>CAWABU010000001.1:0-530824 GCA_963780345.1 uncultured Acidimicrobiaceae bacterium
TGAGCGCTATATCCGGATGGTCGAGGCCGGCCAAGGGGCGGAAGCCGGAGGAGAGGATCTCGATGCGACCGCCCGCAGGACCGAGGCCCGGCAACTGTCGCTGCGGACCCGCCAAGGAGTGCCCGCCGAGGCCCTTCCCGGTTGGGACGATGATCCGGTCCTGGCGACTCTGGTGGAGCCGGCTGACGGGAGCCGGCTGATGTTGACCCGCCGGGGCCGGCTGCTCGCCAACGAGGTCGCCCTGCGGTTGCACGACGTCGAGCCTTAGGGGCTCGACGACCGGCTGGTTGCGCCGACCGCACGGGGCGAGCGGGCTGCGCCGGGCGAGCGCTGCCCGCGACGGCCCCCGCCGACCGGGCGAGCGGGCCGAGCCGGGCGAGCAGGGCCGCGCCGGCCGGTTGGAGCAGTCAGCGCCGTCGCCGGGGCCTGGTCATCACGAAGCGGGTGGCCATCATCACCAGGGCGACGAAGAATCCCGCCCCCGACAGGGCGGCAAAGACGGGGCTGATGTGGGTGCTCGGCGTCCTGGTCTGGAGGGGCACGGTCGAGGGCGGAACGGGGATGCGGTTCCGGATGGACGGGAGAGTCGTGGGCGTCGGCGGCGCCGCGGTGGTCACCGGCGGATAGGTGGTCTGCGAAACGACGTAGACGGTTAGCGCCGCGATGCGGGGGGGGGAAGTCGCCGGCGAGACCCGGGGGGCGACCGGTGATGGCGTGGTCGCAGCCCGGCGGGAGCCGGAGCCATGGTCATGGTGACGGTCACGATCAGCGCCGCGGCTGCTACTCCGAGCGCGGCGTGGATCCCGGGAGCCACCAACCTGGGCACGGCTCCAGTCTGGCGCCAGGACCGTCGTGCCGCCGGGCACTCATCTACGGGCGCCGGGGACGGTGGTGCCGCCAGGCGGCCTGGTGGACCGGGATGCCCGCGGTCGATCACCTGCTCAGTCGGTGGTGCCGCCGAGCAGCCTCGCGGATCGCGATGCCGTCACCTGCTGAGTCACCGCCCGACGGTGGCCGCCGGGCAATCATCTGCGGCCCGGCCGGGCGGGAGGCGGCGGGACGACCACTTCGTCGCCGGGGAAGAGGAGATCAGGGTTCGCCGGGATCGGCAGAGAGGCGCGATTGGCCTCCACGACCCGCCACCAGTAGTGGGCCAGCTCCCGGGCGTCGGCCGGCTGACCCCACGCCGCGGCCAGCGCCGACTCGGCAATCGACCAGAGGCTGTCGCCAGGGCGTACCGTCCAGGTCCGGGCGGAAGCCACTTCGCCGTTGGAGGTCGGAGCGGTCAGCCCCGGTTGCGTGGTGCTCGGTCGCCGAGGGGAGACCGGCGAGGAATCGGGAACGGATCTGGCCCCCGATCCCGAGGCGCTCCTGGCGGTCGAGGATGACCGGAGTCCATCGGCGGACTCCTCGCCCGTTCGCTGGCGTGGGCCCAGGGCGGTTGACGGGGGTCTGCCTCCGACGTTTCGCAGCACCGGGGCCGGCGGTGCGGAACTGCTACGCGACTTCCCGCCGGAACGGTCGCCGTGGCCGAGGCACGGCGGGTGTGATGGCGGAGCCCCCGCCCGACATGCCGCCGGCGCCATCGGCGGGGCGCCCGCCAGGCGGCGCGACCGCCGAAATGCCATCCGGCACCGCGCCGGCTGGCCGACGTATCGCAGCACCGGCGGCACGTCGGCCGGCGCCACATCGCCCTGACCGCCTTGACCGCCCTGACCACCTGGCCCACCGTCACCGGCGGCAAAGCTCGGCCCGGCTTGAGCGAATAGGGCGGCGCCGATCGCGGACGCCCCGATGGAGGCCCGAAACATCGCCTCCGCCCCCGGGAGGTGATACTGGGACAGCCATCGAATCAGCCCGGCGGACGGCCGCCACCAAGCCAGCCCGGGCAGTGACCTGACACCAGCAGGTAGCACCCGACCCACCACAGGACCTCCCGGGCGGCCGCGAAGGTCGCGAGCAATGGGCCTCGCCGTTGCCACCAGGTCGCCACCCGCTGGACGAGGACAGGGGCGGCGGGCCGAGCGCGCCCCGGCCCAAACCATGCAGCAGGAGGGTCACGCCTGCCAGCCCCACCCATCCCACGGCGCCTGGCTTCCAACTCCGGGGACTCTCGTTCACCGGGTCACTACGGGAACGGCCACCGGCGGGAGGTTGCGCCGAACGATCTCGAGCCCGTCGCATCCTGACGTTCCGGGTACCACTCGCAGGCTCGACGCCGACGGGACGCGGCCGACGAACCGGCCGACCACAGGGTTATCGGACGTGGCCCAGGAATCGAAGGTCCATACGTCGCCCGGGCCCGGACGCAACACGGCCGGAAACGCAGTTGGACCGCAATCCCAACGTCCCATCACAACGACATCGCCCGGCTGGCCCAAGGCGTAGCGACCCGCCGGGCCGGCCACCACCCCTCCGGGCAACGGGATCGGGCCGCAGCCGTGGTCCACAACCGGGCAGGGCGCCGCGGCAGGGCCCGGGGCCAGGGCACGCGACGGGTCCGAGGCCGGGCCCCGGTGCGACGGGGCGGACGTTGCGTTCCGGTCTACCAGTACGGCCACACCGGCCGCGAGAAGGCAGAGCCCCGCCCCGACGCCCACCAGCCGGCCCGTGGGAACGGCCGTGATTCGCCGAAGCGGCCCGGCCGGAGGAGCCGGCCGGTCGTCGTCCGCGGACCCGGACCGCGGGCGCGGGTCCGCCGGCGCGGTCCGGGCCAGGAAGCCGAGCGTCGGGCACCATCGACATCAGGTGGCGGGCCAACCAGCTGGCATCACGACGCGGGCGCCGGCGACCCGGTGTGGCCAGGCCCCGAAGCATCCGACTCACCCGGCCGGACCCACCCGGTGGGATCAGTTGCAGCAACATGACGGCGAGCGCCCGGAGGTCGTCATGGTGCTGCCGGTCCGCGTCCGGGGCCGTCGCCGTGGCCCGTCCGAGACTGCAAAGCACGGGCCGGCCCGCCTCGTCGAGCAGCACATGGCTCGCCTCGATGCCGCCATGGCAGTACCCGAGCGCATGCAGGTCGGCCATCGTCGTGGCCACCGCGGCACCGAGGCCGGCGATGACCGGCATGGGCTCCGGGCCCAGAGTGGTGAGATCGCCTCCGCCCACGGTTCGCAGCACCAGCGTGTCCACCGGGTCGGCCCCCTCCGTGCTCAGCAACTGCACGATGCCGGGATGGGCCACCTGGCGCAGCACGGCCGCCTCGTGCCGATCCGCCGCCGTTCCTCGGCCGTCCGTGCCCGCTTGTAGGTCAGACCGGCATCGTCCGAGGTGACATCCATATTACATCAAGATAGAGGAAAATTACTTAAAGGGCAAGAAAATCAGTAACACCTGAGTTGCCCCACCTCCGGACGGATGGCTATCTTTCGCTCTGGGGCCTCGGGGGTCACGCCGAAGGGGAGTGATGTCGACATGAGCTCGACTGCCGCGACTGAGTGGACCTCGCCCTTGCGAGCCATCGAGCGGGCCGCCCAGGAGGCCGCGAAGGCGGAGGCGCTTGATATGGGTGCGCCCGGGGCCCGCCAGCAGCTGCGGGCCCTCCTCGACGAGCAGGTGGCGCGGTGGCAGCAGGACTACCGCAGGGGGTTGCGGCCGCTCGATATTGCCGACCCGGAGGCCGCGGTTGAGCGGGCGCTTCGGAACCTGACCGGGTACGGCCCCCTCGATCCTCTGCTCGACGACCCGGATGTGTGGGAAATCATGGTCAACGGACCAGACTCCATTTTCACCAAACGACATTCCGGCGCCGGCGGATACCACCACGAAGTGTTCCACGACGACGAACACGTCATCCGGGTGCTCACCAAGATCCTCGACGATGCCAGCCGGTCGCACCGAAAACTCGATCCGGCCGAGGGGCTACAGGACGCCCAGCTCGACACCGGCGCCCGCCTTCACATCGTGCACGCCGACGTGGCTCGGGACGGCCACGTGCTCGTCAATATCCGGAAGTTTTCCGGCGTCCTCCATCAATCACTGGGCGAGCTCATTGAGCGGGGCATGCTTGATTCGATCACGGCCCGATTTCTGCACGCGTGCGTGCGAAGTGGTCTGTCCATCCTGGTCGCCGGCGCGCCGGGCGCGGGTAAGACCACCTTGCTGAGTTGCCTGGCCGCCGAACTCGATCCCAGCCTCCGGGTCGTGGTCGCGGAGGAGGTCTTCGAGACCGATATCCCTCTTCCGAACGTCGCCCATATGCAAACTCGACCGGCCCGACCCGATCGCAAGGAGGTAGACCTACGCCGGTTGGTGGCGGGGTTCCTTCGCATGGCTCCAGACGTGGCCATTGTCGGAGAGGTCCGCGATCGCGAGGCGATGTCGTTGATGCTGACCCTGTCGTCGGGAGTGCAGGGCTTCACGACCATTCACGCCGGGTCGGCCCGCCAGGCGTTGTCGCGATTGCGATTCATCTGCCAGCTGGCGGAGACCGGCTCCGAGCTCAGCGTGACCGCCCTTTCCGCCCTGGTGAGCGAGGCGATCGACGTGGTGGTCTACTGCGTTCGGAGGGGATCGGATCTGCGGGTGACTGAAGTGCTGGCGGTGGAGGACCTGCAGGTCGCCGCCGGCACGGTCAACTTCACCACCACTTCTGTCTTCGCCCGATCGCGCTTTACCGATCCGCTGGATTGGACGGGCAATCTCCCGGTCCGCGCCGCCCGAGCGTTGGAACTGGCCGGGTACGACGTCGCATCACTGGCGAGCGGAGATCAGAGCCGGTGAACCCGCTCGGTCGTCCTTTGCTCGGCGTCCTGGCGGCTCTGCTCGCATCGTTCGGCGCCTACCTGATCTACACCTGCAAGGTGTTTGGTTGGCAAGGGATTGGTCCCAGGCGTTCCTACCGGTCCAAACGACCGCGTCACGCGGTGGGGATCTGGTTGCGCCAGGCCGGCCTGGGGCAGATGGGCACCGCGGAGTTCGGCGGGGCCATCGTGGTGCTGTTCGTGGTTGGCGCCCTTGGCGCGTACGTCCTCTTTGATGGCGTGCTGGCCGCCGCCGTCGCCGGCTGCTTGGCCGCCGGTATTCCTGTGGCCTCTTACCGAGCCCGGCGCCGGACCAGGCTGGCCCAGGCGGCTGAGGCCTGGCCCCGGATGCTGGAGGAGTTGCGGCTGTTGACCGGGTCGGTCGGGCGCAGCATCCCGCAAGCCCTGTTCGAGGTGGGCCGACGGGCCCCGGCCGAGTGGCGCCCGACCTTCGTGGCCGCGGAACGAGAATGGTTGCTGACGATTGACTTTGCGGGCACGACGTCGTTGCTGAAGGACGGTCTGGCCGATCCGACTGCCGACGTGGTGTGTGAGACGCTGCTGGTGGCCCACGAAGTGGGCGGATCGGACCTCCAGTCGAAGCTGGAAGACTTGATCGAGGATCGGGTTACCGAGCTGCAGGGAAAAAAGGACGCCGAGAGTCGGCAGGCAGGTGTTCGCTTTGCTCGACGATTCGTGCTGCTGGTCCCGTTGGGCATGGCCGTGGCCGGCCTGTCAATCGGTACCGGGCGGCACGCCTACGCCACTGCGGGAGGCCAGCTCGCCGTTGCGATCGGTCTGCTGGCGGTGGCGGCCTGCTGGATCTGGTCGGGGCGGATCATGCGGGTGCCGCAACCACCTCGGGTCTTCCGATGAATCGGATCGTGGTCGGCGCGGGCCTGCTGGTCTGGATCGGCGCGACCCTGTTGCTGTCCCGGTCGGCCCGGTTGTCCCGGCCCGGTCTGGCCGAGCGGCTGCGGCCTTTCAGCCCCGGGGGAGCGGCGAGAGTCGACTCGGCCGGATTGTTTTCGGTGGAGTCGGTGCGCGACGTCGTCGGTCCCTTGGCCCGGCTGTGCGGCGATCGGCTGGCTGCCCTCTTCGGCGTTACGGAACCACTCGCCAACCGGCTGCGCCGGGTGCATTCCGACATGGACGTCACCGCGTTCCGGGTGCGGCAGCTGGCCGTCGCCGGTTTGGTAGTAGTGGCTGCGGCATTGCTCGCCGCCGGACTCGGCTTGTCGCCGGTGGTTTCAGCCGTGGTCGTCGCTGGCGCCCCGTTGCTGGCCTTCCTGGTCCCGGAGCAGCGCCTGGTTCGGGCCTCTGAGCGCTGGCAGCAGGATCTGGCGCTGGAGTTGCCGGTCGTGGCTGAGCAACTGGCGATGTTGCTGAACGCCGGCTATTCGTTAGGAGCTGCCCTGGCCCGCCTGAGCGAACGAGGCCACGGTTCCGCCGCCCGCGACCTGGCTCTCGTTGTCAATCGGGTCCGGCAGGGGCTGTCGGAGGCTGAAGCGCTGCGAGAATGGGCCGAGGTGGCTCGAGTGGACGCCGTCGATCGACTCGTCAGCGTGCTGTCCTTACATACGGAGTCCTCCGACCTGGGTCGGCTGGTGTCGTCGGAGGCGCGCCAGGCGCGCCGGGACTTACATCGGCGGACAATCGAGTCCATCGAACGGCGAGCGCAGCAGGTCTGGGTGCCGGTAACGGTGGCCACCCTGGTGCCGGGCGTGATCCTTTTGGCCGTGCCCTTTATGGCGGCCCTGCGGTTGTTCGCCGGCGCCTGAGGGCGTAGAGCCGCACGGAGTGGCCACGACTTGGGCATGCTTGCTGGTTTGCTCCTGGACCTGATCGGCCGGAACCTAAGGCCACGAGGGCGTCCCATCTTTCCCGGGAGAGGCCTGATCCCCCGAACTAGTATTTGGTGCCGAGCACCGTCGGGGAGGACGTTCCTCGCGATATACGCACAAGATGAGGAGGGAATCGGTGGAAGGATACGACATCCACATTTCGGGAGGGACCATCGTCGACGGCAGCGGGGGGCCGCGGCGGCGGGGCGATGTCTGGATCAAGGACGGTCGCATCGCCCAGATGGGCGGGAGGGCCAAAGGGGTCGCCGATCGGGTGATCGACGCGACCGGGAAGATCGTTGCTCCGGGATTCGTCGACTGCCATACCCACTACGACGCCCAGATCCGATGGGATCCCTGGTGCACCATCTCCGGTTGGCACGGGGTCACGTCGGTCGTGCTCGGCAATTGCGGATTCGGTTTCGCGCCGTGTGCGCCCGACTTCGCGACCGGTCGATGCTCACCATGACCCGGACCGAGGCCATCCCCTACGAGTCGATGCGCCAGGGGATGCACTGGGACTGGGAGACCATCCCCGAATACCTCGACTCGCTGGATCGCGCCCCCAAAGGCGTCAACATCATCCAGTACATGCCGACGGCGTCGCTCATGACCTACGTGATGGGCCTCGAAGCAGCCAAGACCCGCCCGGCCACCGATGGGGAGCGGAAGGAGATGCAGCTCCTGATGCACGAGGGGATGGAAGCGGGCCTGGCCGGCTTTTCCATCCAGCGACTCGGCCCAATTCGGTCCAGGCCGACTTCGACGGCACCCCGATGGTGACCGACACCATGTGCGACGAGGACATCCTGTGTCTGGCCCAGGTTCTCGCCGAGCGGGACGAGGGATCGATTCAGATCACCCAGGCCACCGGCAACCTCAAGGCCGACTATGCGTTCGTGGAAAAACTGGCCGAGGTGGCCCAGCGCCCGGTCCTCTACAACGTGGTCGCTCCCGCCCGCCACAAGGCCGACATCCACCGCAAGCCGCTGGCGTGGATCGAGCGGTGCCGTGAGAAGGGCTTGCCTCTCTTCGCCCAGTGTGCGACCGGCCGGGCCGGGTTCGCCTTCACCCTCGAGCACTGGAACCTGTACGACGCCTCGCCGGCCTGGCGGGCGGTCACGACCGGGACCAAAGACGAGAAGCGCGAGAAGATGCAGGATCCCGAGCTACGCCGGGCCCTGGTGGAGGAGGCCGAGGAGGCCGATCGGCGCCTACGGGCCATCCAGGCGGGCGTGGGCGGCGACCCGGCCAAGCTCATCATCCAGGGCGTCAACCGCCAGCAGGACCTGCAGAAATACGTCGGTCGGAGCGTCGGCGACATCGCCGAGGAGGAGGGCAAGCACCCGATCGAGGCCATGCTCGACCTGTCGCTGGCCGGCGACCTCAACGTGGAGTTCCTTGGTCCGGACAAGGGCTCCAACGTGGAGTTCATGGCCGAGATGATGAGCTCGCCCTACTCCATCCCGGGCGTATCCGACGGTGGGGCCCACACCAAGTTCTTTACCGGCGGTGCCTACAGCACCGACTTTTTGACCTGGCTGGTGCGCGACGAGGGCGTTATCAGGCTCGAGGACGCCCACTACCGGCTGTCCAATCTGGCCGCTCAGGCCGCCGGGTTCAAGGATCGGGGCGTCCTGCGCGAGGGCGCGGCCGCCGACGTGCTCGTCTATGACCTCGAGGAACTGCAGATCGATCCACCATGGATCGGCGAGGCGCTCACCGATCTCCCGGGCGGCGAATGGCGCCGGGTGCAGCGAGCCAAGGGCTACCAGCAGATCATCGTCAACGGTGAGGTCACCTTCGAGAACGGCGACTGCTCGGGCGCAACCCCCGGCCAACTCCTCCGCGGCGGCAACGGCTAGACCACCCCGTCCCTCGTTTGGGGGAACGCTGGTGGTGTCCGGATCTTCCCAGCTTTACGCGGCTGCGCCCCATCTGCTGTCGGGTCCTGGCGGGTTGCCCGCCGGGACCATGGCAGGGGGTTCGCGGCCAACCCGCTCACCGTTGCCTGCGCCGCTGTGCCTGTCGCGGTGGCCACGAAGCTGGCCCGTCGTCTGACCATATTGCCGGGGCGGCCTGGTGTCGCGGCCAGCTGCCAGGGGGGCGCGTCCGCCGGCCCCCGGTCATCCCGGGGGGACCGGCCGGCTGATCTGGGCCTCTCCGTCGACCTTTGCGGCGTCGATCGACACGCCGATTACAAAGAGGCAGGTCCGAGGTATTGACGACAGAAATGTAGTTTGAATAGTTTTCAGCCTCGTGGGCGCGTGTGGCTGTCAGGGGATTGCAGTGAAACGGTGGCGGCAGCCGCCAAGGAGGCGGGAGGGCGGGTTTCAGCGCCGAGGGCGGTGTCGTTTGGCCGTTACTTGCGAAAGGACCACCCGTGACCGTCACCAAAATCCACGACCACCGTCAGCCCCGCGCCTATGACGAGCGAGGGGAGGGCGTGATTTCGGCGGCGATCGCCGTCCTTGTCATGGCCTTCATTGGGGTCGGTATGTGGGTTGCCTTCAATACCACCTTCCAGCACGCGGCCAAGCACGTGGACAATCAGGTCAACTGCATCGGTCAAACCAGCAGCACCTGCTGACCGTCGGTGCGCCACTTAGCTGGCGGCGGGACGGGAGCCCTGGACAGGAGGGACCGGGCCGCGCCACGCCTCCGCGCCGGGCCTTCGTCCCGGCGCGCCCCCGGCCGGGGTGGTCTGGATTTCGGCACCAGCGTCGTGGGGACCCTGGTCGGGTTTCTTATCGTGATGACTCTCCTGATCTTCTGTGTGCAGGTCCTGGTGCGCCTCTACGCCACCTCGACCTTGACTGCGGTAGCCGCCCGCGCCGCCGAGGATGTGGCCGAGTCACCCGATCCTGCATCCGAAATGCCGCTCGCGGTGACGGAGGCGCGCCAGCAGTTGGGCCCCTTCGGAGCCACCCGTGCCCGGTTCCAGTGGTTGGAGGTTGACCGGCAGCAGGTCGTGCTGACCGTGCGGGGCGACAGCCCCACCCTCCTCCCTCTGCCGGGCGGATGGAGCTCGATCACCAGGACCGTCACCATTCGCACGGAACGGTTCCGCTGATGCGCTTGAGAGTACGAGGCGCCCTAGTGGGCCGGCCAGAAACTCGACGCCGGAAACTCGGCAATCAGAACGCCTGGTCGCATGACGACACCAGGCCGCGAGTTTCCGGCGTCGAGTTCGCAGGCAGCCCACTCGGCGATGACTCGCTCGGAGCATCCTGGCCTCGCCGCGGGTCGGGCGACGCCGGGTTTGTCGGCGGTTTCGAAGGCCTCCTCTTTGGCCTCCTGCTGTTCGTGGCTGGGCACCCTGCTCGTCGCACATGCCTGGGCCGTCATCGACACGAAGGCCGCCACAGAGGAAGCGGCCCGCCAGGCGGCCCGGACATATGTCGGGGCCTCGTCAGCGGCGACGGCGCTTTCGTCGGCCGAAAGAGCAGCGGCGGACGCCCTCATCGGTTACGGGCGCGATCCTTCGCGGTCGGAGGTGAGCCTGGTAACCGGGTCCTTTGGACGGTGCCAGCGCATCACCATCGCGGTCTCGTACCCCGCGCCGGTGCTGATCCTGCCGTTTGTCGGTCGCATCGGGACCGGTGAAGGGGTGAAGTCCCTTGCCTCGGAGCTGGTGGACCCGTACCGATCCGGTCTATCGGGGTCGGCGACATGCGCATGACTCGCCGATCGGGGATGGAAGGGGTGCGGGTGACCCGCCGGTCCGATCGGGGGAGCGTGCTGGCGCTGGTGCCCGCCGCCTTCCTGGTGCTGATCATCCTCGGAGCGCTCGCGGTTGACAGCGCCGCCGCCTATCTGGGTCAGCGGCAGCTGCGCGACTCTTTAGGGGCCGCAGCTGCCGATGCGGTCGGTGCGGGGCTCTCGCGATCGCGGTTCTACGCCAACGGGGCCGTCGCCTTGGCGCGGACTCAGACCGCTCAGGTGGTCTGCCAGAGCGTCGCGGCCCAGGCCGACGGTGATCTTCACGACCGTCGGCTGTGGATCGCGGTCGCTGGGCCGACGATCCGGCTGGAGGGCACTGCCTCGGTGGAGGCCGTGTTCGGCCGGGGAATCCCCGGCTTCGGCGTACGCCACGTCCGGGCCAGCGTTACTGCTACCGCCGCTACCGGAACTCTGGCCCACGACGTCGCGCCGCAGCCACCACCTGCGGCCGCGCTCGAACCCCTTTCGTGCGGCTAGCGGATGGAGAGGAGGACGGTGCCGACCGCGCCCGATTCAAGCCGCAGGTCGGATCGCCTGTTGAAGTTCGAGGAGCGCGGTGATGACGGCCGCGAAGCGGAGGTGGGTGCGAGCCACAGCGTCCTGATTGGCGCCGGGGACTGTCTCGAGGTCCATCGCGGCCGCGGCCAGCTGGCTCAACATGGATCGCCACACTTGTGCGAGCCCGGGATCGGGAGGCACCGGGAGTCCTTGGGCGGCCGCCAGGTCGAATCCGTATCGGGCGGCGTCGTCGCGCTGCGTTCCGGGTGCGACAGCCGAGGCCGGAGCACTGTCGCTCTCGACGGCGATGCAGTCGTTGATCAGCCTGGTCAACACCGGTACGGCGCTGGTGGTCCAGTGGGTGACGGTGCTCGATTCAGCCGGGACCCGGTCGGCGATGCCCCTCGGTGCGACGAAGGCCAGTCCGGTCAGCAGGGTCACGGCCACCGCGGCTTCGGCCAGGGCGCGGTAATGGCGCCTACGAGTGCGGCTGGTCGGGCCGATCAGGGCGGCTTCGGCGGTGGCGGGTGCCGGGTGGTGCGGATGGTGCCGGTGGGGGCGCCTCTGTGGACCCCCGGGCAGGTAGGGCGCCTGGTTCGTTGAACCCCACCGGCGGCCGACCCCAACTGCCCGGATCGATGGGCAGGGGCGGGCCGGGTTCGTGGTGTCCGCAGTCAGCCTCGCCCACCTTCGGGAGGGGCGAGGGCCAAGTGCTGATCGGCTCGCGGTCGTCGGTCACGGTAGTGGGGTCCAGGAAGTTCAGGCTAGGCGTGGTCGGCCTCACGTTCGTGGAGGCCTGGCGGCGTCGGTCACAATGACGGGGCGATGCGGCTTGTGATTGCCACCTGCACGGTTGACTACGTCGGCCGCTTATCGGCCCGCCTGCCCCGCGCGACCCGACTGCTGATGGTCAAGGCGGATGGCTCCGTCTCTGTTCATTCGGACGGGCGGGCTTACAAGCCGCTCAACTGGATGACGCAGCCATGCGATCTCCGGGTGGAGCCGGGCCGGTGGGTAGTGACCAACACCAGGGGCGAGAGTCTCACCATCGTCATCGATGAGATCCACCTGGACGTGACCCGAGATCTCGGAGCCGACCCTGGTCTGCAGAAAGACGGGGTGGAGGCGCACCTGCAGGAACTCCTGGCTGCCAACCCCGGCTTCCTTCTCGATGGCCTCCGGCTAGTGCGCCGCGAGTACCCGACCGACATCGGGCCGGTGGACTTGCTCTGCCGCGACGCCGATGGGCGGGCTGTCGCGGTCGAAATCAAACGGCGCGGAGAGATCGATGGCGTCGAACAGTTGGCCCGATATATCGAGCGCCTGGACCTGGACGGCAGGTTACGCCCAGTTCGCGGCCTCCTGGCCGCCCAGCAAATCAAGCCGCAGGCTCAGGTGGTCGCCGCGGCCAGGGGCATCCAGTGCGTCAAGGTCGACTACGACGACCTGCGCGCTGCGGGGACCACTCGCCTCACCCTCTTCTAGCGCCGGCCGACATCGACCCCGACGAGGCGGCCGCTTTTGCCGTCGGCAATGGCCAGAAAGCTCGGCCGGCTGGTTGGCGTCTGCGGCGACGACCCTCAGCCGGGCCCGGCCTCGAGTGTCTGAGACCATCCGGCTTCGGCTGGAGATAGCGGCCACCGCCCAGGACGCAGCCCTTTTCTCTGTCGCGATTTGTGCCCGGCTGAACCGTGCGGCGCGCCAGAGAAGCCCTGGCAACCCTCGTGTTGGGACCAATTCGCGTCAGAGTTCATATGGGCCGATGGGCCACCGCGGAGGGATGAAAACTGCCGGCGCCTCGACTTTGACTCCCGACGCTCACCCGCCCCCAGTTCCGAACTCTGTGGCCTGAGACCACTGGCCGAGCGATCCGGGCGCGATCAACGTCGGTCCGGCCTGCCCCGGACTGCTGTCTACCTGGCGTTCCATGACAGCCCCGACGGCTTGCACCATTGGATTCACGACTGGGTCGGGCAGAGGCGCCCCATCCCGGAGAGCGTCCTCGAGTTTTCGCTCCGGAACATGGACTGGCCCCGCCAGGGCAACCTGGCGACCTCGGCCCAAACCGATGCCCGCCGAGGGGTCCCCGTGGTCGGCGGTCAGGAGGCGAGCGAGGGCGCGTCCCAGTTCGGCGCGGGCCCGCGGGTTCCGAGGCGACCGGTTGATGATCGGCAGGATTCGATCCGGCGAGACGCCGATGGCCGTCAACGACCGGACCAGCCCGGCCAGCGAGTGCACTCCCTTCATCCCCGACGCGCCGACGGCTACCACCACACTCGAATGCAGAACGGCGCTGCGGGCCAGGTGGTTGCGCTCCTCCACGTCGGCCGAACCGCCCTCTGCCTCCCCTTCGACGTCGCCGGTCACGTCGGCGACGACCACGCGGAACGAGCGGCGCAGGCTGTCAATGCTGGCGTCAATGGCTCGGGGGCGCAGCGAGCTCCACGCCTCTGGCCGGCGCAAGCCCAGCAGCAACCGGTAGCCACGCCGCGGCACGTCGAAAGTCAGGCGCCAGATCTCGTCGACGTTGGGCCTTCCCAGCCGGTGCGCTTCGACCAGTTCCTGGGTCCCCGGACCGAGGTCCTGGGCGTCGTGCAGCATGGCCTGATCGGCCCGGCGGGCCAGATCCGCCAGGAGCACGCGGCGTCCATGGCGCACGTCCGCCGCCAGGCCTTGCCCCAGGGCGATGGCGAGGGTAGAGGCCCCCGTGCCTCCTGGGCCGCAAACCGTGACAAGTTGACCGAGCCAGATTGAGGGGG
This sequence comes from uncultured Acidimicrobiaceae bacterium, assembly GCA_963780345.1. Classification (GTDB taxonomy): domain Bacteria; phylum Actinomycetota; class Acidimicrobiia; order Acidimicrobiales; family Palsa-688; genus PALSA-693. Next base: position 13,570 of record CAWABU010000001.1, read on the forward strand.
TGGACTCGCCAATCGCCGACGGGAGCTGGTCGCCGCGGCCGATCAGCTGGCAGTGGGCCGTCAGTACGCCGAGAAGATCGTCTCGGCCAAAGTCCGCCGGTAGTTCGGCCACGATCCCCAGGTCGTCGGCTGCAAACGCCGGCGAGCGCGGACCGCGAACGGCGATCACAGGGGTGAGCGTCGCCCGGGCGGCGTCCACGACGTCCCGGTCAAACGAGGGCGATGCGGCGTCGACGAGTAACGCCGAGTGCCGTCGGCCCGAAGCCAACCGCGCCCGTACCTCATCAGCCGAAACGCATTTGATGAACTCGGCGGCGATGGTGGCCGATGTCGACCATTGGGCCACGGCAGCAAACCAGGCGGCGCGGGCCGGGGCCAGGCCGAGCAGGACGTAGCGTTCGCCGGTCACGCCCACGGTCAGCCCGTCACCGGCCCATGGCGTGGCACCAGTCCGCGGTCGCCCGCCGCGGTTTCGGCGCGTCGCAACAATGGGCGGTCATTGGGATGAGGAACCCGGGCCGGTCTTGTCGGCGGATCCCCCGCCGGGACCCGATCCGTCCGACGGTTCGGCCGCGACCAGTGTGACCGTGCCGGTGTGGGCCGCGGCCACGACGGCCTCCACTTCGCTCAGCGTCGAGACACCGATGGAGACCTGTCCCGAACTTCCGGTCGCCAGCCCATTTGTGCTTGACGTCACGACCGCGAGGAGGGTCGCGCCCCGGACGACGACGGTCACGCCCGTGGTACTGCCGGCGCCCTGCGTCATCAGCACGTCAACCGGCTGCCCTGCGTACAGGCCCGCAAGCGATACCGGGTCGACCGCGAGGCTCACCGGACGCAGCACCGGCTGGTGGCTCGAAGGGACGAGCATCGAGACCTCCAGCAACTCGCCGGGATGAAGCCCAACCGCAAGAGTCCGACCCTCGACCGAGGCCGCCTGGCGGTAGGCAAGTTGCGCGGTCGCCGGCGAGAGCCGCATGGTCGACGTGGTGAGGTCGCCGGGTTCGAGGACCGACCCCGGGCCGAGGGATCTGGTTGCTACGACCCAGTGCTGACCCGGATGCGAGGTGCCGGCGAGCGAGGCGGCGAACACGATCACCGCGGCTACCGCCACCAGGAATCCGCCGACAACGGCCCGTCCCGCCGGCAACGCCCGGCGGCGACCGGTGCCGAGGGTTCGCTTCGCTGCACGCGATCCCCGATCATCAGAACCAGGCGGAACGCCTGATTGCCCCCTCTGGTGGAGACCGTCTTTCTCCGTTCCCTGTGCCGGCTGCCACGTCACACATGAAATCTATCGAGAACCCACCTGTGTGTCTATGGCGTCGCTATGATAGGTCCATGAGCGAGGCGATCCAGTGGATGGGCACGCGGGAGGCATGCGAGCGGCTCGGGGTCACCCTTCGGACGCTCTACCGGTTTATTGACGAGGGTCAGCTACCGGCCTACAAGATGGGCCGGGTCATCCGCGTCCAGGCAGGGGATATCGAGGACTTCATAGGCCGCATGCGGATCGAGCCGGGCAGCCTGGAGCACCTCTATCCGGAGCCGAAGCCACGAGAGCCCCGAGAGGTCCAGGAGATGCACGAGGAGCTATCCGGGGGGTAGCGCACCGGCAGAGCACCAGGCCCTCGGAGGCGCCGATCTCACCAGGACACCCCGGCCGCGCTCAGCGCAGCTCGCAGACAGCCACGCTGGATACCGGCAGGTAGACGAGCCGGTGGGCCGGCCGTGCCGTCCGGAGCGTGAGCACATCATCGCCGACGGCGATCAGCTCGCCGGTGGTCTCCACTCCGCTGCCCGAGACAAGGCCCACCGGAGACCGCTCTTCGGCCAGCAGGGCGAGCGCGCTCAGCAGCGGCAGGTCGATCGAGGGACTTCGATCGCCGGCCGGCGGACCGTGACCCGACCCGGCGTCGGGCCACAGCTGGGCGATCTCGTGCGCCGAGATCAAGGCGGGGCGGCCGCGCTCGGTCTGGAGCACGCAGAAATCCCGACCGACGCCGACGAGGTGTCCCGAGCGGCGCTGCCCGGCGACCACCACGGTCACCCCGGCGGCCTGCTCGGCCAGATCCACCAGTACGCCGACCCAGGTTGCCGTGGCCGCGGCCTGGTCGCGGAGCGACCGCTCTCGGGCCCGGTCTGTTGCAGCGGCGTCGGCCCGCTGGTCGGCCGCCCAGCGAGCGAAGGCGGCAACCAGGTCCTCGCCGGCCGCGCCGGCCTGACCGCCGCCCGGGTAACCGCCTCCCGGGCCACCGCCGCCGGCTCTGCCGGCGGTGCTGCCGCGCCCGCCTGGGGCGCTGCCGGTGGGGCCACGCCGCCGCCTCGGGTGCTGCCGGCGCTGCCGCCTGGGCCGGCACCGCCTGGGCCTGCCACCGCCTGGGCCGCCACCGCCTGGGCCGCCACCGCCTGGGCCGCCACCGCCTGACCCGCCACCGCCTGGGCCGCCACCCCCCGGCCCTCCGGCGCGACCCCGCGGCCCCCCACCGCCCGCGCCGCCACCATTATCCGGGTCCGCCATTGAGCGCCACGGTAGCTTCGTGGTGATGGCTGACTGCCTGTTTTGCAAGATCGTGGCCGGCGAAATCCCCTCCAAAGCGGCGCTCTCGACGCCGCTGACGTACGCCTTTTACGACATCAATCCGGCCGCACCGGTACACGTGCTGGTGGTGCCCCGCCGGCACATCACCAGCGCGGCCGAGATTGGCCCCGAGGACGCCGAAATCCTCGCCGAGATGTTTACCTCCGCTCAACAAGTTGCTGCCGCGGAGGGCATAGCGGACGACGGCTACCGCCTGGTGTTCAACGTCGGCCAGCACGCCCTCAACAGCGTTCCGCATCTGCATATGCACCTGGTCGGAGGCCACCAGATGGGTTGGCCGCCGGGTTGACACCCAGAGCGCCGGATGGGTTGGCCGCCGGGTGGAAACGCCCAAACGTCACTTTCCTCTCCCCCGGGCCCTCCAGGCGATAGCCTGAACATGAGTCAGCCCGTGTCCACGACCGTCACCGTCACCGTCCCCAACCACCTGATGCCCCGACTCGTCGGCCCGCTCAACGAGAACCTGCGGTTGGTGGAGGACGCCTTCGAGGGCACATCGATCCATGCCCGGGGCAACGAGTTCACGATCGCCGGCGACGATGCCGCCCTGGCCGCTCGCCTCGTCGACGAACTGCGACTGCTGCTCGAACAAGGGCAGCTCCTCGACCCCCAGGTCGTGTACCGCACCATCGACATGGTGAGAGCGGACGAGCGCCCATCGGAGGTGCTGACCGCGGAGGTGTTGCGATCAGCCCGGGGACGTTCCGTGCGCCCCAAGACCAGTGGCCAGAAGCGGTACGCGGACGCCATCCGCGACAGCATCGTGACCTTCGGGGTGGGCCCGGCGGGTACCGGCAAGAGCTACCTGGCCGTGGCCCTGGCGGTCCAGGCGTTGCAGGCGAAACAGGTGGAGCGCATCATCCTGACCCGGCCGGCGGTCGAGGCGGGTGAGCGCCTCGGGTTCCTGCCCGGTGACCTCATGGCCAAGATCGACCCGTACCTGCGTCCGTTGTACGACGCCCTCTACGACATGCTCGGCACCGACGGAGCCCGCCGGCTGCTCGACGCCGGGACCATCGAGGTGGCCCCGCTGGCCTATATGCGGGGCCGGACTCTCAACAACAGCTTCATCATCCTCGACGAGGCGCAAAACACCACTCCCGAGCAGATGAAGATGTTCCTGACCCGGATCGGTTTCGGCTCCAAGGTGGTCGTCACCGGAGACGACACCCAGATCGACTTGCCCGGCGGGCGGTCCGGCCTGGTCGGCCTCGAGCAGGTCCTCACCGGAATCGAGGGCCTGTCGTGGGTGCGGCTCGGGCGGCGCGACGTGGTCCGCCACCGGATTGTCGCCGACATCGTCAACGCCTACGAGGTCGCGGACGCCACCAGCCGGGCCGGCGCCGGCACCCCCGGCACTCCCGGCACTCCCGGCACTCCCGGCACTTCCGGCACCGCCGGCACTCCCGGCACCGCCGGCACTCCCGGTACCGCCGGCACCGCGACCGGGACCCGCACCCACGGCCCGCCTCGCAGCGAGGCCGGCAACCTGGCCCACCCGGGCAGCCCCAGCCATGTCGGCCGGTCGGGCCGTCCTGGTCCGGGCCAGTCCTGACCCGAGACCGAGGGAGCGGTGGGCGCGGTCGTCTTCGGGGCGGATGAGCAGTCGGTGCATCCGGTCGATACCCTGCGGTGGATCAAACTGGCCGAAGCGGTGCTGGCGGCCGAGGGCGTTCGCGGTGCGACCGAGGTGTCGCTGCTGTTCGTGGACGAAGCCGCCATCGCCGATCTGAACTCACGGTTCCTGGGCAAGGACGGTCCCACCGACGTGCTTGCCTTTCCCATCGATGAGGAGCCACCCGACAGCGGTCGTTCGCCCGATTCCGGGGGCACAGGTCCGGGCTTCAGTGGTGAGGCGGACGAGGCCCCGACGTTGCTCGGTGATGTCGTGATCTGCCCGGCGGTCGCCTACCGCAACGCTCCAGACCACGCCGGTACCTACGACGACGAACTCGCCCTCCTGGTCGTGCACGGCCTGCTGCACCTGCTCGGGTTGGACCACGACGAACCGGACGAAGCGGAGGCCATGGAGGCCAAGGAGCGCGAACTCCTGGCCCGTTATCACCAGGCGCCCGAAGGCGAACCACGATGATCGACCTGGTGGCCGCGTCGGACCGCCATTTCGGGTCGCAGGATGCGGTGCTACTCGTTGTGGTCGTCGTGCTTATCGCCGCGACCGGCGTCTTGGCCCTTTCGGAGACGGCCCTGACGCGGACCTCGACGGCCAAGGCGCAGGCGCTGGTAGAGGAGGGACGGCGCGGCTCCGCCACCCTTCTGCGGCTGGTCGAGCGGATCGGCACCGTCCTGCCGATCGTCCTGTTCGCCCTGGAGGTGTGCACCCTGGTCGCCGCCACCCTCGTCGGCGTGGTCGCGGCCCACGCCTTTGGGGCGTGGGGTGTTGCGGCGGCGACGGCCTTCGAGGTTGTGGTCATCTTCGTGCTGGCCGAGCTGGCGCCGAAGACGTGGGCAATCCAGCACACCGAACGAGCCGCGCTCTGGGCGGCCGGGGTGGTGGGCCCGCTGGTCGCCTTCAAGCCGCTGGGCTGGATCACCAGGGCCCTGATTGCCATCTCCAACGCCATCCTCCCCGGCAAGGGGATCAAGTCCGGCCCCTACACATCCGACGAGATGCTGCGAGCCCTGGCCGATGAGGCCGTCGCCGAAGACGTGATCGAGCACGAGGAACGCACCCTCATCCACTCCATCCTCGATTTCGGCGACACCGTCGTCCGTGATGTCATGGTGCCCCGCCCCGACATGGTCGCGGTCGAGTCCCACGCCCGCATCATCGATGTGATCGACATCATCATTCCGGCCGGGTTCAGCCGGATCCCCGTGTTCGGTCAGGGCATCGATGACATCGTCGGCATCGTCTATTCCAAAGACCTGATGCGGGCGGAACGGGAGGGGCGCCAGGAGGATCCGGTCTCGACCATCATGCGCCAGGCCCAGTTCACGCCGGAGAGCAAGAGGGTCTCGGAGTTGATGCGGGAAATGCAGGCTGGCAAATATCACATGGCCATGGTCGTGGACGAGTTCGGCGGCACCGCCGGTCTGGTCACCCTGGAGGACCTCATCGAGGAGCTGGTCGGCGAGATCACCGACGAGTACGACGTGGAGGAGGTGCCTTCCGAGCGCCTGGCTGATGGCACGGTGGTGGTCAACGCCCGCATGCCCGTCGATGAGGTCAACGAGCTGCTCCGAGAATCCGAGCTGCCCGAAGGCGATGAGTGGGACACCGTCGGCGGCCTCCTGTACAGCCTGCTCGGCCATGTGCCGGTCGAGGGGGAGGCCGCGTTCGTGGACGGTCACCGGCTGGTTGCGGAGCGGGTGCAGGGACGACGCATCGGCCGGGTCCGTATCTCACCCCTGGAGCCGATGCGTCAGGAGCGCGGCGGCGCGGCCCAGCCGTGAGATCCGGATTCGCGGCACTGGTCGGCCGGCCCAACGCCGGCAAGTCCACCCTGCTCAACGCCATCCTCGGCGAGAAGGTGTCCATCACGTCCGGGGTGGCTCAGACCACCCGCAGGCGGGTGCGCGGCGTGCTCAACCGGCCCGACGCCCAGGTGGTGTTCGTCGACACGCCGGGCATCCACAAGCCCCGCACCCTGCTCGGAGCGCGGCTCAACGAGACGGCCACCGTGGCCCTCGACGGCGTCGACGTGACCCTTCTCGTCGTGGATGCCACCGCGGCCGTGGGGAAAGGTGACCGATTCGTCGCGAACCTGATCTCCGGGCCGTCCATCTGCGTGGTCAACAAAGTGGACGCGGCGTCGCGGGCGCAGGTGCTGCAGCAGCTGGAGACCGCGGCTGCGGCGGAGGGGCTCGGCTGCGAGGAGTTTTTTCCGGTGTCCGCTCTGACGGGGGAGGGAATCGAGCCGCTGATCGACGCCGTCGTGGCCCGCATGCCGGAAGGCCCGCGGCTCTATCCCGACGACACCGTCACCGACGTCCCGGAGGCGGTGTGGGTGGCCGAACTGGTCCGCGAGCAATTGCTGGCGGTCACTCGCGATGAGGTGCCCCATTCGATCGCCTGCCGGGTGACCGAGTGGGAGTGGCCCCGCATTCGCTGCGAGATTCTCGTCGAACGGGATTCACAGAAGGGGATCGTCATCGGTCGGGGCGGCGCCATTCTGCGTGAAGTCGGCACTCGCGCCCGGGCTCAGCTTCCCCCGGGCGCCTTCCTGGAGCTGTTTGTCAAGGTGGACCCGGATTGGCAGAGCCGGGCCCACGCCCTCGAGCGGCTGGGTTTCTGAGCATTTGGGCTATCGATCGCCGGCCGGAGCGCGCAACGGGGCCAGAAAGTCCTCCACCTCGGACCGCTGTCTGGTTCGCCGCATGGGCGGAAGGGCGTGGATGAGCTCCCACCGGTAGCGGGCGGTGCCGAGGCGCGAGTCGAGCACGGCGACCACCCCCCGGTCGGAGCGGGACCGAATCAGCCGGCCGGCGCCCTGAGCCAGCAGGGTCGCGGCGCGGGGCAGGTCGATCAGACCAAAGGCGTCCCGCCCGAGCTTGGCCCGGCGGGCCTGGAGGAGCGGATCGTCCGGTCGGGGAAAGGGCAAACGGTCGATGGCCACCAACGACAGGGCCGGTCCGGGAATATCCACTCCCTGCCAGAAGCCCATGGTGGCGAACAGGCAGGAGTGTTCGTCTGCGCTGAACTGGGCCAGGAGCGCGGGCTTGGGCAGATCCGACTGGGTCAGCAGCGGCCAGCGCACGCGCCGGCGCAAGGCGTCGGCGGCGCCGGTCATGGCCCGCCAACTGGTGAACAACGCCAGCGTCCGCCCCTCCGCCGCCTCGATCAGAGCCGCCAGTTCGTCGTGCATGGCCTGCTCGTAGCCGGGATGTCGGGGTTCCGCCAGGTGGACCGGGCAATACAGGAGCGCCTGGTCGTCGTAGGCGAAGGGGCTGCCGACGTCGAGCACGTCGTAGGAGCCCGGCCCGAGGCCGAGCCGCTCGCCGAGCCGGGGCGGAATGGTGGCGCTCGTCATTACTGCGGTCGGAGCATCTTCACGGGTCCACAGCGCGGCGCGGAAGGCCGCGCCGACGTCGAGCGGCGCCACCTTGAGCACCGGGGCGTGTTCCGGTCCCTCGACCCAGCCCACCTGGCTGTCGGACAGTTCGAGGACCTGGTCGAGGTCGCTCAGGAGATGGCCGGCCGCCTGCTGGACCCGGGCCATTCGGGCCCGCAACCCGCCCTCCGACCCACCGTCGCCGGACTGGCCCAGCCCGGACTGGCCCAGCCCGGACTGGCCGGCCTCGTCGCGGCTTCGTGCCACCCGGCGGATGTCCGCCTGCAGCCGGTGGATCCGCTCGCGGGCAACGGTCAGGCGCGCCCGGGTGTCGTCGTCCAGCGGCCGCGGGAGGAGGGCACCGAGATGAGGGTGCAGGGCCTCGCCGAGCGATCCGGCCGTCTCCTCAACGGCGGTGGCAGCCGAGTAGTCGTCGAGGATCGGGCGGGCCGTGCGAGCCAAGGCCTGGAAGCGGCCCGCCCCGATCTCGAAGCCCAGGGCCGCGGACGCGATGTCCTCCAGTTCGTGGGCCTCATCGAAGATGACCAGGTCGTGGGGAGGCAGCAGATCGCCCCCCGAGGCCAGCGCCGCCGCGTAAAGGTGGGTATTCACCACCACCACATCGGCCTGAGCGGCGCGGGCACGCGCCGCCTCGGCGAAGCAGACGTCGCCGGAAGGACACCGGCCCGCGCCAGGGCACTCCCTCGCCCCGACGCTCAGCTGCGACCAGGCGGCCGGGCTGGGCTCCCAGGGCAGTTCGGCCCGGTCCCCGGTGGCGGCGCGGCCGGCCCAATCCACCAACCGCCGAATCTCGCGACCGAGCGGGCCGAGTTCGGGAGGTGGGCCGGCGGGCTCGCTGGAATCGAAACCCAGCTGCTCATCGCCGCTCGCCACCTCGGCTACCCGTTGCCGGCAGATGTAGTTGGAGCGGCCTTTGAGCACGGCGAACAGGAACGGGGCGTCGAGGCTGGCGGCCAGGTGGGGAAGATCGCGGGCCGCCAGCTGATCCTGGAGGGCTTTGGTGGCCGTGGACACCACCGCCCGCGTCCCGAGGACCAGGGCCGGCACCAGGTAGGCCAGACTCTTGCCCGTACCCGTGCCCGCCTGCACCACCAGGTGGCGCTGTTCGCGGATCGCCCGTGCCACCGACTCGGCCATCGACGCCTGGGCCGGCCGCTCCTCCTGCTGAGGCAGCCCCGCCGTGGCGCCGGCGAGGGCAGCACGGATCGAGGGGTCGGCCACGACCAGCAGCGTAGGAGGTCAACGGCCCACCCCATTGGTATGTCCCGATGGCGTTCCGGCGGCACCAGACCGCCGCGGATCGGGTGCCGGCAGGGGTACCTTTCAGGCGTGGACCTGGACGGGCTCGACCCGAACCGCATTCCGCGCCACGTCGCATGCGTGATGGACGGGAATGGCCGTTGGGCCACCAAACAGGGGCTTGCCCGCACCGAGGGACACCGGGCCGGCGAGGACGCCCTCTTTGACACCGTCTGCGGGGCGCTCGACCTGGGGATCAGCTATTTCACGGTCTACGCCTTCTCGACGGAGAACTGGCGCCGCCCGCACGAGGAGGTCCGGTTCCTCCTCAACGTCATCGCCGACGACCTGCTCACCCGCCGCCGCGACGAGCTCCACCGCATGGGCGTGAGGATCCGCTTCATTGGGCGGCGGGACTGGCGGGTGCCGCGCTGGATCGCCCGGCGCATGGACGAGGCGACCGCGTTGACCCACCGCAACCAGGCTTTGACCCTTCTGGTCGCCTTCAATTATGGCGGCCGGGCGGAGATCGTGGACGCCGTCCGGGCGATCGTGGCGTCAGGGCTGGCGCCGAACAAAATCGATGAACGAACCATTCACCGGCACCTCTACGCTCCCGACGTGCCCGATCCCGACCTGGTCATCCGGACATCGGGCGAGTTCCGCGTGTCCAACTTCCTGCTCTGGGAGCTGGCCTACAGCGAGCTGGTTTTCACGGATGTGCTCTGGCCCGACTTCCGCCGCGAGCACCTGATCGAGGCCATCCGGGAGTTCCAGGCCCGGGATCGGCGCTACGGGACCACCGGCCCCGAGGACGGGATCCCGAGCTAGTGGGCCTCTATCGGGATGAAGGCATCGTGCTGCGTACCCACAAGCTGGGGGAGGCCGACCGGATCGTGGTGTTGTTCACGGCCGGGCACGGCAAGGTGCGGGCGGTGGCCAAGGGCGTCCGCAAGACCAAGAGCCGTTTCGGGGGTCGGCTGGAGCCGCCCAATCGGGTCAGCTTGCTGCTGTACGAGGGCCGTGAGCTCGACATCGTCACTCAGGCGGAGACCATCGAATATCACCCGGCCCTCCGCGAGGACCTGGAACGACTGACCGACGCCATCGCGGTGGTCGAGGCGGTCGATCAGGTGATTCAGGAAGGCGAGTCCAGTCCGGGCCTGTACCGGATGCTCGCCGCCGCCCTGCGGACCCTGGCTCAGCAGGAGCCGCGTTCGCCGCTGCTCGTCGCCGCCTTTTACTGGAAGCTCCTGGCCCTCGAAGGAGTGGCGCCGGTGCTGGACCGCTGCGTTCGCTGTGAAGGCGGCGCGGCCGCCGATCTGGTGAGCTTCGACCCGGTCGAGGGGGGCGCCCTTTGCCGGGAGCACCGGCGGGGGCCGGGGCTCGAGCCGGGCGCGCTGGAGCTGATCCGCCGCATCCTCGGAGGCGATTTGGCGGCGGTGCTCCACGAGCCGGCTGGCCGGGCTGCGACGGCAGCGAGCGGTCTGGCCACTACTGCCCTCGAGGCCCATCTCGAGCGCCGCCTGCGCACCGTGCACCTGCTGGGCCACGGTTAAGTCCGCTGACCGGCCGGCTGCGATCGGCACCAGGGCGCGATTGTGTTGTCAACGCGCACCGGGCGCGCCCCAGGGTTCGGGCGCGGTTGTGGTCGTAGAGCGCGCCGAGCGCGCCCAAAGTTCAGAAACGCGCCCAGGATGCCCGCTCCGGCTCCATTCCGCTCCTCTCGCGACGGTCCACCGGGCGAGTAGCCTCGACCCCTATGGCGCCGAGCATGGACGACATCGTGCGGCTGTGCAAACAGCGCGGCTTCGTGTTCCCCTCGGCGGAGATCTACGGAGGGTTCCGCTCCACCTATGATTACGGGCCCCTCGGCGTCCTCATGCTGCGCAACGTCAAGAACGCCTGGTGGCGGTCGATGGTGCAGCTCCGCCACGACGTCGTCGGTCTCGACGCCGCCATCCTGTCCAGCCCGAGAATCTGGGAAGCCTCCGGGCATCTGGCCAATTTCACGGACCCTCTGGTCGACTGCCGCCACTGCAAGGAGCGCTGGCGGGCCGATCATCTCGAACCGGACCCGGCCGACGGCTTGGTCCATTGCCCCAACTGCGGCAGCACCGACCTGACCGAGGCGCGGGCCTTCAACCTGATGTTCAAGACCTACGTGGGTCCGGTCGAGGACGAGGGCAGCGTCGCCTACCTGCGGCCTGAGACCGCCCAGGGCCACTTCATCAACTTCCTCAACGTCCTGCAGACGTCGCGCAAACGGCCGCCGTTCGGCATCGCTCAGATCGGCAAAGCCTTTCGCAACGAGATCACCCCCGGGAACTTCGTTTTTCGCACCCGGGAGTTCGAACAGATGGAGCTCGAGTACTTCGTGCCGCCGCCGGATGCCGCCCGCTGGTTCGACTACTGGTGCCAGGAGCGGCTCGACTGGTACGTGGGTCTCGGGATGCGGCGCGACATGCTGCGATTGCGTCCGCATACGGCGGAGGAGCTGTCCCATTACTCGGCGGGCACTTCGGACGTGGAATTCCTTTTTCCGTGGGGCTGGGGCGAGCTCGAAGGGATCGCCAACCGGACCGACTACGACCTCCGGGCTCACGCCGAGGCCAGCGGGGTGCGGCTGGAGTACTTCGATCAGGCCACGGGCGAGCGCTACGTCCCTTATGTCATCGAACCGGCCGCCGGTGCCACCCGTTCGATGATGGCGTTCCTGCTCGCCGCCTACGAGGAGGACGAAATCGACGGCGAGTCCCGAACCGTCCTCCGGCTCCACCCCCGTCTGGCCCCGTACCAGGTGGCGGTGCTGCCTCTATCGCGCAAGGACACCCTCGTCCCGGTGGCCCGGGAAGTCCTTGATCTCCTGCAGCCGATCGCCATGTGCGACTACGACGAGACCCAGTCGATCGGGCGGCGGTACCGGCGCCAGGACGAGATTGGCACTCCGCTGGCGGTCACTGTCGACTTCGACTCCCTGGACGACCGGGCGGTCACCATCCGGGACCGGGATACGACCAAGCAGGTCCGGGTGCCCATCGCCGCCCTCGTCGACGAAGTGCAGAGCCGCCTGGCCGAGTGAGCAGCACCAGGGTCGGGGGTGCGGATCGCAGTTCTCCCGGCAGCCTCTAGGCTCGCAGCACTTAGTTCTGACCCTCAGCCAAGGAACGCCCCCATGCCGTATACCTATGCCTTCGATCACAAGCACCGTAAGGCGCCCATGCAGCTCAAGGATCTGCTCGGCGGCAAGGGCGCCAACCTGGCGGAGATGACGTCCGTGCTCGGCCTGCCGGTCCCGCCCGGTTTCACCATCACGACCGACGCCTGCCGGGCCTACATGGCTGGAGGTTGGCCGGCGGGTCTCTCCGACGAGGTAGCCCGCCACGTCCGCCGGCTCGAGAAGACCATGGGAAAAAAGCTGGGCGATTCGTCGGACCCGCTCCTCGTGAGCGTGCGCTCCGGCGCCAGGTTTTCGATGCCCGGGATGATGGACACGGTGCTCAACCTCGGTCTCAACGACACCTCGGTAAAAGGCCTCGCCGCCCAGACGAGCGACGATCGATTCGCCTACGACTCCTATCGTCGCTTCATATCGATGTACGGACGGATCGTGCTCGGCGTCGACGCCGCCCGCTTCGATGAACCCCTGGAGCGCATCAAAGATCAGCTCGGCGTGGAGAGCGACGCCGAGATACCGGCTGACGTTCAGGGCGACCTCTGCCAGACGTATAAGCGGGTCGTGGAGATCGTCACCGGCCATCCCTTTCCCCAGGAGCCGGCCGAGCAACTGCGGGGGGCCATCGAGGCGGTGTTCAAGTCCTGGAACGGCGCCCGGGCCGTCGCCTACCGCGTTCGGGAGCGCATCCCCCATGACCTCGGCACCGCCGTCAACGTCCAGATCATGGTCTTCGGCAACCGCGACGACGATTCCGGGACCGGGGTCGGCTTCACCCGCGACCCGGCCACCGGCGCTCAGGGCGAATACGGCGACTTCCTGGTCAACGCCCAGGGCGAAGACGTGGTGGCCGGTATCCGCAACACCCTGCCGCTGTCGGAGCTGCGCGAGCGCTTCCCCGCCAACTTCAAGGAGTTGATGGGCATCTTCCGCAAGCTCGAGGCCCACTACGAGGACATGTGCGACACCGAGTTCACCATCGAACAGGGCAAGCTCTGGATGCTGCAAACCCGGGTCGGCAAACGAACCGGGGGGGCGGCGCTGCGGATGGCCGTTGACATGACCCGGCAACGAGGCTGGAAGATCAGCCGCGAGGAGGCCGTTCTTCGTATCACCGCCGAGCACCTCGACCAGGTGCTGCACCCCCAGCTGAAGGGCACCGACCTCACCGTCATCGCTACCGGTTTGGCCGCCTCGCCCGGCGCCGCCGTAGGAGCGGCCGTCTTTGACGCCACCCGGGCCGAGGAGGCGGCCGAGCGCGGCGAGCGGGTGATCCTGGTTCGCAGCGAGACGTCCCCCGAAGATGTGCACGGGATGATCGCCGCCCAGGGCATCCTGACGGCCCGGGGTGGGCTCGTCAGCCATGCCGCCGTCGTAGCCCGGGGCTGGGGCAAGCCGGCCGTGGTCGGCGCCGATTCGGTGCGGATCTCGGGCGACAGCTTCACCGCCGACGGGGTGACCGTCCGCGAGGGCGACATGATTTCGATCGATGGCAGTACCGGGCGGGTGGTCCTCGGCGAAGCCCAGCTGGGGGCGGCCGAGGCGCCGCCGGAGTTCGACGTGATCCTCGGTTGGGCCGACAAGATCCGTAAGGGCCATCTGGGCGTCCGGGCCAACGCTGACAACGGTCCCGACGCGGCCAACGCCCGTCAATTCGGAGCGGAGGGGATCGGTCTGTGCCGGACCGAGCACATGTTCCTGGCGGAGGACCGCCTGCCGATTGTGCGGCGCATGATCCTGGCCACGACACCCGACGGGGAGGCAGCCGCCCTCGAGGAGCTGCGCGCCGCCCAGAAGCAGGATTTCGTGGCCATCCTGGAGGCCATGGACGGCCTGCCGGTCACGGTGCGGCTGCTCGACCCGCCGCTGCATGAGTTTTTGCCGTCGGTCGAGGAGCTCCGCATCAAGCGGGCGACCCAGGGGCTCACGGAAGAGGAGGAGCAGCTGCTCGGCGCCGCCGAGGCCTGGCACGAGTTCAATCCCATGCTCGGGACTCGCGGCGTCAGGCTGGGGGTGGTCAGACCGGGTCTCTACGCCATGCAGGTTCGGGCCCTGATGGAGGCGGCCGCCGAACGCGTCGCCGCCGGCGGCAAGCCCAGAGTGGAAGTCATGATTCCGCTCACCGTCACCCGTCAGGAGCTGGGTCTGGCCCGCTCCTGGGTCGTGGATGCCATTGCGGCGGAGACCCCGGCCAAGCGGCGCCTGGACGTCACCGTCGGCACCATGATCGAAACGCCGCGCGCCGCGGTGTGCGCCGACGAGATCGCCGAGGAGGCCGACTTCTTCAGCTTCGGGACCAATGACCTGACCCAGATGACATTTGGTTTCTCCCGCGACGACGTGGAAGGCCGCCTCATGGCCGCTTACCTCGAGGAAGGTCTGCTCAAGCGCAACCCGTTCGAGACCATCGACCAGGCCGGCGTGGGCCGGCTGGTTAGCGACGCCGTGGTCCGGGGTCGGAGCACCCGGCCCGATCTCAAGCTCGGCATCTGCGGCGAGCATGGAGGCGATCCTGAATCGATCGACTTCTTTTACCGGGCGGGGCTCGACTACGTCTCGTGTTCGCCCTTCCGCGTGCCCATCGCCCGTCTGGCGTCAGCTCAAGCGGTGATCACCAATCGGTGACCGCTGACCGGGGCGCCCCGGGCTGGGGATCACCGCACGGCCGAAATCCGTGCCGGCAGAGACCAGCGGCGGTCATAAAGTCGCGCCCGTGGGCATAGTCGACGAGGACATCGCGGGGGTCCGAGCCGCTACCGACTTCGTCGCTGTCGCCTCAGAGCATCTGGCCCTGCGGCGGGTGGGTTCCCGCTGGGTCGGCCTGTGCCCCTTTCACACCGAACGGACCCCGTCGTTTTCGCTCAATGCCGAGTTGGGCTTCTACTACTGCTTCGGGTGCGGGGCCAAGGGTGACGTCATCACGTTTGTAAGGGAGCTGGAGCAACTCGAGTTCGTCGAGGCCGTCGAGAAGCTCGCCGCCCGGGCGGGGATCACGCTCCGTTACGACAGCCAGGCCGCCTCCCACGACCATCAACGCCGATCGCGGCTCCATGAGACGCTCGAGAAGGCCCTCGGCTGGTACCACCAGCGCCTGCTGTCCGCTCCGGATGCCGCCGCGGCCCGGTCCTATCTCCGCCGCGAGCGCGGCTACGACGGAGACGTGGTGCGCCGTTATCTGCTCGGCTGGGCGCCAGAGGGATGGGATGAGCTGACCCGGACCCTGGGGGTGCCCCAGCGGGCGCTGGTCGACGCCGGTCTGGCCACCGTCGACAAGTCCGGCCGTTACACGGATTTCTTCCGCGGCCGGGTGCTCTTCCCCATCTTCGAGGCCGGGGGGCGGCCCGTAGGGGCCGGAGGGAGGCTCCTGCCGTCAGGACGAGGGCCCAAGTACAAGAACACGTCGGCGACGCCCGTCTACGACAAGAGCCGGGTGCTCTATGGCCTCAACTGGGCCAAAAAGGCCGTGGTGGACACCGGTCGGGTGGTGGTCTGCGAGGGCTATACCGATGTCATCGGGCTGCAGCAGGCAGGCATACAGGAGGCGGTGGCCACCTGTGGGACCGCGCTCGCTGACGGCCACATTCGTCTGCTCACCAATTTCGCCCGGCGCATCGTGCTCGCCTACGACGCCGACGCCGCCGGCCAAGCCGCCGCCGAGCGATTTTACGAATGGGAGCGGCGCTTCGACGTGGACATCCGGGTGGCCGCCCTGCCCGCAGGAGCCGATCCCGCCGAGCTGGCCCAACGGGATGCCGCCGCCCTGGCCCGCGCCGTGACCGAGGCCCGGCCGTACCTGGCCTTCCGCCTCGAGCGCCTCTTCGGGCGGACCGATCTTTCCACTCCGGAGAGCCGGGCTCGGGCGGCCGGGGAGGCGATGGCCATGGTGGCGGCTCACCCCAACGAGCTGGTGCGTGATCAATACCTGATGCAGGTCGCCGATCGCTGCCGGGTGGAGCCGGACCGCCTGCGCCGGATGCCGAGGGTCGACCCGGGCCGGTCCGACCGGTCAGGCAGCAGGTCGGGCGACCGCGACGCCGCCACCTCCGGGTCGGCCCGCGGTGACGGGCCGATCCCTGTCGCGGTGGCCGGGCCGGAGCTCGAGGCGCTGCGCCTGGCCGTTCATCGTCCTGAGGCGGTGGCCGAACGCCTGGAGCTGGTGCTCTTTGCCCATCCCCTGGCGAAGGCCTCCTTCGAGGCCCTGTTGGCGGCCACCACCCTTCACGCGGCCATTGAGGCCGCCGACCCGCAGGCCGCGGACCTGCTCCAGCGATTGGCGGTCGAGGACACTGAAGCCGACACCGACGACGTAATGGTGCGACTGGTGGAGCGGGCCGGCCAGCGGGCCCTGCAGGCGGTACAGGCCGAGATGCGCCAGGCCGAGCCGGGCGAGCAGGTCGGATTCGCGCCCACCGTGTCCTGGCTCAAGCTAACGCTGGAATCACTTCGCGCCGAGGACGGCGGCGAACAGCCGGGCGCCTTGGAAGCCGAACAACGATTGGTAGGCTGGCTGGCGGCCCGCGATCAGGCGGAGCAGCAGACGGAGGCGACCGGATGAGTGAGGGGGGAGCGACACCGTTCACGCCGGCAGGGGCGTTGACCGTCGACTTCGTTGCTCTGCTGTTGCTCGGGCGGGAACGCGGCTACCTCACGCCTGACGACCTGCTGAGCGTCATGGAGTCGGTGGAGCTCACCCCGGCCCTGATCGCCGGGGCCATCGGCCGGGTCCAGGCCGAGGGGATCGAGTGGCGTGATGACACCGACCTCGGGAGCGAAACGGATCTCGAGGGCGAGCTCGGCGCTCCCGCTCAGAACTTCGAGGATGAGTCCGAGGAGGGGCCGCCGTCCGACCAGGGTGATCCGATGCTCGACGAGGAACCGCGGAGCGTGTCGATCCCAGATCTCGATGGCTCAGATCTGGATGGCTCAGATCTGGATGGCTCAGATCTGGACGGCTCGGAGCGGGACGGCCCGGAGCTCGACGGCTCGGAACTGGACGACGGTGACACGTCCGCCGCTCTGGCCCGGCTGGCGGCCGCTGGCACCATCCGCAGTCGAGCCCGGGCGTCGGTCCCCGACTTCCGGATGGATCTCGACCTCTCCACCGGCGGGAGCTCGGATCCGGTCCGGATGTACCTGAAGGAGATCGGCAAAGCGAAGCTCCTCACCGCCACCGAAGAGGTGGTGCTGGCCCGATGCGTGGTCCAGGGGTTGGATGCCACGGCCCGGCTCATGGAGTGCGAAGAGGAATCGGCGCTCATGGTCGACCGGGACGGCGTCAGCCGCGACGAGCGGCTCCGGCGGGACGGCCTGGCCGCCAAACGCATCCTCGTCGAGTCCAACCTCCGGCTGGTGGTCTCTATCGCCAAGCGTTACCGCAACCGGGGGATGGCGTTTTTGGATCTCATCCAGGAGGGGAATCTCGGCCTGATGCGGGCGGTCGACAAGTTCGACTACACCAAGGGCTTCGAAATTCTCGACCTACGCGACCTGGTGGATCCGCCAGGCCATCACCCGGGCCATCGCCGATCAGGCCCGCACCATCCGCATCCCCGTGCACATGGTTGACACCATCAACAAGGTGATGCGGGCCCAACGCCAGCTGCTGCAGGACTTCGGCCGTGAGCCCACCGTGGATGAGGTGGCGGCCCGGGCCGAGATGCACCCGCTTCGGGTGCGGGACATTCTCAAGGTCAGCCAGGAGACGGTCTCGCTCGATCAGCCCATGGGCGAGGATGACTTCAGCCTGTCCGACTTGATTGAGGACGAGGCTGCCATCGCGCCGTCGGAGGCCGCCGCCCGGGCCATGCTCAACGAAGCCGTCAACCAGGCGCTGTCTGAGCTGTCCGAGCGGGAGCGGCGGGTGGTGCGACTCCGCTTTGGCCTGGACGACGGGGAGATGCGGACGCTCGAGGAGGTGGGCCGGGAGTTCGGTGTCACCCGGGAGCGCATTCGCCAGATCGAGTCCAAGACGCTGGCCAAGCTGCGCCACCCGATGCACAGCGGGCACTTCCGCGACTACCTCGAAGACGAGTGACGTCCTGGTCTCGGTCCGGTACGGCGGCCGGGGAAAGCGCTCCGGGGGAGAGACTCGAACTCTCAACCTAATGGTTAACAGCCATCCGCTCTGCCGATTGAGCTACCCCGGATCGCACCTCCGACCATAGCAAAGCGGCGGGCCGCCACTGGCCGGCCGCCGTCGAAGTCCGGGGCGGGGTCATCACGCTCGCCGGGCGGGCACCCGAGGCCGGTCAACGTTGGGACCAGGCATCGGGATCAGGCCGTGTCCGATGGCGGCTATCCGTCCGGCCCCCTCGATGTCAGAGGTCGGGCGAAACTCAGCTCATGGCCATCTGGATCGTGGACGTGGAAGTAGCGCTCACCCCAAGGGGCATCAGCCGGCTCCGTTTGCAGGTCGAATCCGGCGACCCGGGCGTCCCGGTAGACGGCGTCGACGTCGGCCACCCAGAACACCACTCGCCCCCAGACCGGTCGAGGCCAAGACCCAACGCCATCGAACTGGAGGTTGAGAAAGCCGGTACCGGCCCGGAAACTGGTGAAGGCCGCATCCTCTCCGCCATACAGCAAACGAAAACCCAGCGTTCGGTAGAAGTGGACGGCTCGACCCATATCTGCGGTCAGCAGCGTCACCGCGCTGATGGACTCGACCGGGCCGGGCTCGTCTGTCACCGCGCACAGCTTTGCAAAAGATTGCTCTTCGTGGGCTGAGGAACACTATGACTGCCTCATGCGTCAAATTGTGCGTATTCTGGTGCGGCAAGCTTCCCCGAAATTTTAGGAGTCAATTGTGGCAGCAAAACTTGTCGTGACCGCGTCCGAAGGCGGCAGCCGTATTGCTCTGGTGGGCGCGAGCGGCAAAGAGCTGCTCGCGTCTGTCGTGTTCACCGAGCCCCGGGCCAAGGGGGCGACCCTCCGGTCCCTCAAAGGCATGCTCGGTGACGCCATCATCGTCGAGGACCACACGCTGGCTGCGCCCCGCGGCCGCGCCGCCGCACCGGAGACGACCAATGGCCAGAGTGCCAAGCGCGTTTCGAAGGCGGCCCGCCGGCCCGCGTCGCGACGGCGTTCCGAGGCAGGCGCAGGCAGCAGCCCGGCGGCCAAGTCCGCCAAGGCGACTACCAAAGCGGCCAAGGCGGCGGCCAAAAGCTGATCAGCCCGGCGACCGGCAGTTCCTCTGACGGGACGGCGCGTGGTCGCGGTTGGAATCGACGGATGCCGGGTCGGCTGGATCGCAGTCGCGCTCTTCGAGACGGAGGTCGGGGTGTATCACCTGCCGACCATCGCCGCCTTGACCGACGTCGTGCCCAACCCGACGGCCGTGGGGATCGATATTCCAATCGGCTTGCCGGACGCGGGCCGGCGCCGTGCTGATGTAGAGGCCCGCTTGTTGCTCGGGCCCCGGCGTCACTCCGTCTTCTTCGCACCCATTCGGGCCGCGGTCGAGTCCGCCACCCACGGCGCCGCGACGGAGCTGTCCGTGCGGATTACCGGGTCAGGGGTCAGCCGCCAGGCCCACAACCTGGCCAAGAAGATCCTGGAGGTCGAGACGTGGCTCCGTGACGCCCCGTGCGAGGTGTGGGAGGTACACCCGGAGCTTTCGTTTGCTCAGCTGATGGGGAAGCCCGCCCGGGCCCCCAAGAAGACGTGGGCCGGAATGATGGAGCGGCGCAATGCTCTGGCGTCGGCGGGTATCAGCCTGGACGGCGCACCTTACGAGGCGGGTATCCACGCCAGCGTCGACGACGTCCTCGACGCCGGCGCGGTGGCGTGGAGCGCCTCCCGTCTGCTGGACGGGACGGCGCGACCAGTGCCCGACCCACCGCCCGAAGGGGCGGGGGGTCGGTTGATTGCCATCTGGGCCTGACCGCTCAGCTGGGTTGCGGCACGATCCGGATGTAGGGCTTCGGCGATTTCCATCCGTCCGGGTAGATGCCTCGGGCTTCATCGTCGGACACCGCCCCGGAGATGATCACGTCCTCCCCGGGCTTCCAGTTGACTGGCGTCGACACCCGGTGCTTGGCGGTCAGCTGCAGGGAATCGATGACCCGCAGGACCTCGTCGAAGTTGCGACCGGTTGACATGGGATAGACCAGGATCAGCTTGATCTTCTTGTCGGGACCGATGACGAAGACGTTGCGTACGGTGGCGTTGTCAGTGGGCGTGCGGGACTTGGGATCCCCGGTCGTGCCAGCCGGCAACATGCCGTACAGGGTGGCGACATTGAAGTCGTGGTCGGCAATAAGCGGATAGTTGGGTGCGGTCCCTTGCGTCTCCGCGATGTCCTTTGCCCACTGCTCGTGGTCGCCGGTGGAGTCCACCGAAAGACCGATGATCTTGACGCCTCGCTTGTCGAACTCGGGCTTGATCTTGGCCATGTAGCCGAGCTCGGTCGTGCAGATGGGCGTGAAGTCCTTCGGGTGGGAGAAGAGCACCGCCCAGGAGTCGCCGAGCCATTCGTAAAAATGGATGGGCCCTTCGGTCGTTTGGGCCTCAAAGTCCGGAGCAGTATCGTTGATGGCCAGGCTCATCTTGAGTACCTCTTGTGCCTCTCCCACCTCGTCGCCTCGTCGGCACGAGTGTCATCGGTTGGTCCACGCCAAGCCGAGCGTCTCCTCGGGCCCGACCGCGTTTGCCCGCTCAGCATACCGTTGCGACCGGCATACTGACAAAGGGCGCGGAACACGCCGGGGGGAGCCGAACCCGCCGCTCTGGTGCTGTCGGGCTAACCGTCCTCGGCTTCGAGTTCGGCCTCGATCTGAGCCTCGAGTTCGGCCTCGGCGACGGCGATGGCGAATCCGAGCGCCCGGGCGATATTGCCGCCGGCCGCGACCACCCGGGATGTGCCGACGATCGGCGCGACCGCGACCAGGACGCCCTGAACGTCTTCCAGGGTGATCCCGACCTCGGTGGCCGTCCCCGCGTTCAGTAGATAGGACACGGGCGGGGCGCCAGTCGCGACCAGGGCGGCGAGGCGCGCGATCATGTGTTCACGCGCCTCCAGACTGCCGCGCTCAATCGATGCAGCCGTCATGTCGGCGAGGGTGTCCAGGACAGGGGTGTCTTCGGGCATGATGCGTCCTTGTTTGATGTCGGAATGCGGCGAGTGCGGGGCTCATCGTCGCGCTGTGGGCGGTCGCACGACAACACCCGAATGGGGTGGACGGTCGGAGTCGTACCCGTCACCTCCCGGGCGCCAGCATTCGGCCGGGCCGGAGACGCCCCGTGCGGTCGTCGTCGTAGTACCAGCGATCGCAGACCCCGGAAGTGGTCATGAGCTCGGTGCGAGTCCTCGTCGGCGCGCCTAAGGGGGGTCGTCCCCACCCGGGAGGGAGCCGCAGCGCCTGAACGGTGACCGGCGCAACTCGGGGGGGGGGTTATCAATCTCAAAGCCTCCCCGGTTGAACCAAACCGGCTCTACGGGTCGCAGAGCACGGGCTGGTGCGAAATAGGCCTGGAGGTCGAAGGGCCGGTGACGCTGATCGCCGCGGTCATTGGTGCGCCGGCGCCAGGTCGAGCAGTACTTCGATGACTCCGGTCCGGCCGACGTCGGTCACGGCGAAGCTGGGATTGGGGATGTGCCAGTCCGAGAAGGTGATAGGGATGTCGGCGTTGAGATCGATGGTGCCACCGACGCGCTCGGCGTGTAGCGGGAACGTGATCGGCCGGGTGACGTTCCGAAGGTCGAGCAGGCCGGTGGCTTCGGCCGTCACGATCTGACCGGGTGCCGGCACCCGGCCCAGCTGGATGGGCTGAGTGAGATGAAAGCTGGCGTGCGGGTAGTCGTAGGTCTTCATGATGTAACCGGTGAACTGAGCGTCCCTGGACGGTTGGTCCGACCGCACCGAGGCCATGTCGACGGTGAAGTCCGCGGCCGTGACCGTCGAGCCGGAGATCACCACGCCCCCGCTGACCTTCGACGTGCGTCCGACCGCGGTGTGATGCTGGCCGAGCAGGATTTCGTCGACTCGATAGCCGGCCTGGGATCCGGACGTCGCGGTCCAGGTGCCGCTCACCGGCCCCGGCGTGAGCGGGACATTGCTGGCGTTGAGCGCCGGGGGCAGGCGCAGCCGGGCCGGAGCGTTGCCGTCGACCAGGTGGAAGAACAGGGGGGGGCCGGCTCCGATGATGACGGCGGCGACGGCCAATGCTCCGAGGGCCCACTTGACGCCTCTGCGATGGAAGCGGCGGGCTTTGGCCGGTCGCGTCGGCTTCTCGGTCGGACGGGCGGGCGGGACGGGCGGGTCGACGGTAATGGTTGAGCCGTCGTCGCGGCTTTGTGGCACCGACCCGGTGCGGGACAGCCACATCAGCTCCCAGTTGCTGAGCGGCCGATCGAGAACGGGGCGACCGGGCGGCGCCGCGATCGCCCCGGCGATGGCGGTTTGGACCGGGGTGTCGGTGAGGGGGGATTCGACGCCGCGGGATTGAGCGCGGCGGGACTGAGTGTCGATCCGGTTGGCGGCCCGTTCGTCCGAGCGGCTCCACTGCCAGAAGATGGGAAAGAAGGCGATGGCGACGACGACTTCGGTCGAGATCCACAGCAGCGCGCCCCCAGCATGGGTACTGGACAGGCTGTACATGGAGGCGATGGGTACCCGCGCCGACAGGATGGCCAATCCCAGGATCACCTCGGGGGGGCCGCCCAGCAGGATGTTGACCATCCGGGTCCCGTACCCCATTTTCCAGTGCACGATCGGGTCGTTCCCGACCATGGGCCACCAGTAAAGGCAGCCCCCGAGAAGGAACAGCACATTGAAGGCGTCCATCAGAGCCATGTGGCGCATGGCCACGTCGATGAGCGAGCTCAAAAAGAACGCGAACATGACGCCGAAGTAGAGGATCCACACCGTCACCGGGTGGGTGAGGACGGCGAAGGGGCGGGAACGAAGGGTCCGCAGCCACGCCACCTTGGTGCGGCGGCTGGCGGTCTGGAGCAGCAGGGTGGAAGGAGCCCCCAGAGCCAGCAGGGGCGGCGCCACGACCATCAGCAGCAGGTGCTGCAGGACGTGGGCCTCAAAGTACGAACCGGTGAAGGTGGCCACCGGCGACTGTAAGGCCAGGTCAACCGCCACCAAGCCGGCGAGGAAGGCGAGAGTGCGCGGCCACGGCCACCGCCGGCCGCGCCCCGCCAGTTGCCAGTCGGCCCGGAGGTACCAGTAGGCGGCGGCGACCAGCCCGACGACGACCAGCAGGGCGAACGGACTGTCCTCCCAGCGGGTGAGGGCCGCGTGCGGGCTGAAGGTGACCGGGCTCATGCCGTTCATGCCGTGCATGCCGGCCGCCCCGGTGGGCATCATCAGCTGGAGGAGCCGAACTGAATCGGCACGGGGATGCGTTGCGCCCTGGCCCACCCGGTCGACCCCGTACCAAGGGTCCAGACCGTCAGCACGGTGCCGTCCGCCACCAGCGCCTGGGCCGGGTCGGGACCGGCGACCCGGCCGGCGGGCCCAAAGGCCACCGTGGCCGTCCCGCTCGGCGGAGGCGGGAGCGAATGCCACCGGGCGCCCGGACCGGCGACGAGGTCAAGTTGTTTGGATCCCGAGGAACTGGACATCAACACGAAGAGACCGTCACCCTCTGCCGGGCCTATCGAGGTCAACTGCTGATCGGCCGGCAGCTGAAAGGCTGGGGACACCGCCCAATCTACCCCGCCGTCCCGGCTCCAGGCCGCCAGCAGGGACGTCCCGGATGGGCCGGACGCCGCGAGCAGGGCGGCCAGGCCTCCATTGGTCGGTTCCAGGCTCAGCACGTCGACGCGGGCCCCGGCGAGCGGTCCCGGGAGGATGACACCGGCCAGTTGCCACCCTGCGGCCCGCTCGACGAAAATCCCGGCCACTCCGGGTTCGGCACAGCGGGCACCCACCACCGGGCTGGTCTGCACATACCCGACCGCACCGAGCGCCTCGGGGTCGCAGCGCCGGCCCGAGGCCGTCCCGGCCAACTGGGGCAGCGACGTGAGCTGGTGCCAGGTTCCCAGGTCCCCAGGGCTCTCCTGAACGGTGATCGTGCCCTGCGGTGAGGCCAGGGCCTGACTCGAGGGGCTGGCCGGCACCGGGCTGGTGGCCGGCGCCGGGGTGGTGGCCTGTACCGGGCTGGTGGCCTGCACCGGGGTGGTGGCCTGCACCGGGGTCGTCGGCCCGGCGGCGACCAGAGCCAGCGCCTGGCCGGGCTGGGCCGCGGCCAGCGCGGCGGGCCGGGCCAGCAGCCCCGAGGTCAGCCCGTTGGTCCAGGTGCGCCCGCCGTCGGACGTCGCAATGAGGGGCGAGAAGTGCAACAGATCGGAGGGCCGGACCCCGACGATGAGGGATCGCCCACCGCTACTGGCCAGGACCAGACCGCCGTTGGTGGCGGTGGCGGTGGCGTCCACCCGGTCCAACCACGAGGAACTTCCAGCCGGACGATAGAAGAGCTGCCAGAACGTGTTGAGGGCGTCGCCCGTACGACCCATCGGGAGCGTGGCCCAGGTTCCCCCCGCGGCGTGGAGGGTTGTCGCCAGTGGGGCGGCCACCGGCGGGGCTGCCGCCGTCGTCGTCGGCGACGTCCGGCTGTCGCAGCCGGTGAGCCCGGCGGCCAGGACCACCCCGGCGACCGCCGCGGCCAGCAAGCCTGGACCACGGGCCACGTCAGGTTCGACCGAGGGTGCGCTTCAGGGCGGCGGCGAGGGTGACGGTGAAGGACGACTGCGTCGCACTGGTCGCCGGCCCGGGGTCGGTGTTGAGGATCTCGCGGGTGTGACCGGCAGGGTCGATGACATAGGCGAACTCGCTGTGGTCGACCATGGCGCCGCCGGGTTCGTAGGACACTTCCTCACCGAAGGCCCGCCATACGGCCTGGAGTTCTGGAAGGCGTCCGGTGAGATACAGCCAGTTGCTGACCTGCTCGAGGCCCTCCTGCTGGTCGAAGGCATTGAGGTAGCTCGCTTCGATATACCGGGGATTGGCGTCGATCGCCACCAGCGCCACCCGGCGGGCGTCGGCGCCGAGGAGGCCATTGGTCATGCGGAACTCCTGAGCGATGACCGGGCAGTCCGAGGTGCACACCGGGTCAAGAAACGTCAAGGCGATGGCCTTGCCCCGCAGGCTCGGCAACGACACCGGGTGACCCTGCTGGTCGACCAGGTCAAAGGTCGGAGCCGCCGTGTCGGTGACGGTGGCGGCGCCGTTGACGGCCCGGTTGACGATCGGGTCGGCGTTGGGGGTGGTCGCCGCGGCCGCCATGGGTGCGACCCCGAGGAGGGTGATGGCCACGGCGGCCAGGGCGCCGACGGACCGCAGGGCGTAGGCGGGATCGGCCGCCCACCGTTGCCGCCACGTCCATGCGGCCGCGGGAGGGGTCGAGAACTCTGGCCCCGGCACAGGGGCGGCCGATCGGGCGCCGATCAGGGCCAGGTAGCCGGCGAGGAAGACCAGCGCCATCGGAATCATGCTGTTGGGGTCGGTACCGACGCCGCCCAGGAAACCCAGATCCTCGATCAGCACCCAGTCGGCCAGAGCCAGCACGAGCCCGGCTATCACCCCCGCCCGCACGACGCCGGGCCGCCCCGTGAGGAAGGCGGCCCCGATGGCCGCCAGGGCAATGACGGCGACGAGATTGACCGACCAACCGTGAGCGGCGTCGAACCGGCCGAAGGCCGTGACGAGGGAGGAGAGGAAGTGGGGTTGGGGGGTCTGCGACATCTCGTGGACCATCGAGGTGAGGGTCCCTGCCGTGGCGTCACGGCCGACCCGGCCCTGCCAGAAGCCGCGACCGGGCCAGGCCTGAAGGACGGCCATACCGATGAAGAACAGCCCGGTTGCGGCCAGAATGACCCGACCGAGGCGACGCCCGGCCCAGGCCTGGTCGGGAAGCGCGATCAGGATCCCGGCCACGCAGTACAGCAGCACCGCCCCGGGCGCCCCGAAGAGCCAGGTCAGGCCCGGGGCGAAGACTCCCCCAAACGACTCCCCGAAAATCCAGACGATGCACCCCCATCCGACGGTGGCCAACCCCCCGAGGCGAGACCAGTAGCCGCGGGGCGCGGCCAGCAGCCACAGGCCGAGGCCGACCTGGATCCACACCACCGACACCGCAGCCCCGACCGGGTGGTAGGTCCAGATGGTGAGCCCGGCATTGACGACGTGCTGCACCCACTGCGGCGACGCCTCGGCCGTGGGCTGGATCACCTGGGGCGCCATGCCCAAGGGCATGGACGCCTGCCCCTGCAAGATCCCGTCAAAAATCCAGAGGAGCCCGAAGGAGATGCGCAACAGGCGTCGGGCCACGGGCTCGGGGCAGAAAGTCGGGGCCGGGATGGTCGGGGCGGCCAGGGCGGTTTCCGCCGGAGCGGTTTCCGCCGGGCCTGCGGCAGTCGGGCCGCCCGCCATCCGGGCCCGGCGGAGCTGAGCACCCCGCAGCACGTTCCACGCCACGCCCACCACGGCCAGGATCAGCAGCACCACCAGGCCCTGGTGCAGCAGGTCACGGTGGAAGGCGGCAACGATGGTGGGGTTGTTGCTGCTGAGGCTATCGCCCATACCTGACACGGCCGCTAGCCCTCTCGAGACCCCGGCCAATCAGGCCAACCACCACTTATCGTGGTTCCACCACCGGGCGTCTCGCCGTGACGCGACATCCCCATCGCCACGCCTGCCCTCTCACCGTTCATTCAGGCAACGGACGCTACCCCAACCCCGCCTCCCGGCAGCCGCGGCCGCCCGCCGACTGGACCGGGACCACCGTCGCCCGGGGTGAGGCCTACAGGAAGCCCAGGGCGTGCCAGCCGGCCCAGGTGCCGTTGGCTTGTTGCCAGTTGGTTTGGGCCTGGCCGCTGGCGCTGACGGCGAAGAGCTCCTGCAGGAAACCGTGGGTGCCGGGGGCCCAGGTGACGCCGCCGAGGAGGTTGGCGCCGCCCAGGCTGTGCCAGCCGGCCCAGGTGCCGTTGGCTTGTTGCCAGTTGGTTTGGGCCTGGCCGCTGGCGCTGACGGCGAAGAGCTCCTGCAGGAAACCGTGGGTGCCGGGGGCCCAGGTGACGCCGCCGAGGAGGTTGGCGCCGCCCAGGCTGTGCCAGCCGGCCCAGGTGCCGTTGGCTTGTTGCCAGTTGGTTTGGGCCTGGCCGCTGGCGCTGACGGCGAAGAGCTCCTGCAGGAAACCGTGGGTGCCGGGGGCCCAGGTGACGCCGCCGAGGAGGTTGGCGCCGCCCAGGCTGTGCCAGCCGGCCCAGGTGCCGTTGGCTTGTTGCCAGTTGGTTTGGGCCTGGCCGCTGGCGCTGACGGCGAAGAGCTCCTGCAGGAAACCGTGGGTGCCGGGGGCCCAGGTGACGCCGCCGAGGAGGTTGGCGCCGCCCAGGCTGTGCCAGCCGGCCCAGGTGCCGTTGGCTTGTTGCCAGTTGGTTTGGGCCTGGCCGCTGGCGCTGACGGCGAAGAGCTCCTGCAGGAAACCGTGGGTGCCGGGGGCCCAGGTGACGCCGCCGAGGAGGTTGGCGCCGCCCAGGCTGTGCCAGCCGGCCCAGGTGCCGTTGGCTTGTTGCCAGTTGGTTTGGGCCTGGCCGCTGGCGCTGACGGCGAAGAGCTCCTGCAGGAAACCGTGGGTGCCGGGGGCCCAGGTGACGCCGCCGAGGAGGTTGGCGCCGCCCAGGCTGTGCCAGCCGGCCCAGGTGCCGTTGGCTTGTTGCCAGTTGGTTTGGGCCTGGCCGCTGGCGCTGACGGCGAAGAGCTCCTGCAGGAAACCGTGGGTGCCGGGGGCCCAGGTGACGGCTGAGCAGGCCGGGATGCCCTTGGCCGCCAGGATCCGGGTCGCGGCCGCGTCGACCCGGGCCATCGGGAGGGCGCCGCTGCTGACGGCGTGCAGTAAGGCGCTGACGGTGGCAGACCATTGACCAGCGTCGATCATCGCCATATCGGCGCCGGACTCGATGGCCCGGACTGCTGCCGCGGCCTGGGTGTAGCCCGCGGCGGAGATCGCTCCGGCGTCGAGGTCATCGGTCATGGCCACGCCTCCGAAGCCGACCTGGGTGCGCAGGAACTGGTAGGCGGCCGGCGACAGGCTGGCCGGGACACTGCCGGTCAAGCCGGGCACCATGGGGTGACCGACCATGACGACGGGAAGTTGGCCCAGAGCCGCCTGCTCAAACGGGATGAGGTCGTCGGTCTCGAGTTGAGAGAGGGGCGGATCAGTGGCCGGTCCGTTGTCGGTGTCGGCGCTGGCGTGACCCAGGCCCGGAAAGTGCTTCGCCACCGGGACGACCCCGCCGGCTCGCAACCCTCTGGCGTAGGCGAGGCCATAGCTGGCGGCCACCCCGCCGTTCTCGCTGAAAGACCGGTAGCTCTCGCCGGCAACCGTGTCGCCCGGGCTCGCAGTATCCAGGACCGGGGCCAGATCCATGGTCACTCCGAGGGACGCCATGGCCGATCCATGGCTGGTCATCGCCGACTGCACCTGAGCGGGCGTCCATCCGGCCGCCATCTGGCGGGGCGAGGGCAGCGGCCCGATGACCTGGGCCAGCCGGGCGATCGGCCCGCCCTCTTCGTCGGTCGACATCCAGGGCACGATCTGGCCATGCGCCCTGGCGCTGGCGTCGAGGCTGCCGATCCCCGAGCTGATCGTTGGTCCTGACCCGGCCGCCGGCTGGCCGAACAACACCAACCCGCCGACTCCGGCCGATGCCATTGGCGTGGATGCGCTCAGGTCCGAGAACTGTCCTGCGACCATGAGCAGCTGTTCAACCCGTTGCGAGACCGGCCAGGCGGTGACCGAGGGCCTGCAGGCCGAAACCGCGGCGTCCAGCGTCACCGGGCCCTGAGGGTTGGCTCCGGGCCTGGCGTGTCCGCAACCGGTCACCAGGCCGGCCAGGAGCACGAGGCCAGCCATCGCCGAGGCCAGTTTCCACCGCCGAGTCATATGAGATTCCCCGGCACCATCGGTCGTCGTCCCCTCCGTGAAGCTGATTCCGCAGCAGCTAGCCGCGGTGACCTCTGCCCCCGCACCCTCGACCGGGGGAGCCCAGACTACCGGCCACCAGCTCGGGGGGCAGAGCCTCCGGCGCGCTCACCTTACGACGATAGCCCATGCCCCGACCGGGCGGCATGGCCGGCGCGGTACGTCATCCGGCGCTGTGCCTGGCCCGTCCTTGACCACGAATGGGAGCTGGAGGACCGCTCCGAGTAGGCCACGGGCGCTTCTTCCAGCTGGCGTCATCAACGGCATCACGGTTACCGATGCTAAGCGCACGGTAATCTCTCCAGGTCAGCTGGGACCGTATGGACAAGTGAGCTCGACATGGTGACACCTTGAGAGTGGCCCGTAGCAGGCGGGTTGACCCCCAACCTGCCTCCGGTGCGCTTCTCTCCGACGCTCAAGATGGGGTCACGGGCGTCGCAGGCCCGGGGACCCGCTCGCCCGACCTGGTGCCACTGTGGTACGAGCAAGGTTTGGTCATCGTCACCGCCGGGGTGATCTGTGTGGGCGGCGTCGGCCTCCTTTTGGCCGTGATCGGCGTCTATCACTTCGCCATTGCTCTGGTCGTCGGCGGGTTGGCTACCGTCGCCTTGGCCGCCCTGGCCTGGCCTCGGCGGGCACGCGGCGGAGGCGCGAACGCGGACCGGTACCTGGCCGGCCATCGGGATGTGCCTCATCGCCGCCGGGTCCGCCGCCTGGAATGCTCACTACGCCGGTCACCACGTCGCCATCGGACGGGACCCGGGCGTGTACGCCGTGACCGGGAAATGGATCGCCACCCACGGCAACCTGGAAGTGCCCACCGGGCTGGAGTGGACGAGCAAGAGCGACAACGTCACCGTCGTCTACGGAGGCTCCTATGGGGCGGGTGACAACGACACCGAATTCCAATTCGACCATCTCACGCCGGTGTTGCTCGCTGAGGCCGACAATCTGGGTGGGGACCGGCTCATGTTCAGGGCGCCCGCCTTGATAGGCGCACTGGCGTTAGCCGCGATCTTCGCGGTCGGATGCCGGGTTGTGCGTAGACCCTGGCTCGTCCTCGCGGCGGTGGCCGGGTTGGCGGTGTCGTTACCACAACTCAATGTCACCCGGGACACTTTCTCGGAGCCCGCCGTCCAACTCCTTTTGTGGGCGGGCATGTTCCTCGTGTTATTGGCTTACGAACGGGCCAGGCCCGGAGTGGCGCTATTAGCTGGAGCGGCCCTGGCCGGCACCATGATGAGCCGGATCGATGCTCCGATGTATCTGGTGCCACTCCCACTACTCGCCGCGTTGACCTGGCTCTCGACGCCGTCCGGGCCCAGGCGTCGGTCGTTGTTGCGCCTTTACGGCTTTTTCCTGGTCGGCGCGGTCCCGGTGGCGGTGCTCGCGACAGTCGATGTTCAAGTTCGGGGCGGCGCTTACTACCATGATTTGCACTCTCAGGTGGTTGAGCTCCAGCTCGGTCTGTCCGTCTCGATCATCGCCGGTGCGCTTCTCGTCTTGCTGTGGCCGCTGGCGAAGCCGCGCTTGTACCGGCCAATCGGATGGCTGAACTCGCGCCGGAAGGGCATCGCCGTTCTGGTTGGATCCGTCGTGCCGCTGGGCATGATCGCACTCTGGGCGATCAGGCCGGCGAAACCGGCTCACGGCGCACCCAACGCCCTGGTGGCCACCCTCCAGAAGCTGGCCGGTCTCCCGGTCGACCCGACCCGGACCTATGCCGAGCTGAGCGTGGTCTGGCAGAGCTGGTATCTCGGGCCCGTCACCGTCGCGCTGGCGACCGTAGGGGGGGCCGTCTTGGTTGCCCGGGTCATCCGCCGCCCGGACGCGGCGTACTGCCTGGTACTGAGCTCGGCCGGCTTCGGTACCGCTCTCTATCTGTGGAACCCATCGATCATTCCTGACCAGATCTGGGCGAGTCGGCGTTTCGTCCCGGCGGCCATGCCTCTCTTGGTGTTGCTTGCGGCATTCGCCCTGGCTGCGATGGCCGAGTCGGCGTGGATGCGGCGCGAAGCACTGTCCCCGGCCGTCCTGGCGATCGGAGGTGTTGCTCTTGTAGCGTTTCCGCTCGCCACGACCATCCCGGTCGGTCGGTTCTCCCCGGAGTCGGGCTACCTCGCCGGCGTCGAGGCCACCTGCCGCGCCGCCGGCCCGGACGCCGCGCTCCTCACCGCCGCCAACGACATAGGCGGCCAGGAGCTGGTCGGCGCCCTGCGAACGTGGTGCGGCGTCCCGGTCGCGACCATGACCCGTCCGTTTTCAGCGGCGGAGCTTCAGCAGCTGGCCCAGGAGTGGCGGTCCACCGGGCGTACTCTCTGGGTTATCGGCTCCTCGTCGGCGCTCGTGACCGCGTCCGCCCCGGGGAGCGCCCCCACTCTCGTCGGGGAGCTGGTCAGCCCGCGCGAGCTGGAGATGACCATCAATCGGCCGCCACAGCATTACGCACCGGTCGACGCTCCGATCTTTGCCGCCCGGATCCACTCCTGACCCATACGGCGAGAGCTCGAGGGGTCGGGCGTGACGAGTACCGTCAGGGAATCGTGTAGGCCACCAGTTGCGGGTTCCCGCTGCGACCGGAAGCCGCCGTCTGGGGGCCGCCATCTGGGACCAGGACGGTATTGCCAAAGATGGCAATCGGTGCATTGGCCGACGTGGGCAGTTGATGCTCGTAGACGACGGCGCCGGTGTTGCGGTTGAGGGCCATCAGCACACCGCTGTAGAGCGTGGTGAAGACCAGATCGTTTGAGACGGTGGCCGCACCGAAGGGCATCGTCGGGACTTTGGCGTCCCATTCGACCTTCCCAGTCGCCAGGCTGAGGGCTTCCACTTCTCCGGTCGCAGCACCGCCAGCCTTGTCGCCGGTGACCGAGGTCGGGCCGGTGTAGACGAGCGGGAGGTCTATGGTGGCCACGTACACACTTCCCTCTGCCGTGGCGAGGTTGGACAGCACGCCGCCCAGCGGTCCGGGCAGTGCCGTGTAGGGGAACTTGATGGAGACCCCGTGCGACAGCAACAGCCGGGAGTCGTCGTCGTGGCCGTTGTGCGCGCCCACCGGCGTCTTCCAGAGCAGCGCCCCGGACCGCGCCTTCAGGGCGTAGACGTAGCCCATCTTGCCGCTGGTGAGGATTACGGGTACTCCGCCGATAGAAGTCGAGATCGGCGACGCTTGCAGGTCGT
Organism: uncultured Acidimicrobiaceae bacterium; assembly: GCA_963780345.1. Lineage (GTDB taxonomy): Bacteria > Actinomycetota > Acidimicrobiia > Acidimicrobiales > Palsa-688 > PALSA-693. The sequence continues at coordinate 45,731 of CAWABU010000001.1, forward strand.
GATCCTCGAAGTCGTTGGGTACGGCCTGGTAGTACCAGCGCAGCTTTCCGGTCGCCCCGTCCAGGTTGACCTCACTGTCGGTGTAGAGCTGCCGGGACGGCGACTCGATTGCCGAGCCAATGCTCTGATAGGGGTTCCCGATGCCGAAGGTGACCGAACCATCAGTCCCGACCAGGGGAGTCTCCCAGGCGCCACCCGATCCCAGGCCGAGCGACTGCACGTCGGATCCGGTGCCCAGAACGCTGTTGAAGGTCCACAGCTGGCGGCCAGTGGCCGCGCTCAGCGCCATCAGTACGCCGCCGCCGGGACCCAAGCCATAGGCGCTGGCCACATATACCCGCCCGTCCGCCACCTGCGGTTGGATCTCGAATGCCCCCTGCCCACTGTTGAGCAGATGGGCGTCCGCCCAGATGACCTTGCCGGTCGCCGCATTCAGCGCGAACACCGAGGTCGACGTCGTCCCGTACACGGCGCCGCCGGACACCGCCACCCCGTCCGGCCCGGGACCGCTCGTCTCCGGGTCGTTGACCGGATACTCCCACTTGAGCTGGCCGGTGGCGAGGGCGAGCGCGTACACGTTGGCGTCCTCGTCTTGTAGGTAGACCACACCATTCGCCACGACTGGCGCGGCGGTCAGCGAGCCGACAGAGGCGACGCCCTCGGCCACCGGGCCCTGCAGTTTAAAGGTCCAGGCCTCCCGGAGCCTTGACACGTTGGCCGCCGATATGGTCGAACTCTGGGCGTTTCTGGTGTTGGCGAGGTCGCCATTCGGATAGGGCCACGATCCCGACGGCACCGCGGCCCCGGGTAGGGCCCCGGTTGTCGGCGCGTGGCTGCTGCCGCCGCACGCCGCCACCATCACCGTCACCCACACGAGCACGATCCCCGGGGCAAACGACCTGGCCCGGAGATACGCCCGGCCGGTCAGCTTCGCTCGTCGAGATGACCGCCATCCGCCCCGGCGTTTTGTAAGGGTGTTGTCACCGGGTCCGTGCATCAGGATGCCTCCTGTGGCCGCGTGTCGATCACCCGGGCCTGCTGAGAATATGATATCATCTTGATAGCTGACGGTGCCAAGGGGGCTCGGGCCGGTGCGGATTACGCTGGCGGCGACAGCACCAGGGCTCGGTTGTAGGGGCCCGCGAACGCAAGCTCGTGGGGCTCGACCGATCCCCCCAACCTTGTATGGTGCGCAGTGATCTCAGCGATGAGGGCGTCGCGACCCAACTTACGCGCCCGGTCCCAGAAGTTGCAGCAGGGCACCAGGATTGCGGGTCTCATCACGGCCGCATCAACTACCTCGCGTATGGCCTCGTCGGGGTGCAGGCCCACGATCAGGTCATAGTAAGGAGCCATGGAGGCGAGAAAGGTTTCACGGCGGTTCGGTACGCCCTTGAGTACCCAACCGCGCGGATCGACGACGTCGCATTCACGGTTGTACCGCTTGATCAGGATCCTGGCCAGGAGTCCTTGACCGCCGGCCACGTCGGCTACGTACCGGGCCTCGGCGAAGCGACTCGAGATCAGGTCGGCGACCGCGACGAAGCGCCCGACGTCGCCGTGGAAGCGGTGTCCGCGCCCGACCCGCTCGACTCCGGCCCGACCTTTCATGGCGTCAGCGTCAGCCCTGGCGCCGACAAGGTGGCATGGAGCCAATGCTAGACATTGCTATGGACTCCATCAGCAGGCTTTCGCGAACCCGAACGCCGAGAGGTACAAGCCGGTGACGGCGGCTCGTTAGCATCACCTGCGTGAAGGCGGCGGCCGTGCTGTATGTCAAGGATCTGGGACGAATGGAGTCTTTCTACCGGGGCGTGCTTCAACCTGAACGTGGTGGAGAGGGCCTTATCGCCGAGTGGGGGATTGGTCGATCCACCCCTACCGGATGGGAGTTTCGAGGCTCGATTCACTCCGACGGCGTTGACCCTGAGGGTAATGTCATCCAGTTCCTGGAACCCATCACCTGAACCGGGTCGCAGATCGCGCCAGAAAGGGTACTGTCAGTCAGGGTCGAGGCAGTGACCGGTGTGATCGTCACCGTCTGTCGGGCTTTATCCTGTCTATGGGGGTCGTCGTGTCGCCGGGCGTGCTATTCGACGCGGAAGGCTACGGCTTGCATTACCCAGACCGCAGAACTGAGGGCGTTATTCGCCGTCGCCGCGTAGGTGCCCTGGGTGCCCACGAACTTGTCGGCGGCAATGTCCTCGTCCATGGGGGTGATGATCCGCGCCGTGAAACCATTGGTACCGCCCAAGAACTGATTCGACGTGTATCCGGCGCCGAAAATTAGCTCCCTCGCGGCGGACGTCGTGAGGTTGCCGCTGCTCGCCGTAACCCCACTTCCGGCAGCGGAGGCGCTCGTATCGAGCGGGTTGACCAGATCGAGGCCGTTGTACTCCGCAACCCGCACATCGGCAAACGGGACGGAATTCGAGAACTGAACCGTGACGGCGTTGTTGCCCACCGTCGCTGCCTTCGTGTTCTTGGCGTAGTAGATCGCTTGACTCATCCCCGAACCCCTGGTCAGGGGCGCCGCGAGTTGGTACACGTTTCCAGCAGTGTCGGTCACCGAGGTGATCGTCGAAGTGGAATCGCTGAAACCGATAGCGACGAGGTTGAGGTCGCCCGCGTCCTGGAGGAAGGGCACGCTGACGGCGCTCTGCCTGGACTGCGGTGTCGCCGAGTTGACCTGTACGAACTGTAGCGGCGCGGTCTGGTTCGTCGTGGTAAGCGCATAGAGGTTGCCTGCCATGTCACCTTCGTACAGCGTGCTGCCAGCGATTGAGGGTGGACCCCAGAACGGTCCTGTGCCGGTGAACGTATACAAGGGTGCTCCGCTTGTGGCTGAGAGGACCGCGATATGGTTCCCTTCGCCCACGGCGACCACACCGCCTGAGGTGCCGGTCACTCCACCCATCACGAAGCCGTCTGTGAAGCAGTGCTGCCAAATGAGTGCGCCGGTCCCCGGATTGAAGGCGTTCACGGTACCGGAGCATGTGGCCGTAGCATCACCACCCACGTACAGCTTCGTACCGTCGAACGCCGCGGATGCGATGTCGCCGTTTCCAATAGTTGGATCGGTGCCGCCGATCGCTATTCGGGTGGTCCAGACGGGTCCGGACGAGAGCCCGCCGCGCTTCAACGTGTAAAAGACGCCGTTCTTGTCGACGACACCGACAAGCGGCACCGACTGCCCTCCGATAACGCCGTTGAACAGGGTCGGAGTGGCCCCGAAGTCGGCGTCTGGCCCTTGCTGTGCCACGGGGATCGTCCACGAGCCCATCACGGTCAGGTTGGAAGCGCTTACCTCGTACACTGACGGCCCGCCGGGGGTGGCGGGGCAGTCGGGGCTGGGGGTGCCGGTGTCGAAGTAGATGGTACCAGCGGCTGCATCAATCGTCGGTGAGTCCCATATGCCACCGCCGGTGCACCCATTGGGGACAATGTTAAGTGTGTTCTGCACGGCACCGGTGACCCGATTGAGCTGAATGAGTTGACCCTGGGTCAGGGGGCAGTCCCCGAAAGAGGAGCTACCGATATAGACGCTGTTGCCGAACACTGCCGGCGAAGACCAGATGAAAGTGTTCGGATTTCCGCCAACCGAATGGGACCACAGGACCGCGCCGGTGGCGGCGTTCAACGCGTACACTGTCGAGTTGCCACCGCCGATATAGAGGACCGATGTTGTCGTCCCGATCGGGACGTCTGTCGTGACCGTCGGAGTGCTCACAACTCCTGCTTCAGACGGGTCGGTACAGGCGGGAGGGCTCGTCGTGCCCAAGAATGTCTGCCAAACGAGCCTCCCAGATGTATCGGTCGCTCGCTCGTAACCGTCGAACGAGCCCCAGTAGACCATCCCGTTCGACACGATCGGTTGCGAAAACACGCCATGCGCCGGCCCGGTGTCAGATGTCCGCCACGCCAGGCTCAGGTTCGGGACGGAGTTCGTATTCAAACTGCCGTCACCGGTGAAGCCCGAGCGGTCGTTGCCCTCCAAGTATGTCGTCCAGTCCGACGACGTCCCGCTGGTGATGTTGAAGGCCGGTGAGGTGGCGGCGGTGTAGGAGGGGGTGCTGGAGGCGGTCAGGGTGTAGCCGCTGCCGGGGGTGTTGATCGACAGGCCCGAGAAGGTGGCGATGCCCTTGGCCACCGTCACCGCGGCGCCGCCGCTGAGGGTCCCGCCGGCGGGGTTGGCGCCGATGGCCAGGCTCACCGTGGTGGCGTTATCGGAGGTCTCGACGTTGCCGGCGGCGTCCTCGACGGCCACCGTCACCGCCGGGGTGATGGTGGCACCGGCCCCGCTGCTGGCGGGCCCCTGGACGAAGCCCAGCTTGGCGGATGGGCCGACACCGGTGATGTTGAAGGCCGGTGAGGTGGCGGCGGTGTAGGAGGGGGTGCTGGAGGCGGTCAGGGTGTAGCCGCTGCCGGGGGTGTTGATCGACAGGCCCGAGAAGGTGGCGATGCCCTTGGCCACGGTCACCGCGGCGCCGCCGCTGAGGGTCCCGCCGGCGGGGTTGGCGCCGATGGCCAGGCTCACCGTGGTGGCGTTATCGGAGGTCTCGACGTTGCCGGCGGCGTCCTCGACGGCCACCGTCACCGCCGGGGTGATGGTGGCACCGGCCCCGCTGCTGGCGGGCCCCTGGACGAAGCCCAGCTTGGCGGATGGGCCGACACCGGTGATGTTGAAGGCCGGTGAGGTGGCGGCGGTGTAGGAGGGGGTGCTGGAGGCGGTCAGGGTGTAGCCGCTGCCGGGGGTGTTGATCGACAGGCCCGAGAAGGTGGCGATGCCCTTGGCCACGGTCACCGCGGCGCCGCCGCTGAGGGTCCCGCCGGCGGGGTTGGCGCCGATGGCCAGGCTCACCGTGGTGGCGTTATCGGAGGTCTCGACGTTGCCGGCGGCGTCCTCGACGGCCACCGTCACCGCCGGGGTGATGGTGGCACCGGCCCCGCTGCTGGCGGGCCCCTGGACGAAGCCCAGCTTGGCGGATGGGCCGACACCGGTGATGTTGAAGGCCGGTGAGGTGGCGGCGGTGTAGGAGGGGGTGCTGGAGGCGGTCAGGGTGTAGCCGCTGCCGGGGGTGTTGATCGACAGGCCCGAGAAGGTGGCGATGCCCTTGGCCACGGTCACCGCGGCGCCGCCGCTGAGGGTCCCGCCGGCGGGGTTGGCGCCGATGGCCAGGCTCACCGTGGTGGCGTTATCGGAGGTCTCGACGTTGCCGGCGGCGTCCTCGACGGCCACCGTCACCGCCGGGGTGATGGTGGCACCGGCCCCGCTGCTGGCGGGCCCCTGGACGAAGCCCAGCTTGGCGGATGGGCCGACACCGGTGATGTTGAAGGCCGCTGAGGTGGCGGCGGTGTAGGAGGGGGTGCTGGAGGCGGTCAGGGTGTAGCCGCTGCCGGGGGTGTTGATCGACAGGCCCGAGAAGGTGGCGATGCCCTTGGCCACCGTCACCGCGGCGCCGCCGCTGAGGGTCCCGCCGGCGGGGTTGGCGCCGATGGCCAGGCTCACCGTGGTGGCGTTATCGGAGGTCTCGACGTTGCCGGCGGCGTCCTCGACGGCCACCGTCACCGCCGGGGTGATGGTGGCACCGGCCCCGCTGCTGGCGGGCCCCTGGACGAAGCCCAGCTTGGCGGATGGGCCGACACCACCAGAGGCGACCCTGAAGGCCACGAGTTGCATGGCCCAGGTCGAGCCGTTTTGGCTGGCCGTGCCAGCGTACGACCCTGTCGTGGTGACGATACGATCCTCCGTCAGATTGCCGAAGCCATTAAGACGGGTCGTATAGCCCGTCCCCTGGGCGACGGTGTTGTCGGACGCACCGGCGGCAAAGAGGAGGTCGTTGGCCTGGCTGGTCGTCACCGCCCCGCTGCTCATGGACGCGGACGTACCCGCAGCAGACGCGCTGACGTCGACAGGTAGCGCGGAAGCGAGTCCGGAATACTCGTGCAGGTAGACGATGCCAAAGGAGCTGATCGCCGTATTAAAAGTGGCCTTGACGGTGTTCGACCCTCCGAGAATGCTCGAGGCGTAGAAGACCTGGGCGCTCCAGTTGTTCCCGAACGCTTGGCGCGCCGTAGCAGCCGTGTAGCTGTTGCCCGCCGTATCGGATAACGCCACGGCGCCGGCATTGTCCCAAACCACGTAGACAACGATCAGGTTCCCGGCTGTGTTCGCTTTGCTGAACGCCAGGCTGGCCGTCGTACCCTTCGCCACCTGGGCATTTCGGCCCTGTACGAAGGCTGCTGATGCCGCATAGGTTCGAGGGGCGGACACGATGCTGAGGGTGGCTGCGGCAAGGAGGACGACAATGCTGAGCACCACGAAATAAGTGGCTCGGGAGACCTGCGGCTTCACTTGTAACCCCTTCTCGCTGACCCCGCCCTGTAGCGGTGCGCGCCCGTGAATCTTTACACGTGAGGACTGTGCTGTCCAGGGAACACGGAGCTGTTCAGGTTCGTCTCGACCCCGACGCTCGGCGTCAGAGCCGAAAAGCCACCAACATAAGCCGTGTTCTGGGTGCTTGACCTGTCGACGCGGTGACGCCCTCGAATCTCCTCGAGAACAGGCCGCGCCGCGTTACAGCCCGATCCAAGCGGCGGTTACGCTGGCGGTCTCGGAGAGCGGTCCGACCGCCAGGATGGTCACATCGTCGGGGTCGGCAACTGGCCCGATATAGCCGCAGGTCAAATAGCGAGCTTCGCCCTGGCTTATGATTTCGACCCAATTGTTAGTGCCAAGCCGGCCGGCCACAACCACCGCAGGTATGCCAGCCCTCGGCTCGACGGTGGCGTCCACACCGACCGCGGTGAGCGCATCGACCACCGGGTCGAGATCGTAGGTCTTGCCGGTTGCATCCAACGAAGCAGGATTAACCGGATTAGGTGGGAATTTGGCCACCATTGCTTGTGCGCCCCTTCACCTTGAGATATCCCTTTCGACGGGATCGGGAGATCAGAAACGAAAGGCTAACGCCCCTGGACAACTAAAGCAAGCGTGCGGTTCGCGCCAGATTAGGTCGCCTCGCCGCAGGGCTGTCACGCGTGTTCGTCAGTCCCAACAGATCCAGGTTCTCGCCCGGTTTCTCGCGGCGTGACGACTTCTCGAAGGCCAAATCTGAAACGTCTGAGCAAATTATCTTGCCTAAATAGGTCGGCGGGAGCTGTGTGGAAAGCAGTCAGCCGGGTTTGAGATGTCGAGGTGGCTCAGGCGCCGAGCGTCCCCGCTGGCCGCCCGGCGGCGACCAGGCGGCCCAGGTAGTCGGCGGCGTCCTGATCACCTTGTGCGACTATGGGCGCGCCTGTACCCGGAGGGTTGTCGATGCATCCGGGGGCCCTCGCCGCCAGGCGACGGTGCGGACATCCCGGCCGGAAGCGATGAGCACGCTGGCGCTGAAGTGGCGCCAGTGAGTGCAGCGTGAGACCCTCAACGCCAGCGTGATGGCAGAGGCGGCCAGCCCCAGCTCGCCGCGGCGCAGCCCCGTCGTCGTGGCGATGGCGATGGCCGCGGCGAGTACCGGCTGCCCCCGGTGTTCGGCCAACGAAATGAGCCCCTGGACCGCCTCGGTTGGCGGGATCCGATGCGCCTGCGATCGCCGGGGGGGCGGGGTGGCTCGTTGGGTGACCGCCTCGCCCACGAGGCCCCTCTTGACGGCCTGGCCCAGCGCCGCCGAAAGGACCCGGCGGAGGTGGTGGACGCTGCTGGGGTGGAGGCCCTCGTCGACGCACTGCCGGTAGGCGCGGTCGAGGTGCTGGCCCGTCAACCGGTCCAACCTGATGTTTCCCAGCTTTTGATCTTGAATCGGTAATCGAACAGTGGTCGTTGATCGGGTGGGCGTGATGTGGTCAGCCACTCTCTGGGGTATTCGGACAGGGGTTGTCGACGCCCCGACGGGCACCTGGCCCTTGACGACCTCGGTCAGAAAGTTGCGGAGCGCCGTGTCGCCTGTCTTCGGGTGGCCCGGAAGGTCCGTCCGGCCTGGCGGGGTTGCCGGTACGGGGATCGGCGCCGGTGTACACCCGCAGCCGCCATACCCCGGGTGATCGCTCCTCCTTGGTCCCTGTCATGGCGCCTCCGGGCCGGACAGCTCGTGTTACTAGCCCAGAACTAGTCCAAAGCGGTGTGTGCTATGGTTTCTTAGTTTAAAACCCTTTGAAAGCAAAGGACGGGCTCGTAGCTCAGTGGTGAGAGCGGGGGACTCATAATCGGAAGACGATAAACGTTGTCCTGAACGGACGAAACCGCTGGTCACGTTCTCCCAGGTCAGAGCGTTGTGCTCGAAATCCCCCGCTGTGGACTGGTGTGAGTTTCGACTGGGAAAGCGATGGACGCTCCCGCGCTGGTGACGAGAGGCGTGTGCCAGAGATCTCGCACGCAGATCGAGCCCCGATCCGGACGGCCTCAAGAACCTGACTTGCGAGCTCAGCCAGGCCAAGGGGCGCCCCCAAGCGTGAGGCGTTCTCCCATGCGGTCGACGCGCAGCCCCCGCTCCACTCCGACCGATTCCGTGTGGCTTGCGCAAGCCGTCGACGCGGTCCGGAGGCGCGTCGTTCTGCGACAGCTCGACGGTGTGGCGCTCCCCCCGACGCTGAACCTCTCAAGCGGTGCCAGCGTCGCCCCTCGCGGCACATTGGAGATGGGACCGAGACGTCGTTTTGGGACGCCCGGAACGACTTATCGGGAGGGTTTAGTCGCGTCGCTCGAGATCCAACTCGCCCGGGTAATCGAGGAGCCGGTACCCCTTGGTCGCCGTGGAATTCGGTCTCGGCCGTGTGCTGCGGCGCTCAGTTTCTTCCGCAGCCGGGACGTCAATGCACCTGTAACGAGTTGGTAGTTCGCTGCGGCGGCCGCTCTGCCCGTACGCGTTGATCGGGCGGAAGGTCGGTACCACCCGATTGGCCCCAACAGCAGCTCGACCAAGACGTCACGCTGCCAGCGAACGCGACACGCCGTCTGTCGTCGTCGAACACCTCCAGTTGGTCGAGCAACCGGTATTGCATCGCCTCTCCGCCCCACGACCTCGCCGACCCTCGCAGCCGCTGCCTCCCTGACGGCCCCGGAGCACCGATTCAGCTGGAGCCCGGGGCGGCTTTCCACTGTGTCGACGCCGGTCGGAAACTGCGCGCTTTTGCCGGTCGAAAAGTGCGCGGTGTAGGTCGTCGTCCAGTTTAGGTGTCGGATTCGGTGCGGATGCTGGGGAGGGTGTCGATCCCGCGGTTGCGGAGCCGGTAGCTGGCTCCTTTGAGGGTCAGGACGTCGGCGTGGTGAACGATGCGGTCGATCATGGCGGCCGCCGTTGACCGACTCAAGAGCGCCGCATGGGAGCTCATCATCGAAGGCGAGTCCTACCGCCAACACGAAAAGCCCACTCTCACCAACCCGACCGACGCCACCCCACGCGTCGCCGACGCCGCACTTGACAACATCACCGGCACACGAGAACATCACGCTGGCCGACCAACATGGGCCACCACGCGGTCCCATGCTCCTGGCAACAGGATGGTCCCTTACAGCTGGCAAGCGACACAGGACGCGCCGCGTTGGGAGTGAGCTACCTTAACGCGAGGCGCCGGGTCGACCCCGGCCCGACGCCCGCCCGAACCTCCCCATCCGAACTCCAGCCAAGAGACCCGCGGCAAGTGAATCTCGTATAACCGGCCACCAGGTGCAAGTCCGACACTCGGTCTCCCAGGCCAAAGGAGGTGCCGCCATTCCAAGCCAGGCAATGCAAGACCTGATTGATACCTTCCGGGACCGGCAGCAGGCCAGTGCCAGCCAGCCTGCGCTCACGCTGGAAGAGCGCCGCGCCGCCTTCGCCCCCGCCGGCCATCTCCATCCGATACCTGACAACGTGTTGGTGAGCGAGGTGACCGCTGGCGGGGTGCCAGCTCATTGGGTTACCGCCCCGGGAGCGGACGCCGGCCGGGTACTGCTGTTCTTGCACGGCGGCGGCTACGAGCTCGGGTCGCTTCGCAGCGACGGCGAGCTGGTCGCCCGGCTGGGACGGGCCTGCGGGATGCGGGTGCTGTTCCCCGAGTATCGCCTGGCCCCTGAGCATCCCTTCCCCGCCGCCATTGACGACGTCCGGGCCGCGTGGCGCTGGCTCCGTAGCGACCAGGGCCTGAGCGCAACATCGATGGCGGTGGCCGGCGACTCGGCCGGCGGAGGGCTTAGCGTCGCTCTGCTGGTGGCCCTGCGTGACGCCGAGGAGGCGTTGCCGGCGGCCGCCGCCCTGATGTCCCCGACGGTCGATCTGACCGGCTCGGGGACCTCGATGACCGAACGCGTCGAGCAGGATCCCATCTCCACTCCCGCCATGCTCCGTCAGTTCGCGTCCGACTACCTGGCCGGTGCTGACCCGACTACCCCCCTGGCGTCGCCGTTGTTCGCCTCGCTGTCGGGGCTCCCGCCGCTCCTGGTGCAGGTAGGCACTGCCGATCTGCTGCTCAGCGACTCCGAACGTCTGGCCGCAAAGGCAACCCGAGCTGGCGTTGACGTCACCCTGGAGATCGGCGAGGGGCTACCCCACGTCTACCAAACCCTTCTTGGCACCCCCGAGGCAGCCGAGGCCACCGAGCAGATCGGAAAGTTCCTGCGGGCCCGGGTACGCGAACCGGACAGTCGATAGACAGCTTCCCGGCCATCATTCGCCAATCCGCGGACTGGAACGTGCGTGGTTGAGCGCTCGCCAACCATCAGGCCCTTCTCGGGGGAGTGGTGCGGATCATGGACCTGGCTCGTGACACACTTTTACCTTGCTCGGGGATCTAAGGCCCGGTCGGTGTCACCCATTCGGCGGGGTCGGCCCTGAACTTTTGCGCTGTCGCGGGGGCCGGGGGACACATACCCACCGAGCCAGTGGCGAGGAAAGGGACAACTGTCTGCGAGCCAGCTTCCCTCCGATAGCGGTGCCAACGTTTGTGGACTATTTCGCAGTACGCCGCTCTGCGCCCTGGGTACGTCAGTGGCCGGCCGACTGCCCACTGTCGATGTGCAGGATTGGTCTGCGGGCCCGAGCTGGCCACGTCACGCTCGACCGGTTCGTTCCCGACTGTGGCGGGCGCCCGGATGGCCCTGGATCGGCGATTACATTGGTGACGGCGACCATCGACCTGGAACCGGTTGAACCAGACGGGCGGCGTCGCCTGGACAGCAGGACCCCTCACCATAAGAGCGACTTCTGCAGGGATGGGAGCAAGCATGACAGGTGCGCTCATGACGCCTCGACGCCTGGCGGGGCCGGCCGAAGGCGTCCGATGCGAGTAGTACTCTTGAGCACGGGTTACCGTCAGGTCGACCTGAAGGAAAGGAAACTGTATGACTGACATTGCCTACCGCACGGCAGATGTGGACGGTCTGACGGTGTTCTACCGGGAAGCGGGAGCCTTGGACGCACCCACTTTGGTGCTCCTGCACGGCTTCCCATCCGCAAGCCACCAGTTCCGCGAGTTGATCCCGCTCCTAGCCGACCAGTTTCATATCGTTGCTCCTGACCTGCCCGGCTTTGGCAAATCCGACATGCCGGCACGAGGTGACTTCGACTACACGTTCGCGCTTCTGAACGGCCGCCATTGATCGCCTGACCGAAGTGCTTGGCCTCGACCGATTCGCACTGTACGTATTCGACTACGGCGCGCCAGTTGGATTTCGCATAGCTACCCAACACCCCGAACGTATAAGCGCAATCATCTCCCAGAGCGGCAACGCCTACGACGAAGGCCTGAGCGACGGATGGATCCCCATCCAGACGTACTGGAAGGACCCGTCGATGGCTAATCGCGAAGCGATCCGGACGTTCGTCCAGCCGCAGACGACGATCTGGGCGTACACGCAGGGGGTTCCCGACAAAGCGCGGATCAGTCCGGACGGCTACGGGCTCGACAATTACTACCTCGCTCGCAACGGTGCCGACGAGATCCAGCTCGACCTGTTCCTTGACTACGCTAGCAACGTCGCGCTTTACCCGACCTTTCAAGAGTACTTCCGCACGAGTCGGCCACCTTTGCTCGCGGTCTGGGGTCGAAATGACCCGTTCTTCTTGCCGGCCGGGGCCGAAGCCTTCAAGCGCGACCTCCCCGACGCCGATGTTCGTTTCTTTGATACCGGTCATTTCGCCCTGGAAACCCATGTCAACGAGATTGCAACCGCCATCCGTGAGTTCCTTAGCCGGTAGCGGTCGCACCACCTAGCCGCGAATTGTGGCCATCCGCTACCGATCGACCGTGCCGGTCGCAACGCCGGCGGTGGCCCTTTTGCCGTCGTGTTACCTCCCGCCGCATCAGCCTTAAGGCTCTCGCCGAGCTAGTCGGCTGTTCGGGGAAGCCGGAAATAGTCATAAAAGAGAAGGAGAACGACACATGAGCATCATCGACGAGGCGCTCAGCGCGAATGCAACCATAGCCAACGGCTTCGACCCCGACCGCGGCAAGCCGCCGGCGCCTAAAATCGCGATCGTCACCTGCGCGGATCCCCGCTTAACCGACATCGAGCAGATGCTGGGTCTGTCCCACAGCGATGTCGACATGATCAGGAACTTCGGCACCGTGATCGACGACGACGCGGTCCGATCGCTCATTCTCTCGACCAGGTTGCTCGGCACCCGGGAGATAATGATCATCAATCACACCGACTGCGGGATGCTCAGGTTCACCGACAGCGAACTCGAGGACCGACTGCGCAAGGAAACAGGGCGGTCGCCGATTGCCCCAGCGAAATTTGACAGCTTCACCGACGCCGAGACGAACACCAGGGAGCAGATCCACAAGGCCAGGTCGCATCCGTGGATCGCACCCGAGGTCCCTATCCGGGGTTTCGTGTATGACGTCAAAACCGGGCGCCTCAGCGAGGTGTTCCCGGACGGGGAGACCGCCACCACTTAGCCAGGGGCGTCGCCGCCGCGGCGACGTGGTGCGCGACGGCGTCGGGGGCAGGTTGGCCATGACGCCACGAAACCAGGCGCCATCGCTGCCTGCACGGTCAGGCTCGACCTTGACTGCCGCCCCATGGCAGCCATCAGCACCCAGTAATGCCAGCGGGGCTCCGATCGGCCGGTCGAGGTTCCAGATATCGGTTGCCGGGTCCCAAGGTTAGCAACATGGCCCAGGCCACATCGACACGTATACCGAAACGACCGGTAGAAGCAAGAAATACCGGTACACCAAGAAGGAGAAAGGGATATGAGCACGACTAATGAGGCCCTAACCGCCAATGAGAAGGCTAACCAGGTCCTCCCGGACGCCAAGTTCGTGTTCGATAAGTCTCAGGCGGCACTGGTCGTGATCGACCCGCAAAACGACTTCCTGAGCCCAAAGGGCGCCGGATGGCCGGTCTTCGGTCGCAGCGTGACCGAAAACAACACAGTCGCGAATCTGGCCAGCCTCTTCGAAGCGGCCGGGTCGGGCGACATGACCGTCGTGGTCTCGCCGCACTACGAGTATCCAGCCGACGCGGAATGGAGATTCGGAGGCCCAGCCGAGCAGCTCCTCAACGCACTTCACATGTTCGAACGCTCGGACCACTACCGTTGATGGTCTGCCCGGATCCGGTGCAGACTTCCTCGAGCAGTTCAAACGGTTCATCCTGGACGGGTCGGCAATCATCGCCTCGCCCCACAAGATATTCGGCCCGCAAACGAACGATCTGGCGCTTCAGCTTCGAAAGCGCAGCGTCTCACAGATCATCCTGGCTGGCATGGCCGCAAACCTCTGCGTGGAATCCCATCTTCGTCATCTCCTGGAAGAGGGCTTCGAGGTCGTCGTCGTTGGCGATGCCACCGCAGCACCACGAGTCGCCGTCGGCGACGCCTACCTCGCTGCCCTAACCAACTACAACTTCCTCGCCCACGGGGTCTGGACGACCGAAGAGGCGGTCTCACACATTCGCGGCGGCCGCTAACGCCCGGTCGGGCGCGTTGGTGCGATGGTCCGGGCGCGCCTCAGAACAACGGGGCACTGACCGTCTCCGGTCGCCTGCAGTCCGATTCGGCCCTCGGCCGGAGTGCCGTGACCTCCAGGGTATGGAGGACATCACGCGAGGTGATCGTGGCCGGACGAAGAGCTCGCCGCCGTGGGCGTATCCGATCAGGTTTCCGAGTAGGGTGGCTCCGTGCCGGACGAAGTTCCCCTTGCGGGGAATCTAGGGGTATCGACACAGCCGGCAACGTAGCCGGCGCCATGTGGGTGCTGTCTGGGTCGACAGGAGGTTCAGCGACAGAACTTCCTGGCACAGCGGGCACTGGCAGCACGACAAACCCCTTGCAGTGCAAAGGTGCAACCGATCAACAGGACCCAACGTGAGATGACAAGGGACCCGAAAAACTTGCCGGACAGGCACAGATCTGTATGGCGGTGGTGATGATGGATGGCAGGTGGAGCAGGACGTGGCCGCCCCAGGAGTGCCGAAGGACTCACGCTCGGTTCCATCCGAGATGATCGAGGACCCGGCAAACGACGTTGACCTCTTCGGCGACGTCGCTCGTGCATCTTGTGGAGGAGGGCGCCAGCCCGTTTGCTGGTATGTAGCGATCTCGTAGCTGGTGCCGATGTCGTCGATCATCCCGTCGAGGTACGTCGAACAGACCGGGGCCGCCGTGCAGGACGAGCACTGCAGGGCCCGACCCACCTCTCCAACCCCCGATTTGTTCAGCGGTCTCCGGGGCAACCAGGAAGATCCTGCGCATCTCAGGTCGGATCCCCTGCCAAGTTCGCCTACTGAACATCCGGCGCCAGGGGCCCCCGTCGTCGCCGGAAGACTTACTGTTCGGAACGAACGTTGAGGTCGGCGAGCTGCTCAACGGTAGCCCACGGCCCAAGCCGGCCCATCCCGACGAATTGCTCTTCGTTGGTCGAAGGGGCTCACCACACGAAGAGCGGGGTCTTCTCGGCTCGTCTTTATCACGAGAACGTGTTTGGCTTCTTCGATGCGAAGGGCGTGTCTGTCCCGGCCGTGGTGACTGTGTTTGCGAGGAGCTGTATCAGGGGGACGTTGATCTGGACTCGACCAGGAAGTCTACGCTGCCGCGGCGATTTGCGCAGCGATCTGAAGCTGCTCGGAGTTCCTCTGAGAAGAGCTGCGGTTCTTCCCAGGCGGCGAAGTGGCCGCCCTTGTCGACCTCGTTGAAGTAGATGGGGACGTTGGGGTATGCCCGCTCGACCCAGCTGCGCGGGGTCCGCCAGATCTCCCCGGGGAACGTGGTGAAGCCGACCGGAATCGAGACCGGCGTGGGCGCCTGGCCGGCCGCACGAGCGTTCTCCTGTCCTTCCTCCCAGTACGAGCGCGCCGCCGAGGCCCCGGTGCCGGTCAGCCAGTACAGCGTGATGTTGTCGACGATGTGTTCGCGGGTGAGATTGCCCGAGGGTTGCCCGTCGACGAAGGCGCGGGCGATCTTCTGGTAGCTGTCCGTGTCGTGATCGATGATCCAGGCCGCCAGGGCGATGGGTGAATCCAGGAGGGCGTAGCCGATCGTCTCCGGGCGGGTTGCCTGCTCCACGAAGTAGCCGGTGCCGGACGCATGGAATGCGGCCGAGCTGGTCGAGGGCAGCACGTTCTTCTTCGGTGGGTGGCGACGCGCTCAGGGCTTCGGCGTCGCCCAGCGCCGGCGTGAGCAGGTTGGTGTGGATGCCGATCAGACCGTCGAGTCCCAGGCGGCCCATCGCGTCGGTGACCTGGGAGCCCACGTCGCCGCCCTGGGCGACGTACCGGGTGTAGCCGAGGCGCCGCATGAGCTCGTGCCAGGCCTGTCCGATGCGGATGGGGCCCCAGCCGAGCTCGGTCGGCTCGTCGGAGAAGCCGTAGCCGGGGATGGACGGCAGCACGAGGTGGAACGCGTCCTCGGCGCGCCCGCCGTGCGCGGTCGGGTCGGTGAGTGGGCCGATGGTCTCGAGCAGCTCGATGATCGAGCCCGGCCAGCCGTGCGTCATGATCAACGGCAACGCGTCCTCGTGCGGCGACTCCACGTGGATGAAGTGGATGTCCAGCACGTCGATCTCGGTCTTGAACTGCGGCAGCGCGTTCAGTCGCGCCTCGCACTGGCGCCAGTCGTACTCGGTCGTCCAGTAGCGGGCGAGCTCCTGCGTCGCCGCCAACTGCACACCCTGCGACCGATCGGTGACGAGCTCCCTGGTCGGCCAGCGCGTCGCATCGATGCGGCGGCGCAATTCTTCGATCTCGCGCTGAGGAACGTCGATCCGGAACGGGCGGATCGCCGTCTCCGTGCTCGCGGTCGTGGTGTCACTCATGATCGTGTCCTCTCGGGGTTCGCCTCGATTGGGTGTCTTGTTGATCGTGGAGTTGTCGCGACGTGGAAGGGAACATTCCTCGATGAGCATAGAGCCGAAGACTCGATGCATCGGACGGCGGCCGCGGAACTCACGAGCGCCGTTGGCGATCGGCAAGGACTCCCGACGAAGCCCTCGCTTGGACACCCGCCCCCAGGTTCCGATCATCCCGCCCTGGACGAGCGAGCGCTCAGATTGCCCGTGATCTGGACCACCCTCACGAGGACCTCGGTGGGGTGTCGGACCGGGGAACGGCTCGGGGGTCGGGGTCGTGGAGGATGAGGGCCTGACCTGGCCGGATTGTCGGACCAGAACGTCCGATTTCCGAGGTGGCTCGGTTACCTCAAACATCCCATGTGTGAAGGCGTCGTGGCTGCAAGCGGGGATCCGATTTTCAGCTGATTGGCTGGAGAAGGCGGCGGGCAAGAGAGAAGGGGGACCTTCGGTCAGGCGGTCCGGGGATCTCGAGTTGGTAGCTGGTGGGGAGGTCCCCCTTCCCTCTTTGTCCATTGTTGGCCCGTGGGACAGCTCGGCAGGGTCGGCGTCAAGCGCCGGTCGCACCTCGGCCGGTTGCGGCTGCGGGTTGGTTGGTTGGCTCCCTTGACCGCTTGACCCCGCCCCCTGGCGAGGGCAAGAGCAGAGCAGGGACCTCCCGGATAACCATTGGAGTCGCTAACCATCCCAACGATCAGCAAGGAGGTCCTTGATGGAAGCATGGTATGTGGGTTGGATCTGCATCGTCAGCAGATCACGTTCGACGTCGCCGAGACGCGAGTCGGGGGAGGTGTGGCGGGGCCGGGTGTGGCAGCCGGACCGGGAACGGTTCCGGCGCTGGCTGGCCCAGGAGGTGGCCGGCCAGAGCCAATGGCGGCCGGTGGCGATCGCCGTGGAGGGATGCACCGGTTGGCGGTACGTGGTCGAGGAGATCACTCGCCGCTGGGTTCGAGGCGCATCTGGCCGAGCCGGCCGACACCAGGCGGCGCGGGGTCGCAAGCGGCGGGCCAAGACGGATCGCAGCGACTCTGGCCTGTTGCGCGAGCTGTTCCAGGACGGGGACTGCCCGAGTCCTGGATCCCGCCGACGATCGTGTTGGAGTGGCGCGAACGGGTGCGGCTGTACAAGACGCTGGTCGATCAGCGCACCCAGTGGGTGCAGCGGATCCACGCCGAGTTGTTCCAGCACGGTGTGGCGGTGCCCGGAGGCTCAGATCCGCTACGAGCAGACCCGGAGCTGGCTCTCGAGCGATCCGGCTTGAGCATAAGCCGCGGCAGGACGGCAGCGGATCGCGCATGGCGTACGCGAATGATCGACGCCATCTACGCCGAGTCCCAGCCGCTGAAGCTCGAGCTCACCCGCTTCGGGCAGCGCCAGCCGGCCTGTCGAGCCCTGGTCGCACCCAGTACGGCATCGGCGGGCTGATCGCCGTGGCGGTGTGGTCCGAGCTCGGCGACTGTCAACGCTTCACCCGCTCCGACCAGGCGGTGCGCCACAGCGGCCTGGACGTCACCGTCGACCAGTCGGATCGCAGGCGCGCCGAGGGCTACCTCTCCCGGCAAGGACCGAGATCTTGCGCTGGGCGCTGTACGAAGCAGCCAAGAACGCCTCGCATCAGGCCGCCCCGACCACGACTACTACACGGCGGTGAAGGAACGCTCACGACGGCAAGTTGGCGGCGATCTCGGTCGCCCGCAAGCTCGCCCGCCGCTGCTATCACATCTTGCGCACCCTCGACCCCGACGTCGTCTACGCGATGGCCTGATCATTCGAATGTCGCAGCCCTGAAGCGACGGCAGGGATCGCCCACAACAATCACAGGGTCTCGCGGTCAAGCTCCCGCCACCGGCGTGCCCGCCAGCCATCCGTGCTGGACGGCCTTCAAACATTGAGCCGACCGCGCTCCCATCCCAACGACGGGGGACACCCAATCAGGGTTGTTGTCGCCGACGACAGAGTTCGTCGAGCACCTAGGTAACGCAGGGCGCCCCCACGCCGCCGTCAACCGGGCCCATACCCACCTCTTCTATTCGGCACGAGATAGCCAATCGGCGAGCACACCTCTTGACGCGCCAGCCTCACACAGGTAACGCCGGGTAGGTGGATGGTATCGAGCACTTACATCTCGATACCCGGCGAGCGTGGTGCCGGCGGTTGCTGGGAGCTCGATGAAGCGTTGAGTTGCTCCTTTTGCATGGCAGCTCGGCGTATCTCGGCGGCCGACGGAAGACCGTCGAGATGGTTGCGCTCTGCTGCCAGACGATCGGCGAGGTTTCTCGCGTGGCGTTGCTGTTCGAGACCGTGGTCAATGACGGCTCGGCTTGCGGCCTGTTGATGCTCGAAACGGTGGGCGGCGCTGTCGAGGCTGGCTTGGTGAAGGGCGATCTGCTGGTCGAGACGGATGATCGGGGGCGCACGTGGGCTTCCCAGCGCTGCTGGGCGTCGAGCTGACGCTGCGCCCAAGCTCGGCTTCCTTGCGAGCTGCATGGCGGTCCCGCCAGCGGTCGCCTGCTCGGCAGCCCGCTCAGCTTGTTGGCGTGCTTGGCGGGCATGGGCGAGATCGCTGACCGCCCGACCCGCCTCGGTGGCCTGCCAGAGGCCGCTGCCGTTCTCGAGGTCGAGCTCGGGCTTGGCGGGCTTGCGTGAGGGCGGCTTCGGCTTGGCCCAAGGGTGGCGGCCCGGTCCGGCAGGCGGATACCGGCGATGGCGTCGCCGGCGATGGCCGTCTCGGCGTGGAGGAGGGCGGCCAGGCGGGCCTGCTGCTCTGGGGGGAGCTCTTGGAAGAGCTCACGGGTGAGGGTGGCTGGCGTCGGGCAGGGCCGGTGTCGATGGCCCAGGTCGGGGTCGGCGGATAGACCAGTCTCGGCGCAGGTCGTCGACGGCTTGGGCGAGGTCGTCGGCGACGGCCCAGACGTGGGTGGACTGGCGGGCCCGGCTCATGGCCACGTAGGCCAGTTCCCGGCCGCCGCCGTCGGCGAAGAGGTGGGCCCGCCGGTGGTCGACCTTGGGAGCGGTGAACGGTGGTGGCGTACCCGTAACCCGAGCCGGTCCGCGCCGGCGCTTCCTGCCGGAAGATGGACGTGGCGGCCGTCGTCGGTGCGCAGCGTCAGCGTCTGGCCGGGGGATCGACGGCTTCGACGGTGGCCCGCTGGGAGGTGACCAGCCTGCCGTCCGGCCCAGGGGCGAGGGTGACGACCTGGTCGCCGGCCCGGTAGGCGCGCCCGCCGGGGCAGACCAGCTCCGGTCCGGACAGCCGCCCGGTGGTGTCCATCCAGGCTCGGGCCCGCTGGTTGAGGGCGGCCACGTTGGCCCGCCGCCACGCGTACAGGCCGGTGTCGTGTCCGGCGGCCACGTCGGCGGCCCAGGCGTCGACGGCCTGCGTGAGGCGTCGTCCCGGTCGGCGACGGCGTGGATGCGGCCCTGGTCGTATACCACGCCACCGCCTTGGCGACGTTGCCGTCTCGCAGCTCGGCCAACGCCTGACGTTCCTCAGGGTCGTGTTGGCGGCGGTTCTCGCTCAGGTAGTGGACGACGTCGGGGTGGCGGCGGACGAGGGCGGCGAGCGCCCGCCGGGGCCGACCGCGCCGAGCTGGCGGTGGTCGCCGACCAGACCAGTTTCGCCCCGGCCGCCTCGACGTGGGCGGCGAGGGCCGACCAGGTCGACGTCGTCGGTCATGCCCACCTCGTCGCAGGATGACGACGGTGCGGTCGTCGAGGGCGAGCTGGTCGTGGTCGAGGCGCCAGATCAGGCTGGCCAACGTGCGGGACTCGCCCAGATCGGCCTCTCTGCCGAGGGTGCGGGCCGCCTGGCCGGAGGTGGCGGTGCCGATCACCCGGCAGCCCGACGCCTCGAAGGCGGCCGCCACCGCTCGCAAGCATGGTGGTCTTGCCGGCGCCGGCGACCCCGACGACGAGCTCGGCGCCCCGCCCGGAGGTGCAGATGCTCCCGCGCCGCCTGCCGCTGCTCGGCGGACAGGGCGGCCACCGATGCTCCGCTCCGCCGAGGCGCATGGCCGGTTCGACCGCCGCGGCGGCGCGGTGGGGCGTCGCGGCGGTCCAGCTGGCGGGCCAAGGCGTCGGCGATGGCGGCCTCGCGGGCCAGCACCGACGCCAGGGCGTGGGGTTGCTCGCGGGCGCCGGCCACGCCGACGAGGGGGATCACCTCGGGGTCGGCCAGGGCCCGATCGACCAGCAGCCTCGAGCACCCGGGGGTCCTGGCCGAACAGGTGCGGGGCCAGCTCGACGAGCACATGGCGGCGGGAGAACACCTTCCGGCGGGCCAGCTCCCCCTCGGCCGAGAGCACCTCGGCCGAGCATCTGCCGGACGCTCTTCAGCGTCAACTTCGGGGGCGGCCCGAGCCGTCCTGGGCGGCGCGCGTCGATGGCGCGGCGAGCCGCTCGACGGGCCAGCCGATCGACGCCAACTCGCCCCGCCAGCGGGCCACCAGCTCGCCCTCGACGGCCGTGCTGTTTGGCCTGGCGGGTGGTGCGGGCGGCCACCGCCCGGGCCCGATAGGAGTCTCGCCCCGCCGTTCGCACTCGGCGTCGATCTCCGCGGCCCGCTTCGAATGCACTTCGATCACCTCGTCGGGGACACCGGCGATGCGCCAGTGCCCCAGCCGCCCCGACGGGCCCGGATCGGCCTCGATCCCGTAGCCCAGCTCGACCGCCGCCCGGGCCGCGGCGACCCGGCCGACCATGGTGGCGGCGTGCAGATGCTCCCGCCACAAGGCGGTGTCGGCCGCCTTCCACCCGCCCCGGGCGTCGCGCATCTCGACCACGTTGGCCAACAGCACATGATCGTGCGGGCACGGGTCACCGGCCCGGGAAGTGGCATGGCGGGTATGGGCGAAGACCAGCCCGCCCGTCGCCGTCGGCGGTGGCGGCCCGGCCCCGCCGGCCGCCCAGCTGGCGGGTCACCTCGATCCAGATAGGCCAGGGTGGCATCGCGCTCGGCGTCCATGATCAGGTGCATGTCCTCGGCCCGGCCGATCACCCCCAGCTCGGCCACGACTCTTGTGCGCCGAGATCACCAACTCCATGCCCGGCCGGCGGGCCGCCACCAGCCGTCACCCGCGTCGCGGGTGGCGGGCGCCGCCCGGCCCGAAGATCGCCTCGTACGCCTCGGTCGTCACCGGCGCCGTCCAGGCCCAGCGCCGCGCGCCGCTGCCACCCCAGACCAGCGGTGTCTCCCCCCGGGACGCGTAGTAGGCCAGCGCCAGGCCCGGATAGTCGTCGCCCCGGCCCACCACGGTGTGCCGGTGATAGGCGACTGACTCCGCCCCCATCATCCGCATCCACGCCACCAGCCTCACCTCCTCCCGAGGCGACCCGCCAGCCGGCAACCCATCGGGTTGCAACCGTGTTGTTCGGAGGTATGGGTAGTAGGTGGAGGTGATGGTGTGGTTTTTTTTTTTTTTTTTTTTTTTTTTTTTTTTTTTTTTTTTTTTTTTTTTTTTTTTTTTTTTTTTTTTTTTTTTTTTTTTTTTTTTTTTTTTTTTTTTTTTTTTTTTTTTTTTTTTTTTTTTTAAAGGCAGGAGACTCGGATCGGGCGCCAGCGGCCCAGATAGCTGGTATGGCAGAACGCCCCCTTAGTAGAGACACCAATGCGGACCGAGAGGACACGGTGCAGCCGAACCAACCTGATGAAAGCGTGACCAAGGGCGACGGCGACTGTTGGTCGCTGTCCGGCGCTGGTCATCGGCAGCAACAGCCTGATCTGGCAGCGGCGACTGACCCCTCGGGCCTGGACGGCGCTTCAACATCTGGCCCTGCGCTCACGTCGTACCCAGCAAGGGTGGGCGGCCCGTGGTGGGAGTCCGTGACGTCGCCGCCGGTATCGGCGTCACCAAAGACACCGCCGCCCGGGCCCTCACCGGGGCTGATAACGGCCGGACTAGTGACACGCCAGCCGGTCGAAAGACAGGTGGGTCGCGCCGGTCCGGCTATCTTCTCCACCTCCCCAGAGCCATGCGGCTGATCGACGATCCCGACCAGAGTCGACGGACCCACCATCGCAAGCAGGACATGCGCGGTGCCGCTGATGCTCCCTGGGCAATCGGCCCCGGCCGCACTGGGCTGACTGACCCCACGGGAGCCCGGCCATGAGCGGGAGCTCACCCCAGCGGAGCGCAGCCTCCGGGCCCGGGCGGCCGCCTACCGGCTGCACAGCCTGTACGACAGCCGTCAGCTAACCGCGAACGCCCGCGGCTGCGTTCGAGCAGCGCTTTGCCCGCCAAGTCGACCCGGACGGAGTATTGCCCGAGGCGGAACGTCAACGTCGCGCCGAGTGTGCCCGCAAGGCCTACTACTCCGCGGCCAAGTCAGCCCGAGCCCGGCGAAACCGTCGCACACAGGGAGGACAGGGATGAGTCGCGAATCGTCCGCGACCCTGACCCCGGCCCACTCGGCTCAGACGGCGACTGCCTCCGCTTCGACGCTGGCGGGGTCGGGAATCGGGAGGCCGTCTTCGGCTAGGCCCTCGAGGTGCAAGGGAATGCCGTCGCGGATCGCCTGTTCGACCTCGGGCCGGGTCGCGCCGTGGCGGCCAGCCCAGGTAACGCTGGCACGTAGGCGCTCCATCCCGTGGAGGTTCGTTCGTACACCACGACCCAGGTGCTCACGTGTCGCGATCCTCTCTTCGATTCCAGCCTGACGGAAGATGCTTCCTAGCGTACCGGCAGCTACCTCGTCGCTCGGCTTGGCGGCCACAGTGACTCTCCCCGGCTTGGTTGGGTGCCGGTACTGGCGGTGACTTCCTCGCTGACGGGCGAAGTACCAGCCTTCCTGCTCCAGAAGCCGGATCACGTCACTGACCTTCATACGACCACCCTGTTCAGAGCCGGTCGCCGAGAGCGATGCGCCGACCCGTCTCGTGCGCCCGGGCCACTGCGGCGGATTTCCCGTACCGGTGCACCATCGTCGACGTCATCCACCCCCCAGGGCCATCAGGTCACCCTCGGATGCTCCGGCCCGTTTCAGCTCGTGGGCCATGAGTGACGGAACACATGCGGGTGCAGGCGGGGCACCTCGGCCTGGTCTGCCCGGCGGTTGAGCATCTGCGCCACCCCGCTGTCGCTCAGTCGGCCGCGGGCGCCAATCCAGAGCGCCTTCGACACCGCGTGCGGTTGACGCTGCCGAACCCGCATATAGCGCGCAGGGCCTCTCCGGTCGACGGGGAGATGGGCACGATGCGGGTCCGTTTTGCCGGTTAGAGTGACCAGGTCTTGCCGACGATCCCAGCTGTCGAGAGTCATCCGACCAACTCTCCGACTCGGGCGCCGGTATCGATCAAGAAACGGATGATCGCCGTGTCCCGTCGAGCTCGAAGTCGGTGCCCGCACAAGCGTGCAGCATGGCCCGCACATCGTCAGAGCACGACAGGGACGGGGCGCTCCTCCAGCCGCGGAGTGTCCGCCTTGTCGAAAGGATTTGACTCCTCCATCTCCTCCGCCCACCACGAGAAAAACGGCCGCAGGTTCTGCCATCGGATGCGCACCGTGTTCGCTGGATCGGGCCGGTATCCTCTCCCCGGTGCGAGATCGACGTCAACATCACTTGCCGTTCCGCACCAGCGGCGCAGCCAGCATCGCCGACATGCAGGCGTTCACATGACGATGAGTGATCGCCCTGGATCGGTGAAGTCCCTCGGTCTCAGCCCAGCGCCAGAATGCTCGTAGCTCTTGCGGTAGATGTTCAGGGTGTGCACGGATCGGCCCTTGCGCGACCGGGAGCGGGCGAATCGGCCCAGGCGTCTCGAGGGGTGGCAGCAGCGCCTGCGTCACCTCCGATCATGCACAATCCCCGCTGTGTGTGCGCTATGCTGGGTCTTCAGGAGGCAGTAGAAGCAAAAAACTCTGTAGACAAAGGAAATTTCACGGGCTCGTAGCTCAGTGGTGAGAGCGGGGGACTCATAATCCCTTGGTCGCAGGTTCGATCCCTGCCGGGCCCACCAGACGAGCCGCAGGTCAGCAGCTATCGCCCCACCTGGCCTGACGCCAGAGCAGCCGGGCGTTGGCCGCCATCATCGGTGGCGCTCAGCCGGTAGCCAGCGCGAACGCGACGGACTCGCAGGGACCGGCACGCCGCCGCTTGGGAGGTGAAGCCGCTCCACTGACGCTCCTTCCTTCTAGGATTGCGTGGTGTCCAGCATCGAGTCGAAGCGTCTCGTGGCCGTTATCACCCGTAGGAAGGACCGCCCGCTGTTTCTGGAGCGACCGGCTCAGAGTGTGCTAGTGGGCCGGCCAGAAACTCGACGCCGGAAACTCGGCAGTCAGAACGCCTGGTCGCACGACGACACCAGGCCGCGAGTTTCCGGCGTCGAGTTCGCAGGCAGCCCACTAGGTCAGCATTTCTCCGATTTCGTCTGGGTCATTTGTCAACGACGCTGGAGATCCTGGCCCCGTTGAGGCTCTCGTCCACCGGCATCATCACGATGCGGCCGGTCGGATCCAGCTCATCCACCATGCAAATTCACTTGGCATGCAGAACGCCGCGAACGCCGGGATAACTCAGTCGGAATCAACGTTTGTCGTTATCCACGACGACGACGACAGTTGGGACCCGAAGTTTCTCGAATGCACCACTGCCACCTGGAGCAAACCGGGATGCTGGTGGCTACCGCAACCGACCTGGTCACCGAGCAGGTCGAAGGCGAGAGATTCACTACCCTGGAGGTAGGGAGATATCTCCTATGGATGCGGTCCATCACGATCTATCGAATGTGCTAAGAGAATCTGTTCGCTCCGATCGCATTCGTATTCCGCCGCCAGGTGTTCGAGGACATCGGGTACTTCGATCAGAACCTGCGCGGCTACGGTGACTGGGACTTTCAGCTGCGCTTTCTGCAGCGCTACGACATCGACTACCTCGATACCCCCGCCGCCCTGGCCTTTTACCACCAGCGGCCCGAGGCGACCGGCGATCATCGCAACAGTGTGTTCACCGACGATCAACAGGTCCTTGCCGAGAGGATGTTCAACAAGTGGCTACGGGCCGATCTCGAACGGGGCCATCTGGGTCTTGGATACGTCTTGAACACGTTGTGCAATAGGCCGTTCGACCCCCGCGGCGCCCACAGTGCCGTGATGGCACTCGTAGACGGGCGGGCCGATCAAGTGGTTCTGACTCTCTCCCAGCCGCGCCGCCTTCCTCAAACCACCCCGGGGGGTACCGCCGTCAGGCTTCTCGCCCCGGCCCGGACCGGCCGGACCGAGCGGAGCTGGCGTATACGCGCCGCGAACAGATGGGCCCCGCCAGGAAGGCAAGAACCGAGCGAGCGATGAACTCCTCGTGCCCTCCGAGCATCAGGTGTCCACCTCGCTCTACGGTGACCAGTTGGGCGCCATGAACCCGTTGGGCGGCACGTACGGCTAAGTCGTAGGCGACCAGGAGGTCGTCCCTGGCGTGGACGAACATGGTCGGCACCGCGAGCGACTCGAGGGGGTAGTCGTCGATGTCGGGATCCAGGACAAACGCATCTGAAATCAAGCCTTCAACCCTCGGCCCAACCGGGAAGAGGCGGTCGAGAAAGTCGGAGACGATCCGCTCGTCCTGGTCTCGTCGGGCATATCCGCTCGGGACTCCGATCTGGCGGACGAGGACCGGCCGGGCGAAGGCCTTGAGGGTCCAGATGATCGGGTCCCGGTACACGAGCCTGGCCAGGCGGAGCGGGGTCGCCACCGCCCCTGCTCCCGGCAGGTTGCCCGACACTACGACGAGGCGGTTCACCCGATCCGGATGTCGAAGCGCGAGCTGGATGGCCGAAGTCGCACCTGAGGAGAAGGCAACTACATCCGAACGGGCAATCTCGACCTGGTCGAGCAATTCGGCGAAGGCATCGGCCTGATCCGCCGGACTGGCGCCCGGGGGCATGGTCGAGCCGAGGTAACCGAAGCGGGACGGGGCCACCACCCGACGGCCGGGGGGGATCAGGCCGCGCAGGGACGCCAGCCCCGCGTCACAACCGCCGAAGGAACCGTGGACCGAGAGGAGGGGCTCACCGGTCCCGCTCTCGGCGTATTCGATGGCACCGAACCTGGTCAAGAGAACGGTCCGCTCGATAGCTGCCAGTCGGGCGTCCGCAGCCTCAAGATCAGCTCGATAGCGTCCGGCCACGTGGTTGACGACGACGGCGGCTCCACCTCCGGCTGCAGTCAGGAGCATTTGCTTCTTCATGAGATGCCTTGATGGTAGAGCGAATCCGGCCGCGGGCTCGACCGTATTTTCGGCGGCAATGCCATTTCGGCTAGCTCGGGCTGCCGCCCGACCCCGACGGCACCAGGAAGCGCCCGATGACCGGCAGTTCCCAGAATGATTCGGCCTTGGCGATGGCCAACGCGACCGCCGGCATGTTTTCTGGTGCGTCATAGATGGCATACCGCGGCTGCCAATCCGGATCGAACTTGGCGTTGAACCGCCACAGCGACTCGATCTGCATGGAGTCGCCCATCCGCCGCAACACCCACGACTGGACCCGTTGCGGCAAGCCCTCGCCGGCCTCGCCGGCCAGAACGGCCCGCATGGTGGCAAAGTTGAGCCCGAGCCCATCGCAGTCCCGGGCTCGCAGCTCCTTGATGGTCTCGACCACCGCGAAATCCATGAGTCCATTGGGATGCTCGCCGTCGTCCCGGCGCATCAGGTCGAGGGAGAAGCCGCCGATCCCAGGCGCCGGCACGTACTGGCAAAAGGCCACGGGAGGGCCGAGGTGGTCGTGGCCGTCGTCCGGTCGAGAGTGGCCAGGAGTCGCGGAGGCGGCGGTCCCAGCCGGAGCGGCACCGTCTGGTCCAAGGGCCGGAACAGTCGCCACGGCGGGAGAGGGACTGTGCACCACCGCCAGAAGGAGGCCCGCGTCTTCGGGGTCGAAGGCCCGGCCGAGGGTCATGGAGAATCCCCGCTCCACGTCGCCGCGGCGGCTCTTGGTCATGACCGTCTCCAGTGAAGCCCTCAGAGCGGGGTCCAGGTGAGAGGGGTCGTGGAAACTGATCCGGTAGCCGTGCCTGGCGACCCGGTTGACGGCCTGCCGCAGTCCCTTGAAGCGTCCCCCCTCCAGCCCGAAGCGGCCTACTCGCACCACGCCCTCATCCCCGACGTAGAGGTCATGCATGCCGGTGGCGCGATAGATCGGCAGCCACTCCTCACCGGCGCCCAACCCGCCCAAAGTCCACCCGTGCTCGTCGACGTAGCGTCGAAAGGCTCGCCAGGCCTCATCGCGTTCGGCGGTCGGTCCGATCGGGTCCGGCGAGACCAGGCACACCCCGCCATACACGGCGTGAGCGACGACGGTGTTTCCTGAGAAAAAGAACTGCTTGTCGGGTCGCAGGGCGAAGTAGTCCAGAGTGCCCGCGCCGTGGCGGGCCACGATGGCTCGGGCCCGAGCCAGCCCGCCATCTGAGTCGTCTGCGGCGGTGACAGCCCCGGCCTGGCGGTGCTGGACCACGGGCCGGAAGACCACCACCATCAACGCCAGGGCCAGCCCGATGCTCGCCGTAACCATGGCCGGTGTGAAGAAATTGTCGAGCCGGCCGGGGAGTGAGAGGTGGCTGATACCCACCATGCGGTCCATCGATGTCAACGCCGCTTGCATCCAGGACAGCTGGCGCAGCGAGTGGCTGTCCGGGTCGAGCAACGACGCCAATTTGATCGCCAGCGTGCCGGCGATGACCGTCAGCCCGGCGGCCAGGGCCACACCGACTACACCTCGTCCCAACCGGGCGACGTCGGTCTTGGCCTGAAAGGACGAGCGGTGCAACCACAGATACGCCGCTGAGGCCAGGGCGATGAGTGCTTCCTCGATATCGACGCCCTTGATGAGGTGCAGCACTGCGACCGCGAGGAGGAGGATGAGGCAGACCAGCCAGGCTCGTCGTTGACCTCTCCGAATGCCCCGCCCGAGCTCGATCAGCCCTATTCCGGCCAGGGCGGCGAGAGCGGCCGCGGTCTCGGGGACGGCCATCGGAAACAGCGAATGGACGACGTTGAGGCGGTCCCGGATGGGCTCGGACAACGCCGACAGCAATGACAGGAAGCCGGCTACGAATACCAGCAGCGACGCCAGCCGGCGCACTCGACGGTTACGGATCTCGTCGGCGTGGGAGCGGGGCCAGCCCTCCCCCTGCGGGAAGGTGGCGACGACCTTGGGGTGCGGGTCGCGCCCGCTGGATCCGACGACCCGCTGGGCGAGGAGTCGCTCGAGGAAGGTTGCCCCGGGAAGATCGTGCCGGGCGTGGAAGAGGCGGGCGTGCAGGTCACTTCCGGCCTCGAGTTCCACCCAGGCGGTCTCACGATAGGCCAGAAACACGGAGGGCAGCCCGAGCCCAGGGAGTCGGGTGGGAACTTCGGTGACCAGGTCGGACCCGCAGCCCACGTTGGCGTAGAAACCGGCGCCCAGATGGGTCAGTTCGGGCCGGCAGGTGTGGGCGGTGATCACGGCCGCATAACCGCCGGTGACCAAGTCGCGGGCGGCGGCGCGAGGGGCATGATTGGGGTCTCGACCACTCTCGCTGAGACCCACGGCTGACAGGGCCCGGGTGGTGCGGCGCAGGGCCGCCCCTGCGATCAATACCAGCAGAAGCAGCTCGATGAACGTGAACGCCACCGCAATCCCGAGCCGCGTCGTCAGAGCCCCGGCCCGCGCTGAACGCAACGCCAACGACGGCAGCCGCAGGGCCAGTACGACGGCGAACGGGATGAGGAGCAGCCAGGCGGAGCGGCCCAGACGGCGATACGTGAGGCGGGATGCTATAAACCGCGAGAAGGCGGCGGGGTCGTCCAGGTGCTCCATCCCCGAAAGCCACCCGGTCCCTGAGCCCGTAAGTCCTTTCTGGCGATCGCGAACTGAAGGGAGTAGCTCCTCCCGAATGTGCTGGGCGTACGGGCTCTCACCCGGGTTGCGGGGGTCACTAAAACGAGACAGAGCGTCGAAGTTGTGACCGGGCTCGACTCGAACCTGGCGCAGGCCGGCCCCCGTCTCGATGGACAAATCGACGGCCAGCGCCAGCTCGGCGCCCAATTGGGAGGTGAGGGCAGCCTGGCAGGGGCCAGACCAAGCGAGACGCATGTCCCGGTCGCCGGGAAGGACCACCACCCGACGGCCCGGGCCGGCCGCGTATCCGGCGATGGCCCGCACCAGGCGGCCCTGGGCGGTCAGCGCGGCTTGAGGGTCGACGCCCGAGTCGAACAGGTTGCCGGCGATGATCAGCACCCCCGGGCCGGTGGTGGCCTCGATGGCGGTGGCCAGCTCACCCGTGGCAGCCAGTTGGCCGGTGGTGAAGTCCTCCCGAAGATGCAGGTCAGCGAGGACGACGACCCGACCACCCACCGGGACGGTTACGGGCAGCAGGTCGGGGATCAAGGGGGTCAACGCGAGCCTGCATGCTACTACGGTGCGTTCCGGATGCCCCCGGATCCAGCGGCTGGGCCGACCCGAACAGGAGCGGCCCGCCCTGGCTCCGGCGATGGGTTCGTGCGGGGGGCGGCCGGGTACCATGCGGCGACGCGAGGGTCGCGGCAGGAGACGGACCGAGGAGAGGCCAGCTCATGGCAACCGGCGGCGCAGAGCTTCCGTCGGAAGGCTCGGGGGCGGGCGCGCCGGTACGCGCCGTGAGCCCTGCGGGCCAGCCGGACACCGCGTCCTCGCATTCCAGGGATACGACGAGAGGCCGCCTGCCCCGCCCGCGGGCCCTGCTCGGTCAGCTACGCGGTCTGGTTGGAGCCATCGATCACGGCGACGAGAAGCGGGTGGAAGCCGCCGTGCTGGAGCTCAGCCGGACCCACCGGTACCTGGCGCCTCTCGCCTTCGTAGTCGGCGCATTCGTCATGCTCTTCCAGGGTCTCAGGCTGCTCGTCGCCAATTGGCGCCTGAGTTTGATCCAGATCGTCCCGGCGATGTGGATCTGGGTTGCCACCCTGGACCTGAAACTGCATCTGTTCAGGGGTCGGGAGATGCGGCACTGGTACGGTGCTGCGGCCCTGGGTGCAGTGATCGCCATCCTGGTCATCACCACGGCCAGCTTCTACCTGAACGCAGTATTCGCGTTGGCCATCTCCCGCCCCGGTCCTCCGGAGATTCGGCCGGCGTTCACCGCGGTCCGACGCCACCTGGGGGTCGTGCTGGCCTACGGGTTCGTCGTGGGCGCCGCGCTTGGGATCTCGGCCATCATCACGCCCCGATGGGGCCGATCGTGGTTCGCCGTGTCACTCGGCATCGTGATCGCCGTCATGATGGTCACCTATGTTGCCGTCCCGTCGCGACTGGTAGGCATGAAAGCCAATGTGTCCCGCCGCGACAAGCTGGCGGCCGCGGCGGTCGGGGGGGCCGTCGGCGCCATCGTCTGTACCCCTCCGTACCTGTTGGCCCGCGTCGGCATCCTGCTGCTCGGTTCCCGGATCACCTTCGTGGTGGGCGTCCTCCTGCTCGCCCTCGGGCTGACGCTGCAGGCGGGAGCCACCGGGGCGGTCAAGGCGATCAAGATGAGCGCCAAACTCGTAGCCGGTAACGATCCCGCCACCGGGCGGGTCGCCGCAGGTGACTCAGACGCCTCCGCGGTCGGGCCGGCCGGCACCAGCGACAAGCCGGCAGGGTCCCCATCAATCGCATCCTGACCCTGGCAATCGCATCCTGACCCTGGCAATCGCACCCTGACCCTGGTAATCGCACCCTGAGCCTGGCAATTGGCATCCTGAGAGTGGCGCATCCTGAGAGTGGATCGCCGGCAACGGGGCCCGCGGGTCAGGTCGGGATGGTCAGCGCCGCGAGGCGCCGGCCTGGTCAGGTTGTCGCCGGGGCCCGTCAGCGGACCGCGCCACCCAGTCGTCGATGAGGCGGCGAGCGATGCTGATCGGGCCAGGAAGTCCAGGCAGGTCATCCGGGGCGAACCATTGAGCATCCGCGATCTCATTCTTGTCGCAGCGGATCTCGCCTCCGGCGTAGTTGACGTGGAATCCGATCATGAGCGAGTGGGGAAACGGCCACGGTTGACTGCCGTGATAGCGGAGGTTGTCGATGGTGATGCCGACCTCTTCGTCGACTTCACGGCGAACCGCGGCTTCTACCGTCTCCCCGGGCTCGACGAAACCGGCCAGGCAGGAGTACATCCCGCCGGGCCAGCGGGCGTTCCGGGCCAGAAGGGCGCGCCCATCGTTACGTTCGACCAGCATGATCACGGCGGGGGCCAGCCGGGGAAAGGCGAGGAGACCACAGTGCGGGCAACGCCGGGCTCGTTCTCCGGGTGAGTCGGCCGTCTCATGACCGCAGCGACCGCAAAACCGGTGGCAGCGGGCCCATTCGACCAGTTGTACGGCGCGGCCCGCCGCAGCCCAGGTCGGCTCATCGACGTCCGCAAACAGGCGCATGAGATCGACGAAGGGGTAGGTGGCGGCCCTCTCGGCCTCGACCGCACCTCGGTCGACGTCCACGGCCCAGCAGTGTCGTCCTCCGATCGTCCCGACGAAGAGCAATTCGGTTCGTTCCAGGTCGAGGACACCGTCGGAATCAGTCTCCGACAGCGCCACCTCGACGCCCCGCACAGCGACGACCAACGGCGGTGCGGTGGATGGCCCTGGCGGTGACAGCATCGGAACGAGCATCTTCCCAGTCTGACCTATCGCTGGCGGTCACCGTCGCGATGTGGGCGACTCAGGAGCCCGGGCGACCCGCGGATCCCCTGGCCGCCGTCCCCCGGTCCGGCCCGGCAGCGGTGGCAGTGGTACGGATAGCCTCATCTCATGCCGGATGTCGCCCCTGATCCAGACGCCGTGGCTCGCGAAGTTCACGCCTGGGTTGAGGCCAGCTGGGACCCTGAGCTCTCGCTGGTCGACTGGCGGACCCGTCTGGTCTCCGCCGGTTGGGCGGTACCGTCGTGGCCGCGGCGGTGGTTCGGCCGTGACCTTCCGGCCTGGGCTGATGAAGTCGTCGCCGCCGAGCTGAAGGAGGTCGGCGCGCCGGGCCTTCCGGTCGGCACCGCGGTCGGCCTGGCCGCGCCGACCATCCTCGCCCATGGCCCCGACGAAGTGTGCGAGCGGTTCTTGCGCCCGATCCTTACCGGGGAGGAGACGTGGTGTCAGCTCTTCAGCGAGCCGGGTGCCGGTTCGGATCTCGCCGGGCTAACGACCCGGGCCGACCTGGACGGCGACGAGTGGGTGATCAACGGGCAGAAAGTCTGGAATACCAGCGCTCACCATGCCGACCTCGCCATGCTGGTGGCCCGCACTGATTGGGAGCAGCCGAAGCATAAAGGCCTGACCTATTTCGTGTTGCCCATGCACCAGGCTGGTGTCGAAGCTCGGCCTCTTCGGCAAATGAACAACCACGCCTCGTTCAACGAGGTCTTCCTCACCGATGCACGCATACCGCGCCAGTTTGTCGTCGGTCAGGTGGGGGAGGGATGGCGCGTGGCGCTCACCACGCTGGCGTTCGAACGGCGCTTCGGCGCCATGCAACGCCCGAAGTACGCCGACGCCGCGGGCCAGGCAGTTGAGCAGGCCCGCCAGGAGGCGGAAGCCCATTTCGAGACCTACAAGTGGTACCCGCAGCGAGCCGGCCGAGTCGACCTGGTCGTCGACCGGGCTCGGGCCATGGGCCGATCCGGAGATCCGGTCGTGCGCCAGGAAATCGCTCGCCTGCTGTCGATGCAGCGGGTAAGTAGCTGGACGGCGCAGCGGGCCCAGGCAGCGCGGGCCCTCGGGCGGACACCCGGGCCGGAGGGCTCGATCGGAAAGCTCGCTACCAGTCTGGTGGCCCGCCAGGCGGCCAAGGTGCACGCAATGATCGCGGGAGCGGAAGGCATGCTGAGCGGTGTGGATGGGCCTCTCGGCGGTGTTATCGCCGAGATTCTGATTTCGGTGCCGGCCCAGTCGATCGCCGGCGGCACCGATGAGATCCAGCACAACATCCTGGGCGAGCGCGCCCTCGGCCTGCCGCGTGAGCCGGCGGTCGATGTGGATCGCCCCTTCCGTGAGCTGCTCCGAAACACCGGAGGTTGAAGCCGGCCGGCCCGACACGGGGAGGCCCGGGTCCGGCCCGCTTGGCTCCCCCGGGTGGGGTGATTGTGTGGCCGCGGCGCCGATCGGCGGCCGCGCCCGTCGGGAGCGACCCGGCCCGTGATCGATCCTCTGCCGAAGGGGGAGCCCTATCCCGGGCGGCTACCCCCCTTGCGCACCCAGTGGCGCCGGGTCGGCCCGGGAGTCCGCCTCGGCCTCGTCCTCGGGCCCCTCCTGCTCCTGGGCATCCTGTTCGCGGCCAGCGTTCAGGTCGGGGCGGTGGCGGCCGTGATGGTCGTCGGGGTCTGGGCCGCGACGGCGGTGTATGTCAAGAACCGCACCGACCGCCACAACGCCGCGGTCGAGCGAGGCGAGATCCGGATTGTCGCCGATCCTCACCTCGAGGCTGTCCCGCTGGACGCGCTCGGTGCTCCTGTGGTCGAACGGCTGCGCCGCCTGGGGTTCCCACCAAACGACATCGGGCAGGTGACCGGCTTCGACGGTGGCTGGATCGTCAAACGCCGCAACCGCAGGGACGTGTCAGTCGTCCTGGGCGACGACGACGGCGTCGCCTATTTTGACCCCCGCTGGGTCGACGATCTGCGGGCCGCCAGCGAGTACCGGGCCGGGCGCGGCCGAGAGCCCGGCAGCCCCTGAGCGTGGGGACCGGCCGACAACTCGACGAGGGAAAGGTGCCGCTCGGGAGGCCCGGTCGGAAAGGCCGGAGGACGAATCGCTCTTTGGCGTCGAGTTCGCCGGCCGCCCCTCCGGCAGCCAGTCGACGGTGCGGCAAGCTGCACAGGTGCGCAACCCGATGTTCGTTCCCGACGACCGACTGGCGTCCCTGATCTTCGAATACTGCCGCGAGCGGCTGTCGCTCGATCCCGTCGCGCTCGATCTGCCCGGAGAGAAGGCGGAACTGGACAGAGCGCTGGCCGGCATCGTGGGCCCTGAGCCGCACGATCCGGCCGCGGTGCTCAACGTGTTCGCCGAGCATCTGGCGCCCGCGGTCATCTCCTGCGATAGCCCGCGTTTCCTGGCCTTCATCCCGGCTGCTCCGACCAAGGCGTCGCTCTTGTTCGACATGGTGGTGTCGGCCTCATCGCTGCAGGGCACCTCATGGCTGGAGGCCGCCGGCGCGGTCTCGGCCGAAAATCAGACCCTGCGATTGCTGGCGGACCTGGCCGGGCTGCCACCGACGGCCGGAGGTTGCTTCGTGTCCGGAGGAAGCGCGGGCAACCTGTCGGCCCTGGTCGTGGCCCGCGAGACGGCCCGTCGGCGCCTTGGTGACGCCGCCCCCGTCCGGCTGCGGGCCGCGGTCAGCGACCAGGCGCATGCATCCATCGGCAAGGCCCTCCAGATCCTCGGGATGGACGCCCTGGTGGTCCAGAGCGATGACCACCGGCTGACCGGTCCGGCGGTCGCGGCGGCCCTGGCAGCCGACCCCGATCCGGCCGGCGTGGTGGTATTGGTGGCCACCGCAGGGACGACCAACGCCGGCATCATCGACGACCTGGCCGGCTTGGGCGAGGTGGCCGAGACCCATCAGCTGTGGTTCCACATCGATGCGGCCTACGGCGGGGCGGCCCTGTTCGCCCCGTCAGTTCGGGACCGGTTCGCGGGGGTGGACCGGGCCGACTCCTTTGTCGTTGACCCCCACAAGTGGCTCTTCGCTCCCTTTGATTGCGCGGCCTTGATCTACCGTCACCCGCAACTGGCCCGGGTCGTGCACACGCAGGACGCCAGCTATCTCGACGTCCTGCACACCGATGCCCCCGACGAATGGAACCCGAGTGATTACGCCTATCACCTCACCCGCCGCGCCAGGGGGCTGGCCCTGTGGTTCTCGCTGGCCGTCAACGGCACCGACCTCTATCGGGACGCGGTCGAAGCGGCCCTGGCTATGGCCCGGCAGACCGCGGCTCGCATCGAGGGGAGCGACCATCTCGAGCTTCTTCGCCAGCCGGAGTTGTCCATCGTCGTGTTCCGACGGCGCGGGTGGCGTCCGGAGGATTACCACGCCTGGTCGGTCAGGTTGCTCGCCGATCAGGTCGGGTTCGTGACCCCTTCGAAATGGGAGGGGGAGACCGTCGCCCGCATGGCCTTCCTGCATCCGGACACCACCATCGAGATTGTCGACGAGATCCTGGCCACCATGGTCGACCGGGTCTAAAGAGGGCGGTGGCGGTCCGAACGGTCTTTGGCGGCCCGTTTTCTGTCGCGAATTGAGCCCGAACGACGGGCCCGGCGACCTTTACTGTCGCGCCCCCCGCTTCAACCGGGCACAGTTCGCGCCACGAAAGGTCCAGGGGGCGGCGCCAGGGCCCCGTTCGCGCCAGGAAAGGTCGAGCGGATGGCTACGGGGTGCTCCGGGCCCAGCTCCACGGATAGTCCGGGTCCGCGACCGCTCGCGCCGCCTCGCTGATCTCGAGCGGCGCGAAGGTGTCGATCATCACCGCCGTCTCTTCGGTGCGGGTGGCGCCCACCGCAGCCTCCACGCTGCCGGGTTGCGGACCGTGTACGAATCCGGCGGGATGCAGGGTCAACGACCCTTTCTGGATGGCCGTCCCTCGCCGGCTCATGAAGTCGCCCCCGGCGTAGAAGAGCACCTCGTCGGAGTCCACGTTGGCGTGGTGGTACGGGACCTTGACCGATTTCGGATCGAAGTCGTAGGGACGGGGTACGAAGCTGCAGACGACGAAACCGGGTCCGGCGAAGGTCTGGTGCACCGGCGGCGGTTGATGAATGCGGCCGACGATGGGCTCGAAGTCATGGATGGACAGGGCGAAGGGGTAGGCGCAGCCGTCCCACCCGACCACGTCAAAGGGGTGATGGGCGTGGCAGTGCCGGGACCAGCCTCGCGCCGTGCGGACCAGCACCACGGCCGGCCCCTCGTCGTCGACGACCAGGGCTTCACGGGGCGGCCGTAGGTCCCGTTCGGAGAACGGGGCGCCCTCCCGGAGCTGGCCCGTGGCCGTGAGATAGCGGGATGGCAGGCTGACGTGACCGGCGGACTCGATCACCAGGGCCCGGACCCCGGTGCCGGTGCCGGTGCCGTCGGGCAGTAGCCAGCGGTGGGTCGTCGACGCCGGGATGACCACATAGTCGCCGGCCGCGACCGGAAGGGCGCCGAAGACGGATTGAAGGGTGGCCGCGCCGTCGAGCAGGTACACCAGCTCGTCGCCGGCCGCGTTGCGATACAGCTCGCTGCTGTTCGCGGCGTCGACCCAGCAGATGGTCACGGAACTGTTGCCGAGCAGGACCTGGCGGCCGGTGACCAGGTCGCCGCCGGGAGCTAACTGGTGGGCCTGCAGGTGCCAGGGCATCAGGGGGTCGTTGGGGTGAAGGGGCGGACGAGGCTGGGGCCAGGGTTCGACGCCGGTGATGGCGCTGGGGGAGTGGAGGTGGTAGAGCAGGCTCGAGGCTCCGTTGAAGCCCTCCTCGCCCATCAGCTCCTCGGCGAGGCGACGCCCGTCCTCTCCCTCGTGCCAGATGTGGCGCTTGCGGGGCACATCGCCGACCCGCACGTAGTAGGTCATCGGTTACAGATTGCCGCGACGGGCCTGCTCGCGCTCGATGGCTTCGAACAGGGCCTTGAAGTTGCCCTCCCCGAATCCGGTGGCACCCTCGCGCTGGATGACCTCCACAAACAGGGTGGGCCGGTCGGTCACGGTCTCCGTGAAGATCTGCAACAGGTAGCCGCCGGTGTCGACGTCCACCTCGATATCGAGTCGCTCGAGATCGCCCCACGGCAGGTCGAAGCCGGCGACCCGAGCTCGGGCGTCCTCGTAGTAGGTCGCGGGCATCTGGAGGAAGCGCACCCCGCGCCTGCGCATGGCGTCGACGGCGGTGACGATGTCTGGCGTGGCCAGGGCGATGTGCTGGACCCCGGGACTCCGGTAGGCCTCGAGGTACTCGTCGATCTGGCTCTTCTTCAAGCCGGGCGCGGGCTCGTTGATGGGCATGACGATCCCGGCGCCGTTGTGCACGACGGTCGAGCGCAGGGCCGAGTACTGGGTCGAGATCTGGTCGGCGTCGAAATGTCGCAGCTCGGTGAAACCGAGGACCTCTTCGTACCAATTGACCCAGTCGTCGAGTCGTCCCTTCTCGACGTTGCCGACCACGTGGTCGATGGCCGTCAGCCCGACCACGTCACCGGCCGGTGGCGGCGGCAGCCGGTCGCCGGCGAACCCCGGCCCCCAGCCTCGAGCGCCGTCCGACCGCTCGACGAAGAGGTGGCGGGTCTCGCCGTAGGTCGCGATGGCCGCGGTCGTGACCGATCCGGCGTCGTCCCTGACGCGGGCGGGCTCGGCCACCACCGTCGCTCCGCTGGCCGCCGCGAGGGTCGCCGTGGCTTCGGCGTCCTCCACCCTCCAGGCCAGGTGCCGAATGCCGTCGCCATGGAGCAGGACGTGGCGCGCCACCTCGCTGTCGGGGCCCAGTCCGGCGGTGACGACGAAGCGGACGGATCCCTGGGCCAGGACGTACGAGACCCGGTCGGGGACACCGGTCTCGGGGCCGCGGTAGGCCACCACCTCAAAGCCGAATCCCGAGGTGAGCCAGGCGGTGACCGCCCGGGCGTTGCCGACCCACCACTCGAGATGATCCCAGCCGCGCAGTTGCGAGGCGACGGTCGGGGCGCTTTGGGTCATCGTCGTTTGGGCCATGCACCACAAGTACCGCTAACGGGGCAGTAAGGTCAATATCTGCCGTCCCGGCGCTACAGATTGATCATTGCTCCCCCCCAGATAGGACACATCTTGCAGCCGTACCGCCTGGATCGGATCGACGAGCGACTGCTTGCGGCGCTGGCGTCTTTTCCCAGAGCCGGGATGCTGCAGCTGGCGAGAGAGGTCGGGGTGGCCCGCAACACCGCCCAGGCCCGCTTCGACCGGCTGCTCGACGAGCGGGTGATCACCGGCTTCGGGCCCGAACTGGACCTGCGGCGGCTGGGCTTCGGCGTGTCGGCCTTCGTGTCCCTGGAGATCGCCCAGGGTCAAGGCTCGGCCGTCGACGGGCACCTGGCGGACATTCCCGAGGTGGTGGAGGCTTACATGACCACGGGCCCGTCCGACCTGCTCTGCCGGGTGGTGGCCCGCGACAACGACCATCTCGGGCGCGTCCTCAATCGCGTCCTGGAAGTCCCGGGTATAACCAGGACAACGACCTCCCTGGTGCTGGCCACCCGCATCGCGCCCCGCCCCCGCCATGTACTGAACGCGGAATGAGGTGTTGGCTGTGAGAACGAACCCCAAGGACGACCGAACCACGGGTGTGATCCCGAGCCGGTACTCGCCGGTGCGTACCGCAGCCGACGGCCGGGTGACCGTCGAGCTGGCCGGCGACCACCCGGGCGTGACCGATCCGCGTTACCGGGCCCGGCGCGACCACCTGGCCGGGCTGGCCGCGGCGTGGCAGGCGGGCGAACCCATCCCCACCCCTGACTACAGCGCGGCGGAGCACGGCGTGTGGGCTGCGGTCAGCAGCTCGCTGGAGGAGCTGCACGAGCGCTATGCCTGTGCGGCGTTCCAGGAGGGCAAGGCGACCCTCCGGCTGCCCGACGACCGGGTGCCGCAGCTGCCGGAGGTCACGGCCCGGCTGCAGCCAGTGGCGGGCTTCCGATACCTGCCGATCGCGGGACTGGCCCCGTTACGCGATTTCTACGGGTCGTTCGACAAGGGGGTGTTCTGGTCGACCCAGTATCTGCGCCACCCGTCAGTGCCGCTGTACACACCCGAGCCCGACGTGATCCATGAGGTCATCGGGCACGCCAACCAGCTGGCTGGTCCGGGTTACGCGGACCTGTACCGGCTGGTCGGCGCGGCCGTAGCCCGGGTCCGCAGCGAGGACGCGCTGCGCTTTCTGTCGCACGTGTTCTGGTACACGATGGAGTTCGGTGTGGTGCGGGAGGGCGGCGAGCTCCGGGCCTTCGGTGCCGGCATCCTGTCGTCAGTTGGTGAGACGGCAACCTTCCGTGACGCCGACCTGCGGCCCGTCGACCTCCTGGCCATGGGGAGGGCCGACTACGACATCACCCGGTTTCAGCCCGTGCTCTACGTGTGGTCGTCGCCGGGCGAGCTCGAGGACGGGCTCAGTCGCTTCCTGGAGTCATACGACGACAGCACCCCGAGCCGGCTCATTCGCAAGGCCGGATAGTTTCCGGCCCGACCGGGCGCCTGGCCTC
The DNA here is from genome assembly GCA_963780345.1 of uncultured Acidimicrobiaceae bacterium. Classification (GTDB taxonomy): domain Bacteria; phylum Actinomycetota; class Acidimicrobiia; order Acidimicrobiales; family Palsa-688; genus PALSA-693. The sequence continues at coordinate 85,158 of CAWABU010000001.1, forward strand.
CGCCTGCTGACCGTCGCGGCCGGCTCAGCCGTAGATCGTGAAGTTGAAGGCGCGGTCGATCTGGGTTATCGGATCGGTGAGCACGGCGACCATGAGCTGCCATCGTCCGGGCAGGGGCAGCTCGGTTTCGCCCACCCACGAACCGGTGGCCTGGCGCTGGAGGGTCACGGCCAGCGGCCCGATGTTGCGGGCCGGGAGCCGCATCTGGGCGGTCACCTGGAAGGCGTCGACCGGCACCGTGGCCCGGTTGGTCAACTGGATAGCGACGTGCACCGTCCCGGGAACGAGCGGGTAGACCGCCACTGACAGCAGATAGTCCCGAGCGACCAAGGTGCGGCCGGTGTAGGCCCGGGCCGTGGCCGCCACCCGCTCGCCCTGGGGTGGGACGGTGTCGACGAGGACCCCGGTCAGGGCCACGATCCCGATCCCGATGGCGGCCTCGAACGCCAGCCAGCGTCGGAACCGGGAGGCGGTCGGCCCCCGCCCTCCGGACCGGACCGCGCCGGCAGGATCGGCCAGTGCCGGGCGCGGTAGACCCCGAGCGCCCGGATGGTCCCCGGCGGCGGCCGCGGCACCCGGATCCGGACCGGGCCGGACTGCGAGCGCCGCGGGACCGGGACCGGGACCGGGACCGCGACCGGGGCCGGCCGCGGTCGTGCGGGCCCCCTCAGCGACTGCCACCTCGGAGACGGTTTCTCCCGCCTCTGGGCCGGTGGCGCCCACCGGCTGGAAGCGGCTGTTGACCCAGCGGCGGCTGAACCAGCCCGCTTCGACCGCCGCCACCATCAGGGTGACCTTGAGCAGGAGAACGGTGCCATAGTCCGTCTCGGTGAGCTGATTCCACGAACCCACCTGCCGCCAGGCCTGGAAAACCCCGGATCCGACGATGGCCGCCACCGCGACGACAGCGGTCGCCGAGAACCGGCGGACCACCCCCTCGAGCTCGTCCGGTTCGATGCCAGGGCGGGTGCGGAGGAGCACGGTCGCCAACACCAGAAGGCCGCCCACCCAGACCGCCGCTGCCGAGACGTGCACCAGGTCGGCGATGAAACCGAGCGGTTCCCAGCGGCCGGTGACGGCATGCCCCGAAAGGCTGAGCGAGACCACCAGCGCCGCCGCCCCGACCAGCGTGGCCAGCAGCCACGCGGGCACACCGGCGAGGCCGGACCGGCCGGTCCGGTCTCCCGGGCGAGCCCCGGCCGGCACCCCGACGCCGGTTTTGGCGTCCGACCCCTCGCCGGGAGGCGGGCCCGCTCCGGGAGCCAGGCCGGCGCCAATGGCGGCCTCCCCGCTCCCATGCGTCGGCTCCGCATCCCGCCCGGACCTTCCGACGGCCCCGATGCCGACCAGCATGACCAGAGCTCCGGCGATGCGCAGACCCGCTCCGGTCCCGAAGCTGGAGTGCAGGACCGGTGACAGCACGTTGGACTGGAAGGCGTCGCCGAGAGCTCGCCCGGCGTCATAGGGCCCCTGCGCCAGCACGGCGGCGACGGTTGCGACCGCCGCCACCGACGCCGCGGCGACGATCGAATTCCGCACCGTCCGCACCCGGACCCCCATCGGCCAGGCCACCAGCAGGCTGGCGCCGCCGACGGCCACGATGACGGCCAGGAGGATCACTGTTCGCAAGGCTCCGGTGAGTACGCCGAGGGTCCGGCTCGGATGGCGGGAGGCCAGGAGGTGCTGCTCCAGGGAGCCCACGCCGGCGCCAGCCGAGGGGGCGCCGACGGAGAACGTGAAGGCCCCCTGTACCGGATGGGTGTCCGCCGAGATCACTCGCCAGCTGACGACGTAAGTCCCTTTCGTCGCCGACGGCAGCGTGACGCCGACCTGTTCGCCCCGCCCGCCCGGGTGCCCGACCGGCCCGGTCCTCACCTGATGTCCGTTGGCGCCGAAGACCTCAATGGCGTCGGGGGCGGCCTCGACCGGCTCGCCGAAGGTGAGCACGACCTGCCCCGGTGGTGAGGCGAGCACGACTCCGCTGGCGGGCGAGGTGCCGAGTAGCTGGGCGTGGGCGAAGGCCGGCGCCGCGAACGCCAGAAGCCCGACGGCGATGATCATCACGCCGGCGAGGACTGGACCGAGCCGCCGGCGGGTCATCCCGGAGGCGAAAACCGGGCCGACGCCGGCCAAGCCTCTTCGTCGGGCTCGGCTGCCGGGGGGCTCGTCGGATCCTCGGCCAGGTCGGCCGACTCGCCCGGTCGGTTCCATTCCGAAAACACGACCAGGCCGGCTGCCAGCGTCGCGGCCGCCGCCACCGCCCACCAGATGGCGCCCCCTTGACGGGTGCCGGTCAGGGTGTAGATGGCTGCGACCGGCGTCGTTCTGGCGAAGAGGGCGATCCCGAGGAGCGACTCGAGGACGATCGCTCCGGCCAGGAACGCCAGCCGCTGCCCGGGGCTCACCCGGACGCCGGGCGGGGCGTCGGTGGCCAGGATCGCCCACCAGAAGAGCAGGGCTACGAGCAGGAAGCCCAGGTTGATGAGGTTCAGCAGCCACACGTGCCGCATCGATGCCGCCAGCGCCGGCGTCAGAAAGTAGGCCAGCAGCCCGAAGTAGAGGAGGAGAAAGGACACCGCCGGGTGCGCCATCACGCTCATCGGTGAGGATTGCAGGGCGGCAAAGAGACGGCGCCGGACCCGCGGGGAGGAGGTCTCCAGGGCCAGTTGCACGGGGGTGCCGAGGGCCAGCAGGGGCGCCGCGACCACGACGAGCAGGAGCGACTGCACGACGTGCATCGGGAACGAGATGTAAGGAAGCATGGCCACCGATGACTGCACGGCCAGTTCGACGGCCAGCAGCCCGGCCAAGAACGCACCGGTCCGTTGCATCGGCCAGGGCTCGCCCTGCTCGCGGGCGTCACCGGCGGCCTGGATGTACCAGAAGGCGGCGAGCAGCAGCACGGCCAGGACGGCGCACGTAAAGGGGCTGATCAACCAGTACCGGACGAGGGTATGGAGGTCGATCCGGATGGGCTGCATGTTGCCGGGGCCCATGTCTCGCATCACCGGTAGTTTGCTGCGAGTCCGGCACTTGCGGTAGTCGCTCGGCGGTTTGCTCCGAGGCGCCGGACCGCCGGCAGCCGCGGCGTTTCTAGAGGCTGGTACCGCTCCAGTCGATCGGCGGCGGCGTCACGACCGGGCCACCGAGATTCAGCACAACCTGCGCATGCTCCGTCAGCGGGATCTGCCCGGGGTTGCCCGTCCAGGGCTTGCCGTTGACCGTGGCGGTGACGTTGCCGTTGTAGGCGCCAATCTGGCCCGACGACAACGGCACGTGCCAGATGGCGAAGAATTGAGCCAGCTCGTAGGTCTTGGGCGTCGGCGATTCGATATGGACGATGCCATCCTGGGCATGAACGTGCAGCCAGTACAGGCAGGTCTGGCTACCGGTGGCGAAGTCGCCGCTCGAGGTGTGCTGGACCAGGGCGGGCGGCACCATGCCGACGCCGATCGGGACGGTCCGGAGCTGGCCATTGATGAATATGGCCAGGTGGGCGTGATCGTGGTAAGTGAGCTGCTCCTGGGTGTTGCACTGCAAACCGGTTATGGGAGCTCCGGTGAGACCGGTGTTGGCCGGGGCGAGCTCGGTGCCCTGCTGCAGCGGGACGCCCTCCGGTCCGATGCCGCCGTAGATCTGCACGCCGGCCGGCGTCTTGTAGTTGACCGCGGCCTGATGGGCGTTCGCCGAGCCTGAGCTGCCGCCGGACGTGCTCACGATCACCACGATCACCACCGCCGCGATGAGAAGGACGGCCGCAGCGATGACTGCGTACATCCTCGCCCGCGAGGATCCGCCCCGGCGGCGCGGCGGCGGAGGCTTGCGCGAGGCTCGGGGTGGCACCGGTCGTGACCGGGCGGACCCGTTGCTGGCGCCTTTGCTGCGAGGCGGGATATTGGTGGGCGGCCTCTTGGCCATGCTGCTCCTTCGGGCTCCTTGGCGCGACCCGGACACCGACTGAAAATGATCTCCGCGCCCGAAAACAGTGTAGAGGCGCGCCTTTGTCCCGGTGGCGCGGGTGATGGCCGGCCGTCGCGGCCCCTACTCCTCGCTCAGCCAGGCGGGTGCCCGCTCCAACAGGAACTGGCTGACCGCCAGGGCCCGGTCGAAGGTCTCACACAGGAGCTCCTCGCCGGCGAGCACCCGGGCCAGTGACACCTGCTGACGAGCGACAATGGTGATGCGTCGCTCGGCCGGATCGGTCGCCGAGGCGTAGCTGTCGATCGCGGACGACTCGAGCGGCAACTCGACCCCACCCACTCCGGCCAGGTCGATGGCCAGGCGGAGCAGGTCAGGGCCATGGGGCAGCGGCGGAAGGGCCCAGGTGAAGGTCAGCGGGAAGTGGTACTCGTCCTTGGGATCCTCGCCATCAGGGAGGTCGACCACCTCGTCCTCGAAGGCCAGCAGCACCCGTGGGTCCACCTCCAACGCCAGGTGCAGGTCGAGGGGACCGTTGCAGCCCTCCTCAGGGTGCAGGTCCACCTCCCAGGCCTGGCGGAGCGAGTAGGTCTCCACGAAGTGTCGTTCGTCATGCACGTGAAACCCGTGGTCCACGGCATGATCCTTGAGTTCAGCCACGTATCCGGCGACATCGATGACCGCCACTATCCAACCCTACCCGGCCGCACCACGTCCGGGGTCGGGTACCGTCGCCGACCATGGTGCCTTCCAGATCGCCCGGTTGGTCGGGTTCACCCGCTGAGGTCCTGGAAGTCCTCCACCGGGTGGTCACGGCGGTGGCGGACAGCCTCGAAGGGCTCGACGACTGGGGGCTGGCCGGGACCCGGGCCGGCCAGTATCGCAGCGACCTCATCGCCGATGAGGCCGCCCTGGCCGTGATCGACGCGGCCGGCTTCGGCGCCCTTTCCGAGGAGTCTGGGCTGCACGCCACGGAACGACCGATCTGGGTGGTGCTCGATCCAGTCGACGGTTCGACGAACGCGTCTCGACGGCTGCCCTGGTGGGCTACGAGCGCCTGTGCCGTCGACGCCGACGGGCCCCTGGCCGCAGTGGTGGCCAATCAAGCCACCGGTACCCGATTCGAGGCCACCCGGGGTGGAGGGGCCCGCGCTGACGGTCGAGCCATCACGCCCACCGCCTGCGAATCGATGCGCCGGGCTCTCGTCGCCCTGTCCGGCTATTCCCGGCAGTGGCTGGGCTGGTCGCAGTACCGGGTGTTCGGAGCGGCCGCCCTGGATCTGTGCGCGGTGGCGGCCGGGCAGGTGGATGCCTTCATCGACTGCGCCTGGCAGTCCCTTGCGCCCTGGGACTACCTGGGCGGCCTCCTGATCTGCCAGGAGGCTGGCGCTCCGGTGCAGGAGGCGTTCGGACGGGACCTCGTGGCCCTCGAGCCCGATGTCCGGAGGACGCCCGTCGCCGCGGCCACGCCCGAACTGCTGGTCGAGGCGATCGCCGCCCGCGTCGACCTGGAAAGCAAACGGACAGAGCAGCGATAGGCGCCGCAGCCGCTTCGACGGGCAGGCGGCAGGAACCGGCGACACCGTCGTCGACATGAAGAACGCTGAAGTCGCTCACTGAAGGCACCCGTTGGGCTTCGCCGCCCCCGCCGAAGGCGGTGCGGCCGGTGCCGGGTTCCCGACGCGGCTACCCAATGGTCCATTTACCAATAAATGGTTTGACGCGGTGTCGCTCCCGTGGTGGGATTAGGGACGGCAGGGAAGGTCCCTGGTCGGTGGCGCCCCAGCCACCCCTCGACACGGAAGGGAGTGCTATGGCGACGAACAGCCTTAACGGCCGGCTCATCACGCGCGTGCGCTCCGCCCGGTCGGGAGCTGCCGGCGTCGCGGTGCCGTATAGCTCCGCCGCAGCAGTCAAGCGCCTCCACGATGGCTTTGCCATGACCGGCTGCGACACCAATGTGTGGCCACTGAGCCCTGAGGACTGGTCGACGGGATAGGACCCCCACCAGTTCCGAAGCAGGGCTCAGAGGCCGCCGGGAAACCCGGCGGCCTCTTTGTTTCTCCGACACGACACCACTGCAGGGATCACGACGAAAGGAAACGGCGAGATGTTCGCCATCGAGTTGCTCCAGGAGCTGATTGAGGTCAGCGAGCCGGCCGACGGGTGGGTCGAAGCCAGCTGCCGGGACGAGACCGGGAGCCTGACGGCACTGTTCTTCTCTGACCAGATCCCTGACATCGTGCAGGCCAAGCGCATCTGCGCCACCTGCCCGGTGATCGAGCCCTGCCTCGCCGGTGCTCTCGAGCGCCGCGAGCCGTGGGGTGTGTGGGGTGGTCAGCTGTTCCTCAACGGGAAGGTCCTGGCCCAGAAGCGGCGTCGGGGCCGCCCGCCCAAGCACCCCCGGCCCGAAGACGACATCCAGCTGACGGCGTAGCCGGCCGGGGTCGGGGGGCGTAATCCCTACCCCGACCGGCGGCGTCCGTCGCCGGGTGCCCATGAGAACCGGTGTCGCGACAAGAATGGACCCGTGGCCCTCGTCGACCCATCCGACGCCGATCGGCCGGTGATCCTCGTCTCGGCCTGCCTGCTCGGAGTCGCCTGCAACCATCGGGGGCAGGCGTCACCGAACAGGGACGTGATGGCGCTCGAAACATCGGCCCGGTTGGTGGCGGTATGCCCCGAGGTGGTGGGGGGGCTGCCAACGCCGCGCCCTGCGGCCGAGCGCGGCCTGGATGGCCGGGTGCGCACTGCCGAAGGAGTCGACGTGACCTCGCTGTACGAGCGCGGTGCTACCCACGCAGTGGCGCTGGCTCGCGCCGTCGAAGCCACCCGCGCCATCATGAAGGCCCGCTCCCCCTCCTGCGGATGCGGTCGCATTTACGACGGCACTCACCAGCGCGTGCTTCGCGACGGCGACGGCGTCACCGTCGAGGCGTTACGTAAAGCCGGTATCGAGGTCATCTCCGACGAAGAGATGGCCGTCCCTCCTTCGGAGGAGCCGCGGGCGTAGTTCCTGCGCCCGACCTGGGGCCGGGCCGCGGCGAGCATGGTCCGACTACGCTGACTGATCGCCGCGACACCGGGCGCTTAGCTCAGCTGGTAGAGCGCCGCCCTTACAAGGCGGTGGTCGGGGGTTCGAGTCCCTCAGCGCCCACCGGAAAACCCCGGATGAGAACGGTGCATCCCGGCCAGGTCTCAGGTGATTGCCAGGGTCAGGACCCGAACATCCGGCCCCGGTACCTGAGGAGGATGTCATGGGTCGAGCCCGGGGAACGCTGGACGAGCGCCAACCTGGCGTCTGGCGGCTGCGGGCTGAAGCGCCTCCCGACCCGCTCACCGGACAACGCCGGCGAGTCACGCGGACCGTCTATGTCAGCGGCAAGCGCCAGGCCCAACAAGAGCTGGCCAAGCTCCTCACCGAGCTCGGCGCCGCGCCCCGGCGCGGTGGCACCCGAGCCAAGACCGTCGCCGATGCCTGCGACGCGTGGCTGATCGTGTTCGACGCCCTGGTTGCGGCCGGAAAGATGCCACCGGCCTCGGCGCTACGTTTCCGGCCGGTCATCGGTTGGTACGTGCTCCCGACCATGGGCCACATCTCGCTGCGAGATCTGACCACCCGGCACATCAACTCGCTCTATGTCCAGCTCCTCACTCAGGGCAAGCCGAACCGCCCGACCGAGCCCAAGAAACGCCGCCAAATCAACGCACCACTTCCGTTGGCGGCCGCCACGGTGCAAAAGACGCACGTGGCTCTACCACGGGCGTTGGGTCACGCGATGACACTGGACTGGCTCGATCACAATCCGGCCGTCAAAGCGGTGCGACCGCAGACCGACAGCGAAGACCGGACGATCGCCGCCCCGAACCCCGAAGACGTCAAACCGCCTGCTCACACAAGCCGAAAGTGTCAACCCCGAGTGGCATTGTTACCTGCGAGTGGCGTCCTCGGTCGGCAATCGCCGCGGAGAAGCCGCCGCGTTGCGCTGGTGGGATCGACCCGACGCAAGGGAGGGTCACCCTCGCCTCGGTACTGAGCGTCCGCCAGACCGGGTCGGTCCTGCGTGAGCGTACGAAAAGCAAACGCGGCGTACGCCAGGTCTCGCTCGACCGGGTCACCTCGACCTCCTGCGCGAGGCCCAGCAGGCCGAATGCCGCTGCGAACATCCAGCTGGATGGCATCCCGTGGGATTTCACTGATGAAACCCGCCCACAGTGCCTCCCACCGGCCGCCCCGAATTGTTTCGGGGGAGAGTAAGGGAACGGGCCGGCCTGTGACTCTTGTAGCGGCATGTCAGTCGCGTATGGCTGGATCTCCTTCGAGGAGTGGTATCGCTGGTGCCGGCCGCGGTTGATCGCGGCCTTGACGGTGGCGTCTGGTGAGTTCGACGTCGCCGTGGATGCGGCCGATGAGTCCATGGTGAGGGCGTTGCAGCACTGGGACCGAGTAGAGGCCATGGAGTCGCCCGACGGCTGGGCCTACCGGGTCGGGCTGAACCTGCTGCGGCGAAGGCTTCGCCGCCGTGCGTTCGAGCGATTGTTGCTGAATCACTCGCAGGCGGTTGATCCCCCGGGGTTGCGTACCGAGGTCTGGGAGGCAGTGCGGTTGTTACCGCGTCGGCAGCGGGAAGCGGTGGCCTTGCGTTACCTGCTGGGGTTCTCCGAGGCCGAGGTGGCCCGCCACATGCACGTGGCGGAGGGCACTGCCTCTGCGACGCTGGCCGCGGCCAGGGCGCGGTTGGCGGTTCTGTTGGCAGACGACGAGGTCACCGAGGTAGATCGACGATGAATGAGCTTTCGGATCTGTTGCAGCCCTTGGTCGACCTGATGCCACCCGGTCCGTCGGTTGACGAGTTGACCCAGCGGGTGAAAGCCCGCAGGCGACGCCGGAAACTGGGATTCTCCGGGGTGGTAGCGGTGGTGATAGCCGCGGCAGCACTGGCCGTGGCACTGCTGGTGCCGACGCGTTCGGGCGCAAGGGTCGAGGTGGTCGGCGTGCCGAACGCCGCTTCCGGCGTCGCGTCTGGGCAGGGTCAGGCAGGCACGCCGCCCAGCCTGCGATCGGGACTCGAGCTGGCCTTCACCACCCAGCCGGGTGGCGGCCCGAACGGGGCGGCCTGGTCCATCCAGCCGGCCGTGACCGTCGAGGACAGCGGCGGTAACCCCACGACCGCCACCGACACCATCAGGGTGGCCATCGCCACCGGGCCCTCCGGGGCCAGCCTCACCTGTACCGGCGGCACGTCTATGGCCGCCAGCGCCGGGGTCGCCACCTTCAGCGGCTGCCAGATCGTCGGCCCGGCCGGCCCCTACACCCTCACCGCCACCGACTCCACCTCTCGCTCAGCTACATCCGCCGCCAGCTTCGTGTTCACGATATCGGTCGGGGCTCCGGCCCAGCTGGTGTTCACCACCCCACCAGGCGGCGGATCAAGTGGAGTGACCTGGGCCACCCAGCCCGTTGTCACCATCAAGGACAGCGGCGGCAACACGGTCTCCACCTCTACCGACACCATCAGCCTGGCCATCACCAATGGACCGTCCGCCAACTTCACTTGCGGTGGAGGTCCTCCGTCCGTGGCTGCCACCGGCGGGGTGGCTACCTTCAGCGGCTGTCAGATCACCGGCCCGGCGGTGTTCTACACCATCACCGCTTCTGATCCTCCGCTGTCCGCCGCGGCGAACACCGTCCTGATCACCCCGTGAGCTGGCGCCGATCACCTGAGCGCGACGGCCGCGGCTCGTCGCTGATCCCCGCCATGGTGGCGCCGACGACAGTCAATGTCGCCGGATCGTCTCGACTCCTCGGCCGTACCGCCGGACTGGAGGAGGGGACGACGGTGGTAGCGCCGGCGCCAAGCGCGTCGGGGGGTCGTTTGACGAGGTGGTGGCTCGACCGACCTCTCCGGTCGAAGGGGCTGGCCGTGCTGGCCCCGCCGGTCATGGTCCTGATTCTGACCGTGGCGACCACATTTATCGTGGGCAGTTACCAGGCCGCCCTTATCCAGAGATCGTCGGGCTCCATGACCGGGTCCTTCGACAGTCTTCAGACGGTCAGCGAGGTCGTGGAGATCGTCGGCCTGCTGATCGGAGTCGTCGGCGGAGTGACGGCCATGGTGCTCTTCGTCCGATCGATAGTGCGTCGCATCGGAGCGGTCGGCGTCAACGCTCAGCGGCTGGGTGTATCCGAACCGTTGCTGCCCGTGCCAGCCGCTGCCGACGAGATCGGCCAGCTAGACGGGCAGCTACGTGAGACCTCAACGCTGCTCACCCAGCGCAGCACCGACCTGGTCCGGGCTCACAGTGCGGCCCTCGAAGCCGCCGCTGAGGCCGACGAGCTGCTGGCCAGGATCAGCCACGAACTTCGAACCCCGCTCACTGCGGTAATGGGATTCGGCCACCTTATCGACCGCTCCAAACTCAACGACGAGGATGCGGAGGCCATCGAGCAGATCCTGCTGGCGGGGGAACACATGCTGCGGATTATCGAAGAAGGACGCAGGCCAGTACACAGTCGACAAGCAGTCCCTCTCGATCTGCAGTGGGTCGAGGTCGAACCACTCGTTCAGGAGGTTCGGGCCCTTTTAAGCCCGCTGAGCGCGGGGCGTGACCTTACCGTGGTCTGCGACGAAGCGGTCGGGACCGTCATGGCCGACCACGACCGCTTGAAGCAAGTACTGATCAACCTCCTGTCGAACACGGTGAAGTTCAACTGCCCGGGTGGCAGTATCGTCGTGACCTGTAAGCCAGGCGTGCTCGGGCGGCTCCGGGTGGAGGTCACCGACACCGGTGAGGGGATCCCGGCGGAACTGATCGACCGGGTATTCGTCCCCTTCGATCGGCTCGACGCGGACGCACGCGGGATCGAGGGCACTGGCATCGGACTGTCGCTGAGCAAGACCTTTGTGGAGGCAATGGGTGGCACCATCGGGCTGGAGACCTCGGTACGGGCGCGGTTCGACCTTCTGGCTCGATCTCCCCGAGGCTCCCGGCGACACATCGCCAACGAGTCCGGCTCCTGACGCTCGAAATGCTCAGTGGTCCGCTCACGCAGAACTGGGGCGGATCTGACTCGATCAATGCTGATCCGCCTGCCAGGTCGGGCACAAGATTTCGTAGTAGACCATAAACTTTGGACCGGCGCTGCCGAGCTGCAGAGACGTTCGTCGTGATGCCGTGCCTTAGAGAATCCGTCGCTGTAAGTCAGCGAAGGTCACAGCCTGCCTCCGAGTGGCGCGGCCATTTCGGGGATATCACCGCAGGGGCGGCCCAACCCAATGACGCATGCACAGGGGGGCCTGCTGGCGTGTCGACGCACGATCCAAAGGCGTGCCTGAGCGGACGGACACACGGTCAGACACGAGAATCGACTTCGGCCTATTGAATTAACTGTACGTCCCGCCAATCTCTGCGTTTCTTCCACCCGACGAGTATCCCAACGAGCAGGCCGGCAGCCAATCCGAGGAGACCATATTTGATGATGAGGCCAACCCTCGAAAGCGGGGGCTGCGCGGCCGGGGACTGGATCACGACCGGAGTCCCATTCACGACCGCGGGGTGGGCCTTGACGTAACCCTGGTACTGACGCGTGACGGCCGCGACCAGCTGCACGGCGCGTCCGGCGTTCGGGCCGCGAGCCTCGATGCGCAGGATGTTGTTGCTCACGGCCTTGCCTGAGATGAGACGCTCGAGGTGGTCGATGGAGATCGGCGGGGACACTGACTTGGCGGCCGGTGCCAGAACGACGGTGCTCGTGACAATCGAGGCCTGGGTCCGTGTATCTACTGAGGTGGCGTCTGCGCCTGATGCAGTCGTGCTGGGCAACACGATCTCGCCGGCAGCCGATGGCGTCGGGCGGATCAGCCCGGAATAGCCGATACCCACCCCCAGGCCGACCACGAGGAGCACGACCACGAGAGCTCGATAACGTCGTTCGACGATTCTGGGCGCACCATATAACCTTCCTGTGCTCATCGCTCCCCCTTGTCAACGTTGGGCCCCGGTGAACGACCGGCAATCCACCATCCGAGACGCCGCAAAACGACGTATCTCCAAGAGGAGCACAACGCATCCCCACATCGTCTGAATCCGGACCGCCGGTTCGGATCGCTTAGATCCAGCTAGGGCATTCCAAACCCGGACGACCACTTGAGCAGAAGGGTCTGATGGCTGGCGGCAGCAGCGATTCAGACCGACCTGCGAATCATGCGGCGACCGGCTGGACGGCTGCTCGAACTCCAATGGATCCCCGCCGCGCCAACTACCCTGACGTGCTGATGGGTCCTCGGCCGAGAGGGGGACAGATATGACGACCGAGTCGACATATTTGGACGAGATCGACATTCACACCACCTCGGAGTACCGCCGCCGGGGCTACCCATGGGAGGCGTGGGACCGCCTCCGGGCCGAAGCCCCGGTGTACTGGTACGAACGACCGGGAATCGAGCCGTTCTGGGCGATCACCCGCTACCACGACATCCAGTGGGTGTCGGCCAATGACAGGCTGTTCGTCAACGGCGGGGGGCGCCTCCGGCTGGCGACGATCGAGGAAGACCAGGCCGCCCGCGAGCGCCGGGTCAAGCGGGCCGGCGAACTGGGCTGGGACCCGCAAGAGCCCATGGACATGGTCTTCATGGACCGGCCCCGCCACACCCAATTCCGTAGCCTCACCGCCAGGCGGTTCACGCCTCGCGCCATCAGGGGCCACGAGCCCGACCTGGTCAGGTACGCCGCCCGGTTTGCCACCGAGCTGGAGCAGAAGCTGGAACGCGACGGTGAAGCCGACCTGGTCATGGACTTCGCGGTCAAGCTGCCATTGGCGACCATCTGCGACCTGCTGGGCCTTCCCGCCGACGACTGGTCAAAGGTGTTCGACTTCACCGAGATCGTTACCGACGAAGAGCTCGCCGAGGCCCATCCGGGCGAGAACATCACGGAACTGCGGCTGCAAAGGAGCGCCAAGTTCCAGCAGTACCTCGCCACGCTCATCGAGGGCTGCCGGACTGCTCCCCGTGATGACCTGCTGGCCGCGGTCGTCGCAGGCGAGGTCGACGGGTGCCCCCTCACCCCGCAGCAGCTCAACGGCTACCTCGTCCTCCTGCTCGCCGCCGGCAACGAGACCACTCGCAACGCGACGACCCGCGGCGTGACCGCACTGCTGCAGCACCCTGAGCAGATGGGGCGTCTCGTTGCCGACCCGTCGCTGTTGGAATCAGCGATCGAGGAGATCCTGCGGTGGACCTCACCCGTGATCCAGTTCGCCAGGACGGCCACGACTGACGTGGAGCTGCGGGGCCAGGCGATCCGGGCTGGACAGACGGTCGGGCTGTTCTACCCGTCAGCCAACCGGGACGACGCCGCCTTTGCCGAGCCCTACCGCTTCGACGTCGGCCGGGAGCCCAACCGGCACCTGGCTTTCGGTCACGGCGTGCATTTCTGCCTCGGGGCCAACCTGGCCCGTGGCGAGCTGCGAGCCACGCTCAAGGCCATGCTCCCGCTGCTACCTCGGCTCGAACTTGTAGGCGAACCGGACCGCAACGGCCACCTGCACGTCGGAGCGATCAATCATCAGCGGGTCCAGCTTCGTTCGTGAACGCCCATCGAGCAGGAGCTCGGAACCAGGTCGGCGAGCACCTTGATGCTGGAGAGCGTGATCGGCTGATCATGCGCCGACCTGCGTGGACCAGCGGCGGCGCGCCCCGGTACGAGAACCACCGAAGTGAGGCAGGCCCGCAGCGCGACCACAGCAGGATTCAGACCCCCAGCTGGACCGCCAGGTCCTCGATGTCCTGGCAAAGGTAGTCGAAGGACATCCCCGGTCCAGGTAGATCAGCCCGGGCTCTTTCCGGAGCCCCGAACTCGCCCGGCCGGGGAAAGAAGGCGGTGGACAAGCCGTAGGACCGGGCCGCAGCCAGATCGGATGAGTGGGCTGCGGCCAGCATTACCTGGCTCGGCTCCAGCTGCAGCAGGCGGCACACGCCCAGATAAGTCTCGGGATCCGGCTTGTAGTGGCCGAAGGCGTCACTGCCAAACACGACGTCCCAGGGAAGGCCGGCGTACTTGGCCAGGTCCACCAGCAAGGCCACGTTGCCGTTGGATAGCGGACCAATGACGAACCGGGATTTCAGTCGAGTCAGGCCGGAGACCGAATCGGGCCAGGGCCGAAGCCGATGCCAGATCAGCGTCAGGTCGTCCAGGTCTTGCCTCGTGATCCCGGCCATTCCCCGTTGCCGCACCAGCTGCTCCAGCGATTGGCGGTGCAACTCGTCCAGGGTCGCGAACGACCTTCTCCCGCTCCGCACCTGGTCCATCGAAGGCTGGTACTCCCCTCGCCAGGCGTCGGCCAACTCGGTCCAATCACCATGAATACCTCGCCGCTCGCCAAAGGTCGTGAGCTGCTCGATCACGCTCGTCCGCCAGTCGACGACGCTACCGAAGACGTCGAAGACGATCGCTTTCGGGGCTACGACTGCCACGCGCTCTCCTCCGGTCAATGACAAGTCGAAGGTCTCTCCGGACCTGCTCGCCGACGGAGGCTAGTTGGCGAAGGGCTCACGACCCTCCCCCTCGGTTGCATCGGCTGATAAGAGCTGATAAGAGAGGCACCAGGTCCGCGACACGGTGGTGGCCGCCTTAGAGTCACGCAATGACATCCGCTCAGGGTTCAGGCATCACCGTCATCGGCGCCGGGTGGTGCCCTCACTGCAAACGGGTCAAGAAGTTCCTGACCGCACACCGAGTCCCGTACCACAACATCGACATCGACGAGCAACCAGATGCCGTCGACCGTCTCAAAGCCCTGCAGAACGGCGGCCAGATCATCCCCACGGTCGTCTACACCGACGGTACTCACGACGTGAACCCGAGCGACGAGACCCTGGCCGGGCGCATCGGGCTCCATACGGCGGCCGAACGAGCCGCCTACGATCTCGTCATCGTCGGCGGAGGGCCGGCCGGTCTGGCGGCCGCCATCTATGCTGCCCGCGAGGGCATCGAGGCCATCGTGCTGGAAGCCAGCGCGCTCGGAGGCCAAGCCGCCATAAGCGACCGGATCGACAACTACCCCGGCTTCCCCGAGGGGATCAGCGGATCTGAGCTGGCCGACCGTTTCGTCGCCCAAGCCCGAAGATACGGGGTGGAGCTGCTCCCGGCGACGTCGGTCGCCTCCGTCCAGCACGATGGGGACGACGTGGTGACCACGCTCGGTTCCGGACAGGTGCTGGCCTCACCGGCGGTCATCCTGGCCACCGGGTCGACCTACCGGCGCCTCGGCGTGCCAGGCGAGGAGGGGCTCATCGGGGCCGGCGTCCATTTCTGCGCCACGTGCGACGGTCCGCTCTATCGCGGAGCGGACGAGGTCGTGGTCATCGGCGGCGGGAACTCAGCCCTGGAGGAGGGGTTGCATCTGTCGCAGTTCGCCCGCCAGGTGCGGGTGCTGGCCAAATCCGACCTGACGGCCTCCTCGTTGCTTCAGGACCGGGTGCGCTCGGACCCGCAGTTCCTGATCCATACCGGAGTCGATGTGGTCGAGCTGGAAGGCGATGGCGGGCGATTCGCGGCAGTGGTGATACGCGATCCGGCCACCGGTATCCGCCATCGCTTTCCGGCCGCCGCAGCGTTCGTGTTCGTCGGAATGCGACCGAACACAGAGGTTCTGGGAGCCGACTTCGAGCGGGATTCCGGCGGGTTCCTGGTCACCGGGGCGACCATGCAGACCTCCGTCGAAGGCGTCTTCGCGGCCGGCGATGTCCGGTCGGGCTCGACCAAGCAGCTCGGCTCAGCGGTAGGTGACGGCATCGCCGCCCTCCTGATGATCCGGCGATACCTCGAAACCCGTCATCACAAAGCGAAAGTGCTGGTCGATGCCTGAGGACCGGTTACCACACCTGGGGCGACAAACTCGTTAGCGCCGGCGGGCTACACCTTTTCCAGTCCCGGTTGCTCATCTCCGCCAGTCTGATGGCGGCCTCCCTGGCCTGGCTGGTGGCCGGAACGCTCGCAGCCGCGGCGGTGAGTGATCATTTCCTGGGCCGCGCCGAGAACCTTCACTATGTCTCGGTAACTCTGACTGAATCAGAGCGATTCCGGCGGCCCGGACGCGATCACCCGCGATTCGTCCGCGCCCGCGTCGAACACCAGCGGAGTGCTGATGTCGCTGATCTGGGGCAGGTGGTCCCGGATGTCCTCGGCCGAGGCGATCCGGTCGACCGACCACCAGCCCGGGGCTGAGACCGGGATGACCCTGGCGTACCGCCCGCCGCCAGCGGAGAAGATCGCCCCCGACAGCTCGCACTGCTCGGAGGCCAGGTACACGACCATCGGCGCCACCGCTTCAGCCGACATCCGGGGGGCGACGTCGCGCTCGGTCGGCGATGCCGACGCGGCGTGGGCCGCCATCCGCGTCGACTCCGCCACCGGGGCCACCACGTTGGAGCGGATGTTGTGCCTGGCCCCTTCGATCGCGATCACATTGGACAACCCGATCAGAGCCGCTTTCGCGGTGCCGTAGGCCGCGGCCCCCGGCAGGCCGAACAGGCCGGCCATCGAGGAGATCAGCACGAATCGGCCATACTGCCGCTCCCGCATCATCGGCCAGGCGGCGTGGGCCAGGTAGAACGCGCCTTTCACGTGGACGTCGAGGTGGGCGTCGAGATCCTCGGGCCCGACCCGCGCCACGCTGCGGCCCCGCAGGATCCCGGCGTTGGACACCACCACGTCGACCGGCCCGAACACCGAGAGGGCCTGGTCCACGATGGCGTCGACGCCCTCGGGGCTGGTTACCGATGCGTAAGAGGCCACCGCCTGGCCGCCGGCGGACTCGATCCGGGCCACGACGTCGTCCGCCGGCCCCCGGTCCTGGTCGCGGCCCTCGACGGTCCCGCCCAGGTCGTTGACGACCACCGCCGCTCCCCGGCGTGCCAGCTCCAGGGCGTAGGCGCGTCCGAGGCCGCGGCCGGCGCCGGTGACGATCGCCGTCCGACCATCGAATCGTATGTCGGTCATGGCGGCCACCATAGGCTGCCCGGGATCCCGTCGAAGTAGCCGGCGCGCCGCTACGGCTGGGCCGTTACCCCGTCGATCCCGGTCCTCCGATCAGGCCGGCCGGTCGCAGATCTGCGTCCTCCTACTCGACCACCAGGTCGTGGCCGAACCAGGGCCGGACCGCCGCCCGGGACTCGACCAGGTGGTCGTCGATAGGCGGCAGCTGACCGTCGGGTGGGGGCGCGGCGGGACTGCGGAGCCAGTGCCACAGGAGCCGGGCGTCCAGGGGCCCGTTGGTGGCCGAGCGGCGGTGCTCGTTTTGGTAGTAGTTGTGGGCTCGAGGGTCGACGTACACCCGCAGGCGCTCAGCCTCGTCGACCTCGCGGTTATAGCGCCAGTAGGCGTCCGTGGTGACGTCCACCGAGCGCTTGCCCTCGGTGATCAGTCCCCCGATGCACCCGAGGGCGAAGCGGGTGACCATCTCCTCCACGTCAACGATCTGCAGCCCGCCGACCTGGTTGGTGTTGGGGCCGTAGAGCACGAAGAGGTTCGGAAACCCGGGCAGCATGGTGCCGATGTAAGCCCGGGCGCCGTCGGGCGCCCACAGATCCGGCATCCGGATGCCGTCGCGACCGCGGACCTCCATCGGCCACAGGAAGTCGTTGGCCTTGAAACCGGTGGCCAGGACGATGACGTCCAGATCGATGTGGGTGCCGTCCTCGAGCTCGATTCCGCCCGGCGTGATCCTCCGGATCTCTGTGGTCACCAGGGTGACGTCGTCGCGGAGCAAGACGTCGTAGATGCTGTAGTCGCGATCGACGAGGACGGGCCGCGAGGACATGGGCGGCGCCACCGGGATCATTTTCTCCATGAGGTCGGGCCGATCGCCGAACTTCGACTCCATGAAGGCGATGCGCTGCTCCCGGATCTGCTTGTTGAGAGGGCTGACCGCGTGCGGGTCGCGGAAGTCCGGGTCGACCCCGAAGGCGGCGATCATCGAGGTCGGGTGGTAACGCCAGCTGGTCTGGAACCGTACGAAATTGGTGTGGTACGGCAGGTTGCGGTCGAGCCAGTTGACCTGCGGGGGGAACGGCGACAGATAGCCGGGGACGTCGAACACCCAGCTCGGAGTCCGCTGGAAGACGTAGGTGTGGCCGGCGTCGCCCACCACTTCGGGAGTCAGCTGGTAGCCGGTGCACCCGGTACCGATGACGGCGACCCGCCGCCCGGTGAGGTCGAGGTCCGACGGCCAGCGGGCCGTGTGGAAGGCCCGCCCGTTGAACTCCTCCAGCCCGGGGATGCTCGGCAGGTTGGGCCGGGCGAGAAAGCCGACGGCGCTGATCACCGCATTGGCGCGCCGCACCCGGGTCCCGTCGGGGTCCCTGGCCGTGATCTCCCACGTCTTGTCAGCCTCGTCCCAGATCACCGAGGTGACCTCAGTGTGGAACTCGATGTTCCGGCGCACCTCGAACTCGTCGGCGACCCAGTTGAAGTACTTCTCGTTCTCCTCCTGCGGGCAGAAGGGGTTCGGATACTGGAAGTCCACGCCGTAGATGTGGGTGTAGTTGCGGCTCGGGGAGTCGACCCGGGCCCCGGGGTAGCGGTTCTCGTACCACGTGCCGCCCACCCCGGAGTTTTTCTCCAGCACCGTGAAGGGGATGCCTGCGTGTTTGAGCTGCACCGCGGCATTGAGCCCGGCCATGCCGGCTCCGATGACGACGACCGAGAACCCCTCCACGGCTTCGGGGGCCGGTGGCTCGGTCCATTCGATGGAACGGGCCCACGGGTCAATGGCCAGCTCCTCCATCCACATCTCCAGCTCGGCGGCCGGGACCTCGGTGCCCGCGGCCAGCGACATGCTCCGCGGCAGTCGCTCGGCCGGGCCGATCGGAATGTCGCCGGCGCCGCTGTCTCGATAGGACTTGAGGAAATCGACGGCCTTGGACCGGATCATTTCCACGTCCGCCGGGTCGGTCACGGCCGCGACCTCGACGAAGCCGGCCCCGAAGGTCCCGACCGATACCGACGCCAGGCTCTCGTCGCCGGTGAGCTGGTAGAGGATCCCTCGCAGCACCAGCGGGTCGGCGTACTGGACGGCGTCCTCGATGGTCGCGTCGCTGGCCTCCAGCAGTTCCGGGCGGTTCGCCATGGTTCTTGCACCTCCGTCGAGTCGACCCGCCCTGGGCTTGTGCGCCGTAATCGGCAACGGGCGCCGGTTGAGCACCTGTGACCCCCGGCCGGACCCCCGTGACCTCTTGTACCGGCGGACGGGCGATGGACGCCGGCGTTGCGAGGGTACCGTCGCCGGGATCGGGTAGGCAAGCGGCGGGAAGGCAGGCCGGACCGCCCGGCGGTGCGGCCCGGCCGGGGGCGACCTGTCCCGAACCGGCGCCGGGACCGGAGGAGATTCAACTGGCGACGATGGTGGCGGCCAGCGCGATCCGATGGTCCTTGGTCCACGGCGGCCCCAGCGTGGCCCTCGGTCCGTAGAGCACTTCGTCGGCTCGGGCCCCGAGGATGGCGGCCGCCTGTCCTTCGACATCCTTGGCGTCGAAGAGGTGGACCTCCCAGCCTCGAGCCCGCCCACATTCCGCCAGAATCTCGCGGTACATGACCGAGTCGGCCTGGGCCTCGTAGGGCGAGCGGCGCTGGACGACGACCTCGTCCGGGAAGTCCAGGGGCCAGGCCCGCAGCGATATCGACACGAGGGGCTCGGTCAGCTCGACGGCCAGCTGGTCCAGGGCGCGGGATGTGGCCCGGAGGGCCGACGCCCGGACGTCCGCCACCATTCTGGCGGTGGCGTCGTCGTCGAGGTGTTTGCCGTCGTGGTGGATAGGTGCCGCCGGCATGCCGGATTCGATCAGCTCGATCCGCCGGCGATCCACCACTATGTGGTCGGCCGAGGCGGTCACCGCGACAGCCCAGCCGAAGTGATGGGCGATCCCTAGTCGCACTCGCCCAGTATCCCGCGTCGCTCCGTCGTCGTGACAGGGCTGGGTTCATGACCGGGCTGGGTTCTTGACAGTGCTGGGCCGGCTTTGCCAGCATCCGCCTCTTGCCGTCCGGTTGTCCGGTTGTCGGGTCGTCCGGTGGGCCCGGTGGGCCGGGAGAGGAGAGGGATCAGGTGTCGAACCAAGCCGATACAACCGGGCCTCGAGGGTTCTTCTTTCGACGGGACGGAGATTCATTTGTTCCGGAGGCGATCAGCCGCGGGCCGTGGGGCGACACCCTCCACGGCCGTTTGCTCGGCGGCCTGACCGCCCGCGAGGTCGAAGCCTTCCGCGCTGATGATCCGGCGCTGGCCTGCGCCCGGCTGACCATCGACCTGTTCCGGACCGCCAGGCTGACCCCGCTGCAGGTTGAGACCCGGCTGGCCCGGCGGGGCGGGAGAATTGCCGTCCTTGACGTGATCATCGAGCAGAACGGCGAAGCGATAGGCCAGGGTCGGGCCGTCCTGTTGCGACGGGGAGAGCAGCCGGAGGGTCCCTTCCGGTCCACCCCGAAGTGGGGGGCCGAGGGACCCGCAGGCGACGGCAAATCAACGAATCGCAGCGCCCCGTTTGCTCCCCCCTGGGAGTCCTGGAGTGCGAAGGGGACGGATTCGATACAGGACGGGCTGTGGATCCGCGACCTTCACGATCTAGTCGAGGGTGAACCTCTGACGCCCCTGGTCCGTAGCGCCATGGCTGCCGACCTGGTTAATCCGGTGAGCAACTCCACCCCGGGCGGCCTCTCTTTTATCAACGCCGACTACACCATCTATCTCGGCCGTGAGCCCCGCGGGGAGCGGATCGGGATCCAGCCCTATGGCCAGGTCAGCGATGACGGGGTGGCGGTCGGCCAATGCATCGCCCACGACGTCGCCGGACCGTTTGGCTACGTGACCGCGGCGGCCGTAGCGAACAATATGGCCCAGGCCAACAGCCGGCGCTCGGCCGCCGGCACAGCGGCGACAGCGGGGACAGCGGGCCCAGCGGCCGAGCAGGGGCGTACCTGACAGTCGCCCGGGCGGCGACCAGACCCTATTGCCGTTCCAACCAGGCGTGCGCCTCGTCGGCGATCGACAGCGGCTCGGACGGCTCGAACCGCTCGGGCTGCAGCCGCTCATCATCCTCGCCCCTCCGCCGCCGCCGCCGACGCCAGGCCGCCAGGCGGGTCACGGTGCTCCAGACCAGAACACCGATGACCTCGAACAACAACCCCACGATCTCGAAGCGTAGCCCGATATAACTCCAATATGAATCTCACGCCTTTCCTCTTGTTCGACGGCAACTGCGCGGAGGCGATGGCCTTTTATCAATCCTGCCTGGGCGGCGAGCTCACGGTTACCAGGCTCGGCGACACGCCGATGGGCGAGAAGGCGCCCGTTGAGCAGCTCGAGCGGGTCGTGTACTCCGAGCTGCGGAGCGAAGCCATGGTTTTCTCCGCCGTGGACTGGTTGCACCCGGTCCGAAAGCCCAACAGGGGCAACACGGTCGGCATCTACCTCAACGGTGGCACCTACCCCGAGTTGCGTGCTGTCTTTGACCGGCTGGCGGTCGGCGCCGATCGCGATCTGCTCGATGATCTGCACGACGAGCCCTTTGGGAGCTACGGGCATCTGGCCGACCGCTACGGTGTGCATTGGTTTTTCCGGGGCGATCCATCGCAGTAGCCGCCTGCTGGGACCGGCGCCGGTCAGCCGGTGGCCTGGTCTGGCCCGCCGAGCGCCATGGCCCTCTTGATGGCATCCCGGAGTTCGTCGGCGCTGAGCTTCTGGAGGGCGGCGGCCATGACTGCGTCGCTGATGACGGTGGTGGTCTCGCCGATCGTAATGGCCACGCTTTGCGCCGCCGGTGGGGCGTCGGTGGTGGCGTTTACCGGCACCTGGTTGAGGGCAGCGTGCAGAGATTCGCCGGTGACGCCGAGCGCCGCCAGGGCCCGGGCCGCCTGACTTTCCGGGTCGTCCATCAATGCCGTCACGACATGACCAGTGGTCAGAGGGGTTTGTGGTGCTTGCTGACGGGCGCGATCCATGGCTGACTGAAGGGCGGGGGAACGCAGAGGCGGAGCGGATGTCCCGCTGCCGAGCATGGCCAGCAGCCGTCGATGCACCTCGGCCGTCCCGACCCCGAGGAGTCCGTCGAGGGTCTGACCTCGCTTTTCGGCTTCACGCTCCACGCCAAGAAAGAGGTGCTCCGTGCCGATGTAGTTGTGGCCGAGGGCCAGCGCCTCCCGGAGGGACAGTTCGAGGGCCTTTTTACCCTGGGGACTGAACGGGATTTTGTCCAGCTGGCCGGCGGCCGGCTTCCGTTCGATGCTGTCGGCCACCCGTTGGCGCAGGGCGGAGGCGTCGACACCGGCCTGGGCCATGGCTACGGCTGCCATCCCTTCGCCCTGTTTCAGCGCCCACACGAGGTGCTCGGGCGCAATTTGCGGATGGCTCATGTCGCGGGCGGTGTCCTGGGCCACGACGATGACGCGACGAGCCCGATCGGTGAATCTCTCGAACATGCGACTAGGATATCAGCCATGTCAAGTCCCTATCAGTTGATAGGGTCGGCCGGCGTGAAAGACCATGTCGGTGGTGAGAACAGGGTCGACCAGTCTGCGAACGATTCGGCCGGTGTCGATTGGGCCGACCTGCTCGGGGAACTGGCCAGCCAGCCGATCGAGGAGGGCTGGGTAACTCTCGAGGAGGCGGTCGGCGCGACCGGCGTGTCGCGTTCGACCCTGCGGTCCTGGTACCGAAGCGGGCGCATCCCGGCCAGGATGATCGCTGGCGCCCACGGTCCCCAACGCATCGTCCCCCTGGCCGCGGTGCTGGACCAGGTGCTCGGTTCGCCGCGATCGCGCCGGCAACTCGAGCACGCCCGATCGCTGCAGGCCGAGGTCGAGGAGTTACGGCGCCGGGTCGAAACCATCGAGCGCCACCTGGGACTCAACTGAGCCCAGGGCCCGACTGCGAATGTCGTTCATTTGCCGAACGAGGTAGTGCTAGGTCTACTGACTTCGTCGAGTCGGGAAGTCAGACTGTGGTGGTGGAGCCGGTGGCAGACCAGCATGATGACCGCCAGTTTCGTGATGGGTGGCCGGTCCGCCAGGCCGGACGAGGGTCGGGGCCCGGAGTGCGACCGCGGCGGCGATGGTCCTGGCGCTTCGCTGGGCTCGCGGCGACCATAGGTCTGAGCACGACCCTGATCTGGGCCTCGACCGGCGCTTCCTATTACTGGCCGGGCTGGGTTTGGCTCGGTCTGGTCATCCCGTTCGCCGTTGTCGGGGGCATCCGGCTGGCTCTCCGGGCCCGGACCCGCCGCGGCCTGGCCGTGCACTTTGCCCTCTCCGTGGTGGTGGTTGGAATCTGCCTGTGGGTGTGGTTGATGGCCGAAACCGCTTATCCGTGGCCGGTCTGGCCCCTGCTCGGGCTGACCGTGGCCGTCGTCGGACACGCTCTCCTGTTCCCGTCGCCGGTCAGCGCCCGGGAGCAGGCCCTCGAGGCGCGGGTCGGAACCCTGACGGAGTCGCGTCGCAATGTGCTGGAGATCCAGGAGCTCGAACTTCGTCGCGTCGAACGCGACCTGCACGACGGTGCCCAGGCCAGGCTGGTGTCGTTGGGCATGAGTCTCGGGCTGGCCGAGCAGCTACTCCAAACCCATCCGGACGAGGCCCAGCAGTTGCTGGCCGACGCCCGAACCACCGCCGGCGAGGCCCTGTCCGATCTCCGCGACCTGGTCCGAGGTATTCACCCACCGGTTCTGGCCGACCGGGGGCTGGAAGGAGCCGTCCGGGCTCTGGTTGTCACCGTGCCGATCCCGGTCGAGGTACGGATGGACCTTCCGCCCGGCCGCCTGGCCGAGCCGGTGGAGTCGGCGCTGTATTTCGCGGTCGCGGAGTCGATCGCCAACATCGTCAAGCACAGCGCCGCGAGCAAGGCGTGGATCCGGGCTGAGCACACGCCCGAGATGTTGTCGGTGGTCATCGGTGACGACGGGTGCGGCGGGGCCGACCCCGACGGCGGAAGCGGACTGGCGGGAGTGGCCCGCCGGCTCGCCGCCTTCGACGGCACTTTGAGCGTGGTCAGCCCCCGGGGCGGGCCGACCATTCTGCGAGCGGAGATTCCGTGCGAGCCGTCATCGCCGAAGATCTAGCCCTGCTTCGGGACGGCCTGGTCCGGGTGATGGCCGCACATGGGATCGACGTGGTCGAGGCGGTGCAGGATGGTCCTTCGGTGGTGCCGGCGCTCGTCGCCCATCGACCGGACATCGCCGTCCTGGACGTCCGGCTCCCTCCGACGTTTACCAACGAAGGCCTCGTGGCGGCGATCGAAGCTCGACAGCAGGTGCCGAATCTGCCCGTTCTGGTCCTGTCGCAATACGTGGAACCGCTCTACGCAAGAGAGCTGTTGTCGTCCCGGGCCGGCAGGGTCGGCTACCTGCTCAAGGACCGGGTCATGGACGTCGGCCAGTTTGTCGAAGCCGTCCACCGGGTGGCAGCCGGGGGAACCGTAATGGATCCCGAGGTCGTGTCCCGGCTGGTCATGGGTCGGGCCAGAGACGACACGATGCGGAGTCTGACGCCCCGGGAGCGCGAGGTACTCAAGCTCATGGCCGAAGGGCGATCGAATGCCGCCATCGCCGCCGCCCTGGTCGTTTCCGAGAAGGCCATCAGCAAGCACATCGCCAACATCTTTTTGAAGCTCGGTCTGCCACCTTCCGATGACGACAACCGCCGCGTCATGGCTGTCCTCGCGTTTCTGAACGCTTGAACGAAGATGGGTCCTGGCGCCACCAGATTCAGGGCCCCCGCGTCCCCCGCCAGGTCGACCCCGTCCCGTTCCGCCCTCGACGCGGCCAGCAGATGGGATAGCGTCCACCGGATGCAGATCATTGTGCTAGGGGCAGGCTTTGGTGGTCTCGAACTGTCAGCCACGCTGTCGTCGCAACTGGGGGAGGACGCCGACGTCATCCTGATCGACAAGCGGGAGGGATTCGTATTCGGATTTTCCAAGCTCGACGTCATGTTTGGCAAGCGCCTGCCTGTCGACGTATTTCATACCTATCAGGGGCTCGACCGGCCCGGGCTGCGGTTTGTTCAGAGCGTGATCCGCTCCATCGACCCACGGACGAAGACGGTCCAGACCGAAGCCGGCTCCTTCCAGGGCGACATACTGGTTGTGGCTCTGGGCGCAGACCTTGATCCTGCGGCTACGCCGGGACTGGTCGAGGCCGGGCACGAGTTTTACACCAACGAGGGGGCGTTCGCGGTTCGCGAGGTCCTGGCGGCCTTCGAGGGTGGCCGGGTGATCGTGGGCGTCACTTCGACGCCCTTCAAGTGCCCTCCGGCACCGAGTGAGACCGCCCTGTTGCTGCACGACTACCTCAGCGAACGGGGCTTGCGAGCCCGGTCGACTATCTCCCTGGTCATGCCGCTCGGCGTCCCCATTCCGCCATCACCGCCGGCATCGAAGGCGTTGTTGGCCGCCTTCGCGGAACGGGACATCGCCTGGCACCCCGATCGCCTGGTCGACCGGCTCGACCCCGGACGCAAAGTGGCCGTCTTCAGTGATGGCAGTGAGATGGCATTTGATCTTTTCCTCGGGGTTCCCCGTCATGTCGTGCCCCGGGTCGTCGAAGAGTCGGGCCTGGCCGTCGGGGGCTGGATCCCTGTTGATCCGCTGACCCTGGAAACGGAATTCGCTGATGTTTATGCGGTCGGCGACGTCACCAGTGTTGGGACTCCGAAGGCCGGGGTCTTTTCCGAGGGTCAAGCGTCCGTGGTGGCGTCGCAGATCCTCTCGCGGCTCCAGCCATTGACCACACCGAACACCTATGACGGACACGGCACGTGCTACCTGGAGTTCGGCCATGACCTGGTTGCTCGCGTCAGTGTGACCTTTCTGAGGGGCCAGGCGCCCGTCGGTGACCTCGAGGGTCCGTCGGAGCTCATAGCCGCGGACAAGGTCAGCTTCGGTACCAGCCGCATCGAGCGCTGGTTCAACCGGGCCTGGAATGCCCCGACGCCGGCGAACACCGATTGAGGCCTAGGCCTCGTCGGCCAGCGCCCGACGAATCAGTTCGCTCCGTTCGGTGAGTCCTCGCCGTTGGGCGACCGCAAGTTGCACCTCCAGCCTCGGAACCGGCACGCGGCGGCCGCGCCATGGAATTACTTCCAGATGGGCGCGGGTAGCCGGCTCCTGGTCACTCGGCGGCACGAGTCCAGTCGGGTGGACGCCGCCACTTCAATGCCACCAGATACCCGCGTCGATGCGAAGGTTGTGGGGCCAGCTTTCTCGGCCTTTGACGAGGGCTGGTGGCGGGCGGCCGTCCGTTCGCTCAAGGATTTTCGGCCCGGTACTCGCGATCTCCGGTCGACGGGTTGTACCACACTCGCATCTGCTGGCCGGTGGTCGGGTCGACGAACACCTCGTTGGTCGGTTGCGAGGCCGGGTCACCGCCGCCAGTCCGCTTGCCCCGGTAGCGGTCCCAGCCGAGCAAGGCGATGATGATCCCTGCGACGACGACCGCCAGGATCACCCACTCCAGGACACCCATGAGGAGCCATCACCCCCTTTCACTCAATGCCGTAGGGGTTTCGCCCCATTGGACGACCCGAGCCGTGCCGTAGGCCACGATCTCGCTCATACTCCTCCCCATCTCGGTGGAGTCGAAGCGCATCATGGTCACCGCGTTCGCCCCCATGGCGGCCGCGTTTTGCACCATCCGGTCCAGAGCCTGACGCCGGGCGTCCTCGTTGAGCTTGACGTAGGACCCGATCTCGCCACCCACGAGGCTCTTGAAGAACGCCGCGAGGTTCCCACCAAGGCTCCGGGACCGGACCGTGAGGCCGAAAACCTGGCCGATGGTGGTAACGACCCTGGTCCCGGGAATGTTCTCGGTTGTCGTGACGATCATGGGATGAGAGGGCGCGACCTCCTCAGTCGGTTGCTGCATCGGGCTGCCTCCTGTTGACCTGGCGCCCGCTCACCCGGGGTGCCTATCAAAATGATATCACTTTTCAGCGTAGAGGTCAAGGGGCCGGTGGGCCGGGACCATCCGGCCGGGGGGAGCGCCGATAGGGTGAAGTGGTATGGAGCCGAATGCCGCAGAACGGGCGCGCTGGAATGATGATGGATGGACGAAGGCGTGGCCGAAGCGGGAGGCGCTCACCAGCAGCGTGACTCCGGTGCTGCTCGACGCGCTGGGTCTGCAGCCCGGCGAGCGAGTGCTCGATGTGGGCTGCGGGGGTGGCAAGGCCACCATCGCGGCGTGGCACCTGGTGCAGCCCGACGGCCGCGTCGTGGGCGCCGACATCTCCGGGCCGCTGCTCGCCCTCGCCGGCGAAAGAGCCGAGGGGACCACGGGGCTGACTTTCCGGCAGGCCGATATGCAGGTCGACCGCGTCAACACTGGCGAGTTCGACGTGGTGATGAGCCAGTTCGGGATCATGTTCTTTGACGAGCCTGAGGCGGCGTTCACCAATATCGGGGCGCATTTGCGGTCGGGAGGGCGGCTCGCATTCGCCTGCTGGCAGACCATTGAGCACAATCCCTGGTTCCTCGGTCCGGCGTTGGCACCATTCGTCGCCGCTCCCCCGACTCCTGTCCCTGGAAAGAGTCTGGCCAGCCCCTTCGCGTTCGGTGATCCTGACCGGGTGCGTCAGATCCTCTCCCACGCGGGTTTCATCCAGGTGGGGATCAATCCGAACGCCCACGAGGTGGACGTGCCGGAGGACGCCGTCGTCGACGACGCCCAACTCCGGGTGATGGGCGTCGGCGCCGACCACATGGAGGAGGCCCGCCAGGCGGTGGACTCCCTGATGGCCCGCTTTGCGACGCCGGAAGGAAAGCGTCGCTTCCCGCTGGCCTACCAGATCGTGACGGCTCGCATAGGTCGCTGACCTGCCGCCGGCGTGAAATGGGCGGCAGCCCGGTGCGACCTACCCGGACGGGTTGCTGTTGGCGGCGTCGTGGTCGGCGGCGGGACCACTCCGGAACGGACCGTCCCGCCAGTCGAGGGCCGCCCGGAGGCCTTCCCCTTGTGACCGCCGACTGAACTCCGCCGCGGCCGGGGTCAGGTGGAAAATGGCGTCGTACTCGGCGCCTTCCATGGCGGCCAGCCGGATCCCCATGATTTCAAGAGCCCGGTTCGTCACGTGCTTGTGCACTGTGAGCCCGTCCAATGGCGTGAGGGCCACGCGATGGCAGAACGCCGCCGTGCGCTCGTCGAGTTCGCCAGCCGGGACGACGTGAGTGACCAGCCCGAGGTCCCTGGCGCGTTCGGCATCGATCAGGTCGCCGGTAAAAAGCAGGTCCTTGGTCGCCGCCCCGCCGATCTTGAATGGCAGCATTCCGATGGTCACAGGAATACCGAGGGCCCGCCCGGCGGGGTGGCCGAACCGCGTGCCTTCCGCGGCGAACACGATGTCACACGCGCCGATCAGGTCCAGACCGCCGGAAAGGCAGTACGAGTGGGCCTGAGCGATGATTGGCTTACGGTAGTTCCAAATCCAGAGCCAGCGATCGATCATGGCTCGCAGGCCTTCCCGGTCCAGGGCAATGGATGACTCACCGAAGTCGGCCAGCGCCTCGCCGCGTTGGCGTTGCGGCTCGGGCCCGGAGGTGTTGCGGCCACCGCCGCGAAGGTCGTAGCCAGGACAGAAAGCCCGTCCGGCCCCCCGCAGACGTATGACCCGCACGTCGTCTCCCGGGTTCAGCTCGCGCAGGGCGGCCTCGAGGTCGTTGAGGAGTCCCGGGCTCAGAGCATTGAGCCGTTCGGGCCGGTTGAGGGTGATGGTGGCGACGGGACCGTCGATGTCGACCAGGATGTTCTCGTAGTTCATGGCACTCCGTGCGGTAGGCGGCGGCGGGACAAGACCGTTACGAACCAGTGTTGTTGTTGGTTTTGCCGGTCAGCACCGAGATGAATGGACCGGTGCGGGCCCAGTGGACGCCATCGGTCCATGCCGATGGAGCGACCCACGCCCCGAAATTGCGGGGGCCGAAGACGTTCGGCACCGTGTCATCAAATGAAACCGGAGGTTGAACGCCCGGCCAGTAGTTGTGCAGATGGTTGAGGTAGTTGAGCACGTTGGTTGCGTTGACGTTGGGGTTGACGGCGTCAGCGGCCTTGATGAGGATTGCCAGGTCGGCCCACGCTGATCCGCTGATGGCCTCCAGGTCAGGGGGTTTGGGTCCGTAAGTCGTCTGGTCGGTGACCCACTGTTTGACCAGCGGGTTCGTCAGGTCGGTGTTGCTTTCGATCGCCAGCACCGTCTTCTGATGATCGCTCAGGCCTTTAACGATAGGGGTCTCGATGGCCAGGGCCTGCGGCGCGGCCAGGCAGGTGCAAATCGCCGCGAACTGGAATTTGCCCTCCTGGGCTAACGGGATGAGGGCCTTGAGGGTACTGATGGTCTGGGCGCCTGACGTCAGCGGCGCCACACATGCCGCGCCCTTGTTGATGGCTTCGGTGACGTAGGAGGTTACGTCGGGGGCATTCTGGGGAACCAGCACAACGCCCTTATCCGCCATGCCGAACTGCTTGGATTCGGTGGCGATTCCCTTCTGTTCCGACGCGAACAGGTCCGGGCTACCGCCAGCAGTCGCCAGTTGCACGAAACTCTTGCAGCCTTCCTCGTGCAGAACCGACACGTAGCCGGCGGTGGCGTCGAGCAACAGGTTGTTGATGATAAACGACACCGGGCTGCTCCAACTGTGCACGCCGATGCCCTCATTGAACACCGGGATGTGCGCCGCTTCCAGGTAGGGGAAGAACGTGTCCTCACCCGACTCCGAGATCACCCCGAAGACGTGATCCGAAGCGGCCTGCTGCCCGCACGCGGCCGCCGAGTTGTCGTTGGCGGCCGTGTCGCAGGTGATCAGGTCGATCTGATGCCCGGCGACGCCGCCCCGAAGGTTGGCGGCCTTGAAGTCCGCCTTGAAGGCGTCGACGTACGGTGCGGTGGCCCCAGCGGTTCCGGATATGTCGTCCATGAACATCAACTTGTAGCTGGAGCCAGTGGCCGAACCGGAGACACCAGTGGTGGAGGACGACCCCGCAGCGGTGGTGGTACCGCTGCTCGCCTTGTTCCCTGACGATCCGCAGGCCGTCGCCAACAGGGCGAACACCGCAAGCAATGCCGCGCACCCCGGCGCCACCGACCGCCGTCCTGGAATTCGAGCCCGACTCAGACTCCTCATATCCGCGGATCCTCCCACATCCCGTCAGGCCGCCTGAAGCCTCACCATGAGGTGCGACCCTTGCGGCTCCCGAGAAACCCGTGAGCGAAAACGGTATCACCGAGGTCGGCGATGGAGCAAGAAGCAAGCCAGGGTGGTTGACGCGAGCGCTTGACCGACTGTGGTCGCGAGGTGTGAGCAAGGGCAGCGCGACCGTGGACGAATGGACGTCGCGTCCAGATGGACTCAGGGCCCAAACGTCCAGGCCCGTTCACGGGGCTTTTTGACGTATTTATGGCGCAGAGCGCGAGTTTTACGTTAAAAAGGGGATCCGGGGCGGGGCGCGGCCTCGGGCGTCAGGCTCGGCCGGCCGGGGGAAAGAATATGGCTGACAGCCGATCGTCGTACACTGGCGAACGATGAACGAGAACCATCGTCAGTGCGGGAGTGCCGAGTGGCGGGCCTTGATCCGCGATTCGATCCTGCCCTGGGCCCTCGGAGACGTCGATCTTGGCGACGACGTCCTGGAGGTGGGTCCCGGGTACGGCGCCACCACCGACGTTCTGGCGGAGTCGGTCTCGAAATTGACGGCCGTGGAGATCGACCACGACCTGGCGGCCATGTTGACGGACCGGTTCCGGGGAAATCGATCGATCCTCATTGTCAGAGGAGACGCCACCGCGCTTGATTTCGACGATGGGCACTTCACCGGCGCGGCCTCGTTTACCATGCTGCACCACGTACCGACCGGGCCGCTCCAGGACCGGCTATTCGCAGAGGTGGCGCGGGTCCTGAGACCAGGTGGGGCATTTGTTGCCGGCGACAGTCTGGCGAGCGAGGAACTCGAGGCCCACCACGAGGGTGACACTTACAATCCGATCGATCCCGGCACGCTGGCCACTCGATTGGAGGCCGCCGGCTTTGCCCGGGTGGAGGTCCGGACCAATCCGTTCGGTTGGGCGGCACAGGCCCGACGAAGCTAAGTACTTCGAATCTCAACTACGTTGATGATCCAATCCTCTACGGAGGACCGGTACGAATTCACCGCCTCGGGGTCTTGCAGAGCGAGATCATCAACGTAGTTGAGATCTGAAGCGCTAAGGGCCGTAACCCGGACGGGCCACCCCGGCACGCGGCTTGGCGCTCAGATGGAGCCCCTTCCACATCAGCCCCGACCGCGTCGGGCGGAGATCATGCTGCCTGGAAAGGCCGGGCGCCATCAGGCGGCCGCACCTATGACCCCACGAGCGGCGTTTGGACCTGCTCCGCCAGCAAACGCAGGTGGTCCAGGTCAGCGAGGTCCAGGATCTGGAGGTAGATCCGTTGGGCGCCGGCATCGGTGTAGGTCGAGATCTTGTCGAGAACCTCGGCCGGACTGCCGGTGAGCCCGTTTTGGCGCAACTCATCGACGTCCCGGCCGATGGCCGACGCCCGCCGGGATACCTCGGTCTCGCTGGAGCCGCAACAGGTGACCAGGCCGATGGAAAAAACCACCGATGCCGGGTCGCGCTCTTGATCTTCGCAAGCTTTCCGCACGGAGTCGTGAGCCTCCCGCATGACATCGGGCATCACGAACGAGATATTGAATTCGTCGGCGTAGGTGGCTGCCAGCCGGCTGTTGCGCGGCCCGCCGCGCCCGCCGATCACGATCGGAGGGTGGGGCCGCTGGGCCGGCCGGAAGGAATCGGCCTGAATCCGGACCGAGCAGGTCAACCCATCTCGCTCGAAAACTGTGCCGGTTTCGGCGGTCCACACCCCGTGCAGAATCGCCAACTGGTCCTCGAGACGATCGTATCGCTCTGCTAATGCCGGGAACGGCAGACCATAGGCGGCATGCTCAGCCTCGTACCATCCGGCCCCGAGGCCGATCTCGACCCGGCCCTGGCTCATGTGGTCCACCTCGGTGGCGACGGCCGGGAAGGTCCCGATGGGTCGGAACGTCACGGGCGTGACCATGGTGCCGAGGCGAATGCTTCGCGTATCGCGGGCGAGACCCGCCAGGGTGGTCCATGCGTCCGTGTAGGCGGGCAGGCCCGACGCCGACCCCATTTTCAGGTAATGATCCGAGCGGAAAAAGGCGTCGAACCCGCACTGCTCGGCGGTGGCGGCCACCGCCAGGAGCTGGTCGTATGAGGCACCCTGCTGGGGCTCCGTGAAGATGCGCAGCTGCATGGGGTCACCATAGCGACCGCCAAACGGATGCCGCCGGGCCGGGCTGCTGGTGTACAGTCCGGGATGGCAGGGGGCCCTCCGGCTTGAACCCTGGCGACCGGCCACTGCCGGGCCGAAGTTCCTGCTGTCGGTACGGATCCGCACCCGATTCGAGGAGGCGAGCGTCAAGGTATGGGCGACTACCAAGCGACCTGGCAGAGGAGCATCGACGATCCGGTCGGATTCTGGGGCGACGCGGCCGCGGCGATCGCGTGGCGACAGCCGCCTTCACTGGTTCTGGACGAGTCGTCGGCCCCGTTGTACCGCTGGTTCCCTGACGGCGAACTGAATACCTGTTTCAACGCTTTAGACCGGCACGTCGACGGCGGTCGCGGCCAACAGATCGCGCTCATCTACGACAGCCCGGTGACCGGGGCGACCAACCGCTTCAGCTACCGCGAGCTACGCGATGTCGTGGCCCGATTTGCCGGCGTGCTGGC
The DNA here is from genome assembly GCA_963780345.1 of uncultured Acidimicrobiaceae bacterium. Lineage (GTDB taxonomy): Bacteria > Actinomycetota > Acidimicrobiia > Acidimicrobiales > Palsa-688 > PALSA-693. Next base: position 117,864 of record CAWABU010000001.1, read on the forward strand.
GGGGCTGGGTGTGGCCAAAGGTGACCGGGTCATCATCTACATGCCGATGGTCCCGGAAGCGGTGGTGGCCATGCTGGCCTGTGCCCGCCTCGGGGCGGTGCATTCAGTGGTGTTTGGCGGCTTCGCCCCTCATGAGCTGGCCATCCGGATCGAGGACGCCGGCCCCAAGGTGGTCGTGTCCGCGTCGTGCGGCATAGAGGGAAGCCGGGTCATCGAATACAAGCCCATGCTCGACCAGGCCATCGCCGAGTCTGCTCACAAGCCAGACCGGTGCGTCATCCTGCAGCGCCCCCAGGCTCGGGCCACCCTGGTGGACGGGCGGGATCTGGACTGGGCTGAAATGATGGACCAGGCCCAACCGGCCGACTGTGTGCCAGTGGCCGCGACCGATCCGCTTTATATCCTCTATACGTCGGGAACCACGGGTCGCCCGAAGGGGGTCGTTCGAGACAACGGCGGCCACGCCGTGGCGTTGCGGTGGAGCATGGCCAATGTCTACGACACGCATCCGGGGGAGGTATTTTGGGCCGCGTCGGACGTCGGATGGGTCGTCGGGCACTCCTATATCGTCTACGCACCACTGCTGACCGGATGCACCACCGTCCTGTACGAGGGAAAGCCGGTGGGGACGCCCGACGCCGGAGCCTTCTGGCGGGTGATCGCCGACCACGGGGTCAAGAGCCTCTTCACTGCTCCCACGGGATTTCGGGCCATCAAGCGCGAAGATCCCGGCGGCAAGCTGCTCGAGGGTTATGACCTGTCCGGCTTCCGTTATCTGTTCCTGGCCGGCGAACGACTCGACCCGGAGACCTACCGCTGGGCCAGCAACCTGCTAGGGGTGCCGGTGATCGATCACTGGTGGCAGACCGAAACGGGCTGGCCCATCGTGGCCAATCTGATGGGCCTCGACCCCATGCCGACCAAGCCAGGGTCGCCCACGGTGCCGGTGCCCGGTTATGACGTGAGGGTCGTGGATGCCGACGGCGCGCCGGCGAGGCCCAATGTCGCGGGGTCGATCATGATCCGGACCCCGCTGCCGCCTGGAACGCTGACCACGGTCTGGGGTAGTGACGATCAGTTCATCCAGACCTACCTCAGCCGAATGCCGGGGTATTACCTGACCGGAGACGGCGGGCATTTCGACGAGGACGGCTACCTGTTTGTGATGGGCCGCACCGACGACGTGATCAATGTGGCCGGCCACCGGCTGTCCACTGGGGAAATGGAGGAGATCATCGCCGCCCACCCCGACGTGGCCGAATGCGCCGTCATCGGAGTAGCCGACGATCTCAAAGGGCAGGTGCCGCGCGGCCTGGTCGTCCTGAAAGCCGGCGTTGCTCGCGACCCCGACAGCATCAGCGTGGAGTTGGTGCAGCTGGTCCGATCGCAGCTGGGCGCGGTGGCCAGCCTGCGTCAGATTGACGTCGTCGCCGCCCTTCCGAAGACCCGCTCGGGGAAGATTCTGCGCCGAACCATGCGCGCCATCGCCGACGGCGTGGATGAGCCCGTGCCGTCAACCATCGAGGACGTCGCGGTGCTCCAAGCGCTGGAGCCCATCCTGCGCCCGGCCTGACCGGAGTGAGCGGGTGATCGGGGAACCGGGCTGTCCGGACTGACTCCGGACCGAGGGCCCGCGAGTCATCGTTGACGGAGACGGTCGATCAGCCGGCGATCTCGTTTGGTCGGTCGGCCTGATGACCGGTCACGGCTGATTCCCGCGAGCGAGGTCTCCCCGTCGGGAGGGGGCGGGCTGTGATCGATGAGGCACTCGGCGGCGATGGGCGCGCCGACCCGCTTGTCGATCAGCCGGACGACCTCGAGGACGCGGTCTCGCCCGTCGATGCGTATGGTCACGAGATCGCCCACACGGACCGGCGTGGCGGCCTTGGTGACGGCTCGGTTCACGGATACGTGACCCGAGCGACACGCCTCGGTGGCCATGCTCCGGGTCTTGAACACGCGCACCGACCAGAGCCAGCGGTCCACCCGGGAGCTGTCCACCCGGCGATGTTCTCACAGTCGTCGGTGGGCCGGCAGGGGGGTGCAGCCGGTGCGCCCGGCGGCCAAGTTGGCCCGCTGCGTCGCCGTCCCGGCTTTGGGGGGTTGGCCGGGAGGGCGGGCCGGCCGGGTCTGGCGTCCCAGTTGGGACGGGGCGGGCCGGTTGGGTCTGGTGTCCGGGTGGGGTCTGGTGTCCGGACGGGTCTGGCTGGTCCGGACGGGTCTGGCTGGTCCGGACGGGTCTGGCCGGTCCGGACCGGTCTGGCCGGTCCGGCCGGGGGCGTGGCCGGACGGGTCATGGTGGTGGCCGGCGAGGTCGGGGGCGTGGCCGGACCGGCCATGGTGGTGGCCGGCGAGGCCCGCCGGGTCCTGCGGTCAGCGCAGTTCGGACAGGGCAGCAGCCAGCGGCTCAAGGACAGCCGGGGTATGGGGGGGCCGAATGTGCACGATGCCGAGCTCGACCCCGGCTTCGCCCAGCGCGCTTGCGGACGCCGCGCACGCGGCCGGGTCCCCGTCGAACATCACATGGCTGGACAGGAGTATCTCTGCGGGGTCGCGCCCGATGTCGGCACAGTGCGCGTGCAGGATGTCCCGCTTGCGGGCGAACTCGTCGGGCGTGCCGCCCACGAAATTCCAGTGCTGGGCGAAACGAGCCGCGGTGCGGAGGGTGCGCTGTTCGCCGCTGCCGCCGATGCAGATCGGGATATGCGGCCGCTGGACACCTTTGGGCTCGTTGCGAGCGTCGACCAGCTGGTAGTACTCACCTTTGAAGGTTGTGGTCTCCTGGGTCAGCAGTCCAATCAGAACTTCGCAGGCTTCTTCGAAGCGGTCACTCCGCTGGCGGGGCGTGCCGAGCTCGATGCCATACGCTCCAGACTCCTGCTGGTTCCACCCCGCGCCGATGCCCAGTTCGAGGCGTCCGCCCGAGATGATGTCGAGCGTCGACGCCATGTTGGCCAGGACGGCGGGATGGCGATAGTGGATGCCGGTCACCAGGGTTCCCAGCCGCACCCTCCGGGTAGCCTGGGCCAGGGCCGTCAACGTCGTCCAGCCCTCCATGCACGGGCCGTCGGTGTCGGAGAAGATCGGGTAGAAGTGGTCGAACGTCCACCCCGACTCGAAGACGTCGATGTCGTCCGCCGCTTGCCAGACTGCCAGCATGTCGGCCCAGGTCGTGTGCTGGGGAGCCGTCTTGAACGCAAATCGCATGGGGCCCAAGTTACGCCGCGCCGCGGCAATCTGAGAACGTGCATCTCATCACCGTCGGCCACGGCACCCTGAGCCAGGAGGGGCTCGGCGACCTGCTGCGCGGCGCGGGCCTGGAGTGCATCGTCGATGTCCGCACCGCGCCGGGTTCCAGGCGTCACCCCCACGTGGCCCGCGCCGCTCTAGAAGCGTGGCTGCCCGACCTGGGGATCGGCTACACGTGGGAACCTCGCCTGGGCGGATGGCGCAAGCCGGCCGCCGATTCGCCGAACATGGCGCTCCGTAACCCATCCTTCCGCGGCTACGCCGATTACATGCAGACCCCTGCTTTCTGGGGCGCACTCGATGACGTCCTGGTCCAAGCTCGCCAGGCGCCAACGGCCGTCATGTGCTCGGAGTCGGTGTACTGGCGATGCCACCGGCGCCTCATAGCCGATGCCGCCGAGCTGGGACGACAGGTGGAGGTGCTGCATCTCGGTCACGACGGTCAGGTCCGAGCCCACCGGTTGACGGAGGGGGTCCGAGCCGTTGACGGCGGGCTTCGATATGACGTGGGTGTGCAGCTGGAGTTGAAGGAGTGACTCCGGGTCATGAGGTCAAGACGTACGTCCCGCAGCCGCGGCCTCCATCGGTCCTGGCCCGCGTCGCTCCGGTCCTCGAGGGTCGCGCCAAATGCGAACGGACCTAGGTGAGTCGGGCCGCTCTGTCCACCATCCGGTCCCGCCCGCCAGCAACCAGAGGTCCTCGTCAGGCCGACTCACCGGCCGCCCGGCGCCCCGTCGCAGGCTGTCGCGGCCCGACCGGGTCGCCGCCCGACGCGCCCTCGCAACCTTCCGCAGCCTGCCGCGGCAGGACCGGGTCGCCCGCCGGGTCGCCGAGTCGCCGGCCGGGCAGGATCGATGCGGAGCGGGTAATCTCACCGGATCCGCCGCGGGGGTGCATCTTCGGTCCAACAGTCGTCCTCACCCCATCGGGATGATGTCCGCGTACAGCTTTGTCCAGCACACTCGAGGGGCGTGCACCCATTTGGGCCAACCATCGGGAGACCCCTGACGAGCCAGCCGGCAGGAATCCGCACCGTTCATCGACATCGGTCGCCCGTCGGGGGTAGGGCCGGACCCGGTCGCGACGAGCCGCCGGGGCGGCCGTGCGCCCGAGGGCCTGCGCACATTCCAAGGAGCGAGAATGCCCAAGGCAGTTGAACATCTCACCGTCGACGAGCGGGCTGCGAAGGGCAAAGCGGCCCGCGCCGCGGTGCCCCGGGCCGCCCATGCCACGTGGGACCCCAGCCGCCGGACCCTCAAGCCTCTGGACCTCCTCGCCGAGCAAGCCGAGACGCGCGTGCCGGAGCTGGTTCCGATCCGGTACGGCCGCATGGCGGCCACGTCCTTCGCCTATTACCGGGGCGCGGCCCTGCCGATGGCCGCCGATCTCGCCACCATGCCGCACACGGACCTCACCGTGCAGCTGTGCGGCGACGCCCATCTCTCGAACTTTGGCGGCTTCGCGTCACCCGAACGCGAGATGCTCTTCGATGTCAACGACTTCGACGAGACCCTCCCCGGTCCCTTCGAGTGGGACATGAAGCGCCTGGCCGCCAGCCTGGAGGTGGCGGCCCGGGGCCGGGGGTGCGACCGGGTCACCGCCCGCAACATTGTCCTCGCCGGCGTGCGGTCCTACCGGGAGTCGATACGGACGTTCGCGGGCATGACCAACCTGGCCGTCTGGTACTCGCGGCTGGACGTCACCGGGGCTCTCAACCGGTGGGGGGGCACCGTGGGTAAGCGGGAGAGCGCTGAAGTCCAGCGGAATATCGCCAAAGCCCAGACCAAGGATCAGCTCAAAGCCCGCGCCAACCTGACGAAGATGGTTGATGGGGAACTTCAATTTCGGTCCGACCCTCCGTTGCTGGTTCCCGTGCACGACCTGTATGTCGACACGGAAGCCGAGGCGCTGGAGGCCGCCATACACGAGTCCCTGCGCCAGTATCGCCGAACGTTGCCAGGGGACCGTCGGCGCCTCCTCGAGACCTACCGGTATGTCGATCTGGCCCGCAAGGTCGTTGGCGTGGGCAGCGTGGGGACCCGGGCGTGGGTGGCGCTCTTCGTCGGGCGGGACATCGATGACACCCTGATTCTCCAGGTCAAAGAGGCGGAGGCGTCGGCTCTCGAGCGGTTCCTGACCAGGAGCACGTTCGGTAACCAGGGTCAGCGGGTGGCGGAAGGCCAGCGGCTCATGCAAGCTGCAAGCGACGTGTTCCTCGGGTGGCAGCGGGTCAACGAGGGCTACGACGGGAGGCCCCATGACTACTACGTGCGCCAGCTCTGGGATTGGAAGCTCTCGGCCAACATCGAGACCATGACCCCCCAGTTGCTCTCCACCTATGCCGAGATGTGCGGTTGGACGCTCGCCCGGGCCCACGCCCGGTCAGGGGATGCGGTCGCCATATCCTCGTACCTTGGCGCCGGCGACACCTTCGACCGGGCCGTAGCCGACTTCGCGTTCACCTATGCGGACCAAAACGAAGCCGACCATCAGACGCTGCTCGACGCCATCGCGGCGGGAACGGTCAAGGCCGAGATGGGCGTTTAGGCGCTCATGACCGCGCCCATCGACGTTGTCGCCCGGCTGCGCAGCCGCAGCTATCTGGTCCTGCTGATTCTTGCCGCCGTCCTGGGCGTTCCCATTGCCGCCGCGGCCTACTGGTTCCTCTACCTGGTCAGCGATCTCCAGAAGTGGCTGTACCAATCCGACTACCTTCCCAAGGCACTGGGGTTTCACGGGACACCGGTCTGGTGGCCGATCCCGCTGGTCGGCATCTCCGGCGTGTTGGTCGCCGCCACCATCCGGTACCTTCCGGGCCGGGGCGGCCACTCGCCGGCGGACGGCTTCAAGGCCGGAGGGGCGCCGTTGCCGGTCGAGCTACCAGGGGTGGTGTTGGCGGCCCTCACGACCCTGGCCCTTGGAGCGGTGCTGGGACCAGAAGCGCCCCTCATCGCCATCGGTAGCGGGCTCGCCGCCCTCGTGGTCCACGTGGCCAAACGGGACGCCCCGGAGCAGACGATCACGGTAGTAGCCGCGGCCGGTGGATTTGCCGCCATCAGCACGCTGTTCGGTTCCCCGATCGCCGGCGCCTTCCTCCTGATGGAGGCGTCGGGTCTGGGCGGCCCGATGATGGGACTGGTGCTGGTGCCCGGGCTGCTCGCGGCTGGAGTCGGAACCCTCATCTTCGTCGGGTTCGACAGCTGGACCGGACATGGCACCTTCGCTCTCGCGGTTCCGAACCTGCCCCCCTTCGGACACCCCGACATCGCCGAGTTCGGCTGGGCCATCGTCGTCGGACTGGCGGCCGCCGTCCTCGCTTTCGGTTTCCGGTGGCTGGGGCTGCATCTGCGCTCCCACGTCGAGCGCCGGTTGATCCTGCTGACGCCGGTGGTGGGGTTGGCGGTCGGCGGGCTGGCGGCCATCTTTTCCGAGTGGACGGGTAAGCCGTCCTCGTTCGTACTGTTCTCCGGCCAGGACGCCCTGCCGAGCCTCATCCAGCAGAGCGCCACCTTCTCCGTCGGCGCCCTGCTCTTGCTTCTGGTCTGCAAGGGTCTGGCCTATGGGGCTTCGTTGAGCAGTTTCCGCGGCGGTCCGGTCTTTCCGAGCATGTTCATCGGCGCCGCCGGAGGCATCGCCCTCTCCCACCTGCCCGGCCTCCCGATGGTCGCCGGCGCGGCGATAGGGATCGGCGCGTTGATGTGCGCCATGTTGAACCTGCCCCTGACCTCGGTCCTGGTGACGACGCTGCTGTTGGCCTCGGACGGCCTGGCCGTCATGCCGCTCGTCATCGTGGCCGTGGTGGTGGCGTACGTGGCTCGAGCCCGCCTCCCGCAGCTGCCGCGCTCAGATCAGCAGGGCCCCGCCGAGACCGCCCCGGCCCCGGCACCCGCCTCCTCGAGCCGGCAGACCTGACCCCTGCATCGAGCCGCGGGCGGCTCACGCCGGCGCAACCGGGCGGCGAGGCCGCGAACGCCGGTCAGCGGTCTCTACCGTGGACGCGGATGGCGCCGTGTACCGGCCATCGGTACGACGGCCGGAGTGGACGCCCAGGCAGGAGGTGCGCGCAGTGGTGAGTGAGTCAGTCGTGGAGAGGGTGCGGGATTATCCCGGGGTGCGAGCCCTGGGGCAACCGAACTCCTTCACCCGGCAGTTCGACTTTTGGGATGACCGGTTCGAGGCTCGCCGGTTGTTCTCCGAGTTGCTCGGCACGTTCCTGTTGGTGCTCGTGGCCGTCGGGGGCGGGATGGTGAATGCCCGCTTCGGTGGGAACGCGGTGCCGTACAGTGCCCGGGTGGTGGCCCCGGGGTTGATGGTGGCGGCGATCATCCTCTTTATGGGGGCGGTCGGTGGCGCCCATCTCAACCCGGCGGTGAGCATGGCCTTCGCGGCTCGCGGGAACTTCCCGTGGAAGCGCGTCCCGGCCTACGTGCTGGCCCAGTTGCTGGGCGCCATCCTGGCCACCCTGTTGCTCTGGGCCCTCATCGGCAAGCAGGGGGTCGCCGGTCTGACCCTGCCGGGACAGGGCATTTCCACGGCCACAGCGATGGTATGGGAACTCATGCTGAGCGCGGGCCTGGTGAGCACCATCCTGGGAACCGCTTCAGGTGCTCAGCAGCTCGGTTCGCTGGCGGCGATCGGGGTGGGCAGCTACATCGCCCTGGCCGGCCTGTGGGGCTCCCCTGTGAGCGGAGCGTCCATGAATCCGGCTCGATCCCTGGGGCCGGCCCTGGTCCTCAATCACTGGACCTCGTGGTGGGCCTATCTGGTGGGACCTCTCCTCGGGGGAGCAATCGCCGTCGGCATTGCTCACCTCCTCCGGGGGCCGGGGGGTGGAACGGCCGGCACCGCCGCAGCTCAAGGTACGCTTGGCACCACCTGGGTGCCCGGACGCATCGGGACGCCCAGTGCCGCTCCCCTGGCCGGCGACCCCAACGCCGGGGCGCCCCCCACTGGCCCCGGCCCCGCCGCCGAGCCGCCTTCCCCGCCCACATGACCGAGGACCGGATCCGCCTGGATCGCTACTTGGGCTCCCGTACCACGGTCACCGGACATTCGGCGTTTCTGACGCAGTACTCGCTCACCGATCCGAGGAGCATGCCGGCAAACTGGCCGTGGCCGCGGCTGCCGATCACCAGGAGATCCGCCGTCCGGGATGCCGACACCAGGGCCGGGGCCGGATGGCCCTCGAGGGCTTGCGTCTGGACCTCCAGTTCCGGGTAGGCCTTTCGTATCGGCTCGACTGCGGCATCGAGCACCGCCCGGGCGTCGGCCACGGGGTCGTAGCCCTCAGGGAGCGGCATCGTCCAGCCCCAGTTCGTGGGCCAATCCCAGGTCGTGATGACGTCGAGGGTGGCGCCGGTCAGCTGAGCCTGGCGCGCCGCCCATTGCAGAGCCTCCAACGACGGGTCCGAACCGTCGATGCCCGCCACGATGTGGTGCCGGGACGTCGCCTCGCTGGCCGTCATGGCGCCTCCTCTCCGACGACGAGTCGGCAGTGGAGCTTACGAGCTGGCTCCGGCCACCCGCATACCCTGCCGCCAGGGATAGAAATGGGGACCGCATCCCGCGGACTGTGCCGGTCCAGGCAGGAGAGAGACATGGGCATCGCCAGCAGCACCGACCAGACATGAGCCTGCTGGTTGCCACGCCCGAGGCCGATCACCACGACCCCGGCGCCCATCATCCCGAGGCGTCGGCCCGGCTGGTGACCGCGGTCGCGGCGCTGGGCGATATCCCTGATCGCGACGCCATCGTGCGGTTGCCCCCCCGACTGGCGGCGCTATCCGAGCTGACCCTGGTGCACAACGGCGCCTACCTCGAGGCCCTCGCCGACCTGTGCGCGGCCGGGGGCGGCTCCCTGGACCCTGACACGCGGGTGAGCCCGGGATCGTGGGAGACGGCGCAGATGACGGCGGGCGCCGGTCTGGCCGCGGTGGATGCGCTGCGTGCCAATGCCGGCGACGCCGCCCTGGTTCTCGGCCGGCCTCCGGGCCACCACGCCACCCGTGACGTGGGCATGGGGTTCTGCCTGGTCAACAACATCGCCGTGGCGGCCGCCGCCCTCGCCGCCGGCGGCGAACGGGTGGCGGTCATCGACTGGGACGTGCATCACGGGAACGGCACCCAGGACATCTTTTGGTCCGATCCCTCGGTGCTGTACGTGTCCATCCATCAGTGGCCGCTGTATCCGGGTACCGGACGCCCCGACGAGCGCGGCGACGGTGCCGGGTGGGGCACCACCATCAATCTTCCGTTGCCGCCCGGCGCCACCGGTGACGTGTACCTCGCCCTCTTCGACGAAGTGATCATTCCAAGTGTCGAGCGCTTTCGGGCGACCTGGATTCTCATCTCGGCCGGTTTCGACGCCCATCGCGCCGACCCGCTGGCCGACATGCGGCTGACGGCCGGAGATTTCGCCGATCTGACGGCGCGAGTGGCGAGCCTGGCCGGGCGGCCGGGCCGACTGGCCCTTTTTCTGGAAGGTGGCTACGACTTGCCGGCTTTGCGTGCGTCAGTGGCGGCGTGCGCCGCTCGCCTGGTCGGTGACCGCTACCGGCCCGAGCCGGCGTCCTCGGGGGGTTCCGGGCTCACCCTGGTGGAGAGTTACCGGACGCAGTGGTTCGACCAGCCGGAAGGGCCGCCGTGACCGCCCGGCCCGCGATCAGCCGAGTTTTGGTCGGCGTGGACGGCTCGAACAACAGCCGGCGGGCCCTCGTCTGGGCGATCCTGTTCGCTGAGCGGTTCCACGCCGAGCTGGTGGCCGTCCACGCCGTTGGCTTGCTGTCAGACCTCGGCGCCGGGCCGCCGGTTCCCAGCCATTCGCACCTGGACGAACTGCGGTTGAAGTTCGAGCGCGACTGGTGCGCGCCGCTGCGGGACAGCGCCGTGGCCCACCGGCTCCTGCTTCGAGATGGTCCGCCCGTACCGGTCCTGGTGGGGATCGCCGACGATGAATCGGCCGACCTCATCGTGGTCGGTAGCCGGGGCGTCGGCGGATTCCCGGAACTCCTTCTCGGCAGTACCAGCCATCATGTGGTGGAGCGCGCCAACCGTCCGGTCCTGGTCGTCCCGCCCGCCGCCCGACCCTGACCGAAGAAACCCCTCAGCCGGTCACCAGCACAGCCGCTCCCGTGACCCGGTCGGCGGCGAGGTCCCGAAGGGCCCGATTGGCCTCGTCCAGCGGATAGGCCTGGGTATGAATCCGGAGCGGGATACGGGCGGCCAGGGCGAGGAAGTCAGTACCGTCCTGGCGGGTGTTCGCCGTCACGCTACGGAGGGTGCGTTCCTCGAACAGGTGGCGCTGGTAGTTGAGGGAAGGGATGTCGGTCAGGTGAATTCCCGCGATCGCGAGGGTGCCCCCCCGGTCGAGGGAGGCCAGCGCGCCTGGCACCAGGCTGCCGACGGGTGCGAACAGGATGGCCGCATCGAGGGGTTCAGGTACGCCATCGGTGCCGTCGCCCGCTGAGACGGCGCCCAATTCCAGCGCCAGCTGCCGGGCGGAAGCGGCCCGGGTCACGACATGAACCCGGGCGCCGGCGGCGATCGCAACCTGGGCGGTCAGATGCGCCGAGGCCCCGAAGCCGTAGATGCCCAGGCGCCCGCCTTCGGGAAGCTGAGCCTGCCGGAGGGCGCGGAAACCGATGATCCCCGCGGAGAGCAGCGGAGCGGCCTGCTCGGCCGTAAAGGCCCGCGGGAGCAGGTAGACGTATTCCTCCGCCGCGACGACATACTCGGCGTAGCCACCCTCACGGTCCCAGCCCGTGAACTCCGGAAAGGCGCACAGGTTCTCGTCCCCTCGCCGGCAATACCGGCAGGTACCGCAGGTGTGGGCCAGCCAGGGCACGCCCACGCGGTCGCCGGGCGCGACGAGGGTTGCGCCGGGGCCCGCGGCATCGACCACTCCGACCACCTCGTGGCCCGGGACGACCAGAGGTCGCTTCGGCGTGAGGTCACCCTCGGCCAGATGGAGGTCCGTCCGGCAAACGCCGCAGGCGTCCACCCGCACGCGGATCTGGCCCGGTCCCGGCTCCGGCACCGGTCGCTCGACCCGGAGCAGGGGATGCTGGTCGATGGGACCGGGCCGGTCGACGGCCCAGGCCCTCATGGATGTCCTCCGGGTAACCCCTCATGGGCTGAGTCGACCATAGGGGTCGACCATAGGACCGAGACCACCTTTCTCGTCGGGCGGGCCGTCCGCGGCGGGAGCCTTCAGGGACCGATCGCAGTACTGTTGCCCACCAGCGAGCGGCCGCGCACACCCCACGGACATGAGGACAGGTCGGTCGCCGAGGAGCGCTATGACCAAGCAGGCTGCGACACCCACGCCCGGCGACCGGCCCACCCCCACAGCCCCGCCCCCGCCGCCCCGCTGGCGGCACTGGCTGTGGGTGATCGCCATCGGGCTGTCGCTGGTCCTGTGGCTGGTGTTGCCGAGCGTCCGCCCGGCCAGCGTCCCTACCGACAATCTGACCTACTCCCAGTTCCTCACCGCGGTGGACGCCCATCAGGTGAAAAACGTCAAGATCCAGACCAACGGTAAGGCGTCGGGAGCGCTCACCAACGGACACAACTACAACACGGTCATACCGGTGCAGCTGGCCGGTTCGTCGCTGCTCGATCGCCTGGAAGCGGCCAAGGTCTCCATCTCGGCGACGACGCCCGGCTCCACCTTCGGCGCCCAGGTCCTGTCCTGGGTCATCCTGCTCCTGCCCATCTTGATTCTCGGCTTTTTGTGGTGGCGGATGTCGCGCGGGGTGAGAGGCCAGCTGGGGGGCGTGCTCGGGGTGGGCAAGTCGAGGGCCAAGATTTTCGACGCCGAGCAGCCGAGCATCACCTTCGCCGACGTCGCCGGCTACGAGGGCGCCAAAGCTGAGATCGCCGAGGTGGTCGACTTCCTGCGAGCGCCAGAGCGCTACACCCGGGTTGGCGCTACCGTCCCGAGGGGCGTGCTGATGGTCGGACCGCCCGGCACGGGCAAGACCCTGCTGGCCCGGGCGGTTGCCGGGGAGGCCAAGGTCCCCTTTTTCTCCGTGGCCGGCTCCAGCTTCGTGGAGCTCTTCGTCGGCGTCGGCGCGGCCCGGGTGCGCGACCTGTTCGCCGAGGCCCGCAAGCGGGCTCCCGCCATCGTGTTCGTCGACGAGATCGATGCCATCGGCGCCCGGCGATCAGGCGCCGGCGCCTTCGCCTCCAACGACGAGCGGGAGCAGACCCTCAACCAGCTGCTGTCGGAGATGGACGGGTTCGACCCGGTGATGGGGATCGTCGTGCTGGCGGCGACCAACCGGCCCGAGGTGCTCGACCCGGCCTTACTGCGGCCCGGCCGGTTTGACCGGCAGGTCACCATCCCCCTCCCCAATCTGGCCGAGCGAGCCGCCATCCTGGAGGTTCATTGCCGCGACAAACGCCTGGCTCCCGACGTCGACCTCCAGCGGCTGGCCCGGGCCACGCCTGGCTTCTCGGGTGCCGACCTGGCCAACCTGACCAACGAGGCCGCCATCGCAGCGGTGCGGGCCGGCAGGGAAGTCATCACCGCGGCGGACTTCGACGCGGCTCGGGATCGAATCATCCTCGGTCGGCGCGAGGACTCCAACGTCCTGCTTCCCGAGGAGAAGCACGCCGTCGCGGTCCACGAGTCGGGGCACGCCCTGGTTGCGGCCCTCTCCGATCACGCCGACCCGGTGGCCAAGGTCACCATCCTGCCGGCCGGGCAGGCGCTGGGGGTGACCGAGCAGCTTCCGCTGGTCGAACGGCACCTGTATGGCGAGGACTACCTGATGGACTCCCTGGCGGTTCGGCTGGGTGGACGGGCCGCGGAGCTGGTCGTGCTGGGTCAAGGGTCGACCGGCGCCGCCAACGACCTGGCCGGCGCCACTGACCTGGCGACCCGGATGGTCCGCGAGTTCGGCCTGTCCGATAGCGTCGGTCCCATTGGGTACCCGTCCGGGGGCTCGATGTTCCTCAACGCCGGGGCCGGCGAGCTCTCCTCGCGTCCCTTCGCCGAGGCCACCCAGGCAGCCATCGACAAGGAGGTGGCTCGGCTGCTGCGCCAGGCGGAAGCCCGGGCCACCCAGCTTCTCTCCGATAATCGCCGGCACCTGGACCAGCTGGTGAATGTGGTTCTCGAAGCGGAGACCATCGACGGCGCCGAGGTCTACCGGATCATCGGCCGGCCTGCCCCCACCGCACCGGGGCAGACGACCATCGCACCCAGGCGGGCTGCCGCCCAGGCGGTGTCGCCGACCAGCGATGCCGATTCCGGCGCCCCCCGCCCCGCGTAGCGTCGCCGGGACGGGCCCGGACGGCTGAAGGGCACGACGCCGGGGAGGCGGTGAGCGGCACTGGCATGAGCCCGACGCGGCGTCTGTGAACATGGGGGTCATGACGATGAGCGACGTGGCGGCTGGTCCTCTCGCCCCCGGTCAGCTGGACCTGATCGACCGCTATTGGAGGGCCGCCAATTACCTGTCCGTAGGCCAGATCTACCTGCTCGACAATCCGCTACTCCGGGAGCCGCTGGCCCCCGAACATGTCAAACCGCGCCTGCTCGGCCACTGGGGTACGACCCCCGGCCTCAACCTGATCTACGCCCACCTCAACCGGGTCATCGTCGAGCGGGATCTCGACGTGATCTACATCTGCGGACCGGGTCACGGCGGACCAGGGATGGTGGCCAACACCTACCTGGAAGGCACCTACAGCGAGATCTACGCCGATGTCTCTCGGGACGCCGAGGGCATGCGGCGCCTCTTTCGCCAGTTTTCGTTCCCTGGCGGGATACCGAGCCACGCCGCCCCGGACACCCCGGGGTCGATCCACGAGGGTGGGGAGCTGGGCTACGCCCTGGTGCACGCCTTCGGAGCCGCCTTCGACAACCCGCACCTGATCGTGGCCACGGTCGTCGGCGACGGTGAAGCCGAGACCGGCCCGCTGGCGGCCAGCTGGCACTGCAACAAGTTCCTCAATCCGGCCCGGGACGGAACCGTGCTGCCCATCCTCCATCTCAACGGGTACAAGATCGCCAACCCGACGCTGCTGGCCCGTATACCCGAGGAGGAACTGGCCGACCTGCTCCGGGGCTACGGATGGGACCCGCGGTTCGTTTCGGGGGACGACCCGCTGCAGGTGCATCAGGAGCTGGCCGCCACCCTGGACCGGGTCCTGGATGGGATCGCGGCGATCCACGAGAACGCTCGCCGGCACCGTTCCGTCGAGCGGCCGGCGTGGCCGATGATCGTGCTGCGAACCCCCAAGGGGTGGACCGGCCCAAAGGAGGTCGACGGCCACCGGACCGAAGGGTCGTGGCGGTCGCACCAGGTCCCCCTTTCCGGAACGCGCACCAATCCGGAGCATCTCCTCCAGCTCGAGCAATGGCTGCGCGGCTACCGCCCCGACGAATTGTTCGGCGCCGATGGCCGCCTCCGGCCCGAACTGGCCGCCCTGGCACCTGTCGGCCCTCGTCGCATGGGCGCCAACCCCCACGCCAACGGCGGGCTGCTGTTACAGGATCTGCGGCTCCCCGACTTCCGGGGCTATGGCGTGGACGTGGCCCAGCCTGGAGCCACTGAGGCCGAGGACACTCGGGTTCTGGGCCGTTTCCTCCGCGACGTGATGGCGGAGAACGCCGGCACCGCCAACTTCCGGGTCTTCGGCCCGGACGAGACGGCGTCGAACCGCCTCGACGCCCTGTTCGAGGTGACCGGTCGGACCTGGATGGCGGCCACCTACCCTTACGACGACGAGGACCTGAGCCCCGACGGCCGGGTCACGGAGGTGCTTTCGGAGCACCTCTGCCAGGGCCTGCTGGAGGGGTACCTGCTGACCGGCCGGCACGGGTTTTTCTCGTGTTATGAGGCGTTCATCCACATCGTGGATTCGATGTTCAATCAGCACGCCAAGTGGCTGAAGGCCAGCCGACACCTGGCCTGGCGACGGCCGCTGGCCTCGCTCAATATCCTCCTGACCTCACACGTATGGCGTCAGGACCACAACGGCTTCTCACACCAGGATCCCGGCTTCATCGATCACGTGGTCAACAAGAAGGCCGACACCATCCGGGTCTATCTCCCGCCCGATGCCAACTGTCTCCTGTCCGTGGCCGACCACTGCCTCCGCAGCCGCCACTACGTGAATGTCATCGTCGCCGGCAAACAGCCCGCGTTGCAGTATCTCAACATCGACGATGCCGTGGTGCACTGCACCCGGGGCCTGGGGATCTGGGAGTGGGCGGGTACGGAGAAAGACGGAGCGCCGGATGTGGTGCTCGCCTGCGCCGGTGACGTCCCGACCCTCGAGGTCCTGGCCGCAGCCGATCTGCTCCGCCAGCACTGCACGGACCTGAAGGTCCGGGTGGTCAACATCGTCGACCTCATGACGCTGCAGACCGACACCGATCACCCGCACGGGATCTCCGACGCCGAGTTCGATTCACTCTTCACCACGGACAAGCCGGTGATCTTCGCCTACCACGGGTACCCGTGGCTCATCCACCGGCTCACCTACCGTCGCCGCAATCACGACAACTTCCACGTACGCGGCTACATCGAGGAAGGGACCACCACCACGCCCTTCGAGATGACGGTGCTGAACAATCTGGACCGCTACCACCTGGTCATCGATGTGATCGACCGGGTGCCGGGACTCGGCCAGTCGGCCGCTCTCGTCCGCCAGGAGATGATCGACCGGCGGATACGCAACCGCCAGTACACCAGGGATCATGGCGAAGACATGCCCGAGGTCCGGGACTGGACCTGGCCGTACTGAGATGCAAACGCTGGTGGTCAATGCCGGCTCACAGAGCGTCAAGCTTCGGGTGATTGATTCTGCTGATGCGATGGTGGCCAGCGCCGATCTGGGACCGCCTGATGATCGGCTGGCCGACCACCTCGGCGACTTTCTCGGCCGGCTCCGCGATCCGGTCGACGTGAGCGGTCACCGGGTCGTGCACGGCGGCCGCCATTTCACCGTGGCGACCACGGTGGACGC
The DNA here is from genome assembly GCA_963780345.1 of uncultured Acidimicrobiaceae bacterium. Taxonomy (GTDB): domain Bacteria; phylum Actinomycetota; class Acidimicrobiia; order Acidimicrobiales; family Palsa-688; genus PALSA-693. The sequence goes on from CAWABU010000001.1 coordinate 134,094, forward strand.
CGACGTCCGGTCCCGGCTGGGCGAACTCAACGACCTCGCCCCGCTTCACAACCCGGTGGCCCTGGCTGCCATCGATGCCACCCGGGCCCGGCTCGGCGACGTCCCTGCCGTGGCCTGCTTCGATACCGCCTTCCACTCCGGGCTGGACCCCGCCGCCTTCACCTACGCCGTGCCCGACGAGTGGTCGACCCGGTGGGGTCTGCGGCGCTTCGGGTTCCACGGGCTGAGCTGCGCCTGGTCCACCCGCCGGGCCGCCCAGTTGTTGGGCCGGCCGGCCGGCGACGGGCGGCTCCTGATCTGCCATCTCGGTGCCGGCGCGTCCGTCACCGCCGTGGACGGGACCCGCTCGGTCGACACCACCATGGGCTTCACGCCGCTCGAGGGGCTGGTCATGGCCACCCGCTGCGGGGATCTTGACCCTGGAGCCCTGCTGTGGGTGCTGCAGCACGGCGAGACTGTCGCTGCGGCCAACGACGCCCTGGAGCGCCATTCCGGCCTGCTGGGCCTGTCGGGCGGGCGCAGCCCGGACATGCGCGAGCTTCTGGCCGCCCGTCAACGCCACGATCCGTCGGCGCAGCTGGCGATCTCCGTGTACCTGCACCGGCTGGTGGCCAAGATCGCGGCGATGTCAGCCGCCACACGCGGGGCCGAGACGCTGATCTTTACGGGCGGGGTCGGCGAGAACTCGGCGGTGATCAGGTCGGAGACGGCAGCCGCGCTGGCCTGGCTCGGGGTGGCCATCGACGAACGGCGGAATGCAGCCGTCAACGCCGAGGACGCCGACATCACCGCGCCCGGCGCCACCGTCCGCACGCTGGTCATCCACGCCCGGGAGGACCTCGAGATCGCAGGCGAATGCCGGCGGCTGCTCAACCCCGCCGACAAGCAGTAGTCAGCGGAGACCGGCAAAGAGGTCGTCTTCGGGCACGAGATGACCCGTCCGGTCGCGGACGCGTATGAAGGCCTCGCGCGTCATGAGCTGTTCGAAGACCTGGCGGCCCAGGTTGAGGAAGAAGACGTTGTCCATCTGGCTGGCGTGCGCCGCCAGGCTGTCGTACTTGCGGCCGGCAAAGGCGGAGCAATCGACGGTGGTGGTGATCAGTTCGTCCGGGGTGCCGAAGTCCGGGTCTTCCTCGGCGGGGTCCGGGAACTCCACGCCGTGGTTTCTCATGGTCTCGGCCATGGTGGCCAGTGCCGACTTCGGCATCGCGGTGTAGTACACCTTGGCCGGGATGCCCGTGCTATCGGCGGCGGCCATGGTGATCCGGTGGGCCTGGATGTGGTCCGGGTGTCCGTAGAAGCCGCGCTCGTCATAGGTGACGACGACCTGGGGCCGGTAGCGCGCCATGAGCTCCTCCAACCGGGCGGCGGCAGTGTTGACCGGGGTGGTCCAGAACGAGCCGTCGGCGCCGTTTTGCGGCCAGCCCTCCATGCCGGAATCCCGGTAGCCGAGCAGCTCCAGGTGGGTGACGCCGAGCACCGCGCAACTGGCCAGGAGCTCCTGGTGCCGCCGGGCGACCACCGTCGCCTCATCGTGGCCGGCTTCCCCTGGTTTCGAGCCGCCGGGGCCGTCGCCGAGCTCGCCGTTGGTGCACGTAACGAGCACCGTGCGCACCCCTTCGTCGCTGTAGCGGGCCAGCACGCCCCCCGTGCCGAGCGCCTCGTCGTCGGGGTGGGCATGGACGGCCATAAAGGTCAGAGGTTCATCGGGCACGGACTCAGATTAGAGAGAGGGTGTGACTACCGGGCGGCCCGGTCCAGCCCGGTCCGCCTCCGGCCTTACGGCAGCCATCCGGTCGCAGCGATAGCTTGTCGTCATGCCACCGGATTCAGAGCCCGTGCACCTGAGCGGTCGCCACCGCGACACCGTCCAGGAGATCCTTCGACATCCGGTCAGCCACAACGTCGAGTGGCGGGCGGTGCTGCAGTTGCTCGAGCAAGTGGGCACCGTGGTCGAGCGCCACGACGGCAAGTTCAGCGTGACGGTAGGCGGCGAAACCGAGATCTTCGAGCGGCCCCGGCACAAGGAGATCGACGCCCAGCAGGTCGTTGATCTCCGGCGGATGCTGACCAACGCCGGTTACGGGCCGCCACCGGACGGGGAGTAGCGCCAACCGCGGTGACTACCATGGGCGGGTTCTTCGAGTGTGAGGTCCGGACATGACGCTGACTGAGGATGCCAGTTCTCTGGCCGACGAGGCGAAGGTCGACGCCGCGGTAACCCGCCTGCTCGACGAGTCTCCTCCGGGATCGACCCCCGACGTCGAGTTTCTGGGCGCCCAGTTTGACGCCGGGCTGGCATGGGTGCACTTTCCGGTTGGCTACGGCGGGCTCGGACTCTCTCGCCGATTTCAGCCGCTCATCTATGAGCGGCTGGCGGCCGCCGGAGCGTCCCTCAGCAACCTCGGCCGCAACGGGATCGGCTACGGGATGGCGGCTCCAACCATCCTGGCCCAGGGATCCGACGAGATGCGCAAGCGCTACCTTCGTCCGCTCTTCACCTGCGAAGAGATCTGGTGCCAGCTCTTTTCCGAGCCTGGCGCCGGTTCTGACATTGCCGGACTCAGCACGCGCGCCATCCGGGATGGGGACGAGTGGATCATCAACGGTCAGAAATGCTGGACGTCGGTTGCTCACATCGCCGACTTCGGTCTGCTGCTGGCGAGGAGCAACCCCGAGGCCGAGAAGCACAAAGGGCTGACCTACTTCGTCGTCGACATGCATGCTCCCGGTGTCGACGTACGGCCACTACGCCAGATGACCGGGGATGCCGAGTTCAACGAAGAGTTCCTCACCGATGTCCGCATTCCCGACGGCGAGCGTCTGAGCGAGGTCGGCCAGGGCTGGAACGGGGCGCTGGTCACCCTCATGAACGAGAGGGTCGCCATCGGGAGCAGCGTTCAGCCCCGCGGCGGCGGCGTGATCGGGAGAGCCGTGGAGCTATGGCATGAGGGGGGCCACCACGACCCGGCCCGGCGCGACCGGTTGATGCAACTGTGGGTCCAGGCCGAGGTGCAACGACTGACCAACCTGCGAGCGGCCGAGGCCTCGAGGTTGGGTACACCGGGGCCCGAGGGCTCCATCGGAAAGCTGGCGTTCGCCGAACTCAACCAGCACATCACCGATTTCTGCGTCGACCTCCTCGGCCCGCAGGGGATGCTCTATGACTCCTACGCGATGCGCCGTCAGGCGGGGATGACCGCCCGCGAACGGGCCGAGCAGAGCCCGCAACGGCTGTTCCTCCGGTCCCGGGCCAACTCCATTGAGGGAGGCTCCTCCGAGGTCATGCGCAACATCCTCGGCGAGCGGGTGCTCGGGCTGCCCGGCGACGTGCGGGTGGACAAAGACCGCCCGTGGTCGGAGGTGCCCCGCAGCTGACCTTTGGGCGCCGCCGCCACCTTTGGCTTTCGGCGCACAAATGTCTGAGAGCAAGTACGCTGTTAAGCCCAATTGGCTGGAGAGGAGGCTCACACGATGAGTCTGACGGATTCGGTGAAGCAACAAGCCGGGCAGGCGTGGGGCACGGTGCAGCAGGGTCTCGGCCAGGGTCACGCCAAGTTCGACGAGCTGCGAGCGAATCGGCAGGCCCAAGCACTCCTTCGGAACCTCGGGGCGGCATACTACGCCCAGCAACGAGAAGGTGGCTCCGAAGAGGCGGTGACCGCCGCGCTGACGGCGATGGACGAGCACATGGAAGCCCATCGGCCGCCCGACACGGACGGTGACGCCGCCGCGTCGACCGGCGACGCCGGGCCGGCGGAGCTCGATTCCGGCCCCGTCACTCCGACCGAGGCTTGATCGGCCCATCCATCCCGACCAGGCCAGCGGGTCTGGTCGCCAGGCGGGTCCAGGGCGCCAATTAGGCTCCGGGCTGGTGTCGACGTCGGCCCTGGATGGTGCCCTGCAGGGCCGAGGCGGAAACGGGCACCACGGTATTCACCTCGCGGCTGCGCGGCGACCTGCATTACAAGGCTGGCCGCTGGCCGGGCGCGGCTACCAGGACTCGGTAGCACTCGGCGACCGCGGCCCGTGGTTACTGGTGCAGCTGGCTCGCTGCCGGCTCCGCCTCGGCGATGTCGACGGCGCTCAGGGGGCAGGCTCCCAGGCCGTCGAACGCGATCCCGACTCCTCCTCGGCCTGGGTCGCCCTCGGCGACGTGGCCGTCATGGAGATGGCGAAATGGCTTCCGGTGCCATGGTGAGGTCACTCGCAGAACACCTGCATCTTGGTGTCGGGATCGTCAAGTTCGACGGTGAGTTCGTCGAGTTGTTCGATGACGTCCTCGATGTCCTGCGGCTTCACCTCAGTGAGGTCGATCGGCACCCCCGACTTGGCTAGCTCCGCATTGATCCGCGTCACCGCCTGCGGAGGGACGAGGCTCGTGAGCCGGACCCCCGCGCGCAGCAGCCGCACCGGGACCCGGACGTTCATGCGGGCCCCTCCGTCAGCGCCGGAGTTGTCTTCCATCACCACGCGCAAATACTTTGGCCGGGGCCCGGTTCGCCGTATGGACTCCGGCTGTTCCCGATTGAGAGCGTCGATCAGCCGCTCGGCCTGCTCCACGGTGATCGTGCCCTCGGCCAGCATCTCCAGGACCTGGCGGCGCTGATGATTCATCATGGCTCCTCCGTCTATTCATCTGACGCTTATCAGCAGGGCCGTTCGGCCCTCCTCGACTTCGAACCGGGCGCCGGGCAGCGCCCACAGCAGTTGCCCGATACCGCGCAGCGCTCCCACCAGGCTCACCCGGAAGACGAAACATGCCACCGCGCCGCCCAGCACGGCGAGCAACAGCAGCGGTGACAGCACCAGCAGTACCAGCGGGACAGGGACATACAGCCGTCGCCACCGGCCGTGAGGACGGCGATACCGCACCGTCACCAGGTACGGAATCATGAGGGCCGGTCCAGCTCGGCCAGCGCCTCCTGGACGCTGATCTCCCCCCGCCGTAGGCGCTCAATAACGTCGGCCGCCGTGGGTATCGGTTCGGTTTCGACGAAGTCGAGCTGGCCGGCGATCCGATTCAGCCGGGCCTTGATCGTGGGGTAGCTCACCCCGAAGATCCGCTCCATCTCCTTGATCGAGCCGTGCGACCGTACAAACGCGGCAACGAACACCTGATCGTCAACGCTGAGCTGAGCCAGCTGCGGAGGGTCGAACTGGCCCTCGAGTACGACGCCGCTGCCGGTGAGGCGGAGCCGCTCGACGACGAACGGCTGCCCCTGCGTCAGGTCCGTCAGTTCCTGCCAGTCCAACCTGGCCTTCTTATCCCGGTCCGTCCGCTCATCGTTTAGTTGTATCTTGAGTTTTTTAAGGAGTCAAGGCCCGATCATTGACTTTCTCAAGAATTGCCTGGGGCCCGGTTCGATCGGCGAAGCGCGGCCCGACAGCCCACCACGAACACAACGCTCTCAGGTCGGCGGGAGCGCGGCCCGCTCCTCGCCTATCTCGCCTCGCACGCGACCTTCACCGACATAACGCTCGTGCGTCCGGCTTGACCACCGACTCGATGCCAGCTCTCGAATGTCTTCCACCCCGCCTATCCGGGCTTCCGGAGGGGTGGCACATCGAACAAGTACTGGGCCAGCCTCAAAACCTGGGCCTCGTCGAGATGGTCGATGTCGACCCGCATCTCTGCGACGATCTTCGCGGCAACGTCCTTGCGGCGCTTCTCAACGTATGCGACCCAGTGATGAGATGCGTTGGCTTTCCCTTTGCCGTGCCCCAAGACGAGAATGGCCCCTGCCGGCCGGACGGCCTCGGTGACCCTCTCCCAGTATTCGGGGTCGTCCGCTTCGTACGTCCCGTCGGGGTTACCGGCATGGTGGTGAACCGTGTGAAAATGGCCCCGAGGATCTAAGGCGACGATGTGCTCCGGCCGCGCTTCGGGCGTCGCATCCGTCACGTAAACCTTGGTCAGGTGGAAATCGATGACTGCCACGACGCACTTGTCGCGTACAAGATCGATGTCTTCGGCCACGCCCAGACTCCAAGTCACTCTCGATGCCGCCCGTCAGATCCTCGCGGGGACAGTTCAGGTTGCACTTCGCTTGCAGAGAAAGGTACTCGTTCGCTCGAGCACCAAAGCCGATTCGCATCTCACGCCGGCTCTACTCGACACCGGATAGTGGGCAGCAGCCCCTTCCCCCGAGGGTCCCACCCTTTAGCATCCACGATGGGATGGCGCGGGTATCGTCCTTCTGCGGTCGTCGGTGGACTACAGGTTGAGGACGTGGCGAAGCCCTCGTTCCACGTCGCTGAGCGCTTCGCCAGAAAGGTTGCCAACCTGACCTGCGAGGTCAGTCTTGTTCAAGGTGACCAGCGCGGTGACGTTGACGACCGAGTTCCGAGGCAAGCCGGTAGTGGGGGGGTCAACCGGAAAGCAGGTCGGGCCGATGACGAACTGCTTCGAGCGCGACGCACAACTCCGTGATCCCCAGCGGGTCGGAAAGCGATCTCCCGGTAAGCGTCTCGATCCGGCGAAGTCGGTGCCGCACGGTATTCGGGTGGCAGAAGAGCTTCGCCCCAGCCGCGGTCGCGGAGCCCCCGTTGTCACGCCAGGCTTCGAGGGTATCCAGGAGGATCTGGCGATCGTCCGGCCGCACTTCGAGCAGCGGGCCGAGTATCGCGGCCGCGACCCGGGGCATGACTTCTGCGGCCCGGGCCACGGTCACGGGAACCGGGGCGGTATCGAAGAGGGTGACCGCACTCGGACGTGAAGCCGCAAGCGCCAGCCGGGCCAGACGGAGCGCCCCCGCCGTCTGGTCGAGGGCCGGGTACGGCGGGCTCACTCCGACCCGCGCCGTGCCCATGTCGCGCAGGACCTCGATGAGAACGTCAAGCTTCGCCGGAGTCTTCAACGATGCGATCCCTACCTGCATCTCGGGTCGCAGCTGCCAGGCCGAAGCGATGTCCTTGCGAACCAGTTTCGGTTCGACCCCCGGTAGGGCCTCCCGGGCGATATCCGGGACCTCGGCCGCCACGACGGCGTAGGCGGGACTGGCCGGAAGCCGCAATAGCTCGGCGACTTCCCAGACGCTCGACCCACTGGAGACGTCGCCGTCGAGTAAGGCCTCGACCAACGCCGTTCGCTCGCGTTCGTCGTGGCGCAGGTCGGTGGTCAGCGTCTCCCGGTAGGCGACGGCCATGGCGTCGGTGTATTCGTCGTGGCTGACCCAGAGTGCCGACGCCGCCCCCACCAGCGCCTCACTGGACGTTCGGCCGCGCTGCTGGGCTGCGGCCACCAGCGTCTCCCACACGAACCGGAACCCCACCCGGTAGGCGGCCATCACCTCGGGGAGGGGAGCGCGCTGGCGGGCCCGCCGCCGGCCGGTCTCGCGAGGCGGGCGCAGGTCTACGGGCGCGGCGTTGATGAGCGGCCAGACGATCATCTCGAAGTTCCGGTCGCAAGATGCCCGCAGGTCGTCGAGACTGACGCCACCGCTGCGGTAGAACTCGATTTCCGCCCGGATGCGCTCGGCCATCCCCTCGACGACCTCCTGGCGGCGCTCCAGGAGCGACCGCCCCAGGGCAACTATCTCCGCGTGGCGCAGTGGCTGGCAGGTGTCGATGGCCATGGGCTGAGCGTAGATTGTCGGTGCGAACAACCCGCCGCCGGGAACGGCTGTCGCCGCCCACAACCGGCGGTACAGGAACACCGGCAACTCACGTTCGTTGTCCCTGACGACAACGAACGCCCTCAACTCTGGTGGGTACGGACCTCGACGATCCTCGCCCGCCGGACCATGATCAGGGGGTGCCCAATCTCGCCCTCGCCCTGAACGAGACCGCCGCCAGGTATCCCGATCACCCTGCGGTGCGCCTTGATGACACGACCCTGTCCTACGCCGAGCTCGATCAGGCGTCCGCCCGGGTGACCCGCTTGCTCCGGCTCGAGGGATTCCAGCCCGGAGACCGCGCCGCGGTCATGCTGCCGAACGTGCCCCAGTTTGCCGTCGTCTACTACGGGGTGCTCCGTGCCGGCGGCGTGGTCGTCCCGATGAACCCGCTGCTCAAGGAGCGTGAAGTCGAGTACTACGTGAAGGACTCGGGTGCTCGCTTCTTCGTCGGGTGGCATGAGATCTCAACCGCAATTGCCGACGCCGCCCGTGTAGCTGGCGCGAGCGTGATTACCGTCGCGCCCGGCGAGTTCGAGCGCCATCTTGGGGCATTCGAGCCCGAGACCGATATCGCCAGCCGCGGTGCCGCGGACACGGGCATCATCCTGTACACGTCGGGTACCACCGGACACCCAAAGGGGGCGGAATTGACCCATGCCAACCTGAGCCGCAATGCCCAGGTGACGGCCACTACGTTGCTTGGCCTCGAGCCCGCGGACGTGATCCTCGGCTGCCTCCCGTTCTTTCACGCCTTCGGGCAGACCTGTTGTCTCAACGCCGCGGTGCAGTCCGGGTCGACCATCGTGCTGATGGCCCGTTTCGATCCCTCCCGGGCCCTCGACATCATGGCCGCCGACCGCGTCACGGTGTTCGAGGGTGTGCCGACGATGTATTCAGCGCTCCTCGAGCAACAGGCCCGCGAGCCGCGAGACACCGCATCTCTACGGCTCGGCATCTCGGGCGGAGCTGCATTGCCAGCCGAGACCCACCGCCGATTCGAGGCCGGGTTCGATTGCATGATCCTGGAGGGCTACGGGTTGTCCGAAACATCACCGGTGGCGTCCTTTAACCATCCCCAGCGGGAACGCAAGGTCGGTTCGATCGGAACCCCGATAGCCGGCGTCGAGTTCAAGCTCATCGACGACGACGGGCAGGACTCTCTTCCCGGCGAACCGGGCGAGGTTGCTATCCGCGGCCACAACGTGATGAAGGGGTATTGGCACAAGCCCGACGAGACGGCTGCGGCCTTTGCTGACGGCTGGTTCAAGACCGGTGACATCGCCCGGGTGGATGACGACGGTTATTACTATATCGTCGATCGCAAGAAGGATCTCATCATCCGGGGCGGATTCAACGTCTATCCCCGTGAAGTCGAGGAGGTCCTCTACGAGCATCCCGCCGTGCTCGAGGCCGCGGTCATCGGATTACCGCACGAGTCGCTCGGAGAGGAGATCGGCGCGGCGATTGCCCTCCGCGAGGGACACTCGGCGTCGCTCGAGGAGGTCCAGGCGTTCGTCAAAGGACGGCTGGCGGCGTACAAGTATCCGCGCCGGTTGTGGTATGTCGACAGTCTGCCCAAAGGACCAACAGGAAAGATCATGCGCCGCCTGGTGGTGGCCCCCGAAGAGATGAGAGCAAAATGAACCCGACAATCGACGACGACCGGGCGGACACCGCCGGGGCGCTGGACCTGGTGTTGACGGGCGCGGCGCTCAGCCAGTTCCGTCGTTTTCTACCAGGGTGGGAGACCCTCCGCTTGGCCGGGAAACTCGGACGGCGACCCCGAAAGCTCGCCAGGCAAGGAACTGATCTGTTGCGGGAGTACGGCAAGGTCGCCGTCGGCGCCTCGGCCCTCGGTCCGGCCAAAGGTGACCGGCGATTCGCCGATTCTGCGTGGACCGACAATCCCCTGCTGCACCGGGCGTTGCAGGTCTACCTCGCCAACGCCCGGGCCGCAGAGACCCTCATCAGCGATGCCCATCTTGACTATCGCGACGGCCTCCGCGTCCGATTCCTCGTGGACAACCTCATCGACGCAACCGCGCCAAGCAACAATCCGGCGCTCAGTCCGGCGGCGTGGAAGGCCGCCATCGACACGGGCGGAACGAGCCTCCTGCGAGGTGCGGTCAGCTTCGCCAAAGACATGGCCGCCTCGCCGCGGATTCCCACCATGGTTGAGCCGACCGCGTTCGAAGTGGGCAGGACCCTCGCCGTGACCCCCGGCGCAGTGATCCAGCGAACACCGATCTACGAGCTGATCCAGTACACGCCCCAGACCGCGGCGGTCCGGGCTGTGCCCTTGCTGATCGTGCCGCCGGTCATCAACAAGTACTACGCCATCGACCTCGCACCCGGCCGCAGCCTGGTCGAGTACCTGGTGTCACAGGGTCAGCAAGTGTTCGTCATTTCGTGGCGCAACCCCGATGCCCGCCACCGGGGTTGGGGCATCGATGCCTACGGCGAGGCAATCCGGGATGGTCTGGATACGGTTCTGCAGATCGCGGATGTCGAACATGCCCATCTCTTGGCTCTGTGCTCCGGCGGGATCATCGCGTCGATGCTCGCCGCCTACCTCGCCGAGGCTGGTGGGCTCGACAAGGTAGCCAGCCTCGGCCTGGCTGTCACCGTCCTCGACCAGTCCCGGGCGGGAGTAGCCAGCGCCCTCATCGATGAGCGGGTCGCCCGGCTGGCTGTCGCCGCGTCCGCTCGCCGCGGCTACCTCGACGGGCGCTCCCTGGCCGAGGTATTTGCCTGGCTACGGCCCAACGACCTCATCTGGAACTACTGGGTCAACAACTACCTCGAAGGGAAGCCGCCGCCCGCCTTCGACGTCCTGTACTGGAACGCCGACACGACCCGGATGGCCGCCCGCCTCCATCAGGACTTCATCGGTCTGGCGATGAGCAATGCGCTCGTCACTCCCGGAGCCGCCACGATGTTCGGGCAGCCAGTCGACCTGTCCAGGGTGGAAGTCGATTCGTACGTGGTCGCCGGCCGGGCCGATCACCTCTGTCCATGGCAGTCCTGCTACGCCACCACCCGGTTGCTCGGAGGCAAGACCCGTTTCGTGCTGTCCAACTCTGGTCACATCGCGGCTCTGGTCAACCCGCCGACCAATCCCAAAGCAATGTTCCAGACCTCGGACGACAACGTTCCGGACCCAGAAGAGTGGCTCAAAACGGCCCGTTCGGAGCCTGGCAGCTGGTGGCCCGACTATGCGACCTGGTTGGGTGAGCGTGGGGGAGCGGACAAAGAGGCACCTCCTGCGCTCGGTTCATCGAACTTTCCCGCTCTCGAGGCCGCGCCTGGAACCTATGTCTTCGACCGTTGAGTCGACGAGCGTCGTCAATGTGCTCGGCCAGGACCTGAGAGTACGGGTCCGGCCGGGCGCCGGCCATCGCGGGGGTGTCCCCGTCCTCCTCTGCTGCGGAATCGGAGTCGGCTTCGACGTCCTGCAGCCGTTCGTCGACGCTCTGGACCCCCTGATAGAGGTGGTGCGCTTCGACGTGCCCGGCGTCGGGGGATCGCCTGCGGGGCCGGTGCCCTACGGTTTTCACGGCAATGCCGCTATTGCAGTTCGTTTGATGCACCGGCTCGGCTACTCGCACGCTGACGTGCTGGGCTTGTCGTGGGGTGGTGGACTGGCCCAGCAGATGGCCTTTCAATCGCCGCGATTCGTGCGGAAGCTCATCCTGGTGAGCACGGGAACGGGGTCGGTGATGGTGCCGGGCCGGTTGGGGGTACTGTCCAGGCTGGTTACACCCCGCAGGTTCAACGATCCGCTTTACGCGGCGTCGGTGGTTGGCGAGCTCTACGGTGGCAGTGCTCGACTCAACCCGGAGCGCGTCCTGCGGATCCTGGGTGACGACATGCGCCCGGCCTCCCGACGAGGCTACGTTCATCAGCTGCTGGCCGGTCTGGGGTGGGTGAGCCTTCCCTGGCTGCCCTTGATCCGCCAACCCACCTTGATTCTGGCTGGCGACGACGACCCCGTCGTCCCCACGGTCAACGCCCGCATCATGCGTCGCCTCATCCCCCATGCCAAACTTCATATCTACAGAGGTGGCCACGTGACGCTCGTGACCGAACCGGAACAGATCGCCCCCCTCGTTGCTGGCTTCCTCAACAACCGTCAGCCCTAGCTTCTCTCCGTCGGGTCGGCCCGTCCGTCGCCTTGTCCGGCGTCGCCGGCTCGATTGGGCGGCGACCCGTCTGCCGGCGCCGGGACCGTCCGCCCCGCCCGCCGGTCGATGTTGTTACAAAAGCTTCGCGATACCGGCATTTCTCTACAAAATCAAAGCGGGGCGGATCCAGCGCCGCCCTGCCCCCTGCTCGGCGAACGCGCCGGTTAAGGAGGCCCCATGTCCAACCCAGCCATGCCATACGAGCATCTCGGCGACGCCCTGGCCACCGACTACTTTTACGTCCGCGAGGAGTTCAGCGACGAGCAGTGGCAGCACTTTCTCGCCGCCCGTCGCTTCGTCGACACCGAGGTCCTGCCCGCCATCAACCGATATTGGGAGGCGGCGGAACTGCCCTGGCCCCTGATGCGACGGCTTCCGGAGTTGGGCCTGATAGGTGAGGACATTGTCGGCTACGGGTGCCCGGGCATGACCCCGCTGGCTCGCGGGCTGGTCAACATGGAACTGCACCGCGGTGACGGAAGCCTGGGGACCTTCCTCGGCGTCCAGTCCGGACTGGCCATGAAGTCCATTGCCCTGCTGGGCTCCGACGATCAGAAGAACCGTTGGCTTCCAGCCATGGCCCGACTGGACGCCATCGGTGCATTCGCCTTGACGGAGCCGCTCCACGGTTCGGACTCGGTGTCGCTCGAGACCACGGCCCGGCGGGTCGGGGACGACTGGGTGCTCGACGGGGACAAACGCTGGATCGGCAACGGGTCGATTGCAGACGTCGTGGTGGTCTGGGCCCGCTCGGACCAGGATGGCGAGGTAAAAGGATTCCTCGTGGAGAAAGACAGCCCGGGCTTCACCGCCACCACCATGCAGGGTAAAGGGGTGGCTCGGGCCATCTGGCAGGCGGACATCACCCTGGAGGGGGTCCGGCTGCCCGAGGAGGCCCGGCTGCCCGGTGCCGAGCGGTTCAGCCACGCCGGCCGGGTGCTGATCACCACCCGGACCACGTGCGCCTGGGCCGCGCTCGGCCACGCCGTCGCCGCCTACGACACCGCCCTGACGTACTCCAAGCAGCGCCGGCAGTTCGGTCGGCCGCTCTGCTCATTCCAGATCGTGCAGGACCGGCTGGTGAAGATGCTGGCCGAGGTGACCGGCATGCAGCTGTACTGCATGCAACTGGCCCGCCTGGAGGCGAGCGGGCGGCTGACAGACACCATCGCCGGCCTGGCCAAACTCAACAACACCCGCAAAGCCCGCCAGGTCATCGCCGAAGCTCGAGATCTGCTGGGCGGCAATGGCGTCCTGCTAGAGAACCACATCATTCGCCATATGGGCGACATCGAGGTGATCCACACCTATGAGGGCACCGAGACCATGCAGACCTTGATCGTCGGTCGTGACATCACCGGAGTGGGGGCCTTCACCTGAGGACCGTCCCATAGCTGGGTGCCCCCGGCAGGACTCGAACCTGCGACGCACGGTTTAGGAAACCGACGCTCTATCCTCTGAGCTACGGGGGCGGAGCCTGTGTACCGGGATCTTGTGCTCGTGCTCGCGACCATGCGGACTCTATCAGACCATCCTGGACTGGTTTGGGCTGGCCAGGGGGCTGTCGGGTGGCTGCTTGCGTCGTGAGCGGTTGGGCGCGCTTGGCGTTTTGGGCGCGCCTTTAGCGCCCTGGCGACCTCAACCGCGCCCAAAGTCACCAAGCGCGCCCAGTTTGGTCCCCGGCATCGCAGGTCCAGCCTGGACCGCATGGCTTAGGAGGTCCCCACAGGTGAAATGCAGGGGGCGAGTCTCGGACGCAGATGCGCCCTCTACGGTTGGTTTTTGTTGGCCGAGTTCCAGTCGAAGACGAACTGAACGCATCTCTCGATACGTTCCCTGGCCGGCGGGCGGCAGACCACGTCGCCCGTCTTGCGAGAACATTCCAAGTGTGGCGTTCCCGTGGGTCAGTCTCCCGGGCTGGTCCGGCTCCGCTGATAGCGGCTCCGATGAGCCTGCACCCACGGTCAGGGTCCGTCTCGCGGACGGCGGTGGGCCAACTCCGGCCCGCTGGTCTCCGGCTGCGGCAAAGCCACCCATGGCCCGGCCGGCCAACCGCAGCTGACACCGCTTGATGCAGCTCGCAAGGCCGTATTTCCGGGGCGGGGACAACGCATTGAGCCGCGGCCACGCGGCTCGACGCGGTCCCGCCGGGAGACGTCTAGCATGGCCGACCGCCGGGCATCGGGACCCGATCCTCGCCGGCCTCGTAACCTGCAGTGATCAACGTCTGACTGGAAGTGGGGATAAGGGTGGCACAGGGCGCTGGACCGGGACGCGATCTCCTGACGGATGTCAGGGTGCTGGATTTTACGCTGGCGGCAGTCGGTCCTTTCTGCACCCGGGTCCTGCGCGATCTCGGCGCAGACGTCATTCACATCGAGTGGCCCCGCAACAGGTGGGTCGCCGTCGAGGACGGTCGCGAGGAGTCACGCTTCAGTGTCCAGGGCCTTAAGGGAACCAGGCAGGATCAAGCCCTCTTCGCTCACACCAACGGGGGAAAGCGCAGCTTCGCCGTAAACCTCAAGCACCCCAACGGCGTCGACCTGGTGAAGCAGCTCGTAGCCCGCAGTGACGTAGTGGTGGAGAACATGACCCCCCGGGTGATGCGGAGCTTTGGGCTCAACTACGACGTGCTACGGGAGATCAACCCCGGCATCGTCATGTGCTCGATGTCGGGCTTCGGACAGCAGGGGCTGGCCGGCGACATGGCCCGCTCCTGCACGGATCCCATTGCCCAGGCTATGAGCGGGATCACGTGGATCACCGGCGAACGGGACGGACCCCCCTACCCCGTCGGTGGAGGCCTCGGCGACACCGTGACCTCGCTCACCGGCGTCGCCGGCATTCTGGCCGCGCTGTTGAGCCGGCAGCGCACGGGAGTGGGGCAGTACGTCGACATCTCGATGGTGGAAGCGCTGGCGTACCTGGATTGCACCACTCTGCCCAATACGGCGATGGCCGGCGGCCAGCGTGGCTTCCGCAACGGTCAGCAACTCAGCTACACGTTTCCAATGGGACCCTTCAAAGCAAACGGCGGCTATATCTCCATTCAGGCTCCCGGCGCCGGTCCGGATAGCCCGTGGGGCAGGCTCTGCACGCTGATGGGCCGAGAGGACATGATCAGTGACGAGCGGCTTGTGACTGATCACGAACGACTGGAGCATGTGAAAGAGGTCGTCGCCGCGGTCGAGGGATGGTTGTGCTCATTCGAGGACCGGGAGGCCCCGCTCGCCCTCCTCGGTGCGGAGCGGATCAGTTCCGGTCCGGTCCTGTCGCAGGAAGAGATGCTTGACCATCCGTTCTTCGAGGAGCGAGGGACCTTCGGCGTCGTCGATTACCCCGAGTTGGGACCCGTGGGGGTTGTGGAGCCACCCTTCAAGTATTCAGACGCGTCCGCCTTCGTTCGCGGTCCGGCACCGGAGATGGGCGAACACACCCGCCGGATCGCCCGGACCGAGCTGGGGCTGACCGAGGAGGATGTCGACCGGCTGATCGGTGCCGACGTCCTCTACGAGTCCGCCGGCGCCCGCCGGCGCAACGAGGCGGCCACGGGCGCCAAGACTTGAGGCGCCCCGACGTTGGGTCCCGCCGCGAGCCCACCTGGTCATGCGATCTACGTTTGATCGGGACGCCGCGAGGCCTCTCGGTCAAAGTTCTCATACGCATGCCGTAGCTCCGTGATCACGCCGCTCAACGTCTCGAGGTGGTCGATGTCGAGCGCCTTCATCCCGAAGTTGATCTCGACCAGCGCGTCGGTCCCCGCCGTGAGCAGTTCCCAACCTTCGGGCGTGAGCTCCGCGTAGACCATTCGGCGATCGGCCGGATCGGAGACTCGCCGGACGTAGCCTCTGGCCGTCAAACGCTCGACGGTATTCGTCATGCTGGCCGGATGCAGTCCGAGCAGGTGACTCAGCCTGTTCATCGCCAGCCGGTTGTCCCGACTGAAGCTCAGCAGGCCCAGGACCTCGTACTGGGAGTACGCGATATTGAGCTCCTGAAGGGCGGAGTCAAGCGCCGAGCGTACGAGCCGGTTGGCGCGCATGATCGAGATGGCGGCCTCCATGGCTTCGCTGTTGGGCCAGCCCCGCTCCTCCCAGCGTCGTCGAGCTTCTCTGGTGGCGTCGAAGTTGCGCCGAAAAGCATCGACCGGCCGCTCGCCTTTCATATCCTCATCCAGGATTCTGTCGGAAGCAACTGGCGTTTACAACGATCCCGGCATCCCGGGGCGTGCGTCGACCGGGATGAGCGGGTCATGGCGCGGCACTTCGATACCCCTGGCGTGACCAATGCCCATGGTGATGCCTTGACGTCGAGCCGGGGGCAATGGCATGATTCCTTGGAAATCCGACAGTCGGACGTCCCAGCATTCCACCGTCAGTTCGTCCGCTTCGGTCGTGGGTGTGGAGAGGGACGGTAGCGCGATGACTGAAAAGATATGGGCGAACTCGGGGGATGCGCATGTGCTGGAGCCTCCGGATCTGTGGCAGCAGCGCATGCCGGCCGATATGGCCGCCCGGATGCCCCGCAGCGAGAAGATCGATGAGCGCACCGAACGAGTGCACATCGATGGCCGCTCCTTCGAGCGGAAGATCGGACTCAACCCGGTCATGACCGAGGAGGACCTGGAGCTCGCCGGTGCCGTCTCCCAGGGATCCGCATTTCGACAGGGGGGCGTGCGATTCTCGGAGGCGAGCGGCTTTGGTCGACCGCCGGGGGCGTTTGACGTCCAGTTGCGCCTCAAGGATCTCGATGAGGAGGGGGTCTGGGGGGAGATCGTGTATCCCTCCATCGGGTTGTGGAACGGTCTGATCAAGGATCCGATCCTTTACCGCGACGGGGTGCGAGTCGTCAACGACTTCCTCAAGGAGACCTACATCGACGTCACCCCCCGCTCGATCCCGGCGGCGGAGATCTCGGTGCGCTCGGTCGACGACGCGGTGGCCGAGGCTACCCGGGTGGCGGAGATGGGCTTCAAGGCCATCAACCTGCCCACCACCCTCGACGAGGACGGGATGCACAACTGGAACTACGACACCTGGGAGCCCCTGTGGGCCACCGCCGAAGAAGCCGGGCTGGTGCTGGCCATCCACATCGGCTCCGAAGCCAAAGACCCCGCCGGCAGCGGCACGAGGATATTCCACGGTCCGGGCGGGGCGGTGCTCAACTACGTGGAGACCACCTTCGGGGCCCAGCGGGCCGCCACCATGCTGGTCACCTCCGGGGCTCTGGACCGCCACCCCGACCTCAAAGTTCTCACCTCGGAGGGCGGGGCCACCTGGGTGCCCTTCATCGCCGACCGCATGGACGAGGGCTACCGCCAGCACGGCGTCTACGTGCGGCCCAAGCTGTCCCGCCCGCCCAGTGAGATCATCTACGAGCAGGTCTACGCCTCCTTCCAGCACGACCGCTCGGCGGTCCTGGCCTACACCGCCATGGGCTATAAGAACGTCATGTGGGGCAGCGACTACCCCCACCTGGAAGGCACCTTCGGCCACACCCAGAAGATCCTCCACGAGCTCTTCGACGACGTGGACGAAGCCGCCCGCTACCGCATGACCCGGGGCGCCTTCCTCGACCTGTTCCCCAGCGTCGGCCAGCCACCCGCCGGCCAGTGAGCTGACCCGGTACCTGGCCACCGCCTGGCGACCCGGCCTTTCGACCAGTTAGTTGCTGGCTGGCGCCTGGGTCAAATGACTCGGGCACCCAACCATTCAGTCCGGCTTCACCTGGAAAGCGCCGTACCGCGGGCTGGTGAAGGACCCGTCGACCGTGGATGATCAGGAAGAATAAATCTGGTGGGCTGAGTTGAGCAGCCATGGGTTGCCGCTGGGGTCGACGGCGATGGTGACGCCGCCGCCCGAGACGGGGGTCCAGCCGGTGCCGTTCCGGTTATAGATGCTGTAGCCGCCGGCGACTGCGGTATTGCCGATAATCCAGACGGACCCGTTGGCGCCGACTGCGATGTCACGGGCCGCGCCGGAGATGCTGGCCCAGCCTTGGCCGTTCCAATGGAAGATCTGGTGGGCTGAGTTGAGCAGCCACGGGTTGCCGCCGGGGTCGACGGCGATGGTGACGCCTGCGCCCGAGACGGGGGTCCAGCCGGTGCCGTTCCGGTTATAGATGCTGTAGCCGCCGGCGACCGCGGTATTGCCGATAATCCAGACCGACCCGTTGCGGCCGACTGCGATGTCACGGGCCGCGCCGGAGATGCTGGCCCAGCCTTGGCCGTTCCAATGGAAGATCTGGTGGGCTGAGTTGAGCAGCCATGGGTTGCCGCCGGGGTCGACGGCGATGGTGACGCCTCCGCCGGAGACGGGGGTCCAGCCGGTGCCGTTCCAGTGGTAGATGCCGTAGCCGCCGGCTACCGCGTTAGTGCCGATAATCCACACCGACCCGTTGGCGCCGACCGCGATGTTGGTCGCTCCTCCCGGACAAGGTTTGAACTTGCCGACCGAGATGGTGCCGTTGACGTAGGTGATCTGGTAGTTGGGGTCGACCGCGCCCGAGCAGGTGGTGGGGTAGGGGCCGGCGGGGGAGGTGCTTTTGGCGGTGGTGGTGCAAGTGGGTGGGGTGGTGAGGCTGGCGGGGGTGTCGCCATTCACCAATCCGCGGTAGCTGGCCGTGATGGCCGGCGGGTTGGTTCCGATGATCATGGACCCGCTGGAGGCGGTGATGGTCAGGGCGGCCGGCTGCACCGTGAGGGTGCCGGGGGCGTAGGTGATCTGGTAGTTGGGGTCGACCGCGCCCGAGCAGGTGGTGGCGTAGGTGCCGGCGGGGAAGGTGCTTTTGGCGGTGGTGGTGCAGGTGGGTGGGGTGGTGAGGCTGGCGGGGGTGTCGCTGTTGACGAACCCGCTGTAGCCGGCGGCCACGGGCGGCAGGCTGGCCCCGTAGGTCATGGACCCGCTGGAGGCGGTGATGGTCAGGGCGGCCGGCTGCACCGTGAGGGTGCCGGGGGCGTAGGTGATCTGGTAGTTGGGGTCGACCGCGCCCGAGCAGGTGGTGGCGTAGGTGCCGGCGGGGGAGTTGCTTTTGGCGGTGGTGGTGCAGGTGGGTGGGGTGGTGAGGCTGGCGGCGGTGTCGCCGTTGACGAACCCGCTGTAGCCGGCGGTCACCGATGGCGGGCTGGCCCCGTAGGTCATCTTTCCGCTGGAGGCGGTGATGGTCAGAGTGCCCTGTCCCACCGTGAGGGTGCCGGGGACGTAGGTGATCTGGTAGTTGGAGTCGACCGCGCCCGAGCAGGTGGTGGGGTAGGTGCCGGCGGGGGAGGTGCTGGTGGCGGTGGTCGTGCAGGTGGGTGGGGTGGTGAGGCTGGCGGCGGTGTCGCCGTTGACGAACCCGCGGTAGGCGGGCGTGATGTCCGGGCTGCTTCCAGCCGCCATGGACCCGCTAGAGGCGGTGATGGTCAGGGCGGCCGGCTGCACCGTGAGGGTGCCGGGGGCGTAGGTGATCTGGTAGTTGGGGTCGGCCGCGCCCGAGCAGGTGGTGGCGTAGGTGCCGACCGGGGAGGTGCTGGTGGCGGTCGTCGTGCAGGTGGGCGGGGTGGTGAGGCTGGCGGCAGTATCGCCGTTGACGAAGCCGCTATAGCTGGCGGTCACAGATGGCGGGCTGTCGCCGTAGGTCATCTTTCCACTGGGGCCGGTGATGGTCAGCACGGCCCGCTGCACCGCGAGGGTGCCAGGCACGTAGGTGATCTGGTAGTTAGGTGCGACTGCGCCCGAACAGGAGGTGGGGTAGGAGCCGGCCGGGGAGGTGCTTTTGGCGGTGGTGGTGCAGGTGGGCGGGGTGGTGAGACTGGCGGGGGTGTCGCCGTTGACGAAGCCGCTATAGCTGGCGCTCACCGGCGCCAGGCTGGCCCCGTAGGTCATGGCCGGGCTGGAGGCGGTGATGGTCAGGGCGGCCGGCTGGACCGTGAGGGTGCCGGGGACGTAGGTGATCTGGTAGTTGGCGTCGACCGCCCCCGAGCAGGTGGTGGCAAGGGCGGAGCCAACTGGCGAGCTGCTGGTGGCGGGACTGGTGCAGGTGGGCTGGGTGGTCAGGCTGGCGGCGGTGTCGCCGTTGACGAACCCGCGGTAGGCGGGCGTGACGGCCGGCACGCTGCCCCCGTAGGTCATGGCCGGGCTGGAGGCGGCGATGGTCAGGGCGGCCGGCTGGACCGTGAGGGTGCCGGGGACGTAGGTGATCTGGTAGTTGGAGTCGACCGCCCCCGAGCAGGTGGTGGCAAGGGCGGAGCCAACTGGCGAGCTGCTGGTGGCGGGACTGGTGCAGGTGGGCGGGGTGGTCAGGCTGGCGGCGGTGTCGCCGTTGACGAACCCACGGTAGGCGGGCGTGACGGCCGGCACGCTACCCCCGTAGGTCATGGCCGGGCTGGAGGCGGTGATGGTCAGGGCGGCCGGCTGCACCATGAAGCTCTGCTCCACGGTGGGCGCGGCCACGTAGTCGTTGTCGCCGACCTGGTTGGCGTCGACCACGCAGTTGCCGGCTCCGATGAAGCTCACCGTCGGACCATTGATGGAGCACACGCCCGCCGAAGAGGCATTAACCGAGAACAGCACCGGGTTCCCTGATGCGCCTCCGGTCGCCGCGGGCGTATAGCTCCCCCCGTAGTTGGCGGGGCTGGGCGGAGTGGAAGTGAACGAGATCGCCTGCGCGGCGAGGCCCGGGATTCCCCACACCCACGTGTCCTGGGCGTAGTCGAAGCTGGTGTTGCTGATGGATCCGCCGAACAGGATGAGCTGGCCAGTGGCGTCGTCGTAGGCCATGGACGCCACATAGCGACCCTGCGGGATCGGCGACTGTTGGGTCCACGTGGTGCCATCCCAGGTCCAGGTGTCCTTCAGGATGGTGGCGCCTTCGGTGCCGCCCGACATGACCAGCTGGCCCGTGCCCGGGTCGAACACCATGGACGCGGAGTCACGGGCGGACGGGCTGGTGGCCGGGTTGAGCTGGGTCCAGCTGCTGCCACCCCAGGTCCAGGTGTCACCCAGATCATTCCCGGTCTTTCCATCGACCCCACCGAAGAGAACCAGCTGGGCAGTGGCGGGGTCGTAGTCCATGGATGCGTGGTAGCGGCTGGAGGGGCCGGTGGCGGGGGCCTGCTGGGTCTGCTTGGTCCAGGTGGCGCCGTCCCAGGTCCAGGTGTCACCCACCGCTTGGTTCGTGGCGGCATCCATGCCACCGAAAAGCACCAGCTGGCCGGTGCCCGAGTCGTAGGCCATGGACGCGTAGGCAAGGCCGGACGGGCTGGTGGCCGGGCTCAACTTGGCCCAGGTGGTGCCGTCCCACACCCAGGTATCGTTCAGCATTCCGCCGGAGTTGAAGCCGCCGAAGAGGATCAGTTGGCCGGTGCCCGGGTCGTAGGCCATGGACGCGGAGCCGCGGGCCGACGGGCTGGTGGGCGGGTTGAGCTTGGTCCAGGTGGTGCCGTCCCACGTCCAGGTATCGCCCAGAAAGACGTAGCTGGTGGTGGGGGTGTAATCGAATCCGCCGAAAAGGACGAGCTGACCGGTGCCGGAGTCGAAGGCCAGGGAGGAGTAGCCGCGGGCCTGAGGGCTCAGGGGCGGCGTCTGCTGAGCCCAACCGCCCTGGATACCTCCCGGGTAGCCCCACATCCACGTATCTCCCTTCAGGGCGCTGCCGTTCTGGCCGCCGAAGAGGATGAGCTGCCCGGTGGCGGGATCGTAGGCCAGGGCCGCGCCGTTGCGGGCCGGGGGGTTGGTGGCGGGGGTTCGGGGGGTCCAGGTGGTGCCGTTCCAGGTCCAGGTATCGTTGAGCGCTCCGATGCTGCCGGTGCCGGTCGGGCCGTTGCCGCCGAAGAGGACGAGCTGTCCGGTCGCCGGGGTTGTAGGCCAGGGCCGCGCCGTTGCGGGCGGGGGGGTTCGTGGCGGGGGTTTGGGGGGTCCAGGTGGTGCCGTTCCAGGTCCAGGTGTCGGCCAGGTTGTTGGTGCCATTGAGCCCGCCGAAAAGCATGAGCTGTCCGGTGCCGGGGTTGTAGGCCATGGCGCCGCCACTGCGGGCGGGGGGGTTGGTGGCGGGGGTTCGGGGGGTCCAGGTGGTGCCGTTCCATATCCAGGTGTCACCCAGAACATTCCCGCGGGCATCTTGCCCACCGAAGAGGATGAGCTGTCCGGTGCCGGGGTCGTAGGCCACGGCGGCGCCGTTACGGGCGGGGGGGTTGGTGGCGGGGGTTTGGGGGGTCCAGGTGGTGCCGTTCCATATCCAGGTGTCACCCAGAACATTCCCGTTGGCATCTTGCCCGCCGAAGAGGATGAGCTGTCCGGTGCCGGGGTCGTAGGCCATGGCGCCGCCACTGCGGGCGGAGGGACTGGCGCTCGGATTTTGCTGGGCCCAGGTGGTGCCGTTCCACATCCAGGTGTCGTTCAGGGATCCGGAATCGCTGTTACCGCCAAAAAGGACGAATTGGCCGGTCCCGGAGTCGAAAGCCATTGCTGACAAGGCCCGGGCCGCCGGCGCCGTGGTCGGGGTCAGCTTGGTCCACTGTGGCACGGGTCCCGTTCCGGTGGTGGTGTCAGCGACCGCCCGACCCGGCCAGCCCGCCTCGAGAGCGGCCACCACCGCCACCACCGCCACCAGCGCCACGACCGCCACGAGCGCAGGACGCGGCCGGGGTCGTCCTCCGACCCGGGTCCCTGCGAACGCTCTCATCACATGCCTCCCCGCCTCGACACCCTCTCGTAATCTACGAGCTGCCACCACATCAGCGTTGCTGCCACCGCGGAAACGCCACCATGCCCACCTTCATTCTGCCGGAAAAGGGAGGCCTGATCCAGTCACCCCGGGTGGCGGCCCGGCCACGAACCCCGAACTCCGGCCAACTTCCCGGCCTGGCCCGACCCCTGGTCACCGGTGCTACTGTCCTGGGCTCGTCCCGCCGGCCGCCAGCTCGCACGGAGCGGCCGCCTTCTCGACCGAGCACCGTCACGGTATGACACAGGCAACGTATGAGGTCATGGCGATCCGCTACGCCACCCGCCTGACCTCCAGGCGCGAGTGCTTTTTGAACTACCACCTCTACCACGAGCCGGACGCGGACCTGGTCATGGACTACTACGTCTGGGTCGTACGCAATGGTGATCGGACCATCGTGGTGGACACCGGCTTTACCGAGGAGGTAGGAGTACGACGGCACCGGACGATGTTGCGGGACCCGATCATCGGTCTGCGGCAACTGGGGATCGAGACGGCTTCCCTGCCGCAGTTGGTTTTGACCCATGCCCACTACGATCACGCCGGCAACGTCCGCCAGTTCGGAGCGAGCGAGGTCGTCATGGCGAGACGCGAGTTCGAGTTCTGGACCGGTCCGTATGGGAGCCGGGCCCAGTTTGCTCATTCGACGGAGGCTGCCGACATCGAGCATCTCCGGACCCTCGGTGCCGAGTCGAGGCTCTGCCTGGTCGACGGGTGCTACCGCCTCGCACCCGGGATCGAGGTCATCGAGTTGAGCGGACACACACCCGGTCAGCTCGTGGTCAAGGTGGCAACGTCTGGCGGCTCCGTCGTCCTGGCCTCGGATGCCATGCACTACTACGAGGAGGTCGAACGCGATCGTCCCTTCGCCATCGTGACCGACCTCGAGGGGATGTATCGCTCATTCGACGCCCTGCGCCAGATGCAGTCTGAGCCAGGCTGCGTTCTGGTTGCCGGTCATGATCCGGCCGTCATGACCCGGTTCCCGACTCTGGCCGGTCAGGACGGCTTGGCCGTGCGCCTGGCCTGACCGGATCGCCTGACCGGGGCGGATCGCCTGACCGGACCGGACCGCCTCGCCTGACTGGACCGGACCGCCTCGCCTGACTGGACCGGATCGCCTGACCGGACCGAACCTGCAGGCAGGAGTAGGACCCCGGGCTTCTGGGCCGCTCGCAGGGGGACCGTGTGACCCTTGTCTTGGTACACTCGAAATCCGGGCCGCGCGCCTTCGCCCTGCGTTCGCCCCCCTCATTTACCTCTATCAGGAGGCTCGGATGCCCGAGGGGATACTGCCGACAACCGTGGTGGGGAGCTACCCCCAGCCTGACTGGCTGGTGGACAAGGAGCTCATGAGAGCCTACGTCGTACCGCGCATTCGGGTGCGTAGCATGTGGCGGGTCGCCGACCCATATCTCGAGGAGGCTCAAGATGATGCCACTCGGCTGGCCGTCCGGGATATGGAAGACGCAGGTATTGACATCATTACCGACGGAGAGATCCGGCGGGAAAGCTACTCGAATCGTTTTGCCACGTCACTGCAGGGGATCGATCCGGAGCCGGCGTGGACCCGGGATCAAGCAGGTGTCGAGCGACTGCTGCCGCGAATCGTGGGTAAAATCCGTCGGATCCATCCCGTCGAATTGCGAGATATGGAGTTCCTGCGAGCCCATACCCATAGAATGGCGAAGATCACACTGCCAGGACCGTTCACGATGTCGAGGCAGGCACAAAACGATGTTTACGCCGATATGGACGAGGCAGTTATGGACTACGCTGCTGCGGTCAACGAAGAGGCCCTTGACCTCCAGAGGGCTGGCGCCGATGTCATTCAACTCGATGAGCCTTGGGTCCGAAACGATCCCGAATCAGCCAAACGCATCGCAGTTCCGGCCATCAATCGGGCGTTTCAGGGGATCACGGTGCCGACGATTGTGCATCTTTGTTTCGGATACGCAGCGGTAGTGAAGACCGAAAAGCCCTCCGGCTATTCCTTCCTTCCGGAGTTGGCCGAGAGTGCCGCCGACCAGATCTCCATCGAGGCGGCCCAGCCCCGGCTTGATCTGGGCGTACTCCAAGACCTGGCTCCCAAAAAGATCGTCCTGGGGGTCATTGATCTTGCCGACCCGGGAATCGAGAGCCCGGACGAAGTGGCCCGGCGCATCGAGACGGCATTGAAGGTGGTGGGCCCCGATCGTCTGGTTCTTGCACCCGACTGCGGTATGAAGTATCTATCCCGTGGCACCGCATTCGGTAAACTCGGGGCGCTGGCAAATGGCGCCGCACTGGTAAGAAGTGGATTGAAATAGCCGTCAGTATCGACGAACTCAAGGTGGCCAAAATACTGTGAAAATCGGTACGTTCATACTTCGGACAGTCGTGGGCGGCGTCATGATGGGGCACGGTCTGCAAAAGCTCGCGGGCTGGTTTGATGGACCGGGGCTCGGCGGCACGGAGCAGGCGATGGCGTCCCTGGACCTGCACCCCGCACGCCACCAGGCGAAGCTGGCGGCGCTGAGCGAGACGATCGGGGGAGGTCTGACGGCGCTGGGCTTCCTCAATCCGCTTGGACCGGCGATGATCATCGGCACTATGACCGTGGCGATCCAGAAAGTTCATGGCAAGAACGGGTTGTGGCTGACCAGTGGCGGGTACGAATACAACCTGACGCTGATCGTCGCTGCCGCGGCGTTAGCCGCCGACGGAGTCGGACCGATATCGCTCGATGGGCTGCTCGGCACCGATCGTCACGGAGCCCGGTGGGCGCTTGCGGCCCTCACGGCCGGTGCCGTCGCCGCCGCGGCCACCGTCACGACCGCCAACCGCCTTCGGCCGGCGCCAGAGGCGTCCGCAGCGCTGGACGGGAGCGCGGCGTCCGATGACGGCGCCGCGGTCGATTCATCTCAATCGGGATCGTCCTGACCGGAATTCGGGTGCCAATGGGCTGGTGTGGACCGTGACGCCATCCCGCCCCGGCCGGGTGCGCCGCCCCGGCCCGGGGCTCTGAAGCGGTCCTGAGATCACTGGCCACGCCCGAGGCGGATGGCGCGTGGGCCGCTCGCATACAGGAGCGAAGGCGACGAGTTACGACGTGGCCCCCGGGTTGGGGGAGCCGCCGAGGGGAGGGTCCGCCAACTCGGTCTCGAGGTCGTCCGGCGCCACCTCGATGTGGACGTTGGCCCGTTCCTCTTGCAGGAGCATGGCCACCCGCGAGTCCCGGTCGCCCCAGCCTCGTCCCAGTGCCTCGGTCATGTCGGCCAGCGTCAACTCGGACAGCCGCATCGGAACGCCCACTTCGCGACCGAGCGCAGTGGCCAGGCTGACGTCCTTGTGAGCGAGAGCAAGGGCGAACGCCGGCCGGTCGAAGCTATGAGGAAGAAACTGGTCAGCCAGACCGTCGAAGGTCCGGCGTCGACCATTGGCGCCATTACGCAACGCCCGCCAGAGGGCGAGCGGGTCGACTCCGGCTTTCATTCCGACCGAGAACACTTCGGCAATCGCGGCGTTAAGTACATATCCGACGCAGTTGTGCATGAGCTTGGCGACGGTCCCGCTGCCGAGAGGTCCGATGTACAGGACCTGGTCGCTGAAGGCGCCGAGCACAGTTCGGTAGGCGTCGACGGTGCTCTCGTCGCCTCCCGCGTAAATGGTGAGCTTGCGCTGGCGCGCCCCGTTCGGTCCACCACTCACCGGGGCGTCGCAGACGATGGCGCCCACGGCGAGGAACCGTTGGTGTATCTCCCGTATGGTCGCCACCGAGTTCGTGGAGAGGTCGAAGTAGGCCTTCCCAGGTTGAGCGGACGCAATCAAGCCCTGCGTCCCCAGCGCCACCGCATGGACATCATCAGGTTTGGGGAGGGAGGTAAAGGTCACCTCGGTCGCAGCCATGACCTCGGCCGGGGTGCCGGCCCACACCGCGCCCGCAGCCAGGTGGGCCTCGGCCGCTTCCGGCCTCAGATCGTGAACGACCAAATCATGTCCGGCGGCCTGGAGATGGGACGCCATGTGCCGGCCCATGGTACCGAGGCCGATAAATCCGACTTTCACGCCGGAATGCTATTGCAAGTCGGTGACGCCGAAGACATCGTGGCAGGGAGCCATGGCGTCCTCGGCGATTCCCCGGATATCGACCTCCACCGGACCGCTGGGGCTGCTCCATGAGAGATAGCCTCCGGCCGCGTCAGCCGCGGGACTGAAGCAGCCCTGGCGGACCCACGTCATGCTCAAGCCGGCGTCGGTTGACGGACCGATAGCAAGGGTCGAACTGACCGCCGGTGTGCTCAGCGCCTCGGCCTCGATCGTGCCGTGAGGGTTGGTCAGGCGGACCTCAACGCGGGCAGGGACCAGGCACGGCTGGGCGGCCGTCGCCTGAAGGGTGACGACAACACGTGCGCCGTTGCCGGCGAAGGGCCCGGCCGGTCCCGCAGAGGCGCGGAGGAGTCGGCCCGGGCACCATGCCGTGGTCTCGCTCATGGTGACGGCGGATGTGGCGCCGGGCGAGCCGGCGCACCCCTCACACCGCGGCGAGGTGCCCGTGACGGGTAACACGGTGGTTGCCTCTCCGGGCGGGGCCGGGCGACCGGTCGTCGGCGGGACGGTCCTTGGCGCGGGGGTCGCGGGGGTGGTCGGTTCGGCGCCCGGCCCGCTCGTGGCGGCGGGCGGTGCCCCGACGCTGGTCGCGCCGATGGTAGTGGTCGGTCCGGTCGGGCGCGCCGCATGCCGGGAGGCGGGGCCACACGCGGACGTCATCGCAAGGACCAGACCGGCGGTCCCGATCCAACCCACCGCGCCTGCGAAGACACCCCCGGTCGCAGGGCATGAGTCACCGCCGGGTTGCCGGCGTCGAGTTTCTGGCCGGCCCACTAGGGCGCGCAATCCACGGCTGAATCGTTGAACTGGAGCGTATTGAAGGGAGCGCCCCAGCTGTTCATGCGGTTGACGTAGGCGTCGGCCGGACAGGCGGCGTAGAAGGCGATGTTGCCACGGATCGCGGCCCCCACGATGGCCGGCTTGTTCCCGAGGATGGGGCTCACGGCCAAAAAGACCGGGACTGACAACGACACCAGGCCGAAGGTCGAGACCAGGTACTGGTCGGCATAGAGGCCCGGGTGCATCGCCGCGGATACCGAGGTCAGTCCCGCGGCCCATCCGTGGACGAAACTGGCCCATGCGGTGGTGCTGGTCGGTGCCCCCCCGAACCCCTCCGGATCGAGAATCTCGAAGGACGGCAGCCGGCTGGACCGCACGACTTCTCTGGCCGCGTTCTGGCCGGCCGTGAAACCGTCGGTGTACCACGACGCCCGGTTGACCGGTGCGCCGACGGTCCAGAACGACAGCCAGAAGTCCTTCGAGTCATGGGCGAGGAGGGCCGCCGCCATGTTCGCGTCGGCGCCGGTCGGGCAGGCGTAGGCGCTGGAGGGAGCGGTGCAGAAGCCCGAAACCGACCCGATGCCCGGCCAGCCCTCGCCGATCGCCGTGGCGGCGTCCTGAAGGTCCTGGAAGCCGTACGGACCCGTTCCGGTCACGGGCGGGGGGGCCGGTCCGATCTGGGCGTCGAGGAAGTCGTAGGCGCCGGGGCCGCGGAGATAGACCTGGAGGAGCAGGGTGCGGTAGTTGGCGGTGGGGTTGAAGGCCACGTTGATCTGAGTCCAGTTGGGGCCGGCGGTGAAGTAGGTGGCCCCGTTGGCGGCGGTGGCGCCGACGCCCCACAGGGCCAGGGTGCCGGGGAGGCTGGCGCCACTGTCGGACTTGACCCAGATGGACCCGTGATAGGACTGGCCGGCGGTGACGGTGACCGGCACGGCCTGGGCGATGTTGGGCTGGTTGGCGGGGCCCGGGCTGGCTTGCAGGTAGGTGGTGCCCACGGGCAGCCCCAGGGCCGAGATGACCGCCATGCTGGTCCCCGTCGCCGCCCGCCAGTCGGAGGATCCCTCGGTGAAATCGGAGTTGGCTAAGAGCTGGGGGGTGGTCTGGGCGTCGAGGAAGTCGTAGGCGCCGGGGCCGCGGAGATAGACCTGGAGGAGCAGGGTGCGGTAGTTGGCGGTGGGGTTGAAGGCCACGTTGATCTGGGTCCAGTTGGGGCCGGCGGTGAAGTAGGTGGCCCCGTTGGCGGCGGTGGCGCCCACGCCCCACAGGGCCAGGGTGCCGGGGAGGCTGGCGCCACTGTCGGACTTGACCCAGATGGACCCGTGATAGGACTGGCCGGCGGTGACGGTGACCGGCACGGCCTGGGCGATGTTGGGCTGGTTGGCGGGGCCCGGGCTGGCTTGCAGGTAGGTGGTGCCCACGGGCAGCCCCAGGGCCGAGATGACCGCCATGCTGGTCCCCGTCGCCGCCCGCCAGTCGGAGGATCCCTCGGTGAAATCGGAGTTGGCTAAGAGCTGGGGGGTGGTCTGGGCGTCGAGGAAGTCGTAGGCGCCGGGGCCGCGGAGATAGACCTGGAGGAGCAGGGTGCGGTAGTTGGCGGTGGGGTTGAAGGCCACGTTGATCTGGGTCCAGTTGGGGCCGGCGGTGAAGTAGGTGGCCCCGTTGGCGGCGGTGGCGCCCACGCCCCACAGGGCCAGGGTGCCGGGGAGGCTGGCGCCACTGTCGGACTTGACCCAGATGGACCCGTGATAGGACTGGCCGGCGGTGACGGTGACCGGCACGGCCTGGGCGATGTTGGGCTGGTTGGCGGGGCCCGGGCTGGCTTGCAGGTAGGTGGTGCCCACGGGCAGCCCCAGGGCCGAGATGACCGCCATGCTGGTCCCCGTCGCCGCCCGCCAGTCGGAGGATCCCTCGGTGAAATCGGCGTTGGCGAGCAGGTTGGCGCCCGCCGCCGGAGCGAGTGGCGCGGCGACGGCCGGGCCCGGTGCTGCTGCGAGACTGAGGGTGGTGCTGAGGCAACCGACTATCAAAGCAACCAGTGCCCCTCCGGCGAGCCGCCGGTGCCAGCCCCATGGCCGTCCTCCCCGGATCGCAGCACGGGAACGGCCCTCCGGCGAAGCACCACGAGCCAGGTGCCAGTCTTTTGCCTCTCGCCGCGTCAAGGCGGTCCTGTTGTCGACCACCCGTCGTCCCAACGTCGACAACGTAGCACCCGACCGCCAAGCCCGGCCCGTTCCAGTTGCGGCGCGGCTGACCGGGACGGGCTGCGCGGTCGTCACCGGCGGGCGGTCGCGGGCGGGACGTGGCCGTTGGATGCACCTTGGCTGATCCCCGCCCCGACGTCTGTGTCCTCGGCGGGGGCGTCTCAGGGCTCACGACCGCCGCCGTGTTGAGCCTGCTCGGCTATCGGGTCCACCTCGCCGCCGAAGACCTCATCGGCGGGCCCGGACGGCGACCGGAGCGACCGGACCCGGCCTTCGCGTCCATGTACCCGGCGGCGTCGGTCATTCCCCGTTCGGTGGTGATCGCCGACTTGGCCTGGCACATCGAAACGTCGCTGCGCTTCTATGCGGCCCTCCAGTTCGCCGCAATCGCCGGGGTGCGACGCCAGCGCCATTTCGAACTGTTTGAGTGGCCGGTCGACGTCCCGGAGTACGCCGGGCAGCTGCCCGCTTTCGCTCCAGTGCCGTCCGGGACGTCACCGGGGCCGGAGGTGCCGCGCCGGGCAGGCGCCGATGGCGTGTCGGGCTGGACGTTCGAGTGCTTCTTCGCCGAGATGCCTCAGTACGAGCAATGGTTGCGACGGGCGGTCGCGGCGCTGGGCGGGCACATGGTGCGGTGCAGCCATCTCGAGCCCCGGGACCTGCCTGGCCTCCCGGCACCGGTGATCGTCAACTGCACGGGATATGGCAGTGGAACCCTGTTTGACGACGAGGCCAACCTGGTGCTCGTCAGGGGGGTGCTGGTGCACGTGCTGGTGGATCGTCGCCATCCCGCCGGCCAACGGGCCCCGCTCTTCAGCTACAACTACACGCCGGACCGCTCCGTCTACCCGGCGCCGTCGGGCGAAGCGGCCGACGTGTACTGGTATCCCCGTGTCGACAGCTGGGTCCTCGGGGGCACCCGCCTATCCGGGCGACTCGACAGGTGGGGGCGCTGGTCGGGTGAGGAGCCGGCCGGTCCGACCGTCGACATCGATGGCGTCGCTGTTCCCGCGCCGGTCCTCGACCTGAATCGGGAGCTGATCCGATCGGCCATCGGCGTGGACATCGCGCCCTGGCCGAGGGCCGCGACCGTTGGTTACCGGTGCGCCCGGACCCCGGAGAGCGGCGGCGTCCGCCTGGAGCCCGACACCATGGGAAACAAGCTGATTGTTCACAACTACGGTCACGGCGGTGCCGGCGTCGCCCTGGCGTGGAGCTGCGCGGTGCGGGTCGCCGCGATCATCGCGGCTGAGCGGGGCCCGGGGAGCTCGCCCCGGGTGGACGACGGGACGCTGCTGGGATGGCTGGCGGCCCTGGTCCGATCGACGCTCGCCCCGCCATCGCGACCGCCGGTCCAGAAGTAGGCAGCCGGTCCACCAGTAGGCTGGGCCGGTGACCGACCGGGGGGCACCGCTGCTGGTGTACGCCGACGGCGTCGACAGCGCCCGATCGGCACCAGATTTCGTGGCCTCGGCAGCGGCCACTGCTGGTGTCGAGCTGCTGATGGGATGGACCCCGGAGCGCCGGGGCTGGCTGGCATCCCCGACCGTACGGGGTCGGACCGTCATGGCCGGCTACGCGGTAGCCGAGGCGGTCGCCGCGGGGCGGCTGACCTACCTGCCCGTCCGGCTGTCGGCCGTTCCCCGGCTTCTCGCCGACCGACGGCCCGACGTGGCCGTCGTGACCGGAGTTCGGCGCGGCCCTGATCTGGTGTATGGCGGGTCGGTTGGAATCGGGCCCGCGGCCGCCCGCCTCGCCCGCGCCGTCGTGGTGGAGGTCGATCCCGACGGTGTCGATCTCGGCACCCCCCCGATCGAAGGGCCGATTATCGCCACCCTCCAGCGACCGCCCGCCGACGCCACTCTCGCGGTCCGAGGCCCCGATGACGTCGAGCTTGCAGTCGGGCGCAATGTGGTGTCGGTGCTCCCCGATGATCCCACCCTTCAGTTCGGACCCGGCGGGATAAGCGAGGGGGTGGTGGCCGCGCTGGAGCGCCCGGTCCGGATCTGGTCGGGCCTGGTCACTGAATCGGTCGCTGACCTCCACCGCAGAGGCCTGCTCCGCGGCGACATGACCGCCGCCTACGTGTGGGGCGGGGAGGCCATCAACGCCGTCGCCAGGTCCGGCCGCCTCAGCCTGCTCCCGGTCGATCAGACGCATGACATCAGTCGCGTCGCGAGTATTGACCGATTCGTCGGGTGCAATACCGCCCTCCAGGTCGGACTCGACGGGTCGGTCAACGTCGAACGGGTTGGGAACCGCACGGTGGCGGGCATCGGTGGCCACGCCGACTTCTGCGCGGCGGCAACCCGTTCGCTCGATGGGGTCTCGATCATCGCCCTCCGCTCTACCATCCGTGACGGCAAGTCGACCATCGTTCCTGCCGTCGACGTGGTGTCCACGCCGCGCTGCGACGTGGAGGTCGTCGTCACCGAGCACGGCATCGCCGACCTGCGCGGCGTCGACGACGACGAACGAGCACGGCGCATCGTCCGCGTCGCCGCGCCCGCCCATCGGGCCTGGCTTGACGAGGCCCGCCACCGTCAGCCCGGGGGCCCGCCCCCCCGAGCGGCCACCTGACGCCGCCCCGTTGTTTATTGTTCCGCTATGGGAAGCGCCAGGCGGTTCGTGGTGGTCAGTGCGGCCGGAGTGCTGAATACCGTCAACGCCTATCGCCCCCTGACCGATCGATCCCCTGCCAATTTCGCGGTGATGGCGGCCAGCGGACTCACCAGTGAATTCCCACTCCAAACCATGGCGCTTCAGCAATTGGCGACTCTCGGTCTGATCCGGCGGGGCGCCCTCGGCAGCCGGGCCGGGCAAGTGGCGCTGGCTGCATCAGTGGCGTCGTGGCTCGGCCTTCTCAACCTTCACCGCGCCGCCTCGCGATCCGGCGAGGTCCTGGAGGCGGCCCTTATTGACGAGCTGGGCGGCGATTACCGATCGCAGATCACCGCTCCCCGCGCCGCCCCCGACGTCGCCCCTCTGACCCGAGCTCAGGTCGTCCTGCCGCGCCGCGGCTCCCGCCGGCGATACCTGCGTGCGGCGGATGAATCGTACGGTGAGTTCGGAACCGCCAATCGTCTCGACATCTGGAGCCAGGCCGGTCTCGAGCCCGGCGCTCGAGCGCCGGTGTTGTTGCAGATACCAGGGGGGGCCTGGGTGATGGGGCGGAAGACCGGTCAGGCCTATCCCCTGCTATCCCGGCTCGCGGCTCGCGGCTGGGTGTGCGTCGCCATCAACTACCGCCTCAGTCCAAACGCAGAGTGGCCGGCCCACATCGCCGACGTGAAGCAGGCCATCGTCTGGATCAAGGACCACATCGGAGAATACGGCGGAGATCCGGGCTTCATCGCCGTCACCGGCGGGTCCGCGGGCGGGCACTTGAGCGCGCTCGCGGCGCTCACACCGAATCGCGCCGCCTTTCAACCGGGCTTCGAAGAGGCGGACACTGCCGTCCAGGCCGCCGTCCCGCTGTACGGCGTCTACGACTTTGTCGACGCCGACCACCTCGGCAATCCCGGACTGCGCCGGCACCTGGAGCGAGTCGTGCTGAAGACCCGTCTGGACGACGACCTCGTCCGCTGGCAAGAGGCGTCACCGGAATACCAGATCGGTGCCCAGGTGCCGCCGTTTTTCGTCATCCAGGGCGGCCGCGACATTCTCACCCCCGCCGCCCAGGCCCGGCGCTTCGCCGCCGACCTGCGGAAGGAGTCCGCCAATCCGGTTGTGTACGCCGAACTGCCGTATGCCCAGCACGCTTTCGATGTAGGTGGATCGGTGCGGACTTTGCACACCGTGCGGGCGATCGAGCGCTTTCTCGACTACGTGTACTGCACCACCCGCTGACGGGCGCTCGCGGCCCGGGACGGGTCGGAGGCGATGGTATGGCCGCGACCCCACCGTCTGGAGCCACCGAGCCACGAGGCCGACGCGATATGGCTGCCAGGCGGTCCGGATCTCAACTGCGTCGCTGATCCTGAGAAGCCAGACTCCTGGCCTACCATCAACGAGCGACGCCGGGTCTTCGTGGAGCGGAAGGTAGGAGAATCATCAACGGAGTTGGGATTCAGACCGCTGAGCTCAACCTCGCTCCCACCTCGCGCCGCGTCGGCCTCCGCCACTGGCCTCGATCTCGTTGGGCGCGGTGGTTGCTCCGGCTGCTCGCCGTGACGCTGGCGTTGCTACTCCTGGCCGCGGCCGGTCTGATGGCGGTAGTCCTCTCCAGCCCGTCCGTCGCTGACGCGCCGGCGAGGGTGCAGGCCATACTCACCGCCCATCACGCACCTGGCGACAACGGCGTGATCCCGACCCGGTTAGCCGCCGCCTTACTCGCCACCGAGGACAGCCGGTACTACGCCGATCCGGCCCTCGACCCACGAGGAGTGGTTCGGGCGACGGTCGGGCTGGTCACCAACAACGGCAGCGATGGGGGTGCCACCATCGAGCAGCAGCTGGCGAAGATGCTCTATGCGCCCGGGACTTCGGTGGGCGCGGAGCTGCGACAGGTCGGGGTGGCTTTCCGTCTCGACGAGCGGTTCAGCAAAGCCCGGATCCTCGGCCTGTATCTCGACGCCGCCTACTTCGGCGATGGGGCCTACGGGGTGACCGCCGCCGCCCTCCACTACTTCGGTCTGCCCCCGGGTCAACTGTCCTGGGCCCAGGCCAGCCTTCTGGCCGGGCTGGTGCAGGCGCCGAGCAAGTATGACCCTCACGGTCATCTCAGCCTGGCGAGGAAACGTCAGGTCCACGTGCTGGCCCGGCTGGTGGCGACCCATCAGCTCACTGCCGCCGAAGCCGCCGCGGCGTGGAACGCGCCGCTCGACCCCGCAGTGGCCTTCCACGGCTGACGGCTGCCCGGGGGCGCAAGGACTGTTTGGGACCCACTACCATCCTGTGGATGCCAGAGGAACCGGTGGTCCGGGTAGCGCGCACTCCCCCGATTGCCACAGTGACGTTGTGGCGCCCCCAGGCCCTCAACGCCATCACCCGCGAGATGCTGATGCAACTGGACGGCGCCCTCGGGGCTCTCACCGTGGACGACGAGATTCGGGTTGTGGTCCTGACGGGGGAGGGCCGGGCCTTCAGCGCCGGCGTCGATCTCAAGGCCATGCGAGAACAGCCTCGTCCGGAAGGCGCCGTTGGCGGCCTCCTCAATGATGCGGCTCGGTCGGTGATCGGGCGTCTGACGACGATGCCGCAGGTCGTCATCGCCCGGGTCAACGGGTTTTGCTACACCGGTGCCCTGGAGTTGGCCCTGGCCTGTGACCTGATCGTCGCCGCCGATGAGGCCAAGTTCGCCGACACCCACGCCAAGTGGGGTCTGCGCCCGACGTGGGGCATGAGTCAGCGCCTGATCCGCATGGTCGGTGTCAGCCGGGCCCGCGAGCTGACCTACACAGCCCAGCCCATCAGCGGCCCGGACGCCGCCGCCTGGGGCCTGGCCACCCGATCGGTGCCGCTCGAGGATCTGGACCGCGCCGTGGCCGAACTGGCATCGACCATTGCCGAAAACAGCGCCGGATCAATCGCCGCCTACAAGGATCTGTACCGGCAGGCCCTCGACTCGGGTTTGACGGAAGGCCTCGCCTACGAGGCCGTGACCGATTACCGGATCACCGACACGCAGAGCCGGGTGGCCTCGTTCTGATAATCGGTACGGATGGATAGTCGGCACGGCCTGAGAGTTGACAACGGCGGGCATCAGCCGCCGTCCGGCGTCGCAACGAACTCGTAGTCCGGGTTGATCATCATCAGCCGACCACGGCGATCGGTCACGGTGCCGTCGACCACAATCCGGCTCCCGGGCACCAGCCCGGCGATCTGACGCCGGCCGAGGAACGCCACCGTGAGCCGCCCCTGGTCGTCGGTGAGCTGCACCTGCAGCGTGGGCACGTCGCCCCACGGCTGCACGGTGAGCGATCTGACCCGGCCCGCCACCCGGGCGTGCTGACGAGCGTGCAGCGCCGGGATCGGGGTGGTCCCGGTGACGCTCCCCAACACCCGGGCGTCGATCGACTGCTCTCGTTCGTCGCCCTCGGTCGGGGGTACCACCGGTGAGCCCCGTTCGCCCCGCCGTCTATCCCGTAGCTCGCCCTCGACGTCGAAGGGCACGATGGTGGCGTTGACGTGCTCCAACCGGCTGACGGCGGCCGCAATTCGCTCCCCGACCGAGTCGTGCAGGAGGCGGTTCCACGCCAGCGTGTACGAGCGTCGAGGCAGGAGCACGCTGACTTCGGTCTGCCCGTCCGCGGCCGCCTCGTCCGCCATCTCCAGGGCGGCTCGCACCACCCGCCGATCCGGGCACTCGACCAGTTCCAGGGCCAGGCGGGACATCCCGAGTCGCACCCAGCGGTCCTCCAGGGCCTGCGCCCTCGGCACGTCGATGGCGAAATGGACGGCGCGGACGTCGTCGACGTTGAGCGATTTGGCGTACTGGATGGCGCGCGCCGTGGCCAGATCGAGGCGGTCGACCATCACCAGCGCCACATGGCGGGGCAGAGGACGTGCCTCCGCCGCGGCTTCAGCCGCAGTCTCACCGAGGACTTCCGCCTCCTCGCGGTATCGCCTGTTGAGTCGTATGAGCAGGAAGATCAGGATGGGGAAGAGCACGAGGACCGCCCACGCGCCCTCGAAGAATTTGGTCACCCCGAAAATGACGACGACCGCAAACGAGGTGACGGCTGCGGCACCATTGATAATCGCCCGGTGCCGCCAACCCGGCTCTTTCAACGTCAGGTGGTGCTTGACCATCCCGGCGCCGGCCATCGTGAATCCGGTAAAGACGCCGATGGCATAGACGGCCACCAGGTCGCTCACCCGGGCCCGGGTGATAAGTAACAGCCCGACGGAGACGATGGTCAGCACAACGATGCCGTCGGAGAACACCAGCCGATGGCCTCGCTTGGTCAGCTTGGCCGGCAGGAACCGATCCTCGGCGACAAAACTGGCCAGGTAAGGAAAGCCGTTGAAGCTGGTGTTGCCACCGGTGTACAGGATGGCGACGGTGGCGAACTGCACGAACAGGAAGCCGGCGTGCCCCGCCGCGGCTGCTGCCGAATACCAGCTTGGCCTCCTGGGAGAGGACGGTCGGGGAGCCGTTTACGAACGGGATGGCGTGCGTCTTGTGGGCCAGCCACGAGACCCCGAACACCAGGCACCCGAGGATGGTGCTCATGATCACCAGTACCCGGCGGGCGTTGATGCCCTCGGGCGGACGGAAGGTCCCGACGCCGTTGGATATGGCCTCCAATCCCGTCAGCGAGGACCCCCCGTTGGCGAAGGCCTTCAGCATGATGAAGACCGTGGCGCCCATGAGGAAGCCGCTTCCCTTATGGGTGCCGAGCGGCAGAGCTCCGGGCGCGTGCACATTGGCCGTGGGCAGGCCACTGATGGCTTCCCGAAGCAGGCCGCCGATGATGACTACTCCGGTACTGAAGATGAACAGATAGGCCGGAACGGCGAACAGCCGGCCGGCCTCCCGCAGCCCGCGGAGGTTCAGATAGAGCATCACCACGACGACGCCCACCGTGATGGGGACCTGGAAGCGAACGAGCGACGGGACGGCCGAAGTCAGGGCGTTGGTGCCGGCGGCGGTCTGCACGGCGACGGTTACCGTGTAGTCAATCAGCAGGGCGACGGCTGCAATCTGGGCGACCCTGACTCCGAAGTTGTCCCGTGAGACCACATAGGATCCGCCGGCCTTGGTGTACACCATGACCACTTCCCGGTAGGAAAGGGTCACGAGGATCAGGACGCCAAGGACCACGTAGGTGATGGGCAGGACCAGGCTGAAAGCGGCCAGCCCCACGTAGGGGACCAGGATGGTCAGGATCTCCTCCGTGCCGTACGCCGTAGAGGAGATGCAGTCCGAGCTCAGCACTCCAAGGGCGAGCGGGTTGCTCAGACGTTCCTCGCCCAGCTGCTCGGTGACGAGCGGCGGTCCCAGCGCCCGGCGCTTCAACCGATAGCCGAAGCTTTCCGGGAGCACCGGACGGTTCCGCCGCCGTTGTGCGACTACGGCCACAGCGAGTGTCTAGCCGGTCCGGTGTCACCCGGCGAGTCCCGAACGCCGCGGGCCGGCAAACCGTAGGATCTCCGGGCATGTGTGCGCGCCGGGTGGTAGTCACTGGCGTCGGCGCGGTTAGCCCCCTCGGGTTGACCGTGGCGTCGACGTGGGCAGGCGTGGTGGCGGGCCACTCCGGGGCGGGCCCGATCACCCTGTTCGACCCGGAGGGGTACGCCGTCCGCATCGCCGCCGAGGTCCGCGGTTTCGAGCCGGACGCGGTGTTCGGCCGGCGTCGGGCCCGGCATCTGGACCGGGTCACCCAGCTGGCCCTGGTGGCGACGGGAGAGGCGGTGGAGTCGGCCAAGCTCGACGTTGGGGCGGATCCCGATCGGGTGGGCGTGGTGTTCGGCACCGGCATTGGCGGGATCCGCTCCCTCGAGGAGGGCCTCGCCGTCCTCAACGAGCGCGGCCCGGACTGGGTGAGCCCCTACACCCTGCCCATGATGATCCCCAACATGGTGGCCGGCGAAGTGGCGATGGAGTGGGGCATCCGGGGCTACAGCTCCTGTCCGGTCACCGCCTGCTCGGCGTCCGCGACCGCCATTGGCGAGGGCATGGACCTGATCCGGGCCGGGCGGGCCGATGCCGTGGTGTGCGGGGGTAGCGAAGCGCCGATCACCCACGGTCGCGGTGGCTGGTTTTGCGGCCATGAAGGCGCTGTCGACCCGCAACGACGATCCCGAGCGCGCCTCCCGTCCATTTGATGCCGGGCGGGACGGGTTCGTGATGGGCGAGGGGGCCGCCGTCCTGGTGCTGGAGGATATGGACCTGGCCCGCCGGCGGGGGGCGCCGATCCTGGCCGAGATGGCCGGGTATGGAGCGACCACGCGATGCCTATCACATGACCGCGCCCCATCCTGAGGGGGACGGGGCGGTACGGGCCATGCGCGCCGCCTGCGAGGACGCCGGGGTGGAACCGGCCGCCATCGGCTACGTCAACGCCCACGGCACGTCCACGCCGCCGAACGACCGGGTCGAGACCCTCGCGCTCAAGCGGCTATTTGGGGAAAAGGTGCCCCCGGTTTCGTCGACCAAGTCCATGACCGGGCACACGCTGGGCGCGGCGGGAGCGCTGGAAGCCGTCCTCTGCATACAGGCCCTCAACCAGCACACCCTGCCGCCGACCATCAACCAGGAGCAGCCCGACCCCGACTGCGACCTGGATTACGTGCCCAACCGGGCCCGACCGGCCGAGCCGCAGGTGGTGATGACGAACAGCTTCGGCTTCGGCGGCCACAACGCCAGTCTGGTTTTCCGCCGCCTCTGACCGCTTCGCCACCGCACCCGCCCGTAAGGGCGGCGGCCGCGAGGTTCGGGGGCGTTCAAGCGGACACGATGACGAACAGCAGGCCGGCCTGGCAGGCCACCTGCCCGCCAACTCGGGCCGTGCCATGCCCCTTGCCGGCATTGGTACCCAGTTGGTCCAGCTCGACCTCGAGTTCGAGAGTGTCGCCCGGACCCACCTGACGCCGGAACCGGGCCCGGTCGATGCCCCCAAAGAGCGGGAGCTTGCCGGCATACCGGGGGTCGCTCAGGAGGGCGATGCCGCCAAGCTGGGCCAGGGCCTCGACCATCAGGACACCCGGAAGGGTGGGCCGGCCCGGAAAGTGGCCGGCGAAGAAGGCTTCTTCTCCGGTGAGACGCCACACGCCCCGTGCTGCCTGCGAGGGAACCAGCTCGGTGACCTCATCCACGAACAAAAAGGGCGGGCGGTGGGGAAGGACGCGGTCGGGGCGGGGCAGCGGTCCGCCGCTGTTCTCGCTCGTCATCAGTGGCCCATCCCGAGGCCGCCATCGATGGGGATCACGGCGCCCGTCACGTAACCGGCCTGCTCGGAAGCCAGCCAGGTCACCGCGGCCGCGACCTCTTCGGCTCGCGCCATGCGCCGGAGGGGGATCTGTTCGATGATCTCGGCCTGACGGGCTTCGGACAGGGCCGCGGTCATATCGGTGGTAACGAAGCCGGGTGTCACCACGTTGACGGTCACCCCCCGTCCGCCGATTTCCCGGGCCAGTGAGCGCGCAAAGCCGATGAGCCCGGCCTTTGGAGGCCGCGTAGTTGGTCTGGCCGGGCGAACCGGCCAGCGCCACCACCGAGGAGATCAGGATGATGCGGCCTCGCCGGGCGCGGATCATCTTCGGAACGGCCCGGCGGGTCACCCGGTAGGCGCCGGTGAGGTTGGCGTCGATGACCCGCGACCAGGCCTCCTCCTTCATGGACAGCAGGAGCTGATCGGCGTTGATGCCGGCGTTGGAGACCAGGATCTCGACCGGTCCGAGCTCCTCCTCCACCCGGGCGAAGGCGGCGTCGACCTCCGGTCCGGATGTCACGTCGCAGCGCACCGACAGGTACCCCTCAACCGGCTCGCTCCGGTGCGTCACTGCCACCCGGTCGCCATCGGCGGCGAAGGCTCGGGCGATGGCCAGGCCGATGCCGCGGTTTCCGCCGGTGACCAGGACCACCCGGCCGGGATTATCCGTGCTCATACCAGCCCTACCCTCATACTCAAAGCGGTGCCCTCATACTCCGGTGGCCCCTCAGACCCCGGTGGCCCCTCAGACCCGGTGGCCCCTCAGACCCCGGTGGCCCCTCAGACCCCCGTGGCATGGAAGCCGCCGTCGACGTGCACCATCTCCCCGGTGGTCGCCGGAAACCAGTCCGACAGGAGCGCCACGCACGCTCGGGCCACCGGTTCCGGATCGCTCACGCTCCACCCGAGGGGGGCCCGATCGTCCCACACGTCCTCGAAGCGGTGGAACCCGGGAATGGACTTCGCCGCCATGGTTTTGATCGGGCCGGCCGCGACCAGGTTGACCCGGATGCCGTCTGGACCGAGATCCCGGGCCAGATAGCGGGCCGTGGATTCCAGGGCGGCCTTGGCCACACCCATCCAGTCATACCCGGGCCAGGCCACCGTGGCGTCGAAATCGAGCGCCACGACCGACCCGCCGCCGGCGGCCTGGAGCAGGGACCGGAAACCGGCGGCCAGCACCTTCAGCGAGTAGGCCGAGACTTCGAGCGCCACCTTGACGTCGTCCCAACCGGCTTCGAGAAAGCCACCGCCGAGGCACGCCGGCGGGGCGAAGGCGACGGAATGGAGCACGCCGTCCACGGCGCCCCACCGCGATCGCAGGTCATCCGCCACCGCGACCATCTGGTCAGGGACGGTGACATCCAGCTCCAGTACGGGCGGGGGCATGGGCAGGTGGCGCGCTACCCGTCTGGTCAGGGACAGGCCCCTACCGAATCCGGTCAGGACGACCTCCGCTCCTTCGCGCTGGGCCAGGTCGGCGACGGCGTACCCGAGCGAGTCGTCGGTCAGCACCCCCGTGACGACCACACGCTTGTCGGCGAGAAGTCCGGACATGGCGGTCACCATAGGCGGGCGAGCGCAGACGGTAGCGTGAATGGATGGATCGACGCCAGGCCTACAACACCTTCAAGGACTGCGTGGCCGAGGTGCTCGACATCGAGCCGGCTGAGGTTCGGGCCCACGCCAGGTGGCGGGAGGACCTCGACGCCGACAGTCTCGCGGTGGTGGAGATCACGCTGGCGCTCAACGATGCCTTTTCCATCAAGATCCCCGAGGTGGATCCGGAGAAGCTGACCACCGTCGGTCAGGCCTTCGATGTGGTGGCCAAGCTGGTCGGGGTGGAAGACGAGGCTCCTCTCCCCGGGCGCCGGAAATAACCGCCGGCTCCCTACCGGCCGGCAGACCGGCCGCGGTGGCGCTCTCGGGCGTCCCGGACAGCCGCCTCGGCCGCTTCCCGGTCGGCCCAGCCCCCGCCCTCGGTCTGCTTGCCTGGCTCCAGATCCTTGTAGATGTCGAAGAAGTGGGCGATCTCCTTCAGCTCGTAGGGGGCGACGTCGTCCAGTTCGGTGACCCGGGCGGAACGGGGATCTCCGGCAGGAACGCAGAGAAGCTTGGCATCGACCCCCTCCTCGTCGCGCATCAAGAACACCCCGACGGGCCGAGCCCGGATGTGGCACCCCGGGAACGTCGGTTCCTCGAGTAGCACCAGGGCGTCGAGGGGATCGCCATCGTCGGCCAGGGTCTCCGGCACGTAGCCGTAGTCCTCGGGATACCGGGTGGCGGTAAAGAGCATCCGATCGAGCCAGATCACGCCCTGATCGTCGGCTTCGTACTTGTTCCGCGTTCCCTTGGGTATTTCCACCACGACCTCGATCTCCATACGCTGCGTACTAGCACGCCGCGGCCCACCTCGCCCCCACGCCCCGGATCGATTTGATCTGTCGCCGTGAGCACACTTTCTACACTGATATGTGGCGAGGAGCATGGAAACGGTGTGATATGCGCACCACTGACGGTGGAATTTCCGTAACGGGTACCGATGCCCGGATACGGATGCTCCCGTACCGTCAGCACTCGTGAGCATTCGTACGCCGGTCTTCATCTACGCAGCAGACCCGCTGTCGGCTGCAGGCGCCAAAGCCCAGTTGATGGGCGAGGCGAGCATCGAACTCGTCGGTCCGGTCGACCTGGATCGGGCCCGGGTGGCGCTCGTGATCGCGGACGCGGCGGACGACTCGGTCGCCAAGATCGCCCGGGCGGTCCAACGGGACGGCGTTCCCCAGGTGGTGCTGGTGGCCTCCCGTTTCGACGAGGCCGGGGTAGTGGCGGCGGTGGCCTCGGGCGTCACCGGGTTCCTTCGGCGGGCCGAAGCCACCTCGGCCCGGTTGGTCGACGTCATCCGCGAGGCCGATCGGGCCGGCTGCCAGTTGCCCGAGGGTCTGCTGCGCAGGGCTGCGAGTGTCCAGATGCACGCCCTGGCCGTTCGGCCGGAGGTCATCAGCGTGGATGTGCCTCCGGTCGAAGCGGCGCCGGTCTCGTCGGTCGGGACCGCGACCTTGACCGGCCGTGAGGCCGAGGTCCTGCGCCTGGTTGCGGACGGCCTGGACACCGCCGAGGTGGCCGAGGAGCTGGCCTACTCGGAGAGCACCATCAAGGGAGTGCTCGCCAAGCTGATGACCAGGCTCGAAGCGCGCAACCGCTGCCATGCCGTAGCCATTGTCCTGCGGCAGGGGCTCATCTAACCCTCTAGCCGGGTCGTTCGGGCGCCGGGTCGGGGCGAGCGCGACGCGGCCGGTCAGTCGCCCGGCGGTCGCCTTGTGGCAGACTCGGGCGGGCTCACCCGGCGCCGCAGCCGAGTCGACAGTCGGCACTCGAAGATGCCGCGGTGTAGCGGTGCGGAGGCGCGGTGGAGCATGACCAGGCCCCGATCGGACCGGTCGAAGGGTCCGCTCTGGTGGGGTTCAGCGGAACAGGGCCGCCGCCGGCGCTGATGGCCGCCGGATGCCCCGTCTGCGGGCTGGCTCTTCCACGCTTCGGCCGGTGTCCCAACCGGTGGTGCCGTCGGTCGGATCGGGGCTTCTCGGTGGTGTTCGCGGTAGGGGTCCACGAGGGCGCCCTCCGCCATGCCATCCTGCGGTACAAGTACCGACGGGAGATGTGGTGGGCGGACGTCTTCGCCCGCCTCTTCGCCAACTATCTGCGGATCCACGCCCCCTGGTTCGAGGAGTTCGATCTCGTGGTTCCCGTCCCCGCCTACACCGGTCCGGGCGCCCGGCGGGTCTGGGATCCGGTCGGCGCGGTCGCAACCCGGCTCCACGACCTGGTCGCACCAGTCTGGGAGATCATGACCGGCGCCGTCGCCAAGCGGGTCGAGACTCCGGCCATGCAAGGTCACTCGTGGTCCGACCGACAGGAGATCGCCACCGGACCGCTCCGGCGGTCGCTGGTGGTGCCGGCGCCGCGCCACGTGGCGGGCGCTCGCATCCTGGTCCTGGACGACGTCCTGACGGAGGGCGGGACGCTCCGGGAGGTGGCGCACGTGTTGCGCCGGGCCGGGGCGCGCGAGGTCGCCGGGCTCGTTCTGGCTCGACCGGTCTGGAGGGGTGGACGATAAAACCTGGCGGCCTCGGCGGGGGGCGGAGTGTCGTGGCCGGTCCTGGTGCCGGCGGGATGGTGGGGATCGGCGCCAACCCGGCGGGGACGTCGAGGCCTTCCGGATGGTCATCCCGGGCGCCCGGTCGGCCCTAAGGTCTTTCGGTGCCCGACGAGGTGGTGCAGGTGTCAGTTTCCAATGTGCGGGTCGCCGTGGCTACGGGACCCGGGGTTGAGGCGGGCATGGTCACCCTCCGCGAGGACGGACCCCCCTATCGGGACATGTCCATCGTCATCGGTCAACCCGAGGCCCGCGCCATCCTCGCCGCCTGGTCGGGCACGGCCGCGATCCGCCCGTCGACCTGGGATCTCTTCGTGTCAACCGTCGCCCTGCTGGAGGGACGCATCGACCGGGTGGTCATCACCGCCGTGGAGGAGAAGCGGCACTTCTTCGCCAACCTGGAACTCGAACGGGATGGTCAACGGAGGGTGCTCTCGGCGCGCCCCTCCGACGCCATCGCGCTGGCGTTACGCGTCGAAGGGGCGAGGATCTTCGTGAATGAATCGGTCATTGCGGAGACCGGGATCGCCCCGGAGTCCGAGCACAGCAACTGAGCTGCGGGTCTACGCCCGAAACTCGAGCCGACCGGCGTCGATGACGACGCCGCCTCCCGCCGTGGTCCGGAACATGGCCGAGCTTTCGCCCGTCACCCACATCGCCACGGTCAGGTCCTCGCCCGGGAAGACGGGCTTAGAGAAGCGAGCGGCCATCGACACGAACCGATCAGGGTCCGAGCCGCACAGCGTGTGCAAGAGGGCCCGACCGGTGAAGCCGAATGTGCACAGCCCGTGCAGGATAGGGCGGTCGAAGCCGCCTATGGCCGCGAACTTCGGATCGGAGTGCAGGGGGTTCCGGTCGCCCGACAGGCGGTAGAGCAGGGCCTGGTCGGAGCGGGTCGAGTACGTGGTCGAGTGGTCCGGGTCGCGCTCCGGAACGCCGGCTGGACTGGAGGGACCTCGGTCGCCACCCCAGCCGCCTTCCCCCCGGATGAAGAGCGAACTGTTGGTCGTCCAAAGTGGCTGCCGGGTCGAAGTGTCGGTGGCGACCGTGGCGGTCACGACCACCGCCGCGGAGCCTTTGTCATAGATGCCCGTGATAGTGGTGGCCGATTCGAC
Source organism: uncultured Acidimicrobiaceae bacterium (assembly GCA_963780345.1). Classification (GTDB taxonomy): domain Bacteria; phylum Actinomycetota; class Acidimicrobiia; order Acidimicrobiales; family Palsa-688; genus PALSA-693. The sequence goes on from CAWABU010000001.1 coordinate 178,820, forward strand.
GGTGCCGACGACCGGCAGCGGACCGTGGAGCTCCACGGACTGTTCTCCGTGGACGAGCATGGCCGGGTTGAAGGTGCCAAGCGTGGCGAACGCCCCGCCGCCCCCTCCGACCCCGCCGACGACCACCGGGAAAGTCGGAAAGACCCGCTGGCTGATGTCCTGGCTGTTCTCGGTGGTGAATTCAAGCTCGAATCCGGTGGGATCGATGGCACCGGCCCCGACGCCGAGGGCGTAGAGCAGGCAGTCTTTGGAGTCCCACGAGGCCTGGGTAGGTTCGCTGGTGTACCCGACGGCATCAGGATTGATCGGCATCCGCAGGACTGTAGGCGAGGGGCCGGCCGCCACGCTTTCTGCGGCGCGCCCCCTTTCAGTGGGCCTGGTCGCCTGAGGAAGGCCGGGCCGGTTGGATTGTGGGCGGTAGTCAGACCTTTACTGGCGCGCGCCCCGCTTCAACCGGGCACTGATCGCGCCAGTAAAGCTCGAAGGGCATGATTCGCGACAGTAAGGGCCGGCAAGACCTGGTGGCGTCGGGGCTGCGGTCGCGGCGTCGCCCGTCGGACCGGCCGGAGCCGGCCAGTGGGCCTGGCCAGAAACTCGACGCTGGAAACTCGGCCATCAGAATGCCTGGTCGCGAGAGGAAGGCCGAGCCGGTTGGATTGTGGGCGGTAGTCAGACCTTTACTGGCGCGCGCCCCGCTTCAACCGGGCACTGATCGCGCCAGTAAAGCTCGAAGGGCATGATTCGCGACAGTAAGGGCCGGCAAGATCTGGTGGCGTCGGGGCTGCGGTCGCGGCGTCGCCCGTCGGACCGGCCGGAGCCGGCCAGTGGGCCGGCCAGTTCGCAGGCGGCACTAGGCGAACTCCACCTCGACCGCCACGCCGGACTCAGCCGGATTCTCGGCCGCCCGCCACTCGATGCTGGCGATGACACCCGCCTCCCGGAGGTCGTCCTCGGCGGTCCGTAGCTCGGCCAGGCGAGATTCGGCCCCCGTCACCTGGATCGAGGCCACCGGAGCCCGCAACGATAAACCGGCCGCCGTCTTGGCCTTGCGGACCTGGCCCAGGACCTCGCTCGTAGCCGGCCAAAGTTCCAGTGAGCCGGTGGCCGCGGTCAGCTCGTTCGCCGAAGGCCAGCGGGCCCGGTGGATCGAGCCGCTCTCCGGGGTACCCCACCAGGACCACACCTCTTCCGTGGCGTAGGGGAGGAAGGGCGCCAACAGCCGCAGCAGCACGGACAGCACCTGGCGCAGGGTCTGGCGGGCTCCACGGCCGCGGTCCTCCCCGAGGGTCCCGTAGGCCCGGCTCTTGACCAGCTCCACATAGTCGTCGCAAAAGGACCAGAAGAACGCCTCGGTCCGCTCGAGGGCCCGGGCATAGTCGTAGGCCTCAAAGGCGTCGGTCGCCTCGGCGATGAGCTCCGCCAGGGCCGCGAGGGCTGACCGGTCCAGCGGCTCGACCTTCTCCGAGCCGCTCCAGTCGGCCAGCCAGGTGGCCCCGTCGGCGCCGTCGGACCTGCCTGCCCCGTCGCCCGCCTCCAGGACAAAGCGGGAAACATTGAGGATCTTGATGGCCAGTTTGCGCCCGATCCGCATCTGTCCCTCGTCGAAGGCCGTGTCGGTCCCCGGCCGGGCGCTGGCCGCCCAGTACCGCACCGCGTCGGAGCCGTACTGCTCGAGCAGCGACATCGGGGTCACGACGTTTCCCTTGGACTTCGACATCTTCTTGCGGTCCGGGTCGAGGATCCACCCCGAGATGGCTGCGTCGCTCCACGGCAGGGAGTCGAACTCCAGGTGGGATCGCACGATGGTGGCGAACAGCCAGGTCCGGATGATGTCGTGCGCCTGGGGCCGCAGATCCATCGGAAAGACCCGGCCGAACAGGTCGGGGTCGTCCTCCCACTTCCCCGCGATCTGAGGGGTCAACGACGACGTCGCCCAGGTGTCCATGACATCCGGGTCGGCGACGAATCCTCCGGGCTGCCCCCGGTCGCGCTCGGAGTATCCCGCGGGGACGTCGGTGGTCGGGTCGAAGGGCAGGTCGGCCTCGCCCGGCAGCAGCGGATGCTCATAGTCAGGCGCGCCGCCATCGTCGAGCCGGTACCAGACCGGGAAGGGCACGCCGAAGAAGCGCTGACGGCTGATGAGCCAGTCCGTGTTGAGCCCCTCGACCCAGCTGGCGTAGCGGGCTTCCATGTACGGCGGGTGCCAGCGGAGCTGATGACCTCGCTCGAGGAGATCCGGCCTCAACTTGAGGGTCCGGAAGAACCACTGCCGGCTGGTCACGATTTCCAGGGGGCGGTCGCCCTTCTCGTAGAACTTGACCGCGTGCTGCACCGGCCGCGGCTCGCCGACCAGTTCGCCCGCGGCCGAGAGCAGCTCGACCATCTGCCCCTGGGCCTGACGAACGGATCGTCCCGCCAGGGCCGACTCATAGAGCTCCGTGGCGGTGGCGCTCAGCCCGGGCGGGGCCGTTCGCAGCAGCCGGCCGTCACGACCGACGATGGCCCGCACCGGCAAGCCCAGCTCGCGCCACCACACCACGTCGGTCGTGTCGCCGAAGGTGCAGACCATGGCCGCTCCGGTGCCCTTGTCCGGCTGGGCCAGGGGATGGGCGAGCACCGGCACCGGAACGCCGAACACCGGCGTGCGGACCGTGCGGCCGACGGCAGAGGCGAAGCGGGCGTCGTCGGGGTGGACGACCACCGCCACGCAGGCCGGCAGCAGCTCCGGCCGGGTGGTGTCGATCAGCAGCTCGCCGCCGCCTGCCCCGCCGCCACCCGCCTCCCCGCCGGCCCCGTCCCCATCCACACGATGGAACACCAGGCGGTAGTAGGCCCCCGGCCGCTCCCGGTCCTCCAGCTCGGCCTGGGCCACCGCCGTCTGGAAGTCGACGTCCCAGAGGGTGGGCGCCTCGGCCGAGTAGGCCTGGCCGCGGGCCAGCATCCGCAGGAATCCCCGCTGGGACGCCAGCTGAGCCGCCTGCCCGATGGTCGTGTAGTACTGGGTCCAGTCAACCGACAGCCCCAGCCGCCGCCAGACCGCCTCGTAAGCCTTCTCGTCCTCGGCGACGAGGTCCTCGCAAAGCTCCACGAAATTGGGGCGAGACACGGCGACCGGATCCTGGCCCTTGCCCAGCCCGCCAATGGCCGGAGGGGTGAATCCCGCCGCGTAGGGCAACGACGGATCGCAGCGCACCCCATAGAAGTTCTGCACCCGGCGCTCGGTGGCCAGACCGTTGTCGTCCCATCCCATGGGGTAGAAGACGTGCAGCCCCCGCATCCGCTTATAGCGGGCCATGGTGTCGGTGTGGGTAAACGAGAAGACGTGACCGATATGCAACGACCCGCTCACCGTGAGCGGGGGTGTGTCGATCGAGTACACCTGGTCCCGCGTCGCCGTCCGGTCGAAGCGGAAGGTACCCGCGTCTTCCCAGCGGGCGCCCCACTTTTCTTCGAGCCCGGCAAGCGTCGGTTTATCCGGAACGGCACTGGACATGATCCCGCTACCGTACTGGCGTGCTGCACCTGCACGACACCGCGTTAGGCGTTACCACCCCGCTCGACCTGCGCCAGCCCGGGCAGGTGTCCATGTATGTGTGCGGCCCCACGGTGTACGACGATCCCCATCTCGGCCACGGCCGCTTCAACGTGGCATGGGACGTCCTGCGCCGGTATCTGGCCTGGTCCGGTCTCGACGTTCGCTTCGTCTCCAACGTCACCGATATCGACGACAAGATCATCGCCCGGGCCGAGGTGGAGGGACGCACTCCCGAAGCAGTGGCCGCCGAATACGAGCGGGTGTGGTGGGAGACCATGGCCCGTCTCGGGGTCGAACCGCCGAACGACACGCCCCACGCCACCGCCTACGTCGTCGACATGATCGCCCTGATCGAGCGGCTGATCGCCGCCGGGCACGCCTATGTCGGAGGTGACGGCGTCTATTTCGCGGCGGAGAGCGTGCCCGGTTACGGCCTGCTGGCCCGCCAGACCATAGAGAGTCTCCGGGTCGGCGCCCGGGTGGAGGTGGGGGAGGAGGCCGGTAAGCGTTCGCCCATCGATTTCGCCCTCTGGAAGTCGGCCAAGCCCGGTGAGCCCAGCTGGGAATCGCCGTGGGGTCGGGGCCGGCCGGGCTGGCACACCGAATGTGTGGTCATGGCCCTCGACCTGCTGGGAGAAGGGTTCGACCTCCATGGGGGCGGCCAGGATCTGGCGTTTCCCCACCATGAGAACGAGCGGGTCCAGGCGATCGCCGCCGGCTGCGCCTTCGCCCGGCACTGGGCCCACTCGGGAATGGTCGTGGCCGAGGGGGGAGAGAAGATGAGCAAGTCGCTCGGCAACACCCTTTCCCTGCTCGAGCTCCTCGACGCCCACGACCCCCGGGCCTTCCGGCTCCAGGTTTTGCAATCGCACTACCGGTCGCCGATGACCGTGTCGGCGTCGACCCTGGCCGCAGCCGAGGCAGGGGTCGAACGGCTCGACGCCTTCGCCCGCGAGTTTGCCGGCGCCCGCAGCTCGCCCCCGGACCCGGAAGCCCTGGCCCGGTTCCGGGCCCGCATGGACGACGATCTCGACACACCGGGGGCGGTCGCGGGCGCCTTCGAGCTATTGAGGGAAGCCCGCGGCGCGACAGGGGCGCGGGCGACAGCGCTGGCTGCGGCCGTATTCAGCATCTTTGAGGATGCCCTCGGTCTTCCCCTCCGCGCCGAGATCGACGACGTGTCAGAGGACGCCAGGGCCAAAGCGACGGCCCGGGACGCGGCGCGCGCCAACAAGGACTGGGGCGCGGCCGACGCCCTCCGCGCCGAGCTGCAGGCCGAAGGCTGGATTGTCGAGGACGGACCCGACGGGACCACACTCCGCCGGTGAGCGACATTGGGCCGGTGAGCGACATTGGGCCGATGAAAGAGTTGGGCAGGTGAACGACTTCGATCGGGACACCGCGCTGCGCCGTGAAGGCGACACCTGGACCGCCGACCTGCAGCCCCGCTGGAATGTCGGCAGCAACCCCAACGGCGGATACCTGCTCGCGATCGCCGTGCGGGCCATGCTCGAAGAGGCCGGCCGCCCGGATCCGGTGACCGTGACCGCCCACTTCCTGTCGCCCCCCGCCGACGGGCTGCTCAATGTCCGGGCCCGGACCGTGAAGGCGGGCCGGACGTTCAGCACCGTCACCGCCGAGCTGGTCCAGGGCCAGCGGGAGCGGGTGCGCGTCCTCGGCGCCGTCGGCGATCTCTCCCGGCAGCAGGGGCCGACCCGGGTGACCGCCCAACCTCCTGACATTCCCCCGCCCGAGCAGTGTGTGACCCTTGCCCACCTTTCCCGGCAGGCCGGCCGCCAGATCCCGGAGGTCATGAACCGGTTTGACATCCGGTTGCCAGCCGACAGTCCTTGGGGCGGCCCGGGTGAAGGTGATCCGTTTGAGATCACCGGTTGGATTCGCTTCCGCGACGGCGCCGAACCCAGCACCTTCTCGACCGTGGCCTTCGCTGATGCCTTCCCGCCGACAATGCTCGGCAGTCTCGACGTGGGGTGGATACCGACAGTCGAACTGACCGTCCACGTGCGCGCCCGACCGGCACCGGGCTGGCTGCTCGGCACGTTCCGGACCCGCGTGCTCGTCGACGGTCTGCTGGAGGAGGATGGCGAGTTGTGGGACAGCCAGGGACGCCCGATCGCCCTGTCCCGCCAGCTGGCGATGGTGCTCACTCGTTGAGGTCGGGGCGGTGGCGGCGGCGTCCGACGAGCCGCCCGCCCTTGCCGCCGGGCTTCGGCACCATCTGGACCGCGGTCGCCGTGGACCTGATCGGGTTCGGGATCGTGCTGCCGATCCTGCCCCTCTACGCCAAGCGCTTTCACACCACCTCCTTCCAGGCCACCTTGCTGGTGGCGGCCTTTTCGGCGGCCAGCTTCGTCTGCTCTCCGTTGTGGGGGCGGGTGTCCGACCGCTTCGGGCGGAAGCCGGTGCTGCTGGTGTCGTTGATGGGGACAGCCATCGGAAGCCTGGTGACCGGGGTCGCCGGCGGGCTGGCCGTACTTCTGGTGGGGCGGATCATCGACGGGGCGTCGGGGGCCAGCGTATCGGTGGCCCAGGCGGCCGCGGCCGATCTGGCCACTCCCGCCGACCGGCATCGGCTCTTCGGGCTGCTCGGAGCGGCGTTCGGAGTCGGGTTCGTGGCCGGCCCCGCGTTGGGCTCGCTGGCGGCGCTGGGGGGACCGCGGCTGCCCTTCTTCCTGGCCGCCGTCATCGCCACCGTCAATACCGTGGTGGCGGCCCGCCGCCTGCCGGAGACGCATCGGGCCGGCGGGCCGCGGCCAGCGCGGCCCGGTCCCATCGCCGCCCTGGCCGGTGGCGCCGGGGTGGCGCCCCTCCTGGCGGTGGGATTCTGCGCCCTGGTCGCCTTCAGCGGGTTCGAGGCGACCTTCGCCCTTTTTGGCGAGCGACGTCTCGGCTTCGGGATCGCCTCCTCGGCCGCGGTCTTCACCGCCATCGGCGCCGCCATCGTCGCCGTGCAAGGCGGACTGGTGCACCGCGTCGTGGCCCGGGTCGGGGAGCCACGGACGCTGCTCGGCGGCCTCGCCCTCAACGGCGTCGGGCTGGCCCTTCTGGCCCCCGCCCACTCCTGGGCCCTGGCCGCGCCGGCGCTGTTGGGCCTGACGGTCGGACAGGGGCTGGTGCAGACGACCATGGTGAGCAGCGTGGCCGGCCGGGTGGGACCGGAGCGACGAGGGCGGACACTGGGCGCCCAGCAGTCGGTCAACGGGCTGGCCCGGGTGGTCGGCCCCGCCATCGGCGGGGCCCTGCTCGGATCGGCCGTCTCCGGGCTTCCGTACCTGCTGGGCGCGGCGTTGAGCCTGGTGGCGGCCGGGCTCTTCCTGTGGACCGACCGGCGCGTGCGCGCCTGACATTGTTACCATGGGGTAACTAACCACCGGCGTGGGGCCGGCGGAAGGGGTGCGAGACAGTGGGCGACTTTTCGAACGACCTCAACGAGGACCAGGCGCAGCTCCAGAAGTGGGTGCACGACTTCGCCGAGAAAGTGGTGCGGCCGGCCGCCCACGAGTGGGACGAGCGCGAGGAGACCCCATGGCCGATCATCGAGGAGGCCGCCCGGATCGGGCTCTACTCGCTGGACTTCATGGCGTCGATATTCGCCGATCCGACGGGGATCTCGGTTCCGATGGTCATGGAGGAGATGGCCTGGGGTGACGCTGGCATCGGCCTGGCCATCTTCGGGACCACGCTCGGGGTGGTCGGTATCTACGGCAACGGGACCCCGGAGCAGGTGGCCGAGTGGGTCCCCCAGTGCTTCGGCACCTCCGACCATCTGGCCCTGGCCGCCTTCTGTGTGACCGAACCCGACGCCGGGTCGGATGTCAGCTCCATGCGGACCCGGGCGGTCTACGACGAGGCCACCGACGAGTGGGTGCTCAACGGGACGAAAACCTGGATCACCAACGGTGGCATCGCCGACGTTCACGTCGTGGTGGCCTCGGTCGAGCCCGGGCTCCGGGGCCGGGGCCAGGCCAGCTTCATCGTGCCGCCGGGCACGAAGGGGCTTTCCATGGGCCAGAAGTTCAAGAAGATGGGCATCCGGGCCTCGCACACGGCCGAGGTGGTTCTCGATGACGTCCGCATCCCGGGCCGACTACTCCTCGGCGGCAAGGAGCGGCTGGACGAGCGACTGGCCCGAGCCCGCGCCGGCCAGACCGGCCAGCGGGGCCAGGCCGCGCTGTCGACCTTCGAGACCACCCGGCCCGCGGTCGGGGCCCAGGCCGTCGGCGTGGCCCGGGCCGCGTACGAGTACGCCCTCGAGTACGCCAAGGAGCGGAGGCAGTTCGGCCGGGCCATCATCGAGAACCAGGCCATCGCGTTCAAGCTGGCCGAGATGCGGATGTACACCGACGCCGCCCGCCTGCTGGTCTGGAACGCCTCCTGGCGGGGCGCGAGCGGCGCCGGGTTCGACGCCGCCCAGGGATCGCAGTCGAAGCTGTTCGCCGGTGAGACGGCAGTCCGCGTCACCGATGACGCCATCCAGATCCTCGGCGGCGCCGGTTACATCCGGGACCACCCGGTGGAGCGCTGGCATCGCGACGCCAAGATCTTCACCATCTTCGAGGGCACCAGCGAGATCCAGCACCTGGTGATCGCCCGGGCCATCTCGGGCCTGCGGCTGGAGTAGGACTCAGCTCAGCCTGGTGGCCGGAGCGGATCGCACCTCACCGCCGTCCAGCAGCTCCCGCACCGCCGGCACCGGGTCGGGGTCCGCGAAGAGCCCGGGATCGCCGTAGTCCGCGTCCCGACCGGTGGCGTCGGTCACCCACCAGGACGCTTCCAGGGCAATCCCGGCCGGATCCGTGAAGTAGATGGAGCGGATGAAACCGTGGTCCACCACATCGGTGACCTCCGACCCGGCCGCCTTGAGTCGGGCCCGCAAGTTGAGCAGGGCCTGCTCGTCGGCGACGTTGAACGACACATGGTCGAACTGCACCGCCCTCGGGTCCGGCACTCCCGCCGGCTTGGCGAACGGCGTGATCGGCAGGCCGCGGTACTCGAAGAAGGCCACCGTGTTACCGGGGCCGATCTCGAAGAAGTAGTGCCGGAAGGACTCGGTGCCGAGGTGAGCCACCAGCCGGGCGCCGAGCACCCCGTGGTAGAAGCGGACGGTGGCGTCCATGTCGGGGGTGATGAGGGCCAGGTGGTTGATGCCCCGCCAGCGCGGCATCTCGCCGTCGGGCACCGAGTGATCATCGCTCATGCCACCACGCTATGCCGGGTGGCGCCGTACCGGCCCGTAGGCTGCTCACCGTCCGCCCAATCGAGGAGGTTCGATGACCATCGCAGTCGGCGACAAGATTCCCGACGTCAAGGTACAGGTTGTAGGGCCCGAGGGCCCGGTCGCGGCAGAGACCGGAGAGCTCCTCGGACACGGCAAGGTGGTGCTCTTCGGCGTGCCGGGAGCGTTCACCCCCACCTGCAGTGACTTCCACCTGCCCGGGTACGTGATCCAGGCCGACGAGCTGCAGGCCAAGGGCGTGGACCGCATCGTCTGCGTGGCGGTGAATGACGTCTTTGTCATGAAGGCGTGGGGCGAGGCGCGTGACGTGGGGGAAAAGGTGACGTTGGTGGCGGACGGCTCCGCCGTGTTCACCAAGGCGTTGGGCCTGGACATCGACCTGACCGGGGGCGGCCTCGGTATCCGGTCCAAGCGCTACGCGGCCATCCTCCAGGATGGGGTGGTTACCGACCTGGCGGTCGAGGAGACGCTCGGGCTCGACGTCAGCGGCGCCGACAAGGTGCTGGCCAAGCTCTGACCCCTCCTCATTCCCGCGGCGTTAGCACGTAAGTCGACGCCGCCTTGGCCACCAGGCGACCGTCGGTATCGGTGATCTCCGCTTCGGCGAAGGTCACCCGGCGGCCGCCGCCGATCACTCGGGCCGTGCAGGTCAACCGGCCGCCGACCGGCGCGCCGCGCAGGAAGCTGATGGTGAGGTCGGTGTTCGCGGTGAAAGCCCGGCGACCCTGCAGGTTGGTGATCACGGCCGTGGTCATAGCGGAGTCGGCGAAGGCGGCCAGGAACCCGCCCTGCACCATGCCCATGGGGTTGGCCAGGTGCTCCCCTGCGGGCATCTCCCACACCGTCACGCCGGGCTGCGACTTGTCGACGCACGACATCCCCAGGGTGAGGTCGGAGCTCGGCGGGATGCGTGGCTTCGGGTCGCTCACAGCCGCACCCCTCCGGGCAGGCCCCGCAGGCCGGCCCACACCAGATCCGACAGCCGGCGGGCCAGCACCTCCGCTTCCGCCGGATCCAGCCCGGCGCCGGCCACGGTCCCGTGGCGGCTGACCCAGCGGCGCGCCGTGACTTCACCCAGACCCACGATCGCATAGCCCAGCAGATCGCGGTGGCTGTCGTCGATGTCGGCCTCGATGAAGGCGCCGATAGTGGCGGCCACACCGGCTTCCAGAGCCCTTACCGCATCGGCAAACTCGTCGGCCTGCCGGGCCCCGCTGCCGAACAGCAGCTGGAACCCGCTCGTCCGTTCGGCCACGAACCGGAAGTAGGCCCGAAACCCGGACAGGACCCGGGCGAAGGGCTCGCGCTCGACGGTCGCCGCGGCGACCACCGCGTCGAGCAGCTCGGCGCCGACCATCTCGAGCAGCTCCAGATAGAGGACCTGCTTGGAGCCGAAATGCTGGTACAGCACAGGTTTGGTGACGCCGGCGGCCTCGGCGATCTCCTCCATGGAGGTGCTGTGAAACCCGCTGGCCGCGAAGCGGTCCAGGGCGACCTCGAGCAGCTGGTGGCGCCTTCGGGCCGCGGGCAGGCGTCGGCGGGGCTCGGGGGGACCCGGCGGTGAGCTCACGGTCCGTCCGTGGTGGCCCCGAGGGGCAGCTCCCAGCCGGCCTCTCGGATCAGTTCGCCGAGCCGGCCCGGGAGCCGGGCGATGTCCAGGTGCTCTCGCACCACCGCCAGGTTGTGGGCGATCAGCCCGGTGTCCGGGTGGTCCAGCCAGCGCCGGAGGGCGTCCGGCCGGGCCGTGTCGAACCAGCGGAACCCGAGGGCCCGGAGCTCAGCCCCGACCGGGTAGGGCCCAACCGCCACCGGCCGCCGGTAGACGGCGGCCTCGATCGGAGGGTTGCCGAAGCCTTCCCACCGCGACGGGAACACCACGGCGTCGCAAGCCGCGAAGGCGTGTTCGACCCCGACGGGACCCTGCATGGGCGGTGCCGGCCCGCGATGCACCCGGACCCTGGCCCCGGCCAGGATGCGCTCGAGCTCGTCGTGGTACTGCTCCTCGGCCGGTCCGAGGAGCCAGTAGTCGGCTCCGATGGCCTCGGCCACGGCCAGCCCGGCCGGGACATCCTTTCGAGGGATGGCCCGGGTCGGCTGGAGCAACAGCCGGTCACCGTCGGCGACGCCGAGGCTCCTCCGGGTGGCGGCCCGATTCCCGGTCGGCAGCTCGGTGGCAAAGGCGTTGCGGATCACGGTGGCCTTCAGGCCCCGGGCGGCGAGCTCATCTCGCGACCGGTCGTTGATGGTGACGTGCACCCAGGCCGGGTCATCGGGTGGGGGCGGGAACCCGGCGAACCGCTCCCGCTGCCAGGGCAGGTCGTGGTGGCGGAGGATGGCTGGTCGGCCAGCCAGGGCGGCGGCAACGGCCTCGGCCGCGGCGGGGTTGAGCGGCAGCGAGCACAGGTTTTCGACCACCACCAGTACCGCTCCGGCCAGGGCCTCCGCCAGGGCGCCCGGCTCGAGCGGCGGGACGGGGCGGCCCGTCAACCAATCGCCCGCGTCCAGGCCGGGCAGGGCCACGTCGACCGGGCCCGAGCCGGCCACGGTGCGGACCTGAAAACCGAGCCTCCGCAGGGCCCACTGCCACTTCTCGGCTTCGATCGACACGCCGTCGGGGCCACCGAGACGGTAGGAGATACTCACGACCAGGGGGGCCGGCATGGGCGGGCGCCTCAAAGGTGGGCCGTCGCGGCGCGGCGACGGGGGCGCATCAGGCCGGCCGTCAGCGTTGCAACCCCCACGGACAGAACGAGGTCGCCCGGGGACACTGTCGCATGGAGCGGCGTCAGCCGAATCTGATCGGACAGCTCCACCAGGTGATCGCCGGGGCGCACCCCGTGGTGACTCGGGCCGTAGGCCGCCCCGGCCGGAACGCCGCGTACGGGCATCCCTCCGTCCGCGGCGATCACGGCCAGGTTGGCGAGCAGCCCGCACGCCACCAGGATCATCCCGGTCCGCGCCAGGTTGCGGAGGGCGAAACCCAGAAGGAGGAGGTAGCCGACCACCATCAGGGCCGTCCCCCAGCGTGAACCGGCAAAAGCGCATACGGCCCCCCCGACCAGGAGGGCTACCCATCGCAGCCGGGCCCCGGCCAGATACTGCAGCCGCCCGCCGAGCAGCAGCCCGGCGGCGACGCCGGCAACCAGAGCGACGACCATCAACGACATCAGCCCCGACGGTACTGGCTGCCCCCGCCCCGGCTGCGGACCGGCCCGGATGCCATCATGGGTGTCGCCCATGGATGGCAACCATCTCATCCTGCACTCGCCGGTCGGCTTCGTCGTGGCCTTCGGAGCGGGGATCATCTCGTTCCTCTCGCCGTGCGTCCTCCCGCTGGTTCCGGCCTATCTCTCGATGATGTCGGGAGTGAGCAGCGCCGAGCTGGCGACCGTGGCCCGCCCCGATTCGCGGCGGATGCTGCGGGCCACCCTGCTGTTCGTCGCCGGCTTCACCGTGGTGTTCGCCGCCCTGGAGGCCACCGCCTCCGGGCTGGGCCAGGCCCTCCGGTCGCACCAGCACCTGCTCAACGAGATCGCCGGGCTGGTGATCATCGCCGGCGGGCTGATGTTTGCCGGCCTGCTGCGCCCGGCCTGGGTCATGCGGGAGCGGCGCTGGCACGTGGCCCCGTCCCGGCTCGGCGAGTGGGCGGCGCCGATCATGGGGATGGCGTTCGCCTTCGGGTGGACGCCGTGCATCGGCCCCGTTCTGGCCGCGGTTTTGAGCCTGGCGAGCGACACCCACACCCTGGGCCGGGGCGAAGCCATGCTGGTGGCCTACTCGCTCGGCCTGGGCGTGCCGTTCGTCGTCGCCGGACTGGCCTTCGGCCGCCTGACCGGCGTGTTCAGCTTCGCCCGCGCCCACTTGCGGGCCATCAACATGGTTTCCGGGCTCCTGCTCGCCGCTCTGGGTGTCCTCCTCCTCACCGACAATCTGCACGTGCTGTCCACCTGGTTCTCCGATGTGCTGAGCGCCCTCGGACTGGGCCGCCTCTCGACCAGCTAGCCCGGTCAGGGTCCGGCCACCCCGGATGGCACTGGAGGGCCTGCCCTCGCTACCGTTTGAGCGGCTTCATGGATCCTGTCATCCGCTTCCGCTCCGCTGTTGCTCTGGTGGGCCGCTTCCCCGTCCTGGCGGGCGTCGACCTCGAGGTGGCTCCAGGCGAGATCGTTCTGCTGCAAGGGGCCAACGGGGCCGGCAAGACCAGCCTGCTGCGGGCCTGTGCCGGGTTGTTGCGCGTTGTGGCCGGGGAAGCGACCGTCCTCGGTGCCGACCTGGTGGCCGACCCGCGAGCGATCCGGCGGCGGGTGGGCCTGCTCGGTCATGCCAGCGCCCTGTATGACGACCTGACGGCGACCGAGAACGTTCGCTTCGCGGTGCGTGCCGCGGGCGCCGCGGTCGCAGGAGTGGGGCCGGCGCTGGCGCGGCTGGGGCTGGAGGGCCGGCTGGCTTCCACCCCCGTCGGCTCCCTCTCCGCCGGGCAAAGGCGGCGGGCGGCGCTCGCCGCCCTCGTAGCCCGCAACCCCGAGCTCTGGTTGCTCGACGAGCCGCACGCCGGCCTGGATGCTGAACATCGGGATGTTCTCGATGATCTGGTTCGCGGCGTGGTGGCGCACGGCGGAACCGTCTTGCTCGCCTCTCACGAACACGACCGGGCCACGGCCCTGGCCGGACGGATCGTGACCGTGGCCGGAGGGATGGTCACCGCACCGTCGCTTCCTCTTTCCCCGGTGACTGCCAAGGTGGCGAGCCATGTGGCGTGACGCGGCCCTGGTCGGAGCCAAGGACCTCCGGGTGGAGATGCGGAGCCGGGTTACCACCATGCACGTGGCTCCGTACGCGGTGCTGGTCCTCCTCCTGTTCGGCTTCGCCTTCGATCAGAATCACACCCTGCTCCGGCAGGCCACGCCCGGCCTCTTCTGGCTGGCCGTGTTGTTGTGCAGCCTGCTGGCCGTGCAGCGCAGCTTCGCGGTCGAGTCGGCGGACGGCGCCCGCGACGGCCTGCGCCTGTCGGGCCTCGACCCGGCCGGCATCTTTCTCGGGAAGGCCGCCGCCATCGCCGTCCAGCTGGCCGCCCTCGAGGTGCTGCTCGGGCTCGGCGTGGTGGTCCTCTTTGCCGCTGATCTGCGGGATCCCGGCTTGTTGCTGGCCAGTGCGGCGGCCGCGACCCTCGGCCTGGCCGCGGCTGGCACCGTGTACGGGATGATGTCGGCCGGGCTTCGCGTGCGTGAGACGTTGCTGCCCCTGCTGGTGCTCCCGGTCGTGGCCCCGGTCTTGCTCGGCGCCACCCAGGCCTGGATGGCCGCCCTCGGTCTCTCGGTGGCGGACGGCTGGAAGTGGCTGGTGCTGCTCGTGGCCTTCGCCGCTATCTATCTGACCCTCGGGGTGTTGGGCTTCTCGACGCTGGTGGAGGACGCATGAGGGCCCGGGGCACCGGCGACCGCACGACGCGCCTCCTGGGCGCAGCCGCCCTGGTGGCGATCGCCGCCACCGCCTGGATTGGCCTGGTGGCCTCGCCGCCCGACGTGGTCCAGGGCGACCTGGTGCGACTCATTTACATCCATCCGGCGGCCGCGACGACCTGTTATGTCGGGTTCGGACTGTGCGCCCTGGCCAGCCTGGCGTACCTCTGGCCGCGTACCCGCAGCCGTCGGTGGGATCAGCTCGCGGGGGCTTCGGCCGAGGTGGGGGTGATCTTCTGCGTGATCACCCTGGTCACCGGGTCCATCTGGGGTCGTGGCTCCTGGGGGGTGTGGTGGACGTGGGACGCCCGGCTGACGCTCACGGCCCTGCTGCTGGCCGTCTTCGTCGGCTACCTGGCCCTGCGCCGGACGGGCGGCGATCCTGATGTCCGGGCCCGCCGCTCCGCCGTCGCCGCGGTGTTGTGCGCGCTCGGTCGTCCCGATCGACCACGAGGCCACCACCTGGTGGCAGACGCTCCACCAGGGCAACACCCTGCTGCGGGCCAACCCCCTGATCCATGGCTGGCAACTGGTGGGCATGCTGGTGTCGTTCGTGGCTTTCGGCCTGGTGTTCGCCTGGCTGCTGGTCCATCGTTACCGGGTCGAGGTGCTGGAGGACCGCTTCGAGGAGGAGGGGCTGGCTCTGGCCATCGCCGAACGGCGCGCCGAGGGCGCTCCGCCGGATGCCGCCGGATCCACTGCGGCGCGGCCCGCCGGCCCGACCCGGGAACCGGCGGCCCAACCATGAACGGCTACGTCGCCGGCGGGTGGGGTGCCACCGCCGTGATCCTGGCTCTGTACACCTGGCGGACCCTTCACCGGGGTCGGGTCCTGGCTCGCCGTCTTCCCGACCGGGAGAAGACGTGGCGCTGAGCCCAAGGGCCTCGGCCGATCCAGGCGCCGCCGCCGATTCGGGGGCGCCCAGCCCCGACGAATTGGGCTCAGATCAGGATGGCCCAACTGAGGCGGGCCCGGCCGGGGGGTCGGTGCCCGGCGAGGGTGGTCCCGAAGCGGCCGGGCGGCCGGCGCCCAGCCTGGTCGCCCGGGCGCCCCGCCGACGGCCCCTGCTCGGCAGCCGCCGGCGACAGGTGATCGCCGTGCTCGTTATCGCCGGGGCGGTGACATTCCTGCTGCTGGAAGGGCTCAACAACGCCACCGTCTACTTCAAGACCGCCGACCAGGCGGTGGCGGACAAGGCCGCCCTCGGCAGTCGGCAGTTCCGGATCGAGGGCACCGTCGAGCCCGGCGTCCGTCAGGTCGGCACAACCACCGACTTCTCCATCTACGCCAATGGGGTACGGGTCAATGTGGTCGACAGCGCCGACCCGCCGCAGCTGTTCAAGCCGGGCGTTCCCGTCGTGCTCGAAGGCCACTGGAACGGCCCGGTGTATGCCAGTGACCAGATCATGGTCAAGCACACGGCCAACTACGTCGAGGCGCACCCGGAGCGGCTCAAGTCGCAGTTGCCCGGCCCACCCACGACATGAACTCCGCCGTCGGCGAGAGCGCCGTCATCCTGGCCCTCGGTGGCGCGGTCGTCGGATGCGTGACCATCGTGATCGGCCTGCTCCGCGGCCGGGACAAGCTCCTGCGGACCGGGCGGACCTACACGTGGGTGATCCTGCTCGGGGCCGTGATCGCCACGCTGGCCCTGCAACACGCCCTCATCACCCGGGACTTCACCCTGCAGTACGTCGCCAACAACGACAGTCGCGAGACTCCGCTCCTGTTCCGGATCACGGCCATGTGGTCCAACCTCGCCGGGTCGATCCTCCTGTGGGGACTGGTGCTGTCCGGCTACATCGTCGCCGTCACCGTTCATTTCCGGGCCCGGATCACCGACCCGATGGTCGCCTGGGCGACGGCGATCCTTTATGCGGTGGCGGCCTTCTTCTTCGGGTTGATGGCGACGGTGTCCAATCCCTTCGTGACCGTGCACGGCGGTACGCCGACGGACGGACCGGGTCCTGATCCGCTACTGCAAAACCACGTTCTGGTCGCGTTCCATCCGCCCTTGCTCTACCTCGGCCTGGTCGGATTCTCCGTGCCGTTCGCCTTCGCGTGCGCCAGTCTCATCACCGGACGGGTCGGCGAGGGCTGGCTGCTCGAGACCCGCCGCTGGACCCTCTTCTCGTGGGGGTTCCTGACCGGCGGCGTGATCCTCGGGGCCTGGTGGAGCTATCAGGTTCTCGGGTGGGGTGGGTACTGGGCGTGGGACCCGGTCGAGAACGCCGCCTTCATTCCGTGGATCACCGCGACCGCATTCCTCCATTCGGTGATGGTGCAGGAGCGGCGCGGCATGCTGCGCGTCTGGAACCTCTCGCTGGTCATCGCCACCTTCAGCCTGACCATCCTGGCCACTTTCCTCACCCGGTCGGGGGTGCTCGAGTCGGTGCACTCGTTCAACAACACCGGAATCGGGGCGGCCTTGCTCGCCTTCTTCGGGATCGTGGCGGCCGCGGGGGTCGGCCTCCTGGCCTGGCGGGGTGACCGGCTCCGTTCACCCGGGGCCATCGACTCGCCGGTGTCCCGCGAAGGGCGCGTTCCTGGCCAACAACCTGCTGTTCGGCGCCTTCGCCCTGGTCGTGCTGCTCGGGACCGTCTTCCCGCTCATCGCCCAGGCCGTCAACGGCGAGCAGATCACCGTCGGCGCTCCGTACTTCAACCGGATGACGATGCCGATCGTCGTGTGCCTGCTCTTTCTGATGGCCGTGGCGCCCGTGCTGCCCTGGCGCAAGGCGTCCGGGGAGGTCCTTCGCAGCCGGCTCCTCTGGCCCGGAGTGGCCGCCGTCGTCGTGCTCACGGTGTGCGTCGCGTCCGGGGTTCGCGGTCTCAACCCGCTGCTGGCGTTCGGTCTCGGTGCGTTCGCCGGTGCCTCAGCCCTGCGCCAGCTGATCCTGGCCACCCGCCGCCAAGGCTGGCGCGGCCTGGTGGGACGGGCCAATGGGGGGATGATCGTGCACCTCGGCGTGGTGATCGTCGCGGTCGCCTTCGCCGCCAGCCATTCGTTTGCCGGCAGCACCCAGCTGTCGCTGAAAGCCGGCCAGACCGGCTTTTTCCACGGGCACCGTTTCACCTACCTCGGCACCCGGAGCGTCAACACGCCGACCCATTCGGCGGTCGAGGCGAGAGTCCGGGTCGACGGGGGTCAGGTGTACGCCCCGGCCATCAGCGACTATCCCTTCGCGAGCGAGGAGATCGGCACCCCTTCGGTCCGCAGCCGCCTCACCGAGGACATCTACCTGACCTTTGCCTCGACGGCCGCCAAACCCGGTGACCCGGCGGTGATCGGCGTGATCGTCGAGCCGCTGGTGCTGTGGATCTGGGTCGGCGGCGGCGTCATGCTGGTCGGAACCGCCTTGTCGGCCTGGCCGGGACGGCGGCGTCGCCCGACCGATCCGGCCAGCGCGGCGGTGAGCCTGGGGGTGACCGACCCGGTCTCCGCCGTCCGGCCGGAGCCGGCCGGGGTGTCAGCGAGGGGCACCGCATGACCGGCGCCCAACCCGATCCGGCCGGGGTGTCAGCGAACGACGAGGTGCCCCCCCGGACCGGCCGTCGGCCACGGCTGGTGCTGTGGATCTCGCTGGCCATGGCCGTAGCCCTGGCCGTTTTGGTGACCATCCTGGCCACCTCAGGTTCCGCTACCCAGCAGACCGCCCACAGCCCGCTGATCGGCAGGGCGGCCCCTGCCATCCAGGGACCGTCGATCGTGGGCGGCCCGGCCGTCGCGCTCTCCTCTCTGGCGGGCAAGTGGGTGCTGGTGAACTTCGCGGCCAGCTGGTGCATTCCCTGCCGGCAGGAGACACCACAGCTGCTGGCATTTTCCCAGGACCACCGGCAGGCCGGCGACGCCACCATCCTGACCGTCGCCTACGACGAGGGCGACGTCCCCAATCTGACGGCGTTCCTGCGGAGCAGCCACAGCAACTGGCCGGCGGTCAACGACGGTCAGGCGGTGGTGGCCTACGGAGTCGGAGGAATCCCCGAGTCCTACCTGGTGGACCCGTCCGGCACGGTGGTGGCCAAGTACGAGGGGGGCGTGGTGGCGTCCCAGTTGAACGCTTTGATCACCAGGACGTCGGACGGTACGGGGTGACCCGCCCGCCGGAGCAGGAGGAGCCGGAGCCGCGGCGGCGGGGCCGGCGACGGTGGCGGAGATGGGCTCCATGGGCGGTTCTGGCCGTGGTCGCTATCACCGCGCTGGTGATCGGAACCCACCGAACCAGCGGGCGTCCGACCGCCGCGGCGGAGACCATCCACATCGCCTCCCTGGTCCGATGCCCGGTGTGCCAAGGCCAGTCAGCTGCGCAATCGAACGCCCCGGCCTCGGTGCAGATCCGGGCTCAGATACAAAGGGAGCTGGCGGCCGGAGAGAACCAGGGCCAGATCCTGGCCGGCCTGGTCTCGGCCTACGGTTCTGGCATCCTGGAGCAGCCGGAAGGGCGCGGCATCGACCTGGTCGTGTGGGTCCTTCCCGTCGTCGCGGTGGTGGTCGCCATCGTCGGTCTGGCGGTCGCCTTCGCCAGGTGGCGGCCCCGGCGGGCCCCGGTCACGGTCAGCGACGCCGACCGCGCCCTGGTGGAGGCGGCGCTCAGCGGGTGGCCTCCGCCGGGTGGGGCCGAACCCGCCGGCGGTGACGGCCGCCGTGGCTAGGACGCGCCCACGGGACCTCGAGGCGGGAGCGGAAGGGGAGGAGGGCGGGCCGGACTTCGGGCGGGAGGGCGGCCCGGAGAGCGGGCCCGACGAACGGCACAACGAAGCGGCCGGGGAGGGGGTTTCCGTCGCCGCCAGCCGGCAGAGGGCGCTGGAGGACGAGCGGGACTTCTGCCTGCGCTCCCTGCCGCGACCTCGACGCCGAGTGGGAGGCCGGCGACATCGACCAAGCCGATTACCGGTCGCTCACCGATGCGTATACCGAGCGGGCGGCAGCCGCCCTGCACGCCCTCGATGGCGGGCCCGCGTTTGACGGGACCAGGGGGGCTCCGGATCGGTCCGGCCTCGCTACCGGTGGGGCTCGTTCTGGGGCGGTCGAGGGGGACCGTTTCGGGGCGGATGACGGGTCCGGCCCGGCGGTCGAGGGTGACCGTTTCGGGGGGGATGACCGGTCCGGCCCGGCGGTCGAGGCGGACCACGCCGGGGCCGAAGGCGGGTCCGGCCCGACCCGGCGGCGTTCCCGCCACCCTCGACGGCGCGCCGTGTTGATCGCCGTCTGCGCGGTCGCGGCCGCGGTGGCGGCGGCCTGGGCCGTGGTGGCGTCGTCGGCGACCAGGCTCCCCGGCGAGGAGATCAGCGGCGTGGCCCTCAGCCCGCAGGCGCTCGCCCAGTCGTTGCAGCAAGCCCAGCAGGCGGCCGACCAGGGCGACGAACTGACCGCGGTCAAGGACTACCAAAAGATCCTCGACCGCAATCCCAACCAGACCCAGGCCCTCACCGGCGAGGGCTGGCTATTGGCCCAAACCCAGCAACCGACCCTCCTGAAGCAGGGCCTCACCATGCTGCAGCAGGCCGAGCGGGCCGACCCGACGTACGCGCCGGCCCACGTCTACCGGGGCATCGGTCTGCTGAGCGAAGACGACTACACCGACGCCATACCCGAGTTGAAGTGGTACCTGGCCCACAGCCCGGATCCCCAGCTGGCGTCTCAGGTCCGGGTCGCGCTGCAGCAGGCCGAGGCTCGCGCTGCGGCCGCCGCCGCGGCCAAGGGCTGACACGGGGCGCGGGCCCGGCTGGTTGGCTTCCGGCCCGCGTCGCCGGCGCTGGCGACCGTCGCTGCCCTCGACTTTTGCCCCAAGGCCCCGACTTCTGGAGGGAAAAGTACCTATAGTGTTGTTAATGCACCAGAAGTGTATGGATTTACCATAAGTCTTCGTCCACCCCGACCTGCGGGTCGGGTGGCTGGATCTCCATAGGCGACAGCCGCCCGCCTCTTCGGCTACGGATCGGACCGGCGCCGGTTCGCGGTTACCCGCCGGCGAGGGCCCGCAACCGGCCGATGACGGCGGGCAGCGCCCGCTCGGCCATCGCCACGTCGGTCGGTGTCGTCGACCAGCCCACGGATAGGCGCAGGCTGCGTTCGGCTTCAACGCCCATGGCGGCAAGGACCGGCGACGGTTCGAGCAGCTCCGACGAGCAGGCGCTGCCCGAGTGGGCGGCCACGCCCGCCTGATCCAGGCCGATCAGGACGGCTTCCGCCTCGACTCCGTCGATGCCCAGGCAGACCAGGTTGGGCAGCCGGTCGTCGGCGCCGGCCGGGCCGTACACCTCGATGCCGGGTTCGGCCAGGGCCACGGCCCGCAACCGCTCGGTAAAGGCCGCGGCCCGGCCCGCTTCCGCCATCAGGCGGTGGCGGTCGAGCTCGGCGGCCGCGGCGCCGAACCCCACCGCGGCAGCCACGTTCTCGAGGCCGGCTCGCCGGGCGCGCTCCTGAGCGCCGCCAACCAGCAGCGGGGGGACTCGCAGGCCGCGGCGGACGAGCATTGCGCCCATGCCAGGGGGCCCGCCGAGTTTGTGGGCCGAGATTGAGAGGAGGTCAGCCCCGAGATCGTCGAATGCCGTGGGCACGTGCCCGGCCGCCGCCGCGGCATCGACGTGCACCAGCACCCCTCGCTCGCGGCAGGCCTTCACGATCTCCGCCACCGGCTGAATGGTCCCGACCTCGTGATTCGCCCACTGACAGTGCACCAGAGCAAGACCGGGCCGCTCGAGGGCTGCTCGCACCGATTCGGGGTCCAGGCGACCGGTGTGGTCCACGGCCAGGGTGGCCCAGCCATTCGGGCCGGCGTATCGTTCCGAGGCCTCGCGGACTGCGCTGTGCTCAACGGCTGCCAGGGCCACACGGGGCTCGTCACCCGGCCCGGCGCCCCTCTCGGCGTGCAAGGCGCCGTACACCGCGGCGTTGATGGCCTCCGTCGCCCCCGACGTGAACACCACTTGCCGGGATCGGGTCCCGCAGAACGAGGCCACCTGGTCCCGGGCGTCCTCCAGGGCCACCCGGGCCATGCGCCCCTCGGTGTGCATGCGGCCCGGATCGGCGCACCCGAGCCACTGCCACATGGCCTCCCGTGCCGCGGGTCGGATGGGTGACGTCGAGGCGTGGTCCAGGTAGGCCCGACCCGAGGCGGGCTCCATCAGGTCGGGCCCGTCTGGCCAAGCCCGTCTGGAGCGCCTGGCCCGTCTGGCCCGCCCGGCCCGTCTGGCCCGTCTGGCCGCCCTGGCCCGCTCGACCGCTCTGGCCCGCTCGACCGCTCTGGCCCGCTCGACCGCCCTGGCCCGCTCGGCCGGTCCGGCCCACCTGGTATCGCCACGGACACCCCGGGTGGGCTCAGACCAGGCTCACGCAGGCGTCGTCGCCGAGGGCGCGCGACGACTCGGTGGAATTCACCGACTCGCCGTAGAGGCCGGAGAGCATCCCCCGAACCATGCCCCGGTCGACGGCGCAGATGACCGGATGCTGTTTGGCGGTGTCGAAGAAGGGGCAGGCGTCCTTGATCAGGGCCAGCGACCCACCCCGGGCCTCGGCGTGGGCCTCGAATCCGTGAGCGGTCAGGGCGTCCGCGATGGCATGCAGGGCCACCCGGAACGAGCGGTGGCCCTCGCCGGTCGACATCTGATCGGCCAGCCGCCGGCCGTAGTCTTCGCCCACGGCCTCAGCCATGCGCTCGGCGTCGCCTGGCGGGATGAGGGCCAGAGCCCGGCCGAGCAGCATGACCAGGAGATCGTCGCCGCGGCGGGGCGCCTCGACACCGGTGTCCTGCGCCGAAGTACGGTATCGCTTCGACGGCCGTCCGGCTCCTCCTCCCGGCGGTCGGCTGACGTGCACCTCGAGGTAGCCGCCGGCCGTGAGCTTGTCGAGATGGTGGCGGGCGACGTTGGAGTGCAAGGCAAACCGGTCGGCCACCTCGGAGGCGGTCACGCCGTCGGTATGTTCCCGGACGAGAAGATAGATCTGCCGCCGGGTTGGATCACCGAAGGCGGAGGTGACCGCGGCTACCGCCGCCGAGAACTGGTCGTCGGTCAGCCGGCCGCGTCCCGCCGCCGTCCCGCCGACCTCGGACTCCGCGAACAGGACTTCCGTCGAGACCGCATCAGAAACATCGTCGCCAGGTGCGACTGGAGCCAGACCTTCCTCACAGGCCGGGGGCCGGAAGGCCCCGGGCCCAACCTGGTCCCCCGGTAGGTGGTCGGCTACTGACGCCACGCGGCTATTCTACCTACCTGCGTAGTGCAAATCGCCGTGCCGCCTCAGGGGGCCGCCTGCGAACTCCCTGCCGGAATTCGATGCCAGCTCAGGCCGTGCGGTCGGGGCGTCTGCTCAGCGAGTTTCCGACGTCGAGTCTGTAACGGTCCACCGCCGTACGGACGACCCGCACGCTAAAGGAGACCGGATGGCGCTCAGCGAGCACAAGGTGATGGAAGCCCTGTGGCCCGTAACCGACCCAGAACTGCACGTGAGCATCGTGGAGCTGGACATGATCCGCCGGGTCGACATCCGACGGGGCCGGGTCACCGTGACCGTCGCCCTCACAGTGCCCGGCTGCCCGCTGCGAAGTGAGATCACCCGCAGGGTGACCTCGGCGGTCGAGTCGCTGCCCGGCGTCCGGCACGTCGAGGTGGAGCTCACCGTGATGACGCCGCAGGAGCTGGAGGCGGTGCGGGCCCGGATGGCGGCGCGCCAGGGTCATGGCCGGGATCCCGACGCGTGGAGCGGCGCCGCCGGCGGCGCCCGCCAGCACGGGGCCGCGGCCGGGCACGAGCACGGATCCCCGGCTGCCCCCCTCGGGCACGAAGCGGGCCGGCCGAACCCCTTCGGGCCGCAAAGCTCCACCCGGGTGATCGGCATCGCCTCCGGTAAGGGCGGAGTGGGCAAGTCATCGGTGACGGTCAACCTGGCGGTGGCCCTGGCCGGGACGGGGCACGACGTGGCCGTGCTGGATGCCGACGTCTACGGGTTTTCGATCCCCGGGATGCTGGGCATCGACGCCGAGCCGACCGTGAGCGACTTGAAGATGGTGCCGCCGGAATCTTTCGGTGTCCGCTGCATGTCGATGGGCTTCTTCGTCGACGACGACCAGCCGGTCATCTGGAGGGGTCCCATGCTGCACAAGGCGCTCGAGCAGTTCCTGGTCGACGTCGATTGGGGTGACCCCGAATTCCTGCTGATCGACATGCCACCCGGAACTGGCGATGTCGCCCTGTCCATGGCGCAATATCTGCCGTCCTCCGAGGTCTACGTGGTGACAACGCCGCAGCCGGCCGCCCGCCGGGTCGCCCAACGCAGCGCCTTCATGGCCAAAAAGATCCACCTGCCGCTCCGCGGGGTGATCGAGAACATGAGCTGGATGACTGCCGACGACGGTAGTCGCCAACATCTCTTCGGTGAGGGGGGCGGCGCGGAACTCGCCACCGATCTCGGGGTCCCCTTGCTCGGTCAGATCCCTCTGGCGCCGGCGCTGCGGGTCGGCGGCGACGAGGGCCGGCCGATCGTCGTGACCGACCCGGAGTCCGAAGCGGCCCAGGCGTTCGCGGGCATCGCCGGCCGCCTGGCGGCCCGCGGCCGGGCTCGCATATTCCGACCGGAGCTCACGATTCGCTGAATTGGGGTCGCCCGATCCCTCTTGGCCCGGCGCAGGGCGTAAAACATGAGATCGGTGCCAAACGTCGAGGAGCCGAAGGATCCCGTACGGGATGGCGGGCCGGGCGGCGGCGCTCGCATCGGCCGCCCGATCGGTCGGCGAGTGGTACTCGGAATGCTCGGGCTCGGAGCCCTCGGCGTGGTGGCCGGCAAGTCGGTGCAGGACGGTATCGATGCCGCCCTGCAACCTGTCGAGCGCTTCGATCCGACCGGGCTGACAGGCCTGCTGCCCGGCGACTACTTCCGCATCTACACGGTCACGGACGGCTTTCCGGAGGAGAGCGACACCGCCTATCGCCTGACCGTCGACGGATTGGTCGAGCGCCCCATGGTGCTCACCCTGGCGGACCTGCAGGCCCTACCGGCGACGACTCTGGAGCGCGACTTCCAGTGCGTCACCGGGTGGCGGGTGCCCAAGGTGCACTGGCAGGGAGTGGCGTTATCGACGTTGCTCGACCGGGCCGGGGTCCAGGCCGCGGCCAAGGCCCTGCACTTCGAGTCCTTTGACGGGACGTACACCGAGAGCCTCACCCTCGCCGAGGCCTACCGTCCGGATGTCATTGCCGCCTATTCGATGCTCGGCGGGCCGGTGTCAAGGGAGCACGGTGGGCCGGTGCGGCTCTATGTGGCGCCCATGTATGGCTACAAGTCGCTGAAATGGATGTCGAGGATTCAGGTGGTCGACCGGGTCGAGCCCGGATATTGGGAGACGGAAGGCAACTACGCCGTCGAGGGCTGGGTGGGGCACAGCAATGGCCGCGGCGACTCGCCGACCTGACGATGGCGGCCGCCCGGCGCTGCTGGTGCGGTTCGATCGGATCGAGCGAGCGGTGCACTGGATCACCGCCACCCTGTTCCTGCTGCTGGTGGTTACCGGCGCCATCCTCTACCTCGAACCACTCCAGGCCGTCGTCGGGCGGCGGGCCCTGGTGGAGGACATCCATGTCTATGCCGGCCTGGCCCTCCCGCTTCCGTTGGTGGTCGCGCTGTCGGGTTCGTGGGGGCGGGCCCTCCGCGAGGATCTGCGCCGGTTCAACCGATGGTCAACTGATGACCGGGCGTGGTTGCGGTCGCTGTTCCGGCCCGGACCCGAGCGCCGCAGCCGGCTGCGTACTTTGCGGGTCGGGAAGTTCAACGCCGGCCAAAAGCTCAACGCCGCCTTCGTCGCGGGGGCCGGTCTGGTGATGCTCGGGACCGGTGTGATCATGCGCTGGTATCACCCCTGGCCGCTCAACTGGCGCACCGGAGCGACGTTCGTACATGACTGGCTGGCGCTCGGGCTGGGGATCGTCATCATCGGCCACATTGGCATGGCCCTCCGGGATCCGGACGCCCTGCGCTCCATGCTCGTCGGGACCATCCGGCGGGCGTGGGCGAAGCGGCATGCCCCAGCCTGGCTGGACGGCGACGACGGGCCGCCCGCCCGCATCCCGCGGCCGGACCTCGAGGCCGAGCCCTCCGGGGATGAGGTCACGGCCGGTTCGGTGCAGCAGCCAGAGTGAGGACGCCGCCGACGGCCCTCACTCTCGGGCCGAGGCCGCCGGGCCCGCCGGGCCGGCCGGCTGGCCCCGTCACCCTGGCCGTCCCCTCAGCGCTCAGCCCGGTCCACTTCCAGCAGGGCATCGGCGAGGGCGGCCGCCGCGGCTGTCGATCTCGGCCGCGGTGACTGACAGCGGCGGGGCGATACGCAGCACGTTGCCGTGCACGCCGCCTTTGCCGATCAGCAGGCCCCGGACCCGGCAGCCCTCCAGCGCCGCGGCGGCGCCGGCGGGGTCCGGAACGCGGCTTCCGGGCTGAACCAGTTCCACGGCAATCATGAGACCCTTGCCGCGCACCTCGCCGACGCCCGGCAGTTTTTCGGCCAGCGGAGCGAGGTGATCCATCAGCTGGGCCCCACGGGCCCGGGCGTTGGTCTGCAGGTCGTGGGACAGTAAGTACTCGAGGTTCGCCAGGGCGCCGGCGGTGGCGAGGGCATTGCCACCGAAGGTCGAGATGGAGTTGGCGTGTACCGAGTCGACCAGGTCCGGGCGTCCGGCCACACCGCCGATCGCCAGGCCGTTGCCCAATCCCTTGGCGAAGGTCAACAGGTCCGGCCTGATGCCGTGGGCCTGGTAGCCCCAGAAGTGATCGCCGGTGCGTCCCCAGCCGGTCTGTACCTCGTCCGACACGAAGAGGATGCCGTGCTCATCGAGCACCTCGCGCATGGCCGCGAACAGGCCATCCGGTGGCACCACGAATCCGGCGACGCCCTGAATGGGCTCGGCGATCAGGCAGGCGACGTCGCCCGCGGTTGCGGTACGAATCACATCCTCCAGGTCGGCCGCGCACGCCGCGATGTACTCGGCGTCCGGCAGATGACCGAACGGACTGCGGTACCGGTAGCCGCCGTGGACATAGCTGACGTTGACCGGCGACAGGCTGGACGTCGACCAGCTCGGACAGCCCGGTGACGGCCATGCTGGCAAAGGACCGGCCGTGGTAGCTGTTGCGCAAGCGCCAGAATCTGGTTGGATCGCCGGGCCGTGCAGCAGAGCTGGAGGGCGGTGTCGTTGGCCTCGCTCCCCGAGTTGACGAAGAACACCTTGGCGTCAGGGATGCCCGACAGGGCCGAGATCCGCTCGGCCAGCTCCACCATGGGGCGCACCAGGTACAGGGTGGAGCAGTGCAGCATGCGCCCGGCCTGGGTCCGGATGGCGTCCACCACCTCCGGGACGGCATGGCCGGTCATGGTGGTCAGGATGCCGCCGAAGAAGTCCAGATAGGTGCGGCCCTCGCCATCGGTGACGTGGCGGCCGGACCCGGAGACCAGCTCGATGGGCTGGTCGTAGAAGAGGGTGATCCAGTCGGGCAGGACCCGGCGATGGCGAGCATGGAGGTCTGCGTGGGGCGAGTCGGGACCGGTCCATCAGTCGGGAGAAGACGTTCTTCGACCCGGCGGCCGCAGCCGGGAGAGGCTGGTCGAGCGACTCCAGGGCGGCGGTCCGAGGCGAACATCGCCCAGGAGCAGGTCGGCCATGTCGTAGGTCATCCCGCTCTGACCACGATCCGCAGGACGGCCAGATCCTCCCGGTTGGGCGGGAACGTGTACGCGGGTACCAACCAGCCCCGCTCGCGCAGGCGGTCGGACACGTCGAAGACGGTGTAGTTGGTTATGGCCTGGTCGAGGGCGACGGCGAAGACCGGCAGATCGCTGCCGTCGCTGACCAGGCGGTACTGCGGCAGTTGGGCGATACCCGCGGCGAGGTAACGGGCGATGTCCGAGGACCGCTGCTGCACCCGCCGGTATCCTTCGAAACCCAGGCTGGTGAACATGAAGTACTGGGCCACCACCTCGCTGCCGGGACGGGAGAAGTTGAGGGTGAAGGTGGGCATGTGCCCGCCGAGGTAGTTGACGTCGAAGATCAACTCCGCGGGCAGGGCGTCCTCATCCCGCCACACCACCCAACCGACCCCGGGGTACACCAGCCCGTACTTGTGACCGGAGGCGTTGATCGACTGCACCCGGGGGACGCGGAAGTCCCATTCGAGGTCGGGTTGCAGAAATGGGGCGACGAAGCCGCCGGACGCCCCGTCGACGTGGATCGGTATGTCGAGTCCGGTGTCCCGCTGAAGTTGGTCGAGGGCGGCCGCGATCTCCTTGACCGGCTCGTAGCTCCCGTCGAAGGTGGAACCGAGGACGGCGGCCACGCCAATGGTGTTCTCATCGCAATACTTGACGGCCTGCTCGCCGGTCAGGTGGAGCCGGTCTCCTTCGAGGGGGACCAATCGGGCTTCGACGTCGAAGTAGCGGCAGAACTTCTCCCAGCAGACCTGCACGTTGGCACCGGTGACCAGGTTGGGACGATCGGTGGGCTTGCCGGCGGCCTGCTGGCGCGCCCGCCACCGCCACTTGAGGGCCAGGGCGGCGAGCATCACCGCTTCGCTCGAGCCCGTGGTCGAGCAGCCCGTCGCCGCCTCCGAGTGCGGCGAGTTCCAGAGATTGGCGATCATGCTGACGCAGCGGGCCTCGATCTCGGCCGTCTGCGGGTACTCGTCCTTGTCGATCATGTTTTTGTCCGCGGTCTCCGCCATCAGCCGAGCCGCCATCGGCGGCATCGAGGTGGTGACGAAGGTGGCCAGGTTGAGCCGGGCGCTGCCGTCGAGGAGCAGGTCGCTGGAGATCAACTCGTAGGCGTCCTCGGGGCCGATCCCCTTCATCGGCAGAAAGTGGGACGGCAGGTGGACCCGGTCGACGATCGGATACCCCGTGGGCCTCCCCTCCTCCTCGCCGGCGCCCGCGCCGGCCCGGGATATCGCGACCCGCCGGCGGGTCTCCTCCGGCAGGGCGGCCAGGACCTCCGGCGGCATGCCGGCGAGCACGCCGGGCGGCAGGTTGGCGAGCAATCCCGGCGGCACCAGGCCGGCGGTGACACGGGCCGCGAGGTCGTGCGTGCTCGACTTGCGGACAAGGGCCATCTCGGCCTCCTCGGGTGGTAAACGGGGCCCTTAGCAGGGAACAGGGCTTTCGCCGGCCGATCCTACGGGGATCGCCATCGCGGCCACGCCCGCGGCCCGGTCGGGGTGAGCCCTCAGCTCAGGTCGAGCCCGCGCGGCAGCCGGTCGGCGGGCCATTGCAACAGGGCCACAGCCTGGGCACAGGCGAACCGGTCGGTCATGCCATCGACGTAACCGACGGCGTCGCCCACCGGGTCGCCAGTCCGGGCCGAGGCGGGCAGGGCACCGGGACAGGAGAGATAGTGGTTGACGAGAGCACGGAGCATGTCGATCACGGCCCGGGCCTGCCGGGAGCTGTCCGGGCGGAGGTAGATGTGCTCGTGGTTGAAGCGGCGCAGAGCCGCCAGCGCGCTTCCGGCCGGCTCCGAGAGCCCGACCAGGCCGGTCCTCGTAGTCGTCTGGACGATGTCGATGATCAGCGCCCGCAACTGGGCCGACCGGGTCGTGCCGCACACCCCCGTCACCTCGGGCGGCACGGCCGCGCCCTCCACCACCCCGGCGTGAATGGCGTCCTCGAGATCGTGGGCACAGTAGGCCACCCGGTCAGCCAGGCTGACGACCTGTCCCTCCGGCGTGGAGGGGGAAGGGCGGGACCAGGAGTGGTTGCGAATGCCGTCGACGGTCTCGGCGCACAGGTTGAGCGGAGCCAGGGTCACATCGGCGCCCCACACGGCGTGGTCGAAGCCGGGCACAAACAGACCCAGGGCATCCTCCGACGCATGACCGCCCGGCCCGTGACCGCAATCGTGGCCGAGGGCAATCGCCTCCACCAGGGCGACGTTGAGCCGACAGGCCCGGGCGACAGCTCCGGCCACCTGGGCCACCTCCAGGGCGTGGGTCAGGCGGGTGCGCTGGTGATCGGCGGGGAAGATGAACACCTGGGTCTTGCCGGCCAGCCGCCGAAACGCCGTGGAGTGGAGGATCCGGTCACGGTCGCGCTCGAAGCAGGTACGCCAAGGGTCGGGTTCCTCGGGCCTGGCCCGGTGACCGGCGCCGACGGCCCGGGTGGCACCGACGGCCAGTGCGGCCGCCTCCGCGGCTTCGCGGGCCTCGCGGTCGAACACTTCGACCGGCCCGACCGGCCAGGCGTCAGCGCCGGCATGGGCCTGCCGGACGGCGCCATCGACGCTATGGCCGGCCATGGTTGCCGCCCATTGGTCCGCCCGGCTGGCTCCGACATCCTCCATCGGTCGCACGCTACCGCGGCGCGGTGACAGCCCAACCTCGCAGGTGCCCCGCAGTGGGGGCGGGTCTGGCGCCGGCGGGCGGCCGGTAAACTCGATGCCGGCAACTCGCGTGGGTAGCCAGGCCTGCCACCTGGCCTTTTGCTCCGCGAGGTTCCGGCGTCGAGTTTCTGGCCTGCCCAGTAGCATGGCCTGATCCTTATCGCCCGCCTGAACCTCATCGCCTGAAGGAGAAGCAAGTCGTGGACGTCCGAATCGGTGTTATCCACACCCCCAAGGAGATCGAGGTCGAGCTGCCCGACGGGACCGACGCGGACGCGGTGGCCGCTCAGATCGAGCAGGCCCTGGCCGGTGGCGGCGTCGTCTGGTTGACCGACCGCAGGGGCCGGCGCGTCGGCATTCCCTCGGACCGCGTGGCGTACGTCGAGCTCAACACCGGTAGCGAGGACCGCCGGGTCGGTTTCGGCGCCGCCTTGCGCTGACCGGCGCCGACTGACGGGCGAGGCGGGCGCTTGGTCGACCTGCTGGAACGGAAGCTGATCTTCGTCACTGGCAAGGGCGGCGTCGGCAAAACCAGCATCTCCGCCGCCCTGGCCTGGCTGGCGGCCAGCCGCGGCCTGCGGACCCTGGTCTGCGAGGTGGACGCCAAGGGAAACCTCGCCGACTTCTTCGAGACCGGCCCGACCGGCTTCGAGGAGCGCCAGATTGCCCCGGCCCTGTGGGCCATGTCGATGGACACGGAGGCGTCGCTCAAGCAATACCTGTCGTTGCAGCTCCGGCTTCCCCTGGTCGCTCGGGTCGGTCCGCTGGCGAAGATGTTCGATTTCGTGGCCACTGCCGCCCCAGGGGTCAAGGAGATCGTCACCGTCGGCAAGCTGTGCTGGGAGGTCAAAGCCCGCCACTACGACGTCGTGATCGTGGACTCCGCCGCCAGCGGCCATATCGTCGGCCAGCTGGCCGCGCCACAGGCCATCAACCAGCTGGTGCAGGTAGGGCTGGTTCGACAGCAGACGGGGTGGATGCTCGAGATCCTCGACGATCCGGCCACGACCGGCCTGGTCGTGGCGGCCACGCCGGCCGAGATGCCGGTGAGCGAGACCCTCGAGCTCATCGCCCGGCTGCGCGCCGAGACCAACGTCGACCTGGCTGCCGTGGTCGTCAATCGCGTCCTTCCCGAGCTGTTTGGCCGCGGCGAGGAGCGGGTGTTCGCCCGTCTGGCCACCGCCCCGGCCGAAGCTCGACTGGCGGCGGCCCTCGGAGGGGCGACCGGGCCGATCATGGAGGCGGCTCGGCTCACCGTCACCATGCGGCGCTCGCGTACCGACTACCTCGACGCCCTTCGATCCGCCGTCGATCCGGGTGTTCCGATGCTCTATCTGCCTTACCTGTTCTTCCGGAGCCACGGGCTACGAGCCACGCACCAGCTCGCCGACGCCCTGGCCGGAGAGTTGGGCTACTGATGCCCCCGACCGGCGCCGCCGGCTCATCCCGCAGCCCCGGCGAACCCGGCGCACCCCACGCCCCCGGCGGGGGCCGGGCGGTGGGGCCGGAGACCGTAGAGGCGCTTTTTGCGGCCAAGGAGATCGTCGTCGTGTGCGGGTCCGGCGGCGTCGGCAAGACCACGACCGCGGCGGCCTCGGCCGCCATGGCCGCCATTCGCCTTGGAGGCCGGGTGCTGGTTGTCACCGTCGATCCCGCCCGCCGGCTGGCGGCAGCCCTCGGGCTCGACGGGTTCGGCAACATCGAGAAGCAAGTCCCCCCGGATGCCTTCAAGTCCTGTGGGGTCCGGCCCCGCGGGGAGCTGTGGGTGGCCATGCTCGACACCAAGCAGAGCTGGGACGACCTGGTGCGCCGCCACGCTCCCGACCGGGCCACCGCGGGACGCATCCTGACCAACCCGCTGTATCAAAACATCTCGGGCCGGTTCGTCCAGAGTCACGACTACATCGCCATGGAGCGCCTCTACGAGCTCCATTCCGAGGGCAATTTCGATCTGATCGTGGTGGACACCCCTCCTACCCGCAATGCCATCGACTTCATCGAAGCGCCGGCTCGCATGGCGGAGTTCTTTTCCTCCCGGTTGCTGCGGATGCTCATCGCCCCGTACCGGAGCCGGGTGCTCAACATGGCCTCACGGCCCTTCTACCAGGTCGCCGATCGGGTCCTCGGCTCGCAGTTCCTGGAAGACATCGCCGAGTTCTTTATCCTCTTTCAGACCATGTACCCGGGCTTTGTCGAGCGGTCCAGGGCGGTGGAGCGGCTGTTGCTCGACTGGCGCACCACCTTTGTGGTCGTGAGCACGCTGGAGGCGGCGCCGGTGCGGGAAGCCGAGTTCTTCCTTCAGGTACTCAGCGCCAAGAAGTTCCATGTTGGTGCGCTGGTCCTCAACCGGGTCCTGCCCGACTACCTGCTCGACGACGCCGCCGAGGCTCGGGCGGCCCGGCTGTGCGATGACGCGGCCGAGCTGGCCCGCCTGGACGGTTTGGCGGGCCTCCTTGACACCGACGCGGCCCAGCTGGCCCGGGTGCTGGCGGAGATCGGCGAGAACTTCAGGAACTTTGCGGTCGTGGCTCGCCGGGAGGCCGGAGCCCGACATGATCTCATGAGCCGATGCGACGTGGTGGCCACCGTTCCCGAGTTCGATGCCGACATTCATGACCTCCCGGGGCTGGTGGATCTCGGCGAGCGGGTGTGGACGTAGCGGGCAGAGGAGGCTGCGGTGGACACGCTGACCGAACTCGTGCAGGAGTACACGGACCTCGAGGATCCGATCGTCGAGCATCTGCAGCGCCTGGTGGCGTCCTGGGGTGTGCTCTCCGACCTCTGCTTCGCCGATCTGCTGCTCTTCGCCCCGACCCGCGGGCGAGTCGACCTGTTCGTAGCCCTCGGCCAGGTGCGGCCGACCACCAGCCAGACCCTGCACCCCGAGGACCTGGTCGGACAGATCTCCGGAGCCCATGACCGCCCCCTGCTGGCCCGAGCCTGGCAGCTCGGCAGCGTGGTGGAAGGGGAGGTGGCCATACCGAGGCGCGGCGAACACGCCCGGCTGGTTTGTATCCCGGTGCGCCGGCAAGGCCAGCTGGTGGGCCTGCTGACCCGGGAGTCGGCCCTCGTCGTGGGCCGTCGTTCTGGCCAGCTCGAACGGGTCTACGTCGAGGTCTTCGATCGGCTCGCCCGCATGATCTCCCAGGGCGCCTTTCCTTATCCGGTGGACGAGATCGTCACGGCGGAGACGCCTCGGGTTGGCGACGGCGTTCTCGTGCTCGATCCCAGCGCCCGTGTCGATTACGCCTCGCCGAACGCCGTGAGCGCCCTTCACCGCCTGGGGGTCAAGTCCGGCATCGAAGGGATCCGTCTTGATGAGGCCGGTCTGGATCAGTCGGCCGTGTCGCTCGCCTACGAGTCCCGCTTGCCAGTCACCAGGGAGATCGGAGATGCGAGCGATACCACGGTGGCGTTTCGCTGCATGCCGCTGCTCGACAGCGGCGTCGTGACCGGGGCCCTCGTGCTCATCCATGACGTGAGTGAGCTGCGCCGTAGGGACCGCTTGCTGCTGTCCAAGGACGCCGCCATCCGCGAGGTGCACCACCGGGTCAAGAACAACCTGCAGACGATCTCGTCCCTGCTCCGCCTGCAGTCCCGCCGCATGGCCTCCGGCGAGCCACGATCGGCTCTCGAGGAGGCCGAGCGGCGGGTTCGCAGTATTGCCGTCGTCCACGAGATCCTGTCTCGCGACACCGTCGACGAGGTGGACTTCAATGACATCCTTCCCTCCTTGATCCGCATGGCCGAGGATCTGGGCCGGGCCGACCGCCCGGTCCGGATCACGTGCCGCGGTGAGGCCGGTCAGCTGCACGCGTCCGTGGCCACGCCCCTCGCCGTGGTGATTACCGAGCTGCTTCAGAACGCCGCGGAGCACGGTTGGCCTGAACCCGGAGCCGCGGCGGACGGATCGTCGGGGTCCGTCGGGGCCGAGTCAGAGGGTGGGCCGGCGAACGGCTCCCCGTTCCCGCCGGGGCCAGGAGAGGACACCCGCTTGGGCCGGGGCCGGAAGCTGGAGGTGGCGGTGGAGCTGCTCCGGACCGACGGGGAGCTGCGCGTCACGGTTCGGGACAACGGGGTGGGGCTGCCGCCGGGGTTTTCGATCGACAGCACGTCCGGCCTCGGACTGTCGATCGTGCGGGGACTCGTGCGTACGCAACTCGGCGGCGTCATCAGCATGCATGGCAACGGCGGGACCGTCGTCGACGTGGTGGTCCCCGTCGATCATGCCAGCGAGGATCTCGAGAACCTTTAGATCCTGGGACTTCGCGGCCGCCTGCGCGCCGCTGACCGGGGATCCGGGCCGGCGACGCTCAGTGCGTCAGGTTGGAAGCGCTCAGGACGCCCGCCGCTGGCGGGCCAGCCACGCCTTGCGCAGCTTGCGGCGCTCCTCCTCCGAGGTGCCGCCCCAGATCCCTGACTCCTGATTGGTTACCAGCGCGAACTCGAGACACGACTGCTGGGCGTCGCAGGCCATACACACCGTTTTGGCGGCATCAATCTGTTCGATGGCCGGGCCCGTACTACCGATCGGGAAGAAGAGGTCGGGTTCGGTATCCCGACACGCCGCGTGGTCTCGCCAGTCGTCAATGTCCCACTCGATGCTCCGACTCCAGGCGAGGGCCACGCCGCGCCACCTCTTTCAGCTGATTGTGAATCCGTTCACGAATAGCGCAGTAAACAAGACTCCTCTGTTCACCGCAGCGTCGCCCCAGCGTAAGGCGCGACCGAGCCAAACGCAAGGCTTCGGTGCTCCAAATTTTCCTGGCAGACCCTGGTGGACGCCCCCGCGGACGGCCCTGGGCGGCGACCACGCAGCGGCGCCCGGCGCGGCATGACCCGGCCGCAACCACTCCGCGCCACCCGGTGCCACTGAGCGTCGCGGCAGCAACCACTCCGCGGCACCGGGCGGCACCCAGGTGTCACTCAGCGGCGCGGCGCAATCAACCGGAGTCGGTCCGGTTCCCACCGGATCCCCAGGTCCCCGGCGTCACCCAGGAAGTCACCGTCGACCTGATAGGGCACGGTCTGGCGCGGGGTGATCGCAGCCCGGACCACCTCAGGGACCACGGTGACGGTGCGCCGGCGGTTGAATCCGGCCCCGCCCCGCAACGCCGACGCCGTCAGTCCGAGCATGGTGGCGGCGCTGAGAGACCGGAACACGACCACGCAGAGGGGTGTGTCAAGCCCGGTGCCAGGAGCGATGTCGAGGGGCCGGTCGCCCAGGAAGGTGTACGGGTTGGACTTCAGGCAGATGGCGAAGTAGCCGTCGTCAACCCGGACGACCCGCCCGTCCCGGGTGTGCAGCTCGGCCGCAAAGTGGGGATGCCGGCGGTCGTAGTGGCGAGCCCAGGTGTCGACCGCGGCGTAGGCGAAGACGGCGTGGCCCAGGTATCGCTTGACGGCGGCCCGCCGCTCGACCTGGGCCACGACGGCGGCATCGAAGCCGATCCCGACGTGGAACAGGAATCGGCGGCCGTTGACGTTGCCGACGCTGATGGTGCGGATCCCACCCGGACCGGCAGCGAGGGCGGCCAGGAGTTCGCCCGTCGCCTCGATGGGATCGTTGGTCATCCCGATGGTGCGGGCGAAGACGTTGGTGGACCCTCCGGGCAGGACGCCGAGGGCGCACTCGGTGCCGGCCAGCCCGTTGGCGGCCTCGTTGAGGGTGCCGTCGCCACCGAGGACGATGACGGCTTGGGTGCCGGTCGCCGCCGCGCCCTGCGCCAGCCGCATGGCGTGCCCCCGCCGGCTGGTCTCGGCCAGGGTCACCTCATGATCGGCCGCCAGCGACTTCTGGATCACCACCCGGCTGCGAGCGGTGACCGACGACGCCGAGGCGTTGACAATCAGCAGCAGGCGCATCGCCGGGTCACGTGTCGGCGGCGGGCCCGCCCGGCTGGTTGGCCAGGGCACGCAGCTGGGCGACGCTCTTGGTGAGCAGCCGCGACACTTGCATCTGGGAAACGCCCAGCCGCCGGGCGATCTCCGATTGGGTCAGACCTCCGAAGAACCGGAGCTGTACGACCTGGCGCTGTCGGGGTGAGAGCCGGTCGAGCATCGGTTCGAGGGTCGCCCGCTGCTCCGCCCGGTCGAGCTCGGCGTCCTCCTGCCCGAGCCGCTCGCCGAGGTCGCCGGAAGGCAGGTCGGGGGTGGGCGCGTCGAGGGAGGCGAACCGGTAGGCCTGCCCGGCCTCGAGCGCCTCCAGGACCTCCTCCTCGGAAGCCTGCACTTCGACGGCCAGTTCGGCGATATTGGGTGAGCGGCCGAGCTCCTGGCTTAGCGTGTCGATGACCTGGCTCAGGGTGAGGTACAGGTCCTGCATGCGCCGGGGGGCGCGTACGGCCCACCCGCGATCGCGGAGGTGACGTTTCAGCTCCCCGACGATGGTGGTGGTGGCGTAGGTCGAGAACTCCACGCCGAGACCCGGGTCGAAGCGATCGACGGCCTTGAGCAGCCCGACGGAGGCCACCTGCACCAGGTCTTCGAGCGGTTGGCCCCGATTGGCAAAGCGGCGGGCCAGGTACGCAGCGAGGCCCATATGGGCGGCGACCAGTTGATCGCGGAGGACGACATCACGGGTGCGGGCGTAGGCCTCGAAGACCTCCCGCATCGACTCCCGTTCAGGCACCGGGCCCAACCATTTCACCGGGCTCCGGCATATCGTGGTGCTGCTTGACCATCCGGAAGCTCGGGCCGTCCGGCCCCGATCCGAGCTGGTGTTCGTCGACCAGGGCGCTCAGGATGACCTCGGAAAGCTCGGTGAGCCCGACCGGCGCGACGTCATCGGCGAAATAGCCGTGGCCCTCGACGACCAGGGTGTCCTCGTCGAGCAGGTAGCGCAGCTCCACGGTCCCCGGGCGCGGCGACGGGCCCGTCAGCCCGAAACAGAGCTCATCGATGGCGAGGCGCAGATCCTCCACCTCGTCGTAGTTGAACCCGAGCCGGCCGGCGAGTCCGGCCGCCGTCACCCGGGCCAGGCGAAGGAACTCCGGGGAGGCCGGAACCTGTAGCCGGACTTCGTCGCTCGTGGTCACGACCGCGGACCGTAGCAGCCCGCCCGACCGTCAGGGACCCGGCTGAACGGGGGTATCACTCAGGCGTCCCGGTTGGCGCCGGCTCGGAAGGTGGAGGACAATAAGAGAATGAACGTCGTCGTCTGTGTCAAGCAGATCCCCGACCCGGCCGCCCCCCCGAAGCTGGACCCCACCACCAAGAACCTGGTGCGGGAGGGCAAGCTCATCCTCGACGAATCCGATTCGTTTGGTGTCGAGATGGGCTTGCAGCTGGCGGATCAGGCGGGCGGGGGTGAGGTCACCCTCGTGTCGATGGCCCCCAACGGCGAGACCAGCGGCTTGCGGACGGCCCTGGCCATGGGCGCCGCCAGAGCCATCCTGGTGAGCGATCCCGTGCTGGCTGGATCCGACGCCCTCGGTACCGCCAAAGTGCTGTCGGCGGCGATCCGGCGCGCCGACCCGGACCTGGTGATCGCCGCCACTGAGTCAACGGACGGCTACACGGGGACCATGCCGGTCCAGATGGCCGAGTTGCTGGGCTTTCCCTCCGTCACCTTTTCAAAAAAAGTGACCGTCGCTGAGGGCAAGGTCCACGTGGAGCGTCAGACGGAGGCAGGGTACGACGAGGTCGAGGTGCCGCTGCCGGCCCTCATCACCGTGACCGCCGGGGTGGTGGAGCCCCGGTATCCGTCCTTCAAAGGCATCATGGCGGCCAAGGGCAAGCCGGTCGAGGAGCTCAAGGTCGCCGATCTGGGCATCGATCCCGGACAGGTCGGGGCGGCCGGGGCCGGCCAGGAGATCGTGTCCGTTCAGCCGGCCGAGGCCCGCAAGGGCGGCGAGATCGTCGTCGACGAAGGCGACGGGCACGAGCGGATCGTGGCCTTCCTCGAGGGACTCAAAGTCATCTAGCCCCAACCGCCACAACCGAGTCAGAACCCGAACAGAGAGGCACAACAGCTCATGCCATTGGACAAGGTCTGGGTCCTTGTCGACCGCAGCGAAGACAAGCCGAAGCCGGTCTCGCTGGAGTTGCTCAGCAAAGCCCACGAGATCGGCGGGACCGTCGAGGGCGTGACCTGGGGCGACGGCGCTCCCCTCGCGGCCGAGGTGGGGGCCCACGGCGCCGCCATCCTGCATACCATCGGCGACCTCGGTCAGGGTCTGCCCGGACCGGCCCTGGGCGCGGCCATGGCCGCCCAGGTGGCCGCGGGCAATTCCCCCGACGCCATCCTGGTGCCGCAGACCTACGACGGCCGTGACACCGCCGGCCGCCTGTCGGCGCGGATCGACCGGCCGGTCCTGACCAACATCGTGGGCGCCGAGGCGGGCGATGGACAGCTCGTCACCGAACACGCCATCTTTGGCGGCACCGAGATCCTCAAGGCCCGCTTCACCGGGGCGACGCCGGGGATCTTCGTCATTCGGGCCAAGTCGTTCGCCGCCGAGCCAACCGGCGGGAGCGCGGCTGCCGTCGATGAGTGGGAGGTGCCCGCCCTCGGTGCCGAAGGGGCCGCCCGGGTGCTGTCCTCTCACGTCGAGGAGAGCGAAGGACCCAAACTCGACGAGGCGGCGATCGTCGTCTCCGGTGGGCGTGGCCTCGGCCAGGCCGCCGGCTACCAGATGATCGAAGACCTGGCCAAGCTGCTCGGCGGGGCCGCGGGCGCCTCGCGCCATCGTCGACGCCGGTTGGGTTCCCTACTCGCACCAGGTCGGTCAGACCGGGAAGACGGTCAAACCGACCATCTACATCGCCGCCGGTATTTCCGGAGCCACCCAGCACATGGTTGGGATGAAGAGCGCCAAGAACATCATCGCCGTCAACAAGGACCAGGAGGCGCCGATCTTTTCGATCGCCGATCTGGGAATCGTCGGCGACGTCAACAAAGTGCTGCCCAAGCTGATCGAGGCGCTCCGCCAGCGGGCCTGAGTGACCGGCGCCTGGACCACCCCGCCCTGATTTTGGAGAGAAACAGGACATAGGTGTCCTGCTTCTCGACCCAAACGGCGGGGCAGCCGGCCCGCTAGACCAGCGGCCAGGGATAGGGGTGGTGTGACCGCGGGGCCGGCAGGCGGCCGGACTGCAGAATGCGCTCGAGGCGCGATTCGAGGGCGCGCCGCTCGTCGGCGTGCAGCAGCGAGGTGAGGGCGGCGGGAAGACCCCGCCCGGCGAGCTGCTCGAGATCCCGGCGGTCCCGGCGGGCCAGGGCCTCGCCGGCGAAGTCCCAGATCACGGTACGCAGCTTCGGCTCGGAGTGGAAACACAGCCCGTGGTCGATCCCCCACACCCGCCCGGCCGCGTCGACCAGGCAGTGACCGCCCTTACGGTCGGCGTTGTTTGCGATGACGTCGAACGTCGCCATTCGCTTCAGGGCCGCCCGGTGGGCGTCCACTTCGAGCAGAGTGAAGTAGTGCTGCTCGAAGTCCGCGTCGACGAACCGCTGAAGCGATCCGGCGTCGAGCGGGCCGTCCTGGCGGGTGACCGTTTCGGGGACGAGCCCCCACCCGAGAGCCTCGGCCAGTTCGTAGGCCGCGACCTCCCGGCGGTAGAGGCCGTCAGGGAAGTCCCACAAGGGGCGCTCCATCCGGCCCGGCTTGTAGACCGCGGCGGTGGTGTGCTCGTCGTCGGTCACGGTCACGAGGTACGTGCCGTTGCTGCTCCAGGGCAGGCGGCCTTCGATCTCGATCCGTCCACCTCGGAGCAGGCCCAGCACATCCACGACCGGCACTTCCAAACGGGAGCGCTCAGGCGGCCGGGGGGCCGTGGCCATTGGTCCGCGGGCACGAGTGACCGTCCGGATCGATCGGGCGGCCGCACAGGGCGCAAGTGGGTCGCCCGGCCGAGACCAGGTCCCACCCGCGCCGAACGATCGCCGCGGCCTGGGTTCGAGTCAGGCTCAGCCGTCCCATCCCGCGGTCGACCGGTGGGTCGCTTTCGGAAAATGGTTCGCCGATGTCCGGACCGCCAGCCCCTGCTCCGGCAGGATCGTCGGCGTCCTCAGGGTCGTCATCGCCGACTTCCTCCGCCACGATGACGATGCGATCGGCTTCGGTGTCATAGGCCAGCTGGAGCCCGCCTACCGCCCATTCCGCCTGGACCGGCTCGACCAGCGCCAAGGCGTCGTCGTCGGGCAGGGGATCGGCAACCGGCAGATCCGAAAGGATCTCCCCCAGGAACTGGGCGATGGCGGCCACCTGTTGCTTCTCGAGCTTCAAGGTGATCTGCTCCGCGCCCTGGCGGGCCTGCAGATAGAAGACCCGCTGGCCCGGCGGACCAATGGTGCCCACCGTCGCCCATTCGACGTCCGGCAACTCGAAGGAACGACTCACAGCCCGACGCTCACGAGGGGGCCAGCTCCGACAGCGCCACGGTCGAGTTGACCGCCAGGACCATCGGACCACCCGGCCCATAGTTGATGGCGGTCACCGAACAGGGGGAGATGACGATGCGCTGGAAAAGGTCAAGATGGGTCCCGACCGCGTCGGCGACCACGGCCTTGATCGGATCGGCGTGGGATACGGCCACGACCGTCTCGCCGGGGTGGCGGGCCCGCAGGTCGGCCATAGCCTCGACCATGCGGGCTTGCATACCCACGAAGGACTCCCCGCCCGGAAAGCGAAACCCGCTCGGGTAGCGCTGCACGGTCGTCCACTCGGGCCGCTTCATCAGCTGCTTGAGGGCCTCACCTGTCCACTCACCGAAGTCGCACTCGATGAGTCCGCGCGCCACCCGGACCCGCAGCCCGAGGGCGGCGGCAAGGGGCGCAGCTGTCTCGCGGGTCCGTTCCAGCGGGGAGGCGTAGATGGCGGCGATCCGGGGTCTGGCGCCGTCTGCGGGCGCCCAGGCGGCCAGCCGTTCGCCCAGCCGGGCCGCCTGCTCGCGACCGGCGTCGCGCCAGATGCAGGCCGGGGGCCCGGCCGGGGAGAACCTGGCCGGTGCTCGGCGTGGCGCCGTGCCGCACGAGCAGCACCAGCGTGGACGGGGGGAGCTTCCGTTTTGCGGTCGGCGGCATTTCGTCCCGCCAACCTAGTGTCTTTCCGATGCCGAACCGCTACGGGACGGGCGCCGGATCGCTGGCGGAACTCGAAGCCGAGATCATCGCCTGCCGGGCCTGTCCTCGACTCGTCGCCTGGAGGGAGGAGGTGGCGGCGACGCGCCGGGCCGCCTTCCGGGACGAGGAGTACTGGGCTCGCCCGCTGCCAGGGTTCGGCGACCCGGCCGGGACCATCGTCCTGGTCGGCCTGGCACCGGCCGCCCACGGGGGCAATCGCACGGGGCGGGTGTTCACCGGCGATCGGTCCGCCGACTGGCTCTTCGCGTCGCTCTACCGTTGCGGTCTGGCCAACCAGCCCACCTCGACCCGCCGCGACGACGGGCTGCGGCTGGACCGGGTTTGGATAACAGCAGCCGTTCGCTGCGCCCCGCCGGCCAACCGCCCCACTCCAGAGGAGCGGGACCGCTGCCTGCCGTTCCTGCAGAGAGAACTGTCCCTGCTCCCCTCAGCCCGGGTGTTCGTGGCCCTGGGCCAGTATGCCTATGACACCCTCAATCGGGTGCTTCCCCTCGGTCGGCGCCCGCGCTTCGGTCACGGCGTGGAGACACCAGCGGGGGAGGGGCGCACGGTGATCTGCTCCTTCCATCCGAGCCAACAGAACACCTTCACGGGGAAGCTGACGGCGCCGATGCTCGACGCCGTCTTTACCCGGGCCCGCCAGCTGGCCGCCGCCTGATGCCCGAGCTCCCCGAAGTCGAGGGGTACCGGGCCCTGGCGGAGCGAACGGCCCTCGACCGCCTTATCGCCGGCGTCCATGCCCCGGACGCCTGGTACCTCAAGCGGGGTCTGTTGGCGGCCGCGGCGACGTCGGCCCTGGTCGGCCGGTGCTTCCTCGCGGCACGCCGGCGCGGCAAGCTCATGCTGCTCGACGCCGGGTCGCCAGACGCCGGCTCAGACCCCGAGGGCCGGATCGAGGTGGTGGTGGGGTTGCATTTCGGCATGAGTGGACGGCTCATCGTCGACGGGCGGGCCAGCCTCGACCGCCTGCTCTACTCACCGCCCGGCGACGCCACCCGCCACGATCGTTTCACGGTTCACTTCGCCGACGGCGGGTGGCTCGCCATGCGTGACGCCCGCCGCCTGGGTGCGGTCGAGCTGGACCCCGACGAGGGGCGCCTCGGGCCCGACGCTCTCACGGCGACCGCGGCCGACCTGCGGGCCGCCCTCGCGGGCACCGGTGTCGCCGTCAAAGCCCGGCTCCTCGATCAGTCCCGGCTGGCCGGCGTCGGGAATCTGATCGCCGACGAGGTGCTCTGGCGGGCCAGCCTGGCCCCGGCCCGGCCGTGCCGATCGCTCTCCGCCGTCGACCTTCGTCGCCTGCACCGGCACCTCAGCACCGGCCTGGCCGAGCTGATCCGGCGGGGCGGATCGCACACTGGCGACCTGCAACCGGAACGGCACCCGGGCGGACGCTGCCCCCGCGACCACGCCGAGCTCAGCCGAGGAGTCGTGGGAGGGCGGACGACGTGGTGGTGTCCCCGGCATCAGCGCTGACCGTTTTCCCGCCGAGCAGGACGAGTGACAGCACCGCGGCGACG
Organism: uncultured Acidimicrobiaceae bacterium; assembly: GCA_963780345.1. Classification (GTDB taxonomy): domain Bacteria; phylum Actinomycetota; class Acidimicrobiia; order Acidimicrobiales; family Palsa-688; genus PALSA-693. The sequence goes on from CAWABU010000001.1 coordinate 221,028, forward strand.
GCCGCGCGACGCGGCCGCACCGGCGAAGATGGTGTGCAGCTCGCCGATCAGCGCCCGGGAAGTGGCGTTGTCGTAGGCGGGACAAGCCGCCGGGTGCTTGGGGCACAGCACAAACGGCGAGCCGATCCGGGCCTGGGCCCGATAGAAGCGGTGCAACGCGATGGCCGTGAGGGCCGACAGACCGGCCAGCATGCCGATCGTCCGGGCCACCACGGCCAGGGCGCTTGCCAGGGCGTGGACGCCCGGCGCCACCGCTCCCAGGATGGCGACATTGACCGGCGCCACGGCCAGCCCGAAGCCGAAACCGCAGACCACCAGCTCCACGTCGCTCCAGCGGAGACCGCCACCGAGGGCCGTCGCCGACCAGGTGGTCATGGCCACAAACGACGCCGCGGCCAGGCCCAGGCCGGCCGCGGCGACGAGGGGCGCCGCGGCCCGCCGCCGGCATAGGGCCCCGCCCGCGAGGGCACCGATCGGTACCGCCACGAGAAATCGCACCAGCACGAGCGCCGCCGACACCTCCGAGTGGGGGTCGATGGTGGAACGGGCGAAGAGCGGCACGTCCACCAGAGCGGCCACGAGGGCGGCTCCGACCGCCAGGTTGACGACCAGCGCTCCCCAGGCCGGGCGGGCCGCGAACGCACCGGTGTCGATCAGCGGCGCCGCCGCCCTTCGTTCTCGCCACCAGAAGAGGCCGATGAGCACGAGGAGAGCCGGGCCGAGCACGGGTGCACTGGACGCCACCATCTGATTGCTCGGGTCGGCCGTGGAGAACAGCACCACCACCGCGGCGAGCGCGCCGGCCAGGATCAGGGCGCCGGGGAGGTCGGCCTGGGCCAGGACCGTCCGGATCCGATCGGTTCGCACCAGGACCCGGACGCCATCCGGAGCCAGCCGCTCCCAGCCGAGGAAGGCGACCAGGGCACCGGCCGATACCAGCACCATCGGGGTCGTGAACGACGCCCAGGGGCCCTCCGCCAGCCGCGACCAGGCTTGGCCGAAGCTGGTGCTGTTGGCCAGGCTGGACGGTGCGTCGAGCCCGACCAGCAGTCCCGCCGCGATCACCACCAGCAGTACGACCCCTATCACGTCGAACCGGCCCTCGGCGCGGGGACGGCCGGTTGCGTCGCGGCGGCCGGCCGCGACCGCCGGCGTCGAGCGGGCGGGGGACCGGGTCAGCCACCATCCGGCCCCGAGCACCACCGTCACCGGAATGTTGATCCAGAAGATGGCCCGCCACGAGGCCACCGCCACGATCGCCGCCCCGTACAGCGGGCCGATAACGCTGCCGAGCTCCTGCAGGGCGCCGACGATGCCGAGGGGCAGGCCCCGGGCGTCCGGCGGCCAGCGGGCGGCGACCATGGCCAGCGTGACCGGTACCAGCCCACCGCCGCCGAGACCCTGCAGGGCCCGGCCGGAGATCACCACGGGAAGGGAGTGGGCGGTGGCCGTCACCAGCGAGCCGGCCCCGAAGGCGGCCAGGCAGCCGGCGAAGACCGGATCGGTGCCGGCCAGGTCGGCGAGGCGGCCGATGAGTGGCAGGACGGCGATGTAGCCGAGCAGGAAGCCGCTGATGATCGGAGTGGCCCGCTGCAGCCGGTCCAATCCGACACCGACGCCGCTCATGATCGATGGCAGGGCCACCACCACCACGTAGGTGTCGGCGGCGGCCAACAGCACCGCCAGGGCGGCGAGCGCCAGGCGCCAGCGGTCCCGCCGGCCGGCCGTCGCCTGTTCGGTCGCCGAATTTCCGTCGGTTGTCGCCACCTACGTGGGCGGCAGCGTGATATTCACCGGTTGGTTGTACGCGGTGAGGACCACGACGTACGTGCTGTCGGAGGTTTTGCTCGTGAATGGCCCGGTCAGGCTGATCTGCCGGGTTTCATGACTCTTCGGGTTGATGGCGGCCACCAGCGTCACCGGCTCCGACGGTTTGGCGTCGGGCAGCACCGGGATCGCCGAACCGGGAACCATGGTCGTGATCTCGTCCAGAAGCTCACCCTGGTATCGCTCCTGTCCGGTGTAACGAGGGTCGGTTCCGGCCGTGAGGAGGTTGCTGAGCCCGTGGGCGGGATCGAGGAGCGCGGAAGGGTCGGTCAGTCCGAAGGTGGCGGGGCTGACTCGGGTGTAGTGAGTCTGGAACGGGAGCTGGGCGACGAAGACCCCACCCTTCGACACCACCTTGACCTTGGCCCCGAACCCTTCGACGGTCACCGAGAACGTCCCCTGGAGCTGGGCCGGCCGAGCCAGGTCGCCCTCGCCTCCCGTGAGGTTGGTGCCGCTACTCGCGACGTTCTGACTGGTCAGCACAAAGTGAGCCGAGGAGGTGGCGCTGAGGGTGGTCTGCGCCTGTCGCAGCAGCACTTCGGGATTCGCCTTCGGGGTCGACGAGCCACCGCACCCTGCGGCCAGCGCCGCAAGGAACCCGGCAACGACGACGATGATGCCCCGACGCACGCGACGTGATGGTACTGCTCGATCAGGTCCGGCTTGGCTCGCGTCGCCCTTCGATCCGGCGGCGCAGGCTGGGTGCGACCGGCCGGGCTGGCGCCCAGGTTGGAGAGCCGGCCCGCCGGCCGCCGGCCGCCCGCCGCCCGCCGCCCGCCCGCTATGCCCGGACCGCCGGCCGCCGCCCGCTATGCCCGCCCCGCCGGGGAAGTGAGGTTCTAGCGGTCGAGGCGCTCGAGAAAGTCGACGATGGCCGAATTGAAGGCGTCGTTTCGGTCGCCGGCCACCATGTGGCCGGCGCCCTCGACGTCGACGAATTCGGCCTGCGGCACGAGGGTCAGGAACTCTTGTGCCCCCTCCGCGCTCAGGAGGTCGCTCACCCGGCCGCGCACCAGGAGGACGGGCATGTCCAGCGAACGGGCTGCCGTTTCCAGCCGCTCCGGGGCGACCAGTGAGACCCTGGTCTCATCCGGGGAGCCCTGTGGGCGTTGACGAAAGCGAGGGTCCCAGTGCCACACCCAGCGGCCGTCCGGCCGTTGGCGGAGGTTCCTCCGAAGCCCCTCCAGGTCGGTCGGTCTCGGGCGATGGGGGTTGTAAGCCTGGATGGCGTCGGCCGCCGCGTCGAGTGATGCGAACCCGGATTCCATGTTGGCCCCCATGAAGTCCCCGATACGGCGAGCACCGGCTTCCTCGATCCGCGGCGCCACATCGACGAGGACGAGCGCACTCACTTCCGCCGCTGATTCTCCGCCGACGGCCATCAGCAGTGAGATGCCGCCGAGCGACGCACCTACCACCGCGGGAGGTGTGGCCATGCTTCGGATCATTCGCCGGGCGTCTTCGGCGAAAGCCTCCTGGCCGTAATCACCGTCCGGCGCCCAATCGCTGTCGCCATGGCCGCGAAGATCGAAGGTCCAGGCCCGCCAACCCTGGGCTGCCAGCGCCCTCGCCGTGGTCCGCCACGAATGCCGGGTCTGGCCGCCGCCATGAAGGAGGATGACCGGGAATCCGTCGGCCGGGCCGTACGCATCCCCGCGGAGCCGCACGCCGCCCGCCCCCTCCACCTCCGTCGTTTCCGCGATCTGGCTCATGCGGATCACCTTAACGAGCCTGGGGCCGGGCCCGACTCGGCCCCGAAGGCTCCGACCAGCGGAGCGGCCTGCGGTCAGATCGCGAACCGGTGCAGCTACCATCGGCTCTTTCGATCTGCGATGGGCTTGGTAACTCCGTATGGCAGGCAGTGAAAGGTCGGGGTCCATGGCCCGTGGCACCAGCCTCAGCGGACGGCCACGTCCCGGCCGAGGCTCGCTCACGTGGCGCTGCGCCGCGGACAGCCGCGGCCTGTTGCTGGCGCCCGCGGCCCTGCTTTTACAGGTCGCCCACCCGGTGGTCGGGGCCGGGGTCGCCCAGCACTCGAATTTCACGACCGCGCCATGGACCCGGCTGATCCGGACCATGCGATCCGTCGACCGGATCGTGTTCGGTCCGGAGGACGTCGCTCTGGCCGAGGGTGGTCGGTTGCAGCGACTCCACGCCGGGATCCGGGGTGTGGACGACGCCGGGCGCGCCTACCACGGGCTCGATCCCTCCGCCTACTCCTGGGTGCACCTCACCCTGTTCCAGCTGTTCGTGAACGTACAACGCGTCTTCGGTCCGCCGCTCACGCCCGCCGAGGAGCAGGTGCTGTATCTCGAATGGCGCCAGGTGGGCCGGCTGCTCCGCATTCGCGACGATCACCTCCCGCCCACCTGCGCTGATTTTCATCGCCACTTCGAGGTCACGGTCGAACGGATCCTCGAAGCCAATCAAGCGGTCGAGGATGTGCTTGCGGCGGTGGCCCGACCCAAGAAACCGATTCCCGCCCTACCGGGGCGGCTCTGGGACCCGCCGGCGGGACGGGCCGGGGACGTCATCCTGCTGCTCTCCGTCGGTACCCTCCCGGCGTCGCTGCGTCGGCGGATCGGCCTGCCCTGGACGGCCGACGATGACGCTCGGTTCAACCGGCAGGTGCGCCGGCTGCGGACCCTGTTCTCGGTGGTGCCGGCGCCCCTGCTCCGTCTTCCTCCGACCATGCCCTACCTGGCCCGGGGCCGCCTCTGGCCCCGCTACGGCGCCGCCTGACTGGCCTTCGCCGCGGCCGGGGAGACTGCGCGCGAGGGCGGGGCCCTGAGGCCGCGGCAACCGGAGAGAATGCGTTGGGCTCTGTGGGCGGGGTCCGGGGGTGAAGAATGGGCAACGAGGGGTGGGCCCTCAGGGCGGCGGGCCCACGGGAAGGCACTCTATGGCCTGGGCGTGAAGCTGTGAGTTGGCGGCGGCGATGACGAACCCGCCTTGGAGCGGTGTTTGGCCTTGCGGTCCGGTGACCACTCCGCCCGCGGCTTCCACGATCGGAATGAGGGGGAGGATGTCGTACGGCTGCAGGTCGGCCTCCACGACCAGGTCGATGGTGCCCAGGGCCAGCAGGCAGTACGAGTAGCAGTCGCCGCCGAAGCGCTGGAGACGAACTCTGGCCGCCAGCGACTCGAAGGCGGCCCGGGCCCAGGGGGTGTGGAACATGCTCGGATGGGTGGAATACATCGACGCCTCGGTCAGGTCCGTCGTCCGCCGGGTGCCGAGGTGGCGCCGCCGGCCGGCCTGGTCCAGCCAGCCGCGGCCATCGACGGCCGCGAAGGTCTCGTCCAGATAGGGCTGACGGCACCACCCGGCGACCGGGCGGCCGTCGACAACCAGTCCGAGCAGCACGCCCCACATCGGCACTCCGGTGATGTAGGCCTTGGTGCCGTCGATCGGGTCGATCACCCACTCGGCGGGTCCGGCCGGCCCCGTGACGCCACCCTCCTCACCGGTGATCCGGGCCGCCGGGTAGCGGGCCGACAGTTCTTCTCGCAGGTAGCGCTCGGTCATCCGGTCGGCGTCGGTGACGGGATCGAACCCTCCCCGTCCGTCCCCCTTGTCGTCCACGACCGGAGCGGCGCGGAACTGCCCCAGGGCGATCTCTCCGGCCCGCCGGACCAGGGGGCCGACCGTGTCGTCCAGGCCGGCGAGCACGATCGGGCCGGGCGCCTCGATCGGGTCGGGTGCGTCGATCGGGTCGGGTGCGTCGATCGGGTGGGGCGCCTCGATCGGGCCGGCCGGCTCCGTCGGCCCCGACCGGCCGGTGCTGCTGGTTGGATCCGGTTTGCTCATCTGACCAGTCGTCGTGCCCTCGATGGAAAGCGCCACGTTACCGATCCGGCCCGAGGCCGGTCGACGGTCACGGTTTGGTCGTCGGCCGGGAGGCCGGGCTTGGTTACGCTCCGCCTGGCGGATCGCGCCGTCGATCGCAGCCGGCAGCCGGCAAGGAGAACACGAATGATCCATCCCCTCGAGGTAATCGGCGAGATCCGCGACCCGGCCCGGGAGCTGCGCGAGCAGATTCCCGACGTCGTGGGCAGTTACGCGGCCATGCAGCGGGCGGCTCTCACCGACGGAGCCCTCCCGGCGCGGGTCAAGGAGCTGATCGCGCTGGCGATAGCGGTGACCCGAGAGTGCGACGGTTGCATCGCCGCCCATGCCCTGGGTGCCGCTCGCCGCCACGCCACCGAGGAGGAGGTCGCCGAGGCCCTGGGCGTCGCCATCTTGATGAATGGCGGACCGGCGACCGTCTGGGCCCCCCGGGCGTTTGCCGCCTTCCGCGAAGTCCTGCCCCGGGATCAGTGAGTCGGAGCGGCCTCCTGCTCCGATCGGCCCGACCGGTCCGGCGGGCGAACAGAGCGGTGCGGTCAGGCTGGCGGGTAGCTGGCGAGGACGGCGTCGGAGAGAGCCGGCCAGGCCCTCGCGGCCCACGGCCCGAAGGGCCGGTCGGCGAGCGAGCCCAGCGCCAGCCGTCGGGTCGGATCCACCCAGAGGAACGCCCCCGAGCGGCCGAAATGTCCGAACGTCGCCGGTGAGTTACGGGCACCGGTCCAATGGGGTTGTTTGGCGCCCCGGATCTCGACGCCGAGGCCCCAATCGTTGGGGTCATAGGCGCCGAATCCGGGGAGCACCCCGCCGAGGCCGGCGAACGCCACTGTGGTGGCCAATCGCAGGGTGGCGGTGCTCACCAGGGTCGGCGCCAGGAGCTCACGGCCGAGGACCATGAGGTCCACCAGGGGCCCCGAGGCGCCGGCCGCAGGGCTCCCCGCCAGCGCCGTCCGGGACAGGCCGAGAGGCTGTAATACCCCCTCGGCCAGGTAGCGCTCGAACGACATGCCCGCATGGTCGGCCAGATGCTCGGCGGCCAGCTCGAAGCCGCGGTTCGAATAGACGCGGCGGGTAGCCGGCGGGGCGAGCACCGCATCGCTGTCAGGGGCTAGCCCCGAGGCGTGGGCCAGTACGTGCGCCAGCGTGGCGTCCGGCGGACCGAGCGGATCATCCCACGCCACGGTGCCCTCCTCGACGGCGACCCAGATGGCGAGGGCGGTGAGCACTTTGGTGACCGAGGCCCAGGGAAACCGGGCCTGCTCGGGTCCGGTGCCGGCAACGAACCCACCGCCGGCGGAGACCACCCCGGCGGTGGCGAGGGCCGGCCAGCGGGAGACGGCCGAGAGGGGGTCGTTCACATGCCCGTTTCAGTGTTGGGGCAGCCGAGGGCGGCACTGAGGGCGCCGAGATTCTGCTCCAGCAACTGGACGTAGTCTGGATGGTGGGGCCATCCGCCCGCCGGAGGGCCGCTCAGCGGGTCGAGGTTCCTGACCCTGGCGTGGGCCGCCGCCGCCACGGCCTGGACGGTGCCGGTCGGGACGAACGGCTCCGCGAACACGGTGGTGAGGCCGGCGGCTCTGACCCGTCCGGTGGCACTCGCCACGTCGGCGGGCGCCGGCTCCTCCGCCGCCCCGACGATCAAGTCCTCCAGGCCGTATTGCCGGGCCATCGCGGCGAAGGCGCCGTCGGCGGTCGCAATGGTTCGCCGCGGGCAGGTCGACAGGGTGCTCTGGTAGTCGATCGCGGTCGACTTCATCTCGGCCGCGAAGCCCTCGGCGTTCTTGCGGTACACGCCGGCGGCGGGGGGGTTGGCCGCGGCCAGGGCCGCGGCGATCACGGCGACGGCCCGGCCCATGAGGTCGGGGTCGAGCCACACGTAAGGATCATCGGTTCCGAGCCGGGCTCCGACGTCGACCACCGCCGGCGTGCCGGCTGCGGCCGCCGTGAACGAGGGCTGGAATCCGTCCACTTCCACGGCCAGGGCGGCGTGGTGCACGGTGGCGATCTGAGCCGGGTCGAGCTGATAGTGGCGCGGGTCGGCGCCCGCGGGCACCACGTCGGTGACCGAAACCGTGCCGCCTCCGATCTGCTCGATGGTCTGCGCCAGCGGGTAGAGCCCGGTGACCACCCGGATCGCGGGTGTGGCCCCGGATGCGGGTGTGGCCCTGGACGCGGGCTTCGCCCCGCATCCGGCGCCGACCAGGGCCACCATCAGGAGGAGAACGGCCATCGTCGCCGGAACCGGAGGCCGCCTGCCCTGGGGGCGGTTTTGGGGGCCTATCCGATGCTCGGCCCCACCTGGCCGGCCCGGTCTCAGGAGCGCCGTTGACCGCTCACGCCGTGGTCGCCGAGGGTCCCCACCTGCAGTCCGGCCGCCGCCCACTGGCGGCCAAGGATGGGAAGAGCGGACAGTGCGGAGCGCCACGTGCCAGGGATCGAGGTGATATCAGAGTCGTGCAGCAGGACCGTGGCGCCCGGCCGGAAGGTCCGGGCCACGTTGGCGGCCACCGTACGGCCGGTCGCCCGTGGTTGCCAGTCAAGGCCCCACGTGGTCCAGAGAACCAGTTGCAGTCCCGACTTCCGGGCCGCGACGAGCGTGGCGCTCGAAACCGCGCCGTAGGGCGGCCGGAACCAGCGGACCGGCACCCCGGCCACTTCCTCGATGGTGTCGCGAGCCCGGAGGAGGTCGGGAACCGTCGAGGTGAAGGGGCGACGCAAATGGCTGCGATGGCTGTCACCGTGCACCGCCACCTCGTGACCCCGGCGGACCAGCTCCCGGGTGAGTTCGGGCGAGCGGCGCACCTGGCTGCCGAGGCAGAAGAAGGTGGCCCGCCAGCCGAGGGTGTCGAGGACGTCCAGGATGGCCGGGGTGGCCTTGGGGTCGGGGCCGTCATCGAAGGTGACGGCCACGTGGCCGGGGTCGCCCACGCCGGACAGCTGCGGCAGCAGGCGGCATCGCATGGAACGCCAGGCCACCACACCGGGTAAGAGGTGGGCGACCACGCCGGCGGCCAGCCCGGCCGCCGTCACCGTCGCCATCCCGGGCCGCGGCCCAGCGCGCCCGGTCGTGGTCGTTCCCACCGGAAGGGTCGGATGGCCAGAAGGTGTGCGCGGGGTCACGAGAGGGCGTCGAGCGGCTCGGCCGAGAGCTGGGCGAGGAGGAGCCCGGCGGCGAAGCGATCAAGGACGACACCGAGTCGGGCCGGCGTGGCCCCGAGACCGTTGATGAGGTAGATCCGGCGGTCGCTCACGTGCAAAGGCGCGGCTTCCAGCGCCGTGTCATCCGCATCGAGAACGTGGTCGGGGATGACGAGCGAGCTGTGCTCCCTGCCGCACTCGATCAGATCCCACGCGTTGACCCGCCGGCCGGGAACGACGACCGTCACCGGTGCGCCGATCAGCTGCTCGAGCTGCTGGCCGGCGTCGGCATCGCTTCGGGCCCGGGTCCAGAGCATGGGATCGCCGTCGTGGCGGGCCGACCCCGGGGGGTCGCCGCGCCCGCCACTGGCCACGTCGACGCCCGTCGCCGCCAGGGCGCGGAGGGCCGGTGGATCGCTCAGCGCGGTGGCGCTGTCCACGACGGCGGTGAAGTGCATGCGCTGCAACTCGGCGGCGATGGTCCGGTCGGCCAGCTCCGGTGCGTTGAGGCGGACCCCCACATAGGCGACCATGTCGGCGCCGTCACCAGGACGGGCGACCCCCGCACCGACCGACGCTGCGGCCACATCCACGCCGGTCGTGAGCCCGGTCCAGGCCAGCCCGGCCGCGACCACGACTGCGGCGACGGCTCGGCCCACCGACGCGGCGGGCGGGCGGCGTAGCGGGGCCAGCGGGGCCAGGGCGGCCTCGAGGGTCAGGCGGTCGGCGCTGTCGCGGAACATGGCCCGTCCGGCCTGCACCTGGGCGGTGCGTGCCCGTCCCGTCGAGGTCAGCTCCTCGAGGGCCTGGCTGAGCTCGGTCGCGTCGCCGGCCAGGCGGCTGACGCCCGCTTCCGCCATCCGGGTCGTGTTCTCCCGGCCGTGGCCGGCGATGGGCTGGAAGCTGACGACGGGCAGGCCGGCCCGCATGGCCTCCAGCGAGGTCAGACCGCCGGCATTCTCGACCAGGGCGTCGCACGCGGCCATCAGCGCCGGCATCTGGTCGGTCCAGCCGATGACGACCGAGTTGCCGGGAGCCCCGGCCGCGAGGGCGGTCACCTCCTGGCGCAGGCGCTCGTCCCGCCCGCACACGACAACCGGCGTGAACCGGCGATCGGTGGTGAGCACCCGCCAGGTGGCCTGAAGTCCCCCGACGCCCCAGGACCCGGCCACGACCAGGACGGCGCGCTCGGCGCCGTCGAGGCCGAGCGCTTGACGAGCCAGATCGCGGGAGGGCAGGGCGGCGGGTTCGAAGGCGTTGGCCACGACGGGCCCGCAGGCCACCGCCGGGCGTCCGGTCCGGCGGGCCGCCATCTCCGCCGGCCCCTTATGGACCGTGAGGTTCACGTCGACGCCGCGATGCACCCACAGGGGGTGGACCCCGAAGTCGGTGATGAAGTTGACGGTCGGAATGGCGAGTCGGCGCGTCACCCGCAGCCGGCCCAGACAGAGGGTGGCCAGCGGATAGGTGGACACCACGACCGAGGCGCCCGAGTCGCGTATCCAGCGCCGCACCCGCCGCCCGGCCAGAGCCGTCACCAGCCACGCCACGACGGGGCAGAGCCACGGAGCCCGGTACCACAGTCGGTAGGTGGCTTCGTAGGCGGAGGGAACGTGCTTGAGCTCGAACTCGTAGCCGCTCCTGAGGACCGCACCCAGGCGGAGCGGTCCGCTGTCCAGAAAGTCCCGGACCTCGGCGTGGTGCCCGGCAGATGCCAGCCGATCGGCGAGCTCCCGGGCCGCACCATCGTGGCCCGCGCCCATGCTGGCGGAGATGACGAGCACCCGGGTGGGCTCGCCGGGGCGGACGGGCGGTCGTCGCTCCCGGCGCCTGCGCACGACCGCCCAGCGTAGCGCCGGGCACCCCCGTCCCTGGGCGACGGGCGGGCGGCTGCGATCAGGACATGACGGCTAGCTTGAAAGGCACCGACGCTTCGACCCGGGGGTGCCAATGTATGTGCCGCTGACCATCGGCGACTTTTTGGAGCGGGCGGTCACCGCGTACCGTGACCGGCCGGCCATTACCGATGAGCCGGGAGTGCCCGGCTCCCTCGGGACGCTGACCTACGCCGAGGTGGACGCCCGGGCCCGGGGCATGGCCGTCAGCCTCGATGACCTCGGCGTCGGGTTCGGGGAGCGGGTGGCCATCGTGAGCCCGAACGCGGCCCGATTCCAGATCGCCTTTTTCGGGGTGAGCGGTTACGGCCGGGTCCTGGTGCCCATCAACTATCGCCTTGGACCGGAGGAGATCCGGTACGTGGTCGACCATTCCGGGGCCACGGTGTTGCTCGTCGATCCCGAGTCCGACGCCGCCCTGACTGACGTAACCGCCAAGCACCGCATCGTGCTCGACGGGATCGCCGATGCCGAACTCTTCGCACCGGCCTCACCCGGGGCCGACCCGCGACCGTGGGAGGCGGACGAGGGTGCCACCGCGAGCATCAATTACACCAGCGGGACCACGGCCCGGCCCAAGGGCGTGCAACTCACCCACCGCAACTGCTGGCTCAACGCGGCCACCTTCGGCTGGCACGTCACCGTCACCGACCGTGACACCTACATGCACACCCTGCCGATGTTCCACTGCAACGGGTGGGGGATGCCGTATGCGGTGACCGCCATGGGCGTCCCGCAGGTGGTGGTCCGCAAGATCGACGGCGAAGAGATTCTGCGGCGGATCGAGCACCACGGGGTCACCCTGCTCTGTGCCGCGCCGGCGGTCGTGGCGGCGGTGCTCGACGCGGCCGCGGCCCGGCAGTCGAGGGGTGAGGCGATTCCTGGTCGCGACCGGGTCCGCATCGTCGTAGCCGGAGCGCCGCCCCCGTCGAAGACCATTGAGCGGGTCGAGGGAGAGCTGGGCTGGGAGTTCATTCAGATCTACGGTCTGACCGAGACGTCGCCCCTGCTGACGATCAACCGGGCCCGGGCCGAGTGGGACGACCTGGACCGTCCAACCCGCGCCCGGCTCCAGTCGCAGGCCGGGGTCCCGGCGGTAGGCGTGCGCATCGCCGCCGGCGAGGATGGTGAGATCCTGGCCCGCTCCAACCATGTGTTCGCGGGGTACTGGGAACAGCCGGACGAGTCGGCCGCGGCCCTGGCGGACAACTGGTTCCACACCGGCGACCAGGGGGAGCTACATCCGGATGGCTACGTGGTCATCTCCGACCGCAAGAAGGATGTGATCATCTCCGGCGGGGAAAATATCAGCTCGGTCGAAGTCGAGGACTGTCTCTATCAGCACCCGGCGGTGTCGGAAGTAGCCGTTATCGGTGTTCCCAGTGAACGCTGGGGAGAGACGGTCAAGGCGCTGGTGGTGTTACGGGCCGGGCAGGCCGCCACGGAAGCCGATCTGACCGGCTTCTGCCGCGATCGGCTGGCCCACTTCAAGTGCCCCACGTCGGTCGAATTCCGGGACGCCCTCAGCCGCACCGCCACCGGAAAGCTGCAGAAGTTCAAGCTGCGCAACCCGTACTGGGAGGGCTACGAGAAGCGGGTGAACTGAGCGCTCAGCCCGGTTCGCGGCGGACCTCCCCCGGGTCGGTATCCGCGGCCACCCTCTCGAAGCGCGGATGGCGCAGCCGGCCGTCTGGTGTCCATTCGGTGAAGGTCACCTCGACGACCAGGTCCGGTCGGGCCCAGTGCGAGCCTTTGACCCGGCCGGCCTCGACAAAGGGCGACTTCTCCGTGCTGAGCCCCGCCAGCGTCCGTTGCAGCTCGGCGAGCTCGCGTTCGTCGAATCCCGAACCGACCCGGCCGGCGTAGTGGAGCTGACCGGCGTCGTCGTAAAAGCCCACCAGGAGAGCCCCCAGGCCAGTTCGCTGGCCGGACCGGTCCGTCCATCCCCCGACGACCAGCGACGCTGAGGTCGTGCACTTGAGCTTCCGCCAATCGGGCGACCGGCCGCCCCGGTAGACACTTTCGGCCTTCTTGGCGATCAGCCCCTCCCACCCGGCCTGGCACGCGGCGTCGAGCAGGGAACGGGGGTCGCCGTCCACGGCCTCGACCAGGCGCACTTCGTCAGCGACGGGCTCCAGCAATTGGGCCAGAAGCCGCCGGCGGTCGGAGAGCGGCAGTCCGGTCGTGTCCCTGCCGAGAAGGTGGAGGAGGTCGAAGGCGTGGAGCTCGGGCCGGGCGGGCGAATGCGGCTGCTGCAGCCGGGCGAAACTGGTTCGCGGCCCATCGAAGGCCACCAGTTCGCCGTCGATGGTGAAGTTGTCAGCCGGCAGGGCGGCGAGCGCGGCGGCGATGGCAGGGAAGCGTTCCGTGAACGACAGGTGGTTCCGAGACCAAAGTTCGACCTGACGGCCATTGCGCACCGCCAGGCACCGCAACCCGTCCAGCTTGCGCTGGTAGATCCAGCCGGGGGTACTCACGACCCGCAGGTCCTGTGGCCCACGGAGGGGCTGCGCCAGCATCGGCGGGCGCCAGGTGGCTCGCCCGGCGGGCCCCTGACGGTCACCCACGTCGCCGCGCACCTCCTCGAGGCTGCGGCCCGTGAGGACCGAATCGGGAGCCTCCGTCGTGAGGTCAACCTCCCGGCTGGCCTGGTCGTCGGTCCGCTTGACCAGGATCCAGGCTTCCTTCTCACCGGCCGGGCTGGTCCGGGTCAGCGCCCAGCCCCCGTGCAACTTGGTGCCATCGAGCCAGACCGACAGATGGCCGGCGGCGACGGCGTCGACCACCGAAACCGGATGCCCGTTGCTCTCGGTGAGGTTCCGGTAGGTGCCCTCGTCCCACACGATGACCGCTCCGGCGCCGTATTGGCCTGATCCGATGGCGCCTTCGAACGAGGCGTAATCGAGCGGGTGGTCCTCCACGTGCACCGCCAGCCGCTTGACCGCCGGGTTGAGGGATGGGCCTTTCGGGACGGCCCACGAGATCAGCACGCCGTCGGCCTCAAAGCGCAGGTCATAGTGCAGCCGTCGGGCCGCGTGCTTCTGGACGACGAAACGGGGATCATGCGCAGGTGGGGCCGGCGGCCCGGCGCCCGAGGGTTCCAGCGTGCGATCAAAGTTTCGCCTGGCCCGATAGGTCTGCAGGCGCTCGGCTGCCGGTGGGTCGTCGGGCGCCCGTGCCATCCGACCGTTCTACCCGATTCGACCAGTTGCGGTGTTCCCATCCCGGGCGCTCGTGGCGCGGTATCCTGGTCTTGGGCGCGCTTCTAGCGATTTTTCGACCGCCAAGCCGCCCAAAGTCACCGAGCGCGGCCCCGGTGGCGCCGGCTGCCGGCACTACGAGTGCCGAGGCCCCTCGAATGGGCGGAGATCCGGCCCAAACTGGACACCGGGCGGCAGGCGAGGGGCGAACCTGAGTCCCCGAGGAACAAGTTTGCTTCTACCGTCGTTATCCTTGGTGACTTACACCATTACACCTTCTCTACGAAGAGGTCGCTCATGTCACCGATCGCCACCTCCGCATTGCCGTTGCTCCCCCTGGATGCCGGGGTGGTGCTTCCTGGCATGACTATCACCCTGGCCCTGGAGACCCCAGAGGCGCGGGCCGCCGCCGAGGCGGCCAACGGCGCCGGCAACCGCCTGGTCCTCGTGCCCCGCTTGGGCCGGACCGGGGGCCCCGATGCCAGCGCAGGCCGCTTCGCCCGGGTGGGGACGGTCGCTCAGGTCGAGCGCACCGGCGCCCTGCCGGGAGGTACCCCCGCGGTGGTGGTGCAGGCGCTGGAGCGGGCGACCATCGGGGCCGCCACCGCCGCTGCCGGCGCCGCCCTGTGGGTGAATGTCGAGACCGTTGAGGAGCCTCCGGCCACCGACGCCGCGGTCGACGCGGCTCGCGAGCTTCGGGCCGTGTTCGAGGCCATCGCCGAGCACCGGGGCGCCGGCCGCCTCGGCGACATTCTGCGCGGCGTCACCGATCCCGGCCGGTTGGCCGACATGGCGGGCTACTGGCCCGAGCTGTCGGTCGAACGGAAGGTCGAGCTCCTCGAGACCCTTGATCCAACCCGCCGGGTGGAGCTGGTGCTGGCGTGGGGACGCGAGGCCCTGGCCGAGCTTGAGCTCAAAGATCGCATCCGGACCGACGTGGCCGAAGGCATGGAGCGGACCCAGCGCGAATACCTGTTGCGCCAGCAGCTGGCCGCCATCCGAAAGGAGCTCGGCGAGCAGGGCGACGGCGACGGCGGCGACGACTACCGGGTCCGGCTGGAGGCGCTGACGGTCAGCGATGCCACCCGGACTGCCATCGCCCGCGAGATCGACAAGCTGGAGCGCACCAGCGAGCAGAGCCCTGAGCACGGGTGGATCCGGACCTGGCTGGACCTGGTGTTCGAGCTCCCGTGGGGCCATGGCTCCGATGACCGCCTGGACATCGGCGAGGCCCGGACGGTGCTCGACGCCGACCACACCGGGCTCGACGACGTGAAGGAACGGATCATCGAGCATTTGGCCGTGCGCAAGCTGCGCGTGGAGCGGGACCTCGACGAGGCGCCCGTTCCGGGAGGCGGGCGGGGCCGGGGCGGCATGATCCTGACCCTCGTCGGTCCGCCAGGGGTCGGCAAGACGTCCCTCGGCGAATCCGTCGCCCGGGCCATGGGCCGCTCGTTCGTGCGTGTCGCCCTCGGCGGCGTTCGCGATGAAGCGGAGATCCGCGGCCACCGGCGTACCTACGTGGGCGCGCTGCCTGGCCGCATCGTGCGGGCCATCAAGGACGCCGGGACCATGAACCCCGTCATTCTGCTCGATGAGGTGGACAAGCTCGGGGCCGATTGGCGTGGGGATCCCTCCTCGGCGCTTCTCGAAGTGCTCGATCCGGCCCAGAACCACACCTTCCGTGACCACTACCTCGACCTGGACCTGGACCTGTCGGACGTGCTGTTCCTGGCTACCGCCAACATGGCGGAGCAGATCCCGGCGCCGTTGTTCGACCGGATGGAGGTCGTCCGCCTCGACGGGTACACCGAGGACGAGAAGGTCGCCATCGCCCGTGACCATTTGCTGCCCCGTCAGTGGGCCCGTGCTGGTCTGCTCGATGGCGAGGTCATCGTCACCGAACCGGCACTACGCGCCCTGGTTACCGGATACACCCGGGAGGCCGGAGTGCGAAGCCTCGAGCGAGAACTGGGTCGTTTGCTGCGGAAGGCCGCGGCCAAAGTGGCAGCCGGCAACACCGAAACTCCGCTGACCGTGGACGAACCCGATGTGGCCCGCTGGCTCGGCCGGCCGCGCCACCAGCCAGAAGTGGCGGAGCGGACGTCGGTCCCCGGAGTGGCGACCGGTTTGGCCGTGACGGGTGTGGGCGGTGACGTCCTGTTCGTCGAAGCCAGCGCGGCGCCAGGCGAACCCGGTTTGACCATCACCGGCCAGCTCGGCGAGGTCATGCAGGAGTCGGCACAGATCGCCCTGTCGTATGTGCGATCGCACGCCGCCGCCCTGGGGCTCCAGCCCGACGTCTTCGATCGGCTGCGGATCCACATTCACGTTCCGGCCGGCGCCATCCCCAAGGACGGCCCCTCCGCCGGCGTGACGATGACCACCGCATTGGTGAGCCTGCTGACCGATCGGCCCGTGCGGCCCGAAGTCGGGATGACCGGCGAGGTCACGTTGCAGGGGAAGGTGCTTCCGATCGGAGGCGTGAAGCAGAAGGTTCTGGCCGCCCATCGGGCTGGTCTGACCGAAGTGGTGCTTCCCGCTCGCAACGAACCGGACCTCGAAGACGTCCCCGAGGCCGTCAGGGAGCAGATGACCTTCCACTTTGCGGCTGAAGTTGGCCAAGTTCTCGAAAACGCCTTGAAGCAGGAAAGCCTTGTGTAGCAAGGCAAATTTCGGCTGACTGCCTCGAAAGCCCTTGTCATGCAAGGGAAATGCTTGACCTGCAGGCCAAAAACCTCTTGTATATCAGGGAACTTCCCCAACAGCGCCAGGAGGTGCCGGTGAACAGGACAGAGCTCGTCGAGGCAGTCATCGCCAAGACCGGACTCGAGAAGAAGAATGCGGAGGCCGCAGTGGCCGCCGTGACCGACTCGGTGATGACCGAAACCAAAGCCGGCAACAAGGTCACGATCTTCGGGTTCGGCACGTTCTCACCGAGCGCCCGGGCGGCCCGAATGGGTCGGAATCCCCAGACAGGGGCGCCGGTGAGGATCGCGGCGTCGAGAGGCGTGCGTTTCGCCCCGGCATCGGCCTTCAAAGAGTCCCTCAACAGCCGCAGCAAGGCGGCCGCGAGCAAGAAGGCGGCGCCGGCCAAGAAGGCGGCGGCCAAGAAGACCGGTCCGGCCAAGAAGGCCGCGGCCAAGAAGGCCTCCCCCGCGAAGGCCACCAAGGCAGCCAAGAAGCGCTGAGCGAGGGCACGATGAGCCCACTCAGGAAGACGGCGGCCGCGGCCAAGAAGACGGCCCCGCCCAAAAAGGCGGGGCCGGCCAAGGCGAGCACCGCGAAGCGAGCCACCGTCAAGAAGGTCACGACGACACCCGCCAAGGCGACGACCGCCAAACGGGCCACCGTCAAGAAGGCCGCTCCCACCAAGCGAGCGTCGAGTGTCAAGAAGGCCGCTCCGGGCCAGAAGGCTCCGGCCAAGAAGGCCGCTCCGGCCAAAAAGACCGCTCCGGCCAAAAAGACTGGGGCCGCCAAGAAGACGGTCGCCAAACGGGCTACTCCGGCCAAGCGCACGACCACGAAAGCGGTGTCAGGCCGGCCGGCCCCGCCGGCCACCAAGCGGGGTACCAGGAAAGCGGTGCCGGCCAGCAAGGCCTAGCCCGTTTGGTCTGGAGGTCACGCCAGGCGGGTCGCGCCGGCCGGGTTGCTCAACCTTTGACGGCAGCCAGGTCGTCCGGCACGTCGACGTCCCAGCCCAGAAGACTTGACCGCACGACCCGGACGGGCAGACCAAGACGTCCGGCCTCATCGAGATGGCGGGCGAATGATCCGGGCCCGTACGAGAACACGAACCCCACGGTGGTCGGAATGGCGATCACATTGGTGCCATCCCCCCGGCGGTCGGGGACAATGGTGACGCCCGGGAAGCGGGTCACCCAGCGCAGGTCGGTCGCGAGCGGCAGATCGCCGGCGGCCACGACGACGAGCGAGGCACCGGCCGCGGCCAGGCGGGACACCCCTTCGTGGACAGCCCCGTTGAGCCCTCGTCCCGGTTCCCAGATGACCAGGGCACCGAGCTCTCGCGCCCAGGTGGCCACCTCCGGGTCATCGCAGACCACCGCGACCGGCAGTCCCGCCGCGGAGGCCACCACCCGGGTAGCCATTTTTTGAGCCAGGGCGGCGCGTTCTGGCGCCGACATGGCCGGCGCCAGCCGGACCTTGGCCTCACGGAAGGCCTTGACCGGGATCAGCACCACGTCGCGGCCGAGCCAACTCCCCTGGGTCGCATCGGGCGGCGTGGCAGCCTGGGACATGAGGGCATCCTACGGCCGCACCGCGGCGACCTCCACGATCAGGGCGGCCCGGTAGGCTCCGGGCGTGCGCGTGGCTTTTGGTGCCGATGAGGACACGCCGCTCGGCGGGGTGGTGACGGCTTACCTGACCGGCGCTGGTCACACCGTCGAAGTCCTCGCCGATGGCGCCGCCTGGCCGGAGGTCGGCCGGCTGGTTGGCGAAGCGGTGGCAGGGGGGCAGGCCGACAGGGGTGTGGTGTGCTGCTGGACGGGCACGGGTGTCTCCATAGCCGCCAACAAGGTGCCTGGCGTGCGGGCCGCCCTTTGCGTCGACGCCGAGACGGCGCGCGGCGCCCGGCAATGGAACGACGCCAACGTGGTCGCCCTCAGCCTCCGGTTGACCAGCGAGCAGGTCGCCACCGAGATTCTTGACGCCTTCTTCGCAACCGAGCCGGATCCCGGCGAGGCCGACACCATCGCCGAGCTCGATTGATGCAGCGGCTGTATCCGACGGCGGCCGACCTCCCCGACGCGTCCAGTCTCGAGACCGAGTACCTGGCCCCGGCGGCCCGGCACCTGCGCGCCAACTTCGCCGTCTCGATCGACGGGATGGTGACGGTCGGGGGCCGCAGTTCGCCGCTCGGCGGCCCGGCCGACCGCGCCGCCTTCGTGGCCATGCGCGCCGTCACCGATGTGATCCTCGTCGGGGCCGGCACCGTGCGGGCCGAAAACTACGGGCCGGTGCGGCTGGAGGACGCTGCCACGGCGCGCCGCCTGGCCCGCGGTCAGGCGCAGCTCCCGGCGCTGGCGATCGTCAGCAACCGGGCCGACCTGGAGCCGGCGGCGCGGGTGTTCACCGGCGGGGAGAAGCCGCTCCTCCTGACCTCGGCCCGCGCCGCCGAGGCTCGTGGCGATCTGGCCGGGCTGGCGGAGATCGTGGTTTGCGGGGACGATGCCGTCGATCTGACCAGCGGGGTCGGCGCCCTGCACGCCCGGGGCCTGGGCCGGGTGCTCTGCGAAGGGGGTCCGATGCTCCTGGAGTCCCTGATCGAAGCCGGGCTGCTGGATGAGCTGTGCTGTACCTCGGCGCCCGCCCTGGTCGGCCCGGGCCACAGGAGTCTGGCCGGTGATCGAGTGCGGGCGGAACCGTACCGATTTCAGTTGACCGCCGCGCTCGAGGGGGACGGCATGATCTTGGCCCGCTACGCCAGCCGGGGCCCGGCGTGAACCGCGCCCCCACCCTGGCGGTCGAACGGCGTTTCTGGGAGCAGGGCTATGAGGTGGTGGTCGGCGTCGATGAGGTCGGCCGGGGCTCGTGGGCCGGACCGATTATGGTCGGCGCCGCCATCCTCCCCCGGGACCGCCGGGTCTACCGGGTGCGCGACTCCAAGATGCTGCGCGAGCCGGAGCGCGAGCGGTTATTCGATCGACTGGCCCGGTGGTGTACAGCCTGGTCGGTCGGGGCCGCCTCGCAGGTGGAATGCGACGACCTCGGCATGGCGGAGGCTCAGCGGCGAGCCGCCCGCAGGGCTATCGACGGCCTCGGTGTCATGCCCGACCAGGTGTTGGTGGACGGGAATTGGGATTTCGTGGGTCTCGGCTGCACCCAGCGAATCATCAAAGGTGACGCCACCTGCCTATCGATTGCCACCGCCTCGATCCTGGCCAAAGTCACCAGGGATCGAATCATGCGAGGCGAGGCCCGGCATTACCCCGAGTACGAGTTCGATTCCAACAAGGGCTATCCGTGCCCCCGGCACAAAATGGCCCTGCACGCGTACGGCCCTTCGGCAATCCACCGCCGAACCTGGATCTTTATGGAGCACCTGGTCTGGGGCGTGGCCGGATCCCGAGCCGCACCCCGGCCCTGGCTGCCGGTCGACGAGCCGGACGACCGGCTTTCCCTTTTCCCCTGAATCCCGGCTCAGGCCGGAACGCCGACCCATACCGTCAGCCGTCCGTCCACCTCTCCAGCGACGACCGGCCCCGAGCCGAGGAACGTAACCCGATCGGGATGGGCCATCAGCTGTCCCGGCCACACGCCCTGGCTGGTGTCGACCTGCTGCCAGCTATCGCCCGCGTCGGTGGTCAGCCACAGGCCGGGGCTCGCGGGCGGTGCGGCCGAGGTCAGGTCGGGATCCGGGGTGCCCGTGACCGCCATCCACACGGTGCTCGAACGGGCCACGTCGACGGCCGGGACCCGCAGATGACCGAAGGGATTGTCGTTCCGGCGGTTCCACGACCCGCCCTCCGCCGAGGACCAGAAGGCGGGGCTCACTCCGGTCTCGCGCGACCCCGCTGTTCCGAAGGCGTCGAACCGGGCCCCGCTCCCGCCGCCGGTCGCCGGGGCCCCGTTACATCCCGCCATGGCATCGTCAGTGCCGGGCCGCCCGGCCGGCAAAACCGGCACTGCTGTCCAGGGCGCGCCGTCGTCCGAGGACCAGACCCGCGCCGCCACGGTCCCACTGGCTGACCGGGCCCAGCCCACCGCCACGACTTCGCCGCCGCTCGTACACACCGCAGTGGCTGCATCCGAGACCGCCGTGGACACCCCGTCGAGCGGCGCCGCGGCCCCCCAGGATCGCCCCGCCGCACTGGTCCAGGCCACCGCTCTGACCGTGCCGGCGGTTTGGCGCCAGCCCACTGCGACCATTCGGTCGGGCGCCGCGGCGAGACCGGTAACCCTCGCGCCGGCGAACACCTCCCCTGTGCCGATCGGCGTCCAGGTGGTGCCATCGGCCGAGGTGAGGAGCTTGGTCGACCAGGTGCCGGAGCCGACAAGTTGTCCCGGGTCGTCGGTTTCCACCGCCATGGTCACGCCGGCCGCCGTGCTGACCAGACCGGTCGGGCGGGCGACTGATGCCACGGCACCAAACACCTGCGGATCGGCAGACGGTTGCAACCATCCCGTGGGAGCCCGATCGACCAGCACGTGCGGTTGCCCGGGATCGGCATCGGCGATGATGGTGGTCGATCCGGCGACGGCCAGGAGAGAGGCCTGCCATTGCTCCGACGCTGCGCTCGCGGCGGGCAGGGGCTGCTCCGTCCAATGCAAACCGTCGGACGACTTCCAGAGCCGCTGGGCCGTCGGCCCCCCGCCCACCGCGACGACCGTGGTCGAAAGTCCCGTCGAGGGGATGGCCGCAATCGCCCGCACCATGGCGTCGGTCGCGTTCGGTTGAGGGCGGGCGCCCAGGGCGAAGGCGGTCGACGGGCGGCTCCAGCTGACGCCGTTCGGCGAAATCCACGACGCCGGCGCCCAGCGCGATCCGGTCCACGTGGCCCCGACGGCGACCAGGGCGGTGCCGCTTACCGACGGCTCACTCTGCAGCTGCGCCATGCCGGTGATGATGTGGTCTCCTGGCCCCCCGAACGCGGGCCGGGCCGAATCCACCCGGCGCCAATGGATCCCGTCGCCGGACGACCACAGGGCCGCCTCGATCGAGGATCCGCTGTGATCCCATCCGGCCGCGAAGACACCCTCATTGGTGGTGGCCAGCAACGTGTCGATGTGGGAGTCGTCCGCCCCGCCGATCAACTGTTCCGCCCTGCTCAAACGGGTCCAGTGGCGGCCGTCGGCGGAATACCAGATGGCGATGTGCCCGGCGGCCGTCCCCGCTCCGATCAGGCCGAGCGGCCCGCTGGTCACCAACGTCATCGCCGAGTCGTCCGTGACGAGGGCCGGGCTGTTGGCCCGGACGAAGGGCGCGCCGGCCGTCGGTGAGATCCACACCGCGGCGTGGCGATTCGTGGCCGGACCCACCGAACCGACGATCACCGTGCCGTGATGCCAAGCGGTGGCCGCGTCGGCCTGGCTGTCGACCGGCGCGCTCGTCAACGGCTCGGCCGGCCACGAAGTGCCGTTCGGGGAGGTCCAGGCGGTGGCGGTGCTTCGCCCATTGGCGGCGAGGCGCGTCCCGGCGATGGTCCAGGGGGCGCGGCCGGAGGTGGCCACCACGGCCGAGAGCGTGCTCGACGCCCCGCCGCCGATCATCAGGGCCGGGCTGGTGGAGCGCGACCAACGGTAAGGGCCCTGATCGGAGGTGGAGGAGCCAGTCGGCCGGGGCTGGGTCCCTGGCGGGGTGGTGGCCGCGGCCGAAGTCGTGGTCGCCGACGGGGCGGTGGGACCCTGAGTAGCGGTCGCGGCGACGGGACGGGTCGCCCCGTGATGCCCGCGGCCGCATCCGATCAGCGTCAGGGCCAGTCCGAGGGCCACGAGCGGAGCCACCGCCCGGGCCCGGGCCCTGGCGCGCACCGACGCGCCGATCAGCGGCTGCTCAGATGGATCCCGCCGTCGTCGTCACCGCGTCGTTTGCGGCGCTGCCACCAGCGTCGGCCCGAGCGAGCGGCCTCCACCTCGGCCACGATCTCGGGTCCGGCGGCGGTCACGATGGCGTCAGCCTCGTCGAGTACCGCGGCCACCGCTTCGGGCGGTTCGTCCGGCTCCTCCTCGACCGGGGGCCGCTGGAGCGACCCCACCACGAAACTGGCGTCGATGATGTCCCGTTCGTAGCGGTTGCAGTTTTCCGGGCAACGCCAGGGGGCCTCGGGCGCCAGGTTGAGGACGCAGAAGCGCGCCACCTCGCCGCTGTCATAGGTCCGACTCTGGAAGTGCCGGCAGTCCTCACGCATCGTCACCGGTCCATGGTGGCAAATCGAAACGACATTGCGCCGGTCAGCGCCGCCACCTTCACCGACGAGGTCGCTACGCTGGTCTCAATGGCGGTCACTACCGCACCGACACTCGAGAGTCAGCTACGCCTGGTGGTGCTGCGCCTCTCGCGCCGCCTCCGCCAGCAGACCGCCGGCGACGTGACGGCGTCCCAGATCTCTGCGCTGGCGACAATCGCCAAGCACGGCGAGGTGTCGCTCGGGGAGCTGGCGGCTATCGAGCGCATCGCGCCTCCATCCATGACCCGGATCGCCGCCCGGCTGGAGGAACAGGGCCTGGTGGAGCGGCGCGTCGACGCCTCAGACCGGCGCGTGGCCAGAGTGGCGGTGTCCCAGGCGGGCCAAGACCTGCTGGCCGAGACCCGCACCCGCCGGGACGCCTTCCTGGCCGCCCGCCTCCAGGACTTCACCCCGGAGGAGCAGGACCTTTTGGCTGCGGCCGTGCCGTTGTTGGAGCGAATGGCGTCAGAGGGCAACTGATCGTTCGCTGGAGGGCGCCCGGGCGTCGGGCGTCCGGCGTGGGGCGGGCAGGGGACTCCGATGGCCGGGACCGGGTGGCGACGTCCGTCGCGGGCGGGTCGGGCGGTGGCGGCGTCGGGCGATGGCGGGGCCAGGCGATGGCGGCGTCAGGCGGTGGCGGCGTCAGGCGGTGGCGGGGTGGTCGGCGCGTTCGCGGGCCAGGGCCACGAAGGGCTCCAGGCTGTCGGGATTGGCGACCGACGCCACCGTGAGGGCATCGGCGATCGGCAGGCCCGACAGGATCCGTTTGACGGGTACTTCGAGTTTCTTTCCCGAGAGCGTCCGGGGGACCTGGGGGACGATCACCATCCGGTCGGGGACGTGCCGGGGCGACAGCTCCCGCCGTAACGCGTCTTTGAGGCGGCCTGCGAGATCGTCGTCCAGCCCGGTCCCCGCCGGCGCGGCCTCCGCCACCACCAGGAACAGCCACACCTCTCCCGGCCCTCCCTCCGGGTCTTCCAGATGCACCACCAGGCTGTCAGCCACCTCGTCCAAGCCCTCGACCACGTCGTAGAACTCGGCCGTGCCGATGCGCACGCCGCCCCGGTTGAGCGTCCCGTCGGATCGCCCGGTGATGATGCACGTGCCCCGGCTGGTCAGGGTCGCCCGGTCGCCGTGGGCCCACGCCTGCGGGAAGCGCTCGAAGTAGGTGGCGTGGTAACGGCTGCCGTCGGCGTCGCCCCAGAACCCGACCGGCATGGACGGGAGCGGCGCCGTGAGGACGAGCTCGCCTTCCTCGCCGACGACGGTCCGGCCCGCGTCGTCGAAGACCTCGACCGCGGCGCCCAGGCACCGGCAAGAGATCTCGCCGGCCCACACCGGATGCAGAGGGCTTCCGCCGACGAAGCCGGTGCAGACGTCGGTCCCGCCGCTGAGGGAGGCGAGCAGAACGTCGGTGGCAACCGCGTCGTAGACCCATCGGGCGGCCGCGGCCGGCAGCGGCGACCCGGTGGAGCCCAGTGTCCTCAACTTCCCCAGGTCGTGGGCGGCACCCGGCTTCAGACCCGCCTTCATCCCGGCGACGAGGTACGCGGCTCCGACGCCGCCGCACGTGGTGGCGGATTCGGCGATGGCGGCCCAGAGCGCATCGGCCTCGGGCCAGGCCGGGTCGCCGTCGAAGGTGACCACGGCCGAGCCCACCAGGAGACCAGACATGCAGAAGTTCCACATCATCCAGCCGGTGGTCGTGTACCAGAAGAACCGGTCTTCGGGACCGAGGTCGAAGTGCAGCCCGAGGACCTTGGCATGCTCCAGGAGGATGCCGCCGTGCCCGTGCACGATGGGTTTGGGCTTTCCGGTGGTTCCCGACGAGAAAAGGACGTAAAGGGGGTGGTCGACGCTCACCGGGGTGAAGCGGAGGGGGCCGGTCTCGCTGGTCAGCTCGGCCCAGGGGGTCCAGCCGTCGGGCCCAGCGGCGTCGGGATGCAAATACCCCAGCCAGATGGCCCGGGCGAGCGTGGGCAGGCCGGACCGGATGGCCTCGTTCTCGTCCCGTCGCTCGATGGTCCGCCGGCCGTAGCAGTAGCCGTCGATCGCCAGCAGCACCACCGGGTCGACCTGAGCCAGCCGGTCCAGGATGCCGGTGACGCCCATCTCCGGCGCGCAGCACGTCCAGACGGCACCGAGGCTGGCACAAGCGAGCATGGCGGCCAGGGTCTCGGGAATGTTGGGCAGGCAGGCCGCGACCCGGTCACCGGAATGCACGCCCGCTGCTTCGAGACCCAGGCGGATACGGGCCACCAGATCACGAAGCTCGCCCCAGCTCAGGTCGCGGTCGGGGCGCGTCTGCGAGCGACCGATCACCGCTTTGGCGTCGGGGCGGTCGGCGCCGGCGGCGAGGGCGCGCTCGGCGTAGTTGAGCCGACCTCCCCCGAACCAACGGGCCCCGTAGACGTCGGCGCCGTGGCGCTGCAGGTCGAACTCAGGCGGGTCGTACCAGGTGACGGCAAACTCGTCGGCCACCGACCGCCAGAAGGTACCGGCCGTGTCGGCCGCCACCGACCAGCGCCAGGCGGAATCGTAGTCATCGAAGCCGTGTCGGTCGAGGTAGCGACGCAGGTGGGACGCCGCCTGCCGGCCTTCATCGGGCACCCACAGGGGTGCCGGTCCGGTGCCGGGCGGGCCGGGTGCGGTCACGGCCGCTGCGGTGACCGGACGACGCTGGTCATACCGTTCGGGCTGGCGGGGCGGCTCGAGCCGCTCCGAGAATCAGGCACCTAGTTGAGTTTCGAGGCATGTAATGCCGCTTGTGACATATGTCTCTTGACCCTCGAAGTGAGCGTACCCCACAATAGAAAGTGCTCGGGGCGGCCTCCCCCCTCGCCCCTTGAGCCTCACGAAGGACCGGCATCCCCCCGCCGGTCCTTCGTCGCGCCCGGGGTCGGCGGCCGGCGGGGCCACGGTCGGGCGAGACGGCTGTTACCCGCGACCCCGTGCGGTGTTCGGGCTGCAACTGAGCCGGATTCGACCGGAGTTTTCCAGGTCCGATCCGGGGGCGAGGGCGGGCCCGCCCGGCCGGAAGGTTCGGGTGCGTTTGGTACCTTGGGCGCGCTTTTGGCGATATTTCGACGCTAACCGCGCCCAAAGTCACCAAACGCGCCCAGATTGACGGTGGCCCGTCGACCACCCCGGTGATCGGACGCCCACCCTCATGCGGAAAAGCTGTCAAAAGCGGGTGAAAGCCCCCGAAGTGGGGTATCCGCCCCCAAGGTGCGCATTCAGCCCCTCTGGCCCTCGGCACGAACAACAATGTGGCATGCGCCGAGGTCTGGCTCGCAGAAAGCGCAAGCGGGGCCTCGACCCGCACCGCCGGCTCTACGTCGGCATCACCGGCCTGTTCCTGGTCATCGTCGCCGGGACGGTCGGTTTCCTCTTGTTCGGCATGGGCTTCCTCGACGCCCTGTTCCAAACGGTGATCACCGTCGCCACCGTGGGTTTCGGCGAGGCCGAGCCCTTCAATACCGGCGAGAAGATCTTCACCATTTTTTTGATCCTCGTCGGAGTCGCGGTGGCGGCCTACACCTTTGGGGTGGCCATCGACACCTTCGTCGAGGGGTATCTCGGCGGCACCTACAGGAGGCGCAGGATGGAACGCGAGATCAACGCCATGCAGGACCATGTGATTCTCTGCGGTTGGGGCCGGGTCGGTCAGGCCATCGCCCGTCACCTGCTGTCATCGAAGGCGGAGATTGTGGTGGTCGATTCCTCGATCGACCGCCTCGGCACCGTGGATATGCCCTACGTCCATGGTGACGCCACCGATGAGGCGGTACTGCGGGCCGCCGGCATCGGCCGGGCCCGGGTGCTGGTCACGGCGCTGAACACCGACGCCGACAACCTCTACGTGACCCTGACGGCGCGCTCGATGGCCTCGCGGCTGTTCATCGTGTCCCGGGCGGCGACCGAAGCCGCGGTGGCCAAGCTCGACTATGCAGGCGCCGACCGGGTGGTCAACCCGCAGGATCTGGGCGGGGCCCGCATGGCTGCCTTCGCGGTCCAGCCTCACGTGGCGGAGTTCCTGGACGTGGTGATGCACGATGGCAGCCTCCAGTTCCGCCTCGAAGAGGTGGAAGTCCCGGTCGGCTCGCGCCTGGCCGGTGAGACGCTTCGCAGTGCCCGGGTGCACGACCGGACGGGGACGCTGGTCCTCGCCATGCGGCACCCCGACCGGGCCTTTCGGACCAACCCGCCGCCCACCGCGGAAATCGTGGGAGGGGAAGTTCTCATCGTCATCGGAGACGCGGAGCAGGTGGGTGCTTTGCGCATGCTGGCGCAGGGAGATGGGCCGGCTGGCCCCACCAGAGGAAGCTGACAGTCTCTCCGGGAGGGCGAACACACGTTCGACTTCGGGCTGGTGGCTCGCTAGAATACGGCTATGGATGAAGTGGCCTCGTTGAGGTTGGCCGGTGCCAACGCTCGGCCGGTGGCTACGGCCGACACCCGCATCCTGGAGGTTCCGGGGACGCTCGGGACGCTGCTCGAAGGGGGCGTGCGCCGCGGGAGCACGCTGGTCATCGGCTCTCCCGCTGGTGGGGTTTCACTCGCCCTGGCTCTGGCGGCGGCGGCCTCCGGAGAGGGGGGATGGACGGCGGCGGTGGGGCTCCCGTCGTTGGGATTGGGCGCCGCGGCCGAACTCGGTGTCGGCCTCGAGCGGCTGGCCCTGGTGCCGGCCCCGGGGGAGCGCTGGCCTGCGGTGGTTGCGGCCCTGCTGGACGGTATGGATCTGCTCCTCCTCGGGCTGCCAGCCCCGGTCAGGTCGGCCGACGCCCGCCGGCTGGTCGCCCGGACCCGGGAGCGGGGAACGGTGCTGGTGGTGCTGGAGCATTCCGGATCGCGATGGCCCGAGGTGCCTGACTTCCGTTTGTCGGTGGCCGGGGCCAGGTGGGAAGGGCTGGGATGCGGGCACGGCCACCTTCGTCGTCGCCGTCTGGACGTGCTGGTGAGGGGACGGCGAGCAGCCTCTCGGGAGCGGCACGCCACGTTGTGGTTGCCCGGCGAGCCGGCTGCCCGGTTGCCCGGCGACCCCGCCGCCCGGCTGCCGGGCCAGCCGGCTGCCCCGTCTCCACGGGACCACCGGCCCGCAGGCGAGCCCTCACCGGTCGCGAGTGCAGCCGAACTGCTCCCTGCCACCCGGGTCAGCTAATGCATCCCATGCGGATGTTGGTGGCCTGGTATCCGGACTGGCCGGTGATCTCCGCCGGCTGCAGCCATGAAGTGCCGGCGGCGGTGGTCCGGGCCAACCAGGTGGTGGCGGTAACCGCTGCGGGTCGAATCGACGGGGTACGACCAGGCTTGCGGCGCCGCGAAGCCCAGGGCCGTTGCCCGGCGCTGGAGATCCTCCCGGCCGACGGCGGTCGCGATGCCCGGGCCTGGGAGCCGGTGGTGGTGGCCCTCGAGACGTTGACGCCGGCAGTGGAAATACTGACGCCAGGCGCGGCGGCCCTGGCCACCCGGGGACCGTCACGGTACTTCGGCGGGGACGAGGCGCTGGCCCGACGGGTGGCAGCGGAGGTGGACCGGGTGGTTGGACAGCCCGGGTGCCGGGTGGGGGTGGCCGACGGCCGCTTTGCCGCCGGGCTGGCGGCCCGGGCGGCCCGGGCGGCCCGGGCGGCCGGGGCGGCCGGGCGGGGCTGCGGGCCGGTGCTGGTCGTGCCGCCGGGAGCCAGCCCCACCTGGCTGGCGCCCCAGCCGGTGGGTGCCCTGGGGTCAGAGTTCGAGGCGCTGTCGGACCTGTTGGCGCGACTGGGGATCCGCACTCTGGGTGACCTGGCCGCCCTGCCCGGCCCTTCGGTGCTGGGGCGTTTCGGAATGACCGGGGCCATCGCCCGCGATCTGGCGGGCGGCCATGACGACCGCCTGTTGGCGGCGCGACCGCCGCCGCCGGACCTGGTGGTCACCGCCGAGCTGGACCCACCCGCAGAGCGGATCGACACGGCCGCGTTTGTGGCCAAAACGCTGGCTGACGAGTTGCAAGAGCGGTTGGCGGCGCTCGGCCTGGCCTGCACCATGGTGGCCATCGAGGCGGAGACCGAGCACGGTGAGCAACTGGCCCGCCGCTGGCGTCATGAAGGGGTGCTCAGTGCGGCGACGATGGCCGAGCGAGCCAGGTGGCAGCTCGACGGCTGGCTGGCGGGGGAGGGAAGGCCCTCCGCAGGGTTGACATTGCTGCGCCTGGTTCCCGAGGAGGTGCGACCCGACGACGGCCGCCAGCTGAGGTTCTGGGGGGGTGAGGCCGCGGCCGACTCCCGGGCGGCCCGGGCCCTGGCCCGGGTGCAGGGGATGCTCGGTCCCGACGCGGTGTTGACGGCGATGCCGGCCGGCGGACGGGCACCGGCCGAGCAGGTGCGCCTCGTGCCGTGGGGCGACGAGCGGGTGTCCGGGCTCGACGGGCGAGCGTCGGGGCTCGATCAGCCCCGGGCGCGGAGGCCGCGCCCCGAGGTGCCTCCCTGGCCGGGCCGGCTGGCGGAGCCGTCGCCGGCGGTGGTGTACCAGCAGCCCCTGCCAGTAGGGGTACAGGACGTGGACGGAACTCCAGTCAGCGTGAGCGGGCGGGGGGTGATCAGCGCCCCACCTGCCTCGGTGACCTTCGACAGGGGTCGATCGGTGACGGTGACCGGTTGGGCCGGGCCTTGGCCGGTCGAAGAACGATGGTGGGATGCCGGTGGTCGCCGAAAAGCACGGCTCCAGGTCGTATTGGCGGACGGAACCGCCCACCTGCTCAGCCGCGAAGGTGGCTGCTGGCGAGTGGAAGCCGCTTACGAATAGTTGGCGCGTGCGTCGCCCGCCAGCCTGGCCACCGGTCGGCGATGACCGTGCACAGCACCATGGTGCCGAGCCCGGCCACCGCATCGAGCAGGAAATGATTGCCGGTGGCCAGGACCGCCACGGTGGTGACCACCGGGTAGAGCCAGACGGCCAGCACCCACCGGTTCCGATAGCCCCCGAGGATCCGTCCCATGGCCAGCGACGACCAGGCGGCCCAGGCGATGTGCAGCGACGGCATGGCCGCCAGCTGGTTGGCGGCCGTGGCCAGGGTGCCCGTGTGCCACGACCCGACGGCGTGGGTGTTGGCCACGATATCCACGTAGCGCCCCGGGTCCAGCAGTCTCGGTGGGGCGGTGGGGTAGCACCAGAACACCGCCAGACCGACGACATTGATGAGTACCAGGCTGTTCCTGAGCGGCCGGTACAGGGCCGGATAACGCCACCACAGCAATCCGACCAGGCCCAGGGTGACAATGAAGTGGGCGTTGTCGTAATAGTTCGAGACCCATAAGGCCAGGGTGTGATGGCCCACCAGCCAC
Source organism: uncultured Acidimicrobiaceae bacterium (assembly GCA_963780345.1). Classification (GTDB taxonomy): domain Bacteria; phylum Actinomycetota; class Acidimicrobiia; order Acidimicrobiales; family Palsa-688; genus PALSA-693. The sequence continues at coordinate 251,162 of CAWABU010000001.1, forward strand.
CGGTTGAGAGCCGCCTCGGGGTCCAGGTGGGCCAGTTGCTCGAGGTGCAGGATGCTGCGGGCGTGGGCATAGGCGACCTGACGCCGGAGGGGGGCCAGGTTGGCGACGTCGTCGTACACCCAGCACAGCCACACAATGACCAGCAGCTCCGGCCACCAGCGAGGCCGGCGGACGACCCCGTCGAGGTGGTTGAGGTCGGGCCCGGAAGGGGCGGCGCGGACTGCCGACACGGTCACGGATCCCGCAGTCTACGAAAGTGAATACCACCGCCCCGCGCATCCGCAGCCGAGTCCGCCCGGCCTCACGGGACCACCCCGGGGGCGACGACCGTCCGGCGTCCTACCGCTCCCGGGCGGTGATCCAGTTCGCCGGCCGCCCGGGTCGGGATGACGCCAGTGCTGCCAGGGCGTCCTCGGCGGACGCGGCGCGCTGGATGAGCTGGCGATTTCGGACCGATACCAGGCCGACCTCGACCATGCGATCGAGCTGGGCGAGAAGGGGCTCCCAGAAGCCGTCGACGTCGAGGAGGACCTGCGGCTTCGCATGCAGTCCCAGTTGGGACCAGGTCGCCGCCTCGGCCAGTTCCTCGAGCGTGCCGAGGCCACCCGGCAGGGCGACGAAGCCATCGGCCAGGTCGTACATGAGCTGCTTGCGCTCGTGCATGGACGCCACCTGGTGCAGCTCGGTCAGTCCCGGGTGCCCGATCTCCCGGTGGAACACGCCGACCGGGATGACCCCGACCACCCGGCCGCCGGCGTCCAGAACGGCATCAGCCAGCTCGCCCATGAGACCGACACTGCCACCGCCGTAGACGACGGTGATGTCCCTTCTCGCCAGCAGCTGACCCAGCTGGCGGGTGGCCGCCCGGTAGGAGGCCGCCGTGGGTATCGAGGAGCCGCAGAAGACGCAGATCGACGAGAGGCGGCTGCCGGCCGCATCACCCGGCCCCACCGGATCGACCGTCACGGGCCGGCCCCGGCCATCGAGGCGTCCGCGTTACGCGGCGCAGCGCAATCGGCCATATGTGCGAGAGTCTGACGCGTGGAGCTCGAGGAGTTCGTGAATAACGTGGTTGCCCCGGCCATCCATCCTCGCCGCCTTCCGCTGACTGTGGCCGCCCACCATCTTCACGGCGAGCCGGTGAGCGCAGCCGACGCCCTCGGGCGGGACTTTCTGCCCTTCGCCGTCGGCGGGCGATGGGGGGCGATCTGGGACACCACCTGGTTCCGGTTCCGCGGCCAGGTCCCGGCCGAGTGGGCGGGGCTCGAGGTCGCCGCCCTGGTGCACCTCGGAGGCCGCCGCACCGTCGGGTTCAGCGCCGAAGGCCTGATCTGGGTCGATGGCCATCCGGTGCAGGGCTTGCACCACCGCCACCGCCGCTACCGGCTGGGCCGGGCGGCGGGAGGCGAATCGGTCGAGTTCTTCGTCGAGGCCGCCGCCAACCCCATACCCAGGTGGCATCAGGCCGAGTCGCCGGCGCTCCTGCCTGACTACGACGGCCCTCCCCTCTACCAGCTGGAGCAGGCCGAGCTGGTCACCGTCGATCCCGACGTCGAGGCCCTGCTTTTCGATCTGCGGGTCCTGCTCGAAGTGGCCGAGCACGTCCCGGAACGATCCAGCGTCGTACTCGAGGCCGTCCACGCGGCACTCACCGCTGTGGAAGGGCGGGATCCGGCCGAGTGCGCTTCCGCCGTCCGAGCGGAGCTCGCCCCGCTGCTGGGCCGTCCCTCCCTCTCCCCGCACACCGTCACGGCGGTGGGGCACGCCCATATCGACACCGCCTGGCTCTGGCCCGGGCGGGAAACGAAGCGGAAGTGCGCGCGCACGTTCGCCAACCAGCTCCGCCTGATCGAGCAGTATCCCGAGCACCGCTTCGCCTGCAGTCAGGCGGTGCAGTACCAGTGGATCAAAGAGGGCTACCCGGAGCTGTACCAACAGATACGAACCCGCGTCGCCGACGGCAGATGGGAGCCCGTCGGGGGCATGTGGGTCGAGCCCGACACCAATGTTCCCTCGGGGGAGTCGCTCGTCCGGCAGGTGATCCTCGGCAAACGGTTCTTCGCCGACGAATTCGGCGTGGAAACACACGAGTTATGGATCCCTGATGTCTTCGGGTACTCGGCCGCGCTCCCGCAGATCGCCGCCCAGGCGGGGATCACCGCCCTCATCACCCAGAAGATGAGCTGGAACGAAACCAACGTCTTCCCCCACTCCACGTTTTGGTGGGAAGGCCACGACGGAAGCCGGGTGCTCGCCCACTTTCCGCCGGCGAACACCTACAACGGCGAATTCACCGTCGGAGAGCTGGTGGAAAGCCAGTCCACGTTCAAGGACCACGATCGGAGTGACCGGAGCCTGTATCCGTTCGGGTACGGCAACGGCGGGGGAGGTCCGACCGCCGAGATGCTCGAGCAGTCCCGTCGCCTGTGCAACCTCGAGGGGCTCCCGCGGGTGCACGTCGGGTCCGTCGGCGATTTCCTGCGCCGGGTCCGCAACGGGGCAACCGGTCTCTCCACCTGGGTCGGCGAGCTCTATCTCGAGACCCACCGCGGCACCCTGACCACGCACGCGGATGTGAAACGAGCCAACCGTCGGGGCGAGGAGGCGCTCCGGGCGGCCGAGATGTGGACCGTGGCAGCCGGGATTGACCGCCGCGAACTGCTGGAGCGGGCCTGGAAGCTCCTGCTCCTCCAGCAGTTCCATGACATCCTGCCCGGTTCGAGCATCCAGTGGGTCTACGACGACGCCCGTCGCGACCACGCTGAGGTTCTCGACATCGCCGAGCGGGTCTCGGGGGAGGCCCGTTCTGTCCTGGCGGCCGGCGGGCCGGCCAGCGGCGGGACGGCCGGGTCCGTCGGGATGGCGGGGTCCGTCGGGATGGCGGGGTCCGTCGGGATGGCGGGGTCCGTCGGGATGGCGGGGTCCGTCACGACCGCCGGGGCTGTCGGGGCCCAGCGCTCCGGGTGGGTGGCCTTCAACGCCGCGTCCCATCCTCGCCGCGAGGTCGTCGAGTTGCCGGACGGCCAGCTCGCGATCATTGCCGCGCCAGCGTGTGGTTGGGCCCCCGCCGCCCCGCAGAGCGTCGACGGGGATCCGGTCGCGATAGGCGACGGGTGGATGGAGAACACCCACCTCCGGGTGTGCTGGGACGGTGACGGACTGCTTACGTCGGTCTTTGACTGGGACGCCGGCCGGGAGGTGCTGGCGGCGGGCGAGCGCGGCAACCGCTTCCAGTTGCTCGACGACCACCCGAAGGCCTTCGACGCCTGGAACGTCGACCGGGAAGCCTTTGATCGGGTGACGAACCTCGACACGGTGGACTCCATCGAAGTCATCGAGCGGCATCCACTGCGAGCCGGGGTGCGCTTCGTGCGGACGTTTGGGGCCTCGCGGATCACCCAGGTCATGCGGCTGGCGTCCGGATCGCGGCGCCTGGAGTTCCGGACCCGGGTGGAATGGCGGGAGCACCACCGGTTCCTGAAGGTCGCGTTCCCCGTCGCCGTGCGCTCGATGCGGGCCACCTATGAAATCCAGCACGGCCATATCGAACGCCCGACCGTGGCCAACACCAGCTGGGACGAGGCCCGCTTCGAGGTCTGCGGCCACCGGTGGGCTGATCTCAGCGAGTCAGGCTATGGCGTGGCCCTGCTCAACGACAGCAAGTACGGCTACGACATCCGGGGACACGTAATGCGCCTTTCGCTGCTACGAGGGCCCGAATACCCCGACCCCGGTGCCGACCAGGGGGAGCACGAGTTCTCCTACGCCCTGCTGCCACACGGGGCGCCCTTTTACGAGCGAGTGGTGAGCGAGGCGGAGTTGTTCAACCTGCCCATGACCCTGGTCAGCGGGTCGATCGACAGCGGCGGCCAGGTGGTGGCCGTGGATCGGCCCGGGGTCAGCGTCGAGGCGGTGAAATGGGCCGATCGGTCGAGCGGAGTCGTGGTGCGGCTGTGCGAGGTGTGGGGCTGGCGGGCGCCGGCTTGCGTCACCCTGCACCGCCCGTTCGCGGCGGTGACCCGGACCGATCTGCTCGAACGCGACCAGGTCGGTTTACCCCATGTGGGCCAGAGCGTGACGGTGCCCTTGCGCCCGTTTGAGCTGCTCACGCTCCGCTTTGCTTAGGGAGCCAACTAGGATGCCCGGGCTGGTTGCATCGGATGGAGGGGATGGCTGTGACCAACGAGCTCTGCGAACGCTTCGGCATTGAGTTTCCCATTTTCGCCTTCACCCACTGCCGCGACGTGGCGGCGGCGGTGAGCCGGGCCGGCGGCATGGGGGTCCTGGGCGCCCTGGCCTTCTCGCCGGAACAGCTGGAAATCGAGCTGTCATGGATCGACGAGCACACGCAGGGGAAACCCTATGGCGTCGACGTGGTGATGCCGGTGAAGAGTGCGGACCGCGATGCCGGCCTCCACGACCAACGGGACCTCGCCCACCAGCTGCACGAGATGATCGACCAGGCCCACTGGGACTACGTCGACAAGATCCTCGCCGACCATGGCGTTCCGCCGCTTGACGAGACCGGCGGGGGCGGCGAAGCCGATGCAAACGGCAGCGATCCGATCAGCAGCGGAGTCCTCGGGTGGACGGAGGCAACCGGCACGCCGCTGATCGACGTGGCCCTGGCCCACCCCATCGCCCTGCTCGCCAGCGCCCTCGGCCCTCCCCCCCAGGACGCCATCGACCGCGCTCACGATCAAGGCGTGACCGTGGCTGCTCTCATCGGGCGGGTCGAGCAAGCCATCAGGGACGTCCAGCGGGGCGTCGACATCATCGTGGCCCAGGGCTACGAGGCGGGCGGCCACACCGGTGAGGTGGCCACCATGGTGCTGGTTCCCGACGTGGTTGACGCCATTGCGCCGGTCCCGGTTCTGGCGGCCGGCGGGATTGCCGGCGGCCGGCAGATGGCCGCGGCCCTGGCCCTCGGCGCCCAGGGAGTTTGGACAGGATCGATCTGGCTGACGGTCAACGAGTCCAACACCAGCGAGGTGGTCATGGACAAGCTGCTGCACGCGGTTGCGACCGACACCGTCCGCTCCCGATCGCTCACCGGCAAGCCGGCCCGGCTGCTGCGCACGGCCTGGACCGACGCGTGGGACGCGCCGGGATCGCCGGGCACGCTGCCGATGCCGCTCCAGTTCATCCTCAACTCCTACGCCCAGCGCCGCATCGCCCGGGTTGCCAACCCGGAGCTGGTCGGAACACCGATCGGACAGGTCGTCGGCCGGATGAACCAGGTGCGCCCGGCCAGGGACGTCATTTATCAGATGGTGGACGAGTACATCGACACCATGACCCGGCTCAATCAAACGTTCCAGACCGGTTGAGCCAAGGGTCAGCTGCTGACGCCGGCTGCGGCCTCCACCTGCAGGCCCACCGCTACCAGCTGCTCCTCGCTCAGGCGGGGACCGACCAGTTGCAGGCTGGGCGGGATCCCGGGTGACCGGGCCGGCACGGGCAACGCCAGGGCCGGCACCCCCGCCAGGTTGAACGGGGCCACGTAGCGGATATCCGTCAGCCGGGAGGCGTCCTCGAGCGGGGGCGGGGGGCCGGCGAGTACGGGCAGGGCGAGGATATCCACCCGGGCGAAGGTCTCGTCCAGCTCGGTGTCCCACAATGGGGCCCGCTGCCATGCGGCGTCGAGGTCCGCCGGCGTCACCGACGAGGCGTCGAGGAGCCGGGCGCGGACATCGGAGGAGAGGTCGTCCGCATGGCGGGCCCACAGGTCGGCGTGCACCTGCCAGGCTTCGGCCGCCAGGATTCTCATGGTGGCGGCGGTGGCCGGCCACCACCCGGGCAGGACCACATCGACCGCGTGTAAGCCGGCCGCGGCGAGGGCACTATCCAGCGCCTCGTCCACCCGCGGCTCGGCCGGGAGGCGGAGGCGCCCCACCACGACGGACCGACCCCCTGTCCCTGCCGGCGTGAAGCCTGGTTCCAGAAGGGCCATACCGGCGGCGACGTCGGCGACGCTGCGGGCCATCGGACCCACCGTGTCCAGGGACGGGGCCAGGGGCAGAACTCCGTCCAGGGACACCCGGCCACGGGTCGTTTTCAGGCCCACCACCCCGCAACACGCGGCCGGGATCCGGATGGAGCCCCCTGTGTCGCTGCCGAACGCCACGTCGGCCTCGTAGGCGCCGACCGCCACCGCGGACCCGCTGGAGGAGCCGCCCGGAACCAGCCGGGAGTCGAGGGGGTTGACCGGAGTCCCGAACCACGGGTTGATGCCCGTCACGCCGAACGCCAGCTCGTGAAGATTGGTCTTGCCGACGACGACCAGAGTGCCTTCGGCCTCGGCGGCCCGGGTGCCGGCCAGGCAGGTGGCGTCGGCGGCGGCGGGCCGGGCGTGGGCGGCGATGACCTTCGAGCCGTTGGTCGTGGGCACGCCCTCCATGTCGATGAGGTCCTTGATCGCCAGCCGCAGGGAGGCCGCTTGCGGCCGACCCGAGGGGTCAGGGTCGCTGAGCCGACGTGGTGGTCAGTCCGTCGGCCGACCTGAGGGGTCAGTGGCCGGTTGGGGCCGACCCGAGGGGTCAGTGGCCGGTTGGGGCCGACGTGAGGGGTCAGTGGATCGGGGTGCCGCGGCCTCGAAGCGGGTGATGAAGGTCGCCATCCCGGGCAGCCTCCCACACTCGCTGGTGCCGGCCGCGCTGCCCTCTTTCCCCTGGTGTATCGAACAAATGTTCGATACAGTGCCCGAGTGGGCTACCAGAACCCTCCGGTGCCGTGGCGGGAACTGGAGGCCGCCCTGTCCGGCCGTACCCGGCCCTTCCCCTCTCAGGGTGACGGCGGGGACAGCCCGGCCTGGTCGTACAAGCGGGGCCCCTACCGGCCCCCCGGAGACCTGGGCCGGCGTCACGGGAGGGTGCCCTACGCCGAGCTGCACTGCCACTCCAACTTCAGCTTCCTGGACGGGGCATCCCACCCCGAGGAGCTGGTCGAGGAGGCGGCCCGCCTGGGCCTGGAGGCGCTGGCCATCACCGATCACGACGGCATGTACGGCGTGGTCCGCTTCGCCGAGGCGGCCCGGGCGGTGGGGATGCCGACGGTGTTCGGCGCCGAGCTGTCCCTGGGTTTGACCCGCCCGCAAAACGGGGTGGCCGACCCGGAGGGCACCCACCTCCTGGTCCTGGCCCGGGATCCCACCGGCTACACCCGGCTGTGCCGGGCCCTCTCGGTGGCGCATCTGTCCGGCGGGGAAAAGGGGCGACCGTCGGTGCGAACTCGAGACCCTCGCGGCCATCGGGGCCGGGGCGCTCCCGGACCTGGCGGCCGCGAAGGGGCGAGCCGGGGTCATCGTGGGTCCCGCCCCCAGCTCGCACGCCGATCACTGGGTGGTGCTCACCGGCTGCCGCAAGGGGATCGTCCCGGCCGCCCTGGTCGCCCAGGGGCCGGCCCGGGCCGCGGCCGAGCTGCGCCGGCTCCAGACCTTGTTCGGCCCGGGCAACGTGGTGGTGGAGCTGTGGGACCACGGTGACCCTCTCGACTCGGCCCGCAACGACGCCCTGGTCGCCCTGGCCGACCGCTGCGGCTCGGAGATCGTCGCCACCAACAACGTCCACTACCACCAGCCCTCCCGCCGTCCCCTGGCCACCGCCCTGGCTGCGGTGCGGGCCCGGCGCAGCCTGGACGACATCGACGGGTGGCTGCCGGCGGCGGCCGCGGCCCACCTGCGGGGCGGGGCCGAACAAGCTCGCCGCTTCGCCCGCTACCCCGGGGTGGTCGAACGAGCCGCCGAGCTGGGCCGGGACTGCGCCTTCGACCTGGCCCTGGTGGCGCCCAACCTGCCGCCCTGGCCCACACCCGCCCGGCCACAGCGAGATGAGCTGGCTGCGGCACCTGACCGAGGAGGGCGGAGTGGCGCCGGTACGGCCCCCGGGGCCGGGCCCGCCACCCGCGGGCCTGGGCGCAGATCGACCACGAGCTGGACATGATCGAGCAGCTGGGGTTCGCCGGCTACTTCCTCATCGTGTGGGACATCGTCGAGTTCTGCCGGACCCACGACATCTACTGCCAGGGGAGAGGGTCGGCGGCCAACTCGGCGGTGTGTTATGCCCTCGGGGTCACCAACGCCGATGCGGTGGCGCTGGGTCTGCTCTTCGAGCGGTTCCTTTCCCCCGAGCGCGACGGCCCCCCGGACATCGACGTGGACATCGAGAGCGGCCGGCGGGAGGAGGTCATCCAGTACGTGTACCGCCGCTACGGGCGGGGCTGCGCCGCGCAGGTGGCCAACGTGATCACCTACCGGCCCCGATCCGCGGTGCGGGACATGGGCAAGGCGCTGGGCGCCGCGCCCGGCCAGCTCGACGCCTGGTCCAAGCAGGTTGACGGCTGGGGGCCGCTCTCGGCGACCGCCGCCCTGGCCGACCACGACATTCCGGATGCGGTGATGGGTCTGGCCGGCGAGGTCCAGCATTTCCCCCGGCATCTCGGCATCCACTCCGGGGGCATGGTGCTCTGCGACCGGCCGGTGGCCGAGGTGTGCCCGGTGGAGTGGGCCCGCATGGCCGACCGCAGCGTCCTGCAGTGGGACAAGGACGACTGCGCGGCGGCCGGCCTGGTCAAGTTCGACCTGCTCGGGCTCGGGATGCTGACCGTCCTGCACGCCACCGTCGACCACGTACGGGCCTTCCACGGCGTCGAGGTGGACCTGGCCCGCCTCGAGCAGGAGGACGAGGTGTACGAGATGCTGTCGCGGGCGGATTCGGTGGGGGTGTTCCAGGTGGAGAGCCGGGCCCAGATGGCGACCCTGCCCCGGCTCAAGCCCCGGACCTTTTACGACCTGGTGGTGGAGGTGGCGTTGATCCGGCCCGGGTCCGATCCAGGGCGGGTCGGTGCATCCCTTTATCCGCCGGCGCAACGGGGCGGAGCCGGTGACCTATCTGCACCCGCTGCTGGAGCGCAGCCTGGCCAAGACCCTGGGGGTGCCGCTGTTCCAGGAGCAGCTGATGCAGATGGCCATCGACGTGGCCGGGTTCACGCCGGCCGAGTCGGACCGGCTGCGTCAGGCCATGGGGTCCAAGCGCAGCGTGGAGAAGATGGAGCAGCTACGGGCCCGGCTGTACGCGGGCATGGCGGAGCGGGGGATCACCGGTGCGGTGGCCGACGAGATCTACGACAAGCTGGTGGCCTTCGCCAACTTCGGTTTCCCCGAGAGCCATTCGGTGAGCTTCGCCTACCTGGTGTACTCCTCGGCCTGGTGCAAGTACCACTACCCGGCCGCGTTCTGCGCCGGGCTGCTGGACGGCCAGCCCATGGGGTTCTGGTCGCCCCAGACGATCGTGGCCGACGCCCGCCGCCACGGGGTGGTCGGTGTTGCCGGCCCGACGTCAACCAGAGCGCGGCGGCGTCACGGCTGGAGCCTTGTGGGTCGAGCGCCGGGGGCGCCGCGGTGCGGATGGGCATCTCCTACGTGCGGCAGGTGGGCGACGCGATGGCGGAGCGGATTGCGGCCGGGCGGCCGTACCGGGACATGGAGGACCTGGTGCGCCGGACCGGGGTGAGCGTGGCCCAGGCCGAGGCCCTGGCCACGGCCGGGGCGTTCGAGTGTTTCGGGTTGAGCCGGCGGGCGGCCTTGTGGGGGGCGGGAGCGGCGGCCGCGGCCGGAGCGGGGGAGCTGCCGGGGCCGGCGGAGGGTGGCGTAGGGGCCGGTGGCGACGACGGCCGCGTTGGCGACGACGATGGCAGGGCCGCCGCCGGTTGTGACCCGGGCGACTCCGCACCATTGTGTTCAAAAGTATATCAAATAGGATATGATTTTGCACACAATCGGCCCGAGATCGCCGGCCGCCGGCCCGCCGGCGCCGGCGACGCCGGCCCCCCGGCCCCCGCCCCCACGGCTCACTCCACCAGGCCCGCCTGGCCGGCCTGGTCACCGGCGCCGACGCCCCGCCGTTGCCGCGCCATGGACCCGGTCGAGGTCACCAGGCGGACCTGTGGGCGACCGGTCTGTCGCCCGACCGCTACCCGACCGAGTTCGTTCGGGCCGACCTGGACGCCGCCGGAGTGGTCACCGCCGCCCGGCTGATCGAGCTGGCCCCGGGGTCACGGGTGACCGTCGCCGGGGTGGTCACCCACCGGCAGCGGCCGGCGACCGCGCAGGGGGTCACGTTCATCAACCTGGAGGACGAGACGGGACTGATCAACGTGATCTGCTCGTCGGGAGCGTGGATGCGTCACCGGCGGGTGGCCCGCTCCAGCCCGGCCCTGATCATCGACGGGCGCCTGGAGCGGGTGGAGACGGTGATCAACGTGGTGGCCGAACGCATCCGGCCCCTGTCATTGCGGCCCGGCACCAACCTGCGCTCCCGGGACTTCCGGTGACGCCCGGCCATCCTGTTCACAGGGTGAGGGTTTCGAAATCCTTCGGCACGATCACGTCGGGAATCTCGCCGGCGTCGACGCCTTCGCCCAGATGGGTGAGCACAAATGGTACGGCCGGGAATTTTCGGCGCAGCACCTCCACCGACTCGGTGTCCATATGGGTGACCGGAGGGGGATGGGGACCGTTGCACTCCAGCACCAGCACGTCGCACGTGCCAGCCAGCTCGTCGAGCCCCGCACAGGGGTGCACGTCGCCGGAGTAGCCGACCCTCCGGCCCCCCATCTCCAGGACGAACCCGAAGCAGCGCAGATATGGGACGTGTTCGACTTCGATAGCACGGAACCGGAGCGGCCCGGCCTCCTGCCAGGAGCCGTCAACTTCGACGAAACGCAGGTCGAGATGCCGACGGGCGGCGGCGTCGATCTCGGTGACCGAGCCCAGGGCCATCATGTCCGCCAGGAACGCCTCCACCCCCGGTGGGCCCACCACGCTGAACGGCCGGTCGGCGGTCCGCGTCCGCACCACCTCCAGCAGCAAAAAAGGCCAGCCGAAGGTGTGGTCCGGGTGAAAGTGCGAAATCATGACGACGTCCAGGTCAGCCGTCGGGAGGCCGCATCGGCGGAGGTGCGGCAGGGCTGTCGGCGACGGCTCCACCAGAACGTGGCCGTCCAGCACGAAGCTGTTCCAATACCGCCCGGGCGCCAGGAAGTTACCGGTGCCGAGGAAGGTCGCCGTCGTCATCGTCAGGAATGGTCGCACCCGTCATCGTCGGGAGTGTAAGCCCCCGCGTCCAGCGGCCCTGACGCTCCCGGACCGAACCCCGCTCGGCGGCAAGGGATGGCAGTCTGGTGGGGTGCCGGAAGAGTCCCGCGCCTCCGGGCCTCTACGGCCGATCGAGCTCGCAACCGCGGCTGTGCTGGCCGGGTTGAGTGTGGCCTTGATCGTGATCGGATGGTTCCTGCCGCACCTTGGGGCCATTGCGGCCATGGCGGTGGTCCCGCTCGGCGTGGTGGCCCACCGGCACCGGTTCCGGGCTCTGGTGGCGGCCAGCGTCGCGGTCTGCCTGGTCAGTTTTTTGGTGGCCGGAACGGGGACCTTCTCGAACGTGGTCGAGTGCACCATCGTCGGAGGGCTGGTCGGGATCGGGCGGCGCCGAGGGTGGTCCTTTGCCCGGATCATGGTCGGAGTCGCGATCATCGCCCCGATCCTGGCTGCCCTCTCCGTGGCGCTGCTGGCCATCTTCAGCGAGTTGCGAAAACTCACCCTCGAGCAGATCGCCAATACGTGGGCCGGCATCAGCAAGATCCTCAACAGCATCCCCGCTCTCCAGGGCTTTACCGAGCACATCAGCCATTTCGTTGCCCTATCCATCCGCGACTGGTGGATCAGTGTGAGCGTGGTTGTCATCGTCGGCACCTTTGGCTTCACGGTGCTGGCCTGGGCGCTGGTCGGCGCGGTCCTCGACCGGTTGCAGTGGATCCGGGCGGTCGACCGGCTCGAGCTCCCCGTGGACGGGAGTCCCGTCGGGCCGCTCCCGGCCCGGCTTCGCGACGTCCGGTACCGCTACCCGGGCGCAGCGTCCGACGCCCTCCGCGGGGTGTCGCTCGACCTGCAGGCGGGCGAGCTGGTGGCCCTCCTCGGCGACAATGGTTCGGGCAAATCCACCCTGGCCCGGATCCTGGCCGGGCGGCCGCCGACCTCGGGAGAAGTCAGTCGGCCGGGGAGTGCCGCCCTCGGCCGGGCGGGCGGGACAGCCATGGTGATGCAGCACCCCGAAACGCAGATTCTCGGCGTCCGCGTCGCCGACGATGTCGTGTGGGGCCTGCACGACGCCGCCGGCGTCGACGTGGCCGGTCTCCTTGACATGGTCGGGCTGACGGGAATGGACGACCGGGAGACATCGACCCTGTCGGGTGGTGAGCTGCAGCGACTGGCGGTGGCTGCGGCCCTGGCCCGCCGGCCTCGCCTGCTCATCTCCGACGAGTCCACCGCCATGGTCGATGCGGAGGGCCGAAAGCTCCTCACTGCCCTGCTGGCGGACCTGCCGTCGCGCCTGGAGATGACGGTCGTCCACGTCACCCACCGTCGGGAGGAGGTGGGGGTCGCGGATCGCTCCTTCCGACTGGCAGCCGGCCTCGTGGTCGACGAACCAGGCCGAGGTGCGGCGAGCGGGGCACCATCGTCCGACGGTCACGGCCCCATCGTTGCCACCGTCACCACGCCGGCCGTCACGCCGAACGGGAATGGCCGGGTCAACGGACATCGCCCCATGATCTCGACCACCACCCCAGCCGTCACCGCGAACGGGACCTTCATCTCGAACGGAAACGGCGCCGCGTCCGGCGGTGAGAGCCTGGAGCTGCGGGGCGTGCACCACACCTACGGGGCCGGGACACCGTGGGCCCAGCCGGCACTCCACGGGATCGACCTCGTCATCGGTCCCCGGGAGGGGGTATTGATCGTTGGCGGCAACGGCTCTGGAAAGTCCACGCTGGCATGGATCATGGCCGGGGTCCTCCGCCCGTCGCGAGGCGTGGCCCTGCTCGGCGGCCAGCCGGTCACCGCTCAGGTGGGGTCGGTCGGTCTGGCCTTCCAGCACGCCCGCCTGCAATTGCAGCGGGCCACCGTCGTTGCCGACCTGCGAGCCGCCGGAGCGGCCGACGACGCCGCGGCCGGGCGGGCACTGGCGTCGGTGGGCCTCGACGTGGCCGAGATCGGCGAGCGGCGCATCGACGAGCTCAGCGGCGGTCAACAGCGGCGGGTGGCCCTGGCCGGGATCCTGGCTCGCCAGCCCAAGGTCCTCGTCCTCGATGAGCCGTTGGCCGGTCTGGACCAGCCCAGCCAGGAAGGGCTGGTCGAGCTGCTGGCCGACCTGCGAGCACGATCGGGCCTGACGGTCGTGGTGATCTCCCACGACCTTGAAGGGATGGACCGGGTGTGCGACCGGGTGGTCCGACTCGACGGAGGCCGGGTGGTCGCCGACAGCACCCGGGTGGTGGCGTCGTGCTGAAAGAGCCCCGGCCGCGGCCGGATGGCAGTGACACAGAGCCGCGGCCGAGACCGGATGGCAGCGACACAGAGCCGCGGCCGGGGCAGGGTGGCGGCGAAACGGATCCCCGGCCGCGAGGTGACAGCGAGACAGAGCGCGGGGCCGCCCGCGACGGCAGCGAACGGGAGTATCGCCCGGCTCGGATCACCCTGCTCCGCGAGATCAAAGTCGACTCCCCGGTGCATCGCCTCTGGGCCGGAACCAAGTTGCTCGCCGTCACCGGGCTGAGCCTGACGCTCTCCTACTTCCCCTCCTGGGGATCCATCGCCCTCATGGCTGCGCTGCTGCTGGGAACCGCGGCACTGGCCCGGGTGCCAAAGGGGGCGTGGCCGCGGCCGCCGAAGTGGTTCTGGATCGCCCTGGCCATCGGCGCCGCGCTGGCCTCGCTCGCTGGTCACTCACCGCATTTGACGGTGGGCGGAGTGGTGCTCGGATTCGGCGGCCTGGACGCCTACTGGCGCTTCGTCGCGGTCGGCGCAGCCCTGCTCCTGGCGGCCGCGCTGGTCGGATGGACCACGCCGCTCGGAGAGATCGCCCCCGCCCTGTCCCGGCTGCTTGCGCCGTTGCGCCTGGTGCGAGTGCCGGTCGACGAGTGGGCCGTCGCCGTGGCGCTTTGCGTGCGGAGCCTGCCGCTTCTCGTCGACGAACTTCGGACCCTGGTGGCGGCCCGGCGCCTGCGTCCGCCCCCGCCGCGGCCGGGCCGGTCCACCCTGCAGCGGTGGCTCGACGAACCCGTGGATCTGCTGGTGGCTGCCCTGGCCGTGTCCATGCGGCGAGCCGGCGAGCTGGCCGAGGCCATCACCGCCCGCGGTGGGACCGGGCTGATCGCGGCCCGAACCCGCCGACCCCGATGGGCGGACGGGCTGGCCCTGCTCATCGTGGCCGCCGCGTGTGTCGGCGCAACCATGCTGCCCGCCTCCTGATCGTCGGGGACGTGCGCGGTCGCCGACGCTTGCTCCTGACGGGGGCCTCAGGGCGTGGTGGCGACCACTCCGGGTCGACCGGCGAGGGCGTTCCCGAGGTTGGCCAGGCTTACCAGCACCAAGGCGGCCAGCTCGCGGGTGGTGAGGTGCTGGCCGAGTACCAGCACGCCGGCGATCGCCGCCACCGCAGGATCCATGCTCAGCAGCACCCCGAACGCACGGGGCGTGACCTGCCGCAGCGCCACCACCTCGAGGCTGTAGGGCAGCACCGAGGAGAGAATCGCCACCGCCGCGCCGACGGCCAGCACACCCGGATGGAAGAGCGTCGTTCCGGCCGCGGCCAGCCCGACCGGTAGCACGGCGAGGGCGCCCGCGGCCATGGCGATCGACAGGCCGCTCTGGGTGTCGAAACGGCGACCCGTTTCCTTATTGAGGAGGATGTAGCCGATCCATCCCGCCCCGGCGAGAAAAGCCAGGAGGATGCCGACCGGATCCAGCCGCCCACCTCCGGATGTGAACAACGCCACCCCCGTCCCGGCCAGGGCCGCCCAGAGCAAGTCGAGCCACCGGCGCGACCCGATGAGAGCAAGGGCCAGCGGTCCGGAGAACTCGATCGTCACCGCCACCCCGAGCGGAATGCGGGCGATGGCCTCGTAGAACGACAGGTTCATGCCGGCCAGCACCAATCCGAAGGCCAGCGCCACGGCCAGATCCGCTCGCCGGATGGTCCGCACCCGGGGTCGGGCGAGCACCCCGAGCAGCACCGCAGCGATGAACAATCGCAAGGTCACCGCTCCCGCCGGGCCGACTCTGTCGAACAGCCGGATGGCGAGGGCGGCCCCGAACTGGACCGAGAACGCCCCGGCGGCGACCAGCGCCGCCGCCGGCGGGTGTCGACGTTGGGCGCGGTCAGCCCGGGTCATCGTTCGATGCTACGGCTCGCTTCTCCGACCATCTGGTGGCCCGGACGAAATGCAGGCACGACCCACCAGGGCGGCACCCGGACCCGCTCCGGCGGACGTGCTCCGGCGAGCACCAGGGCCCCACCGGGCGGGAGCTGACTGACCGCCTCCACCGGCAGCCGGCGCTGGCGGTGCGTGGTCCAGGTCACGCTGCCCGCTCCCCATCGCCAGCGATCGTGGCTCACGCTGTGGGCGGGCACGTCGATCTCCCCGCCAAGGCGCGAGATCAGCTCGAGGGTGGCGAGGTCGCCGATGCCGGGCAGGATCAGCTTGGTTCCGAAGAGCGACAAGAAGCCGTCGGCGGCGCGGCCCCATCGTTGTCGGGCCTGGGACAGATCCTGAAGGCAGGCCAGGGTCAGCAGACCCTGGCCACCGCCTTCGCTGACCATGGCGGGCAGATCCGGGATCGGTGCGATGTTGGCCAGCTCGTCGAGGACCAGGGTGACCGGGCCCGGCGAGCCACCCGGCGATGACGACGCCCACGTGGCGTACGACCCGGCGCGGACCTGCTCGAGAAACGCGACCACGATCGGTGCCACCAGCTCCTGAAAGCGCGCCGGTGCGCAGAGGTACACGGTGTCAGCGGTTCCGGCCAGGAGGCGCGGATCGAAGTTGGGGGCGGCGGCACTGTCGAGCACGGCGTCGGAGCGGTAGGCGGCCAGCAGGCCGGCGGCCGTCGACCAGATGCCGGACTGCTCCCGGGCGTCGGTGGCGGCCAGTCCCGTCAGCACATTGGCGGCGGTGTCCACACCCTCCCGGGTGAGCGTGGCCCGGGCCGGGTCGAGCTCCTGGCGGAGGACCCACCCGAGGACGGTCTCCATGCCGGCGCCATCCAGGTGGGCCGCATGGAGTAGCGGCGCCAGCAGGGCCTCGGCCCGCTCCATCCAGTGGGCGGCATCACCGGATCGCCCGTCCGGTCGGGCGGCGCCGGCCATGGCCCGGGCCAGCACCAGCGACTCGTCCCAGGTGGTCGCGGACACGACCGGCGACCAGCGGAGCCGGGCCACCCCGACCGGAGGCCGGACCGTGCCGCTCGGATCGAGCAGCCAGCAGCGGCCGATGCCGGCCCGGGCCGCAGCCGTGGCGGCCAGCAAGTCGGGCTTGGTGGAAGTGACCGCCACCGCGCCGGGCGCGGCCAAGACGTTGGGAATGGCTATACCGCTGGTCTTGCCCGATCGGGGTGGGCCGAGGACGAGCAGCGCCTGTTGGGGGTCGCCAAGGGCCAGGCCGCCGGCGGTGGCGCCGAGGTAGAGACGCCCGCCGGCCGCGGCCAGATGCCGGCGAAGCAGTTCGAGCTCGGGGTTCTGGGACGACACGCGGCTCCCCGTGACCAGGGCCCGGGCGGCCGGACCGGGTTGGGTTGGAGTCGGGGGAAGCCAACGCTGACACTAGCGGTGCCGGTATAACTGGACGGCATGGCAGATCGACTGGATGACGACGCGATCGCGGCCGGGTTGCAGGGGCTCAACTGGACGCGAGAGGGCGCCGAGATTACGACCACGGTGGTCCGTAAGGATTTTGCGGAGGCGATGGCGTTCGTCAACCGGGTGGCGGAACTGGCCGAGTCCCGCAATCACCACCCGGATATCGCCATCTCGTGGAACAAGGTGACCCTCACCCTTTCTACCCACGACGCCGGCGGCCTGACCCAGCTCGACCTGGATCTGGCCACGGCTATAGACGCCCTGGAGAAGTCGGACTGAAGGTCCAGCGGTCCCGCCTCCAGGCGGCCTGTCGCGGCCGCCCCGTCCCCCCGATCCGCTCGGACTGGTCATCCGCTCGCGTGGGTGAGCCGGTCGCGGCGGGCGATCTGGCCGGGCCGGCGATCCCGGTCCGACTGGGTGATCCGGTCGGGGCGGCAACGGCCGTATTCTTGGTCAATGTCCTCGCTGTGCCTTCTCACCGTCCACGCCCACCCCGACGATGAGGCCTCCAAGGGGGCCGGGACGGTGGCCCGTTACCACGCCGAGGGAGTGCACACCGTGCTCGTGACCTGCACCGGCGGGGAGGAAGGCGACATCCTCAACCCGGCCATGGAGCAGCCGGGCATCCGTGACCGGCTCCCCGAGGTCCGCCGGCAGGAGCTCGATCGGGCCGCCGGGATCATCGGCTACGACGAGGTGGTCATGCTCGGATACCGGGACTCGGGCATGCCGGACAGCCCGGCCAACACCGACCCGCGCAGCTTTGCCATGGCGCCGCTCGATGAGGCGGTGGGGCGCCTGGTGGCGGTGGTTCGCCGGACCCGACCCCAGGTGATCGTCACCTATCCCCAGGATCAGAAGGGCTACCCGCACCCGGATCATCTCCGGGTCAACGAGATCTCCGAGCTGGCCTTCGACGCCGCCGGTGACCCGGATCGCTTCCCGGAGGCCGGTCCCCACTGGCAACCCTTGCGCCTCTGCTACGTGCGGTGGTCGGTGCGGCGCATGCGGGCCCTTCACGAGAAGTACCTGGAGCTCGGCCTCGAATCGCCGTACAAAGACGAGCGGCTGGCCCGACTCCTCGCGGCAGAGTCCGAGATCCCCACCACGGATCACCGAGGGCGGCAGGTGACGATCGACATCAGCGGATACGTGCCGGTGACGCGGGAAGCTCTGCTCGCCCATGCCACCCAGGTCGACCCCACGTCCCGCCACTGGTTCGGCCTGCCCACCGAGGTGTCCGACCAGGTGTACCCCTTCGAAGAGTACGAGGTCATCCGCGATCTCACTGGCGTCGAACCATCGGATGACCTCTTCGCCGGGGTCGCGGCCGTCCACGCCCGGTGAACAGGAGGCGTGCGCCGGTGGCCGAGTGGTTGAGTGAGGAATGGCTGAAGGAAATGGCGGCGCTGGCCGATTCCCGGCCGGCCCTGCCCCGAGCGAGCGGGACCGTTTCCCTCGCCATCACCGCCGGCCGCGGACGTGATGTCGGGTACCACTGGGAGTATCGCGACGGGACGCCCGGGGCCGGGGAAGTCGGCGTAGCGGCTGACGCCGACCTGGCCTTGACCATCGCCCGCGACGACGCCTGGAGCGTGCTGACCGGCGAGGTGGAACCAAGCGTGGCCTTCATGCGCGGCCGGCTCAAGGCGACCGGCGCCGGTGACCTGCTGCTGGAGCTGCTCGAGTCCACGACCGCCCCGGAATACCAGGACTGGCGTCGGCGAGCCCAGAACCTGACCGACGCCGGACCGGCGAGCTCCTAGGTAGAGCCCGTCGGCCCCGGTGGTCGAAATGGGACGCGCGTCAGGTCCCGTCAGGGCCGGTGGGTCTCAAAGCCCGACCGGCGGGCTGATCGGCTCAGGGCCTGATTGACCAGCTCGTCCACCAGCGCCGGGTAAGGAACGCCTGACGCCTCCCAGAGGCGGGGGTACATGGAGATCGGCGTGAAACCCGGGATGGTGTTCACCTCGTTGACCAGCAGGCCCCGACCACCCTCCTCGAAGAAGAAGTCGACCCGGGCCATGCAGTCCACCCGGAGGGCCTGACAGGCGGAGATGGCCATGCGACCCATCTCCTCGGCGATCCCGGCCGGCAGACGCGCCGGCACCTCGAGGATGGCCGCGTCGTCCACGTACTTGTCCTCGTAGTCGTAGAAGTCGTGACTCGGGAGGATCTCGCCGGGCACCGACGCTCGCAGCTCCGGCCACCCGAGCACCCCGATCTCGAGCTCCCGGCCGCGGATGGCTTCCTCGATGATGACGTACTCGTCGAAGCGCCGAACCAGTTCGAGGGCCGCGGCCAGACCACCGGCGTCGGCTACCCGCGAAATCCCGATCGACGAGCCCATGTTGGCCGGCTTGACGAACACCGGCCATCCGAGCTCGGCGTCGACCCGATCCGTCACGCCGTCATCCACGTCGGTCTCCCGGAAGAAGAGATAACGCGCTTGAGCAAGCCCGGCCGCTGTCAGGAGCGCCTTGGCCAGGCCCTTGTCCATCGCGGCGGCCGACCCTGCGACCCCGGGACCGCAGTACGGCACCCCGGCCACCTCGAGCAGCCCCTGCACGGAGCCGTCCTCGCCCATGGGGCCGTGGAGCAGGGGAAGGACCACGAGGGGCCCGGCGCCCGGCTCGGTCATGGCTTCGACGGGTTCGATGGAAGCCGATCGATCCCCGTTGGGCGCGGCCAGGGTGTCAGGCGACGGCAGGGCCCGGGGCGGCAGGCCGTCGCCCAGCGCCGCCGTGGTGTCCACCCAGCGGCCCGCGGTGGTGATCCCCACCACGCGCAGGTGGTAGCGATCCGGGTCGGCGGCGGCGAGGACATGGCGGGCCGACACGCACGACACCTCGTGCTCAGCCGAGCGACCGCCGTAGAGGACCAGTAGTCGGACGCGAGACGCAGGAGAGCCGGCCGACATAGCGGTCGACGCTAGACGCGAAGCGGGCCCAGGTCTGGCAACATCGTCGCTATGCGCTGGTCCCCGGAGGCGGTCGCCCGGGCCGCGGGAGGTTCCCTGCGCATGCCGTCCGGATCCCCCATCCACGCCGAGACGGAAGAGGTCTTCAGCAGCGTGGGGATCGATTCGCGGATGCTGCCCTCGGGGGCCTTGTTCGTCGCGTTGCGAGCCGCCCGGGACGGTCATGAGTGGATCGACGCGGCGGTCAACGGCGGGGCCGCCGGGGTGCTGGTCGACCGGGAGTGGCGGCCTGCGGTCGACTCTCCCGCGGTCGGCGTCCCGATCGTCAGCGTGGACGACACGGCCGCCGCTCTCCTGGCGCTCGGGTCGGGGGCCCGTAACCGACTGAGCGCCATCGTCGTCGGGGTCACCGGTTCAGTGGGCAAGACGTCGACCAAAGACCTGGCGGCCGCAGCCCTGGGCGCCGGGCGCCGGACGACGGCGAGTGAGAAGTCCTTCAACAACGAGCTCGGGGTGCCACTCACGCTGGCCAACGCGCCCCTGGACGCCGAGGCCGCGGTCATCGAGATGGGGGCCCGGGGTCCGGGCCACATCGCCCGGCTCTGCCGGGTGGCCCAGCCGAGGTTCGGGGTCGTCACGGCGGTGGCTCCGGCCCATACCGAGGTCTTCGGCGACCTCGACGGGGTCGCGGCAGCCAAAGCCGAGCTGGTGCAAAGCCTGCCCGCCGATGGGACCGCGATCCTCAATGCGGATGATCCCCGGGTGGCTGCCATGGCCACGCAGACTTCGGGGCGGGTCCTGCGCTACTCGTCTGCCCTCTCGAGCGCCGATGTCGTGGCCCACGGGATCGAGCTCGACGACCAGCTGCGCCCGCGCTTCACGGTTCGGACTCCCTGGGGTACCGCCGCGGTCCGCCTCGAAGCACGGGGCGCCCACATGGTGGGCAACGCGCTGGCGGCGCTCGCGGTGGCGCTGTGCGCGGGGGTTCCTCTCCAACCCGCCGCGGCGGCTCTGGCCGGCGCGCCGCTGTCGCCGTGGCGGATGGAGCTCCATCGTTCGGCCACCGGAGCCACCATCCTCAACGATGCTTATAACGCCAACCCGGCCTCGATGACCGCCGCCCTCGAAGCGCTGGCCGCTCTGCCGGCCCGGCGCCGGGTGGCAGTACTCGGCGAAATGGCCGAGCTTGGGGCTCGCAGCGCGTCCGAGCATCAGGCGATCGCCGCCCTGGCTGGCCGGCTGGGCCTGGAGCTGGTGGCGGTCGGCACCGACGCCTACGGCGTGGCCGCCGTCGAGGGCGTGGACGAGGCCATGGCCGCCCTGGGCCCGCTCGGCCACGATGACGCCGTGCTCGTCAAGGCCAGCCGGGTGGCCGGATTGGAGCGCCTGTCGGCTCGGCTGCTCGGGGGCAGCGAGCCGCGGTTGTCGGGGCGCTGACCCGCGCTGACCCGCGCTGACTCGCGCTGACTCGCGCTGACCGAGCCGACCCGCCCCCCTGCCTGGCCCGTCCTGGCTCCTCCTGGCTCGCGCTGGAGCCCTCGTGGCCCCCCCTCCCTCCTCCCGGCCCTCCGGTCAGGACCGCCGCTGGAGGTCCCGCAACGCCCGGTAGCCGACCAGCTGCACGCCCGACCGGGCGGCCAGCACCCGGAGCGAGTCGGCGGTCATGGCCAGGTCGTGATCCGCGACGCGCGCCGGCCAGTCCGGCGCCACCGCTCGGAGCTCGGCCGTGTCCACCGCGGGGCGGAGCACCACCTCGGTGACGCCGGGGCGCAACTCCGACAGCAGCTGGTCCAGGGCGCTTCGGGTGCTCCTCCGCCGGCTCACCCGCACCAGGTAGTCAGGCGATACCACCCCCTCCGCGGCCGCCAGGGCCCGAAACGGGAAGCCCCACTGGTGCTCGGCTGAGGCGTCGGGCAACCGCAAGGGCAGGGCGAAGTCGCCGGCCAGCTCGAGGGCGATGTCGAAGAACTCGGGCCGGAAATCCAGGGCGGCCAGATGGGCGCTGAGGTGGCTCACGTCGAATCCCCAGTAGATGGCCCGCTCGATCTGGGCCCGGCATTCGCGACGAACCTCGTCGGTATCGGCGTGATCCCAGAGATCCTCCTGGGTGCGTGGGAAGCCGCCATCGCCGTCCAGCAACGACGGACAGTAAGTGATCGGACCCCATCGCAGAAGGTCGTACTCGGCGTTGAGGGTGAGGTGGACCCCCACGTCCTCCCCGCGGTAGCGCGCCGCAGCCTCCCGGGCCCACGGCCCCGGGACCACCAGACCGCCGACGCGGCCCATGCCCTCGCGGAGGGCGCTGTAAACGCCGGAGTTGCTGGCGTGGGTGACGCCCAGCTCGTCGCAGGTCACGATCAACAGCGACGCCCCGGGTGGGTAGCCGAGCGCTTCGGCCAGGGAGGTCAATCGGCCCTCCATGGAGCGGCCGCGTCAGACATGGCCTGATGGTACCGGCGGCTCTCGAGGCGGGCGGTCTCGATGTCGAAGCCGGAAACCCGATGGGTCCGGGCGTGGGCGACCAAGGGGTAGTGGCCGGCGAGCTCCGGCGTCGAGTTTGCCGCTTGCCCGCCTAGGCGGCACGACGGTCGGGGTTGGCCACCTCGGCGAGGGCCCGGCGGGCTTCGATCAGGCCCCGCCGCCCCACTTCCCGGGTGTGCTCGTCGAGCCGCCAGTCATCATCCGAGGCCTCGAAACGCAGTGCCAGCTGGATCGCCATGAGGTCATGGTCTCAGGAGGGTGTGACGGTATCAGCCGGCGGACGGTTGGGGCTACCGGATGCGGAAGCCGATCTCGCCGCCCGGCGGCTCGTCGCCGGCCTCGACGGCGGTGACGTGGGCTCGCGGTGGGCCGCGGCGACACCAGGCCTCGACCGCCCGCACGCCGGCCGGATCGCCCTCCAGGACTGCCTCAACCCGACCGTCGGGGCGGTTGCAGACCCAGCCCGCCACGCCATACGAGCTCGCCTGGCGCCGGCACGATTCCCGGAACCAGACCCCCTGCACCACCCCGTCGATGACCAGATGGCGCCGGATCACGCCGTCGGACGAAGCCAAGTCCGGTGATTCAGCCCCGGCCCGGATCCCACCGGGCGGGGCGCCCGTGCTGCGTGGGCTGACTCAGTGGGGGATGGAGGTGTACTTGAACTCGTTGAGTTCCGGCCAGGTGCCGAGCAGATCGAGGACGCGTTCGATGGTCGTGGTGGCCAGGGCCACATCGTCGCCGGGCCGGTCGAGTAGGCGAACGAAGGCCGCCCGATCGCCCTGAATGAACGTCGGCACCCCGAACACCGAATGGTCCTCCACGGCCCGGGTGTGCTCCTCCTTGAGCGTGTTGAGCGGCCAACCCTCGTCGACCTCGGCCAGCACGGCTCCGGCATCCACCCCGGCCTGATCCAGCACCTTGGCCACCACATCCCGCTCGCGGAGATCGAGGGCCTCATCGTGGCGGGCCGAGAACAGCGCCCGGTGGACGGCCGGGAAGTCCTCGGGGTAATGGTCCCGCACCACGATGCCCGCCAGGTTGACGAGGAGGCCCCGGTAGCGCTCGGGCTCGTCCCACACCGCGGGCTGGCCCTCGGCAACGTGGACTTGCTCGAGCGAGAAGGCCGTGTACCGGACGTCCCAGTCGGTCTTGCCGCCCCCCGTCGCGGTCAGCAGGTGCTCGTGGGCGTTACGAGCGAACGGGCAGCGGTAGTCCCACGTCACGGCAAAGGAAGCACTCATGTTGGTATCAACCGCGCCGGCAGGGTGGAAGATTCCGCCCCGTCCCAGTTGTCCGCGCGGCGCGCCCTCAGGCGTCGACCGGCATCAGGTGGCGAGCCAGCTCACCGAGCCCGGCGCCGAGCGCGATTCCGGCGATGACATCGGAGGCGTGATGAATTTTCACGTGGACCCGGCTGGCCGCCACGATCACGGCGATGGCGTAGTAGAGCGGCCACAGCGGGTCACCGTCGCGCAGCAGGGCCGCTCCGAAGAAGGCTGCAGTGGCGTGCCCGCTGGGAAAGCTGCTGGTCAGCGGGGTTCGCAGCCGAAGCGGCCGGACCCCCTGGTGCACGGGGCGGGTGCGACGGAACAGCCACTTGACCGGACCGTTGACAACCGCCGATTCGATGGCGAGCCCCGCCCCCGCCCGCAGGAGAGGGCGTTGCCAGTCGCCGCCGCGGCGGAGAGCCTGCGCCGCGGCCAGACCGAGCCAGATGAAGCCGTGATCACCGAGGGCGCTGGCCGTGTACATGAGCCGGTCCACTGCCGGCCGGCCGCGCAGGTGGCGCTCGAACCAGTCGTCGACGGCCGCGTCGAGGTGGTCAACCCGCTCGGGGATCGGGACCGTCGGGGATCGCCACCGGCTATCGCTCATGCGCCGGCGGCTCCGACCGCGAGCGGCTCGGGTATGCCGTGGGGACTGCTTCCGTCCGGTTGGGATCTCAACGCCGGAACGGCCAGCTGGGCGAGATCCCCGCCGAACGCCGGGCAATAACGGTGATAGGCGCAATGGTCGCAGAGCCGCCCGGGTCTGGGGCGGAAGTCCTCGCGGGCGCAGGCTTGCTCGACCGCTGCCCATACCGCCAGGGTCTGCTGACGGAGACCACGAATCGACTGGTCGGAGGGGATCGTCGAAATGGCCAGCGGTTCGCGTAAGTGCAGTAGCTGGACCCGGGCGGGACGTCGGCCCAGCAACTGCTCACAGAGGAAGGCATAGAAGTGCACCCCACCCAGGCGGGCCTGCTCATAGGCGACCGACGGGGCCCGGCCCGTCTTGTAGTCGGTGACCACCAGCTCACCGGCCTCGTCGAGGTCCAGACGATCGATGATGCCCGAGAGCTTGAGCGTCCCGATCTCGACCGCCAACCGGAGCTCGGTACCCAGCACCCGGACGCGGCGCGGGTCCTCCAGGGCGAAATAGTTATCGAGCAGGACCGCCGCATCGGCCACGAACTCGGCCCGCTCGTCCGCGTCCAGACCCAGATCCGCGTACTCGTCGCCGTCGAGCACCTCAGGCACTGCTCGAGCCAGCTTGTCCCGGGCCGCCCCGGGGGTGCGATTGTCGGGGTCTTCCTCCCACATCAGCAGCTGGAGGGCGCGGTGGACGAGTGTGCCCTTGGCCGCGTACGGGGACGGTGGCTCGGGTAGCCGGTCGATGGCGGAAAGGCGGAACGCCAGGGCGCAGTCCTTGAACGACGCCACCTTCGAGGGTGACAACGACGTCGGCAACGGCAAGGCCATCGCCACAGACACTAACGACGGGGTGGGACCTCCACGTGGACCGGCTGGCCCGCGCCGCTCGGTCGTCTAGCGGGCGACGGGCCGCGACCGGGCGCCGAGCGCGGCTGCGGCCGTCCGGCCGACCCCGATCGGGTCTTCGAACGGGCCGAAGTGGCTCAAGCCGGGCATGCGGATGGCGCTCCCCCTCGGCAGTCGCCGGGCCATGTCCTCGACATACCCGCTCACCGGGTCGCGGGCGTCCTCCCCGCCGAGCACGGTGACGGGCGGTCGGACCTCCGAAAGGCGGTCCCACGCATGATGCTCTGGCGCTCCCTCGTAGATCGAGGCTTCGTCGTCTCCGGTGCAGGCCAGGCTCACGCCACCGCCCGGCTCGTCGACGAATCCGTAGGTCACATAGGCATCGAGGGCCGCGGGATCGAAGCGGTTCATCGGCGGTTTGGACGCGAAGTTCTGCCGGGCCGCCTCTCGTGAGGCGAAGAGGTGACGTCGCTTGCGAGCCTGGGCGCTCATCGAGTTTCCACCGCTGAAACCGGCCGGCCGCGGCGTTGACGGCATCACTACCGGCTCGTAGCCGCACAGATCCAGAAACGTCCCGGGCTGCCGCTGTTCGGCCAACAGGAGCACGGCGGCGCCCATGGAGTGACCGACCCCTCGCCACCCGCCGGTGTCGTCGAGGGCGGCGAGAACGGCGAACAGGTCGTCCACGAAGAGCGACCAGTCCTGGTAGCTCGGAGCCTTCCCCGACGCCCCGTGGCCTCGCTGATCGATCGACCAGACGCTGAAATGGTCCGCCAACGCCGGCGCCATCGGCAACCAGCACCGGCCGTGGAATCCGGTGGCATGCAGGAGCATCACCGGCGGGCCATCGCCGCCGAGGTGATACGTGGCGATCTCGACTCCGCCCGCGCCGCGAACACGCGGACCGGGGTCAGGGGGCATGCCGGCGACGGTAGACGATCAGGCGAAAGAGGCGCCCATCGAGGTTCAGGTCCATCGCAGCGGGGATACCCCGGGCGCGGTCAGGCCTCCGGCCCGTGCGGGCCGGACTCCTTATCGTCCCGAAGGATCGCCGCCAGCTCCACCGCGTTGTCGACCGCGTCGGAGCCCCAGCAATTGTCGAGCAGGACGTGCAGGGCCTGAGCCGAGGACGCCAGCTGGTTGAGTCGCGGCACCCACTCGCGGAGCTCGCCCCCCGTATAGCGATAGGGCGTGGTCCACGACTCCCCCTCGATCTGGCGCCGGCCGAGAAAGCGGACGACGGCCAGGTCGGCGGTCGCGGCGGCCACGCCCGGTCCGGCGCGCGGTCCGGACGACGGCCCGTCGATGCAGACCAGGGCCAGCCCGCACGCCTCCAGCCCTTCCAGGGTGCCCTCGCATGCGTCGCCCTCGAACCACTTCGGGTTCCGGAACTCCACGGCCAGGCGATACTCCGGGAGGCGGGCCTGCACCGAGCCGAGCTCCTGCCAGGCCTCCTGTCGGGGGCTGAACCAGCCCGGGTACTGGAGGACGACCAGGCCGAGCTTCCCGGCCTGGTGGAGCGGGCGGAGGGCATGATCAAAGCGGGCCCAGCACTCGTTCAGGGCGGCCTCGGAGAGGTGGGCCGGATACAGGCGGCGCAGATCTCTCGACCGGTCCCGCACTTCGCTCTGGAGGTCCGGCCAGAGCGAGTCCGGCAGCGTGGGTGCCCCGGTGAAAAGTGACCAGGCCCGAATGTCGAAGGTGAAGCCGGGTGGGGTCCGTTCGGCCCATTGGGCAGCCACCTCGGGGGTGGGAGGAAAACGGTAAGTGGTGGCCACCTCCGCCAGGGGGAAGCGGCTGCCGTAGTAGGCGAGCCGGGCCCGGGCCGTCATGGAGCGGCGGGGATAGAAGGTTCCGCTGCTCACCAATCCCCGGTCGGCCCAGGACGTGGTCCCGATGAGGACCCGCCCGCCGTGGAGGTCGATGCACGCCGGAGGCGGTGGGGATCGGTCATCATCAGCAGGGTGAACCGCTCCGAACAGCTCGTCAGGCATTTTGGACGAGCGTAGGCGCGACCACCAGGCGTCGGGACCCCGTCCTGCCGACTGGGGGATCGCTCCGGGTTTCGAGGGTGTAGATCATCAATGGCGTCCGTCGCCGCAGTCGACGGTGGACGCCATTCTGGCCGCGATGGGCGCCACTCCCGACGGACCGCCGCCGGCGTCAGCGATGACGGTCCGGCCCGACCGACCGGCGACCGTCCCCGCCGGCCTTCTGACCCGGCGAGACGGGGTGACCATGCGGGTGGGAGGGTTGCTCCCCGCCGGGCTTCCACCCGGTTATCACCATCTCCAGCCCGACCATGGGCCGGGCCTGACGCTGATCGCCAGCCCGGGGCGGTGCCCGCTGCCGGTCGCACCGACGTGGGGGTTCTCGGCCCAGCTCTACGCCACCCGTTCCCGGCACAGCTGGGGGGCGGGCGACCTGGGCGACCTCAAGCAGCTGAGCGAGTGGTCGGGGTCGCTCGGCGCCGGCTTCGTGCTGATCAACCCCCTGCATGCGGTCAGCCCGACTCGGCCCCAGCAGGCCAGCCCGTACTTCCCGGGCAGCCGGTGCTTCCTGAACCCCCTCTACCTGGCCGTCGAGGCGATTCCCGGCGTCGGATCCCGACCTGAGATCGCCGAACTGGCCCGGGCCGGCCAGGCCCTCAACGATGTCCGCCTCATCGACCGGGACCGAGTCTGGGATCTCAAGTCGCGCGCCCTCGAAGCCGGATTTGCCGACTTTCCCGGCGATCCCGAGTTCGACACCTTCCTGACCGATCGGGGTGACCCTCTGGTCGGCTTCGCCACCTTTTGTGCCCTGGCCGAGCGCTATGGCAGCACGTGGATGTCCTGGCCCCCCGAGTGGCGCGACCCCACGTCGAGGTCGGTGCGGGAGTTTGCGGCTTCCGCAGTGGGGTCGGCGCGGATCCGCTACTACGCCTGGCTGCAGTGGCAGCTGGACCGCCAGCTGGCCGCCGCCGCCGGCACCCTGCCCGTCGTCACCGACCTCGCCGTCGGGGTGGATCCCGGCGGCCCGGACGTCTGGCTGTGGCGGGAGGCGTTCGTCGGTGCCATGCGAATCGGCGCTCCTCCCGACCGATTCAACACCCAGGGTCAGGATTGGGCCCTCGTGCCGTTCAACCCGTGGGGGTTGCGAGCCCTCGCATATGAGCCCTGGATTCAGTCGTTGCGTGCCGCCATGCGTCATGGCGGGGGGCTCCGACTGGACCACGTCATGGGATTGTTCCGTCTGTACTGGGTGCCCCTCGGAGCCACGCCCAGGGAAGGTGCCTACGTCCGATATCCGTCCGACGACCTGCTCAACCTGCTCGCCCTGGAGGCCGATATGGCCGGCGCCTGGGTTGTCGGCGAGGATCTGGGGACGGTCGAGGAGGAGGCGCGCCTTGAACTGTCTCGCCGTAATGTTCTGTCGTACAAGGTGTGGTGGTTCGAGGCCGATCCCCCCTCCTCCTGGCCCGCGGCGGCGTTGGGCGCCATCAGCACTCACGACCTGCCGACGGTCGCTGGCGTTGCGAGCGGCGCCGACCTCGCCGCTCAGCACCGACTGGATCTGCACCCCGACGACGAGGCCGCCGCCGAGTTGCAGGCCAAGCTCATGAGCCGGACCGGCTCGGACCAGGCCACCCCCGCTGCGGAGGTTGTGGCCCGGGTGTACGCCGATCTCGCCTCGGCCCCGTGTCTGCTGCTGGCGGCCAGCCTGGACGACGCCCTGGCCCTCGAGGAGCGGCCCAACATGCCGGGCACTACGGACGAGTGGCCCAACTGGCGGCTGGGCCTGCCCTTTCCGCTGGAGACGGTAGAGCGGATGGCCCTTCCCCGGCGCATCGCCGAGACCCTCAGGCGGCCCGCAGCGACCCGCGAACCGCACGCGATGTCACCGCAAGCCGGCGGCGACCCGTAGGATCGCCGAACGTGGATCTTCCCGTGATGCCGCCGGTCTCACCGATGCTGGCCAAACTGGCCCGGGAACTACCCGAGGGTGACATCCGCTACGAGCCCAAGTGGGACGGATTCCGCTGCATCATCTTCCGCGACGGCGAGGAGGTGATGCTCGGAAGTCGCAACGAACGGCCCTTGACCCGCTACTTCCCCGACATCGTCGAGGCGGCGCGCGCCCAGTTGCCGGAGCGAAGCGTCATCGACGGCGAGGTGGTCATTGCCGGTGATCGGGGCCTGGACTTCGACGCTCTGTCCCAGCGCATCCACCCGGCTGCATCGCGGGTGACGATGCTCGCCCGCGAGATGCCGGCGTCGTTCGTCGCCTTCGACCTGCTCGCCCTGGACGAGCGGGACCTGCGTCACCTGCCCTTTTTTCAGCGGAGAGTAGAGCTGGAAGGAGCGCTGGGCGGTGTCGAGGCTCCCGTGCACCTGACGCCGCTCACGGCTGACCCCACGGTGGCGAAGAGCTGGTTCGAGCGATTCGAAGGCGCCGGCCTCGACGGCGTCGTGGCCAAGCCCGCCGGCCTGGCCTACCTCCCCGGGCAGCGGGCCATGTGGAAGGTAAAGCACGAGCGGACGGGTGACTTCGTGGTCGCAGGCTTCCGCTGGTATCAGGCCAACCCGGACGTAGTGGGGTCACTCATGCTCGGCCTCTACGAGGGAGCCCAGCTCCAGCACGTGGGCGTTATCGGGGCCTTTCCCGCCGCCCAACGCCAACGACTGGTGGGAGAAGTGGCGCCCTATCGCGACCCCCACGACCATCCCTGGGCGGATTGGGCGGGCTGGGCTGCGGAAGCGGTGGCCGACGGCCGGCGCCTCCCTGGTGGCGGCAGCCGGTGGAACGCGGGCAAGGACCTCAGCTTCGAGCTGCTCCGACCCGACCTGGTGGTCGAAGCCGCCTACGAACACCTGCAGGGCCAGCGGCTCCGGCACACCGCCCGCTTTCGCCGCTGGCGTCCGGATCGGGACCCCCGCAGCTGCACCTACGACCAGATGGACGTGGCGGTCCCCTCTCTCCTCTCCGAGGTCTTCGGTGCGCGTGGGTGAGGGGCGGCGGCTGACCCGCGAGGGTGGCCGGCGGTGAGCAGCAGCGTGGGCACCAGCAGCGGCCGGACCCAGAGCGCCGTCCTGGTACCGGTCCCGGAAGCAGACGAGGTCGTCGGGCGCTGGCGCCATGAGCACGATCCGGTGGCTGCCGCCGGTGTCCCGGCGCACATCACTTTGATTGTCCCCTGGCTCCCCCCCGCCGAGATCACCAGGGCGGATCTGGCCGATCTCGACGAGATGCTCGAGGAGGTCAAGGCCTTCGACTTCGTCCTCGATCACGTGGACTGGTTCGGCCGGCGGGTCCTGTGGGTGGCGCCCGAGCCCGCCACGCCGTTTCTCCGCCTGACGGACCGGCTGGCCAACCATTTCGGTACCCCGCCCTGGGATGACGAGTTCGACGAAGTGATCCCGCACCTCACCGTCGCCCACGCCAGCGATGGCGTCGAACTGCAGCCGGTCGCCGCCGCCTTGTCCGGGCGCCTGCCGGTTGGGTGCCGGGCCGAGGAGGTCTGGGTGATGGTCGGCGACGGTGCCCGGTGGGAGCTCCGTCACCGGACCAAGTTGCCGGTCTGACCTGCCGGTCGGGAGCCGGCCGACTCGCCCGACTGGCCGGCTCGCTCGCCCGGCTCGGCCTGCCCCTGGCTCCGAGCTGGCCGCTCCGGATGCGGTTTGTGTCATATTTGGCGCGTATTACGCGCCAAATATGACAGAAAGCTGTGAGAGGTCGCAGCGAGCCGAGCCTGGCCTGGTGGCGCCTACCCCTGCTGCAGCGTCTTCAGCACCAGGGCGCTCTCGTCCCCCGGCGCCGACGGAACCGTGTAGCCGGCCTCGGCCCGGATCTCGGCGAAATGGTCCCGGACGTCCTCCAGGGTCAGCTGCCGGTTGAAGTAGCCCGGGGTCATCCCGATGAAGAACCTCGCCACCCGACCCCCGCCCACCGTGAACACCTCGCCGGTCACCGGAACGTCCTCGTGGACCAGCCAGGCCACGACCGGCGAGACCAGCTCAGGGTCGAGCTGCGGGGCGAGCGCCTCGCCCAGCAGGTCCTGGGTCATGCGGGTGCGGGCCAGCGGGGCGATGGCGTTGACCTTGATGTTGTAGCGGGCCCCTTCGGCCGCCAGCACCCGGGTCAGGCCCACCAGGCCCATCTTGGCGGCGCCGTAGTTGGTCTGGCCGAAGTTTCCGAGAATCCCCGAGTTCGACGACGTGTTGACCACCCGCCCGTACCGTTGCTCGCGCATCCTGATCCAGGCCGGCCGGGTCACATGGAAGGCCCCTTTGAGATGGACGTCGATGACCGGCCCAAGCAGGTCCGGTGTCATGTTCTGCACGGTCTTGTCCCGCAGGATGCCGGCGTTGTTGACGACGATGTCGATCCCGTCGAAGACATCAAGGGCGGTCTGGACGATCGCCTCGCCTCCCTCGGCCGTGGCAACGCTGTGGCTGTCGGCGACCGCCTCCCCGCCCTGATCGCGGATCTCCTGAGCCACCGCCTCGGCCAGCGCGATATCCGTGCCCTCGCCGTCGAGGGCGCCGCCGGTGTCGTTGACGACGACGCGCGCTCCTCGGGACGCCAACAGCAGGGCGTGCTCCCTGCCCAGGCCCCTGGCGGCGCCGGTCACGATGGCCACCTTCCCGTCAAAGCCGAGTTCATCCATGACGGTCGAGGCTAGTTTCCCCCCTCGACGACGGCTACCCCGACGACAACGAGGCGTAGGCCCCCGGGCCGGTGAAGAGGTGGCGGCGCCAGCGGTGCGGAGTGACAACGACCGCTCGTGGATAGTCCTCGAACATCCAGCGGGCGAATTGCCTCCGCCGCCAGGCGGCACCGTCCGCAAGACGGAGGGCGCCCACCGCTCCCCGGGGGTGAGCCAGCACTCTGGACAGGTCCCGGGCCAGGCGGTCGTCCACGGCCAGACCCCACCGGATGTGCCGGCCATATCGAGTTGCGGCCGCTGCAGGTCGCGACGGGCCAGCCCAGGAGATGACCCGGGCGGCCAGCTCGCCCGTCTCAAGGGCCTGAGCTATGCCCTCGCCGGTCATCGGATCGCAGGCTCGAGCGGCATCCCCGACGAAGAGCACCCGTCCCCCCAGACCGGCGAGGGTGGTCCCGCCGATACCGGCCGGAATGGGCCAGCTCTTCCAGGGTCCCGTCGGCACCGCTGCGGGCCCGAGCACCGCCGCGATATGCGGGCGAGCCAGGAGGTCGACGCGCTGCCCCCGCAGGGGTCCGGGACCCGATCCGGGCCGGCGGACGACGCCATAGCCCACGTTGACGGTGCCATCGGACAGCGGAAAAGACCAGGCGTAGCCCGGGGCCATGTCCGGCTCGAACCACACCCACAGCTTTCGAGCCAGGGGGCCTACCCCGCCGAGATACTCGCGGCCCGCCTGCCAGTCGCCCAGGTGGCCGTCCCGCGCCAATCCCACGGCTTTGCGAACCGTCGACCACGCCCCATCGGCGGCAATGACATATGAGGATCGCAGCTCCCGGCGAGCGCCGGACGCGAGCTGCAGCGCCACGGCATCGCCCGCGTCGGCGAGGACCACGTCCACCACCGCGTTCCCTTCGATCACCCGGGCGCCGACCCAGGCGGCCAGGCGGACCAGGGCGGCGTCAAGGTCGACCCGTCGGGCTGACGCGGCAAACTGGCCGCGGTCCGAGGGTAGGGGGAGGCAGAGCCTCCGGCCGCCCGGAGCGACGGCCACGGCCTCATCGGCAGCCTCCCACGAGGCCACCGACGCGGGAACCAACCCGAGGCCCTCCAGGCGGCGTAGCGCGGCCACGGTCAGGCCGTCGCCGCAGCACTTGTCCCGAGGAAAGGTGGCCTTGTCGACCAGCACGACCCTCCCGCCCGCTCGGGCCACGGTGATAGCCGCCGCCGCGCCCGCCGGTCCGCCGCCCACCACGGTGACATCGGCATCGAGGCCAGATCGGCGCGAGGCGCCCCAGGTCATTCGATCATCGTCGCACCGTGTCGCAGGCGGGACCACCCGGGTGGCGGCGCGGCCCGCCGTCGAGCGCGCCGGTCAGGCCCGGCCCACCGCCCCGGTGGCAGCGCCGCCCGCCCGTCGAGCGCGCCCACCCCGGAGGTCCTGCCCGCAGAACGGGCGCCGCCCGCCCCTGCCGACCCAACATCAGATCCTGGCGGCGGCCCGGTGCAGGAGAGCGGCCACTTGAGCCGGATGGGTCAGGTGGGCGTTGTGGCCGGCCTCAGCGATGTCGGCCAGCTCCCCGAACGGCAGGTCGACGGCGAGCTGGCGGGCTCCCCGCCGCTGGTAGCCAGATGACCTTCCCCCGCGGCCCACGATGATCGGGGTCCTCACGCCATCGGCGGCGAAGGCGGGACCCGACGACAGGCTCGTGAGCTCGGCGTGCAAGGTGGGCCCCTCTGCCCGACGCTGGGCCCGTGTCGCCGCCGGCAGCCGCTCCCA
Source organism: uncultured Acidimicrobiaceae bacterium (assembly GCA_963780345.1). GTDB lineage: Bacteria > Actinomycetota > Acidimicrobiia > Acidimicrobiales > Palsa-688 > PALSA-693. The sequence goes on from CAWABU010000001.1 coordinate 284,439, forward strand.
GATCCGATCACCCACCAGGCGGCGCATAAACCACTCGGCTCGCTCGGCCGCGCCGGTGTCACCGGCTTCGTCAGTTCGTGGCCACCACGGCAACCACGGCTGGGGCGGCTCCCAGACGAGCGCGGCCGGCACCAACTCGGGATGAGCGGCCGCGGCCGCCAGGACGACGGTCGCCCCGTAGCTGTGACCGAAGGCCAGCGCCGGCTCGCAGCCCAACACCTCGACCAGGTCGGCAACCTGCTCGTCGAAGCACCTGGGCGGCCCGGCCGCCGCCGACCCGGCGTAGCCCCGCCGGTCGTAGGCCACGATGCTCCAGTCCGGCATCCGCCTCATCAACCGGGTGAAGCTGGTGGCCCGGTCCATGGAACCGTGCACCAAGACGACGCGCCGTCCGGCCGCTGGTCCCTCGACCGACGGGTCGCGCTGCAGAATGAGCAACGGCGAGGTCGAAGGGGTTGAACTGATGGGGGGCGTAGCGGACATCCGGCCTGCACGCTAACGGGGGATCGCCCGCCAGGACGCCGGGGACACCCACGCCACCGCCGGCGCCACCGGGGAGTCCGCTCGCCTCCAATGCCACAGGGCTCGGCGGGCCCGGCCCAGGGTGCCGATCCGGTCCGGTGGCCGGCCGGGAGGCTAGCCCCGGACCAGCGGTTTGTATTTGATGCGATGCGGCTGGTCGGCCTCGATGCCCAGCCGTTGACGACGGTCGGCCTCGTAGTCCGAGAAGTTCCCTTCCCACCATCGCACCTGCGAGTCACCTTCAAAGGCGAGCACGTGGGTCGCGACGCGGTCCAGGAACCACCGGTCGTGGCTGACGATGACGGCGCAACCGGGAAAGGCGAGCAGGGCGTCCTCGAGGGCACGCAGGGTGTCCACGTCCAGGTCGTTGGTCGGCTCGTCGAGGAGCAGGACGTTTGCGCCCGAGCGCAGCACTTTGGCCAGATGGACCCGGTTGCGCTCCCCGCCAGACAGATCCCCAACCTTTTTCTGCTGGTCGCTCCCCTTGAAGCCGAAGCCGGCGGCGTAGGCCCGCCCGTGCAGCTCCCGGCCGCCCACCACGATGCGATCCTGCCCGCCCGCCGCCTCCTCGAACACGGTGTTGGTCGCCGTGAGCACATCCCGGGACTGATCGACATAGCCCAGCCGCACGGTGTCCCCGATCCGCAGCTCGCCGGCATCGGGTGCTTCGGTTCCCACGATGAGTCGAAACAGGGTGGTCTTGCCCGCGCCGTTGGGGCCGATGACTCCGACGATCCCTCCTGGTGGGAGCAGGAACGACATGTCTTCGACCAGCAGTGTGGCGCCGAACCCCTTCGACACCCGGTGGGCCTCGACCACGACATCGCCGAGACGGGGCCCGGGCGGGATCGCGATTTCGAGCCGGTCGCCGGCCCGCTCACCGGCGGCGGCTTCAGCCTCTGCCACCAGGGTGTTGTAGGCAGTGATCCGGGCCTTACCTTTGCTCTGGCGGGCCCGGGGCGACATGTGCACCCACTCGAGCTCGCGGGCCAGGGTGCGCTGCCGGGCCTGGTCGGCCCTTTCCTCGCCCGCCAGGCGGGCCTGCTTCTGCTCCAGCCAGGACGAGTAGTTGCCCTGCCACGGGATGCCGAAGCCGCGATCCAGCTCGAGGATCCATCCGGCCACGTTGTCCAGAAAGTATCGGTCGTGAGTGACGGCCACGACGGTGCCTGGATAGTCCTTGAGGGTCCGCTCGAGCCACGCCACCGACTCGGCATCGAGGTGGTTGGTGGGCTCGTCCAGCAGCAGCAGGTCCGGGCTCGACAGCAGGAGCCGGCAAAGGGCCACCCGCCGGCGCTCACCGCCGGACAGATTCGTCACCTCAGCGTCGCCGGGAGGAAGGCGAAGGGCATCCATCGCGATGTCGAGTTTGCGGTCGAGGTCCCAGGCCGACGCGGCGTCGATACGGTCCTGCAGCTGGGCCTGTTCGGCCAGCAATTTGTCGAAGTCGGCGTCCGGCTCCCCCATCGCCGCGCAGACCTCGTCGAAGCGAACCAGCATGCTCTTGATCTCCGCCACCCCATCGGTGACGTTGCCGGCGACGTCTTTGCCGGGGTCGAGGACCGGCTCCTGCGGCAGATAGCCCACGGTGAAACCCGCGGTGAGGCGGGCCTCTCCGGTGAAGCCGTCGTCGACGCCGGCCATGATCCGCAGCAGCGACGATTTGCCCGCCCCGTTGGCGCCGATCACGCCGATCTTGGCTCCGGGGAAGAAGGACAGGTTGATGCCTCGCAGCACCTCCCGGTCCGGCGGGTGGAAGCGCCTGAGGTCCCGCATGGTGAAGATGAACTGCGCCGGCATGGTTCCAGTCTGCCGAGGCTGGCGCGGCACGCGGGAGCGGGGAGGCAGGGACCCACGTTCTGGCGCTCGCCGGCGCTGCCCCCACCCCGGCGTCGCCCACCGGCGGCGGACAGGGCCAGAAGGTTCTGGCGACGGGGGAGCGCCACGGGTTCGGGTCGCCGGTCGCGGCACGTACGCTGGTTGTGAGATGACGGACGCCCAACGCAATGCCGACAGCTTTGGTGCCAACGCCTGGTTGGTCGACGACATGTACGAGCAGTACCGCCAGGACCCGCTCTCGGTGAGTGAGAGCTGGCGAGATTTCTTTGAGAACTACCGGCCGGGCGGAGTCAATCTGGCCCGACCGTCGTTCCCGGAGATCAGGCCGCCGGCCGAACTCGCCGAAGAGGAAGCGGAAGAGGAAATGGCCGCGGGCGCGGCGGCATCCTCCCAGGCCACGGCGGCCGTCGCGGCCCGACCCTCCGCTGGTTCTGTCGGGGCGGAGGAAATCGTGGGTGGCCGGCCTGACGGCTCCTCCCCGGCACCGGCCCGCCCCCTGTCCGCCTCCCCCACCCCCGCTGCGGCTGCGGCTCCCGCTCCGGCTGCGGCTCCCGCTCCGGCTGCGGCTCCCGCTCCGGCTGCGGCTCCCGCTCCGGCTGCGGCTCCCGCTCCGGCTGCGGCTCCCGCTCCGGCTGCGACCGCCTCCGACCGGGCGGCCCGATCCGTCGAGCCCGCCACCCCGCTCCGCGGAGCAGCCGGACGCATCGTGGCCAATATGACCGCCAGCCTGGACATCCCTACGGCGACCAGCTTTCGGGTGGTCCCCGCCCGGCTGCTCGAAGTCAACCGCCGCATTCTCAACAACCAGTTGAGCCGTACCGGCAGCGCCGGCAAGGTGAGCTTCACCCACATCATCGGCTTCGCCGTGGTCGAGGCGCTGAAGGCCACGCCGGTCATGAACTCGACCTTTGTCGCGGCCAACCCCGACGACGCCAAGTCGCCCCCGTCGGTCGTCCGCCACGAGCAGATCGGCCTCGGGCTCGCGGTGGACCACGAGCGTCCTGACGGCAGCCGGACCCTGCTCGTTCCGGTCATCAAGGACGCCGGCGCGCTCGATTTTCGGGGCTTCTGGTCCGCCTACGAGGAGTTGATCCGGAAGGTTCGAGCCAACAAGATCGGCGCCGACGACCTGAGCGGCGCGACGGCGACGCTCACCAACCCGGGGACGATCGGCACCGTGCAGTCGGTTCCCAGGCTCATGCCCGGGCAGGGCGTCATCGTCGGTGTCGGCGCCATCGACTACCCGGCCGAATGGCAGGCGGCGGACCCGAGGGTCCTGGCCGAGCTGGGTATCTCGAAGGTGGTGGCGTTGACCTCGACCTACGACCACCGGATCATCCAGGGAGCCGAGTCGGGGTTGTTCCTCCAGCGGGTACACCGGCTGCTGATTGGAGAGGACGCCTTCTACCAGCGGGTCTTCAAGGCCATGGGGGTGCCCTACGAGCCGGTCCGATACCACCGCGACGTCAACGACATCGCCGAGGGTTCCTCGGCCCACGTCCGGAAGCAGATCGAGGTCGACAATCTGATCAACCTGTACCGGGTGCGTGGCCACCTGATCGCCCACCTGGACCCGCTGGACTGGTCGGAACCGCACATGCACCCGGAGCTCGATCCCGCCACGCACGGCCTGAGCGTCTGGGACCTGGATCGGGAGTTTCTCACCAACGGGCTGGCCGGGCAGGACCAGATGCGGCTCGGCGACATCCTGGGCATCCTGCGGGACGCCTACTGCCGGACGGTCGGCGTCGAGTACATGCACATCCAGGAGCCGGGCCAGAAGCGCTGGATCCAGGAGCACGTCGAAGGGGTGTCCACCCAGCTCAGCGCCGACGAGCATCGGTGGATCCTCGATCGGCTCAACGCCGCCGAGGCGCTCGAACAGTTTCTCAATACCAAGTACATCGGCCAGAAGCGCTTCGGGCTGGAAGGCGCGGAGGCGGCGCTCCCGCTGATCGACGCCGTCGTCGACGAGGCCGCCGTCGCCGGTCAGGCCGAGGCTCTCCTCGGGATGGCTCACCGGGGCCGGCTCAACGTGCTCATCAACATCGTCGGGAAGAGCTACGGAGACCTCTTCGAGGAGTTCGAGGGCAACATCGATCCCGGAACGGTGCAGGGATCCGGCGACGTCAAGTACCACAAGGGCTTTCGGGGGAAATTCACCGGTCGATCGGGCCGGACCATCGATGTGGTGCTGGCGTCCAACCCCTCGCACCTGGAGGCGGTCGACCCGGTCGTGGAGGGGATGGCTCGGGCCCGGCAGGATCAGCTGGAGAAAGACGAGGGCGTCCGCGGCCATCCGATCCTTCCCCTGCTCATACACGGGGACGCGGCCTTCGCGGGGCAGGGTGTCGTGGCCGAGACCCTCAACATGTCGGCCCTCCCCGGCTACGAGACCGGCGGCACCGTGCATCTGGTCATCAACAACCAGCTGGGCTTCACCACCAATCCGGCGTCGGCGCGCTCCTCCGTCTACGCGACCGACGTGGCGAAAATGGTCCAGGCCCCGATCTTCCACGTCAACGGCGACGATCCGGAGGCCTGCGTGCGGGTCGGACGTCTGGCGTTCGCCTTCCGCCAGGCCTTTCACAAAGACGTCGTCATCGACATGGTCTGCTACCGGCGGTACGGGCACAACGAGCAGGACGATCCCAGCCTCACTCAGCCCCTGCTCTACCAGCTCATCAAGGAACACCGCAGCGTCCGGAAGCTCTACACCGAGACGTTGGTCCGTCGGGGCGACATCACCATTCCCGAAGCGGAGGAGGTTCTGCGCGACTTCTCGCAGCGGCTGCAGGCGGCCCTCGACGAGACCCGGGCGGCCGCACCCCCAAGGCCGACGGTGCTGCCTCCCCCGCCTCCGCCCGCGCCGGTGCTGCCACCGATGGAGACAGGCGTTTCGCCGGCGGTGCTCCAGCAGGTGGTTGACGCCCTGGTCAGCTTCCCGGAGGGCTTCACGGTGCATCCCAAGCTGGCGCGGGTGTTCGAAAACCGGGCCAAGCTCTGGGCGGGCGGGGAGGCCGACTGGGCCCTCGGCGAAGCTCTGGCCTACGGCACCCTGCTGCTCGAGGGCCGTGACGTCCGCCTGACCGGTCAGGACACCCGGCGGGGCACCTTCGGGCATCGCAATGCCGCCGTGGTGGACTACCTCACCGGAGCCGAATACGTGCCGCTCACCGCGTTGGGGCCCGGCCGCTTCTCCATCTACGACTCGCTGCTGTCGGAGTACGCCGCGGTCGGGTTCGAGTACGGCTACTCACTGGTGGACCGGGACGGCCTGGTCGCCTGGGAGGCGCAGTTCGGCGACTTCGTCAACGGCGCCCAGATCATTATCGATCAGTTCCTCGTCGCCGCCGAGATCAAGTGGGGACAGACTTCGGGGCTGACGCTGATGCTGCCCCACGGCTACGAAGGCCAGGGCGCCGAGCACTCCTCGGCCCGGATGGAGCGGTTCCTGGACCTCTGCGCCGAAAACAACATCCAGGTCGCCGACGTGACCACCGCCTCCCAGCTGTTCCACCTGTTGCGCCGGCAGGTCCTCCGGTCATCCCGTAAGCCCCTCGTCTTGTTCACGCCGAAACGCTACCTGCGAGGGAGGGAGGCCTACAGCCCGGCGGCCGAGTTCGCCGACGGCCATTTCCGGGAAGTAGTCGACGACCCGGACGTGACCGACCGTGACGCCGTCCGCCGGGTGGTCCTGGCCACGGGCAAGGTGGCGCTCGACGCCATGAGCGCACGGGCCAAGGCGGAGCGACACGATGTCAGCGTGGTCCGGATCGAACAGCTGCATCCCTGGCCCGCGGATCAGTTGGCCGCCGCCTTGGCCAAGTATCCCCGGGCGGACGAGGTGGTCTGGTTGCAGGAGGAGCCGGAAAACATGGGGGCCTGGAACTTTGTGAGGGATCGTCTTCCCACGCTCCTCGGCACCGACTTTCTCTTTGATCGGATCAGCCGGGTCGCCTCGGGATCACCTGCGACCGGCAGCCACGCCATGCACGAGCTGGAGCAGGCTGACTTGCTGGCGCGAGCACTTGGTTAACCGGCCATAACGCCGGCGGCTCGAGTCCCGCGGCGGAAGGGCCCGACCTCCCGCCGGGTCACGATCGCCTTGGTATCACGGCGCCGGCCGGCAGCGGGGTGCCGGGGTTCCCTCGATTGCAGTCCCGAGGCTGCTTGACTTACGGCGTCATGCCTTCTCGCCAGATCATCGTCGACGGCTCCAACCTGGCCACCGAAGGACGGTCCCTGCCGAGCCTCACCCAGCTTGATCAGGCGGTGCGCGAGTATCTGGCCGAAAATCCGACCGACGTGGTGACCGTGGTGGTGGACGCCTCGTTCGGGCATCGGATCGACCCTTCGGAAGTCCCGATGTTCGAAGAGGCGGAAGCCGCAGGGGAACTGGTGTCGCCGCCGGCCGGCGCCATCGGCCGCGGTGACGCCTTCCTGCTGCGGATCGCCGAAAAGACCGGTGCCACGGTGTTGTCCAACGACTCCTTCCAGGAGTTCCACGGCGAACACCCGTGGCTGTTCGACGATGGCCGGCTGGTCGGCGGCAAGCCGGTTCCCGGGGTCGGGTGGATCTTCTTGCCCCGGGCTCCGGTGCGAGGCCAGAGGAGCCGGGATGTGGTCAAGGAGGCCAAGCGCAGGAAGCGGGTCGACGAGGGTCCGGCGAACGAGGGCACCGGCAGCACCCGAGACAGCGGGCTGGATCTGGCCGCCGCGAGGGCGAAAGGGCGGGCCAAGAAGGTGGACCGGGCCATCGCCCGGGCCACCGAGGAAGCGGTGGAACCGAAGGCGAAAGGTCGTCGTCGGCGCCGGGCGGCCGGCGTCCCACCGGCGGAGGCCGTCAACGAACCGCTGGCGTTCATCACGTTCATCGCCGCCCATCCGCTCGGGAGCGAGGTGGTCGGAACGGTGCTCGAGTTCTCGTCCCACGGGGCGTTCGTCAACGCCGACGGCGCCCGCTGCTATCTGCCGTTGTCGGCGATGGGGGACCCGCCGCCCCGTCGCGCCCGGGAGGTTTTGGCCAAGGGGGAGGAGCGCACCTTCGTGATCCAGGCCCTCGACCCCCAGCGACGGGGCGTCGAACTGGCCTTGCCCGGGTTCGCCAGGATCGCCGGCGGTCCCACCGAGGAGACGGTCGAGGCCGAGATTCATCCCCGCGCCGAAGCGGCGCCGAGGCCCCGGCGTCGGGAGAAAGCCGATGGCGCCGCCGCGGAGGTTGCAGTGGCGGTTCCGGTCGAGGCCGCGACACCGAGCCCCGCGGCGGTGGACGGGCCGTCAGCGGCCCAGCCGACGGCTGGCCCCTCGGGCGGGGAGGCCGCGACCGGGGCGCGGCCAAGACGGGCAGGCGGTCGGAAGACCACTGCGGCCGCGGTCGCGGGCGAAGCCGCAGGCGACGAACCGGGTGCGTCGCCGGCTGCTTCGGACGCCGATGAGGGGGCGCCACGGAGGCGGACGGCGGTAGCGAAGAAAGCCCCCTCCGAGAAGGCGGCGACGCCGGCCCAGAAGGCGGCGCCGAAGAAGCAGGCGCCCGGGGTGATCGCGAGCAAGGCCGCAGGGGCCAAGCAGGCGCCGGCCAAGAGAGCGGGTTCGGGCGAGACGGGGACGGCGGTCACCGCGACGCCGGCGAAGGCGGGGGCCGCGAAGGCGACGCCCGCGAAGGCGACGGCGACGAAAGCGCCGACAACGAAGGCGACGGCGACGAAGGCGACCCCGGCCAAGAGGCGGCCGGCAAAGGTGACCATCGGCGAAACACCGGCCCAGACGATCTCCGGTGACGGTCCGGCGACGGCGCCCGTCAAGAGGCCACGGGTGAGGGCGACCGCCGGAGAGGTTCCTCCGCAGACGACCCCGGATGAGGCTCCGGCCGCGGCGACCCCGGCCAGGAGGCGGCCGGCGAAGGCGACCACCGGCGAGGGTCCGGCCAAGACCGCGCCGGCCAAGGCCGGCCCGGCCAGGGCCACCACCGCCAGGAAGACGGGGGCTGCCAGGAAGGCCGTTTCAGGGGAGAATCCGGCGTCTCCCGAGGAGGTGGCGTCGAACGCGAGCGGACCCAGCCGGACGGCCCGGGCCCGGCGGACATCCACCAAAGCCCTGGCCGACGCGCCCGATGGCCCCGTCGAGGCCGAACCCTAGACAGTTCCCTACCATGATGGGCGCATGCGGATTGCGACCTGGAACGTCAACTCACTGAAGGTCCGGCTGCCCCGGGTGGAGGAATGGCTCGCCTACGCCCACCCCGATGTCCTGTGCCTGCAGGAAACCAAGCTGTCCGACGCCACCTTCCCGCATCTGGCCTTCTCGGCCCTCGGCTATGAGAGCGTGCATCACGGTGATGGTCGCTGGAACGGGGTGGCCATCCTGTCCAGGGTGGGAATCGACGACGTGGTGACCGGCTTCGCCGGCCCTGGCGATCCGGACTCTGAGACCCGCATCATCAGCGCTCGCTGCGGGGGCGCCCTCATGACCAGCGTGTACGTCCCGAACGGGCGCAGCCTCGATTCGGACCAGTATCAGTACAAGCTGGACTGGCTGGGCAGGCTCCGCCAGCACCTTGACGCCCTGACCGACCCCGGCGACCGGGTGGCAGTGTGCGGCGACTTCAACATTGCGCCCGACGATGCCGACGTCTGGGACCCCAAGGCCTTCGTCGGCTCCACCCACGTGAGCGACGCCGAGCGCGCCGCCCTCCGGGATGTCGAAGATTGGGGGCTGGTTGACGCCTTCCGGGCGCGTTATCCGGACGACCGGCTCTTCAGCTACTGGGACTATCGAGCCGGTGACTTTCACGAGCATCGGGGCATGCGGATCGACCTGGTGCTCGTGTCGCGTCCCCTGGCCGACCATCTGACGTGGGCTCTGGTGGATCGCAACGCCCGCAAGGGCAAGCTGCCGTCCGATCACGCTCCGGTCCTGGTGGACGTGGACCCACCAAGCTCCTGAGCACCTGCCGGGCGCCAAACGGGGCCGCGCCCCCTGACCTCTTTGCGGCCGAGCCGCCGATCAGTTGATCAGGACTGGGCTGATCAGGACTGGGCTGATGAGGACTGGGCTGCTGGACTGTTGGGACTGGGCGCCGACCGGGGTCGGGTGAGGAAGCCCGAGCGAGGACACCGCCAGCAGCTCGTCGAGGGCGAGGTCCCACGGCAGTGGCAGGGCGGCCGAACCCGAGCCGACCAGAGGCCGGGGTCGTCGGGGAAATGATGCGCCCGAACTGCCGCCTCGACCTCGATACACGATCAGCCCGGTGACCGGGTCAGGTACGGCGTCGAGGGCGGCCTGGACCAGCGGAAGGTTGGTGAAGGACTCCCACGCCGCTTCGTCACCGAATGACACCTCGAACACCACGCCCCAGGTGTGGCGGTGCCACGACCAGTCGGTTGCGCCGTGCGTGAGCGCGGTTTCCATCAGCGAGTCGCGGTAGGCCTCTGCCCACACCGACGCCGGAGTGGCGCCGTCAAACACCTCGATCGAGTACCACAGGCTCACGGCCTAACAGGGTAGCCCGAGTTGTGCCGGCGCGACACCTTTTGGGGCGGAGAAATCGGCGGTAGGGATCGCTCAGCCGGCGGCAGCCCGGTCGGAGAGCAGCGACAGCAGGGTGGGACCGTAGCGGCCGGCTTTGACCGGACCGAGGCCAGGAACCGCCAATAGCTCGCCGGTCGTCCTGGGTCGACGCGATGCCAGCGCCGCCAGGGTGGCGTCGTGCAGCACCACGTAGGCGGGAATCCCGGCCGCCCGGGCCGCAGAGGCTCGCCAGGCTCGCAGGGCCTCCATGACCTCAGGGTCTGGCTCTGGCCATCCCGGCGGCAGCCGCACGCTGGGCGGATAGGAACCGCCTCGACCGCCGAGCTGCTGCCGTTGGACATGCAGCCGCCGGCGCCAACGGCCGGGATCCGGCGGAGCCTCCGCGTCCGCCGGCACCGGGTCGCCCGAAGCGGCCTCAATCAGCTCGATCCAGGGGGAGGCCTGGCGAGGAGCCGATCCGGTCGAGAACGTGCGATGACGGGCCCATGAGCAGTGGAGGGCCGCGCCGGCGCGGGTGAGCGCCACGTACAGCAAGCGGCGCTCCTCGGCCTCGGCCGCCGGCGAGGTAGCCCGTCCGATCGGCACCAGGCCCCGCTCGAGGCCGGCAACCCACACTTCGTCCCATTCGAGCCCCTTGGCCCGATGGAAGCTGCACAGGGTCACGGCGTCGCTGGGCCTGGGCCCTCGGGGATCGTCCGAGAGCGCGCTCGGCAACCAGGCCAGCCACTGGGCCGCGACACCGTCGGGCACCTGGCGCTGGAATACACCAGCCAGGTCAGCAAGGACGGTCAGGCTGGACCGCAGCTCGTCGCTGGATTGGGCCTCGCCGGCTCGCTCGGCGAGGTCGGCCGTCACCGCTTGCATCGGGGCCCGCGGGTTGCGCCGGATTTCGTCGAGGATCCCCCTAACGACCGGGTCGTGGAGGAGCGCTCCCTGCGCCGGCGACCAGAACGGAATCCGGGCCGCCCGCAAAGCCTCCTGGATAGTGACCAGCTGGGCATTGGTTCGGGTTAGCACGGCGAGCGAGGCCCAGCGGCGGCCCCGACTGCCGGCGGCCCGGAGACCGGCGGCGATGCCATGCGCTTCCGCGGTGTCGGTCGGGTAAACCCGCACCTCGGGTGGTGGTCCGTCACCGGCGGCGGAGCGCAGACGGGCGCCTTCCGCGCCGAGCACCGCGGCCGCGGCGGTCACTATCTGCGGAGTGCAACGGTGGTTGTCGTCGAGGTACAGCACCTCGGCCGTAGGCCAGCGGGCGGGGATCTGGGCCAGGAGACCGGCGTCGGCCCCGTTCCACCCATAGACGGCCTGATGCGGGTCGCCGACCACACACAGATCGGTCGAGGGCCCGAGCCAGGCCATGAGGAGACGGTGCTGGAGCGGATTGAGGTCCTGGAATTCGTCCACGAAGAGGTGGCGCCATCGCCAGCGCTGGACCGCTGCGAAGGCGGGGTCGGCATCCATGGCATCCGCGCAGCGGGCGAGCAGATCGTCGAAGTCGACCAGGCCCCGCCGCACCTTCTCATCCTGGTAGCGGGCATACAGACTGCCGATGGCTGGGGCCGGCACCGGCAGCTGCCGGCCCGCCGCCCGGGTGGCGGCCTCGAATCCGGCCGGCGGGATCAGGCGGGCTTGCGCCCACTCGATGTGCCCGGCGAGGTCGGACACCGGCACCCCTGCGAGAAGCGGCCGGCTCGATGCGAGGGGAGCCAGGAGACGGGCTTTGCGCTCGAGCAGCGCTGGTGGCTGCTGGCCGCGATCGGCCCACCAGCGGTGCAGCTGCGCCGACGCCAGGGCATGAAACGTCCCCGCACTGACCCGCTCCCGTAGGCCGAGTTGGCGAAGCCGACCCTGGAGCTCGCCGGCGGCCTTTCGCGTGAAGGTCACGGCCAGCATGTGCTTCGGCTCGGCCGTTCCCGTGCGCACCCGGTAGGCGATCCGCCGGGTCAGGACCCGGGTCTTGCCTGCACCGGCGGACGCCAGCACGCAGAGCGGGGCCGCCTCTGAGGTCACCGCAGCCCGCTGGGCAGGGGTCAGCGCGGCCAAGAGATCTTCGACGGCTCCGGATGGGCCGTCTGAATATGGGGCTTCTGGGGCGTCACCCGGCATGGCAGCGACGTTACGAACCGGGTGTGACGGGCTGGTGGATGCCCGCTCGAGACTGCCGGGTGCGGCGGCGTGCCCGGCTGACGAATGAGGCTCCGGTTGCGCGCCTGGCGGATGATCCCCCCGAACCATCCAGCCGGCGCTGCAACCGGAGCCTTTCGAGGCCAGGAGTGTGCCCCGTACATGCGCCCGCGTCAAGCCAGGCGGGCAGTTTCTCCGACACCGAGGCCATCCGGACGTCGCCTACCGTTGCTTCGATGCCGTTTTCGGGTCCGCTGCTCCACGATGGGGAGGAGGTGGTCATCGACGTGCGGCCCCATTGGTGGTACCTGGCCGGACCGGTCGTGGTGCTCGCGGCGGTGATCGTCGCCGCGGTGGTCGTCGCGGTCCACTCGCTGCCGGCCGCGGTCGATTGGGTCAGCATCGGGGCCCTGGCGCTGGCGGTCCTCTGGCTGGTGGCGCGCTACATCCGGTGGGTCTCGACGTCATTGGTGGTGACGTCCAGCCGGCTGATCCGGCGGACCGGCGTCCTGGCCCGGAGCGGTCGGGAGATTCCGCTGGCAGCCCTGACCGATATCAGCTACCACCAGCGGCTCCTGCAGCGGGTGATCGGCGCCGGCGACCTCCTCCTCGAGTCGGCTGGCCGCGAGGGCCAGGAGGTGTTCCCGGATCTGCCCCGGCCGGCCCGCATCCAGCTGGCCATTGCTACCGAGGTGGACCGGGCCCGGGGCCAGGCCGGCGCAGCCCGGGTCGCCGGACCTGGCCGGTGGTCGATTCCCGCTCAAATTGAGGAGCTCGACGGGCTGCGCCGGAAGGGCCTGATCACCGACGCCGAGTTCCTGGCCAAGAAAGCCGAGCTGCTGGACCGGCTATGAGATCGTGGTGATGAGACCGGGTGACGGGGCGCGGGTCGTAAGCCTCGTCCCGTCGGTGACCGAGACCCTGCTGGCGTGGGGGGTGACTCCCGTGGCCGTCACACGCTTCTGCGAAGCTCCGGGCGTGCCGACAGTTGGAGGAACGAAGAATCCGGACGTGGCCGCCATCGTGGCTCAGCGGCCGGACCTGGTGGTGATGGACAAGGAGGAGAACCGCGTCGACGACGCCGACGCCCTCGAGGCGAGCGGACTGATGGTGCACGTGACCCACGTGCGGGCCGTGCAGGACGTGGCCCCCACCCTCGCCCGCCTCGCGGCCGCCGTCGGCTTGTCCGAAGTCCCGGATGACGCCGTCGATCCGCCGCCGGCAGCGACGGGACCACGGGCGTGGGTGCCGATCTGGCGGCGACCGTGGATGACGATCAACGGAGCGACCTACGGCTCGTCCATCCTGGCCGCAGCCGGCATCATCAACATCTACGAGGGCGCGCCGGAGGCGTATCCCACGGTCACCCTGGAGGCCGTCGCCGACCTCCACCCTGACGTGGTCCTGGCTCCATCCGAGCCCTATCCCTTCGCCGAGCGCCACCGATCCCAGCTCGAAGCGGTGGCGCCGGTGGTCTTCGTCGACGGGCAGGACCTTTTCTGGTGGGGGAGCCGAACACCGGCGGCTGTCGGCAGGTTGCGGCAGTTGGCGTCGCGGCTGGCCAGCCAGTAAACATCGAGATGCGGCGCGCTGCCACCGAACACGAAGGGAGAGGTCGTTGACCGGTCCACTGCAGGGGTTCAAGATCATCGAGCTGGCCGGGATCGGGCCCGGTCCGTTCGCCGGCATGATGCTGTCCGATATGGGTGCCGAGGTCCTGCGGATCGACCGGGCCGAGGCTGTGCGGGAAAACGGGTCAGGGCCCGTATACGACATCCTCGGACGGGGGCGCCGGTCGATCGGCGTTGACCTCAAACGTCCGGAAGGCCGCGACGCGGTGCTGCGTCTGGTCGAGCAGGCGGACGGGCTGATCGAAGGGTTTCGCCCGGGCGTGGCCGAACGGCTCGGTGTCGGACCCGACGACTGCCTGGGTCGTAACCCCCGGCTCGTGTACGGACGCATGACCGGCTGGGGCCAGGAAGGGCCGTATTCGGGCATGGCCGGCCACGACATCAACTACATCGCCCTCAGCGGCACCCTCTCGCTGATCGGTCGGGCCAACCAGGCGCCCGTCCCGCCGCTCAACCTGATCGGCGACTTCGGCGGGGGCGGCATGCTCCTGGCCTACGGGGTCGTGTGCGGACTCCTCGAAGCCAGCCGGTCGGGCGAGGGGCAGGTCATCGATGCCGCCATGGTCGACGGGGCGGCCCTGCTCGCCGCCATGGTGTACGGCATGCTGAGCAGCGGCACGTGGGGGAAGCGGGGGAGCAACCTCCTCGACACCGGTTCCTGGTACTACGACGTCTACGAGACGTCCGACGGTGAGTACATCTCGTTCGGTTCGCTGGAGCCCCAGTTTTTCCGGGAGATGCTGCGAATCACCGGGCTGGCCGATGACGTCGATGGCGGGGGGCCGATTCCGGATCCGACCGACCGCAGCACCTGGCCGGCCATGAAACAGCGCATTGGCGCCGTCGTCAAGACCCGCACCCGGGCCGAGTGGTGCGACCTACTCGAAGGTAGCGACGCCTGCTTTGCGCCGGTTCTCAGCCCGGAGGAAGCCGCAGCTCACCCCCACAATCAACAGCGCGCCACGTTCACGGAAGTGGCGGGCATCGTGCAGCCGGGACCGGCGCCCCGCTTCAGCCGAACCCGTCCGGAGATCTCCGGGCCGGCGGTGCGGCCCGGCCAGAACACCGACGAGGCGCTGGCCAACTGGGGTTTCAGCACCGACGAGGTAGCGAAGCTGCGGGCAGACGGGGCGGTGCGCTGATCGCCCCCGCTATTCCAGGTTGACGACCAGGCAGGTGAGGGTGCGGGTGATGCCTTCGATCATCTGCAGCTTGCTCACGACCATCTGCCCCAGCTCGTCCACCGAGCCCGCCTCGGCGCGCACGATCACGTCGTAGGAGCCGGTCACGTCATCGGAGGAGATCACGCCGGGAAGGTCCCGGACATGGGCGGCCACGTGGGCCGCCTTGCCCACCTCGGTCTGGATCAAGACGTAGGCACTAACTGCCACCGCCGCTCCTTTCGACGCCGGGATACTTCGCGGCGCACACTAGAAAACTCAGCCCAACCGTTTTTCCAGCCGGGTCAACTCGTCCAGCAGCTCCGGAGGGATGCGGTCCCCCAGCCGCTCGAAGTGAGCGGCGATCGACTCGAGCTCCTGGCGCCACTCGGCGGCGTCGACCTTGAGCAGCTCGCTCATGGCAGCGGGTGGCACGTCGAGCCCCTCGGTGGGGATGGCGCCGGCGGGGGGGAGATAGCCGATCGGCGTCTTCACCGCTTCGCCCCGGCCGGCGCACCGTTCGAACACCCACTCCAGGACCCGGCTGTTCTCGCCGTAGCCCGGCCAGAGGAACTTCCCGTCGGGTCCCTTGCGGAACCAGTTCACGTAGAAAAGACGGGGCAGCTTGGCGGCGTCGGCTTCGCGGCCGATCTCGAGCCAGTGGCCGATGTAGTCGGCCATGTTGTAGCCACAGAAGGGCAGCATGGCGAAGGGGTCGCGGCGCAGCTTGCCGACGGCCCCGGCCGCGGCGGCCGTGGTCTCCGACGCCATGATGGAGCCGAGGAACACCCCATGCTGCCAGTCGAACGCTTCGGTGATGAGGGGAATGACCGTGGAGCGTCGACCGCCGAACAGGATCGCCGAGATCGGTACACCTGCGGGCTCTTCCCACTCGGGTGCAATGGCCGGATCCTGGGCTGCCGGCGCCGTGAAACGGGCGTTGGGATGGGCGGCGGTGGTCTCAGACTCCGGCGTCCAGTCCTCGCCCCTCCAGCTGGTCAGGTGAGCCGGCTTGGTCTCGGTCATGCCTTCCCACCACACGTCGCCATCGTCGGTGAGGGCGGTATTGGTGAAGATGCAGTTCGCCGAGAGGGTGAGCATGGCATTGAGGTTGGTCTGGTTGTTGGTCCCCGGCGCCACGCCGAAGAAGCCGTACTCGGGGTTGATGGCCCACAGCCGACCGTCCTCACCGAACTTCATCCAGCAGATGTCGTCACCGATGGTCTCCACTTTCCACCCCGGCAGGGTGGGGATCAGCATGGCCAGATTCGTCTTTCCGCATGCCGACGGGAATGCACCAGTGACGTAGCGGACCTCTCCGGCGGGCGAGGTCAGCTTGAGGATCAGCATGTGCTCGGCCATCCAGCCGTCGTCGCGTGCCATCACCGAGGCGATCCGCAGCGCAAAGCACTTCTTGCCCAGGAGGGCGTTACCGCCGTATCCCGAGCCGTACGACCAGATCTCGCGGGTCTCCGGAAAATGAACGATGTACTTATTTTCCGAGTTGCACGGCCACGGGACGTCCGCCTGTCCGGGTTCCAAGGGGGCGCCGACGGAATGGACGCACGGGACGAACTCACCGTCGCGGCCGAGGACATCAAGGGCGCCCTGACCCATACGGGTCATGATCCGCATGCTCACCGCCACGTAAGCGGAATCGGTCAACTGGACGCCGATGTGGGCGATCGGCGATCCCAGCGGACCCATGGAGAAGGGCACGACGTAGAGTGTCCGACCCCTCATGGAGCCGCGGAAGAGGTCCCGGAGCGTCCGTTTCATCTCGGTCGGATCGCGCCAGTTGTTCGTCGGCCCGGCGTCCTCTTCGGCCTCGGAGCAGATGAAGGTCCGGTCCTCTACCCGGGCGACGTCGGCCGGGTCGGAACGAGCCCAGTAGCTATTCGGTCGCTTGGCATCCGAGAGCCGCTGGAAGGTCCCCGCCGCCACCAATTCGGCGCAGAGATCGTCGTACTCGTCGGCGCTGCCGTCGCACCACAACACCCGATCGGGCTCGGTGAGAGCGGCCCACTCGTTGACCCACTCCAGCAGACGAGGGTGCTCGGTCAAGGGTTTGGTGGAGGTCACGCCTGGACACTTCTCCTTTTCATCGACTGTCCTTCTGCATACGCTCCCCTGTGAAATGACGATAACGGATCGATCTTGATACTGGCGAGTTGGCTCGCTCCGCCGGCGGCCAGCCCCGGCCAGCGGGTGCCGAGAAGGACGGGCTGGTCGGGCCGATCGGGTTGGCTGGCCGGATCGGGTTGGCTGGGCCGATTGGGATGGTTGGCCCGATCGGGTTGGTTGGCCCGATCGGGATGGTTGGCCCGATCGGGTTGGCTGGTCCGACCGGGTTGGCCGGGCTCATGGTGAGCGGCCGGCCCACGGTTGCGCTCACCATCGCCGGCTCCGATTCGGGTGGCGGGGCCGGGATACAGGCCGACCTCAAAACTTTCGAGGCGCTCGGGGTCTGGGGCACCGCTGCGCTCACGGGGGTCACCGCCCAGAACACGGTCGGCGTCCATGACTCCCTGGTCCTGCCACCCGGGCTGGTGAGAGCCCAGATTGACGCCGTGGTTGACGACCTGGGGGTGGCCGCGGCGAAGACCGGCATGCTCGGCGGAGCCGCCGTCATCGAGGCCGTCGCGGCGGCCGTCAGCCACCACGGGATCGTCCTGCTGGTCGTGGACCCGGTCCTGGTGACCAGCCACGGCGATCTCCTGCTCGAAGCGGACGGGATGGGGGTGCTCCGACGTCTCCTGTTGCCACTGGCGGCGGTCATCACTCCCAACATCCCCGAGGCCGAAGCGCTCCTGTCCCGACCGATCGAGGGGGTGGCCGACATGGAAGGGGCCGCCGCAGAGCTGGCCTCGCTGGGACCGGCGGCGGTGCTGTTGAAGGGAGGTCACCTGGGCGGCGACCGATCTCCTGACGTCCTGTGGCACGACAACCGGGCTTACTGGCTGGACGCGCCGCGCCAGGACGCCCGCCACACCCATGGGACCGGCTGCACGCTGTCCGCGGCCATCTGCGCCCATCTGGCCCTCGGCGAGGCCCTGCCGGCAGCATGCAGCCGGGCGAAGGACTTCGTCGCCGCGGCCATCGCCGCTGGAGTAGAGGTCGGCCGTGGGATCGGGCCGGTCAACCCCGGGTGGGGGAGCCGCGAAAAGAGGCGGTGACCCCGCCGCTCGGTTCAGTGGACGGCTTTGGTGATCTTGCCGGCCCGGATGCATGAAGTGCAGACCCGGACCCGTCGCGGTGAGCCGTCGACGATGGCCCGCACCCGCTGAATATTGGGATTCCACCGGCGCTTGGTCCGGCGATGCGAGTGACTGATGCTCATGCCAAACGACGGCCGCTTGCCGCACACCTCACAGACCGCTGCCATCGGGACCACACACCTCGTCTTGTCGGCGCCGCACCCCCAACCGTTTGGGGACAGGGGAACCAGGTTAGCATCCCGTCATGCAGACGCTGGAGCGCCTGACCGCAGCGGACGTGGTCGCCGCGGTCGCCGCTTACCGGGATGCGCTGCGAGCCAACCAGGAGCCGATCAACCGGCTCAACGTCTACCCCGTACCCGACGGTGATACCGGCACCAACATGGCCCTAACCGTCGAATCGGTGGTGCGCGAGCTGGCTGAGAAGGAGGCGAAGGACATGCCGGCCGTGGCCGAGGCCCTCAGCTATGGCTCGCTCATGGGGGCGAGAGGCAACTCCGGGGTCATCCTGTCGCAGATCCTCAGGGGCCTCGCCGACGCCCTCAACGAACACGACGGCATGGACGCCGCGGTGCTCCGCGACGGTCTGACCCGGGCGGCCGAGGGGGCGTATCAGGCCGTGCAACATCCGGTCGAGGGGACCATCCTGACCGTGGCGCGCGCCGCCGCCGAGGGCGCCACCGGCGCGGCCGAGGGTTCGGACCTGGTCGCGGTCCTCGACGCGGCCGAGCAGGCCGCCCGGACCGCCCTGGCTCACACGCCCGACCTGCTGCCGGTGCTCAAGACGGCGGGGGTCGTAGACGCCGGGGGCGCCGGGTTCGCCCTGCTGCTGGACGCCTTCCTCCATATAGCCGCCGGCCGCCCGCTCCCCACTCCGGAGGAGCAGGTGCCGGGCGGTCCCGACCACCTTTTGGTCTCGAGCCCGGCTGGTCAGGAGCGGGTGGCGGTCACCGGGCCGAGATACGAGGTCATGTACCTGCTGGAAGCGCCCGACGAGTCACTCTCGCCGTTTCGCGAGGTGTGGGCCGGTCTGGGTGACTCGATCGTCGTGGTCGGCGGCCAGGGCTTGTGGAACTGTCATATCCACACCGATGACATCGGCGCCGCCATCGAGGCGGCTCTGGAGGCGGGCCGGCCTCGCCGTATCCGCGTTTCGGACCTCTGGGAGCAGGTGGAAGAGGAGCGGTGGGTGCGGGAGGCGGCCGGCACCGGCGCCGTCACGGAGCCGGTGCCGCAGCCGGTGCGGTGCGCGGCGGTGGCGGTCTGCACCGGGGAGGGCATCCGGCGCATCTTCCGTTCGCTCGGCGTCCACCAGGTGGTGAGCGGGGGCCAGTCGATGAACCCCTCCACCTCGGACCTGCTGGCAGCCATCGACGCAGCCCCCGGCGAGCAGGTGGTGATCCTCCCCAACAACAAGAACATCATCCCTGTCGCCGAGCAAGCCGCCCGCCTGGCGGCCAAGCCGGTACGGGTCATCCCGACTCCCGGCATCCAGGAGGGCTTCGCCGCCCTGCTCGAATACGACCCTGAAGGCGACGCCGAGGCCAACCGGACGCTCATGACCGAGAGCAGCTCGGGCGTGGTGGCGGGGGAGGTCACCCGGGCGGTTCGGGCGAGCACCTGTGACGCCGGACCGATCGCCGAGGGCGACTACCTGGGGTTGTCCCGGCAGGGCATCGAGGTCGTCGCCGCGGACCTGTCCGACGCGGCCACCCAGCTGCTCGACCGGCTCATCGACGCCGACCACCACGAGATCGTCACCATCATCGCCGGGGAGGGGGCCGCGGCCGCGGACACTCGGCGGATCACGGAGTGGATCGATGCCCACCACCCGGGCGTGGCCAGCGAAGTGCACCAGGGCGGCCAGCCGCTCTATCCCTATCTCTTCTCCATCGAGTAGGGGGGCACGGCGCGCCGGTACGGTGGCGGGATGACCGAGGCCGGGACGACCACCTCGCTCCCGCGTCTGGCGGACATAGGGGTCGACCGGCTCCGGCGGGTCGGACCGAAGCATGTGGCGGCCCTCCAGGCCATGGGCATCGAATGCGTACTGGATCTGGTCACGCACTACCCGCGTCGGTACATCGACCGCAGCAACCAGGTCGACATCGCTCATCTCGTGGACGGACACGAGGCCATGGTCCTGGGCCAGGTCCGGCGCAGCACGGTCCGGCGTACCCGGCAGGGGCGGACGCTGGTGGAGGTGGTGCTCTTCGACGGCTCGAGCTACCTGTCGCTGACCTTCTTCAACCAGCCCTGGCGGGTCAAGCAACTGAGCGAAGGTACTCAGGTGGTGGTGTTCGGCAAGGTCGAGCACTTTCGCGGCCGGCCGCGGATGACGAACCCGGTCGTCGACCTGGTCGGGGATAGGACCGGCCGGATCGTGGCGGTGTACCCGCAATCGGAAAAGGCCGGCTTGAGCAGCTGGGAGATCAGCGACTGGGTGGCGGAAGCGCTGCGCCGGGCCCAGGCCTTGAGGGACCCGCTGCCGGAATCGTGGCGACTGCGGCTGGAGCTGTCGGGCCGGGACTGGGCCATGCGCCAGATCCACGCCCCGGACTCACTTCGCGACAGCCAGGCGGCCCGCCGGCGCCTGGCCTTCGACGAGCTATTGCGGCTG
This sequence comes from uncultured Acidimicrobiaceae bacterium, assembly GCA_963780345.1. Lineage (GTDB taxonomy): Bacteria > Actinomycetota > Acidimicrobiia > Acidimicrobiales > Palsa-688 > PALSA-693. The sequence goes on from CAWABU010000001.1 coordinate 305,083, forward strand.
CAGGTGATCCTGGTGATGAGGAAGCGAGCCGTCGAGCGGGAGGCTGCCGGGATACACCACCGGGTTGATGGGGAGCTGGTGGACCGCTTCCGCGCCGGCCTCCCTTTCACCTTGACCGGCGCCCAGGACCGCGCTATCGCCGAGATTCGCCGCGACATGGCCGGGCCCCATCCGATGCACCGGCTCCTGCAAGGCGACGTCGGGTCGGGCAAGACGGTGGTGGCGGTGGCCGCCCTTCTGACCGCGGTCGACGGCGGGCATCAGGGTGCGTTGATGGCTCCCACCGAGGTGCTCGCCGAGCAGCACCACGCCGGCGTCAGCGACCTCCTCAAGGGTTTCACCCTGCCGAGCTCGGGCACCCTCCTGCCCGATCGTCCGCTCCGGGTCGGGCTGCTCACCAACCGGACCCCGGCACGGGAGCGGGCCCGGCTTCAGGCCGGTCTTTCCGATGGCACCGTGGACCTCCTGATCGGAACCCATGCCCTGCTCACCGAGGCGGTGTCCTTCCGCTCGCTCGGGGCGGTGGTCATCGATGAGCAGCACCGCTTCGGCGTCGAGCAGCGCGCCGCCCTGCGCGACAAGGGCCCCGGCCAGGTGGTGCCCGACGTGCTGGTGATGACCGCCACCCCGATCCCGCGCACGGCGGCCATGACCGTGTATGGGGACCTGGACACGACCGTGCTCGACCAGCTCCCACCCGGCCGCACCCCGACCACGACCCGTTGGGCCCGGGGCCCCCTGGAGGAGCAGTCGGCCTGGGAGCGGGTGCGCACCGAAGTCCACGCCGGCCGTCAGGCCTATGTCGTGTGCCCACTCATCGAGGAGTCCGAGCGGGTGCAGGCCCGCTCCGCCGCCGAGGAGCGGGACCGGCTGGCCGCCGCCGAGCTGGAAGGTCTGCGGGTCGGGCTGTTGCACGGCCAGCTGCCGGCACCGGCGAAGGACGCCGTCATGGGCGACTTCCGGTCGGGTCGGATCGATGTCCTCGTCGCCACCACCGTGGTCGAGGTCGGGGTGGATGTGCCGAACGCCACGGTGATGGTCGTTCTGGACGCCGATCGCTTCGGGATCGCTCAGCTACATCAGCTTCGCGGCCGGGTCGGGCGGGGAGACCAGCCGGCGTGGTGTTACCTGCTGGGCGGCGAGGCCGGAGGCGACGCCGAAGCCCGCCTGTCCGCCCTGGAACGGACCACCGACGGCTTCGAGCTGGCCGAGGTTGACCTCGAGCTTCGGGGTGAGGGCACCATTCTCGGGACCCGACAGAAGGGCGCAACGGATCTCAAGCTGGCTTCCTTGCGCCGGGACAAGGCCCTGGTGGCGACGGCCCGTGAGGTCGCGTTCGATCTGGTCGACGCCGATCCGGGCCTCGATGGCCTGCCCGACCTGGCGGAAGAGATCCGATTCCTGGTGGACGACGAGGATCGGGACTTCCTGTTCAAGAGTTGACGGGCGGTAGCGTTTGCCCCCGTGCGTGTCGTGGCTGGAAGCGCCCGCGGCCGACCGCTGCGCGCCCCGCCCGGGCGCACGACGAGGCCGACGAGCGACCGGGTCCGCGAGGCCCTCTTCTCGATGCTCGCCAGCCTGGAGGCGGTCGAGGGGGCGGCGGTCCTGGACCTCTTCGCCGGCAGTGGCGCCCTCGGGATCGAGGCGCTGTCGCGAGGGGCGGCCACGGCCACCTTCGTCGAGCGTGACCCGGCCGCGGTGGCCGCCATCAGGGCCAACCTGGCGGTGGTGGGAGCAGGCCCGGAACGGGCGGCGGTCATTCCTGCTGAGGCCGTGCGCTACGTGACATCGGCCGCCCCTGTGGACCTGACCTTCGCCGACCCGCCCTACCAGTTTTCGGCCTGGCCGGCCCTGCTGGCTGCGCTGGCGGACCGGACGGCCCTGCTGGTCGCGGAGACGGGTAGCACGTGGAACCCTGGGTCACAATGGGAGACTGTGAAAGTGAAGCGGTACGGCGGTACCGTGTTGACGATCGTGCAACCCTCCGCTCGATCCAGGTCGCGTCCGCGTCAAGAAGGTGAGAGTTGAAGACCGCCTTATTCCCCGGATCATTCGATCCCTTTCACAACGGGCATATGGAGATCGTGGAGATCGCCTCCAAGCTCTTCGACCACGTCGTTGTGGCACCGATACGCAACACCGGGAAGGGCCAGCCCCTCTTCTCCGTCGAGGAGCGGATCCAGATGATCTCCGACTCCGCGGCGCACCTGCCCAACGTGAGCGTCAAGTCGCTGTCGGTGCTCACGGTGGACCTGGCCCGGAGGGTGGGCGCCGACGTCATCGTCAAGGGGCTCCGGGTGGCTTCCGATGCCGAGTCCGAGCTCCAGCAGGCCCAGATGAACCGACGGGTCGCGGGCATCGAGACCGTCTTCATCCCTTGCTCATCGGAGTACTCCTTCATCGCGTCGAAGTACGTGCGGGACTTCGCCCGTTTCGGCGGGGCGGACCGGATCGGCTCGACGGTCCCGGAGCCGGTGTTGGCCATGCTCAAGGAGAAGTTCGCGTGAGCCGCGGTGATCGGCGATGGTGGACGTGAGTCTGCTCGACGGCAACTCGACCGAGCCCGATACCGATGCCCTGCTCCGCCGGGTCATCGACATCATTCAGGGCACGCGGACGCTGCCGCTCTCGTCGTCGGTCAAGCTCGACAACAAGGACGAGGTGCTCGACCTGCTCGATGAGGCCTGCCACCAGCTGCCCGAGGAGACCAGGCGGGCCCGCTGGCTGCTCAAGGAGCGCGACGAGTTCGTGGCCAAGATGCAGCGGGAGGGTGAAGACATCCTGCAGGCCGCCCGGCTGCAGGCGGAGCGAATGGTGCAGCGCACCGAGATCGTCCGCCAAGCCCAGGCGACGTCCCGACGGCTGGTCGAGGAGGGCCGGGACGAGGCCCGCCGGCTGCGGCTGGAGGCGGAGGACTATTGCGACCAGAAGCTGGCGGCGTTCGAGGTGGTCCTGGATCGGACCATCAAGACCGTCGCGGCCGGAAGGGAAAGGCTGTCGATGACACCTCCGCCGGTGCTGGACGGCCCCGACGCCGCCATCGCCGGCATCGAACTGGATGACACGCTGGCCGGGGAGGATGCCTTCTTCGACCAGGATCGGGCCCGGACTCGCGGTCGCGGCTGATCGGGGGTAGGCCGTGACCGCGAACCCGTGGCTGGTCCCGGTGACCACCCTGCGGCGCCAGACCGGAGCCCGGCGCGAGGAACGGCGCGCCGGCCGGGTGGGCGGGCTGGCGGTCGCCGGCAGCGTGGTGCCGGCGTCCGCCGAAGTGGTCGCGGCCGTGCGGCTCGATTCCATCTCGGGCGGCATCGAGGTGGCCGCCTCGGTCGTCGCCCCGTGGCGGGGCGAGTGCCGCCGCTGTCTTCGACCCATCGAGGGGCAGCTGCACTGCGAGGTTCGCGAGCTGTACCGGCCCCGCGCCGAGCACGAGGCCCCGGACGCCGACGAGGACACCTATCCGCTGGCCGGGGACTTTCTCGACCTGCGCCCCCTGGTGTGCGACGCCCTTTTGCTCGAGCTGCCCCTCGCCCCGCTGTGCCAGGACGACTGCCGCGGTTGTGCCCCACCTGCGGAGCCGACCTCAACCTGGGGACCTGCGGCTGCGGCCCGGCCGCGGTCGATCCCCGGTGGGCCGCGCTGGACTCGTTGCGGGTGCCGGGGAGCGGGGAGCGGCCGTCGGGGTAGGGGTGGGCCACCTTGCCCGGCGCGCCGAAGGCCCACGTCGGGGGGCAAGGACTTTTCTGGCGCGAATCGCTCCCTGTCGTCATCTCTGGCGCGAATTGGTCCCTGTTGAACCGTGGAGCGCGACAGTAAAGGACCCAGAAGGTCACAAAAAGTGCGGTGGTGCGCCCAGCCCGGGGGCGCTGTCAATCACCCGCCGCCTCCCGCCGCCTCGCGCCGCCTCCCGCCGCCTCCCTCCTCCCACCGACGCCTCTCTCCAGCGGAGGTCGACGGGAGGAGGTCCACAGGAGGAGGGCCGGACGACGACGGACCCTGTCGATCACCTAGACTGCCCGCGCCCACGGTCCCGAACCGGCGGGTGGCGCGCGGCCTGGGCCCCTTGACCGCGCTCGGCAACTCGCAGAAAGACCTTCCTTACCCATGGCTGTCCCCAAGAAGAAGACCTCCAAGGCCAAAAGCCGCAGCCGGCGGGCCAGCGCCTGGGTGCTGCGTTCCCCCGCTCGCAGCGTCTGCCCCCAGTGCCACAACGCCAAGCTGCCGCACGTGGTGTGTCCGACCTGCGGGTGGTACAAGGGCCGCCAGGCCCTCGATCTTGGCTGATTCGTCGCGGCGCGCCCGGCGCCCGGCCCGGTCGGGGCGGGCGACGGGTTCGGGCCCAGCCGTGGTCGAAGGACCGGTCGCGGTGGACGCCATGGGCGGTGACCGGGCCCCGGCCGAGATCGTGGCCGGGGCCATCCAGGCCGCGGCGGCCGGGCTGGCGGTGATCCTCGTCGGCGATCCCGATCGTCTGGGCGACACCGGCGGGCTGCCGGTCATCGCGGCCCGGGAGACCATCGAGATGGACGAGGACCCCGGCCGGGCGGTGCGGACCAAGAAGGACTCGTCGCTGGTCCGCGCCGCCGAAGCCGTCCGGGACGGTGCGGCGGTGGCCATGGTCAGCGCCGGGAACACCGGGGCCACGATGGCCAGCGCCCTCTTCCGGATGGGGCGCATCAGCGGCGTGGCCCGGCCCGCCATCGCCACCCCGATTCCCGTGCCGGGGACGACGCCGACCGTCTTGCTCGACGCCGGAGCCAACGCCGAGTGCACGGCCCCCTGGTTGGTGCAATTCGCCCAGATGGGGGCGGCGTTCGCCAAGCAGCGCTTCGGAATCTCCGACCCCCGGGTGGGTCTGCTGTCGATCGGCGAGGAGCCAGGGAAGGGCAGCCCCCTGGTGAAGGAGACCTTCGCCCTGCTCGACGCCGGCGACGCCGGGCCCGGTGTTCGCTTCATCGGGAACGTCGAAGGCCGCGACCTCATGTCGGACGCGGTCGACGTGGTCGTCACCGACGGTTTCACCGGCAACGTCGTCCTGAAGACCCTCGAGGGCTCGATGAAGTTTGCCTTCAAGGCCGTGCTCGGCGCCCTGCCTGGCGGGTCGGCCGACGATCCGGCCGCGTCGGCGTTTCTCGCCGCCCTGATGCCCCTCGCCGATGAGCTTGATCCCGAGACCTACGGCGGCGCCATGCTGCTCGGCGTGGACGGAGTCTGCATCATCAGCCACGGATCGTCGTCGGCCCGAGCCATCCTCAACGCCGTCAGGGTCGCCGATCACGCCGTCCGCGAAGATCTGGTGGGCCAACTGCGGGCCGCCATCACCGCCCCTTCCGGGGCCGAAGTACCCAGCTGAGGGCCTTCCAGCCCTGACCGAGCGGGCCATCCGGCCAGCCCGCGCTCCCGCTGTCCAGATATCGTTCTCGAGCGCGGACCTGCGGCCGACGCGTGAGCTACGGGGACAGACGGCGATAGCATCCGTCGTGATCTGAGGAGACCACGTTGCCCGCCGAGACCCACGTCGAACGCAGCCCGCTCAACCGAAAGCAGGTCGTTGAGCTCATCCGGGGATGTCTGGCCGACATCCTGGAAGTGAGCCCTGAGACCATCACAGAGGGGGCGTCATTCAGTGACGACCTTGGCGCCGACTCCCTTGCCCTCATCGAGCTGGTCGAGGCGCTCGAGGAGGAGTTGTCTGAGCGCACGGTCGGATTTCGCATCGACGACGAGGACCTCGAGGACCTGAAGACGGTGCGCGATGCGGTGGACTACGTCATGGCGAAGTTGAGCACACCCTGACGGCCGGGGCCGGGAATCTGCCGCTTCCAACGGCGAGGACATCCACGCGGCCCGGCGATCTCGCCTCCGAGCCCTCTCCCGCCAGGGAGCTGGCGGACCGCCTCGGGTGGACGGTTCGCGACGCGGGCCTGCTCTCCCGTTCGCTCGCCCATCGATCCTGGTGTGCCGAGAATCCGGGTACCGGCTCCAACGAGCGGCTCGAGTTTCTGGGCGACGCGGTGCTCGGATTGGTTGTTACCGACTACCTCTATCGGACCTATCCCGAGATGCCCGAGGGCGAGCTCGCCAAGGTGCGCGCTTCGGTCGTCAACTCGGCCGCGCTCGCCGACCTGGCCGCCGAGCTCGACATCGGCGACGCCCTGCTGCTCGGCAAGGGCGAGGACCAGTCCGGAGGCCGGCAGAAGCCTTCGATCCTCGCCGACGCCATGGAAGCGCTGATCGGGGCGGTCTACCTGGATCAGGGGTGGCCCGGCTCGGAGCGGATGATCATGCGATTGCTGGGCGACCGCATCGTGTCCGCCGCCGCCGGTCCGGGCGGACAGGATTACAAGACCCGACTCCAGGAGCTGTCAGCCCGCTGCTACGAGCAACTGCCCGTCTATCTCGTCAGCGACGATGGCCCCGACCACGCCAAGGAATTCCACGCGGTCGTCCACGTCCAGGGCCGGGCCCAGGGAGCGGGCCGCGGCCGCTCCAAAAAGCAGGCCGAGCAGGCCGCGGCGCGGGCTGCGTGGGAAGCCCTGATCGAGGAGCGAAGCCGGGAGACCCCTGGCGGCCTGGACGGGAGATAGGCCGGTGCCCGAGCTACCCGAGGTCGAGACCATACGGCGGGACATCGACAGGGAGTTCGTCAACAAGCGCATCAAAAAGGTGGAGGTGACCGGGGCCCGTTCGGTCCGGCGCCACGACTCTCGCCAAGGATTTCGTCAGCCGGGTCGAGGGTCGCAACGATGACGTCCACCCGCCGGCGGGGGAAATACCTCCTGATGAAGCTCGACAACTCTGATGTGCTGGTCGCCCACATGGGTATGAGCGGACAGCTCCTTCGCGCCAGTCCCAAGGACCCGCTGGGCAAGCACACCCATGTGGTGCTTTCCTTCGTGGCGGGCCCGCAGCTGCGCTTCGTCGATCCCCGGACCTTCGGTGAGCTGTTCGTCACGACGCCCGAGCGCCTCGAGGAAGCCGTGCCCGAGCTGGCCCACCTCGGGTTCGACCCCCTCGACGACCAGATGGCGTGGACCCGGTTCGGTGACCTGCTGCTGGTCCGAAAGGCGAAGCTGAAGCCGCTGCTGATGGACCAGCGATTCGTGGCCGGCATCGGCAACATCTATGCCGACGAGATCCTCTTCACCGCGGGCCTGCGCCACGACCGCAACTCCGACACCCTCACCCCGCAGGAGATGCGCCGCCTGTACCGGTCGATCGTCGAAACCCTGCAGGAGGCGATCAAGCACCGCGGTTCCTCGTTGGCTGACGAGCAGTACCGTGACATCTTCGGCGAGGTGGGCGAGTTCCAGCGGCTGCACAACGTGTACGACCGGGAAGGGCAGGCCTGCCCCCGTTGCCGGTCCACCATCGTTCGGGTCAAGGCCAACGGGCGCAGCGCCTTCTTTTGCCCGCACTGCCAGGTTTGAAGGGACGACCGGCATCGGGATCGGGCCCCCGCCGGGCGGACGAGATGGCCAGTTTCGATGCCCCTACCCGGGTCGCCGGCGGCCCATCCGGGACTCCCAGGGGATCACCGAAGCCGGAGGGGGTCCCCACTAGGTTGATTCCCGCGTGTTTCTGAAGTCCCTGACCCTCAAGGGTTTTAAGTCATTCGCCGAACCAACCACTCTGGAGTTCGAGCCCGGAGTCACGGTCGTGGTGGGCCCGAATGGCAGCGGCAAGTCCAACGTGGTGGACGCCGTGGCCTGGGTGCTCGGCGCCCAGGGCCCGAGCACGGTGCGGTCGGCCAAAATGGAGGATGTCATCTTCGCGGGCACGGCGCAGCGGGCGGCCCTGGGCCGGGCCGAGGTGTCCCTGACGATCGACAACAGCGCTGGACTTCTCCCGATCGATTTCTCAGAGGTCACCATCAGCCGGACGCTGTTCCGCACCGGCGAGTCGGAGTACGCCATCAACCGGGTCCCGTGCCGGCTGCTCGACATCCAGGAGCTGCTCTCCGACACGGGGGTAGGACGCCAGCAGCACGTGATCGTGTCGCAGGGGAATCTCGATGCCATCCTGAACTCCCGGCCCGAGGATCGCCGCCTGGTGATCGAGGAGGCGGCGGGTGTGCTGAAGTTCCGCCGGCGCAAGGAGCGGGCCGAGCGGCGCCTCGAGTCGACAGAGGCCAGCCTGGTCCGGCTTCAGGATCTGCAACGGGAAGTGCGGCGGCAGTTGCGCCCGCTCGAGAAGCAGGCCGATGCCGCCCGGCGTCACGGTGATCTGGTAGCCGAGCTGGCGGCCGTCCGTCGTTACCTGCTCGGCCGCGAGCTCGGCGCGATCGAGGCCCGTTTGGCGATCGCCGGCCGCGAGCGAACCGAAGTCGGCGGGGTGGACGCAGAGCTGCGCGCCGCCCTGGCTGCCCTCGACGCTGACCTCCTCCACGCCGAAATGGAGTCCGAGGCGCAGCGCGCCCAGGATCCGCCCCTCGATCTCGCCGAGAGCGTGTCGCGCGCCGAAGCGACCAGGGCCCGGGCGGCCGGGCTGGTGGCCCTGCTCGCGGAACGTCACCGATCGCTGCGTCAGGTGATCACCGCGACCGTCGACCGGGACGCGATCACGGCCCTGGAGTCGGAGCGGGCCTCCCTCCACGAGCGACTGGCCCAGGCTGACCAGGAGGCCGGCCTTCTGCGTCCCCTCTTCGACGAGCTGGCCGCGGCGGAGGCGCAGCTGGCGCATGACTCCGCCGGCTTCGACGAGGAGGGGGCCAGCGACGGTCCGCCGGGCGGCGATCCCGTCATGGAGGCCCGGGGCGAGCTCGCGGCCTTGCGATCTTCCATCCAGCAGTCCGATGAGGAGGCCCGCCGGCTGGATGCCCGCATGATCTCCATCGAGCAGCGGGCGGCTCGCCTCACCACCGAGCGGCAACGGCTCCGCGGCGTCATCGGTGACACCGGCGCCCTGTCTTCTTCGCTGGCGGGAAGGGACGAACGGGCCCGCGATGCCGAAGCCGAGACCGAACGCCGCCTCGACCGGGCCACCGCCGCCCGGGGCCAGGCCGACGCCGATCATCAGCGTTGGGTCGCAAGAGCCGAGACCCTGGCCCAGGCTCTTGACCACGCCAGGGGGCGAGCCGGCGCCGAGCGGCTCGAGGAGATGGAAGGATTCGTCGGCGCCCTGCTCGATCTGGTCGAGGTCGACGAAGGCTTCGATGCGGCCTTCGAGGCGGCGGCCGGCGAGGCCATGGCCGCTGTTGGCATCAACAGCGTCGACGCCGCCCGCGCCGGCCTGGCCGAGTTCAAGGCCGCCTCGTTGGCCGGCACCGTGGTGGCCCTGCCCGACGCTGGTTCGGCCACCCTCGCCCAGGACGGCGACCCACCGGCAGGGGCAGGGGCGGTGCCGTCGATCGGAGGTGGCGCCGCCTGGCTCGCAGACCGGGTGAGGTCGCGGCTTCCGGGTGTCGAGCGGTGGCTGAGTCGGCTCCTGGCGACCACGGTCGTGGTCGATGCGGGTTGGAGCGCAGCCGTCGACGTCTCGATCTCCCGCCCCGACCTGATTGTGGTCACCCCTGAAGGGGACCGGTTCGCAGAGGGGCTCTGGCAGCTCGGCGCCGGGAACGGAGCGGCGACCGCGGCCGCGGTCGAGAACGCCCGGCGGCAGGCCGCGGCCGCCGCGGCCGATGGTGCTCGCGCCGACATGGCCTGGCAGGAAGCTCGCGGCGCCGCGGCCGCAGCTCGGGCCGAACGCGATCGCGCCGCCCGGGCGGTCGAAGCCAACTCGGCCCGGCAGCGGGCGGCCGTCGACGCCCTCCAGCGCGTCGAGGCCGAGCTGGCCGAGGCGACCAGCGAGCAGGCCGTCGGCTTCAACCACCGGCAGGAGCTGACTGCCCGGCGGGATCGGGATGGGGCCCGCATCGGCGAGCTGGGAGACCTCCTGCCCGGCCTCGAGCAGGCCGCGGCTGCGGAGGCCGAGCGGGCGGCCTGGCGAAAGGCGGCCCGGTCGCGCCTGGCGCAGCGCGGCACCGACCTGGCCGCCCGGCGGCGGGACCTGGAGGTGCAGGCTGCCGGCCTCGACGAACGCCGGGCCATGATGACGCGGCGTCGGGACGAGGTGGAGGAGCGTCTCCGGCGCAACGTCGCGAGTCGGGAGGAAGCCGCCACCCGGCTGGAGAAACTCCAGCACGCCGTGGTGGTCACCGAGCAGCTCTCGAGCCTGGTCGAAGGCCGGCAGACCGAGCTGGACGAGTTGCTCGCTCGCCTTCGCGAAGCCCGCCGGATCGAGGCCGAGGCGGCCCGGGCGCGAACCGAGCGCCTGGAGGGCTGGCGGCGCCAGCGCCACACGGCCGAACGGCAGCTCGGCGAGATCCGCGAGCGAGTCGGCGCGAATCGAACTGGAGAGCACTGAGGCCCGCGTCCGACTGGAAGGTCTCACCGCCACCGTCCGACACGAACTCGACTGCGAGCCGGAGGCCATCCGGGGGGCGGCCTGCCCGCCCCTGCCACCGGGGACGAGCGCCTCGAGCCGGCGCACCGAGCTGGAGCGAGAGCTACGTCTGATGGGTCCGATCAACCCGCTGGCCCTTGAGGAGCACGCCGCCCTCCTCGAGCGCAACCAGTTTCTGGAAGACCAGCTGGACGACGTGCGGACGCGCCCGCCGGGAGCTGACGAAGGTGATCCGTGCTGTGGACGCCGAGATCAGCGAAGTCCTGGGCGCGGCCTACGCCGACGTGGCGGAAAATTTCGAGAAGTTGTTCACCACCCTCTTCCCCGGCGGTCAGGGCCGGCTGCGCCTGACTGACCCCGACCACCTGCTCGAGACCGGGATCGAGGTCGAAGCCCGGCCCTCGGGCAAGAACGTCCGCCGCCTGTCGCTACTCTCCGGTGGCGAGCGGAGCCTGACGGCCATGGCCTTCCTGTTCGCGGTGTTCCGGAGCCGCCCATCCCCCTTCTACCTCATGGACGAGGTGGAAGCGGCCCTCGACGACGTCAACCTGCACCGCTTCCTCGATCTGGTCCACGAGTTCCGCTCCGCCGCCCAGCTGGTCATCGTCAGCCACCAGAAGCGCACCATGGAGGCTGCGGACTGCCTGTACGGCGTCACCATGGCTCCAGGCGGGTCGTCACGCGTCGTCAGCGAAGGGCTCACGGTCTCCTCGAGAACCTGACCCTCCGCGGCGAGAATCGGGCGTCCGGCCAGCGGCTGGGGCTGGCGTCCAGTCTGGCCCGTCTCTGGCCGGGCCCTTAGGCTCGCCGGGCCATGGAAACTCTGATCATCGTGCTGGTGGCGGTGGCCCTGCTGGTCCTGGCGACGGCCAGCTACGTCGTCGTCGGACGCCGGCGCACCATCAGCCCGCCCAAGCCGCCCGTCGCCCCGCCCCTCCATCCGCCGCCCGCGCCGGCCCCGCAGGCTCCGCCACCTCTGGCCGAGGCTCCGCCACCTCTGGCCCAGGCTCCGCCAGAGGTGGCGGAGGCACCCCCAGCGCCGCCCGAGGCGGCTGAAGCGCCGGCGGAGGTGGCGGAGGTCCCGACCGAGGTGACCGAGGCTCCCGCCGAGGTGGCCGAGGCCCCCCCGGTCGTCGAGACCCCAACCGAAGTGGTCGAGGCGGAGGCGGCGGTCCCGGCCGAGGTGGCCGCCCCGCCTGCGCCGCCCCGGATGCGGGACCGGCTGGGCCGGGCCCGGTCGCTGTTTGCGGGTTATCTCACGTCCGTCCGGTCCCGTGACCGCATCGACGAAAGCACCTGGGAAGAGCTCGAGGAGGCCCTTATTCTGGCTGACGTCGGCGCCGAGCTGACCATGCAGATCCTCGACGACCTCCGCCGGCGGGTCAAGCAGGAGCGGATCAGCCACCCGGACGAGCTCGTCGACGCCTTGAAAGCCGAGCTGACGACGATTCTGGAGGGGGATCTGGAGCTCCATTTCCTGCCTGACGCCACCAATGTCTGGCTGTTCGTCGGGGTCAACGGCGTCGGCAAGACCACCACCATCGGCAAGCTGGGCCGCCGCGGGGTCCGCGACGGCCACCGGGTGGTGATGGCCGCGGGTGACACCTTCCGGGCCGCGGCCGCCGACCAGCTGGAGGTCTGGGCCGACCGGGTCGGCGCGTCGTTTATCCGCGGCAAGGAAGGCGGCGACCCCGGAGCGGTGGTGTTCGACGCGGTCCAGCACGCGGCCGCTCGCAACGCCGACCTCGTGCTCGCCGACACCGCCGGACGGCTGCACACGAAGACCAATCTCATGGAGGAGCTCAAAAAGGTGCGCCGGGTGGCTGAGCGCCCCCCCGGTCAGGTGACCGAGGTGCTGCTCGTCATCGACGCCACCACCGGCCAGAACGGCCTCATCCAGGCCCAGCAATTCGCCTCCGCGACCGGGGTCACCGGGGTGGTGCTGACCAAGCTCGACGGCACCGCCAAAGGCGGAATCGCCCTCGCCATCCGGGCCCAGCTCGGCATCCCGATCAAGCTGGTGGGTCTGGGCGAGGGTCCGGACGACCTGGTGGACTTCAACCCGGCCGAGTTCGTCGAAGCCCTGGTGTCCGGATAGTCAACGGAGTCGACGGGGTCGCCTCCACCCGTCATCGCAGGAGCAGGATCCGGATCCGGCGGCCCGAGACGGCGACACCGACGGCAGCCATGGCCCCCAGGTACAACACGTTGAAGACCGCCGCGATCCCCACATCCCCGAGCGTAAACGCCCGCACCAGGCTCACCCCCTGGTAGAGGGGTGTGCACTGCACGACCACTTGCAGCCACCGGGGGTAGACGGACAGCGGGTAGAAGGTCGTGGAGAACAGAAACAGCGGCAGCAGCACCAGCTGGACCAGGTCGAAGTCGGTCCAGCCCCGCATATAGGTGGTCGCCGCCATGCCAACGGCGGCGAAGGCGAAACCGATCAGCACCGCGGCCGGCAGAGCCAGCACCGCCCACGGCGAATAGATATCCCCGAGGGCGGCCATCATGACGACGAAGACGGCGGCGTAGACCGCGCCCCGCATCAGGGCGTACGTGATCTCGCCCCGGGCGACCTCGGAGGCTTCTACCGGCGTGGCCAGGATGGCGTCGAAGATCTTGGCGTACCGGAGTTTGAAGTACACGTTGAACGTGCTCTCGAAGACGGCCCCGTTCATGGCCGAGGCGGCGAGGAGTCCCGGCGCCACGTAGACGGCGTAAGGGATCGTCGTCCCGTGGGGCCCCGGGATCCCACCGACCAGCTTGCCGATCCCGATACCGATCGACAGGAGGTAGAAGACCGGCTCGGCCACCCCCGAGAGCGGTATCCACCAGGTGCGCCGGGCGACGAGGAGGTCGCGCTCGATGACCCTGCGGCCGCGCCCGAGCCCGAAGACCGCGGGCGGGACAACCCGCAGCGCCAGGGCTCGACTGCTCATCCGCCGCCCCGGCCCGTCATATCGGCAACCGTCTTCATATCCGCAACCGGCTGTTGAAAGTTCGGGCGGCGGCCAGCACCCCGAAGACCGTGAGCCCGACCAGATAGGCGACGTGGATGGCGGCCGTCCCGGGCGTCAGCTGGCCGAGGGTCAGCCGCCGGCACAGGTCGACCCCATGCCACAACGGGCTCAGATAGGCGACGACCCGGAGCCCGGTCGGCAACTGGCTGATGGGAAAGAACACGCCCGAGAAGAGGAACAGCGGGATCAATCCGAGCCGGAAGATGAGGGGGAAGGCCTCCTCGTTTTCCTGGTGGGCGGCGAAGGCGGCCAGCGGGGCCGCGAAGGCCATGCCCACCAGCACCCCCGCCGGCAGGACGGCCACGGTGTCGATCGAGCGGGTGGCCTGGAAGGTGGCCATGACGATCAGGTAGGCGGCCACCGCGCTGGCCACCCGGGCCGCGATCCAGGTCAGGTGGCCGGCCAGCACATCGCCCACGCGGAGCGGCGTGGCCAGCATCCCGAAATAGGTCTTCTGCCACTTGATGGCGGCCATGACCGGGAACAGGGCTTCGCTCGCCGCCAGGGTGGCCGCCGTGGTGGCGGCCAGGCCCGGCGCCACGAACTGGAGGTAGCTCAGACCGCCGAGCGCAGCCGAATGACCGCCCTTGTTGACGAAGGAGCCGAGACCGACCCCCATGGCCGCCAGGAACAGGACGGGTGTGACGAACGTCGTAACCATCGACGCCCGCCAGGTCCGCCGGTAGGACAGGGCGAAATAGCCCAGCGCTCGCAACCAGGCCGGTGTCGCCGTCATCCGCGTGGTCACGCTCAGTCCACCAGATTACGACCGGTCAGCCGCAGGAACACGTCCTCCAGGCTGCTGCGACGCACCAGGACGTTGATCGGCTCGAGACCTCGGGCCAGCACCGCCTCGACCGCTTCGTCGCCGTCGTCGGTGTAGAGCAGGAGACGGTCCGGAAGGGCTTCGATCCGTTCCGAGAGGTCGGCGATCTTGCCGGCCATGCGCTCGCTTTCGCCCGGGCCGAACCGGAGCTCGACCACCTCCCTCGTGGAGTAACGACGCGATGAGATGGCGCGGCGAGCCCTCGGCCACGATGCGCCCGCCGTCCATGACCACCAGCCGATCGCATAGCTGTTCGGCCTCGTCCATGTAATGGGTCGTCAGCACCAACGTGACCCCTTCGGCCTTGAGCCGGTAGAGGCGGTCCCAGAGGGCGTGGCGGGCCTGTGGGTCGAGCCCGGTGGTCGGCTCGTCGAGGAGCAGCAACTCCGGTTCGTTGACCAGCGCCCGGGCGATGGTCAGGCGGCGCTTCATGCCACCCGGACAGCGGATCCACCCGGTCGTCAGCCCGCTCGGTGAGCTGGGCGAACTCGATCAGCCGCTCGACACGGCCCCGCAGCTCCCGGCGGGGCAAGTCGAAGTACCGCCCGTAGACGTAGAGGTTCTCCCGAACGGTCAGCTCCAGGTCCAGGTTGTCCTCCTGGGGCACGACACCGAGCCGGCCCCGGATGGCGGGACCATCACGATCGGGGTCCAGGCCGAGGACCCGCAGGTCACCGCCGCTTCGGGGCGAAACGGCGCCGATCATGCGCATGGCGGAGCTCTTCCCGGCGCCGTTGGGGCCGAGGAAGCCGAACGCCTCACCCGGCGAGACGGAGAAGTCGATGGCGTCGACCGCCCGGAGCGGGCCGAACACCTTGGTCAGGCCGCGTGCCCAGATCAGCGGTTCGCGGAGGCACCTGTCGTTTCTATCCCATGGCCTCCGGAGCCGCGTCGATTTGCGGGCGAGGCCAATTTTGCGGGTGGGGTAGGGAGCCGGGCGGTCGTCTACGCTGGTAGACCCATGCTCGCCGCCCAGCCCCCCGATGTTCGAGAGCCTGACCGACCGCTTCGACGCGGTCTTCAGCCGGCTGCGGGGGCGGGGCCGGCTGAGCGAAGCTGACGTTGACGAGGCGCTCCGGGAGATCCGACTCGCCCTGCTCCAGGCCGACGTCAACCTCCGGGTCGTCCGGGACTTCGTCGTCGCGGGTCCGCGAGCAGCTCGTCGGGATGGACCTCTCGCAGAGCCTGACCCCGGGCCAGCAGGTCATCAAGGTCGTCCACGACGAGCTGCGGAACATCCTGGGGGGCGAGACCCTCCGGCTGACCTACGCCTCCCGGCCGCCGACGGTCATTCTGCTCGCCGGCCTTCAGGGATCCGGCAAGACCACCACGGCCGCCAAGCTGGCGCCGTGGTACAAGCGGCGGGAGGGGCGCAACCCGCTGCTCGTCGGGGCCGACCTGCAGCGCCCGGCGGCCGTCGAGCAGCTCCGGGTGCTGGGCCAGCAAGCCGGGGTGCCGGTCTTCAGCGAGCCGTCCGATCCGGTCACGGTGGCCAAGAAGGGCCTGGAGGAGGCGATCCGGCTCGGGCGGGATGTGCTCATCGTCGACACGGCCGGCCGCCTGTCGATCGACGCCGAGCTGATGGACGAGGTGCGGCGCATCTCGGACACCGTCGAGCCGCACTACACGTTCCTGGTGATCGACGCCATGACCGGGCAGGACGCCGTCGCCACGGCCGAGGCGTTCCACCAGACGCTGGCCCTCGACGGCGTCATCCTCACCAAGGTCGACGGCGACGCCCGGTGGCGGCGCCGCCCTGTCGGTCAAGGAGGTCGTGGGTCGACCGATCGTGTTCACGTCCACCGGCGAGAAGCTGGCCGACTTCGATCAGTTCTACCCGGACCGGATGGCCGACCGGATCCTCGGCATGGGCGACGTGCTGACGCTGATCGAGAAGGCCGAGGCCACCGTCGACCAGGCGGAGGCCGAGGAGACCGTGTCCCGGCTGCAACAGGGCCGCTTCACCCTCGAGGACTTTCTGGAGCAGATGCAGCAGGTCAAGAAGATGGGACCCCTGTCCGGACTGGTCGGCATGCTTCCGGGGCTCCCCAAGGAGCTGCGCAACGCCGAGATCGACGACGGCATGATGGGCCCCATCGAGGCGATCATCCATTCCATGACCCCCGAGGAACGCCAGAACCCCTCGATCATCAACGGCTCGCGCCGGCTTCGCATCGCCAACGGCAGCGGTACATCGACCACCGAGGTGAACGCCCTGCTGGACCGGTTCAAGGAGATGCAGGGGTACATGCGGCAGATGGCGGGGATGCCCGGCCTCGGCGGGCGGATGGCCCGGCGGGCGACATCGGGGGGCAAGAAATCCAATAGGAAGAAGAAGCGGGGCCGTTAGGCCCGCCCACGAGCGAGAGAGCAGGAGCAGCACATGGCCGTAAGACTCCGCTTGATGCGGATGGGAAAGAAGAAGCAGCCGGTCTACCGGGTAGTGGCCGCCGACAGCCGGTCGCCGCGGGACGGTCGGTTCATCGAGATTCTCGGGACCTACGAGCCCCGAGCCGAGCCCAGCCGGGTCGTGATCGACAACGCCAGGGCCGTGCAGCTGGCTGCGAGACGGCGCCCAGCCGACCGAAACCGTGGCCCGGCTGCTGACCCAGTCCGGGGCGATGGACGAGTTCAAGTCCGGCCGGGCGGCCGCCCGGCCGTGACGGCCGTGAGCGAGGGGCCGGCCACAACTGAGAGCACCGACGCGGCCGGCGTCGAGGAGGAGTGGGACGACCACGGCCAGGTCGACGGCGGCCGGGCCCAGGCGGTGCTGCTGTTCCTGGCCCAGCAACTCGTCGACGACCCGGATGCGGTCATCGCATCGACACCGGCGAGACCCGGCACGGCATCAAGCTGTCCCTGCACGTGGCGCCCGACGACATGGGCAAGGTGATCGGCCGGCGGGGGCGGGTGGCCCAGTCGATCCGGAGCGTCGTGCGCGCCGCCGGCGCCAAGGACGGCGTCGACGTCATTGTCGACATCGTCGACTGACGGCCCGCCGCACTTTCTCGAGGTCGGCCGGGTGGCCCGCCCGCACGGGCTGCGCGGCCAGGTGGTCGTGGAGCTGTGGACCAACCGGCTGGAGCGGGTGCGCGCCGGGGCTCGCCTGCAGGGCCCGACCGGCGAGCTCGAGGTGTTGCGGGCGAGCCCGCATGCCGGGGACGGGTGGCCGGCGGCCGGTGGCTGGTGTCCTTTCGCGGGATCGACAGCCACGAGGAGGCCGAGGCCCTCCGTGGGGCGACCTTGCTGCGGCCGCCCCGCTCGCCGATGCCGACGCCCTGTGGGTCCACGAGCTTATCGGCGCCGGGGTGGTCGACCCGTCCGGAGGGACCATCGGAGTGGTCGAATCAGTCGAGTCCAACCCGGCCAGCGACCTGCTGGTCCTGGCCGGACGGGAGTCTGATCCCGCTGCACTTCGTCGACCGACCACGGGCCAGGGCGGCTGACCGTCGAGCTGCCGCCCGGCCTGCTCGAGCTGTGAGCGAAGCAAGTGGAGCGACGGGCCTGCGCATCGATGTGTTCACCATTTTCCCCGATCTGGTCGCCGCCTTGGACCGCAGGCGAGCTTGATCGGAAAGGCCGGCCGAGAGCGGGCTGCTCGACCTGCGGGTCCACGACCTGCGGGCCGGCACCACGGACCCCCACCACTCCATTGACGACAGTCCCTTCGGCGGGGGAGCGGGCATGGTGCTGGCCCCGGGGCCCGTCTTTGCCGCGGTCGAGGCCATCGGGCCGCCCCGGCCGCTGCTGCTGCTCGGACCGGGCGGCCGGCGCTTCGATCAGTCCTGGGCGGCCGAGCTGGCGACCAGCGACCGGCTTCTCGTTGCTGTGCGGCCGCTACGAGGGGGTCGACCAGCGGGTTGCCGACCATCTTGCCGACGGCGAGTTGTCCCTGGGCGACTTCGTGCTGGCGGGCGGCGAGGCCGCGGCGATCGCGGTCATCGACGCCGTCGCCCGGCTGGTTCCCGGTGTCATGGGCAATGACGACTCCGCCCTCGAGGAGAGTTTCGGCGGCGGCCTGCTCGAGTATCCCCAGTACACGCGGCCGGCCGTGTTCAGGGGTTGGTCGGTGCCGGAGGTGCTCCGTTCGGGTGACCACGCCCGCGTGGACCGTTGGCGCCGGGCTCAATCCCTCGCCCGCACCCGGTCGCGGCGTCCTGACCTGATCGCGGCCCGGGGCGGCCTCACCGGGGAGGAACAGGCCCTGCTGGCCGAGTTCGAGCTCGACGCATTACCATAATTGGCTCTTCCTCGACCGGCAGGAGCCCGAGCCCCATGAACCCGACCGACCTGGTAGATCGTCAACGCCTGCGCGACGACGTGCCCGCCTTCGCGCCCGGCGACACCCTCAAGGTCCATGTGAGGGTGGTGGAGGGCAACCGGGAGCGGGTCCAGGTCTTCCAGGGTGCGGTTATCCGCCGTCAGGGCTCCGGGGTGCGGGAGACCTTCACGGTCCGCAAGCTCAGCTTCGGAGTCGGGGTCGAGCGCACCTTCCCCGTCCATTCACCGGTGATCGCCAAGATCGAAGTGGTGACCCGGGGTGACGTCCGGCGGGCCAAGCTCTACTACCTGCGGGACCGGACGGGTAAGGCGGCCAAGATCAAGGAGAAGCGGCAACCTTCCATCTCCTCGAAGAAGTGAGGTAGCCCCCCTCCGGCCCGTCATCGGGGACCTGGAGGGGCTCATCGACGAGTTCTGCCGGCGCTACCCCAACCCCAAGACTGCCCACGATTACCGCTCTACGCTGCGCCGATTGTTCGCGACAACCGGCCGGGGGCACCCGGCGGAGCTGTCGGAAAGCGACATCATCGAGTTCTGCTCGGCAGGCGACCCGGCCAATAACACGGTGTACCAGCGGTGTCTAAGGTTGCCGCTTTTGCAGAGTGGTGCCTGCGTCAAGGGGTCATCGAGCATGATCCGGCGGCCGATCTGCGGGGGCCGCGGAGCCCGCTGCGGACCTATCGGCGGACCTACGGGAAGGTCCAGGCTCGCAACCCCGGCCGGTGGCTGACCTACGAGGAGGCGTACGGCCGGCTGGTCGGTGTTTGCCAGGACGGAACGATCGTGGGCACCCGCGACGAGATCGTGATCCGCCTCGGCTTGCTCGGACTCCGACTGGCCGAGATCTCCGCCCTCAGCGTCGATGGGCTCGGCAACTGCCGGCGATCACCTGGACGGGGAAAGGTCATAAGCCCCGCCGGATCACGGCCGGGCCAGCCCTCCGCGAGGCCCTCGACCTCTACCTCGCCGCCTACCGTGACCCGGCGTCGGCCTCCCCGGTCATCTGCCGGGAGGTGCTCGGTGCGGCCCGCCAGGGAGGCTCCCATCGCTTGGACTGGGGAATGCGGACCCAGCCCCGGACCGTCTACATGATCGTGAGCAGACGGGCCCAGATAGCCGATCTCGGACACGTGGCCCCCCACGACCTACGCCGGACGGCGGCGGGAATCCTCCACCGTGCCGTCGGTGCCGACGGCGGCCACCAATTCGACCTGCTCGACATCCAGCGAGTGCTCGGCCACAGCGACCCGGCGACCACTATGCGTAGCTACCTGGAACCCATGAAGACCGACGTTCTGGACCGGGCTTCCCGGTTCTTGGACTGAGACGAGCTCGCCCGTGTCGAGGTCCCTCGGCGGCTCTTGGGCCCACCAGGCATCCCGTCGGTGCTTGCGGGTGGCGGCCGCCTCAGACCACCGGAGAAGCCGAGCGGCCTGGTCGGGGCCGAGTCCGAAAGCGGTGACCCCGTCGCCCCGGCGGCGAGCGGCGAACGTTCCCGCTCGCGGCGCGCCATGGCGAATGATGGCCAACTTCCAGCCAACCCAGCGGACGAGTCGGCGCTCCACCTCAGCTGCCACCAGAGGGTCCAGCCAGGTCGTGGTGGACTCAGGCTCAAACCCGACCGACCGGCCCCAGGAGCCGTAGAAGCGGCCCACTCCGACGAAGCCAGCTGGCGGCATCTTCTGGCGCCACTTGCCCGCCTCCCGGGCGAGGTAGTCGGCCACCTTGGTCCGGTCCGCTGCTTGCTCAGCTTCGTCGGACCAGAACATCACCGCCACGTCGGCGCCCCTGGCATGGTGGGCGCCGCCCCGCTCGAAGCGGGACAAGGTCGACCCCGGCTCGTATGGTTTCGTGCCGACCACCTCCGACCACGCCTGACGGAGCCACAGGCCGAACTCGCCCCCGTGGTCGCCACCAATGGGCGGTACGCGCTTGCGTCCCTCGTAGGTGCCATGTATCCGCTCCAGCCGGTGACGGAGCAGCGTTCGCTCCCGCAGACCGGCGAAGTCCTCAGCCGACATCGCCGTTGGTAAGCCGACGTAGAGGTGCAGGTGCGGGCGCCCGGTGCCCTGGAACTCCTTGACCCACACCCCGACGAGGGGCTCGCCCCAACGGCGAACCCAACGCCGCTCGAAGGACTTGCGGTGACGTTCCCAGGTCCGCCCGTCGGGAACCCAGCGCACCCAATCGGCGGGGTAGGTGAGTGAGATCAGGGCCGGCCGGGGACCACACAACTCCCACGGCAGGGACAGGAACAGCCGGCGCATGTTCATCCGGCTCCGGTTCGACAGGCCCGAGTCGCCCCGACCGCCCTTGGCCGCGGCGATGGCCATCTCGACCGTCCGGTCCTCGAGCTCTTCGTCGGGGATCAGATACTCGTCGTCGTCATCGGGGACCGGGTAGTCGTCGTCCTCGAGGTCACCGCCCCACTTGCTCGGGTTCCCGTACCGCGACAGGTAGAAGTCGTCAAACTCGCCGTCGAGGGCCTCTCCCTGCCAATCGTCGTTGTTGTCGTCCTGGTCGGCGAGGTCCTCCCAGTGGACGAGATCGGCCAGACGGTGAGGCCACTTGGGGCGGGTCCCTGGGCCGGCTTCCCGGACCAGACGGACGTAACCCCGGCTCACAACCATGCTGTATCGGTCCATGGGTACCTCCGGTCGGGATCGTGCCCTTTTGCGGCATTGTGCACGACCCCTGTGACAGCGTCGGTGGCAGGCATCCCCAATCTGGGGCTCTGCCCCAGGCCCCGCCCTCGCCGGGAGGCAGGAAGGCAAGGAGAGGTGAGGCTTCTCCTCGTCTTCCTCCCCCCAGGGTGGGGTTGTCCTCGCCCGGAGCGTCAAGGGCCGCTGCGGGACTCCGCTCTGCTCCGCGTCCTCGCTCGGCCTTTGGCCGCCCCTTGACCCTCCTACCCTGGTTGCCGGTCGGGGATGGACGGTGAAAGGTGTGACCGACCTCAGCACCGCCGATTGGCTGGGACAACCGTTCGCACGATCTGTTGCCCTACCAAGCTCGCTCCAGCCGCCACGGCTACGGCTTGGCCGTGCCCGATGATGTAAAAGGGGTCGGAGGAACGCATCAGTACCTTCTGAGCGCCCGAGGTCTTGACGATGGTGTCCGCAGGCAGGGGTAGGCCAACGCGAGGGGCCACAACACATTCGATCGAAACCCACGCGGCCGTGGGCGCCGATTGGGTCGACGGTGCCTTTTCGGCTGGACAATTCGTCACCTCGATCTCTACCGCTCCGTTCCTTCCGAGGTCGTGCATGTCGCTCGTGCCCACTCCAACCGTCTTGGCTGTGCGAGGAGCACACGCCGTGTAGGGGCCGATCGTCCAATCGGACGGAGCTGCGAAGCTGACCCCACCGAGGACGTGACGGACCCAACCTGGCGGGATCGATGTCGTTGCGAGGACCCTGACAGGAGCGGCATTTGCTGCGCATCCAGCCGAAGTCATCGCGCCGACGGCGAGGGCGGCAACGAGAGCACTCTTCATTTGCCGATACGACGATGGCCAAGGCGAGCCAAGTTCCCGACCTCCGCGGTGATCCCCTCCCCGGCACAGACTGCCATATCTCCGCTCGCCGACTCGCGGAATGCCGAGTCCGCGTCAGACCGAAGCCGGTGCCGTTATCGCGAGAAGCGCCGTTCTGTCGTAGGCCGATCATCTGTTGTGACGCCCGCATCTCGGGGGTCGGGAAGCAGCCCCTAGTGGCTAACGCACGTGGCGTCCGCTGGAACGGCCATACCATCGGCGCGCAAGCCCACCGATGCGCCGTCTACGGCTGCGAAGCTGAGCGCGAGCGCCCTTATCTGCACGCCCGAAGCTTTCCCGGTCGGCGCCATGGTGATGAACTCGGGTGGTCCGTTCGTGACCCCTCCTGCACCGTCGTAGCGCATCCCCTTTGGAACATGAGTCCGCAGGAACGTGACCACCGAAGACAAGCTGCCAGAGACGACCCAAAACCGCGTCCTGTCTGCCACAGGCGAGCAGCCGTAGCCGTATGGGGCTGCGGCCAGGCTTGCGGTGGGCGGATCGGACACCGGCCGTGCGCCAGGAGGGAGGACCGTGGCATTGAGCAGCTCTTGACCGACGACCTCAGAATGGGTCGGAGTTACCCAGCGATCGACCAGCACTCCGGCCGCCACCGCAACCATGACCGCCAAGACGAAGATCGTCACTCGTCGAACGCGCTTACGGGATGCCATCTCCGAAGGTGTTCGCATCCGACCGGGGTCGCGCCGCGGCCTGGCGCTGTGCTGGGAAAGAATGTTCGCGTTCATCATTCTCGACGACCGCTACCACAATGCTTCATCTGCGCTCCCCCCGGAAGCGTGACCCAATCCCGATCACGCTTGTATCGGTGGATAGGGCGCTCTCGTCCATACGCATCCACAGTCGTTGCACCGCATCGCAGAACCAGGAAGACCCTCGTGCATGTTCGCTCGTTCGCCCCCATGCGCCGACCGGATCTGCCACCGGCCCACATGGGTGAGCTTTTGAGTCCCCGAGATCGTCTCATGCCGGCGCAAGCGCCGGGGGCGCCCTTCGGGCCGTCGGCCCGGGCGCCCGAGGGATCGCCACTGTGAACCTCTCGTCCCGAACAGACCTCCTCTGTCCCGGGGGCATCACCGTCACTATGGCGTGCTAGTACGGAACAGATGAACCCCTTATCAAAGAGAAGCGGCAGCCTTCCATCTCCTCGAAGAAGTAGATCCTCGGCTCTCCCCGGTCGACCGGGCACCCCGACGATGGATCTCATTCCTCTTGGGTGGCTGCGTGATCGTCAGGGACGGCCCCCACGGCGGGACTCCGCCGCTCATCCCGGGACCCCGGGCGTCAGGGGGATGAATGACCCACCGGCGACCTACCATGGGAAGCGATGAGCGAGTCGCGGCAGACCCAACAGACGCGCCACAGGAGTCCCTCGGGCCCCCTCGAGCGGGCACCCCGATGAGCGCTGAGGACCTCGAAAGGTACGAGACCGAGATCGAGCTGCAGCTCTACCAGGAGTACCGGGCGGTGCTCGCCATGTTCAAGTACGTGGTCGAGACCGAGCGTCGGTTCTACCTGGCCAATGAGGTCAGTATGGAAGCCAAGGGGGAGGGAAACCGGACCTACTTCGAGATCGCCCTCCGCGACGCCTGGGTCTGGGACATGTACCGCCCGGCGCGGTTCGTTTCCTCGGTCCGGGTCGTGACCTTCAAGGACGTCAACGTCGAAGAGCTGCCCGAGAAGGAGCTGTAGATCACCCCTGGTGCGGCGAGTGCGGCGCATCGTCGCGCCCTCGGGTCGCTGGGGGAGGACCGGGCGGCCGCCTGGTACCAGGAGCGCGGTTATCAGGTGCTCGACCGCAACTGGCGGTGCCGTGACGGCGAGCTGGATCTGGTCGTCGGTCTCGGCCGGATCCTGGTGTTCTGCGAGGTCAAGGCCCGCTCCGGCACCGCCTTCGGCTTTCCAGCCGAGGCGGTAGGGGTGAGGAAGCAGGCCAGGATCCGCCGGCTCGCCGCCCGGTGGTTGCAGGAGCGCCGGGGGGTGTTGGGGTTCCGACCAACGGTCATCCGCTTCGACGTCGCGGCGATCCTCGGGGACGGGCTGGAGATCCTGGAGGCGGCGTTCTGAGCGAGCTTCCGCCGGACGGCCTGGCGCCGTCCAGCCAGGTCGTCCACCTGGGGCGGCCCGCCAGGCAGGCCGGTGTCCCGGTCAACCCGCCCGTGGTGCTGAGCGCCACGTTCGTTCAGGGCGGCGGGCTCATCTACGGGCGGGATGGGAATCCGACCTGGGAGGCGCTGGAGGAAGTCCTCGGCACGCTCGAAGGTGGGTCGGCGCTGGTCTTCGCCTCGGGGATGGCGGCGATAGCCGCCGTCATGGAGACGCTGCCGGTGCCGGGCCGCGTCGTCGTCGCCGGAGATGCCTACAACGGCACCCGCCGGTTCCTGGGCGACGT
This sequence comes from uncultured Acidimicrobiaceae bacterium, assembly GCA_963780345.1. Classification (GTDB taxonomy): domain Bacteria; phylum Actinomycetota; class Acidimicrobiia; order Acidimicrobiales; family Palsa-688; genus PALSA-693. The sequence continues at coordinate 329,544 of CAWABU010000001.1, forward strand.
CGCCGGGCGCGGTCGGCTGCGCTTCCGGACCGTCGACGTCGCCGACGCGGCCGCCACCCTGGCCGCCTGCGCCGAGATGGTCGACGCTCCGGCCCGACCGTCGGGCGAAGCAGGTCAGTTCGGCGGCCGCGGTCTCCTGTGGCTGGAATCGCCGACCAACCCGCTGCTCGCAGTGGCTGACCTGGCCACCCTGATCTCCGGTGCCCACCGGCTGGGTGTGGATGTGGCCGTCGACAACACCTTCGCCACCCCACTCCTGCAGCGTCCGCTCGAAGCCGGAGCTGACGTGGTCGTGCACAGCGCCACCAAGTTGCTGGCCGGGCACTCGGATCTGGTGCTCGGCGCCGCCGCCTCCCGGCGGCCGGAGGTGGTGGAGAGCCTGGCCCGCCGCCGCAGCCTCCATGGCGCCGTCGCGGGCCCGTGGGAAGCGTGGCTGGCCCTCCGCGGCGTCCGGACGCTGGCCATCCGCCTGGATCGCGCCCAAGCCAACGCCGGCGATCTGGCCCGGCGGCTGACGGGGCACCCACAGGTCAGCAAGGTCTACTACCCCGGGCTTCCCCAGCACGTCGGCCACGAGCTGGCCGCACGCCAGATGCGCGGCTTCGGCACCATTGTCTCGTTTGAGGTCGTCGGCGGCGCCGGGCCGGCCGAGGCGGCGGTGGCCGCAGCCCGCCTGGCGACTCCCGGAACCAGCCTCGGAGGGGTGGAGACGCTCATCGAACGACGGGGTCGGTGGGAGGGAGAACAGGGCCTGCCGCCAGGTCTGGTACGCATGTCCGTTGGCATCGAGGACGTTGAGGACCTGTGGTCGGACCTCGACGCCGCACTCCGGGCGTCGCGCTCATAGCGGAAGGGCTCAGCGGCCGGGACGCCGTCGGTCTCGTCGCTCCCAGCACGGACGATGCCAATGCCGGCGCAAGTCCGGACATCGCCGAGGGACCACCACCAGGTGGCCGAGTCCGGGGGGGATCTCCTGCTGGCAGCCAGGGCACACATAGGTCTTGCGGGCCTGGAAGGGATGGACCCGGGTCACATCCACCTCGGAGGGGTCGGTGGTGTGGGCGTCCATCCCCCGATTGTCGTCGACGGACGCACGGAACCCGCGCCGTCCAGAAGACCGTCACAGCCTGGCGATAGGTTTCCTCATCGCTCGGGTGCCGGCGGACGGCCCTCGTCAGGTTCGTCTCACCGCCGGAGGATCATCGTGCTCGCCAGCGTCCCGTCCGCCATTCTCGTCGGTGTCGACGGCACTCCGATCTCGGTCGAGGTGCACGTGTCGCCGGGTATCCCGTCCTTTACCGTGGTGGGCCTGCCCGATGCGTCCTGCCGGGAAGCGAGGGACCGGGTTCGAGCCGCCATCCTTTCGAGCGGCCTGCAGTGGCCCCAGCGGCGGGTCACGGTCAACCTGGCGCCGACCGGAGTCCGCAAGAGCGGGGCGGGTCTCGACCTTCCCATTGCCGTTGCGCTGCTGGCGGCCGACGGCCAGGTCCCCGCGGACGCGGTCTCCGGCGTCGCCTTCATCGGGGAACTCGGGCTTGACGGCAGCATCCGTCGGGTGCCCGGGGTGCTGCCGCTCGTCGACGCCGTTCGGGCCGCTCGGGTGGTGGTGCCGGCGCGGTGCGCCCGCGAGGCCGCCCTGATTTGCCCCGATGCGGTCCGGGCGGCGCCAACCCTGCGCAGCCTGGTGGCCATCGTTCGGGGCGACGAGGGTTGGCCCTCCCTCGACCTCGGCCCTCCCGGTGCGGGCACCGACGCAGCCGGACCTGACCTGGCGGACGTGCGGGGTCAGGCTCTCGGGCGACTCGCGGTGGAGGTGGCCGCGGCCGGCGGCCACCACCTGCTGCTGGTAGGACCGCCCGGGGCCGGCAAGACGATGCTCGCCGAGCGGCTCCCCGGCCTCTTGCCGCCGCTGCCGCTCGCGCAGGCCGTCGAGGTGACTCGAATCCACTCTGCGGCCGGCCTCACCTTGCCCCCCGGCATCCTGATCCGACGGCCTCCGATGCGAGCGCCCCATCACAGCGCCTCGTTGGTGTCGTTGATCGGGGGCGGGAGCACCCTGATGCGCCCCGGAGAGTTGAGTTGCGCCCATCACGGGGTGCTGTTCCTCGATGAGCTCGGCGAGTTCCCTTCGGATGTCCTCGACACCCTGCGCCAGCCACTCGAGGAGGGCCATGTCCTGGTCTGCCGGGCCCGGGCCAGTGTGTTGTTTCCCGCCCGCGTCCTGCTGGTCGCGGCGATGAATCCCTGCCCCTGCGGCAGTGAGGGCGGTCCCGGCTCGTGCCGGTGCCGCCAAGCGGTCCGGTCCCGTTATGCCACGCGGGTTTCCGGGCCGTTACTCGATCGGTTTGACCTGCGAGTCATGGTCGACCGGCCGGACGTCGCCGAGCTGCTGGCTATCGAGCAGACGGCCCGGCCCCTGGTCGAATCCACCGAGGTGGTCGCCGGGCGGGTGGCCGCCGCCCGGTCCCTGGCCGCAGCCAGAGGCCTGACCTGCAATTCGGCCCTCCCAGCCGACCGTCTCGACGAAATTGCCCCGCTGGAGCCGGCCGCCCGGCTCATGCTCGAGACCCGCCTACGGCAGGGCCGGCTGTCGGCGCGCGGCCTGCACCGGGTCCGGCGGGTGGCCCGGACACTCGCGGACCTGGCCGGCCGGGAGGGCAAGTTGAGTCCCGACGACGTGTTGAGCGCCCTGGCGCTCCGGGCCGACGTCTTCGCGTCCGAGGACGGGTCCAGTTGACGGCGAACCCCGATGTCAGCTCGTCCGCCGGCGACGTCGACACCGGTGAAGTGCCGTACGCCGCAGCCCTGGCCGCGCTCCCGGGCGCGGGCCCGGCGGTCCTGGTCCAGATCCTCCGGGACTGGACACCGGAGGAAGCGTGGCGCCGGATCCGGGATGGCCGTCTCGATCGTCCGCCATGGCGTAACCCCCGCGGCGACGGGCAACTGGACTTCGACAGTTTCTCGGCATCTGACGGTCTTCGGTCTCGATCGCGATCCCAATCCGGATCAGCCCCGTCCTTGTCCCAGTCAGCAAGGTCACGCTCCGAGTCAGAACGAGATCCGGTTGGAGGGTCGCGGTACGCACCGTCCTGGCGGCAGACGGCTCGCCGGCTGGATCCCCCCGGGTGGTGGGCGCGGTACGCCGCCGCCGGGGTCGGCGTGACCTGGCCGGGCCGGGCCGACTATCCGCCCGCCCTGGCCCACGATCCGCAACGGCCCGGGGTGCTCTTCTGGCGGGGGGAGCTGGGCTGTCTGGCGCACCCGTGCGTGGCGGTCGTCGGCACCCGCCGGGCGACCCACGACGGGCGGTCGGTGGCGTTCGAGCTGGGCCGTGACCTCGCCGCGGCCGGGATTTGCGTGGTCTCGGGGCTGGCCCTGGGCATCGACGGGGCGGCGCACGCAGGCGCCCTGAGCCATCGGTCATTTCCCTCGGCGGCCGGCCCGGCCGGCGTGGCCGCAAGTGGGGTCGACGTGCCCTATCCCCGCCGTCACGCCGGGCTGTGGGAGCGAGTGGTCGAGAGCGGGGTCATGCTGTCCGAGACGCTGCCCGGACGGCCGCCGCACCCCTGGCGGTTCCCGGCCCGCAATCGGATCATCGCAGCGCTGTCGGCCATGGTCGTCGTCGTCGAATCACACGCGGCCGGCGGCAGTCTGATCACTGCCGAGGCGGCCATGGCCCGTGGTGTCGACGTGAGAGTGGTCCCGGGGCCGGTGCACAGCTCGGCGAGCGCGGGCAGCAACCAGTTGCTCTACGACGGACCGGGACCGGTTCGCAGCGCCCAGGATGTGCTGGACGCCCTGGGAATCGTGCTGGACCCACGGCCGACCCCCGGTCGGGTCACCGGCTCCACGGTCTTGCGCCATTTGCGCCAGCTGCCGGGCGGGGGGTCCCCGGCTCCGGGTTCGCCCGCGGCGGAAGGCGCGGCCGACTCGCTGACCCGGGAAGAAAGAGACGTTCTTGATGCGGTGGCGTGGCAGCCCACCCTGCTCAGTCAGGTGGTGGACCGAACCGGGCTCCCGGTCGGCACGGCATCGCGGGCGCTGGATTCGCTGGAGGCCGCCGGGCTGTTGGGCAGGGAACACCACTGGTGGATTCGCCTGGCCAACCGATGACCGGGCCAACCGATGACCGGCCCGGACTCGGGACGGCCGCGGCCCGGGAGGCCGGGCCGGGCGCCCCGCGTGCCGGGCGGTCGCATGCGGGGCCCCGACATCAGGTGCCGAGATCGGACGCCGAGATCGGACACCGAGGTCGGACGGAAAGGTCGGACGGCAGGGTCCGAGGAGCGCACTTGTTGGGCTACCATGGAGTTCCGTCCCGAACAGGCGGGACCCATGTTCACCCCGGTGCACCCACGGTCGCTGGCTTGCCGGTCAGCGCGCGCATCGGGCTCTCCAACAACCGATGGGAAGGAGCTCATATGGCTGTCGTCACCATGAGGCAGTTGCTCGAGGCCGGAGTCCATTTCGGCCATCAGACCAGGCGCTGGAACCCGAAGATGAAGAGGTTCATTTTCGGTGAGCGCAACGGCATCTACATCATCGATCTCAATCAGACGCTCGACCGCATCGACGTCGCCTATTCGTTTGTGCGCGACCTGGTGGCCGACAATGGCACGGTCCTGTTCGTCGGGACCAAGAAGCAGACCCAGGATCCGATCGCACGCTATGCCGTCCAGTGCGGAATGCCGTACATCAATGAGCGGTGGCTCGGCGGCATGCTCACCAACTTCAACACCATCGCCGGCCGGGTCAAGAAAATGCAGGAGTTCGAGCGGATGCGCAGCGCCGGCGACTTCGACGCCATGCCGAAGAAAGAGGCGCTCATCCACAGCCGGGAGCTGGACAAGCTGGAGCGCAACCTCGGGGGCATCCGGGACATGACCAAGCTGCCGGACGCCATCTTCGTGATCGACACCAAGAAGGAACACATCGCGGTCACGGAGGCCAACAAGCTCGGGCTCCCGATCGTGGCCGTGGTTGACACCAACTGCGATCCTGACCTCATCAATTACGTGATCCCGGGCAACGACGACGCCATTCGCGCCGGGACCCTCATGTGCCGGGTGGTCTCCGACGCGGTCGAGGAAGGGCGGTTCATTTCCTCCCGGCGCGCCGCCCGGGCCGGTGCGCCCGCGCCGGGGGCTGGAGGTCCGCCAGCGCTCGATCCCGAAGAGGAGGCCCGCCGGGCCGACCAGCAGCGCGACGCCCGTCGCCAGGCCGCGCTGGCGCAAGCCGAGCGGGAGGCCCGCCTGCTCGCCGCCCGGCGCGCCGCGGCCGAGGCGCCCGGCGGGCCTGAAGCCGCGGAGGCCGGGCCCGGAGCCGGGTCGCCGGAGGCGGGTGCCCCGGCCGAGACGAGCGCTTCGTCGGCTCCGGCCGAACAGTCCGGGCCGGCCCCGACGCCATCCGCCGGCTCCGATCAACCACTGACGGCTGAACCACCGGCGGTCGGCGACGCCGCCGACGAACTGACACGAGTAGAGGACTAGAGGAGTAGAGACAGGGCTATGGCAGAGTTCACCGCCCAGGATGTAAAGGCGCTCCGGGATGCGACCGGAGCCGGAATGATGGACGCCAAGAAGGCGCTGGTGGAGACCGACGGGGACCGCGTCGCCGCGGCCGCCTGGCTTCGGGAGCGGGGTCTCGGCAAGGTGGCCGAGCGCTCCGGACGCGACAACGTGGAGGGTGCCGTCTCGGTGGCGAAGGTCGACAACGCCGCGGCGCTGGTCGAGCTGAAGTCGGAGAGCGACTTCGTCGCCAAGTCCGCCGATTTCGTCAACACCGTCGAGGAACTGGCCCACACGGTGGCAGCCGAAGGTGAGGCCGCGGTCGAGACCCACAAGGACGCCATCGACGATCTCCGGCTCACCCTCAAGGAAAACATCGAGGTGGGGCAGGTCGTCCGCTTCGCCGCGGACTCCGGCGACTACCTCGACACCTACCTGCACGTGCAGAACGGGCGGGGGGTCAACGCCGTCATCGTGGAGCTGGCCGGCGGCTCGCCGGAGCTGGCCCACGACATCGCCGTCCACGTCGCCTTCGGCCGGCCGTCCTACATCGAGCGCGACCAGGTCCCGGCCGACGAGGTGGCCGCGGAGCGGGCTGCCCTCGAAGCCCAGACCCGCAACGAAGGCAAACCTGTGCAGGCCGTGCCCAAGATCGTGGAGGGAAAGCTCGACGGTTGGTACAAGCGGGTGCCCGGCGGCGTGCTCCTCGAGCAGCCGTACGCCAAGGACGACAAACAGTCCGTGGCCAAAGTGCTGGGGGACGCCAGGGTGGTCCGGATCGCCCAGGCGGTTGTCGGCAGCTAACCCGGGGCACTGCTCGCCAGCGACCGGTCGGCGATACCCGGACCGGCCACAGTGAGAGGGGCCATGCCGAGATGGGGAACGGGGCGGGGACGGCGGTCGCGGGCTGGTCCGGCCTGCGACCGGGTCCTTTGACGTGTTTGTCACCCGTCGTCGCCGGTCACACCCCGGCGGAAACGCCCGCACTAGGCTGGTGGCCTCGTGAATAAACCGCCGCCGTGGAAGCGGGTCGTTCTGAAGCTCTCGGGCGAGGCCTTCGCCAGCGACGCCGCAGACGAGACCATCGACGGCGGCGTCGTCGAACGGATCGCGAAGGAGCTGGCCAAAGCCCGAGCCGATCTCGGCACCGAGATCGCGGTGGTGGTCGGCGGCGGCAACATCTGGAGGGGCGCAACCGGCTCGGCCACGGGCATGGACCGGGCCAGCGCCGACTACATGGGCATGCTGGCCACCGTCATCAACGCCCTGGCCCTGCAGGACGCCCTGGAGCGTCAGGGCCAGCCGACCCGGGTCCAGACTGCCATCGGCATGTCGCAGATCGCCGAGCCCTACATCCGGCTCCGGGCCATCCGGCATCTCGAGAAACACCGGGTGGTGGTCTTCGCGGCCGGGACCGGAAACCCGTTCTTCACCACCGATACCGCCGGCGCCCTGCGTGCTGTCGAGATCGAGGCGGACATCCTGTTCAAGGGGACCCACGGGGTCGCCGACGGGGTCTACGACGACGATCCTCGCACCAACCCGGCCGCCCGCCTGCTCCACGAGGTGACCTTCGATGAGGTCATCGCCCGTCAGCTGCGGGCCATGGATCTCACCGCCATCACGCTCTGCAAGGAAAACGACCTTCCGATCCGGGTGTTCTCCATCATGGAGCCGGGCAACCTCCGACGCGCCCTCCAGGGGGAGCAGATCGGTACGCTAATCCGCTGATGGACGAGGACAGCTACGTCGACGCCGTGCTCGAGGACTGCCGGGACAAGATGGCGAAGGCGCTGGAGCACACGCGCACCGAGTTCTCCGTCATCCGGACCGGACGGGCCGCGCCGGCGCTGGTCGAGAAGCTCAAGGTCGAGTACTACGGGTCTGATGTGCCGCTGCAGCAGCTGGCAGGCATCCAGGTTCCCGAGGCCAAGCTGATGGTGATCACCCCCTACGACAAGTCCTCGCTCCGGGCCATCGAGCGCGCCATCCAGAACTCCGACCTCGGGGTCAACCCCAACAATGACGGGGTCGTGATCCGGTTGACCTTTCCACCGCTCACTCAGGAGCGGCGCAAGGCCATGGTCAAAGTGGCCCACAGCAAAGCGGAGGAAGGTCGGGTGGCCGTCCGCAACTTGCGGAGGGCGGCCCGCAAGGACCTCGAGGGATTCGAAAAGGACGGGGAAATCTCGAGCGATGAGCTCGACCGGGCCGAGAAGGAGCTCGAGCGGGTCACCCATGAGTTTGTTGCAGACATCGATCGGGTGCTGCACCACAAGGAGGAAGAGCTGCTTGCCGTTTGATGCCGGTGGTGGGATCTCGGTAGGGCGAGCGCGGCCGTGAGGAGGATGACGTGAACCAGCGCAAGACCGCGGGGGACCGGTCACCGCAGCGCCGTCCGAGCGAGGGCGTGCGCATCATCCGGGCCGACGAAGCCCAGGCGGCCCTCGACGCCGGGGCGGTGGCCGGGCGGCGGCCCGACGACCAGCTCCGATTCGGTGACGTACCTCCGGCGCCGACCGGGCCTCGGTCGCCGCACCGCTTTCCGCTCCCCACTTCGGTGGATCCAGCCGGCGCCGTTTCCCTGCCCCCGCTCGCCACCCCGCCGGGCGGCGACGAGCAGGATTTCGAGGTCGACGAGCAGGACATCGAAAGCGCCGACGACCTGGCGTTTGAAGACGACCTCGCGTTTGAGGACCTGGCTTTCGAAGACGGCCTGGAAATCGAAGATCAACGGGAGCTGCAAAACGAGTTCGAGCTTTCGGGCCCGACTCGTTCCGCCACCCTGGGTGGTCGTCCCGCCGCCGGCCCACCGACGGCCGGCGCCACCAGCCCGGCCTGGGAGATCGGCGACCGGACCGCCGAACTCTCCATCCCGCAGGCCGAGGCCGGGCTGGGCTCGGGCGAGGGCCAGCCGGGACGCGACCCCTCCGGCTCAACCGAGCCGCCTGAGACCCCGGGCGGAAGCGGGGCGACACCCGCCGAGGAGCCGGAGGGGCTGTCCATTGCCGGCGGCGAGACCTCGCCGCTCGTTTCCCCCGAGGAAGGGATCGCCGTGACCGGAGGAGGAACCGATTTGCCCCCGTGGACTGATCCGCCGACCGGTGAGGTGCCGCTCATACTGCCCGACGACGGGCGGGAGGAAGCCGGCGACGACCTCGAAGCATGGAAGGCTCTGGGCGCTAGCGGGACGCGCTGGCGCGACGAAGCCGACGATTGGTCCGACGTGGACGAGATCGGCGAGCTGGCCGGCGACGTTCCTCCGGAAGGAGCCCTTGATCAGACCCGTTCGGAGCGGTCCGATCTGTACTCCTTCGACGAGGAGTTCCAGCGGGTGGAGGCCGAACGAACCGGAGCGGCGTCCACCCTGGCCGATTTCGACTCGGAATTCGAGCCCGGCGCGGCCGCCAGCAGCACTCAGGCCACCGCCGCCCCCCGCGGCCGGACCCGCACCGGCGCCCACGGGCCGGCCAGCCGGCAGTCCGCTCGGGGGGGTCCGCCGGACCAGCGGGGCGACGACGATCTGGTCACCCGACTGGTGGTCGGAATCGGCTTACTCGTACTTCTGGTCGTGGCCTATGCCATCGGCTCGAAGGCGCTCCTCGTCCTCTCCGCAGCGGTGGTGGCGGCGGCAGCAGCCGAGGCGTACGGGATGCTCCAGCGATCCGGCTTCCGGCCCGCCACCCTCCTGGGACTGGTCGCGGCGGTCGGTCTGGTCTTCGGCGCCTACTGGAAAGGGATCGAAGCCCTGCCGCTGGCCGTGGTGCTGGTCTTCGCCGGCTCGATGACGTGGTACCTGTTGCGGATCGTGGAGGCGCGCCCTCTGGCGAATGTGGCCGTCACCACCACCGCCTTCGTCTGGGTGGCCTTGTTCGGGTCCTACGCGGCCATCATGCTCCGGGCCGCCCACGGCAAGGGCCTCCTCCTCGGTGCGGTCCTGGTCGTCATCGCCGCCGACATCGTCGGTTATGTCGTCGGGCGCTGGATAGGGTCGCGGCCCATAGCCCCAAGCATCAGTCCGGCCAAGACGGTGGAGGGGTTCGTCGGGGGCCTGATCGCGGCGGTGATCGTGGGTGCCATCGTCGGCAAGGAGATCACGCCGTGGGGCGGCATGCGGCACGGTCTAGTACTCGGTCTGATCATCGGGATCATCGCTCCCGCGGGCGATCTCTTCGAGTCCATGATCAAGCGCGACCTCGGGGTCAAGGATTCGGGGTCGGCGCTGCCCGGGCATGGGGGACTCCTCGATCGCTTCGATTCCCTTCTCCTGGCGCTTCCGGCGGCGTACTACCTCGCCCTGCTCTTCGACATCGTCAAGTAGAGCTCCCCGATGAAAACCGTGAGCCTGGTGGGCTCCACCGGCTCGATCGGGACGCAGGCGGTGGACGTGGTCGGCGCGTCACCGGGCTGCTACCGGGTGGTTGCCATCGGCGCCTTTTCGTCCGTCGACACTCTGGCCGCCCAGGCCGACCTCCTGCGACCGGACCAGGTGGCCCTCGTCGACTCCTCCCGGGCCTCCGAGCTGAAGGAGCGGCTCCCGCCCGGCGTGGAGCTGCTGGTCGGTAAGGACGCCCTGCCGGAGATCGCGACCGCGGCCGACGTGGTGGTCAACGGGGTGGTCGGCTTCGCCGGACTGTCGGTGACCCTCGCGGCCCTGCAGGCCGGCCGGCGTCTGGCCCTGGCCAACAAGGAGTCGCTGATCGCCGGCGGACCGATTGTCCAGGCCGCCCGGGCGACCCCCGGGGCCGAGATCGTGCCGGTGGACTCCGAACACTGCGCCATCCACCAGTGCCTGCGGGGCATTCTCGGGGAGAAAGGGATGGCGGCGTTGCCGCGCCCGCCGTCGATGCCGCTCCGACGTATCGTGCTGACCGCCAGCGGGGGTCCTTTTCGCGGGCGGTCGAAACCATCGCTGGCCGAGGTGACCGTCGCCGACGCCCTGGCTCACCCGACGTGGAAGATGGGGCCCAAGATCACGGTGGATTCGTCCACCTTGATGAACAAGGGGCTCGAGGTCATCGAAGCCCATGAGCTGTTCGGGGTCGACTACGACGCGGTCGACGTGGTCGTCCACCCGCAGTCGATCGTGCACTCGATGATCGAGACCACCGACGGGGCCACCCTGGCCCAGCTGTCGCTCCCCGACATGCGCTTGCCGATCGGCTACGCGTTGGCCTATCCCGACCGGCTGGCGGTGCCGTTCGGCGCCATCGACTGGGGCCGGATCGGACCCCTCGAGTTTGAGGCGCCGGACCGCGAGGCGTTTCCCTGCCTCGACCTGGCCTACCGGGCCGGGCGGGCGGGCGGCGATGTCCCGGCCGCCCTCAACGGCGCCAACGAGGTGGCAGTGGCGGCCTTTCTCGACGGCCGCATCCGCTGGGTCGACATTCCCGACATTCTCGGGGCCGTCGTTGACGACTATCCGGCCTCCATCCCCGGTACCGTGGCCGCCGTGCTGGACGCGGACCGATCGGGGCGGGACCTGGCCCACGCCGAGGTGAGCCGGCGGTCGACCACCCGGCGATGACCGACACCCGCCCGGGCTGGCGGGAAAGCCTGGAGGCCGACCCTCTGGGCCTGGCCAGTCATCGACAGTGGGACGAGGCGCCCGCCCCGCCGCCCCGGCAACAACAGCTGGCGCTCATCCGCCTGGTCGTCGTAACGGGACTCCTGGTGGGTCTCGGCTTCGCCGCCGGAGCCGGAGAGACCGTGCTGCTGGTCCTGGCCCTGATCGGCTGCATCGTCGCCCACGAGTTCGGCCACTACGCCACGGCGAAGGCGGCGGGCATCAAGGTCACCGAGTTCTTCGTCGGCTTCGGACCCCGCCTGTGGTCGATCCGCCGGGGCGAGACCGAGTATGGGGTCAAGGCGCTGCCGCTCGGCGGCTACTGCCGGATCCTGGGCATGAACAATCTGGAGGAAGTCGACCCGGCTGACGAGGCCCGCACCTACCGTCAGGCCCCGCTGTGGCGCCGACTGTCCGTGGCACTGGCCGGCTCGGCCATGCACTTCCTGATCGCCGCGCTCGTGCTCTTCATCATGTTTTTCTGGGCGGGCGACAACGGCAACTACCTCACCTCCACGGCGTCGCTTCCCGCCTCGAATCCGATCGTTGAGATCGACGGCCTTAGCTCGGGGGCGAGCCCCGCCCAGCTGGCCGGCTTTCACCTCGGCGACCGCATCGTCGCGGTGGATGGTCGCCACTTCGCCAACTGGTCCCAGATGAGCAGCTACATCCAGGCCCGGGCCGGCCAGCGCCTCGAAGTGACGGTCGATCGGGGCGGCCGGCTGGTCCAGCTCTTCCCCATCCCCGTCAACCGCAACGCGGTCCAATTGGCCGGGCCGGGGGCCGGCTCGCTGCCGGCCGCCAAAAGCGGGGCCCCGGCCGTCGGCTTCATCGGCATCGCCCCCAGCGGCGTCATCCATTCCAGCCTCGGCTCGTCAGTCAGCCGGGCCGGCGGTGCCTGGGTGCACGTGTCGGCCCTGACCCTTGGCGCCTTCGGGCACCTGTTCACGCTCCACGGCGCCGGCTCGTATCTGCACATGCTCGGCAACCAGAAGGCGGCCGACAGCCCGAGTACCGGCAGCGTCCGCTTTGAGTCGCCGGTGGGGATCGTGCGGCTCCTGCACCAGGCCGGCCAGAGCGGCCTCCCCTCCGTGCTCTGGCTCCTCGCCGTGATCAACCTGTCGATCGGCATCTTCAATCTGCTGCCGTTCTTCCCGCTCGACGGCGGCCACGTGGTCGTCGCCCTGTACGAGGGGGCGCGCAGCTTCCGCCGGCGCTATCACGCCGACGTGGCCAAGCTGCTGCCGCTCTTCTACGCCGGCCTGGCCCTGGTGCTATTCCTCGGGGCCAGCGCCCTGTTCCTGGACCTGCGCGACCTGGTCACCTAGCAAGCGGGAAGCCGGGGGGTAGGCTCAAGAGTGGTGGCTCAATCTCGATTCCCCCGCCGGAAGACCCGTCAGCTGATGGTCGGATCGGTTCCGGTCGGCGGTGACGCGCCGATCTCCGTGCAGTCCATGACGATCACCAAGACCGCTGACGTCGACGGCACTCTGGCGCAGATCTACGCCTTGAAGGCGGCCGGCGCGGACATCGTCCGGTGTACCTGCAACGAGCGGGAGGCGGCCGAGGGCCTGGCCCAGATCGTGCCGAGGAGCCCGGTGCCCATCGTCGCGGACATCCACTTCCACGTAGAGATGGCCCTGGCGGCCATTGAGGCCGGGATCGACTGCTTGCGGCTCAACCCCGGGAACCTCCGCAAGCCCGAAGAGATCAGGCTGGTGGCCCAGGAGTGCAAGGACCGGGGCATTCCGGTGCGGATCGGTGTCAACGCGGGCTCGCTCGATCCGCGGCTGTACAAGAAATACGGCCGGGCCACGCCCGAAGCGTTGGTCGAATCGGCCCAGATCGAGCTGGGGTTGTTCGAGGAGGTGGACTTCGACAACGTCAAGATCTCGGTGAAGGCCTCGAGCGTCCCGCTGATGGTCGAGGCCTACCGGCAGCTCTCCGAGGTGACCGACCATCCCCTCCACCTGGGTGTGACCGAAGCCGGCCCACCGCCGGCCGGGACCATCAAGGGCACGGCCGGGATCGCCACCCTCCTGTCGGAAGGGATCGGCGACACCATCCGCTACTCCCTCACGGCCGATCCGGTCGAAGAGGCGAAGGCGGGCCGGGTGTTGCTGGAGTCGTTGGGGTTGCGCGAGCGCAGCAACGTCGATCTGATCGCCTGCCCCTCCTGCGGTCGGGCCGAGATCGACGTCTACAAGGTGGCCCAGGAGGCCCAGAGCGCCCTGGAAGGCAAAGAGATTCCGCTCCAGGTGGCGGTGATGGGCTGCGTGGTCAACGGCCCCGGCGAGGCCCGCTCCGCGGACCTCGGGATCGCAGCCGGGCGGCACCGCGGGCACCTTTTTATTCGCGGTCAGATCATCCGGGTGGTGCCCGAGGACGAGATGGTGTCCGCCCTGGTCGAGGAGGCCGAGAAGCTGGTCAAGGAGGGGGTGGCGGCCCGCCTGGCGGCCGCGGACTCCGGTGCCGCAGCCGAGGCCGAGGCCGATCGGGCGGCCCTGCTCGAAGCGAAAGGTACCGACGCCAACCGCAGCGGGGAGCGCATCGAGCTGATCGATCGTCGCCTGCGAGAGGACCCCGGCATCTAGCCGGCGCCGGCCGAAAACCCTGTGCCGGCGCCGGAGGCCGGCGTCAGACTGTGGCTATGGACGTCGAGATACGACCGCTGCAACCGGGCGAGGAGCTGGCGTTCGTTCAATCCGAGCGAGTGCCCTTCCTGGACCCGGCCACCGATGACGCCGAAGCGCGCCACGCCGACGAACGCGCCGTCGCCCACCTGGAGACCGACCGAGCCTGGGTGGCCATGGACCGCGGTCGGATGGTCGGGAACGCCAATATCTACAGCCTGGACCTGACCCTTCCCGCCTTCCCAGGTCAGCCGGCACCGATCCGCCCCCTCGCCGGTGTCAGCGGCGTCGGCGTCCATCCCACCCACCGGCGCCGCGGTCTGCTGCGCCGGCTGATGGCCGCCATGCTCGAAGACGCCCGCACCCGGGACGAGCCCCTCGCCGGCCTGCTGGCCTCCGAGTCGGTCATCTACGGCCGGTTCGGGTTCGGCCACGCCACGACGTTGATGGAGGTCACTGTCGACAGCCTCCGGTCGGACTTCCTGGTGGCCGCCCCCGAGCTCGATCTGCGCCTCATCGATCGGGACGAGGCCGCCAAGATCCTGCCGGAGCTGTTCGATCGACTGCGTCGGGGCCGAGCCGGGGAACCCAGCCGGGACGCCGGCGTATGGGAGGACTACCTGGACGACCGCCCCTCGCGGCGCCACGGCGCCAGCGGGCAGTTCGTGGCGGTGTGCGAGCAGGGGTACGTGTCCTACCGGGCGTACGACGCCGACATCATGCGCGCCGAGTACCCGACGGTGGTTATCGAGGAGCTTCGGGGTCAGACCCCCGACGTCGAGGCGGCCCTCTGGCGGTTCGTTTTCGACCTCGACCTGGTCGGGGACGTCAGGGCCAAGCGGCGTCCGGTCGACGAGCCCCTGCGCTGGCGGCTCGCCGACCCCCGCCAGCTCAAGGTCGACGTGGTTCGCGACCGGCTGTACCTCCGCGTCCTCGACGTCGCCACGGCGCTCGAGAGCCGGGGCTACCGGCGAGCCGGGCGCCTGGTCCTCGACGTGCTGCCATCCGCCGACCAGGCCGACAACGGGCCCGACCCGGCGGTGGGCCGGTGGGTCCTTGAGGCCGGGCCCGACGGGGCCTCCTGCCGGTCGGTCCGGAACGGGGAGAACGCCGACCTGCGCCTGGGCGTGACCGAGCTCGGCGCGCTCTACCTCGGCGGGGTGGCGGCTTCGACGCTCGCAGCCGCCGGGCGGGTGGACGAGTTGCGACCGGGCAGCCTCGACCGGGCCGACGCCCTGCTGGCCACCACGCCGGCGCCGCTCACCGGGACCGGATTCTGATCGGGCCAATTTTCAAAATCAGGGCAGGCTTTTCCCATACTTTGGCAGGGCATGGCCTCTCCCCTGACCCCACGCGCCACTGATTTTCCTCGCTGGTATCAGGACGTGATCACCCAGGCCGAGCTGGCCGACAACGGGCCGGTGCGGGGGACCATGGTCATCCGGCCGTGGGGGTTCGCCATCTGGGAGCGGATGCAGGCCGAGCTGGACGCCCGAATCAAGGC
The DNA here is from genome assembly GCA_963780345.1 of uncultured Acidimicrobiaceae bacterium. Lineage (GTDB taxonomy): Bacteria > Actinomycetota > Acidimicrobiia > Acidimicrobiales > Palsa-688 > PALSA-693. The sequence continues at coordinate 344,754 of CAWABU010000001.1, forward strand.
GGCCGGCGCCGAGAACGCCTACTTTCCCCTGTTTATCCCCGAGTCGTACCTGCGCCGGGAGGCCGAGCACGTAGAAGGGTTCAGCCCCGAGCTGGCCGTGGTCACCCACGGCGGCGGTCGAGAGCTCGAGGAGCCGGTCGTGGTTCGCCCGACGAGCGAGACCGTCATCAACAGCTTCTTCGCCAAGTGGGTGCAGAGCTATCGCGACCTGCCACTTCTCATCAACCAGTGGGCCAATGTGGTGCGCTGGGAGTTGCGGCCCCGGCTGTTTTTGCGCACCAGCGAGTTCCTCTGGCAGGAGGGCCACACCGCCCACGCCACCGAGGCCGAGGCCCGCGACTACGCGCTCAAGATCCTGCGCCACGTCTATCGCGAGACCATGGAGGAGGTGCTCGCGGTGCCGGTCCAGGCCGGGCTGAAGACGGCCCGGGAACGCTTCGCGGGCGCGACTCACACGTGGACGCTGGAGGCGATGATGGGCGATGGCAAGGCCCTGCAGATGGGCACCAGCCATGAGCTCGGTCAGAACTTCGCCCGAGCGTTCGGCATCCAGTTCTCGTCGGAGACGGGTACGCAGGAGTACGCCTGGCAGACCTCCTGGGGGGCGTCGACCCGCCTGGTCGGAGCGCTGATCATGGCCCATGGCGACGACGCCGGCGTGCGGCTGCCGCCCCGGCTGGCCCCCATTCAGGTCGTCGTGCTGCTGGTGCGCGACGAGGAGGGCACCCGACGGGCGGCGACGGCCCTGGTCGACGAGCTCGCCGCCGCCGGTCTGCGGGCCCGGCTCGATGACCGGGTGGAGACGTCGTTCGGGCGCCGTTCCGTCGACTGGGAGCTCAAAGGGGTCCCCGTCCGGGTAGAGATCGGCCCGCGGGACCTGGCCGGCGGACAGGTCACCCTGGTGCGGCGAGACCTGCAGGAGAAACGGGCGGTTCCGATAGGCGAGGCGGCGGCGCTGGTGCGCACCGATCTCGACGCAGTGCAGGCCAACCTGTACGCGGCGGCGTCGGACCGTCAGGAGGAGCGCACGGCGCGGGTCAACACCCTGGCCGACGCCGCTTCCGCCGCATCAGAGGGGTTCGCGGTCCTGCCGTGGGACCTGATCGGTCCGGCGGGCGAGGAGAAACTGGCGTCCGAAGGCTGCACGGTCCGGTGCCTGCAGGCCGCGGACGGGTCGCTTCCGGCCAACGAGGACGAGTCCGGTCTCCTGGCCTGGGTGGCGAAGGCGTACTGATCTCCGGGGCGCGGCCGGCGGACTCGACGCCGCAGAGTCGGCGCCTGCCTACGCCCTGCGACCAGGCCGTTTAACCCCCGAGTCTCCGGTGGCGAGATTCTGGGCCGCCTACCGGGCGACCCGGATGGCCGGGGGATCCCCCGGCGCGGGCTATAATTGGTGTGTATCCGCCCCGCCGGGCGGTAGCTGGCGTGGGCAGCACCTGCGTGGGCAGGGTGCCCACGCTTTTGTTTGTGATTCTTGAGTCGGAAGGAGGTGGGAAATGGTGTCGACCGAGGATATTCGCGGGCTGGTCGAACCAGTCCTCGCTTCCATCGGCCTCGAACTGTGGGACGTCGAGGTGGCCCGCGACGTGGTGCGCATCATGGTGGAGCGCTCCAGCGCCGCGGGCGGGCCAGCCGGCCTGGCCAACCCCTTGGCGCCATTCGACCGGTCCGATGCATCAGGGCTGTGCGATCCAACCGGGCTGGCCGATCCAACCGGGCTGGCCGATCCAACCGGGCTGGCCGATCCAACCGGGCTGGCCGATCCAACCGGGCTGGCCGATCGAACCGGGCTGGCCGGTTCCCCGGGTCGGCGCGGTCCCAGGCCGGGCATCGACCTGGATGCCCTGTCGGACGCCAGCGGTGTGGTCTCAACCGTGCTCGATGCCCACCCCGAGGCGATGCCCGCCGGTCGCTACCAGCTCGAGGTGTCGAGTCCGGGCATCGAGCGGACACTGCGGACACCCGAGCAGTTCCGGCGGTACCTCGGCGCCGAGATCACCGTCAAGACCTCCGAGCCCGTCGCCGGCGCCCGCCGTCATCGGGGTCGCCTCGCCGAGGTCGGAGTCGCTGGTATCGACCTCCAGCCCGATGCCAACCCGGATGGACGCCTCCAGCTTCGTTTCGACCAGATCAACCGGGCTCGTACGGTGATGGACTGGGGGCCCGGGGCGGGGCGCCCGGCCCCAGGTAGGCCGGCCCCGGATCGGTCGGCTCCGGATCGGTCGGCTCTGGATCGGCCGGCTCCGGATCGGCCGGCTCCGGATCGGCTCAGTGCCCGCCGACGAGCGCCAGGCCGCCAGCCCGTATCTGGCATGACCTCCACCGTGCCCACATCGAAAGACCCCGCACCATGAAAGACAGTTTCGCTTTTCTCGACGCCCTTCAGCAGATCGCCAAGGACAAGGGCATCAGCGTCGACACCCTCCTCGACGCCCTCGCCAACGCGCTCGTCGCCGCCTACAAGCGCTTGCCAAACGCGGCCGAGGAAGCCGTGGTCACCGTCGATCCTGATAGTGGCGACATCCGGGTGTACGGCCAGGAGCTCGACGAGGACGGCAACGTCGTTCGTGAGTGGGACGACACCCCCAAGGACTTCGGCCGGATCGCAGCCCAGACCGCCAAGCAGGTCATGACCCAGCGCATCCGCGAGGCCGAGCGCGACCTCAAGTATGAGGAGTACGCGGGCCGCGAGGGTGACATCGTGACCGGGATCATCCAGCAGAGCGACAACCGGTACACGCTGCTGGACCTCGGAAAGGTCGAGGCGTTGCTGCCCCAGGCTGAGCAGGTGCCGTACGAGCGCTACGAGCACGGGGCCCGGCTCAAGGCCTACATCGTCGAAGTCCGCAAGACCACCAAGGGGCCCCAGATCGTGGTGAGCCGGACTCACCCGGGTCTGATCAAGCGGCTCTTCGAGCTCGAGGTCCCGGAGATCTCCAGCGGAGTGGTGGAGATCAAGGCGGCAGCCCGCGAGCCGGGGCATCGCACCAAGATCGCAGTGTGGTCAAACGATCCCAACGTGGACCCGGTCGGCGCCTGCGTGGGGGCCCGAGGCGCACGCGTCCGCATGGTCACCAACGAGTTGCGGGGCGAGAAGGTCGATATCGTTCCCTTCTCCGATGAGCCGCGGGAGTTCGTCATGAGGGCCCTGCAGCCGGCCAAGGTCAAAGAGGTGCATCTCGACGACCTGACCGGAACGGCGACCGTGGTGGTGCACGACTTTCAGCTGTCGCTCGCGATCGGCAAGGAAGGGCAGAATGCCCGTTTGGCGGCTCGGCTGACCGGCTGGCGTATCGACATCAAGAGCGAGACTCAGATCGCCGAGGAGGAGGCCTACGCCAACCAGGAGTGGGCGGAAGGCGAGTGGGTGGAAAACGAAGCGGGCGAGATGGTGTGGCAACCCGCCGAGGGTGGCGAGGCCGTGTCAGCCGCCCAGTGGTCGCTCGGGGAGAATCCCGACGAAGCCGGCCCTCCGGGTGGCAACGGCAGCCCCTCCGGCGAGTCCTCGGTCCCGAGCAATCGTGGCGATGGCGTGGTGGGCGACCGCCCGGACGCTTCCGGTCAGGATCCGGCACTCCTGGAGGGTGAGCGTCGGATGGCCGGCGGACCGCCCGGTGCCGGCGGGGAGGGAGTGCGGTAGGACGCGACGAGAATGCGGGGCCAACCCGAACCTGCGTAGGCTGCCGGATCCGGGTCTCAGCGGATAACCTGGTGCGAGTGGCCCGCCGTTCTGACGGGTCGCTGGTCATCGACCGGGACGCCCCCGGTCGGGGCGCCTGGTTGTGCCAGGAGCCGGCCACCGGAGGCGTGAGCGACCGTTGCCTCGAAGCGGCCGCCCATCGGAACGCCTTCGCAAGGGCCTTCAGGACAGCAGTAGTGGCCGAGGCCTGGAAGTCGCTGAAACGGGCTCCCCCGGACGTGCGAACATAAGAATTGGCTCCGCCACCAGGGCGGCGTCGATGAGAAAGGGACTGACGCAGGAACTTGGCGAAGAAGATCCGGGTTTATGAGCTGGGACGAGAGCTCGGCCTGACGAACAAAGAAGCGCTCGATCTGTGCCTCGCGCTCGGCATCGGGGTCAAGAGCCACTCCTCGAGCATCGAGGAGCAGCAGGCCGACCGCGTCCGTCGCCGGGCTGATCAGCAGGGTCTCCGCCGCCCGGTCGAAACGCCCGGCGCCGAGGCTCCGGCCGAAGCGGCCCCGGCCGCCGCCGCCAGTCCGCCCCTGGACACGTCTACCAGCCCGGCCCCGGTCCGCCCGGGTCTCATCCGGCCGCCTGCGGACGGAGGGCCAGCCAGCCCGGCCGCGGAGGAGCGGGCCCCGTCTCCCGTTCCGGCGGGGCCGAGCGTTCCCGCCTCCCCGTCGATGCCGTCCGCTCCCCCGGCTCCGCCTCGTCCTCTCCCCACCAGGCCGGCCGTTCCCGGCGGTCCGGAGATTTCGCCCACGAGCCAAACCGCACCGGCGGCCAGTCCAGGACCGGCGGCCAGTCCAGCACCGGCGGCCAGTCCAGCACCGGCGGCCCCGGCCCGCCCGGCCCCACCAGCCGCTGCGCCCCCGGCCAGTCCGGCGCCCCCGGCAGGGCCGACGCGACCGGCCAGTCCCGCGCGGCCGGCGAGTCCCGCTCCGGCGGCGACCCCAGCCGCACCCGCCAGTCCGGGGCGGCCGGCCAGTCCCGCCCCACCGGCCAGGCCCCCCTCGGCCCCTGCCGCCGTCCCGGGCCCAGCACCTGCGGGCGGCCCCTCCGCCCCGCCGGCCACTCGACCGGTACCCCCTCGACCCGCCCCGCCGGCCGGCGGCCTAACGCGCTCGGATCGGCAGGGGCGACCGCCTGCGCCTGCTCCCGTCGCGGCCGGCCCCCTGCCCGCCTCTCCTGCTGCCCCGCCGCGACGGGGAGTGCCGACCGCGGAAGGGCCTGTGTCGCCCGCGGCCGCCCCGCCCGGCCAGACCTCCGGGGCAGGTGGCACTCGCCCCGCCGGGGGTCCACCCCGGCCGCCGGCCGGTCCCGCGGGCGCACCGGGCGGTCCCCGTCCAGGATCTGGCGCGCCTGCAGCGCCAGGTGAGTCCGGGCCGATGCTGTCGTCCTCCGGCAAGCCCATCCCTCCGCCCCCCGGCCTGCGGCGCCCCCCGCTGTCAGCCTCGGGCAAGCCCATCCCGCCGCCTCCTGGTCGCGGCCCGGGTGCCCGGCCTGCGTCCGGTGGTGGGCGCCCCTCCGGACCTTCGACCGGCCGCCCCGGCGGCCCTGGCGCGGGCGGACCGCGCGGGGGCGCCCGGCCCGGCGCACCGGCCGGCACCGGCTCCGGCGGCTACCGGGGCGGAGGCGGTGCCGCGGGCGGCGGCTACCGCGGCCCCGGGGGCGGGACAGGCACGGGCGCCGGTCCCGGAGGCGCGGGTGGCGCTCGCAGTGGCCCGGCCTTTGGCAACCGCGGCCGGCCGGGTGGCCGGCGGCCGGCCCGGCGCCGCCGGCGCAACATCGAAGAGCTCGAAGCACAGGAGATCACCCACTACACGCCGTCCAGCGCCCCGGTTCCCGATGGCGAGATCATCGTCGAACGAGGCTCGACGGCCCAGGAGCTCGGCCCGAAGCTCAATCGCTCCGGCGCGGACGTGGTCCGGTTCTTGTTCCAGCAGGGCGAGATGGTCACGACGACACAGTCGCTTTCCGACGACATGATCGAGTTGTTTGCGGCCGAGTTGCACGCGACCATCCGGCTCGTCGATCCCGGCGAGGAAAAAGAAGCCGAGCTGCAAGCCAAGTACTTCGACGACGAAGAAGAGGACGACGCCCTGCTTCGGCCGCGCCCACCCGTCGTGACCGTCATGGGTCACGTCGACCACGGCAAGACGCTCCTGCTCGACCGCATTCGTGAAACCAACGTGGTCGCCGGCGAAGCCGGCGGCATCACCCAGCACATCGGCGCCTACCAGGTCGATTACCAGGGTCAGCTGATCACCTTTATCGACACCCCCGGCCACGAGGCGTTCACGGCGATGCGCGCCCGTGGGGCCGAGGTCACCGACATCGTCATCCTGGTTGTCGCCGCAGATGACGGGGTCATGCCGCAGACCGTCGAGGCGCTCAATCACGCCAAGGGCGCGGACGTCCCGATCATCGTTGCCATCAACAAGATCGACCGTGGCAACGCTGATCCCAACCGGGTCATGCAGCAGCTGTCCGAACAGGGGCTGGTCCCCGAAGCATGGGGTGGCGACACCATCATGGTCGAGATATCCGCCCTCCAGAACTTCGGGATCGACGATCTCCTGGAGCAGGTCCTGCTCGTGGCCGAAGTCGAGGAGCTGGTGGCCAATCCCGAAGGCCGAGGGCGCGGGATCGTCCTCGAGGCCAACCTGGATCCCGGCAAGGGCCCGGTCGCTACGGTCATCGTTCAGTCCGGGACCCTGCGGGTCGCCGATTCGGTGGTGGCGGGCGCGGCGTGGGGGCGGGTCAAGGCGCTGCTCGACGACAGCGGCGACAACCTCAAGGAGGCGTCACCGTCGATGCCGGTGCAGCTGCTCGGCTTCGACAGCGTGCCCTCGGCCGGCGACGAGTTCCGGGTCACCGACAAGGCCAGGACCGCCCGCGACATCGCCGAGCAAAGAGAGCAGCGCTTCCGGGCTGCCGATCAACGCCGGACGTCGTCGGCGGTCGGGACCGGCGCCAAGCTCGAGGACATCTTCGAACAGATCCAGCGAGGCGAGACGGCCACCCTGAACCTGGTGCTCAAAGCAGATACCCAGGGCTCGCTCGAAGCGGTGACGGAGAGCCTCCGCAAGCTGGAGCGGGAGGACGTGAAGCTGTCGTTCATCCATCGGGCCGTCGGCGGGATCACCGAAAACGACGTGACGTTCGCGGCAGCCTCCAACGCCACCATCATCGGGTTCAATGTTCGCCCCGACCGGGGCGCCCGGGATCTGGCCGACGTTCACGACGTGGAGATCCGTACCTACGAGATCATCTACAAGCTGATCGAGGACATCGAAAGCGCCATGGTCGGGATGCTGGCACCCGAGTTCGAGGAGGTCATCACCGGCGAGGCCGAGGCCAGGGAGATCTTCCGGGTCCCCAGGGTCGGCGCCATTGCGGGGTGCTACGTCCGCCACGGTGTCATCACCCGGGGCTCGAAGGTTCGTTTCCTTCGCGACGGCGTCGTGATCTGGAAGGGTGTGATCACCTCCCTGAAGCGCTTCAAGGACGATGTCCGGGAGGTTCACGAGGGCTTCGAGTGCGGCATCGGCCTTTCCAACAATCAGGACCTGCGCGAGGGCGACGTCATCGAGACCTTTGACGAGCGGGAGATCCCCCGGGCCTAGCGCGGTGGAATGGTGATGCACGTGGCGTGCCTCACGCTCGAATTGCACTTTCCCAATGTGCACTCGCTCAAGGAGAAACGGGCGGTCCTGCGCCCGATCCTGGACGGGATCCGCCGGCGGTTCGCCGTGGCCGTAGCCGAGGTGGACCATCAGGACCTCTGGCAGCGAGCCACCGTCGGTCTGGCTGCGGTGTCGGGGTCGGCCGGTCACGCCCAGGACGTGCTCGACGCCGCCGAGCGCTTCGTCTGGTCCTTCCCCGAAGTCGATGTGACGGGCAGCCAGCGCGACTGGCTGCTCGCCGGAGACCGCTGAGATGGCGGGCGCCGGCCATCGGCACCATGCGTCGGGCAGCCGCCGGTCGGGCGGCCGGCCCGCCCGACAGTTTCCGCGTGCCGCCCGGGTCAACGAGAGCCTCCGCGAAGTGCTCGCTGACGCCCTGGAGCGGCTGACTGACAAGGACGAGCGGCTCGGGCTGCTCACCATCACGGCCGTTGAGTGCGACCCCGATCTTCGTCACGCCCGCGTCCTCTTTTCCTCGCTCGACGACGAGATGTTGACCTTTCTCGGCGAAGCGCGGGCCCGCCTGCAATCGGCCATCTCGCAGCAGGTGCGCCTGAAGCGCACCCCCCAGCTGCGCTTCGAATCCGACCCGGCGGTCGCGGCGGGCAACCGGATCGAGGACATCCTCCGGCATCTGCCGCCCCCGCCGGAGGCGGGCCTTGAGGAGCCGGGCCCGTGAGGGCCCGGCACACGCCGTCTTCGCCGGGTTGGCTGGCATCGGTGGGTCGGCCGTCATCGCCGAGCCGGCCGTGATCAGCGGCCTGGCCGTCGTCGACAAGCCCGGGGGAATGACCAGCCACGATGTCGTGGCCCGGTGCCGGCGGATCTTCGGGCAGAGGAAGGTCGGCCATTCCGGCACCCTTGACCCCGACGCCACCGGCGTTCTGCTGATCGGCCTGGGCCCGGCGACCCGGCTGTTCCAATTCCACAGCGGCCTGACCAAGTCCTACACCGCCGAAGTCGTTCTCGGGGTGGCCACCAGCACCCTGGATGCCGCCGGTGAGGTGACCGGCCGCTGGGATCAACGCCAGGTCAGCCTGGACGACGCCCGACGGGCCGCGGCCCAACTGACCGGCACCATCTGGCAGACGCCCCCCATGGTGTCCGCGGTCAAGGTCGGCGGGCGGCCTCTCCATGAGTTGGCCCGTCAGGGCCTGGAGGTCGAGCGGGCGCCCCGTCGGGTCGAAGTGGCCTGCTTTACGGTGGAGTCCCTGACTCCGGACGGAGAAGCGGGGCCAGGGGGAGCGGGGTCGGGAGGGGCCTGGCCAGGAGGGGCCCGGCCAGGAGGGGTCGGCGCCGAGACGGACGACTCCGGGGCGGCGGGCCCGGTGCTGGCGGTGCGGGTGGAGTGTTCCGCCGGCACCTACGTCCGGGTGCTGGCGGCCGATCTGGGGGCGGCCCTCGGCGGCGGGGCCCACTTGCGGCGGTTGCGTCGAACCGCGGTTGGACCGTGGTCCGAAGCCATGGCCACTCCGTTGGAGGTGCTGTCCGTCGCCGATGTCCTCCCGCCGGCGTCCTCATTGCCGTGGCTTGACGCGGTCACCGTCGACGCCGAGCGGGCCCGCGAGGTCCAGTACGGCCGGGTTCTGGAGCGGGCGGCGCTTGGCGGGGCGGGCGACGGGCCATGGCGGGTGATCGGCCCGCACGGCGGACTGCTCGCGATCTACCAGGGCCGCGGACCCAATCACGTCAAGCCGGCGGTCGTTCTCGCCGATCCGGATGTGGCCTCGTGAGCCGACCCGGCCGTCCGGTGCCGGCGGCCAGGCCGGGCCCGCCCGGTTCGACGCTGCCTGAAGACGCCCCGTAACCTGCACGGTAATGGAGGTCCTCTACCACCCCGGCGACTGCGCGACGGGCCGCGCCTGTGCGGTGACCATCGGGGCTTACGACGGCGTCCACATCGGGCATCGTTTGCTCATCGACCGGGTGAAGCGGGTCGCCGCCGAGCAGGAACTCGCTTCCGCGGTGGTCACTTTCGACCGTCATCCGGCCTCGGTGGTGCGCCCGGATTCGGCGCCCCGTCTGTTGACCGATCTCGAGCAGCGGCTGGAGCTGCTCGAAGACACCGGTGTCGACTATGCGCTCGTCATCCGTTTCGATCGGAATCGGGCCGACGAGTCCGCAGAGGATTTCGTTCGCGAAGTCCTGGTCGGCTGCCTCGATACCCGGGCCGTGGTCGTCGGGCATGACTTCCACTTCGGCTATCAGCGACGCGGCAACGTGGCCTTTCTCCAGGACATGGGCGCCGAGTACGGCTTCGACGTCACCGGCCTCCGCCTCTTCGGCGCCGGGCCGGGCGGCCAGCCGGTGTCATCGACGCGGATCCGGGAGCTGCTGGCAGATGGAGCCGTGGGCGAAGCCGAGGCCCTCCTCGGCCGCCCGCACCAGGTCCGGGGGGTCGTGACCGAGGGCGATCGCCGAGGCCGGGAGTTGGGCTTCCCCACGGCCAACGTGGCCCTGCCGGCATCGATCGTGGTCCCGGCCGACGGCGTCTACGCCGGCTGGTATCTGCGGCCCGACGGGGCCCACCGCCCGGCCGCCCTCTCCCTCGGTCGCCGTCCAACCTTTTATGAGCAAGCCGAGCTGTCTCTGCTCGAGGCCTATCTCCTCGATTTCGACGGCGACCTGTACGGGGAGGCGGCCCGGGTCGAGTTCGTCGCCCATCTGCGTGGCCAGGTGCGATTCGAAACGGTTGACGACCTCATCGTCCAGATGAATCGAGACGTGGCGCTCACCCGGGAGATCCTGGGAGTCGCAGATCTGGCCTAGAGGCGGGGAGGAAGCCGTCCTCCACTCCGGGGGCGCGGGTGAGGTGTCACCCCTGGGCCGCATCCGCCCGTCCCTCCGGGGTGTGCCGCGGTCCGGATCAATCGTCGTCCGATCCGGCCCTGAACCGTCGCTCGCGTTTGCGGACCCCCCGGCGGCGCTTCGTGTCCAGCCGCCTGCGCTGCGAGGCCCGGGTGGGCCGGGTCGGGGTCCGATCCGGCGTGGTGGCAAGCGCCCGGGCCAGCCTGCTCCGGAGCCGTTCGATGGCAGCAGCCCGGTTCCGCGCCTGCGATCGGTCGTCCCCGGCGGCTACCGCCACCACCGGGCCCAGGCGGGCCATCAGCACGTCCCGAGCCCACGTCGGCAGGCTGGGAGACCCCGCCACGTCGAAGCGCACCTCCGCCCTCGTGTTCGACGTGTTGACGTGCTGGCCGCCGGGGCCGCTCGACGTCGAGAAGCGCCAGGTCAGCTCGGGCCACGGGATGCTGACCCCTGGCGCCACACTCAAACCGGCGGGCTGACCCGTCTCGGGCCGAGAGTCGGTCACGTCGGGCCGCCTGCTAGAATTGCCTGGTGACCGACCAGGCTCGGGCGCGCCGGGACGAATGTCTCTCGCGGGGGTCGTGTCCGCTCAACCCCGAAATGTGTCTCCCAACGTATGTCAACCTCATGTGCGTCAGCCGGGCGCGGCGCATCCTCGATAGTCCGACCTAACTGAAAGAACCCTACGCATTCATGCCAGACAAAGCCGCCACGATCGCGGCCTACCGCACCCACGAGACCGACACCGGCTCGCCTGAGGTCCAGGTCGCCATCCTCAGCGAGCGTATCGCCCATCTCACCGAGCACCTCAAGGTCCACAAGGGTGATCACCACACCCGCCGCGGCCTGATGAAGATGATCGGGCGGCGGCGGCGCCTCCTCGACTACGTGCGAGACAACGATGTCGAGCGCTACCGGGAGCTCATCTCCAAGCTGGGGCTGCGTCGCTAGGCGCATCTCTTCGGGCGGCATCCGCCGCCCGTTCGCCATCCGGGTGACCGCACTGGCCGTCCCGGAGCACAACAATATACGAGCGGCGACCGCCGGTCAGCTGCCAGTCGAGGATCCCCGGGGCCAGGTTGCCGGGAACGCCGGTTCGGGGATCGCCGACTGGGAACTGGCCCCCCCGCCGCTCCGCCGCCCGGGAATCCCGGGCTCCAGAAAGGAGCGGACCATATGGCCGCCAATTCCCCCAAACTCACCAAAGTCTCCGCCCCCGTCAGCGGAACATCGAAATCCATATCGCTTGAGACGGGTCGCCTCGCCCAGCAGTCCCAGGGGGCCGTCGTTGCTCAGCTGGGCGAAACAGTCGTGCTGGCCACGGCGAACGCCGCTTCCACGGTCCGTGACGGGATCGATTTCTTCCCCCTCACGGTGGACGTCGAAGAGCGCATGTACGCCGCCGGCAAGATCCCCGGCTCGTTTTTCCGTCGAGAGGGTCGGCCGTCCGATACTGCCATCCTCACGGCCCGGCTCATCGACCGGCCCTTGCGGCCCAGCTTCGCCGAGGGATTCCGCAACGAGACGCAGGTCGTCGTCACCGTCCTCGGCGCCGACCAGGAGAATCCCCATGACGTGCTGGCGATCAACGCCGCCAGCGCCGCCCTCATGCTGTCCGGAGTGCCCTTCGACGGGCCGATCGGCGCGGTGCGCTTCGCCTACGACGGCGAAGGAAGATGGGTGCCGCATCCGACCTACCAGGAGGGCGACGAGTCGGCGTTCGAGCTGGTGGTGGCGGGTCGGCAGCTCGACGACGGCGACGTGGCCATCATGATGGTCGAGGCCGGAGGCACCGAATCGGCGTGGACCCTGTTCGAGTCCGGCGCGCCGAAGGTCACGGAGGAGGTGATTGCGGCCGGCCTCGAAGCCGCGAAGGTCTGGATTCGGGAGAGCGTGGAACTGCAGCGTCGGCTGGTCGCAGAGGCAGGCAGCCGGCCGCCCCTTCCCTTCGTTGCTCAGGTGGACTACGGCTCTGATGTAGCCGAACGGGTCGCTCAGGTGGGCCGGCAACAGGTCGACGAGGTGACGACCATCACTGCCAAGGCTGAGCGGGAGGCAGCCACGGACAAGGTCACCAGCGCCATCGTGGCCGAGCTCTCCGGCGAGTTCGAAGGCCGGGAGCACGAGATCAAGGCCGCGGTCCGGTCGCTGACCAAGCAACTGGTGCGGCAGCGCATCGCCACGACCGGCGTGCGCATCGACGGGCGTGGCCCGACCGACATCCGACCGCTGGCCGCGGAGGTCGGAGTGATCGCGACCGCGCATGGCTCGGGGCTCTTCCAGCGGGGCGAGACGCAGGTGCTCAACATCACCACCCTCGGCATGCCGCGCATGGACCAGCTGCTCGACACCATCGGTATCGACGACAAAAAGCGCTACATGCACCACTACAACATGCCCCCCTACGCCAACGGCGAGACCGGCCGGGTGGGAAGTCCCAAGCGACGGGAGATCGGCCACGGCCTCCTCGCTGAGCGAGCCCTGCTCCCGGTGGTCCCCCCGGTCGAGGAGTTTCCCTACGCCCTGCGCCTGGTGTCCGAGGTGCTCTCCTCCAATGGCTCGACCTCGATGGCGTCGGTCTGCGCATCGACCCTGTCGTTGATGGACGCCGGGGTGCCGGTCAAGGCGCCCGTGGGTGGAATCGCGATGGGCCTGGTCAAGGTCGACGACCGCTACATCACCCTGACAGACATCCTCGGGGCCGAGGATGCCTTCGGTGACATGGACTTCAAGGTGGCCGGCACTGCCGATTTCGTGACCGCCCTCCAGCTCGACACCAAGATCGACGGCCTCCCTGCTGACGTGCTGGCGTCGGCTCTCCAGCAGGCCCACGAGGCACGGATCAAGATCCTCGCGGTCATGGCCGGCGCCATTACCAAGCCCCGGGAGGACGTTCGGGACACGGCGCCGAAGATCCTCAGCCTGGAAATTCCCCTCGACAAAATCGGCGAGGTCATCGGACCCAAGGGCAAGGTCATCAACAGCCTGCAGCAGGAGACCGGGACCGACATCGCCGTCGACGATGACGGGGTGACCGGTACCGTCACCATCGGCGCCCGGGACGGCGGGGCCGTAGCCGAGGCTCGCCGGCGCATCGAGATGATCCTCGATCCACCCAAGGCGGAGGTCGGTGCCGTCTACACCGGCAAGGTCGTCAACGTCACCAAGTTCGGGGCCTTCGTCAACATCCTGCCCGGGCGCGATGGCCTGGTCCACATCTCGAAGCTCGGTCGCGGCCGGCGGGTCGAGAAGGTAGAGGACGTGCTCGACCTCGGCGACGAGGTCGAGGTGCGCGTCGACGACATCGACCCGCAGGGCAAGGTGTCCCTGTCGCTGGCCGGCGCGGTCGACGGCGGCAATCCGGTGGATGGCTCGGCCGGTCCTTCGTCCAACCGGCAGGACCATGAACCAGCCGCCGATCAGGAGTCGGGCGGCGACGTCGTCTCCTTTGAGGACAGCTGGGAGGCGGAGGCCCAGGCCACCTTCGGCGATCTTGGGCCGGCCCAGACCGTCGGCGGACCCGGCCGGCCCGCCGAGGAGGGAGACCGGGGACCCCGGCGCAACCCCCGCCGCCGGCGCTAGTGGCTCCATCGATCCGTCAGGGCGAGGCGGTCCGTCTGGCCCGGGTATCGCGACCCGGCCGATCGTCTCGGGTGGCCGGGGCGTCTCGGGTGGTCGGGGCGTCTCGGGTGGTCGGGGCGTCTCGGGTGGTCGGGGCGTCTCGGGTGGCCCGGGCGTCTCGGGTGGCCCGGGCGTCGGCGATCGGGCCCGTGGATACTCCGGCGCCATCGTGAGCCTGCAGCAAACCACCCTCGACGAGGGCCTCACGGTCGTCACCGAGCGGATGCCGGATGTCCGCTCGGTGAGCATCGGGTTCTGGGTCGGAACCGGTTCGGTCGACGAAACTCCCGGCCAGGCCGGGGCCTCGCATTTCCTCGAACATCTTCTCTTCAAGGGGACGCCGACCAGGTCGGCCCGGAGTATCGCCGAAGACGTCGATGCCGTCGGCGGCGACATGAACGCCTTCACCACCAAGGAGTACACGGCCTTTTACGTGCGCCTGCTCGCCGAGGACCACCAGCTTGGGCTCGACATTCTGTCGGACATCATCTGGTCGCCCGCCTTCCGGCCCGAGGAATTCGAATCGGAGCGGCAGGTGATCCTGGAAGAGATCCTCATGCACGCCGACGACCCGGCCGACCTGGTGCATGACGTGCTGGCCAGTGCCCTGTACCCCGAACACCCCCTCGGGAGAGAGGTCCTCGGCGAGCAGGTGACCGTCGAGGCCATGAGCGTCGACGACGTGGCCCGCTTTCACGCATCCCACTACCGGCCGGCCAACATGGTCGTCGCCGCGGCCGGACTGCTCGAGCACGATCAGATCGTCGAGGGTCTCGCCAGCCGGTTGCGCGGCCGCACCGGCGGCACCGCCCCGGCCCGAGTCGCGCCGTCACTGCCGGCGCTGTCGCGCGTGGTCCTCGCCCGGCCGACCGAGCAGGTGCATCTGGTGGTCGCGGCGCCGGCCCCCGATCGCGCCGATGAAGACCGGCATGCCATGTCGATCATCGACCATGTCCTCGGTGGAGGGATGTCGAGCCGGCTGTTCCAGTCCATCCGCGAGGAGCGGGGCCTGGCGTACTCCGTGTACAGCTACCGGCTGGCGTTTCAGGGCGCGGGTGCCCTCGCCATCTACGCGGGCACGGCACCGGCCCATGCCTCCGAGGTGCGGGATCTGATCAGCGCCGGTTTCGACAACATGGTGGAAAAGGGGGTGACCGCCGAGGAGTTCGAAAAGGCTCGAAGCCACCTGCGAGGGTCGGTGGCCCTCGGGCTGGAAGACAGCGGGGCCCGGATGAGCCGCCTCGGTCACAGCCAGATCGTGCACGGCCGGGTTCTTACCCTCGACGAGATCGAGGCCCGTCTGACCGCCCTCGACCTCGACCAGGTCAACGACGTGTGCGCCCGATGGCTCTCGGGCCCTCGCACCCTGGCGTGCGTCGGTCCTTTCGATTTCGACGCCGGCGGGCTGGAGGCGGCCGGCTAGCGGAGCCTGGCCGTCCGGCGCGCCCAAGGGGGCTAGCCGGTTTGCCCGAGTGTCGGCCCGATGGGTGAGCGGAGGCAGGCCCGCAGCGGCCGCAGGTCCTTCTGGTCGTCCGGTTTCCCCGATCGCCCGGGTGCGGACTCCGAGGGCGAGATGGAGGGACGGCTGCCGCCGACCTTTCCTGACGCGATTTGTGCCATTTTCGGGCTCTCTCGGAGCTTCTCTGGCGCGAACTGTGCCCACCTGAACCGTGGCACGCGACAGTAAAGAAGGCGGCACGTCGCAAAAACGGCAATCACCGCGCTCGCCTCGTGGGCGATGGTGAGCGCGGCAGTACTGTCAGCAGCCATGAGAGTTGCCGTGCTCGGAGCGGCCGGCCGCATGGGATCGACCGTGTGCGCCTCGGTCGAGGAGGCCCAGGACCTCACCCTGGTGGCCGCGGTCGACCCGAGGGGCGCGGGTGGCCACGTCGCGGCCGGGTTGGAGATCGGGTCCGATCTCGAGACTCTGACCGCGACCGATGCCGAGGTGGCGGTCGACTTCACCGTGGCAGGCGCCGCGCTTGCCAATGCCGCCTGGTGTGCTGCTCACGGCATCCACTCGGTGATTGGCACGACGGGTCTGGATGACTCCGCCCTCGCCACCCTGGCGGACGCCTACCCGGCCAGCGGCGGGACGGGCTGCGTGGTGGCACCCAACTTCGCCATCGGCGCCGTGCTCATGATGCGGTTTGCCGAAATGGCGTCGCCCTGGTTCGATTCGGGCGAGATCATCGAGCTGCACCACGAGGCCAAGGTTGACGCCCCATCCGGCACCGCCATGCTCACGGCCAACCGGATGGCGGCCGCTTCGCCCGAATGGACGGCGGACCCCACCCGGGTCGAGGTGGTGGAAGGGGCCAGGGGGGGCAAGGGGCCGGCAGGCATCCGCATCCACTCGGTGCGACTGCGAGGGCTGGTTGCCCACCAGGAGGTTGTGCTCGGCACGGAGGCCCAGAGCCTGACCATCCGCCACGACTCGTACGACCGGCGATCCTTCATGCCCGGCGTACTGCTCGCCGTGCGGGCAGTGGCGGACCGGCCCGGTCTCACCGTCGGGCTGGAGGCCCTGCTCGGCATCTGACCGCTGCCGGGCACCTCCCGTCGGGCTGCAGGCCGCCGCTGCCACGGACCGCCGCCCGCACGGACCGCCGCCCGCCGGGCTGTGGCACCAGCGCTGCCAGGCCGCCGCCGGCACGGACCGCCGCCCGCCGGATGCCGTCGGCGCGGAGCCGCGCCCCCGGGAATCTCACCGCTCCCTTGCGCCCCTCGCCGGCTCGGGGCGCCTGCCGTCTGGCCGCCACCCCGATCCGAACGGAAATCGACCAGGGCGCTCTTGACAGCAACCGGTCCAGCGTTAAGGTAACAGTGATAGGTAATCGGCCCGGTGGCTCTGGTAGGTCGGGCGCCAGGCGGGCCAGGATGCCGCGGACGTGCAGTTGGCGCCTGGCAGGGATGGGGAGGGTGACGGCGTGACGACAAGCAACGACCAACTGATCGGCCGAGGGGACGTCAACGACCTCGAAGCCATACTGGCGGTCAGCAATCGCGATTCGGACGCGACCGCCCACGAGGTCGAGTCGCATTTCGACACGCTCTTCACCTGGGACTACGACAAGGGGGCCAGGGCCCGCCTCGACCGCCTCTACGAGAAGGCCAAGACGGCCCAGTGGAACGCTCAGACCGACCTGCCCTGGGACACTGAGGTCGACCAGGAAGCGGTGGTCGTGGCCAACCAGGAGCTGATGGGCGCCCGGGGCTTCGACATCGATGTCACCGGCACCCCCTTCGAGCGTTGGACCGAAACCCAGTGGATGCAGCTCGGCCTGGAAAGCCAGAACTGGACTCTCTCCCAGTTCCTGCACGGCGAACAGGGCGCCCTGCTGTGCACCGCACGCATCGTCGAGACGGTTCCCTGGATCGACGCCAAGTACTACGCCGCTACTCAGGTCATGGACGAGGCCCGCCACGTCGAGGTGTTCGGCCGGTACCTCAACGAGAAGCTCTCGGGCCATTACCCGGTCAACGCCCACCTGGCGATGCTGCTCGACGACATCATCGCCGACAACCGTTGGGATATGACCTACCTCGGCATGCAGATCATGGTCGAGGGGCTGGCGCTGGCGGCCTTCGGATTCATCCATGAGACCACGACCGAGCCCCTGTTGAAGCAGCTGCTGCGCTACGTCATGTCCGACGAGGCCCGGCACGTGGCGTTCGGCGTGCTCTCGCTCCAGGAGTTCTACGCCGGCCTGAGCCGGGCCGAGCTCAGAGAACGCAAGGAGTTCGCCTTCGAGGCTGCGGTGCGGATGCGCGACCGTTTCCTGCAGCAGGAGGTTTGGGAGCGGCTCGGCGTCCCGGCGAAGGAGGCCATTTCCGTGGTGGCCCGCTCACCGGAGCGGCAGCTGTTCCAGCGCATGCTGTTCGCCAAGATTGTCCCGAACTGCAAGAAGCTCGGCCTTCTCGACCACGGGGACACGTGGCTTCGCGAGCGTTTTACCGAGCTGGGAGTGATCGAGTTCGAACATCTGGCCGACACCGGCGAGGAGTTCGAGGCCTTTCAGCTGGACGCATCGGAGGCCGGCTGACCTGATTTGCGACCCAGCCCGTCGCAAAAGGGCCGGTCTTCCGCCGCCTGACCTATAGGCTCTGGCCATGCCTGCGGTCGGACGCTTTGGTCCTGTGGGATGTGCCATGGTGACCCCCTTCGATCCGGGGGGTGGACTCGATATCGATGGCGCCGTCCGGCTGGCCCGGTGGCTCTCCGAGCACGGCAACGACTTCCTCGTTGTCGCCGGCACCACCGGCGAGAGCCCGGTCCTTTCCGACGCCGAGAAGGCCGCGCTGTGGGCGGCGGTGGCTGGCGCGGTCAGCATCCCGGTCGTCGCGGGCACCAGCACCCCGGACACGGGTCATTCCGTCGAACTCACTCGAGCGGCCGTGGCGGCCGGCGCCGCGGGGATCCTGGCGGTGACGCCGTACTACAGCCGTCCTCCCCAGGCGGGGATCGAGGCCCACGTGCGCGCCGTCGCCGACGCCGCCGCCGGGTTGCCCGTCCTTCTCTACGACATCCCTGTACGCACCGGGCGCCAGCTGGCCCCGGACCTGATCGTCCGGCTCGCCCGCGACGGCGTCATTGCCGGCGTGAAGGATGCCACCGCCAGCCCGGCCGCCACGGCTGCCCTGCTGAGCCAGACACCACCGGGCTTCGAGTGCTACAGCGGCAACGACGGGGACACCCTCCCGCTGCTGGCCGTCGGCGCGGTGGGGACCATCTCGGTCGAGAGCCACTGGGCCGGCGACGAGGTGGCCGAGATGGTGGCCGCCTTCGTCAAGGGCGACGTGGACCACGCCCGGGCGGTCAATGCCCGCCTGGTGCCCTCGCACCGCTTCCAGTCGACCGACACCGCCCCGAACCCCATCCCGGCGAAAGCCATGATGCGGACCCTCGGGCTGCCGGCGGGTGAGTGCCGATTGCCGCTCGGTCCGGCTCCCGAGGGGCTCGAGGAGGCAGCCCGCGAGGTCTTTTCCCAGCTCCGTGGTTGACGACCCGGTCCGGATCGTTTTCCTGGGGGGATTGGGGGAGATCGGGAGGAACTGTGCCTGCTTTGAAGTAGCCGGGCGGATCATGCTCCTCGACTGCGGGCTGATGTTTCCCGACGTCGAGATGCCCGGGATCGACCTGGTGCTGCCCGACTTCAGTTACCTCCGGGAAAATGCCGACCGGGTCGAAGGTTGCATCGTTACCCACGGACACGAGGATCACTGTGGGGGGCTGAGCTTCCTGCTTCGCGAGCTGTCATTCCCGATCTACGGGTCGGAGCTCACGCTGGGGCTGGCCCGGAGCCGTATCGAGGAGGCCGGACTGCTCGACCGGACCCGGTTCATTCCCGTGCGGGACGGAGAGCGCCGTCAGATCGGCCCGTTCGACGTGGAGTTCATCCCGGTTACCCACTCGGTGCCTCACGGGTTCGCCGTCGCCTTCCATACCCCGAAGGGCGTCATTCTGCACTCGGGCGACTTCAAGATCGACCTGACCCCGGTGGACGGGCGCTCTACCGACCTGGCCAAGATCGGCGCCCTGGCCGATGGGCCCGGTATCCGCCTGCTGCTGTCGGACTCGACCAACGCCGAAGAGGATGGCCACACCGACAGCGAGCGCCGGGTGGGTGCGGTACTCGAAGGACTGTTCGCCGCTCATCCCGACAAGCGGATCATCGTGGCCTGCTTCGCCAGCCACATTCACCGCGTCCAGCAGATCGCCGACGCCGGGCTCGCCAATGGGCGAATCCTGGCCACGCTGGGCCGCTCCATGAGCAAGAACGTGGCCCTGGCCCGATCGATGGGCTTGCTGAAGATTTCCGATGAGGATCTGGTCGACATCGAGCGCATCGGGGACTACGACCCCCGCCGGGTGTGCGTGATATCCACCGGCTCCCAGGGCGAGCCCATGTCGGCGCTGGCCCTGATGGCTGCGGCCGACAACAAGTGGATCTCGGTGGGCGAAGGCGACCTGGTCGTCCTCTCGTCCCACGCCATCCCCGGCAACGAGTCCAACGTGGGGAAGGTCATCGACGGACTGAGCCGGCTGGGGGCGGAGGTTATTCACTCAGGTCTGGCCCAGGTGCACGTGAGCGGCCACGCCAAGCGGGAGGAGCTGAAGACGCTGTTGTCGCTGGCCCGGCCCGAATGCTTCATACCCGTCCACGGCGAGTTCCGGCACCTCTCGCACCACGCCCGCCTGGCCCGGGACATGGGTGTGCCGGTCGAACGGGTGTTGCTGGCGGAGGACGGCGACGTGGTCGAGTTGACCGCCGGCGGCGTCGACTTCGTCGGCGAGGTACCGGCCGGCTATCTGTACGTGGACGGCATCGTGGGCGACGTCGGGCGGGGGGTGTTACGGGACCGGCGGGTGCTGGCCGAGGAGGGCGTCGTGGTGGTGGTGGTCACCGTGGACGCCAAATCGGGCGAGGTCCTCACCGGGCCGGAGATCATCACCCGGGGCTGGGTGTACGCACCGGAGGCCGAGGAGTTGCTCGGGGAGGCGCGCCTCGCCGTCCTGACCGCCCTGGAGGAGGCGGCCGACTCGGGGTCGTTCGACTTCGAGACGCTCCGCCGGCGGGCCCGTTCCGCCCTCGGACGGTTCGTCTCGGAGCGGACCCGGCGCCGGCCCATGATCGTCCCGGTGGTCATGGAGGTCTGAGCGCCGGAAGCAGAGGGCGGGGACCGGCGGCGGGGGCGTAGCCGGCGGCGGGAAGCTGTGGTAACGAAGGTTTTTGATATATTTCGCGCGCTATACGCGACTTTTATATCAGAAACCTGGCGGAGCTTGCGCCCAGGGCGGGGATGACGAGCGACCCGCCCATCGTCTTCGCTTGTGACCTGAGTGGCTGCTGTTAGTGTCGTTACTACTGTGGCTACTGCGACTCGTCGTTCCTCGCCGGCGCGTGGTGGGTGGGCCCGCCTCAAGCGCAAGCGGCGGGCCGGGCGGGCCAGGCGGGCCAGGCGAGGCGGGTGGTTGCCGTGGTCGCGCAAGCCCCGACCTCGAGGGAGGCAGGTCGCGGCCAAGGGCCCCCCGGATCGCGTACCCGCCGCCGCCCCCCGGTCCGGCCGGGGCGCATCGACCGGTCCGGGGCTGTCCCGCCGCCTGCTCGGCCAGCACGTCGAGGATGTCTGGGGGGTCGCGTTGGTGGTCCTGGCTGCCCTCTGCGCGCTGAGCATTTACAGCCGGCTGGCGGGGCCACTGGGCCGCCGCCTCGACCATGGCGCCGCCGATCTGCTCGGCGGGGCCCGGATATTGCTACCCGTGGCTCTGGCCTATCTGGGCTGGATCGTGATTCGCGGCCGGGAGCGCCCGCTGGCGTCTGGCGGAGGCGCGGCGGGACGGGTGCCGGCCGGGAGTGTCCGGCGCGGCACCGGCGAACGGGGTGCTGGAGCGGGCACCGGGCCAGACGACGGGCTGGCGCCGGCGCCCGGCCGGGTCGCCCTCGGCGCCGCCGTCCTTCTCATTGCCATTGCTGGTCTGGTCGACGAGATCGACGGTCCTGACCACTGGCACGGCGTCACCGCCCACCTGGGGGCCGGAGGAGGGCTCGTCGGGGCCGGCGTCGGTGTCCCGCTGCGGTCCGGGATCGGCGCAGGGGGCGCCAGCGTGGTCCTTCTGGCCCTGACCGCGCTGGCGTTGCTCGTCGCGACGGGGACCCGGGCCAGGGACGCCCTCCACGGGCTGAGGATGGGACTGATCTGCGCCGCCCGGGCGGTGGTGGGGGCCGGCCGGTGGGCGGCTGCCGCCTTTCGCCGGGCTGAACGCCGAGCGGCCTCCGCCCGGCACCCGTCGGCCGGCCGTCCGGGGCTGTACGACCGGGAGGCCGACGAAGCAGTGGGGCCGGGAGCGGGAGATGCCGAAGGCGGCCGGCTGGGCGTCGACGCGCTGGGACCGGTTGATGGGGAGGATGCCGCGGCCGGAACGGGCGCGGCCGGGGATGAGACCAGCCGGGCGGGCGACGGAGCCGAGGCGGCGGCGCTGGCAGGGGGTGCCGCGGCCACCGCCGTAACCCGTCTGCCCGTGACCCGCAGCCGGGGATCCGGCCCGGCGGCGACGGCGGCGCCCGGCGAAGCCGATCAGCTGTCGATCGCGCTGGGACCGGCCGCCGAACCGGGCAGGTGGCGGCTGCCGCCCCTGGCGCTCCTGAAGCGGTCCAAGGCCACCGAGATCGACCGGCGCCACGTGGAGAGCCTCGGTCACACCCTCGAGGCCGCCCTGGCCGCCCACGGCGTCGAGACCCGGCTGGTAGGGATGACCGTCGGTCCAACGGTCACCCGCTACGAGCTCGAGCTCGGCCCGGGCGTGAAGGTGGCCAAGGTGACCAACCTGCAACGCGACATCGCCTACGCCATGGCGGCCGCCGACGTGCGGATCCTCGCCCCTATCCCCGGGCGCTCCGCCATCGGTGTGGAGGTGCCCAACCAGCAGCGCCAGCTCGTCGCCCTCGGCGACATCCTCACCTCGGCCGAGGCCCATGCCGCCACCCATCCCCTCGAGGTGGCCCTGGGTCGGGACATTGCCGGTCGGCCGATCCTCGAGGATCTGGCCACCATGCCGCACATCCTTATCGCCGGGGCCACCGGGGCCGGGAAGTCATCGTGCATCAATTCGCTGGTCACGTCGATTCTGCTGCGCGCCACCCCGGAACAGGTACGGCTCATCCTCGTCGACCCCAAGCGGGTGGAGCTGGGCCAGTACAACGGGCTTCCGCACCTCCTGACCGGGGTCGTCACCAATCCCAAGAAGGCCGCCAACGCCCTCTCCTGGGCCGTGCACGAGATGGAACGACGCTACGACCTGCTCGCCGAAGTCGGTGTCCGCGACATCGGCGGTTACAACGCCGCCTACGACCGGGGAGAGCTCGAGATCCCGCCGGGGCTCGGCGAGGAGCCACGCCCCTACGAACGCCTCCCCCTCATCCTGGTGGTGGTCGATGAGCTCAACGACCTCATGATGGTGGCGGCGCGCGACGTCGAGGAGTCCATCTGCCGGATCGCCCAGATGGCCCGGGCGGTCGGCATACACCTGGTCATCGCCACCCAGCGCCCGTCGGTCGACGTCATCACCGGTGTCATCAAAGCCAATATCCCGTCGCGCCTGGCCTTCGCGGTGTCATCGCTCGCCGACAGCCGGGTCATCCTGGATCAGCCCGGGGCCGAGCGGCTGATCGGCCAGGGCGACATGCTGCTGCTCGGGGCGTCGTCGAGCGTGGCCCGCCGCATCCAGGGCGCGTGGGTATCCGAGGACGAAGTCCGCAAGGTCGTCGCCCACTGGCGCCGCCAGTCCGAGCCCCGTTACGTCGACGGCGTCGAGGGTCGCGACGATGGTCCGGGTGGATCGGACGCGGGCGGGGACGAGGATGACGACGAGCTGCTCGAGCAGGCCAAGGAGCTGGTCGTTCGTTCCCAGCTGGGGTCGACCTCCATGCTGCAGCGCAAGCTCCGCGTCGGGTTCGCCCGCGCCGGGCGGCTCATGGACCTG
Organism: uncultured Acidimicrobiaceae bacterium; assembly: GCA_963780345.1. Taxonomy (GTDB): domain Bacteria; phylum Actinomycetota; class Acidimicrobiia; order Acidimicrobiales; family Palsa-688; genus PALSA-693. The sequence continues at coordinate 368,038 of CAWABU010000001.1, forward strand.
CTCGAGCGGCGCGGCATCGTCGGACCCTCAGAGGGATCGAAGGCCCGGACCGTGCTCATGACCGTCGAGGAGTATGAGAGCGACGGCGCGGCCGGATTCGAGACCCAACCGGGCGCACCCGGCTGACCGCCGCCGCGGCCCGCCGCCAGAGGCCGCCCGAACCCGGCCCTGCCGGTCCGTGACGGCCGCTACCGTCAGTCCGATGCGAGCGCGTGCCCCCGCCTCCTCGGCCAACCTGGGCCCGGGCTTCGACGCCCTGGCCGTCGCTCTCCAGTGCTATGTCGAAGTGTCGGTAACGCCGGCCAGCCGACTCGAGGTGCACGCCACCGGCTGTGGCGCCGACTTGCCGGCCGACGGCTCCCATCTGGCGGTCCGGACCGCTGCGGACGTGGTCGGCCACGATCGGTTGCGGATCGACGTCCACTCGGACATCCCGGTCGGGCGGGGCCTGGGCTCATCGGCGGCCCTGGCGGTGGCGGCGGCAGCGGCGGCCGGCGCGGCCGACCCGTTCAGGTACGGGGTCGCCACCGACGGCCATCCAGAGAACGCCGCCGCGGCCGCGTTCGGAGGCCTGGTCGTCGCCGCCACGGTCGCAGGCCGGGCGGTGTATCGCCGGCTGTCGCTCGATCCGGATCTTCGATTCGTGGCCGTGATCCCGACCCGGCAGCTCTCCACCCCTGCCGCCCGGGCGATGTTGCCAGCCACGGTGCCGCACGCGGATGCCGTCTTTAACCTCGGCCGCATGGGACTGTTGATCGCCGGTCTGGCGGACCACTCCCTTCTCCTGCCAGAAGCCGGTGAGGATCGCTTGCACCAGGAGTCGCGCTCGGCGGTCTTTCCCGAAGCGGCGTCCATCCTGGCCGGGCTCCGGGCCGGCGGAGCCTCGATGTCCTGCTGGTCAGGGGCCGGGCCCACCATCCTCGCGGTGTGTTCGGCCGACGCCGCGGCGGGTGTGGCCCGGGCCGGCGAGCGGCTCCTCGACGCCCTCCGGTTGCCGGGCGAGGTCCGCCTGCTCGACGCCGACCTCGGGGGCGTCACCGTTTCCGGGTCCCCGGCTAAGTAGCGTGGCGGTGTCCCATCCCTGACAGAGGAGGAACGGGCATTGGCTACCTACGAAGGCTATTGCGTGAAATGCAAGGAAAAACGCCAGTTTGAGGGAGAAGAAGTCACCCTGGCCAACGGGCGCCCGGCCGCGCAGGGTACCTGCCCGGTCTGCGGTACCAAGATGAACCGGATGCTCGCCAGCAAGAAGTAGAGCCCGACAGAAGCCCCGCCGTCTCCGGTGCCAGGGAGGGACACCCCGGTGCCAGGGGACGGGATCCCCAGTAGGCTCCCCCGGATGCGGTACTGGCTGGAGACGCTCGGCTGTCCGAAGAACCAGGTGGACTCCGAGAAACTGGCCGGGACCCTGCACGCGGAGGGCTACGCCCCGGCCGCTCGACCGGACGCGGCGGATCTGGTCGTCGTCAACACGTGTGCGTTTATCGAAGCGGCCCGCCAGGAGTCGATCGAGACCATCCTGACGCTGGCCGACGCCCGCCGGCCAGGCGCCCGGCTGGTGGTCACCGGATGTCTGGCGGAACGCTACGGCGAAGATCTGGCCGAGGCGCTCCCGGAGGTCGATCTGGTGGCCGGCTTCGGCGTGCCCGTGAGCCTGACGGCCCGGCCCGACCGACCGTCGGCGCCGGTCCCGTCCTTCGATCTGCTCAACCTGCCCCGGCCGGCCCCGTCGGCACCCTGGGCGTACGTCAAGGTGGCCGAGGGTTGTGACAGGAAATGCGGATTCTGTGCGATCCCGTCATTTCGCGGTCGGCAACGATCGCGGGCGCTCCCGGACATCCTGGCCGAAGTCGAGTCGCTGCCAGTCGAGGAGGTCGTACTGGTCGCCCAGGACCTGGCCTCCTACGGGCGGGATCTGGGCGCCCGGCGCCCTGGTCAATCCGCTCCCATCCAACAACTGATACGGGCGGTCGCAGATCGGGTAACCAGGACCCGTCTGCTCTATCTGTATCCATCCGAGCTGTCCGATGGTCTGATCGACATCATGGGTGCCATCGGCTGCCCCTACTTCGATCTGTCCCTCCAGCACGTGTCGCCTCTGCTGCTGCGGCGGATGCGCCGCTGGGGGGATGGCGATCGCTTCCTCGACCGCATCGAGGGCATTCGAGGCCGGTACCCCGATGCCGCTCTGCGCTCATCGTTCATCCTCGGTTACCCCGGTGAGACCGAGGACGATCACGACCAGCTCCTGGCCTTCCTCGCCGCCGCCGACCTGGATTGGGCCGGGTTCTTCGCCTTTTCGCCCGAAGACGGGACCTACGCGGCCGGGCTCCCGGACCGGGTCCCGGCCGCCCTCGCCCTCGAGCGTCTCGCCGAATGCAGCGAGGTGCAGGACGCCATCACGGCACGCCGGCGCCGGGCCCTGGTGGGTCGGACCGTGCGGGTGCTGGTGGATGAGCCGGGTGTGGGCCGCAGCCACATGGAGGCGCCGGAAATCGACGGGGTGATCCGGCTTCCGGGTACGGTCCCGGTTGGCAGCTGGGTCGACGTGTCGGTGACGGGAGCTGAGGGCCCAGACCTCGACGGCCAGATCCTCGCTGGGCGGTGAGCTGAGTGGCGGCCAAGGTTCAGGGGAAATTCGAGCCGTCGGCGCGCATCACGCCGGCCAATGCCATCACCACCGTGCGGCTGCTCGCCACCCCGCCGGTCCTGGTGCTCATCGTGCACCTGGGAGTTTCCTGGGGGGCGGCGCTGGCGTGGGGGGCGGTGGCGAGCACGGATTTCCTGGATGGGTGGGTCGCCCGCCGCCAGGGCGCCACCACGTCCGGCGCCTTCCTGGACCCGCTCGCCGACAAGGTGCTGGTCCTCGGCGCCCTCGGCGCGCTGGCGGCCACCGGGCTGGCCTCCTGGGTACCGGTGGTCATCATCGCCGGGCGGGAGGTCACCATCAGCGTCTACCGGTCGATCGTGGGGCGGAACGGGATTTCGGTGCCGGCCCGGCCGCTGGCCAAATGCAAGACCGCAGCCCAGGATCTGGCCGTGGCGTTGATCCTGCTGCCACCGACCGGCCTGGACCATCCCGGCATCGGCCAGGCCCTGCTCTGGGTATCGGCCGTCCTGGCGGTGATCAGCGGCGCCCAGTACCTGATCGACAGCCGGCACCCGGCGCTCGGTGATCTACCTCCGGCCTGAGGGCCCGTAGACTCCCGACCCGTGCTCATGTCATTTTCCGCCCGCAGGCCGTTTGTCGGGTGCCAGCCATTCGTCATCTGCCAGCGAGCGCGCCCGCTCGGGCTTCTCGGCTCGCCGCGCTGAGAGCGGACGGTTCGGGGAATGCGCTGCGAGGTTCTGGCCATCGGCACGGAGCTGCTGCTCGGCCAGGTGGTCGACACCAACTCGGCCTGGATCGGCGAGCAGCTGGCCCTCGCCGGGATCGACTCGTACCTGCAGGTAAAGGTCGGGGACAACCTCGAGCGGATCGTCACGGCCATCCGGCAGGCGCTGGCCCGGAGCGACGCCGTCATCTGCTGCGGCGGGCTGGGTCCCACCCAGGACGACATCACCCGGGAGGCCATCGCGGCGGTGCTGGGGGTGCCCCTCGACCTCGACCCGGAGATCGCCAGCCGGATCGAGCAGATGTTCGCCCGCCGGGGCCGCTCCATGGCGCGCAACAACCTGCGTCAGGCCGAGGTTCCCCGCGGCGCAGAGGTCATCCCGCAGGTCCAGGGCACGGCGCCAGGGCTCATCTGCCGGCTCGGGGATCGCAGCATCTATGCCGTTCCCGGCGTTCCCCGCGAGATGCGGGAGATGGTCCAGCGAGCGGTCATTCCGGACCTGGTAGCCCGGGCCGGTGAGACGGCCACCATCCGCAGCCGCACCCTGCGAACGTGGGGGCTGTCGGAATCCGGCGTCGCGGAACTGCTGGCCGGACGACTCTCCGCCCTCGACTCGGCCGTCAACGGTCCCACCATCGCCTTCCTGGCCAGCGGGATCGAGGGCATCAAGGTCCGGGTCACGGCGAAGGCGGCGACCGGCGCGGAAGCCGACGCCATCCTCGACAAGGAGGAGCAGGCCATCCGGGACCTGCTGGGCCCGGCCGTCTTCGGCGTTGACGACGTGGGCATGGAGGGTGCGGTTGGGGAGTTGCTGCTGGCGGCCGGCCTCACCCTCGGGCTCGCCGAGTCCCTGACCGGCGGGCTGGTGGGCAGCCGGGTCAGCAACGTCCCCGGTTCGTCGGAGTGGTTTCGAGGATCGATCGTCGCCTACGCCAGTGACATCAAGCGGAAGCTGCTCGGCGTCGGCGATGGCCCGGTGGTCAGCGAGGCCTCGGCCCGGGAGATGGCGACGGGCGCCGCGGCCGCCCTCGGCGCCGATGTCGGGCTGGCGCTGACCGGGGTCGCCGGGCCGACCGAACAGGAAGGTCAGCCGGTCGGAACCGTCTGGGTGGGGTTGGCGATCGACGGCACTTCACACGCCCAACAGCTCGCCATGTTCGCCGGCGGCGACCGGGATCAGATCCGCCAGATGTCCACCATCTCCGCACTCGATCTCCTGCGGCGCCGGCTGCTGGAGCGCGGGGGGGCTTGAACCGACTCTTCGTGGCCGTCTGGCCGCCGGCCCCACTGATCGAGCAGCTGCGCCTGATGGACCGCCCGGCCCGGCCCGGCCTGCGCTGGACAACCGAGGACCAGTGGCACGTGACGCTGCGCTTTCTCGGCGAGCTGACGACCCCGGAGGAGGAGGCACTTCGCGGCGGCCTGGCCGGGGTCGCGGCGGCGACGTTTGCCCCGGAAGCGACCGCCGGTCCCCTTCCCCGCCCGCTCGGGCCGGTATGGGTTCTCCCGGTGGCCGGGCTCGACCATCTCGCCGGGACGGTCGGCGCCGCGACCAGCGACGTGGGACAGCCCCCCTCGCATCGGAGCTACCGGGGGCACCTGACCCTGGCCCGGGCCCGACACCGCAGTCTGTTTCGGGGTCTGCCGCAAACCGACGTGGCCGGCGCATGGGCCGTCACCGAAATGACGCTCGTCCGCAGTCACCTCGGCTCCCAGGGAGCCCGCTACGACATCGTCGGCAGGTGGCCGCTGCTGGAGCCGCGGGGCTGAGAGCCGGAGTACCGCCCGGCCAGGCGGTCACCGACCTCGGTGATGGGCGGGGTGCGTTGTCGAGTTACCGGTCGGCCCCACTAGGTTGCGGTCATGCCCGGTTCCCTTCTCGGTACTCAGGTTCGTCGCGTCGAAGACCCCGATCTGCTGAAGGGTCGGGGCACCTACGTCGGCAACCTCCGCCACGACGGCCTGGCCCGGGTGGCCTTCGTGCGTTCCCCCTGGCCCACGCCCGAATTGTCCAGATCGACGTCGGCGCGGCCCGGGCTGCGCCGGGGGTCGTCGCCGTGTACACCGCCCCCGACCTGGGCGTGGCCCCGTTCCACGGGTTCATGGTGCTGAACCCGGCCTGCGCCCGGCCGCCGCTGGCCGAGGGCAAGGTCCGATTTGTCGGCGAGGCCGTCGCCATGGTGGTGGCCGAGACCCGTGTCGCCGCAGTGGACGCGGCGGAGCTGGTCGACGTCGAGTACGAGCCGCTGGACGCGGTCACCGACCCCGAGCTCGCGGTCGCCGACGGGGCGCCGCTGCAGTTCGAGGAAATCGGCAGCAACGTGGTCGCCAGCAATGGCGGTGACACCGAATCCGACCCCCTCGACGGCGCCACGACGGTGGTGCGCGCCACCCTGCAGAACCAGCGGATCGCCGTCGTACCGATGGAAGGCAACTCGATCGCGGTGCTGCCCGGTGACGACGGCGACGGACACGACCTGACGGTCTTCGTGTCCACCCAGATGCCGCACGGGTTCGCCGGCTCGGTCAGCCGGACCCTCGGGCTCGACCAGGCCAGGCTTCGGGTCGTGGCACCTGACGTCGGCGGGGCCTTCGGCGGCAAAGCCGGCGTGGGCTACGAGCACGCCGCCGTCATTGCCGCCGCCCGTTTGCTCGGCCGCCCCCTCGCCTGGGCGGAGGACCGCTCCGAGAATCTGGTCGCCATGCCCCACGGCCGCGGGCAGGTGCAATGGATCGAGATGGGCTTCGACGCCGGCGGCCGCATCACGGGCATGCACTGCCGGGTCTTGAGTGACGCCGGCGCCTACGCCGGCTTTGGGGGCGCCCTCGCCGTCGGACCGACCCGCATGATGGCGCAGGGAGTGTACGGCATCCCTTCCATCCGCTACGACGTGGCGGTCGCGGTCACGAACACCACCCCCATGGGTGCGTTCCGGGGGGCCGGGCGTCCGGAAGCCGCCGAGTTCCTCGAGCGGATGATGGATCTGGCCGCGGCGGAACTGCACATCGACCCGGTCGAGCTGCGCCGGCGCAACCTGCTCCCCGCCTTCACCGAGCCGGTGCAGACGGTCATGGGGACGACCTATGACACAGGTGACTACCAGAAGGCTCTCGACGAGGCCGTGCGCATCGCCGGCTACGAAGCTCTGCGGGAGGAGCAGGCCCGACGGCGAGCGGCGGGCGACCGGTGGCAACTCGGTATCGGTGTCGGCGTCTACGTCGAGGTCACCGCCGGAGGGGGAAGCAAGGAGTTCGGCGCGGTCGAGATCCATCGGGATGGCACCGCCACCATCCGGGTCGGCACCTCGGCCCACGGACAGGGCCACGCCACCGCCTTCGCCATGATCGTCTCGGATCGGCTCGGCATTCCCGTTGAGGACATCCGCTTCGTCCAGTCGGATACCGCCGCAGTTCCGAGGGGAGGAGGAACGGGTGGCTCCCGCTCCCTGCAGATCGGGGGCAGCGCCGTCCTGTCCGCAACCGAGGAGGTGCTGGCCCGGGCCAAGGAGATCGCGGCCGCTCAGCTCGAGGCCAGCGTGGACGACATGGTCGTGCACGACGACGGTCGGGTCGGGGTCGCCGGCGTGCCGGCGCGGGCCCTTACCTGGGCGGAGCTGGCCGGGTTGGCTGCCGACCGGCTCGCCGCGGCCGGGCGCGGACGGGAGCGGGCCGCACCCCGACGCGACGGCCAGCGGCGGCCCTGCCGGCGGAGACGCGGGAGCGAACGGCCTCGGGCCTCTGGCCGCGGCCGTGGACTTCAGCCAGGAGGGCGCCACGTTCCCCTTCGGCGCCCACGTGTCGGTCGTCGAAGTCGACATGGAGACCGGCGAGGTGCGGCCGCGCCGACACGTCGCCGTCGACGACTGTGGCCGGATCCTCAACCCGCTGCTCGTGCAGGGCCAGCAGCACGGCGGGATCGCCCAGGGCATGTCGCAGGCGCTGTGGGAGCAGGTGGTGTTCGATCCGGATGGCAATCCGTTGACCGCAAACCTGGCCGACTACGCCATGCCGAGCGCGGCCGAGTTCCCGCGCTTCGAAACGGCCAACACCGAGACGCCGACGCCGCGGAACCCGCTCGGCGCCAAGGGCATCGGCGAATCCGGGACCATCGGTTCGACGCCGTCGGTGCACAACGCCGTGGTGGACGCCCTGGCGCACCTCGGTGTTCGCCATGTCGACATGCCGTGCACCCCTGAGCGGGTCTGGAGGGCCATCGTGGCCGCCAAACGGGGCCAGGTGGCCGGTGATCGGCCGCTGTGGCGAGACCCTCCGGCCGTGTTCGACCAGCTGCCTGGGCCGGGCGAGGCGGAGCGGCCCGAGGCGGCCGACGCCGACATCTGATCGCTGGGCTGGTCCCTCTGGGCTGGTCGCTCTGGGCTGGTCGCTCTGGGCTGGTCTGCGGTCCGCGCTCACCCGGGCTGGCCGGACCGCCCCATCCACCATCGAACAAATGTTTGGGCCTAGACTCGCCGGCATGGTAGGGCGGGTCATTCATCCGGCCCCTGAGCCGATCCCGATGACCGTCACACCCCGTTCGTAAGGTAAGCCCGGTACCGATGCAAAAGCGACAGGAAGGGATCCCGGTGGAGCGAGACAAGGCCCTCGGCATGGCGATTGGGCAGATCGAGAAGCAGTTCGGGAAGGGCGCGGTCATGCGGATGGGGGAGAACCTCGGCATGCAGATCGAGGCCATCCCCACCGGGGCTCTCGCCCTCGACATCGCCCTCGGCATCGGTGGCTTGCCCCGCGGTCGCATCGTCGAGATCTTCGGGCCCGAGTCATCCGGAAAGTCGACGCTGGCCATGCACGTGGTGGCCGAGGCGCAGCGCAACGGTGGCATCTGCGCTTATGTCGACGCCGAGCACGCCATGGACCCCGTGTACGCCCGGGCCATCGGGGTCAACGTCGACGACCTGTTGATCTCGCAGCCCGACACCGGAGAGCAGGCCCTCGAGATCGCCGACATGCTCATCCGCTCCGGGGCGCTCGATGTCATCGTGATCGACTCGGTCGCGGCCCTCACCCCGCGGGCCGAGATCGAGGGCGATATGGGCGACAGTCATGTCGGACTGCAGGCCCGCCTCATGTCGCAGGCCCTGCGGAAGCTGACCGCGACCCTCAACAAGTCCGACACCATCGCTGTTTTCATCAATCAACTCAGGGAAAAAATCGGGGTCATGTACGGGTCTCCCGAGACCACCCCCGGTGGCCGAGCCCTCAAGTTCTATTCATCGGTTCGCCTCGATATCCGCCGGATCGAGTCCATCAAAAGTGGCGCCGAGGTCATCGGCAACCGAACCCGTGTGAAGGTGGTCAAAAACAAGTGCGTCGCGGCTGGAACTCAGGTATTCGATCCGACGACCGGCCTCGGTACTGCGATCGAAGATCTCGTACATCACGAGCGCGGAACGGCGGTAGTCGCAGCGGACAAGTCCGGGCGTCTTCACTCTCGGCCCATAGTGCGGCGGTTCGACCAGGGAGAAGCAGAAGTCATCGGGCTTGCACTGCGTGACGGCACGACGCTCTGGGTGACGCCCGATCACAAGGTGCTGACCGATCAAGGGTGGCGGGAAGCGGGCGAGGTCGGCGTCGGTGATCGGCTGGCCCGACCGCGACGGTTCGGAGGGTTCGGGGCGGAGGAGCCAGTCTCGCCAGACGAGGCCCGGATGTTGGGCTACCTGATCGGAGACGGTTATGTCGGCGGCAAAACTCCGATTGTCTTCACCAACGTCGAGGAACCGCTTCAGCGTGACGCTATCGCTATCGCGGCCACCCTCGGTTGCAGGGCTGCCCGCCGTGGCCGGCAGGGCATCGAAACGGCGTTCTCTCATCGGCCGGGCGAAAAGAACAGGCTACTCGCCCTCTGCCGTTGGGCCGGCATCTATGGTCATCTGGCTCCCACGAAGGCCATTCCGGCGGCCTTTTTCCGTGACGCGATATCAGCGAATGTGGTGGGCAACCTGCTCTTCGGACTGTTCGAGTCGGACGGTTGGGTCAGTCGAGAGCAGACCGGCAGCCTCCGGGTTGGATTCACCACCACGTCCAGACAGCTGGCCTGGCAGTTGCACTGGCTGATGCTGCGGTGGGCGATTGGTAACTCGGTCCGAGCGTACGACCCGACGAAGAAACGCCCGAGTATCGTCGCCGGGCGCAAGATCCAGAGCAAGCACGCCGTTTGGGAGGTCAGGGTTTCCGGGTTGGACAACATCCAACGCTTTTCCGAGGCGCTACCCATGTGGGGACCACGAGGTCAGGTCCTGACCGCAGAGCTGGCGAAGCTCGACTTGCGACGGCACCGCGGATCCCAACGGGGGTACCTGTCATCGAACCAGAGGGAGCCGGTGCTGGCCTACCTCCGGGATCGTGGAGTTAGTCCGCAGTTAGCGGCGTCGCTGATCGGGGAGCGAGCCGGCCATCCTCAAGGCGGATTGCGTCAAGTGCTGGGTCACGGACGGTTGCGGCGAGATCGTCTGGAGAGGTTGGCCCACGCTCTGGACAGACGCGTACCTGAGGGAAGTTCTTGACGAAGAAGTGTGGTACGACCGCGTTACAAAGGTACATCCGGCGGAATGGCGGGACGTCTACGACATCGAGGTCGACGAGGACCACACCTTTGTGGCCAACGACGTGGTCGTATCGAACTGCTCGCCCCCTTTCCGTCAAGCCGAGTTTGACATCATGTACGGCAAGGGGATCAGCCGGGAAGGCTCGCTGCTGGACGTGGCCGTGGACCTGGGCATCATCAAGAAGTCAGGTGCCTGGTACACCTATGAAGGCGAGCAGCTCGGCCAGGGCCGGGAAAACGCCAAGACCTTTATCGCCGAGAACCTCGAAGTGATGATCGAAATCTCCGAGAAGGTCCGCCAGAATGTCGGTCTCGCCGAGGGCGCGGATGCTCCCCTCGGCGTCGATCCCAGCGACGACGACCCCATCAGCCTCGAGGACTAGCGGCAGGTACGCGATCCGCCCGGGCGTCAGCGCAGACCGCGCCGCACCCGCCTCCACCTAGACTGGTCGACCGTGCCGGCCGTCGACCCTCGCCGCTACTTCATCCGTACCTTCGGGTGCCAGATGAACGAGCATGACTCCGAGCGCCTGGCCGGCATCCTCGAGCGAGACGGCCTGGTGGCCTCCGACAGCATCGACGGCGCCGACGTGATCGTGTTGAACACGTGCTGTATCCGCGAGAACGCCGACAACAAGCTGTACGGCCATCTCGGGCAGCTCAAGGCCGTCAAGGACCGCCGGCCCGATCTCCAGATCGCGGTCGGCGGCTGCCTGGCCCAAAAGGACCGCGCCGCCATCCAGCAGCGCGCTCCCTGGGTGGACGCGGTCTGGGGCACCCACAACGTGGGCCACGCCGGCGACCTTCTCGCCGCCGCCAACGCGACCGGGGCGCCGGTGCTGGAGATACTCGAGGCACCGGGGTCCGCCCCAGACTACGCGGCCGCAGACTCCGAGACCCCAGACTCCGAGACCCCGGACTACGAGGAAGCCTTCCCCTCCGCCCTTCCGGTCCGGAGGGCCCAGGCATGGGCGGCCTGGGTCACCATCCAGATCGGCTGTGACAACAACTGCGCCTTCTGCATCGTGCCGGCGGTGCGCGGCCCCGAGGTCAGCCGGCCGTTCGGGCAGATCGTGGCGGAGGTCGAGCAACTGGCCGCGGCCGGCACCGTCGAGGTCAGTCTCCTCGGCCAGAACGTCAACTCCTACGGCCGGGACCTCACCACCCGGCTGCGGAGCGCGGCCGACTGGCGCCAGCACGTCGAGGTGACCGGCGCCGCCTGGGCCGGGAGCGAGCGGCCCCGGGCCCGACCCCTCTTTGCCGACCTGCTGCAAGCGGTCGCCGGCGTCGACGGCATCCGCCGGGTGCGCTTCACCAGTCCGCACCCCAAGGATCTGCGGCCAGAGACCATCGCCGTGATGGCGTCGGAACGGGCGGTCTGCCCGCAGCTGCACCTGCCGTTGCAGTCCGGCAGCGACCGGATCCTGGCCCGGATGCACCGGGGCTACACCGGGGCCCGCTACCTGGAGCGCCTCGCCGCGGCCCGCGCCGCGATCGACGACCTGGCGGTCACCACCGACATCATCGTGGGCTTTCCCGGCGAGACCGAATCGGATTTCGAGCGGACCCTGGAAGTCACCGCCGAAGCCGCCTACGACAGCGCCTACACCTTCGTGTTCTCGCCCCGGCCGGGCACCGAGGCGGCCGACCGGGAGGACGAGATGATCCCGGCCGACGTGGCCGCCGAGCGGTTCGAGCGGCTGCGCATCGTCGTCGAGCGCAGCGCCCTCGCCCGCCACCAGGCCCGGGTCGGCGGCATCGAGGAGATCCTGGTCGAAGGTCCATCGAGGCGAGATCCTGCGGTCCTGAGCGGCCGCACCGCTCAGGGAAAGCTGGTCCACGTGCCGGCCCCGACCGGCACCCTTCCGGCCGGAACCTGGGCTGACATCCGGATCACCCGCGCCGCCCCGCATTTCCTGACCGGAGAGCTGCTGGCGGTCACGGCCCGGCCCACCCATCGGACCCGGATACCGGTGGTGGCCATCTGACCGGTGGTTGGCCTTTGACCGGTGGTGGCCATCTGCCTGGGGATTGGTATATGGCTGGTGGTTGGCATCTGGGCGGCCATTCTTGACCCGGCACCTGGCCCTGGTCGGCTGCACCGCGTCGGGCAAGTCGGCGCTGGCGCTCGAGCTGGCCCGCCAGCTCGGCGACGTCGAGGTGGTCACCGCCGATTCCATGCAGGTGTATCGGGGCATGGACGTCGGGACGGCGAAGCCGACGCCTGCGGAGCGGGCCGAGATCCCTCACCATCTCCTGGATCTGGCCGACCCCGGCGAGGAATGGAGCCTGGCGCGCTGGGCGGGAGCGGCCCGACGAGCCGTGGCCGAGATCGAAGCCCGCCATCACCGGGCCCTGCTGGTGGGGGGGACCGGCCTGTATTTCCAGGCCCTGGTGGACGGATTGTGCCTGCCCGGTCGCTATCCCGAAGTGCAACGCCAGCTGGAGGGCGAGACCGACACCGCGGCCCTGCACCGGCGGCTGGCGGAGGTCGACCCTCTGGCGGCGTCGCGCATGGAACCCTCCAACCGCCGCCGGGTCATCCGGGCCCTCGAGGTGACGCTTGGCAGCGGCCGCCCATTTTCCGGCTTCGGACCTGGCGTGGCCGAGTTCCCGGCCACGACCTGGCGCATCGCGGGGCTGTGGCTGCCGCGGGCGGTCGTCGCCGGCCGGATCAACAACCGCCTGGCCGGCATGGTCCACGCCGGGCTGGTCGACGAGGTGGCGGCCCTTCGGGCCGGCGGAGGGGGGCTGTCCCGAACCGCCCGCCAGGCGCTCGGCTATCGGGAGGTGCTCGCCCATCTCGAGGACGGTGTGCCTCTCGAGACGGCGATGGCCGAAGCCGCCCGCCGCACCCGCGCCTTCGCCCGGCGGCAGCGGGTGTGGTGGCGCCGGGACCCCCGGGTGCGGTGGTACGGCACCGTCGACAATCCGCTCGCCGTCACGGCGCCCTTGCTGGGAGACTGGATGCGACCATGAGCACACTGTTCCCTGACGGCGAACTCGCCCTGACCAAGCTGCACGGCCTCGGCAACGACTTTCTGGTCCTTCTCGACGAAGGCGTCGCGGCCGGCCCGGACCCTACCGGCTCGGGCGCTCCCCCCGGGGAGAGGCCGGAGGGTGAGGTCGCGGCCCTGGCCGCCCGCCTGGCGGCGGGATGGTGCGACCGCCACCGGGGCATCGGCGCGGACGGTGTCATCGTCGGGACCCGGCTGGGGCCGGGCGCGGCCACGGGTCCGGTCCGTAGCGACGCCTGCCTGCGGTTCCAACTCTGGAACGCAGACGGGAGCGAGGCCGAGATGAGCGGCAACGGGATCCGCTGCCTGGTCCACGCCGCCCTCGACGCGGGCTGGCTGGCCGAGGACGTGCCCTTCGGGGTGATCACCCCCGCCGGCCGGCGGGAGGTGGCCATCCACCGCGGCTCGGAGCCAGGCTGGACCTGGTCGACGGTCGGGATGGGCGAAGCCAAGGTTCGGGGGGAGGTCGATCGCTGCAACGTCGGACACGGTCAGCTGCTGGTCGACACCGGCAACCCGCATCTCGTGGTCCTTGGCCCCGACCCGGCTACCGTCGATGTCGGCGCCCTGGGCCCGTTGCTGGAGGCCACCGACCCGGCCGGGCTCAACGTCGAGTTCGTCGCCCTCGGTCCCGGTCCGGACGAGATCACGATGCGCGTGTGGGAGCGGGGGGTGGGGGAAACGCAGGCGTGCGGCACCGGGGCGTGCGCGGCCGCCGCCGCCCTCCACTACTGGGGCCGGGTCGGGCGGTCGGTGACGGTCCATCAGCCCGGCGGCCCGGCGGCCGTCGAGCTCCGAGCCGACGGCTCGGTGACACTCGGGGGTCCGAGCGTGCACATTGCCGCCTGCCGGGTGCGCGTATGAGCCTGATCGAGCGTAGCTTCCGGGAGAAGATCGTCCTGGTCGGTGTCACGGTTCCGCCCGAGCGGGAGGAGGAGACGGCCCGCCATCTGGACGAGCTCGCTCTGCTGGTCGATACCGCTGGCGCCGACGAGGCGGCCCGGGTCCTGCAGCGACGCGAGCACCCGGATCCGGCCACCTACGTCGGCCGGGGCAAGGCCGAGGAGTTGCGGGAGCTGTCCCTGGCCGTCGACGCCGACACCGTGGTCTTCGACGACGAACTGACCCCGGCCCAGTCCCGAAATCTCGAAAAGATTCTGGGCCGCACGGCCATCGACCGGACGGCCGTGATCCTCGACATCTTCGCGCAGACCGCGTCCACCCAGGAGGGCAAGGCGCAGGTGGAACTGGCGCAGCTGCGGTACCGCTTACCCCGCCTTCGCGGCCGGGGGCTGGCGCTCTCCCAGCAGGCGGGCGGCATCGGCACCCGGGGTCCCGGCGAGACCCAGCTCGAGGTCGATCGCCGCCGGCTCGTGCGCCGAATGACCCGCCTGGAGGGGGATCTGCGCCGGCTCACCGAGCAGCGGCGGCTGCAGCGGAAGTCGCGCCGGCGGAGCCGTCTGGCGACCGTATCTCTGGTCGGCTACACCAACGCCGGCAAGTCCACGCTCCTCAACCACCTGACCGATGCCGGCGTCCTGGTGGAGGACCGGCTGTTCGCCACCCTCGACCCCCGGACCCGCCGCCTGACCCTGCCCGGCGGGGAGACGGTGTTGCTGTCGGACACGGTCGGCTTCGTCCGCAAGCTTCCGCACCAACTGGTGGAGGCCTTCCGTTCCACCCTGGAGGTGGTCACCGAGTCCGATCTGCTCGTCCACGTGGTCGACAGCGTCAGCCCCGATCCAGAAGGGCAGATCGAGGCCGTGCGCTCAGTGCTCGACGAGATCGGCGCCGGCTCGGTGCCCGAGTTGCTGGCGTTCAACAAAGGCGATGTCAGTAGCGATGCCTGTCGCCTGACCGAACGGCACCCCGGGTCGGTGTCGATCTCGGCGCTCACCGGCGAAGGCATCCCGGAGCTCCTGAGCGCCATCGGTGATCGCCTGCGGGCCTCCGCCCGGGTGCTCGAGCTGGTGGTGCCCTACGACCGCGGGGACATCCTGGCCGCCGTGCATCGGGAAGGCGAGGTGCTGGTCGAGACCCATGGCGACGACTCCACCCGGCTGCGAGTCCGGGTCGACCGGGCCGGGGCGTCGCGGTTCGCGGCGTTCGCGGCGGAGCCGGCATGACAGGGGAGGTCATGACCGGCGGCTTCGTCGTTCCCGACTACCCCTATGACCGACTGGACGGGGCGCGCCAGGCGGCGGCGAGACTTCCGGGCGGGCTCGTCGACCTGTCGATCGGCACCCCGACCGATCCCCCGCCCCTGGCCGCGGTCGAGGCCCTGGCCCGGGCGGTGGCCGGCCCCGACGACACCGGCGCGGTGCGAGGCTACCCGCCATCGATCGGCACCATCGAGCTGCGACAGGCCGTCCAGCAGTGGCTGAAGAGCACCCTGCAAACCGACGTGCCCCTCGACGCCATCGCCGCGTGCGTGGGCACGAAGGAGTTCGTGGCCGGAGTGCCGGCCTGGTGCCGGCTGCGAAACCCCGGGCGCGACACCGTCCTCTACCCGGCCGTGGCCTACCCGACCTACGCCATGGGAGCGATCCTGGCCGGACTCCGGGCCGTGCCGGTTCCCGTTGACGAGGCCTGGCGGCTGGACCTGGCAGCCGTGCCCGCTGAGGACGCGGCGCGGGCGTTGCTCCTGTGGGTCAACACGCCCGGCAACCCGGCCGGGGGCCTCGACGACCTGGCCGCGGCGGCGCGGTGGGGGCGCGACCGCGGCGTCCTCGTTTTCAGCGACGAGTGCTACGTCGACTACACGTGGGACGGGCCGCCCCGTACGGTCCTCGGCCATGGTGACGGGCCGGACGGCCTGGGTGGGGTGCTGGCCGTGCACTCCCTTTCGAAGCGCTCCAACATGGCCGGCATGCGGGTCGGGTGGTACACCGGCGACCCCGACCTGGTCGCCTACCTGCGCGAGGTGCGCAAGCACGCCGGCTTCATGGTGCCCGGCCCCGTCCAGCAGGCCGCCGCCGCCGCCCTCGGCGACGTCCGCCACGTCGAGGAGCAGCGCCAGCGCTACTGGGACCGGCTGGTCCGGGTTCAGGAGATCCTCGCCGGCATCGGCGTGGGCTGTGACCTGCCCGGCGGTGGGTTCTATCTGTGGGTGAAGGCTCCGGGCGGCGACGGGTGGGCCTGGACCCACTGGCTGGCCGAGCACGCCGGTGTTCTCGTCTCACCCGGGTCGTTCTACGGCGATTCGGAACGGGCCACCGGCTTTGTCCGCCTGGCGATGGTCGCCCCGGCCGAACGGCTGGACCTGTTGGCCGGCCGCCTCGGCGTCTGAACCGGTGGCCGTCGCACGGCGCCGGCCACGGCTCAGGGCTCCCAGAACACCTCGACCTCATGCCCGTCGAGGTCGTGACACCGGAAGGTCACATAGTCCTCCAACTCCTGGAGATCCCCGGGCCGGACGCCTCGCTCGGTCATGGCCTGATGCATCTGCTGCACCGCGGCCGGATTCTCCAGGTTGAAACCGAAGTGATAACCCGGCGGCATGGTGCCCCCGGCCTCCGCCGCGAAGAGGGCCAGGAGGAACCGGTCGTCGTTGGTGAGAAACACGGCGCCGTCGTCGCAGAACTTCTCCCGAAAGCCGAACCACCGCTCATAGAACTGGCGCGCCAGGGACGGGTCAGCCACCCTCAGGTTGAGGTGGTTGAGATCCACAGCCCGAATTCTTCCATACGCACGACCACGATGCGCCCGCCGGAACCGACAGCGCGCGGCGTGGAATCGGGCCCGACCCGAGGTGCGGGTTCGGGTAGCGTCGCTGGCCATGGCTGATCTCGAAGCGCAGATCCAGGACCTCTGGGATCGGCAGGGCGAACTCGACCCGGGCGATTCCGAGGCGGTGGCGGTGGTCCACGCCGCGATCGACCTGCTCGATCGGGGCGAGGCACGCGTGGCCGAGCTCGGACCCGACGGGGTGCCGGTCGTGCACGAGTGGTGCAAACAGGCCGTGCTGCTCCTCTTCCGGGTGTCGGCCCTATCGGTCATGGAGGCCGGCCCTTTCGAGTACGTGGACCGCCTACCGCTCAAGCGGGACTACCGCACCGCCGGGGTGCGGGTCGTGCCCGGGGGGTCGGCCCGCTGGGGCAGCTACCTCGAGCCGGGCGTGATCCTCATGCCCAGCTACGTCAACATCGGCGCCAGAGTCGGCTCGGGAACCATGGTCGATACGTGGGCCACGGTGGGCAGTTGCGCCCAGGTGGGGCGCAATACCCATCTGTCCGGGGGCGTCGGCATCGGCGGTGTTCTGGAGCCACCGCAGGCCGTCCCCGTCTTTATCGGCGATGAGTGCTACATCGGCAGCCGCAGCATGGTTGTCGAGGGAGCCCGGGTCGGCGATGGGGCGGTGCTCGGTGCGGGCTGCATTCTGAGCGCCACCATTCCGGTCATCGACGCCGACAGCGGGGAGGAGGTCTCGAGGGGTGTTGTGCCCGCCTGGTGCGTGGCGGTTCCTGCCACCCGGACCCGGTCGTACACCGGCGGTGACTTCGGGATGCCATGCGTGCTCGTGATCAAACACCTGGAGCCCGGTGAGCGACACGACAAGGGTCGGCTCAACGACATTCTGCGCCAGCACGGGGGCACCCTCTGACGCCGCCGCCGGACCTGTTGGCGCTCACCGCCGACCTGGTCGCCATCCCGTCGGTGAGCAACCACGAATCAGCCCTGGCCGACCGGGTGGAGTCGACCCTCCGGGCCCAGCCGGCCCTCGCGGTCCATCGGTTCGGGGCCAACGTCGTGGCCCGGACTGACCTCGGGCGTCGGACCCGGGTAGTGGTGGCCGGCCATCTCGACACCGTTCCGGCCAACGGCAACGCCACACCGACGGTCGAGGGCGACACCCTCTGGGGCCTCGGCAGTGCCGACATGAAGGGTGGGCTGGCGGTCATGCTCGGGCTGGCGATGAGCCTGAGCGAACCGGCGGTTGATGTCACCTACGTCTTCTACGCGGGGGAGGAGATCGCCCGGGAGCACAACGGTTTGTTGGCCATCGAGGCGTCCGCCCCGGACCTGCTCAAGGGCGATGCAGCCGTGCTCGGCGAACCTACCAGTGCGCTCGTCGAGGCCGGTTGTCAGGGCGTGGTCAAGCTGGAGCTGGAGGTTGGCGGAACCCGGGCGCACACAGCGCGACCCTGGATGGGGGTCAACGCCATTCACCGGCTGGGACCGATCCTCGACCGGATCAGCGCCTACCAGGCCCGCGAGCCGGTCATCGACGGATGCCGGTATCGGGAGGCCGTGCAGGTGGTAGCCGTCAACGGCGGGGTCGCCGGCAACGTCGTCCCCGACCGGGCCACGCTGGTCATCAACCATCGCTTCGCCCCCGACCGTGATGCCGGCCGCGCCGGTGCCTGGCTTTGCGGTTGGCTGGCGCCCCTGATCGACTCGACCCGCGGCGACCGGCTGAGCATCCTCGAAGCGCAGCCGGCGGCCGCCCCCGCGCTCGACCATCCGGTATTAAAGGCTCTCATCTCGGCGACCGGCGCCGCTCCGAAGCCCAAACTGGGATGGACGGACGTGGCGTTCTTCGCCGAGCGGGGTGTGCCCGCCATCAACTTCGGCCCGGGCGACCCCGAACTGGCTCACACCGCCGACGAACGACTGGAGCGAGAACCGCTCGATCGGGCCTATCTGACCCTCTACCGCTTACTCTCCGGGGCGGCCTGATCGCTGACGGCCAGAGTGGCCGTCGCTACAGCCGGCGGAGGACGGTCACGACCTTCCCGTAGAGGGAAATCTCGTCGGGACTGAAGACCATCGGGCTCATGGTCGAGTTGGCCGGGGTCAGGACCACCTTGGCGCCGCGGCGCCCGAAGCTCTTGACCGTCGCTTCGCCGCCCGGGATACCGGCGACCACCACGTCGCCCTTCTCGGCCTGGTCTTGCTGGCGGACGACCACGTAGTCCCCGTCGAGGATCCCGGCGTCGATCATGGAGTCGCCTCGCACCTTGAGCATGAACAGCTGCCCGTCTCCGGTGAAGTCCTCCGGGAGCGGGAGCAGCTCTTCGATGTTTTCTTCGGCCAGCACGTCGAGGCCGGCGGCGACGTTGCCGACGAGGGGCACGTGCCGGGCGGGACGCCGATCGATGGCGATGCCGGAGTTGGTGTCGTAGCGGACCTCGATGGCCCGGGGTTTGGTGGGATCCCGCCGGAGGTACCCCTGACGCTGCAGGGTGGTCAGGTGGGTGTGGACCGTCGAGGACGACGTCAGCCCGACCGCTTCGCCGATCTCGCGCACCGACGGCGGGTAGCCCCGGTCGCGCAGCTGGGTGGCGATGAAATCGAGGATCTCCCTTCGCTTCCCTGTGAGTTCAGTATCGATCACGGCACCTCCGGCCTAGGGGCGGATCTGGCGATCCCTCGCGGTATTTCATTCTAGCCCAAGCTTCTCGCCACTGCAAACACCTGTTCGTAGTCGCCCATTGACAACGAACACCTGTTCGTGCTCTGATGATCGGGAACACATGTTCGATCCGCTGACCAAGGGATTGGGCATGCGGTAAACGAAATGAAGAGGGCCCCGTCGCAAAAGGCCGGATCGCACAGGTCCGGAGACCACAGGTCCGGAGAGCACAGGGCCGGAGACCACAGGGCCGGAGAGCACAGGGCCGGAGAGCAGAAGGCAGGAGGCGATCGTGTGGCGCTGGAACTTGTTGACCCCCCGATCTCGGGATTCACCGATGAGCACCGGGCGGCCGGGACTCGAGCCGGTCATCGGCCGCGGCGGGTGTCCAGGAGGTGGGCGGGCGCCGGTCGCTCCTGTCGACGGCCGCGCCCCGAGGTCGGACGGGCGCCTTGGCCGGATCCGGTGTCAAACGCCGTCCCGGCGCCGCAGGCCCGCGGGTTGCGGTCCTGCGGCCCGGGCCCAGCGGTAGAGCGCCGGGGAGCGCCGCGGCTCCGGCGTACGGTCGCCGTCGGAGGGCTCGCGGTCGTGATCGCCTGCTCCGTGATCGCCTGCTCCGTGATCGCCTTCCGTACGGCCCTGGGACGCACCGGTGGTGGACCCCTCGCCACCACCGGTGCGCCCGGTGGTTCCCATGCCGCCGCGGTGCGGGTGTGGGTCGTCCGGCCCGGCGACACGCTCTGGTCGATTGCGGAGGCGGTCGATCCCCGCGGCGATGTCCGCCCCCTCGTCGACCGCCTGGCGAGTGAAGCGGGGAGCACGGCCATCTACCCGGGGGAGAGCATCGCCATACCGGGGCGATGATCGCCGCACCGGGCCGGCTGAGCCCGTCCCCGCCGGGGCCCGGAACCCGAGGTTGAAAACCTGCGGAGCAGGATGCCCGACGGCAAGAGCCACGTGCCCAACGACCATCCGACGCCCAGCTGAGAGACGGCCCGGCTCAGGGGAGATGTCGCGGTGGGGAACTATGTCGGGCGCGCCGGGGATACATTCGAGGCAATGCGGTGTCCGCAGTGCTCGAGCATGGACGACAAGGTCGTCGACTCGCGCTCGGCGGAAGAAGGTGGGGCCATCCGGCGCAGGCGGGAATGCCTGGCTTGTGGGGGCCGCTTCACGACCTACGAGCGCCTGGAAGAGGTTCCCTTCGTCGTGGTCAAGCGGTCGGGGCAGCGAGAGCCGTTTGACCGGGCCAAAATCGTCGCCGGTGTGGGCGCGGCCGCCAAGAATCGCCCGGTCAGTCTCCAGGACATGGAGGGGCTGGCCGCGGAGGCCGAGGAGGAGCTGCGTCTCAGCGGACCCGAGGTCAGCGCTCAGCAGATCGGTGTGGTGGTGCTGGAGCGCCTGCGGCTCCTCGACGAGGTGACCTACCTGCGTTTCGCCAGCGTCTACAAGGATTTCTCCGGTGCGGTGGACTTCCAGCGGGAAGCGGTGCTGCTGACCAAGGCCACCGCCCCCAAGCGATCCGAAGCCCCACGGCGCGGCTGAGTTGCGCCGCGGCCAAGATCCGGCCTTGGTGTCATATGGCCACGACCACTCCCGGTTGCGAAGGACCCGAGGCTGTGGCGGGTAGCGTTCGCAACGTGGTGGGTTAAGTCGCGCCGCCCGGACGATAAGGAGGAACCCGATGCGAGTTGGCGTGCTCACTGGCGGCGGGGACTGCCCGGGATTGAACGCGGTGATTCGGGCCGTCGTTCGGCGGGGTGAGGTTGGTTATGACGACCGATTCATCGGCTTTCTCGACGGGTGGCGCGGGGTCGTCGAGGATCGCACCATGCCGCTCGACGTCGAACGCTGCCGGGGCATCCTCCCTCGCGGCGGCACCATTCTCGGAACCTCCCGGACCAACCCTTACCGCATCGATGGTGGTCCGGCCAAGGCCATGGCCACCTTGCAGAGCGAGCGCATCGACGCCCTGGTGGTGATCGGCGGCGAGGACACGCTCGGCGTGGCGAACAAACTCGCGGAAGAAGGCGTCGCCGTCATCGGGGTGCCGAAGACCATCGACAACGACCTGTCCGCCACTGAGGTCACGTTCGGCTTTCACACCGCCGTCCAGATTGCGACGGAGGCCATCGATCGCCTGCACACCACGGCGGAGTCGCACGACCGGGTAATCGTGTGCGAGGTCATGGGTCGGCACGCCGGGTGGATCGCGACCTACGCCGGCATCGCCGGAGGCGCGGCCGAGATCCTTGTCCCCGAAGAGCCGTTCGACATCGACGAGGTTTGCCGCAACCTGAAAGCCCGTCACGCCAAGGGGCGCTTTGCCTCCATCGTCGTGATCGCGGAGGGCGCGGTGCCGGCGGAAGGCACGATGGCGGTGGTGTCCCGGGAGGTGGACCAGTTCGGGCACGTGCGCCTCGGTGGCATCTGCAACCTGCTGGCGGCCGAGATCGAGGCTCGCACCGGCTTCGAGACCCGCGTGACCATGCTGGGGCACGTGCAGCGGGGCGGGACGCCAACCGCCTATGACCGGATCCTGGCCACGCGGTTCGGCGTCGCGGCCATCGACGCGGTGCACGATCAGGACTTTGGCCGCATGGTGGCCCTCCAGGCGGACTGCATCGTGCGGGTGCCGCTCGCCGATGCCCTGGCGGCGCCGAAGACGGTCGATCCCGGTCTCCTGCACGGGGTGGCCGAGGTCTTCTTCGGCTAGTGGGCCGCCTGCGAACTCGACGCCGGAAACTCGCGGCCAGCTGTCGTCATGCGACCAGGCATTCTGATGGCCGAGTTTCCGGCGTCGAGTTTCTGGCCAGGCCCACTGGCCGGCTCGGGCCGGCCCGACGGGCGAGGCGCGACCGCAGCCCCGACGCCACCAGATCTTGCCGGCCCTTACTGTCGCGAATCATGCCCTTCGAGCTTTACTGGCGCGATCAGTGCCCGGTTGAAGCGGGGCGCGCGCCAGTAAAGGTCTGACTTCGGCCCACAATCCAACCGGCTCGGCCTTGCTCTGGCGACCAGGCATTCTGATGGCCGAGTTTCCGGCGTCGAGTTTCTGGCCGGCCCACTAGCCGGATCCCGTCTGAGCTCGACACCGCCGACATCGCCCCCGGCCAAACCCGACGCGGCCGAACTCGACGCGGCCAACCTCGCCCCGGCCAAGCTCGCCCCGGCCAGACTCGACGCCATCGAACCCGACGGCGGCACCCGACGTCCCTACCAGTGCTTCGGTTCCGGTCCCGCCGGAATGTCGGTGGCGCCGGCGGCTGTCAGCAAGGCGGAGAAGGCGTCGAACAGCTCCGGCGTCGTGGCCACGATGAGCCGGCCCGGGAAGGTCTCCACCCTCCCTCCGGCCTCGGCGCAGATGAGCGCGCCGGCGGCCAGATCCCAGGGATTGAGTCCCCACTCGTAGTAGGCGTCATACCGTCCCCCGGCCGTCCAGCACAGGTCGAGGGAGGCGGCACCGAACCGGCGGAGGTCGCGGACGCGGGGCAGCACATGGGCTGCGACCCCGCCTTGCCATTCGCGGCGGGCGGGCTGGTAGCCGAAGCCGGTGGCGACCAGAGCGGTGGAGAGGGTCGACCGGCCGGAGGCCACCCGGCAGGGCCGGCCGTTGCGCCGGGCGCCCCAGCCGGCGACGGCCGCCCAGGTCTCCTGGCGCGACGGATCCATGACGATCCCGACCTGGGGCACCCCGTCGATCTCGGCCGCCAGGGATACCGCGAACTGCGGAATCCCGAAGAGGAAGTTCGTGGTCCCATCGAGCGGGTCCACAACCCACCTGACCCCCGAGGAGCCGGGCCGGGTCGTGCCCTCCTCCGCGAGCAGGCCGTCGTGAGGACGGTGCGAGGCCAGGACCCGCGACACCGCTTCCTCCGCCCCCCGGTCCACCTCCGACACCATGTCGGTGGCCGAGGATTTGGTGTCCACCGAGCGGGGCGGGCCGTCGAGGCCCTGCTGCAGTACCGCCGCCGCCGCGGTCGAGCAGGCCAGGGCGACCGCGGCCAGCTCGGCCAGAAGGGCATTGCGGGGCCCGTGGTCGGGCGGCGGGCCGAACACGTCGGACACCGTCGCCTCGGGCAGGAAGCTTTCCGGGGAGGTCAACAAGGACCAGTTGTAGCGTACGGTGGCGCGGTGCTGGTCGACCTGCGCTCCGACACCGTCACCCGACCCACCCCTGAGATGCGCCGGGCCATGGCCGATGCCGAGGTCGGTGACGATCAATACGGCGAGGATCCGACCGTCAACCGGTTGCAGGACACTTTCGCCGAGCTGACCGGGACCGATTGGGCCCTGTTGGTCCCGTCGGGCACCATGGCCAATCAGATCGCTCTACGGGTGCTCGTCCGGCCCGGCGACGCGGTCGTCGCCGGGGCCCGGCAGCACCTGGTGTTGTACGAAGCCGGCGCCGGTCCCCGTAACGCGGGCGTGACCTGGCTGACCCTGCCCGACGACGGCGGCAGCTTCGACGCCGGGGCGGTGACCGGACTGATCGAGGCGGGCGCCCACCACCAGCCGCCGGTGGCGGCCATCGCCGTCGAGGACACGCACATGGCGGCGGGCGGCTCGGTTTGGGACCCTGACCGGCTGGCGGCGGTCAGCGAGGTAGCCGGTCGCCACCGCCTCCCGGTCCATCTCGACGGGGCCCGCCTCTGGCATTCGGCTATTGCCAGCGGGCAGACGCTCGAAGAGCGAGCCGCGCCGGCGACGACGGTCACCTGCTGCCTCTCCAAGGGTCTCGGTGCGCCGGTCGGATCGGTGCTCGCCGGGCCGGCAAACCTCATGGCGGCGGCCGTACTGGAACGCAAGCGGCTCGGCGGCGCCATGCGGCAGTCCGGGGTCATCGCCGCAGCCGGCCTGGTTGCCATTCACCGGGGTTTCGATCGACTGGCGGAGGATCACCTGCGGGCCCGCCGCCTCGCCGGTGCGGTGGCGGAGCGCTGGCCGGAGGCGGGACTCGATCCGAAAACCGTCGCCACCAATATCGTCCTCTTTGCCCACGCCGATCCCCGCGCCCTCCTCGCACATTTCCAAGCCGACGGTGTGCTGGCCGGCACCGTGGCTCCCGGGGTGGTCCGCCTGGTCACGCACGCCGATGTCGACGATGAGGGCATAGAGCAGGCGCTTCGCTCGATCGCACGCGCCCCCTAGCGGGCGGCCCGATGAGCCCTCTGCGTTTGGTCGGGCCGGCCGGGCGCCCGACTACTGTTTGGGCGTGGCTACTGTCGGGCTGGCCGTGGCTATCGTCTGGCCGTGGCCGACCTGGTGAGCGAGGTGCCCGGCCGGGTCCTCGCCGTTTACGCGCATCCCGACGATCCCGATGTGTCGGCCGGCGGGACGCTGGCCCGGTGGGCAGCCGGCGGCGCCGCGGTCCACGTCTGCATTTGCGCCGATGGCGACAAGGGGTCTCTGGATCCGGCGACGGATCCGGCTCAGCTGGTGGTCCGGCGGCGAGCGGAGGTGGCCGCGTCGGGTGCCATCCTGGGTATCACCAGCCACCACTGGCTGGGGTTCTGTGACGGAGAGCTCGAAGATGACCGGGTGTTGCGGGCCAAACTGGTCGCCCTGGTCCGGGAAGTGCGCCCCGACGCGGTGGTCGCACCCGACCCGACGGCCATCTACTTCGGACGGCATTACGTCAACCACCGGGATCATCGGGTGGTCGGCTGGGCGGCTCTCGACGCGGTGACCCCGGCGGCGGGCAACCCGCATTATTTTCCGGAGGCCGGCCCCCCGCATCAGGTCGGAGCGGTGTACCTGTCGGGGACGCTCGAGCCCGACGTTCTGGTCGACATCTCCGAGACCATCGACGTCAAGGCTGCGGCCATCGCGTGCCACTCCAGCCAGGTAGGAGACAGCGGGGAGTGGTTGCGGGGTGCGGTCCGCCAGCGGGCGGAAGACGCCGGACGCGGGGCGGCGGTCCGTTTCGCCGAGGCTTACCGGCTGGTCCAGCTGGGCTGACGGCTGGTGCTGATAGCTGGGCTGACGGCTGGTGCGGCTGGGCTGACGGCTGGTCCGGCTGGGCCGACGCGCCTGATTCGGACGGGCCTGACGGCTGGCTCGGCGGGGCTGGAGGGGCCCACCGGCCCGACCCTTGCCGTTCTTTCGAGGGACGGGCCCGGGGAACGCCGGATCAAATCCATCCGCCACCGCGCCGATCGGGCCTCCGGCTCTGGCAGACTGCGGACGTGCCGCCGGATCAGGCGACCAGGACCATCCTGCACGTCGACATGGACGCGTTTTACGCCGCGGTGGAAGTTCTCGATCGGACCGAACTGGCGGGCCAGCCGGTCATCGTCGGTGGAACGGGTCGGCGGGGCGTGGTGGCCTCCTGCAGCTATGAGGCCCGGGCCTACGGGGTGCGCTCGGCCATGCCCTCCATCCGGGCTCGCCAACTCTGTCCGCAGGCCATTTTCCTCGCCGGTCGCTTCCATCGCTATGCCGAGATCAGCGAACGCATTCACGCCGTGTTCCTGGACTTCACGCCCCTCGTGGAGGGCATCTCCCTCGATGAGGCCTTCCTCGACGTGACCGGTGCGGAGCGGATGTTCGGGCCGGCGCCGGAGATCGCCGCCGCCGTCCGCACCCGGATCGGCGGTGAGCTCGGGCTGTCGTGCTCCGTCGGTGTGGCCCCGGTGAAGTTTCTGGCCAAGCTCGCGTCGGAAGCAGCCAAGCCGCACGCCAGTGTCCACGGCGCCATCCCCGGCCCCGGCATCGTCGTGATCCAGCCCGGCGAGGAGTTGTCGTTTCTACATCCGCTGCCGATCGAGGCGCTCTGGGGCGTGGGGCCGGCCACCTCTACCCGGCTGCGCAGCCTGGGGGTGTCCACCGTCGGCGACCTGGCCAACGTGCCGGCGGGGGTGCTCGAGCGCGCCCTCGGCCGGGCCCACGGCCGGCAACTGGAACAACTGGCCCGCGGCGTCGACGAGCGGTCCGTCGAGCCCGATCGCGCCGTCAAGTCGGTGAGCCATGAGGAGACCTATCCGGTCGACCTCTACGACCGGGCCGAGCTCCGCCGGGAGGTTGTGAAAATGGCCGATTCCGTGGCGAGCCGCCTCCGTCGGGCCGGCCTGGCGGGCCGAACCGTCACCCTGAAAGTTCGGACGGCCGACTTCACGACCCGCACCCGGTCGAGAAGCGGACCAGAATGTGTCACGGACGCGCCGGCGATCGCGGCGCGAGCCGTGATCCTGCTCGACGGCGAGGATCTGAGTCCTGGCGTGCGGCTGCTTGGCGTGGGCGTCTCGAATCTGACCGATATAGGTGCCGCGGCGGCCCACCAAATGCGGCTCGATCTTGACGGGTCCGCAGGTGGCGGGGACGACCCGGATCGTTCCTGGCAGGACGCCTCGCGGGCCATCGACGCCATCCGGGGCCGATACGGCGACGGCTCGGTCGGACCGGCCACCCTGCTCGGGCCGGACGGCGTGGGCGTGAAGCGCCCCGGCGATACCCAGTGGGGGCCGGCTGCGGGCGGCGAGCCCGGTGCCCCGTCGCCCGGAGGGTGACGTCAAGCGGCCGATGAAATATCGAGCGCGTTGCTGTAGGTTGCGAGGGGCGCGAAGATGGCGTCGACGGAGGGCTCAAGGTGCCGCTGAACGAAAACGAAGAGCGCATACTGCAGGAGATCGAGCAGCGTTTCCTGGCACACGACCCCGAGTCCGCCAACCGGCTCGGTTCCACCACCCTTCCGAAATATCTCGCCCGCAATTGTCGATGGGCTGCGCTCGGGTTCCTGGTGGGACTGGTCGTGCTGCTCGTCGGGTTCGCCTCGAGCTGGGTGGTCGGGGTCTTCGGTTTCGCGGTCATGCTCGGCAGCGCCATCGTCCTGACCCACAACGTGCGGCGGATGGGCCAGCACGGTTTCCGACAGTTGAGCGAGACGTTACGGGGCCGCCACCTCAACGAGGCGATCGATGACGCGACCCGCCGGTTCAAACGCCGCTTCGGAGGCGACGAGACCTGACCCACTGGCGCGGGTTTCTCGCTCGCGTCGTCGCCACCGGTCTTCGCCCGACCACCGAGCTCAGCCCTTCTCGCCGGGTCGGGTACCTGGCACCATCATTCAGCGAAAGCCGCGGGCACTCGCAGGCTTCGTAGGCGAGAACTCCCGGACCATGTCGCGGCCCATCGCGGGGCTACCGAGCACCTGGCCGAACCGGGTCCCGGGGCGCAGTCCGGGGTGCGGAATCAGGGCCCAGATGATCAGCTGGCGAGCGGTGGCGCTCCGAAACAGCCCCTGGTGGATCTCGCGGGCGATGGACTTGGCCTCTCGGGCGCGGTCGGCGGGAACGGAGGGGGCGAACCTGGCTTCCGTGGCCAGCCGGCCCAACCGGCGCACCCCGCCCGGCAGCCAGGCCGCCGGGTCCCGCAGGCGCCCGACGAGGAGACGCCCGGCCCGCTCGGCGAACTCCTGATCCGTTTCGCCAGGCGCGGGCTTGCCGCCCCACCATCCGAGCATGTCGGTCACATCGGCCCAGTAGGAGCGCACGAGTGCGGCGGGATCTCGCCGCGCTCGCCATCTCCGGATCAGCCATCCACCCCGGCGCACGGCCGTCACGACCGCCGCCCAGATGGCGAACACCGCCAGAATGATCAAGAAGACCGACCACGCCGTGCTGTGGTGACGTGCGGTCGTGGGGCCGGCAGTCGGGGCGCCGGCCCCAGCAGCTCCCGCCGTCCCGCCGCCGGCACCCAGGCCGGGCGGGAGCTGGAGTCCCTTCGGAATCGCCGGGGATTCAGAAGCGGGCGTCGGGGACCCACTGCCGCCGCTGTCGGGGGGGGGTGGGGCATATCCCTGCGAGGGGGCGTTGACGGAGGTTTTGGTCGGTTCGAACGGCAGCCAGCCGTACTCCGGCCCGAAATAGACCTCGGGCCAGGTGTGGGCATCGCCATCTGTCACCTGGTAGGTGCCGGTGCTGTTGATTTCGGCGCCAGTGATGAATCCCACCGCCAGCCGGGTTGGCAGTCCGATAGCCCGGGCCAAAACCGCGTACGCGCCGGCGAACTGCTGGCAGTAGCCCTGCTTGGTGACGAACAGGAAGTTGGTCAACGCAGAGATGCCATAACCGTCGCCCGGCGGATTGAGGTTGTACAGAAAGCCATTGGCCGGATCCCAGAAATAGTTCTGCAGCGCCAAGGCTCTGTCGTACTCGGTCGTCTGTCCGGCCGTGATGCGCTCGGCCAGGGTCTTGACCTCCTGGGGCACCGACTTCGGCAGTTGCAGGTAGCGCTTGAACGCACCGCTGACCGGTACCGCGGGCGCCCTCTTCAGTTTCGCCGGGTTGAGGTCGGAGAGGAACTGGTAGGAGGTAACCGTGTAGGTCAGCCCATTGGACGTGGGGCGCGAGGTGATAAGGCTGCCCGAGACCGGGTCGTAGCTGACGTGACGAACACCCGAGACCGCGACGGGGGTGAACGAGTCGGGCAGCCACACCGAGTCGAGCCCCTGCACCTGGAACGTCTGCCGAACGGTCCTCGTGCCGGGTGGGACCGCCTGGGCGCCGGGCAGCTGATCGCTGAAGCTCCGGTAGGAGTTGGTCGAAACCCAGTCCTGACCGTTGAAGGTGTCGAGGGAGGTCAGGCGCCAGTACGACGGCACCGCACTCTGAACCTGGAAGACCTTCGTGTCGAACTGGTTGAGTATGCGGGTGTGCAGGTCCACGACCGGGTTGGGCACCTGGCGGGGACCGGAGCCGACGTCGCCAAATCCCCCGCGCCACCCGAAGAGGCCGCGCCCTTCAGTTCCACCGGCGAGCGGGGTGAAGACGAGCGCGGCCAGGAGCGAGGCCGCGGCGGCCAGGCCGCCGGCCCGGATGGCCCAGGCGACGGCCCCGGCCCGCTGGTTGCCGAACCAGGCCTGGCCCGAGCGGTCCACGGTGGCCCGGTGAATCACCAGGAAGGCGAGGATGGCGGCCACTTCGAGGGCGACGGTCCATTCCCGGCCTGGCCCCTGGCCGAGGATGCAGCAGACCACGAAGTAGGCAAACGCAGGGGCGACGGCATAGAGGGCCGAACGCCAACGGAAGGCCGCCCAGTCGCCCAGGATGGCCACGGCCCCCGTTCCCAGCACGGCCAGCAGGGTGTACCCGGTGGTGGTGGTCACGGGGGTCACCGCGGCGGCGAAGTCCGAGTGCGCCTGCGTCCACGCGGTCCAGAGGTGCGACGCGGTTCCCGCGGCCGGCAGCCCGTGATACGTCGTGGACGGCAGTACCGTCCAGCCGACGAGGAGCCACAACGCCAGCACGGACAACGCCAGCGCCGCCACCTGCGGAACGCGCCACCGGCGGGCGGCCCAGCCGATGGCGTGCAGGACGAGGGCCGTGACGAGGACCGGACCGACCCAGCCGTCGTTGGTGAAGACGCGCAGCAGCCCCGCCGCGGAGGCCAGGGTCAGGACGGTAAGCGACAAGGTGGTGGCCGGATAGCCCTCCTGTTCGGCCGTAAACGGCCGCGGCGGGGCCGGGGTGGCGGGACGAGCCGGGCTGGACGCCCCACCTCGAGCCGGGCGCGGCGGCTGCGGTGCGGTCCTGGGCGCCCCGGCCGTCAACATGGAAGCCCCTCCCATGCCGAACGAAACGAGCCTCCCGCCGGGACCACGACTACCCGTCCTTGAGCAGGGGTCCGGGCCGGGGGGCGTCGGCGGGCCCCGGCGCCGGACCGCTCGAAGATGACCAGGGTGAATCGGTCCCGCCGGCTGGCCCGGGTCGCCATCGACAGGTCGCCGTCGGTGGCCGCCTGCGTCGTGATCAACACCAGTGGACCGGCGGTGCCGGCACCAAATGGCAGGTCGTCGGTCAAGGTGGTCCCCGGGTGCGGGGCGGCGGCGGCCAGCAAATCCAGGATGGCCGCGCCATGCGGGGCCGTGGCCCCGAACCCGCTATCGATGCCGCTCGTGGTCACGACGCGCACGTGCACCCGGCTGCGAATGCCGGCCATGGCGACGCTGGCGGCGGCCGACAGGGTGGCCTCGAGGGTCGTGGCGTCCTGGATGGCCGCACGGAGGTCGGCGGCGATGGTCAGCCGGCCCTGCAACAGATTCTCGGGCTGGCGGATCATCAGCTGATCGGTCCGGGCCGTGGACGCCCAGTGCACCCGGCGGAGATCGTCCCCGATGCGGTACTCGCGGAGTCCGTAGAACTCGTCGCCGAGTCGACCGACGACGGGCTGGGGGACACGCATGTCAGGATCCGGTTCGGCCGGCGAGGCCGGTGTCCGGATGGAATCCACCCGGGGGTGCACGGTGAGGGTCGAGATCGGGCAGCCGATCGTGCCAACCCGCGTCAGCCCGAACGGGTCGGAGAGTTCGAGCTGCAGCGGACCGAGTTCGAACACGCCTCTGCGGGAGGTAGGCAGGGAGTACGCCGCCAGGCGCAGCTCCCCGGGATCGAGCGGGGCGACGAGAAAGCGGGCCCAGCGCCGGCCGCCGTCAAATGGATCCCGGGCGGCCAGGATGGGCGAAGCGTCGTGACCATGGTTGACCACGGCCAGTTCGACCCGGGCCGGGACGCCGGCCGGCACCCGGGCGGGGCGAACATGGCGGACGACGCGAACGTCCCAGCGCCGCCTGGCCACCCAGGCTCGAGCGGCCACGATCAGAACCACGGCGGCCGCGGCGACCGGGTAGAGCTCCTCGATCCCGAAGAGAAATCCCCCGAGGGCCAGCGAGAGAGCTACGGCGAGCATGACCCACCCGCGATGGGTGAGCCCGACCCGGCCGGAGCGCATCAGCCTGCGGCCCGGCCGGATGGAACAGGTACGGTGCGGAGGATCTCTTCCACCACCTCGGCGATCTCGACGCCGCTGACGACGCCCTCGGGCGACAGCATGAGGCGATGTTCCAGCACCGGGCCGGCCAGATATTTGATGTCATCAGGCACCACATATTCGCGCCCGGTCGAGGCGGCCAGGGCTCGGGCCGCCCGCTGTAGAGCCAGAGCGGCGCGAGGCGACATGCCGAGCGACAGGGCCGCATGATTGCGGGTTGCCGTCGCCAAATCGACGATGTAGCCCTTGAGCGCCATCGCCACGTGCACCTGAGCGGTGATCCCGACCATCGTGGTGATGGCGTCGGGGCCGGCCACGGCAGACAGGTCCTCGACCTGGGTGCGCGACTCGGTCCGCTCGAGCATGGCCATCTCGGCGTGACGATCCGGGTAGCCCATCCGGACCCGTAGCAAAAACCGGTCGAGTTGGCTCTCGGGGAGCGGATAGGTGCCCTCATGTTCGACCGGGTTCTGGGTGGCAATCACCACGAAGGGATCCGGCAGATGATGGGTCACGTTGTCGACCGTCACCTGCCGCTCCTGCATGGCCTCGAGGAGGGCCGACTGGGTTTTCGGTGAGGCCCGGTTGATCTCGTCGCCAAGTACCACGTTGGCGAATACTCCGCCCGGTCGGAACGTGAACGATCCCGTATCCCGGTCGTACACACTCGCTCCGGTCACGTCGGAGGGCAGCAGATCGGGCGTGAACTGGATTCGCCGCCACTGCAGGTCAAACGATCGGGCCAGCGCTTTCGCCAGGCTGGTTTTGCCGACGCCCGGCACATCCTCGACCAGCAGGTGCCCCTCCGCGGCCACGCACACGAGAGCCAGTCGGGCGGGATCCTCCTTGCCGTCGAGGACCTGGGCCACATTGCCGATGACCGCTTCGAAGATCGCTGCAAAGGCGCCGACGGTCTGCACCTCCACCGCCGGTTGTCGTACCATCGGTCCTCCTGAAGCTGTCTGGCGGTTAGCGTACCCTGCTCGAAATGACTTCATCAGCCCCCGGCGCCGGTGGGGCGGCGACGGAGTCCGTGCTGGCAGTCGACATCGGCGGGACCAAGTTGGCCGCGGCTCTCGTCGATCGGCGGGGCCGGGTGGACTGGGCTGCCCAGGTATCCACTCCGGCCGGAGGAGCGGAGACGATCTGGGCCGCCCTTGAGGCCCTCGTGGGGTCCCGCCCGCCCGCCGAGCCGTTGGCGTGCGGAATAGGGTCCGGGGGGCCCATGTCGGGCGCGGGAGAGCTCATCTCCCCGCTCAATATTCCGGGCTGGCGGGACTTTCCTCTTCGCGCTCGCCTGGCCGAGCTGACCGGCCTGCCCACCTGGATCGACAATGACGCCAAAGCCCTGGCCCTGGCCGACGGGTGGGTGGGCGAAGCGGCCGGGCTGCGCAATTACATCTCGATGGTCGTATCCACCGGAGTCGGCGGCGGCATTGTCCTCGACGGCCGATTGCTCGATGGGGACGACGGCAACGCCGGTCACATCGGTCACGTCGTGGTGGAGCCGTCCGGCCGCCCCTGCGCGTGCGGAGGGCGCGGTTGCCTGGAGGCGGAGGCGTCCGGCACCGCCATTGCGGCGATCACCGGCCGGACGGCAGCCGAGTCCGACCCGGAAGTCGTCGCCCGCGCCGGGATGCTCGTCGGTCGGGCCGTGGCGTCGGTGGCCAACCTGCTGGACCTGCAACTGGCGTCGGTCAGCGGCTCGGTGGCGCTCGGTTTCGGGGCGCCCTTCTTCGCTGCGGCCCGGCACGAGCTCGCGGCCCGGGCCCGCCTCCAGTTTTCGCGTCACTGCCGCATCGTCCCGGGTCGGCTCGGGGCGGCCGGGCCGCTCATCGGGGCGGCGGCGGTCGGATGGCGAGGCTACGACGGGGACCGTCGCCAACCGTGAACGGCAGTCCCGCGGGCGGGGCCGGTCGTGGCCGGGCTGGTCGTGGCCGGGCTGGTCGTGGCCGGGCTGGTCGTGGCCGGGCTGGTCGTGGCCGAGCGAACCATGGCTGGGCCGATCGGGGCGGGGGGAACCGTGGCCGGGCTGATCGCGGCCGGGCCGACCACGGCGCGACCGGCCGGGGCCCGGTTCGCCGCCATGATCTCGGGCCGGCGGGATTGGGTCTACCGGCCATCCTGGCCGTGGCGGCCCGCCCTCGCCTGTGGCCGAGCCTGATCCGCCTGATGCCACCCGGATGGTGGCGCCGGTGGCCGCCGAGCCCGTTGCCTCCGCCCGACTACGTTCAGTTCCGAACACAAACGATGTACGGCGATAACGGAAGACTGGATTTACCGGATCTGATCGCCTACCTCGAATGGTGTCGCCGGATGGGGTCGCGGGCGCGGTAACGTTCCCGTCGTGCCATCAGGGGAAGAGGGCGCGGACCCCGCCGCAGCCCACCGGCGGCCACCGAGCCGGTAGGGGAGGCCCGGGGGCGATGACGCAGGCGCTAGTGCTCAACGCCACCTACGAACCGCTGTGCGTCGTCCCGAGCCGACGGGCGCTCATGCTGATCCTCGACGAGAAGGCGGAGCTCCTGCACTCCACTGATCGGTTGTTCCGGGCTGAGCGGCTAGCCCTGGCGGAGCCGTCGGTCGTGCGGCTCTGCTACTTCGTCAAGGTTCCATATCAAGCCCGGGTGGCGCTCAACCGGCGGGCGGTGTTCGCTCGCGACGGCCACCGATGCCAGTACTGCGGGGCATCGGCGGAGAACATCGACCACGTCATCCCCCGGAGCAAGGGTGGAACGCACGCATGGGACAACGTGGTGGCGTCGTGCCGTCCCTGCAATACGCGCAAGCGGGACCGGTTGCTCGAGGACAGCGGCATGCGGCTCCGCCGCCGTCCCACGGCGCCGCGGGAGCGGGCCTGGATCCTGGTCGCGACCGGAGCCGTCCGCTCCGACTGGGAGCAGTACCTCGGATCGAGAGCCGCCAGCTTGTCGGCTTGAGCCCCAGAGCCGCGCCGGCCTGGCGCGTGGAGCACCAGCAGGGGTCGGCCCGCCTCCTGCTGGACCAGTCGCTGCGGGCGTTGCAGTCGTTTACGTCGTTGACGGGCGGCGACGAGGTCGGAACCCGTCTGGTGCGGATCCTGCACATCGACGAGCGTTCCGTGATCCTTGGCTCCGGCCAGCCCGACGCCGATGTCGACCCGGGCGCCGTGGCCCGAGCGCAGGTGCCGGTGGCTCGCCGCTCCAGCGGGGGAGGGGCCGTGCTGGTGGCTTCTGACTCCGTGCTGTGGATCGATCTGATCATCCCTGCAGGCGACGCCCTCTGGGACAGTGACGTGCGGCGGGCCAGCTGGTGGGTCGGCGAGGCCTGGGCCGCCTCGGTCGACGGGGTTGGTGCCGGGCCGGCCCGGGTTTGGCGGGACGGTCTGCAGCGCCGGGCCTGGTCCAGACAAGTCTGCTTCGCCGGACTCGGGCCGGGCGAGGTCTCCGTCGGCTCGCGAAAGGTCGTTGGTATCTCGCAGCGTCGGACCCGGCAGGCCGTGTTGTTCCAGACTGCGGCCCTGCTCCGATGGGAGCCGGCCGCGCTGATCGAGCTGCTCGCCGTAGACGACGCGGCGAGGCCCGGCGCCGCCGCCGACCTTCGCGACGTGGCGACCGGCGTCGGTCCGGAACGAGCGGCGGCTCTGACCGCGGCCCTGATGGCCTCGCTCCCGGATCCACCGGCAACCAGCTGAGGTCACCAACCACCGCCCGGTGTCTGGCCAATCGCTCCGATGGTGCGTCGGGGCCGGCGGTCGCCCGGGCCACTGACGATCGAGTCCTGCTACCGGCGCCTCCCCATGCTTGGCGGGAGGGCACGCCGGCTCAAGGAGGTTTCCGGCTCAGGACGGTTCCGACGCCCGGACGTGAACGACCGCGGCCACGGTCGGCAACTCCCGCCGGATGGGCGGCGAAATGTGGCTCGACACGGGCCCAGGTGGTTGACGGTGGGGGACAGGGGCCATATAGTGGCGGGAAGTGGTGTAAAGGGGAGGGGCCCTGGTACCACTGAGGGACGGAGCGGAGTGAAGAGTGGCGATGCGGTTCGTAGGGAGGTTCGAGCACTCCCTGGATGTCAAAGGGAGGATCATCCTTCCGGCGCGCTACCGAGCCAGCTTCGACACCCTCGGCCTACATCTCCAAGCACAACGAACGCTGCCTGGCGCTGTGGACGCCGGACGCCTTCGAGCGAAAGCTGGACGAGATGGAGGCGAGGGCCGACGGCGGCCCCGAGGACCGGTCGACCGTGCGGGTGTGGGCCGCCGGATCGACGGAAGTGGAACTGGACCGACAGGGGCGGGTCGGTATCCCGGCCTACCTCCGCGAGTACGCCCGGCTGGACTCGGCGGTGCTGATCCACGGGGCCATCACCCATATCGAGTTTTGGAATCCCGAGGAATGGGCTGTGTGGGCGGCTGCTGGCGACGCCGAGCTGGCCCATCCCACTCTCCGGTCGGTCCAGCCGGCCGACTCGGCTTCCTCCCCGGCGATCGGAGTGTGAGCCCTGAACTGTTTTCCCTGTTCGCAGGATCCAACCGCGGCTGGCCCATGCGCAGCCCTTCGACTGGCAGGGTGGAAGTCCCCTTCTCCGCCCGCTTCCACTCGGATCGATCGGGGAGAAATCCCGACGCCACGCTGGTCGAGGGGCTGCGGATGGGCCCATCCGCAGGATTCGCCAACATGAGCGGCCCAGCCCCGGATGGGGAGCGGGAGGAGGTCAGCCCCGTCGCGGCCTTCGAGCACCGCCCGGTGATGGTCAGTGAGGTGGTGGCTCTTCTCAGCCCCAGCCCGCCAGGGGTGCTGCTCGACGCCACCCTCGGGGGAGCCGGCCATGCCCGGGCTCTCCTCGATGCTGCCCCCCACCTCACGCTGCTCGGTATCGACCAGGATCCAGTCGCCGTGGCTGCGGCGTCCAGGGCGCTGGCGTCCTTTGGCTCCCGGGCCCGGGTCGAGCGGTCCCGATTCGACCGGATCCCCGAGCTGCTCGATTCTCTTGACCCGCCGCGGTTGTCGGCGGCGCTGTTTGATCTGGGGGTCAGCTCGCCACAGCTCGACCGGCCCGAGCGCGGCTTCAGCTACTGGCGCGACGGACCCCTCGACATGCGGATGGACCCCACTCGGCCGGTGACCGCGAGCGACATTGTCAACGGCTGGAGCGAAGCTGCCCTGGCCCGGCTATTTCGAGACAATGGAGAAGCCCGCTTTGCATCCCGGATCGCCAAAGCGGTAGTCGCAGCCCGACCGATCGAGTCCACGTCGAGGCTGGCCGAGGTCGTGCGCCAGGCCATTCCCGCGGCCGCTCGCCGCACCGGTGGCCATCCGGCCCGACGGGTCTTTCAGGCGGTGCGGTTGGCCGTCAACGAGGAGCTGGACGTCCTGCCTGCCGCCATCGACGCCGCGCTCACCGCCCTGGTGCCGGGCGGCCGATGCGCGGTGATCTCGTATCATTCCGGCGAGGACCGGATCGCCAAGGAGCGGTTTCGGCTGGCCGTCACGGGCGGGTGCGTCTGCCCCCCCGGGCTGCCTTGCGTGTGCGGCGCGGCTCCGCTGGCGCGCCTCGTGACGCGGGGAGCACAGCGTCCGGGGCCGGAGGAGATCGCCGTCAACCGGCGGGCGGAGAGTGCTCGCCTGCGGGTGGCCGAGCGCCTCCCGGACCCGTCTCTCGCCGCCGGCGCCGCCGATCCGGGACCGACAACGCCGTGACCCCGTCGACCACCGCCAGTCCGGTCATCGACACCCCGACGATCGAGATCCCGACGATCGAGACCCCCGCGGTCGAGCGCCCAGTCGTCGAGCGCCCAGCCGTCGAGCGCCCGGTCGTCGAGCGCCCGGTCGTCGAGACCCCCGCGGTCGAGCGCCCGGTCGTCGAGAGCTCGGCGGGCGGGAGCCCGGCCGGCGTGACCCCCGCGGTCGAGTCCCCCGCGGTCGAGATCCAAGCGGGCGAGTCCCTCACGGTCGAGGGCCCGATCACCGGCCGGGCCCAGCCGGATGGCGCCGAGCAGCCGGGCCGGCCCGACCAGCGGAGTAGCCGCGATCCGGCGAGCCGACGCGCCCAATCGGTCCGTACCGACCCGCGGACCAGTCGAGACCCGTCGAACCGCCGAGACCCGGCGGGCCGCCGCCACCTGGTCCGCCCGCCGGACGCCAACCGCACCAGCTCCCCCGGGCCGCCGGGTCCGGCCGGCCCGCCTTCCGGACGGTCCCGTCCAGGGGGACGATCGGCCGCCGCCCTGGCCCGGTCTCCTCGGCCCGGACGGGGATCGCCCG
Organism: uncultured Acidimicrobiaceae bacterium; assembly: GCA_963780345.1. Classification (GTDB taxonomy): domain Bacteria; phylum Actinomycetota; class Acidimicrobiia; order Acidimicrobiales; family Palsa-688; genus PALSA-693. The sequence continues at coordinate 405,321 of CAWABU010000001.1, forward strand.
TACCGGTCCGGTCCCGGCCGTCGGCGGCCAGGGCGAAAGCCGCGGCCCGGGCCATGGGGGTCGAGTTCGTCCCGGGAACGGGTGGAAGTGCAGTACTTGCCGCCCTTACCGCCCAGCCGGCCCCATCCGATCCCGTCGACCTCGAGCAACACCGGCATCTCCGGGCCGTCCCGCCCGGGACCCGGGCGCGGACCCATCGGTGGAACCGGCCGTGGGTCCTGGCCCTCGCCGGCGCCGGTCTGGTCCTGGCCGTGACCTTCGGTCTCGTCTACCTGCATGTGGTGCTGGCGCAGCGGCAGTTCGCGCTGGACCGGTTGACGGCGAAGGTGCAGGCCGAGCAGGCCCGCTACCAGAACCTTCGCCTGCAGGTGGCCCAGTCCGGATCACCGGCCCAGATCATCTCGACGGCGGAGGGGCAGCTGGGAATGCGCCAACCGGCGTCGGTTACGTACCTGACGCCGACCGTGACGATCGGTGGCGCGCCCGACCCGGCCGGCGGTCAGGCGGCATCGGGCTCCGTTGATGCCCCGGCGGGTGACGCGGATTGGCCACAGATCAAGGCGCAGTTGGCGGGCAGTCCATGACGCGGCGGCCCCCGCAACGGGGCCGTCATCCAGGCGGGCCTCCGTCACCTGACCGGGCCGGCATCTCATCCGGCGACCGCCCTGGTGTCCGAGGGCGCCTGACCCGGCCGAGCCCGCGGCGGCGGGGTCTGGGCCCGAGGGGCCGAATCCGGTCCCTGGTCCTGTTGATCCTGGTCACCTCGGCGTTCGTGGCCATCGGGATCAAGCTGGTCGTCATTCAGGGCGTCAACTCCGACCGTTACCTGGCCGCCGGCGCATCGGAATGGGAACAGGCCGTGAGCTTGCCCGCCGAGCGCGGCGGCGTCCTGGATCGAAACGGCGACGAGCTGGCCATGTCGATCCCCCAGACCACCATCTACGCGGACCCGCACCAGGTGAGCGATGCGCCGGCCGAGGCCGCCCTCCTGGCGCCGATCTTGTCGATACCGGCGGCCACGCTGCAGAACCTGATGACCGAGAACCGGGGCTTCGTGTATCTCGCCCATACCGTTCCAGACGCTACGGCCGCCAAGGTGGCGGCGCTCGATCTGGCCGGCATCTACAGCCTGAAGGAGCCCAAGCGCTTCTACCCGGCCGGCCAGCTCGCCCTCCCGCTCCTCGGCATGGTGGGCACGGACAACAAGGGCCTGGGTGGCCTCGAGTACCAGTACAACTCGATCCTGGCCGGGCAGCCAGGGGAGTCCGTCACCCAGATCGACCCCAACGGGCGCGAGGTGCCCGGCGGGCGCCAGGTCTACCGGGCGCCGGTGGCCGGTCAGGACCTGGTGCTCAGCATCGATGAGCCGCTGCAGTACCAGACCGAGCAGGCCCTGGCCCAGGCCATCGTGGCCGCGAAGGCCAAGCAGGGTATCGCTCTCCTGATGAACTCGAAGACCGGCGAGATCCTCGCCGACGCCGAGCTGACCATGCCCGGACCCGGCAACAAGCAGCCTCCGGCCGTGCCCGTCAAGCTCAACACCGCTCCTCCGCCGCCAGGGGCGGCGCCGGCATCGGTCCCCGTCGAGGCGTCGTCGGCCACCGCGTTCACCGACGTCTACGAGCCCGGGTCGGTCAACAAGCTGATCACCATCTCCGCCGCCCTCAACACCGGCGTCATCGTGCCGTCGGACGTCTTCCCGATCCCGGACAGCTACCCGGTGGCCGGAACCACGTTTCACGACGCCGAGAACCACCCCACCGAGCACTGGACGATCACCGACATCCTGGCCAACTCCTCGAACATCGGGACCATCCAGATCGCCCAGCACCTGGGGAAGACCAACCTCCTTAAGTACGTGCACGCCTACGGGCTGGGGTCCGGCACCGATATCAACTTCCCCGGCGAGTCCTCGGGGCTGCTGCCGACCTACTGGTCAGGCACCTCGATCGCCGACGTCCCGATCGGTCAAGGGATCGCGGTCACGGCCATTCAGATGATCGCGGCCTACAACGCCATGGCCAACGGGGGGGTCTACGTCCCTCCGAAGCTGGTCGATGCCACCATCGATGCCAAGGGTCGTGAGCACCTCCTGCCGTCGGCCAGCCCGCATCGGGTCGTTTCCCCCACGACGGCCAGGGAGATGACCACCATGCTCGAAGAGGTGGTGCGCGTCGGGACCGGCACCGCCGCCAACCTCAACCCTTACACGGTGGCCGGAAAGACGGGCACCGCGCTCGTCCCCTCCCCCAAGGGCGGCTACGAGGGCGGCCACTACGTGGCCAGTTTCGCCGGCTTCGTGCCCGCCGAAAACCCGCAGATCACCGGGATGGTCGTCATCGACGACACGCCCGACTACGGAGCCGCCGCCTCCGCTCCTACGTTTGCGACCATCGCACGCGACGCCCTGCACACCTTCAGCATCCCGCCCCTGCCGAAACAACCCCCCGCCCCCGGAGTGCCGCTGGCGACCAGCAAGTCGGCAACCGGTGCCGGTGATGTGGCCGGTACGCCGCTTCCGGGCTTGGCCAGCCCGCCCGCGGTCAACCCGGCCGCGGCCACGGCGCCCGCGACCGGCCCGTCGACGTTTAACAGCCCGTCGGCGTCTACCGGCCCGTCGGTGTCGACCGGAACCGGCCCCCGGCGCAGCCCGACTCCGCCGTCGACGCCACCGCCCGCGACCACGGTCAGCCCACCGACGACGGCCAAACCGACGACGAATGGCGCGGCCCGGTCTCGTTCGAGCCCCGGGCCCGGCTGAGGCCAGCGTGCGACTCGCGGGGTTGGTAGCGGAGGCGAGCCTGGACGATCTAGGCCTGCTCATCACGGTGCGTGGGGATCCGGCCACCGATGTGCGGTCCTTGACGATGGATTCCCGCCAGGCGGTGCGGGACAGCCTGTTCGCGTGCGTACCCGGCCAGAACCGGGATGGTCACCAGTTCGCGGCCGTCGCCGTCGCGGGCGGGGCGGCTGCCATCCTCTGCGAGCACCCCCTCGACCTGGAGGTGCCCCAGGTCGTGGTGACCTCGGTCCGGCGCGCCCTCGGGCCGGTGGCGGATGCCATCAACGGGCATCCCTCCCGACACCTGACGGTGGCCGGCGTGACCGGCACCAACGGCAAGACGACGACGTGCGCCCTGCTGCAGGGGGCGTTCGAGGCAGGTGGCTGGCGGACGGCCACCATTGGTACCCTGACTCACCAGCGGACCACGCCTGAGGCCCCCGACCTCCACGGTCTGATGGCCGGATGGCGAAACGCCGACGGCGACGCCGTCGCCATGGAGGTGTCGTCCCATGCCCTTGTGCAGCACCGGGTCGATGCCGTTAGCTTCGCTGCGGCGGTCTTCACCAACCTCACCCCCGAGCATCTCGACTACCACCACACCATGGATGACTACTTCGAGGCCAAGGCCACGCTGTTCGACCGCGATAGGGTCCGGCTCGCGGTGGTCAACCGGGCCGACCCGTGGGGCCGCCGCTTGCTCGAACGCCTCGGTCGCCAAGGAGTGCCCACGGAGACCTACGCACCTGAGGACGCGGTCGATGTCGAGCTGACCCCCGTCCGGAGCCGCTTCACGTGGGCCGGCCAGAGGATGACCCTCAACCTCGGCGGCCGCTTCAACCTGGCCAACGCGCTGGCAGCGGCGTCCTGTGCCCGCGCGCTTGGCATCGACCCCGCCGACATCGCCAACGGGATGGCGGCGGTGCCAGGCGTGCGGGGCCGCTTCGAGCCGGTAGACGCCGGTCAGCCCTTCACCGTGCTGGTCGACTACGCCCACACCCCGGACGGCCTGGCGCAGGCCCTCCGCGGGGCCAGGGAGCTGACCCGGGGACGCCTGCTGGTCGTCTTCGGAGCGGGCGGCGACCGCGACCACGACAAGCGCCCTCTGATGGGCGCGGCGGCCACCGATCTCGCCGACGTGGCGGTGGTCACGTCCGACAACCCCCGTTCCGAGGATCCCGACGTCATCATCGCCGCGGTGCTGGCGGGCGTCCCTCTCGAGGATCAACCAGCCCGGGCGAAGCTCATCGTGGAGCCTGACCGGGCCGCGGCCATCTCCCTCGCGCTGGCGGCGGCCAGACCGGGCGACCTGGTGCTGATTGCGGGGAAAGGACACGAGCCCGGTCAGGAGGTCGCCGGCGAGATCCGACCCTTTGACGATGCCTCCGTGGCCCGGGCGTCGTTGCAGCGGATCCTGACGACGGGGGTGGCCTCGCCGCAGGCGGGCAGCCGATGACCGACCTCCTTCTGGCTGGCGGCGTGGCCCTGTTGGTGGCCATGGTGACCACCCCGCTGCTCATCACCTGGCTACGGGTCCGCGGCATCGGGCAGCAGATCCGCGAGGACGGCCCGGTACGGCACCTGACCAAGGCCGGCACGCCGACCATGGGCGGGGTGGCCATCATCGGCGCGGCGGTGATCGGCTACCTGGTGGAGCACGTCGAGGGCACGTTCACCGTCCGGGGGCTGGTCGCCATGCTCACCGTATGCGCGGCGGCCGGCCTCGGATTGATGGACGACTGGATCAAGCAGCATCGCCAGCGCAGCCTGGGCCTCAACAAGCGGGCCAAGCTGGCCGGTCAGCTCCTCATCTCGATCACCTTTGCCGTGCTGTGCGTGACCTGGCTCAAGGTGGACACCCACCTCTCCTACACCCGCTACAACTCGACCGGGATCGATCTGGGCCAGGTCGGTTGGGTGATCCTGGCCGTCTTCTTGATCGTCGGCTTCAGCAACGCCGTCAACCTCACCGATGGGCTCGACGGCCTGGCGGCGGGGTCGGCGATCTTCAGTTTCGCGGCGTTCACCGTCATCGGCTTCTACCAGCTTCGGCACCTCTCCATCTACGGCAACCCGGCGGCGCTCGATGAAGCGGCGATCGCGACGGCGATGATCGGCGCGTGCGCGGGCTTCCTCTGGTTCAACGCCGCCCCCGCCCGCATTTTCATGGGTGACACCGGATCGCTCGGTATCGGGACGGCCGTGGCCGTCCTGGCTCTGCTCGAGAACGTCGACCTGCTCCTGCTGATCATCGGTGGCCTGTTCGTCATCGAGGCCCTGTCGGTGATCATTCAGGTCGCCAGCTACAAGACGTTCCGCCGCCGCGTCTTCCGCATGGCACCCATCCACCACCATTTCGAGCTGCTCGGCTGGCCCGAGACGACCGTGATCATCCGGTTCTGGATCCTGGCCGGCTTGTGTACCGCGCTCGGGCTGGGCTTGTTCTACGCCGACTTCCTGTCCAAAGGCGGGACCGGATGAGCGGCCGTCGCGTTGCCATCGTCGGGTTCGGCACGACCGGGCGAGCGGTGGCGCGGGCCGTCCTGGCCGCCGGGGACGAGGTGGTGGTCTTCGACGATCACCGCCCGCTGGACGCCATGGAGGCGGCCGCGGCCATCGGTGTGGTGGTGGAGCCGACGCCGGCCGGTAGAGCTCTGGCGGACCGCCTGGAGAAATGCGACCTGGTGGTGCCGAGCCCGGGAGTCCCGGTCGGCCATCCGGTGTTCGTCGCCGCCGCCGCCGCCCGCGTTCCCGTACGCGCTGAGATCGAGCTGGCCGCTCAGATGGCCGCCGACGCCGGCGGTCCCCGGTTGGTCGCTATCACCGGCACCAACGGGAAGACCACGGTCACGACCGCCGTGACCGCGATCCTCCGGGCCTCGGGGCTGGCCGCGGTGGCGGCCGGGAACATCGGTCTCCCCATGATCGAGGCGGTCGTGGGGGGGTTCGACGTCGTGGTGGTGGAGGTGTCGTCCTTCCAGCTGCAGTTCACGGACACGTTTCATCCCGCGGTCAGCTGCTGGCTCAACCTCGCTCCCGATCATCTTGACTGGCATCCGACGCTCGATCACTACGCCGCGGCCAAGGCCCGGGTGTGGGCCAACCAGGCGGCGGGTGACACGGCCGTTTACAACGCCGACGATCCGATCGTTTCGGCGGCGGCCGGGCGCATCCCCGAAGGAGTCGCCCGGGTGACCTTCGGCGTCCAGGAGCGGGCGTGCTACGCCGTCGATGGCGACCGGTTGGTCGGACCCGGGCATACGACGGTCATCCCGGTGGCGGAGTTACCGCGCGCCTTGCCGCACGACCTGGCGAACGCCCTGGCCGCCGCCGCTGTGGCGACCGCGGCCGGCGCGACACGGGCTGGTTGCCGGGACGGGCTGGCGAATACCCCGCCCCTCGCCCACCGGGTGAGCCTGGTCGGGTCACGCGACGGCGTGGCCTGGTTCGACGATTCCAAGGCCACCACCCCGGCGTCGGTCCTGGCCGCGGTCGCCGGGTTCCCGTCGGTGGTGTTGATCGCCGGCGGTCGCAACAAGGGCCTCGACCTCGCCGCCCTCGGCGCCACCGTCCCTCCCGTGCGCGCCGTGGTGGCGATCGGGGAGTCCGCCGGCGACGTGGATGCGGCCTTCGCCGGCCGGGCGCCCGTCGCCACGGCAACCAGCATGGAAGCGGCCGTCGACGCAGCCGCTCGCCTGGCCCGTCCGGGCGACGCCGTCGTGCTGTCGCCGGGCTGCGCCAGCTTTGACTGGTACGCGTCCTATGCGGCCCGCGGCGACCACTTCGCTGCGATCGTGCACCGCAAAATCGGCAGAGGAGGGTGTCAATGCTGACCCGCGAACCCGGTCCCCCTTTGACCGCCAATGGCGCCACGACCCGGCGAGATGGCGCTGTCACGCGGTCCGACCCAGCCGGACGGGCCACGGGCGGAGGCGGAACGCACTGGCTGCTCGTCGTGCTGGTCGCCATCCTCTGCCTGATCGGCGTGGTCATGGTGCTGTCGGCGTCGTCGATCGTGAGCCTCCAGCAGTTCGGCTCACCGTGGTATTTCTTCGAACGGCAGCTGATGTGGCTGGCGCTCGGCGCCGTCGGATTTGTGGTGGCCCGGCGCATCGATCCGGAGCGGTGGCGCCGGCTCGCCCCCATCGCCATGTATCTGACCATCGGGCTCCTTTTCGCCGTCCTCATCCCGGGTATCGGCGTCCGGGCCTCCGGAGCATCGAGATGGCTGGGAACATCGGCCCTGCAGGTGCAGCCCGCGGAGCTGGCGAAGCTGGCGCTCATCGTCTTTGCGGCTGACGTCCTCGACCGCCGGGCGGGCAAACGCGACTGGCGGTATCAGATGGGCCCGGTCATTGCTGTCCTGGCCCTGCTGATCATGCTGGTGATGGCCCAACCCGATATGGGAACCGCCATCGTGCTGGCGTGCATCGGGGTGGTCTTGATGATCACCGCCGGAATCCCATTCAAACCGCTCGGGGCGCTGCTCGGAATCGGCGGCGTGGCCGCCCTGATCCTCGCTGTCGCGGCGCCGTACCGCTGGCGGCGGCTGACGTCCTTTCTTCACCCGTTCAAAGACGCCGGCAATACCGGCTATCAATCGGTACAGGCGCTCCTGGCCTTGAGCCACGGGCACGTGCTCGGCGAAGGGCTCGGGGCGAGCATCGCCAGCTACGGCTATCTGCCCAACGCCCAAACCGACTTCATCTTCGCGGTGATCGGCGAAGAGACCGGTCTGGTCGGGGGCCTGGTCTTCTCGGGTCTGTTTCTCGCCCTCGCCATGGTCGGTACCCGCATCACGTGTCGGGCCCCTTCCCGGTACCTGGCCCTCGTCGCCTCGGGCGTCACCGCCTGGCTGGTCGGGCAGGCCGTCATCAACATCGGCGCCGTCGTTGGTCTGCTTCCGGTCACCGGTGTGCCGCTGCCATTCGTCTCCTTCGGCGGATCCTCGCTGGTCATCGCCCTCTTCGGCACCGGGATGCTGGCCAACATCGCAGCCCGCTCGTGACCCGGGGCGGCGCCCGCCAGGCCGCGCTACCGGTCCGACATCCCTGGGTGGTGATCGCCGGAGGCGGCACCGGCGGCCACGTCGTCCCGGCCATCGCCATCGGGCAGGCTCTGGTGGAGCGCGGCCATCAGCCCGGCAGCATTCGCTTTCTGGGGTCCCGCCGGGGGCTGGAGCGCACCCTCGTCCCCGAGGCCGGGTTCGAGGTCACCCTCCTTCCCGGGCGAGGCATCGCCCGCCGGCTCACGGTCGACAACATCGGCGCCGTCGCCGGGCTGTTCGCGGCGATGGTCCAGGCGGTGGTCCTGCTCGCCCGGATCCGGCCGGCGCTGGTCATCGCCGTCGGCGGCTATGCGAGCGTGGCCGGGGCGCTCGCCGCGGTGGTGTGGCGCGTCCCCCTGGTTGTCGCCGAGCAGAACGCCGTCCCCGGCCTGGCCAACCGCCTGGCCGGCCGGTTTGCGGCCGCGAGCGCGGTGTCCTTCCCGGGTACGCCGCTGCCCCGGGCCGTCGTCACCGGGAACCCGGTCCGCCGTCAGATCCTGAGCGTCGATCGCAGCCTCGACGGGCGGGCCGCGGCCTGCACCGCGCTCGGCCTGCCGCCCGACCGCTTCGTGGTGGGGGTGACCGGTGGTTCGCTCGGCGCCGGAAAGATCAACGCTGCGGTGTTGGGCCTGGCGGCCGCCTGGGCCGGCCGCGCCGACGTGGCGATTCGCCATGTCATCGGGGCCCGGGACTTCGACGCGTGCACCGCCGCCGCTCCGGCTCCGGTCCCGGGTGGGCTCGTCTATCAACAGGTGCCTTTCGAGGACCGCATGGAGTTGCTGCTTTCGGCCGCCGACGTCGCGGTGCAGCGGGCCGGCGCCAGCACGGTCGCCGAACTCACCGTGGCCGGACTGCCGGCGATACTGGTACCCCTCCCCGGCGCGCCCGGCGACCACCAGACCGCCAATGCCCGGCGGCTCGCGGCGGCCGGCGCGGCGGTGATAATCCCGGACGGCGAACTCGACACCCCCCGCCTGGCCTTGGAACTCGATCGGCTCATCGCGGACGCCCAGGCCCGGCGCAACATGGGCCTGGCGGCCTGCGCCCTGGCCCGGCCCGACGCCGCCGACGCGGTCGCGGCCCTCGCCGAGGAGCACGCCCGTGCCTGACCAGGTCCCTGATGCAGCCCGGCCGGGTGCGACGGATCGGGTGGACGACGCGGAGCGGGCCGGCCGGCCGGGCCCGGCGGGCCTGGTGGATCGGGGGGGCGAGGCGGGCCGGGTGGATCGGGGGGGCGAGGCGGAGCGGGCCGGCCGGCCGGGCCCGGCGGATGGGCGGCGCCCGGACCTCAGCCGGCCCCGCAAGGTGCACATCGTCGGGATCGGCGGGGCCGGGATGAGCGCCATCGCCACCGTGCTGGTCGCCATGGGCCACCGGGTGAGCGGGAGCGACGCAGCCGATTCCGACCGCTTGCAGCGATTGGCCCGGGCCGGTGCCGAGGTGCACGTCGGTCACGACCCGCGCTGGCTGGGCGACGCGGAAGTCGTCAGCGTCTCGACGGCCATCCCTGCGACGAACTGCGAGGTGGTCGAGGCCGGGCGTCGAGGCTTGCGGGTGTGGCGGCGGGCCGAACTGCTGGCCGCCATCTGCCGTGAGCGTCGGACGGTCGCCGTGGCCGGGACCCACGGAAAGACGACGACGTCGGCGATGCTGGCGGTGATCCTCCGCCAGGCCGGGGCCCGGCCGAGCTACATCGTCGGTGGTGATCTGATCGGGCCGGGATCCATCGAGGCCGGCCCGCTTGAGGAGGTCCCGGGGGCAGCCTGGGAACCGGACGGCGAGTGGCTCGTCGTCGAGGCGGACGAGAGCGACGGCACCTTCCTCGAGCTCGGCGCGGAAGCGGTCGTGGTGACCAGCGTCGAGGCCGACCATCTGGACTTCTACGGCGATGTCCACAATCTCCGACAGGCGTTCGTTCGCTTCGCGGCGGCCGCCGCGGGACCGCGCGTGGTGTGTGCCGACGAGCCGGGGGCCATGGCGCTGGCCAGCGACCTGGCTGGGCGCGGGGCGGCGACGGGAGCTCCGGGGGCGGCGGCCGACATCCTGACCTACGGCACCGGTACGAACGCCGTCATCCGCATCGAGGATGTGGCGCTCGGAGCCGCCGGCGCGGCCTTCTCCCTTCGCCGGGCCGGCCGCCGGCTGACAACGGTCTGGCTCCGCGTTCCCGGTCTGCACAACGTCCGCAACGCCACGGCCGCCCTGATCATGGCGCAGGCCCTAGGGGTCCCGTGGCCGAGCGGGTCGGCAGCCTTACGGGACTACCACGGCGTGGCCCGGCGGTTCGAGCGGCGCGGCGAACGGGGTGGCGTCACGTTCATTGATGACTACGGCCATCTTCCAGGGGAGGTGGCGTCGGCGTTGGCCGCCGCCACCGGTCCCACCGGTCGGTGGGACCGGGTGGTCGCGGTCTTCCAACCCCACCGCTATTCCCGCACCGAAGCCCTCTGGCAGGACTTTGCCAACGCGTTCGGGGGGGCCGACGTATTGGTGGTGACCGACATCTACCCGGCCGGCGAACCGGCCCGCCCGGACGTGAGCGGCCGGCTGATCGCCGACGCCGTTCGCGGCGCGAATCCTGACCGAGACGTCCGCTACGCCCCGACCCTCGACGACGCGGCCGCCGAGCTAGAGCGAATCCTTCAACCCGGGGATCTCTGCCTGACCCTGGGCGCGGGCGATTTGACCACGTTGCCGGCGCGGTTCCTCGGGCCGCCGGCCGGTGGCTCGAGCAGCGGGTCCGGTAGTGGGGGTCGGGTGACACCCCGCCGGGAGGCGGGCGCATGACGGGGGCCTCCGCCCTCGGTGCGGCCGTCCGTAGCGCGTCGGCGTGTTTGGCGCCGCTCGGTGAGCGGGTCGTCACCGGCGGGGCCCTCGGACCACTGACCACCTACCGGGTGGGCGGACGGGCGGCCCTGCTGGTCACGGTGGCCGGCGAGGATGATCTGGTCGCGCTCGGGCAGGCCGTCCGGGCGTCGGGCTTGCCGGTCCTCATCATCGGACGGGGATCTAATCTGCTGGTGGCCGATTCGGGTTTCCCGGGCATCGGCGTCGTCCTCGACCCCTCCAGATTCGGTGCGGTTGACGTGGACGGCACCGTCGTGTGCGCGGGAGGCGCGGTGCCGCTACCCGCCCTGGCTCGCCAGACGGTGGAGGCCGGCCTGACCGGTCTCGAGTGGGCGGTCGGTGTTCCGGGCTCGGTCGGCGGCGGGGTCCGCATGAACGCGGGCGGCCATGGCTCCGACATCGCTCACAGCCTGCGTGCTTGCCAGGTGGTCGACCTCGGCGGATCGGGGCCCACCGACGTCGTCCGGGTGAGTGGCCTCGACCTGCATTTCGGTTACCGCACCTCCGCCATCCGGCCCTCGCAGGTGGTGGTGGCAGCAGAGTTTCAGGCCCGCCGAGGTGACCGGGACTCGGGGCGGGCGACCATCCGCGACATCGTGCGCTGGCGGCGACAACATCAGCCCGGCGGGCAGAACGCCGGCTCGGTGTTCACCAACCCGCCAGGCGAACCGCCGGCCAACTCGGCCGGTTGGCTCATCGAGAAGGCCGGATGCAAGGGCCGGCGGTTGGGGAGCGCCATGGTGTCGCCCAAGCATGCCAACTTCATCCAGGCGGACGACGGTGGATCCGCCGACGATGTCCGGCAGTTGATGGAAGTCGTGCGCCGCGAGGTGCAACGCGTGCATGGCGTCGATCTGCGTCCGGAAGTGCGGCTGGTCGGCTTCGACAAAGTCTCAACCTCTACTGGAGAGTTATGATGGCCGGAGCCCCGCCGGAGCGTCCTGGCACCCGGTCCCCGACCGCGACCAGGCCTGGTGGGCCCGGGTCGGGCCGATCGGGCCGGTCGGGCCGGTCGACCCGGACGGACGAGGCCACGCGGCCGGGCCAGTCGGCCGGAACGCGCCAGTCGCACAGAACAGGCCAGCCGCCCGGAACCGGAACAGGCCAGTCGGCCGGAACGGGCCAGTCGGCCGGAACGGGCCAATCGGCCGGAACGGGCCAGTCGGCCGGAACGGGCCAGTCGCCCGGAACGGGCCAGCCGCCCGGAACGGGCCAGCCGGCCAGAACAGGCCAGTCGGCCGGAACGGGCCGGTCGGCCAGAACCAGCCGGCCGGCCAGCGCGCCGGCTACGGCCAGTTCGGGCGGAGCGGCCAGGTCGGGACGACCGGCCAGCTCAGTGTCCGGTCGCGGCCGATTGCCCATCGACCCGCGTTTCGCCCGCCGCCTGATCGAGGTCCGCCGCCAGGAGAGCCGCCGGCGGCTGCGCATCCTGGCGGCCGCCGGTGTGGCTGTTCTGCTGGTGGCGGGGGCGGTGGGGTCGCTCTACATCCCCTGGCTGATGTCGTTCCGGCATGTCCGGATCGCGGCCGTGGGCGCCGTCTCCCGGGCCCAGGTGCTCTCTGTCACCGGGCTGAGCCACCCGCGACCCCTTATCGAGATCGACACCGGCCAGCTGGCGGCGCGCCTTGACGCGGTGGCCGACCTGGGGGGCGCCCGGGTCAGGCGATCCTGGCCGGTGACGGTCGTTGTCGGCGTTACCCAGCGGACACCGGTCGCAGCCGTGCCTCGACCGGCGACGGGGAGTGTGGCCGCCGGCTGGGCGACCGTCGATGCGACCGGTCGGGTTCTCGCCGATATGGCGGGTCCGCCCCCCGGATTGCCGATCGTGCAGAACGCCGGACCGGTCCCGCCTCTCGGCCAGTGGCTGACAGGGTCGGCGGGTCCGGGCGTGGACCCGCTACCGCCGGCAGGTCTCGGTTCCCCCCGCGGGCGGTCGCTCGTCGACCTCGACGCCGCGCCCGACAGCGCGGCCGTGCCGACCGGAACCGCCGCCGCTCTCGCCGTCTCGGCCGCGCTGCCGGTATCGCTGCGCGCCATGGTCCAGAGCGTCCGCGCAGGGCCCGGGAGCCAGCTGCGGATGGCCGTCCTGCCTGCCACCATCGCCTCGGGATCTATCCCGGTGACCCTCGGTGACGGGTCGCTCCTGAGCCAGAAATTGACGGCCCTGGGCGCCTTGCTGACCCAGGGGGGTCTCTCCGGAGCGGCGGGCATCGATCTGACCGTCCCCGACCGTCCGGCGGTGGCCACAGCGCGGTCTTGACGGCACGCCAATCTCCCGGTACTCTCTCGACCCTCCCCGTAGGTTGACCTCACTCTCTACTATATATCGAGGGTTCGGGAGTGTTTCTGCTCGAGATCCCCCGATTCGATCTGCTGACGTGGCAGGCTGACTGGACATGGATTGCGGCTTGTTGTTGACCGGCCGTCCCATCGCCGAGGCGGGTCAGTCCTGTGACGATCGCTGCTCGTCCACTCCCACCCCACTCACCGCCCCCCTTTCTCAGCCCCGTCCCATCCCATCCAGGATTTGACCGCTATCGATAGCCAGCCGGACATGGGCCGAGCTGGTGTTGTACCCGGGAGGGTCAACATGGCCGCTGCTGCGCAGAACTACATCGCCGTCATCAAGGTCGTCGGCATCGGCGGCGGAGGGGTCAACGCGGTAGACCGCATGATCGACGCCGGCTTGAAGGGCGTCGAGTTCATCGCCGTCAACACCGACGCCCAGGCGCTGTTGATGAGCGATGCCGATGTGAAACTCGACATCGGCCGTCAACTCACCCGGGGACTCGGCGCGGGGAGCGACCCCGAAGTGGGGCGGGCCGCCGCCGAGGAGCACCGGGAGGAGATCGAAGAAGTCCTCAAGGGCGCGGACATGGTGTTCATCACCGCCGGCAAGGGTGGTGGCACAGGAACCGGTGGGGCGCCGGTCGTCGCCGAAGTGGCCAAGTCGCTCGGCGCGCTCACCATCGGCGTGGTGACCCGGCCGTTCGGTTTCGAGGGTCGGCGCCGGTCGGTGCAGGCCGAGGCCGGAATCCAGCGGCTCAAAGAAAAGGTCGACACCCTCATCGTCATCCCCAACGACCGGTTGCTCACCGTGTCCAACGACAAGACGTCGATGGTCAACGCCTTCAAGATGGCGGACGAGGTCCTCCTTCAGGGCGTCCAGGGCATCACCGACCTGATCACCACGCCGGGACTGATCAATACCGACTTCGCCGACGTGAAGATGATCATGAACAACGCCGGCACCGCCATCATGGGCATCGGCACGGCCTCCGGCGACAACCGGGCCGTCACCGCCGCCAAACTGGCCATCACCTCGCCGTTGCTCGAAGCCTCGATCGAAGGGGCCCGGGGGATCCTGCTCAACATCGCCGGCGGCAGCGATATTGGCCTCTTCGAGGTCAATGAGGCGGCGGAGATCATTCACGGCGTCGCCCATCCCGACGCCAATATCATCTTCGGTCAGGTCATCGACGACTCCATGGGTGACGAGGTGCGCGTAACCGTTATCGCCGCCGGCTTCGAACGGTGGGACGACCAACCGGTGCGTGACCGATCGACCAGCTCCGGGATCGGGCTCCTCGAGACCGAGCGTGAGCTCCGCGATGAGGAGGAGCTGAGCCTGGCCAGCGACGAGTTCGACGTTCCGGACTTCCTGAAGTAGTGCCGGCGGACACGCGAGCGAGACAGGCGGGCGCCAGCGGTCACGAGTGTCGGCTCCGGCGCAACACCCGGGATCGGCCCACGGGCGGCAATCGCCGCCTCGCCGGTGGCGACCGCCGGTATGGCCCGGGCCCCGGGTGATCGTGGCCTCCAACGGTGCTCATCCCGCCGATTGGACGCTTGCGGCGGGAATTCGGGTGCGCAGTACCGGCTGCGCCGACGGTGATCTGGCCGGAGCGAGCCGGATGGGCGCGGGCGGGACGGTCGAGCGCCGGCGCCGCTCCGTGGTCGATCTGCCCTGGACGTTGCTCGAGCAGGTGCACGGGGCGCGGGCGGTGGTCGTGGAACGGCCGGGAGCGGCATCGGGCACAGAGGCCGACGCCGCCGTAACCACGGCGAGCGGGGCCGCGCTGGCGGTTCTGACCGCAGACTGCGCCCCGGTGGCGTTTGCCAGCCCGGAGTCGATCCTGGGCGTCGCCCACGCGGGATGGAAGGGCCTGCGGGCCGGAGTCGTCGAGGCGACGGTCACCACCATGCGCCGCCTCGGCGCGACGCGCATCGAGGCGGTCCTCGGCCCGTGCATCCACCCGTGCTGCTACTCGTTTGGATCGGAGGACCTGGATCGGCTGGCGGCCCGCCTGGGCGAGCAGGTGCGCGCCGTCGATCGGAACGGGTCGCCGGCCTTTGATCTCCCGGGCGGGGTGAAGGCGGCCCTGCAGTCGTCGGGGGTCGTCCTGGTGGGCGAAGCCGACATCTGCACCGGTTGCTCGGACGATCATTGGTCATGGCGCCAGTCCGGCCTCCCGTTCCGCCAGGCGACTGTCGTATGGCGACCGTGAGCCCGCCGGCGAAGTCGGTGCCTCCGGGGGTCGAGGTGCTCCCGACGCCAGAATCGATCGCATCGCGGCTCCGGGACGTGCGCCGGCGGATAAAGGCCGCCGGCCGCGACCCCGATTCGCTTCGCATCGTCGCGGTGACCAAAGGGTGGACATGGGAGATCGTCGAGGCGGCCCGATCGGCAGGGCTTCCCGACGTGGGCGAAAACTATGCCCAGGAGCTGCTGGCCAAGGCGGCGGCCCGACCGCAGGAGGTGCGATGGCATTTCCTCGGCCCCGTCCAGCGCAACAAGGTCAAGCGTCTGGCGCCACTGGTGTCGACGTGGCACGGCATCGATCGGCCGGTCGCCGCCGACGCCGTCGCCGCCGCCTGTCCGGGGGTCGAGGTATTTGTTGAGGTCAACCTGACCGGTATCCCGGGCCGTCCCGGCTGTCGTCCGGAAGAGCTCCCGGCGCTCGTCGACCACTGCCGGAACCGGTCACTCGATTTGAGCGGCTTGATGACGATCGCCCCTGAGGGCGATCCGACGGGAGCCCGCGAGTGCTTCCGCTGGCTGGCCGGTTCGGCCCGGCAGCTGGGGCTTCGTGAGCTCTCCATGGGCATGAGCGACGACTTCGAGGTCGCCGCCCAGGAGGGCGCCACCACCCTCCGGTTGGGGCGTGTCCTCTTCGGATCCCGACCCAGGTTGCGGTCGGTAGCAGGATAGGCTTTTCGGTTTAGTGGGAGGCTGCTGATGGCATCAGGGATCGTGCGTAAGGCCATGGTGTACCTGGGTCTCACCGACGACGAGTTCGAGGACTTCGAGGGCTACGACGAGGGTGGGTCCCCGTCGCCCCGGCGCCAGCCCGAGGTCGCCGAGACCAATTCGGGTCAGGTGTCCGCAGTGCGGCCTCTCAGCCGGGACGCGACCGACGTGTCCAATGGCGTCACGGTGACGCCTCGACCTGCGATCGTGCGTCCGATCACGCCGATGCAGAGCGCCAAAGTTCACGTGGTCGCGCCGGCCAAGTTCGCGGACGCCCAGGAGATCGGGGATCGCTTCAAGAGCGGCCAGCCGGTCATCGTCAACCTTCAGGCCAATGAGCGGGAGCTGGCGCGTCGCATGATCGACTTCTGCAGCGGGGTGACGTACGCCCTGGCGGGGAGCATGGACAAGGTCGCCGACCAGGTATTCCTGTTGACCCCGTCCAACGTGGAGGTGTCCGCGGAGGAGAAGCGGCGGTTGCAGGAACGCGGCCTGTACCGGTCCTGATAGGCCACTTTCGTGCAAACGCGGCGCCGGCGAGGCGAGGGCTGTCCGATCGAGTTTTCGACCTGCCCACCCGTGTCGCCGTTTGGTGGTCCGGCTGAGCCCCCCTATTCGCAAACGCAAAGCTCAAGTTCGTGAGCTTTCACGGGGGTAACATTCTCTACGACCTCGGTCAGCTCTACGTGCTCATCCTGGTGTTGCGAGCGGTGCTGAGCTGGTTTCCGTACAGCTCGGATTCTCCCATCAATCCGGTCCGCCGGGTGGTATTCACGCTCACCGAACCGGTACTGGCGCCTTTTCGCCGGGTGATCCCGCCGGTCGGCATGTTCGATCTGTCGTTTTTGGTGGCCTTCATCGTCGTCGAAGTGATTGTCAGTCAGGTGCTGTCCCGCCTGTAGGCGGCCTGCCGCCCGCGAGCTGGTCGGCGAAAACTCAATTGGTTAATCAGGCCTCCTGCCGGCGCTTCCGACCGGCCGGTGGGTGGAGTCGAGTGCCCGGTCCGCCCTCTGAGTGAGCGGCGCCGGTCACGGATCGGGGCCAGCCCCCGAACTACCATGGCCCCATGGACGTCACGGCCAAGACGCTGCGTGAGGTGGAGTTCCGCGAGAAGATGCGCGGCTACCACCCCGAGGATGTCGACCACTTCCTCGAGGAAGTAGCCGCCGGCCTCGAGGTCATGCAGGACCGTGTCCGCCAGGCGATGGAGCGGGCCCAGCGCGCTGAAGCGGCCGCCTCCGAGGCGGGCGGCAACGACGAGACCTTGCGCAAGACCCTGGTGCTCGCCCAGCGCACGGCCGACATGGCGGTCCAGGAGGCGAGGGAGCAAGCGGCCCGGATTCTCGCCGGCGCCGAGCAGCAGGCCCAGGGCATCATCGCCGATGCCGAGGAGCGGAGCCGGCGCACCATCGAGGACGCGACGGCCGAGTCCCGATCCGAGTTGGCCCGCCTCGAGACGTCCCGGGCCCAGGCCCAACAGGACGTGGACACCCTCAATCGCTGGCTGGACGAGCACAAGTCGCTGCTGCTGGAGTCCCTCCGGGAGGCCACCCAGGCGGTGGAGCGCGGTGGCGCACGGTGGCCGGCACCGTCAACCGTCCCGATCGACACCGGCGGCTTGCCACCGCTCAGCGCCGGTCCGAGCCTGGCGCCGCCCGCCCCCCAACCGGAGTACGTCGGCGAGGAGACGGCTATGTGGGAAGCGCTGGAGGGCGAACCGCTCGGAGACGCTCCCGACACCGCCCCGGAGACTCCTCCGCCGGCCGCCGCTGAAGAAGAAGAGGCGCCCCCGGTCGTCTCCGAGACCAACAGCTCTGACGATCGGGCCCTCGACGACTTTTTCGAGGACAGCGACGAGATTGGCGAGGACCGTCGCTTCGGTGGACGGCTCCGGCGCCGCCGCTAGCGGCCCCGAACCGGTAGGCGGGGCGAGGCCAGGCCAGACCCGGTCGGTCCGGTGGAGGCCGTGATGAGCGACGGGTCGACGGAGCCCCGCGACGCGCTCCTCGAGGCCAGCGGGACCGGGCCGGCGGCGTCTGGGGACCGGGAGTGGGTCCATCTCGTACTCCTGCTGATCACCGGGCTGCTGGTAGTGGCGGGTCTGGTCCTGCTGATCGTCGGTTACGTCAACAACAGCATGACCATCCTTTACGGGTCGATCGGCTGCGCGGCCCTCGCCGGCGTGATCCTGATCGTGGTCAGCAGGTGGAACCGGCGGCGGGCGGTCGCGATCGTCGGCAGCGGGGCCGGGGCCGTCGGCGACGCTGTTGGGGCCGGGCCTACTCAGGTGGCGGCGGCGGCCGGGCCCGCCGGCGACGCTGATACGGCCGGGCCGGCTGCGACCGCGGCTGCCACCGAGGAGGCGTCGGGGCCCCCCGGGGCCACCGATGCGGTCCGGCCACAACAGGCCAGTGCGGGGCCCGAGCCCGGACCGGCCAGTGCGGGGCCCGAGCCCGGACCGGCCGGTGACCAGCCCGGCGAGACGCCCGGGCCGGGCTGAGCGGTCTGCAGGCGGGCCCCCGGATCGAGGCGCTCAGCCCGGCGTCGGGCTGAGCGGTCCGCCGGCGGGGCCTCCGGACCGCGGCGCTCAGCCGGCGGCGGTGCGGGTGATCCGGATAGCCGCCTCCACCCCGTCCGACAACGACACCGGGTGCCAGCCCTCACCTGCCTCGGACGGCAGCACCCGGATCTCGACGGCGAGCACCTGCTCCGCCACCCAGTCCCGAAAAGCCTCGAGGGCGGTCAGCACCCGCTCGTCGCCGGTCACCTCGAGCCGGATGCGATCGGTGACGTTGAGGTTCCGCTCGCGCCGATCCTGCTGGACCGCCCGCACCAGGTCGCGGGCCAGGCCTTCGACCAGCAGCACGCCGGTGGGAGCGGTGTCGAGGACGACCAGACCGTGGCCGACGTCGAGGGCGCGGGTGGTCGCCTCGTCGACGGGAAGCACGCGCATTTCGAACTCGCCCGGCTCCAGCTCGCTGCTGCCGACCCGGGCCCGGCCCCCGTCGAGCAATTCCCAGTCTCCGCTCTTGGCCGCGGCGGCGACCGGCTGGGTGAGGGGCCCGAGCCGCGGCGCCGCCACCTTGAACACCACGGTGAGCGTCCGGGAGGCGAAGCGGTCCTCGGCCTCGTCGAAGTCAACGGATTTGACGTTGACCTCGTCAGCGATCAGATCGCGGTACGGGCGGAGGCGGGCGGCGTCGGTGGCGGCCACCGTCAGTCGGGCCAGGGGCAGACGGGCCCGCAAGCCGTTGGCCTTGCGTATCGAGTGCGCGGCCGAACAGACCTCCCGCACCCAGTCCATGTCGGCGACCAGGTCCGGCTCAAATGGCAACGACGACGGCTCCGGCCAGTCCGCCAGGTGCACCGATGTCCCGCTCTCGCCGCCGGTCAGACCGCGCCAGACCGCTTCGGTGACAAACGGGAGCAGGGGTGCCGCCACCCGACACACGACCTCCAGCACCGTGGCCAGGGTGTCGAAGGCATCCTGGGTCGCGCCGCGTTCACCGCTGCCCGTACCCCAGAACCGGTCGCGGCTCCGGCGGATATACCAGTTGTCGAGGACATCGAGGAAGGACTCGATGGCGTCCGCCGCACCCGACAGGTCGTAGGCGTCCATGGCGGTGGTCACCTCGGCCACCAGCTGGCCGGCCTTGGACAGGACGTACCGGTCCAGCGTGCCGGTCACGTCGGTCCGGCCCAACACCGCCTGCCGCCCGTCGGCGTTGGCGTAGAGGGCGAAGAAATACCAGGCGTTCCAAAGGGGCAGCAGGGCCTGGCGGACGGCAGCCGTGATGCCCTTCTCGTCGGTGATCATGTCGCCGCCGCGGAGTACCGGCGAGGACATCAGGAACCACCGCATGGCGTCGGAGCCGTGCGTGTCAAACATGGCCTCCGGGTCGGGGAAATTCCGCAGCCGCTTCGACAGCTTCAGGCCGTCGTCGCCAAGGAGGATGCCGTGGGCCAGGCAGGTGGTGAAGGCGGGCCGATCGAACAGGGCCACGGCCAGCACGTGGAGGGTGTAAAACCAGCCGCGCGTCTGGCCGATGTACTCGACGATGAAATCGCCGGGGAAGTGGTCGTCGAACCACTCGCGGTTCTCGAAGGGGTAGTGCACCTGGGCGAAGGGCATGGAACCGGACTCGAACCAGCAGTCGAGCACGTCGCTGACCCGCCGCATGGTGGACGCCCCCGTCGGGTCGTCCGGGTTGGGCCGCGTCAACTCGTCGATAGCCGGACGATGCAGGTCGGTGGGTCGCACGCCGAAATCCCGCTCGAGTTCGTCCAGGCTCCCGTACACGTCGATCCGCGGGTAACGCGGGTCGTCGCTCCTCCAGACCGGTATCGGCGATCCCCAGAAGCGGTTCCGCGAGATCGACCAGTCCCGGGCGTTGGCCAGCCACTTGCCGAACGACCCGTCCCGGACGTGCTCGGGCACCCACCTGATCTCCTGGTTGCGCGCCAGGAGCCGGTCCTTGATAGCTGTCACCTTTACGAACCAGGACGTCACGGCCCGATACACGAGCGGGGTATCGGTCCGCCAGCAGTGCGGGTAGGAGTGGACATACGAGTCCGAACGGATCAGGGCGCCCTGCTGGCGGAGGGCCCGGATGACGGGCTGGTTGGCCTCGAAGACCTGCAAGCCCTCGAAGTCGGGCACCTCGGCCGTGAACCGGGTGCGCGAATCGACCGGGCAGACCACCGGAATCCCCACCGCGGCGCAGGCGATCTGGTCGTCCTCCCCGAAGCCCGGGGCCATGTGCACCACCCCGGTGCCTTCCTCGGTGGTCACGAAGTCCTCGGCCAGCACGACGAAGGCGTTCGGAGTAGCCGCGAAGTAGGGAAACAGGGGCCGGTAGCGCCGGCCCGCGAGGTCACGGCCGGGCACGGTCCCCAGGCGCGTCGCCCCTTCGAGCTGCTTCTCGTAGCCGGCCAGCACCGCCTCGCCGAGGACGAAGCGCGAGCCGTCCCGCTCGAATACCGCGTACGCGACGTCGGGCCCGACGGCCAGGGCCAGGTTGGACGGCAGGGTCCAGGGGGTGGTGGTCCACACCCAGACCTGCAGCGGACCGGCGATCAGCTCCGGGACCGGGTCCGGCGCAGACACTCCGCTGGTTGTGTCGCCTGTCGAAGTCGGCTCCAGCTGAAATACCACCGTCACCGCGGGATCCTGGCGGTCCCGGTAGGCGTTGTCCTGCCGGGTCTCCGAGTTGGAGAGGGGGGTCTCGCACTCCCAGCAGTACGGAAGCACCCGGTAGTCCTCGTACATGAGGCCCTGGTCCCAGAGCTGTTTGATGGCCCACATGACGCTCTCCATGTACGAGAGGTCCATGGTCTTGTAGTCGTTGGCGAAGTCGACCCAGCGAGCCTGGCGGGTGACGTAGCGCTCCCACTCCTTGGTGTAGCGCAGCACCGAGGTGCGGCAGTGCTCGTTGAACCGGGCTATCCCGTACTCGGTGATCGGTCCCCGGCCGGAGACTCCAAGCTCCTTCTCGGCCTCGGTCTCGGCCGGCAGACCGTGGCAGTCCCAGCCGAAACGCCGCTCTACCCGCTGGCCCCGCATGGTGCGGTAGCGAGGAACGACGTCTTTGACGTAGCCGGTTAAAAGGTGGCCGTAGTGCGGGAGCCCATTGGCGAACGGCGGGCCGTCGTAGAACACGAATTCGCGGTCCTGCGGCCGGCCACTCACCGACCTCCGGAACGTGTCTTCGGCGTCCCACAGAGCGAGGATCCCCTCTTCGATCTCCGGAAAGCGGGGGGAGCCGGGCACGTCGGGGTAGACCCTGTCGTCCTCGGGGACTGTCCCGACAACGAGGGAGTCTGGGCCATCTAGGGAGTCTGGGTCGGGGCCGGCGGCCATCCCCCCACGATACGGGGGAACAAGCGCCACCCTCGCGGCGTTCACAGTGGACCGCAACGAAGAGTGCCCGTGGTAGCGTTCCTGCCTCCCAGGGAAGCCCACGGCCCCCGAAACGCCGCAAGGCAGGACGAGATGGCGAGAAAATCCACGACCTCCCCCAGTTCGAGTACCGCCGCCAAAGCCCCGGGCAAGACGACCAAAGCGGCGCCGGCCAAGACGGTCAAGGCACCGGCCAAGGCGGTGAAGGCGGCCGGGGCCAAGAGCACGGCGACGAAGCCCGAGAAGGCCGCGGTCAACGCCGCGCCAGGAGTGAGCGAGCCGTCTCAGGCCGACCGGACCGCATTTCTGGCCGAGCAGCGACAGCTGTTGCTCGACGAGCGCTCCAACTACATCCGCTCGGCCGAGGTCCTCAAGGCCCAGGCCGACTCGCTGGCGCTCGAGCATGAGCCGGGCGACGTGCAGTTCGACGAGGAGGGCGGAGAGGGCGGCACCTCCAACGTCGATCGCGAGCTCGACCTGGTCCTGTCCGCCCAGGCCCGCGCCGCCGCCTCGGAGATCGATCGGGCTCTGGCCAAGATCGAGTCCGGCACCTACGGCGTCTGCGAGCAGTGCGGAGAGCAGATCCCTGACGCCCGGCTCCAGGCGCTGCCGCAAGCCGCCCTGTGCGTGGCCTGCAAGAGCGGCGGATTGTCGTCACGGCGCTGAGCCTCAGATCGGGGCGGCGGGTCCGTCAGCTGCTGATACCAGCGGTGGCGGTGGCGGTGCTGGTCGTGGACCAGGCCAGCAAGACCTGGGCCCTGCATCACGTTCCGCAAGCCCCCGGCGGCCGGCACGTGATCGGTTCACTGTGGTTGGTGCTGACCTTCAACAGCGGAGCGGCGTTCAGCCTCGGGCGCGGCGTGACGCCCTTTCTCGAAGCGGTGGTCATCGTCCTGGTGGTGTGGCTACTGGTGTTCAGCCGCCGGGCCGGTCGGGCCGCCTCGATCCCCCTGGCCGTAGGGCTCGGCCTGCTCCTGGGCGGGGCTGCAGGCAATCTCACCGACCGGGTCTTGCGCCACAACCACGGCTCGGTCATCGACTTCATCGACGCGGCTCGCTTCGGGAGCCACGACCTGTGGCCGGTGTTCAATGTGGCGGACGCCGCCATCGTGGTGGGCGTGGTGCTCCTGGTTCTCACCTACCGGCGGCGGCCGGCCGACTCGCCCGATGCCAGAGACGCAACCTGAAGGCTGGGAGCTGCCGGGCGCCCTCGACGGTGAGCGTCTCGACCGGGCCCTGGCCCTGCTCACGGGCTGCAGCCGGCGCGAGGCCGACGAGCTGATCGATGGGGGCCGGGTCCGCGTCGGCGACCGGGTCATGACCTCACGGACCCGCCGGGTGCGAGCCGGGGAACGGCTATCGATCGCCGGACCACCACCGGAGAACGGCCGCCCGGGCCTGCAGGGTGACGCCGACGTCGAGGTTGCGGTGGTCTGGAGCGATGAGGAGGTCATCGTGGTGGACAAGCCTCCGGGGCTGGTCGTCCATCCCGGCGCCGGGAATCGCTCGCGGACCCTGGTGCAGGGGCTGCTGGCCCGCTTTCCCGATCTGGCTGAGGTCACTGACGGTCCAGACGGCGGACGCCCTGACGACCGGCCGGGCATCGTCCACCGGCTCGACAAGGGGACATCCGGGCTGCTGATGGTCGCCCGGACCCCGGCGGCCCGAATCGGGCTGACCGCCCAGCTGGCCGCCCGCCGGGTCGGGCGCGAGTACGTGGCGCTGGTCGCCGGCACGGTCGACGCCGACGCCGGTCTGATCGACGCCCCGCTCGGCCGGTCGGACCGCGACCCCACCCGGATCCGGATCCAGGCGGGTGGCCGCCCGGCCCGGACCCACTACCGGGTCGAGGGGCGCTACGACCGGCCCGGGCCGGTGACCCTGCTGCGATGTCGGTTGGAGACCGGCCGGACGCACCAGATCCGCGTCCACCTGGCGTCCATCGGTCATCCGGTGGTCGGGGACCGGCGCTACGGCGGCCCGGGGCCGGCGGGCTGGCACCCCCTGCCGGCCGATCGCCACTTCCTGCATGCCGCCACCCTGGCTTTCGACCACCCGGTTACCGGCGAGCGTTTGGCCTTCGCCTCGCCCCTGCCCGCCGACCTGCAGGCGGTGCTGGACGAGGTGACCGCCGGGACGGGTTGACGCCCGCTCACTTCTGGTAGCTTCCGCTACTTCTGGAGGGAAAAGTACATCACAGGTGGTAAAACTCTCCAGAAGTCGCACCAGGTGGGCAGAAGTGAGCACCCCCGGCCCGGCCGCCGGCCAGCCGGCCCCCGGCCCCGGGCTTCAGCGAGGCCAGGCCGCCAGCGTGGCCAGGGCGTTGACGGCGGCCGCGGCCACCGGGCTTCCACCCCGGCGGCCGACGTTGGTGATGGCAAGGGACTGCAGCGGCGAGCTCCACAGGGCGGCCTTGGCCTCCGCTGCGCCCACGTAGCCGACGGGCAACCCCACCACGGCGGCCGGCCGCACCGCGCCGCGGTCGGCGAGCTCCAGCAGGCGGGCCAGGGCGGTGGGGGCGTTGCCGATCACCCACAGGGCCCCGTCGGGGTGCTCCGACGCCGCCATCTCGATTCCGGCGGCCGACCGGGTGCCGCCCGGAGGCGCCTTCGGCACCCGGTCCAGCGAGCAGCACGCCGTCGCCAGGCCCGGCATCCCGGCCAGGACCATGCGGGTGTCGCAGATCACCGCGACCCCGCGCCGCAGGGCCGAGACGGCGGCGTCGACGGCGCCGGCACCGATCCGGGCCGAGGAGGCGAACGACTCGTCCGCGGTGGCATGGATCATCCGGGCCACCACCTGGCGGGCGCCGTCGGGCCACCCGGAAAGGTCGACCCGCTCGGCCATCCGCCGGTAGGACTCGGTTTCGATCGGGTGGGGCTCGGGGTGGTCAGCCAGGTGGACCGCCCAGGTCCACGATGTCGTAGGACCACAGCTCGCTGTGGCTGGCGACCGGGGCGGACGGCGCGGCGGCGGTGACCCCCCGATGGCCATGGGCGAACGCCGGCGACGCCACCCAGCCCTCGAACGCCTCCTGATCCCGCCACCGGGTCACGACCAGCCAGGTGTCCCGGCCGTCGGTAGGCCGGAGCAGCTCGAAGCCTTCAAACCCATCGGCGTTGTCGACGGCGCCGGCCCGGGCGGCGAACCGCCGGGCCAGCTCCTCGCCCCTGTCCTCGCCGACCTGGATGGCGTTGATCCGCACGATCGTCATGGTCCCATCCTCGCAGCCGACCAGGGGTTCGGGCTGATGGCATCGGGCGGATCCACCAGAATGGCGTCGGCGGGGCACACCTCCAGGCAGGCGAGGCAGTCGGTGCAGCGCCCGGCGTCGACCGCAGGACGGAAGGCGGCCCGGGTCAGCGCGCCACTCGGACAGGTGACGACACAGGCGCCACAGGCCGTGCAGCCGACGGCGATCCGGACCGTCACGAGGCCCGCTCCGGATAGCCGCGAGGGGTCACCATGCGGTCGCCGATCCAGCGGGTGGCGGTGGCACCGATGATCACCAGTGAGCGCATCCCGACCTGTTGCGGGTCCAGGGCGCCGAGGGTGGTGCGCACCACCTGCTGGCCCGGCCGGCCGATATCGGTTAGGACGGCGGCCGGCGTGGCGGCCGGGCGGGCCGTCCCGAGAATGGCGAGCGCCTCGACCAGCTGTCCGGTGCGGCGCGCCGACCGGGGATTGTAGAGCGACACCACGAAATCACCGGCGGCGGCGGCCTGCAAGCGGCGGACGATGACCTCCCAGGGCGTGAGCAGGTCGGACAGCGAGATCGCCACGTGGTCGTGGCCGAGCGGACCGCCCAGCACGGCGGCTCCGCTCAGGGCCGCGGTCACCCCCGCCACCACCTCGACCGGCGGATCGCCGGCCCCCGGCGCCAGCTCGCAGACGAGCGACGCCAGGGCGTACACCCCGGCGTCGCCGGAGCACACCAGCGCCACCGTCGAGCCGGCCGCGGCCCGCTGGAGAGCGTCGCGGCAACGGTCGGTCTCGGCGCCGATGGGCCAGCGCAGCACCAGCTGGCTCGGGTGCAGCAGGTCGGCGGCCATATCGACGTAAGGCCCGTAGCCGCTCACAACCTCGGCGTGGCGGACCGCAACGGAGGCGGCGGGCGTGCGCAGCGTCACGTCGCCCGGGCCGAGGCCGACCACGGTCAGGCGCCCGGCCGGGCGGGCGCGCCGGGTGACGGCGACCGTCGCATCGCGGCCGGCCGCGATCTGCTTGGCGGCCACCAGCGTGGAACCGGGGCCGGCGGCCAGCAGGGCCGCCGCTTCGGCGACCGACGGGGTGCCGACGGCGGCCTCGACCACCTGGCTCGGATTGGGGACCCGGCCGAGGGCCACCACGCCCCTGAGGGCAGCGGCATCGAAGCTCCGCACCGGCACCCCGAGCCGGGCCGCCAGGGCCGTGATGGCCGGTTCGGTCGCCTTGCGATCGATGGTCGCGACCTCGCCCACCGCCGCCGGCGCTCTCCCCGCGCCCGGCGAGGGTTTCGACCGCCAGGGACCAGAGGCCGTCGGGATCGGCCCCGGTGCTCGACCCGACCCCGATTACCAGCGAGCGCGGCCGGAGCAGCACCTCGAGCACACCCGCCCGGCGGGCCGCGTCGGTGAGGGTGACCAACCCGCGGCCCGAGAGGTCTTCCGGGCCGGCCTGGCTTTCGAAGTCGGCGAGGACCGGGGGAAACGGCCAGGCGCCGACCTCAGGGTCGGATCGCACCACCGGCGGGGCGCCGTCGAGCCACCGGCGGGTGAC
Source organism: uncultured Acidimicrobiaceae bacterium (assembly GCA_963780345.1). Taxonomy (GTDB): domain Bacteria; phylum Actinomycetota; class Acidimicrobiia; order Acidimicrobiales; family Palsa-688; genus PALSA-693. The sequence continues at coordinate 431,905 of CAWABU010000001.1, forward strand.
CCCTGCCACGTCACCCTCGGCGTCGAATCCAGGGAGGTCGTCGAGGCCGGCGAGCCCGTGGGCGTCGGTGGCGGTGGTCACCACCGGCTCCGCTCCCAGGTAGCCCGCCACCTGGCGGGCCAGCCGGTTGGCGCCGCCCTGATGGCCCCCGCACACGGCGACGGCGAACCGGGCCCGGTCGTCGACGCACACCACGGCCGGGTCGGCCCGCTTGCCTGCGAGCAGGGGGGCCACGGCCCGCACGGCCAGCCCGACCGCACCAATCAGCACCAACCCGTCCACGCGGCCCCACTCGGACCGGACCGTCTCGACCAGTTGGCCGGATCGGTGCTCGTACGGCAGGCGCCGGCCCACGGCCGCGCCGGCGGCCGACACCGAGCAGCACAGCACCCGGTTCATTCTTCCGGCCCCCAGCAAACGAACACCGGGTTTTCGGCCTGCAATCGCACCGACCCGGTCCCGCCGATGGGCACTCCCCGGCTCACGGCGACCTGCACCAGATGCCCCAGTCGGGCCGCGGCGGCGGCGGCTCGATCGATCGCCGTGTAGGTGGCTACCGCCGCCCCGCCGGGTCGCAGCCGACCGAGGGCGGCGTCGAGCACCCGGATGCCACCGCCGCCGACGAAGACCCGATCGGGGTCCGGCAGGTCGGACAGGATGGCCGGCGCCTCGCCCGGCACCACCGTTGCCGCCGTGCCGGCCAGGTTGCGGCGGAGGTCGGGCAGCGCCGCGGCCTGGCGTTCGATGGCGAAGACGCGCAAGGCCGGCGCCAGCCGCGCCGCATTCGGCCGCCACCGACCCCGATCCGGCGCCGATATCCCAGAGGACGCCGGAGGCCGGGAGCCGCAGCTTGCCCAGGGCGACGGCGCGAACTTCAGCTTTGGTGATCATGCCCTCCCGGTGGCGGTAGGCGGCCTCCGGCAGTCCCCACGCCCAGACCGGGCCGAACCGATCGGCGGTGCGATATCACGACCACGGACAGGGGATCGAAGCGTCCGGCGGCCAGGCCGGTGGGGTCGCCCCGCCACACCTGTTCATCCGGTTCGCCGATCCGGCTGGCCACCGTCACGTCCCGGTGGGGTCCTCCCTGGGCGAGCAGCAAACGCCCTACCGACTCGGGTGGGTGGTCCGGGGAGGTCAGGACCACCACCTTGTCGTGGGCGGCGATGGCATCGACCGCGGCGTCCAGCGGGCGCCCGTGCGCGGATGCGACCACCGCATCGTCCCAGGCCACTCCGGCCCGGGCGCAGGCCAGGGCCACCGACGAAGGCGCCGGGTGCACTACCAGGCCGGCAGCCCCGAACCGGGCCCGGGCCAGGCGCGCCAGGCCGAAGAAACCGGGGTCGCCGGAGGCCACCACGCACACCTTTTCCCCGCTGTCCCGCCAGACCGCCACGCCGTCGAGCAGCTCGCCGAGGGCGCCGCCGGAGCTCCACCGGCCGACCGGGCAGACCGGCCGGCAGGGCCGCCAGATGGCGCGGGGCGCCGACCAGCACCGTGGCCTCGGCCAGGGCCCGCCGGGCGGCGGCGCCGAACCATTCTCCTCCGATCAGGCCGACCAGCGAGATGGCCCCGGCCCGCTCAGCCACGGGCGATCACCTCGTCGCCCTCGAAGTCGACCATCACCACGTCGACCGACAAAGCCCCGTGGACGAACGGCCTGGCAGGCGGACGCGGCCCGGCGGCACAGTTCGGCCAGCGGCTCCCGGCAGTCGCACGCCAGGCAGACCTCGGTGAAATGGCGGGCCGTGGCGGTGGCGGTGGCCGGCGGCCAGCACCTCCGGCCCGGCGCCGCTCAGGCGGGCCACCTCTTCGAGCAGTTGCGCCGTCAACCCTGGACCGCCGGTAGTGGGTCATCAGCACGCCGGCCGCCAGCTTGGTGATCTTGCCGGCCATCCCGACGAACGTCACCCGCCTCATGCCGGCCGCGGCGGCCCGGCGCAGGGCGATGCCGGTGAAGTCGCCGACCTCGACGAAGCACACCGCGGGCAGATCCGGAAGGAGGCGCTGGGCGGCGGCGTCGGTGCGCCCCCCGGTCGACAGCACGATGTGCGCCCGGCCCTGAGCCGACGGCCACGTCGACCTGCTGGACCACGCTGGCCCGCCATGACGCGGTCGAGAACGGCCGCACGATCCCGGTGGTCCCCAGGATGCTGATGCCGCCGACGATGCCGAGGCGGGCGTTGGAGGTGCGGGCCGCCATGGCCTCGCCGCCCGGGCACCGAGACCGTGAGCGCCACGGGACGGTCGGTCACCTCCTCGACCGCGGCGCGGATCATCCGGGTCGGGACCGGGTTGATGGCCGGGGCGCCGACCGGCAGGCCCAGACCGGGCAGGGTGATGGTGCCCACGCCCGGGCCGGCGAGCAGTTCGACCGTGCCGGCCGGGCGGTCGGCCGGGAGCCAGGCCGCGGTGACGGTGAGGTGGGCACCGTTGGGTGACGTCGGGGTCGTCGCCGGCGTCCTTGACCACGGCGGCCCGGCCCGGGTACCCGGCCTGTCCGGCCTCGGCGTCGGTCACGGCAAAACGGACCCGCGGCCCGCCCGGCAAGCCGACCTCCACCTCGGCCGGTGGGTGCGCCGTGGAGCAGGCCCGATGACCGCGGCCTTGGCCGCGGCCGAGGCGCAGGTGCCGGTCGTCCAACCGGTCCGGAGGCCTTTGGCCCGGGCCACCTCGGGGGCGAGCGGCGGCTCGTGGGGGCGACCGGGTCACCGCCGGCGGGCCGAGGGCCGGCCATGCGGTGGACCCGGGCCGGGACCGGAGCCGGTAGGCCGTGCTGTAGCCCGGCGAGTAGAGGTGCGAACGGCGGGCGAGCGGGGCCGTCGGCGAGGGCGTCGCCCACCAGGACCAGTACCGTCATGGTGGCCCCGGACGCCCGCAGATCGTCGGCCAGGTCGCCGACGGTCGTGCGGATGATCTGCTCGTCGGGCCAGGTGGCCCGGATCACGATGGCGGCGGGGGTCTCGCGGTCGGTAGCCGGAGCCCGGCCGACAGCAGCTCGGCGGCCAGTTCGTCAGGGCGGGCGGCGGACAGGAAGACCGCCATGGTGGCGCCGTGGGCGGCGAACGCGGCCACCGACTCCCCGGCCGGCATGGAGTCCCGGGTGCGGCCCGGCCAGCCGGGTCAGCACCACACTCTGGGCGACGCCGGGCTGGGTCAGCTCCCGGCCGAGGGCGGCGGCGGCGCCGCGCCAGCGAGGAGACCCCCGGCACGATCTCCCAGGCCCGGCCGATGGACCAGGCACCAGTCGATCTGCTCGCCGATGGCGCCGTAGATGCTCGGATCGCCGGAGTGGAGCCGGGCGATCCGGGTCCCTTCGGGGTGGGCGGCGTAGACCGCGATCACGTCCTCGAGCGTCATGGTGGCCGAGTCGTGCACGGCCGACGCCCGGCGAGCAGTGCTCCAGCAGCGCCTCCGGGACGAGCGACGAAGCCCAGATCACCACCTCGGCACCGGCCAGGCGGGCTGGCGCCGCGCAAGGTGATCAGGTCCGCGGCGCCGGGCCCGGCGCCGACGAAGGAGATCATCGGGTGCCGCCGCTTCCGCCCCGGCCGCCTCGCCGGCTGGCGGCGGATCACGGTGGCCGGCATGATCACCGTCGCCAGGTAGGACGCCGGTCCGGCCGCGGCCAGCTTCGGCAAGGGTCCGACGCGCTCGCCGGGCATGCCGATCAGCTCACCGGCCACCGGCCGCTCCGAGGCCCGCGCCGCAGGCGGCCGGCCTCGGCGGCGATCTCGGGCAGCCGCCGGCCGCCCTTGTAGACCACGACCGTGGTGGCGGGGTCCCGCAGGTCCGGGCCCAGGTCGTCGCCATCGAGGGCGGTGCGGATGGTGAGGCGGGTCGCGCTCGTCGGCGAGGACCGTCCCGGTCCGGGCGGCCAGGGCCTGGAAAGCCATGATGCCGGGGACCTGGGTGACCACGCGTCTCGGGGCGCCGCTCGCGTACGCCGGGCGCAACCGCCGAGAAGGTCGAGTAGGTGAGCGGGTCGCCCAGCGTGATCCACGCCACCTCCTCGCCGGCGGCCAGGTAGCGGGCGACCTGGGTGGCGGCCCGGGCCGACGGAGCGGTCCCGGGCGCTGCGGGCCGGGCTCATGGCGAAGGCGATGCGTTCGACCACGACGCCCGGCAGGGCCTGGCGCACGATCGCCTCGGCCCGGCCGACGGCGTCGACCGCGGTGGTGGGCGCCACCACCCGATCGGCCCGGCGCAGCGCCGCGACGGCCCGGAGGGTGAGCAGGTCGGCTTCGCCCGGCCCGACACCGACGCCGACCAGCCGGCCGGGAAGAGGCGGGTCGGCGGGCCCGACCGGCGGGGCGGTGGCGACCGGGGCGGCCAGGGCGGCGTCGAGGGCGGCCCGGATGAGCTCGGCTTCCGACTGGCCGGTCTGGGCGGCCCGGGCGGCCAGGGCGGCCTTCATGCCGCTCGGTCAGATAGAGGCTGCTCTTCCGCACCGCTTTCGCCAGCCTAGGCCGGACGTAGGGTACGACGTAGGGCACAGGTGGAGGCGAAGGCGGCGATGGCGCCGGGATCGCCTCCGGGGTGGTGGTGGAGGTAGGTGGCCAGCAGGGTGGGAGTGGCCCAGCCGTCGGTCCGTGTCACCCCATCGGCTGCTGAGCAGCAAGGCCTCGCCCGGAGGTCGAGAGCGTCGAGTAGTGGAACTCGTGGCCCCGGCAGGGCGTACCTGCCGGACCGATGGGCGACGGCGGCGGCGGTGACCGCCTGGCGGTAGCCGAGCGTCAGGCGTTCGGTCATGACGGCCTGGCCGCCGACGACGCCGGCCATGGGATGGCCGTCGAGCGACTCGGCGAGCAGCAGCAGGCCGCCGCACTCGGCCCAGGTCGGCAGGCCGCGTCCCGGACCTGGCGGTGGATCTCGTCCAGCAGCGGGGCGGTTGGCGGCGAGGGCGGCGCCGTGCACCTCGGGGAATCCGCCTCCGATCAGCAGGCCGTCGATGCCGGCCGGGAGCCGGCCCTGGCTGCAGCGGGTCGAACGGGACGATCTCGGCGCCGGCCGCCTCGAGGGCGTCCAGCGTGTCGGTATAGGTGAACGTGAAGGCGGAGCCGCCGGCGACCGCCACCCGGATCGGCGGCCCGGGTCGGGGCAGCGGCACCGGGTCCGGTCGGCCGCTCGGGGGCCGAGCGGGCCAGGGCCACCACGCCGCTCCAGATCGACGTGGGTGCGGATGATGTCGGCGAGCCGTTGGAGCGAGCCGCGCACCACCTGCGGGCTGCTCCGCCACCGGGACCAGACCCAGGTGGCGGTCCCGCCACCGGAGGCCGTCGTCGCGTGGCAGGGCGCCGAGCACGGGGATGCCGAGGGGGCCAGGGCTTCGCGGAGCATGGTCGCGTGGGTGGGGGAGCCGACCTGATTGAGGACGACCCCGGCGATTGGGACGTCGGGCCGGAGGGTGGCGTAGCCGTGGACCACGGCCGCGACCGAGTCGGACATGGCCGAGGCATCCACGACCAGCAGCACCGGAGCCTGGAGCAGCTGCGCCACGTCTGCCGTCGAGGACACCGTCCCGTCGCTGGCCCCGTCGAAGAGCCCCATCACCCCTTCCACCACCAGGAGGTCGCCGCCCGCCGCGGCCCGGGCCGCCAACGGGGGCACCGCGTCGGGCGCCACAGATCCAGGCGTCGAGGTTTCGGGGTGGGCGGCCGGACGCCAGGGCGTGATAGCCCGGGTCGATGAAATCCGGGCCGACCTTGGCGGTGGCTGGGGTGATGGCCGGCGGCCCGGCGCAGGGCGGCGATCAAGCCGGTGGCGACCGTCGTCTTGCCCACCCCGGAGTGGGTGCCGGCCACCACCAGCCGGGGACCAAGGGCAACGGCTGCGCTCACAGGTCCAGGCTGTCAGGCCGGCGGGGGCGCCGCCCACTCCACGGGACGTGCGGCCGGGCCCGACCGGGGGTGGTGATCACCGGGTTCCCGGTGGGGCCGGCCCGGCCCACTCCCGGCTCGGCCCACTCCCGGCTCGGCCCCTCCCGGCTCGGCCAGGCCGGTCGATTAGCCTGCCCGGATGATGGCGCTGGACCTGGGCATCCCGATCCGGTCGGCGCGACCAGCGGCCGCGGCCTCCGCTCCAGCCCGACGAGGGTCTGTTGCTCGTTGCGCACGGCTCGCAGTGCGCCCGCAGCGCCGCCGAGATGCGCACGCTGGGAGCCCTGGTGGCCGCCGCCCTGCCGGGCGTCGCCGTCGAGGTGGGGTACCTGGAAATGTCCGATCCTCCCGGCCGGCGAGCGGATCGCGAGACCTGGTGGCATCGCGGCTGCCGCCGGGTGGTCGTCCTGCCGCTGGTGCTCCTCGACGCCGGCCACGCCAAGAGCGACGTGCCGGCCGTGGTGATCGAGGCCCGGAACCTCCACCCGCACGTCGCCTTTCCGTTCGGGCGGCCGATCGGGGTGACCCGGGCTCCGGTCGAGCTGCTCGGCCAGGCGGTCAAGGCCGTCGGGCGGGTCCGGGCTGCCGCTGCTGATGATCGCCCGCGGCACGTCGGACCCCGACGCCAACGCCGAGGCCTATAAGGCCGCCCGGCTGATCGCGGAGTGGACCGCGGCGCCGTTCGTGCACGTCGGCTTCAGCGGCGTCACCGGACCGTCGGTCGGCCAGGCCGCCGACGTGTTCGGCCGGCTGGGCTATCCCCGGATGGCCGTGGCCTGGTGGTTCCTCTGCCACGGGAAGCTGATCGAACGGGGCCGGCAGGACCTGGCGGCTTTCGCCGCCCGCACCGGAATCGAGCTGGTCGACGCCGGCCACCTCGGGCCGGAGCCGGCCCTGGTCCCGGTGGTGACCGAGCGGTACCGCGAGGCCCTGGCCGGTCGGGTGGAGGTCAACTGCGATCTCTGCGCCTACCGGGCGCCCTGGCCCGGTCGAGAGGACCGCGTCGGTCAGGCGGTCGGCGTCGGTCACTCGCACCTGGCGGTCGCCCACCGTCACGCTCCGGCGGGGTCGAGCCAGGTTCGCCCCTAGGGAGCCGACCAGAAACCCGACGCCGGGAGCTCGGCAGTCAGAACGCCTGGTCGCACGACGACAGCACGCGAGAGTTTCCGGCGTCGAGTTCGCGGCAGCCCCAGAGGTCCAGAACCCAGGAGCAACGAGCCGATCACGAGGCAGTCGCGGGCACACCACCCTGGGCCCGGACCGCCATGTCGGCGAGGGTGAAGGAATCCAGGTGACGGCGCATGTGCTCGCCGACGTCGGCCCACACGGCCAGGAGCACGCACTGGCCCTCGTGGTCGCACGCCCCGTTCTGGTGTGGCTCACCGAAGTCGCCGGCCACGATGGGTCCTTCCACCGCGCTCACGATCTGGCTGAGGGTGATCTCCGCCGGTGAGCGGGCCAGCACGTAGCCGCCGCCGACGCCGCGTTTGGAGCGCACCAGGCCGGCGCCCTTGAGGGCCAGGAGGATCTGCTCCAGGTAGGGCTGGGGTAGCCCAGTGCGTTCGGCGATGTCACGAACCGAGGTCGGCTGGGTTTGCCCGGCGTGCAGCGCCAACGACAACAACGCCCGGCTGGCGTAGTCGCCCCGGGTGGAGACCTTCACACCAGCATTCTAGCTCCAGTAAGGGCCGACCTCCGGGTAGCCCTAGGGTGGTCGCCGATGATTCTTCCCGCGCCAGTTCTGCCGTCCTACCAAGGCGCCAACCTGGCCGGCGTGGTCCCCGGCTGCCTCCTGCCCCCGGAGCTGCGACCGGCCTGGTTCCCGGAGCCCATGCGGGCGGCCCAGGTGGTCCTCCTGGTCCTCGATGGTCTCGGCTGGACCCAGCTGGAGGAGAGGCGTCATCTGGCCCCGCAGCTGGCCGGTCTGGCCGGCGGACCCATTACCACGGTGGTGCCGAGCACCACGGCGACGGCCTTGACATCGCTCACCGTCGGGGCGCCGCCCGCGGCGCACGGCATCGTGGGCTACCGAGTGGTGGTCGACGGCCCGACCGGCCACGAGGTGCTGAACGTCCTGCGCTGGCGGACCGGATCGGGCGATGCCCGGCCTTTCGTGGACCCCGTCGCCTTCCAGCCGCTGCCGCCCTTCCAGGGTCAACCCGTCCCGGTGGTCAGCAAAAGCGAATTCGTCGGGACCGGATTCACCCAGGCCCATCAACGGGACGTGCCGGTCTTTGGCTGGTCGCTCGCCTCCAGCCTGCCCCTGCGAGTCCGGGCGCTGGTGGAGGCCGGGGAGCCGTTTATCTATGCGTACTACGAGGGCGTGGACAAGATCGCCCATCTCGAGGGGTTGGGCCCCTACTACGACGCTGAGCTCGCTGCCGTGGACCGCCTGGTCGGCGATCTGCTCGACGCCCTGCCGGCCGGGGCGGCCCTCGCCGTCACCGCCGACCACGGGCAGGTGGACGTCGGGCCCCGGGCGACGCCAATCGATCCGCGGCTGGCGGAGGAGGCCGAGATGCTCAGCGGGGAGGCCCGGTTTCGCTGGCTGCACGCCCGCGCCGGCGAAAACGCCGTCGATCAGCTGGTCCGCCTGGCCCAGAAGGTGTACGGCGAGGAAGCCTGGGTGGTGACCCGCGACCAGATGGAGCAGGACGACTGGTTCGGGGGACCCCTGCAACCGGCGGTCCGGGCCCGGCTGGGCGACGTCGCCATCATTCCGTACGAGCCGGTCGCCTACCTCGACCCGGCAGACGGAGGCGACGTCCGGCTGGTCTGTCGCCACGGATCCCTCACGCCCGAGGAGATGCTGGTCCCTCTCGTCGCCGGGGCGGGCAGACTGGGATCGTGACCTACAACGACCCGAGATCGCCGGACAGCACCGGTCCGGAACAGGTGCTCATCATCCCGACGCCCGAGGCGGGGCAGGTGGTGGCCGAGAACGACACCGTGAGCGAGGCGGTCGAGCAGCCGGCCAAGGTGATGCGGATCGGCTCGATGATCAAGACCCTCCTCGAGGAGGTGCGCCAGGCGCCCCTCGACGACGCCAGCAGGGCCCGCCTCCGGGAGATCTACGACACGTCGGTGGCGGAGCTCGCCCAAGGGCTGTCGCCCGACCTGCGCGAGGAGCTGGCCCGCATGACCTCCCCGTTCGGGCCCGACGAGGTGCCGAGCGAGGGGCAGCTGCGCGTCGCCCAGGCCCAGCTGGTGGGATGGCTGGAGGGACTCTTCCACGGCATTCAGGCCACCCTCTTCGCCCAGCAGGTGGCGGCCCGGGCCCAGCTCGAACAGATGCGCCAGCGCAGCCTGCCGGCCGGGACCGACGACCGGCCTCGTCCCGGCACCTACCTCTGAACCCTGCCCCTGATCGGGCCCACCCCGACGGCCAGCAAGGCCGCTGTGAGCATCGGCCCGCGGTCTATGGTCTCGCCAGGAGAAGGTTTCGCCAGAGCCATGGGCCCTGGCCGAAGACAGCAGTTGGCACAGAGGTTGGATCGAAATAGGGCGCTGGATTTATTGGCGCGCTAGCCTCAGACCCGGAAATCACAGGTCTGTAGTTCATCCACAGGGTCGGTACCGCCCCTGTGGATCATCGAGTTCGACTGGCACGAGGGAGGCGGGAAACACCCGTGGGCGCATCGTTCACCCATTTGCACCAGCACACCGAGTTCTCGATGCTCGACGGTGCGGCCCGGGTTCCTGAGGTCATCGCCCGGGCAGTGGCGGACGGTCAGCCGGCAGTCGGGATCACCGACCACGGAAACATGTACGGGGTCCTCGATTTTTATCGGGCCGCGAACCTGGCGGGCATCAAACCCATCATCGGCATCGAGGCCTATCAGGCCGCGGAGTCGCGCTTCGAGCGGCCCGTGCGCCGTGGTCGTATCGACGACGGCGGCGGCGACGCGGAAGCGGGCGACAAGCTCTACTACCACCTGACCCTGCTGGCTGAGAACGGGGCCGGCTACAAGAACCTGCTGAAGCTGTCGTCGGCCGCCTACCTGGAGGGTTACTTCTACAAGCCGCGTGCGGACTGGGAGCTGCTCGAGCGGTACCACCAGGGGGTCATCGCCACCACCGGCTGCCTCGGCGGCCTGGTGGCGCAAGCGATCCTGAAGGGAAACCCGGACCGGGCCGCCGCCCTCGCCGCCCGGCTGCAGGACATCTTCGGCCGGGACAGCCTTTTTGTGGAGCTCCAGGACCACGGCCTCGACGAGCAGCGGCGAACGAACCCCGAGCTGGTCCGCCTGGCCCGCCGCATCGGTGCGCCCCTCCTCGCCACCAACGACAGCCATTACGTCTCCCGCCACGACGCCGAGGCCCACGACGCCCTGCTGTGTGTGCAGACCGGCTCGGTCAAGGATGATCCGGCCCGCTTCAAGTTCCACGGCGACGAGCACTATTTGAAGACCGCCGACGAGATGCGCCACCTGTTCCGGGACTACCCCGAAGCCTGCGACAACACCCTCTGGATCGCAGAGCGGGCGAACGTCGAAATCGAATTCGGCAAACCGAAGCTGCCGTCTTTTCCCCGACCGGAGGCCTTTCCCGATGCCGACTCCTATTTGCGCCACCTGGCGCTGGCCGGGGCGGCGGAGCGCTACGGCGAGCCCATCAACGGCGAGGTCCGCCAGCGGCTCGACTACGAGCTCGGGGTCATTTCCGACATGGGGTTCTCGGACTACTTCCTGGTCGTCTGGGACCTGATCCGCCACGCCCGCGAGCAGGGCATCCGGGTCGGGCCCGGCCGGGGCAGCGCGGCGGGCTGTTGCGTGGCCTACTGCCTCCGCATCGTCGACGTCGATCCGATCCGCTACCGGCTGCTGTTCGAGCGCTTTCTCAATCCGGGCCGCAAGCAGATGCCGGACATCGACATGGATTTCGACGAGCGCTACCGCGGCGAGATGATCCGCTACGCGGCGGAGCGATACGGCTGGGACCGGGTGGCCCAGATTGTCACCTTCTCGACCATCAAGGCCCGGGCCGCCGTGCGCGACGCGGCCCGGGTTCTCGGCTATCCGTACAGCGTCGGCGACCGGATCGCCAAGGCCATGCCCCCCCTGGTGATGGGCCGGGACACCCCGCTGTGGGCCTGCCTTGAAGAGGACCCGAGATTTGCCGATGGCTTCAAGGCGGCCTTCGAGCTGCGCCAGATGTGCGCCACCGATCCTGACACCGCGAAGGTCGTCGAGGTGGCCCGCGGCCTCGAGGGCCTGCGGCGCCAGGACGGCATCCACGCCGCCGCGGTGGTCATCTCCGGCGACCCGCTGACCGAGCACCTGCCCATCCAGCGCAAGCCCGAACCGGGCGGCCGGGCCGAGGACGCGCCCATCGTCACCCAGTACGAGATGCACGGGGTCGAGGATCTCGGCCTGCTCAAAATGGACTTTCTCGGGCTGCGGAACCTGTCGGTGATCGAGCGGGCCCTCGATCTGATTGCAACCGCCACCGGCGAGCGCCCCGACATCGACAGCATCCCGCTCGACGACGAACGCACCTTCGCACTTCTCCAACGAGGGGACACGGTCGGCATCTTCCAGTTCGAGGGGGGAGCGATGCGCAACCTGGTGCGCGCCCTGGCCCCCACCGAATTCGAGGATGTGGCCGCCCTCAACGCCCTCTACCGGCCGGGCCCCATGGCGGCCAACATGCACAACGACTACGCCGATCGCAAGAACGCCCGCCAGGCGGTCACCTACCCCCACCCCGACATGGAGGAGGTGCTCGGCGACACCTACGGCCTGTGCGTCTACCAGGAGCAGATGATGCTGCTGGCCCAGAAGTTCGCCGGGTACTCACTGGCCGAAGCCGACAACCTGCGCAAAGCCGCGGGCAAGAAGGTCCGCCAGATCATGGCCGCCGAACGGGAGAAATTCGAGGCCGGGTGCGAGACGACCGGCTACGGGCGGGCCATCGGGAAGATGCTCTTCGACATCATCGAGCCGTTCGCCGACTACGGATTCAATCGCAGTCACGCCTTCGGCTACGGCCTGGTCAGCTATCAAACCGCCTGGTTGAAGGCCAACTATCCAGCGGAGTACCTCGCCGCCCTGTTGACCAGCGTCAGAGACGACAAGGACAAGACGGCGGTGTACCTGGCCGAGTGTCGGGCCCAGGGCATTGAAGTCCGGGTCCCTGACGTCAACGTTTCCCAATCCGAGTTCACCGCGGTCGCCGAGACGGGTCCGACCGGAGCCGGCCCCAACGGGGGCCGTCCGACCCGGGGGGACGGGGCTGGACCGGAGGGGGCTGGACTGGAGGGGGCTGGACTGCACCGGGCTGGCCCAAGTGGGGAAGGACCGGTCCGGATGGTCATCCCCTTCGGGCTCTCGGCCATCCGCAACGTCGGCGATGGACTCGTCGAGCGGATCATCGCCGAACGGACCCGGGGCGGTCCCTTCACCGACTTCTACGACTTCTGTGCCCGGGTCGATCCCTCCGTCCTCAACAAGCGCACCGTCGAATCGCTCATCAAGGGCGGTGCCTTCGACGCCCTCGGCCATCCCCGTCAGGGCCTGTGCCTGGTGTTCGAGCAGATCGTCGACCGGACCCTGGCCCGCCGCCGCGAGGCCGACCAGGGGATCATGAGCCTGTTCGGTGACGCGGGCGGGAGCGACTCGGTCTTCGACGAGACCCGGGTGCCCATCCCCGACCAGAACTTCGCCAAAGGGGTGGGCCTGGCGTTCGAGAAGGAGATGCTGGGCCTCTACCTGAGCGACCACCCGCTCCAGGGGGTGCAGTCGGCCCTGGCCCGGCACGTCGATGCCACCATCGCCGAACTTCGAGACGGCGGTCGAGACGGTGAGCTGCGATGGGTGGGCGGAGTGATAACCGGCGTGGCCCGCAAGTACACCAAGCGGGGCGAGCTGATGGCCACCTTCGTCCTCGAGGACCTGGTCTCCAGTATCGAGGTGTGGGTGTTTCCCCGGACCATGACCGAGGTCGGCCACCTTCTCGCCGACGACACGGTGGTCTGTGTCAAGGGCCGGCTCGACCTCCGGGAGGAGCCGGCGAAGCTGGTGTGCATGGAGATCAAGCGTCCGGAGCTCAACCCTTCGGACCAGCCACTCCATGTCGACTTGCCGATCCACGCCCTCACCGACGAGCGGGTGGAATCGCTCAAGCGCCTGCTGAGCGAGCATCCAGGGTCCTCGCCGGTGCGGCTCCACGTCGGCACCAAGTGCATCCAGCTGGCCTCGCAATGGAGCGTCGACACCACTCGCGGCTTGCTCGCCGAGTTGCGGGTCCTCCTCGGTCCCTCCTGCCTGGCCGTTCGCTGAGGCGGGTGGGGCCGGGTAGATTTCTTGCGGGCGCTAAACTACCTGCTCGCGCACACGATGTGGTGAGGAGAGTTCACGCGGTATGACGTTCGCTGTCGAAACGAAAGACTGCACCGCTTTGGCGGATGCCGAGCTGACCGACATGGCCGACATCGTGACCGACGGTCCCGCCGGCTTCGACATCGGTCTGGTATCGAAGCAGGCCGAGGAGTGGGTTCTGATCACGCAGGTGCGTGACGCCGGAAAGCTGGTCGGATTTTCGTTCTGCACGCTGGAGCGGATCGGCGGCACTCCTTGCCTGTTGTGGGGCCTGGCGTCGGTGAAGCGCACCTCCAAGCGGGACCAGGTGCTCAAGGCCATCGTGGCCGCCCAGTTCCGCCGGGCGGTGCTGGCCTTCCCGGACGAGGATGTTCTGATCGGCACCCGGTTCATCGACGCCGGCGCCTTCCAGGCCTTCAAGGATCTCGAGGACATCTGCCCCCGACCCGGGCATAAGCCGACCGGGGAGGAGCGGGCGTGGAGCCGGCGGCTGGCGAAGCGGTTCGGCGCGGAGGGCCGCATCGACGACCGCTCCTTCATCCTGAGCGGTGACGGCAATGCCCCCGGCTGCTTCGATTTCGCCTCGGCCAAGCCGGAGACCGTCCCCGCCGATGTGGCGGCCTTCTTCGAGCCGCTTGACCGCGACCGCGGCGACGTGCTGATCGCCTTCGGCTGGGCCATGGCCGAGGATCTGGCCGGCAAGTACTCGCCCTGATCCCTCATCCCTGATCCCCGGATGGGCTGACCGGGTGGGGCCGCCGGGTCCTCAGGGCCGCGGCAGCACCGCCTCCACCACCTTGTGGCAGCGGCCCTCGATCGGTGGGGTCAGGGCCACGAGCAGGCGGTCTCCTTTACCGGCCATCAGGTGCCGCCGCCGGGACCGGTCCATGTGGGCGGCGAGGTGGGTGTCGATGCACGGCAGCTCGCGCTCGTGTCCCAGCCATCCGAACCGGCAGGCCAGATAGGGACCGTCCCGCCACATGGTGATCGGCCCCTCCGGCTCGACCACCGCGATGGAGGGCCGGTCGGAGCTGCGCTCCCAGAAGGCTACGACCGACGATGACTCCCCGAGGAGCGGCTGGCCGGTCGGGTGCAGCAGGCGGCGCAGCATCCGCTCGACCCGGCGCCCGGACAGACGGCGGAACGGCTCGGGGGCCTGGGCCACGAGCAGCGCCTCTGGCTCATGGGGGTCGGGGACGTCGTCGTAGTCGTCGTCGAGGGTCACGCGGACCACGTCGTACGGCCGGATCTGATGGTTGGACGGCCCGGGCGACCAGGCTCGAACCAGCGCCCCCGACGCCAGGTCGACGCCGGCGCAGTGCGTGTCACGGGCGGACAGGGCGAGCAGCTCGAGCGTCGCCCCGGGGGCGACAGCGAGCCGGGGAAGACGCTTGACGACCGGTGAGAAATCGGGAGCGGTACTAGCAGGCACGGAAACTCATAATTGCCAATCAGGAACGCCGACAGGTGGATCCCCCAATCGGAAAATGCTAGTGGGTCAGTTGGGCCAGCTGTGATTCCAGGGTGGTGGGGTCGGCGGTCGGCGCCAGACAGGTGTAATCGCGGCAGACAAAGGCCAGGTCCGACACCTCGGGGCCGGTTCGGCCTTCCCACAACGGCGATGGATAAGCCTCTCCCCAGGCCAGCACGGCTCCCGGCAGATAGCGGCGACGGACCACGTCGACCAGGTCCGGCCGGTCGCCGGTCACCACCACCTCGGCCAGCCCGGACCGGGCCAGCTCGGCGGCCGCCACCAGGCCGGTGAAGGCCACCGGGATGGTGGCCATGGCGGCGCTTACCGCGGCGATGATGGCCTCGGCCCCGGAGCGGTAGCGGGCTACGCCGGTGAGGCTGGCCAGGCGCAGGAGGGCGGCCGCGCCCACCGAATTGGCGGACGGCACGGCACCGTCCTGGCTGTCGATGGGGCGGGCGATGAGCTGCTCGGCGTCGTGGCCGGTCATGTGCAGGGCGCCCGACTCGGCGTCCACGAAGAGGTCGAGCAGGGCATCGGCGGCGTCGGTGGCGGCCGCGATCCAGCGGGCCCGGCCCGTGGCCTCGCCCAGGCGGGCGAAAGCCTCCACCAGCCAGGCGTAGTCGGCGGCGTAGGCCAGGTGGCGGGCGCCGCCCGCTGCGCCGGTCCCGGTCCCCGACTGCCAGCTGCGGAGCCATCGCCCATCCGAGGGGCGCCGCAAGTGATCGAGCAAGAAGTCGGCCAGGTCCTCACTGGCGCGCAGCCAGCGTTCGGCCCGGAAGGTTCCCCCGGCTTCGGCCAGGGCGGCGACGGCCATGGCGTTCCATTCGGTGAGCACCTTGTCGTCCAGGCCGGGCCGGACCCGGCGATCGCGACGGGCGAAGAGGGCCTGCCGGGCGGCTTCGGCCGCGGGCGGGCGGAGCAGCGGGGCGCCGAGGGGCCGAAACAGGATGTTGTGCCCCTCCCAGTTCCCCGACGCGGTCACGCCATACCATTCGGCCGCGATTCGGCCCCCGACGTCGAGGACCTCGTCCTCGTTCCACACGTAGAAGCGGCCTTCTTCGCCTTCGCTGTCGGCGTCCTCGGCCGACGCCAGCCCCCCGGCGGTCAGGGCCATAGGGGGCCGCAGGAGGTACTCCAGCGTCTCCTCGACGACCTGGCGGTAGTGGTCCGCTCCGGTCAGCTGAAAGGCGTGCAGGTAGACGCGGGCGAGCTGGGCGTTGTCGTAGAGCATCTTCTCGAAATGGGGAACCAACCAGCGCCGGTCGGTCGAGTAGCGGGCGAAACCGCCGCCCAGGTGGTCATAGATGCCGCCGGCCGCCATGGCGTCCAGGGTGGTGGTCAGGGCGGTGGAGAGGTCTTCCCGGCCCGTGCGCGATGCCGCCAGCACCACCAGCTCGAGCATGCTCGCCTGCGGGAACTTGGGCGCCTGGCCGAATCCGCCCCACTCGGCGTCGAAGCGGGCGAGGAGGGAGTCCGCGGCCGCGACCAGGAGGGCGGGCGACTGCGTCGTCGCGGTCTGGCCGGCGTTAGCGGTGGCTGGCGACGTCCGGCCCCGACCCGGCAGGTCAGTGCCGGCCCGGACGGCGTCGGCCAGGCGGGCAGCGGCGTCGTCGAGCTCGGGCCGGCGCTCCCGCCAGGCCCGGCTGACCTGTCCGAGCAACTCCACAAACCGGCCGCGGGGGTAGTAGGTCCCGCCGATGAAAGGCCGGCCGTCCGGCAGCAGGAACACCGTCATCGGCCACCCGCCGCTCCCGGTCACGGCCTGGACGGCCTCCATGTACACGGCATCAACATCGGGGCGCTCCTCGCGGTCCACTTTGATGTTGACGAAGCCGGCGTTCATGACCCGGGCGGTGTCGGGGTCTTCGAAGGACTCATGAGCCATGACATGGCACCAGTGGCAGGCCGAGTAGCCGATCGAGAGCAGGACCGGGACGTCCCGGATGCGGGCGGCGGCGAAGGCGTCCGGCCCCCAGGGGTACCAGTCGACCGGATTGGCGGCGTGCTGGCGCAGATACGGGCTGGTCTGGTCGGCCAGGCGGTTCATGGGTCCAGGCTAGGCGTCAGGCTGCTGGGGGCCGGCCGTTCCGCGGCTTCCGGCGGCGGCGCTGGCGCCGGCGGGGCGACGTCACGGAGGCCGGTCGGCGGGGTCGCTGGCGTGGCCGAGGGCGCCGGCATCCTCGGTGTGGCCGAGTGCGCCGGCGCCGGTGGCGTGGTCAAAGGCGCCAGTGTCGTCGAGGGCGCCAGTGTCGCCGAGGTCGCCGGCATCGTTGGCGTCGTCGCGATCGTCGGTGTCGCCGGCCTCAGCCCCTCACGTCGCCGTCGCCACCGCCGTCGTCGTGGGCGCCCCCCTCGTCGGTGGCGGCCAGATGGCCGAGCAGAGGCGGCGCCACCAGATGGGCCCAGCTCGAAGGCAGCCAGTGGTCGGCCTCGGCCAAGGGCAGGAAGGTGAACGGTCCGGTGACGTGGTCGCGGCACCGGTTGGCGGCCACTTCGGTCACGAACCGGTCGCGCCGGCCCCACACGAACAACGTGGGCACCGCCGCGGGGCCGACCGGGGTGCGACGGTCGAACGGCAGGGCCCGATACCAGTTGAGCGGCCCGGTCAGAGCACCGGGCGTGGCGGCCCGCCGGCCGTACCTGCGGGCGGAGTCGGCATCGAGACCGGCGCGCTGCAGCTGGTCCACAAGGCGGCTCCCGCCTGACCAGGCGAGGGCTCGCTCGGGCACTATCGGGAGCTGGAAGAACACGATGTACCACGACCGCAGCGGCTGGGTACTACGGGTCAGCGCTTCCGCCATGGCCCCCGGATGCGGGACCGACAAGGCCGTCAGACTGCGGATCCGCTCACCGTGCCCGCCGGCGAGGAACCAGGCCACGACGGCCCCCCAGTCGTGTCCGACGACGTCGAAACGGTCGACGCCGGCGGCGTCCGCCAGGGCCAGCACGTCGCCCGCCAGCTGGTCGAGGGCGTAGGAGCGCCGCCCGGCCGGCCGGGCTCCCGGCGAGTAGCCGCGCTGATCGGGTGCCAGGACGCGGTATCCGGCCGCGGCGAGCGACCCGGCCAGGCGGTCCCAGCAGTGGCGGTCTTCCGGGAAGCCGTGGAGCAGGATGACCGCCCGGCCGTCAGCCGGACCGGTGTCGCTCACCTCGAAGGTCAGGTCGGCGCGGGTGTACTGGTCCATTGATTCCGATCGCTAGGGGGGCGGTAGCAGGGCGCGCTGCACCTTACCGATCGACGTTCGCGGCAGGCGGTCGACGAGGACGACCTGGCGGGGGGCGGCAAAGGGGGCGACGGTCTCGGCGACCAGCCGGCGGAGATCGCCGAGCACAGGTACGACAGCCGGGTCGGCGGGCACCACCCAGGCCACCACCCGCTGCCCCCATTCGGGGTCGGGTGTCCCGGCGACGGCCACCTCGGCCACCGACGGGTGGGTCAAAAGGGCGGCTTCGACCGGGGCCGGCCAGATGTTCTCGCCACCACTGATGATCACTTCGGTCAAGCGGCCGTGGATCCGCAGCCGGCCGTCGGCGTCGAGCTTCCCCGCGTCCCCGGTCGCCAACCACCCACCCGTCGTCAGCGCCTCCGTGCCGTCCCGGTAGCCCCGGAGCAGCATGGGGCCCCGGAGGTGGATCTCCCCGGTGTCCGGGGCGAAGGCGACCTCGACCCCGGGAAGCGGCACGCCACCGTAGACCACCCCGCTCCCGGTCTCGGTGAGACCGTAGGTGGGGATCACGTTGGCGGGTAGATGGCCCGGCGGGGCTGATCCGCCCAGCACCACGGTGCGAAAGTGCTCCGCGCCGACGCGAGCCAGCGCGGTCGGCACCAGCGACACCAGCACCTCGGGCCCGCCGGCCGCACGCACCTGGTCGCGGTCGAAACCCGGGAGCACCGTCAGGGGCGTGCCGGTCAGCAGGCTCCGGGTGACAACGGACATGCCTCCCACGTGATTGAGGGGCAGGCAGGCCAACCATCGGTGCTCGCCGGGATCCACTCCCAATCGCTGCGAGGTGGCCCGCGCTGACGCCAGCACGGCGCGGTGGGTCAGGATGACGCCCTTCGCCGTCCCGGTCGTGCCGCTGGTCGCCATGACCAGGGCGTCGCCAGCTTCGACCGGTACCCCGTCGGTGCGGTGCTGGTCGCCATCAGGCCCAAATACCCGGGCGGGTCGAAGCTGTTCGAGGACGGCTTGCTGGGCCGTCTTCGACAGCCGCTGATCGAGGGGAAGCACCGCATCGCCGTTGTCCCATGCCCGGCGGAGCGCGCTCGACGAACTCCGGGCCGCCCGGCAGGTCGATTGCGACGAGATCCTCCACGACCGCTAGTTTGCGCTGCGTATGAGCCGCCCGGCGAATCAACTGCCCGGACCGCGCCACCCCTGGTTGGCCGGCGCCCGACCCCGCACCCTGCCCGCTTCCGCTGTGCCCGTGGTCGTCGGCACCGCTGCGGCCGGCGCGGCCGGATCGGTCATCTGGTGGCGGGCGGGGGTGGCCATGGTGGTGGCCGTGGCGCTCCAGGTCGGGACCAACTACGCCAACGACTACAGCGACGGAGTGCGCGGCACCGACAAGGCCCGGGTGGGGCCGGTGCGGCTGGTGGCGTCAGGCCTGGCCTCGCCTCGGGCCGTTCGACGCGCCGCGGTGGCAGCTTTCGCCGTCGCGGCCGCTGGCGGGTTGGCCCTGGCGGCGGTGGCCGGGTGGTGGTTGATCCTGGTCGGGGTGGCTTGCATCGCCGCCGGATGGCTCTACACCGGAGGGCCCCGGCCCTACGGCTACGCCGGGCTCGGCGAGCTCTTCGTGTTTGTCTTCTTTGGGCTGGTGGCGACCGTGGGTACGGCGTATGTGCAGGTGGGCCGGATCACCGCATTGGCGGTGGGGTCCGCCATCCCCGTTGGCCTTCTGGCTGTGGCGCTGCTCGTGGTCAACAACCTTCGCGACATCCCGGGCGACCGGGCCAGCGGCAAGCGAACCCTCGCGGTGCGTATTGGTGCGCCGGCGACGAGGAAGCTGTATGCGGCTGCCGTGCTGACCCCTTTCGCGGTTGTCGTCGTCCTGGCGGCGTGGCGGCCGGGGACGCTCCTCGTACTGCTGGCTCTGCCCCTGGCGATAGCACCGGTCCGTCAGGTCCTGGGCGGACTGGACGGCAAGGGGCTGATCGCGGTGCTCGGCGCCACCGGGCGGCTGCAGCTGGTCTTCGGGGCACTGCTGGCGGCCGGGATTGCCATCTAGTGGGCAGGGCCGAGGCTCGACGCCGAGAACTTGGTGATCGAGAGGCCTGACGTAAGCGGCGAGCACCTACAGAGTGTCCGGCGTCGAGTTCGCCGGCAACCCACACCGGCGGCTGGTCTGATCGGCGGGTGCGAGCTCGAGCTCGGCGCCACGCTCAAGTCGGCGGTGAGGCCGCTCTCGAGTCGAGTCCGATCCGGCGTCCGATGTCGGAGCCGGCAACTGGCAGCTACGGCTTGGTCAGGAAGGGCCGGATGATGTCCAGGAAGGCGTCGGGCTTTTCCAAGTGGCAGGCGTGACCCGCTCCCGGGACAACCGCAAGACTGGCGTTGCTCCCGATGCTCGCCGCCAGCCGGTGGCCGTGCCCGAGATAGGCCTGGTCTTCGCTGCCGGCGACCACCAGGACCGGCATTTCCAGCCGGGGCAGCTGGGACCAGAGCGGCTCCTGGGTCCCGGTCCCGGCCCGGCGCAGGCTGGCGGCCAGACCCGCGGCCGTTCCCCCCAGCCGGCTGTCGAGGGCAGCCGCCTCCGGGGGCAGGCTGGCGAACAGGGGCCGCTGCAGCCACCAGGCGACAAAGGCGGCCACACCTTCGGTTTCGACCTTGCTCGCGAGCCCGTCATCCGCCTGGCGCCGGGCGGCCCGGTCGGCGGGATCGTCCATGCCGCCGGTGGCGCTGACGAGCACCAGCCGCTGCACCAGGCCCGGGTGGCGCAGCGCCACATGCAACGCGTACCGGCCACCCATCGAATAGCCGACCCACGCCGCCTCACCGCCCGCCCGGGCCATGAGGTCGGCGCCGCCCGGCAGGTCGGCTTCGACGTTGGCGGACTGCCCGTGGCCCGGCGCGTCGAGAGCGATCATGGTGTGATCCAGAGCCAACGTCGACGCCATCGTTCCCCAGGACTGGGCCGACTGGGTGAAGCCATGGATGAGCACAACCGGGGGACCTTTTCCCCACCGCTCCGCGTGCAGCACGGCATGATCCTGGCATGACCGATCCCGCGGCGGCAGACGTGCAGGCCGCCTTCTGTTCGGTGCTGGTCGACGAGTGGGCCCGGGCGGGGGTCACCGATGCCGTCATCGCACCCGGATCCCGCTCCACGCCGCTCGTGATGGCCCTGGACGGCGACCGCCGGATGCGTGTGCACGTGGTTCTCGACGAGCGCGGCGCCGGCTTCGTCGGCCTCGGCCTCGGCCTGAGCACGGGCCGGCCGGCGGTCGTGGTGACGACCAGCGGAACGGCCGCCGTCGAGCTGCACCCCGCCATCGTCGAGGCGTCCCATGCCGCGATCCCCGTGATCGCCGTCACCGCCGACCGGCCCCCCGAGCTGCATGGGGTCGGCGCCCCTCAGACCGTCGACCAGGACGGCCTGTACGCGTCCGCCCCCCGCTGGTCGGTCTCCCCCGGCGTGGCCGAGGGCGCCGCCGCGGGCAGTTGGCGGCCGCTGGCCGCTCGTTCGGTGGCGGTGGCGTCGGGCGGCCCGGCCGGACCAGGGCCGGTGCACCTCAATCTGGCCTTCCGGGATCCCCTGCTCGGAACCGGGCCGGCGGGGGCCGCGGCCCCGGCGGCGTTGGCCGCCGCTCCCACCGGTCGGCCCGGGGGCGGGCCCTGGCACCGTCAGCCGCCGATATCCGGCCCGCCGCCGCCCGCATCGATCGTCGGCCGGCTGGCCGAGCACGCCGGCGGCCGGGGTCTGATCGTCGCCGGCGCCGGCGCCGGTGATCCGTCGACCCTCGCCGCCGCCGCCCGGTCCCTCGGATGGCCCCTGCTGGCCGATCCCCGCTCCGGGTGCCGGGTCTCGGATGCGCCGGTGGTGGCCGCCGTCGACGCCCTGCTGCGGATACCTCGGGTCGCCGCCTGGCGTCCCGACGTCGTGCTTCGCTTCGGGGCGCCGTGGGCGTCCAAGGTCCTGACGCAGTGGCTGGCCGGCCTCGATCTGTCGGTCCTCCAGGTGCTGGTGGATCCCTGGGCGTATTGGGGGGATCCCGATCGGCGAGTCGAGGAGGTCATCGCCGCCGATCCCACCGCCACGGCGGCGGCCCTGGTGGCGGCCGTCGGTCGGCGGGCTGAGAGGGTGGGGAGGGGCGGGGGAGTGCCGGCGGCCAGCGGGGCGGGGGAGGCCGGCGGGGTCGAGGCGGCTGGCGGGGTCGAAGTGGCTGGCGGGATCGAGGTGGCTGGGGGGATCGAGGTGGCTGGTGGGGCGGGGGCTGGCGGGGTGGACGTGGCCTGTGGGGTCGAGGAGGCCTGTGGGGTCGAGGAGGCCGGCGGGGTCGAGGTGGCCGTCGGGGTCGAGGTGGCCGTCGGGGTCGAGGTGGCCGGTGGGGTCGAGGAGGCCGGTGGGGTCGAGGTGGCTGGCGGGGCGGGCGAGACCGGCGGGATGGGTGCGGTGGCTGAGCCTGGAGGTGGCGGGGGGGAGCGGCCGGCGGGCGGAGGGGTCGAAGTTGCTGGCGGGGTGCTTGCGACGGGGATGGGGCCCGACCCGGCGTGGGCCTGCCGGTGGGCAGATGCCGAGCGGGCGGCTCAGGGCGCCTTCGACCGCGAGCTGGCGGCCGGCGCACCACTCGAGATGAGCGAGCCTGCCGTCGCCCGGGCGGTGGTAGCGGGGCTGCGTGAGGACGCCATTCTTCTGGCGTCCTCGTCCATGCCGGTCCGGGACGTCGAGTGGTACTCGGCCCCTCGTGACGGGGTGACAGTGCTGTCCAACCGGGGCGTCAATGGCATCGACGGGGTGCTCTCGACGGCAATCGGCGCGGCGCTCGGCGGACGGGTTCCGACCGTGGCCCTGGTGGGTGACCTGGCGTTCCTCTACGACGCCGGGGCCTTGCTGTGGTCCTCCCGTCGCGACCTGGCGCTCACGGTCGTGGTGGTGGACAACGACGGAGGGGGAATCTTTTCGTTCCTGCCGCAGGCGGCGGCACTCCCCGAGGGGCAATTCGAGCGCTATTGGGGGACGCCGCACGATGCCGATGTGGCCGCCATCGCGGGCGCGTACGGGGTCGAGGTGATCAAGTGCACCGACCGCGAAGCTCTCGACGCCGTGCTGGCGGAAGTGGGCCGGCCGGGCGTGCGAGTGGCCGTGGTGCCGTCGGACCGGGCCGCAAACGTCGTCGCCCACGACCGGCTGCATGCTGCCGTCGCGGAGGCGGTGGAGGCGGTGATCGCCGGCGCCTAGGGGTCGGCCGGGCCGGCGGGCGCGGTGGACGGATCGGCGCCTGGTCGGGTCAGGACCCAACGGCGGGGGACGCGGACGTCGCCGGTCCTTCGGGTCATGTGGGTGCTGTCGGGATGGCGGCACCTGAAACGTTGGGCGCGCTGGGTGCTTTTGGGCGCGCTTTTGGTCGTATTTCAACGCTAACCGCGCCCAAGGTTACGAAGCGCGCCCAGAGTTGGCGGTGGCTCTGGGCTCTCGCCCTGCGGATAGTCGCGAGGACCGGACGAGCGCCGCGAGCAGAGCCTCGGTGCCTGGTCGGGTCAGGACCCAACGGTGGGGACGCGGACCTCACGATACCTTCGGGTCATGTGGGTGCTGTCGGGATGGCGGCACCTGAAACGTTGGGCGCGCTTGGTGCTTTTGGGCGCGCTTTTGGTCGTATTTCAACGCTAACCGCGCCCAAGGTTACGAAGCGCGCCCAGAGTTGGCGGCGGCTCTGGGCTCCCGCCCTGCGGATAGTCGCTAGGGGCGGACGAGCGCAGCGAGCAGAGCCTGCAGCTTGAGCTGCGTCTCTGTCAGCTCGTCGGCGGGGTCGGATCCCTTGACCATGCCGTTGCCGGCGAAGATGCTGGCGTGGGACCCGTCCACCACCGCTGATCGGATCCCGATAGCCCAGGCCCCGTCACCTCGGCCGTCGACCCAACCCACCGGACCGGCATAACGACCACGGTCGAACCCTTCGACCTCCTGCAGGTACGGAACCACCACGGCAGTGGGGTTTCCGCCCACGGCAGGCGTCGGGTGAATGCGGGCGGCCAGTTCCAACGCTGTCAGAGGGGTGCGAGGGTCGAGCCGGGCCGTGATCCGGGTGGCGAGGTGTGACACGTTGCGCAGGCTCATCACCGATGGCCGGTCGGGAACGTGCAGCTCGACACAGATGTCCTGGAAGGCGGCGCGCAGGACGTCGATCACGTACCCGTGCTCCCGCCTGGCCTTCGGTGAGGCCATGAGACCGGCGACGAGCGCCTCGTCGGCGTGGGCATCCCCGCTGCGGGCCACGGTCCCGGCGAGGGGGTGGCTGACGACCTGATCACCGGTCCGGGCAACGAGCAACTCGGGGCTGGCTCCGATGAACCCGGCCACCGAGAACACCGTGCACGACGGGTACAGGGCGATCAGGCGGGCCAGGACATCGCTTTTGACGAAGGCCCGGTTCGCGGCGATGTCGACCCGACGGGCCAGCACGACCTTCTCGAACTCGCCGGTCTCGATGCGCTCGAGGGCCTCCGCCACCCGCGCCTTCCACAGGCGGTGCGGCATGGACGGGGTGAGGGTGAACTCGTCCGGGGGATCACCGGCGGGCCCGGTCGCGGGCCCATTCGGCGCTAATCCCGCCCGGACGGGTGCGGTGCCGATCCGTGCTGTGGTCATCGGGTCGGGCCGGCCCGGATCACGGTCCACCCGCTCGACAGTGGTCATCCAGGCTCGCCCGGCCTTGCGCCCTACGATGCGCTGCGGCACGACGAGGGTCCCGGGCGCGGTCGGGTCAAAGGGCAGGGCACCGATGGCCACCGGACCGCAGCCCGGCAAGCCCACCTCGTCTTCCACGGCGATGCCCTCGAGCACCTGGCGCACGGTGGCCACTGAGGCCTCGTCGGCGAGCCCGCCGGGCAGATCCAGGCGCAGGGCGGTCCCGTGGGCCGCCAGCCCTCCATCTTCCTCTCGCCACAGAAGGCCCTCGTCGCCGGCCACCTCGAGCAGGTCCGGCAACTCGGGGACGGCAACGGTGCGAGCGACCAGGGCCGTGGTCGTCGAGGCGGTCCAGGGTCCGGTAGTCGTCACGGCCGACCGCGGGTGGCGGTGATCAACTGGGTGATGCCTCCCGACAGCAACCGGCGATTTACCTCCACAAACCCCGCCGCAGCCACTTCAGCGAGCAGGGCCGCGGGCGCCGGCAGGTAGGCGACCGACTGCGGCAAGTACCGGTAGGCGTCGCGGTCGGAGAGCAGAGCACCGATCCGCGGGACGACGTGACCGAAGTACACGGCATGGCCGGCGCGCAGCACCGGGTGCACAGGCGTGGCCACGTCGAGCAGGGCCATGCGGCCTCCCGGCCGGAGGATTCGGGCCATCTCGGCGAAGAAGGGATCGAGGGCCACAAAGTTCCGCAGCGCGAAGCCGCTGACCACCCCGTCGACCTTTCCGGCGCGGATCGGGAGCTGCAAGGCGTCGCCTTGCAGGAGTGGTGCGGCGGTGTGGGCATGGGCGAGCATGCCGGCCGACAGGTCGACGCCGATCGCCTGGTATTGGGCCAGGCTCAGGTCCCGGCACAGGTCGCCCGTCCCGCAGGCCACGTCGAGCACCCGCGCTCCCTCGGGTAATCCCAGGGCACCGACGGTCGCCCGGCGCCAGCGGCGATCAAGCCCAACGGTCATGACCCGATTGACCAGGTCGTACCGCGGGGCGATGGTGTCGAACATGGACCGCACGGCCCGGACCTTGGCTGGGCCTTCGGGTAGGGCCGAGTTCGGCGCCGTGCTCATCGGTGTCGGGGGCTCTGGTATCGGGGGCCCTGGTGTTCGGGGTCCCGGTGTCCGACGCGCTGGGGTCTGCGGCGCGGGTGTCCGAGGCGCGGGTGTCCCAGGCGCTGGGGTCCGGGGCCCGGGTGTCCGGGGCGCTTGACCGGGGTGGTCGCCCCGGTCATGCCATGTAACGGAACACAACCTCGGCGACGCAGACCGGCTTGGTGCCCCCCTCGACCTCGAAGGTCACCCCCAGGGTGATCTGGGCGCCGCCTGCCACCTCTTCGAGCTGGGCGAGCGTGGCGCCGGCCCGCACCTTCGAGCCGACCGGGACCGGAGCCGGGAATCGCAGCTTGTTGAGCCCGTAGTTGATCGTCAACGACGTCCCCATGACACTCATGATCTCCGGGATCAGCACCGGGACCAGGGAGAGGGTCAGATAGCCGTGGGCGATGGGTGCGCCGAAGGGGCCGGCCTTGGCCCGTTCCACGTCGACATGGATCCACTGATGATCGCCGGTGGCGTCGGCGAACAAGTTGACCTGCTCCTGGGTCACCTCGTGCCACTTGCTGTAGCCGAGGTGCTCACCCACGAGCTTGTTGAGTCCGCCAATCCCGTCGATCGATGTCGTCATGGCCAGCAGGCTAGTGGGCCGCCCGGAAACTCGACGCCGGAACCTCGCCGGTCAGAACGGCCCGTCGTCTGGCTTGAGCAGGCGTCGAGTTGCCGGCGTCAGGTTCGAGGCGGCCCAGGCCACCCCGGTTTGAGTTATCGAAACCAGGTTCGGCGATATGAGCGGCTCTGCGGATGCAGGAGGAGGGCGAGCAGCGCAGCGTAGAAGATCAGGCTCACGATCGATCCGAACGACAGGTGCAGGACCGTGAACACCACCAGCAGGATGGCCAGAGCTACCCCCAGCCAGTAACCCCACTTCTTCTCGTTGGCGATGCCCCATCCCGCTCCTACCTGCCCGACGATCAGGAACAGTCCAATCACCGAGAAGGCACCGATCGAGAGCAGGAGGTCAAGGGCGGCGTTCACATACATCAGCACCGTCGCCATCATCAGCGTCTGCGGTTGAGTCCGGTCGACCCAGCGGTTTGACGGCATAGCTATCAGTTTGGCAGGAGGCCTGCGGTAGCGGTGGTCATCGCGTCCGACCGGGCCGCGAGCTGTCCGCACGCCGCATCGATGTCGGCGCCCCGATTGCGGCGCACGGTGACATTGACCCCGAGGGCAAGAAGCTGATCGCGGAACTGCCGTACGCCGGCCGCAGGGGTTCCTCGCTGCTGGTATCCCGGGGTGGGGTTGAGAGGGATGACGTTGACGTGGGCACCAAGGGGTCGGGCCAGGGCCGACAGTTCCGCGGCGTCAGAGGGGTGGTCGTTGACTCCGGCGATGAGGGCCCATTCGAAGCTCAGTCGTCGGCCTTTGGCCGTCAGGTACTGGCGACAGGCCTCCATGAGGGCCGCAAGCGGGTAACGGCGGTTCAGCGGCACCAGGGTGTCGCGGAGGGGGTCGTTGGCGGCATGCAGGGAGACGGCCAGATTGACGGGCAGGGACTCCTGGGCCAGGCGGCGGATTCCGGGAACGACCCCCACGGTCGAAATGGTCAGGTGCCGGGCCGACAGGCCCACGTCGACATGGAGTCGCTCGATCGCACTCCACAGCCGCTCGTAGTTGGCGAGCGGCTCACCCATCCCCATGAAGACCACGTTGGACAACCGGGCGGGGTAGGCGGAGCGCCGGGCCGCGATGACCTGCTCCACGATCTCGCCTGCGCTCAGATGGCGGACGAAGCCGGCCTGGCCGGTGGCACAAAACGAGCACCCCATGGCGCATCCGGCCTGGCTCGACACGCAGACCGTCGCCCGGTCGGGGTAGTGCATCAACACCGTCTCGACCCGGGACCCGTCGGCCAGCGCCCAAAGCCACTTGACGGTCTGACCGTTATCGGCAACCGACTCTGCCGCCAGCCGCAGCGCCGGCTGAAGGGCGCGGTCGAGGCGGTCGCGAACGGACCGCGGCAGGTTGGTCATTTCGGCTGGACGGCGGCCTTCCTGATACAGACCGCGCCAGACCTGGCCGACCCGGTAGGAGGGTTCGCCGGCGAGAAGCGCCGCCAGACCGGCCTGGTCCAGGTCGTAGAACGTCGCCATCACCCCGGTGTCGTCACCCATGGATGCACCGGCATCAGGACGCCGGCGGGATGTCGCCAACGTAGGCCTGGTCGAGATGATTGACGATAAAACCGAGATCGACATACAGCTTCACCGCCGGGAAGTTGTCGGCATCGCAGTACAGCATTCCGACGCCGAGCCCGCGCCCGTGCAGGTAATCGAGCCCGGCGAGGACCAGCTGGCGGCCGAGCCCGGGCCGGCGCTCCTGCCGCTCCGGATCGGCGGCGATGACATAGATCTCGCCGAGTGGCGGGTCGGTGTCCTTGTGGATCTTGGTCCAGCAAAACCCGTCGAGGCGACCCTCGCCGTCCTCGTGCAGGAGAAATCCGTCCGCGTCGAACCAGGGTTCGGCCTCCCGCAGCTCCAGGGTGGCCCGGTCCCAGCCACCCTGCTCGGGGTGCCAGTGAAAGGCCCGGTTGTTGACCTTCAACCAGGCGTCCTCGTCGAATCCGACGCGGAAGGGGCGGGTGACGATGGCGGCTCCGCCGTTGCCCCGCGCCTCGTGGCGGATCGACTCTGGCACGGGAAGAGACCGGCGCATCTGGTAGAGGACCCGTCCCGGTGCCAGGCCAACCGAAGCGGCAATCCGATCGTGCTCGGGCCGCGGCTGATTGACCCACATGTGCACGTGGCCGCCGCCCGCCGCGGCGATGATGCGGACGGCCTCCTGCACCAGATCCAGGCCGATGGTGTTGCCGGGGGTCCGATGGTGGGGGTCGACCACAAACTCGAGCGCCCAGCTCCCGCCTCCCCGCGTGACCTGGGCGTAACCGACGGGATGGTCGTGCCCGTCCTCCCACGCGACCAGACCGGCGAAGCCCTCGCGGCCTCCATGGACCAGATCCAGCCAGGCGTGCTCGTCGAGGGCGGCATGGGCGTCGGCCGCTGACGCCGCGGCGAGCAGGCCCCGGACCGCCTCGACGTCGCCCTGCCCCATTTCGGTCTTGGTCTCAATGCGGTGCACCGCAGGAAGGGTACCGGCCGGCGCCACCGACCCGTTTGGCCGGGCCGGGGGCCGGCGGGCCGGCGGGCGGGGCGGCCCGCTAGCCCCCACCCGCTAGCCCCCACCCGCACACCCCCACCCGCACACCCCGCCGTCAGCCGCCGCGGCCCGGACCCGCCCGCGGGCCCCGGCGTCCGCGGCCGCGGCCCGGGCCGCGAGATCCCTAGCCTGAAGCCCGTGGTCCGACCAAGAACCCCGAAAGGGCGCGCCCGCGAAACGGCCGCCCGCCTGGCCGGTGAGTACCCGGGCTCAGCCCAGGAACTGTGTGCCCTCGACTTCCAGACTCCGTTCCAGCTTCTGGTCGCGACCGTGCTGTCGGCGCAGACCACCGACGAGCAGGTCAACCTGGTCACACCCAAGGTGTTCGAGCGGTACCCGACGCCGGCCGACCTTGGCCACGCCGATCCGGCCGAGCTGGAGACGCTGATTCATTCCACCGGGTTCTTCCGATCGAAAGCGAAGAGCCTGATGGGTCTCGGGGCGGCGCTCGACGACCGCTTCGGTGGAACCGTCCCGCACACCATCGAAGAGCTCGACACCTTGCCGGGCGTGGGGCGCAAGACCGCCAACGTGGTGTTGAGCGTCGGCTTCGGCCTGCCAGGACTGCCCGTCGACACCCATGTGACCCGGCTGACGAGACGGCTCGGGCTGACCGACTCCAGCGATCCGGTCCGCATCGAGAGCGACGTCGGTGCCCTCCTGCCGCGCTCCGAGTGGGGTGCGTTCAGCCTGCGCCTCATCCTGCACGGCCGCCGGGTCTGTATCGCCCGCTTGCCCCGGTGCGCGGACTGCGTGCTGGCCGACTTCTGTCCGTCCGCCCAGCTGTTTCTGCAACCGGCTGGGGCGGCTGCCGGCCAGGTAGACCCTGGGCGACGCCGTCGCCCCCGTCGGGCGAATGCCGGGCCCGGCCTGACCGCGATCGCCTCGGCGCCCACCGCAGAGCCCGAGTCGCAGACCGTTGAGCCCTGACCGACGTCCCTACCGCCGCCGGCGGCTGCTCCCCCATCTGGCCTCTTCGAGGGCGCTCAGCCGCCGGCGGGCGGCGCGAAGAGATCGTTCGACCTCGAACAGGTCGGGGCCGACGACCTCCCGGTCGTCGCCGGAGAGGCCTTCGGCGATCCGGGTGATGCGGCCCACCAGCTCGTCGAGGCTGGTGGCGACGGAACTCAATTCGGAGCGGGCGGACATACCGGTACCATCATGGTCCCGATGTCCCTGCCGCCCGCGTCTTCATCAAGCCCGTCGTCGGGCCCAGGGGGAGCCGGGGCAGGATTATCCGACCCGCCAGCCGTCGGAACTCGGCCCGGGGTCCTGACCCGACTGGATCTGCGGGGCCGCGAGGCCGATGTCCGGGACCGGCTGCCCGCCCCGGCCCTCGGAGGGGACGGTCTCGCCGAGTCCACCCAGGCGGTGCGGGCCATCCTCGACCGGGTGCGCCGGGACGGTGACCTCGCCGTTCGGGAGCTCACCCGGCAGTTCGACGGCGTCGCAATCGACGACCTGCGCGTCCCGGACGCCGAGGTGACGGCCGCCCTCGCCGCCATCCCGCCCGAGTTGCGCACCGCCATGCAGGTGGCGCACGACAACATCGTCACCTACCACCGCACCCAGCTGCACGACGACACCCGGCTGGACCGCGACGGGCTCGTCGTCCGCGACCTGACCATCCCGGTCGACCGGGCCGGCCTCTACGTTCCCGGCGGGCGGGCCCCGCTGGCGTCCACCGTGCTCATGACCGCGGGTCCGGCGCGGGTCGCAGGGGTCAACGGACTGGCCCTCTGCTCCCCTCCCGGCCCGGATGGCCGCCTGCCCGCGCCGATTCTGGCCGCGGCCGCCATCGCCGGCGTCGACGAGGTCTACCGCGTCGGCGGGGCCCAGGCCATCGCCGCCCTGGCTTACGGGACCGAGAGCGTCCCGGCGGTTGATGTCATCGTCGGTCCCGGCAACCGCTACGTGGCCATCGCGGAACGATTGGTCGCCGGCGACGGTCTGGTCGGCGTCCCCTCCGCCTTCACCGGGCCGTCCGAGGTCGTGGTCGTGGCCGACGCCTCGACCCCGGTCTCCTACGCCGCCGTGGATCTGGTGGTCCAGGCCGAGCACGGCCCCGACGGGCTGGCCTACCTGATCACCTGGTCCGAGGCCGCCGCGGCCGCCATCAGCGAGGAGGTGGCCCGGATCACCGACGCGTCCCCCGGCGGGCCGAGATCCTGGCCACCCTCGAACGGGGTGGCTTCGCAGTGCTGGTCGACGGGCCCGAACAGGCCATGGCCGTGGCCAATGTCATCGCCGCCGAGCATCTCGAGCTGCTCAACGACGATCCCGAGTCCCTCGTACCGTTGATCCGTTGCGCGGGCGCGGTGTTCCTCGGCCCGTACGCCCCCGCCAGCGTCGGCGATTACATCGCCGGGCCCAACCACGTCCTGCCGACGGCCCGGTCCGCCCGGTACGGGAGCGCCCTCCGGGTGGACGACTTTCACAAGCACATCCACGTCGTCAACGTCGACCGGGACGGGCTGTCGCGGTTGGCGCCGCACGTCGTCGCGCTGGCCACGTCGGAGGGGCTGGCGGCCCACGCCGACTCGGTCCGGGTCCGGTTGGATCCGGGCGCCCGGTGATGGCCCCGGACACCCTCGAGACGCCCGGATGAGTCTGCCGGCGCCCCGGGAGGACCTCGGGCTGCGGGAGGGGTACCACTCGCCTCAGGTCGACGTCGAGGTGCGCCTCAACACCAACGAGTCACCGCTGCCGCCCCCTCCAGCCTGGCTCGAGGCCCTGCAGGACGAGCTGGCCCGCGTGCAGTGGCACCGCTATCCCGACCGGGGTGCCATCGAGCTGCGGACGGCCCTGGCCGGCCTGCACGGAGTCGCCGTCGAGCAGGTCTTCTGCGCCAACGGATCCAACGAGGTCCTTCAGTCGCTTTGTCTGGCTTACGGCGGCCCGGACCGGGCGGTGGCGGTGTTCGAGCCCACGTATGCCCTGCACTCCTTCATCGCCCACCTGACCGGTACCACGGTGGCCGAGGGCCAGCGCCGGTCCGATTTTTCCCTGGACCTCGATACGGTGCACGACGTGCTGGCGGGAGATCGCCCGACCCTCACCTTTCTCTGCTCGCCCAACAACCCGACCGGATTGACCGACGACCCTTCCACCGTTCGGACCGTGCTGGACCTGGCGCCCGGGCTGGTGGTCGTCGACGAGGCCTACGGGCAGTTCGCCGACTGGTCGGCGCTCAGCCTGGTCGACGACGACGTGCCGCTGGTCGTGACCCGGACGTTTTCCAAGACCTGGTCGATGGCAGCCGCCCGCCTGGGATATCTGGTCGGCCCGGCGTCGGTCGTGGCCGACCTCGAGCGGGTGGCCCTGCCGTACCACCTCGACGCCCTGAAGCAGGCGGCGGGCCGGTTGGCGGTGCGTTTTGTCGGGGAAATGGAGGAGCGGGTGGGCTTGATCGTCCGCGAGCGGCATCGACTCCTCGCGGCTCTCGGCCGCCTCCCGGTGACGGTCTGGCCGTCGCAAGCCAATTTCATCCTCTTCCGGCCGGAGCACCGCAAGGGCGCCGAGGTGTGGCAGGGGTTGCTGGACCGGTCCGTCCTGGTCCGCGACACCTCTTCGTGGCCGCGACTGGCCGACTGTCTGCGAGTGACGGTCGGCACCCCCGAGGAAAACGACGCTTTCCTGGGCGCCCTCGCCGAGGTGCTGGCGTGAGCCGGTTGGCGGTGGTCGAGCGGCGGCGGGCGACCAGGGAGACCACCGTCGACGTCCGCCTGGTCCTTGACGGCACGGGGTCGGTGTCGGTCTCCACGGGGCTGCCGTTTTTCGACCACATGGTGGCCCAGCTCGGCAAGCACGCCGGGTTCGACCTGCACCTGCACGCCGCCGGTGATCTCGAGGTGGACGCCCACCACACGGTGGAAGACACCGGCATCCTGCTGGGCGAGTGCCTCCGCGACGCCCTCGGTGACAAGGCCGGCGTGCGCCGCTTCGCCTCCATCGACGTTCCGCTCGACGAGGCGCTGATATCGGTGGCCGTGGATCTGTCGGGGCGTCCGTTCCTCGTCTACCAGGTGGACCCGGGGGCGGGCGGGGAGGCTTACCCGATCGGCTCGCCCTCGTTCGATCCGCAGCTGGCCGAAGAGTTCTGGCGGGCGCTGGTCACCGCGGCGGGGATCACGCTCCATCTCCGCATGGTGTCCGGCCGGAACACCCACCACATTCTCGAGGCATGCTTCAAGGGGGTGGCCCGAGCCTTGCGAGACGCCGTTCGCGTCGAAGGAGCCGGCGTCCCTTCGACCAAGGGCACCCTGTGAGGAGCGGCCAGGAGGGGCGGCCGGTGAGGTGCGGCCAGTGAGGCGCAGGCGGTGATCGCCGTGCTCGACTACGGCATCGGCAACCTCCGGTCGGCCGAGAAGGCCTTGCAGCACCTGGGCGCCGACGCCGCCCTGGTTACGGATCCCGACGCCGCCGCGGGTGCAGCGGGGGTGGTGCTACCCGGCGTCGGCAGCTTCGGCCGGTGCATGGAGGCGCTGCGGCGGAGCGGCCTCGACCGGGTGGTCCATGAGGCGGTGGCGTCAGACCGACCCTTCATCGGTATCTGCGTCGGCATGCAAATGCTGTACGAAGGATCAGACGAGTCCCCGGGCGTGCCCGGTCTGGGAGTGCTGCCCGGCCGGGTGAGCCGGCTACCCGCCGACGTGAAGCGCCCCCAGATGCAGTGGAACCGGCTGATCCTGACCCAGCCCGCGCATCCGATGGTGCAGGCCCTGGGCCCGGACCCCTGGGTCTATTTCGTCCACTCCTACGCCCCGCCGGAAGGCAGCGGGGTGGTGGCCACCTGCGAGTACGGGGGGACGGTGGTAGCGGCCGTGGCCCGGGGTGGCGTGTGGGCCACCCAGTTCCACCCGGAAAAATCCGGTCCGGTGGGCCTGGCGCTGCTGCGCAACTTCGTCACCGCGGCGGCGGGGCCGTCGGCCAGCGGGGCCCCCCCGGGCCGTTCGGAACCCGGCCGTACGGCGGCCGCCGCGGCGCAGCCCGGCCCGGACCCGGGCGCCTCCTGAGCAGACAGTGGACCTCTACCCGGCCATCGATCTGCGCGGCGGGCGATGCGTGCGCCTGGTCGAGGGCGACTTCGCCCGGGAGACGGCGTACAGCGACGATCCGGTCGCCGTGGCTCGCGCCTTTCAGGCCGCGGGCGCCCGGTGGATCCATGTCGTCGACCTGGACGGCGCCCGGACCGGCCTTCCGGTCAATCGGGAGGTGGTGGGACGGATCGCGGCCGCCGTCGCCGCTCTGGGCGTCCGGGTCCAGGCCGGCGGCGGGGTTCGCAGCGCCGACGACGCCGAGGCGCTGCGCGCCGCGGGTGTCGCACGCGTCGTGCTCGGCACCGCAGCGGTGGAGCGGCCGCAACTGGTGGCCGAGATCGCCGGCCGCTGGCCCGGAGGCGTCGCGGTCGGCCTCGACCACCGGGACGGTGAAGTGCGCGTCCGGGGCTGGACGGAGGGCGGCGGGCGCCGGGTCGCCGAGATCGTGCCCGAGGCCATCGGAGCCGGCGCGGCCGCGGTAATCGTCACCGACATTGCTCGCGACGGCCGCCTCGGCGGTCCCGACCTGGTCGGGCTGTCGGACCTCCTGGCCGGCACCGAAGCGCCGATCATCGCCTCGGGGGGGGTCAGGGACCTCGCCGACGTCCGTGCTCTGGCCCGGATCACGACCACCGGCGGTCGAAGGCTGGCGGGGGTCATCGCCGGAAAGGCCATCTACGAAGGCGACCTCGACGTCGGCGCCGCCCTGGCCGAGTGTTCGGCCGCGGCC
This sequence comes from uncultured Acidimicrobiaceae bacterium, assembly GCA_963780345.1. GTDB lineage: Bacteria > Actinomycetota > Acidimicrobiia > Acidimicrobiales > Palsa-688 > PALSA-693. The sequence continues at coordinate 466,469 of CAWABU010000001.1, forward strand.
GGATGAGAGCCGTCCGGGTCATCCCCTGCCTGGACGTGGACGCCGGGCGGGTGGTCAAGGGGGTCAACTTCCGGAACCTGCGCGACGCCGGCGACCCGGTCGAGCTGGCCGCCCGCTACGACGATGAGGGCGCGGACGAGCTGGTGTTCTATGACATCACCGCGTCCGCAGAGGGGCGGGACACCATGGTCGAGGTAGTGGCCCGGACGGCCGAGCAGGTCTTCATCCCGCTCACCGTGGGCGGGGGTGTGCGCACGCTGGAGGACGCCCGCTCGCTGTTGCGGGTGGGTGCCGACAAGGTGAGCGTGAACAGCGCGGCCGTGGCCGAGCCCGAATTGATCGATCGGCTGTCCGACACCTTCGGAGCCCAGTGCACCGTGGTGGGCATCGACGTTCGCCGTTCGCCGTCGGGCTTCGAGGTCTTCACCCACGGAGGTCGCCGCGCCACCGGCGTCGATGCCATCGCCTGGGCCGTCGAATGCGAGCGCCGGGGTGCCGGCGAAGTGGTACTCAACTCGATGGACCGCGACGGCACCCGGGATGGTTTCGACCTGGAGCTCACCCGGCAGGTGACGGACTCGGTCGGCATTCCGGTCGTCGCCAGTGGCGGAGTGGGGCACCTCGACCACCTGGTAGAGGGTGCCGTCGCCGGTGGGGCGGATGCGGTGCTGGCCGCGTCGATTTTCCATTTCGGGGAGGCCACGGTGGCGGAGGCGAAGGCGCGGTTGCGAGCCGCCGGCGTCGTCGTTCGCCCGCCACCCGATGGGCGTGGGTAGGGTTACGCCGATGTCAACTACCCCTGGCGGCTCCGGCGCAACCAAGCAGGCGATCCAGATGCTCACCGACCGGGTGCTGGTCCAGATTCCGAGCAGTGAGGGGGAACGGAAGTCCCGGGCCGGGATTCTCATCCCCGCGACCGCCCAGGTCGCCCGGCGGCTGGCCTGGGCCGAGGTGGTCGCGGCCGGACCGCACGTCCGGTCGATCAAGGCGGGGGATCAGGTGCTCTTCAACCCGGAGGACCGCTACGAGGTCGAGGTCCAGGGCGAGGACTACCTGATCCTGCGGGAGCGCGACATTCACGCCGTGGCGTCCGAGCGGGTCGTCGACGGGACCGGCCTGTACCTGTAGGACCTGATTTCGCCGGCCACCGCTGAAAGGCGGTCTCAGCGGTTGCCTACCATGAGGAACATGCCGGTTGCCATGCCCATCGACGCCACGTCGCAACAGCTCGCCGACGTCCATTACAACGCCAATGGGCTTGTTCCTGCCATCGTGCAGGAGGAGTCCACCGGCGCCGTGCTCATGATGGGATGGATGAACGCCGATTCTCTGGCCGAGACGCTGGCCACCGGCCGCACGGTGTTCTGGTCGCGTAGCCGGCAGGAACGCTGGCGCAAGGGCGACACCTCCGGCGACCGGCAGTGGGTGCGAGGCGCCTACTACGACTGCGACGGCGACACCCTGCTCTTCCTGGTCGAGCAGGAGGGTTCCGGCGCGTGCCATACCGGCAATCGGACCTGCTTCTACCGGCCGTTCGGCGCCCCGCCCGGCCGGGCCGATCCATGAGCCGTCCCAGCCGCGACGACTTCGCGTCCCTGGCCCGGCGCTACACGGTGGTCCCGGTGTGGCGCGAGCTGCTGGCCGACCTCACCACTCCGGTGGCGGCGTTTGCTCGCCTGGCTGGCGACAACCCGGGCGACCGGGCCTTTCTCCTGGAATCGGTCGAGCACGCCGAGCGATGGGGGCGGTGGTCCTTCGTCGGCCGGCGGCCACCGGCGACGCTCATCGCCCGGGGCGGGACGATCTCGGTCGAGGGCGAGCTCCCCGGCGGTGTTCCGCTCGACCGGGGGGTCCTGGCGGCGGTCGAAGCCCTGCTGTCCACCTACCGCTCGCCGGTAATCGAGGACCTGCCCCCACTGCACGGCGGCATCGTCGGTTATCTCGGCTACGACGTGGTCCGGGAGATCGAGCGGCTACCGGCGGTCCCTCCCGACGAAGCCGGCCATCCCGACGCCATCCTGTCCGTGGTCGGACAGATCGTGGCCTACGACTACTGGCGGCAGCGGGTCACCCTGATCGACTCGGTTCCCATCCGGCCTGACGCCGCCGACGACTCCGCCGCTCTCGACGACCTCTACGACGCCGCCATGGGCCGGCTCGACGCCCTGGCGGCCGAAGGAGCCCGGCCGCTCGCCGAGCCCCTGATCGTCCCGCCCGAGCGGGACGACGAGCTACCCGAGGTGCGCCGGCGGACGTCCGAGGAGCTGTACGCCAAGGCGGTCGACGTGGCCAAGGAGTACATCCTGGACGGGGACATCTTCCAGGTGGTGCTCTCGCAGCGCTTCGAGCTGCAGCTGGGTGCCGATCCCTTCGATCTCTACCGGTCGCTGCGGCAGGTCAACCCCAGCCCCTACATGTATTTCCTACGCCACCCGGAGCTGTGCGTGGTGGGCTCGTCGCCGGAGCCGATGGTGCAGCTGGTGGCCGGCCGGGTCGTCTCGCGCCCCATCGCCGGCACCCGCCGTCGGGGGAGAGATGACGAGCATGACCGCAGGATGGCGGCCGAGCTGGTCGAGCACCCGAAGGAGCGGGCCGAGCACGTCATGCTCGTCGACCTCGCCCGCAACGATGTGGGCCGGGTCGTCGACTACGGCACGGAAACTGTTGACGAGCTGATGACCCTGGAGCGTTACAGCCACGTGATGCACCTCACCTCTCAGGTGTCCGGGCATCTCCGCTCCGGACTGGGGCCGATCGACGTCCTGCGGGCCACCCTGCCCGCCGGGACCGTCTCAGGTGCGCCGAAGGTCAGAGCCATGGAGATCATCGACGAGCTCGAACCGGCCAAGCGGGGACCGTACGCCGGCGTCATCGGCTACTTCGACTTCTCCGGCAACCTCGACACCGCCATCACCATCCGCACCATGCTCATCGCCCCCGACGGGACCGCCACCGTCCAGGCCGGCGCCGGCATCGTCGCCGACAGCGACCCCGCCGACGAGGACCTGGAATGCCGCAACAAGGCCGCGGCCCTACTCGCCGCCGTGCCCGGCGCCCGCCGGATCAGCGCCGCCCGTCGAAAAGGAGATCCCCGTGGTTGAGCCCTACGCCGTCTGGCTCGAGCGGGACGTCGTCGTCGCCGCCGGCCCCGACGCCGCCAGCTTCCTTCAGGGCCAGCTCAGTCAGGACATCCTGGCCCTGGCCGACGGGGGGAGCGCCTGGTCCTGGCTGCTGGCTCCGACGGGCAAAGTCGACGCCCTGGTCCGGGTCTCCCGCCTCGCCGGCGACGATTGGGTGCTTGATACCGACCGGGGTTGGGGGGACGCGGTCGTCACCCGCCTCACCCGGTTCAAGTTGCGAACCAAGGTCGACCTCGGCGTCCAGCCCTGGCCGGTCCTCGGCCTCCGCGGCCCGGTGGCGGATGTTCCAGGCGCATCGCTCACCGTCCCCGCCTGGCCCGGACTGGCCGGCGTCGATGTCCTGGGCCCGGCACCAGAGGTTCCGGGCGGTTGGCCGGTCCTGCCGACGGCCGCCTACGAGGCGATCCGCATCCGGGCCGGCATCCCGAGGATGGGCGCCGAGCTGACCGACAAGACCATCCCTGGCGAAACCGGGCTGATCGAGCAGACGGTCAGCTTCACCAAAGGGTGCTACACCGGTCAGGAGCTGGTGGCCCGCATCGATTCGAGGGGTGGCAACGTACCCCGCCGGCTCCGCGGCCTCGTTCCGGCGGGGCCGGTCGAGCCGGGCGCCTCGCTGGTTGACGACTCGGGGGCGACGGTGGGCACGGTGACGAGCGTGGCCCATTCGTCCGGCCCCGGCTGGGTGGCGCTCGGCTACGTCCGGCGGGGGGTCGAGGTTCCCGCCACCCTGCGGGCCGGGGCCGACGGCCCGGCGGTGGCGGTCCTGGAGCTGCCAAGTGGGCCGGCCGTACACTCGGCTCCGGAAACTCACTGAGCAAGGACCGGGTTCGAAATGCCTGATGACGGGCCGAGTTTCCGGCGTCGACCTCGCCAGCGGCCCACTGGGTGACACGGGGCTGGCAGAGGACCCTGGCCGCGGTCGGGTTGGCCCTGGTCCTCGCCGGTTGTGGGGTCGACAACCTGGCCGTGCCCCCTCCTCCGGCCGTGACCACGCCGCCGGTGACGCCGGAGCCGACCCTTCCGGCCAACCTCTCCTCGGTGACGGTGGGCCCGGTGCCGGGCGCGGCGCCCACCACCGCCCCGCCCCGGATCGGTCCGGGAGGGGCGGCGCTCAACGGCACCGTGCTCGGCCCGTCCGGTCCCGTCGGGGGTGCCACCGTGGAGGCCGACCGCCTGGTTGGCGACCAGATGGCGACCACCCACACCACCACCGCCGCCGACGGCAGCTGGACCATCGGCGCGGTCCTCGGCGGCCGATACCGCGTCCGGGCCTGGCAGCCGCCCAGTCTGGCTGTCACCACTCCGCAGATCTTCTTCCTGGGCGGCCGCGAGTCCCGCTCGCTCACCATTCAGCTGACCTCGTTTACCGCACCCAACGTGGCGGCCGCCATCGCCCCGGGCACACCGATGGTCGACCAGCCGGCCAACCTGGTGGTGCAGGTCACCACCCCGACCGTGGGGCCCGACGGCGTGGTCCGAGCCCTGCCGGACGCCGGAGTGAGCGTCACCCTCACCAACGGCCCGTTGTGGGAGGTCGCCACCGCCAACCCGCTGACCACCGGTCCGGAGGGCACGGTGCTGTTCCGGGTGGCCTGCCAGGCCGACGGGGTCATACCCCTGAGCGTGGCGCTCGGCACGGGCGCGCCGATCGCCCTGCAGCTGCCGGCGTGCGCCGGCTCTCCACCCACGACGTCGACGAGCACGACGAGCACCACCACCGTTCCGTCGACCACCACCAGCACCACCTGCCCGCCGACCACTCCCGCCCGGCACGGACACCCCACGACCCCGACCGTGACCTCCGCCGCGGGCGCCTGCTGACCGGTCCGGAGGCAGCGCCGTCCGGCGCGGGTGGCGGCTGAGCGGGCGGCCGCACCCCTCCCGGTAGGCTCATGCCGCCATGGCCACCTATCTGGATCGCATCCTCGCGGCCCATCGAGCCGCGGCCGCGAGCGATGTTCGGGATATCGACGCCCTCGCCGGCCAGGCCCGGGCCTGCGGGCCGACCCGGGACTTCGGCGGGGCCCTGGCCCGGGGCGACGGGGTCGCGGTTATCGCCGAGATCAAGCGGGCCAGCCCGAGCAAAGGAATGCTCGCCCCCGATCTTGATGCCGCCAGGATCGCCGTGGACTACCAGGCGGGGGGGCGGCGGCGCTGTCGGTCCTGACCGACCGCGAGTTCTTCCTGGGCTCGACCGACGACCTCAGGACGGCCCGGGCCGCCACCGCCCTGCCGGTGTTGAGAAAGGATTTCACCGTCTGTCTCGCCGATGTGTTCGACGCCCGCTGCATGGGCGCCGACGCGGTCCTGCTCATCGCGGCCGCTCTTTCTCCTGCCGAGCTCGCCGAGCTCATGGCGATGGCCGGCTCGATCGGCCTGCAGGCCCTGGTGGAGGTTCATGATGAGCCGGAGGCCACCCGGGCGGTGACGGCCGGAGCCGCGGTCATCGGTGTCAACCAGCGGGACCTGTACAGCTTCGAGGTCGACACCGACCGGGCGGTGCGGGTGGCCCGGATGCTGCCCGACGGGGTCATCCGGGTGGCGGAGTCGGGCATCCGCGATGGTGACGACGTGCGCCGGCTCGGCGACGCCGGTTTCGACGCCGTACTGGTCGGTGAGGCCCTGGTGGCCTCGCCCGACCCGGCCGCCGCCGTGCGGGCGTTGCGCCGCGGCGCCAGGTCACGAGCAGGCGGGTGATGTTCGTCAAGGTGTGCGGCACCACGTGCGAGGACGACGCCCTGCTGGCGGTGGCGTTGGGAGCCGACGCAGTGGGTTTCATCTTCGCCCCGTCGCCCCGGCAGATCGCCCCCCAGATCGCCGGCGACATCGTGAAGCGGCTACCCCCCGAGATCGTGTCGATCGGCGTTTTCCAGGACGAGCCGCCCGAGCGGGTGCTGCGCGTCGCCCATGCGGCCGGGTTGCGGGGCGTGCAGTTGCACGGGCGAGAACCGGTGGCGACCGCTCAGTGGCTCAGCGCCCGGCTCCCCATGGTCATCCAGGCTTTTCCGGCGGGTGACGCCCGGGTGGGGCGGGCCCGGGAATACCAGGCTCACGCGGTTCTGCTCGACGCCCCGCATCCAGGGTCGGGGCAGGTGTTCGACTGGTCGCTGGCCTCCGAGGTCCCTGCCGGCCAGCGGCTGATCATCGCGGGCGGCCTGACGGCAGCCAACGTGGCCGCGGCGATCGCCCGGGCCCGGCCCTGGGGGGTGGACGTCGTGTCGGGCGTCGAGCGGGAGCCGGGCCGCAAGGACCCGATCAAGTTGCGCGAGTTCATCGAGGCGGCGCGCGCCGCCAGCGCCGAGTTTGAACATCCGGAGGTGGAGCCCGACGCGGGGGCCCTCTACGACTGGGAGGACGAGCCGTGAGCGACACGGGTGCCGGCGGGGGGCCGGGCCGGCCTGCTGCCGTCGGGATGGGCGATCCCGGACCGAGCGGCCGCTTCGGCCCCTTCGGCGGCCGTTACGTGCCGGAGTCCCTGGTGCCCGCCTGCCAGGAACTGGAAGCGGCCTTTCGGGCCGCCTGGTCCGACCGGGACTACCGGTCTCGTTACGCCGCCCTGCTCCGCGACTACGCCGGCCGGCCCACTCCGGTCACCGAATGCCGGCGTCTCTCAGACGAGCTCGGAGTGCGCGTGCTGCTCAAGCGGGAAGACCTCACCCACACCGGCTCGCACAAAATCAACAACGTCCTCGGCCAGGGTCTGCTGACGGTCCAGATGGGCAAGCCGCGCCTGGTGGCCGAGACCGGCGCCGGCCAGCATGGCGTGGCCACGGCGACCGCGGCGGCGCTGTTCGGTCTCGAGTGCGTGGTCTACATGGGAGAGATCGACACCCGGCGGCAGGAGCTCAACGTCTTCCGGATGCGGCTGCTCGGCGCCGAGGTCCGGCCCGTCACCTCGGGGAGCCGGACGCTCAAGGACGCCGTCAATGAGGCGCTCCGCGACTGGGTGGCGAGCGTCCAGACCACCCACTACTGCCTCGGTTCGGTGATGGGACCGCATCCTTTTCCGTGGATGGTGCGGGAGTTCCAACGCATCATCGGCGAGGAGGCCCGCGAGCAATGCCGGGCCCTGCTCGATGGACGCGACCCCGACCTGGTGGTGGCGTGCGTCGGGGGCGGATCGAACGCGGCCGGGACCTTTGCCGGCTTCGTCGACCTGCCGGTACGGCTGGTCGGGGTGGAAGCGGCCGGCGGCTCGGCCATCGGTCGGGGGGTGCCGGGAGTGCTCCACGGCATGCACTCGTTTCTGTTGCAGGACGAATGGGGGCAGATCCTGGAGGCGGAGTCCATCTCGGCCGGTCTGGACTATCCAGGCATCGGCCCCGAACATTCCTACCTTTCCGAAGCGAGCCGGGCGTCCTATTACACGGCGACGGACGACGAAGTGCTGGATGCTCTGCAGCTGCTGTCCCGTACCGAGGGCATCATCCCCGCCCTCGAGCCCGCGCACGCCCTGGCCTGGCTGACCGGAGCGGTGCGCTCGGGGGCTGTCGCCAGCGGCTCGACGGTGCTGATCACCCTGTCGGGCCGGGGGGACAAGGATGCCGAGCAGGTCATGCGGGTGCTCGGGTGACGGTCGGGCCGGTGGAGGCGGCGCTCCGGGCCGCCCGGGACCAAGGCCGCAAGCTTCTCGTCACCTACGTCACCGGCGGCCTCGGCGACCGCGAGTGGGTGGACGCCCTGGCCGCCATGGTCGACGGGGGAGCCGATCTCATCGAGGTGGGGTTCCCCTTCTCCGATCCGGTCATGGACGGCCCGACCATCCAGGAGGCGTCGGTCCGGGCCCTGAACGCCGGGGCGACCCCCGGCGGGATCGTCGAGGCCCTGCGGCCCCTGGAGGCGCCGGTCCCGCTGGTGGCCATGACCTATTACAACCTGGTCTTCCGGACTGGACACGCCCGCTTCGCTCACCTGCTGACCGGGAGCGGCGTGGGCGGAGCCATAGTCCCCGATCTGCCCCTGGAGGAGTCCGGGCCCTGGGAGGAGGAGGCCGCCGCGGCCGGCCTGGAGACCATTCTCCTGGCGGCACCGGTGACCCCCGACGCCCGGCTCGCGACGCTCTGCCAGCGCTCGCGCGGCTTCGTCTACGGGGTCAACATCATGGGCGTCACCGGGGAGCGGACGTCGCTGGCTGACTCGGCCGGCGTTCTGGCCCAGCGGCTCAAGGCCGCGACCGACAAGCCGGTGATCATGGGATTCGGCGTGTCCACGCCGGAGCAGGCCGTGGCGGTGGCGTCGCAGGCGGATGGGGTGGTGGTGGCGTCGGCGCTCATGCGATTGTTGCTGGACGGTCGGGGGGTCGCCGCGGTGGGCAAGGCGGTGGCGGCGCTCCGGGCCGCGCTGGACCGGGGCTAAGCCGGCCGCGGCCCGTCGCGACCCGGGCGAAAGGTGGCGTTTAAGGGAGCCGCAGGCGAGGGTAGAAACTGAAACAGCATCTCCAGGGTGCTAGCAACAGACGCCGGAGCGGGGAACCGTCACCTTGCCTCTCTGCTCCGGCGTTTCTGTCGGTAGGGGGCACGGCGACAAACGCAACCTGAAAGCGGTGGGCTTCGTGGGTGGCCGGTGGGTCCGGCCCGGCCGGCCGCGATGTCGCCGCCGCCGCCGGCGGGGTCACGCGAACTCCAGTACCACCTTGACGTCCGTGGGTCGGCGCTCGTAGGCCTCGTGCCACGCCGAGAGCGGCACCCGCCGGGTGATGAGGCGGCCCAGCCAGGCCGGGTCGGCGGCGGCCAACGCGGCTGCGCCCATCTCGTAGTGGCGACGATTGGCGTTGACCGAACCGAAGACCACGTCATTGGACAGAACCATCCGCCGGTTGAGCATGCCGACGTCGACGGGCAGCTGATGGGCCGACGAGACGCCGGTCAGGCAGACGATGCCGTTGCTGCCGGTCACATCCATCACGTCGAGCACCACCTGGCTGGCGCCGGTGCACTCGATCACCACGTCGGGCTGCACGTTGGTCTCGGCCACCGACGTGTGGTGATAGTTGGCGCCCAGACTGGCGACCAGTTCCGGTTTGAGGCCCTGGGTGGCCCGATCGAGGACATGCACCTCGAGGCCTCTCTGCACGCCGAGGAGGGCGGCCAGGAGTCCGATCGGTCCGGCCCCGGTGACCAGCACGGTGGCGGGCTGCCACCGGGCCCGGGCGCCGATGCGTTCGATGTGATCCCAGGCTTTGGCCACCACCGTGGTGGGCTCGAGGAGCACCCCGAGGTGGCCCAGCTTGGCATCAACCTTGACCACGAAGTCGGGCGTGATGCGGAACCGTTCGCGGGCGTAGCCGTGATGCTCCTTGATGCCCCATTCGGTGTACAGGCCGTTGCGGCACATGTCCCATTCGCCGATGGCGCAGTTCGGGCAGGGGACGGGATCGGGGCGGCGTACGATGGCCACCACGAGATCGCCGGCGGTTAACGCGCTGTCCGGCGGCGCTTCGAGCACCTCGCCCAGCGACTCATGGCCGATCGCCAGTCGCGGTTCGCCCGGCGGGGCCCACCCGTAGTCCCCTTCGATGATCTCCAGGTCCGTCCCGCACACGCCGACGGCCCGGGTCTTGACCAGGACGGCTCCGTCGCTCCGGGGCGGTTCATCCAGCTCGGTCAGATCGACCGAATCCGCCTGGAGGGGGACAACCGTGACCGCACGCATGAGTGGCAAGCTAGTCCCCGTGGAATTGCGCGGCGGCCAGGCGACCCGGTCGCCGGCCGTACCGATGAGCGAGCCTGATGGCTGAGAACCCCGGACTCGACGTCCCGCGCCCCGGCCGGCTGATCGTGGCCAATCCGCTTCTCCCGGACCCCAACTTCGACCGGACGGTGGTGTTGCTGCTGGCCTGCGGTCCCAACGGGGCTCTGGGACTCGTGCTCAACCGGCCGAGCGATACCCGGCTGGCCGCCCCGCTACCGGGCTGGGACCAGCTGGCCGCCGCCCCTCCGGTCGTGTTCGTGGGGGGCCCGGTCCAGCATCAGGCCGTCATCTGCCTGGCCCGGGCCCCCGGCCGCGCCGACCCGTCCGTGCCCCCGGATGCCTGGAATGCGGTGCTCCCCGACGTCGGGACCCTCGACCTCGACCTGGATCCAGACGCCTTGCAGGCCGTTTTCCAGCAGGTCCGGATCTTCGCCGGTTACGCCGGGTGGATCCCCGGCCAGCTGGAATCCGAAATCGGCGCCGGGGCCTGGTGGATCCTGGACGCGGTGCCGGACGATCCCTTCTCCGACGAACCCGAGTCGCTCTGGAAGCGGGTCCTGCGCCGCCAGGGTGGGTCCCTGGCCCTCGTCGCCTCCTACCCGGACGATCCCCGCCACAACTGATCCCGGGGTTTCTCCCGGCGGTGGAGCCGTTACCAGGCGGCAGCCGGCGTCAGGCTCGGGGCGGTCGGGCCGCGGCCCGCCGGCGGCCCCGTTCGGCGGCGTCGAGGGTCACCTTGCGCAGACGCACCGCCGCCGGTGTCACCTCCACGCACTCGTCCTCACGGACGAACTCCAGGGCCTGCTCCAGGGAGAGCTGCAGGGGCGGAACCAGCCGCACGGTGTCATCCGCGGCCGCCGCCCGCATGTTGGTGAGCTTCTTCTCCTTGGTGGGGTTGACGTCCATGTCCTCGGCGCGGGCGTTCTCGCCGACGATCATGCCTTCGTACACCTCGATCCCCGGGCCGACGAACATGGCGCCTCGCTCCTGGAGGTTGGTCAGGGCGTACGCGGTCGTGGGGCCCCGGCGGTCGGCGACCATGACCCCGTTGGGACGGGTGCGGAGCTCACCGAGCCAGGGCTCGTAGCCCTCGAACACGTGATGCAGCTGCCCGGTGCCGCGGGTCTCGGTCAGGAACTCGGTCCGAAAGCCGATGAGGCCCCGCGACGGCACCAGCCATTCCATCCGGCACCACCCGGAGTGGCCGTGGTTGGTCATGGTCGCCATGCGCCCCTTCCGCAACGACAGGAGCTGGGTGACCACTCCCATGAAGTCGGTGGGCACGTCCACCGACACCCGCTCGATCGGCTCCTGTCGGCTGCCGTTTATCTCCCGCGTCAGCACCTGAGGCTTGCCGACCGTCAGCTCGAAACCCTCGCGCCGCATGAGCTCGACCAGCACGGCCAGGGCCAGCTCGCCGCGGCCCTGAACCTCCCAGGTGTCGGGCCGCTCCGTCGGCAGGACCCGGATGCTCACGTTGCCGACCAGCTCGGCGTCGAGACGGCCTTTGATGAGCCGGGCCGTGAGCTTGGTGCCGGCCAGCGCGCCGGCCGGTGCCGTGCCGGCGAGCGGGGAGGTATTCACCCCGACGGTCATGCTGATGGTCGGGTCGTCGATGGTGATGACCGGCAGCGGCCGGGGATCCTCGGGATCGGCCAGGGTGTCGCCGATCATGATGTCGGCGATGCCCGCCACGGCGATGATGTCACCGGGGCCCGCTCCGCCCGGCGGGGCGTCGACCCGGTCCAGGGCCTCGGTGACGTAGACCTCCGAGAGACGAACCCGCTCGACGGTGCCGTCGTGACGGCACCAGGCCACGACGTCGCCCTTCTTGACCCGCCCGTTTCGGATCCGGCACAACGCCAGCCGCCCCACGTACGGCGAGGCGTCCAGGTTGGTCACCAGCGCCTGGAAGGGGTGGCCCTCCTCGAAGGTTGGCGCCGGGATCCGCTCGACGAGCAGGTCGAAGAGCACCTTGAGGTCGGGGCTGCCCGGCACATCCTCGGGGGCCAGAGCGGCCTGGCCGGAGCGGGCGTTGCAGTAGACGATCGGAAACTCGATCTGGTGCTCGTCGGCCCCGAGGTCGATGAACAACTCGTAAACCGCGTCGACCACTTCCTTGGCTCGGGCGTCGGGACGGTCGATCTTGTTGATGACGCAGATCACCGGGAGCCGGGCTTCAAGGGTCTTGCGTAACACGAAGCGGGTCTGGGGCAGGGGTCCCTCGCTGGCGTCGACGAGGAGCAGGACCCCGTCGGCCATGGTCAGGCCCCGTTCCACCTCACCGCCGAAGTCGGCGTGTCCGGGGGTGTCGATGATGTTGATGGTGAGATCGCCGTAATGTACGGCCGTGTTCTTGGCCAGGATCGTGATGCCCTTCTCCCGTTCCAGATCCATGGAGTCGAGGACGCGGTCGGCCACCGCCTGGTTGGGGCGAAAGGCGCCCGACTGCCGGAGCATGGCGTCCACCAGGGTGGTTTTGCCGTGGTCGACGTGAGCCACGATGGCGACATTGCGGAGATCGGCGCGTTGCATAAAACGGTCCTGACGGGGGGAAAGGGAAGCCGCCGCGCAAGGCGACCGCTCTTCCAGGGTACCGGTATGGCGTTCGGACACGCAGCCGGCCGCGCTCCTACCGCCGGCGCCGGCGGTGATCCTCCATGCGCTTGCGAATGAGCTCACGCCGGGCTTGCAGGTCCCGGTAGCTCATCCGCTCGACGTCCGGCGCCACCCCGAGCTGAGCCCGCATGACGTCGAGATCGACCGTGTGCTGGCGGGGGTCGATGCCGACCTCGGCGGCGATCCGCTCCCCGTAGCGGACCGAGAAGTAGGCGGCGATGTGGGTGACCTCTTGGAACAGGTCCACGTCGGGCGCCAGGGTGGCCAGGGCGCCGTCGAGGAAGAGGAGGTCCTTGACGTAGAGCATCAGGACCTTGGGGAACCGGGCTCCGTAGGCGAGCAGATGCTTGATGATGGTGCGGATCTCGGCCAGCAGCTCCTCGGGGGCCATGGTGGTGGGATCCCGGACGGGCTGATCGATGCCCAGATCCCGGATGACGGCGTCCAGATCGGTGTCGGCGGGCAGGGCCCCCAGGTCGCGGAGGGCGGCCAGCTGGAGCCTGGGGTCGTTGATGGTGCCGCCCATCAGCATGCGGAGGAAGGCCAGCCGCCGGGGTTCGTCGAGGCGGCCGGTGATGCCGTAGTCGAGCAGGGCCACCGTTCCGTCGGGGCGGACGAACAGGTTGCCGCCGTGAAGGTCACCGTGGAACACCCCGAAAAGCACGGCGCCCTCGAGGAAGCAGATCATCAGGGCGCGCACCACCGCGGCGGTGTCGATGCCGGCGGCCTGCATGCCGGCCACGTCCTCGAAGGAGAAGCCGCTGAGCCGCTCCATGACCAGGACTCGCCGGGTCACGAGCTCCGGATGGGGCCGGGGGACGACCACCGATCGCTGGCCGGTCGTGGCCAGCACGCCGGCGATGTCGAGCATGTTGTCGGCTTCCAGGCGAAAGTCGAGCTCCTCCACGATGGTCTCGGCGAACAGTTCGACGAGCGCCGGCGGGTTCGCCAGGGCGGCGACGGGGATGCGGCCGATGAGGTAGGGGGCGATCCAGCTCATGGCGGCCAGATCCGTCCGCACGGTCACGGCGACCGCGGGACGTTGCACTTTCACCACTACCTCCTCGCCGGTGTGGAGGGTGGCGACGTGGACCTGGGCGATGGACGCGGCGGCCAACGGCGCCGGCTCGAACCGGCTGAAGATCTCTTCCAGGGGGCGACCGAGATCCGCCTCCACCACGGCCCGGACGGCGTCGAACGGCTCGGGCGGCACCCGGTCGCGAAGCAGCCGGAACTGGCTCACCAGTTCGGGCGGGAACAGGCCTTCGCCGGATGAGAGGATCTGCCCGAGCTTGATATAGGTCGGCCCGAGCGTCTGGAACGCGATCCGAAGGCGGCGCGACAGGCCGGACCGGGACAGCTCGGGCCGCCCCAGCCGGCGGCTCTGGCGCCGTTCGATCAGGTACCAGGCGCCGATGGCCCGGGCCAGCTCGGCCGCGACCCGCAGGACCCGCCGGCCGGGCGGGAGGCGCCGTCGTTGCAACAGGCGGGGGACCTGAGCGGCGGTGCTGGCGCGCCGAGCGGCCATGCCGGTGCGCCAGGGGAGGTCGTCGGGGTCGACCAGCCAGGGCGGGGTGTTGCTGAAGGACCCAACGGAGAGATCGGCGGGGGAGACCGAGGTCATCCCCGCCCACGCTACCGCGGGCGGGTCACCGCACGGCCGAGGCAGCCGGTGCGGTTGCGGTCTCCTCCGTGGGCTCCGCCGCTTTGAAGAAGCGGTAGAGCAAGGCGGCGATGGCTCCGCCCACGAGCGGGGCCACGATGAACAGCCAGACCTGGCTGAGGGCCTGCCCGCCCACGATGAGCGCCGGGCCCAGGCTCCGGGCCGGGTTGACCGAAGTTCCGGTGATCAGGATGCCGATGAGGTGAACCACGGTGAGGCCCAGACCGATGGCCAGCCCGGCCAGCGCAGGGGAGGCCATCAGCTTGCTGGTGGCGGCGAGGACGATGTAGACGAACAGCAGGGTCAGGATGACCTCGGTGAAGAAGGCTCCGACCGCGTTGATCCTGATCATCGACAGGGGCCCGAATCCGTCAGCCCCCAAACCCTGGCGCTGGCGGGAGTAGATCGGCGAGGCGGAGAAGATGCCCCAGAGCACGAGGGCGCCCGCGATCCCCCCCAGGAACTGGGCGATCCAGAACTCCGCTGCCTCCATGAGCTTCATCCGGCCCGAGGCCAGGAAGCCCATGGTCACGGCCGGGTTGATGTGGCAGCCGGAGATGGGACCCAGGGTGTAGGCCAGGGCCAGCAGGACCAGTCCGAAGCACAGGGCGGTGGCCACCACGCCTGCCGAGGCACTGGTCCCGAAGAACTTGAAGCCGAAGCTGAGGGTCGCCACGCCGACGGCGAAGAAGACCAGGAAGAAGGTGCCGACGAACTCGGCGACGAGCTTCCGCGTTTGCATGGGAAAACCTCCAGACGAGCGCCACTCCGCCGGAGCGCAGCTTGCCACATCGGGACGCCCGGGTCGTGGACTCCGTCCCGGCGACGCTTCGGTAGGGTGATCTCGTGCTCACTGCAGGCGAGAAAGCTCCAGCCTTTGCTCTGCTCGACCAGTCGGCGACCCCGGTAAAGCTCGCCGATTTCAAGGGGCGCAAGGTGCTCGTGTACTTCTATCCCAGGGCCGACACACCGGGCTGCACCACCCAGGCGTGCGGGTTGCGCGACGTCCTCGGCGATATCGGCGACACCGCGGTTCTGGGCATCAGCCCGGATCCCCCGACCAAGCAGGCCAAGTTCGATCAGAAGTACGGGCTCGGCTTCCCGCTGCTGTCCGACGAGGACCACCAGGTGGCGGAGGCCTACGGGGTGTGGGGGGAGAAGTCCAACTATGGCCGCAAGTACATGGGGATCGTCCGTTCGGCGTTTCTCGTCGACGAGCAGGGCCGGCTGGCCAACGTGTGGTACAAGATCTCGCCCAAGGACACGCCGAAAAACCTGCTGACGGCGCTGGCGGGGTAGCCACCGGGCGCCTCGGGGCGGCTAGCCGGTCCAGTCGGGCGGGATCATCACCACCGTGCCGTTGTGGCCTCCGAAGCCAAAGGAGTTGGACAGCGCCGGTCCCGGTGTCCACGATCGGGACTCGCCGGTGACGACATCGATGAGGATGTCGGGATCCTGATCGGTCAGCCCGGCGGTCGGGGGGATGAGGGCCCGCTCGATGGTCAACGCCAGCGCGGCCGCTTCCAGAGAGCCGGCCCCTCCCAGGGAATGACCGGTGATCCCCTTGATGGAGGTGACGGCCGGCCCGGGCAGACCGAACACCTTGACGATGGCTTCGGACTCCGGGAGGTCGTTGGCGGGGGTGGAGGTGCCGTGGGCGTTGATGTGGGTCACGACGTCCGGAGTGAGACCGGCGTCGAGCAAGGCCAGCTCCATGCACCCGGCCGCCCCGGCGCCGTGCGGAGCGGGTGCGGTGATGTGGTACGCATCGGCATTGCTCGCCGCGCCGGCGATCTCGGCGTACACGTGGGCGCCGCGGGCCAGGGCCCGATCCCGGTCTTCGAGGATCAGCACGGCCCCGCCCTCGCCCATCACGAAACCATCCCGTTTGGTGTCGAAGGGTCGGGAGATGCCGCTGCTGGACAAAGCGGTCATGTTGGAGAAGGCCGCAGTGCTCGTCGGGGTCATGGCCGCCTCGGCGGAACCGGCGACGACGACATCGCAGCGGCCGGTCGCGACCAGGCGGGCCCCGTTGGCGACGCTGTGGGTTCCCGCCGCACATGCCGTCACGGTGGTCTCGCACGGGCCGCGGAAGCCGTAACGCATCGACACGTCCGCCGCCCCCCTGTTGCCCATCATCATGGGTACGAGGAAGGGACTGACCCGCCGCTCGCCCCGCTCCAGCCGGATCTGCACCTGCACGTCGAGGGTGTCGATGCCGCCGACCCCGGTGCCGATCATCACTCCGATGCGATCGGGGTCAGGGCGGAGCCCGCCCTCGCGATCGAGACCACCGGCGTCACGGATGGCCTCCTCGGCGGCCACGGCCGCGAACTGGGTGAAGCGGTCGACCCGCCGTACTTCCTTCGGGCCGTACAGCGGCGTGGCGTCGAAGTCGCCGCTCACCCGCCGCGGCCCGGAAGGTGCCGGGCCCAGCAGGCCGGCCCAGAAGGCGTCTCGACCGATTCCACAGGGCGCCACCACGCCGATGCCGGTCACCACGACCCGGCGGCCCTGGATGCCCTGGCGGCCGTCGGGTGAGGGATGAATGGCGAGCATCAGAGCTTGGATTGCACCAGCTCGAAGGCTTCGCCGACGGTTGAAACATCCTCGAGCTCGGATTCGTCGACGGTGATGTCGAACTGCTCCTCGAGCGCCATGACCAGCTCCACCAGGTCCAGGCTGTCAGCATCAAGGTCTTCGGCGAAGTTGGCTTCGAGGGTCACCTTCTCGGGTGGCACGTGGAGCACCTCGATGGCGCACGCCTTGAACTTGTTGAAAGCCTTGGTATCAAAGTCCTTGCTGTCGGAAGGCTTCTTATCGGCAGCCTTGCTCTCAGCGGGCTTCTTGTCGGCAGGCTTGCTGTCAGCCATGACATCCTCCGTCCAGATTTCGTGTGCAACGGAATGTAGTGGGCGCCCGGCGCCTACCGGCTCTCATCGGCCCCATCGCCATACCGCCGAGGACCAGGTCATCCCGGCCCCGAAGCCGGCGAGTAGCACCAGATCGCCGTCGACCAGTCGGCCCTGCTCCACCGCGTCGACGAGAGCAAGTGGAATCGATGCCGAACTGGTGTTGCCGGTGTGATCGATAACCGACGCCACTCGCTCGGTAGGGAGTCCCAGGCGGGTGGCGAGCGCATCCATGATGCGGAGGTTGGCCTGATGCGGCACGAACAGGGCGATCTCGTCGATGGTCACCTTGGCCCGCTCCAGCGACAACCGGGCGGAGTCAACCGTCACCCGGACTGCTTTGCGGAACACCTCCTGGCCGCGCATGGCCATGCCCGAACCGTGATCGGCATAGAGCAACGACACCAGTGAGCCGTCCACGCCGAGGTCCCAGCCGAGGAGCGACCCCTCGCCGGGTACGGCCTCGAGGATGACGGCCCCGGCCCCGTCGCCGAAGAGAAAGGCGTTGCTGCGATCGGCCCAGTTGGTGGCCCGGGTGAGGGTCTCGGACCCGATCAGGAGCACCCGCTCCATGCCGAGTCCGACCATTCCGGCCGCCGTGACCAGGCCATAGGTGAAGCCGGCGCAGGCGGCGTTGAGATCCATGGCGCCTCCCCCGATGCCGAGTGCAGCCGATGCGGCCGCGCTGCTGGCCGGGAGGAGCTGGTCGGGGGTCGTGGTGCACAGCAGCAGGAGGCCGATGTCGGAGCCGTCGAGACCGGCGCTGTCGAGCGCCTGGCGTCCGGCCGCCACGGCGAGGGCGGCGGTGGTCCCGAGGCCGTTGTCGGGGTGGTGGGGCGGCTGCTCGGCCAGGAAGGGCCCGGTGGCGGCGTGCCGGGTGTGGATGCCGCAGCGTTCGACGATCCACTCGTCGCTGGTCTCGAACAGCGCGGTCAGCTCGGCGTTGGTGACGATCCGGTCCGGGACCGCGGTCCCCCAGCCGGTGATGGCGGCGCCGGTCATGATGCGTGCAGCCAGGCGATCGGCTGGCCGGTCTGGACCCGCTCGCCGGGGTGCGCCAGGGTCCCTTCGAGGCGCCCGGAGAACGGCGAGCGGACCTCACTCGGTCCGACCGTGCCGAGCAGGGTGCCCACCTCGACGGGGCAGCCGACCTGCAGCCCCGGTTCGTCGACGGGCTGGAAGATTCCGGCCCCGGGGCTTACGACCAGCCGTTCGGAGACATAGAGGTGCTCGCCCTGATGGCCGACGGCGTAGGTGTGCAGGGCGGTGTTGCCCGAGACGGCGTCCACCAGGCGGTCCAGATCGGCCGGCGCCGACACGGCCACCGTGGACACGCTGGGCAGGGTATTGCGGATCATGGTCGAGAGGGCGTCGCCGGGCCCCAGCTCCACGAACAGCCACTCGGGGTCGGTGCCGGGCTCTAACAGCCCGCCGAGGCGCACGAGGCTCTGGCGCCAGCGGATCGGGCTGACCAGCTGGGCGGACAGAAGGAGCTCCCAGTCCGCGGCGGCCGTGTGCTGCCGGGCGTCGACGTTGGAGATGACGGGGATCTCGGCCTCATGGAAGGTGATGGTGGCCAGAATCTTGCGAAGCCGGTTGCGGGCCGGGCTCATGAAAGGGGTGTGGAAGGCCCCACCGACCGCCACCGGGCGAACCTGGCGGGCCCCCAGCTCGATGGCGCGCGCCCCGGCTCGGGCCACCGCGTCGGGCTCGCCGGCGATGACGGTTTCGTCCGCGCTGTTGTAGTTGGCTACCCAGACCTCGCCATCGGCCAGCCGGCAGGCAATGTCGACGGTGTCGGCGTCGCAGCCCCGGATGACGTTCATCACTCCAGGCTGGGAGTCGGCGGCGGCCTGCATGGCCTCGCCCCGCTCGGCGACCACCCGCACCCCATCCTCGAATCCGATGGCGCCGCTGGCCGCCAGGGCGCTGTACTCGCCGACGGAGTGGCCGGCGACGCCGGTGGGCTCGATGCCGAGGCGCTCGATGGCGTCGATGATCAGCAGGCTCAAGGTGAAGGTGGCCAGCTGGGCGTTGCGGGTCTCGGTGAGCTCGTCGAGGGAAGCGTCGAGCAGCAGGCGGCCGATGTCTCGGCCGGCAGTGTCGGACGCATCGCCGACCACCTCCCATGAAGGATGGGTGGTCCAGGGACGGCCCATCCCCGGCCGTTGGGAGCCCTGGCCAGGGAAGACGAAGGCAGGCACTACTGGGAACCTCCTGGGATTGGGGGGCGGTTGGAGCCTCGGTCGGTCGATGGAGGGGTATCAGCCGATAAAGGTCTGACCCCCGGGGGGGTCAATACGTAACAGGTATGCTCACAACTCCCGCCCGGATGGCGGAATAGGCAGACGCGATGGTCTCAAACACCATTGTCCGAGAGGGCATGCGGGTTCGAATCCCGCTCCGGGCACCCATCCCAGGACAGACAGCCGCAGATCAGTACGCAGCGGCCTCGGCACGGGATGGCATGAAGTGCGATCTATCGTCACGCATTGCGGAGAGCCTAGTGGGTTGGGCTCTTCGGATCGCGGCAATCCGCGCCGGCCCGCCGGCGGGTGGCCCCTGGCGATTCGCAGGCTCGGCCACGGGCCCTCGAAGGCAGCCGCGACATCATCAACGAGCCCGCCGCCCCGGTGACGGGAACGGGAACTCGCTGACGTCCGGCCCAGGGGCCGGCCATCGGGATCCCGTTCGACTTCACTCGCAACGGGTCGCAGCGTGGCGGCACCGCCGCCCGACCCCGGCGGGCCCGGCCCGCACGTGGGGCTAGCGGCGGGGCCGGCCCGGGGCCACGGGAGCCCAGGTCGGGCCGGGCCGGGTGTCAATGGCGGGGGTGTGGTCGCCGGGCGGGGCGTCAGTGGGGGCCCGGCCATCGTGGGGCGGGGCGTCGGTGGGGGCCCGGCCATCGTGGGGCGGGGCGGTCGGCGGGGTGTGGTTGCCGGGGGCGATATCCGTCGACCCGGCCGTGCCGCCGGAGGAGGCCGTTGGCCCGTCCGGGTGCCAGGAGACCGGCTCGCCGTAAGGATTGGGCTCGAGCACCTCGACGTCCGGTGCCAACGGCGACGGCGATAGCGGGTCGGCGCCTCTCCCCTCACCCTCGGGCTCGAGGAAGGTCGGGAAATCGGGCGAATCCGGTTCGTTCTCGACCACGGTCGGAAGCTGGATGCGGATCAGGGTCCCTCCGCCCGGGGGCGACAGGGCGGCCACGGTGCCGCCATGGGTGGTCACCACCTGCTGGACAATGGCCAGCCCGAGACCGGACCCGGCAGGGCCCGGGCCGTGTCGGCCCGGTAGAAGCGTTCGAAGACGTGGGGCAGGTCGGCCGCGGCGATTCCCGGTCCCTGGTCGAGCACCTCCAGGGTCCACGCGCTCCCCCCGTTCCAGGCGCACCCTGATGGTGCCGCCCGGCGGGCTCCACTTGGCGGCGTTGTCGAGGACGTTGAGCACGGCCCGCTCGAGCAGGGCCGGATGGGCGCGAATCGAACCGGGCGTCACCGCGACATCGAAGGCGACCGTCGGCGCCCGGCGCCGGGCCCGCTCCACCGCATGTTCCACGATGGCGTCGAGGCGGACCTCGATGGGCTCCGACTGCGCCTCCTCTTCGCGGGCCAGTTCGACGACGTCGCCCACCAGGGTGGTCATCTCCTCGAGCTGGGCGTGCACGTCTGCCAGCAGCTCGGCCCGATCTTCGTCGGGCAGATCTTTGACCCGGATGAGTACCTCGATGTTGGTGCGCAGGCTGGTGAGCGGGGTGCGCAACTCGTGGCCGGCGTCCGAGATGAGCTGGGCCTGCTGCTGCCGGGACGCCGCCAGGGCCCGGAGCATCGAGTTAAAAGACCGGGCCAGCCGGGCCAGCTCGTCCTCGCCCTTCTCGTCAATCGTCGAATCGAGGTCTTGCGTGGCGGCCACATGTTCCGCGGCCGCGGTCAGCCGCTCGACGGGACGGATGGTGTCCCGGCCGATGACGTACCCGAGCCCGACGCCGACCGCCATCCCGGCGAAGGTGACCAGCCAGAGGATCAGGCGCAGGTCGGTCAGGCTGTGCTGGATGTCGGTGAGCGGCACGGCGATCTGGATGGCCGCCGACGTGGGCGCGGCCCCGTTTTCGATGACGTCAGTTCCGACCGTGAGCAATCGGTAGGACTGACCGTTCACGGTGATGTTGCGGTAAAGGGGGCCGCCGCCATCCGAGCTGGCCACCGCCAGATCACTCCTGCTCACCGGCAGGTTGGTAGAAGCGGAAGGTTCGCCCCGAATCGACCGGCGAGGGGTATCGGGCTCCCGGTCGGGTCGATGATCTGGAGCAGGCTGTTGTTGTACAGGCCGAAGAAGTGCCCCACCTGGGCCGGGTTGACGGGCCCGTTGTTGGCCAGCACTCCCCATTCGCTGTTGAGCGAGGACTCGACCTGGCGGTACAGCTGGTGATGGACGAAGTGGTAGGTGGCGAACGCCGCCAGGGCGACGGTCAAGCCGACGGCCGCCGCCACCAGGGCCCCCAGCCGGACCCGGAATTTCTGTCGTCGGAGCCAGCCCGTCACTCCATTTATCCCTCGGATGGTTGGCGCAACACGTACCCCACGCCCCGCACCGTGTGGATCAGGCGCGGCTCCCCGCCGGACTCGGTCTTCCGCCGCAGGTACCCGATGTACACCTCCAGCGAGTTGGAGTTGGCGCCGAAGTCGTAGCCCCAGACCCGGTCGAAGATCAGCTCCCGGGGAAGGACCTGCCGGGCGTTGCGGAGCAGCAGCTCGAGCAGGAGGAACTCGGTCCGGGTCAGCTCCATCGACCGGTCGCCGCGCCGGACCTCCCGGGTGCCGGGGTCGAGCGAGAGGTCGGCGAAGCGCAGGACCTCGTCGTCGGCGGCGGGGGCGCTGCGACGGAGCAGCGCCCGGATCCGGGCGAGCAGCTCCTCGAGGGCGAACGGCTTGACCAGATAGTCGTCGGCCCCGGCGTCGAGCCCGGCCACCCGGTCGTTGACGGCGGCCCGGGCGGTGAGCATGAGAACCGGGGTGTGGTCGCCCGCCTGGCGCAGGCGGCGGCACACTTCGAGCCCATCCATCCTTGGCATCGACACGTCGAGCACGATGGCATCCGCCGGGCGCTCGGCGTGGGCGCCGAGGGCGGATGGGCCGTCCTCGGTGGCCTCGGTCTGGTAGCCCTCAAACCGCAGGGCCCGATCCAGGGCTTGGCGCACAGCCGGCTCATCGTCGACGACCAGAACTCGCATCCCCTCCAGTTTGACGGAACGAGATGAGAATGCGCTGAAACGCGCCGCCCGCTCCCTGAGAACCCTCTGAGCAGCGAACCCTGTGAGGGCGGCCCGGCGGCTCCAGTATTCTGCGTAAGCAATGTCGCGAGCCCTCATCGAGCGCCGGCTGATGGATGTCGCCAAGCGCCTCAAGCGCGCCCGGGAGGAGCTCGCCGTGATCGACGATCAGCTGGCGGCGCTGGCCGATGCCGCCGATGAGGCCCGGATCCGATCGTTGGTCTCCGAGACCTCGCTCGCCCACCGGGAATACACCGAGGCCCGCCGCCACGCCGACGCCATGGCTCGCAGCCGCGAAATGGTCGAGGCCGACGTCGCCGAATTGCAGACCGCCCAGGACGACCTGCTCGACCGGTTGATCAGCGGTGGCCGCTCTGGGTAGCAGGCCCGCCTGCGGGATCGGTGTGGGAGTGGATGAGAGGGAGGGACGTGGGTCGTTGATCGTCAAGGAGCCGTCGATGTTCAGTGCATCGTTGATTTCCAAGGAGCCGGGCCCGTGGCCGTACGCGTCGTGATCGCCGAGGACGAGGCCATCGTGCGCCTCGACCTCAAGGAGATCATGGAGGAGGAGGGCTACGAAGTGGTCGGCGAGACCGGTCGAGGCGACGAGGCCGTCGAGCTGGTCCGGACCCACCGTCCGGATCTCGCCATCCTGGATATCAAGATGCCGGGCGCGGACGGCCTGGCCGCGGCCCGGGAGATCAACGCCGAGCGGCTGTGTGCCGTCCTCATCCTGACCGCGTTCAGTCAACGGGATCTGATCGAGCAAGCCCGCAATGCCGGCGCCCTCGCCTACCTGGTGAAGCCGTTCCAGAAGAGCGAGCTCCTGCCGGCGATCGAGATGGCGATCGGACGTTTCGCCGAGATGAAGGCCCTTGACGAGCAGGTCAAGACCCTCGAGGAGAGCCTGGAGGTCCGCAAAGCCGTCGACCGGGCCAAAGGCATTCTGATGGACGAACTGGGGTGGAAGGAGAACGAGTCCTTCACCTGGATCCGCAGTCAGGCCATGAACGAACGGATCCGCATGGTCGACGTCGCCAACCAGATCATCGACGGGTCCCGACGCCCTCCCGGTAGCGAGCAGGCCGGCGCCTAGGGGCGGGGCGTCTCCCTTATCGGCTCACTCGCCCGCCCTATTCCGGCGGGGGTCGAGCAGGGGCCAGGCCGGGTCGAGAGCGGTGGTAGCCGTCGATCGGGCCCGCCCGCGCCAGGCCACTCCGGACAGCGCTTCCAGGACAACCCGGTTGGCAAGGAAGGCGGTTACCTCGGCGTGGTCATACGGCGGTGACACCTCCACCACGTCGAGGCCGGCCAACGGTACCTCCATGGCGATGCGCCGGACGGAGTCGAGGAGCTGGCGGGCGGTGAGGCCGCCCGGTTCGGGCGTCCCGGTGCCGGGCGCGGCGCCAGGGTCGACGACGTCGACATCCACCGACATGAAGACGGCGTCGCAGTCATCCATGGCAATCTCCATGGCTTCGGTGAGGCAGGCGTCGAGCCCCCGGGCGACCACTTCCGTCATCTCGAAGCTCCGCATTCCCTGCTCGGCCATCCAGGCCAGCGTCGGAGGCTCGGGCCAGTAGCCGCGCAATCCGACCTGAAGGAACCGGTCGCCCCGGGCCGCCCCGGACTCGATGAGCCGGCGCATCGGCGTCCCATGACCGATCAACGACCCGAACTGGGTGTCGCCGGTGTCGGCGTGGGCGTCGAAATGGATGACCGAGACCCGGCCCCAGCCCACGTGCCGGGCCACCCCGGTGACGTCGGGCCAGGCGATGGTGTGGTCTCCGCCGAGGATCACCGGAAGGGCGCCCGCCGCCGCGACCTGCTGCACCACCGCTTCCAGGCGAGCCATCGACGCTTCGATCTCGCCGGGGGGCATCTCGACGTCGCCCCCATCGACCACGCCGAGCTCAATCAGGGGGTCCACCCCGAGCGCCAGGTGGGGCCGGCTGCCGTCGTGGGGCAGATAGTCGGTGAGCCGGATGGCCTGGGGACCGAAGCGGGCGCCGGGACGATAGGACGTCCCGCCGTCGTAAGGGGCGCCGAGGATGACCACCCCGGCCGCGGCGTAGGACGCCGGATCGGCCAGGTCGGCGGCGGGCACCCCGACGAAGGTGGCATCAGGTCCGTACATGCTGCGCCGCCGCGGCACCCGGGCTGCCCGCCTCTACCGGGCCGGCCAGAACCTCGGCGCCGGCAACTCGCGGGTGAAATGGCCTGGCCGCGATCCGGGCCTAGGCACCGAGTTTCCGACGTCGAGATCGCCGGCCGCCCATCAGGCGGCGGTCACGAACAGCTGCTGGGCCAGCGCCGGTCCGAGAGCAATGGAACGAGGCCCCAGGTCCAGGATGAGGGTCCCGTCCGGAGCCCGGGACGCCACGGTCGCTTCGGTGCCGGGCACGAAGCCGTGCGCCGAAAGATAGGAGAGCGAGTCGAGGTCGATCTCGATCTGTTCGGTGACCCGTTCCAGCCGTACGTGGTCGCCGTTGCGACTCTCCGACAGGGCGATCAGCTTCGGCTCCAGCCCGCCGGACCCCGGGATGGGATTGCCATGGGGGCAGGTGGTGGGATGCCCGAGGATCTCGACCAGGCGGGCCTCGACCTCGTCGGAGATGACGTGTTCCCATCGCCCGGCCTCCAGGTGGGCCTTCTCCCAGGGGAGCCCGATGATGTCGGTGAGCAGGCGCTCGGCCAGGCGGTGCTTGCGCACGACGCTCTCGGCTACCGCCCGGCCCGGAGGCGTGAGGGTCAGCTACCGCCCGCGGACCTCGACATAGCCCTCATCGCGCAACCGCTGGATCATCTCGGAAACGGCCGGCGCGGAGTGGCCGAGTCTCTCGGCCAGGCGGGCCTGGATCACCACCATGCCTTCCTCGCCCAACTCGTGGATGGCCTCGAGGTACTCCTCCAGCGGCGGGTGGAACCCCTCGGGCATGGAGCAAGAGTACCCCCGGCCGGCGGTAAGCAGCCGGCTCCGAACCCACCACCGGTCCGCCGGCGGCGGCCGGCGAGCCAGCCCGGGTCCGGCCATCCCGGCCGGGAGAGATCGTCCCAACCTCGGCGTAGGCTCGATCCCGATGGCTCGTCTCATGCTCATCGACGGCAACTCCTTGACCTACCGGGCGTTCTTCGCCCTGCCCACCGATATGGCCACCGCGTCCGGGCAGGTGACCAACGCCGTCTACGGGTTTACGTCCATGCTCATCAACCTGGTCAAGGACCACCAGCCCGACCAGGTCATCGCCACCTTCGACCGGCCCGAGCCGACCTTTCGCCATGAGATGGTCCCGGACTACAAGGCGGGGCGAGCCCAGGCGCCCGACATCCTCCGCCAGCAGATGGGCCTGGTGCGGCAGCTGGTCGAGACGCTGCGCATCCCGCTGGTGGAGCTGATCGGCTTCGAGGCGGACGATGTGATCGCCACCCTCGCCACCCAGGCCGCGGCCCGGGGTGACGACGTCATCATCGTCACCGGTGACCGCGACACCTACCAGCTGGTCGAGGATCCCCACGTCAAGGTGCTGTACAACCGCCGGGGCGTGTCGGACTACGCCCTCTACGACGAGGCCGGCATCGAGGCGCGCACCGGGGTGACGCCGGCCCGCTACCCCGAGTACGCCGCCCTCCGGGGCGACCCCTCCGACAACCTGCCCGGCGTGGCCGGCGTGGGGGAGAAGACGGCCGCCAGGCTGATCAACACCTACGGGGACCTGGACGGGATCTACGCCCACCTGGAGGAGCTGTCGCCGAAACTGCGGCAGAGCCTGGCCGATGCCGAACCGGTCGTGCGTTCCAATGCCGCCGCCACCCCGCTGCGACGCGACGTTCCGGTCGAGGTGGACCCCGCCGACGCGGTCCTCGGGGGGTGGGACCTGGAGGCCCTTCGGCGGCTGTTCGATTTCCTCGAGTTCCGGACCCTCTGGGATCGCTTCCTGGAGGCCACGGATAAGGGAGAAAGAGGCGTCGTCTCCGAGGCGGCCACGGGGGTCACTCTCGAGGTCGCGCTGGAGGAGCCGGCGGATCCCACGGCGGCCATCCGTCGCATCACCGACTGGATGGGGCGCGGTGTCGCCCTGGCCGTCGCCGGCGCCTGGGAGGGTCGCGAGGGGCGGTCCGCGCTTCGCGGTGCTGGCCTTCGCCCCTCTGCCGCCGGCGCCGGGCCCGGTCGAAGTGATCCACTTCGGCGAGGTGGTGTTCGGAGACCCCGGCGTGCGAACCGCCCTTCAGGACCTCGTCGGTGACGACGGGGTCGACATTTCGGCCCACGACGCCAAAGCTCTGATGCGCGGCCTGGCTCAGCTCGACGTGGTCTTTTCCCATCTGCAGCTCGACACGGCCATCGCCGCCTACCTGGTCGATCCGGCCGGCGACCAGTATCTGCTGGAGGACCTGGCTTTGCGCTACGGCGGGCTGGAGCTGCGCGGCCCCGACGGGCCGCCGCCCGGCCAGCTGGATCTGAGCGGGACCGGTACCGATGCCG
This sequence comes from uncultured Acidimicrobiaceae bacterium, assembly GCA_963780345.1. GTDB lineage: Bacteria > Actinomycetota > Acidimicrobiia > Acidimicrobiales > Palsa-688 > PALSA-693. The sequence continues at coordinate 493,245 of CAWABU010000001.1, forward strand.
CCGGTGAGGCGGCCCGGCGGGCGGCGGCGGTGGCCCGGCTGGTCGAGCCGCTCAGCGCCGCCCTGGCCGCTCGCGGCATGTCGAGGCTCTACGACGAAGTCGAGCGGCCGCTCGTGCGGGTGCTGGCCAAAATGGAGGACGTCGGCGTCCGGGTCGACGTGGACCTGCTGCGCCGCCTGGCCGGCGAGCTGGCGTCGGAGGCCCGCCGGCTGGAGGAGGAGATCCAGGACCTGGCCGGGACGCAGTTCGTGGTCAACTCCACCCCGCAGTTACGCGAGATCCTCTTCAACAAGCTGGGCTTGACCCCGCAGAAGCGGACCAAGACCGGTTACTCCACCGACGCCCAGACCCTCGAGAAGCTGCGCGGCGAGCATCCCATCATCGACGCCCTCCTTCGCTATCGCGAGGTCGAGAAGCTGCGATCCACCTACGGTGAATCGCTCCTGGCCGAGGTGGCGCCGGACGGGCGCATCCACGCCACCTTCAACCAGACCGTCGCCCGCACCGGCCGGCTCAGCTCCGACCAGCCCAACCTGCACAACATCCCGGTTCGCAGCGAGGAGGGCCGGCGTTTTCGGTCGTGCTTTCTGCCGGCCGAGGGCTGCCGCTTCCTGGTGGCGGACTACAACCAGATCGAGCTGCGGGTCATCGCCCACCTGGCCGAGGATCCCGGCCTCATCGACGCCTTCCGGCTGGGCACCGACATCCACAACGTCACGGCGTCGCGCATCTACGGGGTTGATGCCGGGGACGTGACCATCGCCATGCGGTCGAAGGCCAAGATGGTGTCGTACGGGCTGGCCTACGGGATGGAGTCGTACGGGCTGGCGCAGCGGCTCGGGGTACCGGTCGAGGAGGCGGCCGCCATCCTCAAGGCCTACTTCGAAGGGTTTCCCAATGTGCGCGCCTACATGGACCGGGTCGTGGCCGAAGCAAGGGATCGCGGCTACACGGAGACCCTTTTCGGGCGGCGGCGGCTCATTCCCGAGCTGCAGTCGGGCCGGTATCAGGTCCGGGCCGCCGGCGAACGCCAGGCCATGAACGCTGGGATCCAGGGCCTGGCCGCCGACATCTTCAAGGTGGCTTTGGTTCGACTGGACGCCCGGCTCGGCGCCGCGGTTCCGGCCGTCGCCGGCTCGGCCGAGCCGGCTCGGCCCGCTCGGGGGGCGACCGGGTCGGGACCGGGAGCCGGTCTTTCCGGCATGACGAGCCGGCTGGTGCTGCAGGTGCACGATGAGGTCATTCTGGAGGTCCCGCCGGATGAGGAAGAGGCCGCCGCCCTGGCCGTGACCGAAGCCATGACCGGCGCAGCCGAGCTGCGGGTCCCGCTCACCATCAATCTCTCCTGGGGAGACACCTGGGCGGACGCCAAGGGCTAGCGTTCGCTTGTGCGACCGCGGCCCGGTATCGGCGGCCTTATCCGTCAGGGCGGGGCAGAGCTCAAAGCGCTGGCCGCATTCCCGGGCGGCATCGTGCAGCTCAACCGGACGCTCGCCAGTCTCTCCCGGAGCGCGGCGAGCCTCGAGCGGTTGGCTCCCACGCTCGAGCGGCTCGAGCAAAGCCAGCTGCAGATGGCGGCCATGGCCGCCTCGCTCGAGCGGGTAGTGACCGTGCTGGAGGAGCGGGTCGCAGGCGCGGGCGACGGGTCAGGCGCGGCGGCAGAGGACGGGCCCGCCGGGTCGGGGGCGGGCCAGGAGGGGTGGCCCCGCCCGGCGGGTGTGGGTCCGGCGGGTGTGGGTCCGGCGGGTGCGGGTGCGGCGGGCGCGGGTCCGGCGGGGTCGCCACCGTCGGGCGGCAGACCGGCCCGGGTGGGGGCGAAGACCGAAGAGCAGCGATCGTGGCGGGCCTAACGAACTGGAGGGCGCGATGACCGCGTCCGACCCGTTCGGAGCGCAGGAAGCGGCGGAACAGCCGAACGGGTCCGGCCCTTCGGGTGTCGCCCGCCCGGCCTCCTTCCGTCCCACCAGCCGGCCGTCAACCTGCACGTCCTCCACGATCCTGCCGACCGGCTCTTCAGCTGGCGCGGCGTCGGGGGCCGGGCCAACCGGGTCAGGGGAGGCGGGCGGGCGACGGAGCAAGTCACCCGGCCGGCCGCCGGGCCACACCCCGGGGCCAATCTGGTCGGGGTCCCCAGGCCGGCCGCCGGCGGCCACCCACTACGTCTCAGGACGTGAGTTTGAAGCGCTGGCCTCCCACACCCGCCAGGCCTACCTGCGGTATTCGTTCACCCGGGGCACCGAGCAGGAAGTCGCCTTCCTCATCAACGCACTGGCCTTACGTCCCGGTATGCGCGTGCTCGACGTTGGCTGTGGGCCGGGTCGCCACACCCACGCCATGGGCCGTCGCGGCCTCGAGGTCATCGGCGTGGACATCGCCGCCGCCTTCCTGGCGGCCGCCGCGGCCGGGGCGCCCGACGGGCCGGGCACGTGGGTGCGCGCCGACGCCAGGCGACTGCCGTTTGCCAGGAAGAGCTTCGACGCCGCCATCTCTCTTTGCCAGGGCGGGTTCGGGCTGCTCGGCGGCTACGAGGATGGGCTGGTGATGGAGGCGATGGCGCAGGCGGTACGCACGGGCGGCCGGGTGGCAGTCTCGGCCTTCTCCGCCTACTTCGCGGTTCGGCACCTCGAAGCGGGCGACACCTTTGACGCCGCCGCCGGGGTCAACCACGAACGGACCGAGGTTCGCGACCCTGAGGGGGCAACCGCCAGTTTCGATCTGTGGACGACGTGCTTCACGCCCCGGGAGTTGCGGCTCATGGCGAGGGGGGCGGGGCTGGACGTCACCGGGCTCTGGTCGGTGGCGCCCGGGGCCTACGCGGCGCGCCCCCGGACCTCGAACACCCGGAGTTCCTGCTCACAGCCGCGGTGTAGGATTGACACGCGGCGAACGGTTTGCTGCTTCCTGCCCCCACAACCCTTTTTGGGGGTGCTTTTGCCCGGAAAGAAGGCGACGATTCCATGTCCGACACGACGACCACCCCTGCTGCGCCCGCCCCGTCCGGTCCCGAAGGCTTCCTGACCGAGCCCGAGATGGGGACCTTCGACGAGGCCGGTGAATATACGCCGCGCCAGGTAGTGGCCGACGATCTCGACGGCACATCACTCGAGGATGCCATCGCCGGCACCATCGTCGAGTTCGAGGACGGGGACATCGTCTCCGGCACTGTGGTCAAGGTTGACAACGACGAAGTCCTCCTCGACATCGGATTCAAATCCGAAGGCGTGATCCCTGCCCGTGAGCTCTCGATCCGCCACGACGTCGACCCGCATGAGATCGTCGCGTTGGGCGACCGCATCGAGGCGCTGGTCCTGCAGAAGGAGGACAAGGAAGGGCGGCTGGTCCTTTCCAAGAAGCGGGCCCAGTATGAGCGGGCGTGGGGAACCATCGAGGAGGTCAAAGAGCGCGACGGAGTCGTTTCCGGCCCGGTCATCGAAGTGGTCAAGGGCGGGCTCATCCTCGACATCGGGCTACGCGGCTTCCTGCCGGCCTCGCTCGTCGAGCTGCGACGGGTCCGCGATCTGCAGCCCTATGTCGGCCGGCACCTCGACGCCAAGATCATCGAGCTGGACAAGAACCGCAACAACGTGGTCCTCTCCCGGCGGGCCTGGCTGGAGGAGACCCAGAAGGAGCAGCGCGACGAGTTCCTCACCAACCTCAAGCCCGGCGAGGTCCGCCGCGGCGTGGTCTCTTCGGTCGTCAACTTCGGCGCCTTTGTCGACCTCGGCGGCATGGATGGTCTGATCCATGTGTCCGAGCTGTCGTGGAAGCACATCGACCATCCGTCGTCAGTGGTGTCGGTGGGAGACGAGGTCGAGGTTCGGGTCCTGGACGTCGACATGGACCGGGAGCGGATCAGCCTGTCGCTGAAGGCCACCCAATCCGATCCCTGGCAGGAGTTCGCCAATGCCCACCGGGTGGGCGAGCTGGTCTACGGGCGGGTCACCAAGCTGGTGCCGTTCGGAGCCTTCGTCCAGGTTGGTGAAGGCATCGAAGGCCTGGTTCACATCTCTGAGATGGCCAACCACCACGTGGACCTGCCCGAGCAGGTGGTCAGCCCCGGCGAGGAGCTCTGGGTCAAGATCATCGAGATCGACCTGCAGCGCCGGCGGATCAGCCTCTCGATCAAGCAGGCCGCCGAGGGTGGCGAGGTCGCCGCCGAGTACCGCGAGGCCTTCGGCGAGCACGCCTACGACGAGCAGGGCAACTACATCGGTGCCGCCGGCTTCGGTGGGTTCGAACCGGAGTCCGAAGCGCAGGCGGCCTGGGCCGAATATCTCGAAGGCGGCGGTGACGCTGCGCCCCCGGATGCGGATTCGTCGGATGTCGAGTCCCCGGAGGACCCCGGAGGGTACGAGAGCTAGGGACGGTCAGGACGACCGCCACGCCCGGGGTTGGCCTGGCCCGGGCGTGACGGGGCGCTCCGGGCCGCTCGAGGCCGAGGGGTGGGGGCCACGTCCCGCTTCCGGTTGGCTCCGCTGGATGCCGACGATTAGACGGCAGAGCCCGGGACCACGAATCGATCGGTCGCGTCGGCCGCGGCACAACGGGAGCCGGCCTCGGTGGCCGGAGCATCGGCGGCGGTCGGGGCCAGCGACCGGATGAGGTCTCCCCGGCGGATGGTGCCGGGGACCACCACCCGGGCGTTGCGGCCGCGGAGGTTGAGGCGCCGCCCCGGACCGGTGTTCACGAAGCGGAGGGCGTCCCGACCGAAGCGGGCCGCGAACTTGGCGCAGCCGAGATGCGGCTTGGCGGTGATCTCAATGACGGCATCGCCGACCGCCAGACGGGTCCCCGCCGGCAAGTTGGCGTCGCTGAGGTCGAGGTCGACATAGAGCTGGTCGCCCGCCAGGGCCCAGCGCTCGCGCTGACCGGCGATGACGCCGGCGGTGCGAGCGTTCATCAGCGTGATCTGACCGGCGGGGTCCGGTGAGCCGTCCGGCGTCGCCGTGCTCGCCTTCACGCTCCAGTTGTCTCCGGTCAGGCCGATCGCGAGGTCCAGGTCGCCCTCTTCGAGCACCTCGCGGACGCCGATGGCGGGGCGGCGCACGATCAGCTCCAGGGTCCCTTCAGCCACAGGCGACTGCCGGATGTAGTCCAGGCCGGCCTGAAGGTCCTCTGCCGTGCGAAAGCCCATGGCCGACAGTTTGCCCGAGCCGCCTTGAGGTCGTCAGGCCATATCGGTCGACCGGTCGACCCGGGGAAGGGTCCGGGCGGGGCCGGGGCGGGTCAAGAGGTGATGGCGACGAGCCCGTACTGCAGGTTCGGATTCGGCGGGCCCCCCTGTTAAAGGCTTCGGGGTGGGCCAGAAGACCGGCCGGGCGGCGGTCGAGCCGTCCGGTCGGTGGGGGAACGAGTGAGCTCGGCGTGCCCCCTTTTACTGGCGCGAATTGGGCCCGGTTGAACCGTGGGGCGCGTCAGTAAAGGCTGCCGTATGGCACAAAAAGGGTAGGCGGGCCTCCGACCCCGCCGACCCGCCCCCGCCGGGCATCCTCCCGATCAGAGCCGCGTCCAGGCCTCGCTCAGGACGGACCGCAAGATCTCCCCGATGAGGTCGAAATGCTCCTGGTCGCACACCAGCGGGGGGGCCAACTGGATCACCGGGTCGCCCCGGTCATCGGCCCGACAGACCAGGCCGGCTTCGAAGAGCGCCCCGGAGAGGAAGCCGCGGAGCAGGCGTTCCGACTCGCCGTGGTCGAAGCTCTGCCGTGAGTCCTTTTCCTTGACCAGTTCGATGCCGTAGAAGAACCCGTCGCCGCGCACGTCGCCGACGATGGGCAGGTCCCGTAGCCCGTCGAGCACGGCCCGGAACGAGGCGCTGCGTGCCGCCACCCCGCCGATCAGATCCTCCTTCTCGAAGATGTCCAGGTTGGCCAAAGCCACGGCGGCAGAGACCGGGTGGCCGCCGAAGGTGAATCCGTGGGCAAAGGTCGCGGTCCCGTCCAGGAACGGCTCCATGAGGCGGTCGTCGACGAGCAAGGCTCCGAGCGGGGAGTATCCGCTGGTCAGGCCCTTGGCGCAAGTGATCATGTCGGGCTGGTAGCCGTAGCGGTCGGCTCCGAACCAGGCGCCCAGCCGGCCGAAGGCGCAGATGACCTCGTCGGAGACGAGCAGGACGCCATACCGGTCGCAGATCTCCCGGACCCGCTGGAAGTACCCCGGCGGCGGCGGGAAGCAGCCTCCCGAGTTCTGAACGGGCTCCAGGAATACCGCCGCTACCGAGTCGGGCCCTTCCATCACGATGTGCCGTTCGATGTCGTCGGCGGCCCATCGACCGAACGCCACCGGGTCGTCGCCGTGCTCCGGAGCCCGGTAGAAGTTGGTGTTGGCGACGCGGATCGACCCCGGCACCAGCGGCTCGAACGGTTCCTTGATGCCCGGCAGGCCGGTGATGGACAGGGCACCCATGGTCGTCCCGTGATAGGCGATGGCGCGGGACAGCACCTTGTAGCGCCCGGGCTGACCGGTGGCCCGGAAGTACTGGCGGGCCAGCTTCCAGGCCGATTCGACCGCCTCGCTACCGGCGCCGGTGAAAAACACCCGGTTGATATTGCCCGGCGCCAGGCCGGCCAAACGCTCGGCCAGCTCGATAGCACTGGGGTGGGCGTAGCTCCACAACGGGAAGTAGGCCAGCTGCTCCGCCTGGGCGGCAGCGGCCTCGGCGAGTTCTCGCCGGCCGTGACCGACCTGGACCACGAACAACCCCGACAGGCCGTCCAGATAGCGGCGGCCCCGGCTGTCCCAGACCCATGGGCCCTCACCGCGAACCATAACCGGCACGTCATGGGTGGCGTAGCTGCCCATGCGGGTGAAATGCATCCAGAGGTGCCGCTTGGCCGCCTCCTGCAGATGTCGATCGTCGATTTGGGTGCTCATCGCGTCCCCCATTGGTAGGTCTCCTTCGCGACGTGGAGATAAACGAACGCCTCGGTGTCGCGCACTCCGGGGATCGTTCGGATCGATTCGTCGATGGTCCGCAGCAGGTGGGCGTCGTCCACGCAGATGAGCTCGACCAGGATGTCGAACTGACCGGCGCAGATCACCACGTACTCCGCCTCGTCGAGGCCGGTGAGCTTGTCGGCGACGGCCCGGATGTCGCCTTCCACGTTGATGCCGAGCAGCGCCATGCGCTCAAAGCCGACCGCCGCAGCATCGGTCACGGCCGCGATCTGGATGATCCGTTCGTCGAGCAGGCGTTGGACCCGCTGTCGGGTGGCGGCCTCGGACAGCCCGACGGCCCGGGCGATGGCGGCGTAGGACCGGCGGCCGTCCTCCTGGAGCTGCTCGATGATGCGCTTGCTGACGTGGTCCAGGGCGCCCTTGTTGTCGCGGATCACGGTGCCCATCCGGCTCACATCCACGGATTCTAGCGAGAGATCCACGGCTTGCCAAGGATTCCCTTGCAACCACGCGGTGATATGCGAGAATGGTCGGGTCCTCCAGAAGCGATCAGGGAGATGAGCAGAATGGAGCGGCTGCACAACTACGTGGACGGGGCCCAGGTGGCGGCCAAGGACGGCCGGGTCACGCCGGTCGTCGACCCGAGCACCGGCGAGACCTATGCCGAGGCGCCGTCGTCGGGTGCGGCCGACGTCGATGTGGCCTGTCAGGCGGCGGCGACCGCGTTCGACGGGTGGCGGGATACGACGCCGGCGGAACGGAGCCGGCTGTTGCTCCGACTCGCAGACGCCGTCGAAGCCCGGGCCGAGGAGTTCATCGCCGCCGAGGGACGCAATACGGGGAAGCCCCTGGCCCTGACGCGTTCCGAGGAGATCCCGCCGATGCTGGATCAGATCCGGTTTTTCGCCGGCGCGGCCCGGGTCCTCGAAGGCCGGTCGGCGGGTGAGTACCTGGCCGGCCACACCTCCTGGATCCGGCGCGAACCCATCGGCGTGGTGGCGCAGGTGACACCGTGGAACTACCCGCTGATGATGGCGGTCTGGAAGATCGCCCCGGCCCTGGCGGCAGGGAACACCGTCGTGCTGAAGCCGTCGGAGACCACTCCGGTGACCACCCTGATGCTGGCCGAGGTGGCGGGTGAGATCTACCCGCCCGGGGTGCTGAACGTGATCTGTGGTGACCGTGACACGGGACGGTCGCTCGTCAGCCACCCCGTCCCCCAACTGGTCGCCATCACCGGGAGCGTCCGGGCCGGCCGGGAGGTGGCCACCGCCGCGGCGGCCGACATCAAAAGGGTGCACCTCGAACTCGGCGGCAAAGCCCCGGTGATCGTCTTCGACGACGCCGACGTGGAGAAGGCCTCGGAGGCCATTGCCATCGCCGGCTATTTCAACGCCGGCCAGGACTGCACCGCCGCCACCCGCGTTCTGGTGGCACCGGAGTCCTACGGGGACATGGTCGACGCCCTGGCCGAGCAGGCCCGGGCCACCACCTTTGGCGGGCTGGACCAGCCGGACGTGGCCTTCGGTCCCCTCAACAACGCCAGTCAGCTTGAGCGGGTCCGGGCCATGGTGGCCAGGACCCCGACCCACGCCCAGGTCGTCGCCGGGGGAGAGGCGCCCGGAGGCACCGGCTTCTTCTTTCCCCCGACAGTGATCGCCAACGTCGAGCAGGCCGACGAGCTGGCCCAGTCGGAGATCTTCGGGCCGGTCATCACGGTGCAGCGCTTCCGCGACGAGGATCAGGCGGTGGCGTGGGCCAACGGCGTCGAGTACGGGCTGGCTTCCAGCGTGTGGACCCGGGATCACGGGCGGGCCATGCGGGTCTCGCGGCGCCTGGACTTCGGCTGCGTCTGGATCAATACGCACATCCCCCTCGTTGCCGAGATGCCCCACGGCGGGTTCAAGCATTCGGGTTACGGGAAGGACCTCTCGATGTACGGCCTGGAGGATTACACCCGGATCAAGCACGTCATGAGCAGCATCCAGTAGAGGAGTAACGGTGAAAGTCGGCGTGCCCACTGAGGTGAAAAATTCCGAGTACCGCGTGGCCTGCACGCCCGCGGGCGTCCACGAGCTGGTGCGGCATGGGCATGAGGTGCTGGTGCAGCGAGGGGCGGGAATCGGCTCGTCACTCCCGGACGCCGATTTCACGGCTGCCGGCGCGGTGCTGATCGACGGCGCCGACGAGGTGTGGGGTGAGGCCGACCTCATCCTCAAGGTCAAGGAGCCCATTGAGGAGGAGTACCACCGGTTGCGCAAGGACCTGGTCCTCTTCACGTACCTCCACCTGGCCGCGTCCGAGTCGGTGACGGCCGCGCTCCTGGCGGCGGGCACCACCGCGATCGCCTACGAGACGGTGCAACTACCGGACGGCTCGCTCCCGCTCCTGGCCCCGATGTCCGAGGTGGCGGGCCGCATGGCCCCCCAGGCCGGCGCCCACCATTTGCAGCGCGACGGCGGCGGGCGCGGGGTGCTAATGGGCGGGGTGTCAGGTGTGTACGCAGCCAAGGTGGTGGTCATCGGAGCCGGGGTCTCAGGCATGAACGCCGCGGCCATCGCGCTCGGTATGCAAGCCGAGGTCCTGCTGCTGGACCGCAACGTGGCCAAGCTGCGCGAGGCGGACCGTATCTACCAGGGCCACTGCCAGACGGTGGCCTCCAACACCTACGAGGTCGAGCGCGCCGTCCTGGACGCCGACCTGGTGATCGGGGCGGTGCTGGTGCCGGGCGCCAAGGCGCCGGTGCTGGTGAGCAACGACCTGGTGTCCCGCATGAAGCCGGGATCGGTGCTGGTGGATATCGCCATCGATCAGGGTGGTTGTTTCGAGGATTCGCGACCCACGACCCATGCCGATCCGGTGTACCGGGTGCACGAGTCGCTCTTCTACTGCGTGGCCAACATGCCGGGAGCGGTCCCGCACACCTCCACCTATGCCCTGACCAACGTGACCCTCCCGTATGCGCTCGAGATCGCCGAGCGGGGCTGGCGGGAGGCTCTGCGGGCCGATCCGGTGCTGGCGCTGGGACTCAACACCCACGACGGCGAGGTGACGTACGCATCGGTCGCCGACGCCCACGGTCTGCCGGCGGTGTCGCTCGAGGCGGTCCTGGCCTAGCTCCTCGCCCCGAGGGTGGTCGCTCGAGAACGTGCGGCCGGGCCGCGACCGCCGGGGCCGATCAGGGCGGCGGCGCGCTCAGGCCGTGATCGGCCGGCGGTCGCTGAGGTCAGTGACCGACGCCCCAGCCCGGGCCACGGCGTCATCGGCTGCGCCGGTAGCGCCATGTCGGCCCTCCTGGAGGAGGGCCCGGATGCCGTCGGCCGGGTAGCGACGATGGCCGCCCGGCGTCCTCACTGAGGGGATTTGGCCGCGTTTGGCCCACTCCGAGACGGTCCGCTCCGAGACCTGGAAGAGGGTGGCCACATCCGAAGTCCGGAGCAGGTGACCCTGGAGGGCCTCCGGCACATCCGCGCCAAAGAGCACGCCGAGCAATTGGTAGCGGCGGGATTCCTGCAGGTCGTCAGGCATATCGGTTGGCCCCCTTCAGCGGTTGCCATATGAGCCTCCTCGGCCGGAGCGTCGGGCGCAATGGTCCGAACGCGCTATTTCCGGAAGGATCCCGGGGTCCCGGACGTCACTGCGGGCGGCGGTACCGGCCGAGGTCGCTCAGCCTGTGTCGGAGTGGCGACCGGGCGACGGTGTCCGGGCGGGTCGGGTGCGGCGGGCGGTGCGGCGGTGCGGCGGGGCGGGGCGGCGGGGCGGCGGTGTGGCAGCGCGGGGGCGGCGGTGTGGCAGCGCGGGGGGCGGCGGGGGTCGGCGGCGACCACTACCGTGATCCCCCATGCTGCTCGTCGCCCTTACCGGGGGGATCGGTTCCGGAAAGTCAACGGTGGCAGCCGGCCTGGCCCGCCGGGGCGCGGCCGTGGTGGATGCGGATGCGGTGGGGCGGGAGATTCTCGAACCGAACGGCGCCGCCTACCAGGCCGTGGTGGACCAGTTCGGAACGGAGGTCGTTCGGCCGGACCGATCGATCAACCGGCCCGCCCTGGCCGGAATCGTGTTCGGCGATCCTGACCAGCTCAGCAAGCTCAACCAGATCACCCACCCGGTGATCGGCGAGGTCATGGCCGAGCGGGCTGATGCCCTCGGCGCCACCCATCCGGTGGTGGTGCTCGACGTGGCCCTGCTCAGCATCGTCACCACAGAGCGGTTCCGGCTGGACGCCATCGTGGTCGTGGACACCCCCGAGGAGGTGGCGGTGGCCCGCCTGGTCGAGCACCGGGGGTTCAGCCAGGACGATGCCTGGGCGCGGGTGGCGGCCCAGATCGACCGGGAGCAGCGGCGTCAGGTCGCCGACATGGTGCTCGACAACAGCGATGGCCCGGCGGCCCTCGAAGCGGAGATGGACCGGGTCTGGGCCTGGCTCCGGGACCGAGCCCACCAGGCTTGATCGTCACTGGGCCCCGATACCATCGGACCCATGCCCGAGTTCAAGATGTTGGCGGCCTTTGCGCCGGCGGGGGACCAGCCGGCCGCCATCGCCCAGCTGTCGGAGGGCGTGCGGCGCGGCGACCGGTTCCAGACCCTGTTGGGCATCACGGGCAGCGGCAAGAGCGCCACCATGGCCTGGACGATCGAAGCGGTTCAGCGCCCGACCCTGATCATCGCCCCCAACAAGTCCCTGGCCGCCCAGCTCGCCAACGAGATGCGGGAGTTCTTCCCCAACAATCGGGTGGAGTACTTCGTCAGCTACTACGACTACTACCAGCCAGAGGCCTACCTGCCCTCGAGCGACACGTATATCGAAAAGGACAGCTCGATCAACGACGAGATCGACCGGCTCCGCCACTCGGCGACGTCGGCCCTGCTGACCAGGCGGGACGTCATCGTGGTCGCCTCGGTCAGCTGCATCTACGGCCTGGGCTCCCCGGAGGAGTACGCCGACCGCATCCTGCACCTGCAGCGCGGGGCCGAGCAGGATCAGCGGGCCATCCTGCGCCGGCTGGTCGACATGCAGTACGAGCGCAACGACGCCAATCTGGTCCGCGGCAAGTTCCGGGTGCGCGGCGACACCATCGAGGTCCACCCCGCCTACGAGGAGCACGCGGTCAGGGTCGAGTTGTTCGGCGACGAGATCGAGCGCATCACCACCCTCGACACCCTCACCGGGGAGAAGCTGGCCGAGCCCGACGAGCTGGTGATCTTCCCGGCGACCCACTATGTAGCCGGCGACGAACGGATGCGGGTGGCCATCGGCGGGATCGAGGCCGAACTGCGGGACCGGCTGGCCTGGTTCGAGGCCGAGGGCAAGCTGCTCGAGGCCCAGCGGCTCCGGATGCGGACCTCCTACGACCTGGAGATGCTCGCCGAGGTCGGAGTGTGTTCCGGGATCGAAAACTACAGCCGGCACATCGACGGTCGGCAGGTGGGTGAGCCGCCCCACACCTTGCTGGATTTCTTCCCCAAGGACTATCTGCTCGTCATCGACGAGTCCCATCAGACCGTGCCCCAGCTGCACGGCCAGTACGAAGGTGACCACTCCCGCAAGGAGACGCTCATCGAACACGGCTTCCGGCTGCCGTCCGCCGCCGACAACCGCCCGCTGCGCTTCGAGGAGTTCTACCAGCGAGTCAACCAGTGCGTCTTCCTGTCGGCCACCCCCTCGGCCTACGAGGTCCAGCAGTCCACCCAGGTGGTGGAGCAGATCGTACGGCCCACCGGGCTCGTGGACCCCGAAGTCATCGTCAAGCCAACCAAGGGCCAGATCGACGATCTCATCGCCCAGATCCGCGATCGCACCGAGCGGGGCGACCGGGTGCTGGTCACCACCCTCACCAAGAAGATGGCCGAGGATCTCACCGACTATCTGCTCGAAATGGGCCTGCGGGTTCGCTACCTCCACTCCAACATCGACACCATCCAGCGCATCGAGATTCTTCGCGACCTGCGGCTGGGTGAGTTCGACGTCCTGGTCGGCATCAACCTCCTGCGAGAAGGCCTCGACCTGCCGGAGGTCTCCCTCGTGGCCATCCTCGACGCCGACAAGGAGGGGTTCCTGCGTGGTGAGACGTCATTGATCCAGACCATCGGCCGGGCCGCTCGTAACGTCGACGGCCAGGTGATCATGTACGCCGACCGCATGACCGACTCGATGCAGCGGGCCATCTCCGAGACCCACCGGCGACGGTCGGTCCAGCAGGCCTACAACGCCGAGCACGGCATCGACCCGCAGACCATCCGCAAGGCCATCACCGACATTTTGGTCATGCTCGGCTCGCGGGACGGCACCGCGCCGGTGCCCGGCCGGGATCGGAGGAGCCGGCGGCGGGACCGGGCTCGCAGCGACCTGGCCGAGTTGCCCCACGACGAGCTGTCCCGGCTTATCTCGACCCTGGAGGAGGAGATGCGCGAGGCCGCGGCCGACCTGCGCTTCGAGTATGCGGCCAAACTCCGTGACGAGATCTCGGACTTGAAGAGCGAGCTCAAGGAGCTGTCGCCCCGCTGAGCCGTCGGCCGGTCGGGTTCGGGCCGGTTGGACCCGTCGGAGGCGGTCCCGGGCGGGCCGGTCGGAGGCTGTCCGGGGCGGGCGGGTCGGAGGCTGTCCGGCCGGTCGGAGGGGGGTCTGTGCGCTGCCGGATCGGAGGCTGCCCGGTCGGGCCGGTCGGGCCGGTCGGAGGCTGCCCGGTCGGGCCCGTCGGAGGCTGTCCGCCGGTTGGCGGATCCGGGTGCCCGATCAAGCTTGACCGTCGCCTATCGGAGTGAGGGCGCCGTCATCGAGGATGACGCGGGACCCCCGATCCCAGGTGAAGTAGTTCCAGGCCCAGTTGACCAGGACCACGGCCCGGTTACGGAAGCCCACGAGGAAGACGAGATGGACGGCCAGCCAGGCCAGCCATCCCAGCGTGCCCCGCAGGTGGAGCCCACCCGGCAGCTCGGCCACGGCCGAGCGCCGTCCGATGGTGGCCATCATCCCCTTGTCCCGGTAGCGGAAGGGCCGCGTCGGCTGACCGGCCAGGCGCCGGCAGATGTTCATGGCGGTGCACCGGCCACCCTGGATCGCCACCTGCGCCACCTGAGGCAGCGGGTCCCCGTCGCGACCCTTGAGGGCGGCCAGGTCACCGATGACGAACACCTCCGGATGTCCCGGAAGCGACAGATCTTGCCAACCGCAAGGGTGCCCCCCCGGCCCTTTTCACCCGGGATCAATTCGGCCACCGGATTGGCCCGCACCCCGGCGGTCCATATGACCGTGCGGGCCGTCATCGAGGTGCCATCGTCGAACTCGACCCCTTCGGGGGTCACCCGGGTCAGGCTGAGCCCGAGGCGCACGTCGACCCCCTTCGCCCTGAGGGTCCCCAACGCCGCCCGCTGGGACGCCGGCGAGAACCCGGGGAGCAGGTGGTCGGTCAGCTCGACCAACACCACCCGGGCGCTCGAGACGTCCATGTAATGAAAGTCCCGGGACAGGTTGTGGGTGATCAACTCCGACATCGCTCCGGCCAGCTCGACCCCGGTTGGTCCGCCGCCGACCAGCACGACGGTGAGCGCTCCCGCGCCGCCCGCCGGATCGGCCGAACTGTCGGCCTGCTCGAAGGCGTTGAGCACGTGGTTGCGGAGCCGGACCGCGTCGAGAAGGGTCTTCAGGTGATAGGCGTGCTCGGCCACCCCGGGGATACCGAAGTCGCTGGTCGATGATCCGGCGGCCAGGACCAGGAAGTCGTACGGGACTGCGCTGCCGTCGTCGAGCTTCACGACGCGCTCGTCGAGATCCACGCCGGTCACCGTGCCGAGTCGTACTCTGACGTTGTCGTACCGCCCACAAACGGACCGGATGGGATGGGCGATGTTGTCTGCGGCCAGAGCCGCGGTGGCCACCTGGTAGAGGAGGGGCCAGAAGCCGTGATAGTTGTCGCGGTCGATGAGAGTGATGTCTACGGGGGCGGCCGCGGCCAGGTGGGTGACGACGTTGAGCCCGCCGAACCCGCCGCCGACGATCACCACCCGGGGTCGATCGGACACACCCCGGTTGTACTACGTCGGGCGCCCTGAATGCACGGTCGAACGTTTGTTCGCTGGTACCCTGGGACGGTGCCGGAGAAGGTGATGGCCCGTAACGGTCAGGCAGGGAGCCGTCGAGGGGACGGCAGCAAGCTGGTGGTGCGCGGCGCTCGCGAGCACAACCTCCGCAACGTCTCCGTGGACCTGCCGCGCGATCGGCTTGATCGTGTTTACCGGGCTCTCCGGGTCGGGCAAGAGCTCGCTGGCCTTCGACACCATCTATGCCGAGGGTCAGCGCCGCTACGTGGAATCGTTGTCGAGCTACGCCCGCCAGTTCCTGGGTCAGATGGACAAACCCGACGTCGACTTCATCGAGGGGCTTTCGCCGGCCATATCCATCGACCAGAAATCGGCGTCGCGCAACCCCCGATCGACGGTCGGGACCATCACCGAGATCTACGACTATCTCCGGCTGCTCTACGCCCGGGTGGGCGTGCCGCACTGCCCGCGGGACGGGACCGTGGTCCAGCGCCAGACGCCCCAGCAGATCGTCGACCGCATCCTGGAGCTGCCGGACGGCACCCGCTTCCAGGTGCTGGCGCCCGTCGTCCGCGGCCGCAAGGGCGAGTACCAGAGCCTGCTCGACGAGCTGGCCGGACAGGGCTTCGCCCGGGCGCGGATCGACGGCGAGGTGTACGAGCTGTCCGAGCCGCCCAAGCTGGCCCGGTACGAGATCCACACCATCGAGGTGGTGGTGGACCGCCTGGTCAAGCGGGACGGGATCGAGCGCCGCCTCACCGATTCGCTGGAGACCGCGCTGCGCCTGGCCGAGGGGGTAGCCGAGGTACAGCTGGTCGCTCGGGATGACGAGCCGCCGCTGGAGGACGACACGCTCACCTTCAGCCAGCATCTGGCCTGTCCGACGTGCGGGCTGTCTTTTGACGAGCTGGCCCCGCGCAACTTCAGCTTCAACTCGCCCTACGGGGCCTGCCCCAACTGCGACGGGCTGGGGACGCGGTTCGAGGTCGACCCCGAGCTGGTGGTCCGCGACCCGGAGCAGTCCATCGAGGAGGGTGCCATCACCCCCTGGGCCGGCGGGCGCGGCGAGTATTTCGGCCGGGTGCTCGAGGCGCTGGCGACGTCCAACTCCTTCTCCGTGTCGACCCCGTGGAAGGACCTGAAGAAGCCCGACCAGAAGCTGGTGCTCTTCGGGTCGGGCAATCGCAAGGTTCACGTCCAGTACCGCAACCGCTACGGGCGGGTCCGCAGCTACGACACCCACTACGAAGGCGTGGTGCCGTGGCTGGCGCGCCGCCACGCCGAGGCCGAGTCCGATCACTCCCGGGAGGCCATCGAGGGCTATATGCGCGAGGTGCCCTGCCCGGCCTGCGGGGGGGCCCGGCTCAAGCCCGAGAGCCTGGCGGTGACGGTCGCCGGCCGCAACATCTTCGAGCTTTGCGACCTGGCCCTGCGGGACGCCACCCGGACGATGAACAGCCTGGAGCTGTCCGAGCGGGATCACCTCATCGCCGACCGGGTGCTCCGGGAGATCCGGGCCCGGATGCAGTTCCTGCTCGACGTCGGCCTCGACTATCTGAGCCTCAACCGTTCGGCAGCCACCCTGGCCGGAGGCGAAGCGCAGCGCATCCGGCTGGCGTCGCAGATCGGCAGCGGCCTGGTCGGGGTGCTCTACGTGCTCGACGAACCGTCGATCGGGCTGCACCAGCGGGACAACCACAAGCTGATCGAAACCTTGCTGCGACTCCGCGATCTGGGCAACACCGTGATCGTGGTCGAGCACGACGAGGACACCATCCGGGTGGCTGACCACGTGGTGGACATCGGACCCGGCGCCGGGGAGCACGGCGGCAACATCGTGGTGTCAGGCTCGGTCGACGCCCTCCTCAGATCCAAGGCGTCGATCACCGGCCAGTACCTGACCCGCAAGCGGCGCATCCCGGTTCCCTCCATGCGCCGCGAGCCGAGGGGGATGCTCACGGTGCGGGGGGCCCGCGAGCACAATCTCAAGGACATCGACGTCGACTTCCCGCTGGGCTGCATGGTGGCGGTGACCGGGGTGTCCGGGTCGGGCAAGTCCACCCTGGTCAACGACATCCTGCTGCGGGCCCTGATGCAGCGCATCTACCGATCCAAGGAGGTGCCCGGCCGCCACACCCGCATCGAAGGGGCCGAGAGCCTCGACAAGGTGATCAGCATCGACCAGTCGCCGATCGGCCGGACGCCCCGCTCGAATCCGGCCACCTACACCGGGGTGTTCGACCACATCCGCCGGCTGTTCAGCGCCACGACCGAGGCCAAGGTGCGGGGGTACCAGCCCGGGCGGTTCTCGTTCAACGTCAATGGCGGCCGGTGCGAGGCCTGCGCCGGCGACGGGACCATCAAGATCGAGATGCACTTCCTGCCGGACGTCTACGTCCCCTGCGAGGTCTGCAAGGGCGCCCGCTACAACCGGGACACGCTGGACATCACCTTCAAGGGGAAAAATATCGCCGAGGTGCTCGACATGCCCTGTGAGGAGGCGCTCGAGTTCTTCGCCAACCAGCCGGCCATCGCCCGCCACATGCAGACCCTGGTGGACGTCGGGCTCGGCTACGTGCGGCTCGGGCAGCCGGCCCCGACCCTCTCCGGAGGCGAGGCCCAGCGCATCAAGCTGGCCAGCGAGCTGTCCAAGCGGTCGACCGGGCACACCATCTACCTGCTCGACGAGCCCACCACCGGCCTGCACTTCGAGGACATCCGCAAGCTGCTGACGGTCCTGTCGCGCCTGGTCGACCAGGGCAATACCGTGCTCGTGATCGAGCACAACCTGGACGTCATCAAGACCGCGGACTGGATCATCGACCTCGGGCCCGAGGGCGGCGACGGGGGCGGTCGGGTGGTCGTCGAGGGCACTCCGGAGACGGTGGCCAAGACCCGGGACAGCTACACCGGGCAGTTCCTGGAGCCTCTGCTCGCCAACACCTGACCAGCCCCCGGACCAGCCCCGGCGCCGCCGATCCGGGCCGGCGTCCTCGCTCCGGGGAGCCCGCTGATGGCTTTCTCGACGGCGCGGCACCGCCCCCGCCGGCATGTCGATGTCAGCCGCGCCCACCCACAGCGTGGTCGCCGCTCCCCACCCACCCACAATCTGGGCGCGTTTCGTCACTTTGGGCGCGGTTAGTGTCGAAAAACAGCTAAAAGCGCGCCCAACACACCAAACGCGCCCACTGGGTTCCGGGCCACCTTTGGGAAGGGCAGGGTCGAGGCTCGGCCGCCGGACTTGCTCCGTCGGTCACCGCGGCGAGGTGAATGGGGATGGGCGGCTGGTCCGGTCCCCCGGACCAGCCCGGCGAGGGGGTGTCAGGCCCACACGAGAGCAGCGAGACCGAGGGCATTCCCCCGGACCAGCCCGGCGCAGGGAGCGTCAGGCGCCGGGACGCCCGTCGTCGCTCAGGTGATGTCGAGCATCCGCTGCAGGGCGACCCGGGACCAGTCGGCGACCTCGCCGTCGACGGTGATGCGATTGACCACCCGGCCGGCGACCAGCTCCTCGAGTACCCAGCACAGGTGCGGGGCATCGATGCGGAACATGGTGGAGCACGGGCAGACGAGCGGGTCCAGGGACTCGACCCGCAGATGCGGGTGCTCGGCCCCGAGCCGCTGCACCAGGTGGATTTCGGTGGCGATTCCCAGCACCGCCCCCTCCGGCGCCCGGTCGACCGCTCCGATGATGTAGTCGGTGGACCCGACCTCGTCGGCGAGCTCGACCACCTCGTGACTGCACTCCGGGTGAACGATGACCCGACCTTCGGGATACCGCTTCCGGAAGTCGGCTACGTGCTCGGGCCGGAACCGCTGATGCACCGAGCAGTGGCCCTTCCACAGCAGGAACCGGGCTTCCTTGATCATCCGCTCGTCGAGGCCGCCCAGGTCGCGCCGCGGATCCCAGACCGCCATGGCGCCGGCGGGATAACCGAGCTGGAACGCGGTGTTCCGACCGAGGTGCTGATCGGGGAAGAACAGCACCTTGACTTCGGCCCCGGGGTGCTGGTCGAGCGCCCAGGTCAGGACGGCCCGGGCGTTGGACGAGGTGCACACCGCGCCGCCGTGGCGACCGACGAAGGCCTTGAGGGCGGCGGCGGAGTTCATGTAGGTGATGGGCACCACGGCGTCGATGTCGGTCACCTCGGCCAGCTCCTCCCAGGCCTCCTCCACCGACTCGAGGTCGGCCATATCCGCCATCGAGCAGCCGGCGTTGAGGTCGGGCAGGATGACCTGCTGGTGGGGTCCGGTGAGGACATCGGCCGACTCGGCCATGAAGTGAACTCCGCAGAACACGACGTACTCGGCGTCGCGGGCTGCTGCGGCCAGGCGGGACAGTCCGAAAGAGTCACCCCGGGCGTCCGCCCAGCACATCACCTCATCCCGCTGGTAATGGTGGCCGAGGATCATCAACCGGTCGCCCAGCGATTCCTTGGCGGCGGCGATCCGGCGCGCCAGATCCTCGGCGGTGGCATCCGTATAGCCCCCCGGGAGGGGGGTCTGGAGTCGAAACACTGATATAGACCTCCGGGGCGGAGCACCTCGATGTGGTCGGCGGGGACAGCCCGGTCGCCCATCCGCGGGGATGTCGGCCTCGAGGTGGATATGTCGCCGGATACCGGGCCGGCGTCTCTCCATCATACGGCCCGCCACTCCGCTGTGCCGAGAATCCGCGAGCGCATCGGGCTGCGGCAGAGTGGGAGGGTGCTCACCCGACCGCCCGCCGGAACGATCCCCGACGCGCCCGGCTCCTACCAGTTCCGGGATCGGGACGGGCGGGTGATCTATGTCGGCAAGGCGAAGTCCCTCCGGAGCCGACTTTCGAACTACTTCCAGAACCCCGCCAACCTGCCGGTCAGGACGGCACAGATGGTGGCGCAGGCCGAGAGCGTCGAGTGGATCCAGGTCCGCAACGACGTGGAAGCGGTCATGCTCGAGTACAGCCTCATCAAGCAGCACAAGCCCCGCTTCAACGTCAGGCTGAGGGACGACAAGAGCTATCCGTTCCTCGCCGTGACGGTGAGCGACGAATGGCCGCGAGCCATGGTCCGGAGGGGGACCAAGGACAAGGGCAGCCTCTATTTCGGCCCCTACGCCCACGCCTATGCCATCCGCGAGACCCTCGACTCGCTCTTGCGCACCTTTCCGATCCGCACGTGCAGCGACAACAAGTTTCGCACCCACCAACGGCTTGGGAAGCCCTGTCTGCTGTACCACATCGAGAAATGCTCGGGGCCCTGTGTCGGCAACATCGACCACGCCGGCTACCAGGCCCTGGTCGGGGACCTGGTGGCCTTCCTCGATGGCGAGACCCAGCCGGTCGTCAAGAGCCTGGAATCGGAGATGCTCCAGGCCTCCGACGCCATGGAGTACGAACGAGCCGGCCGGTTGCGCGATCGCCTCACCGCGGTCCGCAAAGCCATCGAGAAGCAGCAGATGGTGGTCGAGCGGGCGGAGGACCTCGATTGCTTCGGTCTGGTGGAGGACGAGCTGGAGGCGGCCATCCAGGTCTTCTACGTGCGCCGGGGCCGGGTGGTGGGCCGAAAAGGCTTCATCGTGGACAAGGTCGAGGATCTCAACCGGGCCCAGCTGGTGGCCAGGGTGCTCGAGCAGCACTATGCCGACGCGCCCAATGGCGTCCCCCCGCTGGTCATAGTGCCGGACACCCCCGACGACCCCGACACCCTGCTGGCCTGGCTGGCCCTGCTGCGAGCGGGACCCGTCCTGGCTGACGGGGAAATCGCCAACGGCACCGGGGCTGATGGCGAGGGAGCGGATGAAGGGGTCGCCGGCGAACGGGGCGGTGGCCAACGAGCGGACGACCAGGGGCCCGACGGCTCCGATGGCGCAGGCGCTCACGTGGACCGGCCGGTCACCGGCCCCGATGTCGCAGGGCTAGCCGGCGAGGACCGGCCGGACGCCGGCCCCGACAGCGAAGGGCCCGCCGGCGAGGACCGGCCGGATGCCGCGCCCTCCACCCCCCGCCGGCGCGTGCTGGCCGACGTCGAGTGGTGGGCGGCGTCCGGGCGCTACCGGGTCGAACGCAGCGTCAACCCCACGGCGCGGTCCGGACTCCGGGTCGAGATCCGGGTACCCCAGCGAGGCGAGAAGAAGGCCCTCCTCGAGATGGTCACCCGGAACGCCGGGGAGGAGTTCACCCGGCATCGCCTCAAGCGGGCCGCCGACCACAACGCCCGGGCCCGGGCGCTCAACGCCCTGCAGGACGACCTCGACCTGCCGGAAGCGCCGCTCCGTATCGAGTGCTACGACATGAGCCACCTGCAGGGCACCGACTACGTGGGCAGCATGGTGGTCATGGAGGACGGCCTGCCGCGGCCGCAGGAGTACCGCCGCTTCAAGATCCGCACGGTCGAACAAAACGACGACTTCGCGGCCATGGGCGAGGTCCTCACCCGCCGCCTGCGCGCCTACCTGGTGGAACGGGACAAGCCGGTCGAAGACCGCCGGCGCCGGTTCGCCTATCCGCCCCAACTGCTGCTGGTCGACGGCGGGCAGGGGCAGCTCAACGTCGCCCTGCGCGTCCTGGAGGAGCTCGGCCTGGCCGACGAGATCCCCGCGGCCGCCCTGGCCAAGCAGTTCGAGGAGGTCTACCTCCCCGGCCGGGCGGATCCGCTGCGGATCCCGCGGACCTCCGACTCTCTCTACCTGCTCCAGCAGATCAGGGACGAGGCTCACCGCTTCGCCATCACCTATCACCGGAATCTTCGGGGAAAGAGGATGACCGTTTCGGTCCTCGACGACGTCCCGGGCCTGGGACCGGGTCGCAAGAAACGGCTGATCCGCGAGCTCGGAGGCGTCAATGCCGTCAAGGCGGCGTCGCTCGACGACCTGCGCGACCTGTCGTGGCTGCCGGAACGCGTCGCCGACGCGGTGTACACCAAATTGCACGGCAGTGGGCCGGCCAGAAGCTCGGCGGCAGAGACTCGCTGACAGGCGGCCCCGCTAGCCTGCATCTATGCCTTCCGCGGCCGCCAATGGCATCAGTATCGAGTACACGACGACCGGAGATCCGGACCACCCGCCGTTGTTGCTGATCATGGGGCTCGGCGCCCAGCTGACCGCCTGGGACGACGAGTTCGTGGAGGGGCTGGCTCGGCGCGGCTTCTATGTCATCCGCTACGACAACAGGGACGTGGGTCGCTCCACCTGGTTCGACGACGCGGGCGTCCCGGACATCGCCGCCGCCTTCGACGGTGGCGAGGTGCCCCGGCCGGTCTATCTGCTGACGGACATGGCCGCCGACGCGGCCGGGCTGCTCGACGTCCTTGGCATCCCGTCGGCCCATGTGCTCGGCGCCTCCATGGGCGGGATGATCGCCCAGAGCTTCGCCATCCAGTATCCGGAGCGGGTCCGCACCCTGGTTTCGATCATGTCGACCACGGGTGACCCGGCTGTCGGTCAACCCCATCCGGAGGTCCTCGGGGATCTGCTGGCGGGGCCGCCCGGTGACCGGGAGGCGGCGATCGACCAGTCCGTCAAGATGTGGAGCGTGATCGGCTCGAGCGGCTTCCCCTTCCACGAGGAACGCATCCGCGCCAACGCGGCGGCGGCCTATGACCGGGCCTTTCACCCGGATGGCACCGCCCGGCAGACGGTCGCCATCCTGGCCTCGCCCGATCGCACGCCCGACCTCGCCAAGGTCAGGGTGCCCACGCTCGTGATTCATGGCGAGAGTGACCCGCTGGTCGATCCCAGCGGCGGGCGGGCCACCGCCGAGGCGATCCCGGGTGCCAGCCTGTGGACCATCCCGGGGATGGGCCACGACCTCCCCCCGGAGCTGTTCGAAGAGATCGCCGACCGGGTGGCGGCGCTCGCCCTGGCCTAGTGCCAACGGCTCGGCCGGAAAAACTGATCAACTGCTGCCGGCCCCTGACCCGGCGGGCGTAAACTCAGAGCCTTCGGTGCCGTCCCGAATCCCCCGGCTACCCGCCGGGGGATTCAACTTCCGGCGTTCCCGCTACCGTCTCCTCGTGGCTCAACCACCGGTAGAAGACCCGGGCTGGGAGACGTGCGCCGGTTGGTGGCAGCAGGGGTTCACCAACGGAGCCGACGCGGAGTACGAGGAACAGATCCTCCCCATACTCTCGGCTCAGCTCCGGGGAGCCGAGCGCGTTCTCGACGTCGGCTGCGGTGAGGGTCAGGTGGGTCGACGGGCCGCCCGCCTTCGTGGCGTCAAGTTGGTCGTCGGTGTGGATCCCACGTGGGGACAGATCAAGGTGGCCGCCGAGCGCGACGGGGGAGTCATCGCGACTCGCGCCGTGGCCGCGGGGCTTCCCTTTCACCAGGGAAGCTTCGACGCCGTCGTGGCCTGCCTGGTCTTCGAGCACATCGAGGATTTCGACGAGGCGATGGCGGAGGTCGGGCGGGTACTCGCCCCTGGAGGGCGCTTCTTGCTGCTGCTGAACCATCCGCTGCTACAGGCCCCAAACTCGGGATGGATCGACGACACCATTCTCAACGAGCAGTACTGGCGGATCGGCCCGTACCTGGTCGAGGATTCCCGGCTCGAGGAAGTGGAGAAGGACGTGTGGATCCGGTTTATCCACCGGCCCCTGTCGAGATATATCAACGCCATGGCGGCGGCTGGCATGTACCTCACGTGGATGGAGGAGCCGGCGCCGCCCGCGGGCTTCCTCGAGCGAGCCCGGGAGTACGGCGAGGCTGCCACCATCCCCCGTCTGTTGGTGCTGCGCACTGAGAAGCTGGGGCGTCGTTA
This sequence comes from uncultured Acidimicrobiaceae bacterium, assembly GCA_963780345.1. Taxonomy (GTDB): domain Bacteria; phylum Actinomycetota; class Acidimicrobiia; order Acidimicrobiales; family Palsa-688; genus PALSA-693. Next base: position 516,919 of record CAWABU010000001.1, read on the forward strand.
GGCGACGGCCGCCAGCTTGGTGTAGATGTCGGCGATCTCGGCCGCCACCCGTTCGGGGGTGTGGGTGATCTCCCACCAGTCGTAATGCAGGACCGTCCACCCGGCCCGGGCCAGAGCGTTGGCCCGTCGGTTGTCGTGGCGCTGCTGCTCGGGGGCGAAGTGGGCGGACCAGCCGTCGACCTCGATGGCCAGGCGCAGGTGCGGGTAGGCGAAATCGAGCCGATACCGGCGGTTTGGCCCCCACACCACCTCGGCCTTGGGGTGGGGCAGCCGGTAGAGCCGGAAGAGGCGCGCCATGCGGCTCTCGAGCACGCTGGGGTGGGGCGCGCCGACAATCCCGCGGGCGGCCAAACGCATCTCCAGCGATCGGCGGCCGGGGTAGTGCAGCAGGCGCCGGTCGGCGGCAACGGCGGCCAGGGCGTCGACGTCGACCACCCGACGGGCCAGGGCCGTGTCGACGAGGGCGTCGATGGCATCGACGGGGACGACGGCGGCGCAGTCGACGATGGTGCGAACCGCGGTGGTGCAGGGCAGACGCTGGCGGAGCACCATTTGCGGCGGCCGGCGCGACCGCACTACCTGTACGCCCTGTTCGCCCGCGGCCCGGGGCATCCGATTGTGGGGGACGGTGATGGTCGGCTCACCCGGGGCGGAGGTGAGTCCCCAGAGCCAGGCCGCCGACCCGTGCGACACGGCGGCGTTTGGCCCGCCCAAGAGCACCGCGCCCCGAAGAGCGGAGAGACCGTCCCGCGGCGATCCGGCCAGGTGGTACACCCCCCGGTGGTCGCCCTCCCAGCCGCCGGCGTCTACCCGGGCCCGGATCTGGGCCGACGTGAGGCCCAGGGCCACGGCCTCCGTCCGGCTGATCACGCCGTGGTGGTGGGCGAACCAGGCGGCGACGCGGCGCTCGACCTGTGGATCTTTAGGCGGTTTCATGCTGTTACATTACGGAGACGACGTCGAATCGCTGGGCACGTTTGGCGCAATGGGCGCGCTTTTGGTCGTTTTTCGACGTTAACCGCGCCCAAGGTCACGAAACGCGCCCAGGTTTGGGGGCGAGCGGGGCCGGGCGGGACGGGTGGTGGGTGCGGGCCGATGTGACGCTCCCGCCACGAGCAGTGCCGGCCACGGCACAATGGCAGGGTGGCCGAATTCCTGATCATCACGGGGATGTCGGGGGCTGGCCGCTCGCAGGCGGGCGCAACCCTCGAGGACCTCGGCTGGTTCGTGATCGACAACCTGCCGACGGCGTTGATCACGGAGGTGGCCGAGCTCGATCGCCGCGCCGGACTCCACCACGGACCGGGTGGCGCTGGTGGTGGGGCGGGACGCCGAGCAGCTGGGCGAGCTGGAAGCGGCGCTCCGGCAACTGCGGGCCCGGGGATCGGTGGTCCGGACGCTGTTCCTGGACGCATCGGACGAGGTGCTGCTCCGCCGCTACGAGGGTTCGCGGCGGCGCCATCCCCACGGTCAAGAGGGGGTGACCGAGGCCATCGCTCTGGAACGGAAGCGAGCCGTATCGATCCGGGCCGTCGCCGACATTTTCATCGACACCACCGACCTCAACGTCAACCAGCTTCGGGAACGACTGCTCAACCTGTTCTCGACCGACCGCGGGGATGGGATGCAGATTTCGGTGGTGTCGTTCGGGTTCAAACACGGGGTACCGCTGGATGTCGACAACGTGTTCGACGTCCGCTTCCTGCCCAACCCCTACTGGATCGAAGAGCTGCGCCCCCTCACGGGCCTCGACCAGTCGGTCCGCAACTACGTGCTGTGCCAGCCGGAGGCGCAGGAATTCCTGACCAGGATCGACGATCTCCTGGGCTTCCTCCTTCCGGCCTACACCCGGGAGGGCAAGGCCTACCTGACCATGGGTGTCGGATGCACCGGCGGCCACCATCGTTCGGTCTCGCTCGTCGAGGAGCTGGCGACCCGGATACGGTCGCGCGGCTATGACCCGGCCGTGTACCACCGGGATTTGACCCGGTGAGCGACCCTATGGCGAAACCCACCTCCGAGGCCGATCCGCCGGGACCGCCGCCCACCGGGCCCGCCGAGCCTGGCCCGGCCCCCGACGGTCCCGGCCCCGCCGAGCCTGGGCCCGGCCCCTACGTGGTGGCCCTCGGCGGCGGCCACGGTCTGGCCAGCACCCTGCGGGCCGTCCGGAGCTATGCCGGCCGGGTCGCCGCGGTCGTCTCGGTGGCCGACGACGGTGGCTCGAGCGGCCGCCTGCGCCAGATCGCCGGCATCCCGGCGCCCGGAGACCTGCGCCGCTGCCTGGTGGCCATGGCGACCCCCGGGTCGCCCTGGGCCGAGGCTTTCGAATACCGCTTCCCATCCGGCGACCTCGAAGGGCATGCGCTCGGCAACCTGGTCATCGCCGGCCTGGCCAACGTGACCGGCGACTTCGGGCGGGCCCTGGACCTCGCCGCCGGCCTGCTCGGAGCGCAAGGGAGGGTCCTTCCGGCCACCTCCCGTCCCGGTCGTCCTCAAAGCCGATGTGGCGGGAATCGAGGTGGTGGGCCAGGTCAACGTGTCCGAGTCGGCGGGTCCGATCACGTCGGTTTCGATCGTCCCCCCCGACACCCCGGCGCCGGACGAGGTGCTCGCCGCAGTATCGGAGGCCGACCAGGTGGTCATCGGCCCCGGTTCGCTCTTCACCAGCGTGCTCGCCGTCTGCGTCGTTCCCGGCATCCGGGCCGCGCTGGCGGCCCGCGGCGGCGGCCGGATCTACGTCTGCAATCTCCGGCCGCAACTTCCGGAAACAGCCGGATTCAGCACCGAAGACCACCTACGGGCGGTACGCGACCACGGCGTCCCCATCGACGTGGTGGTGCCGCCCGGCGACCTGGGCCGGCTGGACGGGAGCGGCCACGATCCCCAGAGGCTGGCCGCCGTGCTCCGCTTGCTGACATAGTGACCGAGGGGAACGTACGGCTGTCGGGACACCAGACACAAAGGAGCGAACGATGGCGGTTCGAGTAGGAATCAACGGGTTCGGGCGCATCGGACGCCACTTTCTCCGGGCTGCGCTGAAGCGGGACGCGGCGGTGGAGGTGGTGGGCGTCAACGACCTCGTCCCCACCGAGACCAACGCCTACCTCCTCAAGTACGACTCGATGCACGGCACCCTGGACCGGCCGATCAGCCACTCCGAGAGCTCCATCACGGTCGGCAACGACACCTTCTCGGTGTTCGCGGAGCGTGATCCCAAGGCCCTGCCCTGGGCCGATCTGGGCGTGGACGTGGTGATCGAATCCACCGGTCTGTTCACCGACCGCGCCAAAGCCGCCGCCCACATCGACGCCGGCGCCCCCCGGGTGATCATCTCGGCGCCGGCCAGCAACGTGGATGCCACTTTTATCATGGGGGTCAACGACGACACCTTCGATCCGACCCACCAGCACATCGTCTCCAACGCATCCTGCACGACCAACTGCTTCGTGCCGATGGTCAAGGTGCTCGACGACGCCTTCGGGGTCGAGAAGGGGCTGATGACCACGGTCCACGCCATGACCAACGACCAGAACCTTCTGGATCTGGCCCACCGCGACCTGCGCCGGGCGCGGGCCGCGCCGGTCAACATCGTGCCCACGTCGACAGGGGCGGCCCGGGCCACCGGCCTGGTGCTGACGTCCCTGCAGGGCAAGCTCGATGGCAGCTCGCTCCGGGTGCCGGTGGCCGACGGCTCCATCACCGACTTCACCGGGCTCCTCAGCCGCGAGGTGACCGTCGAGGAGGTCAACGAAGCCTTTCGGGCCGCGGCCACGGCCGGACCGATGTCCCGGGGAGTCCTCACCTACAGCGAAGACCCGATCGTGTCGTCGGACATCGTCGGGAACGCGGCGTCGTGTGTGTTCGACTCCCCGCTGACGATGACCATGGGGTCACTGGTGAAGGTCTTCGGGTGGTACGACAACGAGTGGGGGTATTCCAACCGCCTGGTCGATCTGGCGTTGATCGTCGGCGGCGCCAACTCGACGGCTTGAGCGGCTTCATGGGAGAAAGTGTCCCCGTCCTCGAGGATCTGCCCTCGGTCCGGGGGAAGTCAGTCCTGGTGCGCACGGACTACAACGTTCCGATGTCGGGTGGGCGCATCACCGACGACCTCCGCATTCGGCTGTCGCTCGAAACCCTGACCTGGTTGCTCGACCAGGGTGCGGCGCGGGTCACGACGGCCAGCCACTTCGGCCGTCCGAAGGGCCGGCCGGACCCGGCCTACGACCTGGAACCGGTCGGCCGGCGCCTCCAAGAGCTGCTGGTCGGCATCGGCGCCGACGCCACCCGGGTCCGGATGATGCCGAACCTCCGCTTTGACCCTCGGGAGGAAGCGGGTGATCTGACCTTCGCGGCCGAGCTGGTGGCGGGCCAGGACCTCTTCGTCAACGAGGGTTTCGGGGCGGCCCACCGCGCCCACGCATCGGTCGTCGGTCCCCCGCGACTTCTGCCCTCCGCCGGCGGCCGGGCGCTGGTCCGGGAGGTGCAGGTCCTCGGGGGCCTCCTGGAGGGGGCGGCTCAGCCGTTCGTGGCCGTACTCGGGGGAGCGAAGGTCAGCGACAAGCTCGGGGTCATCGAGGCCCTGCTCGATCGGGTCGACACCCTGCTCATCGGCGGCGGCATGTGCTTCACCTTCCTGGCCGCCGAGGGACATCCGATCGGGGAGTCACTCTTCGAAGCCGACTATGTCGAAGGATGCCGTCGGCTGCTGGCCTCCGGGCGGATTCTGATACCGAGCGACCTCACCGTCCTCAGTCCCGGGGGGAGCTTCGGCGAGGCCGGGAGAAGCGGCGAGGTTCGCCAGGTGGGCCCCAACGTTCCCGATGGCTGGATGGGCCTCGACATCGGTCCGGGTACCGCGGCGGCGTTCGCCGACGTGATCGCCGAGGCGCGCACCATCCTCTGGAACGGTCCCATGGGCGTGTTCGAAGACCCCCGCTTCTCGGCCGGGACGAGAACGGTGGGCGAGGCGGTTGCGGCTGCGAACGGTTTCAGCGTCGCCGGTGGGGGCGACACCGCCTCGGCCCTGGCCACCTTCGGGCTCAGTCAACAGGTCGACCACGTCTCCAGTGGCGGCGGGGCGTCGCTCGAGTTCCTCGAGAAGGGCGACCTGCCGGGCCTGGCCGCCCTGCGGGAAGGGATCCAGAGGTGAGCGCGGCCCCGCGTCGACCCCTCATCTCCGGCAATTGGAAAATGAACCTGACCCACCTGGACGCCATCGCCGTGGTGCAGAAGCTGGCCTTCAGTCTCGGTCGGCCAAGTTCATCGACGGGATCAGGGCACCGGGTCGTCGATGTCTCCATCCACCCGCCTTTCACTGCCCTCCGGTCCGTGCAGACGCTGCTCGACGCCGACGGGATCCCGATGTTCCTGGGCGCCCAGGACGTGTTCTGGGAGGAGCGGGGCGCCTACACGGGCGAGATCAGCCCTTTGATGCTGGCCAAGCTCAGCGTGGCCTATGTGATCGTCGGCCACTCCGAGCGCCGGCATTATTTCGGCGAGACCGACGACACGGTCAACAAGAAGGTGGCCGCGGTCCTCGCAGCCGGCATGACCCCGATCATGTGCGTCGGTGAGACGCTCGACGAGCACGAGGCCGGGGTGAGCGAAGCCCGGGTCCTGGACCAACTCCAGCGAGGGCTGGCCGGCCTGGATCCGGGCGCGGTGGCCGGGCTGGTGGTGGCCTACGAGCCGGTGTGGGCGATCGGCACCGGCCGGACGGCGAGGGCCGAGGATTGCCAGACCATCTGCCACGCGCTGCGGGACGCCGTGGCCTCCAACTTCGGCACCGACGCCGCTGCCGGCGTGCGAATCCAGTACGGAGGGTCGGTGCAGCCGGCCAACATCGCGGTCTTCATGGCGCAGGCGGACGTGGATGGCGCCCTGGTTGGCGGCGCCAGCCTCAACCCCGACGATTTCGCCCAAATAGTAGAATTTGCCGTGGCGTGACTGGAACAGCTGTGACAAACCTGAGAGCGAACTAACACACCTGTCTCGCCATGGTGACGTAGTGCTGGTATCTTTGCGTCCCGCCCGGCGAAACCCGGGCGGCAGAGAAGAGGAGGAGGCGGAGTCGACGTGGTGTTGACCGCCATCATCATTGGAATCCAGGTCATCGTGTCCCTGCTGCTGATCGGCATGATCCTGTTGCACAGCGGCAAGGGCGGAGGCCTGTCCGAGATGTTCGGCGGTGGCCTCGGTCAGGCCGCGGCCGGATCCACCGTGGCCGAGCGCAATCTCGACCGGGCCACCATCGTCTGCGCCGTCGTCTTCTTCTTCACCACGATCATCCTGGGCATCCGCCTTCAGGGAGGGTGATCGAAGCGGCAGGCGGTGCCTGTAGTGCCGCAGCCGGGGTATGGAGATAGAGGAGCGGTACCTGCGGTGCCGGTCCAGGGACGAGGAGGGTCTCGATAGGTGAGAGTATTCAGACGAACGGCGTTTCAGCTAGGGACCGGCCTCGTTGCCATGGCGATGGTGGCGGCCGCGTGCGGTGGCGGCGGCGGCAATAAGAGCGCATCGTCAGGAGGGGGAAGCAGCGGCGGTGGCGCCAGCCCCACCAGCTCGGGAGGCTGCCAGGGTGACCCGCCCAACCAGATCTACAACGCCAACAGCACCGGTACGCCGAAGACCGGAGGCACCTTGACGGTGCTCGGCCAGGGCGACGTCGACGAGGCCCTCGACATCAACATCGGGTACTTCACCCTGGACTCCCTCGCCTACTCCCTCTACAACCGGTCGCTGTACACCTATCCCAGCGTCCACTGCCAGACCTTCACCGAAGGTTCCCGATCTGGCCACCGGTCCGCCGGTCATCAGTGACAACGGCACGAAGTACGCGGTCACCATCCGCACCGGAGCCATGTGGGACACCAACCCGCCCCGGCAGGTCAACGCCGCCGACGTGGTACGGGGGGTGAAGCGCAGCTGCAACCCCAACACGCCGTACGGCGGGCAACCGGATTTCAGCGACATCCTGGTGGGCTATAAGGCCTTCTGCGATGGCTTCGCCAAGGTGTCGTCCACCAGCGCCTCGGCCATGGCCGCCTACATCAACGAGCAATCAGATTCGGGCGTCCAGCCCGACCCCAGCAACCCGCTCACGGTCGACTTCACGCTGACCAAGGCGGCGTCCTACTTCACCGGGGTGCTGGGGCTGCCGCCGTTCAACCCGGCTCCGGTCGAGGTCCTGCAGGCGGTACCGGCGAGCAACAACGTCTGGCAGTACGTCATGTCGGACGGCCCGTACAAGATCCAGTCGTACAGCCCGAACAAGACGATCGTGTTCGTGCGCAACCCGCACGTGGAAGCAGTCCGTCGACCCGATCCGGCACGCCTACGTCGACCAGATCTCGGTCTCCGAGACCGGCAACCAGCAGGGCATCTACCAGCAGATCCTGACCAACTCGCCGCAGGCCGACATGCAGTGGGATGTCTTCGTGCCCCAACCATCCATCCCCGGCCTCATTGCCAGCAAGGATCCCCGCTTCCAGCTCCTATCGGAGTCGGCGAACAATCCCTACCTGGCTTTCAACACGGTGTCGCCCAACAACAACAAGGCCCTGGAAAATGCGACCGTCCGCCAGGCCATCTCCTATGCCATCGACCGGAGCCAGCTGGTCCAGGACGGCGGTGGTCCCTCCATCGCCGTGCCGCTGACCCACGTCATGGCTCCTGGCACCGACGGTGCGGGCCCGGCCGGCTCGCCGGACTACTACCCCTACGATGCCAACAAGGCCAAGCAGATGCTGGCGTCGGCCGGATTCCCACATCTGCACCTGAAGTTCATCTACCGGCAGAGCATCGCCGCCCAGAAGGACTTCCAGACCCTGCAGTCCCTGCTCGGCCAGGTCGGGATCACCCTGACCGGACAGGGCTATCCCTCGGGGACGTTCTACGGGAAGTACATGAACCCGGGCACCCCGGCCAAGCAGGGCGCAGTGGGACATCGCCGATGTCGGGTGGGGTCCCGACTGGTTCCCCAACGGGCAGAAGACCTGGTTCTCTCCGATCCTCGACGGGCGCAACCTGCCGCCGAACTCCGAGAACTACGGGCTTTTCAACTCTCCGACGGTGAACTCCTTGATCGACCAGGCCCTGAGCGCAACCAGCGATTCGGCGGCGGCTTCGGATTGGCAGCAGGCCGACGCCCAGGTCATGAAGGAGGCGGCGATCTTCCCCGTCTACGACCCGAACCAGGGCAGCATCCACGGTTCGCAGGTACACAACTGCGTCTACATCCAGCCGTGGCAGAACTGCAACCTGGCCAACGTCTGGCTTTCTAGCTAATCAGCGGAGGAAGTCCTACATTGAGTGGCGGTTCGGCGTCCCAGCGCCGAGCCGCCACTCCCAGTCGCATCAGTGAGCCCGGCCAGGCAAACGGGACCGGTATCAAATGGCCTTACTCGAGGTAAAAGACCTGCACGTCTCGTTCGCAACCGATGACGGGGTCGTGCAGGCGGTCAGAGGGGTGTCGTTTTCCGTCGACCGGGGTAAGACGCTCGGTATCGTGGGAGAGTCCGGCTCGGGCAAGAGCGTTTCCACCCAAACCATCATGGGTCTGACCAGGGGGGCCCAGATCAGCGGAGAGGCCCTCTTTGACGGGCGCGATCTGTTGACGATGACGAGCACCGAGCTGCAAGCCGTACGTGGCCGGGACATCGCCATGATCTTCCAGGATCCGCTGTCCAGTCTCCATCCGTACTACCGGGTCGGCTGGCAGATCGGGGAGCTGATCCAGGCCCACGACAAGGCCATCTCCAAGAAGGCGGCTCGCCGGCGGTCCGTCGAGTTGCTCCGACTGGTCGGCATACCGCAACCGGAACTGAGGGTCGACGACTTCCCCCACCAGTTCTCGGGCGGCATGCGTCAGCGGGCCATGATCGCCATGGCCATGGCGCTCAATCCCGCCCTGCTGATCGCCGACGAGCCGACGACGGCCCTCGATGTCACGGTTCAGGCCCAGGTGCTGAGGGTGATCGAGCGCCTGCAGGAGGAGTTCGACACCGCCGTCATCATCATCACCCACGACCTCGGGGTGGTGGCCGAAACGGCCGACGACGTGGTCGTGATGTACGCCGGAGCCATCATGGAGTCGGCGGACCGAGACACGATATTCTACGGCTATCACCATCCCTACACGGAGGGACTGCTCAATTCGCTGCCGGCGTACGGTGGGGAGCGGGCGCGCCTGCAGCCGATCGCCGGTCAGCCACCCAGCCTCATCAACCTGCCGTCGGGCTGCAAGTTTCACCCCCGCTGCCCGTACGTGATGGACCGGTGCGTGATGGACGAGCCCGATCTGTCGCCGGTGGAGGGAGAGCCCGACCATCGCTCAGCCTGCTGGCTGCCGCACCGGAGGGGCGAGCGTCAGGAGGCCTCTGAGCGGGTGTACGGAAAGGCGGCGACAGGGTGAGCGCCGAGGTCATCCTGCGCGTTACCGATGTCGTCAAGCACTTCCCCGTCCAGTCCTCCGGACTCCGTCGTAGCCAGGCCGTGGTTCACGCCGTCGACCGGGTGAGCCTGGAAGTGCGGCGCGGCGAGACCGTGGGATTGGTCGGGGAGACCGGCTGTGGCAAGTCGACGTTGGCGCGCTGTATCGCTCGCCTCCATGAACTCACGTCCGGAACAGTTGAATTTCAGGGTCAGGACATCTCCCGGCTGAAACCTCGTCAGCTCGGCCCGGTCCGGCGGGAGATGCAGATGATTTTCCAGGACCCGTACGGCTCCCTCAACCCGAAGCGTCGCGTCGGCTCCATCATCGGCGATCCGTTCGCCATCCACCACGTTTGCCGGGGGAAGGAACGCAAACGCCGCGTGCAAGAAATGATGGAGCTGGTCGGGCTCAACCCCGAGCACTTCAACCGATTTCCGGCCGAGTTCTCCGGTGGCCAGCGGCAACGCATCGGCGTGGCGCGGGCCCTGGCGCTGCACCCAAAGCTGGTGATCTGCGATGAGCCGGTCTCGGCCCTGGATGTCTCCATCCAGGCCCAGGTGCTCAACCTGCTGACCGACTTGCAGCAGCAGTTGGACCTCACCTACATCTTCATCTCGCACGACCTGTCCGTCGTCCGCCATGTCAGCGACCGGCTGATGCTCATGTACCTGGGCAAGGTGGTCGAGTCGGGACCGTCGGAAGAGGTGTACGGCAAGCCGCGCCACCCGTACTCGAACGCTCTTCTCTCAGCGGTTCCCCTGCCCGATCCGAAACTGATGAAGGCCCGGGAGCGGGTCGTCCTGGTGGGCGACGTACCGTCTCCGATCAACCCGCCGCAGGCGTGCCGCTTCCACCCGCGCTGCCCCAAGGCCCAGGCCCGCTGCGCCGAGGAGGAGCCCATGCTCGAGCCCAGGCTCGGCGATCCGCCCGAACACACCACGGCGTGCCATTTTCCGGTCGCGGATGGCGAGAACCTGGTGGGGGCCCGGTCGGCCCTGGCGCCGGACTTGCGCATCGTGGAGCCCGAGGTTGACGTCGCCGCCGTTCTGGCCGCGGGTCTGGACGATGTCACCGAGAGGACCAACCCATGAGTACCCCCAGCCCCATTTCGGTCGGGGAACTGGAACTTCCCGCTCCGGATGAAGCAGAACCGGACCGGGCCATCCAGGGGCGCAGCACCTGGCAACTGGCCTGGGCCCGGTTGAAGAAGGACCGGGCGGCGGTCACCTCCGCGGTCGTCATCGTGCTCATTATCCTCATGGCCATATTCGCCCCGGTGATCGCGTCGATCGCCGGACACGGCCCCAATCACCAGTACCGGACCACCGGCTTGACCAGTTTTGGCTTGCCCAGAGCCCCCAACGGGCAGTTTCTCCTGGGTACCGACGACCTGGGCCGGGACATCCTGGTGCGGATCGCGTACGGGGCGCGGATCTCCCTGTACGTCGGGGTCGTCGCCACCCTGCTCACCGTCGCCATCGGGGCCGTGCTGGGGCTCATGGCCGGGTTTCTCGGTGGGGTGGTCGACACGATCATCGCCCGCCTGGCGGACGTGGTGCTGTCGCTGCCGTTCTTGCTGTTTGCCATCTCGCTGGTGGCCGTGACCCATCCGGGGTTGCGGGTCGTCATCATCGTCATCGCGGTGTTCGGCTGGGCAGCCGTCGCCCGCATCATTCGCGGCCAGGTCCTGTCCATCCGGGAAAAGGAGTACATCGAGGCGGCCCGGTCGCTCGGCGCCAGCTCCTGGCGGATCATGTTCGTGGACGTCCTTCCCAACGTTCTCACGCAGCTGATCGTGTACGCCACCCTGCTCATCCCGGTCACCATCATTCTCGAAGCGACGCTGTCGTTCCTGGGCCTCGGCATCCCGCCGCCGACATCGGACTGGGGACAGATGATCGCCGAGGCGCAGACGGTCTACCAGCAGGCCTGGTGGTTTCTCCTGTTCCCGAGCATCGCCTTGCTCGTCACGACCGTGTCGTTCAACATCCTGGGCGACGGCGTGCGGGACGCCCTGGACCCCCGCCTCGAGCGTCTATAGGGCCCGGGGGTGCTGCGCTTCCTCATCCGCCGCATCGCCCAGGGGATCCTGGTGCTCCTGATGGTCACCATCCTGGTGTTCGCCATCTTCTTCGCCGGCGGCAGCCAGCAGACGGTGGCCGCCCGACTGGCCGGCCGGAACGCCACCCAAGCGACAGTCAACATGGTCAAGGCGCGGTTGCATCTCGACGAGCCGCTTTACCGTCAGTATTGGTACTTCCTCAAGCAGCTGGTCTGGCATCACAACCTCGGTTACTCCTACTACCACTCGCAACCTGTCTCGACCATCCTCAAGCAGGCCATCCCGATCACGCTGTCCCTCGCCATCGGCGCGGCGATCATCTGGCTGGTACTCGGCATCCTGTCCGGGGTCCTCTCCGCGGTGCGTAGGGGGACGTTCCTGGACCGGGCCATCACAACCCTCGCCTTGTTCTTTTACTCGATGCCCACGTTCGTCCTGGGCCTGCTGCTCCTGTTCCTCGTCTCCTATCAGCTGCAGAAGCGCGGGATACGCATCTTCCCCGGGCAGGGGTACGTTCCCTTTACCGAGAGCCCGGTCAAGTGGTTTGAGAGCCTGGTCCTGCCGTGGTTGACGCTCGCCCTGGTGTCGGCGGCGACCTACACCCGGCTGACACGCAACACGCTGCTCGAGGTGCTGGGCGAGGATTACATACGCACGGCCCGGGCCAAGGGCCTGTCCGAGAGGAGGGTCGTCTTCCGGCACGGGCTGCGCTCGGCCCTCACGCCGGTGGCCAGCCAGCTCGGCATCGACGTGGGGACGCTCATCGGTGGCGCCATCGTGACCGAGACGGTGTTCGGACTACCTGGACTCGGCTACACCTCGGTAGTAGCCATCAACAACGGCGATCTGCCCGTGGTCATCGGGATCGTCATCATCGCCAGCGCGGCCGTGGTGGTCGCCCAAATCCTGGTTGATATCGGTTACGCGGTTCTCGACCCGAGGGTTCGGCTGCACTAGAAGCGGATTGGCGGCACCCGCCGTGACGGGACGGGCTGGACCGGGTTACCGGTGAGGTTCCGCCGGTAACCCGGTCAATGGCCACGCCGGGGATCTTCCCGAGCACGCTCTAGTCTCGCTGTCATGGTCTCAGCGATCTTCGATCCGGACGCGTGGCAGGCGGTCGATGGCTTTGCGTTTACCGACATCACCTACCACCGGGCGGTGAATCAGGGCACAGTGCGAGTGGCCTTCAACCGGCCCGACGTGCGCAACGCCTTCCGGCCGCACACGGTCGATGAGCTGTACCGGGCCCTCGACCACGCCCGCCAGACACCCGACGTCGGGTGCATACTCCTCACCGGGAATGGACCGTCGTCACGAGATGGCGGCTGGGCCTTTTGCTCCGGGGGAGACCAGCGCATCCGGGGTCGAGACGGCTACGAGTACGCAACCGGGGATGGAGCCGACACCGTGGACCCGGCGCGCACCGGCCGGTTGCACATCCTGGAGGTGCAGCGCCTCATCCGGTTCATGCCCAAGGTGGTCATCTGTGTGGTCCCCGGCTGGGCCGCCGGGGGTGGGCACAGCCTGCACGTGGTGTGCGATCTCACCCTGGCCAGCGCCGAGCATGCCCGCTTCAAGCAAACTGACACCGATGTGGCCAGCTTCGACGGGGGCTTCGGTTCGGCCTATCTGGCCCGCCAGGTGGGCCAGAAGTTTGCCCGGGAGGTCTTCTTCCTGGGCCGGACCTACAACGCGGCCGAGATGCAGGCCATGGGTGCGGTCAACGCCGTGGTGCCTCACGCCGAACTGGAACGGGCCGCCCTGGACTGGGCCGCGGAGATCAACGGTAAGAGCCCGACCGCGCAGCGCATGGTCAAGTACGCCTTGAATCTGATCGATGACGGGCTGATCGGTCAGCAGCTGTTCGCCGGGGAGGCTACCCGTCTCGCCTATGGGACGGCGGAAGCCGTAGAGGGCCGGGACGCCTTCCTCGAGAAGCGCCGGCCGGACTGGTCGGGCTTTCCGTGGCACTTCTAGTCGGTGGCTGGTTGGGTTGGCGGGGGGACGCCTTCCTCGAGTAGCCGCGGTCAGCTTGGTCGGCGTTCTGTGGAGCTTCTGGTCGCGGGTGGGGGACGGCTTCCTCGAGTAGTCGGGGCCACGCTGCCGGGCGTCTTCCTGGCACTTCTGGTCGCCGTCTGGTGGGGTGGGCGGGCCGCGTGCTTGGGCCGGCCGGGGGCGCTACCGCAAGGACGGGGTGCGCCGTGCGGCCCTTTGGGGGACTCGTCGGGGCGCTGGCCCCGTCCGGGGGAGGCCCTCGCCGGCGGGCGAGCGATCGGCCGAGGGCAGTAAGATAACCCTCTTGCCGGGGAGATCCGGCAGCCACGTCGGAGTGGCGGAATAGGCAGACGCGCTAGCTTGAGGGGCTAGTGTCCGCAAGGACGTGGGGGTTCAAGTCCCCCCTCCGA
>CAWABU010000002.1:0-967622 GCA_963780345.1 uncultured Acidimicrobiaceae bacterium
GCCCGCTGCGTGCTGCGGCGCCCGCCCACCAGCCATGTGCTCCCCACCGCCCACGACATGGCTCGCGAGTACAAGATCATCTCCGCGCTGGGCCCGGCCGGTGTACCTGCGCCCGGCACTGGGTCTGTCCACCGATGAGGCGGTCAATGGCGCCCCCTTCTACGTGATGGGCTACGTCAAGGGCGTCATCGCTCGCAGCGAGGCGGAGGTCGAGAAGGACCTTGACCTGGCGGCGCGGCATCAGACCGGGATGGCCATGATCGACACCCTGGCCCAGATTCACGGGGTCGATCCTGACCAGGTAGGTCTCGGCGACCTGGGCCGCAAGGAGGACTACATCTCCCGCCAGCTGCGCCGCTGGTTCGGCAACTACAAAGCCGCGCTCGAGTCCCGCGGCGGGGACGCCCTTGCGGACATTGACTTCGTTCACGAGCAACTGGCCGCGCATATTCCGGACCAAGGTCGGGCCGGGGTGGTGCACGGCGATTACCGCCTGGACAACTGCGTCGTCTCGCCCGACGGCCGGATGCTGGCGGTGCTCGACTGGGAGCTGTGCACCCTCGGTGATCCTCTCGCCGACCTGGGCCAGCTGATGGTCTATTGGCCCGAACCAGGAGAGTTCTCGGCCCTCGGACAGTCGGCCACGACGGCTCCCGGCTTTCCGACCAGAGCCGAGATGGCCTCCCGCTACGAAGCGGCCACCGGACGCGACATCGGGCACCTGGACTTCTACGTGGCGTTTGGTTACTGGCGGCTGGCCTGCATCCTGGAGGGTGTCTACACCCGTTACGTCGTCGGAGCCATGGGTGATGATGGTTTTGACTTCAGCGGATACCCGACATCGATCGCCTGGCTGGCGGCGCAGGCCCGCCAGGCGATGACCGCCGCTTACTGACACCAGATCGACAAGAATGAACGCATCGTGACCGAACTCGCCACTATTCACCATTGGCCCGAGCTGGATCGGCCCGTGCTCGTGGTGGCCATGGAGGGCTGGGTCGATGCGGGGTTTGCGGCCGCGACAGCGACCGCGAACCTCCTCGGGGCCATGCCCAACGAGCTGGTGGCCACCTTCGACCCCGACGAGCTCATCGATTTTCGCGCCCGCCGCCCGACGTTGCGGATCGTCAACGGAGTGGACACCGAGCTGCGCTGGTCGGCCATTCGCCTGGTCGCGGCGACGAACCGCACCGGCCGGACCGTGCTGATCCTGACCGGTCCGGAGCCCGACATGCGCTGGCATTCGTTCATCGCCGAGGTGGTGCAACTCGCCTCCCGCCTGGAGGCGACACTGGTGGTCGGCCTGGGCGCCTTTCCTGCACCGGTCCCCCACACCCGACCGGTACGTCTGGTCGGTACCTCCACGGAGACCGAGCTGGCCGGCCAGATCGGCTACCTGCCGGCGACGATTGACGTACCGTCCGGAGTCCAGGGGGCCCTGGAGTTCGCCTTCGGCGAGGCCAAGATCCCGGCCGTGGGCTTGTGGGCCCGGGTGCCCCACTATGCCGCCGCCATGCCGTATCCGGCGGCGGCCGCGGCCCTGCTCGATGGCCTGGCCCGGATGGCCGACCTGGAGCTCGACACGTCGGCGCTGCACACTGCTGCGGCGTCGACCCACCAGCAGATCGAGAAGCTGATCGCGGGCAGCGAAGAACACGCCGCCCTGGTCCGTCAGCTGGAAGCCCAGCAAGAGCAAGAACAGGGACTGGCCGGCACCGCCTACGGCGACCTGCCCTCGGGGGATGAGCTGGCCGCCGAGCTCGAACGATTCCTGCGCGGCGAGCACTAGCTGACGCTGGGTCCCGGGTCCGACCGGGCGCCTGGGTCCAAACCGCTGCCCCCGTCCGCCCGCTCCGTGACTTCTAGCCGGTCGCCGCGGCCGCCAGCCCGAGCATCCGGCCGCGTTGGGCAGCCGCAGCTGACACCGTCCTGCAGATCAGCTCAGGACTCGACCTGGACGTGAAGTCCAGACAGCACCAACCCGCCGCGGTCAGCAGCGCCCGCCGATCGCTGTCCCGGTCCAGATGGCCGCGCTGGCCGTGCGGGTCGAATCCGGCCCACTCGACGGCAATCCGTAGGTCCACGATGGCCCGATCCACCCGGAAGGTGCGGCGACCGACCTGGATTCGGTACTGCCGCGTCGCCGGCGGCAACCCGAGCCGGTCCCAGAGGCGGTCCATCCGCTGCTCCCAGTCGTTGGCACCCGGGTCGTAGCCGTCGATCCGGTCCGCCAGCACTGACCGGATCGGAGCCAGGCGCCGGCGACCCGCCCCACGGTGCGCTTCGACGACGGCGTACAACCGACCGAGGGTGACGATCCGCCGGCGCAACCCCTCGTCGCACAACCGACCCAGCGCCTCCACCGACTCGCTGGCGGCGAGGTCGAACAGCGTCCGCTCCGCCGTGGTGACCGGTATGCCGTCCCGCCGCGCCACCTCGCCGGGACCCAACTGTTGACGGTGGGCCCGAACCCCTATGAGCCTGCGCTGGCCAGTGACGATCAGCTCCAGCGAATCGGCATCATGTCGATCGAGCAACCCCCAGAGCACACCGGCGCTCCGGTGCGACGCGACGGCTCCAGGGCCGGCAGCGAGCACCGCCGCCAGGGCGGCCGAGTGCCAGGTCGGCTGGGCGCCGCAGACTCGGAAGACGCCGTGCCGGACTCGCCCGAGTCGGCCCGTCATCGTCATTCGGCGCACCTGCAGGTCGGTCAGTCCGAGGCCTACCAGCTGCCCGATGGTTAAGAGTCCGTGCTGACGGCGGGCCAGCCGATCGAGATCGGCATAGATCATCATGACTGAAGTATGCCTGGAAGGTGTGACAACCATCTATTGTGTTCAAAATCATATCATATATGATATGAATTTGCACACAATCCAGGAAGGGGTGCCGAGAGGAAGGGGTGCCGACCCCGCCGACCAGGCCGGCCGCGGTTAGACGACCACGTTGACCAGACGAGGGGGCCGGGCGATCACCCGGGCGGGGGCGCGGCCGGCCAGGGCGTCGATCACCTTGGGGGCGGCCAGCGCCGCGGCCGTGGCGGCCTCCTCACCGATGCCGGCATCCACCTCGAGCCGCTCGCGCACCTTGCCGTTGACCTGGACCACCAGGGTCGCGGTCTCCACCCTGACGAGGGCCGGGTCGGCGACCGGCCAGGCTTGCTCGTGGACGGAGACCCCTTCGCCGTAGCGTCGCTCCCAGAGCTCGGCCGTGATGTGCGGAGCCATGGGCGCCAGGAGCAGCAGAAGGGTGTCGACGGCAAAGTCGACCGTGGCCTGCCGGGCGCCTTCCGGGGCTTGCACGTGTCGGTAAACGGTGTTGACGAACTCCATGGCGGCCGCGACCGCGGTGTTGTACGACCAGCGCTCATAGTCACGAGTGACCCGGTCAATCAACCGGTGGGTGGCTTTCTCCAACTCCTCGTCGGCGTCATTCGGCGGGCGTTCGAGCAGAGTGACGCGCTCCACGCCTCCGGTCGCCAGTCGCCAGACCCGACCCAGGAATCGGTAGCACCCTTCCATCATCTGGTCGCTCTGCGAGCTCCACTCGAAGTCGTCGGCAGGCGGCCCGACGAAGAGGTGGAACAGCCGGAGCGAGTCGGCGCCGACCGATGCGAAGTAGTGCTCGGGTGCGATGAGGTTGCCCCGGGACTTCGACATCTTGGAGCCGTCCAGGGTGATCATCCCCTGGGTGAACAGCCGGGCGAACGGCTCCCGGATCCCTGCCGGCCCCAGGCCCACATCGGCCAGGGCCCGGGTGTAGAAGCGGGCGTACAGCAGGTGCAGGATGGCGTGCTCGATCCCGCCGATGTACTGGTCCACCGGCATCCAGTGCGCCGCCGCGGCCTGATCGACGGCTACTTCGGTGGTCCACGGGTCGCAGAAGCGTTCGAAATACCAGGACGAGTCGACGAAGGTGTCCATGGTGTCGGTCTCCCGCTCGGCCGGGCCGCCGCACTTCGGACAGGTCGTGTGCAGGAAGGCCTCGTGGTAGCGCAGGGGCGACTCTCCGGTGGGCCGGAACTCGACGTCGTCGGGCAGCAGAACCGGCAACTCGTCCTCCGGCACCGGCACGATCCCGTCGACGGGACAGTGCACCACCGGGATGGGGCAGCCCCAGTAACGCTGGCGCGACAGGAGCCAGTCCCGCAGGCGGAACTTGACGGACCGCTGACCGATGCGCTGCTCCTCCAGCCAGTCGATGGCGCGGGCCTTGGCGTCGGCCACGGACAGGCCGTTCAACCACTCGCTATTGATGGCCGGCCCGTCACCGCTGTAAGCCTCACCCTCCCATCCCTCCGGCGGGGCGACGGTGCGGATGATGGGCAGCCCATAGGAACTGGCGAAATCCCAGTCGCGTTGGTCCTCACCGGGAACGGCCATGATGGCCCCGGTCCCGTAGGTCATCAAGACGTAGTCGGCCAGGTAGATCGGCACCGGCCGTCCGGTGAAGGGGTTGATGGCGTAGCTGCCGGTGAAAACTCCCCGCTTGTCCAGTGGGGTCTCGCTGGATTGGCGTTCGATGTCGGTCTCGCTCCGCACCCGCTCGACGAACGCGGCCACCTCGTCGCGGTGGGCGGCGGTGGTGATCTCCCCGACCAGGGGGTGCTCGGGCGCCAACACCACGAACGTCATGCCAAACGACGTATCCGGCCGGGTCGTATACACCCGGATGCTCTCGTCACGACCTTCGATCGGCAAGTCGAACTCGGCGCCCTCGGAGCGGCCGATCCAGTTGCGCTGCATGGTCTTGACCCGTTCGGGCCAGTCGACCTCGTCGAGGGCGTCGAGCAGCTCGTCGGCGTAGGCCGTGATGCGGAAGAACCATTGCTCGAGATCACGCTTGACGACCAGATCGCCGCTTCGTTCGCAGGTGCCGTCGGGCAAGACCTGCTCGTTGGCCAGCACCGTGTGACAACCCGGGCACCAGTTGACGGGGGCGTTGTTGCGGTAGGCCAGTCCGGCCTCCAGGAACCGGAGGAAGATCAGCTGGTTCCACCGCATGTACAGCGGATCGTGGCTGCGGATCTCCCGCCGCCAGTCATAGACCGCGCCCAGCCGCTTCAGGCTGGCCTTGAGTTCCTCGATGCGCGCTTCGGTGAAGATGCGGGGGTGGATGCCGGTCTTGATGGCCGCGTTCTCGGCGGGTAGCCCAAAGCTGTCGAACCCGATGGGGCTGAGGACCGCTTGCCCCTGCATGGTGTGCTTCCGCACCAGCAGGTCGCCGAAGGTGTAGTTGCGAATGTGACCCTGATGGGCGGGCCCGCTCGGGTATGGATACATGCAGAGGACGTAACGCGGGGCTCGGGGGTCGTCGTTGTCGACCTGATATGCACCCTGCTCGGCCCAGCGCCGCTGCCACTTGGTCTCGACGGCCTGGGGATCGTACGGCTCTGCCATGGTCCTCCAGGGTACCGGCGGGGGGCGTCCGGCTCGGAGGGTTACGGGCGCGACGACCCGGCCGTCGTCGTGGCGCCGGTGGGTTGGCGGCTTATCGCCCTCGGGGTGGTGCCACGGTCGAGTCCCCGACATTCTCGTCGAGCCACTCGCAGAGGGGGCGGGCGGCCCGGAACACGTCGACGATCCGGGTCTTGGCCGCGCTGGTGCCAAGCCAGGCGGCCGGCGACCACTGCTTCATAGCGACCAGCCCCCGGTAGCGCAGGAGCTCAACCCGGGGGTGGTCCCGGGGGTACCCCTTGGGCGCCGTCTTCAGGGCGTCGCTGCCATGCACGTCGATCCCCGCGTCAGTCAGGCCGGTGATGGTCTTCTCGAGCGCGGCCCCGGTGGCGTCGCCGGCCACGGCCCGCCGGTAGCGGTCCAGTTGATCGGGGGCCATGTGATACTGGCCCATCCCGGCGAGCAACCCGTCCGCGGACAGCTGGACGTAACCGGGTCCGATCCCGGCCGCGATCGACGTCTTGTAGGGCGACTTGTCGGCGCTGAACCGGATGTCGCGGTAGGGGCGAAAGACCCGGCCCTCGCCGAACTCCGCCGCGAGGTCCGACAGCAAGGCCGCCATGGGGGCGTGTACTGCGGTGGTGTAGGTGTCCTTGTGATCGGTCCAGTAGACCTTCGAGTTGTCGGCCTCGAGGCCCTCGTAGAACTCCAGGGCTTCGACCGGCCAGCCCTTGAATGCCATGAGGCCAGAATGTAGTCCACGACTGTCGGCGGACTCGGGGTCCACCGGCGGGCGTGCCGGCATGACGGCACGGCGGCATGGGGGGTGCCGGCGGCGGGCCTGCTAGGCTGGAGCCGCCTTCTGGGGGCGTAGCTCAGTTGGTAGAGCGCTTGCATGGCATGCAAGAGGTTCGTGGGTTCGATTCCCATCGCCTCCACCCTCCTGACCAGGGAAAACGCCTGAGTCACCCGGCCGGAGATTCCGTTACTGGAGCAACCACTGGAGCAACCCGACTCAACCGCCACCGAACAACGCCTCCATCACCCTCACGTGGGCGTCGATCGATGGCTTGACCTGGTGGCGGTAGTGCTGCTCGAGCATCCGGGTCGATGCGTGACCGAGGACGTCCGCAATAACTTCCAGCGGAACGCCGCTGGCCGAGAGCAGCGACGCAGCCGAATGACGGAGCTCGTTCGGCGTCCAATGACCGAGTCCTGCTGTACGCGTCAGTCGGGCGAACGTGTGACGAAGGTTCGCAGGATCGATAGGCGTGCCGACAGCGGTCGTAAACACCAGGTCGGTTTCCCGCCACGCCGGGCCCGCCTGAAGACGCTCGGCCGCCTGGCGCTTCCGGTGATTCCGCAGAGCGACTCGGACCGGCTCGGGCATCTGAAGAGGCCGGCGCGATCTCGAGGTCTTGGTCGAGCCGAGCCGCAGTTGGCCACGCTCGCGTTTCAACGAGCCCTCGACCGTTAGTCGGCCGCTGTCGAGGTCCACGTCCGTCCAGCGCAATCCGGTGAGCTCCCCGGGTCGCAACCCGAGCATCAGCCCAGTGACGAACAGCCCTTCGAGCCGATGCCCTCGCGCCGCGGCTAGCAAGGTCGCCGCCTCCTGCTCCGTCAAGGAGCGGTGCGCACCTGACCTCGGCTCGGTTGCCGGCATCTCCGCAATCCGAGCCACGTTGCGACCGACCTTGCCACGCCGCTCAGCCACGCTTAACGCCTGACCCAAGTAGGATCGCACCCGGTTCACGCTTTGACGACTCCGACCCGCCTCCGCCATGGACAGCAACAGGGCTTCAACATCCTCAGGCAGGAGATCCCTAAGGCGCTTGTTGCCTAAAGCAGGCTGAATCCAGACGCGGCAGGCCCATCGGGCATTGTCCACCGTATTGACCGACTTGGCCCCAGCGATCGCACGAGCCTCCAGTGACTTCAACCACCAGTCCAGAAAAGGGCCCAGTCGTTCCGTGCTCGATGTCGGCAATCCCGCCACCAGTTGCCCTTGTATGGCCGTGAGCTTCTCCGAAGCGGCCTTACGGGTCTTGGCCGATACAGTCTTGCGCCGACCATTTGGAAGCATCACGGCTCCCCGGTACAGCCCGACCGAAGTATCGAAATACAGCGACCCCTCGTTGTTGCCCCGCTTCCTCATGCGCTTGCCTCACACTGCTCTGCTTCCAGCCGAGTCACGAGCTCGTCGAGCGAGATCCGCAAAATACGCCGACTCCGTCCGAGCCGGATCGATCGCAGTTCGCCCGTAGCGAGCAAAGCGAAGACTTTCGAGCGACCGATACCAAGCAGTTCGGCAGTCTCGACGGGACTAAGCAACAGGCGCTCCCCTACCATTGACTGAACGTCAGACATAAAGACCTCCTTGCCTATCGAGTTCTTGGGCCCAGCGGGAAAATCGACGGTTCTCTGCCAAATCGGTAGCGATAGTGCGGGCGTAAATGGCTTCGCCGGGCGAATGGCCGCGCCCGCAATACTGCCATTGACCGAGGACAAGAATCGTGGCCTCGCAGCTGCCCGCCTTGTCGTACTCACTTAGTCGTCGAAGGCACGTGTCCTCGGAGTAACCGAGAGCCGCGACCAGGCGGTGATTGCGCCAGTCCTGCCGAGCTCGCCGAAGGGCTGTCAGCGTTGTGGAATAACAACGAGAGCGGGTCGAGTAATGGCCACGAAATCCCAGCATGTGAGACCAGGGCCGCAGCCGCAGAGGCTCGAGTTCGGGGTGGGCGCCGAGGGTCCAGCAGGCGGAGATCATGGCCTGCGCGTGCGGACTATCGACCAGGTGGTGAACGTCGTCGTAGCGGGTGGCCCGGCCATGACAGGCTTTGCACAGGCCGCCGCCGTCCGCGTCGTGTCCGGTCCCTTTACAACGCCAGCAGACCACGGGCCGGTCCAAAGTGCCGGCGGTTTCAGCCGCCTTGGTCGAATATTTCGCCAGATAGCCCGCCACTTTCTGGTGGGTCAACTCTCCATCGCCGACATCCGCGGCAGTGATGGGTTGGATGTCGAGCTGGTCGCCCCAACGCACGTGGCGGGGCCCGCCGGCGGCAGGGCTGTCAGGAGCGGCGACGACCGCTTGGCGGGCGGCGGCCTCAATGGCCGCTGTCAGGGTGTCGATGGTGAGGCCTTCGGGGGGCGGCTGGTGAGGGCCGTCGGGACCGTCCAGGCGGACGATCACGTGGAAATGCACCAGACCCCGGGCTTGAAACTCGGCCACCTTGCCGTAGGAAAGGCGGGCCTGGCGGCGGAACTCGCCTTCGGGAAGGCCGAGCTGGCGGGCCAGGTGGCGGACGATAAGGGTGGTGGTGCGATGCCAGAGGACGCCGGCCAGGGCGTTCCAGATCACCGCACCCGTGTAGTCATAGGTGGCGGGGGCGACCGCCTGGCCCAAAGAAGGGTCGTCGACCGCGTGGCGTTGGTGGCAACCGGCGTCGGGATGGCAACGCTGCACCTTGCCGTCCGGAGCGACGACGCGATGGTGAACGGCGCCGAAGCCGGGGGCGGTCAGAGTGGCGAACACCCGAGGGTGGCTGGCCACGCTGACGGGGACGGTCTTGCCGCCGGTCAGGCCGGACCGGATGAGCTGGTAGGTGTCGGCCCGGTACACCTCGGCGCAGGGCGCGCACCGGGACGCTCGCCGGTTCCGGCAGGCCACCAGCAGCCGCCGGTTGGGCTCGTCGTTTGTGTCGTAGCGGTGGAGGACCTCCCCGGTGGCGGCGTCGATGGTCGATGAATGGCCCACCAGGTGGATGGGATCGGCGCACCCGCCGATGGCCGCCACCATCGACCGCCAGCGCCCGAACCCGGCCTGGCCGGCGGTGCGCACCAACTCCACCACATCGCCATCGTCGATGGCCGGCCGCATCGGGGTCATCGGGCCAGCTCGATCGCATCGACGGTCACGACATTTGGAGGTTGCTGCAGGTGACCAACAGCGGCGACGACCTGGGCGGCGTCGGCTTCGGTCACATGGGGGGTGCGGACCCGGTGATAGCCGGCCCGGTCGGGCAGTCGCATGACGGCGACGCCGGTCCATTCCCGGCCGATCAGGTTGATCGGGGCGACGTCGGGGTACTGACGGATCTCGTCGCCCAGGGCGGCCACTGCTCCGTCCATGGTCCGCACCCCGAAGGACAGGCCGACCTGGCAGACATCGCGGATGGCGGTGGGGATGGCGTCGGCGGTTTGTTTCTGGGTCACAAACACGGTCAGAAAACCGCGGGACCGACCTTCCTTGGCCAGCTTGGTCAGGTACCAGACGTTGCTGTCGCACAGATCGCGGTCCTTACGGGACGACGCGGTCACATACGTGTGGCTCTCGTCCACGCAAACCAGCACCAGCGGACAATCGACAGTTGGGCCCGTCTCCCAAAACTGCGATGTGCCCCGGTGGGTGCGCAGCCAGGCCGAGCGGGCCCGCATGACCTGATGCAACTGGCCGAGCAGCCGGCTGGCTTCCTCCAGGTCGTCGCCGGCGGCGGCGAAGCAGCGGGCCAAGAGCAGCCCGTAGTCGCCGTCCTCCGGGTTGGCGACCTTGCCGTCCAACACGGCGATCTGCACGGCCGGATGGGGGGCCAGCTGGCACAGCCACCACCGCTGCAACGACGTTTTGCCGGTGCCGGGCACGCCGGCCACCGTGATCCCAGACAGGTTGGCCAACGGCAGGCGGATCTGGGCGGCCTCGTCGTCGATGCCGACATGCAGCTGCCAGTCGGCCAACGGCTGGCCGGTGGGAGTGACCGCCCACACCGTGGCCAGCGGGTCGCGGACAAAACCGCGCAGCAACAAGACACCGGGGGCGTGCTGGCTGACGTCGACGCGCAGGCAGCCCCAGGCGTTGGCCAGATGCCCGGCCATCTTGGTCACCTGGTCCAGGCCCACGCCGGGGACGGTGCGCATCCAGGCCCGCAGCCCATGCGGGGCGGGCTCGAAGCGAATGTCAGGGATGCGCACCACCGGCGGCAGCCGTCGGCCGCTCAACCAGTCATAGCGGTGGCGGGTGGTGTCATCCACCAGGACCAGGCCAAGGTTCCGGGCGTCCCACATCCACCGGGACGCCACCCAGTTCACCCACCGGCGGACGGAGGCCTCACTTCGGTGACCTTCGGCCGGTGGTGGCGCCGCCACCACGCTCGCACCAAAAGTACGAGCATGACGACAGCGCCGAGCACCGCCAGCCAGGACAGGATCGGCACCCAACCGGTACCGGCACATGCAACTGGGGCTAAGCAGCGCCGGTCATGACGCAGCCGCCGACGCTTTCGCCGCCGAGCCGTTGGTGGCCACGGCCAGGCCCATAGCATCGCAGGCGAACATGACCCCGTGGCGGCCGTCCTGCTTCTCCCACACCCGGCCAATGAAGCCGTCCACCTGCACCGCCACCAGCGGGACCACGTTCTTGGCCAATCCCGACTCGGGTACCGTGACTCGCAGCAGATCGGCCTTACCATCGCTCGGTCACCGCCAGCAGATCCACGTCAAAGTCGATCTCACCGGTAAAGGGGTTCGGCTTGGACTGCCGGCGCGGCGGCGTGGCCACCGTCAAGGTCATCTTCCGATCATCAATAGGGATAACACGCATTGGTCGACTCCTTGATTCGTACGCGGCGCCCGTCGCGGGCACCGTCACGGTCAGGATCGCCCCGAACGCCGAGACGCCGTAACCACATCGCCGGACGTCTTGGGATTTCTCCGCTACCATCGGAGCGTCCCAAGTCGTCCCGAGGCGGGAGGCCGGATCATGGCAAACGAACGGCTGCGAGCGGCGATTTTTTCCTCGCGGTTCGAACTGGACGACATCGCGCACCAGCTCGGTGTCGACCGCAAGACTGTGGAACGTTGGATCGTCGGCAGGGTGCCCTACAAGCGGCACCGCTACGCGCTGGCCGCACTCCTCGGCCTCGACCCGGCATATCTGTGGCCGGTCGACTCGGCTGTGGAAGCAAGCGACCTGGCTCTGGCCGAGATACTCGCCGTCTACCCGGTGCGCTCTACGGTCGGTAACGACACCTGGTTACGTCTATTTGAGAACGCCCGTGAGGGCATCGATGTACTGGTCTACGCTGGTTTCTGGCTGTCGGAGGATCCCGCGATCCGGCGCGTGCTTTGCCGCAAGGCAAGATCAGGAGTTCGTCTGCGGTTTCTGGTGGGGGATCCCGACTGCAGCGAGGTCCGCCAGCGGGGTATAGACGAGGGCATCGGCTCAGCCATCTCCGCCAAGATCGCGAACACCATCCACAACTATCGCGAGCTGATCCCCACCGCGGGCGTTGAGTTCCGACAGCACGCCACCGTCTTGTACAACTCGATCTATCGGGCCGACGACGAGATGCTTATCAACACCCACCTCTACGGACTGCCGGCTCACATGACGCCCCTGCTTCACCTTCGTCGAGTTCCTGGCCGGAGCTGTTCAGCGGCTACGGCGACAGCTTCGAACGGGTGTGGGCGACCGCCATACCCCTTGAGACGGCCAGGTCGGTGGCCTGAGTGGCCCGACACGATTACTACGATGACCCCAAGGCACCCAAGCCGAACTCCATCGTTCCTGCTGTCACCGCCGTAGTCGAGGACGACCAAGGGCGGGTCCTGCTGATCCATCGGGTCGATAACCGCCGGTGGGCGCTACCTGGAGGGCAGGTCGAGGTCGGCGAGCGAGTGGCTGAGACCATCGTGCGCGAGGTACTCGAAGAGACGGGCATCGAGGTTGAGATCGTTGGCTTGGCCGGCGTCTACAGCGACCCGAAGCACGTCATCGCTTACGACGACGGCGAAGTCCGCCAGCAGTTCGCCCTCTCTTTTCGGGCCCGACCCACCGGCGGCCATCTCCGCGGCAGTGACGAGGCCTCCGAGGTCCGCTGGTTGTCTCCTGGTGACCTCGACGGGCTCGACATTCACCCCTCCATGCGGCTGCGCATCCAGCACGGCCTCAATCAGCCACTAACGGACCCCTATATCGGGTAGAGCATCCCGCGGCGGGCCCTGACCAGACCGCGGGGGCTAAAGGAATGCTCCATCTCTCGTTAAGCGCGACGACTAGCGGCGGAAGTGCTCATCCAGCCCGCGAGGCGCTGAGCCACGCGGAGGGTCGCGGTCCGTAGCTCCTGTCCTGCTAAAGCAACGAAGCGAGCCTTCTGGCTTTCTGGCCCGTAGCGTTCGAGAATCTCCGCCAGGCGCTCATCCACAGTCACCGGCAACCCGTCAGGCGATGTGGTCATGTCCGAGAAGATCAGGAACTCAGTCAACTCCGCCTCGCCTGGCTCGAACTCTACGATCGCTGCGCCCAGCCCAAGCTGCTCCGCCTCAACCCGGGCGCATGAATGGTGGGCGACCAGGCTCACCACTCGGTCGTCCCAGCCAATCGACCTCAGATAACGAGCGCCGTCCACGGGATGAAATCCGGTGGATACCAACTCGGACGCGTACCCGACATCATGAAGGATCGCCGCCTGCCTCAACACGTTGCCATCTTCCGGCGCAAGCTCGGGTGCAGCCAGGTTTGCCCGCACGAGGACTCCCTGGGAGTGCCGCCACCGGCGAGGCAAGTCTTCGCTCAGCATCCTTTCAGTGACGTCCCACGCGGCCCTGAGGCGCACATCGGCCGGCCAGTCGAGGTGATCAGCCATCGCGGCAGGGTACAGCGGCTCAGCGGACTTCGACGTGGAAACGACGGTGCGCCACCCTCCCGCATGTCGCGAAGCCATGCCGCAACCTCTGCTTCCCCGGCCCGCGGCATCCTGGCCCGCCATACGCCTGGCCTCATGCCTAGTTCGGCTATCTAGTTCGGGCTGCCTAGGCTCAGCCTGCCTAGGCTCACCTGCCTAGGCTCAGCTGTCAAGGCTCAGCTGTCAAGGCTCAGCCGGTTGGGCAACTTTTCTTTACGGTATCAAGAGGCGCCGGCTGCGCCGGCGCCCGCCGCACTCGCCTCCTGCCTTCGGCCCGGCGGTGCGGCCCGACAGGACCAACGTACTCCCGGTGCCGACCGAAGTCCGCCGTGTGCGTCCAAACCCGGAGTACTCCGCGCTCAACAACCTTCGCCAGCTTCCATCACGGCCCGCGTGGCGGCCTCGGCGAGACTCATGGTGCCGCCGGCGCCCGGGTCTAGCCCTCAACTGCCAGCTGTCGCTCACGCCGTCACGGGTCGGGGTCGGGGTGGCGAACCTGACGCCGCCGGTCACCAGCGGTTCGGCACTGTGCGTCCGGGTAGACAAGTAAAGGCTGCCGAGAAGAACGGGGTGACGGGGGCTGGTGGGCGAGCGGGGCGCCCATGTTCACGACCCACTCAAGAGCCACTGCGCTAGCCCGTGACGAAGGCGGCAGACGCTCCCCGTGCTGGGTCAGGAGGGGCGCCTGGCGGAGTTCTCACCACGCAGATCGAGCCCAACCCTCGGCTCCACTAGTCACATCACCGGCGAGCTCATCGAGGAACACGGCGGCCACTCAGCGTGGGACTTCGCTGCGCGCGATCGCGCCCCCAGCCGCTCAGATCGCCGAATCCGGCGTCTGCAGCCGAGGCCCTTGAGTCCCCAAGTGGGGCGCGGGATGGAATGATCTGAGCGTGAGCGCTGGCACCGGCGGGCCGCCGCCGTCCTTTCACTACGACTACTCCGACGACTGGGCAATGTGGGTCCTCGACCATGGGCTCCCAGCGATGCCCGAGGCGCTCGGCGATGACGACGAGGTACCCATCGCGTACTGGCGGGGTGACTGTTTGGCCACGGTTCTCTTCAGAAGCTGGGCATCGAACAGTGAGGATGAGCAAGAATCCGTCGTGGGGCCCCATGTGGATGATGACCACTACTCGTGGGTCCTGACTGAGACCGGCTGGGTACCGATCACGGCTGGCGGCGGCGCGGGCGGCCCTCTCCGCGATCCAATGGTGCGGCCAGTACTCCCCGCCGACACTGCCTCGTTCGGGGGCGACTGGCTCCAGGGGGACGACAAGGGCTCGGTCCGAGGCTTGACCGGCACGGTTGGCGAAAAAGCGAGGTACATCGCGGTGCAGGATCGTTACGGGATGACGCGCCACCCCGTGGAAGCTCCGCTGGCCGCGATCATCGTCTGTTGGGACCCGACCCGCGATGTGACGATCACGATCCTCGACGCCGAGCACGAGGTGCTCGGGCAGACACAGCGGCATCCAAATCAGTGGTGAGCAGGTCCCAAGCGCCGATCGCCGACTCGGTCGCGCCGGGGCTGGTCGTGGTTGAGAGTATCGGCTGCGTGTTCTGTTCGACGAGTCATCTGCCAAGCTTGGATCGTGATTCCCCCTCGCGACGCCACTGAGGCTCACCTGAGGCAGATCGGTATCGAGTTGGACATCGTCTTTGATGTCGATCTCGGAGAACTTGTTCGGGGTCACCACGTCATTGGCCGGGGGATTGATCTCGGGCGTACGGTCGACGTTCCGAGGTGGATGGCGGCC
This sequence comes from uncultured Acidimicrobiaceae bacterium, assembly GCA_963780345.1. Lineage (GTDB taxonomy): Bacteria > Actinomycetota > Acidimicrobiia > Acidimicrobiales > Palsa-688 > PALSA-693. The sequence continues at coordinate 14,833 of CAWABU010000002.1, forward strand.
AGCGAAGCCGAGCGGCAGAAAAGACGGGCACAAACTGGCCCGGCGAACTTCGGCAGCTTCCGCAAGGTTCTCCCGGAACATGACAACGAAGTGGTCGGTGTCAAGGACCTTGAGCCGGACTTCCACTACGAGTTCGTACCCGGGCTCGAGCAAGCAGAGCGCGACGTGGATCCTTTCTTTTGGTACTGGATGCTCTACGCGTCAGACGATCTGGGGACCGAATATCATGACCACAACGGCGGAGCGATGGCGCCAGCGGCCGGGGGGCCGGCGACCCACGGAACCAGAGACATCGGTGGGCACATCCCGAAGGATGCGTCGCGCCTGGTACTCCGATTGGAACCGGCGTCAGGATGGGGGCCCACCGAGCCATGGCGCCGCCGTCTGGTCATCGGCCTTCTTGAAAAGCGGGTCATGGAGTAGGACTCGACAACATGCGCCCGAACACTTCATCTGCGCTTGGCTACGGGCACATCCCAGAAGGGAGTAAGGCGGCCATAACGACGGCTACGGCGCTGAGGGGCCACCACGGACCGTGGCCAAGCCGCTTCACAGGCTCAGCCGCTCGTAACGCCGATTCCCGAGCGCGCTCCCGGCGTCTGGCCATAACCGGAAGCGCTGCTGTTATGCGCCCTGGGCTCGCGCCGCCACGGTGACGACGTACACACCAGCTGGGACCTCGAAGTCAGCCTCAAAGACGTTGGGCACATGCGACCTACTTAGCTGATGTAGTTCTCGAATGGCCAGATTGCTGGAGGGCGGGTGGGATACTCGCCTCTCGCGCTGTCGGCTGTCACGACGCTGTACGGGTCGAACTCCTGGAGGAGGTCCTCGACTGCCACGGGTACTCCGCCTGAGGGCGGGTCCGGCCACGAGTCGCTGCTGTAGAGAACCAGCTGGTCGAGGGCCTCACCGGCGCCGTCTTGCCAGAAGGCCAGGTACGGCGGTCCGACGACCATGGCCATGGGCGCGACTCTGGGATATCCATTCCAGAGTCGCGCGTTAACGGGTGGAGGTCCTACGGAGGAGGTCGTGGCCGTGTGCCACTCAACGTTGTTCTGGTTCGGTCCGTGGCGGGCCTCGGCATAGAAGGGCCGAAGAAGCCGGGATATCTCGCGGAACGCAAGAGCCATCTGCCTTCCTCCGCTGTCCTCGCTCAGGATCGAGCCACCTCCCGCGATCGATAGAGCTATCGGGTCGAACAGGCTCGGCCGGCCCCCGACAAGAGCAGCCCGGTGGACCGAAAATTTCGGCGAACGGTGGCCGGACCTGGCTCAAGAAGGAGTCATCGACTTTGCGCTGTATCCAGCGCGCCAAGCCGTCTAAGCCTTCGTGTTCGAGGTTAAAGGAGAACGGCTCGAAGTCGCCCCACCGCACTGGCAGAGCCTCGGGAAGGACCCGCTGGACAGCGTGAACGAACGCCGTCGCGCCCGTCAAGGTGGTAAGCGAGGAGTCCAGTGTCCACCAGATCATGGTTAACCACTCCGTCTCCGACTCAAGCGGTGACGGCGGCATCGACCACCTCGTCCGCCGGCTGCTCCCCGGCCTCCAGACATGCCGGTCGTCGGCGATCACCCCATGGCCAGCCGTGGCCACGGCGCGCACCGCTCGCATCACCGTCTGCAGGCCTGCCTTGGACCCATCCAGCGACACCTCGACGTGCCACGCGATACCCGGCAGAAGGGCAACCGCCTGGGGGGGCGCGTCCTCGGATGTCATACGGCTGGGACCCCACACAAAGGCCCTCCAGTTCTGTCCCTCAAGGCGAAACTCGTCGACTCCGTAGATCTCGTACGGGTTCTCGCCCGCCCGCGCCAGCTGCCACCCCAAACCTTCGAGGATCGACCCGATCTCCAATGGCTCGACAAGAAAGATCTCAAACCTGCTCATCGCTCACATCCCTAGCAGACAAGTCGCCTTAGGCGATCAGATCGTCCAGACCGGGCCTCTACGCCTCCTCCCCGTCGGTTCGGTCACGCTCCGTGGCCCACACACCTGAATCAGCCCAAGCCGCCCCGAACGCCGACTCGGCTCGCACCGTAGCTCGCTCGCCGAAACCGGATGCGCTGTCAGTCTGGGTCCCTTCGAGTCCGGAGGGTTTACGAGGACGGCAGTCCCACGACCACGGAGGAACAGGCTTGACCAGGGCTGCTGGTCTGGTAGACGGCTCCGGTGGAAGGTATAGCTGGTAGGTGGGACCACAAGAGGTAGGGACAGCCCGCTCCGAGGAGAAGCTGGTGGCCACCGCTGGTGGGCCCGGCGACGTCGAAACAGTAGGGGTTCGGCCCGTACGTGTGAGCGCTGCTGAGCGGGGCTGGTGAGGAGTCCGGCTGCGTGCACCCGGCCGGTGCCATGGCGGCAACGCCGAGCATGGACCTCCACTGGCCGTCTGGACCCCGCAGCCAATAGTCGCCTGCGTTCACCGTCGTTGCCCCGTGTGCAAGCTGTCGGAAGGTGAGTGTGACCCGGGCCAGGTGCCCATCAGACGTACTGTGGAAGTCACGCTGAACGGCCTGCACGTACACGCCGACGCCGTCGTTGTTCACACAAGGAGCCGGGTCGCATACCGGCGGCAGCGAATACGCCGGGGCCGGTCCCGGTGGCGCAGTGATGTTGCTAAGTGCCGTCGCAGGGGTTGTCGGTTGCGTCTGGGAGCTGAGGGGCTCGGAACTACCGCATCCAACAGCAATCACCGCTACGGCCAGGAGGACCAGCCACCTCACCTTGCATACAGCCACACGGTGATCCCTCACAGACCGCTCTCTCACGGAGCGCCGATCGCTGCGTCGCCGAGGAGGTTGCCCGTCGTGCCGTTGACGATGAGGAAGCTCGTCGCTCCGACCAGAATTGCAATCACCGCAAGCCCCTCTCTTCGAGAGCAGCCACCTAATGGGTCCCATTGAGTGAGGCCACGCATACACATCACCCAACTCTTGTTCTGCCATCAGCTAACTGCTGCCTTTACGCCTAGACAATCTCAGTGGCCCCATCTCGACGCCAGATTGTTTCATCTGCGCTCGCTTCCCGCCAGGCACGAGGCACCTGCTGGCGACGCATATCGACGGCTACGGGCGCTGAGGCGGTCGCCACGGAGCGTGACCAGGCCGCTCCATAGGCTCAGCCGCTCGTAACGCCGACTACGCGCTCGGAGCGGCAGCGGGTCCGTATCCGGTTGCGCTGTCGATCTGAGCGTACCCTCGGCGGCTCCGACAAGCATCCGCAGCAGTACGAACCCGTGCCCGAGTTCCGAGGAGGGCGCTCGCCCGCTGGAGTACCGCGTGGTTTGGCCACGGAGCCGCCACCGTCGATCCTAGGCGTCGAAGGGACGCCCCGACTCGACACTTCTACGGGAAGGCGAGTCGCCGAACGCCGACTCGGCGCTGTCCTGGGAATCATGAGCGTTCCGGCTGGTGCAGACAGATCAGGAGGTTCTGGGCGGGCAACGCCGGTTGGCCAGCCCCCACGGGTGGACGATGAGCGAGCGGTTCCCTGTCAGACTTGGTGTCGTGGCCTGCCAGAGCCTCTCGATGATCATCGAACATCGGGCGATCAGTGCCGCTCCCGACATCATTCCGACACTGGACGACCCCGTTCGCGCCGTGGACGTGCTCGGATTGGTTGCGGCCTTGTTTCGGTTCTCTGTGGATGAAGACGGCGCTCGGTTCGCGAACATCACAATCGCTTCAAAGACGCCTGAGGGCCACTGGCAAGAAGTGGCCGACGGAGGTATGCATGGCGGAGAGTGGACTTGGCCGTGGCAGCCACCCTCCGGCTGGGAGGGCAGGGGTCTCGCCATCTTCGGATCCATAGGAGGCTACCTTCAGGCCGACGATGGGCAGATGGTGATGGTCCGAGCCCTGTGCGGCTTTGCGACCCCTGCAGTACGCAGCATCGGGATCGTTCAAGGTGACTCAGCACGGACTATCCCAATCGATTCCCCAGCCGGGGCGTTTGTCGTGGTTGTTGTCGACGCGGGCGACGTCGACTTGCAGTCCCTCGGCGACGATGGCGATCAGATCGGACCCGTCACACGAATGTCTCTGAGCTAAGGCGGGTCTGGCCGAGACCGTCACGGGGCACCCCGAACGATCCATCTGCACTGGGAACCCCGACGCCCCAGCTTGTAGCCACGCCGATGCAGATCGACGGCTACGGGCGCTGAGGGCGCCACCACGGAGCGTGGCCAGGCCGCTTCACAGGCTCAACCGCTCGTAACGCCGAATCCGGCGTCACCCCAGCAGCGGCTCTGAGAACGTGTGCGCCGGGTTATTGCGCTGACCCAGCCTTGTCATCTTCCTAGGCTTCAACGGGTGCAGACTGGTCCGCCGCGCAGGGTCGTGGGAGGTGCCGACCCCCTTCCGTCGACCGCATGGGACGAAGGCAAGCAGCGGCGCTGGGACGCCGACCCGGTATGGCAGGCCACCAACATCGCGCCCGACGCCGAGCTGGCCGAGGCCAAGGCCGTCTCCTGGCCGGTCAGCAGGCTGACGTCCTACCTCGAGCGGCAAGGGCGGGGTCCGGCCGTGCGCGACCTCATTCCCGACGACTTCGACGCCTACGTGCGCGTCCTGTTCCCCATCTTCGAGCCGCCGCCCGCGGACCGGAACTATGTGGAGCTCCTCTTCACCTGGCATGAGACGGCTCTCAGAAACGGACGCCAGCCGCACCGGCTGATGGACCTGGTCGGCATCGGCCCCGATCACGATGACGTCCTTCACGGTGGCACGATGGTGCCGCAAAGGCTGGCGTCCACCCAGGAGGCTGCTCTGCTCTCGATTCTGGCGAACCACACGGCCTCGCCGCGGTCCTGGTTCGTGCTCTGGTGGGGCGACTACTACGGCAGCGCCGTCATATCCGAGGAATCCCTCATCGAGGTCGACCAAGGCTCCTCCGACTACTGCGTGTTCACCGGGCCGCACCCGGCCTGGAAGGACTTCTGGAGCTACCCGCGATGGTGGTGGCCCGAAGACCGGTCGTGGTGCTGGCACACCGGGCTCGACCTGGATATGACGAACTGCGCCTACATCGGCGCCTCTCACCGATGCGTCGAGGAGATCTTCGCCAGCATGGTCATCGAAGCAGTCGTCGCCCACCCCGACGACCCCGTCTTCGCCACGGACACCATCAACCGGCAGAAACCCAGATAGACGCCCTAACGCCGATTATGAATGGCCTGGGGCGACGATGTCGTAGTCAGATGCGCGGTGGTTCTGCTTGCTTCTAACGTCTCGGTATGGACACGCCAGTGGGAAGCCTTGGGATATTCGCCGCGGTGGCGGTTCGTGAGGGTCGCGCCGATGATCAGGCAGGGCCTCTCATTGTTGAGGCTCTCGTTGACGCCTCCTATCCCGTGCCTCTTTCTCGATCGGAGGTAGACGATGCCGTTGGAAGCCTCATCGGGGCGGGTTTGATCCGGGCTCAAGGATCATGCCTCAGCCTGACAGGCGTGGGCCGCGACCTCTGGAAGCAGATTGCCCGCATGAAGGAGGCAGGGATGCAGAAGCGCCTAGCTGCCGTAATCGGTTCTAACTCTAGCGGGGCCTCGCCATCTGGCTGGGCATGCCCTGATGCCACCTGGGCCGAAGCCGAGCGGCTCACGCGGTTTGGCCGGCTTGAGCGAGTGCGGGCACGCTTGGAAATCCTTGAGGGGTTAATTCAGGCCATCGACCACTGGGATCTCCTTTCTGGGCTCGTCGCGAGCGCCGCAGACCGACACGCAGCCGTGGAAGCGTTGAGGCAGTCCCCGCTGGGCATGACCGAGGTTCAGGCGCATCACGTTTTGGACATGCGCGTCACGAGCCAAACGATTGCCGGGCGCGCCGCAATTCAAGAAGAGGCACAAGCTCTGCGGGGCCAAGCCGCACAACTCGATAGCTGAAGGATGGACACCCGATCGCCGATTAGGAATCGGTCCGCGTGCATTGGAGTTCGCACCCTCTGCCGTTATTCGGCGCCGGCCTCATGAAGAGCGCGTTCGAATACTGCAGTGGCCCTGCGAGCACGGCGGGGGCTCGTCGGAGAGTAACGCGGTTGCACGTACCACTTGCCTTGCGTACCGAAGTCGATGCAGACGCCCATACCGAACCAGATAGGTACACTCCTCAGGCGCGCTTCCGTAGGGTTCGCTTCGACGAGGATCTTCGATTCCTCGTCGTCAAGCCGCAAGGTAGTCCGGTCGAGTGTGACCTGGCCGTACCAATGCTTCGCGTACGTGGTGACACCCCGGGCAATCCACGCCCCCGGTGCCCAGTAAGGCAGCAGCGACTCCGAGTTCTTCGAACGCTGTTCGTACGACTCGTAGTCGCCGTCAGGGTGCACCGCTGCTCCCTGCCAAAGAGAGCGTAGTTCCGATCGACCGTTCCTCAGCTGTCGGCACCGCATCGAGTCTGCCACCCAGACTCCGCGCCCGAACGACTCATCTGCATGCTCGTGAGCGCCCGCGACCTCGTGGCCCCGGCCGCGCCCGATCGACGGCTACGGGCGCTGAGGCGGCCGCCACGGAGCGTGACCAGGCCGCTTCACAGGTTCAGCCGCTCCTCCATGCCGAATCGGGCGCGATGGCTCAGGGGGTTTCCCGGCCTCTGGCTCGTCGTTATGACGCTCAAGCGGTCCCATCGGTTCGGAACTGCTGTTCCACAGCTGCAACGAGCCGCTTGGCTTCGCGGCTTGTGGTGCCCTCCGGTTGGGCCACCAAATCAAGGACCTCGTTCTGCAAGGTCACATCCCAGACCGCCGCACCCAGTCGTCTGGCGTGTCGCTGAAGGCCCGGCTGTGGTGACAGCAGGCGACGGACGACAACCTGTTGGGCACGTCGTCTTTCCTCACCAGTGAGGGTTGGCCCATTGGCGAGCGCGTGCATGAGCTTGGCCTTCATGTACCCAGACCGGAAGCACCACGGGTCCGCCGCGAGGAAGTCAAGAACGTCCTCTACGGAGTCACGGTGGCCGGCGCGGAGCTTGCGGAGAGCGTCACTGATTGGCGCATAGAAGCTGTCGAGTTCCGCCTTGAAGTCCTCAGCTGCTCTCTCCCACGCCCTGCGGCTTGACTCGTCCCGATCCCGGACGGTAAACCGGGCATGAAGCTCACGGTCCTTCTCTACGACACGTAGTGCCCGAGCGACCCAGTTGCGAACCCCAGGTGTCTCTCGGGACGAGCCAGAGCGTCGGCTGACCACGTCGCAGATTGTCGCATCTGCGCTGGGGTATGAGTACTCGCTCGCCGCCCGGGAAGGCGCCAGATCGACGGTTATTTGTAGTAACTGCCACCCCGACACTCCGCAGCCAGCGACCCTGAGGGGTCGGGACCGATGCGGGGTCTCTGTTCCGCCGCGGGACGACGGTCATCAGAACCCGCTCAGCGGCATGATCGTGTGCGTCGGCAGGGTCGAAGCGGCCGGCCGCTTCCGATGAACCGACCCCAAGTACTCCCGAAGGTGGACCTCACATAGGTCCAGCTCGCCCGTGGCGGGTCGGTTACACCAGCGCCGGCACACGGGAGCCCGGACCGGGAGCCACACGTCCTGCTCCATCCAGCCGTCAGAGCCCACGGCCGAGATCGGTCGCCGTAAACCAAGCGGCGCCAACCGTGAGGGCGCGGACCCGCGGGGACGACAACAATCGTGTCGGACATGAGGAGCACAACCCTCCTTGTGTCAAGTCGCCGGGGGTCGGGTACCAGCCACCCCCCGGCGGCACCTCTGACTACAATAACGTAGACTACGTTGTCTATGCGCTCGTCGCAAGGCTCGTCTAGCTATGGCGCGTGCTCTAAGATGCGTCGGATGGCCGTGGTGAACTACGAAATCAGCCCGGAGCTGCACCAGCGGCTCAAGGTGCTGGCCGCTCAGCAGGGCATGACGCTCAAGGCGGTAGTTCAAGTCGCCCTCGCTGAGTACGCCGACCGCCAAGAGAAGGCGAAGCGATGATGTCTGGTCCCCGCGTGTCGACATCGGGGTAGTCGTCCCAATTGGAGCAACGACTGGAGCAACACGCAGCGGACCAGACACAACCACCACGAACACTGATGGACTCGTGACCAGCACTTTCGCCCTCGCCGCACACGCCAACAGACGCCCCAAAATGGGACGCCAGTTCATGGCATGCAAGAGGTTCGTGGGTTCGATTCCCATCGCCTCCACCCAAAGATCCTGGTCAGAAGCTACTTTTGACCGGGATTTCTTTAGGTGTCGGCCCGACGTAGCCACTTTCAACGGAGCCTTCCGTGCCGTTGGCTACGTCCGTTGTCAGCACGGGGAGGTGGTGGTGTGGGTACCACGGGCGCCGGCGGCCGGACCCGTCACGGCAGACAGAAAGCAGACAGCCCGATTGGCAACGCTGGGTGATTGCTGGCAACGCACATTCGGCCGGCGCTCGGCGGGCTTGGATCCACCGGACCAGAACCGATCGCACCGACCCGGGGGAGATCGAAGGCGAGGGCGAAGGCGAGGATCTCGTGGGCGTCGAACTCGCGGTGTCGGTCGCCCTCAGTAGGCCCGTTCGATGGCGGAGATGTGTGTGCGTTCGGGCGCGCCGAGGGACAAGCGTCGAGGGGGTCGGGGCCGGAGTACGGTCCCAGGCATGGCTTCTGAGCCGTTCGTTCCAACCAACTTCGACCCGCCCACCTCCCTTGTCACGGACGCGTTCCGGCTCGAGCCACTAGGCCCGCAGCACAACGATGCCGACCACGCAGCCTGGACGTCGAGTATCGAACACATCAGGGCGACGCCCGGCTATCCAGACGGCAAGTGGCCACCAGCCGACGGGATGTCGCTCGAGGCCAATCTCGGCGACCTGAGCCGACATGCGGCCGACTTCGCAGCACGAAGAGGGTTCACGTTCACCGTTCTGGAACCAGATCGCGATCGTGTGATCGGCTGCGTCTACTTGTATCCGGCGGCTTCCCCCGACCACGACGTCATTGTCCAGTCATGGGTGCGCGCCGACAGGGCCGAGCTCGACGCGCCGCTTGCCGACGCCGTGAAGGCGTGGCTTGACGGCGAGTGGCCATGGGAGCGTGTCGACCGCTGCGGTCGATGACCGTAGCGAGACTGCGGTGGGATTGGTCGCACGCGCCCAGCGTGGCCGGCTGGACCCGACGACGGGCGAACCGATCGCCGAATATTTCGCTCCGGGCGACACCCGTCAGTACATCCACGGCGACACCGTATGGAGCATTCGGCACGCCTGGTACGGGTGGAGACCCACCAGCCGACCGACGGTTGTGACATGACAGAAACGGCACGGACCTGACGCCCTCGCAGCGGGAACGGCCCTCCGGCGAAGCACCACGAGCCAGGTGCCAGTCTTTTGCCTCTCGCCGCGTCAGGGCGGTCCTGTTGTCGACCACGAAAGGCCTCTGGTTCTCGGGCCTCGCCTGATCATCAAAGAACCGGTCCTCGTGGGCCGCCTGCGAACTCGACGCCGGAAACTCGCAGCCTGGTGTCGTCATGCGACCAGGCGTTCTGACTGTCGAGTTTCCGTCGAGTTTCTGGCCGGCCTCCTACAGGAATCGGCGTATCGACACCTGTCGCCCCCCCCGGAAAAAGCCCGGGCCGGCCCACTTCCCGGCCGCACAGCCCGCTTGCCGGTCATGGATATGGCGTCGGTAGGCCGAAATCTTTGGTCGGGTTGGAGGAGGCATCTGGTCGATCCTCACCGAACCACAGGTCGCAATGGTGACACTATGGGAAGGTGCGGCAGGCTAGGCCGGTTCAGTTCAGGCGGCGGCTGGCAATTTCCCTCGTGGTCGCGGCGCTCCTGGCCGCCGGGATGTCAGGGGTGGTGCCAACCCGCGGGCCGGCGCTCTCCCGGGCCGCCGCGGCTCCGACCGCCACCGGCTTCGGTTCCAACTGGACGGTCTATCACCGAAACGCGGCTGGCGGCGGCGCCGATCCCGCAAACACCGACCTGGCCACCGTGAGGCCGGCCTGGACCTCGCCAGGACTCGATGGACAGATCTACGGCGAACCTCTGGTCGAAGCGGGCCACATCATCGTGGCCACGGAAAACAACACCGTCTACGCCTTGGCTGCCGGATCGGGAACCGTTGTCTGGCGGACGCATATCGCGGCCCCGGTCCCGAGCAGCGACATCAGTAATGCCGGGGATTGCGGCACCATCGGCCCGACCGTGGGCATTACCTCTACCCCGGTGATCGACCCGGCCCGCAATGAGGTGTTCGTGGTTGCGGACGAGCACGCCGGCAGCCATGGCGCGTCGCATCATCTGGTCGGGCTGAGTCTGGCCAGCGGCAGCGAGGTGCTCAACAAGGCGGTGGACCCGGCCGGGTCGTCGCCCCTGGCCCAGCTGCAGCGCCCCGGCCTGGCCCTCGACGCGGGGCGGGTGATCATCGGTTTTGGCGGCAACAATGGCGACTGCGGCCCTTACCACGGTTGGTTGGTCGGCGTGCCGGAGGCCGGCGGACCCATCTTGACCTTTGAGGTGGCGGCGGTGCGGGGCGACCGCGAGGGCGCCATCTGGATGGGCGGCGCGGCGCCAGAAGTTGATAACGCCAACCACATCTGGGTCGCCACCGGCAACGCGGCCACCGCGCCTCCCTATGACGACAGCGACGCGGTACTGGAGTTCAACGCCAGCCTGCAGTTGCTGGCCCTCTTTGCGCCCTCCGACTGGGCCAGCGACAACGCCAACGACTTCGATATGGGCTCATCCGCTCCGGCTCTGCTTCCCAACGGACTGTTGCTCCAGGCCGGGAAGTCGCAGAACGCTTACGCGATCTCGCAGGCTTCTCCCGGCGGTATAGGCGGACAGCTGGCGACGATGCCCAACTATTGCGGAGGCGACGCCGACGGCGGGAGCGCCGTGAGCGGTGACGTGGTGTACCACCCCTGCGCCAACGGGGTGGTGGCCAGCCGGGTTACCGCGAATCCGGCAGTCATCACCCAGCTCTGGCAGCAGACCACTGGCTCGTCAGGCGGCTCGCCCATACTGGCGGGAGGGGTCGTGTGGACCATGAGCAATGAAAACGGCGACCTCTATGGCCTCAGCCCCTCGACTGGAGAAGTCGTCCGGGGTCCTTTTTCGCTCGGTCCGATCGCGACCGATTTCCCGACCCCGACCGTCGCGGACGGTCTGTTGCTCGCCGCGGCGACCAATACCGTGGACGCCTTCGAGGGCCCAGCAGGGCTCCCGCCCCCGCCATCGGGAGTTGGCTTCACCCTCCGACCGGGTACCGCAACCGATCTGGGCGTGGGCGCCAACGGGTCCGTATGGGTCGTGGGTACCAACCCCCAGCCAGGAGGGTTTGGTGTCTGGCATTGGACCGGGACCGCGTGGGCGTCAGTGCCGGGAGGAGCGGTGCGCATCGCCGTCGACCCGCTCGGCAAACCCTGGGTGGTCAACTCGTTGCATCAGATCTTCCATTGGAGCGGCCGCGGCTGGGATCTGGCGCCGGGGTCGGCGAGCGATGTGGGGGTCGGGGCCAACGGGACCGTGTGGGTGGTCGGTACAAATCCCCTACCCGGCGGGTTCGGTATCTACCGGTGGACCGGAAGAGTTTGGGTGCCCGCCCCCGGAGGGGCGGTGCGGATCGCCGTGGACTCGCAGGGCAACCCGTGGGTGGTCAACTCGCTCCATACCATCTATGACTGGAACGGCGCCGGGTGGGCACCGTTGCCGGGTTCTGCCACCGATGTGGGCGTGGGAGCCAACGGGCCGGCCTGGGTGATCGGAACCAACCCGGTGAGTGGCGGGTTCGGGATTTTCTCCTGGACAGGTCGGGCCTGGTCTCCGGCGCCCGGCGGCGCCATCCGGATCGCTGTGGATCCCGGAGACTTTCCGTGGGTGGTCAACGCCGCGCACCGGATCTATTCGTCCTGACCCTCATCGGAACCGTCAACCGCGACCCGCCGGGATGGTCGGTAGCCACCGACAACCACCACCTGCGAAGAGTCCTCTTTCGAAGCTGCCGAGGATCACCCGGCTCGCTTGCCGTTAGGACAGGTCGCTCGAAGGCATCGGCGACAGAGCGGCCACCACCTTCCGCTGTCCGCCGGCTCATCTACACGACGGGCGTGACTGCCCTCCGTCAACTCTCCGTCGCAGGTACCGTCAGGTCACGCACAGATACGGACTGTCGCGGATCGGCGCCAGGATGGCGTCGAGGCCAACGCCCGGACTCAGCGGCAGCAAAGAACCGGGCCGCCATGTCGTTGAAACTGTCGGGTTCTTCAAGGTTGATTCCGTGGCCGGTCTGGGGACACATCCAGAGGCCGGCTCGGGGAAGCACGCGCTTCAAGAACACATTCGTCTCGATGACCGGGTCATCCTCGTCTCCGACGGCAAGGAGGACAGGGATATCGAGGTCCCGAAGTCCAGCCTCAAAGTCGTAGAGAGACGGGCGACGACCCTGAAAGTTTCGCATGGTCAAGGCGGATCCGGTGGCGGAATGCTCCCCCAGGTATTGGCTGAACTCCTGCCACCCACGAGGATCCTTATTTCGCAGCTGAATACGGGTTGCTCCGTTAGCGATCACCGATGCAGCAGAGGCCATCCCTTCTCTGCGCATGCGTTCCGCACCCTCGTTGGAGTCGTTCATAAACTTGTCGCGCTGGCCGCGGGGAGCACCAGAACCACCGCTAGCGAACAGTAATGAGGTGACTCGATCGGAAAATTGGAGGGCAAACTGTAGCCCGGTATACGCCCCCATGCTCAGTCCGACGATGTGGGCGCGATCGATCCCAAACCCGTCCAAGATCGCCCGCAAGTCTCGGCGCTGCCAATCGTAAGTGTAGGCCTCGTCGGTCTCGGGGACCTCCGAAGGCGGATAGCCCCTGGCGTTGTACGTGATACAGCGATAGTCCCGGCTGAATCGACGCACCTGGCCCTCCCACGTACGGAGGTCCGCGGCGAACTCATGTAGCCAAATGATGGGGGGCCCGCTCCCGGTCTGCTCGGCGTACAACTGCACACCGTCACCCTGAACATACGGCAAAGCACCCCTCCCTTATCTGTCGGACACTGTGCCGTCGAACGATACAAGGTAGACCTGACTGCACCGAGGTCCGGACAATTCTGAGCCAGTGAGGCGACCAGTCCTCAGCCAGAAGGACGTCGATTCACTCCGCCCGGGTCAACTCGGACGGAGCGAACCAGACCGGCACCTCCGTGATCTGCACCGGCGCCATCGGCGTCCCGGGAGCACAGCCCGGCGCCTCCGGGCTGATACCACCGCGACGCCGTCAACGGATCAGCCGACCCGCTCGCTCGTCTGCGCCACCGGTGTGACGTTGGTGTAGTTCGGCACGTCTGCGGCCAGATCGGCACCCCCGGTCCGGCCGAGCGCCTGTTGCATGGCCTCGAGCGAGTCGAACCAGATGTGGGCCGCAGCTACGTAGGGGCCGTCAATACCCCTGTCGATCTCGACTTTGGCGTCCTCGATGCCCCACGTCTGCAAGGCGAGCGGGATGTGCTTGTCGCGGTAGTAGTCGTGGTCGAAGGTGGCACCCTCGGTCTTCGGATACAGAACGCTGAATCGGATCATGCACCCAGTCTTGCCGATCCGACTGTTGGCCGCTCGGGGCGGGGCCGGGGGCCGGATCGGGGCCGAGGGGGCGGGCCATCGCCTGGCCGGACCAAGGGCGACCCGCAGGCGGGGGGTGCTCGTCACGGGAGCGGCGACGCTTGCGGTTCCTGTCTGACCGGAACGACGACTGGTCTCCACCGCAGGCGTCGCCGGGTCGACCGTCAGAAATGGACCTACCATCGCGGCCGCAGTGCCGTCGGCTGCACCACCCGCCGGCTCGGTCTGCTGGGTCAGAGATATGGGTGCCCGGAGTCACCAGGAGGCGCACGAGATGTCAGCCATGTACCACGACGGTTCCCGGCGGCTGCAGGACCGCTTTGATACCCGACGCCTGGCCAACCGACTCGAGGAGGTGACGGTCCACCGGGAGTTCACCAAGAGTGAAACGGCGCTCATCGAGCGGTGCCCGATGTTCTTCCTCGCCACCGCCGACGGCGAAGGCTGGCCGGACTGCTCGTACAAGGGCGGGATGCCGGGATTCGTCCGGGTGGTGGACTCGAACACCGTCGCCTTTCCCAGCTACGACGGTAACGGGATGTTCCGCAGCCTTGGAAACATCGTGCTCAACCCGAAGGTGGGACTCTTGTTCGTGGACTGGGAGCAGTCGAACCGGCTCCGGGTGAGCGGAACTGCGTCATTGCACGACGACGACGACCTCCTCGCCGCCTTCGAGGGGGCCCAGCTCGTCGTACGGGTCCGAGCCGAACGGATCTTCCCCAACTGTCCCAGGTACATCCACCGCATGACGCTGCACGAGCATTCGGTATATGCGCCTCGACCGGGTCACGTGCCGCCCGAGCCGGAGTGGAAGCAGATGGAGCTGTTCAGGGACCACTTGCCGGGGACCGCTTGAGGCCGGCCGGCCGCTCCGCCCTCGTTGGGTCCGGGGCGGGCCGCCGGCCGCGCCGTGGGCCTGGCTCACTCGCCGGTGGGGGGCCCGCACCCGGGGTGCCTGAGGTGGTCGTGGCCAGATCCAGAGTCATCGAGGCTGGCGGTCTCGGCCCTTCCAGGCCTGATAGTCCTCCGGCAAACAGACGGCGCAAGGCCGGTATCCAGCCGCCACCGCGTGTGCGGCACTGGCAAAGAACACCCGGTGCGAGACGTAGGCGCCCCGACGGATGGCTCGGCGGGCCGCCGGACAGTCCAGCCGACCGTAGATCTTCAACGACCGGTTACCCCCGAGCGCACCCTTCGCGGCGCTGACGTAGGATCGGCCGTCCGGGCCGACCAGTTGGTAGTGTTTCCTCGGTTCGTCGTTCGCCGATGTGTTCGCCGGCCTGGGCGCCCATCCTGCCAATGGCTGCAACCGGCTCATGAGGGACATCGGACGGTCAAAACAACCGTCCGGAGCTGCCGGCGAAGCCCTGCTCGAGATCGAGCAGAAAGCGCTTGCGCTTCAGCCCGCCCGTATAACCCGCCAGCCGCCCACTGGCACCCACCACCCGATGACAGGGGATGACGATGGACAGGGGGTTGCGAGCCACCGCGGCACCGACCTCCTGGGCCGTCGTGCCGTCCCCGAGCTCGCGGGCCAGCTGCCCGTAGGTGGTGACCTCGCCGTAAGGGATGTCACCCACCTGGGCCCACACCTTCCGGTCGTGGTCGGTCCCGATCGGCCGATACCGCAGGTCGAAGCGACGTCGCGCTCCGGCCAGGTATTCACTCAATTCTCTCTCGAAGTCAATGAATCTCTCTGTGCCGGGCGGGCCGAGGGTCCCCGGCGACGGGGCCGGGTGGTGACCGGGGTAGAAGACGCCGATCAGGTCCTCCGACTGCCGCACCACCGTCAACTCGCCGAGCGCCGAAGCCACGGCGACGTGGGCCGCACGATTCCTTTCCAATGGCACCAAGAGTTGCCCTTCCAACCAGCTCATGCTCTCTCGCTCTCCCTTTCTTCCTCTGCTACCGGAGCAAACGCCGTCGCCACCCGGTTCGTGAGGTCCGCCTGGCAATGCTCGGCCGTCGGGCGGCGGCCAGGCCCGGGAGCACACGGCGTGACAGCAACGGATCGACCGCCACCGGACACGAGCCGAGCCCGTCGATCCTCAGGACCTCACGAGGCGGAGGCGCCCGTCGTTACGAAGGCATGACTGCACTCGAAGCACCACTGGCTCGGCCGGCCCCGTTGACCACCTCGCAGGTCGAGACCATGCATCACCTCTGGTGGGCGGCTGGCTTGCCGCCCACGTTCGGATACGAGACCGTCACGCTCGCACTCGCGGTCGCTTCGGATCAAACGCTCGCCGCCGCCTTGACCTCGGTGAATCTCGACGATGCCCGTTCCGTCGAGACCGGCCTGGACGCCCTGCTCCATTGGCGTCATCGCAGATTCCCATCCACGCCGTTAGGTCACTCCTCGGCGCGCCAAGGGGCTACTGGCGCTGGCGCTGCAGCCAGTCGTAGGCCTCGTCGGCCAAGGACGGCGGCCGGTCCCGGACGACCTGCTCGGCCCGATCGAGCCGCCGATTCAAGCGTCGAATTTGATGACAACCGATAAGCAGGGTCGCGCCGGCCCAGACCAGAATCCCCACCACCACGATCAGTCCCACCATGGCGCCAGCGTACCCATTCGCTCCGCCCGGTCATGGTGGTGGCGCCGGCGGTTTTACATCCCGGCGATCGCTCCTCGATCCGGGGCGTCACCCGGAGAGCCTTCGAGAGGCGATCTCACAGCCCCGGGCCAGGCTCTCAAGTTTGGCCCACGCCACGTCGGGGTCGATGCCTCGCATGCCGACATGGATGGAGAACCCGCAGTCCACCCCGGCCATCAGCCGATCCGGGCCCACCACCCCAACCCACCGTTCCAGCCGCTGGGCGACGAGCTCGGGATGCTCGATGTAGTTGGATTGGGGCTCAATCACGCCGGGGCAGATGACTTTGTCGCCGGGCACCCCGAGCTCGGCCAGCGAGGCCCACTCGTGGGCATGACGGGGGTTTGCGCCCTCGAAGAGAACGGTCTGGGGCTTGGCCGTCCAGACCAGGTCGATGATGTCGGCCAACGGCACGTCTCGATGATGCGGCCCCGGATAGTTGCCCCAGCACACGTGCATGCGGAGCTGCTCGGCGGGGATGTTGCGTACAGCGTGGTTGAGGGCGTCGAGGTTGACCGCGATGGCCCGCCGGAAGGCGTCGAGGTCCAGCCCGGAATAGGCCGTGTGCCGGCCCATCGCCAGGTCCGGGCAGTCGAGTTGCACGGTCACGCCGGCGGCGGCGATGGCTTCGTACTCGGGGCGCATGGCCTCGGCGATGGCGAAGACGTATTGCTCGCGGTCTCCGTAGTACTCGTCATTGAAAAAGAGGGAGATGACGCCGGGCGAGGCAGCCGAGGAAAATGTGGCGGAGGCATTGGCGGCTCGGGCTGCGGCCACCAGATGCTCCATGTCGCGCCTCGCGGCGTCGGGATCCTTGACGCCGACGGGTGCGACGCAGCTGGGCGCAGAGCGCTTACGTCGGCCGGGGTTGGACTGGACGAGCTCTACGCTGCGGGGGAAGTCATGGAGGTCGTCGAAGTGGTAGCTGTCCGCGCTTTCGCCCTCGAATCCGGTAAGGCGGTCCTTGACGTAGGTCGCGTAGGACGGCTTGGACATCTCGCCGTCGTTGACGATCGAGATACCGGCGTTCACCTGTCGTCGCACCACCTCAGCCACCGCGTCCTCGACCCGTGCCTCCAGGGCGGCCGCGTCGACAGGGATGCCGTCGCCGATCGCCCACATGATCTGCACCAGGTCGTCGGGTCGGGGCAGGCTCCCGGTGTGGGTACAGCGGATGCGGTCTGCGCTCATCGTTATCGTCCCTCGCCAGGTGCTTCAGATCGAAGCGCCAGGGGGGACCCCGGGCATGGCCATGGTAAGGAGTTTGCCGCGTCCCGGCCGGTGTCCATGCCATCGCGAGGCCGCGACCGCTTCGGCCCGCTCGGCCGGAACCGGGTCGGGATTCCGACTACGGGCGCCGGGTACCAGTCTTCCGGCGACGCCGGAGGGATGCGAGAATGGGCCCTCACCGATTGCGGGGGGTCAGATGGTCGACCTGGTCATCGACATCGACAACACTCCGGGCTCACTGGCCAAGGTGGCGGCCGCCATAAGCGACGCCGGCGTCAACATCGCCTCGGCCGCCTGCTTCGGATCCGGTGGGCGGGCGGAGCTTCATATCCTCGTGCCCTATCCGGAGGCGGCCAAGCACGCACTGGCGATTTCGGCTCTGGCGGTCACCCGGGAGCGGGAAGTCGTCGTGGTCGACGTCGTGGATCGACCGGGTGTCCTGGCCGACCTGACCCGGCAGATCGCCGAGGCCGGCGTGGACCTGGACCTCATCTATGTCGCCACCCAGAACCGGGTGGTCTTCGGGGCCCCCGATCTCACCGCCCTGCGGACGGCCTTGGGGGCTGCTACCGGCTGGTAGTTCCACCGCGGCGGCGCTTCGGTCGTGACTTGCTGGGTCTGCGAGTCGGCAGGGACTACATGAAGTTGCGGGTGTGAAGGACGGAGAGCTCGGCCGCTTCATCATCGGTGAAGCCGAGCCGGACCAGGCGACGGCGGCGCCCCTCGTCCATCTCCTGCTGAAGCCGTTGCACCCGGGTCCACCCGTCCGCGATGGCCTCCGGGGACCATTCGCCCGCTGCCAGCACAACCAGAGCGTCATGAACGGACTCAGCCAATCCGGCCGTCGACACCAGCACGTCGTGCCGCCGCCTTACGGCTGCCGCCAGGCGCGGCCGGACCGAGGGCTCGGCCCGGAGGTGCTCACCCAGATGCCCCATCGCGAAGGCGACGTGACGGGCCTCGTCCTGCAGGGAAAGGTGGGCGATGCGAGCGGTCACGGGATCGGGCGAGTGGTGTTCAAGGAATGACAGGAGCGACAGAAACGTCCCCTCGCCCAGCACCGACAGCAGGAAGGAGGCGGCCGGCCAGTCCGGCTCGTCGAGCAGGGTCTGGAGCGACGCCCGGCCACCGGCACCGGAGACCCCGAGCTCCCGCCCGCAGAGTCGGGCGCGGCGAGTGAACACCTCGACGTGACGGGCTTCGTCGGCCAGCTGGGTGGCGAGGAATTGCAGCGTTTCCCGGAAGTGAGGGTGCACCCGCCCGATGAAGCGAGCCGGCACCATGAAGGCGGCTTGTTCGTTCTCCACCAGATAGGTCATCACCTGGACGACGGCCGCTTCCACCTCATCGGGCAGTCGCGGCGGCGTCCAGTCGATGGCCGTCTCAGGGTTCCACTGTCCTGCCCGCGGCCTGGGCGTAGAGCTTGGGGGCGAGATCGGTCCACACCTCCTGGCGCCAAGCCAGATCGGCGCCGACCAGCGGTGGGGCGCCCTGCTCGATCAGCGCCCCCCGCGCCGCCAACCCCCAGCTCGCAGGCGGCCGCTCCGTCACGCCGTCGGGCGCGCCGGCCCGCTCTGCCCCCGCCATCCGCCGGTCGCCGGCGTCGCCCCGGACGACCAGATCCCCCACCACCTGGTGGCCCCGGCGCCGGCCCCACGGGCCCAGATGGGCGGGGAGGTGCGGTCCGCCACCGACGACCCTGAGCCGTTCGCCGGGCCGAAGTCCCGCCAGGGCGCGGTCGAGCAGCAGATGGCCGCCAGCGTCGAGCCCTACGGGACCAAGGTCCACCTCTCGTACGACTGCCCCCGGGCCCTCAGGGTCGGTAGCCATCGGCGGACACCGCGCCCTCGGCGTTGTAGAAGGAGAGCCGGTCGACAGCCGCTTCGAGGGCGGCGTAGCCCGTTTCCCGGCCGGGCAGCCAGCGGGTCAGCCCCTCGAGGTCCATCAGGGGCCGGGCCGAAGGGTCGGCGTAATCCATAGCGAGGAGTAAGCCGACGAAGCGCTCGAGCAGGGGGTGGTCGTCGACGACCGACATGTTGCAGTGGTCGAAGGCCGGTGTCTGGGCGACCACGCGCGTGGCGGCCGCCGGCAGCGTTCCCTCGTGAGTGAAGAGCAGATGGTTGCCATCGAGCATGCACGCGGCGTCGACCTGACCGCCCGCCAGGGCCCGGGCGGCGTCGCGCTCGCCGCCCACGTGATCTCCGTGCAAGCCGACCCCGACCTCGAAACTCCGGACCGTCACCTCGACGCCGTCAAGTAGAGCCAGCGGCAACAGTCGACCCTGGGGGGAGTCGATGGCGCCGGTCCCGACGGTGCCACCGGCCAGGTCGGAGGGCTCTTTGACCCCGGAGGCAGAGGGGACCACCAGGACCGAGGTGAGGTCCCGGTCGGTGTCGCGCATGGCGACCGCCCGCGCCCCCGGGGAGAGCCGACGGGTGCGCACCCAGGCCAGTGGGGAGTTCCACGCCGCGTCGATGCGCCTGGCCACCAGGTCCTCCACCTGGCGCTCGTAGTGGGAGTAGAGGACGTAGTCGAAGTCGAGGCCCTGGTCGCGGAACCATCGGCGGAAGCCGTCCCAGATGGTGACCACTTTGGGGTCGTAGGCCACCGCTCCCATCAGCAGCGGTCGGCTCACAGCAACGCCATTCCGTTGATGGCCCGGCCCACGAAATCGAGCAGGGCGTCGGTGGTGGGCGCCATCACGCGGGCGGCCCGGGCGTCGCGGAAGTGCCGCTCGATGCCGAGCTCCTTTCGGAAGGCCGCCCCTCCGCAGACCTTCATGGCCAGCTCGGTGACCGTGATGGCCGCCTCGCCCGCCGCCGCCTTCACCTCGAGGGCCCGGAGCGGCGCATCGGCCCGGCCGGCGGCTATCGCGGTGACGGCCTCGCCGACGAACGCCGCCGCCTGGTCGGTGGCGACCCGCATACGGGCGTGGTCAACCCGGGCGAGCGGCTCATCGACCAGGCGATGATCCAGATGCTCCAGGCGGGTGCCGATCAGGTGGGTACCGCTCTCGGCCGTCACGGCCTCCATCAGGCCGACGCTGAAGGCACCGGAGAGGACCAGGAACCACGGCAGGATCACCTGCATGGCGAGGTCGAGGCCGGCTCCGTCGGGCCCGATGGCCGCCCGATCGGGCACGACGACCCCGGAGGCCTCGATCGGCGCTGAGCGGTTGCCTCGGAGACCCAGGCCGTCGAAGTCACCCGGAGCCGACAGTCCGGACGCCTTCGCCGGCACCAGCCACAGGGTCATGGGACCCTCGGCGGCAACGGGCCGGCTCGACCACACGTAGCTGTCGGCCTCGCCGGCAGCAGTAATCCAGCTCTTGCGGGCGTCAAGGCGGATCCCACCGTCGGTCCGGGTGGCGCTCGACAGGGGCGCCCAGAAATGGCTGCGGGAGCCCGCCTCCGAGAAGGCGAGGGTCGTCAGGTGCTGCCCGGCCCCGATGGCCTTCCGTATGCGCTCGTCCCCGTAGCGGTCGAGGATCGCGGTCCCGGCGTAATGCATGAGGACCACCATCGCCGTCGAGCCACACACGCCGGCGAGGCGACCGACCACTTCCACGGCGTCACCCAGGCTGCCGCTGCCCCCGAAGGGCTCGGCGACGGTGAGGCCGAGAATGCCGGCGTCTCCCAGAGCTTCGATACCCCGGCGGGGGAAGGCGCCGTCGGCATCCACCGAGGGCGCATCGGGACGGACGACCTCGTCGATGACCCGCTCGAGCGCGTCGCGGTAGTCGGCCATGTTCATCCTTTCGTCAATCGTTCACCTCGCCCTCGCGGGGCTGGCATGGGTAGTACCGACCCAACCGACGCGGGCCGTTACGAAGTGGCAGGGCCCGCGTGCCGCTGGGCGTTGGTTAACGCCCAGATGCGGTCACGGGCCGCCTGAGGCGTGAGCGCCGGCCGACCGGACGGCGGGATCGCACGCTCAGCGACGTCTGGGCATGGCGATCTCCTTCCGGTCGAGGGCGACGGGGCGATGATGGCTCGAAAGCAGGCCGCCCGGGCCTCCGGATACTACCTGTGGGCTGCGGCCCGACGGGAGGAGCGGCTGCAACGCGAAGAGAGGCACCAGCGACGCTGGTGCCTCTCTCTTGCTCCCTACCGGGGCGGTTGAATCTCCCCGGGTGGCGTTCGGTGGTTACACCCCGCACATCCGGGATGTCACCGGCCAGGCACCCCAACCCTGCCGGGCCTGGATGCGCTGGTTGACGGCGGTCTGGGCTGCGGCCGAGGCCTGATTCGCCGTAGGGGCGTAGGCCAGGCCACCACCGGAGACCCAGGACGATTGGGTGTCCTGGTACATGCCGTAGTAGCCGTTGCCGGTGTTGGTGGCCGGGTTACCGCCCGATTCGTGCTGAGCGATGCACGCCCAGACTCCGGAGCCAGAGCCCACGGGAGCCGGCGGTGGGGAAGTCGCCCGCGGTACGTAGGTGGCGTGCTGTACGTAGGTGGTACGAGGCGTAGAGGTGGCCCTCACCCACTCCGTGGCCGCCACCGTCCTTACAACCGGCGCGGGCGTCGCCACTGCCACCGGTACGTAATTCTTGGGTGGGATACTGATGACCTGATCGGAATAGATCAGATTCGGGTTGGGAACGTGGTTGTAGGAGGCCAGTTGTTCCCAAGTCCGGGAGGTTCGTGCGCCGATCGCAGAGAGAGTGTCTCCGGGCTTAACGGTCACTTTCACGACCGGCGCATGAACTCTCGGGGCGGGAACCGTATGACGGGTCGCCGCCACAAGGCGGACATGGGCCGAGAGCCGGGGTGACTCACTTACAGACCGGGACACCTCACTCACAGTGAGATGAGCCGGATTCGGTCGGCCGAAATCGGCTCCGACGGTTGGTGTTGCAGAAGCCGCCTGGGCGGCGGCGGGATAGGTGCCAGCGATGGCACAGCCGATCACGATCAGCCTTGTTCGTCGCTTCATGGGACTCCTTCGGTCGTGCCCTTATGGGCCGTGCTGGTGGTCTTGCGGAGCGGGAACAGGTCAGTTGATGCAAAGACCCGAACCCTAGTGAGTGTCCAAGGGCGATCCTTTCGGCGTCAGTCGTCTCCAGGCGCGGTCAAGTGACTACAGGGGTTGTCCAGCTTCCCCTGCGACGTACTCGTCCGTTCGAGGAACGGAAGGCGGCCTGAAGGTCGGGAACCTTATCGCGGATACGGCGGGATTACCAAACACCCGGGTGCCCTTGAAACCCGGCGAGCCCGTATGATATAAGCCTGCTGGACGTGAGAGTCACAGATGTCACGCGAGCAATTGCACGCGTCTGGTCTAGTGAAAAATTGGGACTCTTGCGCCGAGCCGGCCGCCCACCTCCACCCGATTTTCGTTTGATTAGGTAAAGGTTCCTGGCTCTATTTTTTTATCCGCTCCTCCCGGTGATTGCCGCAAAGCTCTGAAGGCTGTGCCAAAAAGGCATTCACGTCTGAGGCCTTGCCTTTTCTCGGCGGAGCGGCCGCTTTGGTCACCTCTGGGCGAGTCTCCTCGACGGTGCCGAAGCGTTCCCCGTCCCTGTAGGTATGGCGATCCTGAATAATCGAAGGCATGACGCCGGCGAGACTTCGCGCCGCTATCGCTAGCCCGTTTGGCCCGCCGTGACCGACTCAATGCCGGCGACCATCGGTTCTTCTATGCCCGCTGTTTTGGTCTGAATAGATACCGAATGAGTCGGTGGTGGCGCCCGCACCTCGGGGCTCCGCAGGGCCCGGCCTCACTGGTCGTGGGGCCGTGTCGCCGGCGTCTCAGGTGTCATGGGACCTGCAACCCCATAGTTGCGGTAGGCGGCCCGGGACGGACGTCCCGGTCCCCGCGGCACTCATCAGATAGGACCGTCGACGGGTCGAGGCGGCGTCACGCTGCGGGAGCGGGGGGTGATGACCGTCACCCGGGGCGTCAGCGGACCTCCCAGGTGGCGGTCGCGACGTCGTTCGGTCCGAATCGAACACTCTCCGTGGCGACGCCGGGCCGCTGTCGCCAACGGTGTCGCAGCATATGAGCGATCGGATACCTGGAGCGGCGCTCCGGGTGCGATGCGTGATGCCAATCCCAAGGCTGGGTCCCCCGAGAGATCTGGCCGGGCGGCAGCTTGGCCGGATAGCCTCGCTTCGTGGTCGATACCGACGCCATCGTCGAGCAGATCCTCCGGACCTACCAGGCCATCACTGTGGTGGGAGCGAGCGCGGCCCCGCAGAAGGCCGCCCACACCGTGCCCGCCTTCATGCAGCGGCACGGCTGGCGCATCATCCCGGTCAATCCTCATGAGGAAGAAATCCTGGGTGAGACGGTCTACCGGAACCTGGCCGACGTTCCCGAGCAGGTGGGTCTGGTCGACGTGTTCCGCCCTTCGGGCCAGACGCCCGATATCGCCCGACAGGCGGCCGCGGCCGGGGCGACGGCCCTGTGGCTGCAACTCGGGATCGCCTCGGCCGAATCGCGAGCGATCGCGGCCGACGCCGGCATGCTCTACGTCGAGGACCGTTGCCTGGTTATCGAGCAGCGACGGCTCGGCATCGATGCGCCGGATTGAGCAGTAGGAAGCAAAAAAAAAATGCCCGCTTTGGACACGACGGTCGCGGTGTACGACGATCTCACCACGGCCGAGACGGATTGGTCGGCGCTTGAGGCCGCCGCCGCGGACGCCCGGGTCACGCTCGCGGACGCGGCTCTGGTGGAGAATCAAAATGGCGAAGCGGTGATTCTCCAGCGGGAGTCTCATCATGGCTGGGGGAAGGGTGCCATCGTCGGCGCCGTCGTCGGCATCCTCTTTCCACCGTCGATTCTGGGTGCTGCGGCAGTGGGAGCCGGCGGTGGTGCGCTCATCGCCCGGATGAACCGGGCGCTGGGGCGGGGCAAAGTGATGAATCTGGGCGAAACCCTGGATAGCGGCGCCATGGCCATCATCGTCGTCTCCCCCGCCCAGTCGACCAACGGTGTCTGCCACACGCTTACCGGCGCCAGGACCACCACGACCGTGCCGAGCGCCTCGGTTGAGGAGATCCAGGAGGCACTGGGCTAGGTCCCTGGCGGCTGCCATCCAGTCGGACCTACAGTCACTCCAGAAGCGCCGGGTCGGACCCTGCGGACGCCGACCCGGCCACCTGGAGGAGGAACCCATGCCGGCTATCAGCGGTCTCGGGCACGTCGGCCTCTACTGTTCCGACCTGGCCCTCCAGGAGTCGTTCTATACCGAGGTGCTCGGGCTGACCAAGACCGACGAGGATCAAGAGCGCGGGATGGTGTTCCTCTCGTCGCAGCCGGATGTCGAACACCACGAACTGCTCCTCCTGAGAGGTCGAAATGTGGGACAGGAGGCCCGGGTCGTCCAGCAGGTCTCCTTTCGCTGTCCGTCGTTGGCCGATGTGACGTCGTTTCACCGTCGGTTTCGGGAGCGAGCGGTAAAGGTCGAGATGGTGGTCTCGCACGGAAATGCCATCGGCGTCTACTTCTACGACCCGGAAGGCAATCGCGGCGAGATCTATTGCGCCACCGGCTTTGCGGCCCGCCAGCCCTTCCTGCAACCCGTCAATCTCGACGACGAACCCGACGAGATCATGCGGGCCGTGGCCCAGGGGGTCGAGCAGTTCGGCGCGACCGGGGTCCTCGACACCTCGGCGCTGGCCCAGCAGGACTGACCGCGACACTCTGAACGCCCCCGGCATTCAGCCGTTCGGCGGCCAGTCTGGCAGGATGCCGCCATGCAACTCGTCACAGTTCGCACCGACACCGGCACGACCGCCGCGAGGATTGACGATAGCGACGTCGTCTTCCTGCCCTACAGCGATGTGGGTGAGCTCCTGGCCTCCGGAGAGGACTGGCAGACCCGGGCAGGTGCCGACGGCCGGCGGGCGGCCCAGGACTCCGTGGAGCTGGGGCTCATCGTGCCCCGGCCGTCCAAGGTCTTCTGTGTGGGGCTCAATTACCTGCGACACGTGCGGGAGTCCGGCGGCGAGGTCCCGTCCCACCCCACCCTCTTCGCCAAGTTCGCCGACGCCCTGACCGGACCCTACGACGAGATTGTCCTGCCCGGCGCCTCGGAGCGGGTGGACTGGGAGGCCGAGCTCGTGGTTGTCATCGGCCGCCCGGTGCGAAACGCCGGCGAGGAGGAGGCCACGGCCGCCATCGCCGGCTTTTCCATCGGCAACGACGTCAGTATGCGGGACTGGCAGCGGCGAACCACCCAGTGGCTGCAGGGCAAGACCTGGGAGTCATCGTCGCCCGTGGGTCCGGCCCTGGTCACGCCGGACGAAGTCGGGGGGGTCCGCCCGGACCTGGGTGTCACCTGCCTGGTGGACGGCCAGGTCATGCAGGACGCCCGGACCTCGGACCTGCTCTTCGACGCCGTGGCCGTGGTCAGCTACGCCAGCACGGTCATGACCCTCCGGCCCGGTGACCTGATTTTCACGGGCACTCCCGACGGTGTGGGGGCGGCCCGGACTCCACCGGTTTTCCTCCAGGACGGGCAGGTGGTCACCACCCGGATCGAGGGCCTCGGGGAAATGGTCAACGCTTTCGTGACCGAGAAGCCCTGACGCTCCCGGCGTCACCGCAACAACCCCCGCCAGCAAACACGGGGAGCGAGCTCGACGCACCTGCCCTCGTCGGTCGTCGAGCTCGCAGTCCCCAATTGATCGGGCGGGTTGCCTCTCACCGTCCGACCTGACAGAGATGCTCGCGAGGCGAGATCAACAACAGCCCAACGCATCGACACGACTCCCCCATAAAAATCGGTTCCAGGGACCAGGCCCCACTACAGCTCGGCCTGCAGCCCTGCCCCTTGCTCGACGAGGAATGCGACCGCCCGATTCATGCCCGCCACGTGACCCTGCCGCTCGAGTTCCATGTAGGCGGCGACCCCTTCCCTCGCCCGACGGACGATCACGTCGCGGTTTTGCTTGACCCGCACGATCACATCGTCGATAAAGCCCGTCCGGTCGGCCAGCCCATAGCCATCGAGCAGGACCCGGAGCCGGCGACCCAGCCGGTGTCGATCCTGCCACCCGAACATGCTGGCGATAGAGGGGTCCTGCAGAGGCACCCACTGCCAGGCCACAAACGCCAATTCTGAACGAATTGTCCCCGGGAAGACGAGGTCCCAGTCGATGATGCCACGCAGTCGGCCGTCCCCGACCACCACGTTGTAAGGAGCCAGGTCGTTGTGGCAAACGATTTCATTGGCCTGGAGCTCGGCCGGACCCCAGTGCCAGGGGATGATGCCGGTTGGCCGAAAATCGGCGACCGCCTGGTGATAGCGGGCCGTGGCTTGGCCGACTTCCGCCAGGAGTTCCTCTTCCCAGATCCAGGCGGGCCAGGGAATGGCCGCCCCGACCGTGCTGCCGTCAAGATAGGACAGCACCTCTCGACCCCGGGCGTCGACGCCAAGTGGCTCCGGGGCCAGGTGGAATCCCCGGGCCCGAATATGACAGAGCAGGGCGTGAACGGTCGGCGTCCACGAGCCGGCCGGACGGTGGACGGTCTCGCCGATCCTGACGACCGTGTTGAGCTTGCCGCCAGCGAGAGGCGTCTCCTGGACGCCGTCGGCCTCATGCCCACCTTCGGGCTGGGGGTCGGCGCGGGACGGCATGGCAGGGGGATGTTTAGCGCACGGGGCGTACTAGCCGCGGCCGGCGTTCACCCGCTGATCGCGCTCGTTGCCTTGCCACGGCCATAGCTCGGCGTCGGCCCAGAGCTGCTCGAGCCGGTAGAAGTCGCGGGCTTCCTGCAGCAGCACGTGGACGACAAAGTCCCCGTAATCCATCAGCACCCAGCGAGCGTCGTCCAGTCCTTCGATGCGGAGCGGAGCCGGGCCGCCTGCCCGCTTGATCTGCTCCTCCACCTCTTCGACGATGGTCCGGACCTGACGGGGGTTGGATCCGCTGGTGATCACGAAGGCGTCGGTGATGGGCAGCACGGCCCCCACCAGCAGGATCAGGCTGTCCTCACCGCCCTTGTCCCAAGCGGCCCGGGCAGCCACCTCACACCAGTCCCGAACCCGCTCAAGACTGATGCTTGACCGGTCGAAACCGGCGCTCGACCGGTCGTCCCCCGATGATCGCGGTGCCGTCACGGGCGTGGGCCTGGCGCTTGCGTCACGAAAAGCCTCCCAGAGTGTGGATTTGCGGCGCTGACTGGGCTCGAACTGGTTGGGCTCGAACCGGAACTGACTGGGCTCGAACTGGCTGCATTTGAACTGCTGGGCTGACCGCTGTCCAGCCACTGGAACCCCAGCACCACCAGCGTGACGGCCAGGGCCAGCAGAAGGACGAAGACCGTCAGCAACTCCTCCCGCACCAGCCGGCGACGCCGCCGGCGGCGGAGCCGCTCTCCGGGGCCCCCACCCTCAGCGTCGGCGGATGCCTCCGGAGGCACCGAGCGGACAGTCGTCATCCGCCCCCAGCGTACATACCCCGGGCTCTTATGAAGCGCACTGCTGACTCCGGGACGAGGTAGTCGAGCGGGCGCCCGTCGGCGGCTCGAGCCCGCAGATCGGTGCTGGAGATCTCCAGGTTCGGAACGGTGACCTCGACCACCTTCCATCCATCGTCGTCGAGCCGCCGCGGCCGCCCCGCGCCGGGACGGTTGACCACGACCAGGGTGGCGAGGCGCTGAATCTTCTCGTGGCGGGCCCAGCTGGTCAGGACCGCAGCCACGTCCCAGCCGACGATGAGGAAGAGCTCGTCCTCCGGAGCGGCCTGGCGGAGTTGGTCCAGGGTGTCGACGGTGAACGACTCTCCTCCCCGCTCGACCTCGATGGCGCTGGCCTCCAGGCCCGGTACATCGCCTACCGCCGCAGCCACCAGAGCCAGACGGTCCACGGCCGAGCTCACGGCCCGGTCGCCGGCCTTCTGCCAGGGGACGTTGGCCACCACCATCAGGACCCGGTCCAGGCGCAGGGCGGCCTTGGCGTTGACCGCCGCCACCAGGTGGCCGACGTGGATGGGATCGAAGGTGCCTCCAAAAATCCCGATCCGCTGACCCATAACCGCCTGACGATACGGGATTGTGACAACTGCTTTGCTCTCGGCACCGGTTTCCGCCACGCTGGAGGCCTATGGACCGGTCCTGGACCCCGAGCAGGTGGCGGAATTGCCCCGCGGACCAGCAGCCGGACTGGCCCGAACCGCACGCCCTGGAGCAGACCCTCAAGCGTCTCTCCGGTCTACCCCCGCTCGTGTTCGCGGGCGAAGCGAGGAGCCTCCAGCGGGCTCTGGCGGAGGTGGCCGCGGGGGACGCCTTCCTGCTGCAGGCCGGCGACTGCGCCGAGTCGTTCCACGACTTCACGGCCGACAGCATCCGGGACAAGCTCAAGGTGATCCTGCAGATGGCGATCGTGCTGACCTACGGCGCCGGCCTGCCGGTGGTCAAGCTGGGCCGCATCGCCGGGCAGTTCGCCAAGCCCCGCTCATCACCGACCGAGATCGTCGGCGGACGGACGTTGCCAAGCTTTCGCGGCCACGTGGTCAACGACGACGCTCCCACAGAGAGCGCCCGCACTCCCGACCCGAGCCGGATGGTGGCCGCCTACCATCAGTCGGCGTCCACCCTCAACCTCCTGCGCGCCTTCACCAAGGGGGGATTCGCCGACCTTTCGCAGGTCCATACCTGGAACCAGCAGTTCGTGGCCGGCAGTCCTGGAGGTCAGCACTACGAAGCGCTGGCCGCCGAGATCGATCGGGCCTTGCGGTTCATGCGGGCGTGCGGGATCAACCTGGGCGGTGAGGCCTCCCTCCAGCAGGTCGACTTCTGGACCAGTCACGAGGCCCTGATCCTGGGCTTCGAAGAGGCCATGACCCGTCGGGACTCGCTGACCGGCGACTGGTACGACACGTCCGCCCACCTGGTCTGGGTGGGTGAGCGAACCCGGCGTCTCGACGGCGCCCACCTCGACTTCCTGTCGGGTGTGTCGAACCCGATCGCCGCCAAGATCGGGCCCAGCGCGTCCACTGCGGACGTGGTCGGCCTGTGCGCGGTCCTCGATCCGGAGCGGACGCCCGGCCGTCTGACCCTGATCGCCCGGTTGGGAGCGGGTCGAACCCCCGAGTTGCTCCCACCCCTGGTCGACGCGGTCCGCCAGGCCGGCCATCCGGTGGTCTGGGCGTGCGATCCCATGCATGGCAACACCTTCAACGGCCCCGGCGGACGGAAGACTCGTCACTTCGACCACGTGCTCACCGAGATTCGGGAGTTTTTCACCACCTGCCGGGCGGTAGGAGCCTGGCCGGGCGGCGTTCACATCGAGCTCACCGGTGACAACGTGACCGAGTGCCTGGGTGGGACCGACGAGATCCTCGAGGACCATCTCGAGCTGCGCTACACGACGACCTGCGACCCCCGCCTCAACGCCAGCCAGTCCCTGGACCTGGCCTTCCAGGTGGCTGACCTTCTGCGCGGCTAACCGCTCTGCGGCCCGCCTGGCGCCCCGGGTCGAGCGGCCGACGGCTCCAGCCCGGCCGCCATCGGACGGAATAGTTGCAAAAGTTGATAAACGCAGTCATCTTTGGTTGACTGGACGACGTGCAGACCGGTGTCATCGATCCCGAAACCACGGCCGACATCGAGAAGTTCGACCGGCTCCTGGCCGCCCATCTGGCGGGCGAGGTAGACGAGGACGCCTTTCGGGTCTTCCGCCTCAACAACGGCATCTACGGCCAACGGCAGGGTGGCCACAACCAGATGGTTCGCATCAAGGTTCCCTATGGGGGCATCACCGCCGACCAGATGGATCTTCTCGCCAGCGTGGCCGAGCGCTACAGCCGCGGTTGGGGCCACCTCACCACCCGGCTCAACGTCCAGATTCACTTCGTCCAGCTGGAGCGGGTCCCGGACCTGCTGAGGGAGCTGGCCGCCGCCGGCCTGACCACGCGTGAGGCGTGCGGCGACACCGTCCGCAACGTCACCGGGTGCCATCTGGCCGGCGCCTGCCCCTACGAGGTGCTCGACATCAGCCCGTGGGCCGAGGCCACCTTCCGCCATTTCCTGCATCACCCGTATGCGCAGCGGCTGCCCCGCAAGTTCAAGATCAACTTCTCTGGGTGTGCCACCGACTGCGGTCAGGCCATGTTCAACGACGTGGGCGTGGTCGCCGTCTCCCGCCCCCTCCCGGACGGCTCCCTCGAGCCGGGCTTCCGGGTCTTCATGGCCGGCGGTCTGGGCGCCAACCCCCACCCCGCCCAGGCCCTCGAGGAGTTCACCTCCAGGGAAGACCTCATGCCCACCATCGAGGCCATCCTGCGCACCTTCGACCACTACGGCAACCGGGACAACAAGCTCCGGGCCCGGCTGAAATGGGTCGTCGACCAGATCGGCATCGACGAGCTGCGGCGACGGGTCTTGCGGGAGCGCCAGCTGTTGCTGGCGTCGTCGTCCTGGCCGGGCGGCGTCCCGGCCATCGTCGAGGAGCTCGGCGACTCCCCGGCCGGCGTGGCCGCGGGGGGCGATCCGAGTCCGGTCGGCACACCGGTCACCTTCCGGATCAACCGGGCTCAGGATTCTTATCAGCAGTGGGAATCCGCCAACGTCATCGTCGGCGTGGCCAAGGGCACCGTCTCCGCCATCGCTTACGCCAAGTTGGGTGATATCACGTCCGACCAGTTCCGCGGGCTGGCCGCCATCGTGCGGGACTTCGGGCTCACCGTGCGGGTCACCAACCGCCAGAATTTCGCCCTCCGTGACCTGTCTTCCGAACAGCTCCCCGAGCTGTACCGTCGACTCGGGGAGATCGGGATGGCCGAACCCGGCGCCGAGCTGGCCCGCGACGTGGTCGCCTGCCCGGGAGCCGACACGTGCAACCTGGCCGTGACGCAGAGCCGCGGCCTGGCCGCGGACATCGGCCGGGCCCTGGAGGAAGCGGGCCTGGCCGAGGTGGGCGGCGTCCGCATCAACATCTCCGGCTGCACCAACAGCTGCGGGCAGCACCACATCGCCGACATCGGCTTCTTCGGGGCCGAGCGGCGCGCACACGGCCGGCCGGCTCCCGGCTACCAGCTCCTCCTCGGAGGGCACGTGGGCGACACCGAGATCGAGTTCGGCCAGAAGGCGCTGCGCCTGCCGGCCAAGGCCGCGGCCGAGGCTACGGTCCGGCTGGTCGGCCGCTACACCGACGAGCGGTCCGTCGGAGAAGCCTTCTCCAGCTGGATGGAGCGGGTCGGCGGGGCCAAGGTGCTCGGAACCGAGCTCAAGGATCTCGATCAGTGGCCCGAACCGGACGAGCGGCCCGAGTACTACATCGACTTCGACGAAACCGGCCCTTATGTGGCCGAGGTCGGCGAAGGCGAATGTGCGGCCGGTTAGCGCCGAAGGACACGTGACCGCCATGACCGCTCTGCTCAGCAGTGGGACCCATCTGCACGCCCCGGAGTTCAGCGACGCCGAACTCGCCAGCCTGAACCGAAGCTTCGAGACCGCCTCTGCCCAGGCCATCATCGGATGGGCGGTGGAGCAGTTCCATCCATTTATGTGCATGGCCGCGTCGATGACCGACGCCGTGCTGATCGATCTGGCCGTCCGCGTCGAATCGTCGATCGAAGTGGTGTTCATCGACACCCGCTACCACTTCCCGGAGACCCTCGAAACGGTCGAGCGGGTGCGACGCCATTACGGCCTCAATCTGCGGGTCCTGACGGTGGCGCCCCAGCCCGTTGAGCTGTGGCAGGCTGATCCCACCAACTGCTGCTCGGCGGCCAAGGTCGAGCAGCTGGACCGGGCCCTCACCGGCAAGCTGGCCTGGATGAGCGGGCTGCGCCGGGCCGAGGCGCCGTCACGGGCGCAGGCGCCGATCGTGGCACGGGACCTGCGCGGCCTGGTCAAGGTCAACCCCATCGCCACCTGGTCCGACGCGGACGTGGCCGGATATGTGGCCGACCACGATGTCCCGGTGAACCCGCTGCTCGACCAGGGCTATCCGTCCATCGGGTGCCGTCCGTGCACCCAGCCCGTAGGTCCCGGCGCCGACCCGCGCTCGGGTCGATGGGCAGGGACGGAAAAGACGGAGTGCGGTCTGCACCTCTGACCGCCCCACTTCTCAACGCCAACACCTGAAAACCGTAGGCCGAACTTGGCCCGTTGTTGGGTTGGTCGCGTTCGGGGATCTGACCGGGACTGGTAGCCTCCTCCACGTATCGGGGACGGGCCCTGGGGCATCTCCCTGATCAAAGGCTTGGATGCTGATCTCTCCCATGGCGCGGCGAGCGGCGGCTGTGATCAGTGCAGTCGGTCTGACTGTGACGGTCCTGACCGCACCCGGCCCGGCGGCCTCCGCCGAGGTTCTCTCGCGCCCGGCCCTCGCCGGCGCCTTTGCGACCGGCCCCACCGCCCCCGCCGGCCTCTCCTCTTCGACCGGCGCCGCGGCGGCGGCGACGACCACGACATCCACCACGACCACCGTCCCCCGCGCCACGACGACCACGACCAGACCCCGACCGACGACCACCACGACGCGGCCCTCCCCCGCCACCACCCGGCCGGCCCCGACCACCCGGCCCACTCCCACCACCCGCCCCCGGTCCACCACCACGATCCGGGCCCCCACCACGACTCGGGCCCCCACCACCACCACCACTACCAAACCCCACGGCCCGGGCACCGGCGTTCCCTCGGTGCCGGTCGGCGGGCCGGCGAAACCCAAACCTGGCACCAAAGCCGCGCCCCCGCCCAACCCGGGCGTCGTCCTGACCGCGGTCCAGGCCGAACTCTCCCAGGTGAGCGCCATCCAGGAGGTCGCCCGGGCTCGGGCCGCGCTGATCAGCGGCCGCCAGGGTGTCGCCGTCGCCACCGCCGGCTGGCAGGCGGCCACGGCGGTCCAGACCCGGGCCCGCGCCAACGACCGAAAGGCGCAGGCCAACCTCGACCAGGCGGCCGGCCGCTTGCGCCAGCTGGCCGTGGCGGCCTACATGGGGCTCGGCTACGCCACGCCGGCGGCCGGCCCCGTCAGCGAGCAGTCCTCCGGTGACGGCACCGTGAGCACGCCCGGCGGTCTGAGCGGGGTGGCGGCCATGGACGCCCTGGAGCTGGTGCAGGTGGTGGCCACTCACGAGCGAAAAAGTGTGGCCCAAAGCCATGCCGCGCTGGTCCGGGCCGCCCACACCGTGCAGACCGCGAGCGCCGGCGTGGCCCGGGCCCGGATCACGCTCGCCCGGGCCGAGACGGCGCGGTCATCCAGCCAGCAGACGCTCACGCTCATGACCCGCGCCGCCACCACCCCCGGCCTGGCCGCCACGCTCAATCTGCCGAGCCCATCCAGCCCGCCGGTCACCTCCCCGCCAGGAGGCGCCCCAAACAGCGCGACGGGCCCCTCCGCGCCGACAACGGTGCCAGGCTCCTGGGTCGTGGAATCCGATGCCACCGCGCCGCTACCGAGTCCCCCCACCATTCTCGGCCCTAACGTGCTCAGCGCCTCGGAAATGGCCCGCTGGTATGCGAGCACCAAACGGAAAGCCAACATCACGGTGCCGATGGCCCAGCTCACCCAGGACTACATCGACAGCGGCCAGCAGACCGGCGTGCGGCCCGATCTGGCCTTCGCCCAGTCGATCGTCGAGACGGGTTACTT
This sequence comes from uncultured Acidimicrobiaceae bacterium, assembly GCA_963780345.1. Taxonomy (GTDB): domain Bacteria; phylum Actinomycetota; class Acidimicrobiia; order Acidimicrobiales; family Palsa-688; genus PALSA-693. The sequence goes on from CAWABU010000002.1 coordinate 48,751, forward strand.
CTCGTTTCCCTCGTACGGCCAGCTGACGAAAACCGATAACAACTTCGCCGGGATAGGCGCCTGCGACAGCTGCGCTCACGGCTGGCGGTTCCCGAACGCCGCCACGGGCGTCGCCGCCCAGATGGAGCTGCTCGAGGCGTACGCCTCGCCGACCCCGGTATCCACCCCTCTGCTCGGCTCCATCGGCATCGGCGGCTGCTGTCCGACCTGGCTGGCCCTCGCCGGCAAGTGGGCATCGAGCACGACCTACGGCATCTCGATCCTCACCGTTTACCAGCGCATGCTCAACTGGCTCATACCGCAGCGCCTGGTCGACGCCGGGCTGCTGGCCCCGCCGAAACCGGCGCCGACCCAACCAGCCGCCCGGTCCCGGGCGCCGGGGCAGTCTGCGCGCGCCGGGAAGCAGCCCGGCCCCCACAACCTCGACGACGTCGACATCGGCGCCAAACCCCGTCACCGCCGCTCCCGGTACGGTGGCGGGGGTAGCGGGGCGCTAGTAGCCGGGTAGCTGAGCGATCCGGGCCAGCACCCAGTCGTAGGCGCCCGAGCTCACCGGCGCCTTGCAGTACTTGCACGTTCCGGCCAGATCCAGATCGAGCGGCGCCCCGCAGTTGGGGCATTTGGCGGCGAGGGTTCCGCCTCCGGCCGGGGTGGTCGCCGATCCGGACCGCTGGAAGGTCCAGTCCTCGGCCCACTGGTTGACCTGCTTGTTGCCGCGGACCACCCGCCCGTTGCGATCGTCGACGTCGTAGTCGGCGCAGGCGGCCACCACCCGCACGGTGATGGTGTCGTAGCTCTGGTCATGGTGGGCACCGATGACGGTCAGGTCAGCGACGGCCAGATCTTCGAGCACATTGCGCTTGTGCGCATCCGTGTAGCCCTGGATCTGCGTGCGGTGCTGCTGCCACAGGCCATCCGCCATGACCTGCCGGCTCATACCTGGCTCTCGTTGCATCCACGCCTGCTGGACGACGAAAAAGGTCCGCTGGGCCTGCTCGAGGAACGCCTCCTTCGAGAAACCCGGATCGTGAGCGGTGATGGCAGCCAGACCGTCGGCCGCGGACTCCGACCGGGCCACCGACGGCGCAGTTCCGGGGAAAAGATCGCCCTGCACGGTGCTGATCGCCGGCTGGTCGCTGTGACTCCACTGCCCAGCAGGCGGCGACGGTGGGGCGCCGGACCTGGTCACACCGGTTCGGCGGCCGCGCCAGCGGGGCCAGCTCAAGCGCAGCACGACCAGGAGCAGGACGAGGCCGACGATGAGGACGGTACCGGCGGCCGCGCCCCCACCGCCGCCACCGAAGAAGAAGAAGCCTCCACCGCCCAGCCCGCCCCCACCGCCTCCGCTGCCGCCCCCTCCGCCGCCGTCGAATCCCTGGCCGCCACCGGCTCGTAAGAGAACGTCGGCGAGGCTGGCGATCACGGACCGGGTGGCGAGGGCGGAGCCGGCGGCTCGGCCGGCGGGTCCCCCGCCGAGGACGGCGCCGCGGCGGCAGGCCGCACCGCACGACGGACAGAAGCGGGCACCCGGCGCCATCTCGGCACCGCACGACGAGCAATGCGGGGTCGCCGCCACCATCGGCGTGCCGCACGAGGAGCAGAACCTGGCGCCCGCCGGGTTCTCGGCGTGGCACTCGGGGCAGACGGCAGGCCGGAGGGGCCAGGGACGTCCCGCACGAGGCGCAGAACCGGGCGCCCGCCGGGTTGCCGGCGTGACAGCTGGGGCACTCGGCACTCGTCGCATTTGGGCCAGTCGCACTTGGGCCAGTCCCAGCCGGACCGGCAAAGCCCGCGCCCCCACCGGCGAAGCCCGGGCCGGGCGGGGGGGTGGGTCCGGGCGCGGCCGGTGCGGCCGCCTGGCCGCCAATCCCGAGCCCGGCGGCGAGAAAGGCGCCGCTCACGCCGGCGCCGCCCTTGGCCATCCCCTCGCCGGCACCGAGGGCCGCCTCGCCGGCGGCGTACTGCTGGAAGCTGCCGGCCAGGCGGGAGTAGGCAGTGTCCTTGGCGAGGGTCTTCAGCTGGGCTTCGTCCTGCTCCGACAGGTTGATGTCGAAGTTGCCCATGCGGATGATGGCCACGCCGTAACTGGCCAACTGCTCATTGCCCTTCGCCATCACCTCCTCCTCGATGTCGGGCGTATAGGCCGACAACCCGAGGATGGGCCAGCCGTTGCGGACGATCTGCAGGGTCATATGGGTGCGCATCACCTTGAGCAGCTGATCGCTCATCCACCCGGTGATGGCGTCGTTGTTGGCGACGTCCACCGTGCCCACCAGGTTGGTGATCAGGGCCACGGGATCCTTGACCTGCATGGAGTAGTCGCCGAACACCCGCAGGGTGACGATCATCCCGGTCTGCGGATCCTGCACGTCGTCGATGCGGCCGCCAAACATGTTGCCCGTGTACTCACGGGTCCCGACGAAGTACAGCTCGGCTTTGTAGGCGTTCCCGCCGGTCGCCCAGTCGATGACCGCGCCCAATCCAGGAATCTCGTCGGCGTCGATCTGATGGCGTCCCGGGCCCATGGTGGCGACCACCTGACCGGTATTGACGAACATGGCCAGCTCGTCGGCGTTGACGATGGCGCGGGTGTATTTCCGGATGTTGTGATCCGGCCACTTGAAGACGATCTGGTACTTGCGGTCGTCAGGTACCGCAATAAATTCACGACCGAGTAGCGCCATGACCCGTCTCCTCCTACGAAGTACCTGGTAGTGGGCCCCTTCTCAGGGATCAGCTGAGATCCAGGGTAGCTAGCCTCGTCCCTGAGCGGCGCGCCCCGACCCGAAAATCATCCCAAGGGATGAGCTCCGCCCGTCGCACAACCCGCCCGGGTCACAGGCGGAAAGTGCGAGAGTATCGGATACCGCAGAGAGCGAGGGAGGCATGCCGGAGCCGGGATTGATCACCTTCGAGCGACACCCCGCGTCCTACCGGCACTGGCGGCTGGAGGTCGACGGCCAGGTGGCCACGGTCACCATGGCGGTCGATCCTTCGACCACCACCGGCGACGGCTACGAGCTCAAACTCAACACCTACGATCTGGGCGTCGACATCGAGCTCTCCGACATCGTGCAGCGACTCCGCTTCGAGCACCCCGCGGTCCGGGTGGTGGTCCTCACCAGCGGACTCGAGAAGGTCTTCTGCGCCGGTGCCAACATCCAGATGCTGGCCCGAGCGAGTCACCACCACAAAGTCAACTTCTGCAAGTTCACCAACGAGACTCGCCTGGCCATCGAGGACGCCTCGCTCTGCTCGGACCAGGTGTGGCTGGGCGCGGTCAACGGCACGGCCGCCGGCGGGGGTTACGAGCTGGCTTTGGCGTGCGAGGAGATCATCCTCGTCGACGACCGCGCCTCGGCGGTCTCGCTGCCGGAGGTCCCGCTCCTTGGCGTCCTCCCCGGAACCGGAGGCCTGACCCGGCTGGTCGACAAGCGCCATGTCCGTCGGGATCTGGCCGACCTGGTCGCCACCCGGGCCGAGGGGGTGCAGGGCCGCCAGGCGGTGGACTGGGGCTTGGTCGACTCGACGGTCACCCGCAGCGACTTCGCGAGTCATGTGGCCGCCCGGGCCGCAACCCGGGTAGCGGCATCGCTCGCTCGCGGTGGCGACGGGATCCGGCTGCCACCTCTCGACCGGCGCCAGTCGGCAACCGGTGTCCACTACTCCACGGTCGAGATCTCCTATCAGCGCGACCTGGGCGCCGCCACCGTGAGGGTCCTCGGCCCGAGCGGCGTCCAGCCCGCCAGCGTCGACGAGATCGAGGCGGCCGGGTCGGGCTGGTGGCCGCTCGTCGCCTGTCGTGAACTCGACGACGCCATCCTGCACCTGCGATTCAACGAGCCGGAGCTCGGCACCTGGGTGCTCACCACTGAGGGCGACCCGGCCGCGGTCCTCGACACCGAAGCCGTCATGGCGCCGACCAGCCGGCACTGGCTGGTCCGCGAGATCCGCGCCTACTGGAAACGCACCCTCAAGCGACTCGACGTGTCGGCACGCAGCCTGGTCGCTCTCATCGAACCGGGCAGCTGCTTCGCCGGCCCGCTGGCCGAGCTGGCTCTCGCCGCCGACCGGTCCCTCATCTTCGACGGCCAGTTCCTCGAAGGCCAGGGGGACGGCGACGAGACACCTTCGCCGCCCGCGGCGCTGGTCCTCACCGACGTCAACGACGGGCCGCTGCCGATGGCCAACGGCCTCAGCCGCCTGGCCACCCGATTCTGGGGTCACCCCGACCGCCTGGACGCCGTCCGCACCGCTTTCGGCAAGGAGCTGCTCGCCACCGACTGCCGTGACCTGGGCCTGGTGACCTTCGCTCCCGACGACCTGGACTGGGATGACGAGGTCCGGCTGACCCTCGAGGAGCGAGCGGCCTTCTCGGCGGACGCCCTCACGGGCATGGAAGCGTCCCTGCGGTTCGCGGGACCGGAGACGACCGAGACCAAGATCTTCGGCCGGCTGTCGGCCTGGCAAAACTGGATTTTCCTGCGACCCAATGCGACGGGCGTCGAAGGAGCCCTGCGCCGCTACGGCACCGGGTCCCGTCCCGTCTTCGACCGAGGGAGAGTGTGAGTCATGGCTGCCGTCGACACCGGCGACAAGATCCCCAACAACGTCGGGCTGTCCGGGGACCGGAGGCTGCAACGGGCCCTCGAGCGGTGGCAGCCGCAGTTCCTAGACTGGTGGAAAGAGATGGGCCCGGCCGCCCACCAGGACGACGACGTCTACCTTCGCACCGCGGTGGCGGTCGGCCAGGATGGGTGGGCCAACTTCGGCTACGTGAAGATGCCCGACTACCGGTGGGGCATCTTCCTGGCCGACCCGGAAGTGGGTCGCACCATCGGCTTCGGGGATCGGAAGGGCGAGCCGGTCTGGACGGCCGTGCCCGGTGAGCTCCGCTCGGACCTGCGTCGGCTCATCGTCGTGCAGGGCGACACCGAACCGGCCTCGGTCGAGCAGCAGCGCCTGCTCTGCCACACCGCCCCCAGCCTCTACGATCTGCGCAACCTCTTCCAGGTCAACGTGGAAGAGGGCCGGCACCTGTGGGCCATGGTCTACCTGCTGCAGGCCTACTTCGGCCGGGACGGACGCGACGAGGCCGACCTCCTGCTGACCCGCCATTCCGGCGACGCCGACCGGCCCCGGATCCTGGGGGCCTTCAACGAGCCGACCAACGACTGGTTGTCGTTTTTCATGTTCACCTACTTCACCGACCGGGACGGCAAGTTCCAGCTGGCCTCCCTGGCCGAAAGCGGGTTCGACCCCCTCGCCCGTACCTGCCAGTTCATGCTCAAAGAGGAAGCGCATCACATGTTCGTCGGCGCGGGCGGCGTGGGCCGGGTGGTCCAGCGCACCGCCGAGCTGATGCAGGAGCACGACACCGACGACGTGACCCCGTTCGGGGCGATCAACCTGGACACCATCCAGCGGTATCTCAACCTCCACTACAGCTTGAGCCTTGACCTGTTCGGCGCCGAGACCTCCACCAACGCGGCCAACTACTACGCCGCCGGGTTGAAGGGGCGTTTTCAGGAGGCGGCCCGCCCCGACGATCACCGTCTCCACGACCAGTCCCGAACCATCCTCGCCGTCGACGACGACCAGGTGGTGGAGCGGCCGGTGGCCGCGCTGTCGGCGCTCAACGCCACCCTTCGCGACGACTACATCGACGATTGCCAGAAGGGGGTCGACCGCTGGAACCGGACGCTGGCGCCGGCCGGCCTGCAACTCCGCCTCCCCCACGTGGGCTTCAACCGCCGGGTCGGAGCCTTCGGGGGCCGCCACGTCACGCCGGACGGCGACCTGATGAGCGCACCCGGGTGGGAGGCGCACCGGGCCGAGTGGCTGCCCACGGATGCCGACCGCGACCAGGTGACCGCGGTGATGCACCCGGTTCACGAGCCCGGCCGCATGGCCAGCTGGGTGGCCCCACCGGCCAGCGGGGTCCACGCCAAGCCCGTCGACTTCGAGTACGTCCGGGTCTGATGGCCACGTCCGACCCCGGCGAGGCCGGCTTCAACGCGGCCCAATGGCTGGTGGACCGGCATGTGCGGGATGGTCAGGGCGAGCGCGTGGCATTCCGGTGCGGCGAGGAAACCCAGACCTACGCCCAGCTGCTCCGGTCCGTCCGGATGGCCGCCAACGGCCTGCACGCCCTCGGAGTCGAGGCCGGTGACCGGGTGCTCATGGTGGTCGCCGACGAGCTGGCCTTCCCGGCCACCTTCCTCGCCGCCCTGCGCATCGGCGCGGTCGCCGTCCCGGTGTCGACCATGCTCCTTGCCCACGATGTGGCCGGCCTGATCTCGGACGCGGCAGCTTCCGTGGTCGTCGCCTCGGGCCGCCACGCCGGCCTGCTCCAGGAGGCCACGACCGTGGGCGCCGTGGTGCTCACCGACGACGGGGGCCGTCGTGGGGCCGCCCCGCTACCGCCCGGCGTCGCCGTGCACCGCTTCGAGGACTTCCGGGACGCGTCCGAGGTCGACCTCGAGCCCACGACGGCGTCCAGCGCCGGACTGTGGCTGTACACGTCGGGCACGACCGGCCGGCCCAAGGCGGCCATCCACCGCCACGGTGACGTCCGGGCCGTGTGTGATACCTACGCTCGGTCCGTCCTCGGCATTCGATCCGACGACGTGTGCTACTCGGTCCCGAAGCTCTTCTTCGCCTTCGGCCTCGGAAACGCCCTGTTCTTCCCGCTGAGCGCAGGTGCCAGCGCGGTCATCGATCCCGATCCGCCCACTCCGGCGCGGGCGGCCGCGCTGCTCACCCGGCATCGGCCCAGCCTCTTTTTCGCCCCGCCCGGGTTCTGTGCGGCCATGGTCGACGCCGGGCTGCCTGACACCACCCTCGCGCCGGTGCGGACGACGGTCACTGCCGGTGAGACCCTTCCGGCCGAGGTGCACCGCCGCTTCACCGGCCGCTTCGGTACCGAGATGCTCGACGGCATCGGCTCCACCGAGGCCCTGCACATCTTCTGCTCGAACCATCCCGGCGACGTGCGGCCGGGGTGGACCGGCCGGCCGGTGGCCGGCTACCAGCTGCGGCTCCTCGACGACCACGGCGCCGAGATCACCGACGCGGACACGCCGGGAGCGCTGTGGGTGCGCGGTGACTCCGTGGCGGCCGGTTACTGGCAGCGACCCGAGCTCACGGCCAGCACGTTCGTGGACGGGTGGCTGCGCACGGGGGACGTCTATCAGCGCTCGGCGGACGGCTACTACCGCTTCATCGGGCGCAACAGCGACATGATCAAGGCGGGCGGTATCTGGGTGTCGCCGGCGGAGGTCGAGGCGGTGCTGCTCGAGCACCCGGACGTGCTCGAAGTGGCCGTGGTCGGGGGTCGCGACGCCGCCGGCCTGGAGGTCACGGTGGCCTTCGTGGTCGCCGGTCGGGGCCGGACCATCGACCCGGTGGTCCTGGACACTCACTGCCGGGCTCGCATGGCCGCCTTCAAGCGGCCCAGGGAGATCCACGTCGTCGAGGAGCTACCCAAGACCGCGACCGGCAAGATCCAGCGCTTCGCCCTGCGCGCCCGGCTCGGCGAAGGGGCACGGGCATGACCGAATCGGCGGCCTGTTCCCTGTCGCTCAAATAGGGCCTCTCGCACCCGGTCGCAACCGGCGGGGGAGGCTACCGAGCCCCCGGTAGGCGGCCGGTAGCGACCCCCCGGTAAACTCGAGGGCTGCGCCCCTGGCGCCGATCCGAGAAAGGCCACCGTACCTGTGAGTGACGTTGCATCCCCCCGCCTCGAGTCCCCCGCAGTCGTCCGTGAAGGACTGCGACGGGTCGCCTACCTCGCCGATGAAGGGATCGCCGGCGTCGTGTACCTGGCCGAGCGGCTCGGCAAGCCGGTCCTGATCGAAGGACCGGCCGGCACCGGCAAGACGCAGCTGGCCAAGTCGGTGGCCGAGATGCTCGACGCCCGGCTGATCCGCCTGCAGTGCTACGAGGGGCTGGACGAGTCGAAGGCCCTCTACGAGTGGAACTACAAGAAGCAGCTCCTGCGCATCCAGGCCCAGCGCGTCAGCGAAGAGGCCAGCGGCGAGCAGTGGCAGGACGTCGAGGAGGACATCTTCTCCGAGCCCTTCTTGCTGACTCGCCCCCTGCTGGAGGCGATCCGCGCCAAGGAGCCGGTCGTGCTGCTGATCGACGAGGTCGACCGGGTCGAAGTGGAGACTGAGGCCCTGCTCCTGGAGATCCTCTCGGACTACCAGGTGTCGATCCCGGAGCTCGGGACCGTGATCGCCAGTCAGATCCCGCTGGTCTTCCTCACCTCCAACAACACCCGAGAGCTGTCGGAAGCGCTGAAGCGGCGCTGCCTGTTCCTGCACATCGACTATCCCGACCTCGAGCGGGAGAAGGAGATCGTGCTGACCCGGGTGCCGGGCATCTCCGACGCCCTCGCCGATCAGGTGGTCCGCATCGTGCGCTCCATCCGCAATCTGGAGCTCAAAAAGGCGCCGTCGGTGTCCGAAACGCTCGATTGGGCCCGGACCCTGCTGCTGCTCGGGATCCAGTCCGTCGATGCGGCGACGGCCACCGGGACGCTCCACATCCTGCTCAAGTACCAATCCGACATCGACAAGGCGGCCAAGGACCTGGCCTCGACAGCCGGCGCGTCGCGATAGTGGCCCAGGTTCAGGCGTCCGGCTTGCCGGCCGGCAGCTCCGCCGGCCTCCTCGAGACCCTGTCCGGGTTTGTCAAAGAGCTCCGTACCGCGGGCATCCCGGTCAGCCTGACGGAGAACCTCGATGCGGTGGAAGCTCTGCGGTACATCCCGCTCGAGGACCGCGACGCCTTCAAGTACGCCCTCGCCGCCACCATGGTGAAAAACAATGCCCACTGGAAGGCCTTCGAGACCGTCTTCGAGGTCTACTTCTCGCTGCGGGGGCGCGAGTACCACATCGTCGACGACGGCGAGGGCGACGGCGCCGTCGACGAGATGATCCGCGAGCTCCTCGGCAGCGGGCAGGGCGAAGGCGCCGGGACGGAGGGTCTGACCCCCGAGCAGCTGGCGGAGCTTCTCTACCGCGCCCTCATGGACGGCAACGACGCCATGATGCGGGCCGTGGCCCGCTCCGCCGTCACCCGGTACGCCGGCATGGAACCCGGCCGGCCCGTGGGCGGCACGTACTACCTGTACCGCACTCTCCGGCAGCTCGACCTCGACGCCGTGCTGGAGCGCATGCTGGAGGCGGCCCGTCTGCAAACGCGCGGTGAGCTCACCGACCTGGAGGAGCGCCTGGCCCGGGAAGAGTACGAGGGCCGCCTGGACGCCCTGCGCCGCCAGATCGAAGCGGAGATCCGCCGTCGGCTGGTCGCCGACAGGGGGGCGGAGGCGGTGGCCAAGTCCATTCGCAAGCCGCTCCCCGAGGACATCGACTTCATGCACGCCAGCCGGGAGGAGCTGGCTGCCCTGCGCAAGGCCATCGCTCCGCTGACCCGCAAGCTGGCCGTGCGGCTGGCCCGCAAGCGGCGCCATGGGCGGAAGGGGCCGCTGGACTTTCGCAGCACCATGCGCCATTCCCTTTCCTATGGGGGGGTGCCGGCCGAGCCCAAGTTCAAGTATCCGCGGCCATCCAAACCGGAGATCATGGTGGTGGCCGACATCTCCGGGTCAGTGGCCGCCTTCGCCCGCTTCACCCTGCAACTGGTGCACGCCATCAGCTCACAGTTCAGCAAGGTGCGGTCGTTTGTCTTCATCGACGGCATCGATGAGGTGACCGACTATTTCAAGGGGACGGAGGACATCACCGTCGCCATTCATCGCATCAACACCGAGGCCGACGTGATCTGGGTGGACGGCCACTCCGATTACGGTCACGCCTTCGAGGTGTTCTGGGACCGGTGGGGGCGGGAGGTCAACCCCAAGACCACGGTGCTGCTGCTCGGCGACGCCCGCAACAACTACCACGCCTCCCAGAACTGGATAATCACCGAGATGGCCAAGAAGGCCCGGCACGTCTACTGGCTCAATCCCGAGCCCCGCTCGTACTGGGACACCGGCGATTCCATCGTCAGCCAGTACGCCGTCCACTGTGACGGGGCCTACGAATGCCGCAACCTCCGGCAGCTGGAGCGATTCGTCGAGCAACTCGGGTAAGCACGCGGACGGCGCACGCGGCGCCATGGAGCGTGGGCAACCATTAAGGGAATGTTTCGCCAGTTTTGACCGGCGGCGCAGCGCGGTAAGATCGCCGAGTCATCATGCCGGCCCGCCACGGTGACCTGAACGAAATGTAGCGCGTAAGTGAACTCTTCTAGCTTTCCGGCTAATCTTGTCGGATTACTGATGATCAGGGTGGGCCCCGCCGAACATTAGAGGGGAAGCATGGTCGACTTTGCGGATTATGCCATCATCGACACCAATGCGGGCAGCACGAGCGAAGGCAAGATCCTGGTCCTTGTCGATGATGAGAGGACGGCACGCGAGATCGCGGGGGACCTCCGGGGCCGAGGGTTTTCGGTGGTGATCAAGCCGGTTCCGGCTCGGCAGGGATCATTGGTGATTCCTGACGAGGACCGCTGGTCCGCACCTCTCCCGCTCCCAGGCGCAGCCGTATAAGCCTCTAGTCAGTTCTGGGCGGAGGAGCGTTCCGGCCGAGTTCGGGGCGGAGCGCTCGCGGAGCCGCGGCATGGATTCGCACCATCTGACTTACCGAGGTGTCAACCGACATGCTGGTAGCTCGGACTCGGTACCACTCCCGTGTGGTCGTTCGCAGCCGCGAGCCAGCGGCCACGACTGACAGCACCGCATCGGCGATGTTCTCGGGAGTGGGCGGGCTGGCAATGTAGCCGTTACGGCCCGGGTCGATGTTGTCGATAGCTCGGTTCTCCTCGAAATCTGTCGTCACCACGGGTGTGCCCTGGCCCATGGCGTCCACAGGCATATATCCGTAGCCCTCGCGCCGGGAGGGAACGACCACGCAGGTCGCCCCGGCGATGAGAGCGGCCAGTTGCTCATCGCTGACAAATCCCGGGATGTCGACGACGTCCCGGAGGCCGAGTTCCCGGCATTCGCATGTAACCCGAGGGCGCAACGGACCGTCGCCGGCAATGACAAAGCGCAGCTCCGGGCGCTGGCGGGATATCAGCTGGAAGGTCCGGGGTAGGAGATCAACCCCCTTATCCAGAATATGGCGACCGGCGTAAAGCACATACTCGGGCTGATGGGATTGCTCTGCGGTCGTACCGTCGACCACGGCCGACAAAGATGGGAGCAATCCGGCGAGTACGACCGGCGGGCCAGCGGTAGTGAGGCTCATGGACGCGATTCGTTTACCGGCCGAGGCGGACAGGACGACGATGTCCGGTGAGAGCCGGACGCAACACCATTGGACCCCGTAACCCACGGTGCCGACCAGACGACCGGCGTAGGACCGCCAAAATTTGGCGGACCAGACCTCGAACCAGTCTACGGTGACGCGGACTTCGGTCCGAGCCAACGCGGCGCGAACCGCTGGCACTGACCAAAACGGGAAGCTCGGCGTCTGCACGACGTCGAAACTGCGGCGATGCCGGACCAGCCAGAACCACAGACCCAGGCCAAATTGCAGAGTGGGAAGCAAACGACGGGTTCCGTCCTGGTTATACAGCTCACTAGGACCGCTGACCGCCACCACCCGGATTCCGTCGAGCTCGGGAGCCTCGTGCCATTGCCGGCGAGTCAGATAGGTGACTTCGGCACCGGCCTGGTGCAGCCCCTCGGCCAACTGCCGGTACCAGCGCTCCCCTCCGCCCACAGTGTAGGGGAAGAGGCAGTCGTAGACGAGGGCGATGCGAAGACCAGGGAGCGTCGGATCTGACACTCAGGCGAGTCTACGGCGCCTGACCGGACCGACCCGACGTCAGGCCAGGCCGGCCATTCTGTAGTCCTCCCGTGGTCCTGCAATCAGGTACCCTCCCTCTGAGAATCATCCACGCGGCGACGGTGGAGGGGTAGGCGTGAAGCTCAACCGATGGACGAAAGTGGGGGTCGGGGCGGTAGCGGCGGTCGGCGCCCTGACCGGGCTGGCGGGTAGTGCCTCAGCGCGCCCGACGGAAAAATCTGGCCACCCGCCGCACAACAGGTGCGCGGCCCAATTGGTCACCGGCAATGGCGTGGCCTTTGCGTTTCCCTCAGCAGCCTGTGTGGATAATGGCTATCGCTTTACGTTCTCCAGCTGGTCGCTGGCCGGCCGGGACAGAAGGCACCATGCAACCCTCTTTTGGCAGGTCAATGACCCGCCATGGGTCGTGAAGCTGCCGCCGTGCGCCTGGCAAATTACCTTTCAGGCCCAGGCCGGCCCGGTAATTGCCACCCGCCAGGGTGGTACCTCCTGCCCGCCGCCGCGGCACCACGGCGAAGACCGCCCACCGTCGCGTAACTGAACCTGTCCCCTCCGGGATTCTCATGTTGTCCCGTCGGTGACGGCGCGGTAAACAGCTGGTGTAAGCGGTACGAATTGTCAGCAAAGGCAGGAATCGACTGATTCGCGGCCGACATCGCTGATCTCTGGCCGACCGGCGACATCAAGGAACGAGCAGTGGCGGTCCGGACAATCGCGTAAGCACGACCCAAACGGGAGGTGAACACTCGGCACGCCGATTGACTTCGGTCTTCGGGGTTAGCAGGATGCTCTCAAACGCCCGAGTGCGTAGGTGCGGTGCTGACAGAAACGTCAGCGAGGGATCATTCCCTTGATCAGATTCCATCACGAGCTACTGCTGGTCGGCGATCCGAGCCGCCGGATAAGGAGGAAATCCATATGAGGGGACGGACTCTCTCGACGTTGCTCATCGGTGCCGCGGCGGCGGTGGGCCTCCCGCTGTTGGTGGGCGGCGCGGCGCAGGCTGCTACCAGTGCTTCCAGCGCCACATGCACCGGGCCCCTCGCGGCCGGCACCTATAGCAATGTGACGGCGATGTCCGGCTGCGTGCTCAACAGTACTGACGTGATCACCGGAAATGTGACGGTCGGTTCGGGCGGAAGCTTGACCATGACGGGCACCACCGTCGCGGCAAACGTCACCGCCCAGGGGGCCGCGGGTCTGTCTATCTCTGGCTCGACCATTAGCGGTTCCGTCGTCGTGCAGAGCAGTGGCGCCGCCGACAACGAGCTGGTCGGCAACACCATCAAGGCAAACCTGGTGGTTCAGGGCAACGCTTCGCAGTTCCTCCTTGAGGCCAACACGGTCTCAGCCAGTATCACGGTTCAGAGCAATACCGGAGGGGGCGTTCTCTTGGCCAATATGGCTAACTCGAACTGCGTGCTGCAGGCCAACAGTCCCCACATAGTCGGGATGGCCAATACGGCCTCCGGCACCAACACCTGCAACACCACATCATAGAATCGGCGTCGTAGATACGGCGCGGGTCGCCGAGCGCCCGATCACCTCGGGGGGGATACTCAAGGTCAGCCGGGACTTCGACGTGATCGTCGGAGTCCCGGTTTAGGTTTTGGCTTCGGCTGGGTGCGAAGAGCGCTGAGCCCGCCGAGCAGCGAAATGTCACACTGCATGCAGCTGGTAGACCACGCTGCCACCGAGCCGCCGGGACATTTCCAGTTGGCGTTCGACGCGCTTCGCCCGCTCGGAGGGCTCGAACGATGCCGGCCACAGATGCATGTAGGCCTTGGTGCCGATCCGCCACCCCGCCTGCTCGAACTCGGGTTCGCTCACCCTGGGCCGGAAGTGATCCTCATCCAGGCCCTTTCGGCGCATGCTCTCCTGGAACCACCACACATACGGATGGAAGATATTCGGCTCGATGACCAGCCACCTGGCCCCCGAACGAGCCGCCGCACGCATGTCGCTGAACACCCGGGGCCGGTCCCGCAAGTGGTGAATGACGTCAATTGAGAATAGAAGGTCGGCCTGGAAACCGATCGGTATGGCGGTGGTTCGAGCGAGACCCCTACCTCGATATTTCTCCTCGCCGTGAGCCATCATGCGGTCATTGATCTCGACGACGGCAAAGTCCACGTCAGGATGCTCCATCGACACCCGATAGCAGACCCGCCCGGTGCCACCACCCAGCTCGATGACTTTCGCGGCCCCTGACTCGACAATCAGATCGCAGACGGCCGCAACCCGACGCTGCTCAAAATGTCCGCCTCGCCGAGCGTCGTAGTTCGCCGGGTCGGTCTGATCGTGATGGACGGGTTTGGCGCGCACGCCACGACGATCACAGCCAGCCCAGGGGATCACAAGGTGTTCGCCAAGTATTCATCGGCGTGACACCCGCCGGTCAGCCGAACCGCTCTGCACGTGCACGCGAAGACGCGATGCAATGTACCGGACCTGCTCCTGGCTCAACCGGGTATGCGTCGGAAGTGAGATTCCTCGCGCACTCGAATTGTTCCGCTAGGGGGAACCTGGCGCCCGGCTGGTGATACGGAGGCATGAGATGCACCGGCGAGAACACCGGACGGGCCTCGATTCCGTCGGCCGCGAGCAGCCTGACGACCTCGTCGCGTCGCTCGCTCGCAGTCGGTCGTAGCCCGATCGTGTACATCCAGTAGGCATGGCCGTTTCCGGGACGGAGCCCCGGCCTCATGAGATAGTCATCCAGGCCAGCGAGTGCCTCCTCGTACCAGGCTGCCAGCCTGGCCCGGCGGTCGAGCATTTCGTAGATCCGTTCCATTTGGGCCACGCCCACTGCCGCCTGGAGATTGGTCATTCGGTAATTGAATCCCACCATCTTGTGCCAGTAAGGGCGCCGAGCTTCGGCGGCCTGATTGCGCAACAGGCGAATCAGCGCGGCGAGCTTCGGGTCGTCGAGGGTGACCATGCCACCTTCACCTGTGGTGACGATCTTGTTCCCGAAGAAGCTGAACGCGGCCACGGCTCCGATGGAGCCGGCGCGGCGACCCCGATGGGTCGCCCCGTGGGCCTCCGCCGCGTCTTCGATCAGGGAAATGTTCTTCTCCTGAGCCAGCCCGAGCAACTGATCCATGTCTGCGCATTGCCCGAACAGATGCACGGCCACGATAGCCTTCGTGTGAGCGCTGATTTTGTGCTCGACGTCAGCAGGGTCAACGTTCATGGTGAGAGCTTCGCTGTCGGCGAAGACAGGAGTGGCACCGCAGTAGCGCACGGCGTTGGCCGTGGCCACGTAGGTCAGGGTTGGAACAATGACTTCGTCTCCTGGCCCTACCCCGAGGGCGACCAGCGCCAGGTGCAGAGCGGCCGTCCCGCTGCTGCAGCTGATCGCTTCCTTCACGCCACAAAACTCAGCGAACTCGGCCTCAAAACGACCGACGAATGGTCCGTTACCCGAGATCCACCCTGACTCGACGCACTGCTGCAGATAATACAACTCATTCCCGCAGAGGTCCGGTTGAGCCACGGAAATCCACTCTGCGCCTCTTTCAGCCGAGCGCTGGTCGGACGATGCCGTGCCCTGCCCGGAACACTGGTCCGGTCGGGTCACAATCGCAACCTGGTCGCGATGCGTTGGCCTCATGACTTCGCTGCCCTCCTCTCCACCAGGCTGCTAGACGATGTTGTTCCGGCGATTTTACCTTCCCTTGGTAAGGTCTCCGGAGCCCAGAACGGGGCGTTTCGGGCACCGGAGCAATCCGCAGGAAAGATGTTGGACCTGATTCACCGTTCGTGCAGACCTTCTTCACTTCGAGGACATTCAGACCTGCCGGGCCAGCCCGGTAAGGACGTCGCCACGCCCAGGGACATTGATTTTGTAAAGATGGAAGAGCGATCGGGAAGTGAGCCGGCGAATTGGACCGAGACGGCCGGTAGCGGGACCGAACGGCGTTCGCTCGGTTAGGGCGCGAACGGCCGAGTAGAAAGGGAAACCCCAGGCCGAGATCCACTGCACCTTCAACCCGGTCTCCTCCAGGGTGGCCGCCAGCCTCTCCTTGCTATAGCTCGTGATGTGCCCAACCGCGTCATCATTTGGATAGATGGTGCCGCCGATAGTGTTGACAAGTACCCAACTACGGGCCAGGGCCGCCATCCGGGCGACGGCGGCGTGCCCGTCCGGTAGGTGTTCGAGCACCCCCATCGACATGACCAGGTCGAACCGGGCGTTCAACACCGCTGTCTGCGCGTCCATGACCAGAAAGGACCCCCCCGGGACCCGCCGCTCCGCTCGCTGGAGCGCCTCCAAAGACACGTCAATGCCAGTGAGCGCGTACCGACCCTGCTTGTTCAAGGCGGCGAGGTTCTGGCCCGCCCCACAGCCCACGTCCAGGACCGTTTTCACTCCGAGGCCGTCAATCGTTCTGGTCAGCATCCGCTGCAGGTGGCGGTGTACGGGACCGACTGACTGAATATCGCCCCAGGTTCCTCGCCACAACTCATCGAAGTCAGATGCACTGTTGACTCGCTCGGTCATAAGCGGT
Organism: uncultured Acidimicrobiaceae bacterium; assembly: GCA_963780345.1. Taxonomy (GTDB): domain Bacteria; phylum Actinomycetota; class Acidimicrobiia; order Acidimicrobiales; family Palsa-688; genus PALSA-693. The sequence goes on from CAWABU010000002.1 coordinate 65,090, forward strand.
CCTTTCCTCAACCCGCCGGGTTCGGCGTTGGCGACGCCACGATGCTACTTTCGGTCGGGGCGAGCTCCGAACGGCCATGCCCACAGGCGCACCCCCACATCCACAGACATTTCGTCGGAGGTTCGCGTCGGGTTTACTGGCGCGTCAGGTCCAATTCATCTCCGGTGTGGTGTCTCCCGGGTGAACGACCGGCCACTTTCGGATAAACGTCAACCAACCACTTGGCGTACCGGTTGTGAAACGATGGCCAGCCAGCCATAGTGGCCTCAGGCGTTGAAGGCATCGCACGCCACTCAGGGCACATCGGTTGAAAGGACCCAGGTGACAACCGTCGATATGCAGTCGGAGTGGCACGACGTAGACGACACCGTCGCAGCAGTTGACATTAGCGTGGTCATGCCGTGCCTCAACGAGGCCGACAGCGTGGGCATCTGTGTCCAGAAGGCCCTCGAAGGTATCCGGCGCACGGGTCTCCGGGGCGAAGTGATCGTCAGCGATAACGGCTCGACAGACGGTTCGCCCGCCATCGCCCGGGAGGCCGGCGCCCGGGTGGTGCTCCAACCGGCCAGGGGTTACGGCAATGCTTACCTCAAAGGCTTCTCCGAGGCTCGAGGGCGGTACATCGTCATGGGTGACTCCGACAACACCTACGACTTCACCGAGCTGGCCGACCTGGTCCAACCTCTGGCAGATGGATCGGCCGATTATGTGCTCGGCTCCCGTTTCGGGGGCGAGATCCTCAAGGGTGCCATGCCATGGACCCACCGGTACGTCGGCAATCCGGTCCTAACCTGGGTCCTCAACCAGTTCTTCGGCCTGCGCAGTAGCGACGCCCACTCCGGAATGCGCGCCTTCACCCGTGAGGCCCTCGATCGAATGGGCCTCTGCTGCGAAGGCATGGAGTTCGCGTCCGAGATCGTGGTCAAGGCCGCCCGCGCCGAATTGCGAGTGTCTGAGGTGCCCATCAGGTACCACCCGCGGATTGGTGAGTCAAAGCTCAACGGCATACGTGACGCCTGGCGCCACCTGCGCTTCATGCTGCTCCTCTCACCTAAGTACCTGTTCATCATCCCGGGTCTGGTGTTCTTCCTCGTCGGTTTCCTGGGCCAGAGCGTCCTGCTGGTTGGCTCCGTTTCAGTCGGGCACCACTCTTTGCAAGTCCATTTCAGCATCCTCTTCGCCCTTCTCACGCTGGCCGGGAGCCAGGCCGTGATCTTCGGCGTCTTCGCGCGTACGTACGCCAAGAGCATCGGCCTGGACGAACCGAGCGCCATGTCGGAATGGGTCGAGCGGGACTTTTCGCTCGAGCGCGGCCTGCTGGTGGGCGCCCTCTTCGTGTTCGCCGGACTCGGGATTGACATCGGTATCCTGGTGCAGTGGCTGAACAGCTCACTGGGTGCGCTCGACGCCGTGCGCCCGGCGCTCTACGCCCTCACCCTGCTCGTCCTGGGACTGCAGCTGGTCTTCGCCGCTTTCTTCCTGAGTCTCTTCCAGGTCCGCACCCATGTGGTCCCGCGCCGCGGGACAACGGCGAGGGCTACTGTCCCGCCCGAGACGGCGAATCAGCCCGAGCTGCCATATCTGACACACGATTGACTGGCCGATCCCGGCCGGCTGCGGCAGACTTCGACTGTTGATGGCGCGCCTGCTCCTCGCTCTCGGAGGCATCTGCATCTGCGCTGGCGTGTGGCTGCGTCTCCCTGACACCTCCGAGTACCCGAGACCGCTACGCCGGCAGATCCTCGGCCAGGAAGCCCCGACCGAGCAGGATCGGCTCTGGTTCAGCGTCGACGGTCTGCGCGACTCCAGTCCGGACCTTTCGGCCGAGCGAACGCTCAGCCTCGGCCAGGTGCGCGGCCTGATCATCGCGGCCGCCGTCGCGAGCCTGACGTTCCCCTTCTCGTGGCACGTCACCGCGCTCATCGTCGTCGCTGTCATGACGATGGTCTATTTCGCCTCGATGCTGCTCCGACTCCGCCTGTACCAGCTGGCTCTCAACGGGAAGGGCATCATCCGGATCAGCGACGAGAGAGCCCGAGCCTTTCCCGCCGATCTGCTGCCCACCTACTCGGTCCTGGTCCCCGCCTTCAGAGAACCAGCAGTGTGCGAGCAGCTCGTCGCCCACCTGCGTCGCCTGGACTACCCGGCCGATCGGTTGGAAATCTTCCTTCTCCTGGAGGAGGATGACCTGGAGACCGTCGACGCCGCCCGGGCTGCCGTCGGTGACGCCGAGGACGTCCAGATCACTCTCGTGCCCGGCCGCCACCCCAGAACCAAGCCAAAGGCCCTCAACTACGGCCTCACGCTGTCGCGGGGTTCGCTCGTCACCATCTACGACGCCGAGGACCGACCCGATCCGCTCCAGCTGCGCAAAGCGGCCATGGCCATGTCGGCGGCACCCCCCGAGGTGGCCTGTGTCCAGGCTCAGCTGGCGTTTTTCAACCCGACCCAGAACCTGATCACCAAGTGGTTCACCATCGAATACCGCATGTGGTTTACCCAGCTGCTCCCGGGCCTGGCCCAGCTCGACGCCCCCATCCCCCTGGGAGGGACCTCCAACCACTTCCGGCGGGACATTCTGCTTCAGCTGAACGCCTGGGACCCCTTCAATGTGACTGAGGACGCCGACCTGGGCGTGCGGATGCACCGGAGCGGCTACCGAAGCGGCGTCCTCGACTCCGTGACCCTGGAGGAAGCCAACAGCGACTTCATCAACTGGGTCAAGCAGCGATCTCGATGGTATAAAGGCTATGCCCAAACGCTGCTGGTGCACCTGCGCCACCCGATCGCCGTGCTCCGTGAGATCGGTGTCACGCAGCTCTTGCTCTTCATCCTCTTCGTGGGGGGAACACCGCTCCTGGCGCTGCTCAACCCGTTCTTCTGGGCCCTCACCTCAATCTGGTGGCTGGCCCACCCCTCGCTGATGAGCAGCCTGTTCCCTACCGGAGTTTACTTCGCCGGGCTCATCTGCTGGATCGTGGGAAACTTTGTGATGGCCTACGCCTGTCTGTTGAGCGTCCGCGGCCCCGAGAATCGCAAACTGCGAGGCGCCGCGCTCCTGATGCCCGTCTACTGGGTGATGATGTCGGTAGCCGCCATCAAAGCCGGACTCCAGTTGCTGAGCGCTCCGTCGTACTGGGAAAAGACCACCCACGGACTTGATACCGCCGGATCGATCGCGGGCACGGTGCAGAGCATCAAATGACTGCTGTCATTCCTGTCGAGGGAACACCAGACCAGGTCGCGGGCGATGCCAGCACCTGGCAATCCCCGGTGCTGCCGCCTCTGCTCGTCCGTCTCCGTGCCCGCCTGCACATCAGCGAGATCACCATCCTTACGACCGTGGCCCTGGCGGGTTACGCCTGGGCAGCCGTCTGGATGCGTGATGACCTCCACTTCTTCGTCAACGATGCCCTGGCGCGCACGTCGGACGCCGTCTTCATCACGGTTGGCCGGGACCCGCACCTGGGCGCCATCGGGTTCTTCTGGCCTCCGCTCCCCTCGTTTATTCAAGCACCGTTCGTACCATTTCTCGAACCATTGGGCCGGGCTGATCTGGCCGGGCCGCTTTCCAGTGCCGTCTGTATGGCCCTCACCATCCCGGTGCTCGCCCGGCTCTGCACCCGGCTGGGCCTGAGTCGGGGGCTGCGGTTGGCCATCTGCGCCGCCTTCGCGCTGAATCCGGTCACGATCTATTACGCGGCCAACGGGATGAGCGAAGCGTGCTCTTTCCTCTTTATCAGCATCGCCATGCTGGGCTTCCTGACCTTCATCCGCACCCGGGCCACCCCGGACCTCATCATTCTGACGGCGGGCCTGTGCGGAGCGGTGCTCACCCGGCTCGAAGCTCCACTTCTGACCGCCGTGCTCGCCGCCGTCGCCGCCTTCGAATGGGGTCGCTGGCGTCAAAGCCTGTGGACCGCGACCCTGATCGCCCTCCCCCCTGCGGTCACCTTCATCATATGGATGCTGGTCCAGTGGGTGATCCTGGGCTCCCCCTTTTTCTTCGTGGAAGGAGGGCAACAGGGACCTACACACGCCGTGTGGTTGCCCGACACCGCGAATCACCCCCTGCTCGCTTTCCCCTGGGCCCTCCACTGGGGTGTGGTCCTTGGCCCGGCCCTCGTCGTGGCCTTGGCCGTCCTGGTGTGGTTGCCGTTGCAACCAACCACTCGCGGCACCATCGGTATCCTGGCTGGTGCCTCTGTCTTCCTGGCCATCCAGATCTTCCAGATCATCACCCACACGGGCTACGGGGATCCGCGCTACTTTGTCACCTCCGTTCTCTTCGCCACCTTCGCGGTCATTTGGCTGGCCTCGAGGCGTCCATCGCCGCTCGACCATCTCTGGAACTTCGGGCTGGTCGGACTGTTGGTGGTGGCCGGCGTGACCGGACCGCGCGCCCTGTCGAGCGGAGTGACGACCCACATCGAAGGCGAGTGTCATTTCTTTGCCTATGGTGCCGGCAAGGTGCTGCCGTTTTTGGCCCGATCCTTCCCGGCGAAGTCGGCCGACTACTGCAGCCCCCAGGGTGATCAGCTGGCTTCCTGGCAGCAGCTCGACGCCTACCTGGATCGCACGCTCAAGCCCGGCGACCACGTTCTCGCTGACAACTTCTCCAACTTTTACGCGGTGCTTTTCACTCGAAAGGCCAATCAGTTTGTCGTACGAAATGACCGCGACTGGCAGAGGATCGTGGCCAACCCCGATGCCTATGTCGACTACATCGTGACCGTCGGCAGCGTCGGCAAGGGTGGTGTGACCGTCCTCCCTCATGCCGGGGCCGACGTAGGTCGGAGCATCATCGAGGGTGATCGATCGGCATGGAAGTTAGTCGCCCGGTTTGCGCCCGGCGCCGACTTTGCGGACACCAACGCCTCACCAGAAGTGTTCAAATATGTCGGCCCGTTCGTGGAGCGGTGAGGCTGCCTCACCCCGAGCGGGCGGGTCGCTCAAAGGGCAGGCGCCACTTCGAGTAGAGATTCTCTTCCGGACGCCGACCAGGGACGGGTTCGGTGCAAGCCGATCAGGAAGACACCCATGGCGGCGGATGCCACTCCGGATGACACCATAAAGCCCCACTCCACCCGTCCCAGTAGTCCGAGACCGGAGCCGCCCACGACGAGAGCAGCAAACGACAAGCACCCCACCAGCCACGCGAGCGTCGTCCAGTGGTGCCCTCCAGCCGCAATAAGACCGTATGACAGAAGGACCGCGAGGACGTACAACCCGCATCCGGCCGTCAGTCTGATCAGGTCACCGGCCGGCAGGGCGTAGCTCGCACCAAAGAAGAAGATAAGCAATCGGGGGCCAACCACCTCGATGATCCCGCACGCCGCGGCAAAGGTCATCGCCACGAGCAGGGAAGCACCGGTCAAGACTCTTGCGAACGCCTGGCGAGCCCCTTCGGCTACCAGTTGCGAGAGCCGGGGCAGCAGCGCCACCAGAACCGCTCCGAAGATGAACAGGGGAACCCGGGTGAGCGCCAGGGCCGCCAGGTAGCGGCCGGCTTCGCCGCGTCCGGCGCCGCGGCCGGCCAGGAACTGCACGACCACCGGTCCGATCATGAGCAGGGCGACCCGCAGGAACGACGCGCCCACCAGGAAGGCGATGGCCTGTGTGGTCGGCCGCCAGGGCTCGGGCTGGGCTATGGACAAGGGAACGCCCTGGGCCCGCCAGCCCGCATAGGCGGCCAAAAGCGGGGCGAGCCCGATGGCGAGGCCATAGACGCCCAGGGAAGAGGCTCCGAGCGGCAGCAAAATGGCGCAAAGGGCCAGCCGGAACAGACCTTCGCTTCCGGACACGATCCCGTAGCCGCGAAAACGCCGGTGAGACGCCAGGACACCCCAGCTCAGGTGCATGCAGTAGTAGCCGACCAAGCCGAGTGCAAGGGCGGCAACCAGTGATGCGCTTCCGTCGAAGAAGTGGGATTGCAACGGGCCGGCGCCCAGTGCCACGCCACCAAGAAGGGCGAGCGCCAGGATGGCACCCACCTGGGCGCCACGAACGACGGCCGGACGGTCACCCCTGCCCTCGGATTGCCGCGAGACGGAGGCTCGGCAGATCTCCTGTTCCATCGGGAGGAAGACGCCGGGTCCAACCAGGACACAAGGGTCCAGAGGGTGGAGAGGGCGCTGTACCGGATGACGCCGAGTTGGCGAGCGGCGAGTATCAGGAAGGCATAGGCGCAAAGCCCGGAAACGACATTGCCGATCGCTACTGGCAGTGCCCCACCTGACGTTCGCAGCCGGGCGCCGACCCGAAGCCGAAGCGGCGCCGTTCCCGGGAGCGATTGCATGGTGGTCACCGGCTTTGCCGCCGGACCGGATCGCTCATACTTCGTCCGCTGCTGGGCCGAACTCGTCCATTACAGGAACGCAGAGAGGAGTCCGGCGAGAATCAAGAGCACCCCCAGCACCGAGATGATCTGCCCGAGCTGCCGGCGCCGCTGCGGATCGAGAGTCAGGCGAAGCCGGAGCCTTCTTCCCTCGGACCTGGTCGCCTCGCCCGGCTCAGGCCGCCAGGTGGGCGCCCAGGTCGCCGGCGGGCTCTCAACCGTCCGGCCGGCCCGATCGGTCTGCTCTCCTCCGGGGTCGACAAGTTCGAGTTTGGGACCGAATTTGTGCGGCTGGCGCACTGAGTCGGTCCGGCTGACCGCATCAGTCCGGCTGATCGGCTCAATCTGGCTCACCCGCTCAGCGTGGCTCATCGACTCTCCCCGTGGCGAGAGGCCTCGCGCCGGGCCGCTTCGTGCAACTTGATCACTCCTGGCGACAACGACCGGGAGGGTGCTTTGGTAGCTCCCGAGGGGTGTGAGTTGGTGGCCCTGGCTGGTGAGCTGCCCTCCCCACCGTAGAGCTCCCTGGCAGACGGCTGAGGCGGCCTCACCTGGGAGATTTCGATGGCCGGCTCGTTGAGCTTGGTCTGCTCCTGCACGATGTCACGGGCAAAGGAGACCAGGAAGGCCCGGTTGACGGACAGCCGGTCTTTCAGCGAGCTCGACGGGTTGAGCGCGCCGGTCTGACCACTGACGCCCGGCACACTGGCCGGCGGCCGAACGGTGCCATCGGCCGTGTTGAGCAGGTACAGGACGATTCGTTCGTAGCGGGTCTGGGTGCCGGTCTTCACGGGCCAGATCCAGTACACGATTGACCAATCACCATTGCTCGGCGTCGAGAACGACATGGTCTGGCCGGTGATCCCGCCGCCGAGCGACACATTGGACACCTCGCGCAGGGTGTAACCATGGAAGTCGTAACAGGCCTGAATCCCATAGGCGCCAAAGCTCCGCACGCCCGCGGCGTTGATGACGTCGGCTACGACAGGAAGGGTCGAGTCGAGGGGGCCGGTACCACGGTCGAAGTACGTATAGCGAAACCACCGCGAGCTCTCGCCGAACAACGACTTGCCCTGCACGTACTCGTTGGTGAAGACGGGCGTCCACCCGGCCGGCGTCGCCGGATCGGCCAGATACGAGGGCACTCGCGGCGCTCCCGAGGCGCCGAGCACCAGGTTGTAGGACTCGAGCGAGGTGTTGTTGACGTTGAGGATCATGGCCGCAGCGAGAAGTAGTCCGCCCACCAGGTAGATCGGTGTAGTCCTCGAGGACGGCTTCTTCGGCGAGGTCACGGGAGTCGCCGGTTCTGACGCGGCCGATTTGGGTAGCAGGCGCAACCCGAACGGCCGCAGCATCAGGATCATCAGTATGACGCCAATGTTGAAGATGATCAGCCCGGCGATCGGGTGCAGGACCCGGAGCGCCATCTGCTCTCCCCACTTTTGGCCCGCCCAGAAGATGAGCAGAAGGCGGACCAGGTTCGTGGTCCACAACAGGACAAAACCTGCCAGCAGCCATAGCACCTTGCGGATCAGTCCGCCCCGGACGAAGATGGCAAACGCGGTCCCAACCAGGAGGAAGCCCACCATCCCGTCGACCCCCGAGCAGGCGGTCACCACGCTGACGGGAAAGGGCACGCCGTTGTGGACGATGCTGTACAGCCCGGTCTCACCGTTAGCGGCATGAACGGGAGCGGCGAAGTGCACGACGCCCAGCGCGGCCGTCAGGGCGGCTACGGTGACATTCGTGAAGCCGTTGAGCGTACCCAGCAGGATCGTTGTATACGGCCACGGCCAGGCCAGGAACAGATAGGCGATCGCCAGTTTCTGTCGCCACAGCACGCGGGTGCCGAACAGAAGCGCCACGGCGCCCGCCACGAAAAGAGGTAGGGAGACCAGATCCATCCGGCGGACCCAGAAGAGCACCGACTGCTGGCTGGGGAGAAAGAGGTTGATGGCAAGGGCGGCGGCGATCAGGGGGACGCCGATGATGTAGTCAAGCTGCCGGTCGTGGATCTCGGGCTCTGGGCGACTCGGCCTACGGAGCCCGTAGGCGAGGGCCGCGGCAATCAGGGGGACGAGGCCGATGTAGGCGAGCGGCGTGTCGAAGTTTATGGTCTGGACCAGGGATTCGATCGTGTAGTGGAAGGCGGCGACGACGGCGATCGCGAGCAGGCTCACCCGAACCCGGACCTGCGTGTCGGCGTCAGCCAGCGACCATCGCTCACTCAGGTCCTTCCGCCGGTCCAGGACGGCGGTCACGGCCAGGTTGGCGCTCATCGACAAGACAGGTCCTCCGCAACCATCGTCTCAAGAACGATGCTCGCCCCTATTCTTGCCGATCGTGTTGTCGGCAGATCAACGGCCGGGCAACATTGCAGTGAACGTCAGTGACCAACGTCCCGATCCGGCGACACCGTCGCTGGGTGCTCGAATAGCACACTCAGCCATCGGTGAGGTGGCAGCTCCCGGTGTATCCCCCGATATTCATCTTGGCGATACGAATGGTTCAGCTTCCGTTGGTGGCGCCGGACCGGGCTGCTTGGGAACGTACACCAATGGTTGATAGGCCGGATCTTGCCGAGCGGCATCGCGCCAATTACATGCTGCAAGAAGGTATCTGGAACGCCACCTGTCGAGTGTGTGGCTTCCGCGTTGTCGACGCCTCTCGTCGCCGGGCCGCCTCGATCTTCAGAGTCCATTGCCGCCAGGGGGTCCAGCCGGAGACGACTTTCGCAGAGGCACCACCGACCTCACCCGCAAGAACTCTGGCACCGGCCGGTCACGCTCTAGAGGAAGTGAGCCAGTTCCAGCAGCAGCAAGATGATGGCTAGATCAATCACCAGCGTGAGGCCGTTGACCATCCATCGTGAACGGCGCCTTCTGCCCGCTGGCCCTGTCGTATCGCTCGGGGCGGCCTCGATGGCCCGCTCATCCGAAGGAGTTACGGGCGGAACAACCGTAGGCGGCCGGGTAGGAGGCGACGAACCGTTGTAGTCGCCAACCAACGATGGCGGGACGACCCCGTCGATGGCCGCAGGTCCCATCTGATCGACCCCCGAGCGGGCGGAAATAGCGTCAGGCTCGCCCTCACCCACCCACACCCACTCCATGCCGTCGGGAGGAGGCGGCAGACTGCTCATCCGAATCGACCCTGGACGTAGTCGGCGGTACGCGGGTCCTGGGGTTCGCTGAAAATGGCCTCCGTCTCGCCGTGCTCGATGATCACCCCGGGCGTACCTTGCTCGGCGAGGAAGAAGGCACAATCGTCGGAGATCCGGGCCGCTTGCTGCATGTTGTGCGTGACGATGACGATGGTCATGTCGGCAACCAGTTCGGTGACGGTCTGTTCGATCCGCCTCGTCGACGTCGGATCAAGAGCTGAACACGGTTCGTCCATCAGAAGAACTCGAGGCCGGACGGCAAGCGAACGGGCGATACACAGCCGTTGCTGTTGTCCTCCCGAGAGGGCTCCTCCAGGCTGACGCAGGCGATCGGCGACCTCGCGCCAGAGACCGGCCTTCGTCAGGCACTCCTCCACCAGAGAATCCCTGGCATCACGGTCGACGCGCTGGCCGGTCAGCTTGAGGCCGGCGATAACGTTGTCGTAGATGGACATGGCCGGAAAGGGATTCGGCTTCTGGAAAACCATACCGATCTGTCGCCTGGCGTCGGTCAGCTTGCGCCCGGGATCGTAGATATCCGATCCGTCCAGGACGACCTCGCCGGCCAGGGAGGCCGATGGAACGAGCTCGTGCATCCGGTTGAGGATCCGCAGAAAGGTCGACTTGCCACAGCCCGACGGACCGATCAGTGAGGTGACACGTCCCGGCGCCATGGTGAGCTGACCCGGTCGAGCACCTGGTGATCGCCGAACCAGGCCGAGATGTCGTCCGCGGTTAGGGTCGCGAGTTCGAGTGCGGCGTGGTCGCCATCTGCGCTCTGACCGTTGAGAGAGGGCTTCACCTGCGACTTGCGGGTCCTGATGTCCATCTAAGGTCTTTCACGTTAGATCAGGTTGGGCAGGAGACGGGTCACCTGACTGGCGAAGTAGAAGTCGACGACCGCGAAGAGAGGCACAAAGACGATCCAGGTCTGGGCGTGACCCCACCGGCGCCACGACCAGACGGCCGCGATCGACAATAGGACCAGCGCCTCGAGCCATAAGACTAAAGCCCACGACGCTCCCGGTATCGATGGCCATCGCCTTTTGGCTCGCAGGAATCGTCCCTATCGGGATCGCCACCGAAGCCGGAGCCAGGACCGGCGAGGTCAGGCTGGCGTCGACATACAACAAGCCGGACGGCACAAAGGGCCGACCCGCGGCCGTCACGAGAGTGAGACGAGCCTTTCCGGTCGCCAACGGTGCCGGCTCGGGGTCGCCGGCCCGCCGAACGTCGATGACCGAGAAGCTCGCGACTCCCTCCTGGGTCGTCACGGTGATCCGGTCGCCCCGTTTTAGCTTATGCAGGGCGCCGAAGGGCCCCCCGTAAGTGGCCGCCCGTCCCATGATCTCGCTGGCTCCCGGCTGGCCGGGAAACGGCGTATCGCGCCGGTGGCCCGGACCGGACATCAACGCCCCGCCCGTGGTTCCTTCGACCACGACCTCTTTGAGGTGCAGTTTGGGTATTTCGAGAAGTGCGATCGGAACCCCTATCGGGAGCAGCCGGCTGTTGTCGGTTGGACCCAACGGCGCCGTACCACCCGCCATCTCGTTGCGGAAGCGATCCATGAGGCTGTGCTGGGCGGCGTGGTACGAAACCCGGCTGAACACGATGAAGTAGAGAGCCAGGCTAAGCAGCAACATGGCCGCGACTGCGAGACCGACCTGGAGGAGGTCCAGGCCAGGCGGCAGCTCGCCCGATGGAGTCGTCGATGGCTGCGATGGCGGGGCGACGCCAGACGCCTGGTCGCCGGGGCCCGCCGCCGACGCCGGGTCAGCGACGTCCGCTGCGGGCTCTGGCAGAACGGCCAACTGACCCGACGACTCCTCGCTGAGGGACCCGGATGTCAATGCTCTGGCCGACGATCACCTGACGCGGAAGGAGCCCTCAGGGGAAGACGGCCGGCAACGAGCAGCAGCCGGGCGCCAATCAGCAAGATGAGGGCTCCGATAAGCGCCTCCCTGCCGGTCGGGGAACCCGTCGCGGCGAGGCCTGGGTCGGTGGTGCCGCTGCTGGCGGCGTCACCGCTGCCTGTGCCGCCGGGCACCGAGCCAGCGCCGCCGGTGGCCCCCGCCGCACCGGAACCAGTGCTCCCTGTCTCGCCTGCTCCAGAAGCGACCACCGTAGTGGTGGTCCCACCGGACCCTAACGTACTCGAGGTAGACCCAACCGACGTAGTCGAACTCGAACCGGAGGGGGCTGACGTCGTCGTGGTACCGGCCCCGCTCGTAGTGGTGGTCGTGCTGGGCGGAGGGGACTGCGGCGCGAGCGACCAGGTGAACCCGTTGGGGTCCGACGAGGAGGCGGTGATCATGAACTGCACGTTCCAGTAGTTGGTGGGGGTCGGATCACCCGGCCCGGTGCAGACGACGCCGAGGTCCCATTTTCCGGGGAAGAGATCAAGGCCCCCGGCGTTCGCCTGAGCCGGGGTGCCATTGATGAAGTCTCCGGTCAGCAGGGGGGAGAAAGCAAATGTCGGCAGGTTGGTGACCACGCCTGTTTGGATTGCTGTCGCTTCGGGGTTGCTCGGTCCGCCCCAGGTGCTGCCCTGGGGGTCCGCCAGCGGCAGAGCCGGCACCGGCGGCTCGCTTGCATAGGCGGCGTGGTCGGCGGCGAAGCTGCCGCCGGTCTGCTCCAGGGTCAGCTTGGCTGGAGCCCCGCCGTTGGTGGCGTTGTCGTAGGTGAGGAAGGTCCATACGTTGTAGCCGCCGGTCGAGGTGTCGCCCGGGCAGGCGCCGCCTGCCCCGGTACCGCCCGGAAGCACGCCCGCGGCCGTTGGGTCACCCAGCTTGAAAGGCGTCGCGGATCCGCCGCTGCTGATGTTATTGGTCCCCGTGGGGTCCCAGATCGTCGGTGTTCCGACGTCCTGGGGGCCGGTCGCGGCGGCGGCCGGGCTGGACAGGCCCACCGGTCCAACCACGAGCGGCCAGCCCACTATCAAGGCGCCAACCGCCACGAGGGCGAAGCAGCCCAGACGACACCACGGTCTGGTCGCTCGGTCCTGCAATGAACTCCTCCTCAGAAGGCCGAATGCTTCGTTAGCGAAGGCAGCAATAGCAGCGGATCGGTCCCGCTCAAGTATATCCCGCCTCAGCGCATCTAAACCGTGAGAGCGGATTAGGAATAGAACGGTGAACGCTACGCAACATAGAGGTAAACGCAACAAAACTGACCGGTGAACACGTGAAGGCCGGGGACCCCGATGCGGTGCCCCCGGCCTTCAGGACGATGTATCGGTTAGGACACCAGTGCCGGCGTGCGACGCTTGCTGCGACGAAGCAGCAGGAACCCTATGCCGCCGATCCCCAGCGCGCTGAGGGGCAGGGCGATGGCCAGAGGTGCCTCGGGGGTGTTAGCAGCCGGGACGACCGACCAGGTGAATCCGCCCGGATCGGTGCTGCTTGCGGTCAAGCTGAACTGCACGTTCCAGTAGTTGGTCGGTGTCGGATTCCCCGGTGCGGTGCAGACGACGCCGAGGTCCCATGTGCCCGGGAAGAGGTCTATGCCCGCGGCGGCCGCCTGAGCCGGGGTGCCATTGATGAAGTCCCCGGTGAGCAAGGGGTCGAAGGCGAATGTCGGCATGTTGATGACCACGCCCGTCGAGATAGCAGTCGCTTCGGGGTTGCTCGGGCCGCCCCAGGTGCTGCCCTGGGGGTCTGCCAGAGGCAGGGCGGGAGTTGGCGGTTCACTGGCGTAGCCGGCCGGGGGTGCGGCGAAGCTGCCACCGGTCTGCTCCAGGGTCAACGTGGCTGGAGCGCCGCCATTGGTGCCGTTGTCGTAAGTGAGGAAGGTCCACACGTTGTAGCCGCCGGTTGAGGTGTCGCCGGGGCAGGCGCCGCCCGCCCCGGTACCGCCCGGAAGGACGCCAGCGGCGGTCGAGTCGCCCAGCTTGAATCCCGTGGCGGACCCTCCGCTGCTGATGGTCGCGGACCCGGTGGAGTTGTAGATGGTGGGTGTCCCGACATCGGTCTGAGCCGAGGCGGACTGCACGGCCACAAAACCAACGGTGCTGGTGGCGGCCGCGCCCGCTATCAATACTTTGCCGATTGTTGTTCGCAGATTACGCACTTGTCGTGGTTGATCCTTTCTCGCTCGCTGAAACGAAGCTTGTTTCGAGTGGGAGCGTTTGGCGCTACATCTTCGGAATCTGGCGGTTCTCGATCAGGTAAATGAGGCGGCCACTGGGACTGGATGCCCATTTGGCATCCAGTCCCCGCTTGCCGCCTAGCGCTTGGCGTGACCCGGCTACGAGCCCTGGCCGGTGGTGCCGACGGTGTTGCTCTCGGTGCCGCAGGTGATGGTCCCGCCGTCCTGACTCAGGGGGATGAACCCGAAGGCGGTGAGGGTCGCCTGGTTGGCGGATGAACAGAGCTGGTTGGTGGTTCCCCCGGTGGGGCCGAACCCGAAGATGGCGCGAGCGGCCGGAACCCGCTGGGAGACACTGCCGTTCAGATACTGCCAGGGCACGATCAGGAACAGGTCACGGCCAAATGGACCCTGGTAGTAGGGGATATTCGGTGCAAAGCTGCCTGCAGTGCCCGTGAAGGCCGGCACTTCCTGGGCGGCGCCGCCCACATGGACGTCGAAGTTGATCGAGCCCAGGTTAACCCCGGCGGTCCGGCCGGTGGCCGAGCGGTCCAGCGCCACTTTATTGCCTTCGGAGATCCAGGCGCCGGCGGAGAAGCCCTCGACCACCAGAACCGGCGTGTTGGCGGCGATCTTCGTATTGGCGGGGCCGCAGGCGGCGCAGATGTTCACGTTGGCGTCGTTGGTGACGAAGCTGGTCACCGCGGCCGGTAGCCCGTTCACCAGGGCGTCGGCGCTATTCTCCTCCAGATTGGACTGGGTGGTGAAGGTCGACCCGCTGTTGAGATTGGCCACGTCGCCGAGATCGGTCAGCCAGGTCTTGTCCGTACCTGAGCCGTCCTGGATGAACGCCGGCATGATCAGGTCATACCCGGTAGGCGAGGCGGTATCGGGCACCGTCAGCGCATTGGTGCCCATCACGTCGTTGAAGACGGCATCCAGCTGGCTCTCCTTCAGGGAGCCGGTGCCGCTGGTCAAGGTGGTGGCCTGAGCCGCGGTCATGCCGTTTTCGGGGACGTAGGCGTAGGTCAGTGCGTCATGGGCGAAGTCGATCCAGGTCAGGGTGGTGCCCGTCGCTCCCGAGGGGCCGCTGGAGGAGCGAACAAAGTCGATCTGCGAGGCCGCGATGTTGACCCCCGCGCAGCTGCCGGCCTGGGCCTTGGACCACACCTGCGCTGGTGAGGCGATCTCGTCGCTGAGGGCCTTGAGGCCGTCACCCGAGCCGTTGGGCCGGGCGAAGCTGTTCCCTCCGGACTTGGTGCTGATGCAGCCGCCCGTGCTCAGGTCATTGGGCGCAGCCGCGCTGTAGGACAGGATCTGGGTGCCGGTGGTGGGGTCGGCGAGCGGGGTGTAGTACTTGGTCGCCTGGCTAGCGACGTTGTGCGGGGTGGGCGCAGCCCCCGAGTAGGCGTCCATGAGATCCTGGATGGTGTTGGAGCCGACGCCAACGAGGGGCTGGGCCCCGGGCGCGTTGGCTGGATCTGCGGTCGCCGTCGTGCCCACGCCGGACAGCAAACCTGCCATGGCGAGGCCGCCTGACAGCGCCACGCCGGCGGCCACTCTGGCACTTCTCACGCTGAGCTTCATATGAATACGGTTCTCCTCTACGTCCGCGGCCGGTTCACGGTGTACCGACTCCGATACTGGTCGTGTTGCCGTGGCTCGAGGGCCCCCTCAAACGGCGGGTGACTCGACTCCACACGTTTGAGTATGACGGTCGCACTTGCCGCTTGGACTACCCCGGCCTGAACATTTCAGAGCGCGGCAGGTGAACTCAATTCGAAGGGCCGGTCAGGGGGTGGCGCCCGCAGTAAAGGTCGGCTTCGGGCGGCCATCGCCGGTAGGGCCGGGAGGCCTCGAGCGGCCCCGACGAGCGAGAAGTAGGAATCCCGCGGCCACCAGCACGGCGACGGCCAGGACGACTCCGGCAGCCAGGTCGTTGCCCGAGGACCCACGGTGACCGCGGAAACCTTTGACCACCGACCACGTGAACCCGCCGGGGTCCGTAGGGCTGGAGGTGAAGTCGATCTGTGTGGACCAGTAATACGTCGCGGTCCCGCCTGGCCTGGCGCACACCAATCCGACGTTGTACCGGCCGGGGGGCAGATCCTGCGGGTCGTGGCTGTAGGGGGACCAGGAGAGGGTGGGCACCCTCGGGAGTGCACCCGTGTCAATGGCTGTCGCTTGGGCCACGAACGGCGCGCCGTCGGTCGTTTTCAGATCCACACCGACGTTGGGAGTGCCGAGACCCCCGAAGATCACTTGATCGACGGGGCGGCTCACCGGCTCTACAAAGCTGTTGACCTGGTACTCGTGGTTGGCGGTATCCCCGGGGCAGGCGGCACTGGCCGGCGCCACGACTGTAAAGACCGTCGCCGAGGCCCCGGAGTTGAGGGGCGCGGTCGCGGTGCGGTTCATTATGACAACGTGGCCCTTCTCCGTCGCGGCCCCGGCCGGGCCTGCGGATGCCATGACCCCTGCGACCGCACTCGCGGCGAGCATTCCGAGAGTGGCGGCAACGCGGACGCGGCCCGGCAGGATCCGACTGCGTTTCCGTCCGAACATCAATTGCTCCCTCACTCTGCTCCCTCAGTCTGGCGACACCGTCGCCTTGCGCCGCCGACTCTGTCCCGCCAGGCCCAGCCAGTTGGCCATGACCCCCGCCACCAGGCCGACACCCAGCGCCACCACTACGGCGTAACGGAGAACGCCGACCGAAGTCGAAGGAGTGCGCTGGGCCGAGCTGACGGGCTGGATCCGGGCCGGGGGCAAGGCGCCACTCCCGGCTCCGCCGCGCCCGACCGCGCCGCCTCCTTTACCGCTACCTCTGGATCCGGCGCCGCCGGTGCTGGCCGGGGAGCCTGATGACCCTGCCCCACTCGTCAAGGCCCCGGCCGAGCCACTGCCGCCGCTTCCGGACGCGCTGGTGCTCCGATTACCCGGGCCAACTGCCGGCGAGGGGCTGGTACCGGCCGCCGCAACAGAGCCCGGGGCCGAGCCACCCGTCGCCGCGGGGGCGCTGAGGATGGCATGGGCGGCGGCCCGCGCCTGCGCTCGCAGCCCGGCGGGCAGCGGGGCGTACCCCGGCGGCAGCTGGCCGGGTGCCACGCCGGGAGTCTGCCCCGAGGCGGCCGCGTAAGTGATGAAGTGGGCATACGCCTGGCGGGAGGTGCTATCCAGCGTCGATGGCAGCGCGGCAGCGTAGGTGAGGGTCGTGAGGGGGTATCCGCCGGTCGCGTCTACCGACGTCTGGAGCAATCCGGCGGCACCCGGGGACATCTCCGCTTCGCCGGCCTCAAAACTGGTCGCGTTCGGTGCCACGAAGGTCGGGCTGGTGTCATCCCCCGCCGCGCTCAGGTTGGCAACCTGCAGGCCGTATTCGGCGGCGGAGGCGGAGTCGGTCACGCCCATGACTACGTTCCGGCCCGGCAGTTGCGGTCCCCAGCCCTGCCAAAAAAGGTCAGGCAAAGCCGGGTTGAAGCTCGCTCCTTGCTGGGTCTTGGACGCGTCGTTGGCGGTCCGAACCTCCTGGGCGACCGCCTGCATGGTACCGCCATAGGGCGACCAGTCGAGCATGCAGAGCGCAGGCGGATCCAGGTTCGCGCTCGCACCCGGGGTAAACGGGTCGACCCCGCACCAGGGGTCGTTGGCGGGAAAGCTATCGGGAGCGGTCGTCCCGAACGGAGCCCCTGATGGATTCTTATCTGTGATCAGGTAGAGCGGGTTGACCTTGGTACCAGTGCAGCGGCTACTCCACGTGGTGCAGGGATCCGGTTTGCCGCTCAACCAGGCCCGGGCCTGTGGGTCGCTCAAGATCCAGGTCCACAACTCGTAGGTGGCGTCGGCCGTGGGCTGTTCCACAATAAGTCCCACCGGGGGGCGGCCACCGAGGGCGAAGTCGGTGGCCAGGTCTACGAACTCGGGGTTGTATTGCAAAAAATCCGGGTCGGAAAATATTGAGATCGGATTGCCCGCCAGCCACTTGTATTGCGACGACGACTCATTCGGCGTCCCCGCCGTGTTGATGTGGTAGGGAAACTCGTCTTGATAGGACTGGCTCAGGAGCTTGGCCACCAGGAGCGGGGTCAGGTTGAGCTGGGTCACCCGGGTCCCGAGAAAACCCGCTTCGCCCGGATCGCCTCCAGTTGGTGGCTCGGCGCGCTGGATATTGAAACCAATGACGAGGCCGGACAGCGTCAGCGGCGCGTACGT
The DNA here is from genome assembly GCA_963780345.1 of uncultured Acidimicrobiaceae bacterium. Taxonomy (GTDB): domain Bacteria; phylum Actinomycetota; class Acidimicrobiia; order Acidimicrobiales; family Palsa-688; genus PALSA-693. The sequence goes on from CAWABU010000002.1 coordinate 82,888, forward strand.
GACCGTGGTCCCCGGGAGAATGGTGGTGGCGGCAACGGGCCGGCTCAGGATGGCCATGCCCGGAGCGCCGACCACGCCGACGGTGCCGGCGGTCAACTCCTGCCGGGCCTGGTTGTCGGACTGAGCCGCAAAGTCGTAGGGCGGTTGCGACCGGTTGGCGCAAAGAACCGGCTCCCAGCTGAGGATGGCAGGCAGGGCCAGCTCGCTCCCGACAATCTGCTGCTCGTTGGCCCCAATGGGACAGGCGTTGCCGACCGGGGTGAAGCCCAGGGGGATGACGATGCGGTCCGACCAGGGCGTAGGCGCCAGGGCCGAGGTGACCACACCGGGGTTGGCAAAAGGAGAAGGAATGTCGTGAGGGTCGTCCTCCTGCTGGGGCGTCCCTCGCGGGACGATGACCAGCCAGCACTTCGGTATCTGAGCGGCGCCATGTGACGGGACGTAGGCGCCTTGGCCGCAGCCCAGCCCCGACGACTCCAGGCCGGTATCGACGGTGAAAAACTCCGAGCCTGTGCCGTCGGGCCGGGTGAGCCCGAAATCATCCTCGTTGGTGGTGGAAGGATCGAAGTACGGGTTGAGCCAGCGCGGCTGATTGGTGAACGGCGTCTCCACCAGCGCGTTTTCCGACTCCGCCACCGACGGCCCCGCCACGGGATCGAACGGCATCCAGGGGGTGCCGTTAGGGGCTACTGCGGCGCCCGGGACGACGGCGTTCGCCGGGAACGCCGTATCCAGCTCCCGGCTGGCCACCTCATTGGGGGTGCCTGATGTCAGATTTGGAGGATAGGGATTGGGGTTGTCGCTGACATCGGGGAGGTTGCCGCCGAACTCGCACTGCTGCGGGGTCGGGCCCGCGGCGCCCGGGGCGCTCCAGCACTCCATGATCTGGACGAAGTCGCCGCCGAAGTTGCCCCCGATCCCAAAAGGAATCACGCTTCCCACCACGCTTTGCGTTGGCGGGGCTCCGCTCCAGGTGACCGAGATGGTCTGGTTGGTGAGGTCCTGGGTCTGGCTGACGGTGACCTTCATGTTCTGATAGTCGGCGTAGATCGGGCTTTGGGTGCTCAGCACCTGGCCGGCGGCAACGGTCTTCGCCGATGCCGTTGGCGCCAGCCCGGTGTCCACTCCCTGACTGCCTTCCAGCCCGGCCGCATTCGCGGTTCGGGTCGCCGAGACCACCGGAGTCAGCAGCATCAGCATCACCAGGCTGGCTCCGGTCAGCGCCCAACCGCCGCGGCACCACCGGCATCGACGGGCTGGCGCGGTGGCCAGAGACCCCGACGTCATGGTTGCCGGCGCAACCGGCGAGCCACGATCCCGGGACCGAGCACGAGGGCCAGCAGCAGGAATCCCGCTACGACCATGAGCGTCTGGGTGCTACCCCACGCCGACTTGGCCGGTAGGGTCTGTGGATCGGCGGCCGCTTGCAGAGCCTGGCTGGTGCCATCCCCATTGCTCGAGCTGCCGGCACTCGCGGAGCAGGTGCCCGTATCCGGGTTGCACTGCTGCGCCCCCGTGGCCGCGCTGCCGGCGGCGGTGGTAGCCGAAGAACGCGCCGACCCCTTCGCAACAATGGGTGCGGTCGACCCCGAAGTGCCGGCGGCGGTAGCGCCGGTCGAGGAAGCGCTGGCCCCGGTCGACTGGCTGGTGGCGGCCGCCCCGCCGACGCTGGCGCTGCCGCCGCTGGCTCGGGTGGTCCCCGCGCTGCGGCTCGGGGCGGTCGCCTGGTGGGCGCCCCCCGTTCCGGCGGAGCACTGCACGGGGCCGGCCCGGTCACACGCCGGCGGGTAGGGAGCGTGGAGCGCCAGAAGGTTGACCCCCGACGCCGTGAAGGTGGGGTTGTGGCATTGGCTGATGGGCAGGTGTTGACCGGACGCCCCCGGGATCTTCGGCACCTGGTTGAAGGCCGCCTGGACCAGGTTGATCGGCATCGGCGAGTAGCCGAGCGCACCCATGGTGTCCTGGCCCTGGCACATGGCATAGTCGATAAAGGCTCCAACGGTGTTGCCCTTGGCGGTCGTAAAGGACGAGTTCTGCCCGGTTGTCGACGTCGGCAGGATCATGTAGGAGTACGACGAGAGCGGATAGGTACGCGGATCGGGTCGACGTACACCAGGTTGAGCTTCTGGGTCAGGTAAAGGCCGGATTGTTGACATCAGTGAGATCTACCTGCGCCTTCAACAGGGAGACGGCCACATTGTTCGGGGTGGGCTCGGTGTAATAACCGTTCTTGTTGAGCACTGGCGATACAGGGAAACCAGCGTTGAGCGCGTAGGAATATTCGACGTAACCGATGGCCCCGTCTGCGAACGGCTGCGAGACGTAACCGGCGACGCCGAGGTCACCGGATTGGGCCACCATGCCGTTGCCCTTCGGGTAGTAGGACGTCGCGCAGGTTGCACGGCTGGGCGCCCGTCCGGTTGCAGTAGGCGTTCCAGAGCGACGAATACTGGCTGATCATCCACGGACTAACTGGGCGGTCGACCCGGAGCCGTCGGAACGGACCACTGGCACGATGGGGCGGTTGGGAGCGCCAGGCCGGATTGTCGGCAGCGATCGCCGGATCGTCCCAATTGGTGATTGCGCCGGTGAAGATCTTGGCGATGTTAGGCCGGAGAGACGGAGGTTCGTAACCCGTTGGCCGTTGATGACGAGGTTGTACATGAAGGTGGTGCCGCCGGACGTGACCGGGATGTAGGCGTAGCTTCCCGGTCTGGGGATTCTCCGGGGCGACCCGTCATCGGGGTTCGTCTGGAAGGGAATATCGGAGCCGGCGAAGTCGGCGGTACCGTTGAGGAACGCCTGACGCCCGTCAGACGATCCAGTCCGGCGTAGCTGACCCGCATGCCGTACTGATGGACGTCGGTGATCCACTGATCCAGGGCATTCTGGCGACCAGGTCGAACCAGCTCCAGCAATCGGTACATAGTTGGTGGCCGCCCCGAGCATGAGCCGGTGTCATCAGGCCAACGGCAAGACAGATCACGGCCAACCAGGCCAGGCTGCGCCCACCGGCATAGCAGCGCGACGAGTTCGTGACACCCGTGACTCCCCTCAGCCTTCGGTCTGGGCCCCGGAGCGGGACCGGGCCATGATCATCGAGGCGGTGAAGTTCACGATCATCGTCAGCACGAACAGGGCGAAACCGGCGGCCAGCAGGGCCGACAGGCCGAATCCGGACGAACGTCCCAATAGCGCAGGGTGATGGGGGCGGCCACCGAGTTGGCGCCCACCTGGAGGATGTGCCAGTTGACCTTGAAGGTCGGGGGAGATGATCAGATACACCGCGATGGTCTCGCCGAGGGCCCGGCCGAGTCCGAGCATCATGCCCCCGACGATGCCACCCCTCCCAAAGGGAAGGACCACCGAGCGGATCATGCCCCACCGGGTCGCGCCGAGGGCGTACGCCCCTTCCCGCTCTCCGGCCGGTGCCTGGGAGAACGCCTCCCGCATGATGGCGCATTCAATCGGAGCCGCCATCAGGCGACCACCAGGCCGGCCACGAACGTCGAGGCAGTATAGAGGCTGGCGGACGCCAGCGGGTTTGCGGGATGAGCCCCGGTGACCCGGAATATCGGGATCCAGGACAGCCAGGTGGACAGCCATCGGGCGATGCCGATGACGTGCCCTTGGAGGAAGAACAAGCCCCACAGTCCGTAGACCACGCTCGGCACCGCGGCCATGAGGTCCACGACCGAAACCAGGGTCTGTCGCAGCGGTCGTGGACTATCTCGGAGATGAACAGGGCCGTGCCGAGCGCCATCGGCACCGACACGGCCAGGGCCACCAGGGCAATGAAGATGGTCATGGGTAGAACTGCCGCGATCCCGAAATGGTGGATGTCGGGTTCCCATGCCTGGGTGGTGAGAAAACTCGAATCCCGCACTCTTCAGGGCCGGCAACGATTTGACAGCAGGAACAAGCCGACGGCAACAGTGATGGCCAGGACAGTCAAGACCGGCCAGGCGGGCGAAGCTTATAAAGACCCGGTCACCTCGATCCGGGCTGGGGCGTATCCGGCGGCGCGGCTGCGCTGGAGATGGTGGCTGATCGGCCGTCTCGACAAGCTCAACCATGCACTCGCACCGTATCTGACCACCCACCTCGAATAGGCCCGCCGGAGTAAACGGCTGGCAAACGCTGGACAAAGCCTCGCGGGAGGTCACGCACCGGCGAGGTGCTATCTCCACCGGGCCTGTCGAATCATGGGACCGTCGCGGGTTCCTCCACGTCGACGCGGCCGTGGTTGGCGAATCGGGCCACGTCCCGGCCGGGAGGCGCGCCGCATGCGCCGGGCTTGGGCCGGGAGATGGCCGGGACCCCGCCCACCGATCACGCGGGCCAGCACGAAGAGGGCCAGCACAAGAGCAGCAGGAAGGCGGCCGCGCCGAAGCCGCGCGCGATCACGGATTTAGCCCGGAGTTGACCAGTTCGAAGGCCGCGAGGGGCAGCGAGACCATCGGTCCGTGCACCGGGTTCGGTGTTGATGTACGTCGTGTAACCCGGCGGTGAGGAGCACCGGGCGCCGTCTCTCCGATACCCCAGGCCGTACCGAGGATGACGGCGGTGGCAGACCGGAACGCGCCGTCGGGAGCACGACGTGCCACACGTCGTTCGCCAGCGCGGAGCGCCGAGCGCCGGCCGAGGCTTCTCGCAGGTTGCCGGGGACGAGTCGAAGCACCACGTCGGCGGAGCGGATGATGATCGGCAGCATCATCACGCTGAGCGCCAGGGCGGCGGCGAGGCCGGAGTGCTCGAAACCGAAGGTCAAGATCCAGGTGATGTAGATGAACAGGCCGGCCACGATCGACGGCAACGCCGTCATGGCCTCTGACGATGGTGCGCACGAACTCGGGCCAGGCGGCCGCCCACCTCGTTGAGGTAGATGGCGCAGGCTGAGCCCGAGCGGGACGGTGATGACCAGAGCGATGCCGATCATCCACAGGGTGCCGACCAGGGCGTGCTTGATGCCGCCGACCGTTCAGCGGGCTGAGCGGCCCGCTCGTGGGACAGGTCCTGGGTGAAGAAGTTGAGGTGCCGGAAGGCCGTCCGGCCGCGCCGGAGAGTGAAGAACATGATCCAGCCCAGCGTCAGACGGCGGCCAGGACGCGGCCGATCGAGTACAACAGCGACTGTGATGATTCGGTCGCGCACCGTCGGGCCGTCGTCGCCGATGCTGACGAGGACGGCGTAGGTGGCGAGAAATATTGCGTAGGCGACGATCAGAGAACCGATCAGACCGGAAAACGAGGCCAGCCGGCCAAACAGGAGCCAGGTCATGCACAGCGACGAGGCCACCGCGCCGATCAGACTGAGCAGTTCGGACTGCGTCATCCTCCCGACCCGCCGCCGAACCTGGGGAGGCGATGTTCGAGAGCGGACGGGGACGAAGTCCGGGCCCGCTCCGGGCGTTCGGCGACGGCTACTGGCGCCGCAGCAATGGCCTGCATCCCCAGGGCGGGCGTGGGCACATCGGCTTCGGCGACGCCCCCCCGGGCCTCCACGGTGTCGAGTGGCGGAGCGGTCGGACGACGGGTGGACTCCCGAGGCCGCAGCATCCAGCCGGGCGGGGCTGAAAGCGACTCCGGGGGTTCGACCAGGTCGTCCGATCCCTGTTCGCTCACGTCTTCATGATCGCGGCGACACCTAAGGCTCCGGTTAACACGACGAGGCTTTCAGGGGAACTCAAAGTGAAGATGCGCAGTAGCGCCAGTGGGAAAGAGCAATCAGAAGCTATGACGGCGTCTCCGCTGCACCAGAACGAGCAGGCCTCCCCCCAGGACCGCCGTCAGGGCGATGGCGCCAGCCGGCCACGGGAACTCTGGAGTCGCAACAGCGGGCGCGGCAGATGGGTCGAGGGCATCGCCGAGCACCGGCTCGGTAGGGTCTCCGTTCGGTACGTCGGTGCTGTCCTCGTCGACGGTATAGAGAGGAGACTTGAACCAGATGACGAAACCCAAATTCCCGGCGGCGTTGTAGGCCTGAATTCGGCCCTGGAAGTCGGCGGCCCGCTGCTCGAAGGTGGCCTGCGTGATCGGCGCGGAGCCCGTGGAGCCGTCGGGCTGGACGTTCGCAGGTATGCCGGTCTCGCCGACGAAAATGGGTTTGTGTAGCGCCTGGCACTGGTGGATGTCGTCAGCCGGCGAATTGGGCCCCGCGGCGAGGGCAGTGGCCGGGTTGTTGTAGTCGTGGATCTCGCAGAGATCGACGGCGCCGGCGTGGACGTAGCCGTAGTCGGAACCGGCCGTGCCGCACTCACCCGCTCCCTGGGTCCCGAGGTTGACGAGGTGATTCGGGTCGGCCTGATGGATCGCGGTCGCCATGTTGTCGGCGAAGGCCCGCAAGGCGGTCGTGCCAGCCGCCTCATCGCAGCCCGTTGACGCCGGATCTTCTGCCTCGTTGACCAGTTGCCAGAAGCCAACGGCCGGGTTCGTGGCGAAGTGGGCGGCCATTTCGACGGCAAAGTCCTTGAACGACAGGTTGTACCCGCCCTCCTTCTGCTCGTAGCCACTCTGATACCACGAGAGTTCCTTCTCCGGCGTGGCCGGGGTGGGCTCGTCGCACGTCTGCCACTGGTTGGTCAGGGCGGGAATGATCCGCACCCCGGCCGCCTGAGCGGCCGCGGCCACCTGGTCGAAGGGAGCCCAGGGATTTGATCCTGTGCCCATGTCGCTCTGGAACCACCACATTCGTACCACTGCGCCGCTGGTCCCGGCCGGCAGACTATTGACAATTTCCTTGAAATAGAAGGTGAGGGCCGAGGACGACAACAGGAACGGTTGCTGACACGGGAGGTTGTAGCCGGCGAACTTCCAGACGTTGCCATCGAGAGTGAGCTCGGCGCCCTGCCGCTGGACGAAACCATTTGCTGCAGTCGGGGCGGCCCCGGCCGCCCCTGCCGGCGAAGGTCCGATGAGAGGCACGACCAGCAGCCCCAGCACCGAGGCGACAACCGCCGAGAAGCGGCGAAGGGCCGATCCCCCTCGGGGATCGGCCCTTCGTGCCAGCTCTGACGATGTCAAGCTGTGACCCGCAGCGCCGTCCGCCGACGCCGGAGGAGGATGATCGTCCCGGCGCCGACGATGATCACACCGGCCGAAATCGGGAGCAGGATGGCGAGCGAACTCTGAGGCAGTACAGGCGGCGGGCCCGTGAAGATACCTCGCACCCGCTGGTTCCCGGTGTCCGAAAAGTAGACGTTGGCGCCGTTGGCGGCGATGCCGCCAACCGGGATGTCGATCTGGGCCGCAGTGGCCGGGCCAAGATCACCCGAGAAGCCGGGCTTGCCGGTGCCGGCGTAGGTGGAGATGGTCCCGTTCATGACGGCGCGGATGCGGCTGTTGCCGGTGTCCGAGATGTAGACGTTGCCGCTAGGGTCAACACCCACGCCAGTCGGGCCATCCAGCGTGGCCTTCGTCGGGGCCAGACCATCGCCGCCGTAGCCGAACTTGCGAGCTTGACCAGCGAAGGCGTTGATCACGCCCCCGGCGACGGCCCGTATCTCGCTGTTGCCAGTGTCAGCGATGTAGACGTCCCCGATAGCGTCTGCAGCGATTCCGGTCGGGCCGAAGAGTTGGGCCTTGGTGGCCGTCCCGCCGTTGCCTGACGAGCCGATGGCGCCGGAGCCGGCGAAAGCCTGGATGTCGCCGGTAGATGCGACCACTTCACGAACGACGTTGTGGCCAGTGTCTGCGATATAGAGGTTGCCCGCGGAGTCGACTCCGATACCAGTCGGGGCACAGAGAGAAGCGCTGGTAGCCAGTCCCCCATTGCTGATCTTGCTGGAGCAGGTTCCGTTCCCGGCGACCGTGCTGATCTTTCCGCTGGTGTTGACCATCCGGATGCGGTTGTTGCCGGTGTCGGCGATGTAGACATTGCCAGTCATCGTGCTAACGGCGAGGCCGGACGGGACGTTGAGGCTGGCGTTGACAGCCAGCCCACCGTCGCCGCCGTAGCCGCCCCGGCCCCCGACGCCGGCGAAGGCGTTGATGACGTCCTGGTTTTGGCCGGAAGAAGCCGGATTGATCACCTCACGAACCTCATTGTTGGCCGTGTCAGCGATGTAGAGGTCCTGGGCGCCATCGAGGGCCACACCTGTCGGGTCGTTGAGTTGAGCCTTGACGGCCAGGCCGCCGTTGCCACTCGAACCCGGGGTGCCATTCCCGGCCACCGTATTGATTTCGGGCACCTGGGTGGCGCCGGCCACACCAGCCAGCAGTCCACCACCGGCGACGGCCGCCGCCATAACGATTATTGCCGCTCGCGTCCTAACTCTCGGCATCGGCATAGATCCGTACGCTCCTCTGCGATGAAGGGCCGCCGCGGGCCCTGAGGGTGCTTCGGGAGTCATCCTCCCCGATGCGACTGTCCGAATCGAGGGGTAACAGCGACTCTTTCCCAAGCGTTCGACCACACGCGTCACCAAAAGGGCGATCACGCGCCTCCCGGCGCATCCAGGTGTCCTCCGGCTGATGGGCTCTTGCCCCGCTCGTCTCGCTCAGCAAACACGACACGGCGGTAAACGGCGGGTGTCTTAGCGGTGACAAGCCCTTTTCAAGAGGCGTTTTCGTTTGCTCGTGCGGACCAAACACGACAAGTCGGTAAACGAGAGGTGTCTAACTGATGACCAGTACCGTTCAGCGCCCGTGGATCCGGCCATGACGAAGGCGGCACTGCGAGTGACCTGCTTCCGCCTCCATCGGCGCGGAGAGGGTGGTAGGCAAAGTCTTGATGGTAAAGGCGAACGCAGTCGTTAATCGATCGGAAATCCAAACGAGGCGGCGCTGCCGTGATCGAGCGCCTCCCTTCCCGAGTCGTAGGTCCCGGATTCCACTGCCTCGGCCGCGTCCGCCCTTTTCAGGTCCCCTCCGCCTGGGGGCTCCAGCCGGGTCGGCTCGATCAGCGGCCCATCCCAGTGGTCCGCGGGCGATGGGTCGTGGGACTCGAGGCCATCGTCGCGTACGAGACTGGTCGGCTGGCCATCAGAAAACCAGCGATCAGTATGGACCTCGAAAGGGTCCCGATACCAACCCTCGGGCCGCTCCGCTTCGTTGTGCAAACTGGCCGGGTTCGGTGGCTTCACGCCCCGCAACAGTAGCGTCGGATCAGGCAGACCGTAATCCCCTGCCGTTAACCTGACCGCAATAGTCATTGGCGGGTGCGCGACCCGCTTTGTTTGATGACGGCTCAGAGCCGTAGCCCGTTATTGCCCCTCCTTCAGTCCGCACCCACTACTACCCCTTGCGATCGGATTGTTCCTGGTCGAGGTCTCGTCACCATGCTGGGGCGCCAGCCGCAACCCGCGCCCGGGCTTCGACAGGCGAGTACTCGCTCGTCGATCGCACCAGCGACCAGTGGTGACTATGCGCTAACGGAATCTCGAGAGCAAAGAGCTGAGCATCGAGGCTCAGCCGGTAGCCATCGTCGAGGTGACGCACCTTGGGACCGCCTCGCCGGCAACCCACCCCGACCTGGTCGGCGCACAGCCCGTCGCACCCCGCCGGTAGCATCATCAGCATGGCCATCCGGCACCTCTTCACCCTCGAGGAGTGGCACCACATGGGTGAGATCGGCCTGTTCGCCGAAGACGCCCGGGTGGAGCTCCTCGACGGACAGGTCATCGAGATGGAACCCATCGGCAGTCGTCACGCCGGGTGCGTCAAATACCTGGCGCGCACTCTGATCGCGGCCACCGGGGATCGGGCCGTCGTTGCTATCCAGGACCCGGTAGTCCTCGATGAGCATTCGGAGCCCCAACCGGACCTCGCGATCCTGGCTCCCCGGGCCGACGGCTACCGGGCGTCCCACCCAATGCCGTCCGAGATAATCTTGCTGATCGAGGTGGCTGACACGACCCTCGCCTTCGATCGCGACACCAAGGCGGCATCTTACGCAAGGGCCGGCGTGCCGGAGTGCTGGGTCGTCGACCTGGCCGGTGATCAGATTCTGGTCATGCGTTCGCCGGGACCGGACGGCTACGGCGACGTGCGGATCCGGTCGAGGGACGAGACGATCAGCGTCGCCCCCCTGAGCGACGTGGAGGTCGATGTAGCAGAGATCCTCGGCCCGAAGCAATAGGAGCGAGCCGGCACACGAGTTTGCTTACGATCGGACCTGCCCGGTCCCGGTCACCAGATATTTGGTCGTGGTGAGCTCGCGGAGCCCCATCGGGCCGCGGGCGTGCAGCTTCTGGGTGCTGATCCCGATCTCGGCGCCGAAGCCGAACTCCTCCCCATCGGTAAATCGGGTGGACGCGTTGACGACGACGGCTGCCGCGTCCACTTCTCGTTGAAAGCGCTGGACCGCCACCAGGTCCTGGGTCACGATGGCTTCCGTGTGCCCGGATCCGTAGCGGCGAATGTGGGCAATGGCCTCGTCGATATCCCCGACGACCTTCACGCTCAAGATGAGGTCGAGGAATTCCCGGCCGTAGTCCTCCTCCGTTGCGGGCGCCACCCGGTCCGGCCCGAGAATGGTTCTGGCCTCGTCGTCTCCCCTCAACTCCACGCCCTCCAGCGCCGGGACCAGTCGCGACAACAGATCTGCGGCGATGTCGCGGTGCACGACGAGGGACTCGGCGGCGTTGCATACGCTCGGACGCTGGGTCTTGGCGTTGACGACGATGCGTACGGCCATGTCCAGGTCTGCCGTCCGGTCGACATAGACGTGGCAATTGCCGTCGCCGTCGATGACGTAAGGGACGGTGGCATTCTGAACAATGACGTCGATCAGTCCCGGCCCTCCACGCGGAATGAGGCAGTCGATGACCCCCCGCAGCCGCACAAACTCCCGGACCGACTCCCGCTTCGTGTCCTCGACCAGGATGACGGCGTCAGCCGGAACCCCTCCTTTTTCATAACCTTCTCGGAGAACGGCAGCTATGGCCTGATTGGACCGCAAGGCGGCAGAGCTGCCGCGCAGCAGAGCGGCGTTGCCCGATTTCAGGCACAGGGCGGCGGCGTCGCTCGTGACGTTGGGCCGGTTTTCGTAGACGATGCCGATGACCCCGAGCGGCACCCGGACCTGGCGGATCTCCAGGCCGTTGGGCCGGACCCAGCCGTCGACCGTCTGGCCCACCGGGTCAGGCAACGAGGCGACTTGCCGCAGGCCCTGCGCCATAGCGCTCACCCGGGCGTCGGTCAGCCGGAGTCGGTCTACTGCGGTGGACGCCATGGCCGCCTGCTCGGCGTTCGCCACGTCAACCGCGTTGGCCTGTAAAACCTGATCGACGCGGGCCTCAAGCAGGTCGGCGCCGGCGGCGAGGGCGGCGTCCTTGGCCCCTGTGGACGTGGTCGCCAGGACCAGGCTGGCGGCGCGAGCCCGCTGCCCGAGTTGCTCCAATGGTCCGAGACCCATGTACCGAGAATACCGTCGTAGCCTGGCGGCCATGCTTCCACAGCTGCCCGGGCCGGACCGGCATCCGGTGCCGGCAGCCGGCATGCAGTCCGCCTCTCCGGCCGAAATCCGGCGAGCGGTGGGGCGGGCCGCGGTCTCGCCGTCGGCCATCGTCCTCGCCGGAGCTGGAGTCGGCATCGGGTTGCTGGCCCAATCGGTCGTGGTGGCAGTGGTCCTCGGAGTGGGCTTCTGGTTCGTGCGACTTGTGATCGCGGCCCTGCGGGCCCGACACCGTGGCCGCCGCCTCCCGCTCGTGACCGTTGATCCCTACGCCGTCCCAGAACCGTGGCGGCAGTACGTCCGCCAGGCTCAGAGCGCCCAGCAACGCTTCGACTCGTCGGTGGCGACGTGGCCGGACGGCCCCCTCCGGGACCGGCTGCTCCTGCTTCAGCCTCGTCTCCGCGATGGTGTCAACGAGGTGTGGGTGGTCGCTCAGCGGGGCGCGGCCCTTGGTGGGACCGTGACTGGCGGGGGCCAGCCTTCGGTCGTCCAGTTGTCCGCCGAACTGCGCCAGGTCCAGGCCGAACAGCAGCGGACGCCGGCGTCCGACCGGCAACAGGCGTTGGCCCGAACCGAGGAGGCCATCGCCGCTCAGCTCCGGACCGCCCACCGCACCGAGGAAGCCAGGGGCGAGGTGCTCGATCGGCTGCGGCTGCTCACGGCCCGTCTCGACGAAGCCGTGACCGAGCTGCTCGAGCTGGGCCTGGAGCGGGCCGGGAGCGCCACGGAGGTCTCGGCGGCGGCCGCGGCGGGCTCTATAGATGCGCTGCTCGATGACATCGGCGCCCTGCACGAGGGACTGCGGGAGGCCGGTGCCGCGGCGGCGGGCGGCACGTTCGTGGAACCTCGGTCGGCCGCGTCAGGTTTCACGGAGGTGGAAGCCAGAGCAGGCGCCTCAGCAGCCGGGGGGGTCGAACCCGGGCCCGGCGGGCCCGGCGGTTCGGGCCCGCCGGGCGTCGAAACCACGGCAGGCGAGTCAGGGGCGGCTGGCGTCGATCCGAGGGCAGCCGGCTAGGTTCCGCCGGGCGTCGAAACCCGCGACGGCGTCCTCTCTGCGGGATTCTCATGTCCTTCCGTCGGTCGCACTGCCGTCGCCGCCAACCGCGCCGTAGCATGTCGCCATGGGAATGATCGATGTGGTGAAGAAGCGCTGGCGGTATTTCACCGCCAAGACGGACAGCCGCTTCGAGGCCAACGCCGACCCGAAAATCCAGCTCGAGCAGGCGATCGCCGATGCACAGGAGCAGCACCGGCGCCTGGTCGAGCAAGCGGCCAACGTCGTGGCCAACCAGAAGCAACACGAACTGCAGCTCAACCGGGCCATGGAGGAGCTCGGGAAGGTCAACGCCTCCACCCGGCAGGCCCTCATGATGGCCCAGGACACGTCGCAGCGCGGCGACGCCGACAAGGCCCGGGAGTACAACCAGACCGCCGAGGCCTTTGCCAACCGGCTCATCGCCACCGAGAACCAGGTCAACGACCTCAAGACCCTCAGTCTGCAGTCGGCGCAGGCCGCTGATCAGGCCCGGGCGGCGGTGCAACAGAACTCGCTGGCCCTTCAGCAGAAGCTCGCCGAACGCCAGAAGCTCCTGTCTCAGCTCGATCAGGCCAAGATGCAGGAGCAGCTCAACAAGGCCATGACCAGCCTCAACCAGACGGTGGACAGCGAGGCCCCGTCGTTGGAGCAGGTGCGGACCAAGATCGAGGCCCGCTACGCCAAGGCCCTGGGCTCGTCCGAGCTGAGCGGGCAGACGGTCGAGGCCCGCATGCTGGAGGTGCAGCAGGCGGCCATGGGGTCCGAGGCCCGGTCCCGTCTCGACAGCATGCGAGTCGAGCTGGGTCTGCCGAGCGGAGCGGGGACCCAACTGGGAGCCGGCACCGCCGGCGAACTGGGGATCGGAGCGGGCGGCTCGACCGGCTCGACGGCTCGCCGGCTCGGTCGGGGAGGCTGGCGGCGCCGGCCAGTCCGCCGCTTCGCCGGCGACGCAGGGCGCGCCGGGCGACGGGAGCGCGGACGCGGCCGACGGGCCGCACTGACCGACGCTCTTTTGCGCCAGCGGGCGCGACCGGCAGGGCGCGGGTAGGCCCCGGCAGCGTCAGTCGCTGTTCGACCACGGAGTCCCGGGTGGCCAGGATCGGGGCGCCATCGCATCAACCCTTCGCCGACCGACTCAGCCGCTCGCTGCTCTGTGCTCGGCGTTAACCCCGACACCATGGGCCCGCTGCCCGCGCCCCGCCGTCGAGGTCCGAGAGAACCCGGCCCGTGGCATCGTCGCTCCCAGGGCCGGGTTCGCCGCGGCATCTCGAGGTTCCTCGGGGACGGGCCGGCGCGACCTTTGGTGCCTGTCACCCAGAGCGGTCGGACGAGGGACCCGCTACCTCTCTCTGACGCGCGCCTCGGTTCAACTGGGCACAATTCGCCGCCAGAGAAGCGTTCCGGTGGCGGCTTAACCCGCGTCCGTGCGCGCTCAGCGTGGTGGTCGACTCAGTTGGGTTCGGTCGGGGGGCCCCAACCGCCGTCGCCGTCCGGGTGAGGTGACTCGGCCGGGCGCGGCCAAGTCGGCGGCGTCGAAGAGGGCTCCCGAGGTGAGGGTAGAGACGCCGGCGGCGCGGGCCGGGCCGGTGGGACGGGCCGGGATCGTGGGGCGGAGGGCGCCGGACCCGCCGGCGGCGGCGCAGGCTGGGGCGGTGGGGCGGGCCGGGCTGGTGGGGCGGAGGGCGCCGGACCCGCCGGCGGCGGCGCAACTGGGACGGGCCGGGACTGGTGGGGCGGAGGGCGCCGGACCCGCCGGCGGCGGCGCAAGTGGGGCCGCCGACGGCCCCGGACCTGCAGGGGGCGGGGCCGCTGGCGGCGACTCCACGTCGGACGGGGCGGCGGACGAGGGCCACGACGGCGAAGACGCCGGCGGCGCCGGGCCGGGCGAGGGCTCTGGCACCCAGGCCGGTGGCGGCGGGCCGCCCGGTGGCCACGGCGCCACCGGCTCGGCCCCGGACGGGTCCGGCGACCATCCCTGATCCGGTGGCGACCAGGCCGGCCCCGACGGCGGCCCTGACGGCGGCGGCCACAAGGGTACGCCGGTAGGCCGGCGCCACAGGGCTCCGCCGGTGGCCGGCTCGAGGCGATGACGGCGCCGGGTGATCACCACCGCGAGGACGGCAATGACCACGAGCAGGGCGGCAATGCCTCCCAGCACAATGACACCCACGCGTTCGGCGGCCTGGGAGAGGGTGTACCGGTTCCAACTTGGATTTCGCGCCCCGAACTGGCCCTCGAGCTGCGAAAACGTGTACGTCCGCCTCGCGACTTGGCCTGCGCCGCTGTCCGTCCCCTTCACCGTCACCGTCAAGAGACGGAACCGCTGATGGAGGTGACCCCACACGATGGAGGCCACGTCTCGGACGTCATTGTCCGATGGCGGGGCCGCGACCGATACGTCGGCTCCGACCCGGTCGCCGGACGTGGCGAAATGCAGGTGGACGCTGACCGATTGGAAGCCCGCGTCGCGGAGTGCCTGCCGGGTGCTGACATACGAGCCGATGAGGCCGCCGCACCCGGTCAGGCTCAGGATGGCGAGAACCGCGGCGATCGCCACTAGCACGGTTCGCCGCCGGCGCCGGCGCACCGGACCAGCGCCCGGGGCCGCCCCAGCACCCGCGGCCGCCCCAGCACCCGCGGCCGCCCCAGCACCCGCGGCCGCCCCAGCACCCGCGGCCGCCCCAGCACCCGCGGCCGCCCCAGCACCCGCGGCCGCCCCAGCACCCGCGGCCGCCCCAGCACCCGCGGCCGCCCCAGCACCCGCGGCCGCCCCAGCACCCGCGGCCGCCCCAGCACCCGCGGCTGCCCTGGCGGTCGGGGTCATGGCAGGAGCACCAGGTCGTCTCGATGCACGACCTCGTGGACAACGTCATCCGGCAGGTCGGAGGTGCGGCGGCCGGCCAACTGCTTGACCCGTTGGGCGGAATGGCGGGTCAGGCCCTTGGCAAAGACCTGTCCATCCGGGCCGGCGATCTCCACCGCCGCGTCGGCATCGAAGGCGCCCTCCACGGCGACCACGCCGGCCGGCAGCAGCGACACGCCCCGTTCCACCAGGGCTTTCCGGGCGCCTTCGTCGACCACGACCGTGCCGGACGACCCGACGGCGAACGCGATCCACAGCTTGCGGGCCGGGAGGCGTCTCGCCCGCGGGATGACGACGGTCCCGACCCCGGGCACACCGGCCGCCGCGTCTCGAGCACGTGCGGGCGGGTGGCGGCCGCGATGACGACGCGGACGCCGGACCAGGCCGCCATCTTGGCCGCAGCCAGCTTCGAGGCCATCCCCCCACTCCCGCGGACGGTACCGCTTCCCCCCGCGAGCGCCTCCAGCTCATGGTCGACGGCCACGATCTCCTCGATCAAAGAGGCATCCGGTTTGATCTGCGGGTTACCGGTGAGCAGGCCGGCGGTGTCGGTGAGCAGCACCAGGAGGTCGGCGCCGAGCAGGTGCGAGACCAGGGCGGCCAGCCGGTCGTTGTCGCCGAAACGAATCTCGTCGTCGGCGATGGCGTCGTTTTCGTTGATGACCGGGATGACACCAAGGCCGAGAAGGACCGACAGGGTCTGGCGGGCGTGCAGGTACTGGTTGCGATGGACGAAGTCGAGGGGAGCCAGCAGCACCTGACCACAGACCAGGCCGTGGGCGGCCAGAGCCCGGTTGTAGTGATCGACCAGATGGGCCTGCCCCACCGCCGACACCGCCTGTAACACGGCCGGGTCGGTTGGGCGTGGCTCGTGGAGACCGAGAACAGGCAAGCCGGCCGCGATGGCCCCGCTCGACACCACCACCACCCGATCGCCCGCGGCCCGCAGGGCGGCCACCTCGGCACAGAGCTTCTCGATGCTGGCCGACACGATGGCCCCGTCGCGGTCGGTCAACGACGAGGTGCCGATCTTGGCCACGATCAGCCGGCCGGGGCCCGTCATCCCCCGGCCATGTCATCGTCGGGCTGGTATTCGAACTCGAACCCCCCGATCCGGACCCGGTCGCCTCCCCGGGCGCCGGCCCGGGCCAAGGCCCGGTCGACTCCGAGCCGGCGCAACCGCCCCTGGGCGTAAGCCAGCGCCTCGGCGTTGGTCAGGTCCGAGAGGGCGACGGCCCGTAACGCAGCCCGACCGAGCACCTCCCACCCGCCGTCGGGAGCCCGCTCGACCGCGATCCCGGCGGGTTGGGGCCGGTGCACCACGAATCGAGGCGGCCGGAGCAACTCCTCCCTCGCCCGGGCGACCGTAGTGGCCATGCGGCCCAGGAGGGGCTGCAGCCCCTCGCCGGTCCAGGCCGAGAGCCGCTCCCCCGCCCAGCCGTCTCCGCCGAGGGCGGCATCGGTCTTCGACCCGACCACCAGTCGGGGCCGGTTGACCAGGTCCGGGTGGTGCCGGCGCAGTTCCTCGAGCAGGATCCGTTCCTGATCGGCCGGCGAGCGGCCTTCGGGTTGAGTCAGGTCGAGCAGGATGGTCAGCACCCGGGCCCGTTCGATGTGCCGGAGGAAGCGGTGGCCGAGGCCGCGGCCGGCGCTGGCGCCTTCGATCAGGCCGGGAATGTCGGCCACCACAAACTCGGAAGTGTCGAAGCGGACCACTCCGAGGTGAGGCTCCAGGGTGGTAAAGGGGTAGTCGGCAATCTTCGGCTTGGCGGCCGAGATCCGGGAGATGAGGGTGCTCTTCCCGGAGTTCGGGAACCCTACCAACGCCACGTCGGCCATCAGCTTGAGCTCCAGGTCCAGCCAGCGCTCCTCGCCCAGCTCCGCCTGTTCGGCGAACGACGGAGCCCGCCGGCGGTTGGACAGGAAGCGCGCATTCCCGCGGCCCCCCTGACCCCCCCGGGCGGCCAGCCAGCGGTCGCCCTCGGCGACCAGGTCGGCGATCACGTCGCCGCTGGCATCACGGACCACCGTCCCTTCTGGAACCGGCACATCCAGGTCACCTCCGGCCTTGCCGTGCCGCCCCTTGCCCATTCCGTGGGTGCCCCGGCCGGCCTCGCGGTGGGGATGGTCGCGGAACCCGTAGAGGGATGCGACGTTGCGGTCGGCGACCAGCCAGATACTGCCGCCGCCGCCCCCGTCACCGCCATCGGGGCCGCCTCTTGCCACATGCGCCTCCCGGCGAAAGGAGATGGCCCCCGCCCCTCCGTCACCCGCTTTGACGTGAACCTGGGCTTCGTCGACGAACGCTGACACGGTGACCGGCTCTCCCCGACCGCAAGCGCGGTCCGGGACGAGACCCTGCTCAGGCCTCCGTCAGGATGTCGACCAGTCGGCGCCCTTTGCGGGTGCCGAATTTCACCTTGCCGTCCTGGAGGGCGAACAGGGTGTCGTCACCGCCGCGCCCGACATTTTCTCCGGGATGGAAGTGCGTGCCCCGCTGGCGAACGATGATGGAGCCGGCGGTGATTTTCGTCCCGTCGAACACCTTGACGCCGAGTCGCTGAGCGTTTGAGTCACGCCCGTTGCGGGTGGAGCCCCCACCTTTGGTCTTGGACATGTCGCTTACGCCTCCCGGCTGATGCCGGTGATCTCGATGGTGGTGTAGTGCTGGCGGTGACCCCAGCTCCGGCGGGCCCGGGTCTTGGGCTTGTAGGTGAAGCCTCGCACCTTCGGGCCTTTGGTGGTCCCCGTCACCCGGGCGGAGACCTTGGCGGCCGCCAGCTCGTGACGCCGGGAGAGCACCGTTTCCCCGTCGACGACAAGGATCGGATCGAAGGTGACCTCCTCGCCCGCCGCGGCGCCCAAGAGCTCCACGGCCAGCGTCTGGCCCTCCTCCACCCGTTCCTGCTTCCCACCGGTTTTGATCACCGCATACACAAGAGCGGCAGTATACCGGCCTGGGGCCATCCCCCGCCGGGCGGGGGGCCCGACGGCTAGAGGAGCGACTGGTCGAAGATGATGCCGCGGCCGCCGCAGGTAGGGCAGGTCTCGGAAAACGACTCCACCAAACCCTCGGAGATCCGCTTGCGGGTCATCTCCACCAGGCCCAGCTCCGAGATGTCGAAGACCTGGGTCCGGGTCTTGTCCCGGGCGAGGGCGGACCGGAAGGTCTTGATCACCTCGGCCCGGTTGGCGATCACCTCCATGTCGATGAAGTCGATCACGATGAT
Organism: uncultured Acidimicrobiaceae bacterium; assembly: GCA_963780345.1. GTDB lineage: Bacteria > Actinomycetota > Acidimicrobiia > Acidimicrobiales > Palsa-688 > PALSA-693. The sequence goes on from CAWABU010000002.1 coordinate 101,411, forward strand.
GCCGCCGATATCGCGGAGCCGGAGTTGTCGGGCGATCTCGTCCGCGGCCTCCAGGTTGTTGCGAAAGACGGTCTCCTCCAGGTTCGAGGTGCCCACGTTCTTGCCGGTGTTGACGTCGATCACGGTCAAGGCCTCGGTGCGTTCGATGATCAACGAGCCGCCGGACTGTAGCCACACCTTGCGATCGAGGGCCTTGTGGATCTGCTCGTGCACGTGGTAGCGCTCGAACACCGGGAGGGGATCGTCGGAGTCTCCGGCCCACTCCACCCGGTCGGCGAGCTCCGGGCTGATGCTCGCGACGTAGTCCCGTACCTCTTCGAAGAGCTCGCGGTCGTCGATGACGACACCCCGGTAGTCGCGGTTGAACTCCTCCCGGATGACCCGCACGGCCATGTCTGGTTCCCGGTAGAGCAGGGCCGGGGTTCGCGACGACTTGGCGAGGACATCGATGCGCTCCCACTGCTGGCGAAGCCTGGCCACATCGCGTCGCAGCTCGTCGGCGGTGGCGCCCTCGGCCGCGGTCCGCACGATCAGGCCGTGCCCATCAGGCCGGACCTCGTCCAGGATTCGGCGGAGACGTTTACGTTCGTCGTCAGGGAGCCGCTTGGAGATCCCGTAGGTCTCGCTGTTGGGGATCAACACCACGAAGCGCCCAGGCAGCGACACCTCCTGGGTGAGGCGCGCCCCCTTGGTGCCGATGGGGTTCTTGGTGACCTGACAGAGCACGGTCTGGCCCGTCTTGAGCAGCTGCTCGATACGCGCCCCTCGGGCCACGCCTCCGAGCCGGCCCCGGGTGGGAGCGGCGTGGCTGGCGGAGGGGCCGGTGGGCTCCACGTCATCCTTGTCGTAGCGCACGTCACCCCGATAGAGCACGGCATTCTTCGGGGTTCCGATGTCGATGAAGGCAGCCTCCATGCCGGGGAGCACGTTCTGGACCCGCCCCAGGTAGATGTTGCCGTCGATCTGGGAGGCGTCATCGGCCTTGCGGGAGACGTAGTGCTCGATCAGCGCCCGCCCCTCCAGGACGGCGATCTGGGTGGCGATCGGCCCGGAGTGGACCACCATCAGATAGCGGCCGACGGGCCGGCCCTTGCGCTCGCGTCCGCGCCTTCGCTCGAGGGTCTCCTCGTCGACATCGACGGGATCGTCGACCAGTACGGCTTCGACCGGCCGTCGGTCGCCGGGGACGCGGGTCCGGGCGCTGCGGCGGCGGCGCCGGCCTGAGCGGTCAAGATCAGGGGAGCGGTCGAGATCCTCCGCCGCTCCCCCCGGGACGCTGCCGGCGGCCCCGCCGCCGGCCGCCGGGACCGGCCGGATCACGGGGGCTGGCCGGGTGTCGCCGATCTTGGGCTTCGCCGGCGGCGGGAGGGCGTGGCCCGGGGGGGCGAACGGGATGGCCGGGGGGGCCGGGTCCGCGGGGGCGGCCACGGCCGGTTCCGCTCCGACCGCACCAACCGCGCCGACCAGCGGGGTGGTAGGACTTCCAGCCGTTGGCGCCGCGCTCGTTACGACCGGGCCGGGCGGTTCGAGTGGCGCGGCGGGGGCGCCGGCGACCGCGCCGCCCGGTCCCGGTAGCGGCGCCGGCCCGGCATCGGGATCGGCTACCTGGCTGCCAGGCGCGCCAGTCCGATTGCGGCTGCGACCGCCTCGGGAGCCCCGCCGGCGGCGACGGGCCGCCGAGCTGCCCTCGCTGTCCGGGGCATCTGCCCCGGCAGCTGGCGGTGCAGTGGAATCAGGTTGCGGCCGTGGTTCGCGAGGCGAACCGGCAGGAGCACCTGACATGGCCGGCCCGAGGTCTTCGGGGCCGGCCGACGCAGGGTCGGACATGGAGAAAATCCCTTCTCATGACGCACGCTCCAGGGCGTGCGGCGCGGCCGTCGCGCCGATCGGGTCCGCTGCCACCAGCGGCTCCCTCCGGGCGCCGTCGCGCAAAATCCATTGATGTGTCCGCCGCACCTGGCGCTCCTCCAGACCGGGACCCAAGGCGGCGAGCACCTCAGCCGGTCGGAGGCCGCGTGGACGGGAGGTCAGTTCGCCCTCCAGCCAGATCCCGAGCGACGGGTCGGGCCCGACGGGCCCGAGCAGTTCCAGGGTATAGATACCGGCCCGGATGTCGTCGGTGTGCTCCTCGCCCTTGCGGGTCCGGGTGACGACGACCGAAGAGGCGGCCAGCGTCGCGTCGACGCGACGCTGCAGCTCCTCTACTCCGGGCGGGTCGGTGCCCTCGACGGGGGCGGCCGCCCAGCGCCACGTGCACGACGTGACGTCCTCCTGTAACGAGGGGGTCCCTGGGGCGACCACCTCCGCGGCCGTGGCGTCGACGCCGTTCGGGAGCGCCGCCGAGAGCCGGCCGGGCAAGGTGCGGATGTCGACGCCGACCGGTGCCATCCGGTCATCCGGGGCCGGCGGGTCGGCCAGCTCGACATCCAGGTACTCGGCCACGGACTCGTGACCGGTGGGGAGAGCCAGCCCGAAGCTGACCTTGGGACGGGGGGAGTAACCGGCGCTGTAGGCCACCGGCAGCTCCACCCGGCGAAACGCCCGCTCCCACATGCGGGCCACGTCCCGATGACTGGTCCAGCGAATCTTCCCGAGCTTGACGAAGCGTATTCGAACCCGGGTCACGGCCGTTTACCCGCCCCGCTCAGCGGCCGCAACTGGACTGGCACCTCGTGGCCGCGCGACAGGTCCTGGCCCGTGCCCTGGCTGCCCCCGGCCGGCGGCGTGGTGGCGGCGACCACATGTTCGAGGCCGTAGCCGGTGCAGGCTCCGCAGTCGTAACAGGGGGTCCAGCGGCAATCCGGGGTGGCGGACTCCGCCAGGGCGTCCTCCCAGTCCTGCCACAGGAAGTCCTCGTGCAGGCCGGCCGAGATGTGCGCCCACGGCAGCACCTCGTCGCGATCGCGGTGCCGGTTGACGTACCAGTCGATGGACAGGCCGTGGGCCGCCATGGCTTCCTGCCACAGATCGAGCGAGAAGTGCTCCGACCACTCCTGGAAGGTTCCGCCCCGGCGCCACACCGCCTCGATGACGGCACCGATGCGCCGATCCCCCCGGCTGGCGATGCCTTCGGCCAACGACGCCCGAGGGTCGTGCCAGCGGAGTTGGACACCCCGGTCCCTTCGGACGGCGTCGCGCAGCAGGCCGATCTTGCGGCCCAGCTCGGCGGCGGTGTCCTGGCCGAACCACTGGAACGGCGTCTGCGGTTTGGGCACGAACCCTCCGACGGAAGCCGTGACCGAGGCGCCCTTGTGGTGGCTCCGCCCGATCTGGACGCAGTTGCGAGCCAGCTCGGCGATCCCGAGAGTGTCCTCGTCGGTTTCGGTCGGCAGGCCGGTCAGGAAGTACAACTTCACCCGCCGCCATCCCTGGGAGAAAGCCGACTCCACCGCGCCGTAGAGGTCCTCTTCCCGGATGAGCTTGTTGATGACCCGGCGCATCCGCCAGGTGCCGGCTTCGGGCGCGAACGTCAGGCCCGTGCGGCGGACCTTCTGGATCTGGGTCGCGATGCCTACGGTGAAGGCGTCGACGCGGAGGCTGGGCAGGCTCACCGACACCTGACCGCGACAGGCCGGGTCGTCGATGATGCCGCTGACCACCTCGTCGATGCCGGAGTAGTCCGCGCTCGACAGCGAGGTCAGGCTGACCTCGTCGTAGCCCGTTCGCCGCAACCCGCTACCAACCATGTCGCGCACCTGGGCCGCGGGCCGTTCCCGGACCGGGCGGGTGATCATGCCGGCCTGACAGAAGCGGCACCCGCGGGTGCAGCCCCGGAAGATCTCCACGTTGAGCCGATCGTGGACGACCTCGGTCATGGGCACCAGCTGCTGCCGGGGATAGGGCCATGCGGCCAGGTCGGCGATGGTCCGCTTCTCGACCCGGTCGGGGACATCGGGGTAGCGGGGCGTCACCGCGACCAGGCGGGGCCCGTCGTACTCGACGTCGTAGCAGGACGGCACGTACACCCCGCTGATTCGGGCCAAATCGCGAAGCAAGCGCTGCCGGGAGCCGGGGGTGCGCCCCCCGGTCTTCCAGGCCTGCACGGCGCCGGTGATTTCCCCGACTACTTCTTCACCGTCGCCGATGACAAAGCAGTCCACGAAGTCGGCGAGGGGCTCGGGGTTGAAGGTGCAGTGACCACCGGCGACCACCAGCGGATGCTCGGCCCCCCGATCGGCCGTCCGCACGGGCACTCCGGCCAGATCCACGCAGTTGAGGAGGTTCGTGTAGACCAGTTCGGCCGAGAGGTTGAAGGCCAGCAGGTCGAATTCGCCGGCCGGGCGGTGGCTGTCGACCGAGAACAGCGGCAGGCCCCGCCGGCGCAGCTCGTGCTCCATGTCGGTCCACGGGGCGTAGGAGCGCTCGGCCCGGGCGTCGGGACGCTCGTTGACCAGCTCGTAGAGGATCTGCAGCCCCTGGTTGGGGAGGCCGATCTCGTAGGCGTCGGGGTAGATCAGCAGCCAGCCCACCTTGCCCGCCAGCGAGCCGGGCCCGATCGCCCCATCCTCGCACCCGATGTAGCGGGCCGGCTTCTGCACGTGGGCGAGGATCGGCTCGAGCTGGGGCCACAACGACGTCATGTCCCTGAACAGTGTAGCGGGGACCCCCTTCCCTGGCCCCGGCGCGTTCGGGCCGAGCGCCGGGCGCTCAGCGCTCAGCGCTCAGGTGAAGCGCCGCATCCGCACGTTGGCGACCAGCCCGATGGCGGCGAAGGTGGCGATGACCGCCGAGCCTCCGTAGCTCATGAGGGGAAGTGGGATGCCGGCCACCGGCATGATCCCCATGGTCATGCCGACATTCTCGAACACCTCGAACAGGAGCATGGCGAGGACCCCGACACAGATCAGGGTGCCGACCAGGTCCCGGGCCAGGGCCGCGGCTCGCCACGTCCGCCATATGACGATGGCGAACAGCACCAGGAGGAGGCCCGATCCCACCAGCCCCAGTTGCTCTCCGACGGCCGTGAAGATGAAGTCGGTGCGCTGCTCGGGCACGTAGGAGAGGTTGGTCTGAGTCCCTTTGCCGATGCCCTTGCCGAAGAGGCCACCGGCGCCAATGGTGATCTTCGACTCGGCCAGGTTGTACTGGTTGGCGCCGGCTTGAGATTGCAGCAACGCTGCGCTCGGCGAGCTCGGACTGTTGACAAACGAGGTCAGACGGGCCTGCTGGTAGCTCTTGAGGACCCCGAAATGGACCACGCCGACGCCCAGCCCCACCACGATCACGGCGAGCACCGCGAGGTGGCGGGCGGAGGCGCCCCCGATGAGCAGCACGGCCACCAGCACCGCCCCCAGCACCAGGGCGGTCCCGAGATCGGGCTGTTTATAGATCAAGGCGAACGGGATGGCCGACAGCACCAGCACGACCGCCAGACCCACCGCCGTCAGCCGGCCCTTGGCCGCCGCGCAGTAGGTCGCCAGGGCGACGATCAGGCTGATCTTGGCGAATTCGGATGGCTCCAGCTGGTAGCTGCCGACCTGGAACCAGGCCTGGGCGCCCCTGCTCTTGTGACCGACCACGAACACCGCCAGCAGTACCAGGATCGTGAGGCCGTAGATGACCGGCGCCCAGTCGCGGTAGCGCCGATAGTCGATCGCCATGACGGCGACCATCACGACCACGCCGATGACCATGAAAATGGCCTGCTTGCGCAGGTAGTACTCCGGGCTCAGGCCGGCGGCCTGGAGCTGGTCACGGGTCGCGGTGTACACCATCAGGCACCCGAAAGCGCCGATCAGCAAGGTGGCCCCGATCAGCACGGGATCGACGTGCTGCCACAACGACGGCTTCTTGCGCTCGGTCACGGCACCCGGCGCCGGAGAGGTCGTGAGCATCAGTTTTGGCCTCCGCTGCCGGCGTTCGAGTAGGCCACGGGCTGGAGCGGCAGTCCGAGGAGGCCATCGTAGATTTCCCGGACCACCGGGGCCGCGACCGACGCCCCGTAGCCGGCATCCTCGATGAAGGCGTCCACCACGAAGCGGGGGTTGGTCGCCGGCTCGAAGGACGTGAACACCGACGTGGCCTGTCGCGGCGGGTTCACCTGGGCGGTCCCCGTCTTCCCGGCGATGTTCATGCCGGCCAGTGGGGTGTTGGCAAAGACGCTGTAGGCCGTGCCGGCGGGGTTGTTCACCACCCCGGTGAAGCCTTGCAGCAGGGCGGACCGCCACTCCGGTTGCAGCTTGACGGTGTGCACCACTTTGGTGTGGAAGGTCCTCACGACGTGCCCGGTCAGCGGGCTGGCGGCGTCGACGGCCAATTGCGGTACGAGCAGGTTGCCTCCATTGGCGAACGTGGCGTAGGCGTTGGCGAGCTGCAGCGGCGTCACCAGGACCTCGTCCTGGCCGATGGCGACCTGGTCGCTGTTGCCCGGGTACCACTGGGTCTGGGTGAACACGCTCGGATCGGCTTGATGATCATGGAGGTAGGACTGGGGGGTCGGGATCTTGCCGGGCGCTTCGTTGGGCAGCGGGATCCCGGTGGCGCCGCCCAGGCCGTACGCCTTGGCCACGTTCTGGAGGGCGTCCTCCCCGTAGGTGTCCCGGCCGTACCACAGGTTGAGACCGATGGTGTTGAAGAAGTTGTCGCTCGACACGGTGATGGCGGTGGGCAGCGTGATGTCGCCGTAGGCGGCGCCGTTGTCGTTGTGGGCGACGAAGTTCCCGATGGTGATGCTCCCGGTGTCATCGAACACGGTGTTGGGAGTGATCAGCCCGGATTGGAGCCCGGCGGTGGCCGTGACCAGCTTGAACGTCGAACCGGGGGCGTACTGGCCCTGGATGGTTCGGTCCAGCAGCGGGTCGTTGGGGTTGTTGAGCAAGGCCTTGTAGTGGGACTGGCTGATGCCGCCGACGAACTCCGTGGGGTCGTAGGTGGGGTTGGTGGCCAGGGCCAGGATCTGCCCGTTGTTGGGGTCTTCGACCACCGCCGATCCGGCCGGCGCGGTGAAGTTCCGCCGCGAGGTCTTGTCGAAAGTGTGGCGGGCGGCGGTCATGCCTTGCTCGAGGGCCTGCTCCGCGACCATCTGGATCTGCCCGTTGAGGGTCAGCCGCAGGGTGTCGCCGGGGACGGGAGACGTGCTGCTGAGGGTGGCGAGCACGTCGCCTTTCGAGTCGACCTGCAGCTTCTGGACGCCCGGGGTGCCGCGCAGGTAGCTCTCGTATTCGGCCTCGATGCCGGCCAGGCCGATCTGGTCGCCGGGCTGATAGCCCTGCGACTTCAGTCGCTTGTACTGGGCCTGGCCGATCTGGCCGACGTAGCCGACCACGTTGGCGGCGGCCTTGCCCATGGGGCTGTAAGTGCGCACGGACATCGTCGTGGCTTGCACGCCCGGGAAGAGTCCCTGGTTCTCCTGGATATAGAGGATCTGCGCCGGCGTGGCGTTTGGCATGATCGGCACCGGGGCGTACGGGCTGTACTGCAGGTTGTTGATGGCCTGCCGCAACTGCGGGACCGTCATACCGAGCAGCGGCGCCAGGCGCGTTTCCATCGAGGGGTTCTGGCTGGCGAGGAGCCGGCTGACCTCGATGACCGGCTCGTTGACGTTGCCGACGAGCACGTGGCCGTTGCGATCCTCGATCAGACCCCGGGGCGCCTGGGTGTACACCATGCGGACACCGTTGGTCGCGGCCGCGGCCTGCGCCCTGGGGGCGTCCATCACCTGGAGTGACCACAGCCGGGCGAACAGGGCGGCGAACAGGCAGACCACCACCACGAGCAGAATGCTCAGTCGAACCTGTGGGGTCACAGATTCCGGAGTGCTCATCTGATGACCAGTCTGTCGCCGCGCCCGACGACCATCCGGTCACCCCCGATCAGGTCGTCGCCCTTCGAGCCGCGCGCCGCCCGGGCATAGAGCCACCCCACCGGCAGGGCGAGCACGGTTGCCCACGCCGCCTCGACCACGACCACCCGGATCAGCCAGGACCGGCCCGCCTCGAGCAGCTGGCTCTGGCCGAGCACGTCGCCGAGCGCGACCCAGAGCAGCACGGCGACGGCGGTTCCGACCAGCGCCGCCGCCGGCCTGATCAACCACCTGAGGTCCGGGAGCACCGCGGTGCGCAGGGCGCCGGCTGCGGCACCCACCAGGCAGTAGCTCAGGGCGGACAGCCCGAGGGGCGTCGAGGTCAGGAACAGGTCGGTCATCAGGCCGGCCCAGAAGCCGACCCAGGCCCCCGCCTCGGCGCCTCCGGTCAGGCCGGCGCAGATGGTCAGGAGGACCATCAGGTCGGGTGCCACTCCTGCGACTCTGAGGTCGCTGCCGATGGTGGTCTCGAGCAGGACCGCGACCACCAACAGCAGGGCGATCCGGAGCCGGGCCTGGGTATGGGGGCTCACCAGGCGGCCCGCCCGGCCCGCCACCTGGGCCGGCTGTCCGATCTCGGAGGAGAGGCCGGCCTCAGGATGGGCCGGCCTCAGGGGATGGGCCGGCCTCAGGGGATGGGCCGGCCTCAGGGATGGGCCGGCCTCAGGCGATGGGCCGGCCTCAGGCGATGGGCCGGCCTCAGGCGATGGGCCGGTGTCATCCGGTCGATCCCGGAGCCCAGATCAGGACCTGGAGGAACGTCAACTGGTCGACGTTGACGAACGGCGTCAGCGTGATGGTGGGCTCGGCGGCACCGGGCGGCCGGGCGACGCTGGCCACCCGACCGACGGGGACATAGGGGGGAAACTTCTCCAGGTCCAGCCCGCTCGTGACGATCTTCTGGCCCTTGGTCACGCTCGGAGGCTTCTGGCTGGTGGTGTCGACGGTGACGTGGAGCGGAGCATTGCGCCCCATCCCCTGGGCCGTCCCCACATTGAGCGACCCCAGCCGGACCCCGACGGCGAAGGTCGGATCGGTGAGCAGGACGATGGTGGCTGTCTTGGCGCTCACCGCGGCCACGCTGCCGACGAGCCCACCGGAGGCGACCACCGGCTGGCCGACGGCAATCCCGCTGCTGGTGCCCTTGTCGATGGTGACCGTGTTCTCGAAGTTGGAGAACCCGTTGTCGATCACCGCCACCGACACCGTCGGAATGGACCCCACAAACGGCAGGTTCTCGGTCGCAAACAGCTGCTCGGCGGCGGACTGCTCGGCGGCGGCCTGGAGCGACTGTTGCTGGAGGGCGGCGACCTGGCTTCGCAGCTGCTGATTTTCCCGGCGCAGGGCTCCGTAGTTGATGGTGCCGCTCAGGAAGTTGCCGACGGGCTGAAGGACGCTGTGGGTGGCGTGCTGAAGGGGTGCGAAGGCCTCGTGGACCCTGTCGCGGATGTCGTTGGTTACTCCGGTGCCGCTGCTGCGGGCGTCGATCGTGACGAGGGTGAGGGCGGCCAGCACGAGCACCGCCAGCACATACCGGGTACGGGTGGAGCGTCGGTAGACAGCCACGGAGGGGCGGGGTCGCCCGGAGGTCAGCGACTCTGGGTGGACATCAGCACGCCCTTGAGAACCTCGAACTCCTCGAGGCACTGGCCGCTTCCGATGGCCACCGAGTGCAGCGGGTTGTCGGCGATCACGATCGGCATCCCGGTCTCCGACATCAGCCGGGCACCCAGCCCGTGCAGGAGGGCACCGCCCCCGGTCAGGACGATCCCCTGCTCCATGATGTCGGCCGCCAGCTCAGGTGGTGTCTTGTCCAGGGTCACCTTGACCGCATCGACAATGGAGGAGACCGGCTCGTAGATGGCCTCGCGGATCTCCTCGGTGGTGGTCACGATGGTCTTGGGCAAACCGGTGATGAGGTCCCGGCCGCGGATCTCGGCGTGGAGCTCCTCCTCGAGCGGGCAGGCCGACCCCAGCGCGATCTTGATCTCCTCGGCGGTCCGCTCACCGAGGGCCAGGCTGTACTCCTTTTTGATGTACTGGATGATGGCCTCATCCAGCTCATCGCCGCCGATGCGTACGGATTGGCTGGTGACGATGCCACCGAGCGAAATGACCGCCACCTCGGTGGTACCGCCGCCGATGTCCACCACCATGTTGCCGGTGGGCTCGTGGACCGGTAATCCGGCCCCGATCGCCGCCGCCATCGGCTCCTCGATGATGTGGGCCGGCTTGCGAGCGCCGGCGGACTCGGCCGCCTCCTGCACGGCCCGCTGCTCGACGCCGGTGATCCCCGACGGCACGCAGATGACCATACGGGGCTTGGCGAACTTGCGCGGCCCATGCACCCGGCGGATGAAGTAGGCCAGCATCTTCTCGCAGATGTCGAAGTTGGCAATGACCCCGTCGCGCAAAGGGCGGATGGCCTGGATGTGGCTCGGCGTCCGGCCGATCATCCGCTTGGCTTCGAGCCCGACCGCGAGGGGCCGGTCGTCTTTGACGTTGACCGCCACGACAGAGGGCTCGTCCAGCACGATGCCTTTCCCGCGCACGTAAACCAGGGTGTTGGCCGTGCCGAGGTCGACGGCCATATCCCGACCGAAGAGACCGCTCAAAATGTTGTCGGACACGCCAGGGGGCCTCCTGTCAGGGAGCGGCGGAGGTGAGCCGAGGGTATCCCCCGGCGCAGGTGACGTCCACCCACCCCGCCTGGGTAAACGCCACCCGTGGTCCTATCAGGAGCGGGTAGCAAATTCGGAGAGGGCGGGGAAAAAGAGGGCGATCTCGCGCCGGGCCGATTCTGCGCTGTCGGATCCGTGCACCAGATTCTCGGTGGTCTCGATGGCCAGATCACCGCGAATCGTCCCCGGCGCGGCGACGGCCGGGTTGGTGGCGCCCATCATGTTGCGCACAATTTGCCACGTGTCCTCCGGTCCCTCGACGACGAGCAGCATCACCGGCGAGCGGGTAATAAACGCCAGCAGGTCCTCGTAGAACGCTTTGCCCTCATGCTCGGAGTAGTGCTCTTCGGCGGTGACGCGCTCGACGGCCCGCAACTCCGCCGCGATGAGCCGCAACCCCTTGCGCTCGAGACGGGCGATGATCTCTCCGGTGAGACCGTGCTCGACCGCGTCCGGCTTGCAGATGACAAGAGTTCGATTCACGACTGCAGCAGGGTAGCGTGCGGGAGGCGGTGGGCCCGACACCTGACTGCGGCCATCGCGGCGGGGGTCGAAGGCCCAAAAAAAATCAGGTCCGTACCGAGAGCGCGGCGCGGGCCGACCCGACCGTGTACAGGGAGCCCGTGACCAGGATCAGGTCGTCCGGCTCGGCCGTTTCGATCGCCACCTGGAGCGCCTCCGCGACCGACTCGGCCTCCACGGCGTGGGCGCCGAGCCGAAGGGCGGCGGCGACCAGCGTGGCTGCGGACTGCGCCCGCGGCGACGGCGGCGGGCAGGCCACCACCAGACGGGACCGGCCGGCGCCGAGCGCTCGCAACATGGCTTCGGGGTCTTTTCCCTGCAGCATCCCGACCACCAGGATGAGCGATCGGGCTCCGAACTCCTCGAGCACTGCCGCCGCCGAGCGCTCTGCTCCTTCCAGGTTTTTGGCCCCGTCCAGTACCAGCAGCGGTTCGTGGCCGACGATCTCGAGCCGGCCCGGCGAGCGCACGGTGGCGGCGGCGTCCCGGACCAGGCGGTCGTCGAGCGGGGCGCCAAAAAAGGCCTCGGCGGCCGCCAGGGCGGCGGCGAAGTTGTCCCCCTGGTAGCCGCCGTGCAGATCCAGGAAGACGTCCTCGTACACCGCTCCGGGGGTGCGCACGTCGAGGATCCGGCCGCCGACGGCCAGCTCGTTGCGGGTGCACTCGTAGTCCCGGCCCGCGAGCCACAGCTCGGCCGGCCGCTCCCGCTCGAAGATGGGGCGCAGGTCGGGGTCTTGTTCGCCGAGCACCAGAGTGGAGTCCGGCTTGACGATGCCCGCCTTCTCGCCGGCGACGTCCGCCCGGGTGGGACCGAGGAACTCGACGTGGTCCAGGCCGATGTTGGTGACCACGGCCACATTGGCGTCGACCACGTTGGTGGCATCCCACCGCCCGCCCAGCCCGACCTCGTAGACGGCCACGTCGACCGGGCGGTCCGCGAACCACCGCAGGGCGGCCCCGGTGAGGATCTCGAACCAGGTCAGCCGGACTCCATCGCCGAGCAGCGGCTCGAGGCCGGCGAGATCGGTGAGGACCTCCGCCAGGTCGCCGTCGCTGATGGGCTCGCCATCGCTGGCGATCCGTTCGTTGATGCGCTCGAGGTGCGGGCTGGTGAAGGTTCCGACCCGGAGTCCCTTCGCGGTCAGCAGGGAGGTCAGGGCCCGGGCCGTCGACGTCTTGCCGTTGGTGCCGGTCACGTGGACGGCTGGCGCCACCCGCTCGGGATGGCCGAGCACGTCAGCCAGCCGCCGCATGCGCTCCAGGTCCGGCGGGGGCCGGCGAGTGTCGGCCAGCATGCGCTCGAGGTTCTGGTGGCCGTCAAGCCAGGCCAGTGCGTCCCCCAGCCCAGACGCCCCGGAGAAGCCGTCTTCCCTCGGCAGAGTGCGCCGCCCGCCTCTACGAGGCCGCCCGGCGCGGCCGGGGTTGGGTGCGGGCCTGCTCGGTCCGCGGTACGAGGGTCGGCGCCACCCGCTCCAGCACCACGGAGCGGTCGATCACACACTGCCCGATGTCGTTGCGGCTGGGCAGGTCATACATGACCTCCAGCAGGACCTCCTCGAGGATGGCCCGGAGTCCTCGGGCCCCGGTCCCCCGTAGCAACGCCTGCTCGGCGACGGCACCGAGGGCGTCCTCGCTGAAGATCAGCTCCACGTTGTCCAGTTCGAACACCCGGCGATACTGCTTGACCAGAGCATTCTTGGGCTCGACCAGGATGCGGACCAGCGCCGACTGATCCAGGTTCGAGACCGCTCCGATCACGGGCAGCCGGCCGACAAACTCAGGGATGAGGCCAAACTTCAACAAGTCCTCTGGCAGCACCTGGGCCAGAAGATCGCCTTCACCCCGGTCTTCGGCCCGGCGGATGTCGGCCCGGAAGCCGATGCCTTGCCGGCCCAAACGGCTGTCGATGATCCGGTCCAGACCGGCGAAGGCACCTCCGCAGATGAACAGGATGTTGGTGGTGTCGATCTGGATGAATTCCTGATGGGGGTGCTTGCGACCGCCCTGGGGCGGAACCGAGGCGGTGGTCCCCTCCAGGATCTTGAGGAGTGCCTGCTGGACCCCCTCGCCGGACACATCCCGGGTGATCGACGGGTTCTCGCTCTTGCGGGCGATCTTGTCGATCTCGTCGATGTAGATGATGCCCGTCTCGGCCTTCTTGACGTCGTAGTCGGCGGCCTGAATGAGCTTGAGCAGGATGTTCTCGACGTCCTCTCCGACGTAGCCCGCCTCGGTCAAGGCGGTGGCGTCGGCGATGGCGAACGGCACGTTGAGCATCCGGGCCAGCGTCTGGGCCAGGAAGGTCTTCCCGCATCCGGTCGGCCCCAGCAGCAGGATGTTCGATTTCTGCAGCTCCACTTCGGCATCGGCGTAGCCGCCCGACTGCACGCGCTTGTAATGGTTGTACACCGCCACCGACAGGATCTTCTTGGCTCGCTCCTGGCCGATGACGTAGTCGTTGAGGAAAGTGAAGATCTCTGCGGGCTTCGGGAGCTCGTCGAAGTGGACCTCGGAGCTCTCCGACAGCTCCTCTTCGATGATGTCATTGCAGAGATCGATGCACTCGTCGCAGATGTAGACACCGGGACCGGCGATGAGCTTCTTGACCTGCTTCTGCGACTTCCCGCAGAACGAGCATTTCACCAGGTCACTGGACTCCCCGAACTTGGCCACGACGCGGTCTCCCCCCAGGGCCTCAGGCGACGCCCGCAGCTTGCGGAACGACGGCGAGCTCTCGGGTGGTGATCACTTCGTCGATGACGCCGTACTCCTGGGCCTCGGCCGCGCTCATGATGAAATCGCGATCCGTATCGCGGGCCACCTTGTCGACCGGCTGGCCGGTGTCGGCCGCCACCATCTGGTTGAGCAGGTCCCGCATGCGCAGAATCTCCTTGGCCTGGATCTCAATGTCCGCGGCCTGGCCGGCGGCCCCGCCATAGGGCTGATGGATCAGGATGCGGGCGTGGGGCAAGGCGTAGCGCTTCCCGGTGGTGCCCCCGGCCAGGATCACCGCCGCCGCCGAGGCGGCCTGACCGTAACAGAACGTCGATATGTCATTTTTGACGAACTTCATGGTGTCGTAGATGGCGAAGAGGGCCGTGATGTCGCCACCCGGGCTGTTGATGTAGAGGCTGATCTCCTTGTCGGAGTTCTTGTACTCCAGGTACAGCATCTGGGCGCACACGGCGTTGGCGACGTAGTCGTCGATGGGTGTGCCGAGGAAGACAATGTTCTCCTCGAGCATCCGGGAGAACAGGTCATAGCTCTTCTCCCCCCGGTTGGTCTGCTCGAAGACCCCCGGGACGTGGTACTGGGCGACGGGCGTGATCACGGTTCTCCGGTCTGTTGATCGTGGCTTGCTGCTGGTGATTCTGATGATTCTGATGATTCTGGTGATTCTGGTGATTCTGGGGAATCTGCCGGGTCGGTGGTATGGGTGTCTGGCGAGCCATCAGGCTCGGACTCGAGCTCGAGAAGGGCCCGGTCGATGGGCTGGCCGTCGGAGTCAACTACCTCGACATGGTCGACGAGCCACTCCAACGCCTTGTTTTTCTTCCAGTCTGAGCGTACCGCGGGCATCTGGTCTGCGCGCTCGAGGTTGCGTCGCAACTCGGCCGGTTTTACCTGAAACGACTGGGCCAGGCGCTCGATCTCGGCGTCCATGTCCGACTCCGTCGGCTCGAAGTGCTCGGCTTCGGCGACGGCACGCAGGGCCAGATCGGCTTTGACGGACTGAGTCGCTCCCTCCCGCAGGCCGGCCGCGACCTGCCCCTCGGTCTGCCCGGTGGCCTCCAGGTACTGGGCCAGGGTGGCGCGCTGCTGCTCGAGGCGGTGCCCGAGGTCGTGCATCCGGCGCTCGACCTCGGCGTCAACGAGGGGCGCCGGTGGATCGACGTCGACCAGCTGAACGAGGGCGTCGACGGCCCCGTTGCGCAGCGCCATGGCCGCCTGGATCCGTTTGATCAACTCGGTGCGCTTGCGGATGTCGGCCCGCAACTCCTCGATGGTGTCGAACTCCGACGCTTCCGAGGCCCACTCGTCGGCGACCTCGGGAAGGACCTTCTCCTTGATGTCCTTGACCAGCACCTTGAGCTGGACCGGGCCGTCGGGCAGGTCGGCATCGAAGGCCAGAATGTCGCCGAGGCGAGCGCCGCGCAGGTTGTCATCCAGCTCGGGCAGCACGGTCCCGCTCCCCAGCTCATAGAGAAAGTCGTCGGTCGTCACGGCGGGGATGTCCTCACCGTTCCGGGAGCCTTTGAGGTCGATGGTCAGATGATCGCCGTCTCGGGCCGGGCGCTCGACGGCCGAGAGCTCGGCGAAGTTGCCCCGCAGCCGATCGATCTGGGCGTCAACCTCCTCCTCGGTGCCGACCGGGCTCGGGATCTCCACCCGCAGTCCGTCGTAGCCGGCCAGGTGCAGGTGGGGCCGCACTTCCACCACCGCGTCGAACGCTACCGGTCCGGACTCCTGACCTGCGGTGATGTCGATCTCCGGCGGTGCGATGGCGTCGACTTCATGCTCGCGAAGGGCCTGCGAGTAGTAGTCGGGCAGGGCGTCGCGGAGGGCCTCGTTTCTCCCGGTCTCCTTACCCAGTCGGGCTTCCAGGATGCGTCGAGGGGCCTTGCCGGGCCGAAACCCCGGGATCCTGACCTCCCGGGCGATCCTCCGGAACGCGGCGTCGACGGCCTTCTCGAACTCCTGCTCCTCGACCTCGACGCTCAGCTTGACCTTGTTGCCCTCGAGGGGCTCGACGACGGCTCTCATAGAGAAACGGAAGTCTAGGGGGCGGGGGGGACCGACGGCGGCGGGCGCACAAGTCGATAGCCACGGCCCCGGGCCTGCTCGTCGCCCGACGCCGCCGGGTCCCAGCCCGACGCGCCGACAAGGGCGGACGGCCGGCCCGGGACTCGTAGACTGGCAGATGCAGTCAAGATGCACGAGGCCGGGGAGTAGCGCAGCGGAAGCGCACCTGCTTTGGGAGCAGGAGGTCGGGGGTTCGAATCCCCCCTCCCCGACAGAGGCCCAGGGACAGCCAAGGAGGCCGGGAGGTGGTCGTCAACACAGAGTTCAAGGTGATCCGGCTGAGCCGGCAAACTGACCCTTCAACGTGGGAGCAGCAGCTCAACGAGGCGGCCGCAGACGGCTTCGAGTGGGTACAGGCGGTCGCCGGCATCGACGGCGACACCTACGCGGTCATGCGTCGGGCCCCTACCGGCCGCGGCCGAATCATGCCGCTGTAGTCACGCGCCGGCATCTCGGGCGGTAGCGGTCCGGCCGCCGCCCGCTACTCTGGCGTCGGAACTGCGGGCGTAGCTCAACGGCAGAGCCTCTGCCTTCCAAGCAGATGGTGCGGGTTCGACTCCCGTCGCCCGCTCGACGGTCCTCCGTTTTGCCGAACCGATGACGGTGCCTCGATACGACCGACGCTGGAGGCGGCTGCTATTCGGCCTGCTCCCGCTCACCTGCCTGGTCGCGGTCCCGCTAGCCGGCGGGTTCGCCGGGGCAGAGCCGCGGGGCCGGTCGGCTCCCCCGGTGACCTTGATCTGGTCGACGCTTTCCCCGCCGACCAACCCCCCGGCGCTCGCTTTCGCCTCCGCCGTTTATGACAGCGACAGCAAAACCGTGGTCCTCTTCGGAGGAGTCAAGCCTGACGGTGGCCTCTCCAGCGATACCTGGGTCTGGGACGGTTCGACCTGGACCGACCACCCCGGGTCGGAGGTCCAGGCTCCGCCGGCCCGGGAGATGGCATCCATGGCCTTCGACGCCAAGCTCCACCAGCTGATCCTTTTCGGTGGTGAGGGAAGCGGCGGCCGATTGCTCAGCGACACCTGGGCGTGGAACGGCGCCTCCTGGTACGACGAGTCGGACCGGACCACTGGTGCCGGGCCGAGCGCCCGGGCGGACGCGGCCATGGCGTACGACAGCGCCGGCGACCTGGTGCTGTTCGGCGGCGTCGGCGGGGTCGGCGGCGTCGGTGGCGTCGGCAGGGCCGGCGGTGATGCCAACCCGTCCGGAGCGGCGGCCAGCCCGGATCCGACGGCCAGCCCGGATCCGACGGCCAGCCCGGATCCGACGGCCAGCCCGGATCCGACGGCCAGCCCGGATCCGACGGCCAGCCCGGATCGGCCGGCCAGCCCGGATCGGACGGCCAGCCCGATTCCGAAATCAGCCGGGGTGCCGGCTCCCGCGCCGACATCGTCGACCACCTCCTCGGTCTCGTCCACCACCGCTCCAGGCGCGGCGACCACTGTCGTCACCGCGGCTACCGACGCCACGATTCGGCGCGACGCCAGGAAGACCGGGACTACTCGGTCGCACCG
Source organism: uncultured Acidimicrobiaceae bacterium (assembly GCA_963780345.1). Lineage (GTDB taxonomy): Bacteria > Actinomycetota > Acidimicrobiia > Acidimicrobiales > Palsa-688 > PALSA-693. Next base: position 118,734 of record CAWABU010000002.1, read on the forward strand.
GCCGCCGGGCTCCCGCGCTCCCGTGGCCTCCTCGATGACCGCCCCGGCCCCCCACCAGCGGGCTCAGGATGTTGCGCTTCAAGCCCCTTCGGCCACCACCCGGCTCGTGGCGGTCGCGTCCGCGTCGACCACGTTGCTCGGCGACACCTGGCTGTGGACGGCCGACGGTTGGACCGCCGCGCCGAGCACCGGACCGACGGCTCGCACCGGGGCCGCCCTGGGTTTCGACCCGACCCTGAACGTCACCGTGTTGTTCGGCGGAGAGTCCGCCGGTGTGCACCCGGGTTCGTTCAAGGCCATGGCGGACACCTGGGTCTGGAACGGGCAGGCATGGGATCAGCGGGTCCTGGCGGCGGCCCCCCCGGCGCGGGAAGGCGCCGATATGGCCGCTGACGCGTCCATTGGTGGCCTCGTCTTGTTCGGTGGATCCGGAAACAGTGGGGATCTCAGCGACACCTGGATCTGGAACGGCCGGAACTGGGCTCGGGCCCACACCACCGGCTCCCTGTCTCCCCGGGCGGGTGCGGCCACCGCGTTCGACGGAGCCACAGCGAAGGTGCTGGTCTTTGGCGGGATCGGCCCCCGCGGCGTGGCCCGCGACGATACGGTCATCCTCAGCGAAACCGCGCCGGTCGCACTTTCGGGTGGGGCGGGCGGCCAGTCACCATCCTCCTCAACGTCACCGACTTCGACGAGGCCCCCCGGTTCGACGACGCAACCCGCGGGAAATGCGGCCAAGACCGGAGTCGCCCCATCCCAGTCGACCGCCTCGCCGCCCGGGCATCCCGGGCTCCGCTCCACCCATCAGTCGCTTTCGTTACTCCATCCGCTGCACCGGGGCGACCTGGTGACACTCACCGGCGGCGGCTTCGCGTCCAGAGCGTCCGTGACGATCTCGTTTCGCTCGCAGCCCGTGAAGGTCGGGAAAGCGGTCGCCAATGACCTGGGCGAGTTCAGGGCCACGGTTGCCGTGCCGAACTCTGCCTCTGGCGGCCTCCACCGTTTTGAAGCGTCGGGCCGGGGTCCCACGGGCCCCGTCTCCGAGCTCATCGCAACCGTCAAGATCGTCGGCGTCCCGGATTCGGCTCAGACCTCCTCCATCGAGCAGCGCGTCGTGCTCACGGGCATCGCGCTGCTGATCCCGGGCCTCACCTGGATGGCACTGGTGGTGATGGGGCGGGTGCGGAGGCACCGGGCCGTGCTCGGCTAGAGGCTCAGGTACCGGGTGGGATAGGTCCGAACGGGCCGCTCCGGGCGGCGGTCAGCCGGCGAGCTGGCGAAGACCGGTCACGTCGAGCACCCGGATGCGGCGACGGGCCAGGTCCACCATGCCGGCCGCCTCAGCGGCGCGCAGGGCCCGATTGACGGTGGGCCGGGTGCAGCCGGCCATCGATGCGATCTCCTGCTGGGTCAGCGGTATGGCGCCGTCGCCGTACAGACTCGCGGCGTCCGCGACTCGGCGCAACACCCGCGTCGGGGCGGGCACGAACAGGGCCTCGACGAGCTGGTCGGTGAGCCGAAGCACTCGAGCGGTCAGAAGGCCCACCATGATTCGGTCCAGAATCGGATCGTCACCGCGGAGCGCAACAAATGCATCCCTTGACAGGAAGAGCGTCTCGACCGGCTCCAGGGCGATGGCCGAGGCTGAGCGGCGACCACCCGGTACCAGTAGCGACTGTTCGCCGACGGTTTCCCCCGGACCCGACACCGTCAAACAGGCCTCTTCGCCAGTGGGCGTCGAGATCTGGATCATCACCCGCCCGGACCGGATCAGATGCATTCCGTCGCTGATGTTCCCGTGGTAGAAGAGGGCCTGACGGCGAGCGAACCGGCGCCTGACGGAACGGCGGAGAATCTCTTCGCGCTGTTCCGGTTCGAGGTTGGCGAGAAGGCTGACCTCCATCAGGTCGTGAGCGTATCGACGACGGGCCCGCTTCAGCAGAACACCCTCCCGGCTGTCGCGGATGGCTGAGCCCTGGTCTGATAACGCGGGGAGCGGCCGCGAGCACGGCCGCCTTCGAAGGCCTATCCGGAGTCGCGGCCCGTGTCGGCGCGGCATAAACCCTGGTCAGATCGCATGTGCGCCCCCGGCAGGACTCGAACCTGCGACCCGCTGCTTAGAAGGCAGATGCTCTATCCAACTGAGCTACGGGGGCTGGAATAGCCCTCGGGACACTTCACTTTATCGTGGGCGGGCTGGCGCGGGGCCTGACCGGCGTCGCCGCTCCGAGCCGCCGGTCAGGCCTGCCACGGGGCCGGGGTCCGGGCGGCGAGAACGGCCGAGAGGGCGACGACCGCCATCAGCCCCGCGGCGAGGCCGAGCGCAGCTGCGGGGCTGGCGTGCAGGACCAGAAGGGCGCCGACCACCGCCCCGCCCAGCATTGTCAGCACGGCCAGCAAACGCCGGAGGACCACACCTGGACGGGCGGCCCGCACATCGGCGGCGATGCCGGTCAGGGTCATGGTCAACACGGTCGTCGTGAGATCGGGGACCGCCAGGCGGCGAACCACGGCGTTTTGAAGGCCCAGTGCGATCGCCGCCGTAATCGCAATGGCATCCTTGACCTGCCCGTCGAAGGGCGTGGCCGCGACCGCCGAGATGATCAACGCGGCCACGAGGAACGCCAGTTCGACCACGGACGAGTCCCGGAACAGCGTGGCGCGGTTGGAGTCGTGCCGTCCGATGGCCAGGCCACCCCCGTAGGCACCGATGAGGAAGCCGGCGAGCGCAAACAATGAGGCGCTGAGCGAGAACCCGGGCGCTCCGGCGATAGCGAATCCCACAAAGACCACGTTGCCTGTCATGTTGGCGACGAACACCCGGCCCAGGCTCAGGATGCTGACGGCATCGACGGTGCCGGTCACGACGGTCAGGATCAGCAGGAGCGCCGGAAGGGGACCATGCTTTGGATCGACGATGAGTGCCTTCCACCCGTGGCCTCGCCCTGCAGAAGGCTGACCCGGTTCGGTCATCGGCGGCTCATGGGCAACTCCTCACGACGGCCGCCTTCCCCCTCGGCTCGCCCGGAAGCTCGAACCCGGCTCTGGATGGGTGGCTAGGACGCCAGGAGGTCCCGAGCGCCGCGGTCCGCATTCGGGTGACGGAGCTTCGCCAGGGCGCTCCTCTCGATCTGGCGGATGCGCTCCCTGGTCAGGTGGAGCTCGGCTCCAACCTCCTCCAGCGTCCGCGGCTCGCCCCGGTCGAGGCCGTATCGCATCCGGAGGATCTCGCGCTCGCGGTGGCTCAGCGAAGACAGCAGCCGGTCCACCTCGGCCCCGAGCATGCGGGCGGCGACCAGTTCGAAGGGCGTGGGGGCGTCGGCGTCGGATACCACGTCGGCCAGCTCGGTGTCCCCCTCGGCCCCGATCGGGGTCGCCAGGCTGACGGGCTCCACCACGTAGCGCAGGAGGGTGGCCACATCGGCTTCGGCCATCTGGAGGTAGCCGGCCAGCTGGGCGGCAGTCGCAGTCTGCCCGGTCTGACCCTCCAGCTGGGCCTTGGCGCGAAGCACCCGGCGAACCTGATCGCCGGCATGAACCGGGAGACGGACGGTCCGGGACGTGTTGTCGATGCCCCTGCCGATCCCCTGGCGAATCCACCAGGTGGCGTAGGTGGAGAACTTGAATCCCCGCCGCCAGTCGAACTTCTCGACCGCGTGGATCAGGCCCAGGTTCCCCTCCTGGATGAGGTCGAGGATGGGCATGTCCGCCGACTGGTACTTCTTGGCGATCGACACCACCAGGCGCAGGTTGGCGTTGACGAACGCCTCCGAAGCCCGCTTCGCCTCCCGTCGCACCTTTCGCAGCTCGCGTTCGCGAGCAGGGGAAAGGGGTAACCCCTGCGCCTGTTCGTCGGCGGCCAGCCGACCCGCCTCGATGGCCTGGCCCAGCCGCATCTCGTCTTCCTTCGTCAGCAGGGGATACTGGCCGATGCCATCGAGATAGGTGCGCACCGAGTCGGCATCCGAGACATCACCCGCGCGCCTTGCCATGACCGCGTCAACGTCCGGGCCGACGCGGATATGCCCGCCGCGTCGCACCTTTGCCGTGTGGCACACTGAGGGGCCCGCGGTGGCCGTAGCTCAGTTGGTTAGAGCGCCAGGTTGTGGCCCTGGAGGTCGGGGGTTCAAGTCCCCTCGGTCACCCCACCGCACCCCCGGCTGCGATCGGGGTAGGGTTGCCGGTCGGCCCGCGCCTCTAGCTCAACGGCAGAGCAACGGACTCTTAATCCGCAGGTTCCGGGTTCGAATCCCGGGGGGCGCACCACCAAACCGCTCACCAGGACGCAGCCCGCTCGCCTGCCGTCAACCAGGGGTGTGGTGCCGGAGAGAGACCATCATCGTCGCTCCTCTCGCTCCGCCGTCCAGGCCCGCCCGGCCGAGAGGGCCTGCTCAGGTGTGGGCGCATGCGCACCCTGGCGGCGGACGTCGAGTTGTCGCTCGATCTCCGTGTCGGTGGCCCCCCTGTCGGCCAAGTAGCGGCCGAAGCCTTCGAGATCCCGACGGAAGCACAGGGCGAGGCCTTCCGTGGCGTCAGTGACGACCTCTGTCGTGAGGGCACCGAATCCGCCAAAGACTCGTTCGACGTAGGCCCGGGCCTCGTCGTCACCCTCCCAGAGCAGGAGGATCGTCCGCGGTGACGTATCCAGGTACAGCCACCGGTGCAAGGTCAGACTCGCCGGCACCTGTCCCTGCCAGAGGGTGGCCAGGAACTCTCCGGTCAGGTTCGGGTCGGGTTGAAAGTGGGAGAGTTGAACCATGAGGTACCTCCGGGACAGCGACGCGGTGTGATCTGCCGACGACGTGGAGGCTAAGCGCACGCGCCGGCTGAGCGCTCCCGGTGGGAGTATCCGGGCTATCCCCGCAGACCCGCCCCTGCGTGTCCTGTCGCACCTCGATCGAGCCAATCGCGGTAGGAGATCGCTCCGGATAGCTGGCGCGCCCACCACGGAGGTGAGTGTGGCCACCTGCATGGCTGCGTCTCTCGGGGGGACGAGGACCGGCGCGCCAGCTATCCCGAGAGGTCTCCGAGAAGGCAGGGACGACGCAGGCTCAGACCAGCCTGAATTCCTCCTGCGCAGATAGATACAGTCGCCCACTCTTAGTCGCTTGCGTTCATTGTCGGTAAATTCAAGTTCCAGGGCTCCTTTGAGAATCAAGTAGAAATATTCACCCCGTGACTGCCACTGCTAATCCGATACATCGATGGTCCCGTCTGGCTCGAACGTCGTGATGTACCGGGACGTCCGTTAGTCCTTTGACACATTTGTCGCCTACCGGGCGAGTTTTATGGCAAAAATCGAGCGCGGGGCGGGGCCGGACGACGCCCTCGAAGGGCATCCGTCGGCCGGGTGACGCCAGGCCGGTGGCGGCGAAGCCGGGATGGGTCAGCCAACGGCGACGAGCTCGTGGCCGCGCACGGTGAGGCTCTCACCGATTAGCCCCAGGAAGCCATCATCGGTGAGGCCCAAATCCCGGAATGTGGCGGCAGGGTCGCGGAACCAGATAGCCGCCATCCCGTCGAAGCTGCTCGATGACCCGGCCAGGGCCAAGTTGACCACGTACCGCACGGCCGACGGAGTTCGCTCCACCGCGGCTTTCACGTTGGGCAGGTGAACGCCGAGCCAGTGCTCGTGGAACGCCTCGACACTGACGCCGGAGCGGCGTTTGGCGAAATAGCTGATCTTGAGATCGTCGCGGGTCGTTGGTGCGTCCACGTTGACGCGCTCGTCGGTCTGCAGCCGGATCGGCAGGCTGGCGACGAATCGGCTGAAACCGTCGCCATCGACGTTGGGCCCGGCGTTACGCCCGACCGTGTCATCGAAGTGCGCCCTGTCGCGGAAAGTGAGCTCGGCCATCCCGTCACATTCCACGTCCGGCTGGTCGGGATCAAAGAAAGTGACCCGATATCCGACCGGGGTTGGTCAGCTCACGGACATGCGGCACGTGCTTGTGCTCCCAGGCGTCCACGAGCGCTTCGTGGCTGATCCCGTCCCGTCGCTTGACAGCTACGATCCACTTGAGCATGGCAGCACCTCCCGCCGCGATGGTAATGCAGCCGTCGAGGGATCACCCGGTGTCCGGCCGCTGGCGGGCATAAGTGTCGAGACGCCGGAGCTCCTCTTCGTAAATGCTCCGCAGCACACGCGGTGCGAATCGTCGTTCGAAGAAGCCTCCGATTCCAGATGCGCCCCGCCAGGTGGTGTCGATCTTCACCCGGGACGCGGCGCCGTCGGGCGTGACGGTGAAGGTCGTGACGGCGCTGGAGTTGATATCCGATTCGGTGAGTGTCCGCCCCGGCTCAGGTTCGGCTACCTGGGCGCGGTAAGCGCGGGTACGTCCCCCGGCGGTCAGCGTGTAAGCGATGATGGTGCCGGCCCCAACGCCCCCGGATTCGACCCGGAAATCGGAGAAGGCCGGGGGGAGGAACTTCGGGTGGTGGGTCCGCATGTCGGTGAGGTAGCGGTAGACGGCGTCCGGCGGTGCGCTGACGGGCCCTTCGGCGGAGACGTGGATGGCAGCCATCCCGACTTTCGTACCACAGGGTGGCGTCGGGTGGGGAACCCGAGACGTGGCCAGGGTTGGCCGGTCGGCGTCGCACCACCATTCGGAGCTCTCCGATCCCGAGCTGGCCCGTCTGGCGGACGTCCTGCGCGCTTTGGGCCGCGTCCACCCTTCAGCGCCAGCGAGGCCCTTAGCGCCGTTCTCGGCGCCGGCGTGGTAAATACGACGGCGCACATCGGCACCGCTATCGACGACCTGGAAGACGCCGGCGTGCTGCGACAGGTCCAACGCAACCCACCGCGCTGGGAGGCCATGGATCGTCCCGGCTGATCCAGGGCTGAAGTTTTGTCATTGGGTCACACGGTGACTCGCCGCATGGTGGCGAACCCTCCGGCCGCAAGCAAGGCGGTCAGAGCAGCCAGCAGGCCGGTCAGGCCCGGCGCGCTCAGGGTGGTAAAGAAATGGCCGACCTGCTGCCAGGCGTCGGCCCAGGTGGCGCTGACAACCAGGGCCAGACCCACGAGTATCTGGGCGCAGATGAACACGATCGTGCCGGGGAGCTGCCAGCGTCGGTAGACGAGGCCAGTCCACATTCCGTAGATAAACATCAAGGCAAAGAGCACAAAGGAGGTGAGCCACGTGACATACCACGACCCTTCCAGGAGCCACCAGAACCGGAAGAAGTGAATCTCAAGGCCCCAGCCACCGGTGGCTCGTTCGATAGCCTGCAGACCAGCCAGGGCCAGGCCGTAGAACACCGCCAACGCCCCGTTCAAACCCAGGGTGCCGAGATAGTAGGAGCGGCGGCTCAGCCCAATGGCAAACCCGAAGGGCAGGGCCCGGGCGACGCTGATAACGCCGACTACAAACACCCAGCAGAAGATGGTCACGACTCCCCCGGTGTGGAAGCCGCCGGGCAGTGACGGGCCCGCGGCGGCAAGGACCACATTGACCAGGAAGGAAAAGGCCAGGAAGGCCCACGGGATGATCACGTACTGCAAGCGGTCGCCGAGGTGGTACCGGCCAACGTTGATCAGTGTCCTCACGTCGCTCATGCGATCACCTTCTCTCGGCTGGCGCCGCCCGTGGCGTGGACCAGCAGTTCCTGTAATGACAGAGGCTCCACGCTCAGATGAAGCGCGGCCGCCCGGGCCCGCTCGGCGGCGTCGAGGCGACCCCCGACGGTCACCAGAGCCCGGGAACCCAAGGCCTGGCGGTGCCAGACCCGCCGCCCGGTCACGAACTGGGCTACGGCAGTCGCGGTGCCGCGGACCGTGAAAGCCCCACCCCGGACATCCTCGATCGGCGCGTCCACCACCACCCGCCCATGATCGAGGATCACGATCCGTTCGAGCAGGTCGGCGACCTCGTCGACCAGGTGGGTGGACAGCACGACGGTGCGGGGATGGTCCGCGAAGTCCGCCAGCAGGCGGTCATAGAAAATGCTCCGGGCCACCGGGTCCAGGCCGGCGTAGGGCTCGTCGAACAGTGTCAGCTCCGCCCGGGCGGCCAAACCGATGATGATGCCGAGGGCCGAACGCATGCCTCGCGACAGCTTCTTGACCGGCCTCCTCGGCGGCAGGTCAAAGTCAGCCAGAAGGCGGGCGGCCAGGTCGTGGTTCCAGTTGGGGTAGAACCACGACGCCACCTGCAGGGCACGGGCCACCCGGAGGTCGGGGTACACCTGATCCTCCCGAATGAACGCGATGCGCCGCAAGACCTCGTCGTTTTCAACGGGATTCTGCCCGAAGACGAGGATACGCCCGGAGGTGGCGAACTCCTGGGCGGCGACGATTCGCATCAGGGTGGTCTTGCCGGCTCCGTTGCGTCCAAGCAGTCCGGTGATAACGCCCGGAGCTACCTCGAGCGAGACATCGTCAAGGACGGCCAGCTCCCGGTAGCAGCGCGTCAGCCCGGTCGTGGTTATCGCGGGTGTCATGCCGTCAAGCCCTCATTTCTCAACCTGAACTCCTGGATCAAAGTGATGAGGGTCGCCGGATCAAGATCCAGGCGGCGTGCCTCGGCGAGCATCGGGACGACGTACTGCTCGGCGAAACGGGCTCGCCGTTGGGATCGCAGGCGGTCCTGTGCGCCTGCGGCGACGAACATGCCGAGGCCTCGCTTCTTCTCGACTACCCCGCTGTCTACCAACACGTTGATTCCCTTTCCGGCGGTCGCCGGGTTGATCCGATGGAATGTCGCCAGTTCGTTGGTCGACGGCACCCTCGCGCCCTCGACCAACGCCCCGTCCAATATGTCGTCCGCGATCTGGTCGGCGATCTGCACGAAGAGCGGTGTCCCTTCGTCGAGCACTAGCTCCCGGCCCCGCCTGGTTGGTTCATTAGTTGAGTAGTGTACCAGGAAGGTGGCGAAGTAGCAACCCGCGGTTCCACCGGGGTCGCCGGGTGGGATCACCGGCAGTGCGGGCGAGCAAGCTGACAAAATGTACGGGTGGGCAAACTGAAGACGTCGTACTGGCCAGCCGACGGATCGCTGGAGGTCCGGGACACGACGGTCGGTTCGATATTGCGGGAGGCCGCCCAGCAGTTCGGCGGCACCGAGGCCCTGGTGGAAGGCAAACCCGGATTGCCGGCAGCAAGGCGCCGGTGGACCTTCGAGGATCTGCTGACAGAAGCCGAGCAGGTCGCGGGCGCATTGCTGGAACGCTTCGACCCGGGGGAGAGGGTGGCGGTGTGGGCGCCAAACATCCCTGAGTGGGTACTTCTCGAGCTGGGCGCAGGGCTGGCCGGGATGGTGCTCGTCACCGTCAACCCGGCTTACAAGCCCAAGGAGCTGGAGTATGTACTGCGCCAGTCCGGCGCCTCGGGCATTTTCCTGGTGCCCGAATTTCGGGGCAACCCCATGGCCGCCAGCGTGGAGGAAGTCCGGCCCGGGCTGGACGCGCTCCGGGAGGTGGTGCCGTTCCCGGAGTGGGACGCGTTCCTCGCGACCTGCCCTGCGTCCTTGCAGCTGCCCACCGTGCGGCCGGGCGACCCGGCTCAGATCCAGTACACATCGGGGACCACTGGATTCCCCAAAGGGGCCCTACTGCATCACCGGGGCCTGACCAACAATGCCCGTATTTTTACGACCTTGGCTGGCGCTCAGGCCGGTGACGTGTATGTCAGCCCCTTCCCGATGTTCCACACCGGCGGTTGTGTGCTTGGAACGCTGGGGAGCCTGCAGGCCGGGATGCGCCATGTGCCCGTGCTGGCCTTCGACCCTACGCTCATGCTCGAGCTCATGGAGGCGGAGCGAGCGACTATCGCCCTGGGCGTGCCGACGGTGCTGATCGCCTTGCTCGAGTGCCCCGACCTGGCCACCCGGGATCTGTCGTCACTGCGGGTGGTCGGGTCGGGCGGCGCCCCGGTGCCGGCGCAACTGGTGCGCAGCATCGAAGAGACCCTCCACGTGTCGTTTTCGATCGTGTACGGGACGACCGAGTGCTCACCAGTGGTTTCGCAGATACGCCTCGATGACGCCTTCGAGGACAAGACCGGGACGCTCGGGCAGCCGGTGCCGCAGACCGAGGTGAAGATAACCGATCCGGCCACGGGCGACGTCGTACCGTTGGGGATCATCGGAGAGCTTTGCGTCCGCGGCTACTGCGTGATGACCGGATATTTCCAGATGGCCGAACAGACCGCCACGGCCATCGACCCCGAGGGTTGGTACCACACGAGGGACCTGGCCTCCATGGACGATCGGGGCTACCTGCGAATCGAAGGCCGCCTCAGCGACATGATCATCCGGGGCGGGGAAAACATCTACCCCCGGGAGATCGAGGACCTGCTCTTCGCCCATCCCAACGTGGCCGAGGCGGTGGTCGTCGGCGTGCCCAGCTCCCGGTGGGGGGAGGAAGTGGCCGCCTTCATCCGGGCGGCCCCAGGCCGACCGGCCACCGCCGGCGAGCTCTCCGCCTACTGTCGGGAGCACCTGGCTTCGTTCAAGGCGCCCCGCCACTGGGAGTTCGTTGACGTTTTTCCGCAAACCGCGTCGGGCAAGATCCAGAAGTTCCTGCTTCGGGAGCGTTTCGCCGCTGCGCACCCCGACAACTGAGCCGGGACACCCCTGCGCCGGCAGGCGGCGGCCGTCGGTCTAGGCCCCGGCGGGCGGCTGCATATGGCCAAGTTGTGTCATGACCGTAAGCAGGTCGTAGTAGGCACCGCCACCGATGATCCGACCGTCGGAGTCGAAGCGCAGAATGTTGACCCACGGCAGAGACACCGAGCGCCCGGTCGCCGGTAAGGGACCGAACGCGCCGGTATTCGTTCCCGCATACACGCCCCGAGTCGAGCCAGGCGCACAGGGCTCGACGGCGCTGACGCTCGTGCCGGGAGCACATCACCCTGCCGACGTATACTCGGCCACCGTACGGAGTGGATGTGAGGCGGCATGTTCCAAAAGCGGCGCCGCCCGAAGGCGCAATCAGACAGGGCAGGGGCGGCGCCACTGCATTTGCGGTTGACTCTGGCCCTGGGCGTCCTGCTCATCATGGGTGCGCTGGCTGCATGCAGTAGCACGAAGAATGTCGCCGCGGGCCGACCCACAACGCCGACTTCTGCAGAGCCGGCAACCACCGCTACCCCCAAGCCGGCGACCACGGTCGCCACCACCGCGGCGACGACGTTGCCGCCAACAACGTCCGCGGCAACAACCTCTCCGCCGACAACTGCCCGGCGGACGATTCCTCCCGCGTCGCCGTCACCCTTATCGATCACGGCGCTTTCGGGGCTGGCCCGTCTCCCGATCAAGGGACGGGCGCCGCTGACCGGCTATAGCCGCGCCCGGTTCGGCCCGGCCTGGACCGACGACGTCACCGTGGCCGACGGCCACAACGGCTGTGATACCCGCAACGACATCTTGCGCCGGGACCTGACCGGCGTGGTGGTCAAGGTCGGGACGCACGGCTGTACCGTCGCCAGCGGGATCCTCCACGACCCCTATTCCAACACCATCATTCCCTTCACGAGGGGTGCCAGCACCAGCACAGCCGTTCAGATCGATCATGTCGTCGCTCTCGGCGACGCCTGGCAGACCGGTGCTCAGGTGTTGAGCTTGGCCATCCGCACCAACATGGCCAACGATCCACTCGAACTGCTGGCCGTGGAGGGAGCACTCAATGAGCAGAAAGGCGACGCCGACGCGGCTACCTGGCTACCACCCAACCGATCGTTCCGGTGCTCCTACGTCGCCACCCAGGTGGCCGTCAAAGTCCGCTACCACCTGTGGGTAACCCCGGCCGAGCACCAGGCCATCGCCGGGGTACTCTCCACCTGCCCCACCCAGCCTCTGCCCACTGGCGCAGGCACCGCGGCCAGCCCCCCGACGGTGGCGCCGCCACCTCGCCCCGTCCCAACACCCGCTCCACCCACGACGCGCCCGTCGACACCGGCACCCTCGCCGACAACCCCCGGGACGTCCCCGGGTCTCCGCGTCGTCCATGCCGGAGCGTTTTGCTCGCCCCCGGGAGCGCGAGGAGTTACGGTCGCCGGAACGCCCATGACGTGCAAGCTGGACAGCAAGGGACAGCGCTACCGCTGGAGTCACGCGTGAGCGCCGAGCTATCAGCTACGCCCGTCGCCTGCTCTGACGCCCAATGGGCCGATCTCCGCACTGTCGGTGACCGCCGTCGCCCATCAAGTTGGTTACGGCACCCCCAGTGCTTTCACCTACGCCTTCCGGCTCGAGCTTGGCTCACCCCCCGGGACTTACTTCCGCAATCTCGCCAACTGAGCCAATCGCCTCGCATCGGTGGGGCTTCAGAAAATCAATGGCAAGAGCATCTTGGTCGAGCGTTTGTACCCCGGGTAGGCGTCCGGGAACTGCTCGGTCAAGTAGCGCTCCTCGACGGTCGCGCTGTACAGAAAGTAGATGCCAGCCAGGAGCACGACGATCAGCCACAGCCAGTTGAGCCCTACGGCCGTGCCCACCCCGGCGACCAGGATGCCCGAATAGATGGGATGACGAACCAGGTGGTAGGGGCCGCTGGTCACCAGTTCGGGATCGTCCTTCTGCGTCATCGGGGTGCCCCAGTTCCGCCCGATGTGCACCCGAGCCCACACGGCGAACCCCAACCCGAGGGCCCAGAGAAAGAGACCCAGCCCGGCCCGCCACGGGTCGGTGTTGAGGCCCTGGCCCCGGAAGGCCCCAAGGCGGATCAAGAGGATCAAGAGGACCACGATCACCGCCCTGATACGGAGCTCGCGTGACCAGGGGACGCGGCCTCTCTTCATGGAGAACGCGGCCGCGAGCCAGTAGAGCCAGAACGCCCCCCATCCGGCGGCGTACACCAGCTCGACCGCGTGCATCATCGCTCAGACTGCCACAGGGTGGCGGGCCGACCGTGGACGTTCTGCACACCGAGCGCTAGTGTCGTGCCCGGCAGGGTGTCTACTGAGGGGTGTGTGATGGCAACGGTTCACGGCGTTTGCGACAGCCGGTTCAAGCTGTTGCACGACGCCATGGAGGCGAGCCTGGCATCCGGCGATGAGCTCGGGGCGTCCATTGCCATTGATCTCGATGGGGAGACGGTGGTGGACCTGTGGGGCGGCTGGCGTGATGAGGGGAAGCACCAACCGTGGGATCGAGACACGATCGTCAATGTGTGGTCGACGACCAAGACGGTTACCAGCCTGGCCATGCTGATGCTGGTCGCCCGGGGCGATCTGGACGTCTACGCGCCGGTTGCCCGCTATTGGCCGGAGTTCGCCGCCGCCGGCAAGGAAGCAGTGGAAGTGCGACACCTGCTCTCGCACATGTCCGGCGTTTCGGGCCTGGATCAGCCGGCCGTCGTCGAGGATCTGTACGACTGGGAGGCGTCGACGTCGCGCCTGGCCGGGCAGGCGCCGTGGTGGGAGCCGGGCACCGCTACCGGTTACCACGCCCTCAACTTCGGACATCTGCTCGGTGAGGTACTCCGTCGGATCACCGGCATCCACCTGAAGCAGTTTGTGGCCGAGGAGATCGCCGGTCCGCTCGGTGCCGACTTCCAGATCGGCGCCGCGACCGCGGACAGCAGCCGCATCAGCGCCGTCGTTGCGCCGCCGCCCCTGCCGTTCGACCTGGACACCATGGATCCGGCCAGCCCCGCCGTTCGCACTTTCACCGGGCCGCCGCTCGACGCCGCGGTGGCGAACAGCGCCGGCTGGCGGGCGGCCGACATCGGCGGAGCCAACGGCCATGGCAATGCCCGATCCGTCGCCCGGATGCTCTCCGCCGTCACCCTCGGCGGTCAGGTTGGCGATCGCCGGCTCCTGTCGCCGGAGGCCATCGAGCTGATCTTCGACGAGCAAGCCGACGGCATCGACGTCGTGCTGGGTGTCCCGCTGCGCTTTGGCATCGGGTACGCCCTTCCTAAAGTCGAGCTCATTCCCTACGTACCCACCGGACGGGTCTGTTTCTGGGGCGGCTGGGGTGGCTCGGTCATCCTGATGGACCTCGACCGGCGCATGACCTTTGCCTACATGATGAACAAGATGGCCCCCGGAATCATCGGGTCGGATCGGGCCGAGACCTATGTGCGCACCGCTTACGCGGCCCTTGACGTCCCGCTTCCTCCCGCAGAGGAATAGCAGGCGACGCGGATCGCTATGCGGCGAACCATTCTTCTGGTGTCGGGAAGCCTCCGCCAGATGTCGACCAACACCGCCTTACTCCGAACGGCAGCCGAGGTCGCGCCCGAAGGAGTCGAATGCCACCTCTTTGATCGTCTCGCCGACCTGCCGGCATTCAACCCTGACGATGATCGCCAGCCCCTCGACCCGGAAGTGCAGCGACTCCGTGCCGTCATCCACCAGGCGGACGCGATCCTCTTCTCCACCCCCGAGTATGCAGGGGCCCTGCCCGGATCTCTCAAGAACTTGCTGGACTGGACGATCGGCGACGAAGAGCCCGGGTCTATTTACGAGAAGCCGGTGGGTTGGGTAAACGTGTCGCCCCGGGGCGCCGAAGGGGCCCACCAGGAGCTCCGGACGGTACTGGGTTACGCCCACGCCCGGCTCATCGACCCGGCGTGCGTCCAGATACCTGTCACCTCCCAAATGATCGGTACCGACCGTCTGATCGAGGCCGCCTCCGCCCGGGCGGCCCTTTCTCGGGTCCTTTCAGCCCTCTCCGCCGCCCCGCCAACGGAGACGAGTGGCGACAGCGCTCAGAACTACCGTCGCTGAGCCCGCCAGATCTCTTCGGAGGGCCATTGCTGGGCCCACCGGGCCGGAACGGAGTCGTAGAAGGGATGGTCGCTGGCGTCCTCGGGGGCGTACACCTCGATGATGTCGCTCACCGTGAAGCCGCTTTCCCGCAGGATCCGGAACAGCTCTCCCGTCGAGGGATGGAACTCGACGCCGGGATCTTCGTCCTCCCACTCGATGCGAGCGAGGGTTCGCTGCGACCGTTGCAGGGTCGTCGTAACCGGGCCGGTGTCGGGCATGCAGAGCATGGCCACGGTGCTGTTGCGCATGAAGACCAGTTCCCCGCCCGGGCGCAGCAGGCGGCCTGCTTCGCCGATCCATGGGCGCGGCTCGCACCAGATGGATGCCCCGTATTCGGAGACGGCGAGATCGAAGGAAGCGTCGGGCAACGGTACGGCCTCGGCGCTCGCCTCGACGAACTCCATCCCCAGGCGAAATTCCGCCTCGCAACGGCGGGCCGTGTCCAGCTGGGCCGGGGTCACATCCACGCCGACCACACGCGACGCGCCGGCCCGGCGCAACCAGGCGCCAAAGTAGCCAGTGCCGCATCCCAACTCGATAACGTTCTTGCCCTCAATCGGGGGCAGAGCCCGCAACTCATCGTCAGGCACGTGCCAGACGCCCCACGTGATTCGGGTCTCGGCCCAACTATCAGCTGCGGCCGCGTCGGTGTAGGCCGCGTTGGCGGTGGTCCAGGCATCGCGATTGATGGCGACGTGGGAGGGCAGATCCGACATCGGGCCGCGACCTACTGCGGCGCCATGGGTGGGCAGTCCGCCGGGTCGGTCACGACCCGGATCGGTGATCCGCCCAGGTAGGCAGCGACATCCTGTGCCATGCGTTCCCACGCAAAACGGAAGAGTCGCTCCGTGACATAGCCGATGTGCGGGGTGACCACGACGTTGTCCAGTGATCGGAACGGATGGTCCGGCGGCAGCGGTTCGCGGTCGAAGACATCCAGTCCGGCCCCGCCGAGTTGGCCCGAGCGGAGCGCTTCCACGAGCGCGTCCTCCTGGACGATGGGACCGCGGGAGATATTCACCAGGATGGCTCCGGTCTTCATCCGGGCCAGATCCTCGGCGCGCAAAGTATTACGGGACCGCTCCGAGAAGACGAGGAAGACTCCGAGGACGTCGGCGGAGGAGAGGAGCTCCTCTTTGGTGACCCTGGTCACGCCGAGGTCGGCGCATCGCTTCTCGGTCAGGTTGGGACTCCACGCCACGACCTGCATACCAAGCGCCTTCGCAACTGGCACCATGGCGCCGCCCAAATGGCCCGCCCCGAGGAGACCGAGCGTCTGGCCGGCGAGCGGGATCGGAAACCCCGTCTGCCATCCCCCGGCGCGGATGACCCTGTCCTCAATCCCGATCCGCTTCGCTACCGCGAAAATCAGCGCCCAGGCCATCTCCGAGGGCGCCGGCAGACCGCGAGCACCGTCGGGCTCGGACGGGCGCGCCGAACTCGGCGTCGTACCTGCCTCGGTGTCGGCGGTGCCGCAGAGAAGAATCCCCTGCTGGATCCGAGCGTCGTGATCGACGACGTTGCTCGTTCGGCCGTTACACACCAGCAGCTTCAGCTTCGGCAGGCCCGCAAGCACGGCTCGGGGAAAACGCGCTCGCTGTTGGGTGATCACGACGATTTCGTAGTCGCGGAGCTCCTCGACCAACCGGTCCGGCCGGATTGATTCACGGTAGACGGTGATCTCCGCGTCCACGGGCAGGTCCGACCAGTCGCCGTAGTCCAGGGCGACCCCGATGTAGTCGTCGAGGATGGCGATTTTCCTCACCGACACGCTCCCGCGATCATGCCCTCAGGGCGGTCAGATCACCCACTGGCGCTTGCCCTGAGCCGGCACCACCCGGCCGAATTTCAGGCCCGGGAAATGCGAGGCGGTGATCGGCACGTCCTGGCCCTCGAGCTCACGCATGAGCGCCACCCGGGTGCGGGTGGCCATCACCGGGTCGACGTCGCCGAGACCGGCCCACTCATCGTCGAGCAGCTCGATAGGGCAATGAGCGATGTCCCCGAGCAGGATGGCCCGGGCCGCCCCTGAGGAGATCACGATCACCCCGCTCCCCGGGGTGTGCCCGGCCGCGAGGCGGACATCGACACCGGGCATCAGCGTCGTGCTCTCCTTCCACGGCTCCAGGCGGTCGGCGATCGGTTCAAGCACGGTCTTGCCGCTGCCCGGGGCTACCAGGGCGGCCAGAGGGTTGTCCTCCTCAGCGCCCTGGGCGAGCTCGGGCGGGGGCTCGACAAAATACTCCCAGTCGCGCTCGTCACACCGATAGGTCGCGTTCGGGAAGACCGCCGCACCGGCACGCGAAGCCCAGCCGATATGGTCGAAGTGCAGATGCGTGAAAATCATGTCGGTGATGTCGCCGGGCGAGACCCCGAGCCCAGCCAGACTGTCGAGCAGCTGGCCTCCGGACATCAAGGGCGTGGGGCTCTCGGGTCCCAGCCCGGCGTCGATCAGACCGACCCGATCGCCCGAACGGACCAGAAAGCCGCCGAACGCCATCTCCAGCCGGCCCTCCGGGTCGAGGAGCCCCCGGTGGGGAGCCCAGTCCTCCTCGGTCTTGCCGGCATAGGCGGCCGTGGCGGGAATGAAAGCGCTGCCGTCCAGGACGGGCAGGATCTCGATGTCACCGATCTTCATGCCGTGATCATGACACCAATCCCGAGCCGGCGTCGGATCGGATCGCAGCCGCGAAGGGGAAGCGGGCAGGCACCAGGTCCGGGGCCTGGCCGACAAAGGGCCGCCCACTGTTTGGGAAAATTCCTCACTTTCGACGCCTGAACGACGTCTGGTGGAGTTCAGCCATCAAAGGTGCACGGCAAACGTCCCGAACCAGGCGAGCGAGTAGCCGAGCTCGTCGGCCCGCACCAGGTCGTCGACGTCGTCGATCTTTGCCCCCACGCCCAGCCCGACTTCCACGATCGTTCGTCCTGTCAGTCCAGCCGGTCCTGGTGCTCGCCCAGCGTTGGAGCCCGCCGGGTCGCCCACGGCGTGGCCCCCAAGCGGTACATAGGTCCGGGGTAAAGGAACGTCCGGCCCAGCTCGGGGTGCTCGACCTCCGTCGGGAAACCACGGGCCTCGGCATTGGGATCGTGCATGGCCTCGCCGGGCGTGTAGACGGCACCGGTGGCGATCCCGATGCTCTGGGTCTGGAAGAAGAAATCGTAGGCGTCGAGGTGCTCAGCCAGGAACGAGACCACGTCCCGCGCCGCCACGAAGATCTCGGCCACCATCGGATCGGTGGGGATGTCGGCGAAACTGAACCGCTCGCGCTGGGCCCCCAGCTCGAGCATATAGGTCATCGGAAACTCGTCGCGGAGCCCCAGCCGGTCCAGGAGATCGAGCACCTGAACGAACGCCTGGGGAGTTGAGGGTGGTACGCCGGTGGTGGCGTACCGGCCATCCCGGCAGCGGACCTGGGTCGGTGCGGTTGGCTTGGGGGCGGCGTGACGGCCGGTCTGGCGGCGCATCTCCTCCTCGCAGGCCAACCATCCGTAGGTTGCCATCTCGGTCGTGACGTTGTTGGCCGCGAACATGCTGACGTCGACGTGCTGGCCGGCGCCGCTGCTCTCCCGGTGCATCAAGGCGATCAGCAGAGCCATCATCGCCCAGTTGCCGGCCATCTGGAACGCTTGATTCCCGCCGCCGCGGACCGGGGGCAGCCGGTGGTCGTCGTAGCCACAGCTCCACACCGGACCACCCTCGGCCATCAACGTCAGGTCGGTCGCCGGCTCGGCCGAGCGGGGTGACTCCTGACCAAACGGGGAGATCGACACCATGACCAGGCGGGGATTGTTCGCCGACACCTGGCCCCAGCCCAGCCCGACCTCGGCCAGCCGACCGGGCCGCTCCCCTTCGAGGAAGATGTCGGCCTGGCCCACCAGGCGGGCCAAGCGGTCCCGGTCGGCGTCGAGGTCGGCCACCACGCTGTGCTTGGAGGTGTGGTAGTGCCACCACCACAGACTTCGCTCCGGCCCCGGCTCGTCATGGAGAAAAGGTCCCCGCCGCCGCTGGTCCGAGCCCCCGGGGGGTTCGACGACGACCACATCGGCGCCCAGGTCGGCGACCAGCTTGCCCGCCCAGGCGACGTGCTCATGGGCTAGCTCCACCACCTTGAGCCCGGCGAGCGGTCCACCCATCAGATGACCCCTTCCTCGGCCAGTTGGGCCATCTCCTTGGGCGACAGGCCCAGCACCTCGCCGAAGACCCGTTCGTTGTCCTCGCCGAGCAGCGGGCCACCCCGTCGGATCTGCCAGTCTCCGGCCGACAGGTGCACCGGCAGTCCGTCGACCCGAAGAGGGCCGTGCTGGGAGTGGACGGCCGTCGGCCACAGACCCCACGCGTCGTTGTCGGGGTTGTTGTCGCAGCGCTCATACGGCCTCAGGACGGGCGCGCCCGGCACGCCCCGTGATCGCAGCGCGGCGACGACGGAGTCGCGCTCCTGGGTGCGGGTCCACTCGCTCACCAGTCGGTCGAGGTCGTCCTGATCTGCCAGCCGGCCGGCCAGATCGGCGAACCGGGCGTCGGCGGCCCACGGGGCGCCGATCACGCCGCCGAGCGCGGTCCAGTCGTCGTCGTCGCGGACGGCAATGGCCACCCACGTGTCCTCGTCCCGGCACGGATAGATCCCGTGGGGGGCCATCTCCGGGGACCGGCTGGAGTCGACCGGAATGGTCCGCTCGTCGCGGCCGTTGACCGACGCGTCCAGGGCAGCCAGCCCGGCGAGGGCGACGCCCGCTTCGGCGCAGGCGATGTCGACCCACTGGCCCTCGCCGGTGCGGCGCTGGTGGTAGAGCGCGGCGAGAAGGGCGATGGCCATGGTGTAGGCCCCCGAATGGTCCATATACGAGTAACCCCAGCCGGCTGGCTCGAGCCCCGGGAGCCCGGACGTGTGGGTGAGCCCACTCATGGCCTGGGCGATCGGACCCCAGGACTTGAACGAGTGGTAGGGGCCGGCATGGCCGAACCCCGAGTTGGACACGTACACGATGTCCGGTCGCAGCTCCCGCAGGCGGTCGTAACCGAAGCCGAGCCGATCCATCACCCCGGCGGCAAAGTTCTCGGTCACCGCATGCGAGACCCGGACCAGTTCGGCCAGCAGCTCCTTGCCCCGGTCGGTGCGCAGGTTGAGGGTGACGCCGAGCTTCTCGACGTTGTGATTGTTGAACCCCGAACCCCCTTCAGGACCGAGGTCGTGGTGAATCCGGGGCCCGATCTGGCGGACGATGTCCCACATGCCCTTGCGCACCGGGTCCTCGATGCGGATGACCTGGGCGCCGAAGGCGGCCAGGACCCGGGTCGCCCCGGCGCCGGCCAGCTGACCGGACAGATCGCAGATACGCACGTCGTGCAGCGGGCCGGGAAGACGGGAAGCGTTACCCCACGGGCTCGCCAGGGTCTCTGGTCCGGTCATGTCAGCTCACTACTCTCCACGTCTTGGCCTTCCGTGCTCGGTCTCCGTCCCCTAGTCTGCCCGAGTCTTCCGGGCGGGCCGAGTTTGGTCCGGCGATGACGACCCCGGCGCCCGCCTCGTCCAGCTAGCGGCGCTCACAGAGTCGACGGCGGTCGCCGCGCCGGAGGCCGGGCCCGGTGCTGGGCGCGTCGAATCTCCACCTGCTTGAGGTCTGAAGCGCTCAGGCCGCGTAGGTGCGGAGGTGCCGCAGGGCCGCTTCGGCGTGGGGACCCTCGGCCACCAGATGGGATGCGGCGGGAGCCAGACGCCGGGCCGCGACCCGACAGAACTCGCCTGCCACTCCCCGGATCCTCGAGTCAGCCTCGGGCGGACCGAAGGTCCACATCTCTCCTTCCGGACCCGAGAGCTCGCAGAACACGTCAGGAGCCTCCTCGCCGGCAAGCCGGTAGGCGTAGGGAAGGGTCCGGTGGGCCAGCCAGGCGATGTGTCGGAGCCGATCGGTATCAGGAAAGGGGACGCCCAGCGGGTCGGTGATGTCGAGCGCGTGGGCCCAGTGCTCGGCCAGACGGGTCGTGGCCAGCACGCGAGGCTTGAGGGCGTTCGTCGCCCAGGGCAACGGCGTATTCGGGTCGGCCGCTCGCAGCGCACCCGAGGCGGCGCGGCGGGCGGTACGCCAGCGCTCGAAGATCTCCTCCGGTGGGGCCTCCTCGCCCGAAACGGCGCGTGCCATGGCGTCGTCCAGCTGGCCGGCCGGCCTCTCCTCCAGGATCGGGCTGGCCAGGCCTTCGATTGATCGCACGACCGCCTCGTCCGTCTGCATCAGGTGCACCACGACGTCACGGACGGTCCAGCCCGTCGCCGCCGACGAGGCAGCCCACTGGGAGTCGCTGAGGCCGGCGAGGATCTTCTCCAGCCGGTCGTCTTCCGTCTCCAGGTCGTCGAAGATCTCAGTGGCATGCGGCGAAGGCAGGGTCATCGGGTCGTCCTCGCGAGTCGGCAGCGGGCACCGGCGCGAAGCTTACGGGGCTTTTGGCGGCGGCGACGATTTAGGGGGCAGCGGCCCACAGTCCACCATTACCGACAGGTAGCTGTCGCACTGCGTGCAGGTGATGTATGCCTCAGCGTAACCGGGGGTTCAACTGCGGCTGCGAAGCTTCGGTAATGGACGGGTTCCCAGTTTCTCGTGTGTCCAGACGGCAGTTCCTGGTCGGTGCCGGTGCGGCGGGCCTGGCGCTCGCGGCCGGTCCGCTCACGGGGACCGCGTCCGCCTCCACCTCGGGGGCAGGTGCCACGGCCGACGTCAGGCCCGACGGTACGCCCGAGCAGGTCCATCTGACGTGGGGGAACGATCCCTCCCGGGAGGTGATCGTCTCCTGGGCCTCGCCGGCCCCTTCCCGTCATCCGAGGGTATGGCTCCGTCCGGGCCGGCAGGTAGAGGTGCCGGCCGTCCAGCGCACCTACACCGACGGCATAAGCGGGGAGACGGTGTGGACCTATCACGCCCGGTTGGGTTCGCTCCAACCGGGAGCGACCTACGAATATGCGGTGACGGCGGATAACAGCAGCCGGGCGCGCCAGCCGTTCGCGGCCAGCTTCACCACCGCCCCGCAGGGCCGGCGGCCTTTCCGCTTCACGAGCTTCGGTGACCTCGCCACCCCCAACACCGCATGGGTCCTTTCGTACGGCCAGTCGGCTTACGCGGTCGACCAGGTGGAGGCGCAGCGGCCCCTGTTTCACCTGCTCAACGGGGACCTGTGCTACGCCAACCTCAACCCGATGTCCCAGCCCGAGGTGTGGAGGGATTTCGGTAACAACAACCAGACGTCGGCTGCTTTCCGGCCCTGGATGCCCTGCCCGGGCAACCACGAGCTCGAGTTCGACAATGGGCCGCAGGGCCTTAACTCCTACCTGACCCGGTACACACTCCCCGGCAACGGAATTCCGGGGTTCGGCGGTCGGTGGTATTCGTTCCGGGTTTCCAACGCTCTATTCGTCTCGCTGGACGCGGACGACGTGATCTACCAGGACGGGGCGGCCTTCGTGGCCGGACCGGCGCCGCTGGTGCCGGCACCCGTGACCGGCAACCCGCCGATACCGCCGGGCAGCTCGCTCTACGTGCGGGGCTATAGCGGCGGGGCGCAGACCCGCTGGCTCGAGCACACCCTGGCTCGCGCCCGGCGGGACCCGCAGATCGACTGGATCATCGTCCAGATGCATCAGGACGCACTCAGCTCATCGATCACCGGGAACGGCTCCGATCTCGGTATCCGCCGGGAGTGGCTGCCGCTCTTCGACCGCTATCAGGTCGACCTGGTCCTGTGCGGCCACGACCACGATTATGAGCGCTCCTTCCCCGTACGCGGATTTGACCCGAACGCAGGACGGGACAACGCCACCGGAGCAACCGTGGAAACCCTCCGGCCCCATCCGGTCACCACCGTGGACAACGGCTCGATCGACACGTCGCACGGAACCGTCCATCTGATCCTCGGCGGGGGTGGCACCAACGCCCCACTCGACGAGTATGGCCTCGACCCCGCGGACGGCCAACGCGAGGCCAAGATCTTCACCTTCCCAAACCGGCCCGAGCTCGGAACCAGCCCGGGCGTCTACACCAGGGCCGCGGCCGATGCCCGGGAGGACGCCGTCTGGTCCGCGGTGCGCGACCCGTCAACCGGATATGGCATGGCGGTATTCGACCTCAACCCCGGGGCCGGCGACGTGACGACGATCGACGTGACCTACCTGCACGCGGTTGGAGCCGATCCGGTCAATCCCAATACCGGGGCAGCCGGCGCGCCCACGCCCCACTACAGCGTCTTCGAAACGTTCACCCTCTTTCGTCCGCTCCACCACGGAGGCTTCCGCCGGAGGAGCAACGGCCTGGAGACCATTACGAGGTAGTGGTCGCAGATTGGCGATGACCGCGTCCTACGCCCTGGTGTCCAGCCGCATGGTGACGGTCAGTTCGGCGCCGTCGGACGTCAACGTAAGGGGCCAGCCGGTGGTGCGAAGCAGGGCGATGGCACCGGTGTTCTGGGCCAGCAACGTGGCACCGAACTCTCCAATGCCCTGAGCGCGCGCCTGGCGTGCGATCTGGTGCAGGAGCCGGGAGCCGACTCCTCGACGTTGGTAGTGATCGGCCACCTCGATGGCGAGATCGGCGTGGCGCGGCAGCCGTCGCGAGCGAAACCAGTGGGCGGAGGCGACCAGGCCACGGCGGTCGAAGGCGCCGAGGGCCTCGTGGTGCTCATGGTCGATGTCGGCGAGGTGCTCGAGGGCGGCGACGGGCAAGTTTTGAATCGGTGCCATAAACCTCAGGAAGCGTGACCGGGGCGACAGTCCCTCATAGAGGTCGGCGATCCGCTCGATATCGCCGGGCTCGAGAGCACGGACGCGGAGGCGGGCCGTGGCCCTGCGTCTGGCGGTTCGCGCTAACCGCGACTGTTCTGCTGCCTGGAGAAGGCGGACGCGGTGCTCCAGTGCCAGCGGTTCGGAAAGGAACGGTTGCATCGGTCGTTCCATACGAGCCGGCGCGCCGCCGGGATTCACGCTGTGCCGGAAGTCACCCGTACGGGCGGGGCCGGGCGGATTGTTCGCCGCCACGTCCCAAAACTCTCGTCGCCGTGGTCCCTGTGGATGTGATTCTTACGGGACGCCACAATCGATACCGGCAGATCCGGCGGGACCAGCAATTGGCTCGCCAGCCCGACGAGCGGCGTGCTACAGCTTGAGCGTGATGAAGTTCAATCATCTCGGGATACCGACAACGGGGTCATTTGCAGGGGAAATCCCACTACCCAGCTTGAAGATTACGGTCAGCGATCACCTTGATAACCCGTTCGGCATCCAGTGGCAGAGGTACTGGGACGACGCCCCCTATCCCGACCTGGTCAAGACCGTGCCGCATCTTGCCTTCGAGGTTGATGACCTGGCCGAAGCTTTGCAGGGCGAGCGAGTCATCATCGAACCCAATGCGCCGAGCCCGGGGGTCCTCGTGGCCTTTATCGAAGTACGCGGCGCCCCCGTTGAGTTGATGCAAATCGACCACGGGCGCCGCCCCGACCTGTAGATGTCGGGGGCGTCTTGGCGCCCGGAAAGAAACGGTTCCGCCTGGCCAGCTCCACCCCCGCCCGGCCGTCACTCCCCCGCCCGCGGCCGCTCTGATCTGATCGACAATCCTTGGAACCGCCCCTGAGTCTCCTGACGTACCGCTGGCCAGAACTGCCAAAACCGGCAGTCGAAGCAAAAGGAGACCAAGCAGATGAACCGTCCTACTTCGCCGTGCCAGCCTTCTCACGCTGCCCGTCCTGGGCCTGGGCGGTGTGGCCGCAGGGCTCACCGCTGCGCCAGCGGCGCACGCCGCCACCAGCGGGCCGGGCATCACCGCTTACGTCGAGTCCGGATCGATCGAAGTGTTGGGCCATGGCTACACCTCTGGCGCCCGGGTGAATGTCGAGGCCCTGAATTCCGCCTGGACCCGAGCCGAGGCCACGACCGCGGTAACCGCCGATGCCAGCGGCCAGTTTGAGGCCTGGCTCACCATCGATCGTTGCGCCGGCCCGGACACCTTCCACTTCTACCAGGGCCCGGTGACCATCGCGGCCGACGGGGCGCCCGGTCCGACGGCGTGGGCTTCAGGAACCATGGCCAAACCCTTCCTGCCCTCGTCGTGCTAACCCGCTGAAACATCCGGTGGAGCAGTGGTTGGCCGAGCCGATCACTGCTCCCCGGAGCGGTCGGAGGCACTTACCGAGCCTCGCCAGTCCTGCGGGTTGTCGACGCTCGCCGGTGGGCGCCCGAGGCGAATCGGGGGCGCCAGCACCACGCCGAGCGCGTATCGAGCAGGGCGAGCGGCGTCGGGGCCGCTTTCGTGGCCCGAATTGGGCCCAGCTAAAACCGGGGGCGCGCCAGAGAAGCAGAGCTCGCCCCCGCCTGACCGCGCTCCGTGAGACACCCATGCGAAGAGACCCTCGGCCTGCTCCATCGGCGCAACCGCCCGACGAGTCAGGCTCCGAGGGACGCCACGGGCCATCGAAGGCTATCCGGGGCCGTCATCGCGGGCGCCGGCCTCGATGAGCCAGGCGACGACAGGGCCCTGCCGCTGATCTCGCGCCACGTCGAGCGGCGTCTGTCCGGACCAGGGGGCCCGCCAGTCCCGATCGGGGTCGTGGTCGCGTTCGACTGCGAAGTGCAGCTCGATCCCGTCGCGCTCGGCAATGGCAAAGCTGGCGTCGGCAGCTGGTTCCGATCCCGGGACGTCGAAGACGAACCCGAGTAGACGGTGGTGCTCGATGGTGCGGGCCAGGTCGGTCGTCGGGAGTCCGGGTGCGACGCTCAGCACACGCCCCAATGGGACCTCATAAATCACTTGATTCTCGGTCACCCTGGGTCTTCTCCTTGATCGCGGCCAGGGCGGCGAGACCAGCCCGCAACCCGGCGATCTCAGCCGGCGACAGCATCGCCGTCAGCTGGAGGTCGATCTTCTTGACGGCGGCTCGTACCACCGCTGCGGCGGCGCGGCCCCGCTCGGTCAGCTCGATGTCCAATCGGCGACGATCGTCGCAGTTGACCTGGCGGCCGAGATAACCGCGAAGGACGAGCGTGTCGATGAGCTGGCTTGCGGCCTGGCGACTGACGCCGAGGCTCTGGATCAGCGGTACAGCGGAGCCGCCATGGTTGGCCATCCCGCCCAGTACGAAAGGGCCGTTGCGGGGCAGGTCGTCGAACCCGGCGGCCGCGAGCATGGCCGCCACCGTGTTGCTGTAGGCACCGCGGGCAGATCGCAGCAGGGCCGGAATATCGGCTGGATCCCACGTTGCCGGACTGGTGGCCACAAATGCCAGAGTAGGACGACTGAGCCAGTTATGCAAGATATTTGTCAATCAATGATCTTGTACATCTCGCCGAGGCTTCGTGGCTGGGCTCATCGCGGCCGAGAAAACGCTGTCGTCGAAAACGGAGCGTCCCAGGACATCGCCCTGCTGCTCTTCCCGCTGGGCGTGCTGGCTCTGGCCGCCCCGGACCGATGCCTGCCTTCACCATCCCCTCAGTCACCCGCGACCCTTCGGGCCGACGGGTCAGTGGAAGTCCCGGCCCGAGGTCCCCGACGACCGGTGCCCTGGGCCAAGTACGGTTCAGCCCGTGAACGACCACCTGGACGAGCCACCGAATGATGGACCGCTGAATCAGCGCCGAGGACGCAGGCCTCCCACCACGCAAGGCGGGGGCGCGGTCTACGGACTCGGGGTCATCGGAGCTTCGGTCTGGTACTGCCGGCAGGCTGTCGAACCCACCGAATACGTGGTTGCGGTGCTCAAGGCGCTGGTCTGGCCCGCGATCCTCGTCTACCACGCTCTCGACGTGCTCCACGGCATGAATGGGCCAGGCCTGACCCACCCCGAATAGTCCTGCCGCGGCTCCCGTGAGACCCGCTGGTACCGCGGTCGGCCGGGCGCGACAATGGCGCGTGGCCAAGCACGCGAAGAACCGGCGCCCCGACCTCATCCATGAACGCCCGAAGGAAGACTGGCACCAACTGCTCGACCAGCTGACCAAAGTGCGGGCGGGAGACGACGTCACCATCGAGGTGCTCGACGCCGACATCGGCGACGAGTTCGAGGCCGAGCGCATACCTCTTGCCTACATCGAGTACGACGAGCACTCTGACCAGGCGTCGGTCGGCGTGGGCGGGCGCGACGGACGGTTTCCGGTGGTCCTCCGGCACTCGATCGAACACCCAACTTCGATTCTCACCGATGCCGGGCCCCCAAGGCTCCCTCTGGTCGTGCAGTTGGTGGCAGCCGACGGGACGGAGACTCTGGTCACCGTCTTCCCCGGAGCCCCGGAGGGCTAGCCAGTCCCTTCGAGGACGGCGGTGAGATCCCCCGGTAATGGGGAACTTGATAACCGCGAATGGATTCGGGGCCTTCCGGGAAAAATTCAGGTTCGCAGGTTTACGGACAGCCCGCACCAGGGTAGAGCCCACGGAGCGCTCCTTGGCGCTCTGACAGGATGCCGGAGGCGGAGAACGCCCACCCGTTTGCCTCCGCCTTCGGCATTGCTGTCTGGCCCTGCGTCATGGGGGGAAAATGTCGAGAGGCGCAAGGTAACCGGGCGTCGATCAGCACGGTGGCGTGCCGAACCCCGGACCGTTTGCCTATTCTCGCCTGCTCGGCCGGGGGGCGGATCTCAACTGGGTCCCCGACTATGCCGAGGGGACGCCTCTCGACGCCGCCCGCGGCTCGGGTACCAGGCGGGACCATGTGACTTCGTGGCTCCGCGAACTCGGCGCTCGGTCCTCGCAGGCAGCCGATCGGCGGGAAAGGGATTAGGGACCAGGGCCGGGGCGCCGGTCCACCAGGGCGCCGGCCCATCAGGGCGCCGCTCCACCAGGGCGCCGAAGGGCGCCGCTCCGCCCGGGTCCCCCCGCCCCGGGGCCCCGGCCCCATCTTGCGCCGACCGGCCTCGGGTGGTAGAGCGCAGCCGGCATCGACCGAACTACGCTGTCGGTGTGGCTGATCTTCCCTTCTCACTGACGCCGGTCGACGCCACCTTCGGCGCCGTCGTCCAGGGTGTGGACCTCCGCGACCTCGACGAGGCGACCTGGGTGGCGCTGCACCAGGCCTGGCTCGAATATGCGTTGCTGATCTTCCCCGGGCAGTTTCTCACCCGTGAGGAGCAGGACAGCTTTGCCCGCCATTTCGGCGACCTCGAGTTCCCGGCCGCCCCCATTTCCAATCTCGACCGCGAGGGAAAGCTCCACGACGATCTCGGCGACGACGTCGTCCGGTCGCTCCGCGGCAACGAGGGGTGGCATCACGACAGCACCTACATGCCGGTCCAGGCCAAGGGTGCGGTTTTCTCGGCCGAAATCGTACCGGCCGAGGGCGGCGGCACGGGGTGGGCCGATATGCGCGCCGCCTACGATGCCCTCGACGCCGAGACCCGTCAGGCGATCGCCGGCCTCTCCGCCTTCCACTCGCTTCGCTACAGCCAGGGCCGGGCCGGGCTCTTACCCCTCGGACGGACCGATGCCGGCGACTACGTGGGCTACGGCTACCACGAAGGCGAACCGTCGCTGCGCCCACTGGTCAAGATCCATCCCGACACGGGGCGGCCCAATCTGGTCATCGGTCGCCATGCCTATGGCATCGTCGGGATGGACCCCGAGGAATCGGAGCGGCTGCTCGACCAGCTGGCCGACGCGGCCTGTCAGTCGCCGCGTGTGTATTTCCATGAGTGGCAGCCCGGAGAGTCGGTCGTCTGGGACAACCGACGCCTCATGCATCGAGCCATGCCTTTCGACATGACCCAACCCCGGCGCATGTGGCACACGCGCATAGCCGGCGAGCGCGCTTCGGAGCTCGCAGCCAACTACTCCTGAGGCACTCGAGACCCCGAACGCGGCTCAGCTGATGCCCAGCCTCCGATTGTCCCAGTTGAGCAGCTTGCCGACCGGCTCCAGTTCGACCAGCCCACCGACTGCCTGGCTGTAGTAATCGCGGGTCGCCGTCGGCATGGCTTCGCCGGCGGTGCGGTACGCCGCGTACTTTTCCTCCATGGCGGCGGCGATTCGCCCGGCCAGGGCGGCAGAAGGCTCGATCACCCGACCGTCGCACTCCAGATGCACCGCCCGGAGCTCAGCCCAGCGTTCGCCGGCCTCCACCAGAAAGGCGCACCGCTTGTCGCGGCGCAACCGGGTCAGCTTTTTGCCGCGTGTCCTGACGTAGACCTTGTGATCGAGCACCACAAACCACACCGGCAAGGCGATGGGCCGACCGTCTCTGCGCAACGTCACCAGCGTGCCGTTGATGGAAGACTCGAGCATCGCCCAACACTCCTCGGGCGACATTCGGACCGACCGGGTGGCAGGCATCCGGACCCGACAGTTTGCTATTTGAGGAGCGGGTCGCGGGGAAGTCCCAGGATTCGCTCCCCGATCTGGTTGCGCTTGATTTCCGACGAGCCGCCGGCGATCGACATACCACGGTGCATGAGGACCATCTGGTTGCTCACGCCGCCGATGCCGTCCATAAAGAGCGAGTCTTCGCTGATGAGCTGCGTCATGATGGCCACGCTTTCGTGGCCGATCTCCGACAGCACCAGCTTCGTCATCGCCCCCTCCGGGCCCGGGCCCACCGCGGCCACGGCCCGATGGACCGCCCGCAGGTTGAGCAGGCTCATCACCGCGTTATCCGCCACGTATCGACCCAGCCGAGGTGCGCCCCCGTAGAGCCGCTCGGGATGCCGGTCGTAAAGGTCGACCATCCGCTTGGCGCCGGCCTGCATGCCCCCTCCGCCGCCGCTGCCGATGCTGACGCTCTCGTTGCCGAGCGTGGCCCGAGCCACCGTCCATCCCCCATCAACGGGGCCGACGACATCGTCGTCGGGTACGAAGACGTCGGTGAAGAAGACCTCATTGAAGCCCGACTCGCCGGAGGTCTGTCTGAGCGGCCGGACCTCGACGCCCTTGTCGTGCATATCGATGACCATCATCGTGATGCCCTCGTGTTTGGGCACGTCGGGGTTGGTGCGGACGGTGGCCCAACCGAAGCTCGAATACTGGGCGCCAGAGGTCCATACCTTTTGCCCGTTGACCAGCCAGCCCCCTTCCACCCGCGTTCCCCGGGTCTGGATACCCGCAGCGTCAGACCCGGCGTTGGGCTCGCTGAACAGCTGGCACCAGATGACCTCCTGATCGAGTGCGGGGCGGACCCAGCGGGCCAACTGGTCCTCGTTTCCGTGCTGGATGATCGTGAGGATGTTCCACGCAGTGATGCCGTACAGCGGCCGCTTGATGTTCGCGGCGGCAAACTCCTCCTCGATCAGGAGCTGCTCTACGGGGCCGGCCTCGCGGCCATACGGCTTCGGCCAGTGCGGCATTATGTAACCGGTCTCGATCATCCGGGTCCGCTGCGCTTCGGGCGGGAGGTCCTTGATGCTGGCCGCGAAAGCGCGTACCTCGTCCCGGATGGGCTCGGCTTCGGGGGGCAGCTCGATGGCCTTGGCCCGCTCGACGCCGCGACGGGCCAGTTGGACCACGTCCTCGGCGGCCTCGTCGGCCGCGAGGTAGCTGAGCAGCGAGGTGGCCCGGCGCATGTAGAGATGGGCGTCGTGCTCCCAGGTGATGGCGATTCCGCCGTGGACCTGCGTGGAGAGGTTGGCGCACAGGTCGGCCGCCGGCGCGGCCTCGGTGGCCGCCACCGCGGCGGCGAAGGTGAACTGATCGCCGCCCGACTCGGCGGCTCTCGCCGCGTCCCACACGGCCGCCGTCGCCATCTCGGCGGCGACGCCCATGTTGGCGCAGTGGTGTTTGACGGCCTGGAACATCCCTATCGGCCGGCCAAACTGGATGCGCTCGCGTGCATAGGCGGAGGCCAGCTTGGTGCACTCGTCCGCGACGCCGACCGCTTCCGCCGCCAGGATGGTACGAGCGAGGTCGGTGAAGATGCGCCGGGCGCCGGGCAGGACGTCGACCGGCGCCCCGTCGAGCGTGAGTCGCGAACTACGCCGGGTCGGGTCGAGGTTGGGCGGGGTGGTGATCGACACCCCCGATGCGCTGGTGTCGATCACGAGCACGTCCTCGCCCGCCGGGAGCAGGACGACGTGGGCGAATCCACCTCCGAGCACCGCGGCCGAACCCGACGCCGTCGAGCCGCTCTGCTGCACGTCGGCTCGCACCGCGATGCCGCCAAACGAGGACCCACCGGCCAGACCGGGGAGCAGCTTCGCCTGCAGCTCGGCTGACCCCGCCGCCGCCAGGACCGCTGACGCAATCACCGTCGGGGTAAAAGGACCAGGCGCCACGGTGCGGCCAAGCTCCTCGACCACGACGACCAGTTCGGGCAAGCCGTAGCCGGATCCCCCGTATTCCTCGGGGACGTGCAGCCCCAGCCACCCGAGGTTGACCAGGTCCGTCCAGAAGGGCGGCAGACCTTCCTCGGGCGCCTCCAGGAGGGCGCGCGCCTCGCCCCGGGCGTTGGTCTTCAGCAAAAACGAAGCGGCGGTCGAGGCCAGCGCCTTGTGATCCTCGGTGATCGCGATAGACATGCATGCACTCTATCGATTTGGGGTCCGCCATGTCTCCCGCCCGTCCCGGCCGTGGGCCGGGTCGAGGAGCTGAGTGGACCATGCGGTCCTGCGCCCAGGGCACGGGCCCAAGTTTCACGACCATGGCGCCCGACGACCGGGAACGGTCTCCGGTCTCATGTCGGCACGGGAGCACTCATGCCACGCAGGGCGCTATCTGATCGGGTCGATGAGGACGCCCGGGTTTAGCACTCCGTTCGGGTCCAAGGCCCGCTTGGCCGCGGTCAGGGCCAGGGCGAAGGGCTCCGGCCGCTCGATGTCGTACCAGTGGCGGTGCTCCCGGCCGACGGCGTGATGATGGGTGATGGTCCCGCCGGCGGCCATCACCGCGTCGGATACTCCGGCCTTGATCTCGGCCAGTACCGCGCCCGGGTCCATGCCCGGGCGGAAGCGGCCGCCGAAGGTGTAGTAGGGCGCCGGGCCGTCCGGGTAGACGTGCGTAAACCGGCAGTTGATGGTGCCGCCGCCGCACACTTCCTGGAGCACCTTGGCGGTCGCCTCCCGTACCGCGGCGTCGAAGTCTGGCCAGCGATCCCACGTGATTGCGGTCTCGAAGGTGCCGCCGATCAGGCCGAGCCCGGCCGTCAGGCCGCCGCCGCTCGGTATGAAGGCGTTGCGCCACGCCCCCGCCGCGCCCGAACGGCCGGTGGCCTGTCCGGCGTCGTCGATGACGATCTCGTCACCGGGAACGACGCCACCACAGGAGCGAAGTATTCCGAGCGCCTGCTCCAGTTGTGGGCGCTGCGACAGCTCGGCAGATTCGAATGACACGATGAGCACGGATTGGGTGCCGTCGAGGCCGGCGCTGTCTGCGGCCAGGGCCGGATCGAGGAGGCGCAGGTTGGCCGGCCACAGCTTGGTCTGGGCGACCTGGCGGGTGGCATCGTACCCGGCCTCCCAGGAGGCGAAGCGGACGCTGGCGGTGGCCCGGAACACGGGCCGAGCCTGGATGCGCATCCACGCCTCGCTGATGATTCCGAGAATTCCCTCGGAACCGATGGCCAGGCGGTTGGGGTCCGGCCCCGCGCCCGAGCCCGGCAGGCGGCGCGCCTCCCACCAGCCCTGCGGGGTGAGCATCCGGACCGTCTCCACGAACTCGTCGATATGGGTGTGGTTGGTGGCGTAGTGGCCCCCCGACCGGGTGGCGATCCAGCCGCCGAGGGTCGAGCCGGTGAAGCTCTGCGGGAAGTGCCGCAGGGTGTAGCCCCGGGGACGGAGCTGGGCCTCCAGCGCGGGCCCGAACACGCCGGCCTGGATGCGCGCCGCCCGGGAGGTGTCGTCGATCTCGAGCACCCGGTCGAGCTGGTCCAGAGCGACGGTTACGGTCGCTCCCCACTCGGCCGGCGGAGTCACGCCACCCACGACCGAGCTGCCCCCACCGTAGGGGATGGTGCAGTAGCCGCCGGCGGCGCACCATTCCATGACGGCTTCCAGCTCCACCTCGTTACGGGGATGGGCGACCACGTCCGGCGGGTTGGGGTAGTGGCCCAACGGACCGTGGAGGGTCCGGTCGTGGCCGTAAGAGTGGTACGCCCGGTCCCAATTGTCCTGGCGGCAGAATCCGCTCAACCGCTCCGGTGGGCTGATCCGGGGCTCCCGCAACTCGAGGTGCTCGGCCGTCGGGATGCGCGGCGCCACCAGCTCCACTCCCAAATCCCGGGAGAGGGTCGCCGCCATCTCGACTCGCTGCTCGTAGCTCGGCTCCTCGGACTCGAGGCCGAACATCCAGAGGCTGCGCCGTGGGGCCATCGCCTCAAACCGCCTTGCTCCGCCGGCTCCTTACCCGGAGCGGCTCCGAGCCCCGGCTACGGGGCAGGGGCCCGCTCCAGCAGAGTGAAACCTTCGTATCCGTTGTCGGCAATCTCCTGGCAGGTCTGCCGGAAGACACCGACGCCTCCCACATACGGATAGAGGGTTCGAGGCTTGCCCGGGATGTTGGCCCCCACCCACCAGGAGTCCGTCCCCAGCAGGAGCGTGTCAGCCGCTACCTCGTTGTGATGGTCCACCCAGCGCTGCTCAGCGTCTTTCGGTCGCTTCGACGTAGTCGATTCCTCGCTCGGTCATGTACCCGATCAGGCCGGCGATCCACTCGCAGTTTTGTTCTATAGCTACCGGCATGTTCGCCAGGACCGAAGGGCTCTGCGGCCCGGTGATGATGAACAGGTTGGGGAACCCATGCGTCGTAAGACCAAGGTAGGTTTTCGGTCCCTCCGCCCACTTGGCCTCGAGCGTTTGCCCGTCCTTGCCCCGGATTCCCATCCGGAAGAGCGTCCCGGTCATCGAGTCGAAACCGGTCGCGAAGATGATGGCGTCGGCTTCGTACTCCGCATCAGCCGTCTTGACGCCGTGCTCCGTGATTCCCGTGATCGGCGTGGTGCGGACGTCTATCAGGGCCACATTGTCCCGGTTGAACGCCTCGAAGTAGCCCGTTTCCAGGGGTGGGCGTTTGGTAAAGAAGGGGTAGGTGGTCGGGCTGAGGAGGTCGGCGGTTGCCGGATCGTGCACCGTCTCGCGGATCTTCGAGCGCAGGAAGTCCGAGATCGTGTCGTTGCTCGCCTTGTTATTGAGAAAATCGCTGAACGTCTCTATACCAATATAGAATCCACCCTTAGCCCAGGCGGCCTCATAAATGCGCTCCCGCTCCTCCGCCGGGTAATCGACGGCGGACCGGTCGGCCACGTCGTAAGGGAATCCGAATCCTGATTCCCGAGCCTTTTGCCAGATGGCCTCGTAGTCGTCCTTGACGTTCTGGGTGGATTCGGCGTCGAGTGGGCGGTTCTGGGTGGGGATGGCGTAGTTGGGGGTGCGCTGGAATACCCAAACCTTTGAGGCTTCCTCGGCGACTTCCGGCACGACCTGTATGCCCGTGCAGCCGGTCCCGATCACGGCGACCCGCTGGCCGGTAAAGTCAACCTTCTCGTGAGGCCAAGCGCCGGTGTGATACCAGTCACCGGAATAGTTTTCCAGTCCCGGAAATTCGGGCATGTTGGTCGTCGATAGGCACCCGACCGCAGTGATGAGATTCCGCGCCGAGACGGTGGTGCCATCCTCGAGGGTCACCAGCCACCGGTTGCCTTCCTCATCGTAGACCGCAGAGGTAACCCGGGCGTTCAACTGGATATCTCTCCGCAGATCCATCTTGTCGGCCACATAGTTCAAATAATCCAGGATCTCCGGCTGGCTTACAAAGCGTTCACTCCAAGTCCATTCCTGGAGGATCTCCTTGGAGAAGCGATCGCTGAACATGTAGTAGACGCTCTCGCTGTCGCAGCGGGCTCCCGGGTATCTGTTCCAGAACCAGGTGCCACCAACTCCATCGCCCGCCTCCAGGACTTTGGTCGAGAGGCCGAGTTGGCGGAGCTCCTGGAGCATGTTGAGCCCAGCAAAACCAGCCCCCACGACAATGGCGTCAAAGTCGATCGTAGAGGAGTCTTCATGAGACTCGGCAACGGTCATTCGTCCTCCCAATATGTAAACTGCTCTGTCCTGAATAAAGATCGGTGCATCGACGTGCCCACCGCGGCCCGGCCCGCGCCTCCCCCGGCCACCCGGCCTTCCATCCGTGCTGAGGTCCCGCTCAAGTCAGTTGGGCGTGCTTCAGCGAGCAGGGTCGTCTCTGCTTTACAGCACACCTCCAACCCCCAAACTGAACGGTAGTGCACGAGCTCGGTAACTCACGTTTTTAGACGAAGGCGCGTCGGGCTGTCAAGGGCGCGCCACCGACACCGCACGACGCCGTGAGCCGGGACTTTCGTTGCTCATCGCGGCGGATCATATGCTCAGGGTCATGACCGACCGATCGCTGAAAGTGCTGGTAGGCAGCGGGACCTTCTACGAAGGGCCGCGATGGCATGAAGGGCGGTGGTGGGTATCCGACTTCTACCGGCACACCGTGTTCGCCATCACTCCCGAAGGCGTCGAGGAAGCCGTGTTGACCGTCGAACAGCAACCCTCAGGACTCGGATGGCTGCCCGACGGCACCCTGCTGGTCGTTTCCATGAAGGACCGCCGGCTGCTGCGTCGCACAACCGGCGGCGCGGTGGAGCAGGTAGCCGACCTCCGGGGGCTGGCCTCCGGGCATCTCAATGACATGGTGGTCGATCAACAGGGCCGGGCCTGGATCGGCAACTTCGGGTTCGACCTCATGGGCGGCGAGCCGGCCTCGCCCGCGAACCTCATCCGGGTGGACCCGGACGGCACGGCCACCGTAGTGGCGGAGGACCTGAGTTTCCCGAACGGATCAGTTGTCACCCCCGACGGGCGGACCCTGATCGTCGGCGAGTCCGGTGCCAACCGCTATACCGCTTTTACCATCACCGACGACGGATCCCTCATTGACCGCCGGGTGTGGGCCGAGATGTCCGACCCTCCTGTGGCGCCCGACGGATGCGCCCTTGACGCCGATGGTCACATCTGGGCCGCCGACGCCTTCGGTTACCGGTGCGTGCGAGTCGCCGAAGGCGGATCCATCGTGGACGAGATCGCGGCGCCGGACGGGCTCGGCGTCTATGCCTGCATGCTCGGGGGCGGAGACGGTCGCACCCTGCTCATGTGCTGCGCCCCTGGCTTCCAGGAGCACGAGCGGGCTTCGGCGAACGACGCCAGGTTGATCACCGTCGAGGTCGAGGTACCGCACGCCGGCTGCCCCTGACCCCGCAGACGGTCCCGCGGTGATCGGCCGGACCCATGCGGTTACAGGTTGTGCGGCCCGGGTCCCTGGGCGGCGAGGATGTCGGCCGGGTTGACCAGTTTGCATGCGCTGAGGGAGAGGCATCCGCATCCGATGCACCCGCTCAGCCGGTCGCGAAGGTGCTGGAGGCGGCGGATGCGCTCGTCCAGGTCTTCTCTCCAGGCAGCCGACAGTGTCTCCCAATCCCGAGGAGTCGGGGTGCGCCCCTCCGGTAGAGCGTCGAGCGCCTGCCGGATCCGGCGCAACGGTATCCCCACCTGCTGCGACGCCCGGATGAACGCCACTCTGCGCAGCACCTCCCGGGGATAGCGGCGCTGATTCCCCGCCGTGCGGGTGGAGTGGATGAGGCCTTCGGCTTCATAGAAGTGCAAGGCGGAGACGGTCACCCCGCTCCGGGTGGCGAGCTGGCCGACGGTCAGTTCGTGGGGGGAACGAGCGATGCTGGACATGTCGTCAGACATCAACTTTACGTGAGGTTGGCAGCTCGCCGGTGGAGTGTCAGGTGCTCGTCAGTCCGGGGCCGACCTCAAAACGTCCAGCGCGTTGGCGAGGTTTGGAAGTCGCTCTCCCTCAGCGCGAACACGGATGCCGGATTGATGCGGTACGTCGCGCCGCCACCGAGGTTGCCGTCGAAGAAGTCCACCGTATAGACGTCCTCCAGCCACTCCGATGAGTACTTTCTCCGGATGACGCCGACAAAGACCTCGACCTCCGAGCGGTCGGCGGTCACTCCGGCGACCCCTTCAAGGATGACCGGCTCGAGCGCATTGTCCGTCGTCACCACGCACCGCGGGTCCGTAGCCAGGTTGCGAGCCTTGCGCGAGGTCTGGTCGGTGCTGAACCAGAGAGAGGTGTCGAACCAGGCACCCCACACGGGCATGACGTGGGGCCGGCCGTCGGGCCAGCGGGTCGCCAGCCAATAGTCGTGCGATGCCGTCAGTCGCTCCTCGGCGAACGACCAGGGCAGCATCCCGTCAGGCTCGGACGGGACACCGTAGCCGGGCATGTACGGGCGGCCGGGCCTGGGCTCGGACATGCGAGCACGATAGCGGTCGAACGATTGGTGGCCCCCGCTGTACTTCTGGACCGGCGGCCAGCCGAGGGGCCGGCGGCTCGGCGAGTCGCCCTCCGGCCAGCCGCCGGCCGTCCAGGGCCGCTTGGCTAGTGTGCTCGGTCGCGATGACGGCCGGCCCGGACAGCACAGCGGTACGAGTCGCCCTCTGGCGCGCCATGCACGTCGAGGTGGACCCGCCGCCCCACGTGTTCGACGACGTCATCGGTCTTCGGCTCGCCGCTCCCGGTGACGAGTGGCGGTCGCGACCGGACATGGACCCCGAAGGGACCAGCGGGTTCCGTGCCGCGATCGTCGCCCGGGCCCGCTTCATCGAGGATCTCGTGGTCAAGCAAGCGGACAGCGGCGTGGCCCAATACGTACTCCTGGGCGCCGGCCTGGACACCTTCGCCCAGCGCCGGCCGGACCTGGCCCGGCGGATACGGGTGTTCGAGATCGATCAACCCGACCCCCAGGCCTGGAAGCGCCAACGGTTGATCGAGCTCGGATATGGCATTCCACCGGGGCTGCGGCTGGTTCCGGTCGACTTCGAGGTCGATGACGACTGGTACGCCGGACTCGTCGACGCCGGCTTCGACGCCAACGAGCGGGCGGTCATCGCATCGACGGGCGTCAGCATGTACCTGACCAAAGCAGCCACCCGGCAGGTGCTCGACCAGGTCGCTCGCTTCGTGACCGGATCGACGCTCGTGATGACCTTCATCCTCCCGCCGGAACTGCTCGACGCCGCGGACCGGGCCCGTCTGCAAGCCGCGACGAGCGGGGCCCGGGCCTCAGGAACACCGTTCCTCAGCCTCTATACGCCCGACGAGATGCTCGCGGCAGCATCCGGCGCCGGCTTCCGGGCCATCGAGCACATCGCCGGACAGTCGTTTGGCGAACGCTATTTCGCCGGCCGCACCGACGGGCTCCGACCGGCCGGCGGCGAGGACCTCCTCCTCGCCACCACCTGACGGCCGGCGCTCTTGGCCAGACCCGAACCGTCACCGCCGGGGCTGTCACCCCCGAGCCGGCTGGCCTCCGGCCACTCCACCGGCCGGTAGTCGCCTCCTGGACGAGGTCCTCGAGGCGCTGGAGGCGGGCCGGACGGGCGGCGCCAGAACGGGCCCCGGCAGACGAGCGGTTGATGTCAGTAACTGTCATCACATTGATGGAATCGGCTCCAGGGTCGCGGCGGCCCTCGGCCAGCCGGGCCTCGACGAGCGGCGGCCCTGGCGGCCGAGGCCGGCATGACCGGGCTCGATGCCGCCCCCGGGCGACTGAACTGACGGGAGCGACGACCGGGATTCTCACCGCCATCAAGGAGGGCTCCCCGTCCCGACGGCGCGCCTTGGTGGCGGCGCCTGCCGGCAGCATCGAAGTACTCAGCCCGGACGGCGCTCGCATATGGTCGAGGCCCGAAGGAGGGTTCACCATGATCGATACCTCCGGGCTCCCGCAGCAGGTCCGCGCCGGGCGCCTGCCGGCCGGGATCTATAGCGATCCCGACCTGCACGCCGCCGAGCGCGAGCACCTGTTCAGCCGGGCCTGGCAGTTCCTTGCCCACGAATCGGAGATCCCGAAGCCCGGCGACTTCGTCGTGCGCCGCATCCTGGACGACTCCTTTATCGTGACCCGAGACGACAGCGGGGCGGTACGGGTCCTGCTGAACCAGTGCCGCCACCGGGGCATGCAGGTCTGCCGGGCCGAGGCCGGTCAGGCCAGCTTTTTCCGGTGTCCCTACCACGCCTGGACGTACCGCAACACCGGGGAATTGGTGGGTGTGCCCTTCCACCTTGAAGCCTATGGCGGCGACGAGGGACTTCTCCTCTCCGGTGCGGGTCTGGCTTCCCCGCCCCGCGTGGAGTCGTATAACGGCCTGATCTTTGCCAATCTCGACCGCGACGCGGTCGGGTTACAGCAGTCCCTCGGCGACATGCGGTTCTTTCTGGACCTCTACACCCGTCAGAGTCCGGACGGCGTCGAGGTGTCCGGACCGCAGCGTTGGCGCGTGGCGTGCAACTGGAAGATCGCCGCCGAGAACTTCGGAGGGGATTCCTATCACACGCCGCACACCCACACGAGCGTGGTCGAAATCGGCCTGTTCGGTGAGCCCAGAGCGAGAAACCGGATGCGTGGGGCTCTGTACCTGGCGGGCGGCGGCAGTGGCACGACGTACAAGTTGCCGGGACGGGACTTCGACGCCAATCTCGCCTACCTCGGTTATCCACCAGAGATGCGCCGACGCATGCTGGCCACATGGAGCCCAGCTCAGCAGGAGCTGGCCGGCCCGGCGGGCTTCATGGTGTCGGCCGCCACCATTTATCCGAATCTGAGCCTGGTCCACAACTGGCCCATCGTCTCTCCCGAAGGGCCGCTCATCCCGTTCATTTCGCTGCGACTGTGGCAACCGATCTCGGCGACGGAGATGGAGGCATGGTCGTGGTTCATGGTGGACCGCAACGCTCCGGACTGGTACAAGAAGGAGTCGCGTCGGGCCTACCTGGCCTGCTTCGGGACCTCGGGGATGTTTGAGCAGGACGACATGGAGAACTGGACGTCGATCACGGCGGTGGCCAAGGGCCACCTGGCCTCCCGCCAGCAGCTTGACTCGACCATGGGAATGGCGCCGGGCGGAGGCACCCGGCAAGACCCCGTGGAGAACTGGCCCGGGCCCGGGCGGGCCTATGTCGGCTTCGGCGAGTACGGCCAACGAGCTTTTCTGGCCTACTGGGCCGACCACCTCGTTCCGGCGCCGGCACCCGCCTCACCGGCATGACGATCCGCCCGAGAGCGGACCCGGCGCTCCTCGCCGACATTTCCGCCTGGCTGTCCTGGGAGGCGGAGCTCCTTGACCAGCGCCGCTATCGCGATTGGCTGGGCGTGCTGACCGAGGACATCACCTACCGCATGCCGGTGCAGGTCACCACCGCCAATGGGACGGCCCAGCCCGTCCTCGGAGCCATGGTTCACTTCGATGAAGATCATTACACCCTCGGCCTGCGAATCGAGCGCCTCGCGGGTCGGCACGCGTGGACGGAGGATCCGCCTTCACGGACGCGTCGATTCGTGACCAACGTCCGGGTGACGCCGCCGGTCGGCAGCTCGCGGCCCGGCGAACCACGGGAGGTGGAAGTGCGCAGCTACCTCTTGTTGTTTCGGAGCCGGGGTGATGACCGCCCGGCTGACTTCATCGCCGCCGAGCGCACCGACGTCCTGCGACGGCACGACGCAGATGACGACTGGCTCCTGGCCCGACGGGACATCGCGGTCGACGAGGCCGTCTTGCGCACCCAGAACCTGGCCGTCTTCCTGTGAGCGGGGCCGGGCTGACGGGTCAGGTGGGTCTGGCGGGCCAGGAGGGTCGGGCAGGCCAGGAGGGTCGGGCAGGCCAGGAGGGTCGGGCAGGCCAGGAGGGTCGGGCAGGCCAGGAGGGTCTGGCAGGCCAGGAGGGTCGGGCAGGCCAGGAGGGTCGGGCAGGCCAGGAGGGTCTGGCAGGCCAGGAGGGTCTGGCAGGCCAGGAGGGTCTGGCAGGCCAGGAGGGTCTGGCAGGCCAGGTGGGATTCGCCGGCAAGGTGGTGGTGTGCACGGGAGGGGGCTCAGGCATCGGCCGGGCCGCCGTCGAGGCGTTTGTCGCCGCCGGGGCCCGGGTCGGCGTGCTCGAATGGGACGCTGACAAGTGCCAGTCACTCGCGACACTCGGCGGCTCGGTGTTCACCATCCACGGTGACGCCACCGAGGCTGAGACCAACCGCCGGCTGGTCGACCAGGCCGTCGAACGGTGGGGCGGTGTCGACGTCGCGGCCACCTTCGTCGGGGTTTTTGACATGTATACGCCCCTGGCTCAGATTCCGGACGATCGCTTCGACGCGGTCTACGACGAGATTCTGACCGTCAACCTCAAGAGCCCGCTTCTGACCGCACGCGCCGCCCTCGGGCCGCTCCGGCAACGACACGGCTGCCTGATTCTCACCTGTTCCAGCTCCAGCTTCTACGCCGGAAGAGGCGGACCCCTTTATGTGGCATCCAAGTTCGCGATCCGCGGCGTCGTGACCGCCCTGGCCCACGAGATGGCACCCGACGTTCGGGTCAACGGCGTGGCCCCGGGCGGCACCATCGGCACCGACCTGGCCGGACCGCGGAGCCTCGGACGGGCCGCAGATCGGCTCGACGAGCGGCCGGGACGGGAGCAAGAACTGGCCGCCCGGACGCCGCTCCGCCTCGCCCTCCACGCCGCCGACCACGCCGGCGCCTACCTGTTTCTCGCCTCCGAGGCCGCCGCCGGGATCACCGGCGAGATCATCCGCTCCGACGGGGGCCTCGGTGTCCGCTGATCCCTACCACGAGCAGCGCGTCGAGGCCGCTACGTCCTGCCGGGTGCTGGCCCACCGGGGATTGGCCCCAGGCATCCTCGGACACGTTTCGGTCCGGGTTGGGGATGACGCCCTCCTCGTGCGTGGACGCGGCCGAAATGAGCGGGGGGTGGCTCGCACCGAGCCCGGCGACGTGCGACTGGTCGGCCTGGACGGTCGGCCGCTCGAGCCGGGCGAAGGTTGGGCGCCGCCCGCCGAGTTGCCGATACACACCACCATCCTCCGCCAGCGACCAGACTGCGCCGCGGTCGTGCACGCCCACCCGGTGGCCGCCGTGCTGTGCGGGCTGGCCGACCTGGAACTGCGGCCGGTGTTCGGCGCCTACAACATCCCCGCTCTGCGTCTGGCCCTCGACGGCGTCCCTGTTTACCCGCTGTCCGGTGCTGATCCGGACGGAAACGCTGGCCCACGAAATGATGGGCGCACTCGGGGACCGACGCGTCTGCCTGCTGCGCGGCCACGGCATCGTGGCCGTCGGGACCACGCTCCAGCAAGCCATCGTGGCAGCCGTGAACTTGAACGAGCTGTGCACGATAACCCTGGAACTGGCCCGGTTGGGAGCAAACCCACCGGCCCTGGGTAAGGCCGATCTGGCTGAGCTGCCGGACCTCGGCGGCCATTTCAACGACGAGCTGGTATGGCGTTCGCTGGTCGCAGACCTGGGCCCCCTCCCGAAGACATGGGCCCCCTCCTGAAAGGACGAGTGTGATGGTTGACGTCTCGCGATCGTTCGTGTCGGCAGAGACCAACGGTGTCGGCCGGTCCGGCGCTGGAGGTCGGCCCTGTCAGGGGGTCTACTACCAGGTTCCGGGCGCCCCCCCGGGTCCGGCCGTGATCGCGACCCATTATGAAGGCGACTTCAGTGAGCATTATCTGGCCGACTTCCTGGCCCGTCGCGGTTGCAGCTTTCTCGGCTGGAACACCCGGTACCGGGGCAACGGCGAGTTCTTTCGGCTGGCCGGCGCCCTCGACGACATCGCCGTAGGGGTGCGCTGGCTTCGCCAAGAGGCCGGCGCCACCCAGGTAGTGCTGCTCGGCAACTCCGGCGGAGCCTCGCTGATGTCCGCCTACCAGAGCCGAGCTGCAGAGGCCTCGGCCGCGGATGGGGCAGGGCCCGGGGACCTGTTTATCGCTCTCTGTGCTCACCCCGGCCGCCCGGACGTGCTGACGACCTGGCTCGACCCTTCGGTGACCGACGAGTCCGACCCCCTGTCGGTCGACCCGGAGCTGGACATGTACAACCCGTCCAACGGACCGCCCTACCCGCCCGAGTTCGTCAGCCGGTATCGGGCCGCACAGGTCGCCCGCAACGAGCGCATCACCCGCGCCGCCCACGAGGAGTTGGCGCGGCTCGCCGCGGCCGGTGCCAGTGACCGGATCATCGCCGTGCCCCGTACCTGGGCGGACCTTCGCTTTACGGACCTCAGCATCGATCCGTCCGATCGGGAGGCCGGTTGCTACGCCGGTGATCCGCGCCGCGCCAACTACGGGCCGGGCGGCCTGGCGTCGTCCTGCTCGCTGCGGACCTGGCTGGACATGTGGAGCCTCTCTGATTCCCCTTGCCGGGGCTCGCTGCATCTGCCCCGCATCACCGAGCCGGCGCTGGTCGTGCAGTCCACCGGCGACCAGGGATG
Source organism: uncultured Acidimicrobiaceae bacterium (assembly GCA_963780345.1). GTDB lineage: Bacteria > Actinomycetota > Acidimicrobiia > Acidimicrobiales > Palsa-688 > PALSA-693. Next base: position 161,700 of record CAWABU010000002.1, read on the forward strand.
TTTCTTGAGCGATGCCCACACCATCTACGACCAGCTCGGCAGCGCCGACAAGAGCCTCGAGCTGGTGCCGGGAGAGCACTATCTTCGCACGCCCGAGGGAACACGGGACCGGGTGGCCGACCTGATCGCCGACTGGATAGCTGGTCACGGCGCCTGACGTGGGTGGCGCCACCGGGTCCGGCGCCTCCGGCCCACAAGCCCGACCCCCGGGCCATCACCGCCCGAGCCGCCGGCGCTCGCCGCCCGAGCCGCCCGGCCCTCACCGCCCGGGCATCAGTGGCCGACCGCGTCCGGGGTGATCCCGCCCAGCTTTCGGTGGTCCCAGGAGACGATACGGTCCGGGTGGACTACCACGACCACTCGAGCGGGGGCGAGCGCGGCGGCGGCCGACCGAGCCTCGTCGGTGAGCGGCTCAGCCCCATAACGGGCAAAGAGCAGCTCCCCGGCTAAGCGAGAGCTCTCGACATCCTCGATCAACTCGGCCCGGCCGCGAAGCTGGACGGCCCGAAAGTCCTCGAAGCGCTCCCCCGCCTCCACCAGGCAGGCCACGTGCGGATTGCGCCGCACGTTGCGGACCTTCTGGGAGGCAGGGTCGGTCCACAGGGCCAGGCGCCCGCTCCAGAACAGATACGACATGGGCACCAGGTCGAGCTCGCCGCCGGCGTCGAGCGTGGCCACCTGTACACGTCGGCCCACCGCCAGAAAGGCCTCGACCTCGTCGTCGGTCATGCGCATGGCGTCACGGGCGTCATCGACCATGCCAGGTACCTTCCCTCACGGTCGGAGTGGTGTCAACCGGGACGGCGTGGTGGGGGGTGCGTACCACTCGCCTCGCTGGCCGGCCTGGCGGCTCGCACCGACTCGGGGACGTCCGGGGGGTCGGGGCCGAACGACCTGCCACGGGCCCGCTCCGTCGATCGGCTGAGCGTCGGGTCGTGCGACCCGCCACCGGCCTCGCGGAACTGGCGCAGCCATGGAACACGAGGGTGGCCCGACCGGCGAGCACCGGCATACCCAGCGCCCACCGCGGCACGGGGTGGCTGGTCCGTATCCGAACCGCGGCCGGCTCGGCGACAGCGTGACCGTCGATCGCCAACCTGGGCGCGTTTGATCATTTTGGGCGCGGTTATGGTCGAAAAATCGCCAAAAGCGCGCCCAAAGCACCAAGCGCGCCCAACGTCTGGGCCGGACTTTGGTAACACGATCCTCACTGCCGCTGGGCTTCCTCCAGCTGGCGAATTCGGCCGCGCAACCCGAGTTCGAGCGAGCGCCGAGCCGAGACGTCGCGTACCGCCGCGCCAGCCATGAACGCACACTAGACACGCGGCCGCGCACGTCGTCGCCGCGTGGGCCCGGTCACCGAGGCCGAATACCAAACCCTGGCCCGAATCCGACGAGCCCTGCGATCCTTTTTGTACTTCTCCAAAGAGGCCACCCAAGCGCCCGGGCTGATGGCCGCGGTTGATCTACAGAAGGGCGTCGGCCAGCTCTCGCCAATGACGGACGGGAAGATCACGATTGGCGCTGAGCACCTGAATGCAGACGTGGTCGGCGCCGGCGTCGTGATGTTCGCGGACCCGCCCGGCAATCGTGTTGATGTCGCCCCAGGCGACCATGCCGTCGATGAGCCGGTCGGATGCGGCCTTCGGATCGGCCCAGTCCTCGTCGCTGAATCCCAGGCGCCGCAGGCTAGCCAGATACCCCGGGGCGCGGAGATAGAAGCCCACGGCCGCCCGACCTATAGCTCGCGCCGCAGCTGGGTCAGTCTCGAATATCACCATCTGTTCGGGCGCGAGCAGGGCGTCGGCACCGATGATCTCTCTCGCCCGGCGGGTGTGATCGGGAGTCGTCAGATAAGGGTGGGCGCCGTCGGCCCGGGCGGCGGACAACTCGAGCATGCGCGGTCCCAGTGCGGCGAGAACCCGCCCCGGGTTCTGCGCCGGCGAAACCGCATTGTATGGAGCCGCGTCCATATCGTCCAGATACGCCGCCAGGTAGGCGAGCGGCTTGTCATACGAGTGCTTGCGAACCCGTTCGACCAGAACCGGGCTGCTGACGCCCAGGCCCAGCAGAAACCGTTCGGGGTACGCCTCTGCAATTGTCTTCTGACAGGCGGCCATTGTCACGGCGTCGCGCGCGATACACGTTCGCGATGCCAGTGGCCAGCTTCAGGCTGGTGGTGGCGGATAACAACATGGTGGCCAAAACAAATGGGTCGCGCCCGGTCGTCTCGTTGATCCACAGGACCGGGAATCCCATCGCCTCGAGTTCCTGGGCTGCTTCCTGCGCCCGGGATGCTGGATGGGCTTCCAGCCCCGAGGTCCAGATGCCGATGCGGCCGATGTCAGTTGTCACACGGGCACCCTAGTGCCTGACCTCCATGGCTGGCGACCAGTGACTTCGGCCCTAACGGCCCGGTCCGAAGCCAGGGCCATCAGTTGGAGGAGAAGGCGGTTGATCGGTGTGCTCCTGATTCTCACCGTCGGGATCCAGTTCTCCACTCAGATCGGTCCACGACGAGCCGGGCCCGGCCCGCCAGAAGACCTGTGGCCGCTCGGGCCCGCCGCTCAGCGATAGGCGGCCGCACGCACAGCTGACGGTGTCCCACGGATGGAAGGACTCGATGATGTTTCCACACACGCTGCACTGGGCTCGATGGGAACGACGAACCCGACCTGCGCTCATCAAACCAGTATCGCGCCGGGAGGCCGGGGGTGTTCCCGGGCCACGAGGCGGTCCCGTCGCTCGACTCCGGGTTACTGTCGACCCATGGGGGAGCTCGACTTTGCCACCAGCCGGAGTGTCGCGGCCCGGATCCGCGCCAAAGAAATGAGTCCGCTCGAGGTGCTCGACCACTTTCTGGCCCGGGTGGACGCGCTCAACGACACGATCAATGCGGTCATCTGGCGCAACGACGACCAGGCCCGGGAGACCGCCCGGCGCAAAACGGAAGAGCTGGTGCGGGCCGATCCGGATGACCTGCCCCCGTTCTTCGGAGTTCCCATCCCGATCAAGGACCTCACGGCGGTGGCCGGCTGGCCGGTGACCTACGGGTCGTGGGCGGCTCCCGAAGGGGTGTCGGCCGAGAGCGCCCTGGTGGTGGAGGCCTTCGAGCGAGGCGGATTTGTGCTGGCCGGGCGGACGAACACCCCGGAGTTCGGCCCGCTCACGGCGGCGGAGAATGTTCGCTACGGTGCCAGTCGCAACCCATGGAACCCCAGCCAAACGCCGGGCGGCTCGAGCGGCGGAGCCGGGGCGGCGACCGCGGCCGGGATGTTTCCCCTGGCCCACGGCAACGACGGCGGCGGCTCGATCCGGATCCCGGCCTCGTGCTGCGGACTGGTGGGTCTCAAAGTCAGCCGAGGTCGGGTCCCGGCCCGCTACAACCCCTGGGAGGGCGGAGCGGTCGAGGGGGTCCTCACTCGCGACGTCGGCGATACCGCCGCGGTGCTCGACCTGATCTGCGGCCCGGACCCCGGCTGCTGGTACAACGCCCCCACCCCGCCGCGGCCCTTCGTTGAAGCGGTCGGCGCCGTCCCGGGACGCCTGCGGATCGGCCTGGCGACGACGGCTCCGCTCGGCCTCGCAGTCGATCCCGTGTGCGTTGAGGCGGCCCGGACGGCGGCGGCCGCGCTGGAGGGCTTCGGCCACACCGTTACGGAAGCGGATATAGCCCTTCCCTACGAAGCCGTCACCGCCTTTCTCCAGATTGTCAACTCCGGACTGGCGGATTACGAGGACATCGATTGGGCGCGCGCCGAACCACACGTGCGGGCCGCCCGCATGAGGGCCGAGCGTACCGACAGCCTGACCTATGTGGGCGCCGTCCACCGGTTGCAGCGCGTCACCCGTCCGTATGTGGCCCGATGGGGCTCGGCCTGGGACCTGGTCATCACCCCGACCCTCTCCATCGAACCGCCTCAAGTCGGCACGGTAATGGCCGAAGCACACGCCCACGCCGGTCGCACGCCCCCCCTCGTGCGGCAGATGGTCGCCTTTACCTCGGTATTCAACGTCGTCGGGCTGCCTGCCATATCCCTGCCCACCCACACATCGTCGACCGGCATGCCAGTCGGCGTGCAGGTCGTCGGCGGACCCTGGGACGAAGCCTGCCTGCTGGCGGTGGCGTCGCAACTCGAAGCTGCCCTGCCCTGGGCCGACCGAGTACCAGTGCTGTAGCCCGACCTCCGAGCCCAGGTTCTAAGTGACCGTTGTTATCATAACTGACGGGGCGCATGCGGCTGGCGCCGGGGTAGGCCGCCCCGTGCCACCATGTTGTTCGGAAAGCCACGATGTTGTTCCGGAAAAGTGGAGGCCAGATGGATCGATCCCGAGCCGTGGGCTACATGCGCCCCCCGTCCAGCGCCCAGGTCGCCGAGTACGCCGCCCGCCACCACCTGCATCCGACTCCCGAGGAGCTGGTTGAGCTCGCGGCGGCCGTGAGCGCGTCAGTGGAGGGGTATGCCCGTGTCGAGGAACTGGACGAGGCCCCACCTCCGCTGCGTCATCTTCATCGCGATCCGGGTCGGCCCCCCACGCCAGGGGAGGATCCTTACAACGCCTTCATCCGCTTCTGCGAGGTACGAGGATCACCGGATGGCCCCCTCGCCGGCAAGACGGTCGGAGTGAAGGACTGCATCGCGGTGGCCGGCGTTCCGATGACCAACGGCGGTCGGCGCACGCCGGCGGTCGTACCGACAGAGGACGCAGTGGTCGTCGAACGTCTCCTCGACGCTGGAGCCGTGATCACCGGGAAAACCAACCTGGAGGACCTCGCCCTCGGGCTCGGGGAGGGATCGGCGTTTGGCGCGGCACGCAACCCCCTAAACCCGAGGTTCTCCACGGGGGGCTCTTCATCGGGCTCGGGCGCGGCCGTGGCGGCCGGCATGGTGGACATGGCCCTGGGGGCGGACGAAGGAGGGAGCGTCCGGATCCCGGCCGCCTGGTGCGGGCTGGTGGGTATGAAGGCCACCCATGGGCTGGTCCCGTCGTACGGGTTGACGTACATGGACCACACCATCGATCACATCGGACCGATCACCAAAACGGTGGCGGACAACGCTCAGATGCTGGAAGTCATCGCCGGAGCCGACTGGCGGGACCCGCAATGGGTCCGGGCTGCCCCCTCGCCCGCGGATTACCTCGGCGCATCCGGGCTGGGCGTTTCCGGGCTGCGGGTCGGGATCGTCCCCGAGGCCCTCGAACCGTCAGGGTGCACCCCGGACGTGCTCTCCTCGTTTGACAAGGCGGTGGCGGTCCTGGCCGGGCTCGGTGCGACCATCGTCGAACAATCAGTGCCCCTCTGGGTGGACGCCCGCTTCATCGGGGCGGGCACGCTCGGTCTCGGGTTGTACGGAATGGCGATCAGCCACGGCATCGGTTTCGGCCACATGGGCCGGGTGGACCCGGTCATCACGGCCGCCTGGGCGGCTCAGACCCTCGTGCAGGGCGACGACCTCCCCGCCGGGCTGAAATCCATCCTGGTCGCAACCGACTACCTGCTCGAGCATTACCAGGGCGTGCCCATCGCGAAGGCCCACAACCTGCGGCTGGCCCTGCGCCGCCAGATCATGGCGGCCCTGTCCGAAGTGGACGTGCTGGTCACTCCCACCACCGCTCAGGTGGCGTTCGAATTGCTGGACCGGCGGGCCGAGGCGGGCGAGATGGCTGCCCGCATGCGATCGTCGATCGGTGCCGTTACCAACACCATGCAACTCGACCTCTCGGGCCACCCGGCGCTGACGGTGCCGTGCGGGAGAGGGGATCACGATCTTCCGCTCGGGCTCCAGATCATTGGGCCCCACTTTGGCGAAGACCATTGCTACCAGGTCGGATTTGCCCTGGAGGCGGCTATCTCCGGTTAGTCGTTCGTAATCAGATCCGCCTCGTCCACAGAAATCAAGGGTAAAAGAGCTTCCTGGCGGCCGCGTGGAGTTCGTCGCGGAACTGCGGCGCCGCGATGCGGATCAACTCGGTGGCGCGCTCCCGGGCCGTCTTACCCCAGAGGTGGGCGATGCCGTATTCGGTGACCACCATGTCGACGAGGGTCCGGGGGATGGTGCCCTGGGTGGCTTCGGGAAAAACGGGCACGATGCGTGATCGGGTACCCGTGTCATCGGTAGCCGTCACGACCAATACCGATGACCCCCCTTCGGACCACAAGGAGCCGATCATGAACTCCAGCAATCCTCCGACGCCGCTGCGCATGACCGTCCCCACGCTCTCGGCCGCAGCCTGACCGGTGAGGTCCACCATCATCACGCTGTTCATGGCCCGGAAGTTACGAATGGAGGCCACCACTCGGGGATCAGCAACCCTCCAGACCTCCCACCCCTGGATGGCCGGGTTCCGTTCCATGAACTGCCGATGATCGTCCGGCACGACCCAGTGGGTGGCCACGGCCACGCCGGGATGGGCGTCGACCCGGCTGGACGACATGACGCCCGAGCGGATCAGCCCCGGCACTCCCGGCATGGTGGCTTCGGAGTGCCAGCCCAGATCATTGCGGTCGCCCAGCCGGGCCAGCAGATGTCCGGCCGCCACGGAGGCAGTGCCGGCCCCGATCTGGAGGGTGTCGCCGTCGGCGATGGTGGAGGCCAGGTGCTCGCCGAGCCGCTCATAGACCGACGACGTCTGATCGGACGGCGGATAGGGCGGGGTCGCGCCGCCCTCGACGAAGTAAGTGACCAGATCGGCGGGCACCTCACCGTCGCCGCAGAGGATAGGAGTGGTTGGGTCGATCTCGGCGATGACCACCTTGGCTCGCCGCATGTACTCGGGGGCGTCCCACACCCGGGGCCCCAGGTTGATCATGCCCCGCTCGTCGGGAGGAGAGGTTTGCACGCAGACGACGTCCGGTATCCGGTCCCCTTCACCGCGGCGGCCCGGCTCTTGCGCCGCTTTGAACCTCAAGGAGAAGGGCATCGGCATGTAATCGAAGCGCCGCTCGATCATCATGGGCCAGGCCTGCGGGCCGGCCCAATGCTCCTGCACCACCTGGAAGCTGTCCTCAAAGCCGGACGCGAACCACGGAAAGACTCCGGCGGCGCTGTGCACGATTTCCACGTCGCGCAACTCAGGTGCCCGGGCGGCCAGGGCCTCGGCCACCAGCATTGGAGTGTGACCCAGAACGAAACGCACCCGCATGCCCGACTCGACCGAGGCAACCGCCTCCGCCGCGCTCACGGGGCGGGGCCCCGACCTTGCAGCCATGTTCATCCTGACATGTTGGACGTCGTACTTTCTGATTTCTGAGCAATAATCGCACCGGGCCCGGGCGGCGTCAAGGACGCGGTCGGCCCGGCCGGATCCCCGACCCCGGGGAGCGAGCGGCGGGGTGAGCTAGGGTTTCAGCGGCCGGGGCCAGATGGGCAGGGAGGGGTCATGACGCTGAAAGTGGTCGGAGCGGGCGTTGGCCGCACCGGTACCTTTTCCTTGAAGGTGGCTCTCGAGCAGTTGCTCGGGGGGCGGTGTCATCACATGTTTGAGGTGGTGCGCGACCCGGCCCAGGTGGCCGGATGGTCCGACGCCATCTACCGCAGACCGGTGAACTGGTCCGTGCTTCTGAGTTCGTTCTCCGCGGTAGTTGATTGGCCGGGGGCGAGCTTCTGGCCGGAACTACTGGACGCCAACCCCGATGCCCTGGTGATCCTGTCGATCCGCGACGCCGAGGACTGGTACCGCAGCGCCTCGAACACCATCTTCGTTGGCCTCGATCGACTGAGCCGGGAGCCGGGATCCTGGATGGCAGCGGTGCGAACCCTCCTGAAGGACCGCTTCTGCGACAGGTTCGATGATTCTGCGGCCATGATGGCCGCCTTCGAGCGCCACAACGATGCCGTACGGGCAGGGGTCCCTGCCCCACAGCTCCTCGAGTGGCGGGCGTCCGACGGCTGGAACCCGATTTGCTCCCGACTCGGATTGGCCGTGCCGGACGAGCCCTTCCCGATCACCAATACGACCAGCGAGTTCCAGGACCGTCTCCGGAGGGCACGCGGCTAGCGGGCTACCGCGGGATCAAAAGGGCGTGGGAATGTGGCGGAGGACCAGATTGGGCTCGACGTAGCCGTCCGGGCGCTGGCGCTTGGGGAGCGCGACCTCCGAGCGCTCGAGCGGCTGGTAGGGAATCCGGCTCAGCAAGTGGCTGATGATGTTGAGGCGGCCGCGTTGCTTGTCGTCGGTGTTCGCTACCCACCAGGGCGCCCAGGCCGTGTCGGTGGCCGCAAACATGGCATCCCGGGCCCGGGAGTAGTCGTACCAACGACTGTAGGACTTGAGGTCCATGTCGGAGAGCTTCCAGATCTTGCGCGGGTCGTGCATCCGGCTTTCCAGGCGGCGGGTCTGCTCTTCGGCACCGACCTCCAGCCAGTACTTGAGCAGAAGAATCCCGGAGTCAACCATGGCCTTCTCCACGCCGGGGACCTGATCGAGGAAGCGGTCGGTCTCCTCCGGAGTGCAGAAGCCCATGACCCGCTCGACCCCGGCCCGGTTGTACCAGCTCCGATCAAAGATCACCACCTCCCCTGCCGCCGGAAGATGCGGTACATACCGTTGCAGGTACATCTGCGACTTCTCCCGGTCCGTCGGGGCCGGCAGGGCGACGACACGGAAGACCCGAGGACTCACCCGCTCGGTGATTCGTTTGATGGTGCCTCCCTTGCCCGCCGTGTCCCGGCCCTCGAACACGATGCAGATCTTGGCTCCCGTCGACTTGACCCACTCCTGAACCGCCACCAGCTCGCCATGGAGCAGGCGCATTTGGTCCTCGTACTGACGGCGTTTCATTTTGGGCGAGGCGCCGGCCGCGGCCTCCTGTTCCGGCTTGGCGTGGTGATGGTTCTGCTTTTGGCTGGGCATGTCACTTACCTTGGCTGGAGGTCACCGCGATCCCGTCGGAAACGCCGGCGTCGCGGAGACGGACTCTAGCCACCCCATGGCGACGTGGTGGGCTGCCTGCGAACTCGACGCCGGAAAACTCGGAGGCAATCACACCTGGCGACCAGGCCTTTTTGACCAGGGAGGTTCCCGGCGTCGAGTTTCTGGCCTGCCCACTAGGTTGGCTGCGTGCTCGTCGATCTCCTCCTGGAGACGTTTGGTTCAAGCTGGCGGGAGGTGCGAGCCGGGGCGATGATGGCTGAGCGGTCCGGGTTCGATGGTGTTTGGGTAAACGATCATCTGGCCGGCTCGGTCGCGGGTGCGGCGCATGTGCTGGAGTGCTGGACGGTGCTCTCCGCCCTGGCGACGGCGGTGCCGCGCATCGCGCTGGGCCCGCTCGTCCTCAACGTGGCCAACCGGGATCCCGGCACGCTGGCGGTGATGGCTGCGACGTTGCAGCACACGAGCGAGGGTCGGCTGCTGTTGGGGCTGGGCGCGGGAGCGAAGGCCGGGAGCCGCTACGCCCTCGAACAGGCGGCGCTGGGGCGCACCGTCCTCGGGGATCGGGAACGTCGCCACCAGGTGGAGCAAAACATTGCCGCCCTGCACCAGGTCTGGTCGGGTGACGTGCCGCCAGCTTCCGGATTCCTGCGACCTGAGCCGATCCCACCCATTGTCGTCGCCGCCGGTGGGCCGAAGATGGCCGAACTCGCCGGCCATCTCGCCGACGGCATCTGTGTACCCGTCGGACCCACGATGGCCGAGACCTTCGGCATCGCCAGGCAGGCCCGGTCCCGTTCGGCGCCCCGCCATAGACGCTTTCTGGCGACAGCCCTCCTTTCATCCTGGTCGGAAGGAACCCGGCCGCCCGTCGGGCTCGACCTCGACCGTCTGATCGTCTATGTGGCGCCCCCATTTGAAGATTCCATCACTCGCCTGGCGGAGCTGGTCGGGCACTGGCGGAAGGAGTTTCCCTCTAGCGACTGATCCCGCCCCGGGGATTCGGTCTCTCAGAGCTGGTCGCCTGCCGCCCCGGCGCCATCTTCAGCTGGGTTCTCCTCGCTATGGTCACGGACCACGAATTCACCACGGGCAATGCGAAAATCACGAATGATTTCGACAATCGCTTTCCGCTGATCGGGGTCGAGGCCCGCCGTTCCGAACTGGACCTTGGCCAGCTCCTCGGTTGCAACCCCCACGAGCGCCCATCCGTCGTCGGTGATCTCGGCGAGGACCGTCCGGCGGTCCGAGCTGTCCGAAAGTCGCCGGAGCAGCCCGTCTGCTTCGAGTTTTGTGACGGTGTTGGTCATGCTGGCGGGATGCACCCGGAGCCGGGCGCTCATCTTCCCGACCGGCAGGCGGCCTTCTTTGCTGAAGCTCAGAAGGGCAAGCGCTTCGTAGCGTGCAAAGGTCAGCCCGAACTGATCGAGGGCGGCGTCGACAGCAGTCAGGATCATTTGGCTGGCGGTGAGGACCGATTGGGCTGCCGCCAGCTCGTCGGGCCCGGGCCAGCCGCGCTTCCTCCACCTGGTGGTGGCCTCTTCGAGGGGATCGAAGTCGAACGCCGCTTTGCGCGGGGCGGCGCCGTCACCGTTGCTCGCTCTGGACGCAGCATCGGGGCCAGCAGTGTAGAGGCGGCGACGGCGTGACACTGGGCTTGGCCTCCTCTCTGCTGAAAGCGCCAACTTATCTCTAACTTAGCGAATGTTCGTCTCGCGGTCAGGTTGGGCCCCACCGGGCGGGCGAGTGACCGCCGCTTCCCCGCCGAGGTACCGGCCTCACCGGAGCGGCTTGACAAAGTAGGTGCTGGTGCCCTGGAATCCGTGGCGTTTGTAGAACTGATGGGCGCGCCGACGGCGCCGATTCGAATGCAGCTCGACGAGAATGCAGCCGTCGCTCGCCGCCTGCCCGATGGCCGTCTCGAGCAGGATGGCGCCGGCGCCGCGGGACCGGTTGACACCATCGACCACGAGGGCGTCCACGGAGGCGGTCGGTGCTCCCCAGTGAAACTGCCGGCGGACGGACACGGCGATCAGGCCAATCACGCGTCCACCGGCGACGGCGACATGAACCCGTCCGGCGGCGCCGGTTCGCAGGTCGTCTGCCACCGAATCAGCGGTGCGGTCGTAACCGAGCTGGGCGAGAAGACGGACGGCGTCGCGGCTGTCGGAGGCGTCGGCCGGGCGGACCGCCACGGCCGGCGGGCCCTCACCGGTTAAACCCGGGTGGCCGCCAGCCACGGGGAGAGCACATCGACCAGCCCTTCGGGGCGGTCGAGGGTGATGCTGTGACCGGAATCGGCCACCAGAACACAGGTCGCCGCCGGGTTCTCGGCCAGCATCCGGGCTGCGAACTCGGCGGTGAGAATGTCACTCTCCGCGCCGCGTACCAGCAGGAGCGGACCCCGCACGCTCCTCCAGGCCTCCCACCGCTCGTCGACGCTGTGGTCGTCGCGCCCCGCGGTTCCATCCCGCAGCGCCTTGTCCCACTTGAAGGTAAGGCGGCCGTCGGGTAGTTGTCGCAGATTATGGGAGACCCGATGGCGCAGCGACTCGTCAGTGGGGCGAGGGTTGGCCGCACGAGCCTGGGCCACGGCTTCGTCCTCGGAGGCGAAGACGTCGGGCCCAGCCAGGCCCGCCGCGATCCGGGCTCCCCCGGCGGGAGCCACCTCCGGACCGATGTCCAGGATGATGAGCCGCTCGATTCGCTCGGGATGGGCGGCGGCGAAGAGATAGGCGACGTTCCCGCCCATCGAGAGGCCCATGAGGGTCACCCGATCGAGACCCAGTTGGTCCAGGAAGGCAAGCAGATCACCCACCATCGGCCTCGAACCGTAGAGCGGGGCCCAGTCGGTGTCACCGTGACCGCGTTGGTCCAGGGCCAGCACGCGGTACTGGTCGGCCAGGGCCCGGGCCGGGTAATCCCACGTGTGGGCGTGCCCGGTGAAGCCGTGCAGCATGACCAGCGGAGGTCCGTCTCCACCCCAGTCGAGATAGTGGAAGCGGATGCCGTCGTGCTCGGCGTATCGCGAGGTCGCCGTGCCGCTGGCCATCGCCGGTTGGGCTTCCGTCATCGCTGTTCCCTCCTGGACGGCCTCCAGGCCGAGCGGAGGGGAGCTTATCCGAGGGTCCGCACTGGAACGCCGGGCCGGTTGATGCCGTCCTGGGCTACTCTTATCTTGTAATCATGTAAGCAGTTGACCCGGGAGTAAAGGGGACAGGAGCATGACCGACACCACCGTGATGGATGCGTACTCGCAGGTCGTGACGTCCGTGGCCGCAGAGCTCAACCCGCGTGTGGCGGCCCTGCAGGTCAGTCGCCGGGGGCGGGACGGCAACTTCCAGACCGGAGCCGGCTCGGCGGTGATCTTCACCAACGACGGATTCCTTTTGACCAACGCCCATGTCGTCGGGCGCGCCGATGCCGGAAAAGCCGCCTTCGCGGACGGCACCACCATCCCGTTCCACGTCGTCGGCACGGATCCGCTCTCCGACCTGGCCGTCGTCCGGGCGGATGGCGACACGCCGTCGCCGGTCCGGCTCGGCGAAGCCGCCAGCCTCAAGGTCGGACAACTGGTGGTGGCGGTCGGCAATCCCCTCGGGCTGGCCGGCACAGTCACCGCCGGCGTCGTGAGCGCCCTGGGCCGGTCTCTGCCGACCAGCGCCGGAAGCAACGTCCGGATCATCGACGACGTCATCCAGACCGACGCCGCCCTCAACCCGGGCAACTCGGGTGGGGCCCTCGCCATCGCGACCGGAGAGGTCGTCGGCATCAATACGGCCGTCGCCGGTGTCGGCGTCGGCCTGGCCATTCCGATCAACGCCACCACCCGGCAGATCATCGCGGCCCTGCTCGGAGAGGGGCGGGTGCGGCGGGCTTACCTCGGACTGGCCGGCACCCCGGCGCCCTTGCCCCCGGCGCTGGCGGAGCAGCGCGGTCAGCGCCACGGACTGCGCATCGCCGAGGTGGTACCCGGAGGCCCGGCGGCCCGCGCCGGGCTGCGCCCCGGTGACCTGCTACTCACCGCTGGGGATCAATCGGTGGGCAGTGCCCAGGCCCTCCAGCGACTGATGCTCGCCGACGCCATCGGGAAGCCGTTGCCGCTCACGGCCTTGAGGGCCGACGCGCTGGTCGATGTCATCGCCACGCCGGTCGAGCTCGACGCCGTCGATTGAGCGGCCCCGCCGGACCCCCAACCCGGGGGGCCACGGGTTCGTTTTCGAGCTGCCCCCGGTCGGCCGGGGGCGGCCTCGAGAGCTCCGAAGAGACGTCGGGCGAGCGAGGTCAGACGCCGGCGAACAGGTCCGTCTCTGGTAAATCGGCCCCGGTCCGGTCCCGGACCCGCAGAAAGGTCTCCTGGCCGAAAAGCTCGGCGAACTCGGTCTCACCGACCTGGACCCAGACGGTGTCGGCCAGCTGGCTGGCATGAGCATTCAGCGCGGCCCGCTTTCGGTCCAGGACGGCGCTGGTGTCGATAGTCGTCGTGATCTCGGCATCCGGGATACCCGCCGGCATGGCCCGGGGTCGGCTTCCTCGGCGCGGCGGCAGCTGCAGCCGATCGCGAAGTTCGCTCATCCGTTCGGCGCTCGCCCGGCCTCGGGCCGTGAAGTACACCTTGGCCGGCCCGGCCGCGCCGTCCAGAGCGGCCATGGCCACTCGATGGGTCTGGATGTGGTCGGGGTGGCCGTACCCGCCGTTCTCGTCGTAGGTCAGGATCACCTGCGGGGCGTACTGCTCGATCAGGGCGGCCACCCGGGCCGCGCCCTCGTCGACGGGCAGGTTGCAGAAGGCGTCAGGATCACGGTTGCCGTCCCAGCCCGCCATGCCGGAGTCCCGATAGCCGAGCATCTCCAGATAGCCGACCTGGAGCGCGGCGCAGGACCGCTCCAGCTCTACCTTGCGGACCTTGGCCACCGCGTCGCGGTCGTGGCCCGGCTCGCCGGGCAGAACGTTGCCGGGACCGAAACCCTGCGAACCGTCGGTGCAGGTCACCACCACCGTACGCACCCCCTCGCCGGCGTAGCGGGCCAGCACCCCGCCGGTGGAAATCACCTCATCGTCGGGGTGGGCATGGATGGCCATCAGGGTTCGAACGGGCATGGCGCCCATTATGGTGGCGGTCCCCCGTCCACACAGCCCTCGGCCACCTCGGAGAAATGCCGGGTCACCCTCAGCTTGTAGCCGTGTTCTCCCCGGCCCAGGTCGATGACCGGCACGCCCTGCTCGGCGGCCTCCTCGATCAGGGCCAGCAACAGGATGAGACCGGGCGAGTATCGCCCGAACTCCGGGTCGTAGGCAGGGAACCACCAGGACAGCCGGTCGGGGCTCAGCAGGCCGAAATGGGCGGCCACCAGCCGGTCGCCAGCCCGGAGGGCGGTCAGCACGCCGGTGCAGCCTGGATCGCGGGACTCGGCGAGGCGCCTCACGGCGCTGGCGATCCACGGCGCCTCGAAGCGGTCCCACGTCCCATCCCGGGCGTACTGACCCGACTTCCACTGCTCGAGTTGCGTCATGTCGGCCTGGGGCTGGCTGCTCTGCCATTCGCACACGACCGGCCCGACCTCCCGTTCGAGCTTCCGGCGCCGCCGGCCGACCTGGGCCAGCAGGTCCCTGGAATGGGTCCGGACCTCGTCGAGGAAGTGCTCGTGCCCGGCCTGCAGGTCCACGAGCGGCGCCCGGTGGCGCTGGCGGCGATAGGGAGCGAACTGCGGTTGCGACAGGACCAGGTGATCGAAATGCCAGCAGGACAGGCCCGCCGCGGTCACGAGGTCCCGGGGGTCGAAGTCCCAGTCGGTGTCACACACGACCGCCTGGGCGTCGGCGATGGTCGCTCCGATGGGCCGGCCGACGTGCTCGCCGTCGACCTGGAAGGGAAAGAAGGCACAGGTGGCCGCCCCTTCGGCGATCACCGCCACCCTGGCGTCGTCACGGACGTCGCCGATGACGCGCGTGAACTCCGGGGACAGAAACGGGCTGCCGAGCGCCGGTCCCGCCACGAAGGACCGCCACCGCCGCCAGTCCTCCGGGCCCAGGTCGCCGGGATGAATCACCGTCAGCTTCATCGCTCTGACCGGAGCCCGTTCAGCGCGTCCGGGCGGCCAGCACCCGGTGGAACGCCGACTCGACCGCTGCTACGGACGCCCCGTGCCGCCCGAACTGCAGCTCCTCGTCGTAGAAGCAGGGCACCCCGGGCAGCACGTCAAACCGGGTTGGGAGCGGAGCAAACCACTCGGCGGCCGGCTCGCACAACCACAGGTCCAGGGCGGATCCCGGCCAGACCTGGCTGGAGTGCTGACGCAGGGCGTCCCCTTTGGCCTCGAGCAGACCCTCTTCGCCTCGAGCCTCGGACCGGCCGTAGGGATGGGGCGGCAGCCAGCCGAAGCGAAGCCGGCGCTCGGGGTCGAAGCCGTAAAGGCCGTAGACCGACCACGTGCGACTCGCTTCCTCGGGCAGCCGCTCGCGGGCCAGCGCCCCGGCCAGGTAGCTGGCGTCGTGGTCGGGATGACCCCGCTGGTAGGCGGGGAGGAAGACCCGGGCGGGCCCGGCCGCGCCGA
This sequence comes from uncultured Acidimicrobiaceae bacterium, assembly GCA_963780345.1. Taxonomy (GTDB): domain Bacteria; phylum Actinomycetota; class Acidimicrobiia; order Acidimicrobiales; family Palsa-688; genus PALSA-693. The sequence continues at coordinate 177,128 of CAWABU010000002.1, forward strand.
TCACCTCGCAGAGGGAGTCACAGATCTCCTCCACCGCTTGCCAGGCGACCAGATCCCCGAACCCCAACTGCACCCGCTGCACTTCGCTCGACAGTGACTCCCAGGCCCGGCTGGACTCGGCTTGACGGGTCGACCGAACCCCTCGCGCTCGTCGGGTGGCGTCCACGGGGGAACACCATCGGTGACGTGCACGACGGTCGCGGCGCTGCGGTACAGCATCGCCGCGCAGCCGAGGACCTCGTCATCCGGGTGCGGTGCGATCACGATGGTGCGGGTCCGCGTGCCGTCCTGAGTCACGAGATGGCCAGAGTCACGAGATGGCCAGGGGTCACGAGATAACCAGAGTCACGAGATGGCCCGGGCCAGCTGCTCGCCGAGGTCGATCACGTACGACTCCGCGCTCGCCCGGTCGACGGCGAGGCGGCGCCGGTACTCGGCGTGGACGAGGAACAGGTAAGCCAGCTGGCTCACCACGTCCGCGATCGGCCGCCCACCTCGTACGTCTCCAACCGCAGTGGCGAGGCGGGCACACCAGAGATCGCGCAGAGCCTCCGGCGCCCGATCCATCAACTCCCGCCATCGGCCCGAAGGTCCGGGCGGGGCCAGCTGCTCGATCAGCCCTTGCAGGCTCCTCGCCGATGGGGGCGGCGCGCTGAGATCGGCCCAGAAGCGTTCAGGCCAGACGACGTCTGGCCGCGCCCGCAGCGAGCCCCGCGACAGCCGGTCAAGCATTGTTGCCGCCACGTTGGCCATGATCCGGAGGCTATTGCCGCCGCCGTGGTGCTCGGGAAACGGGGTGACGACCTGAGTCACCGGAAGCCCACTGTCGAGGGCGTGCATGGTGAGCGCCACGTCGATCCCGTAATCGTCGGGCAGCCCGTCGACGTCGATGGTGGCGAGAAAGCGCCGGCTCAGCAGCATCTGCCCGGCGAGCGGCTGGCGGACCCGGGCGCCGAAGGCGGCGAAGAGCAGCGGGCAGGCGAGGAAATCCGTCGAGTTGCCCTGGCCGCGCGGCCGGGACCACAACGGCAGGATCAGGCCGGCGTTCGTCAGGTCTTCCCGACAGACGAAGAGGTCGACGTTCGACGGCGGGTAGGAGCGCAGATCGGCGTCAACGAGCAGCAGATGGGCGTCGCTCTGCTGGGCATGACGGATGAGCAGCTGGACATTGCGGCCCTTGCCGGCGACGCCTTCCGGACAGTAGAGGACGCGGTTGGCGATCCGGAAGGGACGCGTCTGCCACTGACCCAGGGTGTCGTCGGTGCCGGACTGGTAGGCCAGGACCAGCTCGCACCTGACGGCCTCGCCGAGACGGGCTCCGCCCAGTTCCAGCGCTCCCGCCAACCCGGCGATGGTTTCGCCTTCGTCGCGGGCCGGAACGCCGATGACCAGTCGCTCCACGTCACCTCCCACTCGTTGACGGCCGGACCGAGTCCACCGCCCCGCCCGCCGCACCACCGCGGCGCAACTCCCGGGCGGCGGACCCAGTCCTTCAACCTAACGCCCCCGGCGTCCATTCCGAGACCCCCCGAACTCCGGTGGGCCGGACTCCGGTCGGCCCGACTCCGGTCGGCCGCACTCCGATCGCCGATCCGATCACCTAAGGTCGCTGGCAACGGCCCTGGGCCAAAGGAGTTCCGAGGTGAGCGGACCCGATTCCCGTAAAGGCAAACCAGGCCCCTCGACGGCGGTGCCGGCTCGAGGCAGCGCCCGGAAGGGGCCGCGGCCGCCTGGCACGACGCTGTCCGGGTGCCCCGCGTCCAGGGCCGGCCCGCGGTCGGGCCAGCCAGCAGGCCTGGCGGGCGCGACGGCGGCGCAACTGGTGGATCGCGGGAGCATCGGTCCTGGTGGTGGTGGTCGTGGTGGTTGCCCTCGTGGTGGCCAAGGCGGCGGGCGGGGGGTCCGGGGGGGCTCCTCGCCAACCGCTCCCGGCGGCGGACGCCGCGAAGCTCCAAAACGTCCCTCTGACCACGCTCCTCGCGGCCGGGGCCAAGCAATCGGTGATCTGGCCCGCCGGCATCTCCGAGGCCCCCCTGACCGCCGGCGGTAAGCCCGAGATGCTCTACATCGGCGCCGAGTTCTGCCCGATCTGTGCCACCCAGCGCTGGCCCATGACGGTGGCCCTCTCACACTTCGGGACTTTCACCAACCTTCAACAGACCCACTCCGCGGTCAGGGACGGCAACATCCCGACGGTCTCCTACTACGGGTCCACCTTCACCAGCCCGTATCTGACCTTCACCCCGGTTGAAACCACTACCAACCAACCGTCGGGCGGTTACTACAAGCCCCTGCAGACGCCAACGCCCACCCAGCAGCAGCTGTGGGCGCAACACTCTCCAAACGGTCAGGAGGCCTTCCCCTTCATCTACATCGGCGGGAAATGGCTGCTGCAGACTTCGCAGTTCCCGGACACGCTGCTGGAAGGGAAGTCGTTCAACCAGATCCTCAACTCGGTCGGCAACAACAACACGTCGATCGGGGCCTCCATCGACGCCTCGGCTGCGGTGCTGATCCAGAAGATCTGTACCATCACCGGCGACAAGCCCGCCGCGACGTGCGCGGCTTCGACGGCAGCTCCCCTCGCCCCTGCGTCCGGCACTTCCGGAGCCACCTCGGCTTCACAATAGGCGCATGAACGGCGCCCGACCCCGATGGCCGGCCGCCGTCGGTTTGACCCTGTCCGGGCTGGGTTTCGCGGTGGCGGCCTATCTGACCTACGAGCACTACACCTCCTCCACCTCGTTGACCTGCCCCGCCGGCGGGGGCGCCGTCGACTGCTTGAAGGTCACTACCAGCATTTACTCCAGGATCGACGGGGCGCCCGTCGCGGTGCTGGGTCTCGTGTTCTTTGCCGTCATGGCGGTCCTGCAGACCCCGTGGGCGTGGCGCCGCGATCAACGAGAGCTGCGTGCGGGCCGGGTGCTGTGGGCGGTGGTCGGAGTGGCGACGGCGCTCTGGTTGATCTACGCCGAACTGTTCAGGATCGACGCCATCTGCCTCTGGTGCACCGCCGTTCACGTCCTGACCCTCCTCCTGTTCATCGCCACCGTGTTCGGCACGGTGGCGACTGCGACCGGACCCGACTTCGAGGAGGTCACCACCAGACCGGCCTGACGGCACCAACGCGCCTCGGCCGGGCCCACTCCCCGACCGGGATTCCGAGCCTGGACCGGCCCGGTCTACGCTCCGGCGTGCCCGTTACCCTCCAACTGGTGGTCGCGATGACAGGCGGAACGGCCCATGACTGACGGCGGGATCGGCAGGGACCAGGCGGCGACGGTCGAGGGGCCGCGCCAGCTGCACGGGCGCCAGCTGACCACCGTCTTCCTCGGGTTGATGCTGGTCTTGCTCCTCGCCGCGCTGGACTCGACCATAGTGGCGACGGCCCTGCCAACGGTGGCCCGCGATCTCGGCGGCCTCAACCACATCTCCTGGGTGACGACCGCCTACCTTCTGGCCCAGACCGTGGTCACGCCGCTCTACGGCAAGCTGGGCGACCTCTACGGCCGGCGGATCGTCCTCCAGGTCGGCCTGGTCATCTTCCTGATCGGATCGGCGTTGTGCGGGCTCAGCCAGAGCTTCATCGAGCTGATCCTCTTCCGGGCCGTCCAGGGGCTCGGGGGCGGTGGCCTACTGGTGAGCGCCCAGGCCGCCATCGGTGATGTCGTCTCACCGAGGGAGCGCGGTCGCTACCAGGGTCTGTTCGGGGCGGTTTTCGGTGTCGCGACGGTAATAGGTCCGCTCATCGGTGGCACCCTGACCACCAACCTGTCGTGGCGCTGGATCTTCTACATCAACCTGCCCATCGGCGTGGGCGCGTTCTTCGTCCTGGCGGCGACCTTTCCGGCCACCAAATCCCGCACTCGCCCTACCATCGACTACCTCGGGACCGCCGTGCTATCGGTAGGACTCGCGGCGCTGGTGCTGATGGTCAGTCTGGGCGGGACGACCTATCCGTGGGCGTCGGGCCAAATCATCGGTCTGGCCGTCGTCACGGCGGTGGCCCTGCTGATCTTCGTCGTCGTGGAGCGCCGGGCGGCCGAGCCGGTGCTGCCGCCCCGGCTGTTCGCCAACAGTGTCTTCACCAGTGCCGGCGTGGTCGCCCTCTTCCTCGGGTTCGCCATGTTTGGTGCCATCACCTTCCTGCCGCTCTACTTCCAGGTCATCAAAGGAGCCTCGCCCACCATCTCGGGTCTGGACATCCTTCCCCTCATGGCCGGCCTGCTGATCACCTCCACCGTCGGTGGGCAGATCGTGACCCGCACCGGCCGGTACCGGGTATTTCCGATCGCGGGCACGGCCGTGCTCTCCGTCGGCCTCTTCCTCCTCGCCCAGCTGTCGCCGGACACGTCGACACTCGAGGCGTCGCTGTTCATGTTCGTCACCGGTTGCGGCATCGGGCTGGTCATGCAGGTGCTCATCGTCGCGGTACAGAATGCCGTGCCCTACGAGGACCTCGGCGTGGCCACTTCGGGCAACACGCTGCTCCGGAACATCGGCAGCTCGGTCGGGACCGCAGTCATCGGCACCATCTTCGCCACCGAGCTGGCCTCCAACCTGGCGCACGACTTCCCCCACTCGCCACAGCTGCTGCACAGCAGCCACACCCTCAGCGCGGCCGCCCTGGCGGCGCTCCCACCGGGCGTACGAGCCACCTTTCTCGACGCCTATGCCGGTGCCCTGAACTCCGGGTTCCGCATCGCCGGCTTCGTCTCGATCGTGGCCTTCGTCGCCTCGTGGTTCATCAAGGAGTTGCCCATGCGGACGACCGTGACCGCCGATGGTGTCGGCGAAGCGTTCGGGGCTCCCCGCCCACCGGATTCGCTGGCGGAGATGGCCCGGGCCCTGAGCGTCCTTGTCGGCCGGAAGCAGATGCTGGAGTATCTCCAGCGCCTCACCGTCGAGGCCGGTGTCGACCTGCCGCTGGCGGACTGCTGGGTGCTCGTGCAGCTCCGGCGTCACCCGGCGTGGGATCGGGCCGCCCTGATGGCCCAGGCTGGCGACCACAAGGTCCCGCCCGAGGTCGCGGTGGCCGCCCTGGGCGACGTCATCGAACGGCAGCTCGTCACCGAAGAGCTCGACCTGACCCCGTCCGGGATGGAGATCGCCGACCGGCTGCGCGCCACCCTGCGTACCCGGCTGGAAGGCCTGCTCGAAGGATGGTCGCCCGAGCAGTACCCGGACCTGGTTTCGCTGCTCGACCGCTTGGCCCACGACATCGTCTCCGAGGAGTCGCTGGTGCCGGCTGCCTCGGGGGGAACGCTGGCGTCCTGAAGCACCGGCGCCCTGAAGCACCGGCGCCCTGAAGCACCGGCGCCCTGAAGCATGGCGCCCTGAAGCACTGGCGCCCTGAAGCACGGGCGGCGTGACGCGTTGGCGGCGGGCGCGAGGGGTGGCAGTACGCTCGGCCGCGGTGGCCACCGTTACGGAGTCGGGGATCATCGCTGACGTATGGACCGTCCAACCCGAACGCCACGGGGACCAGCGAGGTCGCTTTTCCGAGACCTACCGCCGGTCCTGGTTTCCGCTGGGAAGGGAGATGGTCCAAGCCAACCGCTCGGACCGAACGGCCGGGACCGTCGTAGGGTTGCATTACCACCTCCACCAGGCGGACTACTGGTTGTGCACCCTGGGTGAGGCCCGGGTGGTGCTGCACGACCTCCGCCAGGGCTCGCCCACCGAGGGAGCGACCCAGACCCTCCGTATCGATGGGGACGGCGGCATCGGCATCTTCATTCCTCCCGGGGTGGCGCACGGCTTCGCTTCGTTGACCGACGTGACCCTGACCTATCTCGTCGACAGCTACTACAACCCGGCCGACGAGCTGGGAGTGGCGTGGGACGACCCCGAGATCGCCGCCGACTGGGGGATCGCGAACCCGGTGCTCTCCGGGCGCGACCAGGCCAACCCCCGCCGGGCCGACATCGATCGCTCTCGCCGTCCCTCTCACGGCCTCCGGACGTGACCGGCGCACTACGCCGTGCGGTCGTTCGCGCCCCGTGGCGGCCCGGATACCATCGCACCGTGAGCAAGGTCCTGGCGGAGGCGCCCACCGGATCCTCGTCCCTTCTGGCGGCAATCGTGCGGACCGCCCGCATCCGCCAGTGGCCCAAAAACTTGCTGGTGTTCGCCGCACCCGGCGCCGCGGGAGTCCTGACCCATGCCGTCCCGCTGGCCCGGACCCTCGTAGCTTTTGCGGTGTTCTGTGCGGTGGCATCGGGCACCTATTTCGTCAACGACGCCATCGACGCCGAGGCCGATCGCCAGCACCCGACCAAGCGGCGGCGGCCCGTCGCGGCCGGCCTGCTCGGCCGGAACATCGCCTTGGCGATCGGCGGAGGGCTCATGGCCATCGGCGTCGGCATCGGCACCGCCCTGCAGTGGCGGCTGGGTGTGGTGGTGTTCATCTACATCGTCCTGCAACTGGCTTACACCCTCTACTTGAAGCACCAACCCATCTTCGATCTCGTGGCCGTCGCCGCCGGCTTCGTCCTGCGCGCCATTGCCGGGGCGGTGGCCGTCCCGGTACCCATCTCCGAGTGGTTTCTCATCGTGGCCACCTTCGGGAGCTTGCTGATGGTGACCGGAAAGCGTTTGGCGGAGCACGCTGACCTCGGCTCCGATCGAGGCAACCATCGACCTACCCTCGACGAGTACACGCCAACCTTCCTGCGCACAGTGGTGGCCATCTCGGCCGGAGGGGCGATCATCGGCTATTGCCTCTGGGCCTTCAGCTTGCAGACCGCGCTGACCCATCATCGCGACCCGATCTGGTACCAGCTGTCGATCGTCCCCATAATCATTGCCCTCCTGCGATACACGTTCCTGGTCGAGAAGGGCAAAGGCGCCCGTCCGGAGGAGCTGGTATTCAGCGATCGTCCCCTGCAGGTGTTGGGAGTGGTCTGGGTGCTGCTGTTCGGCCTGGGGGTGTACATCAGCTAGCAAACGCGGCACGCTGAGCCTCTACGCTGCATCGTCGTGGACGAGGCTCGAACCCTGGTCAGCGGGTGGGGTCGGACGGCGCCGACGGCGGCCAGATTGGTGTTCGTCCACGGGCCGGATGATCTGGCGGCCGGCCTCAAGCAGGCCGGGCCCCGGGGCACGATCGCCCGCGGCCTCGGTCGCAGCTACGGCGACGCGGCCCAAAATGCTGGCGGAGACGTCATCTTGACGGCCGGCCTAAACCGGATACTCGATGTCGACCTCGAGGGGGCCCGGGCGCGGGTCCAGGCTGGACTCAGCCTGGACCGGTTAATGCGGACTCTGGTGCCGCTCGGCCTCTGGCCCATGGTGACGCCCGGCACGCGCCAGGTGACCATCGGTGGTGCCATCGGCTCGGACGTGCACGGCAAGAACCATCACCGTGATGGCACTTTTGCGGCCCACGTGGAATCCATGCTTCTGGAGACCCCCGCCCTCGGAACGCTTCGAGTGAGCGCCACCGAGGACGCCGACCTCTTCTGGGCCACCGCGGGTGGTATGGGCCTTACCGGCCTGATCGCCGAGGCCACCCTGCGGCTTCTCCCGATCGAGACCGCTTACATGAAAGTGGACAGCGAACGCGCTCCCGACCTCGACGGCGCTATGGCCCGGATGGCCGAGGCCGACCAGCGGTACCGCTACAGCGTGAGCTGGATCGACTGCCTGGCCCGGGGCCGCTCGCTCGGCCGGTCGGTGCTCGAGTTCGGCGATCACGCGGAACTCGACGACCTCCCGCCGAGTCGACGCAACCCGTCTTACGCCCTCCGCTTCCGGCCTTTCGATCGGGTCCAGGCTCCACCCTGGGCCCCTTCGAGCCTGCTCAACCCCTGGACCGTTGCCACCTTCAACGAGGTCTGGTACCGCAAGTCGCCGGTACGGCACCACGGCCACCTGGTGCCGGCGGCCCGCTTCTTCCATCCACTCGATGGCGTCGCCGGATGGAACCGGATCTACGGTCGTCGCGGCCTGGTGCAGTATCAGATGGTGGTGCCGGACGGGGCCGAGGAGACGTTGCGGCGGACGGTCGAGGCCCTCAGCACGGCGCGCTGTGCCTCCTTTCTCGCCGTGCTCAAACGCTTCGGGCCGGCCAATCCCGGCCCGCTCTCCTTCCCGCGGTCGGGCTGGACGCTCGCGCTCGATATGCCCGCCGCCGTCGACGGGCTGGCCCCGCTGCTCGATGACCTGGACGGCATGATCGTGGCCGCCGGTGGCCGGGTGTACCTGGCCAAGGACGCCCGGTTGCGACCCGAATTGGTGGAAGCCATGTATCCGGGCCTGCCCGCCTGGCGGGCCGTGCGGGATCGGGTGGACCCGGATCGCCGGCTCTGCTCCGACCTCGGCCGCCGGCTGCCTGGGCTGGCCGGACCGATCCCGGGCGGTCCCGGCGGATGAAAGACGCCCTCGGCTCGGTGCAGTCGGTCCTCGTACTCGGAGGGGCCTCCGACATCGGCGTGGCGACCGCGGCCCGGCTGGCCGCGCCCAGGAAGGCCACCGTGATCCTGGCCGGTCGCCATCCCGACGCCCTGCAAGCTGCTGCCGCAACCGTGCGGGCCGCCGGCGCCGGGCGGGTGGAGACGCTGGCCTTCGACGCCGAGGACCCGGACAGCCACGACGCGACCATCGCCCGAGCCGTCCGCCTCACCGGCGGCGACCTCGACGTGATCATCATGGCCTTCGGCCTGCTCGGGGACCAGCACGCCGACGAATCTGCGGGCGAGGGTGCCGTGCGGCTGGCCCGGGTCAACTACGTCGGCGGGGTGTCCGCCGGATTGGCCGTGGCCCGGGTGCTCCGAGCCCAGGGCCACGGGACCCTCGTAGTGCTGTCGTCGGTTGCGGGCGAACGGGTCCGCCAGGCCAACTTCATCTATGGCTCATCCAAAGCCGGCCTCGACGGCTTCGCCCAGGGGCTGGGCGACGCCCTGACGGGCAGCGGGGCCAGGGTCCTCATCGTGCGGCCCGGATTTGTGCACACCAAGTTGACCGAAGGCCGGCCGCCCGCGCCGCTGTCGACCACTCCTGATGAGGTCGCCGCGGCCATCGCGAAGGGCCTGGCCGACGATCGGGAGGTGATCTGGGTGCCGGCGACCTTGCGCCCGTTGTTCGCCGTCTTCCGACACCTGCCCAGAGCGGTGTGGCGACGGCTGCCTCTCTGAGGTCGCGCCGCGTCGGCCAGACTGGCCAAATGAACCAGACTGGCCGGGTGCCAAAGACCGCGCTTATCACCGGGATCACGGGCCAGGATGGCTCCTACCTGGCCGAGCTGCTGCTCGACAGGGGCTACGACGTCGTCGGTCTGCACCGACGCAGCAGCACGGTGACCTTCGAGCGGATCTCACACCTCACTGATCGCCTCACCCTGGTGCCGGCCGATCTGCACGACCAGGCCTCTATGATCCGGGTGCTGCGATCCCACCGCCCCAGCGAGGTCTACAACCTGGCGGCCCAGTCTTTTGTCCAGACCTCTTTCGTCCAACCGGTCCTCACCGGCGAGGTCACCGCCCTCGGCGTCACCCGGCTACTGGACGCCATCCTGCTCACCGACCCGACCATCCGGTTCTATCAGGCCAGCTCGAGCGAGATGTTCGGAAAGGTGGTCGAAGTGCCGCAGTCGGAGCGCACGCCCTTCTATCCCCGCAGTCCCTATGGGGTGGCCAAGGTCTATGGGCACTGGATCACGGTCAACTACAGAGAGAGCTACGGCCTTCACGCCAGTTCGGGCATTCTGTTCAACCATGAGAGCCCCCGGCGGGGGCTGGAGTTCGTCACCAGGAAGGTCACTTTCAGCGCCGCAGCGATCAAGCTGGGGCTGCAGGAGACGGTGTCGCTCGGCAACCTGGACGCCCAGCGCGACTGGGGGTTTGCGGCCGACTATGTGCGGGCCATGTGGTTGATGCTCCAGCAGGAGGAGCCCGGCGACTACGTGGTCGCGACCGGCGAGACCCATTCCGTCCGGGAGCTCTGCCAAATCGCGTTCGCCCACGTCGGCCTCCCCTGGGAGAAGCACGTCGTGGTGGACCAGCAGTTCTTTCGGCCGGCCGAGGTGGACCTGCTTATCGGCAACCCGGCCAAGGCCAGAGAGGTGCTCGGCTGGAAGCCGGAGGTCGGCTTCGAGGAGCTGGTCCGGATGATGGTCGACGCCGATCTGGCCGCATTACGCCGGGGATGAAGCGATCAAGAAATTGCGCCGGGCGGCGCGGGTTTTTGCGCTACGACGAGGTGGTTGTTGGGCTCCTCTTCCAGGTCACCAAGGGATAGCAGCATACAAATGGGAATGCTCACTACCGCGTAGAAGGCCTGGAACGGCAAGAGGATCCAGAACGCTCGCTTGCGGCGGATGCTCTTGTCCGACATCCCGTCCGTTCTCGCCGCCTGGAAAAAGAAGTACACCAGGTGTGAGGCCATGGACGACCAGACGCCCCCGAGAGGCCGAAGTTGGACAAGTTCCAGACCGGCCCTCTCCATGGCCTTTTCGATCCAGAACCGAGAGAAGTTCTGGTGGAAATGGGGAGCGAGGTGCATGGTCGATGTTTGCGGGATCAGGAACATGGCGTGTCCGCCCGGTCGCAGGACCCGACCAATTTCCTCAACCATCAGAATCGGCTCGAAGACGTGCTCGAGCACCTGAATGTTGACGACAGTGTCCACGCTGTTCGACGCGATGCCAAGAGCGCAGCCATCTCCGTAGACGACGCTCACGTGTTCGTCGCGCCCACCGGGTAGCCGTCCGACGAAGCGCTCGACTGTCACCCAATGATCGAAGTGGATTCCACGGCGACTTGCGGTTTCAACGAAATCCCACCCTCCAACGTCCAACACCTGTCCTTTGCAGTACCGTCGAAGGGCGTCGAAGATATCCCCGTACCGAAGGTTGCGAGCCCAATAGAGTCCACGGGTCACCAACGACTTGGTGGTCATCTCGGCAACGGGGTGGGCGTGAGCCGGCCAAGCTCCATCTTGGCCAAGAGGTCCAGTACCACCATATATATCCCAGCTCCCAGTGTGGTCAACGGCCGGCGATCGAGCTCCGGCCACACTACCGACGCCATTCGCAGGTCCGGTGCCTGGTGACGGGCGCTCGGTGAGGCGGTGAGGATCACCCGGATCGGGCGCTTGGTAACCCGGCGGATCTCGGCCAGCACGGTCGCGACGGTGCTGGGCTGTTGCGACGCGAAGACCTTCACTACCTGTGGAACATGAGCAGCGCTCCATGCTTCGTGGCGGAGCCGGGCCAGGCCGTCTGCTATCAGGGCACCGCAGTCGGCCGAGAAAAGATAGTCCCGGATGGTATCGAGCGGCACATAGAGGCTAAATGGTTGTCGAACCAGCATCCGTTGACAGACCTGCGTAATGAGACCCTGGTTCTTCCCAAGGTTCTGCCCCGGCCCGTAAAGATTGGAAATACGTCCGATGAGAAGGGGTACCTTATGGTGGGAGCACCAGCCGGTGGCGATTGCCTCCTGCTCCACCTTGGTCCAACCATACGGCGCCAAGGGCATCACAGGGGAATGCTCAGTGAACGGCGGCCGGTCGGACCCGGCGTACAATCCGCCAGCCGAGGAAGCGAGAAACAGCGCTCCCGAACCCATCTGACCAATTCTAAGTGCTCCAGCCAGAGCCTCCAGGAGATGACGGAACGCCTCTGTCTCCTGGCGCAACTCATCGGGTCCGGTGCTGACAACACCTGCACCGGCGCACCACACCAGTTGCCAGGGAGCGGTTCCGACCTGCTGGGCGAACTCGACCGAGGCGGCGCTCAGTTGCTGTGTGAGCGTTTCTCTCTCGTTCCATTCGAAATGTTGCCCCGGATACCAGATCGGGCCCCTGGTCGAGAGGGCCCGCTCCACGTTGCGTCCGAGCAACCCACCTCTGCCAACCACCCACGACATCGCATCAGTCAACACTGACCCCTTGCGTCGCCTGGGCCTCCTTGGTGGCATCATGCGACAGGGGCCCGGAGGATGGATCGCTGATGATCAGGTAAAGCGGCTTACCCATGCTCATGCGAACAGCCGCGCCGACATACTCAGCAATGACGCCAAGCGAGAAGAGAATGGCTCCGCCAATCAAGAGCAAGAGGACGACGACCGAGGTCCAACCCTGAATTCTGGTGTCATCCAGGATGAGACGCCTGAACGCGAGTACCACGGCGACGACGAGCCCACCGAACGCCGTCAGACCACCCGCCAACGATACGAGCCGCAGCGGTCGGGTACCTGCGGTGAGCACCAACTGCCAGAAGTGCGAAAAAAGGCGGCGCAATGAGTAACCAGATTTGCGCCCAAGTTCGGCTCGAAACTGGACCGGGCATTCAGCCACGCGGTCGAAGACCCACATCAGGGCCACATCCAGGTAGACCCCGGCGCCGACATATGCAGCCACTCCTCGCCCGACCTCACCCAGCAGGAGGCGAAAGCTACTGAATCGAGTGAGGCTGCCATCGGTAAGGACCTTGACGGCCAAGAACTTGGCCACATTCGAGGCCGCGTTTCGGACCGCACCGTGCGGCGGCGGATTGACGGGGCTGCCATACACCAGTTGGGCCCGTCGGTCCAGGGCCACGTCCAGCATGGCCCCGATACCTAGCGGGTTGAATTGACCGTCCTCATCCAGGGTAACGATCCAGTCGGAACCAGTGGACGAGATGCCAGCCAGGGTTGCTGCATGCTGTCCGAAATTTCGCGACAACCAAATCGGGTGCACAAAGGAGTACTCATCGACGAGCTGTCGGATCACCATGTCTGAGCGGTCAGGTCCGGCGTCATGGACAAGAATTACTTCGGAGATCCGATACGAGCGGCCGCGGGGTGTGGATTGAGACTTGGTCAGTTGGACGAGCTCCTCGACTACCGGGGTCAGCGTGTGCTCGCCGCGATAGACGGGGATGACGATCGAAATGGTATGTTCGTATGTCGTGGGACTCGTCGTTCGGACCCCTTGAAAGGTTCCCTGGTCGGACCGAGGAGTCTCCTCGCTCATGACTGGGTATAGTACCAGCGTGCGTGCAGGAGAGGAGACAACCGGTAGGCCCTCGCTCCGTGAATCCATCCTTGGATCGGCCCGTGGTTATCGGTTTTTCAAGGTCATCACGCGAGGGGACCGCACGATGCAGTCCATGGCAGACCAGTACATCCAGGCCGAGCCCGGCCAACGTCTGCTGGATGTAGGGTGTGGGTACGGCGATCTCTCGCAACACCTCCCGGGTGTCGAGTATGTCGGTATTGACCTCAATGAGGACTACATCGCCTACGCTCGACACCATTGCCGTGAGGGCACCCGTTTCGAGGTAGCGAGCATCACCAATCTGGCCGAGGAGGACTTCGGAACCTTCGATTACGTTGTCGCCATTGGAGTCCTCCACCATGTGAACGATGCGGACGCCACCAGCCTACTCGGCGCCTTACCCGCTGTCCTCAAGCCCAACGGGCGCTTCGTCGCGGCTGAGCCCGTCTGGGATCCGGAGCAACGGACGACCGCACGAGTCCTGGCCGCACTTGATCGGGGCCGGTTCGTCCGGTCGCAAGACGCCTATGAGCAACTCGTTTCCTCGTGGTTCGATGCTACTAGGTCGGAGATTCGACACGACCTGTTTTGGTTTCCCTATACGCATTGCATGATTACCGCCGGTGATTGCAAGCCATCAGGCTGAGGATCCCTGTCGTCCAGCACGGGCGGGAAGCTTTGGTATGATCGACCCGGAGTTCAAGAACTTTGCGCCCTCCGGGTACTCTTCATTCCGGTAGGAACCGCCTGCGAACGGCCCCCCTTTAGAGCACATATGCGGTGGTCCCGAGGGTCACGAATGCGAGGGCCGCCATGGTGGTGGCGGACAGTCCGAGCACCGCGTCGAACCAGGGGCGCGGCAGTCGGGCGCCAACGATCCCGAAAAGCGGGAAAGCACCCAGCAGCACCCGGGGAGAGTAACCAATCACCGGAGAGGGAAAAGCGATAACCAGCACGGCGATGACGTAAGCCAGAACCGGCGCGGTTGGATGACCCTTGATGAAGAAGAACAACAGCAGGAGACCGAGGGCGAGTCCGGCCAGAGGGAAGATCGAGTTAGGAGCGTATGCTCCGTGAATCGTATTGGAAACCTCACTTATGATCGCATGACCGAGATGACCACGTTGCCAACCGCGCTTATTTTCAATAAAGGACGCCAGCGGGTTCCCGGTGTGGACCCAGAGGTAGCTGCAGAAGGCGACGAGGCCGACGGGAGCGAGAAGGGGGGCAAGCAGCGCACGCCATTCCCGTCGGTCGTAGATGGCCAGTCCGGCCGCCACCGCACAGGCGACTATGATGGCGCTGGCCCGTGGATCGGCGGCAGTCGCAATCCCGCTCAAGATGCCGGCGGTCAACCACTTCCTTCGGTGCAGGGCCAGCAAGGCTCCCGAGGCCAGCGGGAGCAACAGGCTCTCGGTGTAGATCATGCTGAGGACGAACGCGGCCGGGCTGAAAAACACCAGAGCCGTTCCCTGGTTCGCGCCCGCCTTTCCAGTGATGTCCCGGAGCAGCCACCAGAGGAGAATCGCACCCACCAGGCCGCCCAGAAATGCGACCAAGAGGCCCGCGTGCCGGTAAGAGAGTCCGGTCAGGTGGACGGTCCCCCGGATTGTCATCGGCAGCAGAGGGAAGAACCCTAAAGTGTTCTGAGCCGCCGCCCCCGTGCCATGAGAGAGATGATCGGGGTATCCTTGCTGGGCAGCTCTTACGTACCACCCACTATCCCATCGGTACAGCACCCAGGTGACGCTCCGGTGCAAATCGAACGCGATAGCGCCGACGACGAGCAGGACACTCAGCCGGGAAACCAGAAAGATGCCCGCAGGTGCGGCGGAAAGACGCATGACGTGCCAGACCCGAGAACGGAGGCTCCGCAGGATCTCGTCGCCGCCCTTCGAACGGTACACGCGCGACGCAGGTGCCTGGTGTCCGGCCTCCCGGTCAGAGGTCTCCGTGATCTCGGAAGCAGTCAAGGCGTGGCCCCGACCTCGTCGTTCGATCGAAATGCAGGTAGCGGCGACCAACAATCGGGATGGATCTTCATAGAACTGGATCCACCCGGATCGGTAACCCTTTCGGCTGGGCCCGGTTCCTATTGCTCTCGGTGGCAGCCACGCTGCCGTCGGTGCTCGCAGCGTCAACGCGGACGAACTCGTCGACGTCCCGGCTGTCGGTCTCGTCTGCGATCGGCGGTAGCGTCGTCGCAACGTTGCCGGCAGGCAGGACCCCTGCGATACCTTTCGCGATGAGCATCGGGGCCGATTCTAGCTTCCCTGTTGGTTAGCGGAGGGATAGGACATTTCCCAGAATTTGTGGTCGGTGCCCTCGGCTGACCCCTGACGCGGCACCACTTCGCCGCCGGCCACCGGGCAGTAAACTGGCGCGGATATGCCGTCTTTACTCGCCAGACTCTCGCTGTTTCCCACTCCCGCGGGCGGAGAGGCGCCGAGCCCGACGGGAGGGATACGGGCCTTCCGCCAGCGGCTACGGCACACCGCCGGCCGCGGCCTGAGGCGTAGTCCGATCGCCGTTCAGGACGCCATCCGCCGGGGCAGTCACACCCTGCTCGCGGCCCTCGGCCCTGAGGCCGCAGATGGCCCGCTGGCTACCGGGACCCACGCGGTGTACGAGTCGCCTCCGGTGCCCCTTCCAGAGGGCGTGTCCCTGGCCGACCTGGAACGCACGTACTACTCCTGGTCGGTCAACGGCGAGCCTGTTGGCCATCTCGACGGCTATGTCGGCGACTCGATCTGGCGGTTCCTGCACACCTGGGGAATCGTGCGGGATGAGACGGGAGCGTGTCTCGAGCTCGGCGCCAACCCGTACTTCACCACCTACCTCCTGGACCGGCACACCCAGCTCGATCTAACCCTGGCCAACTACTACGGCCATACCGGTGAGACGACGGAGACGGTGTCGTTTGTCCCGCCCGGGAGCACGGAGCGGGAGCTGGTGGAGCGAAAGTCGCGGCTTTTCAACATCGAGGAGGACGAGTTTCCTTACGGAACAGACACGCTCGACGTGGTTCTCTTCTGCGAGATTCTCGAACACTTATTGATGGATCCGGTCGCGGTGCTACGCCAGATCCATCGCGTCTTGAAACCAGGCGGCATTCTGGTCTTGACGACCCCGAATGTCGCTCGTCTCGACAGTGTGTTGGCCATCGTCAATGGCGCCAACGTGCACGACCTCTACTCGGGTTATGGTCCCTATGGCCGGCACAATCGCGAGTACAACCGGCACGAGGTGCATCGACTGCTCGACTTTGCGGGCTTCGACGTGGAGTACTCGTTCACCGCTGACGGCCACCTGACCGACCACACCCGGACGCCACGCTATGACCTCGCCGCACCCCTGGTTGACTTCCGGTCCCAGGATCTGGGGCAATACCTGTTCGTCCGGGCTCGAGCCACCCACCCACCGCGAGACACCCTGCCCAGTTTCCTCTACCGCAGCCGCCCGGAAGGCGAGATCGTGGCGTTCCACTAGGCCGTCGACTCACACCCGGCGGGTCCGACCGGGGTGGACTGGCGACCTCTACCTCGCATGCGCCGCCGCGAGGTAGAGGTCGGCCATCTGGTCGGCACAGCGCTCCCAGGTGAAGAGCCGGGCCCGCTCCTGCCCGGCGTCTCGCAACCTGGCGGCCAGGGTGTGGTCATCGAGGACGGCCTGGAGCGCGCCCACCAGGGCGTCGACGTCACCGGGGGGCACGATGGATGCCGCGTCTCCGACCACCTCGGGGATCGACCCGGCGCCGGTAGTGACCACTGGCACCCCGAGCGACATGGCAAGAAGTGGGGGATAGCCGAATCCTTCGTACCGTGAGGGATAAGCGAGGACGGCGGCGGCGCGTAGCCAGGCCACCAGGTCGCCGTCAGCCACATAGCCGAGCCTGATGATGCGATCCCGATGCGATAGCGAGCCGAGGGCCTCGTCCAGGGCAGCCGAGCCCCAGCCCGCGGCACCGATGATCACCAGGGCGACGTCCGAACGCTCAACTGCGATCCGGTCAAAGGCGCGGACCAACCCCGGAAAGTCCTTGCGCGGCTCCACCGTCCCTACCGCCAGCACGTAACGACGTACCCCCTCCGGCAGCGCAGGCCCACGATGGTCCAGGCGGGGCATGGCTCCGGCGCCGAGGTCGGGTATGCCCGACCATATCGCCCTCACTCTCGAGGGATCCGCCTTGAACACGTCGACCACTTCGTCGGCCACGTATTGCGAGTGGGTATGCACCCAGGCCCCACGCTGCACGGCGCGCTGTACAAAGTCCCGGAAGACCAGCGAAGCGGGATCGCAGAGGTCCGGGTACTTCACGGGGGTGAGATCGTGAACGGTGACGACTCGCGCCGCGCCGGCGGTCGGGGGCACCACGAAATTGGTCCCGTGCACCACGTCGGTGGACCCCAGGAACCATTCGACGGGCGGCCCGCCCAGCCGCAACCACGCCGTCCGGATGGGTCGCGCCGGCATAGGACGGCCCACTATCGGTATCCCGGGTGGCACCTGTTGCCGCAGTTGGCCCAGTTTTCGCCAGGTTATGGCGAACGCAGACGCATCTATGAGCGGATTCTTCGCCAGGGCGGCAAGGAGGCTCCGGCAGAATTTGCTCACGCCGCTTTCATGACTGATCAGAAGAGGGGTGGCGTCGATGCGAACTCGCAAACGCGACACCTGATTATCCTACAGTGATGGCCCAAAGCGACGGTCCGGGGGTCTCCAGGGCGCTCGCATTACGACTCCGGTCGATCGCCGGTATCCTGCTCGGCGGTTCATCGCCACTGGAGGCCGGCCTCACCGACGACCCGGGCGCGCTCCTCGAGCTTCTGGTCCGGGCGGTGCAATCCGAGCCTCAGCCGGATCGAGTCTGGCTGTTGTGCACCGCCGTTTTCGGCGCCTATCCAAGGTCGGATGATGTCGCTGCTTGCACGCGCTACCTGGAGCTGGCGACGGCCGGCGAGGCAGGGCAGTGGTTGTTGGGCCAGGCCGAGGCCACCGAAGCGGCCGTCGCCGAAGAGCAACGCCGTGCCCTCGAGCAGACGCTTCGGGAGCAGCGGGCGGCGCGGCGGGCGGTCTTCGCGGCCCGCTATCCCCAGGTGGCGAGATCGCTCGGTGAAAGCCCGGGGAGCCACCCGGCAGTTCGCCGCCCGGGTCCCGCCTGTCCGGCGGGTGGCCCGCGTGGGGCGGCAACGGCTCGTCGGGGCGCGCCACCAGGCGATGGCCGTGCAGCACCGGATTCGGCGACGGCTCGGCCAGTTGCGCAGCACAGCCCGCACCCGGCACGGCTCCGTCGAGGCGAATCTGGAGGCGAGCCCCGCAACCGGCTTGTGGGTGGTGGCGGATCGGGTGGTGGTGGATGTGGATCATTCGGCCCGTCACGACCTGCACACCGGTATCCAGCAGGTGGTGCGGCGCAGCCTGCCGTTTTGGGCTCGTGAGTATCCGGTGCTGGCCGCGGCGTGGACTGCGGGCTGGTGCGGGCTGCGCCCTCTCAGCGAGGCGGAACAGCGCCGGGTGCTGCACTGGGGCGACCGCCGCCGGCCCCGACCCCGCCGGCCCCGACGCCACCGGCCCGCGCCGGCGCTGCCTCGCCTTCCGACCGGGCCGGCCCGGCGGTGGTGGTGGTGCCGTGGCGCACGGTCGTGGTGTTGATGGAAACCCCGCCCAGCCAGGCCTGCGACCGGCTGGCGGCCCTGGCCCAGTACTCGGGCAACGCCGTGGTCGCGGTCGGCTACGACTGCATCCCGGTGGTCAGCGCCGACCTGGTCCCCGCCGCTGACACCCAGCGCTTCGCCCTCTATCTCAGCGTCCTCAAACACGCCCGCCGCATCGCCGGCATCAGCCGCAGCGCCACCACCGAGTTCGCCGGCTTCGGGTCCGCCCTGCCCTCCCAGGGTCTGCCCGGCCCCACCGTCATCGAATGCCCCCTCCCCACCCAGGCCGCCACCATCCAGCCCGACCCCACCCCGGCCGCCACCATCCAGGCCGGGCCCACCCCGGCCGCCACCATCCAGGCCGGGCCCACCCCGGCCGACCTCCACCCGGCCCCCACCGGCCGGGCCGGGCCGGGCCGGGCCGCCGACGCCGCCCCGGCCGCCCCCCTGGTCCTCAGCGTGGGCAGCCTCGAACCCCGCAAAAACCATCTGGCCCTGCTCGACGCGGCCGAACGACTCTGGCGCGACCAGCTCCACTTCGAGCTGCTCCTCATCGCCGGCAGCGGCTGGGGCCACGAACTCCCCGACCGCATCGCCCACCTCCAAGCCCAGGGCCGCCCCCTCCGGGTGCGCACCGACGTCAGCGACGCCGAACTGGCCGCCGCCTACCGCCAAGCCCGCTTCAGCGTCTTCGCCTCCCTCCACGAAGGCTACGGCCTGCCCGTCGCCGAATCACTCGCCTACGGCACCCCCGTCATCACCACCAACTACGGCAGCACCCGCGACATCGCCGCCGGCGGCGGCGCCATCCTCATCGACCCCCGCGACGACGACGCCCTCACCGACGCCATGCGCAGCCTGCTCACCGACGACCGCCGCCTCCACCACCTCCGCCAACAACTCCACACCCGCCCCACCCGCACCTGGGACCACTACGCCCACGACCTCTGGCACCACCTCGTCCAACCCGAACTCCCCTGCCCCCCCAAACCCGGCTAGGGGGACTCACCCCAGGTCGGCATCGTGTCGGGACCGACGCCGCGGCGCGCCAACGGCCACTCCCAGTTTCGCCGCGCCCCGGATGACCCCCCAGCGGGTCACCAGGAGAAGCGCCTCCACAATGGTGCTGGCGGACATCTTCGACTCACCGGCTTCCCGGTCCACAAACTGGATCGGGACCTCGGCGATGCGGGCCCCGGCCTGGGCGGCCCGGTACGTCATTTCGATCTGGAAGCCGTATCCGTTGGCCCGGACGTGGTTCAAGTCGATCGATCGCAGGACCTCGGCCCGATAGACCCGGAAGCCGGACGTCATGTCGCGCACGGGAAGTCCGAGCATCAACGATGAGTAGGCGTTACCCGCCCTCGAAAGCAGGCGCCGATGCACTCCCCACCGCGGGATCGACCCACCGGAGACATAACGGGACCCGATCACCACGTCCTGGTCCACCAACCCGGCCAGCAGCCTGACCAAGTCGGCCGGGTTGTGGGACAGGTCCGAGTCCATCTCCACCATGGCGTCGAAGCCTCTGGCCAAGCCCCAGGTGAATCCGGTGCGATAGGCGTCGCCAAGCCCGAGTCGTCGGTCCCGGCGCAGGAGGTGCACGCCCCCAATGTCCTTACCCACCTTCTCCGCCAAGAGCGCGGTCCCGTCCGGACTGCCGTCGTCGATGACGAGGATCTCCGCGTCGGCAACCGCGTTTCGCGTCCGGCGCAGGACCTCCTCGATGGTGGCGCCTTCGTTGAAGGTGGGCAGGATCACTAACGTCTGCATCAGTGCGAGCGTAAGCGCCACAGACCCCGGTTCACCTGCCATGTCTTTCTCTCCGGGCCGCAGCGGCATACCGGGCCTGAGGGGACCCCTGCCTATCCGGGAAAAATCGGCCAGTTGCTCCCCCGTCGAGGCGAACCGTCTACCCTGCACAGGTTGTCGCTCCCGCACCCGGTTTCCATGAGTCGCCCGGCCTGGGGCGCTCCCCCGGTTCTGCTCATCACACCCGGACCGGGTCGATGAGCGTCACCGGCGCGGCGTTGGTGGAAACCGCGTTGGTAGAGCGGCTCCGGGCCGCCGCAGCCGTGCTCCTCGAGACCCCTCCGCCGCATGAGGACAGCTGCAGCCGCGAGGCCGGGATCCTGCTGGATCAACTGGTGAGGGCCGTACAGGCCGACTGCTCTCGCGACCGCGTCTGGCTGCTGTCGACGGCGATGTTCGGCGTCTATCCGACCGCCGACGAGGTCCTGGCCAGCACTCGCTTTCTCGACCTCGCCCCACCCACGGAATGCGTGCTGTGGCTTCTGGATCGCGCCCTTGAGCGCGATCCGGCCGTCACCGCAACGAGCAGGTTGTGGGTGGTGGCGGATCGGGTGGTGGTGGATGTGGATCATTCGGCCCGTCACGACCTGCACACCGGTATCCAGCAGGTGGTGCGGCGCAGCCTGCCGTTCTGGGCTCGTGAGTATCCGGTGCTGGCCGCGGCGTGGACTGCGGGCTGGTGCGGGCTGCGCCCTCTCAGCGAGGCGGAACAGCGCCGGGTGCTGCACTGGGGCGACGCCGCCGGCCCCGACGGCCCCGCGCCCCGGCCCCGACGCCGGCCCCGGCGCTGCCTCGCCTTCCGACCGGGCCGGCCCGGCGGTGGTGGTGGTGCCGTGGCGCACGGTCGTGGTGTTGATGGAAACCCCGCCCAGCCAGGCCTGCGACCGGCTGGCGGCCCTGGCCCAGTACTCGGGCAACGCCGTGGTCGCGGTCGGCTACGACTGCATCCCGGTGGTCAGCGCCGACCTGGTCCCCGCCGCTGACACCCAGCGCTTCGCCCTCTATCTCAGCGTCCTCAAACACGCCCGCCGCATCGCCGGCATCAGCCGCAGCGCCACCACCGAGTTCGCCGGCTTCGGGTCCGCCCTGCCCTCCCAGGGTCTGCCCGGCCCCACCGTCATCGAATGCCCCCTCCCCACCCAGGCCGCCACCATCCAGCCCGACCCCACCCCGGCCGCCACCATCCAGGCCGGGCCCACCCCGGCCGCCACCATCCAGGCCGGGCCCACCCCGGCCGACCTCCACCCGGCCCCCACCGGCCGGGCCGGGCCGGGCCGGGCCGCCGACCCGGCCGCCCCCCTGGTCCTCAGCGTGGGCAGCCTCGAACCCCGCAAAAACCATCTGGCCCTGCTCGACGCGGCCGAACGACTCTGGCGCGACCAGCTCCACTTCGAGCTGCTCCTCATCGCCGGCAGCGGCTGGGGCCACGAACTCCCCGACCGCATCGCCCACCTCCAAGCCCAGGGCCGCCCCCTCCGGGTGCGCACCGACGTCAGCGACGCCGAACTGGCCGCCGCCTACCGCCAAGCCCGCTTCAGCGTCTTCGCCTCCCTCCACGAAGGCTACGGCCTGCCCGTCGCCGAATCACTCGCCTACGGCACCCCCGTCATCACCACCAACTACGGCAGCACCCGCGACATCGCCGCCGCCGGCGGCGCCATCCTCATCGACCCCCGCGACGACGACGCCCTCACCGACGCCATGCGCAGCCTGCTCACCGACGACCGCCGCCTCCACCACCTCCGCCAACAACTCCACACCCGCCCCACCCGCACCTGGGACCACTACGCCCACGACCTCTGGCACCACCTCGTCCAACCCGAACTCCCCTACCCCCCCAAACCCTTCGGTTGATGGCCCACACCTGCGGAGGGGACCTCCTATGAGGACCCGTGCGACGGTGCCGAGCGTCGCCATGGAACACCACCTCCCGGAGGACCCGGCCTTCCCTGAGCCCGGCACCCTCGCCGATATCCTCCGGCGGGATCGATCCCATCGGAGTGTGACGCTTCGCCGGCGGATCGCAACCCTGCTCTCGACGCTCCGGTCGCCCCCGGTCGACTCGGGCACGGGGGCCCTCTTGTCCGAGCTCGAGGATGCGCTGCACGATCCGCAACCCGAGGAGGTGTGGCTAGCCCTCGCGGTACTCACCTGCCAGCTTCCTGACGCGGCGGCGGTCCAGCGCACCATCCGCGCCATTCGCCTCGACGGGCCGCTGGAGGCGCTCTTTGCCGCTCTCGACCAGAGCGGACGGGTCCACGGGCCGGTCGGGCCGGAGGTGGAAGTCGTCAAGGACAGGGTCCTCGTCGACGTCCATCACACCGCCTTCAGCCTGGTCGCCACGGGGGTTCAGCGGGTCGTCCGGGAAACGGCGCGTCGCTGGATCCGTCTCCCGGGCGTGATGCTCATCGGGTGGACCGAGGAGTTTGCAAACTTCCGCCGACTTTCTCCGGCGGAAGTCGACCGCGCCATCCGCGGTGCGACCATGGACCCTGCGGTGGCGCGCCCATCTACGGTCGATCGAGTCCTGGTGCCGTGGCAGTGCACCCATCTGGTCGCAGAGCTGCCCATTGAGTCTGGACGCACCGGTCGCTATCACGCTTTCGCCCGGTTCTCGGGGTCGACGACCGGGTTGATCGGCCACGATTGCATTCCCTTGACGGCCCGAGAGACGGTCGACGATGGGATGGCCCTGAATTTCGCCAACTTTCTGGCCGCAGCCGCCCACGTGGACCGCATCGCCACCATCTCCTCGGCCGCCGAGAGCGAATTCCGGGGCTGGCGGACCATGCTGGCCGGCGCCGGCCTCCCCGGCCCCGACATCCACTGCATTCCCGAACCTGTCGATGCCGAGACGCCCAGCGACACCGCCCTGCGCCAGGCCCATGACCTGCTCGCCGTGGGCACCCTGCCCATCGTCCTGGCCGTCGGCAGCCACGAACCCCGCAAAAACCACCTCGCCGTCCTCCACGCCGCCGAACTGCTGTGGCGAGAGGGCCTGCTCTTCACCCTGGTCTTCGTCGGCGGCAGCTCCTGGAAAAGCGCCGCCTTCGACACCCAGCTCGAAGCGGTGCGCACCGCCGGCCGGCCCGTCCAGATCATCCGGGCCCTCCCCGACGACCTGCTCTGGGCCGCCTACCGCCAGGCCTACTGCACCGTCTTCCCCTCCCTCCACGAAGGCTACGGACTGCCCGTGGCCGAATCGCTGGCCAGCGGCACCCCCGTCATCACCTCCAACTTCGGCAGCATGCGCGACCTGGCCAGCCGCGGCGGGGCCCTGCTCGTCGACCCCCGCCAGGACCACCAGCTCACCGACGCCCTCCGCCAGCTCCTCCTCGACCGGCCCCTCCGCGACCGCCTGGCCGCCGAAGCCGCCACCATCCCCCGCCGCACCTGGGACGACTACGCCACCGACACCTGGGACTACCTCGTCGGGCGCCCGATCGCTCCTACCATGGCCCGGTGAGTCCGCCCACGTTTCAGTCCTACAGTCAAAACGGCGAGGATGTGGTGCTGTGGCGCGCCCTTCGAGGTCTGGACCGCGGGCGTTACATCGAAGTCGGTGCCAACGATCCGACCAAATTCTCAATGACCATGGCCTTCTATGCTCTGGGTTGGAGCGGGATCACGGTTGAGCCAGACCCGGCGTTCGCCCGGCTGCAGCGGGAGCAACGTCCCCGCGACCTCCTCATCGAGGCCGCCATTACGACCAAGGATCACGACACCACCGTGTTCCATGTGGTGGAGGGAACGGGCCTGTCCACCCTCGAAGACACCTTCGCAGAAGTCCACTCCCGTTCCGACTACGAGGTCCACGACCTGACGGTGACAACCCGGCGAATGGATTCCGTGCTGCAGGACGCGGGCTGGGAGGGCAAGGACATCCATTTCATGTCGGTCGACACCGAGGGCTCCGAACGCGAAGTCCTCGAGAGCCTGGACCTGAGCAAGTGGCGGCCCTGGGTTCTCATCGTCGAGGCCACCGAGCCCCTGACCACTGAATCCACCCGTCATCTCTGGGAGCACCTCATCACCGGGGCCGGCTACCAACTCTGCCTCTTCGACGGCCTGTCCTGCTTTTATGTCTCGGATGAGCGCAGCGAGCAACTGACTCCTGCCCTCAGCTATCCGGCCTGCGCGCTCGACAACTTCATGTCGGCCGCCGTGCGGGACTGCCTCGAGCGCGTCGAGGCCGAGCACGCGCTGGCGGAGGCGCGAGCCCATGAGTCGCGGGCCCTGATCACGGAGTTGATCCGCTGGAGGGGACAGGCCATCACCCGCTGGGCCGCCGCCATGGATCAGGCGGCGGCCAGCCGCGAGGGCGAGTTGGCGGCCCTGCAGGCCGAGATCGAGGCGCGGCGCCAGGAGAGCGGCCTCTATTTGGAGCAGGTGGCAGCGGAGCGGGGGCGGGTGGAGGCTCTGCAGCGGAGAGTCACGGAGTTGGAGGCGTCGACTTCGTGGCGTGTCACCAGGCCCCTGCGCACGGCCAGTGGCATGGTGGGCCGGGTCCGCGGGCGCCCGTGACGCAGACGACGCATGCCCAGTCCGGGCCCGCCGGTAGCTCGAGCGACCATGTCGTACCGGCGGCCGACCTTAACGTCCTGCTGGGTGAAGGCCACCCTGAGCGCAGCGAGGCGCTGGCGCGCCGGGTGAAGACGGTTCTGACCACGCTGGGTGTGCCCTTTCCGGTCTCGACCGGACCGGCGCTGCTGACCGCCCTGGATCGATCAATCGACGAAATCGGGCTCACCGCCGCGTGGCTGGCGCTGGCGGTGCTCACCGGTCGGCTCCCGGTCACCGCGGACGTGCACAGGTTGGTGAGAGCGACCCGTCTGGACGGGGCGCTGCCGGCCCTGGTCGCTGCCCTCGATGGGAGCGGGCAGCTGGCGGCGACCTCCTGGCCGGAGGTCGAGGTGGTCACCGGCCGGGTCCTGGTCGACGTTCACAACACGGCCCGGACTTCGGTCGCCACCGGCATCCAGCGCGTCGCTCGCCAGGCGGCGCTGCGCTGGCGACGGGACCAGGGCGTCACTTTGATCGGATGGAACGACATGCTGACGGGATACCGCCGGCTCTCGGACCTTGAGGTTGAGGCGGCCGTCCACGGCGTCGCTACCGCCCGGTCCCGCTTCGGCTCGCCCATCCCGGCCGATCCGACGACTGAGCGCGTCCTGGTGCCATGGAAGTGCACCCATCTGGTCCCCGAACTGCGGGCCGAGCCGGAGCAGACGCCCCGGTATCAGGCTTTCGCCCGGTTCTCGGGGTCGACGACCGGGTTGATCGGGTTCGATTGCGTTCCCTTGACGGCGGGCGAGACGGTCGACGATGGGATGTCCCTGTATTTCGCCAACTTTCTGGCCGCGGCCGCCCACGTGGACCGCATCGCCACCATCTCCTCGGCCGCCGAGAGCGAATACCGGGGCTGGCGGACCATGCTGGCCGGCGCCGGCCTCCCCGGCCCCGACATTCGCGGCATTCCTCTTCCCGTCGACGCCGAGACGCCCAGCGACACCGCCCTGCGCCAGGCCCATGACCTGCTCGCCGTGGGCACCCTGCCCATCGTCCTGGCCGTCGGCAGCCACGAACCCCGCAAAAACCACCTCGCCGTCCTCCACGCCGCCGAACTGCTGTGGCGAGAGGGCCTGCTCTTCACCCTGGTCTTCGTCGGCGGCAGCTCCTGGAAAAGCGCCGCCTTCGACACCCAGCTCGAAGCGGTGCGCACCGCCGGCCGGCCCGTCCAGATCATCCGGGCCCTCCCCGACGACCTGCTCTGGGCCGCCTACCGCCAGGCCTACTGCACCGTCTTCCCCTCCCTCCACGAAGGCTACGGACTGCCCGTGGCCGAATCGCTGGCCAGCGGCACCCCCGTCATCACCTCCAACTTCGGCAGCATGCGCGACCTGGCCAGCCGCGGCGGGGCCCTGCTCGTCGACCCCCGCCAGGACCACCAGCTCACCGACGCCCTCCGCCAGCTCCTCCTCGACCGGCCCCTCCGCGACCGCCTGGCCGCCGAAGCCGCCACCATCCCCCGCCGCACCTGGGACGACTACGCCACCGACACCTGGGACTACCTGGTCAACGGCACCTCTACGTAGAGTTCCTCCTGGAGGGCCGCCCCATGGCCGGCGGTCATCCGTCCTCGGCCGGATGGCTCTCCGAAACCAGGTCGCCGATCCTCCAGGTCCCACCGAGGGCCACGACGCCGCCCTCCTCCCGGTGGGCGCCGCGTTCCACGTCGAAGCGCAGGACGTCGGTGCGAACGTCGTAGGCATGCAAGGACGAAGCGTCGGTGAGCGACGCCGTCACGTCGAAAGTTCCCGGCAGCAGTCGGACAGGATCGAACGTCACCTCCACATACCCGGAGCCACGGAGCTTTTCGGGCACGCAATCCACGTCGCGACTCCGCAGCACCGAAACCTCGAATCCGTCAATGGTGTGGATGGACAGCCCGAACACCGGCCGCTCGATCGTCTGCTCCATCTGATAATGGACGCGCAGGGTAGCGATATCCCCGCCGTAGGTCCGTTTGACCGGGCGCCCGGCCGGGTCGAGCAACTCCACGGCGGAGATCCGCCCCTCACCCGAGCCCCACCGGGTGCGGCCCCCCTCGTCGACCTGGCGGTCGACCTGCACGGTGTCGGTGTAGGCGTCGATAACCTCTTTCGGCCGTCCCACCTCCATCAGCCGGCCATGACTAAACCAGGCGGCCCGGTCGCAGAGGTTCTGCACCTGGCCCAGCGAATGGCTGACGAACACGATGGTCTTGCCCTGGTTGCGCAGTTCGGCCAGCTTCTCGCCGCACTTCCGCTGGAATGCTTCGTCGCCGACCGCCAGGACCTCATCGATAAGCAGCACGTCGGGGTCGACGTGGATCGCCACGGCAAACGCCAGTCGCACGTACATGCCGGACGAATAGTTCTTTACCGGCTCGTCAATGAACGCCCCCACGCCGGCGAAGTCGACAATTTCATCGAAGCGCCGTCGGAGCTCCTTCTGGGAAAGGCCCAGGATCGCCCCGTTGAGGAAGACGTTTTCCCGCCCCGTCAGCTCCGGGTGGAATCCCGCACCGAGCTCGAGCAGGGCCGACACCTTGCCGGTCACCGTGACCAGGCCCTGGTTGGGCCGGAGAATCCTGGTCATGCACTTGAGCATGGTGCTCTTGCCCGAGCCGTTCTCTCCGATCAGGCCGAAGGTCTCACCCGGGTAGACCTCAAACGACACGTCTCTGAGGGCCCAGAAGTCCTCAGCGATCACCCTCCGGCCGCGCATGATGGTGCCCTTGAGCGTGTTGTTGCGCTCCTTGAACAGGCGGAACTTCTTGGAGACCCCGATGACCTCCACTGCGAGCGGACGTTCGATCACAACTCCTCCGCCAGACCGGCCTCCAGCCGGTTGAACACCAGCAGGCCGGCGACGAACATCCCGATCGCCCAGGCCGTGAAGTAGCCGAACTGCAACCAGCCCGGAGGCCGCCCGTCGTAGAGCACCGCCCGGTAGGACAGGCTGGCGTCGGTCATCGGGTTGAGCTTCAGCCAGGTCTGGAAGTTGGCCGGCACGTAGGTGATGGGGTAGATGATCGGGGTCAGGTAGACCCAGGCCAGAAACAGGATGCCGATAAAGTGCTGGATATCCCGGAAGTAGACGTTGAGCACGCTCAGGAGCAGCCCGAATCCGAGCCCGAAGACCGCCATAATCAGCGTCAGCAACAGGGCGATTGGCAAGAAAACGGCGGCCCGCCAGTTTCCGAAGGCCAGGAGTGCGACCAGCAGCAGACCCATCTCGATGAGGTGGGAGACCAGGTTGGCTCCGACCGTGGCCGCCGGCAGGACCTCCCGTGGGAAATAGCTCTTCTTGATCAGGGACTCGTTCCCCGTGAGGCTGCCGATGCAACTCGTCACGCTGATCTGGAAGAAGTTCCAGGGCAGCAGCGCGCACAACAAAAATAACGCATATACGTCGAGACCACTCGGATTCCCAGGAGCAGGCTTGATGTGCAGGAAGTACTTGAAGACCAGGGTGTAGACCACCATGGTGGCGAGCGGGTACGCGAGCGACCAGGCCCAGCCAAGAAACGACCGTTTGTACTTCGAGCGCAACTCCCGGAGTACCAGGTTGGAGTACAGCTCATGGGACCTGCGGTAGGTCGCGACGCTGGTCACAAGGTCCCGACGGCGTGGCGCATGGATACTCGGGTCGGCACAGAGCCACGATAGGCCAGCGAAGCATCCGGGAAGGGTGCATCCAGAACCTGCGGAAGGGGCGCGACTACAGACCCGGCCTCGACGTCCGGGCGTCCCGAGCGCCCAGCCACCCGGGCCGGATGGGCAACCTGGGCTCGACGTCGAAAGATACCCAAAAACCTACGAACGGCGCGAAAGGCACCGATGGACTTCGTGGCATCTGGCGGCCTGCCGGGCCGAGGAGGTCGTCCTCCAGGGGCCACCTTCGGGGTCAGGCCGCGCTCGGCTCGCTGACGTCTGCGGCGCGCTCGATCACCTGGTCGATGAACCCGTACTCCTTGGCTTCCTCTGCAGTAAACCAGCGATCGCGGTCGGAGTCGGTCTCGATCCGCTCCACCGGCTGGCCGGTGTGGTAGGCGATCCGCTCCGCCATCATCCGCTTCAGGTAGACGATCTGCTCGGCCTGGATCGCGATGTCAGCAGCCTGACCCTGGGCTTGGCCCGAGGGTTGGTGCATGAGAATGCGGGAATGCGGGAGGGAGAAGCGCTTCCCCTTGGCGCCAGCACAGAGCAGGAACTGACCCATGGACGCGGCCAAGCCCATGCAGACGGTCGAGACATCGGCGGGGACATACTGCATGGTGTCGTAGATGGCGAGCCCGGCGGTGACCGAGCCGCCGGGGGAGTTGATGTAGAGGCTGATGTCCCGGCCGGGGTCCTCAGCGGCGAGGAGCAACAACTGGGCGCAGATGAGATTGGCGCTGGTGTCGTCGACCTGGGTGCCGAGGAAGACGATGCGCTCCTTGAGGAGACGCTGGTAGACGTCGCCGGCTCGGTCGCCGGCGATCTGAGCGCTGACCTGCGGGCGGATCAGTGAAGACATGGACCGAGAGTACCGGGTTTGGGTTCTTCCGCCCCCTCGGATGTGAGACCCAGGCCGGTGATCGGGCGATGGGAGGCTACCCGCTCGATCAGGACCCATGTACTAGAATAGTGAAATGGCTCTTGAGGCCTTCGCGGCCGCCGATAGGTCGGATCGCCCTCGTCTATGAAGCTGGTCATACAAGTACCGTGCCTCAATGAGGCCATGACGCTGCCTCTCGTGTTCGAGAAAATGCCAACCCATGTCCCGGGTGTCGACGTCATCGAGTTGCTGATCGTCGACGACGGGTCACGCGACGACACGGTGGCCGTGGCTCGCCGTATGGGCGTCCGCAACTTCGTGCACCATACGCGGAATATGGGCCTGGGCCAGTCGTTTCACGACGGCGCGCTCAAGGCGCTCGAAATGGGTGCCGACATCCTCGTCAACACCGACGGCGACAATCAGTATCCCAGCGAGCGTATTGCCGATCTGATCCAACCTATCCTCGACGGCCAGGCGGACATCGTTATCGGGGATCGTCAGACCGACACCATCGAGCACTTCTCCCCCGCGAAGAAGGCCTTGCAGCGCCTGGGCAGCCGGGTCGTCAGCAAAGCTGCCGGCGCGGATCTTCCGGACGCGGCCAGCGGCTTCCGTGCGTACTCACGCGAAGCGCTACTCCGGATCAACACGGTGACGCGATTCAGCTATTGCATGGAGACCATCATTCAGGCGGGCAACAAGCGCCTGGCCATAGTGAGCGTTCCGATCGAGACAAATCCGAAGACGAGAGAATCTCGACTCTTCAAGTCCACCGGCGAGCACGTCATGAAGTCCGCGATCACCATCATCCGGGCCTACATCATGTACAAGCCGATGACGCTGTTCGTCAGCGCCGCCGCATTTCTCTTCCTTGTGGCCCTCATCCCCTTTGTCCGATTTTTGGTCCTATATTTTTTCGGCGCCCCCAGTCAGAGCGGTGGTCATCTCCAATCGTTGGTGGCAGGCAGCATCCTGATCATGGCCGCGTTCATCGCGTTGGCACTGGGAGTGATTGCCGATCTGATCCGCATCAACCGCGTCCTGCTCGAAGACTCCCTTGAGCAGGAGAAGCGCCACCGATATGCGATTGAATCTCCGATCGGGGTAGGCAATCTCGAGCCGGTCTGGGCGGGGCGCCAGAGCACCGGCTGAGAGCAATGCCGCCCTGGTGGTCAGATCCGGGTGGCCCAAAGTGTAGGATGCGTGGCGAGATTGCGGGCGTGGCGAAACTGGCAGACGCGCCAGGTTTAGGTCCTGGTCCTGAAAAGGGTGGAGGTTCGAGTCCTCTCGCCCGCACTGACACCCCGATCCGGGCACTCTGATCCAGCCCAATATCCGGCTGGGAAAGGCGTCACTCCGCTCGGGGCGGGAGTTGCCGTCGGTCAGGAGTCGCGTAGCTTCGGTCTGGACCAGGACACCCGGCGCAGCCGATTCCGGCGGTCCGCTCTGGATCCACCGGCGTTGACCTGCAACGAGAGGTAGGCCAGTCCGCCGAGGGGAATGGGCAGCCAGAAGTTCACCAGGCGATAAGCGATGACGCCCAGAGTGGCGACGCCGCGGGGGGTGCCGAAGCCCACGAGGACAGAGGTCAGGGTGGCCTCGATGACTCCCAGACCGCCGGGAGTAATCGGAATCGCGGCGAGCACATTTGCCAGTCCATAGGCCACCAGGATTCCGTCAGGGTCGACCCAGTGACCAAAGGCGCCCACAAACACCGCCAGGGAGCCGGCGTCGAGCAGCCAGTTTGCACTCGCCCACACGATGGCCCAGACCAGGACCCGGCGCTGGCTGCCCACCTCGCGGAGCCGGGCGGCGAGCTGCTCGAAAAAACGGCGCAGGGCGGCGCCGTTGACGAGCGGAACCCGGCCCACGACCCGCTCAAGCCGGTCCCCGACCCAGTGCTGTCCCCGGGTGAGGAGGAACAGCAGAAATCCGACCAGGCACAGCACGACCACGCCCACTCCGGCAGCCGTCAGGTACAGCGGATCGAAACCCCACAACGGGATAGAGATGATGAGCGCCAACCACAGCAGGAAATTGAGGACAACGGCCGAGCCAATCCCCTGCATGGCAGAGCGCGAAACCAACGTCGCTGCGCGCCAGGCCGGCCTGCGTCATCAGGCGGTAGCCCAGAGCCGTCCCGGTGGCTGACCCTCCCGGGGCGCAGTGACTGACCGACAGGGTGGAGAGCTGAATTCGCTGGAGAGTGAAAAGGCTGAGTTTGTTGCTTCCCGGCAGCACCGTTCGGGTCAGCTGGGCGTAGCAGACCAATGCTCCGGCCTCGAGACCGACACCGGCCAGCAGCAACAAGGGATTGACCTGCGTCAGCAAATGGGCCACTTTGCGGGGGCCGGCCAACTGGGGCACGACCAGGTATTCGACGATGAGGGCCAGCAGGAGCAGCCTGCCCACCTGCCAGATCGGGGCCGGAAGCAGGCTCCGCAGGCCGCGGCGCCCCGAAGGGCTGCCCTCCCCTTCCGATGTCGACGCCGCGCCCTGCGGCGGCGGCCGATCGTCCTCAGTGGTCGTCCGGCCGCCGGCGGTCACCCCATTGGTCTCGGCGGTGTCGACCGTCACAGCCCGCAGCTCCGGAGGCCCGGTGGGCTCCGGGGGAACGGGCGCGGACAGGCTCACCGCTGTGCCAGCGGCCCAGCCTGAAACGGGCGAGGGAGCGAAAAGGGGCTGGGTGTCTGCATGATCGGACACGTCCACCACCATGTTCCCACACCGCTACGCAGCGTTGCGGAACCCTCGGCGCCCCGAGGAGGCCGGTAGAGAGATCGGAAGGCAGAACAGGCGGTACTCGTTGGTCGATCGTACGGCGGCCACGACGGCTGGGGCGCGCGGCCGACCCGGCTCGCCTCAAGATCCAGGCCACAGCCGATCGGCCAGCATCCGGAAGGCCCGGCCACGATGTGACAGCAGGTGCTTCTCCGATGCCGTCATCTGGGCGAAGGTGCGGCCGTCGCCCTCGTCCGGGATGAAGACCGGGTCGTACCCGAAGCCCCCGTCACCCCGGGCCTCCGACGCGATGGTGCCGTCCACCGCTCCTTCCGCGACCACTTCGTAGCCGTCCGGCCAACTCGCCACCGCGACCGTGCGGAACCGGGCCCGGCGCCGACCACCGACCTCGGCGAGAGCGGCGAGGAGCTTGGCCACGTTGTCGGTAGAGGACGCAGTCTCGCCGGCGTACCGCGCCGAGTACACCCCGGGCGCCCCGCCGAGGTCCTCCACCTCGAGTCCGGTGTCGTCGGCAATCGCTGCGGTCCCGGTGGCGCCAGCGAGGGCGCGCGACTTGAGCCGGGCGTTTCCGAGGAGCGTGTCCTCGGTCTCCTCGACATCGGCCACCGACGAAGGGCGGGGCCGCAGCGTGACCGTGGGACCGACGATGGCCGCGATCTCCCGGGCCTTGTCCGCGTTGGCGGTGGCCAGCACGAACTCCCGGGAGTTCACGAACTCAACGGGGGCGAGGGGGCTGGTCGAGCACCGCAGCCTGGTAGTCGAGGAGCGAGGCGATGCCGTGTTCGGCCAGCGAGAGGAGTTCCTCCAGCTCGTGGCGCGTATAGGGCATCCCTTCAGCGGTGCCCTGTACCTCGACGAAACGCCCGGACGCCGTCATCACCACGTTCATGTCCACCTCGGCCTTGCTGTCCTCGCTGTAGGCCAGGTCGAGCATGGGCAGGGCATCAACGATCCCGACCGACACCGCGGCGCAGGCCTCCCGCACCGGGTGAGCCCTGAGCTTCCCCAGCTGCATGAGCCGCGTGCAGGCGTCGTGGAGGGCCACGTAGGCGCCGCAAATGCTGGCGGTGCGGGTACCCCCGTCTGCTTGCAGTACGTCGCAATCGAGGGTGATCTGGACATCGGCCATGCCGTCGAGGTCGGTGACGGCGCGGAGCGCCCGCCCGATCAGGCGCTGGATCTCCTGGGTGCGGCCGGATTGGCGGCCGCGGGCGGCCTCTCGTTCGATGCGTTCCGGAGACGACCCGGGAAGCATCGAATACTCCGCGGTCACCCATCCACGACCGGTGTTTCGCAGCCATCGGGGCACCTCGTCGGCAACCGAGGCGGTGCACAGGACGGTCGTCTTTCCCATCCGGATGAGTACCGATCCCGCCGCGAACTCGGTGTAGTCGCGGATCAACTCGACGCTTCGGAGGTCGTCGGGCTCGCGCCCGTCCGCCCGGAGCCCGGTCATGACCGCGGGATCCCAGGCCGCGACCCGGTCGATCTCCGGACCGAGGAGCCGGCGACCCAGCCGGTGGAAAGTCGCCGTGTCCCCCGATGAGATCCAGAGCCGGGAAGCGGAGGCGCCGCCGGATCGGCTGCGCTCGGTGCCTTCGAGCGCGGCCCGAAGCTCGAAGGCCGTCTCATCGGCCGAGCTCACCAGCACCACGTCCCGGCCGACCACGTCGCTGATGGTCCGGGCCAAAAAGGGATAGTGGGTGCAGCCCAGCAGCAGCGTGTCCACCTTCGCTTCCCGGATCGGGGCCAGGAGGCGCTCCGCCAGCACGTACACCTGGTCCGAAGTGGTCTCGCCCCGCTCGACGAACTCGACGAAGCCGGGGCAAGCCGCGCAGGTCAGCTGCACCCGACCATGCGGATCGATCGCCTCCACCGACCGCTGGTAGGCGCCGGAACGGATGGTCCCGACGGTGCCGATCACCCCCACCCGGCCGCTTTCGGTGGCTCGTAAGGCCGCCCGCAGCCCGGGCTCGACCACGCTCATGATCGGTAAGGTCGTCTCCTCGCGAAGGTTGTCGAGCCCGGCCGCGGCGGCGGTATTGCATGCCACCACGACCATCTTGACGTTGTACTCGGCGACGAGCTTGGCCGTGATCTGGCGAGCGAAGCGTCGCACTTCGTCAAGGGGGCGAGGACCGTACGGGTACCGCCCGGTATCGCCGATATAAACCAGATTCTCTTCGGGGAGGAGATCGATGACCGCCCGGGCTACGGTCAGACCGCCGAAGCCGCTATCAAACATGCCAATCGGCCGGTCATCCACTGCCGTCGAGCCTAGTGGGCAGACTGCGGGGGACCTGGTTGCCCCGACGGGCAATCCCGTTACCTCAACGGGCAGACCAATCACGTCCAGCCTCCTCGTACCCAACGCAGTGGTATAACCGCTGGTCGTGGCCGGTCGGGGGCGTACAGGTCGAGGGTCGGGAGGCGGGGCGGTTTGACCCGTCAGGCCAAATTGCTCCCTCGGGCCAGATTGCTCCCTCGGGCCAGATTGCTCCCTGGGGCCAGATTGCTCCCTGGGGCCAGATTGCACCCGGGGGTTGGCCGCCACCCCCCGACCAGCCGGCTGTCTCGCCATCGCCCCGGGGCTCTGCTCGCCGGCTTCCTGCTCGTGGCGTCCGGAGTGGCGCTGTCGGTCGCGACCGTCGCACCGGAGGTCGCGGTGGCCCAGAGTCAGCCCGGAACGCTTGACCCGTCCTTCGGGGCCACGAGCACCCCGGGCCTGGTTTCCTCAACCACCGGAGACGGCGCTACCGGCCTGGCGTACGTGTCAACTGGGGCTGATGCCAACGACCTGGCCGTGTCGAGCGGATCCACCGCCTCGCCACCGCAGTTCGAGGTCGGCATGTTCACGCCGTCGGGAGCGGTCGACACCCGCTTCGCGGGAGGATCTGTCAACGCCTTCGCTGGTAATGCCATGGCGGTCACAACGGTCTCCAGCGGCCCGGCGGCTGGCGACATGGTGGCGGCGGGCTACGTCAAACCCACTTCGCCGGTCTGTGGCGCCAGCGGGCCCGACCCGGTCGTCGCCGAGTTCACGCCGACGGGATCTCTCGTATTCAAGACGGACCTGCGGGCGACCAGCTGCCAGGTGGGCGTCGGCTGGTTCAACGCCGTTACGACCGACGCTAACGGCAACATCGTGGCCGCGGGCCAGTCCGCCGCATCCTCGGGCGGCCCGGAAGCCCTGGTGGTGCGCCTCACGTCGAGCGCCAGTGCCACTGTTCCCGCCGGCGCACCCGACGTCACCTTCAACGGGACCGGCTACCTGCAGACGTTTGCGGCCGCCGGCGGCCAGTCGGCTGCCTTCACTTCGGTCGCTGTCGTACCCCCGGTGCCGATTGGATATACGCCCCCAGCCAACATCGCCCCGGCCACCGATGTGAACGACATCGTGGCGGCCGGCTACAGCACCACCTCGAATGGTCAGGCGCTCACGGTCTCGGCGTTCACCCCCCTCGGGGCACCGGACCCCAACTTCGGCACGTCGGGAGCGACACTGGTGCCCGGGGCGACCGCAGCCACCGGCCTCACGGTGATCTCCGCCACTGCGCAGAGCAGCCCCGGGGCCCCGCTGGGCGACATCGTCGCCGTGGGGCCCACGCCGACGGGTGCCGAGCTCGTCCAGCTCCAGGCCAACGGGCAACTCGATGCCGGTAACGGCACCACCACCTTCGGTTTTGGCTCGAGCGGCCAGGTGGCGCTCCCGTCCGGTGCTGCGTCCTATCAGCTCAACGCGGTCGCCTACGAGCCCTCCGAGGGCTTCCTTACGGTCGGCGGCACGATCACCACGACCAATGCTCAGTCTCCTCCGCCACAGGTCCAGAGCCTCCTGGTCGGTCAGTACAACGCCATCAACGGGGCGCCGAACTCCTTCTTCGGACCCAACGGACTGGTCGTCGAGAATGGATCGAACGGCGAGCCGGCAGCAGCGGCGGCCGTCGTCGTGCAGCCAGACGGGAAGACCGTCGCCGCGGGCGAAGTTCCCACCGTCAATGGCGTTGAGACCGTCGGGCTGATCCGGGTGCTCGGTCCTACCGTCTCGGTCAGCAACGCCCCGACGGTCTCTGTTCCGCCCGCGGGCTCGCCCACGTTCCAGCAGGGCACCCTCAACTTCCTCATCACTCTCACCGAACCGCTTCCGCTGACGGCCTGCCCGATGTTGTCGGCCGTCGGGCCAGGAACGGTGATGGCGTCGCCCTCGACCTGCCCGGCCCCGACGATGGTCGGTATCGCCTCACGCGGCACCTCTGGCGCCGTCGTGGTGACCATCAACATGGCCGGTGTCCCCCCGGGCTCGTCCATCGGAGAACAGGTGACAGCGATATCGGGCAACGGGCTGACGGCCGCCGCGTCCACCGCGTCAGGGACGGTCAAGCGAGTATTCAATGCTCTACCGGGGGCCGCCAACGAGATCAGCATCGGCGCCAACAGTGCTACCTGGATCATCGGGACGAGCTCGGTCCCCGGGGGTCACGGCATCTACCACTGGACGGGCAGTGGCTGGTCAATCGTCTCCGGCGGGGCCGTCAACATCGCCGTCGATCCGGCCGGCAACCCCTGGCTCATCAATTCGCTCCATCAAATCTTCCACCGCAACGGCAACGGCTGGGCGCTACAGCCGGGGGCTGCGAACGACATCAGCGTGGGCGCCAACGGGGCTGTCTGGGTGATCGGCACCAATGCGGTCGGCGGGGGTTTCGCTATCTACCACTGGACGGGCAGTGGCTGGTCAGTGGTGTCCGGCGGGGGCGTGAGCATCGCCGTCGATCCGGCCGGCAACCCCTGGCTCATCAATTCGCGCCATCAAATCTTCCACCGCAGCGGCAACGCCTGGGTGCTCCAGCCGGGGGCCGCAAGCGACATCAGCGCAGGCGCCAACGGGGCGGCATGGATCATCGGCACCAAGTCGGTCCCAGGTGGCGACAGCATCTACTACTTCTCGGGTGGCACATGGGTCGGAGTGCCCGGTGGCGCCGTGAGGGTCGCGGTTGACCCCACGGGCGAACCCTGGCTCATCAATGCCAGCCATACCATTTTTGAGTCCTGACCAGGGCCGGCCCGGCCGCCAGCCAGAGCGGCAACGCAGGGTCCGCTTGGCGCTGCGAAAGCCCGGGCGGCAACCGCCAGGGGCCAAGCCGACGGCCGTGACCGCCTCTCCTTTCGACCGTCAGAAGTAAATTTCCCGCTTCGCCCGCTCGGTGACAGCGTCGAGATCGTCGGTCCAGACTCCGGTCGAAAGGTACTTCCACCCGCCGTCACACACGATGGTGACGATGACGCCCTCGTCGATCTCAGCCGCACACTTGACGGCTGCGGCCATGATGGCGCCGGATGAGATTCCCGCAAAGATGCCCACATCGGCAAGGCGCCGGGTCCACTCCACGCTCTCGCGGGGCCCGATGATCTTGCTGCGGTCCAGCAGCTCGAATCCGTTGTTGTCGGTGAAGATCGGCGGGATGAATCCTTCGTCCAGGTTCTTGAGACCGTCCACCATCTCCCCGGCGGGCGGCTGGACGGCCCACACCTGAATGGCCGGGTTGCGCTCCTTGAGGAATCGACCGACGCCCATGAGGGTGCCGGCCGTGCCCAGGCCGGCGATGAAATGCGTGATCTCGGGGCAATCCCGCCAGATCTCGGGACCGGTGCTCTCGTAGTGGGTCTGCGGATTGGACGGATTGGCGTATTGGTAGGAAAACCACCAATCCGGGTGCTCTCGGGCGAGGGCCTGCGCCCGGCGCATGGCGCCGTTGGAGCC
Organism: uncultured Acidimicrobiaceae bacterium; assembly: GCA_963780345.1. GTDB lineage: Bacteria > Actinomycetota > Acidimicrobiia > Acidimicrobiales > Palsa-688 > PALSA-693. The sequence goes on from CAWABU010000002.1 coordinate 215,168, forward strand.
CTCCGACCCGGGCGAGTCGATGATCTCCGCGCCCCAGGACTGCAGCAGCTGCCGGCGCTCGACCGACACGTTCTCGGGCAGGACCACCTTGATCGGGTAGCCCTTGACCTTGGCTATCATGGCCAGCGCGATTCCGGTGTTCCCGGACGAGGACTCGAGGATCTGCTGGCCGGGCCGAAGGCTCCCATCCTTCTCGGCGTCGTCGATCATGGCCTTGGCGGCCCGATCCTTGACGGAACCCCCGGGATTCCATCCCTCCAGCTTCGCCACCATGGCCACTCTGGGGTTGGGGCTCAGGACGCTGATGTCGACCATCGGCGTGTTGCCGATCAGATCCAGGATGCTCTCGTAGCGGGACATGGCGCTCAACCGCCGGCGACGGCAGGCATCAGGGTGAGGGTGTCGCGCTCGGTGACCTTGGCGTCGAGATTGCCGAGATAGCGGATGTCGTCGTCGTTGAGGAAGATGTTGAGGTGACGGTGGAGTGCTCCGTCGCTCGTCAGCAGCTGGTCACGCAGGCCGGGATGCTGGCGGATCAGGTCGTCAAAGACCTCCCCGACTGTGGCGCCCTCCGCCTCGACGGTAGCTTGCCCCGCGGCCGATGGCCGCAGGATGGTGGGCAAACGCACATCAACGGGCACCGGCACTCTCCAGTGGTTGGGGGTCTAGTCAGGGTCTGGGGATCGATGTCGAGGTCATCACCAAAGTCGACCCCGATCGTCACCATTGTAGAACGACCGGCTCCTCTGTGATCTTCCCGTCCCGGATCCGCCAGCTCCGGACGCTGGGGTAGACGTCCCGGAGCGACACCAGGACGTAGTGCCAGTCCGGGTCAGGGGCCTGGGCCACATCGGTCGGGGAGGGCTTACCCTCGGTGTGGGTGTGCGAGTGGTACACCCCGATCAGCTGTCCCCCCGCCGCTTCGGCGGCCCGGTCGGCTCGCAGCAGGCCCCGCGGCTCCACCTCGTAAAGTCGGGCCGAAGCGGCCACGTTGGTGGTCGGATAGCAGGCGGCAACCGTGGCCGTCTCGGGCCCATCGAGGGTTCCCGCCAGCAGCCCGCACGCCTCCAGGGGATACCCGTCCAGGGCGCTGGCCATGATGGTGTCGAGGATCTCTTGGGCCACTCGAAGCACATGCGAGGCTACCGTCCCTGCCGGTACCGTGACGGTGCTATGGCGCCCGCCTCCAATCCCGCTCAAAAGGGCGCCGACGGCCGGCCGGTGGCCCAGAATCGCCGGGCCCGCCACGACTACGACATCCTCCAGACCTACCAGGCCGGCCTGGTGCTGGAAGGCAGTGAGGTGAAGTCGCTGCGGGAGGGCAAGGCCCAGCTCCGCGAGAGCTATGCCCGGGTGGTCGACGGCGAGGTCTGGCTCTACGCCATGCACGTCCCCCCCTACGCCTTCGCGTCGGCGTTCGGCGCCACCGATCCCGACCGGCGCCGGAAGTTGCTGCTGCATCGCCGCGAGATCGAGGAGCTGGGCCGGCGGACCACCCAGGACTCCTTGACCATGGTGCCGCTGTCGGTGTATTTCAAGGATGGACGGGCCAAGGTCGACCTGGCCCTGGCCCGAGGCCGCAAGCGTTACGACAAGCGTCACGCTCTGGCCGCGCGCGACGCGGACCTCGAGGCCCGCCGTGCATTGGCGGGCCGGCGGCGTACCCTGGACCCATGAACGACACCATCCGCCTGGGCCGGCTCGCCGGCGTCAGGGTGGGCCTCAACTGGAGCCTGCTGGTGATGGTGGCGTTCGTGGCCGGCGAGCTCGCAGCCAACCGGTTCCCGGTGCAAGCTCCGGGCTCTACCGGGACGGCGTATGCGGTGGCCGGCGCCCTGACCGCCGTGGGGCTGCTCCTGGGAGTACTGCTCCACGAGCTCGGTCACGCCATCGTCGCCGGCCGCTACCGGATGCAGGTCGACGGGATCACATTGTCATGGATGGGCGGGGTGACGCGCATCGAAGGAGACGCCCGGTCGCCCGGCGCCGAGCTCGTTATCGCCGGCGTGGGCCCGGCCGTGAGCCTGGTCTTCGGCTGTGTGCTCTGGTTGATACGAATCGTCTTCGAAGGTGCCGGGGGCGGTCCCCTCGGATCCTCGGCCCTCGGGTGGTTGGCCGTGATCAACGTGGTGCTGGCCGTGTTCAACATGCTGCCGGCGGCTCCCCTGGACGGCGGACGGGTGTTGCACGCCCTGGCCTGGGCGGCGACCCGTGACCGGTGGCGGGCGACGCGGATCGCGACCGGCGCCGGCGTGTGGCTCGGCGGAGCCATGGTGGCGCTGGGCTTTCTGGTACTGGTGCGCGGCAGCGATCCCTTCAACGGGTTCTTCATCAGCTTCGTAGGCTGGTGGCTGCTCGCGGCGGCCCGGGCGGAGCGGCAGATGGGTCAAGTTCGCCAGTCGCTGGACGGCGTGCGGATTTCCGAGATCATGCGCCCGGTGGGCGCCGCCCCTGGTTGGATCACGGTCCGGTCCTTCGCCGAGCGCTACGCGACGGGGCGACCGGGTTGGGTGTGGCTGCTCGAGAATTGGGTCGGCGGCTATGGCGGAGTGCTCCTCGGCGACATGGTGGGCGCCGTGCCCTTCTCGCAGTGGGATCTCACCCGACCGCTCGATGTGGCCTCGCCAATCAGCGCCGCGACCGGAGCGGTCCCGGATGAGGATGCCCTCGAGGTCGTCGCTCGGACGGGCCCGAATCAGGTGATCCTGGTCGTCGACGCCGGGCAGACCATCGGCGCGGTCCTTCCGGCGGACCTGGAAGCGTTGGTGCGGGTTGGTCGTCGCGGTCCGGTACCATCGACGGGCTGGACCTTGACAAGGGGGTGATTGGCTTCGACTTCGGTCGTCGATGCGGGAGAAGCGAGCCGTGGTCTCCGGAACCACGTGAAAGAGCCGGAACCTACAAATAAACGCCAACAACAAGGCAGAGGGCCACGCGGTCCTCACCCTGGCTGCTTAACAAGTAGCCCGTCCGTCCGGCCCCAGTCCTGCGGGTCGGGTGCGGGCGTCATCTAGCAGGGCTCACCCAACGGTCTCGTCAACGGGCCGCCGGGAACATCTCAGTTGACTGGGGCTCTCTGCCGATGCCGGTGGCGAGCGGAGAGCCCGAGATCCGCTCACCGGCTGCGCTCGGAGAAGGCCCGTTGCGGCATCGAAGGACGCGGGTTCGATTCCCGCCACCTCCACCATCGATTACACTACAAAAGTGCTGGTAGGAGCCCCTTTCGCGAGGGGATCCGATCGCGCCGTGACACCCTCATGACACACCACAATGCGGAGGCAGAGGTCATGACGGGCTAACACCGGTGTGGTTCGGTCACTGTGCGTGGGGACCGATGTCCTCGGCTTCGATGTCCGCCAGCAGAGCTCGGTCTCGGCAACGCCCACGTCGACAGGCGATGCGATGGGGTGCCCTGTCCTGTTGCGCTGAGTAAGTTAGTCTGGTTAACCGACCTGGAGCGGGGAACGGCGTGGGCGGCCCGATCAAGTCGCCGAAGGGGCACAGATGTCTGGCAGCGAGTTAAAACCCGGCGTGGACGACGCGTGGTGGTCTGGCGATGGCGGCTCGCGCCCGTCGGACGACCCGGGTCAGATCGGCAGGAACCCACTCCGGGACGACTGGCGGGGCCCTGGATCCTCGCAGGCCTGGGCCGCCGATCGGCCTGGGGCACTGACGGCTACAGACAACCGGCCGGGCCGGCGCCGGCGTTGGGCGGTCACGGTGATCGCGGCGGTGGCGGTCATCGTCGCCGCGACCGTGGTGGTCCTGCAGCGAGGCGGGGGCGGGCCTTCCTATCCGGCCGCCTGGGATCCCCGGGTGGCTGCTATCGCCGGCTTTGTCCAGACCCAGCGGGGCCTCACCTGGAAGCACCCGGTCAAGGTGGAGTTCCTGGCCGCGAGCAAGTTCAACGCCTTGATGGCCAAGGAGAACGCGCCGGACGCCCGGTCCCGCCAGGACGGACAAACCATCTTCGACACCATGCGGGCCATGGGGGTGGCGTCGGGCAATGTCGATCTGGCCCAGGCCGCCCAGCAGTTCGCCCAGGCTGACGTCGTCGGCCAGTACGTGAACTCCGATCGCACCGTCTATGTACGCGGGGCGGAGCTCACCCCCTACGTACGAAGCGTGCTGGCCCACGAGTTGACCCATGCCCTGCAGGCCCAATACTTCAACCTGGACAAGATGAAGAGCGGACACGCCGACGATGACCAGGCGGTCACGGCCCTTATCGAGGGCGACGCCGTGCGGGTGCAAAACGCCTACGAACAGAGCCTTTCCGCCTCCGATCAGCAGCTGCTCGCCCAAGAGGAGCAGCAAGGCGCGGCGCAGGCCGGAGGCCAGAACTCACACAACGGCATCCCGCCATTCCTGGTCGATCAGTCGGAGTTCCCTTACGATTTCGGTCCGACCTTCGTGGCGGCACTGGTGGCCCAGGGCGGAAATGCCCAAGTGGACGCCGCCTTCCGGAATCCGCCCACCCTCGATGGCCAAATCATCGATCCCCAGACCTACCTGGCGGGAGCCGGCTTGCCGAACGTGAAAGTGGCACCCCTGCCCAAAGGCAGCCGCCAGCTCATGGCCCCTTCGGGCTTCGGCCAGTTGGCTCTCCTGGAGATGCTGGGCGACCAGCTCGGCTTCAGCCCCGCCTGGTCGGCCGTGCAAGGCTGGACCGGGGACCAGTCCGTGCCCTACCGCCAGAACGGCCGAGTGTGCCTCGACCTCGCCGTCGGCGACGACACCGCCACCGCGGCACGGTCGCTGCTCCAAACCGGCAAAGCCTGGGCCTCCCGTTTGTCCTCGGCCTCGGTCAGCCAGTCGGGCACCACGGTCAACTTCCAGACCTGCGACCCCGGTTCGGGCTGGAAGCCTTCGAACCACCCGGCCGACCCCTACCAGGACCTGGCGGTCCGATCGGTGGTCATGAACCAGCTCATCACCGACGGCCACCTCCACCTCACGACGGCCAGCTGTGCCGTCAACAAGCTCATGATCACCATGGGCCCCCAGAACCTGCTGAGCGCCGAACAGAGCGCCAGTCCCAACTCCCCGGCCGTCCAGGAACTGCGGGTCGCGTTGATTAACGCGGTGGCCAGCTGCGCCTAGCGGGAGCGGTCACACCGCCAATAGTCACGGCGCAGTCCACCGGCCGTGGCGGACGGCCCCTCCAGCCTTTCGGGCGACCAAGCCATCGGAAGGACTGGAGGAGCCACCGGCATGATGACTCAGGAGGAGTACGTGAATGGAGTTCTGGCGTTGAAGCGCCAGGGGAAGACGATCACCGAGATCGCCGAGGAGCTGGGCTATCACCCGGCGACGATCTCTAGCTGGCTGAAGCGTGGGGGCCCACCTCCGGCTCACAGCGTGGCCCCAAGGGGAGCGGCTGATCGACGATCGGTGGGCGGCGCGGATTGCGCAGCTGGTGCAGCCGCCGGCGGAGGAGCTGTTGCCGAGGAGCGTGTTCGAGATCATCCGGGCAGAGGGGTTCGAGGGTAGCTACCAGACGGTGGTGCGCTACGTGCGGGCCATGCGCGGTCCCCGATTCCGGGCGGGGCCGGCCGTGAGCGTGCCGATCGAGACGGCCCCCGCCGAGGAGTGTCAGTTCGATTTCTCGGATTGCAGCGACTGGACCCGAACGTTGGGGGCTGGGCGAAGTGTGGTGCTTCGGGTGCATCTTGTGCTGGTCGCGTTGGCGGCTGTGGTGGTTCACGGACTCGGTCGACCGGGAGCACACCTTCGAGGGGCTGGTCCGTTTCTTTCGAGGCAGCGGGTTACGAGCGCCGTCGCCCGCCGCCGCGTAATCCGTCGCGCTGTCGTCCGGCATCGCCGTGATGTCCCTTCCACACTAGAGGCAGTACTGGATCACCACACAGGAACTTCCGCCGTCGCGAACCGGCAGGCCATACTCGCCTGACTTCGCCAGGTAGACGACCAGGCAGTCCGGGCACTCCATCGGGTCATCATGAACGTCGCAATCGAGTTCGAGGTGAGCGCGCATGTCCTCACAGCAGAGGTTGGCCACGCGCCCATGATGCCAGCCGACCTGAGGCTGCATATCAACTCCGCGTAATGCTGTAACCCCGTGGCTGAGGCGTTTGGCTGTCCAAGATGCGATTTTCGGCGCTTATTCGGCCCGTCGTTGACGGGCCCAGCGACGACGCGCACCTCGCCGCCCAGGCCGGGCCCGGGCCGAAGATCGCCTTGAACTCGGCGCACGCCTGCGCTTTGTTCACGAAGTGGTCGTGGTAGAAGCGTGGTTCGGTTGGCCCACCGACGGGACTGCTGTTCGGGGAAATGGCTTGAGGTGAGGTCGGGCCGGGAGTGGCTTGCGGTGAAGTCGCGTGCGGAGTTGCTCCCCGACCGTGTGCACTACATCCCGCGAGTGAGACACTCACAGCAATCACGGCCAGACCGATGATTGGTCTCGACGGCATCGCTCCCGATGATAGTTCGCCAAAGTCGAAGGTGCCGAGTAGCTGATCTGCGCCCATTCGGCTCGACAAGCCCAGGACCGCTTCGCCGCGCCAGATCGACGGCTACGGGATCTGAGGCTGCTGCCACGGAGCGTGGCCAGGTCGATCCACAGGCTCAGCCACTCGTAACGCCTATTAGGCAGTGACACATCGGCAGGCCGGACAAGACCAGGCTCGTCCCGGGCGCAATATGGATCATTCTGATGGCTGTGAAACCCCACCTGTTAGATGGGTCGGAGGGGCAGGGGGAAAGGAGCGCCATGAAGTGGTCCCGAGTTGTACCCGGGGGGTTCGGGATTCTGCTGGAGCCGGGACCACACAAGCTGGCCGCTGGCGCCGTGTGCAGGGTCGGTCAGGGTGACCTGGGTGCCGGGGACATCATGGTGGCGCCCCTCGGCGCAGTCAGGTTTGCAGTCGTTATAGACGAAGGTCCCGATCGCTCTTGCCTGGCTGGCTGTCCAGCTCGACCAGTGCAGCCCTTGGAGTATCCACCCATAGTCGGCGCACGTCAGGACAATCTCGCTCGGTTCTACGCTCGGAGTCTTACAGTCTCCGTAGACCACGATCGCGGTATCGGTTGGTGCGACTGTTGTCGGCGGCGTTGAAGTAGGAGCTGCGGGAGTGGTTCCTGAGCAGGCCGTGGGGATCTGAAGTCCCCACGTCTCGGCCACGCCGACAGGCAGCCCGCTGTAGCACGGACCGACAGACTTGACCGCCCAGGCACTGGCGGCCGGTCTGGTGAAGACGGCGTCGGCCCCGCCATCCTGGAAGCCGACAGTGGCAGACGTTTGGCTCGCCGCAACGGCAGGGTAGAAACTGGCCCTGGCCCAGTACGTGCTCGACGAGGGGTCGAAGGCGTAAAACAGACTTCCCGGCGAGATTCCGCCCACAGCCGAAGGCGGGATAGCGGTGTCGCCGGGGGTGTTTGCCGCGTCGGCGCGGTACGTGATGAAAGCTGCTCGTAGCTCGTCGCGCACCGCGGCGCTGGCCACGAGGTTCTGCACGGATCCTGACGCTGGTGACTCCGTCGTTGTCGACGATCCAGGCGCCGGGCTAGCAGCTGACGGTGCCACAGTGGTCGGCGGTGCCAAGGTGGTCGACGATGACACTGAAGCCGAGCCGGCAATGGTGGTGCTTGTCCCGACCACGGCACGGGAGGCTGCCGGCGCGGCGGTAGTGGGGGCCGTCGTCTTCGAGGAACCGCCGCACCCGGCCAAGGTCCCCATCAGGCACACTGCTGAGATCCCTACCAACACGACGGAACGCGTCAACGCGTCCGTCTTCCGGCCCCTCTTACGACCCACAGCTGTATCACTCCTCACACCCGGAAAACGTTCCATGAAAGCAGACGCGCCGACGACAAGGGCGTCAGCAGCTCGCCGAATGTCCCATCTGAGCGGGGTTGTCTCCGATGACGGAAGGGCTGAGCAATCCGAAGATCGACGGCACTGGCGCTCGCGGGGACGGCCGACGGCCATCTACCTCGAGCGCGGAACGTGCCGTCAGATCGTCCGAGTGGTACCGGAGCGTTCTGTACGCCCGCCTGGGAGCCGCCTCGACTGGGGCTCTGGCGCTCGGATCGCCGACTACGAGCGCCTCTCGCACGTCGGGACATATCCATATGCGCCGTAGTTCTGCCCCCGCCAAGCTGTGCCTGATAGACTTTGATCGGGCTCAGGCCACATACGACGGAGCCCTCCGGCGCGTGATGACCGACCTCACGAGCACCACGGAACTCCGGCCCGACGTCGTCGTGGACTTCACGGCCCTGGTGAACTGCACTACTGGTACCGGTCCGAAGGTGGCGGTTCCCATGGCAGATCCCTGGGGTGGGATGACGATGAGGAGTCGGCAACCGTCAAGCTGGCCGACCTGATCCAGGATGACGCTCTCGACGATCTCTGGGGTGCGGCATGGCCGATCTGCCCCGGCCATAGCCATCCGGCCCAACCGACCATTCACGATGACCGAGCGACCTGGGTCTGCGCCCGCTCCCGGCAGGCCCTGGCGATCATCGGGAACCTCGGCCCGTAGGAGCGCGGAACGATTCCGCGCTCGCTGGGCCGAGCCTCCGATCAACCGCCACAGACGCGAGACAGAACGTTCTGGGCGGGGCCTGTCAGACTGTCCAAGTGACTGGTCTTGCGCCCGAGGACCAACCGGACGTCATTCATATCGGCCCTGTTGGCCCTATTCCGATCCACTACGACGACAATCCCCGACTGACGGATGACCGCAAAAGCGTGGTCGAACGCGGCGAGGATCGCCCAAGCCATGACAACCCCCGACGAGCTGATCGCCGGGTTGGCCCATCCTGACTGGCGAGTCCGTCACGACGTGGTGGACCGCCTAGTCGCTCGGGCGGGGGACGACGAGCGTACGATCCCAAGCCTCGTCGCGACGATCGACGACGATCTGGTGTGGCAGGTGCGGGATGCCGCCGTGATGGCCCTGCGATGCCCTGACGACGAGCGCGGTCATCGCTGTACTCCACAGGGCTGTCGACGACCTCAGCGCTGAGGTCCGATCGTCAGCGTCGTACAAGCTGTCGCAGCTCTCGTAGCCGCTCCAATCGCCGATTTACGAGCGCGGCCAGCCAGATCGGCTCTGCCGCCACGCCTCTACGCGATGGAACGTTCTGCGTCACAACTCGCCAGCGATCGCCGCTTGAAGGTCCGCGAAGCACTTCTCGACCTCTGCCTTCTGCACTTGCTCCGGCCGAGCAAAACGGATCTCCTCCAGCGACGGATCTAGTTGCTCAAGCTTCCGTTTGATCTCGCCATGCTGGTTGTCTAAGAATCCTGTCGCCGTCGCAACTGCACCCTGAAGCGTCTCAATCGTCTCCACCCCAGCGAGGTAGCCGGCCAACGTCGCCAACAGTCGGTCGGTAACTCGGCGGAGGTGGTCGTCCATCATGGCCATCCTGCCAGGTGCAAGCGACCGAACGTCTCATCCGCTCGGGGCGGTCGGTCGCAGCCAGGGCCCCGAGTAACCAAGCAGATCGACGGCAGTGCTCGGGCGGGATGCCACTATGTGTGCCGGCCGGGGTGGGCTGGCGGTGACGAGAGCCGCGACCCACCCCTGTTCGCGGACTATCGGTCGGCACCGGCGACCAACGCGGCGACGATGTAGGTGGCGTGGCGGTCGAGGGAGACCCTGGCGCGGTCGTAGCGCATCGTGGTCCTCGGATCGGCGTGGCTGGCCGCCTCTTGTACGTCCCGGAGCGGGACGCCGGCATCCAAACTGGCCGCCGTGATGAAGGCGTGGCGCAAGGTATGGGGCCCAACGACCTTGGTGATGGCCGCCCGGTGGGCGACCCGGTGGACTATCCGGGCGGCGGCGTGACGGTCGAGACGATGACCGTCGGGGCCGACGAAGACGGGGCCTTCGCAGCGCTCACCGACCGCCAGTTCGACCGCCCGGGCCGACCGAGGAGCCAGCGGCACGGTCACCACCTTGCCGCCCTTGCGTAACACGGTCAGGGTGCGATGCCCGCGTTCGAGGGCGAGGGCTTCGATGTTGGCGCCGCAGGCTTCGGACACCCGCAGCCCGTTGAGCGCCAGCAGCGACACCAGGGCGTGCTCGGCCGGGCCGCCCAGGCGGCGGCCACCAGCAGCGCTCCGATCTCGTTTCGGTCCAGGCCGACGGCGTGGGATTCGTAGTCCAGCCGGGGGCGGCGGACGTGCACCGCCGGGGAATGGTCGAGCAGTTCTTCCTCGACGGCGTAGCGGTAGAAGCCGGCCACCGTGCACAACCGGCGCGACACCGTGGCCCGGGCCCGGCCGACGGTCTCCAGCGCCCGGCCGAAGGCTTCGATGTCGGCCCGGCGGGCGTCGAAGAGCCGCAGGCCGTGCGAGGTGCACCAGATGGCGAACTGGCGCAAGTCCAAGCTGTAGGCCTCGCGGGTCTGGCCGCTATATCCGGCCAGGAACCCGCCGAGCGCCAAGCGTTCGGTGTCGGAGAAGACGGTCGTGACCGCCACCGCGGAGTCAGGGATGGTTTCGGGGATGCTGACGTGGCACCTCCAGGATCGGGCCGAGATCTGGCAAGCCGCAGCAGCCACGCCCCGGCGACTATCAGGGCAACCGACGCTACGACCCCCTCCTACCACCCTCCGCGGTCACCAGCCGAAGGTCGGACCAGCGGTTCGGACGGACGGGACGAACGCAGGAGGGATCGTTTTCTGTCAAGCCGCTCACCATCGTCGATGACGGGGTTGTTGGAACCGACTGGTGGGAGTGGTCGAGACTGTCCTACTGGCTCCTCCCCACGAGTTCGGCAAAGAGAGATACTCGATGGCCTGCGCCCAGGGGGCCGGCCAGAACCTCGACGCCGGAAACTCGGCAATCAGAACGCCTGGTCGCATGACGACACCAGGCCGCGAGTTTCCGGCGTCGAGTTCGCAGGCAGCCCACTAGGGGAACGTGTCGGTGGTGCAAATCGCGACTATGGGCTCCGACGACCAGGGAACACGTGCACCGGACAACCACGCCGGGCAGTCGACGACTGTGACCGCGGCGCATCGTGCAGGCCGTGCGAGACGCACGCAGACCGTTCGACTCGAACCGGCGCCGACGACGACGAAGCCGACCCGGTAGGACGATTGTGCCGAGTCGTCGGATGGTCATCTTCGTCTTACCCGAACGGCGACACGGCGCGTAACTGACGTCCTCGCCTTCGACGGTGACAATCGATTGGCCCAGGGCAACCTTCACACGGCCTCAGGGGGTTAATTGTTAGTACGGCTTGGTACACGAGCGAAACGGGGATCGCGTGCCCGGATCTAGAGCAAGGCGTTACGACGGGGAGTTCACAGAGTTCGTGAGGTCATCGGCTGATCGGCTTGTGCGGACCGGATACGTGCTCCTCGGTGACCTCGGTAGCGCTGAGGACCTGGCCCAAGAGACTCTCTCGAAGGTCGCTCACCGCTGGCAACGCGTGCGACAGATGGAAAATCCCCGTGCTTATGCGTCTCGCATCCTCGTCAATCTCGCCCTCGACGAACTGGCGAGGCGCCGCCGATTCTCCGAGGTCCTCTGTGACGTGCCGGATCCTGTCGTTGCCGACGGCACATCGGACATTGCCGGCGACCAGGTGGTCGCAGGCGTCATAGCCCAGCTCCCGCCACGGCAGAGAGCGACGCTCGTCCTTCGATACTGGCAGGACCTTCCCGAGGCGGAGATCGCCGTCATCCTCGGCTGCTCGGTCGGAACCGTGAAGAGCCAGACCTCTAAGGCGCTTGCAAAGGTCTGCCAACTCCTGGCGAGCGGAGATACCCAAGTCATCCCATCCACATAAGCAGGCATCGAAAGGACAGCTCCATGAGTTCGATCACTGAACAGCAGATCAGGCAAGCCCTCACAGCTCGGGCAGCAGCAGTGCCTGACGCAGCAGTGACACGCATCAAGAGCAAGCGCTACCGAGTTCAAACCGTGAGCGCCCGCCGCGTGGCCACGACCGCCGTCGCATCTATCGCCATCACCGCCGGCGTAGGCGTCGCTCTTACCAGAGGGCACCCTCCCGCTGTGCCCCCGCAAACCCGCCTCCAGGCTGTCCCCCCACCAACCCGCCTCCGGGCCGTGCCGGTGGTGTATGTCGGGAACTCGCCCCCCCTGGCAGTGCGAAGCCTGCCAAAAGGTTTCCACCTTCGGACGGGCGAGGCCAAGCAGACGATCCTGGGACAAGCTTCGACCAAGAGCGTCCCAGAAAAGCAGTTCGTTGAAGGCCCGGCCAATGATCCAACATCGATCGTTGTCGCCGAAGGCACCGATGGCGAGGGACCGACGCCCAAAGTGCAGGGATATGCGGCCGCGAATCCGAGACTCACAACCAAGACAGTCATCAACGGCACCACCGTCACGGTCATCCAAGTGGGCTTCGGCGACCTGGCCAGCTACGTCGCCTTCTTCCCGGTGAGCGACATCAGCTGGGGCATCGTTGCAGGAACACAAGGCGCGACCCCTGACCAGCTGTTAACCATAGCCGCTGGAATTCTCCGGGGAACCTCGTAGCGCCGCACCGGCCCGTCGGACCGATTCAACCACATGGTGCCCCCGCTCCGTGGGCTACCCGCCCCGAACACCTCATCTGCTCGCGATTCCGGACAACGGAATCGCGGCGCTTGCGAGCGCCGATCGAAGGCTACGGGCGCTAAGGGCCACCACGGAGCGTGGCCAGGCCGCTTCACAGGCTTCAGCCGCTCGTAACGCCGAATAGGGCGTGATCTAAGCAATCGCGTTTGTGCTCTGTCGGCGCGCCAGAAGCGCCGATAGTGAGCGTCGAGCGGCGGTCGACGACGCCGCCATGCGGAGCGCGAGTTCGGGGCGTCACACTGGACCGGTATCTACGGACGAACGCGACGAGCGGGAGAGCCCATGACAGTACAGGTGGCGATCGACTGTGCTGAGCCGCATCTGACGCTTGAGCGGCTGGATAGGGCTGATCGATGACGGCGCTTCCGATTCCAGATCGCCTTAGATCGGTTGTCGTTATGCACTTCGGAGAGGTCGGTTCCGACTGGATCGAGCGGCTGCCCGATTTGGTCGCCCACGCGGCGCGCGTCTGGCAGTTAGATGTCGGCGCACCCTTCGAGCCGGGCGGCAATGTCAGTTGGGTTGCGCCGGTCGGTCGAGCGGACGGCACCGAGGCGGTGTTGAAGGTGACGTGTCCGGGTCACCAGAATAGGTGGGAGGGAAGGGCGCTCGCCCACTGGGCTGGTCGCGGAGCGGTCCGCCTGTTCGAGTCGGACGAGGTGGATCAAACGTTGTTGGTCGAGAGGTGCGTGCCTGGTAGAACGGGTGATGAGCTCGACGTGGCCACCGGAAACGAGGTCGTCGCGTCGGTTCTTGCCGAGTTACATGCGATCGACCTCCAGGACCATGACTTCGAGCCGCTCGACAGGCTGGTGGAGCGCTTCCGCGAGACGATGTGGGAGTGGTTCGATCGTTTCAAGCAGCCGTTCGATCGCGGCATCGTGGCGCAGGCGGACGAGCTGTTCACCTCCCTGCTCTCATCTTCTGTCGATGTCGTGTTGCTGCACGGCGATCTCGGGCCGGGGAATGCCGTGCTATCGCAGCGTGGATGGTTGGCGATCGATCCGTATCCGTTCGTGGGTGATCGCGCGTTTGACGTGAAGCAGATCCTGTCGCTGCGTGACCTGCGTGTGGCTCGCGAAGAGGTCGTCTTCTTTGCTGATCGTCTAGATCTTGACGTGCAACGCATCGCGGGTTGGACGTTCGCGTGCTGCGTGCAGGCCGCCCTGGAGTACAGGTCGGTCGAGAATGCGGTGGAGCAGCGAAAGTATGTAGCGCGAGCGGATCAGCTGGCGTCCCTGGCTCTCGGGTAGTCGAGCGTCGGGCGCGGCGACGAAACGGAAGCCAGTGTGGGTAATCACTGAGTCGGGTGACATGGACGCGCTCCTCACCGCCCGGCACGCCTTCCTCGCTCGATTCGGTGAGGTCCTCCTACAACTCGACTCGTCGTGGAACGTGTAGAGCGAAGCTGCAGAGGACACGACACACCGACCCTCTGACCGTTAGCTGCCGGTGACCGCTCCTATCACCGCGCCAAGCTGGTCACACTCCGACACGCCCAACCGCACCGATCCGGCGATCTGGGCGAGGGTCGACGATGGTGGTAAAGGCACCCCGAACCGTCCAGATCGACATCAGTTCTGGTCGTTCTCCTGTCGGTCGTACGATCGCCAACGACGTTGACCGCATCGTTGCGAGTTCGTCCGATGTAGGGGCAGATTAGGAAGTGGGGGGCGTCGCCCTGTTAGATCTCGATGCCAGGCGATGGTGAGCGCAAGGTCTGGTGCTTTTGTGCGGGCGCGAAGTGTTGGTGTTGCTGTTTTTGTGTGGCGGCTCGTCGTATGTCGGCGGCGGTGGGGAGGCCGTCGAGGTGGTTGCGCTCGGCGGCGAGGCGTCGGGCGAGGTTGCTGGCGTGGCGTTGCTGTGCGAGGCCGTGGCCGATGAGGGCTTGGCTGGTCGCGAGCCGGTGCTCGAAGCGGTTGGCGACGGCATCGAGGCTGGCCTGGTGGTATGCGATTTGTTGGTCGAGCCTGCTGATCAGGGGCGCGACGTGGGTGTCCCAGCCTTGCTGGGCGTCGAGTTCACGCTGGGCCCAGATTCGGGTTTCTTTCCGGGCGGCGTGACGGTCCCGCCAGCGGTCGCTTCGGGCGGCAGCCTACTGAGCATGTTGGTGGGCGTGGCGGGCCTGGGCGAGATCCCTGACGGCCCGGCCTGCGTCGGCGTCTTGCCAGACGCCCTGGCCGGTGGCGAGGTCGGCGCGGGCTTGGTGGGCTTGGGCGAGGGCGGTTTCGGCCTGGCCCAAGGTGGCGGCCCGATCGGGCAGGCCGATACCAGCGATGGCATCTCCGGCGAGGGCCGCCTCAGCGCGCCAAAGGGCGGCGAGGCCAGCTTGCTGGTCAGCCGGGAGCGTCCCGAAGCGATCGCGGGTCAGGGTGGTGGGGTCGGGCAGGGCGGTATCGAGCGCCCAGGTGGGAGTATGCCGGTCTGTCCAGTCCCGGCGCAGATCGTCGAGGGCCCGGGCCAGGTCGTCGGCGACGGTCCAGACGTGGGTGGACTCTCGGGCCCGGGACATGGCCACGTAGGCGAGTTCCCGGCCGCCGCCGTCGGCGTAGAGGTGGGCCCGGCTGGTGGTGGCGCCTTGGGAACGGTGCACGGTCGTGGCGTAGCCGTAGTCGAGACGATCGTCGCCTGCGTTCTCTTTGCCGACCAGCAGGTGTTGGCCGTCGTCGGTTTGGAGCGTCAGCGTCTGGTTGGGCAGGTCGACAGCGGCGACGACCGCCCGCTGGGACGTGACCAGCCGGCCGTCGGCTCCGGGGGCCAGGGTGACGACGTCGTCACCGGCCCGGTAGGGGCGGCCGCCTTGTGCGGTCAGTTCGGGTCCGCACAGCCGGCCACTAGCTTGCATCCAGGTTCGGGCCCGCTGGTTGAGGGCGGCCACGTTGGCTCGCCGCCAGGCGTAAAGGCCGGTGGGGTGGCCGGCAGCCACATCGGCGGCCCAAGCGTCCACGGCCTGTTGCAGGGCGTCGTCGCGTTCAACGGCGGCGTGGACCCGGCCCTGATGGTGGTACCAGGCCACAGCCTTGCCAACCTCCCCGTCGCGCAGCTCGGCCAGGGTGCGACGCTCCGCCTCGTCGTGCTGGCGGCGGTTCTCGGACAACTGGGGGACCGCGTCGGGGTGGCGGCGGACCAGGGCAGCCAGGGCCCCGCCGGGGCCGACGGCGCCCAGCTGGTGGGGGTCGCCCAACCAATACGAGTTTGCCGCCGGCGGCCTCGATGCGGGCGGTGAGGGCGACCAGATGGGCGTCCTCGGTCATGCCCACCTCATCGAGAATGACCACGCTGCGCTCGTCCAGGGCGATGCGGTCATGATTAAGGCGCCATAGCAGGCTCGTCAGGGTCCGGGCTTGCCCCAGCTCCGCCTCTTTGCCCAGGGTCTCGGCCGCCTGGCCGGAGGTGGCCGTGCCGATCACCTGACAGCCGGCCGCCTCGAACGCCGCTGCGGCTACGGCCAACAGGGTGGTCTTTCCGGCGCCGGCCACCCCGACGATCAACTCCGCGCCCGACCCCGACCCGCAGATGCTCTCGGCCGCCTGGCGCTGCTCGGCGGAGAGGCCAGCGCCGATGTTGTGCTCAGCCGAACTGATGGCCTGCGCCCACCTGGCAGGTCACCCGGTCCAGATATCCCAGGGTGGCATCCCGCTCCGCCTCCATGATCACGTGCATGTGCTCGGCCCGGCCGATCACCCCCAGCTCTGCCACACTCTTATGGGCCGAGATCACCAACTCCATTCCCGGCCGGCGGGCCGCCACCAGCCGCTCCCGGCTGCCCGGATGGCGGGCCCCGCCGGGCCCGAAGATCGCCTCGTAAGCCTCGGGCGACACCGGACCATCCAGGCCCAGCGCCGAACGGCCACTGCCGCCCCAGCGAAGCGGGGTCTCCCCCCGACGCGCAATAAGCCATCGCCATCCCCCGATAGTCGTCACCACGCTCCAACACCGTGCGCCGGTGATAGGCCACCGACTCCACCCCCATCATCTGCATCCACGCCACCAGCCTCACCTCCTGGCTCTCCGACAAGCCGCCCACGGCAACCCCTCGGGTTGCAATCGTGTTGAGTCTTTTAGGGGGTTGTATCAGGAGGAGATTGGCTTGTAAATGGGTTATAGGTTGAGAGGTAAACAGAGGCTAATAAAGGTAAATGGTTGATGCGGAATTGTGATGCGAGAATGGTTGATGGAAGCGAATGAGTAGCTAAGGAATGAGCAAGCGACGGTCATCGACAGGACTGCCGCGGACTGCTGGTGTTCAGCCCGCCTACAGATAGCAGGTAAGCGACGACGACTACTAGGTGGGTGGTAGGTGACAGCCCGCCCGCCATACAGGTGGAGCAAAAGGACAACCCTATGACCGCGACCGAAACCATCCTCGAGCTGGTCGGCATCGACGAGCTCGCCGAGCACCTCGGGACCAGTTCCGGGCACGTCGGCGGCTGATCGCAGAGTGGCGCCTGGCCTACCTGAAAGTGGGCGGGTACGTCCGGTTCGACCCCAACGAGATCGCGGCCTGGATCGAACATAGTCGACCGGCCGCAATGCCAGCGCCTCGCGGGCAGGTCCGCCCTACCATGAGGGGAGAGCCTGCGAGTTGGGCGGGCCACCGAGTGGACCGTGAGCGACGAACCGTGACCGAGCAGCGCCGATACGCAGACCATCGGCCGTACCCAGATCCCCCGCTGCGGCTCGCGGACTTGACCGGCCCCACTGCGGGAGTGGTGGAGCTGCCGATCACCATCGACTGGGGGCCAAAGCGCCGCTATGACCTGGGTACTGATACCGACCGTCGGATCGTCTACGAGCGGGTGCTACGCGAAGCAGGAGACGCCGAGGAGGTCGGGCGCTATGTCAACGGCGCGGTCCTCGTCGAGGTATGGCCCCATCTGTTCCTTCCAAGCCGGGTTCGACGACGCTGGGAGGAGCGCTTCCCCGAGTTGACCCACGCCGCCTAGCCATCGACGACCTACAGGACCGTCTGGTCCGGCTGGCCCTGGGCGTACTCGGCGAGCACGGCTTCGCCCTCGCCGGCGGGTACGCACTGCAGGCACACGGACTTGTCGAGCGGATGAGCGAGGACGTCGATCTGTTCACCGACCGGTGGGACAGGACCGAGTTCAGCCGGGCGGTGAACACCGTTGTGGACGCCTACCGACAAGCGGGCCTGGACGTCACGGTCGTCCGCCAGGCGGAGACGTTCGCCCGGCTACAAGTCGTGGACCCAGCTCGGCTCGGGAGGTTTCGGTGGACCTCGCTGCGGACCGTCGCGACAGCGACCCGGCGCGCTTGTCCATCGGGACGGTCCTGGCGGAGAGCGACGCCGTGGCGACGAAGGTCGCCACCGTCTTCAGCCGCGGTGAAGCACGTGACTACCTCGACCTCGCAGGCATCCTGGCCACCGGCCGCTACACCCGCGACCAACTCATGGCCATGGCCGCCGACGTCGACCCCGGATTCACACCGCGACTGTTCGCCGAGGCCCTCGCCGGTATCGACCGCTTCCCCAGCCAGGAGTTCGCTTCCTACGGCGTCGACTCCGACCACATCGCAGCCGTCAGACAGACGATGCGCTCGTGGAGCGCCGAGCCCGCTGCCCCATCCACGTCCTCGCAGCCACCCCGTGGTCCCGGGAGGACCCGGAGCGATGGGGTAGCAACGGCCGCTCGGATGCCTGAGCCCGGGCCTCACCCGACTCCCGATTCCGGGCACCAGCCTCCAGGGCCTGAGAGTCCCAGCCGGTAGAAGCCGGCCCATCGGCTGGCGCTCGGCACGACCGCAGCAGGCTCGGTTTCGAGCGTCCGCAATTGGCCCCTCCGGGCCCCATAGGTAGAGGACCTGCGCCACCGGCCGAACGCGGTCCCGTAACAGGAGCACCTGCATGGAGGAAATACACGTGACCAGGACCGAGGCACTGCCCCACCTGCTGACCATCGACCAGCTCGTCGAACGGCTCGGCACCAGCACCCGCCATGTCCGGCGACTGATCGCCGAGCGTCGCATCCCGTATCTGAAGGTCGGCAAGCTGGTCCGCTTCGACCCTGAGGAGATCAACCGCTGGCTCGACGACTCCCGAGTCGCCCAACAGCGGGTCACGTCAAGTGGTGCTCGCCCCACGAGGCTTCGTCCAGTTCATCGCCGGGGAACGTCAGACGGCGCCGCTTGACTTCGGTAAAGTCCTGGCGCCGAGCACAAGGAGGCCACCAGGGTTCTCCGAGTGGTCGATGGCGAGCTCGCTACCGGGATCCCGAGGGCCGTCAGCGCATGCAGACGTTCGATCGGAAGGGGGATGCCGAGCGGTTTCTCCAGCGCAATGGCGCGGACCTCCAGCGTGGCGAGTGGATCGATCCACCCCTTCGTCGGGTCCGCTTCGATGAATGGGCTGAGCAGTGGTGGCAGACAACGGCGAGGCTCCGACCCTCGACACGGCGCGGCTACTGCAGATCCTACAGAATCACGTCCTCCCGGAGTCCCGGGACCGGACGCTCGCATCGGTGGACTTCATGGACGTCGAGCGCTTCGTATCGACGAAACTCGCCGAGGGCACGCTCGGCCCCAAGAAGATCCGGGACTGTGTCTCGGTGATTTCGCTGGTGATGCAAGCGGCCATCCGGTCGGGCGCCCGTCGGGACAACCCTGCGGCCGGTCATCATGTCCCCGTCCGCTGGCGACAGATCCGACAGGGCGACGTCCCGACCATGAACGACGTGCACAAGCTGATCGAGCAGGTCCGGGATCCGTACAAGCCAGCCGTCTGGCTGCTCGTGCTGACGGGCATGCGACCGGCGGAGCTCTGCGGGCTCAGAGTGCGCTCGGGTCGACTTCGTCCGCCACCTGGTGAACATCAGGGAGACGCTCCTGCCCGTTTCGGCGTACGCGGACCAGCGCCTGGAACTCGTGTCCGGCCCCCCGAAGACAGAAGCTGGCGACCGAACCATCCCGAATCCGTCCTGGCTTTGCGACGAGCTCGTCCGCATGCTGGCTTCACGGGCGGCGCAACGGACCACGCCGATAGAGCCGGCGGAACCGTTGTTCGTCAGCCGGGTGGGCAAACCCCTCAACCGGGACAAATTCCGGGAGACCGTCATCCGGCCGGCGCTAGTCGCCGCCGGCCTCCCTCCCAACACCCGGACCTACGACCTGCGTCACGCTCACGCGTCGATGCTGATCGATCTGGGAGCCAACGTGCTCGCAGTCGCCCAGCGCATGGGTCGCTCCGACGCCAGCGTGACCCGGCGGGAGTACGGCCACCTGTTCGCTGGAGTTCAAGAACAGCTGAGTGAGCAGCTCGAAGAGTTGCGGGCCAAGTCGTCGGTCACCACGCTGGGTGACATCGTCCCACTGACACTCAAGGGCCGTCCCGTGACACATCCATGACACACCATGACACAAAAAGGGGGTCAGAAGGGGGTCCCAGCGGTCAAGAGCGGCATCCGAAAATGGTATCTGACCAGGTAAAACGTCGGCTGACCAGCGATCGAGTGATGCCCGGACGCGGGTTCGATTCCCGCCACCTCCACTGATGATTTACACTGCAAAAGTGCTGGTAGGAGCCCCTTTCGCGAGGGGCTCCGATCGCGCCAGGACGAACCAGGACGGGAAGGCACGGGCTACGGCGGCGAACACCGGTGTGATTCGGTCACTGTGGGTGAGGAACCGTGCCTCGGAAGGAGTCTGGCTTTCGAGGTTCGGGGCCGGGGTTCGACTGGAAGCCGCCGTCCCGGCGACGCCACCGTGCGCATCTCAAAGGCCACAGGCTGCCGGCTCTGCGGACAATGCCGACCGCAACTTGCTCATTCCGAGGTTGATCCGGGTTTTAGCCGTGCCGAGGGGAATCCTTTCCATGATGCTGATCTCCTGGCCGCTCTGGCCGTAGAAGAAGGCCAGCACCACGGCGCGGCGCTGCTGGATCGGCAGGCGCCCGAGGGCCTGGCGCAGCCGCGAGGCGTCGTCGGCGTCGGCGATGAGTTCGGCGGGGCCCTTGGCTCGGGTGTCGGGCTCCAGGCTGACCAGAAGGTCAAGAGGAAGGGGCTCTCCCTGTCGACGTCGTAAAGCGTCGATGGCCAGGTTGCGGGTAATGGCGAGCAGCCAGGTGGTGACTGAGCCCTTTCGGGGATCGAAGCGCGGGGCGTGACGCCAGGCCCGAAGGAAGGCCTCCTGGGCCACGTCCTCAGCCAGCGGCGTTTCTCCGACGAGGCGGCGGGCCAGGCCATAGACGCGGTCCTGGAAACGACGAATGAAGGCGACCTCCAGATCGGCGTCGCCGGAAGAAAAGCCAGCGAGCAGAATCTCGTCGGACAGGAGGGACTTCATCGCCGGCCGGCCGCCGGAGTCGAGGGCGCCCGGGACAATCCCCTGCGGCGAGGACGGCGTTGGAAATGGGTCTATGCGCCCGTCGGAGGCGGACGTGTCAGCGAGAACGGTCACGGTAGGGCGGGAAGACGCGGTCGGATACCAGCTGACTTCGGCCTGATGGCTTCAACGGTCAACACCTTGACATCCTCTTCGCCGGGGACCGCGCCTCGGTTGTTGGGCCTGAACCGGCGGTGTTCGGTCCGACCAGCGGAGACCATGCCGGCACCGACGACGCCACTCAGTCTGTCGATGATGACGGCGCCGGTCTTTCCTCGTCTCGACGCCATCGCAGAGACGAGAAGTTGATGAGTCGCAGGCACGGTACCTCTCTTCTGGCTCGCTCCAGATTTGGCTCGTCCTCATGGTCAATATAAGCAGTGAGCCGGCCGCTTACCTCCGGGCCAGTACGGATTCCGGTACGGACGGCACCACGACCGACCCGTAGATGCTCGTCCTTCCCGAGTTCGGCGACCGCCTGCTCGCCTCCGTTGACTTCGTGGGCGTGGAGCGGTTGGGGCCACTGTCCCTGCGCCCGCCGGGCGGCCGGCGGGCGCAGGGCTTCGACGTTGAAGGTGTCCGCCCCCCTGAGTGGATCTCACCCAGAGCGGTCGGACCAGGGCCTGTTCTCCTTCACTGACGCGCCCCCCGCTTCACCTGGGACCAATTCGCGTCAGGAAAGCGGCATACTGGCCGCTCATCGGCCTCGATGCGCGCTCTGCGTGGCAATCGTCTTCATCGGGTTCGGTCGGACGGCCCCAACTTGGGCAGGCGGGGGTTTGTGGCCAAGGAACGCCAGGAGCTCGGCTTTGCCCCCCGCCTTCCTGAGGCCGTAGCCGCTCTGGTCCGCACGTCGTGGCACCTACCGGGTGCTCACCGCATCCCGGACGAGACGGCCGCAGTCGTAGTGGTCCGAATCGAGCACTGGTCGAGACGCATACCGCCCCGGCTAACCGCGGTTTCGCGCCCCGTGCGTGACTGGGGGCCGGAGGGACCGCACAGTAGTCTTCTCGAGATGCCCGACCCCGAGGTGAGTGCTCCCACGGCGGGTACTCGCAGGCGTCGAATCCCGGCCCACCTGGTTCGGGCTGCGGGCATTCTGGTGGCCCTGCTGGCGCTCGCGCTTTGCGGCTTGGCGCTGGTCGACCAATGGGGATCAGTCAAGGTTGCCATCGAACACGCGGACTATCGACTGCTTGGAGTTGCGTTTCTGATTGCTGCCCTGGGGATGTCGGGACTTGGTGTCCTTTGGTGGCGGTGCTTGCGAATCTTCGGAGAGAGGGCAGCGATACTTGACTCCATTGCCTGGTACTTTGCCGGAGAACTGGGGAAATACTTGCCAGGAGGTATTTGGCCAGTTCTCGGACGCGGCGAGCTCGCTCGTCGCCGGGGCGGGATTAGTCGATCGACTGGTTACGCCACGACCCTCATCTCCTATGCGGCCATGGTCGCAGCCGCCGCGGTCACCTGCGGGTTGGCGGCGCCGGTGCTTGCCATCGACCATCATGTACCGGGATGGGAGTGGCTGCTGGTCGGGCTTATCCCTCTCGCTGTCGTGGGCGCCCATCCCGCCGTGTTCTCCCGACTGCTGGGCGCCGCCAAACGAGTGACCAAAGGGCGCGTCAACCTCGAGACTCCCTCCTGGTCGAAGATGCTCGGCCTTATCGTCATATCCGTTCCGACCTGGGTGCTGGTCGGCATATCGTATGACTTTGTGGCCCGCAGCCTGGGCTTCGACCAGAGCCCGGTCAGGGTTGCCTTCGCCGCAGTTGCCGCCTGGATCATAGGATTCCTGGCCGTTCCCGTGCCCGCCGGAGTCGGAATCCGAGAACTCATCTTCGTGGCGCTGTGTGGACTTCCGGCCGGCCCGGCGGCCGCCGTGGCCGCCGCGGCCCGCCTCATATTCGTTGGTGTCGACGGCGTGGGAGGTACCGTTGGCCTGTGCGTGCCGGCCATGCGAGCTCGGGTCGACCGGAAGCAGAGCGGTCGAGAGACCATCACGGAATCCGGAGTAGCCAGTGCAAAGAGGTGATGCACTTCTCTTGGCCAAGCGCAGCTATGTCGCCGGCGCCCGCGGGGTGGGCAAGGCCTTGGCGGGCGTGGGAATCGGAGCGGGCGATCCGCCAACACGGGATCGCCGGGTGGCCCACTGGGCGTACAGCCTCACGAGAGTTCACGATTCCATCGAACTGGCGAATCTCGACGTCCCCTGGTGGACGTATGGCGCCATCGACGCGGTGGAGGCCTGGATGGCCGACCGGTCGCGGCCTCCCAGGGTCTTTGAATACGGCTCCGGAGCGAGCACGGTGTGGCTGGCGCGACGAGCCGGCGAAGTCCACTCGGTGGAACATCATCGGGGCTTCGCCGATCATCTTCGGCCGCGCCTCGAGGGTATGGGGCAGGTCACTCTGCAGGTGGTGGAACCCGACCGGGTCTCAGAGCCCGTGGTCCGGTCAGACAAAGAGGGATGTCAGGGCCTTGACTTCGCCGACTATGTGGCATCTATTCACTCCGTAGGGGGTGAGTTTGACCTGATAGTTATTGATGGCAGAGCGCGCGCCACGTGCCTTCTCGCGGCTCGCACCCATCTCGCCGCTGACGGCCTCGTCGTGTTCGATAACAGTTGGCGCAGGCGTTACCGGACCGCAATCTCGGAGTCTGGCCTCAACGAGTGGGCCATAAGAGGGTTGGTCCCGACCCTGCCGTATCCAGACCAGACCTCTCTACTCGCCTCTAATCCCCTCGTCGGCCGGCAGAACGACACCAAATCGAAGTCCCCGGTCGGCGCCGAGAAGAAGGATGTTCTCGATGACCGGCCCGAGCGACGTGGTCGCAAAGGCGGGTCCCACGCAGCCGCCCGCTTCCGCCTAACCTGAGAGCGTGAGCAGTCGACTGGTTCCCGGCGGCGTGGTGCACAAGCTTCCGGGCGACTTGCGAACGGCGCTGGTCGCCAACCCGACCGCACTCGACGCCTGGAAGGACATCACACCTCTCGCTCGCAACGAGTTTATCTGCTGGGTCGAGGACGCCAAGCAGGCGGTCACCCGAGAACGTCGCATTCGGCGTACCCAGGAGGAGTTGGAGGAAGGCCAGCGTCGGCCCTGCTGCTGGCCGGGATGCAGGCACCGCGAGCGCAACGGCAATTAGCCCCCCGGGCTCCTCGACCAAGCCCAATTCGGCCATCGGCACCTCCGGGCCCCCACCCCGCGGCCCGCAGATCAGGCCACCGTTGGCGTAGCCTCGTCATCATGACGCCGGAAGAGATCGCCGACCTCGCCCACCTGCGCAGGGCGCGCGACCTCATGGACCGCGATTACGCAGAGCCCCTCGATGTCCCGGCCATGGCTCGAACCGCCCTCATGTCGCCCGCCCACTTCTCGCGCAAGTTTCGCGCCGCCTATGGCGAGACGCCGTATTCGTACCTGATGACCCGGCGCATCGAGCGCGCCAAGGCTCTTCTGCGTCAGGGCCTGTCGGTCACCGACGCCTGCATGGCCGTCGGCTCGACGTCACTCGGCTCGTTTAGCTCGCGTTTCACCGAGATCGTGGGCGAGACCCCCTCGCAGTACCGGGGGCGCGATCATCGCGACAGCGAGGTGGTCCCGCCGTGCGTCAGCATGATCGCCACCCGCCCGAGGCGGACCGCGGTCACGGCGTGATCACAGGTGAGCTGCGCCGAAGGATCCGCTCCACACCGACGGATGGCGCGCCCCACCCGGCCCCACCTGCCCCATTCCTGACACCGAGCAGAATCGAAGAAGCACACGACGGGTCAGTCCTCGTATGGTCAACCCATGACCGTCGCACTGCAATCCATGTTCATCCCCGTTCACGATCCTGACGCCGCACTCGGCTTCTACCGCGATGCCCTGGGCCTCGAAGTCCGCCTGGATGTCTCAAACGAGGGCTTCCGTTGGGTGACTGTCGGAGCTCCGGGCCAGGATGTCGGAATCGTACTGTTCCAACCGCACGGCGGTCGTTCGCAGGCCGAGGGCGATGCTCTGCTGGCGCTCGTGACCCAGGGCTCGCTCCAGGCGGCGATCTTCCGTTCGGATGACCTTGACACCACCTTCGAGAAGGTCCGGGCGTCGGGCGCCGAGGTGCTGCAGGAGCCGACATCCCAGCCGTGGGGCGCGCGCGATTGCGCCCTCCGCGACCCGTCCGGCAACCTGGTCCGTATCGCCCAGGCCTGATCGTTCCCGGGCGACGCCGGGATCAACGCCACGACCGTCCGGGCGCCAAAATGGAGACCCGATGAGCACCGCCTCGACGATCAACCCGAAGCCCCGCCCGCGGTCAGCCCCGGTCAGTCACGATTTGATCCGCGTCGTCGGGGGGCGCGAGAACAACCTCAAGAACGTCAGTATCGAGATACCCAAGCGTCGGCTGACGGTGTTCACGGGCGTTTCCGGGTCAGGCAAGAGCTCGCTCGTCTTCGACACCATCGCCGCGGAGTCACAGCGCCTGATCAACGAGACCTACAGCGCCTTCGTGCAGGGCTTCATGCCCACCCTGGCTCGCCCGGAGGTCGACGTACTCGAAGGCTTGACGACCGCGATCATCGTCGACCAGGAGCGGATGGGCTCTGATCCCCGCTCCACGGTTGGCACCGCTACCGATGCCAACGCCATGTTACGGATAGTCTTCAGCCGGCTCGGGCAGCCGCAGATCGGGTCCCCCAACGCCTTCTCCTTCAACGTGCCTACGGTGCGGGCCAGTGGTGCGGTGACGGTCGAACGCGGCAACGCCAAGACGGTAAAACGGACCTACTCGCGTGCCGGCGGCATGTGTCCGCGCTGCGAGGGGCGGGGCTCGGTCACCGACTTCGACCGATCTCAGCTGTACGACGACAGCAAGTCAATCAACGAGGGTGCGCTAACCATCCCGGGCTACGGCGTCGACGGCTGGTACGGCCGTATCTTCAGTGGTTGCGGTTTCTTCGACCCGAACAAGCCGATCGGAAAGTACACCAAGACTGAGCTCAATAACTTGCTCTATAAGGAGCCGACCAGGATCAAGGTCGACAATATCAACCTCACGTACGAGGGTTTGATACCGAGAATCCAGAAGTCGTTCCTGTCCAAAGACGTCGACGCCTTGCAGCCGCACATCCGGGCATTTGTCGAACGAGCGGTGACTTTCACCACGTGCCCCGATTGCGGCGGCACACGGCTCAGCGAGGCGGCAAGGTCCTCAAGGGTGAAGGGGATCAACATCGCCGAAGCCTGCGCCATGCAGATCAGCGACCTCTCCGATTGGGTGCGGGGTCTCAGCGAGCCGTCAGTGGCGCCGCTGCTGGTCGCGCTGCAGCAAAGCCTTGACGCCTTCGTCGAGATCGGCCTCGGCTATCTGTCGCTCGACCGGCCGTCAGGCACGTTGTCAGGCGGGGAAGCGCAGCGCACCAAGATGATCCGCCACCTCGGGTCCTCGCTGACCGACGTGACCTATGTGTTCGACGAGCCGACCATCGGCCTGCACCCTCATGACATTCAGAGAATGAACGACCTGCTCCTGCAGTTACGCGACAAGGGAAACACGGTCCTCGTCGTGGAGCACAAACCAGAGACCATAATGATCGCGGACCACGTCGTCGACCTCGGGCCCGGCGCCGGTGCGGCGGGCGGCGCGGTGTGTTTCGAAGGGTCGGTCGAGGGCCTGCGGGCCAGTAGCACCGTGACCGGACGCCATCTCGACGATCGGGCCGCACTCAAAGAGACGGTGCGGTCGCCCACCGGCACGCTCGAAGTCCGGGGCGCGGCGATGCACAATCTGCAAGGCGTCGACGTCGACATCCCGCTCGGCATACTCGTCGTCGTAACCGGTGTCGCCGGCTCCGGCAAGAGCTCGCTCATCGACGGTTCGGTGTCCGGGCGGGACGGAGTCGTGATGGTCGACCAGACCCCGATCCGTGGTTCCCGCCGAAGCAACCCGGCAACCTACACCGGGCTGCTCGAGCCGATCCGGAAAGCGTTTGCCAAGGCCAACGGCGTGAAACCGGCACTGTTCAGCGCCAACTCGGAGGGAGCCTGCCCCAACTGCAACGGCGTGGGCGTCGTCTACACCGATCTGGCCATGATGGCCGGCGTCGCCACCGTTTGCGAGGAGTGCGAGGGCAAGCGATTTGATGCGTCGGTGCTCAAATTCCACTTTGGTGGCCGCGACATCAGCGAGGTTCTCGGGATGGCGGTAGTCGAGGCCCAGGAATTCTTCGGCCAGGGCGAGGCGACGACGCCCGCCGCGCACGTCATCCTCGGCCGGCTCGCCGACGTCGGGCTCGGCTACCTCAGCCTGGGCCAGCCCCTGACCACGCTGTCCGCCGGCGAACGGCAACGGCTCAAGCTAGCCACCCACATGGCGGAAAAGGGCCGCGTCCTGGTGCTCGACGAGCCGACCACCGGCCTCCATCTGGCCGACGTCAAGCAGCTGCTCGGCCTCCTTGACCGGCTCGTGGACACCGGCAAGTCGGTCATCGTCATCGAGCACCATCAGGCGGTCATGGCCCATGGGGACTGGATCATCGATCTCGGCCCCGGCGCCGGGCATGATGGCGGCCGGATCGTATTCGAGGGCACGCCTTTCGAGCTGGTCGCCACCCGGCCCACCATCACCGGCGTGCACCTGGCGGCGTACGTCGATACCTCACCGAGCCCGACCAGAAGAGATTGATCAGCGCTCAGTCTTCATGAGAAAGCATGTAAGGCCCGCGTTCCGTCCGGTTCGTCGTCGGTGGAGCCAGGTGCCGTCAGCCGCCCAAAACCCGATGCGTTATCTGCGTTAATATTTTGGGCATTCCGCGTACGTGAGGGGACCATGTGATGCTGACGGCCCAATCGATCAGAGAGCCCGAGTTCTGGCAGTTGCCGCTTTCCGATCGCATGGCCCGGTTCGCCATTCTGCGTGAGCAGGGTCCGTTCCTCGACGTGACCATCCCCGATCTGGCCAGCGAGGAGGAGCACGACTTCTTTGCGGTGACCCGCTACAACGAGGTGGTCGAGATCAGCAAGCGCCCGCTCGACTTCTGCTCCGGCAAAGGGTCGACGTCCATCTGGGATCTGCCGATGGAGGCCATGGAGTTCTTTGGATCGTTCATCGTTATGGACGATCCGCGGCACGCCCGGCAGCGGGGAATCGTCGCCCGCTCATTTACGCCGCGTCAGCTCGCCGGCGTTCTCGAGTCGGTCGAGCGGATCTGCACCGAGGTCATCGATGCGATGTGCGAGGCCGGTGAAGTGGACCTGGTAAAGGCAGTATCCCAGCCGTTTCCACTTCTGATCATCTGCGACATGATGGGTATCCCCCGCAGCGAGTTCGGAACGGTCCTCAGAGCCACCAATGTGATCCTCGGCGCAGGTGACCCGGACATGATGGGGACGAGCGAGGCCCAGGACCCCCTTGGGGCTCTCATCGGGGCCGGCATGGAGCTGGCCGGCTTGATGAACGAGCTGGCCGAGGACCGCCGCCGAAATCCACGCGATGACCTCACCACCGCTCTGGTCCACAACGACCTTGGTGAGGACATGCTGGCTCCGCACGAACTGGCCCCGTTTTTCATACTCCTGGCCGTCGCCGGCAACGACACCACCCGCAACGCCATCAGCCATGGCATGAATCTTCTCCACCTCAACCCGGACCAGAAAGCCAGGTGGCAGGCGGACATCGGATCAGCCACTCCGAAGGCGGTAGAAGAGATCATCCGGGCTGCTTCGCCAGTGACCTTCATGCGTCGCACCGTGACCAGGAAGCTCACGCTGTCGGGTCACGAGTTCGAGGAAGGCGACAAGGTCGTGATGTTCTACGGAGCGGCCAACCGCGACCCGCGGGTATTCGATGATCCGGAGACCTTCGATATCGGTCGGGACCCCAACCCGCACGTGGGTTTCGGTGGCCCGGGCCCGCACTTTTGCCTCGGCGCCCACCTGGCCCGGCGTGAGTTGTCGGTCCTGTTTCGCCAGCTCCTGACCCGTCTGCCCGACATTGAAGTGGTCGGCGGTCCGGTTCCGTTGCAGGCCCTCGGGATTCCGCTGGTGGGTGGTATCAAACATCTCACCGTGCGCTTCAGCCCCTCGGCACCCGTTGGAGTGTGAGGGCCCGTTGGGTCTGAGGGGGTTCGCCTCTGTCGCGCCTCGAAACCTTCCCCGACAGCGCGGATGCCGCAGGCACGGGCTAGCATCCGTAAGCAATGGAAACACAACAGCATGAGCGTCCCTTCGAACTGAGCGGGGTCAACCACCTGGCGCTGGTGTGCCGGGACATGGCCCGTACCGTGGAGTTCTACCGCGACACCCTGGGTATGCCGCTGGTGAAGACCATCGAGCTGCCAAGGGACATGGGGCAGCACTTCTTCTTCGATATCGGCAACGGCGACAGCCTGGCCTTCTTCTGGTTCAAGGACGCACCGCCCCCCTCCCCCGGCGTATCCGCCCCGGCCGCCTTGCCCGGCGTCGGCGAGATCACCACGGCGATCGGGTCGATGAACCATGTGGCGTTCAGTGTTCCCGCTGAGCTCATCGACGGCTACGTCGCTCGCCTCCGCGAGCGCGGTGTCGAGTGCACCGAGGTGATGATGCACGACGACAGCGAGTGGGGCGTTGCTCGCACCATGCACCCCGGGGTATTCGTGAAGTCCGTGTATTTCTTCGATCCGGACGGGATCTGCCTGGAGTTCGCGGCGTGGACCCGGGCCCTGACTCCCGACGACGTGCGCCACGCCCCCGCCCGGGCCGAAGGCGTAGCCGCCTCTCAGGCCTAGGGCGCCGTCCACGCGACAGCCAGCCGTCCAGGGCGCGGGCGGCGGGCGCCGCTCTCGAGGTGACTTCAGCGCTCGGGGATCAGGGCATCCCCGGCGGCACCGGGGTCGATGAGCACCTTGGCGTGGGCGTCGGCACCAGCCAGCACGTCGAAAGCCGCGTTGACGCCGTCCAGGCCCACCTGGCCGGTGACAAGAGGGCGGGCATTGAGCTTGCCGTCGGCCAGCCGATAGAGCGTGTCACGGAAGTCGAGGGGCGAGTAGCCCAGCACAAATCGAAGGTCGAGTTCCTTGTTGATCGCCATGGCCGGGCGAATGCGGTCCGATCCCATGCACACCCCGACGACGATTACCCGGGAGAAGAAGGGGGCCGAGGTGATGATGTCGTCGAGTATCCCAGGGATGCCGACGCATTCGAAGACGACGGGCCCCCGGGGACCGAGGCCGAGCTTCTCGAAGCCCCGGAAGAGGTACGGCCAGGGGATCGGGAGCCGGTGCAACCGCTCCATGGTGCTCACCGCCAACTCCGCACCGTCGGGGACCGTCCGGATCATCCCTCGCCGAGCCGCGGCGTCGTAGGGTGAGCGGCTGCCCGGATCGACCACCACATCCGCTCCGAGGGAATAGGCGAGCTCGCGCCGACGAGCCGACGGATCGCTGGCGCACACCATTCGTGTCCCGAGGGCCTTGAGAACGCTGACGATCGCCAGGCCGATCGGCCCGCAGCCAACCACGACGGCGGGAGTACGTCGCGATATTTCCGCCCGCCGGACGGCGTGCCATGCGACCGCCATCGGCTCGGTCAGGGCCGCCATCGGTGCCGGCAGCCCATTCGGCACCGGAAGCATCAGCGACTCCTCCACCAGGACGCCCTCGGCGTAGCCGCCCGGGGCGGCGGCTGAGAGCCCGATGGGATGGACCGCACCGTTCTTTCGCACCAGCGGAAAGGCCACCACCGGCGTGCCGGTCGGAACCTTCCGACGGCATGCCGCCCCGTATTCGGCTACTTCACCGACGAACTCGTGGCCGAAGACGACCTGCTGGTCGGAGCGCATGAATCCGTCGTAGCCGGACTCCACCATGACCGCCGCCAGCTCATCGCCGGCCCGGCGGGCGTGGAGATCGGAGCCGCAGATCCCGCACCGGAGCACCCGGAGCAACACCTGGCCTCGGGATGGCTCGGGATCGGCAACGTCCGAGGCCGTCAGCGCACCCTGGTGACAAACCACCGCTTTCATCGTCTCGACCCCTCCCGATCAGGCGGAGAGCAAGCGCTCACGTTAACCCCAAAGTCGAGAGAGATGAACCCGTGTCCCTGATGAGAGGTCGATCTGGGCTCAGAGGTTGTTCCCCGCGTGCCAGCGCACAATCCGGAAGCCGTGCTCGATGGCGGTCCTGAGGGCGGCGGGGTCAAAGCGGCCGTCGGGCCGCTTAGGGATTCGCACGAATCGATTGAGGCTCGGATTGTCCCCGCTCATCAGGGCCAGCAATCGTCCGACCTCGTCCGGGTCGTCGACCAGCTCGGGTCGGGCCGTGAAGTCGCGACCGCGAAGACGGACGCCGACCTCGTCAGCGTGGCGAAGATTGCGAGTCCACCGGCCGCCTCCGGGGGTCAGCAGCGTGCCGGTCCTGGCGTCGCGTACGTAGCTCACGGGTTGCCGGTACCGTTTGCCGGACTTGCGGCCGGTAAAAGAGATGAGCATCAGCCGCCGGCCGAGCGGCGTCGGGAAGGGCAAACCGAGCACCGCTCGCATGGGGATATTGACCAGCCGGAAGATGGTCGCCTGCCGACGTCTCCCCGCTGGGCGTGATGACCCTTGCGCCCGCTGCGGCCCCCTGGTGGTCTCAGTCATGATCCCTCCCTGTTCGTCCTTTGGACAGTGTTACCTTAAAGTTATGGTGGATATAACTTTAGTGTATCACCAAGATCCTGCCAACGGGGCTCAGAAGGCGCTCCCGGGTGGTCACCGGTTGCCCCAGTGATGGATGCCAGACTGGGAGAACAGCTCTCCAGGAGGTGAACGATGGCGACGACGGACCATCACGACTATCTCGTCCGGTCCACGACGACCGGCACCTTTGGCCGGGTGCTCCTGAGCGCCCGGGACCAGCACCTGGTGGTCGACGGACCGGCCCAGAACGGTTGCCCGGGAGAGGCGATCACGCCCGCCGAGCTGTTTCTCGGCGGGGTGGCGTCCTGTGCGGCCGAATTGGTGCAGGTGGTCGCCCGCCAGCAGAACATCGACCTGATCGGGGTGGAGGCGGAGATGGCCGGCACGGTTGACCGGGCTCATGCGGTCCGGGAGGACGTCACCGTGTTCAGTTCGGCCCGCCTCCGGTTTTCCTTTCACGGAATAGGGGACGAGGATGCAGCCACGCTGGTCGAGTTGTTCAAGGGCCGCTGACCGCTGTACGGCACGGTCGCAGTTGCGACCCCTGATGTCACCGTCGACTTCATCGTCGACTGAGCCGAACTTGCCCCATGAGGGGCAGGAGGGCCCACCACTCCGAGAAGCTCCCACCGGCCCGAGAAGCGCCGGCGCGCCGAGCGTGATTACGGGAGCCAGTCCGCTTGCCTCGGCGCCCAGGCGGCGAGGCACGTTCGGCCCGCTGCGGATCCTGGTCCTGGCCGATACTCACCTGCGCAGCCGGACGCTCGGAGCAGAGAAGGCCATCTGCCGCCTGCCAGCTTCAGCCTGGCCACACCTGCGCCAGGCCGATCTCATCCTGCACGCCGGCGACGTCCTGGATGAAGAGATCCTGCGCGAACTCAACGAGCTGGCCCCGGTTCATGCGGTCCTCGGCAACAACGACACCTCGCTCGTCGGGATTCTCCCCCTAACCAGGCTGGTGGAAGTGGAGGCGGTGAGGATCGGCATGATCCATGACAGCGGGGCCGCCGCGGGCCGGGCCCGCCGGCTTCGACGGCGCTTTCCTGATGCCGATGTGGTCGTGTTCGGTCACAGCCATGCGCCGGTAAACGAGCACGGGGAAGACGGTCAGCTCCTGTTTAACCCCGGGTCTCCAACGCAACGCCGCGCCCAACCTGTCCATTCGATCGGTGAGCTCAGCATCGCCGGCGGCCGGGTGACCGAGCACCGCATCATCGCCCTCGACCCGCCCGTGGCCGGACGTCGGTAGCTCACGGTCGGCCGCGGCGCACTGGTCGCACTCGGGCCTGACGGTTGCTGCCAGCGGATCGACCGATGACGTCGGGTGGTGGCCCGATTCCGAGGACGACCTGGTTGCGGTGCCGGCACGGAGGCGGCGTCGCCGGTTGACAGCGTCGGGAAATGGGAAGAACGCGGTGTGGGCGAGGAACAGTTATGACGCCCCAGAAAGCGGCACAGGAAGGAAGCTGGTCATATGACGTGGGCTGTGGAACATCCGAATCAGCGACGATGGAGCCGCCGCACGGCCACGAGCAGTCAAAGTGGTACGCGTGTTTGGGTTCGGCCCATTGGAGCCGCCGAAGTCGGGCTGCTCGCGGCACTGGTGGGAGCGTGGGGCGCGATCTCGGTCTTTGTCGGACCCGACTTCGGTTATCGCCCCACTTCGGCCGGGAGCTGGGTGTGGACCACTCAAAACTGGTTACTGCATCTCCTGCCCGGCGCGGTGGCCGTGGCTGCCGGTCTCATGATCCTGAGTGCCTCACCAAGCCGTCGCCGCGCCGGCACGGGGGCGCCGATCGGGCTGGCGGCCTTGATGATCATCGCATCAGGAGCCTGGTTTGTGATCGGTCCGGCGCTGTGGGCGACCTTCGAACCCGGCCAACCCTTCGCGACGGGTACGACCGCGTGGACCTCATTCCTCAACCAGCTGGGTTCAAGTCTTGGACCCGGGATTCTGTTGGCTGTCCTGGGGGGCATGGCCCTCAAGGCGGTCATGGCGCGGCCCGCAGCCACCGTGGAAGATGTCCCTGTCGAGGAGGCCGCCCCGATGACGGGAAGGGAGCCGGCAGTAGGCGGCGAGCCTGTTGGCCGTGGCGGGATGGCCCGTGATGGGCGGATCGCCGAAGACGAACGCATGGCCGACGATGGGCGCCTCGGTCGCGACGAACGCATGGCCGACGATGGGCGCCTCGGTCGCGACGAACGGACGGCCGGGGACGGGCGCCCCGCCCGTGACGAGGGCATGGCCCGCGACGAGCGCATGGCCCGCGACGAGGGCGCGGCCCGAAATGACCGGATCGCCGGCGAGGAACCGAGCGGCGGCTACGACGATCCCGGGAGCGGGGCGGCCAGGGCAGATCGGCCGAACCGGACCGTTTGACACCCACCACACCGGGTGACCCAATTCACAGGTCGAGCGCACCATTCGCCTCGGGCCCAGTCGCCTGGGGCGAGTGGCCGGCCTCGGGCGAATGGGCTGCGGCCCCCGAGTCAAGGCCTGGGGCAGTAGGCCGACTCAAGAGGGCCGCAGCTATCGCTGCTAGCGAGTAGCGCTAACAGCGAGCTTGCGAGACTGCGGCGACGGCAGCGGCTCACGCGATTCCGGACTTCCCGCCGGTATCCACGCACGCGTTGCACGGGCCCTTCCGAGCATGCCTTTGGCCCTACCCCGACGGGCCGGCCCGCAAACCCCGACCAGGATGGGAATGCTCAACCAGCGGTTGACCGACAGGGAATTCGTCGCCCCGGGATGAGCCCAGGCAGGCAGAGCTACCATGCCGGGAGTCGCCCGGACGTGCGGACACGTCGGCACCTGAAGAGAGCGAGGGTTAGCGATGAGTGAAGTCGATGGCGGCGCGCTGGTCGGGCAAATTCTCAAGGAACAGAAGGTGGAGTACCTGTTCGCGATCAACGGCGGCCATACGTTCCCGATCCTCGGCCAGCTGGTAGCCAACGACGTGAAGCTCATCCATATGCGCCACGAACAGGCGACGGCCTACGCCGCCGACGGGTGGGCGCGCACATCGGGCACGCCCGGCGTCTGCTGCGTGACCGCCGGATGCGGTCTGACCAATGCCATCACCGGACTCGCGGTGGCGGCGCTGACCAACAGCGCGGTGGTGTGCCTGTCGGGCCAACACCCGACGATCGAGGATGGCCTTGACTCCTTCCAGGAGCTCTATGGCTCCGACGTTTGCAGCAGCTTCGCCAAGTACACCCGACGGGTGCTGGATTGGAGCACGATCGAGTTTCACCTCCGCCAGGCTTTCCGGGCCGCAGCCACCCCTCCCCAGGGCGTGGCCGTCGTCGAGATTCCCCAAAATATCCTCTACCACACCGGCCCCGAGTCCGATCAGCGTTCCGGGGCCCGCGTCTACGGCCCGGACGAGCTGCGCGCCCAGGGGGATCCGCGTGCGGTCGAACGGGCCGTCCAGCTGCTGCTCGGCGCCGACCGCCCGCTGCTGGTAGGCGGCGACGGGGTGTTCTGGTCAGACGCCGGGCCAGAGCTTCGGGAGCTGGCGGAGTTGACGTCCACCCCGGTCTATTGCCGCCGGGCCGGGCAGGGCGCAGTGGCTGAGGACCATCCATTGGCCGTGCGAGGCGCGTGGAAGAAGCCGTTCACCAGCCGGGCCGATGTGGTGGTCAGCTTCGGATTCCGCTTCTGGAGCGGCGAGCACTTTGGCCAACCACCGACGTGGGGGGCGGACGCCACCCACATCCAGGTCGACAGCGACCCGCGCCGGGTTGGCTCCAACGTGGCCGCCGACGTGCCGATCATCGGCGATCCCAAGCTGGTGTTGCGCCAGATGATCGACCTCGTCCGCAGCCAGGGAAGCGAGGACCGAGGTGACTCCCGGTGGTTGGCCGACCTGGCGGAGGCCCGAGCCACCTTCGAGGGGATGGTCGCCGACCGGGAGCAGCAGCACCATGCGGATGTTCCGGTTCATCCGGACCGGCTGCTGCGCGATCTGGTCACGGTGCTCGACCCGTCGGCCGTGATGATCGTCGACAGCTTCACGCTCTCGGGCTACGTGAGCCACTGGTTCTCCGCCCGATTTCCCGGGCAGCTCATCGACGCCGGCCCGCTGGCCCCCGTCGGTCACAGCATAGGGATGGCGATCGGCGCCGGGCTGGCGCGCCCGGGCAGTCCGGTCGTGGCGCTCATCGGCGACGGCGGCATGGGGATCGGCGGCTTCGATATCGAGACCGCAGCCAGGTACAACATCCCGATCGTGGTCGTGCTCTGGAACAACAGCTCCTGGGGACCATCGTTCGAGCAAATGCCTCGACTACGAGGCCGCACCGAGCCCTTCGAGATGCTGCCGGGCATCCGCTACGACCGCATCGCCGAGGAGCTCGGCTGCCACGGGGAGCACGTCGAGGATCCCGACGGGATCCGGGCCGCGCTGGAGCGGGCCTTCGCGGCCGGCAAGCCCGCCGTTGTGAATATCATCGGTGACAAGCGAATCGGCCACCCCACTCTCGGGGGCAACCTCCTCGGATCCACCGGCTCCTAGGTCGACGCTTCGCAAAATGATCTAAGAGGGTCAACCTGTCTCGGAGGTAAGCGCACGTGAACCATGACCGGGTCCTCGGCTACAGCCGTCCGGCGATGCTGGGCGGTCCCATCAATGCGGACCCCGATGTCCTGACCATCCGCTGGCTCGGAACCGCGAATTATGAGCTTTGCTTCCGTGATCGAGTTCTTCTGCTGGACACCTTCTATGACCGAGGCCCGCGGATGCGCAAGCTGGGCTTCCGACTCGATGAGGTGGAGCGGGCCGACGCCGTTCTGATCGGCCATCCCCACTACGATCACATCAGCGACGCCGCCCAGATCGCCACCCAGACCG
This sequence comes from uncultured Acidimicrobiaceae bacterium, assembly GCA_963780345.1. GTDB lineage: Bacteria > Actinomycetota > Acidimicrobiia > Acidimicrobiales > Palsa-688 > PALSA-693. The sequence continues at coordinate 251,561 of CAWABU010000002.1, forward strand.
GTGCGTCGGTCGTTGTCCATCCTCTCGGTGCCGATGTGTTGACCAAAGGCGGACTTGGGGCCGACCGGATTATCGGCGTCACCGGCAGGGGCGAGGGGGAGCTTCTCGAGTTCCCCGAGTTTACGCTTCGCGTGCTCCACGGCTTCCATTGTCCCGTCGACCATCCCGAGTTGCAGGTCAGTATCGGAGCGTTGCGAGACGCTCGGGCCATCTGGGAGAGCGACCAACCCCCGTTGAGCCCCGAAGAGGCCGCCCATCAGCAGGACGTATTCCAGCGGGGCAACCACACACCCGAAGTATTGACCGAAGCCACCATGTGCCTGGTCTTCGATATCGACGGGTACAAAGTCGTGTACCGGGACAGTGCCGGTCCGGTCAGTGATGAGGAGCGGGCCTACTTTTCGGCGAACCCGGGATGCGATCTGGCCATCGTCGCCCTGCAGGGATATCCGCTGCTTCGACGGCAGCTGGCCGCGACGGGCCCACTCGTCGAAACCTATCAACCCAGGGTGGTGCTGCCCTGCCATCACGACGATCTGTACCCGCTGTTTCTTGACATGGCGACGGAGCCGCTCAAGATGCAAGTACACGAGCAACTGCCGGCCGCGACGACGATCCAACCGGTGTACGTCGAACCGGTCGCGCTCGGGATGAAGACCGGTATGGTGAAGATCGGGGACGATCTGTAAGGCGGGTCCCCCTAGAAGACTGCAGTCTCGCGGTACCGTCCGAAGACGGGCTCGAGACACAGGACGATCTCCCCGAGCGATGCTTGCGCTTTGACGGCCGCAATCGTCGTTGGCATGAGATTCGCCGCCGGGTCTTTGGCCGCGGTGACCAGTTCGCCCAGCACCTTCGCCACGGTCTCATTGTCGCGAGTGCGCTTCACGGTCTCGAGACGGTTGATCTTGCGCTTCTCGCTGGAGGGATCCAACTGGTGGGTTTCGACCTTCTGCGATTCGCCATCGTCCACATACTTGTTGACGCCGACGACGGTCCGCTCGCCGCTGGCTTTGCGCTGCGCCTGCTCGTAGGCAAAGTCGGCAATCTCCCGCTGAAAATAGCTTCTTTCGATGGCCTTCAGCATCCCACCGAGCTCGTCGACCTGCCGGAGGCACTCGTGGATGTCCTGCTCTATTTCCCGGGTCAGAGCTTCCACGTAATAGGAACCGCCCAGCGGGTCGATGACCTGCGTCACGTTGGTTTCCTCGGCGATGATCTGCTGGGTTCGCAACGCCAGTTTCATCGCCATCTCGGAAGGAATCGTGTAGGCCTCGTCGAGCCCGTTGGTGTGAAGCGACTGCGTCCCTCCGAGTACCGCAGCGAGAGCCTGCAGCGCGGTCCTCACCACATTGTTCAGTGGCTGGGGCTTCGTCAGGGTGGCCGCAGCTGTTTGGCAATGGAACCGCAACCTCATCGACTCCGGGTTCTTGGCGCCAAACTGCTCTCGCATCATGCGGGCATAGAAGCGCCGCACGGCCCGAAACTTTGCGATCTCTTCGAAGAAATCCGCCTGCGACACGAAATAGTAGGACAGTCTGGGGGCAAAATCGTCCACCGGCATGCCCGAGTCGACGACCGTGCGCACATACTCCCGGGCCGCGGCCATCGTGAAGGCCGCTTCCTGCCGGGCACTGGCACCGGCCTCGGATATGTGGTAGCCGCTGATGTTTATGGGGTTGTACCTCGCCATCCGGCCCGCGGTGTAGGTGATCGTGTCCCGGACGATTCTCATGCTGGGCTCGGGAGGGTAGATCCACTCCTTTTGGGCGATGTACTCCTTGAGGATGTCGTTTTGGATGGTCCCGGAGAGCTTGTTGAGATCGAGGCCGCGATCCTCGGCCACGGCGATATACATGGCCAGGAGTATCCAGGCCGTGGGGTTGATGGTCATCGACACGCTGATGTTCTCGAGATCGATGCCGGCGAAGAGCCGGTCCATGTCCTCGAGTAGATCGACGGCGACACCTTCCCTCCCCACCTCACCCCGACTCGCCGGGTGGTCGGAGTCGTAGCCCATCAGCGTGGGCATGTCGAAGTCGACCGACAAGCCGGTCTGGCCCTGGGCGATGAGATACCTGAACCGCTCGTTGGTCTCGTCCGGGGTACCGAACCCTGCGATCTGACGCATGGTCCAGACTCGACCCCGATACATGGTCGGATACGGGCCGCGGGTGAAGGGGTACCGGCCCGGCAGGCCGATATCTTCGAAGGAAATGTCGGCGACGTCCGCCGGCGTGTACACCCGCTCCACCGGGCGACGAGAGCCCGTCACGTAGCCGTCCTGGGACTCCGGGCGCCTCCGCAGGAAGGCGGCCAGCTCGTCGCCCTCCCAGTCCCGGACCTGTTCCTGCACCGCCTCGCGGGTGGCGTCGTCGATGAGACGTGTTACCTCGTCACCGTCCATGTGCTCGCTCACTCCCGTTCTCCTGATGAATCGTTCCGGTGGGCCGATGAATCCTCCTGGATGGCCGAGATCAGGGCGTCGACGGCGGCGTGCGGGCTCATGGTCCGGCCAACGACGCTCTCCACGAGACCGTTGAACACCGCTCCAACGGATTGATCGCGGAGCCTTTCGATCATGCGGTCGCGCGTGAGCATGCGGAGCCGATCCGCGACGCGAGCGCGCCTGCGGGCCACCCCATCGCCGGATGTATCCAGCCAGGCCTGGTGGGCATCAAACGCATCAACCAGCTCGGTCACGCCCGCGGGCCTGATGGAGTCCGTCATCAGCACCGGTGGGAACCATGCGCCGTCAGGTTGGCGTCGACCCAACCGCAGCATCGCCAGCAGGTCAGTGGCCGCCCGGCCGGCGTCGGGGAGATCGGCCTTGTTGACGACGTGGATGTCGGCAATCTCCAGGAGTCCCGCCTTGATAGCCTGAATGTCGTCTCCCAGGCCCGGTACCGACACCACTGCGATGGTGTCGGCCAGATGCATGATGTCCACGTCGGCCTGCCCCACCCCGACGGTTTCGACGAAGACGTAGTCCCATCCCACCGCGTCCAGCACCGCGACGACGTCGGTCGTCGCCTGAGCCAAGCCACCCAGCGAGCCGCGGGACGACATCGACCGGACCAGGACTCCCTGGTCGAGGGTATGCTGATGCATCCGGATCCGGTCGCCGAGGAGGGCACCGCCGGTCAAGGCGCTCGAAGGATCGACGGCGACGATCGCCACCGTCTGGCCCCGACCGCGCAGCAGCGCGGTCACCGCATCGATCAGGCTGCTCTTCCCGCTCCCTGGCGCGCCGGTGACCCCGATGATTCGAGCCCGCCCCCCTTCCGCGTAGAGGGTCTCCACCACGGGCTCGACCGCCCGGGCCCGCGCCTCCAGCGCCGAGATGACCTGTGTCAGCGAGGCGCGATCGCCACCCTTGGCCTGTTCGTAAAGGCTGGCGTATTCAACCTTGCTCACGTGGCAGCAGTGAATTCGCGGAACAGCTCCCGGCGATCGATGACCCGGTTGCTTTTATGCTCACTTCGTTCGAGGGTGTTCCACGGCACAGGTACGACCTCGGCATTCACCCCCAGCGTGGTCCGCAAGTTGTCGCTCAGCTCCCGCCGGAACTTGTCGATGGCGCTGTCCTGGCCCTGAATGTCGGTGCCGTACTCGACCTGCACCACCAGCACGTCCATGGCGTCTTGGCGAGAAACAATGATGCGATGCTCGCCTCCGTAATGCGGTTCGCAGCTGACGATTTCGGCGATCGCACTGGGATAGACGTTTTCACCCCGAATGGTGAATTGGTCGTCGATCCGCCCGTAGATCCCCCGAGGCAGGTACGGATAGGTACGTCCGCACGGTGAGGGACCCGCCTCCCACCGGGTCAGGTCACCCGACAGGAGACGGATCATCGGTTGACTGGTTCGTTCCAGATGCGTATAGACGGGCGTGCCTTCTCCACCGTAGGGCCGGCGGCGATGCGTGACGGGATCGACCACCTCCGTGTAGGCGATGTCCTGCCAGCAGAGCATGCCACTCTGAGACGTTGTTTCGCCCAGGTTCATCCAGGGCGTCATCTCCCCCATAGATCCGGAGTCGAAGACCTTCGCCCCGAACACCTCCTCCAGCTTTCGCTTCATGGAGGGGATGGACGCGCCTGGCTCACCTGAGAAAAACAGGATCCGGATTCCGAGCTCGCGAGGATCGACTCCGATTTCGCCGGCCACCTCGGCGATGCGGAGGGCGTACGAGGGCGTGCCGTACAGCGCGGCCGGCCGCATCTGCTGGAGCCAGTTGACAGCTCGTCGGGTCTGGCCCTGGGCGCCCGCTCCAAAGGGGAAAGCCTGGGCGCCAAGGCGCTCCGCCCCGGCGAGCACGGCCCACGAACCCATATAGAGGCTGAACACCGCGCCGATGAAGACCATATCACCAGGCCGGATACCCATTCCCCACATGACCCGGGCATGCGACTCGGCGATCCGGGGCCAGTCCTGACGCCCGATGGCGAAGGCCGTCGGGCGGCCGGTCGTCCCCGATGTCCCATGGATACTCTGAATCTCGCTTTCCGGGACACAGAGGTAGTCACCGAACGGCGGGTGCTCGATCTGAGCCCGCCGCAGATCCTCCTTGGTGACGACAGGAACACTTTCGAAGTCTTCCAGCGATCGAATGTCCACGGGCGCGATGCCCGCCTCATCCCATTTCGCCCGGTAGAACGGCGCGTGGGCGTACGCGTACTCCATCACCTCGCGAAGGCGCGTCAGGATGGCCACCTCGCGCTGCTCAGGGTCCATGGTCTCGCGAACAGGAAACCAGTACTCCTGGCCGAGGGGTGGCACGTAGGCGGCGTCGTAGAACGGCGGCCAGGTCCAGTGCTCCATATCCATCAGTAGCGCGACCCCCGCTCTTCAACCAAGGTCCGTATACATTTTGTCACTTCATCGGGCGGTGTGTCCTGCCCCAGGATCTCGCGAACGCCGATCTCTTTGAGCGCCTCGACGTCCTCATCCGGCATGACCCCCCCTCCGACCAGGATGTACCGCTCCAACACGCCCTTCTCGCGCAGCAGTCGGATGATCTCCGGAAAGAGGGTCATGTGGGCGCCCGACAGGAGGCTGACGCCGATGACGTCCACGTCTTCCTCGATCGCCATGGCGACCACCTCTTCGGGTGATCGGTGCAAACCGGAGTAGATCACCTCCATGCCCGCATCACGCAGGGCCCGAGCGACCACCTTCACGCCGCGGTCATGCCCATCCAGGCCTGCCTTGGCCAGCAGGACTCGAATCGGGAGGATTCCTTCCGCCCCGCTGGTCACGGCCGGGCCTCCCGGGAGGGACGTCGCCAGCCGGCGCGCCCAGCCTGACCATGGACACGAACCATGCTTTCCCCGGAGGAGGTGTCAGCCACGTCAGAGCCGCCCCTAGGAGGAAACCGCGGCAGGCACGACCGACGGTTCGGGCAACACCGGCGGGGGGATGCGCATGGCGTGGATCTCGGGGAGGACAGTCCGGGCGAACAGGCGAATGCTCGATTCTGCCTCCCTCAGCGACATCGACCCAAACTTGAAGACTCCGACGAACTGCTGCGCGCCCACGCCGCGAAGTCGCTCCTTGAGTTGCTCGATCACCTGGTCGGGCGTACCCCAGACGTGCGAGTTGACAAAGACGCCGAAGAGTTCCTCGGTCGAGAGCTTCTTGAGGTCGACGGTCTTGGCCAGCTCCTGCATTCGCTGCCGGCGGTCTTCCGCTTCGGGATGGGCCTCGGCGAACTTCCTCGCCGTCTCGCTGTAGTGCTCGTATCCCTGCACGCCGGCGAGATGACTGGGGTCGTCGATTCGATAGTGCCTTCGGGCGCTGTCGGCGTATTCGAGGGCGTAGAGATGTCCAAGTTCCTGGGCTCGGCCGGGATCCTCATCGACGTAAACAGCGAGCAGGACCGTAGGTTGACCAGGGTCGAAGCCCTTCGACAGCATGATGCGGTTGTATTCCCGCATCTCGTCGACGTGCGTCGACCACTCCTTTTGCGGAATGACGAGCGGCTTCAGCCCGTTGTCGGCGGCGACCGCCACGGAGGAGGGGCTGCCCCAGGCCATGTGCATGTCGCGCAGCAAGTCGCCTGGTGGTTGCGGACGAAGAGAGAGATCCGGGATCTGGAAGTACTTGCCCTCATGGGAAAAACGCTTGCTGCTGAGCGCCTTGCGGACCACCTCGAGCGCCTCCAGGAAGCGCTCCCGGGAGGAGTTCATGTCGATGCGTAGCCCGTCGAACTCCACCTTGGCGGCGCCGCGCCCGAAGCCGAGCGTGAGCTTGCGTCCCTGCAGGAAGTGAGCGAGCATGCTCGCCTCCTCGGCCACCCGGATCGGATCGTGCCAGGGCAGGACCACAACCATGGTCCCGAAATCGATCCGCTTCGTGCGACCCGCGAAAAACGTGAGGAACTGGAGGGTATTGGTGTCCATCGTGTACGGCGTGAAGTGGTGTTCGACCGTCCACATCGAGTCGAAGCCGAGGGGCTCAACGAGATCGCCGATAACGATCTCCTCCTGGAAGATTGCGCTATCGGGGGTCTTCGGATCCGCCGCCCAATCCCCCCGATCGTGGCGTTCCCAATCCGTGTAGTTCTGCGCGAATAGCGCCACGCCTGTCTGCATCAGCTTCTCCCCGGAGTCTCAGAGGGCGGGGCCGGTCACCCGACCGACGCAGGATACACCCTGTCGCCACGGCTCTCCACCGCCTTGGTCCGCACCGACTGTGGTCAGACCTCATCGATAGCAGGCCACTCGGCGGGCGCCAATATCGACCGTGTACTGTGGCCGTGGTGACTCTCAGCCGCCCTGAACTGCCATTTCGCTCGCTGGAGCAGCGTCGCGCCTTCGAACAAATCCTGCTGCAGGTCGAGCAAGGAATCATGGACGGGAGTATCCAGGTCGGTGGCCGGTTGCCCCCCGAGCGGGAGCTGGCCTCGCTGTTTGGGGTGAGCCGGGCGTCCGTCCGTGAAGCCCTTCGCGTGCTAGAGACCTTCGGCGTGCTCGTCGCTCGCAGGGGAAGCGGCCCGAGCGCCGGGTCGGTGGTTTCGGACGGGGCGCGCATGGGGCTCCAGAGCGCCTTGCGGATGCACGTCGGGCTCCTTCGGATACCAACCTCGGACATCGTGGAGGTCCGAAGCGCCCTCGAAGCCGAGGCCGCCAGGTGTGCGGCCCTCCGGGCCGAACCAGGCGAGATCGAAGGCCTCCACCACATCCTGCTCAGAATGCCGGCAACGGAAACTGCATTCGAGTTCAACGAGCTTGACACGGACTTTCATGTGCAGCTGGCTTCCATCTCCCACAACGCCCTCTTGCCGGTATTGATGGAAGCGATACGGGGAGCCATTCAAGAGGAGATGGTCAAGAGTTTCGCCAGACTTCGCGACTGGAAGGCCACGCGCGACCGGCTCATCGCCGAACACGAAGGTATCGTTCGCACCATTGAGGAGGGCAACGATGACGCCGCCGCCAAGGCGGTGGTCGACCACATCGGCGGCTTTTACACCGACGTCATGGACAACGTGAGACGCCGGGCCCGCTCGACGACCTGAGGTCGAGGGCGCCGTCGACCGTAGGTCAACCAGCCCCGTCCCCGGGCGAGACGCTCTAGCGTCATGAAGGGATTTGGAACCGCTCTCGTAGAAGATGAGGTGACTTGCAATGCGAGCTGTTGTCCTGCGTCACGGCCGGCTGGTCCTGGACGAGATCGCTGATCCTGTCCCAGGGGCTGGCCAGCTTCTGGTGAGAACCCTGACCAACGGGATCTGTGGATCGGATCTGCACAGCCTGGAAATGGCCGAGGCCAGGCCCGAAACCATGGAGTCCACCGTGCTGGGGCATGAGTTTTGCGCGGAGGTCCTTGATTATGGACCGGCCACCCACGATCGACCGTTTCCTGTAGGCAGCAAGGTCTGCGCCAACCCATTTACCCGGGCAGGCGGGCTGGTCAACCCAGGGGGGCTGGCCGAGATGATGGTCTTCGACGTGGACCGGGCCGTCGGGGTGCCCGACCATGTATCCGCTGAGCAGGCGGCCCTGACCGAGCCGCTGGCCGTCGGAATCAGGGCCGTCGCGATGGGCGAGTCCCTACCAGGCGGGGCACCCTACATCGTCAATGGGTGTGGGCCGATCGGGCTGGCGGTGATCATCGCCTTGCAGGCCCTGGGCCGTGGTCCCATCATCGCCGCGGACCTGTCGCCCGTCCGGCTGGCCGTAGCCGAGAAGCTGGGAGTGGACCTGGCGCTGGACGCCAGCCAGGACTCGGCTCTCGATCACCTGAGCGAGTATGGCTTCGCGCCTGCCACGATATCGGCCCTGCTCGACCGCGGCGCCCCGAACGTGCTCGGCGTGACGGTCTACGAATGCTCCGGAGCCCACGGCATGATCCCCCGGCTGATGGAGACCGCTCCCGCCCACAGCTCGATCGTGGTGGCCGGCATCTCCATGGCACCTGATTCCATATCGGCCATCTCAGGAATCATGCGCGAGCTGACGATTGGCTACGCCCTGGCGTATCGGCCCGAGGAGGTTGCCCTCTCGCTGCACCGCATCGCTCTGGGCCAAGTCGATACTTCCTCGCTGGTAACGGCCATTGTTCCTCTGGCCGAGACGCCGTGGGCTTTTGAGGCTCTCCGGAGGACCGAGCACGTGAAGATCCTGATCCAGCCGGGTCGTTAGCCTGAACCCTGGCGCCTCCGGCCCGGCTCCCGCGGGCCAACCCCGTCCAGCCAGCAACGGTATTTTGATCCATTACACTTCAGACGAGCGCAATCGAGGGGAGTGGCCGATGGCTGGCAGCGTACGGTTCGAGGGCAAGGTGGTCGTGGTGACGGGGGCGGGAGGACCGGGCACCGGCGGGGCGGCCGCCCGACGATTCGCTTCCGAAGGCGCCCAGGTGGTGGCCAGTGACGTCGACGAGCAGGGCCTGGAAAACCTGGTCAAATCCGCCGAACCCGACCACGGAGGAACTATCGTCCCGCGGCGCTGCGACGTCACCGACGTCGACGATGTCGATGCCCTGGTCCAGTTCGCGGTTTCGACTTTGGGCCGGTTGGACGTGATGATCAATCATGCCGTCGGCGGCATGCGACGCGCCGCGTCGGAATCCGGTGGCTCCCCGTTCAGCCGGCCTCTTGTGCCGGACATCGACCCCGATGTGTGGCGCGACGGGATCGCCGGCGTCCTGCACTCCGTCTTCTACGGCTGCCGGGCAGCCATTCCGCACCTGGCGGAGACCAGAGGTTGCATCGTCAACACGGCGTCGATTTCCGGAATGGGCGGTGACTACGGCATGGCGGCGTACGATTCGGCCAAGGCCGGCGTCATCAACCTGACCAAAGCGCTGGCTGTCGACCACGGCGAGCAGGGCATCCGGGTCAACTGCGTCTCTCCGGGGGCGATTGCGTACCCAAGTGGCAATATGTTCGCAGCCGTCGCGGCGCCCTACCTGGAGCGAGTGCCACTCCGGCGATTCGCGTCCCCCGACGACATCGCCGCGGCCATGGCGTTTCTGGCGTCAGATGATGCTTCGTACATCACCGGTCACAACCTGGTGGTCGACGGGGGAATCACCGGTGCCAGCGGGCAGTACCCATTCGTCCGGCATTTCCGGGCTGAGGGCACCGGCCTGGGCTGATCACTTGTGTGGTACGACCACAGCGTGATAGAGAATAAATTGAAGAGACCCGGTTTAGCAGGGGGAGGCTGGTCATGAAGGTCGGAGTCAGCTTGTTCGCCAACAATGGGCCCGATGTCGACCGATTTGTCGCGCTAGAGGCTGGCCACGGCGAGCCCACGGCCGACGGTGTCGACAATCAGGTCTGGGAGGAGGAGATGCGCTTCGGCGATATGGTCGAGCCGCTCGGATTCGACTCCATCTGGACCGTCGAGCATCACTTCAGCCCGTACACGATGATCCCTGACCCACTTCAGTGGTTGACGTACTGGGCCGCCCGCACGGAAAAGGTCGACCTGGGCACGATGGTCATCGTGCTTCCCTGGCACAACCCGGTCCGGGTGGCCGAGGAGATCGCGATGCTGCAGCACATGATGGGCGACAACCGTCAGCTCATCTGCGGGTTCGGCCGGGGCGCGGGCCGCCGTGAGTACGGTGGCATCGCCGCGGACATGAACAAGACCAGAGAGCTCTTCGAGGAGTCCGTCTACATCATCAAGGGCTTGATCGGCAACGAGCGCTTCGCCTTCCAGAGCGACCTCTTCCAGGTACCCAACGTGGAGATGCGTCCGGAGAGCCCGGACATCTCGATTCGGCCCAGGCCGCGGAACTCGCAGGCGCTGATCGACAACTTCCACATCGCATGGGGTAGCCCGCAAACTGTCGCAATCACCGCGAACCTGGGCCTCAAGCCACTGATCATCCCCCAACGAGGGATGGTGGACTACATCGCCGAGTTGCAGGAGTTCAACTCGATTCGGATGAGCAACGGGTTCGAGCCCGCCAACTGCGGGGTCCACCTGCACATCATGTGCACGGAGACCGAGGCCGAGGCCGAGGCCATGATGCCGTACGAATTGTCATTTGGACATTCCGCCATGGTCAACTACGAATTCGGCAGCAGTCACTTCGGGAGTCTCAAGGGCTATGAGCACTACGCCCAGATGCAAGAGCGGATGAAGGAGATGGCGGAGCAGGCCGCCGCCGCCGGCCAGGCCCCCGGCAACATCCCCTTCACCTTCCCGCTCAACCCGGGCACCCCGGACCAGATCATGCGGGGTATCGAGGAGGTCTGCGACTACGTGCATCCCAACCACCTCCTGGGCGTATTCAAGTTCGGGGGCATGCCCTTTGAGGTAGCCGAGAAGAGCATGCGGCTCTTCGCCAAAGAGTGCCTGCCGGCGCTCCAGGAGATGAAGGTGCTGGACCCGATCGTCGCCGCCCCGTAGAGATCTGGCGAGAAGGTTTCCTGGCGCCAGCCAACGCTGAAATGGCGCCTTGCGGCTTCTAACCCTTGAAGAGCGCGAACACCGCTCCCTGCGGATCAACCAGTACCGCGAAGCGCCCGGTGCCCGGCACGTCGGTGGGCTCGACGACCACGGTCGCGCCGGCAGCCGCCGCCTTCCTGGTATCACCGTCCACGTCGTCCGACCCGAAGTACACCGTCCAGCTGTCGGGTACCTCGGCCGGCCGGTCCTGCGGGCGGGGCATGACGCCGCCGACGGTGCGGCCCGCGACCTGAGCTTCGGCATACTCATCGCTTCCACCCCATCCCCAGCCGAAGACTGCGGCGTAGAAGGCTTTCGACTTGGCCAGGTCCGACGTCGCCAGTTCGCACCAGATGAAGGCACCGGGCTCGTTGACCAGCTGGGCGCCGAGGTGATCATGCGGCTGCCACGCCGCCACGACGGCGCCGGTGGCATCGGCGAAGATGGCCATTCGGCCCGCGGTCATCACGTCCATCGGGGCCATGATGACCGTCCCGCCAGCGGCCTCGGCTTTGGCTGTCACCGCGTCGACGTCGTCCACATTGACGTAGGTGGTCCACCGCGGCGGACCCGGATCTTGAGCGGGACTGATGGCCGCCACCTGCTTTCCACCCCTGGTGACGATCGTGTAGTGACCGGCCTCCTCACCCATGTCCTGACTTTCCCAATCGAAGAGCCCAGAGTAGAAGCGGACGGCTGCCGGGGGATCAGGTGTCCCGATGTCCACCCAGGACGGGACGCCATGCTCATAATGCGTGACCTCGGGCATCAGAGTCTCCCTCTTTCGCGTTGCCCCCACTCTGGTGGCTGACGCTTGGAAACTCAACCAGGTTCCACGCGTCTTTCTGTCCGCTGGCCGCGGCGTACCGCCCCGAGCCGCTCAGCGGCCGGAATGACCCGCAAAGATGGCGTGGAGCTCTTCGAGCGCCGAGCGCTCCCGCATATCGATAACGGCGTGAATCAGCTTCCGTGTCCCGGTCACCTGTTTGAGCGCCTTGGCTCCCGGGCTGCCCGATCCGGGTAGTCCGGCCGTCAGCAGGAGCAGGGGGGTGTTGCTGACCTCTTGCAGCACCGCCGCCTTGGCCAGCACTTTCCAGAGAACATCCGTCTTCTTCATCCCGGGCCGGTGAGAGGTAAAGCTGCCGGCTACGTCAATGGCCCAAGGCCGGCCGGCGCCATCTCGAGCGATGAAGCTGACCTGGATTCCGCCGGGTTGGCGCTGGTCGCTCCGAAGGTCGGTGAAGCCGGCGGCCACGATCATCTCCCGGGCGATCGTCTTCGCGGCCTTTCCCTCGTCGACGCTGTGCGACACCAGGCCGTCCTGGCGGGGCGATCGAGTCTTTCGCAGCAGGTTCATTTGCGCCGGAGGGACCCGCCCGTCGCCGGCGAGCCTGCGGCGTTCCTCGGCCACCCGGGACTCGGCCAGACGGATGTACGACTCGTCGAGGTCGTAGCCCACGTAGGAGCGTCCGGATCGCACGGCTGCCACCGCAGTCGCGCCCGAGCCCGCGAAGGGATCCAGGACCAGGTCGCCGCGGTAGGTGTAGAGGTCAATGAGACGGGACGGCAGCTCGACCGGGAAGGGGGCGGGGTGACCGATCCGGGTGGCGCTCTCGGCCGGGATCTCCCACACATCGAGGGTGTCCTCCAGGAAGTCCTCGCGGGTCATGGAGGACTGGAACGGCAGGCCCTCACGAGCCCGTTCCTTGACGCTGACGGCCCGGTCGAACCGCCCTTTGCTCGCCACGATCACCCGCTCGGTGAGGTCCCGCAGGACCGGGTTGGCGGCTTTCTGAAAACTGCCCCACGCGCAGGATCCGGAGGACCCCCGCTGCTTCAGCCAGATGATCTCGGCCCGCAGCAGAAGGCGGAGATCGTCCTGGAGAATACCGATCACGTCGGCTGACAGCGACCGGTAAGGACGGCGACCGAGATTGGCCACGTTGACGGCGATACGCCCACCCGGCTCCAGGGTCCGGACACATTCGGAGAAGACGGCCCGGAGGAGTTCCAGGTATTCGAGGTAGGTGGCGGGCACGCTGTGGGCGCCAAGGGCTTGCTCGTACTCCTTCCCCGCAAAATAGGGCGGGGACGTGACCACGAGAGCCACGGATGCGTCGGGGACCTCATCCATGGTGCGGGCGTCGCCAACGATGAGCTTGTCCAGGCTGCGATGCAGGGAGACCGACGTGTCGCTGCTCTGCAACGGCGGCGTGAAGCGGCCATAAAAGCCGCTGGCATCGTGGCTCTCACGCCTGGAGACTCCGAAAGCCGAGGTTGAGGTCGACCGTCGGCTCATGATGCTAGGGATCCTAGGTGCCGGTATCCGGGGGGAGGGCGACCCTCGCCGCTGCGCCTGATGCGACCGGCTCGAGCGCAACCGGGGCGAGCACAACCGGAGCGGGCGCAACCGGAGCGACCGGGGCCCCGGGTTGGAGGGCACCGGCACTGATCTGGATCGCGGCCCAGTCGATCCACTCGATAAGCGCATCGTAAAACCGCATACCGAATTCGATGGTGAGCCGGGCCGTCCGGTGAGCGGGACTCTCCGACCAGTCGACCTCGATGACGGCGACCTCCATCTGAGCCCGGTGCTGGACGTACTCCGCTCGGTCCCGGCTGAGCAGGGCCAGGGCCTCGTCGACCGGTAGCGCCCACAAGCAGAACACGCGCAGCAGGGCCTCGAAGCGTACGGAGTAATCAGGCGCCGTTTCCCGCAACCAGGACTGGAGGGCGGCCAGGCCCGATGCCGTCGTCTCGTAGACCTTTTTGCCTCGTGGACCTTCACCGGTTTGCGCGATCAGCCCGGCGGCCGAGAGCTTGGCCAGCTCCGGGTAGATCTGGCTGTGCTGCGCCGGCCACACGTTGGCCATCGACTCATCGAAGCGCCGGGCCAGGTCGTAGCCGCTCATGGGCTCGCCGGCCAGCAGGTTGAGCAGGGCGTGGCGGAGTGACACCAGGGAGATCTTACATGTCGATCTTGACATGTCAAGTCCAGCATGTTTAAGTGTCCAAGGGGACGAGACCTGTCAAAGTCAACATGTAAAAGGAGACACCATGCCGTCATGGACGCCTCAGCAGATCCAGTCCCGCCGGTGGGCGACGCTCGGTGTGCTCTGCCTGTCGCTCCTCATCGTCGTGGTCGACAACACCGTCGTGAACGTCGCCCTGCCGACGCTGGTCCGGCACCTCCATGCGTCGACGACTTCCCTGCAGTGGGTCGTGGACGCCTACACCCTGACCATGGCCGGGCTGCTGCTCACCCTGGGTAGCCTCGGCGACCGCATCGGCCGCCATCGGATGCTCGCCGGAGGCCTTCTGGTCTTCGGCGTCGGGTCCGCGCTGGCCGCGACGTCCAACACGCCCGGAGAGCTGATCGCCTGGCGGGTCTTGATGGGTATCGGGGCGGCGGCCATCATGCCCGCGACCCTGTCCATCCTCACCAACGTCTTCACCGATCCGGCCGAGCGGGCCGGCGCCATCGCCCTCTGGTCCACGGTCGCCGGCCTCGCCGTCGCCATCGGCCCGACCCTCGGGGGCTGGCTGCTCGAGAACTTCGCGTGGGGCTCGATCTTCGTCGTGAACGTCCCCATCGTCGCCATCGCCCTCGTCGCCGGCTACCTGGTCGTGCCCCCATCCGCCGATGCCCATCCACGGGCCCTGGATCCGATGGGGGCGGTGCTCTCGATGGCCGGGTTGATCGCCCTGGTCTACGCCATCATCGAGGCGCCGACCTACGGCTGGCTGAGCCCCGCAACCGTTGGTGTTGGCAGCCTGGGCCTGGTCATCCTGGCCGCCTGGGTGCTGTGGGAGCTGCGCAGCTCACACCCGATGGTCGATCTCCGCATCTTCTCCAACGCCCGGTTCAGCGCCGCCAGCTTCGCGGTGACGATGATCTTCTTTGGCCTGTTCGGCTGGCTGTTCCTCTTCACCCAGCAACTGCAGTTCGTGCTCGGCTACGACGCCTTGCAAGCCGGCGTGCGTGCCCTGCCGTTCGCAGTGACCATGGGGATCGTGTCACCTGCGGCCGCCCAGCTGGCGGCGCGGATCGGCACCAAGGTGGTGGTGGCCGGCGGATTGGCGATCATGGCTGGTGGCTTCTGGATGGTTTCGCTGTCGACGGTGCACACGCACTATCCGTATCTCATGATCGCCAGCGTGATCGTGGCCACGGGGATGGCGTTGGCTATGGCGCCAGCGACCGAGTCCATCATGGGCTCGCTGCCCCCCTCCCAGGCGGGGGTCGGGTCCGCCGTCAACGACACCACTCGTGAGGTCGGCGGCGCGCTCGGAGTCGCCATCATCGGCTCGGTCGCTTCCTCTCTGTTCGCCACCCGCCTGCACTCCTTCCTGGCTCATGTGCCCGCCCATACCGCAGCCCAGGCGAAGGCCTCCGTCGGGGCGGCGGTCACCATCGGCGGCCACACCCCGGGCCCGGCCGGACAGGCCCTCGTCGATGCGGCTCGCCAGGCGTTTGTGAGCGGGACGGACCGGGCGGTGCTGGTCGCCGCGGCCGCGGCTCTGGTCGGCTCGCTCGTCGCCATCCGCTTCCTGCCGGCCCGGGCGACCCGCGACGAGATGGCCCTGGCGCCGGCCGAGCTGGCCGAAGCGTGACCTGGCCGTGCGGGCTGGCTAGGTTCGACTGCGTGCCTGAGCCCAGCCCCGATCACCGCCACGACACCAACGCCGAGATCTGGAAGTCGGACCGCGTCGTCGCGGACTGGGTTGCGACGAGCGAGGATCGTGAACGATCCCGGACCGACCAGCGCCGGCTGATGGCCGATCTGCTCCCCTTTGGCGAAGACGAGCCGTTTACCTTTGTCGACCTCGGCGCCGGCACGGGCGCCGCGGCCCGCGCCATCCTGGACCGCTTCCAACGGGCCTCGGCCATCCTCGCCGACTACTCCCCGCAAATGATGCAGGAAGGCAGCAAGGCCCTGGCCGCCTACGAGGGTCGCTACTCGTATGTCGAGTTCGACGTCGCCAACGGCCGGTGGCCAACCGCCATCCCGTCCCCGGTCGCGGCCATGGTCAGCTCACTCTGCGTGCATCATCTCCCCCACCCCCGCAAGCAGGCGTTGTTCGCCGAGATCCTCGCCCGGCTGTCGCCCGGGGGCTGGTTCCTCAACTTCGATCCGGTTGCCGCCGCCGATCCGGTCGTGGAGGAGGCATGGGAACGGGCCAATGACCGGCAGAACCCGGCAGCCGCAGCCCAGAAAGCGAACCGCTCCCCCGAGGAGCAGCAGCGCTACGAGAACCACGTCCGCTACATCCTCCCGCTGGCGCCCCAGCTCGAGTATCTGCAAAGAGCGGGATTCGAGGCCGTGGATGTGTACTGGAAGCGGCTCGACAACGTCGTGTTCGGCGGCCGGCGGCCGGTCGCCTGACCGGGCGCCGGAGCCGAGGCCATTGAGCGGCCCATGAGCAGCGTTGCTACGCTGCGGGTTCTTGAAACCTCCCCCTTTTGAATACCGGCTTCCCGATTCGCTCGAGGAAGCGCTGTCGATCATGGCCGAGTACGGCGACGAGGCCAGGCCTCTCGCGGGGGGCCAGAGCCTGGTTCCGTTGATGGCCTTCCGGCTGGCCCGACCCGCGGTCCTCGTGGATCTCAACCAGCTGGACGGGCTGACCTCGGTCGATCTCGACGACCACCGCGTCAACGTCGGCGCCATGGTGCGGGAGAAGGCCGCCGAACGGTCGGACACCCTGACCCGCCAGGTCCCGCTGCTCGCCAGGGCGCTGCCCTTTATCGGTCATGAAGCCATCCGCACCCGCGGCACCATCGGTGGGAGCATCTCCCACGCCGATCCGGCCGCGGAGCTGCCCGCCGTCGCCGTGGCGACGGAGGCGCACATCATCGCGACCAGCGAGAAGCGGGGCCGGCGGGACGTGCCGGCCGAGGACTTCTTCGTCACCCACTTCACCACCGCGCTCGAACCCGACGAGCTCGTCACCGAGGTCCAGTTCCCGGCCGCGCCGGAAGGAACAGGCGTCGCCTTCCAGGAGGTGGCCCGCCGCCACGGCGACTTCGCCATGGTCGGCGTCGCCACCACCCTGCACGTCGCGGACGGGATCATCGATCGGGCCCGGATCGTGTTGACCGGCATGGCCGACAAACCGGTCCGGGCGCTTGCCGCCGAATCGGTGCTCGTCGGTGGTCCGCCCGCGTCGGCGTCATTCCAAGAGGCGGCTGCGGTGGCGGCACGCGACCTCGACCCACCTTCGGACCTGCACGGCTCGGCGGCCTACCGCCGCCACGTGGCCAGTGTCCTGGTAGGACGAAGCCTCGAACAGGCCGCCGCGGAGATCGGAGGAAATCGATGACCGCCCCCATGGAGATCGAACTGGTCGTCAACGGCCAGTCCCGTCGGGCGACCGCGGAGGCCCGCAAGACGCTCGCCGACTTCCTGCGCGACGACCTCCGCCTGACGGGCACCCACGTCGGATGTGAGCAGGGCGTGTGCGGCGCGTGCACGGTGCTCCTCGACGGCGAGCCCATTCGTAGCTGCCTGATGTTCGCCGTCCAGGCGCGCGGTCGCGAAGTGCAGACCATCGAGGGGGTGGCCGTCGACGGCGCCATGAGCCCGCTGCAGCAGGCGCTGTGGGAAAGCCACAGCTTCCAATGCGGCTTCTGCACCCCCGGATTCGTCATGCAGATCACCGCCCTTTTGGCCGAGAATCCGCAGCCGGACGAAGAGGAGATTCGCGAGGCCCTGTCCGGCAACATCTGCCGGTGCACCGGCTATCAGAGCATCGTCACGGGAGTATTGCGGGCTTCGGGCCGAGAGCTCCCCGCCGCCCATCACTAGGAGGCACCAGTGGTTCAGCCCATCGCCCAGAGGTACATCGGGTCGCCGATCAAGCGGTCCGAGGACACCCGCATTTTGACCGGAACCGGAAGCTATGTCGACGACATCGCTTTGCCGGGGATGCTCCACGCCGCCTTCGTGCGCAGCCCCGTCGCCCACGCCCGCATCACGAGCGTCGACACGGCGGCCGCCCGCGAGGCGCCGGGCGTGATCGCGGTCGTGACCGGCGAGGAGCTCGAGGCCAAGATCGTTCCCGGGCCTACAGGGATAGCCGCCATGATGGGCGGCTCCAGCCTGCAGTACACGACCCTCTGCACGGACAAGGTCCGTTTGGTCGGCGATCCCATTGTGATGGTCATCGCCGAGAGCCGGTACGAGGCCGAGGACGCCTGTGAGCTGGTCGAGGTGGACTACGACGACCTGCCGGCAGTGGCCTCGGCGGAAGCCGCCATCGACCCCGCCAGCCCCCCCATCTTCGAGAATCACGGCTCCAACGTGCTGGTCGAAAAGCCACCCGTCGTCTTCGGCGACGTCGACGGCGCCTTTGCCCGGGCCGATCGGGTCGTCACCGCCCACTTGCGCCAGCACCGCCATCAAAACGTCCCGATGGAGGGCCGGGGTCTGGTCGCCAGCTTCGACCCGGCCACGCAGGAGCTCACCGTCACCGCCGCCACCCAGGGCGTGCACATGGTGCGCTCCACCCTCGCCAACTGTTTGGGCCTGGAGCCGGACCAGGTCAGGGTGCTGGCCGGCGAGATCGGCGGGTCCTTCGGGCTCAAGTTCGGGGCCAGCCGGGAGGAGGTGGCCGTCGCGGCCCTCTCCAAGGAGCTGGGCCGACCCGTCAAGTGGACCGAGGACCGCAGCGAGAACCTGACCATCTCGGGCCAGGCCCGGGAGGAGAGCTTCGACGTCGAGGCGGCCATCACCAACGAGGGTGACATCCTGGCCTTGCGGGTCCAGATGTTGCTCGATTCCGGCGCCTACCCGGGCATGGGCGGGATGGTCGACACCATTATGCAGTCCGTGATGCCCGGTCCCTACAAGATGGAGGGGCTGTCCTTCGGGACGACGGTCGCCATCACCAACAAGGCCAGCTACGTGGCCTACCGGGGGCCGTGGGCGGCCGAGACGTTTGTGCGGGAACGCATGATCAACCTGATCGCCGCCGAGCTGGGCATGGATCCCCTCGAAGTCCGGTTGCGCAATGTGGTCACCCGGGGCGAGCCACCCCTGCAGATGGTGAATGGTCGCAGCCTGGTCGGGGTGACGGCCCGTGAGTCCCTCGAGCGCATCGCCAAAGTGGTGGACGTAGAGGGGTTCCGGCGCCGCCAGGAGGCGGCCCGGGCCGAGGGCCGTTACCTCGGGCTCGGTATGGCCACCTACCTCGAAGGTGCTCCCGGCCCGCGCGCCGGTGGCAACGCCCTCGGGGCGGAGCAGATCCGGGCCAAGCTCGACACCGACGGCACCGTACTGGTCTTTACCGGGCAGATGCCCCACGGCCAGGGCCACCAGACGACCTTCGCCCAGATCGTGGCCGACCAGATGGGCGTCCCGTTCGAGAATGTCCGGGTGGTCGTCGGCGATACCAACCTCGTGCCGCCCGGGTTTACCGGCGGCAGCCGGGCCGCCACCATGGCCGGTGGCGCCTCGCTGCAGGTAGGCCGCCAGCTCCGGGCGCGCGTGCTCGACGCGGCCAGCGAGCTGCTGGAAGCGAGCCCGGACGACCTCGAAATCACCGAAGGTCGGGTATCGGTCCGCGGCGTGCCGGCCAGCGCCATAGGTCTGGCCGAGGTGGCCGCCGCGGCGGCCGAGGGCCGCCTTCCCGACCACGTCGATTCGGGCCTGGAGGTCGCCCTCACCTACGACGGCGGCGAGGGCGGCTGGTCAGGGGGAACGCACTGCGCCGAGGTCGAGGTCGACCCGGGCACGGGCCTGGTACGGATCCTTCGCTACGTGGTGGCCGAAGATTGTGGCGAGCTCATCAACCCGGCCATCGTCGAGGGCCAGGTGCGCGGCGGGGTCGCCCAGGGCGTCGGTGCGGTGCTGCTGGAGCGGTCCTACTACGACGAGAGCGGACAGTTCCTCTCGGCCAGCTTCATGGACTACCTCCTCCCGACGGCCACCGAGGTTCCGCACATCGAGATCGAGCATCTCCAGACCATCCCGCTCGATGCCGACGTCAACTTCCGCGGCGTTGGTGAGGGCGGGATGATCGTGGCGCCCCCCACCATCTGCAACGCCATCGAGGACGCCATCTCCCCGTTCGGAGCGAAGGTCTACGAGCAACACCTGCCCCCCTCGCGCATCCTGGAGCTCATCGGCGCCATCGAACCCGCCGATCCCGTCACCGTCGGCTGACGTCGGTTGGCGGGCACGGGGCTGCCTGCCAACTCGATGAGGAGACGCGCCGCCCCGTCAGAGCTGGGGCCAGGCGTTTCGACCAGCCAGGACCCGCCCTGGAAGGGCTAGGCCAGAGCCGCGTAGGCGGCCGCCTGGAGGTCGCCGTGCACCGGCGGAGGCACGGGGCTGTCGAACAACCGCTGGGTCAGGACGACAACGGTCAGATCCGGCCCGGGATCCACCCACCAACTGGTACCCAGTCCGCCGTCCCAACCGAAGGCCCCGGCGTGGGGTCCCTCGGTGACCACCCCCTGGCAGAACGCCCAGCTCCGACCGTCGAGAAAGCCGGCCGCGCTACTCCTCTGCTTCGGGGTCAGCTGGTCCCGGGTCATCTCGGCCACCGCGCCCGCCGACAGCACGGGCTCCCCGCCGCGCCGGAGCATTCGGGCCAGGGCGAGCAGATCGTCGGCGGTCGACACCAGCCCGGCCGCCCCGTCACCGAACACCGGTGGCCGGCTCCACTGGCCGTCCGGTCGATCCCAGACCTGGAGTCCGCCAGGGCTCGCCACGTAGGCAGTCGCCAGCCGGCTCGGATCCGCAGCCCAGAACGCAGTGTTCGCCATGCCGAGGGGCTCGAAGACCCGGGTGCGAAACACGTCGGCGATCGGCAAGCCGGCGGCGCGCGACAACACCACCCCGAGAACCGAAGCGCCCGTGTTGTAGAGCCACCGCTCCCCTGGTTGGGCCAACAACGGCAGCGAGCCGAGCGCCGCGATCCAGGTGTCGGGATCGGGCTGCTCGTCGGGGTTGGGAGGCCCG
This sequence comes from uncultured Acidimicrobiaceae bacterium, assembly GCA_963780345.1. Classification (GTDB taxonomy): domain Bacteria; phylum Actinomycetota; class Acidimicrobiia; order Acidimicrobiales; family Palsa-688; genus PALSA-693. The sequence continues at coordinate 272,444 of CAWABU010000002.1, forward strand.
AGCGTCGAGAGATGGAGATCGGCGGCGGCGGCCACCACCGGCCAGGGAGCAGGTGCGGCGAACATGGCCTGCGCCATGCCGAAACCGAACGTGAAGGTGAGGAGGTGGCGCACCGTGATCGGCCGATCGGCCGGAACGGTGTCGTCGAGAGATCCGTCCATCTGCCGCAGCACCCGGCAGCCGGCTAACTCAGGCAACCACTGGTCCACCGGCTCGTCCAGGACCAGCTTTCCCTCTTCGACGAGGGCGAGCGTGGCTACCGCGGTCACCGGCTTCGTCGTCGATGCGATACGGAACAGCGAGTCCGGCCGTACGGGTGGCCCCCCGATGGTCAAAGCGCCCCGGGCCTCCACGTGCACCTCGTCACCGCAAGCCACCAGAGCCACCAGCCCTGGCACCTTGTCGTCGCCCACGTGGCCGGCGGCGGTCTCGATAAACCGGGCCATGCCTCCTGATGTCAGACGCTCAGGCATTCGTGCTCCTCGTCGCGGCTTCCCGCCGTCTACGACGGCGGACCCGCGGCGATCTCATCGCCGTTTGGCGCCCTGACGGTGCTTCGACCGGGGTTGGATGGAGCCCGTCACCCGACGATCGTTCCGTACATATCGCTGAGCGGGTAAGTCAACAGTTCCAGCCGCTCCCCGTCAGGTCCGGGGAAGTAGGCGGAGGAGCCGTCCACAATCTGGGGGTGGATGCCGGCTGCGTCCAGCTTGGCGACCAGCCGATTCCAGTGCTCCGGCGTGACCGAAATGGCGATGTGGTGCAAGCCGCCCAGGACCTCACGGTACGGGGCGAGATCGAGCCCGGGGAAGTCGAAATAGGCCAGGTAGTTGCCATGGCCGACGTCGAAAAACAAATGCGTCGAGCCTCGATAGTCCCGATTTTCGAAGAGTTCGACCAGCGGGAATTCGAGGAGGTCCTGGTAGAAATGGATAGTTCGTTCGACATCGCTGCACACCAGGGCAAAATGATGGAGGCCGCGGGCCGACGAGGCGGGACGCTCCTCCCGGGAACGCAAGTGGCGCGCCTTGACGGCCTGCCATTCCTCACTGCGGTCGATCTCACTGCCGTGCTCAGTCATGCCTACCCCTCAGTACCGCTGCAGTTCCCGGGCCAACTGGTCGAGGCCCATGTCGCCCAGGTCCAGGGCGAAGCGGTGGAAGTCCTTGAGGTCGAAAGCCCCGCCCTTGCGGTCTTTCGCCGCCTGCCGGCACTCGAGCCACACTCGCTCACCGACCTTGTAGGAGATGGCCTGCCCGGGCAGACCGAGGTACCGGTCGATTTCTGAGGCCACGAAATCGGCGGGAAAGCAGGACCGCTCGATCATGAACGGCAGCGCCAGCTCGGCCGTCCACCGCTCGCCCGGATGGTAGGCCTCGTCGGAAGGGATGGGAAGCTCGAGGTGCATCCCGATGTCGACGATGACCCGAACGGCGCGCATCGCTTGCGCCGCCAGCATGCCGAGCTCAAAGGCGGGGTCGTCGAGATAGCCCAGCTCCCCCATCAGGCGCTCCGCATACAGGGCCCATCCCTCGCCGTGGCCGGAGGTGAAGGCGGCGAGGCGCTGAAACCGGGTCAGGTGCTCGCGGCGATAGAGAACCTGAGCGACCTGCAGATGGTGGCCGGGAACGCCCTCGTGGTAGCAGATCGAAACTTCCCGCCACAGGGGAAAGCGGGTCTTTCCGAGGGTCGGGTACCAGGTGCGTCCGGGCCGGGAGAAGTCCTCACTCGGAGGGGTGTAATACATGGCCGCGGCGCCACCGGGCGGGGCGATCATGGCTTCACAGCGCCGGATGGGATCGGCAATGTCGAAGTGGACGCCGTCCAGGGTGCTGATGGTCGCGTCGATGAGCTCCTGGTTCCACGCCTGGAAGGCGTCGACGCCGTCGATGACCCGGTTCGGATCCGCCTCGAGTTGATCGATGACCTCCGGGAGCGATCTTCCCGGCGCGATCTGCTCGCAGACCGCCGACATCCGGGCTTCGATGCGTCGCAGTTCGGACCAGCCGAACAGGTAGGTGTGCTCGAGGTCAAGATCGGATCCGGTGAAATACCGGGCCGCCACGGTGTAAAGGTCCCGTCCCACAGGATCGACCGGCGTGGCTCCGGGGAGGTACTGCTGCCGCAGCCAGGTTCCGAACTCGAGATAGGCCCGGGCGGCGGAACGGGCGCCCTGCTCGAGGGCAGCGGCGCTCGGCCCGCCGGGGTAGCGGCGAACCAGGCGGGCGAAGTACGACGCGCTCTCGTCGCGGCGCCCGCCCCAGACATCGCATTGGGCGGCGCAGGCCGCCACCTGTCGGCGGGCCGACACCACCCGGCGGGCCAGTCCCTCTTGCAGGGTCGCGCGCAGGCCTTCGAGCGCGGCCTGGACGGCCTGCAGGCGAGCAGCCACCACCTCCCAGTCCGCCTCGCCGGCAAGCGGCATCAGATCAAAGGCCCGCCGAACCGAGTCCTGTGGGCTGTGCAACACCCGCATCGAGCGGAAGGCGTCACCGGCGTCGTGGAGAGCCAGGCTGGACGCCAGCCGCTCGGCCATCACGTCGGCCGCAATGCGCTCGGCTTCGGTTGTCTTCGGCGCCGCCACGACCGCGGCCAGCGTCGTGCGCTGCAACTCGGCTCGCTCTTCCAGACCCACCGGGGAGAGATCGGGCAACCGGTCGTCGTGGCCCGGGACGCCCCACGCGGTGGCTTCGACCGGGTCGCTGGCGGCCATCCGGTTGATGTAAGTGTCGGCCAGCACTGAAACACTCGTCATGGCCCGCTCACCATGGCGGCCTCTCTGGACGGGGACGGCAGGGTGGCATCGGGGAGAGTATGGCAGGACCGGATCGGGCCCGGGCGCGTCCACGCCGACCGGGCCCCGTCCATGCGACTCTGCTCCGCCTAGGACGGGGCCGGAATCGCCTGGCTGACGTAGAACTGGAAGGGAACGGCAGCGCCGGCCACCACCAGGTCGCCCACATACATGCCGTACGGCACGTTGGTGGTATCGATGGCAACCCTGGCGGCGGGACCGCCGTCGTGGGTCGTCGGGGCGACCACGATGCGGTTCTTCGGTAGCACGGTCCCCCCGGGTGAGATGCCCGTGAGGTCCTGGGCCTCGATCTGGCCGGCCGCCGGGAGCGGCCAGGTCACGTGTTCCACCGGGTGCAGGCCGGTCAGACCCCGCCGGGTAGAGGTGGGCCGGGCCTCCGCCTCGATGGCCCCGACCACATCCCACCCAGATCCTCCGAGCCGCACCAGATCCTGGGTCAGCTGCCAGGTCAGGCGCAGGCCGTCCCGGAGGGCGTGGGTGGCGTCGTAGCGTCCGGACGTCAGCTGCGAGCCAACCTCCGCGGCGTAGTCGGCGTACACCCGTATCGATCGGTCGGCGTACTCGAGGACGCGGTGGCGGTAGACGGCCGCCAGGAGCTGCAGGGCGTCGGCCGGGTCCATCTGGGCGGCCGAACCCGTCGATCCCGGCCCGCCGGCGGTGGGTTTCGCCGCCACAATCTTCTTGATCCAGAGTTCCCAGAGCGGGCAGGCCTGCTCGATGAGGACCTGGCCGAAGATGCTCCCCGGCCCGTCGGCCAAGCGAATGATCTTGAGCGCCTTGACCCGGCGGCGGCGGCCCTGGTCGGTGACCAGGAGGTAACCGCGGTCGACTTCGACCCGCCCGTCCACGCTATGGGCGAGGTCGAAGGAAAAGGCGATGCAGTTGTCCGTCCTGATCACGTCGAAGGCCAGAATGTTGGTCAATTGCTCGGTGCCGAGCTCGGCCACCTCCAGGTACGTCCGGCGCCACGGACCGTGGTCCGAAGGGTCGGCCGGCGACCACGGATCGCTCGCCGACGGCCCGATCGCCGTCACGGTCTTGAAGAGGCCTCCGCCGTACTCCTTCCATCGCGCCGGGTCCACCGTTTCGAACAATTCGGCAAGGGGTGTTTTGGCCGCGACTTCGAATTCGGCGAGTACGGCTCTGGCCGGTCCTCCGCCGACCATCACTTCCGTGTCGGCGCAACTTTCTCCCCCACCAGCCATCGCTCGCCCTCGTTTTTATCGCTCGCGGCCGACCTGCATGCGAGATACGACCCAGCCGGGACCCGGGCCATATGCGGATCCATTGGTGGTCGCGATTGCCGACCCCGGGTCCGCCATGGTGACGACAAACCCTACCGCCACCCGCGGACTCGATCAATGGCCGGGAAGACGGGCCATGGTCGGAAGACGGGGACGGGACCGGGCGAGTGATCGGTCGCCCTCGCAGGCTATGGTCGCGTCATGGCGTTGGCAGGAATGGCCCGGGACTGTGTTGCGCCTGTTGCCGGTGTACGACCGCCGCGAACTCCGGTGCGGCCGAATATCTCACGGCGACAATTCGTCAAATGACCAGGGCGCATCTTGCTCCGCCCCGAGCTGCGGACAGTGGTGACTGGGACCTTCTTGTCGACGAAGGGACGCGGATCGCGAGTGAGGCCATCGAGACGTGGGCGGCGACAGCGAAGGGCTTGGTCAAAGGCGAGGCGGGGGCCGTCATGGCCGCCGCGGTGGTCAACGCCGCGACCTGGTGGTTCGACTGGGCCAAGACCTGGCAGGAACTGCCGTTTCTGGGTGGCGCCGGCGGCCAGGACCGACGAGCCTGACCCCGGCCAACGAGCGGTCCGGCCGTGGCCCTACAGCGCGTGGCGATCCTGGGCGGTGGCATGGCCGGTCTGGCGGCGGCTTGGCGGCTGACCCGGCCCGGCGGTCCTGGGGCCGACGTGACCATCTACCAGCGAGGGTTCCGCCTCGGCGGCAAGGGCGCCAGTTCCCGGGGACCCCACGGGCGCATTCAGGAGCACGGGCTGCACGTGTGGCCGGGGTATTACGACAACGCCTTCCGATTGATCCGGGACTGTTACGGAGAACTGGATCGCCCGCACACCGATCCGGCCGTACCCATCCAGTCTTTCCACGATGCGTTTTTCCCGGCCAGCACGATCGGGCTGTTCGGACCCGAGGTCAACCAGCCGTGGGTCGCCACCTTTCCCGAGAACGGCCTGGTACCAGGCGACGGCCCGGTGCCGGCCCTCGACCCCGGCGATCTGCTGCAGCGGGGCGCGGCGCTGCTCGGGAGCCTGACCGAGTCATTCGTCGGCAGCGGGCCCCCGGCCCGGGCCCAGCTCAGCGTCAGCTGGTACCCACCGGCCCGCCTGCCGCCGAGCGCGGCGCCCGGCCTGGACGCGCCCGCGTCCGGGACCGCGCCGCTCGCCCGAGGTCTGGCCGAGCTGGTCGGCGCCATCGTCCGGGGGATCATCACGGACCTGCTGCCGACGCGCGGCTACACCGCGATAGACGATCTGGACTTCTGCGAATGGCTGGGCCGGCACGGGGCATCCCGGCGCGCCCTCGCCAGCCCGCTCATTGGGGGCATGTACGATCTCGTCTTCGGCTATGAGGGTGGTGACCGGCGTCGTCCTCGCTTCTCGGCCGGCACGGGTTTGCACCTCGCCGGGCGGATGTTCTTGACCTATCGCGGCGGGATCTTCTGGAAAATGCGGGCCGGCATGGGCGACGTCGTCTTTGCCCCGCTCTATGAGGTCCTCCGCCGCAGAGGCGTGAGGTTCGCCTTCTTCTCGAGAGTCGAACGACTCATCCTGTCCCGGAACCGCAAGTCCGTGCAGTCGATCGTCGTCGCCCGGCAGGCCACCCTGGATCGAGGCCGTGATCACTACCACCCGTTGGTCCGGATCGGAGGGCTCCCCGTTTTCTCCGAACGCGCCGATGGTGGCCAGCTCGCAGCCGGCGGCGGCCTCCGCGCCGACGACCTGGAGTCCCACCCGGCCCGGTCGGCGGGCGGCCGCGTGGACCGCCTGGAGGCCGACAGACACTACGACGCGGTGGTGCTCGCCCTGCCCCCCGCCATGATCGAGCAGGTGGGAAGTGAGCTGATCGCAGCCGATCCGCGGTGGCAGGCGATGGTCGAGCAGGTCGCCGCGGTTCCGACCCACTCGGCGCAGCTGTGGGTGGAGGAGGACGAGCGCACGCTCGGCTGGCGCCACCCAGCGGCCGTGGTGTCCGGCTTCGGCCATCCGTTTGACACCTTCGCCTCGATGAGCCACACCCTGCCGTTCGAGGCCTGGCCGTCGGAACGACAGCCCCGCACGGCCGCCTCGTTTTGCGGGGTGCTCCCGGAAGGCGAGCGCGGCTCCCGAGCGTTTCCGGCGGCCGCCGTCGCCCGGCTCTGGCCCGCCTACGATCCCGCCACGCTCGTCAGCTGGTACTACCGGGCCAACGTCGACCCGTCGGACCGCTACGTCACCGCCCGTCCCGGTTCGGGCCGGTATCGCCTTCGGGCCGACGGTAGCGGCTTCGACAACCTGTTCCTCGCCGGGGACTGGATCGACTCCGGCCTGAACGCCGGGTGCATCGAGGCCGCCACCCTGTCGGGCCTGCAGGCCGCCAACGCCGTCGAGGGCCGCACTCTGACCGAAGGCACGGTCGGCTTCGCGCCGCACCGAACGGCATGAGCGATCTTCCGCCCCCGTGGGCGTCGGTTGCCGACATCGGGCAACTCGGCTTCGAGACCGCGGCGACAGTGGTCGAGCGCCTCATGGCGCTGACCCGGCTCACCTTGAGCCGGCAGCCCCACGGCCTGACCTTTCCCCTCCTTCCCGCCACCGGCGACGGCGTCGAGGCTCGCCGGCTACGCGCCGAGGCCGAGCGGCTCATCGATCTCTACGCCGACTGGACGCGGTCGCTCGTACAGGCGGCGGTGGACGCCGCCGATGGCAGCCGGGCCGCCCCCGAACGACTTGCTCTGGGCCCGGTGGAGCCGGGCGCGGCGGCGGACGCGTGCGTCTGGCTCCACATCCTGGATGGACCCGCTGCCGGCCCCACGACCCTGCGCGCCACAGATCTGACGGCCCACCACGGGGGCGTGATCCCTGCGGGCGCGGTGCGCTTCGATCCGGCCAGCCTCGACACCGCCAGCCCGCGGACCAGTCGGGAAGTGACCGTGCGGGTAACCGTGCCACCCGGCGCCGCGCCCGGCCTGTACCACGGCCACATCCTGGCGGTGGGGATCCCCGAAGTGTCCCTCGAACTGCGCCTCCATGTGCAGGCGCCGTGACCGTCACCTCTAGCGACGTTGAAGCCCGCCTGGCCCGCTACGGGGCTATCACCGCCGAAGCGGCCGTACCGTACCTGCCATCCGACCCCGCCGGGGCCACGTTGTACGACCTGGCCGCCGATTACCCGCGCCGGGGCGGGAAGGCCATCAGACCCGGCCTGTGCCTGGCCGCGTGCTCCGCCTTCGGTGGCGAGACCGAGGAAGCCGTGCTGTCGGCGGTCGCCATCGAGCTGCTGCACAACGCCTTCCTCGTGCACGACGATGTCGAGGACGCCAGCCATCTCCGCCGCGGCCTCCCGACGCTCCATGTCGCCCACGGCGTACCGCTCGCCATCAACGCCGGCGACGCCCTGGCCGTGCTGGCGCACGCGCCCCTGCGTGACAACCGGGCCCGGCTGGGCTCGAGGCTGGCTTCGCTGGTGGCAGAGGAATTCGATCTCATGGAACGGCGGACACTGGAAGGCCAGGCGATGGAGCTCGGCTGGCGCCGCGACGGACGCCTCGACCTGACCCCCGAGGACTACCTGGATCTGGTGCTCCGTAAGACCTGCTGGTACACGACGATTCACCCCCTCCGCGTCGGCGCCCTCATCGGGTCGTGGGCCAAGGCCAATCTGGAGCCCCTCGTGATTTTCGGGTCGTATCTCGGTGCGGCGTTCCAGATCGCCGACGATCTCCTCAACCTCGATGCCGGCGCGGCCGGGTACGGCAAGGAGCCGTTTGGCGACCTGCAGGAGGGCAAGCGGACCCTGATGGTCATCCACCTCCTCGCTACGGCCGACCCCGCAGAACGCCATTTCGTCGCCGACTACTTCGCCGAGGATCACCGGCCGCGATCGAGCGCCGCGACCCAGACCATCTTCGAGCTGATGGTGGCCAACGGCAGTATTGACTACGCCCACCGCTTCGGGCAGGGCATCGCCGATGCCGCCCGGGCGTGCTTCGACGACGCCTTCCGCGGCGCCCCCGACAGCGAGGAACGCCGGTTCCTTTGGGATATCATCGGATGGATGCTCGACCGGAATCGGTGATCGTCGACCGCGGATGAGGTGAACTCCCTCACGAGAGCTTCGGTCGGGGACGACTGACGACAGAAGGGAGGGGAGCAGATGGCGGAGGGGTCCGAACGCCAGCGGGAGCAATTTCAACAGATCGTCGACGACTGGGCGGATCTGGCGAATCGTCTCGTATCCAGATCGGCGGCGTTGGCCAAACGCATGGTCCGCCAGGAGCCGGGGGAGCGATCGGGCCTGGACGGACCCCTCCAGGATCTCTGGATGACCATGGTCGATGCTGCGGGGGATGTCGCCGAACTGTCGTACCGGTGGGTCCAGGCGGTCGACGGGCTGGCGGGGTTCGGACCGCGACCGGACAGCGGGGGAACCGCCCGTCGCCCCCGGTCCGGATGCGAGCGAGTCTCCGGCGGCCGGCTCTCCCCCGGGCGGCCAGCCCGCCCGGAAGAGACCAACCCGCCCAAAACCGGCCAGCCCCCCCGAAACCGGGAGCGGCAACCGCGACACGGACGCGGGCCGGGCCCCGTGACCACGACCAGGGAGGCGGGACCCGCTCTTGGCTGACCGGATCGCCGGGCACATCGAGCGCCTCGTCGCCGACGCCACCGAGGAGGCGGCGTCCGGAGCGTGGGAACGCGCCCGGTCCCTGGCCGAGGCGGTGCTGGTGCTCCAGCCGGAAAACGCTGAGGCCCAGCAGATCGTCAAGCGCGCCGACGCGGTCGTGAGCCCGGGCGAACGCCGTCAGCTCACGGTCCTCTTCTGCGACGTGGTCGGATCCACCGCCCTGTCCGGGGTCGCCGACCCCGAGATCGTCCACGACGTCTACAACGCCTACCAGTCGGCGTGCGCCCAGGTCGTCATACAGCATGACGGGCACATCGCCCAGTTTCTGGGGGATGGGGTCGTCGCCTACTTCGGGTATCCGCGTGCCCACGAGGACGACGCCCGGCGGGCCGTCGACGCCGGGCTCGACATTCTGGCCGCCATGCGTGAGGTGGCCCACACCGTTCGCCAGCGACACCACCTGGAGTTCAGCGTCCGGGTCGCCGTCCATACCGGGCTCGTGGTGCGAGCAGAGATGGCCGGACCGCCCTACGGCCACCGGGACGCGGTGGTGGGCGAGACTCCCAACCTGGCGGCCCGGCTGCAGGAGCAGGCGCAACCCGGGACCCTCATCATCAGCGGGCCGACCTACCGGTTGGTCCGTGGCTTCTTCACCTGCGAACCGCGCGGCGGCCTGGAACTCCGTGGGGTGGCCCACACCGTCGACGCCTACGACGTCACCGCCCGCACCCTGGCGGAGACCCGGCTCGAGGCCGGCCAGCCCGCCCCGTTCGTGGGCCGCCATCCGGAGGTCACCCGTCTCGTCGCTCGGTGGGAGGAGGCCCAGGACGCCGGTTCGGCCTCGGTGCTCATCCGGGGGGAGCCAGGCGTCGGAAAGTCCCGCCTGGCCCTGGTCTTTCGCCAACTGGTGGAAGCAGGCGGAGCCCGGGCCCTGTGCTGCGCGTGCTCGGCCTACCGCACCGAAACGCCCCTCTACCCCATCCGCCGCCTGCTCAGCTCGGTGCTCCCCGTCGATCCCCGGGAGGACCCTGACGGGGCCGTGGCGGCCTTGCGTTCGGCGCTGGTGTCCATCGGTCGCGAAGAGATGCTCGGTCCCTTCGCGGATCTCCTTGGCCTTCCGAGAGACGCGGCGTGGTCGACCGTCGAGATCGACCCTCCCCAGCTGCGCTACGTGGTGCTCGACACGCTGGTCCGGTGGATCGCAGGCCTGGCGGCGGCCGCCCCGACCCTGATCGTCATGGATGACCTCCAGTGGTCCGACGCATCAACCCTCGAGCTGATCCACCAGCTGATCGGCGGGCGCATTACCGGGCTCCTGGTGGTCATGACGGCCCGGGAACAGTTCACGGCGTCGTGGCCTGACGTCGAGACCATGGAGCTCGGGCCGCTGTCGGAGGCCGAGCTCCGTGAGCTGGCCGGAGCCCTGCCCGAGGGCCGCGACCTGACTGAGGGCGACGTCAAGCTGATGATCGAGCGGAGCGAAGGGGTGCCGCTCTTTCTGGAGGAGCTCCTGCGGGCCGGTTGGTCGCCACCATCGGGTCCCGCGGCTGAGAGCATCCCTGAGTCCCAGTTCACCGTACCGCCGGCCCTGCTCGAACCCCTGATGGCCCGGCTGGCCTCGCCCCGGGTCGAGCTCTCGTTGGTGCAGGTGATGGCCACCATCGGCCTGGAGGCCGACGCCCACCAGCTGGAACTGGTGACCGGCTGGTCGGATGCCGAGGTGCGGGAACGAGCCGGGGGGCTGGTCGACGCCCAGCTGATCGAGGTCAGCGCCGATCATCCGACCTATCGGTTCCGCCATCAGCTCCTCCGCGATGTCGCCTACGAGATGCAGCTGCAGCCGGTTCGCCGCCAGCGCCACAGCGCCGTCGCCGACGTCATGATCGGCCTCGGGCCGGCGAGCGCTCCCGTCGATGCCGGCGCGCTGGCCCACCATCTCGAACAGGCCGAGCGCATCGAAGAAGCGGTCGATGCGCACGTGCTGGCCGCGGGTGAGTCCATGGGGCAGGGTGGTATCGCCGAAGCCATCGCCCAGTTCGACCACGCCATCGAGCTGGTGGAACGGGTCGGCAACGATCAGGCCCGCATGGGCCTCGAGCTGACCGTTCGCCAGGCTCGAGGTATGGCCTGGGCCTTCCTCGCGGGCTACGCCTCACCCGGGGCCGCCGCAGATCTCGAGCGGTGCGCGGACCTGTGCCGCAAGCTGGGGACAGCCGTGGACGGCATTCCGGGGCTCCAGGCGGCGTGGTACTACTGCGTGATTCGGGGCGAGCTCGATCGGGCGGAAGACGTGATCCTGGTGGACCGCCGTCGGCTCGACCCCGACCCGGACGGAATACCGGAGGAGGCGGCCTGGAGCGGCATCAGGTTCGGCCGGGGTGAGATCGGGGCGGCGATCGAGGTGATGGAATCGTTCCTGGCCTCGCCCTACGCCCTGACCCTGGGTTCGACCCCGGCGCAGTGGCCGCTGCCCGACGACCCGGTCGTGAATACGTGGTCCATCCTGGGCTTGGCCCGATGGATAGCAGCCGCGCCGGGTCCGGCCTGGGACGCCTTCGATCACACGTTTGCCCGGGCCGAACGGCTCGACTTCCCCCACGGACCGTTCTGCCGGGCCTACATCCTGCTCATCCGGTTGCTGGTGGACGAGTTGGCCGGCCGGACCGACGAGGCCCTCGCCGCCGTAGAGGAGATGAAGGCCATCTCTGAACGCCACGGCTTTGCCCTGTTCGGCATGTGCTCGACCCTCCACGGCGCCCTGGTCGCGGCCTCGACGGATCCGGTCTCCGGCGCGGTGGCCCTCCAGGGCGCGTTCGAACACTTCCGGTTCCTCGGCATGGATCTGTGGAACCCGTGGGGATTCACGGTGCTCGGCCACACCCTGCTGCGAAGCGGCGACCATGACGGGGCGTTGCGCTGTGTTGACACCGCCTCGGCCGAGGCGGCGCGCACTGGCGCCCATTTCTGGACGGCCGAGACGCACCGGGTGCGGGGCCTGGCGAGGCTGGCCCGGTCCGATCCTGGCGGCCGGCAGGATTTGCTGGCGGCGGCGGACCTGGCCGCCCGACAAGGCGCACGCCTCTTCGAGCTGCGAGCCAACCTGGATCTGGTCAACCACGGCGCCGAAAACCGACGGGACGCCCTCCGTGACCTCCTGCACCGGATCGGGCCGGTCGACTCCCTCCCTGAAGCCGCGGCGGCCCGCCGACTTCTGGGGATCACGTTGAATGACATCAATGTCAGGAATGTCACGTGAGTGACATCAATGTCAGGAATGTCACGTGAGTGACATCAATGTCAGGAATGTCACGTGAGTGACATCAATGTCAGGAATGTCACGTGAGTGACATCAATGTGAAGGACCTGATCGTCCGCTTCTGGACCAGCGTCCACGAGGGGGTGTTCCGGGCCACGGACGGCCGGCACCTCAACCGGGTGCTCGGGATGCCGGTCGTGCAACTGACGACCGTGGGCCGGCGCAGCGGGGCGCCGAGAACGGTGATGCTCACGGCCCCGGTGTACGACACCGATTACCTGGTGGTCGTGGCTTCCAACGCCGGGGATCACCGGCACCCCGCCTGGTATCTCAACCTGCTGGCCGACCCGGTCGTGTCGGTCATGATGGACGGGGACACGTGGACCACCCGGACCCGGCCGGCGACGCCCGAGGAGCGGGCCGAACTGTGGCCCCGCATCCTCGCTGCCAATCCCGGCTACGGCCAATACCAGGCCAAGACGGCCCGTCCGATCGGTCTGGTGATCGTGCCCCGGGCCGCCGCTTCGCCCCCGGGCGCCGTCAGCCCATCCCGAACCAGCGCCCCCGGATCGGGAAGAGGTACTGATCGGTGACCGCGTTGAGGACCCGCCGGGCGTCGCTGAATCGCTCACTGATCTGACCGACGACAGCGAAGGCGCTCGTAGTCGGATCCCCCTGGGCCCGGACGGAGTCTGCCGCCCGGCGATAGAAGCGAGGGCCCAGGAACTCGAGCAGTTCCCTTCCGCTCACCGAGCTGTCGGCCTCCCCCCGGACACCTGACGACCGTAACAAGCGTCCAACGGCAACCCCGCCCAGCCCCAGGGTGATGGCGTGATCAGGAAAGACCCCGGTCAGAAAGAGCGCCAGGTCCCCGAGACGGCGGTACACGCCCGGCCGCTCGGCGGGCTCGACGACCTCCAGGAGTCCGGCCAAACCGACCGGGTCGAGCTCGCTGAACCGCCGCCGTCGCCAGCCGCGGCGGGTGCGCTCCCAGGTGACACCGCTCGATACGTGGGTGTACGAGGCCAGCAGCTCGACCAGGAAAAAAGACCGGGCCGGATCGGCCAGCAGCTCGCGCAGGCGGACGACGTCGAAGACGGGGATCCGCTGCCGCGCCGTCCAGGCCTCCTCCAGATAGGTGGCGTGATCGAGGCGGGCGGCCGTGCGGTGTACCGCGACCGCGAAGGTGAGAAACGGTGAAGTGCCGACAAAACCCCCGTCCCGTGGCCCGTCCCAGAAGACGGCGGCCTCCATCCGGGGGTCGGAGAAGGCTTCCGGCAGGGTCGCCCGACCGCCGGCGACCCGGCGGACGAGGCGCCGGTCCGCATCGGTGAGGTGCTGGCGGTAGAGCAACTCGACGTCGACCATGGGAACCACTCAGCCTAGGCCTTCGGCGCGGACCTCCCCCGGAGGGAAGCAGGGCCTAGGAAGGATTGCCCTGATCGCGCAGGAACTGCTCGAGTTGAGCGGCGAGGGTATCGCCGGAGGGCAGGTCGTCGAGCTGGGGAACGTCTTCGGCCTGGTCAGCCCGCCGCTCGAGCTCGCGGACATACCCGGCGATCTCGTCTTCACCCGCCACCACCTCATCCACCTGGCGTTCGTAAGTCGCGGCGGCCTTCTCGAGGTCCGACGTCGGCACCTGGGTGGCGAGCAGCTCGCACACCCGCCGGACGACGGCAAGGGTCGCCTTGGGCGACGGCATACCCGGGATGTAGTGCGGGACCTGGGCCATGAGCGATCCGACCGGGATCGACACCTGGGCGAAGGCGTCCTGCAGCACACCGACGATGCCGGTGGGACCCTGGTATTGCGGGCGTCGCAAGCCCATACGCTCGGCCAGACGGGGGTCGGCCGTGGAGGTCCGCACGGGAACCGGACGGGTGTGGGCCACGTCGGCAAGCATGGCCCCGAGAGTGAACACCGCCTCGACCTGCAGCTCCGTGGCCACGGTGGTCACGCACTCGGAGAAGGTCCGCCACCGCATGTGCGGCTCCACGCCCGTCATGATGATCAGGTCGTGGGGACCGGGGATGGAGGCGGCGAGGAAGCGATTGACCGGCCAGACGATCTCCCGGGACTGGTCACCGCGCAACCGGACCTGCGGTCGCAGTGCGGTGAAGTCGTAGAAATCCTCGGCGTCAATGTCAGCGAACTTACGAGCCTTCCACCTCCCCGAGAGGTAGGAGGCTGCGCCCGACGCCGCCCCACCGGCATCGGTCCAGCCCTCGAAGGCCGCGATCATCATCGGCGCCCGCAACTTTGGCCGGCTTTCCCAGCGCAAGTCGTTCATCGCCAACAGGCTACCCCCCGACGGGGCCGCGATATCGATGGCACATCGCCCGGGTGCTTTGTGCCTACCCTGCCGGAATCACACCCAGCACGGAGAGTGAGCAGCCGGAGCATTTCGACGTCATTGTCGTCGGCGCCGGCCTGTCCGGAATCGGGGCCGCGGTCCGCCTGGCGACCATGTGCCCGGCCAAGAGCTTTACGGTCCTGGAGGGTCGGAGTTCCCTGGGAGGGACGTGGGACCTGTTCCGCTACCCGGGGGTGCGGTCCGATAGCGACATCTTCACCTTCAGCTATCCCTTTCGACCCTGGGATGGGCATCGGGCGATCGCCGACGGAGGAGCGATTCTCCGGTATCTCCACTCGACCGCCGTAGAGTTCGAGGTCGATCAGTACATCCGCTACCAGCATCGCGTGACTGCGGCTAGATGGTCGTCGGCCTCCAACCGGTGGACCGTCGAAGCCACGACCGGCGACGATCACCGGACCGTTCGCTACACAACCAACTTCCTCTTTCTCTGCACCGGCTACTACAGCTACGAGCACGGCTTCCTGCCGAGCTTTCCCGGTGCCGAACAGTTCAAGGGCCAGGTGGTGCACCCTCAATGCTGGCCGGACGGGCTGTCGGCCCAGGGCCAGCGGGTGATCGTGGTCGGCAGTGGCGCGACCGCGGTGACCCTCGCGCCGGCCCTGTCGTTGGCGACGGCCGACGTGACGCTGCTCCAGCGGTCGCCTTCGTACGTCGTCAGCCTGCCAAGCGTCGACCCTCTGGTGGCGAAGGTACGGAGAGTCCTCCCGCCGCGGGCCGCCCACCGCACGCTGCGGTGGAAGAACGTTCTCCTGGGAACGGCCTTCTACCAGTTGTGCCGGCGCCGGCCTGAGACTGCGACCCGTCTGCTGCGCGCCGGTGTGGCCCGACAACTACCTCCCGGGGGCAACGTCGACCCGGATTTCAGCCCCCGATACCGGCCCTGGGACCAGCGCTTGTGTGTCACGCCAGACGGCGACCTGTTCGCAGCCATACGGTCGGGCCGGCTGGCGGTGGTGACCGGTGAGATCGAAGCGTTCATTCCCGAGGGGATTCGCCTGGCGTCCGGCCGGGTGCTCGCCGCCGACCTCATCGTCGCCGCCACCGGTCTGGAGCTGGTTCCGTTCGGCGGCATCGGTCTTTCTGTCGACGGGGCGGACGTGGAGCCCGGCCAGACCGTCATCTATCGGGGTTTCATGGTGAGCGGCCTGCCCAATCTGGCCGTCTGCTTCGGTTACACCAACGCCTCGTGGACTCTGCGCGCCGATCTGACCTCCCAGTCGGTGTGCCGGCTTCTCAACCGGATGGACCGGGCCGGCTACGTCCGGGCCGTTCCCTGCCTGGACGGGCGCCAAGCGCCCACCCGCCCCCTGCTCGATCTCAATTCCGGCTACGTCACCCGGGCGGCCAACCGGCTCCCGAAGCAGGGGGCGCAGCCGCCGTGGCGCCTGCGGCAGAACTACATCCTGGATCTGCTCGCCGCCCGCTTCGGCCACGCGACGTCCCGGCTGTCCTTCTCAGACGGGCGGCGGGCCCCCGGAGAACCAGCCCCGTAATTCTTCCCGCCCGGCGGAGCCGCCGCGACCATCGGGCCGGCGTCTTCGCGAACCTGTCGAATTCCGGTCTTCTCGTCCGTCGTACCTCCGAGCGGGTCCATCAGAGACCCAGAGCAGGAGGTAATCCGAAATGGCCAAGTTCGTGCTGGTGTACAGGGGTGGTAATGGAATGGCGGCGCCGGAGGACCAACAGGCCGCGATGGAGGCCTGGATGAGCTGGTTCGGTACCCTCGGCGACGCCGTCGTGGACCCGGGCTCCCCCTTTGGTCCCTCGGCGGTACTCTCGCCGGACGGTTCGACGGGCGCGTCTGGTCCCTCCGGGCTCACGGGATACTCGATCGTGGCCGCGGACAGCGTCGACGAAGCCACGACCAAAGCCAAGGGCTGCCCGGTGCTCTCGGACGGCGGCACCGTCGAGATCTACGAGGCCTTGCCCATCGGCTGATTCCCGTCCGGCCCCCCAACCGGCCTGGACGCGGAATGATGAAGGCTGCATATGCGCAGCAGAGTCTCTGTAAGCCAGGCCGGGACCGGGGCGGCTGCCGCAGTGGCGCTGGTCCTCGTCCTCGGGGCGATCATGTTTCCATTGCGCAGCCATTTGAGCGAGGCCACGACCGTCCTCGTCCTCGTCGTCCCGGTCGTGGTCGGCGTGTCGGTAGGAGGCTTCACTGCCGGGGTGATCGCGGCCGGCACCGGCTTCCTCCTCTACGACCTGGTCTTTATCCCCCCTTATTACACGCTGTCCGCAGGGGGCGCCGAGAGCTGGGTCGCGCTCGCGGTCTACGCCGTCGTCACGGTGGTGGTGGCCCGCGTCGTGGCCCGGGTCAACGTGGCCCGCAGAGAGGAGCAGGAGCGGGCCGCAGAGCTGCGCCGGCTTTTCGACCTGTCGGAGCTGCTGGTCCGGGAGTCACCGGTGCGAGAGCTCCTCGACACCATCGTCACCACCGTCCATCAGGCGTTCAGCCTCGAGGGCGCCGCCCTCCTGCTGCCGATCGACGGCCACCTGCACCTCATGGCGTCAGCCGGCACCCCGCTTTCTCCAGCCGAGCTGCAGCAGCTGGCGGCGGATGCCCCGGCCCCGGTGAGCCTGGAAACCGCGGTCGTGGCGCCCGGCGACCTGCAGGCCGTGGCGCTCACCACCTCGGATAACGCCGTCGGCCTGCTGGCCCTCCGGGGGCTCACCGGTGTCAAGGCGGACCACGAACTGCTGCGAGCATTCGCCAACCATCTGGCCCTGGCCCTGCAGCGGGCCCAATTGCGCGAGCAGGCCGTGCGCGCCCAGCTGCTCGACGAAATCGACGGTCTGCGGCGCGCCCTGGTCGGCGCGGTCTCGCACGATCTGCGTACTCCGCTCGCCACCATCAAGGTGGCGGTGTCGTCGCTGCTCGAATCACCCGAAGCGTTGAGCGGTCCCGACGCCAAGGAGCTCCTCGGCCTCGTCGACCTGCAAGCCGACCGGTTGAACCGGCTGGTGTCCAACCTGCTGGACATGACCCGAATCCAGTCAGGGGCCCTCGAGCTGCGCCGGAGCCCCACCCTGCTGCCTCAGCTGCTTGACGACGCCCTGTCCGCCCTCGGCTCGTCGGCCGAGGTGGCCCGGGTGCGCTGGGAGGCACCGCCGGACCTGCCCGAGGTCGACGTCGACCGGGTGCTGATCAGCCAGGTCCTGGCCAACCTCATCGACAACGCCACCCGGTACGCGCCGGGCGGGACCACGGTGACGGTGTCCGCTCGCCCGGCAGCGAGCCGCGCACGTCGAGGTCGCGGTGACCGACCACGGGCCCGGGGTCCCCGAGAGCGACCGGGCCACGATCTTCCGGATGTTCAATCGCCGCCTGGCGGGCGGGCGAGGGGGCCTCGGGCTGGCCATCGCCCAAGCCTTTGTGGAGGCCCATGGCGAACGAATCTGGGTGGCCGATACGGCCGAACGGGGCGCCCGGTTCGTCTTCACTCTGCCCACCGCGACCGCCGAAACCACAGCGGCGTCCTAAGCAGTGGGGCCCAGCCGGTCGAGGAAGCGGGCGACGATCGGCCCATCAGTCGGACCGCCGTTGCCGGTCCCCTGCAGCACCATGGCGAAGGCGATATCGCCTCGATACCCGATCAGCCAGGCGTCAGTCGGCTGGGGCGTGCCGGTCCCGTACTCCGCCGTGCCGGTCTTGGCGTAGGTTCCAGCCGGCAGGCCGGTACCGGCTGCGGTGCCACTGGTGACCACCTGAGCCATCATCTGCCTGAGACCTGCCGTCACCGCGGGCGGTAGGGCGCGAACCGGAACCGTGTCGTCGGGCGAGCCCGCAACCAGCCGGGGCGCCCGGACCCCGCCCGTATCGATCGCGGCGGCGACCATGGCCAGATCGACGGGGGAAACCACCACCTTGGCCTGGCCGATGGTCGTCTGGGCCAGCCCGGCCTGGTCGCGAGGCGTTGGCACGCGGCCGCCGAAAGCGGGCAGGCCCATATGCGGCACGGTGCCGAGGCCATAGGTCGCCGCCACCGCCGGCAGGGTGTCGAGCTGAAGGTGGGCGGCGGCCAGGTTGATGAAGGCCGTGTTGCAGGACTCGGCGAAGGCGCCCTGCATGGTGCTCGTCGGCGCGTCGCCCTCGGCGTTGTGAAACTGTTCGCCGTCCACGGTCACCGATGGTGGGCAGGTGGCCGGCGACGATGGCGACAGGCCCTTCTCGATCAGGGCCGTGGCCGTGACCACCTTGAAAGTCGATCCCGGCGGGAACTCTCCGTCCAGCGCCTGATCGAACTGGTAGGCCTCCGGCACGCTCACCGCCGCCAGGACCTCGCCGGTGGAGGCGCGCACGGCCACCAGAGCCGCGTACTTCGCCACGGGGGCCAGGGCGGCTTCGGCGGCCGCCTGAACCGCCGGATCGATGCTCGTCCGGACGGCCGTTCCCGGCTTTGGGAGGAACACGGCGACCGGGAGGCCCGTCCTGCCACCTGCGTCGACCACAGAGATGGTTCCGCCGGGCCGTCCGGCCAACTGCGTTTGGTAGGAGGCCTCGAGTCCGGTCTGACCGACCGTGCTGCCAGCGGTATAGGCCGGTCCCAGTCGTTGGAGCTCCTCGGCGGTCACGGGCCCAACCGCGCCGACGACGTGGGCGGCCAGGCCGGGGGTGACCACCGTGCGTGCGGTCGTGTTCTGGAAATCGGTACCGGGGATTCGATACAGGGCGCTGTTCTTCCCGCCCAATTGGGCGAAGCGGGCCGCCGTCATCGTGAAGACCGGCTCGAAGTAGGTCGGGTGGGCCGAGGCGGCGGTCAGCGCAGCTCGCACTTCAGCCGCGGTCGCTCCGGCCGCGGTCAGAATGGCCGACAGGGCGGCCGGGTCCTTGACCCGGCTCCCATCGACGCCCACCGTCACCATCGCCCCTTCGGCGGTCAAGGACGCTCCGCCATGGCCGAGGATCGGCGCCCGGGGTGCCCACGTGACGGCCAGGGCCAGGCGACTGCCGGGACGCAAGGAGGGATCAACCGCCGCCGGGGACCACTGGACCAACCACCGTCCGGACCGCTTGGTGAGGCCGAGGCTGGTATGGACGGTCCAGGCGCCGATGCCCGCCGGTAGCACGTACTGCGACGCCACCGCCGCCGTCGCCGTCGATCCCTTGCTGGTGACGAGCCCGAGTTGGTGGGTGGCGCTCGCCGCCCGCAGGCCGGCGGTGATCGCGGGGCCGGCGGTCGCCAGGTCGGCCGGGGGGCGGTCGACCAGGTGACTCATGGCGGCCCAGTCGCCCTGATTCCACGACTCCACAAACATGGCAGCGGTCGTTTGCGGGGTTGGCGCCCGATTGCCGCATGCGCTCAGCAACGATGTCCCGACCAGGA
This sequence comes from uncultured Acidimicrobiaceae bacterium, assembly GCA_963780345.1. Lineage (GTDB taxonomy): Bacteria > Actinomycetota > Acidimicrobiia > Acidimicrobiales > Palsa-688 > PALSA-693. The sequence continues at coordinate 292,071 of CAWABU010000002.1, forward strand.
CGGCCGCCACCGCGACCGCTATCACCACCCGCCGGGCCGGCCCGGAAACGGACCGGGATGGGCCGCCTGCGAACCCTGGCCAGCCCCCGCGCATCCGGACACTCTGGCACAAGGCCGCGATCCGGAGACCGCGCCCTGCCCCGACCGGGACCATCGCCGAGCGCCGGGGCCGGGTCGGGCAGGCTGGAGCCCGTGACGTCGCCTGGGTCGGGGGCAGCAGGGTCGGGCGCAGCGGAGCCCGGTCGGGGCCAGGAGCCGGCGCCGGGGACCTACCCCGGCCGGACGCTCCGCGTCGCCGGCGATTACGCCTGGCGGCTGCTCGTGGTCGGGACGGTCGGGTACTTCGCGCTCAGGCTGCTCGAGCGCCTCGGCCTGGTGGTAGTCCCCTTCCTGGTCTCGCTGCTCGTCACCGCCCTCCTGCATCCGCTCCTGGCCTTTCTGCGCCGGCGGGGCCTGGCGCGCGGTCCGGCCACTCTGGCGACGGTCCTGATGGCGATCGTGTTCCTCGGCGGCGTGCTCACCCTCGTCGTGGTCCGCGCCGCCGAGCAGGCCCCACAGCTGGGCAACGAGGTCAACAACCTCATCCCCCACATCAAGCACTGGCTGATCACCGGGCCGCTCCGGCTCAACCCGACCACCGTCAACAACCTCTCGAAGCATCTCACCGACGCCGTGACCAAGAACAGCTCGCTGATCGCGTCGACCGCCTTGTCGACCGGGAAGACCGCCGTGGAGGTGCTGGGTGGCATCGCCCTGGTGATCTTTTCGACCATCTTCCTGCTCTACGACGGCCAGCGGGTGTGGGCGTTCCTGATCAAAGGCGCACCTGCCGCGGTTCGACCGAACGTCGATGCAGGCGGCCGGGCGGCGTGGAAAACGTTGAGCGACTACGTGCGAGGGACGCTGGTGGTCGCGGCCTTTCACGGCATCGTGATCCTCGTCACCTTGACCATCCTCGGCGTGCCGCTGGCGTTTCCTCTGGCGGTGCTGGTGGCCTTCGGCAGTTTCATCCCCCTGGTCGGTGCCCTCGTGACCGGGGCGCTGTCCGTGGGGGTCGCCGCCCTCAGCCAGGGATTGGTCGCAGGCCTGATCGTGGCAGGGGTGCTGGTCATCAACAACCAGATCGAAGCCCACGCCCTCCAGCCTTTTGTGGTCGGACGATACGTGCGGGTCCATCCCCTGGCGGTGGTCCTGGCCCTGGCCACCGGCGGGCTGCTGTTCGGGATCTTCGGGGCGATCATCGCCGTGCCGATCGTGGCCTGTGCCAACAGCGCCGTCCGGGCGGCGCGGGCTGTCGGAGCGCCCCAGGATCAGCCCGGCGAAGGAGACCCGATTCCACCTGCGGGTGGATGACCCCCGGTAACAGTTCGCCGTAACCTCATTACATGGCCAGGGACGACGAGTTCCGGAAGGTAGCGGAGGACATCGGTGCTCTGGCGCGCTCGCTCGGGCGCGACTTCCGGGAGGCGGTCGATCAGGCGATGCGGGGCGGCAATCCCCCGGGGCGAGCCGTCCGCGATGGTCTTCGAGGACTGAAAGACGAGGCCCGGCGGGGCATGCGCAGCGGTTGGTCGACGCGACACGGCCGGCGCCGACCCTATTGGGGCCCGTGGGGCTGTGGTCCCGGTGGCTGGGGTAATCAATGGTGGGGCCCACCCGCGGGTGACCGCGAGACGGCAGCCGGCCGGGCGCCGGGCCCGAGCGGCGGGTCGGCCGGCCCGCCGACGGCACCGCCGTGGAATCGGGGGCATGGCCGGGGACGGCCGTGGGCCGGGCCCTCCGGGCCTGGACAGTCGGGCGCGGCGAAGCCATGGGCCGGACCGGGCCCGGCCCGGCACCCTCGCCAGCGGAGCACCTTGCCGCCGGTCCGGCATCGCTGGGACGCGACGACGGTCGTCGGCCTGCTCGCGGTGCTCTTCGGCGTCGCCTGGCTCATCGGTGCCACGAGCATTCTCCATGTGTCCATCGAGGCGGTCGTCGCCATCGGGCTCATGCTGCTCGGCGCCTCCCTGGTCGTGACTGGCCGCACCGACTGGAGCCTCAGCCGGCGGTCCTGGCCGGTGTGGCTGGGTTTGGGATTGATCGGCGTGCTGGTGTTGACGTCCACCACCTTCGGCCTCGGCAGCGCCCTCGACAGCGTTTCCTTCGGCAATAAGACCGTCACGGCTCAAAACGGGGCGCTCCCGACCGGAACCGTGCACGGCGGGTTCGGAAATCTGACGGTCGACCTTTCCCGCGCCAACAAGGGCGGGCCGGTGACGGTCGTGAGCGTGGCCGGCAACACGACCGTGACGCTGCCGGCAAATGCCACCGTTGACGTCGACGCCCGGGTGGTTGGCGGCCAGATCTGCCTCAACGACAGGGATGTCTCCGACGGGCTCGGGGCCCAGTACCACGCCCATGTGGGACCGGGTTCGGGAGGCTCGGCGGTCGGGACGGGACCGACCATCGCCCTGCACGTGCACCAGGTCTTCGGCCAGATCCTGATCGACGGAGCGGGGTGCGCCCGATGACCGCGGCGGTGGCCACGTATCAGTACCGGACGTCCCGGGTGGCGGTCGGCACCTTCTTCCTGCTGCTCGGCGCGGCGTTCCTGCTCGACAGCTTCGGGGTGTTCCGGGTGACCGCGGCCGTCTTCTGGCCGCTGTTCGTGATCTCGCTCGGAGCCGGCCTGTTGCTCCACCGGGCCCGCCGCATGCAGGTCGAGGAGGACCGTAGCGCCCAGCTCGCCGTGGCCGAGGAGCGGGTGCGCATCGCCCGGGAACTCCACGACATCGTCGCCCACGGCGTCAGCCTCATGACCATTCAGATCGCCGCGGCGCGGCGGGTCGGCGCGACGAAACCGCAGACGGCCACCGAGTCGCTGGAGGCCGCCGAGCAGACCGGTCGCCAGACGCTGAGCGAGCTGGAAGGCATGCTGGCCGTCCTCCGGGGCGCCGATGCGTCGATCGGCGCCGCCGCCGACCGCCACGACAACGCCGACGACACGGATGGTCGCACGCCGCTCCCCCACCTTTCCGACCTCCCGGCGCTGATCGACACCGTCCGGCAGGCCGGTCGCACCGTCGAATACAGCACCCTCGGCGAACCGCCACCGCTGCCGGCCAGCGTGGAGATGATCGTCTACCGGCTGGTGCAGGAAGGGCTCACCAACGCCGTCCGCTACGCGGGGGACGGCCCCATTGACGTCCAGCTCATCTACTCGCCGACGGCCATCACCGTCTTCGTCGACGACGAAGGACCGGGCGCGGCGGCAGCGAACGGCCGAAGTGGCGGCGGGCACGGGCTGGTCGGAATGCAGGAGCGCCTGGCGGCGATCGGCGGGACGCTGGAAGCCGGTCCTCGCCGGCCTGGACCGGGCTGGCGGGTCCACGCCAGTATCCCGGTCGTGCTCATCAGCGCGGCCTGAGCTACCCGGCGGGTTCGGGCGACCCGACCCGGCCTGAGCTACCGGGCGGGACCGGGCTACCCGGCGCGGCCTGAGCTACCGGGCGGGTCCGGGCGACCCGAAGGGAGCGGGCGACCCGGCCGGTTCGGGCTACCGGCCGGGGTCCAGGCGCCGGCTGCAGCGGGTGGTGGGCCCCGACCACGCCGAGCGGCGAGACTGTGGGCGATGATCCGATTGCTGCTCGCCGACGACGAATCGATGGTGCGCCGGGGCCTGCGCCTGGTCCTCGAAACCGAAGATGACCTCCAGGTCGTCGGCGAGGCCGCCGACGGGTTCGAGGCCATCGAGGAGGCCCGCCGGCTTCGGCCCGACGTCGTGCTCATGGACGTGCGGATGCCCCGGCTCGACGGGGTGGAGGCCTGCCGGCGGCTGGTCGAGGAAAGCGACACCAAGGTGGTGGTGCTGACCACCTTCGACCTCGACGAGCACCTCTTCGCCGCTGTCCGGGCCGGTGCGAGTGGCTTCCTGCTCAAGGCGTCGCCGCCCGAAGACCTGGTCGCGGCCATCAGGGCCGCCCAGGCCGGCAACGCCCTGGTGGAGCCCAAGATGACCAAACGGCTGCTTGATGAGTTCGCCCGCCGGCCCGAACAGCCGCCGGTGGGTCACATCCCGGATCGGTTCACCGATCTCACCGAGCGAGAGGTGGATGTCCTCCGCGAGGTTGTGCGGGGGGCCAGCAACGCCGAGATCGCCGACCGTCTCTACATCAGCGAGACAACCGTCAAGACCCACGTCAACCACATCCTGAGCAAGCTGGGGGTCCGCGACCGCATTCAAGCGGTGGTACTGGCCTACGACCACGGATTGGTCGAACCCGGCGGCTCCGTCCGCTAAATCAGCTCCCGGTGGATGACCGACAGACTCCTGCCGGATGGCGCCGGACGAGCCCGAATCCGCCTCTCGGTGGAGGCCGGAATCGCCCTCGCGGACGATGTGGCGCCGATCCGCTACCCGTAGCATTTGGGTGCGAAGGAGGAATCATGCCCTACGACTTCGGCCCTTTCGGCTCCGCCGGACAGAGTTCTCATTACGAGGGGGACAACGACGCCCCCCACAAGAACAGCATCTTCAGCCTGGTGGTCATGATCGTGGTGGTCGCCGTGATCGGCGCCGTTGTGCTCGGCCTGGCCTTCATGGCGCTGGGCTTGCTGTTCCACCTGGCCGGCTGGATCCTGAAGGTCGCCATCCTGGCCGCGGTTGCGGCATTGGTGTGGCGCAGGATCAATCGCCGCCGCTCGCACGACCAGGTCTGATCGACGGACGGCAGCCCGATCCCGTCCGCCCACGCCCGGTCATCCCACCGCGTAGCGCTCGAGCAGGCGGCGGGCGATGACCAGCCGCTGAATCTCGTTGGTCCCCTCTCCGATCATCAGGAGCGGAGCGTCCCGGTAGAGGCGCTCGACCGGGCCGTCGGTGGTGTAGCCGTAACCCCCGTGGATGCGCATGGCTTCGGTAGCGTTTTCGAAGGCCGCTTCCGAGGCGTAGAGCTTGGCCATTCCGGCCTCCACGTCGGCCCGCTCCCCCCGGTCGAGCTTGTCGGCCGCCGAGTGGGTGAGCAACCGGGCGGCCTCAACCCGCATCCCCATGTCGGCCAGCTTGAAGGCAATGGCCTCATGCCGGGCGATCGGCACGCCGAAGGCCTGTCGTTGCTGCGCATACGAGATGGCCGCCTCGAACGCCGCCCGGGCGACCCCCACACCGCGCGCCGCGACGTTGACCCGGCCCAGCTCGAGGGCGCCGAGGATCTGGGGCAGGCCGTGGCCCAGGGGGGCGTGGGCGCCACCGAGCACGGCGCCGGCCGGGACCCGGTGGTCGACGTAGGTCATCTCTACCGTCTCGACCCCCCGGTATCCGAGCTTGTCGATGTGACGGGAAACCTCGATGCCACCCGAACGCAAGCCCGGCTCCTTCTCCACGATGAAGCAGGTGACTCCTTCCTCGGTGCGGGCCGCGAGGGCCACCACCCGGGACCGCAGACCGTTGGTGATCCACATCTTTGTGCCGTTGATCACGTACTCGTCCCCGTCCCGGTTGGCCTGACAGCGAATGGCGCGGACGTCGCTTCCCGCGTCTGACTCCGAGAGCGATAGGGCACCGCGCGCCCGGCCGCTGGCCATCTCGGGCAGGAGACGGTCCCGTTGCTCGTCGCTTCCATGCAGGCTGATGAGCAGGGCGGCAATCATGTGGGTGTTGAGCACGCCGGTGAGTGACATCCAGCCCGCGGCCAACTCCTCGACGATACGGGCGTAAGTGATCACGTCCAGCCCCAGTCCCCCGTGGGCTTCCGGTATGAGCGCCCCGAAGAGACCGAACTCGGCAAGCTGGTCCACCAGCTGGTCAGGGTAGGCGTCGGCGTGGTCGAGCTCCGATGCCACCGGCACCACGTCCCGGCGCACGAAGCTCCGGATGGTCTCGACCAGTTCGTCAGCGGTGGCGGCATCGATCGCGGGCATGACCGTAGAGGCTATTGACACGCGCCGGCCCGGCGCCTTGAATTGGTGGACCTCGCCCGGCCCGCAAGGCCCGGCGAGCGACCCAAAGCACGTCGATTTCGACGGACCAGGGAAAGGAGGGCACCGTGGCAACATGGAGCTCGTCCGAGGAGGACGGACCGCCCCGCTAGGCGGAAGGGCTCGGGCGGAACTGAGCTTGAGTCCTGAACCAGCTGCCGAGAGGAGTGAACCCTCGACTTGACCGGCCCTATGGCCGGGTGTCGTTGCGGCGAGACCCGGGACGAGGCGGTCCCAGACCAGAGAGCGGCTTTACAAATCGCGACAGATGCAGCCGGCACAGGAGAAGCCCAATGGGCAATCTCCTGTGCCGGTTTTGCGTTCGGCGCGTGGCGCGTGGCCGCCTGGACCAACAGCTGTCAGCATGGCGGGGTGGAACAACCGCCGCCCAGCCGCCCGGGCCAGATCGTTCAGCGCGAGCAGCTCGTTGAGCGCGGTCAGACCTCCGCAGGCCGGCAGCAGGTCGAGCGTCACCGGCCGGGGACCCTCAGCCCGGTCGATGCGGCGACGGCGCGGCGTAACCGCCGGTGGATGGCGCTGGTCCTGGCCCCGTCGCTCGTCGTCGGCGCTCTCGCCCTGATCCTGACCGTGGCGGCCAGTTCGAAAGGTCCATCGGTCCATCCCGTTGACGTCCCGGCCGGCTACCAGGCCATCAGTGGCGACGGTTACTTCGCCTATGCCGTGCCGTCCTCATGGTCGCAGAGCGCGGCCTACACCGACGACGTTGGCGATCTCGCCTATACGGGCCAGTCGGGCTGGGTCGCCGAGCATCTCGGGTCCCGTCCCACCCGCCCGCAACCGGAGGAAACCCCGCCCACATCCTTCGCCGCCTTCGGCGAACCTCAGCCGACCCCGTACCACCTCGGCTTGGCGGCCCCGACTCAAGTCAAAGGGGCGGCGGCGGCGTACCGTTACACGATGACCCGGCCCGGTGGGTTCGAGGCCACCGCAATCGATGCCTGGCAGTCCAGCAGCGGCGCCGAGATCTGGTTGCTCGTCCGGGCCGACCCGGCGACCACGGCGGCCGTGCTCGCCAGCCTCCAGGCCTGACCGCTCGGGGATCCGATCGGTCCAGGATCAGTCGCCGCCGGGCCTGGTCGCACCGACGTAGACGTCGCCACCCCAATGGGCGCCGACCGTGACGGGAAAGGGCTCCAGCCGCACGAACGCCCCCGTGTGCGGCGCGTCCACCATCTGCCCGGAGGGGTCGACGACCAGACCAACGTGGGTGACGCCACCGCCTTCCGGCCCGAAGAAGACCAGGTCGCCCACCATCAGCGGAGCGCTGGGTGACAGCAACGGACCGGCATCGAACTGGTCCACTGCGACGCGGGGAAGGTGCACCCCGGCGGAGGCCCATGCCGCCTGGACCAACCCCGAACAGTCGAAGCCCGCGCCCGGGGTTTCTCCACCCCACCGGTAGGGAGTCCCGATCTGGGCCAGGGCGTACTCGACCGCGACCCCGGCCGCGGGTGAGGTCTCCGTCCCGGCTGGAGGCATCAGGCCGGCCGGGGTCGGCCTGGCCAGCATCGGGTTGGCCGGAGTCGGCCTGGCCGGCGCCAGGCGGGCCGGTGCCGCTGACGCCGGGCCGGCCGGGTCGGCCGGGTCAGCCCTGGCCAGCGCCACTGCGACCACGACGCTGGCGACAAGGGGGGTGGCCATCACCAGGGCGAGTAGGCCTACGAAGAGCACAACTACGATATATTTCATATCTTTTAAATGTATATAGCTGATACCCTCGCCGCATATACCTCAGCCAGCCGCGGGCGGCCGGTACTCTCTGAGCGCAGGCGTGACGTCTTGGGAGGTTTGTTGCGGTCGTCGATCGCCGACTACGAGATCATCCGGGCACTCCCCCTCACCGGAGCGGGCCAAGCCCGTCACCTGGCCCGACCCCCCGATCGTCTGGGTGTCAGCGAACCCGTGATGATCACCGAACTGGCCGTGGACGCGGCGGGCTGGCGGGACCTCACCAGCCAGCTGTCCCGGTTGGCCGGCGTCGATTCCGACCGGCTGCTGAGGCTGTATGAGGTCGGGCCCGATCTGGATGACCAGGCAGCAGGCGTCTACCTGGTCTCGGAGGCCGCATCCGGCGGCAGTGCCGGCGACCCGATCGATCCCTTCGACGCCGCGACCCGGATCCGGGCGGTGGCGGACTCGGCCAGAGCCGCCCACGCTCTGCACGAGGCCGGCATCGTGCATGGGTCCATTGGCAGCGCCTCCATCTTCCTGACCTCCCGGGGAGCGGTGCTCGGGCCCCCGATCTTCGGGGCACCCGCTGGCGAGGTGGCCCGAATGCGTGATTGGCGGAGTCTCGCCGTGCTGGACCCAGCCTTGCTCCGCGGCGAGGAGCCATCCCGGTCAACGGACGTCTGGGCATTGGCGGCCACCTTGCACGAACTGATCTCCCGCCGGCCCCTCTACCCGGGAATTGCCGACGATCCGGGCGTAACCGCCGTCCAGCGGGTTCTTTTCACCCGACCGGAGATCGACCCCAGCTTGCCCTCCGAGCTGACGCAGACCCTGACGTTGTTCCTGGCCGATGACCCGGCCGAGCGGCCCAGGACGGCCGAGGACCTTGCTGATCGCCTCATGCGCGCCAGGGCGCTGGCATGATCGAGCGGATCGAGGTCACGCCCGGACCGGGCACGGTGATCCGCTACGGCGGCATCGTCGCCTGGGCCGACCTGGCCGCATCACCCGCCCTGATCAGTTTCCTCGCCCAGTCGGCCCGCAATCTGGGGCCGTCGCCACGGGGTGGCCGCCAGATCGCAGACCACATCGCGGGTGTGCTCGCCGCCCGGGACCCGGAGCCGCATGTCGCCTTCGCCGTCCTGGGCCCGAGCGACCACGGCTGGGCGTCTCTCCTGCATGGACCGGTCCAGGCGTGGGACGGGGCCCGGTGGCTGACTCCCACACCCAGTCCGGGCTGGCTGCAGGCCATCATCACGCCTCGTCCGGCGATCACGGTCGCCGCCGCAGGGATGCCGGCTCCGTCGTTACATCCCGATGCCATGTGGGACCTGGAGGCCGGAGTGGTGCCCGGAGCCGGTTTCGTGCTGACACCGGGATCGTCACCCGGCCAGACAGGTGTGGTGCTCCCACCGGCCGGAGAGTCGGCCGACCTCGGGCAGGATGCCGCGTCGGCCTCGGTCGACACAGCCGCAACTCCGGACGCGGATCCGGCGGAGGTGGCCGCCACCGCGGCGCTTACCTCGATCCCGCCGACGCTGGCGATCTCGGCCCTCGACGCCGGAAGGGAAGCCGAGCGTCACGACGAAGATGCCGCGCCACGTCCGGTGGAGGCCGCGGTGACGGCCGCGGCCCTCGGGTCCTCCGCCGAGCCCGAACTGGAGTCCGGGCCGGAAGCAGTGACCGATCCTCAACCCGACGCCGCCACGCCTGAGCCGGAGCTGGAGGTGGAAGCCGGGCCGGAACCAGAACCAGAACCGGAGCCGGCGACGCGTCGACCGGTCGCTCCTGGGCCGGCCGGCTCGCTGGATCTGCGGGCCATGACGGCTCCGGGCGGTCCGCCCCTTCCCCGTGGCAACGGTCCGGCCCATCCGATACCCGGCGCCCCGGTGGTGGCCGGTGTCCTTTGCGCTCGTGGTCATCTCAACCGGCCGGGCCTCGCCGTCTGCGCCCGCTGCCACACACCGATGCCGACGGGAGCCCGGGACGCGGTCAGCGGGACGAGACCGCCCCTCGGGGTGCTCGTCACCGACGACGGCGTTCTGTATCGGCTCGACCGGGGCTACCTGGTCGGCTCCAACTCGACCCGCGACCCGACCGTCGGCGGCGGCCTGGCCCGCCCCCTGGTCCTCACCGGAAGCGACGTGTCAGGATCGCATGCCGAGATCCGGCTGGCCGACTGGGATGTAACCGTCGTGGACCGGGGCTCGGCGGCCGGGACGTGCATCTACGAGCCGGGCGCCACCGAGTGGGCCCGCATTCGGCCCTACGAACCCAGAGTCGTCGCCGCCGGCACGCACGTCGCCTTCGGGCAGCGGGTCGTGACGTTTATCAGCCCCTGGGTTCCGTCCGCCTGAGTACGGAGGGCGCAGTCCCAGAGGCGTACGGTATGACACGCCGGGACTACTCGATCACGCTGCGGTACTGCGGGCAATAGGCGCCAACGGCGGCATCGATGACGGCCCCGAGGTCCGACGATGGCAGAGGATGGCTTCCTTCGAGCAGCGGCAGGCGGTCGGCCAGCTCCTGATACGACGCACCGGAATGGAACCCATCGCACGCGGCGTGGCCGAGCCGTTCCAGCTGGACGTCGCTGCGGTAGCTGTTGATGTCGGGCGCGGCCACGTGGACCTGGGACAGGAAGACCTGGTTGGCGGGGTTGGCGGCGGGCGAGCTGCGACCGCCGCACCCGGTCAGAGCGACCACCGTCAGCGCGGCCAAGAACACGCCCGCGACCCGACCCGGCCCCCGACTGGCATCACCTTGGCCCACCGCCGTGGAAGTGTAAAAGCGCGACGCCCGGAGGAGCAGTCATCCCCACCGTCCCGTGCCGATGAGGCGCCGCGGGTCGCCGCGACACTCCCGCCATCGACCAAGCTGGCGGCGTGCCCAGGCCGTCAACTCTGTACGAACGGGCCGGTGGCGATGCCTTCTTCGAAGCCCTGACCCGCAATTTCGATGACGCCGTCGCCGCGGACCCCATCCTCCTGCGGGTCTATCCGTCTGACCCCGACCAGCTCGAGGCGGCCCGTCAGCATCTGGAGTGGTTCCTCATTCAGCACTCGGGCGGCCCGGCGGTCTTCCGAGCGCGGCGGGGTGAAGGCCGCCTGGTCGAGCGGCACCACCGCTTCGCCATCGGACCGGAAGAGCGGGACGCCTGGCTACAGCACATGACCGAAGCGGTCCGGGCGGCCTCGTTGGGGCCGCTCGACGAGATGCAGATGTTGTCCTTTTTCCGGGCGACCGCTGACAACCTGGTCAACCGGGCCTGACCAGCGGTCAGACCCGGTTGACCAGACCGGCGGCGATCGGCCGGGTGGCGCCGGGCCGGGCTAGACGGCGAGGAAGCGACGGATGGCGAAGGCCGAACCGAACACTCCGACCCCGGCCCCGATCAGCAGGAGCCACAGGCCCGTCACGATCGCCTCGTGGGGGGTCACGTACAGCTGCCGGGACCCGAGCACGGTCTCGTTGCCGACGAAGGAGGCGATGGTGTCCCGGACTAAATAGGTGAGGGCGAAGGCGATGGCAGCTCCGACAATGCCTTCGATCAGGCCTTCGAGCATGTACGGCACCCGGATGAACCAGTTGGTGGCGCCGACCAGCTTCATGACCGCCACTTCTCGCCGCCGGGCGAAGATGGCGAGCTGGACCGTGTTGACAATGAGAGCGATGGCGCCGATCATCACGCCGATCGCCAGGGCGACTCCGATTTTCCGCAGCTGCTTGAACTGGTGCAACAGGGCGGCGATCTCCTGCTGGGCGTAGGACACCTGCAGGACTCCGGGCTGGCCCTGGAATTGTCGGCCCAGCTCGGAGATGTCCTGGGCCTTGGTCGGCACGACCCGGTACGAGGGGGGCATGTCGCTGACGCCCAGCACACCGACGATGTCGTTGTTGCCGCCGAAGATCTCCTTGAACTCCTGGTAGGCCTGCGTCTTGGTGACGAAGTGGTACTTCTTGACCCCGGGGGTGCTGGCCAGCTCATGGCCGATGGCGGCAGTCTCCTGGGCGTTGACCTGGGGCTGGAGGAAGATGGCCATCTCCACCCCGCCTCGCCACTCGATCGACGCCTTGTTGATGGCCTGGCGCATGATCAGCACGCCCCCGAGGGCCGACAACGATACCGCCATGGTGATGATCGCCGAGAAGGTCATGACCAGGTTGCGGCGCAGGTTTCCCGCGGTCTCACGCGCGACGTAGCCAGTGGACACCCGCACCTGCTGCTACGCCCCCATCCCGTAGACGCCCCGGGCCTGATCCCGGATCACCGAACCCCGGTCGAGCTCGATGACCCGGCGGCGCATCGAGTCCACGATGGTGTTGTCGTGGGTGGCCATCAACACCGTCGTGCCGGTTCGGTTGATCCGATCCAGCAGCCGCATGATGCCGGCGGTGGTGGAGGGATCGAGGTTGCCGGTCGGCTCGTCGGCCAGGAGTATCAGCGGTCGGTTGACAAAGGCCCGGGCGATGGCCACGCGCTGTTGCTCGCCACCGGACAGCTCGTGGGGCAGGTTGCTGAGCTTCTTGCCCAGCCCGACCAGATCGAGGATCTGCGGCACCTGCGATCGAACCACGCTCCGAGGCCGACCGATGACTTCCAGCGCAAAGGCCACGTTTTCATAGACGGACTTCGTCGGGAGCAACCGGAAGTCCTGGAACACGCATCCGATGTTGCGGCGCAGGTAGGGAACCTTCCACGGGGTCAGGGCGCCCACTTCCTTGCCGGCGACCCAGACGCTCCCGGCCTCCGCCTGCTCCTCCTTGGTCACCAGGCGCAGGAAGGTCGACTTGCCGGACCCCGACGGTCCCACCAGGAAGACGAATTCCCCCTTCTGGATGTCGACGTTGACATCCCGCAAGGCGACAGTTGTCCCCTTGTAGGTCTTGGTGACGCTCTCGAGCTTGATCATGAGAAAAAAGGACGAGACGAGCGTCGCCGGGGTATGCCCGACCTGGCCACCCGTCGCTGCCGAATGTTAGCCGGGCGGCCTGGTCAGCTAGCAACATCGCCCGCACCGGCTCGCCGCCAGCGCAGGAAGGACTCCATGAAGGGATCGAGGTCTCCGTCCAGGACCGCCTGGACGTTTCCGGTCTCATGGCCCGTGCGCAGGTCCTTGACCTGCTGGTAGGGAGCCAGGACGTAGGAGCGAATCTGGGCCCCCCAGCCGACCAGCGCCTTCGGACCCGCCATCGCCGACAGCTCCGCGTCGCGGGCCTCGCGCTCGTAGCTCCGCCAGCTTCGAGGCCAGGATCTGCAGGGCCTTGGCCTTGTTCTGGTGCTGGGACCGTTCGTTCTGGACGGCCACCACGGTCCCGGTCGGAAGGTGGGTGATCCGCACGGCCGAGTCGGTGACGTTGACGTGCTGACCGCCCGCGCCCGAGGACCGGTAGGTGTCAATGCGGAGATCCTTCTCGTCCAGGTCGACCTCTCCCGACAGGTCCTCGAAGAAGGGCACCACGCTCATGGCGGCGAAGCTGGTCTGCCGGCGAGCCTGGGCGTCGAAGGGCGAGATCCGCACCAGGCGGTGCATCCCGCCCTCGGAGGTCAACAGTCCGGTGGCGTAGCGACCCCGGATGATGAAGGTGGCCGAGAGGATGCCGGCTTCCTGGCCCTCGCTGACGTCCTCGACCTCGAAGTCAAAGCCCCGCCGCTCGGCCCAGCGCTGATACATCCGCACCATCATCTCGGCCCAATCCTGGGCATCGGTGCCGCCGTCCTTGGCGTGAATCTCGCAGACCGCGTCGTTTTCGTCATGCTCGCCGGTGAACAGCGAACGCAGCTCGAGGGCGTCAAGGTCCCTGCTGATGGTGCCGACCATGTCCTCGAGCTCGGCTGCCACCGAATCGTCGGCCTCTTCCACGGCGAGTTGGTAGAGCGTCTCGGCGTCGGCGACCTGGTCCTGCAGCGTGTCGAGCCGATCGACATCGCCTTTGGTCTGGCCGTACTCGCGCGTCACCCGTTGACCGGCCTCCGTATCGTCCCAGAGATTGGGTCGCGACAGCTCTTTCTCCAGGTCGGCGATGCGGGCCCGGAGCTCCTCGAGGCGCAAATAATGAGCCGCCTCGTCCAGCCGCCGCCGGACGGCGACCAGCTCTGACTCCAGATCGCGGACGGTGGCTGGCATCGGCTACCGCCCGTGACAGAACTTGAACTTCTTGCCGCTCCCGCACGGGCACGGCTCGTTGCGCCCGACCCGGTCGAAGGCCGAGTCGCGCACGATCGGCTTCTCGATCTCCAGCTCCGCCGCGGCCGCCGCGGGCGCCGGCTGGCCGTTGGGCGCCGGGGCGAACACCACCTCGTCGCCAGGGGCGGGACCGGCGGCCAGGGTCTGCTGCATCCCGGTGCTGCCCTGGACCGGGTCGTCGGGCGCCTGATACTGGGCGCCGGCCAGGTTGGCCTCCTCATCGGCGGGCACCTGCTGGAGGACCTGGACCTGGGCGTGCATCACGATCTTGACGTAGTCGTCGTCGATGCCCGACATCAGCTGCCCAAACATCTCGTAGCCGTCGCGCTGCCAGGCCACCAGCGGGTCCTGCTGGCCCATGGCCCGGAGGTTGATGCCTTCCCGGAGGTAGTCCATCTCCGAGAGGTGCTCCCGCCATTTCTGGTCGATCAGCTGCAGCATCACCTCTCGTTCGAGGGCGCGCATGGTGTCGGCCGGTTCGCCGCCCTCCGGAGCCGGCATGGTCTCCTCGCGCTGCTCGTAGTAGGCGATGGCCTCGCCGGCCAGGTGCTCGTAGATGGCGTTGGAGTCGGTGAGCTCGGTCAGCTCGTCCCTGGTCGTGGCGGTGGGGAAATACAGGCGGGTCTCGGTCAGCAGGCCATCCAGGTTCCAGTCCTCGCCGAAGTCGGAGCCGGCGCAGTTGGCGGTAACGATGCTGTCGATGGCGGAGGACAGCACCTCGATGGTCCGGGCCCGCAGGTCCTCGCCGCCGAGAATCTGGGCGCGCCGGGCGTAGATCACCTTGCGCTGCTCGTTCATCACCTCGTCGTATTTGAGGACGTCCTTGCGGATCTCGGCGTTGCGAGCCTCCACCGTGTTCTGGGCTCGCTCGATGGCCTTGGAGACCATCTTGGAGTCGATCGGCACGTCTTCGGGCAGGGCCCGGCCCATGACCCATTGCATGGCCCCGGTGGCGAACAGCCGCATGAGCTCGTCCTCGAGGGAGAGGAAAAAGCGGCTCTCCCCGGGGTCGCCCTGGCGGCCGGAGCGACCTCGAAGCTGATTGTCGATGCGTCGGGACTCATGGCGCTCCGAGCCGAGCACGTAGAGGCCGCCCAGCTCGCGGATCTTGTCGCCCTCCGCCTTGCACTCGTCGTCGTACTTGACCAGCAGGTCGCGGTAGCGGGTCGCTCCCTCGTCCGATTCGGGATCAAGGCCGGCGCCCCCCACCTCCTGGGCGGCCAGCAGCTCGGGGTTCCCTCCGAGCAGGATGTCCACGCCGCGACCGGCCATGTTGGTGGCCACCGTGACGGCGTGGAGCCGCCCGGCCTGGGCCACGATCTGGGCCTCCCTGGCGTGCTGCTTGGCGTTGAGGACGTGATGCGGGATGCCCCGGCGTTCGAGCATGGCCGAGAGGGTCTCGGACTTCTCCACCGAAGCGGTGCCGACGAGCACCGGCTGGCCCTTGTCATGGCGCTCGATGATGTCGTCGACGACGGCGTCGAACTTGGCCAGCTCGGACTTGTAGATCAGATCCTGCTCGTCGGCCCGGACCATCGGCATGTTGGTCGGGATAGGGACGACCGGCAGGTCGTAGGTGCTGGCGAACTCCGAGGCCTCGGTCTCGGCGGTGCCGGTCATGCCGGCGAGCTTGTCGTAGAGTCGGAAATAGTTCTGGAGGGTCACCGTGGCCCAGGTGTGATTCTCCTCCTTGATGGAAACCCGTTCCTTGGCCTCCACGGCCTGGTGCAGGCCGTCGGACCAGCGCCGACCTTCGAGGACCCGGCCCGTGAACTCGTCGACGATCTTCACTTCGCCGTCGGCGACGATGTAATCCTTGTCCCGCTTGTACAGCTCCTTGGCCTTGAGGGCCTGCGTCAGCTGGTGCACGTAGTTTGAGGACACCAGGTCATAGAGGTTGTCGATGCCCAGGGCCCGCTCCACTCGCTCGATGCCCTGTTCGGTCGGGGCGACGGTCCTCTTTTCCTCGTCGACCTCGTAATCGCTGTCCCGCGTGAGTGAACGGGCCACGCCGGCAAACTGGTAGTAGAGCCGAGCTGAATCCGAGGACGGGCCGGAGATGATGAGCGGGGTACGGGCCTCGTCGATGAGGATCGAGTCAACCTCGTCGACGATGGCGTAGCGATGACCTCGCTGCACCATGTGCTCCAGCGACCGGGCCATGTTGTCGCGGAGATAGTCGAATCCGAACTCGGTATTGGTGCCGTAGGTGACGTCGCAGGCGTAGGCGTCCTTTTTGGCCTGCCAGTCGTCGATTTCGGGCGACACCCGCCCCACCTCGAGGCCGAGGAAGCGGTGAACCTGCCCCATCCACTCGGCGTCACGGCGGGCGAGGTAGTCGTTGACGGTCACCACGTGGACACCCTCGCCGGGGAGGGCGTTGAGGTAGACCGGTAGGGTCGAGACCAGGGTCTTGCCCTCACCGGTCTTCATCTCGGCGATCCAGCCGAAATGGAGCGCCGCGCCGCCCATCAGCTGGACGTCGAAGTGCCGCTGGCCGATGGTCCGTCGGGCGGCTTCGCGCATGGTGGCGAAAGCCTCGACGAGGAGATCGTTGACGTCCTCGCCGCGATCCAGCCGCTCGCGAAACTCGACCGTGCGGTGGGCGAGCGCCTCGTCGCTCAGCGCACTCGTCTCGGCCTCAAGTTCGTTGACGTCTGGAACCAACGCCTGCAGAGCCCGGACCTTCTTGCCTTCGCCGGCTCGCAGGATCTTGGAAAAGACACTCATGACCCACCTATGGTACCGGGGGCCCGCTGGCGCCGGGCCCGCGACACCATCGTCGCGTACCCTCCTCGTCGTGCCTACCCCTTTCAACGTGACAGGGGTGTCGACGGACCAACAGGTTGTCACCCGGTCGGGCCAGGGAGCCCGCGGTGTCGACCGGGACCGCCTCAGGCTGTTGCGCCTCCTCCCCGTCGCCGCCCTGATCGGCGCCTACGTCCTGTGGTTCGGGCACCTCTCGGTCG
Source organism: uncultured Acidimicrobiaceae bacterium (assembly GCA_963780345.1). Classification (GTDB taxonomy): domain Bacteria; phylum Actinomycetota; class Acidimicrobiia; order Acidimicrobiales; family Palsa-688; genus PALSA-693. The sequence goes on from CAWABU010000002.1 coordinate 308,878, forward strand.
CGGTGCACGACGGGTACGGCACACCCGGGTACGACATGGGCATCTTCGACCAGGGCGTCTGGCTCTTGAGCCGCTTTCACGCCCCGTTCGTGACGGTAATGGGCCGCAATCTGTTCGGAGATCACACGTCGTTCATCCTCCTGCTGGCGGTCCCGCTGTACTGGGTATGGCCGCACGCCCAGACCCTGCTGGTCCTCCAGACCTGCCTGCTGGCGGCCGCCGCGGTGCCCGTCTACCTGCTCGCCCTCCGCCGCTCCGCTTCTGTCCTCATCGCCACCGGATTGGCCGCGGCCTACCTGCTGAACCCGGCGCTCCAGAACGGCAACCTGGAGCAGTTCCACCCGGAGGCGTTTCTGGTTCTGGCCCTGGCGGTCGCCATCTACGCCGCCGTCGAGTCCAAGCCGGTGCTGCTGACCGTGGGGGTGGTGGCGTCGCTGCTGGTCAAGGAGGACGCCGCCCTCTTCATGATCCCTCTGGCGGGGTGGGTGTACTTCCGGCGCAACCGGAGCTGGGGGTTGCGGATCGGCGCCGGCGCGCTGGCCTGGATGATCTTCGCCTACACGGTGGTGATCGAAAGCCTCCTCGGGACCATGTCGTTCTACGCCAACCGCGTCCCGTTCGGCGGCCTCGGAGGACTGGTGACGACGCCCCTGGCTCATCCGGTCAAGTTCTGGCGGTACGCCCGCAGCCAGGGCCGGCTGTTCTACCTGTGGCAGATGGGTGCAGCCTTCGGCTTCGGGTTCCTGGTCGCGCCCGAGCTGGCGGCCATCGGGATCCTCAGCGTGGCCGAGAACGTGCTCAGCACCTTCCCTTACATGCACCAGCTTCTCTACCACTACTCGATGCCGACCGTCCCGGTGCTGGCCCTCGGGACGGTGTTCGCCGTCGTCTCGCTGGCACCGGGGCTGCGCCGCTACCTGTTGACGGGGGTGGTCGTGGTCGCCGCCTTCGTGTCGTGTCTGTACTGGGGCCTGGCGCCGTTCTCCCGGCCGACCTACCCGCACATGAGCCCGGCCAGCCCGCAGACCCGGGCCATCAACGCGGTGCTCCGTGACGTGCCGCCGCATGCGATCGTCTCCGCCTACTACCCGTACGTGGCCCATCTGGACCACCGCACCCGGATCTACGAGTGGCCCACTCCGTTCTCAGCCCAATACTGGGGGTTGTACACCCAGGAGGGTCAGCGGCTGCCCTTCGCCGGCACCGTGCAGTATCTGGTGCTGCCCCTTCCCGCCGACCTGTCGCCACCCGACCGGGCGGTGTGGAGGTCCATCTCCCGCAACTTCGTGGCGGTGGGCCAGGGCGGTGGCGTGGTGGTCTACCGGCGAATCGGGGCGTAGGGAGGTCGACGCCGCGGGTGAAGGGTCGAGGGCTGGATGGGCCACCGGCCTGTCCGGCGCCTACCGCGCCGGCCAGGTCGACCGCGCCGGCCAGGTCGACCGCGCCGGCCGCCCGTCACCGACGCCGGTCCCCCGCTGGCCGCCCGTCACCGACGCCTGACCGCCGCCGGCCGCACCGAACACTGCGCTCACCCCCCCTCCAGCGCGGTCGGTTTCGTGGAGTCGGTCTGGTGGGGGTCGAACAGCCCCCGCCGCACCGCATACATGACCGCCTCGGTTCGCGAGTGCAGCTGAAGCTTCTCCAGGATGTTCCCCATGTGGTTCTTGACCGTGTTCTCGGAGATGTACAGCTGGTCGGCAACGGACCTGTTGCTCAAGCCCTCCGCCACGAGGGTCAGCACCTCGAGTTCGCGGGGGCTGAGAACCGGTTCCGCTGGGCCTCGGGGCCCGGCCGCCTGTTCGGCCGGGGGGTGGGCGTCTCGAGGCGGCCGGGCCGGGCCGGCCGCCCGGGTCGCGAGCGCATTGAACTCCCGGAGGAGCTTCGACGCCATGGACGGCGTGATCAGGCTGTCACCGTTGGCCACGGCGCGGACGGCGGTGGCGACGTCGTCGGCCGGCAGCTCCTTGAGCAGATAGCCGTTGGCCCCGGCCTTGATGGCCTCGAACAGGTCGTCCTCCTCCTCGGAGACGGTCAGCATCACGACGCGGACGCTCGGCACCCGGCTACGGATCTCCCGGGTCGCATCGATGCCGTTGAGGCGCGGCATGCGGATGTCCATGAGCACGACATCCGGGACCAGTTCCTCCACCCGGGCAATAGCCTCCAGGCCGTCGTCGGCCTCGGCGACCACGGCGACGGTCGGTTCGCCTCCGAGCGCCCGGCGCAGGCCGCGACGGTAGACGGCGTGATCATCCGCGATCACGATCCGCACCGGCTCTGCACGGCCGGGCCCGGCCGGGCTCATCGCCAAGAAAGTAGTGGACCTCAGCGGCTGACCTGGTCTTTGACCCCACACCCGCCTGGACCCCGCAGGACCCCGACGGTCCTGGCCGGCGCCCAGGGCTTACTTCTAAGCCGCACCATGATCAGCAGCCACGGCTGCCTTACGTGGGTCGTTTCGCCTGCGACTGGCATCGACTTGCAACCACAGACCCGCTGAGGTCCGCCTCGAACCCTACCGTCGGCCTGGCGACCAGCGGTCTCGCCCCGAACGGCCTGGGGCGAAGCTCGATGCCGAAAGCGCTGATCAGGCGGGGCGCCAGAGGTGATGGCCGGGGTCTCCGCCGTCCGGCACGGGAGCCCCAGCTAGGGGCCGGCCAGCTGTTCCTTGAGCTCGGCCAGGACGGGCACGGGCCCGGGATCGATCCCGGCCTGCACCGCCAACCACAGCGACACGTAGTCGCCGAAGAGGATCAGGTCCAGCAGCTGGGCCAGGTCACCGTCGCCATCGGCGCGCACCTCGATGGTGTCGGCGACCACCTCCCGCAGCATTTCGGCCACCAGGTCGAAGCGCCGGCCCAGTTGCGGGTGCTCGCCGTCGTGGCGGAGGGCGATGGCGGTGATCAGCTGCCGGGTGACATCGCCGTTCTGGCCCCACCCGCACACTTCGTTATGGCAGAGCTCGGGCTGGACGCTCCAGAAGGCCGGCGCCTTGGCGTTTTCGTTGACCTGGGTCTTCCACCGCTGGGCCGCCACCGCCCCGATGGCGCCCCCGCCATGGATCAACGGGAGCGTCCGGCCGATGCGCCGAGCGACGCCGGCTGCCGAGCTCGACTCGCCCCCGCCCGCTAGCTCGTCGCGCCGGAGTTGAAGTTGCTGGACCGCAGCGTCGATCCAGTACTGACCGCCGCGGAACAGACCCATTTCCTCCAGCACGACCAGCGGCGGGATCGACATGGCCCCGAGCCCGGCGCGGGGCTGCGGGATCGTCGAGGGCACGTCGATGGTCGGAGCATTCCAGGACGCGGCCAGCTGGGCCAGCCTGCCGCCCCCGGTGACCGCCACCATGGTGGCCCCAGCGTCGGCGGCGTCCGCCGCGGCCTGCAGGGTCTCCTCGGTGTTGCCCGACGCCGACACGGCAAACACCAGGCTGTGGCTGTCGACGAAAGCCGGGCACTCGTAGGACTTGACCACGAGAACCGGCACGGCGAGCATCGGCGCCGCGATGGCGGTGACCACATCGCCGGCGATGCCGCTGCCACCCATGCCGATCACCACGACCTGCTCGACGGTGGCCGGGTCGCGCAGGCCACCGAGACCGCGGGCCCGCTCGGCCGCGGCGGCGACCTGTTCGGGGAGATCCGCGGTGGCGGCGAACATCCCCAGCGTGTCCAGGGTCACTTCGGCCTAGTGCCCGGGGTCGAAGGTGGGGGCGATGCCATCCGAGTCGGCCTTCGCCATCAGCCGCTCGTGCTCGGCCTCATCGACACTGTCGGCCTCGTCCACCAGCATGATGGGAATGTCATCGGTGATTCGGTACCGCAGCCGGAGGCGAGGGTTGTAGAGCGATTCCTCGTCCACGAAGTACAGGAGCGGACCCTTGTCCTTGGGACAGGCCAGGATCTCGAGAAGCTTGGGATTGAGGGCCATATCAGGCGTCGGTTCCTTTGGGATCGGGGCCGGAAAGCAGGTCCTGTTCGGCGAGTGGGGCGGTGGAATTCGGTTGGGGACGGGTTAGAACCGGAGTGTAGGCGAGACGTCAGCAGCCCCCGCAGTCCCCGCCAGGCCGGGCCGGCGCAGCGATCTTCGGCCGGACGGACCCGGTGCGCCCCCATCTCCCTCCACGACCCGGCTAGTCGCCCGGCCCTCCCGCGCCCCCCGGCCCTGCTGGCCCTCCCGGACCTCCCGAGTCTTCCGGGCTGAACCCGGCGCTCCGGATGAGGCCGAGAACCTCCTCGGTGCGAGCCGTCAACATCTCGCGGTCGGCTGCTTCCAGGTTGAGGCGGAGCAGGGGTTCGGTGTTGGACGGCCGCAGGTTGAACCACCACTCGCCGAGGTCCACGGTCAAGCCGTCCAGCCGGTCCTGGCGGGCGTCGCTGAAGCGGGCCGCCACCGCTTCAATCACCGCCGCCGGATTTGCCACCTCGGTATTGATCTCGCCCGAATCGGCGTAGCGCTCGAAGTCGGCGCGCACGTCCGATAACCGTCGCCCGCTCCTGGAGAGCACTTCCAGCACGACCAACGCCGCAATCGATCCGGAGTCGGCCCGGTAGTTGTCCCGGAAGTAGTAGTGCCCGGAGTGCTCGCCGCCGAACAGGGCGTCAGTGTCGGCCATGATGGCTTTGATATACGAGTGGCCCACCCGGGTCCGCACCGGGGTCCCGCCCCGTTCGCGGATGATCTGGGGCACCGCCTTGGAGCAGATGAGGTTGTACAGGATGGTGCTGCCCGGATGCTTCTCGAGCATGGCTGCGGCCACCAGGGCGGTGGTCGTGGACCCGGAGAGCGGCACGCCCCGGTCGTCGACCAGGAAGCACCGGTCGGCGTCGCCGTCGAAGGCCAACCCCACGTCGGCGCCGGTCTCCAGGATGCGGTCCTGCAACGCCACCAGGTTCTTGGGTTGGATGGGGTCGGCGGGGTGGTTCGGGAAGGACCCGTCGAGCTCTCCGAAGAGAACCTCCAGATCGAACGGAAGATCCGCGAAAACCGCGGGGACGACCAGCCCGCCCATGCCGTTGGCCGTGTCGGCGATCACCCTGAGCGGCCGCAGGTCGGCGATCGTAACGAAGGATCGGACCTTGGCGGCGTACGCAGACAGCACGTCGGCCCGGCTCTCGATTCCCGGGACGGGGGCCGTCGGGTAGCCGTCCCGTCCGATGGCCGCCACGGTAGACATGATTTCCCGGAGCCCCGTCTCCGCACCGACCGGGCGGGCCCCGGCCAGACAGAGCTTGATCCCGTTGTAGTTGGCGGGATTATGCGAGGCGGTGAACATGGCGCCCGCCGCCTTCATGCTTCCCGAGGCGAAGTACAGCTCGTCGGTCGAGGTCAAGCCGAGGTCGACAACGTCGGCGCCCGCACTGGTAACTCCGGCCGCAAAGGCACGGGTCAGCTCCTCGCCGGATGGCCGCATGTCCCGGGCCATGAGTATCCGGTCGGAGCCGGCGAAACGGGCGAACGCGGCGCCGACCGCTCGGGCCAGGCCGGGGTTTAGCTGATCGGGCACGATGCCGCGGATGTCGTAGGCCTTGAAGACGGTGGCGAGGGCTTCCGGGGCGAGCACACCGGGATCAACGGCGTCGGTGTCGAGGTCAGGCATCCGGTGCCGAACCTTAGTAGCCAGATGTCGGGGCCCTTGATAGATCTTGTCGCCGAAGGCCAGGTGGCGGGGCTGGGGATACGCCAACGGCGGCCGCCGCCATAACACGACCAGGCCGAGAAGACCCACGAGGGACAGCATGAACGCCAGCCAGTCGACCGTGGTGTAGCCGTAGGTCAGCGTGACGTGGTTCGCCGTGGGCACCACGACCATGAGGTTGGGGGTGACGCGGTAGACGCCGCGGGCCCCACTGACGCCCCAGTTCGGGAAGTACGAGGTTTTGACCAGTACCGGCACGCCGGTCTGATCGACGTTGAACGAGATCGACTCTGTCCCCTCGTGGATGTCGGAGACCTGCACCGGCGGAAGCGGCGTACGAGGCAGGTTGGTCGAGGTCGCGGCTACCCGGGTCCAATCCTTGGGACCGGACGCGGCCTCGTACACGTCCCAGAGGGCCGGGTTGAGGTACCAATTCTGGGCGGCGGTGAGCCACGGCTTGCCCCCCTTGGAAACGCCGGTCATCACCACCGGCTGATAGACGAGGGGGGCCACCTCGGCCGAGTTCTCTACCTCGTAGATTTTCCAGGTCCGGTGTTCGACGGTGGACTTCGAACCGGAGGTGTAGGTGACCGGATAAGGCCCGACGGTGGCGACCAGCTGCAGGTTGCTGTCGGCGTCGGCCGCCGCCTCGATGTCGGGGGTTTCGGCCATGAAGTATTTGACGCCGAGCATCTGGAGATGGGCCACCCCTTCGGTCACGTCGTGACCGTCCGGGTAGTTGAGGCCGCGGACGGGGTTGGAAGGCTGGTCCGAGAGCTCTGCCGCGTTGAGGAAGTGGTATGGCGTGGTCGCCGACGACTCGTAGTACAGCCCTTCCTGGGATCCGATACACCCATGAGTCCAGTACGGGAGGAGCATCAGGGCGTCAGGAGTGCCCATCTGGTCGAGCTCGGGCTCGTACTCCCACATGGCGCGCCCACACCCGTAGGCCGGATTTTCTCCCAGCTTGGTCATCTCGGCGACCAGTGCGAAGTACTCCTGCTCGCGAGCCTTTCCTCCGGACTGATAACCGGAGTAGTTCCAGTTGACCCATGAGGGGTCAAATGACGAGTCGTAGCTGCTGATCCCCATCCACGAATACTTGCCCGAGGCGCTCACGTGCCCGAAGGGCAGATTGTGGAGCGGGTAGTTCACCCATCCGAAGGCGATGACGCCGGTCAGGATGGGCACGCCGATCAGCGCCCCCCGGCGGCTCTCGGGGGTGCGCAAATGCTCGACCAGAACGCTGCCGGCCTCCATGAAGGCCACGCCGGCCAGCAGGTACAGGCAAAGGAACCAGAACGGCAACACCCGGGCGTTCCACAGCCGGGCCTGTGGCGCGAACCGGAACACCAGGGCGCAGAGCACCGCCATGATGGTGAGGAACGTCCCGACCCGGTTTCGCCGGGCCAGGGCCAGCATCACGCCGATCCCGGCAATGATGTAAAGCCACGTGTCCGAACCGGGAAAGAGACTGCCCAGGTAGTTGGTCAGCTTCTCGTAGCCCATGTTGGTGGCGTACGGGAGCCGGGCATAGAAGGGCAGAGCCCAGAAGGCGATCAGCAGCCCGCCAACGGCGAGCACCGGGAGGGTCCATTGCAACCGCCGGCGGTCGAAGCGCATCACGGTCAGGACGATGGCGCCCCCCACCGCAAAGAACAACGGCAGGATGTGACAGACCCCGCACGCCGCCAGCACGATGGCTGCGAGCGCCCGATGCCGGCCGTCCTCGAGGCCTCGAGCGACCAGGCCCAGGAAGACCAGCGCCAGCGAGAGGCTGATCGAGAAGCAGAACTCGCCGGCCATCGTCGACGCGATATTGCCGCCGTAGATGGTGAACTCCCGGCCGAAGAGATAGGGCAGGGTCGCCAGGGCCAGGCAGGCGGGGCCGGGAAAGCGGAGCCGGGCCAGACGGCCGAAGGCCCAGGCGGCAATCGGCAGCGTCAGCAGGCCGAGGACCGTGACCAACTTGAAGGCGATGTTGTAGGGAATGATGTAGGACAGCAGGGCGATGCCGACGATCGGCCCCGGAAAATAGAAAGTCAGGGCCGGAAAGCCGTCATACCAGTCCGGGGTCCAGCCGGTGAGCCGCAGGTGGGGTAGCAGGCTGGATTTCACGTAGGCCGGGAGCCAGACGTGGGCACCCATGTCGCCGCCGGCCGGCGTGGTGTCTTTGAAGAGCTGTGAGGGCTGGAGCTCCTTGAAGATGAACACCACGCAGGCCGAGACCACGATGAAAGTAACGATCGCCTCGCCGTTGGCCACCAAGACCCGCAGGCGGCTCCATCCCCGCTCCCTGGTTTCCGGCGGTATGGGCGAGTCGACGCGCTCGAAGGTGTCGGTCGCCGTCATGCCGCAACCATGTTGCCTGTCGCGCCTCCGCCGTGGGGATCAGCCGCCCGGCGGGCTCCTGTGCCACTCACAGTCGGGCCATTGATACTTGGGCCGTTCATGGTTGGGCCGGTGATGGTCGGCGCGGCGTCACCGCAGATGCACGACGGCGATCAGGGCGGCGGCGTTGAAGGCCGCGTGGGCGCCGATGCCCGGGGTCAATCTTCGGGTGCGCCAGGCCAGCACGCCGAGCACCACACCGAAGACGGCCAGCCCCGCAAACTGGACGGCCTCGAAGTGGGCCAGGGCGAACAGCAGGGCGCTGATCACGATCGCCACCGCAGGGGGGGTGCGACCGAGCAGGGACCGCAGGAGCAGACCGCGGAAAAACAACTCCTCCACGATTGGGGCGCCGACCGCGATGAACAGCACGAGCACCGCCACGCTGGCAACGGTGTGAGCGGCACCGCTGTCATTGCGGGCCGGCTGGCTCAGCTGGTGGCTCAAGTTCCGGTCGAGGTGTTCGAACGGAAGATACAGCAGCGGGATGAGGACGTACTGGCAGGCCAGCCCGATGGCCGCGCCGACGGGCAGATCCCACCAGCGGCCGCGGCCCCACCCGTAGTCGCGCCCCAGGTCGCCCTGTCCGCTGACCCGGCTGGCGAACAGCACGGCGCCGATCAGGCCCAGCCATAGTCCGGCCACGTCGGCGGCAGTTACGGCGACGGGGATCGCCGACGTCGACGACGGGTGATACCCGGTGGCGGCCTCGGCGATCGCGGCGGCTACCGCCGACAGCACGAGCCCGACCGCGAACCCGATGATCGCTGCTCCGAGCCCCCAGCGGTTACCGGAGGCTGGAGCCTCCGGCCGGTTCACGACACCAAGGCGGGCGGGTCGTACCTCGGGCCCTTGGCCACCCGACGGTCCACCTGCGTCCATCCCTGCGGAGCCCGCAATCGCCCGGCGTGACCGGCGCACAATGCCCACTGGTCACCGGCGGGTGAGGGCAGGTCATCGAGCCAGACCCGCTGGCCGGCGTAGTCGTAGGTCAACCACGCCGCCGTCGGCCCCTGGCATCCGGGCCGGGCGCAGAGGGCCTCCCGTCGAGATTGGAGGCGCTCCATGGCCGCCCAGCGTAATCGGGGCCGGGCGGCGTAGCATGGAACTCATGAGCAGGCAACCCGGCGATATGCGGCCTGGGAGCGGTCCCGGCCTCCCGGGGGGATCGTCGTCATCGAGCAGCAACTGGCGGTGGGTCGCGGTGGTGCTGGTGACGATCGGCATTCTGGCCCTCGTGCTGTCATCGATGCGGGGCTCGGGCAACACCACCAGCCAGACCTACAGCGAGTTCCACACCGCACTCGTCGGCCACAACGTGAAGTCGGCGACCGTCAACAAGGACACCGGCCACGTCAGCTGGACCAACGCCGACGGCCAGCAGTTCTCCACTCAGGGACCTGAGCTCAACGCCAACGCCGGCCAGCTAGCCCTTTACACGCAGTACATTCCGAATCTCAAGCTCACCAACAACAGCACCAGCACCTGGGCTGCGATCATCCCCTATTTGCTGTACGGGGCCGTGATCATCCTTCTCTTCGTATGGCTGACCCGGCGTGCTCAGGGCCAGATGAGCGGCATCATGTCCATCGGCCGCTCCAAGGCCAAGGTGTACACCACCGAGCGGCCGCGAACCACCTTCTCGGACGTGGCCGGCTACGACGGCGTCAAACTGGAGATCACCGAGGTGGTGGACTTCCTGCGTTCGGCGAACCGGTTCAAGGAGATCGGCGCCAAGATCCCCAAGGGAGTTCTGCTGGTCGGGCCGCCGGGCACCGGGAAGACTCTGCTGGCCCGGGCGGTGGCGGGCGAGGCCGGGGTGCCGTTCCTGTCGGTGACGGGCTCGGACTTCATGGAGATGTTCGTCGGCGTGGGCGCATCACGCGTCCGGGACCTGTTTCAGACGGCGCGCAAGCAGGCTCCAGCGATCATCTTTATCGATGAGATCGATTCGATCGGCCGCAAACGCGGGGCCGGGCTCGGCGGCGGACACGACGAGCGAGAGCAGACCCTCAACCAGATGCTGGCGGAGATGGACGGGTTCGAGACCACCGAAGGGGTGGTCATGATGGCGGCCACCAACCGACCCGACATCCTCGACCCGGCGTTGCTGCGCCCTGGCCGCTTCGACCGTCAGATCGTGGTTCCCCTCCCGGATCTGGCCGAGCGACTGCCGATCCTCGCCGTCCACTGCAAGGACAAGCGGATGGCAGCCGACGTCGACCTGACGGTGGTAGCCCGGGGGACGCCCGGGATGAGCGGCGCCGACCTGGCCAACCTGGTCAACGAGGCGGCTCTGCACGCGGTGCGGCGAGGGGCTGCCGCGGTCGCCATGGCGGATTTCGAGGCGGCGAGGGACCGGGTGCTGATGGGCCAGCGCCGGGAGTCGACGGTCCTCTCCGACAAGGAAAAGGAGGCCACGTCCTACCACGAGGGCGGCCACGCCGTGCTGGCGTACGTGCTCCCCGACGCCGACCCGGTGCACAAGGTCACCATCCTGCCCACCGGAATGGCGCTCGGTGTGACCCAGCAGCTGCCGATCGAGGAGCGCCACACCTACTGGCGGGAATACATCGAGGACGCCGTGTGCGTGATGATGGGGGGTCGCTGCGCCGAGAGCCTGATCCTGGGCAGCCTGTCCACCGGCGCCTCCAACGACCTGCAACGGGCGACGGAGATGGCGCGCAAGATGGTCCGTGAGTTCGGGATGAGCGAGCGGATCGGTCCCATGGCCTGGGGCCAGGAGGGCCAGGTCTTCCTCGGCGAAGATCTCATGCACGCGGCGCGGGATTACAGCGACGTCACGTCCCGGGTCATCGACGAAGAGGTGGAGCGGATCCTGCGGGAGCAGGAAGCCAGGGCCAGCCGGCTGCTCAACGAGCATCGCCACGGGTTGGCCGCGGTGGCCGCCGCGCTGCTGGACAACGAGACCATCGATGGGGCCGAAGTGGGGCGGCTGGTCGACGAGGCCTACGGTCGACCGGTCCACGAGCACGTCCAGATGGTGCCCCGCTTCGCCGAGGACGAGGCCAACGGTCAGGGCGTCGGGACTGCGGCCGGCACCCCGCCGGGCCTCTACTCCCTGCCGGCCCAGGTGTCGCCCCAGAATCCGGAGGGCTGATCCTCGAGCCGGCGGCCGCCGGCTCGGGTCATGGACCGCTGAGCGGCACTCCGAAACTCAACCCGATGCCGGCGATGCCCCCGGCTCGGTACTCGTCCAGTTCGGTGTACACGGGTCCCGACGCGATGAGCAGGAGGGGTCCGCCGACCTGGCGCCGGAACTGGTTCACGTGCATCGAGGCCTGCCGGCCGGCTGGGACCGTGACCGCATCCAGTTCGGTGTCGCCCCCCGGGCCCGGGACATCGAGCGCGGCCCGGACCGGGCCGGATCCCGGGTTGTAGAGCACCACCCAGTCGTCGTGGGTGCGGTCGGATTGGGCCGAGCCGAGCAGCCAGCGGGGCGCCGCCACCTGGCCGCCCGGGAGTTCGCCGAGACCGGACCACGCCGAGGGTGAGCCGGCACTGACCAGCCGCTCGGCCATGACGGGTACCCCGTTGCGGCTCTGGAGGACGGCGGAATGCCCGACCCCCGGCGGAATCCGGACCTCCTGGCTGGACACCACCGTCGTCACCTGGTCGGGACCGACCGACAGGTCAAAGGGCTCCGCCACGCCCTGGTCGAGCTGGACTGACAGCTGCAACTGGGCGGTGCCCACCCCGGGGTTATAGATCACGTAACTCTCGTTGACCCCGTTCCCCGCCTCGCCCTCGGCCCAGGTCCAGGTCGTCGCGGTGTCGGGCACGCCCAGGGTGACGGTGACGCCCGGCGTCGCGGCGGCCGGGTCAGCCAGGGGCCGGGATGCGGCGGGGGTTCCGAGCAGCACCTCTCCCTTCGTGGGGGCCGTGACCACCTGAGTTTTCCAGGCCACGAGCCGCCCCGACCGGGCCGTCACGGAGGTGGCGATGAACTGCCGGCGGCGGAGGTGGTCACCCAGGTTGACCGCCACCAGCCCGCCGGGCGGGACGGTCAGGCCCTGAAATTGCTCGGGGGCCTCCACGCCCTGATTCGTGGTAAAGGCCAGGTCCACAATGGCATCGGTCGGGTAGGGATTGAGCAGCGACAGTTCGGTCCGGGCGTTCACCAGGGTGGCTCCGGTCGCGAAGTACCACTGCGAGGAGCCGGCCGTGGCGCAGGGAATGGCGGAGCTCCCGAGCGGCCCGTTGACCGCCTGCTCGACGGCGACCCCACCGGCGTCGATGTCGACGATGGCCCCGATCCACGGCGCCCCCTTCCGAACATCCTCGGCGACTGCCCGACGGCCCAGGGCCGGTACGGTCACCTGGATCTGCGCCCTCGCTCCGGTGCTCGGGACCAGGGTGATGATCCCCGACGCCGGAGCCGAGCCACTGTTGGCGATGATGACGGCGCCGGGGGCCGAGCCGTGGGATGAGCCGGTTGGGGGGTGGGCGCCCGATCCGTCGTGGTTATCGGTCGCCCCGGCGCAGAACCACGAGGAGGAGAGGGCCTCCGCAGGCGCCGCCACCGGAACGGGCGCGACCGAGGCAGAGTCGGAGATGGGGGCGGCCGGTCCGCGGGAGCGGTCGATCAATCCACCGAGGATGAGGGCCGCCGCCAGCACGGCAACGATGGCCGCTCGAATCGCCTCATGGGACCGGTGCAACGGTCGTCCCGCCTCCGGAGGGGATTGTGGGTCAGACATCGATCCACAGCTCCTCCCCCTCGAGGTCCTCGGCGCCGAGGCCGCCCTGGAGGTGGCGACGCCGTCCCGCCGCAGCACTGGCCGACCGCAGCGTCACGAACCATTCCGGGCGAACGGTTTCACGGGCGGGATGCTCGGCCCGCCGGCGTCGGGCGTCGAGGACGACCAGGGATATGGCGACCAGCCACACCACAATCGCTGCGATCTGGGCGTCCCGAAGCCCCGAGGCCGGGGGCAGTTGGAGACTGGCCGCCGCGGAGCTGTTCGTGGCTGCGGCCGCGGCCGACGGGACCGCGAAGCTCATACCCCAGCCGAAGGCCGGTTTGGGGGCAACCGCGCCGCCCGCGACGCGGAGCCGCCAGTCGCTCTGGCGGGACTGGGCCACGTAGACGGTCGATCCGGGTGGCACCGCACCGGAGGCCCGGGTGGCTCTCCCCGTATCGAGCACGGGTGTCGATCCGGTGAGATCGGTCTGCTCGAGGGCGCGCAGGTCTCCTGACTGCGCTGCGGCGCCGGTCGCGACCGCAGGCGAGAGGACGGATCGAAGCGGGGCCCACGCCGCGTTCTGGTAGACGGTGTAGTTGGGGTCGACATTGACGACCTCCAGGTCCGTCTGCAACAGCAACCCGGCCAGGAGGGCGCCCGGCGTCGCCACCGCGACGGCCCCGCTGCCAGCCGGGCCATTGCGGCTGGGGACGACCACATATCGCACCGCCATCGGCGCCAGCAGGTGGCCGAACCTGGTCGTCAGCCCGTTCTGGACCAGACGGAGATCAGCGGCGAGAGCGGGACTGGTGCCCTCCCGCGCCGTGATCCACTCGTCGGTCACGTCGGGTTCGCCATTGTCGGAGGTGGCGAAGCCGATCCCGGCGTCAAGGGTGCGAGCGGCCAGCGGCAGGGCATCGGGCGAACCGACCCACAGGACCCGATACGCCCCGTCCTGCTGAGCCGGCAGGAAGGCGAGCACGGAGCTGGCGTCGGCGCTCGGAACGTGCCAACGACCCGGACCCGAGGCGACGAGCATGGGAATGGCCGCTACCGCCAGCCCCGCGGCGCTGACCGTTGTCGCCAGCTGGCGCCATCCGAACTGATATCCGGGCAGGTCGAGCTCGAAGGCGACGACACCCAGCGCCACCGAGCCGGCCAGCGCCGCTGCGGCCGGCGCCAGGCCCACCTCCGCCGGCAACGGCGGTATCCAACCCTGCGCCCCGGCCCACGTGAGCCAGAAAAACACGATGGCCACCACCCAGAGCCGGGTCGCCCACGCCAGCCGCCAACCGCGTCCGATGAAGAGCGGCAGGGCCGCGGCGACGAGAAGCGCCCAGCCGAGCGGTCCTGGCGCGATGGGCCCCGTGTCGAACCGCAGGACCTGCCCGAAGCCCAGCCGTCCGGCGGGCCCGAGGCTCACCCCCAACGTCGCCACCCGGCTGCCGAGCACCGCCACTGACCACGGGATCAGCAGCACCACGGCGACGGCCGCCGCCACCACGGTGATCACCAACATGCGCACGCCCGACCGGACCCGGCCGACGAGGGCCGAACCGCCGAGGAGAGCGACACCGACCACGGGCACGACGTAGATGAGCGACGGCACCGCTGATGCGGCCACCGCAATGAGGATGCCGAGGCCGATGATGCGGCCGCCGGTGCGCTCCGGTCGGGTGACCGGCATGGGAATCTCCCCGGAGAGCCGGCCGATGGCGGCCAGGACCCAGGGCATGGCGGCGAAGGCCACCAGCCCTTCCCAGTGGCCTTTGGCCAGGGCGTTGTACGGCAGCGGGACCACCGCGTAGGCGATCAGGGCGGCCAGCCGGCCCCGCTGGGAGCCCCACCACCTAGCCGCCCGGTAGGCGCCGATCGGGCCGATAACCAGCGGACCGAGGACCACCACGTGCTGGAGAGTGCCGACCGCACCGAACAGGACGCTCGCCAGTAGTCCGAGCACTGCCAGCGCCGGACTGCCCGGAGCGGTCACCCCCAGGCCGGATGGCTGCCAGGTCGACCACCAGGATCGCCACAGGGCCGACCAGCCCGTCGACAGATTGGGCAGCTGGGCGATCGCGGGGAGCGGCTGACCGAGGAGGCTACGCGACCCGAACACCAGAACGACCAGCAAGACCGCTCCGACCAGAGCGGACTGTTGCCATCTCGACCGGTTGGTCGGCCTGGATGCCTGGCCGTTGCCGAGCGGGGTCCCGACCAAAAGCACAGGATCGGTGTCGTCCGGGAGGGTCCCCTCCTCGGCGCCCACGCCCCGGTGCCGGCCGCGGGTTGCGAACGCCGCCATGGGCAGACCGCCCCGGGAGTCGTCGAGCTTGTCCCGCAGGTAGGCGCGCAACCGGGCATTGCCCCGCGCCTGGAGGCGACGGATGTCCCGGTCGCCGGTCCGGCGCCGGCGCTGCACCCGGCGTCGAGATCGCCACAGCCTGACCGGGTGACGCATCGCCATGGGAAGAGACCCCACCAGGTGAGCGGCCTGGCCCGGTCGTCCTTGCAGGACCAGGGCGATCGCCTCTCCGAGCAGATAAAGCCCGGCCACGGGGATGATCCAGACCAGGTTGAACCACCGGTAACAGGTCAGAAGGGTGCGCAGGCGATGCTCGTTGCGGAGCCGATCAGCTCGTTGTCGACTGGCTGGACCTTCCCATCCCGGTCGTATCCCCTGACGGACGGCCTCCAGATGCTGCACCTTGGCGGCGGGAACCACCACCACCCTGGCGCCCGCCACCCGGGCCCGCCAAGAGAGGTCGAGATCCTCGCCAAACTGGTCGATGGTGACGTTGAACCCGCCGATGGCCCGGAACAGGTCGGTTCGCACCAGCATGGCCCCACCCGGCGCCACCAGGACTTCGCGCACGTTGTCGCGCTGCTCCTGGTCCAGCTCGCCGGGCTCGACCAGATCCTGGACCACTCCCACCTTGTCAGCCGTGGCCCCGACCGCCGCCAGCCGCTCCGGGTGGTCCCATTGGACGTACTTCGGAGTGGCGATGCCGGCGTTGGAGCGAAAGGCCTCCTCCAGCAGGCACCGGACCGCATCCGGCGCCAGTACCACGTCATCGTGACAGAAGAGGAGATGGGACGCGCCATCCACCTGTTTGAGCGCCTCGTTCGCCGCCCGGCCGAAGCCAACCTGCCGCTCCAGGCGCGTCACGTAGGCGCCGGGAAGCACCGCCGCCACCCGGGCCCCGGGATCCTCGTGGCTGGCCGCGTCGATCACGAGCACGGATAGATTTGGATAGTCCTGCCCGGCCAGGGACGTGAGCACTAGCTCGAACCACGAGCCGGGATCGCAGGTGACGACGACCGCCACCACTGCGGGGGCCGCCGGTTGGGGTTCGACTTCCATCCGGGCCCCTCACCCTAGTAGGTGCAGGTGGAGGCAAAATTCGTGGCCGGCTGTGCTTGCAACTGTTATACGATATGACCATCGCAGCAAGCACCACCGCCCAGGACAGCCTTATGCCAGGAGCTCATTGACATGACGGACAGCGCCGATCTTCCCCCCGACGTCAACCAGGCCGACGTCAACAAGGCAGCCGCTGATATCAGCCAGGCCCTCAAGGATGGCGTGTACGTCGCCATCGGCCTCGGCGTGCTCGGCTTCCAGCGGGCCCAGGTCCGGCGGGTGGAGCTGACCAGGCAGCTGGAGAGCTGGCTGGCCCCGCGGGGCGACACCGGCGACAGACCGGCGGCCGCCGGCGATAGGCCTGCGCTCGGGTCCGAGTTGACCGCCCAGCTGAGTGACCTCGCCGGACGGGTCGACGAGGCCCTGGCCCCGGCCCGGGATCTCGGCCGGCAGTTCCTCGGGACCAACCCGGCGGTGCTCGGGGACCACCTCGAGACCGCTCGCACCCAGCTGACCGGGTTGGCCCGCGCCGTCGACGAGCGAGTCAAGCCCGTGCGCCAGCAGCTCGACGAGCAGTTCGACCTGCTCGAGCAGTACCTTCCGCCAGCGACGCGCCACCTGGTGCAGTCGTGGCGGGCCGCCGCGGCCGAGCCGGAGCAGCGGCTACGCAGCGCGGTCGGTCTCGACTGACTGTGCTGCGGGGCGGCCAGAGACCCCGAGACGGCCAGAGACTCCGGGCAGCCAGAGACCCCGAGCAGCCAGAGACCCCGAGCAGCCAGAGACCCCGGGCAGCCAGAGACCCCGAGACGGCAGAGACGCCGAGACGGCCAGAGGCCCGGGGGCCGGAGGTCGGTTAAGTGGGCCCCGCAGACCCGGCATTCCGCCAGGCGTCGAGCACGTCGGCGAGGGTGACGTCGAGGGGGATTTCTGGCGTCCAACCGGTCGCGGCATAAAGGCGCGAGCCGTCGCCACGAAGCTCGGGCAGGTCGGCGGGGCGGAACCGGGCCGGATCCACGACGATCTTCAGGTCCGCGCCGGCCAGGCCGATCAGCCGCCGGACCACCTCCTCGATGCTGACCGCCTGACCCCGGCACACGTTATAGACCTCGCCCGGCGTCCCGAGCTCCAGCAGGGCCCGGTAGGCCCGGACCACGTCGCGAACATCCGAGATGTCGCGGCGCGCCGCCAGGTTGCCCGTCTCGATGACACCGGTGCCGGCCGCGGCCGCGGCCGCCACCTGCCGCGCCAGGGCCGGCACCACGAAGTCAAGGCGCTGGCCCGGTCCGGTGTGATTAAAAGGACGGGCCCGGATGACTTCGAGCCCCCGGCCCAGCCAGGCCTGGAGGCCCATCAGCTCGGCGGCGGCCTTGCTGGCGGCGTACGGACTCACCGGAGCGAAGGGATGATCCTCGCCGATCGGCAGCTCGTCGGCTCCGACCCTCCCGTAGACCTCGGCCGAGCTGACGAGGAGGACCCGGGGTGGACGATTGCAGGCCAGCGCGGCCGACAACACGTTGAGGGTGCCGAAGGTGTTGACGGCGTAGGTCGCCGATTGGTCGTTCCACGAAGAGCCGACGCTGGCCCGCGCCGCCAGATGACAGATGGCGTCAGGGGCCACGCCGGTGATGGTGTCGACGAGTGGGCGTTCGTCCGTGACGTCCACTTCGGTGTCGAGCCCGACCACCTGATCACCGCGGGACTCGAGGTGCGCCCGTAACCAATGGGCCGCGAAGCCCTTGCTGCCCGTGACCACAACGCGCACGAAAGGACGCTAGCGCCCCACCAGCTCGCGGTAGATGGCCCGGATGGCAGTCACGCTCGTGGTCACATCGAAGCCGCGAGCCCGTTCCTTTCCGGCGGCCGCGACGCGGGCGCGGGCCGGCTCGTCCACCAGGAGGTCCTCGAGGGCGTCGGCCCAGGCCTCGACGTCACCGGCCGCGACCAGCCGGGCCCCTCCGCCGGTTACCTCCCGGATAGCGGGGATGTCCGAAGCCAGCACCGCCGTCCCCTGGCTCATGGCTTCCAGCACCGGGAGCCCGAACCCCTCATGCCGGCTCGGAAAGGCAAACACGGTCGCTCCCGAGTACAGGCACCACAGCTCGTCGTCGTCGACCGCCCCGAGCTGATGCATGACCGACCCCAGGGACGCGGCGTCGGCGGCGGACAGCACATCCCGGTTCAGCCATCCCGGGTAGCCGGCCAGGACGAGCTGGACGTCGCGGACCGAAGGCGGGCCATGGCTCCTCCGGCGCCGCATCCGGGCCATAGCCGCCACCAGGGTGCCGACCCCTTTGCGCGGCTCGAGGCTGCCGACCCACAGGACGTACGGCCGTCCGGCCAGCCCGCGCCGCCCGAGGACGGCCTCCCGGCGCGCCGGGTCGACGGCCACGGCGGCCACGCCGTTGGGCACCACCCGGATCCGGTCCGACGGGATGGCGGAATGGGCCGCAACCTCCGCGGCGGCGGCCTGGCTCACGGTGAGAACCAGATCGGCCCGGCGCCCGGCGGCCGCCATCCCCTGGGTGTGGAACCGGCGGCCGCGGGCCGGGAAGGATTCTGGAAACAGGGCCGGTGCGGCATCATGAACGGTCACGACGAGCGGCACACCCGGGTGGGGTGGGACCGCGACCGACGGGGCATGGACCACCTCGGCCCCGTGCAGCACCGGCAACTTGGGCCAGCCCAACTCCATCCACCCCTCGTAGAGAATCGGACGCGGCCACCGCAGCACGACGGTGCGGGCCACCGTGAAGGAATCGACACCCGTCCGTTGGAACGCCGAAGCCAGCCGTGCTCCGCCGTGGCGCGCCGTGAAGGGCACCACCTCGTCTTCGGGGAAGAGGCTCGGCAGTACAGTGAGCAACTGCGCCGTGTACCGGCCCACCCCGCCCGGCGACCGGTACAGGAGTTGCTCTGCATTGATCGCTACTCGTACCAAGCGCATCCTCTCCGTGCAGCCCGTAAGCGACGGCGGTGGGTCGGAGCACGCTCTCATCCGCATGATCCGCCAACTGGCGGAGGACGGGTGGGAGTGCCACGTCACCATTCCGGCGCCGGCGCGCCTGGCGGAGGAGTATGCCGCTGCGGGCGCGGTCCTGCACATCGTGCCAATGGCCCGCCTGACGACGAGCGGAAGCCGCACCCGCTGGCTCGCCTATGCCGTTCGGTGGCCGCTGACGGTAGCCCGCCTGGCTCTGCTGACCCGGCGGGTCGGGGCCCACGTGGTGCACTCCAATTCGTTGCACAGCTGGTACGGATGGGCCGCGGCCGCGATGGCCCACCGGCCCCACGTGTGGCATGCACGCGAGATGGTCGTGCAGTCGCGGGCGGCCCTGCGGGTCGAACGGTGGTTGACCCGCCATTTCGCGACCGTGGTGATCGCGGTGTCGGCTGCGGTGGCCGCCCAGCTCCACCCCTCCAGGGTGATCGTCATCACCGACGAGGCCGACCCGGTGAAGTTCCGGCCGGACCGGGCCGGAAGGTTCCGGGCTGGCGCCGGCATCGATGACCAGGTGCCGTTGGTGGGATCGGTCGCCCGCCTCGACACGTGGAAGGGTTTCGAGGTGCTGCTCGACGCCTATCCGGCCATCCGAGCGGCCCGGCCTCAAGTAGAGCTGGTCGTGGCCGGGGGCGTGGTTGCCGGCAAGGAGGGCTATGCCGCCCGGCTCGAAGCGCGAGCGGCGGCTTTGCCGGGCGTGCACTGGCTCGGGCCGCGCCGGGACGTCGGCGACCTCATGGCCGACCTCGACGTCTTCGTCCAGGTGTCGACCGAGCCCGAGCCCTTCGGCCTGGTCATCGTCGAAGCCCTGGCCTCCGGCGTGCCGGTCGTGGCCGGCGCCGCAGGGGGCCCGGTCGAGATCCTCGCCGAGGCCGACGACGAGGGTCATTCCCCGAGCGGGCGGCTGGTCGAACCCGGCGACGCCGCCGCCCTGGCCGCCGCCGCCCTGGCCCTCCTCCCCCCCGGCGGCTCGGACGCCACCCGGCGCCGGGCCCGGCCGCCGCTCCGCCGGCCCCGGGGGGCCCGCTTCTCCACCGTCTTCGATGAGGTTGCGGCCGGAGCAGAAAGGCGCCCGTCGCCGGCGGCACCGGTTGGCGAGAACCAGCCCTAGCGGGCCGCCAGAAACTCGACGCCGGAAACTCGGCAGTCAGAACGCCTGGTCGCATGACGACACCAGGCCGGAGTTTCCGGCGTCGAGTTCGCAGGTAGCCGACTAGCGGGCTAGCGGGCGGCGGCGACCATGTCGCCGTAGGCGCCAACCAGGGCATCGCCCGCGGCACGCCACGAGAAGCTCTCTACCCGGCGCCGGCCGGCTTCGATCAGCCCGGCCCGGAGAGCGTCATCGGTGAGGACCCGGTCGATGGCGGCCGCGAGAGCCGGCGGGTCGCCCACCGGGACCAGAAGAGCGGCGTCGCCGAGCACCTCGGGGAGCGAACCGGCCGCGGTGGCCACGACCGGCACCCCGCAGGCCATGGCCTCGAGGGGCGGCAGCCCGAATCCTTCGTACCGCGACGGGTAGACGAACACGGCCGCGCCGGCCAGGAGCGGCCCGACGTCACCGACCCAGCCGAGCCGGCGCACCCGGTCCCGATGTCTGGCTCCGGCGATGGCCCGCTGAAGCTGCGCTTCCCCCCAGCCGGGCGGTCCGGCGATGCGCAACTCCATGTTGGCGTGGATCCCGGCCAGGTCGTCGAAGGCCGCCACCAACCCGGGGAAGTCCTTGCGGGGCTCAGACGTGCCGAGCCCGAGAAGATATGGATGTGACGACGCCCCGGCGACGGGCTGGAGCGGAGCGCGCCCCGGCTCGACGCCGGGCGGAATCACCCGCACCCGGCCGGGATCGACGGCGAAGTGATCAACGATCTCGGCGGCGACCGACGCCGCACCGGTATGCACCCAGGCGCCCTCGTCGACGGCCCGCCGAACGAGGGCCGGGTAGCGGCGGGACGTGGGGGTGCAGAGCTCCGGGTATCGCACGGCGGTCAAGTCCCAGACCGACACCAGCCGGACGGCTCGGCGCGATGGCGGCACCACGAAGTTGGTGCCGTGGATCACGTCGACGGGGCCCGTCCACCACTCCCCCGTCGGCCGGTCGAACCGGGCCCACGCCCGCAGCAGGGCGGCGGCGGGCATCGGGGCCCGGGATGGGCGGACCCGGGCCGGGAGCTTCGAGCGCAGCCGGGCCCAGCCGGTGCCGGTGAGGCCGTAGCCGACCAGGTCGAGGTCCGGCCGGCGAGCCAGTTCCACCACCATGCCCCGGACGGCCACGCCGATTCCGGTGGGCGCGCCAAGCAGAGGGGTGGCGTCGATGGCAACGGTGAGCACGGCGGCCAGATGGTACGGGACCGGCAACCTGCCCAAGGGACCAGCGGGCTCATGGATGAGTTGACTCCAACCGGGCGGGACACCGGGGCCCCGGCCCAGGGACCAACCCGGCAGATAGGGTGGCTGGATGATCGTTGCCCTGGCCGGGGGGGTCGGCGCGGCCCGGATGCTGCGTGGCCTGATCGCGGTCACGGATCCGACCGGGATCATCGCCGTCGTCAACACCGGCGACGACACCCGACTGCACGGACTGCACATCAGCCCCGATCTCGACACCGTCACCTACACCCTGGCCGGGATGATCAACCCGGAGACGGGGTGGGGGTTGACCGGCGAGACCTGGGCGGCCATGGGAGAGTTGCGGGCGTACAGCGGCGGACGGCTGGGCTGGTTCAACCTCGGAGACCGCGACCTCGGCACTCACCTGTACCGCACCACCCGCATGGAGGAGGGCGCCAGCCTGTCGATGGTGACCGCCGAGATCGCCGCCCGTTGGGGGGTGGAGGTCCAAATCGTGCCCATGTCCGACCGCCCGGTCGAGACCAGGCTGGTCGTCGTGGAGCCCGACGGCCACGAGCAGGAGGTGGGCTTCCAGGACTACTTCGTCGGTCGCCGCCACGACGTCCCCGTCCGGGCCGTTCGGTTGGCGGGCATCGACGCCGCTCCGGCCGCGCCGGGGATCCTGGCGGCCATCGGGAGTGCCGACGGCATTCTCATATGTCCGTCCAATCCGATCGTGTCCGTCGGCCCGGTCCTGGCCACCGGCGGAATCGGCGCGGCGGTGGGGGCCCGACGCGACCGGGTGGTCGCCGTGTCGCCGATCGTCGCCGGCAAGGCCCTCAAGGGCCCGGCTGACCGCATGCTCACCGAGCTCGGCCACGAGGCGTCCGTCGTGGGGGTAGCCCGGCTCTGGGCGCCGTTCGCGGCGACCCTGGTCATCGACGAGGCCGACGCGGCCCTGGCCGACGAGGTCGGCGCGGTCGGAATGCGGCCCGTCGTGACCTCGACGGTCATGTCCGGACCGGCGGAGGCCGCCGCCCTGGCCCGCACCGTGCTGGAAGCCATGACCGATCCGGTCACAGAACGCTGACACGAGAGGAGCCCAGCACAACGTGGGTATCAGCCTGCTGCCGGTGACCGGCATGCCCGAGATCCGCCCGGGGGACGAGCTGGCGGATCTGATCGCCGACCGGTTCGCGCTCGAAGCCGGCGATGTGGTCGTGGTGACCCAGAAGGTGGTGTCGAAGGCTGAGGGCCGTCTGGTTGCTATCGATCCGGACGACCCCCTGTCCCACAAGGTCCTCGTCCGTCAGGAGGCGGTGCGGATACTCCGGCGACGCGGCGAACTGCTGATGACCGAAACCCGCCATGGGTTCGTGTGCGCCAACGCCGGCATCGACCTCTCCAACGTCGAGCGAGGTTGGGCCGCGCTCCTGCCGGTTGACTCCGACCGCTCGGCCCGGCACATCCGCGACGCCCTGCGGGCCCGGGCCGGGGTGGAGGTGGGGGTCATCGTGTCGGACACCTTTGGCCGCACCTGGCGACGAGGGGTCACCGATGTCGCCATCGGTAGCGCCGGGGTGGCGTGCGTGGTCGACCTGCGGGGCACCACCGATGCCCTCGGACGGGAGCTGCAGGTCACGGAGGTCTGCGTGGCGGACGAGCTGGCGGCGGCGGCGGAACTGGTGATGGGCAAGGCTCTCGGAGTACCGGTGGCCGTGGTTCGCGGCGTGGACCCGGCCTGGCTGCGCGACGGATCAGTCCGGGACGAGATCGTGCGGCCGTATCACGAGGATCTTTTCCGATAAGGATCTCGGGCGGGTAGAGATTTCGGGCCGGTAGAGATGTCAGGCCCGCAGAGATGTCAGGCCCGCAGAGATGTCAGGCCCGCTGGCGAAACCAGTCCAGGACCGCCGCCGTGCCCTCCTCCAGTGACGTCCACGGCTTCCATCCGAGATGGATGGCTGCCCGGGCCGGATCCACGCTGCTGCGAGCCAGCTCTCCCGGGCGGGCCGGGGCGTAGAGCGCCGACACCGGTGCTCCGGCGTGTCTGGCCATGGCGGCATAGAGCTCGTTGACGGTCGTCTCCTTGCCCGTGCCGATGTTGAGCACCAGACCCCCTCCCCGGCCGGCCGCCCGGGCGAAAGCGTCGACAACATCGTCGACGAAGACGAAGTCGCGAGTCTGGCCGCCGTCCCCATAGATAGTGCACGGCTGGCCGGACAGGAGCCGGCCGGCGAAGATAGCCACCACTCCGGCCTCCCCGTGCGGATCCTGGCGGGGGCCGTACACGTTGGCCAGGGCGAGAGTGGTGAACTCCAGGTTGTGCAGCTCCCGGTAGGCGGCCAGGTAGTCGCTGACGACTTTTTTCGCCACCCCATAGGGCGAGACCGGCCGTTGCGGGTGTGATTCCTTGACCGGCAGGTCGGCCGGGACCGGGTTTCCGTAGATGGTCCCGCCGCTCGATGCGAAGACCACCTTCCGGGCGCCACTCGATCTGGCTCCCTCGAGCACCCGCAGCGAGCCGATCACGTTCACGTCGGCATCGAAGACCGGATCCGCGACGGAAACCCGCACGTCGACCTGGGCGGCGAGATGGAAGACCACTTCGGGCCGGCACCGGTTGATGAGCTCGGCCAGGTCTGGGGAGCGGACGTCCATCTGGTGGAAGGTGAGGTGCCCGGTTCCCGTCCGCCGGGCCTCGGCCAGATTGCCGAGCGAGCCGGTGGTGAGGCTGTCGACGACGTCGACCGTGTGCCCTTCGGCCAGCAGCCGGTCGACGAGGGTGGACCCGATAAAGCCGGCCCCCCCGGTGACGAGGGCCTTCACGGCGGTGCGGGCAGCCGGTCGGCGCGGAGGCGGGCGCCGGGGCGGACCACAAACCCGTCGCCGACGACCGAGAGGTCCGTCACCACCGCACCGGTACCAATCCGCGCCCCCCGGCCCACGATGGATGAACGAACCTCGGCCTCGGCCTCAATGGTGACGCCATCGAAGCAGACCGATTTCTCCACCACGGCGCCCGGCCCGACCGTGACACCATCGCCCAGGACGCTCGTGATGACCGATGCCCGCTCGGCCCCACCGCACCCCGAGTGGGGCGCGCCGGCGTAGCGGAGATTGGCAGCGAGGAACGTGGCCGGCGTGCCCGCGTCCACCCAGGGCGCGCTGGATCCCAGGGCATAGAGGCGCCCGTCGTCAACGAGGGCGGGAAAGGTCTCGCGTTCGATTGAGACCCGCCGGCCATCAGGGATGCGAGCGAGCACGGAGGGTTCGAGCACGTAGGTGCCGGCGTTGATCTGGTTGGTCGGCGCCTCACCCGGCGGCGGCTTCTCGATAAAGGCCAGCACCCGGCCCTTCTCGTCGGTCGGGACCACGCCGAAGGCGGACGGATCCTCGACGGGCGTAAGGGCCACGGTGGCCTCGGCACCGCGATCTCGGTGGAAGGCGACGAGTCCGCTCACGTCGAGATCCGTCAGCACGTCGCCATTGACCACTACGAACGTCTCGTCGATGCCGGCGACCTGGGCCGCGAAACGGATGGCCCCTGCGGTGTCGAGCGGCGTCTCCTCCACCGCGTAGGTGAGAGCGACACCCTCGCACACCCCGTCCGGATAGGCGTGGGTAAAGGCGTCCGGCCGGTAGCCGAGCGACAGCACCACCATCTCGATCCCGTGCCTGGCCAGGTGCGAGAGGACCCGCTCGATCATGGGCTTTCGCCCAACCGGGAGCATCTGCTTTGGGGTCGTAAAGGTGAGGGGTCGGAGCCGGGTGCCTTCGCCCCCGACCAGGACCACTGCCAGCACTACTTCTTCACCGTGGTCGACGTCGGCGCGGCCGTCGTCGGGGTCGTGCTTGCCGGGGCGCCGGACGACCCCGGCACCGTGGTGGTCGGTGTGGGCGAGGTGGCGGCCAGCTTGTTGAGGTTGGTGACCACGTACGGGGGGGGAGCCGGGATCTTGTCCTTGTCGGCAGCCGGCACGAAGGCGATGGTCAGCAGCGACTGGTCCTGGAGCGGCACATTCCGCGGATCGACACCCTGTAGGGTGCCAGTGGTGTCGCCGGCATAGGCGAACTCTTTGACGTAGACGTGAGACGACTTGCCCTGGCAGGTGTCCCCGTCGACGTAGAGCTTTCCGCCAGGCATCTGAAGTTCCGCGGCGTTGAGCTTCATACCCGCGGCGTCGGCGAACTTGCCGAGGGTGGCGTTCTTGCCCGCCGCACTCTTGGTGGTCGGATGGATGTGAATGATGCCGTCGCCGTCACCCGTGGTGATCCCTTCCGGATTCTTGGCGTGGGTGATGGCCGGCTGAAACTTGCCGCAGATGTCGACGGCGTACCCCTCGTTCCAAACCGTGCCTACCGTCGGCGGGGTCCCGCCGGCGCTGGTGATCTGGTTGAGGCGGCGATCCCGGCTGGCCCAGGTGCCGAGTATCCCGAGAACCACCACTACGGCGATGACGCTGTAGTAGGTCCAGGGCGTACGGCCCCGGTGCGTGCGGCCACCGCCGGTACCGGCCGCGCGCGCCACCTTTTTGCTCGAAGAAGCTCTGCCCATACCATCGCTCAGGGTAGCGGCCGGGGCGCCGGATTAGCGGTCGACCCCGACCCCCAGCCGATCCACCGGCGGGCGGAGCCGCGCCGTCAGGGGCTCGCGGGCCGACGGGGCCGTGGGCTGGTGCCGCCGCCGCTCTGGGCCTTCCCGGTCGGAACGCCTGGCCGGCGGGAGCGGCCTAGCCGGTGCTCGACGCTCGCCGCCGCGAGCCGGGCCGCTAAGCCCACTGCCACCACCGGGAGGATGGCCCTTTTGCGGCCCTCCGTTGTCCTCCAGGCAAACCGCCACATGGAGCGGTGGTGAGCCACCAGCATGCGGTAGGGACGCTGGCCGGTGGAAACCCCCTGGGTGTGGCGGACCCGGGCAGCCGGCTCGTAACCGACGGCCCAGCCCGCCCGGTTGAGCCGCCAGCACAGGTCGACATCCTCCATGTACATGAAGTACGCCGGGTCGAAGCCGCTCACTGCGTCCCAGGCCGGGCGGCGGGCCAGGAAGCAGGCGCCCGAGACCCAATCCACCCGGGCCGCCCCGCGGTGATCCCAGTCGAGCAGCCGGTACCGGCGGGTGAAGCGGTTGCCGGGCGCCACCAGGCCGAGCAGGCCGTGGCCGGCCGCATCGACCATGTCGGGGAACGTGCGGGCGGAGGGATACAGGGTGCCGTCGTCGTTCCAGAGCCCGGGGCCGACGATGCCGAGGGTGGAGTCGGCGGCGAGCGCCGACACCATCGCTTGGACCGCGCCCGGACCCAGTTCCAGATCGGGGTTGCAGACGAGGAGATAGTCCGCGGATCGTGCGTCGGAGATGGCGGCCCCCCGGTTGGCAGCCCGGCCGTACCCGAGGTTGGCTCCGGTCGGCAGCCATTCCGCCTCGGTCGCCCGGACCACCTGCTCCGAACGGTCCACCGACCCGTTGTCGACGACGACGACGGTGCTGACCCCGTTGGCCGCGAGGGAATGCAGGCAATTGCCCAACTCGTCGGCGGCGTTGAAGTTGACGACGACGGCGGCCACCGAGTCAGTCGGCGCAGCGTCGATGCCGGTTGCGTCGGCAGGAGCGGGACCTTGTCCCTCCGACTGGCGCTCAGCCGATCCGGTCATCGACCGAACCGTTCGGTGAACCAGTCGATGGTGGCTGGCTGCCTCCAGATGGCCCCACTGGGACCTTCCTCACCATGCGTAGGTCGTTGATGCGCATGGCCTGCCCCCCGGAGCCTGGAGCCGATGAAGCCGGCCCGCAGGCCACGAGCGTTCGCATCAGGACCGGCCCCGCCCCTGGTAGAAGCAGCCTGCCGCCCGGGCCGCGGCGGGCTCCAGCAGGTTACGGGTGTCGACGATGGCCGGCCTCGTCATGGCGGCCGCCACCTTCTCGAGGTCGGTCTCGGCGAACTGAGGCCACTCAGTCAGGATCACGAGCACGTTCGCACCTTCACAGGCCGCGTAGGGGTCGTCGTAGAGCTCCAACCCGAGACCGGCCAGCTCGCCGTCGTTCGGATTCGGCCGGGTGGGATCGAAGGCCCTGACAACGGCCCCACGCGAGCGCAGACGGCGCACCACGGCCAGCGCTGGCGACGCTCGTAGGTCGTCGGTAGCCGCCTTGAAGGTCAGGCCCCAGGCCGCGACCGTGAGCTTGGCGTTGCCAGCGGATCCCGCCTTCCAGACCTGATCGGCGATCCGGTCGAATTGCTGCTCGTTGGCGCTCACGACCGCCTTCAACAGGCCGAAATCATAACCGTGGTCTTCGGCGATGCGAACGAGGGCACTGGTGTCCTTCGGCAGACAGGACCCGCCCCATCCCGGCCCCGGCGCCAGGTAGTCAGCGCCGATGCGGCGGTCGTAGCTCATGCCCCGGAAGACATCGGCCGAGTTGGCGCCCACCGCTTCGCAGAGGTTGGCGATGGCATTGACGAAGGACATCTTGGCGGCGAGAAAGGCGTTGCACGCGTACTTCAGCGTCTCCGACGAGGAGGGATCGGTGATCAGCACCGGTGCGTCGAGCTCCTGATACAGGTCGACCAGCCTCTTGGCGGCGGCGATGTCGTCCGCACCAATCACGATCCGGTCCGGGTGCAGCCACTCGTGTACGGCCTTGCCCTCCTTGAGGAACTCGGGGTTCGAAATGACCGTCGTGTCGGGGCGATCGAGGGCCGCCAGCACTGTGCCGGCGGATCCCACCGGGACCGTCGACTTGGTGACCACGACTGCGCCCGACCGCAGGTGCGGACCGATCCGGGTGGCTGCCTCCTGCAGATGACGCAGATCGGCGGCGCCGTCCGCGCCCTGAGGGGTGGGGACGCAAAGGAACACGAAGTCGGCGGCACTTGAGGCCTCGGCGGCGTCGAGGGTGAACGACAGCCGGCCGCTGGCCAGCCCTTCGACGATGAGCTCCTCGAGGCCCTCCTCGTGAATCGGCGACTCGCCCCGGCGCAGCCGTTCCACCTTCGCGGCGTCGACATCGACGGCCACCACCTGATGACCCAGGTGGGCCAGGCAGGCAGCTGTGGTGAGGCCGACGTAGCCGGCTCCGATGACCGCCACGTTGCTCGGATACTCGGCCGGGCTGCTCGGCGGCTCGGTGGCCGGCTCGGTCTGGTCGTCCGGACGGGCCAACGGACCGGAGTACTTGGGCGGGCGGGGCGAGTTTGGAGGTGTCATCGGTTCCTGGGTGATTGGTGGTTAGGGGATCCGGGGCCCGGTGCGAGGCGGCACATGTCAGGCGACGAGCATCTTGACGACCCGCTCCAGCGGCTCACGGTGGTCGGGGAGCAGGGGCACGCGGCCAAGCCGGAGGGCGGCGTTGTCGAGCACCGAGTTGGCCGGCCGGGGGGCCGCCCGGGGCGGGGAGACGTCAGCGGTGGCGATGGGCTCCACCATGGCGGGATCGAGGCCGGCAAAGGAGACTACCTCTCGAGCGAACCCGTACCAGCTGGTCGGCCCCTGGTTGGTCACGTGAAAGATCCCCGGGCGGCGACCTACTCCGAGCTCGAGAATCATGCCGGCCAGGTCGGCGGTCAAGGTAGGACAGCCTCGCTGGTCGTCGACGAAGCGCAGCGGCCCCCCTTGAGCGGCCAGGTGAAGCACGGTCTTGACCATGTTGGCCCCGTGGGGGCCGCACAGCCAGGAGGTCCGTACCACCGCCGCGCCGGGCAGCCGGCCCAGGACCTCTCTTTCCCCGCCCAGTTTGCTCTGGCCATAGACCGACTGCGGATTGGCGGGATCCCACTCGTGGTAGGGGCGCGGCGAAGTCCCGTCGAAGACGTAATCGGTGGACACCGATACCAGATGGGCCCCGACGGCCGCGGCCCCTTCGGCCATGTAGCGGCACCCCAGGGCGTTCACCCGCCAGGCCCGGTCAGGGTCCGCTTCGCACCCGTCCACGTCGGTCCAGGCCCCGGCATGGAGAATCAGGTCGGGCCGGAGCTCGGTCACGGCCCCCAGGACCTGGTCCCGGTCGCCCACGTCGAGCCGGGCCCGATCAGCGGCGACCACGTGGTGACGGGCATCGGCCGTAGCCGCACGGACCAGGTCAGTCCCGAGCTGACCGGCCGCACCCGTGATCAGGATCCTCACCGCCCGACACCAACGCGTGCCTTCAGTGGCTCCCACCACCACCGGTTGTCCCGATACCAGTTGAAGGTGTGGTCGAGGGCCTCATCCAGCGCCGACGACGGCGCCCATCCCAGGGTCCGCACCTTCGACGAGTCGACGGCGTAGCGCCGATCGTGTCCCGGCCGATCCGGTACATATTCGACCATCTCCGGCCCGGCCCCGGCCAGGGTGAGGAGGCGGTCGGCCAGCGCCCGGTTGGTCAGCTCGACGCCGGCGCCAATGTTGTAGATCTCACCCGCCGTGCCGGCCCGCAGCACGGCGTCGATGGCGGCGCAGTTGTCGGTGACGTAGAGCCAGTCCCTGCGGTTGAGGCCGTCGCCGTACAGCGGGGCCTTGAGGCCGTCCAGAAGGTTCGTGACGAAGAGCGGGATGACCTTCTCCGGGTACTGGTAGGGCCCGAAGTTGTTGGACGAGCGGGTGACCATGACGGGCAGGCCGTAGGTGGAGTAGTAGGCGCGGGCAATCAGGTCCGAAGCGGCTTTCGTGGCGCTGTACGGCGAGCGGGGGTCAAGGACGTCCGCTTCGCGGCTGTAGCCCCGCTCCACCGAGCCGTAGACCTCGTCGGTCGAGATGTGGACGATCCTCGGCGTGCCCGCCTGGCGGCAGGCTTGCATCACCGTGTTGGTGCCGACACAGTTGGTGACGGCGAAGTCCTCGGCGCCGGCGATGGAGCGGTCGACGTGGCTCTCCGCCGCGAAGTGGAGCACGGCGTCATGACCTTCGAGGACCTCGGAGAAGCCGTCGGGATCGCACACGTTGCCGTGGACGAACCGGAACCGGGTCGGCTCGGAGTCCTCCAGATCCCGGAGCGAGGAGCGGTTCCCGGCGTAGGTCAGGGCGTCATAGACGGTCACCGAGTCGTCGGTGTGGGCCAGCACCCACCGGGCGTAGTTGGACCCGATGAACCCGGCTCCACCGGTGACCAACAGCTGCACGTCGAAGAGGTTACCCCGGGGTTACCCGCCCACCTGGGAGCCTGACCTCGGCGGCGACCGCGCAAGTGGCCCGCCGCGAGCCCAGCCCGACGAGCCCAGCCCGGCGAGTCACGTGCCGCGAGGCCAACCCGACGAGCCCGCCTGGGGGGAAGGGGGGATCGGCCCGATCGGTCAGTGAAGGTCGATCTGGCCGTGATCGCCGACCATCAGTCGGGTGGCACGGGGCCGGCGGTCCGACCTGGTCACCTCGACGTGGCGGCCGAGGAGGGAGTCCTCCAGCCGGCCGGCCCGGAGCACCCGGCAGTCGTCCAGGATCACCGAGTGCTCGATTTCGCTGCCATCGATGATGCACCCGGCACCGATGGCGGAGAAGGGCCCGATAAACGAATCGGTGATGGTTGCGCCCGCCCCGATCACCGCCGGACCCCGTATGCGGCTGCGCACCACGCGGGCCCCGGCTTCCACCACGACCCGCCCGTCGAGCTCGGACTCCAGATCGACGTCGCCATCGATGCGCCGGGCCAGGGTCTCGAGGATCAGCCGGTTGGCGTCCAGCAGGGGCGTCAGCTTGCCCGTGTCGATCCACCAACCGTCGATGACCTCGGCCCGAACCCGCAGGCCTTGATCGATCAGCCACTGGATGGCGTCGGTGATCTCCAGCTCGCCGCGGGCGGACGGGCTTATAGCTGCCACCGCCTCGTGGACCTGCTGGTCGAAGAGGTAGACGCCGACCAGGGCCAGGTCGGACGGCGGGGGGTCGGGCTTTTCCAGCAGCCGGATGACCGAGCCGTCCGGGGCCAGTTCGGCCACCCCGAACCGCTGGGCGTCGGGTACCGACTTGAGCAGGATGAGGGCGCAGGGAGCCCCTTCATCGCCGGCGCCGAGGGTGGGGGCCATGGCCTGCAGCCGTTCGGCCTCGAACCGATCCACCAGATCCTTGAGACGCACCTCGAGCAGGTTGTCACCGAGGTACATCACGAAGTCGTCCGGACCCAGATAGTCCCGGGCGATCAGCACGGCGTGAGCGAGGCCCAGCGGTTCCGGTTGGGGGAGATAGGTGATCTCCAGACCCCAGGCCGAACCATCGCCGACCGCGGCGCGCACCTCCGCCTCGGTGTCGCCGACCACCACCCCGACCTCCTTGATCCCGGCGCCGGCGATGGCCTCGAGGCCGTAGAAGAGGATCGGCTTGTTTGCCACCGGCACCAGCTGTTTGGCCCGCGTGTAGGTGATGGGTCGCAACCGGGTGCCGAGCCCCCCTGCGAGTACGAGTGCCTTCACCCGGAGGGACGTTAGCCGTCAGCGCCGGGTGACCGGTCGGCATCGACGGCCCGCACGTGCGTCACGTCTCCCGCCGCGATGGTGATCGCCGGACCGGCCGCGGGGCGAACCACCAGCCGGCCCTGTTCGTCGACGGCCTCCGCCCGGCCGACGAGGAATCGACCGCCGACCGGGTCCCCGGCCCGTTCCACGGCGACCGTGCGCCCGATGGTGGCGCAACTGTCTGCGTAGTCGGCAGCCACCGCGTCCCACCGTCCGAGACGGTCGTCGAGCGCCGCCAGCCAGGCGCCGAGCAGGTCCGATCGGTCTATCCTCCGGCCGGCGGCGGCGTCAACCCAGACCGCGCCCGGTGGGGCGGCATGGACGTTGCAACCCATCCCGATCACGACCGCGGTACCCCTCGCCTCGGCCAGGATGCCGGCCAGTTTCCGGTCCCCGACGAGCAGATCGTTCGGCCATTTGAGGTCAGGGGTGAACCCGGCGGCCCGCTGGCAGGCCCGCTGGGCGGCGAGGCCGGCGGCCGCGGTGACGAGATGCCACCGGGCGGGGGGCAGATCGACGGGACGGAGGAGAATCGAGACGAGCAGGGACGTGCCGGGCTCGGCCTCCCACGTTCGGTCGAGGCGACCGCGGCCCGCGGTCTGCAGATCGGCCGCCACAACCAGCCCTTCTGGAGCACCGGCGGCGGCCCGGTCCATGACCACCCGGTTGGTCGAGTCGGTGACGTCAAGAAGCTCGATCTCGGTAAAGCGGGTCGTGGCGGCCAGATGGGCCCGGACCTGCCCGAGCGAGAGTGGTTCAGGGCGCACCGACGGGCGGGATCCTCTGCCGATCGAGCCGGGAGGGACCGGCGACGCAGGAGGGACCGGCGACGACGGCCCGGAGCGGCTGCACGCTCCGGACCCTAGAGGACCGGACCCCGGAGGACCAGACTCGAGTGGACCAGACCCGAATGGACCAGACCCGAGTGGACCAGGGACCACGCGGAGTTTCGGAACCATGAGCGGCGCTGGCAGAATGCATTTTCGTGCTCAGCAAGGTCCTCATAGCCAATCGGGGGGAGATCGCGGTCCGGGTGATCCGCACGTGCCGCGAGCTCGGCGTCGCCAGCGTGGCGGTGTACTCGGATCTCGACCGCAACGCCCTCCATGTCCGCCTCGCCGACGAGTCCTACGCCCTCGGTGGGCAAACGGCGGCAGAGAGCTATCTGGACACGGCAAAAATCCTGGACGTGGCGGCCCGAGCGGGAGTCGACTCGCTCCACCCGGGCTATGGCTTCTTTTCCGAGAACGCCGGGTTCGCCCGGGCGGTCACCGAATCCGGCCTGATCTGGATCGGGCCGCCGCCGGCCGCCATCGAGGTCATGGGGGACAAGATCAGCTCGAGGCTGGCCGCCCAGCGGGCGGAGGTCACCGGCGTGCCGGGCACCACCGAGGTTCTCACCTCTCCGGAGGAGGTGGTCGCCTTCGGAGAGGAGTACGGCTGGCCCGTGGCGATCAAAGCCGCCTACGGCGGCGGCGGACGGGGGATGCGGGTCGTGCGTCAACCCTCCGAGGCGGCGGCGGCGCTCGAGTCGGCGGAGCGGGAGGCCGAGAAGGCCTTCGGCCGGTCCGAGAGCTACCTCGAGCGGTTCCTCACCTGGCCCCGCCACATCGAGGTGCAGGTTTTCGCCGACAACCACGGCAATGCGGTGTACCTGGGTACGCGCGACTGCTCGGCCCAGCGTCGCCACCAGAAGCTGATCGAGGAGGCTCCGGCGCCGAACCTGCCGGCGGCCACGTTGGAGCGCATGGGCGCCGCCGCGGTCAAGGTGGCCCGGGCGTGCGGCTACGTCAACGCCGGCACCGTCGAGTTCATCTACCAGGACGGGGACTTCTATTTCCTCGAGATGAACACCCGCCTCCAGGTCGAGCATCCGGCGACGGAAGCGGTCGTCGGTCGGGATCTGGTCGCCCTGCAACTGCGGGTGGCGGCTGGCGAGCCGCTCGGCTTCCACCAGGACGACGTACGTCTCGACGGTCACGCCATCGAGGTCCGGATCAACGCCGAGGACCCCGCCGGCGGGCGCTTCCTCCCATCTCCCGGAACCATCACCCGGTTTCGCCGGGCCGACGGCTATGCCACCCGGACCGACGCGGGCTATGACGAGGGCGACACCGTCAGCCAGTATTACGACAATCTGATCGCCAAGGTCATCGTGTGGGGCCGAGACCGCGAAGAGGCTCGCCACCGCATGGTGCGGGCGCTCCGGGAGACCGAACTGGAAGGTCCGGCGACCACCATCCCGGCCGACCTCGCCATCCTCGAACATCCCGACTTCATCGAGGTGAAGCACTCCACCAACTGGGTGGAGGAGCGGCTGGACCTCTCCGGTATCGCCGCCGCCCCGCCGGCGACACCACCGGCCGACGACGAGCAACCGCGGGTGCAGCGAGACGTCGACGTTGAGGTGGACGGCCGGCGCTTCCAGGTCCGGCTGTGGGTGCCGGACGTGGGCCCGGTGATGGCGCCCGTCGCCGGCGGACCAGCCCGGCCGGCCGCAGCCCGGGCCCGGTCGGCATCCGGCGGCCATGGCGGTCACGGGGGCGGCGCCGGGAGCGGCCGGGTGACGGTCCCGATGCAGGGCACCATCGTGAAGGTGCTCGTCGCGCTCGGCGACACCGTCGAGGTCGGACAGCCGGTGACTGTTCTGGAGGCCATGAAGATGGAGAACAACATCGTCGCCGAGATGTCCGGGACCGTCACCGAGATCAGAGTCCAGCCCGGCGACTCAGTTGGCGCGGGCGACGTGGTCGTCGTCATCGCGGACGCTCAGTAATGTCGGAGTCGGCAGTGGTGCTCGGAGATTCGGGCGTCACTGCCGACGAGGTGGTCGACGTCGCCCGCAGTGGGCGTCCCGTCATCGTCGGACCGGCGGCCGTCGCCGCCCTGGACCGCTCCTATGCCGTGGCCACCGCCCTCGTCAGCGGGAATCAGGCCGTCTACGGGCTGTCGACCGGCTTCGGCGCACTGGCCGATCGCTACATCGCCCCGGCCCAGCGCGCCGCCCTGCAGCTGGGCCTGGTCCGATCCCACGCGGCCACGGTGGGCGACGAGATAGAACGCGAAGTCGTCCGGGCCATGATGCTGCTGCGGGCCGCCACGCTGGCCAAGGGGTACTCGGGAATCCGGGCCGAGCTGGTCCACGGCCTGGTCGGCCTCCTGAACGCCGGCATCTCGCCAGTCGTCCGTGAACACGGATCCCTGGGCTGCAGCGGCGACCTGGCGCCCCTGGCCCACGTGGCCCTGGCCCTCACCGGGGAAGGAGAGGTCATCGACGGGGCCGGCCGGAGGGCGCCGGCCGGGGCCGCACTCTCGGCCGCCCGCATCGACCCCCTCGTGCTGGGCGCCAAGGAAGGTCTGGCCCTCACCAACGGCACCGATGGCATGCTCGGCCACCTCTGCCTCGCCGGCGCCGACATCGGGCGGCTGCTGCGCACTTCCGAGCTCGCCGCGGCCCTGTCGGTCGAGGCCCTGCTCGGCACCGACCAGGCGTTCCGGCCGGAGCTCGCCGCCCTGCGTCCCCATCCCGGCCAGGCCGCGTCCGCGGCCAACATGCTGGCCGTCCTGGCTGGATCCGGCATCGTGGCCTCGCACCAGCGCGGCGACTCCCGGGTCCAGGACGCCTACTCGCTGCGGTGCGCCCCCCAGGTCATCGGCGCCGGACGGGACACCCTGGACCATGCCCGATCGATTGTCGACCGCGAGCTCGCCAGCGCCATCGACAACCCGGTCGTTCTCCCCGACGGCGAGGTGGCCTCGTGCGGCAATTTCCACGGGGCGCCGCTCGGGTATGTGGCCGACTTCCTGGCCATCGCCCTCGCCGACCTGGCATCGATGGCCGAACGCCGGATCGACCGGCATCTCGACCCGGCCCGGTCGCAGGGACTGCCGGCCTTCCTGGCCGCCGACCCCGGGGTGGACTCCGGGCTGATGCTGGCCCAGTACAGCGCCGCCGCCCTGGTGGCCGATTGCAAGCGGCTGGCCGTCCCTGCCAGCACCGACAGCATCCCGACCTCCGCCATGCAGGAGGACCATGTGTCGATGGGCTGGGCCGCGGTCCGCAAGCTGCGCCGGGTTATCGACAACGCCACCCGGGTGGTGGCCATCGAGGTCATGACGGCGGCCCGGGCGGTGGAGCTCCGGCGGCCGCTCCGGCCGGCGGCGGCCACCGCCGCCGTGGTCGCCGGCCTGCGCTTGTACGTGCCGGGACCGGGGCCGGACCGCTTCCTGGCGCCGGAGATCGACCGAACCGTCGACCTGGTCCGGTCCGGCCAGATCCTGGCCTGGACGGAATCGGTCACCGGCCCTCTGGAATAGCTACATTCCGGAGGAGACCATCGGGAGTACCGACTCATCAGGAGGACACTGGTGCCAGCGTCCACGGCGACCCCAGCACCGAGCGGTGGCGACCGCGCCAGAGACGGTGGCGCCGGCCGGTGGCAGACCACCGCGGCCACCGGGTCGGTGCTGCATTGTCGGGGGTGGGCCCAGGAGGCGGCCTGGCGGATGCTGCACAACAATCTCGATCCCGCCGTGGCCGAGCGTCCTGACGACCTGGTCGTCTACGGCGGAGGCGGCAAGGCCGCCAGGGACTGGCCCAGCTTCCACGCCATCGCCCGCACCCTCCTGGAGCTCGGAGGCGACGAAACCCTCCTGGTCCAGTCGGGCCGGCCCGTCGGCGTACTCCGGACCCACGAATGGGCGCCGCGGGTGCTGATCGCCAACAGCAACCTGGTCGGCGAGTGGGACAACTGGGACGAGTTCCGGCGGCTGGAGCGGCTGGGCCTCACCATGTACGGACAGATGACGGCCGGCTCGTGGATCTACATCGGCACCCAGGGGATCCTGCAGGGCACCTACGAGACGTTCGCGGCCATCGCCGACCGGCGCTTCGGCGGGTCGCTGACCGGGACGCTCACCCTCACGGCCGGGGCCGGGGGCATGGGCGGGGCCCAGCCCCTCGCGGTGACCATGAACGGCGGGGTCATCATCTGCGCCGACGTCGACCCCACCCGGCTGCACCGACGGCTCGAGACCCGCTATCTCGACGTGATCGCCCGGGACATCGACGAGGCCATCAGCCTGGCCCGGCAGGCCCAATCCAGCCGCATGGCCCAGTCCATCGGAGTGGCGGTCAACGCCGTCGAGCTGCTCGAGACCTTTGTGGCACGCGACGAGGCGGTCGATGTGGTCACCGACCAGACCCCTGCCCATGACCCGCTGATGTACGTACCGCTACCGCTGTCGGTGGCTGACGCCGACGACCTCCGGCGGGCCGACCCGGCGGAATATCTCACCCGGGCCCGTGACACCATCGGCCGGCACGTGACCGCCATGCTGGCGCTGCTCGACCGGGGCGCCGAGGTGTTCGACTACGGCAACAGCCTGCGCGCCGAGGCCAGGCTGGCGGGCGTGGTCCGGGCCTTCGACTACCCCGGTTTCGTTCCCGCCTACATCCGGCCGCTCTTCTGCGAAGGCAAGGGGCCCTTCCGGTGGGTGGCCCTCTCAGGAGACCCGGCCGACATCGGGGCTACCGACCGGGCCGTGCTGGAAGAGTTTCCCGACAACGAGGCCCTGGCCCGCTGGATTCGCATGGCGTCGGACCGGGTGGCCTTCCAGGGGCTGCCCGCCCGGATCTGCTGGCTGGGCCTGGGCGAGCGAGCCCGGATGGGCGCCCGGTTCAACGACATGGTGGCGGCGGGTCAGCTGGCCGCCCCGATCGTTATCGGCCGCGACCACCTCGATTGCGGATCGGTCGCCTCGCCCTATCGCGAGACCGAGGCCATGGCGGATGGATCCGACGCCATCGCCGACTGGCCCCTGCTCAACGCCATGGTCAACGTGGCCTCGGGCGCGTCCTGGGTCAGCATTCATGACGGCGGCGGGGTGGGCATCGGCCGATCCCTCCACGCCGGCCAGGTCTGCGTGGCGGACGGCACTCCCCTGGCCGCAGCCAAGCTCGAACGGGTCCTCACCAACGACCCGGCCATGGGCGTGATCCGTCACGTCGACGCCGGCTACCGCGAGGCCGAGCAAGTCGCCGACGCGGCCCGGCTCCAGGTCCCGTCCCGCCAGGCGGTGTCGCCATGACTATCCGCACCGTGGCCACCGTGGGCCATCCGATCCTGCGGGAGTGGGCTCAGCCCGTCCCCCCGACGAGCTGGACACCGCGAGCATGCAGGTTTTCATCGACGACCTCATCGAAACCATGCGGTATTACCACGGGGCCGGCCTGGCGGCCCCCCAGATCATGGACTCGTGGCGCATCGCCGCCATCGAGGTCAACGCCAATCCGCGCTATCCGTACAAGCCCGACATCCCCCTGACGGTCCTGGTCAACCCGGAGATCGAGGCCCTGTCCGACGAGACCTTCGCCAACAACGAGGGATGCCTGTCCGTGCCCGGCCTTCGCGGGGTCACCCACCGGCTGGTCCAGATCGGGGTCCGGGCCCTGGACCGCCACGGACGCCCGATCGAGCGCGAGGTGCGCGGCCTGTCGGCGGTCACTTTCCAGCACGAGGTCGACCACCTCAACGGCCGCCTGTTCCTCGACCGGGTCGAAGATCCGGCCACCTTTTCCACGTGGGAGCAGTTCGAGCGCTTCGAAGGCGACCAGTTCGCGGCCCGAGCCGCCCGCCTCGTGGCCCGCTTCGGGTCGTGACCGGATGCCGACCTGGTGGGCCCGTCACGCCTGGCTGGGCGGCACCTACACCGCGGCCGACGTCCTCCTGGAGGTAAAAGACGACCGGTTCGCCGCCGTCACGGCCGGCGTCACCGGCCCGCCCGTCGACGCCACCCGGCTGGAGGGACTCACCCTCCCGGGGCTGGCCAACGTCCACTCGCACGCCTTCCACCGGGCCCTGCGGGGCCGCACCCAGGTCGGGGCCGGGTCGTTCTGGACCTGGCGGGACCTCATGTACGCGGTGGCTGATCGCCTCGACCCCGACAGCTATCTGCGCCTGGCCACGGCGGTCTACGCGGAAATGGCGCTGGCCGGATTCACGGCCGTGGGCGAGTTCCACTACCTCCACCATCAAGCTGGTGGCGTCCCCTACCGGGACCCGAATGAGATGGGACGGGCCCTGATGGCCGCCGCCGCCACTGCCGGCATCCGGCTCACGTTGCTCGATGCCTGCTACCTCGCAGGGGGATTCGACACCCCGCTCGGCGGCGTTCAGCTGCGCTTTGGTGATGGCACTGTCGGCGGATGGATCGAGCGGGTTCAGCAACTGCAGCCCGAGGGTCAGACCCGGCTGGGGGCGGCCATTCACTCCGTTCGAGCCGTCCCGCCGTTGGCTATCGCCGAAGCCGTCGAGTGGCTCGGACGCCGAGAGTGGCGTCTGCACGCCCACGTGTCCGAGCAGCGCCGCGAGCAGAACGAGTCCCGGTACCTCCGGGGCGCCACCCCCCTCGGTGTGCTGGCGGCCGCCGGGGCCGTGGGTCCGCGCTTCACCGCCATCCACGGCACCCACATGACGAAAAAGGACATCGCCGGGCTGGCCGCCGAGGGAGGCGGCTGTTGCCTGTGCCCGACCACCGAACGGGACCTCGGAGACGGCATCGGTCCCGGCCCGGCTTTGCACCGGGCCGGTGTGCCACTGTCGATCGGAACGGACTCGCACGCCGTGATCGACGGTTTCGAGGAGGCCCGGGCCATCGAGCTCGACAGCCGGCTGGTGGCCGAGCAGCGGGGCGTGCTCGATGCCGGCATCCTGCTTCGCGCCGCGACGGCCAACGGCATGAGTGCGCTCGGGTGGGAGGCTGGCGGCCTGGCCGCCGGCCAGCTGGCCGACTTCTTCACCGTCCGCCTGGATACGATCCGCACCGCCGGCTCCGACCCCTCGCTGGCGGCAACCGCGGTGTTCGCCGCCACCGCAGCCGACGTGGACCTGGTCGTGGTAGCCGGACAGCCGGTCGTGTCGGGCGGGGTGCACCTCGCGGTACCTGACACGGCCGGTGAGCTCGCTGCGGCCATCGACGGACTGTTCCCGTGACCTCCCTTGCCCTGACCGGCATCGGTCGGTTGGTCACCGGTGATCCCGAGCACGGGCGGGGCCCGCTTGGAATGGTCGAGCCGGCCGCGCTCGTGATCGAAGCCGGCCGGGTCGTCTACGCCGGCGCCGCCACGTCCGCGCCGACCGGCGCCGACGCTGCAGTCGACCTCGGAGGCCGGTGCGTGATGCCCGGCTTTGTGGACTCCCACACCCATTCCATCTTCGCCGGAGACCGGGCCGAGGAGTTCGCCCTGCGCATGGCGGGCCGCCCGTACGTCCCGGGCGGCATCCTCGACACCGTGGCGGCGACCCGGGCCGCCTCGCCGGAAGTCCTCGAAGCCAACGCCCGCCGCCTGATCGACCAGGCCCTGGCGTCGGGGACCACCACCGTCGAGATCAAGACCGGGTACGGACTCACTCCCGGCGACGAGGCCCGGCATCTTGGGATTGCCCGGAGGCTCTCGCCGGAAGCCACTTTCCTCGGGGCCCACCTGGTTCCGGCCGAGTTCGCCGCCGATCGGGGCGGTTACCTCCGCCTGCTCATCGAGACCATGATCCCGGCCGCGGCAGCGACGGCCCGCTGGTGCGATGCCTTCTGCGAAGCGGGCGCGT
Source organism: uncultured Acidimicrobiaceae bacterium (assembly GCA_963780345.1). Lineage (GTDB taxonomy): Bacteria > Actinomycetota > Acidimicrobiia > Acidimicrobiales > Palsa-688 > PALSA-693. Next base: position 349,321 of record CAWABU010000002.1, read on the forward strand.
TCGACGTCGACGAGTCGCGCGCCGTGCTGCTGGCGGCCGCAGCCCAGGGGCTGGGGCTGCGCGTGCACGCCAACCAGCTGGGGCCGTCCGGCGGGGTCGGGCTGGCCTGCGAGCTCGGGGCCGCCTCAGCCGACCACTGCACCTACCTCGCCGCCGCCGACATTGCGGCCCTCGCCGACTCCGGCACCGTCGCCACCCTGCTCCCGATCAGCGACTTCTGCACCCGGCAGCCCTACCCCGACGGTCGGGCCCTGCTCGACGCGGGTGTCACCGTGGCGGTAGCGAGCAACTGCAACCCGGGCTCGAGCTACTCCACCTCGATCCCGCTGGCCCTGGCCCTCGCAGTCCGCGAGTGCGGGCTCACCATCGACGAGGCCCTCCTGGCCGTCACCCGCGGCGGCGCCGCGGCCCTCCGTCGCCCCGACGTGGGGCGACTGATGCCCGGCGCCCGGGCGGATGCCGTGGTCCTGGACGCCCCGGATCCGCAGCATCTGGTCTACCGCCTGGGCGCACCCCTCGTGGTCGGCGTCCTCAAGGACGGCGCCTGGGCGCTGAGGCCGCCGGGCTAAGAGTCGCCGGGCTCGGCGAGTTGAGGGGGGGCCCGGTGCCGATCTTTGTGTTCTATTTGTCGCGTAATACGCGACAAATATGACACAAAGCCCGATGGGCGGGGGATTGGGCCTCCGCCGGCTATTCGGCGGCGTCGGCGATGGCCTCCGACAGGGTCGGATGGGCCAGACAGCTCTCGACGATGTCCGACACCCGGAGGTGGGCCGTGACCGCGAGCGCGATCACGGAGATCAGTTCGGCGGCGTGCCGGCCCACGATCGACCCGCCGAGCACCACCCCGGTGGCCGGATCCGAGATGATCTTGACGAATCCGGTGGGATCATCGTTGATGAGGGCCTTGGGGGCGGCCGCGTACGGGACCTTGGTCACCCGGATCTTGCGGCCGGTCGCGAATGCTTCCGCCTCGGCCAACCCCACGTCGGCGATCTCGGGCTCGGTGAAAATGGCCGAGGCCGCCTTCTCGTAGTCAATGTGCCGGTGCTCCCGCGTGTGCAGCCCCATGACGTGCTCGGCGATCTTTCGCCCCTGCATGGCCGCGACCGAGGACAGCGGCAGTTTCCCGGAGACGTCGCCGGCGGCGTAGATGTGCGGGACGTTCGACTGGCAATGGTGGTTGATCGGAATGTAGCCCGCCCCGTCCACCACCACTCCGGCGCGCTCCAGGCCGACCCCGTCGCTGTTCGGGATCGAACCGATGGCCAACAGGGCGTGGGTGCCGCGGGCCACCCGTCCGTCGTCGCAGAGGACCGCCACTCCGCCTTCGGTGACATCGACCGCCTCGGCCCGGGCCCCCTTCAACAGCCGGACCTCCCGGCGCAGCAGCTCAGCCTCGAGCGCCGCCGCCACCTCGGGATCCTTGCCCGGCAGGACCTGCTGGCGGCTCACGATCAACGTCACCCTGGCGCCAAAGGAGCTGAACATGTGCACGAACTCGACGCCGGTCACCCCCGAGCCGATCACCACCAGGTGGTCAGGCATCGTGGGCGGCGGGTAGGACTGCCGGGTGGTGAGGACGCGCTCACCGTCGGGATGGGCCCACCCGGGGATGCGCGGCCGGCTGCCGGTGGAGATCAGGATGGCGTCGGCGTCGAGCTCCTCGATGCCCAGCTCGGATTCCGCCACCACCTGATGTGGGCCCAGGAGCTGGCCGGAGGCGCGGATGATCCGCACTCCCTGGCTCTCGAGCAGCCGGGTCACCTGCTGGTTGAGGTGCGACTCGATCTCGTGCACCCGGCGGCGCTGGGCGTCAAGGTCCAGGCTGGCGTCCTGGTGCACGAGGCCCATGCCCTCGATGCGGCGGGTGAAGCTCATGGCGCCACCGGTGGCGATCATGGTCTTGGACGGGATGCAGTCCCACAGGTGGGCGGCCCCGCCCACGATGTCGCGCTCGATCAGGGTGACCTCGGCCCCGAGCCGGGCGGCGTGGGTGGCCGCGGTATTCCCTCCGGGCCCCCCGCCGATGATGACCATGCGGGCCGGCACGGGCTCGCCTAGCGGGTGGGCTGGAAAACGCCGAACTCGGCGCGGAGGACATCGCTGACCTCGCCGAGGGTCGCCCGCAGCCGGAGGGCCTCCCGCATGGGCGGCAGCAGATTGGCGCTCCCCCGGGCGGCGGCGGTCACATCGGCCAGGGCGGCGTCGACCGCACCCTGATCGCGCTCGGCCCGGGTGCGGCGCACCCGCTCGACCTGGTGGGCCTGAAGAGCCGGGTCGATGGGGAAGACCTCGCCGGCCTCGGGATTGTCGTCGACGTACCGGTTAACCCCGATGATCGGCTTGGTTCCGGTGTCGACGGCTTTGGTGTAGGCGTAGGCGGCCTGCTCGATCTCCTCCTGCATGTAGCCGGCTTCGATGGCGGCCACCGCGCCGCCCATACCATCGATCTTTTCGATATAGGCCCAGGCGTCGGCCTCGACCGCGTCGGTCAACGACTCCACAAAGTAGGAGCCCCCCAGTGGATCGACGGTGTCGACGATCCCCGACTCGTCGGCGACGATCTGCTGGGTGCGCACGGCAATGCGCGCCGCCTTTTCCGTCGGCAGGCCGAGCGCCTCGTCGAAGCCGTTGGCGTGCAGGCTCTGGGTGCCGCCCAGCGCCGCGGCCAGGCTTTGCAGGGTGACCCGGACGATGTTGTTTTCCGGCTGCTGGGCGGTGAGCGTGGACCCTCCGGTCTGGGTGTGAAACCGCAGCAGCTTGCTCCGCTCGTCCTGGGCGCCGAAGCGTTCGGTCATGATCTTCGCCCACATGCGCCGGGCGGCTCGGTACTTGGCCACCTCCTCGAAGAGGTTGTTGTGGGCGTTCCAGAAGAAGCTCAGCCGCCCGGCGAACTCGTCGACAGCCAGACCGGCCGCGATCGCCGCCTCGACGTAGGCGATGCCATTGGCGAGCGTAAACGCAATTTCCTGGACGGCCGTCGATCCGGCTTCGCGGATGTGGTAGCCGGAGATGGAGATGGTGTTCCAGCTCGGCAGCCGCTCACGGCAGTAGGCGAATATGTCGGTGATGAGCCGCATCGACGGCCGCGGCGGGTAGATGTAGGTGCCCCGGGCCACATACTCCTTGAGAATGTCGTTTTGGATGGTGCCGCCCAGCTTGGCGGCCGGAACCCCCTGCTCCTCGGCCACCAACTCGTACAGGAGCAGCAGGATGGCTGCGGTGGCGTTGATCGTCATCGAGGTGGTCACCTGATCCAGGGGGAGCCCCGCCAACAGGATGCGCATGTCGTCGATGGAATCGATGGCGACCCCCACCTTGCCAACCTCGCCCTCGGCCCGGGCGTGATCGGAGTCGTAGCCCATCTGGGTCGGCAGGTCGAACGCACACGACAACCCGGTTCCCCCACTGGCCAGCAGCAATCGCCACCGCTCGTTGGTGGCCTCTGCCGTCCCGAAGCCGGAATACTGGCGGATGGTCCACGGCCGGCCCCGATACATGGACGGATAAATCCCTCTGGTGTACGGATACGAGCCGGGCTGGCCGAGTTGCCGCCCCGGGTCCCACCCGGCCAGGTCGCCGTCGGAATAGACGGTCTTGATCTCGATGCCGGAATCGGTACGCCGCTCGTCGTTGGCCATACCCGCCAGGTTACGACGACCGGCGCCGCCAGTCGCCCTGAGGGCTTCAGATCTCAACGAGACTGGAAGTACTGAGTGCCCTCGAAGCCGTCGGCCGCGGGGGCCGTCTTTTACCTAAGCAGCCGGCGCGGCGATGGGGTGGGGCATGCAGAGCTCGTCATATTCCGCAATCACGAGCTGCTCTTTGGGGATGCTGCAGGCCGCGCACTGCGGGTCGCGGTTGACCTTGAAGGTCCGGAAGCTCTCCTCGAGAGCGTCGTAGGCCAGGAGCCGGCCGACGAGCGGCTCGCCGATCCCGAGCAGCAGCTTGATGGTCTCCATGGCCTGGATGCTGCCGATGATCCCGGGCAGCACGCCGAGGACGCCGGCCTCGGAACAGGACGGGGCCAGCTCGGCCGGGGGCGGCTCCGGCACCTGGCACCGGTAGCACGGGCCCTGGTGCGGGAGGTACACGCTGGCCTGGCCCTCGAAGCGGAAGATCGAGCCGTGCACCACCGGGATGTCGAGCTTCAGCGAGGCGTCGTTGACCAGGTAGCGGGTCGGGAAGTTGTCGGTGCCATCGACGATGGCGTCGTAGCCGGCAAAGATGTCCAGGACGTTGTCGGCGCCGAGGCGCACGTCGTGGGTGACCACATTGACGTCCGGGTTGAGCGCGGTCAACGTCTTCTTGGCCGAGTCCACCTTGCGCTCACCGACCCGGTCCAGGTTGTGCAGGATCTGACGCTGCAGGTTGGACTCGTCGACGACGTCCATATCGATGATGCCGAGGGTGCCGACGCCGGCCGCGGCCAGGTACATCGCCGCCGGTGAGCCCAACCCGCCGGCGCCGAGAAGCAGCACCTTCGACTCCAGGAGCTTGGTCTGGCCGGCCACATCGACCTCCGGCAGGAGGAGGTGGCGCTGGTAGCGGTTCCGCTGATCGGGGGTGAGGGAAACGGGTGTCTGCCAGGGCCGGCCCTCATCCTTCCATTTGTTGAAGCCACCGATCACGGAGACGACGTCGCTGTAGCCGAGCTGGCTCAGGGTGTCGGCCGCAAACGCCGAGCGAGTGCCGCCGGCGCAATAGATCACCACGTGGGCGTCGTGATCGGTGATACGGCCCTCCACTTGACTTTCGAGGTGGCCGCGCGGAATGTGGATGGCACCGGGCAAAGCCCCTTGGGCGTACTCGTCCGGCTCCCGCACGTCGAGGACGACGGCCCCCGGTTCGCCGACCTCGGTTGCCGCGGTCGCGGTGTCCACCTCACGAATCCGGGCTTTGGTGTCACGGAGCAAGTCTCGGAACGTTGCCATACTCAAATGTTACCTCGTGGGTCGCCATTTCGCTCCGGCGGGTTGCGAGGGCTGCTTTGGCCATCCGAGCCGGCCTTCATCGGGAGGGGCCGGAAATCGAGTCTCTCGCCTGCCCGGTAGGTTCGTGGCGTGGATCTGGACACGGCGATTCGCCGCCGCCGCATGTGCCGGAGTTTCCAGGACCGGCCGGTGCCGTCCGAAGTGGTGGATCGGCTGGTGGATCTGGCCCGGCGGGCCCCGTCGGCCGGCCACGCCCAGGGTTGGGCCTTTGTGGTGCTCGAGGGTCACGAGCAGACCGGCCGATTCTGGTCGACCGACGCCGATCCGGCCTGGCTGGCCCAACCTGACCACCCCGGCGTGCTCCGGGCGCCGGTGCTGATCATCCCGTGGTACAGCCGGCCGGCCTACCTCGAGCGGTATGGCCGGCTCGACAAAACGGCCGCAGGTCTGGCCGTCGAGGCGCAATGGCCGGCGCCCTACTGGCTGGTCGACACGGCCTTCGCCACCATGCTCCTGTTGCTCGGGGCGGTGGACGCCGGGCTGGGCGCCTTGCTGTTCCGGCTCCATGGCGAGCCGGCGCGCCTCTCGCGCCGCGCTGGGGGTTCCGGATGACTGGGAGCCGATCGGGGTGGTGGCGCTCGGTTGGCCGGCGGTCGACGAACCCGGGCCGCTCCGGCCGCCCCGCCCATTGCGGCCGCTGGACGAGGTGCTGCACCGGGGCGGCTGGTAGGCGCGGTCCGGGGCGCGGTTTCGCTAGATATCCGGGCGCTCCGCCGCAACCAGCGCGGGCAGGACCTCACTGATCGAACCTCGAACTACCGCGTCGGCGAGATCGTCAAAGGGCGTGGGCTGGGCGTTGACGATGACAACGGTGCGGCCGTTGCGATAGGCCAGCGGGACCAACCCGGCGGCCGGGTAAACGCTCAGGGTCGAGCCGACGGCCAGGAGCAGGTCACAGTTCGCAGCAGCTTCCTCCGCTCCGGCCAGTACGGCCGGGTCAAGGGACTGACCGAAGCTGATCGTCGCCGACTTGAGAATCCCACCGCATCGCTCGCATGACGGGTCGGGGTCACCGGCCCGGACCCGGTCCAGGGCCGGTTCGATCGGTCCTTCGGCCCGGCAGGACCAGCACTGCACTCGCCACATGGTGCCGTGCAGTTCGTGCACCAGGTCGGGATCATGGGCGGCCCGCCGGTGCAGTCCGTCCACATTCTGGGTAACCAGGGCCCGCAAGCGCCCCTGCCGTTCCAATTCGACCAGCGCCAGGTGACCGGGGTTGGGCTTGGCGGCCCACGCCGGTGAGCTCAGACGGTTTTCCCAGGATTGCCGGCGGAGCTCCGGGTCACTCAGGTAGTTGTCGAGGTTGGCCGTGCGCTCCGCCGCCGGGTTCTTCGTCCATACCCCCTGCGGCCCCCGAAAGTCCGGGATTCCCGAGTCCGTCGAGATGCCGGCGCCGGTCAACGCGGTGATGCGAGAGGCGGCGGTGACCAACGCTCGGGCCCGGTCGTTGGCGTTGTCTGGCACGCGGGCCAGTGTGGCACGCCGCCTTCGCCTATCGTCGCCCCTTGCGATCGGTAATATCATTAACTATCATGAAATATAGTCAAACAGCCTGGGAGAGGTGGTAACAGCATGCAGCCGATGGTGACCTTCGAGTGCGACACCCTGACGATTCGGCCGTGGCCCGACGATGTCATCGATTCGCTCGGCTTCGATCCGCGGGCTCCCTACGTCGAGCGTTTCTGGCTGGGTGTACTCGGTCCCAGCACCACCTGGCTGCTCCGGCGCATCGCCGCCGGCTTCGACCAGGAGCCGGAGGGCTTCGACATGTCGTTGGGGGAGACGGCCCAGGCCCTCGGCCTCGGCGACCGGGGCGGCCGTCACTCCCCGTTCCTGCGCACGGTCAACCGGATGATCCAGTTCGAGCTGGCCCAGGTGATCACGGCCGGGTCCGGCGAGTTGGCGGTCCGGCGGCATCTCCCGCCGCTCAACCGGCGCCAGATGGCCCGACTGTCCCCGTCGCTGCAGGCCGCCCACGCCCACTGGCAGGCCGAGCAGCTCAAGGAGCTGCCGGCCGAAGCGCAGCGCCGCCGGGGACGCCAGCTGGCCCTCAGCCTGCTCGAGCTGGGTGAGGACATCGAAGCGGCGGAGCGCCAGCTGCTGCGCTGGCGTTATCACCCGAGCATCGTGCAGGAGTCGGTCGCCTGGGCAACGGCAGCCCATCGCAACGCCATCGCGGCCGAAGCAGGTTGACCGGGGGATAACCCGCTCCGGGACCGCGGCCGGTCCACCACCGTGGCCAGCGACAACCTCCGGGCCCTCACGGGGGCCCAGCGCCGCCCGCAACGAGGACGTCCGCCCGTAGGCTGCCGGCTGTGGACGGGGACCTTCCGAAACTTCCCGCCGGTCGCGAGCTGGACCTGCCGGGCCGGGGTCGGACCTGGGTATTCGACAGCGGGTCCGACGTCCCGGCATGGGCATCGGGGGCATTGGGCGCCTCGGGCCCACCGGGCGCATCGGTCGCGGCCGGGCTGAGGGCGACGCCGGGGGTGCTCGTCCTCCTCCACGGCTGGACTTCGACGGCGGCCCTCAACTGGTGCCGTTGCTTTGCTCCCCTCGCCGAGCACTACCGGGTGGTGGCCGTCGACCATCGCGGCCACGGCCGGGGCATCCGAAGTCGCCGGCCTTTTCGCCTGGAGGATTGCGCCGACGACATCGCCGCCGTCATCGATTTCCTGGCGACTGGCCCGGTGACCGCGGTGGGCTATTCGATGGGTGGCCCGGTGGCCCAGCTGCTGTGGCAGCGGCGGCCCGACCTGGTCAAAGGGATGGTGCTGTGCGCCACGGCCGCCCGGTTCACGGTGCGCGCCGAGCTCAATGGGCGGGTCGGCACCCTCGGCTACGGCATGGCCCTGGCGCTCTCCGGTCTGCCGCCCCGCCTGCTCCGGCCGGGCTACGAGATCCTCATCCGCAATCGGGCGGCCGACCGCGGGGTGGCCCCGTGGGCGGTGGCGGAGTGGGAGCGCAACGACCCGGTCGCCCTTCTCCAGGCCGGGTTCGCCCTCAGCCGCTTCGACTCGACCGAGTGGATCGGGGACATCGACGTGCCGACGTCGGTGGTGGTGACGACCCGCGACAAGACCGTGGAGCCGGCCCGGCAGTGGCACCTGGCTCAGTCCATTCCCGGCGCCACCGCCTTTCCGGTGGCTGTCACCCACCGGGGTTGCGTGGACCAGGCGCCCAGCTTTGTCCCGGCGTTGCTGGCGGCCTGTCACTCCGTCGACCGCCCGGGCGTCCGGTTGGGGGCGCCGGCGGTCAGCTAGAGAGCCGGCGTCGGGCCGGCCGGGAGGCGGTCGATGGTCGGCCAGAGCCGGCCGCCGGGGTGATCCGGGCCGGGCCGGCCGGCAGGCCGGTCGATGGTCGGCTAGCGCCCACATCGGGCCGGCCGGGAGGCCGGGAGGCCGGTCGATGGTCGGCTAGGGCCGGCCGGCGGCGTGACCCGGGCCGGGCCGGCCGGCAGGCCGGTCGATGGTCGGCTAGCGCCCACGGCGTGCAGGCCGGGAGGCCGTCTGAGTCGTTTGGGCGCGTTTGGCGTTTTGGGTTCGCTTAATGTCGAAAAACCGCTAATACCGCGCCCAAGGTGATCAAGCGCGCCCACTTTGCGAGTCAGCCGTGGCTCGCCGGGGCCGCACCTCGTTCCCGGTTCGGCCACGGCTCCGGGGGACCGCCCCCATCGCCGGCCCGGCCGTTGCTGGCCACGGGCACCCCGGCACCCAGGTCGGCATTCGGCGCCGGGCCGGACGAGGGCGATTCGCCCAGGGCCTCGGCCAGCAGCCCCGCCGCCCGTAGGACCGCGGCGGCATAGCGCCGGCCGGGCTGACGGGAGGTTCGCTCAATCGGTCCGGAGACCGACACCGCGGCGACGACGCCTCCATCGACGACGACCGGCGCGCTCACCGACGCCACGCCGCGTTCGCGTTCCTCCACACTTTCGGCCCAACCCGGCGGGGCGGCGACAGCATCGTTGGTCAGCACCTTGGCGGCCGAACCTCGGTCCATGGGGAGGACCGCACCCACGGCCACGATGGTGCGCAGGCTGTGCGGCGATTCCAGTGAGGCCAGGCACACCCGGGTATCGCCGGAGCGAACGAAGAGCTGGGCGCTCTCGCCCGTCTCGTCGCGGAGCAGGGCCAGCACCGGTATGGCGGCGTCGACCAGCGACCGGCGGGTGCTGCCGCTCGCCAGGCGACCCAGGCGCACCAGGCCGGGCCCGAGCACAAAGCGGCCCGCCTCGTCGCGCCCCACCAGGAGATGGCGCTCGAGGGCGGCGGCCAGCCGGTGGGCGGTGGCGCGCGGCAAGCGGGTCGACCGGGCCAGGTCGGTCAACGACCGAGGACCGGCTTCCAGCTCGTGAAGGATCCCGACAGCCTTGTCCAACACTCCAACACCGCTTACACTCTGCCCCGCTGGATCGCTTCCCATTACTCGGGAATCTATCTCAAAGTATGAGAGGATCAGATGAGCCCACCGCTTACCCTGGCCGACAAAGTGTGGGACCGGCACGTCGTCCGCCAGGCCCCCGACGAACCCGACCTGCTCTACGTCGACCTGCACCTGGTCCACGAGGTGACCTCCCCCCAGGCCTTCGACGGGTTGCGCCTGGCCGGCCGGGGCGTCCGCCGGCCCGATCTGACCGTGGCCACCATGGACCACAACGTGCCGACCACCGACCTCGCCGGCCCCATCGAGGACCCCATCTCGGCCCGCCAGATCGAAGTGCTGGAGTCCAACTGCGCCGAGTTCGGGATCCGGCTCTATGCGATGGGCGACGCCCATCAGGGGATCGTGCACATCATCGGGCCGGAGCTCGGGCTCACCCAGCCGGGCATGACCATCGTGTGCGGCGACAGCCACACGTCCACCCACGGCGCCTTCGGTGCCCTCGCCTTCGGGATCGGCACGAGCGAGGTCGAGCACGTGCTCGCCACCCAGACCCTCCCCCAGGTCCGGCCCAAGACCATGGCGGTCACGGTGGTCGGTGACCTCCCTCCCGGAGTCAGCTCAAAGGACCTGATCCTGGCCATCATCGGACAGATCGGCACCGGCGGCGGCATGGGCCACGTGATCGAGTACCGCGGCGACGCCATCCGGGGTCTGACCATGGAAGGCCGGATGACGGTGTGCAACATGTCCATCGAGGCCGGCGCCCGGGCCGGGATGGTGGCGGCGGACGACGTCACGTTCGAGTACCTCGAGGGCCGCCGCTACAGCCCCTCGGGTACCGCCTGGGCCGCCGCCGTCGAGGATTGGCGGTCCCTGGCGACGGACCCGGGGGCCACTTTTGATCGCGAGGTCACCATCGACGCCGCAGCCCTGACGCCCTTCGTCACCTGGGGGACGAACCCGGCCCAGGTCGTACCGATCGGTGCCGTGGTGCCGGCGCCGGAGTCGTTCGAGGAGGGGCCGGCGCGGGAGGCCGCGGCGCGGGCGCTCGCCTACATGGGATTGCACGGTGGCACGGCCATGCGGGATATCGCGGTGAACACCGTCTTCATCGGGTCCTGCACCAACAGCCGGATCGAGGATCTTCGGGCGGCCGCCGACGTGGCGCGGGGCCGGCGGGTCGCGCCGTCCGTCCGGGCGCTGGTGGTCCCTGGATCCGGTCAAGTGAAAGCACAGGCCGAAGCCGAAGGCCTGGACCGGGTATTTGTCTCGGCCGGATTCGAATGGCGCAACCCCGGATGCTCGATGTGCCTGGCCATGAACCCGGACAAGCTGGCCCCTGGCGAACGGGCCGCCTCGACCTCCAACCGCAACTTCGAAGGCCGCCAGGGCCGCGGTGGGCGCACCCATCTGGTGTCGCCGGCCGTCGCCGCGGCCACCGCCGTCGCCGGGCATTTCGCCGCGCCCGGCGACCTCGACCAGGGAGGCAGCTGATGAAACCGATCCGGGTGGTGTCCGGCACCGCCGTACCGCTGGACCGCTCCGACGTGGATACGGATCAGATCATCCCGAGCGACTGGCTCAAGCGAGTGGAGCGGACCGGATTCGGCAAGGGGCTGTTCGCCGAGTGGCGGGACGATCGGGACTTCGTGCTCAACCAGCCGCAGTATGCCGGTGCCAGCATCCTGATCGCCGGCCCCAACTTCGGGACCGGCTCCTCCCGGGAGCACGCGGTGTGGGCGCTGATGGACTACGGATTCGAGGCGGTGGTGTCCCCTCGCTTCGGCGACATCTTCCGGACCAACTGCACGAAGGCCGGGTTGGTTCCGGTGCAGGTCGACGGCGACACCGCGGCGGCCCTGCTCGCCGCCGTCCAACGCGACCCATCGCTGGAGGTGACCGTCGACATGGAGCGGCTCCTGGTGGCGGCGCCGGCGGCGGGGATCGAAGCGCCGTTCCCGCTCGACCCCTTCACCCAGCACCGCCTGCTCGAGGGACTCGACGACATCGGCCTGACCCTGCGTCATGTGGACGACGTCGACGCCTACGAACAGCGCCGGTCTCCCTGGCTGCCCGTGGTAACCGCCTGACCGGTCCAGACCTGAGCTGCCCCGGGCCCGTCAGAGAGCCCGGGGCGCGGACCAGGGACCGGGCGGTCAGACGTCGGCCAGGGCGACCGCGTCGAGGATCCCGGCGGTGGATCGCAGGGCGGCGGTCACCCCGACGGGCACCGGGTGCTCGAAGGACAGGGCCATCATGGCGGTGCCCCCCTCCGCGCTGCGGCCGAGTTTGAGGTCGACGATGTTGCAGCCGGCGTCGGCGAGGATGGTGGCGACGGCGGCGACCATGCCGATGCGGTCGTCGTTGTGCACCATCAGCATCCAGCGGGCCAGGGGCAGCTCGATGTCGTGTTCATCGACCATGACCACCCGGGGTTCGCCGTCGGCGAACATGGTGCCGGCGACCGCGTGGCGGCCCCCGCGCAGGATCAGCAGATTGGTGTAACCCGACCGGGCGACACCCGGCCCCGACGCGGCCGTGGAGCGGACCTCGAGGCCGCGCTCCTCGGCCAGCTGCGGTGCATTGACGAAGGACACCGGCTCGTCGGTGGCGACCCCGAAGAGGCCCTTGAGGACGGCCAGCGACAGTATCCGGGTGTCGTAATCGGCCAGGCCGCCCTGGAACTCGATGTCGAGGGTGCCCGGAAGCTCCCGGGCCAGGGCCGCCCAGAACCGGCCCAGGCGCTCGGCCAGGGGCATCCAGGGCCGGACCGGCTCGGGGACCTCGGCGGCCGCGATGTTGACCGCCAGCGGCACGAACTCGCCGGCCAGGGCCAGCTGGACCTGCTCGGCGATGGTGATGCCGGCCTTGTCCTGAGCCTCCCGGGTGCTGGCCCCCAGGTGCGGGGTGACGACCACCCGGTCGCTCTCGAAGAGCGGGGACTCCACGGTCGGCTCCTGCTCGAACACGTCGAGGGCCGCCCCGGCCACCGACCCATCGGCCACGGCCTGGGCGAGGGCCTTCTCGTCGACGATGCCGCCCCGGGCCGTGTTGACAATCCGGATGCCGGGCTTGGCCCGGGCGAGCAGATCGGCCCCGATGAGGCCGGTGGTTTCCGGCGTCTTGGGCAGGTGGATGGTGAGAAAGTCGGCATCGGTAATCACTTGCTCGAGGGGCAGCAGGTCCGCCCCCAGTTGCTTGGCTCGTTCGGCGCTGACGTAGGGGTCGTAGGCCAGCAACCGCATCCCGAAGGCGGCCGCCCGCTGGGCGACGAGCGTGCCGACCCGGCCCAGCCCGATCACACCGAGCACCTTGCCGTGCAGCTCCACCCCCTCCCAGCGGGAACGCTCCCACCGACCGGCGACCAGGGCCGCGTGAGCCTGGGGAATGTTGCGAGCCTGGGCCAGCAACAACGCCATCGTGTGCTCGGCCGCCGAGAGGACGTTGGATTGTGGGGCGTTGACGACCATCACCCCCCGCCGGGTGGCAGCCGCGACGTCGACGTTGTCGAGACCGATGCCGGCCCGGCCGATCACCACCAGGTCCGGCGCGGCGTCCATCAGGGCCGCGGTCACCTGCGTGGCCGAACGGATGATCAGGGCGTGGGCCGATCCGACGGCATCGACCAACTCCTCCGCCGGCAGGCCGACGGACACGTCGACCTGGTGCCCGGCCTGGCGCAGCAGCGCCAGCCCCGGTTCGGCGATCTCCTCGGTGATCAGGACGCGGGCCATGCCGGCCGTCAACCGGCGACGAACTTGGCCAGGCGGGTGATCCCCTCGGCCAGAGCATCGTCGCCGAGGGCGTAGGAAAACCGGGCGTAACCCGGCGCGCCAAACGCCTCGCCCGGCACGAACGCGACCCGGGCCTCATCGAGCACGAGGGCCGCGAGCTCGAGTGACGACGACGCGGTTTGGCCCCTCAAGGGCCGGTCCAAGAGACCTTCCACGCTCGGGAAGGCGTAGAACGCGCCCTGGGGTTCGGGACAGCGCACCCCGGGGATGTCGTTGAGCAGGCCCACGATGGTGCGCCGGCGCCGGTCGTAGACCGACCGCATCTCGGCCACCGCCTCGAGATCGCCGCTCACCGCGGCCAGGGCGGCCCGCTGGGCCACATTGCACACATTAGAGGTGGCATGGGATTGCAGGTTGGCGGCGGCTCCGATCACGTCGGTGGGGCCGATCATCCAGCCCACGCGCCACCCGGTCATGGCATAGGTCTTGGCCACGCCGTTGATCACCACGCAGGTGTCGGCCAGCTCGGGGACGAGGACGGGCATCGAGGAGAACTCGGTATCGCCGTAGACCAGGTGCTCGTAGATCTCATCGGTGACCACCCAGATCCCGTGATCGACCGCCCACCTTCCGATGGCCTCAACTTCGTCGGGCGGGTAGACGGCTCCGGTGGGGTTGGAGGGCGACACAAACAACAGCACCTTGGTGCGGGCCGTCCGGGCCGCCTCCAGGCGCTCCACGGTGACCTTGAACCCGTCCTCCCAGGTCGTCGCCACCTCGACGGGGACTCCTCCGGCCAGGCGAATGACCTCCGGGTAGGTGGTCCAGTAGGGCGCCGGCAACAGGACCTCGTCGCCGGGGTCGAGCAGGGTGGCGAAGGTCTGGTAGACCGCCTGCTTGCCGCCGTTGGTGATGAGGACCTGGCTGGCGGAGACGTCGAAGCCGGAGTCGCGAGCCGTTTTGGCCGCCACCGCGGCCCGCACCTCCGGCAACCCCGCTGCGGGCGTGTACTTGTGATTGCGCGGATCGGAGCACGCGGCCGTAGCGGCGGCCACGATGTGGGCCGGAGTCGGGAAGTCCGGCTCCCCGGCCCCGAAACCGATGACATCCTGGCCGCCGGCGACCAGCGCCTTGGCCTTGGCGTCGATGGCCAGCGTCGCCGATTCGGCGACCCCTGCTATGCGCTGTGAGATCCGATCCATTGGCTGCCATAGTTTCACAGTGGCCAACCCCTCTCCCCCCGATATCCAGATCCCCGCCGACCTCCTGCCAGCCGACGGGCGCTTCGGCTCCGGCCCCTCGAAGGTCCCACTCGTAGCTGTCAGAGCGCTGCAAGAGGTGGGAGCCACCCTGCTCGGCACCAGTCACCGGCAGACCCCTGTGAAGTCCCTGGTCGGCCGGCTGCGCGCCGGGATCGCCGACCTGTGGACCCTGCCCGACGGTTACGAGGTGGTGCTCGGCCTTGGTGGCGCCACCGCCTTCTGGGATGCGGCCACCTTCGGCCTGATCCTGCGACGGAGCCAGCACCTCAGCTTCGGCGAGTTTTCCTCCAAGTTTGCCCAAGCCGCCGCAGCCGCACCTCATCTGACGGCCCCGGACGTCATCGAATCTCCCGCCGGCACCCATCCGTGGCCGAGGCCGGACCCGACGGTCGACCTCTACGCCCTGACGCAGAACGAGACGTCCACCGGCGTGATGATGGAACTCAACCGGCCCGAAGGAGCCGGGGACGCAATGGTCGCGGTCGACGCCACCTCCGGCGCCGGCGGTCTGCGGTTCGATCCGTCGCAGGTGGACGCCTACTACTTCGCCCCGCAGAAGGGGTTCGCCTCGGACGGCGGGCTATGGGTGGCGGTGCTCTCCCCCGCGGCATTGGCGCGGGTGGCCCGTATCCAGGAGTCCGGGCGGTGGACGCCGGCGTTCCTCGACCTGAGCGTCGCGGTCGAGCAGAGCCGGCTGAATCAGACCTACAACACCCCCGCCCTGGCCACCCTCGTGCTGTTCGTGCACCAGCTCGAGTGGATGCTGGCGGGAGGCGGCATCGAGTTCGCCGCCGGGCGATCCGAGCGCTCGGCCGACATCCTCTACGGCTGGGCCGAATCGTCGGATTTCGCCGCGCCATTCGTGGCCAAACCGGACGAACGCAGCAACGTGGTCGGCACCATCGACTTCGACCCGTCCGTCGATGCGGCCCTGGTGGCCAAGATCCTGCGGGCCAACGGAGTCGTAGACACCGAGCCGTACCGAAAACTCGGACGCAACCAGCTGCGGATCGCCATGTACCCCGCCATCGAACCCGACGACGTAGCGGCTCTCACCGCCTGTATCGACCACGTGGTCGCCCGTTTCTAGGGCTCCGGGGAAAGAGGACACGACGATGCCAGTCGGGTCCTTCGCCCATATGGCCCGCTTCGGACGCAAAAGCAAACCCGGCCGGTGGAGCCGCTCGCTCCGCACGGCGGCCGCAGCGACGGCCGCGGCCGGGATGGTATGGGTGGGCCAGCCGGCCTGGGCCGGCGCGGTGACGCCGGCCTCGCCGACATCGACGACCGTTCCCCCGGCCGCCAAGGCCGAACTGCTGGTCGACGTGGCGACCGGTCGGGTGCTGTTGGCGAAAAACGCCCGCGTCCCGCTGCCGCCGGCCAGCCTCACCAAGTTGCTGACGGCCATGATCGCGAGCGACTGGCTGCTACCGGGCGCCATGGTCCCGGTCAGCGCCAGGGCCGCCACCGCGTCCCCCGATCGGGTAGGAATGAAAACCGGGCAGCGCTGGCCCCTGGCGGTGGCGCTGCGGACTCTGCTGGTCTTCTCGGCCAACGATGCCGCCTACGCGCTGGCCGAGCGAGTTGGTGGTTCGCTCACCGGGTTCGCCCAGATCATGCGTCAGGCGGCCATCGAACTCGGAATGTCGGGTCCTATGGTCCTCCGCGACCCGGCCGGTCTCGACGGCAAGGAGGGCTTTCAGGGCGGGAACCTGCTGAGCGCATGGGACGTGGCGATCGCGGCCCGCGACCTGATGGCCAACCCGACTCTGGCCTCAATCGTCACCCTCAAGCACTATCGCTTCACCGGCCCGGACCGGATCGTCTATGACCTTTTCAACAAGAACCTCTATTTCCTGAACACCTATCACGGGGTTACCGGAATCAAGACGGGCTTCACCGGGCGGGCCGGCTTCTGTGTGGCCGAGGAGGCGGTGCGGGGGCACCGGACCATGCTCGCCGTGGTCATGAACGGTGCCAACTCCTATGAGACGGCCGCCGACTTGCTCGACCGGGGCTTCGCCGTGCCGGTCAGCGCCGAACGCAAGGACCCGGCGCTGCCTCCGGTGCGCGAGCCCAGGCCGGCCGGGTCCTTGCCGCCGGTCCGGGCTGCGGCCCCTCCCGCCACCGCGCCGCGTCTCGTGCCGCCCCGGGCGCCGGTGACGCAGGCCCGGGCCACCCCGAAGCCCGAGGCGGCCGGGGCGGTCGCGGGTGAACCCCCCGGCTCGTCGTCCGTTCCGGGCATGGTGGGGGTGGCCGCCGCCCTGGCCTTCGCGGCCCTGGCCGGCGTCGCCGTCGGCTACCGATATCGCCGTCGGCACCGGCCGGGAGGCTGAGCACGCCACCGGGCCGGATGGGCCCGGTGGGTGCTCACCGGGAGGCTGAGCCGCGGGCCGGCCCCGGTGGGCCCGCCGGCCGGCCCCGGTGGGCCCGGTGGGCCCGGTGAGCAGCTAACCGCCGCTCACGTCCTGCGGACGCTGGGCCCCGGCGCTGATGAAGGGCATCATGGCCCGCAATTCGGCGCCGACGGTCTCGATGGGATGGGCCCGGCCCGCCTCCCGCAACTGGTTGAAGCGCGGCCGGCCGGCTCTGTTCTCCGCTATCCACTCTTCGGCGAACTGACCGGACTGGATCTCGTCCAGGATCTGCTTCATCTCCTCGCGTACCGCGGCGTTGATCACGCGGGGACCCCGGGTCAGATCGCCGTACTCCGCCGTGTCCGAAATCGAATAGCGCATCCCGGCAATGCCATTTTCGTACATGAGATCGACGATCAGTTTGACCTCGTGCAGGCACTCGAAGTAGGCGGACTCGGGCTGGTAACCGGCGTCGACGAGAGTCTCGTATCCCGCCTGAATCAGCGACGTCAGCCCCCCGCACAGCACCACCTGCTCGCCGAAGAGGTCGGTCTCGGTCTCCTCCTCGAAGGTCGTCTCCAGGACACCCGCCCGGGTGGCTCCGAGGGCGTCCGCGTACGACAGCGCCAGCTCCCGGGCCTTCCCCGTGGCGTCCTGGGCGACGGCGATGAGCGCCGGCACCCCGCCGCCGGCCTCGTAGGTGCGCCGGACCAGGTGCCCGGGCCCCTTGGGAGCCACCATGGCGACGTCGACGCCGGGCGGCGGCGGGACCAGCCCGAAGCGCACGTTGAAGCCATGGGCAAAGAAAAGCGCGTCGCCGGGTTTGAGGGCCGGTTCGATGTCGGCCCGGTAGATGGCCTGCTGATCGGTATCGGGGGCCAGGATCATGATCACGTCCGCCTCGGTCGCGGCCTCGGCCACCGAGGTAACGCGCAGGCCCGCGGCAGCGGCTTTGGGAGCCGACGACGACCCGTCGCGCAGCCCCACCCGCACGTCGACGCCCGAGTCCCGCAGATTGAGGGCGTGGGCGTGACCCTGGGAGCCGTAACCGATGATCGCCACC
Source organism: uncultured Acidimicrobiaceae bacterium (assembly GCA_963780345.1). GTDB lineage: Bacteria > Actinomycetota > Acidimicrobiia > Acidimicrobiales > Palsa-688 > PALSA-693. The sequence continues at coordinate 367,117 of CAWABU010000002.1, forward strand.
CGGCGCCCGGCGATGATGCCGCCGTCGGCGTCCTTCTCGTAGTACACGGTCGCAGCCATATGAGGTCTTAACCTGCCTTTCCAGTGAGCCGCAAACGGGGCCCAGTTTGACGGTCCAGCTTGGGCAACGCCACCCGGCCCGTGCGTTGCAGTTCGGTGATGCCGTACGGGCGCAGCAGTTCCTCCAGGCCGTTGAGCTGATCGGGATGGCCGGCCAGCATCACGGTCAACCCGACCGGCGCCACGTCGACGATCTTGCCGTCGAATACTCCGACCAACTCGATGACTTCACTGCGCTTGCCCGGTCCGGCCGCCACCGTCACCAGCAGCAGTTCCGCCTCGATGGCGTCGTCGGGGTGTAGCTCGGTGATCTTGATCACGTTGACCAGCTTGAACAGCTGCTTGGTGATCTGCTCCACCGACGTCTCCTCGACGTCGATCACGATGGTGATGCGACTGAAGCGCTCATCGTCGGAGGGGGCCACGGCCAGAGAGATGATGTTGAAGCCCCGGCGGGCGAACAACCCGCTCACCCGGGCCAACACGCCCGATCGGTTCTCGACCAACACCGACAGGGTCTGATGAGTGGGCGAGCTCACTGCACCAGCCTTTCTCCGCCCGGCTGCTGGGACGGATGGACCACCACGTCGTCGTTGGACGCCCCGGCCGGCACCATCGGGAACACCTTCTCCTGGGTGTCGGTGCGAAAGTCGATGACGACGGGCCGGTCGTCGATGGCATTGGCCTTGTCGATCGTCGGCGCGACCTCCTCAGGGGCCTCAACCCGGAAACCGACGCAGCCCATGGCCTCGGCCCATTTCACGTAATCCGGCAGATCGGGGGAGAGATACACCTCGCTGTAGCGCTCCTGGTAGAACATCTCCTGCCATTGGCGCACCATGCCCAGGTAGGCATTGTTGAGGATGGCGACCTTGATCGGTATGCGCTCACTCGACGCTGTCACCAACTCCTGGGCCGTCATCTGGAAGCAGCCGTCGCCGTCCACCGCCCACACGGTCCGGTCCGGGCGGCCCACTTTGGCGCCGATGGCAGCCGGCACGCAGAAGCCCATGGTGCCGAGGCCACCGGAGTTCACCCAGCTATACGGCTCGGTGAAGCGCCAGTACTGGCTGGCCCACATCTGATGCTGCCCGACGCCCGACGCCAGGATGGTGCCTTCGGGCGCGCCGTCCCGGAGCTGTTCCATCACGTACTGCGGCTTGAGGGCGGCGTCGTTGGCGGGCGGGTCGTAGTGGAGCGGGAAGCGCTCCTGCCAGCCCGACAGCCGGCTCCGCCACTCCTGCCGGTCGGGCTGCTCGAGGGGCTGCAGGGCGCCGACCAGCTCGGTGATGACCCGCCGGCAGTCGCCGACGATCGGGACGTCCGGGCGGCGGATCTTGCCCAGCTCGGCCGGGTCGATGTCGACGTGGATGACCTTGGCTTCGGGAGCGAAGTTGGCGACCCGGCCGGTCACCCGATCGTCGAAGCGGGTACCCAGGGCGATCAGCAGGTCGGACTGCTGCATGGCCGTGATGGCCGTGTAATTGCCGTGCATACCCGGCATGCCCAGGCAGAGCGGATGATCGTCCGGGAAGGCCCCCCGGGCCATCAGGGTGGTCACGACCGGCACCTCGATCAGCTCCGCCAGCTGCCGGAGGGCCTCGGCGGCTCGCGACTTCAGGATGCCGCCCCCGGCGTAGATCACCGGCCGCCTGGCTTCTGCGATCAGCCGGGCTGCCTCCTTGATCATGCGGGGATGGCCATTGATGGTCGGCCGGTAACCGGGCAACGACGCGGTCACGTCGGTGTCAGTTGGCCACGACCAGGTCATCTCGGCTTGCAGGACGTCCTTCGGCACGTCCAGCAGCACCGGGCCGGGACGGCCGGTGGTCGCCAGGTGGAAGGCCTGCCGGACCAGGAGGGGGATCTCGTCGGGGTCCATGACGAGCTCGTTGTGCTTGGTCACCGAGCGGGTGATCCCGACCGTGTCGCACTCCTGGAAGCCGTCCGTCCCGATCACCGCCCGGCCCACCTGACCGGTGATGGCCACCATCGGCACCGAGTCCATGTAGGCATCGCACAACGGAGTCACCAGGTTGGTCGCCGCCGGCCCGCTGGTGACCATGGCGACACCCGGCCGGCCGGTGACGTGGGCATAGCCTTCGGCCATGTGCCCGGCGCCCTGCTCGTGGCGGACCAGGATGTGGCGAATCGGCGAATCGAGGATGGGATCGTAGGCCGGCAGGATGCACCCTCCCGGCAGCCCGAAGACGACTTCGACGTTCTCCAGCTCCAGACTCCTGATGAGCGCTTGCGCTCCCGTCAACTTCATGGCTCTGTCCCTTTGATGGATGGGTCCCTTTTATGAAAGGGGTCGCTTTGATGGATGAGTCCCTTAATGGAGAGGTACGGGTGGCGAGGCGCCAATTCTCCGGGTATCAGTGGCGAAAATAAAACGACCTCCCGGGTGGGAGGTCGGCAACGCACACGCGGGTCGGCGTGTGCGTCAGGTGATGAGTACGAGAATGTGCCGGTGGGCCACGGTGGTCAGTCTGGCACAGAAGGGCCTGGTAGCGCAATCGGCCCGCGACCGGCCCCTCCCGTCCGTGCGAGCCGGCCGCGTCGGGAGGCGCTAGGTGTTGGTCACCGCGCCGCGCTCGGCCCCGGTGACCAGTCGAGCGAACTTCGCCAGGACGCCCGTCGGGATAGCGCGGTTCGGGGCACTTCCAGTGGACCCGCCGTTGCTCCAGCTCGGCCGGCTCGACCAGGACGTCGATACGGCGGGTGGGAACGTCGATGACGACCCGGTCGCCGTCGGCCACGAAGGCGATGGGACCTCCGTCCACCGCTTCGGGGGCGACGTGGCCGACACAGAATCCGTGGGTGCCGCCGCTGAAGCGGCCATCGGTCATGAGGGCGCAGTCCGCCCCTCTCCCGGCGCCCTTCATGGCCCCCGTGACGGCGAGCATTTCACGCATTCCGGGGCCGCCCTTGGGTCCCTCATAGCGGATAACCAGAATGGTTCCGGGGACGATGGCCCCCGCCAGGATTGCTTCCATGGCCTGGTCCTCGCCGTCGAAGACCCTAGCGACTCCCTCAAAGTGGTCCTGGTCCAGACCGGCGACCTTGACCACCGCCCCCTCCGGCGCCAGCGTCCCGCGCAGGATGGCGATGCCGCCATCGGCGTGGATCGGCTCGGCGACCGGGTGAATGACCTCGCCATCGGGGGGCAGGGGGGCGATGGCCTCCAGGTTCTCGGCCAGGGTCCGTCCGGTGACCGTCAGGCAATCGCCGTGCACCAGGCCGGCTTCGAGCAGGGCGCGCATCACCACCGGAACCCCGCCGACCCGATCGACGTCGACCATGTGGAAACGGCCGTGAGGTTTGGTGTCGGCAATGTGCGGAACCTGCCGCCCGATGCGGTCGAAATCGTCGAGCGTCAGGTCGACGCGAGCCTCGTTGGCGATGGCCAGCAGATGGAGCACGGCGTTGGTCGACCCCCCGAGCGCCATGGTGATGGCAATGGCGTTCTCGAACGCCGCCTTGGTCATGATCTGCCGGGGCCGGATGCCCATCTCCAGCAAGCGGATGACCGCCTCGCCGGACTGCCGGGCCAGATCGTCGCGCCTGGCGTCAACCGCGGCCGGCGAGGCCGATCCAGGCAACGCCATGCCCAGAGCTTCGGAGATCGACGCCATGGTGTTGGCCGTGAACATGCCGGCGCAGCTGCCGATGGTGGGGCAGGCGCTTCGTTCGATGAGCGCCAGCTCGTCGTCGGTGAGCGTACCGGCGGCGCGGGCCCCGACGGCCTCGAACACGCTCACGATGTCGAGCGCCTCCCCGCGCGGCCCCTTCCCCGGCAGGATGCTCCCCCCGTAAAGAAAGACGGCTGGCAAGTTGAGCCGGGCGGCCGCCATCAGCATCCCTGGCAACGACTTGTCGCATCCGGCCAGGGTCACCATGGCGTCGAAGCGCTCGGCGTGCATCACGGTCTCGACCGAGTCGGCGATGATCTCCCGGCTCACGAGCGATGCCCGCATGCCTTCGCCGCCCATGGAGATGCCGTCCGAGACGGCGATGGTGACGAACTCGATCGGGTACCCGCCGGCCGTCCGGACCCCCTCCTTGGCCTGCTTGGCCAGCCGGTCGAGCGGGAGGTTGCAGGGCGTGACCTCGTTCCAGGAGGACGCCACCCCCACCTGAGGCTTGTCCCAATCGTCGTCGGTCATGCCGATGGCCCGGAGCATGGCCCGGGCCGGCGCCCGCTCGTAACCGTCCGTCACCTCTCTGCTGCGGGGCTTCATGTCGCTGGCCATGCGCCCACCATAGAGCGCCGGGCCGTCCGGGATCTCGGGGCCCGGGCGCGGCGCGACTACAGGCGCCGCGGGCCGGGCCGGGCCAGGCCGGGCCGGATCCTGGCCCGCCCGCCGTCGGGTAATCGGCTACCACCCGGAAATAGGGGCCAGGATGGGTGTGACTCCCCGCTATCCCCGGCGGGCGCGCAACAGGCTGGCGGCGGCCTTGAGGTCCGCCTTGCCCGAGCTGGCGGCTTTGATCTGGCCGACGAAGAAGCCGGTCAACTTGTCCTCGCCGTTCTGGTAGCGGACCCATTCCGAGGGGTGGTCGCCGATGACCTCGTCCACGACGGCAGCCAGATCGCCGGCGGCCAGGGCCTCGAATCCCAGCCGGGCCGCCGTCGACGCCGGATCGCCACCGGATTCGAGTAAATCTTTGAGCACCGCCCGGGCCTGGGCGGTCGTCAACGATCCAGTCGACTCCATGGCCACCAACTCGGTGAAAGCCGGGACCGTCAGGTTGACGACCGAGTCGATGGCGGCGGCCACCTCGTTGGCGAGGCGACGCACCGCCAGACCGGCGTCGCCTCCGGCCGCGACCACGCCGTCCACGTAAGGGTCGAGGCCGAGGCGCACCACCGTGACGACCGGATCGGCGGCGGGGTCGAGTCCCGACGCGGCCGCCACCGCCGCCCGCCGGACGGCCGGCAAGGGAGGGAGCGACGCCGCCACCGACGCGATCCAATCGGCCGGCGGGTCGACCGGCACCAGGTCGGGCTCTGGAAAGTACCGGTAGTCGTACGCCTCTTCCTTCGAGCGCATCGAGCTGGTTCGCCCCGACGTTTCATCCCAGTGACGCGTTTCCTGGTCGACCTGCCCGCCGCTCGTGATCACCTCGATCTGCCGGGCGGCCTCGAAATCGATGGCCCGGCCGAGCGAGCGGAAGGAGTTGAGGTTCTTGATCTCACACCGAGTACCAAACTCGGGGGAGCCGGCGGGGCGAACGGATACGTTGGCGTCGACCCGCAGCGACCCCTCCTCCATCTTCCCGTCCGAAACCCCCGTCGCCACCAGGATGGCGCGCAGTTCCTCGACGTAGATGCGGGCCTCGTCGGCGCCGCGTAGATCGGGGGCGCTGACGATCTCCACCAGCGGAACGCCAGCCCGGTTGTAGTCAACCAGCGAATGGGCGGCCTCATGGATGCGCCCGCCGCCGCCAACATGAGTGGTCTTGCCGGTGTCCTCCTCCATGTGAGCCCGGACGATCCCGATCCGTCGACCCCCGGGTAGCTCCAGCCAGCCGTCGACATTGATCGGGAGGTCGTACTGGCTGATCTGGTAATCCTTCGGCATGTCCGGATAGAAGTAGTTCTTCCGGTGGAAGATCGACGGCTCGATCCGGCAGTGCAGGGCGGCCCCGATCCGCATGCTGTACTCGACGGCGGTCCGATTGAGCACCGGCAGCGCGCCCGGCAAGCCGAGGCAGGTCGGGCAGATATTGGTGTTGGGCTCGGCCCCGAAGCTGTTGCGGCAGCCGCAGAAGAGCTTGCTGGCCGTGCGCAACTCCGCGTGGACCTCGAGTCCGATGACGGTCTCCCACCGGGTGCCGGTCGTCGTCATCGCGGCGGCCTCAGGCCCGCCGGGGCCGCCGCCTGCGCCGCCGGGGCCAGGGACTCGAGAGCCGCCGCCACCTGGAACATCACCGTCTCGCCCAGGGCGGGCGCCAGGATTTGCACTCCAACCGGCAGCCCGTCGTCGCCGGCGCCGAAGGGAACGCTCATGGCCGGGTGGCCGGCGAGGCTGGACGGGATGGTGCACACGTCATTGATGTACATGGTGAGGGGATCCGCGGTCTTGGCGCCCAGGGCGAACGCGGTCGTCGGAGAAGTCGGCGCCAGCAGAACGTCGAAGTGCTCGTAGGTCGAGTCGAAGTCGCGGATGATGAGGGTGCGAACCTGCTGGGCCTTGCCGTAGTAGGCGTCGTAGTACCCGGCGGACAGCGCATAGGTCCCAAGCATGATGCGCCGTTTGACCTCAGATCCGAACCCCGCGGACCGGGTCCGGAGGTACATGTCGGTGATGTCGCCGGCGCCCCCAGGGTCCTCCACCCGCAACCCGTACCGCACCCCGTCGTAGCGGGCCAGGTTCGACGAGGCCTCGGCCGGGGCGATCAGGTAGTAAGCCGACAGCCCGTATACCGCGGCCGGCACACTCACCTCTTCGACCTTGGCGCCGGCGGCAGCCAGGGCCTCGGCCGCGGCCCGGGTCTGCGCCACCACGTCGGGAGCGACACCTTCGGCGGCTGAAAGCTCGGCCACCACCCCGATGCGCAGATCCTCGACACCCTCGCCGAGCCGCGCCGAGGCCACTGGCGGAGCGTCCCGGAGCGAGGTGGAGTCGGCCGGGTCCGGTCCCGAGATGACATCAAGAACGAGAGCGGCGTCGGACACGCTGCCTGCCAACGGACCAACCTGATCGAGGGAGCTGGCGAAGGCCACCAGGCCAAAACGAGAAACCAGCCCGTAGGTCGGCTTCACCCCCACCACCCCGCACAGCGAGGCCGGCTGACGGATCGAGCCGCCGGTGTCCGAACCGAGAGCCGCGGCCGCAAAGCCGGCCGCGACGGCCGCGGCGCTGCCGCCCGACGATCCGCCGGGAACCCGCCCCAGGTCGTGGGGATTCCGGGTCGGGCCGAAGGCCGAGTTCTCGGTCGAGGAGCCCATGGCGAACTCGTCCATGTTGGTCTTGCCGACCACGACTGCACCGGCGGCGGCCAGCCGCGACACGACGGTGGCGTCATAAGGGGGCACCCATCCTTGAAGGATCCGCGACGAGCAGGTGGTCGCGATCCCGTGAGTGCAGAGATTGTCCTTGAGCGCGATCGTTACACCGGCCATCGCCCCGGGATCGCGGCCGGCGGCAACGGCGGCGTCGATCCGGTCGGCCACGTCGCGGGCCCGCTCGGCGATCAAGAGGTTGAAGGCGTGCACCCCGTCCTCGGCGGCGGTGATGCGGGCCAGGTGCTCTTCGAGCACCACCCGGGCGCGGACCCGGCCGGAGCGAACCGCCGCGGCAGTCTCTCTCGCACCCATGCGCGGCGGGCCACCGGGGCCGGAGGCCGCGCTGCCGGTGCTCACGGCGCCTCCCCGAGAATGCGCGGCACCCGGAAGCGGTCGGCTTCCACTGAGGGCGCCTGGCCCAATACCTCGTCGCGGTCCAACCCGGGGACGACGACGTCATCGCGCCATACGTTGGCGAGCGGCAAGGGGTGGGCGGTCGGGGGCACGCCGGCGGTGTCGAGCGCGGCGACGTCCTGGGCATGGTCGAGAACCGCGCCCAGCTGACCGGTGAATCGCTCGAGCTCGTCAGGGGTCAACGCCAGCCGGGCCAGGCGCGCCACGTACGCCACCTCCTCGGGCGAGATTCGGGTCGCCATGCCCAACCATGCTAGGCGGGACCCTGCGCCGGGCTACCCGGTTAAGGGGACGCCGCGCTAGCTTCACGCCGTATGGCGACGACCCGGCCCGGCGCCGACCGCAGACGGCGATAGCCGAGTGGCCCAGTATCCGTTCCTGAGCGACGACTGGCTGGCCGAGGCCCGCCGGATCCGGGCAGAGTTCAAGGACCGCACGCCCCAGATCCCGGTAAGCGTGCGCATGAACCAGATCATTCAGGACGTGCCCTTTGGGGAAGGCACCATCAAAGCCCACATCGACACCTCCTCCGGCCAGCTGGAGCTGGAGACGGGTCATCTGGATTCGCCTGACCTGACGATCACGATCGGCTACGAGACGGCCAAAGCCCTCCTCGTCGACGGAGACGCCCAGGCGGCGATGCAGGCCTTCCTCGGCGGCCGGATCAAAGTGGACGGTGACATCACCAAGATGATCGCCCTCCAGGCGGCCGGTATGAGTGGGGGGGCCAGTCCGGAGGCGCTTGAACTGGCCCAGCGACTGCAAGCGATCACCGCCTGACCGGAACCCGGCCCGCGGCACGACAAGGGGCCGCCCCACACCCCAGCAGCACGAAAAAGGCCGGCCGCACCCGCCGGCGGCCGCCACCCACCGGCGGCGCAGACAAGGCCTGCGGCACCACCCATCGGTGAGCGGCCACCGGCTGGTCCGGCCCGACTCAGCCCGTGATGATCTGCACGGCCGACCCGAAGCGGACGACCGCCCCGGACGCCGGGAACGTCCCCGTCACCGTGGCGATCGGGTTGCCGGTCACCCCGCTCAGCTGGAAGCCGTCGGCGGACAGCGTCTGCGACGCCGCGCCCACCGATTCGCCGCGGACGTTGGGGACGGAGATCAGGTGGGGACCTTTCGAGATCACCACGACGACGGGAGAGCCGACAACCACCTTCGACCCCGGCCGCCGGCCTGGTGCTGACGACGGCGCCGGCCGCCACGGTGTCGTTGTAGGCGGTGGTCTCGGTGGCCGAGAGGCCGACGGCCGAGAGGGCGTGGTGGGCGGCGGCGAAGGAGGCGGCGTTCGCCCCTTGCAGAGGCGGAACGGCCACCATCGGCTTCCCGCTGGACACGACCAGCGCCACCTGCTGCCCGGGCAGCAAGGTGCCGTGGGCCGGCCTGCTGCTCACCACCAGGCCGGCGGGCACGGTCATGCTGGCGACCTGTCCGACCACTTCGGCCCGGAGGCCCAGATAGCGGAGCAAGGCGGTGGCGGCGGTCGAGTTGAGCCCAACCAGGCCCGGAATGGTCACCGGACGGGGTCCGAGCGAGAGGGTGACGGTGACGCCGCTCCCTTCGCGGAGCCGGCCGCCGGCCGGATGCTGGCTGACGACGGTACCCACGGCGGCGTGGGCGTCATAGGCCCGGTCGGAGACGACCAGGTGGAAGTGCAGGGGACGCAACCGCTGCTCGGCGGTGGCGGTGGTGGCGCCGAGCAGGCCGGGAACCGGGTGAGATGGGGTCAGGGCTCCGGTCGCCCAGACCACCAGGGCGCCCCCGGCGAGCAGCCCGATCACGAGGGGTACCACCACGGCGGGGCGCCACCACCCCCGGCGACGGGACCCTGGGCCCGGTCTGGACCGGTCGGTTTGAGGTCGGAGGCGCATGGACCGCGGCGGTGGGCCGTCGCCGCCGTGGGACAGGTCGTCCGCATCGACCTGGGCGCCGTCAAAAAGTCGGGGCCGGCCGGGGTAGTCGGTCGGGCTGGGGTCGACTTCGGCTTCGCCCTCCACCGGGCCGGCCAGCGGGAGCGGCGCGGGCGGAGAGAGCTGGGCGCCGATGCCGTCGAGCGCCCGGGCCAGCCCGATGGCGTCCAGGCGGGCGCTGGGGTCGATGGTTCCGGCCGCCTCCAGAGCGGGCCCAAGGGGTCCGGTCCCGGCCGGGGCGGCGATGGGCCGCTCGAGCCGGCCGAGCAGAGTGGCCAGGGTGGTGTCGGCGGCGAAGGGGACCGAACCGGTGGTCGCTTCGGTCAGCACCAAGGCCAGGGCGTACACATCGGCGCGGCTGTCGAGGGACTCCCCTCTGACCGCCTCAGGCGCGGCGTACCGGGCGGTACCGACCACGGCTCCCGTCGGCTCGGTCCAGCTGGCCTCGGCCAGGGCCCGGGCCAGGCCGAAATCGGCCACGGTGATGCGCCCCTCGTCGTCGAAGATCAGATTGGCCGGCTTGATGTCGCGGTGAACCAGACCGCGCCGGTGGGCGTAGTCGAGGGCGCGCGCCACATCGGCACCGACATGGGCGGCCTGGGCGGGCGACAGGAGATAGCCGCGGTCCAACAGGGCCCGCAGGCTCCCGCCCTCCAGAAGCTCCATGACCAGGTAGGGGTCGCCGGCGTCGTAGCCCCAGTCGTAGACCCGGAGGATGTTGGGATGCCGGAGCCCGGCGGCAACCCGAGCTTCGGCCTGGAAGCGGCGTCGGAAAGGTTCGTCGGCCGCCAGCCCGGCGTGAAGGATCTTGATGGCGACCCGCCGACGCAGGTTGACGTCCTCGGCCACGAAGACGTGCGCCGACGCCCCCACCCCGAGGGGGCGAGTCAGGCGGTAACGGTCTCCGAGGACGCGCCCCACCGCATCAGCGATGCGCGACGTCGCCACACGGGGAGGCTATCCGGGGCGTTTCGTTCCGGCGCGGATCCCTCCTCCCCTCGACCTGGCCGGGCGGTAAGTCCGGGGGCAGCACTCAGCCGCCCGCTCCGGCGGGCCCGCTCGATGGGACCTCACCGGTCTCGAGGAGGTGTCCGAAAGCCGCCTCATCCAGAACCGGAATGCCGAGCTCACTGGCTTTTGCCAGCTTGGCCGCGCCGGGGTCCGCACCGACCACCAGCGCAGTGGTCTTTTTGGACACGCTGCCGGGGCTCTTGCCGCCCCGCATTTTGATGGCTTCTTCGGCGGACTCGCGCGACCACCCCTCCAGCGTGCCGGTCACCACCACCGACGTGCCCACCAGGATCTGGGGGACGTCGGGAGCAGCGGGACCCTCGAAGTTGCAGCCGGCGCGCCGCAGTCGCTCGACCACGTCGCGGTTGCGTGCCAGCGCAAAGAAGCGCTCGACGCTGGCGCCGATGGTCGGGCCGACTCCTTCGACGGCCGACAACTCGGCCGCCGAAGCCGCCATAATCCGGTCGAGATCCCGGAAGTGCCCGGCGAGCAGCACGCTGCCCGCAGCGCCGAGATGCCGGATGGACAGACCGACGAGCAGGTTGGCGAGCGGCCGCGACTTCGACGCCTCGACGGCCTGACGGAGGTTGGTGATCGAGGTTTCCCCCCATCCCTCGAAGGTGCCGATCCGCTGGTAATCGAGGTCGTAGACGTCGGCGACATCATGCAGCAGGCCTTCCTTGCAGAACTGCCAAACCGTGCGCTCGCCCAGGTGTTCGATGTCCATGGCGCCCCGTCCGGCGAAATGTGAAATCCGCTGCACCTGCTGGCCGGGACAGTCCACGTTGACGCAGAAGGTGTCGCTCTCGCCCTCGAGGCGTACCAGCGGCTCGTCGCAGATCGGGCAGGTGGTGGGAAAGGTCCAGGGCGAGAGACCTTCCGGCCGCAGGGGCAAGACCGGGCCCCGCACTTCCGGGATAACGTCGCCCGCCCGCCTGACGACCACCGTGTCGCCGGGCCGAACATCTTTGATGCGGACCTGATCCTCGTTGTGCAAGGTCGCCAGGGACACCTTGGCCCCACCGACGATGACCGGGTCGAGCATGGCAAACGGGGTCGCCTTGCCCGTCCGCCCGATCGACACCATGATCCCCTTGAGCAGGGTCGTCTTCTCTTCGGGCGGGAACTTGTAGGCGATGGCCCAGCGCGGCGCCTGCGTGGTCGACCCCAGCTCCCTGCGCTGAGCCAGGTCGTCGACTTTGATGACCGTGCCGTCGATCTCGTAGGAGAGGGAGTGGCGCCGGTCGAGCCATCTGCGGCAGTACTCGTCGACCTCATCGAGGCCGTGCACCAGCTCGACGTTGGGGTTGACCGGAAACCCGCACTGTCGCATCCAGTCCAGGCTCTGCACGTGTTCGCTGAAGACCGGGCCGCCTTCCATCACCCCCAGCTGGTAGGCCCAGAACGCCAGCTCCCGTCCCGCCGTCACCGACGCATCCTTCTGACGGAGCGAGCCGGCCGCGGCGTTGCGAGGATTGAGGAAAGTCCGACCGCCGGCTTGGGCCTGGCGCCGGTTGAGCTCCTCGAACGCGGGTATCGGCATGTAGATCTCGCCCCGAACCTCGACCACGTCCGGGGCCGGATGGGGCAGCTCTCGTGGAATGGCGTCGATGGTGATGACGTTGGCGGTGACGTCCTCGCCCACCACACCGTCACCTCGGGTGGCCGCCCGGATCAGACGCCCTCCCTCGTACAAGAGGCTCATGGCCAGCCCGTCAATCTTGAGCTCGCAGGTGTAGGCCACTTCCCCGGAGATGTATCGGTCCATGCGCTTGCCCCAGGCCAGCAGCTCCTCATAGCTGGTGACCTTGTCGAGCGACATCATCGGCGAGCGGTGCCGGACCTCGGCGAAGAGAGGGGATGCGACGCCACCAACGGCCCGTATGGGCGAGTCCGGCCGGGCCAGCTCAGGCCAGGTGGCTTCAATGGCGGATAACTCCGCCACCAAACCGTCGAACTCGGCGTCAGTGATCTCGGGGTCGTCATCGACGAAGTAGCGCCGGGTGTGGTACTCGATCACCTGGCGGAGCTCTTCGGCCCGGGCCGCCGGGATGCCCGTCTCACCGGCCTTCGTCATCGGTCTCCCGGGTTGGCGACAATGAGGTATCGCGGCCGGCGGTCATGGTGTCGACGATACCGACGAGGTGTGACGGGAATCTTCATCGGGCCGGCCGGAAAGGGCCGTCCCGCCGCCGACGACGGCGTCACCTCGGTACAGCACCACGCTCTGGCCCGGCGCCACCCGGCGGATGGGCTCGGCGGTCACGACCGACCCCGGGGGCGACCAGATCGCCGCCACTGGCCGGCCATGGGCGCTCATCTGGACCTCGAGTCGCTCGTTGGGGGCCGGGGCCCCATCGACCCAGGCCACATCCCGCATGGCAATCTCGGTGACCAGCAACGCGTCCAGCGGGCCCACGGTCACGCGGCCGCCGGGCACGTCAACATCGACGACGTAGCGAGGCCCGCTGCCGTCTGGCCCCGAGTCTTGCGACACGGCCGGGTCGAGGCCCAGGCGCCTCCGCTGGCCGATGGTCACGAGCTCGACGGCCGGGACGGCGCCGACGACCGCACCGGACGGGTCCACGACCCGGCCGGCTCGCAAGCCAATCCGGCTGCCCAAGAAGGCCTGACGGCCGCCGGAGCGCGAGATGAAGCACACATCCTGACTGTCGGGCTTGGCCGCGGTGCGAAGGCCGAGCCGGGTGGCGACGGCGCGGACCTCGGCCTTGGTCAGTTCGCCGACCGGGAGCCGTATCCGGGCCAGTTGGGCCTGCGACAGCATGTGCAATACATACGACTGATCCTTGTCTCCATCGCGCCCCCGTCGCAGGGACCATTTCTCTTCCGACTCGGCCACGATCCGGGCATGGTGGCCGGTGGCCACCGCGTCGAAGCCGAGCTGGGCGGCCCGGGCCAGCAGACGGTCGAACTTGAGATGCCGGTTGCATTCGATGCAGGGATTCGGGGTCCGCCCGGCGGCGTGGTCCGCGACGTAGGGCTCCACCACCCGCCGGTCGAACTCGTCCGAGAAGTTGAAGACGTAATGATCGATGCCGAGCTGCTGGGCCACTCGCCGGGCATCGTCGACGTCGGCCACCGAGCAGCACCCAGTGTCCGATGGACCACCCCAGAGCTTCATGGTGACGCCGACGACGGCATGACCGTCGCGGGCCAACAGCGCGGCCGCCACCGATGAGTCCACTCCGCCCGACATCGCCACCAGGACGCGCACCGTCAGGTCGCCCGCAGTCTGGCCACCGCGGCCGGAACGGCGGTGGCGGCGAGATCCAACTCGGCCGGTGTAGTCGTCGCGGCCAGGGTCAGGCGGAGGCTCGACAGCGCTTCCTCCTTGGGAATGCCCATCGCCAACAGGACCGGACTGGGCTCCAGCGCCCCGCTGGCACACGCCGCGCCCGCTGAGGCGCACACGCCGGCCTGGTCGAGCAGGACCAGCAGCGCCTCGCTCTCGACACCGGGGATGCGCAGGTGCAGATGACCGGGCAGCCTTGGCGTACTCGCTGCGGTCTCGATGGCACCGGGAATGGCGTGCGTCAGGCGACGGGCCAGGTCATCGCGCCCGGCCCGGACGCCGGTCGTGACCCCCGGTCGCGCCGACGAGGCCACGGTCACGGCCACCCCCAGGCCGACGATCCCGGCCACGTTGTGGGTGCCGCTCCGCAACTCCTGCTCCTGACCGCCGCCGTGCGAGATGGCCCGCAGGGCCGGGCGCCGTCTGGCGGCCAGCGCGCCAACCCCCTGGGGGCCGCCGATCTTGTGGCCACTGATGGCGACAAGATCGGCGTCGCGGGCCACGTCAGCCAGGTCGAGCCACGGGGCGGCCTGTACGGCATCGGTGTGGAACAAAGCCCGCGGGGCCCGGCGGCGGACCAATCGGGCGATTTCACCCAGCGGCTGGATGACGCCGGTCTCGTGATTGGCCAGCTGGACCGAGACCAGCGCCACCTCACGGTCCAGCAGGAGGCGCAGACCCTCCAGATCCAGCAGCCCGTCGCTCTGGACCGGCGCCACGCGCACCTCCAGCCCGCTCGCCGCGGCCGCCTCTATCACCGCGGGATGCTCGACCGCACTGACGACGACCGGTCCAGGCCTGGCCGACAACGCACCGAGCACGGCCAGGTTGTCCGCCTCAGTCCCGCCCGACGTGAAGATGACGCCGGCGGGATCGACGCCGAGGGCGGCGGCGACACCATCTCGAGCTTCTTCCACCGCGGCGCGCGCGGCTCGCGCCACCTGATGTGCCCCTGATGGGTTACCAAATCGTTCGGTCAACCAGGGGTACATCGCGGCGGCAGCCGCCGGGCACACCGGCCCGCTGGCGGCGTGGTCGAGATAGGCCAGCACGGCTAGCCAGGATACGACCCCGGCGGGTTTTGCCACGACCAGCTTGGCCGCGGGGCCGGAGGAAGTGAACAACATTTTGCATCGGCCGGCGCTACCGTCGCAGGCATGAGCAGTACGTCCGGCTACCCTGCCTGATATGAGCCAGCTTCGGCTCGACCCGCTGACGGGTCGGTGGGTGGTGATCGCCGGAGAACGGTCCCAGCGACCCGGAGATTTTCTCCCCCGTCGCCTGCCGGTCGAGGACGATCCGGGCCGGCCGTGCCCCTTCTGTCCCGGCCACGACGGGGGCGCGTCGTTGCTCGAGACGTACGGTCCGGGCGGCGCCTGGCAGGTCCGGGTGGTGTCCAACCTGTACCCGGCATTTAGCGGCAACGAGCCGATGGTCGTAACCCATCTGGGCCCCGTGTACACCCAGGCTCCGGCTAGCGGTATCCACGAGGTCCTGATCCTGACGCCCGAGCACCATGCGAGCTGGGCGGACCTCAGTGAAAGCCACGCCGCCCTGGTGATGGAGGCGCTTCGCGATCGGATGGCCGCCCATGCCGCGGCCGGGGTCCGCTACAGCCAGGCGGTGGTCAACAGCGGCCGGGAGGCCGGCGCCTCCATCGAGCATCCGCACGGTCAGTTGTTGTCGATGCCGTTCATTCCGGGCGAGGCGGCCAACGAGCTGGCCGGCTTCGCCCGTTTCCAGGGCAACTGTCTGCTGTGCACGGTGATCGAAGCCGAGGAAGAGGCCCGGCATCGCGTGGTGTTCGCGGACGAGCGGGTGTCGATGATCAGCCCCTTCTGGGGCGGCACGCCCTACGAGCTTCTGATCGTCCCCCGCCAGCACGAACTTCATCTGCATCGCGCCGACAGCGCCGATCTGGCCGGGATCGGTCGTTCCGTTCAGCAGGCCCTGGCCGGACTGCGCTCCCGCCTCGGCGACATCGCCTACAACATCATGTTCCATACCGCTCCGTTCCGCCCGAGCGGCGACTTCCACTGGCACGTGCATCTGATGCCCAAGATCTCGACCCGGGGCGGGTTCGAGATGGGGTCGGGAGTGTTGATCAATGTGGTCGCGCCGGAGCGGGCCGCGGAGGAACTCCGCGCCGAGGTGGGTGCCCCGGCCTGACGGGGCGGGAGGCCCACTGGGCGCCCCGGAGCAGGGGGCCGAGGGCCTGCAGTCGAGAGCGGCCAGACTCTGCCGAGTTGGTGCCTGGGGCCTGGCACCAGAAGCGGCCGGACTCAGGCCAGCCGGGGCCCGCGGCCTGGTACCCGAGAACGGCTGGACTCAAGGCCAGCCGGCGCCCGGGGCCTGGCACCCGAAACGGCCGGACTCAGGCCAGCCGGGGCCCGCGGCCTGGTACCCGAGAACGGCTGGACTCAGGTGAGGGCGTGCACCGAGGCTGGCGTCCACTGGCTCCACGGAGTGGACCAGTCCATGACACCGTGATCGCCCTGTACGGCCGGCCGGGGGCTGCCGACCACCTCGACCACATCGCCGACCCGGCTGAAGTTGTAGAAGCTCAAGGCGTTGGCGGGGGAGACGTTGACGCAGCCATGCGACACGTTGGTCACGCCCTGGGACCCCACCGACCAGGGGGCGGCGTGCACGTACTCACCGCTGTCGGAGATGTGCACGTCGTCGTAGACCAGTTCGTCGTAGCCGTTGGGCGAGTTGACGGGGATACCGACCGTGGCGGAGTCCATCCGAACGACACTCGCTCGATCGAGGACGATGTGGACACCAGCCATGGTGGGGTACTGCTGGCGGCCGCCACTGATCGGGTAGGTCGCCACGTGCACCCCGTTCTCGGTAACGGTCATCTTGTCGGTCTGCAGGTTCGCCACCGAAATCCTGCTGGCGCCAATAGTGAAACTGTCCGAGAGTTGCCCGCTTCCCCACCGTCCGTTGGTGGCGTTCCATCCGTCGAGGTCGGCCTTGACCGTGACCCGCTCACCGGTCGGCCAGAACGACGCCGGCCGGAAATGGAGCTCGTGGTCACTGAACCAGTACCAGCCGCCGGGGACCGGCCTCGACATGCTGACCGATATATGTGACAGAACCGCCTTTCGGGCCGCAGCAGTGTCCACGTAATGGTTGAACGTGAACACGATGGGCTGGCCGACCCCCACGCGGAGCCCTGCGGACGGCCACACCGATGCGGTCACCAACGCGGTGGGAGCCAGGGTGCGAAAGGTGGTCGCCCGCTCGGCGGTGACGCCGTCGGCGCGCTCCACTCTGGCCACGACCCGGTAGCTGGTGGCGGGCTGCAGCGGACCACTCGATCGCCAGGTCAGATGCGACGCAGCCAGAGAGCCGGCCAACGCAGTGCCAGCCGTGTCAGTCACCCGAACGGAGGTCAAAAGTCCCGACGACGTCGACACCGCGACCACGGCGTCGGGCGCCACGCCCGCGGTCCCGCTCGGTGGGGACACCGTGAGAGCTGACGCCAGCTGGGTCTCGGCGGCCTGCAGGGCCAGGGCGGCGTCGGCGGCGGCCCTGGCCTTCGTGGCGGCCACCTCCGCCGGGCTCGGGGCGTGGTGAACCGGCCCCGAGCTCCCGGTAGCGACGACGGCCACCACCGCCGCCCCTCCCCCGATCAGCACCACGGCCGCGGCAATGGCCCACCAACGGGTCCACCACCGGGTGCGGCGACGAACATGCAGCCCACGGGAATCCACCACCGGGGCTCAGCCTAGAGGCCTTGATGCCGGTACACCATCCGCCCGTCCATTTGGCCGCCCGTCCATTTGGCCGCCTGTCCATCTGGCCGCCTGTCCATCTGGCCGCCTGTCCATTTGGCCGCGTGCCCGGACGGCCGCTTGTCCATTTGGCTATCTATCCGACCGGCGGAGTGCCCCACGCAGCTGGCGGTGACGCCGGAAGCTCAACCGGGCGACAGCCACAGCACCCCGAGGGGAGGCAGGGTGACCGCAGCAGACCACGGGTGACCGTGCCAGGGGAGCGGCTCCGCTTCCACCGCGCCGTAGTTGCCGACCCCGCTGCCGCCCCACTCGACGGCATCGGTATTGAGGACCTCCCGCCATCGGCCAGGGACCGGCAGGCCGACCCGGTACCCGGTGCGGATCACGGGCGTCAGATTGGCGAGGCAGGCCACGGTTTCGCCGGTTGCTCCGTCGGCGCGACGGCGCATGAATGACAGCACGCTCTGGTCCGCGTCGTTGGCGTCGATCCATGCGAACCCGGCCGGATCGACATCGTCCTCCCACAAGGCGGGGAACTCCCGATAGACCTTATTGAGAGCCTGCACCATGTGGCGGAGGCGTCGATGGTCGATCCAGTCGTCAAGGATCCACCAATCCAGCTCGCGCTCGTGGCTCCACTCCCGCTCCTGGGCCAGCTCGCCGCCCATAAACAAGAGCTGTTTGCCCGGGTGGGCCCACATCCAGGCGTACAACGCCCGGAGATTGGCCAGCTGCTGCCAGCGATCGCCGGGCATCTTGTTGAGGAGCGAGCCCTTCCCGTGGACCACCTCGTCGTGGGACAGCGGGAGGATGAAATTCTCGGTCCAGGCGTAGAGCAGCCCGAAGGTGAGCTCGCCATGACGGAAACGGCGATACACGGGATCGTGGTGGAAGTAGTCCAGGGTGTCGTGCATCCAGCCCATGTTCCACTTGAAGCCGAAACCGAGGCCACCCAGGTACGTGGGCCTCGACACGCCGGGCCAGGCCGTGGATTCCTCCGCGATGACGGTGGCGCCCGGACAGAGGCCGAAGACCACCTCGTTCACCTCTTTGACAAAAGCGACGGCGTCCAGGTTCTCGCGTCCGCCAAAGCGGTTCGGCACCCACTCGCCTTCCGAACGGGAGTAATCCAGATACAGCATCGAGGCCACCGCGTCGACCCGCAACGCATCGATGTGGAACTGCTCGATCCAGTAGAGGGCATTGGCCACGAGAAAGTTGCGGACCTCATTGCGCCCGAAGTTGAAGACCAGAGTGCCCCAGTCCGGGATGTTCGCCCTGACGGGGGTCGGCGTGCTCATAGAGGGCGGTCCCGTCGAAGCGCGCCAGGGCGAACTCGTCGCGGGGAAAATGGGCCGGCACCCAGTCCAGGATCACCCCGATGCCCCGCTGGTGCAGAGCGTCGACGAGGGCCCGGAAGTCGTCTGGAATCCCAAAACGCGACGTCGGCGCGTAATAGCCGGAGACCTGATAACCCCACGATCCGGTGAAGGGGTGTTCCGCGACCGGCATGAGCTCCACGTGGGTGAATCCCATCTCGGCCACATAGTCAGGGAGCTGCTCAGCCAGCTCGAGGTAGGTGAGCGGCCGGGTGCTGCCGTCCTCCTGCCGGTGGTGACGCCACGACCCCAGATGGACCTCGTAGGCCGCCAGCGGGACCCGGAGGGGATTCGTGCCGGCCCGGGTCGCCAGCCAGGAGCCGTCCTTCCATTCGTGGGCGGGTTCGGGCACCACGACGCTGGCCGTGGCAGGAGGCGGCTCCAGGGCGGACGCCATCGGATCGGTCTTCAGGATCAGCCGTCCGGCCGCGGTGACCAGCTCGTATTTGTACCGCGCCGCCGGGGCCACTCCCGGGATGAAGAGCTCCCACACTCCTGACGACCCGAGCAGCCGCATGGGGTGAACGCGGCCGTCCCAGTAGTTCCAGTCCCCCACCACCCGCACCGCTTTGGCGTTCGGCGCCCACACCGCGAAGGAGACGCCCGCCAGGCCGTCGTGGACCCGGGAGTGCGCTCCCAGCACCTCCCACAGCCGGCGATGCCGGCCCTCGCCGAACAAATGCAGGTCGAGTTCGCCGATGGTGGGCCACGATCCGTACGGGTCATCGAAGCGATAGGTGAACTCGCCGCCGTCGCCCCGGTAGGCCGCTTCCAGCTGATAATGGCCGATCCCGGGATCGATCGATCCTTCGTAGATGCCGGCCGGATGCACCCGGGTCATATCGCTCGACGAGCCCTGAGCCGGCGGTCCGGTGATCAGGCGCATGGCGGTCGTGTCAGGGCGATAGGCGCGCACCACGTCGCCGTGGCGACCGAGGACCCGGTGCGGATCGGAATGGTGGCCCCGGGCGATCAGCTGCAACTCCTGGCTGGACGGTGCCATCATTCGTGCCCATCCAGCAGCTGATTGATGGCCGCCAGCGGGAGCTGGGCCCAATCGGGCCGGTGAGCCCGCTCGTAGTCGAGCTCATAAAGAGCCTTGTCGAGTTCGTGGGCAAACACCACCGCCGGGGCCGACTCGGGACCAGGCAACAGGCTCCGGATCCCATCAACGCCCAGATAACCCTCCAGGAACGCCTGGCGGTTGTGGGCATTCCACGCCCGGGCCTGAGGCACCAGCTGGGCCATCTCGGACGCGGCCCGCTCCGTCAGGACGTACCGGGAGGCGTAGTCGAGGGACCGCAGCATGGCGCTCACGTCCTTGAGCGGAGAGGTCGGAGCGGTCCGCTCCGCCAGCGATCTGGCCGGTTCGCCTTCGAAGTCGAGCACGTACCAGCCGCTGTCGGTCTCCATCACCTGCCCGAGGTGGTAGTCCCCATGGACCCGGATCGCCGGGCCGGGATCGGACACGGAGCGGAGCCGGGCCAGCAGCAAGGCGGCCTGAGCCACCAGGTCGCGACCGGCCAGGTCGGACGCCGCCGCCAGCCGGCTGACGGTGCGTTCGAGGAGGATGTGCCATGCGGCAGCGGTGGGCGGGCCGCGGACGATCCCGAGGGTCTCGGCCAGCGCCAGGTGCATCTGAGCGGTCATCTTCCCGAGCCGGCGAGCGTCGTTGGCAAAGTCGCCGCCGGCCTCGGCTGGATGCTCGCACATGGAGTTATAAAGATCACGGAGGGACGTGAGCGCCAGCGCCCAACCCTCCGACCCGCCCGCCAGGTACTGCTGGCCGAAGGCCAGGTCGTAGGGATCCTCGCGCCAGGTCACGAGCGGCAGGGCCACATGGTCGAAGCCCGCATCCGCCAACGCCGACGTCACCTCGACGTCAGGGTTCCGGCCTTCGTGCAGCCGGCGGTACAGCTTGAAGATCAGGCGGTCGTCAAACACCAACGACGTGTTGGACTGCTCGGCGCTCATCGGACGGGCCAGGGTGGCGGTTTGGGCGCCATCGCTCGCCACCTCCAAGAGGACGCGGGCGAGCTCGCTGTCGAGGGCCGCGTCGTAGAAATAGGCCGCGTCCACCGTGCCGAGCACCGCCTCCTCGCGGCCGTGGAGGAACTCGGCGCGTTCACCCGCCGGCCGCTCACCGATCAGCAGCTGGTAGTGCGTCCCGTTGACCGCGACCGTGGCGTGCCACAGCCGGTGGCCGTTGCCGCCGCCCCACAGCTCCCGCCCTCGTTCCACCCGCACCGACTCGGGGCGCGGCGGCTCCGTCCCGGCATACCACCGCTGGAGGCCGAGATAGGCGGGGATGAGCGGCTCGAGGCCCTCGCGCAGCCCGTTGCTCATGGGACCGGCCGGGTCATGGTCGGCGCCCGCCGTCATGGGAGTCCCGGCGAGGGCGGATCGACCAGCTGGAACCAATAGAACCCGTACGGCGCCAGGGTCACGAAGTAGGGCAGTTCGCCAATGCGAGGAAACGGCACTCGCCCCAGCAGCTCAATGGGCGCTTTGCCGCCCCACCGCTGGAGCGGCAATTCGGCGGGCTGAGCGAAGCGGGACAGATTGCACACACACAGCACGACATCCGGGCTTTCCGATTCCATGGCCGGAATCGCGGGCCAGGCGTCGGGACCGGCCGACACGGTGTCCGCTTCCGGCGCCTCTTCCGTAGGCGAGGTCCGCACGTACGCCAGCACCGAAGGGTTCTCGACGGAAATCACCTCGAAGGTGCCCGTGCCGAACACCGGATGCTGGCGGCGCACCTCGAGCATGCGCTTCATCCAGTGCAGCTGCGAGCTGGTGTCACGCACCTGGGCCTCCACGTTGACGGCCGCATAGCCGTACACGGGGTCCATCAACGGCGGGAGGTACAGCTGGGCGAAGTCGGCACGGCCGAATCCGGCGTTGCGGTCCGGCGACCACTGCATCGGTGTGCGGACGGCGTCCCGGTCGCCCAGGTAGATATTGTCGCCCATGCCGATCTCGTCGCCGTAGTACAGGACCGGCGAGCCGGGAAAGCTGAACAGCATGGCGTGGAGCAGTTCGGCGATGCGCCGATCGTTGTCCACCAGAGGGGCGAGGCGGCGGCCGATCCCGAGGTTTCGCTTCATACGCGGGTCCTTGGCGTACTCGGCCCACATGTAATCGCGCTCTTCGTCGGTAACCATCTCCAGGGTCAGCTCGTCGTGGTTGCGCAGGAACATCCCCCACTGGCAGCCGTCCGGTATGGCCGGGGTTCGGGTCAAGATCTCGGACAGTGGGTGGCGTTGCTCCCGGCGCACGGCCATGAACATCCGGGGCATCACCGGGAAGTGGAAGCACATATGGCACTCATCCCCGTGGCCGAAGTACTCCACCACGTCCTCCGGCCACTGGTTGGCCTCGGCCAGGAGCACCCGGCCGGGGTAAATGGCGTCGACCTCCTTGCGCAGCCGCTTGAGATATTCATGGGTCTCCGGGAGGTTCTCCCCGGTCGTGCCGTCCCTCTCGAAGAGATACGGCACGGCGTCGAGGCGGAAGCCGTCGAGGCCGATGTCCAGCCAGTAGCGGACCACGTCCAGCATGGTCTCGGCGACCTCGGGGTGGTCGTAGTTGAGGTCGGGCTGGTGGGCGAAGAAGCGGTGCCAGTAAAACTGGCCCCGCTGGGCGTCGAAGCTCCAGTTGGACTTCTCGGTGTCCACGAAGATGACCCGGGCTTCCGGATACCGGGTGTCGTCGTCGCCCCACACATACCAATCCGCCTTCGGGTTGGTGCGGTCCTGGCGAGATTCGATAAACCATGGATGCTGGTCGGAGGTGTGATTCATGACCAGATCGGCAATCACGCGCAGTCCTCGTTTATGGGCCTGTTCCACCAGCTCCACCGCGTCGGCGAGGTCGCCGTACTCGGGGAGGATGGTCCAGAAGTCGCTGATGTCGTAACCGCCGTCGCGTAGCGGCGATTGATAGAAGGGCAGCAACCACAGGCAGTCGACGCCGAGCCACTCGAGATAGTCCAGCTTGGCGGTGATGCCCGCCAGATCGCCGGTGCCGTCGTCGTTGCTGTCATAAAAGCCCCGCACCAGGATCTCGTAAAAAACGGCTCGCTCGAACCAGCGCGGGTCGGGACTGGCGAAAGGACTGATCACCGGGCTTGACTCAGGTCAAGGACGTGAGCGACGCGGTACGCCGGATCGAGGCGCACGTACGGCGTCGGGCCAAGCCAGTGGTAGCGCTCGCCCGAAAGCTCGTCCAAGACCGGGTAGGGGCGATCGTCAGGCAGGGCCAGTCCGGCCCCATCCAATTGCAGCGTGGCCTCCTGGGTCCAATCTGGATCCAGATTGACGACGGTGAGCACGGTGTCGGTCCGGTCGTCGCTCACCTTCGAGTAGGCGATGATCGCCGGGTTGCTGGACGGGTGAAACCGAATCGACCGAAGTCGGTGGAGGGCGGGATGGCGGCGGCGGATGTCGTTGAGGGCGGTCATCAGTGGGGCCAGGCTGTCCGGTCGGTTGTAGTCCCGGTCCTTTATCTCGTATTTCTCCGAGTGGAGGTACTCCTCGTTCTGGTCGGAGGCCGGCAGGTTTTCGTAGAGCTCGTAGCCGCTATATACCCCATACGAAGGACTGAGGGTGGCCGCCAGTACCAGCCGCAGGGCGAACGCAGCCGGCGGCCCGAATCGCAATGGGCCCGACAGGATATCGGGGGTGTTGGGCCAGAAGTTGGGGCGCATGTAGTCCGCCACCGGCCCGTGGGCCAACTCCTCCACGTAGGCCCACAACCCCTCCGGGCCGTGCTGGGAGACCCTCCAGGTGAAATAGGTGTAGCTCTGGGTGAACCCGGCCTCGGCCAGACGAGCCATGATCTTGGGCCGGGTGAAGGCCTCGGACAGCAGGATCACCTCCGGGTGCTCCTCCTGGATCGACGCGATCAGCCACTCCCAGAACTCGATCGGCTTGGTGTGCGGGTTGTCCACCCGGAACACGGCGACGCCCTGCGAGATCCAGTACCGCATGATCTGGCGGCATGCCTCCCACAGGGCGATGCGGTCCGACTCGGCTGCGGGCCAGAAGTTGATCGGGACGATGTCCTGGTACAGCTTCGGCGGATTCTCGGCGTGGGCGATCGTCCCGTCGGGGCGGTGGTGGAACCACTCGGGATGGTCCCTGACCCAGGGATGGTCGGGGGAGCACTGCAGGGCGTAGTCGAGCGCCAGCTCCATACCCTGGGCCCGCACCTCGCCGACCAGCCCGGAAAAGTCCTCGAGGGTGCCGAGGTCGGGATGGATGGCGGTATGGCCACCGTCACGACTGCCGATGGCCCACGGGCTGCCCGGGTCGTCATCACCTGCGATGAGGGTGTTGTCGGGGCCCTTCCGGTCGGTGCGGCCGATCGGATGAATGGGCGGCAGGTAGAGCACGTCGAAACCCATGGCAGCCACGTCCGCAGCCCGAGCCGCCGTCGCCTTCAACCCTCCAAACGAGCGGGGGAAGAGCTCGTACCACGCCCCGAACAGGGCCAGCTCGCGGTCCACCCACAACGGCTGCGGAGCCGAGGTGGTCAGGTCATCGGCACTCCCAGGGCCTCGCAGGGCGGCCGCCACCGCTCTGCCGAGCGCCGGACCGACGCGGAAGGCCTGGTCGAGACCCCGATCGTCGAGGGCCCGGAGGGCAGCCGCCACCACAGGGTCGGAGGCCGCCCGCCGGAGCAGCTCCTGGCCCTCGAGGATCTCGGCGCCGATAGCCTGCCCGGCGTCCAGCTTGGCCACGACCTTGTGGGCCCAGGTGGCGTAACGGTCGGTCCAGGCCTCGACGACGAACCAGTGCGGCCCGATCTGTCGGGGCACGACGATGGCCTCCCATTCGTCGTTACCGAGTGGCAAAAGTTCGGCTGTTGCTTCCGGACGATGGGGCGATTGGGGCCGATTCGGGGGTTGCGGCTGCGCCAAGTCGGACTGGCCCAAGTCGGACTGGCCCAACCCGGACTGGCCCAACTCGGACTGGCCCAACTCGGACTGGCCCGGCGGCCGGCGACCAGCCGGACCCGGCCGTCCAAACGGTCGTGGCCCTCCTTGAACACCACCGCAGTGACCCTCACCGCCTCTCCTACCACCGCTTTGGCGAACTTCCCGGGTGTTGGAGTCCGGGGGCGAAGGTCCTCGATCACCAGCCGTCCGGTCACGTTGCCAACCTACCCACCCTCGCATCCCACGATCGCGATCGACAGATCACTGGTCTGGCCCAGTCCCGTCCCGTAGCTTTACGGCCATGAGAGCACTTCGGAGCTTCACGGTGCGGGCTCGGCTCCCTGAAGCTCTCGGTCCCCTGCAAGAGCTGGCGTTCAACCTGCGGTGGTCGTGGGAGCACCGCACCCGGGACCTGTTTCGGTGGGTCGACCCCCAGATCTGGGAGCTGAGCTTCCACGACCCCGTTCGACTGCTCAGCCTGGTCGGACGCCAACGGCTCGAGCAGCTCGCGGCCGATCCCGCCTTCATGGGTTTCCTCGGCGATACCAACGACGACCTGCGCCGGTACCTCGAAGCGCCCCGGTGGTTCCAGAACCGGGCTGCGAGCCCGCTCCGCGGGGTGGCCTACTTTTCCCCTGAGTTCGGCCTGGCCGAGGCGCTGCCGCAGTACTCCGGCGGACTCGGCGTCCTCGCCGGGGATCACCTGAAGGCGGCCAGCAGCCTGGGCATCCCCTTGACAGGTGTCGGACTCATGTACCGCCTCGGCTACTTCCGCCAGCATCTCGACGCCGACGGCTGGCAGGAGGAGCGGTATCCCGTCCTCGACCCGCACGCCATGGCCCTCGAGTTGGTCGACGGGGTCCGGACGGCCGTCGACCTCGCCGGCCACCTGCTCGAAGCGCAGGTGTGGCGGGCCCGGATCGGCCGGGTCGAGTTGTATCTGCTCGATGCTGACGTCGACGCCAACGACGACGAACTGCGGGCGGTCACCGACCGCCTGTACGGCGGCGGGACCGAGCACCGCATCCGCCAGGAGATTCTGCTCGGCGTCGGTGGGGTGCGGGCCCTGGAGGCGGTCGGGGTCGAGACCCAGGTGTTCCACACCAACGAGGGGCATGCGGGGTTCCTCGGTCTCGAGCGCATCCGGAAGTTGATCACCACCCATGGTCTGCGCTGGGATGAGGCGGTGGAGGCGGCCCGAGCCGGGACCGTGTTCACGACCCATACGCCGGTGCCGGCCGGAATCGACCGCTTCCCCCGGGAGCTGATGTCCCGCTATTTCGGACAGCTGGCCGAGGAATGCGGAATCTCGATCGACACGCTCATGTCGCTCGGGCACTTCCCGGGTGAAGACCCGGCGGCGCCCTTCAACATGGCCGTGATGGGGCTGCGCCTGGCGGCCAAATCCAATGGCGTATCCCGCTTGCACGGCCACACCAGCCGGGAGATGTTCCAGGCGCTCTGGCCGACGGTGCCAGCCGAGGAGACGCCGATCGGCTCGATCACCAACGGCGTCCACGGCCGGACGTGGGTCTCGTCGAACATGGATGATCTCCTTTCGAAGTACGTCTCGCCGGCGTGGGACGAGGCGGGGCCCGACGAGTGGGCCCGCATCGAGGACGCCCGCGACGACGAGATGTGGCGGGCACGCGAGCAGGGTCGGGACGCCCTCGTCAGCTTCGTGCGCGAACGCCTCCGCAAATCGCTGACCGACCGGGGCCTCTCCGTCAGCGACGCGGCGTGGACCGATGAGATACTCGACCCGCGCTACCTGATCGTGGGGTTCTCCCGCCGCTTCGCGACCTACAAGCGGGCCACCCTGCTTCTCGCCCAGCCAGAGCGACTACGCGCCCTTCTCTTGCACGAGCAGCGGCCAGTGCAGCTGGTGTTCGCCGGTAAGGCCCATCCGGCCGACGACCTCGGCAAGGAGATGATCGCCCAGATCGTCCGATTCTCCCGGGATCCTTCGGTGCGCCACCGCATCACCTTCATCGAGGACTACGACATCTCTGTGGCCCGGATGATGTACCAGGGCAGCGACGTGTGGCTGAATACGCCCCGCCGGCCGAACGAGGCGAGCGGCACCAGCGGAGAGAAGGCGGCCCTCAATGGTGCGCTCAATTGCTCGATCCTCGACGGCTGGTGGGACGAGATGTTCGACGGGAGCAACGGCTGGGCCATCTCTTCCGCCCAGGGCATCACCGATCTGGATCACCGGGACAACGTTGAGGTCAACAGCCTCTTCGAGTTGCTGGAGCGGCAGATCATCCCACTGTTTTACGACCGGGGCGGGGGTCGCTTTCCGCGGGGTTGGGTCACGCGGGTCAAGGCGTCGCTCCGATCCCTCGGCCCGAAGGTCATGGCCTCGCGTATGGTGCGCGACTACCTCAACGAAATGTACGAACCGATCGCGGCTCAGAGTGATGCCCTCGCTGGTGACGATTTCGCTCGGGCCCGGGAGCTGGCCGAGTGGAAGAAGCGGGTGCTGGCCGCCTGGCCCGAGGTCAAAGTCGAGGTCGTGCCCGATCCCGGGGTCGGCTCCCTGGACCTGGGCGCCGAGTGCGAGGTCACCGCCACGGTGCATATCGGCTCCCTGATGCCCGACGACCTCGCCGTCGAGTTGCTGCATGGTCCGGTCGCCGTCGGCGACGAGCTCACCGACACCGAGGTAGTCCGGCTGGTGCGGATCCCGGCGGGGGGCGGGACCGAGGACGCCGGTGAAGTGGACCTCGGCAACGACGGCGGAGGGGACGGCGGGGTCCGGGTGGTCCGTTACCGGGGCCGGTTCCGTTGCGACCAGGCTGGTCGCCACGGCTATGCCGTCCGGGTGGTGCCGGCCCACCGCGATCTGGTGGTCCCGGTCGAGATGGGCTGTGTCACCTGGGCGTAGGGAGGTGACCCGGGCTTCGCGGGGTGACCGGCGTGGTGGGTGACCCCGGACGGGGGCCGCCGCTAAGTGGTGTGGACCTCACCTACCAGCCGGGCGGCCGCCCCGAACGGGTCCAACCGCCGGGCCAGGAGGTCGACCCGGACCGTTTCGTAGGCCTCGCCGCCGGCCAGGCCCCGGACGTCGCGCTCGAGGAGGTGGAGGAGCAGCCGATTCATCTCGGCGACCAGCCGCTTCTCCCGGCGCGTTTGCAGCTCACCGGTCGACTCGAGGTAGGCACGGTGTTCCCGGACCTTGTCCCAGAGGGCTTCGACGCCCTCCCCGGCCACGGCGTTGGTCATCACCACAGGGGGACGCCAGTCGCCCGTGGCCGGGTTGAGATCGAGCATGTTGTCCAGGTCCCGGCCCGTCTGGGCCGCCCCATCCCGGTCCGCCTTGTTGACAACGAAGACGTCCGCGACCTCCAGCAAACCGGCCTTGCTGGCCTGGATGGCGTCCCCCCAGCCGGGGGTAACCACGACCACCGTCGTATCGGCCGCTCCCGCCACTTCGATCTCGACCTGACCAACGCCGACGGTCTCGACGAACACCACGTGCAGCCCCGCCGCGGCGAGAACCCGGATCGCTTCCGGCGCAGCTGCGGCCAGGCCGCCCAGGTGACCGCGCGTCGCCATGGAGCGGATAAAGACGGCTGCTTCGAGGGTGTGACGTTGCATCCGCACCCGATCACCGAGGACGGCTCCACCCGAGAAGGGCGAAGAAGGGTCGACGGCGAGCACACCGACCTGGGCGCCGTTGGCCACGGCCAGGCCGATCAACTGATCGGTAAGCGTCGACTTGCCGGCACCCGGCGCTCCGGTAATCCCGACGGCATGATGAAGGTCAGCGCTCGGGCCGAAGGTCAACCGGCCCACCTCTCGAGCTGGTTCTCCGCCCCGCTCGACGAGGGAAAGCAACCGGCCCAGCGATCCCTTGTCGCCGGCCCGGGCCGCCTCAAACAGGGCGGCCGGGTCGCGCTCGGCGCCCCTTACCCGGGCCGGACGCTGAGGAGGGGGAGGACGCGGATGGGGAGGGCGCGCTGGGCGCAGACTGCGGCATGTCGCGGTCCAGTATCGCCGACCCACGGTCCATCGGGGATCTGGCCGTCGGCATCTCGCACCCGGTGGAGTCGCCTCATCTCAACCGCGTCGATCTGGGCGGTCTGGCCGGCGTCGGCACCCGATCCCGTTAGGCTCGATCCGTGCGCGCCCACGTAAATGTCGACGAGGTGGTGGGTCTGACCTCGGCCCTGGTAGCCGTCGATACCCGGAATCCGCCCGGCAACGAGCGTCCGATCGCTGACGCGGTCCGCGCCGCGCTCGATCCCTGGCGTCCGGTCTGGACCGAGGTCGAACCTGATGCCGGGCGCCTGTCCCTGATCGCAGCCCTTCCTCATCCCGATGGACCGGGCGATCGCCCGACCCTGATCATCAACGGACATCTCGACGTGGTGCCGGTAGCGACAGAAGCCTGGAGCCACGACCCCTTCGATCCCCGGGTCGAAGGCGGCCGGTTGTACGGGCGGGGCAGCGCCGACATGAAGGGTGGCATCGCCGCCGCCATCTGCGCCTTGTCGGCTCTGGAGCGGTCCGGACGGCCGAGAGCATGTGATGTGGTGTTCCACCTAGTCGCGGACGAGGAGCGAGGCGGCCGGTTGGGGACCAGGGCCCTCCTCGAAGCCGGCCTCATCCAGGGAGACGCCTGCCTGGTCCCGGAGCCGACCGATCTCGAGTTGTGCGTCGCCGAACGAGGCCTGCTCCAGGGGACGCTGACCTTCAAGGGCCGGCCCGGTCACGGCAGCCGCCCCCGCGAGGCCGTCTCCGCCATCGAGCACGCCGCCCATGCGGTGCTGGCCCTCCACGCAGCCGACTTTGGGGGTCCTGACCATCCTCTGCTCGGCCGGCCCACGGCGAACGTGGGAACGATCGCGGGCGGCGACGCCTACAACACCGTCGCCGAATCGTGCGCGGTCGGCGTCGACCGGCGGGTCCTCCCCGGCGCGACCGAAGCCGGCGCCATCGCCGAGGTCCGGGCGAAGGTCGAGAGTGCCGGGGTCCAAGGTCTCCGCTACGACTTCGAGGTGTACGCCTTCGGAGAAGCCAGCGAGATGCCCGCCGATGAACCTTGGGTAAAGCAAGTGGGCGACGCGGTGGCCCTCGGCGCGGGCCGGCAGCCAGGGATCATCGGCATGAGCTTCACCACCGACGCTCGCTTCATGCGAAACCAGGCCGGCATCCCTACCGTGGTATGCGGTCCGGGCGCCGTGGAGCAGGCCCATGTCAACGATGAGTGGGTCTCGGTCGACCGGCTGGTCGACGCCACCGCGGCTTACGCCGAACTCCTCGCCGCCTATGGGTGAGCGCTGATCGATTTCGGGGCCGGGTTGAGCTCGCCAAGCCACTGCAGCACCATGCCCGCCACCGCTCGGTCGGTACCGCGCAGGGCGTGATCCTTGCCGTCGATCCACCGATAGGTGACGGGACCGGGTATGACCCGGGCAGCTGCCTCCAGCTCATCGGGGGTGCCGAAGGCGTCGCGGGTCCCGGAGATGAAAAGGCAGGGCACGTTGAGCCCCGGGAAGTGCTCGGTCCGCTTCCGGTCGGGGCGTCCGGGTGGGTGCAGCGGGTAGCTGATCAGGACCAGGCCGGCTGCGGGGAGATCCTCGGCCACGGCCATCGAGCACATGCGTCCACCCATCGACCGGCCGCCCAGGACCAACGCCGAGACCCGGGGGGCCAGCTGCGCCGCCTCCTCGCGGACGGCGGCGAGGAGGACCGGCGGCCGGTCGGGCGCCTTGCGGCCGGCCTTCCGATAGGGAAAGTCCATCCGAACCACCGTCAGGCCCGCGGCGGTCGCCACCTCGTCGATGGCGACCAGGGTCGGGGCGTCACGGTCCGCACCGGCGCCGGGCGCCAGCAGTACGCCGAGCGGCATCCGGGCCCGTCGAGCGCTCACACCACGGCGCGGAGGAGGTCCCGCAGGGCGGTGGCCTCCACGGCGATGACGTGCTCTTCGCAGCCCGCCTCGATGGACTCGGAGAGCGTTCGGGCCTGGGTCATGATGCGGAACCACTGGACCTCATCCAGCCCAAGCGGCGGCGGCCCCGCCGCCTCCTCAACTCGGGCCACGGCATCGGCGCCCCGCTGCTCGTCCCCCGGATCCCCCGCCAGCCGGTCGGCGGCGGCGAAGAGCTCCTCGAGCGAGCGGTAGCGGCTCTCGCCGTCATCGTCATCCTCGTCGTCCTCCGGCGACGGCGTGCCAACCTGGTCGAAGAGGGCCTCAACCTGCGCCTCTCGATCGGAAGGGACCACGAGGTCGGCGCCGTCCCAGAGGTAACGGATGCCGGCCTCATCCAGGAGCAGCCCCAGCCGGGCCCGCTGTTCGGGCAGCCACTCCGGAAGCTCGTACACGGTCTCGTCGGCATCCGGTTCGCCGGCATCCGGTTCGCCGTCGTCCGAGCCGGCATCCGGCTCCCCGTCGTCCGAGCCAGCATCCGGCTCCCCGTCGTCCGAGCCGGCATCCGGCACCCCGTCGTCCGAGCCGGCATCCGCCGGAGCCGGGGCCGCCGCCGTCAGGGCCGGCGCTCCGGTAGCAGGCGACACCAGCGGCTCCACCAACTTGTCCAGCACGGCCGCCTCAGTCCGGATCTCGTCCTCCAGGGCCTCATCTGCGCCCAGGGCGGAGAGCAGGCGGCGGGTGACCCGCCCGATGGCGGCCCAGGTGGCGTCGTCCGCCCCCGAGTAGCCGTCGACCATGAACACGGTCGCGGACGCCTCGGCGACGTCGCCGTCGGCTTGCATGTCGGTGGGGTCCTGCCGCAACCGGTGGGCGCCGTCACCGAGCAATCGCAGGGCGCTGCCGACCTGCTCGTCGACCTCTCCGCCCGCACGGACCTCGGTGGCCGCCTGGTCCCATCTGACCTCCCCATCGGCGAGCAAGGCGACGTCATCAGGCTCAAGGTTGGCGGCCAACTC
The DNA here is from genome assembly GCA_963780345.1 of uncultured Acidimicrobiaceae bacterium. Taxonomy (GTDB): domain Bacteria; phylum Actinomycetota; class Acidimicrobiia; order Acidimicrobiales; family Palsa-688; genus PALSA-693. Next base: position 398,817 of record CAWABU010000002.1, read on the forward strand.
GGCCATCAGATCATCGACCCGGGATTCGTCCTCGGCGGTCACGACCAGTTCGTCATCCTCGAAGCGATGCGGGATCTCGTCCTGGTTGAGCGATTCGATCAGACGGCCCCGATCGCGATCCGCCCAGTCGTCGAGCCGGTAACCGACCTCGTCGTCCTCATCGCCGGTCTCGAGCTCGGCCAGCCTTGACGCCACCAGGCGCTGGCGGCACAGATGGCACCGCCCTCGAGCGCCTACCTCATAGCCACAGTTCGGGCAATACCAGATCTTGCTCATATGCCGTCGGCCCTCCAGCACCAGGCGCCGTCCAGCGGCCGGCACGTCGCCGTCCATGATGGCCGATATTCATCGGCAGCCAATATTCAGTGGCGGCGGTCTCGCCGACGAGGTACAACCGATGTGAACCGGTACGGAGGAAAGGAGGAGCGCCCATGGTAAAGCCACTACTGCACATGGCCCGTGCGCTTCTCGCCTCCTGGCGGCCGCCGTTCGCCGGCGGCACCACGGATCCAGCCCGCCTGTCGCCGTCGTAGTTTCGGCCCGGCTCCCTGGACAGGCGTAGCCGGCCGGCCAGCCGGCCCGCGCCACCAGCCCGCCAACTACGCCGCGTGTTCCCACCACGACGCCTGATGCCCCCTCCTGGCGTGAGCGCTGAGTTTGCCCTCGCCAGGCCATCTGACCAGCCAGCCCCCTTTTATCGGAGTCCCGCCATGTATCAGTCCCCCGTCCTTCTTCGTGACCTCGCTGCCGCTCAGCGGGAAGACGCCATACGACGCGCCGACCGCGACCGGCGAGCAGACGCAGCCCGGCAGGAACGGCGCCGGCGCCGGCCGGAACGCACCCGCGCCGGGCCTCCCCTGCGCGCCCGACTATGGGGATCGCTTCGGCGCCCCTAGCGGGCCGGCCAGTAACTCGACGCCGGAAACTCGGCCATCAGATGCCTGGTCGCGTGACGACAGCTGGCCGCGAGTTTCCGGCGTCGAGTTCGCAGGCGGCCCCCTAGCCCATCAGTTCGCCGGTCCGTCCGGCCGTCCGGTCGCCCGGCTCCGTCCCGGCCGGGCGGACCGGGCGGACCGGCGCTTACCGGGTGAAACAGGGTCCCGGTGCCCCGTGCCGCACCGTCTGGCCTTCACTGCCGCGAATGGTGGCCTGAAGCGTGGCGGGCGCCAGAAAAGGTCGAAGTACACAGAAATATACTCGCCGAGCCGTCCCGGGTTCCCCGGCGTTCGTCCCGGCTGACCTTTGTGTTATGAAAAGCGCGTAGTACGCGCTTTAGATATCACAAAGCGCAGCCGGGGTGGGTCAGGCCCGGGCGGTCCGCGTGGGGAGAATCGGGGCGTCGCGGCCGGTCCCGCTCGACGACGGTGACGACGGTCTCGACCGCTCGCGCTGCTCGTCGACCTCGTGGTACTCCTCCTCGACGTTGACCGCCCACACGTCATGGTGAGCGCCGAGAAGGTTCTCGACCGACAGCATGGCGGTGTACATCGAGTGGTCCTGGTTGTTGTAACGGTGCATGCCGTTGCGGCCGACCGGGAAGACGTTGGCGACGTGTACCTCCATCCAGGCCCGGATGGTCTCGACGTTGGCTTTGTAATCAACGTCGTAATAGGGGTACGCCTTGGGCATACGCACCACGTAGCCGGTCTCGACGTCGGAGGGGTCGACCAGACCCAGCCGCCCGAGCTCCGCTTTGCCGATCTCGATCAGGTCCTCGTCGGCGGCGGCCCATGACGCATCCCCCTCGTCGACGGTGTATTCCAGGCCCAGGACGTTGCGCCCGTCCTTGACCAGGTACGGCGACCACGAGCCGAAGTTCTGGATGCGCATGGTGCGCACACCGGTGTCGTGGATGTAGATCCAGTTGTCGTTCCAGTCCACGGTCTCGGCCGGGACAACCAGGGCCACGGTCAGGAAGTCTCGATAGGTGAGGGCGCGAGCCGCCCGGCCCACCTCAGCCGGGGCGGGCGGGTCCATGACCTCGACCAGGTTCGACAGCGGCATGGAGGAGATGATGGCGGTGGCCGGGTACTCGGTCTGGCCGCCCTCGCTTTCCGCGGTCACGGAGAGGCCCCGACCACCGGCGTGGAAGATCCGGCTGACCCGGGTGTCCATCACGACCTTGGTGCCGGCTGCCTCTACGGCGTCGCGGCAGCGCTCCCACATCATCCCCGGACCCAGCTTGGGGTACTGGAACTCCTCGATCAGGGACGTGATGTCCTTCTGGTTGCGCTTCGGCAGCACGGCGTTCCAGATGGCGCTGGTCAACGACAGGTTCTTGACCCGTTGGGCCGCCCAGTCGGCCGGCATCTCCGCGGGCGGATGCCCCCAGACCTTCTCCGTGTAGGTCTTGAAGAAGTGCCGGTACAGCCGCCAACCGAAGCGGGCGGCCAACCAACCCTCGTACATGTCCTGCTGTTTCGGCGGGTGCACCCGGGCCCACAGGTAGGAAAGCACACACCGCACCGCCTCGAGGGGCCCCAGATTGCCGAGGGCGTTCATGGCCCGGAGGGGGTAGTCGTAGAACTTGCCCTGGTAGTAGATGCGACTCTTGCGGGGCCGCAGCATGAAATCGCCGTCCTGGAGGATCTCGTGCCAGAGATCGTCCACCGGTTGGACCTTCGTGAAAAAGCGGTGGCCGCCGATGTCGAAACGCCACCCTTCCCGCTCGACCGTCCGGCTGATCCCGCCGACCACGCTGTCGGCTTCGAGCACCGTTGAGCGACGACCGGACTTGGCCAGCTGGTAAGCCGCGGTCAGCCCCGCCGGTCCCGCCCCAATGATTACGACATCGTCGGCGAGCTCCCCGTCCCCAGGGACGCAAGGCTCACCGGTCAGGTCGGTCAAGGGTTCGATCACGCGGGGAGGCCTCCGTCTCAGCCAGACCGTAAGGAGGGCGGTGGGCCCGGCTGTGCTGGGCCATTCTTACCCGTCGCGGCCCTGGCGTAGTCGCGGGCCGTGACCGGCAGACCCAGGTTCATGACGAGTAGCGGACCAGGTTCTCGTTCTCGTAGTAGTTGCCGTTCGCAGTCACCGCGGTGGTCCCGGGACCGCGGAGCATGTCCAGCCAGCTCTTGAGGTACCCGCAGTCACCACCCAGGCCCGGGTAGCCGTCCTTCCACACCAGCCAAACGGTGTGACCGGTCCCAAACCGGGCCAAGGCGGACTGGGCGAAGAAGCCGACATCCGTGGCGGCGATGACCTTCTTGTAGTCAACCCAGTCGACCCGTTGCGGGCCTATCGCCCGCGGGAAGGTCATCTCGGTCACGCCCTTGACCCGGAGGAGCCGGTCGACGGCTGGACCGAGCTGGTCGGGACAGTACACAACCAGGTCGCCGGGCTGGGCTTGCACGTTGAGTACGGCGGTGACGCGGGCCGCTTCTGTTCGGGGCTGGGTGTTGGCATCTTTCCCCGCGAAAAGACCGGTGAGGACCAGTACCGCCAGCGCCGCGGCCCGGAACCGCCGTCCGGGCAACACCGACACGCCGGTGGCCACCACCAGCAGGAAGAGCGGGAGCACCACCGCGGCGTAGCGGGCGACAAAGGCGGCGTGGGCCATGGCGCTCAAGATCACGGCCAGGATGACGGTGCCGACCATCACCCCGGCGAGAGGTGCGAGGTGTGGGCGGGGATGCAGCTCGAGCATGAGGGCCGGCCTGGTGTGGACAGGATCTGGCTCGCCGGCTGATGGGTCGCGGCCTACGGGCACGACCGGGCCGTCCATGGGGCCGACCGTCACGGCCCGGCCGAACACCCCGAACAGGAACAGAGCGAAGGTGGCGAACATGAGAAGCGCACCCGGGCCTCCGCCGCCGGCGAAATCACCGAAGACGCCCAGGAGATCGGCCGGGCTCGCAGCCGAGCTCCAGGGCGTCCCGGTGTGGAGCAGCTGGAACACGAACACCGGCGCCCACGGAATCCAGACCACGACCCCGAGCAGGATGGCCCGGAGCTGCGGCGCTCCCTCGCCGGTCCGCCACCAGCGCCACACCAGCCACCCGCCCGTGGCGCCCAGCAAGTACAGAGACCAATAGTGGGTGTACAGCATCAGGGCCGTCACGGCACCGAGGGCCAGGAGCCGGGACGGCCGGGCATCTTCCAGCGCTCGGACCAGGGCAAGAAAACCCAAGACGGTCCACAGGATCATCAGCGAGTACATGCGCGCCGTGGTGGCGTAGTTGATGGCGAAGGGGCTACTGAGGGCGAGGAAGAAGGTGATCCACGCCACCGTCCGACCGCCAAGGCGGTAACCCGCGACCCAGAAGAACGGCAAAGCGGCGATCGAGACGAGTCCCGAGAGGGCCCGGACGGCGACATCGCCCTGACCGAAGACGAGCATCCAGACGTGCAGCAGCACGTAGTACAGGGGCGGGGCGCCGTCGTGGGCCAGGGCCCGTGGGATCTGGCTCACGGGAAGGCGGGCGATGTTGACGCTGAGGGCCTCGTCCAGCCACAGTGGGGTCGGCGCCCAGAACCGGAGACCGACACCGACGACCACGGCCAGGGCACCGAGGGCCAGCACGACCGGGTGCACCTCGGGCCGCTCCTGTCGGAGGCGGCGTCGGACCGCATCGATCGAACCCCTGGACTCCTCCTGGCCACCCGCGAGGACGGGGCCCACCGCCACCTCAGCCCGGTCCGGGTCCGACCCGGCGGCCGGCCGATAAGTGGGCGCCGCCGTGGGTTGCTCCCCCAGAGGGGCGACCGCGAGCGCTCACGGCCTGAGAGGATACCCACACGCGGCCGGGCGTCGATAGCACGAACGGCCCATCCTCCGGGGCAGGATCTTGGCTAACGTCCCCGTGATGGGTCCCAGTGAAATCCGGCGCCCGCAGGCGCCGGACAGAAACCTGGCCATGGAGCTGGTACGGGTCACCGAGGCGGCAGCCATGGCGGCGGCGCGGTGGATGGGCCGCGGCGACAAGGACGGTGCCGACGCGGCGGCCGTCGACGCCATGCGCATCGTGCTCGGGGGGGTACCGATGGACGGGGTGGTGGTCATCGGCGAAGGCGAGAAAGACGAAGCCCCGATGCTTTACAACGGCGAGCACGTCGGCGATGCCACTCCGCCAAGCGCCGACGTGGCCGTCGATCCCATCGACGGGACGACCCCGACCGCATTGGGGCGGGGCGGGGCTCTGTCCGTCATCGCGGTCAGCGACAGGGGGACGATGTTCAATCCGGGCCCCTGCGTCTACATGGAGAAGCTGGCCGTCGGCCCGGAGGCGGCCGGCCGGGTGAGCCTGGAGCTGTCGCCGACTGACAACATCCGGGCCGTGGCCGAGGCCAAGCGAGAATCGGTGCGGGACGTGACGGCGGTGATCCTCGACCGGCCCCGCCACGCCGAGCTCATCGAGGAGGTGCGGAGCACGGGTGCACGCATCAGGCTGATCTCGGACGGTGACGTCGCCGGCGCCATCGCCACCGCGTGGACCGATTCGGGGGCCGATATCCTGCTCGGCGTCGGGGGCACCCCCGAGGGGGTCATCGCGGCGGCCGCCCTCAAGTGTATGAACGGCGAACTGCAGGGCCGGTTGTGGCCGCGCGACGACCACGAGCGAGCCGCGGCAGTGGAACTGGGTTACGACGTCGATCGGTGCCTGACCCTCGACGACCTGGTGCAGGGCGACAACTGCTTCTTCGCGGCCACCGGCATCACCGACGGAGAGCTGTTGCGCGGCGTGCGCTACGACAGCCGGGGCGCGACCACCGAATCCCTGGTCATGCGATCCCGGTCGGGCACCGTGCGCCGGATCGACGCCCGACACCGGCTCAAGAAGCTGGCCCAGTACGCGTCCGTGCAGTTCGAGTAGACCCGACCGGCACCGACCAGCCACTCCGGGCCTGGTAGAAGCCGGCCGGACCGTGGGCGTGCAGCACCGGGCACTCCCAATCGGCGGCCCGCACCGCCGCCTCGAGATGAGCCAGAACCATTCCACCGATGCCCTGCCTCCGAGCCGCCGGCGCCACGATCACCGCCACCTGTCCGCCGGCATCGGATCGCCAGGCCACACCGGCACCGACCACCTGACCCTCGCGGCGGGCGGAGAGGACAATCGGTGGGCCGGCCGGATGCCAACCTGCCCCCGTCGATTCAGTCCCGGGCAACCCGGGTCCGGCCGACCCGGGTCCGGCCAGCTCAGGCTCCGGTACCACGAGATCGGCGGCGTCGACCATGGCGCCAACCTCCGGATCGAGGACGCGACCTCTGGAGATCTCCACGGCCAGTCCGCCCCGGCCGATGACCGCCGGCGGGCCGAGAGCAGCGTCCCCGAGGGGGCACCAGACCCGGCCCCGTCGCTCCTCCAGGATGGTCACGCACTCCACCGAAGTCACGACCGCGAACCGGTCCAGGGCCGCCACGGCCGCCGCGATCCTGGCCTCGCTCGCAGTGTCGGCGAGTGTCACGTGCGGGACCCATGGCCAGGTCAGGCTCCGCTGCAGAGGGGGCACGAACACGGCGGCGCGCAACCGTCGCAGCGCATCGAGTTCGCCCCCGACCTCCAGGTAGAGGACGGGATTGGCGGGCAGGAAGGTCGCGGGTGGCCCCAGGGTGAGCTGCAACGGGCCGTCCTGGCCGGCCGCCGCGGCCCGAACGGCAGCCAGCGCCGCCCCCAGCTGCCCGGCGCCCACGTTGACGGGCGGAACCAGGGTCAGATGGGCCGCCACGCGACTTATGGACGGGTCCCCGACAGCCCGCCGCAGGCCGTCCACGGCATCGACGACCGGCCGGTCGAGCAGGAGGGCGACGCCGAGCCGGCGCCGCGAAGCACTCACCGCGGCCCGACCCGGGAGACCGGGCCGCTGGGTGCGACCCCGGTTCGCTCCGCCAGGTCGCTCCCTGCCACCCCGGCTCGCTCCGCCAGGTCGCTCCCTGCCACCCCGGCTCGCTCCGCCAGGTCGCTCCCTGCCACCCCGGTTCGCTCCGCCAGGTCGCTCCCTGCCACCCCGGTTCGCTCCGCCAGGTCGCTCACGGGAGGTCAGTGTGGCAGCCCTCCAGGCTCTAGGATGCTCACGTGACCGAAGACCGCGAGCTCTTCGACATCGTTCGGCGCGAAGAGGAGCGGCAGAACACCACCCTCCAGCTCATCGCCTCGGAGAATTTCACCTCTCGAGCGGTGATGGCGGCGACCGGGTCGGTGCTCACCAACAAGTACTCCGAGGGCTACCCGGGCAAGCGGTACTACGGGGGCAACTACGTTATCGACGAGGTCGAGGAGCTGGCCAGGCGACGGGCCTGCCAACTCTTCGGGGCCGAGCACGCCAATGTCCAACCGCACGCCGGCGCCACCGCCAACCTCGCCGTCTACCTGGCCGTCCTCGACCAGGGCGACACCGTCCTCGGCATGCGACTCGACCAGGGTGGCCATCTCACCCACGGTTCACCCGTCAACATCAGCGGCCGTTTCTACCGCTTCGTGTCCTACGGCGTGACCGAGAGCGATGAACGTCTGGATCTCGATCAGCTGGCCGCCCTCGCCGACGAGCACCGACCGAAGCTGATCGTCGCCGGCGCCACCGCCTACCCGCGGATCATCGACCCTGAGCCGATTCGCCGCATCGCTGACTCCGTCGGTGCCCTGTTCCTCTTCGACACCGCTCACGTGGCCGGGCTCATCGCCGGCGGGGTCCATCCCAATCCGGTCGGGGTGGCCGATATTGTCACTTTCACCACCCACAAGACCCTGCGAGGGCCGCGGGGCGGCGCCATCCTGTGCTCGGCGGAGCTGGCCCCGGCCATCGACAAGGCCGTGTTCCCTGGCCTCCAGGGCGGTCCCCTGGAGCACGTCATCGCGGCCAAGGCGGTCGCCTTCCGGGAGGCCGCCCAGCCCGAATTCCGCGAGTACGCGGCCCAGATCGTCCGCAACGCCCAAGCCCTGGCGGCCGGCCTGGCCGCCGAGGGCCTGCGCATCGTCTCCGGCGGGACCGACAACCACCTGATGCTGGTGGACCTGCGCCCCTTTGATGCCGAGCTCACCGGCAAGCTGGCCCAGGAGGCGCTCGACCGGGCCGGGATCACCCTCAACAAAAACCAGATACCCGGCGACCCCCGGTCGCCATTCGTCACCAGCGGCCTGCGAATCGGGACTGCGGCCGAGACGACGGCGGGAATGGGCGAGGCCGAGATGGCAGAGATCGCCCGGTTGATCGGGCGGGTGCTGCGGCGACCCGACGACCCGGCCGAAGCGACGGCGGTGCGCGAGGAGGTCGGGGTGCTCTGCTCGAAGTTTAAGCCCTACCCGTAGGAGCCCGGCCCCATCGACGGCTACCGCGATTATGTGATCGTCGGCCTGGTGGCGGCGTTCGCCACCTTCCTCTGCACGTTTATCGTGCGGCGGCTCGCCGTACGGTTCTCCATCATCGTCGTCCCCGACGACCGGCGGGTGCACGAGCGCCCTACGCCCACGGTCGGCGGAGCAGGCATGTACGTGGGTCTGCTGGCGGCGCTGGTCGTGGCGTCCGGGCTTCCCGGGCTGCACGGTCTCTTCCGGGGGTCCTCCGAGCCCATCGGCCTGGTCCTCGGCGCTTCGGTGATCTTCACCGTCGGCATGGTCGACGACCTCCGGGAGATGTCCCCGCCCGCCAAGATGTCCGGCCAGATCCTGGCCGGCACCATCCTCTACCTCTTCGGCATCAACATCCTGTTCTTCCGCCTGCCGTTCGCCGGCACGACGGTGGTCCTCTCGGCCGACCTGATCCCCGTCGTCACGGTGCTGTGGGTGGTCGGGATGGCCAACGCGGTCAACTTCGTCGACGGGTTGGACGGGCTGGCGGCGGGGATCGTCGGCATTGCGTCGGCCGCGTTCTTCCTTTATTCCCACGAACTGATCCAGCGGGGCACGATCGGCCCGGAGAGCTCCGGGCCGCTGTTCTCGATCATCACCTTCGGGGTGTGCCTCGGGTTCCTGCCGCACAACTTCCACCCGGCCCGGATCTTCATGGGCGATGCGGGAGCGATGCTGCTGGGGTTATTGATGGCGGCGTCGACCATGTCGGTGGTCGGCCAGACCAACCTCGACTTCAACGGGCGGACCTACTTCTTCTTCGCCCCGCTCGTGATCCCGTTTTTCATTCTCGGCATACCGATGCTCGATACCGCCTTCGCCATCGTCCGGCGGGCCGGGCGGCGCACCAGCCTGGCCGAGGCCGACAAGAACCACCTCCACCACCGGCTCATGCGCCTCGGTCACGGGCAGACCCGAGCGGTGCTCATCCTCTGGGCGTGGACGGCCCTGCTATCGGGCCTGGTGCTCTACCCGAGCCTGGCCAACCGGGCTCTGTCCCTGGTCCCGGTCGGCTTCGCCGCCCTGGTTGTCGCCCTGTACACCCTCTTCGGTGTCCGGGGCCGGGCCGACGCGGCCCAGGGTCCATCCCACCGCATCACGGTTGGGAACGACAGCAACGGCCGCACCTGAGCCCGGGCCCGGGCCGGGGGACATCCGGCGCCACGCCCCGGCGTCGTCCGGTTACTGGTCGTCCGGTTAGTGGGCGAGGCTGAGGAACTTCTCCCAGCGCCGCCTGTCGCGTTCGGCGACCTGCCGTTTCTCGGTGTCCTCGCCGGCTGCTTCGAGGTCGAGCTCGGCCTGGCGCAGGCGGTCGCGCAGGTCGTCCGGGTCCAGCTCCGCGATCGGATGGGTCTCTCCGACCAGGATCAGGGCCCGGTTGTCGCCGACCTGCAGGTAGCCCTCGGACTGGGCCAGGCGGATGATGTCGGTCTCGGTCTGGTAGATCCGCAACTCCGTGGGCTCCAGGGTGGCGAGCAACGGGGAGTGGCGGGCCAGGATGCCGATCTGCCCGAGGGTGGTACGGGTCGAGACCATCTCGGCCTCGCCGTTGAACACCCACCCGTCGGGCGTCAGGACTTCTACCGGAAACTTGGCGTGGGCCATCGTGGGCGCTCCTCGGGCCGGAGGCCGAGCTAGCTCTGGCCTTCGCCGCGGGCGTCACGGATGACGTCGTCGATGGTGCCCTTCATGAAGAACGCCCGCTCCGGGAAGTCGTCGTACCGGCCCTCCAGGATCTCCTTGAAGCCGCGAACGGTCTCGGCGACGGGGACGTAGGCCCCGGCCGTGCCGGTGAACTGCTCGGCCACGTAGAACGGCTGGGACAGATACCGTTCCATCCGGCGAGCCCGGTTCACGGTCACCTTGTCCTCGTCGGAGAGCTCGTCGATGCCCAGGATGGCGATGATGTCCTGTAGCTCCTTGTAGCGCTGCAGCACCTGCTTGACCTCGTTGGCCACCCGGAAATGCTCCTCGCCCACAATCTCGGCCTTGAGGATGGTCGAGGTCGATTCGAGGGGGTCGACGGCCGGATAGATGCCCTTCTCGGAGATCGACCGGGAGAGCACCGTCGTGGCGTTCAAGTGGGCGAACACGGAGGCGGGAGCCGGGTCGGTCAGGTCGTCAGCGGGGACGTAGATGGCCTGGACGCTGGTGACCGATCCCTGGCGAGTGGAGGTGATGCGCTCCTGGAGCTGTCCCATCTCCGACTCGAGGGTCGGCTGATAGCCGACCTGAGAGGGCATCCGGCCGAGCAGAGCCGAAACTTCGGAGCCGGCCTGCACGAACCGGAAGATGTTGTCGATGAAGAGCAGGACGTCCTGGCCCTCCCGATCCCGGAAGTACTCCGCCATGGTCAGGCCGGAGAGGGCCACCCGCATGCGAGCACCAGGCGGCTCGTTCATCTGCCCGAACACCAGGATGGTCTTGTCGAGCACCCCGGACTCCTTCATCTCCAGCCACAGGTCGTTGCCCTCACGCGAGCGCTCGCCCACCCCGCAGAACGCCGAGAGACCGCCGTGCTCCTGGGCCAGGTTGTGAATCAACTCCTGGATGATGACGGTCTTGCCCACCCCGGCCCCGCCGAATAGCCCGACCTTGCCGCCTTTGGCGTAGGGAGCCAGCAAATCGACGACCTTGATCCCGGTCTCGAACATCTCCGATGCGGCCACCAACTGTTCCACCTTCGGGGCATCCCGGTGGATGGGCCAGCGCTCCACGTTTTCGGACACCGGGGCTCCGAGGTCGATCGGCTCGCCCAGCAGATTGAAGATCCGGCCGAGCGTCTCCCTACCAACCGGGACGGTGATCGGGCCACCGGTGTCAATCACTTCGGCCCCCCGGGAGAGCCCGTCCGTGATGTCCATGACCACGGCCCGGATACGGTCGTCACCGAGGTGCTGCTGCACCTCGCACACCAGGTACTCGTCCTCCTCGGCGGCGATATCGAGATCCTCTTCCGCCCTCATGGCGGCCGGTCGACGGATCCGGAGGGCATGGTTGATCTCGGGCAGCTTGTCCGGGAACACGGCCTCGATCACCACCCCCTGAATCTCTTCGATCCGACCCACGTTCTCCGTCCGCGCCTCGGGGCGCGCCGCCGCCGCCTGTTGCGTCTCCGTCAGTGCCATAAGGTCCTCCAGTTTAGCGCCACAGCGGTCACAGCCCCCGGGCCAGTCGCAAGCCGCCCCTTGTGGCCGGCCTGCGTGCAGTCGGCCGGCTCACCGGACCCCGCTCATTCGACGGCTCATTAGACCAGGCCCTCGGCACCAGCGACGACCTCCATGATCTCCTGGGTGATCTCCGCCTGGCGGGCCCGGTTGAGATCCAGGGTCAAGCTCTGGATCAGTTCACCGGCGTTGTCGGAAGCCTGGCGCATCGCGGTCATCCGGGCGCCGTGCTCGGACGCGGTGGACTCGAGCAGGGCGCGATAGATCGAAATCTCGACGTAGGCGGGGACGAGCCGGCGGAGCACGGTCTCGGGGTCAGGCTCGTACTCCGGCACGGCCCGGCGCGGCGCCTCACCTGAAGGGGCCGGCGCAGCGGTCTCCTCTTCTTCCCCGAGCACGGTGGCCTGCTGCAGCGGCAAGAGGACCTCCCGCCGTACCACCTGGGAGATCGGGGAGATGTACCCGTTGTAGAACACCTCCACCTGGTCCACCTCGTCGTCAAGAAAGGCCGCTACCAGCCGGTCCGCGATCCTTCGGGCGTCGGTATAGGCGGGACGGTCGGTAAAGCCGATGAAGCTGTCGATCGGCACCTGCCCGCGGAAGGCCAGGGACGACGCGATTCTCCGGCCGGAGGCGAAGTACACCACCCGCCGGCCGGCAGCCTCGTGCTGGCGCCCGGCGGCGATCCCGGCCCGAATGATGTTGGAGTTGAACGCGCCCGCCAGGCCGCGATCACCGGCGACCAGGAGTAACCCGACCGTGCGCACCTCGGCGTGTTCCTGGAAGATCGGCACCCTCGGGACCGGACCGGCGGCCTCCGCCGCCTGGCGGGTCATCCGCCGGATGGCGCTGGCGTAGGGCCGGAGCGCCTCGATCCGCTGCTCGGCGCGACGCAACCGGGCGGTGGCGACCATCGCCATGGCCCGGGTGATCTTCTGGATGTTCTTGACCGAACCGATTCGGTTGCGGACGTCGCGCTGCGATTGGGTCATGCTGGTTGAGGCCCGCTTGGACTACTGCACCAAGGCGGCCTCGTCCTCCTTCACCTCGGTCGGCTGCTGGCTCGCCGCGTCGGCCAGGCTGCCGCCGCGACGCGGCTCCACGGAAACCTCCTCGATCGGATGCCCCTCCTCGTCGAGATCAAAGCCGAAGTCGCTCGCGAACTGCTCCACCAGATCCTTGACGCGCGCCTGGGTGTCCTCGCTCCAATCCCCGCCCGCGATCACCTGGAGCAACTCGCGGTCGGTGGCGTGGGCCCGCTCGATGAGCTCCACCAGGAACCGTTCGACCTTATCGATGACGATGCGGTCGACGTAACCATTGGTGGCGGCGTAGATCTGGACCACCTGGTCCTCGACCGGTATCGGGCTGCGCTCACGCTGGTTGAGGGTCTTGACCAGCCGCGCCCCGCGAGCCAGCGTGCGCTGGGTCTCCGCATCGAGCTCGGATCCGAACTGGGAGAAGGCCTCGAGGTCGCGGTACTGGGAAAGGTCGAGCTTGAGCCGGCCGGCAACCCGGCGCATGGGCGTGATCTGGGCGTTGCCGCCCACCCGGGAGACCGAAATGCCGACGTTGATCGCCGGGCGTACGCCCGAGAAGAAGAGGCTCGGCTCGAGGTAGATCTGCCCGTCGGTGATCGAGATCACGTTGGTCGGGATGTAGGCCGATACGTCCCCCGCCTGGGTTTCGATCACCGGCAAGGAGGTCAGCGAGCCGCCACCGGGACGCTCCTCCCCGGTCAGCGGATCGACGATGTGATCGGCCAGCTTGACGGCGCGCTCCAGCAACCGTGAGTGCAGATAGAACACGTCGCCGGGGTAGGCCTCGCGGCCGGGCGGGCGACGCAGCAATAGCGACATCTGCCGGTAGGCGTAGGCGTGCTTGGTGAGGTCGTCGTAGATGGTCAACGCGGCCCGGCCGTCGTAGAGGAAGTACTCGGCCATGGCGCACCCCGCATACGGGGCCAGGAACTTGATCGGGGCGGCCTCGTCGGCGGCCGCCATCACGATGATGGTGTTCTTGAGGGCGTCGGCCTCCTCGAGTACCGCCGCCAGCTGGACGACGGTCGACTTGCGCTGCCCGATGGCCACGTAGACGGACACCAGATCGCGGTCCCGGTTATTGATGATGGTGTCGATGGCGATCGCCGACTTGCCGGTCTGGCGGTCGCCGATGATCAGCTCACGCTGGCCGCGACCGATCGGGATCATCGAATCGATGGCCTTCAGGCCGGTGAGCATCGGTTCCTTCACCGGCTGGCGCTGCACGACGCCGGGCGCCTTGTGCTCGACCGGACGGGTCCGCGAGGTGTGGATGTCACCCTTACCGTCGAGAGGGGTCCCGAGCGGGTCGACGATCCGGCCCAGCAACTCCTCGCCGACCGGAATGTCCAGCAGGCGCTTGGTCCGCCGCACCGTGTCGCCTTCGACCACCTTCTCCCAATCGCCGAAGAGCACGGCCCCGACGTTGTCGGACTCGAGGTTGAGGGCCAGCCCGGTGACGTCATGGGGGAGCTGCAGCATCTCGAATGACATGCAGTTCTCCAGGCCGTGGACGCGGCAGATGCCGTCCGCCACCGACAACACCGTCCCGACTTCGGTGAGATCCGCGCTCGTGCTGTCGAGCCCCTGGATCCGGCTCTTGAGGATGGATGTGATCTCGTCAGGCTTGATCTGCATTGGCATTGGCTGGCTCCTTGGCAGGCGCGGGTATCCGGGCCTGCGCGACTTGCTTACGTAGTTCGTTCAACCGGTTCCGGACCGATGCGTCGAGGATGGAGTTGCCCACCCGGAGCACGATGCCACCGAGAAGGTCGGGATCGACCACCGTGGTGAGTTGGATCTTGTTGCCGGTCTGCTGGCTGATGCGGTCCCCGATGCTGCGAATGGTGGCCTCGTCGAGTGGCACCGCGCTCGTGACCTCGACCGGCAGCAGCTTCATCTCGGCATCCCACAGGTCCTCGAATCGCGCCCGGATATGGAAGATCTCCGGCATCCGATGACGTTCCACGAGAGTCTCGAGGAAGTTCATAATGGTCTCCTCGGCCCCCACGACCATCCGGCTCAGGTTCTGCTTCTTTTCTTCGGTGGAGAAGTACGGCGAATAGAAGAAGATGGCCAGGTTGTGGTCGGCGGAGAGTGCGTCCGCGAACTGGGCCAGCTGCTCCTTGACGGTGTCCAGCTCGTTGCGCTCAGAGGCGACCTCGAACAGGGCCCGGGCGTAGACCTGGGCTACCTCTTCCATTTATCCACTTGCGAGGTCATGGCTCGCGAGTCGCTCCGCCGCCCAGCAGGGAGAGATCGAGATCAGCGAGGGCGTCCTCGATCAGCCGGCGCTGATCCTCCTCGGTGAGGGACTTCCGGGTCACCCGCTCGGTGGCCAGCACGGTCAGGTCCGCGACGTCACGAAGGATGTCGTCGATGGCCCGGCGGCTCTCAACGTCGATTTCGCGACGCGCCTGTTCGATGATCTGCTCACCTCGCTCCTGAGCGTTGCTGCGAGCCTCCCGCTCGTGAACGGCAGCCGCCTGGCGGGCCCGTTCGAGGATTTCCTCGGCCTGCTGGCGAGCTTCCTGCAGCCGTTGGCGATACTCCACCAGCAGTTCGTCCGCCTCGCGGCGGGTGTTCTCGGCGGCGTCAATCGAATCCGTGATCACTTTGGCCCGCTGGTCGAGTACCTGTCCGATGCGTGGGTACACGGCTTTCGAGAGAATAAACAGCGAGACCCCGAAGACGACGATGATCCAGATGGTGAGCCCGAGGTCCGGGGTGATGAGCCAGGAGCTGGATGCGACGATGGGGGACATGACTGGTCGGCTCTAGATGAAGAAGGCGATGAAGCCGCCGACGAGACCGTAGAAGAAGGTGGCCTCGGTGAGGGCGAACCCGAGCCACTGAATCGAGGTGATCTCCCCTCGCATTTCCGGCTGGCGGGTCACGGACTCGATCACCTTGCCGAACAGCATGCCGATGCCGGCACCGGCTCCGGCGGCGCCACCCCCGGCCCCGGCCCCGAGGGCGATGGCTCTACCGGCCTGCTGGCCGATCAGGGTGTACGACTGCGTCACGGCGCCGACCAGATGACTGGACAGGAACAACATTACAGCGAACATTCAACTCCCTTTACCGTTAATGATGGCCGACAGCTCCGCCGATATAAATGGCGGTCAGGATAGCAAAAATAAAGGCCTGCAGACCGGCGATCAACACCGCCTCGAAGAGGAACAGGGCGATGCCGAGGGGCAGGGTGAAGAAGCCCAGGACCTGCAGGCCGAGCAGGACGGCCAGGCCACCGGCCATGAAGTCGATCAGGAGGTGACCAGCGAGCAGGTTGGCCCAGAGCCGGATGGTAAGGGAGAGCAGCCGCAGGACCTGGGAGATGAGCTCCAGAGGGAAAAGGAGGAGCACCATGGGCCCGTGCACACCCTCGGGGATCAGCGACTTCAGGTATCCGATGTACCCATGGGCCCGGACGCCCTCGACGTTGTAGGCGATGAATACGCCGAGAGAGAGGATGAACGGGATGGCCACGTTGGTGTCCACGGCATAGATTTGGAAGGACGGGATGTGGGCCCCGGCGATATTCATCTTGTCGGCAGTATTGATCGGGAGCGGAATGTAGCCGATGAGGTTGGTGACCAGGATGAAGACGAACAGGGTGCACACGAGGGGAAACCACTTCCTCGTCATCTGCTCGTCCATGGTGTCCCGGGTCAGCCGCTGCGACAGGTCGTAAAGCCACTCGACGGCCGTCTGGACCCGGCTGGTGGGCCGGACCCGCATGGTTCGGGCCACGCCCCACATGATGCCGATGGTGATCCCGGCCGTCAGCAGGAGGTAGAGGACGCCCTTGTTGAAGTTTATGGGGCCGAAGAGATGGACCCAGGTCGTCACGTGGTAGGCGTCGATGATGCTGAAGGTGGTGTTCTTGTGCCCGCTGAAGCCGAAGCCGATGATGAACCCGATCAGACCCAGCAGATATACGGCGCCGACGGCGTAACCAATCTGCTTGGCGCTGGTCAAGCCGGACCACCAGCCCCTTAGGCCCCGTCGAGCCTCGGGCGTCGGGGTCGGCGGGCCCGCTTCGGAGGTGGGCGTCGCCGGAGGGCGCTCTTCGGTCATCGTCACCGGACGGCCCTCCTCTGCGACGCCCGCGACGCTCCGGTCATCAGCCTGATCACGAAGGCCACGGAGTACGCCCCGAAGATCACCAGCGCGGCCGTCGAGCGCGTCCCGCCGGCTGCCGACGACGGCGGCCAGGACGATGGCACCGGCCAGGAGCCAGATGCGTGCGAAGGCCTCACCCAGGCTGGCACCCAGTTGCCTTATCGGCTCGTTGACCCGGCGCAGCCAGCGCTGATCGGTGGCGGCGACGAGGCGCTGCAGGATCCACCCGCCGGCACCGATGAGGTAGCCGAGCGCGGGCGCGCCAAGGGCTAAGGCGGGAACCATGGCGATCAGCACCAGGACCACGTCCAGATTTCGCCACACCACCACACCACGCTCGTGGAGCGCGCCATGGGTTTCTACCGCCAAGGCAGCCTCCGCCGTCGAGAAACGGAACTCGCACCGCCCGTGCCTCCGGCTGGGCCCGGGTGGAGACCGAGTGACCTCGGATTTGTCCGATTTAGAGCTAGAAGTAGCGTTTCCACGCCGCCCGCGTAACCAGCACTCCCACGGCGATCCCGGCGAACATGCCGAGAAAGATGAACAGAGGCCGGGTACCGAGGGCTCGATCGATAAACACGCCCCCGATCAGGCCGGCGGCCAGGCACAGGGCGTTCTGCAAGCCGAGTCCGGCGAAGGCCACAAACCCCGGCGTCTGATTGCGGCCCGGTCTCGCATGCGGATCGGGACGGCCAGTGTCGCCCGGTCGATCGTTGTCCATCGGGGCCTCGGTTGGGTCCAAAGATGCAGGCCGTGATCGGCGCTGGGCCAGCGCCATCACGACTACCCCATGCTCCGGGGTGGGACATCAGCACGCCACAATCCTCCCATGCCAGGCGCTCCCTCAGCAAACCCGGGGGCGGCCGGGGCGGGATGCCTGCGACGGTTCGTCATGGCGAAGGAGCAAGTCCGACGGCGGCGGAAGAACCGGCGTGAGAGAGAGGTCGGCCGGTCGCTAAGTGGTAGTACGGCCGGCCTGTCTCGTCCGGATTCGTTTCGCCCCAGCCTCGTCACCACACCGGCGGAACGGACGCCGCCGACACAATGTCCGGCCACGAGATACTGCCGGGCCGCAGCAGCTTCGGCACTTCGCCCGTCGCGTCCACGACCGTCGACGCCGGATGGTCACAGGGTCCGGCGTCGAGCACCATTGCGACACCCGGTAGGGTCGCGGCAACAGCCGCAGCGGTTGTCACCGGTTCGGAGCCGTGCCGGTTGGCGCTGGTCGTGGCGATCGGGCCGAACACCCGACAGACGGTGAGGGGCACCGGGTGATCAGGGCAGCGCAGTCCGATGGTTCCGTCCTCGTCGCCCAGGTCAGCAGTCACGTCCTCTCGCCGGGGCAGCACGATGGTGAGCGCTCCGGGCCAGAATCGGGCCATCAACCGTCGAGCGCAATCTGGTACGGCGGTGACTAGATCCAGGGCCTGCGCCTCGCCCGCCACCAGGACCGGCAGCTCGACCCGGCGAGGCCGCCCCTTGACGAGAAACAAACGATCGGCCGCGCCCGAGTGCCATGGGTCAGCGGCCAGGCCGTACACCGTATCGGTCGGCAACCCCACGACGTCGCCGTCTCGCAAGGCCCGGACCGCGGCGGCGATCGAAGCCGGGCGCGGCGGGTCGCCAGTGGCGTCGAGCACCACGCCCGGGCGTCGGCCCGAAGATGAGGTCACGGCGCCCCCCGGGCGACAAGAATGCGGTCCCGACCGGCCAGGTCGGGTCGCACTTCAATCGACCCGAATCCGGCGGAGCTAGCCAGCGTTCGGGCCGCGGCGGCCTGATGGGGTGCAATCTCGATCACCGCCACGCCCCGTGGGCGCAGCCAGGCCCGGGCCCCGCCCAGGATCACCTCGAGGGCCTCGAGCCCCGTCCGACCGGCCTCCAGCGCCAGCCTTGGCTCCCATGCCACTACCTCGGCATCCAGCTGCGACATTTCGGCCGACGCGATGTAGGGCGGGTTGGACACCACGAGATCGACGCGACGACGGAGGCTTCCCGGCAGCGCCGTCCACCATGAACCTGCGGCCAGGCGGACCCGGGAAGTCGCCCCACCTCCCAGCCGACCCAGATTGGCCGCGGCGACAGCCAGGGCGGGCGGCGAAACATCGGTCGCCCACACCTCGACCCCGGGCCGTTCGGCCGCCAGAGCGAGAGCGATGGCACCCGAGCCGGTCCCGAGGTCCACAGCGATCAGCGGTTCCGGCGTCCCTCGATCACTCTGACCATTCGGGCCGTCGGCCATCCGGTCGAGCTCGGCCATCGCGGCCTCGGCCACCTGCTCGGTCTCAGGCCGCGGGATGAGCACCCGCCGATCCACTATCAGCTCCAGGGTCCTGAAGCCCCACTTCCCGAGGACGTATTGGAGCGGCTCGCCAGCCGCCCGCCGGTCCACGAGAGCGTCGAAGCGATGCCGCGTCTCGTCGCTCGGCGGCCCGGTGGGCCACCGCTCTCCGGTCACTTCTTCGACGAGCCACCGGGCTTCTGCGTTGGAGCCCAGCCGGGATGCGGCGCCAGCACGCAAATCGGCCCAGGTCACGCCGATCGTCGGTGCGCTTGCGCCTTGAATCCGCGCCCGGTCGCTTCGCCTGGTCTGCCCCCTGCCGACCGGCGCGCTCAGCCCGCCGCCTCCACGCCGGTGAGCTGGCGGGTGCGCTCGTCGGCGATCAGCGCATCGACCAGGTCGTCAAGCTCGCCCAGTAGAACTTTGTCGAGCTTGTACAGGGTCAACCCGATGCGATGGTCGGTGACCCGATTCTCCTTGTAGTTGTATGTCCGGATTTTCTCTGAACGACGGCCCCCACCGACCTGGCTCCGTCGCGCCGTCGACAGCTCGGCGGCCTGCCGGTCCTGTTCGGCCTTGAGCAGCCGGGCTCGCAGCACCTGCATGGCCTTGGCCCGGTTCTGAATCTGACTCTTCTCATCCTGCATCGCCACCACGATGCCGGTCGGCAGGTGGGTGATGCGCACGGCGGAATCGGTGGTGTTGACCGACTGCCCGCCGGGTCCGGTCGAGCGGTAGACGTCGATTTTGAGATCCTTGTCCTCGATATGGACATCGACCTCTTCGGCTTCGGGCAGGACCGTCACCGTCGCCGACGACGTGTGCACCCGGCCCTGCGATTCGGTGACGGGCACCCGCTGCACCCGGTGCGGACCGCCCTCGTACTTGAGGTGTGACCACGCGTCCCGGCCTTTGACCAGAAACGTCACCTGATTGACTCCACCCATGTCGGAGGGATCGGTTGACAGCGTTTCGACGGCCAGACCCTTCCGTTCGCAGTACCGGACGTACATCTCGTAGAGGTCCCGGGCGAAGAGGTTCGCTTCCTCGCCTCCTTCGGCGCCCCGGATCTCGATGATCACGTTTTTCCCGTCGTTGGGATCGGACGGCAGCAAGAGGACCTTGAGGCGCTCGTCCAGCTCGGCGAGGCGAGCTTCGGCGCTGTCCATCTCCTCTCGCAGCAGCGTCCGCTCGTCGCTGTCAGCCCCGGGCGGCGCGGATTCTCCCGATGGCGTGGCAGGTGCGAGGGCGAGATCGGCCATCATCTCGTGGGCCGTCGCCAGATCCGCGGCTACGGCCCGATATTCACGGAAGGTAGCGACGACCGGCTCCAGCTCCTTGTAGCGGCGCGAGGCCTCGCGGAGCCGACGCTGGTCGCCGATCACCGCCGGGTCGGACAGCTGGACGAGGACGGCCTCGTATTCGTTCTCGATGTCTGACAGCCGGTCCAGCACGGATCCAGCGTACCGGCGCATCGGGAGCGGGGAGCCTGAGGTTCCAGGTGGACCACATTCAGAGCGTCAACGGCGTCTTCAGCCGGCGGCGTCGTCCAGCGGCCAGGCCTACACTCCCGGCGTGAGCACACCGCCACCAGGTTGGGTGGAGTCCAACCGGAGTATGTGGGACGAGCGGGTTCCCCTGCATGTGGTGTCCGACTTCTACGACGTCGCCGGATTCAAGGCCGGCCACCCACAGATCGAACCCTTCGAGGTCGACGAGTTGGGGGCGCTCGGCGATCTGCGCCTGGCTCACCTCCAGTGCCACTTCGGGATGGACACCCTCGACCTGGTGCGAATGCATCCGACGCTGGAGGCGGTCGGCCTGGACTTCTCCGCTCCGGCCATCGAGGCGGCCCAGGTGCTGGCCGGTGAGGTCGGGCTGGCGACCCGGGCCCGGTTCGTGCAGGCCGAGGTGCGCGCCGCCGCAGCGACCCTGGGGGCCTCGAGCTTCGACGTCGTCTACACCGGGAAAGGGGCGCTGTGCTGGCTGCCGGATTTGCGGCCATGGGCCGAACAATGCGCCCTGCTGCTCCGTCCCGGCGGCTGGCTCTATCTCTGCGAATTTCATCCGGTCGGGTACTGCCTTGATCAAGCGACGCCGACGGTCACGCAGGACTATTTCGCCACCGATGCCATCATTGACGAGACCGCCGGGACCTATGCCGACCTGGAGGCTCCGACGGTGCACAACCTCTCCTACGAGTGGCTGCACCCGCTCTCACAGGTCTTCGAGGCCCTGCTCGGCGTCGGCTTCCAGCTCCGCTTCTTGCACGAGTGGGATTACACCATCTTCCAGCTCAACCAATGGCTGGTGAAAGGCGACGACGGCCGTTACCGCTGGCCGGGATCCGGCCGTCTCCCCTTGATGTACTCGCTCAAGGCGCAGAAGCCGGGGTAGGCGGGCCCCGCTACTTCTTGCCGCGACGGCCGTAGCGGCGCTCGAAGCGCTCTACTCGTCCGCCGGTGTCGACCAGCTTCTGCTTACCCGTATAGAAGGGGTGGCACGCGTTGCACAACTCGGTGTGCAAGGTGGACTTGGTCGAGCGGGTGGTGAAGGTGTTCCCGCAGGAGCACGTGACCGTGGCGGTCACGTACTCGGGATGGGTTTCTGTTTTCATCGCGATGCCTCTCTACGTCTCTACGTCTCAGATCGACGGGGTGGCGTTCTTGGCCACCTCAGCCAGGAACTCGTCATTGGTGCGGGTGGTCTTGATGCGATCCATCAGGAGCTCCAGTCCGGCGGCGCTGCTGCCTTCGCTGGCCAGGGCGTTGAGCACCCGTCGCAGCTTCCAAACCTGCTGCAGCTGAACCCGGTCGAACAGCAGCTCCTCGTGGCGGGTAGAAGAGCCGTTGACGTCGATGGCCGGGTAGATCCGGCGCTCGGCGAGCTTCCGGTCGAGCCGCAACTCCATGTTGCCCGTGCCCTTGAACTCCTCGAATATCACCTCGTCCATCCGACTTCCCGTCTCCACCAATGCGGTGGCCAGGATCGTCAACGATCCACCTTCCTCGATATTCCGCGCCGCCCCGAAGAACTTCTTCGGGGGATACAGGGCGCCGGTGTCGATGCCACCAGACATGATCCGGCCCGTTGCCGGCTGGGCGAGGTTGTAGGCGCGGGCCAGGCGGGTGATGCCGTCGAGGACAATGACGACATCGCGGCCCTGCTCGACCATACGCTTGGCTCGTTCGATGGCCAGCTCGGCTACCTGGGTGTGCTCCTCTGCGGGGCGATCGAAGGTGGACGCGATCACTTCGCCCTTCACCGACCGCCGCATGTCGGTCACCTCCTCGGGACGCTCGTCGACGAGAAGGACAATCAGCAGCACGTCGGGATTATTGGCCTCGATGGAGTGGGCAATCTGTTTGAGAATCGTCGTCTTGCCCGCCTTCGGCGGCGAGACGATCATGCCCCGCTGACCCTTGCCAATGGGAGCGATCAGATCGACGATCCGCGCCGTCATGTTGGCGCTGTCGCCAGGGACCTCGAGTCGCAGTTTCTGGTCGGGGAAAAGTGGGGTCAGGTTCTCGAAGCGGGGCCGCCCCCGAGCTTCGTCCGGCGTGAGGCCGGACACGGTATCGATGCGCAACAACGCCGGATATTTTTCGTTGCCGCCCGCCGGCCGAGCCGCCCCCTCGAGATAGTCCCCCTTCCGAAGGGCGAAACGCCGGACCTGGCTGATGGACACGTACACATCACCCGGCCCGGAGAGGAATCCCCGGGTCCGCAGGAATCCGTACCCTTCGTCGCGAAGGTCCAGAAATCCGGTTACTGGCACCGGCTCTCCGGAGAACTGGGTTTCAGCGGCCTGCCCCGGCAGGTCCCGGTCGCTCCTCTCGAAGCGCTCCCGGCCCCGGCGTCGGCGGTTTCTCCGGTTGCCGGGTTCCGCGTCGAACGCCCGGATAGCTCCGCCGGAATCGGCCTGCCCATTGTGGCCGTCGGGGTTGTGGCCGTCCGGGTTGTGGCCGTCCGACGGTGCGGCCGTCTGGCGTACGGCCGTCTGAGGCACGGCCGTCTGGGCGGCGGCCGTCTGGGCTGCCGCCGTCTGGGTTGCCGCCGTCTGGGTTGCCGCCGTCGGGGTCGGTAGGGGCGGCGGCTTCGGACGGGGCCGCGGCGTCGGGCGAGCGGGTCGTGTCCAGGCCGCCGGGGCCCCGGACCCGTCCGCGGGACGCGGTGAGGGAGCTCGATCCGTTCGGCTCCGCATCGGCACCCCGATGGCCGGAACGCCCGGAAGCGCCGTCGCCGTTGGTCTCGGTCCGGGACGCCGGGGCACCGGCCACCGGGCCGGCCAGGACGGGCGGTTCCGACCCGATGACGGGATCGGCCGGGCCGGTGGTTGGCGTCGCGGGGACCTCGGACCGAGCCTCGCCAGGCCCGGCCTCGGAGCTCTGCCGGCTCTCCCCGTCGGCCGGGGCTGTGTCGGCGGCCCGCCCCGCCGTCTCGGCCCGGCTCCTCGAATCGCCCCGGGTGCGGGCCGAGCCGGTACCAGGGGCGGGATCGGCCCGGCGGGACCCGGCCGAGCTGGTGGTGCTGGCTCTGGCCGGGGCGTCGGGGGCGGCCGGCGTCGGGCCGGTCGCACCCGCATCCGGGGTGGCCTCGAGGGTCGTCCGGCGGGCCCGGGTGCGGCGGGGCTTCTCGACCGGATCCGCTCCGTCGTCCGGTTCGATGCCGGTGGCCCGCAGGATCTGCGTCACCAGGTCGGCCTTCTTCGCCCGGGCGCCCGGTTTGGCCCCGAGAGCGTCGGCGATAGCGAAGAGCTCGTCCCGCTCCTTGGCCTCCAGGACCGAGCGCTCGAGCTGCGTTTCGCTCATGTGCTACCTCGTCTGTGTCGTACGGCTGCGAGTGGATGGAGTCGTCCGCCAAGACCCGGGTGACTCCCGCGAGATCAACGGGGGGTTCGGCTGGTGCGCCCCCGGGTGATCGTCCGGCCCGGGCGCACCGTCGGTGGCATGGCCAACGACGACACTTCCATGGTAGCGATCCCGGCGGCCGAGCGGCAACCACCCTGGGTGCTGTACCTCAACGTGGTGGGGTGGCGAGTCCGCCCGCGCCTCTTCGGCGGGGGCGCGGACCCTGACGACCCCGTCAGAGCCCGAGCTCGGCGCGCACGGCGCTGGCGTCTGCGTCCACCGCCGTCGGTACTGCGATCTGGCCGATGGCGATATCCGGGTCCTTGAGCCCGTGGCCGGTGAGTACACAAACCACCGTGCAGCCGGCCGGCACCCCGGCTTTCAGCAGACCGGCAACCGACGCCGCCGACGCGGGCTCACAGAACACGGACTCTTCTTGGGCCAGGTAGCGATAGGCGGCCAGGATCTCGTCGTCGGTGACCGACGAGATGGCTCCACCGGATTCGGAGGCCGCAGCCGTGGCGCCATACCACGACGCCGGTCGGCCGATGCGAATAGCGGTCGCGATCGTGTCGGGGTCCTCGATGGGATGCCCGGCCACGATTGGGGCCGCCCCCGCAGCCTGAAACCCCATCATTCGGGGGAGTTTGGTCACGCGCCCGGCATCCTGATATTCCCGGTAGCCCTTCCAGTAGGCGGTGATATTGCCGGCATTGCCGACCGGAATGCATTGCACGTCGGGAGCATCGCCGAGCACATCGACGATCTCGAATGCCCCCGTCTTCTGGCCCTCGATGCGATAAGGGTTGATCGAGTTGACGACGGTCACTGGGGCCGAGTCGCCCAGCTGGCGCACGATATCGAGGGCGGCGTCAAAGTTGGCCCGGATCTGCAAAACCCGGGCCCCGTGAATCAGGGCTTGCGCCAGCTTGCCCAACGCAATGTAACCCTCAGGTATGAGCACCGCGCAGGTGAGTCCCGCCCGGGCCGCGTAGGCGGCGGCGGATGCCGACGTGTTGCCGGTGGACCCGCAGACGACCGCCTTGGCTCCCTCTTCGAGGGCTTTGGAGATGGCCACGGTCATGCCCCGGTCTTTGAACGAGCCCGTCGGATTGATGCCCTCGAGCTTCAGCCAGACCGTGGCCCCGACGCGCTCCGACAGTCGCGTCGCGGGCAAGAGCGGCGTGCCTCCCTCCTGGAGGGTGACGACAGGCGTTGCGGCAGATACAGGGCAGGTAAGCCCGGTACTCCTCGATGACGCCCCGCCAACCCTGTCTCACCGGCCGATAACTCGCAGCAGGCCACCGATCCGCTCGACGACATCCAGTTTTCGAAGATCGTGCAGGCACGCCTGAACGTCGCGTTCGAAAGCCGGGTGGGTGACAAACACCAGACGAGCCCCGGAGTCGGAGGGGTTGCGACCGGACTGCGGGGCCAGGTCGCCGGAAACCGACGACTCGGCCGGGGTGGGCAACCCCTCCTGTTCCATCAGGCGGATCGACACCCGGTGCTGCCCGAGCACCCCGGACACGGCATGCAGCACCCCGGGACGGTCCGCCACCTGGAGCGTCAGGTAGTAGGCCGACTGAAGGTCATCGATGGGCCGAACACGGGTGCGACGGAGCGCGACGCTCCGACCGGCGCCCCCGGTGGTGAGGTTGTGGGCGGCGTCCAGCAAATCTCCGAGAACGGCGCTGGCGGTAGGCATGCCGCCGGCGCCCCGGCCGAGGAACATGAGCTCGCCGATGGCATCACCCTCGATGAAGACGGCATTGAACGAGTCCCGGACGGCGGCCAGGGGATGGGTCAACGGCACCATGGCCGGGTGGACCCGGACCGCCACCGACTCGAGCGTCCCCGGCTGATCGCCCGGGCCGCCCTCATCGTGTTCGATTACGGCGAGCAGCTTGACGGCGTACCCGAGATGGCGGGCGGCGGAGATGTCCGCCGGTGTCACCCCGTCGATGCCTTCGCGATAGACGTCGCCGGCGACGACTCCGGCGCCGAAGGCCACGTTGGCGAGTATGGCCGCCTTGGCGGCAGCGTCGTAGCCCTCGACGTCGGCCGTCGGATCGCGCTCCGCGTAACCGAGGCTCTGGGCTTCGGCCAGGGCGTCGTGATAGCTGGCGGCAGACTCACTCATCCGGCTCAGGATGAAGTTGGTCGTCCCGTTGACGATGCCCATGATGCGGCGGATGCGCTCACCGGCCAGCGATTCCCGAAGGGGCCGGATCAGGGGAATACCGCCCGCGACCGAAGACTCGAACAACAGGTCGACGCCCGCCAGAGAGGCGGCCTCGAACAGCTCGGCTCCGCAGTTGGCGAGCAGCTCCTTGTTGGCGGTCACCACTGGCTTGCCGGCCTTGAGGGCGGTGAGGATCAGGGTGCGGGCCGGCTCGATCCCACCGATGACCTCGACGACGACATCCACGGTGGGGTCGGCGACGACGGCCCCGGCGTCGGTGGTGAGGATGCCGTCAGGGACCGGGGCGTCGCGTTCGCGGGATCGGCTGCGGACCGCGACCGCAGCCAGGTCCAGCCGGAGGCCGGTGCGGCGCGCAATCCGATCGGCGTCCTCGACGAGTAGCCGGACCAACGCCCCGCCGACATGGCCGCAGCCGAGGAGGCCGACCCGCAGCGACGTCTTCTCCATGGCGGAGAGGGTAGTGGGGGTCGGGAGCGGCGGACCGCCGCGGCGCGCCCCGGGGTCATCGCCAGGCGGGGTGGGGGGTGGCGGCGGGGTGGGCCGGGTGGCGGGCTGGGGCCGGGCCGCCGGGGTGAGCCCGGGCGGCGAGGTGGGGCCGGGCGGCCGGGTGGGGGCGGGCAGCCGGGTGGGGCCGGGCGGGCGAGGTGGCGCCCGGCGGACGTGAGCACTGGGCGCGTTTGGCGCTATGGGCGCGCTTTTGGCGGTATTACGACCATAACCGCGCCCAAAATCACGAAGCGCGCCCAAGTTCACGAGCGAGCCGGCGGCGCCCGGCGACGGACGAACGCCGGCGCGAGTGGCCCCGGGCGGACGTGAGCACTGGGCGCGTTTGGCGGATTGGGCGCGCTTTTGGCGGTATTACGACCGTAACCGCGCCCAAAATCACGAAGCGCGCCCATTTCACGAAGCAGCCGGCCACGTCGGCGACGGACGGACGGACGGACGGACGGACTGATGCCAGCGGGATAGCCTCCGGTGATGGTTCCGGCGGCAAGCGGACGACTGGGTACCCCCCGCCCCCGGCCCAGCCCCCAGCCAGGACAAGCGGACGGCTGCCGTCGCCCCACCCGGGTTGCTTGATGACGCCACTCAGTAGCCCCGAGTCCGGTGCGCTGGACCGGGCGTGGGCCGAGCTGACTGCGGCCGAGAGCCAGGTGCCGGCGGCCCCTTCCCTCAAGGTCACGGGGGAATCGGGGCACCTGCGGTCAAACCTCCCGGTCGAGGCGGTGGCGTTGGCAGCGGTCGGCACGGCGCTGCGGGCGGCATCGGCGTTCGGCCAGCAGCGTGGCGCCTCCCCGGCTGAAGCGACCCTCGACCGAGCGCAGACCGCGGCTGCTGTCCGAAGCGAGCGGTACTTCCGGGTAAGCGGGAGGCCGGCCGGAGCGTCCTTTGCCCCTCTCTCCCGCTTCTGGGCCACGGCGGACGGCTGGATCCGCACCCACGGCAACTATCCCTGGCACCGCCGTGCCCTGCTCTCGGCCCTCGGCCTGCCGTCAAACCTGCCGTCAACCCTGACGGACACGGACGCGGACGCCATGGTGGAAGCCGTGGCCGCGGCCGCGGCAAAGCAGCGGGCGACCGATCTCGAGGAACGAGCCTTCGCCGCCGGCGGGGTAGCGGCCGCGCTTCGAACGCCAGAAGCCTGGCAGAGCCACCCTCAGGGCCGGGCCGGGACCGACGAACCTTTGATCAGCCACCGCATCGCCGGCTCGGCACCGCCCCGGCATCGGGATCCGGCACCGCTCCCGATGGCGGGTGTACGCGTCCTCGACCTGACCCGGGTCATCGCCGGTCCCGTCTGCACCCGGTACCTGGGCGCCCTGGGAGCCGATGTCCTGCGCCTCGACCCGCCAGATCGGCCCGATGTTGTCCCCGGCGCAGCCGCGGACACGCTTCTCGGCAAACGCAGCGCCTTCCTGAACCTTGCCTCGACCGCCGGTCAGGCCCGGCTGCACCACCTCCTGGATGAAGCGGACGTCGTCGTCCACGGCTACCGGCCCGGCGCGCTCGATCGCTTCGGCCTGGGCTCCGGGGACCTCGCGGCCCGGCATGCGGGCCTGGTCGTCGTCCACCTCAATGCCTGGGGCCATGACGGCCCCTGGTCGGGACGCCGGGGCTTCGACAGCATCGTGCAGGCCGCGTGCGGCATCGCCACCGTCGAGTCTCCCGACGGCACGGCGCCGGGTGTCCTCCCCTGCCAGCTTCTCGACCACGGAACCGGCTATCTGGCCGCGGCCGCCGCCCTGGACGGCCTGCGCCGTCAGAGCGTCTCAGGCGGCACCGTCATCCGGTCCGTGTCGCTCGCTCGGACCGCCGCCTGGCTGGCAGCCACGCAAATCGAATTCGGTCACGATCAGCAGGCCGTGGATCCGACGAGCGAGGACTGGACGGTGGAGCTCGACGGCCCGACCGGTCCGATTTTCGCCGTCGCGCCTCCCGGGGGGCTCGACGGCAGGCCCCTCAAGTGGCCAAACCTGGCGGCTGGCTACGGTATCGACAACCCGGAGTGGGTCGAGGGCTAGGGATCCGCGTGCCGGCTGTCGACGAGGGCCGCGACCGGTCCCGATCCAGGGCCGCGTCGGCGGCCTGTGAGCCCCTGGCGGCGCCTGCGGCCTACTCGTCGAGGGCCAGAAGGTCGTCCAGGCTCTCTCGTCGGACCACGACCTTCGCGGTCCCATCACGCACGAAGACCACCGGCGGGCGCGGCACCTTGTTGTAGGTCGAGGCCATGGAGTGGCCGTAGGCACCGGTCACCGGCGTGGCCAGCACGTCGCCGACTGCGACGTCCCCGGGCACCTGACCGTCCCGCACGATGACGTCGCCCGACTCGCAATGTTTGCCGACGATGGTGACGGGGCGGGGTCTGGTGGCGTCGGTCGCCCGAACCAGGAAGGCCTCGTAGCCGCTGCCGTAGAGCACCGGCCTTGGGTTGTCGCTCATGCCGCCATCGACGCTCAGGTAGGTCCGGACCCCGGGGATCTCTTTGATAGTGCCGACCGAATAGCACGTGATCGCGGCGCTGGCCACGATCGACCGACCGGGTTCGGCGGTGAGGCGCACCTCGGGTCCGAGACCGTTGGCTTTGGCGGCCTGCTGAACAGCCGCCGCCCATTCGGAAATGGAGGGCGCCGATTCTCCCCTCACGTAAGGCGCGCCGAGACCGCCGCCAATGCAGAGCTCGTCGAGCCTCAGCGGCAGAAAGAACTCCGCCAACGCCGCGAGCGCTTTCTCGAAGGAATCAAGGGCGAAGATCTGTGAGCCGATATGGGCGTGAACGCCCACCAGAGAAACCGGAGAGCCGTGGCGGCCGAGCCGGGCCGCCGCTTGCTCCGCCGCCCCGGACGCCAGCCCGAAGCCGAACTTGGAATCGTCCTGGCCGGTCTTGACGTACTCGTGGGTGTGGGCCTCGATGCCAGGAGTGACCCGTATGAGCACTTCCGGCTGCCAAGCCCCGGCGACGGCCAGGCGTTCAAGCCGATCGATCTCGTCAAAGGAGTCCACCACGATCCGGCCGACCCCTACCTCGAGCGCCCGGGCCAGCTCGGCGTCCGACTTGTTGTTGCCATGGAACACCAGGCGGGACCCAGGCACCCCGGCGGCCAGGGCTACGTGCAGCTCGCCGCCCGTCGACACGTCGATCGCCATGCCCTCCTCGTGGACCAGGCGAGCCATGGCGCGGCAGAGGAAAGCCTTGGAGGCGTACGCCACTGCTCCACCCCAGGCCCCGACCGCCTCGCGGCACCGGCGCCGGATGTGCTCCTCGTCGTAGACGAACACCGGAGTGCCGATGTTCCGGCAGAGATCGAGCAGGTCGACGCCGGCGATCGAGAGGTGCCCCGACCGGTCGATCCGCGCCCCATCCGGGAGGAGATGCACCGGCAGCGGCGCATCGGCCGCGGCCGGGACGGCCTCCTCGGACTGCTCCTCGGGGTCCGGAAGCATTCAGCCGAAGACGATCCAGGCGAGACGGATCGCTGCCCCCGACGCGGCTCCGAGAGGCCGGGCGAGCGGCTCCCGATCTGCCCTTGCCTGGCACGGCGCGACCATCGGTTCATCCTACCGACCGGCACCGGGCGGACCGTTCGGGGGAGGGAGTCAGGGCCACGTTGGCGATATTTTGACCCATTTATTGCCTATGAAGAGACTTTTATTACAGGGGCAGCCGCTGTACGCCCGGCGCGGCAGTTCTACTGACTAGGCTCGTCCTGCTTGACGTCCGGGTCGGTCGCGACCCAGGGACGTCGGCGCCAGGCCCTCGTAGCTCAGGGGATAGAGCACCGGCCTCCGGAGCCGGGTGCGCAGGTTCGAATCCTGCCGGGGGCACCGAACCTGACCAGCCCCAACCCGCTGGACGGGCCGGTGCCATCAGTCCGATGAGCCCAGGATCTCCGGGGTGACTGTTGATCTGGGGCCTGGCTGAACGGGACGGCGCCGGCGGTGCCGGCCTTCGCCCTGCTGGTCACCGTGGTCCTCTTCGCCCGCAAGCCGCCCCCGATCGCTCGACGCCACCGCTGGGGGGCCGCCCCTGCTCGAACCGATGACGCAGTGGGGCCTCAGAGACCCAGAAGCAGCCCGGGAGCCACCAAAGCATTCGCGGCGCGTTGCAGAGCGGGCCGGGCGCCCGACCGGCCGAGGACCGTATGGGCCCGGAGCACCAGCGTCTCCGCCACCGAACCGGCCACGATCGGCGCTGGGGGCAGATCGACCTCCCGCTGTCGGATCTCGGCCAGCAGGGCCTGCGCCGCAACCTCGGTCGGGCGGGCCTCGAGGGTCCTGGCCGCCCGTAACGCTCGCTCCGCCCAAGGGCCGGCGTCGGTTGGCCGGCCGGATAGGACCAGACCGAGCGCGCCCAATAGGGCGGTGACCCCGCCTCGGCCGATGGCATCCCGCGATTCGAGCTCAGCGAAATGTGACGTCGCCTCCTCCACCCGGCCGGCGAAGATCAGCTCGGCATGTACCACCAGGCTGGCCACGCCATCGACCGGATCGACCGAAGCCGGCGGCGGGAACGGAGCCGCAGCGGTTGATGCCCCTTCCGCCACGGCGACGGCGAAGCTTGCGGCCCAGCCCAGCCAGGGCTCATGCTGCTCAGGGCGCAGGAGGCGGGCGAGGTTCGCGGTCTCCGCCGCGGCGACACCGATGCGACCCTCGAGGCGGGCGATGATCGCGAGCAGGCTGCGGCCGTGCATGGCGTTGGTGTTGGAGCCGACATCCTCGGCGACCTCGGCGAGCTGACGGGCGAACCCCTCGGCTGCAGCCGTGTCCGCCGGGCCCCCCCACAACGAGCGTTGGAAGTGGTGCCAGGCCAGCGAAGAAAGCGCCCCCACCTGCTTGATGCGGTCGCCGGCCTCGTCGGCGAAGGCCAGCGCTTCCGCCAGCCACCTGGGCACCCGACGGTCCGTCGGCCTGGCCAAACAAAGGAACGAAGACGCCGCCACGGCACCGGCACGGTCGTGGTGCCGCTCGAACATGGTCAGGGCCTGGTCCAGATCAGCGGCGGCCTCTTCCATACGGCTCATCATGAATTTGGCCACTCCGGCGTTGGCCATCGCCCACGCCGCCAGCCCTTCATCGCCAAGCTGCTGCCACCTCTCGCTGATTTCCTGGAGACGGGGGCCGGCCCACGCCGAGTCGGTGAACATCCGGGTCCGAGCGATGGCGTGATCTCGTTTGACCGCCACCGTCGCGTCGGTGGGATCATCAGCGACGAGGGCGAGGGTCTCGAGGGCCGCGCTCTCATTGCCGGCGTGCTCCTGGAGCTGGGCCAGTTCGAGGAGAGTCGACGTCCGGCGACAACCGAGCGTCACGGCCCGCTCGAGCACACGGGCGGCGTCCGCGAGGCGGAACTCGCTCGCCAGCTGGTGCCCGACCTCGGCCAGAGCCTCCGCCGCCTCCCTGGTGACCGATGCATCGTCGGACAGGTACTCGGCCGCCCGGTCGAGATGACGGGCCCGGTCCTCGGGCCGATTCACCAAGGTCACCGCCCGGCGGTGAAGTTCGCCCCTCACGTGGCGCGGCAGGGTCTCGTAGGCCACCTCACGCAACATCGGGTCGGCGGCGTCAAACCCTCCAGCCGGGTTGGCGCGCAGCAATCCGCCGTCGACCAGCGACGTGAGCGCAACATCCGCCCCTGCGGGACCGAGACCGACGATCTGGCCCGCGGTCACACCGTCACCGAGGATGGCCGCATGCTGGAACACCAGCTTTGGAATAGGCCCGACGGCGTCCAGGCGGGCCGCCAGCAGCGCCTGCAAGGTGGCCGGGACCAAGGCCGCCGGGTCCAGACGGTAGCAATCGCCGACGTCGACGAGTGACCCTCCGGCGCGCGCCATCCGGACCAACTCCCGCAGGTACAGCGGGTTTCCACCGGCCCGCTCGACGAGGAAGGCCGCGGCCTCCGGCGCAAGCGGCTTCTCGCCCGCGAAGGCCCCGGCCAAACAGGCCGCGTCACCCTTCCCGAGCGGCGCCAGACGCAGCGTCGTGGCGGCGGGAAAGCGGGCCAACCAGTCGCCGGGCTCGGTCCGGCCCACCAGGATCAAAAGGATCGGGGATCGGGGCAGCCGCGTACTCAGTTCGGCCAAAATGTTGAGGCTGGTGGCGACGGCCCGGTGCATGTCGTCCAGGATGAGGACGAGCGGCTGCTCCGCACTCTTCTGCTCGAGAAGGCGGACGACACCCCAGACCTGTTCCTTCTGCAAATCAACCGGATCGATGGCTCTCAGGGACTCGTCGCCCTGCCCCGCCAGCGACTCCACCCGGGCGGTGACATCGTCGTCGTCGGACGGCCCGAGTTGCCGCAGAACGTCGGCCGCTACCCGCGAGCCCCCCATCGGTCCGTAGGACGGGAAGGTCGCTCGCACGACGAGGCCGTCGTCGCCAACCAGACGCGCCAACTCACCCGCCAGTCGGGACTTTCCGGAGCCAGCCTCCCCGCACAGCAGAGTCATGTGGGTCTGGGTGTCGCGCCGGACCCGGTGCCACAGCGCCTCGAGATAGGCCATCTCCTCCTCGCGCCCGAGAAGCGGCAGATCGGGTGCCGTGAGCGCGTCCTCGGGGCGGCCCATGGCCGCGGCCTCCCAGACCTCGACCGGCTCCCGCTTTCCTTTGAGGATGACCGGTTGGCGGGGCCGGAAGACGACTCGACCTCCCACCAGCTCGGCGGTAAGGGATCCGCACAGGACCTCGCCGGGACCGGCCGCTTTCTCGAGGCGCGCCGCGACGTTCACGGTGTCACCGATCACGGTGCTGTCGCCGGACCGCCCGACCGAGGTGGCCATGACCTCGCCGGAGTTGATCCCGATCGAGAACACCAGATCGCCACCGAGCTTCCTCATAGCCAGGCCGGCGGCGACCGCTCGCTCGGCGTCGTCGTCGTGGGCGACCGGAACCCCGAAGACCGCCATCAGGCTGTCGCCCATGTACTTGTCGATCGTGCCGCCATGGTCGGTGACGACGGCCCCGAGCTGGCGAAAGGCGGCATCGACCATCCGGGCCACGATCTCCGGGTCGGTGCGCTCCGACAGTGAGGTGAAACCAACCACGTCGGCGAAGAGCACGGTGGCCAGTTTGCGTTCCTGGACCGGCTCGGGCTCCCGCCCTGGGGCGACTCCAGCGCCGAGAGCGGTCCCGCACTGACCACAGAAGCGCTGGCCGTCCTCGTAAGGCGCCCCGCACGAGGGGCACCCGGTTAGCTGGAGTCGAGCGCCACAATCACGACAAAACCGAAATCCCTCGGGGCTCGACGCCCCACACTCGGGACAGGTCTGCACCCCGGTCACGGTACCGCCCGCCCTGACCGCACCCTCAAGCATTTATGGGGCCGCGGTCCTCCAGGTGAAAAGGGCCTCTCGTCCGCTTCACTGATCGGCCAGCCGGAGCGATGGCGGCTTCAGGTGATGACGTCCGTCCCTACGTAGGGAATCAGCGCGTCCGGCAGGCGAACCGAGCCATCCGGCTGCTGCCCGTGTTCGATCACAGCCGCCCAGACGCGGGGCGTCGCCAGGCCGGAGCCATTGAGGGCGTGGACGAGCTCGATCCCACCTCCTTCACGGCGAAACCGGATCTGACCCCGGCGGGCCTGAAAGTCGGTCACCCAGCTGATCGACGACACCTCCAGCCAACGGTCGACGCCGGGCGAGTACACCTCGAGGTCGTAGACCTTGGCCGCCGAAAAGGTCAGGTCCCCGGCGCAGAGTTCGACCACGCGGTAGGGCAGCCCGAGAGCCTGCAACGCCATCTCGGCGTCGGCTACGAGGGACTCGAACTCCGCCGGACCATCCTCGGGTCGGCAGAGCTTCACCAACTCCACCTTCTGGAACTCGTGGAGACGTTGCATGCCCCTCGTCTCCTTGCCGGCCGCTCCGGCCTCCCGGCGCCAGCAGACGGTGTAGGCCATATACCGGCAGGGCAGCTCCGACTCGGGCAGGATCTCGCTCTGGTGCAGTCCCATGAGCGGTACTTCACCGGTGGGAATCAACCAGAGCTCATCGTCACGTACTCGATAAGCCTGGGTGTCGAACTTGGTCAGGTGGCCGGTTCGGCTGATGACCTCGGTCCGCACCAGGTGAGGCGGGGCTACCTCTTCGTACTGATCTCGATGGAGAGCGAGTCCGAGGTTTACCAGTCCCCGGAGGAGGCGAGCGCCGTCACCTTTGAGCACCGAAAACATGGCCCCGCTCAGCTTGGCGGCCCGCTCGCCGTCAAAGATACCGAGCCGCTCGGCGACTTCCCAGTGCGGAGCCCAGGAGCGGCCCTCGTAGTCGGCTGGGTTGTAGCCGTGAGTGCGCAGCACCCGGTTGTCAGCTTCGCTGCGCCCATCCGGCACGTCATCGGCCGGCAGATTGGGGATCCGGAGCACGACGTCGTTGAGGGCTTCCTCAATCTCTCGCAAAGCCTTCTCGTCCGCATCGAGCTCGGCTCTGGCATCCGCCAAAAGGGCCCGGAGCGCGTCCGCCTCCTCCCGCTTGCCCCCGCGCAGCAGGCCCCCGACCTCGGCCGATCGAGAGTTCATCTCGGCGCGGCCGGCGTCGACCGAACGCACCTGGTCGCGACGCTGCCGGGCCAGGTCGCGGGCCGAATCAACCAGGGCCGGATCGACGCCCCGTCGGGCCAGCCGCCGGGCCGTGGCGTCGTAATCGTCGAGGAGGAGCCGGGTGTCAATCATTTAGCGCATTTAAGGGGTTGGCATCGGGCGAGCCGGCATTTGTCGGAGGTCGCCCCGGTCGGGGGCATCAGGCAATCACGGGAGCCTACCGGGCCAAGGAGGAGGCGACGCGGCCCTCTCCCACCCCGGGCTCAGGTTCCGCTGGTAGGTCCGAGGGCGACCACGTCGACCGGCGCCGTCGCCGTCGTCGCCGCCGACGAGGAGGATCCGGCGCCAGCAATCACCACGCGGACGCCGGTAGCCATGGTGCCGTTCGGCAGGGCAGCCAGCAGGTAGGGAGCGGTTCCTCGCCCGGCGCCGACTGCTGACCGGACCGACGCGACGGTGCGCCAGGCGCCGTTCACGTCGGCGACCTGGAGGGACACCCCCGAGGTCACACCGGCCGGGCCCGCCTGGCCGACGCTGACCTGGGAGATCGGACGGGAGGTCGACCAGTTCCACTCCCAGAAAACGGAGGAGCCGGCAACCGCCATCGTCCGGGTCGCCGAGGCCGTCAGGCTCCGCAGGTCAGGGTGCCCCGTCCCGGGACCGATCAACTCGAACACCGATGCATGGTCCCGGCTGGTGTGCAGGAGAGGGACCGCCCACGGGCTTGACGAGGCCAGCTGCATCAGGCACGGGCTGTCGAGCACGTCGGGCTTGTTGACATTGCCAAGCAGCAGGTAGCCGGCGTGGTCGAGCGTGAGCGCCGAGCGGACCACGGCGGCGTTGCAGCTGCTGAGGGTGTCGAGAAAGGCATCGTTGCGGGTGTCGTGCCCGGTAAAGAGGGCCGTCGACGACTCGTAATCGGTCTCGACGACATCGGTGGGCCGACCGAGCTGGGAGAGGATCTCGGCGTACGGGGAGCCGGAGAAATGCGACGTGTTCTGACCCAGGTCGACCAGGTAGTCCCTCGGCAGCTGAACAGCGAGCGGGACGACGGTCAGGGCCGCGGCGACCACAGCCGCTCCGGCCGCGCCGACCGCAGTCGCCCGTCGCCCGGTCCAGCCGTACCGGCGCGCCGCCGGCCAGGCCCGACCCTGGAGCCATGACCATGCGGCCAGTCCTGCCGCCTTGGCGCCGAGCACATACCAGACGGCCAGGATCGGAAGGACCAGGATGACCCGCCGTTCGTTGACCTCGGGCCAGAACAGGGTCTCGAAGAGATACACCCCGGCAATGGGAAGGGCGGCGTCGCGGTGCCGGCGAGCCCAGACGACGGCGCCGACGATGACCAGAATGCTGACCAGCCAGGAGAGGACCTTCCAGACGTCGGGCGCGTGTCCGTGCAGCGGCAACGGGCTCAGGTAGGGCACGAGGGTTGCGGGCAACGCGGTCGAGAGCATCTGCCACAGCCCGCGCGGCGCCACGTGCACGATCCGGCCGACCAGGCCGCCCTGGTAATACGTCCCGAGCTCCTGCGAGTAGCGGGCCCCCACTATCGGGATCCCCGCCATGATACGGGCCACGGCGACCGGCACGAGCAGCGCCACCGTGCCGGCCGCCACCGCCAACGACTTGCGCCAGGACGGACGCCGCGGCCCCCAGGGCAGGAGCAGCCAGACGCAGACCCCGGCGACCACACCGATACCCGCCTCCTTGAGCCACACCAGACCGGCGGCGGCGGCGATCACCGCCACGCCGGTCCGGGTGAAAACCCGGTCATCGAGGTCCCACCGGTCCACCACGATCAGCAGGATGAGCAGCAGAACCAGGAATGGCGTCTCGGCCATGACCATGCTGCCGAAGGTGGCGAGCGGAGGTCCCAGGGCCAGGACGAAGAGCGTGGCCATGCGAACTCCGTCGCCCACCCGCCGCCGGCCCAGGTAGATCCAGGTGAGAGGGAAAATCCCTGCGTAGCAGGCCACCGAGAGGAGCCGGAGCGGGAGATAGGTGTGCGGCCAGATCCACAACAAGGGGACCAGCAAAATCCCGTAGCCAGGCGGATACGACCCGCCGACGGTGGCCGCATTGGGCATCAGCCAGGTCAGCCCGTGCCCGGCGAGCAGGGACTTGGCCGTCAGGATGTACCCGGCGTCGTCATCAAAAGAGCCGACGAAGTAGTGCGGGGCGACGAGGGC
This sequence comes from uncultured Acidimicrobiaceae bacterium, assembly GCA_963780345.1. Classification (GTDB taxonomy): domain Bacteria; phylum Actinomycetota; class Acidimicrobiia; order Acidimicrobiales; family Palsa-688; genus PALSA-693. The sequence goes on from CAWABU010000002.1 coordinate 435,994, forward strand.
CACGTGCAGGAGTCCCAGGAGCAGCGGGGCGCCGACCGCGAAGGCGGGGCGCCGCCACCACGATCGCGGCCGGGCGCCGGATCGCGCCTCGGCGACCTGGACCGGGCCGGGCTGACCGGTGCCATCAGAGATCAGCACCGTGGGCTGACGACCAGATTGCGCAAACGAGTCTCCTGTCACGGTTGGCGGCCGGGCCAGGCGCCCGGTTTACCGGTGGTTCCTGAGACGCGGCTGAGGATGGGGTCGCACCCGCGGCTGCTACCCAGGTTCTTCTGATCGAGATCTCTGGCCGATTCCGAGATCTTGTTCCTGGGGCGCGCCGAACCGCTCACGTGACCTCCGGAGTCGCCCAGGGCCGCGCCGGCATCGAGCGGTGAGGTGATCGCCACGTCGGTACGGCCACCGGTCAGGGAGTCAGCACCACCGGCGGCCGCGCCCCACCGGCTCCTGCGCCGGCGGCGCAGGATCGCCAAGACCTCCAGGTGGTCTCAGTCCGCCCGGTTCAACCCGCCGGCCCGCTCCCGTTGCGTCGAGCCTGGACGGCTCCACCCAGCATCCGCAGTCCGGCGGCCAGCATCAGGGCGCCAACCAGCCCCACCACGAGTCCCGTGCTGGGACTCAACCCGACCAGCACCAGCCCGAGAACGGCCACCGGCACACCCCACCAGCTCTGCCAGAGCCAGGCCGGGATCCGGGGCACCTTGGTGACCAAGCCGAACGGGCTTGACCCCCGCAGCCGGCGGGCCAGCGTGGGATCCTCTGCGGCCGCCTGGGCCTCGAGACTGGCGAGGGCGGCGCGTTCTCTCGCTGTCAGGCTCGGATCGTCTCGAGTGCTCATCTCACCTCCCCTCTGTCCTCGACCTCCACCCACGGTGTCGCGACCATTCTCCACCCTTCTGACGCCTTAGGCCAGCGTGAGTTCCAAAACCTCGCAAATAGTCACAAAGAACCGCGAGCGAAGCCCGGGCAACAGCCGCCCATAGCCTCGACCGGTAACGTGGCGACATGGCCTCCTCGACGCCTGGAGCAACTCCGGGGCCGGCCGCGCCCCGCCCGAGGCGACCGGCCCGCCCCCGGTCGACGGCGCCGGGTGCTGCCGCTGTCCGCCGATCCGGCCGAACCCGGGTCCGGTGCCCCCGCCCCGGCTCGGCGGCGGGCCGCGGCCGCGCCCCGGGCCCTGTTGACCCTCGCGATCGACGTCGGCGGTACCGGGCTAAAGGCCTCCGTGCTCGACCAGATGGGCCAGATGGAGCACGAGCGGGTGCGAATCCCCACCCCCTATCCCCTGTCGCCGCAGAAGCTCATTACGGTCCTCGTCGACCTGGTGAAGCCGCTCCCCTTGTTCGACCGGGTGTCGGTCGGATTTCCGGGGATGGTCCGCAATGGCCGGATCCTCTCGGCTCCTCACTTCGTTTCCCCTGACGGCCCGCTCGGTGTGCCCATACCCAAGCTGGAGGCGGCGTGGGCGTCCTTCGATCTCGAAACGGAGCTGGCCCGGGCCCTCGGCCGGCCTACCAAGGTGGCCAACGACGCCGACGTTCAGGGTTCTGCGGTCGTCGCCGGCCAGGGTCTGGAGCTGGTCCTCACCCTCGGGACGGGGGTCGGCACCGCCTTCTTCCTCGACGGGCACCTGTTGCCCCACTTCGAGTTCTCCCACACGCCCTTCCGCAAGGGCGGGACCTACAACGAGCAGCTGGGCGAGACCGCCCGGCGGACCGTCGGGACCAAGAAGTGGCAGCGGCGCGTCCTCGACGCGGTCGAGACGTTCCGGGCGCTCACCTTCTTCGACTGGTGCTACATCGGCGGTGGCAACTCCCAGCGGATCACCGCCGATCTGCCCGCCAACGTGGCCCTCGTCGACAACAGCGCCGGTATCCTCGGCGGTATCAAGCTCTGGGACCGGGTCAGCTAACCCCCTCCCGCCGGGTCGCCTCGACCCGCACCAACCGGAGTTCCTCGCCTTCGGCCCCTGCTTCCAGCTCCCGCAACACACGCTGGTGCCAGGCCCGGGCCTGTTGCAGGTCCGGGCCTTCGTGGACCCGGCCCCCGGACATGACCAGGGACTGCAGCGGCCGACCACCCTCGGGTGGAGGTTCGGGGCTGGTGGCGACCACCTCCTCCCCTCTCGACGCCACCCGCCAGGCCCACTTCCTGCCGCCGACGGTCGCTTTGCCGGGCGAGCTCTTGGCCACAGTGCGGCCGCCGATGGAGACCAGCTTGTAGATCAGGCCGGCCGTCGGACTGCCTAGACCCGTCACCACGGCCGATCCGACCCCGTAACCGTCCACCGGCGCGGCGCCGAGCGCCCGGATGGTCCGGTCGTCGAGGTCGCCGGTGACGATCACCCGGGCCGTGACCGCACCGAGCTCGTCCAGGAGGACGCGGGCCCGGGCGGCCAGAGCGCCCAGGTCGCCGGAATCCACCCGGATGGCCGCCAGACCGGGGCCCGCGGCGGCGACGGCCTCCCGGATGCCCTGTTCGACGTCGTAGGTGTCCACGAGGAAGGTCGTGTCCGGGCCGAACGCCCGGGCCTGCGCTTCGAAGGCTGCCCGCTCATCCCGGAACAACATGACGAAGGCGTGCGCCACCGTCCCCGCGGTCGGCACCCCGTAACGCCGTCCCGCCTCCAGGTTGGATGTGGAAGTCAAGCCGCCGATGTACGCGGCCCGCGCCGCCGCGACCGCGGCCTCAGCGTCGGTCCGGCGGCTTCCCATCTCGATGACCGGCCGGTCGCCGGCCGCCCGGGCGATGAGGGAAGCCGCCGCCGCTACCGCCGAGTCGTGGTTGAGGATCGAAAGCACGATCGTCTCGAGCAGCACGGCTTGGCCAAACGGGGCTTCCACGCACAGAAGGGGCGAGCCACCGGTGTACAACTCGCCCTCGGGGTAGGCGTGGACGTCGCCGGCAAAAGAGAAACCGGCCAGCCACTCCAACGTTCCAGGCGTCACCACCCCGGTGTTCGCCAACCACTCCAGCTCGTCCGGCCCGAAGCAGAACGACTCGAGGGCGTCAAGCAGGCGGGCCAGGCCAGCGAACACTCCGAAGCGCCGACCGGGCGGAAGCCGGCGAGTGAAGACCTCGAAGGTCGCCGGTGTATCGGCCGTGCCCGCCTGAAGGGCGGCGTCGAGCATGGTCAGCTCGTAGCGATCGGTGAGCAGCGCCGTTGACGTCACGTCTGTTGTCACTTCTGGCGCCCGGCCAGCCCGAACCGCCGGACGGCCCCCCGGGTCCGGCCGGGGCGGCCGCCGGCCAGCCGGAGGCGTTCGGCGCGCAAGGCCTGCTCCTCCCGGTCGTCAAGGGACACCAGGTCCCCGACGGCCCATCCGAGCAGAAGGTCGGCCAGCGCCGGGTTGCGGGCCAGAACCGGGCCGTGGAGGTAGGTCCCGAGGACCCGCCCGGCCCAGACCCCGTCGGTGCCCGTCCCGTCGCCGTTGCCCACCCCGACCCGGACCCGCCCGGCCGGCGAGGCGCCGGGCCCGACGGAGGTGACACCCGCATGATTTTCGTATCCGCTGAGCAGGGGCAGCGCCAGCGGGCCAACCGGGTCCACCACGATCTCCCCCACGGCTCGAGGCCCGCCTCCCCGCCGCGTCGTGCAGTCCACCAGTCCGAGGCCGTCGGCCTCGACGCCGTCGGGGCCGACGAAGCTGGTGCCGAGGATCTGCAGTCCGGCGCACACGGCGAGCACCACCGCCCCCCGGTCGACGGCCCGGCGAAGGGGGCTCCCCGGTGGGCCGAGCTGTCGAGCGGCCAGCGCCTGCGGAAGGTCCTCCCCGCCGCCAACGACATACAGCTCGCAGGAGGCGGGCACCGGCTGATCGGCATGAACGGTGATGATCTCGGCCTCGATGCCTCGCCAGCGCAGCCGCTGAGCCAGGATGACGGCGTTGCCGGAGTCGCCGTAGGTCCCCAGCAGGTCGGGGAAAAGGAGTCCGACGGTGAGGGTCGATTCCCTGCCGGACATCAGGCCAGCCGGGTCCTGAGGGTCTGGAATGACGTGTAGTTGGCGACCACGTCCACCGAGCGAGCGCCGGCGGCGGCGATCGCCCCCACGGGGTCGGGCTCGACCCGGTGCTCGACCGAGGCGTAGCGCAGCCGGACAGCGAGGTCGCGGGCTCGCTCGCCGCTGGCCACGACCAGCCGGCCGGCCAATCGCTCGAACGGGACATCCCAGAGCCACGACGGGTCTCTCCCGTCGGCAATACGGGCGTTGATCACGACTACGACCGGAAGGGGTGGCGGCCGCAGCACATCGAAGACCTCCAGCCAGCCGGCCGGGTTCTTGGCCAGCAAGAGGCGGGCCTCGGCGGCGTTCACCGCCACGGTGGCATAGCGGCCCACCACCTCGGTGACCTCCGCCATGGCGGCCGCGGCGGTATCCGGGTCGACGCCGAGCCGGCAGGCGACGGTCAGGGCCATGGCGGCGTTGGCCTGGTTGGCTCGTCCGGGCAGGGACAGGGGCAGAGGGGTCTGACGACCGCCGGGTCCGAGCACCGCCCCGGCCACCAACCGGACGTCGAGCGGCGGGCGGTGCAGGGCGCAGCCAAGGCACGCCCAGTCGCCGCCGTCGCCGAAAACGATCCGACCGCCACAGCGCGGACAACCGGACGCGTCGAGCGTCCAGGGCTGCCCGGCTCCGACCCAACAGACGTCGGCGGCGCACCCGGCCCCCCACACCACCAGCGGATCATCGGCGTTGGCCACCACTGTGGTGGAGCCGCCCCGGGTCTCGAACGTGCGACGCCAGGTGGCAGCCAGCTGGCGGACCTCGTTGTTGCGATCGAGCTGGTCGCGGCTCAGGTTGAGCAAGGCCACGGCGCGGGGCGCGGTGGCGGCCACCACCCGGCCCAACCAGGCCTCGTCGACCTCGAGGGCGGCGGCGACGCCGGGTGAGGCGGCAGCGAGGGCCGCGGCCAGCCCGGGCGGCAGGTTGGCGCCGAGGAAGTTGGAGGCGACCGGCCCGGCGGTGGCGAGGGCCGCCCGCAGGAGCGTGGTCGTGGTGGTCTTGCCATTGGTACCCGACACCAGAGCGATCGACCGGTTGGCGGCCAGGCGCCGGAGGGCGTCGGGATCGACCGCCAGGATGGCTCGGCCGCCGACGACGGACCCGCCCCCCCGGCCGAAGCGCCGGGACAGGCCGGCGGTCGCTCCACCGATCCCGGCGGCCAGGCGGGTGCGCAGCGGCAGCGGCGCCGCGGCCGGGGGAAGGGTGTTGGTAGTCGACACGTCCGCCACGAGGCTACCTTGGCGCTGTGAACAGACGGTCCCGATCCAGCCCCGTGCCGGCGACGGATGTCCCGGCGCTGATGTTGCGTCTCATCATCGGACCCATGCTGATCGTCCACGGCTACAACAAGGTGTTCGGAAAGGGCGGTCTCGAGGGGACGACCAGATGGTTCGATGCCCTCGGTCTCCACCCCGCCCATGTTCACGCCCGTCTGGCCGCGGCGACGGAGCTCGGGGCCGGGACCATGATCACCCTCGGCGCGGCCAGCCCCCTGCCGGCCGCCGCCGCGATCGGCTTGATGACGACGGCGGCGCGCACCGATCATAAGGGGCACGGGTTCTTTATCTTCCGCAATGGCTGGGAGTACGTGGGGGTGGTGGGAGCGGTTTCGGCGGTCATCGCCGCCCTCGGACCCGGGCGCTTCTCCGTGGACCATCTGCTCAGCCATCACCGGTCCGGGCTGAAGTGGGCCCTTCTGGCGGCCGTGTTCGGCATCACCAACGCGGCCGTCCTCCTGGCCACGAGTTACCACCCGGCCCCGGCCCCCGAACCGACCCCGGAAGCCGATGCCCCCGAAGTCGATACTTCGGAGGCGGTATCCCCGGAGGCCGGCGCCGCAGAGATCCTCGAGGGGTAGGAGAGGACCACCGGCCGTGGCCGACGACACCGAGGGCACACCGGTCGCCATCGACACCGGGGATCGGGTGGTCGAGATCACCCACCCCGGCAAGATGCTCTTCGCCGACGCGGGTCGTACCAAGCTGGAGCTGGCCCGCTATTACCAGGCGGTGGAGCCAGCCCTCATGCGGGCCATGGGCGGCCGCCCGGTACTGCTGCAACGGTTCCCGAACGGCGCCGGGGGTTCGTCTTTTTTCCAGAAGCGCGTTCCCGAGAAGCGGCCCGCCTGGCTGGAAACGACGATCGTGTCGACGCCCAACGGCACCACCTCCCAGGCGCTGGTGGCCGCCGACCTCGCCCACGTGCTGTGGGCGGTCAATCTGGCCTGTCTGGGCTTTCACGTCTGGCCCAACCAGGCCGACGACCCCGACCACGCCGACGAACTGCGCATCGATCTGGACCCCACGCCGGGCGTCGACTTCGAGATGGTCCGCGAAGCCGCCCACGAGGTTGACGGGCTGCTCCGGGAAGTGGGCGTCACCGGCTGGCCGAAGACGACCGGCAACCGCGGCATCCACGTGTACGTCCGGCTGCTGCCCAGGTGGTCGTCGATCGACGTACGAGCCGCAGCCGTCGCCGTGGCCCGTGAGCTCGAGCGACGCCGGCCCGATCTGCTCACCGCGGCGTGGTGGAAAGAGGAGCGGGGCCGGCGGGTCTTCGTGGACTTCAACCAGAACGCCCCCCACAAGACGGTGTTCGGGGCGTGGTCGGTGCGGGCCCGCCCGGGCGCCCAGGTCTCGGCCCCGTTCGGGTGGTCGGAGCTGGGCCGCATCCACCCGGACGAGCTGACCATGGACACCGTGATGGCCCGGTTCGCCGAGCAGGGCGACCCCTGGGAGCCGGCGCAGGCGGAGTCGTTGGAACCACTGCTGCAGATGTCGCAGCGTGACGCCGCTCGCGGTCTGCTCGACGCGCCCTGGCCGCCGGTCTACCCGAAGATGCCGGGCGAACCGCGGCGGGTGGCACCGAGCCGGGCCCGCAAGGAGCCGTGAGCGATCGGTGGACCCCGGCACGATCTTGGCCGGAAACTACGGGGGTGGCCCGGCCGCCGGCGGTCCCTCTCGGCGTTAGCTTGTTTCCCAGTATGCGAATCATCTCTGTGGGCACCCGGCGGGTGCATCGGACCGGGACGGGTGATGGCGGTTGAGCCTCGCATCTCGACTCCGGGCCCTGCACGACGACGCCGCGACGGGCGCTCCGGACATCGAAGGGCTGGCGGCAGCCGCCCTCGATGATCCGGCCGGTCTCGCCTCCGCCATCGACGAAATCACGGTCTCCGTCCGTGACGATCCCGATCTGGCCCTCATCAGGCTGCTGACGGTACTCGAGGTCCTGAACGAGGTGCTTCGTTCTCGCAAGGCCCTGCCCGAACGGTTCGCGGAGGTCATCAGGAAGCTCCGGGAAGCGCTCGAATGGATCACCACCGCGCTGAAGGCGGCGTCCTACCAGCTGGCGTACCACGCCACCCCGGCGGGCGTGACTATCGCCGTCACGTTCGCGTCCGACTCCTGACGTTGGACCCGGCGGCCGGCGCCGACGACACCCGGGCACGCAGCCGGCGGTCCCGGAACCACGCTCGCAGGTGAACCCGGACGGGGGGCAGGTGACCGTAGACCAGCACCCCTTCTCCCGGGGGGATCCGCCGCAACTCGTCGGTCGGCGCCAACCGGCGATAGGCGACCGCGCTCGAATGGGACCTGCGCCCGTCGCGGAGGTCATGAGTAACGGTGTCCTCACGCACCGCTGCCTCACCGGCGAGACCCGACAGCAGGTCGAGCGTCGCAAGGTCCGACACCCCCGAGAGCAGCAGTTTGGCCCGGTGATTGTTGGCGATGGTGCGGGCCCGCTCGGCACCGTAGCGGGTGGTCAGCTGGGCCAGGTCCTGGCAGATGGTGACCAGCTGCAGTCCCAGGCCGGCTCCGGTCGATGCGAGCGTGTCGAGATCCCGCAGGGGCGCGATGTTGGCCGCCTCGTCGAGCACGACGAGCAGCGGCGGATCGAGCGGAGCGGTCGAGTCGTGAGCGCGGCCGATAGCGGTGGCGATGACCGAAGACACCAGGGCGGCGAAGAGACCCTGAACCCGATGTTGTTCATGGCTTGGTCCACACAGGTAGAGGGTGCCGCCCTCGTCGAACAGGCGGTTGAGATCGATGTCGGTGGTTGCAGTTGAGCCCGCGACCACCGGGTCCTCGAACGGAGCCAGGACCGTTTCGAGGGTGGTGGCCACCGAGCTCAAGATGCGAGGGTCCCGGGCCTCACATGCCGCCAGGGCCATGATGGCGGGATCGTCGCCCGATAGCTGCAGCAGCTGAGCGGGCTGGTCGAAGTCACCGGTGTTGGTCCAGCGGACCACCGCCGCCATGCTCATGCCACCCCGGTCCGCGGCCAGCAGCAACGGGGCCAGTTGTTTGGCTGCGGCCGAATACCAGAAGGCCGCATCGGCCATGCCGGTCCGCGCCGGCGTCCCGTCGACCAGCCATCCAGCTACGCGCTCGAGCTGCCGACCAGTCCCCGCACGCGGCCAGCGGCGACCAGCCGGCCAAGGGTCGCAAACCCGAGGTGCGGGTCGGATCGAACACCCAGCACGGGCCCTGCTCCGTGCGCCAGGAGCGGGTGGCGGACGCCAGATCGTCCTTGACCGACGTGGCGATGACCGGACCGCGCCATTCCAGTATGGCGGGCACCGCCAGGCCGGTGGTCTTGCCCGACTGGGTCGGACCGACGACCAGGGCCGAATGGCGGGCCTCGGTGGCAAGGAGCGAGCCGGACCTGATCCCGAGCAGGGTCGGCGCCGTCCGCCCCAGGACCAGCCGGGCCGATCGGCCCGGCCGGCGAACGCGCAAGGCTCGCAGATCCCGGCGGGCGGCCCACCGGGCGCCGCCTGCCCAGCGCGGGCCCCCGGCGCCACCCGGCCAGGGTCCCCGCGGGGCGCCACCGGCGGCCGGCGCCCGCCGATTCGGCCGGACACGGCCGCGAGGGGATGGCGTGCCGGGCCGCACCCTCCACCCGACCGAGGCGACCCCTGCCGCGCCGGCCAGGACCAGGCCGGCGGACAAATAGAAGAGCGCCGGTCCGGGCAGCTCGGCCCGGGCGGGTGCCGGCCAGGCGCGGCGAGGGTCGCCGAAGTGGGTGGGCAGCCGGGCCACCACGGCGACGAGGGATGCCAGCGGGACGTGCAGGCCCCGCCCGACGGCCAGCCAGGCGGCCAACTCCCCCGACGCCCAGACCCACGCCCCGAGCCCCAGACCGAGTCCGATCACGGTTGCCACCGCATCGGCCCGCCCTTCCGGCCCGCGGTCAGGCCGAGCGTTCATGATTCCGACTCCCGCATGGCGGCGTCGGTGTCGACCAGGTCCGCCTCCAGGCGGCCCACGTGCTGCTCGACCAGGAACGATCGATCCGCCACCTTCCACAGCGCCACCCCGCGGGGGAGCCGGACCAGCAGGTCCCGCTCGGCCAAGCTGAGACGAAGCAGCTGGCGGGTGGTCTCCGCTTCGGAGGTGGCCTGTCCGAAGACGACCCGGGTCTCTGCGTCCGCAAGCAGGCCCTCCGCCAGCCGCTGCTGAGTCGAGCCCGCCGCGCCGGCGGCGCGCAGATCCGACAGCCGGTGCACGACGGCGACGTTGGCCACGCCCATCGCCCGGGCCAGCTTGAACGTCGCCTGCAACCACCGGGCCGTGGCCAGGTCGTGCAGGACCGCCCACGCTTCGTCGACGACCACCAATCGCTTGGCCCCGCGGCCACCCGCCAGGACCGCTTGCAGCCAGCCGGTGGCGCAGGTCATCAGGAGAGGCAGGGCCGGCGAAGCAAACACCGCCGACAGATCGAGGGCCACGACCGGCGCGTCCAGGCCCAGCCCGGGCGACGTCGGCCCGTCGAACATCCCGGCCAGATCGCCCTCCACCAGCCGGCGGAGTTCCAGGGCAACCAGGCGGCCGTCCTGGGCCAGACCGGAGGCGTCGGTCCGCACCGTGGCGGCCAGCTCCGGATCCGGGTCCAGCATGGCCCCGACCAGATCGGGGAGGGTGGGTACGGCGGCCCGGGCGCCGGTGCCACGGACCGCCAGTTCGACCGCCGTCCGCTCGGGGGGCGACAGCATCCGGCCGAGCGAGGAGGCCGCCAGGGAGGAAACCAGCTCGGTCCGGCGACGGACGGCCCCGGCGACCGGAGCCGAATCGGACCGCCCGGCGGAGGCGTTCGGTCCTGCGACTCCGGCGATAGGAGGCGGCCCGGACCGGGTGGATGATCCCGGCGGCCCGGCGGCGAGATCCAGCGGATTGAGTCGGACCGACCCCCCCGGCGCCAGCCGGACCGGGGTCGCTCCGCACGCCCGGGCCAGCGGGCCGTACTCCCCTTTGGGATCCACGATCCACGCCTGGCGGCCCCACGCCACCTGGCGCCATATCAGGGCCTTGACCAGGGTTGACTTCCCCCGGCCCACCTGGCCCATGATGATCAGGTTGGGGTTGGTCAACAGTCCCTGGCGGTAGAGGTCCCAGGGATCGAAGCAAAATGACCCGCCCAGAAGGTCTTTGCCGATCAGGGGGCCCCGCCCACCGAGACCCCCTTCGGCGACAAAGGGGTAGACCGCCTGGAGTTGCGCGGTGGTCGCCCGATGGGCAGGCGGGGGTCTCACCGGGCTCGGGGGGGTCGGGTCACGACAGGCCCCGGGCCAGCGGGAGCGTCCATGTGAAGGCCTCTGCCTGCCGGCCGTACAGGCGACGCAACTCCAGGTGGGCCCGCTCCGCGACCTGCTCGGTCTCGGCGCACGCCGCCTCGAGCCCGTCGCGATCACTGGCCGTGACGGTGACGTAGCCAGAGAACCGGTAATCGGCGTGACCGTCCGCGAGCTCGGCTTCGCGCCGGATCACGCCGTCGGCCTCGCGCCGCCTGCGGACGCTCGGGAGGAATCCCGCTCGACTGCGCAGCTCCTCGTCGGCCGCGTCGGCGGCCCGGGCGGCCCGGACCTCTCGAGCGGCCCGCTCCGCGGCCACCGGCGCCATGACCACCGATACGGTGCGCCGGCCGTCACGCAGTAGGAGCGGGGTCAGGAAATCGGGATTGACCTCGACCCGGGGCCATTCGGCGATCCAGAAGGTGGCGTGCCAGGCGCCGTCAGCGCGGTAGGCGGACCAGGCCTCGTCGCTCGCCATCGGCCACGGACTCGACCGGCGGCCGCGAACCACCGTGCGACCCGGCTGGTAGGCCGCAGCGACCAGGTGGCGCAGATCAGCGAGACCGAGGGGTGGTCCCGCACGCAGGTCGGCGTGGCGAAGTTGGCCCTCGAGCAGGCGCACCTCGCGGCGCAGCTCGTCGAGGCATCGTCGCGACGGCGCGCCGCCGACGGCAATGACCAGCCAGGCGTCATGGCCCTGGGTCACGATGCCCTCGTCGGCGACGAGCTGGCGGTAGCTCTGGCGGGCCGGCTCCCACCCAGCCGGTCGGGATGTCGCCTCCCTCGGACCCGGCAAGACGGCGGTCGGCGGCCCGCTGGATTCCCGACTGCCGATCCGCCGGGGCCCGGCTACCGGCGCGCTGCAATGCAGCCACTGGAGACGGCGAAGCGGCGTACCGGGCCGGGCCAGGGCGCCGAGCACGGCCCGCCAGGCCTCGAGTTGGACCACCTGCGCCTCCACATCCAGCAGGACAAACGACCGGCCCAGCACGGGAACGACCGCCGCCCACGTCCCGTAGCGACGATCGCGGATCAATCCGAGCGCCTCGTGGCCGGGGCCACCGTCGGCCTCGACCATCACGATTCCGGCCGGACAGGTGTCGCGAACTGACGGTCTCCGCATCGCCGGCCGCCCGTGACCCGCGAGCGGTTGGGACGCCAGCGCGCCCCCCGACCAGCGCCGCCGGACCCACCCGGCGGCTATCGGCAACCAGCTGACCAGCGGTCGTCCCGCCCGGGGCCACAGGGCGATCAGCGCCGACCCGGCCAGCAGCAGGAAGGCCAGGCCGGCGCCCGCCGGAGCGGGCAGGGACTGGTTGACCAGGAGGGCGCCGGCGACCCCGAGCAGGAGGGTGCCCAGCTGGCCGGCCTGGAGGCCGAGCAGCACCCCGCGCCGCTCCAGCGGGGGGAACAAATAGCGCCGGTTCGGCTCAGCCACCGGCCGGGCCCCGGGGCGGTTCGCTGGGGTAGTCCGCCGGCCGCTCCGCGATCCACTGCGGCGTGACGGCGGCGGTGGCCGGTGGACGGACGTCGCCTCCCTTCGCGGCCAGGAGGAGTCCGACGACGGGATGCCCGGGGCCGGCCGCCACGTTGGTGGCGGTCCGCCCGGTCACGCGCAGCGGTCGCCGGGCCAGGCCCTCGAGATGGGCGATAGCGCCGGCCTCCACGATCGGAGCCAGTCGGATCAGGGAGAAGGGGGCAAAGCCGGCGACGAGCAGAATGGCCGAACCGATCACGGCGTTGTCGGCCGAGGGGCCCCCGTGAAGCGCGGCCACGCCCAGGGTGAGGGTGGCCACGATGACGAACTTCGAGAGGATCAAGGCGGCCAGCAATTCCACGGTGCGCTTCGCCACCGCCGTCGTGGCCGGCCACACGTAACAGGCCAGGGCCAGCGGCATGAAAAACACCGCCACGTAGATGGCGGCCGCCCGCACCACCAGCTCCAACCAGAGCAGTACGGCTCCGACGATCAACAGACAGGCGATCAGGGCGGCCACCAGCTGCGGGGCCCCTGGAATCACCATGGCGGAGGTCAGCCCACGAAGGCTCCCGCCCAGGGTGGCGTCGGGATTCCCCACGATGGCCTGGCACAACTGGTCGGTGGCCGCCATGGCCAGCTGGGTGAACTGGGCACCCGACAGGCCGGCCAGCACTGCGACGGGCAGGCCCACCCCCCACACTCGGGCCAACCGTCGCAGGTCCTGGCGAAGGACCGGCCCGATGGTGGCCGCGAGGAGCAGCGGGACAATCACGAACTCGAGCAGCTGCAGCATCACCTCCGAGCGCTGGAGGAACCAGGGTTGATCCAGGTCAACCTGACCGGTTCCTTCGACCAGTGCGACGACATGACCGACGAGCCACGCCGCCGTGGACACCAGCGCGCTGGTGACCACGCTCAGGACCGACTGGGCCGCGTCGTGGGTGAGGGTGCTGGTCACCGACGAGGACCCTGCGCAGGTCAGGACAGGGACGCAGAGCGAAAGGCCACCGGCTATGGCGGCGGTCATGACGTGATTCCCGTGCCCTGGCCCAGAAAGAACCCGATGATGTGCGGGGCGCCGCCGATCAGCACCGCCGCCAGGGCCGACACCATCACGCCCCGACGGCCGTTGTAGGCCTGCTGGTAGTTCTGCGAGTAATGGCCGAAGGCCCACAGCACGGCGCCGATCACGATGCCGAGCATGCTGGCGATGAGCGCCCAGCCCCCGATGCCATCGGCGAGGCGCTGCAAGGTGGGGGCGCCGGGGAGACCGGCAGGGTTGGGCTGGAGCGTGGGGCCCACCGGCCCGCCCGCGAGCACCGCGACGACGTGAAAGCGCATGCACAACCTCCAGGGAGGGGGACCGAGGCGAGGGCCGATTGAGCGGCCGACAGGAACGCGGCGGCTGGGCCCATTCCCGTGTAAAAGAGTGTTTCATAGTTTTTCATGTTGTGCTAGCAATTTGTACTCGTGCTCGTCGTAACCCCGCTTGGCTCGACTGCGGCCCCGTACTACTTCCGCGGCCAGGAGCCCGGTCGCTGGATGGGCCGAGCCAGCGGCTGCCTCGGCCTCGAAGGGGAGGTGGCCTACCTCGACCTGGTCCGGGTGCTGCGCGGTTGTCACCCCGATCACGGTGGTTTCTTGCCGCCGCGCCGGCCGGCCCGACGCCGGGCCGGATGGGACCTGACGCTGGCCGCACCGAAGTCCCTGTCGTTGCTCGCGGCGTCGACGACCGCGGGTGGCGAGGAGATCAAGGATGCGCACCGCGCCGCGGTACACGGCGTGGTCCACCAGCTGGAGGATCGATACCTGACCGGAAGGAGCGCCGGTTCAGCACCGCCCGTAGGCGTCGTGGCCGCCTGCTTTGACCACTGGACCAACGCCACGGCTGAACCCCATCTGCACTCCCACCTCCTGCTCGGAAACCTGACTTGTGACCCGCGCGGGGTGTGGTCGGCCGTGGGCCACTCCTGGTGGACCGGACGGCGCGCCCTGGGGGCCGTCTACCAGCTGGGCCTGCGGTACCACCTGCGAGCCGCGGGGCTGGCGCTGGATTGGCGCCTGCACCCCGACGGGCTCGGAGACCTGGCGGATGTGCCCCGGGCCGCGGTCCGCACCTCGAGTGGGCGCAGCCGCGCTGCTGCCGTCGACCGCGCCGCCTTCCGGGCTGACGGCGGCAGCGGCCGAACCTACGCCATCCGGTCGGGCACGACCATCCAGAGCCGCCCCTCATCGCCTTCCCAGGAGTGGCAGGACCGGGTGCGAGCGGCGGGCTTCGGGCCGGCCGCGGCCGACACTCTCCTGGCCGCGGGCCGCGTGGGAGTCAACCAATCCGGTTCCGAGCCGAATCTGGAGCGGGCGGTGACGATGTGGCTGGCGAGCCGGCGCTCGTCGTTCCGGCATGAGGACGTGGTCGTGGCCCTGGCGGCCTGTGCATCCGGAGGACTGCCAGCCGGACAAGCCGGGCGCTGGGCGGAGCAGTTCTGCCGGGCCGCCATTCCGGTCGAGTCCGGACCCACGGCCGGAAGGCGCTGGACCACGGTGACGGCCCAGGCTGGCGATCGGCGCCTGGTGGAGATGGTCGAGCGGAGACGGACGCAGGGGCGAGGCCCGACCGAAGCGGTCGGCAGGGCCCCACGGTCTTCGCCCGAAGTCGCCCGCGCAGAAGCCCGGCCCGCGGCCGCGACAGTCGCTTTCCAACCCCGGATCGGTCCACATCCTCGCGGCCCCGCCGGGCTGGACCAGCCTCCTCGCCCACGCCGCCCTTCTCGAGCGGGCGGCGCCGGTCTGGCGGGAGTCGGGACTGCGGGCGGCGGTCGCGACCTCCGGCACCCAGGCCGAGATCCGATGGCAAACCTTGACCGGCATCGCGCCGCATCGTTCGGGGACCAGCCCTGACGTCCTCATCGTGGATCACGCCGATCGGCGCAGCACGGCCGACCTGCTCCGGCTGCTCGCCGGTCTTCACCACACCGGCCGCGCCATCCTGGTCGAGGGCGGCACCTACCCGCGGGTGAGCTGGCGCCATAGCGAAGGCCTGAGTTGGCTGGGCGACCACCTCGGCCGGTTGGATCCTGGGCCGGCGCCGACCTGGGTCGAAGGGGTCGCGCTGCCGTCGCCCCGACCAATGCTGGTGGTGTACCCAAGCGCGGCCGAAGCCGCCGGCGACCTGCTGGCGCGGTGGGCGTCGGGCCCGGGAGCCGCGACGACCGCACTGGTAGGGCTGGGCTATCCGGAGGTGGACGGGCTCAACCGGGCGGCCCGGGCCGTGCTCGCCCGCCGGGGGGACCTGTCGGGCCCCGAACTGAACTGCAGCGGGCGAGTGTTCCAGGCCGGTGACCAGGTGATCGCACTCCGCCGCCTGTCCGGCGACCTGCCTCCCGGGAGTCTGCTGCAGATAGTGGCCGTGGACCCGCGCCGGTCAACGCTGACCGTCAGCGGCGAGAGGATCCGCGTGGACGTCGACCATCGGGCCGGCCGTCATCTCGGCTACCGATACGCCGTGACGCCGGCGGTGGCGGCCCGCCTCAGCGCTCCCTTGCTCGTCCTCGGACCGCCAGGTGCGCTCGGCCGGCACCAGGAGCGGGTGATGGCCGCCGCGGTGACCGCCCCGGCACCCGGCCTGGCCCTCGAACGGTTCGCCGCCGCCCGGGAGTTGCCGGGGCGGGGCATCGAGTGGGACCGTCGCCCGTGATAGGCGGAGCCCCGCTCACGGGCCAAACACCAGCACCAGTAACGGAACCCGGCCGGGACCGGCGAGCCCCGCTTACGGGCCGGACACGTAATCGGTCCAACGCCGGCCGTCCCACCAGCGCCAGTAATGGACCCCGGCCGGGTCCGGCTGCCAGCCGGGCGGCGGCAGGCCGGGGTGGGGGTAGAAGGCGACGTCCTGAGCCGGGCTGTTCCGCTCGACCAGCCAGGTGATCGGCGCTGCGATCCAGATGCCGACCGCAATCACGATGGCGACGCCGGCGACGGCCGGCCATCGCTGCGAGAGAAACCCCACGGTGTCCCACGCCGCGTGACACACCATCAGCAGGATCAGGCTGCGGAACCGGAGGTAGATCCAGTAAAAGAGCACCGCCCAGACCAGGATCCCCGCCACTCCGGGCCCGTAATAGATGTGGTACGACGCCCGCAGCACCAGCGCGACCAGGGTGACCTCCCACCAACCTCGGCCCGCCTGGCGGAGGGTCACCACCACAAAGGCCAGGACGACGAGCTCCTCCACCACCCCGGCCTGCACCGAATCGGCGACCGCGAAGATGAGTTCCGGTGCGTTGGGCTGGGATGTCGGCAGGTGCCCGGTTTGCAAGGCGGCGTTGATGATGCCGCCGATGACCTGGGCGAAGACGGCCCAGGCCACGATCCGGGTGGCCTGACCGGCGGCGAATCGCCCGTCCCGGCGATGCGGAAGTGACAGCCCGAGCGTGTCGGCCGTTACCCCTCGGCGAGCGCTGAGCAGCAGGACGACGGCAAGGGCCAGGCCGATCTGGGCCAGGACGTTGATGATCGCGGGCCCGTAATCGGACCAGCTGCCGTTTTTGAAGGGCACGTGGTAGCGGTCGGCGAGGAGCAAGCCGGCGCCGAAGATGCCGGCCAGGAAGAACGCGCCAAAAACGAGGAGCACCTCGGTATAGGCCCGCCGCGGCGAAATGGCCGGCAGGGGTGGAAGCGGGAGTGGTGACCACCAGCGGCGTCGGACGGCGGGAGCGGGTTGCAGGGGGTACGGGACCTGCGGGGCCCGGCGGTCCGCAGCGTCGGCGTGGGGCCAGGTGGGCCCGTCGCCGTCGAATGCGGGGTGGGCGTATCCGGGGATCGCTGGAACGGCATCAGGCCATCCGGCACCAGGCGAGTCACGTTCCACCACCCGTAGGCTGCCACAGGCACGGACGCCGGAAACGGACTCGTGGACCACACTGACCGTTCCGGCCACCGTCTGTGGTGCGATGATCGGTGCCCTGGTGAGCACCCCCCCTGACCCGCCCATCGTCTCACCCTCCGCCGGCCGCTGGTATCGGGTCTGGCGGATCGGCCGCTTCGTGCTCGGCCTCGCCCTCGCCGGGTTTGCGGTCTGGGTCATCGAGGGCAAGACCGACGAGCTCAGCGGCGCCAGCACCTACCTGGCCCACCTGCGCTGGGGATTCGTGGTCGCCGCGCTGGTGGCGGAGGCCGTGTCCTATCTGGCCTTCGCCGCCCTGCAGCGTCGGCTGCTGCAGGCCGGCGACGTCCGGATCAAGCCCGCGCCGATGGTCGGGATCAGCCTCGCCGGCGTCTCCATACAGAACTCTCTGCCTGGCGGCCTGGTGTTCTATGCCGCCTACGTGTTCCGGCAGTACCGCCGCTTCGGCGCCGACGACGTCCTGGCCGGGTGGACGCTGGTGGCTGCGAACGCACTGGCGTTCATCACCCTGTCCGGGCTGGCGGCAGTCGGATTGGGATTGGCCCTCGGCGCCGGGAGCACCCTCGACCTGGTCGAAACGATCGTCGGCATCGTAGTTGTCGCCGCCGTTCTCGTCCTGGCCTGGCTCGAGCGAGCGCGGATCCTGCCGCGCACGGCCCGACTGGTACGCCTGTCGCAGCGGTGGTTCCGCCACCCCTCCCCCGCGGCGCCGGCCGAGGAGATCATCGATCGGTGGCTGTCCCGGCTGGGCGCGGTGAGCCCGTCCCCGATGGACTGGGGGTGGGCGACCGTCACCAGCCTGGGTGTCTGGGCGGGGGACTGCGGCTGCCTGGCGCTGTCGTTCCTGGCCGTGGGGGCCGGGGTGCCTTGGCGCGGGCTGCTGCTCGCCTATGGCGCCGGCCAACTGGCCGCCATCCTGCCCATCACCCCCGGTGGGCTCGGCGTCGTCGAGGGCAGCCTCACCGTCGCCCTGGTCGCCTTTGGGGGAGCGCACTACACCACGGTGGCGGCGGTGCTCCTGTACCGGCTCATGTCGTTTTGGCTGGTCGTGCCGATAGGCTGGGCGTCCTGGGGGACGCTCGCCCTGGTCGGGCGCAGCCGTCGTACGGTGCTGGAAACGAGTCGGGTATGAGGAAGCCCAGCCTCCAGAAGGTCGTCCTGGCCGGCAGCCTCGCTCTGGTCGCGCTGCTGGCCGGGTGCGGTGCCCCGCATCCGGGCCTGTCCAACGGGTCCGTCAGCGCTTGCTACCGGGCTATTCCGGCCGCCTGGACCATCGTCCACGCTCGCGACGCCACCCTGGTCAGCGTCCACCGGATGTCCGCGGACAAGGTGCGGGGACAGCTGTCGTCGGAGGCCCAACTGGCCCTGTCCAACGACAACGACACCTCGGTTTGCGCGGTCGCCTTCAAAGGCCCCTTCGCGCCCGGACAGGTGGCCCTGGCTCCCCCCGACCTGACCGGCCGCTACGCATTGGTGCTGGTCACCAGCCGCGATTTGCACGTCCTGGCCGCCGCGGTGCTCAGCCAGCTCCCCCGCGCTCTGGGCAAACGGACGGTCTGAGTGATTCGCCACCGCGGCCGGTGATCAAATACATCGGCTCGAAGCGCCGCCTGGTCCCGGTCCTCGGCGACCTGCTGTCCCGAGCCGGAGCGGCGACCGCCGTCGATCTCTTCACCGGTACCACCCGGGTGGCCCAGGAGTGGAAGCGGCGCGGCGCGGCGGTAACCGCTGTCGACTCGGCCCGCTACTCGGCCGTCCTGGCCGACTGCTACATCTCGACTGACGCCAGCGAGGTCGACCACGCCGCGCTGGGCGAGGTCATTTCCCATCTGCAGAACCTGCCCGGAACCGACGGTTACGTCACCGAAACCTTCAGCCGGCGGGCCCGGTACTTCCAGGAACAAAACGCCCGCCGCATCGACACCATCCGTGAGGCCATCGAAGCCGAATGGGCGCAGCATCCGTGGCGGCCGATCCTCCTCACCTCGCTCCTGCTGGCCTCCGACCGGGTCGATTCGACCACGGGCTTGCAGATGGCCTACTTGAAGGAGTGGTCGCCGCGGTCGTACCAGCCGCTCGAACTGCGGGTTCCGGCGTTGCTCGGCGGGGCCGGTGCGGCGAGATGCGGCGATGCCCTCGAGGCCGTCGCAGACCTGCCCGAGGTCGACATCGCCTACCTCGACCCGCCCTACAACCAGCACCGCTACGTCGGCAACTACCACGTGTGGGAGACCCTCATGGCCTGGGATGCCCCGGACCACTATGGCGTGGCCTGCAAGCGGAGCGATGTACGGGACCCGGGGACCGCGTCGGTGTTCAACCGCCGCCGGGAAGCCCCCGAGGCCCTGGCCCGGTTGGTGCGCTCGGTGCGGGCCGAGGTGGTCCTCGTCTCCGGCAGCGACGAGGGCTGGGTCACCGTCGAGGACCTGCGGGACATGGCCGCCAGCCGGGGTGCGGTCGAGGTCCTGGCCTTCGACTCGAAACGCTACGTCGGAGCCCAGATCGGCATTCACGATCCGACGGGGAAAAAGGTCGGCCAGGTGGGCCGGACCCGCAATACGGAGTACCTCGTGGTGGCCGGCCCGGCCCGAACGGTGGCGCGGCTCTGCGCCGGATACCCGACCCTGGGGACGGCCGAGGTCAGCCGGTAAGGAGCTCGCGGGCGCCCCGGTCGGTCGACGGGTGGCGCAGCTTCGACATGGCCCGGGCCTCGATCTGCCGGATCCGTTCCCGGGTCAGACTGAAATGCTCCCCCACCTCGTCGAGGGTGCGCGGCTCGCCCCGATCGAGGCCGAAGCGCAGCCGGAGGATCTCGCGCTCCCGCTCATCGAGCGCGATCAACATCTTGTTGACCTCCCCCGACAACAAGGCCGCGGCCGCGGCGTCAAACGGGGAGACCGCGGAGCGATCCTCGACCACATCGCCAAGCTCGGCGTCCCCATCCTCCCGCAGGGGCTCGGACAGCGACAGGGGCTCGGCGGCGTGACGGAGGATCTCGGTGACCTTCTCCTCCTCGAGCTCCAGATCGGCCGCCAGTTCGGCGACCGTCGGACGCCGGCCCAGCTGCCCTTCGAGCCGCCCCCGGGCCTTGGTCACCCGGGTCAGCAGGTCGCCGGCGTGGACCGGCAGCCGCACCGTGCGCCCCGTGTTGGCGATGCCGCGGGTGATGGCCTGGCGGATCCACCAGGTGGCATAGGTGGAGAACTTGAAGCCCTTGCGCCAGTCGAACTTCTCGACCGCGTGCATCAGGCCCAGGTTGCCCTCCTGCACCAGGTCGAGCAGGGGCAACTCGGCGGCCTGGTACTTCTTGGCGATGGAGACCACCAGCCGGAGGTTGGCCTTGACGAACGTTTCGGCCGCTTCGTCCCCGTCCCGCACCAGGCGGCGCAACTCCCGCTTCCGGGATGGGGTGATGGCCTTCGAGGCCGCAAACTCGGCCCGGGCCTCACGGCCGGCCTCAATGGCCTGGGCTAGTCGGGCCTCATCGTCCTTGGTGAGCAGGGCATGCTTACCGATGTCGTTCAGATAGAGGCGGACCAAATCCTCCTCGGGCTGAGCGGCGTGGTTGTTGGGCACTCGTCCTCGTCTCTCGATGTACCCGGACAGATGCTTCTGGCGGGTGCCGGCGTCCGGGGTCATGGACCTCCAGCCGCGCGCGTCAGGTATCTCATAATACCTGATCAGGGCCCCTTAGTGAAGGGGTATCATCGCAGGTGGTTGCAGGTGCAACGGGTTGGAAATGATAGCGGCGCTAGGCTTAACCGCTGTGGTGACGGAGTCGGTTGGATGGCTGACTGATACCGAACAACAGGTGTGGCGCCGGCTGTTGTCGGTCGAGTGCCGGGTCAAGGAACGACTGGACCGCGAGTTGCGGGACGGGACCGGGTTGACGCTGGGCGAGTACGAAGTCCTGGTGCACCTGTCCGAGGCGCCCGGGCTGGCCCTGCGGATGTCGGAGCTGGCCAGCCGGCTCCTCCTCTCCCGGAGCGGTCTGACCCGGCGCGTCGACGGCCTGGTGCAGGCGACGCTCGTCGCCCGCCAGTCCTGCGACGACGACAAGCGGGGAGCGCTGGCCGTGCTGACTCCCTACGGCCTGACGTCGCTGAGAGGGGCTGCACCGATCCACGTTCGCGGCGTCCGTCGTTACCTGATCGACCCGATCGGTGCGTCGGGTGGCCCTGGCGGCCTGGCCGACCTCACCCGGGGTCTCGAGCGGATCGAAGGAGCCCTGGAGATGGAGGAATAGGGGTGGCGGGCTGCCGAGGCCGGGTCACTCCGGCGTGGCGCCGGTCACCACCGGGCCGCCTCGTTCGATCCAGCCTCTGGTGCCGCCCGCGACCGAGAGGGCCCGGTAGCCGGCTCCGACCAGTGCCTTCGTGGCGGTCAGACTTCGCCCACCGACCGCACAGATGACATACAAGGGGTCGCCCTCGGGGATCTCCTCCTGGCGCGCCGCCAGCTGATCCAGGGGGATCAGCACGGCCCCGGGAACATGCCCCGAGAGGTACTCGTCGGGGTTGCGGACGTCGAGGATCACCGCCCCGGCCGCGTGGGCGGCTTCAAATTCGGCCAGGTCGACCTCGAGGGGAACCGTGCTATCGGTCATGTAGCCCATTCTGCCGCCACGTTGATCCCTCGAAGCGGCGGCGGCCGCCTCGTCGACCCTCGCTGCGCCGCCGTGGTCGATTGGCGAAGCGCTAGCCAGGTGGGTGGGCGCTGGCGCGGGCGGGCGCTGGCCGGGCGGGCGGGCGGGCGCTGGCCGGGCGGGCGCGGCCGGGCGGGCGGGCGGGCGCGGCCGGGCGGGCGCTGGCCGGGCGGGCGGGCGGGCGCTGGCCGGGAGCTTTTCTGACGCGAAGTGTGCCCTTTTCCGCTCCTCTCAAGCTTTACTGGCGCGAACTGTGCCCAGCTGAACCGTGGCGCGCGCCAGTAAAGCCCTGAGATCCCCCGTTTTGGGACCAATTCGCGACAGTCTCACCGCCCTGGGGCGGGGCGGCGCGCTGGAGCGAAATGTCCATACCAGCGCCCGGGGGCACCCTATATTTTCGGTCAGCTTCAGCGCCCCCGTCCGGGCCGTGGCGCCGGGGTGAAAGCTGGTGGGCCAACACCACCCACCTACTTGCGGTCAGAGAAGGCCCAGCCGACCTTTAGGGCCTAAGGGCCTAAGGGCTGAGCCGCCGAATCTCCCAGCCGACTCCCACCTGGCGGTAGGCCAGCCGGTCGTGAAGCCGGTCCGCCCGGCCCTGCCAGAACTCGATCTCCACCGGGCGGAGCCGGAAACCGCCCCACCACGGCGGCCGCGGAACGTCGCGACCGAGAAAGCGTTGGGTCACCGTCGCCACCTGCGCCTCGAGCTCGGCCCGGCTGGCCAGGGGCTCGCTCTGGGCGGAAGCCCAGGCGCCGAGCTGAGCCCCAAGGGGTCGGGTCTGGAAATAGGCGTCCGCCTCCTCCGGCGAAACCGCGGCGATTGGTCCCGACGCCCGGACCTGGCGGTCTACGGTCCACCACCGGAAGGCGAGGGCGGCCCGAGGGTTGGCGGCGAGGTCACGTCCCTTCAGGCTCCGGCTGTTCGTGTAGAAGACGAAACCCCGGTCATCAAGCCCCTTCAACAGGACAAACCGGTTGGACGGCGCTCCCCCGGGCGTCGACGTGGCCAGGGCCATGGCCTCCGGCTGCGGCTCCCCTGCCGTCGTTGCCTCGTCGAACCACCGCCGGAACTGAGAGATCGGGTCAGGGTGAAGGTCGGACTCCTCCAGCGGCCGGTCGCCACTCGAATCCCTCAAAGGGGCTCGATGCCGACGTCGGCCCAGGTCAGCAGGGGAAACCAGGCGATGCCGGCGGCCTCGAAGCGGGACGCCACCGCGGGGCTGCGGTCGAGCAGGGTGGTGGCGGCGATCACCTCCACGTCGAGCTCGCGGACCCGGTCCGCGGCTCGAAGCAGCGAGGCGCCGGTCGACACCACGTCGTCGACCAGCACGACGGTCGCTCCCGGTTGGAGTCGCGCTCCTTCCACCCACGCCCCCCGGCCGTGCCCCTTCGCCTCCTTGCGAATGGAGAACCAGGACACGCCCGCCAGCAGCGCGACTCCGTGCGCAAGGGCGTCCGCGCCCATCGTCGGTCCGCCGACGGCGTCGAAGGGCCTTCCCACCATGTCGATCACGCCCTGGCTGGCCCGTCGCAGGTCAGGTCCGGCGGCGATGGCGTGCTTACCGTCGACGTAGTCGTGACTCCAGCCGCCGGAGGTCAAGCGAAAGGGCGGATCGCGGTACTCGTAGCCGCTAGTCCGCACCAGCTCGGCGAGAGCGGCTCGTGAGGCGTCGTCGAGGGCCATGGGGGTGGGAGTTTACGGCGCCGGTCCGCCCCGAAGGGTCCCGATCAGGGCCGCCTGCCTCGCCCGGGCCCGCCGCTCCCCCGCTCCCCCGCTCCCTCGCCCGGCCCGGTCCTCGGTCCGGGCGGCCGCTCGGGGCGAGTGGACGGGTCAGGCCGACGTCTGCAAGGCCGCAGCCACCGTCGCCGGCAGGGCGTCGGCGTGGACGATCGACAGCATCTGGGTGGCCCGGGTAAAGGCCACGTAGAGGGCGCGTAACCCTTGTCGGGTCTCCTGGACGATGCGCGCCGGCTCGACCACCGTGACGGCATCGAACTCGAGGCCCTTGGCGTCTTCGATGGTCAGCAAGGTGACGCGCTCGTCGAGCGCCCGTTCGCCAACCTGCCCGAAGGTGATACCGGCGGCGGAGAGAGCGGAAGCCACCGGGTCGAGGAGGGTGGGCGGCGCGATGATGGCGACCGTCCCGTCCTGCCCGGATGGAAAGTCATCAAGCTCCCTCCTGACCACCCGGGCCGTGACCGCGCTCAGGGCGTCGCCGGGGAACGAGCCGGCCGACCGGTCGGCCCGGATGATTCGGGGCGGCCGGCCGCTCGTCCTGACCGCATCGGGAGCCCGGACGCCCGGGGCCACCTGTTCGAGGATCCGGCCTGCCATCTCCATGATCTCGCGGGGCGTGCGGTAGTTGACGGTCAGCTCCACCAGGCGCCAGCCGCGTCGGGCCGGAAGATGCTCCACCACCTGCGACCACGAACCCGGCACCCAGCTACCCGTGGCCTGGGCGAGATCGCCGACCACCGTCATCGACCCGGACAAGGACCGGCGGGCGACCATGCGCAACTGCATCGGCGACAGGTCCTGGGCTTCATCGACCACCACGTGCCCGAACGTTCGGGGTGCGGGCTCAGCGTCGGTAACGGCTCGCCGCCTCGGCGGGCCGAGCAAAGCGCGAGCCTCGTCCAACAACGCGATATCGGCCTCCGTCCATCGCACGTCGCCGACGTGGGCCAGCCGGGGTCGCTCCAGGAGCCGGCGCTCAGCCGGATCGAGGAGTCTGGCCGAGGCCAGCTCGATGAGCGGGGCGGCCCCGAACAGATCGTGCAGCAGCTGCTGCGGGGTCAGGATGGGCCACATGCGGTCGAGGGCGGCGGCCATTTCGGGCTGGCGGCGTAGCTCGCGGCCGAGGGCTTCGGCCGTAAGGGGTTCGGCGCCTTCGCCCGTATCCTCGGAACCGGGCTCGGCCGGCGGGACCTGCTCGAGGAGCGTCCGCCAGAGGAGGCCCTCCACTGTTCGCCGACGGGAATTGTGGGTGCCGGGCCGCCGCTTGGCGGCCGCGACCACCTGACCCGATATCTGTGGCGTCAGCCGCAGCAACCGGGCTCCGAACGGGATCTCAACGGTGCGCCGCAGCGGCCGCTGTCGGTCAGACACCGCCCGGGCGACGACCCGGCCCATGCGGGCGTCCCCCTTCAAGCGCGCCGTGTCCTCGTCGTCCCGGCCGGTGGGACGGACGCCAGAAAACAGACCGCTGACGGTGGAGAGCTCGACCCCGCTCTCGTCGAGCGAGGGCAGGACGTGCTCGATGTACCGCAAGAACGTCGGGTTAGGGCCGACAACCAGCACGCCCTGGCTCTCGAGCGGGAAGCGATAGGTGTAGAGCAGGTAGGCCGCCCGGTGGAGGGCGACGGCGGTCTTCCCGGTACCCGGACCGCCCTGCACGACCAGGATGCCCGGCAAGGGACCCCGGATGATCTCGTCCTGCTCCCGCTGGACCGTCGCCACGATGTCACGCATACGGCCGGTGCGAGAACGTTCGAGGGTTGCGAGCAGTACCTGAGGTCCGGAGAGGCCGAGCCCGGTCCCCGGTTCGCCGCCCTCGGTATCAAAGAACTCGTCCTCGAGGTCCAGGACCTGCTGCCCTTCGGTCAGAAAATGGCGCCGGCGGACCAGACCCATGGGGTGGGCGCCGGTGGCCCGATAGAAGGGCTCCGCGATCGGGGCCCGCCAATCGACGACCAGCGGCTCCTGGTCTTCGTCCGAAATCGCCAGCCGCCCGATGTGGAAAGTCTCGGTGTCCGCCTCGGCCTCATTGGGGGGCCAGTCGTCACCCGCCTCCTGGTCGATGCGGCCGAACACCAGCGATTCCCGCCCGATCTCGAGTTGCTCGAGCCGGGTGAGACTGTTGCGCACCCGGATGTCCCGCTCCGTCACCGCCTGGAAGGTGCCGCCGCGCTCTCCGAACGCGTCCTGCAGCCTGGCGGCGGCTGCGGCGCGCATGGCGGCCAGCCGCTTGTAGGCGAGATCTACGTGAGACTGCTCGACCGCAACGTCCGGATGGGTCATACGGGGGAATGTCCACTTTGCGTGCTCCAGCGGCTTCGCGCAAGCCGTCCCCTGCGGCCACCTCCCGGCTCCATGGCCGCCGGGTGGCCGGGATACGATTCGACGTGGCCTGGGCGACCCTTCTGCGCGAGCTGACGGGAGCCCACCCGCGGCCGGCCCACCTGCTCGGCGGGGCGCCGGGAGCCGCGGTGGATCTCGGCCGGGCGCCGGGAGCCGGGTTGGATCTCGCCTCGGCCGGATTCCGGGCATGGCCGGCATCGGTGTGGACGGCGCTATGACCCGGGGCGCGGTCCATCCCTTCCTGGCCGCCTGTCGGGGAGAGGCGGTGCCGTACCCACCGGTCTGGTTTATGCGCCAGGCGGGCCGATCCCTGCCGGAATACCGGCGGGCTCGGGGCGACACCAGCATTCTGGAGTCGCTCCGTTCCCCCGAGGTGGCCGCCGAGCTAACCCTCCAGCCCGTTCGCCGGTACGGAGTGGACGCCGCCATCCTGTTCTCCGACATCGTCGTGCCGCTGGCGGCCATCGGGTTCGGGATCGAGATTCACGCCGGGGTCGGACCGGTGGCGGCGGAACCATTTACGTGCGCCGCCGACCTGGCCCGGCTGCGTCCACTCGAACCTGAGGCCGACATCCCGTATGTGCTCGAAGCCATACGGATCCTCCGCCGGGAATTGGCGATCCCCCTGATCGGCTTCGCCGGTGCCCCTTTCACCCTCGCCAGCTATCTGATCGAAGGCGGGGCGTCGCGGGACCACGCCAAGACGAAAGCACTCATGTACTCGGATCCGGGTCTTTGGGCCGCCCTCCTGGATCGGCTCGCGGACATCGCCCTGTCGTCGCTGCAGGCCCAGATTGCCGCCGGAGCCCAGGCGATCCAGCTCTTCGACAGTTGGGTGGGCACCCTGAGTCCGGAGGACTATCGCCGTTTCGTGCTGCCGGCCAGCGCCAGGGTGCTCGGAGGGCTCGGTGATCTCGGGGTACCGCGCATCCACTTCGGCGTCGGAACCGGAGAGCTCCTGGGCCTCATGCAGCAGGCCGGCGCGGACGTCGTCGGGGTCGACTGGCGCGTGACCCTCGACCAGGCCCGCCAGAGAGTCGGGCCGGGCGCGGCCTTGCAGGGCAACCTCGACCCTGCCGTCGTGCTGGCCGGCTGGGACGTAACTCGGCCCCGGGCCGAGGCCATCCTGGCCGCCGGCGGCGGCCGCGGCCACATCTTCAACCTTGGTCACGGCGTGCTACCCCAGACGGACCCCGCCATCCTCAGCCGGCTGGTGGATCTTTGCCACTCCTGGAGTCCGCCCGGATGACGGAGAGGTGACAACGGTGAGGCGGAGCGGATGAGGGCGGCGGTCATCGGCGGTGGGATCACCGGGCTGGCCGCGGCCTGGGAGCTGTATCAGCGCGCCGGAAGCGTGGGCGGAACGGAGGTCACCGTCTTCGAAGCGGAGCGGCTCGGCGGCTCCATCCGCACCACCGACTTCGCCGGCCACCAGATCGACGAAGGACCCGACGCCTTTCTCACCCGCGTCCCGGAAGGGACCCAGCTGTGCCGCGAGCTCGGGATCGCCGACGAGCTGGTGGCGCCGGCCGCAGGGCGGTCGATGTTGTGGTGGCGCGGCCGCCTGCGGCCGCTTCCTGATGGCCTCGTGCTCGGCGTGCCCCGGCAGCTGGGCCCCCTGGTCGGCAGCGGAGTTCTCTCGCCCTTCGGGGTGCTTCGGGCCGGCCTGGATTTGTGCCTTCCTCGCCGCCGGCCGCCGGCTTCGCTCACGGTGCGCGAGCTGGTCGCCGACCGCTTTGGGGCCGAGGTCGCCGATCGCCTGGTCGACCCCCTCGTGGGCGGTATACACGCCGGATCGACCCGGGACCTGGGCGCGGCCGAGGTGGTCCCGCAGCTGGTCAGCGCGGCGGAGCGGTCCCGCAGCCTGCTGCTCGCGCTACGAGGACAGGCCGGACCGGCGCCGGCCGGGCCGGGCCAGCCCATCTTCCTCGCGCCGCGGGCCGGCGTCGGTCGCCTGGTCGACGTTTTGGCCGACACGCTGGCGGCCGCGGGGACCCGGTTCGTGACCCGGGCCGTGGAATCGGTCCGGGCCGGCCCCGACGGCGGGGTCCTGGTAGGACCCGAATCGGACCCCTTCGACGCGGCGGTGATCGCCACCCGGGCCCGGACTGCGGCGGCACTCCTCGGATCCGGCGCCGGTGCGCCCGAAACATCCGGATTGCCCCTCCGGGAGCTCGCCGGGATTCCTACCGCCTCGGTGGCGCTCGTCACCGTGGCGCTCCCGGACACCCGGCTTCCCCCGGGATCAACGGGTTCCTTGTGCCGGCGGAGTCGGGCCGGCTCATGACGGCCTGTTCGTTCGCCTCCAACAAATGGCCGCATTGGGTCGAACCGGGAGAGGCCTTGGTCCGCATCTCGGCGGGGCGGTTCGGTGACAACCGGGCCCTTGAGCTCGACGATGCCACCTTGTGCGACCGGCTCCTGGCCGAGCTGGAAGACGCCCTCGGTCGGGCGATCTCGCCGGCGGCGGTGCGGATCTCCCGCTGGCCGGACGCCTTCCCGCAGTACGTTCCGGGCCACGGCGCCCGTATCGATGCCGTGGAGGCCTCCCTCGCCGATCGCCTTCCGGCGGTGGCGTTGGCCGGCGCTTCATATCGGGGATCAGGCATTCCCGCCTGCATCGGGTCTGGACGCCAGGCCGCCCGCCTGGTGCTGGAGCGGGCCCGCCCGCATGTCGCGACGGATGCCACCCGACCACCATGAGTTATCCCTAGTTATCCCTGGTCATCTCTCCGGAAGGGGCTCGCGCATGTCCGCCACGTCGACGACGCCAGGCAGGGTCTCGCCCCGGAAGAGGCGGGCGCTCCGGCCGAATCCGTAGAGGGTGTGATCGGCGAGGACGACTGCGGCCGCCGTGTAGGTGGTGCGCTCGCCGCCGGGGAAGCGAACGCATTCAGGGTGGACGCATCCGGTCCAATAGCTGCCATCGTGATGTCGCAGGTGCCGCGTGCTGTCCAGCAGGTCGACGGCCTGGGCCCGCCGCCCCACCGCATCCAGAGCCATGACACACTCGGCCGTCTCCGCGGCCGTGACCCAGTAGTGGTCGGACACGCAGCGCACGCCGACGCCGTCCAGCACGAACTCCGCCCACCGCCCGTCCAGGCGTTCGAGCGCAGGCTCACCCGAGAGGGCGCCCGACAGGACGGGGTAGTACCAGTCCATGGCCCAGCGACGCTTCGGCGCAAAGCTGCCGGGCCGGTGGACGATCGCTTCGACCATACGGTCGGCGGCCAACTCCCATTCCGGTCGTTCGAACCCCAGGCATAGAGCGATGGCAACGGCACACCGCAGGCTGTGGTGGATCGACGAGGTACTGGTCAGCAGGGCGTACCGCCCGAGGTGCCCGTCAGGATCCATCGACCACAGCACCTCACCCCCCGGTTGCTGCAGCCGTAGGGCGAAGCCGACGGCGGCTTCGACGACGGGCCACATGCCCTCGAGGAGCCCGAGATCGCCGGTGCAGAGGTAGTGCCACCAGGCCCCGGTGGCGACATAGGCGCCGACATTGGGATCCCGGCGCGGGTCTTCTACTCCCTCGGCCAGGTGGTAGCGACACCAGGTCCCGTCCGGGAGCTGGGTGGACGCCAACCAGTCGAAGGCCCGGTCGGCCTCGCCCCGACAGCCGGCCAGCACCAGGGCCATGGCCGCCTCGGTGTGATTCCACGGGTCGGCGTGACCGCCCTCGAACCATGGGATCATGCCGTTGGGCAGCTGGACCGCAGCGATGGCGGCTGCGGTGTCGGCGACCTCCGCTGCCGTCAGCGGCCCCGTCATGCCGGTTTCCTGACGTAGACCACCAGGCTCTTGCCGAGTAGCGGATTCAGGGCCGCTTCGGGGATCCTCGTCACCGGGGTGTGGGCGGTGATATCCCAGACCAGCATCCGGTGATAGGCCTGGACCCAGGGATGAGATTCATTGGCCACGCCCACCCGGGCCCGCAGCCACCAGTACGGGCTGTGCAGGGCGTGAGCGTGGTGGGAGGCAAACGGCTCGAGGCCGGCCTGAGCGAGTCGCTCGACGAGCACACCGCGGCGGTAGATGCGGACGTGGCCGCCGGGCGTGTTGTGGTAGTCGTCGGAGAGCGCCCAGGTGAGAAGTTCCGGCCACCAGCGCGGCACGGTGACCGCCAGGGTCCCGCCCCGGCGCAGCACCCGGGCCAGCTCGGAGATCGCCTCGCGGTCATCGCGGATGTGCTCGAGCACTTCGGCCGCGACGACCCGGTCGAACGATTCCGACGGGAAGGGGAGCCGGAGGGCATCGCCCACGACGACCGTGCCGGTCCCGCCGTGCTTCCGTATGGCGGGCTCCTCCAGGTCGATGGCGGTCATCATGGCCGAGACGTCTTTCATAGGGGTGGCGTCAGCGTCGAGCGCGGTGACGACAGCTCCCCGGCGGAGCGCTTCGAAGGCATGGCGGCCCCCGCCGGCGCCGAGATCGAGGACCCGGTCCCCAGGCCCCACCCCGAGACGCTCGAAACGGACGGTCAGCACGAAACTGATGGCGGCCGTACCGACGCCCGGTGCTGCTCGATGGCCCACCGGTAGCTGTCCGCCGTCGCCACGGCGCAGGCGCGCCAGGTAAACCGATCGAGGACGCGCTGGCGGGCGTGAGCCGCCAGGCGAGCAGCCAGCTCCGGATCACCCATCACCGTCCCGATGGCGGCGGCCAATGCGCTCGGGTCTCCGGGCGGCACCAGCAGGCCGGTGGTGCCGCTCTCGCCGACGACCTCCGGCAGCGCTCCTCCGGTCGTCGCCACCAGCGGCACGCCAGATGCCATGGCTTCGACCGCGGGCAGGGAGAACCCCTCGTAGAGGGAGGGGACGACGGCGACGGAGGCCTCGGCGAAGAGCTCCACCATCCGGTCGTCGCTCACTCCGGATTCGAAGGTGACCGCCCCGGCCAGGCCCAAGCGGGCGATGGTGGCCCCCACCGGGCTCTCGAGCGCGCAACCGACCGACCACCACGAGGTGCGCCTCAGGGCGCTCCGTGCGAAGCTTGGCGACGGCTTCGACGAGCGGGAGCAGCCCCTTGAAGGGCACATCGGCGCTCGCCGTGGTCATGATCCGACCGGGGACACGGGCCACTTCCGGACGCGGCCGGAAACGCCGGTCGTCGACGCCGATTGGGACCACTTCCAGCTGGTTTGGGGCGAGCCCGTACTGCTCGACGATGTCTCGCTTGGACGACGACGAGACCGTGAGAATCCGCGGGATGCGACGGGCGACCTTCTTCTGCATCGCCACGAACCCGTACCAGCGGCGGAGGGCCAGCCGGCGCCGCATCGTCGGGGCATGGCTCAGGTCGAGTGCCCGATCGACGGTGATCGGATGATGGCAGGTGCCGAGCAGCGGCCAGCCGTCCGCCATGACCCCGAGGAGGCTGCGGCCGAAGGTCTGGTTGTCATGGACCACATCGAACTCACCGCGGCGGGCGGCCAGGGCCCGACGGACCCGCCAGCTGAAGGTGCGAGGCTCGGGGAAACCGGCCGTGCACATGACTGCGAATTCCGCTACGTCGATCCGGGACTTGAACTCCCACGGGAGCGGAATCCGGAAGGGATCCGGCTGGCGGTAGAGGTCCAGGCTCGGGACCGGCACGTACCCCACGCCGGCATCGAGCACCGGCCACGGCTGCCCGGCGAAGACCGTCACCTGGTGGCCCAGGTTCACCAGCTCACGGGAGAGGTAGCGGGTGTACACGCCCTGACCGCCCGAATGAGGGTTGCCTCGGTAGACCAGGAGGGCAATCCGGAGGGGGTCAGACCGGGCCATAAGGAACAGACTGTTGTCGGAGCACGGCGCCCGGTCAAGCTGACCCCGCCTGACTGGGTTCGACTGCGCCAGACCGCGCTCGACCGGGCTCGACCGCGCTCGACCGGAATCGACCGCGACCGTGGCGCGATCCATGTGGTCGTCTGAGCTTTTAGCATGGGCCGGCCATGATCTCGATCGTCATGCCGGCCCACAACGAGCAGGGTTACCTCGAGCCCGCCGTCAAGACGATCGTGACCGGGCTGCGGGACCGCGGGCACCGCTTTGAGGTGGTCATCTCCGAGAACGGCTCGTCCGATGCGACGACCAGTGAGGCCGATCAGCTGGCCCGCACCTTCCCGGAGGTGCGGACCCTTCGTTCGCCGGTGGCCGACTACGGGTGGGCGCTCAAAGCCGGCTTCCTGGCCGCACAGGGTGACGTGGTGGCCAACTTTGACGTCGATCTGGTCGATCTCCCGTTCCTCGATCAGGCTCTGCAGCTCCTCTGCTCCGAGCAGCCGGCCATCGTGGTCGGCTCCAAGTGCAGCCCCGGCGCCCAGGACCAGCGGGGCATCGGACGCCGGTTGGTGACGGCGGCTTTCTCCGCGGTCCTTCGTTACGGGTTCGGCCTCAAGGTGAGCGACACCCACGGCATGAAGGTGCTCGTACGGGCCCCGGTGCTCCCTCTGGTCGAAACCTGCCAGTTCGGAGGCGACATCTTCGACACGGAGTTGATCCTCCGGGCCGAGCGGGCCGGGTTGACAGTGCGCGAGCTGCCGGTCAGCGTGGCCGAGCAACGCCCGCCCCGCACCCCGATCACCAGCCGCATTCCGCGATCGCTGGCCGGTCTGGTCCGGCTGCGCCTGGCCCTGCTCCGGCCCGCCGACCCGCGCTAGGCCCGCCTGGCCGTGGCCGGCCTGCCCTCCCTAGCCGCCGCGCTCCGGCCTGCCCTCCCTAGCCGGCCGGCCCGGCCTTCGCTGGCCTGCCCTCCCTGGCCGGCCGGCCCGGCCTTCGCTGGGCTGCTCTCCCTGGCCGGCCGGCCCTCGCTGGACCGGGCGGCGGGAATGGCCGTCCGCTAGGGCATCCGGCGCAGGACCCGGAGGCTGCCGCATCCGAGCGCCGTCTCCTCCACCCACTCGCCTGAGGCCAGGGCCGCAAAGTACAGCTCGTAGGGAGGCCGGCCCCCGTCGGCAGGATCGGGGAAGACATCGTGGATGGCCATCCAGCCCCCCTCCGCCACCTTCGGGGTCCAGGCCCGGTAATCCCCCCACGCCACTTCGTCTCCGTGGCCACCATCGATGAACAGCAGGGCCAGCGGTGTTCCCCACGCTCCGGCGACCGCGGTGGACTCGCCGACGATGAGTACAACATCCTGTTCCAGTCCGGCGACCTCGATGGCAGTGCGTGCCCATGGCAGGGTGTCCATCCGCCCGGTGCGAGGATCCACCACGGTGGTGTCGTGATGCTCCCAGCCGGCCTGATTCTCCTCGGAGCCCCGATGATGGTCGACGCTGAAGAGCAGGCTTCCACCCTGCCGGGCCGCGGCCCCCAGGTAGATCGCCGATTTGCCGCAATAGGTTCCGACCTCGAGCAGAGGACCGAGGCCGCTGCCGGCGGCCACCTCGCCGACCCGGTAGAGGGCCAGACCCTCGTCGTCGGGCATGAAGCCCTTCGCCGCCCGGGCGTGGGCGAGCAGTTCGGGGGTCAACGAGGCCAGGAGCTCAGAACCGGACCCCGGAGCGGCCGTCGAGTTCGGGCGGCAAGTCCTCGAGATGGTGGGCGAACAGCACCTTGTTGAAGATGATGAACTTGCCAATCCACAGGATCCCGAAGGAGGCCAGGTAGACAAAGGTCACCGACGCCGTTGACAGGACGTGGCTGAAATGATGCTGCTGCGCATAGGTCTCCATGGCATGGACCGCGATGGTCGAAATCGCCCAGCCCAGGAAGGCCAGGGCCCAGAACGGCACCACTTCTTTCCACAGGTGGCCTCGGCCGGTCTTACCCCAGGCCCACTTCCGGTTCATCTCGTAGTTGGGGAGCGCGGCAATGCCGGTGGCCAGGGTGCTCGAAACCCACGCGCTGAGGCCGATCACGCCGTTGAAGAACACCAGGAGAACCACGCTGACCACGACGGCGACGATCGAGGCCAGTGAGTACCGATAAAGCTTCCGGCCTTCGGGACCGCGGAACTTCTCCAACATGTCCGAGAGGGTGACTGCCACGCTATTCCAACCTACCCGAGATCGGCCTTCAGCCAACGCGGCCCAGCCCCAAAACCCTACCCGCCGGCCCGGGAAACCCCTGCGGCAGCGTGTTACGTGCGCCGGACGATCGGGACGTAGGCCCGCTCGTCGGGACCGGTCCACAGCTGGCGGGGACGGTAGATCTTCTCGTCCTGCTCGAGCATCTCCTCCCAGTGGGCCAACCATCCCGACACCCTGGGGATGGCGAACAGGACCGTGAACATCTCCGTCGGGAACTGCATCGCCTGGTAGATCAGCCCGGAGTAGAAGTCGACGTTGGGGTACAGCTTCCGGGAAATGAAGTAGTCGTCGGACAGAGCGACCTCTTCCAGCTTGAGGGCGATGTCGAGCAACGGATTCTTGCCGGTGACGCTGAACACGTCGTCAGCGGTCTGCTTGATGATCGTGGCCCGAGGGTCGTAGTTCTTGTACACCCGGTGGCCGAATCCCTGCAGCTTGCCCTTGCCGGCCTTGAC
Source organism: uncultured Acidimicrobiaceae bacterium (assembly GCA_963780345.1). Classification (GTDB taxonomy): domain Bacteria; phylum Actinomycetota; class Acidimicrobiia; order Acidimicrobiales; family Palsa-688; genus PALSA-693. Next base: position 470,154 of record CAWABU010000002.1, read on the forward strand.
ATCGTCGATGAAGGCCCTCACATTGTCGATCGACCCGATGTCGGTCAGCATCCGCAGGACGGCCTCGTTGGCCCCACCGTGACGAGGTCCGTAGAGGGCCGCCGCACCCGCCGCGGCGGCGGAGTACGGATCGGCGTGGGCCGACCCGGCCGTCCGCATCGCCAGAGTGCCGCAGTTTTGCTCGTGGTCGGCGTGCAGGATAAACAGGATGTCCAGCGCTCGGGCCAGGATGGGATCAGCCTCGTAACGGGGCTCCGCCACCTTCCACATCATCGACAGGAAGTTTTCGGGGAAGGTGAGCGAGTTGTCCGGATAGACGAACGGCATCCCGACGCTGAAGCGATGGCACAATGCCGCCAGCGTGGGGACCTTGGCGATGAGACGGACGATCTGCCGGGACCGGGCCTTCGGGTCGGTGATCTGCTTGGCTTCGGGATAGAAGGTGGACAGCGCGGCGATCGCCGATATGAGCATGCCCATCGGGTGGGCGTCGTAGTGGAACCCATCGACGAACCGCTTCCGCATGTTTTCGTGGATGTAGGTGTGGTAGCGGATCTCGTCGGTCCAGGTGTCGAGTTGCTCGGCGGTCGGCAGCTCCCCGTGGATCAGCAGGTAGGCGACCTCCAGATAGGTGGACTGGGCCGCCAGCTGCTCGATCGGATAACCCCGGTAGCGGAGAATGCCGGCGTCGCCGTCCAGGTAGGTGATGGAACTCGACGTCAGCGCGGTGGTCATGAACGCCGGGTCGTAAAACCAGATCCCGGGCAACAACTTCCGCAGCTCGTCGGCGGCGATACCGCCATCCACGATCGGGATCTCTACGACCTCACCAGAGCGGTTGTCGGTCACCGTGATCGAGTCAGCCACTGCTCCCCCTCTCAACGGATGGAAACATGTCTCTTACGACAGGCATGCTAGTCGGCCAATCGGACCTGCCGGCCGGCGAGGCGCCGGGAACCATCGGTGGCCCTGATCGGGCAAGATGGTGCGTCGTGGAAGGCGACACTCTGGACCTGGGCGCGATACGGCAGCAGATCGATGACGTCGACCGGCGGCTGGTTCGATTGCTCGCCGAGCGGGCTCATCTCGTCGAGGGTGTGGTCCATTACAAGCGGGCCCACCACATGGCGGTGGTGGACCGAGGTCGAGAGGATGAGATGCTGGCCCGCATCGCCCTGCTGGCCAAGGACGAGGGCGTCGATCCCCGGGTCGCGCGAGCAGGTCCTGCGCACCATCATCGACGGCTTCACCCTGCTCGAGGTCGAGGAGCTCGGCCCCGACGTCTGAGGGGCCCGGTTCGGTCAATCCAGGTCGTAGCGGTAGACGTTCGTGTCCCGCGGCACGAACCCCATCCGCTGATACAGGCGGTTGGCCGCCTCCCGAACCGGCCGTGACGTCAGATCGACGTTCCGTGCCCCCGCTGCAGCCGCGACGTCAATGGCGGCGCGGTTGAGCGCCTCGCCACAGCCCTGGCCTCGCGCTTCCTCCGCCACTATCACATCCTCGATCCAGGCCCGCACGCCCGACGGAATGCGGAAGATGACCAGCGTCAGAATCCCGAGGATCGGTCCGCCCTCGCCATCGCGAGCTACCAACAAGGTGGTGGCGGGGCCGCTGACGATCTCGCCCACTTCCTCGGCCGACGGTCGGGGCGCGGAACTCGACAGCAGCGGCAGTAGCCGCCCGACGGCTTCCACGATCTCCGGGGTCGCTTCGGTAGCAGCGGAGACAGTCAGCACCACCGCTGACTGTAGGGGCCACCCGCCCGTGCCCGCCACGCCAGCCAGTACCCGCCCTCCCGCCGGCGAGCGCCCGCCACGCCAACCAGTGCCCGCTCTCCCGCGAGCCAGCGCCCGCCCGACAGCCGACACCCGCGCCGCCCGCGGCTGGACGGGAGACGGGCCGCCTGTCTTGGGCGGCCTCCAGGACCGGGACGGGCCCCACCAGCCGGTGCCCGGGCGCCGCGCAGCTGGGCGCGGACCGGCCGGCTTTCCCGGCTACCGCCCGGGCCCGGGGCGCCCCCAACTCGATCCGGGGTCTGCCCGGAAGGTCAAAGGGGGCGCCGAGCCCGAAGCGGGCAGGTAGCTTGGCCCCAATGGAACTCGTCCACTGGGTGGATCGTCCGGACCTTCGGCGGCCGCTGTTCGTGATCGCCTTCGAGGGATGGAATGACGCCGGCGACGCCGCCACGCAGGCCGTCGACTACTTCGCCCAGGAGTGGCGAGCCCGTCGATGCGCGACCATCGACCCCGAGGAGTTCTACGACTTCACCGTGACCCGACCGACCGTCCGGCCCGTAACCGGCGGCGGCCGTCTGCTCGAGTGGCCACGGGTCGAAGTACTGGCCGCAGAGGTACCCACCGGCGCCCACGACGTGCTGCTTCTGCGCGGCGTCGAGCCGCAGCTGCGGTGGCGCACCTTCTGCGAGGCCGTGGTTTCGATCGTCGAGAGCATGCGGGCCGAACTGGTGGTCGTGCTCGGGGCTCTGCTCGCCGACGTCCCCCACACCCGCCCGGTACGGATCACCGGTACGAGCACCGACCAGGAGCTCGCCGGGCGGGCCGGTTTCGCGGCCTCGACCTACGAGGGGCCGACCGGAATCGTCGGCGTCCTCGTCGACGCCCTCCGCCAGGCCAATCTCCCGGCCGCGTCGTTGTGGGCCGCGGTCCCCCACTATGTCCATCAGGTGCCCTCCCCCAAGGCCGCCCTGGCCCTGGTCGAACGGGCCGCAGATCTGCTCGGCGCCCCGGTCAGTCCGGTGGCGTTGCGGGAGGCGGCGGTCGACTACGAACGGCAGGTGAGCGAGCGAGTCGCCGACGACGAGGACGCGGCCGCCTACGTGGCCCAGCTGGAGGACGCCGAGGACCTCGAATCATCGGAGTCCGGGTCGGACCCGGGTGGGAGCACCCCAGCTGGCCCGGCCGGGTCGCTGCCGCCGGGCAGCGGGGACACGCTGGCGGCCGAGGTGGAGCGCTACCTCCGCGATCACCGACGGCAGGGATAATGGGGCACGGTCAGCCTTTCGACCGGGGGGCTCTGATGAGCGAGTCCCTCGTATCGAGTTTCCGGCCGGCCCCTTAGGCCCGCCGTCCCAGGGTGGCCCGGCTGGTCGCAACGGCGGTGTGGCGGGCCCGCCCCGATCTGATCGTGGCGCTCGACGACCGCTTCGGAGAACCGGTCGACGCCTACGTCAACGGTTCGCAGGTCTGGCTGCGGGAGGACGGCCCGGGCGGGGTCATGCTCGAGTGGCGATTGCACCCGGTGGCGCGCTACCGGCGGCCGGAGAGCACCGGCACGTACGAGGTCTTCTCGGCGGCAGCCCTCGCCCTGTCAACCGGAGCCCCACCGCCGGCGCCGCTCGATGAGCTGTGGGAAGGCCTCGAGGCCTTCGCGGCCTACGGCGATGACCTGGAGCCCCAGCCGCTGGCGGCGGCCGCCACCCTCGCCATCGGGATCCAGCCCGATGCCTGCGGTCTCGTCGACCACGAGGCCATCGCGGGCGAATGGGAACGCACAAGTGGGGGCGTGTCGATCGTTGCCGACCTCATGCGGCAGCTCGATGTCGCCGCCGGTGAGGCGGGGCCGGCCGATGGGTCCCCCTAGTCCCCGCCAGCGAAGTCGACGTCGGTGAGGTCGGGTCGCCGCGAAATCTCCCTCGAGGACCGTCTGCGAGATCGGTGCCGGAAACTCTTGGTCGGTGGGCCTGGCCGCAAACCCGGGGCGGCATTGCGTTCGTTAGCGCCGCTCCGGCTCCAGGCCGTAGTGCAGATCCACCTGACGCAGAACCCAACCGAATCGAGCCAACCCGTCTACCACCTCCACGGCCAGGAGCCCCGATGGCTCCGGGTCCGCCACCTGATCGTGGGCTCTTCGGGTCAGGCTGCGAACGAACCCGTTCCACACCGGGCTCGGAACGGCCCGGATCACCTCGAAATGGCGGCGACTGGCTTTGACCACTCTGGTCAGCAGGTCCCGCGGTGGTGACCCGCGGCGCAGGGGCGGCAGGGTACCGAGGACCGGCACGTCGACCGCTCCGAACCTGTGGGGATCCCGCTCGACGACCAGATGGGCGACGTAAGTCCGGGTCACGATCTGGACGCCGATCTCGGGACGGAGCGCCGGTATCGGCCGGGCCAGCCGGTCGAGGTACTCCAGGGTCAGGGGAGAGGTGAGCGAGCTCAAGGCCGCGATCGCCGTGAGCGCGTCGTCGACCGCCAGGTCGAGGCGGGCCACGTGCGGCTCATCTTCCCCCAGACCGGACAGGTAAGCGACGAGAGCCGGGCCGTCGACGCGTTCGACGGCCGGGCGTATAACCAGGGAGCGCGGCCGCCGGGTCAGTCTCGCCAGGGCCGAGGCGGCCAGGCCGCCGGGCTGGGATTCGTCCATCGGGTGTCAGCGCCCCCGACGAACCTGCCGCATTCAGGTCCGCCAGGTCGACGGGCGCGGGTAGTCGAACGCGACCTCGGACGTCTCACCCCGGATGGCGCTGAACGCCAGGTCCTGCCAGCGGCCGCCGCCCGCGAGCGGTTCGGGCAGGGCGTCCTCGGCGAACCAGCCGACAGCCTGCGCCTCGAGCGGGTGCGGCCGGAGTGCTCCGCCGATGGGTCGGCAATAGAACACCAGGCTGTAGAACGGGAACCCCCGAGCACCGAGACGCAACCCATCGAACACTGCGACCAGGCGGACCGGCTCCACATCGATCCCGGTCTCCTCGGCGACCTCTTTGACCACCACCTCGGCGGCCGAGTACCCCACGTCGGCCCAACCGGTGGGATAGAGCCAGACGCCCGAGTCGCCGCGCTGGATGAGCAGCAGCTCTCCTCGCTCGTTGCCCACGATGGCACCAACCGCCACCTTCGGGGTCACGTAGCCGGCCACGCCCTCACCGACGCTGGCCATCCACCCTGCGACCACCTGGTCAGCGTCGAAGTGGCCCTCGTCGTGGTCGGCGGCGACCCGAATATCCGCCGCCACTTTCAGAATCTCTTCGAAGCGCTCGCGCTCGTAGAGGCTCTGGGTGAATGCCAGGCCGGTGCGAGCAATGCCGGCGAGGGACTCGCTCCAACGCACCAGATCCAGGTCTGAGACCCGTTCGCCCGACATTGCCCTGACACTACCGGCTGCCCGTCAACCGCGCTCGCGGCCAGCGTCAGCCCAGCTGGCCGACCGCCTGCCGGGCTGCGAGCTGCAGGGGATCCCACACCGAGGAGAACGGCGGGGCGTAGCCCAGGTCGAGTCCGACCAGATCTTCCGCGGTCCCACCCGCCAGGAAGAGCGCCGCGACCACATCCACCCGCTTGGCGGCGCCCTGCCCACCGATGACCTGAGCGCCGAGCAGCCGTCCATTTCCCTTCTCGGACAGCAACTTGACCGTCACCGGTGCCGCCTCGGGCAGATACCCGGCCACGTTCGTCGTCGTCACCTTCGACGCCACGAAGGCGAAGCCGGCATCGGACGCCTCCCGCTCCGACAGGCCGGTGCGGCCGACTTCGACCGAGCAGATACGGGTGACGGCCGTGCCCGCCACTCCCGGGAACGTGGCGTAACCGCCCGCGATGTTGATACCGGCCACGCGGCCCTGCTTGTTGGCCACCGTACCGAGCGCCTCGTGTACCGGTCGGCCGGAAACAATGTGGGTCGACTGGCAGCAATCGCCCGCGGCCCACACCCCGGGCATGTCCGTCCGCTGCTGCCGGTCGACGACGATGGCGTCGCGAGTCCCGGTTGCCACCCCCGCCGCTTTGGCCAGACCGGAGTTCGGCAGCACCCCGAGGCCCAGAACGACCAGATCGGCCGGGACCTCCTCTGACGGCGTGTGCACGGCCGTCTCGGAGATGGCGATCACGGGTTCCCCGGTCCGGACGGTGATACCCATGTCCCGCATGGCGCGAGATACCAGCGCGCCCATGTCGGGGTCGAGCGTGCCCATGACCTCCTCGTTCGCCTCGACCACGGTGACGGCCGCACCGCGCTCGACGAACGCCTCCGCCATTTCCAGCCCGATATAGCCGCTCCCCACCACGACGACATGGTGCGGGTGCGGTCCCTGGAGCCGATCCACCAGAGCGGCGGCGTCGCTCAGGGTTTGCACCCCGTGGACGTGCGGCAGATCCCTTCCGGGCAGGTCCGGCCGGCGCGGCACGGCTCCCGTGGCGACGTGGACGAAGTCGAACCCGAGTTGAAACGTACGGCCGTGGGCCCGGTTGTGCACCTCGGCTTTGCGGGCTGACAGGTCGAGCGCCGTCACCTCGTGCTCCATGCGGACATCGATCCGCATGGCCCGAAACTGCTCGGGCGAGCGGGCAACGAGCTCGTCGATTCCATTGACCGACCCACCCACCAGATACGGAATCCCGCATGCCGAGTAGCTGGTCCACCGCCCGGCCTCGATGGCCACGATGTCCAGATCCGGCGCGCGGCGACGAGCCTGGGCGGCGGCGGCCATTCCGGCGGCGTCGGCTCCGATGACCAGCAGGCGTTCTCCCATCTCGGAGACTGTAAGGGGCGCTCAGCGGCCAGGGGAACACGAAACGCCCGCGGCCGCAGGCCGTCGCCACCGTGGCAACATGAGCACATGAGCGTGAGGGCTGACTGCCGTCACTATGTGCATCGCAGCACCACCGCAGGGGAGGCCCTCCAGCGGTGCCGGCTGGCCGTCAACCAGGAGCAACCGTTTGCCTGCCCGGACGGCTGCCTGTTCTTCGAGGAGCGCACCGTGGCCGGTCCGGGATGGACCCAGCCGCCCAGTGAGCCCATGAGCAACACCGCTGACGCCTTGAACGCCCTGCCCCCCGAGCGGAAGAAGCGCCGAGGCCGCAAGCGCCGCTAGCCGGCGGGATCACGAGCAGCCCCGGGTCCAGAAGTCCGCGGCCCGTGACGGCGCTTGTGCTCGAAGGCCTTCGCCGCCCCCCAGGCGATTCCCAGGTCGGTCAACGCCGGGTCGACATCCGCCCACGAGGCCGGCGTGAGGTCATAGACATCGGCCGGAAAAGTCCGCTCGGCGAAGGGATCGCGGGCCACCGGAGCCGCACCGGCGGCCACGAGCACCCGGGTTGGGTACGACACGGCCTGACGCAGAAGCGCGAGCGGGGTGCTGCGCTGGTCGTCGATGTCGGCCGCGAGCAAGGCCCGGATAGCCGCACCCGTCTCGGCCTGGGCCAGCGACCCGGCGGCAACCGAGGCCCCCTGGATCCCGGGGGTCATCGCCATCGACCGTTCGGCCATGACCCGTTCCACCGCGCCGGACACCCAGCCAGGTATGGCAGCCACGATGGCGTCCGCGAGGTCGCGGGCGTAGTCGTCGACCGACTCCGGCACGTCAGCGGGCAGGCGTGACCCCACCTGGGCGGGCGAGGCCGAGGGCGTCGTTGAGGTTTCCCGAGCGCAGTCCCTCCAGGTCGACGGTCACGTAGCGGTAGCCGGCGGCCTTAACCGCAGCCACCACCCGGCCTCGCTCGGCCACCGCTCGCTCCAGGTCGTCGGGACCGAACTCCAGACGGGCCAGGTCGCGATAGTGCCGGACGCGCAGTTCGCGAAAACCGAGGGCTCGCAAGGCTTCCTCGGCGGCCGAGACCTGGGTCAGGGTCCCGACGGTGACGGGCGTACCGTAGGGAACCCGGGACGCCAGACAGGCTGCCGCGGGCTTGTCCCAAACCTCGAGGCCGAGATTCCGGGCGATCTGGCGGATCTGAGTTTTGGTCATCCTCGCCTCCACCAGTGGGAACACCGCGCCCCGCTCCCGGGCCGCCTGTTGCCCCGGCCGGTAGTCGGCCAGGTCGTCGATGTTGACCCCGAGTGCGATGACCGCGCCCTCGGCTGCGGCGACCGGTGCGAGCCGGTCCATCAACTCGCTTTTGCAGTGGTAGCAGCGGTCGGGTCCGTTGGCCACGTAGCCGGGCCTAGCTCCCTCGTCGCTCGCCACCTCCATCCAGCGCAACCCCCACGACTCGGCCAACCGACGGCAGTCAGCGAGCTCCGACGGGGCCAGCGACGGCGACACCGCGGTCACCGCCACCGTCCGGTCGGGGCCGAGAGTGTCGCGGGCGACCCACGCCAGCAGTCCGGAGTCGACCCCGCCGCTAAAGGCGACGACCATCCGTTCGCGGCCGGCCAGCACTTCCCGCAAAGCGCTCAGCTCATCAGGGGGCACCAGCTCTTCCGACCGGGCCATCAGGCGTCCACCACCTGCAAGCGGATCCGCTTGTTGCCTTTCCCCTTTGATTCGGTCTTGACCACCCGAACCCGGCCTACCTCATCGGTGCAGAGGACGTGGGTGCCGCCGTCGGCCTGCTTGTCGAGGCCGACGATGTCGATGACCCGGACCTCGGCCACGGTCTCCGGGACGAGGTTGATCTTGGTGCGGATGAGGTCCGAATCGAGCACCGCCTCGGCCCGGGGCAGAAAACTGACTTCGATCGGGCGGGCGGCCGCCAACTCCTGGTTGACGAGCTTCTCGACCGTGGCGCCGAAGCCGTCGGGCAGTGGATCGAAGTCGAAGTCCATCCGGGCCGACAGGGGTTCCATGTTGCCCCCGGTGACGGGAGTGGCCCACTGGTTCCAGATAACGCCGCAGAGCACGTGAAGGGCGGTGTGGGTGCGCATCAAGGCATAGCGGCGGTCCCAGTCAATCTCGCCTGGCACCGCGTCACCGACCGCGAGCGGCGGGCCCGGCCCGTCGATCGTGTGCCAAACCAGATCGCCGTCGGTGCGCACGTCAACCACGCCATGACCTGCGATCGTCCCGGTGTCGTGGGGTTGGCCGCCACCCGTCGGGTGGAAAGCGGTGCGGTCGAGCGCCACCCGCCGCCCCTCGGTGTCAACCTCGATGACCTGGGCGTCAAATTGCCGCAGGTAGGCATCTCGTAGGAACAAGGGGTCCGTGGTCACTCCCTCATTCTGGCTGGCGATACTCGCCCGCGCGTCAGCACCGACTTTTGCCGCGTCGAGCAGCCGCCTGTGTTTTGAAAGTAGTACAGATGCAGCTGAAGGCTACGAACTGCCGGTAAAAACTTCGTCCTGCCGCTCCTCGCAGCCAATCCGGCCGCCATGAGTCTCGCTCCGGCAGCTGGCCTGAGACAGACTGACGCGGGTCCCGCCCTCTCTCCCTCGCCCCAAGGAGAAGACCAATGTGGCGCAAAGTCGCGGTCCTGGTGACCGCATTGGCGATGACCGGGTTGTGGCTGATCGGGAGTGGACAAACCGCCGGCGCCGCCCGGCCGGCGACCGCAACTCCCGCCCTGGGAATGCCGTCAGCGATATCAAGCGCTCGGACGGTCTGGTTACCACCCCGAAGAATCGAGTGGCAGTGGGAAATCGATCATCCCCTCGGCACCGCCAACCACACCGACATGGGTGTCGGTGTCACCGCCTGGAATGGAGACCGGCCGCCCGGCACCAACCCCGCGGTCTATGACATCGACGGCATTCTCAACGCCGCGTCCACCGTCGCCGCCCTTCACCGGCTTCACCTCCGATCCATCTGCTACATCGAAGTTGGTACCGCCGGGAACTACTACCGCGCCGCCGAGGAGGGCATACGTACCACCTATTTCGCTCAGTTGAAGGCGGCCCGGGTTCTGGGCCGGAGGCTCTCCGGTTATCCCGAGTACTTCATCAACATCAACAGCCCGAGGGCCGTGTCGATCATCGAAGCCATGATCAGGCAGCAGTGCGCGGCCAAGGGCTTCGATGCCGTGGAGACCGACCTGGACGAGACGTTCGGCAATAACGAGGGCAGCACCGGCTTCACCATCACCCAGGCCAACGAACAGACGTACCTGGAGAATCTGGCCAGGTACATGCACTCACTGGGATTGGCCTGGTTCGCCAAGAATCCCGACGACACCGGCATTCAGAGCTTCGTGAACGCGATCGCACCGTACTCGCAAGGCGTCATCACCGAACAGTGCAATCAGTACCGCACGTGCTCATTACTCCGGCCCTACCTGGCGGCGGGTAAACCCGTCCTCAACGCGGAGTACGGCGTCTCCCCGACGGGCTTCTGTCGCGCCGATATTGCCGCTGGCATCAGTGGGGCGCGCTTCCCGGAGTCCCTGAACGGGCCGCGCTGGCCCTGTTCCTGATCGGCCCTGTGGATAGGGGAATAGAGGGCCAATCACCCCAGCCCGACCGCGTCCACGACGGCCTCGATGGTGTCGACGATGCCGGCGTAGAAGGGCCCAAACTCGGCGAAGCGGGTGGAGGCCTCGTCGAAGCGCATGGCGTACACGGTGTCCTTGAGGTCGTCCGGGTGCACCCCGAAGAGGGTCACACCCCACTCGTAGTCATCGAGCCCGGTCGATCCCGTGATGAGCTGCACGATGCGGCCGGCAAAACGCCGGCCCGATGCGCCGTGATCGATCATGAGCCGTTTGCGTTCCTCGAATCCGAGGGCGTACCAGTTGTGCTCCTCACCCCGGCGCTTCGACATGGGGTAGAAGCAGATGGCGCGCTTGCCCTCCGGTGGCAGCCGCGGATGCAACCGGGCTTGCAGGTGCTGCTCGGGGAGGCCGGTGGCGTACTCGGACAGCTCGGTGAGCGACACGTAGGAGGACACGATCTCGAGGCCGGCGACCTGCAGCGCGGCCTGGAGTCGACGCAACCGGACCCAGTCCGGGCCAATCGCCATGAAACCCAGATCGGCCTTGTGGCCCAGCACCGAGAAAGGGATCACCTGGAGGTCGTCGGCTTCGCCTGACTTGACCGCGGCGACGACGGCGGCCCCATCGCTGCCCGGTTGAATCTTGCAGAACAGGTGCAGCACACCCCAGCCCACCGAAGGGCACAACGCTTCGCTCATGATTGGCGAGTGTACGAGCACCGGAACGCCACGACGGCACCCCGAAGGGTGCCGTCGTCAACGTATCGGGGCGGGTGACCTGAAGTCGTCCCGGCTGCCTCTGACGACTAGAAGTCGTCCCTGCTACTCCGACGACTAGAAGTCGTCCCTGCTACCTCTGACGACCAGAAGTCGTCCCTGCTACCTCTGACGACCAGAAGTCGTCTCTGCTACCTCTGACGACTAGAAGTCGTCCATGCCCCCGCCGGGCATCGCCGGCATGGCATCCTTCTCGGGCTTGTCCACGATGACCGCCTCGGTGGTCAGGAACAGGGCCGCAATCGAGGCCGCGTTCTGCAGGGCCGAACGGGTCACCTTGGCGGCGTCGATGACGCCGGCCTTGAAAAGGTCCTCGTAGTCGCCGGTGGCTGCGTTGAGACCCTCGGCGCCCTTGAGGTTCCGGACCCGCTCCACCACCACGCCGCCCTCGAGGCCGGCGTTGATGGCGATCTGCTTCAGCGGCTCCTCGAGGGCCCGAACGACGATCCGGGCACCGGTCGCCTCGTCACCCTCGAGCTTCTGGGCCCGGTCGGCGACGGAGGTCTGAGCCCGCAGCAGGGCGACCCCGCCACCAGGAACCACGCCTTCCTCGACCGCGGCCTTGGTCGTCGAGACCGCGTCCTCGATGCGGTGCTTCTTCTCCTTCAACTCCACCTCGGTGGCAGCGCCGACCTTGATGACGGCTACCCCGCCCGACAGCTTGGCCAGGCGCTCTTGCAGCTTCTCCCGGTCGTAGTCGGAGTCGGTGTTTTCGATCTCGGTCTTGATCTGGGAAATGCGGCCCTTGATGTCGGAGTCCGAACCGGCCCCTTCGACGATGGTGGTCTCGTCCTTGGTCACGACGACCTTGCGAGCCCGGCCCAGCAGATCGAGAGTGGCGTTCTCCAGCTTGAGGCCGACCTCCTCGGTGATGACCTGCCCGCCGGTGAGGATGGCCATGTCCTGCAGCATGGCCTTGCGCCGCTCACCGAAGCCCGGCGCCTTGATGGCCACGCTCTTGAACGTGCCGCGGATCTTGTTGACCACCAGCGTGGCCAGGGCCTCGCCCTCCACGTCCTCAGCGATGACGACCAGCGGCCGGCCGGTCTGCATGACCTTCTCCAGCAAGGGCAGCAGGTCGCGTACCGCCGAGATCTTCGAGCCCACGTACAGGACGTACGGGTCCTCCAGGCTGGCTTCCATCCGCTCGGTGTCGGTAGCGAAGTAGGGGGCGATGTAGCCCTTGTCGAAGCGCATGCCCTCGACCAGCTCGAGGTCCATCCCGAAGGTCTGCGACTCCTCGACGGTGATGACCCCGTCCTTGCCGACCTTGTCGATGGCCTCGGAGATCAGGTCGCCGATCTCGGTGTCCGCGGCGGAGATGGAGGCCACCTGGGCGATCTGCTCCTTGGTCTCCGTCTCCCGGGAGGCGTCCTTGAGCGAGGAAACCGCGGCCTCTACGGCGGCCTCGATGCCCCGCTTCAGGGACATGGGGTTGGCACCGGCAGCCACGTTGCGCAGGCCCTCGCGGACGAGGGCCCAGGCCAGCACGGTGGCGGTGGTGGTGCCGTCACCGGCGACGTCGTCGGTCTTCTTGGCTACTTCCTTGACCAGCTCGGCCCCGATCTTCTCGTAGGGGTCCTCGAGGTCGATCTCCTTGGCAATGGACACCCCGTCATTGGTGATGGTCGGGGCGCCCCACTTCTTTTCCAGCACCACGTTGCGACCCTTGGGGCCAAGGGTGACGCGGACGGCGTCGGCGAGCTGGTTCATCCCGCTCTCCAGGCCTCGCCGGGCTGTCTCATCGAAGGCAATCAGCTTGGGCATCTGTGTTTGGTTCCCTCCATTGGGCGGACCACGATTAGCACTCTCACATCGCGAGTGCTAACAGTTAACCGCCTCTGGGGAGTTAGTGCAACCGGGGGCAAGGAAATCCTGCCGGACCCCGGCGCTGGGTCCCGGCAGGAGGAGCCCGAAGGAGCCCGAAGGCGAGGAGCGGCGGTCAGCCCCCCGCCACGGCCGGCACGATCGACACGGTGGCGCCGTCAGGGACCGGCGTGTCGATCCCGTCGAGGAAACGGATGTCCTCATCAGCGACGAATACGTTGATGAAGCGCCGAAGGCGGCCGCTGTCATCGAAGAGGCGATCGGCGAAGCCCGGATAGGTCGCCTGCAGGGTCTTGAGCACGCCGGACACCGTGGTCCCCTCGGCGCGGACCTCGCTGCTGCCCCCGGCGAGGGGACGGAGCTGAGTGGGGATGCGGACGGTCACAGCCATGGTCAGGCACCTTCCGGGAAATCGACGGCGGCCTCGAACGCCGACACGGTGGGGGCAATGGTGGCGGTCGGCCCGAGTCTGGGGGCGACGGCTTCGAGCGTCTTGAGCCCGTTGCCCGTGACGTAAACGACCACCCGCTCGTCGGAGCGGACCACCCCCGATTCGGCCAGCTGGGCCAGAGTCGCAATGGTCACACCGCCGGCCGTCTCGGCGAAGATGCCCTCGGTGCGGGCGAGCAGCTGGATGCCGGCGATGATCTCGTCGTCGGTGACGGCGCCGAAAGCACCACCCGACGTCCGCACCTCGTCCAGGGCGTACACGCCGTCGGCGGGATCACCGATCGCCAGGGACTTGGCGATGGTGTCGGGCCGCACCGGCCGGATCACGTCCCGGCCGGCGTCGAACGCGGCCGCCACCGGGGAGCAGCCGACCGCCTGCGCCCCTGACACCCGCACGTGCGGCTCCTCGTCGAGCAGACCCACGGTGAAAAGCTCCCGGAAGCCCTTGGCGACCTTGGTCAGCTGGCTCCCGGACGCCACCGGAACCACGACGTGGTCGGGCGCCTGCCAGCCGAGCTGCTCGGCCACCTCGAAAGCCAGGGTCTTGGAGCCTTCGGCGTAGTAGGTGCGGACATTGACGTTGACGAACGCCCACGAGGGCCGGTCCGCGGCCAGCTCGGCGCACAACCGGTTGACGTCGTCGTAGGTACCGTCGACCGCAATCAGCCGGCCGCCGAACACCGCAGTGCTGACCACCTTGCCCGCTTCGAGGTCGGCCGGAATGAACACCACCGACTCCATGCCGGCCTGGGCGGCGTGGGCTGCCACCGAGTTGGCCAGGTTGCCCGTAGATGCGGCCGCCGCCACCTTGAAGCCCAGCTCCTGAGCTTTGGTGAGCGCCACCGACACCACCCGGTCCTTGAAGGAGCCGGTCGGGTTGAGGGTGTCGTTTTTGATCCACACCTCGCCGAGGCCGAGCTCGGCGGCCAGCCGGTCGGCCCGGACCAGAGGGGTGAACCCGGCACCCAGACTGACGGCGCCCTCCGCGGCGGCCGGCAGCAGGTCCGCGTAACGCCAGATCGAAAGGGGTCCGGCCGCGATCGACTCCCGGGTCACGGTCGCCCGGATGGCGTCGTAGTCGTAAACGACCTCGAGGGGACCGAAGCACCATTCGCAGACGTGGAGCGCTTCGGCAGGATAGGGGCGCGCGCATTCCCGACAGCGCAGACCCTCGACGTACGGCAAGCTAGGTTCCTCCTTGGCTCATCGAAGCGGGCATTGGCACCTCTGCCCCCGGGGGGCTGGTTGCCGCGGCGTCACAGGGCCCGTCCCTCGGCCGCTCTTGATGATGTCGAAGCACATATTAACCGCTGGGAGGCCGACCGGCACATCGGTTTACGCTCGACGTGGACGCCGGCCGCGGCGTGGCAGGATGACGCCGCCATGATGCGCTCCTTCCATTTTCGTGACTACCCCGCGGCGCGCTTGGTGGCAGCCAAGCGCGGCCGGCGAGTGTCGGTGTGCCTGCCCGCCCGAAACGAGGGCGCAACCGTCGGAGCCACGGTGGAGACCATCCACCGCGAGCTGATGATTCGCGACGCCGTGGTCGACGAGCTGATCGTCATGGACGACGGGTCGACCGACGACACCGCGGCGGTGGCGGAAGCCGCCGGCGCGACCGTGGTCAGTGCCGCCGACATCCTGCCGGAGTACGGCACCGAGCACGGCAAAGGTCAGGCCATGTGGAGGGCGGTGCACGTCACCTCGGGCGACCTGCTCGCCTTCTGCGATGCCGATATTCAGGACTTCGACCCCGGGTTCGTGCTGGGACTGCTCGGACCGCTTCTCACGCGAGATGACGTGACCTTTGTCAAGGGCTACTACGAGCGGCCCTTCGACGGACGTCCAGGCGAGGGGGGTCGGGTCACCGAGCTGATGGCTCGGCCACTGATCTCGCTCTTTTTCCCCGAGCTGGCCGGACTCGCCCAACCGCTGGCCGGGGAGTGCGCCGCCCGCCGCGACGTCCTGGAGGCGGTCCCGTTCGCCGGGGGCTACGGCGTGGATCTGGGCCTGCTGATCGATGTGACCGAGCGCTTCGGGATCGCCGGTCTGGTGCAATGCGATCTGGGCCGACGGGTGCACCGTAACCGGCCGCTCGCCGAGCTCGGCGTCCAGGCTCTCGCCATCCTGCAGCTGGCCCTCGTCCGGGCCGGACTGTGCGAGGAGAACGCGGCTGCCTTCGGCTGGACCACCCACCTGGTCCGGCCCAGCGCCGAGACCGTGGCCGTGACCCTGGTTGAGCGCCCTCCCCTGCAGGACGTGCCGGCGCACCGAAAGACGGCCTGAGCGGTCACTGCTCGGCCAGCACTTCGCGGACCAGTTCGCCGAGGGCCCCGAAGGTGTCGGCCCAGGCCCGCTGCTCGCCGAAAGCACCGACCAGGGTCCGATGCGGAATGGCGTGTTCCCCGATGGCGTCGCCCGCCAGGATGACCACCGGCACCCCCACCTCGCGGGCGAGTGACACCACCCCGCCAACCGCCTTGCCATGGAAGGACTCCTCATCGAGCAGGCCCTCACCGGTGATCACCAGGTCGGCTTGCTCCATCCGCTCGAAGAGCTCGATGCGCTCCGCGACCAGCTCAAAGCCACTGGAGAGCGTGGCCCCGAGCGCCGCCAGCCCGCCGGCCAGGCCGCCGGCCGCACCCGACCCCTCGAGGGCACGCACGTCGACACCGAAGCGTTCCTCGTAGACCTGGGCGAGCCGCTCGAGCCGCCGGGTGAGCAGCTCGACCTCCGCGGGTGATGCTCCCTTCTGCGGGGAAAAAGTGGCCGCGGCGTCCACGAAGCGGGTCGTGACGTCGCAGGCGACGTGCAGGTCGACCCCCCTCAGGCGGCTGTGCGGCTCCAGAGCTTCCAACGCCCCCCACCCTCCGTCGGTCGTGGCCGAGCCGCCCATGCCGACCAGCACGTGCCGGACACCGGCTTTGACCGCGGCCGCGATCAACTCGCCCACGCCGGCGGTGCTGGCCCGGATCGGGTCGTTGTGCTGCGGCCCGCCGGCCAACTCGAGGCCGGACGCCTGGGCCATCTCGATCGACGCCGTAACCCCATCGTCGAGCAGGTACCACGCGGCGTCGACCGGATCGCCGAGCGGCCCGTGCACCCGGCAGGGAGTGGCCCGGCCTCCGAGGGCGGCGGCGAACCCCTCGCCGCCGTCGGAGACGGGGGCCGCGTCGGTGGTCCAGCCCGCGGCGCTCGCAGCGCGCCCGATGGCGGCAGCCACCTGGCTGGCCGTCGCGCTGCCTCTCCACTTGTCCGGCGCGATCAGGAGGTGGGGCATCTGTCCCAGTGTGGCCGAATGGCCCGGTGTTTCCGAATGATCGGGTGTGGCCGAGCGGCGGCATGCGACTCGACGCCAGGAAAGCCGGCCCGTCCGGCTTGGGCCACCGGCGCGCCGATCAGCCGAGTTCCGGGGGCGCCCTTCCGGCTCGCCCCTCATCCCTGAGGGGCGGTCAGGCACGGACCGCCGCCGTGGGTACTGTCGGTTATCGCTATGGCCGCCGACCATGACCTTTTGGTGCTCTCCAACCGGGGACCCCTGAGCATTCAACGGACGCCGGACGGGCTGCTCGCCTCCCGGCGCGGCGGCGGCGGCCTCGTCGTCACCCTCGGGCCTGGTGTCGAGCGTGACCGGGCGCTCTGGATCGCGGCGGGCGTCGGCAGCGATGACGAGGCGGCGGCCCGCCGTGGTCTGTTCGAGGCTGAGGGCTTCCGGGTGCAGCCCGTCATGATTGACGCCGCCGACTACCGCGCCTACTACGACGTGATCGCCAACCAGACGTTATGGTTTTGCCTCCACGATCTCTGGGACCTGCCCCGCCGGCCCCGTTTCGACCGTCACTGGTGGTCGGCCTGGGACCGGTTCCGGGCCGTCAACGCCCAGTTCGCGGCGGCGGCTGCCGCGGCCGCGGCACCGGGCGCCACGGTGCTGATCCACGACTACCAGCTGGCCCTCGTGCCGGAGATGCTGGCGGCCCGCCGGCCGGATCTGCGCACGGCGGCGTTCCTGCATACGCCGTGGTGCTCGCCCGGGGAGCTGGCGACTCTTCCCGACGCGGTGGCCGCGGAGTTGCTGGCCGGCTTGGCCGGAGGGGGCGCGTGCGGGTTTCATTCTGCCAGGTGGGCGGAAGCGTTCGAAGCTTGTTGTCGAGAGCGCCTGGGCCGGACGCCCGTGACATTCGTCTCGCCGGCCGCCACCGACATCGACGATCTTCGTTCGGTGGCCGCGTCTCCCGAGTGTGAAGCTGAGCTCAACCAGCTGAACGCCGGGATCGGCGATCGCCGTCTGATCGTTCGGGTGGACCGGATCGAGCTCTCGAAGAACGTGCTCCGCGGTTTCTGGGCCTTCGACGAGTTGCTGGAGTCCCGCCCGGACCTCCACGGCCAGGTGGTGTTCGCGGCCATGGTGTACCCGTCCCGGCTGGGGCTGGCCGAGTATCTCGCCTACGGACAGGAGGTGATCGCGCTGGCGGACCAGATCAACAGCAAGTGGTCCCGGGCCGGCTGGACGCCGATCCTGCTGGACCCCGAGGACAACCACCCGAAGTCGGTGGCGGCCCTGCGCCGGTCCGATGTGCTCCTTGTCAACCCGATCCGGGATGGCCTCAACCTGGTCGCCAAGGAGGGCCCACTCGTCAACGAGCGCGACGGGGTGCTCATCCTGAGCCACCAGGCCGGAGCGTGGGACGAGCTTGGAGGGCAGGCCATCGGCGTCAACCCGTTCGATGTCAGCGGTACGGCCCGGGCGCTGGCCGACGCCCTGGACCTGACGCCGTCCGAGCGGTCGGGCCGCGCCCAGCCCCTGCGGAAGATGGCGGGCGCTCGATCGCCGCTCGACTGGTTCGACGATCAGCGCGCCGCAGCCCGAAGACCCTGACCGACCGCGGTTGGGCCCTCAGATTGGGCCTTCAGATGGGCGCTCCGGGCGGACCCGGCCCGGCCAGTCGCTCGAGCAGGGCCAGGAGGTCGGGCGGACCATCGACGGCGATGTCGGCGGCGGATAGCACCGCCGCCGGTGTCTCGGGCCCGGCCACCGCGACCGCCAGGGTGGCCACTCCGCCTGCGGCCAGGCGGCGGAGCGCCTCGAAGGCGGGGAGGTCGCCGTTGTCGTCGCCCGCGAAGCAGACCGCAGCCAGGCCGGCGGCCAGCTCGTCGACGACCGTACCCTTGTCGGTCGGCACCGGCGGACGTAGCTCCCACGACATTTTCCCGGGCTGCGCTTCCAGCCCGGATCGGGTGGCCTCGGCGGCGGCGACGTCCGCGGCCCAGGTCTCGGCCTCGGGCGCGGCCCGGAAGTGCAGGGTGACGGCCAGCCCCTTCGGCTCCACCCGCACGCCCACGGGCGCCGTCGCTTCGGCCCGCTCGGCCGCCGCTGCGATCACCGACTGCCAGCGGGCGACAGCGGGGTCGGGAGGAAGACGGTGACCGCCCACCACGCGTTCGAGACCGTACAACCCGATCAGCTCCACGGGTCCGGCCTCGGCCCCGAGCTGTTGGGACAGGAAAGCCACCGGCCGGCCGGAGATCACGGCGACCCGGCGATACCGGGCGGCGAGGCGAGCCAGGACCGCCGCGCTCCCCGGGAGGGGGCGGGCCTCAGCCGGTACGTCGACGATCGGGGCGAGGGTGCCATCGAAGTCCAGGAACACTCCCGACGTCGCCGGCGAGGCCAGCCACGGCTGGAGCCGACCATCGTCGACCTGGGGGTATCGGCCGCCGCGGCCAGGTGGCCGGCTCACTGGCCCCGGGATTCGGACCGCTCAGGCGCTGCCGGCGAGGTCGGGACCGATGACCAAAACCAGGTTGGCGGTCGACTTCGCCGCGGTCGGGATGGGCGCGGTGGAGGGCGGAGGGATGGTCCCGACGACCGCCGTGACGGGCAACCCCACGGCCACCGCCAGGGCGTTGGCCTCCCGCTGGTAGCCGGGCGTGATGATGTAGATCTGAGACTGGGCCACCCGGGCCGTGGCATTGAGGGGCGGCTGGGTGTTGTACCCGGGGTTGGCCTTGAGTTTGGTGGTCCACTGGCCGGCCAGGCTGCCCGTCAGCACCCCGTTGAGCACCTGCAGCTTGATGCTCGAGGCGGGCTTGAGCGCCACCGTGGTGGGCGGAGTGGTCGCCGGCGTGGTCACCGCCGGCTGGCGGGTTGTGGTGGGGGTGCTGGCGTGCGTGGGGGTGCTCGTCCCGTGCCGCAAAATCACCCATCCCACCACCACGACCACGGCGATGACGAGAACCGCCTTGCCGGTCTGCATGCCGCCGGAAGTGGTCCCCGAGGGGCGGGCCGGCTGGGTCATCTGACTCGCCCGCCTCGGGCGGGGCGCCCGGCGTAGCGGGTGCGCCGCTGCTCATCGCGCCGCCGGCGCAGTCGCCGAATGACGAGCGGGTCGAAGGCCTCGGCCTCCTCGGAGTCCACCAGGGTGGCCAGCACCTGGCGATACCGGGCGGGTGACAGCCCGAGGCGAGCCCTGATGGCAGCCCCCTTCGGGCCCGGGGTGGTCCACCAGGACTGTTCGAACTCGAGCACGGCCCGGTCACGATCGGAGAGCGCCATCCCGACCGAGCCTGCCACCATCCGCCCGGCCGGATCAAGCACCGCTGTCGGCGAAACGCGGCGGTCTGGCCCGAGCCGGCCATCTAGCCTCCTGGGGAGAGCCGCCCGAGTAGCTCAGTTGGCCAGAGCAGGCGCCTTGTAAGCGTCAGGTCGCCGGTTCGAAGCCGGCCTCGGGCTCAGAGGTCCAAAGCCCGTGCAGGCGTGGGCAGGCCAAAAACTGGACGCGGGGAGGGCGCCCGGGTCGAAAGGGCCTGGGTCGCAAGCGGTGACCCCGTCTCGGGCTTCCGGCGTCGAGTTCGCCGGCGGTGTCTAGTGGGCTGCCTGCGAACTCGACGCCGGAAACTCGCGCCCCAACTGTCGTCGTGCGACCAGGCATTCTGATGGCCGAGTTTCCGGCGTCGAGTTTCTGGCCGGCCCACTAGGTCAGCGGTTCGGCGCTGGTGGTGAACACCGGGTAGAGGTGGGCCGTGTCATTGAAGGCCCGCAACACCCACCGGTCGGGCATGAGGACGATGTGACTTATCGAGCCATTGTCGGCGCCGCCGAAGGCGAAGGGCCGGGCGCCGGTGGCCTCCGAGAGGGCCCGGCCGATGACCCCGCCGTGGGTGAAGGCAGCCACGGTCTGGTCGGGGTGGCGAGCAGCCAGCCTGGTCAGGACATCCCGGACCCGGCTGGCAAAGGCGTCGGCCGGTTCGGCGCCCGGGATGACGTCCCAGCGCTCCTCCATGAACATCTGGCGGGCCAGCGGGTGACCCTCGACCACCCGGATACGAAACAGACCGCCCTCCCACTCACCGAGGTGCACCTCGCGCAGATCGGGCTCCACGATCGGTTCGAGCCCCATCCGGGCGGCCAGGGGGGCGGCGGTCTGGGCGGTGCGTCGCAGGTTGCTCACATAGATGGCGGCAATCGGCTCCTCCGCCAGCCGCTCGCCGACCCGGGCCGCCTGGGCCTCTCCAGCCTCGACCAGCTCTGGATCCCCGTGACCGTCGACCAGCGCGAACGGGACGTCCGGCCGGGCCGGAGCCGACTCGCCGTGGCGGATCAGGAGGATGCTGGTCGCGCCGGCGGGCCGCACGAACCGGTACTGCCGGACTTCTGCGGGGGTCGCGGCCGCAGCGGGCGTGGTGAGCGGGTCGGGCTCGGGGCCCGGAGCAGGAGCTGTGGCCGCAGCCGGGATCGTGGCCTCTTCGGGAGCGGTGGTCACAGGCGGTGATGGTAGGCGACCCCTCAAGCCCGCCCGGCAGCGTGGCCCGATGGGGACGGAGCCGGCCGCTCCTCTCCCCCACGTTGGCGGGCCACCTCGAAGCAGGCCAGGGTCGCGGCAGCAGCCACGTTGAGCGACTCGAGCGGTCCCGGCAGGGGGATGGAGACGGTCAGGTCGCATCGCTCCCGCACCAACCGGCCGAGGCCCCCACCCTCGCTGCCGAGCACGAGGGCGATGGGCTGGTCGGCCACCTGCAGATCCCAGAGTCGTTGAACGGCACCGGCGTCGAGGCCGACCGACCACAGTCCGGCCTCGCCCAGCACCGCCAGGGCGCCGGGAATACCGGAGACGGTGGCGACCGGGAGGTACTCGGTCGCTCCCGCCGCCGCCTTGAGGGCGGCCGGGGTGAACGTGGCGGCGCGGCGACGGCGGGTGACCAGGCCGGTGGCGCCGGCCGACACCGCGCTGCGCATGATCGCCCCGAGGTTGCGCGGGTCGGTGACGCCGTCGAGGACGACGACGAACGCCCCGGACCCGTCCGCGGCGGCACCGGCGAGGGTGTCCAGGTCGACAGCGGGAAGGGGATCAGCCCGGGCCACAACGCCCTGGGGCGCGTCAGTCAGGGCCCGGGCGTCCAGGTGGGCCCGGTCCACCCGGCGAACGGCCACCCCGGCCGCGGCCGCCAGGTCCAGGATCTCGGCCAGTGACCCGGACGGATCGTCGCCGGTGGCGACGGTCAGGTGGTGCACCCGGCGTCTCCGGGCCCGCAGGAGTTCCCGCACCGCCTGGCGGCCCTCCACCTGCTCGCCTCCGAGGCCAGTATCCCGGTCGCGGGCAGGCTCCCGACTCCGACGGCGGGATCCCGACGGGGGCAGGGACCGGCTCATCGGGAGGTCAGGGTCATCAGGGCGTCAAGCCTCGTGAGGGCACCAGGCTTCTCCGGGCAGGGGGCTCATCGGGGCATCAGCAAGGCCACGGCGAAACAGGCCACCCCTTCGCGCCGACCCAGCGCCCCGAGAGCTTCGGCTCGCTTGGCCTTGACGCTCACCGGTGCCCCCACGATCCCGGCCAGGCGTCGCTCCATCTCGTCGCGATGGGGCGCCAGCCTGGGTGCCTCGATCACGACCGTGGCGTCGACGTTGCCGATGTCCCACCGGGCGGTCACGGTCTGCACCACCTCGGCCAACAGCCGGGCGCTGTCGGCCCCGGCGTAGGCCGGATCGTCATCGGGAAAGTGGCTGCCGATGTCACCGAGGCCGGCCGCTCCGAGCAGGGCATCGCAGATGGCGTGGGCCACGGCGTCGGCATCACTGTGACCGGCCAGGCCGCGTCCCTCGATGGTCACACCGGCGAGGACCAACGGACGACCCGGCTCGTCACTGAAGGGATGGATGTCGAAACCGAGGCCGACCCGGGGAATCACGAGCGGACGACTGCGGCCAGGGCGGCAACCACCACCAGATCCGTCGGAGAGGTCACCTTGAGGTTGTCGGCGGCGCCGTCGACGAGGACGACCCGGCCGCCAGCGGCTTCCACCAGGGCGGCGTCGTCGAACGCATCGGCCCCGGATCCATGAGCCCGGCGCAGGACGCCGGCCCGAAAGGCCTGGGGGGTCTGCACGGCCACCAGCCGGGTCCGGTCCAGGGTCACCAGCTGACCATCGGCGCCAACCTCCTTGACGGTATCGGTGACCGGAGCGGCCGGGACGGCGCCATCGGCGCCGGCCGCCACGGCATCGATGACAGCCTTCCAGAGCGGCAATCGGGCCAGTGGCCGGGCCGCGTCGTGCACCGCGACCACGTCCGCCGTATCGGGCACGGCCGCCAAACCGGCGCGCACGGACTGCGACCTGGTGGACCCCCCCGGCACCACCGCGTCGGCGTCCCACGATCCGCCCGCGGCGTCGGCAGGGACGACCAGGACCACGCCATCGCACGCCTGGCGGGCGATGGCGAGGGACCACGACGCGAGGGGCCGGCCGCCGAGATCGGCAAACTGCTTGGGGCCGCCAAACCGGCTGCCCGTCCCGCCGGCGACGACGACTGCCCAGGTTTCCACGGCACGCGGAGCGTACACCCGGCTCTGCTTCAGGTCAGGACCCAGGGAATGGATGATGGAGCGGCCGGCCGCGTCCTCGCGACCTGCTACTGCCGGTGGTTGGCTCCGTCCCGGGCAGCCGGGCGCCGGTGCCTGCTCAGGGGAGGGCGTCGTCCAGCTTCTGCTCGGCCTCCGCCTCGCTCACCCCGATGGCGAAGGTCAATTCGGAGACCAGAATCTGCCGGGCCCGATTGAGCATGCGCTTCTCGCCGGCGGAGAGACCCTTGTCCTTGTCCCGGTTGGAGAGGTTACGGACCACCTCGGCGACCTGGTAAATGTCACCCGACTTGAGCTTCTCGACGTGGTTCTTGTACCGGCGGGACCAGTTGGTCGGCATTCGCACGTCCTTCTTGCGAAGCACGGCGAAGACCTCCTCGACCTCCTCGTCGTTGATGACCTCGCGGAGGCCCACGTCATCGGTGTTGTCCGAAGGGACCATCAGGGTCAGGTCGCCGTACGCCAGGCGAAGCACGAGATATTCCTTCTTCTCGCCGAAGGCTTCCTTCAGTTCGCGGCGCTCCACCACGGCCGCGCCGTGATGCGGATATACGACCTTGTCTCCTACGTCAAATGACATGCGGCTCCCGGGACGACACACAGGGTCTCTTCAGGATACCAGCCACCTCTTGCGGGGTGGTTGGCGAGCCGCCGCTAATGTCCTCCGCAAATGGACGACATCGAGTTGCTGGCCGGCAGCGAGTTGTTCTCGGCGTTCGACCGGAGCGTGCTGCACGACCTGGTGAGGTCGGCGCGCCCGGTCGTTTGCGAACGCAACGTCGTCATCTTCGAGGAGGACGACGAGGCCCGCGAGCTGTTCGTGGTCCGCAGCGGTCGGATCGCCGTGGGCCGGCGGTCGGTCGACGGACGAGAGTCCCTGGTCGCCCTCATGGAGGCCGGTGACGTGTTCGGCGAGATGCCCTTGTTTGACCAGGGCACCCGTTCGGCGTCGGCGCGCGCCCTCGAACATTCCGAGATGCTCGGCATCCCCTACGGTGTCGTGCGCGCCGCCCTCGACGCCAAGCCTGAGCTGCTGTGGGAAGTGGTGCGCCTGCTGGCCGAACGGCTGCGCAACACTGACTCGGCGCTGGCGGACGCGGTGTTTCTCGACGTCACCGGCCGCACAGCCAAGCGGCTGCTCGAACTGGCCGGCGGGGAAGACGACTTCCAACTCCCGATCACCCAGGAGGAGCTGGCCGGACTGGTCGGGGCGTCGAGAGAGCGGGTCAACAAGTCGATCGCAGCCTTCATCCGGCTGGGGTGGATCGAACAGCTCGATCGTCGCTACCGCATCGTGGCCCGGGACCGACTGACCCAGCGGGCCAGGTAACCGGACAGAAGGCGGTGGCGACGGTTCGGTCCGCGGGCTGATCAGCCGTACCGATCGAGGATGCTGGATTCGGCCAGCCGGGCCAGGCCTTCCTTGACCGCCCGGGCGGTGCCTTGCTCCACCCCGGTGACGGCTTCGAGATCTTCGGTGGTGGCCCGCATCACCTTCTGCAAGCTGCCGTAGCGCGCCACGATGTCGTTGATGACCGAAGCCGCCAATCGAGGGACGCGCGCCAGGAGCCGATAGCCACGAGGTTGAAGGCTCGAATCGAGGTCCATGCTGTCCGCCACTTCGAGCACGCGGGCGACGGTTTGGGGCATCAACAGGCGTTCGGTCGAGATGGTTCCCAGGGCGGCGACGGCCTCATCCGCCAGGTCCGGATCGTCGTCGGGCAGGTAGTCCCGGGTCACGTCTCGACGTTCGTCCTCCACGCCGGCGAGCAGCTCGTCGAGCTGGAGCCGGGCCAGGCGGCCGTCGGAGCCGAGCTCGACGATGTACCCCTCGACCTCCTCGGCGATCCGACGCACCATCTCCGCCCGCTGCAGCACGGTAACCACGTCGCGCACCGTGACCAGGTCCTCGACTTCCAGGGCGGACAGGGCGTTGGTAACCGTGTCGAGCCGGTTGCGGTAACGCTCCAGCGTCTGCAGGGCCTGATTGGCCCGTCCGAGGAGGCGGGCCACGGAGTCCAGCGAGTGCTTGTTCTCGCCCCGGTAGAGGGTGATCCTCGACATGTCCTCGGATACCGCGATGACCGGCACCTCGAGGGACCGGGCCACCCGCTCGGCCGTCCGGTGCCGGGTGCCGGTTTCGGTGGTCGGGACATTGGGGCTCGGGACCAGGTGGACATTGGCCCGGGCAATACGGCTGGCGTCCGCGGCCAGGATGATGGCGCCGTCCATCTTGGCCAGCTCGGACAGACGCTGCGGGGTGAACTCGGCGTCCAGCAGGAATCCTCCCGAGCAGATCCCGAGAACATCCGGGCCGTCCCCCACCACGATCAGGGCGCCCATGTTGGCCTGCAGGATGCGGTCGAGGCCGTCCCTCAGAGGTCGCCCGGGGGCGATGGTGCCAAGCGCCTCGATCACGGCGGCGCGGAGGCGTTCCACCTGCCAATCCTACCGGAACCGCCTTCGCTCAGCTCGCCCACGCCGAGCCCGAGCCGCCCGAGCCGCCCGTGGAGTGGCACCTGCTGTCCGGCCCAGCCGGGGGTGACTCGAGTCGCTCGATTCCGAGGTGCCGGGCCAGCGCGTCCGACAGCGTGCGCACCCGGCAGAGTCTCACGGGCCCGTCCTCGGGGCCCCGGTCGGGCAACACGGCTGTCGTGAAGCCGAGCCGGGCGGCTTCGGCCAGCCGTCGGGGGGTTTGGGACACCTGGCGGACCTCCCCGGCCAGGCCGATCTCCCCCAACACCACCAGGTCGTCGCCAACAGGGACCCCCGTGGTTGCCGAAGCGAGGGCGAGACAGACGGCCAGATCGGCGCCCGGGTCGACGGTGCGGACACCGCCGACCGCCGAGACGTACACGTCGTGGCGGCTCAGGCTCAACCCGGCGCGCTGGTCGAGGACCGCCAGCAGCAGAGCCAGGCGGCCGCCGTCGAATCCCGTCGCCGACCGGCGCGGGCTGACCATCGGGCTCGGTACCACCAGCGCCTGGATTTCCACCAGCATCGGGCGCTGTCCCTCTATGGAAGGAAACACGACCGACCCCGGGCTGCCGACCCATCGGTCCACCAGGAACATCCCTCCCGGGTCGGCCACCCCCTCGAGCCCACCCCCGGTCATCTCGAACAGGCCAAGCTCGCCGGTCGGGCCGAACCGGTGCTTGACCGACCGGAGGAGGCGCAGGGCGTGGTGCCGGTCCCCCTCGAAGGACAACACCGTGTCGACGAGGTGTTCCAGCACGCGTGGACCGGCCAGCGTGCCTTCCTTGGTCACGTGGCTCACCAGGATGGTTGCCGGGCCCCCGGCTTTCGCCATCGTCGCCAGTTGGTGGGCGCAGCCCCGGACCTGGACCACCGAACCGGGGGCGGAGTCGATGGCCTCATCCCAGATGGTCTGGATCGAGTCGATGACGAGGAGATCGGGTTGGATCTCCTGGACGGCCGCCTCGGTCCCGGCCATGGTGGTCTCGGTCACCATCCAGACATTGGGAACAAGGCTGTCGAGACGCTGGGCCCTTAGACGCACCTGGCTCGGCGACTCCTCCGCGGAGACGAGCAGGCCCCGCCGGCCGTGTCGAGCGACGGCCGATAACACCTGAAGCATCAAGGTCGACTTGCCGATCCCCGGCTCACCGCCGACCAGCGTCACCGATCCGGGCACGAATCCGCCGCCGAGAACGCGGTCGAGCTCGTCGATCCCGGTCGGCACTACGTCGCCCGCGTCGCCGTCGATCTCGGTGAGCGCCACGGGCACCCCGGCCCCGCCGGGGCAGCGGTCACCAGCCGTATCGGGTCCGAGGGCGCGAGCCGTCCCGGCGCGGTGGTGCCGAAAGGCGGGCCGGTCGACTTCCTCGACCAGCGAATTCCACTCGCCGCAGACCGAGCAGCGTCCCGCCCATCTCGGGGCCGCCGAGCCGCACGCCGAGCAGCGATGGACAGTTCGCGCCTGGGTCACACGTGCACCCTAAGAGGGGGGTGTGACGGCCTCTTCCTGGCCCCCGCGGCCGGTGCGCTTTGTATGAGGTCCGGCGCGGCCGCCCGGCCTCATCGCTCGGGGCTGCCGCCGTCGCCCGCGCCACGCAAACCGCCGCCGGCCACGTGGGCCGGCGGCGAGTTGAGGAAGCGCAGATCGAGCTGCGGGGGCGGGAGCCCTCTCGGGCGGTTGGTTATTCGCCGCTGCCGGCGCCGGCCATCTCGACGGACGGCGGCTGCAGCCCTTCGATGGACCGGAACACGATGACGGGTTCACCGGATTCGGCGTCGTCCTCGATGTCGACGATGATGGTCTCGCCGGCCCGGAACTCCTTCCAGAGGATCTTCTCGGAGAGCGGATCCTCGACCAGGCGCTGGAGGGCCCGGCGCAGCGGGCGGGCGCCCATGGTGGGGTCGTACCCCTTCTCGACCACGTAGTACTTGGCCGCCTGGGTGAGCTCGATGGCCAGGCCCTGGCTCTCCAGGCTGCTGCGGACCCGCTTGATCATCAGGTCGATGATCTCGGTGACCTCGTCCTTGGTCAGCTCGTGGAAGACGATGACGTCGTCGATACGGTTGAGGAACTCCGGACGGAAGTGGGCCTTGAGGGCGTCGTTGACCTTGAGCTTCATCTTCTCGTAGGTCACCGCTTCGCTGGTCTTGGCGAAGCCGACGGACGCCTTGCGCAGGTCGGCCGTGCCGAGGTTGGAGGTCATGATGATGACCGTGTTCTTGAAGTCGACGCTGCGGCCCTGCGAGTCCGTGAGCCGCCCGTCCTCCAGGATCTGCAGGAGGGCGTTGAACACGTCGGGGTGCGCCTTTTCGATCTCGTCGAACAGGACCACCGAGAAGGGCTTACGCCGAACGGCCTCGGTCAGCTGGCCGCCTTCCTCATAGCCGACGTATCCCGGCGGGGAACCGACCAGCCGGCTGACGGTGTGCTTCTCCATGTACTCGGACATGTCGAGCTGGATCAGCGACCCCTCGTCGCCGAAGAGGAACTCGGCCAGTGTCTTGGCCGTCTCGGTCTTGCCGACACCGGAGGGGCCCAGGAAGATGAAGGAGCCGCTCGGCCGCTTGGGATCCTTGAGGCCGGCCCGGGTGCGGCGGATGGCCTGGGACACGGCGTGGATGGCGTCCTCCTGGCCGATGACCCGCTTGTGGAGCTCGTCTTCCATGCGGAGCAGCTTGGCCGTCTCCTCCTCGGTCAGCTTGTAGACCGGGATGCCCGTCCAGTTGGACAGGACGTCGGCGATGACCTCTTCGTCCACCACGTCGAAGAGATCCACGCCCTCGGCCCGCCACTCCTGCTCCTTGGCGGCCTTGCGCTGCAGCAGCTCCTCTTCGCGCTCGCGGAACTTCTTGGCCTGCTCGAAGTTCTGCTTCTCGATGGCCAGCTCCTTGTCCTTGCGGACCCGGGCGATGTCATCCTCGATGGCCTTGTAATCGGGCGGAGTGGCCATGCGGCGGATGCGGAGGCGGCTTCCGGCCTCGTCGATGAGGTCGATGGCCTTGTCCGGAAGGTAGCGGTCGGCGATGTACCGATCGGCCAGATTGGCGGCCGCGACCACGGCCTGATCGGTGATGGTGACGCCGTGGTGCGACTCGTAGCGATCCCGGAGACCCTTCAGGATCTCGATGGTGTGGCTGAGCGACGGCTCCTCGACCTTGATGGGCTGGAAGCGGCGCTCGAGGGCGGCGTCCTTCTCCAGGTGCTTGCGGTACTCATCGAGGGTGGTGGCACCGATGGTCTGCAGCTCGCCCCGAGCCAGCATGGGCTTGAGGATCGACGCCGCGTCGATGGCCCCCTCCGCCGCGCCGGCCCCGACCAGGGTGTGCAGCTCGTCGATGAACAGGATGATGTCGCCGCGAGTGCGAATCTCCTTGAGCACCTTCTTAAGGCGCTCCTCGAAATCGCCGCGATAGCGGGAGCCGGCCACCAGGGCACCGAGATCCAGGGTGTAGAGCTGCTTCCCCTTGATGGTCTCCGGCACGTCGCCGGTCACGATCTTCTGGGACAGCCCTTCGACGATAGCGGTCTTGCCGACGCCGGGCTCGCCGATGAGGACCGGGTTGTTTTTGGTCCGGCGGGAGAGCACCTGCATGACGCGCTCGATCTCCCGGTCCCGGCCGATGACCGGGTCCAGCTTTCGCTCGCGCGCCAGCTGGGTCAGGTTACGGCCGAACTGGTCGAGCACGGGCGAGCCGGTAGGGGCCTCCTGGCCCGCGCTCGGGCCCGCACCTGCGGCCGCCCCCTCCTTGCCGCCCGGCGACTGGTAGCCGGACAGGAGCTGGATCACCTGCTGGCGCACTCGAGGAAGGTCAGCACCGAGGCTGACCAGCACCTGGGCGGCCACGCCCTCGCCCTCGCGCACCAGGCCCAAGAGCATGTGCTCGGTACCGATGTAGTTGTGGCCGAGTTGCAGGGCCTCCCGCAGGGACAGCTCCAGGACCTTCTTGGCCCGGGGCGTGAACGGCGGGGAGCCGGTCGTCGACGATCCGGCCGGACCGATCGTCTCCTCGACCTTCTCGCGGACGGCCTCGAGGCTGACACCGAGCGACTCGAGCGCCTTGGCCGCCACGCCCTCACCCTCATGGATCAGGCCCAGCAAGATGTGCTCGGTGCCGATGAAGTTGTGATTGAGAAGTCGCGCCTCTTCCTGGGCCAAGACCAGGACTCGTCGGGCTCGGTCAGTGAAACGTTCGAACATGCTGGTCCTCCGTAAGAACAGTCTACTCGCCGAACCCCCGTTTTGTCCGAGGGCTACGAAAGGGAGAGCTCCTGGTATCGGTTCGTGATCCTGTTTTTTCGTGCTGGCGGCCTGGGTCGCCTACTGTCCACTGAGATGAACGTCGTCGACAAGCTGCGACTTCCCGGTCTCGAGGACGCGTTGCTCCGGGTGGAGCGAGCGCTGGCCGGTG
Organism: uncultured Acidimicrobiaceae bacterium; assembly: GCA_963780345.1. Taxonomy (GTDB): domain Bacteria; phylum Actinomycetota; class Acidimicrobiia; order Acidimicrobiales; family Palsa-688; genus PALSA-693. The sequence goes on from CAWABU010000002.1 coordinate 500,049, forward strand.
CGACCACGGCGGCCGACCCTTTTCTGTCCGAGGTGGCCGGGCACCTCGCCAATGCGGGCGGCAAGAGGCTGCGCCCGGCTCTGGTGGTGGCGGCCGCCGCCGTCAGCCGCCCGACCGGCGTCGACATCGCTGACGAGGTGATTCAAGGAGGGGTCGCCGTCGAGCTGGTGCACCTGGGGTCGCTCTACCACGACGATGTCATGGATGAAGCCGAGTACCGGCGTGGCGTCGACAGCGTCAACGCCAAGTGGGGCAACCTGGTCGCGATCCTCGCCGGCGACTTCCTGCTCGCCCGCGCTTCGGAAATCGCGGCGTCGCTCGGAACGGAGGTGGCCGGTCTCCTGGCCCGCACCATCGGCGACCTTTGCGAAGGGGAGGTCGGCCAGCTGCGGTACGCCTTCGACCCGTCCCGGCCCGAACCGGCCTACCTGTCGTCCATCGCCGGTAAGACGGCGTCGTTGATGGCCACCTCAGCTCGCATCGGGGCGCTCGTCGGCGGGGCGCCACGACCCTGGGTCGACGCCCTGACGGCATACGGGCGGGCGCTCGGGATGGCCTTCCAGATCTGGGACGACGTCCGCGACCTGGTCTGCAGCGAGGAGCACCTCGGGAAGCCCGCCGGCCACGACATGGTCGAAGGGACCTACACGCTTCCGGTCCTGCGCGCCCTCGGGATCCCGGGCGTGGGCGACGACCTCAGGGCTCTGCTCGGCAGACCGCTGGATCCGCCGGCACGGGACAAGGCGCGCGATCTGGTGCTGTCGACGCCGGCGGTGAGCGGGTGCGTGCGCGACGCCCGCCGGTGGGCCGGGGAAGCCGACCTGGCTCTCGACCTGCTCCGCCACGAGGGTGGCTCGACCGAGTACCTCGCGGTACTCGGTCAGGTCGGACACCAGCTGATCGACGAGCTCGAGGACAGCTAGGGCGGGTTCCGGCGCCGGTGGGCCGCCGGCGTCCGGGCGTTCCGGCCTCCTCGTGGGGCGGCCGTCCGCCACCCCGGGGGTCTCTGGCGTCGTGATGGGTGGGTAGCCGGCTGCCGTCACCGACATTGGCTTTCTGTCGCAAATCAGGCCCGTGGAGCTTTACTGGCGCGAACTGTGCCCGGTTGAAGCGGGCAGCGCGCCAGTAAAGGATCCGTGAACTGACAAAAAAGGGTCGCTGGCGCGGGGCGGTGCGGGGCGGGGGGAGTCCGCCGGGCGCCGTCCCCGTCCGGGACGGCGGGGACGGTGCGGGCGGGGCCGCCAAGCGCGAGCGGAGGGGTCCCCGGCCGACCCGCGCCCCGGCGCCGACGCTCAGCCCGAGCCGGATTCGGGCCGGAGGGTGGGAAAGGCGATCACGTCGCGAATGGCATCAGCGCCCGCCAGCAACATCACCAGGCGGTCGATGCCGATGCCCAGTCCGCCGGTCGGGGGCAGGCCGTACTCGAGCGCCCGCAGGTAATCCTCGTCGACCGGCATGGCCTCGTCGTCGCCGGCGGCGCGGGCCCGGGCCTGCTCCTCGAAGCGCATCCGCTGCTCGTCCGGATCGGTGAGCTCGCTGAAGGCATTCCCGAGCTCCCGGCCCGCCACGATCGGCTCAAAGCGCTCGACCCAGCCGGGCCGGTCCCGGTGGTCCCGGGCCAGCGGGGAGACCTCCTTCGGGTAGTCGACCACGAAGACCGGGCCCCACAGCTCCGACTCGGTGGTCTTCTCGTAGATCTCGAGGATGAGCTTCCCCGGTCCCCACGAGTCCTCGACTGCGACTCCGGCCCGGTCGGCTAGAGCGCGTAGTTCTTCGACCGGCGTGGAGAGATCGACGGTGACGCCCGCATGTTCGGCGATGAGCTCGGTCATGGTGGCGCGCGGCCAGGGTGCGGCCAGCTCCAGCGGCCGCTCCCCGTAGGTCAGCGACGTGGTCCCCAGGAGGTCCCGGGCCAGACCTGAGACCATCTCCTCGACCAGGACCATCATGTCCGTGTAGTCGGCGTAGGCCTGGTAGACCTCGAGCATCGTGAACTCGGGGTTGTGGCGAGGCGACAGGCCCTCGTTGCGGAACACCCGGGCGATCTCGAACACCTTCTCGACCCCGCCGACGACCAGCCGCTTGAGGTACAGCTCGGGGGCGATCCGCAAGTACAGGTCGATGTCCAGGGCGTTGTGGTGGGTCACGAAGGGTCTGGCGGCGGCTCCGCCCGGGATGGGATGGAAGACCGGCGTCTCGACCTCGACGAAGTCCCGTTGTTCCAGCCAGCGTCGGATCCAGGAGATGACCTGGCTGCGCAGGAGCAGCGTGGCCCGGGTCCCCTCGTTGGCCCAGAGGTCGGCGTAGCGCTGCCGGTAGCGCAGGTCGACGTCGGTCAGGCCCTTCCACTTGTCCCCGAAACTCCGCCGGGCCTCCGCCAGCAGCACCCACGAGGTGATCCGCACGGAGAGCTCACCGGTCCTGGTGCGGACTACCTCGCCGGTCGCGCCGATCCAGTCACCGAGCGACAGGCGGCCGAAGTCACCGAAGCGATCGGTCCAGTTGGCGCCGGCGAAGAGCTGCACCTGACCGGTGGGATCCCGGAGGGTGGCGAAGGCGATCTTGCCCATCTCCCGCCGCAGCATCAACCGTCCGGCGACCGACACCACCATCTCGCTGCCCCCGCCGGCGGGCAGGTCGGCGAAGCGGGCCGCCAGCTCGGCCGCAGTGGCGTCGCGCTCGAAGCGGTAAGGAAGGTCGGAGATGGCCACGCCCGGTCGCCCTCAGTGCTGGTTGCGCCCGAAGATGATGCGCAGACCGTCGAGAGTCAACCAGGGCTCGTGATATTCGATCGCCGAGGTGTAGGGGCCGATGAGGCCGGCGAGACCGCCGGTGGCCACCACCTTGCACGGACCGATCTCCTCGCGCAGCCGCTGGCAGAGGCCGTCGACCTGGGCGGCGAAACCGTAGATGATGCCCGCCTGTACCGACTCGACGGTGTTCTTGGCCAGCACGCTCCGGGGCTCGACCAGCTCGACCCGAGGCAGGAGGGCGGCTCGAGCCGACAGCGCTTCGAGGGAGATCTCGATGCCCGGCACGATGATCCCTCCGAGGTACTCACCTTTCGCCGAGACGACCTCGAAGGTGGTGGCCGTGCCGAAGTCGACGACGATCGTCGGGCCGCCATAGCGCTCGAAGGCGGCCACGGCATCGGCGATGCGATCGGCGCCGACCTCCTTCGGGTTGTCGTAATGAATCGGCATCCCGGTCCGCACCCCAGGCTCGACGATCACGGTCTCGACCTTGAACCACCGGTCGCTCATCTCCCGGAGCGCAGTCCGCTGCCGGGGCACCACCGAGGCCACGGCGATGCCGGTGATGGCCTCGGCCGGATCGAGTCCCCGAAGCTGGAAGAGCTGGTCGATCAGCAGGGCCATCTCGTCTGCGGTGCGCGAGGCCACGGTGGCGGTGCGCCAGTGGTGGAGCAACTCGCTACTGCTGCCGGCCGGGCCGTCGCCGGGGCCGTACAGCCCGATGACCGTCTGGGTGTTGCCAACGTCGATAGCGACCAGCAACTACGGCTCCAGGTCCAGGCCGATGTCGAGCACCGGAGCGGAGTGGGTGAGGGCGCCCACCGAAATGAGATCCGCGCCCGCCGCGGCCAGGGCGGCCACGTCGTCGAGGGTTACGCGACCGGAGACCTCGATCGTTAGCCGTCCGTCGACCAGCTGGGCGGCCGCCGCCACCTCAGCCGGACCCATGTTGTCCAGCAGCACCAGGTCGGCGCCGGCTTCGACGGCCACCTTGACCTGCTCGAGGGTGTCGCATTCGACCTCCACGGTCAGGCTGGGCCAGCGGCGCTTGGCCAGCACCACCGCCGCCTCGATCGACACGCCCGCGAGGTGATTGTCCTTGAGGAGGATGCCTTCGGACAGGGAAGCCCGATGGTTGGTGCCGCCCCCAGCCCGCACGGCGGCCTTCTCCAGGGCCCGCAGGCCGGGCGTCGTCTTGCGCGTGTCGCGAATGCGGGCGGAAGGGCCGGCGGCGTCGACGAACCGTCTGGTCAGGGTGGCCACACCGGAAAGGTGGCCGAGCAGGTTGAGGGCGGTGCGTTCGGCGGTGAGCACCGACGCCAGCGGCCCCCGGATCCGGGCCAGTTCCTGCCCGGCCTGGAGCTGGTCGCCGTCGGCCGCGGCCCACTGCACCACGATGGCCGGGTCGACGGCGGCGAAGGTTTCGATCGCCGCCAGGCGACCGGCCAGCACTCCCTGGGCTCGAGCCACCAGGGCGGCCGCCACCGTCGCCGCGGCCGGAACCAGGCCGGCCGTCACGTCGCCGAAGACACCGAGGTCCTCGGCCAGGGCCCGGCCCACCACCTCGCGGACCGCCGTCACCGGGGGGTCAAGCCAGTTTGCCGTCATTGCACGAACCTATGGGAAAAGACCTCGGACATCGCCGGGAAGTCCTCTCGCCGATGTCCCCCGCGACTCTCCTCACGGGCCGAGGCCGCGGCGACGAGAGCGCGGCTTACCTCGACCAGGTTGGCGAGCTCGCCCGGCCCGGGGGCCATGGACGCGATCTCACCGGCCGCGGCCTGAAGGGAGGCCGCGCTGCGCACCACCCCGGCGTAGCGGGTCATTGTTCGTTGCAGCAGCTCCCGTCCCTTGACGGGGTCGGCGGGCTTCTCCCCACCCCGGGCCGGACGGGTAGAAAGCCAGCGCACCCCGATCTCTCCGGGGTCGGATACGTCCGGCCGTAAGAGAGGACGGAGGGCGCCGCTCGCACCGGGGCCATCTTTCCCCGAGAGCACGGCTTCGACCGCCCGGGCGCCGAACACCATCCCCTCGAGGAGAGAGTTCGAGGCCAGCCGGTTGGCCCCGTGCACGCCGGTGCAGGCGGTCTCGCCGGCGGCCCACAGCCCGGGCAGGGCGGTGGCCCCGTCCAGGTCGGTCAGCACACCCCCGCACAGGTAGTGGGCCGCCGGCGCCACCGGGAGCCAGTCTCGCAACGGGTCGAGCCCGAGATCGTGCACGACCCTTGCCAGCGTCGGGAAGCGGGCGGTGAAGTCAGGAACCCCACTCACGTCCAGCCACACATGGTCGACGCCGTCTTCTCGCATCCGGGCCGCGACTGCAGCCGCGACCACGTCCCGAGGCTGCAACTCGTCAACGAAGCGCCGGCCCCGGTGGTCCCGAAGGAGGGCACCCTCGCCCCGCAGCGCTTCGCTCAGAAGAGGTCGGGGGCCGGCGGTCGATCCGTGCAGGGCGGTCGGGTGGAACTGCACGAACTCGACATCGGCAACGGGCAGGCCGGACCGCAACGCCATCGCCACGCCATCGCCGGTCGACTGGGGCGGGTTGGTAGTGACGGAGAACAGCTGGCCGGCACCCCCCGTCGCCAGCAGGGTGTGGGCAGCTCGCAGCTCCACCACCGTCCCATCCGGATCGAGCGCGGTCACCCCCCGGCAGCGGCCATATTCCACGATGAGATCGAGGGCGAACCACCCTTCCCAGATGCGGGTGGCCGTGGCGCGGGCGGCGTCGACCAGGGTGCGCTCCACCTCGGCGCCGGTGGCGGCCCCGCCGGCGTGAACCACGCGTGCGGTCGAGTGGCCCCCTTCGCGGGCAAGCTCCCACACGCCGCGGTCGTTGCGGTCGAACTCGGCCCCGAGGGCGGCCAGCTCCCGGACCCGCGCCGGTCCCTCGGTGACGAGCACCTCGACGGCGGCCCGGTCGCACAGGCCGGCCCCGGCTCGCAGCGTGTCGGCGGCGTGCAAGGCGACGGAATCGGTCAGGTGCGGATCATGGCGGTGGTGGGCGGGCTGCACGTCGGCCTCGGTGTGATGGAGCACGGCTGCCACCCCGCCCTGGGCCCATTGCGTGGCCGAGTCGGCCAGGGCGCCCTTCGACAACACGCCGATGCGCAGACCTGGCTCCTCTTCCGCGCCGCGCGCCGCGGCGGAGAGGCCGGCCACCCCGCTGCCCACGACGAGCAGATCGAGCGGCTCGGCCGAAGCGCGGCGGGCTCGCCGGCCGGCCCGGGCGCTCGGGTCGCCGGGCCCTTTTCCCGGGCCAGTGGCGGTCAAGGCGACGCCGAAGGAGCCGGTAGAGGGACGGTCACCACCCGGTTCCACTGGTCGACGTGAACGATCACTGGGGCATACTCGGCGAGCTCGACGGCCTCGTACTCGGCGTAGGTGAGGATGATCACCTTGTCCCCGGGATGGACGAGACGGGCGGCGGCGCCGTTGCAGCACACCTGGCCGGGTACTCCCGTGATGGCGTAGGTCTCGAACCGGGCGCCGTTGTCGATGTCGAGGACGGCCACCTGTTCATGCTCGAGGATATCGGCCGCGTCGAGGAGCGCCGGGTCCAGACTGATCGAACCCACGTAGTTGAGGTCCGCCTCGGTGACCGTGGCCCGATGGATCTTGGACTTGAGCATGCGGCGACGCACGGACGATTCTCCTTCTCTTCAGTCTTCGAGGCGGGGAGTGGCTGGGTCGGCTGAAACACCGGGGGCGCCGGCGGGCTCGGCGTCGGTCGGGCCGGGAGAGATGGCGGCGAGGTTGTCGAGGAGCCGCGTCCGGCCCAGGCGGGCAGCCACGAGCAGTCGCACCTCGCCAGCGACGTGGGGGGGCTGGGTCAAATGTTCGGGGTCGACGACCTCGGCGTAATCCAGTTCGAAGCCCGGGGCTCGGGCCAGGGCCGCGGCCATGACGGCCGAGACCGCGGCGGGGTCGATGAACGCGTCGTCCTCGATGGCCCGCTTGCCGGCGAGGAGGGCGTAGTAGAGCTGCGGCGCCACGGCGCGCTCGTCCGCGGTCAGATAGGCGTTGCGGCTGGACAGGGCCAAGCCGTCCGGGTCCCGTACGATCGGGCAACCGAAGACCTCGACGGGCAGAGAGAGGTCGGCCACGAGGCGGCGGATCACCGCCAGCTGCTGGAAGTCCTTCTCCCCGAAGTAGGTCCAGCACGGCCCCGACAACGCGAACAGCTTGGTCACGATGGTGGCCACCCCGTCGAAGTGTCCGGGCCGCGACGCCCCTTCCATGGTCTCGGTGAGGCCCTGTACCGAGACGGTGGTGACGGGCGGCCCGGCGAAGAGCTCGTCGGTGGTCGGCGCCAACACCAGATGGGCGCCGGCCTCGCCGGCCAGCCGGCAGTCCTCGTCAAGATGACGGGGGTAGGCGGCCAGGTCCTCGCTGGGTCCGAACTGGAGCGGGTTGACGTAAACGGTCACGGCCACGGCGTCGCAGTCGGCCGCGGCACGACGGATCAGCGACAGGTGGCCGGCGTGCAGGGCGCCCATGGTCAGGACCAATCCCACCCGCTGGCCCGTCGCCCGGCACCCGTCGAGCTTGGCGCGCCATATCGATGGCGCTCGGATGAGTTCAATGGTCACTGATGCCTCACAGACGTTCCAGCCCCGGAGCGGGTGCCGTTCGTTGGCGTTACAAGTTACCGGCTGCGCGTATCCCTCGGGCCAGATCGGAAGTCAGGTGCCCAACGACCAGCTCGGGAGCCAGGTCGCCCAGGGGGACCAGGACGAAGCCCCGATCCCACATGCGGGGATGGGGGACGATCAGATCCGGCTCCGCGACCTGCTCGTCACCGACGAGGAGCACGTCGACGTCGAGGGTGCGGGGGCCCCAGCGCTCGACGCGGAGACGCTGGGCGGCGGTCTCGGCGGCCTGGGCCAGGACGAGGAGCTCGCGGGGGGTGCGGGAGGTCCACAGCTCGACCACGCCGTTGAGGTACGCGCCCTGGCCGGGAGGCCCCCCGATGGGGTCGGTCTCGTACACGGGGGAAACGGCCGAGACGTCCGGCAGCTGAGCCACCGCATCTCTCAAATAGGCGCGCCGGTCGCCGAGGTTGGACCCCAGTCCGAGGAACGCCCGCACCGGCTGGCGGGGGGTCAGCCGCTCCTGAAGGGCGCTCTCGGCGGTTGGGGGGACGGCCTGTGACCGCCGGGGAGCCGGCATCTGGGGCCGCCGGGGTGCTGGAGCCTGCCCCTGGGGACGTCGGGGGGGCGGCACAGCCGTCAGGGTGTCGGCCGGCCGGATGGAGCCGAAGGATCGGCCCCGCCAGGCCTACCGGCCGGGGAAGAGGACCTGGGCGGGGTGGCGCCGCTACGGGTCGAGCCGGCCGCGCCGCGCCGCGACGTGCGGGCCGCGCCGCTGCGGGTCGACGAACCGGGCAGGGTGGCGAGCCCGGCCCGGGCCGACGGATCGGTTCGGTTGTCCGCGTCCGCACCCTGGGCGGCGACCACGCGGCGGATGGTCACGCCGGCGGAGCGCAGGTCGGAAGGGACCGGGGGCCGGGTCTTGCGGACGCTGACGGTCACCGCCGTGGCGTGGGGCGCCCCGCTGGCCAGCGCCGCGGCGGCAAGCCGTTCGGCGAGATGCTCGAGCAGCTCGACGTGGGGCCCCGCAACCACCGCAGCGATGGCCTCGGTGACCGACCCGTAGTCGACCGTGTCAGCCAGGCGGTCGGACTGGCCGGCGGGCCGGAGATCGAGCTCCAGATCCAGGTCCACCTCGAACGGCTGGGCCCGCTCCTGCTCTTCGGGCAAGGCGCCGTGGGCCCCGAGCACCCGCAGGCCTCTGAGCTCGATTCGATCGGGTTGCCCAGAGTCGGGCGCCGCCTCCGGGCGGTTCATCCAGGTCCCGGGGTCATCTAGGTCCCGAGGGGCTCGGTGGCGTGCCCACCCAGGCTCGGCGCCAGGGCGACCAGCTCGCGGCCCGACGGCCCCATCTGGCGGCCGAGGATCCTCTCGACCACGGCGATGGCCTGCGGTCCGCTCGGCACCATCCCGGACCAGCGGAGATACCCGGCGACCACGCCCATCAGGCGGTCGCCCAGCTCCTCCTGGTGCAGCAGGATCCGTTCGCCGTCGGCGAGCCAATCCTTGAGGCGGGCGTAGAGGTCCGCCAGTACCACCGCGGGATCGTCGTGGGGGCCGAAAGGGACATGGCTCCAGGTCACACCCATTTCGTCGTAGGCGTGCAGGTTGTGGGGAGAGGGAAGGAGCGACACCACCCGGGTGAACTCTTCCCCGCGAAGCCACAGGATTTCCTCCTGCCGGCGAACCTTGCGGTGGTTGCGGGCGTAGCCGCCCGGGCGCTCGCTGACCGCCAGGTGGCCCTTGATGATCCAGGCGAAGAATCGGGGCGTGATGCCGCGTGCCCACTTGCCCTTCATCGGCGAGGACCTCCCGGAGCGGATGCGACGAATCTGTTGATCGACGGGGGGTTTGAGCCGGTGATCGCCGGGGCGGGCGGGTCCGGGGCGACGGGGCGTGAGGGGCCGCCGGCGGGGGCCGTCGAAGCGCCCTGCTCCGCCGATTCCGCCGGAGGAGTCGGGTCGGCCAGGCGGACCGCTTGGACCGCCGCGGCCACGTCGTGGACCCGGACGATATCGACGCCCTGGAGAACGGCCCAGGCGGTGGTGGCGATGCTGGCCTCGAAGCGGTCGAGCGGCGAGGCGGGAGTTCCGTCCGGTTGGGGTGCCAGCCGGCCGAGGAAGGACTTCCGGCTGGCTCCGATGACGACCGGGAACCCGGATCCGACCAGGGCATCGACGTGGCGAAGGAGCAACAGGTTGTGGTGTCCGGTCTTGCCGAACCCGATGCCGGGATCAATCCACACTTCGGGAACGCCCGCCGCCCTCGCCCGGATGGCACGGGCCACGAGATAGTCGCGGACCTCGGCGACGACGTCGTCGTAGCGGGCGTACGACTGCATCACGGAGGGGTCCGCCGGCATGTGCATGGCGATCCAGCCGGCGCCGAGGTCCGCGGCGACGGGCCAGAGGGTGGCGGAGACATCGTTGATGATGGTGGCGCCCGCGCTGACGGCTGCCTTTGCCACCGCCACCTGGCGCGTGTCAATCGACAACCGGACCCCGCTCGCCGCCAGCGCTTCGATGACCGGTAGCACCCGGCGGAGTTCCTCCGCCTCGGCCACGGCCTCGGCGCCCGGCCGGGTCGATTCGCCGCCGACGTCCAGGACGTCCGCGCCCTCTTCTATCAGGCGCTGACCGTGTCCGATCGCGGCGGTGAGGTCAAACCACTGGCCCCCGTCCGAAAACGAGTCAGGCGTCACATTGAGCACGCCCATCACGAGGGTCACCTCCGGTAGGGTACCGGCCCCGACCGGCCCGGCGCAGCGTCGTCGGGGCCGGGGTGTGCGCCGGCATGGGTTCCTTCGGCCGCACCTCACTCAAATGATTTTTGACGTATTTATGTCGTAGGGCGCGAGTTTTCCTGCAAATCCGTTGGCCCGGTCGGCGCGAACACCGGCTCGCACCTCTGATCGGTGATCAGCGGCCGTGGATGAAGCTCATGGCCTCGCTACGGGCCGCCACGCTGTCTCGCATGAGACCGCGCACCGCGGAGGTGACCGTGAGCGCGCCGGGCTTTCGCACACCCCGCATGGACATGCACAGGTGTTCGGCCTCGACGACGACCAGTACGCCGCGGGGGGCTAGTACGGCCTCGATGGAGTCGGCCACCTGGGTGGTCAGGCGCTCCTGGACCTGGGGGCGGCGGGAGAAGCCGTCGACCAGGCGAGCCAGCTTGGACAGGCCGGTGATGCGGCCGTCCTCGTTGGGGATGTAGGCCACGTGGGCCCGTCCGAACCACGGGACCAGATGGTGCTCGCACATGCTGTACACGGGGATGTCCTTGACCATGACCATCTCGTCGTGGTCCGCCTCGAAGACCACCGAGAGGTGCTGGCCGGGATCTTCGTGCAGCCCGGAGAAGATCTCTTCGTACATCTTGGCCACCCGGCGGGGCGTGGCCACGAGACCGTCGCGGTCGGGATCCTCGCCAATCGCCAGCAGGATCTCCCGCACGGCCCGCTCGACGCGCGGGATGTCAACGTTGGGTTGCCCCGATGGGTGCTCGTCGCCGACCAGTTCGAAGACCCCGGCTCCAGAAGCGTCGCCGTCGCGGTCCGGATGGTTGGCCAGGTTGGTCATGGTTGAAGGGGCTCCGGTCGCGGTCGTGAACGGCGGGTGGGCATTGTCTCCTCTGTCGCGGTTACGGTCGGGTCGGGCGGAGGGGTATCGGGTGGGCCCGGCCGGCCCCCGGATCGAGGGCTGGTGCCAGACGCCGAGCCAGCCCCGGAGACGCGGTGGAACGGCGGAGGATCTTCTTCATGTGGCCGTCAGGGTAGCCCCGGCCTGCGGCTGACCAGGGTCCTTGTAGACGGCCACGAACGGCAGGTTGCGGTAACGCTCCGCGGCGTCGAGCCCATAGCCGACGACGAACTCCGGTGGGATCCGGAAGCCCTCGTAGGCCAGGTCGAGGTCCACCGACTGCAGCCCGTCCTTGACCAGCAGGGCGACGACCTGCAACGACGCCGGCTGGCGGGCGGCCAGATTCCGGCGCAGATAGGACAGGGTCAGACCGGAGTCGACGATGTCTTCGACGATGAGCACGTGACGCCCGGTCAGGTCGAGATCCAGGTCTTTGAGGATCCGCACCACCCCGCTGGTGTGGGTGGCACTGCCGTAGGACGAGACGGCCATGAAGTCGATCTCGACGGGGAGATCGATGGCGCGGGCCAGATCGGACAGGAAGAAGCAGGCCCCTTTGAGCACGCCGACCAGCAGCGGCGGACGACCGGCATAGTCGGCGGTGATCTGGGCGCCGAGGTCGCGAACCCGGCGTTGGAGGTCCGTCTGGGAGACCACCACGTCGCCGAGAGCGGGGTCGACGGCCGGGGGTGGATCACCCGACCCGGCAAGGGGACAGCTGGAATCGGTCGCCGTCCCGGGCTGGGTCATGGATGGCGACCCTATCGCCCGACGACCCGGAGGCGCCCGGCGTGGCGTTCGACGCGGCGTCCCCCGGTCAGTTCGCATGCCCGGACGGCCCCGCCGGCAACCGCGAGCACGCGTGCCACCTCGTCCGCGGTGGGGGGATGGAGCTCGGCGTCGAAGGTGGCATCACCCCGGAGCCAGCGGCGCACGGCCCGGCGGGCCAGGGGACGGGGCGCGGCGGCCAGCTGGCGAGCGTCGGTGGGGTCGATCTCCACCGCGAGGGTCTCGAGCAGCCCGGCGTCGTCGCCGAGCAACCCGGCCTGGCGGGCCAACACCGGCACCAGATCGCGGCCGGCGACTTCACCGAGCATGGGTAGCACCTGGTGGCGGACCCGGTTGCGGCGGAAGCGAAGATCACGGTTGCTCGGGTCGTCGATCGGGACGAGACCCTCGGCTGCGCACAGGGCGGCCGTCTCCGAGCGCCGCAGACCGAGCATCGGCCGAACCGGACCCGCCGGGAAGGCGCTGGTGTCGGGTGGGTCGGGTGGGTCCGGACGGCCGGACCGGTCAGGGAACCCGTCCGCCACGGCCGGTCCGTCGGTCCAACTCCACCTCATGCCCGAGAGGCCATCGAGGCCCGCGCCGCGCAGCATGGCGAGCAGCACCGTCTCCGCCTGGTCGTCCATGGTGTGCCCGGTCAGGACGCCCCCCGGAAGGACCCGGTAGCGAGCCTGACGGGCCCGGGCTTCCAGGTCGGGTCCGGATGGAACCCGTACTGATCGGGCCTCGAAGCCGGCGCCGTAGCCCGCCGCGGCCGCAGCCACGACGTGGGCCTCGCGGTCCGATCCGGCCCGCAGGCCATGGTCGACGTGAACGGCCAGCACATCCAGGCCCGCCCGGGTCGCCAGGACCAGCAGGGCCAGGGAGTCGGCGCCCCCGGAGACGGCCAGAACAGCAGGCCCGCCGGGAAGGGAGGGGAACTGGCAGCGCTCGAGCAGAGCGTCAGCGAGGTTCTGACCAGATCGCCGGGCGGCGGTCCTGGCGGCCCGCCCAATCGCCGTGGAGCCAGTCGCGGCAGGGCCAGTTGCCGTGGGGCGAGCAATGGCATCGCGGGCCGGACCGTTCGCTCCCCCCCGGAGGCCGGCGAAGTGGCGACCAGGCGTCCCATTTAACCGAGCGAGACGGCCCCCGACCCGTTCCCCGGGACGATCCCTGCCCCCGCGGCCGCCCCGGCCCGGGCGATCCAGCCAGCCGGGGCCCGGATCTCCGACCAGGTGGGGAGCCACTCCGGGCCGTCCCAGACCTTGGCCAGCAGGTCCGGCCCGCCGGCCTGTTCGACCGCTTCAATAAAACGTTCCCCCTGCTCGTACTGCTGCATCTTGGCATCCAGTCCGACCAGAACGCTCACGACCTTGGCCAGGCCGCGCTGGCGTCGCCGCTCCTTGAGAACCTGGCTGAACCACGCGGCATTGGGGACCCGGTCCGCTCCGGCCCGATCCATGGTGATGTCGCCATGGCCCTCCAGCAGGCTCATCAGGCCGCCGATCTCCTGGATGGCGGCGTGCTGCTCGGGCCCGGCGATCAAGGTCAGCAGCCCACCTTCGTCCAGCGGATTGCGCCCGGCCCGGATCTCCTCCATCGAGCGGCGTAAGGCAGCCAGAAAGACCTTCGGGTCGGGATCCACTCCGGCGAGCGTCCGCTCGACCAGACCGAGGAAATGATCCCGCATCCACGGCACGCCGGTGAACTGGGCCCGGTGAGTCACCTCGTGCAGGGCCAGCCACAGCCGGAACTCCCGGGCCGGGAAACCGTAGCGGCGCTCGACCGCAAGTACGTTGGGGCCGACGTAGTAGACGATGTCCTGTTCTTCCGGGGACTCGTCTTCGATCAGAAGCTGGTCGTATTGGCCGAGCACCCGGGTGGACATCCAGCCGAGCAGGAGGCCGATCTGGGCGCCGGTGAACTGGCGCGACAGCGACGCCGGCAGCAGGGACCAGGCCCCGCTGCGGTCCATCTGCGCCCCCAACTTGTCGGTCACCGGCCGGAGCAGGCGCTGAAACGACGCCACGTTGGCCTGCACCCATTGCGGCCGGTCGGCCACCCGGGCCCGGGCCCGGCCCGTGAGCGACCGGAGGCCGGTCTCTTCCGTGACCAGCTCTTCCGCTTCCGCCGTAAGCTCGTTGAACTCGACCTCGAGCAGCTGCCGCTCGTACGGGGTCATTGTCTCGCGGTGACGGGCGACCCGCGTCGCCACGTCGGTCGCGGTGTCCCAGGAGATGAGCTCAGCCATCGATTTGCCCAGCCATGCTGCATGGTATCTGGAGGGCGATAGCTTGCGGCCCAGGCCCGGGCCGCGCCGAGCGGGTGCCGCCCAACCGGCGGGTCAGGCTATCTTCCGGCCGCGCGTGCGGGGTATGGCCATGGGCTCGTGTTGGTAGCAGTACTTGCCGTTGTTGTACATGGACAGTTTGGTCTCGCAGCCTGGCTCGCGGCACGTGCGGTCCTTGCCGAACGACTTCGATGGCCGCTCGCTGCCGCTCAGGGTGTGTCCTCCGAGAGATCGCTCGCTCATTTCATCCTTCCCAACGCTTCCGAGTGCCGCGGGATTCCATGGCCCTACGCGTATTTCCTATACGTGTTTTCCCGGCGTGTCGGATGCCTGCGAAGCCTCATAGATCACGGCCGCGATGCGCTGGCGCAGTCCGTCGGGGACCTGATCCCGGCAACATCGGGCCACCACGATCTTGAGCTCGGCTTCGAAGTCGAAGGCCTCAAGGCAGGGTGAGCACTCGTTGAGGTGGCGCTGGATGACGGCCCGGCGGTCAGGTGTGAGCTCTCCATCGAGGAAGTGATACAGGGTCCGCAGCGCCTGCTCGCAGTCCTCGCCGCCCAGCCAATCATCCATATGGGGGTCGTCTAACTGTCCGTCCATCCCGGTGCCCTGGTCGATGCGATCTTGGTCGGTGCGTTTTTGGTCGATGCGTTCTAGGTTGGGGCTTCGACGCTTGGCGCTACCAAGCCCCGCTGCATACCAAAATCGTGCAACGTCTTCTGCAGCGCCTTTCTTCCGCGGTGCAGCCTGCTCATCACGGTACCGATCGGGATGTCGAGGATCTCGGCGATCTCTTTGTAGGAGAAACCCTCGACGTCGGCGAGCAGCACGGCCATCCGAAATTGCTCCGGCAGGGCCTCCACCGCGGCCTTGACCTCGCCCTCCGTGAAGTGCTCCAGGACCTCCTCCTCGGCACTGCGGCCGGCGCTCACCGCCTCCAGACCACCGAGACGACGATAGAGATAGAGGTCCTCAACGTCGTCGATATCGGTCTGCTCAGGGCGGCGCTTGCGCGCCCGGTAGGAGTTGATGAACGTGTTGGTCAGTATCCGGTACAGCCAGGCCTTGAGGTTCGTCCCCTCCTTGAACGACCCAAATGCCCGATACGCCTTGAGGTAGGTCTCCTGGACCAGGTCCTCGGCGTCCGAGGGACTCCGTGTCATGCGCAAGGCCGCGCTGTACAGCGACCCCATGTACTCCATTGCCAGATCCGCGAACTGGGCCTGATCGGCCATGCGGCCAACCCTACCGTGGGCCTGTGACCACCTCGGGTCACCGCGGCACGCACGCCCCAGCGGCTGGTGCCGTACCTTTTGAGGCCACTCATACCGGGATCGTGGGCGTCCCCTCGAGCGGGAAGGAGAAGGAGCAGTCATGGGGCCGGCTCGCGGACCCGGGCGGCCTCGTTGCGGATGCGCACTCCCGCTCGGAGCACGGTGACCGCCAGGGCGGCTCCTGCCCCCTCGCCGGCCCGGAGCCGTAAGTCCAGAACCGGCTCGAGGCCGAGCGCGGCCAGCACGGCCTGATGACCGACCTCGCGGCTGCGTTGCCCGGCGATCAGATGGGCGGCCACGGCCGGCTCCAACTCGACCGCCACGAGGGCGGCCACCGACGTCGCCATCCCGTCCAGGATGACCACCCCGCGGCGGGTGGCGACGCCCAGGATCGCCCCGGCGAGCACCGCGAACTCCCCGCCGCCGAGCGCGGCCAGCAGGGCGAGCGGGTCAGACCCGTGGCCGCGACCACTGACCCTCGCCAGGGCGGTCGTGACGGCCGTTCGCTTGGCCTGGACGGTGGCCGAGTCCGAGCCGGCCCCCAACCCGATCAGGGAGATCGGGTCGTGGCCGAGGAGGCCGGCGGTTAGGGCGGCGGCAACAGTGGTGTTCCCGACCCCGACCTCGCCGATCGCGATCAGGCCGGCGCCGAGGGGCAGGGCTGCGCCCGCGGCGACCAGGCGCTCGGTGTCGGCGGCGGACAAGGCGTCCCTGGTCACCAGATCGCCCGTCGGATCAACTGGTCGGGCCAGCCGGGCGCCGGCGAGAGGCGGACCGGCGACGCCGGCGTCCACCACCAGCACGTCCAGGTCGGCGGCGCGGGCCGCGACCGCCCCCACGGAGGTTCCGGCCAGGGCCGCCTCGGCGACATGGCGGGTCACCTCGGTGCGGTAGGCGGTCACGTGGTGGGCCGTAACGGGGTGGTCGGCGGCGGCGATGAGGAGGGTCCCACCGTCCGCCCGGGCCCCAAGGGCCAGAATCTTGTCGACGGCCCGGTCCAGAACGCCGAGTGAACCCGGCGCGGTCAGGATCCGATCGGCGCGGTCATGGGCGGCCACAACCGCGGCTGGCTCGGGTGGGCTGAGGCGGGAGGGGGGAGGGCCGGGACCGGCGTCCCCTTCCGGCCAGCGGTCGCAGAAGACCAGGTCGTCGAGGGACAGGCGCCTCGACCAGCCGCGACGCTCCAGGCCCGGGGAGGGCGGGCGCTCGTCGGGCCAGCCGACGCAGAGCCAGCCGAGCGTGGCCACTCCGGCGGGCGCGTGGACCAGAGCAGCCAACCCGGCGGGATCGAACAACGTCACCCAGCCGAGGCCCAGCCCCTCGGCCCGGGCCGCCAACCACAGGTTCTCGATGGCGCAGGCGCAGGACCACAGGTCGGCGTCAACGAAGGTGGCCCGGCCCAGCACTCCGGCGGGCTCGACCCGCCGGTCGCAACAGACAACCAGCCCGATCGGCGCCTCCCGGATGCCCTCGAGATCGAGGTCCAACAGCTGACGGCCGGCGTCGGGCGCCATGGCCGCGGCCTGGTCGAGACGGGCCCGGTCGGCCAGGAGGGCGGCCCGGGCCCGGATGCCGGGGTTGGTGACCAGGACAAACCGCCAGGGCTGTGAATGACCGACCGACGGGGCGGCATGAGCAGCGCTCAGGACTCGGGCCAGCACCTCATCGTCGACCGGATCGGGCCGGAACCGGCGGACGTCGCGGCGGGCCGCCAGGATGCGGTGGAGGGCGGTGCGGTCCTCGACCGGAAAGGCCCATCCGGCGAGATCGGCGGACCGTTCGGCGGCGCTGGAGCGATCGCCGATCGTCGGCACGGGGCGGGGCCATAGCTCGGCGCCTGATCTCGAAGGGGGCACGCCATCGAAGCGTACGACCGCAGCCGGGGCCGCGCCGGGCCATAGGGCCCATGGCCCGGCCTCGGGGGTCGCTAGCGTCACCCCGGTGAGCGGAGCCCGTTTCGCCTTTCTCGATCATCCGGGCCCCATCGCGTTCGCGCACCGGGGCGGAGCTCTCGAGGCGTTCGAAAACAGCTGGACCTCGTTTTCCCATGCCCGAGATCTCGGCTACCGCTATATCGAGACGGATGTCAACGCCAGCTCTGACGGGGTGGTCCTGACGCTTCACGATCCGTACCTCGACCGGGTCACGGAACGGACCGGCCTGGTCCGGGAGATGTCGTGGCGAGAGCTCGCGACCGTCCGGCTCAATGGGGCCGACGGAGGGGAGGTCATTCCCCGCCTCGACGAGTTGCTGGCGGCCTGGCCCGAGATGCGCTGGAACATTGACGCCAAGCACGACCACGCCGTCGATCCGCTCATCGAGACGCTCCGCAAGAGCGGCGCCGTCGGCCGGGTGTGCGTCACCTCGTTTTCCGACCGCCGGCTGGTCCACATCCGCCGGGCCCTGGGACCCGAACTGTGTACCGCGCTCGGTCCGGCCGGCGTGGGCTCGCTGCGGGCCACCAGCCTGCTCCCTTCGGCCCTGTCTGCGCCAGTCACCAGCCGGCTCCACCGGTTCGGAGCCGCCCAGGTCCCTCTGCGCAAGGGGTGGTTGCCCCTCGTCGATCGGCGGTTGGTGGCCGCCGCCCACCGCGCCGGCCTGCAGGTCCACGTGTGGACCGTCGACGACGAGACCAGCATGGCCCGGCTGCTCGACCTCGGGGTCGACGGCATCATGACGGACCGGCCCCGCGTCCTGAAGGAGCTGCTGGAGCGCCGGCACGCCTGGAGCTAGTCCATCGCCGACGACGGGTCACGGGTACCCACTTGGCCCAACCGGTTGCGCACACTGCCGACCCACCAATCCCGCCAGCCGCGCCCTGTACGCCATGCCTTGTATAGACGTTGATCCTGTAGTACGCGTTAACTCAGACACGCTGAGTGTCCGGCTGTGAGCAATCCGGGGGGTTTGCATGACCGCTACCACCGCTGACTCGGTCCCCAAACGGGAGGGATGGTCCTGGTTGTGGCACCGGGAACTCGACACCTATCCCGAGACCGGTCCCCGGCTCACCTACCTGGCCATCACGGTGATCGCCACCATCATGCTCTACTTCGAGCTGTACGTCGGGGGCTCGGTGTCGACGCTGTTCCTGGTCAAGCTGCATATGAGCTTCACCTTCTTCGTTTACACCCTGGCGATTGGGGCCGTAATCGGGGCGTTTGGTTCGCTGTTCGCCGGGATCACGGACCGGCTGGGGCGGACCAACATCGTGGTGATCGGGCTGGGGGTTACGGCCGTGTTCACGGCCTTCGTCATTCCGGCCTCGTCGAACAAGTGGGAATTCGCCCTCTTTGGCTTCATCGTCGGCTTCGTCGAGGGAATCTGCCTGGTGGCCACCCCGGCGCTCATCCGGGACTTCTCGCCGCAGGTCGGGCGGGCCACCGCCATGGGCTTCTGGACCAGCGGGCCCGTACTCGGCAGCCTGGTCGTCTTCGTGGTCGCCAGCCACGTCATCCACGGGAATCCCAGCCCAAGTTTCTGGGTGACCATGTACCGCATCTGCGGGATTGTCGGCCTGGTCGTCTTTGCTCTGGCACTGGTCGGCCTGCGTGAGCTGTCGCCCGGATTGCGGGATCAGCTCATGGTGTCGATGCACGACCGGGCCCTCATCGAGGCTCGGGCCTCGGGCCTCGACATCGAGGCGTCGCTGCGAAAGCCCTTTGGCCAGCTGATCAAGCCCGACGTCGTCGTCTCGGCCCTCGGGATCTCGCTATTTCTGCTCGTCTATTACACCGCGGTCGGCTTCGCCCTCATCTACTTCACCACCGTTTTCCCATTTACCGTCCATCAGGGCGACGCCCTCGGCAACTGGAACTGGGGGTTCAACGTCATTGCGGTGATCCTTTTCGGCTTCATCTCGGACAAGCTCCGAGTCCGAAAACCGCTGATGATCCTCGGCGGGGTGGCGACCGCCATCATGATCGTCCTCTACCTCAATCAGATCGGCAAGCCCACGAGCTACTACCACCTGGCGGCTCTGCTGGCGGCTCTGGCCTTCAGCCTGGGAGTCGCCTACGTGCCCTGGATGGCCAGCTTCACCGAGACCGTGGAAGCCCGCAATCCCGCCCTCACGGCGACCGGCCTGGCCATCTGGGGTTGGATCATCCGGATGGTGGTCTTCGCCTCGTACCTGGTGCTCCCGGCCGTCGTCAACACCGTGACTCCGCTGGTGACCTACGGCAACACCGTTCAGGCCGCCAGCACCAAATACGCCAGTGAGCTGAGTTTCATCAAGTCGAATCCCCAGGTCATCGCCCTGGCGCCGGACCTGGCGGCCATCCAGGACCATCCGGCCATCTTCGCCGGGCTGGCGGCCAATCCAAACAGTCCGGCCCTGCAGGCCGCGGCGCTCAAGGCCGTGGGTCCGGCCACTTTTGCCAGCATCGCCAGGAACCAGGCGGCCATCACCAACCTGATCACCCAGCACCCCGCTCAGCTGGCGGCGTTGGCGAACGCCAATAACGACCCCAGCTTCCAGATCCTCTTGAAACATGGGCCTTCGGTCCAACACGCCGCCGCGACGACCGGCAGCCAGTGGAAGACCTGGTATTGGATTTGCTTCGGAGGGGTGATCTTCTTCCTCCTGACGGTGCCGCTCATGAAAGGCCGATGGAGCCCGAAAGCGGCCCGGGAGGACGAGGAAGCCCACGAGGCCATGGTCCAGGCGGAGCTGGCGAAGCTGGCCCGGGCTACGGTCTGAACCCCGACAAGGGAGCACCGCGGCCGGAACGGCGTGTAGAAACCGGCCCGTCAGGTCGGGGACGACCGCAACCGGCGCGACGCGAGTGGTTTGGTCAACACCAGAAATTCGAGGTCAGGGCGCCGGGGGATACCGAAGCGCTCATCACCGTAGGGGAAAGGCTCGGTCTGGCCGGTCCATCGGTAGCCGAGCCGCTCGTACCACGCAATGAGGTCGATCCGCTGGCGGATCACCGTCATCGACATGTGGTCGGCAGCCCATTCGTGCCGGGCGATCCGCTCGGCCTCCGCCAGAATGGCCCGGCCCCGACCCTGGCCCTGGCGGCCGGGTCGGACCGAGAACATCCCGAAGTAGGCCAGGCCACCGGGCCGGCGTTCGAGTTGACAGCAGCCGACCAGAGCTGCATCTTCGTCGGCCAGCAACAGCCCCCCGTTCGGGTTGGCAATCAGGTCCGCGACGGCGCGGGCGTCGGTGCGCTGACCGTCAAGGAGATCGGCCTCCGTCGTCCAACCCGCCCGGCTGGCCGGGCCCCGGTAGGCGGACTCGACCAGGGCGACGATCGCCTGCACGTCGGCCGGATCGGCCGAAGCGAACCGGAAGGTCAAGGCCACGGCCGCATTCTCGCAGCCCACGACCGGCCCCCACGATGAGACCCTCCCGATAAGAAATGGTGCCGGCGTGACATTGTGGCCGGCGATGCCTGCGCCCGATCCCGCCCTCCTGTCTTCCACCATCGACGTCGCCGCCGGGGCGGAATCCCCGCCGCCGACCGGACCCCTCGCCGGGGTACGGGTGCTGGACCTGACATCGGTGGTGATGGGACCGTTCGCGACCCAGTTGCTCGGCGATCTCGGCGCGGACGTCATCACCCTGGAACCGCCCCGAGGCGACAACAGCCGTTCGATGGGGGGCGGACCCCACCCACAGCTATCGGGGGTGGCGCTCAACCTGCTGCGCAACAAGCGGAATGTCTCGGTCGACTTCAAGCATCCGGACGGGCTCCAGGCCGTGCTGGACATCGCCGCCACCTGCGACGCGTTTGTCACCAACCTGCGGCCGACCACGCTCGCCCGGGCCGGGCTGGCCTATCCCGACGTGGTGGCGGTCCGACCCGACATCGTGTATTGCCAGGCGCACGGGTACCCGACTGGCGGGCCGCGCCAGGATGATCCGGCCTACGACGACGTGATCCAGGCGGAGAGCGGCCTGGCCGACGCCGCGGCCCGGGTGGCCGGCCAGCCCATGCTGGCGCCGGCGGTGCTCGCCGACAAGGTCTGCAGCCTCACCATCGTGTACTCAGTGACGGCCGCGCTCTACCGACGGGCCCGCACCGGCGAAGGCGAGCACATCGAGGTACCGATGCAGGAGACGTTCGAGGCGTTCACCCTGGTTGAGCACGGCGCCGAGGCCATACCCCGGCCTCCGGTTGGCCCCGCCGGCTACCAGCGGGTGCTGACCCCACACCGGCGGCCCTGGCCGACGCGGGATGGGTGGATGGTGGTGCTCCCCTACACCAAGGAGCAGTACGACCGCATCTTTGCCGCCGCGGGTCGCGAGGACCTGCTTGGCGACGAGCGGTATGCGACCGGTCGGCAACGCATCGCCAACTCCGGATTCCTCTACGACCAGATCGGCCGGATGCTGGCCAGCCGGACCACCGTCGAATGGCTCACCTTTTTTCGCGAGCAGGACGTCCCGGCCGGCGCGGTCGCCTCCCTCGACGATCTCGTCGACCAGCTGCCCGAGGCCGACCACCCCCACGCCGGGGTCTATAAGCAGGTGCCCCCGCCGGTACGATTCGCCCGGGCGCCCCAGAACGTGCGCCGGCCGGCGCCCCTGATCGGGGAGCACACCGAGACGGTGCTGGTCGAGGTCGGCTACGACCAGGGCAGGCTGGCGGGGTTGCGCGCCGCCGGCGCACTCGGCCAGGTCCCCGCCGAGTTCTCCTGAGCCGAGGTCTCGTGAGCGGGGGCCGGTCGCAGGTAGCCGATGACCATGACCGCCACGAACAGCCCGTAGGCGGCCAGCACATCCAGAGTGAACCAGCCGGTCAGGGATAGGTGGAGCTCCAGCCCCAGCTGGGCCGCCTGGGCGGGCGTGAGGCCGGCGACTGAAGGCGGGACCGGCTGATTGACCTGGACGATGGCCGCGGTGAACTGCGAAGCCAGGACCAGCAACGACCCCACCACGAGCCAGCCGGCGACGGCCCGGTCCCGAAGGCGACTCCCCAGGACTGGAACCCCGACCAGGGCCACGGCGACGAGGACGTTGCCGAGAACGAGCGGCCACGGACCGGAGAAGGCGTTGCCGAGGTTGAAGCTGACCGTCCGGCCGCTCGTCGTCACCACCCCGACGTAACGATCCCAGGCGGGAAGAAAGGCGCCGGCGGTGATCAACCCGAGAAACGCAACCAGCCCGGTCAGGCGGGCACCGTATGGGCCGGAAGGGGCGGTTTCGACGGCTGGCACCCTGGTGGCGGCGTCGACCGCCACCCCTGGGCTGGCGTCAACCCAGAGGGATGCGGTCGGCTCCCGTGGCTCGCCATTTTGCCCGACCGGCAGAGGCGTGGTCGGCTCGATGGAGACCGCGGCGGTCGTTTCGACCGGCCCCGCTGCCGTCGGCTCGACCGGTGCGGCTGCGGTCGTTTCGACCGGGAGCGCGGCCGTCGGCTCGACCGGTGCGGGGAGACTCCTGCCTTCGCCACCCGCCTCGACCGGCCCGGCAACCCCTGCCGGCGCCAGAGGCGGAGGCGCCCACGGGTTGGCCGGCGTCGGGTCAACCGTGGACCGGGGCTCAAGCCCCGGCGGGGCGGCCCAGCCCGGATCCGGCCCTGGCTGGGGTGCCGCCGGCGCCCAGCGCGGATCTGGCCGATCTGGACGCGGTGGGGGAACCGCAGGCGCAGACCCAGCGCGGATCTGGCCGATCGCGCTGGGGTGAGGGCGCCCCGGGCGCGGCCCGGTCCGGTGCTGCCCATCGGGGGTCGGGCGGTGGTTGCCGCGCCGCCGCCCCCGACCATTGGGGGTCGGGCTGCGATGGCAGCGTCGGAGCCCCCGACCATTGGGGGTCGGGCGGCGGTTGCAGCGCCCCGGGCGGCGTCCAGCCCGGATCAGCCTGCGGTGGCTGCGCCACCGCCGCGGACCATCGGGGGTCGCCTGGTGGCGCCCAGCCGGGCGCGGAAGGAGACGGGCCCGGCGGCGGCCAGGCGGTCATAACCCCGGGAGCCGGATCCCAAGCCGGCGCCGGGTCGCTCGTGGCGGCATCAAGGAATTGGACCCGGGCCCGGCGGCGCACGGCCATGACGGCCACGATCGCTCCGGCCGCGCCGGCCACCCAGCCGGCGGTCATCAGCCACACGCCGGTGGAGGACCCGCCTACGCCGAAATGAAGCGCCTCACCCACATCCCCGACGCGGAACCCCAGCTCGGTAATGGCCAGCCCCGCCGCCAGGGCCGCCCCCAGCCGGACCCGGCCCGGGCCAGAGAGGACAAGGGCCAGGGCAAGGGCCCAGCCGGCGGTCACCACGGCGTAGAGAGCAGCTTGATCGGGCTGCGACCACACCGATCCCTCACCGATGCTGCCGCCGAAATACGGCGGGAACATGGCGACCAGGTGGAGGACCACGGCGGCCACCAGCAGCCCGGCGGCCCACAGGTCGAGCCCCGACGGCCGGCGAGCGACCGCATCGCCATGCTGGTCGCGGTACATCACTTCCATGGGGCAAATCCTTGTCTCGCCAGGTGAAGGCAACCTGAAGAAGCACGGCCCGTTGTCCCGGACCGAAGAGCCGCCGTCCGGGTGTGACCGAGGCTGCTCAGATTACTCCGGACCCCAGAGCCGCTCCGTCAAGCCGGATGCCCGGGCGATCGGCCGGGACACCGCCGCCCGGACCGCCGTCTCACTCCCCGCCACCACGAGAGCTTCCTGGGCCCGGGTGATGGCGGTGTACAGCAGCTGGCGGGTCAGCACGGCCGACGACGACCCCGGCAGCACCACGGCCACGTTGCGAAACTCCGATCCCTGCGCCTTGTGCACGGTCATGGCAAAAACGGTGTCGGCCCTCGCCAGCCGCGCCGGGCTGACCCTGACCAGGCCGCCGGCCCGCCGGAAGGCCACCGTCACCCCTTCGTCGTCCCGGGCGACGACGACGCCGGTATCGCCGTTGAAGAGGCGCAGGCCGTAGTCGTTGGCGGTCACCATGACCGGCCGGCCGAGATACCAGGGGGTCCCGGTGGCGAACTCCGGCAGGGACCCTGCCAACCAGTCCTCGATGCGCCGGGTCCAGGTGCTCACCCCTGAAGGGCCGTGGCGGTGGGCACAGAGCACGCGGAACCGAGCCAGGGCGTCGACCGCAGCGTCACCATTGGCCGCCGCGGCCCCTTCGAAGAGGGCGGTGCCGGCAGCCAGAGCCATCATCCGGACCGGCTGGAGCGCAGCCGAGGCCGCTGGCCCCGACCAGTCGACCGGGTCGGGCACCTCGACCCACTGGAGCGAGTCGTCACCCGATGAGAGGAGCCGGATGGCCCGATCGGCGTGGCCTGATCGCACGGCCGCCGCCAGCTCGGCCAGGGATCCGCGAAAGCGATAGTTGGCCCGGAGGACCACGATGGAGTCTCCGAGACCCACCCGGCCGCCCGCGGGCGGCGGCGTGGGAGACGCGGCCGGTGGGGCGGTGGCGGCGAGCCGCCCAAGTTGCTCCCTGACGGCGGGCGTCATCCGGGGGCTATCGAGGGCGGGACCGACGATGTCGCCCAGGACGGCGCCCGCCTCCACCGAGGCCAGCTGTTGAGGATCGCCGACCAGGATGAGCCGAGCGTCGGGACGGACGGCGTCGATGAGCCGGGCCATCAGGGACAGGGCCACCATCGAGGTCTCGTCCACGATGATCACGTCGTGCGGGAGCCGGTGGTGGCGGTGGTGGCGGAAACGGCTGGCGCTGTCCGGACGGACTCCGAGCAGCCGGTGAAGGGTGGAGGCGCGAAGGGACAAGAGATGCCGGCGGCACGCGGTGCCAACGTCGAGCTGCCTCGCTTCGGCGTGGACGGCTTCCTCCAGCCGGGCCGCGGCTTTACCGGTCGGTGCGGCCAGGCCGACAAGCGGTTGGCGGCCGCCCATGCCATCAGCCTGCTCGTCGAGCAGGGCCACGACCCTCGCCACGGTGGTGGTCTTGCCGCTCCCCGGACCGCCGGCGATGACGCACAGGCGCCGGAGGACGGCAGTGGCGGCCGCCCACCTTGGCTCGACGGCACCGTCGGGAAAGAGACGGGTCAGTCCGGCCGCCACCGTGGCCTCGTCCACCGGGCCGCCGCTGGCGTCGGCCCGGGCGAGGAGGGCTTCGGCCACTCTGCGCTCGTCCCGCCAGTACCGGTCGAGGTAGAGGGCGGTCCCGATGAGGCGAAGCGGACGGTCGTCGGGGCCATGCGCGCCTGCCGTCACCATCGGGCTCATCGCCAGCCGTGCGATCCAGTCGTCGGCATCCGGCCAGGGCAGGGCGCTCAGGTCGAGTTCGTCGTCCTCGTCGGCGGCGGTCCGGCGAACGGCCTCGAGGTCGACGTACACGTGCCCGAGACGGGGAGCGCGGACGGCCAGGGCGGCCGCCAGCGTCACCCCTTCGTCGGCCTCCCCTCCAAGCTGGGCCAGCCGACGGGCCACGTGCACGTCCGCAGCACTGAGAACGCCGGCGCAGTTGAAGGCAGCCAGGGTCCCGGCCGCGGATAGGGCAACGTCGGAGGCGTAGCTGTCGGGCCGCGAGATGGAGAGGCGCGCCATCAGTCCGGGGCCGACCCTTGGTCGAGCAGGTCCGACAGCGCGACGACCATCGCCGGAGGGGTCGGCCAGGAGAACACCCCGCACGGGAGGCCGCCGACGCGGGGCGCCTCTGGCCCACTCATCCCGCGAAGGAACAGGTAGAGGACGCCGGCCAGGCTGGCCTCGGGCCGGTAGTCCGGCATCCGCCAGCGCAGGTAGCGGTGCAGGGCCACCAGGTACAGCAAGGCCTGGAGCGGGTAATGGTCCCGCTGCATCTCCGCCGCCAGGGCGTCCGGCCGGTAATGCCAGGCGCAAAGTGGCTCTTCGCCCGGGGCCAGCCAGTTGGTCTTGTAGTCGACAACCAGATAGCGAGGTGGGCCCGAGGCGGGGCGGGTCCGGAGAACCAGGTCCAGGCTGCCGGTCAGGTAGCCGCGAAGGTGGGTGGCCAGCGCCGGGCTGGCCAGGCGGGCCGCATACCCGGCGAGCGCCGTGCCGGGTGGTACCGACGTGGCGAACAGCCTGGCGATGTCGGCGGTCAAGATCCGCCCGGCCGGACGGTCGCCGCCCGCGAGGGGCAGCTCGAAGCGAAGCTCGTCCAGGCGGTCGGCCGGGCCGAAGGTACGGAGGCTCCGGTCGTCCACTAGCGGTCCGAGCGGGGTCGACAGGGCCGCGATGAGCCCGGCCGACAGCTGCTCGAGGGACCCGATGTCGGTGCCGCGGAGACTCTGCTCGTCCCGAACGGCCGTGGTGATCGCAGCGGCGAGGTCCGCCGCTGCGAAGTTGACGCGCTCCAGCACGGCATGGACGAACGTGCCGATCTCGGGGCCGCGGGGGGTGACAGCCAGAGGGGAAGCGACGGCGCGCAGCGCGGCCTCCTCGCGGCCAACTTCGGGATACCCGGGGCCGGGGATGACGGCCGTGAGGCTGGAGGAGCTGCGGGCGCCGGCCCCGGCACCGGCCTCGTCGGGCTCGTCGGTGGTGCCCGGCAGCTCAGGCTCGCTGCCTACGGTGTCGCTCTGTTCGCCAGCGGTGATGCCGCTGTACGAAGTGCGACGCCAGGCCCGGTCCAGGCCGCGCTCGAACCGGGCGGCCGCCAGATCGCCGGGCACCGGCATCGCCCCTTCCCACCGGGCGACCGGATAGGCGCGACAGCGCTCGACGCTGATCTGACCGGGGACCCGGTCCGCCACCGCCCTCAAACGAGCATGAACGGCGGCTTCGTTCGGTGAGTAGGTCGCGCTGGGTGCCACGTTGCCAGCCTGGTCGCGACTCATCAGCAGACGGCCGAGCGGAGAGTGCTGGGACTCGTAGGCGCGGACCCACCAGACCACGACCCGATGACGGGCCCGGGTGAGCGCCACGTAGAGAAGGCGGAGGTCCTCGCCGCGCTGTTCATCGTGGGCGGCCGAGAAGTGCGCCAGATAGCTGGCACCGGGGTCGGTCACACCTACGTCCAGGGTGCGACGGTTGTCGGCCGCCGGGTCGTGGTAGACCACGGGCCGGCCTTTTCGCAGGGCCGGCCCGCTGTCCCACAGGTACGGGCAGTAGACCACCGGAAACTCCAGACCCTTGGCCCGATGGATGGTCAGAACCTGGACGGCGTCGGCGTCGGAATCGAGGCGGCGGCTGCGGTCCTCGGCGTCGGCGGTCTCGGCACCGGACTCCTCGATCCGCCGGGCCAACCAGGCACGGAGCGCGGGCGCACCCAGATGACCGGCGGATGCTTCCGAATGCAGTAACTCGGCGATGTGGCCGAGATCGGTGAGGTCGCGTTCGCCGGTCGGCCCGAGCAGTATCCGGGCCGGCAGCCCTTCGGTTGCCATGATCGACCGGGTCGCGCTGGCCACGCCCCGCTGGCGGAGGATCGCGGACCAGCGATAGAGGCGGGCGTGCAGCAATTCCCAGGTGGCTTCGTCAGCGCCGGCGACGTCGTCGGCCGTCATACCGACAAACGGCGTCAGGGCGACAGCCACCGCACGCGGCCGGGACGCCGGTTGTTCGAGGGCTTCGAGCAGCCGCAACCAGTCCGGCGCGCTCGGCGAACCAAACACACTCTCAGTGCCGCCTATGACCGCGGGGATCCCGACGGCCCGGAGGGCGGCTTGCACGAGCCCGGCCTGGCGATTGGTGCGCACGAGCGCAGCCACGTCACCCGGCGACACCTGCCGCGGACGCGCCCTCCTCGGCGCCTCGCCACTCCACGATCCGGGCGGGCGATCCGAGGAGCGCCACCACGTCGGAGGCCAGGTCACCGGCGACCCACTCCAGCGCCGAGTCCTTTTGGGCGCCTCTCGCCGTCCGCCGGACCAGCCCGTCGCCCGAGTACAGCACCCGGAAACGGAGGGACGCGCTCCCGGGCGCGCCGAGGAGACCCGTCCGCTGATGGGCGGCCGTCGCCGCCACCGGGCGATAGGGGATCTCGGGATGGCCGACGTGAAGCGGGTTGAGCAGGGCGTCGTATGCGGCGAGAAGCCCGGCGTCGCTACGCCAGTTCTCGGAGAGGGTGAACCGGTGCTGGGCGCGACGGGCGGCATCCAGGTAGGCAAAGACGTCGGCGCCGCGGAAGGCGTAGATGGCCTGCTTCGGGTCGCCGATCAGGATCAGAATGGTCTGCCCGCCACCGAAGGCCCGGCGGACGACCTCCCACTGGACCGGATCGGTGTCCTGGAACTCGTCGACCAGGACGACCTGGTAGCGGTCCCGGAGCACCCGGCAGGCGGCCTCCCCGCGCTCGGGGTCGGCCAGGGTGGCCTGAAGCCGGGTCAGGAGATCGTCGTAGGTCAGCAGATTGCGGTCGTGGAGGCGGCGAGCGACCTCCCGGCGGACGCTTTCGGCGAGCCGGCGCTGGCGACCGGGGGTGCTCTCACCGGCGTCGGGTTCCAGCGGGGTAACCGGATTGGCCACCGCCACCCGGGCGATCTCGTGGGCGACCCGACGCTCGAACGGCGGCACTCCCCAGCCGAGCACGCGCCGCAGGAAGAGGTCGTCGACGACCTCGTCGACGGTGTCGCTCGCGTCCTCGATGAGGGTGGCGCCGACCCCGACGCGCCCCGCCACGCCCAGCCCGGCGAGCACCAGGTGGCAGAATCCGTGCGTGGTCGTAATGGTGGCGGCGTCGAAAATGGCCAGGGCATCGGTCAGGCGGGAGCGGCGGTCGCGTACCTCCTGCGGGTTGCCGCCGGCCAGCAGGCGGACCACCCGGTCGTCGGTAGGTACCGGGAGGCCGGTGTCGACGTAGCGACCGAGGCTGGATTCAGCGGACACCAGGCGGGCACGGACCCGATCTCGCAGCTCTGCGGTTGCGATCCGCGTGAAGGTCACCGCCAGGATGTTTTCGATCGGTACCCCCTCGGCGACGAAGCGGGCCGCGAGAGCTGCGATGGTAAAGGTCTTGCCGGTCCCGGCGCTGGCTTCGAGGACCGTGACACCAGGCCCCGGCAGGGTCCCGCACGGATCGAACGGCTGGGGCTCAGGTAGCGGTTGGGGCTCAGGCGGCGGTTGGGGCTGCGGTAGCGGCTGGGGCTCTGGTAGCGGCTGGGGCTCCGGTAGCGGCTGGGGCTCCGGTAGCGGCTGGGGCTCCGGTAGCGGTTGCGGCTCCGGTAGCGGTTGCGGCTCCGGTAGCGGTTGGGGCTCCGGTAGCGGCTGGGGATCCGGCAGGGGTTGGGGTTGGGGCTCGGCTTCCGGCGCCAACCCGGCCCTCGGCGGGGTGTTGCTCATCGATCCTGCATTTGCTCGTGGGCGAGGAGCGGGTCCCAGAGCCGGCGGGCCAGACAGCCGAAACGGCAGCTTTCGTGGCCGTCCCATCCGGGGCCGCGCTCGTCCGGTCGGGGTGGCACGGTCAACAGGGCCTCGAACGGCACGACCCCGCCGAGCACCATCAGGTGCTCAGGCTGGGAATCCTCGCGCGGAAACTCGTACGCGGACTTCCAGATGCCCAGGGCCGCCTCGCCGGGATCGTCGCCGGTCCGACGAGCGTTCGCCCAGGCCGCGGACGTCTCGCAGTAGATGGGCAACGGCTCGCGCATGCCCCGGTCATAGAGGTCCACCAGGACGCCGATCGCGGCGAGCACGGCCGGCTGAAAGGCGTCCCGGGATTCCATCCCGCCCGCGGTCAGGGGCGGCAGTACCGAGGTCCGGATCAGCTGTCGACCCCCGGACCCCTTGCCGCCCCGACCCAGGAGCACGCTCGCGATCGGCTGGTCGGGCCAGGCCGCGCTCAAGGCCAGAAAGCGCACCCAGGCCGCCATCCGATGCTTGGGGCCCAACCGGGAGTAGACGCAGCGGACGATGATCCCATCGTGCACGCCGGGTACCGTGCCGATCAGGATCCGTCCGTCCGGTAGCCGGATATGGACGTCGAGAGAACAGGCCTCGGCGAGGGCTGACGGTAACGAGGACGCCGCCGCGACCAGGGCTTCGACGGTCGGGGTGACGTCGCCGAGCACCGCGTCGACGAGGCCTCCGGGCGGAAGGATTCCTCGGGCCAGCTCGGCGCCGACGGCGGCCCCCAGATCGGCCCCGGCGAGGCGGGCCGCCAGCAGGCGATCCCCCACCTCCCATCGCTCGAGGGGATCCAGGTCGATGGGCAACGAGTCGTTGACCTCGTCGGCGGCGTTGCCGGCGAACCAACCCAACCGCTCGCGCAAGAAGGCCTTGACCGGGTGCTCGACAAAGCGGACCAGCGAGTCGAGTTGCACCACGTCGCCGGTGACCGGCGGCAGGCCCCCGGTGAGGAAGGGCCGGAGGGCTCGCCGGGGTCCCGAGAGGGCCACGGCCCCGCCGAGGCTGACAGGATCGAAGCTGCGGATTCCCTCCCGCCCCGATTCCGGGCCGAAATTGCGGGGATCGAACGACTGCAAAGGGTGTGGCACGAGCACCCGCCGGCGCGCCGGTGCGGAGTCGCCGTCGAGGTGCACCGTCCGATCGACCACATCGAGGAGCTCGGCGATGGGCACCGCCGGGGGACGCTCTCGATTGGTGCGCTCGTCGCGGCCGTTGAAGGTGATAACCAGATGATCAGTCGCGGCCAACACGGCGTCGAGGAGGAGCTGGCGGTCCTCGCTCCGCGCATCCCGGTCGCCGACGTGCGGATCGTCAGAGAGCACGTCGTCACCGTCCCGGTGGGTGTGGCGGGGGAAGACGCCGTCGTCGAGCCCGAGCAAGCCCACCACCCGGTGCGGCACCGACCGCATCGGGACCAGGGTGCAGACCGTGAGATCACCGGTCCGAAAGTTCGCCCGGGTGGGCCGGCCCTTGAGGCGTTCGGAAAGCAGGGACCGGGCTTCCGACAGGTCGAGCACGGTGGTCGAGTCAGCCGAGCCGGCCTCGTCGACCACTTCGTCGAGGACCCGGTAAAGCTGGTCGCGCTGCCAGCCGTCAGCCGGCGCCACGGCGGCGAGCGACTCCGTCGCGTTGGCGATGGCGTCCCGCCACCCCCTGATCGGTTGGGGCCGGGACATGGCGTCGATAGCCGCGCCCAGCCGATCGATCAGCTCGGCGACGTGTCCGGCGAGATCCACCGTGGCGCTGACAACGTCATCGAGGGGAAGGGTGCCGGCGAAGAGCCGCTGATCATCGTCGGCCATGGCCACACCCAGCAGCAGGCGGTCCAGTCCGGCCGACCAGCTGTTGACGTCCAGGCCGGGCAACCCCCACTGGCTCCGATGCTCGCCATCGAGACCCCAGCGGATGCCGGCGCTGGCCACCCACCGCTCCAGCTGGGCTTGTCCGTCCTCATCGAGCTGGAAGCGGCGCCGCACCGGTTCCCTCGACACCAGGTCGAGCACCTGCGAGGCGGTGACCCGGCTCCCGGCCAGCTCGAGCACGAAGTCCGCCACCGCGAGCAATGGATTGGTCTGCAGGATCGACCGGTCGGCCAAGCGGACACGCAATCGTGGTAGCTCCGGCCCGGACGTGTCGCCGGCCGCGTCGAGCGGACGGCCATCGTCGGGGTCGTCGCCGGCCTCCGTCCGGTCTCCCCCGCCGAAGGCGGCGTGCACCAACGGCGCGAAGGTCTCGATATCGGGGCACATGATGATCACGTCCCGGGGCTCGAGGGTGAGGTCGGCGGCCAGCAAGTGGAGGATGGCGTCCCGCATCACCTCCACCTGGCGGGAGCGCCCATGGCACGAGTGAACCCTCAGGCTGTGGTCGGCGGGGTCGAGCGGCGGCCGGGGATCTGGTTCGCCGGATCGGGGGGGAAGTGGAGGCGCCCGATCAGCCCGAACGTCGGCCTGGATGCGATGAAGCAACGATGGCGAGCTCTCGGCCACGCTCCGGTACTCGCCTGCGACCGGGCCGCGGGCCGAAAGGATGAGCTGCATCTCGCGGGCGTCGCGACCCCACGAACGCAGCAGCGGATTGGCGGGCACGGACGCCGTCGGGTCGTCGGCCCGCCGCATCCCTGACGGAGGTCGAGGCAACACCGAGGCGACCTTGTCCCACAACGGTGCCGATGGATGCAGCAGCAGCAAATGCACGTCCCGCCAGACGGCCACGGCCTCCAATACCGACAGGTGGCTGGCGGGCAGCCGGGTCAAGCCGAACAACGAGAGGCGCGGCGGCAGGTCAATCGTCTCGGCCCGGGCGGCGACCAGGGTCGAAGCGAGGTGAATCCGCTCGGCCGGGCTGTCGACCCCGAGACGCCGCCGAAGGCGCCGCCATAACTCGGCCTGCCACCCGGCCGTCGCATCGGTGAGCCCGGCTCCGCCGGCGGCCCAGGCCATGATCATCTCGGGTCGGTGCACGCCGTAGTGGTCGTACAGATCGGCGAGATGGCGAACAGTGGTAAAGCGGCGATAGGGGGCGGCCGGCGGCCTCATCATTCGGCTGGCATCAGGGGTTGCGGTACCCCCTGCGCCGTCGGCGCGGGCGGGCGGGACCGGCGACGCAGCCCGCAGATGAGCGGCCAGCGGCTGAAGGAAGGGCTCGTCGAGATGGGCGTCGACCAGCTCCAGCAGGGGCCACACCAACCGCTCGGGGAGCCACGGATCGGCCCCCGACGGAATCCCGACGGCGGCCGCGGTCGTGGCGTTGATCAGGGCGCCCGGAAACGGGAAGCCGACGTTGGCGCAGACTCCGTCGGCTCGATCGGGGCCGGCGCCGAGACGGTGGGAAAGACGTTGCGCCAGCCAGCGCTCCACGCCGCGGGTCGGGACGGCCACGATTTCCGCGGTCATCGGATCCGCGAGCGGCTCGGCCAGCACGTCGCCGAGAATCTCGACCAGCCGATCCGCTCGCTCCGAGCGGTGGACGAACAGCATCTGTCACCCTTCTCCCATGGCCGTAAGGCTAGGGAGTGGGTGTGACCGCGGGGTGGTTCACCCGGGCCGCTCCACCAAATATTCCTCGCAAATATTCCTCGAGGGACATATTCCGGTCGGGACCGGTGAACCGGTCCAGCACCCGGCGAAGGACGACGACGAGGCCTCCCTCTATCGGCTCCACTCCACCTCACTCGCTCCAGTCCAGGGGGAGCCCCACATAGTTCTCGGCCAGGCTGGTGCGCATGGCCGAACTCCGCACCAGGTAGCTCTGGCGAGCCCGCTGCAGCTGACGGCCGAACTCGTCGTGGCCCGGATCGACGTGCAGCAGCGACGTCAGGCCGGCCGAGAACTCCTGCACCCGCCACACCCGCTGCAAGCAGCGCCCGCTGTAGTGAACGAGGCCGCTCGAGTCGCCACCCCGGTACCAGGCCAGCAGGGCGTCGGCCAGTACCACCACGTCGGCGACGGCCAGGTTGAGCCCTTTGGCGCCCGTCGGGGGCACGATATGGGCCGAGTCGCCGGCCAGGAACAGCCGGCCCCACGACATGGGTTCGACCACGTGGCTGCGCATCGCGGTGATCGCCTTGTCGATAATCGGACCTTCGCGGAGCGTCCACCCCGGTGAGGCCAGCCGGAGCTGGAGCTCCCGCCAAATGCGGTCGTCGGGCCAGTTGGCGATCTGCTCCTCCGGTTCCACCTGGAGGTACAGACGGGTCAAGACGGGGGAGCGGAGGCTGTGCAGGGCGAAGCCGCGCTCGTGGAAGGCGTAGATCAGCTCGTCGGTCGACGGCGCCACCGACGCCAGTACGCCCAGCCAGGCAAAGGGATAATCCCGTTGGTAGTCGCGCCGAACGGCGGCGGGAACGGCCTGGCGGGCGACGCCGTGGAAGCCGTCGCACCCGGCTATCACCTCGCACTGCAGCTCTCCGTGCGATCCGGCCTGGCGGAAACCGATCACTGGCCGGTCGTCTCCACCGCCAAGGCCCCTCAACTCGACCGCAGGCGCGTCGAACAACAGCGGTCCCTCGCTCGCAAGGCGAGCGGCAATGAGGTCCTTGACCACCTCCTGCTGGCCGTACACCGTGATGGACTTGCCGGTCAGATCTGCGAAGTCGATGCGGTGACGATCACCGCTGAACTGCAGGTACAGACCGCGATGCTCGAGACCTTCGCGGTGCAACCGATCAGAAAGGCCCAACCGGTCCAGCAGGGCGACGGTGCCGTGCTCGAGGACACCGGCGCGGACGCGGGCTTCCACGTACTCCCGGCTTCGGCCTTCGAGGACCACGGACTCGATGCCGGCCCGCTCGAGCAGGTGGGCGAGGACGAGCCCCGCCGGGCCTGCTCCAATGATCCCGACCTGGGTCTCCAGGGTCTTCACCGGGGATGGGTTGATGGGCCCGCATCAAGATGGCTGTGGCGCTCGTGGGCTGCGAGGGCTCGTTCGATCCAGACGTTGCTGGCGCCGAGATAGCCGGCCGGGTCGAGCAATTCGTCGATCTGTGTCGGGTCGAGCACCGAGCTCACCAGGGGGTCACGGGCCAGGGCCGCGGCGAATCCGGTGGGCTGGCGGGCGGTCGCTTCGACCGCCCGGTCGACGGCCTGGCGGGCCTCGGCCTGGTTCCCCGTCGTGGCTGCCACCGTCAGAACCACTCGCTCGGCGAGCAGGAGCCCGCCCGACGCGGCGAGATTGGCGGCCATGGCCGCAGGGCGAACTTCCAGGCTCCCGACGACCTGGGCCGCCCCGGCTGCCGCCCCGCCGGCGAGGGCCAACAGCTGCGACAAGGACTCCCACTCCGATTGCCACCCGCCGATGGCCCGCTCGTGCTCGGCTACCAGGGCGCCCTGAAGGACCGGTACCAGGGCGAGGGCGCGGCGGCTGGCCGCCAGGACCGAAACAGCCGTCGCCGGATTCCGCTTCTGAGGCAGCGCCGACGACCCGCCGGCTGCCGCCTCGGTCATTTCTCCCACCTCGTTTTGGGCCAGGAGCACCACGTCGGTGCAGATCTTGGCGGCGGTGCCGGCCACCGTCCCAAGGGCGCCGGCCAGGCCGGACACCCGCTGGCGGGCGGTGTGCCAGGGCAGTACCGGTTCGGCGAGCTCCAGGCGGCGGGCGAAGGCGTGCAACACCGCCGGACCGGCCGATCCCAACGAGGCCAGGGTGCCCGCGGCCCCACCAAGTTGTACGGCCAGCCGCGAACGAGCCAGGGCGAGCTGGGCCCGGGCGTCGTCCAGTCCGGCCAACCACCCCGCCGCCTTCAGCCCGAAGGTGATCGGTAGGGCCTGCTGCAAGAGGGTGCGCCCGGCCATGACCAGATCAGCGTGGGCGCGAGCGAGACCGACGCAGGTCTCCGCCGCCTGCCCGAGCGCGGCGTCGATGGGCGCCAGGGCCCGACCGGCCACGAGCATGGCGGCGGTATCCAGCATGTCCTGGCTGGTCGCCCCCCAGTGCACCCACGAGGCCGCCGGGCCGGACACCGCGGCGCGGAGGGCGGCTACGAGCGGAATGACCGGGTTACCGTCCCGACGCGCCGCCCGGCCAAGCGTCTCCGGGTCGAATCGGCCGGCCCGACAGGCGGCGGTGATCGCCTCGGCCGCGCCCCCGGGAATCAGGCCGCATTCGGCCTCGGCGCCGGCCAGCGCGGCTTCGGAGTCCAGCAGCGCCTGCAGCCAAGCGGGGTCACCGGTGGCCTCCAGGACCTCGTCGCTGGCGAAAATCGGCGCGAAAAGCCGGTCACCAGTCAAAGAACACCGTCTCGTGATCGCCCTGCAGGTAGATATCGAAGCGCAGACCGGCGGGATCGGGGCGGGCGATCAGGGTGTCCACCCGGCCGCCACCAGCAATGGCCTGGAGCACGGGATCGGACGCATTGGCGACCGCCTCGTCCGGGAAGTAGCACCGGGTCCAGAGTCGCTGCAACAACCCGCGGGCGAAGACCGACACCTCGACGTGCGGCGACTGGCGCTCGTCGACCCGGCCCGGTTTGGCGGTGACGAAGCGGTACACGCCAGTGGGGTCGGTGCACGAGCGTCCGAATGCCGGCCAGCCAGGCCGGGCCGGTCCTGGCGGAGCGGCCTGGTAGATCTCGACCACGGCGTCGGGGACCGGCTCCGCCGCGCCGTCGAAGATGTGCCCCCAGATGGTCAGGGCGTCGGGCGACCCGGGCGGAACAAGCGGCCGCTCCGCGAGCCAGTCGAAGGCGAATTGAAAGAACGGACCTACCGTCTGCGACGGGGTGGCGCCGGCGGTCACGTAGGCGGATCGATCGGCGTGGCCAGATGGCCCCCCACCACGATGTCGAAGCAATATCCGAGAGCCCGTTCTTCCTGGGTGGTAGCCCAGTCGAACGACGAAATCAGCCGGGCCCGGCCCGCCGGGTCCCGCACCGACAGGAAGATCGGGTCGTAATCGAGTAGCGGATCACCGGGGAAGTACATCTGGGTGACCAACCGTTCTGCGAAGGTCCGACCGAAGACCGAGAAGTGGATGTGAGCCGGCCGCCACGCGTTGGGGTGGTTGCGCCACGGATACGCTCCGGGCCGGATGGTGACGAAACGGTAGCTGCCGTCCGGACCGGTGAGGCAACGGCCGGCACCGGTGAAGTTTGGGTCGAGCGGTGCCGGGTGCTGGTCGGCTCCGTGGGCATACCGGCCGGCCGCATTGCATTGCCAGATCTCGATCAGCTGACTGGCGATCGGGCGGCCGTCGCCGCCGAGCAACCGCCCGCTGACGTTGATGCGCTGCCCCTGCGGCTCGCCCGCGTGTCCGATGGTGAGATCGGCGTCGTGGGGCCCCATCTCGTCGCTACCGAAGAGCGGCCCGGCGCCGGGCTGGAGATCGGCGGCCAACGGCACCAAAGGCCGACGAGGGGCTCGCTGGAGGGTCGAGCGGTAGTCCGGCGCCCCGTAGGGCGGGTCGATGACCCGGCGGGTCGACGTCAGGGCCGCACCTCGTAGTAGAGGTTGGCCGGATCGTCGAAGTCGTGGACGGTGAAGCGGCTGAATCCCGCCTCCCGGCACATGGCCTCGGCCAGCTGGCGGTGGAACCCCAGGGTGCCCAGTCCAGCGCCGTCCGGTTCGGAGAGCGCCGAGGACATGCAGGTGGCAACGGACGTGCCGTACATCATGGCCAGAACCGGGTTGCGCTGGTTGTCGCTCCACGTCGCTCCGGCGCGAATGTCTTTGATCAGCCAGGTTCCGTCATCGGGCAGGGCGGCGCGGATGGCGGCGATGGCTTCCGCCGGCTTCGGCATGTCGTGGATGCAGTCGAGGGTGAGAACGAAGTCGTAGGTCGGCGAGGCCGGGAGGTCCGCAGCCGCGGCGACGTGCAACTGCACGTTGGTCAACTCCGTATCGGCCAGGCGGGCCCGGGCCCGGTCGATGGCGTGGCGGGAAGGGTCGAATCCTTCGAACGTCGAGTTGGGGAAGGCGGCCGCCATGGTCAGGAGCGCGGTACCGGAGCCACAGCCGATGTCGGCGACCCGGATGCCGTTCATCAGCCGCGCCGAGAGCCCCTCGAGGGCCGGAAGGATCCGCGGCACCAGCGCCAGCCTGGTCCAGGGGGCCAGCATCCTTTCCACCCCGTGGGCGGCAGATGGTCCGAGATCGTCATAGGTCAGGCCCCGGCCGGTCCGAAATGAGTCCGCCAGCCGGTCCACCACCTCGGGCGCAGCGACCCCACCCTGGAAGGCGCCTGCCGCGAACCAGAGGCTGCCCTCCTCGTCGGCCAGCACCTCGGCCGCTTCACTACTCAGCTCGAAGGTCTCACCATCGGCGGTGTCGATCAGACCGGCCGCAGCCTGGCTGCGCAACCATTCGAGCAGCCAGCGTTCGTGCAGACCGGTCCGGGCGGCCAGGCCGGTCGCCGAAACCGGATCCTGCCCGGCCAGGGCCCGGTAGAGGCCGAGCCGGTCGCCGAGGTGGATCATGAGCGAGACCACCTCACCCTGCTTGAAGGTCCACACCCGCAAGGCCAGCGCGGCGAGCCGGTCCGGATCCGGCTGGGGCCGGACCTCGGGTCCGGAGGATGCCGTGGCCTCGCTGGTGCCAGGGCCAGACTCTGCGCCAGATTGTGTGATCGCCATCGGCATGGACGCTACTTCAGAAGACCTGGCCCGGGCCGTGGGGCGGACCATTCCCGACCTGGTCGCACCCGGCCTCCGGGTGCTCTTCTGTGGCATCAACCCGGGCCTGGTATCGGGCGCCAGAGGACTGCACTTCGCGCGTCCCGGGAACCGCTTCTGGCGGTTGCTGCACGCCGCCGGGTTCACCGACGGGGTGCTCGACCCGGCCGATCAACGACAGCTCCTGGAGCTCCAACTCGGCATCACCAACCTGGTCCCGTACACATCGAGGGCCGCGGCTGACCTGAGCGCGGCGCAGCTCCGGGAAGGCGCCGACCACCTCGAGCACAAGGTGGCCCGACTGCGACCAGCGTTTGTGGCGGTGCTGGGGATGGGGGCGTACCGCACGGCCTTCGGGCGGTCCGGAGCGACGATCGGGCTTCAGGGCGAGCGCCTGAGCCGGGCGAGGCTCTGGTTGTTACCGAACCCGAGCGGCCTGCAGGCGCGGTACGGATTGGCGGACATGGCGGCCATGTACCGGGAGCTGCGGCTGGCCTCGGGCCGGCCCCGGCCCGAGGACGCTCCGACCGGCGGCTAGGAACCCTCAGCCCACCGACGCATCGACGCCTCCGAGTCGGGAAGGGACCAGACCAGGGCGCGTCCAGGAATCAGCCGGTAGAGGACGTCGAAGACCGGGTTGACGCCGGGTAGGAAGGGCTGCTCGTGGGGTCGGTCATACTTCAGAGCGAAGGCCTGCACGACGTCGCTGGTCGGCACCGGCCGGCCCACGTCGGCCAGAGTCCCGTACACGATGACCACGTCGGCGCCGCTTTCGAGATGCAAGGCGACACGCGGATTGTGCCGCAGATTGCGGGCCTTTGCGGTGCGTCGCAGGGTGTAGTGGTACAGGCGGTTGTCGACCACGGCACCCCAGACAGGAGTGACCTGCGGGCCGCCGGCGGGATCGGTCGTATGAAGCCAGTAATTGCGAGCCGGGGCCAGGCGGTCGGCCACCTCTTCCCATGTGAGCGGCATCGCCCCATCATGCTGCGGACACGGGAGCAGGTGGCGCGGTCGCGCTTAGCCTTTCGGGTATGTGCCGCAATATCACCATGCTCCGGGGCTTGGAGCCGGTCGCCACCGCCGAGGAGATCGAGGCGGCGGCCCGCCAGTACGTGCGGAAGGTGAGCGGGGTCCAGACCCGTTCGGCGAGTACCGACGCCGCCTTCGAGCGAGCCGTCGGGCTGGTCACGGCCGCGACCACCGACCTGCTGGCCCAACTCCCACCGCGCCGCCAGCCGCCGCCCACGTTGCCGCCTCTGCGCCGCCTCGCCGCGAGGGAGCGCGCCGCCGGTTGACGTGAACTGATCCGAACCCGGCCACGAGAGGACCACTCTTGACGACCACCGAGCCAGCACCGGCCGATCGGACCTCCGCCGAGGCTCCGGTCATTTGCACCTCCGGCTTGACGAAGGTCTATCCCGGCACCGACTTCAAGGCCGTCGACCACCTGGACCTCGTCGTGAACCGGCGCGAGATCTTCGGGCTGCTCGGTCCCAACGGCGCGGGCAAGACGACCACGGCGGGCATGCTGACCACCCGTGTCATCCCCACCTCCGGCACCGCCATGGTCGGAGGTGTCGACGTCGTGGCCCATCCGACGCTCGCCAAGCAGCTGTTGGGGGTGGTGTCGCAGCAGAACACCCTGGACCGGCAGCTCACCTGCTGGGAGAACCTGTATTTCCACGGCCGGCTGTTCGGCATGCCGGCCCGGGAGTGCCGGCAAACGGCCGATGAGCTCCTCGAGCGCTTCCACCTGGCGAAGTGGGGCCAGGCGTCGGTCTACGCCCTCTCGGGAGGGATGGCCCAACGCCTCATGGTGGCCAGGTCGATCTTCCACCGGCCCGCTGTTCTCTTCATGGACGAGCCCACTGCGGGTCTCGACCCCCAGGGCCGGCTGGCGCTTTGGGAACTCCTCGGCGAGCTCAACCGGGACGGTCAGACCATCCTCCTGACGACGCACTACATGGAGGAGGCGGATCATCTGTGCGATCGGGTGGCGATCATGGACCACGGCCGCATCCTGGCCCTCGATACGCCCGCAGGACTGAAAGCGACGGTCGGGGCGGACACCATCGTGACCGTCCGGGTCGCAGGCCCATCCGAGGGGCTGGCCGAGGCGCTGGAGCGAAAGGTGGCGGGCACCACCCGGGTGCGCCCCGTCGACAGCGGCGCCGAGCTGCACGTCACAGGCACCTCTGGCGTGCTGCCGCGGTGATCGCGGCCGCCGAACGGGGCGGCTTTCAACTGGCCGACGTCTCGGTTACGGAGCCCACCCTGGAGACGGTGTTCATCACTCTGACCGGGAAGGACCTGCGAGACTGATGACCGCGACGACCGCCACCACCGAGGATCCTCGGGGCCGGGCCTCGAACGCCAAGGATGGCCCTGGCATCGGGGCGGCGCCGCTGCGATCGGCCACCGTCGCCAGCCGCGCCGCCCTCTACGCGTTGCTCCTGCGGGACCTGACCGTCCTCCGCAAGCACCTCATCGAGTTCGTGCTCCGCACGGTGATCCAGCCGTTCCTGCTGGTCTTCGTGTTCCTGTACGTCTTCCCCGAGATCGGCCAGACCGTCGGAGGCCGGGGGTCATCGGCCTTCGCCACCGTCCTCGTGCCCGGCGTGGTCGGCATCTCGATCATGTTCCAGGGGGTCCAGTCGGTGGCC
Organism: uncultured Acidimicrobiaceae bacterium; assembly: GCA_963780345.1. Taxonomy (GTDB): domain Bacteria; phylum Actinomycetota; class Acidimicrobiia; order Acidimicrobiales; family Palsa-688; genus PALSA-693. The sequence continues at coordinate 540,867 of CAWABU010000002.1, forward strand.
CTGCAGCTCTCACAGGAGTTCGGGTTCACGCGGGAAATCGAAGACCGGGTGCAGGCACCCTGCCCGGTATGGCTGGTGGCGGTGGCGAAGGTCCTGGCCGGCGTCTTCCAGGGTCTGCTCGCGGCCGTGATCGTTTTCCCGATCGCGACTCTGGTCCACGCCCCCGGCGTGCATGCCGAGTTCAACATCCGGTGGTGGATTGTGCTGACCCTGCTCCCGCTGTCGTGCCTGGTGTTCAGCGGGCTTGGGCTCGTGCTGGGCTGCGTATTCGAGCCGCGCAACATCGGTCTGATGTTCGGGTTCATCGTCCTGCCGATCACGTTCCTCGGCGGGACCTACTACCAATGGACCCGGCTGGCGCCGGTGAACGTGGGCGGATTCCACTGGCTACAGGTGCTGGTCCTGATCAACCCGCTGATCTATGTCAACGAAGGCTTGCGGGCTGCCTTCACCAACATCTCGCACATGCACCTGTACATCATCTACCCGATGCTGATCGGCTTTTCTGTCGTCTTCCTCGCCATCGGGATCCGAGCCTTCCGGAAGCGGGTGCTGTCCTAGACGTGGCGCCTCCTGGACAGCAGCCCGCACGCGCCGGCGCCTGACCCGGAATCCGTGGTCAGGCGCCAGTGCGGTCGGAGCTGGAGAGGCTTGGGCTGCAGGCTTAGGCCGGGGGCCCGCTGCCGAGGTCGACCGTCGCGGTATGCGACTGTCCCGACGAATCGACGTAGCTGATCTGCACCTTGTCGCCGGGGTGATGCGAGACCAGGAGGCCGCTGATGGTGGTGGGCGAGTCGACAGACTGCCCGTCAAGGGAGGTGACGGTGTCACCACTCGCCAGCCCGGCGTTCGCGGCCGGGCCGCCGCTGACCACGCCGCTCACGGCGGCACCCGAGGCGCTGCTGCTTCCGGAGCTCCCGGAGGAGTTCCCGCCGCCGAAGATCCCGCCGCCGTTTCCGCTGCTGCCCTGGCTGCCCGAGGTCGACAGCTCCACGCCGAGGAACGCCGTCGCACCCACATGGGTGGTGGTCGTTCCCTTGCCGGACTGGATCTGGTGAGCGATCGCCAGGGCCTCGTTGATCGGGACGGCGTAGCCCTGGGTCCCGGCATTGTCGAAGGAGAAGCCATTCGAGGCCGCGGTGTCGATCCCGATGACCCGGCCGGCCGTGTCGACGAGCGAGCCACCCGAATCACCCGGCTTGATGTTGGCGTTGGTCTCGATCAGCCCCGACAGCTGCTCGCCGACACCGTCGAGCTCGTCGCTCGCAGTGATGGACTGGTTGAGGGCCACGACCGAGCCGCCGGCATAGCTCGGCGTGCCACCGGTGCCGCCGGCATTCCCGATCGCCACCACGCCTTCGCCGACGGCGGCGGTCGAAGAGTCGCCGAGCTGAGCCGTCTGCAACCCCGACGCCCCTTGCAACTGCAGCAGGGCGATGTCGTGGGAGGCGTCGTATCCGAGGACCTTGGCGTTGTAGGTCTTGCCGTTGCCGACGTCGGTCACCGAGAGCTTGGTTTCGCCATTGATGACGTGGTTGTTGGTCAGGATCATTCCATTGGCCGTGAGCACGATGCCGGTCCCGGCGCCCTGGACCTGCTGGTAGCCGAAGGTGGCGTTGATGTCCACCAGGGCCGGGGACACCTTGGCCGCGATGGCGGCGGTGTCGGCGGGGGCTCCGCTGGCACTGCTGTTGCTGCTGCCGCTGTTCCCCGTGTTCCCACTGTTGCCGCTGCCGCTACCGCCGAACGGGAGCTGATTGGACGAGCCGCCCGAACCGGACGAACCGCCGGACCCGAATGGGTCCTGGCCGAAGATGGAACCGCCTGACCCGGGGTCCCCCGATCCAGAGTTGCTCGAGCCGCTGTTACCCGACCCGGTATTGCCCGAGGAGTTTCCGGCGTTGCTGCCCTGGGCGCTGCTGTTGACGAAGGTCCGCGACGGCCAGGCGGCGTGGCCGACGCCGAGCCCGACCAGACCGGCGATGGCGATCAGCCCGGTGGCCACCAGCACCGGTACGGTGCGTCGCCGCTTCGGCGACGGTTGCGGTGCGGGTGCCGCCGCCGGCTGGCCGCCGCCGGGAACCCACCACCCGCCGGGCCCGCCGGTCGGGGGCGACGCCGGCGGGGCCGGAGGGGGCGGCGGGAGCGACGCCTGAGCGTCCGGACCCCACCCGGAGGTTGCCGGGGGCGGCCAGGCCTGGTTGGCACTGCCCTGCCCCGATGTCCCGGCCGGCCCCGATGTCCCGGCCGGCCCCGATGTCCCGGCCTGCCCTGATGTCCCGGCCGGCACCCAGGCACCGCCGCCCTCGAGCGGAACCCATCCTCCTTGCCGTTCGTTGAACTCGCTCATGACTTCTCCTGATCGCATGCTCGATACCGAGCGCACTGTCCAGTACAGACCCGCGAGCTATGAGAGCCATGAGACATTCCTGAAAGTCTCCTGGTTTCGGCCGGGCGGTGAGAGAGGCTCGACAGCCCCCCTCAGCGCAACCGCTCAGTCGCCGTCGCTCCCCCTCACGAGGAATCGCAACCTGGCGGCGCGCGCATCCCAGCCGTAGACGACAGATGTGCCGCCAATGAGGTCCTGCAAAGCCCGGCCGTCCTGTCGGAGCACGATGAGAAGGAAGCCGATGCCAAGAGTCAGAAAGCTCAGCGGCAGGGCGAGAACCCGGACCAGGGCCTCGCGCCCACCGACCGGGCTGCCGTCGGGGCGCACCACCCGCAGGCCCGCCACCGCCATGCCGAAGGTTCGACCGCCGGCCGCCACCGGGTAGGCGCAATAGAAGATGGCCCAGAGGGTCAGGGTCAACCAGGACACGACGTGGAGATCGGAGATCTTGAACTCGTGGCCGGAGAGGGTGCTGACGAGGAACTGCACGACATTGACGAAAAGGGTGTACACGAACACCACCGCCAGCACATCGAAGAGGAACGCCACGAATCGGGTGCAGATCCCGGCCTGGTGCCCCTGCAGCCCCACATCGCGGTCGGGCGCGACGTACAGGGTCACGGGACGGCCGGCTCCTGCTCGGGAATGAGCACCGGCGGACCCCCCCGGCGGCGCGACGGGCGGCGCCGGAGAACCCGATCGGTCCACCGCTGTACGAAGAAGTCCATACCTACCCCCTGGCTACGCGCCACGTCGATGGCCTTACTGGCGACGCCGGCACCGGTGGCGGAGATGATGGCCCCGATGTCGGTCCGCTGGACCAGCGCCTCGAGGTCGATCCGGGACGCGATGGCGTTGATATCGAGCTTGTCGATGATGCGCTCCATGTCGATCTCCTCGACCAGGGCATTGATGTCCACCCGGGCCAATAGCGCATTGAGATCGGCCCGACCCAAAATGGCGTTGATGTCGATCTTCCCGATGAGGGCGTCGACGTCGATCCCCTCCAGGACCCGGTTGATGTCGACCGATTCGACCAGCTCCTGGAGGTCCACCCGGTTGACGATCCCCTGGATGTCGACGCGATCGACGACCGCCTCGATGTCAACCCGGCCGACCACGTCATTGATGTCAATGGCGTCCACGACCGGGGGGACCATCTCGTTGGCTACGGACTGGATGACGCCGGAGGCATCATCGAGCAAGGTGCCGAGAACACCCTGGCGCCGGCGTCGGGAACTGCGTCCTGGACGTCGCCGCGGGGCCATGCTTCATTCTTGCAGTCCTCGACCACCGGCTGCTCACCCCCAGACAGGGTGAGGTACAGTACGCGACCGACTCACACACGCGGCCTGGAACGGATGATAATGAAATGCTGCAATAGTCCGTTTCGCGGGCGACCACGTGTCCGACCGGGAGACTTGCCTCGATGAGCGACGCCCTGAGCCCGATCGAAACGGTGATGTGGAGGGTCGGGCACGACCCCAGCCTCCGGATGACGGTCGGCAACCTGATGTTGCTCGACCGGACCCCGGACCGGGCGGAACTGGTCGCCCGGCTCGATCTGGTGTCCGAGCAGGCGACTCGGCTGCGCCAGCGCCCCGAGGAGCCGGCCTATGTCCGGCGGCGGCCGCTGTGGACCACCGATCCCGATTTCGACCCGGCCCGTCACGTCCGGGTCCTGACCGTGCCACCGCCCGGTGACCTGCGTCAGGTCCTCGACGTGGTGGCGCTGCTCGAGCCGGTCCCGTTCGAACCGGATCACCCGCCGTGGGACGCCACCATCATCGACGGCCTGGCCGGCGAGAGGGCAGCGCTGTTCCTGCGCGCCCACCACGTGCTGACCGACGGCTTCGGGGGGACATCGATTCTCAGTCTGCTGCTCGACGAATCGAGATCACGGCCGGCTCCCAGGGCGGCGGAGTCAGCTTCCGACGACGGAGACATCGGGGTCGAGACCGCCCCGGACGAGCGCCGGGCGGGGACGCTGACCATCGATCTCAACCGGGCCATGCGCCCGCTGACCGCCGGGATGGCGGCCACTCTCAACGCCGAGCCTGGAAGCATGGTGGTGCGCAGCATCCAGCGCGGCCTGGACGTGGCGAACTCGGTGTCGCGCCAGGTGCTCGTCAGCGGCGGACCACTGGGCTCATGGCCCGGCCTGCGCTCAGTGACCAACCGGTTCGAGGTCCTCTCCGTTCCAAACGCCCGAGCGGTGGCGATCGCGCTGGGCGGCAGCCGTAACACCCTCCTGGTGGCCGCGGCCGCCAGCGCCATCGGCGCCTATCTGACCCGGCTCACAGAGTCATCGTCGGAGTTGCGGCTGGCCACACCCGCGAGCCTGCGGCACAGCAGCGAGGTAGGAGGCAATTGGTTCGCGCCGATCCGGGTCGAAGTGCCGACGTCAACCGGGCACCCCGGACCACAGTTCGGAGTGGTGGCAGAACGGCTGGCCCGGGCCCGCAGTGAACCCGCCCTCAGCCTCACGTCCACCCTGGCCGCCACCTTCGGTCGCCTGCCCGCACGACTTTTGATCCCGGCCCTGCACGCCCAGGCTGACACCGTGGACTTCGCCGCCACCACTCTGCCCGGCCATCGGAGGACCAGCCACGTTTGCGGGGCTACCATCCAGCAGAGCTATCCCTTCGGGCCCCGCCTGGGTTGCCCCGTCAACATCAGCGCCTTCGGCAATGAGGACCGCCTCGATGTCGGGATCGCGCTCGACGCCACCACCATCCTCGAACCGGACGCCTTGATCGGCTCCCTCCGGACGGCATTTTCCGGCTTTGCCGCCCACTCAGATGGCGCGCCGGCGGCGCCGGCCGGCGAGCGGCCCGGAGCACCGGTCGGCCTATAGGCGCACCCCGACTGGGGCGCGGCGATCGGCCAGGACAACACCGGACACCGTCGGCGGTTTCCTCCCGCGATCGGCGGCGTTGCCGGCCGGCCCGGTATGACAGGATGAACAGCATGCAGGAGTCACTGACTCCAGGGATCGAAGAGACCCGGGACTATGAGGTACTGGCCGACATGTCCCCCGGTCATCTGCCGGTGGCGGTGCTGTCGACGCCGAGCATGATCGGTTTGATCGAGGGGACCTGCCTGGGCTTGACCCAGCGCCATCTGGACGAGGGCGAGACGTCGGTTGGCACGCATGTATGCGTCAGCCATGAGGCGGCAGTCAACGTCGGAGAGCGCATCGTCGTCTGGTGTCAGTTGAAGGCGATGGAGCGGCGGCGCCTCGAGTTCGATGTCCGGGTGGAGGGGCCCCGCGGGCAGGTGTCGAGCGGTACCCATCAGCGAGCCGTCATCAAGACTTCACGGCTCGGTTAGGCGCCGCGGGTTCCCGCACTACGCGGGTCACTCTTCGCCGGAGTGGAAGAGGGGGGCGCACCAGAGCGTTGGCCGGAGCATGGGAATGTCGCACTCCGTGCCGCTTTCGGTCCTGGACCTGGCCCCGGTTCCGAGCGGGTCCACGACCGGTCAGGCGCTGCGAAACAGCATCGACCTGGCTCGGCGGGCGGAAGCCTGGGGGTATGAGCGCTTGTGGGTGGCGGAGCACCACAACATGCCCGGCATCGCGAGCTCGGCCCCGGCAGTCCTCATCGGGCACCTGGCTTCGGCGACCACCACCTTGCGGATCGGCTCGGGCGGGGTCATGCTCCCGAATCACGCCCCGCTGGTGGTCGCGGAGCAATTCGGGATGCTGGAGGCCCTTCACCCGGGGCGCATCGACCTTGGTCTCGGGCGGGCGCCCGGAACCGATCAGGTCACCGCGCTGGCCCTGCGGCGAAGCCCGGAGGCCCTCTCCGCGGATGATTTCCCCGAGCAGCTTTCGGACCTGCTCGGTTTTTTCCGGGGCACGTGGCCCGAAGGCCATCCGTTCGGCCAGATCCACGCCGTGCCGGCGCTCGGCAACCAGCCGGATATCTGGTTACTCGGCTCGAGCGGCTACAGCGCTCAGGTCGCCGGGCTCCTGGGCCTGCCCTTCGCGTTCGCCCACCACTTTTCGGCCGCGAACACCGAGCCGGCGCTGAAGCTGTACCGGGACTGCTTCCGACCATCGCAGCGGCTGGGCGAACCCTACGCCCTCATCGGGGTCGCGGTGATCTGCGCCGACACGGCGTCGCGAGCCCGCTATCTCCACGGATCATCCAAGCTTTCGATGCTTCGCCTGCGCACCGGACGCCCGGGACAGCTGCCGAGCCCGGACGAGGCGGCGGCCTATACCTACACGCCCAGCGACCGGCTCACCGTCAACAGCTTCACCGGAGCGCACGTGCTCGGCGACCCCGACGGGGTAGCCGAGCAACTCGACGAGTTGCTCGACCGCACCGGCGCCGAGGAGTTGATGATCACCACGAATGTGTGGGACCACGCGGAGCGCCTGCACAGCTTCGAGCTGGTGGCGGAACTGGCCGGCCTGGCCGGCGCCGGTCGGACCGGAGCAGGCCCCGAGCGGGCCACGTCGAGCCCGGCCCGGCCGGACTAACCCCGCTCGGACCCGCTCGGACCAGCCCCGCTGGTACCAACTGCGGTCGGACTAGCCCCGCTCGGGCTGCCGCCACGACGGCCGGGCGGGCCGCTCTACGGCGCGACAGACCGCGAGGAGGAGCCCCTCGGAACCAGGCCGGCCGACGGCGCCCATGCCGACCGGCAACCCGTCCACCAGGCCGATCGGTGCCACGGCGATCGGCCATCCGGCGATGGCGGGCGGCCTGGTCATGGATGACGCCAGCGCCGGTTGACCACCGAGCACCAAGTCGCTCTTGGCGGCCGGGCCGTAGGCGGGTCCAATGAGGGCATCGACGTCCGACAGCGAAGGCCGGAGACAGGTGCCAATCGCCCAGGCCAGGTTGCGGGCCCGGGCGACGCGATATGCGGGATTGGCCGTACCTCCGAGTTCCAGGGCCCGCTCGAACAGGTCATGCCCGAAGTGGGCCAGTTCCACCGCGGCGTGCTCGCGTTCGTGGGCGACGACCCCGGCCAGGTCCTGCGGACCGTCGGTGCCTCTGGTCGGGAGGTAGGCGGCCAAACCGTCGAACAGCTCGCAGAGCAGGACCGTCAGCTCGTCTTCTTCCTCGGCGGGACCCGGAACCGCAGGGCTCACATCGATCACGGTGGCGCCGCCGGCCTGAAGCCGGGCGACCGGCTCGGCCAGGAGGGCGTCGGTGGCCGGATGGCCGGTGCGCCAGGTCTCGGCCCGACCGATCCGGAGCCCACCGACACCACCGCGGACCCGGTCGAGCAACCCGGGAGAGCCCGCGAGCACCTCCAGAAGGAGCGCCACCTCCTCGACGGTCCGCGCCATCGGACCGGGGCTGTCCTGGCTGACGCTGATAGGCACCACGCCGGGCGTGGGCACGGCGCCGACGGTTGGTTTGATTCCGGCGATTCCGTTGAGTGATGCGGGGCAGGTGATCGACCCGTCCGTCTCCGTTCCGATCGAAAGCGGGGCGAGTCCGGCCGCCACCGCCGCCCCGGAGCCCGAGGATGAACCACCCGGGCTCCGGTCCAACGCCCAGGGGTTGCCGGTGAGCCCGCCCATCGCCGACCACCCGGACGTCGAACGAACCGATCGTATATTGGCCCACTCGGAAAGGTTGGTGGTCCCGAGGATGATGGCGCCGGCAGCTCGGAGCCGACCGACCATCAAGGCATCGGTCGTGGCGGGCCGGTTGGCCAGGCTGGTCGCGCCGGCCGTCGAGGGCAGGCCGGCGACCTCGATATTGTCCTTGACCAGAACCGGTATGCCGTGCAATGGACCGCGGGCCGTGGTGCGGTCGCACGCCCGGGCTTGCTCGACGGCGGTTTCGGAGGTGGCGAGCACGCTGCGAAGGGCGGTCGGCGATGTGGGAGCGTCGATGGCGGCGATCCGGGCCAGGAGTTCATCCACCAGAACCCGAGAAGGAACTCCACTCCGTTGCAGGGTGAACACATCCGCAAAAGCCAGATCGCTCTCCACCGCCGCAGACTCTAGGGGGGATGGTCGGCGAGACGGGGGTAACGACCCGGTGCTCCGCCCCGGCGACCGAGCGAAGACGGCCTCAAAACACGATGGGCCGCTGACCTGGCGCGAGCGATTACCGGTCCGGGGGAACCCAGATACCGCGCTCCTGCAGGAGGGCGATCTGGCGCTGGTTGACCTGCTGGCGGTACTCGGCGTGGTTGTACGGCGGCCGATCCAGGTACAGGTTCTTCGGGTAGATGGGCCGGTCGTACAGGATGCCGTACAACTCGGTCCGGACGTCCTTGAGCCAGTTGTCCCACTGGGCCGAGGCGCGGTGATGCCGCAGAGCCTGGATGTCGATGGGGCCGGCGACGTAGGTTGACCCTGCTCCGTAGTCCTGTCGGCCCACGATCCGCCCCTGGTAATCGACGATCAAGGAGCGCCCGCCGAACGTGTCGATAGGAGTGTCGTCATCGGGCGTCAGGTAGTACGTACCCATGTTGGGCGCCACCACGTAAAGGTTGTTGTCGAGAGCCCGGGCCCGGCTCTGGATCTCGAAGTAGTCGTTGCCGGTGGCGGGATGGGGATACGACGCCCGATAGACCACCTCGGCGCCGTTGAGCGCCAGCGCCCGGGCGTTTTCCGGGTACGAACCTTCGTTGGCCATCATGATGCCGAGCCGACCGATGTCGGTGTCGACCACTGGCCAGAAGGCGTCCAGGGTGTTCCCATAACGCTCGACCCACCAGTCGTAAATATCGTGCGGACAGACCGAGTGCTCAACGGGAAAGAGGGGCGAAACCTTGTAATGCTGGAGGATCACCTCGCCCTCGGGGTCCAGGATGAACCCGACATTGAAGAAGCGATCCGGCCACTCCGGATGGCGGGCCTTGGCCTGAGCAATCAAAAACGACCGATAGGTTCGGGCCAGCTCGCCCAGCGCCTCGGTCTCCGGCCCCGGAATGTCAATGGCGCACTGGCGCGCAAAGGTGGCGTGGTCGAGGTCGAGCACTTCGTCGTTGAACGCCTGCAGCGCCCCTTCAGGCAGGGCGATGAGGCGCACCGGGATCGACAGGCTCGACAGCCATGCGGCAGCCTTGACCAGATGTCGTAGGTGCTCGAGGTTGGTCTCAATATCGGACCGGGTGCGGATACCCCGTACCGTCGGTATCAATCCGACGGCCGTGTACGGCTCGACCATGTCGCCGTTACCTCCCTCCCGCGGTGTGCCCGGCATTCGTAGCACGCCCGGTGCCCACGCGGGCTGACCAGCCACTTTCAGTAGCTCTTCTGGCGTCCAGGGGCACAACCAAACGCCCTGCGGCGCCCGCCGCGCCCCCAGATCGGAGGCACTAGTGTTAACGGCGGAAGCTACGACTAAGGGGGTCATATGGCCGAATCCGGCTCCATCCTCGGGAATGCGGTTGTCCGGCTCGAAGATCCGGTCTTGCTCACGGGCGCGGCCCAGTACGTTGATGATCTCGACTCCTCCGGGGCGGCGAGGATCGTCTTCGTTCGATCGTCGATCGCCCACGGCACGCTGCGCTCGGTGGATGTGGATGAGGCCAGTCGCATGCCAGGTGTCGTGGCGGTGTATCACGCCAGGGGCGATGATCTGGGCCTGGCACCCTTCCAGGCCTTCCCGATGCTCTCGGCCGCCTTCAACCGGCCGGTGTTCGCCACCGAACGGGTCCGCTTTGTCGGCGACATCGTGGCGGCGATCGTGGCCGACACCGGCCCGCAAGCCGTCGACGCGGCCGAAACGGTGGTCGTCGATATCGATCCGCTGCCCGTCGTGATCGCCCAGGGTGACGCGATCGCGCCTGACGCGGAGCTGCTCTTCCCCGAAGCGGGCAGCAACGTGTGTTTCGGCACCTCGTTGGGAGAGGATGCCGACCCCCTGGTGGGCGCCGACACCGTGGCCGAAGTGTCAATGGTGAGCCAGCGCCTGGCCGGCGTGCCGATGGAGCCCAACGGCTGTCTTATGGTGCCGGGCGAGCCGGCCGGAGGCATCACCTGCTGGATCTCCCACCAGGCCCCCCACTCCGTGCAGCCGGCTCTGGCCGGCGTGCTCGGATTGGAGCCCGATCTGGTCCGGGTGGTGTGCCCATGGGTGGGCGGTGGCTTCGGGCCCAAATCGGCAATGTACGTGGAGTTCCTGGCCGCAGCCGCGGCGGCCATGCAGCTGGGCCGGCCCGTCAAGTGGATGGAGACCCGTTCGGAGGACATGGTCGCGCTGGTACAGGGCCGCGACTTCGTCATGACGGCGAAGCTGGGACTCACCAACGACGGCAAGATCGTCGGCCTGGACGCCAACGTGATGGCGTCAGCGGGCGCCTACCCGGCGATTGGCGCGGTGCTGCCCATGCTCACCCAGCTGATGGCAGTCGGTGTGTACGACGTGCCGAAGGTTCGCTTCCAGGGCACGACCGTGGCCACCAACCTGCCGCAGATCGGCGCCTATCGCGGCGCCGGCCGACCCGAAGCCACCCAGCTCATCGAGCGGGTCCTGGACGTGGCTGCCGATCAGCTCGGCATCGACCCGGCCGTGATCCGGCGGCGCAACTTCCTCGATCCGGCGGCATTCCCGTTGACGACAACGACCGGTGCAGCCTACGACTCAGGCGAGTACGCCAAGGCCCTGGACGCGGCCATGGCTGCCGCCGGATACGACGACCTGCGGGCCGAACAGGCCCGCCGGCGGGACGCCGGCGATCCCGTGCAAGTGGGGATTGGCATCTCGACGTACGTGGAGGTCACCGCTCCCCTCGGGCTGCACACCGAATACGGGGCGGTAGAGGTCTATGACGACGGCACCGCCTCGATGGCGGTCGGCACCAGCGCCCACGGCCAGGGCCACCACACCGCTTTTGCCATGGTGGCCAGCGACGTCCTCGGTATCCCCATGAACAAGATCCGGCTCATCAACTCCGACACCGCCACAGTGCCCCGTGGTGCGGGCACCATGGGCTCGCGCTCGCTGCAGACGGCCGGCAACGCCGTGCTGGCCGCGTCCAAGGAAGTGCTCGTGCGAGTACAGCAGATCGCCGGCCATCTGATGGAAGCCAGTCCCGATGACATCGTCACCGGCGAGGACGGCGCCCACGTGGCCGGAGTACCCGGCCGGACCCTGACATGGAGCGAGATCGCCACCGCGTCCCAGGACAAGGATCGCCTGCCCGACGGACTCGAACCGGGCCCGCTGCGCCACGAAGGCGATTTCGACGGCACCAACTCCACCTTCCCGTTTGGTGCCCACATCTCCGTGGTCGACATTGACACCGAAACGGGCCAGGTCACCATGCGGCGCCACATAGCGGTGGACGATTGCGGGCGTATCCTCAATCCTCTCCTCGTGCGCGGCCAACAGCACGGGGGCATCGCCCAGGGGGCAGCCCAGGCCCTCTTCGAGTGGGTGCAGTACGACCAGGACGGGAATCCGCTCACGTCCAACCTGATGGACTACGCCATCCCTGCGGCCAGCGAGCTATCAAGCTTCGAGGCGTCCAACACCGAAACGGACAGCCCTCGCAATCCGCTGGGCGCCAAGGGAATCGGCGAATCGGGCACCATCGGATCGACTCCGGCCATCCACAACGCCGTCGTCGACGGGCTATCCCACCTTGGTATCACCCACATCGATATGCCCTGTAGCCCGGAGCGGGTGTGGCGAGCCATTCAGACCGCCCGGGAGGCGCAGCCCGTCTAGCGGGGCCAGCCGGGCCCGGTCCGGCCGTCAGTGCGAGGCGGGCCGGACTCCAGGCTCGGACGACCCGGCCGTCGCTCCGATGACGGGGCGGGCCGGGTTTCCCCCGCACGGGGATCCCGGCCGCCGAGCAGCCGGCGGCCGCCGCCGGCGATTTACGGCTGCAGGTGAGTCACGAACCAGTCCCGCGCTTCGGTGCTCGTTCGCGAGAACTGCTCGCCATAGACGGCGTAGTGGGACCCCGGGACGGTCACCAGTCGTTTTGGGTCCCCGGCCCTCTGGTACGCCTCGAGGGCATCTTCGGCGGGAGTCATGGTGTCGTCGAGCGGGACGATCATGAGCAGGGGGGTCGGGGCGATCCGTTCGATGAAGGCGGCGGGCTCGTACTCGTCGTAGAGCTCCCACGTCCGGACCGTGACCTGGTTGCGCCAGTTGGCGCGCTCCTCCGGAGGTCGGGCCAGCTGGTATCGCACGCTTTCACTCTCCTCGCCGAACGCCGGCACCAGCGCCGGGCGGCCACCGGCTGCCAGTCGGAGCCGTTCGTCGGCCCAACTACGGCGCAGATCCGTGTAGGCGCGACCCGGATACCTCTTCCGGAGATTCCGATGCCCGCTGATCGTCATGGCTTGAGCCACGACGGCCCGCACCCGTTGGTCGTGGGCCGCGACCGCCAGTACGTGGCCGCCCGAGTAACTCGTGCCCCAGATCCCGATCCGATCGGCGTCGACCTCCTCCCTCCCGGCCAGAAAGGTGATGGCGTCCTGGTACCCGCGCTGCTGTAGAACCGGGTCGAGCTCCTGACGGGGTTCGCCGCCGCTAGTTCCGGTATTGGCGTGGTCGTAAAGGAGGACCGCGATACCGGCGTCGGCGACCACGCGATGAAAGGGATTCCCGAGAAATCCTTCCTTGACGCCGGCGAATCCGCTGCTCATGACCACGGCGGGCCCCGGCTCGTTCCGGTCCGGGAGCACCAGCCAGCCGCGGAGCGTGCGACCCTCGGAAGTGAAATTGACGTCCAGCTGCCGCCCCGCTCCCGTCATGCGGTGGCGGCCGGCCCGGGATGACGCCCCATCAACTGACGGAAGCGGGCACCTGGACGGCAGGGCCAGCAGGGTTTCAATGCGGGTAGCGGTCCTTCGCGGCCGCGTAGATGTCAGCCGGAAGCGGTCCGAGCGACGCGGCCGCGACGTTGTCGACCAGGTGCTCGGCGTTCTTGGTCCCCACGATGGTCGAGTGCATGTCGGGGTGACTGATGGTGAACCGGAGCAGGAACTCCGTCGGCGTCATGTCACCGAGCAGGTCGCTCACGTCGGTATGTTCAAACCGCTCATTGCGCGCCTGAATCATCTCCCGGAATCGCTCGGGGTAGTCCCCCGAAGGCTGAGCCAGGCCCCGAGCGACGCCACCCCGGATGATCGTCCCTCCGCCGGCCTGGGCCGCCTGGCTGATGGCTTGCTCGTGGTCTCGTTCGACAGCCGAGTAGGGGATCTGAAAGGCGTCGAAGACCCCCATGGCGATCTGATCCGGCAGGTAGGGCAGCGTCCCGGAGATGCCCAGGAAGCGGATTTTGCCCTCATCCCGCAACTCCAGCAGCTCGGCCACGGCATCGTGCTCGGCCAGCGTCGCCGGCGACGGGCTGGCGTGGAACTGGACCAGGTCCAGATGGTCGGTCCGCATGCGGGCCAGGCTCTGTTCGACGCCAGCCCGAACGTTCTCGCGGGTGAAGACGTGCTCGCGTCCTGCGGGGCCGCCTTCGCCCACGGTCTCGCCCACGGGGCAGCCGCACTTGCTCGCCAGGAAGTACTCGCCGCGGCGATGGGAAATGGCCCGGCCAATGTGCTCCTCGGAAGCGCCGTAATCCGGGGAGGTGTCGATCAGGTTGATCCCGCAATCGAGCACGGTGTTGAGCAGTCGATCCACATCGGCGGGATCGAGGCGGCGGCTGCGCAGTTCCATGGCGCCAAAGCCGAGCCTCGAGACCGTGACACCGGTCCGGCCCAGGGTCGAGGTGGGCAGGGTCATCTCCTTGATCCCTTCTGACAGGTCTCTTTCACTTCAGTGAACCCGCCCCGCCGGGGACCCGGCTCAACCGGGGGATTTCTCCGGCCCGATCCGCTCACGGACGATGGCGGCGACTTCTCCTGGCTCGGCGTGCCGGCCGACGGCGACCTTCGAGAAGATCAGGTCGCCGTCGAGGGTCACCTCAAAGCGTCCCTTGGAGGAAGGCAGCAAGGAGATGTCGGCGATCACCGGAGCCCACCCGGTCAACAACTCGTCCGTCAGACCGACGGCACGGGGTACGTAGTTTCACGGAACGCAAAACTCGATCTGCAAGCGATGCCTGGGGTCCATCATGGAACGACCTCCTCGAGTCGGGCCGGCGTCAGGCCATGACGACAGCGGGTGGATGTTACCCTCTCGCCGCCAGCCCGCTACCGGCGGTGCTTGACGATGACCCGACGCCCGACGGTCACCCGGTTGGCCATCATTTCGTCGTAGGCGCGCTGACGCTTCTCGGCCCGCCGGCGGCGGGCCACCGGCCAGAGGGCGGCGACCGCCGCCACCACGATGGCCCCTGCCACCCATAGCCCGGTGGCCACGCCCGGTCGCCGGGTCACCGAAAGGGTGAATCCCGTCCCCAACCGGTGGAGGTTGCCGTACTCGGAGGCCGTGACGGCGTCGACCGCGGCCTTGTCGGTGGAGTTGCTGGTCGAGGCGTCGATCAGGGCGACGACCTTCCCGTAACGGAAGACGGTGACGGCGAGGCCCGGCACGGCGGCCTTGGCCTTCGGCGACGGGGCGTACTCCGCTCCAGACGACCCCGGAACCGCGGCCACGGTGAAGGTGGCGGTGCGACGGAGCCCGCTCGAGGAAAACGAGCCGGTCCCGAGTTGCTGAGTTCGAAGCTCGGTGAAGGTGGTCACAGCGGCGGCGGCGTTGGGGAGGAGGAAGGTCACAATTCCGACGCCCGAAGTCTGGGTCGGCACCCATTGGACCGAGTAGATCCCGGTGTGGCCGGGTGAACGCTTGGCGGCGGCGGTCATCGCGGCCAGGCCGGTCTTCGTGTCGTCCTGTTCCCCGGCTTGCGGGCTGGCCTTGTCGAACGCCGTCAGGCCGGGCTTGGTCGGGACCAGCCGGGCCAGGCGCCCGCGCTCGACGTGGTCGGTCGGGACGACGAGCTGGTAGCCGACTGCTGCCACGATCAGGACGGCCAACGCCCGGGCCACGGCGAAACCGGTGCGGCGGTACGGAGCCCGGCGGAACGAGGCCACAGAGTGGGCCGGCCTGGTGGCCGCCTCGCCATCCCCGCCAGCGGCGGCCCCGCTGTCCACCTCCGGACCATCATCGCCAGCCACCGTCCTCGACGCGCCGGCCGTGTCGCCTGCCCTGGTCCCATCGTCGGGCCCGGTCGCATTGCCCGCCCCGCTCGCATCGTCTGCCCCGGTCGCATCATCTGGCCCGGCCGCATCATCTGGCCCGCTCGCATCGTCGGCCCTGGTCGCATCGTCGGGCCCGGTCGCATCGCCCACCCTGGCCCCGCTCTCGGTGATGTCGATCTCTCCCTTCTCGCCTTCCTCGCGCACGGAACCCAGTTAAGCGGACCGACATGAAGCCAGCCTGAGATCTGACGCTCTGAGAGAGAAGACCGAGCCGTGACGTCGATTTCGGTCACTCGACCGAGAGCGCGGCGATGACGTTGGTCCGGGCGGCCCGGCGGGCGGGCCACACCGCGGCCACGACCCCGAAGAGCAGCGCCAGCAGGACGAACACCACCAGACTGCCGACCGGGATCGAGACCACACCTCCGGAAGGTGCGACCACCGCCGAGGTGAGGGCCACGCCGAAGCCCAGCCCCACCAGCACGCCCAGGGCGGCGCCGAACAGAGCGATGACGACGGATTCGCCCCGGACCGTGCGGCGCACCTGCCTACGGACCATCCCGACGGCCCGGAGGAGGGCGAACTCCCTGGTTCGTTCGACCACCGAGAGCACCAGGGTGTTGATGATGCCGAGGACGGCGATGATGATGGCCAGGGCCAGCATGACGTAAATGATGGTCAGAAGCTGATTGACCTGGCTGGCTTGTTGTTTCTCAACGGTGGCGGGATCCTCCACATTGACGTTGGGATAGGCGGCGATGGCGTGGTCCAGGCCGGCGCGCACGGTGGCCGGATCAGATCCGCCGGCGACTCTGATCATCACTACCTGGTCGAGCTGGTCGGTGAAGTTGGCGGCAAAGACACCCGTCGACACCAGATAGTTGGTGCCAATGAGCTGGCTCGGGGCGTAGGTTCCGCCGACGGTGAGCGTTTGCTCGCCGGTCTTGGCGAAGCGCAGCCGAACCGGCGACCCCACCTTCAAGCCGTGAGCGCGGGCGGTGCGCTGTGCGACCAGGATCTCGCCACGGGACAGCGACGACAGGCTGCCACTTTTGACGTCGATGCGGAGCAGTTTGCCGATGGTGGCGCTGTCCACGCCGGTGACGCCCACACTGGACGAGCGGAAGAGGGCATTCGCGGTGCGCTCCGGCGACACCGCCTCCACCTCCGGCACGGCGGCGAGGTTGGCCTCGACGGAGGGGCTGAAGTCCTCGAAGCCGGCGCCGGTCGTTTTCACCACATAGTTGCCCAGGAACTGCTGACGGATCGACTGCGAAACCGACGCCTTCGCCGACTGGCCGAGCACCGAGAACATGGTGACCAGGGCCAGACCGATCATCAAGGCAGAGGCTGTCGCCGCGGTGCGGCGCGGGTTGCGCATGGCGTTCTGGCGAGCCAACACGCCGGCGACGCCCGACAGGCGGCGCAGGGGCCGCCCGATGAGCCCGGTCGCCGGTCGGGCCACGATCGGAGCCAGCCGGGCCACCCCGAGAAAGGTGATGGCGATCCCGATCCCGACCACGGCCGCCTGATGGCTGGCGAAGAGCCCCACCAGCATGACCACGACACCGAGGATCAGACCGACGGCACCGACGACCGTGCGCCAGACCGGAGACTGCCGGGGCTCGGCCGCCGTCGCGCCCAGGGCGGCGACGGGAGGGATCCGGGCGGCCCGGCGAGCCGGGTTGAACGAGGCCAGCAAGCTGACGCCGACCCCCAAGACCAGCCCGATAATGGCTGTCCGGGGCTGGAATACCAGCCCGTACGAGGGGATGCTGGCGCCGACCGCTTTGAACACCGCCTGCAGGCCCGTCGCCAGCAGAACGCCCACCCCGACCCCGAGGGCGGCGGCCACCAGTCCTACCGCGGCGGCCTCGATCATGGTGGCGAGCCGCACCTGCCTCCGGCTGGCGCCGAGGGCACGGAAGAGGGCCAACTCCCGGGTCCGCTGGGCGACCAGGATGGAAAAGGTGTTGAGGATGATGAACGACCCGACGAACAGCGATACCAGGGCGAACACGAGAAGAAAGTCGGTGACGACCGACAGACCCTTGTTGACCTGGTCGGCGTTTTCCCTGGCCAACTGGGCCCCGGTCACGGCCTGGTAGCCGGGCGGCAGGTGCTTCGAGACCGTCGCCTGCAGGGTCGCCGGGGACACCCCGGGCCGAGCGAGGAGGTTGATGGCGTCAAAGACGCCTACCCGATTGAGCAATTGCTGGGCTACCGGCAGGTCGAATTCGGCGACCGTCGCCCCGCCCAGCCCGTTGGCCTGGCCGGACTTGACGATTCCTACCACCGTGAAACGCTGGGGCGGCCCCTGGAAGAGGATCTCGATGGGATCACCGACCCTGAACCCATACTTGTCGGCCGTTCCCTTATCGATCACGACCTGGTCGCGGCCGCGTGGCGTATGCCCGGCAGCCAGGGAGAAGCCCGAGATCTCCGGGACCTGGCCGTAACTGGCGCCGATGGTCGGCGCGCCATTGGTGGTGATGGCCTGGTCGTGTTTGTTGACCAGCTGGGCGAAACCGGACACGGAGCCCTCGGACGCCGCCACGCCGGGCAGATTGGCGACCTGCGGCAGAACCGCCATCGGCATCGGGATAAACGACTTATCGCCGAATTGATCGGTAACCGGTGACGGCTCGCGGACCTGCACGCTGATCTTGCCATCGACGCCAGCGAAGAGCTGATCGAAGGTGTGGTGGAGGGTGTCGGTGAAAATCAGGGTTCCGGTGACGAAGGACACACCGAGCACGATGGAGAGGGCGGTCAGGCTGAGACGCAGCCGGTGGGCGCGCAAGTTGGCGAGGGTTGCCTTCCACATGGCCGGCTACTCCAGACTCTTCATTCGGTCGAGAACCCGCTCGGCCGTGGGCTGAAGCATCTCGTCGACGATGCGGCCGTCCCCGAGGAAGACCACCCGATCGGCGTAGACCGCCGCGGCGGCGTCGTGTGTGACCATCACGATGGTCTGACCGAAGTCGGACACGGATCGGCGCAGGAAGGTCAGGATCTCGCCGCTGGCGCGGGAATCCAGGTTGCCGGTTGGTTCGTCGGCGAACACGATGTCCGGTCCCGACGCCAGTGCTCTGGCCGCGGCGACCCGCTGCTGCTGTCCACCCGAGAGCTCGGAGGGCCGGAACGCCAACCGATCCCGCAGCCCGACGGCGTCGATGACCGTGTCGACCCATTGCCGGTCGGGGCGCCGCCCGGCCAAAGCCGACGGAAGGGCGATGTTCTCAGCCGCAGTGAGTGTCGGCACCAGATTGAATGATTGAAAGATGAACCCAACCCGGTCCCGTCGCAACTGGGTCAAGTGTTTGTCATCGAGGCGGCCGAGCTCGGTGTCGCCGATCAGGACCCGCCCTCCGGTCAGCGAGTCCAGACCAGCCAGGCAGTGCATGAGAGTGGACTTACCAGAACCCGAGCGGCCCATGATGGCAGTGAATTTTCCTTGCTCGAAGGCGACGCTGATGTGATCGAGGGCCTGTACTCTCGTTGGCCCCGCCCCGTACACCTTCACCGCATCGATAGCCTGAGCCGCCGACGTCGTCGTCGGGCCCGACCTCGCTGAAGTCGCTTGCATGCAGGTGACCATACGATCAGCCGGCCGCACGGTCGTCCGCCTGGCGGACGATTTTGTCCTCCACCCTGAGACCGAGTGGCCGGCTACCTGGGTATGACCCCGACGGCCATCAGCAAACGTCGCCAGCCGCGAGTTTTCCCCGAGAATGCCGGTCGCCGCCCGGTGGCATACAGTCACATGGATCGCCGACCGACAAGAGCTGGAGGACGTGATGCCCGGATCTTCAGGCGAAGAGGGAAGGCGCCGCGGGGCAGGAACGGACGACCGACTGTGGGTCGACGGCTCACGGCCGGCGACGATCGACGATTCCCGCTATGAGATCGCCGAGCGGGAGGCACGGATCCCGATGCGAGATGGCGTCACGCTGGCGGCGACGGTCATTGAGCCGGTCCGGCCCGATGATGGTCCGCGGCCGCCATCGGTCGTCGTGACCAATGGCTACTCCGGCGTGGACACGATGTTCCTGCCTTATCTCCGCGAGCTGGCGACCCGGGGCTATGCCGTGGTGCTCGCCCGCCTGCGAGGTGTTCCGCCGTCGGAGGGCCAGGCTGGCTTCTACGAGAATTTCGGGCCCGATGGCCACGACGTCATCGAGTGGACGGCCAAACAGCCGTTCACCAATGGAAGGGTGGGCATGGTCGGCGCCTCCTTGCTGGGCATCAGCCAGTGGTTGGCGGCCAAGGAGCAACCCGAGCACCTCGTCGTGGTGGCGCCGGACGACTCGCCGAGCGACACTTACCGGTACCTGTGGTACGTCGGCGGCATGGACCCGGGGCCCGGCCGGAAGCGTCGCGATGAAGTCCCAGGTGTGGAGTCGGAATACTCCCTGGCGATGAGCAACCCGTGGGACAACGAATTCTGGCGAGAGCGGTCGGCGGCGCAGGCCGACATCGAGAGCCTGGCTCGCAGCGGCCTGCCGGCTTTGATGTCGACCGGGTGGGACAGCTATATGGTCGACTCCGCGTCACGGCCGTATACATGGATGCGCGCCGCGGGGGCCGGATCGAGGGTCAAGCTGGTGATCGGCCCCTGGCGCCATGCCGCCATGTTCAGCGGGACTTCGCTCGGTGGCGAACCGGCACCGGGCGAGATGATCCTGCCCTACCGCGGCTTTGATCTGCAGCTGATGTGGCTGGATCGATGGTTGCGCGGCATCGACAATGGGATCGACGCCGAGCCGCCGGTGCTGATCTACGTACAGGGACCGGACCAATGGCGATACGAGCAGGATTGGCCGGTGCCGGACGAGAGGCGCGTCAAGCTCTTCCTTACGGCCGCGCCGTCCGGGACGACAGCCAGCCTCCACGACGGTTCGCTGGCCTCTCAGCTGGGTCAACCGGCCACCCATCCGTACACTTATGACCCCGACACCTCACGGAATCCAGTCGACGTGTCCAGTCCGAACATCGTGCTGGTGGCGGATGGGGAGCCCCGCCTCGGCCCGGACAACCTGCCGCCGGGAGCGACCCGGCCGTACGGCCGGCTCATCATGGACAAGTCCTCCTACGAATCTCAGGCCCTCACGTGGACCAGCGCGGTGCTCCGAGATCCGACGGAGATTACCGGTTATCCGAAGCTCGTCGTCTGGGCGGCCGTGTCTCGACCAGATGCGTCGTTCGTCGCCGAGCTCACCGACGTGGCGCCGGCCGCAAATGGGGCCAGCAAATGGACCTCGGCGCAGATCACCCGCGGGTACCTGCGGGCCGAAGCCCAGTTCTCCCGTACCGAGCCGACCGCTTTACGCCCCGACGACGTCTACCGCTTCGAGATCGAGCTGCAGCCGACGTCGTATGTGGTTGGAGCCGGGCACCGGGTCCGCGTGACCTTGCAAGGGGCGGCGATCGATCCCAACCTGGACCTGAACTGGCAGGGGCCCGGTCTCAATCGGGAACCGTTCTCCTTCACCATCCACACCGGACCCGATCGGGCCAGCTTCATTGAAATCCCGGTGATCGGCCAGGAGGCGAGCCCAATCGCCTGAGGAGACCGATCGGCCAACGGGAATCTAAACTATTCGGTCGGGCCCTGGTACTGCTCCGGGTACAACGGGGAGCCGGCCTTGATAATCCGAAACAGGTGGCGCAGGCGGGCGACTTCGTGCCCATCCTCGTCGTGGGCGGAGGCGTCCCACCAGAAGTATTCGGTCTTCGGACTCTCTCCGACACCAACGATCTGCCCGGTCACCTGGTACGGCTGATCAGTAAAGATCGGGCCCCGCACGTAGGCGACTTCAGCGGCACCGAACATCGCCGGGGTGTGCCCGATGGCCGGGGCCAACGACGGCAGGTAGCTGCCGTCCGCGCCGTAGAGGACGCCGAGCATGAGCGATGCGGTTTGCGTTGGACTGGCGATGGGTCCGCCCCAGGGGGATTCGCTCGTGTACCAGGGCAGCGGCTGGTTGATCACGCCCGTCTCGATGTTGCGGGCCTGGTCCGCCAGGGCGACAGTTCGCACCGTCTCTCCGATGGGCGTCCCCGGGGTCACTCCTTTCAGCAGGCGCAGGCTGGCCGGATCCGCCAGCCGCAGGTCCCGCGTTGACAGCTCCGAGCGTCCCGGCCCACCGAGCCCGGCCGTCCCATGGGCCACGCTCATATCCGGATCGTTGACGAAGCGAGCCCAGACCTCGCTCTGGTCCGCCCCCGCGCCCGGCCGGCGGACCACCGCCTGGATCGATTCGCCCGATACGACCACGTTGTCGAAGTACAACGACAGGCACCCCTCCTCGAACCAGCGCTGGCCATAGACATCGAGCACCGGCGGGACAAAGCAGTCCAGATGGCTGGTGCCGGCCACCGCCGAGCCGCGGAATCCCAGTCGCCGGGCCCGGTCGGCGTCATGAATGCTGCTCGTGGCGAGATTCAACGCCACCCGAGGCGACCCGAGCACCAGCTCATCGTCGGTGTCCACATGACTGCTCATGACCTCACCCTCCTCAGCTGATGGCCGCGGGCCGACAGACGGGCTGACGGCCGCGGGCCGATAGACGGAATTCGACGATACTCTGCCAAGAGTGTTCCTTGTCGGTGCTCTGGTGTTCCTGGCGGTGGAGGTCGGCGCCTTCGTGGCCGTGGGCAGCCAGATCGGTTTCGGTTGGGCCGTGCTCCTTCTCATCGGGCTGAGCGCATTGGGTCCGTTTGCCATCCGCCGGGTAGGCCTCGGGGTATTGACCCGAACGCAGGCACGGTTGGCGGCCGGAGAGCTCCCGACCCGCGAACTTCTCGACGGGGTGCTGGTGCTGACCGGTGGAGCGATGATACTCGTGCCCGGCTTTGTCAGCGGTGCCCTCGGACTGCTGCTGATGATCGGGCCGGTGCGCGACGTCGTCGTCCGGACCGGTGGCTACTGGGTGGGCCGGCGGGTCACGACCCTGCGACCAACGCCCTGGACGGTGACCGACGTCGAGTCTCATCCCAGCGCCAGCGACGCCGGGAGCCCGGGCCAAACCCCGGAACGTCTGATCACGCCGGGCGAGCGCATCCAGTAACCACTGTCGTTGTCTGCGACCGTCCTCCACCGCTGACGGGGCGGGGCGCGGCAATCCAGATAACCTGCCGTTGTGGGCGCGCTGCTCGAGCTCATTGGTCTTCGCCGGACCTACGGGAACGTGGTCGCTCTCGACAACCTTTCCTTCGATGTGCCCGCCGGACGGGTGGTCGGCTTCCTCGGGCCCAACGGGGCCGGCAAGACGACCACGATGCGGGCCATATTCGGCCTGGTGGACCTCGAAGCGGGCTCGGTCTCATGGGGCGGAGCCCCGGTCGGTCAGGCGCAACGCCGACGTTTTGGCTATATGCCAGAGGAGCGGGGGCTCTATCCCGGCATGCTCGTCGGCGACCAGATTGAGTACCTGGGCCGGTTGCACGGGCTCAGCCCGGCTGACGCCGCGGCCGCAACCGGCGGATGGCTCGAGCGCCTCGAACTGGCCGACCGCCGAAACTCGAAGGTGGAGGCGCTCTCACACGGCAACCAGCAGCGCGTGCAGCTGGCGGCCGCCCTGGTGCACGATCCGGAACTGCTGGTGCTGGATGAACCACTCTCCGGGCTGGACCCGACGGGGATAGACGCCATCGGCCAGGTGCTGGTGGATCAGGCCCGGGCGGGGTGCTGTGTGCTCTTGAGCAGCCACCAGCTCGACCTGGTGGAGGACCTGTGCGAACAGGTCACGATCATTGATCACGGTCGGGTGGTGGCGTCCGGATCCGTGGATGATTTGGCCACCAGCGGTGCTCGGCGAGTGGTGGTCCGGATTGAAGGCGACCGGACCGGCGCCTGGGCCAGCCGGCTGCCGGGCGTCACTGTGTCGGAGGTCAGCGGCGGCGCGGTGCGATTGGTCCTCGACGATTCTGTTGACAGCGACGACGTCCTCCGCGCCGCCATGGCCACGGGCCGGGTCACCCAATTCTCCTTCGAGCGTCGCCGCCTCTCCGAGGTCTTCCGGGAGGCCCTGGCATGAAGTTCGGGTGGGTCATCCTGATTGCCGGCGCGGTAATCACCCTACGGCTCTGGATCTTCCAGACCCGAAGGCGCCGTAGGGCAGCCGATGCCGGCTCTGAAGCGGGCGGGGTCGGGAGCGGCGACTCACGCCGTGGCGCCGGGTGGCGGCACGTCCAAGGCTGGCCGTCGATCCAGCGGGCGTTCGGCGACGTGGGCCTGGTGGCGGGCCGCGAGATCAAGGAGCGGATTCGGGGCCGCATCTTCCGGGCCGGCACCGTCCTCGTGCTTCTTGTCGTCGGCGCCGCGATTATCATCCCGACCTTCCACCACGGTGGGGGGCAGTCCACCCAGACGGTGGCGATCGTCGGAGGCCTCTCGCCGGAAGCCAGGCAGGCCGTGGAAACAGCCGGGGCCGCGAACCACGACTCGATCCAGTTGGTGCCGGCACCTTCCCTCGCCGCGGCCGAGGCCCTGCTCCGCTCGGGGAAGGTCGATTTTGCCATCGTCGACTCGGGACGCGTCCTGCTGTACCAACCCGCCACGGCGCGTAACTCGCCGGCCGATCCCGGCCTGGTCCAGAACGTGGCTCAATAC
Organism: uncultured Acidimicrobiaceae bacterium; assembly: GCA_963780345.1. Classification (GTDB taxonomy): domain Bacteria; phylum Actinomycetota; class Acidimicrobiia; order Acidimicrobiales; family Palsa-688; genus PALSA-693. The sequence goes on from CAWABU010000002.1 coordinate 564,909, forward strand.
CTCGGCGTGCTGAGGGCCTACCAGACTGCAGGCTTGACTCCGAGCCAGGCCGCCGCGGTCAGCCGGGCCCAGCCGGTGCCCGTCCAGAACCTCGAAGCCGGCGCCAAGGAGACAACGCGGACGGTGTCGGTGATCGGACTGGTGATCCTCTTCTTCATGCTCACGCAGTACAACACCTGGATCCTCATCGGAGTCATGCAGGAAAAGTCCAGTCGGGTGGTCGAAGTCCTGCTGGCCACGGTCCGCCCCATCCAGCTCCTGGGCGGCAAGGTCGTCGGTATCGGCGTGGTGGCGCTGGCCCAGGCCACCCTCATCGTCGGCTTTGCGTTGATCGTCGCCACAGCGGTGGGCTCCGACGTGTTGCACGGCACCACGCCCCTGGTGCTGGCCGCCCAGCTCCTGTGGCTCCTGCTCGGGTACGCCTTCTACTGCTGGGTCTATGCGGCCGGCGGGTCAACCGCCGAACGCCAGGACCAGGTGCAGACCCTCGCCCTCCCTCTCAGCATCCCGATCCTGATCGGCTACATCTTCTCGGTCACGGTGGCCAGTTCCGGTCATCCGGACCTGCTCTTCAAGATCCTCGCCTACGTGCCGCTGACCGCCCCGTTCTGTATGCCCGTCCTCGTCGGGCTCGGTGAGGTCACCTGGTGGCAGTTCGTGGCGTCCGTGCTGATCACGCTGGCCGGGACGGCGGCCGTGGCGGTAATGGCGGCCCGCATCTACCGGCGAGCCATCCTGCGTACAGGGACCCGCGTCCGGTTTCGGGAGCTCCTCGGCCGCCGCGCCGCGTGACGGGCACTCGTCACGGCCGCGGCGCGTCCGGATCGTCGGTCCGCTGAACGCGAATGACGGGGCGGGCGCCATGCCATTATGGGCTGATGCAGACGGTGTACGAGGCTGCGGGCGGCGCACGGGGCCTGCTCAGGCTGGCGGGCGCGTGGCACGCCCGGGTAATGGCGGACGAAGTGGTCAGTCACGCCTTCAGCCACGGGTATCATCCCGAGCACACGGAGCGGCTGGCGGCGTACTGGGCCGAGGCCCTCGGCGGTCCGCCTACCTACTCCACTCGCTATGGCGACGAGACCTCGGTGGTGCGGATGCACAGCGGCAATGGCCTCCATGAGGATATGGACCACCGAGCGATCGCCTGCTTCGATCAGGCGCTGATCGACGCCGATCTGGCCCGCGACGATGCTTTGCGGCGGGTGCTGCACGATTACTTCTCGTGGGCGACGGTAAATCCGATGGCCCGTTATCACCACTCTGCGGACGATGTACCCGACGGCTTGCGCATCCCCCGGTGGTCCTGGGAGGGACTCGTCACCGAATCGGCCGCGGCGATCGACGGACCGGGGCGGGAGGCAGGGTCCCGCTGAGCACGCCGCACCACCCGGCGTCAGTGAGGCACCGGAGGAGCCGATCCTGGTCTCACGCCGGATGCGGCATGGAGGACGTGCCAGCGGCGGTCCCTGGCAATGTGGGGCCGGGTTGACGGAATGGCCGGCGGGACGGTGCCGTCCGAGGTAAGCCAACCTCGCTGCCGGAACAGCACGATCAGAGCGACGACAGTAAAGACGGGCAGGCCGATACCAATGGCGATAAAGGCCGGGAGGCGGTGTCGTGCAGGACGGTCTCGGCCGTCGCCGGATCCAGCCCGGCGAGATCCAACCAAAACCGGGTTAAGGAGTCTTTGAGCTCTCTCAGTTTGGGCAGCGTGACCTCGTGGCTCTCGCCATCAACAGTGATGAGATGACCCTCCATGCACGAATTCTGCACAGCCGCATTCGACCAGATGGGGATGCGGCGATCCGGGCCGCCTTTCCGTCCCGTTACCCCGGCCTAAGATCGCCCGCACCGAAGGTCCGAAACCGGGCCGAACCGGGCCGAACTGGAGGGAGACCCGTTGCCTCTGCCTTCCCAACCGAGAGCCGTGTTCGTGCACGGCAACCCCGAGACGGCTGCCATCTGGGGCCCGCTCCTGGCCGAACTCCGGCACCCGGACACCGTCGCCCTGTCGCCTCCCGGCTTCGGAAGCCCGGTCCCGGACCACTTCGGAGCCACCGCGGCGGACTATGCGGGATGGCTGGCGGCCGAGCTCGAGCAGCAAGGACCGCCCGTCGATCTGGTGGGCCACGATTGGGGCGGCGGCCACGTCGTTCGTATCGCGATGGAGCGACCCGACTTGATCCGCTCATGGGTGACCGATATCGGCGGCTGCTTCGCCCCTGACTACGTGTGGCATGACCTGGCCCAGGTGTGGCAGACACCGGGAGCGGGCGAAGAGTCGGTAGCCGGCATGGTAGCGATGCCGGTGTCGGCCCGGGCGTCGATGTTTGAGTCGATCGGCATGACATCCGATATCGCCCGGGCCGTGGCCGAAGCCAACGACGAGGCCATGGGCCGCTGCATCCTCTCGCTCTACCGTTCGGCCGCCCAGCCCGCCATGGCTCGCCTCGGGGACGCGCTGGGTGCCGCCGCGGCCCGACCGGGCCTGGTGATCATCCCGACCGACGATCCATATACGGGCGGCGAGGCCCGGGCCCGGTGGTCGGCGGGCCAGGCCAAGGCCAAAGTCGCCGTGCTACCGGGCCTGGCCCACTGGTGGATGATTCAGGATCCCGTCGCCGGCGCCGCCGCGCTGAGAGATTTCTGGGGTTCCCTCTAAACACGGGTCCGCCGCCGTCAGAGCAGTTGCGCCACCAATCGCCAGAGCAGCCATAAGTTCAGCAGGGTGATCACGCCGGTGGTCGCCCAGAGCAGCCGGGCCGTCCACGGCCGATTCACCATGTCGCCCATGACGTCTGGCTGGCAGGTGAGAATGGCCAGCGGGATGAGGGCGAAGGGGATACCGAACGACAGGACCACCTGCGACCAGACCAGGGCCGTCGTGGCGTTGGCCGCCAGGGCCAGCACCAAAAACGACGGCAGCATGGTGGCAACCCGGCGGACGTAGACGGGTACCGACCGCCGCACGAAGCCCGCCATGACCACCTGGCCGGCGTAAGTCCCGACGCTCGACGATGACAAACCGGACGCAATCAGGGCCACTCCGAAGATGAGGGCCACGCCACCGCCGGCCACGCGGGCCAGCTGGTCATGCACGGTCGACAGCTGGGCGCCATCAGAGAAGTGGCTGCCATGGAGAACCACGACCGCGATGCAGAGCATGGCCACGTTGACCGCTCCGGCCAGGCCGAGACCAAGGACGCAGTCCACCCGGTTGTAGCGCAGCAGGGTCCGCGCCTCGGCCCGGTCGGCCGGCGGAATCCGATTCACCTGCAGGGCCGAATGGAGATAGACGACATGCGGCATCACGGTGGCGCCGATAATTCCGACGGCGAGCGCCAGGGTGTCGCCAGATCCGAGCCGCGGCAGCAGGCCGTCGGCGATGCCGGAGTAGGACTGCTGCCCGATGGCGAAGAAGTCGAAGATGAACCCGAGCATCACCAGTGACAGGAGAGCCATGATGGCCAGCTCGAAGCGGCGGTAGCCGCGCTGCTCCAGTGACAGGATCCCGAGGGCGACCACTCCCGTGAGGACGCCGGCTGGCAGGAGAGCCAGGCCGAAGACCAGGTTCAGCCCGATGGCCGCGCCGGTGAACTCGGCCACATCGGTGGCGGCCGCCACCACCTCGGCCTGCAACCACAGCAGCACGTTCCACCGGTGCGGGAACCGCTCCCTGGCCAGGGCCGGAAGGCTGCGCTGAGTACCGAGTCCCAGCTTGGAGGTGACGTACTGGACCAGGATGGCGATAGCGCTGGCGGCGACGACCACCCACACCAGGCGGTAGCCGTGTTCGGCGCCGGCCTGGAAGTTGGTGGCGAAGTTTCCGGGGTCGACGTAGGCCACCGACGCCACGAACGCCGGACCGATGATGGCCAGGAGAGCCCGAATGGAGCCTCGTTCCGTCAGGCGCGGGAGGCGGGGGGCGTCCTCCGCCGCGGGCGGCGCGGGCGGCGCGGGCGGCGCGGGCGGCGCGTCCTGAGGACTCACGGGTTCAGGGGCTCACGTCGACGGCAATCGAGGAGGCCACGGCCTCGCCGAGGGCCAGCGGGCTGACCCTGGCCCCGACCCTTACCCGCAGCGTCCCGCCCGGCTCCCACCCGAGCATCTCCACCGGATCCCCGATGGCCACCCCTTGCTCGGTGAGCCATCGCAAGAGACTGGGCGCGGCGTCCACGACGCGAACCAACCGGCCGCGCTCCCCCTCCTGGAGGTCCGAGAGCCAGCGGGTGGGGGTGGTCGTCGGAGTGCCGTCGGCGGCGGGGATGGGATCGCCATGAGGATCGCGGGTGGGGTGGCCGAGCGCCTCTGCGATCCGGTCCAGTAGCCGGTCCGAGATCACGTGCTCGAGCACCTCGGCGTCCTCCTGGACCTCGTCCCAGCGATAGCCGAGGGCGGCGACCAGGTAGGTTTCGATCAGCCGCTGCCGGCGCAGGACCAGAAGGGCGGCCCGCCGACCTTCCGCCGTCAGCTCCAGACCCCCGTAGCGACGGTGCACCACGAGCCGCTCGGCGGCCAGCCTGCGCACCATACCCGACACCGAGGATGGGGTGATCCCGAGCCGATGGGCCAGTTCACCGACGGTGACGGGGCCGTCGCTGCGTTCCTCGATGTTGTAGATCCACTTCAGATAATCCTCGACGGCGGCGGTGCGCGCCGCCGGGGGTCGTCCCGCAGGCGCGCCGGCGGTGGTGCGCGCCGCCGGGGGTCGTCCCGAGGACGCGCCGGCGGCGGCGGAGGGATCGTCCGGCGTCAAGAGCCGGTCAGCGGCGGAAGCGCCGCGGCCAATGCCGAACGACGGCCAGGACCAGCACGGCCGGGCCGATCAAGCCGATCAGCACCCAGGCCGGCTGGCCGGAATGGATGGCCTGGGCCAGGACCACGCCCAGCACGACGAGCATAGAGACCACGACCTTGAGGTCGGACCACTCCCAGCGCGGCCGCACCCTGACGAGGGAACGCCGATCCGCAACCACCCGAGTACGTTATCGCAAACCTCAAAGTTAGTCGAGCCCCAAACTGCTGCTGGGCGGGGCGAACACAGAAATGCGGGCGGGCGGCGGGTCGGCGGGTCGGCGGGGTGGGCGGGCGGCGGGTCGGCGGGGTGACTGGTCTGGTCGAGCGCGCTTCGCGGCTCCAACCTCTGGGCGCGCTTCGTGCGTTGGGCGCGCTTTTGGTTGTATTACGACTATAACCGCGCCCAAGGTGACCAAGCGCGCCCAGGTTGGCGGCCGGGCGGCGCGGGGGCGGTCAGAGGTCGAGCACCAGCCGGGGCGTCCGCGAGCGCGAGCAGCAGATCATCATCGTCTCCCCCGACTCCTGGTCCTCCTTGGAGAGCACGTAATCGCGATGGTCGGGCACCCCTTCGAGGATCCTGGTCTCGCAGGTGCCGCAGGTCCCCTCCCGGCAGGAGAAGAGCGCTTCGACCCCGGCTTCCTCTACAGCCTGGAGAATGGTCTTACCAGACGGCACCGAGAGCGTGATCTCCGAGTAGTCGAGGTAGACCTCGAAGGCGTCTCCCGCCGGGTCCGGGCCCCCTTCGGGCGGCCGGAACCGCTCCACATGAAGGGCCCCATCGGGCCACACCCGGCACCGGTCGGTGACGGCCTCGATCAGCGGCTCCGGTCCACAGCAGTAGACCTTGCAGTCGTCCCGGGGCGTCTCCAGGAAGCGGCTCAGGTCGATCAGTCCACGGTGTTCCTCAGGCCACAGGATGACCCGGTCCCCGTAGGCGGCCAGCTCCTCGACGAAGGCCATCGAGGCCTGCTTGCGCCCGCCGTAGACGAGCACCCAGTCGGCGTCGGCCGCTGACACCTGGCGGACCATGGGCAGGATCGGGGTGATGCCGATCCCGCCGGCGATGAAGATGTAACTGCCGGCCGACTCGAGGGCGAAGTTGTTGCGGGGGCCCCGGATCTGGACGCGGTCGCCGGCCTTGATCTTGTCGTGCACGTGGGCGGACCCGCCCCGGCTCTCCGGCTCGCGCAGGACGGCCAGCCGCCACCGCCCCGCCTCGGCCGGATCGCCGCAGAGGGAGTACTGCCGCTCCAGGCCTTCGCCCAGGATGAGATCGACGTGGGCGCCAGGCGTCCAGGATGGCAGGGGCTCACCGCCCGACACCAGGTAGAGCGAGATGACCCCGTCCGCCTCTCGCTGGACGGACTCCACCACCGTTTCGTACGACGGATCCACCGGGTGTAAACCTTGTTCTGTTCGTATGGTGCTCGTGGTCACCCCGGGAGGCCGCGGGACCAGCCGGTGGGTCCCTGGAGGCACATGGTACCGCCGACGCCTCTGACCATAGAGGGTCGGGGGCTCACTGCCGAGCGGAGCGGTCCCTCAGAGCCGGTACCAGCGGCGGGCGGTCTCGGCCATGAGGTTACCCTGGGCGGACGGGGGCATCCCGTTGAGCAGGACGGAGACGTCCTCGTCGTAGCCGTGGGGGTAGTCGGTGGCGAACATCAGGAAGTCGTCGGTACCGAACCACCCCATCACCTTGGCGACCAGCTCCGGCGGTCCGGCGTCGATGGGCGCGGTCGAGAACCGCATGTGGTCCCGGATGATGTCGAGCGGCGGGCGGTCGACCCAGGGGACCTCCCGGCGCAGGCCTCGCCACTCCTTGTTCATCCGCCAGCCCCATCCAGGGAGCCACAGGAAGCCCCCTTCCATCACGGACATCCGCAGGTTGGGGCACACCTGGAACACACCCTCGCTGATGATGCTGGTGACCTGGGAGGTGTAGGACTGCCACTCCGAGCCGTAGCTCTCGATGAACCACGAGGCGTAGCCGCTCGAGGAAGGGGCCACCTCGGTGGTGCCGCCCGCGTGGAGGCCGGCGACCAGGTTGCGGGCCTCCATGGCCTTGAACACGGGGTGGAAATGCCGCTGTCCCCAGAGCTGGTCGTTGCGGATCGGCATCAGGACCTGGACGAACCCGGGGTGGTCGCCGACCCGCTCGATCTCCTGCACCATGGCCACCGGGTCCCGGGCCGGAATGGTGATCGAGGCCCGCAGGCGAGAGTCCTTGGCCAGCCACTCCGTCATGACCCAGTCGTTGACGGCCCGGGCGAGGGCAGCCGCCCAGTCGGGGTGGCGGAGGCTGTCGACGCCGTAATAGCAGTTGAGAATGGCGAAATCGACTTCCCACGGGTCGAGGATGTGCTCCTGGAGGAGGGCCAGGCTGGACGCCGGCGGCTTGTGGTCGGCCGGGCGCCATTCCGACCGGCACGACCGCGGCGACCCGGGCGGGTAGGCCGCGGCGGCGCCTCCCGGGCCGCGGTAGTTGCGCTCGACGCACCAGTCCACCCACAACGGCTCCATGTAGGGGTACAGGGCGTCGATCGAGGGCACGTTGGCGTGGACGTCGACGTCGATGACCGGTCCGTCCCACAGCTCGCGTCGGGACGTCGTCAATGGCAGGGTGGCGGTCACGCCGTCTCCTCTATGGGCTTGGGCTCCTTGGTGGGCTTGGGCGGGCGGGGCGGCCGGACCGGATCCAGGTTGACCACGATGTACTCGTCCTCGACGGTGATCGGAATGGTTTCGGCCTGGTAGGGCCCAGGAGTCCGGCCGGGCACCAACGGATGAGGGACCGTGCCCTGCTCGATCGGCCGCCGTTCACCACCTGTCACTCCCACCTGTCCGGCTTCGAGCTCGGTGGCGATGAGCTGCCCCTCCTCCACCTGGACCTGGTAGGGCCGGACCCGCACCGTCGTTGGATCGAGGTACGACTGACCGGTCCGCACGTCGAACTCCCATCCGTGCCAGGGGCACATCAGGAGCTTGGTCGAGTTGTCGTAGCTGAACCGACCGGGTCCGTCCGACATCAAGGTGCCCACCAGGCGGCCCTTGCACAACTCACCACCCTTGTGCGGGCACTGGTTCATGAGGCCGTAGAACTCGCCCTGGACGTGGAAGATCCCGATCGAGCGGTTGTTGACCGTCACGACCATTCCTTCCCCCTCTTTGAGCTCGCTGGCTTTGCCGACCACGAACTTCCTTGCGGGCATCCTCACTCCCTTTCTCCAGCCCGTCCACAACGACCCGGGCGCCCTCCCCCCGAGCCCTTCGGGTGGTTCGCGGGTTGTCAGGCTCGGCCAGCATGACTGCGAACAGCTGCGGAGGGTGGGGTGACGCCAGGGCCACCACTTCACACTCCGGAAGCTGGTCCAGCAGCTGGTCGAGCCACACCTGCGCTTCCAGGCGCGCCGAAATTTAGGCCGGGACCGACGTAGATCCCAAATCGGGGGGGCCGCCAGGGGCTGGGCTCAGTGCCGCTCGAGGCCGGTGCCGGGCAGGAGCCGGATGCCGAACAACTCCCGGGCATTTTCTCCCAGGATGCGCCGGGTCTGCGCTTCATCAGCCCGCTGGATGAAGATCTCAGGCTCGTCGAAATCCCAGTGCGGGTAGTCCGAGGAGTACATGAGCTTGTCGCCCATCCCGGAGGCCTCGAAGGACTCGATGACCTCGTCGACGTGCTCGTCCTTCTCCGGCTCCTCCATCGGCTGGGTGGTGTACCAGATGTGGTCGCGGATGTACTCCGAGGGACGACGCTGGAGGTGAGAGACCTCCCGGCCCATCACGTCGAAGGCCTTGTCCAACCGCCAGGCATAGGGGACCGCCCACGACCAGCCCAGCTCCACCATGACGATCTTCAGCTTCGGGAACCGGTCGAAGACCCCCTCGTAGACCAGGCTGCTCACCACCGGGAAGTTGAACCCGGCGAAGTCACAGTGCTCCTCGAAGTAATAGTTGGCCGGACCCGATGGCGTGATTCGTAGCGCCGCCAGCACGTGGTAGCCCACCGGGATCCCGTAGTGCTCGCAGACCTCGTAGATAGGCCAGTAGCTGGGATGGCCGGCCGGCCGCAGGTTGTCCGGCGCCCACAGCACCTGCTTCCAGCGGTCGCCGAACTCGCGGTCTTCCAGGCAGCGCACGATCTCGGCGGCGCCGTCGGCGGGCAGCTCGTAGGGGCAGGTAATCGAGCCGTACCAGCGGGGGTCGGCGGCCAGCCACAGGTCGCGGCGGGCTTCGTTCATGGCTCGGCACATGGCGATCGACAGCTCGGCCGGCTGGCGGCCCGATCCCGCCATGCGGAATCCGCCGATGTCGTTGAGCACCGCGCCACTCATGTCATAGCGGTCAAGCAGCTGCTCAGCGGCGAACTGCGGGTCGCTGCCCGGCGGACCACCTTGGGGTGGCTCGGCGTCCCAGCGGCTGGCGAACTCGCGATGGCGGGGACGCTCGCCACCGGACATGAACCCACCGAAGGTGACCCCGATCTCCTGGGCGTAGTCCTGCCACCGCTTCGGAAGGTACTGGACCACTCCGGGGCCGCCCCGCCCGACCGACGGATGGACGTCGGCGTCAATGACGCCGATCTTGGTGGCGGACTCCGCCGCCGCCCGCCCCGGTTCGAATGTCAATGCCATGGTAATGGTTGCCCTTCTGGTTGAACTACGACCGTAGGTACCGGAGTCGGAACCCGGGGCTGTTGGGCGGAGCCGACAACGGCGAGGGGCCCCCGGCGGGAGCCGCTCGAGGAATCAGCGACGCTCGAGCCCGGAGCCCGGGATGAGGTCGATGTGGTAGAGGTCCCGGGCATTTTCGCCCAACAGCCGGCGACATTGGGCCTCGTCGTGGTTGCCGATGAACAGGTCCGGCTCGTCGAAATCCCAGTGCGGGTAGTCCGAGGAGAAGAGGACCTTCTCTCCCATGCCCGACGCCTCGTACACCTCGATGACCTCATCGAACCACTCGTCCTTCTCGGGCTCCTCCATGGGCTGGGTGGTGTACCAGAAGTGGTCCCGGATGTACTCGGAGGGCAGCCGCTGGAGGTGGGAGACCTCGCGGCCCATGACCCGGAAAGCGTGATCCAGTCGCCACGCCAGCGGGACCGCCCACGACCAGCCCAGCTCCACCATCACGATCTTCAGCTTGGGGAAGCGGTCGAAGACCCCCTCGTAGACGAAGCTGCTCACCACCGGGAAGTTGAACCCGGCGAAGTCACAGTGCTCCTCGAAGTAGTAGTTGGCCGGCCCCGACGGGGTGATGCGATGCGACGCCAGCACGTGGAAACCCACCGGGACGTCGTAGTGCTCGCACGCCTCGTAGATCGGCCAGTAGCTGGGATGACCGGCCGGCCGCAGGTTGTCGGGGGCCATAAGGACCGTCTTCCAGCGGTCGCCGTACTCGCCCATCTCTTCCTTGCAGCGCCGGATCTCGGCCGCGCCCGCCTCGGGCAGCTCGTAGGGGAGGTTGATGGCCGCGTACCAGCGGGGATCGGCCTCGAGCCAGTTCTCCCGACGGGACTCATTGATGGCCCGGCAGAAGGCGATGGACAGCTCGGCCGGCTGGCGCCCGGCCCCGGCCATACGGAAGCCACCGATGTCGTTGAGGATGGCGCCGCTCATGTCGTAGCGGTCGAGGAGCTGGCTGGCGGCGAACTGCGGGCTGCTGCCCGGCGCGCCCCCTTCGGGCGGCTCCGCGTCCCACCGGCTGGCGTACTCGCGGTGGCGGGGGCGCTCACCGCCGGCGCTGCCCCCATGCATCGGTCCGACCTCTTTGACATAGTCCTGCCAGCGCTTCGGCATGTGCTTGAGCACCGCAGGGACCACCGGGTTCATCGACGGATGAACGTCGGCGTCGATGATCCCGACCTTGTTGCTGGTGCCTGGCGTCGTGGTGCCCGGCTCAAACGTCAATGACATGCGTGTGTCCCTCGTCATCGTGGTGGCGGCAGACTCCTCCGCTTTTACCCTGCTGAATGTAGTTGATCGTTGAACAAAACGTCAACGGAACGCCCGGGCCCTCGACGCACTAGGACCCGCCTTTCCCCTCTCCGGCTTTGGCGTCCTTCAAAGCGGCGACGGCGGCAGAGAGGAACAGCCCCCCGTCGGAGCCGAGCGACGCCAGGCGGACGCCGCGGGAGATCCAGGTGGTGGCGGTGGCGGCGTTCATCTGGTGCATGCCGAGGATGATGTTGTTGGCCTCGCAGGCTTTGCGGATGCGCTCGACGGGGTCGAGCAGCTGGTCCGAGGTGAAGGCGGTCAGGGGGTTGAGGCCGAGCCCGATGGACAGATCGGCGGGACCGACGTACACACCCGCCAGGCCTTCGACGGCCGTGATCTCGTCGACGTTGCGGAGACCGTCTGAAGTCTCGATCATCACGAACACGCTGACCCGATCGGCCAGCGCCACCAGGTCGTCGGCCCGGAGATCCGAGCGGTTGGGCCCGAAGCTGCGCACTCCCCGCGGCGGATAGCGGGTGGCCGCCACCGACTCCTGCGCCTCGGCCGCGGTGTTGACCATGGGAACGATGATCCCGTCGGCCCCGGCGTCGCAGAGCCGCCCAATGAGAGCGGGGTCGTTTTTGGACACCCGCACGATGATGGCCGGACTGCCCGCAGGCACCCGCTGCAGCATGGTGGCGGCCTGGGCTTCGTTGTACGCGGTGTGCTGGCAGTCGATACCGATGTAGTCGTACTGAGCCCGCCGATACAGGTCCAGGCTGAACTCCGACCCGCTGGCCACCCAACCACCGATGGCTGCTCGGTCCTGATCCCAGACGGCTGTCAGTGAACTATGTGTCATGTGCTCCACGCAGCTTTCTTGTTCTTTGGCACTCGGTCTTGTTCCTTGGCACCTGGTCTCATTCCTTGGGACGGTCCATAAGGGCGTGGGGGGCCCGCCCCGGGACCGATCCATTGGCTCCGCCCGTGAGCGGGGTGTTCGCGGGGAGCAGCCAGGAAGCGTCCAGTTCCTTGACGCTCCGCACTCCCATCAGGGTCATGGCCCGGGAGATCTCCTCGCGGAAAATGTTGATCACGTGCTCGGCGCCCGCCGGCCCCCCGGCCGCCATCCCGTAGACGTACGGGCGCCCGATGCACACCGCGTTGGCCCCGAGGCAGAGGGCCTTGATGACGTCGGCGCCCCGCCGTACGCCGCCGTCGAGGAGCACTTCGGCCCGATTGCCCACCTGAGCGGCCACGGCGGGAAGGGCGTCGAGGGCAGACACGGCCCAGTCCAGCTGACGTCCGCCGTGATTCGATACCACGACGCCCTGGGCACCGATGTTGACGGCGATCTCGGCGTCCTCGGCATCGAGGAGGCCCTTGATGTAGAGCGGGCCATCCCAGTGGTCGCGCATCCATTTGAAGTCGTCCCAGTTGAGCTCGGGGCGCATCATCCGGAACTGGGTCCGGAGTGAGGCCACCGCCGCCCGGGCGCCGACCGATTCGACCAGGTTCCGAGCGGAGATCCGCCGATGGCGCAGGAACTGTGTCCACCATCGGGGCCGGATGGCGGCCTCCATCACCCGCTTCGGCGTGACGACCGGGGGGTTGCCCATACCCCGCTTCCGTTCCGACTCGCGATTGCCGTGCACGGGCACGTCGACGGTCACGAACATGGCCTTGTACCCGGCTCGCTGGGCCCGCTGCATGAGCGCATAGGTGAGGTCGTGGCGACCGGTGGTCAGATCCGCCCAGGGGTAGAGCTGGAAGAAGTGGTCCTTGTCCGTGCCTTCGGCCACCTCTTCGAAGGAGTAAGACCCGGCGGTGCTCAAAATGGACAGCGTGCCGGCGCGCTCGGCGGCCTGGGCGGCGCCGCGCTCTCCGGTCCAGTGCGACAGGCCAACCAGCCCAGTCGGAGCCAGCAGGACGGGGAGGGAGATGGTCTGGTTGCCGATGGTCACGGACAGATCGGAGGCCTCGTTGCCGGTCAGCACCCGGGTCCGCAGCATGTAGCGGCTGAACGCCTCCCGGTTGGCGCGGAGGGTCTGGAGGTCCTCGGCCCCATAGTCGATGTAGGCCCACACCATGTCGGGCACGGCGCGCCGGGCCAGCCGCCGGTAGTCCTCCACGGTGATCGGCCCAGGCTTCGACGACCACTTGTACTTGAACGCCGGCATGCTGCCGCCTCCCTTTCTCTCAGATCCGGGACCGGCCGGGCGAAGCCGCGGGTCCCTGGGTAGACGATGGCGCAGCGCCGGTCGTGGCGCAACCGGGCCATGCCGGCGCCGTGGGGGACCCCCACGACATGGTGACCGGGATGCGCGTCAGAACAGGTCCCAGTAGGACTCGCGGGCCCGCATCTCGTCGGCCGTCTCCTCCAGGAAGATGCGGCCGTTGCGCATCACATAGACCCGATTGGCCACCCGCAGGACCTGGCCCACGTTTTGCTCGAGGACGAGGACGGAGAGGCCGTCTTCCTCGGACAGCGCCTTGACCCGGGCGAAGATATCGGTGACGAGGGCCGGGGCCAGGCCTAGGGACGGCTCGTCCAGCAGCAGCAGCCTCGGGCCGGCCATGAGGGCCAGCCCCAAGCTGAGCATGCGCTGCTGCCCGCCGGACATGGTCCCCGCCTTCTGACTGGACCGCTCGGCGAGGATGGGAAAGAGCTCGTGGACGCGAGCCATGCGTTCGCGCTTCTGCTCGGCCGAGACTTGATGGATGGAGCCCATGCGGAGGTTGTCGAGCACGGTCAGCTCGCCGAAGATGAACCGCTCCGAGGGGATGTACAGCATCCCGTTCTTCACGTTCTGCCGGCACGACGAATGGCTGATATCCCGACCCTTATAACGGATCTCCCCACTCTGCAGCGGCAACATGCCGAAGATGGTCTTGAGGATGGTGGTCTTGCCCCCGCCGTTGTGCCCGATCACCGACACGATCTCGCCGGGCCCCACGTGCAGGCTCACGTCGAACACGACCTGCTTGCGTCCGTATCCCCCGCTCAGGTCGACGGTCTCGAGCACCGGCGCGCCGACTCGGTCGGCATCGGTCGAGTCGACCGCGTAAGCGGGAACCTCAGCCCGTGCCAAAGTACGCCTCCGCCAGCCGCGGCTCGTCGACCAGATCGGCAAAGCTGCCCTCCGCCGTAATCCGGCCCAGTTCCATGAAGTAGGTGTGATCGGCCAACCGGCCGACGACGGCGAGATTGTGCTCGACGATACACACCGTCCGGCCCTGGGCCCGCAGCTCCTCGATGCGGCTAAGCATGGCGTCCACCCACTGGGCGTCGATGCCCGAAGCGGGCTCGTCAAGCAGCAGCACCTCGGCCTCGGTCGCCAGCACCCGGGCCAGGGCCACCAGCTTCTGCTGGCCGAAGCTGAGGGCACCGGCGGGCACGTCGGCGAAACCGGTCATGCCCACGAAGCCCAACCACTCTCTGGCCTTCTCGCGGCTCTCGGCCTCGTCCCGGGCCGCGTGCCGCGGCGTCAGGAAGAGCGGGGCCAGCCGTTCCCCCGCCTGCCCCTGCACCCCCAGCATCACGTTCTGGAGCGAGGTGAGGCGGGCGAAGACGCGGACGTCCTGGAAGGACCGAACCATGCCGAGCTTGGCCACCCGGTCCGGCGACTTGTTGGTCACGTCCCGGCCGTTGAGTACGACGGTGCCCCGATCCGGCCTGATGGCGCCGGTCAGCAGGTTGAAGACGGTGGTCTTGCCAGCCCCGTTGGGGCCCACGAGTGCAGTGATGGTGCCCCGCCGGAAGTCCATGTCCAGGTCTTCGGCGGCGTGAATGCCGCCGAAGGCTTTGGTCAGGCCGCGCACCTCGAGGACCACCTCGCCGCGGTGGGCGAGGCGGGCGGCGGCCAGGTCGGCGACCTCGGCGGGGGCCGCGTGGTGGGCGCGCAGATCGGCCAGGGTGGCGACGTCTTCCCGTTCCACCTCTTCTTCCGACACGGCCCCCACGTTGGTGTCCATCCCCAGCGGCGCCACCCGTGACAGCTCGCGTTGCTCGGCGGTCTGCGGCTGGCGCCGCCGGCCCAGCCAGCGGCGCACGGAGGCGCCCTCAGGCAAGATTCCCTGCGGGCGGACGAACATCACCACGACCAGCAGCAGGCCGTAGATCGTCAGCTGCCACAGCGACGCCGTGGTGGCCTGCAACTTGACGACCTTCCGCAGGAACGGATCGGAGAGGACCAGCAGGGAGGCGCCGAGAACTGACCCCCACAGGTTGCCCATGCCGCCGAAGATCACCATGACCACGATGGCTGCGGACTGGGTGAAGCCGAACAGGGCCGGCGAGGCCAGCTGGTTTTGCACGGTCAGCATCGCCCCCGCCACCGCGGCCATGGCCGACGTGATGCCGAAGACGGCCAGCTTGTAGGCGAAGATGTTCTTGCCCAGCGAGCGCGACGCCCGCTCGTCCTCCCGGATGGAGCGCAGCACCCGCCCGTAGGGCGACTCTCCCATGCGGTAGCACAGCAGGAAGATGACCACGGCAAAGATGATGAAGACGGGCAGGATTTCGGTGGGCGTGTTCATCTTGAGGCCGAAAAACGTGAGCCCGACCACGTTTTGCAGGCCGTAGCTGCCGCCGAACTGCCCAAGGGCATTGAGCAGCCCGATCACGATGGTCTGGAAGGCCAGGCTGAGCAGGATCAACCACTCCAGGGTCAGTCGCAGGGCCGGGATCCCCACCAGGAACCCCACGACGCCGGCGAGGACGATGCCTACGATCAGGGCGGGGACGAAGTTCCAGTGGTCGTTGAGCGAGAGGTAGGCGACGCTGTAGCCGCCGATGGCGCCGAAGGCACCGACGGCGACGGATACCTGACCGGCGAAGCCGAGCAGCAGGTTCAACGAGACGGCAAAGACGACGAAGACCAGGATCTCGTTGATGTAGCTGACGGTGAGTTCCATCGGGCCTCCCTACCTTCGGGCCGGTGCGAGCCTTCTCGTCAGCTGGCGCAGGTCGATGGGCCGCAGCGCGCAGTAGACGAAGAGGATGCCGAAGATCACCAGCTGAGAATAGGCCGTAGAGATGAACAGGGCGCTGAGACTCTCGATCAGCCCAATTCCCAGCGCGACCAGGCCCACGACGACCGGAGGGGCGGCGGCGCCGGCGAGGAAGGCCACGACGAAGGCGTAGAACAGGGGGTTGAACCCCATGTCCGGGGTGGCCGCCGTCTTGGCCGCGTCGAACACGGCTGCCACCCCGCCCAGGAAGGACCCGACCGCGAACACCGCCAGGTAGATGGTCTCGGGAGTGACCCCGACGGCCATGCTCATCTCGGGGTTGACGCGCACGGCCCGGATCATCCGGCCCAGACTGGTCCACCTGAGAATGACCCCCAGCGCGATCATCAACACCCACGCCGTGATCACCAGGTAGATGGCCAGGTTGGTGATGGTGATCTGGCCGATGTTGTAGCCCTTTAGGGTGAGACCGGTGATCTGCTTGCTGGCCGAGTTGATCCAGATGAGGCTGATGATGTTCTGACCCGCGATGGACAACCCCAGTGACGCCACGAAGATCACCAGCAGGGCGTAGGCACCGGCTCTCCGGGCCAGCTGACGGTACACCACGAACTCCATCAGCATGCCGAAGAAGGCGCCGACCAGCGCACCGAGGATCAGCGCCAGCCAGAACGGCAGGCCCCACGACTGGCCGACCTCGGCCGCGATGTAGGCGGACAGGGCGTAGGTGAACGTGTAGGCGAAGTGGAACCGCCCGGTGACAAACAGGATGCTGCCGAAGCCCACTCCCAGCAGGCCGTAGGCGCTCCCGTTGATCACCCCGTTAACGGCGAGTTGCTGAGCCTCAGCGCCGGTCACGGTTTTGGCTCAGGCGAGGCGGAAGTCGGCGCCGCCGATGTCGAAGAAGGCTTGCGGGTTCTTGTTGCCATTCTCGTACTGGATCAGCGTCATAGGCCGCTTGACCACGGTGTGCGAGGTCGGGCCGAAGGCGATGGTCCCGGCGGTGGTAGCGGTGCCGCCGTAGACGCTCGGGAAGGTGAGGTTGCTCTGCATGGCCGTGTTCAACGCAGTTCCGGACTTCGGGTCGCCTCCGGCGGCTAGCGTCCGCTGGACGAGGGCCCAGAGGATGAACATGTCCTCGTAGTAGTTGGCGGCGTAGTAGTCGGGCACGGTGCCACCGTTGGCCTTCTTGAACTCGTCGATGAAGATGGCCGACCATCCGTTGTCCGGGGTCTTGCCGTTGAAGTAGTCGAAAGCCAGGTACAGGTCGTTGTACGAAGAGCCGGCGATATCTGCGGCCGGCTGCGTGTATTCAAACCCCAGGACGGGCTTGTTGACGCCCGAAACCTTGTACTGCTTCATGAAGTACCCGAGGTCGTTGCCGTACAGGCCCGCGAACACCATGTCAGGTTTGGCGGCCTTGATCTGGGTGATGCCCGACGAGTAGTCGGTCGCATCGATGGGGCTGAGAATGAACTTGCCGACGTGAGCCCCGATGGTATCGAGATGCTGTCGCAGGTCCTTCTGGCCTACAGCATTGAGGACGGCTCCGCCGTCCCACGCGATGCTGACCACATTCTTGACGTTCGGCATCTTGGCCTGCATCCACTTCATGGTGCCGGCGTAGGTGTCGTCGGGGGTGATGGCCCGAGCACCGTAGAACAGCGGCTTGCCCTGGAAGGGTATGCCGGTGCCGCCCCCGCCGTCGATGGTCATGATCTTGTACTGGGCCTGCAGCGGCAGCATGGCGCCGATGTCGTCACCGTAGGACGCCAGCATCATGGGCACGTGGGCCAGGCCCAGCTCTCGGGCAGCAGTAACGCCGGCCGCGGGGTCGCCGGACTTGTGGTCCTTGAAGACCAGGTTGAACTTCGGTCCGCCCAGGGCCTCGATGTGCTGGGTCGCCAGCTTCATGCCGGCCGACATGGTCCGTCCGAAGAACGCGCCGGCCCCGGTGAAGGCCAGAACGCCGCCAACGTCGAGGGTCATCCCCTTGCCGGAGTGAGCCGTGTCGATGGTCACGAACTTGGTGATGTCGGCCACCGACCCGCTCGCAGCGGGAGCGGAGGTCCCACCGTTGCTGGCGCCTCCGCCCGTGGTGGTGGCGGTGGTGGTGCCGCTGGAGCTCTTGTTGCTGCTCCCACAGGCGGCCAGCAGCGGCGCCCCCACGAGCAGGGCGCCACCCGCGCCGATTCCTTTGAGCAGCTGCCGCCGGGACACCAGACGGTTGACTGCAGTCATCTCATCGTTTCTGGACACTGGTTCCTCCCCCTAAGAGCTTCGCTCAAACGCCGCAAACCTAGCGATTGTCTCTTACCCATGCAACTCAGCAACGGGCTACATCTGTGACAGGCACGGCGTTACTTAACTTCGATAGTGGTACTAACGAACCACCGAACAGCTCTCCCAACGGTATGGGCGGCCTTCTCCAGGTTCGTCTCGAACGTAACACCTGGTAACTAGAGGTTTGCGTATCGGATGACACGAGATTACTTGATCGCCAGCGGATTGATAGGAGATCCCACGGCGTTGGTGAATTTGATCGGGGGGGCGCAGAAGAAAAACTCGTAGACGCCATCGGCCTGGCAGTCGGCGCTCAGCTCTTCGAAGTCGAGGATCTCTCCCAAAGTCATCCCCATGTCCCGAATGAGCACCATGTGGACGGTGAGGAGCTGATCGTCGTACTCGCCAGGGAGTACCTCGATAGCCCAGTTGTCAGAGCAGACCGCTGACACTTCGTGGCGGTGCAACCACTCGATGCAGTCCATGCCGAGACCCGGTTCGCCGGCCATGAACGAGGCGGCATCGTTCTCGGTCAGGAACTTCTTCCGCCACCCGGTGCGGAACAGCAGGATGTCGCCGGACTGCACCTCGACACCCTGGGCCGACGCGGCGCGGTCGAGCTCGTTGGGCGTGATCACCTTGCCCTGCTCCAGCCACTCGACGTCGAGGAGCCGGGCGATGTCGAGCAGCACTCCCCTCCCGGCGATCCCCTTGGCCATCTTGTCGATCGAATCCTTGGTCGCGCCCTTCACGCTCACGTGGGAAGACGGATAGCCGTTGTACAGCTGATCGTCGTAGTAGACGTGGGCCAACCCGTCCCACTGCGACGCCCCCTGCAGCGGCATGAACACGTAGTCGTCGGCATAACGGAAGGCCCCGGGGAAGACCTGGTTGGCGCCCGTCTCTGACATCAGCCGGACCGGGTTGATCCGGCCGCCGCCGGGCTGGGGGCCATTGCCGTCGAAGGGGATGCCCAGATCGAAGACCTTGCCCTGGCGAATCAGACCCGCCGCCGCCACCAACCGCTCCGGCGTGATCAGGTTGACAGTGCCCCGCTCGTCGTCCTCGCCCCACCGCCCCCAGTTGCGCACCCGTTCGCCAAAGCTGCGGAAGTCCTCCATCGGCTGCTCCTTTTTCCCCGGACGTCTCTCCGACGTCTCGACACGTCATCACCCGACCGAACCTTCCGGCCGGAGTGCGAACACATAACGACACTGGCCTGAGGGATGTCAAGCGCTCATGGCTGGGCGTCGTGTGGGGTCGAAGCGTCGAGGATGAGCAGTGCCGGCGGTTGCGGACACCTCCGGGTAAGGGCGACGGCGCAATCCAAGGCAGCGACGCATCGAGTCCTCTGCCATCGGCGTTCCCCGCGGGAGCCCATTTGTCATCTACGTGTCGGTGCTTCAATGGCTATCTCTCGGACGAGATTCGAGTGCGGCAACTCGAAGGTCGCCATTGGACGGCGACACGACGAGGCGCTTAGGCTCTGATCGTGGTCGGTGCCGCGTGCGGATTGACCGTCGGAGTGATCGTGCCCACTTACCGACGCTCAACGGACATCGTGCGATGTCTGGCGGGCCTAGCAAGCCAATCACGCCGGCCTGAACAGGTCATCGTCGTCGTGCGCGCAGATGATCAAGCGACCCTAGCCGCCTTGGAGACTTCTCCCGGCCATATCCGCGTAACCGTTTCCGATCCCGGTCAGGTGCATGCCTTAGCTTCCGGGTTGCGAACGGCTGATACCGACATAGTGGCGTTCACGGACGACGACGCGATACCCCGGTCAAACTGGATTGCCGGTATAGCCGACCACTTTCTTGATCCACACGTGGGAGGAGTCGGTGGGAGAGACATCATTCCGAGCGAAGCCAGCCAACCCTTATCGAGTTGTGTGGGCCTACTGGGAAGGTGGGGGCGCGTAGTTGGCAACCATCATGTGGGTGCCGGTGGGCCGCGAGATGTCGACGTCCTGAAGGGGGTCAATATGGCGTTTCGTCGACACCTAGTTCGGTTTCCCAAGGGCTTGCGTGGGGAAGGGTCGGAAGTTCACAATGACCTCGCGCTATGTCTTTGGGTTCGGACTAAGGGCTGGCGCCTCGTGTACGACCCCGCTCTGATTGTCGACCACTTCCCGGGCATTCGGCCGTCCACCAGTCCGCGAAGAAATCTCCCCGCTAGGGCAACCAGGGATCAGGCTTACAACCAGGCTGCAGCTCTACTGGCAACGAAGATGCTATCCACGTCCCGGGTTGTAGCCTACGGCCTTCTCTGTGGAGACCGCGCCTGTCCCGGGCCCGGACGTTGTCTGGTCGGTTTTGCGCGTGGCGAAGGCCAGGAGCTTTCGAGCCGTGTGCTACCCGCCACTCAAGGTCGATTGGGCGCGTACTGGTCATATATGCGGGGCTCTAGGCTCGGATATGATGAGGTCGTCGCGTAAAAGCTGCGACGAGAGCACTGAATCGGAGCCGGCTGGTCGACAGGTTGACCCCGTGCCTCCGGGCACGTGACAGGGGGGACAACTCGGGACAATGTTGACCGTGACTAGCGGGAGGAGGATTTACTCAAGGCCTGAAAATATGCCTTTTCAAGTTGGCTTGCCGCGTTCTCCCAGTCCAGCCTTTTCCCTAATCGATACGCGTTGACCCGAAGCTGGAACAGCAGATCGAAATCTTTAGATAGACCGTGTACGGCGTTGACTATGCCTGCAGCCTGATTAGGTGGAACGAATATCGCCGAACGATCACGAAGAGCCTCATCTGCTGCCTCTATGATCTGTCGGTGACCAGATATGTCGGTAAGGATGAGGGCGAGGCCTGCGGCGGCACTTTCCAGTACCGCCAGAGGCATCCCTTCGAACCAAGAGGCAGCGATTAGAATATCGTGGGCAGCAAGCAAGCTGGCCAGCTCTGACTTGGCGACGCGAGAACGGATTTCGACTCGACGCCTGACCCGTGGAGGAAACCTCAAGGCAACTCGGGCTGCCTCCCGCTGTTGCAAGCCAAGTCCTGCGACCGTAAGTGTGAAGTCGACCTGAAGCTCCTCTAGGGCTGTGACAGCCTCAACGAGTTCAGGCGTCCCTTTGCGGTCAACCCAGGTCCCGAAGAAGAGAAGTCGCAATGCTGACACGTCCGTCTTGCGAAGTGGCTGGGGCAGACCAAAAGGCGGTGCACCGTTATCGACTCGTGACACCCTCGTTGGGGGGACACGAACCTTCTCCACTAGGTAATTCTCGTCGTCTGAATTGAGAACAATCACGTGAGCGGCGCGCCGAAGTGCAAAGTGAGCCTGACTCAAGACTGTAGACGGCACACTGATCCGGCTCTTAACACTCGGCCGCCTATCCTGTACACGGTAACGCTCCCGCTGAGCGATCCATGCCCGTGCTTCCAAGCCGTGTGAGAAGACGACACAAGGCGGTAACGGCTTCACGGCACGTGCCGCGGAGTAAGCGGCCGCCAAAGGCTCATGGATTTCAACGAGGTCGTATGTACGACCAGCGCCAATTCTCCTGGTCACCTGCTGCAGGACGAGAAGAGGTGAGATCAGACGACGTGCCCGTGGACTCCTAGGAAGGGGGCCGAGGTCCTCATGAAACGCGTAATCTACGACATGGCCGAGTTTCTCAAGTGCGGATCCGCCCTGAAGCATGGCACCAGCCATTCCCTTCTCCTCTGAACAAGCAACGTCGGCGACCCTGAGTATTCTCACTCTGACTGCCCTTGTTTCTCAGCTATGAAAATAGAGTGAAGTCCGAGCCACCTCAGAGGCAACCAGTGACCGTCGAGACGGTAGGATCGCATTGGTGGGCGGGCGGGCCAAGGCAAGTAATGCCCGAGCGAATACCGTTGTGTTGTCCGAAGTCGCCCCCGCCGAAGCCATAGTGAAGTCCTAGGGATGAAGGTGAAGTGATTGAGGGGCTGACCACCTTCGGAAAACTGTCGTCCGGTGATACGAACATAGAGGCGATATAGGCCCATGGCGTTGAGATAGTTAGGCACCGTGAGATACAGCTTTCCACCCGGACGTAATACTCGGGCCATCTCCCGAATGGCGGCAACTGGATGCTCAACGTGCTCCACGGTCTCGCAGGAGACCACAACGTCAAAGGACGCAGCAGCCAGTGGAAGCCGCGCGATGTCGGCGACCGCAAAGCTTGTATGCCTAGGCTCAAGACGCCGGGCCTGCAGAACTGCTTCCCCCGAGAGGTCAGCCGCCACGAGGTTTAGCGGATTGTTAGCGCCGAGCCATGCCGACAGTCCTCCGCGGCCGCAGCCGATCTCAAGAACCCGGCAGTCCGTGAGATCAGTCAGGTACGGCTTGATAAGTTCGTGCCACGGCGCGCCTGCTCCCTCATCCGGGGTTAATTGCGAATGCCAAGCATCGTACAATGCGCCCAAATCGGACGGAGGCCGAGTCATGAGTTCTCCATGCTGATCGACTCGCCCGCGTCTCGCCGTCGTGTGTCTTGTACCTTTGGGACAGTCGGGCCTAAGACCTCTCCGACATGCCGGTTTCGAAATGACTGAACGGTTCGCCTTACACGCACCCCTTCTCCTGTCGGGCTTAAAACTCTTGACTTGTGTAAGCCCTGTCCGCTCAGAAGCTTCTGCATCTAGTTCGAGTCTACCTGCGCCACAAGTTGGCCGAGATTCTCGGAAAAGGTTGCCTCCGAGAATCGGTCAGCATGGGCTCGCACCCGCTCCGCTGCCCACCTTTCGCCATCTGCTCGCCGAACCGCAGAAGCAATGATCGATGGTTCTGCGTCGTCGAAGAAAATAGCAGTTTCACCCTCTATAAGGGTTTCGAGATGGCCGGCCTTCCCGATCACAACCGCCGGGGTGCCGAAGGCCATTG
Source organism: uncultured Acidimicrobiaceae bacterium (assembly GCA_963780345.1). GTDB lineage: Bacteria > Actinomycetota > Acidimicrobiia > Acidimicrobiales > Palsa-688 > PALSA-693. The sequence continues at coordinate 587,753 of CAWABU010000002.1, forward strand.
CTTCGACTGGAGCCAGCCCGAAGTCCTCGGTCCCGGCGGCCACCAGGAAACGGGCGTTCGCATACAACCATCGGAGATGGGCATCCGACACTCTATGCATGATCACCACATTGGACGGTGCTCCTGCCTGTAACCGGTGGCGCAGGGGACCGTCTCCCGCCACAACCAGGCGATCTCCGGAGAGAATCTCCATAGCGGCGATGATCGCGTCCACGTGTTTGTAAGGAAGCAACCGGGCCACACATAACAGGAAGCCAGGTTCCAGGTTTGATACCTGTTCCTGCACCCCCCAGACGTCGACTCCGTGCGGCGGATAGATTACCGTCGAATCCATATCCCACGAGGAGCGAATTCGCGCTTGGACGACGCTGGAGTTCGCGAGGACCCGGTGCGCGGAATGCGCCGCTCGCTGGTCCCATGATCGTAGCCACCCGACACCGGCACGTATCCCAAGCTGCTGCCACCGGGGGGTTCCGCGCAGGTACTCGTCCGCTTGGTAGAGCCACCGGGCCGGATTGTGGACGTATAGGACCTTCATCCCATCGGTCCTCACACCGTGTGCCCAACCGGAGGTACTGCAAATCACTACTTTCGCGTGCACGTGCAGGTGGTCGAAGACGGTTGGATAGAGCGGTAACCCCAGCCGGTGATGATGGCGGACGATCCCCAGGCGCTGCAGCGCGGTCGTCTCGACATGCCGATCGGCAAACTCCGGAAACGTTGACTCTGCGTCATAAAGGGAGGTGTAGATCGGAGCGGACGGGAAAATGCGCGAAAGCGCGAGCACGACTCGTTCAGCGCCGCCACGCTGGGTTAGGTAGTCGTGGACTATGGCTACATCGACCGAGTCAGCATCCGCATTCGAGCTCCCGGAGGGCGGCGTGTCAGTAGCCACTGCCTTCTATCACCACCCGCACGGTTCGGTAAAGGATCATCAGATCGAGAAGGGGGGACCAGTTTTCTACGTAGTACAGGTCGCAGCGCACCGCGTCTTCCCAAGGGAGGTCCGAGCGCCCGCTGACCTGCCAGAGGCCGGTCATGCCTGGATAGGCCAGGAAGCGGCGGCTCTCTGCGGGCCCAAATCGCTGCACCTCCTCGGGCCTGCAGGGACGGGGGCCGACCAACACCATGTCGCCCTTTAAGACATTGAAGAGCTGCGGGGCCTCGTCGATCGAGTACTTGCGTAGCCATCGTCCGAGCCTTGTGACCCGCGGGTCCTCTCGGATCTTGAACAGGGCACCGTCGTGTTCATTGCGGCTCATCAGGTCGGCCAGTCGGGTATCCGCGTCGGCGACCATGGTGCGGAACTTCAGCATTTCGAACTGGCGCCCCCCATACCCCACCCGCGGCTGGCGGTAAAAAACTGGGCGACCTGAATCGAGAAGGACAGCTATGGCCACGATCAGAAGCCCGGGCGCCGTGACGAGGACCAGAGGGACGGCGAGGACCCGTTCGCACCATGCCTTCGTCCTCCTGCTGACGCCGTCAAGCCGTGGTTCGGTAATATGAAGAAGCGGTAAACCGGTCAGGGGAGTGATGCGGATTCGCGGTCCAGCCAGGTCCGCTACGTCTGGAGCTACCAACAAGTCGATTCCGCTTCGTTCGAGCCTCCAGGCGGCCTGCTGCAGGGTCAGCTCTTCGAAGCGGGCTGGGCCCGCTATGGCCACCGCATCTACGCCGAGTTGACGGGCCGCGCTTACCAGTTGGTCCGGGCTTCCAACCACTGGGATGGTGTGACCCCGGGTCGTGAGGTTGACGGCTCCTCGCGATAAGCAGGCTCCCACTACCTGATAGCCGTGCCGCGGGTCGCGGAAAAGGTGACCGGCAAAGTCCCGTACCGCAGGTTCGTCACCCACCAGCATTAACGGGATTAAGGCATGCCCCCGGCGGCGGGCAGCCCGAAGCGATCGCCGGATCACCCAGCGGGCCAGAAGGTCCGCAGCAATGAGAGTGGGAACATAGACCAGGAGGAGCGATCGAGAAAGTTGCGCCTTTAGGGCAAATGACCCTATAGCGGCAATGGCGGCCAGGCGCATCGCCACCAGCAACGGAATCCGATAGTCCCGGAGCTCCTCGGCCTGGGGCGAGCGGTAGGCGCCGGTGAGGCCGAGCGACACCAACCACACGGGCACCGATAGGAGCGCCAAAGTCGAGTAATCCACCTGTCGATCCAGGACAGTCACGTGGAAGAGGGTGGCCTGAGATCGCACCGCATAACAGGTCCAGATCGCCACCACGGCGGCGAATGTGTCAGCACACATAAGAGCCGCCACATAGCCCCTCCTCCACGTACGCCAGGTCGCCTCGGCGGTCCGTGCGACACCAGCCTCAACCGACTCGCGAAGGCCTGGGCTCTCACCTCCCGACGCCAATACCACGGCAGGTGGACGGTCCTGCACTCCAGTTTGGCCGTCGACTTCACGCCTGACCACCCGCCAGCCTCCTCGCCTTCGATGCCGTCGCAGCCCGGCTTCAAAAAGCGTGATAGGTCTCCCTATCGTCCACGCACCGCGGGACTATAGCAGCCACCCTCCGAATGTCCATCAAGACCCTCCGCCAGGCCCTCAGGACGTGGGCGACCAAGATCGTGCCAGCATGATCCGGATCGGCTCGGGGGAATGTTTCGACGCCTTTCGCTACCGCAACGCGCAGGTGAAATGGCTCCACCGAGCCGAGTAACGTTCAGGGGACCAACCCATGTCCGGGGGAGTCATCTGATCAGCCAACGGACCGATAGTCCAGTGCAGCACAGTCAGAAGGCACCGCCGATGCGCGTCCTCGTCCTCGGGATGGGATGGATCGGTGTGTCGCCGGGTGGACTGAACCGATACGCCTTCGACCTGACAAAGGCGCTCCGCCAAAGAGGCTTGGGCGTCGAATGTGTCGTGGTCGGCTCGCCGGAGCAGGACCAGGGCTTCGTGGGCGCTATCGGGTCCGAGGCCCCATTACTGCGACGACTGTGGACGATGGGTCTCGAGGGACGAGCCAGATCTAGAGCCGCCGAGATAATCAACAGCCATTTCGCGCTCTACACGCTGCCGGTGCTGTGGAGCCGGCCGGGCAAGCCCCTCGTCGTACATTTCCAAGGCCCGTGGTATGAGGAATCGGCCACCGAGCACGGCGGGCCGGCTTGGTTGACGGGACTTCGTAAGCAAGTTGAAACAGCCGTGTACAGCCGCGCCGATGAGGTCGTCGTCCTGTCTGAGGCGTTCCGGCGGATCGTGATCGAGGACTTTGGAATCTTGCCCGGGCGCGTACATGTGGTCCGACCAGGAGTGGATCTGGAGCGGTTCCGTCAGGTCGATACGACGCATGCGAGGGAGCGACTGGGGCTCCCCCGGGATGACCGAGCTGTCCTTTCCGTACGACGACTTGTCAAGCGCGTCGGACTGGACACTCTTCTGCAAGCTTGGGCGGCGAGCGGGGTTGAAGATGCCACCCTCTATATTGTCGGCGACGGACCCGAGCGGGATCGGCTCTACGCCTTAGCCGACGAGCTTGGCATCGACCCCACCGTTCGGTTCGTCGGACGGGTGCCTGAGCGCGACCTCCCTCTCTGGTACGCCGCAGCTGATTACAGCGTAGTTCCATCCCTCGCTTTAGAAGGTTTCGGGTTAGTGGTGCTCGAGAGCCTCGCCTCCGGAACCCCCGTCATAGCTAGCGACACCGGCGGGATGGCTGAGGTGCTCCCAGATCTCGGAACGGGATTTCTGGTGCCAGTTGGCGACACCTCGAAGCTTGCGACTGTCTTATCCGCTGCGCTGCGATCGGATCACTCCCTGCCAGCCCGAGACGAGTGCCGGAGGTTTGCGGAAGGCTTCCACTGGATCCGGGCGGCTGACAGGGTCGTCGAGATATTTGAGCAGGCCCGTTCGCGTCCTCCTGTCCGGAAGTATCGGGTGGTGTTCCTGGATCACTGTGCGAGACTGTCGGGCGGCGAACTGGCCCTGCTGCGCCTCATCAAAGGCGCCAGGACCATGGAGGCCCATGCGATCCTGGCCGAGGACGGACCCCTTGTCCATCACCTGCAACAAGCCGGCGTCTCAACGGAAGTCCTCCCGCTGCCTGACCGGGTGACCAACCTCTCACGCGCCGAGTTGCAAGCCCCCAGCGAACTGCTCCGCTGTGCAACGGCTATCCCAGCCTATGCGACCAGACTCGCTAAACGGCTGCGCCGGCTGCACCCTGACGTGGTCCACACCAACTCTCTCAAATCTGGTGTGTATGGCAGCATTGCCGCCCGGGCCGCCGGGATCCCTCTGGTCTGGCACCTCCGGGACCGCCTGTCGCCTGACAGCTATCCAGCTCACCAAGCGGCCGTGCTGCGACGGTGCGTGCGATCGATGGCCGACGCGGTCATCGCCAATAGCGCCGCGACGGCTGAAGTGCTGAGCCCAGGCCGCGCTCCGGTCTGGGTCATCCCCAGCCCCGTCGACATGACACCTGCACCCCATTTGCCCGATTCGCCCCGCGGCGTTCCGGTCATTGGACTCATCGGACGCCTCGCCCCTTGGAAGGGTCAGCACGTCTTCATCGACGCCATGATCAAAGTTGCAGAGGAACACCCGACGTTGCAGGCCCGGGTAGTCGGCTCTGCTCTGTTTGGCGAGGAGGAGTACGTACGGAACCTGAGACAGCACGTCGATGCGATCGATTTCGGCAATGTCGTCCACTTTGTCGGATTCAGCCATGACGTTGCCGCCGAACTGGCAAAGCTCACGATAGCCGTTCATGCGTCAACCATTCCGGAGCCTTTTGGCCAGGTGGTCGTCGAGGCCATGGCCTGCGGCGTTCCCATCGTGGCGACCAACGCCGGCGGCCCCGCTGAGATAGTTCAGCATGGGACCGACGGTCTCCTGGTCCCGCCGGGAGACGCGGACGCCCTGGCGACCGCCGTCGTCCGACTGCTCGAAGACGCCGAGTTGCGGACCCGACTAGCGCGAGCCGCTGTCCGGAAGGCTGAGCGGTACCGCCCAGGGCCAATCGCGGCCGGAGTTGAAGCCGTATATGCATCGGTCCTGGCCAGCCGACGGCAGAATGGGACATAGCGTGTGTGGCCTGGCGGGAGTCGTCGGCGAAGTGAACGAGCACGACGTCGCACTCATTCACGCTATGACCGACGCTTTGCACCATCGAGGACCCGATGCGGGCGGAGTCGAAGCACTGGAAGGCGCGGTACTCGGCCATAGACGGCTGCGGATTATCGACCCGCGCCCCGAGGCCGACCAGCCGCTCACGGACGAGCGGCGGCGGTTTTGGCTCCTCTTCAACGGTGAGATCTACAACTTCCGAGAGTTGCGATCTCGCCTCGAGGCTATTGGGCATCATTTCGTTTCGGATTCCGACGGCGAAGTGATCGTCCATCTGACGGAGGAGCACGGCGATGACTTTCCACTGCAACTGCGCGGCATGTTCGCGATCGCCATCTGGGACAGCAAGGACAGGAGTCTCTTGCTCGTTCGCGACCGACTGGGAATCAAGCCGCTGTACTACGAGGCGACGGGCTCCCGGCTGGTGTTCTCCTCTGAGGCACATGCCCTGCCTGCTGCTCGGACGGGCATCGACGAGTTCGCCCTCGCCTGTTACCTCCACTTGGGATGGATACCGGGCCCCCGCACGGCATATCGGGGCGTCCTCGAGCTGCCGCCCGGTCATCGTCTGCGATGGCAGGCAGGCAAGGTCCGGGTGGACCGTTGGTATGAGCCAACTCCGACCAATCAGCGCACCAGCCCAGACCTATTGAACGGCGTCCTGACCGACGCCATCCGCCGCCATCTGGTGGCTGACGTCCCAGTGGGAATCTTTCTCTCCAGCGGTTTGGACTCGGCCGTCATCGCCACCCTCGCCGCGAGTGTGGTCAGCGACGTCACCGCGTACACCATCAGCCTCAACGACAGTCAGGACGAAACGAAGGGCGCGAAACAGTTGGCAGCGCGATTAGGCCTGCGACACGACGTCGTGCCGGTGTCCGGGGCAGATGTGCTCTCGTCCATCGAGGATTTCATAATGGACATGGATCAGCCCACGGTTGACGGCCTCAACTCATGGCTGATCTCGCAAGGCGTACGCTCGCGGGGAGCAGTAGTGGCGCTTTCTGGTCTAGGTGGGGACGAGCTCTTCGCCGGGTATTCGACTTTTCGCCACGTCCCGAGGCTAGCCAGGATGCTCGGGCCGAGCACGCGGCTCCCAGAGAGCCTGCGTGGTGTCCCCAGCGCCCTGCTCGGACTGGCCAACCGGACTGCGCATAGCCGTGTTCGCCGAGCCCTGGACGCCGCGAGGCATCCAGATCAGGCCGCCTTCTACTCGGCGGTGCGCGGCCCGATGTGCCCGAGCGAGATCGAGCGGCTCCGCGGTGGGTGGGGTCGGGATCTTCGCCGGCGGCCGCCCATAATGACTGACACCAGATCGCCGTCCGTCCGGGATCTCGAGATCGAGCATTACCTGGCGAACCAACTGCTGCGGGACACCGACGTCATGTCTATGGCGCACTCCCTCGAGGTGAGGGTGCCACTCCTCGACGACACGGTGGTCGCCGCCACCCAGGGGAATACTGATGGGCTGCTCGACAAGAAGCTGCTCGCTGCATCGGTGGACCCAAAGCTCATATCGGTTGCCGCCTCCGCCAAACAGACCTTTACGTTGCCAGTCGAGGGGTGGCTCCGCGGACCGCTCCACGGGTGGGCGGGCGACATGCTCCAGGTCCTCGCCCGATCGGGACTGGGACTCGACAGCCGTGAGCTATGGGCTCTTTTTAGGGATTTCGAGCTTGGACGGGCAGGCTGGCGCGCCCTGTGGTCACTGTGCGTGCTCGGCGGATGGATGCGCCGACCGGGACGCCCTACCCCCCTTTGATCCCGTTGCACCTCGTGGAGTATTATTTGAGACCATGCGACCGATGGCGGAGGCCACCGAGCTCGGTCTTGCCGATTTCACACGCATCATTTGGCGACACAAAGTCTCGATCGTGGCCGTTGCCATTCTGGCCGCTGCTGCAACTTTCGGCCTCGATACCCGGCGAACGAAGATCTTCGAGGCACGAGCCCAGGTGCTGCTCACGCCCACGCTTTCTCAGGCCGTATCATCGGCGAGCGGCACCGCCACGCCCCTCTCGGCGACGGATGTGGCGACAGACGCCAAGGTGATATCCAGCCCCGCCAATCAGCGGGCAGCCGCTGCCCTGATCAAGGTCCCCTCGGTTCCCCCCGCCTCTGTGAGCGAAGTCGCGACGACCAATGTGGTCAGGATCGCCGTGCAATCCGCCGATCCGGCTTTCGCCGTCGGGGCAGCCAACGCGTACGCACAGGCCTACATTTCGGGACAGCAGAATCAAGCGGTCAACAGCCTGGAGGCGGCCGCTACCCAGCTGTCGGCCAGGATAGCCGCCCTCACTCCCGAGGTCGCTACCATCCAACATCAGATTGCAGCCCTTACAGCACCGACTACGACCGCTTACGGCGCCCAGCCCTCTTCGCCAACCTCGAATCCGGCTGTTATTGCACTTGAAAACCAGCAGAACTCGCTCGTAGAACAGCAGACGACGCTGAGGGAACAGGCAACTCAGTTGCAGGACACAGCTCAGCTTGCGGGTGGCGGCGGCCAGATCATCGGAGCGGCGACCCTCCCGGCCGTACTTGTCTCTCCTCATCGAGTTCGGGACACGGCGCTGGCCGGTGGCATCGGCTTGGTGTTGGGACTTGGCGTGGCCTTCCTGTGGGAGTTCCTCGATGACCGCATCCGGGGCGAGGAGGACGTCGAAGCGGCCATGGAAGGTGTGCCCGCTCTCGGACTTATACCGACGGTCCCTGAATGGGTCTCGAGGCGCCGGGCCAAACGGGGTGGGCCCCACGTCATCGCCGAAGGCGCCTCAGCGACATCCCCCGCCGCGGAAGCTTACCGGAGTCTGCGCACCTCCATCCAGTTCCTCCGTCTTGACAAAGAGGTCCGTTCGATCCTGGTCTCGAGCCCGTACAGCAACGAGGGCAAGACCACCACCGTGGCCAACCTGGCTGCGACTATGGCTCAGGTCGGTCACCGGATCGGGGTTGTCTCTTGTGACCTGCGCAAACCTGAACTGCATGCGGTTTTCGGTCTGACCAACGATACGGGTTTCACATCGGTGATTCTCGGGCAGACATCCCCAAGGAAGGCGCTACAACGGGTGGACGGCTACGACGACCTGTGGGTCATGCCAGCCGGGCCGGTGCCCCCGAATCCGTCGGAACTGCTTGCCAGCCGTCAGGCCCAGCGACTCTTCAAGGTGCTTGCCGATCGGTTCGAGATCGTGCTCATTGATTCACCACCAGTGCTGCCGGTCACCGACGCGGCCATCCTGGCGGCCTACGCCGATGCCACGCTCATGGTCATCGCGGCAGGCAGTACTACAAAAAGGCAGGCTCGCCGCGCTGTCGAGATTCTGACTCAGGTGGATGCCGCCCCTGTGGGCGTGATCGTCAACCGCATCCCTCACCGAGGTGGCACCTTCTACTACGGCTACGGCTACGGTTACCGATACGGCCACCGGTCCAGCGCCCGTATGGCTACCGCCAAACCCGGCGTTAGGTTCGACGCAGACATCCGGGAGCCGGATGGGCCGGACGGGGATTGGGACCCTGTCAGCCACAGCAATGGAGCTGCCGCCTCCGCTCCCGTCGCATCGCGGCCTGCCAGCGCGAGCACCGACGATCCACCGAAATCGCCGACGGACAAGGGCCTTCCTGCTGACTGGTTCACGGAGGATTTCTTCGAGGACCGCTGACCTATACGCCTACGGCTGGGCCGAACTCCAAGACTTCCGTCGACGCCGCCTAGCTGTCAGCACCAGGAGACCACCAGCCCCGATGGCGACGGCCCCGGCCGCGGTAATACCGGCCACGTCGGCACCCGTGACCGGAAGAACTCCTGACGGGGCGACCGAAGCGGGCGAGGCGACCGCTAGGACGGTCACCCCGGCGGAAGCGGTGATGCTGGGATCGGCGATGTCGGTGGCGGTGACGACATGCGCTCCGGGCGCGGTACCGGCCGGGACCGTAAACACGCCTGAGCCCGTCCCGGCGGCGTCCGTTGTGACCGTTCCGAGGGTCACCGGGTCGCTGCGAAACACGATGGTGAAGGTCGCGTTGAAGACCGTCCCTCGCAGCGTTACGGTGATTGTCCCGCCCGGGAAGACGGTATTGGGCGTAATGGTGATAGTGACGATCTCGCACGGCCCGTAGGGCGGGCAACTAGCCGCAAAGGGCATCGCCCGCGCCGACGTCGACAAAGCAACTGTCATCGCCATCACGCCCACGGCAACGACCGATGCGGCCAAGCACTTCATCACCCGTGCCACCACTGCCATTCCTCCTCGCCGGAAGCCAACCGCGCACTTTCACGGATGGCGAGCGAACGGCCATGTACAGCATGCCTCGCCTTGGCGGCGCTGTCCAGTCTTCTTCCCGTCAGTCGCGCAGATCCCGGCGCACTTTCCGGCGTTAACACCGGTCGTCCTGGGACAAAGCCCAGGTCAGGCCCGTTGGTACCGCCAGATGTGCCGCTGGACGGCGTCGGAGCCCGCTGCCCAGTTCGTCGGCTGTCCGCCGGAGTCGGCCCAGCCGGCACCCGGTGTGACCGATACCGACATTGTGGGAGTACTGACCAGCGGCTGAAGGCGCAGGTCGATCCGGTAGGAAGGTCCGGGGTCGACGTGTCCCTCGAAAGCGAGAGTGACCGTCTCCGTGGTGTGGGCAGGGATGGTCACAAACATGCTGTAGGCGCGCACCCCCAATTCTGGTATCCAACCAGGACCCCCAACCTGCCGCCCGTCCACCTGGGCACCGACAGCGGTGAAAGGGCTGTATACCGAGAGCCAGGTATAGTTGCTCCCTAGCGCGAGGCCGCTGCCGCTATAGCTGCCGATGACCTGCTTGGGCAGGCCGTGGTCCGGGGCGGTGTTCTCCAGGCTAATAGTGACGGTGGACGCCACCTTTCCATTCACCGGGTCGTAGTGGACGGAATCGACGACCCGCTCTTTCAAATATTCATCGATCTTGTTGTTGGCCGCGTTGGCGACCGTGACCGCGAGCACGTCGGTGCCCGAGCCCGGCCGGGGAAAGGCGCCTTCGAGGCCGAGCCGCTCCAAGAGGGGCTGGTCGTCCGGGTGGCGAGACCAGAAGAGCAGCCGCCCCTGATGAGTTTGCGGCGACAGTGTCATCGCCAGGGTTTCAGGCGACGGCAAGGAGCCGGCCGCGAGCCGGTGGAACGCAACCGCCAGAGCAGACTGCAAAAAGTCGTGACGCTGGACATTGCTGATTGCGCTGGCCTGCGCGGTCGTGTACTGCCCGCTGAGCAGGACCTGGGCGGCATTTGCAGGCGTGAGCTGGGTATTCAGCCCTGGGACCGAGACCGGCCCGGTGAACGTGAGCAGCGCCGCCAGCGCATACGGGTCGAGCGCAAGCACGCCGTCGACCCGATCACCACCCACTTCCTTGTACAGGCCGGCGATCTCGTCCCCGACGGTCGGAAAGTCCGGCGAGTAGGTAAGATCCTCGAAGTGGTCCTGAGGTTTGAACACACCGTAGCGGGACAAATAGTCGGCCGGCCCAGTCAGGTGCAGCCCAGGTATCGGGTGCGCAGTTAGGTTGGTCGCCTGCCCCGAGCGGATCAGGGTGACGTGGCCCCGATCGGCAGCCAACTCACCGTAGGCGCCGATGAAGCCATCAAGCCCGCGGGTCTCCGCCGGCGTCATGAAGGCCACGAAGTAGTGGCGGACCCCATCGGCGCCGAGCAGCGCCGGGGCGTCTTTCACGGCTAGAGCCGCCAGGTCGGCATACCGCCGGGCCTTGGCCAGCTCGGTTCCGAGTTGATCTCTGGGGTTCGCGAGTGGAGGGATCAGCCACGCAGAACTATCGCGTTGCACCACGGACTGCGTGGCCACGATCTGGGCGACAAGGGAGTTCACGAGAGCTTCGCGGGCTTGGAGGGCACGCAGGTCAATCTGGCCGTCGTGATAGCTGATCGTGTGGAAGTCGAGTGCACCTGCCTTCTTCGCAGTGCCGTTGGCCAGATCCCTCCCCGCGGAACTGATTTGGATGATCGCCCGCTGCTGCTGGGCGACGACTGGGACTAGGTAGGCGCCCAGGTTCCACCACTCAGCCGTTCGGTCGTGCGCACGCCCTAGATCCGCGGCCGTCAGTTGCAGATCGGCCACTGCCACGGGAGCGTGACCACTGGCGATGTCGTTGAGCGCTTGGCGGGCCGCGTCCGTCCCGGCGCTCACAGAGGTCCTGGCCATGAGCGCGCTGACAGCGGCTGGAGCGGACAGCACGACAGCCAGTCCGACGAGGGCACCCGCCCCTCCGAGGGTGAGGGCGCGCTCGTCTCGACGGCAGGGTGCGCCACGCCGAGACCAGTACGAGAGCCACCGTTAGCGCGGCCACCAGGGCCGTCGCCCCGTGGAAGCCCAGCGGCGGCCAGCGCAAAATGACCTGGATGCTCACCGCGCCGATCATGGCTCCGACCCGCCGGTAGGACCGCGGTGCCAGGACGGCGGCGAAGGCTACGAATAGCACGACCCCCGCGGCCACTGTCAGCCACCCTCGACTCATCACGACGGCCACCGTGGCAAGCAGCAGCAAGCTGGCCCGGCTGGCCGCGGCCGCCGCAAGTGTCACCATTGCCGCTAACACGGCACCGTAGAGGGCGTCCAGCCCAGCTAATCCGGTGGGGTGGCAACCGGCAAGGGCGCCGCCTATGGCAGCCGCCGCCGTAAGTGCGGCGATCACGCATCGGGCGCGTCGCCGATGGTGCCCCTGTCGGTCCCGCGTCTCCGCTTCGGTGGCGATTGCTCTGCTCACGTGAGCACGGGCGGACGGGTCGTGTGCGGCGGCATCCCTCTTCCTGCTGTGCGATTCTGCGCCATCGCCGTTCAGATAGGGACGAATCTATCGGTTGAGATTCCTCCCTGCTGGTCGCTCTTCTGACCGTACCCCGACTCATGTGCGGCTGCCCTACCGTCGGTGCATGCGCGTGCTGGTGATCTGCTCGGCGAACCGCTGTCGGTCACCGATGGCGGCCGGGCTGCTCCGGCGGCGGCTCAACCTCGCCGAGATCGAGGCCGAGATCCTGTCGGCCGGATTTGGGCCAGGCGGCCTGCCGGCCCTCGACGAGGCTGCGGAGGTAATGCTCGAGGTAGGGGTCGATTTGCGGCCGCACCGGAGCCGGCGGGTAGGGGAAGCCGATTTGATCGCCTCTGACCTGATTATCGTCATGACTCGCCAGCAGGCGATGGAGGTTGCGCTGCTCGATCCCCCGTCGTGGCCGCGTGCGTTCCCGATCGTAGACCTGGTTCGACGTGGCGCTCGCACCGGCCCGATGGAAGCGAACGAGACCCTTCGGGACTGGGTCGCCCGGGTGCATGGAGGACGACAGCGCTCCGACCTGCTGGCTCTTCGCCGGAGCGACGACGTCGGCGATCCTGCCGGATCGCCGGTGGCGGCTGTCAGGCGCACGCGGGATCTGCTCTCCACCCTGGTGGATGACTTCGTGCGCCTCATCTCGGCCGGCCCGGCTCGCGCTTGACCGGCCCTGGCCTTCAGGAGTGGATTCGCCCAGCACCACGCGGATTACGGGACCGGAAGGGCAGGTCGAGCACCAGGAAGAGGGTTAGGGCGATCCCGGCCGAGGACACGATGTACCAGGGCCAGGGACCGAGCAGGTTGAGGAGGCTCGACGACGGCGGCGGACGGCGGAGGTAGAGGTAGTCGCCGCCGGTCGCGGCGTCGAGGATGGCGCACAGGCCCGCGTAGGCAAAGCTGAGAAGGAAGACCCGCGCGACCGCTCCAGGTCGCGGGTAGATACGGAGACCCACGACCAGATAGAGCGCGGCGACGATGATTCCGAGGTGTTCTATTACGTAGTTATCGAAGGACAGATACGGGAAGGGCGTGTACTGGTCGGGCGTGATGACCGCCTGCAGAGTTCCAGCCAGTGCCCAGAACCAGGTCAGTTCCACAAGCACGGGGAGTTGCGTCCAGCACGCCATTGCCGCCACAAAGCAAGTGAAATCGCACAGGTCGAACGGGAGCGAGTTGAATCGGCTCCAGTCGTGGTGGATCAGAAACTGAAGCTGCCAGCTGAACTGTTCGCCGACGAGAATGACGGCCAGCGTCTTGCCCGCAACACGCGTCCACGGTCCCGGTCGCCAACGTGCGCCGACGCAGAGCGCCACCGCCATCAGGCCTGCGATCAAGATCGACAGACCGTAGGCGAGAGGCGAGACGCTGATGGTCAACGTTCGCCTTCGAATCGAAGCGATCGGACCTCGGCCTCCGCGGCCGCCGCGTCGACGTCAGTGCGTACCAGCAAGAGCAGCCCGACAACGAAGAGCACGACGAGCGAAAGTATGGCCTGGCGAAACGATCCAGTCACGTCGACAACCACGGTGAACAACAGCGGGGCTATGAAGGCCGTCCCCTGGCTGCAGACCTCATAGAGGGAGAAAAATGAGGCCTCGTGGCCGGTGGGGACCATCTGAGAGAACAGCGAGCGCGCCAGCGGCACGGTGATCCCGAGCGACACGCCGGTGACAATCCCGGCCACGACCGCTTCGGCCTTGTCGTGTACGCCGGCCCAGGCGTACACGATCACTCCCAGCCACACGATCAGGGTGACGACCAGGACTCGCTGTGCTCCCAACCGGGCTGCCAGTCGACCGCCGAGCAGTGCACCGCCGAGGGCCACGAACTGAATAACCAGGATCAGTACCAGCAGGAACGGCGTCGCCTTCGTGGTGCTGTCGTCGAACAGTTCATGGGTCAGGAAGATGGCTGACAGCGAGATCACGGCGGAGACGGCGTCGCCGAAGAAGAGATAAGCGAGTACGTAACGGGCCGTGTTGGGCATGCCGGATAGCAGGCGAAGGTCGTGCCGGAGCCGCCGCCAGGTCTGAGCGGGCGCAGCAGCCCGGCGGCGCTGGTGGGGCTGGAGTCTCCGCAACGAGAGCAGGCCGAAGGACAGCCACCATGCACCGCAGGCGACGAAGCACAGGCGTACCGCGCCTTCCTTCGTTAGGCCGACCGAATCGTGCAGCTCGACGATGGCCAGATTGATGGCGAGAATCACGCCACCACCGAAATAGCCGATGGCTGAACCCCGCGCTGATAGGCCATCCCGTTCGGATGGTCCGGCGATCTCCGGCAGCATGCCCTGCCACGCCAGGTCCGACACCCCTTCCGCCAGACTGCCGAGAACGAAAAGGGCGCCAGCCGCGAACCAGGTCCAGCTGGTCGTCAGCCCAAGGGCGGCGCAGACGACTGACCCGCCAACGCACGCCTTCGTCAACCACCGCCGCTTGGTCGATCGGGCATCGATGTGGGCGCCGACCGCGGGCAACACGATCAGCTGGGCCACCGAGGCCACGGCGACCATGGCCGAAGGAAAGGCGTCGCCGCGAAGGACCAGCGGACCGACACCGATCACGACACCACGCGAGCCGACGGCTTGTTTGACCAGGCTCAGCATCCACGGCCCTATCAGCGCCGCGGCAACCGGCGTAGCCCACGCATGGTTGGCCCAGTTATAAAGGCACCACGCTCGAGCCAGGCTGTCGTCGGATTCCGGCTGGGCGGCGGACACAAGGCGAATCGTACCTACGGGCCAGCGGTGACATCGGAGGACGGTGCCGGACGATCCGGGCAGCAATCACACCGCTCACGGTCGCCGGTGACCTGGCGAGCAAGTCAGATCCGACAGAGCTGCACGTGCTCTGCGGCGAGGACGTGCAGAGCTGCCGTGTCGAGGCGAGCAACCGAGATGGCTCCCTTCGTCGTCGCGGCCACGATCGCTCCGACGATCAGGTTGATGGTTCCAGAAAGGTTGGAAGGGCCGAGCAGGACGGTTTGGGACGAGGTGAGCGTAGAACCGAAAAGGATCATGTCGGCTCCCGCGTCGATAGCGGCGACCGCCGCCTCCGGAAGCTGGTAGCCAGCCTGGCTGATCGCTCCTGCCGAAAGGCTATCGGTGAGGACCAGCCCGGTGAAACCCAGTTCGTGTCGCAGTAGCCCGCTGATTACAGCGGGTGACAACGCTGCGGGGAGCCCCGTCAGTCCCGGGACGGAGGCGTTGGCGATCATGACCGCAGGGGCTCCGGCAGCGATCGCAGCCCGAAAGGGAACAAGACCGCTGGTTTGCAGGGTCGCCAGGGGAAGGGTCGTTGCCGGTCCGTAGTCAGTGTTACCGGAGGCGCCTCCGAGGCCCGGAAAATGCTTCACCACCGGCACCACTCCTCCGGCTTCGGTCCCGGACATGAAGGACACTCCGTAACGAGCGGCTGTGGTGGGCACAACGCTAAACGATCGCAGCCCGTCCGGGTCAGTGGCGCTCGGACCGGGCCTGGCGTCGAGGTCCAGGACAGGAGCAAGATTGACGTCAACTCCGAGCTGGCGCATTCCGGTCGCGACGCTCGTCGCCAGCGTTTCGACCTCCGCGGGAGTCATGGTTTGCGCCATGGTGCGGGGCCACGGCATCGTGGGCACCACCCCGGCAAGGCGCTGAACGCCGCCCCCCTCCTGGTCGGCCATGACCAGAGGTTCGAGGCCACTGCCGGCCGAAGAGAAACTGGCGTGCAACTTCGCCGCCAGGTCAGCAGGCGTGGGGGCGCCACCGAGGAAGAGGATCCCGCCAACCCCCGCGGCGCTGGCGACCCGCATCGCGGCCGTATTGAAGTTGAGCACTGGCGCCACGACGAGTAGCGCGGCGCGACGGGCTAACGACCAGCCGCTGAGGACGCTCAGATTGGAGCAGCTCTGGGTGGTCGTGGACGATGAAGTGGTCGGCACGGCAATCCGAGCTGACGTTGGCGGCGACGTGGTCGACACGGCAGCCGGCGGTGACTCGGCCGGCGCCGGTGTCGTGATGGCACCGGCACCCGGACTCCGGGCTGGCCGCGTTGTGCCGCACCCAGAAAGTGTCGACGTCATCGTCAGCGCGAGGACTGCTGCTACGGCGGTCGCCCGGGATCCCATGATCACCGGCGCATGCTAGAAGCCACCAGCGCCGAAGTCCTGACGACGCCTACATGGGTCTAGGTCAGCCGTGCACCTGAAACGGTGCGGCGCGGTCAGTCCTGTCGACGAGAGGAGGTCTCTTCCGTCCTCGGGCTCCTCGTCACTGTCCAAGCCAGGCGGTAGTAACGCCGGGGATCTCGCCCAGGGGTCCAACGGCCAGGATGGTGGCGTCGTCGGGGTCCGCAACCCCACCGGTGTAGCCGCAGGTCAGGTAGCGACCGTCGTGCTGTCGTATGATCTCGACCCAGTTATTGGTACCGGGCCGGCTGGCGACGATCACCGTGGGTCCCCCCTCCCTCCGGTCGACAGCGGGGTATACACCTGCCTCGTTCAGGGCCGCGACCACGAGACCGAGCTCATCGGCGGCGGTGGGATAGACGGGGCCTTCATCGTGCCTGCTTGCCGGACACATGACGTCGGTTTCCTTTCTCTGCGACCAGGTGCGATGGGGAGGGGGCGCCCCCACTGGGAATGACGCATCGCGTCATCGGCCCGGCGGCGACGGGTCCGACTCCCGGCACTGCAGACCCACCGCCTACCCGGTGACCTCGACTCATATGCACACGCTGCCTTCTCAATGGCCTTACCGCCCCTGTGTTCAGCGTTCCCTGCCATACCTACGAGTGCCGGGCCATAGGAGATTGGGCGTGGCGAGTGATGGGGCCCATCGTGAGACTGAGGGTGTCGTGCGCCACGCCAAAAGTCCGATGAACTCGCCCTGCCCCGGTGCTACGCCCACCAGCGAGAGTGTCCGCAGCCGTTCCTCTTCGGCAAAGGGACCCGGAGTCCGCAGACGTCGACGACGCTGGCGAGTCCATCGGCGCGAAACGTGACGGAAGAGCTGACCGGGAAGAACCGGTCTCGGCGGCGACTGACCGACGACCCGGACGGGTCAGAATCCCCGGTAGAACCCGCTCGTTGGCGGTGCGAGCCGTTGGGTTCATTCACTCCCAGGGCCGATGGCAGCCGCCCTCACCCACCGCTTGTCCGCTGTTGGTCAGTTGACCCGCTGTCGAAGAGGAACGGAGGATCGCCGGTGAGGCCACGATGGCTTGCGCGACCAACGGTCTCTGGCTTCTACGCCCGCGGAGCCCGGGCGCTCGAAGTCTCCGTTCTTTACCAGCCGAGGTGACGACCTGGAGTCACTGCGACGAGCGGGGGCTACCGCGCGCCATCCGGAAACCCCTCGTCACCCGGCTCGAGCTGGACGCCGTAGGCATTAAGGGACATTGAGGTGGACCGGTACGAACTGGCGGTGAAGACCGCGCTCATTGCCCCGGCGAGTCCGTAGCGGTCGAGGATGGCGTCCCACGTGTCGTCCGACACCCTCGAGTCCTGGTGGAGATCGTCGGACACGCGCATCAGCACGGCGTCCTGGTCGGAAACAAGCGGCGCCGTTGGCCCGGTGGCTACCAGCCTGGGGTCTATGCCGTGGTCGCGGGCGTGTCCAACGCTACCGACATGCTTGGCCCACTCGTATTCTGCCTGGCAGTCCCAGCCAATACGCAAAATCAATGTCTCTCGGTCGTGGGGCGATAGAGGCGAGTTCGCGGTAATAAACGCGGCGCGCGGCCGACGCGCCTCGGCCATGACCGGGTGGCGAGCAAAAGTCCGTAAAACGGCGATGCCTTTGCCCTGGATCGGCTCGATACGCGCCCTGGTCAGCGCCGGCTGGCGGCGAGGGACGGGCGGGCGGTCCGCGGGCGGAAGAGCCCAGCTTGAGGAGGCCGGCGGGACGTCGAACGAGCGAGCCAAGCAGCACAGGAACGACGCGTGGGCGACCGTCTCGACGGCATCCATCACCCAGGTGACGCCGGCGTGGTCGCCGACGAGGTTCGACCAGGTCGAGTCGGTCACAGACGTGTTCAACACCAGCTCGTCAGCGAGTCGAAGCAACTGCTGGTCCGCCAGGTCACTCCGGTCACTCTGACCCACCAGACGCGCCATATCAGGGAATTCGGCACCTGCGAGGGCCGCCAGCCCGGCCCACACCGCGTCGCTTCTTTCCAGCCAGGCCGTTCGCAGGCTGAGGAGGTGACGGTCCCTAGGCGACAGCGACGACTCCTCGATGACGTAGCGGGTCATGGGCAGCACGGCCTCGACCATCTCGGGCACGTGCAGGAGAGTCGCGATAAGGGGGTCGACGGGGTCATCCGGGGCGAGTCGGGCCAGGACGTCCCTGTGGATGTCCTGCCACTCCTCCTCGGGCAGAGGACGCACGCGCGGCATAGGCGAGTCTGTCGCAGAGATCCTGCAGCTGCACGGCAAATGCACTGAAACTGGTCCCGCCATCCTCATCCCTCGCCCTTTCGACTGGCGACGGGAGCCATTTGAAGGAGACGGCATCCCAGCGGGCGGCAGCAGCCTCCGGGGATGAGAGCGTTCCGCCATCGTGTCGCCGATGACATTGAAAGGCGGCAGAGGTTCTCGACTCGTCGGTCGCACCGCCGGGCCGGAGGCGAAGGCGGGGCCCGCGTCATCGGTGCACTGTTGGAATAGGGGGCCGGTCCAGTCGTTGCATAACCGGCATGCCGCAGGCGGGTGACGGTCTCGGTTTGCTTCGCCTGCCGACAGTCGGAAGTACCCACCCGCGAGCCCGCGAAGACTGACGCCCGACAAGCGGCAGAACCGGCCTTTTAAGCTCCTGACCGCGAGGACGAGGGGTCCCATTCGCCTGGAGGACCCGAGTCCGGTGTCAGCCCCCCGAATCGAGTTCGCGGGAGACCTGGCGACACTGTTGCCCACGGCCTGATCGAGGTTGAGATGGCGGCCAAGTTCCGGTCGTGTCCCCCGCCAGGCGACACGACCGAGCTCCGGGCACATCGTTATGTAGAGCGCTGGACGAGCGGATCATTTTGTTCACTGGACATGTCGCCCGGTGTTGCTTTTCGTCCTGAGCCGTATCGAGGCATCGCCTTGGCCGCGATGGAGCGACAGGCCAAACCCAACACTTAGCCATGGTGGGATGTGGTGCACTCAATCGTTAGGCAAGCCGCCTACCAGGGGGGCCTTTGTGAGCCCGAGAGCGGAATCGAACCGCTGACCTACGCATTACGAGTGCGTTGCTCTGCCGGCTGAGCTACTCGGGCCTGAGCTGCTCTTTTATGCTTAACTCACCCGACGATAGCACCTCTTGGACATGCTTTTGGACGTATGCTCGGTTCGGAGGAGAAGATGCGAGGCTCGCTCAGCGAATGGGGTGGTCCAGGCAGCGGCAAGTGGAAGTTGCGGGTGTACACCGGTCGGGACAGTCGCAACCGGCCGAGCTACCTGTCGCGCAATTTCACCGGTTCCCGGCGCCAAGCCGAGAGCGCGCTGAGCAAGCTCGTTGCCGACGTCGAGCGAAGGCAGGCGACCACCAACCATGGTGGCAGCGTACGCGACCTGCTCACCCGCTGGCTCGCCGATATCGAGCCCACCCACTCCCCCGGGACCATGCGCGAGCACCGGCGCAGCGTCGAGCGCAACATCCTCCCTGCCATCGGATCGGTACGCCTCGATCGACTCACGGCCCGGCACCTTGACGACCTCTACCGGTCGCTGCTCGCCCGGGGGCTCTCCCCCGCCTCCGTCCGGCGTCATCACGCCATCCTCTCAGCGGCGCTCCGGCGGGCGGTGAAGTGGGATTGGCTGGCAAGCAACCCGGCGGACCGGGCTTCACCTCCGGGGATCAGACGTCACTCGACAACTACACCTTCGACCGAAGCCGTCCAGCACCTCGTCGTTGCCGCCCAGGAGGAGGACCCCCTACTCGCAGCTGCCATCGTGCTCGCAGCCGTGACGGGGGCTCGTCGAGGAGAACTGTGCGCTCTTCGCTGGTCGGACGTGGACTGGGGGCGCCGCACGCTCGCCGTGGCGCGATCCCTCACCGTCATCGGCCGACAAGCCAGCGAACGCCCAACGACGACCCATCAACGAAGGGACGTCGCCATTGACGACACGCTCTGCGCCTTCATCGCTCAACGACAGGTCGAGCAGCGAGCCTACGCAGAGACGGTCGCCGTGGAACTCGTCAAGGACCCGTATCTTCTGAGCCGCTCGTCGGACGGGGCCATGCCTTGCCTGCCCGACGGGCTCACGCACGCATACAGTCGACTCGCTACCAAGATCGGCGTGGGCGGGCACTTCCACGAATTGCGGCATTACGCCGCCACGACATCCATAGCATCGAGAGCCGACGTAAATACCGTTGCCGGCAGACTTGGCCACGCCGACCCATCGACGACGTTGCGCATATACGGGGACGCCCTCGAGGCCAGAGACCGCGAGCTAGCGGGCATGCTCGGGACGACCGTTCTCGAACCCGTGAACGGCATGGGCAGGTGAGGGCATGGCCAGTCCGACCAGGGCCCCGCTGCAGGCCAAAGGGGAAGCAGGGGTCATCATGGCATCGGTAACTCCGAAACGCCGGAGGAATTCAGGGCAGACGGGCCTCGGACCGGGTCGACGGCCGGGATGGTAGAGATGGCAAACGGGTTCAATCCGCTGCCGCTCCGATCCGATGCGGACTGCGGGCGGCCCCAGGCTAACCCATCGCCACCCCCCGGCGGTTCCCGATCGTCAACGTCTCGTTGATACGCCATGACCCTGCCTTTTCGGCACCGCGCCGGATGCCCAGGTGCCAACGTTGGGAGCCAGCGGCGCCATCGCCGCCGTCCTGGGCGCCTTTTTCGTTCTCTGTCCACGCGCCCGGGTCCGTACCTACATCTTTCCGGTCTTTCTGATCTGGATTCCGGCCTGGATCTTTCTCGGACTGTGGTTCTTGTACCAGCTCGTCGCAGCCAACTTCGGGCTATTCAACGCCACGGCCAACGAGGGAGGCGTGGCCTTCTTCGCCCACGTAGGTGGATTCGGCTTCGGCCTGCTGATAACAGCGATCCTGGTTCGGACCGACGAGTCGCACCCAGCAAGTCTCGGACTCGGTCACGTGGCCGCCTCGGTGCCGAGGAAGGCGCCGGCGCCTCGGGGCGGATTTCGCGGGCCGACGTTGAGCAGGCGCCACCGCCTACTCTGCCTTCTTGGCCGTTCGTTTTACCTTGAGCAGAGGAGGCCGGATGAAGCTCGAGACACTCAACGTGAGAGCCGAAGGAGCCGTTCTCTTCGTCGAAATCAGTGCCCCTCCAATGAATCTTCTGGGACCTGAACTGGTCCGGGATCTCATCTCGCTCATCATCGATGCCGAGGCCGACGACAGTTGCGAGGTGCTGGTATTCACAAGCGCCGACCCCGACTATTTCATCTCCCATGTCGACGTAACCCGGATCAAGGAATATCGGGCCGAAGCGGCACGACTGACCGGCGAACCTTCGATCGCCTTGTTGTTCCGCCGCCTGAGCGCCAGCCGGCTCGTCAGTATCGCCCAGATCGAGGGCCGAGTGCGAGGAGCGGGCAGCGAGTTCGTGCTGGCGTGCGATATGCGCTTCGCCGCCAGGGAGTCCGCGATCTTCGCCCAGTTCGAGCCGGCGTTCGGCCAAGTACCCGGGGGCGGCGCCGTTCAACATCTGGCGCGGCTCATGGGCCGCGCCCGTGCCCTGGAAGTGATGTTGAGCGCGGAAGACTTCGACGCCGAGCTCGCGGAACGGTACGGTTGGATCAACCGGGCGCTGCCCGCAGGCACGCTCGGAGGGTTCGTCAGATCGCTCGCGCTCCGGATCGGAACCTTCCCGGCCGGCGCCCATGTCGCCGTCAAGGAGCGAGTCAACGCCGTCGCACTTGCACCGGAACGGGACTTCCGACGCGACTCAGAGCTGTTTGGCGACAGCTCGGCCAGACCCGAGGTACAACGGCGGCTCCGCACGGCCATGGAGCGAGGCTTTCAGACGCGCCATGGGGAACTCACCTTCGACCGGATACTCGGGGAGCCCGCTGACGGCTGATCCGAGAGTCGCGCCGCAGGACCGGCTGACGTCAATCGGCGTCTGCGACATTCGCCGGATGTGCTGTTCTGAGGGGTTCGGTCCGACAGGCAGAGCTCGTGAATCTCCGAGAGCGGTTGATTTGCACGCGCTCAGCGGCCGATCCCATAGCCTGTTTATCAGCCGCACGTGCGCAAGGGGAGGATCAGCGTGGCAGGCACCCAGCCGACAATCGAGCAACAGGCCGACACTGCCATCCATACGTTGTCCGCGGCTCTACCGGAAGCGGCGCTCGACGACCTGCGGCGCCGCATTCCAGCTACCCGCTCGCCGAAGGGGGAAGTCGTCAACGACCGGTCACCGGACGGGCAACTGGCCGCCATGCAGGGGGTCTTGCACTATTGGGCGGACGAGTACGACCTGGGCCGGTTCCTGGAGAGGCTAAACGCCCTTCCCCAGTTCACAACCGAGGTCGACAGCGTGACATCCACTTCTTGCACCAGCACGAGGAAGCACCGCCGCTGATCATGGCGCACGACTGGCCCGGCTATGGCTTCTCCGCTATGCCCGCCGAGGTCGGCTGGGATCTGGGCCGGACCGCCCGAGCCTGGGCGGAGCTGATGCGCCGCCTGGACTACACCCGCTTCGTGGCAAAGGGCGGCGACGTCGGGGCCGGCGTCACTGACGCCATGGGGAGGCCTACGGACCGGACGCTCCGGCGGCGCAAAACCACACGGCGCCGGCCGCTGTCCCGGTCGGCTTCACCACGTTCCCCGGCGAGATCTGGAAGACCCCGCGGAGATGGGCCGAGACTGCCTACCCCACGCTCAATTACTTCCATCAGGCCGAGAGGGGGGGCCACTTCGCGGCCTGGGAAGAGCCGGAACTCTTCGCCGCCGAGCTGCGAGCCGCGTTCCAACCGACGCGTCGTTGATTCCTGACCACGACAGGCAGAAGGAAGGGGAACCATGAATTCACACCGCCCGCGGCGCCTCCGGCGAGCTGCGATAGTTGCGGCGTCGGCGGCCAGTTTCGGCGCAACCGTACTGGGCGTCGGCACCGCTGGCCCGGCGGCGTCCGCCGCGCCAGGCTCGGCCAACCCGGTCGTGCACGTTCATGGCGGCTTCGTCCGCGGGTCGGAAGCTGCCGGGGGTGGACTCGTTCCTGGGCTTGCCGTACGCCGCCCCGCCGACGGGGAACCTGCGGTGGCGCCCACCCGAGCCGCCGTCGGCCTGGTCTGGAGTCCGGGACGCCACGACCTTCGGTCCAAGCTGCCCGCAGGTACCCTTCCCACAAGACCCGTTCGCGCCGCCCGGCCCGATGAGCGAGGACTGCCTGTACCTCAACGTCTATGGACCACCGGCACGCGGTGGCGATGAAGGCGGCCGTCCGGTGCTGGTGTGGATCCACGGCGGCGGCCTCGTCCAGGAAGGCGCCCGCAACTACGACGGCACGAAGCTGGCCGCCGACGGCGTCGTCGTGGTCACGATCAACTACCGCCTCGGCGCTCTTGGGTTCCTGGCCCATCCGGCGCTCGCCTCGCGGCCGGGGGCCGCGGCCGGCAACTACGGCCTGATGGACCAGCAAGCGGCCCTGCGCTGGGTCCAGCGCAACATCGCCAGGTTCGGGGGCGACCCTCACAACGTGACCATCGCCGGCCAGTCCGCCGGAGGCCTGTCGGTGCTCGCCCAGATGGTCTCGCCCGGCGCCCGCGGGCTTTTCCAGCGAGCCGTCGTGCAAAGCGGGACGTTCGCTCTGACCCAGCAGCCGCTCGCCACGGCCGAGGCCGCCGGCGAGAAGTTCGCCGCTGACGTCGGGTGCCCGGACCAGACCGCGGCGTGCCTGCGCCGCCTACCAGCCAGCGACCTGGTCAGCCCCACCGTCATCGAGATTCCCGGCGTCGTGGACGGACAGGTGCTCACCCAGTCGATCGGAACGGCCCTGGCTCGTGGCCAGTTCGCCCGGGTGCCGCTCGTCAACGGCATCACCCACGATGAGGAACTGCTCTTCGTCGACGGCCTCCAACTCACCGTGAGTCAAGGGACGGACGTGCCACTGGTAAAGCCACTGAGCTCCGCCACCTATCAGACCGACATCGCCGGGGCCCTCGGTGTAACAGACGCACGGGCTGCAGCGATCGCCGGCGAATACCCGCTCGGCGCCTACCCGGGGCCGGATGTGGCCTTCAGCACCTTGATCTCCGACGCCAGCTTCGCCTGCTCGGCCCTGCAAGTCGACCGCTGGACCGCGGCGCGTGCGCCGACCTACGCCTACCAGTTGAACGACGACCTGGCGCCAGTGAATATCCTTGGTTTCACCCTGGGCTTGGCGACGCACGGGGCAGAACTCCCCTATCTCTTCGATCAGCCCAACCCCCCGTTCCCTGCCACGCTCACCGCTGACCAGGCGGCGCTCGCCGCCAGCATGCGCACCGACTGGGCCCGTTTCGCCCGCACCGGCAACCCGTCGTCGCGGGTGCTGCCCTGGCCGTCGTTCCACGGAGCCAGGGTGCTCTCGCTCGTGCCGTTGCACTCGCAGGTCACGACCAACTTCGCCACCGCGCACCACTGCTCATTCTGGGCCGCCGGCTGAACCACCGGACCGCATGACGAATATGACCGACAGAAGCCGCTACGCAGCTGTGACGCGGTGACGCCGATCAGACGAATTCGGCGCGGTACTCTTGAAGGAATTCGGCCACAGAGCGTGGGGGGCGGCTCGTGATCTGCTGGAAGGTGCCGGTCGTGTAGTCGTTCTCATCGGCGAGGATCGCCCACTCGCGTGTGATGAGCAGTTCAGCCGAGCCCGCCGGAACCCCGGCCCCGGTCAGTCGCTCAAGGAACTGCCGCTCGGTCGCGACCCGGAAGGTGACGGGCTCACCAAGTTCCGCCGAAAGCAGCTCGAGTGACTCCGGCCAGGACATGGGCACCGGTCCCGTCAGATCGTGGTGGGCGCCCCACAGCGCCGGGTCGGTGAGCACCCGCAGACCGGCCTCAGCCGCGTCGCGATGGTCGATCAAGGCCATACGGCCACTGCCGGCAAGACCCGTCCAGGTGCGCGAGGCACGCACCTCCGGCGCCGCGGCGAGCAGCGACGCCGAGAAGATCGCGGGGCGGATCGTCGAGTACGGCAGGTCGGTCGAGGTGGCAAACTGGTCGATGCTGTAGTGGGCTCGCTGGTTTATGCCCAGTGAGTCCGCGGAGGCGTTGAGCACTGATAGCCGGGTGACCTGCGCGATCGAGGAGATCCTGGCGGCGGCGTTGATCGCGATCCTCTGCAGGACGCCCTCGACCCCGATAGATCCCATCGCGATAAACGCCGTGCGGATCCCTTGAAGTGCTTCGATAAGGTCGCGCCAGTCGTCCAGGCGGGTAGGGCGGATGTGCAGCCCGGCGGATTCACCGAAGGCGTTGCGAGCTTTGCCGGGGTCGCGAACGAGCGCCGTGACAACATCGCCGCGCGCCAGTAGGCCGCGTACGATCTCGCTGCCGACGCGGCCGGTGGCGCCGATCACTGCAGAGGTCATGATGTCTCCTTTCGGTCATGCTCGATCAGCTGCGCCGCCGACAACACGGCCGCTGCCCTGAAGGCAGCGACCATTGCCCGCTACTTCGGGTTGCGACCAACATTCAGGCCGCGTGTCAAACCAGTCTCAAATGTACCGTCGCAGTTTGCAAGCGACGGCCTCGCGGTGGGCGGGTGCCGCAGGCAGCGCGGGTCCTGCCCGGCCACGGGCCCTCGACCAGGATCGGGACTGAAGCATCCCTACCTGCAGGAGTGGACCGACCGGGTCTGGTAGACCGCGCCGGCCGGCGCCAAGAAGGGCAACTGTACCTCGGGGAGCTGCGGTTTGCGGCCTTCCATCCAGTTCCTTGCGCCTGGCAACAATGGAGCCTCCCTCAGTCGCCCCGACAAATCTTTCGCTGACAGCGTCATGGCTAGCGCCTCGCTAACGGTGGTGCGGCAACCTGAGCCTGCCTTAGACGGCAGGAGAAGAAAGGAAGCGGGAGGTCGCGATGACCCACAGTGCCGGGCTTGGCCCGTTGTTCGACGCGGCGGCCGGTGAGACAGAAGACGTGGTGTCATTCGACGGTCGGGCCTCGGCCCTCATCTCACAGTTGCCGTGGGCGGTGCCGCCGAGCGATCCGCGCGTGTGGGCCCATCGGCGTGAACTTGACCAGACGGTCCGGCGCCTGGCCGAGGAGTACGTGGCCGGGCAGATCCGTGCCGTGGCCTCGACGGGCGAGGCGCTGCTCCGGCTGGCCGACGATGACTCATTCCGCGCCGCCGCCGACCGCGCCCAGCGGCCGGCCCAGCTCGCCGGACGGGTGCTGCGGCCAGACGGGATTCCCGCCGAACGCCTGCAGGTGAGCTTCGGCCGTGGCGTCTCCGTGTCGGGTCCGATCCCCACGGCGTTCAGCGCGGCGGACGGTTCGTTCGTGCTGTCGGTGCCGTCGGACCTGCGGGAGGCGTCGAGTGCCGCGCCGGCGTTGGTGGTAACGGGAGCAATCGGCAGCGAGGTTATCTCGGACGCCCTGGCCGAGCTTCAGCCCAATGGATTTCTCGGTTCCCTTCGCCTGGCCCGGCAGCTGGACCCGCTGCCGCTGTCACTGCTCGGACGCCTCGAGACCATGGTGCAGAACACCACCTCCCTGACCGAGCAGGCGCCGCAGCACGCACAGCCGTCCGTGCTGATCGGCGAGGACGAATGCGAGATCGTCTTTCGCAAGGACACCTCGCTGGACCGCTTCCAGTTCCCGGTGTTCTTCCGGCTCACTGATCCGGCGCTGAGCGAGCCGACACTGGTGTACGGGCCGCGCAAGGGGCACGCCAAAGCCGGCCTTCCGCAGCTACCGGTGTACGGGCCCTACTCGCCGGCCACAGCCCTGATGGGTGGAGCCCAGGAGCTCGAGCTGCATCTCGCCGAGCGCGTGCCGATCGATCGTCCCGTGTCGGTTGACGCGTTCCGCGAAGGGCTCGCCAAAGTAAGGCCCGGGTGGTGGAACGGGGTGCCGATTGCGTCGTCGCTCGCACTTGGATATGTCGTGCAAATGGCGCAGCGTTGGACGCCGCTCGGTCTCGCACTCGGTGATCTCGTCTACTCCCTGCCACTCGCGCCCGGCGAGCAGCAGCGCGTTGCGGTCATCGAGCGAACGGCGACCTCCACCGTCCTGGAGAGCGAGACACTCGAACAGACCGAGGAACTGAGCTTCAGCGAGCAGGACGACACTTCGACCGCGGCAACCTTTGCCTCTGCGTACCAGGAGGCCGCAGGCGGCGGCAGCAGCTACGCCAGCGATGCCAGCTCGTTCGCCGCCGCGGCGGCGGGCGGGATCGGCGGCGTGTTCCCGTTCGGCGCCGCGGGGGGAGGTGTCTCCACCAGCTACGGCAGCGCCCAGGCCAGTGGCCAGACCGAGACGTGGATGTCCGGGACCCGGTCCGCGACATCGGACGCGGCCGAGCAAACGCAGCCGCGACCGAACGCCAAGCGGTCGGTCGGCGCCAGGCGGCGCGAACCGGGATGCGGATGGCCACTGCGACAGAGAACGACGCCGTCACTACCAAAGTGATCACCAACCACAACAAGACCCGCGCCCTGACCATGCAGTACTGGGAAGTGCTGCGCCTGTACGACGTGACCACGGCGGTGGACGGGGTCACCCTGGTTTGCTTGGTGCCGCTGGACCTGATCCGCTTCCTGCCGGCCGGCCACCCTCCCGATCTGCAGCAGGCTCCACCAGACCGGGCCGCAGTGCTGTCGCGGTACGGCGAATTGCTCAAGGACGCCGACGTGCTCACCCGCGTGCTGCCGCCCCGCTACCGGCAAGGACTGGCGCTGATCACGGAGTTCGCGGCCGACCCCAACTCGACCGTACAAACCGGCTCGGACCCCGCCGAAGACGTGCTGAGTCTGAGCCTGCGCGGCTCGTTTCTGCCTATCGAGGATCTCTACGTCACGGTGGTCTCCAGGAGCGGGCTGCGCGCTGGCCCGGTCCCGCTCGCGCCACCGGCAGGTCTGACGCCCATACCTGGAACGGTGATGACCGATGCGGACAATGCGTTCGGTAGCGAGGCGGAGCTCTTCGGGTATCTTCGTGCCCGACGGGCCGACGACGATGTCGAGCTGACCGGCGAGTTGGTGCTGCCAGGATCGATCCCTCGGCAGGATGTGGTCGGGTTCGAGCTCTCCCGGCGCTTCCGACGCCTCGACTACCACTACCTGCCTCCGGTGGTGCGTGACATCGCCGTGGCCGAGTCGCTGCTCAATGGCGACGTCGACCTCGGTACCGCACTTGCGGATCTGACCCGCAAGCCTTCGAAGACGGCCTCCTACCAGCCCAACCGACTCGACGCGGAGCTGGGTGGCCCCCGTTTGAAGTCCTTCTCCGTAGTGATCCCGGCGCCGCCGAATCCCCAGTCGACGTCCAGCCCGGCACCGCTGCCCAGCGTCGTCTTCGCCAACGCGACCTGGGGAAGCATGGTGCAGCTGTCACGCAACCCGCTTCCCGTTGCATCGCGCGTGATCCCGCCGGTGCTGGGCTACAGCGCAGTACTGGAAATCGAGAAGACATTGCAGTGGGCGGTCCGTAACACCATGACTTGCAGTCTGGCGGTGTACGCGTCACTCACTGCCGAAGAGCGCGCCGTCCTGCTGGAGCGCTACGAGATTCAGCTCCCACCGGACGAGGAGGGGAACATCGTCGGGGTTCCGCTGCTGTCGTGCGTTACTAACAACGCGCTGGGCTGGTTCGGCAACGCCATGGCGCTGCCGTTCCAGATCCCGGTCGCGGTCACCGCCGCCACGACCAAACGCGATCCACAGACGCATGAGGTGATCCGCCGCGGCCTGACCACGGGTGACATTCAGGCCGCGCTGACCCGATTCCACACCGACGGCTTCGACCCGCCCCGCTCGACCATCGCCCTGCCGACCAAGGGCGTCCTCGGGGAGGCGGTCCTGGGCCACTGCCCAGCGGCGGAGACGATCGACCTCACCCGGTTCTGGAACTGGCAGGATTCTCCCGGCGACGCGGCCACCGACATTTCCCCGGTCACGGTGCCCACCGACTCGCTCACAGCCGGCCTGGCGGCGCCATCCAGCCTCGCCGGAATGAGTCCGATCTTCAACAACTTCAGCACCACCCCGGCGACTCCGGACTCCTCGCTCGCCGCCACCGTCGCCCAAACGGCGGGCGCCCAAGCACCGTTCGATGTCGCCGCGCTCACCAACGCCGGACCACTCACCGGCGTGATCGGGCAAACACTCACCTCCGCCGAGTCGGCGCGCGCCGACGCCCTGAACTCGGCCACGCAGATCGCGACCAAGGCGATCGATGCTGCGACGGCGATCTCCACCGGGGGTGCGAAAGACACCGGGACGAATCCGCCCATGGCCAACCCGCCCACGAGTGGTCCCGCAGGAATCGGTTCTACCGGCTCGGCCGGGCCGGGCGCAGGCTCCGACACAGGCGGACCAGGCGACGCCAGGTCTGGAGCGGTCGTGCCTGGCATGCCCGGCTTGATCCCGGGCGACCCGATGGCGATCTACTTCAACTTCGACGACGCGCACCTCGTGGACACCCCCGCTGACCTGGGCGGACTACAGTTGAACGCCCTGAATTTGATCGCCTACTGGGCGCAGGGCAAGGCGAAATCGATTTCTGTGACGGGATTTGCCTCCCCGGAGGGAGAGGAAAACCACAACGCCACCCTGGCCCAGGACCGGGCCATCGCCGTGGCGAGCTACCTGAAGGAGCAATTGGACGGGGTAGGCATCCTTACCCTGAATGGCGGAACCCTGGACGGCGATCCTGAGGACTACCCGAAGCTTCGTCGAGCTGATGTCAAGGTCCTCGAATGGCTGCCCGGCGTCACGTTCGACCCGGACATGGACTACTGGCCTGATGTTCCGCCCGGTGTCGGTGACGGCTCGGGCCCGGGCCACACAAGTGACCAGCCCGGATCGGGTGACCAGCCCGGATCGGGTGACCAGCCCGGATCGGGTGACGCCTCGGGCCAGCCGGGATCGGATGACCAGCCCGGATCGGGTGACGCCTCGGGCCAGCCTGGCTCGGGCAACCAACCGGGCCCGGGTAGTGAGCCCAACTTCCCGGGCGTGGACGCAAACAACCCACTGCCGATCTACTTCGACATCGACGAAGCCGCCCTTGTCGACGAAACCGCCGACGGCTTCGCGACCGGGCAGCATGCTTTGCTGGATGCGTTCGCATCCAACGCTACGCCGCTGGCCACCGAGATCGCCGTCCGTGGGTTCGCCGCACCGGACGACGACCTCGAGGGCAACGCCACGCTGACAATGGATCGGGCCAACACCGTCGCGAACTACCTGCGACCAAAATTCTCCCGCCACATGGATTTCTGGGCGGACAACGGCGGGAAGCTTCCCGGGGCTCCGGATCAGTTCCCGCGGCTACGCCGGGTTGAGGTGTACATCGACCAGGAGTTCGTCCCGATGGAACCTCCTACCACACCGAGTCTGAGGAGCACGCCATGACCGATATCACCGGCCCCAGCCAGGCTGCTGTCGACGGGTTGCTGGCAGCCCTGACCGACACCATCAAGAGCGCCACGTCCCCGCAAGTCCAGGCGGGACAGGCTCTCCTGCTTCGCCGGCTGGCGCTGGCAGGGGACGTCATCCCCTCCCGTCTGCCCGCGCCCCGGAACGTCACCGAGATCGGCGGCTATCTCAACTTGGTGACGCGGCTCGGCCGCGACGACCTGCGCACCCAGATGCTGACGGCCGTGCTGGGCGTTGCTGGCCCCAGTCCACTGGCCGGGTGGGAGCGGCCGGCGCCGCAACTCCCGCTGGTGGCGGTGGCGAATGACCGTCCGTCCGGTGGGAGCGGCTCGTCCGTGAGCGCCGCGGTGTACGTCCGGACCGACCTGGCCGAAGGACTGATCTCGGCCCAGAACGGCATTCATGCCGCCGGCGGCCTTCTGCCGTTATGGTCGCCTCCGCCCGCGCTCCCGGCTGCGTCACCCGGCGTGGCCAGTGCGGCGGTGCCCGACCCGCTGCTCTATCTCGGCCGCACCCTGTGGATTGCGCCGGCCGCCGCACTCATCGATCCCGAGACCGACCCCGTCGTGGTCGGCCGCACCGCGGCGGACCCCGGTACCGGTTACCGGCTGGCTGTGCGGGTCAATAGCAACACACCTGGCGCACCACCCGCCGACTGGACGGCGCTGCAATGGGATCAAGGGAGCGGCGCCACGGTGGACCTTCACCTCGGCACGGCGGAACTGCTGGCCCTGGACCAGGCGCTGGCCCCCGCCGGGTACGCCCCGCCCTCGTCAATCGACCGTCCCCAGAGCCGTACCGACTACACGTGGGCGAGACTGGTCAATGCCGCAGGTCTCCTGCCCGGCGTCACGCGCCTTTATGACGAGCTTTCCCTTGTCTACTCCGCGGCCACTATCGCCAGCAGCGTCTTTGCGGTGATGGCGGACTGGGTCTGGGACGGCATCGCGTTTTCACCCAGGACGTAAAGCGGCGTGGTTGTTTCGGGGTGGAGCACCGATGGGCGCGCGGATCGCCGTCGCATGCCTCCTTTTGCCCAGCCGGAAAGAGTGGGAGACTGGCGGTCATGCCGATACAGGCTTCGTTCGGTCGGAAATCAACCTTTCGGGTCTATAGCGTGAGCGGACAACTACTGGGCTCCCAGGACCTGGAGTCCGACGAGGAAGCCATCGCGTGGGCCCAACGGCTCATCAAGGACGGCCTCTCCGTCGGACGTCTGAGCCGAGAACTTACCGCCGGCTTCGGTATGGACATCCCCCTGCCCTGACGGCGCAGAGTCAGTAGCCCCGGTGCCGGTCCACCAGGTTGCGCAACGGCTGTCCGTCGAGAAACCGCCGCAAGTTGTCGGCGAAGAGGCGTTTGGTCGGTTCGAGGCCAGCCCGGTCGCCCGACCCCGAGATATGCGGCGTCAGGATGACCTCAGGAGCGTCGAGGAGCTCTTGACGGGGCGGTCGGCCCGCCAACTCCCCGTCGTAAACGTCGAGCAAGGCCCCTCGCAGCCGGCCCCTGCGAATGGCATCGAGCAGCGCGGATTCGTCGACTTCCTCGCCCCGGGCGATGTTGATGAGCACCGCGCCGGGCTTCATGGCCGCGAAAACCTCGCCGTCGATCATCCCGCGGGTCTCCTCGGTGAGCTGGGAGCACACGACCACGTAGTCGCTCTCGGCCGCCAGGTCCAACAGGCGCGAGGCGGGTAGAAGCAGATCGGCGCCGCCCGCACCGGACTGAGCCTCGGTCACGCTCCGCCGCGTGCCAATGACGCGCATCCCGACGGATCGGCCCAACCGGGCCACCTCCTGGCCAATGCCACCAAGTCCCACCACCCCGAGTGTCGCCCCGGCGACGCTCGTCAGGTCATAGCCCTCACGGCGGAGCGGTTCGCCGGCGGGCCGGTGCAGGGCAGTGTGCAGACCTCGCCCAAAATGGAAGACGCCGGCCATGACGAATTCGGCGATCGCCGTAACAGCAACGGCACCTCGGCTCGAGGTCAGCGGCACCGACGACGCCCAGAGATCGGATTGCAGCAGGTTCGACACTCCGGCCTGGGTGTGGTGGGCCCACCCGAGCGACGCGGCCCGGTTGGCCAGGCGGGGCGGGACTGGATACCCGACCAGGAGGACCTCCGCTTCGGCCAGAATCCGATCCCGCTCGGCCCGGGAAGGCGCGCCGGTCGGGATGGGCCCGCTGGCCCGGCCTTGCTCGACGAGTTCAGCGCCAAACACCAGATTCCCGTCGAGCACCCGGACCCGGGCGTCAACCTCACTGACGTAGCTGAGGTCCGGCCCGAGCTGGGGCGCCATCACCAGAACTTTCACCGACGACGACGCCATCGTCGCCAACCGTACCGCCTGGCCACTGGCCCCTCGGCCGCCCTTCGAATCCACGTCTTGAGGCCTCGAGGGATCGATGCGCACGCCGGCCGAGGCGCATGTGATGATCCCTCAGCGGTTCGGCCGCGTGGCGTACCATTCCCGGTCGTGGGCTGGGTCGGCGACCAACTGACCGTATGGAAAAAGCTTCGCCAGAGGGCCGGTGTGCCGTACCGCCCGGTCACCGTCGCGGGTATCACCCATCGGCTGATCTGGCTCGATCGGCGCCCTGGCTACCGGATCCGCTGCTCCTGTGGTTGGGCGGATTCCAGGGTCCGCTGGACCGGGAGGCGGGCCATGCAGGTCGGCAAAGCGCACATCCGTTCGGCCCGATCCTCGGCCCGACGTCGGGCCAAGAGCAGGCCCCTGGTACCACGACGCCGCCCGATTCGATCGCCGGAGCACTGAGGCTCCAAATCCCCAGCAATATCCACAAGCTTTCCTCTGGCCGTCCGGGAAGGGTTGTGTTTTCATCAACTGACATCGAGACCGAGGCTGACGGCACCGAAAGGAAAACGTTCGGCCTGGCGGTAGCAGGGATGGCCCCGGAGTTCCGGGACCATCCCTGGCTGCCCGTTGCCGGCCGACCGAAGGAGGTATACCAGTGGCGTCTTTCGCGGTGATGCTCCGTTCGAAGCCGACGATCCTCGAATCCATCCTTCTCATGGTCGACGAGCGCCGGGACGCGGAAGAGATCGCGGTCGAACTACGGCGCAAGGGCCATCAGGTAGACGTGCGCGAGGTCACCTTGCCGTTGACGGCCGACTCACTCCGGCCGGCAACTCCGATCGGCGAATAGGCGGCCGCGCTCCTGGACCGCCGGGTCGGACCTGCGATGTCTCGTCCGCCGTCGACGGTCCGTCTCGGACCGGAGACGATTCCCGTCAAGGTACTGGTGAGCACTGAAATGTAGTGGAACGCCTTGTCGGGGCGGGCCCTGATGTGGGGCCACAGAAACTCTGACGGGTTCTGCCAAGGTCTATCCTGGCGTCACCCCGACGAACCGCGGCCATCGACGTCGACTGACTTCGCCGCCGGTTGTTCCCCTCCCGGGCTCGATGTATTTTTGCCGGGCCGAGGCGCTCAGGTTCCTGTGCAGACTGTCCGTTGGCCGCAATGAGGGGCCGGGTGGCGGGATCGCCAGTCCAAGACCAGACCGAAACGGGTCAGGCGGCGGGCCCAGGGCGGCGCTTCCGGGCCCGCTGGCTGTTGCTCGGCCTGGCCGTGGCGGTGGTGCTCGCCATCACCGCCAGCGGGGTGCTCTTCGTCTGGCCGCCAACCGACCAGCCGACCCACGCCGACGCCATCGTCAGCCTCAACGGCCGCAACGAAGCCGCTCGAGAGGCTCTGGCCGTCTCGCTCGCGGAGCGGGGTTATGCACCGGTGCTGCTCTTCTCTCAGGGCAACTCGTACACGACCCCCTGCCCGGTCGTTCCGCACGTCCGGGTCATCTGCTTCGAGCCCAAGCCCGGACGAACGGTCGGTGAAGCCGAGTTCGCCGCTCGCTACGCCCGGGCCAGAGGCTGGCGGCACCTCATTGTCGTCGCCAGCCGGGCCCAGTCGGTCCGGGCCCGGCTCCTGATGGGGCGGTGCTTGTCCGGGTCGGTGACGATGGTGGCGGCTCCGGTGAAGACCTCACAGCTCTTCTACGAGGTGGCTTACGAATGGGGGGCACTCGGCAAGGCGCTGCTCGTGGATCGGCACTGCTAGTAGCCGACCGGTGCGTCAGCTCAGATTGAACGTCAACCCGGTCAGCGGGAACGTCTCCGGCCCGTTCGTCGAGCAGATCTCGACTCCGTACTCGAGCTGGGTTGGCACGTCGGACGACTTCACCAGACCCTGCGACACCAGATAGTTGAGATGGGCGAGGATGTCCACCGAGCCGGACTTCACCTGCGTGTGGCGGATGAAGATGAACTCGTCACCGAGGTTGACGAACTGGTAGGCAACGCCCCCGATGGTCACCGCAATGCCCTGGGTATTCCAGAAGGTCTGGCTCCCGCTGTCCTCGTTCCAGATCATGATCTCGGTCGACCAATTGTTCAGCCAGAGGTCGTAAGCGGCGTCGATCGACCCGTCGGTGGGGAAAGCCTCTGAGAAGGTCGAAGTGATCGACTGGTAGGCGGAGATCGGCTTCGTCGCGACTCCGTTGTCCCGGCCACCGACGTCGTACTCGCTGTTCGGGTACGTCTCGACCTGGCCCTGGACGTCCGGCTGGTCGGACACCGCATACCAACTGGCCTGGTTGCACACATAGATCGACTGCGGGCCATGACTGCCCGACCAGGCGTCGTTGTCCACCCACCAGGTGCCGGTGCTGTCGAGGCCTTGAGTACCGGTCGCCTCGTTGGTCGAAAAGGACGGCTGGGTGCAGTTCGCGCCCCCGACAGACGGCGGCCCGGTCGTCGGCGGTGGTGAACCGCCCGAAAGTGAGCCCAATGAGAAGATCTGATGAATTGTGTTGACGACCCACGGATTGCCGGCGGGACCAACCGCGATCCGGACGGCACCGCCCAAAACTGATGTCCACCTGGATCCAGTCCAATGAAAGATGCCAAACCCACCGGGCCGAGGATTGGTGCCGACAACCCACGCCAACCCGTTGGCGCCGACTCCCACATCGATCGCCCGGCCCGTCAACAACGTCCAGCCATGGCCGTTCCAGTGATAGATATGGCCGGACGAATTCACCACCCACGGGTCGCCGCCGGGACCGACCGCGATCCGGACGGCACCACCCGCGACGGCCGCCCACCCGGTGCCGGTCCAATGAAAGATTTCGAACCCGCCCGCCCGCGGGTTGGTGCCGATCATCCACACCGACCTGTTGGCGCCGACTCCGACATCGATCGCCCGGCCCGTCAACAACGTCCAGCCATGGCCGTTCCAGTGGTAGATATGGCCGGACGAATTCACCACCCACGGGTCGCCGCCGGGACCGACCGCGATCCGGATGGCCCCACCCGCCACTGCTGCCCACCCGGTACCAGACCAACGAAAGATGCCGAAGCCGCCAGGCCGAGGATTAGTGCCGACAACCCAGGCCGACCCGTTGGCGCCCACGGCCACATCCGTCGCTCCGCCCGGGCGGGGGGTGAAGCCCGACAAGGTCGTGTCGGCGTTGACGAGGCTGTCACCCGGCGTAGTAGCAATCCTCATTATCGCCGTGCCCAGCATTCCGACCGAGACGGCGATGGCCACTACGGCCAACTTTCGAGTTCGGTTCTTCACAGTCACCTGGCCCCTCCAAAAAGATAGGCCTGCCCGGATTCCTCGGTGGCCGCCGCCCCTAGCTTAACAACGACCTCCTCTGGGCTCAATCAGCGCTGATGGCCGAACGCGAGGACGGGGAAGGAGGGCTGTCCTCAGGAGCCGGTCATGGCCTCCTCTCCGGTGGCGACCGCCCATCCGCGAAGCCTATACCGGCCGAGCGGCCGAACAACACGCGGCGCGCTCCTGACGGTGTCAGCTCAAGTTGAACGTCAAGCCGGTAAGCGGGAACGTCTGAGAGCCGGTAGTCGAGCAAATCTCGACCCCGTACTCGAGTTGGGTCGGCACGTCGGACGACTTCACCAGGCTCTGCGACACCAAATATTTGAGCGCGGAGAGGATGTCCACCGAGCCGGACTTCACCTGCGACTGGCGGATGAAGATGAACTCGTCGCCGAGGTTGACGAACTCGTAGGCAACGCCTCCGACGGTGACCGGGGTGCCCTGGGTGTTCCAGTACGTCTGGCTACCGCTGTCCTCGTTCCAGATCATGATCTCCGTGCCCCAATTGTTGAGCCAGAGGTCGTAAGCGGCATCCATGCTGTCGCCGCTCGTGGGGTACTGCTCCGCGAACGAGGACGTGATCGACTGGTAGGCGGAGATGGGCTTCGTCGACACTCCGTTATTACGGCCGCCGACGTCGTACTCGGAGTTCGGGTACGTCTCGACCTGGCCCTGGATGTTCGGCTGGTTCGACACGGCATACCAACTGGCCTGGTTGCACACATAGATCGACTGCGGACCATGACTGCCCGACCAGGCGTCATTGTCCACCCACCAGGTGCCAGTGTTGTCAAGGCTTTCTGTCCCGGTAGCCTGGCTGCTCGACCAGGACGGCTGGGTGCAGTTACCACCCCCGACAGGCGGAACCGCCGTGGTCGTCGTGGACGGCGCCACCGTGGTGGTGGTCCGCGGCACCGTGGTGGTGGTCGTCCGCGGCACCGTGGTGGTGGTGGTCGACGCCACCGTCGTCGTGGTGGACCGCGGGACGGTGGTCGTAGTGGTCGACGCGGCCGTGGTCGTCGTACTCTGCGGCACCGTGGTCGTGGTGGTCGATCCCGAGTTGGAACCGCAATTCCGACTGTGCCTCCAGCACGACGGATACGTCCGGAACGGGACGGAACGCATATTGACGCGAGCCGCCTGGTAACTCGGCCCGGCGGTGGGGACGAAGAAGCCAGAGAACCCGAAGAGCAGGAAGGTGGCCATGCTTACGCCCAAGGCTGGTCGGACTGAGCGCAACCTCCTCCCGTGGGTCACAGCCTGAATGAGACGTCGATACATCGACATTTCCTACTCCTGGGTTAGACCGTCAAGTACGCCCCGTTGTTGCATATGTGGATGGATGTCCGCACTCCCTCATTTCCACTGCACTCACCGGACGCGCCCGCCAGGTGGGAGTCAGAAGAGCCGCTTCGAGCGCGACAAACACATTGGTCAACTACGGTGAAGATTCTCGTGACCACACGCGGTGCGGGAATCACGGCCAACTGACGAGCGCGGCTGCGCTACGACCGACAGGCCGATGCGAGAAACCGTAACCGGATGAAGTCGATGAACGGCAGAGTTACCGTGTCGACGGAAACCCTGCGAAGATCCTCTACGGGACGACGAAGCACGACCGGACGGCACAGGCCTTGCCGCAATCAATCTGTCCATTCGTGCTCAGGGGCAACTGGCCATCCCGTAGCAATATTCTTATTGATGAGCTCTCGTCACCGCAGCTGGAGGGCTGCGACTCGGCCGATCCGAGTGCTCGCTTCCGTGACCGGTCACCCTGGGTACGGTCGCCGAAGGGCCATCGCGGCACCAGTGGACAAGGGGCCGGCGAACTTGCACCAGATCAGGGCTTGCACGCATATGCCATGAACTCATTGAAATTGAATCAGTGTCATGCCAGCCACCTTGGCTCCGAGGGATGAGCTTCGGGGCTGGCTGATCAACCCCGACACTTGCTAGCGCGGTTCGCGGGGCGCGCGCAAGGGGTACAGATGGTTTTGACGCGCTTGCTGGCGCCAACTGATCGCTTCAGATGAGTGGGGCCTGCACCCTTATTCCGGCGCGGTCTGGAGCCAGCCATGCGGGGATAGTAGCCGATCGTCTCAGCGGTCCAAACGGCGTGGACGCATAGAGACCGAAACCGCGTGAGGCATACAAGCCAATGTCCCGACCTGCCATTGAGTTGATATGTCAGGAGCGGCGGAGCGGCACTGACAGCCGGCGGGGTGCGACGGGCGGGCGGCAGGGCAGGGCCGTGCCTATCCTCTGTTCAGTTTCCGGCAACTCATCGCATTCCGGAGGTCCCGGTCCTCTGGAATATCCGATTTGACCGGATTCTCACGTCGTTCAGCGGCCGCCTCCTCTCTGCGAGGTCTCGACGGTACGGGGCGCGGTTGGAGCGCTGGGGCCCCCGGGTTCCACTTATCGGGCTCAGTTTGGCTATCGGGCTCAGTTTGGCTGCCGGGCTCAGTTTGGCCGGTGGGCGTCAGTCGGGCGCCGCCGGGGTGGGCGGGTCCGCCCGGCCGGCCGCCGGCACGATGCCGGCGAGGCCGCTGAGGGCGAGCAGTTGGGCCAGTTCGGGGCCGGGGTGGTGCAACTGAACGGAACATCCCAGCCGGCGAGCGGTCAACTGCAAGCGGGCCAAGCCCTCGATCAGGCCCATGTCGACCCGGCTGGCGCCAGCCAGCGGCCAGCTGGTCATGACCACACCACCGCACAGGAGCACAATGACGGCGCGTCCCGGTGAGCTGTCGGTCTCTCCAGATGGCATTTCTTCGTAGGACGATCAAGACTGGCCGGGTTCATCGGCGCGTTCGGATGCCTCAAAGTCGTGCGGCTAGCTTCGCGGCCCATGTCTCCCGATGATCCGGTTGTCGGCAAGATCGGCACCGTGATCCATGCCATCCGGGCGGGCCGGCCGGGCGAGATCGTCGTGCACATTCGGGGGGGCACGGAGACGTACATGGCCTACTGCGACACCGACCTGCCCGAGCAGGCTGAGGTGCTGGTCATCGCTAAACGATCGGCCAGAACTGTCGAGGTCACGCCGTTCGCTAGCTGAGTCGCGGCGCGATGATGGGGTTCGACAAGGAGGCTCACCATGTTTGGTTGGCATGTTCCTGCGCCGGATGAGGCGATGCTCATCAGCGGCAAGCTGCATACGGAGAATGGGCTGCCATTCAAGATCGTGACCGGCCACGGCGCCTTCGTCGTTCCCATCCGGAACCGGGTCAGCACCCTCACGCTGGCCATGCAGGAGTCCGAGGTGGCCGAAGAGTGCGTCACCAAACAGGGGATCGCCCTCCTCTGCCGCTCGGTCATCGCCTTCAAGGTCGGTGACGACCACGAGAGCATCGCCAATGCAGCCCGGCGCTTCCTCGAGGACCAGGACCACATGTCGGTGCTCACTGGAAGAATCTTCGCCGGTCACCTCCGGTCCATCATCGGCTCCATGACCGTGGAAGAGATCATCCGGGAGCGCCAGCGGCTGGCGGAGGAGGTGCTGGACGCCTCCAAACCAGAAATGGAAAAGATCGGCCTGGTGGTGGACTCGCTGCAGATCCAATCCATCGACGATCGCGGCTCGGGCTACATCGCCGCACTGGCGGCGCCCTATCAAGCGGCCGTTCAGCGAGATGCTCGCATCGCTCAAGCCCAGGCCGAACAGGCCGCCGCTCAGGCTCACCAGGAGTCGCTCCGGAACCAGGCAGAATACGAACGCCAGACCGAGGTGACCAAAGCCGGATACAAAGCCGAGATCGATCGAGCCCAGTCCCAGGCCGCGCAGTCCGGGCCGCTGGCCCAGGCTCAGGCTCAGGCAGCCGTGCTGGAGGCCCAGCGGGAGTTGGCCGTGCGCAATGCCGAGCTCAAGGAGAAGGAGCTCATCGCCAGCGTCGAGAAGCCCGCGGAGGCGGAAGCCTTTCGGATCCGGACCATCGCCGAGGCCGAAGCCAGGCGCACCAGGCTGCAGGCCGAGGCAACCGCCACGGGGCAGGGCATTGCCCTGCAACGCATGCTGGTGGAGAAGATGCCCGAGATCATCGGCGCGGCCGCGTCGGAGCTGGCCAACGCCAACGTCACCGTGCTCAACGGGGCGGACGGCATGGGTCAGCTACTCGCCGGCCTGGCCGGGCAGGCGAGCCAGCTCATGAAGCTGGTGCAAAACGGCGTCAATCTCAACGGCCAAAGTGCCCTACCTGGGGGCGACGCCGACGCCGACGCCAAGCAGAGCGGCACGCCGGACTCAGCGTCAACCCGGGCGCCGGCCGGGTAGCTGCTCAGCATGATCGACGGAGCCTCCCCGGGAGGCGGCCCGCTCTTCCCGGGGCGTGGCCGGGACGGGCAGGAACTTCAGGCGAACTGGCTGCAACCATCGCCGCGGCTGCGCCTGGTCCGGCGAGGACAACTGGTGGTGGCGACCCTGCCGGTCCTCGTCGTCGCGGTCGCGGTCGGGGTCGCCGTCAGCGGCGCGGTGGCGGCCGTCCTGGCGGCGATCGGCGTTCTGGTGGTCGCCGGTGTCGTCGACCTCTTCCTCGGCCGCCGAATTCGGGCCTGGGGCTACGCCGAGCGGGACGACGATCTGCTGGTACGGCGCGGGGTCATGATCAGGCGGCTCTCGGTTGTCCCGTACGGTCGCATGCAATTTGTAGACGTGACCGCCGGGCCGGTGGAGCGCTCCTTCGGGCTGGCCACCGTGCGGATGCACACCGCAGCGGCGGCTTCGGACGCCCGCGTCCCCGGGCTGCCGGCCACCGAGGCCGCCCGCCTCCGCGACAACCTCACGGCACTGGGGGAAGCCCGGGCCGCCGGCCTGTGACCGGTCCTGGGCTTGCGGCCGGCTCCCCGCTCGTGACCAGCCCCGCGCTCGTGACCAGCCCTGGGCTTGTGACCAGCCCCGGGGTTGTGACCAGTCCCGGGGCTGTGACCAGCCCCGGCGTTGTGACCGGTCTTGGCCGGTGACCGGTCCTGAGCTTCTGACCAGCCCCGGCGGGCGGCCGGCCGAGGCGTCCCCGCGCTGGCGACGGGTGCACCCGCTCTCGCCCCTGGTTCGCACCGGCGGACCGCTCGGCGGCCTGCTGGTCCTGGCCATCACCGGGGCGCGCCGCCACGGCAACTACACGGCCGTCCTGGCCGAGGTCGGGGTGATCGTGGCCCTCCTGCTCGTCGGCTTCGTTTCCTGGCTGGTCACGCGCTGGCGGATCGAAAACGGGGTCTTGCGGATCGAAAGCGGGCTGTTGCGACGGACTTCTCGCCGTTTCCCTGCTGATCAGATCCAGGCCGTCGATACCGTCCGCCCGGTGCTCGCCCGGGTCTTCGGGTTGGCAGAGGTGCGAGTGCGGATGGCCGCCTCCACGGGCGAGCACGGTCGCCTCTCCTACCTGACCGACAACGAAGCCGAGCAGGTGCGAGCCCGCCTGCTGGCGCTGGCGCATGGTGTCGCCGAGCACGCACCCCCGCCGTCCGAGCACGTGCTGATCACCACCCCTACCCGCCGGCTGATCCCATCGATCCTGCTGAGCGGCATCGGCCTGGTGCTGGAAGCGGTGATCGTGGCCCTGGTCATCCTGGTGGCGGTCACGCCGTCGGCCGTGGGACCGGCCTTGAGCGTCACGGCGACGGCGCTGATCGGCCTGGTGGCGAGCGTGTTCCGCCGGCTCAACAGCGACTACCACCTGACCGTGGCCGAGGCTCCGGATGGGCTCCGGCTGCGATCGGGGCTGCTGCAGACCGCGGCCGAGACGATCCCACGCGGGCGGGTGCAGGGTGTCCGTATGGTCGAGCCGTGGCTCTGGCGGCCTTTCGGCTGGTGCCGGTTGGTGGTCGACGTCGCCGGAAAACAGCGAGCGGGTCGCGAGAGCCGTTCCATCTCCGAAGCGCTCCGGACCGTCCTGCCGGTCGGCTCCAGGGAGCAAGCGGCGTGGCTCCTGGAGCGGATCCTCCCGGACGTGCCACAGCATCGCTCCCGCCCGCCATCGCGGGCCCGCTGGAAGTCGCCATTGCGTTACCGCTATCTCTCGTGGGGCGGCGACCGGTCCTACGCCGTCACCACCAGTGGCCGGATCCGCCGGGTCACCGACTGGGTGCCGCTCGCAAAAGTGCAAAGCATCCGCCAGGTGGAAGGGCCCCTGCAGCGTCGCCTGCACCTCGCCACCGTGCACCTCGACACTGCCGGTCGCAACATCCATGCCGCCCTCCGCGACCGTGATCACGAGGAGTGCGAAGGGCTGATGGCATCACTGCCGGAGTTGTGCCGGGTAGCCCGGGCGGCGGCGTACGGGCTGCCGGGCAGGAGGGCGGCGGGGGCGGCGGCGGCGAACCCGGCGGGAGGATCGTCACGGGTGGATCCGGCGGGGGCAACCGACCCGGCGGGGGGAAGCGGAGTCGCCCCGGCGGATGGGGCATAGGGGGCGGTCCTTCCGGCGCCGCGCGCCGTCGGATTCAGTCGCTACCCTCCGGCTGGTGACAGACCGCTTCGACATTGTTGCCGTCGGGGTCCCGCACGAAAGCGCCGTAATAGTTGGGGTGGTACTCAGGCCAGACCCGCGGCGAGTGGAGCACCTCCGCGCCGCGGCCGGTCGCGGCCTCGAAGAAGGCTCGCACCGCCGCCCGGTCCGCAGCTACGAAGGCCAGGTGTGATTCCCGGAAGCCTTCTCCAGTCCGGGCGGCGCCGATCCAGAAGTCGGGTCTGGGCGGCACCCCGTAGCCGAGGACCTCGCCGAAGTCCATGATCCGTTGCCCGCCGAGGGGCGCGAGGACGGCGTCGTAGAACGCCGCGCTCTCGGCGACGTCCTGACACTGGATGGAGACGTGGTCGAGCATGGGCCTCATATTGCCCGGTGAGGGCTCGGAGCGTTGGAGGGTCAGCCCGCGCCCACCAGCCGGCGGGCTATCCATGGGCGGGGGCCGGCACAGTGGCGGCTGAGGCGGCGGGCCCAGGCGTCGCGCCGCCTGGCGCCCCCGCCTCACCTGCTCCCTGCCTCCCGACGACCTCGCGGCGCGCCGCCGGCCCGGCACCGCAGGGCGAACGGTGCCGGGCCGGGGAGTGGTCCGGCACCCGGGGGGCGATGTACCGGACCGGCTCGGGCGGGCGCTGGAACGGGCAGCGCCCGGCCCGAGCGGCCAGCCGGATGCCTGACGCAGTACCCGGCCGGCGATCTTGGGCCTATCCCTTGGAGCCGACTTCCACCAGAAGCGGCTCGTCGACCGGCTGCCCATCGACGGGCGGCGCGTCGCCGGGATGAGACGGCCGGCCGACACGGGTGGGCAGGGGCGCCGGCTCCCGGACGAAGAGGGCCTGGCCCAGCCAGCCCGGGAGGTACCAGTTCCACCGCCCGAGGACGCCGATCAGCGACGGCACGAGCAGGGATCGGATCACCAGGGCGTCGAGGAGGATCCCGGCGCCGAGCCCGGTTGCCATCACTTTGAGGTCGGTCATCGGTGCCGTCGACAGGGACAGGAAGGCGAGGAAGAGGATCAAGGCGGCGCTGGTGACCAGCCGGCCGGTCCGCCCGATTCCAACCAGCACGGCGCCGTCGGTCGATCCGGTGCGGTCGTACTCCTCCCGGATGCGGGAGAGGATGAAGACCTCGTAGTCCATCGAGAGGCCAAACAAGAAGGCGAACACCATGATCGGCACCCACACGGTGATCGACCCGGTGGCGGGAATCGACCACACCGCCTGACTGCCGTGCCCCTGCTGCCAGACGAGGACCATGACGCCGTAGGCGGCGGCCACGGAGAGCAGGTTGAACAGTACGGCCTTGACCGCCAGTACCACCGACCGGAACGCCCGGGTCAGGAGGAGCAGGGTGGCGACCCCGATGAGCGCCAGCATCAGCGGAAACGATCCGTATACGGCGTGGACGAAGTCGACCTGTTCCGGGCCGCTGCCGCCCACGCCAATGACACCCGGCAGGTGGGCCGCCGTCGACCGCACGGCTGCGACGGTGGACCCGCCGGAGGAGGTGGAAGGCTCGGCGGAGGGCAGGACCTCGACCAGAGCCGTGCCCCCATGGTGAAATTCGGGGCCGGTCGGAGCCACGGCCGTGTCGACGCCTTTGACCGTGGCCAGCTCGGCCGCCACCCGCGGCGCGGCGTCGGCCTCCACCAGGACGTCGATCGGCTCCAGGATCCCGGAGGGAACCCCGCCGGCTTCGAGACCGGCCAGGGCGCGGTGGGCCGGACCGGACTGAGCCAGGACCGAGCTCTTCGGCTCACCCAGGTTGAGGGCGAAGACCGGTATGACAAGGGCGACGAGGAGGGCGCCCCCGATGAGCGCCGCGGCCTTCCGCCGCCGGAGCACCAGGCGGGCCCAGGCCGTCCAGGGGCGGCTGGCATGGACCTCGTGCCGTAGCCGCGGCCGGTCGAGCCAGGGTCCGATGCTGGCCAGGAGGGCCGGGACCAGGGTCAGCGCCACCGCTACCGACACGATCGGGATGAGGAATCCGGCCACCCCGATGGTGGCGAGGAAGGTCACCGGCAGGAC
The DNA here is from genome assembly GCA_963780345.1 of uncultured Acidimicrobiaceae bacterium. GTDB lineage: Bacteria > Actinomycetota > Acidimicrobiia > Acidimicrobiales > Palsa-688 > PALSA-693. The sequence goes on from CAWABU010000002.1 coordinate 632,311, forward strand.
GACCAGCGCCAGGAGACTGATCCCGACGGTCAAGCCGGAGAACACCACGGCCCGTCCAGCGGAATTCATGGCCCGCGCCACGGCCTCGTGGTTGTCGTAGCCGTGCGCACGCTCCTCCCGCCAGCGGGTGACGACCAGCAGCGAATAGTCGATGGCCACCCCCAGCCCGATCAGGGCGATCAGGAACTCGACGATGACGCTGACCGACGTGAGGTGGGTCAGGCCGCCGACGATGAGAAAGGTCGACGGGATGGCGACCATCGCCATGAGCATGGGGACGACGGCGATGAAGCTGGCGAAGACGAAGGCCAGAACGGCCAGGGCGCCGATACCTCCGAGCGTGGTCTCGGTCAGGGCACTCACGCCCTTGCCGGAGCCGCCGGCCTGCAGCTGACCGAGGCCGGTGACGCCCGTGTGCCATGCGGCCGGGGCGGCGGCGGCCGCGGCGGCGGTGATCGTGGGAGTGATGCTGTCCCGCATCCCGTTCTGCTCCGGGGTGTAGACCAGGCCGAAGCCGGTCCGGCCATCGGCGGTGGCGAAGTGGGCGTCGCCGGTGTTCTGCTGGTCAACAACCCGCGCCCCGGGGATGGAGGCGGCGGCCGCAGTGAGGACGCGGTCAGTCGCGGCCGGTGACGCCACCTGGCCCGTGGGGGCCGTGACGGTCACCACCGTGGGCGAGCCCATGGTGTGGTAGAGGGCCAGGATCTTGCTGTCGGCGACGAAGCTGGGCTCGCCGGGCATTTTGAACTGCGTCGACAGCCGTTTGGTCGTCGACCCGAGGGTGGCCGCTCCGGCCAGGGCCACGATGAGCCACGCCAGCATGACCAGGCGGCGATGACGGAGGACGAGGGCGGTCAGTCCGTTCATGAGTCGATGATCCTCGGCCGCGGGCCCTTTGGCGTCGGCCCCGGGATGGTTTCCGGTATCCGACGTGAGGAGGACGAAACAGCCATCGCCTACACCCCAGGCGCTAGGCCCCGGCTCCGGAAGGACGAGCTGGTGAGCCGCTCGGTACGGGCCGCTTAGCCGACCGCGTCGCGGCCCAGCCGGGTGAGCAAGGCCTGCACCTGCAGCAGCTCCCCCGGGTTGTACTGCAGGTCCCGCCCGACGCGGTCGATGCGGTCGACGGCCTGCAGAGATGGGGCCAGACGACGGTCGTCCTCGGCCCGGCCCAACCGGTCCCGGTAGGCGCCCGCCAGGGCGGCCAGACCGGCGCGAAGCTCATCGGTGCGCTGGCGGCGCACTTCACGGCGGTGGCGGGTCTCCATTTCGGTCATCCCCGCGGTCAGCATGGCCTTGGCGGCCCTGGCCCCGGCCTGGCCCGAACGCCCGGCGCCCGCCGCGCCGGCGGCCCGGGCGTTGCGCTCCTCCAGGGCGGCCCGTTCGGCGTTATGGCGCGCTCGCAGGGGCTGGACGCTGGCCTCGAGCAGGGCCACAAGCTCGTCGGCGACGGTGGCGGCCGTCGCCCCGGTGCCATCGAGGCGGGCCGGCACCTCCAGCCAGGCCCGCCGCCGGAGCTCGAAATCCGGGTCGGTGGCCAGCAGGCGGGCCCGGTCCAGGCGACCGCCGGCGGCCTCCGCCAGCATCAGGGCCCGGGCCGGCTCGGTGCCCTCCTCCTCGAGGACCTGAGCGACCGCTTCGGCGCTCAGGGCCTGGAAGTCGATCCGCACGCAGCGGCTGGCGATGGTGACGAGCGCCGGCGGCACGTACTCCGCCAGGATGATGAAGACGGTAGTGGCCGGCGGCTCCTCGATGGTCTTGAGGAGGGCGGGGCCGGCGTCTTCGACCAGGTGAAAGTCGTGCAGGATGATCACTTTGCGGTCGCCCTCGACCGGGCTGGTGGCGGCCAGCCGGGACACGCGGCGGGCGGCGTCGATGCTGATGGCGGCACCCTCTCGTTCCACCTCGATGACGTCGGGGTGGACGGCTCCGAGCGCCCGCCGGCAGACGTCGCACGTGCCGTCGGGCGGACGGGTCTGACAGAGCAGAGCAGCCGCGAAGCCCCGGGCCGCGGCGGCTTTGCCTGATCCGGGCGGACCTACGAAGAGGTAGGCGTGCACGGGCCGGGCTACCGCCGCGTTGAGCGCGGCGATGGCCTGGTCCTGGCCGGCCACGGCTGCGAAGAACCCTCCTGTCATTGAGGCCTCAGTCTGCCATCGGGATGGGTCGATGCCGCGGAGCGCCGCCCGGTGTATCTCCCCGCGGTTAGTCGACTCGTAGCCGGGGGACGGGCTCTGGCTCGGTCCGATGGCCGCATCCCCTCGCCGTGCACAGGAGGAGTGTCATGAAGAAACTTACGCAGCAGTTCGTCGTCATGGCCAACGGTGACGTTCGCATTCCCGAAGGGACCTCGGAGGTTGGCCACGGTCACCGGGCTCCCGACGAGAAGATCAAGATTGTGGTGCCGGCGGCGAAGCACTCGGTCCTCGTTGAGGTGGAGGTCGAGCTCGAAGAGCCCGCGACCCCCGGGATCGCCACCAGGCTCCCGGCCTAGACGCCGACCATCCACCGCCCCTTTTCGGAGCCGGTGCCTCCGCTCCTCTACCGGGTCCCGTCGGTGCAGCCTCTCTAGGGAAGGAAGGCCAGGAAGGCCCCGCTATTCACCTTGCTGCCACCGCCGCCACCGCCTCCACCACTCCCCGCAGCCACCGCGACCTCGAGGTCGATGTAGTAATTGTCGCCGTCGTTCTCGACCGTATTGGGGTAGACCCACGAGCCGCTCGAGTCCTGGGCGCAGGGGGTCAGCGGATTCGGTTGAAGGCCGCAGGGGACGCACGCAATGATGCCATTCCCAGCCCCATGGGCGGCACCGATTCCCTGCGACGGGAATCCCCCTCCGTTGGTCAGCCAGTAGCCCTGATCGCCCGAATACCACACGTAACCCGGCGTGTACATGCCGGTGGCGACCCGATAGTTGTGGTTGGCCTTGAGGGTAAGTCCGGTCGACGAGTAGTCGCAATAGCACCACCCATCGCCCGGGGCCGCGGCTGAACCGTTGGGCAACACCCACTTCGGTGATTCGGTTACCGAACCAGGCACTACCTGCTGCGTCGCCGTGTCCCAGATCCCACAGATGCTCGGTAGTTTCCCGTTCCCGGTCTGCGACATGAACCACAGTTTGAGGACCTGACCCGGCTGGGACAAGGCGATCTGGGTCGAGACGGTGAAGGGGAGCGCCGCCTCGGGGGGGTAGAGAGGGTTTGGCTGGTTTGGCCAGCACCGATAGGTGATTCCGGCAGGGACCTGGTCGGTGACCTGCATGTCCATCCACAGGTTGAGTCCGTTGTAGGTCAATCCGGGATAAACGGAGCTTGGATCGAGGGTGTTCTCCTGGTACGTCGAGTTGCCCGGCTGGAAGAAATCGACGTCGCTCTGGTTGCCGGAGGTGGCGTCGGCGAAGGCAAAGAGCGGTCCGTTGGCGATGCCCCGGGCGTAGATGCCACCCGCGCCGAACTGACCATTGGTGGCCGGAGCATACCGAGGAGACGCCGTCGCCGCCCGGTAGGCGATGTACTGCGTCAGCGGAATGGGTGCCGGCAGTGGAACGTAATTCCATTGTCCGGCGAGAAGGGTGCCAGACGTGACGACGGAATTCTGGACGAGCGTCCCGTACTCGCCCTTTTGGTCGGCATCGCCCGTGTCCTGCCACAGACAGAAGGTCTGCGGGGCGGTCGATTGTTGGGAACCACAGACCCACCACCAGTAACCCTCGAAGTACATGGTGTTCTGGGTCAACCAGAATCCGGTCGCCGACACGAACTCGACGCCTGCGCCAAAATCAACCGGAGTGGTCGGGCCGTCTGTGCCCGGGAACAGCCGGTAGGCCGTCATCGTCGACTCATCTATCAGCTCGCGGTGACTTCGATGTCAACCCACAAGTTCTCGCCGTTGCCGGCCGGGTTGTAGGTCAACGGGTAAGCCCACGAGCCGAGGTTGTACGTCGCCTGGCCCGGGGCGGTGGCCCCGGAGGTCCCCGGCGCGGCCAGCGGACCGTTGACGATACCGCTGGCGGCCGGGCCTCCACCTCCCCAATAGCTGACGGCGGCGTGGTACCACTGCGCGCCGCCGGCAGAGAACACCGCTACCTTGTAATCACCGGCGGGCAGCGTCACGCCACTGTAGGCGCACGAGACCCATCCGGAGGCGGCCCCGCCCGACCATGAAGGGGCGGCGTTGTCAGTGCCTGCGACGACGGCCTGGGTGTTGACGTTCCATATCGCGCACCGCGTCGGGAGCACAGCGGCGCCCGTGGCCGAGTAAAACCAGATGCGGTCAAGGCTGCAGGGCTGCGACAGTTGGAACTCGGTCGCGACCGTGTAACCAGCTGTGTCGGAGGACGCGGTACCCGGCAGGACGGGATAGTTGGGCCAGAGCCGGTACGACGCTCCCTTTGGAGGGGTTGTCCCAACCTGAACGTCCATCCAGAAGTTGGCCGACTGATAGTTGTTGTTGGGCATGTTGGCGGTGGGATCGGTGCCGGCCGTGCTGAAGAGTCCCTGCCCCATCTGGAAGAGGTCCGGTCTCGATCCCGACCCGTCCGAGTAGGCCACTATCGGACCACTGGAGATTCCGGCAGCATATGGTTGGCCCGAGCCGAACTCCCCACTGGAGATAGGAAAGCTGTCGCTGAAACCGGTTGACGCCACATATGTCGCATTGGGTGCCAGCGCGACGGGCGCCGGCAGGGAGATGTAGTTCCATTGGCCGGGCGTCAGGGCGCTCGAGGTCACCGAGGCCGTCGCGACCACGGTGCCGGCTCGAGGTCCGGAGACCTGCCAGAGGGCGAATCCCTGAGCAGCCGTGCTCTGACCTGAGGGGCAGACCCACCACCAGTAACCCTCCAGCCAGGTGCCTCCGGTGACGGCCTCGAACATGATGCCGGCCAGAAACGGCCCGGCGTAGGACGCCGGTGCCGAGGGCCCGTTCGTCGCCGAGAAGAAGCGGAACGTGCCCGATGGCGGCGGGGCGCTGGCCGAGCTGAACCCCAGGGCGTACGCCACCAGGAGCCATTTGCCCATCGCCGCGTTGTAGATAAATGCCAACAGGTCGGTCTCGCCGGCGGCGGTGCTCAGGGCGGGCTGGGGCAGACCCGTTGAGAACAGGTAGCTGCCGCCCCAGGTCAGCGTGAAAGCGCCGCCGGCACCCTGCGTCACCTGGAACACGATCTTCTGGCCGTCAGCCGGGTTCGCCGGGTTGCCCATGGCGCGATCGCCGGCGATCGCGACGCGAAAGTCGTTGCCCAGAGAGGCGTCGACGGCGATGATGGCGGCGTCGCTGAGGGTGACGACAGAGGGGGCGATGGCGCCGGTTTCGGTGACGGTCGCCGCCGACGCTGGTGACGTGAAGGTCTCCGTCAACACCGCTCCTCCAGCCACACCGGCGGCGGCGATGCCGACGGTCTTGAGCATGCGCCTCCGGCTCCAGGCCCGGTCCGGGGCGGCTGTCTCCGGGAGGGCCGGCTCCGGGAAGAGAGCCTCCGGGAGGGCAGGCTCGGGGAGGAGAGGCCCCGGGGCGACGGACTCCGGGGCGACGGGCTCCGGGGCGACGGACTCCGGGGCGACGGACTCCGGGGCGACAGACTCCGCGAGGACGGGATCGTCGGTCGAGGGGCTCGAACCTGATCCTCGGCCCCGAATCAGCAATCGCTTGTTCACGGTGTGTTCCCTCTCAGATCGGGGGCTAGGAGGTGATCAGCCGAACCCATTTACGAACGCCGCCAGCAGCCAGTTTCGATTGGCCGCGTTATAGAGAAAACCCAGCAGGTCGGTTTGGCCCGCCGCACTGCTGAGCGTCGGCTGGGGGAGGCCGGACGAGAACTCATAGTTGCTCCCCCAGGTCAAGGCGAACGGTCCCCCGGCTCCCTGGGTGATCTGGAAGATGATCTGCTGACCCGGTGCCGGATTGGACGGGTTGCCCATGATGCGATCGCCGCCCAGAGTCAGGCGGAAGTCGTTGCCGAGCGACGCGTCCACGGCGACGGTCGGCGCGTCGACCAAATGGACCACCGCAGGCGCGACCGCTCCCTGCTGGGTGGTCGTCTGGGCGGATGCCGCGGTGGGTGCCGCCTCGGCCAACACCGACCCGCCGGCCACGCCGACCGCGGCCAGCCCGACTGCGGCCGTGAGGATCCGCCTGCGGCTCAGGGCCTGATCTCCGTCCGTAGCCGCTTCCTCCGGATCTGCGCTCGCGGCGCTCGCCGCGACCTTGCGCCGATCTGCCAGCCGTCGTCGATCTGCCAGCCGTCGTCGATCTGCCAGTGATCGTCCCGCCATGGGTCTCCTCTCTCCAGCCGATCAGCCCGATGCCCCAAAGCGCACCGCGTTCGACGGCGCGCCGTCACTGCCTCTCATCGTGCCAGTCTCGGCCCGGCAGGCGGCGTTCGGCCTCATCGTCCTCGTGCTCCTTACCGCTCCCTAACCTTTGGCCCGACGTCACGTAGAGCGTGACGATCGGGCGCAGATACGGTGAGTTTCCGGTGGAGGCAGGCCAACCGTGGATTCAGGGGCCCAGTTCCACGGTTCGGGCCGGAAGCGAGGTGCCGCGGGGCCTCAGACCGCGCCTTCTCGCCGGTTGACCACCGATTCGGAGTCGGTGAGAGCAGGCCCCGCGGCGAGGGGTCGACGCCCCGCCGCGGTTCCGGCCGGATTTCCCATCGCGAACTCGTAGATGGACAGCAGCTGCCGGACGTTGTCATCCGGATCGAACCTCGACTCGTAGGCCCGGCGCGCTTGACGCCCATACCGCTCATAGCGGTCGGCTGACCTCTCCGCGTCATGCAGCAGCCCGGCCAGACTCCCGGCGTTGCCCGGCTCGAACAGCCGGCCTTCCTCCCGATCAACGAGCAACTCGGGGAACGCGCCGCTGGCCGGGGCGATGAGCGCTACGCCGGCCGCCATGGCTTCGACCACCACCAGACCGAATGGTTCCAACCACTCCGCCGGAGCGACGGCGACCCGGGCTGTGGCCATCAGGGCGCGACATTCCTCGGGGCTGAGCAGGCCGGCCACCACCACGTCGGAGCGGTCTCTGGCCCATGCCGACACGGCGTCGCCAAGCGGACCGGCACCGGCGATGACCAGACGCAGGGGGCGTGCTCCGGCCTCGGACGAGTAGCGGTCCCATGCCGCCATGAGGAGCGGAACCCCTTTGGCCTCATCCAGGCGTCCCGCGAATACGACGGTGTCTCCCGCCGTGGATCTCGGCGGAGGCGGGTCGACGAACGGCACCAGATTGGACTTGACGAAGACCCGGTCGTCAGGAAGGCCAAACGGGGCGAGGAGGTCACGCTGGGACCGGGACAGGCAGATGTAAGCGGAAACCATCGTCCGCCAGGCGTGACGGTGGGCATGTCCAGCCACTGCGACCGGCACCGTGGCCAGCTTCGATCCCCGGTAGCAACCGTGCCGGATGGCCGGCGCCGGCAGGTGCCCAACGCAGTCGGTACAGGTGGCGCCGTCCCGGAACAAGCTGCCCGACGCGCACAGCAGACGATAGTTATGGAGCGTCACGACCACGGGCACGCGCTCTCGGGCGCACGCGTACAGGACCGACGAGCTCAGCAGCGGGTACACATTGTGGACGTGGACCACATCCGGGCGATGATCTCTGAGGGCGGCGATGAGGCCCCGGTAGGCGTCCTGACTCCACAGGACGCGCCCGGCCACCAGGGTTCGTCTCGCCAGCGGCCAGGTCTCGATGACGTCGCTCGAACGTTCGAACTGCTCGACCTCGTGTCCGTGAAGGCGCAGGCTCCCGGCCTCCCGGTCAACGACCCGATTTTCGCCGCTCGGTAGCGACGAGCGGTACCGGTTATGGACCTGCAGGACCTTCACGAAGAACTCCTCGATGGTCGGTCGGATGAGATCTGATGGGGGCCGACGCCGCCAGCTGCTCGCGACCGACAACCCCTACCGGGAGTCTCGCCCTCGGAGCCCGGGCGGCTCCGCGCCACTCCACCACCGGGAAGGAGGGCCCAGCGCGGGCCGTGATACGGGCCCATGTCGTGACCGTCGAGAGCTGGACCGGCCCGCGCCAACCAGCCCAGGACCGTTCCTGTGGCAGCTGTTGACCGGAAGTTGTTGGTTCCTGGTGAGCCAGTGGATGGAGCCCGATCAAGATCGTGCCCGTCGAAGCGTTGGATGAAGGGGTGTAGCCACGATGGGTAAACCGTGGGATGACGACGGGGCCGCAGGACTGTGGCCCGTCGGAGGTGAGGCATAGTGTCCGTTTCTCTCTCAGGAGCGACGGCTCCGATGACCGAGGACAGTCGGACGCTCCAACTTGCGACCGACTCGAACGAAGGGTCTCGTAGTTCTGACCAACCCGACGTAGCCAGGCTGGTCGCGGCGGCCGCCTCGGGTGATGGAACCGCATGGAATGCGCTGGTCGACAAGTTCTCGCCAACGGTCTGGGCGATTGCCCGGGGCCATCGGCTCTCGTCGGCCGACGCCGCGGACGTGTCACAGACGACGTGGCTGCGACTGGTCGAGAACCTGCATCGGATCCAACAGCCGGAACGGGTAGGCGCCTGGTTGGCGGTGACGGCGCGCCGCGAGTCATTGCGGGTCCTGCGCGTTGGCGCCCGCCAGACGCCCACGGGCTACGACTTCGACGTCCTGCCGGCTCCGGTGCCCGTCCGGCCGCCGGAGCACGCCATGGCCACCCAGGCGTGGGGAGCCGTCGTCGCCGAGCTGGTCCAGCAACTTCCGACCCGGTCGCAGGTGTTGCTCCGGCTGCTGAGCGCGGACTCGCCGCTCAGCTATCGAGATATCAGCGAGGCCCTGGACATGCCCATCGGCAGCATCGGTCCTACCCGGGCCCGAGCCCTCGAGCAACTCCGCCGGCTCGCGGTCAAGGCCGGGATCAACCCGGCTGACGTTTTCACCTGAGGAGGCCGGCCCGTCCCGCGGGTCGCGGTGCGGTGACTTTCCGCGGTTAACCGTGGACAGTCACCGGTTTGCGATGTCCTCGCCCCTCTTTCCGTATCAAAGTCCCATTTGTCGCCTCTGAGCAGCGAGAAACCACTGTTCACCTATTCGAGATCTCACCACCCCTGGTGATATTCGGCCCCGGAGACCCGATTGGCCTGCACCGAAGCACAAATCCTCCTACCAAGGCTCATGGAGCCGACGGACGGTGGCGGCCGCCCCGGCTGGCCGATCTCCGTGCTGGTGCTCGACCCCCAGACTCTCTTCCGGACCGGCATGGCGCGGCTGTTGAGCGAAGACGACCGCCTGCTCGTGGTCGGGGTGTCCGATGGCGGAGATGACGTGCCCGAACGGTGCGCCTCTCAGTCCATCGACGTCGTCCTGACCGATATCGAGATCCGCCAGTGGAGCGCGGTCGCCCTCACCCGGAGCATCGCCGCCGTCTCGCCGGACACCCGGGTGGTCATCCTGGCCTCCACCGTGGACTGGCGGGTCCTCCCGGCGATGGCCTCGGGGGCAGCCGGCTTTCTGGTCAAGGACACCGAGCCCGAGGCCTTGAGGTCCGCGGTACTTTCCGCCCACCTGGGTGAGCAGGTTCTCTGCCGGGAGGCGGCACGATGGCTGCTGCAGGACGAGCCCGACTATCGCCTGACCCGCCGCGAACACGATGTGCTCGGGCTGATGGCCGAGGGAGCCGGCAACAGTGAGATCGCCGACTCTCTCCGACTCGGCGACAAGACGGTCCGCAACTACGTGAGCCGTCTGTATCGCAAGCTGGCCATGCACGACCGGGCCGAGATCAGCTCACTGGGGCTTCACACCCAGGCCGTGGCCGGCCAGCACCGGGAAGCCAGGCCATGAGAGAACAGCCCCTGGACCTGCGGTCCTCGCTCGGCGCCCTGCGCCGCCGGTGGACCGTCATCGTCGCCCTGGCGGTGGTAGGCCTCCTGGGCGGGGTCGTCTTCGCCAGCCTCCATGTTCCGCAGCCCCGCGCCGCCGCCCAACTCGTGCTGCCCACCACGACGGCGTCGGGCGCCGACGTCACCGCGACCGACACCAAGACCCAGGTCGCAATTGTCACCAGCGGCGTCGTGCTGGCGCCGGCGGCAAAATCGGCGAAGCCCCCGATCGCCCTCGACCAGCTGGAGAAAGTCGTGTCCGCCGGCGCAGTGGGCAACAACATCCTCCGCATCGAGGCCCGGGCTCCGACGGCCGGACGAGCAGTCCAGCTGGTCGCCGCCGTCACGAGCCAGTACCAGACCTACGTCAAAGCCCACCCCGCCGTGGTGCACGGGACTCCAGTAGTCATCCAGAGCCCAGCCGCGGTGACCCCGCCTTCCACCACCTCGCTCCTGTTGAAATACGGCTTGCTCGGCCTGGTCGCCGGACTGCTCGTGGGCGTCGCTGTGGTCCTGATCCGGGCCCGCCGGGACCACCGGCTTGCGCCAGCGGGACCAGATCGCGGGTGCCATCGGCGTGCCGGTCCTGGCCTCGCTGGAAGCCGAGCACTACAAGAGCGTGTCCGACTGGATTCGGGTGCTGGAGCGCTTCGACCCTTCCGCCATGAAGGCCTGGACCCTGCGCCGCGTCTTGCGGAACCTGATCCCCACCGATCTCGAAGGCCAGGCCACGATTCACGTGGTCTCCTTCGTCGGCGACCGGGCGGCCCTCGCCACCGGTCCGGAGCTGGCCCTCTTCGCCGCCGGATCCGGCATTCCGACCCGACTGGCGCCCGACGAGAACGTGGCCCTCGAGCCTCTGATCGCGGCGTGCGCCGCCCTCCGGACTTCCATCCATACGGATCAGTTGCTCTCGTTTGGCACCGAGACCGAAACGTGGCACGGACCGATGGGGCGGCCGATCCGATGGGATGACGATCCGGCCCTGGTCGAGGCCCATCTGGTCGTCTCCGTGGTCGCCGTGGAGCCCTCGCGGCCCGAGCTGACTTCGATCGTCGGACCCACCATCCTGGCCGTCTCCTCCGGGTTCGCGGTGGTCGACGACCTGGCCCGGGTGGCGCTCGCCGCCACCAAGGCCGGACTCGGGATTGACGGGATTGTGGTGGTCAACCCTGACCCGGGCGACACGACCACCGGCTTGCTGCCCGATCGCATGGCCGGCGGCTGGCGGGCCCACGACAGCGGTGCGCAACAGGGCCCGGGATCGACGGCCCATCTGACAGGAGGAACGACGTGGCGGGCATAGACCACTGGGCGGCCGAAGCGTTCACCGCCGAGGAGTTCGAGGATCCGTTCGATCCCGGTCCCACCGTGAGCATCCGGTCGTTGAAATCAGCGGTCAAGCGACGGAAGCGGCTGTGGATTGCGACGGCCTTCGCGGGACTGATTCTGGGCGCCAGCCTCCACGTCCTCCTCCCGAGCAAGGTGGCGGCGGTTTCCAGGCTGTATCTGATCCAACCAGCGGGGGCCGACCCGACCATCGCCATCACCAATGACCTCAACCTGCTCGGGACTCGCACGGTGGCGGTCGCCGCGTCGGGCGTACTGCAGTCTGGCGCCACTCAGCCCCTGACTTCCTACAAGGGGTCGGCCCAGGGCAGCGCCCTGCTGGCGATCAAGGCCACCGGCCCGACCGGAACCGAGGCCGCGGCCAGGGCCAACGCCGTGGCCAAGGCCTTCCTCCAGGTTCGCGCTCAGGTCCAGAAGCAGGCGACGGACGCCGAGATCACAACGCTCAGCGCCGAAATCCAGTCCCGCCAGGCCGACATGGCGTCATCCAGGAACGCGGCCCAGCAAAGCCAGGACCGGTACCAGATCGGGATATTCCAGGACCAGATAGCCCAGGACAAAGCCGGTCAATCTGCGGTGGTTCGCAACAGCGTCGTGCTCGACCCGGCGTATGTCGTGGTGGTGTCGGCCAAGAAGACCGCCATCAAGGACGGGCTGGCCGGGCTGATCGCGGGGCTCGCCCTCGGCATCACCATCGTGATCCTGGGTGAGTTGCTGTCCGACCGGGTCCGCGGCCGTTCTGACGTGGCGTCCGCGCTCGGCGCGCCGGTCGAGTTGAGCGTGGGCCGGCTCAAGTGACCCGGTGGTGGAAGGCTGCCCGGCTCCGGCGGCGATTGAACCATCCCACGCCCGCGTTGCAGTTGATCGTGCGGCGGCTGCGGGTTCAGCTCCAGAACGCGCCCGGTGAAGCGCTGGCCCTGGTGGAGATCGGGTCGGCCGAACCGGCCGCTGTCGCCCTGGCGTCGCTGGCCCACCTCCTGGCGTCGGACGGCCAACGGGTGGTCCTGGCCGACACCGCCGAGGGCCGCCCCTTGTCCACCCTCGTCCGCGGATCCTGCGAGGCGGGATCGCTCTGCATGGTGTCGGTGAAGGGGCAACCGGTCGGTCTCTTCGTCGCTCCGGCCGACCCAACCCGGATGGCGGACCTGGACGCCGGCGAGGACGCCGATGTGGTCCTGGTCCTGGCCAGCATCGATCCCGCCCTGGGCGCGGACCACGTGGCGGCCTGGGCCGGAGATGCCGTCGTGATGGTACGGGCCGGCGAAGCGACGTCCTCGCGGATCGACGGGGTGGCCAAGCAGCTTCGCGAGGCGCGCGTCCTCATTCGCTCAGCGGTGCTCATCGGGACCGACTCCGACGACTACAGCTCCGGCCTTCCTGCCCCTCGCCCCCACGGGCCCGACCCTGCCGACCTTCTCCTCCAGTCCCTCAATGCCTCCGGGCACTGACGCCGATCAGGGCCGGTAGACACTCTCCTGGTCCTGGGGGGCGAAGCGATCCCCTGAGCCGTTGGTGTTGGTCGTCCCGGCCGTCCACTGCGACCACGTCGAGAAGTCGCCCTGCGAAAAGGCGACAAACCGCCATGGCCCGTTGTACGTGTTGTGCTCGAAGTGATTGTTCTGCTGGTTGGAGATGGCGTTGGGGACAACCCAGGCCCGGTATGGCGCCAGGGTGCCGAAGATGCCAAAAAGGGCGTTGTAGCCACACCCGGTGCTGCTGCCCGGATGGGCGATGGCCCGGGTGCAAGCGGCACCGAGCGCCGCCGGGTTGAAGTTGAACGTATTGCCGCTGACCGTCACGTTCTGGGTCTTCCACCGACAATTGTCGAAGTAGTCGGGGTTGGCACCCGGCGTATCGGCCGGCAGGTGCTGGGCGCAGGTGGCCCGCGTGTAGCGGCCTGGTTCGATCAGGGTGCAGACCGCGTCCACGCTGACCCCGCAAACCCGGCCGGGGCTGTCGTACAGCGTTACTCCACCCCAGTTGTTCGTCAGGACGTTCCCGGCCACGAGAAACTGCCCGCTGTACTCGCCAGGTACTCTCCGGTCGGAGCCGGACTCCGAGATGTAGATGGCCGAGCCCGGGAAGTCTGGTGTGTCGTTGTGGGTGCCAGCACCGATGTCATTGCCGATCAGAGTGTTGTCGGTGATGCGGGCGTTATAGGAGATCTCGTACATGATCCCTTCGCCGTAGTTGTTGGCGATGTAGTTGTGGGAGATGTCGAATCCGGCGTTGTTGGTGTCCGCCCACAGCCCCGGATCTCCGTTGTCATGGACATAGTTCCCGGTGACGACGCCGCCGATCGTCTCCCAGAACTTGCCGCCGCCCGCGCAACCACAGTCAGGATTGGCTCCGCCCGGGTGGTCGTACGCACCCGCGGTGTCGTTGTAGGAGATCTCGTTGTTGGTCAGCGTGACGTGCCGGGACTCAAAGCTGATGAAGCCGTACTCGCCGTTGTGGGTCAGGCAGTTATTCGTGACCGTCGAGTTCGTGCCGACCAGGACGCCTGCCCCATTGACGTTATCCTTGATCAGGTTGTATTCGATGCGCCAGTTGCTGTAGCCGCCTTCCCCGACGACCGCCGCCCCCTCGCCGGCCATGAAGTCCTCGATCGTCAGATACTTGATCGTCACGTTGGTGTCCGCAGCCTCGGCGTAGGTGCTGTTGGATTCCACGGCGTAGTTGTTCTGGCCTTGACCGCTCAGGATGGCCCCTGGCGCACCGACGAAGGTGTCGCCCGGCGCGGCCTGAATCTGGGCGTACGGACCGGAGCCGAGGGTGTGAACGCCCGGCGCGAACCAGTAGACGGTGTTCGGCCGGATGCGATAGTTGATGACAATTTCGGAGTTGCTGTTGTCGCCGGCGGGAATCGTCACCGCGCCGGTCGGGGGGGTTCGGTAAGGGCTGGTGAACCCGGTTTCGCACCAGGTCACAGGCGGGGACAGGGGGGCCGCGTCAGCCCCGGTGCCGGGAGAGGGAGAGGGGGGTCGGGCGGAGACGGTCGTCGGGGGTGAGCCGCGGGTCGAGTCCGCGAACGGCGCGCACGCGGTCAGACCCAGGCCCCCGCCGAAGGCCAGCGCCGCGATCAGAAGAAAGGCGCGCTTCACGCCTAGTGGGCCGGCCAGAAACTCGACGCCGGAAACTCGGCAGTCAGAACGCCTGATTGCATGGCGACACCAGGCCGCGAGTTTCCGGCGTCGAGTTCGCAGGCAGCCCACTAGCCCGCGGCCGGACCTTGCCCGGTGCGGACCTCCCGACGCCGACCCTACCGGCCGCGTCTCCACGCGGCACCAATACCGTCGCCGGGCCACCAATGATTGCGAGGCTGCTCACTGAAGAAGAGGTACTGACGCCCGGTCCGCTCGGCCCAATCGGAGAGGGCCGATGAATCGTGGGCATTGTCAGAGAGAATGATGGCGTCGTCGCGGAGACGACTTTCGACCGCGGCCAGTTCCCTGGTTTCGTAGTCGTAGGTGTGAAGGCTGTCGTGAAGGAACATGTCCACGCCCTCAGCGCCCGCGAGCACCTCGGTCGAGTCGCCCGTGCGGCGGTCTATGACCTCAGCCCACGGCCCTCCGATGAGGTACCCGGCCTCCGGATCGATATCGATCGTCGTCAGCCGACCGTGCCCATTTCGGAGCAGGGCGGCAGCGATGGCACACGAACCAAGGCCCAGGTGGGTGCCGGTCTCGATGATGCAATCGGGCTGCTTGGCCCGGACGAGGGCATACCATCCGAGCCGCCGCGCCCACCGCGGCTCCTTCGGGGATATGCCGCGGCGCGGACCGGACGACAATCGATCCGTCAGATGGTCGAAGAGGCCGCGGTCGTCCTCGAGTTCCTGCATCCACGCCCGCACCTGTTTGACGTCCGCTCCGGATACAGCCGCGACAAACCAGGCCAGCTGGTCACGGTTGAGCGAATCCAGCTCGTACGTGAAGTTGGTCGTCTCGCGGTCACGGACCAGCCAATCGACCGACCGCCCGATGACGTGGGCATCGTAGCGCGCCACCAGCAAGGTGCGCAGGGGGAACGCCGCCCCTCTGGCTGCGGATGAGTTTGCGAGCCGGTGTCGGACTCTCGACTGCATGGCGCTGGCACCCTTTGCGACTGTGATCATGGGGTTCGTGCTCACCTCGTGTGGAAGGTCTTCATTGATGGCGGACATAGGCTACGGGCCGGTGACGGCGTTCTGGCTCCCTAATGGGCGGGGTGCGGACTGAGCCAGAAGCCATCTCGAGCTTCCGACCTGCGGCCGGCGCGGGGGACAAGGAGGGACGCCGCCAGCGTGAGATCGAGCAAGTAGATGGTGGGTTCACCCATCCCCGTATCGGTGTACGAAGCGAACAGGCAATAGGCGATCAGGAAGAGGGCAAGAGCGCTGGTGGGCCCCCGGGGTCGCAGCAGAGCCGTGATCAAGAGAACGAGGAAGATGGCCGCTTCGAGAACACAGCCCACGATTCCCTGGTTCTGGTAGGTGGCGACCCAACTGTTGTCAATCGGGAGTCCGTTGTCGACCGTTTGGTTGATCACAGAGTCATTGGTCATCCCGGAGCCGAGAATCTTGTTGGTCTCCGGACGAGACTCGGTGAAAACCAGATGCCAGGCGTTGGTACGGCCGGACAGATTAGAGAGAGCCTGGGCGTTCTGGCCCCGGACGAGCCACGCCGTGATCGCCGGGGAGAGGGGCACCAGGACGGTCAGGATCACGACCAGAGAAATCGCAAAGGTCCGGCGAACCCGTTGCTTGGTGACGAACAGGCTCAGGGCTGCGACGAGGAGGCCGACCACGAGGCCGCCCAGGGCAGTGCGCGTGTGCGTCGCGAGCAGAGCGATGAAGCCCCCGCCAATCAGCAGCATGGCCGGCTTGCGGCGAATCATGCCGCACAGCCACAGCACCACGGTCAAGCCAGTGAGCTCGGCCGTATAATGCGCCGCTTGCGGGGCGGTCATCGGCCAAATTACCCCATTGAGCCGAGGGCTGCCGTAGTTCAGAGAAAAGGCCCGGCTCGGCGAGATGAGAATCCCCAGGAACAACGATCCGAGGATGGCGGTCAGCACCAGGAGCTGACCGCGTAGCAGGACCAGTCCTCGATCCCGGAACCAGGGGGTGAGCAGCCAGATGACGGCGAGGAAGACCAGAAAGCGAACACTTCTGTAGGTCGTCCCGAGCCCGACGAACCTGACGCTCATCATAAAGGCGAGGAGACCCATCAGGGTGTAGAGGCCGAGAAACAGATTCGGACGGATGATGCCCTTTCGATTGACCGTCAACGCCACTATCAGCGCGGCCACCAGGGCACCCTGGGTCAGCAGCTGCCCAAACTTGTGCGGGATAGGAAGCACCAGCGTCGGCTTCGCAAAAGCGAGCGTGTTCAGGAACAGGAGGGCCCAGACCGCGGTGACGTGCCGCAGGCGGCGCCTGTCGACGGGGGCCTCCAACTGCATGGGGGCAGGTGCGCTCAGCAAGGTCACGGACCGACTCCTTCCGCCCTGCTGAGAGACGCTGGACGCCGGTTTGATACACGGCCTTCGCGGACCTCGACACTCACCGTCGTGGTCCGATCGCTCTGCGTGTTCCAGGTGCATCGGTGGCGCCACCGCGAACCCGGTGCAGCTTGGAAGGCCGGCGCCGCACGAGAGGTTCGCCTACGAGCAGGCCGGACCCACCGTCGAGACGGATCTGGCCGCGCCGGCGAGAAGCGGCGGATGGCCAGTGTCGCCCACCGGATCGAATTGCAGCGAGGTCGCCAGCCGAGTTGTGGCCGGTACAGATCCCCTGGCCGAGAACGGTCGTAATCGGCTCCCGCTCACCAAAGGCTCTCGAGTACCAGCCGAGCACGGGGTCGGTTGCTCCCCTGACCAGGGACCAGGTCAGATCGCCCGGCAGCTCCAGTGTGGCCGAACGGCCGCCACTCTCCTGGTCATCCCAGTCGAGATGCACCCTGCGACCGTTGATCACGGCGTTCACGGCCGGACCGAGGTGAAAGGCCACCTGCAGCCGATGGGCGCCGCCCGTCCACACCTGGTCCATGATCTCGATGCGCCTCTCGGCGCTCAGGAGCCGAACCGTGCGCCGATGACGCGCCGGGGGATCGAGCGCGGCGTAGCCATCATGTTCGGCCGACCAGTGCGTCACCCGACCTTCGGCGTCGGAGCGAACCTCGAGACATCGGGTTCGAGCCGACCGGATCCAGAGGGTCGGACCACCTGAAGTCGATTGGTCCCGGCCGGCTATCTCGACGGTGTTGTGCCCGAGCGTGGACTTGAAGTAGCGGCGCCAGCTGGGCTCGCTGCTGTAACAGTAGGTTCCCGGGTCGACCAGGATCTCGGTCCCGCCGTGCCGGACCTCGACCGCCAGGGCGTCGGCGTGAGCGTGGGCGGCGATCGACAGGAATCCGTGGGGACCGCCGTCGCAGCGACACCAGATTTCGGGACCGTGGCCGGGAACACTTCGCATGATGGTCAGGCCGGCGTCGTCGAAGTGGTCCGGGCGCGGCGAGGGACGTCGCGCCTGCGGGTGGAATCCGACCAGGGCTGCCACCAGGGTGCTCATGGCGTCGGGTGGGGCAACGGGCCACCAGTCCGCGGCGCCGAATACCGCGGCGCCGAGGGCCAGAAGGCTGGCCCACCGGTTGGAACCCTGACCTTCGAGCACCAGCGCCCGGCCGTCGTCGCTGTCGCCCTGGCGCGGGGCGTGCAGCTCGATGTCGACGACCGATGCGACGACGTCGAGCATGCGGCCCAGCTCTTCCCAGATGCCCGCCGGCAGAACGTAGCCGGCTGTCTCGGCCTCGGCGGCGGCCAGGAGGCCGAGCTCGGCGACGAAACCGTGGTAGTCAAAAGCCATCTCGCGGTTGACGCCGCTCGGAAACGTATTGTTCGCCAGCTGGTCACCCAGGAGGGCGGCGGCATCAGCCGCCCACTTCTGACTGTCCTCGAACCAGTTGAAGGCCAGAGCGGCCGCGAGCTGCCCGGCCGCCTCCGCGATCACGTGGTTGTTGGCCGACGACCCGCGACTCTGGAAGTTGGCCAGGTAGTGCTGGTGCCACCAGATCTGCGCCAACGCGTCGGGGTTGTCTTCGAACAGCTCCGGCGCGCCCGCCCAGCCGTCCAACAACCGGCGGACCCATACCCAGGAGATGAGGCGCACTCCGAGCTCTATGCCGCTGGTCCAGTGGATTCCGGACAGGACCGGGTTCTGCCCCCACCACGATCGCAGCTGACGGGCGGCTCCCTCGGCGTATTTCTCGTCTCGCGAGAAGGCGAAGGCCGCCGCCAGCACCGTCACGTGATGAAGGCGGGACATTTCCCACACCTGCTTGACGTTGCCGGTTACCCGGGTATCGCGATGATCGACCGAAAAGCAATACTCGTGTTGAGGGGCCCGCGTCCCCGATACCGGATCGAGGAACCAGTCCGGTGCGGCCACGTCGGGACGCGGCACACCCAGCACGGTCCACCGCCCGGCCAGAATCTCCTCGGCCGCGGCGACAACGGCCTGGCGAGAGTCGCCGGGAACGGCCGCCAGCGCTCCGGAGGGAAGGATGGCAGTGAACGCGCCAGCCGGGCCGGCCGGGTGGTCCAGCGGCACACTGTCGATCCGGGGCTGCCGGCCCGGGCGGACCTGGTACCGCATCCAGGCTCGTTGCCGGGCGTAGTCCGACAGGCGCCAGCCAACCTCCTGGAGGGACATCCGCTGAAGCCGCCGGAGGTACCACTCCAGTCTGGACGTCCTCACCTTTTGTCAGACTTCACTGGCTCCCGTTCGACGCCGTCGCCGCCAGTCGCCAGAAGGTGCTCGTAGACGCCGAGATATCTCGGCGCCTGGTGGGTCCAGGCCAGTTCTTGCTCCACCCGGGCGCGTCCAGCCGCACCCATCGACCGCCGTCGTGCTTCGTCGTCGACGAGGTCGATCACCAGGGCAGCCAGTTCCTCGACGTCGTTTGGAGTGGCATAGGCCCCGGCCTCGGCTGCCGATGCCCTCGTCTCGAGGAGATCGAAGGCCACGACCGGAAGACCAAAGGCCATGTACTCCATGGTCTTGTTCATGGTTGAGAGATCGTTGAGGGGATTCTTCGGATCCGGCGAAATCCCGACGGCCGCGCTCGACAAGATGGCGGCGACCGTCTCATCCGGGACTCGTCCGGTGAACTCCACCGCGTCAACCAGGTTGAGACGGTCTCGAGTCTCGATCAGCTCGTTGAAGCAGTCGCCTGCTCCGATCAGCGTGAAGGCGATGTCCCTCCTCTGCAGGCGGTTGACGATGATATCGGCGGCCTCGAGGACGATGTGAACTCCGTCCTGGGGCCCCATCACACCGATATACGCAACCAGGTGCTGTCGACCTCGCCGGAGGCTCGGGTCGACCGACCGGGGCTTGAGCCGGGTTGGGTCCGGACCGGTGCGGACCACGGTGACCCGATCGGGCGCCAATCCGTGCCGCTGGATCACGACGCCCCGATAGGAGCCGTTGGTCGAGATGACGTGGTCCGCGGCTCTCACGGTTCGCCGCTCGAGGAAGCGCAGGGCCCGGTAGAGCAGCCGGGACCCTTCCGGGAAACGGGACTGGTAGGTCTCGGGGCAGAGGTCGTGGTGATCGAAGACGAATCGGGACCCCCACAACCAACGGCAGAGCAGGCCGATGGGCCAGAAGATATCGGGAGGATTGCAGCTTTGCACCGCAGCAAACCCCCGGCCGCGGCTCGCCCGGAGGGCCAGCCACAAGGTGGCCACAAAGGAGTAGAGGTACTCGGCGAAGAACGATGCTACGCCGCCACTGGACGCAAACGGCCGGTACTTGAACAACTCGACGCCTTCGACCACGGCATGGCCTGGATCGCCCGGGCCCTTGGGACAGACCACGGCCACCTGATACCCGGCGTCCCGCAGGGTCCGGCATTCCAGCCAGACCCGCCGGTCGAACGGTACAGGAAGATTCTGGACGATGATCAGGATGCGCTTGTTGTTGCCGGCATTCATTCCGGACTCCCGGCGTCGACGCCCGCCAGGTCCGGAACGGTCAGCGGCGCGGCCATCAGGCCCCCCGGTGCCGGGCCATCCTGCTCGTCCCCCCGGTTCGGAAGAACGGCCCGGATGGCACGGACCGCGACCGCGTGGGCCGTGTTGGCGAGGATCGACAGATCCAGGCCGATCGACCAGTTGTCCACGTAAAACAGATCGAGGCGTTGGTACGCACTGAAGGCCGGGTTGTCGCGGGCCTCGCTTTGCCAGAGACCGGTCAGCCCGGGGCGCATTTGATACCGGCGCCGGAGCTCCGTATCAAAATGGAGATCCTCGTGCGGCAGGGCCGGCCTCGGCCCTACCAGGCTCATGGTGCCGGTGAGAACGTTCCAGAGCTGGGGGAGCTCGTCGATGCTCGTCGCCCGCAGGAGCCGGCCGATCCGGGTCACGCGAGGATCGTGCGAGGCTTTGAAGAGCGGCCCTCCCGTTCTCTCGTTCATCGCCTGCAGGTCGGCCAGCATCTGGGCGGCGTTGGGCACCATGGTGCGGAGCTTCAAGACGGTGATCGGCTTGGCGTCCTGACCGACAACGGTGTTGTGGTACAGGACCGGGCCGCCGTCCTCGAGCTTGATACGCAGAGCTGCCACCAGCACGACGGGTATCACTACAGGAGCCACCGCGACCGTAAGGAAGACGTCGATGGCCCGTTTGATCAATTTCTGCCACGTCGGGGCCCGGGGTGGTTCGACGCGAAGGACCGGGATTCCGGATACGGGAGTGAGCTGAAGGCGCCGGCTCGACAGGCTCGGAAGACCAGGCCAGATCTGCACGTCCAGGCCCGCAGCCAGGCCCTCGCTGACCGCGGCGCTGGTCGCATCGGCTCGCAGCGCCCCGGCCACCACGATGACGGCGCTGGCGCCGGTACGCCTCGCCATATCAGGAAGGGCGCCGACGTCGAAAGGCCGTGAGACCTTGTCCATCCGTTCGCACCCCTGTCGCTCCCCCACGACACCCACGACGCGGTAGCCGAGCTCGGGCTCATCGGACAACATCTGCCACAACGCCGCCGCATCCTCGTTGCTCCCAACCAGGATGGTAGGCCGAAGGAGACGCCCCCTCGAATATCGGCCCTTGAGCCACCGACCAAAGCGCCATCGAAGGGCGAGAATCAGCCCGGCGCTGATGGCCGCGCCCGCGAGTGCGACGCCAGCCGGGTCCGCACCCGCCAGCCAGGCGCAGGCCGCATACACGAACCCTCCGGCCAGGGCAGAGAACAGCACCCGCACTACCTCCCGCGAGTGCAGGGCGCACACCCGCGAGCGGTAGAGCCCGGCCTGCTGCATCGCGGCCAGAGTCGACCCGATAGCTGCGGCCGCGCCGAGGAACTGTCGGCCCGTGCCGGCCCCCTGAGCGAGCAGGGCCAACGGCACCCAGGCGAGGGTCAGGGCGAGGGCGTCGCTCAGCGTCAGGTGATGCCGGAGGGACAGCCCTGACACTCCCGCCTTGGGGCCGGCGCCGGCAGGCGCGCCCTCTGTGACGACAGCAAGCGGTACTGATCCCGCGTCAGAGGAGCCGTCCTGGTGGTTCTTTGCCCCCGAAGGGAGTGAATCGATCATTGAGGCCACGTTGCGCTCCTCGCCATTCCCGAGTCCCGGACCCACAGCAAACGCCGTCGGGCAGTGGTGAGATCCATTACTCAGGAGGACCGGGCGCGGGACGTGATACGGCGACCGTTGATGTATTTAATTAAGTCCCCCCGGCTCATGCCACCGTGCTTTGCGTTTGTCGCGCCCATCGGGGCTTCGCCAGCCTCCGGACGCGGCGCGCTCGCTGGGGACCTGACCTCAGGCCACCGGCGGGCCTGACCGGGTCGGCGGGTGTGGTGACGCTCCCATGGCGGTGACATCGCCTACCCGGCCACCGGCCGTCTCTGATACGGGATCCGGCCCAGCCACACCCGCGGCGAGCACCGGAATCCGCGGCAGTCGCCGGGCCGCCACGACCCTCCTCGACCAGGGCTTCTCCTCGGTCTCGAACTTCGCAGTCGGCGTCGCGGTCGCCAGGGTAGCGGGCGCGGCCGGTCTTGGTGCCTTTGCCTTTGCGTACGCCGGCTGGCTGGTCCTCGCCGACATGCACCGGGCCCTCATCACCGACCCCATGGCCATCGAGGGTGACGTCCGCGTGGGAGGGACGAATGGCATCGAGCGGGGCTTCGCCGCCGAGGTCCTGTTGGGCTCGGGTGCTGCGGTGGTGTTTGCGGCGCTCGGAGCGGCTCTGATGCTGGTCCATGCGCATACCTTCGCGACCGCCATGCTCTTCCTGGCCCCGTGGCTGCCGATGCTCCTGGTCCAGGACTACTGGCGATGGGTGAGCTTCATGAGCCAGCAACCCGGGCGGGCCCTCGCCAACGACACTGTCTTCAACTGCGTGCAGGGCGCCGCCTTCATCGCCATCTACGTCACCCATCTGCGCTCGGTGGCGGCCGTAATCACGGCATGGGGACTCGGGGGCGCGGCCGGAGCGATCTTCGGTCTCTGCCAGTACCGGGTGATTCCGACGCTCCGGGGCGGACTATCGCTGCTGCGCAGCCGTTGGGGCATGAGCAAATGGCTGGCCGCCACGTCGTTGATGGGGTGGGGCTCGAGCCAGGCCTATGTGTACGTGGCCGGAGCCATCCTGGGGCCGGCGGGTCTCGGCGGGCTGAAGGCGGCCCAGACATTGGTGGCCGGTCCGGCCGGGGTGCTGATTCAAGCCGGCGGGAGCATCGGGCTGCCGGAAGCGAGCAAAGCCCACGCCGAAAAGGGCTGGGCTGGCCTGGTCAAGGTGTCGCGAATGGTGACGGCAGCCGGTGTCGTGAGCTTCGCGGCCGGTGCCCTGGTGATCCTGATCTGGGGGCGGGTCCTGCTCTCCAAGATCTACGGACCACAGTTCGCCCATGAGGAGCTCGCGGCCCTGCTGATCGCGATCGCCTACATCTTCATGGGGATATCCGTAGGCCCGGTGCTCGTCCTGAAGCAAACCCGCAACGCGCATCGAATCTTCTACACCCAGGTGCTCACCCTGGTCGTCTCGGTGTCCACGGTCACGCTGCTCTCAATCCGCTACGGGGTGACGGGGGCCGCGATGGCCACCATTGCGACCTACGTGGCCGCCTCCGCCGGCGTCCTCTGGTATCAGCACCGCGTACGCGGTGCGGAGGCCGAGCGGCCCGAGGAGGCCACGGTGGCGGCCGAGGAACCCGTCCTTCCGGTGGTCCAACCGCATGTGGCCGTCCAGCCGCCATTGCTCACCTGGTTGAAGACCGCCCGGCTCCGGCGGCGCTTGAGCCGACCAACACCGGTCCTCCAACTGGTCGAACGCCAGCTGAGGGCCCAGCTCGAAGCCGCGGGCAGCGGATCGCTCGCGCTGGTCGAGGTCAACGCGGCCGAGCCGGCGGCGCTGGCGATCGGCGCGCTGGCTCGGTCGCTGGCGTCGGAGGGCCGGCGGGTGGTCATGGCCGACGCCGCCGCGGGCCGGCCCCTGGCGGCGCTGCTTGGCGGTCACATGGCCGCCGGGGCCGTGACCATGGTGTCGATCGAGGGACACCCGGTGGGGCTGTTTGTGGCCCCGGATGACCCGGCCCAGATGGCGCAAGAGGAGGCCGGCGAGGACGCTGACGCCATCCTGGTCCTGGCGACCGCGGACCCGGCCCTCGGAGCCGACCACATCGCCGCATGGGCGAGCGACGCGGTGGTCATGGTCCGGGCCGGCCGAACCAGCGCCACCTGGATCGAAACCGTTCGCCGCCAGCTGCGCGAGGCGGATATCACCATCAGGTCCGCGGTACTGGTGGGCGCCGATCCGACCAGCCGATCCTCCGGCCTGCCGGGTGCCTACGAGTTGATGGGTGACCCCACCGAACATCCGCTGACGGTGGCGCTCAGAGCGGTCGGGTGACGATCACTGCTCCGCAACGAGCCACCGGAGCGTAGTTTCGTTGGCCGACGGACGCGGTGGGTTACAGGCGCACGGCTAGCCCGCTCGCCAGGCTGGGGTTGACGGCGAGCGTGGCGCGGGTCGTCGCGACCAGGGAGGACAGCGATATCGGCATCGGCCCGCCCGTGCGAACGGCGTGGAGAAAGGCGTCGATCTCGGCCCGCTGACCCTTGTCGGGCGAGCCGAAGGCCAACCGTGAGCGCTTCCGCCGACCGGTCCACACCGTGGCTCGCTTGAAGTTGTCCAGGCGAGCGCTGCGACCACCCCGAGACACCTCGAAGGTCTCCTTCGGAAAGCGGCGGTGGCCGTTGGTCACATAGGTGACCGATGCCAGGGAGCCATCGGGATAGCGCAGCACCACCTGGAGGTCGCGGGCATCGCGTCCGCCCAGGGCGGAGACTTCGATCGGATCGGCTCCGATCCACCAGGAGACCGTGTCGATGAAATGACCGCCTTCGCCCACGAACCGCGATCCTTCCAGGTCTTCGTTCCCGTACCAGCTGTCCGCTGATAACGGTCCGGCGTTGACCAGGTACCTGGCCACGGCGGGATCCGCCGTGGCGCCAAAACGGGCCCGCATCTCCGTGAGCATGGGGGCGAATCGTCGGTTGAAGCCGACCGTCACCCGGTCGTTCCCGGTCGCATCCACGGTCTGCAACACCCGGTCGAGTTCTGCGCCGGTCAGCGCCAGTGGCTTCTCGACAAAGACCGCCTGGTTGGACTCGAGGGCCCGGCAGACCAGGTCGGCATGCGAGCTGTGGCGGGTGACGATGAACACCGCGTCGAGGCTGTCGTCGGCCAGCACGACCTCAGGATCGGTGGAGGTATTCGCGAAGCCGAACTTCCGCTGGGCGTTCACCGCGCCGAGCGATCGCCTGGTCGCGACCTGCGCCAGCTGCACGTCCTGGCGGCCCACGAGGTGTGGCAGCAGCATCGACGAGGCGTAGTTGCCTGCGCCGATGAAGCCGAGCCGGACCGGACGCCCATCCACGGCCGGACGGCCCTGGCCGCGGCGAGGTCCGCCCAGCACGGCTCGCGGGCTGGGATCGGCAACGCGGGCTGCCGGCGAGGAACCCCCGTCTGCGGCCGGGCCGGTCGGGTACTCGAAGAGGAAACCGATACCGCGGAGGGCGTGCGTCTGGAGCCGCTCGTAGACGTCCACCGCCTCGGTGACGGGATAAACCCCGGACATCAGCGGCTCCAGGTCGATGTCACCCTTGGCCACCAGGTCGATGAAGCAGGCCAGATTGCGCCGCTCGGTCCAGCGCACGTAGCCCACCGGGTAATCGTGGCCCTGGACCTCGTAGCCCTCGTCGTAGCGACCGGGACCATACGAACGCGAGAAACGGAGGTCCAGCTCCTTTTCGTAATACGCGTTCCATGGCAGGTCGAGCTTGGTCTTGCCGATATCGACCACCGTGGCGCGATCCCGGGCGATCCGGGCGGCGATCTCGGTGGGGCCGTTGGATGAGCTCCCGGCGACCAGCAGAACGCGGTCGGCACCGAAGCCGCCAGAGGCCTCGGCGATGGCGGACTCGATGGCGGCCACCCCCTCGTCATCCGGTGCGGCGGCCAGGACAGCCCCCGTCTTCTCGGCCAGCCGGCATCGCTCCGCCACGACGTCGAGGCCGAAGACCCGCGCTCCGGAGGCGACCAGGAGCTGGACCACCAGCTGCCCGACCAATCCCAGACCGATGACGCACGCGGTATCGCCGAGTTGGGCCTCGGCCTGGCGGACGCCCTGCAGAGCAATGGCACCCACGGTGCTGAACGCCGCGAACTGGGGAGCCACGCCATCGGGCACCGGTACGCAGAGGTTGACGGGAACCCAGTTCAACTCGGCGTGAAAGGCGAATTCGTTACCGGCGCAGGCTACGACCTGCCCGACCGAAAACTCCTCGGCACCCGGCCCGACCTCCTCGACCACGCCGGCCAACGAGTACCCGAGCGGGGTGTAGGAGTCCAGGCGGTTCATCGCCTTCCGGTAGGCGCTGACCGGTCCCTGCTGGACCACCGTGTCCAGGACCTTTTTGGCCTGCTCGGGCCGGGCTCTCGCCATGCCGAGCAGCGACATCTTGGACTCGTTCACCTTCATCAGCTCGGTCCCGGTGGAGATCAGGGAGTAGAGCGAACGGACCAGCACCCCGCCCGGGGCGCAGGCCGGCGGAGGCACATCCAGTACCGTCAGCTCGCCGGAGCGATAGTTTTGGGCTACTTGCTTCATCTCTTCGAAGTGTCCTTCCGGATTACAGCGCAACCCCGGCGGCGCGCATCTGCGTGTACCAAATCTCAAGGGTCAACAGCTGCCAGATCTGCTTCGAACGATCTTCACGACCGTTCCGGTCATCGGCGATCAGCGCCTCGAGCGGACCGCGTTGCAGGAAGCCGGCATCCACCAGCTCACCCCGAACGAGCTTTTCATCAATCAGCCCCCGGAGATCGTGGGAGATCCAGGCCCGCAGAGGGGCGGAGAAGGAGGCCTTGGGTCGGTGGACGATCTCGGCCGGCAGCCAGGCCAGGGCGGCTTCCTTGAGGGCCGCTTTCTGGGTCCGGCCCCTGACTTTCTGCTCGCCGGCGAGGGAGAAGGCGGCCTGGAACACCATCGGATCGACGAACGGCACCCGAACCTCAGTGGACGCGGCCATGCTGGCCCGGTCCGTGTAGGTCAGGTTGAGACCGGGGAGAAAGAGGCGGGCGTCGGCGAGACACATGCGATTGACATGGTCGGCAAGGCGGTTGTCGGTGTAGATCTCGAGATGCTCGTTCAGCACATCATCCACATCCGGACCGAGCTTCGGGTCGAGAAGGGCGCCGAGCTCCCGCGAGTCGTAGAGGGTATAGCTGCGGCGGAAGGCGGCTTCCTCGGGTAGCTCGGAGAAGGTCAGGAACCGTTTGGCCCAGCGGGAGTAGCGCAGACCGCGGCCCGCCACGGCCACAGGAAGCCGGTCGACGGTGCCGGAAGCCGCCCCGCGCACGAATCCGGGGAGGCGCCGGTAGCGGGCCGCCATCACGCAGGCCAGATGCTTACGATAGCCGCCGAAAAGCTCGTCGGCACCCATGCCGGAGAGGATGACCTTGACTCCCGCGTCTCGCGCCGCTTCGCACATGAGCAGGGTGTTGATGGCGGCGGGGTCCCCGATGGGCTCATCGAGAATGGTGACCATCTTCGGCAGGGTTTCCACGATGTTGGGCGCGATCTGGATCTCGTGCAGCCGAATCCCGTAGCGACCGGCAACCTTGCGGGCGTAGAGCGCGTCATCGGGCATGGCCTCGAGGCGGTGATCCTCCGGCCGGAAGGTGATGGTATAGGCATCGAGGTCCGGGTTGGCTCGCTTGGCCAGGACGGTGATGATGCTGGAGTCCAGGCCTCCCGACAGAAAGCTCGACACGGGCACATCGGCCACCAGGTGGGCGGCCACCGACGCTTCTATGGCCTCGCTCAGGCTGATGGCTGGTCCCGAGGCGGCCTTCGCCGCCTCCAGGGCTGCGTCCCAGTAGGAACGGACCTGGTAGGTCCCGTCGGGCCGGAACTCCGCCCAGGTGCCGGGCTGCAGCTTGTCGACCCGGCCGATCGAGCAGCGCTGATCGGGCACCCAGTAGTAGAGCATCGACGCCACCAGGGCCGCCGGATCCATGCGGAGCTCGGATCCGAACGCCGCGACCAGCGCCTTGAGCTCTGATGCGAAGACCACCCCGTCGTCGCGCAGCAGGTAGTGGAGAGGTTTGATCCCCAGCTGATCCCGGGCCAGAAACAACGATCCGCTGCTCTGGTCGAACATCGCGAAGGCGAACATGCCCCGGAACCGGGGGAGACACGCCGGACCCCACTGACGCCACGCTTCCAGGACCACCTCGGTGTCCGATGAGGTGGTGAAGTTGGCTCCCCGGGCCCGCAGCTCGGTGCGGATCTCCCGGTAGTTATACAGCTCGCCGTTGTAGCAAAGGGCGAGGGGACCCTTGACCAGGGGCTGGTGGCCACCGCTCAGGTCGATAATGGACAGGCGCCGATGGGCCAGCTGCACCGATACGCGCTCGTCGGTATGAGAAAAGAGGCCTTCGTCGTCCGGCCCGCGGTGGGCCAGGCAGCCGCTCATGACCCGGGCCGCGTCGGCGCCGTCAACCTGCTGGTAGGTGCCAGCAATACCGCACACGGCTACTCCTCGGAGTGGAACGGGCCGGCTGGCGACGTGATCACCAGGCCACCCCCTGATACCCGGCCAGCGCCTCGATGGCTGGGCCCAGCCTCCCGTCCAGGTCGATGATCCGCCCCGGAGGATTGGCTTGCAGGGCATGGAGCACGTCAGGGGCGGACGACGAGACGATGGCCACGTCCGCGCCGGCGAGGGCGTCCGCGGCCCGATCGGTCAGGATCCTCCGGAGATGCGGCAGCCTGGACTCCACATACACGCGGTTGGTGCCGATCAAGATCGATGGGTTTACGATCGGATCGTAAATGCGAACCTCGAAGCCCTTGCCGAGTAGCGTCTCCGCCAACTCGACGTAAGGGCTCTCGCGCAGGTCGTCGCTGTCAGCCTTGAAGCTCAGACCCAGAAGGGCAACCGTCCGGCCGTCACCGTCCAGGACCCGGTCGACCACATCGCCGACGGACAGCCGGTTGCTGGCCAACGTACCCGCCAGCAGCGGCAGGTCGACGTTTTCCATCCGGGCGATATTGAGAATCGACCGGAGGTCTTTGGGCAGACAGGAGCCGCCGAAGGCGAAGCCCGGGCGTAGATACCGCTTCGAGATGTTGAGTTGGTCGTCCTCGCAGAACAACTCCATCACCTTCCGGCTGTCGATATCCATACGCCGGAAGATTCGGCCCAGCTCGTTGGCGAAAGTCACCTTGGTGGCGTGGAAGGCATTGCAGGCATATTTGAGGGCCTCGGCCGTGCGGATGTCGACGATGCGCACCGGGCGGGCGATGAAGTCGAACAGGCTGGAGACGACGTCGATGACGGAGTCCTCGGCGGCGCCGATCACGGTGTAAGGAGGTGAGTAGAAGTCGGCGATGCCGGTCCCTTCACGAAGGAACTCGGGACACATGGCGACGCCGACGCTCGGCCCGGAGCCATCCAGGTTGGCACGGAGGGTCGCACCAATCTTCTCCACCGTGCCCGGTGGCACGGTGCTCCGCATGACCACACAATGCAGCCGCGAAGCCTCAGGCGACCGGGCGGCCAGACAAGTGGTCAGGTCCTCGATGACGCGGTCGATATAAGTGAGGTTGGCTCCCCCCTGAGCGGTCGACGGGGTGCCGACACAGATAAGCGAGACGTCGGCATCATCGACGGCCTGGCGCGCCGAGACAGTGGCGTGGAGGCGCCCGGCCGCCCAGCCCAGCTCGACCAGCTCGCTCAGGCCCGGCTCGACAACGGGGCTGCGCCCGGAGCCAATGGCCTCGACCTTGTGGCGGTCGACATCGACGCCCCACACATCATGGCCGTTGGCGGCCAGGCATGCGGCCGTGACCGTGCCTACATAGCCCAGCCCGAATACGGCTACCTTCATCTTGCCTCCTGCAGAACGCGGCGTTAACGGCGTGGTTATGGAGGCGCCAGATACCCATTAGATACGTGCCAGGGCTCTGCCGGTACGTCCGGGCGCACCGGTCCTCGATCTCAGGTATCAAGCCACCCGTGGCGGACTCTTTCACCGTGTTGGAAGGTCCGGAACTTGAGGAAATCATGACATCGCAATGCGTATGCCGCCTGTGCGGCGAAGATCTCACTCACACGTTCGTCGACCTGGGGATGTCCCCGCTCTGCGAGAGCTACGTGCCGGCGGAGCGCATCGACGCCCGGGAGGACTTTTACCCGCTGCACGTGCGCCTCTGCGCGTCCTGCCTGCTGGTGCAGCTTCCGGCCTACGTGCCGGGTGAGGACATCTTCTCGGACTATGCGTACTTCTCGTCCTACTCGGACTCCTGGGTGGCCCACGCCAAGCGGTACGCCCTGGCCATGATCGAGCGACTGGATCTCTCGCCCGGCAGTCTGGTGACCGAGGTGGCCAGCAACGACGGCTACCTCCTGCAGCACTTCGTGGCGGAGGGCATACCGGTGCTGGGCGTGGAACCGGCGGGGAACGTCGCAGAGGTGGCGCGGGCCCGGGGCATCCCGACGGTGGTCGAGTTCCTGGGATCCGACACGGGCGGGCAGATCGCGGCGAAGCATGGCCGCGCCGATCTGGTGGCCGGCAACAACGTGTTCGCCCACGTCCCCGACATCCGCGGTTTCGCCGCCGGGCTACGCGCCCTGGTCAAGGACACGGGCGTGGTGACGCTGGAGTTCCCGCATCTGCTTCGCCTGATCGAGCGCCGGCAGTACGACACGATCTATCACGAGCACTACTCGTATCTCTCTCTGCTGACGGCCTCACGAGCGCTGGCGACGGCCGGCCTGCGTGTTGTCGACGTCGACGAGCTCGACACCCATGGCGGCTCGCTGCGCGTCTACGCCGCCCCGGACGAGAGTGCCGGGGAGCCGTCCACCCGGGTGAAGGAGGTACTCGACGAGGAGGAGTCCGCCGGGCTCCACACCGTCGAGGGCCATGCCGGCTTCGCCCGCGAAGTGCTGCAGATCAAGAGCGACCTGGTCCGGTTTCTGCTGGAGGCGGCGGAACAGGGCCGTTCGGTGGCCGGCTACGGCGCCCCTGGCAAGGGGAACACCCTGCTCAACCACTGCGGCATTCGCAGCGACCTGCTCGCCTACACGGTTGATCGCAGCCCCTTCAAGCAGGGGAAGTTTCTGCCCGGCACGCACATTCCGATCTATGCGCCCGAACGCCTGGCCGAGACCCAGCCCGACTACATCCTGGTCCTGCCCTGGAACCTCCGGGATGAGATCAGCCGGCAGCTTGAGTACGTCCGGTCGTGGGGCGGGCGACTGGTCTTCCCGATCCCTGAGCTCGAAATCGTCTGAGTGAGGAGACGCTCATGAAAGTTGTCCTGTTCTGCGGTGGCCTCGGGATGCGAATGCGTGACGGCGTCACGACCGGGCCCAAGCCCATGGCGCTGGTCGGGGAGCGCCCGCTCCTGTGGCACGTGATGCGCTACTACGCCTACTACGGGCACACC
This sequence comes from uncultured Acidimicrobiaceae bacterium, assembly GCA_963780345.1. Classification (GTDB taxonomy): domain Bacteria; phylum Actinomycetota; class Acidimicrobiia; order Acidimicrobiales; family Palsa-688; genus PALSA-693. The sequence continues at coordinate 663,498 of CAWABU010000002.1, forward strand.
GACTTCGTCCTCTGCCTCGGATACGGGGCCTCAGCGGTCAAAGACTTCTTCCTCAACTACGACGAGACCCGATCCAACGACTTCGTGCTCGAGAAGGGCGCTCGCGAGGTGAAGCTCTTCAACACCGACATCTCCGACTGGCGCATCACCTTCGTCGATACCGGCCTGAACTCGTCGATCGGCGAGCGGCTGCGCCGGGTTCGCCGCTTCGTTGAGGACGAACCGATGTTCATGGCCAACTACGCGGACGTACTGACCAACGCGCCTCTGACCGACATCATCCAGCGCTTCGCGGCCAGCGATGCGGTGGCGAGCCTGCTCGCCGTGCCGCCCCAGTCCTCGCATCACGCCGTGGACATCGCCGACGACGGGATGATCACCCAGGTGACACCGATGCGGGACCTGCGGCATTGGGAAAACGGCGGCTACTTCGTGCTGCGACAGGAGATCTTCGACGAGCTCCACGAGGACGAGGACCTGGTCGAGGACGCCATCGTCCGTCTGGTTCGGCGGGGACGGGTCCTCGCCTATCCCTACAAGGGCTATTGGTCGCCGGCCGACACCGTGAAGGAGCGGGCGCAGCTCGACGAGATGTACCACCGGGCCAGCTGCCCCTGGATGATCTGGGATCCGGAGCGGTCCGACGGACCGGTGCCGGCCGAAGCCGCCGTCACTGGATTCTCGAGCCACCTGACTTCGGCCCCCGTGCTCACGTCACGGTAGGCCTCGGTGTTCGCTCTCCATCTGAACCGGCCATCGTGGCCGTTGTCGGTCCTGGCCGTCGGGGCTCACCCGGACGACATCGAGATCGGCGCCGGCGGCACGCTGCTCACCCTGGCCGAGAGCCAGTCGGCGCTGAAGGTCCACTACCTGGTCCTGACCGGATCGCCCGACCGCCACCAGGAGGCCCAACAGGCGGCCCGAGAGTTCCTGCCGGCGGCCGACCTCACCGTCGAGCTGCACAACCTGCCGGACGGCTATCTGCCGGCCGCCTGGGGTGAGGCGAAGGACATTCTCGAAGCGGCGGCCCGGGCGTGCGCACCAGACGTGATCATCGCCCCATCGTGTCGAGACGCTCATCAGGACCATCGGACCATCGCCGAGATCCTGCCGACGGTCTTTCGTGATGCCCTCTACCTGGCCTACGAGATTCCGAAATGGGATGGCGATCTCGACCGGCCGTCGGTCTACTTCCCGCTCTCGCCCGACGTGGCCCGCCGCAAAGTGGAACTGCTGCACAAGTGCTTCCCGTCACAGCAGGGCCGGGACTGGTGGGACGACGAGGTCTTCCTCGGCCTGGCCCGTTTACGCGGCATGGAGTGCCGGGCCACCTACGCCGAAGCCTTCACCTGCACGAAGGTCATAATTTCACCCTGACGGGTCTCGATGACACGGCAATCCAAGTAACACTGAAGGGGCACCAGCATGACCGTTTTCGTAGATCTCGACGCCACCCCGGCGGAACTCCGCCGAACCCTGTACGACGGGAACCTGGTGGTCCTCACCCGCCTCCAGGCCGTCAGCGACCTCGTGAGCTACACGCGAGACCAGCTGACCGAGCTCTTCCAGCCGTTCGACCCGGAATCTGCCCACGAGCACTTCCAGAAGGATGAGATGGCCAGGATGCTCGGATCCTGGAAGCCCAGCTTCATTCACGCCGATGAGTCCAAGCGACTCGTGCGCCAGATCATTCGAGAGGCTGGGCTCTGCGCCGAGGACACCCATTACGACCTCCCGAAGCCCCGCACTTCCTTTCCCCTCGGGCATCTTACGACCGGCATCGCCTACGCTTTTCCGTGGCACCGGGACGTGTGGTACAGCGCGCCCGCCCAGCAGATCAACTGGTGGCTGCCGGTGTTCCCGGTCCGGTCCGACAACTCTATGAGCTTCCACGTGCCGAGCTTCGATCGGTCCGTCCCGAACTCCTCCGACGGCTTCGACTATTACGAGAACAACGGCGCCCGCCGGACCACGGCCGCCCAGGTTGACCGGGAGCGCCAGGTCCGCCCGGCCGCACTGGACTTCCATCCGGCGGACGAGCTGGTGGTGCTCCCGGCGCCAGGGGCCATCCTGCTGTTCTCCGGGGCCCAGCTCCACGCCTCGATCCCCAACACGTCCGGCCGATCGCGCTACAGCATCGATTTTCGGACCGTGGATGTGCCCGATTTGATGGCCGGACGCGGGGCCCCGCTGGTCGACGTCCACTGCACTGGCACCGCCATACGCGACTTTCACAATGTCGCCGATGGGCACCCCATGGACGAGGCGACGGTCAGGCAGCTTTTCGGAGCGCCGCCGGCGGGATCCATGCTGGTCTTCAGCCCCCCCGAACCCGAACTGACCACCACACCGTAGCGGCGTTCACCGGGCGCGGCTGCTTCGGCCCGGAGCTTACTGGCCGCCGATCAGGCGAGCAGTTTCATCACCGCCGCCAGCTGCGGTGCGCCGCGATCCCGGGCGGACATGGTGCTGACGGGGAGCGGCCACGGTATGGCCAGCTCCGGATCGTCGAAGGCGATGGTGACGTCTTCGGTCGGATCATGCGGCCGGTCAATCCGGTAGGACACGTCGGCGACCCCGGTGAGGGCCTGAAAGCCGTGGCCGCAACCGGCCGGGATGTACAACGAGGCCGGCTCTTCGCCACGCAGCTCGTAGCTTTCCCAGGTGCCACAGGTCGGTGACGACGGTCGGAGGTCGACCACCACGTCGAACACTGCTCCAAAGGAGCACCGCACCAGCTTGGCTTCCCCGTTGCCGCGCCTCAGGTGGAGGCCCCGGACCACTCCCTCCGTCGACCGCGAGATGCTGTCCTGCACAAATCCGCAGGGGTCGATGCCGGCGGCTCGCACGGCGTCGGCATCGAAGGTGCGGCAGAAGAAACCGCGCTCGTCGACGTGAGGAGCCGATCGGAACAGCATCACACCGGGAATGCGTCGACTGGGCGTCACGTCCACCGGGGCTCCTTTCGATGGGTCAGCGGCGTGGGGATCGCCGCGAGCAGATGAAGAAGTACTCCACCGCCAGCTTCGGGCTGACGAAGGGAATGGACACATTGAGGTGCATGTTGGCGGCCTTCAGAAGACCCCGCCGGGGCTGGCCGTGGTTCCAGTTGTAGGAGGTCGGAAGAACGCGATCGATGACGAAATCGCGTTCCAGGTCGGCCCGGAACGCCTGGACCGGTTGCACATTGCTGTAGGCGTGGTAAACCCGCGGTTTGCGATGAGCGAAGTTCGTGTACGACACGATGAAGGTGCCGTTCGCCGCCAGCAAGTCCGAGATCTCGGAGAACTTCTGGACCTGAGCATCGGCGAGGTACTCGAAGAGCCCCTGCGCCAGGATGATGTCGAACTGACGATCACCAAAGCTGATCGGCGATTCCAGCAGGTCGGCCTCCCGCAGGTTCGGCCCCGGATCCTGAATGGCGATGTCGATCCCGAAGTACTGAATGTTGGGAGGAAGGACGCGCGCCAGCGTGGCCGGCCCGCATCCGACGTCGAGCAGCGAGCACTCGCGGTTGCCGGCGATCCCGGTGATCAGCCGGGCCGCCTTCTGCAGCCGGTAGTGCGGCACGGCAAACTTCGAGCTCTCCCCGTCCCAGAAGTCCTTCTTGTACGCTTGCACGTCACCGATGCCAGTCATGAGGTAACACTCCTTGTGGGAGACGGCAGCGCAAAGTCCTCCGCCGTCGATGGGTCGGGGCTATCCGGGCCCCGGCCCGCCCGGGCTTCGGCGAGAACACGCGAGCGGCCGTTCGAGGAAAAGAGCAGCGATGAGAGCTTCGCGAACTGATGATCGAGGGCATCAGTGTTGGCGCGGTTGTGCTCCGCCAAGCGCTGCCGGACTTCGGGGGCCCGACGCTCAAGCTCGTTGAACTGGTCGATCAACAGTTCGAGGTTTACCGAACTGGCCGCTTGACAGAATTCGGCCAGACCCATGTCGGCCATGAGGGCGTCAAACTTGGCGGAATACCCGATCGATATGGTGGGTTTCGACAACCGAAGGGCGGAGACGACATTGTGATATCGGGTGCCGACGAAGCTACCAACCCGGGCCAGGGCTTCCATCAATTCGCCAGGGGTGGAGCAGGGCTCGGCGACCACCATCTCCGGGTCGAGGTCGGGCCGGTGCGCCTTGACGTCAGCGAGAATCTCATCAACGACGACCCCGTCGATGTCGTCGTTGCTGTCGCCCCAGAACAGCCGGACCCGGTAGTCACGATCGACCAGCCAGCCGATAAAGGACTTGAGCGTCTCGATGTACCGGCCGTGGAGCTCGTCGGCCTCTCGCCGGTTGTCGTTGCCGCCGTAGTACGCCATCACTCCGACGCCCACGGTTCGGATGTCCTCGCCGCGGTCAGCGGGGGCCGGCATTCCAAACACCAGGTCCGGGTAGACTGCGTCCCCGGCGACGTCGACGCCTCGCTCCTGCATCGCCTCCCACGACTGATGGTCGCGATAGGACCGGTAGAAGGCCAACCTGGCCGCCGAGTTGTACAGCCATCGGGTCATCCGCTGGTTGATGCGATTGGCGCCGACGCTGACGAGCGCCACCTTGGTGCCGAAGAGGCGAGCGCTGGCGCACAGAAGGAACATGGAGTAGGGATAGCCCGAGGCCCGGATCGGGAGCGTCGCCTCGAGGGCTCCGGCCCCGGGCACAATGACCACGTCGTGGTGGCGCACCCACGCCGCGGTTCGTACCGCAGCCACGCCCTTGCCGATCAGCTTCAGGGCCACCGCCGACGCCTGCGACCGCCCGCTCTCATACTGCTTGTACCACAGCATGGGAATGGCATCGAGGCCGTAATGGGTTCTCAATCGCTCAGGCCCCATGCACATGGCGTCGAGCGCCGCCTCAGGATGCTCCTCCTTGAGGTATCGGAGCACGACCTCGAAGGCGGCGTCGTTGCCCAGATTGCCTGAACCGAGGAAGCCGAATATGCCCACCTTCGGGGAGTCCGGCCGCTGCCTGCGACTGCGCCAGGTCATGACGGCGTCCGCTCCGGCCCCGTTGCCACCGATTCCAACGAACGACCGGGCTGCCCACCCGGGTCAGGGGTCCGACCGGCTCGCCAACCGGGAGCAAGGCGGCTGGCCAGCCAGTCGGCCAGGTGGCGATAACACTCGCGACGCTCGGCGGGAGAAAGTGGTGCCTTGCGGATCATGGCGATATACGCCCACACGTACTCGCCGTAGAGGCGAACGACCGGGTGCCGCAACCGATCGGCTCGACGGGGATCCATGTTGGCACAACGAGACCGCGTGGTCGGACAGGCGCGTTCGGCTCGCGCCGGATGGTCGCGCCGGAGGTACAGCCAATCGGGCACCTGGTAGAAGGGCCCGTACAGGCAGAGCTCGGCGATGATGGTGTGGTCGGCGTGATGGTAGCTGTCCTTCTTGGCCACCTGGCGCAGCACCCGGGTTCGGATCACGCCGCCGTCGTCGTCACCACCACTGTCAAAGAGCACGCTGCGAAAACGCGCCGGCGCGTGAGGTGAGGATGTCGCCAGCGGGTACTTGTCCGCCTTCGTAACAGTCCCCGAACCGTCGATCATGGCCGTCCAGGAGTGGGCCAACACCACATTTTGATCCTCGTCGAGGGCGGCCACGCACCGTTCCAGGAGGTCGCGGCCGTAAAGGTCGTCGTGAGACCCCCACTTGAAGAGCTCACCCCTCGCTTGTTCCACGAGACAGTTGTGGTTGGGCGCGAGACCGACGTTCTGGGCCTGCCTGATCAAGCGGACCCGCGAGTCTTGCTGTTCGTAACGCCGGCAAATGTCGGCGGTGCCGTCCGTAGAGGCGTTATCGGAGATGATCAGTTCAAAGTCTTCGAAGGTCTGACCCAGAAGGGCGTCAAGGGACTCCGCCAGGTAGTTTTCGCCGTTGTAGACGGGCAGGCCGACCGTCAGACGCGGCGTTCTGAGGGCAACCATCACCGACCCTCGTGCGCCAGTACAGCGCCCGGGAGGGGGAAGGGATCGCTGGTCTGACGGCGGAGCATGTCGTCGACCAGCCCGGCGGCGAGCAGCTCGTTGATGCGTCTCAGCCGCACGAACCGGGAGGACACGAAATCGTCATGGCTGAAGCGGTGTTCGGTGTAGGCCTCGACGAGCTCGGCGATGCCCGCCTGCACCGTCCATTGCAGGCGAAGGTCGGGGAACGTCTCGGCCAGCTTCGAAAAGTCAACGCGGTAGTTCCGCAGGTCGGGACTGGCGTCGTCGGCCAACGACACTCGCGATCCCGGCACCGCGTCCCGGACCATTTCCGCAATCTGCCGGATCTGCACGTTGTCCTCGGGCCGGCCCACGTTGAAGGCCTCATCATGAATCAGCGCACGAGGCGCCTCGAGAGCGGCAAGGAAGGCGCGGGAGATGTCCTCGATGTGCACCAGCGGGCGCCACGGGGAGCCGTCGCTCTCGAGGCGGACCTCGCCGGTTGTCATCGCCACGGCGGTGAGGTTGTTGACCACAATGTCGAGCCGCAGTCGCCGGGACACGCCGTAGGCGGTGGCGTTGCGCAGGTAGGTCGGGCTGAAGGCGTCATCCGCCAGCAATGACAGCTCACGTTCGGCCAGAACTTTGGTCTCGCCATAGGGCGTCACGGGGAAGAGCTCTGCGTCCTCGGCCACCGCGTCGGACCCCGCGGCGCCGTACAGGCTGCACGACGAGGCAAAAACAAACCGCTCCACGCCGGCCGCCTTGGCCGCCCGGGCCAGCCGTAGCGTGCCGTCCAGGTTGACGGAATGCGTGGTGGCGGGGTTGAGGTGACCGAGCGGGTCGTTGGACAAGGCCGCCAGGCAGGCCACCGCATCGAATCCCCGCAGATGCCGGGCCTGCACATCTCTCATGTCCAGCGAAAACGAGGGGCTGGCCTCGGGCGCGGGCCAGAGATCGCACCCGTCGTAGAGGCCGACGTCAAGGCCGGTCACTTCGTGCCCAGCCGTGCGCAGGAACGGCACCAGAACCGCTCCGATGTACCCGCGATCGCCTGCAACCAGGACCTTCATCGTTCGCCCTCCGGGTCAACTCGACAATGGAGACGCGGCCGAACGACCGCCTCTTGCTACGAGCCGGTATGGCGCCCCGTGATACGTCCGAAGCCCCCTGGCTCCGGGCATCCAGCCGGAACTGGTCTGACGACCAGCGCCGGGCTCATGGGCGGCCGCGACCGTGGTCCGCCGGCGATGCCGCTCAAACGCCCAGGGACTCGGCGTCGACCCACCGGCCACCGGCCCCCTCGACCCCCGGGTAGGCGGCCCGCACCTCCGGCAGAAGGTCAGGGACAAAGAGCAGCACAGCCTCCGGTTCGAACGACGTCAGCTGTGACGGACTGACGATGGGGATGTCCGTGCCCGGCATCCGCCGGCCGTCTTTGCTCGGGGAGGCGTCGACGATCGCAGGGAGGAGAGCCCGATCCACCCTGGCTTTCAAGAGGAGCGCCACCGCTCGTGACGCGGCGCCGTATCCCACCACCCGGTGTCCGGCCTGGCGCTCACTCAGGAGCCAGTCACGGACGGCCTCGGCCCGGGCCAGGACCTGGTCCTGCAGGGTGGCGACGGCGACCGGATCGCGGACCCCGGCCCGGGCGTCGGCGGCAAGAAGCGCCGGTACGGAATCATTCGCGGCGACGGGTCCATCGGCCTCCCGCCGGGCGGCCAGAAGCACGGTGCCGCCATAGAGCTCGAAGGACCAGGCCCTCGCAGGTCTGAACCCCTGGGCCGCGAGCATGTGCACCAACGCGGTCGTCGAGTAATAGGCATAATGCCCGTGCCGCAGAGCGTTCCACTGCCCGAGCCGGATGATGGTATCGAGCGAGTGATACTGCAACAGCAGGACGCCGCCCGTCGCAACCCTCTCGGCTCGCGCCGCGAGGGCGGCGGACTGGTCCGCCTCGTGCATAAGGCCGAAGCAATCGAGGACCACGTCGCCCGGCTCGCCGGCCGTAGCGGGCCGGCAGCCCCGGTCGACCAGGGTCTCGAGCCAGGACCCCCCGTGGGGACTGGCGAACTCCATGACACGGGCGCCCGGGGGAAGCCAGCCGGCAGCCTCGACCCGCTGCATGGCGTCGGCCGCCTGGGCCACCAGGGCGGCCGGCTCGGTGCCCAGGGGTTCCTCCGGGAGAGTTGGGTCCTCAACCAGCTGCGCCAGGCCGCAGGACGCGCAGAGCCACATCCGGAGCGGATAGAGGGGATCGGGGCCGGGATCTTGGCCGGGCGGGAAATGGTCGCCGGCCGGCTGCCGGCCGAGATCGAGCACCACCTCGCCGTACCGTGCGCGGCAGGCACGACACACAGGTTGAGCCACTACATCGTCTCCCTTGCGCTCGCCTGGGCCAGGGTGAGTTGCCCGCACCGCTTCGAGTGGCTTCTCAGCCCGCCGTTCCAAACCAACCGGTTCGCCGCGCTACGACTGGAGCCCGGACGGCGGGTCGCTGTACTCACTGCACAGGCCGGGACCGGAACCGGGGCCGAGCGGCGCCGGGAGGGGCCGCAGCTGGCCGTCGAGGCGCGGGCTCGAGGGCCGGCCGTTGATCGCCAGATCGAGGAAGCGCGGCCGGTGGGAGGTAGCGGGTTCGAGAGGTTCGGCCCGTTGCCACAAGCTGAAGATACGCTTGGCTGCCGCGATGACTTCGGTCGGAACCACGTCAAAGGGACGAACCGGGGACGGCATCCGGCGACGCATCACGCACCACCCTGGGCGAACTGAGAGCAGTCAACACCCGGTGCCTCTGATAGACCGCCAGGAAGAGTATCCATCGGACTACCCAGAGAATCATTAAACCGAGGAAATACCGGGTATCAAATTTTGCTGACGGGCGAGCCGTCCCGGTCAAGCCCAGACCACGTCCTCGAGGTCCACGCCAGCCCGCACGGCCAGCCGCCGTAACTGCTCCAGCGCCCGGGCTCGAGTCGGCCCGATGCTTCCGACCGGCATGGACAGAACCCGGCCGATCTCGGCGTAGCTGCGCGGGGAATCGACGCTGAGCAGCCGGAGCAACGACCGTGATCGTGGCGGCAGTTGCTCGATCAACGCGCCCACGATCTGCTGGCGTTCTGCTGCGACGAGTTCACCGTCAGGCGAGCGCAGAGTGGCCGGGTCGACCACCAGGTCAAAGTCATGGCCATTCGGAACCTGCCGCCCGGCGAGGCGAACGACGCGAAGGCATTCTCGTCGCGCCGTGGTCGCCAACCAGGCTCCCACCCGCTCCGGTTCGTGGATCCGGTCCAGATGTTCCAGCAGGCGGAGCCAGGTGGTCTGAAATACGTCCGCGGCGTCGGCCGCGCTCAGCCGGTAGCCGCGGCCGATGGCCCAAAGGGTGGGGGCGAACCGGTCGACGAGCGCGTTCCACCCGTCCTGGTCTCCCTCGGCCGCCCGCTTGACCAGTTGCGCCACTACGGCGGGATCCAGGTGGTCCCGGCATCGGGACCCGGCGAACGGCAAGGATCCATGGATTGGGGTCCCGGACAGAGGCGTCAGGGCCCCGCCGGTCGTCGTCGTGGATTGAACGGTCATCGAGAAATGCCCCTTCGATCGTCGTCCAATGCATCATGGATTTCACGTGTCTGCACCCACGTGACATGCTGCCCTCGCTGTTGGGGAGGACGGCCGTGGTCGTCGGCCCCGAGGGGATATTACACGACGGCGCTCCGGGAACAAGCGGCGATCATCGAGCGCCAGGCCACCCATCGCATAATCTTGACCACCAGAAGTATCCAACAGGAGACCGATGAGCGGTTTTCTGGCCGCCGAAGGGCTGACGCTATGTCCGGGCTCGCATATCAATCTGGATTGCTCGGTCCCCCTTGTAGCGGCAGGCTCACGGATCCGACCGTGCCGGGGTCGATCGCAGCCGCCGGGGCCCGGGGTCAGTTGTCCGGAGCGTCAGTGACATGACGGCGAAGGATGCCGACGATTATCCGGACCAGGTACCCGAGGGCGTGGTGGCGGAAGCCAAGGCGGCGTTCGCCCGAAAGGCCGACGGGGACCTGGCCCACCTGGTCCACGACTCGCTCATCGACGGGGACGACGCCGCGGCAGATCACCGCCTGCGTTTCGAGCATCCCCAAATGCTCATTGATCTACAGGTATCGGCGGCTGCCGATACGTCGAGTGTGACCGGCCATATCAATCCGCCGGCGCGCCGCCGGGCTCAAATCGAAAGCGACCGGGCCGGGGCATCCTCCACCGCCTGCATCGAAGAGGGTGTTTTCACCTTCCGCGACGTTCCTCACGGCATTGTTCGCATCATTTTGCTGGCCACGGGTGACGATCCTCCGATTCACACCGATTGGTTCCGGATCTGAGCCGAGGCTCAGGCCCGGGCGGCTGCGGCCACGGCTACGGCCACCGCTTCGATGGTCCCGGACCCGTCCACCACCCGCCAGCGGTCGGGGTCGGCTGCCGCCAGGGCGGCGTAGCCGGCCCGGACGCGCTGGAAGAACTCGGCCCCTTCACCCTCCATACGGTCGGGTGGCCGGCCACCAGCGCGGCGGGCGAGGGCGACCGGGGCGCTGACCTCCAGGAGCACCACGCGGTCAGGCTCGATCCCGTCCGACGCCCACCGCGAGAGGCGGGCCAACTCGGCGGGTTGGAGGCCCCGACCGTACCCCTGGTAGGCGAGGGTGGAACCAGAGAATCGGTCGCACACGACGTCCCGCCCGGCCTCCAGGGCCGGGCCGATCACCTCGGCCACGTGCTGGGCCCGCGCCGCGAGGAGCAGCAGGGTTTCGGCGCGACGGGCGAGCGGTGGCAGGGTGGGATCGAGCAGGAGGGCCCGGATCTGTTCACCCGTGGCCGTCCCGCCGGGCTCACGGGTGAGGACCGCCCCAAGGGTCGCGGCGAGTCGGGCGGCCTGGGTGGACTTGCCCGTGGCCTCGCCCCCCTCGAGGACGATCAGCCGGCCTCGAGCGGTCAGACGCCGGCCCGCTTCCTGGTGGACCCGCCGTCCTTCTGGGCTGACCCGCCGGCCTTCTCGGGCGATCCGCCCGCCTTTTCGGCCAACCCGCCCGTCTTCTGGGCTGACCCGCCCGTCTTCTGGGCTGACCCGCCGGCCTTCCTGGTCGCGGCCCCAGCCTTGGTGGCAACCCCGGCCTTCTTGGCCGCTCCGGTGGCCTTCCTGGCGGTCGGAGCAGCCGTCCGCCGAGGCGGGGCGGCCGCACCGGTGGCCACCGCCGGTGCGCTCGACCCTGGCTCCGCCGACCCGGCGGTCTTGCTGGCGGCGCCGGACTTCTTGGCGGCGCCGGACTTCCTGGCGGGGGCGCCCGACTTCTTGGCCGGTCCGCTGGCCTTCTTGCCCGCCGCGCCGGACTTCCTGGTGGTAGCCCCCCGGCCCCGCGCCGGCCGGGGACCGGCCGCTCGCCGGTCGGCGAGGAGCTCGATCGCCCGCTCGGGGGTGATGCCGTCCATCGTGTCGCCCTTGCGGAGGGAGGCGTTGGTGGTGCCGTCGGTGACGTAGGGCCCGAAGCGGCCCTCGCGCAACAGAATGGGGGCCCCCGACTCCGGGTCCGGCCCGAGCTCACGAAGGGGCGCCGCCGCCGCCCCGCGGCCCCGCCGGGTAGGAGGCTGGGCGAGCAACGCCAGGGCCGCGTCGAGCCCGATCGTGAACAGCTCCTCTTCCGACTGCAGGGACCTCGACTCCGATCCCCGCCGCAGGTACGGGCCGTACCGGCCGTTGCTGGCCACGATGTCGTCGCCGGTGGCCGGGTCGACTCCGATCACCCGGGGCAGCGACAGGACCCGCAGGGCGTCCTCCAGCGTGACCGTGGCCGGATCCATGCTGCGGAGCAGCGATGCCGTCACCGGCCGGCCGCCGTCGCCATCCTCGGCCGATCCCACCTGAACGTAGGGACCGAACCGGCCGGCCCGGACCACTATCGATCGCCCGGATTCGGGGTGGGCACCGACCTCCCGCTCGGTCGATCCCGCCGTCAACAGCTCCTCGGCTCGGGCCGGGGTGAGCTCGTCGGGGGCCAGGTCCTCCGGCACCGGCGCCCGCTCGGCCTGCTCGTCGTCGCCGCGCTGGAGGTACGGGCCGTAGCGACCCACCCGCACCACCAGGCCGGAGTCGGCCCCGCCGATGGGGATGGAGTTGATCTCGCGGGCGTCGATCTCGCCGAGATGGTCCGACACCATTCGCTTCAGCCCGGGCTGCCCGTTGCCGAAGTAGAACCGGGTGAGCCAGGGCACACCCTCCTGGCCGCCCCGGGCGATCTCGTCGAGGTCTTCCTCCATGGACGCGGTGAACCCGTAGTCGACCAGGTCGCCGAAATACCGCTCCAGCAACCCGGTCACCGCGAAGGCCGTCCAGGAGGGCACCAGGGCGCTGCCCTTTTTCCAGACGTAGCCGCGCTGCTCGACGGTGTCGAGGATGGTTGCGTACGTCGACGGGCGACCGACGCCCAAATCTTCGAGCGCCTTGACCAGCGACGCCTCGGTGTAGCGGGCCGGGGGCTGGGTCGCGTGTCCTTCGGCGGTGAGCGACAACGCCGACAATGGATCGCCCACCGCGAGTGCGGGCAGCCGCACCTCGCGGTCCTCCAGTTCGGCGTCGGGATCGTCGGATCCCTCCACGTAGGCGCGCAGGAAGCCGGGGAAAGTGATCACCCGGCCGCTGGTCCCGAACTCCGCGTCCTCCCCCGCCGAGGAGAAGGCTCCCAGCCGGACCACGACGCTCTGGCCCACGGCGTCGGCCATCTGGGACGCGACTGCCCGCATCCACACCAGCTCGTACAGGCGGCGCCGGTCGCCGTGCAGCCCGGTTTCGCCCGGCGTGCGGAAGGTATCTCCGGCCGGGCGGATGGCTTCGTGGGCCTCCTGGGCGTTCTTGACCTTCTTGTCGTAACGCCGGGGCCGCTCGGGAACGTAGGCGTCGCCGTACAGGTTGCGGGCCGTCGTGCGGGCCGCTTGCAGCGCTTCCTCGGAGAGGGTGGTCGAGTCCGTGCGCATGTAGGTGATGTAGCCGGCCTCGTAGAGGTCCTGGGCCACCGCCATCGTCCGCGCTGCCGAGAAGCGCAGCTTGCGCCCCGCTTCCTGTTGCAGGGTCGAGGTCATAAAGGGCGCGTGCGGCGTCCGCCGCCAGGGCCGCTCCTCTACCGACCGGACCTCGAAGGATGCCGATTCCAGGCGGGCCGCCAGGCCCCGGGCGCCCTCCTCGTCGAGCCGGACCACCTGATCGGTGTGGACCTGCCCGTTTTCACCGAAGTCCCGACCGGTGACCAGCCGGCGCCCGTCGAGCGATACGAGGGAGGCACCGAAGGGCTGATCGGGAGTCTTTTCCCCGAGGAACTGGCCGGACAGGTCCCAGAAGGAGGCGGACACGAAGCGCATCCGGGCTCGCTCCCGTTCCACCACCAGGCGGGTCGCCACGGACTGGACCCGGCCCGCCGACAGGGCCGGCATCACCTTCTTCCACAGCACCGGGCTGACCTCGTAGCCGTACAGACGGTCGAGGATGCGCCGGGTCTCCTGGGCGTCAACCAGGCGACGGTCGAGATCGCGGAACTCTCTGACGGCGCGGCGGATGGCGGCGGGGGTGATCTCGTGAAAGACCATGCGCCGCACCGGGATGCGGGGCGCCAGGACCTCGTAGAGGTGCCAGGCAATCGACTCCCCCTCCCGGTCCTCGTCGGTGGCGAGGTAGAGCTCGCTGGCGTCCTTGACCATGGTCTTGAGCTTCCGCACCTGGTCGCGCTTCTCGCGGGATACCACGTAGAGTGGTTTGAAGTCGTTGTCGACGTCCACCCCGAGGCGGGCCCAGGGCTCGCCCTTGTAGGCGGGCGGCACGTCGGCGGCGTTGCGGGGCAGGTCGCGGATGTGCCCGATCGACGACTCGACCTGGTAGTCCGAGCCGAGCAATGACGAAATGGTCTTGGCTTTGGCGGGCGACTCTACGATGACAAGGGGCTTGGGCATTACCGTTTCGCTACTTTTGGAAAGATGGCCGATTTGCGGGTCGGCCTACTGTGGCGCACACCGTACCCCGTGGGTGATCGGGAAGCGGCGAGGCTCAGGCCGGATCAATGACCGCGGGCCCGTGCGGGTACGATCCCATCCTCCATGGCGCCGTCTCGTGAGTTCGGTTCGATCCGCCACCTGGCGGGCCGCTTCTTCGGGGCCCTGCTGCCGTTCGGCCCCCCCGATCCCGCCGAACGCTGGGCCCGGGACCACCTCCTGCCAGGCGAGCAGGCCCTCTGGCAGCGGATGTCCGGGCCCGATCGCCGCCATGCCATCGGCGTGGCCCGGCGGACCGTGGCCGACCTGACCGGACCGCCGGGGTCGGGCGGCACGGGCGCCACGGGCGGCTCGGGCGGCACGGCTGGCACGGGCGGCTCGGCTGGCTCGGCCGGCACGGGCGGCTCGGCCGGCACGGGCGAGGAAGGCGACGTGGGCCGGGAGGTAGTGGCGGCCGCGCTGTTGCACGACGTCGGCAAGGTCGAAGCCGGCCTCGGGACCTGGGCCCGGGCCGGGGTGACCTTCGCGGCCATGGCGTTCGGACGGGAACAACTGGTGACCTGGTCAGGGGCCGGCGCTGGGGCCGGGGCCGCCGGCGGTGGGGATCCCGCACCCAGGCCGGGATACGAGCGTTCCCGGCGCCGCCGCATTGGGCTCTACTTCCTTCACGACGTCGTCGGCGCCGATCTGCTCTACAACGTGGGCAGCGACCCTCTGACCGTCGCCTGGGCCGGCGAGCATCATCGCCCGCCCGAGCGCTGGAGTGTGGACCGCCGGGTGGCGGCCGCCCTCAAGCTCGCGGACGACGATTGACCGGGGGGTCCTGCTGGCGCGAAGCGGAGGTCGAGGCCGGGGGGCGGGCGGCGGCCCCGGCCCTCGAGCCGGCGGCGGGGTGGCTGGTCGTCCGGGCCACGGCGGTCTTGTAGCTGCGATAGCGGTGGGCGATGAGAAATGCGATGGCGATGACGGCCGCCGCACCGATCAGGTAGCCGGCGTAATTGAACCCCTTCATCACGTGTTGGTAGCTGGAGCCCACGCCGTACCCGATGAGGGCCATGGTCGTGAGCCACAGGAGGCTGCCGAGGAAGGTCAGTATCCCGAACGGGATTAGGGGGTACTCGGCCACCCCGGCGGGCAGGGCGACGAAGTTACGGATGACCGGAACGATCCGGCCGACGAACACCCCCCAGGCCCCGTGGCGGTCGTACCAGGCCTCGGCCCGGTCCAGGTCGTGGTGGGTGAGCAGCACATACCGGCCATAGCGGTCCACGAAGCCGCGTCCGGCGTAGCGACCGATGAACCAGGCGATGTACGCCCCGACCACCTCTCCTGCTACCGCCACCGCGATGACGGCGAACAGGTTGAGTTTCCCCTCGGCGGCGAGAACCCCGGCGAAGCCGAGCGTCAGCTCGGAGGAGGTCGGAATGCAGATCGACTGCAGCACGGACAGCAGGAAGATGGCCGCGTAGCCGTACGTGGAGATGAAGTGGTTCAAGTTGAGCAGCGCAACCATCCGCTGAATAGTAGGAGAGCGGTCCCTGCCGTTACCCCGCAAGACGCGCGGGAAAAAGCCAAGGTTCGGTTAAGAGCCGGCGCCGAGCCCGGGGAGGTTGACCACGATGGCGTCCTGGGTGCTGCGGGCGATCACCACCACGGCCTCCTCGTCCGCGGCCGGGTTCTCCTCCCGGTGAGGCGTGAACGGCGGCACATACACGTAGTCACCCGGCTGCGTCTCGATGCGGGTCTCGACGCCTCCCTCCAGGTACACGAAGGCGGGATGCCCGGCAACCACGAAGATCGCCGTCTCGGACTCCCCGTGATGGTGGTCGGCGGACCGGGTCCTGGGCGCCACGTGGGTCTGGCCCATCCAGATGGCCTCCGATCCGGCCTGTTCCCCGCTGATGGCGGCCAGCCGGGTCATGCCCGGCGTCTGGGCGGTAGCGGCGTCAAGGGTGCCGGCCGGGGTGTGGTGGAGTGGGCTCGGGCTCACATCGGGATGTTAGGGCGCCGGCAGCGGGCGGGGGGCGGCCAGCGCGGAGGGGGGGCCAGGGTGGAGGGCCGTTCCGGGTGGGCCCCCGGGGCAGCCGGGCGGCACCGGCTGCGGCCGGGCCGGCCGGGCCGGACGGCGGCGGCGGCGGCGGCGGCCAACGTGATCGGCCGCCCGAATGGTGGGGTTGACGCATTCTCTGTCCTCCTCTCCGCACTTCTGGTGTCTGAACAACATCTGGTGTACTTCAGTCACCAGAAGTGACGGGATTTACCAGAAGTGGCGACCGGGGGCGACCCTGGGCGGCGGCAACCCCGCACACCGTCGGCCGGCGGCCGGCGGCCGGCAGCCGGACGGGGCGCCGGCGAGCGCACGACGGTCGCGGCCGGGTCCTGCCGCCTGAGCGGAGCGACCGCCCCTGTCCCCGATCGCCCCGGGGCGTTGAAATCCAAAGGCTGGCCCGCGGGCCACTTCCTACCATGGCCTCATGACGACCCAGGCCGAGAAGGCCGTCCACTTCCTCAGCTTGCACCGCGGACCGAAGCCCCTCTTGATGCCCAACCCGTGGGACGCGGGATCGGCCCGCCTGCTGGCGTCGCTCGGGTTCTCGGCGCTGGCCACCACCAGCGGCGGGTATGCGGCGACGCTCGGCCGCCTGGATGGCTCCGTGACGCGGGACGAAGCCATCGCCCACGCCACGACCGTGGTGGCGGCGGTTGACCTGCCTATCTCGGCCGACCTCGAGAACGGCTTCGCCGACGGGCCTGAAGGGGTCGCCATCACGGTCCGCCTGGCCCTCAACGCCGGGCTGGCCGGATGCTCCATCGAGGACTTCACTCGCCGGACCGAGGACCCGATCTACGACATTGGCGCCGCCGCGGACAGGGTCGCGGCCGCGGCCGGGGTCGCCCACGGCGGCGACGTGCACCTGGTGCTCACCGCCCGGGCCGAGAACTACCTGCACGGCCGGCCCGACCTGGCGGACACCATCGCCCGGCTGCAGGCCTATCAGGCCGCCGGAGCGGACGTGCTCTACGCCCCCGGGTTGACCAACCTCGACGACATCCGCCGGGTGGTGTCCAGCGTCGACCTACCCGTCAACGTGCTGGCCCTGGCCGCCGCCCCACCGGTGGCGGCCCTGGCTGCGGCGGGCGTCGGGCGGATCTCCGTCGGCTCCGGCTTCGCGTGGACGGCGCTTGGGGCCCTGGTCGAGGCGGGGCGCGAGCTCCTCGACGCCGGCACGTACGGCTTCTGGGATCGGGCCGCCAACGGCTCGCAGCTGGGGCGGTCGGCGTTCACCGCCCTCGATCTGGACTGGTCGACGTCACCGCAGCGATGACCGAGCGGACGTCGCCCAGGTGGTGCTCCACCTCGTGGACGGTGTTGCGAGCCACCCAGGCGACGTCACGGGGGGTCGGAGCCGGGTAGTTGTAGATCAGCGGGCGAGCCCACTGATCAGAGGTCAACCCCTCGAAGACGGTTGCGCACAGCTCCGCCGCCACGCCCAGCTGGACGACGACCTGCGCCGGCGGATGGGCGTCGTAGCGGGCCAGGGCGACCCGCTCGTCGCGAGACATGCGGGCGAAACTCGGGTTCGACTCGACCAGGGCCAGCACCGTCCGGTCCCGCTGGACCAGCAACACATCCCGGACGTGACAGGTGTACTCGAGCGCCGACCACGTGTCCGGGTCCGGCCGGCGCTGGAGGATGGCCGGGCGTCGGCCGGGGCCGGTCGCGGGCCCCGGATCTGCACTCGGGCCAGGGCTCTCGCCGCCGTCGTCGAGGAGGACAGCGCGGTAGGCGCCTTCGCTCGCCCGGAGACGGATCGCGATATCCGTCACGGCCACCTCGCCGTAGACAAAGCCGCACTGCTCACAGCGGTCCATGCCACCAGGATGGCCGCACCCGCGCTCGGGTCAGGACGAACGGCGCCCGACGAGCGGGCGGGCGGCCGGTGAGCGGCCGCCGACACCCGCTTGCGGGCTCGCCGGTCAGTCTCCGGCCGCGACCGCCACCTGACCTTCAACCGGCGTGTCGATGGCCGCCATCTTGCGCTTGGAGAAGAGGACCCCCGCGATGATGATCGCCAGGGCGACCGCGGCGATGATGTAGCGGACTGCGGTGTGGTGGGACTGGGTGATCACGGCGGGCAGGATCAGCAGGCTGACCAGGTTCATCACCTTGATCAGGGGGTTGATGGCGGGGCCGGCGGTGTCCTTGAAGGGGTCGCCGACGGTGTCGCCGATGACCGCCGCCTTGTGGGCCTCCGATCCCTTGCCGCCCTCGTGGCCGTCCTCGATGTACTTCTTGGCGTTGTCCCACGCCCCGCCGGAGTTGTTGAGGAAGTTGGCCATGAGCTGGCCGGTCAGGATGGTGCCGGCGAGGAAGGCGCCGAGGGCCAGATCGCCGATGGCGAAGCCCACCACGACCGGCGACAGGATGGCGAGCAGGGCCGGGGTGGCCAGCTCCCGCTGGGCGGCACCGGTGCAGATGTCGATGACCCGGCCGTATTCGGGCCGCTCGGTGCGGTCCATGATCCCCGGGTGCTCACGGAACTGGCGCCGGACCTCCTGGACCACCGTCCCCGCCGACCGCCCCACGGCCCGTATGGCGAGGGCCGAGAAGAGGAAGGCGATGGACCCCCCGATCAGCAGGCCGAGGAACGTCTTCGGGTTGGCGACGTTGATGATGGTTTGCGAGACATTGGTGAAGAGGAGGTTGCTGGTGGTCGTCACGCCCGGCGGCAGCTTGACGTTCTCCGCGATGGTCTGGATGTAGCTGGCGAACAGGGCCACGGAGACGATCACCGCGGAGCCGATGGCGAACCCCTTCGTGACCGCCTTGGTGGTGTTCCCCACCGCGTCGAGGCTGACCATGATGCGCTCCGGCTCGCCCTGGAACTCGCCACTCATCTCGGCGATACCGGCGGCATTGTCCGACACCGGCCCGAAGGTGTCCTCCGACACCACGATCCCGGCGTTGGAGAGCAGGCCCAGCCCGGCCACCGACACCAGGTAGAGCTCGAACTGGATGTTGCCGTCGCCGAGGGCGATGGCCACCACGATGGCCAGAACGATGGCGATGATGGCCGGCACCGAGGACTCCAGGCCCGTGCTGATGCCGGACAGGACCGTCGTGGCTGGCCCGGTGCGGGCCGACTCGGCAATGTCGCGGACCGGCGTGGTCTCTGTCGACGTGTAGTACTCGGTGATCCGGCTGGCCACCTGGCCGAGGACCACCCCGGTCACCACGGCCCAGAACACCTTGAGGTTGTGGACGTAGAACTGAGCCACGAAGAAGACGCCGACGATGGTCAGCACGGCTGACGTGAGCAGACCCCGGTTGATCGGGGCCATGGCGGTGCGGTCCTTGGGCGTCGCCCGGACCACAAAGATGCCGACGATGGAGGCCAGGATGCCGATGGCGGGCACGGCCAGCGAGAACGCCAGCCCCACCTGGCCCCGGGTGCCGAAGGCCGTGTTGGCCAGGATCAGGCTGGCCACCAGGACCACGACGTACGACTCGAACAGGTCGGCGCCCATGCCGGCGCAGTCACCGACGTTGTCGCCCACGTTGTCGGCGATGGTGGCGGCGTTGCGGGGGTCGTCCTCAGGAATGCCGGCCTCGACCTTGCCGACCAGGTCGGCACCCACGTCGGCGGCCTTGGTGAAAATCCCGCCCCCGACTCGCATGAACAGGGCCAGCAGCGACCCGCCGAAGCCGAAGCCCACCAGGATGGCCGTGGCGTAGTTCTGGAAGACCATCACGATGATCGTCGCTCCGAGCAGGCCCAGACCGACCACGAACATTCCGGTCACCGCCCCGGTCCGGAAGGCGACCTTGAGGGCGCCCGCGAGTTTTCCGTCCCGGGCGGCCGCGGCCGTACGGACGTTGCCGCGCACCGCGGTGCTCATCCCGATGTAGCCGGCCAGACCCGAAAGGGTGCCCCCCACCAGGAAGGCGAGGGCCCGGAAGAGGCCCGCCAGCCCGAAGGCGAGAGCGGTGTGCTTGGTTCCGTCCGGCAGGAGTCGGGTGACGCTGGTGGCGGTGAAGAACACCAGGACGGCCAGCGGGATCACGATGATGCCGATGACGCGGAACTGACGGACGAGGTAAGCCTGGGCGCCCTCCTGAACCGCCCGGGCGATCTCGATCATGCTGGGCGTGCCCTGATCCGACGCCAGGACTCCACGCATCAGGATGAACCCGGTGGCGATGGCGGCCAGGGCGCACAGGGCGGCGAATATCAGCCACACCCATTCCGTGCCGCTCAGATGAAACGGCTGGTAGCCGCCTTCAGCGAGGATCATGATCAGATGGGTCCTTTCTCCTCTTGTTGTTCGACGGTTCGACCCGGACCAGGATCTGGCGGGCCACCCTCTCTCCGATAGTGCGGTCGTGACCGTCGACAGCCACCACCAAGGGGCCGTCGAAGGGGTGCTTCTCGCGTACTTCCACCGTGACTCCCGGCCGGACGCCGAGCCCCTCCAGGAATATGGCTACTTCGGGGTCGGTCGACCCGGGCAGGGCCACCACCGCCCGGTCATGTGGCGAGAGGTCGTACAGCGCCGGCATGCCGGGCAGGTCGGCGCCCTCGACCCCGGGAATCGGTAAGCCGTGCGGGCAGGTGCCGGGCCGGTCGAGGGCGGCGAAAAGCCGGTCCTCGACCTCCTGAGGCAGCTGGTGCTCGAAGGTCGGCGCCAGGCGGTCGGCCTCGGACCAGCTGTAGCCGAGCATGTCGGCGAGGAAGCGCTCGACGATGCGGTGCCGCCGTACGACGCTCATGGCGCGTCGCCGCCCGTCTTCGGTCAACTCGACGCCGTGGTAGGGGGTGTGCACGGCCAGGCCGCGGTCGGCCAGTTTTTTTACCGTAGCGGTCATGGTTCCGGGCGAGAGCTTGAGGGCGGCCGCCAGGTCCCCGGTCCGGGCGCCGGAATCGGCGGGAGACCTGGTCCCCAGCTCCGGGCGGGAGGTCAGCCGCCAGATGGCCTTCAGCGTCTCGCGCTCGGATTTCGTCAGGACCGTATCCATAATTTCGCCGGGCCGAGACCGTAGTTTTTCGGAGCTATGAAAGTCAAACGGAGGCCCGGCCGACGACTGCCGGGGCCCCGGGCCGCCCGGTTGTTCAGTGCTCGTCGGACAGGACGACCCGCAGGATCTCCGCGGTCTCGTCGCCCCCATCTGCGGCCGGCCCTCCGAAGAGGGTCATCCACACCGACGTGCCCTCAGGTCCAGAGTCGAAGCGCACCGCGTCGACCAGCGAGCGGATCAGCGGGATGCCGAGGCCACGCTCGAAGTTGAGCCGGTCGGGATCGGTGACCGGTGGGTGCTTCGGCAGCCGTTCGGGATCGAACCCCCTCCCGCTGTCGGAGATGCACACCTCCAGGCGCTCGGGCGCTTCCCACACCGAGACGACCACCCGCGGGTCGGCCACTCCCGAAGCCCGGTTGGCCTCCATGGCATTGGTGCACGCCTCCGACACCGCCAGCTTGAGGTCGTCGATCCGCTCTGCGGCGACACTCCGGCGGGCCGACACGAGCGAGGCCACCACCAGGCGCACCACTGCGATGTACTCGGTGCGGGAAGGCACCGACAGCTCCAGGGAGCGATCCATCGGCTGGCGGTCCGGCCTCAGTCCTCGGTGGCCTCGTCCACCGAGGTCGCGATGGAGAAGACGGTGGTCAGACCGGTGATCTCAAACACCTTCAGGATGCGGGGCTGAGTACAAACCAGGGCCAGGTCGCCGCCGTTGGTGCGTAAACGCTTCAGGCCTCCAACCAGCACGCCCAGACCGGTGGAATCGAGGAAGTCCACGCCCTCGAGGTCGACGACGATCTGACGGTGGCCCTCGCTGACCAGTTCGACCAGTCGTTCACGCAGGCGCGGTGCGCTGTAGACGTCGATCTCACCCTTGACCGCCAACACCGTGAACGGCGGTCGGCTGTCGTCTACCTCAAGACCGAGCTCCACGGTGGTGTCCTTCCTCGTCTCATCTGGCCTCGTCTCATCTGGCCCAATCTCATGGGGCCTGATCAGTTGCGGGCTGATCGTGTTCACCTGAGCCTACCCGTGCCAGGTGGAACTGCGTATGACCGGCCCAGCGCCAGCCCGCTCAGGCGATTTCCCCCCGGTCAAGAGAGCGCGAGGTCAGCGCCAGCGCCGCGACCGCGACCACCAGCGGGACGATCAGCCCGGTCATCCACGCCACCGCGTTTTTCGGAGGCGAGTGCTGGGCAACGTAGGCGGCCAGCGACCGGGTGTTGACGAAGATGGAGGCCCGGGCGGCGCCGTGCGACACCCGGGCGACGGCCTGCTCCCAGATCAGCAGGTAAGCCAGGCCCCAGGCGAGGGCCCGGCGGACCCGCAGGCCCACGCCACAGAAGACCGCGGAGTAGGCGATGGCCATCAACAGGCCGCCGGCGGCCGCCCCGGCGACCAGCCGGCCGCCCTCGCCCGTCAACGCCGCGGCGATAATCAGGGGGACCACCGCCACCGGGACGACCACGGTCACCGACGCCGCGAAGGCGGCAACGGCCAGCTGCCAGCGCGGATAAGGACGCAACCAGAGGTACACCAGGGTGCCATCCTCGGCCACGTCACCGAGGGCCGCGGAAGCGAACACCAGGCTGACCACCGGTATCAGCAGCGACAGCCCGTAGGAGTCGACGAGCGACCAGGCCGCGTTGGGCCGGTCGAAGGGGTTCGCGACCCGTATCGAGAGGGCGAGAATGATGGCGCCGACGCCGAGCAAGCCGAGGCCAAAGACCCGCAGTCGGGTGGCGATTGATTGGACGAGGACCCGCCACACCGTGGTGAAGGCCCGAGGAGTCGCGGTGGCCCGGGTCATCCCCGCCCGCCCAGATCGCCTCCGACCTTCCCGGCCGCGGCCAAGACCCGGTCCGTCGCGATGGCGTGGGTCACCGCCGCCCGACCAGATAGGCGAAGACGCTTTCCAGGTCGTCGTCGAGGGCCCGCACCTCGGTCAGGCGGGCGTCGCATTCGCGCGCCACCGCCGCGACCGACCGGCGGAAGGCGGGAGCATCGCTGGTCTCGACCTCGATCCATCCGTTGTTGATACGGGCGCTGGTCACGGCGCCGCTGGTGATGAGGCCGGCAGCCAGGGCCGGCGGGCGGTCGGTGCCGACGCGGAGATGGTGCGGGCGGTCGTCCATCAGATCACGGATGGCGGAGAACGGACCTTCGGCCACCAGGCGGCCCTGGGTGATGACCAGGATGTTCGAGCCGAAGCGCTCGACCTCGTCGAGCACGTGGCTGGAGACGATGACGGTCCGGCCCGCTTCGCCCATCCGGCGGAACAGCTCGATCGATCGGAGTCGCTGTCGCGGATCGAGCCCTTCGAGCGGCTCGTCGAGGACCAGAAGATCCGGGTCGTTGACGATCGCCTGGGCCAGCTTGACCCGCTGCCGCATCCCCTTTGAGTAGGCCCCGAGAGGACGAGGGTCGCCGGCGTCCAGCTCGACGTCCTCGATGGCCCGCAGGGCGGCCTCCCTCGGGCGGGGCAGGTGGTGCAGGGTGGCGGCCAGGCTCACGAACTCCACGATCGTCTGGCGTTCGAAGAGCCGCTCCTGTTGGGGAGCGATGCCGATGCGACGGGTGAGCGCCGGGTTCCCTCTGGGGTCCTCGCCGAAGATGCGTACCGTCCCCTGTGAGGGGTTGGCCAGCCCGCACAGGATGCGAAACAGCGTTGATTTGCCGGCACCATTGGGTCCGAGCAGCGCGGTCACGCCCGGTCCGAGGTCGAAGGTGAGATCGGACAGGGCAACCACCGACCCGAACCACTTGGCCACTTTGCGCACCTCGATGGTGGCGCCGCTCCCGCCCGTCACCGCGTGACCTCCGTGGCGACCACCCGCCACCAGGTCACGGCGGCCGCGGCCACCGTGACGAAGATGCTGGCCGCCACGACCACTCCGGTGGACAGCGGCGTGCTCACCGGGCCGAACGGCCCGCTCGGTCCGGTGGGCAGCCCGGGCAAGGTGAAGATGCGCAAGGCCAGCTCGAAGGGCAACCGGCTGAGGGCCAGGGCCAGCAGGTTCTTGGGTCCGTGCAGCCCGAAGACGATGACCGAGGTGATGGCGGTCGACCCCAGGATGAGGAGCAGCGTTCCGGCCGACGCGAAGGCGCGCCGGTCCGTCAGGCTGGGAATGGCGAGGCCGATGGCCCCGAACATCAACGAGAGCGCCACCCCCGCGACCAGGATCTGGCCCAGGGTGCCCATGAACTCTCCGAAACTTCGGGGCCCGGCGTTCTGCAGACCGAGGCCGAACAAGAGCAGCAGCGGGGGGCCGAGGGTGACCAGAAGCAGCACGCCCACCACGGCGATGGCTTTGGCCAGCAGGTAGGTCGAACGATTGAGCGGGGACGACAGATACACGCCGAGGAAACGTGAGCGCTTGTCGGGACAGAGCGCCTCGGGGGCGGCCAGGCCGGCGAAGAGGATGATGGCCGCGGTGATGAACCCGTAGTAGCGCCCCGGTCCGGGGATGAAGTCCGAGAGCCGGATCCGGCCCCGCGGCAACAAGGCCACGATGCCGATGAAGGCGATGGCCGGGAGGTAGGCGATGATAACGGCCGCAAACGGCAGCACCTTGTACCGGGCCGGCCGCTTCAGACCCATGATCCGCTCGGCGGTGTGCCGGGCCAGGGCCCAAACCGAGTGGGCGACACCGAGACGAACCCCGCGGTAGGGGCGGTAGCCGGGCTCGAGGATCCGGGCCTGACCGTCGGCGGCGACCTCGTCGGTGTCTCGGCTGGATGCCGGGTTCCGGCTGGACGCCGGGTCCGGGCTGGTGATGGGGTCACGCCCGGTCACTGGCTTTGCCCTGATCCGGCCCGGTCCAGGTAGATGTCCTCCAGGCTGGCCCGGCGCTGCTCCAGCCGGCGGACCGAGAAGCAGCCCTCGGCCAGCGTGTCTCTAACCCGGTCGTACACGGATGGTGAATCCAGCACGACGAGCACCCGCCTGGGCCCGTCCATCGACGCCGACAGGCCGACTCCCTCGAGGGCGGAGACCAGCACGGAGGCCGGCGCCGGCCCGTCGACGCTGTCGAGCTCGACGACCAGCTCCGGGTCGGTGTGGGCCAGCTCCGACACCACCCCGTCGGCGACGACGCGTCCCGCCTCCAGGATCACCACTGAGCTGCTCACCCGCTCGACCTCCTCGAGCAGATGGGACGACAGGATCACGTGCATGCCGAGATCGGCGCCCACGTGCTCGATCAGAGCCAGCATGCCCTCGCGCTGTGAAGGGTCCAGCCCGTTGGTCGGCTCGTCGAGCAGCAGCAGCTCGGGGTCGTGGACGATGGCCTGGGCGAGCTTGACCCGCTGACGCTGACCGGTGCTCATGGTGCCGACGGGACGGAATCGCTCCTCGCCGAGGCCGACCTCCCACAGGGCGTCGCTCGCCCGCGAGGTGGCTTCTCGGCGCGGCAGCCCGTGGAGTTCGGCGAGGTGGCGGACGACGTCGTGGGCCGCCACGTCGGGAGGCAGGGCATCGTGCTCCGGCGCATAGCCGAGACGGGCCCGGACCTCCGCGCCGGCCACCCAGGGGTCCTGCCCGAAGACCGAGAGGGTCCCCCGGTCGGGACGGTGCAGCCCCAGGATCAAGCCGAGCAGGGTGGTCTTGCCCGCACCGTTGGCGCCGAGCAGACCGGTGACACCGTCACCGATGGTGAAGGTCGCCCCGGCCAGAGCCTGGGTCGTCGACCACCGCTTGGTCACATCGTCGGCGATGACGACCGGGGCCACGCCGTCAAGTTACCGGTGCCGAGTGGGTGCAGGCTGGGCGCCCGCCAGTCCGATGTCCCCCCGACCGGCCTATCTCCTGGCCCCATCCCCAACTGGCCCGATCGTCGATACCGCGTTGCCGTACCCATCCAGTGCACGTAGGGTCGATGAGGAGCCGAATCCGCAGGAGCGGGAGGGGTAGATGGCGAAGGGGTTTCGGATCGGCAGGCGACCACCGCCCGGGCCGGAACCGCGCCCGGCGGCTCCCGGTGACCAGACCGGCCAGAAGATGCCGAGAGGGCGGATCGAGGCGGATTCGCCCGGTGGGGGCGTGGAGGCGGCGTTCTTCGACCTGGACAAGACCGTCATCGCCAGGGCATCGATCATGGCCTTTGCCCGGGATTTCCGGCAGGAGGGACTGCTGACCCGGCGGACAATCGCCAAGGGCCTGTGGACCCACCTCGTGTACGTCCATGTCGGCGCCAGCTCGAAGAAGCTGGACCGGATCCGCCGGTCCGTGCTCACGGTGACCAGAGGGTGGGACCAGGGCCGGGTGCGCGAGATCGTAACCGGCCGGCTCGGGGCGGCCATCGACTCGATCACCTACGTCGAAGCGGTCGATCTCATCGGCGAGCACCGGCGGGCCGGTCGGAGGATCTACCTGGTCTCGGCCGCCCCGGAGGAGATCGTCGGACCGCTGGCCGAGCATCTCGGGGCCGATGATGCGGTGGCCAGCATCGCCCGGGTGGATCTTGCGGGGCGCTACACCGGCGAGATGGAACGGTATGCGTACGGGAGCGAGAAGGCCCGGCTCATCGAGGAACTGGCTGAGCGGGATGGGGTCGATCTGGCTGCCTCGCACGCCTACAGCGATTCCGCCACCGACCTGCCGATGCTCGAAGCCGTCGGCCATCCGGTCGTGGTCAACCCGGACCGGGCCCTGCGCCGGGTCGCCCGCGAGCGAGGCTGGGAGATCCGCCGGTTCCAACGGACACTCCGGCCGCCGATCGTCGACGATGCCATCGGGCCGACGCCGGAGCGCGCCCCCTTCACGGCCGGGGTCGAACCGCGCTCCGGGCTCGGGGCCATGTCCTGGGCCCGCTGGGGTTCAGCCGCGGCGGCGGTAGTAGCGGCGGCCGGCGGGGCCGGGGCGGTGGCGTGGCGCTACCGGTCTCTGCTGAGCAGCACCTGACCGGGGCCCCGCCCGAGCCGGGGAGATCAGCTGGCGCGCACCTTCTGGGCCACGAAGATGCCGATGCCGACGAGGATGGCGAGGATCAGAAGCTTCTTCACGGCGGCGAGCCTAACCGGGCACCGACTCCGGCAGTCGAAGGATTTGGGCCAGTCGAAGGATTTGGGGCAGTCCAAGGATTGGGGTGGCCGGCCCCGCCTGGTGTCTGGCTAAGAGGTCAGGATCCGTTCCAGGAGGGCAACGGTGGCGGCCGCCTGGTCGACGCTGGTGACATCGCGAAGCAGCCGCTGTAAAAGGACCTCCCCCTCGCGCCAGTCACCGGCCACGTCGGGCATCAGCAGGTCGAGGGTACGGATGGCCGATCCGTCGCTGGCCGGGTCAGCCCGCTGGCGGTGGCGCTGATAACCGGCAAACAGCCGGGGCAGGGCGACCCGATAGACACCGGCCAGGCGGGCCGTGGCGCCCTCAAGCCCCGCCAGGGCGGCCGCCCCGGCTGCGACTGCTGGCGTCGGGGGCTGGATCAGCCGGTCGCGATCCACGTCAGCCAGGACCGGGAGGCGGTCCCACCATTGCTGGGCCCGCCAGGCGTGGTGCTGGCTGTGACGGTCGAACAGGAGCTTGGCTGCGGGCTCGTCGGTGGACGCCACCCATGCGCCCAGGGTCTCGAACAGACGGGATTCCGCCCAGAAGTGACCGCCGGCCAGGCCGGTCGCCTCGTCGAGGAGCATCGAGTCGGCCCCGACTGCCAACCGGGTGGCGACCGCTCAGGTCCTCGGCGCCAGGCCCTGGAAGACCAGGTTGAGCAACCGCTCGTAGACCTCGTCGACCGGACCGAACGGGAACTCCGGCTTGGATATCAGGAGGGACACGGTGCCGTGGATCATCATCCAGAAGACCTTGACGGTCTCCATGGGATCGCCGTCCACCGCGAACTCCCCGGCCGCCACCGCCGCGGCCACATCCTCGGCGATGGGAACCAGGTCGGCGGTGTCGGCCAGCCGCTCGTCCAGCAGTCGTTCAGGGGTCTGATCGGGCCGGCTCGTCATCAGGATCCGGTAGTGCTCCGGATTGTTGAGCCCCCATCGCAGATAGGCGTTGCCCCGGCGACGGATGCGCTCCCAGGGGTCAGAGACGCCGTCGACGGCGTCGGTCATGGCCTGCTTGAGATGGGCGGTGTGACGCTCGCAGACGGCGAAGACCAGGTCGTTGCGGTCGGCGAAGTGGAGGTAGATGGACGGCGGCGTCACCCCGACTGCCGCGGCAATGGCCCGGATGGACAGGGCCGACTGATCGTTGGTTTCGATCAAGATGCGCTCGGCCGCAGCCAGGATCTCGTCTCGTAGCTGTTCGCCCTGACCACGGCGCGAGCGGGATCGCCGGGCTGGAACTTCTTCGGTCGCGGTCACCTGCTCATCGTAGGCGAATGCGACACCGGGCACACAGGCGGTCACGGGTAGCGGTTGGTGATGGGCATCCGGCGGTCGCGGCCGAAGGCCTTGGACGTGACTCGCACCCCCGGTGGCGTTTGCCGGCGCTTGTATTCGGCCAGGTCGACCAGCCGAACCACCCGGCGCACCAGCTCCTCGTCGAAGCCGGCTTCGATCAACTCGGAAGCGGTGAGGTCGTTCTCGATGTAGGCCAGAAGGACCGGATCGAGCACGTCGTAGGGGGGCAAGCTCTGGTCGTCCCGCTGATCCGGGCGCAACTCCGCCGACGGCGGCTTGGTCAGGACATCGACCGGGATCACCGGCGTCGGGCCCTGCTGGTTTCGCCAGGCACACAGCCGGTAGACCATGGTCTTGGAGACGTCCTTGATCACCGCGAAACCGCCGGCCGTGTCGCCGTAGAGGGTGGAGTAACCGACCGCCACCTCGCTTTTGTTGCCGGTGGTCAGGACCAACCAGCCGAGCTTGTTGGAAAGCGCCATGAGGACGACGCCCCGGATGCGGCTCTGAAGATTCTCCTCGGTCAACCCGGGAGCCAGGCCCTCGAAGTTCGGTGCCAGCATGGCCAGGAAGGCGGTGTGGGCCGGCTCGATCGGCACCGTCCGATAGTCGATGCCGAGGTTCGCGGCCAGGGCCGCGGCGTCCGATGATGAGCCGGCGCTCGAGTACCGCGACGGCATCGAGACACCGTGCACGTGCCCCGGACCGAGGGCATCGGCGGCCACGACGGCGACCAGAGAGGAGTCGATCCCACCGCTCAGGCCGATGACGACCTGGTCAAATCCGTTTTTGGTGACGTAGTCGCGCGTACCGGTCACCAGGGCTTGATAGACCTCGGCCTCGGTCGACAACCGGGCCGCCTTCGGTGCCGGGAGGCGCGGCGCGTCGGAAGCCGTGCGGGGCCGGGCGCTCAACTCGATCACGGGCAAGGCCGGAGCCCGCTGGTGGCCGCGCGGGTCGAGAAGCCGCTTGCGAAACACCGGGCGGACGTCAATGTCCATGATGGTCAGCTCCTCGGAGAACTGCGGCAGGGAGGCGACCAGCCGCCCGCTGGCGTCGTAGACCAGGGACCCACCGTCGAAGACCAGCTCGTCCTGGCCGCCCACGCAGTTGAGGTAGACCAGGCCGCAGCTGGCATCGGCGGCCCGGGTGGCCAGCATGCGCTCCCGCTCGGTCAGGCGGTCGACGTAGTACGGGGAGGCATTGATGTTGACGATCAGCTCGGCCCCCCCGGCCGCCTGGGCGGCGATGGGGCCGCTCGGATTCCAGGCGTCCTCGCAGACCGTGACCCCCACCCGGACCCCGCCCACCACGAACAGCTGGTCGGCCCCGTGGCCGGGGGCGAAGTACCGCTGCTCATCGAAGACGGCGTAGTTGGGCAGCTCCCGCTTGTGGTACACGCCCCGGACCTCGCCGGCGGCGCACACCGCGGCGGCGTTGTACAGGTCAAGCTGCTCGTCGACGAAGCCGACCACCGCCGCGCACCGGGCCGTGGCGGTGGCCACCTTCGACAGCACGGTCAGGTTGTCGGCCACGAACCCGGGCTTCAGGAGCAGGTCTTCCGGCGGGTAACCGGTGATGGCCAGCTCAGGAAAGACCGCCAGATCGGCGCCGGCCTCCTCCGCCACTTCGAGGGCGGCGATGATGCGCTCGGCATTGCCGGCCAGGTCGCCGACCACCGGGTTCATCTGGGCGAGGGCGATGCGGAGCCGGCTCATCACGTTGGAGCGTACGTCAGCGTGGTCGCCAGGCCGCGGCTGTGACGAAGATCACCAAAAAATCGATACGGAACCGTCTCGTATCTTCGGTAGGGTTTCCGCATGGCCGCGCAAGGCATCGATATGCCTGACGTCGAAGTTGAGGTGGAGGCAACTCGGGGGGGCCGTCCTCGCGACGACGCCCGCGAGCAGGCCATCCTCGACGCCGCCATCGACCTGGTCGCCGAGATCGGCTACGACGCCATGAGCGTCGAGGCCGTGGCTACCCGGGCCAAGGCGAGCAAGGCCACCATCTACCGCCGGTGGCCCGGCAAGGCCCAACTGGTCGCCGAGGCCATGCGCCGCCGGTCCGAGCCGGTCCTCGAGGATCTCCCCGACACCGGATCCCTCCGGGGTGACCTCCTGGGCATGGCGCAGCGCATGTTCGACGGCATGAACGGCGTCGACGGCGGGCTGATCTGCGGCCTGGCCGTCGCCGTCCGCAGCGACGCTGAATTCGGTCGACTCATGTCGTCTCATCTGCATGAGCAGAAGCTGTGCTCCATTGCTGCGATCCTCTCCCGCGCCGAAGCCCGCGGTGAGCTACCCCCCGGCATCGATCCCTCGTTGGTACTGCAAGTGGCACCCGGCGTGGCTCTCTTTCACCAAATAAGCGGCGAGCCTCTCGACGCTGCCTTCGCTGAACATCTCGTCGACCGGGTCCTGATCCCGCTGCTTCGCCCGTAATCCCCCTGCAACCGGAATAGGAGTTGGCATGACCAACGCACCCTCTATTCAGGCGCGCCCTGAAACCAGGACGGCCGGCGATCGCCGCTGGTGGATCCTGGCCGTCCTGGCCATCGCCCAGCTGATGATCGTGGTGGATGCCTCTATCGTCAACATTGCCCTTCCCCATGCCCAGAGGGCGCTGCACATCACCAGCGCCAACCGCCAGTGGGTCATCACGGCCTACACGTTGACCTTCGGCGGCCTGCTGCTTCTCGGCGGCCGGATCGCCGACTACGTCGGGCGCAAGCGCATCCTCCTGGTCGGGCTGCTCGGTTTTGCGGGCGCGTCCGCGCTGGGCGGCTTGTCGCCAAACGCCGGCATCCTCTTCGGAGCCCGGGCGCTCCAGGGCGCGTTCGCGGCCCTCATGGCCCCCGCCGCCCTCTCCCTGGTAACCGTCACCTTTACCGAGGCCCGCGAGCGGGCCCGAGCCTTCGGGGTCTGGGGTGCGATCGCCGGGGGTGGCCTGGCCATCGGTTTGGTCCTCGGCGGCGTGCTGACCCAGTACGCCTCGTGGCGCTGGTGCCTGCTGGTCAACACTCCGATCGCCCTGCTGGCCGGGGCCGCGGCCATACGCCTGATCCCGGAGAGCCGGGTCACCGGCCACACCCGCTACGACATCCCCGGCGCCCTGACCTCGACCCTCGGCATGGTGACCCTGGTGTACGGGGTGACCAAGGCGTCGACGGACGGATGGGGATCGGCGGAGACCCTGGGGCTGCTGGGCCTTGCTGTCGCCCTGCTGGTGGCCTTCGTGGTCATCGAGCGGTTCAGCTCGCATCCGCTGCTCCCGCTTCCGGTCGTCATGGACCGCAACCGGGGCGGCTCCTTCCTGACGACCCTGCTGCTCGGGCTGGGCATGTTTGGAACCTTCCTGTTCCTGACCTATTACCTGCAGGGCGTGCTGCACTATTCGGCGCTCAAGACCGGATTCGCCTATCTGCCCTTCTCCGTCGGTGTGATCGGCGGCGCCGCGGTCTCCAGTCAGCTGATCCTGCGGTACCGGCCCCGCGTGGTGATGGTCGTGGGGCTGCTGATGGTGATCACAGGGATGGTGTGGTTCTCCCAGATCAGTGTCGACACCGCCTACTGGGACCACCTCTTCCCCGCCATGCTGGTGGCGGCGTTCGGGATGGGCATGGTGTTCGTGCCGGTCAACAACACGGCTCTGGTCGGGGTGGCGCCGGCCAACGCCGGCGTGGCCAGCGCCCTGATCAACTCGACTCAGCAGGTCGGCGGGTCGATCGGGACCGCCCTGCTCAACACCATCGCCACCACGGTCACCGCTTCGTACCTGCACGCTCACCTGGCGACCGGCGGCAACGCCGCGGCCACCCTCACCTCGGCGACCGTGCACGGATTCGCGGTGGCGTTCGCAGTGGCGGCGGCCGTCCTGGGCCTGGCCCTGATCGTCGTGGCCACCTTCATCAATGCCCCGGCCGGTGTCGGAGGAACACCGAATCCCGTCGAGAACCTGGACGGCGACCCTTCCGGTGAGGTGGCGCCGGGATGGGTCTCCGCCTGACGGGCGGGGGAGGCCGATGAGGACGCCCTCCGACTGACCATCCAGCGTGCACCTCGGGCCGTTCCCCCCGGCGGCCCGGGGCTGATGGGTGCCGGACGCCGGTCGTTAGGCAGGCTCCCGATGTCACACTGGCGGGGTGCTCGCCAGTCCCGTCCGCGATGACATCGAGCGCAGCGCCGATCCCGGCGGGGTGACGATCGTGCTTGAACGGGTGGTGAGCGCCAACCCCGGGGCGGCCGAGGAGTTGGACCGCGATCCTGAACTGCGAGCCGCCCTCATCGCGGTCGCGGCGGCCAGCCCCTGGCTGGCCCGGGTATGTGCCACGGACCCGGCCGCCCTCGCCATCCTGACCAACCTTCGTGAAGCCGGTCACCCGGTCGCCAGCCTGGCCGGCCTCGACGTGGGGGGCGAGGCCGGCGGCGATCGAATGGACCTCGCCGCCGCCGGTGTGGCTCGGGCCAAGCGACTCGGGATCCTGCGGATCGCGGCCCGCGACCTGCTCGGCCTCGACGGCGTCGAGGAGGTCGGCGCCGCCCTGGCCGACCTGGCTGACGGACTCCTGCAGCTGGCCTGGCGGCTGGCCGCCGGCGGTCTGGGCGACGGGGCGCGGGCCGGCCGGGACGCGGTTTATCCGGGCGGTGGCGACCCCGGGGATGATGGCCTGGCCGTTATCGGGCTGGGCAAGCTCGGCGGGAGCGAGCTCAACTACTCCAGCGACGTCGACGTCCTGCTCGTCACCCCCACCGACAGGCCGGCGGCGCCGGGGGCCGATCCCCGCCCTTTTCTGACCCTGGCCCGAAACGCCTGGCGGGTGGACCTCGATCTGCGACCGGAAGGCCGGGCCGGCCAGCTGACCCGGACGCTCCCGTCCTACCTGGCCTACTGGGACCGGTGGGCCGAAACCTGGGAATTCCAAGCGCTGCTGAAGGCCCGGTCGGTCGCCGGCAACCGATCGCTCGGAACGAGGTTCGAGCACGAGGCGGCCGCCCGGGTCTGGGGCCGTCCCTTCGGCGCCGACGAGCTCCGCCAGGTCCGCCGGCTCAAGGCGCGGGCCGAACAGGACGTCACCCGCCAGGGCCTGGCCGACCGGGAGCTCAAACGGGGAACGGGCGGCATCAGGGACATCGAGTTCGCGGTTCAGCTGCTGCAGCTGGTCCACGGGCGGGCCGACCCCAGCCTGCGCTCGCCATCGACGCTGCCGGCGCTCAGGGCCCTGGCCGCCGGTGGTTACGTCGCGCCCGAGGACGCGGCCACCCTCGGCGACGCCTACCGCTTCCTCCGGACGGTCGAGCACCGGCTGCAGCTGCACGAGGATCAGCAGGTCCACACCCTGCCGAGTCAGCCGGAGGCAAGGAACCGCCTGGCCCGGGTCCTCGGCTATCGCGATCAGGCCTCGGCCACGGCCCTGACCCGGTTTGAGTCGGACCTCCGCCACCACCGCAGCCAGGTTCGCTGGATTCACGAGCGGCTCTTCTTCCGGCCGCTGCTGGAGTCGTTCACCTCCCCGATACGAAACAACTCCGGCCCGACTCTCATCTCGCCGGAAGCGGTCGTCGAGCGCCTTCAGGCGTTCGGCTTCGCCGACGCCGAACGAACCTCGCAAGCCGTCCGGGAGCTGACGCGGGGCTTTTCCCGATCATCGCAGCTCATGTCCCAGATGCTGCCGATCCTGCTGGACTGGCTGTCGAACGCACCCGATCCCGACGCCGGCCTGCTCGGTCTGCGGACCCTCGCCACGGGGACCCACCGGCGCGATCAGCTGACCGCCCTCTGCCGGGAGTCGCCGGAAGCGGCCCGTCAGCTGTGCCTGCTGATCGGCACCGGGCTGAGCTTCGCCCGAGCGTTCGAGCGCCAGCCCGACATGCTCGCCGGTCTGGCCACGGGCGACACCGTGGCCGATCGGAGCCGGGCGGACCTGGACGAGCGGGCGGCCGGATGGGTGGCGTGGCGCTCCGGAGAAGGAGGCATCGAGCGGGGCCTGCAGCTGTTCACCCGGGCCGAGAACCTTCGGATCGCCGCTCGCGACGCTCTGGGCCTGGTTGACGTCGACGCCACGGGCGCCGCCCTCACTGACCTGGCGGAGTCGGTGGTGGACGCCGCCCTGCGCATCGTCGACCCACCCTTCCCGTTCGCCGTCATCGGCATGGGCCGTCTCGGTGGGCGGGAGCTGGCCTACAAGAGTGACCTCGACCTGCTGTTCGTCTATGAGGCACCAACCGGTTGGGCCGCCGCCGACGCCGCGGCCGCGGCGGAGTCGGCGGCCAGTGCCCTGGTGCGCCTGCTGGCGGGCAGCACCCCGGCTACCGGCCTCTACCGGGTGGACACCGCGTTGCGACCGGAAGGCCGCCACGGCCCCCAGGCACGAAGTCTCGACGCCTACGCCGCCTACTACGACCGTTGGGCTCAGGTGTGGGAGCGCCAGGCGCTGTTACGCGGCCGGCTGATCGCGGGCGACGCCGACCTGGGTGCGCGCTTCGCGGCTCTGGCCCGCGACTTCGTATGGTCCCGGCCGATCAGCCCCGCCGATCTCCGCGAGATCCGCCGCACCAAGGCCCGCATCGAGCGGGAGCGGGTTCCGGCCTCGGACGATCCGAAGTTCCATCTCAAGCTCGGGCCCGGTTCGCTGTCGGACATCGAGTGGACCGCCCAGTTGCTTCAGCTCCGCCACGAGGTCCCGGCCACCGGGACCGTGGCCGCCCTCGATCAACTGATCCGGCGCGGCGCCCTCGCCCCCGAGGACCACCGGCTGCTCGTCGATGCCTACCGCTTCTGCGAGCGGACGCGCAACCGGCTGACCCTGGTATGGGACGCCGCCACTGACTCGCTGCCCACGACCGGACGTCACCTGACCGCGCTGGCGCGCAGCCTGGGAACAACCGGTTCGGGGCTGCGCGACGAATATCGCCGCCGCACCCGGCGGGCTCGCCGCGTCGTCGAACGACTGTTCTACGGCAACGGGGAGTCGGCCAGCGGCTCGATCTGAGAGGTGCAGAACCGGCAGCGGGTGGCCGCTTTCGGGATGTCGCTCAGACACTCCGGGCAGGCCCGGTCCTCACTTTCGGGATCGTCCCCCGACCGGCGGCGGTCCATGAGGACCCGCACGGGATGCACCACCAGGAAGAAGACGACGGCGGCGACGACGACGAACGTGATGAGGTCCGTCAACAGGATCCCGTACTGGAACACGCCATGCCCGATCGTGAACTGCAGCCCTGCGAACGGTCGGAAATTCCGACCGGGAATGGCGAAGATCGACAGGATCAGGTTGACGGTGTCCTTGATGATCACGCCGAAGAACGAGGCGATGATCACCGCGACCGCAAGGTCGACGACGTTGCCCTTGAGGATGAAGTCCTTGAACTCCGCCAAGCGGCTCTGCTTCTCATTCATGGCGCCGACGATAAACGCCGGAGCGTCGCGCCGGGCCTGGCGAACGCCGACGGACCCGGCGACAGGGCTAGGGTTCCGCTGGTGCACCTGTCCGCTCTCCTGCGCTGCCACGTGTACTCCGGCCCCGACGAGGAGGTCGGAAAGGTGGACGACGTCATCGTCCGGCTGCGCGGCGGCGACCTGCCCCTCGTGAGCGGGATCGTGGCCAAGGTGGGTGGCCGGCGGGTCTACCTGTCGATCCGGCGGATCTCAGAGCTGAGCGAGCAACGCGTGGTCCTGGCCAAGCCAAAGGTCGACCTCCGCAGCTTCGAGCGTCGAGAGGGGGAGGTGCTGCTCCGCGAGGACATCCTGGGGCACCGGCTGATCGACGTGGACGACGCCGAGCTGGTGCGGGCCTGGGACATCGAGCTGGCCCAGACCGAGGAGGGCTGGGTGGTGACCTGCCTGGACACCCGCCGGCCGGCTCGCTTCTTCGGGCTCATCCGGGCGTCCAAGGGTCATCCCTGTCAGGAGTGGAAAGCGTTCGAGCCGCTGATCGGCCACACGCCCAGCGTGCGGCTCCGGTCGGCCTTTGGCCGGGTGCGCCGGCTCAAGCCCGCCCAGATCGCCGACCTCCTGGAGGACGCCAACAAGCAGGAGGGCGAAGAGATCCTCGACGTGGTGCACAGCGACCCGGAGCTGGAAGCGGACGTGTTCGAGGAGCTCGATCCCGACATCGCCAACCGGCTGTTCGACGATATGAGCGATAAGGAGGTCGCCGACGTCATCGGGCGCATGCGGGCCGATGACGCCGCCGACGCCATCGCCGAGCTGGACCAGCGGCGGCGGGTGAAGGTGCTCGACCTTCTGCCGCCCGGCGTCCGGACCAAGGTGATCACCCTGCTCGGGTTCAACGCCACCAGCGCCGGCGGCATCATGGGAGTCGACTTCCTGGCCGTGCCGGACGAGGCCACCGTCGAGGAGGCCCTGCGCCGCCTGCGGCTGGCCGAAAACGTCCAGCCGGAGGCCCTGCTGACCATCCACGCCGTCGATCAGGCCACCCGGCTGGCGGGGACGGTGACGGTGATCGACCTCCTGCACGCCGAACCCGAGACGCCCCTGTCGGACCTGATGGACCGCGAGCCGGTCCGGGTGACAGCCGATGCCGACGTGGTCGACGTCACCCTCCTGATGGCCGACTACAACCTCATGACCGTGCCCGTCGTCGACGCCGAGGATCACCTCCTCGGGGTGATCACCGTCGACGACATCCTCGAAGCCACCATTCCCGACGACTGGCGCCGGCGGGAGCCTCCGCCCCATCCCGAGCCGCTCCACCCGCCCGTCGAGTCGGAACTGGCCCACGCGACCCAGGCCGGCCACCCCAGACCGCCGAGCAGACCCGACCAACCTTCGCCCTCGGAACCCAAGGGATAGCCCATGACGGATCGAGTGACCGCCACGGGCTCCGAGGGCTCCGGGGCGGGAGACTCGACCGCCCCGGAGCAAGGACCCAACCGCCAGCTGCAGGCGCCGGCCTCGGCCGTCCTCGACTCGGCCCACCTGGGCGATATCGAGGGCGCCTTCGGGCGGATTCAGGTCGGCGAGGTCGGGGAGCGCCACACCTGGAAGCAGCGCCTCGTCACCCTGGCCGCCATCGTGGGCCCGGGCATCATCGTCATGGTCGGCGACAACGACGCGGGCGGCGTCTCCACCTACGCTCAGGCCGGCCAGAACTACCACACCACGCTGCTGTGGACCCTCCTGTTGCTGATCCCGGTGCTGATCGTCAACCAGGAGATGGTGGTCCGGTTGGGGGCGGTCACCGGCGTGGGCCATGCCCGCCTCATCAACGAGCGATTCGGCCGCGGGTGGGGCTGGTTCAGCGTCGGGGACCTTTTTCTCCTCAACTTCCTGACCATCGTCACCGAGTTCATCGGGATTTCGCTGGCCGGTGCCTACGCCGGCGTTTCCGAGTACATCTCGGTACCGATCGCGGCGGTGGCCCTGGTGGCGATCATGGCGACCGGGAGCTTCCAAAAATGGGAGCGGGCCATGTTCGCCTTCATCGCCATCAGCCTGGTGCAGATCCCGATGTTCTTCCTGTCGGAGCCCCACTGGGGCACCATCGCCAAGAACTTCGTGGTGCCGAGCATCTACGGCGGTCCGACCTCGGCCGCGGTGCTGCTCATCATCGCCATCGTCGGCACCACGGTGGCGCCCTGGCAGCTGTTCTTTCAGCAGTCCAACATCGTCGACAAGCGCATCACGCCCCGCTTCATCAGTTACGAGCGAGCCGACACGGTTCTCGGGTCCCTGGTGGTGGTGGGCGGAGCGGCCGCCATCATGGTCACGGCCAACTTCGGGGCCTCCGGGACCCACTACTTCGGCCACTTCACCGACGCCCTCGGCGTCGCCAACATGTTGAAGGCCAAGAGCACCACCCTCGGGGCCTTGTTCGCCATCCTCCTCTTCGATGCCAGCATCATCGGAGCTTCCGCGGTCACCCTCTCGACCAGCTACGCCTTCGGCGACGTGTTCGGAATCCGCCATTCGCTGCACCGGGGCTTCAAGGACGCCAAGCAGTTCTACCTGAGCTACATGGGCATGGTGGCCGCCTCCGCCGCCATCGTGCTCATCCCCGGCGCCCCGCTCGGCCTGATCACCACCAGCGTCCAGGCCCTGGCCGGGCTGTTGCTGCCGTCGGCCAGCGTGTTCCTCCTGCTGCTGTGCAACGATCCCGAGGTCCTCGGCCCCTGGGTCAACCCGAAGTGGCTGAACGGGGTGGCGGCCGTCATCGTGGGCGTCCTGCTGGTGCTGTCCGGCACGCTGATGGCCACCACCCTGTTCCCCCACGTCGACGTGGGGAAGGTCTTCGTGGGGTTGGCGGTGATCCTCGCCGCCGGCGGCCTGATCGTGCTGGTCGCCCTCCGAGTGCTGGCCTGGCGCGGTGGGGCTCCGGCCGGCCCGCCGCCGCGGCCTCTCGGCCGGGCCGAGAAGATGACGTGGCGGATGCCCCCGTTGACCCTGCTCAAGCCGGTCAAGTGGTCACCCGGACTGCGGGTCGGGATCCTGGCCCTGCGCTTTTACCTGGTGCTGAGCGCCGTCCTGCTGCTGGTCAAGGCGATCCAGCTGGGTGGCGCGTGACGCGGTCGATGCGACTCAGCCGGCGTCGAGGCGATCGTTGAGGAAGTCGTCGTAGGCCTGGAGGTCGAGGAGGCCGTGCCCGGAGTAGCCGAAGAGGATGACCCGGGGCACGCCTTCCTCCTTGGCCCGTAGAGCCTCATCGATGGTGGCCCGTATGGCGTGGCCGGTCTCGGGGGCGGCGATCGTCCCCTGGGTCCGGGCGAACTGGATCGCGGCCTCGAACACCTTGCTCTGCGGGTAGGCGACGGCCCGCACCCGCTGGTTCTTGACCAGGTTGCAGATGATCGGAGCGTCGCCGTGATAGCGGAGGCCGCCGGCGTGGATCGGCGGGGGGACGAAGTCGTGCCCGAGGGTGTACATGGCCAGGAGAGGGGTCAGGCCAGCCGTGTCCCCGAAGTCGTAGTCGAAGCGGCCCTCGGTGAGGGTCGGACAGGCGGTCGGCTCGACGGCCAGCAGGTCCACGTCCGAATCCGGCACAAAGGGCAGTGCCAGGCCGCCGAAGTTGGAGCCACCCCCGCAGCACCCGATCACGATGTCGGGCCGCTCCTCGCCGGCCTCGGCCAGCTGCTCCTTGGCCTCGAGGCCGATCACCGTCTGGTGGAGCAGGACGTGGTTGAGGACCGAACCGAGTGAGTAGTGGGTGTCCTCCCGCCCAGCCGCGTCACGAACGGCGTCGCTGATGGCCGTCCCGAGCGATCCCGGATGGTCCGGATCGTCGACCGGAGAGGGCACCACCGAGCCCCCCCAGGTCTCGATCATCACCCGGCGGTACGGCTTTTGCTGGTAGGACGCCCGCACCATATAGACCTTGCACTCGAGGTCGAACAGGCTGGCGGCGAAGGCCAGGGCGCTCCCCCACTGGCCCGCCCCGGTCTCGGTACTCAGCCGGCGGGTCCCCTCCTGGGCGTTGTAGAACGCCTGCGCCACTGCGGTATTGGGCTTGTGGGAGCCGGCGGGCGACACCGACTCGTCCTTGTAGTAGATGCGGGCCGGCGTGCCCAGGGCCTCCTCCAGACGCCGGGCTCGGACCAGCGGAGTCGGGCGCCACAGTCGCAGGATGTCGAGCACCGGCCCGGGAATATCGATCCACGGGTCGGTCGAGACCTCCTGCCCGATGAGCGCCATCGGGAACAGCGGGGCCAGATCCTGAGGTCCTACCGGCTGCCTGGTGGCCGGGTGGAGGGGCGGGGCCAGCGGTTCGGCCAGGTGGGGCGCCACGTTGAACCACGCGGCCGGGATCCGATCGTCTGGCCGCGTCCAGCGCCCTGTCATGTGGTGCCTCCCTCTCCCGGGGAACCGGGCGCCGGGGCGCGTCCGGCCTCGGTCCACGCTACTTGCCCCTCGTCCGCCGGTCCGCCGGGGGGCCGCGGGATCCCTTCGACGGGCCTCGCACCGGCTCGCAGAGGAAAGCCTGACGCCGAGGGCGGGGCGACCGCCGGCGGGCGCGGGTGGACCCTTCGCCCTCCGCTCCGGCCGCGCCGGCACCAGGGGGGCGGGTTCGTTCGACCGGCCTCGCACCGGGTCGCAGCGAGAGCCCGACGCCGAGGCGGAGCGGGCGCACCGGCCGGCGCCCTTGAGGGCCGATCGCAGCCCCTGGCCCCAGCCAAAGGGGCGCCGCCCCGCTGCGACAACGTGCGACACCGATCGAACAGGCGGCGCCAGGAAGAAGCCGGCCGGCGCCGGAGGGCCGGGCGGCTGGCACCGGCCGGCAGCTGGAGGTGTCGATCGCACCCACCGACCGCCGCCAAAGAGCGCCGCCCCTGCGACAGCAAGCGACACGGGTCGAACGGGCGGCCACGGGCCGCAGCCGGCCCGGCACCCGCGGAGCCGAAAAGGGCCTCAGGCGCCGGTCCGCTGCAGCCCCACGCCGGCCACCCGGGAGTAACCCGCGGGCACGCACTCCTCCATGGCTTGCCTGACGCGGCCGACATTGGCCGTGATCGCCGGGACATCGACGGCAGGAAGAATCCCGGCGTATCCGGCGGCGGTAAGCAGGCCGCCCAGGTCATCCCGGAGCTCCGCCACGATCCAGCTGAGCGGTTCACCCTTCTCGTCCCGATCGAAGAGAATGGCCGGGCCGGCCCCCGGGAGGTGGTAGTGGGGTCCCTCGACGAAG
Source organism: uncultured Acidimicrobiaceae bacterium (assembly GCA_963780345.1). Classification (GTDB taxonomy): domain Bacteria; phylum Actinomycetota; class Acidimicrobiia; order Acidimicrobiales; family Palsa-688; genus PALSA-693. The sequence continues at coordinate 704,454 of CAWABU010000002.1, forward strand.
TCGTCGAAGCGCAGCAGCTCGGTCCGCTCGCCGCCGACCTCGGCGAATACCCGCAGGGTGGCGCCCTGGGGCGCCCGGAACGTCGCCTCGAAGCGCAAGCCGCCGCAGTCGAAGGCGCTGACGCCCGGGCCCGGCTCGGTCGTCTGATCACTCATGGCTGTCCCTCCCTGCCCTGGTGTTGGAGCCGAGGCTACTCCGGGGGCCTCGACCACATGAGTCTGGACTGCAGGTCCGTCAGTGCCGGACCACGTGCAAATCCTCCCGCCGGCGGGCCCCCGGCGCCTCGCCGTGCTCGTAGACGTCGGAGGCCGGCCCCACGACCAGCGGATCGGGGGTCGCCACGACGCTGTTGTCGCGGCGGCCATAGTCAAACTGCTCGAGCACGTAGCGCATGGCATTGATGCGGGCCCGTTTCTTGTCGTTGCTCTTGACCACGGTCCACGGGGCGAATTCGGTGTCGGTCTGGGCGAACATGGCCTCCTTGGCCGAGGTGTAATCGTCCCACCGATCCAGCGAGGCCAGGTCTGTCGGTGAGAGCTTCCATTGCCGGAGCGTGTCGATACGACGAATGAGAAAACGGGTCCGTTGCTCGGCTCGCGACACCGAGAACCACAGCTTGATGAGCGCGATCCCGTCGCCGACAAGGAGGCGTTCGAACTCTGGTGCCTGATCGATGAAGGTGTCGTACTCGGCATCGGTGCAAAACCCCATCACCCGCTCGACGCCGGCCCGGTTGTACCAGGACCGATCGAAGAGCACGATCTCGCCCACGGTGGGCAGGTGCATGATGTAGCGCTGGAAGTACCACTCGCCTCGCTCCCGCTCGCTCGGTTTTTCCAGGGCGATCACCTGCGCCCCCCGGGGATTGAGGTGCTCGACGAAGCGCTTGATCGTCCCTCCCTTGCCGGCGGCGTCCCGACCTTCAAAGAGGATGACGACCCGCTGACCGGTGTCTTTTACCCAGTTCTGCAGCTTGAGCAACTCGATCTGCAGGAGCCGCTTGATGACCTCGTACTCGGGGCGAGGCATGCGTTCCGGATAGGGATAACCCTCGCGCCAGGTGTCGACCAGCCGCCCGTCCTTCCACCGCAGGACCGGCTCGTCGTCATCGTCGCTCTCATCCAGCTCGAGCTCGTCGAGGTGCTGCGAGAGGTCGAGGTCCACATCGAAGATCGGGGAGTAGTCGTTGTCCGTCGTCATCGTGGCGGAGGCTAGCTTCGAGTGTCACTCTTGGGAGTCGAGGGATCATGAATTCCAGGCAGCACCCGACCGGGACGACCGACGCACCTGCCGAGAACGGAGGCCCGCCGGCGGACCGGCCTCGCAAAGGCACCGTCCGCACCCGGCTGTACCGCGACGGGAAGCTGGTCAAGGAGAACTTCCCTCCCCACCAGATCTCCGACGAACTCGAACAGCGGCACGGGTGCACTATCTGGCTCGACCTGTGCGAGCCGAACGCCGAGCAGCTGGCCATCATCGGTGAGGAATTCGGGCTCCACCATCTGGCCATCGAAGACGCCCTGGAGCCGACCCAGCGCACCAAGATCGACCGCTACGACACCCACCTCTTCATGGCGGCCCACTCGGCCGACCTGGATACGGAGACCGGCGCCCTGGCCATCCGGGAGGTCTCGGCTTTCATCACCCATCATGCGCTCATCACCGTGCGCAAGGACGCCGGGTTTGACATCGGGCCGGTGGTGAACCGCTGGGACACGTCGACCGATCTGGCCCAGTACGGGGTCTCCTTCCTGCTCTACGGTCTGCTGGACTACCTCGTCGACGGCCATTTCCGGGCCGTCGAGGCTCTCGACCAGGCGGTCGAGGAAACCGAGGACGGCCTCTTCGACGCCCGACGGGAGGCCATCGAGACGGTGCAGCGCCGCTCCTTCCAGCTGCGCAAGAGCCTGGTCCTCCTGCGGCGCATCACCCTGCCGACGCGGGAGGTGGTCAACACCCTGCTCCGCCACGATCTCGACATCGTCAAGGAGCCCATGGCCCCCTACTTCCGGGATGTCTACGACCACGTCATCCGGGCCTCGGAATGGACCGAGTCCCTTCGCGATCTGGTCACCACCATGGTGGAGACCAACCTGACCGAGCAGGGCAACCGGATGAACATGATCATGAAAAAGGTCACCAGCTGGGCGGCCATCATCGCGGTCCCGACCGCCATTACCGGGTGGTATGGCCAGAATGTCCCCTATCCCGGCTTCGGCAAGACCGTCGGATTGATCAGCACCAGCGTTCTCATCGTGGTGTTCGCGGTGGGGCTCTACGTCCTGTTTCGGCGAAAAGACTGGCTCTGAGACGCGGGACGTCGCTCCGCTCTCTCGGCTCTCTCCGCCTTCTCCGCGCCACCGACGGCGCGATTTAGCAGCTCGAAGGCCAGCGAAGGGTTAGGACCGGCGACATCCAGGTGAACGCGGATGAACCTCCGATGAACAGCCACTGACTCGATCGGAAACATTTGGTTGAGGTCTTTGCCGTCTGGAAGAGGCCTGGTAAGACTCCCGCCGTGAACAACGACCTCACCCTGGCGCTGGTCGTGATCGTCGCTCTGGCCTTCGATTTCACCAATGGTTTCCACGACACCGGGAACGCCATGGCGACCTCGATCGCGACCGGCGCCCTTCCTCCCCGCATCGCGGTTCTGCTGTCGGGGGCGCTCAACCTGGTCGGTGCCTTCCTGTCTTTTAGCGTGGCGGCCACCATCGCCAGCGGGCTGGTGAGCACCGGGGCCATCAACCTCACCGTGGTGCTGGCCGGACTGTGCGGCGGGATCACGTGGAACCTGTTGACGTGGTATTTCGGCATCCCTTCCAGTTCGTCGCACGCCCTCATCGGAGGGGTGGTCGGCTCGACCATCGCCGCGGCCGGCTCGCACGCGGTGAAGTGGCAGGGCCTGGTCTCCAAGGTCATCATCCCCGGAGTGCTCTCGCCGTTCATCGCCCTCGGGATCGCGGCCATCGGCACCTGGGGGGTGTACCGGCTGACCAGGGGTGTGCCCAAGGGAACGCAAACGCACGGATTCCGGATCGGCCAGATCGGCTCGGCGTCCATGGTGTCGCTGGCCCACGGTACCAACGACGCCCAGAAGACCATGGGCGTCATCACCCTGGCCCTCATCTCGGAAGGGGCCCTGAAGTCGGGGGCCAAGGCGCCCGATTGGGTGATCGTGTCCTGCGCCCTGGCCATCAGCCTGGGCACGTGGATCGGGGGCTGGCGGGTCATCCGGACCCTGGGCAAGGGCCTGACCGAGATCGAGTCCCCGCAAGGCATGGCGGCCGAGGCCTCGTCGGCGTCGGCCATCCTGCTGTCCAGCCACTTCGGCTACTCCCTCTCCACCACCCAGGTGGCGACCGGGTCGATCCTGGGCTCCGGCGTCGGCCGGCGCACCGAGGTGCGCTGGAACGTGGCCGGCCGGATGGTCTCCGCCTGGATCGTCACCATGCCCTCGGCCGGGGCGGTCGGGGCCCTGGCCTACGCCATCGCCGCCGGCATCGGCGGGAATGCCGGCGGCATCGTGGTCTTCCTGGCCGTCATCGCCATCGGCACCACCTTCTATCTGCTGTCCCGGAAGACCAAGGTCACGCCCGACAACGTCAACGACGAGTGGACGGGACAGGTGGGGATCCCGCAGATACCGGCGGCGGCCGCGGCATGAACGCACTCCTCGCCGCCTCGAACAGCTGGATCAACCTCAACGCCCTCTGGAAGATCTGTGTGATCGGCCTGATCTGCGGGGCCGGCCTGCCGGCCATCTTCGCCATCGGGCTGCGGTTCCTGAGTCTGCCGGCCGGTGGCGCCGGCGCCGTCCGCGCCGCCGAGGACGACGATCGGATCTACTTCGGGAACGTGGTCGGTGCCATCGGCGCCGGGGTCTGCTTCGCCATCGTGCTGGCCGCCATCGGCCTGGGTATTTACTGGATCGTCAGCACCTAGCGATAAGGATCCGCCGTGGCCCGTCCCGCCGTCGTCCAGAAGGTTCTCGACTGGCTCCATGCCGGCTACCCGGAAGGAGTCCCGGAGAAGGACTACTACCCCCTGCTCGCCTTCCTGGCCCGGAGCCTCAAACCCGAGGAAGTGAGCGAGGTCGTGACCGGCCTCCAGGTCGACCAGCAGCCCGGCCGTCCGACGACGACCGCCGACGTCCAAGCGGCCATTGAGGTGGTGACCAAGTCACCCGCCCTCGTCCACGACGTCGAGCGGATCGAGGACCACCTCCGCGACCTGGGTTGGGAGCTCGAACCGGCCGCGGAACGCTGAATGCGGAACACCGGGCGCGGAACACAGGGCGCGGAACCAGGGCGCGGAACGCTGGGCCCGGCCATCGTCAGACGGCGCCTCCGTACAGGTCCATAGTTCGGGCCAGACCGCCGTCGACGGAGATGGTCTCGCCGGTGATGAAACGGGCGGCGTCCGTGCACAGGAAGGCGACCACGTCGGCGATGTCATCGGGCTGGGCCCACCGGCGTAGCGGGGTCTGGGCCTCGATGGTTTCCACCACGCCGGGAACCGCTTTGTTTTTTGCCCACAGATCTGTGTCCACCACGCCCGGGGCCACCGAATTGACCCGAATCCCCGATGGGCCCAGCTCGATGGCGAGCGATCGGGTGGCCGCATCGAGGGCACCCTTCGACGCCGCGTAGGCCGTTCGCCTCGGCGTTCCGATGACCCCGGATACCGACGACATGTTGACGATGGCACCTCGACCGGCAGCCACCAGCGAGGGGACGGCGGCCGCGATGAGCAAGAGCGGGGCCCGCACATTGACGGCCAGGATCTCGTCGATGAGGGCGGCGTCAGTGTCGACGGTGGCCAGACGAGCGGCTACCGCGGCGTTGTTGATCAGGATGTCGAGGCGGCCGAAGGCTTCGAGGGCGCGATCGACGATATGGGCGGGGGCCGAGGGGTCGCGGAGGTCGGAGCTGATCACCAGCGGGGCGCCGGTGAGCGCGGCGGCCGTGGCGTGCAGCCCGACAGGGTCCCTCGCCACCAGCCCGACCCGGGCTCCGGCCTGGTCCAGGGCCCGGGCCACGGCCGCCCCGATCCCCCTGGAGGCTCCGGTGACCAGGGCCGTCCGCCCGCCCAACGAATGGGTTCCCACCTGAGAGAGCGTAGGGCGGCGGCCCGGTTCCCCGGGCCGGGCCGGTGCGGGGCCGCCAGAGGGGCCTCCACAGCTCCCCTATCGAGTGTTCTGGGCCTATTGACAGTCCCGGCACCGGCCCAGCACGGCGAAGTGGTAGGGGTGGATATCGAAGCCGAACCGGGTCCTGGCCGCCCGCGACAGGCCCTGGAAGATGTCGCCGGGAACTTCAACCACCGCCCCGCATCGCTCGCAGACGAAGTGCCCGTGGGCGAGCGCGGCCAGATGATAGGTGGCAGGGCCGTGGCCGAGATGCGAGTGGATCACCACGCCGAGCCGTTCGAGCTCGTCGAGGTTGCGGTAGATGGTGGAAAGGTTGATGTCCGGGGCGCGCGAATGAACCTCCTCGGCCAGCTCCTCGGCGGTCCGGTCACCCGGCGCGTCGAAGAGGGCGTGCAGCAGCAGCCGGCGGGAGCTGGTGATCCGGCAGCCACGCGCCCGCAGGAGCGTCAACACTTCCTCGACCGTTCCGGCCGACGGGGCCAGCTCGGTACGTTTGATCACCTCTATCATCGTAGGCAGTAGAGGACACTCCCGCGGCGCGGACGGCCTGGCCGTATTACCTGGTGGAGCCTATTGCGACCAGCACGCAGGTAGCCTAAGGTGCGGCGAACCCAACTGTCGCCCCTGGAGTCGCCGGCATGCCTGACCCCGTGGCCCGCTTCGCCAAGATTCGAAATGCCTTGACCCCTGGTGAATGGCTGCGTGTCGGCGGTATGGCCGGATCGATCGTCGTGCTCAACGTCATGGGCTGGGCCATGCTGGCGGCCGCCGTCGGAGGTCACTACCGCATCTCGGGAACCCAATTCTTCGGCTTCGGGACGGGCATCCTGGCCTACACCCTGGGCATCCGCCATGCCTTCGATGCCGATCACATCGCCGCGATCGACAACACCACCCGCAAGTTGATCCAGGACGGGAAGCGACCGCTGAGCGTGGGCTACTTCTTCTCACTCGGCCATTCCAGCGTGGTGTTCGTGCTCGCCGTCTTCCTCAACTTCGGGATTCGCGCCCTCAACGGGCAGGTGAAAAACGGGGATTCAGGGCTGCACCACTGGACCGGCATCATCGGCACGGGCGTGTCAGGGACCTTCCTGTTTCTCATTGCCCTGTTGAACCTGGTGGTGCTGGTATCGATCCTTCGGGTGTCACGGGAGATGCGCCAGGGCCGTTACGACGACGCCGAGCTGGAACGCCAGCTGGACAACCGTGGGCTTATGAACCGAATCCTGCGAGGGTACGCGCGCCACATCGATACCGGGTGGAAGATGTACCCGGTCGGCGTGCTCTTCGGCCTGGGATTCGACACTGCGACCGAGGTGGCATTGCTGGTGCTGGCCGGATCCGCGGTCGTGGGCGGTCTTCCTTTCTATGCCGTGTTGTCGCTCCCCATCCTTTTTGCGGCCGGCATGTGCCTCTTTGATGCGATGGACGGATGCTTCATGAACTTCGCTTACGACTGGGCGTTTTCCCGGCCGATCCGGAAGATCTACTACAACCTGACCATTACCGGGCTGTCGGTCTTCGTCGCCCTTTTCATCGGCACCATCGAGATCCTTGGCCTCATCGCCCAGGAAACCAACGCCAGCGGCCCGTTCTGGGATTTTCTGGCCGGTTTCAATATCAATCGAGCCGGGTTCGTCATCGTCGGCATCTTCGTCGCCACCTGGATGGTGGCCCTGGCCATCTGGCATTTCGGCAAGATCGAGCAAAAGTGGGAGCTGCAGGCAGCCGAGGCTCGCGCCGAGGCCGGTGAGATCAACAGCCAGTACGAAGCATTGAGCGGGGTCGATCCGGGGTCCGGGGTCAGGCCGGCCGGGTGATGGTGCGACCCGGAAGGGGCGCGACGCAGTCCGACCCCGCCGCGGGTCGGCCCCACCCGAGCATCCGGCGGCCACCGCCGCCTATGATGCGCCCACGAAAATGACTGGAGGAAGAGGGGGACGGCCGATGGCGGCGCTATCAGACGACATTGCCGGCTACGACGCACCCGCCGTCACGCGGTGGCTCGAAGAGAACGTCCAGCGTTTGCAGCCGCCCCTCACCTGGACTCGCTTCACCACGGGCCACTCGAACCTCACCTTCGAACTCGAGGACTCGAGCGGCCGCCGGGCGGTGATCCGGCGGCCCCCGCTCGGCGAGCTGCAGCCCCGCGCCCATGACATGTCCCGCGAGTACCGCATTATCAGCGCCCTGTGGCCTACGCCCGTTCCCGTACCCGAGCCGTACGCGTTCTGTCCCGACCCCGACGTGACCGGAGCCCCGTTCTACGTCATGGGCTTTGTCGCGGGCCGGGCCCTGCCCAACCGCCAGGATCTCGAGAATGTCCCCTGGGACCGCCGGCCCATCGTGAGCACATCCCATATCGACGCCCTGGCCGAGCTGCACCGGCTCGACCCCGACCAGATCGGCCTCGGTGAACTGGGCGCCAAAGAGGACTACCTCGGCCGCCAGCTGCGGGCCTGGTATCGATCATGGACCTCCTCAGCCGAAGCGGCCGGCTACGACGATCCCCGCGTCCATGAGCTGCACGACTTCCTGGATCGCAGCAAACCGGTTCAGGGTCCGGCCCGGGTCGCCCATGGCGACTATGGACTGCACAACTGCCTGGTCGGCGAGGACGGCCACGTGGCGGCCGTCCTCGACTGGGAGGTGGCGACCCTCGGGGACCCGCTCGCGGATCTGGTCTATCTGCTCAACCGATGGACCGGGATGCCTGACCTGGCCGGGTATCTGTCGCCCGACGAGCTGGTGGAGCGCTACGAAGAGAAGTCGGGCACCAGCGTCGTCAACCTCGACTACTACGTCGCCTTCAACCGCTGGAAATCCGCCTGCATCATCCACGGGGTGTACACGCGGTACGTCCGCGGACAGAAATCGACTGCGGGCGTCGACCTGGACGGCATGCGAGCCAGCATTGCGATGCTGGTGAGTGGGGCCGCGGAGGCGGCGGAACGGGTGGCCTGACCGAGCCCTCCCGGAAAAGCTTCAGCGCGGGCGATCCTCACCGGAGGCGATGTCCCGGCCGAGGTCGGTCTGCTGATAGCCGGCCGGCGCCGGGATCTCGACGATGGGATCAGGGCGATCGTCGTACTCGAGGCGCAGGGCTTTCGCGATCACGGCGTGCATGGTGTACATCATGGTGATGTAGGTGAACTCCATGATCTGCTCGTCGCTGAGATGCTCGTGAAGCGAATCGAAGACTGCGTCGTCGACCCGGCCGAAGCCGGCCACGAGGGCGTCGGTGTACGCCAGCAGCGTCCGCTCGACGGGAGAGAACAGATCCGAGATGCTCCAAGCCTTGAGCGCTTCTATCTTCTCCTCCGAGAATCCGAGAGCCCGGCACGACTTGCAGTGCTGTGAGAAGACGAACTGGCTGCCGACCAGCCACCCGGCCCGGGTCTGGCCCAGCTCGCGGAGCGCCGGATCCAGCTTTCGGTCCGGACCGGCGTACAGCCCGAACCCCCGGACGGCGTGCTGGAGCACGTCGGGCGAGTTGGCGAAGACCGTCCACCAGTTGCCGGGCGTTCCGGTCGCCGTCCCTGGCTCGGCTACCGGATCGCGGTCGCCGAACAGCCGGTCATAGCTCGAGATGACGACGGGTGACGTGGCATCGGCGCGAGGGATTTCTCGAAGTCGTGGCATCGCCAGACTGTATACATCGTTGCCACGGCCCCGGCAATGGAGGCGTCGGCCGCAGGGATCCACCAGCGCCCTCAGCCGGACCGCGGTGTACACTCGCGCCAATCGACCGAAGGAGGACTGCCATGGCGTCGAACGGCTCGAATACCAACACCGAGTTCGAACTCCGCGGCTTCAACCATCTGGCTCTGGTCTGCCGTGATATGGCCGAGACGGTGGCCTGGTACGAGGACGTGCTCGGCATGAAACTGGTCAAGACGCTGGAGCTCCCCGGTGGCCGCGGCCAGCACTTCTTCCTGGACATGGGCAACGGCGTCGACGGCATCGCCTTCTTCTGGTTCCCGGAAGCGCCCGAAGGCGTGCCCGGTGAGTCGCTCCAGGCCACAAATGGCATGACCGCCATCGGGACGATGAACCACCTCGCCTTCGATGTCTCCGCCGACAAGATCGAGGAGTACCGGCAGCGGCTGATCGACAAGGGCGTCGAGGTCACTCAGGTCGTCAACCACTCCAACACGCTCGACGGTGGCCACAAGCGCGACTACGACCCGGCGACCGATGGAGGCGACGTCTTCGTCCGCTCGATCTACTTCACGGATCCCAACGGGACCAAGCTGGAGTTCGCCTGCTGGACCACGACCTTCGACGAGCGCGACGTACGGCACGCCCCGGCCAGCGCCCTCACGGCCGCGGACGCCTAGAGCTTCATCCGGCCACCGCTGATCGCGGTGGCGCCTCGGTAGGCCTTTCGACTACTCAGACGACCTGGCTGGCCCAGCCGGCCGGGCTCCAGTAGTCGTTGACGATCCTGCCCTCGGTGCTGACGTAGAACACGTGCATCGACGACGCCGAGTTGACCACCGCCGCCGGGCCCGAGGCCGCTTTGGCGGCCCCGGTCACGATCTGGGGGACCCAGCCGCCAGAGGGGGTCCAGTAGTTGTTGCCGATCTGGCCGCCCGGCGTCTCGTAGAACACGTGCATCAGTGACGGCGAGTTGACCACCGCCGACAGCGTCGAGCCCGCCCTGGCCGCCCCCGGCAGGATCTGACTGGCCCAACCGGCCGGGCTCCAGTACTCGTTGACGATCTGCCCGGACGGGCTCACGTAGAACACGTGCATCGACGACGCCGAGTTGACCACCGCCGCCGGACCCGAGCCCGCCTTGGCCACCCCCGACAGGGTCTGGGCGACCCAGCCACCCGACGGGGTCCAGTAGTTGTTGCCGATCTGCCCGCCCGGCGTCTCGTAGAACACGTGCATCAGTGACGGCGAGTTGACCACCGCCGACAGCGTCGAGCCCGCCCTGGCCGCCCCCGGCAGGATCTGACTGGCCCAACCGGCCGGGCTCCAGTACTCGTTGACGATCTGCCCGGACGGGCTCACGTAGAACACGTGCATCGACGACGCCGAGTTGACCACCGCCGCCGGACCCGAGCCCGCCTTGGCCACCCCCGACAGGGTCTGGGCGACCCAGCCACCCGACGGGGTCCAGTAGTTGTTGCCGATCTGCCCGCCCGGCGTCTCATAGAACACGTGCATCAGCGACCGCGAGTTGACCACCGCCGACAGCCTCGAGCCCGCCCTGGCCGCCCCCGGCAGGATCTGACGGCCCCAACCGGCCGGGCTCCAGTACTCGTTTACGATCTGGCCCGCCGAGGTCACGTAAAACACGTGCATCGACGACGCCGAGTTGACCACCGCCGCCGGGGCGCTGTACGTGGGAACCGGTTTCGGCGGCGGTACCACCGCCGCCTCGAGGCAGGGCGCGTTCTGGTTGGCAGTGTTGTCGTCGGTCTGAGAAACGGTGCTACAAGACGGGTCGATCAACCACGGCGGAGTGCAGGACACCATCCGGCAGGAGATACGCCCGCTGCAGGAGATCTGCTGGTTGCACTGGCCGTAGCGGAATTCGGCGCAACCGACGTGGTAGTGGCTGCAACTGCCGAGGGCGCACTCGCAACTGAGTCCATCACAGGAGGGACAGAAGCTGCCGCCCCCACAGCCGCATCCGCGACACTCGCCCATGCAGTCGATGTAGTAGCGAGGCCCAGCGCAGTAGATCGACCCGTCGGCCTTCCACCACCCGCCCGCAAAGGTGCCCGGCGGGCAGGCGTTAACCCCGTTGTTGATGGTGCAGCAGAAGTCGGTGTATCCGTTGCAGCACGTCGACGAGCAGTCGCAGGCCGTACCCGGGACGCACTGACAGATCTGGGCGTAGGCGGTGCCGGGCCGGACCAGGTAGTCGACCGGTGCGACCGACAGGGCCGTTGCGGTCATGGCACTCTTGGCCAGGAAGCTCCGCCGCGACGTGCGGGTCAAGAGAAACCCGCCGATGCGCTCGGTGATACTCACCGGCTCACGCCCGGTCCTGTACTTCCCTGGCTCCAGGTGCCGGGACGGGTAACCGCAACCATCGCCCGACTATAGACAACGACCTCTTTCGGCCGTCACCAGCGTTGAGCCCCCTCACCGGTCGGAAGAGCCCGCGGCCGGTCCGGCCCGGCGGCGAGCACGACCCAGCGGCTAGGCCCGTGCTTTGATGGCCCGGCGGGCCCAGGCCAGGACCGCTTTCAGGTCGCCATCGTCAAGGAAGTAGGCGACCACTCCGAAGGCGACGATGGCGGCCCCCGCGGCGGGCACCGCCAGCGCGACCGCCTCCAGCTTGTGATGCAGCGGCACCACCATGCTGACCGCCACGCCCACCGCGGCGCCCGCGGCGCCGGCCGCCAGCCCGGCCAGCGCAGCGCGATTGACCCCCTGCACGGCGGCCGGGCCGCAGATCCTCCGGGTGACGATGACCAGCGGGATGGCCACCACGGTCTGACCGATGGTCGTACCCAGGGCGAGAGCGGGGACCACCAATCGGGCGGGGACCAGCTCGGCCAGCACCACGTCGGCGAGGATGACCAGCAGCCAGCTTCCGGCCAGCGTCGCCGCAGCCACCTTGAGCCGCCCGATGACGAACATCACCCGCGACAGGTTCGTGATCACGGCAACGCCCGCGATGGCGGGTGCGAACAGGGCGAAGGCAAGGGTCAGCTGGGGTATCTGATCGGTCTGCTTGGCCAGAACGTGGGCGGCGGGAACGGCGATGGCCGCCATCACCGCCGTACCCAGCCACGACATGAGCAGGATGGCTCGAGTCGATCCGGCGCTGGTCTGGTCGAAGGCTGCCCCATCGCGAGCGGACAGGACCGGGAAAGCGCTGACGACGATGGACAGGACCAGGACCGCGGCGACCGAGTTGAACACCTGGGAGGCGTAGTTGAACAGGACGACCCCGCCGGTCTGGCCGAGCCCATTGGCCAGGACGATGGCCACGATGGTGGCCACCTCAATGGCAACGAGCTCCGCGAAGCCGACGAGCGCCAAGCCCCCCGCCCGGCCCGCCACCCCGGGCGGGAATCGCAGGGCCGGGCGCAGCCGCAGATGCAGCCGCCAGGTCGGAGGCACGGCCACGAGCACCAGGACAGCGATGCCGATGGTGGTCCCGACCGACAGCACCAGCTCGGCCGCGTGTGGCAGCTGGGACAGCGACTGCCCCTTGTTGAGCGGCACGAAGGCCAGATAGCAGGCGATGAGCACCAGGCTCGAGATCCCGGGACCGATGGACGGCGCCGCGAAGCGGCGGTACGACTGCAGCAGCCCAAACAGGACGACCGAGATCCCGTACAGGAGGGCCTGAGGGGCGAAGGCCACCAGCATGCTGCCGGTGGCGGACACGACCTCGGCCCGGGCGCAATGGGCGTTCGGATTGGCCGGGTTGAGCAATGAGGCGATGGGACCGGCCGCGGCGGCGATGACCACCACCACCGGCACCATGATGATGGCGGTCCACGTCAGGAGCGCGGAAGTGATGTGGCCGACTCGGGCCTTCTCCGCCGGGTCTCTCGCCGCCCGCTCGGCTGAGCGGGCCAGCACCGGGACCATGGCGCTCGTCAGCGCACCGCCCAGGACCAGCTCATACAGCATGTTGGGAACCTGGTTGGCGGTGACGTACGCCCCGCCCAGGCACGTGGCGCCGACGGTCTGCGAGAACACCAGCGTGCGGACCAGACCGAGCAGCCGGGACAGGATCGTGAGGCCGGCGACGATGGCAGCCCCCCGGGCGATGCCAGCACCAAGGCCCGAGGTCCGCCCTGGGTCCGCCGGTTCGGCCAGCTCAGTGCCTTTGGTGTCGTTGGCCAGCACCTGCAACTCCTGACTCCCGGATGGGAGGCCAACGTCCCGTCTCGTCGCTGGCAGGCAGACTCCTGCTCAGGCAGGAAACCGGCCGGTAGGTAGGCAGGACGCGTAGGCCCAAACAGTGGAGTCCAGAGCCCCGGGATAAATACGCCTTATCCGGAGGTGACCGCCAACGCGCTCAGGCCGCCACCAGGCGAACGGGGAGGTGCTTGAGTCCCCCCACAAAGTTGGAACGGACGCGGACCGGCTCGCCGGCGAGCTCGATGGTCTTGAAGCGGGTGACGATCTCTTCGAACTCGACTCTCAGGGTCAGCCGGGCCAGGTGGACACCGAGGCAATAGTGCTCGCCGAAAGCGAAGCTGAGATGCCGATTGGGTAGCCGGGTGATGTCGTAGCGGAACGGCTCGGGGAACTGGGCGTCGTCCCGGTTGGCCGAGGGAGCAAACACGACGACGCGGTCGCCTGCGTGGACGTCGACGTCACGGATGACGGTCGGGGCCATCACGGTGCGGGCCTCGTGCGTGACGGGGCTGCCCCACCGGATGAACTCGTCGACGGCGGTAGCGACCAGCGACGGGTCGGCCTGCAGCCGGGCCAGCTGGTCGGGACGTTCCAGCAGGGGGAGCATCCCGCCGGCCGACGCCGCGGCCCGGGTGGTGTCGAGCCCGCCGGCCAGAAGGAGCCCGGCCTCGGCCACGACGTCTTCGGGGCTAAGTGCCTCACCTTGCACCACGCCCTGCAGGAGTTGGCTGAGGAGGTCGTCGCCCGGGTTGGTCCGCCGGGCATTGGTCAGGGCCACAAAGTAGGCGTTGACCTCTTGTTGGGCCTCGGCGAGGGCCGTTCGCCGGTCCGTGCCGTGGATGAACTCGGGGTCGGACCCTCCGGTGACGGTAATGTGCTCCAGTTCGGCCAAGCGGTCCCAATCCTCCTCGGGGACCCCCATCAGCGAGAGGGCGATGGCGGCCGGGATCCGGTGGGCGACGTCGGTCACGAAGTCGACGTCTTGTTTGTCGGCGGCCCCATCCAGGCAGTCACGGGCGAAGTTGCGGAGCTGGTCTTCCAGCCGGGAGATGGCCCGGGGCGTGAAGTTGTGGGAGATCACCTTGCGCAGCGGGGTGTGGCGCGGCGGGTCCGTGTGGATCATGGATCTCGCCCCTCCGTAGCCCTTCGGAAAGGCCTCGAGACTTTCGCGGCTTCTCGCCACTATCCCGCCTCGCTGGGAGCTGAAACGGAGGGGGTCGGCGTGGACGGCGTGGACATCTTCGTAGCGGGTCACGCACCAAAAGGGCTCGCCGCCGTCGCGGTCGTGGTACCACACCGGTGCTTCCCGTCGCAGGAGCGACCAGGCCAGGTGCGGATCTCCAGCCGTGAACATGTCGAGATCCCAGAAGTCGATCTCATCCAGGCTCTCCGGAAAAAGCGCCATCGTCGACCCTCCATGCTTGGACCTCGCAACCGGCGGAGTATATCGAGCAACGACGGCAGGATGGTGAGGTGCCCCCTCCGGACCGACACGACCTCGGCCAGATCTTCAACGAGGTCCTCCGCGCCGGTCAGGGCGCCGCGCTTCGCTGACCAGGTTGACGACCGCCGACCGAGCCGCTCCTACCCGCCAGGAAGGGCGAGGCTGTCCTGGTAGAGGGCGGCCATGGCGGTCGGAACCCAGCCGCTGGTCCAGGCGTGGGCCGCAGACTGGTTCGGGCCGTACGAGTGGACGACGCCCGCGGCTTTCAAGATGGCGTCGTAATCGGAGAGATCCTGCTGATACAGGCTGTATCCGCCGATCCAGATCCGGTTGGCGGTCTTAAAGGGCGCACTGTACTGGTTGACGAAAGTGCTGGTCAGCTGGTAGTTGGCCTGGTAGTTGGCCTCAGTGCCGTAGTTCGGAGCCGGAGGGGTACCGTCCCAGGAGTCCAGGTCGGCGGGGAAGTCCCAGGAGGCGGCAATGGTAAAGACGCCGGGATGCTTGAGAATCAGGTCCTGTCCGCCGATACCTGATTTCGAGAACCCGATGAGCCAGTTTTGCTCGGTGCCGCTGGACGCCAGGTTGGCCGTGACCCAGGGGGCAAGTTCGCCGGCCATAAAGGCTTCGTACTGGATGTTCGGATCCAGGGGATCGTTGGCGTACCAGGACTCGGTACTGAACGTGGGCTCGACGATGGTCAGGTTGTACTGATCCTGAGCGTCCATGGCCTGGAGCACGGCCAGCCCATCACCGAAGACCGTGCCCCCGTCCGCTTCGACTGGAAGGACATACAGGAAGTTGTGGGGCACGCCCGCCTTCGGGTGGGTTGGCTTGAGAACCCGCAGAGTCTGCACGCCGTACCCGTTGTTGGCGGAAATCATGCTGTAGGACTGGATGCCAGTAGGGTCGGTGCCCTGATAATCGACCTCGAAGCCGGCGTTCCCCGCCGCCCAGTTATCAGCGGTAGCGGGGCCGGACGCCATGATGGCCGGCGCACCGCCGGTCAAGCTGGCATCGCTGGCACTCACGACCACGACATTGTTCTCCAGCAAAGCAATGGTGTTGCCAACGGCAGTGATGCGAAGCACTGTTCCAGCCGGCAGCACGCCTGAGGCGTAGGTCCCAAACTGACTCCACGCTCCGCCTGATCGCTCGAAGAGGATCAGCTCAGGGCTGCCACTGTTGCCGGAATAGACACCCACGTAGGCGTTCTGTCCGCCGCTCTGGGCTCTGACCGCAACTCCGATCCACTGCGCCCCCGTCGGGGTCGAAGTTATCTGAATCTGGGAGAACTGACCCGAGGGGTAGGTCTCCGCCGTGCGGATATCGCCGGTAGAGCCACTGCTGCCACCGGCCACCGTGCTGCCCGAGATGACCATGCTGCCATCGCTGGTGGCTGTCCAGTTCGGCCCGAGGCTGCTGCTGTTGGCCCGGTTGAAGTCGTCCGTGGCGGAAACGGGGGGGCCGGATCCTCCGGATCCCCCCGAGCCCGCGGTGCACGAGACGGCGACGTTGGTGACGTTGGCCGTGCTCATCGTTCCTGATGCGTTACTGACGCTGCAGGTTTGGCCAGCCGGGTTGGTCAGCACGGTGACGAAGTAGGTGGCGCCGGTCGCCAGCGGCGTCGCAAAGGTGAAGGACCCGTTGGCGCTGACGATGAGGTTGTCACCGCCGTTGTCCTGGAGAACCACCGACCCCGACAATCCCGAGACCGTCCCGCTCACCGAGTAGGCGCTGACCGAGATCGTGCCGCCGGCCCAGTTGTCGGCGCTGGTGGTGCCGTAGGCCATGATGGCGGGCGCCCCACCGGTCAAAGTGGTATCGCTGGCGGTGATGACCGCCGAGCCGTTCTCGGACAGAGTGATGTTCGATCCGACGGCACTGAGCGACAACTGGGTGCCCGCCGCGATCACTCCACTCGGGTAGGTGGGGCCGAGCTGGGACCATGCGCCGCCGACCCGCTTGAACATCTCGAGCACGGGGGTTCCGTTGTTGCCGTAGTAGAGACCCAGGTAAGTGTTCTGTCCGCTGTTTTGAGCTCTCACGGCCACCGCAATCCATTGCCCACCGGTCGGCGCGGTGGTGACCTGAATCTGCGAGTACTGGTCAGAGCCGTATATCTCCGCGGTACGAATGTCCCCGGTGTTGCCGCTGTTCCCCCCGACCACGGTGTCGCTGGAGATAACCATGGCGCCGTCGCTCATGGCGGTCCAGTTAGGCCCGAGGCTGCCGTCGGCCCGGTTGAAGTCGTCGGTGGCGGACACGTTGCTGCCGGATCCGCCCGAGCCGGTGGTGCAGGTGACCGCAACGTTGGTGATGTTGGCGCTACCAACGGTGCCCGTCCCGCTGGTGACGGAACAGGTCTGACCGGCGGGGTTGGTCACTACCGTGACGGTGTAGGCAGCCCCCGAGCTGAGTTTGGTGGCAAAGGTGAACGATCCGTTGGCGCTCACATTGAGGTTGTCACCGCCGTTGTCCTGGAGAACCGCCGTACCGGACAGCCCCGAAGCCGTCCCCCCGACCGAGTAGGTCGTGGCGTTGGTTGTGCAGGCAACGGCCACGCTGGTGACATTGGCGGTACCGATGGTGCCCGAGCCTTTACTGACGGTGCAGGTCTGACCGGCGGGGTTGGTCAGCACGGTGACGTTGTAGGTGGCGCCGGAGGCGAGCCTGGTGGCAAAGGTGAACGACCCGTTGGCGGCCTTATTGAGGTTGTCGCCGCCGTTGTCCTGGAGGACGACGGTGCCCGACAGCCCGGAAAGCGTCCCGCCGACGGAGTACGTGGCGCTGGCCTTGCAGGCGACGGCGACGCTGGTGATGTTGGCCGTCTTGATGGTGCCCGACCCGCTGGTGACGGTGCAGGTCTGACCGGCGGGGTTGGTCAATACCGTCACCTTGTAGGTGGCGCCCGTGACGAGACTGGTGGCGAAGGTGAACGACCCGTTGGCGCTCACGCTGAGGTTGTCACCGCTGTTGTCCTGGAGGACGACTGTCCCCGACAGCCCGGAGACGGTCCCGCCGACCGAGTACGTGGCGCTGGTGTTGCACGTGACCGCGACGTTGGTGATGTTCGCCGTCTTGATGGTGCCCGACCCGGTGGCGACGGTGCAGGTCTGACCGGCGGGGTTGGTCAATACCGTCACCTTGTAGGTGGCGCCCGTGACGAGACTGGTGGCGAAGGTGAACGACCCGTTGGCGCTCACGCTGAGGTTGTCGCCGCCGTTGTCCTGGAGGACGACCGGGCCCGAGAGGCCGGAGACGGTCCCGCCGACGGAGTAAACGTTGGTGGTGCAGGTGACGGCGACGTTGGTGACGTTGGCGGTACCGATGGTGCCTGACCCGTTGGTCACGGTGCAGGTCTGACCGGCGGGGTTGGTCAGAACCGTCGCCTTATAGGCGGCGCCGCCGGCCACCTGGGTGGCGAAGGTGAAGGCGCCATTGGCGCTGACGCTGAGATTATCGCCGCCGTTGTCCTGGAGCACGACGGTACCGGAGAGCCCCGAGACCGTCCCGCCGACGGAATACTTCGTGGTGCAGGCGACGGCCACGTTGGTGACGTTGGCGGTGCCGATGGTGCCTGACCCGTTGGTCACGGTGCAGGTCTGACCGGCGGGGTTGGTCAGAACCGTCGCCCTATAGGCGGCGCCGCCGGCCACCAGGGTGGCGAAGGTGAAGGCTCCATTGGCGCTGACGCTGAGATTATCGCCGCCGTTGTCCTGGAGCACGACGGTGCCCGAGAGCCCCGAGACCGTCCCACCGACTGAGAAACTGCCCCCCGACACGTCCCCGCCGGCCCAGTTGTCGGCCGTAGTGGTTCCGAAGGCCAGGATGCCGGGAGCCCCACCGGTGAAGGTGGAGTCGGTGACGCTGATGGCCGCTGCCCCATTGAGGGAGAAGGTGAGGCTGGGGCCGGCGGCACTGAGGGTCAGCTGGGTACCAGTCGCCAAGGTGCCGCTGGCGTAAGCACTGCCGAGTTGACTCCACGCCCCGTTGGTGCGCTTGAAAAGCATCAGCTCCGGGTTGCCATAGTTGGCGAAGTAGAGCCCGGCATAGCCATTCTGGCCACCATTCTGGAGACGTACGCCGGCCGCGATCCACTGACCGCCGGACGGTTGGGATGCGACCTGAATCTGGGAGAAGTGGTTGGAACTGTAGGTTTCACCGGTGCGGATCTCTCCCGTATTGCCGCTGCTACCGCCCTGCGCCACATTGCCGGCGATCACCATGGCGCCGTCGCTGGTCGCAGTCCAGCCCGCGCCCAGGCTGCCATTGGCCCGGTTGAAGTTGTCGGCGCCCGAAGCCGCCAGCGCGGCCTGGGATCCGACCACGATGGAAAGGCCCAGAGAGCTGAGCATCAGGAGGAGGGCGAGAAGTCCCCGTCGTGCGCCCTTCGACCTCATGGCGGCGTGACGTAAATGTCGCGAGAGATCTTTCATTGCTCTGCCCTTTGATTTGGCCCCCTGCTGCTGGCATGTGACTGTCTGCAGTCAAGAGTCTTCGAACATTAACCCTGATACTGCGACTAACAATCTAACACTCACCGGATGTCGCTGTCGGGCTTCGAGTCGACGTATCAATTCAAGTCAGCGCGCCGTCCGGGTATGTATCAAAAGCCGTATCAGTAGGCGGGGCCGCTATAAAGGGCCTGGCGCCCGGTTGATGACACGGGCCATTACCGAATCCGGTCACCGAGAAGGTCGAGATTTCCGGCTACCGGTACTGCTCTCGGTGGGCTGAGGGCCGCTCATTGCGGTCAATCGCTCCAGTCCCACTAGATGCGAGGTCGGTTGGTCGTTGTAGTCCCTGGCGGGAGGCCGGTCCGTGGAATGGCGGCGGAGCGCCGTTCCCAAGGCGACTCCGGCCTACGCTGCTCTTCGGGATGCTGATGTCGACGGTCCCGGTCATGGCTCCTCTCTCTCATTCACTGATACTGGTACCATAGCTCGTACCAGTCCAGACCTCGGAGTAGACCATGGCCATCCCTGCCAGCGAAGCCCGCAAAAACCTGTTCGGTCTCATCGAGCAGGTCAACGACGACCGCCAGGCAGTCGAAATCACGTCCCGCAAGGGCGACGCAGTGCTGCTGTCCAGGGCCGACTACGAGGCCCTGGCCGAGACCGACTACCTGCTGCGTGTACCGGCCAACGCCCGCCGCCTCCTGGAGAGCCTGGCGCACGCCCGCACCGGCCAGCGAGAGGTCCACGAGCTAGAGAACGCCGACTGAGCTTGCGCCTGTGCTTCACCGCCGAGGGCTGGCAGGACTACCAGTACTGGCGGAGAACCGACCGGGCCATCCTCAAGCGCCTCAACCGCCTGCTGGACGAAGTACTTCGCGACCCTACGGGCGGCATCGGTAAGCCCGAACCCCTGCGCCACCTGCTGGCCGGGGCCTGGTCGCGGCGCATCACCGACGAGCACCGGCTGGTGTACCTGGTTGACGGGGATGACATCGTGGTGCTCCAGGCCCGCTACCACTACCGATGAGCCTCTTCGAGTGGTGCGAGAGTGGCAGCCCCACCGCCCTCCCGCTGACCCACACGCATGGTGAACCGGGTGGGCTCGGCCTGACGCATGGGCCGGGGATCAGGGCTTGGGCCAGCACGACCAAACATGGCGCCATGCTGAGGGTCTCCGGCGAGCAGGACCGATGGCGAGGTCAAGGGCCGCACCCGAGACTGGGCTGATCTTCACCAACGAGTGGGGTGGGCCTATCCAGCAAGGCCCGTTATCAGAGGTGTTCGAAAATGCCCGCCGGCGCGCCGGGATCCCGGCGTGGACGTGGGGAGAGGAGGTCGAACCCTTCCGGTCTGCTGGCAACAACCTCAAGGCGGTTCAACTACGGCTGGGCCACGCCCGCGCCCAGGTCACCCTCGACACCTATGGGCATCTGTTCCGGGACGAGGAGGACAGGACCCGCCCGGCCATCGTAGGCGCGCTGAAAGCCGGAATCGCCCGGCGAGCTGAGCCTCAAGCTGAGGCTCAAATCGCCCTACGAGCGAAAAGCCCCTTTAACCACAAGGGTTCTGGCCTAGATGTCGTAGTAGAGCATGAACTCCCACGGGTGGGGGCGGAGGCGGACGGGATCGATCTCGTGCTCGCGCTTGTATGCGATCCAGGTTTCGATCAGGTCGTCGGTGAAGACGCCGCCGGCCCGGAGGAAATCATTGTCGGCCTCCAGCGCGGCCAGGGATTCCTCAAGCGAACCTGGCACCGTCGGCACCTGAGCCAGCTCCTCCGGGGGAAGGTCGTAGAGGTCCTTATCCACGGGCTCGGGCGGCTCGATCTTGTTTTGCACCCCGTCGAGGCCGGCCATGAGGATGGCCGAAAAGGCCAGGTACGGGTTGCACGAGGGGTCCGGGCAGCGGAACTCCACCCGCTTGGCCTTGGGGCTCTTCGAGTAGAGCGGGATGCGGCAGGCCGCGGACCGGTTGCGCTGGCTGTACACGAGGTTGACCGGTGCCTCGTAGCCGGGCACCAGCCGCTTGTAGCTGTTGGTGGTCGGCGCCGCGAAGGCGAGGATGGCCGGCGCGTGAGCGAGCAAGCCGCCGATATACCAACGACCAATATCGGATAGGCCGGCGTAACCGAGCTCCGAGTAAAAAAGCGGCTCGCCCCCCTTCCACAACGACGAGTGGACGTGCATGCCCGATCCATTGTCGGCGAATATCGGCTTCGGCATGAACGTCGCCGAGAGCCCATTCGCCCGGGCCACGCTCTTGACCACGTATTTGTACAACATGAGCTTGTCGGCCATGGTCGCGAGAGTGTCGAACCGCATGTCAATCTCGGCCTGCCCGGCGGTACCGACCTCGTGATGCTGGATCTCGATCTCGATGCCGAGCTGCTCCATGGTGAGGATCATCTCCGAACGAAGATCCTGGAAATGATCCATCGGCGGAACCGGGAAGTACCCCTCCTTGTAGCGGGGTTTGAAACCGAGGTTCGGTCGCTCGTCGGTGCCGGAGTTCCAGATCCCCTCGATCGAATCGATCTTGTAGTACCCCTCGTGGGAGTTCTGGTCGAAGCGAATGTCATTGAAGATAAAGAACTCGGCTTCCGGGCCGAAATAGGCGGTGTCCGCCACCCCGGTCGACACCAGGTAGTGCTCAGCCTTCTTGGCCACGTATCGGGGGTCACGGGAATAGGACTCGCCGGTCACCGGGTCGCGCACGAAGCAGTTGAGATTGAGGGTCTTGTGCTGGCGGAAGGGGTCGATGACCGCGGTATTCGGGTCGGGGACGAGGAGCATGTCGGACTCCTGGATCTCCTGGAAGCCGCGGATCGACGAGCCGTCGAATCCGGTTCCCTCCTCGAAGCTGTCCAGGGTTAACTCATGCGCAGGCAGTGAGTAGTGCTGCATCAAGCCGGGCAGGTCCGAGAAGCGAAGATCGACGATCTCGATGCCCTCGGCCTGGACCAGGCTCAGGACCTCCTCCGGCGTGCGCTTGGCGAATGCCACCTGACCTCCTGAATCGTGTGTGCGAGCGGCAGCCTCCGCTGCCCTGGGTGAGAGTCTTGCAGACTGTACGGAGGGTCGTCCGCTGAACGCTCTGCCCCTTGTCACCGGAGGGTCCCGGATAAAGAGGGCGTCCTGCGGCACGGACCGCCCGCTCGGTCAGCATGGCGGAGGTGTGTTACACCACCTTTCCGGTTATGTGAACAGTTTGTGACAGATCCGGGCCCGCCCACGCCATCCGGACAGGCCACCTATCGTGGCACCGATGGAACGCCAACAGGACTACGTGCTCCGGACGGTCGAGGAACGGGGCGTGCGGTTCGTGCAGATGTGGTTCACGGACGTGCTCGGCACGCCCAAGTCCTTTCAAACCACGCCGGCGGAACTGGAGAACGCCCTGGAGGAGGGCATGACCTTCGATGGGTCAACGATCGACGGCTTCAGTCGGGTCCAGGAGAGCGACGTGCTGGCCATGCCTGATGCCAAGACCTTCCAGCTCCTCCCGTACCTGGCGGACGGCGCGCCGGTCGCCCGGGTGGTTTGCGATGTCCTCAACCTCGACGGCTCTCCCTTCGAAGGCGACCCCCGTCAGGTGTTACGGCGGGCGCTTGAGCGAGCGAGAGGCCTCGGTTTCTCCTTCTTCGTGGCGCCGGAGCTGGAGTACTTCTACTTCGCCCCGCCGCTGGGTACGACCGACGGGGCGGCACCGGTTCCGTTGGACGCCGGGTCCTATTTCGACCTGACCACCAATGACCTGGGCACCGACCTGCGTCGCCAGACCGTCCTCACCCTCGAGGATATGGGTATCCCGGTCGAGTACAGCCAGCATGAGGACGCGCCGAGCCAGCACGAGATTGACCTGCGCTACACCGACGCCCTGACCATGGCCGATACGGTCATGACGGTGCGAATGGTCGTCAAGGAGGTCGCGGCCCGGAACCACGTCATGGCCACCTTCATGCCCAAGCCCCTCCATGGCGTGCAGGGCTCCGGGATGCACACCCACATGTCGCTCTTCGACGGCGACAACAACGCCTTTTACGACGATTCCGACGAGTACAACCTGTCGGACGTGGCCCGCCGCTTTATCGCCGGCGTGCTGGTCCATGCTCGGGAGCTGACCGCGGTCACCAACCAGTGGGTGAACTCCTATAAGCGGCTGATCATCGGCTACGAAGCGCCCGTCTACATCTCCTGGGCGCGGAACAACCGCTCGGCGCTCGTCCGGGTCCCGCCCACCAAGAAGGGCAAACGGGACTCGACCCGCATCGAGTACCGGGCACCCGACCCCGCGGCCAACCCCTACCTGGCGTTCGCGGCCGTGCTGGTCGCCGGGCTGACGGGAATCGAGAAGGGGTACGACCTGCCGGCCGAGGCCGCCGCCAACCTCTACGAGCTGTCACCCGCCCAGCGACTGGCGGAGGGGATCGACGCCCTGCCCGGATCCCTCGCTGAGGCGGTAGACGCGATGGAGCGATCCGAGTTGATGGCGGAGGTGCTTGGAGAACACGTGTTCGAGTGGTTTGTGCGCAACAAGCGAGCGGAGTGGGCCGACTACAAGGCCGAAGTCACCGCCTTTGAGTTGCGTCGCTACCTCGCATCCCTGTAGGTAGCGGGAACGCCAGCAGCCGTGGAACCGTTGCTCCTCTTTCCCGATCCGGCGCCTCCGGCGGTAGCCCAGGCGCTCGATCTCTCGGGTTACCCCTGGAAGGCGGCGGCGTCGCTGGAGGCGGCCGAACGCCTCGAGCCCGACGATGGTTGGGCCGGAGCGATCGTGTGCGCGGCAGTCGACCCGGACGGGGCGTTCACCTTGTGCCGGTCGGTCCGCAAGCGGGACCTGCCGCTCACTCCCCTGCTACTCGTGATCGACGCTGAGCAGGTGGGCGAGCTCGAGCTACGGGAGGACCTCTTCGATGATTTCTGCGTGATGCCCTGGAGGTCACAGGAGCTGGAGGCCCGGTTGGCCCACCTGTTCTGGCGCACCGGGCGCGGTACCCGCCCGGAACTGGTCGAATACGGGCCTCTCGTCCTCAACCTGGAGACCTATCAGGCGGCGCTGCCCGGCCGGCCGCTCGATCTCACATTCATGGAGTACGAGCTCCTCAAGTTCCTCGCCACCCATCCGGGCAAGGTCTTCACCCGGGAAGTGCTGCTCTCGCGCGTTTGGGGCTACGAGTATTACGGCGGGGCCCGCACCGTTGACGTCCATATCCGCCGGTTGCGGGCGAAGCTGGGCGAGGAGCACGCCAATCTCATCTCGACCGTCCGTTCGGTGGGATACCGCTTCGGCCAGAGCCGATGGAGCGCTTCCTAGCGATAAGCGCACGCGAATTAGACCCGGTCGGGGGCGCGTCAGAGCAGCCGCCCAAGCGCCCCCGCGGTTTCTCTGTCGCGAAACGCGCCGTTCGGGTTTTACTGGCGCGAATTGGGCCCAGCTGAACCGTGGGGCGCGCCAGTAAAGGGCGCGGCATAGAACAAAAAAGAGTTGGCCCGGGTGGGTGGGCGAGCGGACCTCACTCCTGGCCCGGGCTCAGGTAAGCCCAGGCCTCGATCTCGACCCGGGCGCCGACCGGAAGGCCGGCAACGGCCACGGCCGAACGGGCCGGGCGGTGATCACCGAAGGCGGCAATGTAGGCGTCGTTCATGGCCGCGTAGTCGGCGATGTCGGCGAGAAACACGGTGGTCTTGACCACCGTGTCCAGGCCGGCGCCCTCCCGGGCCAGCAGAGCTTGGATGTTGGCAACCGCCTGGGTGACCTGGGCGGTCAGACCGTCGACGAGGGCGCCGTCCCTCAGACCGACCTGGCCGCTGCACACCACCCACGGGCCGGCCCGCATCACGGGCGTGTAAGGCCCGACCGGGCGGGCCGGCCCTCCGGGGCCACCTGGATTGTCGGTGGTCATGCCAACTGCTCCGTCATGCCGGTCTCCTCCTGGTGTCGGCTCCTCGTCTCGTCGGCCAACGGGTCGGCAGGCCCTGGGCGATCCAGGTCGCCGCGGCCACCGCAGCGAAGGCGGCATCGGAACCGCGCACCGGCTCGCCCCGCTCGCCGACCGCGCCCCGGCCTGGCTCCAAGTGCACCGAGATCGGCGGGGTAGCCCGAGCCGACAGGATCCCGAACGACCGGATGGTCAGGTCGTCGGGTACGCCGTCCTCCCCCACCGCGATGCCCTCCGAACAAACCCACCCGAGGGCCATGTGGGCCGCCCCGGTGATGTAGGAGCACAACACCGTCTCGTCCAGGGGGTCGCCGCAACCGACGGTCACCTCCACGCCGAGCGGGCAGCCGTCTGGATCCACGGTCACGCTCGCCTCCGCCCAGCCTCCGTCGGGCCCAGAAACGGTGGCGGACCCGACGCCGCCGGCCACCGGTACCCGGCCGGCGACCAGGGCCTGCCCGGCGGCGAGGAGTACCGCGGCCTCCGCCCACCCGGCCCCCCGGATGGCACTCGATACCGGCGGGCCGGCCACCCCCTCCATCTCGGTCACCTCGAGGCCGGGTGCCATGGCCCGGGCTGACGCCGCCGCTCCCGGCGCGGCCACCAGGTGAAGGCAGCCGGTGCCGTCGGCACGCATGCCCGCGGCCGCCGGCGGCCGCTTCGGACCCTGCCGCACCACATCCTCGCGGGAAAACAGCACCTGGACCGGCCGGTGGTACTCGTCGGCGAGAGCCCGGGCCGCCGCCGGCGCGGGCGACGCCAGCTTCCCGCCAAAGGCCCCGCCATTGCCCGCGGGATGGGCCGGCTGCCCACCCGGGACGCACCACGACGAGTCGGGCTCCAGGTAGGCCGGCTCCACCCAGGTGGTCTGGAGGGTGAAGTCCCAAGCACCGGGCGGTACCTCGACGGGGTAGCGCAGCCGCTGCCCGCTCCGCCGTCCCGGCACCTGGCCGGAGTTGGCCCGGGCTTCGGCCAGCGTCTCCCCTACCGCCCAGCCGCCGTTCTGGTGCGGCACCGCAACCAGACAGCCAGCCGGGACGCGGTCGGCGGCGAACCCGCCTCCGCCAAGCACCACGTCGGAACCGGTGCGTTGGGCCGTGCCCCCCTCGAGGGTGGCCCGCCGGGCGGCGGCGTCAGGGGCCCCGACGGAGGGCCGGACCAGCCGGCCCGTCGGGTCGTCCCCGGCTGCGGCTGCGGTTGGTGGGGCCGGCGAATGTCCGACGGTCGAAGGGGCGACGGGCGGCGCCGGTGGCGGAGCCGACTCGCAGGCAGCGTCGAGAATGGTCCGCCAGCCCGTGCATCGACACAGGTGGGCGAGCAGCGCGGACTCCACCCGTTCGGCCGCCGGAGAGGGGCCAAGGGGCGCCAGCCGGCAGAGGATGCCCGGAGTGCAAAAGCCGCACTGGCTGGCGCCGTGGCGGCCGAAGGCATCGACCAATCGGGCCTTCGTCTCCGGATCCAGTCCGTCGGATGATGTCACCGACCGGCCGGCGACCCGGCGGAGCGGGGTGACGCAAGCGACCCTGGCCACGCCATCGATCAGGACCGTGCAGCACCCGCACTGGCCCTGGGGGCTACAGCCGTCCTTGACCGACCGAACGCCCAAGTCCTCGCGCAGGACGTCCAGCAACGATCCTTCCTCGCGCCCCACCTGCACCGGTCGCCCGTCCAGGGCGAAGGTGATGACCAGCGGTCAGCTCAGCTGAAGGACTGCCCGCAACCGCAGGTGCGGCTGGCGTTGGGGTTGTTGATGCTGAACCCGGCACCCTGCAGCCCATCCTTGAAGTCCAGGACCGCGCCTTGCAGCAGGCTGGCGCTGGCCGGGTCGACGACGACCTTGACCGGTCCGAACGACGAGGTCTGATCGTCATCGGCGACGTCGGTGTCGAAGAACATCTCGTAGCTGAACCCGGAGCAGCCGCCCGGGCGTACCGCCACCCGGAGCGCCAGGTCGGGGTTGCCTTCCTGCTCAACGAGCTCGGCGACCTTGCTGGCGGCAGCGTCGGTGAGGGTGATGGCCTCGATGGGGGTGACGTCGGTCTGGGTGGTGCTCACCGGTCCTCCTGGTTAAGTCCTGAAGCGCGCCAGCGCCCGCTCCATTGCGATGCTAGCCCAGTCGGGCCGCATACCGACACCTTGACCTGCCGTGGCGCCAGAGTCAGGCTACCGGGCCAGCCTGACGCGGGGCCAGCCTGACCACCGGATGAGCCGGGCCGGACGAGCCGGGCCGGAGGAGCCTGACCACCCGGGCCAACCGGCCCCACGCCCGTAGACTGGCCCCGTGGCCAACGAGATCAGCGAAGCCTCCGTTGTCGCCGCCATGCGCGGCGTCATCGACCCCGAGCTCGGGGAGGACCTGGTGGAGCTGGGGATGTATCTCGGCTGCCAGATCGGCGAGGACGGCTCGGTCACCGTCCAGGTCGCCTTGACAACGGCGGGATGCCCGCTCCGGACCCAGTTGCAACGCGACGTCACGGCCCGGGTCGGCAGCCTGCCGGGTGTTACCAGCGTTCACGTCCGGACCAGCGAGATGTCCGCGACGCAGAAGAAGGATGTGATGGTCCGGGCCCGCCTCCGGGCCCGGGAGAACCCCCCGGCCACGGAGATACCGGGTCGGACCCGGGTCCTGGCCGTGTCGTCCGGCAAGGGAGGGGTCGGAAAGTCGTCGGTGACGGTCAACCTGGCTGCCGGCCTGGCCGGGCGCGGGTTCGTCGTCGGGCTCCTTGATGCCGACATCGCGGGCTTCTCGGTGCCCCGGATGCTCGGCATGGACGGAAGGCTGGAGGCTCATCCCGCAGGACCGCACGACCGAATCAGGATCGAACCTCTGATCAAGCCCGTGGGCGCGGGCCGGCTCAAGGTGGTGTCCATGGGGTTCCTCTCTCCCGAGGATGAGGCCATCATGTGGCGCGGCCTGATGCTGCTCCGCGGCGTCCAGCACTTCCTCGAAGAGGTCGCCTGGGGCGATCTCGACTACCTGCTCGTGGACATGCCGCCCGGGACGGGAGACATTCAGATGGGACTGGCCCGGATGCTTCCCCGGGCCGAGATGCTGATCGTGACCACCCCGGCCCTGGCCGCCCAGAAGGTGGCCGTACGAGCCGCGGACATGGCCCGGAAGGGGTACCTGCGCGTCGCCGGCGTGGTCGAGAACATGAGCGGATTCACCTGCGCCCACGGCGAGCATTACGACCTGTTCGGGAGCGGCGGAGGCGAGCGCCTGGCCCGCGAGATCGGCGCCCCGCTGCTGGCGCGCATCCCGCTTGATCCGGCCGTGTCGGCCGGGGGCGACCGGGGCGAGCCGGCGTCGCTTGAAGGCGGTGCCACCGGCACGGTGTTTGCGTCGCTCGTCGACGCCGTCCTGGATATCGCGCCCGTCGTGGAGATGGGTGACTGTACGGCCCGGATGCTCGAGGCCATTGAGACGGCGGTAGCATCCAAATCCCGTTAGAGCTGAAACGGCAGAGGGGTCAGCGCGCCGGCCGTTTCTGGGCCGGCCGACGGGGCCCGGACCCCTACCCCTGCTCGGGAGGTGCCCGGAGTACCGTGGAGCGATGGCGACGTCGAGTGCCGGTGACTCCGACGCCTCGAGCGAAGGCGGGACGCCGGCGACGGCCACCGCATCCCACACCGGCTCGAAGACGGGCCGAGGTGAGTCCAACGGCACCCCGAGAGACTCCGGCACCGGCCACCGAAATGGGCGGGACCGGGGAAACACCGACGCCCTTCGGTCTGAACGTGACAGTCGGGCGTCGAGACTGCGGACCAGAATCCTCCCGCGCAGTGTCATCGGTATCGCCTGCCTGATCCTGGCCCTTGCCGTCGGCGCCGGCTTCAGCGGGGTGGTGCTCTTCTCGTACTACCAGTACAAGCTCAACCAGACCAACGACCGGGTCAACGCTCTGATCTCGGGCTACAAGAAGCAGTTCACCAACGCGGAGAGCGACCTGGCCGCGGCCACCGCGGCGGCCAAGGCGAGCATCCAGAACCAACTCAAGGCCCTGCAACAGATCCAGGCCGGACCGGCGACGCTGGCCGCCCTGGTCAAGCAGGTGGCGCCCTCGGTCTACTTCGTTCACACCCTCAACTCCAGCGGGCAGCCGTCCGTGGGAACCGCCTTCGTGGTGTCGTCCAATCCGACCCAGTCGCTGCTCCTGGCCTCCTACGCCACGGTCAAGGCGGCAACGGTCAGCCCGGGCCCGGCCGTCTACGTCCAGCGCGGCGGCATCAGCACACCCGTCACCGTGCGGTCCTGGGACCCCCAATACGACCTCGCCCTGCTGGTACTCCCGCAGGGGGGATTGCCCGCCCTTCCGGCGGCCACCCTGTCCCCTGCCCCGCTGCCCGGGGACCGGGTGTACGCCGTGTCTGGACTGGGATCAGCCGGAGCCTCGATCTCTCAGGGCACCGTCATCGATGTCTCGGCCAGTGGCCTGACCGAGGATGCTGCTCTCGGTCCGGGGTTTCAGGGTGGCCCCCTCGTCAACCAGGCCGGTGACGTGGTCGGGGTGGCCTCGCTCACCTACGCCCCGTACAACTTCACGTCGAGCGGAGTCTGGTTTGCTCCATACGTCGAGGCGGCGTGCAACCGGGTGCTGACCTGCCCGGGCGGAACGTTGGCCGGCAGCCAGTGATGCGGTAGACTGCTTGGTGGGGAGTGAACAACATGGGCGTTGCTGAGGTAGTCGGGTTCGCAGCGTGCTGGGTTCTTGTTGCCGCGCTCATGCTCTGGGGGGTCCTCACTGAGAAACGGCGCGGGCCGATGCGGTTCGAGCCGCCGGCAGGCATGGCCGGCGGGTGGCATCCCGCCCGGGCGCCGCGGACGGCCCCCGCGGACTGGATCGTGGTCGAAGTGGCCGAGGGAGCCTCCCCCCAGGTGGCGGACCAGGCGCGCTTCCTGGCCGCGGCCTGGCTGGCGTCCCGGGGCATCGACATGACCGCCGTGCCGCCCAGCGACATCCGAACCGAAGTCACGACCACCGGCGACGGGGTCAGCACCACCCGGGTGCTGGTCAGGTCGGCCGCCCTCCACACCAGCCGTCGCCACCACTGACCGCGCCGGCCAGGGGATCGGGGGCGGCCAGGGGATCAGGGGCGGGCGTCAGGCCGATGGGGTGCTGGTTGACGTGGTGGTCGATCCCGCCCCATGGCGGGGCGCCGTCGTCGAGGTGGTCGACGTCGTAGGGGCCGCGGTGGTGGACGGTGGGGGCACGGTCGTGGTCACCGGCGGAGGGACCCCGAACAACGGCGGCGGAATCTGGTAGGGACCCCCCTCCGGTGTCCCCTGGATCGAGCCCGGCGGGCCCGGTTCGACCGGCAAGGTGGTAGTCGGCGCGGGCCGCAGGGCGGGGGCGGCGCGGGGCGCCTCGATGGGCGCCGGCTCCGTAAATGGCGTCACGGGCACTCCGGCGACCGCCTGGCTCATAAACGCCTGCCAGGTGATCGCCGGCCAGGTACCCCCGTACACCGGGTCGATCCCTTTGACGACGCCCATGGCTGCGGCCTGGCTGTTGGCGTTGCCCATCCACACGGCGGCTGACAGCGTCGGCGTGTAGCCGACGAACCAGGCGTTGGTGTAGTTGCTGGTGGTGCCGGTTTTACCGGCGGCCGGACGGCCCAGCTGAGCGGCGGTCCCGGTACCCCCGGAGATGACGCCCTCCAGGACCTTGGTGACGTTGTCGGCCACATTGGCCGGCAGCACCGGGGTCGTCGCCGGAAGCGGGCTGATGTTGTTGACGAGGATCCGACCGGCCCCGTTGACGATCTCCAGGATCGGAGTCGGAGCGGCGCGCTGACCGTGGTCGGCGAAGACGCCGTAGGCGGAAGCCATGTCCAGGGGGGAGACGTCGAGTTCGCCGAGGGCGTAGCTCGGGCAGTAGAAGAAGGGCGGAGTGGAGTAGTAGGCGGACTCGATCCCGAGTTTCCTGGCCGTGGTGGCCACGTTGTTGCAGCCCACCTGCGCGGCGATCTGGGCGTAGACGGTGTTGGTGGACTCGACGGTGGCCTGGGCGAGCGTCTCGGTGCCGATGATGCTGCCGGGTTCGTCGTTGTGGATCTGACAGGCGCTCGGTAGCTGCCCCGCCGCCACCTGGCAGCCGGGGATCTGGTAGACGCCGGGGGCCGGGAAGGTCGTGCCCGGCTGAACCCCCTGCTCGAAGGCGGTGGCGAGGGTGAATGGCTTCCACGCCGAGCCCGGCTGTCGCCCGTCACCGCCTCCGGTAATGCTCCGTCCGGACCAGCAGGTCGCGGCCACCTCCACCGTGGCGTGGGCCGCGGGACGAGGATCGCAGCCGCCCAGCGCCAGGTTGACCTGGGAGGTCGACCCGAAGCCTCGCCCGCCGACCAGGGCCGGTACGAACCCGGTGCTCGGCTCGACCACGGCCATGGCCATGTCGAGGGGCGGGCTGGTCCCGGACAGCGTGGTCCGGACCGCGGCGTAGGCGTCCGCCTGGACGGTCGGATCGAGCGTGGTCTGGACCCGGAGGCCGCCGCCGTAGACCTCCGCAGCCGGGAAGTGGGCCAGCAGCCAGCGGGTCACGTAGTCAACGAAATCGGGGTATGCGGTGGACGGGGCTGAGTTTTGGTAGACGACGGTGGCCCCGTGCGGGAGGCGATGGCCGTCATCGAGCGCCAACCGCTGGGCCAGCGCCGCCCGGTACTGGGCCGGAGTGAGATAGCCCTGCTGCTGCATCTCTTTGAGAACCAGCCGCCGGGCCGTCTCCGCGGCGGCGAGGCTTTCTCGTGGAGCCCGGGCGCTCGGGGCCGGAATGAGCCCGGCGAGGGTGGCCGCCTGCGACGCATTCAGGCGGCTGGCGGGGACGTGGAAGTAGTTTTCGGCTGCTGCGCCTATCCCGTAGTTGCCGTCGCCGAAGTAGACGAGGGTCAGATAGCGATAGAGGATCTCGTTTTTGCTGGCTTCGCGGGAGAGCTGGCTGGCCAGGATGGCTTCGCGAACCTTGCGCACGAGCGTGCGCTGCTGGTTGGTGAAGGCCAGCTTGACGTACTGCTGGGTGATCGTTGAGCCGCCCTGCAGCGGGCCCTTGTGGCGGACGTCGTCGTAGAGGGCGCGCAGGGTTCCACGGAAGTCGACGCCGCCGTGATGGTAGAAGTTGCGGTCCTCGTCAGCCACGACGGCCTCCTTGAGCACCTCGGGAATCTCTGCTTCGGTGACCGGGACGTTGCGGTCGTACTGTTGCAACGTGGCGATCTGGTGGCCGTAACGGTCGTAGATGATCGTCGGCAGGATGCTCGGATTCGGCTTCGGGATAGGGATGGTCGCCGGCAGGGGGAGAAAGATCAAGCCGGCCAGAACGGTGGCGGCGAAGGCCGCCGGCGCGCCCACGAAAACCACGATGGCCAGGAACAGCGAGCCGAAGATGGTCTTAACGATCCTCCAGAGCAATCGCATGCCTAGTGGGCCGACCAGAAAGTCGACGCTCGAAAACCCCTCGTCAGGACCCCTGATGTCCGGCGGCGAGTTCGCGGGCGGCCCACTACGTCAGCTTCGCGCACGGCCAGGTGGGCGCTGGGGGCAGCCTGCTCCGCTCAGTCGACGTCGATCAACACGTCCTCACCGTCCGACCGGACCGGATATCGGCGCAGCCCGGCCCGGCGCCCGAACAAGGTGAGGTGCTCCCCTGTCCGCAGGTCGTAGCGCCATCCATGCCACGGGCAGGTCACACAGCCCGCTTCGACCAGCCCGTCGTCGATCGGATTGCCCAGATGACGGCACACATTGTCGACCGCGACCAGCTGGTCGCCCACCCGGAAGACCGCGATCGGCCGGGTCCCAACCCACACGGGCCACCCCCGGTCGGCGGGGATCTCGTCGCGCCGACACACCACTCGCCAGGTCACCGACCGGCACGGCAGTTATCGGGCTGGCGCACCGGTGGCGCGGCCCGGGTCGGCAGCCCTCCGGGACGAGACTCAGCGACCGAGCAGCTCCCGGCGCTCCACCTCGTTGTACCCACCCCAAATGCCATGTGGCTCACGGATACGCAGGGCGTAATCCAGACAGGGCCGCTTGACCGGGCAGGTGGCACAAATGGCCTTGGCCCTGGCCTCCCGGAACTCCTTGTCGTCCTTGCGCTCGAAGTGAGAGGGCGGGAAGAAGAGTGCAGTGTGCGGCCCGCGACAAGCAGCCTTGGCCTGCCACGCTTCTTCGACATGTTGGACGCTTGCCACCATCCCCCCTTTCCCCCTTTCCTTCTGGTGCAACGTACTCCCAGCCCCGTCGCGCAACAAGGGGCAATATTTCAAAATCCACGACCCTGACCAGCACTTTCCTCGGGCAGTTGGCGTGAACGCGGCGTGGGTAGTCTGACGTCGAGCCGAGCCTGACCGAACCGACCCCCCTGACCGACCCGGTCCGCACACCGGTCGGCCGCAGGCACCGAGCCGGACCGATGTTGTCGTTGCCGTTGGGAGGCACGTGGTACCCGCATCCTTCGTTCCGCCAGCGCGGGTGATCATTGTGGCCGGGAAGGGAGGGGTCGGCAAGACCACCGTCGCCGCCGCACTCGGTTGGCAGGCGGCTCGGGCCGGCTACTCCACCCTGATCGTCGAGGTGGAGGGCAAGAGCGGCCTACCGGCCCTCTTCGGGCGCACCGAGCCGCTCTCCTACCAGGAGACGGTCCTCCTCGAAGCCGGGCAGCTCGAGGATGGGCCAGAATGCGCAAGCGCCGAGGTTCGAGGCCGGACGTTGACCCCGGATGACGCTCTACAAGAATATCTTGATGATCATGGAATGCAGCGTATCTCGCGACGGCTGCTCGCCAGCGGCACTCTCGACGTGGTCGCCACGGCTGTGCCCGGCATCAAAGACATCCTGGTGCTCGGCAAGGTCAAGCAGCTCGAGGCCCGCAGTGCCGCCGGGGGCCCGGGCTCGCCGGACTTCATCGTGGTCGATGCTCCGGCCGCCGGGCACGCGGTCACCTTCCTGGCCAGCGCCTACGGGTTACTCGACGCGGCCGCAGTCGGGCCGATCCGCGACCAGGCCGTCGACGTCATCGACCTGCTCGGTGATCCCGACCGCTGCCAGGTGATGCTCGTGACGGTGCCGGAAGAAACACCGGTCAATGAAGCGGCCGAGACGGCCTTTCACCTGGAAGACCGGGCCCGAGTGCAGCTAGCCCCGATCGTGGTCAACGGCATCTGGGCCGACCTCGATCTGCCCCCGGACCCGGCCGCGACCATCGCCGCGGCCGGTCTGACGCTGGCCCCCTCCGACCGCGGCCGGGTCATCCACGCCGCAGAGTTTCGACGCCAGCGGCAGGCGCTGCAGGCGGCCCAGTTGGCGCGGCTGGCCGAAATGTTGCCCCTTCCACAGCTGCGCCTGCCCTACGTGTTCACGACCGACCTGGGCCCCGACGACGTGGCCGTGCTGGCGAACGCCCTGGGTGAACAGCTGGCGGCGACAGGATGAGCACGGGTGCGGCCGTGGGACGCCCGGAGGACGATGCCCACACCGGTGGCGTCCTGACCGGGCTGGTCCTGGGCCGTCAGATCATCATCTGCGCCGGCCCGGGGGGTGTCGGCAAGACCACCACGGCCGCCGCCATCGCCCTGCACGCGGCCCGGCTGGGACGGCGGGCCTGCGTGGTAACCATCGATCCGGCCAAGCGCCTGGCCGATGCCCTCGGTCTGGACCAGCTGACCAACGAACCGCATCAGATCGACGGCGACTGGCAGCCCACGGGCGAGCTCTGGGCCCTGATGTTCGATACCAAAACCACCTTCGACGATGTCGTGGTTCGCAATGCGGGATCCCGGGAACAGGCCGAGGCCATCCTCGGCAACCGCCTGTACAGGAACATCTCCGGTGCGCTCGGTGGGACCCAGGAGTACATGGCGATGGAGAAGCTGTACGAACTCCATCGTGACCGCGGGTTCGATCTGGTCGTCGTGGACACCCCGCCGACCCGGCACGCCCTGGACTTCCTCGACGCCCCGGCCCGACTAACCCGCTTCCTCGACAACCGGGTGTTCCGCCTGCTCATGACGCCCACCCGGGCCGGGCTGCGGGCGATCGGGCTGGCCACCCAGATGTTCCTGCGCACCATCAGCAAGGTGGTGGGGGGAGCCATCGTGACGGACGCCATGGCGTTCTTCGAAGCCTTCGAAGGGATGGAGCAGGGCTTTCGCGACCGGGCCGCCAAAGTCGAGGAGCTGCTCGTCGACGGCACCACGGCGTTTGTGGTGGTGTCATCGCCGCGGCGGGAGGCGATCGATGAGACCCTGTTCTTCGCCGACCGGCTCCGCCAGACGACCGGGCGGGTCGAGGCGTTGATCGTCAACCGGGTGTTCCCCTACTTCGGGCCGGTCCCGGATGGACTTCGAGTCGGCCCCGGGAACACGGACTCAGCCCAGCTCGCCGCCCTCGTCGCCAACCTCGAGGACCTGGATCGAGTCGCCAGCAGGGAACAGGAGCAGGTCAAGGCCCTGGCCGCCCGGCTCCCGGGGGCGGCCGTCATCCAGGTACCGTTCCTCGCCGGCGACGTCCACGACATCGATGGGCTGACCGAGGTGGGCCGGTGGCTTTTCGATCCCGGGCCGTAGGCGCGCTCCTTGAGTGTTTCTCAGGCTATTTCAGTGGAAGTCTGATTGTCCTGACGCGGCGAGGCGAGGCCTGGTCGCCGGCTTTCACTCCTCGACGGGCGCGTTTTTCTCCAGGGCCGCGGCGGCCTCCTCGACGGTCTCGACGACCGTGACGATGCGGTCGAAGCCGGTCGTACGGAGCAGGCGGATCAGCGTCGGGCGGTTGCAGGCCACGGCCACATCGCCGCCCAGCTCGCGGGTACGGCGGATCCCGCCGATCAGCGCGCCCAGCCCGGCCGAATCGACGAAGGGGATCCCGGACATGTCGATGAGCAGCTGTTTGCTGGAGGCCATCTCCGCCAGGGCCTGACGGAACTGGCTGACGGTGAAGGCGTCCAGCTCGCCGACAGGCCGGCAGATGGTGTAGCCCTCGGGCGTCTGGTCCTGGTGGATGGTGAGCACGCAACCTCCCAAACCGCCACCCGGCGGCACCTCCAGGATGGTACCCACGGGAACGCTCGCGGTACCCTCGCCGGGTGCCCGCCATCCTTATCGCCACCGACTCGGCCGCGGTCTATGACGAGATCCGCTCCGTGGTGGCCGAGCCTGCGACGGCGGTGCGATGGGTGAGCAAGGGCGAGGCGGTGCGGGATTCGGTGAACGCCCAGCCGGTTGATCTGGCGATCGTCGACAGTCAGATCGGCACCATGGGCGGGGTGGCGGTCGCCCTGGATCTCCGCCTCGAGGCCGATGCCGGCCGGCTCGACCCCTGCCCGGTCCTGCTGGTGCTGGACCGCCGGCCGGACGTGTTCATGGCCCGGCGGAGCGGCGCGGAGGGATGGATCGTCAGGCCGCTCGACCCGATCCGCCTGGGCAAGGCCGTGAGGGCTCTGCTCGGGGGCGGCACCTGGCACGACACCAGTTACCTGCCTGACCCGGTCGCGGTGCCGTTCGGCTGATGCGGGCGGCATTGGCGGCGGCGGTCCGCGAGGGCCGCGTGGACCCCGTGACGCTGGTGGAGGAAAGCCTGGGCCGCATCGAGGCCCACAACGGTCGCCTGAATGCGGTCACCGCCCTTCGGGCCGAAGCGGCCCGGGCCGAGGCGGCGGCGTCGCCGCGCACCGGAGCCCTCGCCGGGTTGCCGCTGCTGGTCAAGGACCTGGCCCGCTGCCAGGGCATGGTGACGACCATGGGGTCGAGCCTCTTCGCCGATGCCCGGCCCGACGACGTCGACGACGTGGTGGTGGCTCGTTTGAAGGCCGCCGGAGCCATCGTCATCGGGCGGACCAACTCGCCGGCGTTCGGGCACTCGGCGTATACCACCAATCTCCTGTTCGGGCCGTCGCGAAACCCCTGGAACCCGGACCGCTCCCCGGGCGGGTCGAGCGGCGGTTCGGCCGCGGCCCTGGCCGCGGGGCTGGTGCCATTGGCCACGACCTCGGACGGCGGCGGCTCGGTGCGGATACCGGCGAGCTGCTGCGGCCTGGTCGGTTACAAGCCCACCATGGGCGGGATCGGACGCAACGTGCTGCCCCGGTGGATCGAGTTCTCGACCCAGGGCGCGACCGGCTCCACCGTCGCCGACGTGGTGCTCGAAGCGTCAGTGACCCTGGGTCCCGCCCCGGGTGACTTCTTGTCGGTGCCTCGCCGGGCGGTCGCGCTCGAACCGGCCCGGCCGCGAGCGGTCCTGGCCACCCGCAGCTTTCGCGCCGGCGTGGATCCGGCCATCGAGTCGGCGTTCGAGGAGGTACTGCGGGTCCTCGTCCGGGCCGGATTCCCGGTCCGGGCCGTCGATCCACCGTCGGACCGGCGGGTAGCCGCGGCCTGGGCCAAGGTGTCGGCTACGGAGCTGGCCGAGAGCCTCGAACCTTTTCGCAGCCGGTGGAACGAGCTCGAGCCGTCACTCCAGGATCAGCTCCACTACGGGGCCGGGGTCAGCGCCTCGGACTACGTCGCCGCCCAGCGGTTCCGCCACGACGTGACGGCCCGGTTCGACGACCTGCTGGGTGAGGACTCGGTCCTGGTGGTCCCGACCGTCAACGTGGTCAGCTGGCCGCCCGAAGGCCCGCTGCCCACCAGTGCCGGCGACGTCCACGACGATGCCGCCATCGCCGTCAACACCCCCGACCTCAACTTCACCGGCCACCCGGCGGTCAGCGTGCCGCTCGGCCGGGATGGAGCGGGCGTGCCGTTCGGACTCCAGATCGTGGCGCCCCGGTTCTCGGACGGACTGGCCCTCGGGTTGGCGGAGGTGCTGGAACGGGAGCGGCCCTGGCCCCTCGTGGCTCCGGGGTACCAGCCGTTCTGGGAACCGTAACGACACGGCCAGTGCCGTTGCGGGTGCGGCTACTCCACTCTCGGCTGGGTGGGCCCGGGGTGGGTGACCGGCGCCGGAGCCCGCCGTGGGATGGTCTCGGGCCTCTGCTCGGGCGGCCGTCGACTACCATGACCCGGACCGGGAAGTAGCGCAGCTTGGTTAGCGCGCAGCGTTCGGGACGCTGAGGCCGGGGGTTCAAATCCCCCCTTCCCGACCACAAAAGTGCTGGTAGGGGGCTTGCGGCTTCCGCAGGTGATGCCCTCGGGAGGGCCCATGGCACCTCCATGGCACATATATCTTCTTTGACGCTCCCTTCTTCGGCCTCCGCGGGCGTCGCCTGAAATAGCGCCGCGACGCGGTCGGCGGCGTCGCGGTCAGCCGCAGTGGTGGCCTGGGCGTACACCGCCAGAGTGAGTCGGGGATCGGAGTGACCGAGGCGGGTCTGGGCCGTCTTGAGGTCGATCCCGGCTCTCACCAAGGCGGTGGCGTTGGCCCGGCGCAGGTCGTGGAAGGTGAGCCAGGGAAGCCCGACCGCCCTGGTGGCCGGCAACCAATACCGCACCCGCCAGTGGGCGTAGTCCAGAGGGCCGCCCTGGGGCATGCAGAATACGTAGGCGTCAACGTCTCGCCAGGTCAGTCCTCGCCGTCCCATGTGGGCGGCCAGAAGGTCCATCAAGACGGCGGGGACGCTGAGGGTGCGACGCCCAGCGGCGGACTTCGGAGGCCCTGAGACCATGACACCGTGGCGAACCCGAGTCAGCTGTTCGGCCACGGCAAGGGTGCGGTTGGCGAAGTCGAGCCGGCCGACCCGTAGGCCCGCGCACTCGCCCCAGCGCAGCCCCAGCACCGCCCCCAGGTACAACATCGGGGACCAGTCGGGACCGAGGCTCGCATCAAGGCGCGCCAACTCTTCGGCAGTGATGACCCGTCGAGTCTCCTGTTCGATCGAGGGCAGCTTGACGTTGCGGCATGGGGAGCGGACCAGGCGGTCATCGTCAACGGCGGCCGTGAAGACGGCGCGTACGACGTCGTACTGGCGGCGCACGGTGCGCGGCGATGCGGTCTTGGACCAGGCGTTGACGAGGTCCTGGATGTCCCACGGGGTGATGGTCGCAAGTTTGCGTGAGCCGAGCGCGGGCAGAAGGTGGTTGCGCAGCACCGACTCATCGCGGGCCAGGCTCGATTGTCGCTTCGACGGGTCACGCCCCAGCCACATCCCCGCCCATTCGCGAAACGTCAGGGACGAGCGGCGGGGGTCGACCCAGGCGCCTCGACTGCGATCGGCGAGCTCACGGGCCTGGAAGGTCTCCGCCTGCTTCCGGGTGCGAAAGGTCCGCTTGTAGGGGTGACCGTCGGGAGCACGAAGGCGGACGTCGTACACCACGCCACGCTTAGTCTGGCGGCGGTCGATGCTCACGATTCAGCGAATCCTGGCGGATACCGGCGTGGGCGTCAGGCAGCGCACGAACTCGGTCAACGCTTCTACCGACACCCGCCGGCTGCCGCCGATGCGAACGGACGGCAGCTTGGCGGTCGTCAGTAGCTCGTAGAGCTTGGTCCGACCGATTCCCAGCGCTCGAGCGGCTTCCTCGGGAGTGAGAAGGAGCCTTGGCAGCCCGTCAGGCATACCGGGAGATAGATCATGAGGGTGGGGCGCTGCAGAGGCCGTCTCGCCCGCCAATCCCATCCCACCCGCCGTCGCCGTATCCGCCACGCTCCTACCTCCTGTCCGACGCAGGTCAGCTATACGACTATATGTCTATACCAGTAGGTCTCGCTTGTCAAGCACTGCTCTGGGCGGCGGTTCAGCGAGCCGGCAGGTCGTAAGTGAGCACATACCGGTCGGCGGCCATCACCGTGTCGCAGACTTCGACCGGTTGCCCGTTCGAGTCGTATGCGGTCCGGACGACCCCAATGACCGGCACGCCGGGCATGAGCCGAAGGGCCTTCACCTCTTCGGGCGAGGGCATGCGTGCCGTTACCTCCTCGGCAAAGCGCTCAAGGCGATGTCCGGCTTCCTCGATCCGGGCGTAGATACCTCCCGGGCCGGTATTCGGCTCCGTCATTTGGGTGCCCTCGGCCAGGCTCCACGGAACGTACGACGTCGCCGTTTCCATCGGGAATCCGTCCGCCAGGTAGCGGCGCCGGCGAACCAGGACCGGAGCATCAGGCTCAAGTTCGAGCCGCTGGGCGACATTCGGGGGAGCGGAAATGGCCTGTCCGAGCTCGAGGATCTCGACCTCCGGAGTGCGCCCGGCCGCTTCCATCTCGACCTGGTAAGCCGCCTTGCCGACCTCGCGGTGGCGCCGCAGGAAGCGGTCGTGGGCAACCCGTTGCACGACCGGGCGCCTTCGAACGAACCCGCCTCGTCCGTGCTCGGTCTCGATGAGCCCCTCGGCCCGAAGGATGGCCACGGCCTGTCGCACCGTGCCACGAGCTGCGCCGTAGGTCTCCATCAGGCCACGTTCGCTCGGCAACTGCTCCCCAGGCGCGAGCCCGCCATTGTTGATGGCGTCTCGCAACCGATCGGCGATCTGCCGGTAGACGGCGCGGTCGCTACTAGGGTCGACAGGACCAAGCACTGGTGCAGCCTTCTAATCGTCTGTACCAGTCACTGTACAAGCCTGACACGCTGGAGGACGACAGTGACATCTCCTCGGCACTCGGTGAGCGTGGCTGCCGCGGTCGTCGACAAAGACGGCCGGCTGCTCGTCATCCGCAGACGGGACAACGGCCATTGGGAACCACCCGGCGGTGTCCTAGAGCTCGACGAGACAATCGAGGACGGCTTGGTGCGGGAGGTCCGCGAGGAAACCGGGCTCACGGTGAAGCCGGAACGACTTACCGGGCTGTATAAGAACATGCAGCGAGGGATCGTCGCGTTGGTATTTCGTTGCTCCGTCGTAGCAGGTTCGCATACCTCGACGGCCGAAGCCGCCGAGGTCAGTTGGCTCACGGCTGACGAAGTCAGGGTCCGGTTGAACGAGGCGTACGCCGCCAGATTGCTGGATGGTTTGCTTGACGGCCCGCCGAAGATCCGAGCCCATGACGGAGTTCGGCTGGTGAGATAAGGACGGCCGTTCGACGCCAATGACGCCTTAGCGCTGGAATCGGGAGCGCAGGAGGCTCACAAGATCTCAGATATCCAGGATGAGGCGTGCACGCCTGATGAGTAATCAGTCAGCGCGTGTCGAGGCCCACGCCCAGCTCGACTCGAAGTCGAAGTGCTCCTCATGCCTCGGGTTCTCGCAGGTCTAGACCCATCGATCTCCTGAACGACCCACCAGAATGACGTCGTCGTCATGCCCGCGGATCGGACAGACACCCCGGAACGGTCGGCGAATCACCTTCGGGCGGGCCTGTCGTTCGCCAGCGCCAGCACCTCGACGGAGGCGAAGCTGCGAGGGCACGGCTCGGAACGCGAGCAGCTCGTTCCACTCTCTCGGCGGTGAAGTCCGCCGGCTTCGACCGGGCCTAGGTCATAATGTCGCCCTGCCCCGAGTTCTGGGCGACGTTGCCGTCCCGCTGTCTAGATATTGCGGGACATTCTCGTGAACTGCACGAACGCGTGGCATGATCCGGCGGCGCACACTCCGATCTCGCTCAGCGCGTTCGCTTGACCGAGCACGCTCACGACGAGAAAGTCCTTGGTGCTTCCCGCAGAGCTTGACGTTCACCGACTTCGTGGTCAGGGGCCCTGCCAGGAACGTGCCGTCGCTGGCTACCGTCGACGCCGAGTCGTGCAGGGCGATCCCGAAGATGTGGGCGGCGATGAACTCGCCAACATGCCCTGGGAGAGCGGGGCGTCCAGGTGAGTTTGGCGATACTGGCGTCGATGAGGTTGCGCTAGTGAAGAAGCTGCGCCAAGTCAATGTCCGACATCTCTGGAAAGAGCGTAGGCGACATCCGAGCAAAGGGAGTACTACTTCGCTCCTTGGAAGCTGCCACAACGGTAACAGTGAGGCAGTAGGTCCGTTTCTGGTGCGTAGCACAACAAAACGCAGTGTCGAATGGCGTCATCGCCGGGGCTCGACTGCCACGATGCGTACTGGGGCCAGACACGCAGTCCCCTCATCCTTCAGTCGAATGGTCGGATTTCCCGAGCCAACCTTCATCGGCGAACCTCGACCAGAGTTCATTGTTATTTGTAGCGTCGAACAGGGGCTCACTACCTTCGCCCTCGGGGTCGGGCTCGTAGTCGGAGCTGTATGTCCACACCAAGGAAGCGGGACGGCCCTCGTAGCACTCGACATTAACGATGATGCCATCGCGCTCAAGGCTTTCCATCACGCCGAACTCTTGGTCGAAGACCCACTCTTGCTCTTCTTTGAGCTGCCAGCCAGCGTCCAGTAGCGGCTGTATCGCTGCCCTCGAACACGCATAAGTGTCCTCGCGATATGTTGGCTTTCGCAGACAAAACCAGAAGACCGATCCCTCGGCCCATGCCTCATCGAGGTCGTGAATGGGATGCCAGTCGAATCCGCCGTATCTCTGGTCTTCCTCGTCGAAGCTGTCAGCACGAACAACGCCAGCTTCTATGACCTCGACGGATGAGGCGATGACCGGCCGATCCCGAATGACGACGCGGACTCCATCCTGACTTCGTTCAAGATGTAGGACACCTTCCATCGGGGTGAAGTGCCATGCGTCGAGAGCGCGTACCAGATCGCCGCTGCGGGCTCCCATTGCATGCTGTCCTATTTATGGGGCCGATTCGAAGAGCTCAGACGAGGCAACGCCGAATGCTCTGTGGGTAACGGTTGGGCTGCATCACGCGGGTTTCCTCTTCAGACGGCGACGGAGCGCCGAGATTGCCAAGGGAGGGGAGCCTTGATGCAGCATGGCATGGCAGTTTGGGCAGACTGGGCGCAGATCTGCCACCGGGTCGACTGAATGGCTCCTGCCCCTCGCAGCCAGGGGCGTCAGATGATGGACGTGGATGAATCCCTCACCGATTCGTCCGTACCGCTTCCCAAAATCGAGGCCGCAAACCTGGCATTTGCAGCCCCAGTGCGCGATGCAAGCGGCACTGGCCTTCAGATCCCGCTCGTATCTGCTCACCTCCACCCGGGCAACATCGCCTTCCTTGAAGATCTCGACTGTCTCCTCTTCCGGCGAGCGCCAACCGACCGTGTCGATGTGATCGGCCCATAGCTGCTCAAGCACGCCAACCGAGCCTTCCGGGACTTGTACTCCAGACCCCTGGAGGCGATCCCACGGCACGGCTGGAACCCGTCGCTTCAGCTCCTCAACCGGCAGGCGATCCTCGGGGGCGAGAATCCGGTCCCAGTCGATCTCGGCGTAGGGGCTGTCACGGCCCGAGCCGTCCCAATGATCCTCCATATAGATCTCAGTCGTGAACGCACCGCTCGCCACAATGCCGCGCAGATCATGCTGACGGAGTAGGAAGCCTCGGTCACCAGGCTCGACTCCAGATCTGCGGATGCCAAGACTCCAGTTCGCGCGAACGATTAGGCCAGCTTCTGATTCGGCGAGTTCTTCCGCAAAGCCGTTGTCGTCCCATGACCACTTCGTCGGGTTCCAGGTAAGAATGAAGGTCGCCAACTTTGTCCTCACTCAGCTCTGTGGGCTGTCCTCGTTCTGGACTTGTCTTCATCAGGTACTACTAGCCGAACTACGCTCCGAGTGGACTTGTCACCCAGCCAGCCAGGCACTGTAGATCTGTTAACGGCGGTAGGGTCGATTCCTGAGGTGGTCCCGTTACGGCGCCTACAAGCCGGTCACAGATGCAGCCGTCGGAGCAAGTTCGCCCGTCTTACGTACCGCTTCACCATCTGGCTTCTCTTATGACCTGTGGTGGCCATGATGACCAACTCGTTGGCACCGGCCTCGGCGGCGCTGGTGGCAGGCCGGCCCGGAGGGAATGCCCGCTGAAGGCGTCAGGGTCCAGGCCGAGGGGAGAGACGGCACGCTTGACGATCTGAGCCACCGCGGCAGGTTGGAGAGAGCTAGGGCCCATGTGGCCGTGCTGGTCGATGCGACGGAAGATAGCTCCGCTGGTGATGCCAGCGGCACGCAACCAGGCCCGCAGAGCCTGCACGGGGCAGGTGTCGGTGGAGGAGCCCATAGCGACACCGATCCGTCTGCCAGCGCCCTCCCGGTCGGTCTTCGAGCGCCTCACCGTGAGGTGGAGCCCACCGTCTACGAACTCCACGTCGCCCACCTGCAGGCCGACAAGCTCGCTGCGCCGCAAGGCGGCGGCAAAGCCGAGCAGGATCAGCGCACGGTCGCGTAGCCCGGTGAGCGGTCGGGGAGGGCAGCGACCACCTTGCCGAGGTCCTCGACCACCAGCGGGCAGACTTGCCTTTGGGTTACCCCTACGGTACGGCGGATGCCGCTCATGACGAGCTTGACTGGTTCCGATGTTGTCGGGCTGGCGTGGCCGGCCAGCCGGTGAGCGGCGTCGATGGCGCCCAGTCGCCGGCCCAAGGTCGCAGGCTTGAACCCGGCGCTGGCCCGAGCGGCCAGGAAGGCGGCAACCGTCGCTGGAGAGGCTGGCAGTGGGCCCTGGGTGGTTCTCGAAGCAGTGAAGATCTCCCAGTCGGCTCGGTAGGCCCGCCGGGTCGCATCCGAACGGCTCGCCAGGGCAAACTCTTGGGCAGTTATCGACGGTAAGGACAGGCGGCTGGAGAAGCGACTTGCAGGTCGGTATAGGAGTTCATCACCGATGACTATCCTTCTCGT
Source organism: uncultured Acidimicrobiaceae bacterium (assembly GCA_963780345.1). GTDB lineage: Bacteria > Actinomycetota > Acidimicrobiia > Acidimicrobiales > Palsa-688 > PALSA-693. The sequence continues at coordinate 748,851 of CAWABU010000002.1, forward strand.
CGGTTAGAATGGCCAGTCAGGTTACGGAGCTGGTTTTTCGACTTCTTCGTTCGGACTTTCTCCCGGAGTTACCGTCGATAACGGCTGCAGGTCTCGTTGGGCCTCCAGTGCGGCCTGTAACCAGGACCGGAGATCGCCCTCGGCGGGGCGAATGGCAGCATCTACAGCCTCCGTGGCCTCCTGGAGCGCGTAGTCGGGCACCTCAGCGACTCGACGCTTGGCATCCGCGTCCAGGTCTCGCCTTCGCACAAGCAGATCATGACAGCCGAGGCTCCAACTCAGGGAGGTACATGACGCCAACACGAATCTCCACCTAATCGACTTTTCCGCTCAGACTGGCTTGGCGCGTGAAGTGCGAGGGCTGCGCCCCATCCGTCTGATCGGGCGAGCCGGGCTTCACCTGCTTCGAGGGCGTTGTGCGTGCCAGTCCTGGGGGCATCCCTGATTCGCAAAACTAGGTCTCCTAAGAATGACGCCGGAGGGTCTCCGAACACCAGGTCGGTAACCGTCTCCGCGCACGAACTACCCTGGATCGGATGGCGGATACTCCACGCCAAAAAATGCGACGGCCCGACGGTCAGCCGTATCCTCCCGGCACTGTCACAGGGACCATTTTACGTGCTGAAGGCGACTGATCAGTGGCTTCCTGACGAGGGTCCACACGGTGCCATCTGGTCCGGCGGGCTCGGCCGGATCAAGGTCAAGCAGCACTTCGCCCGATACATCCTCGACGCCGACGGGGTGGTCCTCCGTCCGCCACTACCAAGCGGTGAAGGCACATCGGGTGGTGTGGGTCCCCGTCTCTACATGGTGGGCGAGCGGGAAGAGCCTGATGGGCCGGTCAAGATCGGCATAAGCCAGAGCAGCGCGTCACGCACCGGCCGCGGCGGTATGAATGTCGGCAACTGGCGCGTGCTGGAGGTCGTACACAGCGAGCCCACGGCCTTCGAAGACCTTCGATGGACGGAGTGGATCATCCACAAGCATCTGACCGGGTGGCGAGTCCGCGGTGAGTGGTTCGACGTGCGTATCGTGGCTGGTCCATACGGATGGAAAGAGTTCTTGTCTCGGTCGGCCGCAGGAGACGTTCCGGACCGCACACCCTGGCAACTAGGCAGCGACGACCATCACCTCGTCCGCATGCGCCGCCTTACCCCCAAGCCGCCTCGTCAGTTCAACGCCGAATGCACCTGCGGCAAGGTCGTGGTAGGCGATCCCGGCATGGTCTTGCCGCGTGTCCAGGTCCGATTCGCTCTTGAGCATTTGCGCCTCGCCCCCACCGACGCTGCGGTAATGGAACTGACTCGCCGCCAGTGACGGCCACCTCGACTTGGCTACAACTCCTTCTTCGCCATCAGGTCGTGGGCCCAATCTCGTGTTCTCGACTACCTCCAACGCGGCCTGCTCGCTCTCTTCGAGCCCGGCTCATAACGCCCGTAAACGGGAAAATGACGCTCTGGCTCTTAGTGGTTTAGAAGGCCAAAGAGCCGCGTCTCGTCCTCCAAGCATTCGTGTGATGCTGGGGCTCTAGGCCGTGGCTGGTCGGAGGTCGCCGGGGGCCTCAACGCTCGCTAAGTGCCCACGGTCACGGCGGAGCCAGGTGGTATCCAAGGAGTATGCGCGCCGTGGTTCTGGGCAACATGGTGCAGCAAGTGGCCTGCAGGCGGACCCTCCTTCTCGCCAGATTCGCACACGGCTCGGCGAGCGAGGAACGCTATTTCGGGTTCGTGTCGTCGGGACCCGGCTCCTTGTGATTCTGCAACTTCCCCCGGCGTTCCAGGCGACAATATCCAAACATCTGAGCCGGGTCAGCGGTCCACCTCAGCGAGATGCCGTAGCTCCTCCCACGCTTCGCGGTTGGCGGAGAGATCCTCCTGCACGGCCGTCGCCAAGAACCTCATGAACTCGACCCAGGTTCGCTTTCGGGGCCTCGGGATACGTCGGCTCGGCCCGCCCAGATAGCAGTTGCTGACGTAACGGTCGAATAACGGAATGAGCATTGGACGCTTGTGGTGCAGGATCTTGGACAGCCTGGTGCCCTTAACACCCCGGATGCCGGGGGGGAGAGTCAAGGACCGGTAACACGCAGCCACCGCAGCAAGTTGTTCGGAGGTAGCGTCGATGATGTCGAGGGCGAGCGGGAGGCGACGAAGGGCATCCTCCAGGTATTGCCGGTACCCCTGAAGTTCCCCGAAGGACTGGATTGAAGGTGCTGCGTTTAGCAGGGTCGGAATCAGAAGGTCGGCGTCGGTGATCCGGCGGGCCACCGTCGTAGAAGTCGTAGAAGGGGTAGGCAAATCCCCCGTGGGTGTACTGGATCATCCACTGCCTCGCTTTGGTCAGAGCAATGCTGTGACCGCCGACGACGAGAACCTGTGCTGGTCCCGGCATGCCATCATCATGTCAGATTGGGGGCTGTTTGACCCATGTCGGGTTGGTCCCTCAACAGCAAGGCACCCGCATGAGAGTCAGAGGACCTGGAATCATCTCACCCAGTCCTCCCAGCCCTCGGGCGGACTGATGCCCGCCTGGGCAAAGGTTGCTTCCCAGTCGTTGATTCGATGCTGCCGGCCCTCCTTGAGCCATTGCATGTACGGACCGTCAGGATCCTCCTCGGCTTCCACCTCGGCATCGATACGAGCCATGAGGCGACGCACCCAGTCCGCGTCGTCCCAGCGATCCTCTAGCAGACACGGGCTGACGCTGCCGCCAACGTAGGACCGTGCCACTTTCGTGCCATAACGACTGGCATGGAGCGGTCTCCAGCGGTCATGAGCGGGCAGTTCAGACCTGGTCCTTGCTGGACTTTTCTACGGACGTGCAGGTCAGCACACGGCTGACATGATTTCCCAGACCTTTAGATCAAGAACCAGGTGGTCGCTGGGAATTGCGTATGAGTATGTTCTGACGCGTGGCGGCTTGTCAGCCTCGGAGAGTCGTCGTCATCGCTCGACTGCCGCCAAGGCCTCACGGAAACCCTGCGCCTTCGTCGCGGCGATCAAGTTCGCTGCGACCTCGTCGAGCTCTTCCTTCCGCTGGGGCCGAGCGCCCCAGCCTTCAGGCGTCGGGTCCGGCGCGTTCAGCACCAGATATCGAATCCGGGCCAGTACGTACGCCGCGTCGGGCGCCAGATCGCCGACCAACCGGTGTCCGTAATACGGCGTCGTCTCCGTCATGGTTGCTCAGCCCCTTTCTTTCGTCGGGGTGTTAGTGCTTATTCGCCTGAACCTCTCCACAATGTAGCAACGACCCTCCTAGTCCCGATGCGAGCCTTGCCTCACGATTGGCTGCAGGCAATTGGTAGGACGACCGTCGTCGCCGGCGTACACGAGCCTATAGCACCGGCCTGCTCGGCTGACCAAGCCCCCGCACCGGGCCGCCGGGTTGGTTGACCTATGGCGGACGCCGGTTCACGAACTTTGCGAGGCACCGCGACCACGAGCTTCGCCCTGGACACGTTGGAGTGGTCGCGTCTCAGCTTGGCCGACAGCGGTACGAAACCCAACAATTAACCCAGCAAAACGTCTCTCCATATCGCACGGTGTCTTATCTCGTCTCATCGAACCGGCCAACCGTCGTCCCCGGCGAGCCAAAATGCCACAAGGGGCGAGGGAGCGACACGGCGCGACATCAACGAACTGACTGACGGATCAGAAGCGACCTTTCGACCCGTGACTGCGACGACATCGGACGACCCCTGGGACAGGACCCAAAGCAAAACCCGAAACCGAGTACAGAGATTCACTCGGGTCCTGGAGCAACTCACACACCCCCTGTGAGCAGCCACAACGCTCCGGAGCGCGCTTCCAGGTCGCCCTTACAAGGCGGTGGTCGGGGGGTTGAGTCCGCCTGCGTCCCCGTCCCGGCGACAGGGTCGGATACGCCACCCGCGTTGCCCTGCGAGAGCTGAAGACGCGCTGACTTCTTGGCCGCCCAGAGCGACAGCCTCGACCGTCTCCTGCTGCCCCTGATCGAGCTGCATGCCCCCAGCCTGCTCGAGATCTACGGGGGCGGCCCCAAACGTTGCCGCCCTGCTCATCATCGCGGCGGGCGACCACCCGACCGGTTCCGCTCCGAAGCGGCCTGGCGCACCTATACGGAGCGTCACCCATCCCGGCCGGATCGGGCAACACCAACGGCCGCTACCGGCTGAACTCGGACGGTGACCGCCAAGCCAACCACGCCCTCTGGCGGATCGTGTTCACCCGAATGCGCTGCGACCAGCCCACGCAGGTCTACGTCGAACGACACCTCAAGGAAGGCAAATCGAAGACCGAGATCATCCGCTGCCTTAAGCGTTACGTCGCCCGGGACGTCTACCACCACCTCCTCTAAACCGCCGATTGACGCACCTTTCTCGGAGACCGGCTGATCCAATACTCGGCTGTCGCCACCACGCTGACCTGCGAACGACCCGTCGCCGGTCCCCGAGCACGACCCTTTGCTAGAACGAGACCTAATAAGAGTTTGCCCTCCGTGGAATGGCCCATCCAGTCGCGTCCGCAACCGAGCGGTCTGCTACTTGACAACAATAGGAGTGACGGTCCAGTCCCTCAATTAGCCTAGATAACGCAACTCTCCATGCCGAACTCCGCAGAATACGTGAGGCTGCGATCGCTAACTGAAACTCACGCGACAAGACCGTGACCACGCGAACCCTGGAGAACTAACCCAACTACTGTGGTCCCATTTTCGTATTAAATAAGTTGGTTCTGCCCGTAATACCCCGACTAGAAGGGCTGTGATCGGGCCGAGACTGAGGCGACCAGGCCGATCAGCTCGAGGAACCTCGACACTGACGTCGACCCTACCGGTCTGGACCGGTGCGCGAAACCCCCGTCTTCTACCACGACGCCGGAGTGCGGGTCAGCGGGCTCGGACGATTCGGACGACCTGGGCTGTGGCGTGCACAGCGGGCGGGCGGGCCGAGGTGGGGCTCGGCTTGGCGGGAGTAGAGGTGCTCGCATCCCCAGGACACTCGGCTACCTGGTCATGGACGCTGTCATGGCCAAGCGAGAGGGAGCGGTCGCATTGGCAACACATCCGTGGAGCCGACACGGACACGGGGATCCTCACGTGTAGTATCGGCGAACCACCATTACGTCTTAGCAACGAATTGCCGCATCCAACTCAGGAGTGAGCTGGTTACTGCATCGGCTTCATTCTTCACATATGTTAGCCGCGTATACCGGTTGGCGGTTACACGCGAAACAACCCCGAACGGGAGTCTCTCAGAAGTGAGAACGTCAATAATTCTGTACTGGGTTAGAAATTCAACCGCCTCTCGATAGTCTGCCGCCTTCTCGTGGAACGTTTTGTGGGACCCGAGCCTCCTTGCAGCAAAATCAATCGGCCCAATATCGGCAACCTCAAGAGAGTAAACGCGACATATTCGCTGTCGGAACGTATTGCTGACTCCATAACTCAAATGCTGCGAAAGTCGACCAATCGCTCCCTGGTATCCTGCAGTCTGCCCGATGTATACTGCCTGATATGAGGGCGAAATAATCGCATAGATATACCCTCCGGGAGCCGCGATGTCGCAGTCGTCCACTCGCACGCAACGAAGGCTAGTCGGCGGCAATGATGCGGTCCAAGTCGAGGCGCCTAACGATCTCTGAAAGCTCTGCGCCAGCTCGCTCCCGAAACTCATCCATGGCAGCCTCAACGAGATTGTTATCTAGATCTGACTTGTACACAGCCGAGAATTCCGCACGGGCTAGTCCATAGAGGACGATATCGAAGACGGTAATGAGTCCCGAATTATCCATATGCGTCTCGATCAATTCACGAAAGAGACGATGGGACTTATTGACGCGCACTATCAGGCCGCGCGACGGATCGTGGGCTCGCTGCCAGAGCTGGTTGTTATCAAGCATATCGACGTATTGGACGGACTCGGACTCGTCCGTGAAGCGCCGCTCCTCATCGTTTGTGGCTCCGCGGCCCTCGACCGCCTCCTGCTTTCTCTCTTCAAGTCTCTCGCGTTCTTCTAAAGGTGCGGCTCGTAGGTCGATCCGCTCATCCTCGTCTTCTAGTTTGCCAATGCGGGTGAGGTCTTCATTGATACTGCTGTGTGTAGTAACAGAGGACTGACTTTCAAGCCGACGTTTCGCTCCGTTCCATGCCGATCTACTCTTCTTGAGTCCTTCGAGAACGAGTGGTGTCAGTTGTTCGCGGGCTATCTCTGACAAGTGAATACGGCTCTTCGTTACATCGAGATTCAAGACTTCGTCGGCGTCACTTGTGATCTCGAGACGGCCTCGAAACCCGTAATGATCTTGATCTTGAGAAACCATACCGAGAGAATCGGCCCACGATATCAATCGCCCGTTACGATAAATGTAGAAGCCATAGTTGCCGGCACCAATCATGTACAAATCGCGGACCTGAGCTCGACTCTGCCCGGTATGATATGCGACTGATGGGGGATGAGGCAGTTGCGTCATCGTGACGGTCGCCGTGATGGAACCGTCCGCTTTCAGTTGGATCTTTTGCGGCCGCTGGATCCAGCGAACCTCCTGGCCATCCCACTCAAACTCGTCAAGATCTCCATCAGCACCTGCCGAGACCCTGTCGAGACACATCGGATCCGTTGCGCTTATCGAATCACCGTCGATGCGTAATTCAAGTGGTGTAGGCGGCTCGCTTAACGGAAAAAAGTATACAACACCTGCTCTCCGTCGCAGGCCCTCGGTGATCTCGGCAGGGCTAATCATTGTTTCTTCATGAATACGATCGATTTCGACCAGTGTGCCGGATCGTCCCCCCGCTACCTGGTCTAGACGGGCAACCTCCTCATCCGTGGAATCACGAAGAACATAGACGTAACGGCGCTCACGGTCGATAAGGTCGTGGTCGAGGATGGCCGTGTGGGCCTGAATATCACCGATCTCGCGTGAAACAATCGTTAGCCTTCTGCCGAGCGACGCTGAAGCCGACTTCAATCCCATGCCAAACTTCGAGAGTGTCCCCTCGGGGTAATAAGCGTCCGACGACCCTAGTGCTAACGCATCCTCGAGGCGTTCTTGTGACATACCAGAACCGTCGTCTGTGATCCGAAAACCGGACACGAACGTACGCCGTCTACCGCGACCCTCTCGTTCCTCCCGCCTGGTTAGGACGTCGATCGTGACGTGAGCGGCGCCTGCTGAGACGGAGTTGTCCACCAGGTCGAGAAGCGCGGACACGGGCTGATATCCAATCTTTCCCAACGCCGCGATGACACGGGCTGGGTACCACCGTCCCTCTCGTAGATCGTCACCCATTTTCGTAGCCCTTCATTCAAGATACCTACCGTTCGAGCCTACGACCGTAACGACTAGCGGATGTGTCTCAGAGTCGGGGTATGCCGCCGGGACGTCAAGTCTTGTGTCACCGGGACCCCGTCGGCCTGGCGCGTCGAGCAGGCTACCGGGGTCCTGTTCGGAGCCGCCACTTCGTGGCAGAACAATGAGGGCGTATCCAACTTTCAAGCGAGCGGATGTGATTCGCAAGCGACGACTGTTGCCGTGTCGTTCACTAGCTGTACGACCAAATGCTTCAGTTGCGGTCCGACTTCATGTCCTTGCTCATCGCGGTGGAAGGCAACATGATCATACAAACCCTCTACAGGAATCTCCGACCTCACCTGTCCTCCAAGTGACACTAGCGCAGAGGAAATTCTTCGAAGATCCCCGGACTCAAGAATGAATAGCGTGAACCGTTCACCCTCATCGTCGCGCTCACGAAGCGAAAGAACCCCTCGGTAGGGTGTAGGTCCAATCCGGCCGTCAGGCTCGGGGATTATCGGTAGGAAGCCGAGCTCGCCATTTTCGGCCTCGATATCCGTTCGACCTTCAATGATTCGGACACTACTGCCGTCGACAAAATTTGACACTTCATCAACCGCGTCCGCAAGCGCTTCAAGCGTCGTTGCGCTAATCAACCAGACCTCGACGTTGGATTGACCGCTCCGGTTGGCGTCGCGCTGCGCGAACTCGGCGAGTTCGGCGACTGCCTCGACGCTCATGTCTCCTGGAGGCATCTGGCGGGGGAGCCCCCGTTGACCGTTGGGGTTTCGGATGACACCACGTGGTGTGTGAGCTTCGTCGACGTAAGGCATTAGTACTTTCGTCAGGAACTCGTCCATGAGCAGGGACGCCTCGGCGTCCAACTCGCCGACTGGATTGCGATGACCTTTAATCTCGAGATACAGATGACGAGGCTTTGCAGGATGCTCGTCCGCAGCCTCAGCGATGACTGTCCAAAGTCGCACCGCGCTACTCGCAAATTTCTCGTCTGAGCCCATCACCTCAAATATGGCGATACTTCCGGTCTGTTCCCCGGAATCCTGGCCTGTGCTCATGCTGTGCTCCCATCGAGGTGGACACCTGGCGCTCCAATGATGGCACGTAGTCGCAAAGGTCCGCCTCTCGATGCCGAGTCAGCCAACCGTGGTGAGGTCGTCCTGTCTCGGGGCTCAGCCGCGAGGCGGGATAGTCGTTGGTGCTTCGGCCGGTGGTCCCGACCCTTCGAACGGCGACCCGTTGGTCATCAACTCGGGCCCCAACATCTGCTCATACTAGCGGGCCTCGATTCAGGCGGAGTGTGGTGCTTCTGACGAGCCGCTATCGACGCTTTCTCGCTGTGTGGCTGCAGATCTCCAGGCAGTAGCTGACCACAGTTGACGGACCGAGGTGCCCGGTGCCCGGACTCGGAGATCCGGTGTTGAGGATCACGTAACTCTCCCAGAGTCGATCACTGAACTTGGCCATTGACATCTTCTCCGGGTTTGGCGGTGGCTTGATGGTCCACCAATCGGGTGGGGCTCCCTTGATGCTGGCGGGTTCCGACACCCTTCAGCAGGGGGAGCCGCCGCCGCATGATCTCAGTAGGACAAGACGTGGTAGCACATGCTCCTGATGAAGAGGCGGTGGTCGATCTCGGCGATCGCCCGGCACCTTGGCCGGGACCGTAAGACGGTCCGTGACTATGTCGAGGGCAGACCCCAGCCCGGGGTGCGGCGGCGGCCCGGTCCCGATCCGCTGGAGCGGTTCGTGCCTTATATGACCGCCCGGTTCGTTGACGACCCGCACGTGTGGGCGTCGGCGCTGTTCGACGAGGTGGTCGAGTTGGGCTATGGCAGCTCGTATCCGAGCTTTCGCCAAGGTTCGGGCCGCCGGGCTGCGCCCTCATTGCGAGGCCTGCCGGGGGATGCGCGGCCGCGAGACGATCGACATTCCGGCGGGAGAGGAGATCCAGTGGGACTGGTTCGAGCGGCGGCGGGCACCGTGGAGCGGCACGGCCTATGTGTGTTGTTGGGGACGCTGCCGTATTCGGGCCGCACCCGCGGGGTGTTGGCCCCGGGGACCGACCAGCCGCATTTGGTCGAGGCCATGGACGCCGTGTTGCGCCGCAGGGGCGCCGCGGGTGGATCGCATGGCGACGGTGATCGTGCCGGGCAGCGCCGATGTGCAGGCCAGCTTCGCCCCGGTGGCCAAGCACTACGGGGCGGCCGTCGCACCGTGCCCGCCTCGGCGGGGTAACCGCAAGGGGTCGGTGGAAGCCGCCGTGCGCTTCGCCACCGGGCAGTGGTGGCGGACCCTGGCTGCCGAATCACCTGAGGCCGCCCAGAGGTCGCTGGTCCGGTTTTGGTCCACAACTGGTGACGCCCGATTGCGCAGCCCCTCCCGGATCGAGGACCCCCCGGCGGACGGGTCCCGACCCCCCTGGCCGACAGTGGGCGAGCTCGCGGAGGCGGAGACGCTCCTGCCGCTGCCCGGCGCGCCGTTCCCGGCTGTCGCTGGCCACCGTGGAGACGACCGCCCCTGTCCACCACCAGGCCAGCGTGGCGTTCCGGGGGAACCGCTACTCGGTGGCTCCCGGCCTGTCCGGGGTGGGATGACCCTGCGACACCGGCTCGGCACCGGCAGGCTCGAAGCGGTCAGCCCCGACGGGGTGCTGCTGGTCAGCCACACGTTGGCCGCGCTTGGTCCGGCGGCGGTCGATGCTCACGATTCAGCGGACCCTTGCAGAAACCGGCGTGGGCGTCAGGCGGTGGACGAACTCGGTCAGCGCGTCTACTGACACCCGCCGGCTGCCACCAATCCGGACCGACGGCAGCTTGGCGGTCGCCAGGAGCTCGTAGAGCTTGGTCCGGCCGATTCCCAGCGCTCGAGCGGCCTCCTCAGGGGTCAACAGGAGCCGTGGCAGCCCGTCAGCAAGACCGAAAGGTAGATCGCGAATCTGCGGGGCGGGAGAGTCCGTCTCCCCCGCCGATCCCATCCCACCCGAACTCGCCATGTCCGCCACGCTCCCGCCTCCGGTCCGACACAGGTAAGCTAGACGACTATATGTCTATACCAGTACTCTCGCTTGTCAAGCAAACTGCTCCTGGCGCCGGTCAGCGGGCCGGCAACTCGTAGGTGAGCACATACCGGTTAGCAGCCATCACGGTGTCGCAGACTTCGACGGTTGCCCGTTCGAGTCGTATGTGGTCCGGACGACCCCAATGACTGGTACGCCGGGCATGAGCCGAAGGGCCTTCACCTCTTCAGGCGATGGCATGCGTGGCGTGACCTCCTCGGAGGACAAAGCGCTCGAGGCGATGTCCGGCTTCCTCGATCCGGGCGTAGATACCTCCCGGGCCGGTGTTCGGCTCGGTCATTTGGGTGCCCTTGGCCAGGCTCCAGGGAACGTAAGACGTCGCCAGTTCCATCGGGAGTCCGTCCGCCAAGTAGCGGCCTCGGCGCACCAGCACGGGAGCGTCGGCCTCGAGCCCGAGCCGATCGGCGACATCGGGGGGGGAGCGGCTCGTCCAAGTTCGAGGATTTCGACCTCGGGGGTGCGCCCTGCCGCTTCCATCTCGACCTGGTAGGCCGCCTCGCCGACATCGCGGTGGCGCCGCGGGAAGCGATCGTGGGCAACTCGTTGCACGACTGGCGCCTTCGCACGAATCCGCCTCGTCCGTGCTCGGTCTCGATGAGTCCCTCGGCCCGGAGGATGGCTACTGCCTTGTCGCACCGTGCCCCGAGCTGCGCCGTACGTCTCCATCAGGTCACGTTCGCGCGGCAATTGTTCCCCGGGTGCGAGCTCGCCGGTATTGATGGCGTCTCGCAGCCGATCTGCGATCTGCCGGTAGACAGCGCGGTCGCTGGTAGGGTCAACGGGACCGAGCACTGGTGCAGCCTTCTAATCGTCTGTACCAGTGACTGTACAAGCCTGACACGCTGGAGGTCGTCAGTGCATCTCCCCGGCATTCCGTGAGCGTCGCCGCGGCGGTTGTCAACGACGACGGCAAGTTGCTCGCCATCCGCCGGCGGGGCAACGATCACCGGGAGCCGCCCGGCGGTGTCCTCGAGCTCCACGAGACCATCGAGGACGGCTTAGTGCGGGAGGTTCGTGAGGAAACCGGGCTGACGGTAAACCCGGAACGCCTAACCGGGGTATACAAGAAACATGCAGCGAGGCATCGTCGCGTGGGTGTTTCGGTGCTTCCGTCCTCGCAGGAGCGCAGACATCGACGTCCGTAGCCACGGAGGTTGCTTGGCTCACAGAAGACGAAGTCACGAATCGGCTCGACGAGGCGTTCGGCGTCCGATTGCTAGACGCATTCCTTCGCGGTCCACCAAAGGTACGGGTTCATGACGGAGTTCGGCTCGTGACATAAGGGCAGGGCGCTTCACGTCATATTGTCGAGATCGGAGACGAAAGTACGTCGAGTGTCGGTGAGGATGTCCTTAAGGTCGTGGTCAGCGGTTGCAACGACTGGCCCGCCGACGAGTTCGCCCCTGGAGTGCCCCGGACGGATCACCGACCGTCGGCTCCACGACGATGGTCGCGGAGCTCCCGGCCATTTCTGGCTGCTGAGTCTCTCCCGTTAACGTGAAGACCAGTTGCTCGAGGAGCCTCATCCTTGGGCTCGACAACAGACACACCCAGCAGGCAACTAAGCCGCTGGAGGCGATTCCACGGAGCAGTACCAACTAGGGTCGTCACGTGACGCCACCGCCATCCAACTGGTCTCTGTCCCAGGACTCGTGGTTGGCCCTGAGAAACCTTCTCGCGGATGAGCTTCTCTCCTGGTCTCGTGCCCCGTTTCAGATCGCCGCGGCCCAATCTATTCCAGCCTTGCCGGGAATCTACGCCGTCTGTGCGAGTCCAGTTGTGCCGCTAAGTCCGACCGATCCGCTTCTGCGAAACCTACTCTACATCGGGAAGGCCAGCGCCAGTATCCGAGAGCGCTTCGTCTACCATCTCGGCGACAAGGCAAGTCCACGGATGAAGGCAGCGAGGTCTCTCTTCGGCCCCCGCTTGGAGTTTCACTGGGCCGCTACGTCTCGATGGCCGGAACTAGAGCCTCTCATCTATGACGCCTTTGGGCCTCCACTAAACGAGATCTCTCCACCCCGCATCACGGGGCGTCTGGGGCGCCCCCGTCCATTACTTCCGCCGGCATATCTACCAACGCATGCTTTCACCACGGAGGAGGAGCACTTATGAGGCTGTACCCGGCTTTCCGCTTTACATTAGGTGGATACGAGTTCTTCGTAACCAAAATGAATGCATCTGAAATCGCCGAAACAGTCCACTTTGCATCCGATCTTTTCCAGGGGAGAACTCTGTCTGAAGCTATTCAGCGCAGCCTCGTTGACAACCGCGCCTCTAAGGAGATTGCTTTCTACTGGCGCGAGAATGAAGCGCGGTTCTTCAACTCAATCGTGATTGCAGCATGGAAGGGCGGTGCCAGTTTCCAGCCGATCGAGTCGCTCATGTCAGGTGTCGACTTCGTCGACTCGTTGCTTCAGAAGGACAAAAGAATGCACGACTCTTTCGGGATACTCGCCTTCGACGGCACGGAACAGTATTATGCCCTGGACGGACAACATCGTGTGCGCGCAATTCAGCTAATGCAAAATGACCCTGCCGCGCATCCACAGCCCGCTGGCTTCAGAGAGGACGAGTTCACCGTCATAATAGTTCCGACCGCCGAGGGGGAAGACGTCGATCAGTTCCGCGGCAGATACCGTCGGATGTTCTCCGCACTCAATCGCTACGCCAAGGCTACAGATCACGCTACAAATATAGTGATGGATGAAGACGATGTGTTTGCCCTCATTACTCGTCGCCTCCTCACAGATCATAGTTTCTTCCGATGGGGTGCAAATGACTGGGAGAATGAAAGGGTCAAGACTGACAATGGGAAGAACCTTTCAACTGGCCAGGCTTACTTCACCCAGATCGAAGTGCTCTACGCAATGACGGAGGGCCTGTTGACCTCCGCTCTTCGCTCTAACAGCTTGCTTAGCGATTCCAAGAAATCGAAATTCCGGCAAGTCCGACCGCCCGACTCTCTGATAGACCGCTGGTACGATGAGACCGCCCTCATATGGGATGCTCTCATACAGACATTGCCTGAGCTGACCTCGCCGCCAGCATCAATGCGTACGCACAATCCGAGTGGAGACGACGAAGATGGTCGCTCGAACCACGATCACCTCTGGTTCTGGCCGATCGGGCAGCAGCTCGTGCCCGGAATCGTTCGGATGTTGATCGATCGCTCAGCAGTCGAGCACGATGCCGCTGTCGACTCTCAGCTGGATTATGACAAACTCCTCATAGCGCTCACACCGTTGGCCAAGCTCGACTGGGACCTCCACGCCCTTCCCTGGCGCCACTTACTTCTTGTTACTCAGGATGACCAAGTCTGGCGGATGCGTAGTGAGGGCCGAGCTCAAGCCCTCAAGGTCGCGGAAGAGCTCTTATTGTGGTTTGTTGGACTGATCAGTCTTGGTGACGACGGCGTTGCTCAACTCCGGTCCCGCTGGGAATTTAATCTCTACCAGCCCAACGAGGATGTTGCGGCCATGTGGCGGCAAATAGAAGAGATCAGGATACTAGCGGCCGGAGGGCACCTCTAAGGGCGTTCGAGCAGCCTTCGAGAGTACTGAGATGCACCGCTTGCAGAAATCTCATGGAGTCGGTCGACAGGATCGTCAGCCCCCCAAGTGCGTGAACTCCAAGGTTCTCAAGCTTCCGTATCAGTTGAGCACAGCGACGGGTGGGTCCCTGGGCGATGGCTATTCCAAGGGGCAGGCGACGGCTCACGACGTCAATACTCTCCTCCCAAGTCGAAATCGAAGCACTAGCTCCAAGCGAGTCCATAGTCCGAGACATAAGAGAGTTCATTTCGAACAGAGTCTCGTGGCTCGTACGACGGACAAGATCAACTGTCTGAGGTGAGTACCAGTAGAACCAGGTCGGATGGCTCCGACTCCCTGCGATGAGATCGGCGGCTCGCAACAGGGCCCGCCGCTCGGAGGCGATACGGTTCTCTTCATAGGCAAGCCTTTCAAGGAATAGACCCACTCGCGATTTGCGTGTCGAAATGTTGGAGCTCTTTCCTTCGAGCGCAAATCCGACCGAATCGGGTACGATCCAGTTCGGACGAGGGGGACGGATATCGACAATCCCGCGAGTGCGGATAGCCCGTCGGGTGTCACGCACTGCCCGACCAAGGTCCCGACATGCTTGCGCGTCAATCCCGCCTTCGCGCCGCCCGCGGACAATCTGCGTCTCTAAAGCCGCAACCGTCGTGCTGGCCGGCATCTGAGCGAGCGCCCGGCGAGCCGCAGGTGAAGGAACCTCGTGCAACAAGCTCCGGGCTGGTAGTAGATTAAGCCAAGCGTCGACGTCGATCGGTGTAGCCACGAGATGCCCTTGCGTCAGTTTTCCGATTCGGACCTTTCACATAGAATTCTAGTACACGGACTTCTCCCCGACAGAGTCGTGTCCGGGGAGGTCCGAGTCGACGGGCCGAACATTGTGCTGGTTTTAGAGAGCCGCGATGCGGCTGAAGGAATAGCGGCAGAGCCGCCGGATTCTCGGCTCGCACAGGCTGTCGAATGGTGCTTTCGAGCTAGCTGGCAAACACGAGCAATGCTGCAGCGAGCCCAACGTGTTCACGTGCTTGTCCCGGCCGTCGATCTCTCTTCGCACGCAGTTCCGAGCCTGGTGAGCGTACCTCCGCTTGGGCGTCTAATCCGACCGTTGTTCGCCGATTTCAGGCCCAATCTGGAGCTACGGCAGTTTCAGCGGTCAGGTGTGTCTTGGCTGCTGGAACACCAGCGCGGCATTCTAGCCGACGACATGGGCCTCGGTAAGACCTTGCAGGTTCTCGAGGCAATTCGAGAGCTAATCTACGGTGCGAAGCTTCGTACGGCGCTAGTTGTATGTCCAAGAGGTCTTGCCTCGACGTGGGTAGCCGAGTGTGGAAAATGGGCCCCTGAGCTCGTGCTGGCTTCGTCAACCACTTGGCAGGATCACCCAGAGGCACTCTGGTCGATGATTGCAGACTATCGGCTGCACGTGGGAAGTAATTCACTATGAACAGCTGAAGGCACTTCCGATCGACCAGGTCCGTCGAGCGGCCATCGAGCTGCTCGTGCTCGACGAAGCGCACCGGGTGCGACGATCCGAAGCAGCGGTAACCTCTGCTGTTAAGTCCGTCTCAGCTACGGCGCTCTGGCTACTCTCTGGCACACCTGTAGAGCGGGATGCCGAGGATCTGGCAACTCTCCTGTCGATCGTTGCCCGGGAGCGGTTTTCACCCTCGATGGCTGGTTTGGGCGATGACGCGGTGCGGTCACTAGCGGCCCCCCTTCTCCTGCGAAGACGCAAGGCTGATGTTCTTGAGGACCTTCCGGATGTCCATGAATTAGTTCACCACGTTCCCTTGACTAGCGATCAGCGAATGGCCTACCGTGCAAGGCTAGCATTAGGACGCCTCGACCAACGAAGCAGCGCTTCACTCCTGCGGGTCTTGGACGACCTCCTAAGTATTTGCGACGCGGATCCCACTACCGGCTCAAGCTCGAAGATTATCGACATTGTTGAGCGACTAGCCATTGTGGCCGAAGAGTCGGAGCAGGCGGTCGTCTTTTCCTACCGGTTACGTCCCCTCGACGTAATCGAGACATATATGCGACAGAACCAGCTCGACTTTGTCCGGCTAGATGGCCAAATGGACCCAGAGGCTCGAGACGCCGCGCTCGGTTAAGTTCCGGCGAAGCAAAGCTAAAACGGCCCTGCTTGCCTCGAGTCGAGTTGCATCGGAGGGTCTGACTCTCACGGAGGCGAACCATGCGTTTTTTATCAATCGTTGGTGGAATCCATCCAATTCAGAACAGGCTCGAGACCGCATCGTTCGGATCGGCCAGGAGCGGTTGGTAACTGTGCATTCCTATGTATGTGATGACACCGTTGAGGAACGACTTGAGGTTATCCTGACGTCGAAGAAGGGGCTCGTAGAGCGCCTTGTCAATTCTCTTGCTACCGGCACTCCATCATCCCTGGAAGCCTCTGACCTGTGGCGTTTGATTAGCCCCGATGTAGGGACGCGACCTTAATGGCTCTCCGGCCCCGCAGCCGAGTGTGCGAATCGGAATAGTGCACACTTGGGGTCGTCTCGCGAAGACCAGGAAGCTGCATCGGTAGTAGCCGAAGTTTGGCGACGCCGCACGCTGTTTCGCTTGACCCGCTGTGGTGTTGTTGGCTGCCTAGACATCCCACGGCTCGATCTGTCAAGCGGCTTGGTGGATTTTTGTTCGGCCCGGTAACCCCAGCATGCTGTGGCGGTCGAGGCAGCCGTGGAGGATGCCGACGAGACGGTTGCCTCGCACACCACACCCACTATGACGAACACACCGCCTGGGCCCACCGCAACAACAAGCTCCCCGCCGCCGCTTGACAAGATACGACCCTGGGGCGTCTAGCCTAGCGCAGGGGCCCTCAGCCGGCGCAGCCTTCGACCACATCGAGAAGTCAGATCGCCCAAACGGCACTAAGCCAACTGTCTACAGATAGACAGCCGATCTCGGGAACAGTCTCGACTCGCCGAGGACCGAGTCACGAGACATCCGTGATCGCAATCTTCTCTACCGTGCGGCTGTACAAAAACCTTCTCGAGCTATAGAGCGCAGACCGCGCAGGCCGGCGTGTCATCGTCCTCATCAAATGCCTCAGCGAGTACCTCTACAAGCGGAATATTTCTCCGTGTACGCCGGGCGCGTTCGAGAGCGACTTCGTGCTTCTCCAAGATTTCGTCCCGCCTCGTTAAGAGGTCGGATAAGGTTTCGCCCTGCGACCAAGTATATAGCCGCTCCGCCATCGCACGCCCTCCGTAGGAGGCGTCAACTCCTCCGCCGGCGTCCTTGAGTACTTTCTGTTCAATGGCGACTGCTCGTTCGAACAGCTCGGGGTGACGTTCTGCAAGTCCAATCCACTCTGCCTTTCGTTGGAAGAAGCAGAAGTAACATCCGGATCGGGTTCGCCATTCGTAGTAAGTGGGAAGACCGATTCCGGCTTCCTCAAGAATTCGCAGGACGCCGTCGTGATCGATCTCATCTTCGACGAACGGGAATGAGGCTCTGATATTAGGTTTCGTGGACACGTAACCTTTTCGGTTCTGTTCATCCGCGCGGATCGCAACATAGGATATGGCGGGATCATCGCCGATCCAATCCTCTATCGGTTTGATCTTCATCTGACGAGTACACCAGCGCATCTGGGGTGAAGGGAGCATGCCTCGGTAGACCTCGAACCAGTGGTCGAAGCCTCGCTCAGAGTTGAGGCGGACGATCGGCTTACCGATGACGACTTCGAGGCGGTCGAGGTATTCGTAGGTCTCGGGTAGCTCAGCTCCAGTGTCACAGAAGAAGTACTCCATATCGGGGATTCGGTCACGGAGGTACACGGCCAGGGCGCTTGAGTCCTTGCCACCGGATATTCCACACACGTGTCTCGTCTTGGTCATCGCGTGGCTGTCCCTATCTGCTTGTGTGTTTCTTCATTGTAGTCAGCGGACGTCGTCCAATCGATGCTGTCGATCTCGTCGTCCGCGAGGTCACTATCTGCGAGAAGGGCTAGGAGGAGGTCACGGGCTTCGGCAGGAGAGCTCGCGTACGTCGTAGCTCGGGTAACCATCTCGGTGACGACTTCAGCGAGGCCGGTCTTTCTGACCTCATCGATCCAGACAAGCTTCGCTGTTTCCACTCCATCCGGCCTTGTGACCGTGACGCGTAGGGCGTCGAACCCGTCGCCGCGAGCTCTGAGGTCGTAGTTGAGGGCCTCGAGGCGCCTGAAGGTTGAGCCCATGTCTTGGATGGCGGTGGAGAAGCGGCGACGATCATCGTCGTTCCAGTTGGCTACAGAGATCCCACTTACGTTCATGCCCACATACTCGGCCCACTCGTCGTCACCAGGAATATCAGCTTGGAGTGCGACTATTAGTCGTGCGATCCGCTGATCGACGACCCTTCCATGTAGCTCTCGTGCCCGGACTGAAAGGTTCTCTCGAAAAGAGAAGTCGGGGCCCCGCAACTCCTCCAGCAGTGTGGTGCGGACTGCTTTTAGGAGTTTCGGAAAGGCGTCGCGAAGCTCCTGCACGACCCTGGCGAGGCTGGCTGCAAGCTCTTCGATGTCCTGCTGCGGGTATGAGCCCGCCGCGGCGGGAATCGGACGCTTGCCGAGGGCCTCGGGAAGAGCCTTGAAGAGCAGTTCGTCGGGTTCAGTCGCCAAGAGGAGTTGTCGACGCACGCGCAAAGCGTCAGGCTCCATGTATCCGGTTCGCTTGGCGTATTCTGGCAAGCTGTTCATCACAGAGATCAGATGGGAGAGAACGGCTAGCACGCTCCCTACCCTCCGATATCGCCGTCCGGTCGTCTTGGTGATCCCGAGGGCGTCAGCTGCTGCCGCGAGGAATCTTGCTCGGCTCCCGTCGCGCGACGCGAAATGTTTCACTTCGAAATTGGCGGGGTTTCTGAGAAGACGCTCAAGCAAATCCGAGGTAAGGACGGGTCGGAACGTTCCGTGTTCGTACAACGCCACCTCGTCGGACAGCACGATCAGCGCCGCGATTGTAAGTACTGGCGCAACGCCCTCCCTCAAGCCGCACGGCGGGGAAGCGAGCTGGTCATAAATCTCGTCAAGTCGCAACCGGTCGGCGCTGCTACCGCGCAGCAATTCAATCAGATGAGCCCACACACTAGTGGCGCTGCTCGTAGTAGGCGGCGGAGCGAACCCAAACTGTCCTTCGATGCGTCGGTGGAATCCTAGCGCCTTCAGGACAGAAAGGTACATGGTGCGGTCAGGTCCGAAGCCTTCGATACCCAATCCTTCAACATTGGGGTTGGCCACCATAACATCGATCAGCAGGCGGCGGGCCTTAGCTGCTTGTGAAGACAGATCGTGCCGATTTAGAAGTTCGTTGTGGATCTGCGGTGCCCCGCCGTACCACGCGTCGACAACTACCGAGAGGGCCTGCGAAGCGGAAATCCCCCTTGCCGTTGTCCAGGTTTGGCGCCTGGTTGGTTTCTGATAGGTCCATTCGCCGCGCGATCGTGAGGTGGCTCCGAATGCTCGCTCGAACTCCTGCTCAACGGCGGCTCGCGCTTCGACACGTCGTTCGATGAGCTCGCGGCGAGCAACCCTGTCGTCAACAAGATCCTCACTCTTGCTCAGAACCTCGTCGATCGCGGCTACTTCGCGGGCCGCCTGGATGAGGGATTCGGGATCCGAGGTCGTCAGGAAGGCCACTGGCTTGCCTCCGTGGCGACGCTGGACTGCTCGAACAGGTGCCTCGGGCGCCAACACGTACAGAGCTAGGCCATCAGCGTGATCTTTCCCACCGAGCGGGTCGATAGTTAAAGTGGTCGCGTCGACCCAGCCGCGTTGAAAGGCTCGGAGCGTCCCGGTCTGGTGGGAGTGCCGGCCGGCTATCAACGGAGAGAGAGGCAGCACGCCAGTAAGTAGGGCGGCCGGCGATTCATCGCGTATCCGTCGTCGGGTCACTTCTAGTGTGGAGCGCAGGTCGAAGTCGCTTCCCTGCCAGACCCGGTACTCGTCAGCGAAGTCGCGAAAGGTCAGCAGGCCTGCCTGTTCGAGTTCGTCGAGTCGACGCTCGACATCGGGAGCGGTGGCAGTGCCCGGCTGCCCATCGTCCATCGTGTAGCTAATAACTGTCCGACTCGCCCGGAGGGTTCCGCCGGCCGAGACGAGGTTGAGAAGTCCGACGGTCTTTAAGACTCGTAGTTGGGCAGGGTCGAGTCCTTGGGAGTCGCGAATCCGGGTGTCGATCTCGAGCCAACGGGAGGCGGCGGAGGACACTCCGACCATGGTAGACGCCGATTCAACGAAGTAGTCGTACACCCGGTCTAGCCGCACGACGGGTAGCTCACTGCGGCCGTTCCACTGTTGAGTCGCTAGGAACCTTGCTACGCCGAGGGGCTCGCGACCCGCAAGGAATGAGAAGAGGGTACGTTCGTTCTGCCCATACCGCTCGCACAGCTCCGGCAACACGGCAAGGCTGATGGGGTGAAGCGGCCAGCATGAGGCCAGCAGGGCAGGATCGATCGCGAGATCGTTGAGGCCGCACTCAGCAAGTCGTTCGGCTTGTGCGGTTGACCACCTCTCGAGCACCGGCTTGAGATCGGCAGAAGGGCTAGTGAAGGCCGACGCAATTAGGGTCCGTGTCTGGGTGGGGCTGTCGATGAAGGGGATGTCTTCGAAGCGGCCCTGAATCTTCGCCCATTCCCGCCGTTGTCCGGCCGATGTTCGATCGGCGTACTCATCGAAGGCCAAGTGTTGCATGGTGACTAGAGCTAGCGGCAGTCCGTTGCCCCCTCGCGTCCATTCAGCGAGTTCCTGTAAGAGGAACAGATCGGCATCGCTATGAGAGTCGGCGAATGCTTCAAGGTTCTTGCCGAATTCGTCGATGAGCAAGAAGACAGGCGCGAGCTCCCCAAGGGAGGCAACTACTGACCGGATCGTTCGGGCCTCAGGCCTGGAGTTCTCACCGTTGTTGTAGTCGTTGAGCAGTTTCGTCAATAAGCGGACCGTCTCACCGTGTTGAGACCTTTGTTTGGCGGCCGGCTGGTAGCGCTCCGCTCCGTGGAGCAGACCCCGCAGAACCGTCGCCGAAATGGGTTCACGCTGGGCGGTAACCAGAGCCCGCACAAATCCCCTCTCGTGGGCAGCGAATCGGAGTCGCGCCGCCTCGAGGGCCCGAAGAGCCTCGGGGGCGGTGTGGCTCAGTAGTTCCTCCGCTGACACCCGGGCCCGGTCCGTTACAGGTCCGAGTAAGGCGTCAATGATCACAGCGAGACTGGATTTTCCTGATCCATAGGGACCCGTGATCGAGAAGGCGACCTCGGAGTCGTCACGGGATAGTGCGGCCGCCAAGCGACTGATGGCGTCGATAGCCCGACCTACCGGCAGGTATCCGTCGACCGCGCCTCCTCCCGCGTCTCGTTCGACATTGATCGACCGAGCAAACCTCGGCTTGGGGCCCTTGAGCTCGAAGAGCGCAGTCATGGCAGGCTGATCTCGAGTTGTTGCGCGCCGACTAGGGGAAGATCTGCTCGCCGGCCGGCGACCACACGCGATCCCGGGAACCGTGCATTTCCGATCAGGAACCGATAGTGGTCGCGTAGCAGGTCCGTAGCAGCCGACGCCGGGTCGTCGAAAAAAGCGAGCTGAGGCACACCCGCCGCGGCCGTGAGCTCGATTTCTTCGTGCTGCTGGCTAGCTTCTTCGAGGAGATCCATCAGGGCAGCCTCGGTGAGCTTGAAGGCCTTGCCTGGAGATCCGTGCTCCGTTGTCAACTTCGAGACCGTAGCGGTACGGGCGGACGAATCCGTGCGGGCGATGAAATCTAAGCACGCGAATGCCGCGACTGCCGGAGAAAGCGTGGGTTTCGGTCCGATCCAGTATCGATACGCCCCGCTGCTCGCTCCGCTTGGTTGGAGCAGGCCTAGATCTCTGAAGGGGCAGTCGATCAGATCGTCGAAAGTGGCGCGAAGGGCGTGACCTGCGGCGTACATGCGAAGAAAACAAGAGATATCCTTCTTGACCGCGGAGGGGTGAGGGTGGGCCCACTCGCTAGTCCGGTCGAGTACGTACTGTTCAAGCTGCTCGGCAGTGAACTCAACACCCCCGAACTCCGTCAGCGCCAGCCACCACACCGGAGCAATAGAGCCCGGCGCAACTAGCCACCAGTGCAGCAGCCAGAGAGTTCCGGGCAGTTCACAGTACGGGTCCCAGCCGTCGTCAGCAAACATGTTTTGGCCGATGGGAGTCGATATGCAAACTGCCGCCTTGGACTCTGGCGTCTTGACCGGTGACAGGACCCGAAACGCCTGTCCCCAGTATCGAATCGACTTGACCATGTTCTTCCCGACACCCAGCTCGACGACTGCTAGCTCGTCATTGAACACCTGCGGGCGGTTAGCGGCGGCATCAAAGGCCTTTTTCACCCAACCGTAGCGGGGGTGAAAGGTTTCGTGCCGGGCGAATACTGGGTCACAAGCCGCTTCAAGCCTCACGAAAACTCCCCAGCGCGATATCGGTAAAATACAAGATTCAGCAACTCAGCTCCCGTACTCGAGCGACCGCCGCCGCCACCTCGGTGATCGCCAGGTCGACTTCGTCTTCTGTGGTAGGCCTTCCCACACTGAAACGCAAGCACTCCATCGCTTCTGTCTCGCTGAGACCCATCGCGCGAAGAACATGCGACGCAGCCGGAATCAGTGCTGTGCAAGCAGAACCCGATGAGATAGCCACGCCGGGAGCGTTGGCCATGACCGCCTCCGCGTCGGCACCGTGAAAACGCAGGTTGACGGTGTTGGGAAGACGTGCGGCGTCTGCCGCGAGCTCTGTCATCTCGCTCAAGGTGGACCGAAATCCGGCCGTCAGGCGGCAGATGAGACCTCGGCCGCGGCCCTGATCGTGGTGTAGCGACCGGTTAGCGACCTCAGCTGCAACCCCGAATCCCACGATAGCGGGAACGTTTAAGGTTCCACTCCGCAAGCCTCTCTCATGTCCTCCGCCGTGAATGAGCGCCGACAGAGGTGTTCTTCGGGTCACGAACAGGCCACCGATCCCCTTCGGGCCATAGAGCTTATGAGACGAGAAAGAAGCCAAATCGGCTCCCAACGTGGAGAAGTCAACGGGCACACGACCCACGGCCTGTGTTGCGTCAGTATGAAATAGGGCACCGTGTTCGTGGGCGAGGTCTGCGAGCTCCCGGACCGGGGCTACGACGCCGGTCTCGTTGTTGGCCAGCATCACGCTCACGATCGCCACGTCGTCACCGATAGTCGCCCCGAGGGCAGCCGGACAAATAACGCCGAGATCGTCGACGGGGATGTGCTCAACAACATAGCCGCGGGTTTCGAGCCAGGCCCCGACGTCAAGAACCGCCTTGTGCTCGGTGGCCCCGACAAGCACACGCCGCCGGCTCGGATCCGCAGACTCGACAGCTCCCTTCAGCGCCAGATTGTTCGCCTCAGTGGCACCAGATGTCCACACAATCTCTCCGGGGCGGCCAGCGACTAGCGATCCGACCTGGCCCCTAGCCGATTCGACAGCTGCCGCAGCGGCGCGTCCTAATGGGTGCGCCGAAGCAGCATTCCAGAAGCGATCGCCGAACCACGGGAGCATGGCTTCGAGCACGGTCGGATCCACCGGGGTCGTCGCGTTGTAGTCGAGGTAGACAGCTGCGCGTGTCACTCCCGTACTCCGCCGAGTTCGTGGCCGCCTCCAACGAATCCCAACAGGTCTGAGCGGCGGAAACGCCAAGCGCGGCCCACCTTCTGGCCGGGGAATACCCCGTCGCGGGCGAGCTTTAAGACCGTCTTGGAGCTCACCTTGAGAAGGCCAGCCGCCTCCTCCACTGTCAGCACCACATCGTCAACTATCAACGAGCCTCCAACTTCCTCCAACTTCGTCCAACTTCCCTCCTCAAACACTAGAAGACTCGCCCCTCAAGGTCGCGGATCCTCAGCTTCAGTCACCTGTCCCAGACTAGAGACGGACTGTGACGACGTGGCCACCCAGTCGGGAAGAGGTCGGACCGGCAAGAATCTCCACTGTGACTCCCTCGGTAGCACGCCATCGAACAGCCATGTCACGGTCGTTTCTGTCTCGACCGGTTCAGCAAGCGCTCAATGATGGGCTCTTCGGGCCTGGACTGAGCTTCTTCGACTACGGTTGTGGGCGAGGGGGAGATGTGCGCTACGCCCGTCAGCTGGGTGTCGATGCGACCGGCTGGGACCCTGTCCACGCGAACGACGTGCCCCTGCGGCGTGCCTCGATCGTGAACCTCGGATACGTCATCAACGTGATCGAGGATCGGTCTGAGCGTGCGGACGCCCTCCGATCGGCGTGGAAGCTCGCGGCAGACGTGTTGATCGTCTCGGCCCGCCTCGACTGGGAAACGTCCGCCTCAGAAGGTAAGCCCTTTCAAGATGGCATCCTCACCACAAAAGGTACTTTTCAGAAGTACTTCAGCCAAGACAAGCTCCGGGCTTGGATCGACACCAGCCTGGGGGAACGTTGCGTCGCTGCCGCGCCGGGAATCTTCTACGTGTTCAGATCCTCCGCAGCCGAGCAGCGGCTCCTCGCACGCCACAGCCGGCGACACAATCGCCCGAAGCTCAGCGTAGCCGAGCTCGTCTATCGACAGCAGGAGGACCTTCTCGATCCGCTCGCGCAGTGGATAGCCGGTCATTGGCGTCTTCCGACCGCCGCGGACATCGACAACGCAGCCGAGCTAATCGAAACCTTTGGGTCGATCCGGGCCGCCTTCTCACTCATCAAACGGGTCACCGGCCCGGCTGGATGGAGCGAGGTTGACCTCGGGGCACGTCTGCGAAGCGAAGAGCGTTTCGAGGCCAATCTTGACATTCTCGAGCCGCTCATCGACTTCCTTACCGACCGTGGACGTCTGCCTCGTGACGACGAACTCCCGCAAGTCGCCGATCTGAAAGAGGAATTCGGGTCGATCCGAGGCGCCTTCTCGCTAATTAGGCGGGTTGCCGGAGCCGAGCGCTGGGATGGTTGCGAGACGCGGGCGCGGCAGGACTTCCTCGTCTACCTCGCTCTTGCCGCCTTCGGGGGACGACCCAAGTTCAGCGACCTACCCGCGGACCTGCAATACGACACCCGCGACTTCTTCGGCACCTATAAGGACGCCTGCGTCCAAGCCGACCGCCTCCTCTACGGCGTCGGCAACCTCGAAGCCATCAATCTTGCCTGCCGATCCGCCAGCTACGGCAAGCTGACACCCGAAGCGCTCTACGTGCACACCGTTGGCGTCTCCGAGCTACCAGAACTATTGCGCGTCTACATTGGCTGCGCTGAAGCGCTCACCGGCACAGTCGAGAACGCAACCCTTCTAAAGCTTCACCGCGAGAAACCTCAGGTTTCTTTCCTAATCTATCCCGAGTTCGACAACGATCCGCACCCCGTCCTAATGGCCTCGATCGTCGCCAGACTTCGCGAACTCAGGGTCACCTACAAAGACTTTGTTGGCCGCGAGAACCCCCCTGTGCTGCATCGAAAAGAAGCTTTTGTACCACCTGACTACCCCAGTCGCGAGAAGTTCGTTCGCCTCACTCGTCAGGAAGAACGCAACGGCCTCCTTGACTCCCCCACCATTGGCACTGCCCGAGGTTGGCAAGAAGCGCTAGTAGCTCGGGGTCTCGTCCAACAAGGGCATCGACTTGTACGACGATCGCAACTAGTCCCCTGACGGTTCGTTGGGCAGGCGGAATCCCCTAGTAACTCCCGCCTGGGTTCAACGAGGCGATTGGCAGGATTTATGCACCGGGGGATGACCAACTGTCGCCCCGAATCCAAGGTGACGATCGCCGGCTGTGCGGCCTGGACTTGTCCCGGGGGTACCTGGGAACGTCAGCGTGTCTCAGCCTCCACCAGCAGCGGCAGATGGTCGGATGCGCACTCGGAGAGGACCGCCGCCCGCGTGATCTTGAGTCCCGTCGAGACGGCGTAGTCGATGGCGTCAACCGGGTCCGTCGTTGGGTAGGTGCAGACCGCCGGCTGGGGTGCCACCGTGACATCAGCTGGAAGCCAGGCCGCCGCTGACCAGTTGAAGTCCCCACAGAGCAAGAAGGGTGGCTGGACCGCCCGAAGGAGATCCAATAGGCGCCCAGCAGCCACCTGGCGCATGGTGTCGGCGGCCATGAGAAACTGACCGGAGACGGCCAGATGTCTGACCGCTGACGGCCACGAAAACTGACCGGTGGCGGTCACGAGTTCTGCGCTTCCCGTCGTCGGTGGCGACGGGTATCCACCGTGTGGTGTCCCTCCCGGGGGTGTTCTGGGCGTTGCTGACGCGCCTAGATCCCGGGAGGGACCCTTGAAGTTTGCCGAGGAGATCATGGAAATTCTTGCTGCTTTCGATCTGACCGGTTCGTATCGTGACGCGGGCGAGTTGGCGGGTTGTTCGCATAACACTGTCGCTCGTCTGGTCGCCGCCCGCGATATCGGCGGCCTGACCGCTCAGACGGCCCGGCGGGCCCGGGTCATTGACGCCTACCTGGACAAGATCGAGGAGTGGGTCGAGTTGAGCCACGGGATCATCCGCGCCGACGTGGCCTTCGACAAGTTGGTGGCCATGGGCTACACCGGCTCGGAGCGGACCTCTCGTCGGGCGGTGGCGGCGGTGAAGGCGTCGTGGATGGCGGGGAACCGGCGGGTCTATCGGCCGTGGGTGCCCGAGCCGGGCTTGTGGTTCCAATACGACTTCGGTGACGGCCCGACGATCGGGGGAGGCAAGACGACACTGTTTTGTGCCTGGCTGGCCTGGTCCCGGTTCCGGGTTGTCCTGCCCATCTTGGACAAGACCCTGCCCAGCGTCATCGCCTGCATCGACGTCACCCTGCGCCGGTTCGGGGGTTGCCCGACCTATGCGTTGACCGACAACGAGAAGACCGTGACCGTCGAGCACGTGGCGGGCATCGCCATCCGCAATCCGGCCATGGTGGCCGCGGCCCGGTTCTACGGGTTGAGTGTAAAAACGTGTGTCCCGTATGACCCCGAGTCCAAGGGCGGTTCGGAGGCGACGGTGCGCGTCGCCAAGGCCGACCTGGTGCCCACCGCGGCCAACTTGTTGGACGACTACGAGAACTTCGCCGAGCTCGATGTCGCCTGCGAGGCGTTCTGCGAGCAGATCAACGCCCGGCCGCACCGGGTGACGCGACGGGCGCCGGTGGAGATGCTGGCCGAGGAAGCTTCCCGTCTGCATCCGCTGCCCGAAGTCCCTTATACGGTGGCCTTCGGGGTGACGCGCACGGTGGGGCTGACCACGGCCATGGTCGCGTTCGAGGGCGGCTCCTATTCTGCCCCGCACCGCCTGGCCGGCGAGCAGGTGTGGGTCCGCGCCCAGGGCGAGGACGTGATCGTGGTCCATGTCCGCCCCGACGGCCCGGTGGAGGTGGCCCGGCATGTGCGGACCACCCCGGGCAACCCCCGCCTCGACGACTCCCATTTCGAGCCCCGGGTCGGCGATCCGCTGAACCGCAGCCCCAAGGCGGTCACCGGCGCCGACGCCGAGTTCCTGGCCTTGGGGGCGGGAGCGGCCAGCTGGCTGGTCGAGGCAGGCGAAGCCGGTGCGACACGGGTGCGGTCCAAGATGGCCCGCGCTGTCGCCCTGGCCAAGATCATCGGCGGCGAACGCGTCGACTGGGCGTTGGGCCACGCCGCGGTCATGGGCCGCTTCGCGGATGGGGACCTGGAATCGATCCTGGATCATCGGGCCACCGCCAAGGCGGGCGGCTCGCGGCGCGCCTCGGAGGACCACAGCCTCCAGGGCGGCACCAAACGATGGGACGGGTTCGGGCGATGACCATCCCCGCGCCCGCCGCGCCGGCGCTGCCAGAGGACCTCGAGGCCGTCCTGCGCCGCCTACGGCTCCCCCATATCCGCCGGGTGGCACCCGAGGTGTTGGCCACCGCCCGATCGCAGCGCTGGGAGCCAGCCGAGATCCTACGGGCGTTGCTGGCCGCCGAGGCCGACGGCCGAGAACGCTCCGCCGCGGTCACCCGACGGGCCGCGGCCGGTTTCCCGACCGGCAAGACGTTCTCCTCCTGGGACGAGTCGGCGTGCTCGATCCCCGCCCCCACCCAGGCGGCGCTGCGGACCCTGGAATGGGTCGCCCGAGCTGAGAACCTGGTGGTGTGCGGACCGTCGGGCACCGGGAAAAGCTTCTTCCTCGAAGCCCTGGGCCACGACGCGGTGGAGGCGGCCATGAAGGTCGCCTGGTTCTCCCTGGAGTCCCTCGGGGCCGTGATGCGCCGCTGCCGGGCCGATGACTCCATCGCCAAAGTCGTGGGGCGGATGCTGCGAGCGGAGTTGATCGTGGTCGATGACATTGGGCTGTTGCCGGTTTCCCCCGACGCCGCCGAGGGCCTCTACCGTCTCGTCGACGCCGCCTACGAACGGCGAAGTGTGGCCATCAGCTCCAACCTGCACCCCTCCGGTTTCGACGAGCTGATGCCCAAAACCCTGGCCACCGCCACCGTCGACCGCCTGCTGCATCACGCCCACATATGCGTCACCACCGGCGACAGCATCCGCCTGGCCCAGGCCATCACCGGCCAAGGCGTCAAAGCCCTCGGCGACACCGCCACGCCCCCACCGGCACCGCGGCCCAAGACACCCCGGCGAGGAGCCGTCAATGCCTGAACCCCAAACCTCGTGGCGTAACGATGGCGTAACGATCGCCGCCTGCGCGGCCTGCGGGAGCGCCTTCGACCGTCGAGGCCGGGGACGGTTCTGCTCCTCGGCCTGCCGTCAAGCCGCCTGGCGGTGGCAACACAAAGCCGAACTCGCCGCCCCACCCAAAACCCACCCCACCCTATCGGTCATCTACGAATGCACCAGCTGCGACACCCGCTACGTCGACGTGCGCAGATGCCCCGAATGCAACCTGTTCAATCGCCGGGTCAGCCTGGGAGGCCACTGCCCCAGCTGCGACGAGCCAGTCGCAATATCAGACCTAACCGAACCATGATCAGGCCCGGGACCAAACAACCCCCCCCGCAGTTATCCTGGCCGCCACCGGTCAACCTTGCTGGCCACCACCGGTCAGAAACCACGACCGCCCCTGGTCAGATCTCAACGGCCCTTGACAGCATGGCGAGGTCATGGCGCGGAAGGTGGCTACAGCCCAGGGTCACTCGTCGGTCCTCGACATCGATGCCGACGAGTAGGGCCGAACGCGGTTCGGTCGGTTCTGACCCGTTGTAGAGCATTGGTGGGAGCAGCTGCCACTGTTGCACCGATCGGATCGGTGCACTGGTAAGGATCGCGTTGCCGAAGCCACCCTGCGATCGGTACTCGAAGGTGGGGACGTATGCCCAGCTGTAGCCAATGCTCTCGGCGACCCGGCGAGGGCTCACGGGTTCACCCGACGGCTCATCGACTTCGACCAATGAGACAACATCGGGGTGCTGGGCCTCTACCAACTGAGCGACCCGATCAACGTTGCTGACCCCGTCGGGATCACACCAACCGTGGATGTTCCAGCGGAGCACCTTCACGACAACAGCATCTCGATCGCTTTGCACCTGGTCGCCAGTGGTCGGAGGTCAGCAACAGCGCCGCGCCGCTCCCGGCGAAGCATCTCCGCCATAAGGGCCTTCGTATGGCGATGGGTGCGGATGTCGCGGATCGCGGATTTTCCCCGCTGTCGATCACCGAAATTCCCCAGTTGACCGAGGATGGTGAGGGCCGGGTTGAGGGTAGCTCAGTCTGTGGCGATCACCTCCTGGGGGAGCAGTTCGGTGAGGGCGACGGGCTCGGCGCAGTGGGGGCATTCCCCGCCGAGACCGATTTTGCGCATGAAGGTAGAGCAGTCGGGGCAGCGTTGTTCGCCGACGGCCCGGTTGCCGCAGCCGTCGCATTCGTAGACGGTGATCGGCCGGCGGGGGCGGCGGCGGTCGGGGATTGGCAGGGCGGGTCGCCCGGCGTCACGCCTGCGTCGGTAGGCGGCTGCCCGGCAGGCGTCTGAGCAGTATTTCTGGCGGCCGATGGGGGTGAAGGGCTGCTGGCAGAGCGGGCAGGTGATCGTGACGGTATCGTGACACGACGGGGGTTCGGGTTGGGGGACCGGGTTTGTGCTCATCGGCCGGCGACGGCTTTGCGGGTGGCTTCGGCCCGGGCCCGGTGGGAGCGCATCCGGTAGCTGTCGCCGTCGATGTTGATCACGACCGAGCGGTGCAGGAGACGGTCGAGCATGGCGCCGGCTGCCATGTCGTCGTCGCCGAAGACCCGGCCCCACGAGGCGATCCCCAAGTTAGTGGTTAACACGACGCTGCCTTTGAGGTATCTCTGGGACACGACTTGGAACAACGCGGCGGCGCCCTCAGCGGGCAGGGGCAGGTAGCCGACTTCGTCGACGATGAGTATCCGCGGGCCGGCGTAGAAGCGCATGGTGGTGGCCCAGCGGCCCTCCAGGGCGGCCCGGTGGCAGCGGGCCACCAGGTCCGCCGCGGTGGTGTAGTACACGCGCATGCCGGCGGCGATCCCGGCGTGACCCAACCCGACAGCCAGCATGGTCTTGCCGACCCCGGGCGGGCCGATGAACAGCACGTTGGTGGCGTCCTCGACGAAGCGCAGGCTGGCCAGCTCGCCGATCAGTTTGGCGTCGACTGACGGTTGGGCGCTGAAGTCGAAGTCGGCCAGGGTGAAGGGGGATGGCAGCGACGCGAAACGGGCCAGGCTGGCCCGGCGGCGCTGTTCGGTGGCGGCGACCTCGACGGCGAGCAGCCGTTCCAAGAAAGCGGTGTGGCTGAGCTTGGTCTTGGCCGCCTGATCGAGCGCACCGGGCAGGGCTTCGGCCGCCGCGGCCATGCGCAAGAAGGCCAGGTGAGATCGCAAACGCTGATATTCCGA
This sequence comes from uncultured Acidimicrobiaceae bacterium, assembly GCA_963780345.1. Taxonomy (GTDB): domain Bacteria; phylum Actinomycetota; class Acidimicrobiia; order Acidimicrobiales; family Palsa-688; genus PALSA-693. The sequence goes on from CAWABU010000002.1 coordinate 779,586, forward strand.
TGCGGCGGTCATGCGCCCGCCTCCTGGCCCCCGCCGATCACGGTCGAGCCGGCGAAGGCGAGGCGGATCACCTCGGCCATCGCGCCCAAGTCGACCGACGGCTCGACGCGGTCGGGGCCCGCCAGCTTGGCCCGCTCGGCCAGGGCGGTCGCCCCGGGGGGACGGTTGGCCTTGCGGTCACAGGGCCGGGCGGTCGTGAAGGCGCCGAGGACCACCTTCTCGAGCGCTTCGCGATGGGCGACGGTGCGCACCATCAGCCCGGCACCCGGGGCGGCCAACGTGTGGCTGACCAGCAGCACCCCGGCCGGGCTGACCACTTCGAGGCTGCCGGTGCCGAGCCGGTGTCGCAAGGTCATCACCACCCCGGACAGGCCGGGAGCCACCGAGTAGCGGTTCCCCCGGAACGCCACGCTGGCCTGGTGGTCGACAGGGGCGGTCGTCTCCACGGTGGCCGGGAACGGGGCGCCGGGTAGCGGCAGGAGCGTCTCGGCCTCCGCGAGATCGCCCACCGTCGGCCAGCGGGGTCGGGACCCGTCCGCCGGCGGGTCGGCGATCCGGGAGGGGCTGCGCAGTCGGGCGTCACCAGTTGTGGACCAAAACCGGTCCAGGGACCTCTGGGCGGCCTCGGGTGACTCGGCCGCCAGGGTCCGCCACCACCGCCCCGTCGCGAAGCGCACGGCGGCTTCCACCGACCCCTTGCGGTTACCCCGCCGAGGCGGGCACGGCGCGACCGCCGCCCCGTAGTGCTTGGCCACCGGGGCGAAGCTGGCCTGCACATCGGCGCTGCCCGGCACGATCACCGTGGCCATGCGATCCACCCGCCATCTGCGGGCGGTGCCGCCCAGGCGGCGTAACACGGCGTCTATGGCCTCGACCAAATGCGGCTGGTCGGTCGCGGAGGCCAACACCCCGCGGGTGCGGCCCGAATACGGCAGCGTCCCTAACAACACATAGGCCGTGCCGCCCCACAGTGCCCGCCGCCGCTCGAACCAGTCCCACTGGATCTCCTCTCCCGCGGGATGGTCGATGTCGATCGTCTCGCAGCCGCGCACCCCCCGGCACGCCTCGCAATGCGGCGCAACCCGGCGGCCCGAACCTGGCGGACAAAGCTCGGATACGAGCGGTCGTAGCCCAACTCGACCACCTCGTCGAACAGCGCCGACGCCCACACGTGCGGGTCGTCAGCGAAACGGGCGGTCAGATAAGGCACGAACCGCGCCAGCGGATCGGGACCGGGCCGCCGCCGCACCCCGGGCTGGCGTCTGCCCTCGACATAATCACGGACCGTCTTACGGTCCCGGCCAAGGTGGCGGGCGATCGCCGAGATCGACCACCCCCTCTTCCTCAAAGCATGTGCTTCCACGTCTTCTCCTACTGAGATCATGAAGCCGGGGCTCCCCCTGCTGGAAGGTGTCGGAACCCGCCAGCATCAAGGGGGAGCCCCACCCGATTGGTGGACCATCAAGGCACCGCCAAACCCGGAGAAGATGGGGAATTTCAGTGATCGACTCTGGGGAGAGTTACGTGATCCTCAACACGGATCTCTTCGGACGAGATGAACTCGCCGACGAGCAGGGCTTCGACGGCTTGACTGTCCTGGCGCATGGCGACGTGAGCCCGAGCAACATCGATCTGGTAGCGGGCTCGGCGCTCTTCCATGCCTCGGCCCCGCTCGGGGTGGAACTGAGATGCCCGGCGTAACGCCGCTCGCGGGTCGCCCAACTCGACTTCGAAGGCGACTCGATGGATAGCCACGTTGGTCGGCCCGAAGACGACCACGCCGACGATGTCGGTGGCCATGGTCGGCACAGTGCAGGGCGTCAGCCAGCAGTCTTGTCGCCTCGACTCGGTCTCCGGCACGAGCGCACGAGGTGGCGGCGCTGAGTAGGCCTGCACCCTGGACAGCGATCGCCTCAGGCGAAGTGAGTCCGGCTCGTCCGATGTGCGCTGCGCCCTCAGAAGCAAGATCACATGCGAGCTCAAAGTCACCGGCGCGGAGCTGCGTTTCAGCTAGGCACCTGAGCAAGGCGCCCACCGGACCTGGTTGCCCGACAGCTGCGCCGCCTGCAGAGCATCCGTTGCAGCCACGAGGGCGTCCTGCTGGCGGTCATGCTTGATGAAGACGAAGGCTTCGACCATCTGGATCGTGGCGAGATGACCGGCCGCTGCCGCCGAGGCGCGGGCTCCGGCATAAAGGGCATGGTGTGCATCGCCGAGGATCCCGGGCAGCACGGCGGCCAGGGCTCCGTACTGTGAGCGCTGCTCCAGCCGAACAGCTCGACCGACGGCCGCGCTGAGTCGAACCAGCGGATCCTCGCTACGACCTGGCCCAAGCAACCCGGAGCTTGAAGCAACCAGCGCCGTGCCGGCGCCGATCATGCTCGCGAGGAAGTCTCGCCGATTCATGCCGTCACCTCCTGGCTCGACGGCCTCCCCCTCGACGGTACTAGGCAGGTTCGCGCCTCCGAGGCCAAGGCGGTCGTACCGCAAGGGGTTCGGTCGCGTTCCTGGATGGATCAGCGGGTCAAGCTCATCGAGTGTGATTCGAAGTGCTCGAGCCAGAGTCGGGCGCGCCGACCCACGAGGTTCTAACTCACCTTGCTCCCACCGCCACACCGTCGTCCGATTGATCCCGAGAAGATCAGCGAGCGCCTGCTAAGTCAACCCGACTGCTTCTCGTCTGTTGACCAATCTCTCACGTCGATCCGCCAAGGCGAGTCTCCTCTCGTCGCCCGTCGGCGCACCCGTTCCTTGGTCAGGTGACCGAACGCAACAATTGTGCACCGCAGCGCGACAAATATGCGGCTTCACGTTCCCGCCTACCGGTGATTGGCTGACACGATGGGTACAAGCAGGACACCTGATTCGCTCTGGGCGGCTAATGCCGAGCGGGGTCGCAGTTGGCGGTCAGCCGTCGTGAGGGTCAGAGCCAGCCCGGCGGTACGCCCGATTCCGCCACTTCTGCTGGTCAGCGACCCGGCGAGCCGCGTCGTCATCATCCCCCTCGCCGAGGGCCGCGGCGATCTCACGCCAGGTGTACCGCTCAGCACGGGCCTTCTCTACGCGCTCCCTCAGGTCGTTGTCGAAGGAGAACTGACCGTCCAGGGCGGTGCCAGCCTTCCAGGCGAGAGCATCGAGCACTCCGCTGGGCCCACTGTCGAGCAGCTCGCGCTGACGCACCGCAGACTGTTTCCGCAGCTCCGCCCACCTCCGGTGGTCGTCAACCCCAACGTCCCGTCGCCTCGCCGGCATAGGACTAAGGATAGAGGACTAGCGAACCGACACCCGAACTTCTCGTCGTTGATCATACCATTGTACCGATAATCGGGATTAATTCTCGACAATCGTCCGAGCTCAGCGTAGGGTGAATGAAGGCACCAAGCAACAGGCCCCGATGGCTACAACCACCGGGGCCCAGTCATTGACAAGCCGAACTTTTGAAACGAAAGGGCCTCGACCGTGGCCATTGTATTCCCGCGCGCCAGGGCAAACGCTCGATCGAGCAATCCCGAATCAACCGGATCCCAAGATGCTTCCAAACTCGGTAGGAGTCCGCTTGACGGTCGCCGACGAGCTGTTGCCGAGCCAACTCGAACCCGTGCTACGACCGCCCCCCGTGTGAACGTCGCCGAGTTCTATGTTCACCGTCAGCAGCCCAACTGCACCTCGCTCCGCTGCGTCAACACCCACCGTCGGGCGGACTGACAGGTGTGCAGCTACTGCGACGGCTCGGGCTTCGACCGGGCGACCGAGAGCCCATGCTGTTGCTACGGCGGGTTAGAAGACCTAACCGACTCGCACTGGGCCTTCAAGCCCTGGCCTCGTCCGTCTCGCTGGACGTTCGCCGGCTGGTGCATCTGGTGCATGGAGCGGTGGTGCACCTCGGAGACCTGCCGAGACCGGCAGGCCCGGTCCTCCTGGATGGTGTGCCCGGACTGCGGCGGCCGGGGTTGCAAGGAGTATGACATCTGCGGCTGCTTCCACGGGCTGGTCGAGGCAGGGCGCAGGGTGAAGGGAGTGAGCACGCGGCCTCGGAAGGAGCGTCCTTGACGATCTCTGTCGGCGACATGTTCTCCGTGAGAACAGCCTTTGTTTCAAGGGGTTCTCGCCGGCGACCTAGCCAGGCGTCGATGAGCAGAGCGGCACCGGCCAGACCAGCACGGCGGCAACGAGCAGGAGGGCCACGTCATCGTCGTCGTGGGGCATGGTCCCGCCGCCACTCCGGCGTCTTCCGCTTGAGCCAGAACCTGGTGCGCTTCCCCGGCAGGTACGGAGCATCGAGCCGCTCGGCTACCACTCCTTCGTGCCCAAGTTCGGCACCGGACCTGGAAGAGGGTCGTGATCGTCGCCGGGATGCCATCCGTTCGTCGCCCACGACGGTCCCACCAGGCGGAGGTCGTCCAGCTGCCGCTTGCGCACGACCAGCGGCAGGACGGTCAGGTCCTGATCGTCGAAGTGCAAGATCTCGAAACCACGAATGTGACCGGCAACTGGCGGCCAGCCCAAGCGGCCATGGGCCCGGTGTGCATCATCCGCGGCACTAGCTACTCAGAACCACCGGTAAGCATGGCTTGACTGGCGCTGCGGGGTTTGTCGGAATGTTCGAGGGGTTGGCCGGTCTGTTGGCCGCGATGATTGTGGTGGTCGGGGCGTTGTCGGGGACCACGGTGGTATCGGGGGTGGGCGGGAGACGCGTCGAAGGGGCTGGGTCCGTTTCGATGAGGATTCGAGGCCGCTCAGGCCGGGGCGGGGTGGGTGGCTCGTAGCCGTTCGAGGGCGGCGAGGAACCGCTTGAGGTAGGGGTAGTCGGAACGGAGGCGCATGGTAAGGCGCCGCCCGGAGCGCACGACCATGGCGGGGATGTGTAGGTAGCGGTAGCGCAGCCGTTTGGCTCGTAGTTCGCCGTCGTGGCGGCCGGCGCCGAGGCAGCCGAGGTGCTGGGTCCAGCAGCACAGGTTGTGGCCTAGGCAGACGATGAGCAGCCACGCCCAGTTGGCCATGAACCCGTGTTTGCGGAAGGCGTGTAGCCCGAAGTTCGACTTGAGCTCGGCCATGCCGGTCTCCACGGTGGCCTTTTGGCGGAACTCGGCTTCGAGGGTGGCGGCGCCGCTGGTGTGCTCGTTGGTGGCGAAGATCCAGTAGCGATAGCCGCCTTCGAACAGGCTGGCTTGGCGGCCAGGTGGTATCTCGACCCGCTTGACGATGTAACGCCGGAAGGGTCCGCCGCCGCGGTGGCGGTAGCCGAACTCGGCCACCTGGCCCTCCTTGTCCAGGCATGCGGCCCAATACTGGTCGGCGATCTGCGACGCGGCCTCGATGATGGGCGCCGAATTGGGGGCGCCGCACAGGTAGGTGACCCCTGCCCTGTGCAGCTGGGCGAACAGCGGCCCCGAGTAGAAACCAGAATCGAAGCGGGCCCGAACCGCCACACCGTCGGGAACCGCCCGCAGCGCTTCGGTGACGAAGCTGCCGATACCCTTCGATGCGCCGGCCTTGCCTCGCCGCAGCCGGGCCTGCACCGCCGCGCCGGTCTGGGCATCGAAGCACAGCAATGGGTGCAGGGCATATCCCTTCTTCCAGGTGCGGTCGGCCCCTTGGCGGCGGCGGGAACGGCTGAACACATAGGTGGAGTCGAAGTCCAAGGTGATCTGGTCCACCCCCGACGCCACATACGCGTTGCGCTGGGCCTGAGCTATCACCTTGCCCAGTTGGCGGACATGGCCAATCGTGAAGCGCCGCAGCCACGACCCCGCCGTCTGGGGAGCGGGGATATCGAAGCCGCACAGCCCACTCTGCGCCACATCAGCCCTATTGACTGCCAGATCGTCCAGGCAGGTAGCGCCCAGAGAGACCGACTCGGCCATGGCCAGCACGAACTCGGCGTCGGACAGACCACGGGCCCGCTTCTTCAGCCTCAGACACTGGTCCAACACATCGGGCAGACCGACCGCCTGGGCCGCCTCCCCCAGCAGTTCGGCCCCGCCGAAAGCAGTGATCGCCCTATCCGTTGTCTCAACGCGTACACTCACCTCGGAAGTGCCTCCTCGGCTAGGGAATCCAGGACTTCGACAATCCCGATTCTCCTTTGCCCAGGAGGCTTTTCCGCGGATGGTCCCGGCCCGATCAGCCTCCTACCGGGAGATCTGAGTAGCTAAGCTAAGCTAGGGCATAGAAGTCCACCTTCCCCTGTGGACAGGCCACCAACTCTCCGTCCAGGATGACCCGGTGCCCGTCCCAGCCCTCGACCAGTCCCAGTGAGTTCCGGCAGGGCGTCTCTCACCTGCCGCCCCATGCGGGTGCGGACCCTTCAACCGTCATCGACCTAGACCTGGGCGGGTCAACTGTCCCATTCACCTCCCGGGACCAGCCTGCCTGGTCATGACGCGGCTCACCGATGGTCGCCCGCATCGGCTGGACGAGAGACAGCGGCACGAAGTGCCTGTGGCCGAATTCACATCGCCACTGCCCTCATCATCCGCTCGACTTCCACCATAAGACACGGGGGTAGCCATTTCGCTACCCCCCGTCTGCCATTGAAACGAGGATGTGGACGTCACAGGTCGCTGCTGATCGTCGCCCCAGGGATTCGCAGTAGAATTGCGCCGGAAATTGGGGTGCCGGGGGCGCTGTAGCGAGCAGCCCCGAGGTAGGTCACTAGCTCCGAGGAGGTAGCACCGTGACTGATTGTACCGACGATGAGAAACGATGCACATGGGAGATCTTCACTCTGAAAACCGGCTCCGGAGCTCCCAACAGCAGAAGGTCAAAGGAATTTGTTAAGCCACAACTCTCTGCGTTGAACACCACCCAGACAAGCTGGAAGCACGTCGCTGAAGTTCCGGCTGGTCTCGGCTCACGCTGGGACCAGCCGGAACACGACGAACCAGATCACGCTACTTCACAGGAAGCCGCAGACGATGAAACCCTCCGAGCCGCCCGTCACCGATGGCTGTGTTCGCCTATACCACGGCACAACAGACGAGGCGGCCGCGTCAATCATGCTAAATGGCTTCCGGCCGCTGCAGGTCCAGGAAACTGTCGGAGCCATTGCGAAACAGTACGGCTTCTCGGTGATCGACATACTCGGCGCTGCAGAGTACACCTTCCTTGTAAATGCTTACCGGGTGGAGGGAGACGAACACATCTATTTCGGCGGCGACATGCTCGATGTCGCGTTTTGGGCGCGGATCGGAAGTGAGGCCCGGTGGGAGGCATTGATCGCCGTCTACAGGCTTCGTCACCCTAAGGCGGCGTTGGACGATCCCGCCGCCGCAGAATGGGCTGAACACGAGACTCCCCACATACCGACTGTGGTTCTTGTTGATGTTCCATTCGAGGAACTGTTTCCAGAGAGTCGGTTAAGCTTTGCCGAGTGGAGTTCGCAGCCAAATCGCCTCCAGAAAGTAGGCCTTCTGGCCCTGCCGATGCCGGTACCGAAAGAGTGGTTGGTTACAAGTATGCCGGTGGAGCGAACCTACACGGCTTCGGAAATTGCAAAAGTCGCCGGGGTGTCCTGGGAGGACGTAATTGATTTAATTGAGGAAGGGAAACTGCCAGCCTCCGACGGGCCACCGTGGCCCGAGGTGCCGGTCTGGTGGCAGTCGAGTGTCGAGGCGTTTTTGAGGGCCCATGGACTGTCAACGTGAACTCCAACAAGGTGTCCTCGCCAGGGGTGACATTCCCGACCGCTTCTCGGTTGAAGATCGAGCACCGCGGGCGACTGCGAGCCGGCCGCTGTGGGATTGTGACACGCTCTCGACTCGTGGAGAAATGGTGGTCGATACCTCGGCACTTCACAGCCGTGGTCAGACGCGCTTGCCATTGACCACGAGCAACACACGCCGAATGGAGACCGAGAGGGGAGGAAGATTTAGACTCTCCCTCTGGTCGCCGTCAGCTGCGGACTCTGGTTTTCAGTCACGATGGATCGAGGCTGGATGGCCGCTCAGGCTGGGGCATCAGAGACGGTGACGGCGCGGGCTTCGCCCCGCGGGTTGAGGAAAGCAGTTGGAGCCGGATGGCGGGTTGCCCGGCGGATCCGCCCACCGCCTCCCCGTAGGCCTCGAGCTGGACCCGGTAGCGGTCCACCTTGCTGTCAAGGTCGGCCTGGGTCCTCCAGGTGTCGGTCTTGTAGTCGACGATGACCAGGCCGTCGTCGTCCCGGTAGAGCAGGTCGATGTAGCCCTCGAGGACGCCGTCGCCGATAGGGGATGCCGACGTACACCTCTCGCCAGTGGGGCCGGCGGGCAGCCCGTTGGACGAAGTCGGAGCGACAGCGCAGACCGGCAGAACGCCTCGATGACGTCTTCTTGGCCGAGCACGCCCTCGGCTGCGGCCTGGGCCGCGCAGGCTTCTGACAGCCCCTCGCCGGTGAGCAGGTCGACGCTTTGCAGGACGCCGTGGACGGCCCGGCCCATGGCGCTGCCGTAGCGACCTTTCTGCCAGGGAGGCAGGTCGATGTCGCGGGGGTCTTTCTGGGCGCCGGCGAGGGCTTCCAGGCGAGCGGCTCGGGCGGCTTCCTCGGCCAGCCGGGTGGCCGAGATGGCGACCGGACGCGTGGCCGCAGACCAGGGCATCCTGATGCTGGCGCTCCCATTCCTCCAGCGAAGGCAGCGTCGGCGGCGCGGCCGCAATGGCAGCGACCGGGACTGCCAGCGTCGCCGCCGTGGCTGGGCTGGCACGCAGATCGTCGACCAGGGCCGGATCCCATCCGGCCCGGTAGAGCAGCTCGGCCGCGGTCGATCCGGGATTGGGGTTGTCCTTGCGGTGCACGGAGACGATCAAATGGTCGCGGGCCCGGGTGGCGGCCACGTAGAGAAGTCGCAGCCGCTCATGGCGGTCCATCTGCTCCTCGATGGGCTGGAAGTCGGTGAACTCGGCGGTCTCGATGCCCTTCTTGAGTCGGAGTGCCCAGCCCTGGCCGGGCGGGAAGAGGACCTCGACACCGCCGGGGCGGGCGCTGAGCTGGGTGGTCAGGCCGGAGAGGACGGTGATGGGAAACTCCAGGCCTTTGGCGCCGTGGACGGTGAGGATGCGCACCGCTTCGTCGTCGGTCTCGGGCAGCACGGTCTCCACCACCCGGGAGCCTTCGGCCGCCTGCAGTCGCACCCAAGCCAGGTAGTCGCGCAGGGTGGCACCGCCGGCCTCCTCCCAGGCGCGGCACTGGTCGACGACGAAGCGCAGCCGCCGCCACAGGTCCCGGGGTCGCTCGATCACGAACGCCACTTCCATGAGCCGGCGTTCCCGCACGATCCGCTCGAGCACCTGGCTGGGCGCCAGCCACAGCCGTTGGCGGTGGAGCTCCCCCAGCCACGTCAGGCCTTGGGCGACCGGGTGCTCGGAGGGGCCCCGTCGGGTAAGGGCGTCTGGTGGTCCCAGCCCCCGCCGTAGCTGTGACGCCAGGTGTAGAGGTCGTCGTCGCCGCAGCCGAAGGCGGCGGTGCGGAGCGCGGCCACGACCGCGAGGGAGTCGGTGGGGTCTTCGACCGCCCGGGCCACCATGAGGAGGTCGCGGACCTCTCCGCTGCCGTAGACGAGCGAGGAGGTCTCGGCCCGGTAGGGGACGCCAGCCTGCTCGAACGCCCGTTCGAGGGCCCGGAGCGAGGTCCGGGCCGGCAGCAGCACCGCCACGTCCGACCAGCGTCGCCGCCCGCCACTCGGTTGCTTCTCTGTCGAAAACCGACCATCCCTCCTCGATCGCCTGGCGGATGGCCGCCGCCACGTCGGCGGCCTCGGCCTGGCGCAGGGCGTCGGCCCGCCAGTCTTCGGGGGTGGGCCCGGCAACCCAGGAACGACACCGGCCGGCCCGCGCCCGCCCGCCGGGCGTACGGCATCGAGGGGCACGTAGTCGGGCTGCGACTCGGCGTCGGCGTGAATGAGCTGAGAGAACGTGTGGTTGACCCAGCTCAGAATGGGGTCGACGGTACGGAAGTTGGCGGTCAGCTGCTCGACGCGACCGCCCACGGTGGTCACGGGCGCGCAGAAAGTTGGCGATGTCGGCTCGGCGGAACCGGTAGATCGATTGTTTCGGGTCACCGACGAAGAACAGCCGGCCCGGCTCCACCTCGACGTCCCACCAGGGCTGGGCCGCGGCGTCGGGGTCGTGCGAGGCGATCAGCACGGCGAGCTCTACCTGGATGGGATCGGTGTCCTGGAACTCGTCGAGCAGCAGCCGCTGGTAGCGCTCGCGCGCGGCGGTGCGCACAGCCCAGCCGTGGCCGGGGTGGCGCAGCATCGATCGGGCCAGGACCAGCAGGTCGTGGTATTCGAGTTCGCCGGCCTCCCGGCGGGCTTCGGCCGCCTCGACCGTGAAGCGAGCCAGCTCCTCAGAAAGGAGCTCCAGGCCAGCCTGCAGAATGTCATCGCGTACCTGATCGCGCCGGTCTCGAGCGCCCGGATCCGGTCCCGGATGTCGTTGACGTCGGGCCAGTTGTCCGCTCGGCCTAACCCGGCCCGAAAGCTGGGCGACCGGCCCAGGCGTTCCATGCGGCCGTCGTCGTCGGAGGCAGCTGCGCAGTTCCGACGCCCATTCGGCCAGTTCGTCGACGCGGGCCAGCAGCTTGTCCGAGCCGTCCCGGCACTCCGGCGCGCCGACCCGCCAGCACGTCGATCTCGCTCAGCAACGCGTCGAGTCGGAGTTCCGGAACCTGAGGTGAGGCCAGACCTGCTCGCTCTTCGACGAGGTCCCAGTTGTCGCCGAACTGCACCGCCACGTGGTGCAGATGATCCACGCGGGCCCCGGCCGCCAGCAGCATCCGCAAGGGCCGTTCCACCTGTCGGGTCCTCGATGAGGCGGTCGACGAAGCTCTGCCAGCGGGCCTCGAAGGCCAGCTGCGAGGAGATCTCGTCGAGGACAACGAGCCGCGGTGGGAGGCCGGCTTCGATCGGGTGTTCGCTCAAGAGCCGCAAGGCGAAGGCGTGCAGGGTGCAGATGGCCGCCCGATCGAGATCGTGCACGGCCTCGGCGCAGCGCGCCGAGGAAGAGGACCGAGACTGCAACTGACTGCGAATGCGGTCGGCCAGCTCCCCGGCGGCTCTTCTCGGTGAAGGTGATAGCGGCAATGCGGTCGGCCTCCACGCCCGCTTCCACCAGGCTCACAAACCGGTCGACCAGGCAGGTCGTCTTGCCCGAACCGGCGCCAGCCTCGACAAACATGGTCTCGTCGATGCGGTCCGCGCACCGCATGGCGCGCCGCGGCGTCAGCCGTCGCCATCGAAGAACTCCGGCTCCACCAGCCCGACATAGCCAACCAGAACTGGGGCGGATCGCTTGCGTTCCCAGTCGCGGCGGGCCTCGGCACTGCTCAGCCCATCCGGAGCGCAATACCAGCAGTCGACCCACACGAACGACGGGTCCGACGATGGCCGGCGCGGGAAGATCCCGGCATTCACCCCGTCGACGATGAGGGCTATCGCTCTCCCGACTTCGGCTTGAATCTCCGGGGTGAGCAGGTAGCCAACCCGACCGAACTTTCCCTTCTCCGTGACAAACCAGTACCCGGTGTCCACATCCAACCGACCGAGCAGCTGCTGGACTGCCGTCCCATATATGGCGAGCTGCAGCCGGCTGCCCTGCTGATGCGGGTCCTCCGGTCCCAGCCCCTGATAGCTCCCGGCGCCGCCCGTCTTGTAATCGGTGACCCGGGCCGAGCCGGGCCCGGTGTCGTCGACCCGATCGATGCCGCCCCGCACCCGGACCGAGCGCCCGTCGGGCAGCGGGTAAGCGACATTGGCGAAGGAGAGCTCGGTGTGGAGGGGGCGGCCGTCGTCCAGGGCCGCGAACCGCTCCAGATCGGCCAGGATGCGGGCCCGGTCCCGCCGCCAGAACATCGCCCGCCCGGTCACACCGCGCCCGCCGTACTCGGCAAAGACATCCTCGGCGATCTGCAGCAGCCGATCGAGCTCGGGACCCGACCACGGCCCGGCCCGCCCGGCGCCGATCTGTTCCGACACGAAGCGGTCCAGCACATCGTGGATGAGGCTGCCCCGATCGAGCGGATCCATCTCCAGCTTGCGCTCGACGTCCTGCACCACCTCCACGCCGAGCAGGTACTGCATGAAAAAGGCGTGCGGGCAGTCGGCCCACGTCTGCAAGCCGGTCGCCGAAGCGGCTCGGGTCGCGGTGTAGTCGGGCAGGTCCAGGCCGGCCAGGTTGCCGTCGTAACGGGTGAAGGCAGCACTCCTGCGGCTCCGGGCCAGATCCACTCCCGATCGGAGGACCGGGTCGCTGGTCGATCACCGGCTCCGGATCACGAGCCATCGACGCCAGGCGCAGTTCCTGGGCGGTCGCCGGGAACACGGTCCGGGACAAACCCGGCGGCGTAGGACGGCACCTGTTCCAGCCACCCGCCGTGCAGGCGGGCCAGGTCCTCGGTGAATATCGGTCTGGCGGCCGGATAGCAGGGCGGCGTCGGCGAGCAGCCACCGCGACGCCGCCCGGTCGCCTTGCCGGCGCAGGTCTCCTCTGGGAAAAGAGAAGCATCGTCTCGGCTGCGGCCGCCACCGCGGCCAGCAGGTGCCGGTGGTCGTCATGGACCCGATCGGCGCGCAAGGCCAGCTCGCCACCGGCGGCCTGACGCTCGTCGTCGTGCAGCAAAGAGTCCTCCAGCCGTCGCAGCGGAAAGGCCCCTTCGGCCAGGCCGAGCACGACCAACCGGTCCAGTTCAAGGCCGGTAGCCAGCGACACGGGACCGACCAGCACGCCGTCACCGAAGTGGCCGGATCCGCGGCAGGGAGGCTTCCAGCTCGCCGTCCAGGGTGCGCCGGAAGACCTCCACGGTGGGCGGCGGGCCGCCGACCGTGTCCAGCCCGGCCAGCCGGTCGAGCATCTCCTCGACGCGTTCGGCGGCCTGCTGTTCCTCCTCCGGCCAGCGCCACCGCTGTCGTTCGCCGCCTAGGTAGCGACTGAGCAGACCGTGGGCCGCTTCGACCATGGCCGCCCAGGACCCGGCGGCGGCCAGCGAGTCCAGGTCGCCTTTGAGGCGGCGCGACGAAGGCAGAGAGCTGCTCGGCCCGGTCCGCGTCGCGGCGCAAATGCGCCGCCCGGCCTTCCTGCCCGTCGCGCTCGGCCTCGTCCGCCCTGGTGCGTTGGTCGGCGGCAAACACGGCCAGCCGCAGCTCCCAATCGGCACCGTCGACGACGCCCGGCGGCGCGTGAAATGCGCTCCCAGGCCCGGCTGGGCGCCAGTTCTCCCCGTGGCGGACGGGCGCCCCGGTCACCACAGCCAGAACGTCCGACGCGGCGGAAGCCGCGATCGGGCAGGGCCAGCAGAGCCCGCAGGGTGCGGCCCAGGAGCATTTCGCCGACATCCCCGGACGGGCGCCCCCTGGTGCGGCAAACCGGCCGCCTCTAGCTGCTCGTGCAGCAGACGGGCGTAGGGGTCGGCGGTCCCGTACAGAACGGCCACCCGGCCCAGCCGCAATCCGTGGCGCATCCAGTCCGTCACCAGGCGGATGGCGTGGCGCACCTCCTCGTCGGGGTCGCTCACGCTGACCACGGCCGAGGCGACCGGCCGGGCTACGGCTGCGGCGGAGATCGACCGTAGATGCCGGCCCGGGCGTGGGCGGCGAGTACCGGCCCATCGGCGTCGGGGTCGCCGACCATGCCCACATTGACCTCGACGCGGTGGCTCGCTCGGCCACGGCCCGCACGAAGCCCCGCCGCGGCCGGCGACAGTTCCTGCAGTAGATGGATGACGACGGGCCCGATGGCGGCGCCGTCGCGGACGACCTCGGTGGCCGCGCCGAGGAGATCGTGCTCGTCATACCATGCCGGGGCCAGGGCGGCCCTGACCTGGCGGGCGATCCTGACCACGTCAGCCGTCCGTTGATTGCAGGCGGCCACCGCGTCCAGGGCGGCATCAGTGAGACCGGCCAGTTCCCGGCGTGGCCGCCACAGGGCCAGTTCGGTGGCCGGATGGGCGGCCACCGGGCGCAAACACACCGGGATCCGTCGCCAGCACGGCGCGCACCGCCTGGGCCAGGACCGGTGCCTGACACCGGCCGTCGGCCCGCCGCAGCGAGGGACGCCGCGCCCAGCCGTTCGGCCAGCCGGTACAGGGTCAGGAAGGACACATTGGCAATCCCGCCCGGCCGGGCCGCCAGAGCCCGCCGCGTCGACACAGCCGCGTAGTTGGACGGGACGATAACCGTCACTGGTGACAGCGGGTCGCCCTTCTTCGCCGCCAACCACCTGCTCGGCGAGAAGGTCCACTGCCGCGGCGGCCGTATTCGGTTGCGCGCACGACGAAGTTCGCCATCCCACCTTCGCTCTCAGAACCACTCGGCGATAGGTGTCGTTTTAGCAGCCCGTTGCGGTGACGGCAGGTATGAGATCGTCCACGACTTTCTAGCCAGCCTTCCAACTCGGAACGGTGGTGCCTAGCTCGTAAGGGTGGGCGTGGCAGGCCGCCTTTAGCCGTCACACCCCTGTATCACAATGGTGGTGGGCAAATGGAAGGACCCTGACAGGGGCGGGTATGGGGACGGCAGTCGACAATGAATGAACATGAGAACACTCAGAAAGGCGCGGACAGGAGGGGCGCCAAACGTTCGGTGGGCCTGGTCCGATCAGCGTCTCGGCTGAGTGCGCCTGTGCCTGGGCCGATGCCGGACGGTCGCGTCATCGGCGAGCGCCCACGGCTGTCGGAGCTGGCGTTGAAGGTCTATGCCCGGGCCGGATTGGATCCGGCGGAAGCCGAGAAGTGGGCGAGTGCCGGCATCGGTTACTACGCGGCCATGGATTATCGGGCGGCCGGATTTTCTCTTCAGGAAGCGGCGCGGTGCTGGCAGGCAGGCTTCGGGGGGACGGAAGCCGCCCGGCTCGACGGTTTGACCCTTCGGTCCCGGGTCGATGCGACGCTCCATCTCCTCGCCCTGGTGGAGGAGGAGTTCCCTGGGGCCGTGGCGCGGCTCAACCCGCACAAGCGCCGACAGCTTGCTGATGCCGTCGGGCAGGGACTCCCGGCGGGCGCAGCCCTGGCTTGGGTCCGCGCCGACGGCTCGACTCAGGACATGTATACCTGGGCCGTGGCGGGCGTCCATCCAACTGAGGCCGAAAGGCTGCGCTCCCTCAGTGTCGGTCCGCCGGTTCCCGCCATTGTGGCCGCATACCGGGCGGCCGGCTTCACCGTCGAGCCCGCCTGGCCGTGGATGCAGATGTCCATCCGGCCACGGCTGGCCTGGGCGTTCTGCCGGCGGGGCATTGGTCCGGAGAATGCCGCGGCGTTCATCCTCAGAGGAGTGGCTCCGGCCCAGGCTGCGCGCCTCCGGGGCGCCCGGCCCGACATCCTCGGTAGCCGGCCCCAATTCTCGGGATATGCCCGCGTTGCGTGGACAGCCGGAGAACTGCGGCCGCTCAGTGTCGCAGAACTGCGGCAGGTCCTGACCCGGGACCTTCGCGTGCGCCCCAGCGGCGATTCCGCAGCCAGGCTCCAGGCCCAGGTACTCGGGGAGCAAGGTAGACAGGTTGAGAGGGGGACCGTCCGCTGGATCGCGCTTGGGGTTGACGAGGTCATTCTGTACGAGCGTTCCGCCGCCCAGCAGGCCAACAGGTTTGTCACCACCCTGGACGCAGTCGAATGCTGGGGTGACCTGAACCGGCTCGTGCGGAGCGGGGATGCGGTCGGCCAGGAGATACTCGATTACCTTTGGGACGAATGGTGTGGCGGGCTCAGCCCTGAGGATCTCGGCGTGCGGGATGGCCGTCACCCGCGGTGGACCCGGGTGGCGAGCGTCTCTGACCTGCTCCACCTTGTGCCCTCTGACACCACGCTCCGGGTGTCGAACCGGACCGGGGATGGCGGCTTCCGGTTTATCGATCCGTACGATCCCATGCAGGTGGGTGTGCCGAGGCTGCCGTTCGACCGCTACGGCGTGGAGCGGTGGGAAGTAGTCGCCTACAGGAAAGTCATGCTCGCGCGTCACCTGCCCTATATAAGGAGCACCCTGGACGCTCTGGGATGGAGACTGCGCCAGGGCTCGGAGCGCGACCTGGCTGCCCTCACCCGAGATGGTCGGCCGAGCGGCCAACGCCCCAGCCAGAGCTGACCGCCACCACATCCAGCTTCGATAACGTCATTCGGTGAGCGAACTCGGATAGAATCGACCGGGTGACGCAGATCGACCTGCCGGCGAACCTCGACGACCGGCTTTCGCTGGCTGCCTTCGCCGAACTGTGGTGGGCCGAACAGCGCCCTGATTCCGAGGATATGGCGAAGTTCGTGGAGAACAAGCAGGCCGCCATCCGGATGCTGCGCAAAAATCACCGGGGGTTCCCTGCACCCGTTACGGCAAGCGGCCGCACTCACCTGTTTCGGCTCGGCGACCTGGCCGGGTGGGCCGTCAGCACGCAAAAGCCTTCGTGGACACCAGAGGAGGCTGTCCGGCAGCGTTCCCCACTCGTGGGCGAGCAATGGCATCTGGACCGGGCCATCGACGCGTGCGTGGTAGAGCTCGGACCGGATCTGGCCCGGCGGCTTGCTGTACTCACGGCGGTCGCGCTGGACCACGCCGGCGTCGCCCCGGGTCTTCCGAAACTGCCGGCCCGGGTGAGGTCTCACCTCGAGGATGGCTCCGACTTGTCCGCTTTCCTCCGCGGGATATCGGCGCGAAGCGCCCGCGCTTCGCCCGGCCTGGCCGAGGCTGTCGAGGTGCTCTCAAGCGGGCTGCCAGCGTCGGCGGCCAACGTCGGCCGGCTGGCCCGGGCCATGGCCGCCTCCATCCTGGCGGGCATGACGGCAGCAGATGTCGCTGACCACGGGCTCGATCGTTGCGACAACCAGGCCTCGGATTCTTCCCAGCAGCGGACCGGTGACAGCCTGGCCATGCTCATGCTCGCCACCGGCCAGCCCAAACGGGACGAACACATCGTGGATCTGGCCGCCGGCGAAGCCAGACTGCTCGTCGCCGCGGCCGACTCCACGGAGAGGACGGCGAGCCTCACCGGCGTGGAGTTGGAGCGGCTCCCCTGGGCGATTGGCTGCTGCCGGCTGCACCTGCACGGCCTGACCGCCGATTTTCGCCGGGGCGACTCGCTGACCGCGTCCGTGCCCACCGGAGACCTGGTGTTCGTCGACCCGCCGATCGACAAGCGGCGCGAGTACGTTCGCTGGCTGACTGCCGCCATGAGCGCGTGCACCGAGGGCGGCCGGGCCATCGTCGCGCTGCCAGCGCTTGCTGCCGAACCCGGGCGGCGGGAATGGACCGACGTCGGCCTCAACCACTGTTCTTTTCTGGTGAAGTGCCCCGCAAGGCTGCGGATGGACCGCGGTGCGGCCCTGGCCATCTGGGGCCTCGAGGAGAGTCCTCCAGAGAATGTGCTCGTCGTGGACGCCTCCCGGCTCGGAATCAGCAGGGCGGCCCTGCATGACATCCGCGGAGGGGACGCCGACGAGCTACGTGTTCTCCTGGACCGGTGGCGGCGAACGGGCCGCTTTGCCACCGAACCGCCCCTCGAGGCTGGAGTCTTCCCTCGAGCGGAATATCCCGGATTGCCGGCCGAGATCCCGGTCAGAGCGATGCGCACGATGCTGGACGATCCCCGCAGCCTGCGAAAGCCCATGGTGCTGGCGACCAGGACCGACATCGGCGACGCCATGACCCAAGCCCTTGAGCTGGCCGAGCAACTCGGCATGTTTCTCGACGACGAGCTTCGCCCCTACACCGCCGAACAACACCGGCGGGCCATCCAGGGCCTGACCCAGCGGCTGCGGGCTCAGGTTCAGACGCGCGAAACGCAGAGCAGTTGATTGGCGACCACACACGGGACGCCGCTGGCCGTTTAGCCGGACACCCTCGGCGGCGCGTGGGTCCCGCGTAATGGCGGGCGCCTGGCTCGGCCAGGGCCGGGTGTGACCCCTGTCATAGCGTCGTTTGCACTTCGTTTAGCGAAGCCCGTGATAGGCTTCAGGTAAGTCAACACCAGAGAGCCTTGGGGCACTAACCGGGAAGCAACAACGGACTCCGTCACTGCGGCGGGGCCGCTGGCGCTCCGCGTCAATCAGAGGAGGAACGATGTATCGTGTCATCGTGCGCGGGATATGAGGGGCAGTAACGATACGGCTCGCAACGCGCTGGCGGTGGCGGTGGCGACCCGGACGCCGGTGCTGTTGTGGGGCCCTCCCGGGACGGGAAAGACAGCCTCGGTCCGTGCCGTGGCCCGATCGCTGGCGCTGCCCTGCGAGGTGGTGATCGCGCTCGATCCACGATCCCACCGACTTCTCCGGGCTCCCCATCGTGGACGGCGGCGATGTGCGGCTGGCCCCGCCGGCCTGGGCCCGCCGGCTGGGCGAGCTGGAAGCCGGTCTTCTGTTCCTGGACGAGCTGACCACCGCCCCCCCGGCGGTGCAGGCCGCGCTTTTGCGGGTCGTGCTCGAACGCACGGTGGGTGATCTGCGACTCGGCGACGGGATCGCGGTCGTGGCCGCGGCCAACCCGCCGGAGCAGGCGGCCGACGGCTGGGACCTGTCCGCCCCGCTGGCCAACCGGTTCTGCCATCTTGACTGGGTGGCGGACGCCGCCGGCTTCGCGGCCGGCCTGACCGCCGGCTGGCCGGACCCTCTCGTGTCCAGCGTTCCCCCTGGCTGGCAGTCAAGGCTGCCGGCGGCGCGCGGTGTGATTGGCGCCTTCATCACCGCCCGTCCAAACCTGGCGTGCGTTGTCCCCTCCGGGACGGCAGCTGGCCGAGCCTGGCCGAGCCCTCGCAGCTGGGAAGCGGCCTGCCGGCTGTGGGCGGCCGCCGACGCGGCAGAGGTGGGCGCCGAAGTCCGCGCCACGTTGATAGCCGGGACGGTGGGAGAGGGACCCGCCGTGGAGCTGGCCTCCTGGCACTCGAAGCTCGACCTGCCCGACCCCGAGGAAGCGCTCGCCCGCCCGCATCGCTGCCGGCTACCCCGCCGCCCCGACCGCATCTTCGCGCTGCTCTCGTCGGTGGCCGCCGCGGTGGCGGCCGACCCGACCGTCGAACGGTGGGAGGCCGGATCGGTGATCATCGGCCGAGCCGCTTCCATCTGCCCGGACGCAGCCGCTATCTCCGGCCGGATCCTGGGGTCGTGCCGCCCCGACGGCGCCCAGCCCGACCCGTCCCTGGCCGCCCTGGTCCCGGTCCTTCGGGCCAGCGGCCTCCTCGGAGCGGCCTGACATGCCCACCACCGGCACCGCCGCCACTGCCGCCCCTTCGGAAGAGGCCCTGACCCGGCTGGCAGCCGGCCGCTTCTGGGCGGCCACCCGGATGCCGTACTTCGCTGCCGCGCTGTTCGCGATGCGACCGGTAGCAGCCCCCGGGTTGGACACGTTCGCTGTCGACGCAGCCTGGAGGCTGTACGTCGACCCCACCGCTGTCAACCAGTGGAGCATCGAGGAGATCGGCGCGGTGCTCGTACACGAAGTGCTGCACCTGCTGCGCGACCACGCCGGGCGGGCCGGGGATCAGGGGGTCACCGACCAGACCGCGGCCGCCTGGAACATGGCCTGCGACGCCGAGATCAACGACGACCTGGTCGAAGCCGGGCTGCATCTGCCGGGCGAGCCGATCCTGCCTGCCACCCTTCGGAAACCGACCGGCCAGCTGGCCGAGACCTACTACCGCCCGGCCCGACGCGCCCGCGAACTGGACTCGGACTGCGGCAGCGGCGCCCACAGCCGCCCCCGCCCCCACGAGCAAAAGGTGGCGGCGGACCCGGACCCCGCCCTCGAGGGAATCGACCCCCTGGAGGCGGCCGGCATCCGCCGCCAGGCCGCCGCCGCGGTGCTCGCCGCCGGCGACAGGTCCCCCGGGACCGTGCCCGCAGGTTTCCGGCGGTGGGCCACCGCGGAGTTGCAGCCGGTCGTGGCCTGGCGCCGGGAGTTCGCCACGCTGATCCGGCGGGCTGTCCACGAGACGGCCGGCCGGGTCGACTACCGCCAGGGCCGCCGCAACCGTCGGGCGCCGGCCGTGCCTTCGGTGGTCCTGCCAGGGCTCGTCCGTCCGGTGCCGGCCGTCGCGGTCGTGATCGACACCTCCGCCAGCGTCGATGCCGAGGATCTGTCGCGCGCCGTGGCCGAAGTCGACGGGATCACCGCCGCTGTCGGCGTCCGGCACCGCAATGTGACGGTGCTGGCCGTCGACGCCCAGGTGCAGGCGGTCAGCCGGGCCGTCCGGAGAGGCGACATAATGCTGGCGGGCGGAGGCGGCACCGACATGGGCGCCGGCCTCGAGGCGGCCGCCGCGCTCCGACCCCGGCCGGAGGTCGCCGTCGTGCTGACCGACGGCTGGACCCCCTGGCCCGACTGCCCGCCGCTCCGCCTGGCGGTGATCGTCGGCCTGGTCGGAAACGACGCGGCCGCACCTGCCACCGTGCCGGCCTGGGCCCACGCCATCCGGATCGCAGGGTGAGGCCGGTGCCCTCCACGCAAGCGCGGGCCGAAGTGGTGATCCGTATCCCCTGCGGCGGAGCCATCCACCGGGTGGTCGTCACGCCTGGCCGGGGCCGGTCGGTGCATCTTGCCAATCCCGATCACCCGAACCGCGACGCCGAGGCCGTGCTCATTGCCCTGGGGTCCTCAGGTCCACCGTGCCTGGAGGTGCGGGCGTCCATCGACGAGCTGCGCCGGTTGGGACTGGCTGGCATGGAGGCGGCCCGGTGGATCGCGGTCGCCGGCGGTGCTCCCGCCGCCCGGCCTTGGGTGCAAAGCGGTTACGACGTCGAATCGGCGGCGGGATGGATCCGCGCCGGAATTGCCAGGCCGTCGGGGGTGGTGGGCTGGCGCCGCCTCGGCATCGACGAGCCCGGCGACCTGGCGCCCTGGCAAGCCATCGGTGTCCAGGGCCCCGACGAAGCGGCGGCCTGGGCCGGCGTTGGCGTCACCCGGCCCGGCGATGTGCAGGCCTGGAGAGCCGCCGGAGCCGTCGACGGCCATGCCGCCGAGGAATGGGCCCGGGGGGGAGCGGCTACCCCAGCAGAGGTGCTGCGCTGGCGACGGCACGGCCTTACCCCGACCGCCATGAGAGGGTGGCGGCAAGCCGGCGTCGTCGACCCCGAGGAGCTGCCGGCCTGGTTCGAAGCCGGCGTCGCCAATCCGGTGGCCCGCCTGTGCTGGCATTGGGCCGGCGTGGGCCACCCCGACCAGATCGACCGGTGGAAAGCGGTTGGAGTGACCAGCGAGGAGGAGGCTTCCCGCTGGGTCCGGCCCCGTTTGATCACCGGGCCGGAGGAGATCCGGGCCTGGCGGGACGCCGGCGTGGCCGACCCGGACCGCGCCCGCCTGCTCATTCAGCAGCGCCGGGAGCCGACATCTGTCGCGGACCTGCGCGCCGTCGGCCTGTCCCGATTGTG
This sequence comes from uncultured Acidimicrobiaceae bacterium, assembly GCA_963780345.1. Taxonomy (GTDB): domain Bacteria; phylum Actinomycetota; class Acidimicrobiia; order Acidimicrobiales; family Palsa-688; genus PALSA-693. Next base: position 800,896 of record CAWABU010000002.1, read on the forward strand.
GTTCCGGCCTGACGGCACCGACGGCCGCGTCGCCACCCAGATCTGCCGGGGCGGTGATCTCGTCACGGAGGTCTATTGGTATGCCTACGACTTCGGCTGTGTGCCCGAGATGGCCACCCACTGGCACGCCGTGGACTTCGCCGGCCACGACGAGATCCGGAACAGCCGCCGGGCCGGCCTGGTCCACCACCCTGCGGTCGAGGCCGCAGGCGGCGTGGCCGCCTACCTCCTCGGCGCAGTGGAGCCCGGCCTGCGAGGGGCAGTCGCACTGTGAGGTCAACGGCTGGCGGTTGTCCGCCCGTATGACGCATGTCACGGCCTGGCCGAGATGACTTCCGGCACCGAAGCCTGATAGATTGAGATTCGGTAACCGAAGCTCAAACAGTGAGAGAGGGGACAGCAACGATGTACCAAGTCATTATGCGGGGATTTCAGTATTTCGTGGTCAACAGCCAGGGCGTGACCTGTGCGGGGCCGTACACGAACCGGATCGACGCCCAGGTGGCGGCCGACGGCCTTAACCGGAGCCGGGGCTACTGATGACGGCGACCGGCGAGCAGGTAGCCGAGCAGCACGGCGCCGAAGAGGGCGCCCTGGTCATGCCCTTCTATCTGGTGTGCGACGTTTCACAGTCGATGGCCGGGTCCCTGCCGGCGCTCAACCAGGCGCTGCTGGGACTTCGCCAGGCCATCGTCAATCAACCGGTCGTCGACGACGTGGCCCGTATCTGCATCATGACCTTCTCCGACACCGCCCAGGTGGTGGTGCCGCTGGGGCAGATGAGCGAGAGCGGCCCGCCGGCGCTCAGTGTCCAGCACACGACCAACTACGGTGCCGCCTTCGACCAGCTTCGGCGGACGATCATCGGCGACCTCCAGGAGCTCAAGCGGCAGGGCCTCAAGGTGTACCGGCCCTGTGTGTTCTTCCTCACCGACGGACTGCCCACCGACCACGGCTGGGAGCAGGCCTTCCGCTCGACGCTCACCTACGATCCGTCCACCGGGCAGGGGATGAAGGAACACCCCATCTTCGTGGCGTTCGGTTTCGACGAGGCCAATCCGTCGGTCCTGGCCAAGCTGGCATTCCCGCCCGGTCGGGGCAAATGGCACCTGTCCCGGGAGGTGAGCCCGACCCAGGCCCTACAGGGTCTGCTCGAGGTGATCAGGAAGACCGTGGTCAGCACCGGAATGACGTCGCTCACCCGGCCGGCCCTGGTGCTTCCCGTTCTGCCCGCCGGTGGCCCCATCCTGCAGGGCGACTACGACCCGGATTATGTGTAGGCCGGGTATCAAGGCCGACCGGGTCGCGAGCCCGACGGGCCCATCGGTGCTCGCCATCGGCACTCCGGGCCGGGCTGCCACCGAGCTGGCCGCCGGGCCGCCGGTTGACGCCGATGTGCCCGACGTCGCCCTCACCGCGGCCAGCTCGCCGCGAATCGATGTCCGCGCCGCCTCAGTGCGCGGCCTGCAACATCGCGCCGCCGGCGAGCCGAGGCAGGACGCTTTCGCCTTGCGGCTGGCCCACCCCGATAGCGGGGGCGACGAGTTGATCGCCGTGGTCTGCGACGGGGTGGGGTCGCTGCCGCGGTCGCACGAGGCGGCGGCCCTGGTGGCGGTCCGTCTCGCCGAGCAGGCCTGCGCCGGTGCCAATTGGCCGGCCGCCTTCCGGGCCGTCAACGACGAGCTCAAGCCGCTGGCCTGGTCCGACGACGCCACAGACGGTCGCCGGCCCGTCATGGCCACCACCGCCCTGGCCTTGCGGGTGAAATGCGAGGGCGAGGGATGGCGCGGCCGGGCGGCCTGGGTGGGCGATTCCCCGCTGTGGCACCTGGCCGGCGACGGCGACTGGTCCCTGTGCACCCCATGGAACCTCGCCGGTGACGAGCCGAGATTCATTGCACGGCGTCCCCGAGCCTGCCGGCCACCACCGGGCAACCGGCCGAGCTCGAGGTCGAACTCGACGACGGCGCCCTTTTTCTCATGTCCGACGGCATCGGCAACCCGCTGGCCTGGGTGGACGAGGTTCGCACCACCCTGTCCCGCTGGTGGGCGGCGCCGCCCGACATCTACGACTTCGGCCGACAGGTCGGCTTCGCCCGGCAGACGCACGTGGACGACCGCACGGTGGTGGGGCTGTGGCTGCGGTCCTGACCGCCGTCGTTCGCCGGGCCGGGCTCGGGCCGCTCGAGCTCATCGGCTCTGGCGGCTTCGGCGACGTGTACCGGGTAAACGCGCTCTCGCTCTCCGGCCGGCGCCACCGCCCTGGCCTACAAGGAGTTCACCGTCCGAGCCGGACCGCCAAGCCCGCGCCGCCCGAATGGCGGTGGACCTGCGGGACGGGCTGGACCGAAACGATCGTGACCTGCTCGACCGGCTGTCGGCGTGGCCGCGAGCTCTGGTCGAAGACGACTCGGGCCGGGTGTGCGGGCTGCTCATGCCGTTGCTGCCCGACGACTTCTTCACCCACTTGATCGACCCGCAATCGGGCCGAACCCGCCGCCGGCAAGCCACGCGACCTGGCCTGGCTGACCGCGGGCCGAGGCCCAGCGCCAAGCCGCCGGCGTGGACGTGCCGGACGTGGAGCTGACCGACCGGCTGCGTGCTGCTGGCCCAGCTCTGCTATGTGGTGGCCTGGCTGCACCGGCGGGACTGGGTGTACGGCGACCTCAACCTGCGCAACGTGGCGTTTTCGCTCGCCCCTTTGCGGATCAAGCTGATCGACTGCGACGCCGCCGCGCCCCTCCGCGACACCGGGCGCCGGCAGGGCCATCAAGCCGGATGGGAGCCCCCCGAATGTCAGACCAGCGGCGGACCGGCCATCCTGCAGGACACCCTCACCGACGTGTACAAACTGGGCCTGGCCGCATTGCGCTGCCTGACCCCCGGCAAACACGCCAGCACCCGCACGTCGACCCGGCGCCTCAGCGGCGTGCTCGACCCGGCCGGTTTCGATCTGGTCAACCGCGCCTTGTCCAACCGGGCCAACCGGCCATCCGCCAGCGAGCTGTACCGCTACTTCCATCAAACCGTGCAAACCCAAATGGAGCCGCCGCAGGTCCTCAGCATCGACCTGCCCGGGCAGGCGTGGCCGCGAGGACAGGACATCCGGATCAACTGGCGGGTGACAGGCGCCACCGAGGCGGTCATCACCACCGGCAACGCCGACCAGGAGCACGTCGATCCCTCCGTGCACGTCACCGGGTACACCATCAGGCCCGCCACGAGCGGCCCGCTCACGGTCGAGTTCCGCAACCGGTTCGCGGCGGTGACCGTCAAGCTGGGCCAGCTGAGGCTGTTCGATCTGCCGCCGTTCGCGACAACCGGAGACCTCCTGCCCCGCCCGGTCATCCCGCCGCTGCCGTCGCCGAACGTCCGAAAGATCTCGAGAAATAGTTCCCGCCATTCGCACTGCCCGTTGCCGGGCGGGTCGGCCCGTGACGGTGACACGCCCTCGACCATCTTGGCGGAGGCCGGGAACCGGACCGGGAGCTCTGGTGTCAATGGGTGAGTTCCTGGCCTGGCTGGGCACCGCCAACCCCGACGTGCTCCGGCGGGTGCCCTCGGCCCGCGACCGGTTCATGCAGATGGGGGCTGTGCTGCTGGTGACGGCCAGCCTGGCGGTAGCCTCCATGTCATTCGCCCTCCACGACGCCCTGCAGGCTCCCTGGCCCTGGGCGGTCCTGCTCGGTCTGGCCTGGGGGGCGATGATCCTCACCATCGACCGGTTCCTGGTGCTGAGCATCGGGTCCACCCGCAACAGATGGCAGCTCTTGCTGATGGCCCTGCCCCGGCTGGCCATGGCCGCACTGTTGTCACTGGCCGTCTCCACGCCGCTGGTGCTGCGCGTCTTCCGCAGCGACATCAAAGCCGAGGTCTACTCGCAGCAACTGCAACGCTCGCAGCAGCAGGCCGCCCAGATCGCCGGCAGCCAGGAATCCAGGGACGCCGCTGCCCTCGCGCAGCAGATCGCCCAGAACCAGGCCGTCCTCGACGGCCACCTGCCCGACAGTGTGACCAGCCCCGCCCTCCAGCAGGCCCAGCAGCCGGTTGCCGCCCTCAGCGCGCAGCAGCAGCAAGCCCAGGCGGCCCGGGACACGGCCTACGAGGCCTGGCAATGCGAGCTCTACGGGGCCGGGCCCACCTGCCAGGGCGCCTCCAACTGGGTCGGGCCGGGTCCGCTGGCCGGCGCCAAACAACGGGAGTACGCCGACGCCCAGGCCCATCTCGAAGCCGTGACCGCCAGCCTCCAGCAGGCCACCAGCATCGAGCAGGCCGACCAGCGCGAGGAGAACACGGCCCAGGCCGGGACGCTGGCCGCAGCCCAGCAACAGGCCAGATCACAGCTGCCGGCCCTGCGCAGCCGCTACGCCGCCCTGCAGGCCGATCTGCAGAGGATCTCCGAGCCGGGAACGTCAGTCAACTTCGGAGACACCGGCATCCTGGCCCAACTGCAAGCCCTGTCCCAGCTCTCAAGCCGAAACGCGACGCTGCTCGCGGCCCACCTGGTGGTCATGGCGCTCTTCTTTCTCATCGAGATCCTGCCGGTCACCATCAAGATCCTCCTCAACCTGCAGCCCCCCACCGCCTACGACGTGGTAGCCAAAGGCGCGCGACGACAAGATCATCGAGAAAGTCAACGCCCGTCACGCCCGGTCGCGCCGCATCCAGGAAGGCAAAACGCGGGCGCGGCTGGCCATCGAGGACGACATGCGCCAGCAAGAGGAGGCGCTCGGCAAACGGGCCAACCGGCACGTGGCCGCCGAACAGGCCCGAATCCTCGACCGCCATCTGCGGAAATGGAGCGAACACCTTGGCGCCGTCAACGCCGAAGCCGGCGACCCCTTTGGCGGCCTCGAGGTCACGGCCGGACGCCCGTCGATTGACGTGCGGCGCACCAACGGCCGGCCCTGGCTCCCCGACCCCGAAAGCGTCACCTAATGGAGGACACAATGGAAAATGCCGGCGAGAGACCGACAGCCCACCGGAAGGCCGGCGGCCGGCAGGAGGACTGGGCCCGGCTGGAAACGCGGCTGGCCGAGACCCTCGGCTGCCTGGAGGAAGACCACTGCCTGACGATTCACACCCGCGACGAGGAGCCCTACTTCGTGCACTTCTGCGCCGGTGGCGCCGATGGGATGCTGGTCGAGGCGGCGTCCAACCGCTGCCTGCACGGATGGCGCCGGCTGGACCGCACTGGGGAAGGCCGGCTTCGGAGGCTCGGCTGGCGGCCGCCAACCGACATTGGCGACGGCCCGAAGGGCTGGTGGAAGTCGTTCGCTGCTCCCGTCTCGACTCCGCCGGTGGCCACCCTTGCGGTGGCCACGTTAACTAAAGCGTTCGACGTGGCCAGGGTCTCCGCCCTCACCTACCGGGCCGGCAGCCAGGCCGGGGCCGAAATCCTATTACCGACTTTGGGCCTCGAACGAACGCCAGATGGACCGGGGGACCAGTCCCTATCGCAGCGGGCGGAGCAGGCGCTCAAGCGGTTCCTGGAAGTCGACGAACTCATCCGGGATGCCGACGGCGAAACGCCCATCCGGAGTGACGACGCCATGGTGTACGTGCGGGTGATGGCCGAGCGCAACTTCGTGGCCGTCTATTCGCGGGCGCTCCTGGACGTGACCAGGACCGCTGGCCTGGTCGACGCGGTCAACGAGATCAACAATCGCATCCGGGTCGCCCGGGCGTCAGTCACGGACCACGGAGTGATGTTTGCCGCCGAGGTCGACGACGTGCCCGGCGCGGAGGCGTCGGTCATCAACGCCGTTCAGGCCGTGTCCTCACTCGCCAACGAGTTCGGCGCCGATCTCCAGTCCCGCTTCGGAGGCCGGACATTCTTTCAGGAACCGGCGGTAGAGCCCGACCAGCACATCGGCCTGTACCTGTGAGCGATCGGGGGCCGGTGATGAATATCCCTTCCGCAATAGACGCCGGCCAGGCCATCGCCACCGACGCGGCGTCTACAGACTGGGCACAGATTCGTCAGTCGACTCGTGCCCGGGCCCTGTTGAACGACACCTTCGATCAGGATTTGCTGTGCCGTAGCTGACGCTGATGGCCGGGATGGGCTGGCGGGTGCGGGCTTGTTTGTCGGGCTGGTTGGGCGGTGGTTGCGGGTGTCAGGCTGATCGGTTCGTTGACGCGGAAGGACCCTCCCGTCGAACTTGCACGTCTCTCGGGAGGGTCCTTCTGGTAGATGCCGGAGGCACCTGTGCTTATGGTAGGGACCGATCAGGTTGAGGTCGAGGCCGATTTGCTGGCGGGTCGTCTGGCTTGTCCGTGGTGTCGGGGGGTGCTGGGTCCGTGGGGTCATGCCCGCTGGCGGACGTTGCGGCGCGATGGAAAGGAGGAGCGGCTGCGGCCACGGCGGGCGAGGTGCCGGTCGTGTGCTTGCACGCATGTCTGCCTGGCCGATTGCTGGCTGGTCCGGCGTCGTGACAACGTGGAGACGATCGGTCGGGCGCTGGCCGCCAACGTCGCCGGTGCGGGTCATCGCAGTTTGGCCATGGCGTTGGGACGATGCGAGGGCACGGTTCGGCGCTGGCTGCGTGCCTTCCGGGACCGGGCCGAGCTGATCCGGGTTCATTTCACCCGTTGGGCGTACGCGCTCGATCCCGATCTCGGTCCGTTGGTGGCGACGGGCAGTGCTACGGCTGACGCGCTGGAGGCGATCGCGGTGGCGGCCCGGGCGTGGGGGCAGCGTTATGGGCCGGCGGGCGCGTGGGCGGTGGCGTCGCGGCTATCGGGCGGAGCGCTGTTGTGCAACACCAGTGGGCCTCTGTTGCCGGCTCCGGCGGGCTGAGACGCTGTGGCCTCCGATGTCGAGGCCCGGAGGAGGCATGGAGGACCAGAGGCGAAGAGATGTGGCGCTGTTCAGGTACAGCTTGGTGAGAGCCCCGGCGGACCCGGCGCTGTCGCACGCGGAGCGGGGCGCGATGGTGCGGGCCTTATCGGAGATGGAGCATGTGACTCCTGATGGGCGGCGGGTGGGGGTGGCCCGCTCCACGTTGGACGAGTGGATCAGGGCCTATCGGGCGGGAGGATTCGAGGCGCTGGTGCCCAAGCCTCGGGTGGCGGCGCCGCGCACCGACGTGGAGGTTTTGGGCTTGGCCGAGAAGCTCAAGCGGGAGCAGCCGGGGCGCACCGCCGCCCAAGTGCGCCGGGTGATGGCCGAGGCCGGTGTGGCGGCGCCATCTGTGCGCACTCTGCAGCGCCATTTCGTGCGGGTCGGTCTGGATCGGCTCGGCCCCGATGGCCAAGCGCCGCGGGCTTATGGGCGTTTCGAGGCGTCAGAACCGAACGAGCTATGGACCGGCGACGCGCTGCACGGCCCGATGGTGGGTGGCCGCAAAGCTTATCTGCTGGCTTTCATCGACGATTTCTCGAGGTTGCTACCCGGTTATCGCTGGACCGGGGCGGAAGACAGCGTGCGCTTGGAGTCGGCGCTGCGGTCGGGACTGGCGTCTCGGGGGGTGCCCCGAGCGATTCTGGTTGATCGTGGATCGGCGTTCGTGGCCGCTCCGCTGGCCCGGGCTTGCGCGGTAATGGGCATCCGTTTGATCCACGCCAGCCCCCGGGCCGCGGCCACCAAGGGAAAGATCGAAAGATTTTTCAGGACGGTGAGGGCCCAGTTCGTCGTGGAACTGGACGCCCGGGGCGGGGCGGCCGATCTGGCCGAGCTGAACCGGCTGTTCAGCGCCTGGGTGGAGGTGGTCTATCACCGTCGGGTGCATACAGAGACCAAGGCCACCCCACTGGAGCGTTTCGCTTCGGCGGGGCCGCCAGCGCTTCCTTCACCGCAGCTTTTGCACGAGGCGTTTTTGTGGTCGGAAGTGAGGACGGTGTCTAAGGTCTGCGAGGTCCGCTTGCACGGCAACCGCTTCGAGGTGGACCCGGCCCTGATAGGCCGGAAGGTCGAACTCATCTTCGATCCCTTCGAGCTGGCCGACATCGAGGTGCGTTTCGAGGGAAGAACGATGGGCAAGGCCACCCCGATCCAGATCGGCCGGCGCACCCACCCCCAGGCCCGGCCCGAGGCCGCCCCCGCGCCGGTGCCGACCGGCATCGACTACTTGGCTCTGGTGGTCGGCCGGCGCGACGCCGAGCTGGCGGGGCGTATCGACTACGCCGCTTTGGCCGCTAATGGCGCCGGCGGCGACAGCGAAGAGACCGACCATAACGACAACAGCAACTACGACCACGACGAAGAGGAGAAGATCTGATGTCGATCGACCGGCTCAGAGCGCACTGGGGGCTGTCAAAAATGCCCTTCGGCAAGGACCTGGCCCCCTCCATGCTGCACGCCCATCGATCGCATGCCGAGGCCGTGGCCCGCATCACCTGGTGTGTGAGCGAGTCAGCCATCGGCGTTATCACCGGCGAGTGCGGCTCGGGCAAGACCGTGGCCGCCCGGGCCGCCATGTCCGCCCTGGACCGCTCCCGGCATACAGTCATCTACCTGGGCGCACCGGGAGTCGGCGTGCGCGGCATGTACGCCGCCATCGTGACCGCCCTGGGGCAGCGGCCCCGCTTTCACTGCGCCTCGCTCATCCCCCAAGCCCAGGACCTGCTGGTGGCCGAGACCGCCGAGCGCAACAAGACCCCGGTGATCATCTGCGACGAGAGTCACCTACTCGACGCCGACGCCATAGACGGGTTGCGCTGCCTGGCCAACATCGGCATGGACGCCGGGTCCCCTCTGCATGCTGCTATTGGGACAGCCGACCCTGCGACGCCGGTTGCGCCTCGGGCCGTTCGCGGCATTAGACCAAAGGGTCGGGCTGCGCTATGCGATCAGCGGACTGGCTGACGTCGCCGAGTGCGCCAGTTACGTAGCCCACCACCTAAAGATCAGCGGCCGGGCCGACCCCGTCTTCTCCGAGGACGCGGTGGCGGTCATCTATCAAGCGTCACGAGGGCTGCCCCGGGCGGTCAACAACCTGGCCGTGCAGTCACTGGTGGCCGCGTTCGCCTCCGGCAAGGGGATCGTGACGAAGCCGCGGCCCGGGCCGCGCTGGCCGAGGTGACGGCCGAGTGAGCTACGCCCGCCCTGCCCAGCCCGAACTGCCGGCCCCTCCCGGCTGGCCTGACCCTCCCGCCCCTGCCGCCTGGCAAGGCCTGGCCGGCCAGATAGTCGAAACGATCGCCCCCCATACCGAAGCCGATCCCGTCGCCATCCTGGCCCAGCTGCTCGTCGCCGCCGGAGCGACCGTCGGTCGGGGCGCCTGGGTAGCAGTCGAGGCCACCCGGCATCATCCAAACCAGTTCGCCGTGATCGTCGGCGAGTCCGCCAAAGCCCGCAAAGGTTCCTCCTGGGACCAGGTGGCCGCGCTCATGACCAAAGCCGACCCCAGCTTCGCGACACGCACCTCCACCGGGCTGTCCAGCGGCGAAGGGCTCATCTGGGCGCTAGGAGACCCCTCCGGCGCCGACCCCGGAACCAAAGACCCCCGCCTACTGGTCGTCGAAGCCGAGTTCGCCAGCGTCCTAAAAGCCATCGCCAGAGACATCAACACCCTCTCGCCGGTGCTGCGCTCCGCCTGGGACGGCCGCCCCCTGGCCCTTCTCACCCGCACCGCCCCGGCCGGGCCAGCGCGGCCCACCTCGCCGTCATCGGTCACATCACCGCCGCGGAGCTACTACATCACGCCAACAGCCTCGAGATCGCCAACGGTCTGCTCAACCGGTTCGTCTTCATCGCCGCCCGCCGGGCCCGCCTGCTGCCCGAAGGAGGCGACCCCGACCCCGCGGCCGGGACCCGCCTAGTCGACCAGCTCGGCGCCCACCTCCAACACGCCAGACGCAAAGGGCCGGTCCATCTCAGCCCCGCGGCCCGCCGCTCCTGGACCGACATCTATCACGCCCTGGCCGAGTCCCACCCAGGGATCATCGGCGGGCTGCTCGCCCGCTCAGAAGCGCACGTGCTTCGCCTCGCTTTGATCTACAGCCTCATCGACGGCACCACCGTCATAGACGCCGAACATCTCGCCGCCGCCTCCGCCATCTGGGACTACGCCGCCCGCTCGGTCGCCATGTTGTTCGGCTCCACCACCGCCAACCCGCTGTCCGAACAGATCCACGCCGCCCTGGTCGCCACCGGAGCCATGAGCCGCACCGACATCCGAGACCTCTTCAGCCGCAACCGCCCCGCCGCCGATATCGACAACGCACTCGCCGCCCTGCAGCGCTGCGGGCGGGCCCGACCCGTCAAAGTCGTCACCGCCGGCCGTCCCGCCCAGTTCTGGCACGCCACACCCCCACCAGCCTGAACCCAACAAGCCGGGGTCAAGACCGAAGGAAGCGACCACAACGCTCCAGCCGCACAAGGCCAGGGGCGACACGGACCGCCTTGACGCCGGCCGGGGCGAACTCCCGCGCCAGCCCAACAATACAAACGGCTCCGCAGCTCCGCTGCGGGGCCTGACCGCCCCGGCCCCTCCCAGCGATCCACCCCTTCTGTCGTTATGTCGTGACCCACCCCCGATCCTGAACCCCCATGTCACAACGATCGCGGCAGAGCGAGTCGCTCAACACCGCCCGAGCTACTTGCCGAACTCGAGCGAGAACTGGCGCGTCGCGCGATCGGCGGTGGACCCCGAGAGCGATGACTATGACGACAGCCTGTACCTGGACCCGGTCTGGGGACGCGGCGTCATCGACGCCGGCAACACGGTGGACGGGACCTCATGGGTGTGGTTACCTGGAGGGCGACGAGCAGCCGTGGCGTCTCGTTCCTGGCCCCATCGCCTCCGAAGACTCGGACGTCTTCACCTTGCCATGCACCAGGACTGGAGCATGGTGGGCGCCACCTAGCATGCTGGCTGCCGGCTCGCCGGGCCCATCGTCGTCTGCTTCTGCCGGTCCTGGGTCGAGGAATCAGAGGCCTACCCGCCAGAGGAAGTCCGGCTCGCCGTGGATCCGGGCGACGGCTCCGCGTTGAAATCGTTCACCGACGAGGCGATCTCGTGGGCGAGCGATTATGCGACCAGGCCTGCCCGATCTGCATCGACTGGCTCCTGGAGATCGATATCGCTGAGCCAGTGGGACTGGACGTGGTGGCGCCCACTCTGGACGGGCTCTGGCGGCCCTGCGCCGGGCACAGCCGCGACCCCTTTCTGCTCGAGGTGGCCGGCTGAGAATGGGCATGGACGGGACGGGACGGGGATGGCGTCTCCTTCCCGGAGTGATGGCCAGAGTCGCATGGCGCGTGGCGAACACCAAATGTTCCTCAATGCCACCGTGCAGGCTATGGCGGATTGATCCCGGTACGGCGAGTCTTCGCCTGGCACGAGCCGCTCGCCGGAAGGCCAATAGAGCCCGGGCCGCCATGGCCGCATCGCCGGACTTCCAGAAGCCAGCTCCATATAAGTGCTGTGGGCTGCCTTCGGTAGGAGCCTGGCGGTACTGCGCCGGCTTGAGTAAGCTACTGCAACGATCTGGCCAGTAATTGGCGGGTGTTGGTTGTCGCCAGATGTGCAAAGTCTATCGCCTTTCGGCAAGAGCGCAACCACCTCCACCACCATAATGGAGACATGGACACACCAGCAGCCGGACGAGGGTGCACCCTTGTATGGCCCATCACGGTCCGGCGTGTCAGCTGCGCTGAGCGGTACGGCTGGGAGGAATGGTGTTCGACTTCGACGACTCCTCCCGAGACAACGGTGGCTGCGCCCACCCGGATTTCTATTTATCAACCCCGAGACCTTAACGAGGCGGACCTACTGTGACCGACAACACCAATGACACCGTCGACCCTTATCAGCTACTTCCTGATGGATTCTGGGAACGCCACTACTGGGCGCAGGCATATGCCGAGAAACTGTGGCTCCTCGCTACTGCCCCCAGCGGCACAGTTCATCTGATCCACGTCGATGAGGTGGAGGCCGGAGAGCATCGCCCGACCTGCGGCGTGAACGGTGAGCAGCACACACTGAGTGAACGACCCACCAACGGGGAAGAGGCTACGTGCGCCCGGTGCCGGTCAATGTGCAAGATCGACTACTGGCACAGCTTCTCCTACGGTCTATTTTCGCCCGGTGACTACCGCCCACCCACGCCCGAGAACGAGATGGACGCCTGGGAGACAGCAACCAGAAACAACCAATGGGTCTACGCAGGGGAGCGCAACGGCACGATTCACGTCGTTCACGTCTTTTTCGCCGCCAGGGAAGGAACCGACAACACGAAACTGAGCACTGACTTGGCCAGTTACAGCGTGGCGGGTTACAGCGTTCTGTGTGAGCCCAAGAACAACGTCAAGTTCGACGTGAGTATGGCGACGGGAAGAGCCGCGACCTGTCAGCACTGTCGCATGATCGCCTTCCTTGACGGTGAAACGCCAGAAGACCGCGTGGAGGCTGAGCCTCTGCCAGCGTGGAGTCTGTTGACGCTGCCTTACAATGTGATCGAAGAGGACTACCGCGAACGACTCTTGCAGCATAGGACGCTCACCCGAGCAGCCCTTGAAGCATTATGAACTACGAGGTCAGTCGTGCCGTCGTCAACGGCATCGACTGCGTCATCGGCGAGGATGGCATCGCCCGTGAGGCTCGGCGCAACTTCCCGGCCCGCTGGAGGCGTCAGAAGTGGGTCCAGCAGGGCAAGGCGTGCGCCTTTTGCGGTCGTCACTTGCCCTTTTGCCTACATGGCCGGAGATCACATCATCGCCTGGAGCCTGGGGGTTCTCGCTGGCGGTACCACCACCCTGGGTAACCTCCAGGACCTATGTGGGCCTTGCAATGGGCGCAAGAACAACAAGACCCAAGAGGTGGCGCTGAAGTACTTCAAGACGGAACTGCTGACGCCTGGACAGTCCAAGTTGCGAGACTGGCAGGAGAGAGCCCTGCCTGTGGTCATGGAGCGCATCCTCGACGAGCCCGTGCTGGTCCAGGCTTGTCCAGGTGCAGGCAAGACGCGGTTCGCGCTGGAGGTGGCCTATCGCCTGTTGGAGTCCAATGAGATCTCTCGCGTCCTCATCGTCGTACCGACCATTGGCATCAAGAATGGATGGCGTCGCTCCGCCTCCGGGCTTGATCCTGGTCCTCCTACTATCCCGCTGGCTCCTGCACAGTGGAGAACCATCGACGAGATCGAGGATCGATGGGCCGGAGCCGTGTTCACCTATGGCGCCCTGGCGCGCATGCCGGAAACATTTATGGCTCACGCCCTGGACGTGGTGCCCAGGCACAAGCAGCTATACCGGCATCGCATACTGGTCGTCCTCGATGAGGTTCACCATGCCGCCGCCGATAAGGACTGGGGCCAGAAGGCCCTGACCGCGTTCGCTTCGTGGCACGATCTTCAGGCCAAAGCGATCCTCTCGCTGTCGGGCACACCGTTTCGGACCGACGAGTTACCCATCGCCTTCGTCCCGCACACGGGGGCGCGGGAAAGTGTGTTGAGGATCACCTAGCCAAGTCCTGGCCCTCCAAATCGAGTCCACCAAACTGCTCTTTCGCGGCGTCGCCTCCTGCTGCCGTCCGGACAAATCGGAGGTTCTCTAGTCGGGTGTGCTGATGAGTACGCCCGTTTTCAATACTGTTTGAGAGGTATAGCGTCGCGAAGGCCAGGGCCCCAGCGATGACGACGCCAGTGAGTAACGTCTGGACTATCCATGGGGGCTCTCGCAGCCACCAGCTCGGCTTAGCTGTGGTCCCCGCAGGCGCGGCTGCGGGTTCTGGTGGCGGAGCAGACGCGGGCTGAGCAGGCGCGGCTGCGGCTGCGGGTTCTGGTTGCGGAGCAGACGCGGGTGCGGGTTCTGGTGGCTGAGCAGGTGCGGCTGCGGGTTCCGGTGGCGGAGCGTCAACCATTCCGAGGAGCGTAGTGGGGACTCCGGATAGGGGCCTGTCGAGGCGACGGCTCGAGGGGTCCGAGGCTGGCGCCTGGCCGCCACGCGTCGTGTCTCCTTGCGTCACGTTCCCTGGACCGCGGCAGGCACGTCTGATACCACATGGTCCGCAGGGCCTCTCTAGAGACTGCGCCCTCGCTACCGCACCACGCGCCTGCCTCCCACCAGGCGGCGTATATGCCAATCGACTCAAGAAGTCCACATATGCAGACCCGACCGGCTCGCTAAAGAGGGCCACCCGGTTGGGTTGATCGTCCTGAGGATAGAGAAAGTAGGCGTATGTCAGAAGCTGTCCCGCGGCAGCCCTTACGGCTTCGGTTGCGTTCCCCCGATAGACGACTTTCGCCTCGACGAGGTATGTGCCGCTGTCCGAATAGAGTACGAGGTCTCTTGGGTGCTCAGTGGCGGGCCGCCAACCACGGGCGGCCTGCCACTCGCCGTAGTTGCGAACGAGCCGCTCGTGCCGGCGCGACTTGGTCAGTTCACGACCCAGGAGTGTCGCCCGGTAATCGGTGTCACTTTTTGGGTGGAAGTTCTCGAGCGGGTCGGATGAAGCTGCTTGGGCGGACCGGCCAGGGGATGCAATGGCGCCCGCCGCCTCCAGCAAGAGTTTATCCCTCGCGCCAAGCGCGGCTTCATACAGCTGCAGCACTGCGGTCAAGTCGGACCGCATCACAGCTTCGCTAGGAAGTGCACCAACCCGGTACTTCCGGCATGCGATGTTTCCCGCTTGGTACGCATTCTGACGAGCACCTCGCGAACGAAGCTCGATCGCGTCGTCGAACAGAAGCGGGCTGTCGCGGATCAAGCGAGTTCGGATCGCGTCCGCATCCCGGGCTAGTAGTCGACGAGCTTCAGCGTCGCCGAACTCTTTCCGGAGGTATTCCATACCCTGGTTCAAGGACAGATTGAGTAGTTCGAGATCCTCAGACACGATGAAAACGACATAGATGCCACGCTGCGCCGTATCGGTCTCGTCGGGGTCGAAGAACCCTACCGACGGGGGTAAAGGTCGCCCCGCCCTTGCCACCACTTCCCTTTATGACGATGCCCCCTGCCGCATGCTCTGAGAGGAGCGTCCCCGCATCCGAGAGCATCTCTTGTGCTTCGGTGTGCAGTCCTGCGATCCTGTTGTAGGTGGTGGCGAGTTCGAGGAAGTAGTCCGTCAGATTCACTGCCGTAGGATGCCACGCTCAGAACCTTGACCCGAGGTGTGGACGCTTATGGACGAACCATTGGTCATTCGCCTCCGCGAGTCGACAAATTGCAAGGGAAAAAGCGACCAACTTGTCGTCGGCCGTGACGCTCAGATCCTTTCAAAACAAGCCAGACAAGTCACCGAGCCCCGAAAAGGGTTCAGCAGAGGGATCAAGTTCGAAGTTATTCTCCATGAAGTCCCAGATCGCAAGGGTGCGCTGCTGGCCATCGACTATTTCGTACGTTTCATCCTTCGGATCCCCTATGCGCCGAACATAAAACTTTGGGATGTCGTAACCCCGGAGAATTGAGTCGATCAGTAATCGCTTCTTATGGTGGTTCCCTACGGGTCCGCGCTGGTATGCTGGCGTGGGATTGATCTTGGCCCTACGACGATGCAACTGGTCGACCGTCCAAACGAGGGGATAGACGTTCAAGGCTCAACCTCCAGTAGGACTCTTGAATCGATCGTCGAGCGACGAACGTGTCACGGCAACAGCCTAGTCAGCCGAGGCCGGCTGATCCCCGCTCGATCACTCCCCAGACTCGCAAACTGGTCACTTCGGGTCCTCCCAAAACTGAGTGGTGCAAGACGAATCGGCGATCGGGCGGATCGGCTGGCCCCGAAGCCATCTGTGCGACAGACCACTAGTTGGCGGCCGCCTAGTTTGCCGGGTCAAGCTCGGCGGCGATGACGGACCACGGGTCCGGTCGGGCCGCTCGTCGGCGTCCAGTGGCAGCGGGTTGCCCAGGCGATCTCGCGGCACCAGATTTGAGCCAGGACGGCTCAGCTCGCGAATCACCGTCGCCGACACCGGCCCTTCCGCCCC
This sequence comes from uncultured Acidimicrobiaceae bacterium, assembly GCA_963780345.1. Lineage (GTDB taxonomy): Bacteria > Actinomycetota > Acidimicrobiia > Acidimicrobiales > Palsa-688 > PALSA-693. Next base: position 816,768 of record CAWABU010000002.1, read on the forward strand.
AGGCCAGAAAATCGGGGTCGGTGGTTCAGCCCGGCGCCGAGTAGACAACGCCACAGCCTCGAGCGCCTAGGTCTGGAGCGGCGAGTCACTCATCTGTGGACTTCATGGCCACTGTGACAGCTGAGGATTTTTCCTCAAGTGATCCATTTGGCTCGACCTCCTCGACGATCACCCGGGTCCGCAGGAACGGCGTGTCGTCCCCCCAGTCGGTGGTCAGGCGTCGCAGGATTTCCAGGCTGCCGTGCCGCTGCAGCGCCCTGCCGATCTGCTCAGCTTCCTCCCGGCTGGGCACCGACCGCTCAATGATGCCACCACCGGGCACCTTGACCAGCAGCATGTACTCGTAATGCAGCGCGACGCCCGAAGTCCCCAACGGGACCGAATCGTCGGCACTGGTCCAGACCAACCGGGGCACCAGGTTCGGATGCTCGATGGCCACGGCGGATTGTCGTCTATCCGGTCTGGTGGTCATGTCGCATCATCCTCTGCCGGCGTCATGCAGTTGCAGCCTCCCCAATCATCCTCAGCGCCGCCGTAGTCGAAGAGCACGCCTTGCACTGTGTTGGCCTCACGCAGTTCTCGCAGCGTCAGTGGCCTCGTCCTGTCGCCTTTGCGATCACGCAGGATGGCAACGTCGCCAAGCTGCTCACGCAAGCGCCGCTCGTTCCATTCCCACTTCGCATACTCAGCCGGATCAAGTGCGAGCAGACGCAGGAAGTGTTGACGCCAGCCTTCACGCAGCCGCCACCAGAGTTGGCGTGCGGCATACCCGTGCGCGTGAGCCAAGGCGGCTCGATGCCGGCCTGCTTGAACATCGCCAACACATCGCTTTTGTCCATGACGGGCTGCCACGTCAGTTGTGCCTCGATGCGCCAGGGTCGCCAGTGCGGCTTCGCTCGATCGAGTCGATGCTCTTCGGTCCAGTCGTAGCCGAAATAGACCATGGTGCGCTCAGGCTCACAGTGCTCTTCGATCCAACGTCGCATTGCCTCCTCCAACGCCGGGTCGGCCTGGCTGTCTTTGACTGGGCTGTCGCTCACGACGACTCCGCGTCGAAGCGGGCCTGGCGGCGTCGTGCAGTTGTGGTTGGGATGGTGGCGGTCTGCCCGGCCGGGCAGATGACCGTCCCGGCCTGGAGATCGATGGTGAACTCGTCCTTGCTGAAATATCCCTTCGGTGCCGATGACGGCTGGGCCGGGGCGGTCAGCTCGACACCATCTTCGGCCAGGTTGCGCCGACATTCGGCGCTTCCGTAGTGGGTGTCGCCAATCACCTCCGATACCGCCACGGGATCTTGGTCGAGCAGGTCAGCCAGGATCTCCCCATCGCCGGTCGTTGCCGTGGTGGCCTGGCCGGCCACGAACAGGTCGGAGTCGACATCGACGCTAATGTGCAGCTTGTAGCCGTCGTAGCGGTCCCGGCGGGAACGATGACCGTGTCGGGCGTCGGGATCCACCGTCGAGATGATCCGCTCCGGAGCGACCCGCGGTGCGATCCGTACTCCTCCCGCCCCGTCATCTTCGACATCTTGGGCCGCCACCAAAGCCAGCAGTTTCACCTCGGCCGCCAAAGCCGGATCGCTGATCCCGCCGCAGGCGATTATCGCCCGACAGGCATCAGCAAACAGGTCGTTGACCAGCTCCTGGCGTTCTTCCTCAGACGCCCAACAGATATCCGGCTTGCCATCCCGGTCATAATCGTCGCGAGCCAACGACTCTCGACACGCCCAGCCCCTCTCCGGGTTCGCCCCCTCAAGCAGACCCAAGGCAGCGCCGGATGGCCGAGCGGATCAGGCTGACCGTGTCCTGGGTGATCACGCCATCAGCTATCCCCGTCGAATCTACCACCCGACGATGCCCGATCACCCCCGCCTGCTCGGCCACGCCGATCAGCCGCTGATGAAGCCAGCCGTCCATCTGGGCCTTGACCAGCCGGGCCCGGAACTCCACCAGACAGACATGGGGAACGCCCCGATGCTCCAACGGCAAACCCAAAGCCGCCTTCCACGACAGATCAAACCGCGACCGCCGCTCCGCCTCCCGATCCGACACCCCATAGAACAACTGGGCCAGCAGCAGCGCCGCCAGCACCGACGGCGGATGCGACGGCCGACCCCGCCGGCTGGCATACAGGCACTCGAAGTCCTCGTCGCTGAACAAACACCCCCGGGCCGACCCCAACCAGGCCAAGAACCCATCCTCATCCAACAAATCGCCGCAGACCACCTCCACCTGCGACAACGAACCCTGCGTCTCAGCAGTTCCTCTCATCCAGCCAAGTCAAGCCGAACCCACCCCAAATCGCGACCACCATTCAAGCCCCTGACCAGAGATTTTCCGACCACCCAACTAGGAGGTCGGCTTTGGTGCGTCGGCATGCAGCTTCCCGCTCTAGCCTGTCGGCCATCCGGCGTTTGCGAGCGGCCAGCGCAGGCCAGGTCTGCTGACTTGGCGACGTGCGTAAGCCACGGGGACCACGACTTCTCGGTGACACACGCTGGCCTTCGTCGACGTCCGATCGAGAATCGGACGGCGAGCCAGTCGCTAGTCCCGGGCGGTCGTAGCCTGCACTTCTTCGAGAGGTACTGGTGTCAGCGGCCGTCTACCGGCGCGGCCACGGTTCCGTGGCTCGGAATGGCTTGACCGGGGGCGAAACTACGTCGCCGCTCATCGCGGGTCAAGCGGCAGATTCGCGCGCGCCTTGCTGCCGGGAGGGCCAATGACTTGCCGTCGAGCCGGACATGTGACTGCACGGCGTTATGGCCGTCGGCCGCGGCGACGGTCAGCTTGCCGAACCGACCGGGGGTGAACAGAAGCTTGACGACCTCGCGCTTGACCGCTGTCGGCATCGCCTGCAAATTCTCGGCGACCCGCCGACCTGGGCCGATCGACTGTCGCACCCCTGCTGGGGTGGTCAATTCCCGCTGTACCGCCAGGTGCGTCATGCCATTTGAGATCCAATCGCATTGCCACCCGAAGGCGTGGATCCGCCGGGCGGACCTTCTGTGGCAGTACCCACACCGCCTTCAGGTACCGGCGAAGGACCGCCTGGCGAGCCTTCAGCGGCAGCTCCTCCCAACGCTCGGCCACCAAGTCCGCGGGCGGCACGTCGATCTCGGGCGCCTCGGTGGCGGCCAGTTGGGCTCGGGCCGAGTCGTCGGTGTGGTGAAGCAGGGCGGCGAACTCGGGGCTGGGCTGGACAGGCGTTCCTTGAGCAGAGTGACGACCAGCTCCTCCACCAGCTCGGCCGGGGTGACGTTCAGACCGCCGCAGGCGTCACGGTTGCCGCTCCGCTTTGAGCAGCCGTAGCCGGAGATATAGCCCTCAGGCCGCGGGAGCTTGACGACGGCCAGAGGCGCCTTGCAGCGCGAGCATCGGGCGATCCCACCAGTCAGCAGCCATTTGCGCGACGTGTCGCGCTGGGCGCGGCCAATCCGCTTCCGCTTGCCAGCGACATCAATCACCTCTGCCATGACGGTGGCGGCCTGGAGGGCATCGAATCTCTCGGGGCTGATGATCGGGTCCCATTTCGCCCGTCCTGGCATCACCTTGCCGTGGTAGGAGCGCAGCCCGGCAATGTGCGGCTTGCGGGCGATGGACAGCACGGACGTGCCTCGCCAGATCGCTTTCTCTCGGGCAACCGGCTCTTTCGTTGTCGGGTCGATCTTGTAAGGCCGTGGTGTCGGAACTCCGCCGCGTTGAGACGCTCCGCGACCGCCCGAGCCGAGTGTCCCGCTAGCAACTCGTCCACGATGCGAAGGACCACGGTCTCCTCCTCCGGGACGATTTCCAGCCTCGGCCGACCGTCGTCTTTGAGGAATACCCATGTCTTACCGTCTGGACAGAGGACCTTGCGCCTGTAACCGTAGAAGCGCCCGCCTTGCGGTCGTCCTTCTTGGGCCAGCTGCTCGGCCATGGCCGCAGAGCGGGCCTTGATGCGCTCGCTCTCCTCCGCGTCCAGGATGTTCATAATCCGGCCGACCACGCGGTTTCCAGGCTCGACACCGATCACGCCCTGCTGCACGGTGTGGACCTTGCCGATGCCCGCCTTGGTCAGCGTGACGACCAGTTCGTCCCACTCGGAGGGTTGGCGCGTTAGCTGGCTCTGCTCGTGCGCGATGACCGCCCGAATCTCGCCACGCCGAATTGCACCCAGCAGGTCGTTGTACTTGGGCCGGAACACCTCAGGGTTGGAGGCTGACTTGTCGTTGTCATCGAAGATCCGGACCTCGGTGCCGGGATACAGGTTTGGCCAGGCGCCTGCCTCTGGCGATCTGGCGGTCAACGAATATCCGCTGTTCCTTGCGGTCCAGGGAGGCACGTGCGTATAGGGCCACCACGGCTACGGCTTCGTCTGTTCGCTTGGCGGTCACGAAAGTACCTTAGCCCGCTAACAGTAACAACAATCGTATAGGGGTCTCGATAATGATGATTATCAAGACCAGACTGGGAACACCGAGTAGAGATCGGCGAGACCGTCACAACCCCCAACTACGATCAGACTGCTGCCTGATCACGCAGTGGCCGACGCCGAACTTCGACAGAACTCGGGAACATCCTCATCGGGGTCCACGTCTCGGTAGGTAATTCGCCAAATCTGCAATTTGGCCGCACCGACGTCGCTGCGTAACTGAGGTGACGAATCGTCGCTGAACCTGGCCACGAACTCGTCGAATGCCGCAATCGCGGCGTCGAACCGTTCCAGACGCTTAAGCACAATACCTTTGTTGAGCAACGCGTTCGCGACATGTTGTCTCAGATTCGATGAGGGGTCATCAGCAAAGCGCACAATGACTGTATCATAGACCGAGATTTCTTCGTCGAGCCTTCCAAGTATGTCCAGAGTGACGCCCTTGTTGTAGAGCGCTCTTGCAACCCATTCAGTCTCACCCAGATTGGCGTCGTCCTCACACCTTGCGGCTACCTGGTCATAGCACTCGATCGCTTCGACACTCCGACCCTCCTCACCGAGATAGACACCCTTGCAGTACAGAGCCATGACGATCGACTCGCGCAACTCCGGTGTTGGATCATCGCAGAAGCGGGAGAGAACGCAATCGAAAACGTCCGCCGCCTCGTCCCGGCGGCCTCGCTCAACCAGTTCTTGACCTTTGTTGACTAGTGCATAGACCACGTACTCGCGCACATCAGCGGCCGAATCGGCACCGAACTCGGCCTCAACCTGATCAAAGACCGCGAACATCTCGTCGTCTTGGCCCAAGTCACGAAGCACCCACGCCTTGTTGAACAATGCCTCGGCAAGAAACGGAGCAAAGATCTCGTAGGACTCCCGACTAAATCGGTCACGCACTTTGTCATAGACATTGACCGCCTCTGCCAGACGACCGAGCTGGGCGAGCAAGACGCCGGCGTTTATGAGCGCTCTTGCCACACGCCGAAGCACATCTCCAGACTGGTCGCCGCTAAACCGACACGCCAAGTCCGTAAAAGCCACCAGCGCTTCTTCGGGTCGCCCGAGTCGCTCAAGGGCGCCACCTCGAATCAAAAGCGCTTGAACAACGTCCTCCCGCACTTCATCGGGGGGATCAGCAGCAAATCGTGCGACGACAGCATCCACCACACTAAGGGCTTCCTCTGTTCGTCCGAGATCGAGTAGGTTTCCTGCTTGGCGCGCCATCGACCCAGCTACATCGGTCGGGGACGCGGGAGGAACCGGTTGAACCTCAGGCATATTCAAAGCGTCGATCTCGGTCATGACCCCATTCTCCTTGTTGCGACGTGGTCGTGTTCGTCATGCGTTCCTCCCCGATACTGGCGGGTCTACTTGCCCGTAAGTGGTTCCATTGTGAGGGAGGGGTTGTTCCTGATCTCGACCCCTGACGACAGACCTTGACCACTTGGCGACACACGCGGGTAATACCTCACGGCTACCGGTCAATGCACGCGTGAAACGCCAAGATCCGCTTCGTCGGCGGCTCCTGGCGATGGTCGGTGAGGTGCTCATAGATAGCTGTGGAAGTCACGGGTCGGCGGGGTCGGCACCACCTTGGTGGGAGCTTCCTGCGAGTGGTAGGTCACCCAGCTGGTTGGCTTCTGGGCCAGGCTGGACTCCGCGCTTCGACGAACGTCGATGTGACGATGCCGTCCCCGACGAAGTCCACCGTGCGGGCTAGAAGGTCGTCTTTGACGGGGCCGGGGATGAATTCACCCATTAGCGCCACTGAAATCCAGGAGCCGTCGAAGCGCTGGATCCTTCGCGACGAGGCGGTCGGCGGGCAAGCCAGCAAACAAATGCTCTGTGCGCATTACGGCTTGCCCATGCCCGCGCACATTCACCAGCACCTGGGTCGGCGACAGTATGTCCTTGACGATCGCTGTTGCTGGTTCGCGGTTCGATGAAACGTAGAAGCTGCGTACTCCTCCGTCTCGGAACGCGGCATCGAGCGCTGCCTCGGCGATGCCGTTCACTACCCGCAGCCGCCCGTCCGGGTTCTGGCCGGAAGCTCGGCGCCTTCCAGGGCCGGGTCCGCGACTCGGGTGATGCCGGGTAGGGTCTGGTCCAGCCGGAGTGGACCGACAAAGTCTTGTCGCCCATCGCGTCAGTAGGCCAATAGGTGGCCTGCGGGTGAAGGACATAGACGTCCGCCAGATCGGATACCTCGGCCGCGAGCGGATCGACGTCCATTCCATCGACGGGTGAACACTGGTACTCGGGCGTTGCCCATCGCTACACCCATTGTCGTAGAGGCTTGTTTGCGAAACTTGACTAGGAGCGACAAAACTTCGTCATTGGGTGACAATCCTGGTCGTGACGGGATGACCCCGGCGTCAAACTAAAAGGCCGGAGGAGCTGTCGTTCGCCAACAGGCGTTCGATCTCCTCGGCAGGCAGCGCCCGCAAGGTGGAGGTGGTCGTCCCCTTCTCCGCCCACAGGACCTGGTCGACATACTCGGCGACGGCCCGCAGGTGCGTGATGATGGTCACCACCCGCCCGCCGGCAGTCTGGGTGTCAAGGACTGACATGGCCTCCGACAGGCAGTCCCCGTCGAGGGACGAGAAGCCCTCGTCGAGGAACAGCGCCCCTTGCGGGTCACCCGTGCCGGTCGACATCTCCACCAGCGTCAACGCCAACGCCAGGCTGGCCATGAACATCTCGCCGCCGGAGAGGGTGTTCGGGTCGCGGCACATGCCGGTGCGCTGGTCGTAGATCTGAAAGTCCTCGGCGAAGCGCAACATGTCACCGGTCATCTCCCCAAGCCGGTCGGCGGCCAGCTCCAGCAGCTTGCGCTGGCGCCGCTCGATCACCCATTTGGGGAACTTGGCCGGGCTGAGCACGTCGGTGACCTCCCCGAGCGCCTCCAGCAAGGGCGCCGCCTCGCCGACCGCAGCGTCGAGGCGGGCGGCGACAGGGATTTGACGCGTCGCTTCTGCTAGGTCGCGGCGACCGTCGGCACAACGCGGATTGACCGCGCCGATCTCCTGGTTGAGTCCCGTCGCGTCGGCGCAGTCGACGCTGCGCAGGGCGTCGTCGCGGGCCTGACGCGACAGGACAGCCGTGGCGTGTGCCGCTTCGGCCCGCAGCCGGCACGCATCAGCCGCCCGCTCGGCGACCGCCGGCAGCCGGGCCGCCCAGGCGGCCAGCCGATCAACGTCGCCTGCTGTGCCCGGGCCCGCATCGGGAGGATCCACCTGGGCGGCGATCGCTGCACTAGCGGCGAGTTCCGAGAAGCGCTCGAGAATCACCCGCACCTCGGGCAGCGCCTCGCCTACTTCCCGATGGCGTTCGCGTTCGGCAGCCGCCAAGCGGTCCACGGCCTGCTGGTGATCGGTCACCGCGTCCTGGCCATCCGACACCAGCTTTTCGGCCGCCCTCGCCGCCTCGGTGAGTCGGACGAGGGAAACGGCAATACTCTCGGCGCTCAGCGGCAGCGCCGGCGCTGCCACTACTGGTAGGTCGGCGACGGCTCGGTCGAGGGCGTCGCCCTGGCTGGTCAGGCGCTGCCGATCTGCGTCGAGTGTCTCTAGCCCGGCGGTGACCGCGTCGGCAGCCTGGCGGGAGGTTCCCTCCGCCTCGGCCCGCTTGGCCGTGGCCGTCTCCAGACCCGTTTTGGCGGCAGTGGCATTTTCCACCGCAGTGGTCAGCACAGCGGTGACCGGGGCCAGGACAGCCGTGTCGTCGGCGTCGAGGTCGACCTCGACGAGGGTTTCGACCAAATCTGTGTATGCCGAGGCGGCGATGCCACGAGACTGCTCGAGAGCCGCCTCTGCGATAGTGACCCCTTCGGCGAGAGCATTACGTTCAGCTTCGAGCCGGGTCGCTTCCCTTTCGGCGCTCTTGGCCTTGCTGCGCGCCCCGGTGAGGGCCTTGTTGGCGGCGTCGAGGTCGGCGGCGACAGGGGCGGTGAAGCCATCGGGGAGTTGCTGGGCGCAGACGGGGCAGGATTCGCCGGGACCAAGACCTTCCGCCGCGCAGGCCGCCGCGTCGGCCCGCTGCGCTGCGGCGAGAGCTGCTTCGGCCTCCTGGAGCACCCCGGCGGCACCATCGGCGCGGTCCCGAGCCTGCGCGGCGGTCCCCACGGCGCTCGCGTGCCGGGTGTGGACGTCGTCGACGGTCTTGACAGAAGCAACGACCGCCTGGGCGGTCACCCGGGCGGCGCGCAGCCGGCCGCCGGCCAACTCGAGGGCGGCTCTGGCGTCGCCTGCGATGCCGTCCAGCCGCTCGGCCTCGGCACGGGCGACGCTCTCCGCCTTTTGCAACCCGGTCAGAGCCCCGGCGGCAGTCTCGGCGTCCCGGCGCAGCGCTTCGAGGTCGCCTTCATCCTTCCCGATCCGTTCCCGTTCCCGCTCAAGGTTCTCCCGGCTGACCGCCAGCTTCTCCATCGCCCGTTGAGCGCGGCCGATGCTGGCCGCGTCGCGGCCCTCAACCTGCGCGGTCCGCACGTCGGCATCCAACGCGTCACGGGTGGACTTGGTCGTGCGGACGTCGGCGGCCAGCGGTTCGATCACCTGCCGGTGGCGGAGGTCCGCTTCGGCCAACTCCCCGATTCGTGTAACTGCGTCGGCAAGGCCGACGGTGCCGAGCTCGTCGGCGAACGCCCCGAAGGTCCGCTCCAGCTGCTCCTGGCGCTGCACAGTCGCGTCCTGCTCGGCGACGACGCCCGCCGCTTTCTGCAGGGCCGCCGCCCGAACGGTGAGGACCTCGAGGGCCCCGGAGAGCTCGCCGGCGCGCCCGGCCGGGTCGTCGAGCATACGGGCCCGCTGATCGCGGACCACATCGAGCGCCGGGCGGAGAGTGTTAGTGGCGTCGAGGGCCTGCTCGCGCACCTGGCGGAGCTGCTCCATGCCGAGGATCGACTCGAGCGCCTTGGCCCGGTCGGTCGCGGAAGCCTTGAGGAGTGTGTCGAACTTGCCCTGGGGCAGCACGACCGACTGCAAAAACTGCTTGTAGGTGAGGCCCACCTGCTTGACGATCTGATCGTTCACTTCCCGGGCCCCGTCCCAGCGGTTGAGGGTGCCGACCTCGACGAGGGAGTGCATGGCCGCACCCTTAGCCTTGATGACCCGGGTCACCTTCCAGGTCCGTCCCGCGGCCTCGAAGTCCAGCTCTACGCGCATCTCCTTGGCGCCGTCGGCAATCAGGGCGCTGACGTTCTTGCCATCCCATGTGGTCGCCGAGTACAGGGAGGCGACGAGGGCCTCGATCACCGAGCTCTTCCCGGCGCCGGTGTCGCCGAGGACGCCCAGCAACCTGTTGCCGGCGAAAGTGACCGTCGTCGGCTCAACGCCCCGGTAGGAGCGCAGGTTGGTGAAGCGCACTTCGATCGGTTTCATGCCGGCACCGGCTCTCCGGCAGGACCGGTGTTGCCGTCTTTCTCCGCGGCAACGAGCCCGTCATCGCCGCCGTCCGCAATGCCGAGCAGCTTCGCCGCCTCGGGAAAGCGAGCAGCCTCGTCGGCTTCGGTGGCCGCTAGCAGCCGCTCGAAGGTGGCCTGTACTGCTTCTGGCTGGGAACGGCCCACCCGTCCCCGCTCGGCGAGGAAATCGCAGAACAGCTCGTCGAAACCGGGCTGGCGCTCCGCGGTGGCGTCCCAGGCGGAGAGTGGATGGGTGATGCGGTCGGCGCAGTGCTCCTCGAAGTTGACGATGGTCGAACCGGCGAACAGGCCGGCGACAGTGTCGTCGATGCCGGGGACGTGGGTGTCGGTGTGCACGGTAACCGCCAGCAACGACGGGCCCATCTTCTCGGCGTTGGCGGCGAGCTCGTCGAGGTTGCCCGACAAGCGCACGAGCGGCCGGCCGGCGCCGAGGGGCACTAAGTCTACCTTGGCCGCCCGGCCCGGTTGCGCTTCGATCGTGACGACGCTCTTGGCGTCGCCTCGCTCGCCGAAGTCGAGCTGCAGGGGGGAGCCGGCGTAGCGGCCGACCCGGTTGCTCTGGGCGAGGGCCTGTGGGGCGTGGATGTGACCGAACGCTGCATAGCTGACCGGGGGCAGATGGTCGATCGCAGTCTCGTAATCGGGTTTGACGGCCGCGTGCGCCTCGGAGCCGGCCAGGTTGGCGCCGGTGACGTGTAGGTGGGCGGCGAAGATGGCGACGTCATGGGCGCCGTCGAAGCCGTCGAGGAGTCCTTGGGTGAGGACGGCTTCCACCTGCGCTATGTGGTCTCGGTACTGGCCGGCCCAAAGGGCGCTGTCGGTGCCCGGCTCGATCATCCGGTTAGGGTGCACGTACGGCAGCGGCGCCAGGCGCACCCGCTGGGTGCCCTCGGCGGCGGGCAGGTCGATGATGCCGCCGTCAGACGCGGGCCGGGCCCGGGCCACGAAGGTGATGCGCCGGGCCGGGTCGACGAGAGAGGCCAGCAGCTCGAAGAGGATCGTCGAGTCGTGGTTGCCAGCCAGGACGACCACAGGGGCGCTCCCGCTGAGTCGGCCGAGGGCATCCACGGCGAAGCGGACGTCGCTGAAGTCGGGCCGGCCCCGGTCGAACAGGTCGCCGGTGTGGACGATGAGGTCGGGCTGGTAGTCGGCGGCAACCGCCACTATCTCGTCGAAAACGGCCTCATGGTCGGCGTGGCGGCTGACACGGCCTAGCTGCTTGCCGACGTGCCAGTCCGAAACGTGCAGGAGCCTCATCGGGTGACCTCCTTGGGTCCTCGTAGGGGTGAGGCGGCCGCGCTCACGCGAGCCTGTTCATGGCGTCGTCGCGAGCCGCAGCGTCGGCGGCCGGGTCGGGTTGGGCCTCGGCGACGCAGGTGGCGTAGCCCGGGAAGGGGAAGCGCATGGGCAGCGGAGCGGGGACCATCGGCTGGTCGAGGATCATCGTCCCCGGCAGGAACCGCGTCGCCCTGGCCCGCAGCTCCGGAGTCAGGAACCGGTATTCGCCGGCTTCGCCGGCATCGAGGCGACCCACAACTTTCACCGCGGCGTTGCGGACGATGTTGGCGTCGACGTCGGACGCAGACTGCTGGGCGCCGATGAGCAGTACTCCTAGGCTCCGGCCCCGGGCAGCGATGTCAACCAGCACGTCCTTGATGGGGCTGGTGCCGTGCCGTGGGGCGTACTTGTTCAGCTCATCGAGGACGATCAGCCGCAGCGGGTCGCGCCCGGTCCCCTGCTTCTCCTCGAAGACGGCGGAGACGAGCGCTCCGACCACGAACCGCTGGGCGCTGTCGTGAAGGGCGTGGATGTCCACGACGGTGAGGTTCGTCTCCAGCGTCGGCGGGGTCACGCCGAGGCGGATCAGGGGGCCGATTCGGGAGGTCTGTGCGTACAGGCGGCGCACGAACGCCGAGACGGTCCCCGACGCCACCCGCCCAGTCCATGCCGTCGCGGCGTGTTCATCGTCGTCGGTGACGCGGGCGACGAGGAAGTCGACCAGGTCCCCGAAGTTGCGGACCACCGTCCCGTCTCCCGGGCCGCCCGGCGGTCGGGGACGGGCGTAGATTCGGTCGATCAGGTAAGAGGTGTCCGATGGTGGTTCGCGCAAAACGATCGCGCCTGGCTCGCCGGCGAGGGGAATCGCCCAGCGGGCTAGCTGCACCCGGACCCGCTCCTCGATGAAGCTCAAGTGGTTGCGCCCGTCGTCGTCCTCGGCGAAGCAGAAGCGCAGCAGACCGAGACGGATGAACTCCTCCGGCGGCCACCCGTAGACGACGGGAGCGCCGTCGGTGCGGGAGGTGATGCTGTGGACCAGGGCGCCGCCGGAGGCGGCGGGCGCGTAGATGGTGACGCTGGTGAACGGGCCGGGGGCTTCGATACCGAGGGCCGCCCAATGCTCCGGGTCCTCGGGGCGCAGCGGGTATCGGCTGTTCGGACGGTCGAGGTGTAGCAGGTCCTCGCCCTTTACATTGAAGATCAGTGCCCGGGTGTTAGCGGCATGGGCGCCGAGGTAGCTTCGTCCGAGCGCGGTCTCAAGCAGCATGTAGAGCAGGAACGTGGCGTAGCTGGTCTTGGTGGCCACTCCGGAGATTCCCGAGATGGACACGTGGCCCCCCTTGGTGCCATTCACAAAGGAGAAGTCGACCTGGATCGGGTCGCCTGACTGGTCGATCCCGACCGGCAGCGGCTGGTCCATCTGGTCGAGGAACAGGGCAGTGTCACGGCTCGAGCCCTTGGCCCTCGACACCGTCGCGCCAGGGGTTGGCTGCACCCAACGTTCGGGGACCGTTCGCAATAACTGGACCTCCACCTGCCGGGAGGTGTGACCGGGCATGGTCTTGGCCTGGGCGATGCGGTGGGTGTCGGAGGCCATCTCGGCGCCCTCGATGCGGGCAGACGCCTCGACGACGATGCCATAATGGCTGAGCGTCCCGGCGGCGCCGGGCAGCTCGGCGCTGGTGACGACCAGCTCGTCGAGGCCGACGACAGCGTCGACGTCAAGGGTGACGAAGAACCGCTGGCTGGTGGCGTCCTGGGACCCGTCGACAAGGCCGACCGGCTGGTCGTCGGGGGGGTTGGGATCCTCCGGCATGGCATCAGGCCCGGCGCCGGGGCCCGGCAAGGCAGGTTGGTCGACGGGAATACCGGTGGCGTGGTCGGAAGGGGTCATGTCGGTCACCTCGGGCAGGTCAGGCATCGGGATAAGCGGCCGTCGTGGCCGCCAAACGGTCGGTGTGAAGGCAAGCAACCGACTCGCGTACGGCGCGTACCGCCAGGCCGCCATCGCCGAGCAAGTGACGCAGGTGCTTCTCCAGGGCAGCAACCGGCTGCAGATTCTGGGGGCGCGCGTGGATCGCGGTGGGCGACCCCGGCGAAGCGGGGTAGCACGATGGTCAGCTGGTCGGCGAGCCGGATTGCGGCCGCGAGACCAGCATCGGCCGGGACTTCGAGTCGGACGATGCCCGCCCAGGGCGGCGCAGTCGGGGACCGGTCGACGAGTCGCAGGTAACAGCTGTAGCGCTCATCGCCGAGACGGAACACCGAGGTGCGCTGTCCACCGGCGAGCGTCTGGATCTGCTGGTGGCGCTCTGGAGGCAGCAGCACCTTGGCGTGCGTCTTCACGTAGCCGACCAAGTGAGCGGCGCCGAGGGAACGCAGGTTGTTGAGCGGACCGTCAAGCACGGTCAGGTAGCCGGCCTCGAACAGTTCCCGGGCGAGGATCTGCTCGGCCTGTCGCATCTCCGACTGGAGGCGCTGCACCGGCCCGTCCGGGTCGGTGCGCGGCGTGGACAGGGACCGCCACGACCAGCCATCCACATCGGGCAGGGGGCCGGACGCTCCGGACCCCCATATGACTAGCCGGCGCACCCGGCTCTCGGCGAAGGTGGGCTTGCAACCGGGGGCGGCTAGCACCGCCCCACAGGCATGCGAACCGGCCGCGCCGCGTGCCAGGGCCCTGGTATCGGGGAGCTCCTGGTAGAGCACGGCATCCGCCCGGCGGACGCCGTCGACGAATGCCAGGGGCCGCCCGAGGGTGCCGGCGTCCGCCGCCGGGGCGTGCACCTCGAGCGCAGAGCCGTCTTCGGCCAGTTCGCCGACGGCGTCGACGCTGTCGTCGGGTGTGAACAGATAGGCGGTGTTGTACGCCGCCGCCCACGGGTCCACGTACACGCTCATATTGCCAACCTCCCCGGCGCGTCGCTCTCCGCCCAGTCCACCGTTCTGGTGCCGTCCAGCCCGAACGTGGAGTGGGCGTCCCCAATTGGCGCGCAGCCGTCTTCGTAGATGTCGAAGATGGATATCACATCACTCCTCCCCCGAGTTCTGTCGACCGGACATGAACTAGGTGCTCGTCGCCCCGTCGTGGGGCGAACAGCGGCCTCGGGTGCCCACCGACTGTCGACTTGCCGATAGTGCCCGCACGACCCTCGCCCACCACCTTCGGCAAGGACAAACAGTACCGACCAGGGCCGCAGATATAACCAAGTTCGCGGTCTTGACTCGCCTGGTCGGATTGGCGGCGTCGAAGTGCCGGATGCGATGCCAGTCCCGCGAGGGCATGAGGGCCGAAGACCCCACCGAGCGAGCCGGCTTGCCCGCGGCACGGTGGGGTCTGGCTTTCCTTTGCCGCGCCGGCTCTGTGCCACCGGTGCTACAACGCTCAGGGCGTGAAACGGTCTCACTCTTGGCATGCCGTGAAATCCAATCACGGGCCTGTGACACGATCCGCGGCCGGGGCTGGGCCGGCGGTCGGTTGGGGAGCTGCTCCAGGCAAGGGGCGCCAAGTCGGAAGAACCGTCCCGGCTAGTTCGAGTAGCCGCCCGCCAGACCGACATCACCAACCGAGCTCCCAGGGTGCTTAGTTCGGCGAAGGTCGACCGGAGGAACTCGGCCGTGTCCGCGGTGAACCGATCCTGCTCGTACCGGTCCCCGCCGCACGTGAGCGCATCCCCACCGGTCTCGTCAGCCAGCCGGCAGGTCCACAATAGGGTCTGCCGTAGAGACATTCGCCACGATCGGGCCCCTTTGGGCGGCGCCCAGGGGAAGCGCTTATCAAGATGCAAATCGGCGAAGTGCATCAGTCGCACCGGACTGCCGAGTCGCCGCGCCAATCACATTCCTGTGACCTTGCGGGCTCGTACCAATTACCGCCGCTGGACTGGAACCAGCGGGGCCGAGGTTGACGTGTATCGCTCACTTTTACTTGCCTCCCTACTTCTGCCGACGTTCTTTGCCCGTTGGCGAAGCACTGGAGACCATTGTGAGCTACGAGGCGGTTCCACGCCTCGCCCCTAAGCGACAGCCTTTTACCTTCTGGCGACAAGGTCCCGGAGGTGAGGTATGGCGACAACTGCGACGGTGCACGCTAAAGACTTGGCCGAGGAGATCCTGCGGACGCAGCTCGAGCCGTCACCTGCGCAGTCGCAGAGCGGCGATCGGTTTACTCCCGTGCGAACCTTCTCGCGGAGGCGCACCGGATCCTCCAGGGTGTGCGCTTCGCCGGGCCAAAGGAGCGGATCGCGGCCGCGGAGCGAGTTGTGGACCTGGCCGTCGATCAGTCGCTCGACCTGTCGCCACCCGAGGTTCGCCACACCCCCGTCAGGCTCGTCCGAGCGGACGGGACTTCCCGGCTGCGCCCCAAGGGGATACGAGATCTACACCACCCGGGAACTGCTCGATGCCGAGACGCGACTTCTCGAAGCCGGCCGGCAGGTCGGCGGTCCTTCGGTCAACCAGGCCACGATGGAAGATGTCGATCACGACGTAGAGGTCGTAGTAGTCGCCCCGGCGAGGGCCCTTCAGCTTGGTGATATCCCATGACCAAACGACCAGCGGACGCCGGGCCACCAGCTCGGGACGCACCCGGGGCGGATGGGTCGCCTGGCGGCGCCGTTCGCGGACCTCGCCATCGGCCCGCAGCAGCCGATAGAAGCTCGAGATGCTGGCCAGGTAGACGCCCTCGTCGAGCAGGATGTGGAACACCTGCGCCGGCGACAGGTCAACGAAGCGAGGCGAGCGCAACACGTCGAGGATCTCGGCCGATCTCCTCGTCGGTCAGCCTGTTCGGCGGCGCCGGACCGTGGCGTCGCCACGGCCGCGGTCGCAGGTGGCGCCTGGCGCCGGTAGTGGCTGGCCCGGCACCGACCGACTGCCATGCAGGCGGCCCGGGTGCCCAGCATCGGTTCGATCGCCTTGAAGCACTCGTCGATCACGGCTGCCGCTTCGTCTCGTCGCTCTCGGCCAGCAGCCGCTCCAAGAGCTCCGATGCTTTTCCCTGGATCTCCAACGCCAGCTTGTGCTTGGCCAGCTCCCCCTCGAACCGCTCGTTGCGTCGGCGCAGACGCGTCCAACTCGACCTGCTCGGCGCTGCGAGCCGCCGGGCGACTCTTCGGCGCCAACTCCTTGATGGCGCCCACATCACGGGCCCGGCGCCATTCCACGATATGGCTCGAGTACAAGCCCTCCCGCCGCAACAGCGCACCCTTGGCGCCCGGGTCGGTCAGCCGCTCGTACTCATCGAGGATCGCAAGCTTGTACTCGGCATCGAAGCGTCGCCGCTTCGGCTTCGCCGCAGGGTCGTCGTCACCCACACCCATATCATGGGCGCGCGCGACCAAGGCTTGAGTGGTCATCGTCATCGGTCTAGGTGATCCTGTTCTCGCCCTGTGGGATGGTGGGCTACAGCAGGTGTCTCACGTCAGCCTGACACACAGGCCCATCCGGCATCCCCATAACCTCCGGTGTCGTCTCCAACTGAAGGTGCCACACAACACCGAGTGGGCGAGGCGCACAGAACAACATCTAGCAGTTGCCGCAACGACGCGCCCTACTCGGCGTGATGGGCTCCCGGCTCCGGGGTCGGCTGCATGTCGATCGAGCAGCCGGATGCTCCGACCTTCGGACCCGGGGTCGCCGGGCTCTCACGCACCAGATCGTCGGCGTTCACGTTCTGGAGCACGCTGTGGGAGTTCGGGCGGGTCTCGCACGCGGGACAGCCGTCGCACCGATGTGATGGACAGGTGCTACGGCAACGGGGTCACAGTTGGGCCGGATGAGTTCCTCGTGCTGTTGGCGTAGGGACCGGACCTCCGTATACGGCGGCGACGCCTTCGTCGGCAGGATCGTTGTTGGGTGCGCCGGGGGCTGCGATGCGGGGCCACTTGCATTTCAGATCCAGACGATGGGGCCCGAGGTGTTCGATCAGCCGATCACGGGTCAGTCGGCCACCCGTGATGTTCCTCCCACTGCTCTGACCCGAGGGGGCGCCCGTGATGACGCCTACCCCTTGGCGTCTGACCAACGACTGATGACGGCGATGTCGGCGAGAAACCGCACGGACGTCCCCGGCGCCCACCGGTACAGCGCCTCGTCCAACCCCCGGGCCACGAGCTCGGCCACGCTGGCGGCGTGCTGTTGGGGCGCTTGGATAGGAGTTCGTCGTGCAGGCACAGCACGATGTGGGCGCCCATCTCGGCGATGCGAGCCCGGACGGTGACCGCCCACATCTTGAACAGCTCGGCGGCCGCCCCCTGGATCACGGCGTTTCGGCCGTAACGGCCCCGGGCCGCAGTTACCCCGAGCGGCTCGGGCTCCGCCAGATTGGCTAGCGCTGCCGACCCCATCTGGACCAGTCGCCCACCGTAGGTACGCAGGTCCTGCCCAGCCTCCGCTTTGCTGGGCGGCACGAGCCAGATACGCCATGGCCACGGGGTAGGCGACGTCGAGGCGGCGTAGGGCCTGGGCGCCGTGGCCGGTGGTTGCGCCGTACATCGCGCCGAGCACTGCGGTCTTGGCCGTGGCCCGCTCGACGTCGAGTTGGACAGCGACCGGGGCGTACATGTCGTCCTCCCCGGCCGCCGCGGCCAGGGCCGGGTCGCCAGAAACGACGGCCAGCACCCGGGGCTCGATCTGGCCCAGGTCGGCGCGGACGAAGATCATGCCCGTTTCGGCCATGACGGCCGGTCGTAGTTCCGCCGGCATGCTATGCAGGCCGGCCGATGCGGTCATCCGCCCGGCCGCACCGTCGGAACCGGACCAGTCACCACGCAGGCGACCGTCGGTGCCGAGGTGCTCGTCGAGCCAGCGGTAGCCGTAGGTGGTGCTCATCCGCTCCGCCTTGCGCCAGGCGAGCAGGGCCGCCACGACTGGGTGGCGGTCCTGGACCTCGCGCAGGCGCCAGGCACGGGTGTCGGCGACCTCGATGCCGAGCCGGCCGAGCAGGACCTTGATCTGGGCGTTGGAGCGCAGGTCGACCTCGACGCCGGGTGCGACATGGCGGAGGACCTCAGCGTCGCGCCCGACCCGCAGCGCGGTGGCTTCGGCCTCGTCGCGCGGTCGGGGACCGACGTAGCCGGCGATGATCGACTCCGCCGCGGCCCGGTCCATCGGCAGACCATCCACGGTCATCTCCGCGCACAAAAGCTCGGCGCCCGACTCCGAGCGGGCCGTGACGGTGGCCATCGGCCGATCGGTGATGGCGGCCAGATACGCCGACTGCCGGGCCGCCACGTCCTCGGCCAAACCCGCCCACCGCCGCAGCCGCTCGGGGCTCTCTCCCCAGCGCACCCGTCGGCCCACTCGGCCCGCAGGTAGCCGTCGGCTCGGACGGGATCCCCAGGGTCGCCTCCCACGTCATCCAACGAGGAGAACAGGTCAGCCGGCCGCAGCCGCCGGCACCCCCTCCAGTGCGAGACCGTGCGCCGCGGCCCACACCCGACCAGAGTCGGCCAGCCAACCACCGAACAACAGCCGATGGACCGCCGCCAGGTCCCACGCGAGGGCCACCCGGATCCCGGCCCGGGCGAGGATCAGCGACGTCTTGGCCGACCACAGCACCCACCGGGGACGCAACGCCGCTTCCACCGCCGCAACGACCGACAAGGGCGGAACCGCCGGCCCCACATCGACGCCGGCTACCGACCACGCCGCCCCGCCCGACAGCCACGCCGATACCGACACCCGGCTCGACGACCAGGGCGACGGGATCCCCCCGACCGACCCCTGCCGCGGCCAGCACGTCGAAAGATCCCGGACGCGTCCACCGACCAACCCTGCCATGCGAGAGCACGTCTTTCATGCACACCGGGTTGAGCGACCAAATGTGGTACTGCGCTGCGAGCCGACCCACCGTCAGGGGCTGTTTCTGGCTGAGCGACGGTCCGGCCGGGGCTTGCGGAGCTTCCACAGCCACCGATCCAGCGGGGAGGCTCGTCCATGAGAAGGCCACGCTACGACCTGGGCCCCCGGACTCCGACGTGGTGGAACCGAGGTACAAGAGCCCCGCCGGACTTATGGGGAGGTTGCGGATTTTGCCGGTGGGGCGAGCATGGAGGTGGGTGGGGTGGGGTCTGACGGGTGGGTGACCGTGGCTGAGGCTGCGGCTCGGCTCGGGATGTGGCCGTCGTGGCTTCGAAGGTGTCCAAGGAACAAACCAACGAGGTTCGCCGCGGGGGCGGCCGTCCCGGGCTCGGCATGGAGGCGAGGTGCGGGTACTCGACCTCTCCCGCCGGTGGAGGAGTCGATGCTCGCCGGAGTGGGCGCCCCGCGCCCTCGGACGTCCGGGCTGGAACTGTCCCCGAGGGTGGGGGTCGCGGTAAGGGTTCTTCGTTTTGGCCCGGCTGTCGGTGACCGAGATAGGGCCCACGTCGTCGTCGTCCAGTGTGTGGACGATGTTGGACAGCTGGGGTCTCCCGTTGGACCTCGACGAGGTGGGTCTCTTGCTTGGGTTTGAGCTTGGGCTGCTTCCCGCGGAGCCGGCCTTTGGCCTTGACAACCTTCATCCCCTCGCGAGTTCGAAGTCGAGCGAGGTCGGCCTCGAATTCAGCGATCATCGGTTACGAGGCCTCCGTCGGATGCTGCCGCCGTCACGTCTCAGCTCCTTGCCAACTCTCGGAATCGGCAGAGAGCGTGGGCGACGACGATCTGGCGCGGCGTACGGCAGAACACACGAACTAACTCCGGGCTACAGACAAGAATAGCGAGGCACGCCCGGGACGTCGCGACATTCGAGTCGCCGTAGGTCATAGAGGAACTCCATGCCGCGAAGCGCGTCCCCTGCAGTGGACGAAGCCATCGAGTAAATCGCCACAGGCGCCTGCTGGCCCTGGAACTTGTCGAGGGTGCCGACCCGGGCGCTGGCGGCGGCGCGGATCGTGTCGGCGTCGAGCTGGGCTGGAATGGCGGGATCGGGGTCGAAGAACAGCGGCCGTCGGGCGCCTGGCCCGGAGGTGTCGTCGAAACGCCGCCAGCCGCCGGCGGATCACGGTGTTCGCAGTCGCGCCGACCGGATGGCTGAGCCAAGCGGCCCCAGCTCGTAGCAGACATCAGTTTTGCGGGACTCCTGTTCTGACCCGGCAAGATCCTCGATAGCGGGCAGAACATCCGCCGGAGCCGGGATCGCGACGGTGCCCTTCGCCTGGGCCAGCAGATCCCCCTCTGTTACACCACGCGGGGGGTCCTCGAAGCCGGTAGCCCCCGCCGCTAGCGTTGCTCTACCTGGCCCCGCCCATCGTCGCAGGAGCTTCATGTCCAGTTCGGCTGCCATCGGCGCTCGCTACGACGCCGACGACATCAGAGTCCTCGAAGGCCTAGAACCTGTCCGGGTGCGGCCCGGCATGTATATCGGGTCGACCTCGTCGAGAGGTCTGCACCACCTGGTGTGGGAGGTCGTCGACAACTCTGTCGACGAGGCCCTGGCCGGTCACTGCACCGAGATCGTCGTCGAGATGCTGGAGGGCAACGTGGTGCAGGTCACCGACGACGGGCGGGGGATTCCGGTCGGAGTCCAGACGCAGACCGGTCTGTCTGCTCTCGACGTCGTGTTCACCAAGCTTCACGGTGGCGGCAAGTTCGGGGACGGCGGCTACAAGGTGTCGGGTGGCCTGCACGGAGTCGGAGCCGCGGTCACCAACGCCTTGTCGAGCTTCCTTGAAGCCGAGGTGCGCCGCGACGGGCACTTGTGGACGGTCCGCTACCAGCGGGGCCTGCCTGATCAGCCGGTCACTCGGGGTGCGGCGTTGAAGAAGGGCGCCCCGACGGGAACGACGGTCCGCTGGCGCTACGACGACACGATCTTTGACGACGAGGTCCGCTACTCGTACACGACGATCGAGACCCGGCTGCGGGAGAAGGCCTACCTGGTGCGCGGCCTGAGGTTGGTGTTGCGCTGGCCGGGCAAGGACGATCAGATCTTCTATTCGGAGAACGGGATCGCCGACTACGTGTCGGAGATCGACGGCAAGAGCGAGCGGACCCCGGCCCATTCGAAGGTGGTGTACTTGTCGTCGGAGGATCACCCGGACCGACAGTTCGCCGAGCAGGCCATAGCGGTCGAGGTGGCGTTGCAGTGGACGGCCTGGAACGGCAAGACCGACGAGACCGAGCGGGCGTTCTCGTTCGCCGAACGTGATCTCCACGATCGACGGTGGCACTCATGTGGAAGGTCTGAGAGCGGCGCTGACGAGCGTGCTGAACCGGTTCGCCTACGAGAACGGGAAGCTGAAGCAGGACAAGAAAGAGGCGTTCCACCCGAAGGACATCTGGGAGGGGCTGACCGCGGCGGTGTCGGTCAAGGTCACGGACCCGCAGTTCGAGGGGCAGACGAAGAGCAAGCTGAACAACTCCGACGCCAAGGGTGCCGTGCAGACCTTCGTGTACGCCGCGTTCGGGGAGTGGTTCGCGACAAGAGGTTCAAGAAGGACGCCGAGGCGATCCTGGCCCGCTGTGTTGAGGCCCGCGACTCCCGGATGGCCCGAGGGCGTGCCGATTCGAAACGGAAGCGGGGCGTGTTTGACGACTCGCCGCTGCCCGGGAAGCTCGAAGACTGCCTCGACTCGTCGCCGGTCGAGGAACGAGAGATCTTCATCGTGGAGGGTGATTCGGCGCTTGGCACCGCCGGGGACGCCCGTGACAAGCGCTACCAGGCGGTCCTGCCCGTCCGAGGGAAGATCCTCAACGTCCTCGGCGCCAAGAACGACCGGATCTGGGGGAACAACGAGATCGAAGCCATCCTGGTGGCCATGGGTGGCCGGAAAGAAGCGGTCGGGAAGCGGGTGATGGCTTCGCTGGCTGCGAAGGAGCGCCGGTACGGGAAGATTGTGATCCTCACCGACGCCGACACCGACGGCGCCCATATCTGCAACCTGCTGCTGGGCATGTTCCACGAGCTGTTCCCGACCCTGGTCGCTGAGGGGCGGATCTTCGTGGCCCGCCCGCCGCTGTTCAAGATCAACCTGGACGCCAAGGGCGAGAAGTTCGTGTACGCCTACGACGAAGCCGAGCGGTCCGCGGTGGTGAAGAAGCACAACCGCAAGGGCGAGGACGTGTCCCGGTTCAAGGGGCTCGGCGAGATGCCGTGGGAGCATCTCAAGTCGACCTGTTTCGACCCGGCGACCCGCAAGTTGCAGCAGGTGACGGTGGAGGACATCAGCGAGGCCGCGGCGACCCTGAACCTGATCATGGGGAACGGGCCGGCGGCCGCCGGGAAACGTCGGAGCTGGCTGGAGGATGTCGGTTTGGAGGTCTCGTCATGACCATGAACGGTGACGGTCTGGACCTCTTCGACGACCAAGAGACCGCGCCGCCCGTCGGCCCGGACGGCACCTACGGCGGGGACGACGGGGATGGGGGCGGCCGCAACGGCGAGGTCGTCCAGTTTCGGTGGGACGGCGAACAGGTCGACTACTCCGACGCCATGCTCGACCGGGGCCGGGCGTACGGCAGCTACGTCATCACCTCCCGGGCCATCCCCGACGTCCGAGACGGCCTTAAGCCGGTTCAACGCCGGATCATCGTGGCCATGGACGACCTGGGGCTGCGCTCCGACCGGAAGTACTCCAAGTCGGCCAAGACCGTCGGGACCGTCATCGGCAACTACCACCCGCACGGCGACACCGCCGTCTACGACGCCATGGTGCGCATGGCCCAGCCGTGGCAGTCGAACCTGCCGCTCATCGACGGTCAGGGCAACTGGGGAAACCTGAACAACGAGGCCCCCGCCGCCGCCCAGCGCTACACCGAATCGAGGCTGGCTGCGCCCGCTTCGGATTTCCTGTCCGACCTGCGCCCCGAGGTCGTCGACTACGAGTGGAACTTCGACGAGACCGCCCAGATGCCCTCGGTGCTGCCGGTCACCTTCCCGAACCTGCTGGTCAACGGTTCGATGGGTGTGGCCTGGGCCATGGCCTGCTCGATCCCTCCGCACAACACCGCCGAGGTCCTCTCGGCTGCGCTGCTAGTCCTCGACGACCCGGACGTGTCGACCGACAGGCTCCTCAAGGTGATACCCGGCCCCGACCTGCCCGGCGGCGGGATCGTGGTCAACCCCGACAACCTGCGCGCCATCTACCAGACCGGGCGGGGCACCGTCTTGGTCCAAGGTCGCATCGAGCAGCTCCCCGGCCAGCAAACCGTGCGCATCACCGAGCTGCCCTACCAGGTGTCCGCCAAGTCGATCGTCGAACAAGCAGTCCAGGGTGCCAAGGACGGCAAGATCACCGAGATCTTCACCGCCGAGCTGCCCAAGAACCTGACCGACGCCGCCGGTGTCGACGTGCAGGTCAAGTGCAAGCGGGGCGGGTCGATCGACAAGCTCACCCAGGAACTGCTCCAGCACACCAGACTGCGCGACACGCTGGCGTTCAACTTGACCGTCCTGGTCGAGGGCGCCCCCCAAACGCTGTCGTTGCGGGCGATCCTTCAGCATTTCGTTAACTTCCGCCGTCAGGTTGTCACCCGGCGGCTCGAACACGAACGAGACGTCCTGCTCAAGCGCCTTCATCTGCTGCTCGCCGAGCGGGCCGCCGCCGACGTGATCGACCGGGTGGTGCAGATCGTCCGGACCGCCGACGATGACGACGACTCGAAACGCAAGCTCATGGCCGAACTCAGGTACGTCCCGCACGGCCAGACCGCCCCCGTCCCGATCGACGATATCCAGGCCCAGCACATCATCGACATGGCCCTCAAGAAGATCAACGCTCTCAATCAGCTCAAGATCACCGAGGAACTGCGGTACCAAGGCCGCCCGCGTCGACGAGATCACCGGCATCCTCCTCGCGGAGGGTGGGGTCAACGAGATCGTCCGGGCCGAACTGAAACAAACCCGCAAGCAGTTCGGCCAGCCCCGCCGGACAGTCATCCCCAACAGCGAAGCCGTCGACGCGATGGCCGGCGAACGCCACCGCGGCATCGAACGGCAAACCGATCGCCATCGCGGCCGCCCCGGCCGAGGAGCGTGTGGGCGTACATCGCATCCAACGGTGCGACACTGCTGGCCCCGCAGACCGGGAAACCGGTGGCCAGCTCCCCCCTCCGGGTGGCGGACACGGCCGCTCTCACGGCGGTGGTCGCCACCCGCTCCGACCAGGCCCTGCTGCTGTTTTCCGAGCAAGGCCGGGCCTATCGGGCCACCCTGTCGGATCATCAGGTGTCAAGGTCGGGGGCGGGCCGGCCGATCGTGCAGCCCGGCAAGGACCGCATCGTCGCAGCCTTCGCCGGACCGGACGCCCCCTACTACCTGCTCGTGACTGCTGGCGGTCAGATCAAACGGCTCCCGGCCAAGACCGTCGAGAACGCCCACGCCGCCGGAATCGTCTGCTGCCGTGTCCCAGACGGTGACCGCATCGTCGCCGTAGTCCCCCACGGGCAGAACGACGAGGTCCTCATCACCAAAGCCCAAGGGAAGATCTTGCGAATGGAGACCGGCGCCAAGCTGCGGGCCGTGCCCACTGGCGCGGCCGGAACCGTCGCCGGGGTCAACCTCGACTCCGGTGACCGGGTGGTCGCCGCCACCAAAGCCGAAGGCACCTCGCTGCTGTCCATCCACAACTCCGGCATGGCCCTCGCGGTCAACCTCGACGAATACCCCCTGAAGAGCCGGGCCACTGCCGGCGTCCAGTCAGTTCTCACCGACAAACCCGTCAAGCACCCCGCCGGCGACCTCGCCCTCATCATCTGCCAAACTCCCGAGGCCACCGCGACCGTGTTCACCGACCGGGGCACCATCTTCCACATCACCGAAACCGACAACCCGATCCTGCGCCGGGCCACCAACTCCCGGTCGTTCCTGCCCCTCGGCCCCGGCGACACTCCCAACGGACAGGCCATCGCCCGATCACCCCCGTAGAACCCAGGGCAGGGTAGCCACCCCTCCCTCGCCTCGCCGATGCAAAAGAAGGCTACGACGACGCCATCACCCGGTTCCCCGTCTGACCGTCGCCTACTTTGCCCCTGGGGTCACGTTCGTGAGTACCGGGCCGGATACGCGGTCCTGAGTCGTCACACCCGTCGTGTACAAGTACATGCATGGGAACAACGGCGGGCCAACCCCCGCTACAGCACCCACACCGAAAGGCAGGACAGCATGGCATCAGGCAACACCGTGGAGCTCGTCGGGAATCTCGCCCGAGATCCCGAGCTGCGCTTCACCCCCAGCGGACAGGCACTCGCCAGCTTCGGGCTGGCCGTGAACCGACGCTGGCAGAACCGGCAGACCCAGGAATGGGAAGAGGCGGTCAGTTTCGTGGACGTGACCGTGTGGGGGCAACAGGCCGAGAACGTCGCCCAATCCCTCGCTAAGGGCTCCCGGGTGATGGTCTCCGGCCGCTTCGAGCAGCAGAGCTGGGAGGACAAGGGCGGCGGCGGCAAGCGGTCGAAGATCGTCGTCATCGCCGATGAGGTCGCACCCTCACTGCGATGGGCGACAGCAGCGATCACCCAAGTCGAACGATCCCAGCCCAGTACGAATGGCGCCACCGCCAGCGCCACCACCCGTTCGTCCAAGCCTGCCGTCAACGAACGCGACTACCACTACGAAGAGGAGCCGTTCTAGCCGGCATACTCTACCGATTCACCTAGATACCGTTACAGTTTCTCAACGGTTTTACTGATTTTTGGCTACGACGGACAAACCCCGAGGCGATCGACATGCCCGCGGAGATGACCGAGCAAGTGATGATCCGCCTGACGCCGACCTGCTCGATCAGTTGAAGGAGAGCGCCCAATCGCAAGCGCGCACGGTGGCGCAGACCGTGCGCTTGGCGATCAAGGCATACCTGGACGGTGAAGCCAGGGCACCGGGAAGTTAGCGCTGTGCAGGAGCTTCAAGGTTCGTCCGTCGGCAGTCGAACTGGTAGTCCAGCGCCCACACCTGATCGCGGCAGGTCGCCTCCAGGCGCTCGGCCGGCGGTGTCGAGTCGCCGAGACGGTGCCGTTTGCGTCGCTTCGGGGGCACTCTCAGGCCCTCTTCGCGGGCACTCCGCCGGAGAGAAAATCCCATCCGTGTGACAATACAGAGTCGCCCGACCGCTTCTTGGTGACGATTATCAAGCGAACGTCTGACCGAGTGAGGATGTCGCGCCGCCAGCAGCATGGGGCCACTGGGCGTTTCGGTCGGCATGGAAGCACCTCAAGGTGAGTCTTGCCACAAGTCAGTCGTCAGCCTCGTCGATAGTGCCAACGCCAATGGAGTCCAGCATGTCGGCGACGGCCACGATGTCGTTCCGCAGCCGTTCTTCCGCCTCGTGCTCCTCATCGCCCGCGGTGAGGTATAAGGGGATCGCAACCCACTTCCCCTCCTTGAAACTCTCCCGGCCGAGTGCCCACAGTGAAGCCCGCAAGTCTTCGACGGTGCTCGACGGCCAGACCGATGCCCACACGGGCGTATGGCCTTCGTCGGACCATGCCTTGTACCAAACCCCGACCCAAAACTCTCGACCGCCCGGAGTCGTCAGGTAGCGGCCCGGTCCCCAGTCAGTGGTCCCGGCCCGGGTCTTCACGGTGAGTGCTGCCTTGGCTGCACGCAACACCATCTGCGATAGGGCGGCAAGCTGGCGACCGACCCGATCGGACAGATCGTCCCGCAGGATCGGAATCCACTGGGTGGAGCTGCGCCAGTCGACCAATCCGCGCAGCTGGGCGAGATCACCTTCTGCCGCTGTCCCACTCAGCGTGGAGGCGAACTGGTCGAGCAGTTTGGTCCACGCGAGTATTGCGACGATGTGGCCCTCGGGCGTCGCGAGTCGTCGCGGTCCTTCATGCTCGACCGGTTGGGCATCGACGTGTATGCGGCGTGCCGCCGACCACATGGCATCGACTCGGTCTTCCGGCACGAGATAGACGAGCAGGCCCGCCTTGGGGGCGAGATGTGTCAGGTAGGCGCCTTCGCTCTGCGCAACGGTGAGAGGCGCGGCAAACTTGGCCTCGATCACCACGCGGGCCTCTCCTCGAGTTGAGCCAACTACATCCGGCCGGCCCTTGGCCTTGGCGTCCTTGCTGACCACTTGGCCGGCGTAATGCAACTTGGCAGCGTCCAACCCAGGTACTAACTCGTCGGCCATGGTGGCGAAGGCCGTGCGGGCAGCAGGCTCGTTGAGGATGTACACCAGCGCGTCGGTCGCGACGCGCTCCGGACTCCACCCGTCGGCCGTCTCCCGCGCCGCTACCAGATTGGCGAGCAAACCATTCACGAGGACATTCTTACCAGCACCGGAGTAAGTATCCTGCAGGAAGCGATCTCTTTGGTTCGTCCGGGATGAAAGGCAGGTGCATTAGGGCGATGGCGGCGTCGGTGGGTCTCGGCGACGGCTCAGTCATTTTGCGGCTCGGAGAGGGGGACTGCGACCTTCACACCCATGGCAAGGGACACACCTCCGGCGTAGCATGTGCCGGTCTGATAGCCGGGTAGTTCAGCGAGCAGGTTGGCGGAGGCCTCCTCGAAGCAGTCCCGGACGGCGGCGAGGTCCTCCACGCTGACCATCCGGAAGATGAGCTGGGTGTTGCACTGGGAGAGGACGTCCTTGTTGACCCGGGCGGGCCGCTGGCTGGCGGCGAGCAGGCCGCAGTTGAACTTGCGGCCTTCGGTGGCGATCTCGAATAGCGGCTCGAACGAGGCCCGGGCGGACGAGAGGCGGCCGGTCTGCTGCTCGGGTGCGTAGTTCTGGGCCTCGTCGACGACGAACAGGAATGGCTGCCCGCCCCGGGTGGCCTTCGCGTGGGCCAACACAGCCCAGGCCACGGCCCCGGTCCGACGGACGCGTTCCGCGTACGAGTCCACGCCGACCCGGTCGAGCCGATAAAACCCGGGGGCGGTCCAGTCAACCGGCAGGCCGGTGCCGGCGGCCTTCTCCATCTCGATGATGGTGGCGTCCTCCACGGTCAGGCGCAGATTGGGCGTTTGGCGGACCGCCTCGGCCAGACGCTTCACGCACTCGCCGGCCTTGCCGCCGGGCGCCTCGTCCTCGATCGCGTCGGCCACCTCGTCAAGCGATGCCGTGGGAGCCAGCTGGTCGAGCGCCGCGTACACCGCGTCCATGACGTCGTTGAGCGCCCGGCCGGCCCGACAGGCCCGCTTGACCCACGAGTCGTCGACGAGGCAGGGCTCGAACCGCCACCCGAAGCCGCTCTTCGGTGACGCCGCCGAGGCCGGCGTACTCGCCGTGGGTGTCAACGACCACGATGTGCAGGTCCGGGTGCTCAGCCAGCAGCCGCGACGTCAATACTTTGACCGCGTTCGATTTCCCGGCCCCGGTCATGCCGAGAACGGCGACGTGAAGGGTGAGGAACCGGTCCCGATCCAGCGTCACCCGCACCGTCGGGTTGGTGGGGAGGTGGCCGATCTCAAGCCGGTTGGCCGCCTGGCCGGAGATGAGCTCGTCGAGCAGGTCCGGGTCGGCCTCAGTGACAATCTCGCCCGGGTCGACGGCGGTGACGGAGGTGGCGAAGTGCATGTCAGGGGCCACACTGCGGAGCACCGCCACCTCGGCGACGTGGTAGGTGGCCCCCGACTTCACGAAGGTCTGAGCCATCAGGAAGGCGTGGGTCTTGGAGGGATGGGAGAACAGAGTCCGGACGTCAAGCACCGTGCTGCGACGCCCCTCTCCCCGCCACGCAGGCCGAGGATCGCGTCCGTGTCCCCCTGCTCGGCCGGCACGGTCGGGTTGTACGAGCTCACCGAGGTGACCTGCCCGACGGTGCGAGCCGGCATCCCGACAGACGCGAACTCGCCCACCACGGGCGGCCGCATGCAGGCCACCCGCACGGTGGCGGAGGTCGTCTCGTCGAGGGTTAGGCCGACGGTGCGTTCGAACAGCTC
Organism: uncultured Acidimicrobiaceae bacterium; assembly: GCA_963780345.1. Taxonomy (GTDB): domain Bacteria; phylum Actinomycetota; class Acidimicrobiia; order Acidimicrobiales; family Palsa-688; genus PALSA-693. Next base: position 845,696 of record CAWABU010000002.1, read on the forward strand.
GTGGGCGTCGGCCCAGATCTGCTCGAACTCGGTGATCAGGTCGGCGATGGGAGCAGGTTCGGCCGACAGGTGGACGCCCAGCTCCTCGTTCTGCCAGGCCCCCGAGGTGATCGAGTAGCCGGCCGCAGACGTGAGGTTGGATGAGGACACCACGGCGTCTCCGTCGTCGACGATGACCACCTTGGCGTGCAGCCGGTTGGAGTAGCGGACCTGGCAGCCTGCCGCCCCCAGCCGGTCGAGGGCATCGAGGTCGGAGATGGTGAGATCGTCAGCGCCCTTGAGGCGGTAGACGACCGGACGTCGAGTGGTTCTCCGTTGCGGAAGCGGTCGATCACGTTACCGAAGAAGAGGTCGGCCGCCCCCGTGGTCACCCAGGGGGCGGTGACCCTAACGCGGTTGGTCGCTTTGGCCACCAAGGGCCGAACGACACCGAGGATGCTCCTCTCGTCGAGGACAGTGGATGACACGGTGTGAATGCTACGCAAGGGGTGCGACGGCGGGCGCCGCCGGACGGTTGACCGTCACACCGCTCTGGGACAATGGACTCACAGAAAGAGAGGGACGATGCGAGGGGCATTGAACACAATTCCGGACTCCGGCCAGAAGGCCGTGGCACGCCATTACACCCGCCGGGTGAGCGCCCGCAGGCACGACTGGGAAGTGCTCACCACGCGACTGGCCGACACCCTTGGCTGCCTGGAGGCCGGGCACTTCCTGATCCTGGAGGGCCAGGGCGACCCGGGCTACTACGTGCAGTTCGCGGCGGGCGGCGCTGAGGGCATGCGAGTAGAGGCGGTGTCGAACCGGTTCCTGGACGGCTGGCAGCGCCTCGACCGGACGGCCGTGGCCCGGCTGCGCCGGCTGGGATGGCGGCCCCCGACCGACATCGGCGAGGGACCGGTCAACTGGTGGCGTACCTACGACGCTCCCGTTCCCGCCACCGAGGTGGCGGGGCTGGCCACAACGACGTTGACCAAGGCGTTCGACCTGCCCCGGGTGGACCAGCTGCACTACCGGGCGTTCAGCCGCGACGGCGGGGTGATCCTGCTCCCCGGTCTGGGCCTCGACCACGCCGTCGACGAGGCGCCGGAACTGGCGTTGGGCGCACGGGTTGACGCCATCCTGCGGGACTATCTCGAGACCGACGAGGTCGTCTACGACTCCGACGGGGACTGCGGCATCCGCCACGGCGAGGCCATGGTGTTCGTCCGGGTGGTCGAGGACCCCGGGTTCGTGGCGGTGTTCTCGCCGGTGCTGCGCGACGTGGCGCCGTCGCCGGCGCTGCTCGAGGCGGTCAACGAGACCAACACCCAGATCCGTGTCGCCCGCGCCTCACTCCAGAACGGGGTAGTTGTCGTCGCAGCCGAGGTCGACGACGGGCCGGGCATGCAGCCCCACCTCGTCGACGCCCTACACGCGGTCGCGTCGATCGCCAACACGTGCGGGGAGAAGCTGCAAGCCCGTTTCGGCGGCACCACCTGGTTCGGCGAGCCGGTCGACCCGCCTACCACCCCCGCCTACGGTGTCTACCTGTGAGGACGCTGACCCCGGCGCAGCTTGACCGGGCCGCCGGGGCTCTGGTCGGACTGGCCGCCGGCGACGCCCTGGGCGCCGGCTACGAGTTCCGCGCCCCGCCCCCCGCCGGCGCCGCCCGGATGATCGGTGGCGGGCTGGGCAACTGGGCGCCCGGCGAGTGGACCGATGACACCCAGATGGCCTACTGCGTCGCCATCGTGGCGGCGAGCGGCCGGCTTGACCCAGCGGCGGTCGGTGATGAGTTCGGGGCCTGGATCCGCTCCGGGCCCAGCGACGTCGGCATCCAGACTGGGGCCGTGCTCAGCGCTGCTTCTGGGGGGAAAGAGTTGACGAGGCGCGCCGCCGACTATTTTGCCCGGCACCCACGCGGCGCGGCGGGCAATGGCAGCCTCATGCGTACCGCACCGGTCGCACTCGCCCATCTAGGCGACGACGCGGCCATCGCTTCGGCTGCCCGGGCCGTGTCGGCGCTGACGCACGGCGACCCGCTGGCCGGGGAGGCGTGCGTGCTGTGGTGCGTGGCCATCGATCGGGCGGTGCGATTGGGGCGGCGGGACGGCGTGCGGGACGGGCTGGCATTGCTGCCCGCTAACCGGAGGGTGTTCTGGGCGGAGCGCCTCGACGAGGCGGAGCATCTGCCGCCGAGCTCGTTCACACCGAACGGGTTCGTGGTGACCGCGCTGCAGGCCGCTTACGCGGCCGTGGTCCAGACCCCGCTCCCGGCCGAGGGCGGTTCGCCCTGCCGGCATCTACAGGATGCCCTGGGCGCCGCAGTGTCGATCGGCCACGACACCGATACAGTGGCCGCCATCGCCGGTTCGCTGCTCGGAGCCGCCTGGGGGGCGACGGCCGTACCGCTGGACTGGAAGGCGATGCTTCACGGGTGGCCGGAGGCGCGGGTGACAGACCTGGTGCGCCTGGCGGCGCTGACCGCTCGGCTGGGTGAGGCCGATTCACAGGGGTGGCCGGACTGCTCGAGCATGATCAGGCACTACCAGCGAGCGTTCGGCTCGCCCCCGGCCAACGTGGCGCTGCCCGACGACCCCGGGGTTACGGTGGGCGGAGCGGCCGGACTGCCGATGGTGCGAGCGGACGTGGTCGTTTCGCTGTGCCGGATCGGGCGCGAGGACGCGCCGCAGGGCGCCGAGGTACACGAGGTCGCACTGATCGACTCACCCGACGAGGCTGACAACCCGAACCTCGACTTCGTGCTCACCGATCTGGCCGGGAGGATAGTGCGGTGGCGCGAGGCTGAGCGCACTGTGTTCGTCCACTGCGTCCGGGCCGAAAGCCGCACCCCGGCGGTGGCCGCTGCCTACCTGGCCGAGCGGCTCGGCGTCGGCGGGCGGGAGACTCTAGCCCGGCTGCGGGTGGTGCTGCCGGGCGCCCGTCCGAACACCGGGTTTCTTGCGGCACTCGACCGGCTGTGGCCCGGATGCTGACCGAACGCTTCGACCAGGCGCTCGGGTACGCATCGCGCGGAGAAGCGCAAGGGGACGGGGTCCCATACGTATCGCACCTGCTTGCTGTGTGCGCCCCCGATTGCGCAGGCATTGATTGGCAGCCCGGCCGAACAGCCTACCGTCACCCCTGTGTGGACCGGCCCCGAATCCGACACCCCGGGAGGCCGGCTCACCCTGGCGGTCCTAGCCGACCTGATCGGCGAAGCGCAGCAAGAAGTCCTCCTCGTCAGCTACGCCACTTTCCTCTGTGCCGAGGTGGGCTCAGCCCTCGCCGCCGCCGCCCGACGCGGCGTTGTGATCACCACCGTCCTCGAGCGCAACGCCGACAACTCCCAGTTCACGAACCATGGCGAGCCCTTCCCCGATCTGCTCGCCCAGCGCCTGTAATGGCCCGCCAACGAGCGACCCCCAGGCGCCGCCATGCACGCCAAGGTGCAGGTCGTCGACCGGCGCACCGCGCTTGTAGGCAGCGCCAACCTCACCGGCTACGGCCTCGAACGCAACCTCGAGTGCGGGCTCCTCGTCACAGGCGGCGCGGTGCCCCAAGCCTTGCGGACCACCTGCTCACGCTGAGAGGCCTCCGATCGCTGACATAGCCCGGCCGCCCACCGTCTTAACTGCCGGGTTCCACGTCGGAAATCCGTCGGCTCCCAAATGGCCCTCTGGCTGCATTGGGATTCGAGATACAGCCAGGCGGCGGCGCCTCGACGATGTAACATCGCAACCCTGCTGCCGGGAGCCGGTGTCGGCTGAAGCGGGGCCAGTACACGCGACGAAGCTTCGTCGCGGTCGACTGCCCGATTCCGATAGCAGGTTGCGGCGGTCGTGAGGTGCCTGATCAGCCCTACCGGCGACGATCCCCCATCGAAACAGTCGCCGCGGGCAAGGAGGAGAATCTAATGAGTCACCGTTCTGGGCTGGAGGTAGCCCGCCTGTCAGCGGCATTCGGACTGGCGGCCATCGTGCATGCCGACCAGGTTCGGAAGGGCTCCGCGACGCCGTACATGGCACACCTGCTCGGAGTAACAGAGCTGGTTTGGGTTCATGGTGGCACCGACATCGAAGCGGCAGCCGCGTTACTGCACGACGCTGTGGAGGACGGCGGGGGTGCCCCGAGAATCGACGACATTACAAAGGCGTGCGGGGCGGAGGTGGCAGCCATCGTAAGCGCCTGTTCCGACAGCTTTGTGGACACGACGGGCGGGGCAGGCAAGGTGGACTGGTTGGTCCGCAAGCGGACATACATCGACCATCTCCAATCCACCGACGCTCAGCCCGGCGCCCTGCTGGTGTCCGCATGCGACAAGCTCCACAACCTGACGGCCACCCGAAAGGACTACGAGGCGGACAGCGAGCCGATCTGGGGCCGGTTCAAGACCGGCTGGCAAGGGCAGTTGTGGTACTACCGTTCACTCTTGGGCGTCTACATCGCGTGCGGCGATTCTCGGGTCAGGGTCGTCGCCGGGCAGATCGCAGGCGAGTTAGGCGACCTGGAGGACGCCCTGCGGCGACGTGGTCATGACGTCGCACACTTGGGGCCTCCGTACGATGCTGGCTGACAATGCCGAATCCGACTCCTGCGGGTGGGTTGCGACCTAAAGCAAGTCCCGAGCTCACGGCTCAACAGCATTTACGCCGCACGGAAAGTCCGACGGCGATGAACGCAACTGCTAGGGGGGCTATTTGATCGTCGTCGGAGCAGTCGGACTTCTACGTGGTGACGGTCGAGTGCGTAGCCCAGGACCCACGGCTCCGCCTTGAAGTCAAACGAAACGTCTCCCGCCACAGAAGATCGGGCCGAACAGTAAGTATCGGGCGACCGAAGCGACCATCCTGGGTGGAGTAGGAGCAACAAATGTCCGTCGAAAACTGAGAAAGAGGCCGGTAGGCGGCCACCGTATGACATCGGCATGGGTCGTTGTGATGGTCCGGCGACCGGCCGGAGATATTCGCTGTCGTCACGGCGGATGAGGGGGAGACACTCCGACTGACGCGCTGGTTCGTTCCCGGGACGGTGATCGGGCGGCGGGCTTCGCGGCGGATCAAGGGGCGACTCAGACTATCGAGGGGGCCCTCGCAGGGCGCCAGGCCCAGGTCCGCGAACAGTTCCCGGTCAGGATCGATAGGCCACGGGGTCGAGGTTGAATTCGGTCGCCGAGTTTGTCCCACTGCGCGTCGAGCGAAGCTGCGTGCGGCCATCGTTGTTCAAGTTCCCGAAAGAGCCGGTCGTGGCCGTGGAGCGGCAGGAGGTGGTGGACGACCTCGTGCCAGATCAGATACTCGAGCATTTCGTCGGTCACAGCTTTACGATCCGTCTGGTAGAGGACATTGACGACGATCCAGGGTTGAGCGACTCGGCCTTTCAAGCCGGCGGTCCAGTATGCGAGTTGTGATCGGCTCAGTCTCTTGCTCCACTTGATGTTGACCGCTGGGCGCCACAGCCGGCCTACCAGGGTCGGGGGAAGGTTCGCGTCGGTTGCGGCCCAGTCGAGCACTCGTTCGCGGTTTCCGTCGAGCTGCCGGCCCGTCATCCTTCGGAGTTTGCGCCGGTCACCGGCATTCGGTCGGTCTGGGGGTTGTTCCTCCGAGATTCGAGGATGGTAGCGCCGCGCTTCGGCATCCTTGACGGCATCTGCGAACTGCTCGAAGTCGGGATATTGCCGTCGAGCCAGGCTCTCCGACCACAACTTTCGTATCATTTCTTCCCGCCCGGCCGAGGTTCGGGCCATTCCGTCGTCCAGCTGTGCAGCCACGGCCGCGGGCGTGGTGGTCGGATCGACTGGGCGATAAGGAGGCTTTCCCTGCTCCCGGCAGTAGGAGACCACCGCCTCGACGATGCGTCGGCTTGGCCGTGGGTCTGGGATATCGTCGAATGCGCTCAACAGCGATGCTCCCATGTTTTCAGCGGAGGCGTCGATGGTTTCCTGCCAGGCGGTCTGTTGGTGGTCGAAGACGGGAACTTGGCGGTCCGCGAGGTCGTAGTAGCCGATCATCGCCGCGTCAACGACGGTGTTGGCCCAGCCCTTCTCGATTCGGATCTTCTGGTCGCGTTGGGAGGCGGCGGCGAACTGTCGCGACGCCTCGGCGACGGCCGAGCCCGGCAGGCCGGACAAGGGCTTCCATGCGTGGTCAAGGCCAGGGCGGTCCTGGACCCGCTCCTCGTGTTCGCCTTCGACCACGTCCGCGGGCTCGAGAATGTCGGCGAAGTTCGCCCAAACATCTTGGAGGTAGACGATGTGCGCGTCGGGGTCGCCTCCCGACGCCGGACCTCGTAGCACTCTGCCGATCATCTGGCGGAGCCGGATACGCGAGGCGGTGGGGCAGGCGAGCAGTGCGGTACGGGCGTCGGGGAGGTCGACGCCTTCGGCAAGCATGTTGACCGATACCAGGACTACCGGCCCACCGCTCTGGCGGAACCAGTCGAGAACGTCGGACCGGTCCTCGCCACTGTCGCCATGCAGAACCTTCACTTCCGCGGCTAGTCGAGTGAACGCCCGGCCAAGACTGTCAGCGTGTTGGCGATCGGCGGCGAACACCAATGTCTTGTTGTAGAGGTCTTTGCGGTCCGACCACAGCCTGGCCGCCAGTTGGTTCCGGCTCTCGGTGTCGACGCGTCGCCGCGCCGAGGGAGCCGAGATCGTCGCGCCGCTGGCTCTCGACCAGCTCCTCCCGGGTCAGGCGGATGATCTGCCCCGTCGCAACGGTGTGCAGAGTGGGCCGGGCCAGGATCCCGTCGCCGATCAGGCTCTCTTGGGAGAGCTCAATGAACCGGCGCGGGAACGTCGAGCGGAATGCAGCCGCGCCCCGCGCCCCTGTAGGCCAAGGCGTGGCCGTCAACCCGATCACGCCTCGGACGGTGCCAGCAGCCCGACCCACCTCGAGGATGTTCTGGTAACTGGAAGCGCCGGCGTGATGGGCCTCGTCGATAACGATGACCGTCGGTTCGGCTAGGAACGCGAGCAGACGCTGTCGTTTGGCCGCGTCGATCTGACGGCCAAGCGTAGCGTTCGTCACCAGCGCCAGATCGATGTCCGGATCAGCTAGCAACGTGGTGGGGTCGGCATCGCTGTGGAAGACCCGAGACCTGATTGTCTGGCCGGGCGGCATTTCCGCCATGGCGCGACCGAAAGCGCTAAGTGCCTGCTGCAGTAACTCGCGTTGGTGTGCGATCCACAACACTCGGGTGCGCGGCTTCGACGCGAGCGCCTCTCTCACGAGCCACCGAGCCGCCGTCTCGGTCTTACCGGCCCCGGTCGGCAGTACGATCACTCCGGCCGCCGCCGGGCCGTCACCCCGGAGCGTGATCTCCGCGCTCATGACACGCCAGGCTCGTTCTTGGTGCGGGTATGGGATGATTGACGCCGGCGCCCCCGAGCCCTTCAGTTCGAGCAAGCTGGAGCCCCCGGGCCCCTTGGTGGTCGATCGGGTCGGTTCACCCGCCAGCCGGTATCGACGGCGAAACTGGCGCAAGAGAGCCTTACGCATCGTCGAGGTCAGGTGGCGTCTACCAAGCCAATCGAGCTGCTCCCTACGGCTGGCCGGTATATCCGACCAACGGCCATCACCGGCGAGGTCCCCGACTAGCCGGCCAAGGTCAGACGCTTCAAGCAAGCCCGGCCACTCGTCCCGCAGCCACGGACCGCACCAGTCGCTCGCCGTCCAGCTCAGCTGAGGTCTCGAGCCGAACGAACTTAGAGCCGTGCCGGCCAACTCCCCGTGCGACAGGCGGCGAATCCGGGCACCGTCCCCGTTGTCGACCCACCCCAGCAACGAGACGAGCACTGGCTCAGGAACGGCCGTCCAGGCAAACTGGCTAGACCGCCGAACCCGCATCCCTACATCTGGCTCGGGGAGCTCAGCCCCAGAACTCCGATGGATCATCGGATCCACGCTACCCAACTGACCGAGACGAGAGCCCCCGGCCGTCGCGAGCCACACGATTTTTCGGGCGTTGATCGGTGGAGGCGGCGGCCTCTTCGGATCGGAAGGGCTTCGCATCCGATGTAAAGGTCGTCAGACCGAAGTTGAGGCAGGCCCCGCGAATGTTGTCGGCCCGTTGAGAATGGTCGGATTGGTCGCCCGTACCCTGAAGTGAAGTCAAAGTTGCCCCGACGCCGACTGACCCGGCACGAGGTGTGTTGTCGCAATAAGGGAAGTGATGAGCGGCGGGTATACCGGTGCTGTCCCGAGTACGCTGTATGGGAGTCGTAACCAGATGGGGCCGAAGATCAGGGGCTTGCTTGATATGCAATGGTATTTCGTCGCGCGCCGGGGACGCTGAAATTACCCGTGGCGCCTCTTTCTTATCACCCAGTCCTCGCCGATTCAGGCAAGATCATCGAGAACCTTCAGCCCTTCAGAGTCCTGCTCGTCGGCGGGACAGTCCCGGACGAGATCGCAGCAGCACACGACACGAGGCAGGTCGCGGCGAACCCAGCAGACCTTCCGACCGGCGTCTACTGCTTCGATGAAGGTGCGGGGCGGGCTGTGCTCATCGTGTCTGCCGGCGGTGTACCGGGGCCCGCCAGCATCGCCCACTGGGACGCTCCGGACGACGATCCGTTGATCAACGCATTTGGATGGCTGGAGCATCTCTGGGACATTGGCACGGTCGTCTCTCATCCTTTGTTTCGGATTGGGGACGAAGCGAGGACGGTGCCAAACGGCGAAGAGGTCCGCATCCGTCGACGTCAGTACCTTGGCGGTGCTTGGCGCTACGACGTGAGACTGGGCGGACGCACAATCACGCTGGCCGAGAGTCAGCTCGCGGAACCACAGATTGATGACGACCCGCTCGTGTGGATTGGCCGTGACCCGTCCGAACCACGGGCGTTTGCCGCCACTCTGACCCGGGCCAAGCTTGCGGACCAGCTATCTGACACCGTTTACTCCTTCCGGGCCAGCCGTACAATCTTCCGTCCCTACCAGTTCCGTCCGGTCATACGCCTGATGGAAGCTGAGAGGCTCCGGCTGCTCATCGCCGACGAGGTTGGGTTAGGTAAGACCATCGAAGCTGGGTTGGTCTGGACTGAGTTAGACGCGAGGAGCCAGGCCGGCCGTGTCCTCGTGGTTTGCCCGTCGATGCTCGTCGAGAAATGGAAGACCGAGATGGAGGACCGGTTCGGCTACCTGCTGACGACACTCGATCAGCCCGGACTAGCTGAGTTCCTCCGCAAGCTCGACACCGACCGGTTGCCGGAGCGATTCCACGCCATTTGCAGCGTTGAGCGGCTCCGATCATGGTCCGGGCTGGCCGAGCTGGCAGAGATCGGACCTCGATTCGACCTGATAATTGTTGACGAAGCGCACGTCTTCCGCAACCCGGAGACCCGCAGCCATGCGCTGGGGTCTCTTCTAGCCGATTGGGCCGACGCCCTCGTCCTGCTATCCGCTACTCCCCTCAACCTCGGGAACGAGGACCTATACACCCTGTTGAACCTGCTCGCACCGGGAGACTTCGACGACCCGTACGTGTTCGAGCAACGACTGCAGCCGAACGCGGTGCTCAATCGGATCAGAGCCTCGCTGCTCGACCGGTCGGTGACAAACGAGACCCGCCGTAGCTGGCTGACAGCGGTCCACGACATGGCGTTCGGGCCCGCGGTCGAGGCCCGGTACCAGTTCGAGGAGCTATCCGAGCTTCTCGACTCCCACACCCTGACTCACGGCGACGTCGTGAAGGCCCGCCAGCTCCTCTCCCGGCTTCACGCCCTTTCCGGCGCGATTACCCGGACCAAGAAAGCCGAGATCCTCGAAGGCAAGACCGTGCGGGACGCTCAAGCCGTACCGGTGCTTTGGGCACCCGCCGAAGCGATCTTCTACGCGGAGTTCGACTCCTGGCAGAGGGAGCAGGCCCGGAGACGGGGGTTTCCGGTGGGATTCGTTACCCAGATGCCGCTCAGGCTAGCGAGCACATGCCTACCCGCGGCTCGAGACCTTCTGTTGGAGCGTGACTGGGGAGTCTCAGAGCCCGGATTTGATGATGACGAAGCGGACGGTGAGCTCCTGGCGGACGACGACGAGGTACCGGACAACCGTTCGGACGACGAGCTACTTCCACCCCCGCGATCGCTGCTCGACGCCGCCTCCGCTCTCGGGGACGTCGACACGAAGTTCGATGCACTCGCGGAGACGCTGCTGCCGATCATCCGATCCGGAAAGCGGGTGCTGCTCTTCACCTTCTCCCGCCGGGCGCTCTCATACCTAGAACGCCGCTTGAGCCCGATGCTCCGTCTGGGGGTGCTGCACGGTGGTGTTGGCCACCAGGCTCGCCATGAAGTGATTCGGCGTTTCCGGGCCAATGGGCTGGACCTGGTGATCGCCACGCGGGTAGCCAGCGAAGGTCTGGACTTCGAGTTCTGCTCCGCGGTAATGAACTACGACCTGCCCTGGAACCCCATGGAAGTGGAGCAGCGTATCGGGCGGATCGACCGGATCGGTCAGACGGAAGACAAGATTCTGGTCGTCAACTTCCACACCCCGGGCACCATCGAGACCGACATCATCGAGCGGGTGCACCAACGTATTGGTGTGTTCACCAACTCCATAGGCGAGCTCGAGCCAATCCTCCAGTCCTGCGGCAGCCAACTCCGCAAGGCGATGTTCGACTTCACGCTTACCCGCGAGGAGCAGGAGCGCCGTCTGGACCAGACCCTCAGCGCCATTGAGGAGCAATCGCTCGCCCAGAAAGAGGTCGAGGACGCCACTGCGTTCTTGTCCTCGACCGATCAAGTAGAGATAGCGGGCTTGGAGCAGGACCTGCTCTCCTCGGGCCGTTACATCGGTCAGTTAGAGCTCGCCCGCTTGCTAGAGGACTGGGCCAGAACCGATCAGAATGCGGCATGCAGCTTGACTAAGGACGGCCTACGTCTGCAGCTACGGGGTACCATTGCCTTGGCGGCCCAACTGCATGAAGTGCAGGCCGCAGGAGAACGCTCTGCAGACGAGATCGACCGGCTCGTTCGGGCCTTCCGAAACGAACAGGAAGTTACGCTGTGCCTGGACCAGGAACTGGCCCGGATCAGCGGAGAGACTCTGCTCACTTCGACGCACCCATTCGTCAGGGCGGCGCTGCGAACCCCCGGCAACTACATCGCACGCTACTCGGAGATCGGCTGCGAATCCGGAAAGGCTGAGCCAGGCCGCTACCTTGTACTCTTTGCAGTAGCTCGTTGGCGAGGCATCCAGCCGGCAAACGAACTGTGGGCGGCGTCGGTCGACATGATCGGGCGCGACAGCGGGACGGGGGTAGGCGATGCCGTTCTCGCAGCCCTAGCCGAGGCCCGCCTCGGTCCGGAAGACGAACTTGGCAGGGACAGGGCGGTCGCGGAACGGTTGCCCGGAGAGCTGGTACATCGGCTGCAAGGCATCCTGATGGAACGGCTTGACCGGGATGTGGAACGCAGGAAGAAGGAAAACTTCTCTCTCATCACAACCCGGCGGATCAGCCTCGAGGAAACCTACTCCCGCAAGGTCAAGCAGATCCGCAAGAGCATCCAGACTATGCGCAGCAGAGGGAAGACAGGAAGCATCCATCTGCACGAGGCCCAGTTGCGCAAGCAGGCAGATCGATTGGCGGAGGCTCAGGCAAAGCTCGATCGGCTGGCCGACGGAAGCATGGAGCTGGAGTACCTCGCAGTCTGTGAGGTGTCGATACGAAGGGGCATGGAAGGTGGCACTGGCAGAACAGGCTGAAGCAAACGCGGAACTGGCGTACGAGCGATCGAACAATGAGCGCTACCTCGCCGAGCACGATCGAACCTTACGAGACGTTCGGGAAATCCGGGTCCAGACGGGAGGGCGGCGCAACGGGATCTGGTTGGGCACCATAGAAAACCGAATACCGATCGCCCGTGGCGTGGAACCTCTCGCCGGGCGGGTTGCACTCGACCTCGACGACCCGCTCCTCGGGACCAGCTTCTACATCGGCAACTGGCACCACGAGTGGCCCGGAGTGTGCGTGGTGAGTTGGGCCACGCCCATGGCCCGTCTCTTCTACATGACCGAACCGGACAGGGAACTCGACCTTGTCGACAATGTGGTCGCCCGGCGCACCTTCACGCCACGCGGACGGGACCTGATCTCATTTGAGGACGAGATCACTCGCCCAGAGGCATCAGGCTCCCAGCCCTTCCGCCCCTCGACGGGCGGCGCACTCAAGGTTCGGCCGGCCCCCTCGCCGGGGCGCCGACCTTCAGAACCAGCGCGTCGACGGCCGACAATCTCCGCCGAGCCCGCTGGCAGCGCCATGCGTTCGCCACAGGAACGGGACGCCAAACTCGGTAGCGCCCCTCCGGAGACAAGTCACGCCGGCGCGTCCACCCAGCCTAACCTCCGGCCCGCAACGGTCGCGGCCATCGCCACCAACCCGGCTCCCCGCCTCTCGAAACTTAACAAGCCCCTTCGGGCCTCTGACACAGTGATGGATGCGGTCATGAGGCCACGTACCGGGCGTCTCACGTCTGTCTTGGCCACCTTGCAGTCAGATCAGTACCGCCTGGTCACCTGGGAGAAACACCAGCCCCTCCTTGTTCAAGGTCATCCCGGGACCGGCAAGACCATAATCGCTACCCATCGGGCCGCCTATTTGACCCACCCGGAACGTGAAGACCAGCGTCCCCTCACCCGAGTGGCGGTCATCGGGCCGAGCGATCGCTGGGCCGACCATATCCGGCCGGCTATCAGTCAGCTCACCGACGGCCGAGCGACCATAGATGTGCTGAGTCTGCCAGCTCTGCTGGGGCGTCTGGCGGCGGTCGATCATCGGTCGGACGACTGGACGAAAGACTCCAGACTTGACAGCGACCTATTCATCAGGCGCCAGGTCATCGGGGCGGTCAAGTCGCTCCATGAGCGACACCGGCTGAACGGAGATCGCGCAAAGGACGTCAGAACGGTGGTAGACGCCATCCTGACGGGCGGGTCTCCGGTGGGCATGACGGACGACGAGACGAAATGGCGGAAAGAGGCAAAGTCATTTAAGAACATACGGAAGTCCTCGCGGTACCTGCCGTTCCTGGGAGCGTGCGGGCTGGCCGTGCGGCCATTCCCGAACAGCGAGAAGTGGGAGCATCTCATTATCGATGAAGCCCAGGATGTGCGACCGCTAGAATGGTGGATCCTCTCCAACCTCGTGACGGACGAGGGATCCGTCTCCCTCTTCGGCGACCTCAACCAGCGGCGCTGTGACTGGAGCTGTGCCGACTGGGATCAGATCCAGGGGAACATTGGTATACCGCAAGCGATTCAGGTCCGCGCACCTGAGGTAATCGAGCGGGGGTACAGGTCGACCAAGCTAATCCTGGACTTCGCCAACCAGCTGCTTCCCAGAGCTGAACGCTCGGTCGAGCCACTTCGGGAGGGCCTAAACCCGGTCGTCGTCCGCGCATCTAAAGACGAAGTGCCCCGAACCGTCGTAATCCATGCACAGACACTCGGCGGCAGGTTCCGGGACGGGAAGGTATCGGTAATCACCGTGGACCCCACCTCGCTCTCCAGCGCCTTCCGAAGGGCCGGCTGGACACGACCCCCGACAAACGCCCAAGCGTGGTCCAAAGACGGAATGGTCATCGAAGTCCTTGCTCCATACGAGGCACGCGGACTCGAGTTTGACGGTGTCGTGGTCGTAGAACCGGATGCCTTCCCGCGGAACCTCGGTCGGCACGGAGTTCTCTACACGAGCCTAACGAGGGCTACACAGGAAGTCGCCGTAGTGCACAGTAGGCCACTGCCTGCCGGTATGAGAGCACCACGACGTTGACAGAGGTAACGCACGCCGGCGGCGATCCTCGCCCAGGAGCCGCCGGGTGGTGCCCCACTTCTATCGACGGGGATACCGTGGCGATCCGAGGCGCATGGGGCAGGCACGCAACACCTGCATGATCCGGTCCCCCCCCTAGCACCTTGTCGCCAGATGGTCACAGCCTGTCGCCACAGGTCGAGACCCGCAACCAACTGATGTCGGACAATGGCAATAGCAACGGGCGACCCGCCCGGACCAGAAAGGGCGCGATGTGGGTGTCGGCAGAGCGATAGAGGTAGGCGACCGCAGTCGGTTCGACGCGCTTCTGACCGAAATCGGCACATCGTCACGATCACCCCTGGTGGTCGCCACGTTACTCGACGGATCGACGCGGCCCGGTATAAACGTCGAGGAGCTCGCCACGCAGGTCGCCGGAGTCGCAGAAGTTTATGTCTTATCGCCTCGCGCCACCTTCTGGTTGACCGATGCGCTCGGTGACAAAACATTGTCGGTCCACTCGGGCTGGACACGGGTCTATCCGGCGTCGCAAGAGTGGCGCACCTGCCCCTGGTTGGCCCCCACTTCCGGCCGGATCCAGACGGGCGGCTGGGACAGGTCGAACAGGTGGTCGAGGCCGCGCTCGATGCGGCGTTCCGGGACGGCCACGTGCAGCCCGCCGTGCAGGTCTCCCATGGAGAGTCGGCCGTAGCTGTTGTACGAAACGTCGTTTCGCCGACGCAGGTGATTGTTCAGGTGGAAGGGAACGGTCAGGCGATCATGCGGACCCAGCACCTATTTCGGGGTTTGCCAGCCGACCGACTTGTGGCTCGTGGCCAGCGTTTCGAGGGCCGGTGGAGTCCCGTGGGGATTATGGGCGAGTTTGTGCCCGACCCAGTCAAGGACGACTTGGCTGGCCGTGTCGACGAGTTCGTCGGTGATGGTGTGGTGACGTCGGCCTTCGTTGACTCGGTGGCACATGAACAGATTCGGCTACTGCTTCATCCTCAGGTACCGCTGACCGTGATTGCCGGAGCTGAGGGCGATATGGCGCTGCTCGCCACCGCCGGCGACGTGGTAACAGCCGAGATCATCCGCCTCGATGGTCATCTGTTGGCTTGTTTCTCCGGTGAATCACCCATTCCGGCGATGTCAGTCTTCCCTGGCGGCCCGCCTTGGCTTCCAGATCAGCGATTACCGAGGAGACCTTGTTCAGTACCCGGGCGAGCGTCGTCTGATCAGCCGGTGGCGACGGGTTCAGATGGCGATCAGTCTTCCGCCCTCGAGGACGAGCTAGCCAGGGCTGGTCAGGCCCTTGCCGATGCTAAATCGACGATTCGTGAACTTCAGGGCGCGCTTCGAAGATCTCGTCGACTGGCCGTACCCAAAGTATTCAGCGACCCTGACCGGCAGTTCCGTTTTGAACTCGAAGTGGCCTATCCAATTCAGGTCGACGAGTCGAGCCGGGAGCGATATCGGTGGCCGGACAGCTACCTGATCGGGCCCGAGTTCTTGGCCAGTGTCGATCGCCTTGTATGGGCCGGTGGAATATCGCGTGAAAAGATCCTCGAGGTCTGTGTGGACGTACTTACCGGTCGGGCACGTGACAGGCCTGTCCGAGCCGTCAAAGAATGGCTCGCCTCAAAGAACGGGCAGGCCTTGGTTCGCGCCTCAGATGGCGCACACGCGATGAGGACACGATTGCAGAACTCCAGCCACGCCGCTCGGCGATTGCGGTATTGGTGCCTTCCCAGCGGCGTTATCGAACTGGACTGCGTCGGCGTGCATGACGACAACCTTCGAGGCGACAATTGAGGCCGTCAGCGGCCTGCTCCCGTGCTGCGGCGGTGTGCTCGGGGCGGGGTGGTCGGGCCACCGGCTCGGCCGCATGGACCGCCCTCGCGGTGGCCGGGGTGTTTATCGTCGGGATCGAGGCCCCGCGATCTTGATTCGCTGCAGGCGGCCGCTATGGCGCAATGCAAGCGGGGCTACCAGCGCCTTCGCTCGATCAGAGGTGCGAACCGGTGAAACCCTGTCGATCTCACCTCCGTAACCGATGTTTCGAGCGCGACTTTTCCAGTACCCGTGCGATTCCGACGTGATCCTGCTGTGCAAGCGATGAGCGGGAACTGGGCCGCTCAACGACTATGACAACGCCTCCCGCATCGCGATCACGCAGTTCCTGCGCGATCGGCGGGTTCTGTCGACGCCACGATCCTATCGGCGCCTCGCCGCAAATGTCGCCGCTCTGCATCCAATGGCGATCGCATCCTGCACTGGGGTCGACTCGGGCGGGCTGAGGGTGGGCCTCAGATGCCCCGCACAGCGTTCCCGCGCTTGACGTAGCGCGGGCAGGCGCCGAGCAGCGGGCAGGTTGGGCAGTCCGGCTGACCCCGCTAGCACCAGCGCCGCCCAATGTCCCACGCCGGGTTGTCGAGGGCCCCACGGCGGTCGGGGTTGAGTGCACGGGCCACCGCCACCATGTGCCCGACATCGTCCCGTTCTGGAATGCCGGTCCGGAGGAAGACCCCCGCGACATGGATATCGTATGCGATGTCGCTGCCACGGAGATGTCCCGCAGGGCGTTGACAAAGGCGTGGCTACATCCGGCCGAATCCGAACGGGCCAGCATGGCTTGGCCGCCGTGGGGATCGGCGGCCCGGGTGGCCACGGGCAGCTGGGGCGAGGGCGTCGTCGAGCTTGGCCACGTGGTCCGCGGCGGTACCCGGGTTAGCGTTGCCGGGGCGCAGCCTGCCGGCCAGCCCTTCGCCCGTGCCGTCCAGAAAACACAGCAGGGGGCTGAAACCAAAGCCGTGCTTATAGGTCGGGGCGGGGGGCCTGCTCCTTGTCAGAGTGCGAGGTAACCAAGGTGGCGTCAAGGTCCAACACAATATTGGCGGAACGCATCCCGGCCTGCCACGCCGCGGCCCGGGCGGCCGCCCGAGCTTTCGCAATGTCGTCCAGGACGGCAGCATCCATCGCAGACAGCGTCCGCGATGCCGTGGGCGTGGACGCCACCTCACCGAAAAGATCCGGCTGATCCCGCAACACCCGCCGATCGGACACACACTCGCCACCGTCGACCAGCGTCACGGCCAGCTGGGTGAGCACCACCCCCGGTCATGCCCCTTATCACGCTGGCGGGTGGGCGACATAGCCTCGCCCAGCAAGGCGGTCAGGCCGACCCGATCGGCCAGCTCACCAACCAACACTGCACCGGCATGGTTGGCCACACCGCCACCATCGCCAGTCACCGTCAGCTGCTCTGCGGCCCTGCGAGCCTTCACCCTCAAGGTGCCCTCCTGGCGCTCCGGGAACTCGGCCTCGACAACCGCAGTATCCCTTGCCAGGAGAGCGTTATGGCGGACGCACCCCGGTCACCGACCTCTCCCTACTAAACAGTGCGGGCTAGGGGCTGTGAGGCCTCATAATCCTGGTGGAGCGGGACAATCACCCTGACGGGTTCAAGCTGGTCTTTGGGGCGGACTGGTTATGCCAGGACTATCCTCAACTCCTGACCGAATCCCTGGCCGAGGAGGCGAAGTGGCAGCAGTCGAGGGAGAGGGCCCTAGCCGCGGCAAGCGCTGATGGCTAAGAGCAAGGAAAACAGGCGGGGCAAGTCGAACGCTACTCAGAAGGGCGGCGGCTGGGTCTCATCCGGGGTTACCTCGTCTAAGCCCAGGAGGAACAAACGAACCGCCAAGCAATACGGGCCAAAGGTGGACCTGGGTCCACGGCATGTTGCCGGCCAACGGGTGACGGTCTACGGCAAGCCGGAAAAGCCGAAGGCGCAGCCAAGCACGACATCGGGTAGGGCCATCGTTGGCACATCCAGCGAAGGTCGTACTCTCACGTCGAGCACCTCGGCCCGACCACCATCGTCCGGAATCAGAACAGCGGGACCGACCGTGGTAGTGCCGAGGTCGTCAAATCCTCAGCCGAGGGCTGTCCTACCAAGTCGGTCACGTTCTGGTCAGCGACGTGCGATCGGCACAGCTGGGCCAACCGTGGTAGTGCCGAGGTCATCAAAGAAAGGGAAGCCAAGCCGAAGCGATGTCTTGGACATTCTTTATCCCGAGAGGCGCCGATGACCAACAGCATTCAAGCGGTCTCGATGCACATCTTCATCAGCCACTGCCGGGCTCGAACCGCCACGGACCGGCACACTGAAGCGCATCTCGATCATCACCGACTAATCTAGAAGAGACACTTGTTTTTTAGATATCTTATCTGTATCATCATCACATGACTCTTCAGCCCATGACTCTGAAGCCAGGCGATCAGATCCAGCGCCGGGAACTCCACGACTACCTGGGTGGTCAGACCCAAAGTGGCATCAGCCCCTCCAGCCGAGCGCCGGTCGTCCTGCTCTTTTCCAACCCCTCTGGTGAAGACCACGGCTACTACGACGGCTGGCATGACGACGGCTTCTTTCATTACTCCGGCGAGGGCCAGCGCGGCGACCAGGAGATGCGCCGAGGCAACAAGGCGATCCGCGATCATCTCCAAGACGACCGCCAACTGCACCTGTTTCTGGGGCAGGGCAAGGGTCGTCCCGTAACCTACATAGGTCGGTTTGAGCTTGTGGACAGCTACTCCGATGACGCCCCGGAGACCGGAGGTGGCCCTCTTCGCAAGGTGATCATGTTTCGCTTGCGGCCCATCCAAGACGACGACGGAAGCCAGCCACGGCTGGACCTGGGGCCCAGGGTCAGGGTGGTCGAGCCGAGGGAAGGCCCGTCGGTCGAGGACGTGCCGCTGGAGGAGCACCAGACCGAGCGGTACTACTTGGATCGCAGCCGTGAGCCCACTGAGGCGGAGCGTCGCGAGGCTCGCTTACTCCAGGACTACATCCAGACCTGCAGAGCGAGCGGGCACCACTTGGTGCGCCAACGGATCACCCTCCCCGGCGAAGCTAAACCGCTCTTCACCGACCTGTACAACGCCACTGACCGGCTCCTGATCGAAGCCAAAGGGACAGTCACCCGAGAAGCCATCCGTATGGCTATCGGCCAGCTTCTCGACTACCAGCGGTGGGTCGATCCCCGGCCCCGGCTTGCGATCCTGTTGCCTGAGCGACCCCGAGATGACCTCATTCATCTCATCGCCGACTGCAAGATCGCACTGATCTACCGAGACGACACCGAGTTCCGATCCACGTGAGGGTCGCCGTCACCTGTCCTGATCTGGCATGAGTTCCCGTCGGAGCTGCGCCACTAGCCGGGGGCGGTCGCCATGACAGCCCACGCCGCAGACCATAGGAGCGTCCCTGGATCCGCACCTCCCTATCTCTCTACCGTGTACCTCGTCCTGATGGTACTCGCCGGGGTCATCGCAGCCACTGGCGTGGCGATGATCGTCAGTGTCATCCGGCGGGAGCGCCGGGGTCCGCCGCGCCACCTGGCCGACGACGCTGACGACTGGCTCAGGCGGCAGTGAACTCGAGATGGTGTAACCGAGCCTCGCCACGGTCTTCTGCGACCAGCGGCGGCGTCGGGTCTGAGCCTCAGATGACGAAGGCGCAGATGGTGCCGCCCCTGTTGGCCTCGATCACCTGTGAACGTCGAACCCGGCGGAGGGCGCTCGCCACGTCCACGTACACCTCGTGTGCCTTCGTCCGGTCGGGCAGTGGGATCTCGCCTCCGCACGGCGTCCTCGATCAAGGGGCAGGCTGCCTCTGCGATGAGCCCCCACAGTTGCCCTTGCGTCCGGCCACCGCCGTAGGCCTGAAGGTCTGGGGCCGGAACCGGGACGGTGACGAACTCGAAGTACTCGTCGTCGGCAAAGACCCGGAGTCGCACCTGCATGGCGTCAATGCGGGAGGTGTCGCGCTGGGCTCCCTCGTACTCGACTCGGAAGTGCCCGTGAACCGGTCCTGTCTCCGGTAGTGGCGGCGGAGTTACCTCCTCCGCCGGCTAATCCCGCTGAGGGTACCGGCTCCGTACTCGCTGACATAGCCCGCTCCCGCGCCATGGCCTCCTGTGCCAACAGAACGGCAAAGCCAACCACCAGGCCGACGATCACTCCGCTGAAGAGGGCAGCACCCAGCTCCGCTTGCTTGGTACCGCTGCTCGCCGGCACCCATATAACCCAGGCCAAGGACGACGAGAACGCCGGCCAAGAGAAGCACGGTGCCGGCGCGGTGTCGGAACAGCCATGATCGAAGCCACTGAAGCACCCGACCATGCTGCCGAACGTGCGAAGTTGCGGAGGGCAGATGTCGCGGATCGCGGAAAATGTAGGTCGGCGATCACCGAAAATGTAGGTGTGCCGGTGGCGTGGGATGGGTTTTGGGTGATGGTAGTTCAGGGGCTGGCGATCACCTCCTGACCGACGAGTTCTGCGACACCTCCGCCGCTGCGAGCGGTCAGGTCGAGATCGTCGAGGATCTGGCGGCGAACCCGCCACGGCTCGTCGGTCTGGTCTCGGCCCGCGAACTGGAGGACGTCGAAGACGAAGAACGTGACCAGATGGCCGTCCGTGTTGTGGCGACGACCGTGGATGCGGTCGCCCAGCAGCTCGAAGTCGGCCCGACCATCCGCGGTGAGCACGGCCACCTCGCCGTCGAGCACCACATACCGCACCGAGGAGAGACCGTCGAGCTTGGGGACCCGGTCCACCCATTCGCCGCCGACCCGGGACCACAACCGCAGCCGGGACGACTTCATCTGGGTCAGACACCGCAACCCGTCCAGCTTGGCCTCATGCACCCAGCCTTCCCCGGCTGGTTGTTCCGACACGGGAGAGGGGAGCATCGGTCGGTAAGGCGCAGCCTTCTTCTCGCAAGTGGATCGGTGAGATAGATACGGTGGGCGACGTGCAGCCCTTGGCGCTCGTGACCGGAGTCCTGGTACCCCAGGTTCGTCAATGTCGAACGGGTAGTGATCCGACGCGATGAGCGAGGACCTGCATTGACACTCGGGTACGTCGGACCCTTTCCGCTCTCTCGAGCTCAGGTCATCCGATGGTCAGAGGGCTTTGGGGAGCCGGGAGCAACGATCGAAGCAGGTGCAGTTCGTAGCGGACCGATTCTGGGATGTGCGACCGGGCCACGAACGGTTGATCTTGTGGAACCACCTTGTACTTGCCGCCGGCAACTTCAAACGTCAAGCGCCGAGTACTCCCCCTTCACTCGACTCGCTGAGAGTCGGCGTGTCGGACCGGAAGAACTCGGTGACGGTTCCCGGCACGCGGATGACCCTGCGAAAGACCGATCCGGGCATTTGGGAGGCGCTCCAAGTAAGAACGCCTGGCCTGGGAGTAGCGACGACCACGACGCTCCTGTCAGCACTGTGGCCGGGGTTCCACGTCATCATTGACCAACTTGTGTTCCGAGCTGTGACTGGCATAACCGCCTACGAGAGGAAAACCTACTCGGCTACGACGAAACGGACATTTGCCCGACGTGACCTGGCCCGACTACGTGACGTACCAAGAACGAGCCGTCAGCACAGCGCGAGCCCACTGAGTTGAACCATCCCAGGTGGAGCGTGCTCTGTACAAGATCGCGCGGGCCGTTCCAAGTGTGGCGGGCCGAACATGGGCAGAGTACGGAAGGGTGCTTCTCGAGCGCGCTAAGCGTCAAGTTGGGAAACCGCTGGACTCTGACGGATCAGGAGCCGATTCGGACACGGTCTGAAGTCCGGGCGACAGTCGGGCGCGGTCTGAGTCAAGATCAGTGGGTGCTGACTGGTGCCAAAGGTTTCTGTCCTTCGCTCCGATTTGTCGATCAATAGTCGCCTCTGCCGCGCCCAGTGGCATCCTGATCGATGTTTATGCGGCGTCGTCCAAGCCGGCGACCCTGCGGTCGGATTCATTGCCTTGCCGCCTGAGCCGGTGGTCCTCGTGGTGGATCGCGTCCCCCGTGACCGGATCGTCGACCTGCCCGTCGTGCGAGCAAACTTGCTCCAGGGCGATCGCGTGTGGGAGTGCACTCAGCTGAAAGCGCGACTCCAGTAAGTCCTGCCAGGACTGCGGACGCATCTCGTCGCGCTTCCGACTATTCCACCGGACCGTCAGAGCCAGCCTTCCGACTCGCAAGAGCATTGGGCTATTCAGATGACGGAGTGCAAATGGACCAGTAGTCATTGCTTCGCATGCGGCCTTCCCGAGTGATACAGCTCCCACGACCCCTTGCGCGGCCAGCAGCATCTCTGCACGCTTCGCGCCCAACGCTGGCGACAGCGCCCAAGACCCAGTCCGGCAATACGCGTCGGCGTGGACATGGACTGTTACAATCGCCTCCACGGCCATGACACTGAGGGCTGGCGTAACGAGCCCAGAGCGTAAGTTCATGCCCGCCCCTCGTTCGACGCCTGCATATGCGTCATGAGCGAACTTGCGGACCTCACGGAACGGCAGCTCATCGAGCCACGTCCAGCCTGGCAGCGGAAGACTCATCGGCGTCACGAAGTCGGCGGCGAGATGCTTCGCCCACAAGACCATGGCCTCGCCGTAACTCGCAACCGGATTGTAGGGGCGACCAAACGGGTTCTGGCCGCTCCAAACAGGAACCTTCTGTCCGTCGGTCCAACGGACACCACGGAAGACTCCCTCACGAATCTGTGCCAACGCGGCCAGGGGGCGACCGAGGTCATGCCCCGCAGACCGCACCCGGTGGGCCGGTCCACCGAAGCCTAAGCCCGTGTAGTCGATCGGCAGCCCAGAGGCGTCTGCCTCCCATCCTCGGAGCACCTCGGTGTCCTTCAGCGCCGCCAGCCTGCCCTTTACCCAGGCGTCAACTTCGGTGTCGAACAGGCAGGCCAAGACTCCGGTCGCGGCGGCCAGGCCGACGACCAGGAAGTCAGACGGCACCCATGGCACTCGCTCGCGGGCTCTCCACGCCGTCAGGCGCTCACGTTGGGCGTCGGTCACCAACGCGTAGAGATCGGGCTCCGCCCAGTCTCCATCGACTCGACGCCTCTCGTTGACTGCGGTTATCTTGTCGTAGCTCAGAACGGTCGGTAGCGCTCGAACCGCACCGATCTGGTCATCGGTGATGTCCGACTCATCCAACGCAGCGTCAAGCAAGGCCTCGATTCGGTCGAGACGACGATACTCAGCGTCAAGGTTTGCGGCGACGGATTGCGGCCGGTCGCTGCCCGGGGACTCGCCCGCGTTCGCAGAGGCCCGTCGATCCGGTTGACTGTTTCCCGTCAAGACGGAGATGGCCAGTTCAATCGCTTCGTGTTCGGCCTCTGCCGACTTGATGCCAGTCCTGAGGGAGTCAGCCGCGGGATTCGGCTCCGAGCGCCGGGGAAGGCGCCTGAGTCTTTCGATTTGGGCATCCTGGGCGGCAGCCTGTTGTTTCAATCTGCGGTTCACGGCCTCCGTATCCTGCAGTTTCTGCCGCGTCTCTTTGATCTGCTCGACGAGACGAACTAACTTGACCTGCAGTTCGTCCACTCGTTCGCGCAGGCACTCGACCACGAGTCGTGCTGCCTCGTCGTCGCCTTGGGCATCCCGAAGAATCAGCTTGCTGATTACCTCAAGCCGGATGGCATCGGCAACGATCGGGGCGGCGCTCCACCTACGCAGGTGTCCACCGAGCGCAAAAGCTCCGGCGCCGACTGCGGCGCCGGTGATAAGCAGGGTCCCGCTCGCCATCTCCAACCCGCCGACGGCGATCGAACCACCGCCGAGGGCAGCCAGGCCAATCGCGGGTGCTGCCACTCCGCCAGTGAGGGCACCTAGCCCAAGGCCAACACCGCCCACGACGAGGATCTTGGCCCAGGAGCGGGAACGTGCACGCACGGACCTGATGGCGTTGCGATAGGCGGTCTCCACGGCATCCAAGTCATCTGGCCTAAGAGATGGGAACACCCGGCAAGCCTCAACAAGAGACTCCCGCCTCGTGGAAACCACCCAGCCTCCTTGGGTCCACGGCTGGAAGCCACACAGGTCGACGAGAAGCAGAAGCGCGCGCGTCCGGGTATCAATACGCGCAGCGAGGTCCGGGCCCGACAGCTCCAGAAGGTTGTAACGCTCGTCTGCATCCAACGAGCGGATCGAATCGATGAACAAAGCCGCCCAGGCTTCTTCTATTGTCCCCAGTGAATCCGCGATGAAGTGGGCAGCTCGCGACATCTCGTCCAGGACCGACGCCAGGGCCTGCTGGCGGAAGTTGTCGCGAACCCGGCGCTTGTCCTCGATCCGACGGTTGCGCCGGTCTGCTGCGATATCGCGCTGGACCATCCGATACTGAAGCGCAGTGAGCACCAGGCTCTCTTCCGGACTCAAGCGAAAGCGCTCGGCTGCACCTTTGGCTGCCATCCTCACTCCCATCCCAACACGAAGGCTACCGGGCCTGCTGGTTTCTTTCTCGTTTTTGACGTTGTGCCTGATATTTCGTTCTCCATTGGTTCCTCCCCCATACCGACCGGCTTGTTCCAGCCGGTACTTCTATTGTGGAGGCAGGGATGGTTATGAGTCTCGACTTGGCACGACAGACTCTTGGACATCTGACGACAAGGTCAGCCAGCCGCCGGAACCTGAACGCGAAGAAGGGCACCGGAAGGACGATCCGGTGCCTTTCTTGCTTCCCCTCCTCGACCCCAACGCCAACACCTGCCGCGGAGCCATTCCGTCGACGCGTTCGGTCCAGGTCTTGCGTACACCCCCGCCCGCTGGCCCGGGGCATCCGGTTCTGGTAACCGACCCAGCTCAGACGCGGTCGATGGGTCGGGAAGCATTCTGAGCCTGGCTGAGGTCCACTGGGGTGCTCTTTCAGTCTTGGTTAGTTCCGCTGAAGTGGATGATCAGCAAGGCGAGGAGCAGGAACAGACCAATCGGTCCCCAGATTATGACCTTCATGGCCTTGGCCGTGGTGACGACGTGGTTCTTGCTCCAGAAGAACAGGCCCCAGCCCACGACCAGGGCGCACCACAGATAGAAGTGCAGGCAGAAGGCGGCAGAGTTGCCGCTGGTGTCCCAGAAGGCGATCCCGTTGGTGACCATCAGGAAGACAGTGCTGCCGATCAGCCAGTTCATGGCCTTCCTGCGGGCCTGGGTGTAGGCGTTGAGGGTCGCGGGCGACGGGGGAGGCGGTGGCAACCGCAGCCCCGGCGGCAGTATCGGGGGTGGTGGCGTCGGGGGTGGCGGTGCTTGTTCTCCCGCCGCAAAGACGTAGTCGGGACGAACGGGATCGGACATGTGGTCGAGCCTTTCGGTGGTAGGTGTAGCCCTTGTCAGCGAGGACCAATACGGCCCATAGACCCGATGTAGTTGGGCCGGTTGGCGTTGTTGATAGCGCGGGTGTTGCGGTTAATCGAACCGGCGACACGTCCTCCAGCTACGGCGATTGTGGTGGTCAGAGCGATGTTCTGCCACATCTGCTGGTTAGCTTGACGGCGGGAAATCTCGTCCGGGGTCAGGATCAGTTGGTGCCGCAGGAACTCAAACTCCAGCGTCCCATCGGGATTGCGGCCATGCCACACCACCTGGTAATCGTGCATAAATCCAGCCGGAGGCGGAAAGTAGGCATTGATGGTGTTGATCATCGCCTGATTCATAGCGTCAGCGCCAAAGTGGCCGTAGCGGTCTACGTCTGCGGTCCACTGCCGAACAAAGGCTTGGGCGTGAGCAGCCTGACGGGCTGCTTCAGCGCGCTGGGCCTCCAGAGCCTCCTGCCGGCGATACTCCTCCTCCCGACGCCGCTGCTCTTCTCTCTGCTGGCGACGCTTCTCTTTCTGTCGGCGGATGACTTCTTTTTCCTCGGGGGTCTTACGGAAGTTCATGTGGGGATTGCTGCCTTCTGGTGTGCGTTTCAGTCCTCTGTACATGGTCATGGAAAAGCACCACCGGCAGGCGGCGCTCAACCACCTCCGATCAGTAGCCGTTGTCGGCAGGATCCGCAGCAGCGGTTCCCGTATTGCCGCTACCACCCGTGTAGGTGTAAGCGGGGCCGTT
The DNA here is from genome assembly GCA_963780345.1 of uncultured Acidimicrobiaceae bacterium. Classification (GTDB taxonomy): domain Bacteria; phylum Actinomycetota; class Acidimicrobiia; order Acidimicrobiales; family Palsa-688; genus PALSA-693. The sequence goes on from CAWABU010000002.1 coordinate 871,340, forward strand.
GTCAGCCGGATCGGCGGCGGCGATCCCTGTGTTGCCGCTACCGCCGTAGTAGGTGTACGTCGGGCCGTTGTCAGTGGGATCGTAGGGGGCCGATCCAGTCTGGCCACTCCCACCATACGGATCCGACGACTGAATCGAGCCACCGTAGGACGGGGTCTGAGTGCTGCTGTCGCTGGGCTGAGTCGAGCCACTGGAGGACGGCGTGGTCGAGCTATAGCTGGGCTGAGTCGAGCCACTGGAGGACGAGGTGTTCGTTGTCGGCTGGCCGTTGGCCTTATGTGACTGGAGGGCGTTAGAGATGCCACCCAGGATCACGAGGCCCACGATGACGCCGACGACAGAGGTGATGACCTTGTGACGACGGATCCAGCCCACGGCAGGGGCAGGGGCAGGGGCAGGGGTGGGAGGATTGGTCGGGCTGGTCGGAGGCGTCCAGGTCATTGGTCTTTCTGCTTTCTGTGTTTGCCGTACACCTATGCCAACACCGCGAGGCAGTAAACCATGTAGACCCCAGGCGACAACCATTTGACACCTGGCGACAGCGCACGGCCCTCGGTCTCAAGGAAGCTCGCACCGTCCTCGTTCACACCTGCCTGGACCGCCCGACCGTTGTGACCTCACCACGGCCAGGAAACGCGACCTGCCCCCCCAAGTATGGGCTGTGCAGGTACCTGACTGAGGCCGGTCAGGTCGGGCGCTACCCCTCCGACCTCTGGTGGCCGGGTGGCATCCAGGGGCGGAGGTCGCAGGGGGGTTGAGGATCGCTGGGGCCTACTCGGCCCGACACCCCCCGGCGTGTACGTACTTGCCAGAACTGTTCTTAACGATAAGCGTGCCCGGGGGGTACCTCACCGCGCAGTTGCCACAGGTCCCGGCGTACCCAGCCGGAAGCCCCGAGGTCGGGATGGCCGGTTGTTGGTTGGGCGGGCGGGACTTGGCCCTCTCGCCGCCACGAAGGTGCTGGCCGCTGCTTTCGCCAACGAGTCGGCTTTTTCGTTCAAGGGGTGACCGTCGTGGCCTCGGACCCACTCCTACTTGATGTCGTCTCGACCGTGCCCAGCCTGCGTCGCTGCGACCCCTGGCGAGGACCTCCGGGCCCGGCGGCGCGGCGCTCCGCCTCGAGGGCTCCGTCCTGGTGTGGCCGCTCCTCAAGGGGCCAGGACGGCTGCGTGGCTGTCAGGTCCGATCCGAGCGCGTCGAGGACCGGAAACCCTGGGGTCGTGTCCGGCGCGGCCGCCTCGAGGGCTCGGTCCTGTTGTGGCCGCGCTCCCCCACTCAGCTGCCTGGCCCGTTGGCGACCCTCAGGGTGTCGGGGGGCTCGAGGCCAAGTCGACGGCGGAGCTGTGGGGCGGCTGGCCCCAGCTGCGAACTGACTGACGGGCTCCTACGGGGCCGGGGGGTCCGCTCCAAGGGTTCGTCCCGCTCCCCCCGCCGGCGGGCCTGGCTGCCTGGTCGAGGTCGGCTCGGCGGCTGCGGCGTACAGACCTGATCGCCACTCTGATCAGCGGGTCGAAGCGAAACCGAACCGAAGGAGAAACAAGATGCTTCGACACTTGACCAAGTATCGAGTGGCGCGCCTGGGCGACACCGACGTCGAGTTCGCGGGCGAGCTGCTGGCCGAGCGCGACAGCAAGGACAAGCCGGCCAACCCCGGCGAACATGGCCACGACCGCAGCCGGTGGATGGAGATACGCGTCTACCGGCTGGCCGGCGACCGGGGGTGGGTCACGTCGGTGATCGGCAAGTCGGTCCGCCCGGGCGAGACGGACCGGCCTCGCCTGTGGGTCTGTGGGACCCCCGAGGAGGTGCGTGACAGCCTGAAGCGTCAGCCGCGGGGGTATCTGACCCGGACCGCGTTGGCCGCCCTGGCAGATGCTGCGGCCGTCGACGGCGTCTCGAGGCGGCGCTGGTGGAGCAGCTGTGACCTGCTCGACCTGCCGGGACCGGCTCTGGCTGGTCGGTGTTCCCTACAGCAGCGACCCCGACATCGACGCCGACGAGGACACCCGCGACTGGCTCGTCGCCTGTCCCGACTGCGCCGCGAACCTGACCGTGTCCCAGGTGGCGAAACTGGCCGGCCGGGATGTGACCGTGGGCTGGTCGATGTTGGATTACGTGGCCGGCTTGTTGGGGGCGGACGCCCCGTACGTGCATCTGGGCGTGCAGCCCTGGCCGTTCAAGCTCCGGGGCGACTTTCGGGACCACATCAGCGCCTGGATGGACCACGAGCCGGATCTGAGCGAAGCGATCCGCATGGACGGGTTCGACATGGCCGACGACGTAACCAGCGACACCAACCGCAAACTCACCTAGCTGGGCCGAGGAGGCTCGAGGGGGGATCGGCCAAGTCGGCAAGTAGGCGAACAGGCAAGAGAGGCAGGGTCGGTGGTCTCCCCTACAGCTGGGTCAAGTACCCGGCCCGAGATGGAGAGCCGACGTTGCGCACTGGTGTGGGCTCCGGACGTCACAACGTCCAGCCACCGCAGCGCCGGTGGGGCCCTTTTGGCGCGTCTGAGGCAGGACCTTCAATAGGGCAGAGGCCGAAGATTCTCAGGACCTTATGACGAAACGATGAACTGACTCTCAGGGTTCTCGTCGTCTTAGTAGGTAGGAAAGGAGGCGCTGTGATGAGCAAGGACTTCAATCCATCCATCACCGCCGTCGAGGATCGGGCAAGCCACCCTACGATCCCGACGTTCCCTACCGGGCCCGAGAAGACGGCCGCGGTCACCAAGATTCGGTACCTCGAGCGCGAGCTCTTTGACGGCGGAGGTCACATCCGAAGAGGCTTGACCCCGGCTCGGGCCGAGGAGATCGCCGCCCTGATCAATGACCTGCGTCGCCGAGTCCTCGGCTGGCTCGAGATCGGGCTGGACGGTCAGTAGCGTTGGCCGGCGAGTGCCGGCCCGGCATTCGCAGAGCGCCAACGAGTCGCCTAGTCGGCTGGCCGGACTCGGTGACCTGAGGCCATCGATCCTCCGACTCGGTTAGTCAACAGATGTCCCCGCAAGGGGGGGCGGGGAAGCAATAGGGGCACCGGATCTGCCTTCCGGTGCTCCTATTCGCGTCCGAACAGGATTGGTAAACAAGGTGTGCTCATTTGATCCATCCAACAGGCCTGGCGCTCTCCCGTCGAAGGTCGCCGTCGCCTCGCTCCAAGCAGGAGTATGTCGATATCGCCATGCTGAACGTGGGGATGAGGAAGGCAACCTCCGAGCTATGCGGTGTCGCCGACTTGCCGAACTTTCCGGGTCTCAGAAGGGCGGCAGCAGCATTGCGAGGGTCACGTCGGACCATCTATGCACACGCGTCCATCCGCTGCGCCCCGGCAGGGCGGTGAAGGAACAGATCGGCAGCAAATCAGGGAACGCCTACCGCACCTGGGTCGCTGGCATGACCCGATCGCCGAGCCGCCCCTACCGAGGTGCTCTCGATGTACCCTCGGCCATGCTCGCCCGGGCCGCCAGCGAACACGCTCGAGGCCTATTCCTCGACTGCCTGGACTCCAGCTGATGGCCACGACCTTCGCGGACCGGTGGGAAGACGGGCGGATCACCGAGGACGTCCGCCGCGAGGCCCGCGAGACCGAGAAGATCTTCACCGACGCCATGTTCGCCGGACGGCGCGACCTGGCGGGCGCCGAGAGGAAGATCCGGCCGCCGCCGGCCCGCCAGCGGGTGGCCATGGGCTTCGGGGGAGGGACCCGGTCGACGACGGGCGACTACGACTGGTTTTAAGAGCTGCACCCGAAGGAGCAGGCCCGGGTCCGGGACAAACTGGTTCACGAAGGAGAAGAGCAGTCTGACCGGCCGGGCGACCGGGCTGACCCCCGACGAGGTCGAAAACTCCGGGCTGCCGATGCACGAATGGCTAGCCCTCACCCGGGCTATCGACGCCGCGAAGGCGGTGGTGCGCGGCCGGGACTTGCAGAAGGCCCGCTACGGCGGCCGCAACCCGCTGGCCTACCTGGAGAAGGGCCGGCCCCGCATCTTGCATTGAGAATGTTCGACCGACGGGTGATCGAGGAGGTCGGGCCGGTCTCGTGGGTCGAGGTCGCCCACGTCGTCAGCCCGGCCAGCGCCGAGCTTGCGCCGGATCGGGAAGCCGAGGAGGGCCGAGAGGGTCCGGGCGGCTTCGAGCTCGGCATGACCTTCAAGGCGGCCACGATGCTGCACCCCGAAACTCCACGACGTCGCCGGATTCGGATTCGACCCGGTCCGGGGTGGAGCAGACGGTGTCGCCGTAGAGGTAGAGCTCCTCGGGCTCGGTCAGTTCGACGCCCTCCTCGACGGCCCACCACGACGCCACTGCCTCCTCTAAGAAGTGATCCCGGCGCATGGCCTGGTTCTCGTCCTTGTCGGGGGACCCGAACAGCTTGGTGATGGCCAGCTCGGGCGGGGGTGCGTCCATACCCGGCTGTTGATTCAATCGCCGGCGTCAGCGACTTCGCGCCAGGAGCGACCGGTGCGAGCACTTAGGGGCTCTTCGGCAACGACGTCCGAACCCTTCCGGGCCTGATCATCATTCATCTTCACCAAGATCCAGCGGCGATCACCGGTCTTGGTGATGGCGAAACCCCCCGTAAGTTTGGCGCCTGAGAGCACAAACGCCAGATGGTTAGGCTCATCTCGCAGCATTTCGTAGGTACCTTCATCCCAGATGATCACTGCGCCGGAACCACGGGATGCTGCGAGATGGACTCCCTCGAAGTCACCAGCAGCCAGTTCGTGATCCTCGACTGGTACGGCTAAGCGTTTCACGGAAGGGTCCATTGAGGGGCCCTTGGGCACAGCCCACGAGCGAAGAACTGTCCCGACTTGGATTCGGAAGTCAAAATGCAACGCAGTCGCGTCGTGTAACTGAACAACGAAGCGAAACTCCGACGGTTGCCTGCTCATACGTAAGCGAAACCCTCGATGGAAATATGGACGGAACTCAGACATCTCGAGAGCTCGTGTGGGTCTTTTTCTTCCGCCATGCTTTCACTCATCGTCGGTAGGTCGGTCGGTACTTCCAACATTCTTCGGCAGTGGGACCACGTATTCCGCTCCACGGGCTCCGATCACGTGATCCTCGAAGGCATGGGCAAGCTCATCAAACTTGTGCATAATCGTGCTGAGGTAGTCTGGTGCGTCAATCTCACGTGTAAGTTCTTCGATTGTCGGTAGGTCGCGGACCATAGACATCGCTTCGTCATAGAGCGCTCTCAGGTGAGCTGGGACGGTATCCTTGGCCGTATCGTCCCAGTCCGAGCAATCCTCGTCCATACGACGTCCTCCTTGGTCTCATCGATATTTGATCGGCGTCAGTCACACGTATCGCACTAGCCCGATGCTGGCAACAGTATGTGACAAGTTGGACAGTAGTTGGGGCGCCGAGGCAGCTGTCCCCCCCGTTCCCGGTGCCGGTGGCAGCCTGAGGGGAGCTCTCTTAAAGTTGCCAGGAGATGGAGCGCGATCGGACGCCGACAACGCTCCGACGAGCGGGGTAAGGGGCATGGCGATCGACATCGCGTTCGACTTTCAGGACGGACGCCGGCGGCAATGATCCCGATTCGCACAGTCCTACGCTCCGTCGTTACCACCGGCTCTTGTACGGTGGCGCCCCTTCCCAGCGACGCTCCCGGCGAGGCTCCGTCGGGATCGCAGTCGTTCATACCCGTCCGACTGGCATCCGCTCAGGTGGCGTTGCTAAGCCAGGGGGAAGCGCGGGAGGTCGAAATGGGCTTCGAGTTTGTGATCGGTATCAACGCTTCCGAAGAGCGGGTCTGGGCGGCACTGACTGACGTCGAGCACTGGCCCTAGTGGATGTCCTCTATGACTTCGGCCACCCGGTTAGACAGCGGAGCCCTTGGCGTTGGTAGCCAGGCGCGGATCAAGCAGCCCAAGCTCGGCACGATGACCTGGACCGTCACAGAACTCACGCCTGGTCACTCCTTCGCCTGGGAGGCCAAACGGCCCGGCCTGACGCTCGTTGCGGGCCACTACCTCAGCTCCGGGAGCAACGGGACAATGAGCCTCACACTCACAGTGGAACAGAAGGGTCCCGTCGGGCGTCTGTTCGAACCCCTCACGAAGAAGTCGGCCAAGCGATACGTCCAGCTCGAAGCTGAAGGCCACAAGCGCCGGGCGGAAACGCCCGACTAACCGCAAAATCGGGCCTGCGCCGCCCCGAAAAAGCGATGGATAGCAACTGCCTCCGCCGTGCCGTGCGGCCGCACCCCAGCCCGGCGTAATGGGGCAGCCCGCGCTCTGCACTACGACAGGCGACTACGGCATCAACTTGGCGATGATCCCGTACATCCGCCTCCGGGCCCGCTTCTCCCGTCCGGTATCCCAGAAGCCGACGGGGAGATCGGCACCGACGCGTCCCCTCCAGTCCCCCTGCGACTCGGTATCGCCATGTGCCAGGATGTGCCTGATGCCGAGCCTCTGGGTCACCGGGCCCGACGGTGCCCTCATCCCGCCGAGCTCACCAACGCGGCCAACGATTCCACCATGTTCGTGCCGTTGGTCGAAGCCACCGAAGCGAATCTGGCCGCTGCGGGCCAGGCCGATCCGCCCGACGCCTACGCGGCCGACGCCGGCTACTGGAATGTCGCCAACGCCACCTTCCACTCCGACGCCGAGATACTCATCGCCCCCATGCCCGCTACCCAAGGGATCACCGCCTGGACCTCGATCACTGTCTGGGGCACACTGCGGAACCGGTGTTATCTCGAGCGGCCGACCCGAGAGCCTTGTACGAGAAGGCCCCGTAAGTCATTGACATGCCCTCGCGGGGCTGCCTACGCCACGTGCCGGACCGAAGGCGGCCCGGAGGAAGGGGGTTGCCGTGGGTCAAGTCGGCGGCAGCGCTCCAGTGAACGTGTTCACGACGGAGGCTCGAACCCCCTTGAACTACATCAACGACGGGTCTCAAGAGGCTCCAGATATCCGGCGATCGGCTTGCTGGTGACCTGGGTGACGCCTTCTTCGTCGGTCGGTTGCCGGAAACTGGCTCGGCCGCGATCAGCAATCGCGCAAGGAATGCGACCCGTCGGAAGGCATCGGCAGGGCCGAGCCTTCCACGACCAAGGCGCCTTCGAGGGTGAACTGGCCGGTGTGGTCACTACTAGGCAGGACAGCCACGATGACACGCCTTCGGTCGTGAAGAGCACGGCAGTAACGAGGTTTACATCCCCATTTCGATGCCACGATCACCGGTGCGTTCACGCGACTTGGGTTCCGGCCATGCCGGCGGCCGTCGGACTTGCGGGCGGTCGTACTCGTCGAGTCGGCCCCGGTACCGGTCGAGTTCGGCGCCGATGGCGGCTCGCATCCGTTCGTTTTCCGACCCAGTCCTCTCATGGGCGGCGATGGCGAGCACGTTGGCCCGCTCCCGCTGATCTAGCTCCTGCTCCTGCTGCTGAGCGTCGGCGGAGGCCGGTAGGCCAGTGTCGATCGCCCATCGAGGCCGACGCTCCTGCTTCCAGTCGGCCGTGAGGTCCTCGACGGCCACGGCGGTGTCGTCTGCGGTGGTGTAGATGTGGGTCGCCTCCCGTGCTCTGGACATGGCCACGTAGGCCAACTCTCGGCCGCCGCCGTCGGTTAGCACATGTCCGTTGTCGACGGTGGCGCCTTGCGAGCGGTGAACAGTGGTGGCATAGCCGAGGGCGAGACGGTCGAGCTCGTCGCCCCGAATCCCCGCTAATAGCCGGCCGTCGTCGGCTCGCAGGTCGATCATCTGCCACGCCTCGTTGACCGCGATCACCGTGGCGCGCTCCGAGTTCACCATCCCAACACCCGGGATCGGAGCGGTAGCGATCACGTGGTCGCCGATGGCCATGCCATGGACTTCGGGCCCGGCGACTCGGCCTTGCTCGACCATCACCTCCCGGGCAAGCCGGTTCAACTCGGCGACGTTGCTCCGCTGGTAGGCGAAAAGGGCGGCGTCATGGCCAGCATCGATGTCGATCGCCCAGCCTTCGACGGCCCGGCGCAACGTCCAGTCCTGGTCGCGCTGGGTGTGGATCCGGCCGTGCTGGTAATACCAGCTGGCCGCGACGCCGACGTTGCCGGCTCGCAGTTGTTCGAGCGCAGCGCGCACGGCGGATTCCCTTCTATCTCCTGCGACTGCTTCGAACGCAGCGCGAGGAACACCCGTCATCTGTCGACAGGCGGAGTCGGGCTCCGCCGGCGCAGGGGAATTTCGCCTCTCCGCCCGTAATATTCGAGGGCCAACCCAGGATGAGCATCGCATCTTTCCAACACCGTCTGCTTGTGATACTCAATCCCAGCAGACCCCATCCGCCTCATATGTGCCATCACCCAGGCCCCCCACGAGCCGCACACCCAACCGCCGTTAGGCCCACAACGGCCTCAGACCTAAACCACCCCAAAAGGCTCCGCTGCTCGTAGAGAGCTCGACTAGGAGCGGATCTCCCAGGCCAGCTGCCTACCCTTGCGGGTCCTGCAGCACCTGTGTCGAGCTGGCGGCGATGGAAGACCGCTCCGGATAGCTTGCGCGCCCACCACGGAGGTGAGTGTGGTCACCCGCATAGCTGCGTCCATCGGGGGGAACGAGGACCGGCGCGCAAGCTATCCCGAGAGGTTTCCAAGCAGCAGCGCACGACCACACCGCCTCAGGACAGCCAGGACTCTACATAAACAATGGTGTCATAGCGTGTGTCGTTCCACGAGCGACGAAAGTCCTCGCGTCGCAGACGGATGCAGTCGCCTACCCTTAGTCGCTTCCGCTCATTGTCGGTAAACTCCAGTTCAAGGGCTCCTTTCAGGATCAAATAGAAATTCTCACCCCCTATCCGCCACTGGTAGTCGGATACATCAATGGTGCCGCCTGGTTCGAATGTCATGATGCACCGGGACATCTTTCCATTGTCGGCACCCAAGAGAACCTGCGTTCGAACGTTGCCGTCGCTGAGCAAGCGCTGGCACTCGTCTCTTCGCAGAACTTTCCGGTGAGGTACGTCGCTCTCTTGTGAGTAAGCATCGGCTGGCTGCATCAGCTGAGTGAGAGTGATTCCAAGACCATCAACGAGTCTGACGAATCGCCCCAAACTGATGTCACTCTTTCCTTTCTCCACCAGCGAAAGGAAGGACGACGAGAGGCCGGTCGCCGCGGCCAGGTCCGCCAGCGAAAGGTCAGCCTCTATCCGGGCACATCGGAGTCGATCACCCAACCCGTCGAGCGCAAGTGAGTCAGTAATCACAATAGCTTCTTCAGATGCAAGAGTTCCGGCGCCCCGGCGACCACAGGATGGCCGATCTTCTCGACGGCGGTGAGCTTCAGGTATTTCATTTTCGTTTTCAGTTGTTTCTTGGTGGTGCGGTCATATGGTGTCGATGTAGTGTTTTTTGGTGGCCGGCGGATGTCGAGGGGTGCGGTGCAGCATGGCGGCGATGCGCTTGCGGGTCTCGCCGGCGGGGATGACGTCGTCGAAGTTGTATTTGCGGCCGGCCCGGATGCCGGAGTTGAGGGCCCGCACGCTGTCGGCGTAGTCGGCCTGGATCCGACGGACCTCTTCCTGGCTGGTCGCGGCCCGGATCTCTTTGCGCCGGATGAGCGTGGCCGCTCCCTCCAGCGACATCCCGCCCGCCTCCACCGTGGGCCACGCCAGCCGCAACTCCGGAACCAGCCGGCTTTCGCCGAATCCGGCCATGGCGTAGGGTCCGAGGCCGTAGGCTTTGCGGACCTGCACGCTGTACAACGGGACGGTGCGATGCTGGAGGGCCATCAGCGGGCGGGCGTGGTGGCGAGCGATACCAGCCCGCTCGGCGTCGGGCCCCACCATGTAGCCCGGGTTATCAACAAACGAGACCAGCGGCAAGTCGTAGCAGTCGCACAACTCCACGAAGCGGGACAGCTTGTCCGCCGCATCCGAATCGATAGCCCCGCCCGTAGCCGACAACGGCTGATTGGCGAAGATCCCGATCGCCCGACCCTCAAGACGAGCAAACACCGTGACCAACGACTTCGCCCAGCCCGGGCGCAGCTCGAGCACACTGTCGGCATCCGCGAACCCGGCGATGATCTTGCGCATATCGTAAGGCCGGCGGCGAGCCACCGGCACCACCGCGTCGATCTCCGCCGCCAGCTCCGACGGAGCACCCTGCGGCAGATCGTACAACCAGTAGGAAAGCAGCCGCCGGACCGTAGCCGCCGCCGCCGCATCATCATCGACCACCACATCCACATCGCCCACCCCGACATGAAAGTCGATCCCGTCGAACGTCGACTCCGACCCCGCCTCGCCCAAAGCCGAACCGGGCGTCGCCACCACCAGATCACACAATAACGCCAGCGCCGCATTACCACCCCGAGCGGCGCCGGCGATCACCGCCACCGTCGGCGCCCACCCCGACAGCTCAGCCAAACCATCAAACACCCCGTGCGGGCCCACCGCCGTGCCATACAACTCGCTGCGCTCCCCCACCCTGCGGCCCTCGCCCGCTGCGAAACACACCAACGGCCAACGATGCTCGATGGCCAGAAAAATCAGCTTCCTGACCTTCATCAGATTCGTCCGGCTCTGAGTGCCCTCCAACACCGTGGTGTCATAACAAGCCACCACCACCGGCTTGCCCTCGATCTCCCCCACACCCCCAACCACACCATCAGCCGGAGCACCACCCGGCGAATCGGGATCACCCTCCGCCAACACCCCGTACTCTACCCACGAACCCTCATCGACCACCGCCGCCACCCGCTCCCGAGCCGTCAACCGACCCGCCGCCCGAGCCGCCGCCACCACCCCCGGCCGCGCCCCATCAAACGCCGCCGCCCGCGCCTCAAGAATCTCATCAACCAACTGCTGATCCATACCTCCCCACCTCCCTCCCCACTACCACGTATCGACGGGACGCTTCTTTGCGGTCCGAACCGGGGGCGGCCCCATGAGACGAAGGAGCCGCTCGACTCGCTGGCGCGTCTCAGCCGGGTCGACCACATCATCGAAATCGCTGTCGCCCGCCGCCTTGGCCCCGCTCGCCGGAGCGAACTGGATGCTAGGCCAGGCCAGCCGCAACGCCGGCACCGAAGCGCTGTTGCCGAAACCGGTCATGGCGAACGAGGCGAGACCGTGTCCCCGCCCGATCTGGACGCTGAAGAGGGGAACGGTCCGGTGATGATGCGCCAGCAACGGGCGGGCGTGATGCCGGGTTATGCCAGGTTGCACGCGGCGCTGCTCGCCCTCGCCAGCGCTAACCACAAACCCGGGCGTATCCACCAACGAGAGCATCGGACGCTCGTAGGCGTCGCACAGCTCCACGAAGCGAGCGATCTTGTCTGCCGCGCCCTGATCGATCGCACCTCCGATCTCACACGCGGGCTGGCTCGCGAGCACACCGACGGTCCGACCACCGACGCGCGCGAAGGCGGTGATCACCGACGTGCTGGCCTTCGGCCGCAACTCGAAGGCGCTGGCGTCGTCGACGATTGCGTCGATCACCTCGTGCATGTCGTACCGGCCGTGGTCAGGCACGAGCGAGCGGATTCGCGCCGCCGACGATGACGGCTGACCGGTCGGTTGGTCATGCAGGAATGACAAGATCCGCCGGGCCGCGGCGATCGCCTGCGGCTCGTCGTCGACGAGAAGGTCGATGCCGCCGGTGAGTTCGTGCATCTCGACCGGGGCCAACTCCTGATGCGTCAGTCGGATCCCCAGCGCCGCTTCGACCATCGGCGGTCCACCCATCCCGATCGACGAGCCTCTGGTCGCGATGACCAGGTTGGACAACCCGGCCAGGCTGGCATGACCCGCATACGAGGGCCCCGAGACGATGGCGATCGTCGGCACCCACCCGGACAGCTCGGCCATGCCGTCGAAGTAGCCGAAGCGTCCGATGGAGCCGTTGATGTCGATCTTCTCGACCGTCGCAGCCAGCGGGTCCGACGCCCGGCTACCGCCCCCATCCGCGAACAGCACGACCGGCCATCGATGCTCACGGGCCAGCGCGATGAGTCGCTGGATCCGCCCTGCGCCGTAGCCGCCGCCGCGGTCGGTGTAATCGGTTGACGATGTGATTACCGGGTATCCGTGGACGGTGCCGACGAAGTCGACACCGCCCTTGGTCGGAAGCCAGCCATCCGTGGGCGAGTACGCCTCGATCCCTCCGTACTCAACACCCGAACCCTCGTCCAGAAGTAGCCCGATCCGCTCACGCGGCATCAAGAAACCGGCGCAGTGTCGGGCATCGACGACCTCTTGGCGAGCCCAGTCCTTCGACCGGTCCCGCGCCACAACCAGCGCCGCCACTCGCTGGTCGATCATCCGATTTGGCCCCGCCGGCTCAGCTTCGGAAGCGAGGGTCAGCCGCCCATCTCCTGGGTGACTGTCGGGACCGGCGTTATCCCCCGGACCGCGGCCTTCGTCCGTCTCCGGACCGGTTCCGCCCCCGCCCTGCTCTTCGCCAGCCAGGGTCACCCGCCGATCTCCTTGGTGACGGTCGGGACCTGGACCATCTCGCTGACCGCGGTCTGGGTCCAGTTCTTGTTCTGGATCTGGGCCACTCCGGCCGAGTCGATCTTCCAGACCGTCCAGCCGAAGTCGAAGATACGCGTCTCACCTGGCACGCCCGAGCCCTTGGCGTTGAACGTCGTCGGGGCCAGAACCCCGGTCTGGTAGTTCGTCATCTGATTCAGGGCGTTCCACTCCGACGCCCCCGTCAGAGCCCGACCGCTGCCGAGGACGTTCTTCGCCCCGGCCAGCGCCACCTGCAGCGCCGCCCACATGTTGGACGAGAAACCGGTCACCACCCCGCCCGAGTCGTACTTCTTGATGGCGGCGTTGATGTTCTGGATCACCGGCGACCACGTATCGGACGGGGTCAGCGACGGGCCGGTAATGATCATGCCGGTCGCGGCCGAGCCCATCTGCTGGATGACCTGCGGCCCGGCCGCGCTGAAGGTAGTAAAGATCTTGTCGGTGGCCGACTGCTGGCGCAGGGCCTGCACGGCCGAGACCAGCTGGTTGCCGGTCAGTACCGCGGCCAGGCAATCGGCCCCCTTGGCCAGGACCGCCGCCACCGGCGCCGCCGAAGAGGGCGTGGACGGATCCAGGAACTGGGTGGGCACGCTCTTGGCATCGGACGCGTGGCCGCTGCCAATGATCATGGCCGCCGTGATAGTGGTCGAAAGAGCTCCCACGTCGGCGAGGATGCCGGGCTTCTTGCAGTTCTGGAGTCGCATCTCGTCACCAAGCTCCACGTAATACGGGACGGCGCCCTGGAGCGGGAAATCACCCGGATCCGTGTCCGCCCCAGGCTCGCAGGCACAGAAATCGACCACCGGGATCTTGGCCGCGTCGGTAACCGGGAAATCGGCATAACCCTGGATCTCCCCGACGAAGGCGGCTACGTGCGACGAGACGCCGCTTCGATAGCACGACGCGGCGAGATTCGGATTGGCCTGCGTGTCGCAGAAGATCAACTTGACCGGGTGTCCGTCGACGCCCCCGCTGGCATTGACCGACTTCGCCTCCGCATCCGTCGCCGGCTTCGCCTCCGGGGTGGAAGCTGGACCGGTCAAAGACGACAACACCATCATCGTGATAGGAGAACCCGTCGCCGTCGACGAGGCCGCCGAACCTGCCGGCGCCGTCCCTCCCGCCGGCGCGGTGGTCGCGCTTGATGATTTGGCGGAACCACTCCCACACCCGGCGACCAGGCCCACCCCGGCCAGAACCGCCAACCCCGCGGTCAACCCACGACCCCGACCGGCCAACCCAAATCCAGACCAGCGCTTCATGCCGCTCTCCCTCCTCATCTAGGACCTTTCTGCAATCGGTATCTGGTGGTGAACCGTCCCGAGATAGGCGTCAATCACCTCGGGGTGCCTCCGGATCTCCTCTGCGGGGCAGCCAGTGCGCCCAATACCAGGTCATTGTCGTCGCCAAGCCTGGGCGCGTGCTTTCGGAGCGCCCACGGCGAGCCCGTCATCTTGAATGGCGCGCCAGGCTGGACAAAGGTACCGGCTGGATGCGGTACCTCTTCCAGGAATCCCCGAGCCACGTGCTGGGGCAGTGTAAGCACCTCCGCCATGGTCGGCGAGATCGAGATGGCAATGCCTCGCTTCTGCCCCTCGTTGAGGAGCCACTCTCGATCGTGCTGCATGGTCCACCGCGTGATCCGTACCTTCAGCTCGGCTGCGCGGCCGGGAATGCGCAGATCCTCGACCCGGGAGTAGCGCGGATTCTCGAGGAGATCCTCGAAGTGGGCCCATTCGCAAAAGGCAGTCCAGTTCGGCTGGAAAAGGATGTTGATCCAGATCCAGCCGTCCTTGCATTGGAACATACCGTACGGCAATGAACGATTACCGGTACGTGTGAACGACGTGCTCGTGTCGTCACTGCCGCGATAGACATCCTGCCCAGCGCAGGTCACGAAGGCTTCCATGGCGGAGACGTCGACGTACTGCCCGAGACCACTAGCGCTCCGGGAGCAGACCGCAAGCATCGTCGCCGCTGCCCCACAGACGCCGGCAACATAGAATGACAGCTGGGCGCCGGATCGTAGTGGCTCTCGCTCGGGATATCCGCCCTGCACCATCCACCCGGCATAGGCCTGCCTGACGATGTCCGGTGCCCGATAATGGGCGTATGGGCCGCTCTGGCCGAAGGGCGTCAGGGCAGTGTAGACGAGCTGTGGATTCGCTGCTGCCAGGACCTCATAACCGAGACCTAACTCTTCCATTGTGCCTGGAGGAGAGTTCTCAATCAAGACGTCAGCATCACGGGCCAGGTCGCGCAGCGCATCCCGATCTTCGGCGAGCGACAGATCGAGGACGATACCTTCCTTGTTGGCGTTGAGATAGAGAAATAGGCCGCTCGCCTCGGAATCCGGAGTATCGTTCGGGAACGGGCCGGCGAGACGGGCCGGATCGCCCTCTGGAGGCTCGACCTTGATTACACGAGCGCCGAGATCGGCAAGCAACTTCGTTGCGAACGGACCATCCGTCCCGGTCGTCAGATCGACAACCTTGAGATGCGAGAGTGCCAGAGCCGCCTGAGCGTTCACGAGACCGGCACTGTTCCGATGATCTGGTCCGCCTCGAGCGCCATGATCTCTTGGTCGCTCAGGCCGAGAAGGCCCTGCAGAATCTCGACGTTGTGCTCACCGAAAAGCGGCGCAGTAGATCGGATTGTGCCTGGCGTCCGCGAGAATTTCGCCCACATGCCGCCGTAGGCGCGCGACCCGACCCATGCTCGGGAATGCCACTCGATGAACTCACGGGCGTTTAACTGCGGATCATCGATCAGCTCTCGCCCTTCGAGAACTGGAGCCGCCGCGACTCCAGCCGCCTGCAACAAGTCAGCAGCGACGTAGTGATCAAGACTCCTGCTCCAATCGGCTAAACCGGCATCGAGCTCGTCCTGGTGGGCGAGGCGTCCATCGACGGTTTGGAGGTCCGCCCGGGCCGCCCAATCAGAGCGAGCCAGGAGTCCGCACAGCGCCTGCCATTCCTCGTCGTCCTCGACCGCTACTGCGAGCCACCGATCATCGCCGCTGGACGGGTAACAGCCATGAGGCGCCATACCGGGGTGCCGATTGCCGTGCCGTGTTCCCAAGCGGCCATTCCAGCAGTAATCGATCATCGCCTGACCCAGCCAGGTCGTGATGGTCTCCACCTGGGAAAGATCGATGTACTGCCCGACGCCCGTGATCCGCCGCTGTTCGAGGGCGGCGAGGACTCCGATCGCCCCGGTCATCCCCGCGAAAGAGTCGGCTCCCGCCGGGCCCCAGAGCATGGGAGGACCGTCCTCGTAGCCCATGAAATGTGGGAATCCCGTGGCCTGCTCGGTGGGATAGGCGAAGCCGACAAAATCACGCCACGGTCCCGTCATCCCGTAGGCGGGCAACGAGATCATGACCAGCTCCGGCCGGATCTCGCGGAGTGCGGCGTAGTCCAGGCCGAACTTCGCCATCACCCTCGGGCTGAAGTTCTCGACCACGATATCGCCGATCGCGACCAGTCGCTTGCAAAGCTCCTGCCCTTTCGGGCGGGTCAGGTCAAGGGTGATTCCGTACTTGTTGCGATTAATCCCGTTGAAGTTCGGGGAGAGCTCCCAGGCGGGACGCCCATCCTCCCGTTCGACGTCCAGCCGAGTTCCGCCCCCGCGCCAGCGGTCCATCGCTTGCACCGCTTCGATCTTGATGACCTCAGCCCCCATGTTACCCAGGAGCTCAGTGACCGACGGGCCGGCCCAAAGCTTTGACACATCGATTACGCGGATTCCTTTAAGCGCCGCAGGCTGGTCCGAGAGACGGCCGTTAGTCGGTGATACCGCGGCTGCCTCACCATTGCGTTGCCCATCAGAGCTCGACGATGTAGTTTTCATTCCGTCGACCTGCCCGAGAGGCTCACCCGGCACAGTCCTATCCACCGATGCATCCGGCCGTCAATCGGGCTCGCTGGATGACGGTAAAACAAACTCATAATCTCGCTTCCTCTCACACTTCGTAATCCGTCCGCGGGCCGACAATGTGCCATCCAGAACTCTGCCACCCGATCCCCAGGATGTCACTACGTATCGCGACAGATCTGGACGTACTCTCCTTTTGTTCTGATCCAGGCTCCAACGCGGGCGTTCAGCTTGTTTCTTGGTGGTGCGGTCATATGGTGTCGATGTAGTGTTTTTTGGTGGCCGGCGGATGTCGAGGGGTGCGGTGCAGCATGGCGGCGATGCGCTTGCGGGTCTCGCCGGCGGGGATGACGTCGTCGAAGTTGTATTTGCGGCCGGCCCGGATGCCGGAGTTGAGGGCCCGCACGCTGTCGGCGTAGTCGGCCTGGATCCGACGGACCTCTTCCTGGCTGGTCGCGGCCCGGATCTCTTTGCGCCGGATGAGCGTGGCCGCTCCCTCCAGCGACATCCCGCCCGCCTCCACCGTGGGCCAAGCCAGCCGCAACTCCGGAACCAGCCGGCTCTGACCCGTGCCAGCCATCGCCTGCGGTCCGAGGCCGTAGGCTTTGCGGACCTGCACGCTGTACAACGGGACGGTGCGATGCTGGAGGGCCATCAGCGGGCGGGCGTGGTGGCGAGCGATACCAGCCCGCTCGGCGTCGGGCCCCACCATGTAGCCCGGGTTATCAACAAACGAGACCAGCGGCAAGTCGTAGCAGTCGCACAACTCCACGAAGCGGGACAGCTTGTCCGCCGCATCCGAATCGATAGCCCCGCCCGTAGCCGACAACGGCTGATTGGCGAAGATCCCGATCGCCCGACCCTCAAGACGAGCAAACACCGTGACCAACGACTTCGCCCAGCCCGGGCGCAGCTCGAGCACACTGTCGGCATCCGCGAACCCGGCGATGATCTTGCGCATATCGTAAGGCCGGCGGCGAGCCACCGGCACCACCGCGTCGATCTCCGCCGCCAGCTCCGACGGAGCACCCTGCGGCAGATCGTACAACCAGTAGGAAAGCAGCCGCCGGACCGTAGCCGCCGCCGCCGCATCATCATCGACCACCACATCCACATCGCCCACCCCGACATGAAAGTCGATCCCGTCGAACGTCGACTCCGACCCCGCCTCGCCCAAAGCCGAACCGGGCGTCGCCACCACCAGATCACACAATAACGCCAGCGCCGCATTACCACCCCGAGCGGCGCCGGCGATCACCGCCACCGTCGGCGCCCACCCCGACAGCTCAGCCAAACCATCAAACACCCCGTGCGGGCCCACCGCCGTGCCATACAACTCGCTGCGCTCCCCCACCCTGCGGCCCTCGCCCGCTGCGAAACACACCAACGGCCAACGATGCTCGATGGCCAGAAAAATCAGCTTCCTGACCTTCATCAGATTCGTCCGGCTCTGAGTGCCCTCCAACACCGTGGTGTCATAACAAGCCACCACCACCGGCTTGCCCTCGATCTCCCCCACACCCCCAACCACACCATCAGCCGGAGCACCACCCGGCGAATCGGGATCACCCTCCGCCAACACCCCGTACTCTACCCACGAACCCTCATCGACCACCGCCGCCACCCGCTCCCGAGCCGTCAACCGACCCGCCGCCCGAGCCGCCGCCACCACCCCCGGCCGCGCCCCATCAAACGCCGCCGCCCGCGCCTCAAGAATCTCATCAACCAACTGCTGATCCATACCTCCCCACCTCCCTCCCCACTACCACGTATCGACGGGACGCCAGCGCCGCCAGCGCCCCGCCATACGTTCGTCGGTCATCCGATCATCTCGTACCGCGGGCCCATTGCCTTCGACGACAGTCAGCCGCCGATCTCCTTGGTGACGGTCGGGACCTGGACCATCTCGCTGACCGCGGTCTGGGTCCAGTTCTTGTTCTGGATCTGGGCCACTCCGGCCGAGTCGATCTTCCAGACCGTCCAGCCGAAGTCGAAGATACGCGTCTCACCTGGCACGCCCGAGCCCTTGGCGTTGAACGTCGTCGGGGCCAGAACCCCGGTCTGGTAGTTCGTCATCTGATTCAGGGCGTTCCACTCCGACGCCCCCGTCAGAGCCCGACCGCTGCCGAGGACGTTCTTCGCCCCGGCCAGCGCCACCTGCAGCGCCGCCCACATGTTGGACGAGAAACCGGTCACCACCCCGCCCGAGTCGTACTTCTTGATGGCGGCGTTGATGTTCTGGATCACCGGCGACCACGTATCGGACGGGGTCAGCGACGGGCCGGTAATGATCATGCCGGTCGCGGCCGAGCCCATCTGCTGGATGACCTGCGGCCCGGCCGCGCTGAAGGTAGTAAAGATCTTGTCGGTGGCCGACTGCTGGCGCAGGGCCTGCACGGCCGAGACCAGCTGGTTGCCGGTCAGTACCGCGGCCAGGCAATCGGCCCCCTTGGCCAGGACCGCCGCCACCGGCGCCGCCGAAGAGGGCGTGGACGGATCCAGGAACTGGGTGGGCACGCTCTTGGCATCGGACGCGTGGCCGCTGCCAATGATCATGGCCGCCGTGATAGTGGTCGAAAGAGCTCCCACGTCGGCGAGGATGCCGGGCTTCTTGCAGTTCTGGAGTCGCATCTCGTCACCAAGCTCCACGTAATACGGGACGGCGCCCTGGAGCGGGAAATCACCCGGATCCGTGTCCGCCCCAGGCTCGCAGGCACAGAAATCGACCACCGGGATCTTGGCCGCGTCGGTAACCGGGAAATCGGCATAACCCTGGATCTCCCCGACGAAGGCGGCTACGTGCGACGAGACGCCGCTTCGATAGCACGACGCGGCGAGATTCGGATTGGCCTGCGTGTCGCAGAAGATCAACTTGACCGGGTGTCCGTCGACGCCCCCGCTGGCATTGACCGACTTCGCCTCCGCATCCGTCGCCGGCTTCGCCTCCGGGGTGGAAGCTGGACCGGTCAAAGACGACAACACCATCATCGTGATAGGAGAACCCGTCGCCGTCGACGAGGCCGCCGAACCTGCCGGCGCCGTCCCTCCCGCCGGCGCGGTGGTCGCGCTTGATGATTTGGCGGAACCACTCCCACACCCGGCGACCAGGCCCACCCCGGCCAGAACCGCCAACCCCGCGGTCAACCCACGACCCCGACCGGCCAACCCAAATCCAGACCAGCGCTTCATGCCGCTCTCCCTCCTCATCTAGGACCTTTCTGCAATCGGTATCTGGTGGTGAACCGTCCCGAGATAGGCGTCAATCACCTCGGGGTGCCTCCGGATCTCCTCTGGCGATCCGGAGGCGATCTGACGTCCGAAGTTCAGGACGTAGATTCGATCGGAGACCGCGAGCACCATGGCCGCGTCGTGCTCAATGAATACGACGCTCATGCCCCAATCACGGGCGAGTCGGGTAATCAGACCTGCGAGCTCGATGCGGGAACGGGAGTCAAGTCCAGCGGCGGGTTCGTCGAGGAGCATCACGCTGGCTCCGGTAGCCACGGCTCGGGCGATGGCGACAAGCCGCCGCTGGCCGTATGGAAGGTTCGCCGGTTTCTCGAGCAGGACTCCTTCGAGTCCGAACTCGTGGATGGCGGCCACGGTGGTCGAGGTGAGCTTGGGCGTCTTTGGCCAGACGAGATCCCTGAAATAGGAAAGGAAGTCGCGCGGCTCGGCGGCGGCGCGGAGATTCTCGAGCACGGTGAGGTCGTCGAAAAGCTCGAGCGACTGGAAGGAACGGCCGACTCCCGCTCTCGCCCGCCGAACCGCGGACCAGCCGGTGATTTTCCGGTCGCCCAACGAGATCGTGCCCTGCGTTGGCGCGGACGTTACCGGTGACTGCGTCAATGAAGGTGGTCTTGCCTGCGCCGTTCGGACCGATCAGCCCGACCACCTCGCCCGGCTTCGCCACGATGTTCACGTCGTCGAGGGCTTTCACACCGCCGAAGTGCACCGCCAAGTCGGTTACGGTGAGCTGAACCGGGTGCACTCGCTCCGGAGTCACCGGAGGCATCTCCGGCGGCTTCGCCGGGCGAACCGGGATCCGAAGCCGACGGCGGAGGTCGGCCACCCCCTTGTGATTCATGTAGGCCAGGCCGCTCGGTGCCTGAATGATGATGACGATGAGCCCGAGCCCACCGATCAGGGTCAGATATTTCTCGGCGCCGGGACCGATCAATTGAAGGAGGCGGGTCCCGATCGAGCCGGTCTGCAGCTGGGCGCCGAACAGTGGCCCGAGCAGCCAGCCGACACCGCCTATAACGGCGTTGGCCACGAGCGTGATCGAGGTGAGCGGGTCGAAATTCGAATAGACAATGATCCGCGTGCTGTAGGCGACGAGGATCCCGCCCGCGGCAGCGATCGCGGTTCCTAGCGTAAACGCGTAGAGGCGTGCGCCAGACACGTTGATACCCAGCGACGTTGCTGCGCGCTCGTTGGAACGCATCGCCACGAGCCGCCGGCCAGTGCGGCTCCGGCGCAGGTTGGCGAGCCCCAGCGCAATGACGACGAAGCACGCCAGACAGAGAAGGGCATAGTGACCCGGGTGGGCGACGTTGTCGAAACTGACTCCGAAGAGGTGCGGGGGCGGAACGGCCGTCTGATTGGGGCCCCCCGTATATTGAGAGTTCTCGAAAATGATCGACTGCAGCGAGTAGGCGAGGCCGAGCGTCACCACCGAGAGGTACACGCCGCGCGTCCTCAAACAGACCGCCCCTGCGATCAGACCAAAGGGAACGGCAGCAAGAATCCCGAGCAGCGCCGCAGCCCAGAACGGGAAACCGTGGGCCGCCTCGAGCCGACCGGCGACCCAGGCCCCCCAGCCGGCGAACGCCCACTGGGCGAGCGACAACTGTCCGCTGTAACCGGTGACGACCACAAACGACTGAAGCACGACGGCGGCGCCGAAGAAGACGACGAACGCGTCCCCCCAGCTGCCCGTCAATAGCCACACCCCGGCGCCGACCAGTATCGCCACCGGCGCCAGCTCCAGCAGCTGGATATGGCCGGACCCGAGCGTCGGGAGCTCCTCGTGGACCTGCTGTCGAAGCCCCCGAGAGCGCGCGCCCCGGAAGGCCAGCACGACGATAACGAGCAGGAATGGGGACGCTCCCGACCAACCCGGTTGAGTCACATAGCGAGACAGTTCGGACTGGAGAACCCCGACCGCGATACCGCCTACCAATACCAGGACGAACGACTCCATCCGGCCGATGACCGCCACCGCCAAGCCTGGGAGTACGAGCAGGGTGAACTCCGTCGTGGAAAGGCCGGTGGTCGGCGCCAGGAGCATCCCCGCCACCGCTGCCAGGGCGCCGCCAATCGCCCAGTTCGCCGCCGCAACCCGATCAGGAGAGATGCCGAGATGGGCCAGGCTTCGCCGATTCTCCACGACGGCTTTCGTCGCCCGACCGAACTGCGTGTAACGGTAAAAGGCCCCGAGCGCAAGAACCGCCACGACCGCGATCACAAACAGCCAGATGTTGCTTTGGGCGAAGTGGGCGTGGAATAACGTCACAGTCTTCTGCGGAAGATGCGACGGCATCACAATGGTGTAACTCGGAACACGGTACGAGACGACCGACTGCAGGCAGATGAGAACCGCCAACGTGGCAATCACTCGCATCAACTGGGACGCGTTGCGGAGAGGCCGCATCACTAGGTAATGGACGGCCACGCCGAGGACGGCGCCGGTGACGATGCCAATGAGGAAGGAGGGCCAGAATGCCCAATGGTGCTTCTGCGACAGCCACCAGTAGACGTAGGTCGCAGTCATCGCCATGGCTCCATGCGCGAAGTTCATGACACCGGAGCCGCGATGGATGACCACTATTCCAAGGGCGAACAGCACATAGAGCCCACCGAGGGACAAACCGAGAACTCCGAACTCGACCAACTGAGGTCAGGCCTCCTCGTGCGGCGCGGTCGACACCGCGGCTACTCCAGATTCGTCGACGTCCAACCCCGCGAAATACGAGCGCTCGATCTCCTCCATTCGGTCGAGCATGTAAGCACGTGTGCCCTCCATGACAATCTCGCCCCGGCTGAGCAGGTAGGCGTAGTCGGCGATCTGAAGGGCCCTCGCCACCTGCTGCTCGACGATGAGAACACCCAGCCCACGGTCTGCCGCGGCTCGAGCTGCTTCCAACAGCCGCTCGATGATCAGGGGCGCCAGCCCCAGCGACAGCTCATCTGCAAGCAACACCTCGGCGTCACTCGCGAGCGCCCGAGCGACGGCGAGGATCTGCTGCTCACCACCCGAGAGGAGCCCGACCCGCCGGCGAAGGAGCGGCCGTAACTCGGGGAACAGATCCAGTGCGGCGTCGATGTTCTTGTGGACCAAACGGAGGTTCTCCCACACCGTCATCGACATGAACACGGATCGCTGTTCGGTGATCAGCCGCAGACCTTGGCGCACTCTCGAGTGGACGGCTGTCCGCGTCTGCGCGCCCTTGAAAAACACGTCGCCGCTGAGCGGCTTCAGGTCGCCAGCGAGCGTCAGGACAGTGGTCGTCTTGCCCGCGCCATTCGCGCCGAGTAGCGCCACGACCTGACCGCGACGAACCGCCATATCGACACCGCGCACGACCCGAATCTCGCCATAGCCGGCATCAAGCCGGCGCGCCTCGAGGACGGCCGGCGCCTCCTCACGACCGTTTCCAGTCACGAGCATCCATTAGCGCCGTCAAGCAAAACCCTGCGCCACATCGCCTCCACACTCCCCATCCCCTGCTTCCCCCAATTTCGCATCCCGCGCTCGCTCTACCGACCTCGGGCCACGACGAACTCTGCCACGCGGCCGCGCCGTTGTCACCCCGCATCTCGTCGTATCCGGACGCACTCTCTAACCATTTTGGTCCAAGACCGAGCTCGCTTTGAGCAGACCGGTGTCTCTTGGGCAGCCACGCCCCGCGGACGATCCGGCCGAGCGACAGTCCGCTCGCCCTCGTCTTGCGCACCCCACGTTGTTGCGTCTATACCCTGATCGGATTACAGGCGCCCGTGTATCTCCTGGAGGGTTTCGTGCTGGAATCGGTGCTGGTGGCGAACCGAGGCGAGATCGCCCGCCGGATCATTCGGACCGCAGACGCCATCGGCGTCCGGACGATCGCGGTCTACTCGGAAGCGGACGCCGACCTACCCTACGTTCGAGAAGCGGATCAAGCGATCCACATCGGACCAGCACGCGCCCAGGACTCTTACCTCGTGGCCGACAACATCATCCGCGCCGCGAAGGAATCGGGAGCGGCCGCGATCCATCCGGGCTACGGATTCCTGGCCGAGAACGCCGACTTCGCCCGCCGCGTCACCGCGGAAGGCCTGGTTTGGGTCGGGCCCTCCGCCGAAGCCATGGACGCGATGGCCCACAAGATCAGGGCGCGAAACCTGATCCAGGAGGCCGGCGTCCCCGTCGCACCCGGGACGAGCGAGCCCGCGGCCACGGCTGACGCCGCGGTCGCGGCGGCGCGGTCGATCGGCTACCCGGTCATGGTCAAGCCGGCCGCGGGCGGAGGAGGAGTCGGCATGAGCGTCACCCACGACGACGCCGAGCTCCGCAAGGCCTTCGAGGTCGCCACGAACCGTGGAGCCCGCCTTTTCGGCGACTCGGGAATCCTCCTCGAGCGGTACATTTCGGGCGCCCGCCACGTCGAGGTGCAAATCCTGGGCCTCGCCGACGGGACGGTGCTGGCGCTCGGAGAACGCGATTGTTCCGTGCAGCGCCGCCACCAGAAGGTCATCGAGGAAGCCCCGTCATCAATCCTGAACGCCGGCCTGCGGGCCCATCTCCTCGAGGCCGCGGTACGCGCCGGTCAAGCAGTCGGGTACCGCAACGCCGGAACCGTAGAGTGCCTGGTCGACCCCACCGCAGACGAGTTCTATTTTATCGAGATGAACACCCGGCTCCAGGTGGAGCACCCCGTGACCGAACTCCTCTTCGGCGTCGACCTCGTCAAGGAGCAGCTCCGCGTGGCGTCCGGCCTCGGCCCTTCCTTTAACCCCGGCGAGCTTTCCCCGCAGGGACATGCCATCGAGCTGCGCGTCTACGCCGAGGACCCGAAACGCTTCGTACCGTCGCCGGGAAAGATCGAGGATTGGCAGGAGCCAAAGGGCGCGGGAGTCCGCGTCGACAGCGGGTATGAGGCTGGTAACATTGTCACGCCTTACTACGACCCTCTGCTCGCCAAGCTCTGCATTCACGCCAACGATCGGGAGTCTGCCCTGCAGCGCGCCCGGGAGGCGGTCAGCGACTTCGTCATCGCAGGCCCGAAGACAAACCTGCCGTTTCTGGATGCGGTCCTCGCCCACGAAGAGTTCGTGGCAGGTGCGCACGACACCGAGTTCGTCGACCGCATGCTGGGGTCTGTCTGATGAGTCCCTCTCGTCAGGTGCAGGTGATAGTGGCCGGAGCTGACGGCTGAGATGGAGGACGGCGCACTCGAGCAGATCATGGCGCGGCGAACCCGAGCTCGCGATGCCGAACAGGCCGCGACGGGGGCCCGTCACGCCGTTGGCAAACTCGGAGCGCGAGAGCGCGTGCTTCGACTGTTGGACGAGCAGGATTCCTTCTTGGAGTGGGGCCCACAGTCGGGTGACGATGATGCGACGGCCCGGGGCGATGGCGTGCTCGTCGGGCTCGGCAGGGTAAACGGCAAGAGCGCAGTCGTGATCTCGTACGATGTGACCGTGCACGGCGGGCGTGAGGGCCTCAACTCGCACGCAAAGGTCCAAAGGGCCCTCGACGTCGCCGACCAGCTCAGTGTTCCGGTGTTCCTGCTGGCGGAGGGGGGCGACCTGGGTGTCGACGAGGTTCCCCTGTATGAAGAGCGCCACAATCAGATAGTGGACTTCGCCCGGCTGTCCGGCCGGGTGCCACTTGTCGGGCTCGCATTCGGACCGGTTTACGGCATGCGGGCCTTATTGCTGTCCACCTGCGACGCCATCTTCGCCACTCGGGCCGCGCTTCTCGACCTGACCGACCCTGCCCCACCCGTTCTGGAGACAGATGCCGACCTAGCGCTGATTCAGCAACGGAGCGGGATGCTCGATCTCGTTCTCGGTAGCGACGACGAAGCGATAGCTGCGGCACGATCGTACGCGGAGCTCCTGACCACGGCGCTGGTGCCCTTCGACGCACTGGATGAGCCTGAGGTAGCCCGGCAATTACGCTCGATCGTTCCGACGAATGCTCGTCGGGCCTTCAATGCCGAGCGTCTCGTCCAGCTCCTTGCCGATCCCGGTACTGCGATGATTCTTCGCCCGAGATTCGGCGCCGCGATGGTGACGGCGATCGCCCGCATCGGCGGTCGGGCCGTCGGGCTCGCCGCGAACCATCCGATGCATGTGGCCGGGGCCATCGACAGTCCGGCGTCCGACAAGCTGACCAGATTCGTCAGGATCTGCGATGCTTTCGGGCTGCCCCTGATCTATCTCATTGACACCCCGGGTCTTCTGGCTGGTCCCATTGGAGAGCGATCGGCGATGGCTCGGCACTCAACGCGCCCATACTTCGCGCTCCACGATCTTCGCGTGGCGATCTTCACGGTCACTGTCCGGCGGGCGTTTGGACAAGGTGCTCCGGTCATGGCGAGTGGGGGCGGCGTGCACAGACCGATAGTCAATGTGTCCTGGCCGACGGCACAACGAGGAGGGATGGGCCTAGGCGGGGCGGCTGCGATCAGTTCGTCGTCCTCGGCCGCCCAACAGGCGGGAGAGACCAGGTCTCGACAGGAGATCGAGCGCGACTTCGTCGCTCACGGCAGCGCCTGGAGCGTGGCGCTTCGCTTCGAGACCGACGATGTGATCGATCCAGGTGAGACGCGAGCCATCCTCCGCGCGGCGGTCTCGCACGTACCCTTTTATGACGTCCTGCAGCCGAGGTGGCCAATCGATGCCTGGTAAGACGGATCTGATCTCTTATGAGCGGGAGATGCTGCTCGGTCTTCTCGCCGATGCCGTCGATCGCAATGAGGCAGTACTGGACAGCCGTCGCCCGGATGCGGTCGCCAAACAGCATGCCAAAGGGGCGTTGACGGCGCGCGAACGCATCGCTCTCCTTCTCGACGAAGGAGAATCATTCGTCGAATACGGGGCGCTGGCGCAGCCGGTCAACCGCGATCTTGAGGGCCCGGCCGACGGTGTCGTGATCGGCTTCGGTCGAGTACATGGCCGGATTTCGGCGTTCTTCTCCTACGACTACACCGTGCTCGGCGCCTCGCAGGGCCGTAACAGCCACGCCAAGACGTCGCGAGCGATGGAACTCGCCCGCCAGTTGGACTGCCCGATCTATCTGATCACCGAAGGGGCAGGGGCTCGTACTCAGGAGCTGTCGATGTACCGAGGCGCGTCGCGGGCCAACGACTTCTCGACCCTGGCCCGCATGTCGGGACGGGTGCCGATCGTCGGTATGGGCTTCGGCCGAGCCTTCGCCGGTCAGGCGATCTTCCTTGGCGAGGCCGACGTGATCATCGCGGTCGAGTCCGCCGCCATCGGGATTGCCGGGCCGCCTCTCGTGAAGGCGTCGACTGGGCAGGACTTCACGCCCGAAGAGATCGGCGGTGCCCGCATTCATGAGGCGTCGGGAGCGGCCGAGCTGATCGTGGCTGATGACGCGGCGGCCATCGCCGCCGGCCGCGCCTATGCCCACTACATGGTCGAGCCGCTCGTAGCCTTCGAGCCCGAGTCGCTTGAAGCGGGCGCCCTCGAGCTTGGCGAGCTAGCGCTGGCGACCGCGGCCGGTCCGCTCCAGATGCGCCGGGTCATCGATCTCGTCGCTGATCCGGGCACTCTGTTCGAGCTCCGGGCTACCTGGTGTATGTCCGTGCGGACGGTCCTCGGACGGATCGGCGGCCGGTCGATCGGGATCGTTGCAACGGATCCGTGCTGCGACGGGGGCGTGTTAACCGCTGATGCCTGCGACAAGATCGCACGGTTTGTCTATCTCTGTGACGCCTTTGGCCTGCCTCTCGTCTTCTTCGTTGACACGGAAGGTATCGAAGGAGGAATCGAAGCGCTGTCGGGAGCCTTGCCTCGTCATGCGGCTCGCATTCCGATCGCCCTTTCGACGGTCCGCGTGCCCATATGCACCTTTGTCGTCGGTCGATGCCCCGGTATCGCGCAGTTGCTCATTGGCGGAGTGGGGATGATGGATCTCTTCTACTACGCCATGTGGCCGACCGCTCGACTCGAGGGGCTCGGGATACGGCGTGAGGACGATGTCGGCGTCGCGTTGACAGTGGCGGAGCGATTCGGTGCCGACGAGGTCCTCGATCCAGGGTTAACGCGCCGACGTCTACTTGATGTCATCGCGGCTGCTCCAGTCGTGCCTCGCCGAGAGGTGCCGCATCAGATCGACAACTGGTAAAGCAACCCCTTAAGGAGACAAGGTGGCTGAACCAATCTACGCACCCGTGCCGGGCACGGTATGGCGCGTCCTGGTCGCGCCCGGACAGAGCGTCAAGCAGGGAGACGAGATTGCAATTCTCGAATCGATGAAGATGGAGGTCCCGGTCGAGGCCCCGGCAAACGGAAAGGTCGTCAACATCGCCGTGGTCGAAGGCCAGGTGATCGAGGAGGGCGACCTCGTGGCCGAACTCGAGTAGAAACAGGCGCTCAT
Organism: uncultured Acidimicrobiaceae bacterium; assembly: GCA_963780345.1. Taxonomy (GTDB): domain Bacteria; phylum Actinomycetota; class Acidimicrobiia; order Acidimicrobiales; family Palsa-688; genus PALSA-693. Next base: position 899,314 of record CAWABU010000002.1, read on the forward strand.
GGTAGATGTCCAGTCCGAATCCGGCTGAGACTCCACCGGTGTTCTTGAACCGGCGAGGAAGTATCGCCTTCATCACACGGAACACGCCACAGCGCCTCAACGCTTTCATTTCCGATCTAATAGCGGAGCCGATCAGCGCACGGGATGCGCTCCTCGCGGACAAGACACTCCGGTTGGCCATTGCGACTGCAGGCGGCAGAGCCTTCACTGCCGGCCAGGTACTCAAGGAAGCCGCACTGGACGAAGAGTTCGCGGCCGAGGTCCGATGGCACCGAGAGGATTACAAGGCCGTGCTGCTGAGCGACTTTATTGCACGGTTCGGTCGTCAACATGGCGCCAAAGCCACAGTGCCGGGCATCAATGGCACCATCGGCGGTGATATTGCTCTCGCGACAGCCGGGATCCTGCCGCGAGCGCTCATCTCCGGGAGATCCCTCTGGAGGTTCCAGGCGAGAGCACGATCGTCCACGCAAGCCACGACCGTGACTGCGGAACGCTTGCCGAAGTCGAAAATCTGCCGATACGTCTCCTCCCTGGATCCACTGGTCGACGACATCATGGCAGGAGATGGCGCTCGGGATCAGATTATCGGCCGAGGGCCTGAGTAAACGAGGAGTGGTAAACACGGTCGTGCCCTATCAAGAGTTGCTCGCCCCGGCGTGGGCGTAGCCCGTCCACATCGCTCAACTGCCAGAGGGCAGGACGGAACAGGTACTCGACGAACTCCGCGGCCCGCGAGTCCTACGGCGTCCGCTCCCCTGGCCATGACTCCCCAGGCGATCTCAGGCCCGCCGGGTCGGGGACACTCGGCTAGCCTGCCGGGCCCCGCCCCTAACCACAGTTAGGCGACCCGACTCGCATGGACGTGCCCCCGAATCGCACCGCATCCCTTCATCTTGCTGATTGCGTCACTCGCGGCCCGTATGAGGGGATCTGATTGGCGCGGTCCCTCGACCAGGCCGCAACCGTCACAACGGGGAAGTCGAGATCGACGACCGGCAGAATACGGACTGAGCGATCCCCGGCAAATACCTTCCGGATCGGGTTCTCCTCATCATCACTCAGCAGTGCGAAACCGCGCCCATCGACGATAGTGTTCACAAATGCGCAGACATCATTATCTTGAGTGAATCTCACATCGTGCACCCCGACTCGCCGAAGGTACTGAAGCAATGACCGCAGGAAATGTGACATGGGAACCTGCTTGTAGACTACGAACGAGTAACCAAGAAGATCACCTACCGAAAGCTCGCCCTTAGCGACAAGCGGATGGTCGGCAGCGACCGCTACATACAATAATCGCTCGACAAACAACGGCACGAAATCCAGAGTTTGTGACGCAATCGGAGCATGCAGGACTGCGATGTCGAGTTCTCCGTGAAGTAGTAGGTTTTCCAGTTGCGAAGTGCTGACCGACGAGTCCATCGCGACTTGCGGCACGACTTGTCGCAAGGCGCGAGGCAGCGCGTCGCGTGGGACCGGATGAATACCGTGCACCAGCCCCACCTGGAGCTCCCCTACCTCGGAGGAGTCTCTCACCACTCTCGGCAAGGCCTCGATACGCTCCACGATCTCACGAACGTGGGGAAGCGCCCGCGCACCCGCATGCGTCAGTTGCACCTGCCGCGTGCTCCGATCGAAGAGAACGACACCGAGCTCCCGCTCAAACTCCTTCAACATCCGGCTGAGCGGTGAAGACGACATGTACAGGCGCTCAGCGGCGCGAACGCATGTTCAGTTCTTCCGCGATAGCGACAAACATTCGCAGATGAGACACATTCATAGCCCATCACTCCCGCGTATTCGCTGTGGTGAGAACCTAATTCCCGACTTTGTAACGGGTCGGTCAAGAGAACCGCTAGGGCGAAACACAACCATTCCCCTACAGAGGTGCCTAAAGTGCCCGGTTCTTGGAGGCCTCACTCCCGCGATGGGGCTACCCCGACTGGTTAGTGCCATTGAGTTACGAAATCCCCCCTCATAACATCTGGGCCGCGCAAATCCGTGGACACTTGACGACATCAGCCCGGACGGGGAGTCGAGCACACGTATCCTGAGTACGATCTCGTCTCGGCCGACTGTCTACCAACACCTCTCATCAGCATCCGGCCGCTACTCTCGAACCATTAATCTCTTGTCATTATGGCCTCCCCTTGCGCGCCACTATAGCCGCGGTTCAGCGAGTCTGTCCAGTATTTTGTCGATGGTCGCAGGCAGGCCTTGCGCACGCTTCGGCCAGCGAGCTGGCGCGGACGTTTCCTCGACTCCGGAGCCAACCTCCTGCCAGGCTCGCATCGGACGGGCCATTTCCCTTGGGCGGCCCCCGTCGGTCTTTCTCCACATGTCGGACCCGCCCTTGCACCTGGCCTCCGCATCGGGGAGCACGCTCGCGAGATCACGGAGCATCTGCTCAAACTCCACGACGGTGCCATTTACCGGGAGCCTCGGCGATGGCGTCCTCGACGAGCGCTCCACTAGTTGGCCATCCAGTGTCCCGCGGCGACCGTGAGAATGACTCAACCGCTATCGCTCTTCGGGACGGGAGATTTGTCGCTTCATGGGACGCTCGATCGCTCCTATCCTTCTTCGCATGATCCACGGGAGTTTCTGCCCAGCGGTTCGCACGAGAGATAGGCCCGGATGAGCAGGAACTGTCCGATAGAGGGAAAGGACCAATAGCCTCCACGTTGCTGGCATAAACCCCTACGCGTCGCTTCAAGTGTTTACTGGCTGCCGGGTGGAACATCCCCATCGCGGTCGACAACCGCTGCCTTGCCGAGGCGATCGCCAACTCAACCCACGGCTGCGATGATGGGTGCCGAGCCACCAGAAAGTCGCGGCTCCCGAGCGGCGTCAACCACAGCAACGATGGGCGCTCGTGACGCCTTGCTGGCCGCAGACCGACATCATCTGCCGTGAACGTTCAGGCCCGAGCGCCACTCTCATCGCCGACTTGGAGACTATTTTCGGTGCGAGCTGACTCGGCACTGTTCGCGGATGCTCATACGATGCACAAAGGCGGTCGACGGCGAGGAGTTCGACCATGACCGGATTCGTCGGTCGCCGCATCCTTGGTCAAGTCGGCATTGAGGTCTGGGTAGGCCCCTTCGGAGACACCATTTTCCGCGGAAGGGCGGTAACCGGACTTACACGGGACACCCTGATTTCGATGCCGCTCTCACGGGCGGGCTTCACTAAGCTTAGTCTGGTTTCAGCCACAGGGGTGGACAGGATTCGCGACCGTTCGACCTCCTCGAGCCGTACCCGGTAGCGCCGTCGAGTTCGGCGGCGATGCCTGCCCGCGTCTGTGCGCTTTCCGATCCAGTCCTCTCGCGGCAGGCGATGGCGAGCACGTTGGCCCGCTGGCGCTGGTCTAGTTCCTGCTCATGTGCTCGAGCGTCGGCAGTGGCTGGTAGGCCGGTATCGATCACCCACCGGGGTCGGCGCTCCTGCTGCCAGTCAGCTGAGGTCCTCGACGGCCAGGGCCGTGTGCTCCGCAGCGGAGTAAATGTGGGTCGCCTCCCGTGCTCCGGACATGGCCACATACGCCAACTCTCGGCCGCCGCCGCCAGTCAGCACGTGCCCGCTATCGACTGTCGCGCCCTGCGACGGTGAACGGTGGTGGCACAGCCGAGGGCGAGACGGTCCAGTTCGTCGCCCTGGATCCCCGGAAAGAGCCGGCCGTCGTCGGCCCGCAAGTCGATCATCTGCCAGGCCTCGTTGACCGCGATGACGGTGGCCCGCTGCGAGTTCACCATCCCCACGTCGGGGATCGGTGCGGTCGAGATCACCCTGTCACCTACCGCCAGGTCGTGCACCGAGGGGCCCGAGACGCGGCCCGTTCAGCCATCACCTCCCGGGCCAGCCGGTTCAACTCGGCGACGTTGCTTTGCGTCACGGCCGGCGTCGATGTCCTCGGCCCATCCTTCGACGGCCCCGCCGCAGCGCTCAGTCCCGGTCGGGTTGGGTGTGAATCCGGCCGGCGGTGTGGTACCAGGCGGCCGCCACGCCGACATTGCCAGCTCGCAGTTGTTCGAGCGCGTCGCGCTCCCGAGGGTCGACCTGGCAGCGATTCTCCTCGAGAGGGTGCAGCAGGGCGGGGTGGCGTTGTGCCAAGGCTCCCATGGCCCTGCCCAGGCCGGCGGTCCCCCTGTTCCGATGCTCCCTCCGCACGTAGTGTTCCGACACCCCCAACCGCCGCGTTGGTGTCTTTGTGTTCTCGACTGGAGCGCCGTACGAAGGCGTCTTGGGCGGGTGAGAGGGGTTCTCGCCCTGGACCTCCCACCGCGGGCGAGCTTTCTGCTCGTTGGGTTCTCGCGCCACTCACGGTGGTGCCCCTCCGAGGTGAAACAGTGCAACGGTCCGCCATGCCCGCCCGGTCCCACGCCAGGAGAGGGTTTCGATGGTGTCGCCACCAACAGGAAAACTGCGTGTTCCAAATCGCTAGAGATTGCGACAAGGTAACTTCGGAGCAGCGATGCGCTCGGTTATGTTGGCCGATGAGCGCGGCGAAGGTCATGTCCAAAAGTCGATGTCTCTGAACTGCACAGTCTGCGTGGCGCGTCTAGTGACCGAGAGCCAAGACCAGGAGCCACAGCACCACCTGTGCCACAAAAAGAACGTTAGTGAAGATAAGTAGACGCAGCGTAATACTGAGTGACTCGTCGTTCCTTTTCGAGCCTTCAATCAGCATCGGAGTGAGCCTTCGATAGACAGCGGCCAAGTCGGGTAACTCGTCGCCGGGTGGCTCTTGCAAGGTCAGCAGATAAACAGCTGAACCCCCGTAAGTCACGTAGCGCCGAGGCCACAGTATGGCCACGACCAAACCTCCGATCACCGGGAACAAGCCAGAAACGAGGTCCCACTTACCGCAATGGTGAGTAGCGTGAGCGATCGGGTTCGGAGTCGTTCAAGCGACTCGACTTGCCGTTTGAGTGTATCGGAGGCAAATACGTGCGCCAGTTCTTCGACCGTTTCAGGCATTTAGCGCACCTCAATCGTGGATTCAACAGAATAGCTTCTCCGCGCTAGATTATTCCGAGCGTAAGGATCTGACAGGGATCTTCAGGTTCTTACTCGCTAGCATAACCTAGCGCAGTTCGTATCTAGCTACCTGCGGCTCTCCTACGCTTTTTCACGAAGGAGTGAGTTTGACAGGGCTGAAGTGGCCCCACCCCCGGACACCCGCTGAGCATCCCCCCGTTTCGTGGAGGCATCGCGTAAAGGAGTAGCGATGTCAGAGACACGACGAAGGTTCGATCCGGACTTCAAGGAAGGTGCGGTCCGGATCGTCAGGGAGACGGGCAAACCGATCGCCCAGGTGGCCCGGGATCTGGGGATCCACGAGGGCACGCTGGGCAACTGGCTGGCCAAGGATGCCCAGAACGGGTCTGCCGGCGAGTTGTCCGGGGACGAGCGGGCCCGTCTGCGGGAACTCGAGCGGGAGAACGCCGAGCTGCGGATGGAGCGTGATGTGTTAAAGCGATCCGTGGTCCTGTGGGTCAAGGAAGCGACGCGATGACCGTGGCATCGTTTGTCGCCACCCAGAGGACCGACCATGATGTCCCCCACGCCATCAGTTGCCGGGCGCTCGGTGTGTCGGAGTCTTGGTTCTACAAATGGCGGGACCGGCCGCCCACTGCTCGCCAGTCCCGCCGGGCGGACATCGACGCCAAGGTCAAGGCCGCCTTCGACGCGTCGGGGGGCGCCTATGGCTCTCCTCGGATCCTCGACGAGTTGAGAGACGCCGGCGAGGCGGTCTCGAAGAAGACCGTGGAGCGCTCCATGGCCCGCCAGGGGCTGGTGGCTCGCCCGGGTCCAGCACGGCGCCACTGGCTGACCCGCCAGGCTAAGAAGGCAGCCGCGGCGCCCGATCTTCTCGGTCGGGACTTCCACGCCGCCGCCATCAACGTGAAGTGGTCGGGGGACTTGACCGAGATCGGAACCGACGAGGGCAAGCTGTATCTGGCGGCAGTGCAGGACCTGGCCTCCAGACGGGTGGCTGGTTTCGCCATCGGCGAACATCACGACGCCGAACTGGCCGCGGCGGCGATCAAAATGGCCGTGGCCGTGCGCGGCGGCGACGTGACCGGCGTGATTTTTCACACCGACCGCGGCTCGGAATACACCGCCGGGGACTTCGCCAAGGTGTGTGAACGGTTCGGGATCACCCAGTCCATGGGCCGGGTCGGCTCGGCGCTGGACAACGCCGCTTCGGAGAGCTTCTTCTCCACCTTGGAATTCGAGTGCCTGCGCAAGCACCACTTCGAGACCAAGGCCCAGGCCCGCCGGGTAGTGGCCAACTGGATCGACGGCTTCTACAACCGAGTGCGTCGCCACAGCTACTGCCAGGGGCGCTCACCCCTCGACCACGAGCTCCTGCTCGCCGCCCGAGCCCTTGACCCAGATGCCCGGGCCCGGGCCGCATGACCCCCGTGCGCGACGACACCGCGACGATAGCCTGCCAGGTGTGCGGGCAGTCCTTCACCCGCTCCGGCCGCCAACGCTGGTGCTCGACCAGCTGCCGACAGCGGGCCTGGCGCCGCCGCCGGCAGGCACCCACCCCGCCGCTGCCCGCCAAACCCACCACCGTCTACGAGTGCGACAGCTGCGGCGAGCGGGCCCTGGGCGACCAGTACTGCCAAGACTGCCGGACCTTCATGCGACGCGTCGGGCCCGGCGGCCCCTGCCCCCACTGCGACGAACTTGTCGCCCTCCAAGACATCATCAACGACGATCAGCTCTCAAAAACAGGTCGCCGACGGTGAGCGGACACTACCGTTACCTACAAGCCAAACCTCCACGGTTTGGGGGGAAGCCCACTTTTCCTAAGTTGCGTGGTTGCTGAGACCCGTCAACACAGGGAGGAAGGAGATGGAGGGTGGAGCTGTAGGAGAAGATTAGGAAGGCACATCGAGAAGAGGGGCTCGGGATCCGGGCCTTGGCCGCTCGGTTCCATGTTCATCGTCGCACGGGTGCGCGAGGCGTTGGCGTCGGCGGGGCCGCCGGCGCGGAAGGTGCCGGAGCGGTGTTCCCCGGCGTTGGGCCCCTGGCAGGGTTTGGTGCGGGGCTGGCTGGTCGAGGACCGGGCTGCATCGCCCAAGCAGCGCCATACCGCCCACCGGGTGTGGGTGCGGCTGGGTGAGGAGTACGGGGCCGGGGTGGCCGAGTCCACTGTGCGCTGCTTCGTGGCGCAGGTTCGGGCCGAACTGGCCGCGGATGTGCCCAAGGTGATGGTGCCGCAGGTTCATGTTTCTGCGGCTGAAGCGGAGGTTGATTTCGGTCTGTTCCGCGCCTGGGTCGCCGGTCGCCTGGAGCCATTGTGGATGTTCTGCATGCGGTTGTCGTTCTCGGGCCGCGGCTATCACGAGGCGTTCGGCAATCAGGCCATCGAGATCCAGCAGTGCGTCGAGATCGCCTGCCAGGCGACGAACGGCGGCAACATCCAGGACTGGCGCTGGATCATCGTCACCGATCCGGCCAAGCGGGCTGCGCTGGCCGAGCTCTATCGCCGGGCGGCGACGCCCTACTTGGCGGCAACCAGGAAGTCGCTCGCCGAGCGCCATGTCACCGACAGGGACGCCATGCTCGATTCCGCCGAGCACCTGGTCGAGATCCTGGCCGAGGTCCCGGTGCACATCGTGCCGTGCATCTACGGCCGGCCTGAGAACATGGACGTGTTCAATCTCGCCACCTGGTACGGCCGCATCTTTCCCGCCTTGTGGAGCCTGATCCTGGCGCTTCGCAGCCGCGGCTATGGAACCACGCTGACAACACTGCACATCCAGTTCGAGTCCGAGGCAGCCCAGGCGCTCGGCATCCCCTACGATTCCGTGCATCAGGCCGCCCTGCGGCCGGTCGCTCGCTACACAGGAGACGACTTCAAGCCCGGACGCCGCCGGCCTCCGGCGAGGTCACGTACTGGGACGGGTGGCAGCCCCAGCGATAAACCCGCATGAGGCTGATCTCGACGCTCTGACAGAGTCCCCCATCACCGCGAAATCCACGCGTCGAAGGGTGTTGTCATCGCTCCCCTGGATGAACTCGAGCCGCCCTGCAAGTTTCGAGAGTCTCGTCGCGGGTCAACCTGCTGGTCACGTCCCTATGGGGCGTTCGCCAATGATGCGGTTCCGGCGCAGTTCCTCGATGCGAGCATCGCTGAGTCCCAGGATGCCCTGGAGTATCTCGCGATTGTGCTGGCCGAGAAGAGGCGGCGGAGTTCTGAACCACGGACCGCTGTAGGAGGAGAGCCGGAAGGGCATACCGCTGACCTCGTGGCAGCCCACGACTGGATGATCGAGCGTTTCTATGAAACCGCGATCGAGCAGTTGCGGATTTGTGGTGATCCCGGCGGGTTCAACAACGGGGGCAGCTGGAACTCCGGCCTCGATGAGGAGGTCGACCACGCGTTGCAGGGCGCGGTCCGCGAAGAAGCAATCTAGATGCTCATCGATGAGATCCTGGGCGGCCCGTCGACCGGTCGCATTGTCCAGGTCGGCGGAATTCGCCCACGGAGGCTCGCCGAGCACTCGGCGCAGCGCGCCCCAATCTTCGTCACGGACGATGGCCAAGGCCAGCCAGTTGTCTTCTCCCGCACACCGGTACAGCCCCTGCGGAGCCGCAACGGGCCCGCGATTTCCGTCACGGGTCAGTACGGCGCCATAGGCGCTGTATTCGAGAACGATTTCCGCGGCAACATTCAAAGCCGATTCCACCATGGGAGACTCGATGAAGTGCCCCCGGCCCGAACGGTCTCGATCATGGAGGGCCGCCAGGAGCGCAAACGCGGCGTGCATACCAGCGAGTGGATCGCATGGCCCACCCGGCACGACGGGTGGGCCATCGCGGAACCCGGTAATCCAGGCCATTCCTGACGCTTGCTCCATTGTGCGGGCAATTCCCGTCCTATCTCGCCACGGCCCCGACAGACCGAAAGCGGGCATCCGCACCATGACCGCCCGAGGGTTGACAGCGCGCACCCTGTCCCATGTGATACCAAAGTTGTCGAGCACTCGAGGTGAGAAATTCTCTATCAGCGCGTCCGCCTGGGCGACGAGAGCTAGAAGGAGTTCCACGCCCTCCGGACTCGTGAGATCGAGAGTCACCCCCTGCTTATTGAAGTTGTTCTCCAAAAAGATACTGCTCGACTCCCACCACGAGTCGATACCAGCGTGCGTGCCCAAGTTGAAGCGCATGCCGTCCGGACGCTGGATTGCCTCCACCTTGATGACTTCCGCGCCGAGCGCCGCCAACGCTTGGGTGCCCGCCGGACCAGCCCAGAACGCGGTGAGGTCGATAACCCGCATTCCCTGCAGCGGAAGGTCCTGCGCCTGGGCGCTGCGAGCGGAGCGGCGTGTTCGTGGCGACCATTCGACCTGTCCCTGGTCAGCGCCAAGTCGCGGCGGAGGCCGCATCGGAGCGAACGGAGCCTCCTCAACCTGATAGGGAGGTCTGGGCCGAAGAAATCGGCCCGTCGGGTCGGGCTGATATACACCACGCTCCCTGAACTGGGCCAGCCCGGTGATGGTCTCGGGACGGCCGATCGGCGACACCGGTATTCGCATCATGGCCGCCAGTTCCTCGATTTCGGTCGAAGACCGCTGCCGGGTCCAGGCGCGGACAAATCCCAGGACCTCTTCTCGGCGCGCTTGACGACCGGCACTGGTCGCCAGCTCAGCATCATTTACCAGCTCCTCGTGGCCGATCATCACCAAGAAGTCATGCCACTGTTGAGCGGTGATGAAGGCGAAACCAATGTAGTCATCGGCAGTGGGCTCGATCGCCGGAATAGTCTGCCTGTTCGATGAGGCCATACCGGCCGATTTGCCCTGTAGACTGCTGCCAAGCACCGAACCGCCCATCATGAAAACAACCAGGCACTCCAGGATGGAGACATCAATGAGGGCCCCGTGCCCCGAGTGCCGGGCCCGGCGCAGGACCGCCATGGCGGGAATCGCCGCCACGACGCCTGCGATCCACTCGCCCAAACGCCCGGCTGCATAATAGGGCTCGCCACCGGGCGACCCCCGAGTTGCCGTTGAACCGCTAAGCGCCTGCAAGACGAACTCCGAGGCCGGCCTCGTCGCCCACGGTCCCGTCCGACCAAACGGCGTGATACTCACAACGCCCAAATGCGGATACTTGCCACAAGTACTTTCCAGCTGGTCAGCCTGCACTCGCTGGTCAACAACGACCAGATCCGCGGCCGCCAGCAGACCCCGAACCGCCTCTGAGTCCGGTTCACCGACAATCGAGCGCTTCGACGTGTTCAAGAACTCGAACAGCGCTCCATCAGAGCCACCTAGCGCCGCCCCCGATGTTGTCCAGCGGCGCAGACTATCACCCGACGCGGCCTCCACCTTGACAACATCGGCCCCGGCGTCAGCCAGCAACTTCGTACAGTAGGGTCCAGCGACTTCTTCACTAAAATCGACAACCCGGACGTCATCCAGCAATGGCATTGGCGCTCCCTTCGACGTGCCTGCACCCATCTCCGGCGACTGACGGCAGGCAACGCTCAACAAACCCACGCCGTGCTCTGAGACAGATCAACGACCCATGCCACGAACTGTTGAACGCATCGTGAGAATCTTCGCCCGTCAGCTGCTTATGCTACCTCCGTGGGGATCCACCGCAGAAGCGTGACGCTTTCTGCGACGTCGTCAAAATCAGCACGCACAGGCAGACCGCCGCTAAGAACGGTGTTATCGCACTTCACGTCTCCGACGACTACCAGCTCCGGCGATTCCTCCAGCTGCACGACCCCCACGTTGTACGGCACGTCAGCCTCGAAACCAGGGGCGGTAAGGTGATGCACGACAGTCCACGACACAAGGGCCCCGCGGCCGGACACTACTACCCAATCGTGGTTGAGACTCGAGCAGTTGGAACATACCTCGCGAGCCGGCCACCGATACTCTGCGCACTCGAGACATTGTTGAACTCGTAGCTCGTGCGCTGTTAAGTACTTCCAGTAAGGGGCCGAGTCCCTATCGGGGCGCGGCAACGGCTTAGCGTAATTCAGATTCTCATCGTTCGGCATTGATCGCGTCGTTCCTATTTCTCCTGATCTACGAACTGATGTCAATGACACAACTGACCTCAAACGCGCAGCATGATCGCTGAGGTGTACCCAGCGATCACCCCGGGTTGCCCCGACGACAGTGCCGTCTCGGCACCCCTCACCTGTCTCTCGCCAGCAGTTCCTCGCAGCTGGCTTACCGCCTCTGTCAGATGATTGAGCCCATGGATATAGCCCTCGGAGAGAAACCCACCGTGCGTATTCACGGGAATCGTTCCGCCGAGTCGAGTCGCTCCGCTCTCGACGAATCGGCCCGCCTCCCCCTTTGGGCAGAAGCCGTACTCTTCGATCTGTAAGAGAACCGTTATCGTGAAGCAATCGTACAGCTCCGCGACGTCCACCTCGGCCGGACCGATTCCCGACCTCTCGAACAACTTCCGCGCCACGTACTCCGAGACCGTCGTGGTAGTCGGATCGAAGCGTCCGCGGGACGCGTAAGTTGTGCCTCCGCCCCAGACGGCCCCGCTGATCAGGACAGGACGCTGTCGCAACGACGTCGCCCGCTCGGCGGACGTCACGATCAGGGCGCACGCCCCGTCCGTCTCCAGGCAACAGTCAAAAAGTCGTAGCGGCTCCGAAATGTAACGGGACTGGAGATAATCATCCATTGTGAGCGGATGACGCATCATCGCACGCTCGTTCATGGTAGCGTTCTCGCGCTGGACGATTGCGACCGTGCCGAGCTGCTCGGATGTCGTTCCGTATTTCAGCATATGGGCGCGGGCGGCTATCGCGAAGGAGGACACTGGAGCCACGAAGCCGTATGGCGACTTGTACTGTGCCTCGAACCCACCGACTCTGGTCTCATTGCTCCCGGACCGGCCGAAGCGATGTTCGGAACGAGAGTTGAGGGAGCGATAGCACACGACGTTCTCGGCGACTCCGGATGCAACTGCCATCGCCGCCGCCCCCACGATAGAGTGGGACGAGCTGCCACCCGAGTGCTGGTCGAGGTAGAAGTTCAGTTCTGGAAGTCCCAGAGCTCCAGCGAGGATGCTGACAGGCACCGAATCGTTTTGGGCGTGTGTGGCAAGACCGTCGATGTCCTTGAGGGAGAGGCCGGCGTCGTCCGCCGCGTTCTTGATTGCTCGCACGGCTAGCGTCAGCGTGCTGACACCGGAATTCTTGGTGAAAGGCGTGTATCCGATGCCGACTATCGCGGTCTTGTCCCTCAGCATGCGAAACCCCCTATCTCGTGTGCTCGCCAGCCCTTAGAGGCCCAGCAAGGATCCACACCAAGTCCCGAGAGAACTGGTTTTCAACTATCCGAACCCTTCAGAGGCCAGCCGGGACCGGAATCCCATACAACTTCGCCGCGTTTCCCGACAACACCTTTCGAGCCACCTCGTCCGGGACGGCGCCCATGTGACGCTGTACCAACTCACGAGCAGTGATGTTGTGCTCCCACACCCCCGGGTAGACCCCGGTCTCGTGCGGATAGTCTGTCTCGAACATGACGTTATCTTGAAAGCCTTCCAACAACGGCAACGACGACCACTCAAACCAGAAGGTCGCATAGAAGTGTTCGCGCCAGATCTCGCTCGGCAATTGACGAGATGGGAACTCCCAATCTGCGGCAGAGGTATGCCAGTGCCAATCCATGCTATCCAGGACGAACGGCCAATACCCCCACCCGCTCTCCACCGAAACTACCTTCAAACGAGGATGCCGCTCGAACGTCCCCTTCAGGATCAGATCAGTAGCAGCCTCGATCAGACTATCCTTCCTCGCCATGTTTTTTACGAACGAAATTCGGTTCGTCCGCCGACCCAACGCATTTTTTGTGATCCGCACGTTACGCTTCTCTGCCTCTTCTGCCGGGGCCAGATTGAACCCCACGTGCAGATTAACGCTCATGTCGAGATCCTGGATGGCCGCCAGCAGCGGATCCCAATACGGATCACTCAGATTCTTTAATCCCAAGCGAGAGAACAACGACGCTAACAAGACCCCCTTGAACCCGAGCTCCCGTACTCGCCTCAACTCGACCAAGGCGGCATCAAGGTCCCAGTACGGCAGCATCGCGATCGGGATCAGCCGGTCCCGATCGGCCGAGGCGAACTCAACCAAATAATCGTTATAGGCGCGCACAGCGTCAGTGGCCGCCTCTGGACCCAGGCCCACCAAAAACGAATGCGAATTGAACCCGATCAAATTTGGGTACAATACCTGGGCCAACAGACCCGTCGCATCCAGCTGCTTCAAACGAGCCTCCGGATCCCAGGACGCCCGTTCGGACTCCGCCACGGTCGGCGGATAGCTCGGGAAATGCTCGGGCCATCCTGCCGCGACATAAAAGCCTTCCGGCGTCGACAACCCAGCGTTACCGATCCTCCACCGGTACACACCCCCCTCCTCATCCCACTCCACCTCGGGAGTGACCTCCGCGTACTTCTTCGTCATACGCTTCGACCACAAATCCCGGGGCTCGATAATGTGAGAATCTACGTCTACCAACGGGACGGTATCCAACACCGACATGGTTTATCCCCTAACAGGCCGATTACCTGACAACAAGTTGAGCACGGCAAGAGTACCATCGATCGCCGGGATCAACCAGGTCCTTACCGAGCTGCTCCGAGCACCTCACAGTCAAGCCCGGCCTACTGCACCCGGGCCTCGCCGACATCACTCGGCAGGAGGTGCGACCGCGCCCTGTCGATGGCGTGATGCTTCACCGCCAAGGCCGGGCGGTTGGCGGCTGCTCGATGGGACGCCGCATCCCGATGATTCCCCACATCGTTCATGACGGCGCACGGTTAGGCGCTCGGGATCTACTATCGACTCGGTGCCGGAATGTCACAGACGTCGAGCCTGAAAGGAACGATCGTGTCTACATTCGCAGGGTTGCCTCAGGGTGAGTCCGAAGAAGTCGGTTTGTCGTCCGAGCGCCTGCTCGCGGTTACACAGGTGATGGGTAAGGCAGTCAAGACGGGCGCGGTTCCCGGCGTCGCTACCATCGTCGCCCGCCATGGACGCGTGGTCCACACTGACGCCCAGGGGTACCTGGATGTCGAGCGGCGAACCCCGCTCAGTTTGGACACCATCTTCCGCATGTACTCGCAGACCAAGCCCGTCACCTCAGTCCTGGTAATGCAGCTGCACGAGGACGGGGCGTTGCTGCTCGACGAGCCCGTATCGAAGTATCTGCCCGAGTTCGCCGACCGCCAGGTCTCCCGCTACGCCCCGCCGGGCGACAGGGTCCGCGGTGTGAGGACGTTGACGGACACGGTGCCCGCCCATCGAGAGATCACACTGTTCGACCTGCTGACCATGACCTCCGGTCTCCCGAGCTTCAGTCGCAACGTTGCGTCGCTGTACCCGCTCTTCGAGAGCGCATGGTCGGGGGCAGGCTTTCTGGCCGGCGACCCCCGCCCGATCAATGATCCTGAGGGGACCTATGAAGACATGATCCTCGCCTTGGCCGCGTTGCCACTGCATTCGCAACCGGGCGAGACGTGGCAGTACGGCTCGGATTTCGATCTGATCACCCTTGTGATTCAGCGTGCCACCGGACAGCCCCTGGACCAACTGATGCAACAGCGAATCTTCGAGCCGCTCGGGATGAACGATTCCGCCTGGTATTGCGACGCGAGCAAACTCGATCGCCTGGCAACCGAGTACCAATGGGACGAACAGGGGAATATTGCGATCCGCGACCGCCCCGAGACCTCCGAAAAGGCCGGTGGCAACGAACGTCGGCTTGTCTCCGGCAACGGCCTATTCGGCGGCATGTTGTCGACCCCTGGTGACTGGACGCGCTTTGCGCAGATGCTGCTCAACAAGGGCAGCCTCGACGGCGTCCGCATCCTCGGTCGCAAGAGCGTCGAGTTCATGACAACTAATCACATCGGCGACCGCGAGGTGGACATCGTGGTGGGTCCTGGCTACGGCTTCGGCTTGGGCTACGCAGTTCGCAAGACGATCGGCGGCTCGTTCCTGCCGGGCTCGGCCGGCACATTCGGATGGGGTGGCGCCGCGGGCACCTGGTTCTTCGTGGACCCCGCAGAGGACCTATTCGGCCTGTTCTTTACCCACATCTTCGGCTACCAGTTTTCCCCGACGGCCGATCTCTTCCTCCGTTTCGAGAAGATGACCTACGAGGCCCTCATGTAAAAGAGCCAGGTCTTCAAGCGAGAAGATGTCATCGAAGAGATGACACAGATGAGTCGAGCGACGACGTGGGGCCGGAACCCAGCGCTGACGGGCGCTCAACCGACACTACTACTCAAAATGAAGTCCGTCAAAATCGCCTGACTTGCGCCACTCGTCGATATAATGGAAGAAGGCCAGTGGTCCCCTCGGGTCTCCAGTAAACAGCTGTCCATTTGGCCCGGGACCGGCTCCTTCGTTGTTGTAATACCCGGGCGTGCAACTCTCTACGCCAAACGCTTGGCCATCGCGGACAACCATCCCAACCCACTCGCTCTGAGCGTGCTCAGCCGGCAAGACCACCTTTGAACTGCGGTCGAGCGACTCTTTTGTGACCGCCGCGATCGTCTTGGCGGTGTCCGTCCAATTGACCGGAACGCTGGACCCGAAAAACGATCCCTGGGCGAGTTGGACGACGAAAAGGTTTGGAAATCCGGCGACATGCATTCCGTGCAGCGTCTTGGGCCCGTCCGCCCACTCCTTGGCCAGACTCCGACCGTCCCTACCGATCACGTCGAACTTCAATCCGTACAGAATATCGACCGCAAAGTCAAAACCCGAAGCGTAGATAATGCAATCGACCTCGTATTCCACGCCGTTGGCAACCACGCCGCCCTTGGTGATCCGCTCAATTCCCTGACCGTCGGTGTCGACGAGATGAGTATTCGGCCGATTAAATGCCGACAGGTACTCGTCGTGGTAGCAAGGTCGCTTACATAACCTTCCGTACCACGCCTTTAGTCGGTCCGCAGTCTCGGGCGACGTGACGACGGCATCCACCCGGGCGCGGATCGCCTCCATCTCCCTGTCATCACTATCCTCCACCGCCGCGGCAATGCGCTCCGGCGTGATTTCAGACGGTGGCACGGAGTGCATCGCAGCGCGGATCCGGCGGCCGATCTCGGCAAAGCCGTCACCTGGAAACAGGTTCTCCACCTCGACATCGGGACCGGGCCGACCGTAGACTCCTTCCCAGTTGGTCGCGAAGTTGCGCATGTACCGGTCCTGCCATCCCGGTGTAGCAATCGTCCGGAACCAGTCGGGGTCGATGGGGCCGTTGTCACGCACACCGACTGCCGATGGAGTGCGCTGGAACACGTAGAGTTCCATCGAATCCGCGGCGAGCGCGGGGATGCATTGCACAGCGGTCGCGCCCGTGCCGATGATCGCGACCCGCTTGTCCTGGAGGTTTTCCATCGGGGCGCCCTTCGGGTCACCTCCGGTGTACGCGTAGTCCCACCGGCTGGTGTGGAACGAGTGACCAGCGAACTTTTCGATGCCCTCAACACCAGGGAGATGCGGGACGCAGAGCGGCCCGAGACCGATGCCAATGAACTTTGTCGTGAATTCGTCGCCGCGGTCGGTGGTCACGATCCAGCATGAGCGGTCATCGTCCCAGCGGGTCTCCAGCACCTTGGTGTGAAACAGCGCCTTGTCGTAGAGACCGAATTGCCGGGCAATTCTCTGACTGTGCTCGAGGATCTCGGGCCCATCCGCGTACTTCTCGGTCGGAATATGGCCGGTGTCCTCCAGGAGCGGCATGTATGCCAGCGCTGGGCTGTCGCACATCACACCCGGATACCGGTTCCAGTACCAGACACCACCAAAGTCCCCGGCCGAATCAACGACGCGTACGTCGTGAATGCCATTCTTGGGGAGGTAAGTTCCGGCGAGGATACCCGCCCATCCGCCACCGATGAAGGTGAAGGTGACGTCATCGCTCACCGGTTCCCGGTCGACGACCGGGTTCCAGGGATCTTGTTGCATCCGTTCGCTAGGCTGACGGTACTGCTTCATCCCATCGGGGCGGAGGCGCTTGGCGCGCTCCTCGGCATACTTCCGGCGGAGCGCGCTTTTGTCCAATATGACACGCGACGCCGAGGCGCTCGTCGAAGTTGACATGCTACCTCCCTATAGACTTTTGGGGACGGGTCGCCTTCTCGGTCGTTGCCCACAACCGGCTAGAGACGAGGCCCGAGCGTTCGCTGTCGCGCCCTTTGCGCTCACACGGGCTGGTCCAGTGGGTTTTGGCTTTGGTTACCATCTGAGTCCCGGGATACAGAGTGTGCGGTTACTATAGCTCTCGGTGGCGATTCGGCAAGCTTGAGCCGCCGCTCGCGGTCGCACTCGCTGGCGATCTGAACCCCGTCTTCCGCGACTTGTCCCGATGCCACGCAGTCGATCGCTGCCGAGCGTCCGGCCTCTACTTCTGTCCGGCGGCGCCGGTCGCGGATCGCGTCGATCAGCTCCTCGAGTGCAGCCAGCGAGTGGCCGCTGATGAAAGCATCGGCGTGGGGGAGGGCGGCCGCCATCCCACCAACCAGAGGTGCGTATTCCCGGGCGGCCTTGCGAGGATTGACCCACACAACCCGAAAGGCCAGCCGATGCAGCCGGGCCATCTCCCGGCCGAGGATCTCGGGGTCACCGCGGTCCCACCCGTCGGACAGCACCACGATCACGCCTCCCCGCGCCAGGCCGCGCCGGCCGTGTCGGTCATTGAAAGCCTTGATGGCCGTGCCGATCCGGGTGCCACCAGACCAGTCGGGGGCCGTGCGCCCGGCCCGTTGGAGCGCGATTTCCGGGATGGCGCCGCGTAACACACGCGTCAGCCGGGTCAGCCGGGTGGCGAACACGAACACCTCGGCGCGGGCCCCGTCGGCCCCCGACATCAACAGCTGCAGGTAGGCCCGGACATAAGGTTCCATCGATCCGGAGATGTCGCAGATGAGCACGAGCCGTCGAGGCCGGGAGCGGCGGGCCCGCCGCACCTCGACGAGAGGCTCGCCTCCTGTTCGCCGGGCCCGCCGCAGCATGGCCCGCACATCGATGTCCCGCCCTCGCCCTCCGCGCACGCGCCGGCGGCTTCGGCGGGGCGGTGTCGCGAACACCATCCGGTCAGTGAGGGCCCGCAGGTCAGCCAATTCCTCTGCTGAAAGGCGGGCGAAATCCTTGTGCCGGAGCCGCTCGTCGGCACTGAACGCGGCGAGGACGCGGGTCGGCTGCGCCGCCTCGCCGTCGGGGCGGGGCTCGATGTCGGAAAGCGCGAGGGCTGGGTGATCCTCCGGGAGGGGACGGTCGGCTGCATTTGATCCGGTCGGGGCGGCGGACTGGTCTGGCAGGCGCGGCGGAGGCGTGGGCCCCAACGAGCGAGCCTGGGCATCGCCCCGGAATGCGGCTGGATCGATCAGTCCCCCAAAGATTTCCGCGAACACCCGGTCGAATATCGCGATGTGGCCTCTTTCGGCGATCACCTTCCTGGAAGGACATGTGCATGCCTTCGAACACTTCGGCGGCGTGCCGGTGGGCATGATCCGCTACGACAACTGTAAGGACGCGGTCATTAAGGTGCTGTTGGGCCGGGCCCGGCTGGAGAACGAACGGTTCGTGGCCCTGGCCGCGCTCGTCTCGGTCCAGCATGTTGTCGGCCGGAGTTCCGATGGCGGAGACGGCGTCGATGAGGCGTAGGTGGGCGCCCGTGGCGGTCATCTGCAGCGGGAGCACCCGTTTGATGGCGTTGCGTTTGCGTTCGGTGGTGATGCGGTAATAGCCGCTGGTGGTGTCCATCTTCTCGTGACCCATCAGCTCCTTGAGCACCTCCACCGCGGTCCCCGCGTTCACGTGGCGTTGGGCGTAGGTGTGGCGCAGGGCGTAAGGGAAGATCCTGGCCGGGTCGAAACGGACGGCGACGCCGTTGGTGTCGCGCTGGAAGTGCAAGCCGCCCTCGGCGTCGAGCCATCCCTCGAACAGATCGAGCGGGTCGGCCCAGGCTCGCAGCTCCGACGACCAGGTGTTCGCCCCGTAGGGGCGCCGCCCGTTCTGGTGGCGCTGCAGAGCGGGAAACAAGACCAGCTCAGGCGCCGGCGTGTCGGGGAACCGGGCCCGGACCGCGGCCTGCTGCTCGCGGACCAGCTCGGCGGTGTGGGAGTGGATCGGCAGCCGGCAGGCGAACTTGTTGACCTTGGGCATGTCGTGGACCAGCACCGGCACCATCTCGGGCTGACCGGTCTGCTCGTTCACCCGCTGGTCATAGGCCAGGCAGTTGAAGGCCAGCCTGCACAGTTCGCTGGGCCGCCGGCCGACCTCCAGGCCGATCTGGAAGCGCCGACGGGCGTGAGGGGCCAGCTGCGCGAGGTTCGCGTCGTCGAGGAGCTGGGCCAACACGGCGTCGGGGAGGGCGTCGCCGACCTCGTCGTCGGGGTTGGTGTCCGGCTTGGGCGGGATCTCCTCCCGGGCCACCGCGACCGAGCGGGCCAGTCCCGACAGCGGCCCGCGGTCCTGGTCGAGCTCGAGTTCGCGGCACTCGGAGAGGAACTGGCGTAAGAATCCGACCGTCTTGTTGTGCATGTACGGGCTCAGCTTGTCCTGGTTGGCCAGGACGCGTAGCGCCGCCAGGAACGAGGTGATGTCGTCCTTGGCCAGCGCCCGGGGTTCCACCCCCGCGTCGGGGCGACGGCCCAGGTGCGCGGACCAGCGGCCCACCGCGGTGACGACCGCCTGGACCGTCGAGGGCGTTCGGAGCAGGGGCAGGCGCGATGCCGCCCACCGTTTGGCGGCATCGCGCAGCCACTCTTGGCGGATGGGCTCGGTCGGGACGTGACCGGGGTGCTTGGGTGGGTGCCCGCCGACGAAGGTCAGCACGCCGGAGAACCCCCACACCCGCAGATCCCACCTGTCGAGGCGGCACTCCGACTCGGGCGACTTCGTGGCCAGCTCGATGGCATCGAGGGTGTGGGACAGGAACCGCTGGGACGAGCTGTTCATCGGTGCGCCCACCAGCTCGGCCAGCGACGAGCACTCGCGCCGACGGGCCAGGCGGGCTAGCGCCCGCAGGTCGGAAAGCCTGCGCCTCAGGCCGGCGTCCACGGAGGCTTGGACACCGAAGAGGAACTCGACCACCACGCGTTCGGGCAGCCCGGCCAAGGCTATCCGTCTGCCTCGATCACCCAAGAGCGGGTCGACGGTGGCGCACCACGCCCTGAGCTCGGGGCGACCGGCCCGGGCCCATCTGGTCTGGTGGCCGGCGCACAGGCCATAGCTGAACGCGGCGAGGCGATCGCAGGCATCGACGGCGCAGATCCCCAGCCTCGGGCGAGGCGCGGCCGGCCCGAAGCGTTCATCGCCCCGGACATAGGCGTCGACGCTCTGGCGTCGGCTGGCGCGGAGGCCGGCGCAGGCCATACACAACCCTCTTCTGGTGGCCGGGCGCTGATGACCGGGCGTGCGGCACACCAGGCAGAATCGTTCGGAACGGAAGCGCTGGCGGGATAAGGGTGCGGCCAGGAACTGCTCCCAGTCGCTGCCTGCTTCCCGCCAGCGTTGGGCGCAACCGCTGCATCGCCTGTCGGCGCTGCTGGTCTCGTAGTCGCACTCGGCGACCGCGCACTTCGCGAACCCCAGGATCGGGTGGGCGGCGTCGACGGTCAAGATGTTGGTGAGAACATCCCAACCCCAGACCCCGAGCCGCTCCAGGTCGAGGAGGGACGCGAGACGATCGGATTCAAGGCCAGGGGCGAAAGACCGCACCGCGGTGAGGAGCGCCGCCACCTGCTCAGCTCCGGCGGTCTGGGCTCGACAGCAGTGGGATGCGCTCGACCGCAGCGCGGAGCCGCTCGTCAGAGGGCCTGGTGTAGACCTCGGTCGAGCTGAGCCGGGCGTGATGCAGCAGCTCCTTGATCACAGCGATATCGGCGCCGCTGGCGGCCAGCGCCCGACCCGCGCCGTGGCGGAACATGTGGGCGGTGACCCTGCGGTCGAGCCCCGCTTTTCCGGACAGCCCCCTCAAGAGCTGGTGGGCGGAGGAGTAACGCATCGGGGCGCCGACGGGATGGTGGAACAAGTTGACGAAGACGAAGTCGCACTCGGCGGCCACGGCCACCCCTCCCCGTTCGATCAGATACAGCTCGTAGACGGCCACCACGTCGGTCCGCACCGGGACGGTGAACGGCGCGGTCGCCTTGGCCCTCGCCTGGTTCGGGTTGTCGCGAGGAACGACGTGCAGGTGCAGGCCCCGTACCCCGCAGCCCACCGGCCCGGCATCGGCCATGAAATGCACGTCTGATCGCCTCAGGCCGAGGGCGGCGCCGATGCGCAATCCGCAGTGCCATAACAACACGATCAAGAACCGGTCCCGCCAGTGCTGCGCCGCCTCCAACAGCGCGGTGGCCTCCTCCCTGGTCACCGCCTCCGGTGACACGGAGCGCTCACCGCTCAGCTGGTGGCGGGGCGCGACACGATACTGCACCCCGCCTCCCTCGGGCTTGAGTTCCTCCGGCAAGTGGCGGGTCTCGCCCACCTCCCACAGCAACGGCAGCACTCCCTCCGAAACCCGGCCCATCGCTGCCGCGAACCGATAGAAGGAACGCACAGCCGCCAAGACGTGGTTCACTCGCCGGTTGCTGCGCCGCCCCCCAAATCCCCGGCCCCTCCGCTCGATCGGCGAAAGCCGCAACGAGGCCACGAACAAATGCAGGTCCCTAGCCGCCCCCAGGCGGTCCCGGCCACTGACGCAACGCCACTTCTCGAACAAAGCCAGGTCCCGGGCGTACGCCTCGGTCGTCGACTCCACTCGGCCCCGGCCCGATCGCAAGTAGAACAAGAACGCGTCCGGATCCGGCACCCGAGCCAACGAGCCATCCAGGACCGTCCAAAAGGCCAGGCCGGCTCCCAAGGCGATCCGGAACGCCCGGAACTCGACTGGCTCTGATGCACCGTCACTCACATGCCCGACCATACGAAGGGACTGTGACACTCACGCCGGATCGACTCACCCCGATGCACACCCCCTCACATCGCCTGGTGGTCACAGAACCGCCACCATGGTCATGTCGGTCATGGAAATGCGACGCCTCGGCCTGGTCCGCAAACCCGCCCTCGTCGTTCCCAACCTTCTCTTGAGGTGCGAGAAGGAATTGCTGGTCATGAGCCTGTGGAGGTGTGATGGACGTTGTCCACACACGGTTGGGAGTGACGACCCGAACCGGCCCCACCGTGTGCTCCAGAGTTGGCTGACCCCGCCACCGTGAGTGGAAGGTCCGCCGTCGCCTTCGCTATGGGGGGTCCGGGGATCCTACGTCCCTACCGAATCGGTAGTTCGCAGAGGACTCCGAGGCGGGCTTTCCAGCGCGTACCGAAACATCTCTTCGGTGGCCATCAGCTATCTCGGGACTGGAAGCGTCTCTCCGAGCAGAATCAATGAGACGTCGCAGGTTGAAATCGGGCTATGGATATCTTGTAGCTACAACTGGTCCTGGAGCTGGGGCCGACGCGGATCGCGCCGGCACCGTTCGTCGTCTCTCGTGCAGCCGCGTGTGAGCAACCGACGACTTGCCTTTGCGGTTACTCCACCGATGCGTCGAGGTGCCACCGCACGATGCGGAACCCATGGGCTACCGCGTTGGTGAGTCCGTCTCGGTCGAAGTGGCCGTCGTCTCGGCGGGCGATGGGGATGAAGCTCGCGGTCCTCGGGTTCACTGCGGTCATGGTCATGAGAGCGTTGTCGATCTCGTCGACGTCGTCGATGAGGTCTGGGCGTGCGGTGACGTCGCGTCCGCCGAGTCGGATCCGTTCGGGGCGGCCGGGCTCGAGGTTGAGCTTCCAGTTCCCGCCGCCCGGCGTGAGAGCGAGTCCCCGTCTTTGACGTAGCTGACCGGTTGTCGATAGGACCGTCCGCTTCGTCGTCCGGTGAGGTAGAGCAGCATCAGCCGCTTGCTCAGCGGCGTCGAGAACGGCAGGGCGAGGATGCGACGCATGGGTGGGTTGACGAGTCGCATCAACCTCGCTTGGCGGCGCAGTCGTGGTGGCCGGTCGCTCATCGATTTCTCCGTTCTCATGGTGCTGTTCGTCCTCGCTGCTCGTCGCAGAGCGGCATCGGCGTGGCTGGTTGTTCAGACAAGGACGGAGCCGCCGGCGATGTCCAGGATGATCCCGCTGATCCACGAGGAGTGATCCGAGGCCAGGAACAAGGCGGCGTGGGCCACGTCGTCGGGTGTGCCAAGACGTTGGACAGGATGGGTGTGGCGCAGCTGTTCTTGGATGGCGTCGGGTATCTGCTGCTGGTTGCGCTCGGTGAGGATCGTTTCGGGGGCGAGGCAGTTGACCCGCACGCCATCGGGGCCTGCTTGGGCGGCCAGCTCCTTGGTGAGCACCTCGATGCCCGCTTTGGCGGCGGCGTAGGCCAGTGGGGACTGGGGAGTCGGACGACGGGCAGCGGCCGAGGACATGGTGATGATGGTGCCGTGGCGCCGTTGTCTCATCCCGGGCAGGAATGCCTTGACGGTCAGGAAGGTGGCGGTCAGGTTGGCGTCGACCGATTCTCGCCAGTCGGCTTCGGCGATGTCTTCGAGCGGCCCGGGCCGTACGGTGCTCCCGCCAGCGTTGGCGACCAGGACGTCTAGGGGACCCAGACGTTGCTCGATCGAGTCTCGCACAGCTTCGATCTGGTCGTAGCGGGTGAGGTCGGCGACCGCAGCGAGGGCACGCCCGCCGGCTTCTTCGATCCCGGCAGTGACGGCCGTCACGGCGTCGGTGTCCCGGCCGTGGACGACGACGGCGGCGCCTCGCTCGGCGAAGAGTCTGGCGATGGCGGCCCCGATGCCGCGCGAGCTTCCGGTCACCAGCGCGACACGACCGTCCAGCTCGTTCATCGTCCCTTCCTTTCGGCGTTTATAGCGGCACTGGTTTCGGCGGGGTTGGTTGGTCCGGGTATGGGTGGGGAGCCCTGGGTGCCGGCGATGAAGCTCATGTGGACGGAGGCGAGCTGCAAGGCTTGGGAGTCGGGCACGATGACGAGCGTGGCCCGTAGCGCTTCGGGAAGGGCTGGCCTTGGTAGGTGCCACGGGCGTTGTTGCGGGCCGTGACAACCGCGACGTAGCCGTAGAGGCGAATCTGGATCTCTTCGAGACTGAACTGCTCGTAGTCCAGGCCTTGGTGATGGCGGTCCAGCCATTCGGGCCGGGGGAGGACGAAACCGAGTGGGCCGACACCACAGAAGTCGCCTGTGAGGAGACTCGCGAGCGCCTCGACGTCTCCGGCGCGCTCGGCAGTAGCCCATTTCGAGAGGAAGGCGTGGATGTGCTCTGACATCTGGCGGGTCTCCTTGGACGACGTCGCTCGCCGCAAGCATAGGAATCACAGCCTTAGAGGTCAAATCATTAGAAGTCGATGGGTAGTGGTATCCTGTCCAGGTGCCGCCTCCCACGCAGCAACCGATCGGTCTTCACCTGGCAAGCGCTGCCCGGATCGTGCGGCGGGCATTCGATGAGACGCTCGCCGAGGCGGGAGGCTCCATGCCGGTGTGGTTGGTGCTGCTCAACCTAAAGATTCGGCGTCCCGCCAACCAGCGGGAGCTGGCGGAGGCGGTCGGGGTCAGGGAGGCCACGCTCACCCACCATCTCAGCTCCATGGACGCCGAAGGACTCATCACCCGGCGCCGCGACACCTTCAACCGTCGGATTCATGTAGTCGAGCTGACCGATGCGGGTGAGGAGACGTTCCTTCGTCTGCGGACGGCGGCGGTGGCGTTCGACCAGCGACTCCGAGCCGGCCTCACCGAGAAGGAAGTGGCCCGTCTTGAAGACGTACTCGACCGTCTAGTTCAAAACGTGGCGGCCGACGACGAACCTCGCCAATGGGCCGGACTTTTGGACGCCAACCCGTAGTCAACTCAAGGTGAGCCGTAACCCACCCGCGTTCGGGCGCGTCCGACCCGAAGGTCGCTACGAGCCGAGTACGGCTGCGTGCTCTATCCGAACGTCAACGAACGCAACGGGCGTTGCTCGCTGAGAATCGCCTTCGCAAGTGCCGACCACCGTGGCCAGCCGGTTAAGGCGTTCGGGCGGTGCCCGCCGCCAACTGGAACCGGCCAACAGTGAACGCAGGTCGCTCATCTGCGCCCCCGACCGCCGCGACGACATCAACCGAATGCCGCCGCCCTATCGCCTAATACACGGCTCGGGCGCTCGGCCGCGCGTACAGAACGATGCTGGCAGGGACGGCCCAGCTGGCAGTACCTAACCGGCATCGTTCCGCGCACGGTTGCGCTCCTCTACCGACGACGCGACACAGGGCACCGCGCGGGGGCCGGGCGACCGTGCGTCGAGCCAGACCCCAATCTGCACCAAGGGACCGCTCTTCGAACTAGACGGCGAGCAGGGCTTTGCTGCGGAGGGCCGGCGCCGAAGCCCGCCGCGTGGACCTGGTGGCCAAGGTGCCGCCCGCCACCAACGCCGGCCGCTACCCCAAGACCGACTTCTACGTGGACCTGGAGGCGGGCGAGGTCACCTGCCCGGCCGGGGAAGTCACCACCGCCGCCACCCCCGGCCGCGATCACAAAGGCCGGCCCGGTCGCTGTTCCGCTTCAACCCCGCCGAGTGTGCCACCTGCCCCCTGCGAGCCGATTGCACCCCGGCGGCGGGCGGGCGGACCGTCTTTGTCGGTGTCCACCACCAGCGCCTGGCCGCCGCTCGGGCCGCCCAACACCACCCCAAGATCGTGACCCTGCTGCGCAATCGAGCCAAGGTGGAGCGCAGGATCGACCACCTCCAGGATCTCGGCATGCGTAAAGCCCGCTACCGAGGCCGACGGAAGACCAAACTTCAAGGGCTCATGGCCGCTACCGTGGCCAACATCAGCCGCCTCGAGGTCCCGGGCGCCCTCGGCCAGACCGCCGAAAGGGCCTCGGCCGCCTGAACCGCCCCACCCGACCGCCCCACCTCGCCGGCGCCTTAGAGGAATCACACCCCAATAACCCATCGGCGCTCAACCCACCACCACAGCCAACTCCCCCAACCTACGCCCAAACAGGCACTTCGTGCCGAGTCACCTAGGAGGGCGTCGACCTCCCGGCATCGCAGCGTCCTCGTCAGGACCGAGGGTCCCGTCATATCCACCGCCTCCGAGCTACTACGGTGGCCGCTGACCTGGAGTTGTTCGATCGCTTCGGGAGTGCGAGCCCGCACGCCCCGATCGGTGTGAGGCGGCCAAGTGTACGCGCGTGTGCGCTGTGCCTTTGCTCACGACTGGTGATTTGTGGGTATCAGGGTTCGAGCGGCTCTTGGAAGGTGAACGGCTCACCGAAGCACGGACAGATCCCTTCTGGGCCCATCAGCGACGGGTAACCCCATACAGGCATGGCAGGCGACCCGCTGCGCTAGGCGGTTGGTGGAGGGCATCAGTATGGAATGATTTCCCCACCGGCTCAACGGAGCCAGGCCGTCGCTCGTGTGATCCCGGGGTCGATTCGGGCCAGGAAAGGAGGGGATCGGTGTGGCAACTGGCACCGTGAAGTGGTTCAACGGTGAGAAGCGTTTCGGCTTTATCGCCCAAGACGGCGACGGCCCGGACGTGTTCGTGCACTTCAGCGCCATCACCGCCAGCGGGTACCGCAACCTCGAAGGCCCCAAGGTCCAATACGAGACCAGCCAGGGCCCCAAGGGCCTCCAAGCCGCCAACGTCCAACGCATCTGACCAGACGCACGGTTGGCGAGGCGTCCCGGACCTCGCCGACCGCCGTCCTGCCCGCTCGCAGCGGTCCACGGGTCCCGAGTCGAAAGACGCGGTCGGTAACTCGCCGCCGGGCTCACCGCCATGGCAAAAATGTCGTGCCGCGACCAGCCACGGATGCTCGATCCGACAGAGCCGAAGGTGAACGAGACTGGGCAATGGAGTCTGTGCAATCGTCGCTACTTCGGGCCGCCCGACTATTCCGTTTGCCCTCTGCGCCCGCCGGACCGAGGATGGGGTGTTGACAGCTCGATCATGATGCGGGATCGCCGACAACTGCTCGCGCTGGGCGTCCGTCAAGAACCGGAGCGGCACCCCCCGGACCCTACGACCACTACGTCGCGGATGCCCCGACCCGGCTCTTGGCGTTGGTTTTTGTCCCATTAATGCTGCTAGCCGGAGCTCGACACCGCCGTTGACCCGGCCATCACCCTGGTGTGACGGCTCAAGAACCTCGCCGGCGGTCCCGGGTGGGACCGCCCCTCCGGGCGGTCCGCCGCCACAGCGGCCAAAGGCACCCCCAAGCCGGGCCGAGGAACAGCCAAGACACCCCAGACCGGCGGGCAGCCAAAGAACGCCTCAACACCGACCTACACCGCGACGAGCCCGGCCCGTGGCGCCGACCGGGCCGCCGACGGCTGAAGACCGCCGAGCGGTCGTCGCGGGCTAACCGGGTTGCACGATGCTGTTTCGATCGAAGATGCTCGCTACCACGCAAACTGCGAGATCGAGTTTGATGTCAACAGACAGGAGGAGCGGTCCGATTTGCATACGCCCATTCGGCTCTATCTTCAGCCAGCAGCATGAGCCAAGGTGGGGAGAGGGGATAGGCACGCCTGGAAGATCGTGCTCTATACTGCGCCCGGGCTCGATCGTGAGCCGTGTGCGGTGGGGCGCGTGTCAGCTACGGAGGGGTCGTGGGATCGCGCCGTGGTCATCCGGCCGGCGCGAAGCCTGACCAAACGGCTGACGGTATCGGTACGGCTAACCTAGGTATCGGTACGGCTAACCTAATGGGAACCGGACGACTCCACGAAGGCGTCGGAGCTGGGAAAGATGATCGACTCGTGCCCGTCATCCCATCGGATCCGGTAGTGGCGGCCGCTGGTGCCCTCGATGACCTCGACGACCTCCCCTGATTTGCGCCCGCTGCCCACCCGGCGGGACTCGATGGCGATGCGGTCCCCTGTCTCACAATCCATGTTGTGCCTCCCGCGCTTAAATCCAAGGTCGACCTGCGCGAGTCAGCGTACCGTGGTCTGCGGGCCAGCTCCGTCCACGCCGACGTCGCATTTCACTCCGGGCCCAAGACCATCGAACCGACCCGCGGGGCACGGTCGTGAGCGCCATCGCTCCCACCCTGTGGAGGGTTCTTCGCCCAGCGGCTCGTCAACCAGAAACGGGTCAGCGTCCACACCATATCCGCCTATCGGGAGACGTTCCGCCTGCTGCTCGGTTTCGCTTCGCAACGGACCGGAAAGCGACCCTGCGATCTGGACTTCGACGACATGTGCGCCGCTCTGCACGGCCTGGCCTCCCTGCGAATCAGCAAACCCAGTTTCCCTTGGCCCCTGCTAGCCCCGCTCGTGACCCAGACACTCGCGGCACACCTCGGCCCGGCCCAACGTCGGAACCCAACCACCGAGAACAGCTGATCCGGCCGCCCCCGCCGGTTCACCGCCAGCGGCTTCACACCCAGCCGTCAGCCCCACGGCAGGTTTGCGGCGCATTCCGGCTGACCCCGTAGTAGTGCGGGCATTTGCGGCGACGGGACGATCTCCAGCCGTGGTGGCTTCAGCCAGTGAGCAGCTCGCGGGCGCCCCGGTGGGTCGAGGGGTGGCGCAGCTTGGATATGGCCCGGGCCTCGATCTGGCGGACCCGTTCCCGGGTCAGGCTGAAATGCTCCGCCACCTCCTCGAGGGTCCTGGGGTGGCCGCGGTCGAGCCCGAAGCGCAGCCGCAGGATCTCCCGTTCGCGCTCGTCGAGGGCGAGGAGCATATTGTTGACCTCGCGGCACAGCAGCCCGGCGGCGGCGGCGGCGAAGGGGGAGACCGCGGAGGGGTCTTCGACCGTGTCGCCGAGTTCGGCGTCGCTGTCTTCGCGGAGCGGCTGGGAGAGCGACACGGCCTCGGCCGCGTGGCGGAGGATCTCGGTGACCTTCTCCTCCTTCACCTCCAGGTCGGCAGCCAGTTCGGCCACCGTCGGGCGCCGGCCCAGCTGGCCTTCGAGGCGGCCCCCGGCCTTGGTCAGCTGGGTGAGCAGCTGGCCGGCGTTAACCGGGAGCCGCACGATGCGACCGCTGTTGGCGATTCCGCGGCTGATGGCCTGGCGGATCCACCCGGTGGCGTAGGTGGAGAATTTGAACCCCTTGCGCCAGTCGAACTTCTCGACCGCGTGGAGCAGGCCCAGGTTGCCTTCCTGGACCAGATCCAGGAGGGGCAGCTCGGCGGCCTGGTACTGCTTGGCGATGGACACCACCAGACGCAGGTTGGCCGTGACGAAGGTCTCCGCCGCCTCGTCGCCGGCGCGGACCAGGCGGCGCAGCTCGCGCTGGCGGGCTGCGGTCACCCCTTCGGCTCCTGCCAGCTCGGCCCGGGCCTCCCGGCCGGCTTCGGCGGCCTGGGCCAGCCGGGCCTCGTCGTCCTTGGTGAGCAGCGTATGCTTACTGATGTCGTTCAGGTAGAGGCGGACCAGGTCCTCCTCGGGCTGAGCGGCCCGCTTGTTGGGCACTCGTCCTCGTCTCTCGATGTACCCGGACAGATACTGTGGCAAGTAACCGTCGGTCCGGGGTCAAGGACCGCCAACGGCGCACATCCGCGATCTCAGAATACCGGATCAACCCTCAACCCGAACGGGGGGTGCCGCAATGCTTGCGATTGCAGACCGGTTTGGCGATGACCGGAATCCGCCGGAAACCCGTCGGCCTCCACATGACCCAAAGCTGACGCCGATCGTGGCGACCATAGATCACCACCACTTCACCACTTGAGTCAACAAGACTCTCGAGGTGATTCGGATTCCCACAGGAAACCGGCCGATCGGCCTCGTACACCGAGAGCACTGGCATCCGACATGGACGACACCGCCACCCTGCACCCACCGCTGCTACCCACCCGAGACAGAACAGCTGCGGCCCGATGTGATCGCCGCAAGTCCCAAGGCGGCAGCGCCTATCCTGATGGCCGTCTCACGAGCATCCACCCCTGCAAGCCCACGCAACCGCCGCCTAATGCGGTGTTTTGCGCTGTTATACCCCCGAAGTCTCTTTCGCAGCATCAGAAATAGCACCGTAACCATGCGGTCTAATCCCGAACCGCATCGGTAGGTCAGGACTGCGCAGGAAAGGTCCGTCTCCGGGAAGCGGCACCTCCGCTTTCCGCTAGCACTCGAGCCTTGTCAGACGCAAAACGGCAACCTCAGAGGGTCGCCTTTTTGTTATTAATCCTTCTTTGTAAGCCGCCATCATCCGGTTCCGCTCGCAAGGGTGGGACCGCCTCGTCACAAGCGTGCGCCTTGACGCAGGCCCGGACACTGGGCCGGGTTCTAGTCGACGAACTCATCAGGACGACGTTCAGTGTAGGACCCCAGCAGCACTCACCAGAAGCGAGTACCCCCAAGGCCCAACTCAGTCAGGACGGCCAACCTCAACGGATGGGCTCTGTGTGTTCACATCGCCCTCCTCTGTAAATCCCAAATGTACCACGTCCTACCGAGCCAAGTGACTTGCTTTGAGCTTATCCGTACTCCATTTCACTGGCCGGACCGGTGACTGGCTGCCATCGAGCGACGTCGCGGGCTACTGGCAGCCGATCCGTCCTGACGCTCGGAAGCCTGGTGAGGCACTTCCCAGAATCAGCCACTTCGGGAACGGGGTGTTGAAACCGGTGTCCGACAGGGCCGAACTGTTCATCACCGGCATACCAATCGCGCCCGCGGCGCGGACGAACATCTCGAAAGACAACAGTTCCAGCTGGACGGCGGACGATCTCCGGCCGAGTGGCCGTCTTAGCCGGCGAGCAGCTCATGGGGGTCGCGGTCGATCGAGGCCTGGCGCAGCTTGGACATGGCCCGGGCCTCGATCTGGCGGATCCGCTCCCGGGTCAGGCTGAAGTGCTGGCCGACCTGGTCGAGGGTGAGGGGCTGGCCCCGGTCGAGGCCGAAGCGCAGCCGCAGGATCTCGCGCTCGCGGTCGTCGAGGGCGAGCAGCATCTTGTTGACCTCGCCCGACAGCAGGACGGCGGCGGCGGCGTCGAAGGGGGAGACCGCGGATCGGTCCTCCACCATGTCACCGAACTCGGCCTCGCCATCCTCGCCCACCGGTTCGGACAGCGACAGGGGCTCGGCCGCGTGGCGGAGGATCTCGATGACCCTCTCCTCCCCCAGTGCGAGCTCAGCGGCCAGCTCGGCCACCGTCGGGCGGCGGCCCAGCTGCCCCTCCAGGCGGCCCCGGGCATGCGTCACCTTGATCAGCAGGTCACCGACATGAACCGGAAGCCGGATGGTGCGGCCGGTATTGGCGATGCCACGGGTGATGGCCTGGCGGATCCACCAAGTGGCGTAGGTCGAGAACTTGAAGCCCTTGCGCCAGTCGAACTTGTGCACCGCGTGGATCAGGCCCAGGTTGCCCTCCTGGACCAGGTCCAGCAGCGGCAGGTCGGCGGACTGATATTTCTTGGCGATGGACACCACCAGGCGCAGGTTGGCGTTGACGAAGGTCTCGGCGGCCTGATCGCCGTCCCGGGTCAGGCGGCGCAGCTCCCGCTGGCGGGCCGGGGTGATCTCCTCGGTGGCGGCGAACTCGGTCCGGGCCTGCCGGCCCGCTTCGATGGCTTGGGCCAGGCGGGCCTCGTCGCCCTTGGTGAGCAGGGCATATTTGCCGAGGTCGTTGAGGTAGAGGCGGACCAAGTCCTCCTCGGGCTGAGCGGCGTGATGGTTGGGCACTCGTCCTCGTCTCGATGTACCCGGACAGATCCTTCTGGCCAGCGCGCTTCTGGCCAGTGCCGTCGGTCCGGGGTCAAGGACCGCCAACGGCGCACCTCAGCCATCTCAGCGTACCCGACCAGGCCCGAATCGGTGACAGACGGCTGGCATTGCTTGCGACTGCAACTGGGAGCAGCCACTTGCAGGCTCGGCCGGTCATTGCCGAGCCAACTTCTCGCCACATCTCATCCTTGACAGACAAAAAGGTGACCCCGTTAGGATCTCGCCTTTTGTCGTAGCCGCTTCTTTGCGGGGTTCGGCATCATCCCCGGTTTCGCTCGGACAAGTAAGACCGCCTCGTTGAGAGGCCGTGCGCTTTAGTGTTTAGCGGCTCTACGCGTTTGAGTAGGGAGCGCGGGGTTCTGATGCGGGCGGTGATGGGCGTTGTGGCCCAAGTGACTCCGCCGGCGTGGAGGAGGACTCGCAGCCGGTAGTGCTCAGATGTCCGGAAGTCGCCGAAGTCGCCGGACGCCAGATCGATGGCCCGGGTGATGGCGCCGGCCGCCTCGACCTTCTCGCGGGAGGTCGGGTCGCTGAACAGGCGATCCCCCACACCTCGTTGTCCGAGGCGAGGTGTCCGACCAGGGGGAAGCCGAGATTGCCGGCTGCACCGGTGATGAGGACCTTGGCACCCGGCGCGTCGATCAGTTTGTCAGTTGACCCAGCGCGACCGCCACTGGACGCAGTCGTGGACCAGGGAAGCGTTACAGACGCCGAGGCGACTGGCGTGAGTTGTTCCCGCCTCGCTATTGGGCGACCGGGCCGCCGAGACCGAACAGCGGCAGATCGGGGTCCCCGCCCATCTTGGCGACGATGGCGTGGATCTGATCAACGGTCCCTCCCGGGGCCTGCTCGCTGGCGCCCCGCTCCTCCTCGGCCGCGCCCATCGGGGCGTTCACTTGGCCGGCCTGGAGCTGGTAGTTCCACAGCGCCATCAGGATCAGGGTCCGCTCTCGATCATGGAACTCGAGGCATCAGGTTCCTCGCTCGGTTAGCCGTTAGCCAGCCGGCCCTCGAGCCTAAGGGGGGTATGGGGCACTGTTGCGTTGGGAGCAGATGGGACTGCAGCAACGGGTCCGACGTCACTTTTGGTGCGGACAAAGGCGTAGCGGTGTTCAGTACACCCCGCCTCCAGGCATATTTCGGCGCCTCGTCAGGCGGGTTCAGCCGTCCGCGCTGCCTTCGTGCAACAGTGCCTGCACGGAACGCCGTCCGCGCAGGGTTTGGGTTATTCGCCGCTGCCGGCGCCGGCCATCTCGACCGGCGGCGGTTGCACTTCGATGGAGCGGAACACGATGACCGGTTCGCCGGCCTCGGGGTCCGGTTCGACGTCGACGATGATGGTCTGGCCGGCCCTGAATTCCTTCCAGAGGATCTTTTCGGAGAGCGGATCCTCGACCAGGCGTTGGAGGGCCCGGCGCAGAGGACGGGCGCCCATGGTGGGGTCGTAGCCCTTGTCGACCACGTAGTACTTGGCCGCCTGGGTGAGCTCGATGGCCAGGCCCTGGCTCTCCAGGCTGCTGCGGACCCGCTTGATCATCAGGTCGATGATCTCGGTGATCTCGTCCTTGGTCAGCTCGTGGAAGACGATGACGTCGTCGATGCGGTTGAGGAACTCCGGACGGAAGTGGGCCTTGAGGGCGTCGTTGACCTTGAGCTTCATCTTCTCGTAGGTCACCGCCTCGCTGGTCTTGGCAAAACCGACCGACGCCTTGCCCAGGTCCGCGGTACCGAGGTTGGAGGTCATGATGATGACCGTATTCTTGAAGTCGACGCTGCGGCCCTGCGAGTCGGTGAGCCGCCCGTCCTCCAGGATCTGCAGGAGGGCGTTGAACACGTCGGGGTGAGCTTTCTCGATCTCGTCGAAGAGGACCACCGAGAAGGGCTTACGGCGGACGGCCTCGGTCAGCTGGCCGCCTTCCTCATAGCCGACGTATCCCGGCGGGGAACCGACCAGCCGGCTGACGGTGTGCTTCTCCATGTACTCGGACATGTCGAGCTGGATCAGCGACCCCTCGTCGCCGAAGAGGAACTCGGCCAGCGTCTTGGCCGTCTCGGTCTTGCCGACACCGGAGGGCCCCAGGAAGATGAAGGAGCCGCTCGGCCGCTTGGGATCCTTGAGGCCGGCCCGGGTGCGGCGGATGGCCTGGGACACGGCGTGGATGGCGTCCTCCTGGCCGATGACCCGCTTGTGGAGTTCGTCTTCCATGCGGAGCAGCTTGGCCGTCTCCTCCTCGGTCAGCTTGTAGACCGGGATGCCGGTCCAGTTGGACAGGACGTCGGCGATGACCTCCTCGTCGACCACGTCGAACAAGTCGACGCCCTCGGCCCGCCACTCCTGCTCGTTGGCGGCCTTGCGCTGCAGCAGCTCCTCTTCGCGCTCGCGGAACTTCTTGGCCTGCTCGAAGTTCTGCTTCTCGATGGCCAGCTCCTTGTCCTTGCGGACCCGGGCGATGTCATCCTCGATGGCCTTGTAATCGGGCGGGGTGGCCATGCGGCGGATACGGAGGCGGCTTCCGGCTTCGTCGATGAGGTCGATGGCCTTGTCGGGCAGGTAGCGGTCGGCGATGTACCGGTCGGCCAGGTTGGCGGCCGCCACCACGGCCTGGTCGGTGATGGTGACGCCGTGGTGGGACTCGTAGCGATCGCGGAGGCCCTTCAGGATCTCGATGGTGTGGCCGAGCGACGGCTCCTCGACCTTGATGGGCTGGAAGCGGCGGGCGAGGGCGGCGTCCTTCTCCAGATGCTTGCGGTACTCGTCGAGGGTGGTGGCCCCGACGGTCTGCAACTCGCCCCGGGCCAGTAGTGGCTTGAGGATCGACGCCGCGTCGATGGCCCCCTCGGCCGCGCCAGCGCCGACCAGGGTGTGCAGCTCGTCGATGAACAGGATGATGTCGCCCCGGGTCCGGATCTCCTTGACCACCTTCTTGAGGCGCTCCTCGAAATCACCCCGGTACCGGGACCCGGCCACCAGGGCGCCCAGGTCCAGGGTGTAGAGCTGCTTCCCCTTGATGGTCTCGGGCACGTCGCCGGTCACGATCTTCTGCGACAGCCCTTCGACGATGGCGGTCTTGCCCACGCCGGGCTCGCCGATGAGGACCGGGTTGTTTTTGGTCCGCCGGGAGAGCACCTGCATGACCCGCTCGATCTCACGGTCCCGGCCGATGACCGGATCCAGCTTGCGCTCCCGGGCCAGCTGGGTCAGGTTACGGCCGAACTGGTCGAGAACCGGCGAACCGGTGGGTCCCTCCTGGGCGCCTGCCGGGCCGGCGCCGGCCGGGGCGCCCTCCTGGCCCCCGGCGACGGGCCCGACAGGAGTTGGATCACCTGCTGGCGCACCCGGGATAGGTCGGCGCCCAGGCTGACCAGCACCTGGGCGGCCACGCCCTCGCCCTCGCGCACCAGGCCCAAGAGCATGTGCTCGGTGCCGATGTAGTTGTGGCCGAGCTGCAACGCTTCGCGCAGCGACAGCTCCAGGACCCTCTTGGCCCGGGGCGTGAACGGCGGGGAACCGGTAGTCGACGAACCGGCCGGGCCGATCGTCTCTGCCACCTTCTCCCGCACGGCCTCCAGGCTCACCCCAACAGACTCGAGCGCCTTGGCCGCCACGCCCTCACCCTCGTGGATGAGGCCCAGCAAGATGTGTTCAGTGCCGATGAAACTATGGTTGAGCAGTCGCGCCTCTTCCTGGGCCAAGACCAAGACCCTACGGGCTCGGTCCGTGAAACGTTCGAACATGCTCTTCCTCCGGCGCCAACTGTACCCCCGGCTCCCCTAATAGGCAGGAGCGCCATGCCGAACGGGTCATTGAGAGGTGCCGCTCCGACCACAACACAGCGGCTCGACCGGATCTCCGGTTCGTACCAGGAGCATGCTGATTTACTACCAACGTGCACGCCAACGGCCGATCAGGCATTCGGTACGCACAAGGCGGCACGGCCGGGTCGCCTCTCGCCGGCTCACGCCCCGTCCGTGGGCCCTGATCGTCAAAGCCCACATGGGCCGCCTCGGCCACCCCGTCACCGCCAGCCACAGCCATCGCCGAGGCCACGCCACCAGCGCGGCCCGAAGCGGGGCCGCGGAACGGACCATCATCGCCACCACCGGCCATCGCTCCACCCGCACCGTGCCCACCTACATCGAACAAGGCCAGCTCATCGACGACCCCTCCGGCCACTACCTCGGACTGTAGAAAACCAAGTTGTATAGCCAGCCCCGTGACCAAGATCTCTTGCGTTGTCATCCGCCCGCTTGAGACAATATTCACGTGCTCGGGCGTCCCCCCGCCCCTTGGAGCCGACAGCGAAGGCCGAGCGGCACCCGTCCTAGTCCCTTGACCTGCCACCGGCCCGGCTCCCCATGGCAAAAAACCTAGGTGAAAGGCTAAGCATGTCAAGCGCAGCTGGTGTCTCCCCTCGTGGCACATTATGGCGATGCCCCACTTGGATATCACCGCGCGGTATGGGGCAGGAGATCGCGGCGCTCGGCCACCGATCATGTTCCCTCCGTTTAGCACCCCGGTTCCGGAATTCAAATCCGACGGGGCTTGCGGGAACGGCCCGCTGCGGTGCTGCTCAGGGACTTGATCGGATGTCTGGTGTGGGTTCCTATTACGGACGCTTCGGTGAGTGACAAGCGAGAGAGAGGCAACACCCGGTCTTGTGCCTTGGAGTCGCGAGCAACGTCCGGGACCGACTGGTTGGCGCCGGTCGAACTCCCGGCTCGGCGGACAGCTACCGGTCCGTGTCGCGCTTACGGTCCGACGGCGATCCTGCCCTGCGGCGCTGGGAGGCCACCTCGGCAATAACCCGACGGGCGATCCCGACCAGAGTCTCCGCTTCGGACGAGGCGGCGTTGCGAATCAACGCGGCGGCCTGCTCCAGCGTGCACGATTCAAGAACCATCAACATGCCCTCAGCCACCGCTATGTCCGCGTCCTCGTCGGCCAGCCGCTGCGCAATGACCGCGACGTCTTCGCTGCCGGCCAGCAGACGGGACTTCGCCACCGCAACGCCGACCTGTGTAGCCAAGACGGCCCCGAGATCGCGGGAGGAGGCGTCGAACGAGAACGGCGTCCACGAGTAAAGGTCGAGGCTTCCGACAACGACACCGGCGACAACCACAGGCAACGAAAGCGAACTTTGCACGCCCGTGTCCGTAACACGATCCGCGAACCGGCGGAACCGCTCATCGATGGGAATCAGGTCGACGCGGATAGTTCGATTCTCGGCCGCCGCCTGCAGACACGGGCTTTCTTGCATCTCGTACTGAGCGAGGTCGACAGCGACGACAACACGGTCAATCACTGCTTCGGTCTGTGGCCGTCCCTCGACGATAAGCGTGACGCTGCCGGCGTCGCATCCAGGCACGCTCCGCTGGGCCAGGCTCAAAATGCCCTCAAGGTCGCGCTTCAAGCTCGGTCCTTCACCCAGCAACGTGAGGCTCAAGGTCATCACGGCGTCATGAAGCTCCACGGGGATCTCAGACATCGTCTCGCCGTCGGATCATCTCATCAGGCGTCATCAGGCCGTCCTCACCACGAGTCTCGCGCACCACCCAGGCGTTGTCGAGAACCCTGCCTCGTGACGCGCTCTCGCAGCTAATCAAGTGGTGACCCCATCTGACATCCTCCAAGCGCTGGCGGACCAGGAGGCTGAAGAAAACGAGTGAACTGTCAGCGCGACTACGGCATACGACCGTCAGGTTGCGGGACTACCCCGCTTTACGTCGCCACCACGGGCGGCGCCAGCTCGGTGGCCAGCGGGCAATTTCGTGGCGGCTGCCACCACATGCGACGTGATCACCCGAATGGCCCTGAAGACGGGTACAATCGAACCCGAACATTTCGCCAGGCTCCTGCCGAGACAGGCAGGGGCGGCCATGAGGGCCGCGTGCATCGCAGAACTCGCATGGACCGTCGTTGCTCATCTCTGCAGCTTCCTTCCGGGGCGGGTGCGCGCGGACAACGAGCCAAAACTACTCTAAGTCTAGGCTGTCTATACCCCTCTGGGGTGTAAGTCCAGGGGTGTCTAGCCCAAGCTTTGCAGTAACCCCTTGGAGCGGGTGATTTGGGCGTGTTCTGGGGTGGGGGAAGGGTGTGGTTGTTGAGGTCGGGGGTTGTGGCGGCGGCTCGATGGCGGCTTTATCGGTGGGTGTCCCATCGTGGGCCCCTCCTGGGCCGCGAGGAACTGAATGGTAAGGGCGTTGTGCAGGCGGGCCGAGAGTTCAGGTGAGGGCCCAGTTGGGGAGGCGCCCGAAGGCGGCCACGAGGTCGAGGGCCCAGGGCCATCCGGCCGCAATACGCAGGGTGGTGCGCCGGGCGGAACGGACCAGCAGGCCGGCGGCGTGCAGCAGGCAGTAGCGCAGACGTTTGGGTTCGGCGTGGGCCAAATCGCCCTGCAAACACAGGCCGCGCAGCTGGGCGAGGAGATCGCCGGCGATGAGCACGACGGTCAGCCAGGCTTGATTGATGGCGAAATCGGCGGAGGGCAGGTTGGCCAGCCCGGTGTCTTTGGCGTCTCGGATGTAGCACTCGGCGCGTCCCCGCCCCCGGTAGATGCCCTCCAGATAGGCGACGTCGCCGTCGACCAGGTCGGTCAGGAACACCTGGTAGCGGTGGCCGTCGACATCGGTGAAGGTGAGCTGGGCGCCGGGATGGGGATCTTCGCGTCGGGCGATGGCCCGCGTGCCCGGGGGCCAGCCCGACAGGTCGACCTGGTCGGTGATCTCGGCCACCTCGGCGCCCTCGCGCAAGTCGCTGCCGTCCGCGGTGGTGGCCGGAACCCAGGCCCGACGGGGGAGACTGATAACCGCCTGGGCCATGGTCTCGGTCAGGGCCTGGCCGACACAGAAGCGCACGTTGCGCTTATGGCAGGCGTTGAGAAAGTCGTGCGAGCAGCCGGCCGAGTCCGAGCGGACAATGATTTCTTCTTTGTCGGGGCTGACCGGCAACTGGGCCAAGGACGCCTCGAGCACCACGATGTAGTCCCCGGCGGTGCCACTGCCGGCGTTACCGGGCCGCAACAGCCCGGCCAGCGGCTCGGCGGTGGCGTCAAGGAACGACAGCAGGGGGTGAAACCCGAAACCTTTTTTATAGGTGGCCGCTGCTCCCTGCTTGAACTCCGAGTCCGAGGTGACCAAGGTGCCGTCGATATCGATCACGTAGAACCCGGGGTCCATCCCCTGCGCCCACGCCTGCTGGCGGGCCGCCGCCCGGGCCCTGGCAATGCCCGCCAACGCAGCCTCGTCGACGGCCTGCAACGTTCTCCACGTCGTAGCCACCGACGCCACCTGGCCGAAGAGCTGGGGCTGGCTCGACAGGGTGCGTAAATCGGAGAAGGTCCTGCCCCCATCGGCCACCGACACGGCCAGATCCACCAGCACCCGGCCCCGATCGTGACCTCGGTGGCGCTTCTTCGTCGGCGCCATCGCCGCCGACAAGCCGTCCGCCAAACCCAGCTCATCGCCCAGATCGCACAACAGCCGGGCCCCCACATGCGCCACCACCCCCCGGCCCCCCGTGGTCACCGACACCCGCGGTCGCGATGCGCTACGTTTCACTCTGGAAATGCCCTCCTGGCTGCGAGCCTGTTGTGTTCAGCGACGCCAGTTTCGCTTACCAGGAGGGCATCTTCGCGGATCCAGTCCCTCTCACTAAGCCGTTTAGTGCAAAGCCTGGGCCTAGTTCTTCCTGGTCGCCGGTTTCAGGGGGGAGTGTAACTACAACGGTGTAACTGTCCTCCTACAGTTGTCGGGCTGAGCTCGGCGGAAAGGACAGGGCGTGACCAAGGGTATTGAGGCGGCCAGGGTGATGGAGCCGGCGCCGGGTAGGGCGTTGGCGAGCAAGATCGCGAGCGAGGAGCTGGCGGCAGAGTTGATGGCCAGGGCCGAGGCTGACGGGGTGAGCTTGGTGGGCCCGGGCGGGTTGCTGACCGGGCTGACCAGGCGAGTGCTGGAGGTGGCTCTGGAGGGCGAGATGACCGAGCACGTCGGCTACGAGGCGCACGACCGGGCCGGGCATCACTCGGGTAACAGCCGCAACGGGACTCGGACCAAGACGGTGATCACCGATATCGGCCCGGTCCAGATCGACGTTCCCCGGGACCGGGCCGCCACGTTCGAGCCGGTGATCGTGCCCAAGCGTAAGCGCCGCCTGGGCGGGGTGGACCAGATGGTCCTGTCACTGTCGGCGAAGGGTCTCACGCACGGCGAGATCTCCGCTCATCTGGAGGAGATCTACGGGGCGAAGGTGTCCAAAGAGACCGTCTCTCGGATCACTGACGGGGCCCTGGAGACGATGATCGAGTGGCAGAACCGTCCCCTCGACCCCGTCTACCCGGTGGTGTTCATCGACGCGGTCCAGGTGAAGATCCGCGCGGGCCAGGTCGCGAACCGGCCGATCTACGTGGCCATCGGTGTGACCGTCGAGGGCGAGCGCGACATCCTGGGGTTGTGGGTCGGAGACGGCGGGGAGGGTGCGAAGTTCTGGGCTCACGTGCTGACCGAGATCAAAAACCGGGGCACCC
This sequence comes from uncultured Acidimicrobiaceae bacterium, assembly GCA_963780345.1. Taxonomy (GTDB): domain Bacteria; phylum Actinomycetota; class Acidimicrobiia; order Acidimicrobiales; family Palsa-688; genus PALSA-693. The sequence continues at coordinate 939,550 of CAWABU010000002.1, forward strand.
AGGACGTGTGCATCGTGGTCTGCGACGGTCTGACCGGCCTGCCCGACGCGGTGGCGTCGGTGTGGCCCCGGGCGATCGTGCAGGCCTGTGTGGTGCATCTGATCAGAGCGAGCTTTCGTTACGCCAGCCGCCGGGACTGGCCGGAGCTGGCGAAGGACCTCAAGCCGATCTACACCGCCGCGACCGAGGCCGCCGCCTTGGAGCGCCTGGCGGAGTTCGCGGGGCGTTGGGAGACGAAGTACCCGGCGATCGTGAAGGTGTGGGAGAGTTCGTGGGCGGAGTTCGTGCCGTTCCTTAGTTTCGCGCCGGACGTGCGTCAGGTGATTTATACGACGAACGCGATCGAGAGCGTGAACGCACGGATCCGCAAGGCGGTCAAAGCGAGGGGTCATTTCCCGAACGAGCAGGCGGCTCTGAAGTGCGTGTACCTGGCGGTCATGAGTCTCGACCCGACCGGGAGGGGCCGTCAACGCTGGTCCAATCGATGGAAGGGAGCGTTGAATGCCTTTACAATCGCCTTCCCAGACCGTATAATCTTGGCAACGAAGTAACAGGGTTTCACTCATAAAGAGCAGAACCAGTTACACCGTTAATGAGACACTCCCTTTCAGGGTCTTAAGTCAGGTGAGCCCCGTGAAGGGGGCGTCATCGGAGTGGGTTCTCTCCGCGGCCGCGCTCAGGCGGCAAGGCTGGATGTCTGGCGATACGTGGGATCGTAGACTTGGTCGGCGGCGGTCAGGCGGCTCGGCGGCACTGGTGGATGAGGCCGCCGAGACGATCGACACGCTCGACAGGCCGAGAGGGGTTGGCGTCGGGGACGAATGGGATGAGTGTGTCGACGTCTGTACCGCGGTGGGGCCGAGTCGTGTTGTGGTGCTGCACGAACTCGTCCATGACCTGCTCAAGGTCACGGCGCCAGGAGATGAGGATCCAGTCCAGGCATTCCCGGCGGGCGGTGCCGACGAATCGTTCCGCGAGGGCGTTGGCCTGCGGAGCGCATACCAGGGTTTTAATGACCGCGATGTCGTCGGCGACGAAGACGGTGTCGAAGGCGGTGACGAACCTCACCGAAGGTTGTGTTGTCCCCCGGCTGCGAACGGTACTACGGCCGCCTCCGACGCCTTCCCGGCATTCCCGGTAGGGACCGCCCTTGCGGGCGGCCCCCCGGACAGATCCCAGCGAGCGGAGCTACCGCACTGGGCTCCTGCCTTGGGTGCGGGCGTCAAACCGGACGTTCGGCCAGGGATGCATGATCCGGGCTGCAGGGAGCCACCTCGCTTCGAGCCGGCTCATCCGCTCCCAGGTCAGGCGGTGACGCTGGCTCCGGTGCCGTAGCGCCGTGAGCCAGAGCCGCGTGATCTGTTTGCGGAACGCCGACACCGCAGCGATGTTGCCTGGCACTGCGTAGTAAGCGGTATGCCCGCGGACCACGCTGCCAAGCCACTGTCCCTGCTCGGGAATGGGCCAGTGGCGGCGGCGCCGAAGCTCGGCTTTCACCTGCTTCAGCTTGGCCGCCATCCGCTTCGTGATCGTCTTGCGCCGCAACGCAAAGCGTCCCTCCCTCGTCTTTCCGCAGATGTGCGTGAAGCCGAGAAACGAAAACGTCTCAGGTCGGCCGAGACGGTGCCGCCTGCGGTTCTCAGCGGCGAACCGCCCGAACTCGATCAGGCGGGTCTTCTCGGCATGCAGCTCCAGGTTGAACTTGGCGAAACGCTGCACCAGGTCCTTGTGGAACTGCTTGGCGTCTGAACGATATTGGAAACCGACAACAATGTCGTCCGCGAACCGCACGATGATCACATCACCACGGTCGTGCCGCTTCCGCCATTGCCGTGCCCACAGATCGAACGCGTAGTGCAGGTAGACGTTCGCGAGCAGGGGGGATGCACTACCTCCTTGCGGAGCCCCCTCTTCACTCGCCGACCATGACCCGTCCTCGATCACTCCTGCGTTCAACCACTTCTGGATGAGCCGCAGGACCCTCTTATCCGCAATCCGATGCTCGACGAACTTCCGCAGCCACCCGTGGTCGATGGCGTCATAAAAACCACGGATGTCCGCATCGAGTATCCAGTTCACCTTCTTCTTTTCGATCCCGACCGCCAACGCATCGAGTGCGTCATGCGGGCTACGCCCGGGTCGGAACCCGTAGGAGAACCCGAGAAAGTCCTCTTCGTAGATGGCGTTCAGTACCTCCACCACCGCTCGTTGGACGATCTTGTCCTCCAAGGTGGCGATGCCCAGCGGGCGTTGCCGCCCGTCCGGTTTCGGTATGTACACCCTCCGAGAAGGGCTCGCCCGGTAGGCGCCGCTGTGGACACGGCGGAGCAGGTCTTCGAGGTTCGCTCGGAGATCCTGCCCGTAGGCGTCCCACGTCATCTGGTCGACTCCTGGGGCAGCCTTCGGGTTGATGCCCGTGTAGGCCCTCCAGAGGCGAGCCAGGTCCACGTGGTGCAGCAGCGCGGTGTACTGCGCTTCCTTGTCCTTTCGTGCAGCTTGGCGCACACGCTCCAGCGCACTTGACGCGTCATCATCACGGCTCAGGGTCCGGGACGCGTTTTGCTGGACCATGTTCCCCTTGGCCAGCCGTCTTTCCTCCACCGGCTCCTCCACCGGTCGCCCGGTATCGTTCGCCCGCTTCACAGGTACTACACGGCTGTCAGACTTCCCACGGCCGTTCATCTCGGGCGTGCGGCTTTCGCCTTCCCCGAACGGCCCGCCCTGCCACCAGGCGGGCAACCGTGGGATCTCCCGGTTCTCGTGCTTAGAGACTCAACGCATGCACAGGCTCTCTGACCGCGCGGGGCCCGCTGGCAGCTCGCGCTAGCGCGGCCAGCGATGTTGCCTTCCGACCACTGGGACGGCGTCGGCACCCCGGAAAGTGGATTTCGCGGCTCAATGACCCGGCCTACGTTTTCCTCTGTCAACGCTTCGCCTGCTTCCTCACGGACGTAGACGCATGACTCGAGGCCATCGTGGGTCGCTAGCCCTTCGATGTAGGACGTTCTCATGTCCCTTCTCTAAGCCGGTTTATCCCGGCGCTCCCCAGTCCCTTTCCCGGCTCTTCACCGGTTATTGGACCAGCACGCTCCGGTGGACTCCGCAGCCGCCGGGCCGGGGAAGGCCTCCCCAGTTCCCGCCGTCGCCTTCTGAACGTTCCGCGCCCTCTACACCGGGGAGTTCTTCGAGGCTGCACTCCAGGATCTTCGCCTCTTCCATGGCCTTCACCCCGAGAAACCGGGCTCGGCTCTCCCTTCGCCCCACCAACGGTGGGCACTCTTAACGATGCGGCAGGCTTCACTTGATGTTACGGACCGCTCAGTCGCTCCCCCAACAGGCCTTTCGACACTGGGCTTCGACCTGGACCGTTCCAGACCGAGCCGCCAGTCTGCTATCGGGCCTCCTGGCAGTTACCCGAACCGGACCTCACACCGGCTGGCGACGACGAGCCTCAGATCAGGTCGCAGCTACTCGATAGCAACCTCCTGACCGCTGGGCGCACTCCCAGGAGCCGTGTAAATGACGACGAACGCAGGCTCCTGGTCGATGATGTTACGCGCCGGTTGTGACGGTTCTGTCGGTGCTGGTTGTGACCTCCTCGATGGTGGGTGGTCCGAACGGCTGACGGCGCAACTCCTGTAGCCGAGGGACGGCGGCGGGGGTCATGACCACACCCCGCCAGCCCAGGTGGCTCGGTCGAGCACTGCCCACACCACACCGACGCAGGTCTGTTCGCCGAGCCGTCCGATCACCTTGGCCCGTCGGCGGGTCTCGCCGAAGGTTTGCCCGATCATAAGGTGAGTGGCGGATCCTGCTTCGTCGAGAGGTAGGTCGACCGCGTACGACAGCGGGCAGGACTATTCAGACGTGGGCAGAAGTCACCAGAAGGAGCGGCCAAAACTCGCCGACCCGGCGACCAGATAGAAATGCCACCAACACTCGGCCGGGTTCGCCGAGTCGAACGTACGAAGGAGCTAAATCCTCATTCCCGAAGCCGAGCCGGACGGACAGCGAACCTGTCGAGGAGCAGCTACCTCTGCGATCGGGTGTAAGTAGTACCGACCCGCTGCCTCACCCACGTCAGATATCTCATGGTGAGGCGGCCAAAGCGGCGCGCCTGGCTGTGTCGACTCGACGCTGGGACAATCTTTGTGACATTCGGTCCTTCGCCCGTCTGCGCCGCCTTGCATGTGGGTGGTGCGGGAACCGTCTCGTTCGGTACGCCGCAGTCGGGGCCCGAGGCGGGAGGTTGCGCGCCAGCCAGACAAATGACCCCGCATCCGCTGCACCTGATCGTTGGACGCTTCGGACGGTGCCTACTAGAAACTCCCGTTTCGGAGGATCGTTAAGGCTGAGGTCTGGGTTCCGTCGGAACCTGCCCTCTCGCTTCGTGCAATGGTGCCCCAATAACTCAAAGTGAGCTACTTGCATCCGACGGGAAGTGCCAGGACGTGCTAGACTGAAATATGAAAGAGGAGGGCGATGTGAATACACAGAGCTCATCTGTTGAGGTTGGCCCGCCTGGCTGAGTTGGACCTTGGAGGTGATCGCGTCAGGTGATCACCGCTGGGGTCCTACACCGAACGTCATCAGTACCAGTTCGTCGACTAGAACCGGCCCAATGTCCGGGTTGCGCTACGGTGCACGCCTGAGACGAGGCGGTCCCACCCGTGCGAGCGGAACCGGGATGATGACGGAGCCATGAAGGAACATCAACGAGAAAAAGCCGACCTTTTAGGAGGTCGGCTTTTTGTCTGTCAAAGGCTCAAATTGCAGCGGGAAGGAGATGAGGCGCTGCTTCCCCGGAACTCAACCCGGACAACGGCGGAATCTGAGCGCGTCGTCGACTTCCGAGCCCCTTCCATGGTGGCCCTGACCGCGACCACGCTCTACCTCCACCCGGGCCTGGCCCCAACGGAACACGATGCCCCGCTCGTATTGGCGGATGACGCGGACCCGACATATCGGGCCTACCTTCCTGCAGCGCGCTCTAGAGACGCCAGCAATTCTCCTTTCAGGCCGTCACGGCGACTGCCCGGTGAGGCGTCGTTTCGGGGGACAGGTGGCCCGCTAGCGGGGCGGTGGTTAGACCGGCTGGGGTCCAGGCGCCGGCGAATCCTCCCGGGGCGGTGTCGATTCCGGCCCTGCGGTGGTTGGACCGGCTGCGGTCCAGGCGCCGGCGAATCCTCCCGGGGCGGGGTCGATTCCGGCCCAGTATGTGCGGTGGTCCGGTAGACGAATCCGGGCCTTGGGGGTGCGAGACCGGGCCCATTCGACGGCGACGGCGGCGTTCAGCGCCTCGGCGTGCTCGATGAGGTGATCGTCGGCCGGCCCGACCAGCCAATAGCAGTGATAGCAGCCACGGGTGGCGTCGTAGACGAGCCAGGCGGTGCCTTGCCCAACCCAGGGCGGCTGGGCGTTGAGTCCGGTGGGTACCGAAACGGCGTCGCGGAGCATTGAGGTGGGATCGCTTTGGTGCATGTCCGTCGCCTTCTTTCCTGTAGGGCAACGTTGGCGACGAGCGAACAGCCAGGAGCAGGAACCGGTTCGGCCCGGCTCGTCGTCGACTGACAGACCCTTTTGTTGCGTTCCGGTCACGCCGCAGGTGCGGCGGACGGCCTGAACTTTCGGCTACGTCCGGTTGTTCCGACTCGAGACGCCCGGCCGACAAATCGGCGTGGGGGGCACGGTTCGCTTCCTCGGGACTGGCGGATGGTGCTCAGCCGGTGCTGGTCGTGGCTGCCTCGACGGCCTGCGCCACGCTTCCTACGTGGGTGATCTCGACCTTGCGGGGTTTGGCCTGTTCGGCTACGGGGATGGTGATGGTGAGCACACCGTCGTGGTAGATGGCGCCGATGTGGTCACGGTCCAGGCTCTCGCCCAGGAACAGCTGGCGGCTGAACTGGCCGTGGCCCCGCTCCGCCACGAGGACCTCGTCGCCCTCTTCTCGCTACGGCGTACAGGTGGCCCGCACGGTGAGGACATCCTTCTCCACAGTCAGTTCGATCGAGCCGGGATCAGCGCCGGTAGGTCCAAATCGACCTTGAAGTGATCGCCCCGACGGTAGGCGTCGACTGGGGCTTGGCGGACGCGACGTTCGGCCAGTATCTCCTCGGTGATCCGCTCGAACTCGCGGAGCGGTTCGAATCGCATCAACATGGCTGGATCCTTTCCTTGACGCTCGAACAGCTGGCGGTCTGCGACCCCCCTGCCTCGGACGTCTATACACATCGTACTCCCGATGTCTAACACTAGCAATGTGCTTCTAGAATTGTTGAGCTAGGCTTAGGGGATGATGCCGGAGGGGAGCTTCCTCAGCCAGGCGGCCGGCGCCATCGACGCGCTCGCCGATCGTGGGCATGCTGTCTCGATCATCGGGACCGTCGAGAGCGGCAGTAGCGTGCGCGACCGCTCCGGAGCTCCATCCCCTTTCCAGAGCGCGACGAGGTCGCCCGGGTGCTGTCAAGCTGGTGACCTCCCAACCCGATGGGCTCAGCGGTCGGCGGCTTCGACGCTGGCCGCCCGGCATAAACCGTTGGCCGCCGAGCACGCCGCGCCCCAGCTCTGTCTGGGCCCATGATGACCTCGACCTGATTCGCGGTCGCGCAGAAGATCGTGCACAGCTCCGGCACCTGCCTGATAGGGTTCAAGACGTTGGCTGGGAAGCCGTCGCGGAGGAGAAGATCGATTCGGGAGATGTCTACCCGGCGCCGACCGCGAACCCGGTGATCACGGAGTGCGATCGACCCCTGGCACCCCAGGCTCGGTGGTTGCGGTTTCCTGTCCCTGACGATCTCAAAGGCAATTCCCCGCTTCTGGCAACGACACCACGAGGTCCCCTTCGAGAACAGGCGAACGCTGGCAGTTGCTGGGGACGCGACTGCAGCGGGTATACCTTCACGGTGCGAGTCAGCGAGCGGAGGATCAGCTGCCGGGTTCCATCTGTTGGGCTTCCCCTTCGGGCGCAGCCGGTCTCACTGTGCGGGATCGCTGAACACGCGACGTACGGTGGCGTAGACATTTCGGAGCGACGCGGTGCACTTGACGGTGCGGGTGGCCTTCAACGCGTCCAGTTCTGTGCGAATCCGGCGAGCCTCGGCCTGCGCGCGGGCGGTTCTGTCGGCGGCGATGGCAGCTTGGTCGTGGTGGTGGCGGGCGGTTGCGCGGGCGCGGACCATATCCTCGTGAAGCTGGTCGAGTTCTTGTTGTGCCTGGGTGAGCGCGTCCTCGACGCGGTGCGCCCATTGTTGTGCCTCGTCGACCTGGTGCGCCCAGGCGTACGGGACGAAATCGTCGAACACGTTGGCGGGGATGGCGAGTGTCTGCAACAGCGCCGGCTCGTCAGCGTGCGCATAGAAGCGATTCAGGCCGTCGAACATGGCGAAGCGGTAACCGGCTTCGAGGAGCATCGGCTCCCAGGCCTGGTGGGCCGGTTCGTCGGACTTTGGCACGGTTGCTTCCATGACCACGACCCGGGGCCGGAACCTCGACCAGTCGGCCCCGGCCAGCACCTCTGCCTCGAAACCCTCGACGTCCACCTTCAGGAAGTCGACGGGTCCCCGAACGTGGTCGGCCACGACCTGCGCCAGCGTCGAGATGGGCACCTCGATCGGAGTGAACTCCTGGCCGTCGGCCCGGTAGCGCGCCGCCAGCTCGGCCACCATGGTGGAGGCGCCCCGATCGATGGGACCATCGGGGTCCGGCCTCTCCGGCTTCTCGGTCGGCTCCACGAACAGCTGCCCCAGCCCGGCCCTGGCCCCGAGCGCCACCCGCAGATTCGTGTCAGCCGGCCGTGCCGCGCACAGCCGCTGGTATTCGCGGGGGAGCGGTTCCACGTTCACGCCCCGCCATCCCCGCTCCGCGAAGGCTGCAGTGACCGAATCCAATACGGGATCACCCGCCCCGACGTCCACCCAGAAGCCCCGCCGGTCGTCAGGGCGTAAGGCCCGGGCCAGCACCACGTCCTCCCGGTTCTGCGCATACGACACGAACGGATCACGGCTCATGTGTCGGCTCCCGCACCGCCCCAAGCGGCGCCTCGCCCCCAACACCCGAGCCCTACTGACGACATCGGCACGGTCGTAACGGTGCCGCATCGGGTCGGCCCCGGGGCCCAGATCGGGCTTGGCCCCCCACCCGTCAAGCGGATACGGCTGGGCGCCGGGACCGACCTCGCCGGCGATCTGACCGAACGGGACGGGGTCGGAGAGGCCGGTGGCCCCTTGTCGAGGCGAATGGGCGGGGAGACCATGCCAGGTGAGTGGTGAACGGCGGCGATACCTTGTTCGAGCTTTCTGGGGGCGTGGGTAGCGGCGAGGATCACGGGCCGAGGCACACCGACTGAAGGACCTTCTCCACCTCGCCCGCGATGACGTCCGGGCGGTAGCGGCCGGCCCGCTCCGCCAGCCGGTCGGCCAGGGCGACACGCGCCTGCGGATCGTCGAGCGCTGCGACGATTCGATCGGCGAGGCGCTCTTCTCTTGGATCGTAGAGCGCTTCTCGAACCGGTCCCACCACCTCGGGGTAGGCGCCCAGGTCGGGTAGCAGACAGTAGTTGCGGGCGTACATGGCCTCCAGGGTGGCGATCCCCAGGCTCTCATGAGTGGCGGTGCTGACCTGCACGTGCGAGCCCCACAGGGCCCGGAAGTAGTCGGGTATGGCCAGAGTCTCGCCGACGGTAACGCGGGAGCCGAACCGTTTAGCCAGCCCGGACAGGCGGCCACGATGGGGCGAGTTCACCGGTGCCCCACGGGTAATGACGATACGCGCCGGCCGACGTTCGAGGATTTCCTCCGCCACCTCGAGGAAGGCCCCGGGCCGCTTACCCTCCGAGAAGGAGTGGTTGAAAACAACCGTGGGGGCTTGCTCCTTCTCCGTCCGGCAGGCGTCCAACAACCCGGTGTCGATGGGTAAGCCCACCACCCACAGCCTGGCGGCGAGCTGGGCGGCTGCCTCCGCGCTGGCGCCACCGACCTCGCGCAGCAACGTCGCCCGCATGTAGTCGCTGACCAGCAGCACCGCATCGACGGCCAGGAGGTTGCCCAGATCGGCCCACCGCAGCGCCGGGTAGCGCTCCTGGCGGAATGCGTCGGTGGGGTCCCAGTGGCTCCCATGGTTATAGGCGACTATCGGGACGGATCGGCCGGCGTCGTCAACGATCCTTCGAACCTCGGACGCGAAAGGCCAGAACGAGTGGAAGCAGAAGATGACGTCATAGCGCCCCGAACGGAGACGGCTCGCGATCGTCTCCAGGCACTCGGCGTACCACCGCTGCCGATCCCGTGAAACGATGCTGATGGTGTCGACGGTGTGCCCCAGAAAACCCAACTGTTCGACCAACACCGCGGCGGCGGTGATCCCGTAGCCCACCGCATCGCTGGCAGCATCGACTCCGCCCCTGACGCTGCCATTGGTATACGTGGGAACGAACAGGATCCGCATGCGCGGAGGCTACAACCCGGGGTCAGGCCCGTCCTCCACCTCAACAGCGGATGCATCGCCGCGTGCCGCCAGTGGAAGGCGGACTCGGCCCGCGCTCTCCTGGATCATCCCCAACGTCCGCTCCATAGCCGGCAGGGACGCCATGGTGCTCCTGGCCGGCGCTGCCGGCAACACCACAGACCGGACCGATGTTCGGGCGCTGTCCGCGGTGTCCCAGAGCACCACGACATGATCCATCAAACGCGGCGGATCTCCCCGGTGATGAAACCACCGGGCGACAGCCCACCAGTCGGCACGGCGCGAGCCCCAGGTGCTCGATCGGCCCAGGGTGTCACCGGGACGCTCCAGCAGTGGTCCCGCCGGACGGCCTCCGCCTGGCCGCCTTACCCTTCGGAGATCCCCGGATGACGGCCCTTCTCGCACCGCCGCGTTGTGTGCATGCGCCCCGAATAGACTCGCTACCGCGGTGCCAGCCCCACCGGGTACAAGACCGCCCTTTCCGACCGAGAACACCTCGACAGGGTGTGATCCGGTCCCCGATGGTGCTGTCCGGGCCCGACAAGATTGCTGGCATCGCCCAGGTGAACCATCTGGAGGGCCTTCTGTTCGATGGCGAAGGGCACCTCCGACGACGTCACCAACCCCGAGCGGGCCAACGAACCGCTCGCGGCCATCAACAACCTGCGCCGCCGGCTCGGCTGGCTCTGCCTGAACATGGCCCACCACCAGTGCTGCTCCGACGACGTTTTGGACAATCAGCAGGTGGCAGGGACACTGGTGGGAGGCCTTGTTGGGGACGCCTCCCAGCAGGAACCGCTTGCTCCCTTCCGCGGTCCTCGCCGACGTCGCCGCCCGAGCTGTGCTGTTGTTGCAGGCCAACGCACCGCCAGGCGACCTCGCCGCGGAACTGGAGGCGGGCGCCGACTTCCACTGCGCGGTGCACCCAGCCTCCGGCATGGTCGCGGCCCAGCTCGAGGTCAGCGTCGGCCAGGCCCTGATCCGGCTGCGGGCGAACGCCTTCGCTAACGACCAACCCCTGGCCGCGGCAGCCGATGACTGATGCGGCGGGACAGTCCCACTGCCGGGAGGTGAGGTCGGCCCGGTGCTTCGCCCTCCCGAGTCTGCGGCGGCCTAACCTTGATGGGTGCGGAACGGGCCGTGGGACGGCCCATGGCTGGGCTGGTAGTGACGGGAGGTCAAATGCCCAGAGAAGCGCTGCTCGCCCGGACCTTCGTCGAGTTGGCCGACACTCTGGTGGCTGACCTCGACGTGATCGACTTACTGACTCTGCTCGCCGACCCCTGCGTCGCCGTACTCGAAGTCGACGCCCCCGGGCTCATGCTCGTTGCGCCCGACGGGACTGCGGGTGATGGCCTCCTCCAGCGAGGCCATGCGCCTGCTCGAACTGTTCGAACTGCAATCCCAGGAAGGCCCTTGCCTGGACTGCCATCGCACCGGCTGCCAGTCGTAAATCAGGATCTGGCCGCGGCCAACAGCCGCTGGCCCCGATTCGCGGCCGAAGCCCTCGCCTAGGCTTTCATTCCGTGCACGCCCTGCCCCTGCGACTGCGCGGCACCGTCATCGGCGCCCTCAACCTCTTCCACCTGCAGGCGGCCCAGATGCGACAAGCCGATGTCGACGCCCCCCAAGCCCTCGCCGATGTGGCCACCATCGCCATCCTGCAACACCGAGCCGCGCTCGAAGCCTAGGCGTCAACGAACAGCTAAACCACGCCCTCAACAGTCGCATCGTCATCGAGCAGGCCAAAGGATGGTCGCACAGCGGGTGGGCCTCAACATGGAACAAGCGTTCTCGACACTGCGCAACCATGCCCGCACCCACAACCTCCGCCTGGTCAACGTCGCCCACGACGTCGTCGACGGCACCGTCGCCGCCTCCGCCCTCGCCCCCCGCCGTCCAAACCATCCTGAGCAACAACCCACGCCCAGCCGGCGTTCTGCCATCAGTCGCCCCAAGGGGAACGACCGGCCTCCACCTGGACTGAGCGCAATCGTTGGCGGTTCGTCGAGCAGCGGCGTGGCCGCCGGCCCTTGACCACCTTGAGGGGCCACCCAATGGGTTTCCCGGCCTGTTGTAGGCCGGATGCCAGCCGACCCAGTCCCTCCACCGGCCAAGTGTCGTCCGGTCGGCCACGGTCTCCGAACGGGCCGGCTCGCCCGGGCGCCGATCGCCTCCTCGGTGTAAGAACCGGAAGAATTCCCGCTTCGCTCGGCCGCTACAGTTCGCCCCCATGACGACGAGGGGGACAATAACCGGACCGATGTAGGTGATCGCAGTCAGCTTCGGTCCCGGAGCCGAGTTCCAAGGGGCGAATCCTGGTTGAAGTCGATCGGCTTCAGGGCCGGGGAATGCTGCGCCTGCTCGACCTGCTCGTCGTGGCGAAGAACCAGGATGGGACGATTCCAGCGGTTGTCGGTCGGCGGCGACGACGACGACTTTGGCGAACTGTTGGCGAGGTTTCTCCCTGTGGATGCTGCTGGTCTGGTCAGGCCGCCGTGGGCGATGGCTCCCGAGGTTTCGCCCGGACGCACGCCTGGGCACTGACTGAATCACTGCTGCCGGACACGGCGCTGGCCTTCCTGCTCGCTGAGCACGGTGGGCGCAGCCGCTCTTCGACGCCATCGCCGAGACGGGGGGCAGGGTTCTCAGCGAGGGCTTTCTGACGGCCGAGACCGGGTTGGTCATCGGGGCCGAGGTGGCGGCCATGGAGGGCGGCTCGGGTGATCGCTGCCGCGCACGCGGCAGAAGCCGACGCCACACTGCGGGTCGCGGCCGCCACCGAAGCGGCCGAGGCGGCCGCTGCATCCGAAGGGATCCGGGCGGCCGCCGCCGCTGAGGCCGTCCGAACGCTGATCACCGCAGGCCCAGTGGTGGAGGCCGCAGCGCACGAGGACGTGGAGGCCCTGGCCGCGGCCGGCCTCATCATTGCCGAAGCCGACCAAGCAGTGGTCCAAGGCGTCGCGGCCGACGACGCGGCCGTCGCCGAAGCCGACCGAGCCGCCGCCGAAGCTGTCGCAGAAGCTGCCGCCACCCTCAAAGCCGCGTCGATCACCACGGCCGAGGCCCGGGTCCTGCGCTAACTGCCGACACCGTTGACCTTCTCGGTCATCGCCGACAAGCTCGGGATCGCTCGATCAGCGGCGAAGAAACGAGCACAGCGGGTCTATAAGAAGCTCGGGGTTCGTAGCCGGGCTGAGGCAGCCAGCCGGGACCGGATGCTTAGGCTCATCGAGTGGATCGAGTTGCCCGGGCCGCAAGTTCACAGTCAGATCAACTCGCATTTCAAGGGCGCGCCGGGGTTGGAAGCGCCGTGTGACAGGTACTCAGGAACTGACCGGAGGGGGAGACGTCGGGCGGCTCTGCGTAGCGGTCAGGTTCTAGTGCTCGTCGGTGCTTGAGACCGCTGGTATTCCGACCGCCCTGTCGGAGGAACAAGCCTTCCACCCACGACCCACGCCCACGACCTCACTAGCGCCGCCCAAGCCCGCCGGGACGAGGCCCGCGAGACCTCACCAGGTGGCTCCAAGGTTCGCTCAAACCTCTCGCCTAAGGCACGTCCTATCTGCCGCTGCTCTCGCGGTCGGGGGAGGACCTGTACCGGCGGCCCGCGGTGCTCACGATGGGCACCGACCGATCGAGAGACGCTGAAGCTGCTCGCGACTTGAGGCGATCGGGTGTTAGGGTGCCAGCAGAGACAGGCGAATGACTGGCTCTGGGCGGGTAGACCCCGACAAGGCTTACCTCCGTACCTTTCATTGGAGGGCAAGCGGGTGTCTGGCAACCGTTTCACCGGCGCCTTCGGTCGGGATATGGCCGTGGATCTAGGCACCGCCAACACTCTGGTGTACGTGCGCGGTCGTGGCATCGTGCTGAACGAGCCGTCGGTGGTCGCTGTCAATAGCCGAGACGATCGTCTGTTGGCCGTGGGTGTGGAGGCCAAGCGGATGATCGGCCGCACCCCCGGCCACATCCACTCTATCCGGCCCTTGCGCGACGGGGTAATCGCCGACTTCGACCTGTGCGAGAAGATGCTGGCCTACTTCATCCGCCGGGCCCGCCCGTCCCGGCGCTTGGCCAAGCCCCGGATGGTCATCTGCGTCCCCTCGGGAATCACCGCGGTGGAGCAGCGGGCCGTGCAGGAGGTGGCAGAATCGGCCGGGGCCCGCAAGCCGGCGTTCATCATCGATGAGCCCATGGCCGCCGCCATCGGCGCCGGGCTGCCGGTCCACGAGCCGACAGGGAACATGGTCGTCGATATCGGCGGCGGTACTACTGAGGTGGCCGTCATCTCATTGGGGGGAATCGTGACCAGCCAGTCGGTACGCATCGGCGGCGACGAGATGGACGAGGCCATCGTCCAGTTCATCAAGAAGGAGTACAGCCTGGCCATCGGCGAGCGCACCGCGGAAGAGATCAAGATCGCCTTGGGCTCCGCCTGCCCCCTCCAAGAGGAGTGCTACGCCGAGATCGGCGGCCGGGACCTCGTCACCGGACTACCCAAGACCATCGTCACCAGCACCGAGGAGATCCGCGACGCCATCGAGGAGCCGGTCTCGGCCATCGTCGACGCCGTCAAGGCGACGCTGGACAAGACGCCACCCGAGCTGGCCGCCGACATCATGGTGCAGGGCATCGTCCTCACCGGCGGGGGCGCTCTCCTCCACGGCCTCGACGCCCGCTCTGGCCGCCGAGACCGGTATGGCCATCGTCAGTCGCCGACAACCCGTCTGCTCGGTCGCCATCGGGGGCGGCCGATGCCTGGAAGAGTTCGAAGTCCTCAACGGGGTCCTGCTTTTGCCCTCGGCGGCCCGCTGATCTGTGGTCTACCGTCCTCGCCGGGGGGCGCCGTCGCGACCGGAATGCGCTGCCGGTTGACCGGCGCGCCCCTAAGGACATCGTCGCCTGGCCGAGTTCCGGCGTCGACACGAGGCTGCGTGGTCCAGGCCCATGTCGGGTCCTCTAGCCCCCTGATCGGAGATTTGTTGAGAATATTGGGCGAGGCTCTTGAAGGTCTCATCTGTGGGTTTGTGGCAGACGTGGCTCCGGGGGTCGTCGTCCTGCGCCCATGCAGCGGGCGGTATGACATCGAGGAGGATGCTCACAAGCGGAACCTTCGAGGTGTCTTCCAGAGCTGCGGCGACGGGCAGTATGAGATTCGCACCGTTCGACCGGTCGACTAACCCATCGCCGACGACGGTCCTGTCGGGGAAATGCTCCGAGCCGCCGGAAGGGAGTCGTGGCGGCCTGCGCACATCCACTTCAAAGTCAGCGCGCCCGGCTTCAGGACGTTGGTCACCCACGTGTTCGACAGCACGTCGCCGTGGCTATGCCAGGACGCGGTCTTCGTGTCCGAGACTCGATCGTGGCTTCCATGAGCGAAGGCGGTGCCTGCCGGTTCGATCTGGTTCTCGAGGAGAAAGGAAGGAGTCAGTAGGACCCGTGGCCTCGGCGCCCTCTCGGCTCTGCCAGTCGGTCATCGATCTCGTGAACCAGCGCCCGCCATCAGCGATGTGCGGACAGAAGTCGTCCACGGTCACCCGGGAGTCGAGTTAGTCTGGCTTATCGTGGACGACGGTTAGGATGCGGTGGTGTACCGAGACATCGTCGTCGGCACGGACGGATCTACTGCGGCCTTACACGCCCTCGACCACGCCATCCATCTCGCCGCCCAGGAGACCGCCCGCCTGCACATCGTCACGGCCTACCGACCCCTGACGCCCGAAGAGATCTACCAGCACCAGCGGGGCCTGCCCCCGACAAACGGGAGGCTGTCGACGAGGCCTACGTGGTCCGGTCAATGCTGAGCGCCGCCGCCGACCGTGCCGACGGGCCCAGCGTTTCCTCACAGACCTATGCCCGCCTGGGCCACCCCGCGTCGGTCATCCTTGACGTAGCCGAGGAGGTCAACGCCGATCTCATCGTGGTCGGCAATCAGGGCGCGGAGGCGAGTAAGCGGTTCTTACTGGGCGGTGTCCCCAACAAGGTCTCCCACCACTGTCTGTGCCACCTGCTGATCGTGCACACGCCCTAGATGAGTCGGTAGAAAGCTGCCTTTTGGAGGGCGGATGGCCCTGGGTGGGGCGGGGGTGCGAGGGGGCTGAGGGTTCTGTGGCTGGCGGTGTGCCGGTATGAGGAGCGCTGGAGGGCTTCTGGGGGTCCTGTTAGGCCTGTGTGGTGGGTGTGATGGCCGGTTCAGGCGGCCAGAGTGAGGTGATGGGCGGCATGGAAGGCGCCGAGGGCGACGAGCCGTGTGAAGTTGGCCACGGTGGCAGCCAGGAAGGCTTGCAGTTTGGTTTCCGTCGGCCCCGGTAGCGGGCCTTTCGCATCCCGAGGTCCTGGAGGTGGTCGATCTTGCGCTCGACCTTGGCCCGCCGGCGCAAGCAGAGCAGCGGTCTTAGGGGTGCGCTCGGCGGCTCGGGCGGGCTGCATACGCTGGTGGTGCATTCCCACTGTGACGGTCCGGGTGGCCGCCCCGGTACAGTCCGCTCGCAGCGGACAGGTCGCGCAGCTGGTGGCATCGAAGGCGAAGGGCAGAGCGGGCCGGCCCTTGTGGTCTTTGGTGGGGCGGGCCTCGGCGGTGACCTCCCCGGCCGGGCAGGTGACCTCGCCCCCGGGCAGAAGTCAAGGGCGAGCCGATCCGCCTTGCTTCTCTCGGTGAGGACACGGGGAGGAAATCTAGCCTACATTCCGATTTCCATGCCCCCCTCGCGGGTGGGTTGACGCGGCTCCGGTTCGAGCCACATCGGTGGACGGCGGACTGGCGACCGGTCGACCGGCTCAAGTCGCGCCCGGTAGCGGTCGAGTTCGGCGGCGATGGCTGCTCGGGTCCGTTCGCTGTCGGGCCCTGTCCTCTCGTGGGCGGCGATGGCGAGCACGTTGGCCCGCTGGCGCTGATCTAGGTCTTGCTCGTGCTGCTGGGCGTCGGCGGTGGCTGGTAGGCCGGTGTCGATCGCCCACCGGGGTCGGCGCTCCTGCTTCCAGTCGGCCGTGAGGTCCTCGACGGCCACGGCGGTGTCGTCTGCGGTGGTGTAGATGTGGGTGGCCTCTCGGGCTCTGGACATGGCCACGTAGGCCAGCTCGCGGCCGCCGCCGTCTGCCAGCACATGCCCGGTGTCGACGGTGGCGCCCTGTGAGCGGTGAACGGTGGTGGCGTAGCCGAGGCCGAGACGGTCCAGCTCGTCGCCTTGGATCCCCGGCAGCAGCCGGCCGTCATCGGCTCGCAGGTCGACCATCTGCCACGCCTCATTGACGGCGATCACAGTGGCCCGCTGCGAGTTAACCATCTCCACGCCAGGGATCGGAGCAGTACAGATCACCTGGTCGCCCACGGCCAGGCCATGGACCTCGGGGCCGGCGACTCGGCCCCGCTCGACCATCACCTCCCGAGCAAGCCGATTCAATTCGGCGACGTTGCTTCGCTGGTAGGCGAAAAGGGCTGCGTCACGGCCGGCGTCCATGTCGGCGGCCCAGCCTTCGACGGCCCGCCGCAACGTCCAGTCCCGGTCGGGCTGGGCGTGGATCCGGCCGTGCTGGTAATACCAGCCGGCCGCGACGCCGACATTGCCGGCTCGCAGATGTTCGAGCGCGGCCCGCTCTCCAGTGTCGACCTGACGGTGGTTCTCGTCGAGGGTGTGAAGGATGGCCGGGTGGCGTTCGACGAGGGCTCGCATGGCGCCGCCCGGCCCGACCGGGCCGAGCTGGCGGTCGTCGCCGACCATCACCAGCTTTGCTTGGGCCGCCTCCACCTGGCCGACCAGTCGCAGGAGATCAGGGTCGTCGGTCATGCCGGCTTCATCCAAGATGACCACGGTGTTGGCATCGAGATAGGCCCGGTCGTGGTCGAGACGCCACACCAGCGAGGCCAGGGTGCGCGAGTTTTCGATGTCGGCCTCGTCGCCAAGGTTGCGGGCCGCCTGCCCCGACGTGGCGGTGCCGATCACCTGGGAGCCTGCCCTTTCGTAGGCGGCGGCGACCACCTCGAGCATCGCCGTTTTGCCCGACCCGGCCACCCCTATCACGATGTCGACGCCTCGTCCGGAGGTCACGATCGACTCAGCCGCCCGGCGCTGGACGTCCGAAAGCGGATGGCCCCGCCCCGCTTCGACACTGGCCAGAGCCAGCCCGACCGCCGCCACCGGGCCGTCCTGCCGGACAGCCAGCCGTTCTACACCGGCCGCGATGGCCGTCTCTCTGGCGATGACAGCCGCCAGGCTGTACGGCTGCTGGCGTGCCCCCGCTACCCGCACCAACGGCACCATCTCCGGGTCCCTGATGGCCCTCTGGATGAGCCGTTCAAACACCGCGGGCTGGTGGCCGAAGACGTGAGGTGACATCTCGATGGCCACATGTCGGGCATCGAAGACTTTCATGCGGGCTAGCTCCCCGTCCGGGCTCAACACCTCTTTGAGCGCCCCGTCTACGTCGACGGGGGCGAGCCGGAATCGGCGGCCGGCCTCGGTCACCTCGGCCAGAATCCGGTCGGCGGTCCAACCGGCCGCCTCGATCTCGGCCTGCCAGCGGGGCATCAACTCCTCCGGACTGTCGTGCCGTTTGGTCGTTCTGGTCGACCGGGCAGCCACGTTCCGGGCCCGATAGCCGGCCCAACCGGTGCGGCGGATCTCCGCCTCGATCGCCTGCGACCGCTTCGAATGCAGGTCCTGCACGGCGCGGGGAACACCCGTGATCTGCCAGGACCGGAGTCGGCCGGACGGACCCCGATCCGGTTCGATGGCGTACCCCAACTCCACCGCCTTCGCTGCGGATGCGACCAGGCCGTACTGGGTGGCGGCATGTAGATGGTCCCGCCACAGCGACATGTAGGCCGCCTTCCAGCCGCCGGTCTCGTCCAACATGCGCACCAGGTTGACCAGCAGCACATGATCATGCGGGCCGGGATCGCCGGCCCGGGTGGTCGCGTGGCGGGTGTGGCAGTAGATCAGCCCGTCCGTCATCGCCGGCATCACCGCCCGCCCCCGCCGGCCGCCGGCTGCCCTGGTGAGTCTCTCCAGGTAGGCCAAGGTGGCGTCGCGTTCGGCGTCCATGATGTCGTTCATGTCGTCGGCCCGGCCGATCACGCCCAGCTCGGCGACCGACTTCTGGGCCGACATGACCAGCTCCATCCCGGGCCGGGATGTCGTTACCAGCCGCGCCCCGGACTCGGGGTGGCGAGCGCCACCTGGGCCGTAGAGCTTCTCGTAGTTGTCCTCGGTCACAGCACCCGAGAGGCCGAGACGGGGGGCGCCGGTACCGCCCCACCGCAGCGGTGTTTCGCCTCTCGACCCGTAATATTCGAGCGCAAGCCCGGGATAATCGTCGCCTCTTTCCAAGACTGTCTGCTTGTGATACTCAACCTCAGCAGACCCCATCCGTCTCATATGTGCCATCACCCAGGTCCCCCAACAGCAGCACACCCAACCGCCATTGAGACCCGCAACGGCCTCAGACCCAATCCACCCCAAAAGGCGAACACGATTCCAACCGTGCCGGTTGAGGCAGAAGCCGGGCGGTCGACCGCCACGGCGGTCCTGAAAAAGGGTCTCACGCCATGCTCGACGAGCCGTCGACCCAGGAGCCCAGAGGCTCCGCCGTCGCTGTTAGACGGCGCCGGCACAGCGACCCGGATGGTTGACGGGCAGTAGGCGTCAGTCAACTGTCCTCCTTCAAGGCGTCAAGGCTGACGGCGTCTTCACCGGCCGGTTCGACGGGCGGTCCCCAGACGGGCAGCACGGCCGGCTCTGAGCCAGGTGCCTCCACGTCGGGCGCGGGGCTGGCGGCCGCAGCTCGTATCGTCTCTTCGAGCTCGGTCTTGGCGGCCCGAAGTTCTTTGGCGTCAGGTCGTGCCGTCCAGGGGGCAAGGGTCAGGTGAATTGGGTCAGCGGTGCGAAGCAACACGACGGCCTGGCCTGGGGGCAGGGTACGCAGTTGCGCCGCGGTCATGATCGGCCGGTGCCGGGCAGTGGTCGACGTGGATGTCTCGCCGGCCCGGACATGCTCGGATGTTTCGGTGACTTCCACCTCGCCCAGGAGGCGGGACAGGTCGGCGAGGTCGTCGGCGTCGCCGGAGCCGCCCAGGACGACCTTGACGGTTGCGGCGTCCCATATGGCCTGGGCCCGGTCGGGACGCCAGTGGTGTCTGGCTTGAGCCAACGACTGGAGTACGACCATGGTGGAGATGCCGGAGCCGCCACCCTCGGACATGAGCGACGGCAGCGAGTCGAGCGGGTAGTTGCCGGCCTCGTCGAGAACCAGAGCGAGCGGGGGGTCGAGCCGCGAACCGGAACTGGTGGCGGCCGCCCGGCGGGCGGTGTCGACGACGTCTTCGATCAGTGCGCCGACGAGTCCGGCGGTCACGGTGTGCCCGGTGGCGGTGCCGAGCAGATAGAGAGTGCCTCGCTGAGCCAGGAAGGTGGCCGGGTCGAACTGCTGGCCCGGTTCGGGGGTCACCGCGGCCAGGACTTCGGGGTCGGCCAGAGCCGCAAACGTGTTGGAAATGACACCCCAGACGCCGTCGCGGATCTTGGCGTCGCCACAGATGACCGACTCGAGGGCGACCGCAGGCAGATCGGCCCGACATGTCTTGAGGATGGCGACCGCCTCGGCGGCCAGGTCGGCCGACAGGCTCCACCGGTAGAGGTCGGCGGTCGGTCGGTCGCCGAGGGCGGCGGCGTGGAGGAGGCAGCGCACTACATCGCGGGCCCGGTTCCGCCAGAAGGCGTCGTTCTCTGTCGGTCGAGCCGAGTCCGATACCAGCCCGGCGGCCCGGGCCATGGCGGTCTGGATTCGTTCGCAGCCGCGGGCCGGCGACCACCTGGTGGCCGACGGGATGCCCGGGGCGAGACGTTGAGGGTCGAACACGGCGACTGGACCGAACTCGGCCCGGGCCTTCATGGTGACGGCCAGGTTGTCCGGCCGGGTTGAGGTGGTAATGACCGGACCGCGATGGTCGAGGATGCGCGGGATGACCAGATGGAGCCCTTTCCCGGCCCGCGGCGGTCCGACCACGATGGTGGAGTCCTCGACGCTGGACCACACGTCCGCGCCCTGGCTGCGGCCCATGCGGTGACCGACATCGGCGGCTGTCGCCTTCCGCAGCGACGGACGCAGGACCGGTCCGGTCGAGGACAGCCGGCGCGCCCCGGCATGCTGGAGGACGTGTTTCCGGTCGGCCAGCCCGGCGAGGCGATCGTGCTGTCTGGTCTGAGGTTGCCGGCGGGCGGAGCGAAGGACCCGCCAGCCAACCCACACCAGAGCCAGGGCGGCCGCCGTGTAGGCGGCGGTGACCGTCCAGTACACGGTTACTGATCCGACAGGGACACCCCACGCCTTGGCCGGGTCGCCCCGATGGGCGAGCGCGGCCAGGCCGGCGAGTTGGTGGTGGGGCGGTAGCCGGTGGCCGGAAAGGCGGATGGCGGTGGCGCCGGCCAGCCAGGTGACACCGGCGGCGCCGGCCAGCCCGGCCATGCCCACCAGGGCGACGGTTTCGTGCGGCTTCGATCCGTGGCCGTCAGCCATCGGAGGGGTCCGGGTCGCGTAAGGCGGTCAGCCCACCGGACACGAAGGTCTGCCATGACTGCACCGCGACCCCCATCTGCGGGTCGATGGCGGACAGGACCAGACCGAAGCCGAGGTAGATGCCGACGTGGCCGGCGATGCCGGGGCCGGGCGAATCGGAGCCCGGGACCAGAACCAGGTCGCCCGGTTCGAGTGTTGCCGCGGTCACGGCCATTCCTTCGTTCTGCTGGGCGCCGGTGTAGTGAGCCAGGGTGACACCGACGGCGGCCCAGGCCGCCATGGTCAGGCCCGAGCAGTCGTACGAGTTGGGGCCGGCTGCGCCCCACACATATGGCTTGCCCAGCTGGGCCAGGGCGTAAGCGACGACCTGGGTGTGGGCGGGTCCGGTCCCGGCCGGGATGGTGTAGCCGGCTGGGAGACCGTGATCACGGCCGGTGACCCCGATCGGGAAGCCTTGGCCGCACGAGCCGGGCCTGTTGCCATCGTCGACGATGGCGGCCAGATAGACCCCGGCGGACGACCAATGCGGCCGGTAGTTGGCGGCGCCGTTCGACGCGGCGCCAGCCCCGGAGCGTTGCACGGCCTGCGCCGCGGCCCAGGGTGGCATAGTCGACCAGGCCGGCACGCTCAGGAGTCGGCGCACGAACATCTGGGTGGCGTCGGTCGGATCGTCCTCCTGGGCGACGGTCCCCCAGCCGTCGGCCGCGATCTGTTGGAACAGTCCCACCGAACCGCCGGCCCCGACGCTCGGCCCGTAGTTGTGCAGCCCCGACTCGGCGAGGGCGGTCATCAGCGCGATCTGGGCGGCCTGCTGGTTCTCAGCCGCCACGGCGAACGTGGCGGTCACGATCGTCTCCGCGTTGGCAGCCTGAGCGGCATCCAGACCGACTACCGGACCTGAGATGGTGCATGTCTGGGACAGTTCCGCTACGACCACCGCCGCAGTCGGGGCGCCCATCCCGGCTGCGGCGCCGGCCGCGGTAACCAGTCCGAGCACGAGCGCCGCCATTGCGGCGACCACCACGGCGGCGGCAGCCTTCATCGAATCAGGCGCCGCCGGAACTCTTCGTTCGGGCGCGGCGGTCGGCCGAGACGGGCCGATCGATCAGCACCGCGACAGGAACGGTCATGTCTGGCGTCGCTTGCGGTCAGCTCGGGTGTCCAGCCAACGCCACGTGGCCACGAAGGTGGCGATGAATACGGCCGCCCCGAACAGCCAGTCGTAGACGGTGAAGGCCATTAGAGGGCGCTGCCGGCGTTCACGAAGAAGGTGATGAGAACGCTGGCCCCGCCGATGAGCAACGCGGCGATACCGCACACCACCGTCCCGGTTTTTGCCCGCGACACGAGCTGGACGTTGCCGGAAGTGGATGCCACGGCCCAGACGGCGCTGGAGAGGATTACTCCCAGAACGCAGAGGATGGCGCCCACGGTGAGCATGGCGCCAACGATGTTGGACAGCTCGTTGAGGCCGGGCAGGCCGGAGGTGTTGGGAGAGATGGACACGGCGGGGAAGGACGCGGACAGGTTCATGGCAGGGGGTTTCCTTTCGGAGGGTGTGTTTGCTCAGTTGGTGGTCGGGTCTGGAACGGGGCGCTGTTTGGGGCGTCCGAACCGGGCGTGGTGTTGCGAGCGGCTGTCTGGTTGGTCTGCCAGAAGAACTCCCGGGCGTTCACTGGGCCGCGGCTGGGCGCGGAGCCGGATGCGTCGGGGTCAGCCGCCGACCCGGTTGTTCCGGGAGCAGAGGTGGTCGCCGCGGTCGGAGCGTGGGTCGATCCGTTAGAGGACGGGCCGCTCCCGTTCGATGATGGAGTCGCAGCTCCTGATGAAGCCGCTTCGGCACCGACATTCGACGGCGCAGACTGTCCCGCCGCAGCCACAGTTTCGGTGCCGCCCTGCGTGTCGGCGGCTTGGGCGCTGGCGGCCGTCCGTGGCGACCACGGCCTTGCGCTCGACGACACCATGCCAGCAGCGGCACCAGCCATCCCTCCGGGCATGGCGGCGGCACCGACAGGCCGGGCCATCGACTGCACTGCGCTGGCCCCGGCGGTGGCGTGCCCTGCCATTATGTGCATCCCCTCCAGGTGCACGCCGGCGAAGTGCGCCATCTTGATTGCCACCCACGGGGCCAAGCCGGCGAGAGCGAGAATCAGGATGCCGGTGACGGTCTGCGTGATCCCCTGGGCGCCGCTGCTGCCGGTCGACCCGACCCCCCTAAGTAGCACCTCCAACCCGATCACGAAGACAAAAATCAAAATCAGCTTCGAGAAAACCAACGCGATGATGAGTTCGACCCAACGGCGAACCCATGACCGGGAAAAGTCGGCCAGGCTGCCCACGAACGCGAACGGGCTGAGGATGGCGGCGACGATGATCAACAGTTTGCGGATGGTCAGGGCGAACCAGACCACGACCACCGCGACCAAGGCCAACAGGGATATGAGGATCAGTCCGGCCGGGTTGGAGGTCGCCCCGGAGATGGAGCCGGGCGCCAGGATCGAGGTCCCCATCTGCTGAACGGTGTCGCCTGTCGTGACCTGGAGGACGCCGGCCGACACGGCGTCGACGGCATCTAGCAACAGCTGGGTGACGGCCACCGCGGCGCCCGCCCCGAGGGCCATTACGAACAGGCCGCCCACCGATCGACTGACGCCGCCCGGGTCGCGTCGCAGCGCGGACACTGCCAGCTGGGCAACAAAGATCCCTACTGCGACGACCGCCGCGACGGCCAGGGCGACCGCTAACAGCTGGTGGAAGGCGGTTCCGCCCAGGCGGATGGCGGTCGCGGACGACATCTGGGCCCACAGCCAGTTGATGGTGTTGTCGGCGGCCTTGCCGAACGCCCCGGCGATGGCCGAGAACGCGTCGGTCGCTGCCCCCTTGGTCACGCCGGTGAGGCATTTGGTGAGGTTGGCGAGGCTGGCGGTGTTGCAACCCGACAGCGGGTTCGGGAAGGCCAGGGGGTCGGTCACGACTGCCACTCCTCGACCTCGGCCGTCCCGTAGCCGGCGTGCCAGCGGGCGGAGCCCGTCCCGACTGCGATGGTGAAATGGGTGACCGTGCTCTTCGATCCCCGGGTCACTGTCAGCAGGCCGGACACGTCGATTACGGCGCTGCGAGCGTCGGGGGGTTGCCAGCCGGACGAAATCACCTGCTGCCATTGGGGATCGGTCTGGGTGAGCAGATCGCCGACGGTCTGGCGAACATCAGACCGGGCGTTCGTAGCCCACTGCGACGGAGTTGCGATGGGCGGCCCGGCGATCTGAACCAGGCTGGGATCGAGAACGGTGGCGTACAGCTCTTTGTCGGTGGCGCTGGCCGGGATCCCGGGGATGAGCAACGGCGCCTCTTCGGCTTGCAGCCACGGACCGAGCGCAGTTCGCGACTGGCGGGCGTAGTTGATGTCGAGGAGCCCGGTGACGAATTCGGTCGCCCACGTCTCCGGGCTGTTGGCCACGGCCAGTCTCGGCCAGCCGCCACTGATCGCCGGGGCTGGGACTTTCATGGCCTCCAGCTGGGCCAGTCCGGGATCTTGGGCCGACTCTTGGGCGAGCTGCTGGTCGTCCGCCACCTGCACCGGCGACTGTGAAGCGACCACCGTGTCCGGGGTTTGCCAGCTGAGCCCCGGGGTCGCAAGCGACGTCGTGGTCAATGATGTGGCAGGTGGCCGGGCCGCCTTGCGGTGGCCGCCGCCCGACGTGAGCGTGAACGCCAGTCCGGCGACAAGGACGGCGGCGGCGACCGCCACCAGGACGCCACGGGCGGATAGCAGGCGGTCGCGGGTCACCGTTCCATCCCGTCGCTGTGCTGACGGTAGGCGCCGATGGCCGGGCGCTCGAGCAGGATGCTGGCCCGGCCGATAACCTCAGCTCGCTGCTGCTGCTGCAGCCGTTCCCGCTGCTCGGTCAAATACAGCAGTTCCCTAACCCAGTCGCTGGAAACGGTTGCCGTGTCGATGGTGACGGTCGAGTCGAATGCGGGCCTGTCGTTGATCAGCGCCACCGCGTGGTCTTGGCACAGTTCCCAGACCCGTTGGTCGCCTTGCAGGATCCGGGCCACGACTGGCTGGTCGCATCCGTTGTGATCGCATTCCGATGTTTTGGTGATGGGTGTCATGTGGCGGTTCCTTTCGTCGTTACCGGCGGATGGTTCCGGTGGAGACGTTGCGGCCGAGCGGCAGGGCGCCGGCGACGAACCCTTGCGACTGGCGGCCGCCCAACACGCGGACTTCGCAGGCGGCGTTGGCGGCGGCGCGCACCATCGCCGCCCGGGCTGCATCGAGATCGGCGAGGGTGGCGGCGGTGACGGTGATCAGACCGACGAACTCGACGTCGGTATGGCCGCGATTGATAGCGTGCTCCCGGTCGATCAGGTCCTGGTATTCCTGATCGTCGGACAGGTCAGTGATCTGCCCGATTTTCTGCTTCTGGTGGCGGTCCGCGAGCGCCTGTGTCCGGGCCCGGCGGATGCGACGGCGGGCGACATCGGCGGGCAGCGGACGGCAGATGAGGCTGAGCGTGCGGCGGACACCGGGGGCGAAGACGATCGAGTGCAGAAAATCGGGAGGGACGTCCTCGCGAGGCCACTCCGAGATCCACAGCACCGACGTCCAGCCGCTGTCATGGCGGAAGTGATCCCACGCCTCAGAGATCGCCACCGGCCCGGCCCGGGTCAGATTCGCGCCCGGATCCCAACGCGGGTCGAGGGTCACCTCCGGGTCATAAGCACCACGGATGATCGCCCCCAGCTCCGCCTCGCCCAACCAGCCCCGGACAGTCAGCCCGGCCTGGCGGACCTGATCGGCTAACGCGGTCAGATCGGCGCGTAACACAGCCGCCGCGCCGGCTATCCCGCCGCCGGCCGCTTTGATCGCCGCCGCGGCCGCTTTCATATCCAGACTGAGCGAGATCGTCGTCCGGTGCGTCGAGGAGGACAGGCGGGTCTGCTCAAGCAGGGTCGTGTACTGGCGGTCCGCCCAGCCGCCGTCGTGGGTGCCGTAGGCGGCGTACCAGTTGTGGATGTTGTCGCCTCGGTCTGGGACCACCGCCTCGCACACCTGGATGGCAGCGACGGTCCCCGAGTGCGCCAGATGCGCTTGGAGGCGACCCCAACGAGAAACCCGGGACTCCTGATCGTCCACGTCGAGCAGCACGAACGCCGGATGGCTGACCGCCAGCACCGCGGTGAGCGTGCGGCGGTAGGGGTCTTCGATCAGCGCCGCCCCCGAGTGGGCGTCCACATGAAAGCGCAAGGCGGCGGCATCGCCCGGCAGGGCCATCACACCGGCAGGTCGGGCCTGGACCGGCAGGCGGGACCGGTACTCGGTCTGGCCGACATGGCGACGCCCAGCAAACTGGAACCACGTCGGGAACCACTCGACGGTCGGCTGTCCCCCGATCCGCACAAACGCCGACAGAGCGATCGGCAACCAGACCACAACGAGCAGCAAGCCGGCCGCGCCGAAGGCGAGGACACCGACGAGCGCAACCACGGCTGCCGCTCCCAGGGCAGCAACCCGGGGACCAGAGAACCCCAGAAGCACCCCACGAGACGGGCGCTTCGGGAATCGGGCAGACAATCGACGGCGCTCTGTCAACTCGCGCCTCCGAACCGTTCTTTAAGGGACGCTTCGATATAGCGGAGGATCAGGTCAAGCATCGCTGCGCCATAAACCGACAGGAGCTTGTGACCCGTGCGGTGTTGGGCGTTCTCGTCCTCGGAGAGGAGGTATTCGAGGGCCGCCTTGGCCTGGTCAAGCGATCGGACCGTGTCGGCCTTAGAGGTCGTTGGTTCTCTCCGGTCCGGGTTCACTTTTGCACCCCATAACCCAGACTTGTGTGGTACAATAATGGTATGGAGATCCGGCCATCGGCTCGCAGGCACGGCGAAGCCGATGAGGATATCCTGCACGCGCTACGCCAGCCGCTGCATGTGGAAGAACTGGCAGAGAGTCGCTGGCTGATCCTCGGACCGGACCGCGTAGCCAACATCCTCGAAATCATCATCTACGTCACCGACCAGGGCGACGAGCGCATCATCCACGCCATGCGTGCCACCGACGAGAACCTGAGATATCTATGACCAAACGACAGACCTACAAAGGCGAGCCGGTCACCGAGGCGCTGGAAGAGCGCCTCGTCGCTGAGACGCTCGCCGAGCTGGCCAACCGAACCGACGAAGAGGTGGCAGCCGCCAAGGCCAACCGCGAGGCGTGCGCGAGAAGTTCCAGAAGCTGATGGGCCGGCCCGCGTTGGGTGTCGGCCGGTCGCCGCAGCTCCGGGTTCGGGTGAGCGCCGACCGCCTGGCCGTCATCGACGAGATCGCTGAGCGTCAGCATCAGACTCGCTCCGAGCTGTTGCGCGAGGCGCTCGAGGAGTACATTGCGTCCCGATAAACTGGGTTTATCCGCCGCAACTGTAAACCTTCTTAGCGCCATGTCTAGGAGAAGGAAGGTTGGATCAATGAGCCGATATGTGGGACTCGCCGAACGCGACGAGACTGGTGTGTGGGTCGGCACCGTCGTCGGGTTGCCGGGTGCTATCACCCAGGCTGACCGGCTGGCCGATCTGGGGGCCAATATCGCGAAGGCGATCTGGGCATTAACCGACGAGCAGACCGAAAACGAGGATGTCGCGGTCACCGTCGTATGACATACAACGAGGCCGACATCGCGGAGGCGTCGGCTGCGATGGAGAAGTATCGAATCGCGGACGGCGGGGTCGGCGCCGCCCTTGTCGTGGTCGGGTTGAGCGCCTACAGGGCCGCGAAAGAGGCCAGCATTCGAGATGAGATGATCCGGGTGGCTCATCGCAGCGGGGCCTCGCTGCGCCAGCTGGCCGAAGTGTCGGGATTGAACCGCAAGACCATCACGGCGATCGTCTCCCGATAAGTGTCGTTTACCGAGGACAACCGGAACACCTACACCGCCCGACTCGAACAAGAGGACGACGGACGCTGGACCGTGGAGCTCGAAGAAGAACCACGAGTGCACTTGTGGAGCAAGACCGTCGACCAATCCCTCACCCGCGTGAAGGACGCGGCCGCCATGTGGTTCGACACCGATGAGAGCGCTATCGCCCTTGTCCCTCGCCCAGTCCACC
>CAWABU010000003.1:0-308764 GCA_963780345.1 uncultured Acidimicrobiaceae bacterium
CAATCGCGGCCTGCTTCGCTCCATCAAGATTGGCCGCCGGACGCTACTCCCCGTCGAGGACGTCGACGCCTTCGTGAACCGGAAGCTCGCCTCGACCTGATCGCTCCGTCGGCGCACGAAGAGGTAAAGCGATGGCCTCGATAGAGAAACGAACGTCGTCGAACGGTCCGACCTGGCGCGTCTCCTGGTGGGCTCCTGTACCCGCGGTGGCCGGGTGCAACGGCACTCGAGTCCGTTTCCCACCGAAGCCGAGGCTCGTAACCACCGTCTCCGGGTCGAGGCCGATGCACGCAAAGGGCTTTCCACCGACTACAGGGGCGCCGAGAAGCTCTTCGCCGACTATGTGCAAACGTGGCTCGACTCCCGTCTGGTCAAGGGGCGCCCTCTGGCCCCTCGCACTCGATACGAGTACGAGGGTCTGCTTCGGAGAAACATCCTCCCCACCTTTGGCTCGACCCGACTGCGAGCCATCGGAACTTCCGACGTGCGGAACTGGCTCACGGAGGTCATCGATCGCAGCGGAAACGACCAGGCCGCCAAGTCGTACCGCCTGCTGCGGGCCGTGCTCAACACCGCCGTCGCCGACGAGCTGCTCGTAGGCAACCCCTGTCAGATCCGCGGCGCCGGCCAGTGGGACGCCCCGGAGCGTCCGTTTGTGCCGACCGAAATCGTATTGCAGCTGGCCGCCGCCATGGTCGAGGTTGACACCACCAGGGAGAAGACCGGTTCCAGCCGGCTGCGGGTCCTGATCCTCCTGGCGGGATTCGGAGGGCTGCGGCCAGGTGAACTCTTCGCCCTCCGGCGCAACGACATCGACCTGCTCCATCAGCTTGTGATCGTGGATGAGAACGCCCCAGAGGTGGGCGGCCGGCGCACTCTCGGCCCGCCCAAGTCCGACGCCGGCAAGCGGCGCGTGCAGGTGCCCGCCTCGATCTTCGGCGACGTGGAAGCCCATCTCGACCGCTTCGTAGGGGCGGCGCCAGAAGCATGGGTGTTCACCGGACCCCGAGGGGCTCCACTTGGCGAGAGCTACCTCTCAGCCCACTTCCGCAAGGCCGTGGCCGCCGTTCCCGGCGCCCCGATTGGTCTACGGGTGTACGACCTACGCCACCACGCCGCCACTCTGACTGCCCGCGTCCCGGGGGTGACCACCAAGGAGCTCATGGCTCGCATCGGTCACTCCTCTCCGCAGGCCGCCCTGATCTACCAGCACGCGACCGCGGAGCGTGAGAAACGGATCGCCGACGCCCTGGACGCGGAGATCGCTGCGGCCGCCTCCCAGGCAACCGTCCTGAGGTTTGATTCCCCAGGTGTTCCCCAGAGCACGTCTCGGCCCTCCGTCCGCCGGACATCAAGACCAGGGGACGCGGGACAAAACCGCTGGTCAAGACCTCAGTGGGCCGGGACGGATTTGAACCGCCGTAGGCTTTGCCGGCAGATTTACAGTCTGCTCCCTTTGGCCACTCGGGCACCGACCCAGGAACACAGCAGACTAGTCGCTTCGGAGCTCGGTCTTCTGCACCTTGCCCATGGCGTTGCGGGGCAGATGGTCCACCAGCTCGACCCGCCGCGGCCGCTTGTGCACGGAGAGCGTGCCGGCCACGAACTCGGACAGTTCCGGACCGGTGGGCCCGTCGGCCACCACGAAGGCCACGATGGCCTGCCCGAGATCGTCGTCGGGCACGCCGATGACCGCGGCCTCCTGGACGGCCGGATGGGCCAGGAGGGCGGCCTCCACCTCGCCGGCGCCGATTCGGTAGCCACCGCTCTTGATCAGGTCGGTGGACTGACGGCCGACAATGCGATACCAGTCGCTCGCGTCTACGCAGGCCACGTCGCCAGTCCGGAGCCAGCCGTCGTCGGTGTAAAGGGCGGCGGTGGCCTCGGGCCGGTGCAGGTAGCCGTCCATCACGGTCGGCGATCGAACTTCGAGTTCGCCGACCGTCTCGCCGTCCGGCGTCACCGGCTGGCGCTGATCGTCGACCAGACGGGCCTCGACTCCGGGCAGAGTGGGTCCGACCCAGCCGGCCCTTCGTGGGCCATCGGCGCGGGCACCCAGCGTGATCAGGGTCTCGGTCATCCCGTAACGCTCGACCGGTCCCTGACCACTGAGCGCGGCCAGCCGCTCGAAGATCGGGACCGGAAGGCCAGCGCTGCCCGATACCAGCAGCCGGGCGGACCGCAATGCGGCGCCGGCCTCCGGGTCGGCGGCCAGGCGGGACCAGACCGTCGGTACGCCGAAATACAGGCTGCCCCCCTCAGCAGCCGCGGCGGCGTAGGCCGCCGGCGTGGGCCGGCCGGTGTGGATGAGGCGACTCCCGACGCGGAGCGCCCCCAGTACACCCAGGACCAGCCCGTGCACGTGAAAGAGGGGCAGGCCATGGACCAGCACGTCATCGGGAGTCCACGCCCAGGTTTCCGCCAGGGCGTCGAGGTCGGCGGCGATGGCGGCCGCGCTCAACATGACGCCTTTGGGCGGTCCGGTGGTCCCGCTGGTGTAGAGGATCAGGGCCGGGGCGCGGGAGGAAGCGGCAGCGGGCGAAGGCGCCGACCAGTCCCCCTGCTCGCGGAGGTCGACGGGAACGACCTCGGGCCCGACTCCGGACACCGCCCCCGCCTCGAGGTCCGAGCCGGCGGCGACCAGGAGGACGGGGGCGGCGGAGTCGGAGAGGACGTGGGTCCGTTCGAGGGGGCCGGCGTCGGGGGCCAGGGGGACGACCGGCACGCCGGCAACCAGGCCCCCGAGCACGGCAACGACGGTTTCAAGACTGGCCGTAGCGTTGACGGCAACAGTCGGCAGGCCGCTGACCCGAGCGGCCACCGCCCCGGCTGCCGCGACCAGGGCGCTCAGGTCGAGGGCGCGTCCGGACACAGTCACGGCGGCCGGGCGGTCTTCCCCGGCGCCCTGGCCAAGAAGGCTGGAGACGAGATCCACGACCCGGGCAAACTAGGCGGTGGCGGTACGGTGGCGCCATGCCCACCTTTGACATCGTGTCGGAAGTTGACATGCAAGAGGTTCGAAACGCCGTCGATCAGTCCCAGCGCGAACTGGCCACCCGCTTCGACTTCAAGGGCACTGATTCGTCCATCGAGCTCCAGGGCATGGAGTTGCGGCTCCACTCGTCTACTGAGGATCGTTTGCGGGCCTTGGTGCAGGTGCTCGAGGAGAAGATGGTCCGGCGGAAGATCTCCCTCAAGGCCCTCGATTACGGCAAGGTGGAAGAGGCCGCCAAGGGGACGGCGCGCCAGACCGTGACCTTGAAGGCGGGTCTGTCGTCGGACAACGCCAAGGCCATCAATCGCTGGATCAAGGACCACGGGCCCAAGGGCGTCTCCTCCCAGACGCAGGGGGATCAGGTCCGGGTCTCCGGCAAGAAGCGGGACGATCTGCAGTCGGTCATCGCCGGGCTGCGGGAGGAGGATTTCGGGCTGCCCCTTCAGTTCGAGAACATGCGGGACTGAGTTTCTCGGGGGGCGGCTGGCGGGCGGGCGGCTAGCGGGCCCACTCCTTCTCACGCAGGCGCTTGATCCGATCGGCGGTCGGCGGATGGTCCGAGAACAAGTTCTTGAACGACACGTTCATCCCGGCCAGCGGGCTCACGATGTACATAGGCGCCATCTCACGGTGGACCTGGGGCATCGGTATCTGCTTGGCACCGGCCTCCAGCTTGGCCAGGGCCCGGGCCAGAGGCTCGCCGTCGCCGATGAGGCGGGCGCCGGAGCGGTCGGCCTCGTACTCGCGGCTGCGGGACAGCGCCAGCTGCAACAGGGTGGCGGCGATCGGCGCCAGGATGACCAGCGCGAGGACCTCGAAGATGTTGGGCCCCTGGTTGTCGCGACCGCCGAAGAAGAGGCCCGCCCAGGCGGCCATCTGGGCCAGCAGGGTGATGGCCATGGCGATGGTCGCGGCCACGGAGGCGATGAGAATGTCGCGGTTGCCGACGTGGGAGATCTCGTGGGCGAGGACGCCCCGGAGCTCTTCCCAAGTGCAGATCTGCAGGATCCCCTGGGTCACGGCCACCGCGGCGTGGTCCGGGTTGCGCCCGGTGGCGAAGGCGTTGGGCTGGGCGTCCGCGGTGACATACAGCTTGGGCATGGGCAGGCCGGCGCGGGTGGTCAGGTCCCGCACGACCGCGTAGTAGTCCGGCATCTGCGCTTCCGAGACCGGGACAGCCCGGGCGGCCTTGATGGCGATGGTGTCCGAGAACCAGTAGGACCCACCGGTGAAGATCAGCCCGAACAGAAGACCAATGATCAGTCCTTGCTTGCCGCCCAGGAGGGCGCCGATTCCGACGAACAGCGCCGCAAGCAAGGTCAGGATGAAGGTGGTCTTGATGGCGTTGCGCATACCCCCATGATGGCCGCAATTTGCCTTAAAAAAGACCAAGAAAGGCGCCGTCGGGCGGTCAGTCGTAGTACCCCGAGTGGATGTAGACACACGGAACACCCTCATCCCGGAACATTGCGACATTGCGGCGGTCATCCTCGAACGACAGCACCACATCGAAGCCGGCCTTCCGGAGTTCCCGGACCGAGCTCCGCTTGAAGTCTCGGGCCGAGGTGTAGTCGCCGGTCTCCCGCATCACGAGCAGGTCCCACCGCACCCCGTACCGGTGCAGCCAGGCCAGCGTCTGCGGCTGCACCCGAGCCGGGCGGGCGGTCAGCAACACGATCACCAACCCGGGTTCGAGCAGGCCCAGCAGGCGAGCGACCTCCTCGATGAGCGGATCATCGCCGCAGGCTTCGAAGAAGGCGTCCCAGTCCCGCGATGGGCCCTCGAGGTAGTGCTGACGGCTGGCCGCGTCGGAGAGCACCCCGTCCAGGTCGAACACCACGGCCGAGCCGGAAGGGACCGGTCCCTCACGCCAGTTCCAGGTGCCGCTCGGCGCCGTGGACCTCGTGCCGCGCCTCAACCCAGGCGCCATGTCACCATCGAGAATTCGGGGAAAAGAGGGACGGGCGCCGGCTCGATCGGTCGTCGCACTGCGGCCAGCTGGTCGAGGGCAAGGGGCGGTACCTCCCCGGGCGCCAGTGGGCCGGTCACCTCGGTCCAGCGGTCGATGACCGCCAGCCGTCCCGATCCGGCGATGCGCAGGGCGCCGGCCAGCCAGTCCACTGCG
This sequence comes from uncultured Acidimicrobiaceae bacterium, assembly GCA_963780345.1. Classification (GTDB taxonomy): domain Bacteria; phylum Actinomycetota; class Acidimicrobiia; order Acidimicrobiales; family Palsa-688; genus PALSA-693. Next base: position 5,121 of record CAWABU010000003.1, read on the forward strand.
GGGGCGAGCACGGCGTAGCGGGCGCCGTCTGGACGCGGGGCCGGGGCGGCGCGGGGGGCGGGGGCGGGGCCGACGCCGGGGGCAGGGCCGGCGGCGGGGCCGGCGCCGGGGAGGGCGGGGGCGGAAGTCCCAGCGGCGGAGGCAGGGCCGGCGCCGGGGAGGGCGGGGGCGGAAGTCCCAGCGGCGGGGGCAGGGCCGGCGCTGGGGCCGGCGGCCCTGGGGGTGCGGTCGTGGCGGCCGGCGGCGGCTCCCCCCGGCCCGGCGAACAGCCGGTCGGCCTCGACCGAGCGATCTCTGTCGAGCGGGATCGGGAGCTCCGACAGCGTCCCGTCGTCGCCGGCCGCTAGGCGGATCTCCCACCACCGGCCGTCGCGCCACTCCAGCCGATCGGAAGGCAGGCGGCCCACCCACCCGATGGCCACGACCAGGGCATCGCCGTCGACGACGGGCGGTTCCGGCAGGGACGTGATCAACGGCCCGATGCCGGCGACAGCCCGGGTGTGCTCCTCGTCGTCCAGATCGCCGTCCTCCCCGTCTCCAGGACCGACCGGGCCCAGCACAAAGATCGGCGACTCGATCGGGAGATGCCCCCGCTGGCGGTCACGCAGAACAGGATCGGCTTCGACCAGCACCCCGCGCAACGCGGTCAGGCAGGCCGGACCGGCCCCCAGGAAGGCCTCGGCCCGGGTGCCGTCCCCGGCACCAATGTCGACCCACGTGAACGGATCAGGGCATCCGAGCTCGACCCACCAGGCGTCGATGGCATCGACCATCCAGCCCACCAGTTGAGCAGTCGATGGGAGCACGGGCGCCGGGTTCGGGCCGCGTTCCGAATAGGGCCGCGGGCCCAGACGACGAGCGACCTCGAGCAAGGAGGCGGTCGATACCGGCCTGGGGGTGGAGTCCATCCAGGGGGCACCGTAGTAGGGACGTAGTTGCCAATACGCCCCGGCGGTGGCCATGGGGTGATCGGCGGGATCACCTCAACCGGGACATCTGGGTGGGCAGCCAGACCGAAGAGCGTCGCTCGAAGCGCGGCCGGCCCAGATGATCTGCGCCAGCCTCTGCGATCCTCGCGACGCCCGAGCGGGTAAGCGCACCAGCCCTTTACTGGCGCGAACTGGTCCCAAAGCGGGGTACCCAGAGCTTTACTGGCGCGCGCCACGGTTCAACTGGGCACAGATCGCGCCAGTAAAGCACTCCTCTGGTATCGGACGGCCGGAAAGCGGCCGGCACCCGCCCGACGGCCGGAAAGCGGCCGGCACCCGCGGGGCGGCCGGCACCCGCCGGGCGGCCGACACCCGACGAACGGCCGGCACCCCGCCGGACGGCCGGAAAGCGGCCGGCACCCGCCAGGCGGCCAAGCGCCCGCCCGCCGCCAGCGGCAGATGCTTCGCTTAAACCGGAGAAATCGGCAGAAGGCGACCCACATCGCCGAGAATTCTCGCCGGGGACATGGCTGACGTCAGGTGGGCGACGCGCCAGTCATAGGCCAACAAGAGATTCATACGGTAACGGTCCTCGTCGAACTTCGTCCTGGACCGGCTCCGGACCCCCCAGCCGTCGACCTCCGCCGCAACTCGCCAGCAGGGCCAGGCGATGTCCAGACGGATGAGCTTCCCTTCGAGGACCAGTTCGTACTGGGTCTCGAAGGGCGCGTACGGCGCCAGAATCCGGATTATTCGCAGCTCGAGCATGCTCTCAACCCGAGGTTCGTTCGTCCTGGCCAGGAGAAGCTGGCGTAGGGTCTGCACGCCTCTTCGACCGGGCGCCGATAAGCGGTCGGTGCAGGCCAGCAGATCGGCGACGGTCCAGCGCCGAGCGATGGTGCCCTCGTCGATGACCCGCGACAGCAGGTCCGGGTGCAGACGCTTGGCGAGGTCGACGATGGTGCGGTGCGGCGTGGTGACGCCGACACCAGATCGCTGCTGGATGTCGCACGCGTCCAGCTGTGCCATCCGGTGCACGGTGGCGTCAGATAACCGGGGGTGCCGGAAGGTCGGGACTGAGATCTCGGGCCGGTCTGGAGCGACAACTCCATGCAGGCGATGGATGGCCGCCGCGGTTCCGTGGGATAAGGCCGATCCGGGACCGCCCAACAGGCCGACCGCGACCTCCTGCTCCCACCGCGAGGGCCGCCCTTCGATGGCGTACACCCCGGGCCGGACGACCCTGAGCAAACAGTCGTCCGTCAGGCGACGAACCACCTTCATGGACAACCCGCACCCGCGGAGCTGCGCCCCGGTGACCAGACCGCGCTGCCCGCCGGCGAAGCGAACAGCCAGTCTCCAACTCTCCAGGTGAGACGCTCTTATGCAAGTATACTACATGAAACTATATCGAAGGAACTCAGAAGAGCATCGTCGCCTGCCGGGCCAGGGTGATGATCGGCGAAGAGACCCCGGCAAAGATGGTGAACGCCACGCAGACGGCGAGCACCAATCCCACATAGAACGGGATGTTGACAGGCCCGACCGGTGGCGCTTCCAGGGTGACGGTTGGGGCCTCCTTCGTGGCGGTCTCGCAGGTGGAGGTGGAGGTGGAGGTGGCGGTAAGGGTGACCGACCCCGGTCCGACGGCCGGGATGGGCGTCGCCTGCGAGTCCAGCGAGGCGATCGGCCGAAGGCCGGCCGTGAGCGCCCCGTCTTGCTCCGGACCCTCGGCGCCGAGGATCGGGGTCTCGCTGGCACCGTCCGCTGGATCCGAGCTGTACATGAGCAGGGCCACCCGCAGGTAGAAGAAGGCCGCCACCGCCGCGGCCAGCATGGCGATGATCGCCAGCGGGTACTGCCCTTGCTGGACCGCCGCCGAGACCACGTAGAACTTGGCCAGGAAACCGCTGGTAAACGGCACGCCCGCCTGGGCCAGCAGGAACACCAGCATGGCGCCGGCCAGCAACGCCCGCCGGCGGGCCAGGCCGCGGATGGCCCCGAGATCCGTGCGGGCCTCGCCCGGTCCCTCTATCAGCTGAACCACCGCGAAGCTGCCGATAATGATGAAGACGTAGGTGAAAAGGTAGAAGAGGGCGCCGGCCGTTCCCGCGTTCGAGGCAGCCTGGACGCCGACCAGGACATAGCCGGCCTGGCTGATCGACGAGTAGGCGAGCATCCGCTTCAGGTCCTTCTGGGCCAAGGCCAGAACCGATCCGACCAGAAGGGTCAATACGGCCAGAACCCAGATGATGGGCCGCCAGCTCGACTGCTGGCTCGGGAGGGCGCCGACCAGCACGCGGAGCAGGGCGGCAAAGCCGGCGGCCTTGGCCACGGCCGCCATGAAGCCGGTGAACGGCGTCGGTGAGCCCTGGTAGACGTCCGGCGTCCAGAAATGGAAGGGCACGGCTGCCACCTTGAAGCCCAGGCCGACGATGAGCAGGCCCATGCCGGCCAGGAGAATCCCGTTGTTGGGAATGCTGTTGCGGGCCAGGAAGGTCGCCATCTCGATGAACTGCGTCGACCCCGTGGACCCGTACACCAGCGCGATCCCGTACAGGAAGATGGCGGACGAGAACGAACCCAGAATGAAGTACTTGAAGCCGGCCTCACCTGATTGCAGGCGACGACGGTGAAACGCGGCCATGACGTACAGCGCGATCGACATGATCTCCAGGCCCAGGAACAGCATGATCAGGCCGCCGGAAGCTGCCATCAGCATGGCGCCGGTGCCGGCGAGGAGCATGAGGGCATAGGCTTCGACGCCGTCCAACCCCTCGGCGCGGAGATAGCTGTCGGACACCAGGGCGCTGAGCACGGTGGCAATCGCGATCAACAGCATGAAGAAAACGCTGAACCGGTCGTAGATGATCTGCTGCCCGATCGTCAGTTTGCCACCGTGGTTACCGACGTCGGCCCACTGCCAGGCGGCCGCGACTGCAGCCACCGCGCCGATGATGGCCGTGAGCATGGCGTAGAGCCCGGGCCGGCTGCGCTTGGGCAGGACCGCGGACAGCACCAGCAGCAGCAGGGCCCCAACCGAGAGGACCAGGATCGGCAGGATGCTGCTGTAGGCGACCGGGATCCGGAGGCTGTTGTTGGCCGTGCACACGTTGACGACCCGGGAGCCGCCCGGCCCGATCGTGCAGCCTGGAGAGCCGCTCGAGGATTGGGCCAGGAAACCCGTGGCGGAGACGAGGGCGGTGATCATGGCTCGGCCCTCCGGGCGCCGGCGGTGGAGGCGACCGGGACGGTGCTGGCCCGGGCGCCGGCGGTGGAGGCGACCGGGACGGTGCTGGCGGGCGCGGTGCTGGCCCGGGCGCCGGTGCTGGCCCGGGCGCCGGTGGTGACCTGGACGCCGGCAGCGGAGGAGTGGGTCGCCGGGACCGTGCTGGCCCCAGCACCCCCCGTTCCCGTCGTCACGGCGCCGTTGTCGACGTTCTGGTCGGACGGGACCGAATAGCTGACCGGCGCTTGCCCGGACGGCGGGACATGGGCGGATGGATCGACGGCCTGGACGTGGGCCAGCAGATGATTCACCGACGGTGTGACCCGGTCGAGGAACGGCCTCGGGTACACCCCGAGGAACACGATCCCCGCCAGCAGAGGGGCGACGGCCGCGATCTCCCGCCACGAAATGTCCCGCACCGCGGCGTTGGCGGCGATCCGGATCGGCCCGTGGAAGACCCGCTGGTAGGCCCACAGCAGGTAGATGGCCCCGGAGACGATGGCGGAGACGGCCACGACGGCCCACCACCGATGGGTGATGAACGTGCCGACGAGCACCAGGAACTCACCGACAAAGCCGTTGAGTCCCGGCAGGCCCAGGGCGCTCATGACCACGGCCAGGAAGATGGCGGCCAGAATCGGCATCGACTTCTGGAGACCGCCCAGCTCGGCGATCCGCAGCGTGCCCCGCCGCTCCCAGATCACTCCCACCAGGAAGAAGATGGCGCCGGTGGTCAGCCCGTGGTTGACCATTTCCATCACGCCGCCGGTCACCCCCTGGGCGCTGAAGGCGAAGGTGCCCAGCACGATGAAGGCCACGTCGACGATAGAGGCGTAGGCGACGAGCCGCTTGAGGTCCTTCTGCATGATCGTGATGAGGGCGCCGTAGGTGATGCCGACCGCCGCCAGGGTGAGCAGGACCGGGCCCATGTCGGCGGCGCCGCGGGGCAGGAGGAACACCCCGAAGCGGAGCAAGCCGTAGGCACCCAGCTTGAACAGGATGCCGGCCAGGATCATCGACCCGGCGGTGGGCGCTTCGGTATAGGCGTCGGGCAGCCAGCTGTGAAACGGCACCAGAGGGATCTTGACGGCGAACGCGATGGCGAAACCGGTGAAGATCAACACCTGATCGGCGTGCGGCAGGCCGCTCGCCAGGCGGGCGAGGGTGATCAGGTTGAACGTTTCGTGCCCGTGATTGTCCGGCGCCGTCAGCAGGACCAGGGACAGGATGGCCACGAACAGAAAGGCCGAGCCGGCGAACGTGTAAATAAAGAACTTCATCGCCGCGTAGTTGCGGCGGAACCCGCCCCAGCCGGCGATGATGAAGTAGCCGGGAACCAGGGTGACCTCGAACATGATGAAAAAGAGGAACAGGTCGAGGGCCAGGAACGTGCCCATACAGGCCGCTTCGAGGAGCAGCATCCACCCCATGAAGGCCCGAGCGCTGCCGATCAGGGTCGGCCCGCCCATGGCAATCGGGAACAACAGGGCGGTCATGGCCACCAGGAACAGCGAGATCCCGTCGACACCGACCGCCCACGAGATCCCGAAATCGCCGAGCCACGAATGCTGGCTGATGAACTGGAACCCGGCCTGACCACCCTGGAAGGCGACGACCAGGTAGGCGACGAACCCCAGCTCCACCACGGCCACGGCCAGACCGACCGGCTTGGCCAGATGGTCCGATGCGGCCGGGATCAGGGCGACGGCGAGCGCCCCTGCCAGCGGGAGAAAAACGATGATGGTGAGGATGGGCAGGCTCGAGGTCACGGTCAGCTCCCCGCCCGGGTGGCCACATAGAACAGGATGATGGCCGCGCCGATGCCAATTCCGAGGGCGTAGTTCCGCACGTACCCCGTCTGTATCCGTCGCAGCTGGCGGCCCGTCCCGGCCGTGAGTCGGGCCACCCCGTTGATGGTGGCGTCCACGAACCCGAGATCCACGGCGTAACTGAAGGCATTGGCCAGCCCGGTCAGCGGACCCGAGACGGTGTGGGCCACCCCCTCGTCGATGTACCAGCCGTGCTCCAGGACCGCCGGCTCCAGCTTCGGCTGGAACGGCGAGCGCTGCCACACCCGCAGCCCCGCAATCAGGCCGATGAACGCCACCCCGGTGGCGATGGCTCCGATCACCCATTTGGTGCCCGTCGCCACCTCGAACGGCGGGGCGATGCTGGCCGGGAAGACCGGCGCCAACCACTTGTCGAGGAAGTTGAGGCCGCCGAACGGGGCGTTGATCAGCCAGCCGATAACGGAGAGGACGCCCAGGATGGCCACCGGGAGGCCCATCACCCAGGGCGCCTCGTGGGGTGTCGCCGGCCCGACTTCGTGGGTGGTGTCGGCCGGGCCCACGGCGGCAACCGCGCCGGCCGTGCCCGCCGCTCCGTGGACCTCGTTTTGCTCCACCCATCGGGACTGGCCGCTGAACACCAGCATGACCTGGCGGCTCATGTAGTAGGCGGTGAGCCCGGCGGTGATGACCCCGACCACCCACAGGCCCGGGCTCTTGTGCCAGGCGGCCTGGAGCACGTCGTCCTTGGACCAGAACCCGTCGAAGGGCGGGATGGCGGCGAGAGCCAGAAAGCCGGCCAGGAAGGCCCAGCGGGTGACCGGCAGGTATCTCCAGAGGCCGCCCATGCGCTTCATGTTCTGCTCGTCATGAAGGGCGTGGATGATCGACCCGGCGGCGAGGAACAGGCAAGCCTTGAAGAAGGCGTGCATGACCGTGTGATAGATGCCGGCCTGATATCCGCCGCTCCCCTCGGCCAGGAACATATACCCGAGCTGGGAGATGGTCGAATAGGCCAGCACCCGTTTGATGTCGTCCTGGGCGCAGGCGATGCTGGCGGCAAAGAGGGCGGTGGCGGCGCCGATGATCGCCACCGTCCACTGGGTGGCCGAGCTGAAGTGGATGATGGGGGCGCTGCGAGCTATCAGGTATACGCCGGCGGTGACCATGGTGGCGGCATGGATGAGGGCGGAAACGGGCGTAGGGCCTTCCATGGCATCGGGCAACCACATGTACAGCGGGATCTGGGCTGACTTGCCGACCGCGCCCAGGAAGAGGAGCAGGCCCAGGGCGGTGGCGAGCTCGTTGGTGAGGGTGGCGCTCCCGGCGGACAGCGGGGCCAGCACGGCCGAGTAATTGAACGAATGGAAGTGCCCGAACATCAAGAACAGGGCGATCATGAAGCCGATGTCGCCCATGCGGTTGACCACGAACGCCTTCTTGGCCGCCACCGCGGCGCTGTCCCGCTCGAACCAGAAGCCGACCAGGCCATAGGAGCAGAAGCCGACCCCTTCCCAGCCGAGGAAGGTGAAGAGGTAGTTGTCGGCCAGGACCAGCACGATCATCGAGAAGAGGAACAGGTTCATGTAGAAGAAGAACCGGCCGAAGCTCGAGTCGCCCCGCATGTACCCGATTGAGTACAGCGTGATCAGGCTGCCGACCCCGGTGACAAAGAGGCACCAGGTGATGGCAAGCGGGTCGAGCTGCAACCCGAAGTTGACGTGGAGGGTGTCGACCGGGATCCAGGTGAAGATGTTCTTGTCGACGGTCCGGTTGTTGGAGGACCGCCCGAGCAGGGCGGCCCACACCACCACCGTGGCCACAAACGAGCCGGCCGCCATGATGGTCGCGATCCACCCCGACAGCGGATCGCCCGTGCGGCGTCCACCGAACAACAGCACCAGGGCGCCGAGGAGCGGCAACGCGACGATGACGTAGGCGGCGTTCACCGGATGGTCAGCCCCTCAGGGAATGGATGTCGTCGGCCGTCGCCGCGGCGCGCCGGCGGAACATGGCCACGATGATCCCCAGCCCCACGACGACTTCCGCGGCCGCGACCACCAGTACGAAGAACACCGAGGACTGCCCCCCGAGGTCGTCGAGGAGGCGGCCGTAGGTGACGAAGGTAAGGCTGACGCCATTGAGCATGAGCTCGATGCACATGAACATGACCAGGACGTTGCGCCGGACCAGCAGCCCGACGGCACCGATGCTGAACAGGACGGCGGAGAGGACGAGATACCAGGCGCCGGGGACGTTCATTCGGCCGTCACCTCCTCCTGTTCCGCCTGGGACATCTCGCTGGCGGCGGGCACCTGGCGGCGGGAGAGAACCACGGCGGCGATCACGGCGATCACCAGCAGGGCGGCGGTCATCTCGAAGGGCAGCAGATACCGGGTGTAGATCGCCTGTCCGAGCTTCTGGATGTTGTCGCCCGGGCCACTGAGCTGGCCGGCGTAGCCGTGCGAGGTGATGCCGGTCGCCGGATCCTGAACGGACACCGGCCCGATGCTCCATTGGTTGACCTGAGACAGCACCAGGATCTCGATCAGGGCGACGACCCCGACCAGGATGGCGAGCGGTCGTTGAAATCGGGTCGGCTCTGCTCCGCCCCGGTCGCGCCGGTCGACGCCCAAATACATGATGACGAACAGGAAGACGATGACGATGGCGCCGGCGTAGACGATGACCTGCACCGCGGCCAGGAAATCGGCCTGCTGGTTGACGAACTCGAAGGCAATGCCGAACAGGGTCACCACGAGCATGAGGGCGCAATGGACGGGATTGCGGAGCAGGACCACGCCCAGGGCGCCCCCGAGGATCAGGACGGCACCGGTGATGAACACAATCCAGGCGGAGACGTGGGCCAGGTGGGTCCCGGACGTGGCCGCATTGGCCAGCACCGCCGCGGGGAGCACTACGCGCCCTCCGCGGGCCGTTTCGGGCGGGCGCCGTCCACGTTGACGCCCTTCAGGGCCGAGGCCGTCATTTCCCGCACCGACAGATCGGTGTCCGCGGGATACTCGGCGGCGGCGGCGTCGCTCTGCCCCTTTTGGGCCGGACGCACTCCGTAGCCCAGCTCGGCGGACCACAGGGGCTGTCCTTCGAGGGCGGCGGCGCCGGCCGGGCTGGTGGCCCGCACCCAGGCCGACGTGTTGCGGTCGTCACCTTTCTTCCAGTCTTCCCAGGGCAGCTCCCGGGGGCGGCCCTCATCGTCCACGAGGAGTTCGGCCTTGGTATAGATGGCGTCTTCCCGGTTGACGAACGACCATTCGAACAACTTCGACTCGGTGATGGCCTCGGTCGGGCAGGCCTCCACACACATGTCGCAGTGGATGCAGCGCAGGAAGTTGATCTCGTAGACGAACCCGTAGCGCTCCCCGGGGGATACCGGGGCGTCCGGGGGGTTGTCGGCGCCGCGCACGTAGATGCAGCGAGCCGGGCAGACGCCGGCACAAAGCTCACACCCGATGCACTTCTCCATGCCGTCCTCGTAACGGTTGAGGACATGGCGACCGTGAAAGCGCTCCGGCTTGGGGCGTTTTTCCTCTGGGTACTGCGTGGTGACCTTGGGTTTGAACGGCAGCTTGCCAGTGACGAAGAAGCCTTTGAAGAAGTCCAGGAAGCTCATGCGCCCCCCTTCCGGCTGAGGCGCTGTTCCCGGGCGGATTCCACCTCGGTCGCGCCCCGGCCCGTGTCGACGGCCCGCAGGAACACGGCCCCGAGCACCAGGGCGGCACCGAAGGCGACCAGTCCCCAGGCATAGCTGATCTGGCGGCCGGCCACGATCATGATCATGGCCAGGGCGGCGGGGATGAGCCGTTTCCAGCCGAGATCCATGAGCTGGTCGTAGCGCAGGCGGGGCAGCGTGGCCCGCACCCAGACGTAGATGAACAGGATGATCAGCACCTTGATGGCGAACCACACCGGCCCGATGCTGTGGCCGGCGATGGCCGGCCCGTCCGGGCCGCCGAACCACAGGGTCACGATGATCGCCGAGTTGGTGACCAGCGCCGCGTATTCGGCCAGGTAGAACCAGGCGAAGTCGACCGACGAGTACTCGAGGTTGTAACCGCCCGACAGCTCCTCCTCCGCCTCGACCAGATCAAAGGGCGGCCGGGTCATCTCGGCGGTGATGGCGATGATGAACAGGGCGCTCGGGATGAGGAGGGTGCGCAGGAAGTTCCAGTGGTTGAGGAACCCGCCGTGCTGGGCGGCCACGATGGCGCTGGTGCGGAGCGAGCTTGTGACCAGCACGACGGTGGCCACGGTCAGGCCCAGAACAGCCTCGTAGGACACCAGCTGGGCGCTGGCCCGGACCGAACCGAGCAGGGGATATTTGGATCCGGACGCCCAGCCCGCCAGCATCACCCCGTACACCGAGATGCCCGACATCATCAGCAGGAAGAGGATTCCCCACGGAGGGTCGGCCAGCTGCAGGCGGGTGGTGTGACCGGCGACGGTGATGGTCCCGCCAACGGGCACGATGGCGAACGTCAGCAGAGCCGGGAACAGCATCAGGTACGGAGCAATCCGGTAGACGAACTTGTCTGCGCCCCGAGGTGCGAAAGCCTCCTTGAAGAGCAGCTTGGTGCCATCGGCGAGGGACTGGAGCCAGCCGTTGGGGCCGGCCCGGTTGGGGCCGTAGCGGACGCCGAGCTGGGCCACCGCCTTGCGCTCGTACATGACCATGAAGAGCACGGACACCATCACGATGACGAAGACCGCCACGACCTTGATCAAGAGAATGATCCAGACGGCGAGATTGAGGCCATGGTCGAAGACCGGATCACCCATCCGCATCACCTCCCTCGAGCGTCACCGTGATCTCGGTAAACGGGGCTCCGGCCTCGATCAGGTCGCCGGCGCGTCCGCCCGGCAGGTTCCAGGCCAACAGGGCCGATCGGGCCGGCAGGGTCCGGTCGCCGTGAGCCGGGAGCACCAGCAGGCCGCGAGCGGAGCTGACCCGGACCGCTTCGCCGTCCGCCGCGCCGATCGCCGCCAGCACGGACGGGTGCACGGACAGGCGGGCCGCCGGGTGCAGCCCGGCCAGGGCCGGCACTGATTGCACCTGGGTTCCGCCGTCCCAGAGAGTCCGCCGGCTCACCAGGCGGAGGGGGCCGGGTTCGTCGGGCCGGGGCTCCGGACCGGCCGGGGCGGCGGAGGTGGCGAGCGCGGCAGGCGAACCGGCCGGGGCAGCCGTCGTCGGGGCCGCCGCGGTCGGGTGGCCGCAGGCGAACCAGATGGGGCAGCCGCGGTCGGGGTGGCCGCAGGCGAACCAGATGGGGCAGCCGCGGTCGGGGTGGCCGCAGGCGAACCGGCCGGGGCAGCCGTCGACGGGGCAGCCGCGGTCAGGGCGGCCGCAGGCAGGCCCGCCATGGCGGGCATCTCCGGCACCGGTTCTTCGGGGTCGGCCTCGCTCGCAAGGGCGACGGTCGGCGCGGCCGGCCCGCCGGTCGAGGATGCCTCCACCGGAGCCCGAGGCGGGCCGGCCGAAACCCCGGCGTGCAGGAGGGCGGTCGGCGCCACGGCGTGAAGTTCCGCCGAGGAGATCCCCGGGTCGGCCATCGGATCGAGGGGCCGCGGGTTGGTCGCCGGGCCGGTGCCCTCTCGTCGGGTCGGCACGAGCATCCCGTCGCGGGCGCGCCAGCCGGCCACCGCCTCGTGGGTCACGCCCTGATGCAGGGGTGAGATCCGGGCGACCTCGGCCCAGATGTCGCCGAGGCTGGCGAATCCGAGGTCGACCCCCATCCGGGTGGCGAGCTCGCTGGCGATGATCCAATCGGGCCAGGCACCGTCGCGGGGGGTGACCAGCTGGCTCAGCCAGGTGATCCGATCCTCCAGGTTGGTGAAGGTGCCCCGCCGCTCCGCCCAGGTGGCCGCGGGCAGGACCACGTCGGCCGCCCGGCCGGAGGCGGTCAGGTGAGTGTCGACGGCGACGACGAACCGGGCCCCGAGCATGGCCTTGACGGCCAGCTGGGCGTCGGGAAAGTCGTGGCGGGGGTCGGCGCCGAGCAGGACCAGGCCGCCGATATGCCCCCGGCTGGCCGCGTCCAGGATCCCCGCGGTCGTCAGACCGGGCCCGTCGGGGAGAGACACACCCCAGTGATGCTCGTACCAAGCTCGACCCGAGTCGAGCGGGACCCGCCCCGGGAGGAACCCGGGAGCCAGGCCCATGTCGAGCGCCCCGTGCACGTTGGCCCGGCGCAAGGCCGAGAGAAAAGCCACACCGGGCAGGCCGGCGAGTTCAGCGGCCGCCGCCGCCACCTGCTCCTCCGATTCGGCCAGCGACGGTCGGCCCAGGATCACGACAATCGAGGGCGCGTCCCCGCCGGTCTTTTCCCTGGCTCTGGAAATATGAGCCCGAACGACCCGGATGGTGCCGGCGCTCACGCCCGCCACCTCGTCGGTCACGGGCGCCGAGCCGGTCACGGCGGCGGCCAGGGCCGCGATCTCGCCCGGGCGGTAGGCGACGGTCTCGGCCGCGTAGGGCGACAGGCCGGTGGGCGCCGGGGTCAGCTCGACGATCGGGAGGCCGCGCTCGCGCACCGCGTCGCGCAGGCGCAGGTAGAGCACGGGCACTTCGTCTTTGATGTCCGGACCCAGGGTGATGACGAGACCGGCGGCGGCGGTCTGGTCGATGGTGGCCCGGGGCAGGCCCAGCACGGTCGAGGCCGGGAGGCCGTCGCCGAGCTGGGCGTCGACGTTGTCGGTGCCCAGCGCCACCCGGGCCGCCTTGGCCCACGCGTAGGCATCCTCGTTGGGGAGGCGGGCGCCGCCGATCACCCCCAGGGCCGCCCCGCCGCTGGCCGCCTTGGCCGCGGCGAGGCCGCGAGCGGCGACCGCCAGGGCCTCGCCCCAGCTGGTCTCGACCAGCTCGTCACCGTGGCGGACCAGGGGGACCGAAATCCGATCGGGACTGGCCCCGGCGGCAAAGGCGAACCGGCCCTTGTCGCACAGCCAGCCCCAGTTGACCGGATCGGAGTCGACGCCGATCAAACGGCTGAGCTCACCCGAGCTGGACTGCACGGCCACCCGGCAACCCAGGGAGCAGGTAGTACACGTGCTTTCCACCTGCTCGAGATCCCAGGGGCGGGCCTTGAACCGGTACGGCTTGGCGGTCAGGGCCCCGACCGGGCAGATCTGCACCACGTTGCCGCTGAAATACGACAGGTACGGCGTGCCGGGATAGGTCGCCACTTCGGTCTTGTCGCCCCGCTCGGCGAAGTCGATCAGCGGATCGCCGGCCACCTCGTCGGCAAAGCGCACGCACCGGCCGCACTGGATGCAACGCTCCCGGTCGAGGTACACCAGCTCGGAGATGGGAATGGGCTTGGCCCAGTGCCGTTTCTCCTCGACAAAGCGACTCTCGCCCGGGCCGTAGGCGAGCGTCTGATCCTGAAGCGGGCACTCGCCGCCCTTGTCGCACACCGGACAGTCCAGCGGATGGTTGACGAGCAGGAATTCGAGCACGCCCTCCTGCGCCTTTTTGGCCAGAGGGCTGGCGGTCTGGATCTCCATGCCCTCGGCGACGGGGTTGTAGCAGGCGGGCAACAGGGTGGAGCCGCGGGGGCCGCTCACTTCGACCAGGCACATCCGGCACATGCCGACCGGCTTCATGCGCGGGTGGTAACAGAAGCGGGGGATGTAGATCCCGGCTTCTTCCGCGGCCTGGATGATCCACTGACCGGCCGTGACCTGCAGGTCGCGGCCGTCGATAGTGACGTTGACCGGCTCGTGGCTCGTCGGCGGTGAGGGAGGCGCGGTCCCGACCGCACTCTCGGTCAAGCTGGGGCGCGGCACCAGGCGGATCGGCACCGGCCCTTGCTCCCGGGCGGTGTCAGACATGGGCCAGCCGCCGGGGCAGGCGGTCCGGAGGGAAGGGACACCGGCGCTCGCGGACGTGCGCCAGGTACTCGTCCCTGAACATGCGAATGCCGGCCGCCACGGCCGGAGGCATCGACGGCCCGAGTACGCAAATGGTGGTCTGCGCCGGTGGCCAGGTCACGCCCGGCGAAATGTTGTCGCAGACGTCCATGAGGAGATCGAGGTCGCTCTCGCGGCCCTGGCCGGCTTCGATCCGCTCCAGGATCTTCTCCAGCCACCCCCCGCCTTCGCGGCAGGGAGTGCACTGGCCGCACGACTCCCGGTGGAAGAACCGAACGATGCGCCAGGCGGCGCGCACGGTGCAGGCGGTGTGATCCATGGCGATCACCGAGCCTGACCCGGCCATGGATCCGACGGCGGCGACGGCCTCATTGGCCAGGAGCACATCGAGATGCTCCGGCCCGAGCCAGGGTGAGGACGCACCGCCCGGGATGAACGCCTTCAGCTCGTTGTCGTCGCGAATACCGCCGCCGAGCCGGGCGTCGTACATGAGGTCCCGGAAGCTGGCCTTGGCCCATTCGAGCTCGTAATTGCCCGGGCGTTTGACGTGGCCGGAGAGCGAAAGAAGCTTGGTGCCCTTGGAGCGGCCCTCGCCGAGGGCGGCGAAGTCGCCGCCGCCATTGAGCACGACCCAGGGCAGGTTACTGAGGGTTTCCACGTTGTTGACGATGGTGGGCGCGCCGTAAAGGCCCAGGGCGGCGGGGAAATACGGAGGTTTGATGCGGGGATAGCCGCGCTTGCCCTCCAGGCTCTCGAGCAGGGCGGTTTCCTCGCCGCAGATATAGGCCCCGGCACCGGGGTGGATCACCAGGTCGACGGAAAAGTCGCTGCCGAAGATCCGATCACCGACGGCCCCGTAGGCGTAGGCCTCGTTGAGCGCGGCCTGGAGTCGTTCCAGGGCCAACGGGAATTCACCGCGGACGTACAGGAAGATCTGGGCCGCGCCGATGGCGTAGGCGCAGATCACACAACCTTCGATGAGCTGATGCGGGTCGCCCTCCATCAGGGCGTGATCCTTGAAGGTGGCCGGTTCGCTCTCGTCGCCATTGACGGTGAGATAGAGAGGCTCAGCCTTCCGCAGCATTCCCCATTTGCGCCCGGCCTCGAAGCCGGCGCCGCCCCGGCCCAGGATGTTGGCGGTGTTGACGTTGTCGTGGATCTCCTGCGGGGTCATCGCCAGGGCCGCCCGCAAGCCGCGGTAGCCGCCGGCCTCCAGGTAGGACTGCAGGGTCCACGACCGGGGCCGGCCGAGGCGGGCGCTGATGATGCGGGGCGCGTCGGTAATGGTCACGGCGTCTCCCCCAGATGGCCGGCGTCGAGGGAGGCCACCGCCGCGGTGGTGCGATGGGTCTCCAGGTCGACGTAGGGATGGTAGGCCGGCGCCCCCGCCGCGACCCCGCCGGCCGGGACCGTTTGCGGGGTGCCGGGGCCGGGGTGATCGGAGGGCGGGCCGGTGCGACCGGCGCCGCCGGTGCCGTCCCCGGCGGGGCGTCCGGCGGCGGGGCTGGTCGGGCCGGTCTGGTCGCCGGCGTTCGGGGCCACCAACCCCACGGTCCGGGGGACGCGGTTCAGGGTGCCGTGGGGCGGCACCTCCTCGGCCAGCCGGCCGGCCCGGAGATCGTCGAGCAGAGTGTCGAACCGCTCCAGATCCACGTCACCGAAGAAGCGCCAGTTGACGGTGACGCACGGGGCGTTCCCGCACAGGGCCAGGCATTCGGCGTCCTCGAGGGTGAACATGCGGTCCTCGGTGGTACCCCCCGCGGCCACCCCGAGGCGGTCCTCGGCGTGGTCCAGGAGTCGATAGGCGCCCTGCAGCATGCAGGCGATGTTGGTGCAGACGGCGATCAGATATCGGCCGACCGGTTCGAGGTGGAACATGTCGTAGAAGGTCGCAGTGCCTCGTACCTCGGCACCGGTCAATCCGAGGAGCTCTCCCACATCCTCCATGCCGTCGTCGGTCAGATAGCCGTCCTGCTCCTGCAGGATGTGCAGGATCGGGATCAGGGCCGAACGGGAGTAGGGATAGAGCGCGATCAGATCGCGGGCCCGCCGTTGATTGTCGGGCGTCAGCCGAGCCACGCTCGATCCTTGCCCATCGGGACGCGTCCGGTCCAACTCGGAGGGCGCGGGGCGACCACGCCGGGTCGCGGCCTCACCGATCGACGTCCCCGAGCACCGGGTCGATGGTCGAAACGATGGCGATGGCGTCGGCGACGAGGGCACCCTGAGCCATCGGCGAGAGACTCTGAAGGTTGGAGAAGCTGGCCGATCGCATGTGCATGCGGTAGGGGCGGGCGGTGCCGTCAGAAACGATGTAACACCCGCTCTCGCCCCGCGGGCTCTCGATGGGAACGTAGGCGTCCCCCGGCGGCACCCGGAAGCCCTCCGTGTACAGCTTGAAGTGGTGAATGAGGGCTTCCATGGACTCGTCGATGCGGCTGCGCGGCGGCGGGGTGACCTTCTTGTCCTGGGTCCGGAAGTCCCCGGCGGGCATGCGGTCGGCAATCTGGCGGATGATCCTGATTGATTCGCGGATCTCGTTGAACCGGATGGCGTAACGGTCCCAGCAGTCGCCCTGGGTCCCGACGATCACATCGAAGTCCACGTCGCCGTAGGCCAGATACGGCTGGTCTCGGCGCAGGTCCCAGGCCACCCCGGTCGACCGGAGCAACGGCCCCGTGACGCCGAGGCCGATCGCAGTCTCGGCGGAGAGGGCCCCTACGCCCTGCAGGCGATTCTGGAGGATGGGTTGGCCGGTCAGCAGCCGGTCGTACTCGTCCATGCGCCGGGGAATCGCCTCGCAGAGGGCCCGGACGTCGTCCCGCCAGCCGTCGGGCAGGTCGGCGGCGACCCCGCCGGGGCGGAAATAGTTGTGGTTCATCCGCAGGCCGGTCACCTTCTCGAAGAAGGCCAGCACCATCTCACGGTCGCGCCAACCGTAGACGAGCATGTTGATGGCCCCGATGTCCGCCCCGTTGGTGGCCAGCCAGAGCAAGTGGGAGCTGATGCGGTTGAACTCGCACATGAGCATGCGGATCCAGGTGGCACGGGGCGGCACCTCGATGTCGAGCAGCTCCTCGACGCTGAGGGCGAAGCCCAGCTCGTTGAAAAAGGGCGACAGGTAATCCATCCGGGTCACGTTGGTGGCGCCCTGGTGGTACATGAGCTCTTCGCCGGTCTTCTCCATCCCGGTGTGGAGGTAGCCGACCACCGGCTTGGACCGCAGGATGGTCTCACCGCTGAGCTCGACCATGATCCGCAGCACGCCGTGGGTGGAAGGATGGGAGGGCCCCAGGTTGAGGATCATGGTCTCGTCCTCAGGCGCCTCCACGTCGAGGTCGGCGGGACTCAGCTGCACGCCTTCCGGGAGGCGCAGGAGAGTTCCCGACTCGAGGCTGAGCTCCGCGTCCGACGTGCGAGCCCGGGGCATCATCTCCTGGCTGCCCTCGTCCGTGCGGGACTCGAGCATCCCGGTCAGCTGCGGCGAGCCAGGCGAGACCCGCCCGAGCACCCGGTCGCGCAGGCTCGGCTTGCGGGGCGGCGGCGGTTCGTCGGTCTCGGGCGACGGGCCGGTGGTTTCGTCGTTGATGTCGCTCATGGCTCAGTGGCCGGCCAGGTGCACGTCATCGGGGGCCTTCTTTGAACTGAACCGGTATGTGGCCAGTGTCGTAGTCCTTGCGGAGCGGATGGCCCTCCCAGTCCTCCGGCATGAGAATCCGGGACGGGTCGGGGTGGCCGTCGAAGCGGATCCCGAACATGTCGTAGGTCTCACGTTCGTGGGCCTCCGTGCCGGGCCACAACGTGTACAGCGTCGGCACCGCGGGATCGGCGGCGGGAACCTGACAGCGAACCCGGACCCGCCGGCGCAGCTGCAGGGACAGCAGCTCGACGACGACCTCGAAGCGCTCCGGGGTGATGCCCTCGGGAAGATCCCGGCCCGGGTGGGTCAGATAGTCGACGCCGGACACGCCGACCGGGAGCGCATAGCCGTCATCTTTCAGGGCCGCCATCAGGCGCAGATAATCGGATCGGTTGCAGTGGACCACCACCGCCTTGGCCCGGGGATCCAGCGGGCAGCCGTGGACGCGGGCCGGACGGGGTGCGGCGGCGTCGGGGCCGGCACGGGCGTCGGCGGGCACGGCGTCGGCTGCGGCGGGAACGTCGGGGGCCTTCTCGCTCTTCGGCTCCGCGTCGGAGCCGCCCTCGGCCGGCGACCCGGCCCCGCTGGGATCGCTCATTGAGCGGGCAGCCGCAGGGGCTGACGGGGTGCCACCGGGTCCAGGTGGATGCCCGCCCCAGTGCCCGTGGCCGTGCGGCGGGTGATCTCCCCCACCCGGATCTTCTGATGCAGCGTCAGGATGGCGTGGATGAGCGTCTCCGGCCCGGGCGGGCAGCCCGGCACATAGACGTCCACCGGCACGATCTGGTCGACACCCTGGACGAGGGCGTAGTTGTTGAACATCCCCCCGGTGCTGGCGCACACGCCCATCGAGATGACCCATTTAGGCTCCACCATCTGGTCGTAGACCTGGCGGAGCACCGGAGCCATCTTCTGGCTGAGCCGCCCGGCCACGATCATGACGTCCGCCTGGCGGGGCGAGGCACGAAAGACCTCCATCCCGAAACGGGCCAGGTCAAAGTTGGCCGCACCCGCCGCCATCATCTCTATGGCGCAGCAGGCCAGGCCGAAGTTCGCGGCCCACGAGCTCGACGCCCGCGCCCACTTGACCATGCCCTCCAGGGTTCCGGTCAGGAAGTTGTGCTGGAGGTCCTCCAGGCCCATCGACGTATTCCTCCTTCCGTTTTGCACGGTAGGACCATTCCGGACGGGCGTGCCAACCGGGCTCGGCTTCGGTCGCCGTCGGGGGCCGAGCGCGCCCAACCTATCGCCCTCCCCCACCTCGACGGCAGGCCGGTCGGGGCGGCCGAGGTCACGGGCTTCAGGTCGTGGTCGCGGGCTGGCGCGCCGGCTCGGGGGTCTCCGATCGCTCGCCCGTCTCGGCCATCCCGTCGTCGAGGGGGCGCGGCTCGGCGCCCTCGTACAGATCGCGAGGTCGGCGGACACGCACGACCGTGCCCGAGGTGGTGCGCGACAGGTCGGCCGGCGGGCGACCTCCGGCCCGTCGTTTGGGACCCCAGTCGAGCGCCCCGTTGGAGACGAGGTAGGCAAAGGCCACGAACACCACCACTGCGAACACCGCCATCTCGGCCAGGCCGAAGGTCCACAGCTGGTGATACACGACCGCCCAGGGGTACAGGAAAATAACCTCGATGTCGAAGATAATGAAGATCATCGCAATCAAGTAGAAGCGCACATCGAAGCGGGCGGCGGTCTGATAGCGAGGGGCGATACCCGATTCGTAGGGACCCTCTTTGGCCCCGGTGCGCCGTTTCGGTGAGAGGCGACGGGACGCGAATGCCGACCCGCCGGCGAAGAGCGCCACCAGGGCGAACAACAGCACGATCGGCAGGTACTGCTCCACAACCCCGGATGTTAGCCACCGGCGGGATAGCCGCGGCCAGGTCCTCCAGGCGGGGGGGTAGCCAGCCACCGGTGCCGGGGAACCTTTACTGCCGCGAATTGGTCCCAAATCGAGGCCCCAAGAGGCTTTACTGTCGCGATTTGTGCCCACGTGAACCGTGGCGCGCGCCAGTAAAACCGGGTTGCACACAATGCGCGCCCGTGGGCGCGCCCGTGGGCGCGCCCACCCGCCCCGCCCGATCCGCCCCCGATCCCCCCATCTCGGCCTAGATTGCAGCGAATGAACGACGCCGCCCCGGTCGCACCCCGCCGCTGCGACGTCCTGGTCGTTGGTGGCGGCCCGTCCGGCGCGGCGTGCGCCTACTGGCTGGCCACCGCCGGGCACGACGTGGTCCTGGTCGAACGCAAGCGCTATCCCCGCGAAAAGACCTGCGGCGACGGCCTCACCCCCCGATCGGTTCGCCAGCTCGAGGACATGGGCCTTGCGGACGAGCTGGCGGGCGCCGGCCACCGCTTCCAGGGCCTGCGCTCCCACGGCTTCGGCCGGACGCTGGAGCTCACCTGGCCCGCGCATCCCGACCTTCCCGGGTACGGCTACGTCATCACCCGCCGGGATCTGGACGCCCTCGTCGCCGAGCGGGCCGGCAAGGCGGGCGCGGCCATCTGGGACGGCACAGAAGCCCTGGAGCCCGTCGTCGAGGCCGGGCTGGTCCGCGGCGCCCGGGTCAGGTCCAAACCCGGCTCGGCCGAGGCGGCCGACGGCAACGGGGCGGCGACCCGTCCGGTCGAGGTCCGGGCCCGCTACACGGTCATTGCGGACGGGGCCAACTCCCGGTTCGGCCGATCTCTCGGCACCAGCCGCAACCGGGCCTACCCCCTCGGCATGGCCATCCGGGGCTACTGGACGTCGCCCCGCCACGATGAGCCCTGGATCGACAGCTGGCTGGACATCCGCGACAAAGCCGGCAACGTCCTCCCCGGCTACGGCTGGATCTTTCCGGTCGGCGACGGCAGGATCAACGTCGGGATCGGCCTCCTCTCCACCTTCAATCAGTGGAAGGCGGTCAACACCACTCACCTGCTCCAGGCGTTCGCCGAGTACGCGCCGCCGTCGTGGGACATCCGGCCGGAGACGGCCTGCGGCCCGGCGACGGGCGGCCGCCTGCCGATGGGCCTGTCGGTCGGTCCCCGCAGCGGCCCGACCTGGCTGGTGACCGGCGACGCCGGCGCCACCATCAACCCCTTCAACGGGGAGGGCATCGCCTACGCCTACGAGTCCGGGCGCTGGGCGGCCGACGCCGTGCATCTGGCCCTCACGAGCGGTGACGGCCTGGCCCTGCACACCTACGAGGCGCGACTCGAGGAGACCTACGCCCTGTACTACAAGGTGGCCCGGGCCTTCGTCCGCATCATCGGCCGGCCGGAGCTGATGAAGATCCTGGTCACCACCGGGATGCGCAGCCGGAGCCTCATGGAGTGGGTGCTGCGGATCATGGCCAACCTGCTCCGTCCCGATGAGCTGGGCCCGGCCGAGGCGGCGTACCGAGCCGTCGCCGCGGTTGCCAGTCTGGTGCCGGAGGCGGCCTGACCGAGACGGGCGGACGCTCGTCAGATTCTCGCTTCGGCCAGGGCCGATGCCGCCTCTCCGAAGGCCTCCACGGTCGTAGTTCAGGTCGGCGTCACTGTGCGCCAGGCTCGGAAAAAAGACCTCGTAGGCACCCGGTGCGATGGCCACGCCCCGCTCCAGCAGGCCGTGCATGAGACCGGGGTAGCGGCCGGTGGCCGCGGACCTGGTAGCTCCCTCGTAGTCGATGACGGGCGAGGCCCCGAAGAACACGCCGATCAGCGGGCCGGCCACGGGCACCTGCACCTCCCCGCCGAGCACGGGGCCGAGCACGGCGGCCAGGTCCACGCCGAAGCGACCGACCCGCGAGGCCAGCTCCGGATATACGCTCCGGTCGAGTAGAGCCAGCACAGCCAGGCCCGCGGCGGTGGCGAGCGGATTACCGGACAGGGTGCCGGCCTGATAGACGGGCCCGACGGGGGCCAGATGATCCATCACCTCGCGGCGGCCGCCGAAGGCGGCGAGCGGCAGGCCGCCCCCGATGACCTTGCCAAAGCACCAGAGGTCCGGCCGCACCCCGAACACCTCCGTCGCACCCCCATAGGCGATGCGGAAGCCGGTGATCACCTCGTCGAAGATCAGCAAGGCTCCGACCCGATCGCACTCCCGGCGCAGTCCCTCCAGGAACCCCGGCACCGGGGGCACCAGGCCCATGTTGGCGGCCACCGGTTCCACGATCACGCAGGCCACGTCGGAGGTGAGCTGCGGCACCACGTTGTACGGCACGACCAGGGTGTCCGCCACCGCCGCTTTCGCCACCCCCGCGGACGCCGGCAACCCCAGGGTGGCGACTCCGCTGCCGCCGCCGGCCAGGAGGCCGTCGCTATGGCCGTGGTAGCAGCCTGAGAAGAGGACCACCCGGTCCCGGCCGGTCGCGCCCCGGGCCAGGCGGACGGCGCTCATAGCCGCCTCGGTCCCGCTGTTGACCAGACGAACCTGCTCGCAGCCGTCGACCCGGGCGCAGATCTCTTCGGCCAGGAGCACCTCCCGTTCGGTCGGCGCCCCAAACGACGTGCCGTCGGCTGCCGCCCGCTGCACGGCCTCGACCACTGCGGGGTGGGCATGCCCGAGGATCGACGCCCCGTACGACTGGACGTAGTCGACGAACCGGTTCCCGTCCACGTCCCACACGTAGGCGCCTCGGGCCCGGGCCACGAAGTAAGGGGTCCCGCCCACCGAGCGGAAGGCACGCACCGGCGAGTTGACCCCGCCCGGAATGGTGCGAACCGCTCGCTCGAACAGGGCCAGGCTGACCGGACCGGTGCCCGTCGGCCTGGCCCCTATCGGTTCAGGCATGGAGGATCTCGGCCAGCTCTCCCGCCAGGTAGGTCAAAATCACGTCGGCCCCGGCCCGCTTGATAGCCAGGGTGTGCTCGAGGGCCACGGCCGCCCCGTCGATCCAACCCCGCTCGGCGGCGGCCTTGATCATGGCGTACTCACCGCTCACGTGATAGGCCGCCACGGGGACGTCCACCCGGGCCCGAACGGCGGCGATCACGTCCAGGTAGGCCAGTGCGGGCTTGACCATCACCAGGTCGGCGCCCTCTTCGATGTCCAGCTCGACCTCGCGCATCGCCTCCCGGCGGTTGCGGTAGTCCTGCTGGTAGCCCCGGCGGTCACCGCCGCCGGCGATAGTGACGTCGACCGCGTCGCGGAACGGGCCGTACAGGGCCGACGCGTACTTGGCCGCGTAGGCCAGGATCGGGATCTCGGCGAACCCGGCGCGGTCGAGGCCGGTCCGGATGGCACGGACCTGGCCGTCCATCATCCCCGAGGGGGCGACCACGTGGGCCCCGGCGGCGGCTTGGGCCACCGCCACCTCGGCGTAGCGGTCCAGGGTGAGGTCGTTGTCGACCTGGCCTTCGGGGTCGAGGATGCCGCAGTGGCCGTGGTCGGTGTACTCGTCGAGGCACAGATCGGCGATGAGGAGCAGCCGGTCGCCCAGATCGTCGGCGAGCCGGCGCAGCGCCACCTGGACGATCCCGGTCGAGTCGCTGGCACCGCTGCCAACGGGGTCCTTGCCCGCCGGCACCCCGAAAAGCACCACCGCGGGGATGCCCAGCGACGCCAGCCGGTGGGCCTCCTTGGCGAGCGACTCGATCGGTGTGCTGGACCACTCCCGGCAGGGATGGGATGGGCCGGGGCTCGTCGATGCCTTCGCGGACGAAGAGGGGTGCAATCAGGTCGGCCGGCGTGAGCGCCGTCTCCGCCACCAGGTCGCGGAGAACCGGCAGGCGGCGCAACCGGCGCATCCGGGTTGCAGGGAAGGCCATAGCTCTACCGTATCTTCAGGAGACCCCCGCCACGCGGGCCACCGCGAGCATCTCGTAGTCGAAGAGCGTCTGGAAGTCGGTGGTGGCGCCCACGTAGTGGCCAAACAGTTCGAGGCTGACCATCCCGAGCAGCAGCGTCCACGCCATGACCGCCGCGGCCACCGCCTCGGGGCTGCGACCGGGGAGAAGGTCGGCTTCGAGCGGACGAACAATCTCGGCCAGCCCGGCAGGCGCCGGCGGCAGCCAGGTCGGGGGTGGGGCGCCAGGCGGAACGGCGGTGCCGAAGATGTCCACGATGACGCGGGTCACCATCAACGCCGCGGCGACGGTCTGGCGCGGCGCCTGGTAGCCGGGCACGGGGGATCCGTACACCAGCGCCCACTCGTGGGGGTGGCGGTGGGCCCAGTCGCCGGACGGCGCGAGCGACGGCCAGCCAGCGGTCCAGGGCCGTTGGCGCGGCGGCGGTCGGCGGCCCGGCGGTTGGCGCGGCGGCGGTCGGCGGCCCG
Organism: uncultured Acidimicrobiaceae bacterium; assembly: GCA_963780345.1. GTDB lineage: Bacteria > Actinomycetota > Acidimicrobiia > Acidimicrobiales > Palsa-688 > PALSA-693. The sequence continues at coordinate 28,838 of CAWABU010000003.1, forward strand.
GCGGTTGGCGCGGCGGCGGTCGGCGGCCCGGCGGTTGGCGCGGCGGCGGTCGGCGGCCCGGCGATTGGCGCGGCGGCGGTTGGCGGCCCGGCGGTTGGCGCCGGCGGACAGGGCGGCGGCATCCGCCGCACCGGCCGCGGCGCCGACGGCCTCATAGGCGTCGACGATCAGGGCCGTGAGCAGGGCGTCGCGATTCGGGAAATAGCGGTAGAGGGCCGAGGGCACCATCTCCAGCCGGCGGGCGACGGCGCGGAGGGACAGGCCGGCGGCCCCCCCGGCGGCCAGCTCCTCATGAGCGGCGGCCAGGATCTCCTGGGTCAATTCGGCGCGCACCCGGGCTCGGGCCCGGCTGGAGGCGGACATGCCGCCACGATAGCAGAACATTGACTCTTGACAAGAACACTGTTCTCTATAAAGATCACACATCACAAAACCAAGATCAGCGAAGGAGCTGTTGATGACCACCGATTACCGCCGGCCCGGATGGTTCACCCGCAACGTGTTCAACAAGTCCGTAGCCGGACTGACCCGGCTGGGTATCAGCGTGCTCGGATCGCGGGTGCTGGAGGTCACCGGGCGCAAGAGCGGTCAGCCCCGCCGTACCCCGGTCAATCTCCTCACCCTCGACGGTCACGACTACCTCGTGGCGCCCCGGGGCGAGGCCGAGTGGGTCCGAAACGTTAGGGCCGCCGACGGCCATCTGACCCTGCTCCTCGGGCGGCACCGCGACGATCGGGTCGCCAGCGAGGTGACCGGCGCCGAGAAGGTGCCGATTCTGCGGGCCTACCTGCGCCGATGGAAAGCCGAGGTCGGGGTGTTCTTCGAAGGGGTCGGCCCGGACTCGACCGATGAGGAGCTGGGGGCCATCGCCCCCCGCCACCCGGTGTTCTCGCTCACTCCGGCTCAGCCTTGAAAACCGCCAGGAGCGCGGCGATCAGGCCCGGAATGGTGTGCGGGTCGGCCACGGCGGTCACTTCAACCCCGGCGGCGGCGGCCGCCGCGGCGGTGGTCGGGCCGATGCACACCACCACCGGCGGCAGGGTCGCGCCCTCGCCGGCGGCGGCCAGGAAACTGTTGACCGCCGAGGCCGACGCAAAGCACACGGCGTCCGCGGCCGCCACCGCTTCCCGTTCCGAGCGGGTCAGCGACACTCCAGCGGTGCGGTACGCCGCCACCGTGTCGACATCCCAACCCGCGGCGACCAGGCCGTCCGGCAGGGCGTCGCGGCCGGCGGCGGCGCGGGGCAGCAGCACCCGGGCCCCCGGGTGAGGGGGCCGCGGGAAGGCCTCCAGAAGACCCTCCGCCACGGCCCGGTCGGGCACCAGGTCGGCGATCAGGCGAAACTGTCTCAGGGTGTCGGCGGTACCCGGACCGATGGCCGCGATGCGAGCGGACCCAAACGAGCGGGCGTCGGCCAGGTGGCCGAGCAGCGCCTCGACGGCGTTGGCGGAGCTGAAGACGACCCATTCGTACTGTCCCGCCCGCAACCGGCCGGCCGCTCGCTCGAGGGCCGCTCCCCCATCGTCCGGCGGTCCAATGCGAATGGTGGGCACCTCGATGGGCCGGGCGCCCAGCTCGCGCAACTGCAGGGAGAGCGTGCCGGCCTGCGACTGGGCCCGGGTGACGACGACCTGGCGGCCGAAGAGCGGGCGTCGTTGGTACCAATCGAGCTCCAGGTGGGCGACGGCGCCGATCACCAGCGTGACCGGCGGCTCCAGCGGCGTGGCGCCGAGCTGGTCGAGCCGGGTCCGAACGGAGCGCTGCTCGGGCCGCGTGCCCCAGTGCACGGCCAGGACCGGAGTGTCGGGTGCGAGGCCTCCAGCCAGGAGCCGGGCCGCGATGGCGGCCCGGTGCGCCACCCCCATGAGGACGACGATGGTTCCGCCCGCCTCCGCCAGGGCCTCCCAGTTGGTTTCCCGGTCGACGGCATGGCGGCTGTGGCCGGTCACCACCGTGAACGAGGTCGCCAGCCCGCGGTGGGTGACCGGCACGCCGGCGTAGGCGGGCACCGCCACCGCGGACGTGATGCCCGGCACCACCTCGAACGGCACGCCCGCCGCCTGCAGGGCCAGGATCTCCTCCCCACCCCGTCCGAACACGAAAGGGTCGCCGCCCTTCAGGCGGACGACCTTCCGTCCGACCTGGCCTTCCCGGACCAGGAGGGCGTTGATCTGGGCCTGCTCGATCGGACCGCCCGGTTCCTTTCCGACGTCAATTCGCCGGGCCCCGGCGGGGGCCAGGTCCAGGAGGCTGGCGTCCGCCAGCCGGTCGTGCACGACCACCTCGGCGCCGCGAAGGAGCTCGGCGCCGCGCACGGTCAACAACCCGGGGTCGCCGGGGCCGGCGCCGACCAGGTAGACGGTCACGGCGGCCCGGCCCCCTGGACGAGGACGCCCCAGAGGGAGGCGATCACGGGGCCCCGACCCCCATCAGGTCGGCCCCGCCCGCGGTCAGGATCGCCTCGGCCAGGGCCGCGCCGAGCTCCACCGGCGCGCCGATGGGCCCAGCTCGTCCGGAGCGGAGCACCACCCGCCCATCGGCGGAGGCCACCAGCCCGTCGAGCCGCAGGGTGCCGTCGGGCTGGCGCACCGCAAAGGCCCCCACCGGGAGATCGCACCCGCTGCCCAGACGGGCCAGAAACGCCCGTTCGGCGGTCACCGCGGTGTGAGCATCGGCATCGTCGATCCCGGCCAAGGCGGCCCGGGTGTTGCCGTCGCCGGCCCGGCATTCGACGCCAATGGCGCCCTGCCCCACCTGCGGCAGCATGACCGCCGGTCGGGAGGATCTCGGCGGCCCGGTCGAGCAGACCGAGACGGTCCAGGGCGGCGGCGGCGACGACCACGGCCCCGCCGTCGGGGACCTGTTCGAGGCGGGTACCGATGTTGCCCCGGAGGCCGGAAAAGGTCAGGTCGGGGCGCACCCAGGCCAGCTGGGCGCGCCGGCGCACCGAACCGGTCGCGATCCGCGCCCCCGGCCCCAGGTCCGCCAGCCGGGATCCGACCAGGGCGTCACGGGCGTCGGCCCGGCCGACGACAGCGTCCAGAGCGAGGCCCTCGGGCGTCCAGGACGGCAGGTCCTTGGCCGAGTGGACGGCGAGGTCGGCGCGCCCCTCCAGAACCGCGGCCTGCACCTCCTTGACGAACACCCCCTGGCCACCCAGCTCCCAGACCGGGACCTCCCGGCGCTGGTCGCCGGAGGTCGTGATCACCACCAGCTCGACCTTCAGCCCGGGCTGGGCGGAGCGCAGGGCGCGGGCCACCTCGTGGGCCTGCCACCGGGCCAGCTCGCTGCCCCGGGTGGCGATCCGCAGCGCCTCTCCTGGTCCTGGCTGCCGGGCCAACGGCGGGCGGTCAGGTGTCGAGCTCGAACAACCGCCGAAGCCCCTGCGCCAGCTGCTCGCCGCTCTGCGTTCCGGCCCCGGCTTTGACGTTGACGGTCGGCTCGTGGAGCAGCTTGGCCACGATCCCCCGGGTGAGGGCGTCGACGGCGGCGGCCTGGGCCGGATCGAGGCCGGTCAGGCGGTTGCGGAAGCGGCTCAGCTCGCCGGCGCGAATGACTTCGCCCCGCTCGTGCAGCGCGGCGACGAGCGGGGCCACATGACGCTGGGCGGCCACGTCGAGGTAGCGCCCGAGCTCCTCGACGACGATGGCCTCGGCGTGTGGGACCTCCTGACGGCGCCCGGCCATGGCGACCGCAGCCGAGGCGGTGAGGTCGTCCATGTCGAGCAGGGTCACGCCCGGCAAGGCCCCGACGGCGGGATCGACGTCGCGGGGCACGGCGATGTCGACGATGAGCAGGGGGCGGCCCTGTCGTTGGGCCAGGACCGACTCCAGGTCGGCGGCCACCAGCAGCACGTCCGGAGAGCCGGTGGAGGCCAGGAGGACGTCGGCTTCGACCAGGGCGGCCGGCAGGGCCGACCACTCGATGGCCCGGCCGCCGCAGCGGGCGGCCAGCTGGGTGGCCCGGCTCCACGTGCGGTTGACCACGAGCAGGGACCCGGCGTCCGCGGCTCCGGCCAGAGCCTGGGCCATGCTCTCGCCCATCTCGCCGGCGCCGAGCACGAGGGTGGTCTTGCCCGACAGCGTCCCGAGCTCCGCCACCGCCACGGCCACCGCCGCCTGCGAGAGCGACGTGGTGCCGCGGGCGATGGCCGTCTCGGTCCGCACCCGCTTGCCCACCTCGAGCGCGTGCCGGAACAGCGCCGACAGCACCGGCCCGGCGGTCGACTCCTGGCGGGCCGTGGCCCAGGCGTCGCCGACCTGGCCCAGGATCTCGCTCTCCCCGAGGACCGCCGAGTCCAGGCCGGCCGCCACCTTGAACAGGTGGGCGGCCACGGTCTCGTCGAAGTAGGAGTACAGCTGATCGGAGAACGACTCCGGCGGGATGCCGCTCCACTCCGAGAGGAAGTTGCGGATCTGACTCATCGCCGCGTGGTAGCGCCCGGCGTCGGCGTAGACCTCGGTCCGCAGGCAGGTGGAGACGATGACCGCCTCGCTCAGGTGATCCCGGCCGGCGAGGTCGTGCAGCGCCTTGGCCGCCCGGGCGGGCGGCACGGTCATCGCTTCGAGGACCCGGAGCGGGGTGGTGCGGTGGTTGAGTCCTACGACGACGACAGACACGCCTGGAGGCGCTCCCTTGCCTGGGCCGTGCGGCCGGATCGGATCAGTTCGAGCATGTCCCAATCCAGCGCCGGGCGCCAGTCGACTTCTTCGGTGGACCGGCCGGCTGCTTTCAGCTGGTCCCGGGCCTCCGACAGCAACTCGGCCAAAAGACCGACCTCGGGTCCGAGCTGGGCCGCCAGCTCACCCCGGACCCAGCTGGCCAGGGCCGGGCTGTGTCCCGCGGTCGACACCGTCACCATCACCGGCCCTCGCCGCACCACGGCCGGGAGGGTAAAGGAGCAGGCTATCGGGTCATCGACGGCGTTGACCCAGACGCGGGCGAGGTCGGCGTCGGCCCGGATGGCCCGGTTGACCTCCCTATCGTCGGTCGCGGCGATGGCCAGCCACGCGCCCTCCAGGTCCCCGCCGCGGTAGGTGCGCTCGACCACCTCGACGGCCAAACCGCGGATCTGGTCGTCGACCTCGGGGGCAATCACCACCACGTCGGCGCCCGCCGCCACCAGACCCTCGACCTTTCGGGCCGCCACCGACCCACCGCCAACGACGACACACCGCCGGCCGTCGACCACGAGGTCAACGGGATAGAGCACCTCGGAGACCGGCATCGGGGCGACCGGCCTACTGGCCGACGGCTGGCGCCAGCCGTCGGGCCCGTTGCTGCTCGTAGAAGCTGAGGATCTGCAGCTCAATGCCAAGGTCGACCTGGCGCAACGCCACCCGGGCCGGGACACTCACCGTGGTGGGAGCAAAGTTGAGGATGGAACCCACACCTGCGGCCACGGCGACGTCCGCCACACTCTGGGCGACCGACGCCGGGGTGGCGATGACCGCGATATCCACTTTTTCTTCCTCAAAAACTTCGATCATGCACCCACTGGGCCGGACTACGACCTCACCCAGGGCGGTGCCGATCTTGGTCGGATCGACGTCGAAGGCGGCGACCACGTTGAAGCCCCGGGCCGGAAAGCCGGCATAGCTGGCCAGGGCCCGGCCCAGGTTGCCGGCGCCGATGATGGCCACCCGGCGATCCTCGGTGAGCCCGAGCTGGCGGTTGATCTGGCGGAGCAGGTAGGCCACGTCATAGCCGACGCCCCGGGTCCCGTACGACCCCAGGTGGGAAAGGTCCTTGCGAACCTGCGGGGCATTGACGCCGGCCCGCATGGCGAGGGCCTCGGACGAGATCGTTACCATGCGGTCCCGGGCGGCATCGCCGAGGGCCCGCAGGTACAGCGGAAGCCGGGCAACCGTTGCTTCGGGTATTCGCCGGGCCGCAGCCATGCTGGAATGCTACCGGGGCCAAAGTACTTGCCCAGGGTCGTGGCCCCCGGGCCGCCCGATCCACACCTCGTCGCCGGGCTGAAGCCCGACCCGGGCTGCGGCCGAGGCGCCGCGGCAGCTGACCGCAAGCAGCCCGTACGAGTCGGTGACCAGCCCGAGTTCGTCGGGACCGAGCTGGCCATACGCCGCGACCAGACGGGCCGGCCCGGTGTATCGCCCGCCGCGCAGATCCACGAGCCCACTCGGGTGGTCCAGGTCCGCCGGGCGGACGTTGAGCTGAGCGTTGCCGAAGCGATCCACCCAGAGGACCTCCGTCCGGAGCGAGCCGTCCGGTCCGGCGTGGGGTTCCGGCACCGGCATTCCGGCCAGGCTGTCCCGGTCGATGGCCGGCCCCAGGCGGTCGAGATCGGCCCCGAGGGCCAGTTCAGCGGCGGCCGGAGCGAAGACATCCCGACCGGCGAAGGTTGCGCCACCCTCGTGGTGGGCGGGCAGCTCCACGGCCCCGGTCAGCGGACCGAGGATGGTGGCGGCGGGCAGGAGGAGTCCGTTGTCGGGGCCGACGAGGACGGTACCGGCGGCTGCGACCTCGACCGCGACCGACCGACGCGAGGTGCCAACGCCCGGGTCGACGACCGCGAGGATCACGCCGGGCGTCAGCCACGGGGCGGCCCGCCAGAGGGTCAGCGCCCCCGCCCGCACATCGTGGGCGGGTATCTGGTGGGTCAGATCGATGATCGGGACACCGGGAGCCCGGCGGGCGATGACCCGGTGGACGATGCCGACGAACTCGTCCTCGAGGCCGTAATCGGACAAAAACGTAACCGGGCCGCGGCTCACCCCGGTGATCCGCTCGAGCTTTCAGTTCGTCCGGCTCGCCACCCGTCAGCCGGCGCGGGTGTACTGCTCCGCCAGATAGCGGTCCACGTCTTCTTCACGGATCCGGTAGGAGCGCCCGACCCGGGTCGACGGCAGCTGGCCGGACTGGATCAGCCGGTAGACGGTCATGTTGGACACCCGCAGCTGGTCCGCCACCTCGGCGACGGTCACGAACCGGGGCCGGGACTCGTTCGGTTGCACGCGCGTTGCACCACCCTTCTCCGCACTCCTGAGGGTACGCCACCCGGGGCCGCCTGCAAAGCGCGGATCAGTTCAGGGCGGGCTCTCAGGTCGGTTCGGCGAGCTGGCGGGAGCGTTCGGCGGCCGCGGCCACCGCCTCGAGCACGGCGTGGCGGACGCCGCCGGCTTCGAGAGCGCGCAGGCCGGCGGCGGTGGTGCCGCCGGGCGAGGTGACCGCGGCGCGGAGCGCGGCCGGCTCCTCGCCCGTGTCCGCCAGCAGGCGGGCCGACCCGAGCAGGGTCTGGACCGTCAGCTGCCGGGCCACCGACCGGCTGAGGCCGACCAGTACGCCGGCGTCGATCAGCGCTTCGGCGAGCAGAAAGACGTAAGCCGGCCCCGAGCCCGACAGTCCGGTGACGGCATCCAGGGTCGATTCGGGGACCGTGACCACGGACCCGACCGCCTCGAGCACCCTCTGGGCCCAGGCCAGGTCGTCGGGGCCGGCGGCCCGACCGCCGGCGATGGCGGCCGCGCCGGCACCGACCAGGGCCGCCATGTTGGGCATGGCCCGAATGACCGGGATCGGATGCTCCAGCCAGGACTCGAGGGAGGCCAGGCTGATGCCGGCGGCGATCGACAGCACCCGGGTCACCCGGGCCTGGGTCAGGGCGCGGCACACTCCCTCGACGTCGGCCGGCTTGACCGCCACCACCGCGCCGCCGGGCCCGGCCGCAGTCGCGGCTTCGGCCACGGTGCCAGCCAGGCGAAGGCCCGGATGGCGGGCGGCCAGATCGGCCCTGCGACCCGGATCGATCTCGACGACGCCGATGGCAGCGGGGTCCCCCCACCCGCTCCGGAGCAACCCGGCGACCAGAGCTTCCCCCATCTTGCCGCCGCCGACCACGGTCAACGTCTCCGCCAGGGTCATAGCGGGAGACCATATGCCGTCTGCTGGTGGAGTGCCGCCGGCCCGAGTAGCGCGCGCGAGTAGAGGTTCGTACTTCCCCGAACGAACGTGACTCCCAGGCGCCCCCGGGGCGACGGCATTGGCGAGCGTACCGGCGCGCCCTGGGGACGGCAAGGGTTTGGCCGGATGCCCTGAGGCGCCGCCCTCTTTACCCGCAGGGCACCAGGGCGGAAGCCATCAGGGCCTCGCCGCGGGTCCAGAACTCCCGCGCCGCGGCGGCCCACGTGTAGGTCCGGGCCCGGTGGGCGGCCGCTCGCCCCAGGCGGGCGGCCAGCCCTGGATCGGTCAGGACGGCAGCCAGCGGGCGGGCGTAGTCCGCAGGGTCGCGGCCGTCGACGAGAAAGCCGGTGCGCTCGTGATCAACGAGGGTGGTGAGCCCGCCTACCGCTGCCGCCACGACCGGCACCCCGCAGGCGGCTGCTTCCAGGGCCACCAGGCCGAACGACTCCGAGTGGCTCGGGACCACGCAGACGTCCGCGGCCCGGTAGTAGCTGGACAGCATCTCGTGGCGCTGCGGTGGCAGCATGCGGACCGACCCGTTGAGGCCGTGGGCGTTGACCTGGCGGTGGACCCGGGCCAGCTCCTCGTGGCCGTGGGGGCCGCTCGGCCCGCCGAGGACGACGAGCTTGGCCGACGCCAGACCGTTGGCCCGCAGTTCGGCCAGGGCGTCCACGGCCACCGTCAGACCCTTGAGCGGCTGGATTCGCCCCGCGAACAGGATGACGGGATCGTGCTCGGGGAGCCCGACGGCGCGCCGGGCCTGGGCCCGGGCGCCGGGGCTGAAGAAAGCGTGGTCGACGCCGGGGGCCACGATGGCGATCCGTTCGGGTGTGGCCCCGTAGAGGTCGACGAGCTGCTCGGCTTCCACCGAGCAGGAGGCCACGACGGCGTCGGCGCAGCCGACGATCTCCGCTTCGGCCTGGGCCCGGCGGGCGGGCTCGGCGGCTGAGAGCTCCTCGGGGCTGGCGTCGGCTTTGACCCGGTCCAGGGTGTGGAAGGTCACGAGGAGGGGGACGTCGAGCTCGTGCTTGAGGCTGTGGCCGGCGAGGCCCGAGAGCCAGTAGTTGGCGTGGATGGCGTCGACGCCCGGCCCGGCGCCGGCGAGCATGGCCAGCCGGGCGGCCACTCCGGCCGTCCAGCCCGGCACCAGGTCAGGGAGCTGCTCCTTGGCCACCGGACCGAGCGGACCGGCCGGGATGTGATGGACCCGAAAGCCGGGCTCCACGTCGACGGTGGCCCGGCAGGTTTCGCTGTCGGCCCGGGTGAAGACTTCGCAGCCCACGCCGGATCGCGCCAGGGCGGCCCCGAGCTCCCGGACGTACACGTTCATACCGCCCCCGTCGCCGGTTCCCGGCTGGGTCAGGGGCGAGGTGTGCATGGACAGGACCGCGACCGCGGGCATCAGGCGCTCCCGGAGTGTGGGCCCACGGTGGCGGCGACCGCGGCGGCCGGGGCGGGGGCCGGGGCCGCGGCTTTCGCGGGGACCGGGGCGGCGGCGTTTGCGGGGGCCGGGGCGGCGGCGTTTGCGGGGGCCGGGGCGGCGGCCTGGCCATCTGGGCCGGCAGCCTGGCCGTGGGGGCCGGCAGCCTGGCCGTGGGGCGGGGGCGGCAGCCTGGCCGTGCGGGAAGGCGGGCTGGCCATCGGGGCCGGCGGCGGCATTTTCCCGGCGGAACGACAGATAGATCCGCAACAGCGTCTGCTTCTGCTCGTCGCTCAGGGTCGGCTCGCCCAGGATGGCTTCGGTCAGGTCGCCGTGGACCTCCCTGGCGTCGAGGATGCCGGCGCGGACGTAGAGCGTTTCGGCCGAGATCCGCAAGGCCCGGGCGATCTGCTGGAGAATTTCGGCTGAGGGGCGCCGAAGACCCCGCTCGATCTGGCTCAGATAGGGGTTGGAGATACCGGCCATGTCGGAGAGCCGCCGCACCGACAGGCGGGCCACGCTCCGCTGCTCCCGGATGAACTCGCCCAGGTCCCGCCAGGGGTCGGGAAAGTCATTCATGCCGCCGGGCCCGGCGTCGCGGTGCCGGCACCCGGTCCGCCGGCCGGCTGGTCCGAGAGTTCCGGCCTGTCCGACCATTCGGGGAGGAGGAGCGCCACCGCCAGTGGAGGCTACCGCACGTTTACCGGTGTAAGAGGAGGCCGATGGCGATGACCCAGCCCGGGCCGGCCAGCACCAGGGAGTCCAAGCGCCGCAGCGCCGGCAGCCGCCGCCCGCGGGCGATCAGGGCGCAGACCGCCACCCCGATGGGAGCCAGGACGGCGACCAGGCCGAGCAGGATCCAGGGACTCCGGCCCGAATAGGGCGGGACCATGACGGCTGCGACAAACACGGCCAGGACGCCGACCGTCAGCCACCCGGCCAGCACCCCGACCAGACCGCCGTGCGGCCCGGTCCCCATGAGGAAACTCGCCATGTCGTAGAGGCAGACGGCGGCCAGCAACGTCACCGCCTCGCTGTGACCCTGCCGGAGGGCCAGCACCACCGAGGCGGCGGCGATCGCGGGGCCGAAGGCGGCGACGAGGACGCGCCATGGGAACCCGCCCCTGGTCGTCGCAAAGATGCCCGCCGCGACGACGATCAGGAGCACCACGCCGAGCGCCACGGTGGGGCGCGGACCGGCCAGTGCCCCGAGCGGGAGGGCCGCTGCGGGGATGACCGCTACGGCTACCGCGAGGGACACGGGCGGCCGTCCGGGCCTGACCCGGATGTGTACCGCCGACCTGGCCGCGGGCTCGGCGCGAACGGCGGACAGGGCGGCGACGATGCCGACCGGTATCAGAAGCCCGGCCGTCGCCGCAGTCCCGGCGGCGGTGGCGGCGAACAGCGCCGCGGCCCACAGCAGACCCAACGGCACCGCCAGGGCCGGGCGAACACCGGCCGGGGATCTGGCGACGGCACCGGTAGCGGATGACCGGAGTCGCCGTCGGGCCCGGGGGACGCCGTCCGAGGCCGGAAGGCCAGGGGCGGCGGAGGCGGGACGGGCCGGACGGGCGGGGCTGGCCGGGTCGGTCGGACTGGTGGCGATCACGCCGCGCCCCCCGACACCGGTGGCAGGATGGCGATCTCGTCCCCGTCCTTTAACGACCTGCTCCGGTAGCGCCGGCTCCCCGTTGACCCACACTCGCGAGTTCGCCACGACCGAGGCGAACTGCTCGCCGTGGCGGGCATTGGCATCGTTGAGAACCTCGGCCACGGTGTGGCCGCGTACCTGCTCCCGGCCGGTCCCGGCGGCGACGCGGGCAGCCGCGAACAACAGCAGGGCGGCAACGGGCCCGGCCTCTCCCCGCCCGTGCGAGGCGGCCTGCTCGTGGGCGCGACTGCCATCCGGTTTCATCCGCTCCGTTCTCCGGGGAAACCCTACCGCGGCTCGGGAGGCTGATTCCGGCCGACACCAAGCCCGGCACTAGCGTTTCGCCTCGTGTCCGGCCTCCTGTTGATCCGTCATGCCCAGTCGGTGTGGAATGCCGAGGGCCGGTGGCAGGGATGGGCCGATCCGCCACTCTCGGCCGGAGGGGAGCAACAAGCCCGCCTCTCGGCTGTCCGATTGCGGGATGAGCCACCTTTCGACGTGGTGGTGAGCTCCGACCTGAGGCGGGCCCGCCAGACGGCGCAACTGATGGCCGAGGTGCTCCAGGTGGCCGGCCCGCATTGGATCGAGACCGGCCTCCGGGAGTACAACGTCGGCGAATGGTCGGGATGCACCGTGCAGCAGATCGAGTCGCGCTGGCCGGGTGAGACAGCGCGGTTCGCCCGCGACGCCCAGTTCGTACCACCCGGAGGCGAGAGCCGCACCCACTTCGACGCCCGGGTCGTGGCCGCCGGCCACCGGGTGGCGATTCAGGCGTCCGCCGGCGAGCTGAGCCGGATTCTGGTCGTCGCCCACGGAGGCGTGGTCCGGGCCCTCGCTCGCGCCGCCGGTCAGGTCGAGTACCGCGTCGGGCACCTGGCGGGCTATCGGGGGTGGTTCACGGCGACCGGTCTGTGTCCGGTTCATCCGGTCGACCTGCTGGAAGGCCTCAACGAGGCGGCCGAAGCGGATGCGGGCGAGGGGGCGGTGCGACCTGGCGGGTGACGTCATCGGGTCGCGATACCGTCCGGGTCCGTGAGGGTCGAGGTGGTTCGCAGCGTCCGGCGGCGCAAGACCGTGCAGGCTCGAAAGGTCGGCGGCGTGTTGCGGGTGTCCATCCCCGCCGGCATGAGCGTGGCCGACGAGGAACGCTGGGTGGCCGAGATGGTGCGGCGCATGGAGCGGCGCGCCGCCGGCGACAGCATCGATCTCGCCGCCCGGGCGGAGGCGCTGGCGCAGCGATACGGCCTGCGGCGGCCGGCGGCCATTCGCTGGGTCGACAATCAGGAGGGCCGCTGGGGCAGCTGCACACCGTCAGACGGGACCATCCGTATTTCGTCCCGACTGGTGAGCGAACCGGGGTGGGTGCTCGATTATGTGATCGTTCACGAGCTGGCGCATCTGAGCGCCCCCCATCACGACCGTCGTTTCTGGGCACTCGTCGGTCGCTACCCGCGGACCGAACGGGCCAGGGGCTTCCTCATGGCCCGCGGTCTCGAAGGCGATGACGGCGACCCGGAGGACGGCCCTGCCGCCGGGCCTGCCGCCTCCCACCATCCGCCCCAGCCGAGCGATGACCAGCCGAGCGATGACCAACGGGGCCGGGGGGATCGGCGGCGAGTGGCGGCCGGCAGTGGGGGCCGGGGTCGGGGCGGGGAGACCCGGGGTGAGGAGATGCCGCGGCTCCCGGGCTTTTGAGGACCGGCTTCTATCCGATCTGGCAGGTTCAGCCGGCGTGTTGCGCGCAGCGAGTGGCGAGGGGGTCGGCGGTGAGGGACTCGGGACTGAGTCGGATGCCGCACGCCTCGCAGAGCCCGTAGCTGCCGTCGTCGAGGCGGCGGAGGGCGGCTTCCACCTCGGCCAGCTCGGTCACGATGCCTTCGAGCCGGGTGGCGTCGTCCGCCGGCGAGGGCGGCGTGGCGGTTTGGGCGGTCGGCGACAACTCCTCGGCATCCTCGGTCGCCTCGGCCGCCTCGGCCGCCTCGGCCGCCCGGTCCGGCCAGATAGCCTGCAACTCGCTCACGGGTGCCAGCCTATTGCCGGCCGCCGCCGGTGCCGTGCGATGGCGATCGAAGCGCCGGTCCCGGCCCTGGTGGACCGAGGGCCGCCGGCGCGGGCGCGACCAGCGCCGCAGCCCTCGCACGAATATCGACATGAATACGCCGTAGAGCGCGAGTTTTATGAAAGATATCAACAGACGGTATCTGCGGCTGGGGAGTGGAAAGCGAGGGCCGTACATCTGGCAATCTTGAAAGGGGAAGAGGCGCTTGTCTCTCGTCAACAACCTATTGCGCCGGACCCGACGCCATGTTGGACCCGGTTGCCGGCCGGGATCTCACCGCTTAACGTCGAGCGTTCGAGACCGCACCGCGCCGGCCGACGGAGGAACGCATGGGAATCAACCGACGGGCCCAGATCCAGATGACCGCAGAGGAGGTCCAGGCCTTCCTCGAGCGCAGCCGGACGGCCACGATGGCAACCGTCGGTGGCAATGGCATCCCCCATCTCGTCGCCATGTGGTACGGCCTGATCGACGGCAAGGTCTATTTCGAGACCAAGGCCAAGTCGCAAAAGGCCGTCAACCTGCGCCGGGACCCCCGGGTGGTCGTCATGGTGGAATCCGGGGACACGTATGATCAACTTCGCGGCGTGTCGATCGAGGGAACCGCGCACCTCATCGACGACACCGCCAGCGAGGAATACTGGGCGGCCGCAGTAAGCGTCTTCGAGCGCTACACCGGTCCCTACACCGAGGAGATGAAACCTCTCGTTGAGGGCATGATGAACAAGCGGATTGTCGTGCGCATCGACCCGATCCGCGCCCGATCATGGGACCATCGCAAACTGGGTCAGGGGACCGCGCCCCTCGCCGGCTCGACGGCCGACTTTCTCCAGAATCCCTGAAGAACCGGCGGGTTAGCCGGCCACCACGTAGGTTGGCGCCTCGGAGCCCAGCTCCTTCAGGAGATCCTGACTGTAGGTGACCAGGCCGGTGCGCTGTTTCGGCTCGACCGAGCATAGCGCCAGCGTGGCGGCGGCGAACAACTCCGGCGGCTCAACCTCCTGGGTCGGGTCGTCGGGCCGCACCAGGTGGTGATAGATCGTGCCCGGGGTCGGCACCACCCGGTTCGGCGACAGGGCGTTGACGGCGACATTGGCTTCGTAGACCTCGGAGGCCAGGCCGGTCGTGAACCGCTCGAGTGCGGCTTTGCACATCCCGTACACCGTGCCGCCACCCACTCCGGCGATGGGAGGGATGGTCGGATGGCGGGCAGCCCCGGAGGAGATGTTGACGATCCAGCCCGCGCCCGACGCGATCATGCCGGGCAGCACCAGCTGGGCCAGGTCCATGGGCGCGAACACCTGCACCTCGAACATCAGCTGGCGGCGCTTGGGCGAGAATTCCATGATCGGCGTGAAATAGGTGACGGCCCCGTTGTTGACGAGGATGTCAACCCCGCCCAGGGCCGCCTCCGCCTCCCCGACCAGCCGCTCCCGGTCGTCCCGCTGGGACAGATCGGCGGCGATGGCGATCGCCCGACCGCCCGCCTCGGTGATGCGGTTGACGGTCTCGTGGATGGTGCCTTCGAGAAATGTGGTCGATTGGTCCACGGTCCGGGCGGTGACTGCGACCGCCGCACCCTCCGCCGCGAGCCGCTCGGCGATGTACGCGCCGATCCCCCGGCTGGCACCGGTCACGATGGCCTTCCGACCGGCCAGTACACCCTCGCTCATGGCTTATCTCCTCACCCTGTCAACCCGAGGGCACATGATAGGAATACCGCGGTCGAACCTCAAACGCGGCGGCCACAGGCGAACGGGCCAGGATGGCCCCCTCGTTTACACGCCCAGGGTCCTGAACACGAGGGTGAAGCGGGTCACCGGGACCCCGAGCATGGTGTTGGCCTGCTCAGCGGATCGGTCTTGCTGGACGGTCTCGATATGGCAGTGAACGAGCTCCGTGCTGGAATCGACGGTCTCGTTGAGGAGCTTCTCGGCGCTCTCCTGGCCATCGACGGTGAGGATTCGGTACATGCCTCCGTGATCTACCCAAATCCGGCGGGATCTACACCACCACCACTATTATCTGTCGGGCGCCTCGCCAATCACTCGGCTCATACGCAGGGCCGCCAATCCTTCGTCGGACACACCGAGCAGACCGCCGAGAACCGAGTCGTTGTCCTGGCCCAGGGTAGGCCCGGCTCGATCGACCTGGCCGGGACTTCGAGAGAACTTGAACGGTAGGACCGGGTAGCGAATGGGGCCCACGTGGGCCCGGTCGATCTCCTGCGTCGAGCCGCGCGTGGCCAGATGCCCGTCTTCGTAGATGCTCTTCGGCGTGTAGACCGGAGCCGAAGCCACGCCGTGCGATTGAAGATCGCGGGCCAGATCGGCGGCGTGGTGGAGGGACGTCCACGCCCCGATCAGCCGGTCCAGCTCTCCCGCATGCCGAGCTCGGGCTTCGGCTGAACGGAATCGAGAATCCTCGGCCCAACCTCCGGCCGCCACCGCATTGAGCCCGATCCAGGCATCGGGAGTACCGGCCGAGATCACGATCCAATTGTCGTCGCCCGCGGTGGGATAACAACCGGAAGGGACCTCGCCGGGGCTGGAGTTCCCCACCCGGGCCGGAGGGATTTCACCCAGCTGTTCGGCCAGCAGCTCAGGGCCGAGCAGGTTGGTCATCGCCTCCAGCTGGGAGAGATCGATGTGCGCCCCGCCGGTCGAGGACCGGCACTGGCGAAGAACGGCAAGGACCGCGAAGGCGCCGAATAGCCCGGCGCAGGGATCGGCCACCGAGTTGCCGGTCAGCATCGGCGGTCCGTCCGGGTATCCGGTCAGCTCCGGCAAGCCGGAGAGCTGCTCGATGGTAGGGGCGAAGCCCACGAAGTCGCGCCAGGGCCCGCTCTGACCGAAGGCCGGCATGGACAAAACAACAAGGTTCGGCTGCCAACCACGGAGGACGTCATCGGTGAGCCCGAAGTTGCCCATGACGCGCGAGCTGAAGTTCTCGATCAGCACATCCGCTCTTTGCACCAAGGGCTTGAGGAGCTCCCGGCCGGCCTCAGACCTCAAGTCCAGCGTGATGCCGAGCTTGTTGAGGTTGACGCCATTGAAGAGATTCGACCGTTCGATGCCCGAGTCGGCCGCCATACCCCGCCAACCGTCGACTCGCTGGACCGATTCAACCTTGATGACCTCGGCCCCGTATTGGGCCAGCAGGTCAGCGGCGAGCGGACCTGACCAGTACATGGAGAGATCGACCACCCGCAGACCGGAGAGTGGACCGCGGGCCGGAACTCCGAGTGGCAGCGGGCCGATCGATCGGTCTCGGGCCGGTTCTCGGGCATCGGATTGGGTCCGCCATCACGGCCGCCACCTAAGGCCGGGGCGGGCCTGACGGCGCACCGGCAACTGTCGACCATGAAGGGCAGGGTCGGATATTCAATCAGGACCCCGTCCTGAACGACCGGCGTAAAGAATTCCCTCGCTCGGTGCTGAGCCATGGCCCGCACCTCGCCCAGGTACGGGACATAGCCCAGCGGGATTCGCCAGGACTGGCCGTCCGAGAAGGTGGATGCTCGCTCCTTGTCCGCAGCCCAACCGGCGACCAGATCGGTCAGCTCGCGGGCGTGTGCCCCCCGGTGGCGGGGATCACTCAGGCGCTCGTCGTCGATCAACTCGGGCCGCCCCATGTAGGTGCACAGGAGCTCCCACTGGGTCTGGGTGAGCACATTGATCCCGAGGTAACCGTCGGCCGCCGGGACGATGGTCATGGGAAAGGGCATGCCGTTGCGCTTGCGGGTGCTACCCGTATAGGCGTACCCGACTTCGAGATAGGGCTGGCACAGCAGCATCACCTCCTGGGCGGATACATCAATGACCTGACCGACCCCGCCGGACTGGTCGCGCCACCAGAGGGCCATGAGGGAGGCGGAGGCCGCGCCCAGGCCAGGGATGCTGTCGGCCAGGGTTCCGCCCGGGGCGAGCGGCTCGCGGTCCGGCCGTCCGGTAGCGTGCATCCAGCCGGATGAGGCGTACTGGACCAGCGCGGAAGAGGTCCAGGAGGCACGAGGTCCGAAGGCGCCAAATGGGGTGAGCTGGGTGACGACGAGCGAGGGATAGCGCTCGGCCCATTCGGCTGCCCGTTCACCGGCCCCGTACGGATCGTCTCCGGGACCGCCGAGGAGCAGGAGGTCGGCGGCGCCGATCAGGGTGTCGAGCTCCGACTGACACCCGGCCGCGGCCGGATCGACGACGGAGCTGCTTTTACCGGTGTTGAAGGCCAGGAAGTGCGGAGTGGATCGAGCGATGGCCGGGCCGGACCGGGTTGGGCCGGGCTGGGCCCGATCCGGGGCGCCCTCCGGCGGCTCCACCTTTACCACCCGGGCTCCCGCGTCGGCGAACAGCTTGGCGCAGAACGCCAGGCCGGCGGGACCAGGCAGCTCGACAATCGTCAGATCGGCCAGCAGGACCACGAATCGGGCACGCGATCAGCGGTAGGCGTTGTTGCTGGTGTGGTCACCGGCCAGCCACCGGGCCAAATCTTCCCCGGCGGTACGCCGGCGTTCGTCGCTGATCTTGTCGGCGTCGGGGTGGTCAACCGTGAACTCCAGGAGCAAGCCGTTCGGATCGGTGACGTAGAGGGAAACGCAGTAGCCGTGGTTGAGGACGAACGTCTCGGGTTCCTGGTAGCCGGCCTCGGCGATGCGCTTCTTGATGCCGTCCTGGGTTTCCTGGTCGACGGCGAGGGCGATATGGCGAAACGGGGTGAAGTTGATATCCGTTTTGAACATCTTCTGGTCCTCGGCGTCGGCGAACTGGAAGAACGCCAGCGCACTGCCGTCAGCCAGGGCGAAGAAGGTGTGGCAGTAGGTGCGCTCGGCGCCAAAGAGGACATCGGATTCGGCCCACGTGGCGACCAGCGGCATTCCGATGACGTCCTCGTAGAAACGCCTGGTCGCTTCCTGGTCGTCGGTCACAAAGGCGTGATGGTGAAGGCGAACCGGTCCGGCGAGAGCCTGGGTCACGAGGTCATCTCCCTGAAGGGTGAAGGGGGTTTGGTACGAATGGGCCCGGCGCCCCCTACACCGGCTGGGGCACGTTGAGAAACTCGATGTTGTCTCGCAGCATCTTCTTCTGATCCCCGTGGTCAAGCTTGGTGATCTCGGTGACGAAGTTGAGGGGTTCGGGCAGTCCCTCGATGTGCGGCCAGTCAGAGCCAAACAGGACCCGGTCGATGCCCATCACGTCGACGAGCTCATAGGGATCATCCTCCCAGAACGGATTGACCCACACGTGCTGCTTGAAGGTCTCGATCGGGTCATGATCGCTGAACCACCACGGGGACTTCCGTCGCTGGCTCTCAATGTGGTGCAGGAGGTCCCCGAGGAAGGCGGAGCCGTTTTCGATCATCGCCAAGCGCAGATTGGGGAACCGCACGAACAGCTTCTCGAAGATGGCCTGGGCGAGGAACTCGTAGGCCGAGCGCTCGATGGCCCACGCCCTGATCGAGGGCGCCTCGGATCTCGCACCGAACCTCTCGTCCTGAACATACCCCTGTGAGGACCATCCGCTGTCGGCGCCGTGGACCGCAACAGTGATGCCCGCCTCGTTGACCCGAGCCCAGAAGGGATCGAAGTAGGAATCGAACGGGGACTTCCGGCCCATTCTGGTCGTCGCCGGAGCCGGACGTATCACGATGACACGCGCATCCCGGTCGACCGCCCATTCGAACTCACTGACCGCGTGGTCAACATCCCCCATCGGGATATATGGCGCGGCATAGATCCGGTCCTGATAGTTGCAGCCCCAGTCCTCATCGAGCCAGCGGTTAAAGGCCGTAAAGGTGTGACACAAGGCGTCGGTGTCATGCTTCAACGCCTCCTCATACAGCACGCCCAGAGTCGGAAAGAGCCACACCTTTTCCAACCCCTGCTGATCCATGACCTTCACCCGGGCGTCCGGATGGTGGTAGTGCTCCGGAAGCGGCTCCCGGTCCATTTCGAAACTCCCGGGCTTGCGCCCGGCCTCATTGCCGCGGAAGTAGTCATACATGGCTCCCGCCTTGGCGATGGGATTGAAAGTGGGGTTGACGACAGCGTGGTTGACCTTCCCGCCCACGACCTGAAATCGCCGTCGACCCACTTCACACCAATAGACACACCGTTCCGCCATCTTGGGGTCGGTGTAGCGGGTAAAGGCGTCCAGCGCCTCGTAGTAATGGTTGTCCCCGTCGAAAACCAGATAATCAGGACGCATGGTAGGCGGCACCTTTCTCGTTATCTTCCAGTCGGGCGCTCTCCGAGGGAAGCGTAGCACCTGGTCGATTGGCAAGGCTACGAGCGGCAGTAGTTGGAGAGCCCCGGTCCGCCGCGGCGATTGCCCGCCGCATTGACGGGGAAATGAGATAAGAAGCGGTGATGGACAGGAAGTGGTGGACACTCGTGGCGGTTTGCACCGGCACGTTCATGCTCCTGCTGGACGTGACCATCGTGGTCGTGGCCATTCCGGACATCCAGGACGGGCTGCACGCCACCTTCGGTCAGATCCAGTGGGTGATCGACGCTTACGCGCTCACGCTGGCCTCGCTGCTGCTGACGGCCGGAGTGCTCGCCGACCGCTATGGCCGGCGGCTGCTGTTCGCGGTGGGGCTGACGATCTTCACGCTCGGGTCGCTGCTCTGCGGGCTGGCCCAGACGCCACTGATGCTCATCCTGTCCCGGAGTGGTCAGGGGGTCGGCGGGGCCATCATGTTCGCCACTTCCCTGGCCTTGCTCGGCAACAGCTTCCGCGGCCCCGACCGCGGGGTGGCGTTCGGGGCGTGGGGTGCCGTCACCGGGGTCGCGGTCTCCCTGGGGCCCATCCTCGGCGGCATCATCACCAGCGGCATCAGCTGGCGGGGAATCTTCCTGGTCAACGTCCCGATCGGCGTCGCCGCGCTGGCCATCACCTGGTGGCAGCTGGACGAATCCAAGGCGCCACACCCGGGGCGGCCGGACTGGATCGGCTTCGTGCTGCTGACGACGGGTCTGGTCAGCCTGGTTTACGGCCTGATCCGGGCCAGTGAGACCAGTTGGGGCGACGCAGGGGTCGCCATCTCGCTGGCGCTCGGCGGGGTGCTGCTGGCCGGCTTCATCATCGCCGAGGCGATCGTTACCCAACCGATGTTCGATCTCGCCCTTTTCCGGGTGCCCACCTTCGATGGCGGACTCATCGCGGCCTTCTGCATGAACGGGTCCCTCTTTTCCATGCTCCTGTACCTGGTGCTCTATCTCCAGAACGCCCTCGGCTACTCCGCGCTCCAGACGGGTCTGCGCCTGCTACTCATCAGCGGGCCGACGCTCGTCACGGCCACCGTGGCCGGCCGGCTCAGCGAGCGGATGCCGGTCCGGTGGCTGATCGGTCCGGGGCTCCTGCTGGTCGGAGCCGGGCTCTTCCTGATGGCCGGCTTGAGCGGGACCAGCTCCTGGACCCACCTCATCCCGGGCTTCATCGTTTCGGGCGCCGGGGCCGGATTCGTCAATCCACCGCTGGCTTCCACCGCCATCGGAGTGGTCGAGCCGGAACGAGCCGGCATGGCGTCAGGAGTGAACACCACGTTCCGCCAGATCGGCATCGCGGTCAGCATCGCCGCCCTGGGGACGATCTTCAGCTCGTCGCTGCGCGACCACCTGGATCGGTTGCTCTCGGCGACACCTCAACTCAAGGAGCACGCCCCGCAGATCGTGACCGCCATCCGTCAAGGCCAGGGCGGGGCCGCCTTCGCATCGGTGCCGCCCGCCCTTCGGGGCCAACTCGGGCAGGCCG
Organism: uncultured Acidimicrobiaceae bacterium; assembly: GCA_963780345.1. Taxonomy (GTDB): domain Bacteria; phylum Actinomycetota; class Acidimicrobiia; order Acidimicrobiales; family Palsa-688; genus PALSA-693. Next base: position 49,639 of record CAWABU010000003.1, read on the forward strand.
TCAAATCCAGCTTTGCCAGCGGGATCAACGACCTGCTGGTCGTGACCGGCGCTCTCGCGCTGGTGGGCGCGGTGGCGTCTCTGCTCTTGATCCACAGCCGGGACTTCGTGAGCCGGCAGCCGGCGCCGGCCGGTGCTCAAGGAAACCAGCAGCGGGAGTCGCGCCCGGCGTGAGGGGGTCGGGCGTTGGGTACCATCGCCCGGACCGCTCCGGAAGCCTCCGAGGTGCGGACCGCCGAAGGCGAGGCCGTTGACGCTCACCTACAAATGGGACAACGGCCTGGTCGACCCCGCCGAGCCCCTGAGGATCCCGGGGGCCAGGCAGGCCATACGCGACTCGCACCAAAGGACGGGCCGCCGGCTACTGGTCCTCGACGACGATCCGACGGGCTCCCAGGCCGTGCATGGCGTCGAAGTGGTGATGGGGACCGACCCAGCCCTGATCGCGGCCGCCCTGGAAGCGCCCGGGTCCACCTGTTTCGTCCTTACCAACAGCCGGAGCCGGCCCGAAGCCGAGGCGGCGGGCTGCGCTCGGGAGCTCGCAAGCGTGGCGGCCCAGCTCGAGCGGTCCCTCGGCGGCCGAGTCGAGGTTCTCAGCCGGAGCGACTCGACGCTTCGCGGTCATGTGCTGGCGGAGATCACGGCGCTGGCCGCGACCCGTCAGGAGTCAAGTGGCCGGGGATACGACGGCGTGCTCCTGGTGCCGAGCTACCTCGAAGCCGGCCGCTTCACGGCCGCGGACATCCACTGGGCGCGGATCGGCGACGGCGTCGTTCCCGTCGGCCAGACCGAGTTCGCCCGTGACGCCACCTTCGGATTCTCAAACTCGGATCTCCGGCTCTTCCTCCAGGAGAAGAGCGACGGCGCCATCTCGGCCAACGACGTCCGCAGCATTTCCTTGACCGACATCCGCCGGGGCGGTCCGGAGCAGGTGGCCCGGATCCTGCTCGGCGTCCACGACGGCGAGTTCGTGGTGGTGAACAGCGTTGACTACGCCGACCTCGAGGTAGTGGTCCTGGGCTTGCTGGCGGCCGAGGAAGGCGGTCGGTCCTTTCTGTACCGGGTGGCCCCCTCCTTTGTTCAGGTTCTGGCCGGGCTCGACCCAATGGCGCCGCTCGATGCGGGGACGATCTGGCCGGGGGGCCGCGGCCGTCCGGGCGGACACGGCCTGGTCGTCGTCGGTTCACACGTGGGTCTCACGAACCGGCAGATCGACGTCCTCGAAGCGTCAGGTGACATCGAGCGAGTCCTCGTCGACGTCGAGGCCTTGCTCGACCCCCGGCAGGCCGACGGGCTGATCCGAAGGTGCGTGGCCGAGGGGCGCGACGCCCTGGCGACGCGGGACGTGCTGCTCCTCACCAGCCGAACGCTTCGCACCGGTGACGACGGTGAGGAGAGTCTCCGGCTGGCGCGCCTGGTCTCGGCCGGCCTGGTCGCAATCGTTCGAGAGCTCCTCGCTGACCGCCCGGCGTGGGTCCTCACGAAAGGCGGCATCACTTCGCACGACGTGCTCGACGCCGCGCTGGGTATCAAGCGGGCCGAGGTCGCCGGGCAGTTGTTCGCCGGGTTCGTGAGCGTCCTCCGGCCGCTCGACGCCCGGCCCGAAGCGATCGGAATGCCCTGCATCGTGTTTGCCGGCAACGTCGGGAACGATTCCTCGCTGGCCGATGCCGTGGCCATCCTGCAGGGCCCGTGACGCTCAGCACCGGAACGGAGACCCTCTACGAGGCCTGGCGGCACCGGGTCGCCATCCCCGCGTTCACCACCTATACGCTGGAATCGACGCGGGCCATTTGTGAAGCGGGTGCCGACGCCGGCCTGCCGGTCATCGTCCAGGCCGGGTCGAGCTCGTTCGCCGCTGTCGGCCGGTCCATGCTCGCCGCCAGCGCTCTCACCATGGCCAGGGAGTCGCCTTCACCCGTCGGCGTCCACCTCGACCACGCCACCGACCTGGCCGAGATCCGGGCGTGCATCGAGCTCGGCTACAGCTCGGTGATGATCGACGGCTCGCGTCGCTCATTTGAGGAGAACATCGAGGTGACCAGCCTGGTCGTGGCCGAGGCCCACGGCCACGGCGTGTGGGTGGAGGCCGAGCTCGGTGCGATCGCGGGAGAGGAAAACGTGTCGGGCGCGGCCGGTGCCGATATGGGCGGCGGCGGCGGGGGCGGCGGGGGCGGCGGGGGCGGCGGGGGCGGCGGGGGCGGCGGGGGCGGCGGGGGCGAGCTGACCGCACCGGAGGCCGCAGCCGAGTTCGCCGAGCGCACGGGTATCGACGCGCTGGCGGTCGCGATCGGATCGGTCCACGGCATCTCGGATCACCCGGTCCATCTCGATCTCGGGCTCCTCGATCGCATCGCTGCGGTCGTGCCCGTTCCGATCGTGCTCCACGGCGCATCGGGGCTCGAGGAGGCCGAGCTGCGCGCTGCGGTACGGGGCGGAGTGGCCAAGGTCAACTTCAACGCCGAGCTGCGCCGGGCCTATCTGGGCGCGCTCCGGCGGGCCGTCGATGACGCCGGCGCCGGCGATGACATCGTGGGCCTGCAGCGAGCGGCGGTCGACGCCATGAGGAAGGTCGTCATGGAGAAGCTGGCCCTGCTGGGCGGGCCCGAAAGGCCCACCTGACGCGGGGGCGCGGGGCGCGGGGGCGGGTCGGAGCGGGCGGCGGCGGGCAGCGGGCCGGGCCGGCGGCGGGCGGGGCGGCGGCGGGCCGGGCTGCACGAACCTTTACTGCCGCGAATTGCGCCCGAAACCGGCCGGCCAGGACTTCACTGTCGCGATTTGTGCCCACCTAAAGCGTGGCGCGCGACAGAGAAGAAGCCGAAGGGTACACAAACGCGCCTCCTCTCTGACCGCCCCCGCTTGACGCCGGCCCGTCCTGGGCCGGGAAGGCCGAACTGGTAGCGTGACCCGGATGACCGCCGGGATTGTGGACTGGGGTGCGGATGAGCTTCGCCTCACGCCCACGGTCAGCGTGCTCATGGGAGCCGAAGATGGCGCATATCCGGCGGGAAACTCAGTCGTGGTTCGGGGCGCGGGAGAATCGGTGATCATCGACCCGTCCGTCACCGTCGTGGCCCGGGCAGGTGCGCCCGTGGCGGTCGACGCCGTCATCAACAGCCACGGTCACGAAGACCATCTGGCCGGTAACGGTCTGTTTGACACGGCGCGCCTTTACATCCACGACGCGGACCTGATGGCCGCCCGATGCCTGGACGGCCTCATGGCCGTCTACGGGTATGGAGAGGCGTTCGACGAGACCTTCCGGCGCCATATCGTCGACAACTTCGCGTACGTCGACCGGCCGGACGCCCGCCCTTTCCATGACGGGCACCAATGGGACCTGGGCGGCACAACCATCGAAGCCGTCCACTTGCCCGGCCACACGCGCGGCCACAGTGGTTTCCGACTGGACGGTGGTCGGGTCTTCTTCCTCTCCGACATCGATCTCACCGGCTTCGGCCCGTACTACGGAGACATGTGGAGCGATCTCGACGACTTCGAAGACAGTCTCAGGAAGGTACGGGACGAGGAAGCCGAGCACTACGTCACCTTTCATCACAAGGGCGTGATTCACGGTCAGGGCCGATTTCTGCAATTGCTCGAGAAGTTTCACGCCGTCATCGACCGCCGCCATGCGGCCATGCTCGAATACCTCATCGAGCCCCACACCCTCGACGACATGGCCCAGCACCGGTTCGTCTATCGCCGGCACGTTGAGTCCAGCTTCGTCACCACGGTCGAGCGGCGCACGGCCGAGCTTCACCTGGCTCGGATGCTCGCCCGGGGAGAGGCCGCGGAGGTCGAGCCCGGCCGTTACCAACGGACCTGAAGTACAGGAGGGCGCCCGGTGGCCCCTAAGGCCACCGGACGCCTCTCGGTCACGGATTGATCAGGCTCCCCCGCCGTTGGATTGCGGGATCCCCTTCGCCAGAGCGGTGAACTGGTAGATGTAGCCCCCGTTCTCACCGCCGACGGTGATGTAGCCGTGAGTCGTACCGGGCTTGATGGCGAGATTGGTCGTTCCCATCTGCGGCAGGGGCAGGTTCTGCGGGATGACGATGGTCGCCAGCAGGTCGCCGAGCGAGTTCCAGACCAGGATCCGTCCCGCCGGATACTCGCACTGATAGACGTTTCCGGCCGCGTCCACAGTGTTCGAATCGAACCCGGCCGTGCCCATGTTGGCGGACATGCCGACGTTGCCCGTCGTGATGCTCGTGCCGGCCGCGGAAAGGGAGAAGTGATCCTCACGGCCAAGGGTGAACTCGCTGACCCACAGCGACGAGAAGTCCGGCGAAAACGAAATGCCGTTGGCGCCGGCCAGATTGCCCTGCAGCACGGTGGGATCGGTGCCGTCGGGATTGAACCTCACCACCCGGCCGATGAGATTCCAGGGCGTACCGGCTGTATCCGACACGTACAGGTCACCGGCGGGGTTGAAGGCGATGTCGTCCGCCGCCATGGGGCGGCCACCGATCGGTCCCGAGAAAATGGTCGTGAAGCCGCTCCCGTCCGCATTCATCTCATAGATGTTCCCTGAGAAAAGGTCGGTGAGGTACACCTTTCCGTTGAGCGGACTGAACTGCAGCGACGAGAAGTTGCTGGAGCTGTCGGTATAGACCGGGGTGGTCACCCCGGTCCGGACGTTGAGCTTGAGCACCTTGGGTTGACCGGCCGGAGCAGTGAGGTCAACGAAGTACAGCTGGCCATCGGGACCGAAGGCCGGTCCTTCCAGGAGGGTCACGTGGCCGAAAGGCCCCGCGGGATCGAGGGGGGTCACCTTGGCCAACCTGGACGCCACGATGACCCGCGGCTTGGACCCGGCCTCACCCGCCGCCCGACCGACCGCCTGCCGCGAACCAGGGCCCGCAGCCGACGGGGCGGCTGCCGGGGTCACCGCACAACCGGTGGCGACGGCAACCACCAAGGTGATCACGAGCGCGATCGACTTTCTCCTGATGAACATGATCCCTCCCTGCTTCCAGGCTCCTGGATGAGGAGCCGTGGGCAGGTTAGGCCGCACCTATCCAGGGTTCAACAGTGTGGACTTAACCCAACTGCAGCAAATGCCCCTCCATGGCGAGGATGGCCGCAGACCGGCCCTGGTCGCGGAAGACACGGAGAAACGGGTCCCAGTAGCTTCGCATGCCGCCAATCAGGTCCAGGAAAGCGTCAGGATCGTTGCCCTTTTCGCACTGGTCCATCAGAAAGTTGAGCCGCTCGAAATCGTCGTCCATCTCGTGGAAGAAATGGATCTGGGCCGCCGCCACCAGGACCTTCTCTTTGAACGGCGGGAAGACCTTGCTCCAGACTTCCATCTTGATGGCGGAGAGGTCCGGCTCCCTGATTCCGATCCCGTCGCAGAGAGCCCGGTAGAAGCTGTCATCGCCGGGCTGCAGCGGCTGAGGGTTTTGCTGGATGTAGGAGTCGAGGGCGGTGCCGACCGCGTTCTCGGCTGCCTGCTTCACCGGCAGGGCCTTGTCGGCGACATCTTCGGCGTACCTCTTGGTCAGCTCCTGCAGGTAACCGGTCGCCGCCTCGACGCTATTGGCGATGGCCTCCTCATGAGCCTTCTCGAGGAGTTCCTGAGCGGGCTTGATGGTCTCGTACGCAGTCTTGGCCGCTTCCAGGATCGCCGCCGCCAGACCGACTTCGGGAACGACCAACGTGCACACCGCCATCACGCTTTCGGCCAGGGCGGCAAAGCCCGAGAGATGCCCGGGTGGTTTCTTGATGGCTTCTTTGACCAGGGTGTCAGCGTCGTCGCGGAACCACTGAGCCCCTTGAATCACGGCGTCGTAACGGGTTTGGAGTCGATCCCGGGCCACGCCGTGGGCGCCCTCTTTGACCTGGGGCCAGCGCGGCGAGTCGTTGGTTTCGAACTCGATCTCTTGTTCTTCGCTCATGGCTGATTTCGCCCTCCCTAGGCGTGCTCGTGCTTGCTGCGATGCTCAGATACGGGAGGGGTGGCGCTTCGGATTGTGAAAATTGCCCGATCGGCCAGGGTTCCGGGCGTTTGCCCCAATGTGACCGATGTCATGAATCCGGGCGGCCCTTTTCGCCGTTAACACGTACCTCAGCTGACGGACGCTGACTCTCTCATCCCGACCTCCTCCTCACCGGCCTCCAGGAAACCTGCGCATGCACCACATCTGCTTCACGAGGACACTCGTCGCCGGCCGGCCGGGCCGGCGGCTCCCCCGCGTCCCGGGCCCATGATCTGCGAATCCTGCGGGACCGAGAATCCGCCGGGCGCCCGCTTTTGCGGAAACCCGCACTGCCAGGCCTATCTGGCCTGGTCCGCGCTGGAGGCCGGCAGCCCGGCCCAGCCCGAGACCCCGGCGTCCTCGGGCGCGGTCAAGCCGGGATCGCTGCATACCACCGGCTCACACCATCCGCACCTGACACCCGGACTGCCGCCGACCCATGCCGCCGGCATCAGCCTGACGGCCGCGGCTACCCAGCCGGCGCGCCTGGTGGATCCGCCAGTCCAGGGGACCCCTGTGGAACCGCCACTGCCCCCATCGGCTCGACGGCCGCCGCGCTACGAGCTGATTCGCGAGACCCAAGCCCCGGTCGCAGTGAGGCCCATCGAAGAGCCTCTACCGGATCCGTCCCCCGGGCAAGCCGCGACCAGCGGAAAGCACGGGCTGTGGTTCGCCCTTGACCACCACGCGCTCGCCGTGGCGCCCGGCCGCGAGACGAGTGTAGGAGCCACGGTGATCAACAAAGGCACGGTGGTGGAGGGGGTCGATATAAAGGTCCTGGGCGTGCCGGAAACCTGGGTGCGCATAGAGCCCCCGAAAATCAATCTCGATGTGGGGGGCCGGGCCAGCCTCACCATCCACGTGGCGCCACCAAAGGCCACGACCACTCGGTCCGGTCTGGCCGAAGTAGAGATCGCGGTGTGGTCCGTCTCGAGTCCCAAAGTTCGTTGCGCCGACCATCTGCGCCTCGACGTCGGTAGCTATCACGACCTGGAGATCGAGCCTTCTCCCAGCGAGCAAACCGTTCGGCGGACAGCTGACTTCCAGCTCGATCTGCACAACAACGGGAACCGCCCGCTGGCGGTGGAAGCCCACCCCAAACCAGGCGCGACGGCCAACGGCAAAGTGCTGCTCAAGTTTGAACCGCGCCAGGTGACCATTCCGGCCGACGGCCACGCAGCGGTGGCCGTACGGGCAAGGAGCAGCAAACGCTTGCTGACCGGATCCCCGGCCACGCACACGCTCCAGATAGAGGTCACCGGAGCCGGAGATCCGAAGCCGGTTGAGGTGAAGATGGTGCAGCAGCCGCTCCTGCCCCGGTGGGCGCCGAGGTTGTTCGCACTCCTCGGGACGGCTGCGATCGTGCTGCTCGGATTGGGCGCGTGGAGCTGGTACCAGGACCGGCCGAAGCACGTTCCATCCGTCCTCAACCAGCCGGCCAACCTCGCCATGGCCAATCTGACCAAGGCCGGCTTCAAGGGAGTGGCGCTCAATGCCGCCAACCCCAACGTCGCCGAGGGTCTCGTGTTCCGGGAGGTACCGCCTCCGGGAGCACGGCGCCACCCGGGGACGGTCATCGCCATCACCGTGTCGTCAGGGGGCAAGACCCCTCCCCACAACCCGGAAGGACCCCGCAAGTGACATCCAGCTATCTCCCTGACGCCCCGCCCGGTGGCTCCGAGTCCCGGGCCTCACGGTCGGCGTGGTTCGCCGACCAGTTCGGCATCATCCAGAGCAACATTGAGAGTTTCATCAGGGGCAAGAGCTCGGTGGTCGAGCTCGCCCTGGTGTGCCTGGCGGCGGAAGGCCACCTCCTGGTCGACGACATCCCGGGCGTGGGAAAGACGTCCATGGCAAAGGCCATCGCCAACTCGATCAACGGGCAGATGTGCCGCCTGCAGTTCACTCCTGACCTGCTGCCCTCCGATGTGACCGGCACTCAGATCTGGGACCAGGGCGCCCAGGAGTTCCGTTTTCATCCGGGGCCGGTATTCGCCCACATCATGGTCGGCGACGAGATCAATCGCGCTTCGCCGAAGACCCAGTCGGCCATGCTCGAGGTCATGCAGGAGCGCCAGGTCACGGTGGACGGGACGCCGTACCTCGTGCCGCGTCCGTTCCTCGTGATCGCGACCCAGAATCCGGTTGAGTTCGACGGTACCTACCACCTGCCGGAGGCCCAGATCGACCGCTTCATGATGCGCATTTCGATGGGCTACCCCGACCACGCGTCCGAAGTGCAGGTCATCCGGGACCGCAATGCCGGAAGCCTGGTGGACCAGATGAAGCCGGTGGTCGACACCGCCACCGTCCAATCGATGATCAACATTGCCCGCGAGACCTATATGGCACCCAGCCTGGAAAGCTACGTGGTGACCATTTGTGCCGCGACCCGCCGGTTGCCGGAGTTGAGGCTCGGCGTGAGCCCGCGGGGCAGCCTGGCCATGGTCGGCGCGGCCCAGGCTTTCGCGGCCTCCAAACGACGGGAGTTCGTGACCGCGGACGATGTCAAGGCCGTCGCGCCTTACGTCCTCGGACACCGCATGCTGCTGACGGCCGAGGCCGAGCTCAGCGGGCATACCGCCGAATCACTCCTCAAGCAAATCATGGCGTCGGTGCCGCTGCCGGAAGACCGGGGTTGACATCCCGATGCTGACGCGCAACGGGTGGTGGTTTGTGGGGCTCAGTGTCGCCTGCTTCGTGGCGGGCGTCATCCTGAGTTACCGCGAGCTGGTGATGCTGGCGCTGGCGCTGGTCGGATGCCTGATCGTGGCGGCCGTTTCCATGAGGTTGCGGCCCAATCTCGAGGTAAAGCGAGAGGTGAGCCCCCACCGGGTGGAAGAGGGCGAGGGGGCATCAGGGGTTCTGACCGTCATCAACGAAGGCCGGCGCCGGTCCGCGCCGGTCGAGGCCACCGAATCGCTGGGCACCTCCACCATCACGGTGCACCTTCCCTCCCTGGCGCCGGGGGCGACGCACACCGCCAACTACCGGCTACCCACGGACCGAAGGGGATGCTACGTGGTGGGCCCGTTGCATCTCGGGCGCAGCGATCCGCTCCGGCTGGTCAGCGTGTCCCAGGCCGACACGGCCGAGGCGTCCCTATGGGTTCTCCCCCGTATTCATAAGGCCAGCCCTATCCCGACGGGCCGCTCGCAAGACCTCGAGGGACCGACCAGCAACTCCGCCCCTCGGGGGGGTATCGCCTTCCACAGCTTGCGCGAGTACGTCCCTGGCGACGATCCCCGCCTGATCCATTGGAAATCCACGGCCCGCACCGGCACGCTCATGGTCCGTCATACCGTCATTACCAACGAGCCGCGGCTCCTCATTCTCCTCGACACGTCGAGCGCAGCCTATGACGAGGAGTCTTTCGAGGACGCCGTCCGGGTGGCTGCCTCCCTGGTCGCAGCCGGGGCCGACAAGCGCTACCCGACCGACTTCCGGACGACCGGCGGAGTCGCCGGCAGTGTCGATCCGACCGGAACCGGGCTGAACGACGTGATGGACAAGCTGGCGGCGGTCCAACCGAGCGACGCCGATCCCGGGCTCAGCTGCCTGACCAGGATGGCCCCGCCCCGCAACCGCGGCGTGTCACTGGGCGTCGTGACCGGGCAGCCCCCCATCGACCAGGCGCGTACGGTCGGCCTGGTTCGCGGCCGTTTTGACATGTCCACCATGATCCAGGTCGGCGAGCGGTTCGAGCGTCCGCCCCTGAACGTGAGCGGGGTCTTGTCGCTCAGCGCCAACACCAGCGCCGAGTGGGCCCGCATCTGGAGGGTGAGAATCGGATGACGCCCGCCCGCCTCGTCTCGTCGGCCCTCACCAAGCTGTGGCAAGGGGCCGAAGTCATCCTGCTCGCCCTAACCGTCACTCTCGCGGTGGTGCCATTCGGCCGACTCTACGCCGATCACCATTATCTGGTCCTCGCCGGTGGCGCCGCGATCGTCGCGGCCGTCGTCTCTCTGCTCGTTTCCCCGAGGCTGCCCTTGCCGGCAGCGGCAGGGGCGGCCTTTGTGGCCGCCTACCTCTATATGGCCGTCACGGTGTTCCACACCCTGCGGCCTTCGGCGATATGGGACGGTGTCACCCAGAGCTGGTCCACCCTGCTGACCGCATCCCTGCCCACCCTGAGCACGTCGACCTACGTCGCTCTGCCCGTGATTCTCGCCGCGGCCGCCACGACGGTCGCGGCCGAAGTGGCATTGCGCTCCCGGTGGAAGGTCGGCCCGGTCCTCGCGCCGATCGGCCTGCTGGTGGTGGCCCTGCTCTTCACCGGCAAGCGACCGCTGCCATCGCCGGCGCTCACCATGGCGATCATCTTTCTGACGTTGCTGACGGTGCTGATCCGCGTGCACCGACGATCCGATGCCGGAACCGGCAATTCGATTCAGGTCAGTGGCAAAGCAGGACTGGGCGCCGCCGTGGGCCTGCCAGCCCTGGTGGTGACCGCCGTGATCGCCACCGGATTAGGCGCCGTGCTTCCGATCACCTCGACCGGTCACCGGGTGGACCTTCGCGATCGCTACCACCCTCCGGTGCAGATTGCCCAAGGAATTACCCCGCTCGCCCTGCTGCAGAGCCAACTCAACAGCCAGAGCAACAGCCCGCTCTTCACCGTCCGCTTTCGGGACGTGCCCCCGGGAGTCAAGATCACTCAGGTTCCAGTCGCCGTCCTCGATACCTATGACGGTGCAGTTTGGGGCACCAACGCCTCCTTTGCCATCGCCGGCAATGATCTGCCGACCGATCCGTCACCAGCGCAGCCCGGGACGATCGTGCATCAGGACTATCGGATCGGCGCCTACGGGCTCTCCTTCCTTCCTGCCCTCGGCCGGCCGATCCGCAGCACTGGCAACCACCTGGCCTTCGACCGGGTCAGCGGCATGCTCGCCACCGCGACGCCGGCGCGGCCTGGATTCACCTACGGCGTCGATTCCGAGCTCTCCGACGAAAGCCAGGTCGCATCTGCTCCGGTCCAGGCGGGGACCGATCCCCGGTTCGCCACTCTGGCGTTGCCCCCACCGCAGGGGTGGCCCAAGGACATAATCGACTTCGCCAACAAGTTCAGCGCCAAGACGCCTTACGCCACGCTCCAGCTCATCGCCAACGAGCTGCGCTCAAACGACTTCGGTTACAACAAGCGAGCTCGCCCCGGACACAGCCTGGGCCTGCTCGACAGTTTCCTGACCGCCCCGACAGGGTCCTCGCAGGTGACGACAGCCAGGGTCGGTTTCGACGAGCAGTTCGCGGCCGCCTTCGCGGTTTTGGCTCGAGTCAAGGGCTATCCGTCAGAGGTGGTCGTGGGCTACCGGGTCGACCCGGTAGCGGCGGCCCGGGGGGTCCCGATCGCCGTGCTGCCCCGGGAGATTCATGCCTGGGTGGAGGTAAATCTCAACGGGGTCGGCTGGGTCACCTTCGACCCCACCAATACCAGACCGCGGAACTCGACCGTGCCGTCGGCACCGCTGCCGCCCCCCCCGCCGCCTCCGGTGCCCCTGGTGGCACCAAGCCACGGACAAGGCAGTCACCAGGCCATCCTGCAGGGCGCGCCCCATTCAGATAGCCATTGGTGGGCTTTTGTGCTGCTCGGTCTGTTCCTCCTCTCGCCTGGCGCGGTGGCTGGAATCAAGGTGCTCCGTCGCCGGCGGCGGGCCCGCCGGGGCCCCGCGACCGCCCGGGTTCTCGGAGCCTGGCGAGAAGGGCGCGAAGCTCTCAGGTCTCACGGCGCCAAGGTTTCCTACGCCATGACCGTCGAGGACGCCGCCCAGGAGGCCCGCGAGGCGCTCAACGACGACACCGGCACGCGGGTAAAAGCGTTCGAGCCGGCGGTGAATGCCGCCCTTTACGCGCCCTTTGAACCGGACGACGACATGGCGTCGGTCGCCTGGGAGGCAGAGGCGTCGCTCCGGGCCTTCTTGTGGGCGAACTCCACGACCCGCCAGCGCGTGCTGGCAGCCGTCGATCCGCGTCCATTGATCCGGCTCGGCGCCCGTGGGGGCGACGGGGCGCACCATGCCAACGCCGGATCAGGGAGTCATTTCCCCTGGCGACCATTTTCCAAGCCGACAGTTCGATCCGGCAGGTGATCATCGTGAGCTTCAAAAAGTGGATCGCATCGCTGCGCCGGCTGCACCGTCCGGGGTGGACGGAGCTGGGTTCCGGGATGCTGGCCGTGGGGTTGGTCGCGGCCGTCGTGGCCGGAACGCTCGGCAACAAGGGCCGGCCGTCATCAACGGTGTCGCTGTCAACCGGGTCGGCGTGGTTCCCGTCGCCCGATCTGGGCTCGGTCGCCCTGATCGACGGGACCACGGTCACGCGGGTCGCCGAGGTGCCGGTCTCCCGACCCGGAGACGACCAGCAGGCGGTCCAGGCGGGATCCGGCGTCTATGTGGTTGATCACAGTCTCGGCCAGGCGGTGCCTGTCGACGGCTCGTCGCTTCGCGCCGGGCCACCCGTCGTCTTGAGCCAACGAGGAGACAGCCACCTGTCACTTGCCTCCACCGGGCAGATCACCTGGGCGGTGGAGCGTAATGGCACCCTCGTGCAACAGGTCGACCCTAAGACCCTTTTCCCGCTGGGTGCTCCAATCGCCTTCCCTGGGCACGCCGGCGCACCGGTAATCGGCAACGACGGAACGCTGTGGCTGGTCGACGGTGGCCTGGTGCGCTCGCTTTCGGACAGCAAAGTGCGGACCAGCGTTCAGCTGGGTGGCGTGGCCGCTTCACAGCTGGTGATGGCTTCCGGGCATCCGGTCGTGCTCGACGCGGCCGGTCACCGCGCCGTTGAGATCAACCCGAGATCAGGCCGGCCCATCCGCTCGGCCTGTTTCGACTCCAATGATCCACTCGCCCTTCTGTCGGGGTCACAATCCGGACCTCCCAGGACCTTCGCCGTCTCGCCCCGGACCGGCACCCTTTTGATCTCCGACCTGCGCAGTGGCGCCTGCCACGACGTCATCCTCGGCAACCAGGCCAACTTCGACCGCTACGGCCAGGGCGTGGAATCGGCGGGCGACCTCTACGTGCCGGACTATCAGGCCGGCACCGTGGTCGTGGTCGACACCCGCAGTGGCACGGTGCTCGCCCGTCCCCGCATCGAACCCACCGGCGCCCATTTCCAGTTGCTGGCCTACCATGGGTTCGTCTGGTTCAGCGACACCCGGGCCGACCTGGCGGGCATCGTCACCCTGCAGGGGGCCATCGGAGTCAGCACCGCAGGCGGCGACCGCAACGGCAAGAAACTCGAATTCGGCAACACCCCCAAAGCGCCAACCCACATCCAGGCTCCCTCCGATCACGTCGCCGCCGGGCCGCAACATCAAACCGCGAGTGGCGCCCCCGCCCACAGCACGGCACCGTCGCAAGGGGCGACCTCGTCCCAGGGAACCACCTCGTCGGGGAGCAACACGCCGTCCACCCCCTCTTCCCCGCCGGCGACCGCCCCGAAGAAGAAATCCGGGCCGGCCAACACCACTCCCCCGCCGCCACCTGCGAAACCGAAGCCGCCGCCCGCAGCACCGCCGCCCACCTCGCCGCCGTCGACGCCGCCCACCATTCCTCCCAAGCCGTCGCCGTCTTTTACCTACTCACCAAACCCGGGCGTCGCCGGCCGGCCCGTCACCTTTACCGACACCACCGCCGGACCCCACACCATTACGGGCTGGGCTTTCACAAGCGGCAACCCGGCCACCTCCACGGCCCCGAATCCGACCGTCACCTGGGCGTCGGCCGGCACCTACACGGTGACCTTGACCGTGGCCCGCAAGGGCAGCGCGGCCTCGACGTCCCGTCAGATCCAGATCGCGGCGCCCAATGACGTCACCGTTCCCGACGTCAGCGGGGACACCGTCGCCCAGGCCACCCAGGCGCTCGCCGCCGGCCACCTGAGCGTCGGCAGCACGTCCAAACAGGTGTTCTCGTTCATCTCCAAAGGTGATGTGGCGACCACCACCCCCCCAGCTCACACCTCGGTCCCGGCTGGTTCAGCCATCAACCTCAACATCTCGGCGGAGACCGGCAAGATTGGCACCTACGGACCGGCCGCGACCCTTCTCGGCGCCCCTGCCCGCCTCACCATCGACGACGCCGGCAACCTGTATGTCGCGGACTGCGCCAAAAACAAGGTGTTCAAGGAGAGTCTCTCGGGCGGCTTGCTCACGGTCAGCACCGTGGCCGGCACCGGTACCGCGGGCAATAGCGACGGGACGGGCTTTGGGACCGGCGCCACCCTCGACTGCCCGATCGCGACCGCCATCGACCCGGCCGGCAATCTGTATATCGCCGACCAGATCAGCGGCGACATCCGGGCCGTCGACCCGACCGGGCACATCAGGACCGTGGTACCCCACTTCACAAATCCGTGGGACCTGAACTTCCACAACGGCACGCTGTATGTGGTGGGCCGCTTCGGCAACTGCACCATCGATACGGTGGACACCTCGTCCGCGACGGCCACGCCCGTGTTGGGCACACCGGGGAACTGCACCGACTCGGGCAGCACGCTGAGCGACCCGTCCTCGCTGACCTTCGACCGCGCCGGCGATATGTACATCACTGAACCGCACGCCAACGCGGTGCGGAAATTCCCGAGTGGTGGCGGGGCCCTGACCACCGTCGCCGGCACCGGCACGCCGAGGGTTTGGCGGTGATGGCGGCGCGGCCACAGCGGCCAAGTTGGCCGACCCCGACCAGGTCGTCTTCGATGGCGCCGGTGACTATTTCATCACCGACTGGGGCAACTACGTCGTTCGGGAAGTGACGCCCGACGGCAAGATCGAGACCGTCGCCGGCACCCCGGGCAGCTGTGCCTACTCGGGCGACGGAGGGGCCGCCAACCAGGCTCACCTGTGCAATGGGGGCAACGGATCCTTCTCGGGAGGCATCGCCATCGACGGCGCCGGCAACCTCTTCGTCTCCGACACCAACAACCATGCCGTTCGAGAGATCTTCAACCCCGGCTAACGGGCTGCCAGCCCGAGGGGTGGTCAGCGCCGCAACGCCAGGCCGGCGAAGTCGCCGGAGGACCGCCAATCGGCCAGAAGCTGGAAGAACGGTATCGGTCCGTCACCGTAGGACTGGACGATCAGGCCGCCGCCCTCGGCCGGCTTACCTTCGTTGTTGTAGTACCCGGGCGTGCACTGCTCCTGGAAGGCCGTCATATTCCGGGCTTTCTCGACGATCGTCTGGCCCCACGCTTCCTCGGCGTCGGCGTCCACCTCGATCTCGCGCACCTCGTGGTCCAGGGCGTGGCGAAGGACGTACGACATGTGGGTGCCGGCCTGATCGAGCAGATGGGGGTAGTTGGCCGTGAAACCCCCGTGGGTATGGCCCAGCACGAACAGGTTGGGGAAGCCGTGGACGTGCATGCCGAACATCGACTTCGGGCCGGCCGACCAGTACTCCGAGAGCTTCACGCCGCCGACGCCAACGAGGTCGTAGCCCGACCGGCGGGTGTAGTCGGTACCGACCTCGAACCCCGTGGCATAGATGAGGCAGTCGAGCGGGTACTCCGTCTCACCGACCACCACCCCGACCGGCGTGATCCGGTCGACGCCGCGGCCATCGGTATCGACCAGACGCACATTGGGCCGGTTGAATGTCTGCAGGTACTCGTCGTGAAAGCAGGGCCGCTTGCAAAACTGGCGATACCAGGGCTTGAGGGCAGCCGCGGTCTCGGGGTCCGCGACGATCTCGTCCACCCGGGCCCGGATCTGGTCCATCTTCTCGAAGTCCGCCATCTCCATCTGGGCCGCAATGTCGCCGGCGCCAGCGGCATCGGGATCCTGCAACCGCACGATCAGCTTGCCGATGATGTCGGTCCACCCGTCCATCACGAGGTCCCGGTCGGCCACGCCCCCCGAGGTGAGCACGGTGAAGTTCTCAATGCGGTCGCGCTGCCAGCCGCCTGGCAGAGTGGCCGCCCACTCCGGATCGGTCGGCCGGTTGGCCCGAACGTCGATCGACGACGGTGTGCGCTGGAACACGTACAACTGCTTGGCTGCTTCGCCGAGATGGGGGACCGCCTGGACAGCCGTGGCACCGGTCCCGATGATGCCGACGGTCTTGTCGCTGAGCCCGGTCAAACCCCCGCTCGAATCGCCGCCGGTGTATTCGTAGTCCCACCGGCTGGTGTGGAACGAATGGCCGGCGAAGGTCTCGATGCCGGGAATGCCCGGCAGCTTCGGGCGGTGGAGCGGACCATTGCCCATGACCACGAACCGGGCCAGCAGCTCGTCACCGCGATTGGTTCGAACCAGCCAGGCCGACCGGGAGGGATCCCACTCGAGCCCGGTGACTTCGGTCGAGAAGCAGGCTCGCTCCGTCAGCCCGAACTTCTCGGCGATGCGAGCGCAGTGCTCCAGGATCTCCGGTGCGTGGGAGTATTTCTCGGTGGGCACGTAGCCGGTCTCCTCGAGCAACGGGAGGTAGATGTACGACTCGACGTCGCACTGGGCGCCCGGGTATCGATTCCAGTACCAGGTCCCCCCGAACCCACCACCCTTCTCGATGATCAGGAAATCGTCGATGCCGGCCTGCCGTAGCTTGGCCCCGGCCATTAGCCCGGCCAGGCCGCCCCCGACGACCGCGACGGTTAGCTCATCGCGGCGGGGAGGACGCTCGCTGTAGGCGACGTAGGGGTCGTCCAGGTAGTGGGCATAGCGGCCCGTGATCTCGACGTACTGGTCGTTGGCATCGGGCCGCAGCCGCTTGTCCCGCTCGCTGCGGTACCGGTTACGGAGGGCATCGGGGTCGAAATCCGGATGCGGCGCGGTAGTCGGTGCGGACGACATGGTTGAGTTCCCTTCTGCCGGCGGCTGGGCGCGATCCTACCGAACCTCGTTGGCGCCCGCCGGATGGCGAGTCCGACCGACCGTCCCCGCTCCGGTAGTCGCCGAGGCCCGGCGGGGTGGCTCCCGCCAGCTCAGTCTGGCTCGCTTGCTGGCCGGCTGTGAGGACGAGGCGATGACCCCAGCGGATTCTCGTCGAAACCGTCTGACCAATCTGCGCGGCGGCGGGACTCACCTCGTGGTCGGCCACCGGGGGTCGTCACGCCCAGGGGACGGGGCCACCCCAGCGGTCGAGGTACGTCGTCTCGGCGGTGGGCATACGATCGTTGGGCCCGAAGTTGCCCCTCGGATAGCCGAGAGGGATACAGAAGTGGAATGACACGTCGTGAGGGATGTCAAAGAGCGTGTGGAAGCGCGACATCACCGAAGGATGAAGGGTGGTCGGCACCGATCCGATCCCCAGCGCCCGGGCCGAGAGCATGAGGTTCTGCACGGCCGGGATGACGGAGTTGGCTGGCGCATTCCGGACCCCGAGGGCAAAAACGATGCACGGCACGGCAACGATTTCTTCGGCCAGTCTGGCCGCGGGGAGATAGCGGGCAGGCAGATCTTCGGCTCGCTCGTAGCCTTCATCGCGGCGTTTCGCCCACCAGGCCTCGAAGTAGAGACCTCCGAATTCCCTGATGCGGTCGGGATTGGAGACGATCAAGAATCGCGCCAGCTGGAGATTGCCACCGTTGGGGGCTCGTACCGCCGCCTCGATCGCCAGCTGGATGTCTTCGATCGGGATTGGGTCCGGGCGGAACCGCCGGATCGATCGCTGGGTGAATATCGCTTCTCCGATGGGCATCGACAGCCGGTCCCCGCTTGGCACGTTCATGGACCGAGTTGCCCCAGGACCTCGGCCGTGTGCTGGCCCGGAGAGGGGACGCCGGAGCGAATAGTGGCGGGCGTCTCGCTGAAGTGCACGGGGTGGGCCAGGACTTCGATCTGGCGTTGATCGCGCCCTTCGACCGTGGCCGTCACCTGGAGATGCTTGACCTGGGGGTCGGCGAACAGCTCTGAGACCCGGTAGATCGGCCCGCAGGGAAAGACTTCCGCGAACAGCTCGATCCAGGTCCCGGTCGGGCGGGTACGGAGGACGTCGCCGATGATGGCGTTGAGCTCGGCCCGATGGCGGTACCGGTCGCGCGTGGTGGCGAAGCGCGAGTCGTCCATCAGGTCGGGGCGGCCCACCAACTCGGCGAACCGCTCGAACCCGCCCAGCACTCCGATATTGATCAGCCCGTCAGCGGTCTCGAAGGTTCCCATGGCCGGGATGGTCGGGTGGTTGTTGCCCTCCTGTTGCGGTTCGACGCCGTCAATGAGCCACCGGGCCGCCTGGAAGTCCAGCAGGTGGATTGCTGTCTCGAGCAGGGAGGTATGCACCCACTGGCCCCGTCCGGTCCGCTCCCGGGCGAACAGGGCGGCGATGACCCCCTGAGCCAGGAAGGTGCCGGCCACCACATCCGACACCGCCACTCCGACCCTCCACGGCCCGCTCCCGGGTGGACCGGTGACGGCCATCAACCCGCCCATACCCTGCGCGATCTGGTCGACGCCCGGCCGGTCGGCGTACGGGCCGTCCTGCCCGAAACCCGAAATGCTGCCATACACCAGTCGGGGGTTGCGGGCCAGAAGCCGATCCGGCGAGAGGCCCAGACGGTGTTTCACGGCTGGACGCCAGTTTTCCAGGAATACATCGGCCTGGTCGATCAGGGCCATCATCGCCGCCATATCGGCGGGCTCCTTGAGATCGAGGACCACTGACCGCTTGTTGCGGTTGAGGTTCATCTCGTCGGAGCCACCGAGACCCGGCTCGCCGCGCCCGACCCGGATCACGTCGGCTCCGAGGTCGGCGAGTTGCCGAGAGCAGGTGGGGCCGGACCGGGCGGCGGTGTTGTCCACCACCCGAACTCCGTCCAGGGGGCCCGTCATGGCCGGGGTGACCGCATCAGGCTCCCCGGGTTGTCGACGGGGGCCAGCTTCAATCGAACCGCTCCGCTCATGAGAAGCGGACTCTAGTCCTCCGGTCCCGCCGCGAGCGACCAGCCGGGACCGGGTTTCGGACACACCCCCTCGGTATGATCAGGGGCGATGAGTCTCAAGAGGGAGCCGAATACTGTGGGCATGACCATAGCCGAGAAAATCCTGGCCCGACACGCCGGCCTGGCCTCGGTCGCACCCGGCGACTACATATGGTGCAGGGTCGACGCCACATCCGGCCACCTCCTGGGAACCCTGGAGAAGCTGGGGGTCGAGGCGGTCTGGGATCCCGACCGGGTCTATATGGTCGACGACCACCTGGCTCCTCCACCTTCCGTGGGCGCAGCCAACGCGGCCAAGGAAATGCGCCGCCTGGCCGCGAAGTACGGGATCTCACACTTCTTCGAGTTTGGGCGCGGCGGCATACTGCACCAACTGTTTCCTGAGCAGGGGATGATCGCGCCGGGCGAACTGATTGCCATGGGCGACTCGCATTCCACCAGCGGTGGCGTCTTCAATGCTTGCTCGACCAACGCCGGCATTGACGCCCTCTACATTCTGGCCTTCGGCGAACTCTGGTTCCGGGTTCCCCACACCGTCCAGGTCCGTCTCAATGGCACGCTGCCTCCGTGGTGCGTGGGCAAGGATGTGATCCTCCACATCGCCGGCACCCTGGGAACCGAGTTCGGGTTGTACCGATCGATCGAATACGTGGGGCCGGTGGCGAGTCAGATGACCCTGGCCCAGCGTTGGACGATCGCGAACATGGGGGTCGAGGTGGGTGCCAAGTTTGCCATCTTCGAGTTTGACGACAAAATCGCCAGCTGGCTCGACGGCCGGGTGACTCGCGACTATGAGCCGGTAGTTGCCGACCCGGACGCCCGGTACGAATCGGTGTACGAGTTCGATATCTCCACCCTGGAGCCCATGGTGGCCTTTCCGCACGACCCCGGAAACGTCCACGGCGTCAGTGAGGCCGAAGAACGCGAGGTGCGAGTTGACCAGGCCTTTCTGGGGTCATGCACCAACGCCCGCCTCGAAGACCTCGAGGTGGCCGCCAGGATCCTCAAGGGCCACCAGATCCACCCCCACGTCAGGATGCTGGTGAGTCCGGCGTCGCAAGAGGTCTATCGGGCCGCCCTCGCCAACGGGACGCTTCAGGTGCTGGCCGACGCCGGCTGTCTGGTGGAGCACTCCACGTGCGGACCGTGTTTCGGCGGCCACCTGGGGGTTATCGGTGATGACGAAGTGTGCATTTCGTCCAGCAATCGCAACTTCCAGGGGCGCATGGGAAGTGCTCTGGCCTCCGTCTATCTGGCCAGTCCCGCCACCGTGGCGGCCTCGGCCATAGCGGGAAAGATCGTTGACCCGAGGAAGTTCCTGACCTGAAAAGGAGACCGCAGTGAGCGTGAGCGACAAGGGACCATCCCTGGTGGTGAGCAGGGCGCGGGTCTGGAAGTTCGGAGACAACATCAGTACCGACCTCCTGGTTCCCGGGGCCTCGGTGCTGGCGCGGTCAGGCAGTCTCTCCCCCGAGGAAGCGGCCCGATACTGCATGTCGGCGAATCGTCCCGGCTGGGCACCGGCGGTTGAGCCCGGAGACGTCATTGTGGCCGGACGGAATTTTGGTTGCGGATCAAGCCGCAACGGCGCCGCGCCCTTGAAGACCTTGGGGATTGCGGCCGTGCTGGCCGAGTCGGTAGCCCGGATTCACTTGCGGAACTCCATCAATACCGGCCTGATCACCTTGATTTGTCCAGGCATATCGACCGCGGTGCAGGAGGGCGAACACCTGTCACTCGATCTGGAGAGCGGCCTGGTCGACCTGTACGAGTCAGGCCGGGAGCTCCAGGCCGAGCGCTGGCCCGAACACAGCCCGCCGATGGAAATCCTGCGCGCCGGCGGGTTTATGCCTTTCTTTCGGACCCGGCTCCGGGAGGCCGGTCTGGTCGCCGATGGCAGCCCGGCTGCGGGCGGGTCCCGATGAGCGCCCGTCTCTCACCGCGGCTTTCGGCCGGTCAGTTTGTCCTGGCCCCGGGCGTGCATGATGCCCTGTCTGCCCTGCTGGCGGCGGAAGCCGGTTTTGATATCGCCTATATGACCGGCTTTGGCACCGCCGCTTCACTTGGCCTGCCCGATGTCGGACTGGTGACCATGTCGGAGATGGTGGACAACCTGAGACGGATTACGGCCGCCGCCGACATCGACATCATTGCTGACGCCGACACGGGCTACGGCAACCCGATCAACGTCGAGCGGACGGTCAAAGAGTACGAGCGGGCCGGGGCCTGCGGGTTGCACCTCGAGGATCAAGTGTTCCCCAAGAAGTGCGGGTTTTTCGAGGGCAAGCTGCTGATACCGGCCGAGGAGCACGTGGAAAAGATCCATGCCGCGTGCGACGCCCGCCGGGATGACGATTTCGTCATCATCGGGCGCACGGACGCCCTGGCCGTCGCCGGGTGGGGTGAAGTCGAGGACCGGGTCGGTCGGTACCGGGAAGCCGGAGCCGATCTGGTCTTTGTCGACGGGATACGTTCGGAACAGGATCTGCTCGAGTATGCCCGTCGGGTTGTCGACCGGGGGCTACCTGCTCTCTACAATGGCGTTCGGCCCGCCCGTCAGATCGAAGATCTCGGCTTCCGCGTTCAGATCGTCGCCGGCGCCAGCCTGGGGGCGGTCGCCGCCGGCCTCTGGCGAACGTACGGGGAGCTCTATCAAAACGGCGCACTCCCGTCCGACGACGGGAAGTCATCGATGCCGATTTTTCCCCGCCTGCTCGAGGTCCTTGGTCTGCCGGATATATACGCCAAAGAGGCCCGATATCAGGTGACCGGCGACTCGTGATCGGCGATGGCGGTCAACGCCGCGAAGTCCCGGACATGGTGGGATGATGGCGGCCATGGAGATCCTGAGCGAGAACAACGAGAAGGGCGTCCAGTCTCGCCTGGCGGCCGGTCCCGGTTCGGCGCCGGCGACCTTTACCCCCGAGGAGGCCTCGCAGTGGGTCGAGCGCACGACCAGCGGAGTGGCCGAATGGCGGGCCCTGCTCGATGACCTCGACGGCCGGGGTGACGTCGGCCCCTACGGCTACTGGGGCGTCTCCATGGGCACGGCCGTCGGCCTACCTTTCGTGGCCGTCGAGCCCAGGATCCGCGCTGCCGTCCTCGGTTTGGCCGGGCTGGGAGGCCGCCCAGCCGCCGGGGACCTCGAGGGCGCGGCCCGCGCCCTGCGAATCCCTGTCCTGTTCTTGTTCCAATGGGACGACGAATTGATGAGCCGCGTATCCGGCCTGGCGCTCTTCGATGCCATAGGGTCCGCGGACAAGACGATGCACGTCAACCCCGGGGGCCACGTGCAGATACCGCTGTTTGAGACCGACGCCAGTGAGGCGTTCTTCCTGCGCCATCTGGGCCTGGCCCGATAAGCGACCGGACGGGCAAGATGCTTGGCAGTTATCGGATCGTGGATTTGACTGATGAGCGCGGCCACCTGGCCGCCTTCGTGCTGGCCGGCCTGGGCGCCGACGTGGTGCTGGTGGAGCCGCCCGAAGGCGCAGCCGGGCGGCGGCGGGGACCGTTTGCCGGGGAGGACGGACCGGAGCGGTCACTCTCGTTTTGGGGCTGGAATCGGGGGAAGCGGAGTGTGGTCATCGACCTCACCGCCGACGCCGGTCAGGCCACCCTGGAGCAGCTGTGCGCCACGGCGGATGTCGTGATCGAGTCGGGAGCGGTGCCGGTCGACCTGGCGCGACTGCGGGCGAGAAATGAGCGACTGGTAACGGTGACGATCAGCGCGTTCGGGACGACTGGGCCGAAGGCTGATTGGCCCTTCACTGACCTCACCGTCCACGCCTCAGCCTGCCACCTGGCCATAAGCGGTGACGAGGATCGGGCCCCGCTGCGACCGTCGGTGCCTCAGGCATTCCTGCACGCATCGGCCGAAGCTGCGGGCGGGGCGCTGCTCGCCTTGACCGAGCGGTCGTCGAGCGGCCGGGGCCAGCACGTCGAGGTCACGGCCCAGCGGTCGATGACCGCCTGCACGCAGGGCTTCATCCTGGCCAACGCCCTGGGAGGCAGTCCGGTGGAGCGGATGAGCGGCGGTCTGCGGATGGGCTCACTCCGCTTGCAGGGACTGTGGGCCTGCCGGGACGGTTTCGTGCACGTCATGTTGCTGTTTGGAGCGTCGATAGGACCGTTTACCGGCCGGCTGATGCAGTGGATCTGGGAGGAGGGCTACTGCGACGCGGCCACCCGGGACAAGGACTGGCTGGATTACGGCAACATGCTCAGCGACGGGCGGGAGCCCATCAGCGAGTACGAGCGGGTCACCGACATCGTGGGCCGTTTCTGCGCGGACCGGACCAAAGCCGAGCTGCTCGACGCCGCCCTGGACCGTATCCTGCTCATCGCGCCGATTTCCACGCCGCGAGACCTGTTGGGCAGCGCCCACTTTCGGGAGCGGGAGTACTTCGAGCCGGTCGACGACGAGCTGCTCTCGCCGGAGGCCATTCCTGCGCCCGGACCCTGGTTCCATTCCTCGCTGGTCAAGCCCGTTCGGCTCGGGCGGGCGCCCCGGCTGGGCGAGCACACCGAGGAGGTGCTCGGCGATCTCGACGACCGGGTAGAGCCGGTCCCGGTCCTGGAGGGCGGAGCCCGCCGTCCGCCCCTGGAGGGCGTGCACCTGCTCGATCTCAGCTGGGCCATCGCCGGGCCCGCCGTCGGCCGCATGATGGCAGATTTTGGCGCCACCGTCGTCAGGGTCGAGACAGCCGACCACCCCGACGTCGCCCGGGTGTCGGGACCGTTTGTCGACGACATTCCCGGGCTGGACTCCTCCGGGCTCCTGTTCAACATGTCTGCCGGTAAACGCAGCGTCAGCCTCAACCTTCGCCATCCCGACGCCCGGGCCGTGCTCGAGGACCTGGTCCGGTGGTCGGATGTGGTGGTCGAGTCGTTTTCACCCCGGGGCCGGGCCGGGCTGGGCCTGGACTACCGAGGGCTAACGGCCATCCGACCCGACCTCATCATGTTGTCGACCTGTCTGTTTGGCCAGACCGGCCCGCTGCGCCGCTGTGCGGGATTCGGTTCGACCGGCGCGGCCATCATCGGCTTCGGCCACCTGGCCGGCTGGCCCGACCGCCCGCCCCGGGGGCCGTGGGGTGCGTACACCGACTATGTCTCGCCGCGCTATGCCCTGTGCACCCTGCTGGCGGCCCTGGACCACCGCCGCCGCACCGGAGAAGGGCAATACCTCGATTTTTCCCAGGCCGAGGCCGCCGCCCACTTCCTCACCCCCGCCCTGCTCGACGAGGCCATCAACCACCGGGCACCGGCCAACCAGGGCAATACCGACCCCCACATGGCCCCCCACGGGGTCTACCGCTGCGCCGGCGACGACGAATGGGTGGCCATCGCCTGCCGCCACGACGGAGACTGGGAGGCCCTCGCCGCTCTTTTGGGCCGGCCCGATCTCGCCGCCTTGAGCTTCAGTGACCGGCAGGCCCGCATGCCCGAGCTCGAAGATCTGATCACCGGCTGGACGAAGCGACGCCCGACGGAAGAGGTGGAGACGGCCGCCATCTCGGCAGGCGTCCCCGCCCACCGGGTCCAGAACTCCCGCGAATGCCTGGCCGACCCGCAGCTGCAGCATCTCGACCATTTCCTCACTCTCCCCCATCCCCGGCACGGCACCATCACCCTGGAGAACTGCCGCATTTCCCTCTCCGCCACCCCGGCCCGGGTCGAGCGGACTCCTCCGTCGGTCGGCCAGGACACCTTCGAGGTCCTGACCGAGATCCTGGCCTACGATCCCGACCACGTCGGTGCGCTTCTGGCCAGCGGCGCCCTCGACTAAATCGTTCTCACCCGGCCTGGTGATCGTCGAGAGCGCTAAAGTCCCGGCTCGTCAGTCGCAGGGTCATCCTGGGACGCGGACCAGCAGAAAGAAGGGGAACATGGCCACCACCGACGTACCGCCAGTAGCAGTGGGCACCTTGCGCCCGGGATTTCAGGGCGAACTCATTGAGGCCGGCGACTCCGGGTATGAGACCGCTCGCATGGTTTGGAACGGGAATATCAACCGGCATCCGGCCCTCGTGGCGCGCTGTACCGGGGTGGCTGACGTTCAGGCCGCCGTCAACTTTGCCCGGCAGGAAGAGCTATTGACGTCGGTCCGCGGCGGCGGTCATAGCGCCCCCGGGTACGGCACCAACGACCTTGGTCTGGTCATCGACCTTTCCGGCATGAAAGGAATCCGGGTCGATCCCGCGGCCCGGACCGTCCGGGCCGAAGGGGGGGTGCTGTGGCGCCAGCTGGATCGGGAGACTCAGGCGTTCGGGCTGGCGACGACCGGTGGGACCGTGTCCAATACCGGCATCGGCGGGCTCACCCTTGGTGGCGGCCTGGGCTGGTTGATGGGCAAGCACGGCTTGACCGTCGACAATCTGCTCTCCGCCGACGTGGTCACCGCTGACGGCGAATTTCACAGTGTCGATGCCGAAAGAGAACCGGATCTGTTCTGGGCGTTGCGTGGTGGGGGCGGCAATTTCGGGGTGGTGACCTCCTTCCTTTACCGCCTGCATCCCGTTGAGACGGTATTGGGGGGGCTGGTCGCCTATCCCCTGGACCAGGCTCGAGAGGTGAGCCGCTTCTATCGGGATTTCTGCCCGACGCTGCCCGACGAAGCGGAAGCGGTCCTCGCCTTCATCACCGATCCACAGGCCGGGGTGCCCATCGTCGCCATGATTCTGGGTTACAACGGACCCATCGACGAGGGCGAGAAAGTTCTGGCTCCGGCCCGCCAGTTTGGCAGCCCGCTGGTCGATCTGGTGTCACCAATGCCGTACGGGGTTCGCCAGACCCTTCTGGACGATCCGAATGCCCACATCGGTCTGCACCGCTACTGGCGATCGGCGTTCGCGGAAGGCCTCTCCGACACCTTCCTGGACCTGGCCGTCGACGCCGCGGCCCATTTCACGTCGCCGCTCAGTGCGGTGCTCTGCTTCTACGTGCACGGCGCGGTCGTGCGCGTCCCCGCGGCCGACACGGCGTTTGCCGCCCGATGCCCCCAGTGGGACATCGACGTCATCGGTCAGTGGGACAACGCCGCGGACCTGGACCGGCACATCCGGTGGGTGCGCGGTGTGTGGGACCAGATGGACCCGCTGATGGAACATCGAGGCTACATCAACCACATCGCCGACGACGACGGGGCGGAGAAGGTCCGGGCCTCATATGGATCCAATTTCGATCGCCTGCGGCAGCTGAAGACCAAATACGATCCCGGCAACCTGTTCCGGTTGAACCCCAATATCGTCCCCGCCTGATCCCATGATCACTGCAGTACATACTCTGCTCTACTCGGAGGATCCCGACCGCACGCGCGCCTTCCTGCGCACCGTGCTGGGCTGGCCGAACGTCGACGCCGGCGGAGGCTGGCTGATCTTCAAGACCGGCCCGTCGGAAATGGGTGTGCACCCGTCGACGAGCCGGCACCACGAGATAGCTCTGATGTGTGACAACATCTCGACGACCATCACCGAGCTCACGGGCCAGGGCGCCGAGTTTGCCGGACCGATTGAGGATCAGGACTTCGGGCTCACCGCCATGATGAAAGTTCCGGGCGCGCCCGACATGATGCTGTACCAGCCGAAGCATCCGATGGCGTTCAGCTTGTAAACCGGCCGGCTGCCGGTGCTCGACGTTCCCCGGTCCTGGCTGGATTTTTCTCCGGAGTGGATGACCGCCGCCCTTTCACGCCGCCATCCAGATGCCGTGGTCAGGGCCGTACGCGTGGGCGACATGGCCGACGGCACCAACCGTCGGGCGAGAGTCCATCTGGAATACCGGTCGGGGCAGGGGCCGCCCTCGGTGTTCGTCAAGACCCACGGCCGGATGCTCAACCGACTGGCGCTGGTGGCCTTACGGGCCCTGGAGGCTGAAGCCCGGCTGGCCGAGTCAGGGCTGGTGCTGCCCCTCGAAACCCCGCAGCCATACGCGGCCGCCTTTCACCGCCGGAGGCTCGAGGTGGTGGTCGTCATGGAGGACATCACCCTCCGAGGCGGCCACCCCAATGATGCCGCCACCCCACTGAATCCGGTGGAGGTGCGGTCCGGCCTTGACGGTCTGGCCCGGCTGCACGCCCTCTACTGGGACCGCCCGTTGCCAGGCGCGCTCTCTTTTCTCCGACCCTGGAGACTGACCAAAGCGTGGACCGCGGTCTCGGCTGCCAGCCTGGCCAGGGGTCTTCGCCGTTGGCAAAAAGCCGGGCGACCCAAACTGATTCCGCCCTCCCTGGACGCCCGGACTCTCGAGGCCCAGTTCCGGACGAGCGCCAGGTTGGCCGCGACCGGACCGCAAACCGTGCTGCATGGAGATCCGCATCCCGGGAACACCTACGCCCTGGCGGGTTCACGGATCGGCTTCTACGACTGGCAGTTGGTGCGAACCGGTCACTGGTCACACGATGTCGGCTACTTCCTGGCCGGAAGTCTTACTCCTGAAGACAGGAGGCGACATGAGGGCCACCTCCTGCGCGGCTACCTGGAGTCTCTGGAGCAGGCGGGCGTCAAGGCTGTTCCTGATTTCGACCAGGCCTGGACGCGCTACCGCGCCACTCCCGCCTTCGGGCTCTGCTCCTGGTTGCACACCATCGCGGCGGGCAGCTTCCAGCCGGTCGAGTTGTGCGTGTCGACCCTCGAACGCTTCGCATGCGCCTACGAGGACCTCGGTACCGCGGACTCGCTCTTATCGCAAGGCTAGATTGGGTGGCGCTATGGAGTCTCACCCCGGCGTGACGGGCCGCCCTCTCCCCCTGGCGGGTATTCGGGTCATCGACCTGGGCCGGATCTATCAGGGTCCGTGGTGCGGGCTGATGCTGGCGCTGGGCGGCGCGGATGTGATCAAGGTCGAGGAGCCGGGCGGGGAGCCGAGCCGCCGGGGCGGGGGGTCGACCGGTGCGACTGTCCCTCTGGCCCTGCTCAACTCCAACAAGCGCGACATCACGCTCAACCTCAAACACGAGCAGGGTCGGGAGCTCCTCCTGGCCCTCGTCCGGCGGGCCGACGTGCTGATCGAGAACTTCGCGCCCGGCACCATGGATGATCTCGGCGTCGGCCCCGACCGGTTGCTGGAAGCGAACCCCCGGCTCGTCTACGGCGCCGCGACGGGCTACGGCATTGACGGTCCCGACCGCGATCAGCTGGCGATGGACATCACCATCCAGGCCCACTCCGGGGTGATGAGCGTGACCGGGTTCCCCGATCAGCCGCCGGTCAAGGCCGGCGTGGCCTTCATTGACATCCTCGGCGGCACTCACCTGTACGGTGCGGTGGTGACCGCCCTCTTTGAGCGGGAGCGGACCGGTCTCGGTCGGGTCGTTGACGTCGCCATGATCGACACGATTTACCCCACGCTCGCGTCCAACCTGTCCGGGTGGTACCGCGACGGAGTGGCGCCACCGACCGGCAACGGCCACGGAGGCGGCGCGGTCTGCCCCTACAACGTCTACCCGACCCGCGACGGCTACCTGGCGATCATCGTCATCACCGAGCAGCAATGGCACAACCTCTGCGGCGCCATGGAACGCCCCGACCTGGCCGACGACGAGCGTTTCCGCAGCAACGGCCGCCGCTACCACAACCTCGAAGAGCTCGACGCCATCATCGGGAAATGGACGTCGACGCTTTCCCGCGCCGACGCCGCAGCCCGCTTGCACCGGGCGAAGGTGCCGGTCGCCGCGGTCCGCGGGGTCGGTGAGATGGTGGAAGACCGTCACCTCCACGAACGCGGCGCCCTGACTCAGATCCACCATCCGCAACTGGGGGATCTCGTGGTGCCGCACAGCCCGCTGCGCTATCGCGGTAGCCCGCTCGCCCCGCTGGAACCCAGCCCGGCGCTCGGCCAGCACAACGCCGAGGTTTATGGCGGTCTGCTGGGCTTATCAACCGGGGAAATGGACGAGCTGAGTGCGTTGGGCGTTATCTGATAAGCCCACATCGAGTGGCTGACATGTCCGCGTTCGATCTGACGCCCGACGTCGAACAGCTGCTCTCGGTGGTGGCGCGTCTGGGCGTAGAACACCTCGACGACGGTGTGCGTGCCGCCGAGGAGGCGGGCGCGTGGCCGGACCGGGTGTTGGCCGTGCTGAGCGGACTGCCGTTGGGCGGCCTCGACCTCCCTGAGTCCCTGGGCGGAGTCAGCGCCGGTTGTATCGCCAAGATGGCCGTGCTGGAGGCGCTGGCCGGGCACGACGCGGGAGGGCTTCCGGCCAGCGATCAGCCGGGCCCGGCGGTGGGCGCGGTGCTCGCCTGCCCCGACGCGGCGCTAGCCAAGGAGGTCGCGGCGGCCAGCCAGGGCGGTTCGGCCGGCTGCGCCCTGGCAGCCGTCGAAGACGACCAGCGGCTGCCGCGCCGGCTGGCGTGGCTTCCCGCCTATCCGCCTCCGTCCTGGGTCTGGGTCAGCCAGGCCGACGATCTGCGCCTGCTGCGGGTCAAAGGGGACGGCACCGGCCACCAGGCGGCGGACGAGGTATCGCTCGCCTTCCACGCCTCGGGCTCGGCCTCGGTCGCACTCGCCGACGCCGAGGTGGTCGGACGCTGGCCGCTGGTACCGGGGACCGGCCTGGAGGTACGGGGCCGAGCGCGCCTCTGGGCCGCGGCCGTCGCCTTGGGGGTGGCCCGCGCCGCCCTCACGTCGACGCTGGCGTACACCACCGAGCGCCAGGTCTTCGGCAAGCCGGTCGCCCATCACCAGGGCAACGCCTTCGACCTGGCGCGGGCGGCGGCCGGGGTCCACGCCGCCGGTCTGTGCGTACGCGACGCCGCCGCCCGCTTCGACGGGTACGACCCGGATTCCGGATTCTGGGCCACCGAGGCGTGGGTGGAGACGATCGAGACGGCCGTGGCCGTCACCGACCTCGGCATCCAGCTTCTCGGCGGGCACGGGTTCCTCGTGGACCATCTGGCCGAAAAGCGCTTTCGGGAAGCACGCGTGCTCGGACTTCTCTTCGGCGGGCGCGACGCCGCCGACGCCGACCTGGCCGCGGCGGTCCTCGACGTGGCCGACCCGATTCTGCCGGCGGCGCGGAGTTGATCGAGATCGATCGCGGCACCCGGAGCGCGCTCGAGCAGGTCCGCCAGCTGGGCCGCGAGTACATGCGTCCCATGGGCATCGAGTCCGACCGGTCCGGCCGGCCGCCGCCCGCCGACCATCCCTTCTACCTGCTGTGCTCGCGGCGCGGCGGGCTGGTCAGCCGGGAGACGGGGGAAGCGGACCGAGAGGGCGGGTCGGCCGCCACAGAAGGCCCCTCGCCGGAGGCCCGGGCCCAGCTCATCTGGCGTCCGCTGCGCAGCCTGCTGGTCAACGAGGAGGCGGCGTACTGGGACCGCGGCGTGGCGCTCTCTCTACCGGGCCCAGGTCTCGGGGGCGCCGCTCTTCGCACGACCGCCACGCCCGAGCAACGCCAGAAGTATCTGGCGGTGTTCCGCGATCACGACCGCGCCCACTGGGGCGCGATGGCGATGACCGAACCGGGCGCGGGCAGCGACGTGGCGCGCATCCAGACGCGGGCCAGGCGGGACGGAGACGGGTGGGTGCTCTCGGGCGCCAAGATGTTCTGTTCCAACGGCGCCCGCGCCGACTGGGTCGTGGTATGGGCGACGGTCGACCCCGCCCTCGGCCGCGAAGGCCACCGGGCCTTTGTCGTCGAACGCGGCACCCCCGGCTTCGAAGTGCTCAAGATCGAGCACAAGATGGGATCCCGGGGCTACGAGACGGCCAGCTTCTCGCTCGATGACGTTCGCCTGCCGGGCGAGAACCTCCTCGGCGGCGAGTCGTTCTACCAGTCGCGCCGGGGCTTCAAAGGGGCCATGGCCACGTTCAACATCACCCGGCCCATCCATGCCGCCCAGGGAGTCGGCATGGGCCGCGCCGCCCTCGATCTGGCCCTCGACTTTGTGCGGTCCGAGTACCCGACCCACGGCCAGCGTCGGCAACGGGCCCTCGAGCGTTTGGCCGAGATCCGTCGGGGACTGCATGCGGCCCGGCTCCTGTGCCTCCACGCCGTCTCCCTCGCCGCCCACGACCAGCCGAACACCCTGGAGGCGTCGTATTCGAAGCTCTACTCCCCGCCGATCGTCTGGCGGGCCGTCGCCACGGCCATGGACGTGATCGGGGAGGATGCGGTACGAAGGGACACCATGATCGAGAAGCTCTACCGGGACGTAAAGATCCTGGACATCGGCGAAGGGACCCAGCAGGTCCAGCGGGTCGTGGTGGCCCGCCAGCTCTTCGGCTTTCCCCGCGACCCCTGACCCCTGACCCCCCAGGAGACTCCCGGAGGGAACTGATCAGTCCAGGCCTTCGATCAGCAGGCCGAGGGCCGCGGCGGCGAAGGCGACCATATTGGCCGGTCGATCGTCGGAGCCGGTGAGCAGGTGCCGGGTCAAATCTGCGGTCCCGGTGACGGCGACCCAGACGTGGCCGGCGGGATCGCCATAGGGGCTGCCCGACGGCCCCGCCGCTCCACTCTCGCCAATCGCCCAGGTGGTCTTGAGTTTGGCGGCCGCCGAGTGGGCCAGATATAAGGCATACTCCTCGGTCTCGCCTCGCACACCGGAAGGAACGGCCACCGCGCCGGCCAGCAGGGCCTGGTTGGCCACCCGGGTATAGATGACGGTGCCACCTACGTAGTAAGCCGAGGCGCCGGCAATGGACAACAGCGACGCCGAGATGAGGCCTCCGCTCGAGCTCTCGGCCACGGCGATGGTCTCTTGCCGCTCCCGAAGGCGGCGGGCGGCTCGCTCGGCCAGGGCGGTGAGCTGGGTAGCAAACATCCCAGCAGTCTTGTCCTTCCGGGCGGTACACGTAGACTACACGTCTGATGTGTAGACTACGTGTATGAGCCGGGTTCGAACCAATATCGAAATCGAGGACACGTACGTTCACACCATCATGGAACGCTACGGGATTCGCACGAAGACGGACGCCGTCGATCTGGCCCTCCGCCACCTGGCCGGGCAACCCATGACCCGCGAGGAAGCCCTGGCTATGCGGGGCGCTCGGGCTATCGCCAGGGTGCCGGCTGACACCGGTCCGGCCCGATCTCGATGATCCTGGCCGACACCTCGGCCTGGGTCGAATACGACCGCGCCTCCGAGAGCCCGGCCGAGCGGCGACTGTCTGAACTCATCGCCGGCGAGGGTCCGGTAGCCATCAGCGAGCCGATTGTCATGGAGGTCATCGCCGGGGCCCGAACAGCCGAGCGCGAAGCCGATCTCCGCCGACTCCTCTTGCGCTTCCATCTCCTGCCATTCGACCCGGCTGCCGACTTCGACGGGGCGGCGACCATCTACCGCCAGTGCCGCCGAGTCGGCGTTACCCCCAGGGGGCTGATGGACTGCATGATCGCCGCTGTTGCCCACCGACACGGAGCCACCCTTCTGGCCCACGATGCCGACCTGACGCGGGTAGCAAACGTGATCGGGATCGAGATAGATCCGGCTTCACTCACCCCTGATCCCTGATCCTGACGCCGCGTCGGCGCCCCTGACGGGCCCTCAGGGCTGGATCCGGGTCCAAAGGTCGTTGAACGAGATGGTGTCGAAGAACGCGATTCCCTCGACCACCTGGCCATCCCCGAGTCTCATGATCCAGGCGTAGCTGTTGGTGTAGGGCTGGCCGTCGTTGGCGACGCCGCGGCCGTCCCAGACCACGACGACCGTGTCACCATCGGCGGTAATCGACCGAATAGTGGTTGGCCGGAAAGCCTCGCCGTCGGCGAATCGGGCTCCAAACGGGGCGAGCACCTCGTCGATGAACTCCTGGCGGCTGCCGTACGCCCTGGATGCCAGCGAGTGTCCTTCGATGCGCCACACCAGGTCGGGGGCGAAGATGTCTGTGATCAGGCCGGCGCCCGTGCGCCAGGCGTCGAAGGCCCGGCTGACGATGTCGCGATTGGTCTCGGTCTCGGTCTCGGTCATGCGGCGGCGACCTCCCCGGCCCGCACCGAGCCGCTTGACACTGTCGCGATCCGAAGGACAGTATCGCGCCAGGGACGCCGAGGAGGTCGTGGCAAATGAAGGTGGGTCTGGCGCTGGGCTGGCAAAACTCGGACTGGGAGCGGTACGACGCCAACGATTTCTCGCAGCCTCCGCCGGTACCGGATTGGGAGATCTATCGCGAGAACATCCGGCTCCTCGACCTCGCCGAGCCGCTCGGTTTCGACTCTATTTTCTCCATTGAACACCACATGACGCCGTACCACATGACGCCGAGTGGGCCGCAACTGCTGGCCTATCTGGCCGGCCGGACCGAGCGGATCGACCTCGGAACGGCCCTCATCGTGGTCCCCTGGTACAACCCCGTGCGGCTCGCCGAGCAGGTCTGCTTTCTCGACAACGTTCTCGACGAGGGCCGCGGCCTCTGGCTCGGTGTCGGCCGCGGGACGGCACCCCGCGAATACCAGGCTATGGGCATCGACCAGAACGAAGCCCGTGATCGGTTTAGAGAGGGCATCGACATCCTGCGCCTGGCCCTGACGGAGGAGCGGTTCTCGTACCACGGCACCTACTACCAGCGCGACGACATCAGCGTCCGGCCCCGGCCCCGCCGCACGGATCTGGTCGACCGGCTCTACGCCGGTGTCATCACCCCGCAGAGCCTCGAGATCACAGCCCGGATGGGGCTGAAGCTGATGTTCACGCAGTCGCTGTCCTTTGAGGATGTGGCCGACAAGGTTGCGACCTTCAACGGCTACCGAGCCGAAGAGGGCTGGGAGCCGATTCATCCCATCATCGTGCCCAACTTGTTCTGTGCCTCATCAGTAGACGAGGCGGTGGAATACGGACTCAAGACGTCGAGCACCTACATGATGGCCGCCAGCAAACACTACGAGTTCGCCCAGGCAGAACGCTTTGAAAACATCAAGGGGTACGAGCAGTGGGCGCACACCTTGAGGCGCCGAACTCCCCTGGCCGAATCGGAACCGCCCTCCACCGACGCTTCGACGCCACCCCCCGAAGGTGCCCCGCACGGCCTCTTCGGGACCCCGGACATGCTGATCGAGCGATTGCAGTGGATCTCCGACCACGTCCGCCCCAGCCAGATCGTCGTGATCACCAACCAGGGCGGAATCCCCCCCGACGCAGTGGAGCGCAGCCTCCGCCTCTTTGCCCAGGAGGTCCTGCCGGTCGCCCAGGCCATGGAAGTGGTCCCGTTTTCCACCGCTACGCCCGTGCCCTGACCTGGGCCCCTGTTCGCGGCTCGACCGACACTCAACCACGCCTCTACCGCAATGGTTGAAAGTCGGATGCGGGACCACTGCCTCACCACCTGGCACCCAGCCACGGTACGCACGAGTTTTCCTGAAACCGATCGGTGGACCTAACGTCGGCCGCGTCGTATGTTCACTGTCGAAGGCACCGATCTTTGCTGCGGGCCGATCATCCCCCTGGCCACCGAATACGCCCGGGAGGCGGACGAGACCCGCACCGTGAACCCCGCGGTGCTCGCCGCCGTCCGCCGGTCGGAGCTGCTCGCCCTGTCGGCCAGTCCCCGGATCGGCGGCCGGGGCGCGGCCATCGGCGCCATCGGCCGCGAGCTGGAGGCCCTGGCCGGGGCGTGCGCCTCGACCGCCTGGTGCGTGTGGAACCACCTGTGCGTCTTCCACCTGTTCTGCGGCGTCCTGGGCCCTGACCACGCCGAACTCCTGGCTGCCATCGTCGACCGGCACGAATGGGTGTGCTTTCCGGCCGGCGCGGGCAGCGGCATCCTGGCGAGTGAGGAGGGCGACTTCGTCCGCCTGACCGGTCAGGGCGCGTTCGGGTCCGGCGCTCGGTACGCCGACTGGGCGGGGGTGGCCTTCGCCCTCGCCGATCCCGATGGCGGCGCCCGGCGCCCGCTCGACCTGCGCTTCACCGTCGTTCGCCTCGACGAACCCGGCGTTTCCGTTGACGCCACGTGGGATGGTGCCGCGCTTCGGGCCTCGTCGACCGACGACGTGCACTACCGGGGGGTCACCGTCCCGTCCGCCCGTTGTGCGCCGTGGTACGGAGCGGACCGGGCCACCAAGCTGCGCCAGGCGGAGGCGCCGATGATCGACCGCCGCTACCGCGAGGACTGGGTGGGCCTGTCCGCGCTGTGGCTGGGCGCCATGGCCTGCGGCGTCGTCGCCGCCGCCCTCACCGATCTGGTCGACGAGGTCGGCGGGCGCCGGGCCATCATGGGCCGGCCCATGGCTGAACTCCCTGGAGTGCATTTCAACTTCGGGCGGGCTGCGACCGCCCTCCTCGGCGCCCGCGCCGCGGTGGCCGAGGGCTGCGCCGCCGTCGACCGCCGCATGGCCGCCGGCATCGGGCCGACCGAGGGTGACGAGCTGCGGGAGGCCGCCGCCGCGGCGTTCGCCCTCGACGCCTGCAACCAGGCCATGCAGCACCTGTTGAAGGTGGCGGGCGGAAACGGCTTGCGGCAACGACACCCCTTCGAGCGCCGCTACCGCGATTTCCAGGCCATGCCCTTGCACATCAACGCCCACGAGGATCGCGTGAGCGAGCGGCTCGGGCGGCACCTGCTCGGCCTGCCCATCGACCCGTTCTGATCGAAGCGCGCCGTCGCCGGTGGCTCACGCCACCGATGATCCCCGGGTGACCTGTTTTCGACCGGACAACTGTTCCTGCACCGTTTTCGATGTCCAGCCAGGGCGGCTCAAATTGGTGGAGAGGGGTCGGGAGGCGACGACCACGGTCCAGTAGAGGACGCCACCGGCGCGACCAGAGGGCTCAGGGCACGGGGCTCTGGCCGCCATCGAGATTGATGGCAGTCCCGGTGATAAACGAGGCCCGCCTGGAGAGCAGGTAAGCCCCCAGGTCGCCGAACTCCTCGGCCCGGCCGACCCGGCCGAGCGGGATCCGGGCCCCGGCCGCGGTGCAGATGTCATCCAGGGACTGGCCCGATTGTTCGGCGGCGCGCCGCATTTGGCCGCTCTGGATGGCTCCAATCAGGACCGCGTTGACGCGGATCTGCTCAGGCCCCAGCTCGGTTGCGAGGGCCTTGGAGATGGCCAGGCCGGCTGATCGTGAGGCCGTGGTGGGCAGGGAGCGGGGCCATGGCGCCCGGGCGCCAGTGTTGAGCACATTGATGACCGACGCCATCGCCGAGCGACGCAGATGGGGCAGGGCGAGGCGGGTGAGCCGGACGGCGGCCATGACTTTGAGCTCGAGGTCGGCGATCCATGCGGCGTCGCTATGCGATTCGAATGGGCCGCTGGCACTCTGGCCGGCGTTGTTGACCAGGCCGTCGAGACCGCCGAACTCCGAGGTGGTGGCGTCCACCAGGCGCCGGAGGTCATCGGGGACCGTGACGTCGGCCCGCACTACGAGCAAGGGCCCCAGCCGGCCCAACTGCTCGGAGGTCTGGGTCCGGCGAGTCTCGTCCCGACCGCAGACGGCCACCTTGGCGCCCTCGCGCAACAGGCGTTCGGCCAGAGCCAGACCGAGGCCATCCGTTCCGCCGGTCACCAGGATGGTGGCGCCGGCGAGTTCCAGGTCCATGGTCGTGCCCTCGCGCTCAGGGCTGCGAACCCTGGGCCGCGGCGGCGACCCGAGCTTCGTGCATGGCGGCCATGGACGCCGGCATGTCATCGCGCCCGAAGACCGCATCCAGCACGACCAGACGGCCCTCGAGCTGTCCCTCGGCCGCCTTCTTGAGAGCTTCGGCGGCGTCAGCTGCGGTGGTGGCCTGCAGGCCAAGCGGGCGATATCGCCTCCGGTCGTCAAAAGCCGCAGCGAGGGCGGAATAATCCCACACCCAGATGTCGTCGCAGTCGAGGTGCAGCCCGTTGATGGCGAAGTCCTCGATGAGGTACCCGCCGTTATTCACCACCACAATTAGCGGCGAGCAACCTTCCCTGGCGAGGGTCGACAGCTCCTGGACCGTCATGGCCAGGGCGCCGTCGCCGATGATCACAATGTGGCGCCGGTCCGGGGCCGCCAGGGCGGCCCCGAGCACGGCAGGCAGGGCCCAGCCGATGGCCGCCCAGGTCTTCTGGTTGTACAGCGTGACGCCGTCAGGGCGTGAGCCTGAAGTCATCGGGAACATCCCTGAGCCGGGATCAACCAGCACCACGTCGTCGGGCTGCAAATACGACTGGAACTCCGTCCAGAAGGCATCCTGGGTGAGACTCCCGTTAGCGGGCGCACTGGACCGGTCGCCGGCTGCAGTCTCGGCCGGGCCGGCCGCGCCCGCCGGGTCGGGGGCCGGCCGGGTCGACCCGGCCAGGGCCGCGGCGATGCTCTCGACGGCTCGGTCCATGGGAACGTCGAACATCTCGGTCCCAATGGTCGTGCGGGCGTCGGCCACGTCGACCACCGCCGGGTCCCGTAAGCCCACGACGGCACGGGGGCCGGCCCTTTCGACGCGACGAGTGCCCAGACGAATGAGAAGGTCGGCATCATCAACCTCGGTGGCCGATCGGTGTCCGAAGCCGCCCGGATACACCCCGAGGTAACCGGGGCCGGGCGGCCCGGTGAGGTCTCCGACTGCGGCGCTGGTCACCGCCCAGGAGATTTGCCCGCCGGCCACGGCGGCGGCAAAGGCATCCGCCAGCCGGGCCTGGCGCAGCCCGGTGTCGACCAGGACGACGGGACGGCGAGCGGCGGCCAGCCGGTCGGTGACGGCCGCGGTGAGCCTCTCGAGGTCGCCGGTCCCTCCTGCACCCAGGTCCAGCGGTCCCGCCGGCGGAGCGATGTGGGCCGGGGCCACGTCGGCGGGCAGGGCGATGAAGACCGGGCCATGCTCGACCACGCACGTGCGCAGGACCCGGTCGATCTCGGCCGCGGCGTTGCCTTCGGTCAGAGTGGTGTGAGCCACGGTGATCTCGGCGTAGATTCGGTGAAAGCGGCTGAAGTCGCCATCGCCGGCCGTGTGGTGGGTAGCCCCCGGCCGAGAAGGGCCGGGTACGCCGGAGATCACCACCACCGAGCTGTGCTCGGCCAGAGCCCCGCACACCCCGCTCGCGGCCCCCAGGTCACCGACACCCGCGGTCACCACCAGCGCTCCGATGCCATGGGCGCGGGCGTAGCCCTCGGCCGCATACGCGGCGTTCAGCTCGTTGCAGTTTGCTACCCACGCCACGTCCGGCCTGGCTTCGATCTGGCCATTGAAGCCGAGGACGTAGTCGCCAGGCACACCGAAGAGGTGACGCACACCGAGCTCTTGCAACCGGTCGAGGAGATAATCGCCGACACTGCGAGTCGTCATGTCAAATCCTCTGCTCGTTGTCTCAAGTGGACAAGTGAGCGTACTTCAGGGCATCGGGCGGCGGGGATTGAGCCAGAGGAAAGAGGAGAGAGGGGGGAGGAGAGAGAGAGCAGGAAATTCGCTTTCCCTCTCGGGGCCAGGGCGCTAGACCCGGGGGACGATGGTCGAGATCGACTGGTCCGAGAACCCCGATGACAAGGCCATCGCCGCTGCGGCGGAGATGGTCAGTGAGTTCGAGCGCGAGGTGATCCCGGGCGAGCCGGATACCCCGGCCGCCGAACTGGCCGCTGACCTGGCCAACGTTCCCCCGCACCGGCACCTGGCCATCGGGATGGCGAGTGACGCCGGGCAGTCCGTCGGCACCGTGCGGCTGGTCCTTTCTGACACGACGGGCAACGAGGACCTGGCCGAGATCGACTACCTGGTGGTCCGCCTGGAGCGGCGAGGCGCAGGCATCGGACGGGCCCTGGTCCGCGCCGTCGGCGAGCGGACGGCGCGGCCCCGGATTCGGGCTTACGTGCCCGTCGGCCATGCCGGGGGCATGGGATTTGCCGCGGCCGTCGGGGCGACGCCAGGAATCGTCGAGCGGCAAAATCGGGTCCGTATCGCGGCCCTCGACCGGCAGATGCTCGAAGGCTGGGTCCGCCAGGCTCCGCATCGGGCCCACGGTTATTCGCTGGTGGGTTTCGACGGACCCTGCCCCGAGGAGCTCCTCGCAGGGTTCGCCGAGGTCAGCGGGGTGATGAACACCGCCCCGCGGAGCGACGGTGACCAGGACGTGCTGCCGACCCCCGCGGAGGTCCGGGCCGACCTCCAGGGGCTCGTCCGCCGGATGGGCTGGGTCTGGACGTTGTGCGCCCGCCACGAGGCCACCGGGGCGTTGGTCGGTTTCACTCAGCTCCTGGCCACCAGGGCCCGGCCCTGGCTGGGCCAACAGTGGGACACTGCCGTGGACCCGGCGCATCGCAACCTCGGGCTCGGCCGGTGGCTGAAGGCCGTCAACGCCCTCCGTCTCATCGACGAGCGCCCGGAGGTGACGACCATCGAGACCTGGAATGCCGGGGTCAACGCCGCCATGCTGACCATCAACCACGCCATGGGATTCCAGCCCGTCGCCGAGTGGCAGCAATGGACCCTGGAGCGGGGCTGAGCTCTTCAGGCACCTCGCCGGCCGGGCCCGCGGGTCCAGGTCGACGAGGTGATGAGGAGCCAACTCTTGCGGCTATTGCGGCCGGCGCGGGGTCATTTGATCGTGAACTTGGGTGAGTCGAACACTTTGCCCGCTTGTTGGGTCGGGTAGAGACTGGTCTCATCGATGTCGCCGTGCATGTGCGCTTCGACGACCAGGTCGGTGCCCTTTGTGTGCATGTCGATCGAACCCTTAAACGACAAGGTTCCGCCGTCGGGGTCGAGGGTACTCAGATCGGTGATCTCCGGCTCGACGAGCAGGGTGTCGGAATCGGTGTCGTGAAGGATCGCCGTCCCGAAGTCCGCCCGGTAGATGTACACGAGCGAGCTCGTAGGGACCTTGAACTGCGCCACCTTCGGATCAGAGATCGATAGGTGGTACTTCACGTTCAGGAGTCGCACCGAACCCTTGTTGGTCAGGGTCACGGTGAAATCCGCGGTGTCACCGGGTTGCAGGGTGGACGAGGTGCCCGTCTTGGGCTTGGTCACGTCGACCGTGACGTTGTCCTTGATATACGTCTGGACCGACGCAGGGACGTCATTGAGAACGAAGGTCATGGCATTTCTCCAGTGTGTTCTGTAGAGGGCGATTGCCACGACGAACACTGACGCACGGGTGCTAGCGAGACGCTAGCGAGCACGTGGTCGACTCCCTACCAGCCCGACAACCTGGGCGCGTTTGGTGACTCTGGGCGCGTTAGATGTCGAAAAACCGCCAATAGCGCGCCCAAGCACCAAACGCACCCGACGAGTGGGGCGTTCGATACGGAACTACCGCCGCGGCTGGACCACCTCAGAGGGCAGCCGCCGACTGCGGCGGGTATGGTCCACTCGACGTTTGGCTGCCGCCGATGACTTCCGGCCCAGCCGGTCGTCTCTACCTTCGACCATTCCGCCAACGGAGGCAAGATCATGCGAGTTGTTGTCAGCGAGTTCATGAGTCTCGACGGGGTGCTGCAGGCGCCGGGCGGCCCCGAGGAGGACACCAGTGGAGGGTTCCGTCACGGCGGCTGGTCGCACCGCTTCTTTGACCCCGATGTCATGGGGCCGGTCATGGGCGAGATCGTCGGGGACAGCGAGGCGCTCCTCCAGGGGCGGCGCACCTATCAGGTGTCCGCCCAAGCCTGGCCGGCGCAGAGCGGCGATCCCTTCTCGGACTGGATCAATGCCACCCAGAAGTACGTCGT
Source organism: uncultured Acidimicrobiaceae bacterium (assembly GCA_963780345.1). GTDB lineage: Bacteria > Actinomycetota > Acidimicrobiia > Acidimicrobiales > Palsa-688 > PALSA-693. Next base: position 90,064 of record CAWABU010000003.1, read on the forward strand.
CTCGGACACTCTGGCCGAGTCCGACCTCACGTGGAAACCAACCACCATCATCCGGGGCGAAGCGCTGTTGGAGACGGTGGCTGCCCTCCGGGACCGGCCCGGTGGTGACATCTACGTCTACGGCAGCCTGTCGCTGGTGCGGTCGCTGCTGGCCGAGGGACTGGTGGACGAACTGGTCCTCATGATCGAGCCGGTCACTCTCGGGGGCGGCAAGACGCTATTCCCCAGCGACGGAGAGCTTCGCACTTTCGAGCTTATCGCCGCCCTCACCACCACCACCGGCGTACAGGTGTGCCGGTACCGGCCGACCCCCGAATGAGCGTTTGGAGCCCTTGACCTTCACACGGTGTGAAGGTCTATGAATGGTGGAGCCATGCTCAACATCGGAGAGTTCGCCCGGCTCGGTCAGGTGTCGCCGCGAATGCTGCGCCACTATGACGAGATCGGCATGCTCCGGCCCGAGCGGACCGATCCATCGAACGGCTACCGACGCTATGGAGCCCGGCAGCTCAGCCGGCTCCATCGGATCCTGGCCTTCCGCGACCTCGGCTTTACCCTGGAGCAGATCCGGGAGATTCTCGAAGAGAATCCTCCGGTCGAACAACTACGAGGGATGCTGCGGATGCGCCAGGCCCAGATCGAGCAAACCGTCGATGAAGAACGGGAACGCCTGCGCCGAGTCGAAGCGCACCTCCGGGCGCTCGAAGGGAGCAACACCGTGGACGTTCAGGACATTGTCATCAAGCAAACCCAGCCCATCCGCATCGCCCAGTCGGCGGCCCGAGGGCTCACTCACGCCGACATCGCCCCCGCGTTCGGCCGACTTCTGCCTGAAGTTCTGGCCCACCTCGAGTCGGTCGGAGCCAAACCCGGCATCTCGGCCGCCTACTACGAGGACCAGAACGGCACGGCCGAGGAAGGCAGCATCGTCCTCCACGCCGGGTTCGAGATCGGAGACCAGGACGTGCCCGACAGCGACCGGGTGACGGTTGTGGACCTGCCCGTCGTCGAGGTGGCGTCGGTCGTGCACCGCGGCGCGATGGACGGGATCACCACCTCGTGGGAGGCCCTGGTGCGGTGGACCGAAGTCAGTGGCTACCGGCTGGCCGGCGACTGTCGGGAGCTCTACCACGAGTGGCACGAAGAAGATCCCGCCCGTCATGTCACGGAGCTCCAACAGCCCATCGCCCGATAACTGCGGCCGAAGAGGGAGGATCAGTAGAGGGCCGATCAGGACCGGACCGATCCGCCGGGTGGTCGGCGGTGAGGGCACAGGCGCTGGTGGCCACCCGGAGATACCCGACAAGCGGCGATACCACCGGCCTGCGTCTGCAGCGGAATGGGCCGGGAGATCAGTTGCGGACGCCGGTAACCACGAACCGCTCGACGGCGGCCACGTGACCGCCGGTCGCGGCGCTGACGATCAGGACCTGCCCGGGAGCCCGGTTGAACGGCACCGGCACGCTCCAGGGGCTCCCGGTACCGCCGGCCGGATGGCAGCAGCTGCGACCCACCGGGGTCGATGACGAAAGGGTCAACACCTGCACGGTGATGCTCTCGTCGACCCCGGTGATCCGGCCGCCGGCCACAACCGGCGACCGCACGGTCGAGCCGTAGGCGGGCGAGGTGATGGTGAAGCCGAGCTGGTCGGCGGTACCCACCACCTCCCAGGGGGCGTTCGGGCTCGGCCCGTAGCGGACCAAATGGACCACCGCGCCGGTGTGCGGCTGCGTGGGCGTGATCAGGTAGCCGACGGAGATATGGGCCTGGGTGGCGGAGATGCTGGACCCGGTGACCTTATTGATATCGGTGTAACCGAGAAAGGCCGCGAAGGCCAGGGCGGTGGCCCGGGGATCCTCGTGCCAGGGCTGCACACCACTCGTCTTATACGCACCCAGCCAGGCATCGGCCTGGGCCTGCGTAGCAAACGGATACAGGGGCATGTACCCGAAGCTGTAGGGTGCCGGCGCAGCTGCGGTCGGCGAACTGGCCTTCGCTGGCGGCGGGGAGGCCGGCGGCGCGGTGGTGGCGGATTGGGGCGGAACGACCTTCGTCGCCGATGCTGGGGGCGTCACCGATGCCGGCGGTGCCGCGGCCGGCGTTCGGGGCGTGACGGTGGTCGGGCTGGGCCGGACCGTGCTGACGGGCGTCGTGGGGGTCGCCCGGGTGCCGTGGGTGGGGGCGATCTGGACCTGCGTGGTGCTCGGACCGCTGGCCAGGGCCACGACCAGGCCGACCACCCCGGCCAGGGCTATGGCGGCCGACCCGACGGCAGCAATCCGGCGCTGCCGCCGTCGGCGCTGCCCGCGAGTGACGACCTCCTGCCAGCGGTCGGGGTGCTCCAGGCCGGTCACAGCCGAGGAGAACTGGTCGTGAAGCTGATCGTCGAGCGTCATGGGGCGACCTCCATGTGGGCGGCGAGGTTGGCGATGCCACGATGGACGTGGGTCTTGACCGAGCCCCGCGAGATGCCGAGAGTGTCGGCGGTCTCCTCCTCACTGAGCTCGAGCAGATACCGGAGCACCAGACACTCGCGTTGGCGTACGGGCAGGGCCTGTAAAACCTCGACCAGCCTCACCCGATCGAGATGCTGCAGGGCCGCCGATTCGGCCGGGGCCGCGACCGCCGATCTGGCGGGTCGAAAGCGATCCACCACGCGTCGATGGCGCAGCCGGGACCGGGCCCCATTGAGAACCGCGCTGCGCAGGAAGGCGACCGCTTTGTCCGGGTCCCGCAGACGGTTCCAAGCCAGGTAGGCACTCACAAAGGCGTCTTGCACAACCTCTTCCGCGTCGGACACATCCCGCAGGAGTAGCGAGGCCAGGCGGAGCAAGGCGGTGCGTTCGTCGAGGTACAAGGCGCGAAGGCTGGCACCTTGCTGCTCCCAACCTCGATCCGGTTCCAGCGTCACGGTTGCCCTCATCGCCCCTACTGACGCCCGAGCTTACGATTTGGTTGACGCGCCAAGGTCGCGTCAGGTCGTTCAATCCCGAGAGAGGCCAGGTCCTGCGGCTGGATCAGCCGGTTCTGTCGCTTCCATCCCTTTCGGACGGAGCCTCAGTCGAACATGTGGTTTCCGCCCGGCGAGCGGACCAGAGGGCCGAGGTCCGGGCCGTTTTCTGTCCATCCGTAATAGATGTGCTGGCCGAGGAGGATGGCGAACCGCTCGGGGTTGTCAGCCAGGATCTCCGGCGTGACGTTTTCCCGGTATGCCTCCTGCGGTCGCAGGTAGGCGCGCATCATGGCCACGATCAGGTTCACCCGCAACCCGGGGCTGCGGCGGGCGTCGGCACCATGCCAGGTGTTGCCGTGCCAGAAGATGATCGATCCGGCCTCGCACTCGACCGGCACCACCTGGTCTCGTCCTTCCCGGGGATTGGGGTGACGACCGAAACGGTGGCTGCCAGGGACGTAAACCAGAGGACCGGCGTCAGGCGTGTAGTCGGTCAACGCCCAGGTGACATTGCAGACCTGCGCATAGGCCGGAAACGGCGCGGGGATCATCACATTGTCGCAGTGCAAGCCGAGGTCGACAGTGCCCGGACCCTTGACGCCGGCCAGGCAGTTGCTGATGATGCAGCTCTCCCCCAGCAGGTACGTGGCCAGGGCCAGCGCGGTGGGGTTGATGATCGCCTCCTGAAAGGCCTTGTCCTCGAACAACAGGTAATACAGCTGCAATCCGAACGCCTCGCCGAACTTGCCGCGCCCCACCTCCGTCGCGTGTTCGAGGTCGGGTCGGGCGCCGGTGCGCTCGTCGGCTACTCGCAGGATGGCGTCTCGCAACCGCTCCGCCAGCCCCGGGGCGCTCACCTTGTCGGGCGGGACAACGGTGAGCCCTTTCGTCTCCAGCTCCGCGACATTGCGCTCCAGCCCAAGTCGGGTGATCTCGTCCCAGTGGTGGCGGGCGATCTCGCTGCCGGTCAGCAGGTGACTGGGTGCGTATCCCGTTTCCGTGCTCATAGCCGCCATCTTCGCGCTTGGCGCGACCAAGCTTGGAAGTCCGCCTTGGTGGCCTCGGCAGTTATGCTTCCGAACAGGCGGTCGCAACGCGGCCGTGAGGCGAAAGGGGTTTCATGTCCGACGAGGCGCAGTTCACCGCACCGGTCATTTTGCCTGGTCGTCTTGGCGACCCTCGCATGTCGCTGGCCACCGATCCCCGAACCGATCCGAGGATGCTGGCGGCCATGCGACCGCTGGGCATCGACCAGTTGGCGCCGGCCCCGCCCATCGGTCCGGATGCCCCGCTCGAGTGGATCCTCGATTTCACCAGCGTGTCGGAAGAGGGCAATGGTGGGGCTATCGCCACCCTCCTGGAAGGGCTGCCCCCCGTTCCGGGCGTGACCAACGAGACGCGGATCATCGACGGCGGGGCCGGCCACGAGGTGACCATTTTCATCCACCGCCCGGTCGAAAGGCCGCCTTCGCTGCCCGGTCTCGTTCATCTGCACGGCGGGGGTATGACCATCCTGGCCGCCGCCGACGACAACTACGTGCACTGGCGCAACGAGCTCGCGGCGACGGGGATGGTCGTCGTGGGGGTCGAGTTCCGCAATGCCGGCGGCAAGCTCGGCCCTCATCCCTTTCCGGCCGGCCTCGACGACTGCGCCGCCGCGGTGCGCTGGGTGCATGCCCACCGCGACGAACTTGGCATCGGGGCGCTCCTCGTTTCCGGCGAATCCGGAGGCGGCAACCTGACTCTGGCGGTGACCCACCGGGCCCGCCGGGAAGGCTGGCTCGAAGCCATCGACGGCGTCTACGCCCAGTGCCCGTACATCTCCGGCCTGTGGGCCACGCCGCCGCCCGATCTGCCGTCGCTCCGCGAGAACGACGACTACTTCATCGGCTGCAGCCTCATGGCCGTCCTGGCCCGGGCCTACGACCCCGAGGGGGCCCACGCGCGCGACCCCGAGTGCTGGCCCTACGCGGCCACCATCGATGACCTGCGAGGCCTGCCGCCCCACGTCATCTCGGTCAACGAGCTGGACCCGCTGCGCGACGAGGGGCTCACCTACTATCGCCGGCTGGCGGCCGCCGGGGTTCCGGTCACGGCCCGGACCGTCAACGGCACCTGTCACGGCGGCGACCTGATCTTCGCCGTGGCCCTGCCCGAGACCCACGCCGCCAGCGTGAGGGATCTCAAGGGTTTCGCCGACTCTCTCTGACCCACCGAGGGCGCCAACCACGACGTCATCGTTGGTGCCATTCTGGCCTTGACTTGGCACCATAATGGTGTCACGATGGTGCCATGGACTTGACGGCGTACGTGGAGACCATCCGCAGGCAGCTGGCGGCGGCCGCGGAACCAGGGGGGAGGAGGCCCAGGCCCTGGCCGAGCGGCTGTTCGCTCCGCTCGAGTCGGCCATACGCCTGGCGCTCCAGGACGCCCTCGCCGCGGCAGCCGAGGAAATCACGTGCGAGCTGGCGCCCGGCTCCGTGGAGCTACGGCTGCGGGGCCGCGAACCCGAGTTCGTGGTGAACCTCCCCCATAGCGAACTTCCGCCTCAGGAGACGGAGCGTCAGGTTTCCGGACGCCTCCCTTTCGACGGAGACGAGGCGGCCACGGCCCGCGTCAATCTTCGGCTCCCCGAGCACTTAAAGGCCCGGGTCGACGAGGCCGCCACCAACGAAGGCCTCTCGATCAACACCTGGCTGGTGCGCGCCACGAGCGCGGCTTTGGACCGAACCAGCTCGGCTCGCCGCCAGGACCGAGGGTCGGCAACCGGATCTCAGCGCTACACCGGCTGGAGCCGGTAGTCAGGAGGTAACGAAAATGACGGTCTTCCAGACGCCCGAACCGATCTCGGTCTCAATCGAGTTCGGAGTCGGCGATCTTCGCCTGGTGGCGAGTGAAAGCGCCGAGACCGTGGTCGAGGTAAAACCCACCGATCCCACCAAGAAGGGGGATGTGACCGCGGCCATGCAAACCCAGGTGGAGTACGCGTCGGGCTCCCTCCTCGTGAGAGGGCCGAAGACCTGGCGGAAGTGGACTCCCTGGGGAAGTCACGAGTCTATTGATGTCGAGATCCAGCTTCCTCCGGGCTCACGCGTGGGCGCAGACCTGGGAATGGCGGCCGTACACAGCACGGGGCGCCTCGGGGACCTCGACCTCAAGACCGGCATGGGCGATGTCCGCGTCGACGAGGCCGGTCCGGTGAAGATCAGGACCGGCTTCGGCGAGGTGACACTCGGCCAGGTCGAGAGGAGACGCCGACGTCAAGACCGGATCAGGCCGGATAGACATCGGCTCGGTCGAGGGGACGGCGACGGTCAAGAACTCCAACGGCGACACCCGCATCGGGGCGGTAAAAGGCCGAGCGCAGCTGCGCAATGCCAACGGCGCCATCCAGGTCGACAGGGCGGGCTCTCATGTCACGGCCAAGACCGCGGCCGGAGACGTGCGCCTGGGAATGTTGTCGCACGGCGCCACCGAAGCCACCACCGCCTACGGCCAGATCGACATCGGAGTTCTCGATGGGGTCGCCGCCTGGCTCGACCTCTCTACCGGCTTCGGCCGGGTCAATAGCGAGCTCGAGGATGCGGACGGTCCCTCGGCGCAAGAGCAGACCACCGAGATCCGGGCGCGCACGGCCGCAGGCGACATCAATATTCGTCGCGTGCCGGCTCGGGCCAAAACGCCAACGTCGTAGCGCCACGAGGCCCACCGGGGCGGGCCCGGAGTCGGGCGCATCGGTCTCGTATTTCTCAGGAATAGCGACAGGAGCAGGAATGGAGGGAGCGGCGCGAGCAGCGACGCGCCCTCTCGCGAGTGAGCGAAGGGAAGGAACCAATGATCAGTCAGCCGGCAACGAGCGGGATCGTGGCCCGGGAAGTGTGCAAGTCGTTCGGTACCCATGTGGTCCTCGATCAGGTGAGTTTGACGGTGCAGCCGGGCACGATCTTCGCCCTGCTCGGTCCGAACGGGGCGGGAAAAACCACCATGGTCCGCATCCTCTCCACCCTCACCTCGGCCGATTCGGGCTCCATGGGCATCGCCGGCCACGATGTGGTGAGCGATCCCGACGGGGTCCGGGCCGTCATTGGGGTGACCGGGCAGTTCTCGGCCGTGGACAACCTGCTGACCGGTACGGAGAACCTGCAATTGATGGCCGACCTTCGCCACCTGGGACGCCAGGTCGGGCGACGGCGGGTGGCCGAGCTGTTGGAGCAGTTCGACCTGGTTGACGCCGCCGACCAGCCGCTGTCGACCTACTCCGGCGGGATGCGCCGGCGTCTGGACCTGGCCATGACTCTGGTCGGAGAGCCGCGGGTGATCTTCCTCGACGAGCCCACCACCGGCCTGGACCCCCGCAGTCGCCAGACCATGTGGAAGATCATCCGGGAGTTGGCTCTGTCCGGCGTGACCATCCTGCTGACCACCCAGTACCTCGACGAGGCGGACCAACTGGCCGACCGGATCGCCGTGCTCGACCAGGGCCGGATCGTCGCCGAGGGGGCACCCGCCGAGTTGAAGAGCCGCATCCCCGGCGGCCACGTCCGGCTCCACTTCGCTGGTAGCGATCTGCTGCGTTCGGCGGCCGCACTGGTCGGGATGGCCGCCCCGGACGAGGAGCAGCTCGTCTTGCAGATCCCTGCCGACGGCAGCGTGGACTCACTGCGCGAGCTGCTGGACGAACTGCATCGAGCCGGTATCGGTGTCGAGCGGCTGTCAATCCACACGCCGGACCTCGACGACGTGTTCTTTGCCGTGACCGGTAACGACCGTACGACTCTCTTCGAAAAAGACCCCGCACTGCAAGGAGGATCGCTGTCATGACCACGCTCGCCTGCACCCTCAGTGACTCCCGGGTGATGCTGCGCCGCAACCTCAAGCACCAGCTCCGCTACCCGTCCATGACCGTGATGCTGGTCGGCATGCCCATCGTGTTCCTGCTGCTCTTCGTCTACGTCTTCGGCGGCCAGCTCGGTGCCGGCCTCGGGGCCCACCAGGGTCGCGGCGCCTATCTCAACTACCTGGTCCCGGGGCTGCTGATCATCATCGTGGCCTCAGCCGTGCAGGGCACGTCTATCAGGGTGGCCATGGACATGACCGGCGGCATCATCGACCGCTTCCGCACCATGGCCATTGCCCGGGCGTCAGTCCTCACCGGCCATGTCGTCGGCAGCCTCATCCAGGCCCTGTTCGCCATCGCCATCCTCATCGGGGTCGCCTTCGCGCTCGGGTTTCACGCCGCGGCCGGACCGCTCCAGTGGCTGGCCGCGATCGGGATCATGACCCTGTTCGCCCTGGCCCTGATCTGGCTGGCCACCGCGCTCGGGCTGGCCGCCAAGAGCGTCGAGACCGCCAGCAATACCCCGATGCTGCTGATCCTGCTGCCCTTCCTCAGTAGCGCCTTCGTGCCCACCGATACCATGCCTGGCGGGTTGCGCCAGTTTGCTGAGTACCAGCCGTTCACCCCCGCCACCGAGACGGTGCGCGGCCTGCTCAGCGACGCCGCCGTCGGCGGTCACGCCATCGCCGTCATGGCCTGGAGCATCGGTATCGGCGTGGCCTCCTACCTGTGGGCCATCAGCCTCTACAACCGGCGGCGAGCGGCCGAGCCGAAATGAGGCCAGGCCAGACAATCCGCAGCGGGGTATGGCGAGGAGCGCTCAGTCGTAGATGATGACGCCGCGGATGTTTTTGCCGGCGTGCATGTCCTCGTAGCCCCGGGCGATCTGATCCAGGCTGTAGGTGGTGGTGATCAACTCGTCCAGCTTGATCTTGCCGTCCCGGTACATCTGGGCCTGGCGCAGAATGTCCGAGCTGGGATTGGACGCCCCGAACAGGGCCCCCTGGATCCGCTTCTGGAACAGGGTCAGCTCGCTGAGCGCCACCGGGATGCCGACCTCGGAGAAATTGCCGACGCCGGTGACCACCACCGTGCCGGCCTTGCGGATGGCCGCGAAGGCCTGACCCACGTGCTCGCCCTTGGTCACCCCGACGGTCACGATGGCCGCATCGGCGCCCTGGCCGTTGGTCACGCTCTTGGCGAACTCGTCGGCCTCGGCGATGTCGGCGAAGGCGTGGGTGGCGCCCAGCTGGAGGGCCTTCTCTCGTTTGAGCTCCACCGGGTCTACGGCGATGACGTTGGAGGCGCCGGCGTGGGCCGCCCCCTGCACGGCGTTGATGCCCACCCCGCCGATGCCCATGATGATGATGGTGTCCCCCGGACCGGCCTGGGCCGCGTTGACCGCCGAGCCCCACCCGGTGCCCACCCCGCAGCCCAGCAGGCACATTTTGTCCAGGGGCAGGTCCTTTTCGATCTTGACCGCCGACATCACGCTCACCGTCGTGTGCTCGGCGAAGGTGGAGATCCCGGCGCCCTGGCCGATCGGATCACCGTCGACGGTGTGCATCCGGAAGCTGGTCGGATCCTCGGGGCGGCTACCGGTGAGCACACCGGCGCCCAGGTCGCAGAGGTTCTGCATGCCCGAGGCGCACCACCGGCACCGGCCGCACCCCGGCAGGAAGGAGAAGATGACGTGGTCCCCCACCTCGAACCCCAGAGTATGTGGCCCCACCTTCTCCACCACCCCGGCACCCTCGTGGCCTCCGCACATGGGGTACATCCCGACGGGAAGGTCTCCCGTGGCGATGTGGTCGTCCGAATGGCACAGACCCGATGCCGCCATCTTCACCATCAGCTCCCCTTGTCGGGGCTCGTCCAGCTCGATGTCGATGACCTCGTAGGTACCCGGGGCCTTCTTGATCACAGCACCGCGTGTTCTCATGGTGTTCTCCCCTCGGTCGCGGATTGGCAGCGGATCCATCCGTTGCCGCCGATCATAACGGGGTGATCGCCGCACCGGCCGGGGCCACCAGGACAAGCGCCACTGGAACACGGTCGACCTCGACGGGTCGATTGATGACGACGAGCTTCGAGAAATGATTGATCATTCCTATGCGCTCGTCGTCGAGGGTCTGCCCCGAGCGGAGCGGGCTCGCCTGTCGGGCGGGTGAGCAACGGCGGGGGATGCGAATACCGCGGGCAAACGCGGTCTGGATCGACGATACTGTCCCGATGGCGAAGCCCATCGACTGGCATCGACTGCTGGTCGAAGGTTATGAGCCGCTCAACAAGGGTCGGCGGGTCTTCCGTCGCCTGCCGCGTGATCCTCGCTGCAAGCTGTGCCAGAACCCCTTCGGCGGCGTGGGCGGCAGGTTTTGCCGGGTCATCGGCCGCAGGCCTTCCCGTAAGAACCCCAATCTGTGCCAGTACTGCTTCGACCATCTGCCCCCGGGGGGCATCGAGATCGACGTCGGGGTGCTCTTCGCGGACGTCCGTGACTCCACCAGCCTGGGAGAAAGATCCACCGCGACTGAGTTTGCCGGCCAGCTCAATCGATTCTACGCCCTGGCCACCGAGGTGCTCATCCGGCATGACGCCATCATCGACAAACTGATCGGCGACGAGGTGATGGGCCTGTTTCTGGCCGGGCTGGCCGGTCCCGACTACCGCCACAAGACCGCCCTGGCGGCCATCGACCTGGCCGCCTCTACCACCGACCTGTCGGTCGGTGTGGCGGCCAACGCGGGCGTGGCCTTTGTCGGCAACGTCGGCTCGGGCACGGTGCTGGACTTCACAGCTCTCGGCGACGCCGTAAACGTAGGGGCCCGCCTCCAGTCCTTTGCCTCTCCTGGAGAAGTGGTCTTGTCCTCCAATCTGTACGACCCGATCGCCCGGGCCCATCCGGGCGGCCGGACCGAGACGCTTCAGGTCAGGGGTCGGGCCGACCCGGTGCAGGTCGCGGTCCTCAACGTCAGCCGACCCGGCCCTTAATCCGGTCCCACCCGACCACTAGTGGAATCGGGTCAGCCAGCGTCCGAGGAGGGATCTGGCCTTGGCCGCGCTCATTGGCAACTCCCAGGCGTGCTGGCCTCTCCGGGTGTAGATCATGAGTTCAGGGTCATGGGCTGCGGCCGTAGCGGCCCCGTTATCCTGGGACGTGACGCACGGAGTCAACCGGTAGCCGATCGCATCCGACCAGGCGAAGAAGGAGTCATGGACCGGGCGCGATCTTCGCAACAGTTTGCGTCCGGTCACGATAGAGATGCCGTGATCGTCAGCCACAAACCTGGCCCGCAAGCCGACGGATCGACTGTCGATACGGGAAGGTGATCGCTCGGCATGCTTTGTCAACCTCGCGAGTCTGTCGAGGTCGCCAAGGTCCGGAGCGACGCGGTAAGCGGTGATGATACTCGCCTGGTCGGGCGTTGTCCACCGCCCACCCACCCAGAAGGTGACTAAAGAATCTGGCGACGCCGCAATGATCGGAAGGTGAACACACCGAGAACGAGCGGCAACCAGAACGTCGCGAACCGGTAGGTCAGGACCGCCGCGATCGCGGCGCCGCTACCTACGCCGGCATGGATCAGGCCGGCGGCCAGGACGGGCTCGAGGGCGCCCGCGCCCCCCGGGGTCGGGACGGCGGCAACCAACCCGGTGGCTCCCAGGTAGACGACGGCGATGGTGATGAAGGCCACCCCGCCACCGAACGCCTGAAGGCAGATGATCAGCGCCAGGGTGTGGGCGCAGGTCATACCGGCTGACCCCGCGAGAAGTTTCAACAGTTGGCGCGGTCGCCGTCGTAGTTCGGTGACGGTGGCACGGATACTCAACCCGACGGCGACGATATGGCTGGCGAGCCGTCGCCAGGCGACCAGCCCGACGCCCAACAGGACAGCCGAGACACCACCCACCACAACCCAATAGTGGGTGGAAGGGAGACTGGGCAGCGAGCCGGCGTCCCCTCCGAACCAGAAGACCATACCGACGGTGATAACGACGCCGAGATGAACCAGGACCCCCGCGGCCGTGGTGATCATCACCGCGCTCAGGGCGTCGGCGCGACCGAGGCCGGAGCCTTCGAGGTAGCGGACGTTGGTTGCCATCCCTCCGATGCCCGCTGGCGCCAGCCGGTTGGTGAAGGCCGCCGCGACCTGCACCGCCATCGTCCGCCGAAAGCTCAGCCGATGGGGGGTCGCCGCGGTCAGGGCCACGGCCGCCATGAAGAAGGTCGCAGCACTGGCCACCACCAATGCCGGCAACCAAAACGAATCGGCCTGTCGCAATGGACGCATGGCGTCCCACAGCTTGTGCCGTTGCGTCAGGGCCAGATTCGCCACGAAAACCAGCACCAGAACGGGGACGACGCGACGGCCAATCAGCCGCAGTGCTCGCGGGGCGGCGCCGACGGGCCCGGCTGCCAGGATCGGTTCGGATACCGGCGTCAACTGGGTCGCCGGTTCGGCGACCACAAGCAGCGTAGGCACAGTCACCGGCGGGTTTTCCCGTCCAGCGCCGGAGTCGGGGCCGATTGCATGCAGGCGACGATCGTGACGGGAAGCGTCTTGACGCTGAGGTTCACTGCTGTCATGAGCTCCCCTGCTCCGCTGGTTCGTCGTGCTCCTGTGGCACGGCGGTGTCTGGTGTGCTAACTGCGTATCGTCAATAGACCGTTGCCGGTAGGGATATTGGATCTTCCCAGATCCCGGGGACGAACGTCCGTCACCCCCCTACGATCCCCACCGCCTGGTCCGGGAAAGATGGTAAGACTCAGCTCCGTCTGTCGGGAGACGATGCTTCCAGAGCGGACAAGTACTTCAATCTCCACGCCACATCCATAAGGACTCCATCGTCTCCACTGAGCCGGGCCTAACCTACTCCCCCACGGGGAGGACCGACAAGACGGGAAAATACGCCGGCTAGTGGGCCGGCCAGCAACTCGACGCCGGAAACTCGGCCATCAGAATGCCTGGTCGCATGAGGACGGCTGGCCGCGAGTTTCCGACGTCGAGTTCGCAGGCAGCCCACTAGACCGGGACCTGGCCGACCGCAACCTCCAGGGCCGGGGATTGGGCCAGAGACTGGTAGACGACGCAGTACCGCTCGGTCGTGGCGATCAGCTTTTGGAGTTCCTCTTTTGACGCGGTCGAGTCAAGCTCGAAGATCAGCCGTATGGCCCGAAACCCGACCGGCGCATTCTGGTCGACCCCCAGCGTGCCCCTGAAGTCGAGGTCGCCCTCGGCCCGGATCACGCCGCTCACCTCGAGCCCACGGTTGGTGGCGACGGCGCGCAGCGTCACCCCCGCGCAGGCGACCAATGCCTGGAGGAGCATGTCGCCCGAGCAGGCGAAGCTGCCGTCCCCTCCGGTCGCAGGATGCAGACCGGCGTGCACCAGAGCCTGGCCGGTTTCGACCGAGCAGCTGACGTTGGAGTCGTCCAGCGAGCCCTGGGCCCTGAGAGTAATGAGCGCCCGTTCCGGGTCGGCGGAGTACTCGTCCTTGAGCGGCTGCTGGATCTTGCGCAAGGCGGCGGCGTCCATGGCGTCACGCTAGCCGTGGGACACTCAGTGCCGTATCCTACGTGCGAAGGGGAAGGGAGCGACCGCTGGCAGCCCAAATAGTCACCCTCCTGTTTACGGACCTGACCGGGTCGAGCGCGCTGCTCGAACGCCTGGGAGACGAGGCCGGCGAGGACCTGCGGCGGCGCCATTTTGCCATCCTTCGCGAGGCGGTGGCCGAAACCGGGGGCCAGGAGGTCAAGAACCTGGGTGACGGACTGATGGTCGTCTTCGACAGCGCAGTGGCCGCCTCCATGTGCGGCATCGCCATACAGAGAGCCATTCAGCGCCACAACGCCGGCACCGGCACGAAGCTCGGCGTTCGGGTCGGCATCCACGTCGGCGAACCCGTCCGCGACGAGGACGACTATTTCGGCGCCGCGGTGGTGGTCGCCAAACGCCTATGCGACTCGGCCCGGGCCGGTCAGATCCTCATCTCCAGTCTCGTTAAGGGCCTGGTGTCGCCCAAGACCGGATTCGTGTTCGTCCCGGTGGGAGACATACCCCTCAAAGGCATGGACGAGCCGGTGAGCGCGTTCTCGGTGGAGTGGCGCGAGGCCATCCCGGCCTCCAACGAACGGCGACCGGGTTTGGTGGGCCGCGACGCCCAGCTCGGGCGACTCGAAAGCGAGCTGGATCAGGCCACCACCGGTCGGCTAAGGGTGGTGCTGATGCTCGGGGAGGCGGGCGTGGGTAAGACCCGGCTGGCTGCGGAGCTGGTTGACCACCACCGCGATGGTGTCGTTTCGCTGTCCGCCCGGGCCTACCCCCTGGGTGCCACCGCGTCGCTCGGTCTGTGGGTAGAAGCCCTGGAGCGACGGTTGCGATCTTTCCCCGAGAGTGAAGTGCTGGAGTTGTGCGGGGGTCAGGTCGACGATCTGGCCGCCCTCCTCCCCTCGGTCAGCGCCGCGGCCAAGGCTCATCCATCCGTCGACCGGCCGCGGATCAGGCTCCTGAGCGCCCTCACCAGCCTCCTCCAGAGGATGAGCGAAAGAGCTCCCCTGGTGGTGACCCTCGACGACGTCCACCTGGCGGACGGCTCGTCGTGGGAGGCGCTCAACTACCTCAGCCGCAATCTCGCCGACTTCAGGCTGCTCATCCTGCTCGCGGCGCGGCCGGACGAGCTGGCCGAGCACCCGGTGGCGGGCGAAGTGGTCTGGGCGCTGGAGCAGGAAGGTCTGCTCACCCGGCTTCCCGTGACTCCTCTCGCCAGACGGGATGTGAGAGAGCTGGCCGAGGAGCTGGTCGGAGCTCCTGTCACCGACGCCCTCGTCGACTGGCTGGTCGGAAGGGCCCAGGGCAGTCCCCTCTTCGTGAGCGGCCTGGTGAGGGCCCTGCTGGAGGAGGGCGGGGACCTCTCGCGCCCCTCCCTTCGGGCCCTGCCAGAGGATCTGGCCGACAGGGTCCAGGCCCGGCTCCGTACGCTTAGTGCGGGCGATCGCGCCACCCTCGAGCTTCTGACCGTCATCGGCTACCGGGCGGAGCTCAGCGATCTGCTGCGTCTGAGTGGTCACTCCCTCGACCATCTGGCCGCGATTCTGGACCGGCTGGGCCAGGATCGGCTGGTCGCCGAGCACGAGGAGGGCGGCGAGCTCCTCTACGAGATCAGCCACCCGCTGGTCCAGGAGGCCATCTACGGCCAGATCAGCGGGGCCCGCCGCCGGTCGCTTCATCGCCACGCGGCGAGAGTGCTGGTCGAAGCCGGCCGTTACGGTGCTGCGGCCAGCCATGTGGTGCAGGCGGCCGAACCCGGCGACGACGAGGCGATTGACACGCTGTGCGAAGCCCTGCGCCGGGCCGAAGCCGGAGAGCACCATCGGGAGGCTCTGGCGCTGCTCGAGGCGTTGCTCACCATGGTCCCGGCCGGCGACACCCGGTGGGGCCAGGTGGCGGCCGTCATGCCCGTCACTCCTGAGTGGGTCGTCGACCACCGCGCCGACGTTGACGCGGCCGTCGGGGTACAGGCCATGCGGCGCGCCGACCAGGTGCTCGAACGACACGGCGACGCGGGCCAGCGGGCTGCGGTCAAGTTCAGCCTGGGCAGTTTCCTGATCTGGGGCCTGGCCGAACTGGACGCCGGCCGGGAGCTGATCGCGGCGTCGCGAGACCTTTTCCTGGAGGCGGGCGACCAACGGTCTGGCCTGCTGGCCGCCAACGAGATGGGCTACCACCTCGGCATCGCCGACGACCTCGCCGGCCATGCCACCCACGCCCGCCAGATGGTGGAGCAGGCCCGGTCGGTGGGCGACGAGTTCCTTTGCCTGCAGGCGCTGTGCTCGCTGGCGTGGGCGCTGGCTCCGAGCGGGCACATCGAGGCATCGCTCCCGGTGGTCGAGGAGGCCATCGAGATCGCCTCTCGCACCGACCGGGCCTACCGGCGTTCCTACCTGATCGCCATGCGGGGCTGGCTGCGCGGCCTGCTCGGCGACCCCCGAGCCGAAGCAGACCTCCAGCTCGCCAGAGAGGTCAATCCTGCCTACCGCGACACGCTCCTTCTGGACTTCACCACTCAGGTGGCGTGGCTGGCCGGCGACCTGGCGCGAAGTGTCACGGCCGCTCTGGACCAGATCGCCTGGGACGGCGGGATAGGCCTGCGGCGGGCGCTCGGCGCGGCAACCGCGGTGACGGCGATGGCCGAAATGGGACGGGCGACCGAGGCGGCCGAGCTCCAGGCGACCATCGACCGCACCTTTCGTGGCCGCCGCTGGTGGATGTTCAGCGTGATCCGGGTCTGGTCCCGGGCCATGCTGGCCTCCCTTTCGGGGGACCGGAGCGCCGGCGTCGAGCAGCTCAGCGGGCTGGCAGAGGAAGCGGTGGCGAGCGGCTACTGGCTCTGGGGGCGTTTCATGCTGGCCGATATGGCCGAGTCCGCCGTGTACAGCCGCAACGACGCGCTGGCCAGGCGGGCCCAGGAACTGCTCGCCGACGATCCGGCGCCCCCGCCCGGAAAGCCAAACGAAGGTCTCCGGGCGCTGGTGGCCGGGACCGCGGCCTTCGCATCGGGCGAGGTCGAGGCCGCGGCTCTGGCCTTCGAGCAGTCGGCGGCGGGCTTCGAGGCCGCGGGCTGGAAGCTGTTCCAGGGGCGGGCGCTGGCCCTCCTCGGCCACTGCTCGGGACGGGCCGACCGGGAGCGGGCGACGGATGCCCTGGAACGGGCCGCCAACCTCTTTGAAGGCTGCCAGGCCGCGGTCCGCCGCCAGGAGGTGCTCGCCGCCCTCTCCAGGCTGGGCTCGAGGGGACGCCGGAGGAAAACGGAGCTGCTCGGCCCTGGTGCGCTGAGCAAACGGGAGCTCGAAGTGGCCCGCCTCGCCGCGGAGGGATGTTCGGCCCGCGAGATCGCCGACCGGCTATTCATCGGGGAGCGGACGGTCGAGACCCACCTGACCAACGCCTACGTGAAGCTCGGCGTCTCGTCGAAGCTCGACCTGGTACGGAGGGCCGCGGAGCTGGGTCTCTAGCCGCTCCGTACCGAAAATCCGTACCCGCCCGGAGGTTGCGGCGGGCCCGGCCGCTCATGCTGGCCCTGTCATCAAACCCGGAGGCAAACATGACCGTACTGTCGGACGAGATCCTGGATCGCTGCGCGGCTCGCACCGCCGGCTACGACCGGGAGAACCGCTTCTTCACCGAAGACTTCGAGGAGTTGCGCGCCGCCGGCTATCTGCTGATGGCCGTGCCCACCGAGCTCGGGGGCCTCGGCATGACCCTGGCGGAGGTGTGCCAGGAAGAGCGCCGACTGGCCCGCCGCTCCCCCGCCACCGCCCTGGCCACCAACATGCACGTCTACTGGACCGGCCTCGCGGCTGACCTGTGGCGCAGCGGCGACAAAAGCCTGAGCTGGCTCCTCGAGGAAGCGGTCGCCGGCGAGGTGTTCGCCGCCGGCCACGGTGAGGGCGGCAACGACCTGCCGGTGCTCCTCTCGACCTCCAAAGCCGAACCGGTCGACGGCGGCTACGAAATCACCGCCCACAAGATCTTCGGCTCGCTGACTCCCGTGTGGACCCGATTGGGCTTTCACGCCATGGATAGCAGTGATCCGCAGAATCCGAAGATCGTTCACGGCTTCCTGCCCCGCGAGGCCAGGGGATACCACATCGTTGAGACGTGGGACACCCTCGGCATGCGCGCCACCCGCAGCGACGACACCGTGATGGAGGGAGCGTTCGTTCCCGATCAGTACATCGCCCGGATCGTCCCCGCCGGACTGGCCGGCGCCGATCCCTTCGTACTCGGCATCTTTGCGTGGGCGGAGCCCACTTTTGCCAGCATGTACATCGGACTGGCGGAGCGGGCCCTGGAATTGGCGGTTGCCGGGGTAAAAAAACGGACGTCGATCGCCCTCGGTGGCCGTGCTCTCGCTTACCATCCGATGATCCAGCACTCGATCGCCGAGATGGCCATCGAGATCGACAACATCAGCGCCCACGTGGAGCGCATTGCCGCCGACTGGTCGGCGGGAGTCAACCATGGGATGGGCTGGCCGGCCAAGCTGGTCGGAGCCAAGTACAAGGCCGTCGAGGGGGCCAAGCGAGTCGTGGACCTGGCGATGGACGTTTCCGGCGGCTCGGGGATGTTCAAGTCGAACGAGCTCGAGCGGCTGTACCGTGACGTCCGTTGCGGCGGCTTTCACCCGGCCAACAGCGCTCTGGTCCATGAGCTCGTCGGGAAATCCGCCCTCGGCGTTCTGGGGGAAGAGCCCCGCTGGTAGCTCCCGGGTCGCAGAGCGGGCCCGGACCAGATCGACGGCCGGCGCCCGCGCCACCACTCCGATAGAGGCGGATGGCCCCCACCGTCACCCGGTTGCAGCCCGTCCGGCCGCCCCACCGGCTCTTCTCTTGGCGTTCCCCCCGAGAGCCGGTGGCCGGTGGCCGGCGGTCGGCGGCTGATCCGCCGGGGCCGCGCCGAGCCGACCCTGGCGGCCGGCCCTTCAGGCAAATACTCCGTTTTGGACGTGACCGAGCTGGGCGAACACGCTGGTGGTGTTCTGCGGGTGCGACTGAAACCGGAAACCCAGGTGGTTGGACGCCGACCAGGTCATGGTGGCCTGATTCAGGAGCAGTTGGCCGGTTGAACCCGCAGGTCCGGTCACGGGGCCTTGACCGGTGACCGGACCGGTCCAGTGGATGTCGAAGCTGCAGGTGGCCCGGACCGACACCGGGTCCTCGAACCGCAGGAAGGCGTTGGGGATGTCGAAGTAGTCCCGCAGTTTCAGGTTCTTCGCCGACATCCGGGCCCTGCCGTCCCTGAGGTCCACGTCCACTGCGTCGGCCGACAAGGGGATGGTCCAGACCAGGCCCTGCGGATAAGGCTCGATGCCGGGATCGAAGTCGTGGACCTGGGTGCTGAAATTGACGAAGTCATACTGACCTCGATAGAGATCGAGTCAGACGAACCCGAAGGTCCCCCGGTGGACCCTGCCGTCCTGGCCCACGTAGACGCCGCTCATGAAGCGCATGTCGGTGTCGAAGAGGAGTTCCCGGTGGCGGCCGTGACGATCGATACCGGTCCCCGATCCCTGGACGTCGGCGACCCCGACGAACCCCTTGAAGTCGGTGATGGTGGAGGGATCCAGGCCGTCGCCAAAATTCGTCACGTGGAAATCGAGCCCGCCCAAACTCTGAGTGGTGGTCGTGGGCCTGGGCGCGGTCTTCTGAGGCTGCGAGGCGAGGGCCGCGGTAGGTCCCAGCAGTCCCGCACCGAGCACTGCAGCTGACATCCCGGCCGTGCCGCCCAGAAAGGCCCGTCTGGACAGCACATGTCGGGCGTGATGGGAAGGTGGCAGCGCCTGAGACAGCACCGGCCGCCTCGGACCGTCGATGTCGGGCATTCGCATGACCCCTCCTCCTTGCCCTCACGGGCCCGGCCCGAGCGCACACAGGCTCCCGTTACTCGAACGATTAAGCACTACCCGTGTGGTCGATGTGGAGACGGTATGGAGATGGGGTGGAGATCCCCGGGTGAGCCGGCGATGGCCCGGCGACGGCCGGCGACGGCCGGCGACGGCCGGCGAAGGGGTCAGGCGCTCCGAATGCGGTCGAGGATGCCGTCGTCGACGAGCTCGGCCGGGACCGTCTCGGGGCCGGCGAAGATGCCCGCCACCAGAGGGAACACCTCGGGGTCCATGGCCGCTTGCCGCTCACCCATCCAGGCCCGTCGGGCCTGGCGGTTATCGGCATCCTCGGCAAAGGTGACGCTGACCACGTCGGCGAGCAGCCGGAGCCTCCGCATCCGGTCGAGTCGCTCCTGGCCGTACGGAACGAAGTCGGCCGGTGTAGTGCCGCCGCCGAGGATGAGATCGCGGACGATACGCGCATCACGCATCGCTATCGAGAGGCCCTGGCCGATGATCGGATCGTTCCAGCCGGCGGCGTCGCCGATCAGGATCACGCCGTCGGCAAAGGGTCGATCGGTCCAGGTGTCGTCGCCGGGATAGGTCGCACACGGCCCGGCCGGGGTGCCGGCCGCAACGCTGTTCCCCCAGGGAAACGTCCGGAGGGGGACGGCCTCCAGAAACCGCTCGCTGGCATGACGACCAGAGAACCGATGCTGCCCGGAGCGGCCGCCGGCCAGGTAGGCCCGAGCTCGCCCGTGCCCCTGATGGAAGAGCACAAAGAACAGATCGCCCTCCGCCACCATGGCGTCGTGATCGTCAGGGACGTCCAGATCGTCGAGCAGGAGCCCGGTGATGTAATTGCGGGCCTCATCGCGGTTGAGCTCGATCCCGGCCTGCCGCCGCACGGTCGAGGTCCGCCCGTCGGCACCGACAACGAGCGGAGTACGAACCTGGCCGGGCTGGCCCTGTTGCCTGAACGAGACTGCCGTGACGGCCTCGCGGCCGATTTTGATCTCCTGGATGCCGCGCTCGACCCGGGCGCCGGCGCCAACCGCGGCGTCGATGAGGGCCTGGCACGCATCCGGGTGGCGCATGTTGAGGGTGCCGTCCACGCCGGGCACCATGATCGACACGGGCACGTCGGCCGGCCCGGGCGCGCCCTCGACATACTGGCGCCACAGGCCGGCGACGTGGGCTCCCCTGTCCAGAAGGATCTGCTCGACGCCCAGGTCACGAGCCTCCTTGACCCCCCACGCATGCATCTGCTCGCCACGCACGCGGTCCTCGAACTCCACCGAGGCTTCGAGGACGGCGACGTCCTTCCCCGCGTTGGCCAGGGCGTAGGCCAGCGACGCCCCGGCGATGCCCCCGCCCACAACGACAACGTCGGCTTGATCCATTTGGCCTCCCTAACCTCGCTCAGAACTGAATCAGTCTTCGTGACAACCAGTTGGCCGGCAGGTCAGGGGCGGGCTTCGATGATCAAGTTGAGCGGGGTCTCGGCCGCCCGACGGAATCGGGTGTAGCCCGCCTCCTCGAACACCAGCCGAAGTTTGGCCTCACCGGCCTGGGCGCCCAGCCCCAGCGCCACTTCCTGGGAGAGGGAGTTGGGCGTGCAGACGACGGAGGACGCGGTATAGGACAGGGCGGCCATGGGGTTGCCGGCGATATTGTCGGCCCTGGCGTCCAGGGCGAAGGGCTCCACCAGTAGGACCGTGCCGTCAGGCTGGAGATGGTCGCGGGCATAGCGGGCAATCCCGACCGGATCGCCCATGTCGTGCAGGCAGTCAAAGAAGCAGATCAAATCAAAACGGCCCGCATAGCCTTTGGCGTCGGCCAGCTCGAAGGTGGTCCGCCCGGCCACCCCGGCTTCGGCGGCGCGAGCCCTCGCCGTCTCAATCGACGGCGCGTGGAAGTCGAAGCCCCGGATGCGGCTGTTGGGGTAAGCCAGGGCCATGACCACCACCGACGCCCCGTGGCCGCAACCGATATCGGCCACGGTCGCCCCGGCCTGCAGTTTGGCGTCGACGCCCTCGAGGGCCGGCAGCCAGTCGCTGGGCAGGTAGGTCCGGTAACCGGTGCGGAAGAACCATTCGGTCCCTTTAAAAAGACAGGGATGGTGCTCGCCCCAGGCCAACGCTCCATCACCCTTGAAGGCGGCGGTGATCTTGTCCTTGTCGAGAAATATCGACGCAAAGGTGTTCATGCCTCGGGCCACGAACACCGGCGAGTTCTCATCGGCCAGGGCCATGGCCGCCTCGGCCGTGAGCTCGTAGGTGTCGCCCTGGGGCTCAAAGCTGACCAGGCCCCCGGCGGCCTGCCCGTCCAGCCATTCCCGCACCAGACGAGGATGACACCCGGTCTGGTCCGCCACCTGCTCGGCCTTGAGCGGCCCCGCCCCTTCCAGAACCCGGTAGATACCGAGCTCGTCGCCCAGCCAGATGGAGAAACACATCGCTCCCCCGGTCATGTAGCCGACCATCCGGCCCATCAACTCGCCCAACTTGGCCTCGTCGGTCGGCACGCTCATGTCAAACTTCTCCCCTCGACAGAGGCTGCCGGCGAAGCGGTCCCAGCCGGCCAGCCATCCCTGGATCTGATGGTACTCAACACCCGCCGGCTCTTTACGGGAACCGAATGCGATCGTGGTGACGTCCAAATCGGCATGACCCTCAGTGGTCAGTTCGACGCCGCCGGAACTACCAGCTCTGGTCGAACGCTTCGAGGCCGATGGCCGTCGTGGTCTACGGCGGCCACGTCGTCCACCTCGACCTCCCCGAGCTCTGCCGTTAGCCGGATCGAGGCCCTCGGTTCGAAACTGATGCCCATCCTCCAGGAGTTGACCCGGTGTGGCGTGGCCGAATCGGCCGGTCGGGCCTGCTGAGTAATCACCGACGGGTGACGGCAACCTGCCAGGCCAGTGCTCCGGCGGGGTCGATGTTGATATCGAGGACGGTCGGCACGATCAGGTCGACGGTCCAGCCGTCGGCGAAAGACGCTCGGATCTCGCCCGCGGTAACACGGCGCGGCCCCCAGCTCCCGGGCTGGTGGTCGCTGAAGCACAGCATGTGATACCGGCCACCCGGTCGCACCACTTCGGCGAGCCCGTGGACGAAGCGCAGGCGGGCCTGGTCGTCGAGGCCGTGGAAGAGTCCGCAGTCGAGCACGGTGTCGAACTGGTCTTCCAGCTCGGCCAGACCGAGGGCGTCGAAGACGAGAAAGGTGGCCTCGATGTGCCGGGCGGCAGCCTTCTCGTTCGCCAGTTGTATGGCCCGGGGTGCGATGTCCACTCCGAACGCGGCGTGGCCGAGCGACGCCGCCAGCAGGACGTGCTCCCCGGTACCGCAGCCCACGTCGAGGACCCTGCCGACGAGACCCCCGGTCCGGGCCAGCCAGGCGAACGCGGGCTGTGGCCGCCCGAGGTCCCAGGGCGCGGGCGTGGCCCGGGCGTAGCTGTCATCGAAGGTCTCCGGCGAATGGGGAATCATCCGGGGAGCGAGGTTGGAGATCGACCCCTGGGCGGCCGGGCGAGCCCGGATCTCGGACAACCGCTCGGCGAAGTGCCACCGGTGTCCTTCGGCGTCAAGGGCCTCGTAGCGCCGGTCGCCCCAGAACATGTCCTCCAGCGGCGTCACGATCCGGGCGCCTCCTGCTTCCGCCCTCCGGTAGTGAGCGTCGATATCCCGCACGTACACGTTCACCATCGCGGTGGGCCTGGCCTCGAGCGGGCTGTACAGCCCGTGGCGCTCCTCCCCGGCCCGACCGATCATGACCACACCGTCATCGATCTCCAGCCACGCCAGCATGCCCTCGGGGTTCTCCATGCGAGACTCCCGGCGCTCGACCAGACCGAACACGCCGGTCAGGAACTCCAGGGCAGCCACTTCGTCCCGGTAGGCCAACCGGGGGTAGATCGACGGCGTCCGGCGATGGGCGATGGTGGCGCCGGGCGCGGTGATGGCGGACATGAGACGGGCCTTACCCCGGGTCAGGATCTCTGGATCCGGAGGATCATCGGGCAGGAGGCGGTCGGGTCGAGACCGGCGCAGGGGTTCGAGGTCGTCGGTCATCGTCGGCCTCCAGCATCGCAACGAGCAAGGGACCCCCCGGTGTCGGCGTCTCCCGTCAGCTCCCGGCTCAGCCGGACCCGGCTCCGGCTGAGCCGGGAGCGTACGGTCCCAACAGGGATACCGAGAGCCATGGCAATCTCCTCGTAGCTCAGCTCTTCCCAGGCGAAGAGCAACAGGACTTGTCGGTCGATTTCGGGCAGGACGCCGATGGCCTCGATGACCCGGGCCCAGCGGGTGCCGGCGTCGGCCGCGGCCACGGCGCGCTCGGCGGGATCGGTGTCGACCGGGCGAAGGGCAGAGACCCGGGTGCTGGCCCGCAGCCTTCTGGTCGTGCTCCGGTGATACCTGGCGACCAGGTTGGCGGCGATGCCGTAGAGCCACGGCCGGGCCGACTCTCGACCCTGGTCGAACGTCGCCCGCCGTTCGAACGCGATACGGAAGACCTCTCCCAGCAGTCCTTCGGCCTCAGCCGGTTCGACGCGGCGGGCCAGGAAGCGGAAGACCGGGGATCCGTGCCGGTCGAAGATGATGCCGAAGCTCGCCGGCGTCTCCAGCGAAGCGGCGATCACGGCACCGTCGGGCAGCTCCATACCAATCTGTTTCCCGTTGCTCCCATCCCGGTTCGCGAGCTGGAGATTGTCACACCGGCGGCACGCCCAGGGAACCCGGATGCCGCCGCGGGGGAACAAGTAGAAGACCAGAGGGGATCAGAGGAGGAGCAAGTGAGCATTACCAGTGATATACCGGTCGGGGAGTCGTTCGAGCTGTCCGAACGGACAGTGGGGCTCGAGCGGGAGACCGGCAGCGCGGTGTTCGTGACCAGAACTCCTGGCCGGCCCCCCAACCGCATCGTCGGCTACACCGTCCAGTCCTCCCGTCTCGGAGGGCCGTCGCCGCACGGAGGTGAGATGCACCCCGACGCCGACGAGCTTCTCTACGTCCTGTCGGGTCGCATCCGGGTCAGCCTGGAGCTCGAGGACGGCGAGCGGAGCGTTGCGGTCACGGCCGGCCAAGCCGTGGTCGTGCCGCGCCGCGTCTGGCACCAGATCCATGTCGATGAACCCGGCCAGCTGCTCAACATCACGCCCGGGCCCGGTGGCCAGCATCGACCGGTCTCGACGGCCGGCCCGGGCGGGGGTTAGCCCCGCATGGCCTCTTCCACCGCCTGGGCGAGGAGAGCTTGTCCCGCCAGGCTCGGATGGATGCCGCAACCGCCGGTAGTGAGCTGGGTCAACAATCCGGCCTGGCAGGTCTGGCCGCTCGATTGCCGAGCTGCGTTCTGGAACGCCGAGAATCCGTCCGCGATCTGGACGTCGAAGGGTCTGGCAGCCACGTCGACGACCTGGTTGAGCGCCACGCTGCCAGCCGTGTCAAGAGCATTCGAGTAATCCAGCGAGTAGTAGTTGACGATCACCACCTGCCGGTGGTATCGGGCATCCTGGCGAATGGCCCGCAAGGTATGGGCGACATTCGACGAGATCTGCTTGAGGACGTCCGGCAGCTCCGTCACGCACTCGTCCCTGGTCGTCTGCTGACACAGGAAGCCATCATTGGCCCCAATCATCAAGGTGACCAGCCCCGTATGCGGATGGGTCCGGAGATAGTGAAGGGCGTATTGAAGCTGGGTCCCGCTGTAGCTCACGTGCAATGGGGATCCTGTCCGGTAGCCCGGACCACCTGGGGAATTCTCACATCCGTTGCTCAGTACGTTGGGTTCGACGAGACTCGTCGACGTCTCTCCGGGGCAGGCGGCGTTGGCGACGTTCAGACCCAACGCGGCTCCGACGTCCTCGGGGTAGCCGACGAAGCTGGCTGCGTCAGAATAATCCGGAGTGGGCAGGTTGGCCTGCTCCCGGTAGCCGAAGGTGACAGAATCGCCGAGGGCCAGGTAGTCCGACGCGGGGGGCGGCTTCGACGCCAACTCCGACGTGGGCGCGGCGGGGGCGGCCGGGCGACTGTTGGCGAACGTTGGGCTGAGCGGACCGGACAGGCCGGTCACGAACATCACTCCGATGACCAGAGCAAAGGTAACACGCCAGGGTCGGTATGGACGGAAGAACTTCATGAGCCCTGGTCCCCTCCACTCGTTGGACCTCTACCCAGAACCTGACACAAGGGCATCCCCAACGCAAGCGCAAAGTCCCCGGGGTGGATCCCGAGCTGCCGCCATCGGGTCGGGGCTACCATCGGAGCGTGATTCTCGCCCTGTTCCTGCTGTTGGTTGCCCTCTTCGTCGTCTTCCCGATCATTGGCATGCCGGTGTGGGCGATCATCAGCACCATCATCGTCGGCCTGGTGATCGGGTTTCTTGGACGCCTGGTCGTTCCGGGTCGCCAAAAGGTCAACGTGGTGTTCATCTTCCTGGCCGGTCTGATTGGCAGCATCGTCGGCGGGTTCCTCGGGAGCCACGCCTTCGGCCTGGGCTGGATCGGGACCACCCTGGTCGAGATCGGGGTGGCAGCGGCGGTGATTGCATTCATGACCACCGCACGCGGCCGGCGCCTGGCCCAGGGCCGTTAGGGACCTCTTTCGACGCCGGGCCGCCCGGTGGCGGAGGGGCGACGAATCAGCGAGACTGGGGCATGAAGGAACTCAAGCGTTCAGAGTCGGTGGTCATCTCCGGCGAGCCCCAGGACCTTTACGACATGGTCTCCGACATCACCCGCATGGGCGAGTGGAGCCCGGTCTGTAAGGCTTGTTGGTGGGACGAGGGCTCCACGCCGACGGTGGGCTCATGGTTTACGGGGCGCAACGAGCTGCCCGAGAGATCCTGGGAGACGCGCTCTCAGGTGGTCGCTGCGGACCCAGGACGGGAGTTCGCTTTCGTGGTGGGGGGAAAGCTCGTTCGCTGGGGCTACACGTTTGCCCCGGTGGAGGGCGGCACTCAGGTCACGGAGTCCTGGGAGTTCCTCCCGGACGGGATCGCCATGTTTAAGGAGCGGTTCGGCGACGACGCCGAATCGCAGATCGATGAGCGCAGTGAGGCGGCGCGTACCGGCATTCCAGCCACGTTGCGGGCAATCAAGCGGACCGCGGAAGCCACCTAGACCTTACGCGGTGGCCCACCGGGCCATACGAACACTGGCGCGAATTGGTCCCAAAACGGGGATCTCCGAGCTTTACTGTCGCGCCCCACGGTTCAAGTGGGCACAATTCGCGACAGCAAAGCCCGCCCGGCGCAATTCGCGCTGGTGGCACTGTCCACGGCGGACGGGAAAAGCGGACGGCGCCTCGATTTTCACCCCGCCCCTTCATTGGGCGCGCTTGTGGTCGTTTTTCGACACCAACCGCGCCCAAAGTGACTGATCGCGCCCACATCGGCGACGGCCCTGGCCGTAGCCCCGATGACTTCCTCTGGACCCTACAGATCGTGGCCTTTCAGCCAGGAGAGTACCCCGTCGGCGACCTCTCGCCACCCGCTGTCAATCGTGAGGGAGTGGCCGCGGTCGGGGAACTGCCTCAAATCCGTGACGGCATGCGACTTTCCGTACAGTCGGACCGTGGCTCTCGAAATGGCTGGGGGCACGGTGTGGTCCTTGCCGCCCGCCGTCACCAATAACGGGCCGCGGTCAGCTCGGCGGGTATCGACCTTGGCCGGCGAATGCGGCACGATGTTGGCCGTGGCCGCCTCAAAGAGGGGTTTACCCGGAGACGGAATGGCCCAGCGCTCATAGAGCGCCGCGGATTCATCCCCGCTGACGGCGTTGGCGAAACCGTAGCGGAATTCTCCGGCCGTCAGGGAGATGGCCCGGGACCGGTTCGCCGGGTTTCGTAGGGCGATAGAGGCGACTCTGAGCGCCGATGGAGGCAAGTACAGGACGCCCCTGATGGGCGCGGGATCGATCGCTACCGCACCCGCGGCGGACCCGTTGGCCAGTATTCTTTGGGCGATAAGACCGCCGAAGGAGTGACCAATCACAATCGGCTTGGCTGCGAGCCCGCGGATGATCTGGGTGTAATGGTCGACGACATCGGAGATGCCTTTGCCGGCGATGGTCTCGACGCTGGCGCGGGCAGCCTCCACGGTGTCCGGCGTCCCGGGCCAGCCTGGTGCTGATGGTTCGTAGCCGGCGGCCCGGAAGGCCTCCAGCCACGGACCCCATGAACTCGCGTGCAGCCACAGCCCGTGGATGAAGACAACAGGAGTTTGGTTCTCAGTCACGCACGCATCCTCTTCATCGGTCGCCCTTCGGTCCGGCTCGATGGACGGTACCACCTGCAATGGCCTCATAACCCCGGGCGACCGGGGTTGGACTATGGTCCCGGATCGTGGACGCGCTCCAGGGGAAGACCGCCGTGGTCACGGGCGCAGCAAGCGGCATGGGTCGGGCCTTCGCCGAGCGGCTTGCCAGAGCCGGGATGAACGTCGTCCTGGGGGACATCGAGGTGCCGCGGCTCGACGAAGCCGTGGCGGCGGTGCGCGAACTGGGCGTCGACGCTATCGGCGTGCCGACCGACGTGTCCGACCCCGACTCGGTTGACCGGCCAGGCGATCCTCGCCGCCGATAACCCGCCAACGCCGACGATTCGCTAGCCTGGTCTGAGACTTCGCGTGCTCGGAAAAGGGGAGGTCTAGCGAAGATGACGAGTGAGTCGGGGTCGGCTGCCGACCAACTCGACTATGAGGTGATCATCGTCGGCGCCGGCTTCGGGGGCCTCAATGCCCTGTACCGGTTCCGATCTGACGGTTACCGCGTCCACGTGCTCGAGGGTGGGGGTGGGCTCGGGGGTACCTGGTACTGGAATCGCTATCCCGGCGCACGGGTCGACATCGAGAGCATGGAGTATTCCTATGCCTTCTCGCAGGACCTGCAGCAGGAATGGAAATGGGCCGAGCGATATTCGAAACAATCCGACGTCTTGAAATACCTGGAATGGGTTGCGGACCGTCTCGATCTGCGTAAGGACATAACCTTCGAATCCTTTGTCGAGACGGCCCAATTCGACGAGGGCACGGCGACGTGGCGGCTGAAGACGAAGGACGGGCGCCAGTACCGCTGTCGGTACTGCATCATGGCCGTTGGCTTCCTGTCGGACACCTACTGGCCGGATATTCCCGGGCTTCAGACGTTCGGTGGCGACCTCATCCATACCAGTCAGTGGCCACATCAGGGCGTCGATCTCGCCGATCGGCGGGTCGGCGTCATCGGAGCGGGAGCGACCGCGGTTCAGCTTGTTCCCGAACTGGCCAAGGAAGTCGGCGAATTGTTCGTGTTCCAGCGGACGCCCAACTGGTGCTTCCCGATGCGGAATATGCCAATGCCGGAGGACTACGAGGCACGAGTCAAAGAGATGTATCCAGCCGTCCGTCGCCTCGAGCACGACTGGCCGGGTGCAGGTGTGGTCCTGCGCGATATGAAGCTGACTCCCCCCTCGGAGCGCAGGGCACTCGACGTTTCCGCCGAGGAGCGCGAGCGCGAGTACGAAGACCGGTGGTCGCACGATGCTATAGCCATCGGGGGGTGCTTCACCGACCTGCAGGTCGATGAGGCGGCGAATGACACCCTGCGGCAGTTCCTGGAAAAGAAGATCCGGGAGATTGTGATCGACCAGGATGTCGCGACGCTGCTTATTCCCGAGCATCCTCCCTTCACGCGGCGACCGCCGGGCCAGTACGGGTACTACGACACCTTCAACCGGGACAACGTCCATCTCGTCGATGCCAAGTCGGATCCGATCGTGAGCGTCTCGTCCACGAGCGTTCATCTGGCCAGCGGCGCGGAGTATCCCCTCGACGTTCTGATCTGTGCGACGGGGTTTGACGCGGGCAGCGGTTGTTTGACGCGCATCGACATCCGCGGCCGCGACGGTCAACTGTTGCGAGAGAACTGGCAGGACGGCGCCATTACCCACCTGGGGATGATGACCACGGGCTTCCCCAACTTCTTCTTCATCAACAGCGTTCAGAGTCCAAGCGCTCTGTTCTCACCGCCGTTGCTGGGTGACTACCAGATCGGGTACATGCTGCGATTGATAGCCGCCCTGAAGGATGTCGGAGGCGAGACGGTAGAGCCAACCTCTGATGCCGAGATGGAGTGGTGCACGATCATCTCCGAGGCGGTCGAGCAAACCCTGCTGCCCCGAGCGAACAGCTGGTGGTTGGGCGCGAATATCCCTGGCAAGGCGCGGCGTCCGGTCACCTTCATCGGTGGCTTTGTCGCCTACAAGCGGCACGCCGAGGAAGCTCTTGAGGGTCTCAAGGACTTCGTCGTGGACTCCACCGACCCGAGACGGCATGGGGTACCGTCGGCGACATGAGCGTGCAGAGCGACCTCGATCACGAAACCGAAACCCTCGCGGCGGCCTTCATCGGTGCGATCGAGCAGGGAAACATCCCTCGGCTGCACGAGCTGTGCTCGAAGGATGTCGTCATCTGGCACAACGACGACAACCGGGAGGTCGACCTCGACCACGTGGCCCGCATCCTGTCGTGGCTGGCGACGAACGTTCGCGGGCTGCGATACGCCGACGTTCGGCGCCGGGCCTTCGCCGGTGGGTACGTCCAGCAGCACGTGCTCACGGGAATCGCCCCGAGCGGCGACGA
This sequence comes from uncultured Acidimicrobiaceae bacterium, assembly GCA_963780345.1. GTDB lineage: Bacteria > Actinomycetota > Acidimicrobiia > Acidimicrobiales > Palsa-688 > PALSA-693. Next base: position 119,856 of record CAWABU010000003.1, read on the forward strand.
GCTTCATCTGCCGGCCTGCCTGGTAATGCACGTGTCGCAGGGCGTGGTCACTCGCATCGAGGAGTATCTGGACAGCGCGGGGGTAGCGGTGCTCCGAGCGCGTCCCGACCAGCGCTGATCCGAGGAACGACCCGGGTCAGAACAGACGATTGCCCGGATCGAGGCCGAGCAGGACTCGTCCGGCTGCCAAGATGGCGCCCGGCGCGACCATGGCGTGCTGCGGCACCACCCGCACGTCCCGGACGGCCCGCTCGAGGGGCGAGGATGGAAAGCTGGCCGTGATTCCGGCTTGGGCGGCAACGAGATCGATCGCATGCACCGCTTCCGCGCAGCAGTGAGAGCAGGCCAGCCTCACCCGGGCCTGGTCCCGCAAGGTGACCGGACGACCGGCGCAGGTTGCCGCCCACATCTCACCCACCGTCTCGAACACATAGGCTCGGGCGGCGCCGAGCCGGGCTTCAGCTTCGGCCATGGCCATTTGGGCCTGAGGCCGCTCGCGCAACAGCTCGATCTCCCGAAACGGCGTCTTCTCGTTGGCCAGCCGCTCGAACGCATCCAGCGCCGCCCGGGCGATACCGGTCGCGACGCCCACCTTGTTGAAGGCCAGCCGGCTGCGAACGGGGAGACGGAACAGCGGCGTGTCGACGCGCATGCCGGTCCCGTCGACGTCGGTGACGAGGTCGTTGGGCACGAACAGGTCGGCAATGACCACGTCGTGTGAGCCGGAGCCGCAGAGGCCGGAGGCCTCCCACGTCTCGACGACCTGATACGCGCCGCGGGACGCCACGATCTGCCGGCTGATGCGCTGGCCGTCGACGCGACGCGGCTCCCCCCCGGAATCGGTGAGCAGGCAGCCACCCCAGAAGTGGTCTGCCGTCTGACAGCCGCTGGCGTACGGCCAGCGCCCGCTCACGAGCAGACCGCCCTCGACTTCCATGGCGCGTCCCAGCGGGTTGAGCGCACCGGCGAAGACCACGTCGGGACGCTCACCCAGCAGGGCGGCGGCGCTGGAAGGGGGAAGGGCCGCCAGGGCGATACCGACCGTCTCGATGCCGATCATCAGCGTCCAGCCGGTCGCCCCGTCGGCCTCGGAGATGGCCTCGATGGCCCGGATCATGGTGGAAGGGTCGGCTTCGAGCCCTCCGTACGCGGCGGGAGCGGCCAACCGGAACAGCCCGGCCCGGGCCATGGCCGCTACCACCTCTGGGGACTGGCGGCGGTTGCGCTCCGCTTCGTCGGCGTTGGCCTGCACCAGGGGACGCAGGGACCGGGCGACCTCGACGATGTCCATGTGGGCTAGACCGCGAGGGCGTGGGTCGGATCGGCGCGGTTGTCCACCTGGATCTTCTCGAGGTTCACGTTCGCAACCGTACCCCGGTTGGCTCATCGCTCGCTTCAGGTTCCGACGAGCGGATTGACCGACCCCCCGGTCTCAATTCCAGCAATTGGTCAGCGCCGCGGGCTTGGCCACCACCGCCGTAGTCAACAACGACGGCACGCCAGCAGACGACAACGACCACTCGTTCGCGTTCCAGCTGACTGCGGTGCCTGACTAGATCGCAGTCGCGTTGGCCTTGTCGAACCTCAATCGCTGGTTCCCATCGACGCCCTCGAGCACCAAACCTCGCCAGCCGCCGGCGCCGTTGTTATAAGTGATGGTGTACGTCGCACCCGGTTGCAGATGGCTACCTACGCCACTCGCGTCGGATACGAGGATCCCATCGCTCTCATCGGACCCCGGCCCACTCCCCAGGAGCTCGCCGCGGTCACTGTCCCATATCTCCACGTCGCCAAGTTCGGCCATGTGTGCCTGCCTCCTCGTCGCCCACCGGACGCTGGTCCGACTGGTGACTGGCCCCCGTCGGACCAGCAGAATGCTGCCTCGACGCCTGATGGTAGACCTCGGTCGACCCGCCGGCAATGGTCTCAGCCCCCCGCCCACCGGGACCAAGCGCCAAGTTCGGTGATGTACCAATTGCCCCCACCCGGGACGGCTGTAGCGAAGCTTGCTGACTACGTTCAGCGGCTACATGCCCGGGACGGGGAGCAACTCCAACACCTCGATACCAGTGTCCCCCGGCGAGTGGAAGTGGGGGTGGTCGTCGAGCAGCTCCTGGAGCGCATCCGGGTTGTCGGCTTCGAGAATCGAAAACCCTCCGATCGTGGGCAGGCCGGCCTGGCCCACGGTCGCGACCAACTGCAAGGGCGATCCCATATCGACGATCGCAGTTCCGGCTTTGCCGGCCCATTGCATCCAGAGCTCCATCCCTGCGGACGCCTGTTCGGCTGAGCCCGAAGCCATTTGTTCTGGCGCCGACATCGATGCCCGGTACAACACCAGGTACTTGGCCATCAGCTTCCTCCCTCTCTATGAGCGGCCCTCGGCGCCGCTTCGCAGCACGGCGACGCCCTCACCGGTCAGGTCGTCCAGCGCGGCCTTGCGCCCGGTCATGGCCAGCAGCAGCGACAGCATCGGCCCCTCTACGGCTGGCCCGTCGCCGTGTGTCCATTCGGCGTCCGTGGCTCGTAGCGTCACGCCGGCGATGCGCCTTTTCGTCCCCACAATCAGATTGGACCGTTTGTAGAAGTCGGCCGCCTGAACCATGGCCTCCGGTTGATAGGCGTGGGTGAGCCTCAATGGGCGGCGGATGTCCTCAGAGTGGACGAGCACCTCGCCGAGCATCGTGTCCAGGGGGCCGGGCGGCCGCCCGGTCGAGCCGAGCCGGCCGGTGAAGCGCTCCAGTATCTCGGAGCCCGATGATCCCCGCTCCCGGGCAATATCCCTGGCTTGCATCTTCTTGAGGCTGAACCCCGATCCAATTAGCTTGGGGAAGAAGGAGACACCGGACAGCCTGGTCGTGGCGGTCATGTGGGCCAGCACGTCCTGCACCGTCCAGTCGGCACATAACGATGCTGTCCCCCACGCCTGGTCGTCGATCCCCTCGAGTTGGGCGGCCAGCGCCCTACGCTCGGCATGGATGATCGGCCACACATCCGTCTTCGCCATGGCTCCCACCCCGGATTGTTAGCAAGAGACTAAATTAGTCCAGGACCGAAACAATACCCCATGACCAGAGACGTCCACAAGATCCTCCAGGCTCTCTCTTCCCCCGTGCGCCGAGAGATCCTCGCCCTCATCTGGGACCGGGAACTGCCGGCCGGTCAGATTGCGGCGGCGTTCGACGTCACCAAGCCGACGATCTCCCAACATCTCACCGTCCTCCGCGAAGCCGGCCTGGTAACGATGACCGTGGCTGGAACCTCCCGCCGCTACCGGGCCCGACCCGACAGCCTGACCGGCCTGCACGGGGCGCTGGAGAGCGCCTCCAAGTGGCTACCAGCGGATCAAGTACCCGAGCGGGGCTTGGCCGTGGCGCGTACCTCGACGGCGGTGGTCGTCGAAGTCGATGTCGACACCGACCAGGCCACCACGTTTGCGGCCTTCATCGACCCTGTCGTCTACAGCCGATGGCTAGGGGTACGGGTGCGGATCAATGGTCCGAAATTCGCCGCGACCATGGAATGGGGAACGGAAGTGCGCGGCACCTACGAGGTGGTGAGCCCTCCGGACCTGATCGCCATGCGGTGGGACCTCGACGACGACAACCCGCCCGTGCCGGGCCGGGAGGTGACCGGCTACTTGCGAGTGCGGCCGGGCCGACGGGGGGGCGCCCACGTCGAGGTCCACCAGCTGGTCACCGACGCCAACCAGGCTCAGCTCATGGAAGCGGCGTGGCGGACGGTGCTCGGCCGCCTCAAGGCCGGCGTGGTCGACGCGTCGAATTCGGAAACGCCCGTACCCGCCCGCCCCAAGCGGGCCAAGCGCCACCCGGCCTGAGGGTGACCCGGCTGAGGACAGCGGCTCCCTCGCCTGCACCAGTACGCCGTGATCAGATACCCAGGTCGAGCAGGTTGTAGCCCTCCAACGAAGCGTGAGCGCGCTTGTCCCAACGCAACTCTTCCTCGCGGCCCGCGAACGGCTGGTAGCAGTATCGGCTCTCGAGCGGGTAGCGCTGGGCGCGGGCATCAATGGCATACATGATCGCCTTCGACCGCTCTTCCACCCGGGCCTCGTCGTAGGTGGCCGTGGCGTTGTGCACTCCCCCGCTGGTGACGCCAACGATCGATTTCCGGCGGTGAAACCCGAAGTTGATGGTGACCCGTGGGTTGGGGCCCGTGTTCGCGAACGAGGCATGGACGGCCTGGCGGTTTGTAATCGCGACGTCGCCTGGGGCACAAAGGAGCGGCACGGCTCCGGGCAGACGATCCGAACCCTGGTCGGCGACCATCTTGCGAATGTCGACCTTGCCTACGGCGTGCGAGCCCGGGATTACCCACAGCCCGTTCACCGCGTCGCACCCGTAGAGCTGCGCCATGAAGTTGAACCCGTGGGTGCCGGCGTCCAGCTCTGGCGAGTCCCAGTGGGTCCAGCCGTCCTGGTGCCAGGCCACCGGACCGCCAAGACCCGGGTGCTTGATCCACACCGCCTCGTTGAAGGGGGTGAAATCCGGCCCGTTGACGGTCTCGGCCACCCTGAGCAGGTCAGGTTGGCCGTACAGGCGCAAACAGGCCTCTGAAAGGAACAGAGTCCCGAAGACCAGCTGCACCACGTGGTCCGGTGCGCCTTCCGGAGTCGGTGGCTCGATCATTTTGCTCTGGTAGCGGCCATGAGCCGCATCGGTCCCGCCCACGGGGTCCGTGAGCGGCCGGACCCAGCTGTAGACCGGCCAGTTGGCGTCGACTCCAATAGCCGGTCGTCCATTGCGATCCGTCGGGCCCTTTGGCTCGGTGGGCGCACGATCCAACAACACCGCTACGTCGCGCTCGATGTCGTCCAGCTCGGCCTCGCCGACCACGCCCTCGAAGACAAAAAATCCGTGCCGCCAGTACGCTTCGAGAATCTCAGGATCGAGATTTCCGTCGGCGTCGAAGCTGATCGGCCCACGGTTACCCAGTGCGAGCGCCCGCTCGGTGCCGGCTGCCCGATACTCGACCATGGCCGGTTCGTCGGAGCCATACCCAACTGGCGCGATATCGAGGAGTGGGAGCTTGGACATGGCAAACCTCCAAAGATCACCGGCCGGCGGGCGACGCCGTCTCAACCCGAGCCTACCAGCGGGGCGGGAACGGGAGCCATGACGGCGGCGCCGGCGGGTAGCGTGAATCCACCGGCGGGACCTCAATGGCTAGCCTCGTCGGCCGTGCCGGCCCAGAAATCAGGATTCGCGTTCCTCCTGGCCCTCGCGCTGGTTGCGTCCGGATGCGGCCGCTCCAGCCAGCAGGCCGGCCCGGCTCCGGCGCCCTCGACCAGCAGGTCGACCGGCGCCGCAACCACCGGTCCCGCGGGCGGACCGAGCGCGGGCACCCCCGCAAAATCCAGCTGTTTCGACGACACTGCCACCGCCTCGGTGCTGGCCGGACTGGCCACCGCCGACGGCCGGGCCATGGCTGCTCTGCTGCCGGGCCACACCTTCTACGGGAACTGCGGCCCCGGCTATTACGCAGTTGCCGCCCTGGCCGCCGGACCCCTGGCCACCGACGCGGAGATGACCGCCTTCGGGTCGGGAGCCGCGACGGCTGAGTTCTTCACCAGCACCGGGGGGTCGAACTGGACGATGACGGCGCGGTCACCGGGATCGTTTAGCTGCGCCTCGTTCAAGGTGCCGGCTGGCTTGCGGGCCATTTGGGGGAACTGTGCGGTGCCGTTACACGTCGAACCGGCCGGACCTCCCGCGGCGACGAACGAGACCGCTTGCCTGGACTATTCCGGTGCCCGGACCTATGTCCGGCTCACCGCGGTGCAGGCGGACGGTGATGGCTCGGCGACCCTTCGGGGAATCCCCCAGGGCGTTCACTGTGGGGGACCGGACGACCTCCAGTACGAGGACGTCGGCCCCCTCGAGACCCTGCACCTCCTGCCGGGGGCGCAGGTGGGGATCTTCGACATCACCGCCGGACGCGAGAGATCGGATTCGATTACTCAACTGGCTGCCTATCTGCCGCGCCCCGAGTCCGGCACCTTCGAGGTCTACGGGGTCACCCCCAACCTGGTGACGGGCGTCGCCGAGCAGTTCCACCCGTAATCCCTGTAGTGGGGCGGCTAACCTTCCCGGTAACTACAAATCCGGTCGACGGGCCGTCCACCATGCCCATGGGGACGGGCCGACCGGCCGGTCGCCGGCGGCTTCCGCCGGCCGCACGGGGAGGTCCCACATGGCTGAGTACGATCTGGTCATCAAGGGGGGAATGGTCTTCGACGGCGCCCGCAACCCCCGGGTGCGGGCGGACGTGGCGGTGTCGAACGGGCGCGTGGCCGCCATGGGCCGGGTACCGGCATCGTCGGGCACCCGCGTGCTGGATGCGTCCGGGCTGCACGTGGCGCCCGGATTCGTTGACCTGCACACCCACTACGACGCCCAGGTCTTCTGGGACCCCTACTGCACTCTCTCCGGATGGCACGGCGTGACATCGGTGGCCATCGGTAACTGCGGCTTTGGGTTTGCTCCCGTCGATCCCGACGAGCGCGAGTACGCCATGCGGTCCATGACCCGGGTCGAGGCCATCCCCTACGACTCGATGCGGGCCGGGTTGCCGTGGGACTGGGTGACCTTCCCCGAGTTCCTCGACTCGCTGCAGCGCACCCCCCGGGCCGTCAACGTGCTGCCGTTCGTGCCCGCCGGGCCCCTGCTGGTCACGGTGCTTGGGCGCCAGGCGGCCAAAGAGGGCGTCCGGCCGACTGACGACCAGCACCGCGAGCTGGCCCGGCTGCTCCACGAGGCCATGGACGCCGGCGCGTGCGGCTGGTCCGCCCAGCGACTCCCACCGACCGGTCCCGCGGCGGTGCAGCGGGACTGGGACGGCACCCCCATGCCGACCGACATGATGCACGACGAGACGGCCAGGGTGCTGGCCGGCGTGCTCGCCGAGCGCAACGAAGGGGTCATGCAGATGACCCTCACCACCGACGACATCGCCCACGATCTGGCCCACCTGGAGGAACTGGCCTCCATCTCGGGCCGGCCCCTCCTGCACAACGTGGTGCAGGTATTCGAGGACAAGCCCTACATCCACCGCAAGGCCCTGGCCTGGCTCCAGCGGTGCCGGGAGCGTGGCATCCCCGTGTACGGGCAGGGAGTGACGACCGACGCCGGCTTCACCTTCACCTTCGAGGACTGGAACCTCTACGACGACTCGGAGGCGTGGTGCGAGGCGACCACGGGGACGTTCGAGGAGCGCCTGCGCAAGCTGAGCGACCCGGCCCGTCGCCCCGCCCTGAAGGAACATCTCCCGCGGATCGCCACCGGCCCGCTCGACGCGGTCACGATCCTCACGCCGGCGTCACCCGAAACCGAGCGGTACCGGCAAATGTCGACGGCGCAGGCCGGCGAGATGATGGGCAAGCACTTCGTCGACGCCTTCCTGGATATCGCGGTCGCCGATCGCCTCCGGACGGTCTTCTACACGGCCTCGGCCGCCGGCTCCTCTGACCTCCTCCGGGAAGTCGTGCAGGACCCCTATGTGCTGTACGGAGTGTCGGACGGTGGCGCCCACACCAAGTTCTTCACCGCCGGGCGCTATCCCACCGAGACCCTCTCGGTGCATGTACGCGACAAGGAGCTGGTATCCCTGGAAGAGGCGCACTGGCGGCTGTCCGCCTTGCCCGCCTCGCTCGCCGGGTTCCGGGACCGGGGCACCATCCGGGTCGGCGCTCCGGCCGACATCGTCGTCTACGACTACGAGAACCTCGAGTCGCAGCCGAGTGAGATCGCCCACGATCTGCCGGGTGGTGAGTGGCGGCGGATCCAGAGGGCCCGGGGGTACCGGTGGGTGCTCGTCAACGGCGAGATCACCATCGAGGACGATAAGCAGAGCGACACCTATTCCGGGGCGCTCCTCCGGCACGGAGGCTGATCAGGGAATCAGCTCGCGGGTGGTACGAGCCCGCGGCGTGGGGTTCGGAAAGTGGGGCATAAGGGTAGTACTTGACCCATGGTGTCGCGCCGAGCCCTCGGGACCCCCGGCGCGCCCGTGGCCGAACCGGTCGCCGCGGCCCCCGGCGAAGCCGCAGCCACTGCGGGACCCCGCCGCCGGCACCGTTGGCGGCGCTGGGTCCTCGGCGTCGGCCTGCTTGGCCTGGGGCTCTTCGCCGCAGCCTTCTACTACTTCTGGCACATCCCCCTGCCTGGTCCTCCGCCCCTGCCGCAGGCCTCGGTGGTCTACGACGCCAACGGCCGGGTGCTGGCCTCGTTCTCCGAACAGAACCGCGTCAACGTCCGCCTGGATCAGGTCCCCCCGGTCGTCGTCAACGCGGTCGTCTCGACCGAAGACCGGCATTTCTTCACCGAGGGCGCGGTCAATCCCCGGAGCATGGTGCGGGCCTTGGCCGCTGATGTGACCGGCTCTCGATTGCAGGGCGGGTCCACCATCACCCAGCAGTATGTGAAGCAGGCCTACGTCGGCTCGAAGCGGACGCTGATTCGCAAGGTCAAGGAGGCGGCGCTGGCCATCCGGCTGTCGCGCAAGGAATCAAAGGACCAGATCCTCCAGAACTATCTCAACATCATCTATTGGGGCCGCGGCGCCTACGGCGTGGAGGCGGCTTCTCGCGCCTACTTCGGCAAGGACGTCAGCCAGTTGGGTCTGCCCCAAGCGTCCTTGCTGGCCGCGCTCAGTACGCGAACCGGAGACCGCCGACCCGGCCCGCGATCCCCGGCTGGCCCGGACCAATCAGACCGAAACACTGAGGGCCATGGTGCGGGACAAGAAAATCACGCAGGCCCAGGCCACCGCCGTGGAGTCGCTGCCGTTCGCCCGCTACGTGCTGCCGCGGCCGGCGGAGGTGAGCAAAGCCCAGTCCTCCACCCTGGGTGACGACTACTTCATCGCCGCCGTACGGCAGCAGCTGGATGCCAAGTACGGTCCGCGCCTGGTCGATGGCGGCGGACTGCGAATCACGACGACTTTCGACCCGACCCTCCAGGCTGAGGCCTTCGGGGCCGTGTACGGCCGTCAGCCCGGCCACCTCAACCCCGCCGCAGGAGATCCTTCCGGCGCCATGGTGGCGTTGGACGACAGCGGTCACGTCAAGGCCCTCGTAGGTGGTCAGAACTACGCCAAATCCAGCGTCGATCTGGCCCTGGGTGCGGCCGGGGGCGGGAGCGGCCGCCAGGCCGGTTCGACCTTCAAGGCCTTCATGTTGGCCGAGGTCATCAAGGAGGGCTACACCGTCCAATCGGTATTTTCGGCGCCACCAAAGGTGACGCTGCCCCGGGGCAACGCCAATGGGAAGCCGTGGATCGTGACCAACTTCGAGGGCGAGCACGTCGCCCCTCGCATGAACCTGGTGGACGCCACCGCCCTCTCCGTGAACACCGTTTACGCCCAGGTCGTCGCCAAAATCGGTGCGGCCAAGCTCGACACCATGGCCAAGGCCATGGGCATCCGGCCGGCCGAGCTCGTGGGCGCCTACCCCTCCCAGGTCCTCGGCACCGCGGACGTGTCGCCCCTCGAAATGGCCGCCGCCTACAGCACCCTCGCCGACGGCGGCGTCTATCACACTCCTCTGCTGATCAGCCAGGTGACCAGGGCCAACGGCGCGGCGCTTCCCCTCCCGGTCGTCCCGACGGCCCGAAAGGTGCTCACACCCGGCCAGGCCGCAGCAGAGACTTATGTCCTGCAGCAGGTGGTACAGCACGGAACAGGCGGCGCCGCCGGCCCCGTGGGCTCGCCGGTGGCCGGGAAGACGGGGACGACCGAGCACTCGACCGACGCCTGGTTTATCGGCTACACCCCCAAGCTCACCACCGCCATGTGGATGGGCTACGCCGACGGGGCCCGATCCATGAACGGCTTCCGGGGGCTCCCCCAGGTGACCGGCGGAACCATCCCGGCCCAACTGTGGCACGAGTTCATGACCGCGGCCCTGCGGTCGTTCCCACAGTATGGAGGCGGCTTCCCGACGCCGGACCTCGCCGGCCGGACCCTGATCCCCCTTCCCCTCTCCGGCGGGGTGGTAGGTCTGCGAGCCCCGACTGCAAACCCCAAACCTCAGACCAACCCGAACCGGCAGACCCGACCAAACCGGCCCGCCAAACCGACCGCCTCTATCCCAACTCCCCCGAGATCGTCACCGACCACCACGGCGGCTCCGCCTGCCCGGCCGGCGCCCGCCCGTCCGGTACCAACCACACCCAAACCTTCGTCGACCACCAGGCCCCAGGCGACCACTACCACCAGCACCACCGTCCCCCGGACGACCACCACCACCGCTCCTTGACCGCGGGATGGGCGGGAGGGCGCGGGGGCGCCTCGGGTGTGAGAACACGGTCAATTGGGTACAAGGTTGGTCAGGGCCCGCGTGCCCGTGTGCCCACCGACCGGAGGATTCGACGACGGCTACGTACTGGTTGAGCAGGGCATCCGGGACCCAGCGGGACCTCCTCACACCCGCAGGCATCGCCGAAGCCCGTTGGCGGCGGACCTGACCCGAATGCAGGAATCACTGGACCGTTGGTCGGGCCAGCACCGACTTCGCCACCGACGCGACGAACCGGGCGGCCGACCCGATAGCGCCCGGCCGCCCGGCACCGACCGGGTGCCGCAGATCCGCCACGTCGTTCTGCTCATGATGGAGAACCACTCCTTTGACAACTACCTCGGGACGCTGGGCCGAGGCGACGGATTACCTGACCCGCCACCGGGCAACCGGACTTCTTCCGGCCGGATCGTCACTCCCTTCCATCTGACGAGCCTCCAGCAGCCCGAAGGCGTGCCCTCGCAGAGCTGGGAGGCGAGTCACCGGCAATACGGCGACGGCACCAATGACGGCTTCGTCGCGGCCATAGAAAAGCTGGCGCCCGACGCCAACGCCTCTCTCGCGATGGGCTATTGGACCGGAGAGGATCTGCCGTTCTATGCCGGCCTGGCGCGCACCTTCCCTCTGGCGGACCGGTGGTTCGCCTCATGCCTGGGGCCGACCTTTCCCAACCGTCGCTTTTTGATGGCCGCCACGGCCAACGGGCTGATTGACGACGAGCTCGCCGGCGTCATCGACTATCCCGCGACCGGCACCATCTTCGATCTGCTGAATCGCCACAGCATCAAGTGGGCGAATTACCACCATCTGCCCGACCACGGCCTCTACCGCCGCCGCGTCGGTGACGGAGGCTCCCTCCACCTGACTCGGCGCGGCCGGCTGCTGACCCGGCATCTGCTGCCACACGCCGCCCACCAGGTCCGCGGCGAGATTCAGTGCACCACCAACCTGTACGCCCTGGGCCTGTTCCGGACCATCCGCCATCTGCGCAACATCGAGCGATTCTTCGAGGACGCGGCGGCGGGGACCTTGCCGGCAGTCAGCCTCGTTGACCCGGACTTCCAGACCTGTTCCGAGGAAAATCCCCAGGACATCCGGGCCGGAGAAGGCTTTGCGGCTGCGGTCATCAATGCGGTCATGCGAGGCCAGGGCTGGCCCCACACCCTCCTCATCTGGCTTTATGACGAGCACGGCGGCTACTACGACCACGTCCCTCCGCCACCCGCGGTCGAACCTGACGATGTCGTGCCCCAAAGCCTGGCCGAGCGGTCGGCGCCCTGGCACTGGCTCTGGCGGCATTCGACACCCGGGGCGAGGTCCCGCCGGCCGACCCCTTCTGCGGCCAGTTCTGCGTCTGGCCAGATCCCGGTCCCGGATCCCGAGGCGGACGCCCCCCACGGCCGGTACGACCGCTACGGCTTCCGGGTCCCGGCCGTCATCGTCTCGCCCTACGCCAAGCCCGATTTCGTGTCGTCGACGGTCTACGACCACACGTCGGCCTTGAAACTGATCGAGGAGAAGTGGAACCTCCCCTCGCTCACCCGCCGGGACGCCGCCGCGACCGCCCCCTGGGACATGATTGATCTGGACGCCCCGCCCGCCTTTCTCGAACCTCCGGAGCTGCCGGCTCCGGCCCGAACCTGGCCCATTTGAATCCAGGTTCCGGGCGAGGCGGCGGGGCCCTCACTTCTTTGTGTCATATTTGGCGCGTATTACGCGCAAAATCTGACACAAACCTCCAGGACGGGGGCGGCGGGGGGCGGCGGAGGGCGGCGGGGACCGCCTCAAGCTCATCCCCCCTTACGGGTACGGGCTCCAGCGGATCGAGGCGCCCAGGGCCACGAGAGCGAGGAGGGCGCCCAGGGCCACGAAGTTCGAGCTGATCTCGTGGCGTTCCCTGGAGACAGTGACATCCTTGGGCAGAGTGGCAAAGACCTTGTGCAACTGCGAGGCGTCTCTGGCGCTGTAGGCGGTGCCGCCTGTTCGTCGGGCCACCTGCTCGAGCGTGGGGAGATCGGCGCGCAGGGGGGAGCGACCGAAGTTGGGCCCTAAACCAAAACTGCCACTTCCGAAGCCCCCGAACGCCCCGACCCCGTCTCCTTCCTCCCCGCCCAACTGAGCCACGGTACACGCCAGGGAGGCAATCTGAGTGGTGCCGAAACCGATGGTATAGACGCGCACCTTGCGGTCCACCGCGTAGGGCACCGCGTCGAGCGGCTCGATACCCCGGTTGTTGGCGCCGTCGGTGAGGAGGACGATCACGTCGGGCGCGTAGCCGCCCGCGCCCGGGAGCTTGCTGGGCGGCGGCGGAGCGGCGGACCCCGTGCCGCCCGATGCGCTGGGGCCCGATCCCTCGGGGCCCGATCCATCAGGGCCCGATCCGCCCGGGCCCGGCCCGGTCCCCTCCGGTACGTCGCCGACCGGCTTGACGGCCGGGTCCACGGTGGCGATGGCGTCGAGGGACTTCAAAATCGCCGCGCCAATGGCGGTACCGGACGACGTCGAGAGATTGTCGATCGCTTTGGTCACCGCGCCGCGATCGGTCGTGGGCGGTACCGCGAGTTGGGCATCTGCGGCGAAGACAACCAGACCGATGTGGCCGCCCGCCGGCTGGTGCTGGACGAAGTCTTTGGCCTCTTGCTGGGCCACAGTGATGCGATTGGGGTTGACGTCGGTGGCACACATGGACCGGGACACGTCCAGGGCCAGGATGACCGAAGTGTGCGAGGACGACACGGACCGGGTCAGCTGGGGCCGGGCCGCCCCGAGGGCGAGGAGGCCGATACTCGCCAGAAGGAGGGCCACAGGCAGATGGCGTTTCCACCGTGAACGCCGGGGGAGCACGGCGCGAAGCAAGGCGACGCTCGAGTAACGCACGGCCGGCCGGCGCCGCCTCCGCAGGCTGAGCAGATAGATGCCGAGCAGCAGCGGAACGGCGACCACGAGTAGCAGGGCAAGGGGCCACCTGAAGGTCACCTCACACCACCCGGCCCGCCCACAGGACCGAAAGCGCGGCAGCGATAATGAGCAGGACCACGCCGGCGGCGGCAAACAGGCCCGTTATCTCGGTGTGCTCGGTGACGATTTTGAACTTGAGAGCAATCGCCCCCGTCACCGCCGCCAGGCCGCCCGCAGCGGTCGCGGCATGGTAGGACCCGTTGGTCACCGAGGCCACCTTCTGGAGAAGCGATTGATCGAGGGCGGTGGCGACCGAGAACCCATCGATCTGGACCACTGTTCCCTGCGGGGTCCCGACCCCGATGGTGTGGACGCGCACTCCGGCCACGGACGCCACCTGGGCCATGGTGACGGGGTCCGGACCGCTGATATTTTCCCCGTCGGAGAACATCACCACACTGGCCGAGCCGTAGTACCCGATGTTGAGCTGGCCGGCGTCGCTGGCGAGGCTCTTGGCGTTGATCGTCAGCTGTTTGCCGGCGATGGCGTCGAGCGCAGTGAGCAGGCCCTGGCCCACCGATGTTCCCCCGCCGATCGATAGGCGGTTGATGGCTCTGACCACGTCGGCGTGAGCGGTCGTCGGCGTCTGGACCACGATGGCGCCGTTGCCGAAGGAGACCACCCCGATTTTGACACCAGACGGCTGGCGGGCGACGAATGCATCCGCGGCCGTCTTGGCCGCCACCAGCCGGGTGGGCTTGATGTCCGTGGCCGCCATGCTGTTGGACACGTCCACGGCCAGTACGACCGTCGCCTCCCGGAGGGGGGTCTTGATAGTGCTGACGGGTCGGGCCCACCCGACGACGAGCACGGCGAAGGCGACGAGGAACAGGGCAAAAGGAAGGTGACGTCGCCGCTTCGACCGGAGCCCGACCGGAGCGGCGACCAGGCCCTCGGCGGCCAGGCGCTGGGCCCGCTCGGATCGCCGGCTTCGGGCCGACGCGTAGGCGGCGGCGATCACCGGCAACGCGATCAACCCCAACAGCATCCAGGGCGCCAGGAAGGACATCAGCGGCGCCGCTTTCGCGATTCCGCCATGCGCACGAAGGCCGGGACGAGGTCGTCATCGGTGGCAATGGTGTAAAGGTCGACGCCGGCGGTGGCGGTGGCCCGCTGGAGGGCCTGCTCGCGCTCGGCGCCGGCGGCGCGCAGGCGCCGGCGCAATTCGGGGTCGCTCGTGTCGACCAGGAGCTGCTCGCCGGTCTCGGCGTCCTCGACCATGATCAGCCCGGCGTCGGGCAACTCGAACTCCCGGCGGTCGACCAGCCGGACCGCCACCACCTCATGCCGGGCAGCCAGCTGGCGCAACGGTTGCTCCCAGCCCGGCTCGGTGATGAAATCCGAAACGATGACCACCAGCGATCGGCGCCGGATGACCCGGGCCGCCAAATCCAGCAGACCGCTCAGGTTCGTGACCGCGCCATCTCCCCCGACCGGACGCAGTAGCTCCCGAAGCAGGACCAGGACCTGGTTGCGACCCTGCCGGGGCGGGATGGTTTGCTGCACGTCGTTGTCGTACAGGATGGCAGCCACCCGGTTGCCGCCCCGGATCAGCAGCTGGGCAAAGGTGGTCGCCACCTCGGAACCAACCTGTTCCTTGGTCCGCCCGACGGGCCCGAAGGTCATTGACGCCGAACGATCGACGAGCAGCCAGCCGGTGACCTCGCGGTCCTCGGTGAACTCCCGTACGAATACCGAATCCATGCGGGCGCTGACATTCCAGTCGATGTGGCGGACGTCGTCGCCGTATTCGTAATCGCGGAGGTCGAGATAGTCAGTGCCGTGGCCGCGCAGGGCGGTGCGGTGCTCCCCCTGCAGGCGCCCGTCGAGCCGGCGGATGACGTGCCACTCGAGCCGCCGGAGGACCCGATCGGGCGTCAGCGGGGCGGTGGCGCCCATCGCCGGTGGTCATCAGACCCACCCGCGCCGCGGCCCACCACCTCGGGCGGCGGGATCGCACCGAGAATTGCCGTGATCACATCGTCAGGCGTCACGTTGTCTCCGAGCGCCTCATAGGAAAGAACGAGCCGGTGGCGGAGCACATCGGGCGCGAGCGATTGGAGGTCATCCGGGAGGGCGTAGCTGCGCCCTCGTATCAGTGCGAGGGCCCGGGCGGCGAGGGCCAGGTAGATCGACGCTCGCGGGCTTACGCCGTAGGTGATATAGCGGCCCAGGTCGGAGAGCCCGATGGCGCCGGGATTCCGGGTGGCGCGCGCCAGCCGGATGCCGTACTCAATGAGGGCGGGGTCCACGAACACGTCCTGAACCGACTCCTGCAGGGCCCGGAGTTGGGGCTCAGTCATCACTCGCTGGACGACGTCGAGGACGCCGATCATGCGCTCGACGATGACGAATTCCTCTGTCTCACTCGGATAGTCAACGACCACTTTGAGCATGAACCGGTCCACCTGCGCCTCCGGCAGCGGGTAGGTGCCATCCGCTTCGATGGGGTTCTGCGTGGCCATGACCAGAAATGGGTTGGGGAGCGGATAGGTCTCGCGGCCAATGGTGACCTGACGCTCCTGCATGGCTTCGAGCAGGGCACTCTGAACCTTGGCCGGTGCCCGGTTGATCTCGTCGGCGAGTACCAGGTTGGCGAAGATCGGCCCCAGCGCCACGTCGAACTCACCGAGCTTCTGGTTGTAGATGCGGGTCCCGACGATATCGGCCGGTACCAGATCGGGCGTGAACTGGATGCGCTGAAACTGGACGCCGAGGGTCTGAGCCAGCGTATTGACCGAGAGCGTCTTGGCCAGGCCCGGCACTCCCTCTACCAGGAGGTGGCCGCGGGCCAAAAGGACGACCAACATCCGCTCCAGCAGGCTGTCCTGGCCGACGATAACCCGCTTGACCTGGTAAAGGACCTCTTCGAGGGAGGCCGCCGGCGGGTTGGCCGGAAAGGTATCCGCGGTCATTTGGTCGGCGCCCCGGCGGCCCCGCCGGCGGTCATGATCGGCACCGCGAAGCTGATGCCCGCGAAATCGTCCACGCCGGCCGGATTCGCGAGGCCGGTCACAATGCCGACGACCTGGCCCTGACTGTTGACGAGCGGTCCCCCGGAGTTGCCCGGATTGACGGCCGCGTCGAACTGGATCAGCCCGGTCAGGGTCCGGCCATGGGCGCCTTTGAAGGTTCGGTCGAGTCCGGAGACCACGCCCGCCGTGAGGGTGTCAACCAGGCCCAACGGGTGACCGAGGGCGAACACCTGGTCGCCGATCCGAACGCCACCGCCGAGCACGGCGGGTACCACGACGCCGGGCGAGCGCCGCGGCGTGAGCGACGCGATGTCGTGGGTTGCGTCGGACGACCGGATGGTCGCCGCCGATGTGGTGCCGTCGGAGAACGAGACCTTGATGGACGTGGCGCCCTCCACCACATGCAAGGCGGTGAGGATCTCACCGGTGTTGGTCACGATTACTCCGGCCCCGAGTGACTCCTCGGACTTGGCGCCCGGGGAATGGGCCTGGATCAGCACCATGGCGGGGGCAACCTGTTTGTAGACGAGCACGCCGGCCGGCGGCTGCGTCTGGAGGCTGTTGATGGCGCTGCCAACTTTCGCATTGACGGTCGCGTTGACCGCACCCGCGCTGAGAGTCGGCTTCGACAGGGCATGCAGGCTGACCGCCAGGCTGGTGGCCGCCAGCAGCACCACCGCGACCACCACGCCGGCCGCGACCCAGTACCGGGGGCGCCGCCACCATCTGGCCCGGCCGACGCGCCCCGGCTCGACGTCACCAGCGGTCCCGGCGCGGGATCCTCCCGCGGCCGCCGGATCTGCCGACGCCGGTCCAGCCGGAGGCTGGTCCAGCAGGGTCGGTCGGGCCACGGCCCTTACCGTAGTGCGACGCCCCTTCTACCGATCGCCGGGATTCGGGACGGCCAGGAGCCGGTCGAGGAACTCCTCGACCGCGCTCTCGCCGGCGGCCAGCGCCTGGTCGGGTTTGTCGGCGCGGGCGATCACCAGGGCCAGCTCATTGAGGGCGGCCAGCACGATGTGAGCGAAGGCGTCGACGTGGGGGGCCGGGATACGGCCGGCCCGGGCGGCGTCGGCCAGCAGGCCCCGGATGACGCCGAGCGGACCCTGTTCGTCCAGGTCCCGCCAGCGCTGCCAGCCCAGGACGGCGGGGGCGTCGATGAGCGTGATCTGGCGCACGACGGGGTCGCCGGCCAGGCGGATCCAGGCCAGACAACCGATACGCAGCGCGGCCAGCGAATCGGCTGCGTCGGCCATAGCTTCGGCCGCCGGCCCGGTAGCCCGGGCTCCGACGTCCTCCATGACCGCCAGGAACAAGGCTTCTTTGCTTTTGAAGTGGTGGTAGAGCGACCCGCGGCTGGCCCCCGATTCGGCCAGCACCCCCTCGATGGACGTGCCGTCATAGCCGCGCCTGGCAAAGAGATCGGTGGCCACCGCGATCAGCTGAGCCCGGGTGGTCCGGCCTCGCTCCACGTTCTTGTTCATGGCCTCTCCGGAAAAACCCATTGACAGACCGACTGCCGGTCTGAGACTGTTAGACCGCCAGTCGGTCTTTTCTCCCAAGAGTAACCGACCCCGAGCCCAGGAGATATGCCATGCCGACCCTGACCGAACCCCTGGACCAGCACCGCCGTCAGATCGACACCCCGTCGGGACCGGCCAGCTGCATCGACACCGGCGGGGCGGGACGCCCGGTCCTGTTCGTCCACGGCCTGGCCACCAGCAGCTACCTGTGGCGTCACGTGATCGGCGAGCTCGACGGACAGCGCCGCTGCGTCGCCGTGGACCTACCACTCCACGGCCAGACCCCCGCGGCGCCGGGCCGGGACCTCTCCCTGCCCGGCCTGGCCCACTTCGTCGCCGACTGTTGCGACGCTCTTCATCTGGACGATGTCGACCTGGTCGCCAACGACACTGGGGGCGCTATCGCCCAGGTATTTGCCGCCAGCTACCCGGAGCGCCTCCACACCCTCACTCTGACCAACTGCGAGACTCACGACAACGTCCCGCCCCCGCCTCTGCGCCCGGCCTATCTGTTGGCTCGGGCCGATCAGGCCACCCGCATCGGTTTGTTCGCCCGCCTCGCCCCCCGCCTGGGCCGAACGCCGGCCGCCCGCAATCGCTTCTACCGGGCCGGCTACCAGGACCCCACCCGTCTGCCCGACCACATCGCCCGGACCTGGCTCGAACCGCTCCTCGCCAGCAGGGAACGGGCCCAGGAGTACCTGCGGCTGTTCACCGCCATCCGGGCCCGCGACCTGCTCGCCGTCGAACCGGCCCTGAAACGCTTGACCGTCCCCACCCTCATCGTCTGGGGCACCGGCGACAAGTTCTTCCACGCCCGCTGGGCCCAGTGGCTGCTGCACACCATCCCGGGTGCCACCAATATCGTCGAGCTCCCCGGCGCCCGCCTGTTTTTCCCTGATGAGCACGCCGCCCAGTTCACGGCCGCCCTGCAAGAGCACTGGCACGCCCACCCCTGATTTCACCACGAAGGCCGAACGCGGGTTATTCGCCGACGCTTCTGACCAACAGCTGGCAAACTCCGCTCGTGCTGATGGACGAGCACCTCGCGGAGCTCCGAACCCGGGACTGGACTCGGCTGGCATCAGTGGTGCCGCCTGTCGACATCGACGGGCTCACTGACCGTATGTGGGCTTTCTTTGCCCGGCGAGGCATTGATCGTCACGATCGCGCCACTTGGCCCGCCGGCTTGACGGTCAAAAATCAGGGTCTCCGCCAGTCGGGCATGTTCAACGTGTTCGCCACGCCGACCACGGCCACCCTGATCGACCAGTTGCTGGGCGCCGGGACATGGGGCGAAGCGGAGGCGTGGGGTCCGGCCCTGGTGACGTTCCCCCAGCCCGGCCCCTGGCAACTACCCCACAAAAACTGGCACTTCGACCTGCCCGCCCGAGGCGATCCGCAACGCCCCGCGGCGGTGCGCCTCTTCGGCTTCATCAGCGACGTTGGGCCCCACGGCGGCGGCACTCTGGTGGTGCAAGGCAGCCATGAACTGGTCCACCGCATCGTGAGCGGGAGCCAGGGTCACGACGCCGGCCAGTCGTCGGACCTGCGTCACCAACTGGCTGCCCTGCACCCCTGGTTCGGGGCGCTCACCCGGCCTGGTAAGGGGCGGATTCAGCAGTTCATGCTCGACGGCGACGAGATCGATGGAGTCCGCGTCCGGGTGGCCGAGCTCACCGGTGGCCCGGGGGACATCGTCGCCATGATGCCCTGGACGCTGCACAACTTCTCGATGAACTGCGCCACCACGCCTCGATTTATGGTGACTCACACCATTCTGCGACATGACCAGACGTTCTACCCCGCCGTCCCGGCATCGCCCCGGCGAGGCCCAGCTCCGGCCCGGGCCTGACCTCTATGGCGACCGCACGGACAAGTCATACTGCGCCCGCGACCCTTCATCGGACAGGCACTGATAGGCCTGATTGAGGGCTACCATTCGCGCCGCGGCTTCCTGGGCGACGGCGGTCGACGCACTCTGATATCGATCCGGATGATAAATCTGGCACAGGGTCTTATAGGCCGTATGGACCGCCTGACCGGTGGCGTGACGGCCCACTCCCAGCACCGCATAATGGTCAGGCTCGGCCCGGAGTGGGCGACACGGAGGGGGGCGGCCTGACGAGTCCGGGCCCGCACATCCCCCGGTTTGCGATCCTGTGGGGCGGAGCGACCATGGAGCGAATAAAGCCCGAAGGCGCGCCGGATGGCCCGATTCGAGAGCGGCGCGCAGATGGAGGAAGACGTCCTCACCGGCATCCGATCGCAAGAACTGACGAACGGCCCACCATTCGTCGTCGCTGACGTGAACGCGCAGAGAAGTCATCAACGCTTCGTCCACATCAGAGATGCGCGCCCGAGCAGCCCCATAGGTTGGCACCAGACCGCTCTCAACCGCGGTGAACAGGGCCATGACCTGGCGCGGTGCGGCCCCGGCTCGTCGCGCTCGACTCGTCGTCGCCGCGACCCTACTGAGCTGGACGGCCGACATTTCCCAGGGCCCAACCGCAACTACCAGGTCGCTGAGCCTGGAGGATTCCAGAGCCTGGAGGAGGCGCAGCCTGAGGGTTCGACCGTGTCGGCGGGCCTCGAACGACCCCTTTCCCTGAAGGAATTTCTCCACGACGAGCGCTTCTCCATGGGTCATCCGAAGCTGCAGCGAGCGGCTGAACGCAACTGAGGGCGTGACCGTTGCGCTTCGTGCCGCCTGATAGGCGCCGAGCAAGTCGTTGCAGAGCGCGGCGACGATCAGTTTCACGGGCCTCGGATGGCGAGTCCTGTTGCGCCGCGACACCCGGCCCATCCTCGATTCCGATGCCGGCTTGCCCCTAGCCATAGCCTCATAATGGTAGCGGACTCCCGCCGCCCGTGGGGGTCGCTTACAGTGGCGGAGTGGTCGAGCACGCCGCTTCCACGTGACCGCCATTCTCATCGTCATGGCGGCCCTCCTCGGCCTCGCCGTTGGGTCCTTTCTCAACGTCGTTATTTACCGCGTGCCCGCCAAGCAGTCGATCAGCAGGCCGCCGTCGTCGTGCCCCGGATGCGGACACCCGATCGAGCCAAGAGACAACATTCCGGTCCTGTCGTGGCTGCTGTTGCGGGGCCGGTGCCGTCATTGCCACATGCGCATCTCGCCGCGCTACCCACTCGTGGAGGCCTTAACGGGCGCGCTGTTTGTGATGGTCGCCCTCCGATTCGGCTGGAGCTGGTCCCTACCCGCCGAGCTGATCTTCGTAGCCGGGCTGGTGGCTCTGGCTTTCATCGACTACGACCATCTGCTCCTGCCCAGAGCAGTGGTGTACCCGGTGACCGGTCTGGTGTTCGGCGCTCTGCTGCTGGCCACGGTGATACAGGGTGCCTGGCACCGTCTGCTGGTGGCGGTCATCTGCGGCGTGGTCGAGTTCGCGATCCTGTTTATGATCAACTTCATCAGCCCCAAGGCCATGGGCTTCGGCGATGTGCGCTTCGGGGGCTTGATCGGGTTGGCGCTCGGGTGGCTCGGGTGGCAATACGCCTTTTTCGGTTTTCTGGCGGGCAACCTGGTCGGGGTAGTGGTGAGCCTGATCCTGATCGCCGCCGGCCGGTCCACCCGCAAGACACCGATCCCTTTCGGTGTGTTTCTATCGGTCGGGGCGGTACTCGCTATTGCCTTCGGCAGCGTCATCCACTACCCGTAGCTCAGACGCAGGCGGGGTAGGCGGGGTGGGCGTCGTGGCTCCCCCGAGGTCCGGCCCGCGAAGGACATCGACAACGTGGTCCCCTGTGTGACCGCCGGCACAGGCCCCGGCGATCCCGGCTGCTACCGTGTTTGGCGCAGCCAAGGAGGGCGCCCGTGCGCAAACTGATCACGCTTCCGCCGTTGTTCGGCGTCATCGCCCTACTCGGAGTGTCGTTCACCTTCAGGGCCGCCGCCGTGCCGGGTGCCGAGTTCACGAGCACACCGGGCTCGGGACCGCCCGGAACGTCCATCAGCGTCTCCTCGATCACACCGTGCCCGCCAAACCCAAGTGGTGTCGTAGGACCTCGAGTGGTGCGAGTCACGCTAAGCAGGGGCAACGCCCGGCTCGGGTCGGCCCAGCTTTCGGTGGCCTCTTCCGGCACCTGGAGCGGCCATCTGACCGTCGCCTCCTCAGCCACAGGGGGCTCCTCCAGCCTTGATGCCTTCTGCCTCTCCAGCGTCGAGGCTGAGGGGGCGACCCTGGCATACAACGCCCGGTCCTTTACGGTGACCACGGAGGCGCCGACCGCGCCGATCGGCTCCGCTCCTGTAGCAGTGACCGGTTGAGAGGCTCAGAAACTCGAGTCGCGAGTCACCGGCCGGGAGCCTGCCAGCCCCACGCCCGGGCCATGGCTGCGGCCTCCAGTTGAGAGTTCACGCCGAGCTTCTGTAAGAGCGAACGAATCTGAGTCCGCACGGTGGCCACCGCTACGTACGACTCGCTGGCCATGTCGCGTGCGGACATCCCGTCCATGATCATGGCAAGCACCTGGATCTCCCGGCCGCTCAAGGATTCAAAGGGAGCGGTCCGGGCCCGTTCGGCCACCCGATGCTGGCGGAGCGCTTCGGTGTAAGCGGCGCGTTCGGCGACGGGCGTCACCGCCCGGCCGGAAGCGGCCCGCTCAATCTGCTCCAACAGGCCGGAAAACCCACCGGCCTTGCTCAGCACGCCGGTCGCGCCCGCTTCCAGGCACATGGCGAGCTGGATGCGGTCCGTCACACCGCTCAGCACGATGACGGTGGCGCCGGTCGCCACGAGAGGGCGGATGAGGTCGTACCCGTTGCCGACGCCGACGATCTGCAGGTCGAGGAGGACCAGGTCGGGCCCGATGCGGCGCGCTTCCTCCAGGACTCCCTCGGCTGACTCGCAGGCGGACAGGGTGGGCGCAAACCCGCCGAGGCGGAGGGCAACCTCGAGCCCCTCGGCGACCAGCCGGTGATCATCGACGATCAAGATCGACGTCGTCGTATTTTGCGTGTCGGACGAAAAGGCCAGGCTCATCGGGCTCCTTCCAGTTCGCGCCACTCGGGTTGGGCTGCGAGGAGCCTCACCTCGAACGAAATCCGGCCGGAGGCGTCGGTGGCGGCAGAGATGGTCCCTCCCTGGTGGTCGAGCAGCTGCCCGGCAACCTGTAGATCGACGGTGTCGCCGAATGGCTCCGACGAGTCCAGCCTCCCCGGCACGGTCAGGTCGGTCACCAGGGCAGGCCCGATCGACAGCACGATCGTTTCCGATTCGCACCAGCCCTTGAGATGAACGGCAGCCGGCTGACTGCGGACCCAGGTGCTGCGGATCAGCGTGTGTAAGACCCCGGCCACATCCGCTGATCGTCCGGAACAACGAACCCCGGCAGGCAGGTCGAAGGTCGACACGACGCCGGAAATCCTCTCGGCACAGACGACGGAATGGACGACGTCGCGCAAAGCAAACTCTTTCTGCTCCTCATCACGCTCACCCAACAGCACGCCGAGCCGTTCGACTCCGCTGCCGATCAGGCGGCCAAACGAGGCGCGGTCGGCGTCGCAGAGGTCATCGAAGCGGTCGACCAGCATGCGAACCGACCCGTCGACGAGAAGCAGCGTTGAACGCAACTCATGGTCGTAAGCGGCGTCGATCGACTGATGAGCCCACTGTCGGGCACTATCGGTCCTGGCGGCGATGAGCGAGTCGAAGAGCTGGCGGTGCTCGCCCTTCACCCTCTGTTCGAATTCGAGGGCCATCATCGGCAAGGCCACGGCAAAACCGATGAGCTGGAACAGGTGGGAGCCCAGTACCCAGAGGCAGCGGGAGTCGAGGCTCAGGGCGACAGCTATATGGGCCTGGACGAGACCGAGGACGGCTATCGCCACCGCGAATTGCCTTGGACGGCGAGTCCCGCCGGAGGGACGGCGCCCCAGCAACAGAAGGAAGATCATGAACCAGGCGGCGGCCAGTAGGAGCTGTGCGACGGCTCCCCCGGCCGTCGCGGGCGAAGGCAAAGCGGTTTCGGCCAGAGCCCCGGCGATAGAGGGCAGGAGCACGAGGACACCGATCATGGCTGCGAGCGCTGCGATCCCGAGAGCAATATAGGGGCGACCTGGAAGGGCCGGGTCGTGTCGTTCGATCGCTTCGGTGCGAGCTGCCTCGAGCGATCAAACCGAAGACGAGTAGCAGCGCAGCCAGAGGGAGACAGCCCAGCAGCACAGGCGCAGAGTGTTGACCGAGTGGATAGAGCTCGCCGGCAAAGAGCACGACGCTGCCATACAGGACAATGCCGAGGCCCATCCAGAAGTCCGGGCGCGGGCCCCGGGCGGCCCGGCACTGCGCCATCATCAAGGCACCCAAGAGGGTGGCGGCCACGCCGGCCAGGCTGACTAACAGCGGGTTGAACCCGGAGAAATCGGGGCGGGCATGGTGGGCCCGGAAGAGGATGTCCAGCCCGATGACCGTCAACCAACACAGGACAAAGGCAACGCCGGCCGTAACCCAGGCCGATCGGGCCCGAATCAGCCGGGCTGAGCCGCCGGCTTCAGCCGCCGTCAGTGTGTGTACTGGGCCCGACTTGACGGGATTCACTGCCCCTCGCCTTGCTCGTTCAATGGATTGTCCGCCATGAACTTGAACGGTCCCCGGGGGCTGATGCCCAGCCGTGGGAACAAACTCCGCCGTTGACTTAACACTGACATTCTGGGATCTGAAGGTGAACACAACCGCTCAAAACGGCCAACGCTCGCCCAACTCCTCAATTGTGCCATCCAGTTCAGGCGATTCGTCCCTTTTTGGGAGTGACGGGTTACCTTCTGCATGCCGAACTGGACTCCTCATGGTGGCCGTTTGCGTTCAACATCATGAGGGAGCGGCATCCGGGAATCTTGACGCTGGGCGACAAGTAGTTGACATTCAGCGACAATCGCCCGCGGAGGTCGATGAGCTGGCCGGGAGAATTACGCTAGGGGCTCCAGGCACCCGACAGAACCCGGAGCCCCCAGCGCGAACGGGAAACCGTTGATCTATTTGAACACGCCAGACAGGCCGGCCAGCGACGGGCCCACCAGGATGACGAAGAAGACGGGCATGAAGCACAGCAGCACCGGGAAGATCATCTTGATGCCCAGCTTGGCCGCCTTCTCCTCGGTCCGCTGCTTCTTCTTGACCCGCATCTCCCTGGACTGAGAACGCAGGATCTCGGCCAGGGGGACGCCGTGGCGCTGCGACTGGACCAGCGCCGTCACCAGCTGACGCACTTCGTCGATCTGGGCCCGGTCGGCCAACCCACGGAGGGCCAGCGGGCGGGGCATGCCGGCGCGCAAGTCAGCCATGGTCCGCTGGAGTTCGTCGGCCAGGGGGCCCACGTTGGTGGAGGCTACCCGGTTCAAGGCGGCGTCGAAGCCGAGGCCGGCTTCGACACAGATGGTCATCTGGTCGATCATGTCTGCAGATTTCCTCCGCATCTCGTCCTGCCGCTTCTCTTTCATCGAGGCCACGGCGTAGTCGGGCAGGAAGAACACCGCGACGGCGGCCACCAGGGCGAAAAGCGGTTGGCCCAACAGGAACATGAGCCCGCCTGACACCGCCGCCAGAGTGAACTTCACGCCCAGGATACGAGGAAGATCAAGTCCGTAGGGATGACCGGCCTGCACCAGCTTTACTTCCAGACCGTCCACGAGCGGATGGGGGATGAAGCGGCGGATGGCCGTGCCAAATTGCTGCAGGTAGGAGACTTTCGGGGTCTCTGACGGGGTGGCAAGTCCGACGAAGAGGTTGGCGCGCGCCCTGGACGGTGTGGCGGTGATACCCCACCAGAAGACACCTATGGCGCCGATTATGGCCGTGGCCCCGATGATTGCGATGAACATGGATCAGATCCTTATCAGTGTCCGTAGGTCACAACGTGACGTTGGTGACGAGCTTGCGAATCCACAACGCGCCCAGGCCCATCAGGCCGAGGGTGGCCAGCAGGATGGCGAGCCCCGTTCCATGGAGGAGTGTGGAGAAATGAGGGTTGGTCCGCCACTGCCACAGAAAGATCGCGATGGGCATGGCGGTGAGGATGCGGGCGGAGAGGCGGCCCTCGGCGGTGAGCGTCCGCACCTGCCGACGCATCCGCTGACGCTCGAGGACGGTCTCGCTGACCTGGTTGATGACCTCGGACAGGTTGCCGCCCGTGTCCCGGTTGATCTCGACCGCTGACACGACCCACTGCATATCCTGGCTGTCCATCCGCAGTGCGACCGCCCGTAGGGCCTCGGGCAGGTCCCGGCCGAGGCGAGCCTCCACCAACACATGAGCGAACTCGCTCCGGGCCGGCTCCTCGGCGTCCTCGCTGACGGAATCGAGCGCCTGGGTGAGACCGAAGCCAGAACGAAGTGAGCCCGTCACCAACTTGAGCACTTCGGGCAACTGTTCCGAAAAGGCCTGTTGACGCTTTGCCTTCCTCCGCCGCACGTAAGCTCGAGCTACCAACGGCGGGATCACGAGCAACCCCAGCGCCAGGAGAGGGCCGGCGATGAAGAGACCGACCAGAGCTGCAACCACCGACGCCACGATGATCCAGGCGACGAATTCGCCGGGCTTGAGGCCGATTTCAGCCACGGAGAGGGCCGTGGCCAGGTTATCCCGCTTGCCGTGACGCTCCAGGGCTTCCTCGAAGACCGACAGAGTACGAGAGCCGATCTCGGACGCGGTCCGAGGCTGGTGGATGCCCAACCGGGCTCGGGAGACGCGCTGGCGAGGCAGGGCCAGCAGGACGACCGTGAGCAAGGCACCGAACACGGCCAGACCACCGAGCGCCAGCCACATCGGGGAGACCGACGAGGGGTGCACCGTCTGGATCGGGGCAGGAGCAGCGGTCGCGGGACGCTGCCGTCGCCGGTGGGGCGTGGAGCACCACCGGGATCAGCAGCTTGGCGACCCGCTGGAAAGCGGCGGACAGCGCAGCCGGATTATTGGCCGGCGTGACCCGCCCGAGGGCCGTGAGGGCGGCAGGGTCGCTCTCGTCAGTGGTGAGGCTGATGGCCTCCACGTGCAGTCCCTGGACCGCCTGCACGGCTTGGCCAAGGGTGGACGTGCTGATGGTATCCCCGCCGTCGGACAGGATCACCAGAATGTGCTGGCCGCCTGGCACAAACGAGCGGGAGGCGGTGATCACGGCGTCGTAGAGCGGGGTTTCGCCACCGGTGGTAATGGCGTTGATCTTCTGCGTCAGCAGGCCACGATCGGTCGTAGGCTCCGCCCGCACGCCG
Source organism: uncultured Acidimicrobiaceae bacterium (assembly GCA_963780345.1). Classification (GTDB taxonomy): domain Bacteria; phylum Actinomycetota; class Acidimicrobiia; order Acidimicrobiales; family Palsa-688; genus PALSA-693. Next base: position 146,850 of record CAWABU010000003.1, read on the forward strand.
GCGAAGGTCTGTACCCCGATGCGCAGGTTGGCCGGCATCCTGGCTACGAACTCGGCGGCGGCGGTCTTCGCGTTCCCGATGACGGGCGTCATCGAACCGGACGAGTCGATCAGCAGCATCACCTCGGAGTTGCCCGCGGTCTGACTCTGCGCCGCGGCGGGCACGGCCGACGCGCCCCAGATACCGAACCCAAGGAGAGGGATGAGCAACAACAGAAGGCGCCTCATCGGTGCCACGCATCCGTCCCGTTGAACAGACCAGCAGGAAGGACCACGCCCCGGTCGGCGAGCTTCTCGACGAAGGCCGGCCGGATGCCCGTCGCCATCAGGGCGTCCGACTTGAAGTCGTAGACGAAGATGTCCTGGAGGGTAATCACGTCGCCCTCCATGCCCATCACCTCAGTGACGGTACTGACGCGACGAGCGCCGTCCCGAAGACGATCCACGTGGACGATGAGGTCCAGAGCGCTGGCGATCTGCTCCCGGATGGCCCGCGTTGGCAGGTCGAAGCCGGCCATGAGGATCATGGTCTCAATTCGGGACAGGGCGTCCCGGGGGGCGTTGGCGTGCACGGTCGATAGAGAGCCGTCGTGACCGGTGTTCATGGCCTGGAGCATGTCGAGAGCTTCGGCGCCGCGAACCTCCCCGACGATAATGCGGTCGGGTCGCATGCGAAGGGCGTTGCGGACGAGGTCCCGAATGGTGATCTCTCCGTGGCCTTCGATGTTGGCGGGTCGGGACTCCAGCCGGATGACGTGGTCCTGATGCAACTGCAGCTCGACGGCGTCCTCGATGGTGACGACCCGCTCATTGGAGGGAACGAAGCCCGACAGGACGTTGAGCAGTGTCGTCTTACCGGTGCCGGTACCGCCGGAGACCAGGACATTGAGCCCTCCTTCGACGGCGTTGGCCAGCAGTGAGGCAACGTGCTCGGACAGTGTCCCCATGGCGATCAGGTCCTGCACCTGAAAGGGGTCCTTGGCGAACTTGCGGATGGTGAGAATCGATCCATCCAGCGACAACGGGGGGATGATGACGTTGACACGGGATCCGTCAAGCAGACGAGCGTCGACCATAGGCGACGACTCATCGATGCGCCGACCCACCCGGGTGACGATGCGGTCGATGACCCTGCGCAGATGCTCCTCGGAAATGAAGCGGGCCTTGGTCGTCTGGATCTGGCCGTTGCGCTCCACATAGATGAAGTCGCTGCCATTGACCATGACCTCGGTGACGCTGGGATCGGCCAGGAACGGCTCGATCGGGCCGAGGCCCATCACGTCACGGCCCAGGTCGCGGATCAGACTCTGTCGCTCTTGGGGCGTAAGCGGCAGTTCCTCTTCGGCCATGATGGTTCCGATCTCGGATACCACCAGGTCGTGAAGTTGCTTCTCGTCGGTCGTCTCGAACAGCCGGGTGCCGAGGCGCTCGAAGAGGGTATCGTGAATCCTGGTCTTGAACTCGGCCAGACCGTCAGCGGGTCCCTGCCGGCGAGCAGGAGTCCAGTTGACATCGCCGTCTTCGATGGCGCGTCGCTGGGCCCGGTCGATGCGATCGGTGATGCTCATCGCCGCCACCCCCGCTTCGGCTTGTCAACCTCGATCGGGGCATAGAGTTGCGACACCAGCTGGAGTTGCCTGGCGGCTGTCGACCGGGGCTCCTTGAGCACAATGGGAACGCCGACGTTGACCGAGAGCGGGATGTCATGGGTGGAAGGGATCTCGCCGGTCACCTTCATGCCGATCGCCTCTTCGGCATCCTTCAGGCCGAGGCCGACTTTGTCGTCGGCCTTGTTGAGGATGAACTGGCGGTCGGCCTTGACGCCGATCTTGTCCAGGGTGTCGAGCGCTTTGCGGAGATTCCTGATGCTGGGCACGTCGAGGGAGGACACGAGGAGGAGATCGGTGGCGCACTCGAGCGCCGCCAGCGTGCGCTCGTCGAGGCCGGCTGGCGTGTCGACGATCACGTAATCGAAGTTCTGCGCCAACAGGGGCAGCACTGCGGTCACATGGCTGTGGTTGATGAGATCGGCTTCCTCAGGCGAGTCGGTGCCGGCCAGGAGGAACATGCCGTCGAAGGGGGTGAGAAACAGCTTGACGGTGGTGGCGTCGAAGGTTGGCGTGCGCGCCAACTGGGCCAGGGTGTGTTCGGGCTGGACGGCCAGCGCCGTGGCCAGGTCACCGAACTGCACGTCCAGGTCGACGGCGACCACTCGCCCGGGGAACCTCAGGGCGAGAGCAGCCGCGAGGTTGGACGCCACCACGGTCTTGCCGGATCCGCCTTTGGGCGAGAAGACGACGATCACGCGGCACGTGCGGGGCTCAGGCGGCGGGCCGCCATTGACCTTGATGTCGATGCCCAGGCCCTCGATGGCGGCAAGCTGGTCCGCGGTCAGGTCGTGCCCGACGATGTAGGGGCGGGTTTCGGTCATCATGGCTTCACCACCGTGGTACACGTTGCCAAGGTTGATCAGCCCGGTGCCGTCGGCGGCCACCGAAGAGGGGTCATTGGACAGCCAGATGTGGCCGAACTCGGCTGCGAACACAAAGCGCTTCGACTGCGTCGGCGTGAGCGCCAGGGTGACGATGTAGTTGGTAGCGGAGACCTGCTGGACCTGGTCGCCGTTCTTCTGGGAGACGGGAGTGTTGGTGGTCTGCACGTTGGTCACCAGCACATGCTGGAACACCAGTTGCGTCGTGCCGACCGAGGAAGTTGAGTTGGCCGGAGAGAATGACAGGTAGACACCGACGGTATCGCCGGCATTGATGCGCCCCACCGACGGCCCGGTCGGCGGTCAGCTCGGCCGAGACCTGCACCATGCCGGCCGGGCCGGTATTGGTGCTGTTGGCCAGGCGGGCGCTGATCAGCTGGTCTCCCGGCTGAAGCTCGACGGCCGCCACCTTGTTGTCGACGGACGCGAGGTTGCTGATCGTCCCGGGCTGCTCGAGCTGTCGGGGAATGCTTTCGAGCGACACCGAGGACTTGATCGCGGCGGCGTTGGCGCCCTTGGGCACTTTCTTGCTGAGCACATAGACATTGACCACAGAGTCCTGGGCCTGGGCCTTGTTTTTGGCGCTGTTGACATAAGTCACCAGGGTTATCGCCCCGATGGCGGCCATGAGCACCGCGGCAACGATGCCGATGGTACGGCGTTTCTTGTTCATGTCGGGTTTGTTTCTTTCTGTGGGTTGGGTTGATGGGTTAGCCGGAGAGGTAGACGCGACAGGCGAAGAGCACTGTCGAGGTGTTACAGGCGCCGGTGGACGATTGGCCTCCGTCCTGGGTGAATTTCACGAAGTAGCCCCGGATGCAGGGCGTGTTCTCGTGGTAGTTCAGGTCGCCGTCGCCACTGGCGTCGCACTGCTTGTTTAGGCTGCCCGGGGGCCGAGCGTTAAAGTGAGCGGCGCCGTTGCCGGTCCAGCCCGTGAGATGAAACTGGGCGAAGGTGGTGAGGCAGTAGGTCTGGCCGCAGGTAGTGATAGTCGGATCCCACACGGGCACCAGCACGTCTTTGCCCAGGAAGCTGTCCAGCTGCGCGTCGGTACAGGACTTTGGTGTGTTGCCGGTCGTACCCCCGATACCAAAGCCAGTGCCCGCGGTGACCTGCGTGGGGCTCGAGCAGTTGATGTCCGTCCACCCGAACTGTCCGGACGGATTGCTGCATCCGCCAAAGTTGTGAGCATGAAGCGTGACTTTCTGCCCGAACGTGAGGCCCTGAAAGGCACACGTGGCGATGGTGATCGGGAACACACCATTCGCGACAGTCAGAGCGCTCCACTTCGCGGTCGCCAACCGGGTCACGGTCTTGGTCCCTCCGCCGGCGGCGAAAGCCAGCACGACGTTCTTGCTCATGCTCGCCGTCGCCGTGGCACTGGTCGTGTCGCAACCGGCCGCGGCCAGCGCCGTCCCGTTGGTGGCATAGCCCGAAACGTCCGTACCGGTGTTGCCATTGGCACAGTCGGTGGCCTTGGCCAACGCCGCGGCGTCGGCCGAATTCTGCGTTTGCCGTGCGGCCAGGAGACCCCGGGCCCCGTCGAAGACCAGCGAGGCCATCATCAGCAGGGCCGGCATGGCCAGGACGACCATGATCGTGGCCAAACCTCTGTCGTCCCGCCGGGTCAGCCGCCGCATCGGAAGCTCGCCGTTGAGGTGATGGAGGGTGGGCTAAGGGGAATCCCCGGCACTGAGACCAGCGCGCTGCCGTTGTACGTCAGGGTAACGATGGCGTTGTCCGTGGTGTCGCCGGCAGGACAGGTTGTATAGCTCGCTACAGACGCCCCGGACGGCAAGCTGGCCGGGAGGACTCCAGGTAGCCCCACCCAGGGCGACGGCGCGAGCGACATTTCGGGCATCCCCCGTCACCTCGTTCTTCTTGGAGAACCAGAGGCCGAACGAAGCGACGGCGAAGATCAGCGCTACGAGGAATGGGGTTACCAGAACGAGCTCGATCGCGACGACACCGCGGTCGTCACGTCTACGGAATGTCGGGGGTTTCTTCATTACTCCATCTCGGCATGGGGAGTTCAGTGATCTTATTGAGGGCGCTGTTCACAGCATCTCAGCTTTCGTTGATCGACGATCTGTAAGGAAGAGGTGAAACAGGGCGGGCCACTACGGCCCGCCCTGTTATTAGTTAGGGAATAGACCGCTGAGTTTGGTATTGCATCGCGGTCCAAAGGGGGGTGGCGAAGACCACAGCCACGCCGGCGGCGACCAGGGCGGCCGCCACGACGTACTCGATGGCCACCAGGCCCTCCTCGTTGGCCTCGGGGGCCTCCGCGATGTGCTTCTGCACGATGTTCTGCATTTAGGATCTTTCTCCTTGGTTACTCCCCATCCCCGGCTTTCGGAGCGGGGCTGGCGCAGATGCTAAGAACGGGCGGGGACATGGGTGGTCGTCAAAACTGATGAGCTGCCAGCCGGAGCTGAGTGCCATGTTGACGACGCTTTTATCCGCACCCGGCACCGATGATAAGAGGGCGGGCCCTCGCGACCCGCCCTGTCTATCAGGTGAACAGGCCGCTGAGCTTGCCGTTCATCTTGGTCCACAGGGCCGGTGGCGAACACGACGGCGACGCCAGCGGCGACCAGGCCGGCGGCTACGACGTACTCGATGGCCACGAGGCCCTCGTCGTTGGCCTCGGGGGCCTCGGCGATGTGCTTCTGCACGATGTTCTGCATTTTGGATTTGCTCCTTGGGTTGCTCCCCGACCCCCGGCTCTCGGGGAGGGGCTGGAGCAAATGCTAAAGACGACTGCGAGCAGCGGAATCATCAAAGTTGATGATTTGCGCCTCCCGTCCACCTCCTTACAGTCACTGCTATGCATGTACCCGACATTGTAAAGAAGCATGCCCTCTCCGGCGGCCACCGCTGTCCTCTTCGGAGTGGCCTTCTGGCGCCTCGGCTTCAACCCGGAGCTCCCCGCTGTCCTGGCCTTCATCTTCGGCGGCGTGCTACTGGCCGTGATCGACTGGAAGGTTTACCGCCTGCCCAAGCGGCTCGTCTACTACACGCTCGCCGGCGTCGCCGGCGGGCTTGGCGTTCGCCTCGCTCGTCGAGTGGAACTGGCGGCCCATGGCGACCGCCGTACTCGGCGGGATACTTTTCGCCAACGCCTTGCTGTTCGCGCAGACAAGTTCATGGGGATGTCGCTCATCGGCTTCGGCGACGTACGCCTGGCTATGGTCCTCGGCCTCCTGCTGGGTTGGAACGGCCTGAACTACGTCATCTATGGAGCGATCGCCGGGCATCTCCTCGCCGTCCTGCTCGCCGTCGGGATGAGCATCCACCGCCGCAAACTGGTCCTGAACTACCCGTTCGGGCCGCCCTGATCGCCGGCACTCTGGCGGTCGTGCTCATCCACGCGTAGACCAGCCTGGACCGGCCGGCTGATCGGGCGGCGACGCTAAGGTCGCCGCCACGAGCGCGCCTGCGGGGAGGTTTGGTGCATGCCGGATTCGCCGCCGGAAGGAGAGAGAGGCTGGGCCGCTCGCTGAGGTCCACGTCCTCGACCTGACGGACGGCCTCGGTGAGCTCTGCGCCCGATATCTCGGCGACCTCGGCGCCGACGTGGTCCGGGTCGAGCAGCCAGGAGACGATCACCGGAGTCTCCGCTATCTGACTCACAACGTGAACAAGCGGTCAGCGAGCATCGAGCCTGACGGACTGTGGCCGCTGCTGGCCTGGGCCGACATCGTCGTAGATGCCGGACCCCGGGGCCTCCTGGAGTCGACCGGCATCACTCCCGAGGCGGTCCTCGAAGGCCACCCGGAAAAGGTGATCGTCACCATCAGCGACTTCGGCTCGAGCGGGCCCTACCGGGATTGGTCCGGCAGTGATGCCGTCCAGTATGCGCTGAGCAGCGTCCTGTCCCGCTCGGGCCTCCCGGGTCGGGAACCGCTCATTCCACCCGGGCCGCTCCCGTCGGAGTCGACCGCCCTGCAGGCCGCCTGGGTGGCGGTCGCGACTTACTTGCACCGTTTGCGGACCGGCCGGGGCGACTGGGCCGACATATCCGTCTTCGAAGCGACGAGCGAGGTGATCGATCCGACGTTCGGTGTTGGTGGGAGCGCGAGGGGCCGCCCGGATGCCCGCTTGCTCTACCCCATCTACCGGGTGACGGATGGCTGGGTGCGCATTTGCGTGCTTTCACCCCGGCAGTGGGCAGGCATGTGGAAGTGGATGGGCGAGCCCGGGGAGCTCGCCGACCCGACCCTGAGCAGTATCGGCGGCCGGTGGGCTGCGGCCGCCAAAATCCATGAGTTCTACGAGCGGCACTTTGCCCGCCTGACCCGGGACCAGGCGGTGGCCCAGGGACAGGCCCACGGCATCCCGATCGCCGGGGTGCTCACGCTGGCCGAGGCGCTCAACGCCGACCACTACACGGCCCGCCGCGCCTTCGCCGAGGTCACCGGTCCCGACGGTCAGCCCATCCGGATACCCAACGGGCTGGTCGAGATCGACGGCCGGCGGGCGGGAATCCGCCGCCCGGCCCCGCGGCCCGGTGTGCACACGACCGAGGTCCGGGCCGAAATGGCCCGCTCCGGGCGCGACGCCATCGCCGGCCCAGACGTTCCGGCACCAACCCGGCCGCTCGAAGGGATGGTGGTCCTGGACCTGGGCGTGATCATTGTCGGCGCCGAGCTCGGCCGCCTTCTCGCCGACCTGGGCGCGGATGTGATCAAGGTCGAGAACCGAGACTTTCCCGACGGCAGCCGGCAGTCCGTTCGGGGCGAGCCCATGTCCGTTCCTTTTGCGCAGGGTCACCGCAACAAGCGCAGCCTGGGCCTCAACCTGAGGGATCGGCGCGGGAAGGCTCTCTTCCTCGCCCTGGCCGGCCGGGCCGACGTCATCCTTTCCAATTTCAAGCCCGGCACCATGGAGAGCCTCGGTCTCTCCTATGACGTGATCGCCCGGGTCAACCCCGGGATCGTGATGGCGGATTCGAGCGCCCTCGGCGCCACCGGTCCGTGGAGCGAGCGCATGGGGTACGGCCCGCTGGTGCGGGCCAGCGCCGGGCTCAGCATGCTCTGGCGCTATCCCGACGACGACGCCAGCTTCAGTGACGCCACCACCATCTTTCCCGACCACATCGCGGCCCGGGTCGGGGCCACCGCCGTGGTCGCCAAGCTGGTCGAGCGCCGCCGCACCGGCCGCGGCGGCACGGTGAGCGTGGCCCAAACCGAGGTCATCTTCAACCAATTGAGCAGCGAGGTCGCCACCGAGTCGCTCCGACCGGGGCGCGTCATCGCCCTGGGCAACGATCTGCCCGGTGACGCACCTCGGGGCGTCTTTCCCTGCGCCGGTGACGACGAGTGGATCGCGGTCACGGTCCGCGACACCGACGACTTCCGTCGCCTGGCCGCGGCCATAATCCAGCCCGAACTAGCCGACGAACCCTGTTACGCCGACGCCGCCGGGCGGGTGGCGGCGCGCGCCGAGTTGGACCAGGCCGTCTCCTCATGGACCCGGGAGCGGGAGCCGAGGGCGGCGGCCGAACAGCTGCAGGCCGCGGGCATCCCGGCCGGCATGATGCACCGGCCCGAGGATCTCCTCTCCGACCCGCACCTTCTGGCTCGTCGCTTTCTTTCCCGGATGTCCCACCCTCATCTCGCCGGCGGTCCGATTCCGACGGGACGGGCGCCAGCGGCCTTCCTCCACCTGCCGGACCCGCCCCTGGGCCCCGCCCCGCTGATGGGCGAGCACACCCGCGAGATCGCCCGGCAGTTGCTCGACCTCGACGACGGCGCCGTCGACGAACTGCTGACGGAGGGTGTGCTGGAGGAGTGGCGCTGACCGCGGCGCGGTGGCGGCGCAGGGTGGCGGTCAGGGGCGGCGGGGGCCGGTCTGGCGCAAGAAACGATGGAGCACTTAATATTCTGTACGGGCACGGTCGGATCCGGGCACAAGGGAGAGGACATGACGAACGCGGAGCATGTCGCTGGGAGCGAGACAGCCAGCGAGACCCTCGACGCGGTGGTGATCGGCGCCGGGTTTGCCGGCATGTACATGGTGTACCGGCTGCGCCGGGCCGGCTTCACCGTGCATGCCTTCGAGGCCGGCGACGGGGTGGGCGGCACCTGGTACTGGAACCGCTACCCGGGAGCGCGCTGCGACTCGGAGACCATGTACTACTCGTACTCGTTTCTTAAGGATGTCGAGCAGGAGTGGCCGCTCCAGGAGCGGTATCCGGGGCAGCCCGAGATCCTGCGCTACTTGAACCACGTCGCCGACCATATGGACGTCAAAAAGGACTTCACCTTCAACGCCCGGGTGTCGGGCATCGCCTTCGACGACTCGGACCAGACCTGGACGGTCCGGACCGAGGGGGGCGAGTCCCGGCGGGCCCGGTGGGTCATCACCGCGGTGGGCTGCCTGTCGGATGCCAATCAGCCCCAGATCGAGGGGGGGAGAGCTTCCAGGGCCGGCAGCTGCACACCGGCCACTGGCCCCATGAGCCGGTCGACTTCACCGGCAAGCGGGTGGGGATCGTCGGCACGGGGGCGTCGGGCATCCAGGCCATCCCGGTGATCGCCGAGCAGGCCGAACACCTCACCGTCTTCCAGCGGACGGCGCAGTTCACCATTCCCGCCGCCAACGGCCCGCTGTCGGAGGATATGGCCGAGATGTGGAAGGAGAACTACCCCGAGTGGCGCCGTCGGGCCCGGTTCTCCCGGGGCGGAGTCCCCTACCCGGCGACTGACCGCACGGCCCTGGAGATGACGCCCGACCAGCAGCGGGCTGCCTACGAGGCGGCGTGGGAGGAGGGCGGGTTCGTCTTCGCCCTCGGCACCTTCGCCGACATACTCACGGACGAGGAAGCCAACCAGACCGCGGCGGACTTCGTGCGGGCCAAGATCGACGAGATCGTCCATGACCCCCAGGTGGCCGAGATGCTCAAGCCCTGGGAGTTTCCCTTCGCCACCAAGCGCCTCCCTCTGGACACCAACTATTACGAGACCTTCAACCGGCCCAACGTCACCCTGGTCGACATCAAGCAGACGCCCATCGAGCGGATCACCCCGACCGGCGTCCAGACCACGGCCGGCGCCCACGAGCTCGACATCCTGGTCTACGCCACCGGTTTCGACGCCTTGACCGGACCGCTGCTGGGTATGGACATCCGCGGCCGGCACGGCCGGAAGCTGGAGGACGCCTGGGCCGAGGGTCCTGTGACCTACCTGGGACTGGGAGTGCCCGAATTCCCCAACTTGTTGACCATCACCGGGCCGGGCAGCCCGTCGGTGCTGAGCAACATGCCGGTGTCGATCGAGCAGCACGTGGAATGGATCGGCGATTTCCTGGAGTGGGCCCGCGAGCACCGCGTCGAGCAGGTCGAGCCGACCCCTCAGGCCACCCTGGAGTGGACCGCGCACGTACAGGAGGTCGCCAACACCACGCTGTATCCCAAGGCGGCGTCGTGGTACATGGGCGCCAACATCCCGGGCAAGCCGCGCCTGTTTCTCCCTTACGTCGGTGGGGTCGACGTCTACCGGGCCAAGTGCGACGAGGTCGCCGCCAACGGCTACGAGGGCTTCGAGTTGAAGTCGCACGAAACCGCCGACACCGCTTCATAACTGCCGCGGATCCCCGACGTCGAGGAAGAACAGGAAGAAGGAGCGACCAGATGGCCCTGGACCAGGCGACCGCCGCGCTGATGTCACAGATGGCAGAAGCAGGGGTCAAGCCCCTGCATGAGATGGCCCCCCAGGAGGCCCGCGACTTTGCCGCCAGTCTCCGGGCGCAGCCGGATGTGGTGCCCGAGATGGTCAAAGTGCAAGACCGCCGGGTCCGGGTCAGCGGAGGGGTCGTGCCCATACGGCTACTGGTCCCCAACGAGGCACCGCAAGGGGTCATTCTCTGGTACCACGGCGGAGGCTGGGTGATCGGTTCCATCGACGACGCCGACCTGCTGGGCCGCCGTCTGGCCCAGCGGACCGATTGTGCGGTGGTGCTCGTCGACTATCGCCTGGCGCCGGAGTACCGATTCCCGACCGCGGTCGACGACTCGTACGCGGCGCTGAATTGGGTCGACGAGCACATGGAGGAGATCGCCGGGCGACGGGTGCCCATCATGGTGGGTGGGGACAGCGCCGGTGGCAACCTGGCCGCCGTCATGGCCATCAAGTCCCGCGATCTCCACGGGCCGGCCATCGCCCTCCAGATCCTCGTGTATCCCGTCACCGACTGCGACTTCGAGAGCACGACCTACCGGGACCCCGAGAACGATCTGTTGTTGAGCCGGGAAGCCATGATCTGGTTCTGGGACCACTATGCCCCCGACCCGGCCGGCCGGGTCAACCCCGACGCCTCCCCGCTGCGGGTGCCCGACACCGGCGACCTCCCGCCCGCCGTGGTCATCACCGCCGAGCACGACGTGCTCCGCGACGAGGGCGAGATTTACGCCACCCGCCTGATCAAATCCGAAGTCCCGGTCGACCACCGGCGGTTCCCCGGACAGATGCACGGCTTCTTCACCATGGTCGACCTCCTGCCGGGATCCGAAGCGGGCGTCAACTACGTGGCCGACGCCGTCCGGCGGCAGCTCAGCACTCACCCGGAGCGTCAAACGCAGACGGTGTGATGTCGGTCCACTGAGTCCGGTAGGCGGGCGGCTGAGTGGGCTCAGTGATAGAGCGGCGCTCGCCAACGATCTGGCCGTCCCGTAAATCCAGCACGCAGGCGGCGCGATGCGGCTCGTCGGCCTCTCTCTCCCCGACCCGTTTCTCAACGTGGCCGCACGACCTCCCACCTTAGAAGTGCCAACCGGCAAGACCATCTAAACCCGGTGGCCGGCGGCGCCGGTGCGACGGGACGCGGAGGGCATCACCACCCGCCGGAAATCGCCTGAATCGCCTGTGGTCAGAGAGACACGCTGAAACTCTCAGAGGTGCGGTGAGAGATGTTCAGCTATCGTCTCTGCCAGTGCAGGTGGCCGGGTGCGGGAGGAAGCGGATGATTCGTGCGATGCGCAGGGTCCTGGGGGCTACGGTCGCCTTACTCCTGGCTTGCGCCGGGTTGGTGGGCACGCTGGTAGTCGGGTCAACGAGCCCGGCCGGGGCCGCGGTTCGCAACACCGGGCTGGCAATTTCGCCCGTATTCAGCAAGACCCTGGTCGGCGATTTCGACCAGGCCGGCAATACTCTCTTCGACTGCCAGTCGCTGAGTGACGGATCGGCGCTGCCATCCGGCGGCTGCCAACGGGACGTCAAGCAGGCGCTGGCCACTGGGGGCTCCGCCTTCTACAACAACCAGGTCATCCAGAAGTTCCTGGACCGGGACGCCAATTCCGGTACGCATGCCTCGTCCTCGGCCACGGTGACCGTCCCCGGCGGCGCCCAGGTGGTGTACGCCGAACTCGATTGGCTGGGTACCACGCAGAAAGACACAAACCCTCAACTCCAGTGGAACCCCAACATCTGGATGTTGCCAATAAAAATGTCCGTCGGCAACGACCAGAACTACGTATCCATCCCCCCGGATCAGGGCACCTCAATTGCGCCAGGGGCACCGGGGAGTGACACGAACGACTTCTACTACTCAGCCTCGGCCAACGTCACGCCGTACCTGGCCGGTCGGACCGGACAGATCACCGTCTGGGGAGCGGATGCAGCATTCCCGGCCAACGGTTTCAATCAGGCCGGCTTGGGCTGGAACATCGTGGTGGTCTACCAGTACCCGTCCGTAGATCTGACCGCCAACCCCCCTCACGTCGGCAAGCTAATCACGGTCCAGACCGGGTTCGCCTATCAGCAGAGCGGCAAGCCGGCCACGAATACGACCGTCAACGTCCCGGCCATCAGCGACGCCGACCATGTGCACGTCGGACTCCTGGCCGGCGAGGGCGACGCCGGTCTAACTGGTGACACCTTCTCCATCAACGGGAACAACATTGCCCACCCCTTCACCGGCCAGACCAACAACTTTTTCGTCTCGTATGCCCAGAACGCCACCAATCCGAACTGGACCAGCAATTTCAGCACCGACAACGTCTCCTGGACGCTGGCGCCAGGCATCGTGCACGTCGGCGACAAGAGCGTCCTGCTGACGACCACCACGTCGGGCGACGGCTATTTCCTGGCCGGAATGAACACGGCGATACCGGTACCCTCCATCGGCCTGACCAAGACCGTGGCCTCCAGATACACGACGGTGGGCGCGCCGCTGACCTACACCTTCACGGTCACCAACACCTCCGCGGTAGTCCTCCACGGCCTATCGGTAACCGATCCCCTGTTCGGTGGCACCATCACCGCCTGCAACCATCCGGGCGACCTGGCCGAAGGGACCGCCTACCAGTGCACCGCTACGCACACCATCACCCAGAGTGACATCGCAGCCGGGAAGATCGACAACACCGCAACCGCCAACGGCCTGGGTGAGGCCAACGAACCTCTGACCGCTCAGGCGTCGGCGGAATCGACCACCAACACCAACCTGTCGATATTCAAGATCGGTATGCCCGGACAGGTAAACGTCGGAGACCCCTTCACCTACACCATCACCGTGACGAATGTCGGTGTTCCAGTTCCTGGCGCCGACGCCGCCAACGTGGTGGTCACCGATCCGTTGCCAACGGGCCTGGCCAACCCGACGGCGACGGCGCCCCCCGGGGTGACCGTCAGCATCACTGGCGGCACGCTGACCGCCACCACCCCGTTGTTGAGTCACAGTGCACCGAACAACTCCTTCCAGGTGACGGTAAACGGCACCATCTCGACCAGCTTCACCGGCACGAGCATTGAGAACACCGCCACCGTCACCGCACCCAATACCAACTGCTCGCCCCCCGGTAACGACCCGCAGAACTGCACCAGCACCGACACCAGCACGGTGCTGCAACCGGCCCCGGTGACCATCACCAAAGTGACGGACGATCCCTCACCCCAGCCGGGGGAGACATTCCACTACACGGTTCAAGTCGTCAATGGATCGGACACCACGACCGCCAATGCCACCGTCACCGACCCCATCCCGGCTGGCCTTACCGACGCCACGTGGATTTGCGCGCCGAGCACCGGCTCCGCCTGCGCGCCCACCAGCGGGACCGGCGACATCTCCGACGTAGCGGTAACCCTGCTGCCCCTCGGCGTCGCCACCTTCACCATCACGGTGACCGTGGCTCCCACCTTCCAGGGCGGCACCATCATTAACACGGCGACCACCACCCCCGGCGAGCACACCGTGTGTGCCACCGCCACCAGTTGCACCGACGACGTTCCGGTAATGGTGATCCCGCAACCGGCCCCGCTGACGATCACCAAACAACAGACGCCGACTGCTCCGGCGCAAGGTGGGGCCATCACCTACACGGTGGTGGTCACCAACACCAGCGCCTCCACGATCGCCCACGCCACCTTCGACGATCCGGTCCCGGCCCAGATCGTCCCCGACGGGGGCTGGACCACGACCACGACCGGTGCGGGCACCACAGCCACGCCGTCCGGTGCAACCGGCTTCCCCTCCGGTGTCGCCCTGGTCATCGCCCCCGGCGGCACGGTGACCTTCACCATCACCGCCCACCTGGCCGTGCCCTACCACGGGACTACGGTCACCAACACCGCCACCGCCACCCCTGGCCCCAACACGGAATGTGCGGACGGCCACCCGACCTGCCAGGCGGAGGTCAGCTTCACCAACCCGGCCCGGCTGGACGTGGCGAAGACCCACGCACCCGCCAATCCCCACCCGGTCCCGGGCCAGCGGTTCACCTATACGGTGACGGTCACCAACCCGGGCAGCAGCGCCACCGGCTCCGGCACGTTCGCCGACCCGCTACCCGACCCGCCCCTGGACGCGGCCGGCGCCAACTGGACGTGCACCCCCAGCACCGGGTCGACCTGTGGGGCGACGGCCGGTACGGGATCGCCGACCGGGGTGGCGATCACGGTGGCGCCCAACGGCGGGACCGTGACCTTCGCCATCACGGTCACCATCCGGGCCAGTGAGATCCCGGTCACCGTCACCAATGTGGGGTCGGTCACCCCCGGCCCCGGAACCGAGTGCGCGGACGGGCAGCCCACCTGCGACGGCAAGGACACGTTCACGTCCACCCCCGAGACCGCCCTGCTCACCATCGCCAAGTCCCACACGCCGGCCGACCCGACGCCGCCGGACGCTGGTCAACAGCTCATCTACACCGTGGTTGTGACCAACACCGGCACGTTCACGACCGCCCACGCCACCTTCGATGATCCGCCCCCGGCGGAGATCGTCGCGGACGGGGGCTGGACCACCACCACGACCGGTGCAGGCACCACCGCGACACCGTCCAGCGCAGCAACGGGATTCCCGTCCGGTGTCACCCTGGTCATCGCCCCGGGCGGCACGGTGACCTTCACCATCACCGCCCACGTATCGGCCGCTTACGACGGGACTCAGGTCACCAACACCGCCACCGCCACCCCCACCCCTGGGACCAACACGGGCTGCGCGGACGGCCAGCCGACCTGCCAGGCGGAAGACAGCTTCATCAACCCGGCCCGGCTGGAAGTGGCGAAGATTCACGCACCAACTAACCCCGCCCCGGTCCCGGGCCAGCGATTCACCTACACGGTGACCGTCACCAACCCGGGTGATAGCGCCACCGGTTCCGGCACCTTCTCCGACCCGTTGCCCGATCCGCCTCTGGACGCGGCCGGCGCCACCTGGACGTGCACCCCTGCACCGAGTCCGGGGTCATCCTGCGGGACGGCATCCGGTACGGGCTCTCCCACCGCCGTTCCGATCACGGTGGCCCCCAACGGCGGCACGGTGACCTTCTCCATCGCGGTCACCATCACGGCCAGCGAGGGCGCGGTCATCGTCAACAACGTGGGGTCGGTCACCCCCGGCCCCGGCACCGCCTGCGTGAACGGGCAGCCCACCTGCGACGGCAAAGACTCCTTTACGGCCACCCCTGAGACCGCCCTGCTCACCATCGCCAAGCAACAGGCGCCACCCGTCCCGGCGCAGGGTGATGCCATCACCTACACCGTGGTGGTCACGAACACCAGCGCCTTCACGACCGCGCACGCCACCTTCGAGGATCCGGTCCCGGCCCAGATCGTCGCCGACGGGGGCTGGACCACGACCACCACCGGTGCGGGCACCACAGCCACGCCGCCCGGTGCAACCGGTTTCCCCTCCGGTGTCGCCCTGGTCATCGCCCCGGGTGGCACGGTCACCTTCACCATCACCGCCCATGTGGCCGTGCCCTACAACGGGACTGAGGTCACCAACACCGCCATTGCCACCCCGACCCCGGGCCTTAACACGGCGTGTGCGGACGGCCAGGACACCTGCCAGGCCGAGGTCAACTTCACCAACCCGGCCCGGCTGCAGGTGGCGAAGACCCATGCACCCACCGATCCCGACCCATTGGCGGGCCAACAGGTCACCTACACGGTGACCGTCACCAACCCGGGCAGCAGCGCCACCGGCTCGGGCACGTTCTCCGATCCCCTGCCGGATGAGGTGGACGCGGCCGGCGCCACCTGGACGTGCACCCCTGTACCGACTCCTGGCTCATCGTGCGGGACGGCATCCGGTACGGGCTCTCCCGCTGACGTTCCGATCACGGTGGCCCCCAACGGCGGCACGGTGACCTTCACCATCGCGGTCACCATCACGGCCAGTGGGGAACCGGTGACGATCAACAATGTGGGATCGGTCACCCCTGGCACCGGCACCGAGTGCACGGACGGGGAGCCCACGTGCGACAGCAAGGACACGTTTACCGCCAATCCAACCCCGGCCCCCCTCACCATCACCAAGACCCACGAGCCCGCCGGACCGACCCAGGGCCACGCCGTCACGTACACCATCACCGTCACCAACACCAGCCCCACCACCCAGGCCGAAGGCACCGTCGATGATCCCTTCGACTCTCCCGCGCTACAGGACATCACCTGGACCGCGGTCGGCAGCCCAGGATCCACCGTCAACGGCCAAGCGACCGCCAGCGGGACAGGAGCGATCACTTCGGTACCGGTGGTAGTACTGGCGCCGAATGGCACCGTGACCTTCACCGTGCACGCCACCGTCCGCAGCGACTGGACCGGCGGCGAGGTGATCAACACTTCGGTGGTAACGCCCGGCGACAACACCGAGTGCGCCAATCCAGCTGACCCATCCTGCTCCGCCACGGATGATTTCCCGACGCCGTCGCTGATCAACATCCTGAAGTTTCACCTGCCGAAGAACCCGCACCCCGGCCAGACCGTCACCTACATCGTCATCGTCCACAACCTCAGTCATGGCCAACCGGCTAGCGCCACCATCGACGACCCGTTGCCACCACAACTCGACCGCGCCGCGGCCACCTGGACGACCCGGGCCTTCGGCCCAGACACCACCGCCACGCCACCGTCGGGCACCGGCCCCCCGAGCAACGTAGCGGTCGCGCTGGGACCAGGCAGCGCCGTCTTCTTCAAGATCACGGCTCCGATACTCACCAGCTTCGTGGGCGGCACCATCACCAACACGGCCACCGCCACTCCGGGTGAGAACACCGGCTGCAAGAACGGCACCCCGACGTGCCAGGCCTCGACAACGCTGCACGACGACCCCCTTCCCGCAACCCTGGCTATCAGCAAGTCAGCTGACGCTGGCACCCAGCCCCTGGCCCCGGGAGACCCGGTCACCTACACCATCACGGTGACCAACACCTCCGCGACCACCACCGGTACCGGCACGGTCACCGACGCCATACCGGCCGGGCTCCTGCCTGGCTCCTGGACCGCATCAGCCACCCCCGGATCGACGGTGTCGCCGACATCGGGAACCGGAGCTATTACCGGCGCCCATGTCACTATCGCACCGAAGGGCAAGGTCACCTTTATTCGAACCACCCGGATTGATCCCACCTTCACCGGAACCTTCGACATCGACAACGTGGCCACCGTGGCCCTCGGCCCGAACACGAACTGTGACCCGGTCAACCCCACCCAACCCTGCAACACCAACGCCGTCGTCCAGGTCAACACACCGGTCCTTGTCGCCACGCCCCCCCAGGCCGTGGCCCCCCCGGTAGCGGCCCCGCTCACACCTACCTCTCAGCTTCCGGTCACCGGGCTCTCCACCTCCTTGCCGGTGCGGCTGGCTTTGATCCTGCTGGCGGGTGGTGGCGGGCTCCTCCTGGCCGCCCGCCGACGGCGTTCCGCCCGGACCTGAATTCTGAGGAGGTTCGCGATACCTACCCGCGGAAAATCGGTCGTCAGCGGATGACCAGGGGCGCCGGTGGGGCCACCGCCGGCGGCTCTCCGGTGGCCACCGCGTTGGCGGTGGGGAGAGTCTGATAGTTGGCGGCGATGCGCCCGGCGCTCAGCACATAGCCGACGAAGACAAACAGAATATCGGCGGTTACGGTCCACGCCGCGCCGCGGGATCAGCTTCACCAAAGGCAAAGGGGGTGACGGCGGCCTGGATGGCTGCGATGGACCGAGCCGCAGGGGAGAACGCCGTGATGCGGGTGCGTAAAAGCGCGGGACCCGGCTGGCCCTGGCCCCACGGGTTTCTCCGACTCTCCATTACTTCGTTTATGGTCAAGGACAGGCGCCCGGAAAATCTCGACGCCGGGCGACAGGGATCACACATGCGTCCACAACTCCCTGGAAGGCCACGCAGTTGCGGCCGTAACCGGACGGCCGTAGCCTTCCGTGGGCTCTCGTAGCCCCGCGTCTCACGACTGGAGAACACAGGTATGAAGCTCGGAATCTCGGTTGGCTACTCCGGCGCCCGAATGAGCTTGCCGATGGACAAGATCCTGCTGGCTGAACGGCTCGGTTACGACTCGCTGTGGACGGCGGAGGCGTATGGCTCCGATGCCATCACCCCCCTGGCCTACATCGCGGCCAAGACAGACCGTATCCGGCTCGGAACCGGAATCATGCAGCTGGCCGGACGGACGGCGGCCATGTGCGCCATGCAAGCGCAGACGGTGGACGCGCTGGCGGGCGGGAACCGGGTGATCGCCGGGCTCGGGGTTTCCGGCCCCCAGATCGTGGAGGGCTGGTACGGGGAGCCGTGGGGCGTTCCCTATTACCGGCTGCGGGACTACATGTCGATCATGTTGAAGATCTTCGCCCGGGAGGGGCCGGTCACCCACGACGGCCGCGAGATCTCGCTGCCTTACGGCAAGGACGCCAAGGGGTCGAGCGGGCTGGGCAAGCCGCTCATGTCGATCCTCCACCCGAACCCGAACCTGCCCATCTGGCTGGGCGCCGGCGGGGAGGCCACCACCCGGCTGTCGGCCGAACTGGGCCAGGGCATCCTGCCCCTCCGATTCGCCCCGGGCGCGCTGGCCCAGATCGGCCCGTGGC
This sequence comes from uncultured Acidimicrobiaceae bacterium, assembly GCA_963780345.1. GTDB lineage: Bacteria > Actinomycetota > Acidimicrobiia > Acidimicrobiales > Palsa-688 > PALSA-693. The sequence goes on from CAWABU010000003.1 coordinate 165,650, forward strand.
TGCTCGAGGGCTTCGCCCGAGCCGGCGGGGGCAAGAACTGGGACGGCTTCGAGATCCAGGGCAGCGTGAGCGTCAGCATCACCGATGACCGGGAGAGCGCCCTGGATGCTCGCAAGCCCCAGATCGCCCTTTATGTTGGTGGCATGGGGGCCCGGAGCAAGAACTTCCACAATGACTCCATGATCAAGGCCGGGTTCCCCGAGGAGGCCAAGAAGATCCAGGAGCTCTTCCTGGCCGGGCGCAAGCAGGAGGCCATCGCGGCCGTACCTGACGCCTACGTCGAGCGCGGCGTGCTGATCGGAACGCCTGGACAGATCGCCGCCCGCTACGCAGACTGGGCGGAGTCGGGCGTCACCGGACTCACGATCGGGACCGACGAGCCAGAAGCACTTGAGTTGATGGCAGAGCTGGCCGCCCGGATGCCGGCGATCGGCCCGGCCGCGGCCATGGCCGCTCTGGGCACTCCGGTCCCGGCGAGCTGATCTCGGGGCTTCACTGTCGCGAATTGGTCCCAAAACGCTGGTCCCCGGGCCTTCTCTGGCGCGCCCCACGGTTCAGCTGGGCACAAATCGCGACAGTAAAGGCCCCGGACGCCCACCCGATGTCCGGGCGCCGGTCCGCTAGCATCTGGCGGACTCCGGCATGAACATCTTCTTCGACGTCGACAGCACGATCCTGGGGATCGACGGCACGTTACGACCCTGGACCCGGCAGGTCTTCACCGAGTTGCGGGACGGCGGTCACGAGCTGTTCATCTGGTCCGGGCGGGGGGTCCGTACCTCCGATCTCCATTACGTCGGGCTCACCGCTCTGGTCTCGGGCATTTACGAGAAGCCGGTGTACGATTTCAGCGCCCGGCTGGCCGAGCTCGGTGTGCCGATGGCCCCCGACATGGTCATCGACGACGCCGGCGGCATTGTGGCTCACTTCGGCGGCCTGTGCGTCATGCCGTACGCCACCTGGCATCAGGACAGCAGCGACGACGAACTCCTGATCGTGCCGGACGTCGTCGAGTTTTATGAGCGCGAGGGCCGGGGCCGGCCCGGTGGGCCGGGCGATGGTCGCAACAGCCGGATCCCGTGGGGCAAATCCTGGGTCGCCCTGCGCCGCGGCCTGGACCCGGGCCCGACCCCGACGCCGGAAGTCGCCTGACCCGGAGAGCGAGACGGACCGGAAGACCTCAGTCGCCCGGACCGGTATCCGCGTCGGGCGGGGCGGCGTCATCGAGAATCCCCACCGCAATCAACTCCTCAATCTCGGGGTCCTCATACTTCAGCAGCGAGCGGGCGATCTCTCGAGTGTGGTCGCCCAGCCCGGGGGCCGCAGCAATGATGACGTCGAGCATGCCTGAGGCGCGAAACGCCGGGCCCTCGAAGAGCACCGGTCCGACCCCGGGCTGCAACACCGGGCGCAGGAAGCCCCGCTCGAGCAAGTGGAGGTCGTCGATCTGGTCAGCGACGTACATCATCATCCCGGCCGGGACGTGGTGGGCCTGCAAGACCTGCATCACCTCGGCGTCGGTGTGCGACCTGGTCCATTCGCTCAAGTGTCGATCCAGGCGGTCGGCCCCGGCCTGGCGCCCGTCGGCCGACTGGAAGTCGGCGGCCTGAGCCCACTCCGGATCGCCGATGGCAACCCGAAGATTCGACCAGTCGGCATCGTCGCGGCAGGTGATGACGCACCAGCGCTCGTCGCCGGCGCACGGGTAGACACCCCACGGGGCGCCGCGCTCCCGCCGGTTCCCCTGCGGCTTCACCGTCCCCGGCTCGAGCCCCTCTTTGGCGACGGCGTCGGAGAGGGCGTAGAGGATGCTGTCCACCTGGGCCGCTTCGACGTGCACGCCACGTCCCGATCGAGCCCGAGCGAACAGGCCGGCCAGGGCGCCGACGAAGCCGGTCCGACCGGCGTAGTGGTCAGGGAAGGAATACGAAGCCCCGATCGGCACCGGCTGGTCGGGATAGTTCCACAGGTAGGTCATGCCCCCCACAGCGCGAGTCTGGGGGCCGTAGCCTTTCCACGTCTCCCAGTCGCCACCGTCACCGAGGAGCTGACTGCTCAGCATGACGCACCGCGGATTGACGGCCCGGATGTCCTCCCAACCCAGGCCGATCTTGTCCATGGCGCCGTGAGCGCTGTTCTCGACGATCACGTCCGCCATCGCGATCAATTGCCTGGCGATGGCCAGTCCCTCTGGAGTTCTGATGTTGACGCCAAAGCTGCGCTTCGAACGGCTCGACGACGCAAACGGACCCGAGATCTCCGAGCCGGCGAGCAGGCGCATGAAGTCCGGTCGCGACCGCCCCTCGAGTTTGATGACATCCGCTCCGAACTCCGCGAACTGACGCGTAATTTCTACCCCGACGCCGCCCTGGCCCATGTCGATCACCAGCAGGCCATCCAGGGGACGCGACCGGCTCGCGGCGGCATCGTCGTCAGGCAGGTCGAGCGGCGCCTCGGTCCACTCATGCTCCGCCGCCCTGATGGGGCCGACCTGGCGCGCCGTGTTGCGAAAGCCGGCTCGTTCCCCATCGAACCGGAACATCCCGCTCACGACCGGCGAGGAACCCGACCGCGTCACCTCCCCGTTGACGATGGCTTGGCGCTGACGGAAGTGGGGCGAATCGAGTACACCTTGAGGCGCCAGGACGGGCGTGAGGGCGATTTTCCGGGCCTGGGCCTCCTCCGTGAGATCCAGCATCGTCCGATCCGCGAAAAACTTCTGGAGGAGCGGGGGCAAAAGGGCGTTGCGAGCGGCCACGTCTCCCAGATGCAGATACCGCAGCTCCTCCGGATCTCCCAGCCACTGCCGAACGGTCAGCCACTCCCCATTCTGCAAGATAATCAGGCGGACCAGCCCGTCCGCGCAGGGATAGATCCCATACGATCCCGAGCCGACTCGAGCCTCGCGGTAAGGCGTCCCCCGGGCGGCCGCACCGCTCACCCCGACGAGACCCCAGTCGGTGGATTGCGCCAGGGCCTCGAGCGCCGACACGTCCACCCACTGACCCCGGCCCGTCCTCCCCCGTTGCCACAGCGCCAACATGGTGGCCAGGGCGCCCAGCACGCCGGCGCAATCAAAGCCGATCGAACCGGGGGGCAGAAGGGGGGAAGCTCCGGCACGCCCGAGCGGCACAGCAGGCTGGACATGGCGACGATCACGTCTTCGGTGGCCTCGTAATCCCGGTAAGGACCTGTATGGCCGAAGTTCGAAATCGAAGTCACGACCAGGCGAGGAAAACGACCGGAGACCAGCCCGGGATCCAGTCTCGTTCCTGACCGGGAGCCGGGGGCGGATGTCTCAATCCATACGTCGGCTCCCCCGAGCAAAGCCAGCAGCTCGTCTTGTCCCTCGGCCGACTCGACGTCGATTGTACCCACTCGCTTGTTGGCATTGCGGATGTTGAAATGGATGCTCTCTGATCCGTGGAACGGCGGCCAGCTCCGGGACGGTGCGCCGTCGGGAGGCTCGACGCGCAGGACGTCGGCACCGAGATCGGCGAGGAGTCGTCCGCACATCTCCCCCCGCTCGTTGGCCATGTCCACCACGCGAACGCCCTTCAGCGGCAGCTCTCGATCCGTCGCACTCACTGCTACCGTGCCTCCTCGTCCTGATCGACGCAGCCTTAACCGAGGCCGCGGGCAAGACCCAAAATCTAGCTCGACTTGCGGCCCGGCGCGTTGGCCGAAAGTTCCATTGGAGACTGGCGGGAACCCGGCCCGACCGATGTGACGTCCAAATCGCCGTGAGACACAACCTCGTCGGTCAGAACACTCCACGCCGCAACATCGGCAGGGCGGCGGCTGCGGCCGCCATGATCGCCGTCATGGGCGGATCCCTCAGTGCATGTGGCGGGAGACAGGTGGAGACGAGCGGCCATGCCGTCGTCGATGGCGTCGTAACCGGGACGGCCCAACCCTGCGACGGTCCGGTCCTGGACAACGTCGACCTCCCGGCGACGGTCACCATCAAGGGGCGGTCGGGCACGGCCACTCAAAGCGTCCGGGGTGATCACGTCTATCGGCTGCAGGTACCAGCCGGGAAGTACCAGATATGGTCGAACGCTTCGCCCCGGGTTGCGGTCGTCGTCTCCGGCGGCCACGTGACGCACCTCGACCTCCCCGACCTCTGCAGTTAGGTCGCCGTCAGCTCGGCCAGCGCCGGTAGCACCTCGGCGGCGATGCTGAAGTGTCCGTGATCCGGGAAGATCCGCAGCTCGGCGCCGGGAATGAGCCTGGCCGTGAGGTAGGCGTTGTCCACGGGCACCCCCGTATCGCTGCCGCCGTGCAGCACGAGGACCGGGCAGCGGACGGCGCCCGGGTCGAAGCTCCCCCACCCGCGCCCGTCGGCAATGCGGTCATCGGCATAGCCCACCACGCCGAAGGTAAAAGACGCCGGCACCGTGGCCAGGAAGCGCGCCACGAACTCCGGGTCGCTGATCAGGGCCAGATCAGCCGGTGCCATGCTCGCCCCCGAAAGCGCCTGGCCCATCTTGGCGCCGTCGTCGCCCAGAAGGTCGCGGCAGACCTCGATGACGGCGTCCCGCGTCGGCCCGCTCCAGATCTCTTGAATCCGGTTCGCCGTCATGAGCGCTCTCGTCGGTGCGTCGGCCATGTCACTCAGCCCGCAATAGATGACGGCCGCGGCCACTCGCTCCGGTGCCATGGCGGCCGTGGCGACGGCATAGGCGCCGCCGGTCGATCCCCCTGCCACCACGAACTGCTCTATTCCGAGGTGGTCGGCGACGGCGAGCGCATCGGGCACGAAGTCGGCGATCGTCCGGTTGGGCAAGGGCGTCGACAGGCCGTAGCCGGGCCGATCGAGGGAGATGTTGTCGAACCGGTCCGCCTCGGGCCCAAGGGTCATGATCGCCAGCCGACTGCCAGGCCCCCCGTGGCACCACAGCACGGCCGGGCCATCAGGAGTACCGCGCCGAGCGAAACCAACCGTTCGGCTGTCGTGAGTGATGGAACCATCCGGGGCGGCGTAGGTGCTATCGCTGGCCACCGACCGAGATTACTCTCCGCGCGATTACGTGGCGTGACTTGCGCCGGCCACGAGAGTGGCCTGCACGACCAGCCGATTCGTGGCCGAAAACCGCGGATTGCAGGTCGTGAGTGTCAACGAGCGAACCGTCGTGGGGTTGAGTACCGATCCATCGCTGGGTACGACGATGAAATGGGTGGTGACCTTGTACGTAAATGTCTGGCCCGCGAGGTTGGTGAGATAGATGAGATCGCCGGGTTGGAGCTCGTTCAAGTTATAGAAGGGGGCGCCGTGAGTCGTCCGATGTCCGGCAATCCCGACGTTGCCCTTCCCGCCGATCTGCGCCGTTCCCGGGTAATGTCCCGGACCCTCGGCCAGCTGGGCCGCGCCGACTCCTTCGACCACGTAATCGTTGAGCCCGATGCGGGGAATGACCAGGTGACCGAAGAGACTCCCCAGGACGGTGGTGGACGGCTGCTGGGACGTCGGCGTGGCCACCACCGCGGCGTCCCCGGATGGTGCCGGCGCGGCGGTGGAGCGGAACTCCTGTCCCAGCCGGTGCTGAGCCCGGGCCGTGGCGATTCCAGTACCCCACAAGTCCCAGGCCACGCTGCCCAGAATCGCCAGGGCGGCGGCGATCAGCAGAGCGGCTATGGCAAAGCCGGCGCGGCGCGGGCCCCGGCGGCGGCGAGGAGATGGGGCAGACTGAGTTACGGGTTCATCCAGGAGGGTCATGTTCTTTTTCTGGTCCTTCGGGGCGGCGGGCCCAGTTGCGACCGACATCGTTGTCGGTCGCAACTGGGCCTCTTGGCCATTTCTACTTAGGGGTGAGGGACGGGGGGGCTCAGCGGACGCCCGTCAGTCGGTCAGGGTCGAACCGGGCGATTGCGCCTCCGGGCCAGACTGAGCAGCGTGGTCAGGCCGACGATCAGCAGGCCGAGGGCCAGGACCGTGGCGCCCAGGACATGGGAGCCGGTGAAGGCCAGACCGGTGCCGGCAGCTGTCGTCGCGGCGCCGGCGGTCAGGGAGTCGGTACCGTACATTTTCACCTCCTCTCGGCAGGGATCGAGGGCCGTATATCGTGACGCCACTTCACTGTGACATCCATCAGATATAAAGGTACGGCACCCCGATAAATAGGATCACAACCACCGCACAACAGTTCTCGCTATTTCAGTGAGAAACGCTCGGGAGCATTAACCCCGAGTACCGGGCATGTTGGCGGCCAATGCTTGCCAGACCCGGTTGCCCTGGTAGGGCAGGGCGTCCTCGACGTAGTACCACCAGAAGTAGCCGCCCACATAGTTGTCGCCCTGGATCTGGAGCTGGTAATAGCGGTCGAGCAGGGCGACTTTCTGAGTCACGCTGTCGCGGTCGTTGCTGTTGCCGCTCTCGCCGAAGCCGAGCTGGGCGTTCGGGAACATCTGGTGCAGTTGATCGAAGACCGACTGCCAGCCCGATTGGGAGGGCCAGTAGTTGTTGCAGTCCTCCGGGTAGTAGCTGATGAAGACATAATCGAGGCCGGCTTTCATGGCGGCCGAAACGTTCGCCTGGGCCCAGGTGAACATCTCGTTGGTCTTCTTCTCCCAGCAGTTCGGGTTGTAGTAAAAGGTCAGCGCCGTGCGGCCACCGGCATCGGTGACCACCTGGTAGGCGGCGTTGATCTTGGCCACCTCCTGGGAGGTCTTCCCGACCCACTCGCCGTTTACCTCGTTGCCGACCTCCCACAAGTCGACCTGGCGGCCGAATGCGTTCACGAAATCGGCCGCTCTCTGCCGGTAGCTGGCGACGCTGTAGGACTTCGCCGCCGAAGAGTCGACCAGCTCCCCCATCAGGTAAGAAACCGGATGGAGGGCCGATACCGCGTCGGCGTAATCGTCCGGTGTTGTCTTCGGATCGAAGACGACCCGGGCGATGGGCCTGGTGGGTAGGGCTTTGAGGGACGCCACCATCGGGGCGAGGTCGCTGACGTCGTCCAGCGTGACCCCCCATAGCGGGCCGGGAAGAGCGCGCACCGGGACCGCTGATCCGCCAGATGACGATCCGGCCGACGAGGATGCGGTCGACGACCCGCCGATCCGAGTCACGGCGACCACGGCGATGGCGGCGATGGCGACCACCGCCGCCACCGCCGCCAGAAGACCGACATACCAGCGCCGACGCCGACTACGTCCACGCGTCTCGATCAGGGGGTCACGATCACCACGAGCGAGGCGCTCGAGGTGTTGGTCAGACTGGCCGCGTCGCTAACGGTGATGCGGACAGTGTAAGTGCCGGTCTTCGTCGCCGTGCCGCTCAGCACTCCCGTCGTGGCGTTGATGGTGACACCGGCCGGGGGCCTGGTCGCCGACCAGCTGTAGGGAGCTGTGCCTCCGGTCGCCGAGACGGTAGCCGAGTAGGGCTGGTTGACGCGGGCCGACGGCAGCGACGCAGTGGCGATCTGCAGTTTGGCCGCCTTGACGGTGAGCGTGAAGGTCTTGCTCACGCTGGCCTGGTTCGGCGTGGACGAGTCGCTCGCAGTTACCGTCACCGAGCTGCTGCCGGCGGCCGTCGGCGTGCCCGTGATGGCGCCCGAGTTGGGGTCAAGGGTCAACCCACCCGGCAGGCTTCCCGAGGTGACGGCCCATGTGTACGGAGCCGCCCCGCCACTGGCCGACAGGGCGGCGCCGTAGGACTGGCCGACAGTGCCGGCCGGCAGAGAGCCGGTGATCACCATCTTGGGGTTGACGGTCAGACTGAGCGTCGCACTGCTCTTGAAAGCGGGTTGGGACGAGTCGCTCACCTGAATCTTCACCGAGGACGTGCCTGCCGCAGTGGGCTGCCCGCTGATCACCCCGGTAGCCGCATTGAGGCTGAGGCCCCTGGGCAGGCCGCTGGCCGACCATACATCCGGGCTCGTTCCTCCGGCCACCGTCAGGGCCGCCGTATACGGCTGGTTTACCGTGCCGGAGGGCAGTGACGCCGTGCTGATGTTGAAGGTGCTGGCGTTGACCGTAAGGGTGAGCGTTGCGGTGGCTTGCTGCGGCGCCGGGGTGAGGACCGTGCTGCCCGCGGTGGTACCGACGGACGCAGTGGTGGTCGAGTCGGTGGCTGTGACGGTAAGCGTGCTGGTGCTCGCCCCGGTGGGCGTACCCGTGATCGCTCCCGTGGAGGGATTCAGGCTGAGGCCGGCAGGCAGGCTGCCCGAAGTTACCGACCACTTGTACGGCGCGGTGCCATTGGCCGCGGTCAGGGTGGCGCTGTAGGCCTGGCCTGCGGTCGCGGTGGGCAGCGAGGTGCTCGTGACGGTCACGGGCACGGAGACGCTCTGACCGGTACCGAGCAAACTCTGGGGGGACACGAAGGTGTACCCGAGAGCCTGGATGCCCTGAACGATCTGCTGCAGGTAGCTCATGCCGTAATAGGGGTGGAAGAAGAAGCTGGCCACCCCCTGGCGGACCGCCAGCTCGGCCTGGGCGTTGGCGATGATGACCGACGGTGGCCTGGGGGGGTTGTTGTTCGAGGAGTCGGGCTCATAGTTGCCGAGGTCCTCGGGGAGGATGGTGGTGCCGTAGACGTCGTGCACCACGTAGGGGAAGAACTGCTCGAACTCGTGGGTGTAGTCGATCGACCCGCCACTCAGCTGTCCGCCGAAGTACTTACCGCGCTCGTAGCGGATCTGGAAGACCTTGGCGATCCCGGCATAGTCGGCGGCCGATGCCGCATAGTGGGGCGTTTCCCATATCGCCGGCGTGGGCAGCCCGGCCGAGGCGAAGAGGGACTGACCCCTCGCCACCCTGGACTGCGCCCAGGCCTGCGAGTCGTTGGGCACCGGTCCGCCCTGGACGACGTAGTCCGTGATGGGGCACGGGGAGGTGGGGTCCGCCGGGCCGCCGAAGGTGGTCGAACACCACGACTGGTAGAACTCGAAGTCGTCGCCCGTGACCCCGTTGTAGGGGTTGGCCACATTTGAGTACTGGTGGGTGTCGCCGTGCTCGATGATGGTGCCACCCCTCGCCTGCATGTACTGCAGAGCCGCGATGAAGGCCTTTATGGTGGCATTCGAGGTCTGCGAGATGTTCTCGTTGACCGGAGTCCCGTTGTTGAGAGCCCCGTTGGGGTCGACGTACTCGGGGATCACTCCGACGCTGAAGGGGACATGCTGGCTGTAGAGGTAGTCGGCGGCGGCCTTGAGCTGCTGGGGGGTGTCGATGCCGGGGCTCACGTCTTCTAGGCGGACCAGGGCCTGGTGGACGGGAGGCGTCGAGGGACTCAGGGCGTCGAAGAGGAGGTCGGAGAAGGCCAGGTAGCGGTCGGACTCCATGATGTACGACAGAGGGATCTCGCCGATGTAGGTCAGGTTGTTGGACCGGATCGCCCACGGGTAGCTGGTTCCGGTGGTCTGGGCGAGGGAGTTGCACGTCACCACGGCGCCGGTCGAGTCGGTGCAGTTGGCCTGGGCCAGCACCGTCACCTGGGAGGGGGTGGTGATGTGCGGCGCCAGCACGGGCCCGTTGTTGACGTTCCGGGTCAGCTGCTGGCCGTTATAGGTGACCGAGGCCACCGAGTCGGCGTCATCGAAGTACGAGGTGGAGGGGTCCCAGCCGTAGGCGGCCTGGAAAGCGGTGTCGGCGGCCGAACCGGTGGCACCGGCGAGCTGCCAGACGTTGTCACCCGCCCAGACGACCGGGTGGGTGGTCGACAGGACGTCGTTGAGAAAGCTGGTCGGAAGTGGCTCGTTGTAGGTGGAGCCGAGGTAGATGGTGGCGGTGTAGTCATTGACCTGTCCCTGGACATAGTCCACCACCGGCTCGGCCGTCACCTTTCCGAAGTGGGAGGCCAGGTTGCCGGCTCCCATGGCGTACAACTCGCCCAGCCACCCGAAGCTGTTGGTGGTGTCATAGAGGACCAGGGTGGTGGCGGAACCGGCGGTTCCCCACGTGACCGCCTGCGGCGGGGGGTTGGTGGCGGCGCTGGCGGCGCGACCACCGGTCAAGGTGGCGGCCGTGGCCACCAGCCCGAACAAGCCGACGATGGCGGCTGTCCGGGCCAAACGGAATCTACGACGACGGGTCATTACTGGTTCCTTTTTTCTTGATCTCGGGAGACGTCATTGGCCCTGGTGGAGCAGGGCCGTAGGAGCCTTTTGACCAGTAGGCGGCTGGGGTCGGTCGGTTGGTGGTTTGGGTGGGCTGGGCAGCTGCCCCTGATCGAGCGCTTGGGAAGTTGCCTGGTTGGCCGCGGTCTGGTGCTTACCGGTGGCCGGAGAGGGGGTTGTGGTCGAAACTGTCGAACCACTCGGACCGCCGGCCTTCGGTGTGGCTCTGGGTGCGACCCCACCCCGGTCCGGGGTCTGGCCTTTGGCCGATGTGTTGGGACCCTGGCCGGCGGTCGGTGCGTTGGCAGCCTTTGCGCTCGAAGCGGCCACGTCGGAGCGCAGGCGGGACGCGGCGGAGTTGCCCGCGCTGGAGGTCCCGTGGGTTGAGCAGGCTGCCAGCGCACCGGCGGCCATAGCTACGGCCACGCCGGCCAACAATCGTTTGAAAAGTCCAGCCATCATCGTCCGCTATTCCCCAGGGAAGGAGCGAACTCCTCCGGCCGGGCGCCATCGCCGAAGAAATGCCGGATCGCGGCGACCGTCCGTTGCGCGGCCTGGCCGTCACCATAGGGATTCACGGCGTGAGCCATGCGCTGATAGGCCTCACGGTCGTGGAGCAGGTGCCTCACCTCGTTCACGATCCGGTCCTCGTCGGTCCCGACCAGTTGCACGGTCCCGGCCAGGACGGCCTCGGGCCGCTCGGTGGTGTCCCGCATGACCAGCACGGGCTTGCCCAAACCGGGGGCCTCCTCCTGGACGCCGCCACTGTCGGTCAGCACCAAATGAGCACGGTCCATCAGGTGGCAGAAGTCCCCGTATCCAAGGGGCTCGATCAAACGAATGTTGGGCAGCCCGGCGACCTCCGGCTGAATGGCCTCGCGCACCACCGGATTGAGATGGATGGGAAAGACGATTTCCAGGTCCGGCTCGGCCCGGGCGATGCGAGCCAGGGCCCGGCCGATGGCCTTCATGGGCTCTCCCCAGGATTCCCGGCGATGAGCGGTCACCAGCAGCACGGGCCGATCCGAGTGGCGCAGGTCGGCCAGGGCCGGGGCGTCCCAGCCGACGGGCTGCCGCAGGGCCTCGAACAGGGCGTCGATGACCGTGTTGCCGGTGCAGATCACGGCGTCGGAGTCAACGTTCTCGCTCTTGAGGTTGGCGGCGCTGGTCGGTGTGGGAGCCAGGTGGAGCGCGGTCAGCTGCGTCGTCAGCCGCCGATTGATCTCCTCGGGATAAGGAGAGTACACATCGCCCGTGCGGAGGCCGGCCTCCATGTGCGCCACCGGGATCTGGTTATAGAAAGCAGCCAGCGCCCCGACGAAGGTGGACGTGGTGTCACCCTGCACCACCACCAGATCGGGCTGCTCTTCGGCGATCAGCTCGTCGAGGCCACCGAGGGCCCGCTGCGTCACGCCGGTGAGGGTCTGACGGTCCCGGCCGATGTCGAGATCGTGGTGCGGAGTAATGCCGAACAGGTCAAGCACCTGGTCGAGCATGCTGCGATGCTGGCCGGTGACAACGATCCGGGGGTCGAAGTCCGGATCGTCCTGCAAGGCGAGGATGAGCGGAGCCATCTTGATGGCTTCCGGCCTGGTCCCGAAAATGACCATGACCTTGCGGGCCCGATGGGCCGGGCCGGCGGTATGGGTGAGGGTGTTCATCTGGCGTATGCCTCCTGTACGACTTCAACGGTCCGAGTTGTCTTGGCCCAGTCCTCGCGATGCCTGAGCGTCCGCCACACGGCCCGCCATCCGGCGGGGACCCAGGTGTAGGAGTACAGGGTGAAGAGATGGGCGTAGCCGATTGACTTGACGAGGCTGCTCTCACGATCTCGCAGCCAGTACATGGGCCCATAGACCAGCGCCGGGCCAAAGGCCAGCACGTACATGACGACCAGGGTGAGGCCGTAATGGCCGAGGATCAGATGGGCAACGGTCTGCGGGTCCCTCGCCAACAGCAGCCCGAAAGTGGCCAGGAAAACGGCACTGGTCACGCTCATGACGAGGATGAGCGACGAGGCGAGAAGCTGGTAGAGCAGGTCGATGACCACGCTGGTGGGCAGGTTGGAGCGCACGATCTCGGGGATCCGCCGCCAGCACTGCAGGTTGCCCTGGTACCAGCGGGACCGCTGACGCACCAGCCGGCGGAGCTGGACGACGGCCTGCTGGCTGACGTGGCTGGTCGGGCAGTAGCAGTTGCGCCAGCCCTGGATGAGCAACTGGATGCCGAGATCGAGATCCTCGGTCAGGCACTTGGTCCACGGCGCCGACCCCAGCGACCGCAGGGCCGAAAGGCGATTGAACTGTCCGTTGCCGCCCAGGCCGACGCTGCCGATGCGCTGGCGGGCCCGCTGGAAGATCTCGGTGAAGGTGACGAACTCGAAGTCCTGCATGCGGGCCAGGAGCTTCTCCTTTGCGTTGTACATGCGGACGCCGATCTGCACTCCGCCGACCGTCGGGTCGGCAAAGAACGGGGCCACTTCGATCAGAGCGTTGGGGGCCAGCCGGCCGTCGGCGTCGAGCACCGCCAGGATCACGTCGTCGGGATTCCGGTCTCCGAGGACCCCCGAGCTGCAGAGATACCGGTAAGCGGCGTTCAAGGCCTCGCCCTTGCCCTTCCGGGCGTCGGGCAGGGTCCGCTGAAAGAGCCAGACCCGCTCGGGATCGAACTGTCGCACCACGTCCGCCGTGCTGTCGTCGGAGGCGTCGTCGATGACCATGACCCTGAAGTTGCCGGGAACGGCCAGCAGCCGCTCGAGGCTTTTGGCGATCACTCGCTCCTCGTTCAGGCAGGGAACGAGAAAGACGAACAGCAGGTCGGTGGGAGCCGGTAGTTCCGCATCGCGGTGCTGCCGGGACAACAGCACCATACGGAGGCTGTAGATGGTGGAGAAGGTGATGAGGGCGAAGGCGATCGCGGTGACCATGTCAGCGTCTGCTCAGCCCCGGCCGGCCCCGCCGGCGACGAGACGAAGCTCGGATTCGGTCGGCCCGACGGTGTCCAGGTCGGCGAGGGCCCGGTCCAGCTGAGACGAGAGCCGGTTGAGCTCATCCCGAACCTGGGCCAGCTCGGGCCCGGCCGCGTCCGGCTGGTCGACAGCCGCGGCGTACTTGATGAGCCGGCGGAAGTCGACGGCGACGGCGCGCAGGAACGTCTCGACCTCACGCGTGTCGTAGCCCCGAAACCTGATCACGAACTTCTTCAGGGCGATCTCTTCGGGGTCGAAAATAGTCTTCATGGATCTTCATCCCTTTTCTTGCCGCCACGGCGCGTTTCGCCGTTATGAACTGGAGTGTGACCGTTGTCTCACAGTCGGACAGGAGTGTCTGACGTGTGGGTGACTTCGCCTGAACAGGAAAGCTACTCATTGGTAACCAACCGCTTCACAACGCCGAGACAACAGCTTGACTAAAGTCTGAAGGCTGTCTGACACGCGGTCGAGGAGCGTCAGGCCCTGCGAGCGCCATCGCCGCCGGGAGCTGACGTCGCCGCGCTTCGAGGTCGGTCGCTGCCGCCCTCAGGTGACCTCCGGTAGAGAGCGCCGGGTCGGCGACTTGATGCAGGCAACCGCGGTGGCGAGGGCCCGGGCCCGATGCCGCCGTAAGGCGGAGGCTCAGTCGGCCTTTGGCAGCCCCCCGGTGAGGCTGGTCAGGCTGGTGATCAGCGAGGCCGGGGAGTTGGGTTTAAGCGACCGAAACGGCGACGTCGGTCATAAACGACTCGATGGCCTGGCGACGGGCGACGAAGCCACCCGGCGCTACGGGGTCGAGCAAGATGTGGTCGACGCCGATGGCCTGCCAGGCCCCGATGGTGTCGACCATTTGCTCTCTCGAACCCGCGATCGATTTGGCCGGGGGCATGGTCGAGGCGGGGTCGAGGTACAGGCGCACCGACAACCGCAGCGCCGATGGGTCGCGGCCGCCCTCGAGGGCCAGCTCGCGGATCAGCCTCCACGCCGCCTGGACCTCGGCGATTGACTGAAATGCGGCGTGGAAGGCATCGGCGAAGCGAGCGGCGCGCCGAAACGCCGGCTCGGTGTCACCGCCCACCCACACCGGGACTCGCCGGTTGACCGGCTTCGGTTCGAAGCCGATCTGGGGTACGTGGTAGTACTCGCCCGACCAGCTCGGCTGTTGTTTGGCGAAGAGTTCGCCAAACAACTCGAGCACCTCGTCGGCCCGCTTCCCGCGGTGGTCGTAGGGCATACCGAGGACGTCGAACTCCTCCCGCATCCATCCGACGCCCACGCCCAGGATGACGCGGCCCTCCGAAAGGCTGTCCAGTGACGAGATCGCCTTTGCAGTCAGTACGGGTGGGCGGTAGCCGAGGATCAGCACCGTCGTGCCGAGACGGATGCGCTCGGTGCATCCCGCCACGAAGAACATGGTGCCGATGGGATCGAGCCACGGCATGTCGGGCGCGGGCGCGAACGAGCCGTCGTCGCTGTAGGGGTACTTCGAACGGATCTGGCTCGGCCAGGCGATGTGGTCGCTCACCCAGGCCGAGTGGTAGCCGAGGTTCTCGGCGTCCTGGGCAAAGTCAATCAGGTTGCGCCGCGTGGCCTGCCGGCCCAGATGCGGGAGGTGCACACCCCAGTCCATGGCGCGACCCTAGCGAACCGGTCGCGCCGACCCGAGGAGCGTTCGGAGCGGTAGGTTCCTTGCCGAAGGGTTCAGAAAGGTTATGGGGATGATCAGACGCCGGCCCGGCGGTGTTCTATCGGCAGGCATCGTGGTCGGAGCCGCCCTCGGTCTCGCGGGGTGCGGATTCGGCGCAGGTGGCCCGGCGACCAGTACGCCCACTACGGCCGTCGCGACTCCCACCACCGTCCCGAATCCCGCGACCAAGTTGGCGACCGACGCCTGTCAGGAATTCAAGGCTGCGGAAGCGAACCCCAACCCCTCTGTCGGCTACACGAACCTGTTCACCGCGGACGCGGAGGCCGACAGCGCCGGGAAACTCGCGGCGGCCTATTCGAGCCTGGCGGCGGCCCTCGACACGGTGAAGACCCAGATTCAGCAAATCGACCAGTATCAGTCGGGCAACGGGTCGAACGTCAACTCCAATGCGGCCACCCTCAGTCAGGCCCAGGGGCAGTTGAGAGGTGACCTGGTCGCGGTCGCGACCCTCTGCCAGGCCGAAGGGCTCTGAATCGGGGAGGCCCAGAGGAGGTTCTGGTCGCGGCGGAGCTGCTGGCTTACCAGGCCGGTCGTTGACCCCCGGCGGGGATGGGGAGAGTCAGCCGTCGACTTCTGTGGATGGGGTCGAGGCAGCCGAGAAGACGACCTCGACCATCGGGGAGTCGGCCATGAGCTCCTGGATCGTCGCCCGGCCGCGGTACCAGGCCGCGCTGGGATGGGTCAGCACGTGGCGGCGCAATTTGGGATCGGTGATCACGGAGGCCCGGGCCGCAAGGTCGCGTCGGGCGTGCCGCTTGAGATGCACGACCAGGCCGGGTGCGGCGGCCAGGTTCGCCAGCCAGGCCCTCGGGCCCGGCGTCCCGGTGATGAAGAACCGACCATCGATATCGAGCATCCAGATCTCGATCCGCCGCGGCTGACCCGAGTGGCGCCCGGTCGTGGTGATGTCGATGATCGGACCGTCGCCGAGCTCGGCTCGGACCAGGTCCACCGGGTCCACGATGTCCCCGATCACCGCGGCGTCGCCGGTGTCGCCAATCTCTGCGACGTCACCGGTCTCGCCGGTGTCGCCCGGGTCGCCTTCAGACCGCCGGGACGGATCCAAGGTGGCGGAGGAGAAACGAGCTCAGCGCTTCGATGAAGGCGCCGGTTGCCTGACCGGGCCGATGCCCGAACCCGTGCATCTCGCCCTCGTACACCGTCATTTCGACCAGACCGCCGGCCGCGCCCCATGCGTCGCGAAGGTGCTCGACGATCGGACGCGGCACATTCGTGTCCTCGCTCGGATAGCAGATCCACAGCGGGGGCAGGGACCGGGCCTCTCCGGCCTCAACGATCCGGGGGATGCTGGCGCGGCCCATGACCGGCTCGGACCCGAAATAGCCCAGCGAGCCCTTGACCAACGACGCGTACCGGTCGCGCAACTCGGGCGGTCCGGAGTCCAGCCGCTCGCGGGCAAAGTGGTAGCGGGCCAGCGGATCGACCGGCGGCCACAGGGCCGCCACGCACGACACCGAGGCGCTCGTCGTGGCGTCCTGAGGCCGGCTCGGATCCGGGTCCGGGTCCGGTTGAAGGTGCTCCGATTCGTCGGGCCGGCACGCGGCGAGCAGCGCCAGGTGGCCGCCACTCGACGAGCCGACCAGGGCGATCCGCGCCCCATCGGCACCGAGGAGGTCCGCTGACGCCCGGATCCAGCGGACGGCCCGGGTGACGTCGGCCGAGCCGGCGGGGTGTTGAAAGCGGGGCGCCTGGCGGAAGTCGATCGCCGCCACCAGAAAACCCCGTTCCGCCAGCGCCCGGTCGTAGTGCTCGCCCATCGAGCGGTCGCCTCCCGACCAGGCTCCGCCGTGGACGTCGACCACCACCGGGGCGCCCTCGCCGGGCGTCGACGTCGACCGGTAGACCCGGGCCAAGATCGGTTCCCCGGACCGGGTCACGTAGGCATGCTCGGTCGCCGTGGTCGTCGCGTCCATGGTCATCGTCTGCCGACTATTGCACACCGCGACGGCCTCGGCCGCGAGAGGTCCTGGCCGCTGACGAGGTAGCCGACCTATTCGTGAGCTACTTCAAGACCAGTTCGGTGCCCGACCGGTACTCACTCAGAGAGATCCAGCTTTAAACACTGATTACGCTTCTGTCGGGGCGGGCGGGGTTTCTCGCAGTCGGTTGGCGTAGCGGAGGAGGTAGACCAACGCGATCGCAGACAGGGCCACGATCAGATAGCCGTCGGCGACGCCGTAGACGCCAAGAGAGGCACCGGCCAAATGCGCGGTGCCTCTTGCCTATTGGGTCAAGTCCCGGGGAAAGATGGTTCGCAGGCGCTTCTTGTCAGCTTTGCCGGCGTCGGTCATCGGGAGTTCGGCCGTGGAGAGCCACCAGGCCGTGGGTACCTCGAACCTGGCCAGGCGGCGTTTGGCGTACGCGGTGAGGGCATCGACGTCGACCTGGGCGTCTGGGCGCAGGCGCACGGCCGCGGCCACCTCCTCGCCGAGATCGGGATGTGGTAGGCCGATCACGGCCACATCGGCGACGTCGGGATGGCCGAGCAGGACGGCCTCTACGTGTGGCGCGGCGATGTTCTCGCCTCCGCGGATGACGATGTCCTTGGATCGCCCGGTGATATAGAGGCGGCCGTCGACGAGTTTGCCGAGGTCCCCGGTGTGTACGAAGCCTTCTGCGTCGATAACGCTCGAGTCGGGTTCCTCTCGCCAGTATCCGAGCATTTGTCCAGGTGTCCGGACGAGGACCTCGCCGACGTCATCGGTGTCCGGATTGAGAATCTTCATGTCGACGGCCGGCAGCGGCTGCCCGGTCGTCCCCGGGAACTCGGCGATCACCCGTCCCGACGCTCGGGCCACGGTGCCGCTGGTCTCGGTCATCCCGTAAACGTTCGTCACCCGGTGCCGGCTGTTCGGAAACGCTTGTTGGATGCGTTCGAGCAGTTCGGCCGAGACGGGGGCGCCTCCGAGAGGCACAGAGCGTATCGAGGTGACGTCACGTTCAGCCAGCGAGGGGTGCTCGAGCACGCGGAGGGTCATGGTCGGTATGGCCCCCCAGACCTCCACTTTGTGCTTCTCGATTAGCTGTAGAACTTGTCCCGGTTCGAATCTGCCCTCGAGAAAGACGAGCGTCCCGCCGCTCAGCAGCGCGAGACCGAGCGCGTGCAGTCCGCCGATGTGGAACAGCGGGCCGGTGAGCAGGCTGACGAAGCCAGGGTCGTCGTCAGGCAACTTGTCCGGTAGCCGACGTGACACCGCCAGGGTCTGGTGCAACGTTGCGATCCATGACCGGTGGGCGAGGGTGGCCCCTTTGGCCAGGCCGGTGGTCCCGGCGGTGAATACGATGAGCGCCGGCTCGTTTTCGTCGCCGTCGTGGGCATGGTCCACTCTGACTCCACCATGGCCGGCAGCGACCGCGGTGTCGACGAGGCGGCGAAGCTCGTCGACATCGACGGTCTTCGTACCGGCAGGGAGCACGTCGAGGCGTTGGGCGTCCGCGACGACCAGGCTGGGCTCCACCAGGTCGAGGGCATGGGTGACCTCCTCCGGGCTCCACCAGCCGTTGCCGGGCGCAACGATGGCGCCGACGGCCACGCCGGCCCACAGCGAGATGACCCATTCCGGCGAGTTCGGGGCCAGAATCAGGATCCGGTCGCCCGCAGCGATGCCCCACTCGAGCAGACGAGCTGCGACCACGTCGATGGCGGCCAAGCAGTCGTCAAAGGTGAGGGTCCGGGTCCCCTGGATGAGATGCGGCCGGGTTCCCCAGCGGGCGGCGTCATCGAGCAGTTCGGCCACTCGTCGGCGCCGCTGGTTGTACACCAGGAACGGGATTCCCGCTGAGTCCGAACGAGTGACCGTGTCTCCCCACTCAAATCTCGTCATCCACGACTCCGTGCGGGTCGCTCGTCCCCGTGCCGTTCAGATCGAGGAGGGGTATTCATTGGTCAGACATTAGGCTACTATGCCGCGACGTTCAACGTCGGGGAGGAGGACCACACCATGACCGAGAGCGAGCTTGCCAGCCTGGACTGGCTGGCTCATCGTGCCTCAAACAGGTGCGGCGCGAGCGCCGGCCAAACGACCGCTCCATGACTTCATTCTCCCGGTGTAAAAGAGGACGATCAATGGTAGAACCTTTTCTCACTCGTGCTGCTGCGCCCCGGCGTCCGGTCGGGGAGGAAGGGGCGGGATGAAGACTGACGACTTGCTGGCTCGGGTGGCCGCCACCCTTCGGGGAGAGATCGGACCGGCGGTGGTGGATCCGTTTGCCAAAACGCAGGCATTCATGGCCGCCGTCATCCTGGAGAAACTCGGCCGTCAGCTCGGTTTGGCCGACGGCCAGGCCAACGAGGAGTCTCTCGACCTCGCTGTCCTCGCCGACGACCTCGGCCGAAGTCTCGGGGCGTTCCCGCCCCCGCGGGTCAGCGAAGCCCTCCGAGCGGTTGCCTCCGGCAATGGCCGGGCTTTGGGCCCTCTCATCGAGGCCCTGTACGCCGAGCGGACGGAGGTGGGGCAGGAAGGCTTCGAGGCGTCGCTGGGCCGGGTCCGTGTGGCCCTGCGGAGTCGCCTCGACCGCCAGCTGGACTACGCGTCGTGAGCCCGGCGGATCAGGACACCCTGGAGGGCGTCATCCGCGACTATCTCGCCGCCCGCCTCGACGCCGGCGAGGTCCGCCTCGGGCCGGTAGACAGAATCGCCGTGGGGTGGTCGCACGAAACCTTTTTATTTGACGCGTCGTGGACCGACGACTTCGGGACCCACACCCAGGGCTTCTGTCTGCGTCGAGACCCCGGGAACGCCCTGCTACGAGAGTTGTCGGACCTGTCAATCCAATACCGGGTGCTGTCCTGCCTCGAACCGACCGCCGTGCCCACCCCGCGCCCGTTCTTTTTCGAAGCCAATCCGGCCGTGCTTGGGGCCCCGTTCTTGATGACGGAAAAGGTACCAGGGACCTGCCCGAGCCCCTGGGGGCAAGAGGGTCGCCAGTTTTACGAGCAGGCCGCCGAGCGCGGCCTCCTGCCCGTCAGCTTTACCGACACCCTCGTCGCGTTGCACACCCTCGATTGGCGGGCGGTCGGACTGGACTTCCTCGGTGTGCCAGGTCCGGGCGATGACTTTGCCCGGCGGGAAGTGGCGAAATGGCGCGGTCTGATCGACGCATCGGGGCAAGAACTCGATCCGGTGTTGACGGACCTCCTGGGCTGGTTGGAAGCCAACGCGCCCGTCACTGACCGCCTTACGCTCGTCCATGGCGCCTATCGGACGGGAAACTTCCTGATTCACGAGGATCGGGTTTCGGCGCTGTTGGACTGGGAAACCGAGGTGATCGGCGACCCGATGTATGACGTCGCCTATGTGCTGTCGGACCTCAACCGGGAGGGCAGCGAACTCCTCTCGAACCTGGTGGAGCGCGACGCCTTCTACCGACGTTATGAGGCGGGCACCGGGATCGAGATCGATGAGGCGGCGTGCCGCTACTACCAATTGCTCTACGCCATGCGCACGACGGCGTTCTGGATGAGTGCGTCAGGGCTCTTCGAGGACGGGCGCAGCCATGACCTCCGCCTCGCCCGCACCGCCTGGTCCATCCCCGTCGTCCTCGATCGAGCGGCGCGTCAACTCGGCTATTAGGTGAGGCCCGGACCCCAATCAACGAAGCAGGAGGTTCTTGATGCCGGATGGCCCCAAGGCGGCAACCGTACCGGTGTTCACCGAGCACGATGACCGATTTCATTTCGATGCCCTGACCGATCAGTGGTGGGAGACCGAGACGGCGTGGTTCTCGTTTCACGAGCCCTCCCGCCGGCTGGGCGGTTGGTTTTACACGATGATACGCCCGAACATCGGCACGGTCGCTGGCGGAGCGTGGGTATGGGATGACACCGCCTGGCTCCCCTGGGATGTCGCCTACTCCGCCAACTATTCCGCTCTGCGCCTGGCGGCAGATTCGGACCTTCGGGACATCGTGCTGCCGACCGGAGTCTCGATCCGGGTGGTCGAGCCGACGATGGGTTACCAACTCGGCTTCGACGACGGTGAGCGGCTCCACGCCGACCTGCGTTTCGATGGGGTCATGTCGCCTCAACCGTTAACGGCCGTCGGTTCGACCTTCGGCTCCGGCCGCCACTTCGATCAGTTTGGGCGGATGAGCGGACACCTGGTCCTCCACGGCGAACGGATCGACATCGACTGCATCGCCATGCGGGACCGGACGTGGGGGCCACGACCGGAAAACCGACCTCGGCGCGCCGCCTACGTGACCGGCGCGGCCGACCCCGACCACGGCTTTCTGGCCGTCACCAACTGGCGTCGCGATCACGACCCTATCGCCTACGGTTTCTTGCACCGCGACGGGGAGACACACAGTTTGGTCGGCGGGGAGCGGCGGGTGGAGCGCAATAGGACTCAAGGCTGGATCACCCGGATCACCATCGAGGCCGTCGACATTGTCGGGCGCCGCCTGCTGGCGGTGGGCGTGCCGGTCAGCCGAATGTTCATCAACCGGCATACGTTCATTGACATCAACAGCCTCGTCAAGTGGGATGTCGGCGGCGAAACGGCGTGGGGGGAAGACCAGGATATGTGGCCGGTGCACTCGTTTGCCGCCGAGCGCGCCGCGCACCGCGTAGCGACCACTCCGTGAACAACGAGGAGGCCACCCGGCTCGCCGTCGAGCGCTTCGCCGACGCCGTCAGTGATCCGAACCCTCGTCACCCGTCGGGACCTTTGCTCGGGAAGATTGAGGTTCCGCGAGCTGCCGACGTCCTCGCCGACCGGCTCCGTCAAGGCATCCTGTCCGGGCAGTTGCGGCCAGGAGAGCTCTTGCCCCCCGAACGTAGCCTCGTCGAACAGACCGGACTCGGCCGGGCTTCGGTACGCGAAGCGCTGCGGACGCTCGAAGTCGAAGATCTGATCGAAGCGCGGCTCGGTCGTTATGGCGGCTGGCTCATTCGCCGGCCTGACGAGGAGTCCGTCGCCCGATCCATCGACATGTTCATTCGCGGCCGGAAGCTCCACTTCGAGTCACTCCTCGAGACGCGGGAGGCGATCGAGCCCGCTTGCGCGGCGTTGGCGGCTCGCAACCGCAACGAGGACGACCTCGCCGAGCTCGACCGACGAAGCGCGTGGCTCAAGGCGGTCGTCGACGATCTGCCGGAGTACCTGCTGGGGAACGTCCAATGGCATCTCGCGGTCGTTCGCGCCACCCACAACGAACTCCTCATTGCCATCATGTCCGCGCTGTCCGACGCCATCCACGCCGGCACCGACCTGGACGATTTCAACTCCGACGACGTACGGGCGGCCGCGCTGCACGCCCACGACCGGGTGATCGACGCCATCCGACAGCAGGACGAGAGCGCCGCGTTCCGGCGGATGCACAGCCACCTTCACGCCTTCCGGCTCCAGGCCAGCATGGGGAAATACCCGCCGGACCTGACGCTAACCCACACCCCCGCCACAGCCGCATCGCGGTCGCCGACCGACCCCACCACCCCCAAGACCCCGCCGAACCGACGCAAAGCCCGGTC
This sequence comes from uncultured Acidimicrobiaceae bacterium, assembly GCA_963780345.1. GTDB lineage: Bacteria > Actinomycetota > Acidimicrobiia > Acidimicrobiales > Palsa-688 > PALSA-693. The sequence goes on from CAWABU010000003.1 coordinate 187,882, forward strand.
GGCAACGCGCCCCCGGAACGCCACCTGACGCCCAGCGAGCGAGGGACATGAGCGCCAATCCACTCCAGACCAGTATCCGTCAGGGTCCGCGAGGCGGCGAGCCGCACGATGGCGGCTACCACATCGGGGACCGGCACCGCGATCCGCCATCGGTCCGTGCCGAAACCACGCCGCGCCGGTTGGGGTTCAGGTCACCCGGCCGCTCCAGTTGCGAGCGTCTCGAACGACCTCAGAGAACGGCTTGTTGGAATCGAAGCTGGGTTCGCGCGGCAGGCCGAGCACCCGCTCGCCGATACCGTTCCGCTGCATCTCGTTGGTTCCCGCCGCGATGGACGAGATGCGGCCGTTGAGGTAGTTGATCGAAGTCTGGCCACCATCCTTGTTGTCATCTGACCAGAAGAGGGCGTGACCGCCGGCGAGCTCGACGGCGAGGCGCGCCCGAATCGGTGCCAGCGTGCCAGAAGCCAGTTTCCCGTAGGCAGCCACAGCCGGATCCGGTGTCTTCGCGGCGCGAAGCCGGGCGGCGATCCGGCGGCCCATGTGGAACTGGACGTAGTCGTTGATGTGAGCGCGCGCCAGGCTCTGACGCGCGACGGGATCGTCGAGCCGGCCACTCCGCCGGGCCAGAGCGACCAGGTCCGGGGCCAGGTCCCGGGGTTCCAGAGGCGACGGGCCACCCTCGCCGGCACCCCGCTCGTAGACCAGCATCGTCTGGGCGACCGGCCACCCCTGATTTACCTCGCCGATGATGTCGCATTCGTTAACAACCACATCGTCGAGGAATTCCTCGCAGAATCCCGCTCCGCCGTTGATCTGGGTGATGGGACGAACGGTGAGCCCTTCGGCGGTAGTCGGCACCGCGAACCAGGTAAGGCCGCGATGCTTCGGCGCGTCCCAATCAGTCCGGGCCAGACACATCCCGTAGTCGGCATGGTCGGCGCCCGTGCTCCAGATCTTCGAGCCTCGCAGGATCCAGTCGTCGCCGTCACGGGTGGCGCGGGTCCGGATACCCGCCAGGTCAGACCCGGCCTCGGGCTCGGAGTAGAACTGACACCAGAGTTCTTCACCGGAGAGCATTTTCGGGATGTGGCGGTGGAGGAACTCGGGGCTGGCGTGGGCCAGCATGGAGCGCGCGATGGGGCCAAACATGACCACGCCCGCGCCGCCAAAGTCGGGCATCACAAAGCCGATCGCCTCCTCCCGGAAGGCCCGCTCATGCGCGTGTGACAAACCCCGCCCTCCATACTCGTCCGGGAAGGAGATACCGGCATAACCGCCGTCGTAGAGCCGCCGCTGCAACTCGCGGCTGGCGGCGATCTCCCCAGGGGTCTTACTCTCGGAAGCCCCACCTCTCGTCGGATTCGTCCGACGCTCCAGGTTCGCCTCGAGCCAGGCGCGTGCTTCTCCCCGAAAGGTCTCAAGATCGATGCTGCTCGTTGCGGTCATGGCGTCTCCATTCCTTTCAGGCCAGCCAACTGACAGAGCCGTTCCCGGTGCCAAGCCGGGTCTCCGAACAGGGCGGCGTCGGTAGTCAAGCGGCGCAGAAACAGGTGTTGATCGTGTTCCCAGGTGTACCCGATACCCCCGAACACCTGGAAGCAGTTCTGGGCCAGATCGATCCCACAGTCCCCCACGAAGGCCTTGGCGATACTCGCCGCCTCTAAGCCATAACCATCCTCGACACCGACGTTTGTCGCCGCTGCCACCGCGGCGGCCTTGCTCATCTCGAGGGCGAGACTGGTGTCCGCAAGCAAGTGCTTCACGGCCTGGAACGAGCCGATCGGCCGTCCGAAAGCAATACGGTCCTTGGCGTATTGAAGCGCCATCTCGAAGTCCCGATCCATGGCGCCGGCGGACTCGGCCACCGTCAAGACGCACGCCAGGGCCAGCTGGCGGTCGAGGAGAGCTGACATGTCCTCACCCAGGCCACCCAGAGACGCCGAGGTCGCGACGCGGGTGCCGTTGAAGCGGACCCTTGCAAACTGGCGGGTGATGTCGAGCGCATCGAGCCCGGTGATGGACACCCCGGGCTCCTCTGGCCGAACGAAAAACTCAAGCTCCCCCTCCTCGGCCGCTGCGGTCACCAGCATCCATGAGGCACCACCGCCCTCCGGGACGAGCGCGGCCAGCCCCGACAGTTCATATCCCGTCCCGGTGCGATCCGCCCGGACCCCCTCCTCCGCCAGCCCGCCCAGGTGACCCGGAGTGGCCCAGGCCACCGACTCGGCGCCCGAAAGCAGGCCGGGCAAGACCGTCGTCCGCTGGGCTTCGGACCCGGCGACACCAAGGGCGTAGGCCGCGACGTTGGTGCCAACAAAGGGGCCCGGCTGGAGCCCACGACCTCGTTCGTAGGCGATGAGCGCGGCGTCCATGGCGCCGTTGCCGGAGGCGCTTCCCCCGCCAAGCTGCTCAGGCACCAGCATCGAGAACCAGCCGAGCTCGGCAGCCTGGCGACGGTACTCGGCGGCGAAGCCGGGTTGACGGTAGGTGTTCCCGCGTACCGCCGTGAGCGGGCACACCTCGCGGATGAATCGCGCCGACGTCTCCATGATGAGCCGCTGATCGTCGTTGACCCCAGAATCCACTTCTTCTCCTCATCTCTGGTTCCTCAGCACGCAGGCCCACAGTGAATCGCTTCGTCACCGGCGGCCACTGCGGCCCGGACCCTTCCCGTCGAAGCTCCTCATCGAACACGGTAGTACCGTCTTCTGGCCACGACTACGGAGATCGTGCGCGCCATACGCAGAACCCCGAACAACTCCTCTCAGGGTGAAATGGCTTCTTGACGCCATGCTCCCTCCGGCGGCGGAAGAGCTCGAGCGTCTCGGGCAGGATGCCTTTGGTCCTCCGGATCGACATGGAGACCGCCGAGGACTCAAACGACAAAACCGGGACGAGTCATCGGTGCCTGTTGTGTTCATAAGGCGCGACAACTTCCCTCGGCGAGGGGCCTTGGCCGGCCATTTGGCCCGGAAGCTTCACGAGTGGGCCTTGGCGAATCCTGAGCCCTTCGTCGGGCTGCACTGGCCCTGACCCGAGGGCGGCCGTGAGAACCGCGATACAACGCCGTCAATGGACGTCCCGGCCACCGCGAGATAATGATCAACGGCGGCCCTAACGCTCCTCACGACCAGTCCCGTGCCCACCGAGCACCTGACGTTGACCGCGCTTTTCGTAAATGCCTACGCCCCAGGGATGGTGCCGTTCGCAAGGATCCAGTCCACCCCGTCGCATATGGCGGGGTGGCCTATCGGATCGAACGCGTGGCCCATCTTCGGAACCAGTACCAGTCTTCCCGGCGAATCGATTATCCGGCGCAGGTCCAGGGCGGCGCGGAGGGGGATCATGCGATCCCGGTAACCATGCACAACAACGAGGGGCACGGTGACGCGCCGTACGAGTGAACTCGGCGGCTCGGGAGCACTCCATACCGGGTGGACTCGCACGCGGAAGCGCCGAGCAGCCACCCATCTCCCCGCCCTGGTCAGGGTCAAGCCGGCGGTCGCTACCGCTCGAGGTCGGAGCGGTACCCGCCATTCAGCCGGGGTAGAGACCACGACCAGGCCCGCCACATCGGGGCGCGCCGCCGTGTGACGAAGGACTGCGACACCCCCCATCGAGGCACCAACCAGTACGATCGGGGTCCCCCGGCCCCGGGCCACACTAACCGCTGCGGCGACGTCTCGGGCCTCGAGATCCCCCAGCGTACAGGTCCCAGCCGACTCACCGTGGCCACGGGCGTCATAGGAAAGAACGTCGAGTTTGCGTTCTGTTAATCGCTCAGCCAGGCGGACGACGTTGCGATCGTCCTTGCTGGCCGCGAAGCCATGCACCAGCACCACGACTCCGTGCGCTTGATCCTCGACGAGCCACTCTCTGGTTGCCAGCTCCACGCCGTCGCTGGTCAACACACCGAGATCCTTCTGGCACATTGATCGTGGTCGAATAGCGGCGTACGCACTGCCGCGACCGGGTCCGCACGGCGCTCCCGGAACCGCCTCCGTACACGACGACGTTTCTCTTGCCGACCGCCGGAGCCAGTTGACCCGACCCCGGTGCCGAGTTCGACCCTGGGTAACCTTGGGGTTCCGATGGGAACCGCCGATCTGCCCCGTAGGGCGAGGCCCCTGCCGCCCAACTGGGTAGCGAACCCAGCCTAACACCGCATCGGGGGGCCTGAGGCGGTATCGACGATCGATCTCAGCAACTGTTATGAGCGATCATGGTTATCCCATGCCTTTGGCTTGATCCTCCGGCGGCAGGGGCCTCGCCGGTGGTCAGAAGTGGCCACGAACCCAGACCGGTGCGGCCTGGATTGGCGCCCGTTGATCGCCCTCGCGTCTCCCCCCGGCTCCACGTCAGCAGGTCGGGTTCGACCGGCTGTGATGACCTCTGGCGGATCTGAGGCGCGCCGGGCGTCGACCCATTTCCTGCGGCGCTTCGCCTTCGACGCGGGGCGCAGTCGGCGCTGCCCATCACGGGCTGTACCCCGTCGCAGGGGTTCAGGTGTACTGTTCGGTGAAACACAAGAACGACTGGCTCGTCTAGAACTCGCGACCGCTCGTACGCCATTCACTACGTGCGACACAGAGGACGGCCAACATGGAGGCGTCATCAACGGTCGGGGCGCCGGCAGGGCTCCAGCCTGACGAGCAAATTAATGAGCATCGGTTCATCGCATCGCCTGTCGGGTGCCCGACGGCGATCCGGGGGGGCAGCCATCGCAGACGGTCAGCCTCAACGCCAGACCCGACTTCGCGGTGCTGGCCGCGCAGGTCCGCGAGGCCGGCCTGCTGGGCCACCGACCCGCTTATTACCGACTCAAGATTGGGGTGACACTCGCCGTCTTCGCGGCGGGATGGGCGGCGGTCCTCCTAGTGGGGAACTCCTGGGATACCCTCGCAGTGGCGGCGTTATTGGGAGTGATGTTCACCCAGTTGGGCTTCGTCGGCCATGACGCCGGCCATCGGCAGGTGTTCGGGTCCCGGCGGGCCAACCGCTGGCTCGGGTTGGTAGTAGGGAACGCCATGATCGGCTTGAGCTTCGGGTGGTGGGTCGCCAAGCACAATGCTCATCACGCCCACCCCAACCAGATCGACCGCGACCCCGACATCGCCTACGGCCAGGTAGCGGAGGCGGCGGGCGGGAAGCAGGCCCACCCGGCTGGTGGTCGGGAAGCCTGGTTGTTTTTCCCCCTCATGCTCCTACGCAGCACCGGCTTGCGGGTGTTAGGTGCCCAGTGGTTGCTCCGGCGCCGGGATCGGAACGCGGCCATCGAAGCCCTGCTGATCGTGGCGCACACCGGGCTGTATCTCACCGCCGTGCTCTGGGTGCTCTCCCCCCTCAAGGCGGTGGCCTTTATCGCTGTGCAGCAGGGCGTTTTCTCCTTATATCTCGGGTGCAGCTTCGCTCCCAATCACAAAGGTATGCCCATCATCCCAACCGACAGCGAGATCAGCTTTGCCGAGTTGCAGGTGATCACCGCCCGGAATGTCACCGGCGGCCGCTTCACGAGCCTGATGCTCGGCGGTCTCAATTATCAGATCGAGCACCATCTCTTCCCGACCATGCCCCGGCCCAACCTGGCACGGGCCCAAAGCCTGATCCGGGACTTCTGCGTCAACAGCAACCTCGGATACTGCGAGGCCAACCTGGTCGATTCATACCGTCAGGCCGTCCTTGCTCTGGGGGCCCCTTCGCTGTCCACCCCGCTCGCCCCGGCGTAGCGACCGGGTCGGCGAGCGTCTTCCCGCCGCGCCACAAGGCCCGGGGCTCTTGGCGGAACCGGAAAAGGCGCCTCCGAGCAATCAATGTTGTCAGGGCGCGCCGCGTTCGACCCCAGCCCATTCGACATCGAGTAAGCGGACAGCCAGGTCACGCGGCCCTGGCCGTCCGCGTCGACTCGGCACAAGCGCTGCTAGCGGAGAGACCTGACGTCGGCCGCTTGCGGACCTTTCGGTCCCTGCTTGGTCTGGAACTCCACCTTCTGGTTTTCCTCCAGATTGCGGTAGCCGTTCCCAGAGATGGCGCTGAAGTGCACGAACACATCAGGGCCGCCGTCGTCTTGGGAGATGAAACCGAAGCCTTTGTCAGCGTTGAACCATTTCACGGTACCGGTTGACATGAGCGATCCCTCCTTTCCTGGCCAGAATCAGCCCGGGGATCACACCGGTCAAGGCCTGGCTCGCTACGAGCCTGGAGGGAGACCACACAATGAAAGCAACCCTCAACTGACACCCTACCCGATCCCGGCCTGATCGCCAGTACAGACCGGTCTCGCCACTGACGCCCCGGAGACCTGAGGAACGATCCCAACCACCGTGATCGTCCGATGCAGGGCGTCCCTAACCGCTAGCATTAGTTCTGATGTCTGACTTGCTTGCCTCCGCCGTTGCCCAGTCTGGGCCCCTCGACGGAGCCGCCGAAATCTATAGCCACCTGCTCAAGGATCGGATTATCTTCCTGGGCAGCCAGGTGGATGAGACCAGCGCCAACCTGATCTGCGCCCAACTTCTCCTCCTCGCAGCCGAAGATGCCACCAAGGACATCTGCCTCTACATCAACTCTCCCGGGGGATCGATCGACGCCGGCCTGGCCGTCTACGACACCATGCAGCTGGTTCCCTGCGACGTCGCTACGACCTGTCTGGGCCTGGCGGCGTCAATGGGCCAGTTCCTGCTGTGTGCGGGGACGCCGGGGAAGCGTTTCGCGTTGCCTCACTCCCGGATCCTGATGCACCAGCCCTCAGGCCAGATCCAGGGGCAGGCGGCTGATATCGCTATCCAGGCCGAGCAGATCATCTACTTGAAGCGGGTGTTGGCGAAGCAGATCGCCTTCCACACTGGACAGCCGCTGGCGCGGGTCGAGGCCGACTCCGACCGCGACCGCTGGTTCAGCGCAGACGAGGCCAAGGACTATGGCCTCATCGACGCCGTCGTCGAGAAGACGGCCAATGTCACCCAGCCCGCCCCGGCGTGAGCCGGGCGGTGCTGCTACCTTCGCCAGGCCGGGCGCTCGACGCCGAGTGAGATTAGGCGAGGCCCTGTCTGCGGCTCTCGAATGTGCGCGGCGCGACAGAAGCCGCCCGGCGCAGACACGCCATGATCTCCGGCTGCTGGGACCGGCTCAGTTTCAAATCCTTCAGCGTCTTGCCGGCGCCAAACAGCGACGACAAGAAGTCATACCAGATGTTCTCGTCGGTTTCCGTCGACGAGTCCAGGCCCGATGCGGCGGTCAACGCCAGAATTTCCGCCCGTTGGGCAGCTGTAAGCAACGTCGCTCATCTCTAGCGGGCAAAGGCACGCTGACGATCAGCGTATCGAGCCGCACTCACCAAGATCCTACTGCAACCGCACGGCCTGTGCGCGACCAGCCTCTTGGAATGGATCGAAGGGGCAAAAGCAGGGTCAAGGCGTGGCGCGGACCGAGCCCGATTGTCGAGATGGGGCTTGATTGCGCACGGTTGTCGTGCCGCAACGCACGAGAGGAAAGCGCCAGGGCGTGAGGCGCAGTCGGCCGTGTGGGCAGCAGGGGGTGGTCAGGGGCGTTGGGCGACCGCATTCTTGCCTGGCAGCCCATGGCCGCACCCTGGGCAGGCCCGGTCCATCACTGGGTCCACGGACCGATCGTCGTCGAGCTCGAAGTACACGCGGTGTCGGCCAAGACCGGACACGCGCAGAACGTGCCCGCACTCGGGGCAGCTATATGTCAGCCGTGGATCGGGCGGAGGTGACGCTGCCTGCTGCGCAGGTGGCGCGATCACGTTCGCGCTGGGTTCCTTTGTTGCGGTGGCCATGGCCAACCGCCTCCCTGCCCTCCTGATCGGAAATATCGCCCGGAAAGCGAGAAGGGCTTGGAGCTCGCAGAGCGCTAACTGGAGTCTACCACCTCCGACCTGCTGACTCGGATTGGACGGTCGAGCTGGCGTTCCCCTCCGTCGAGTTTCTCAATGATGATCCGGGCATGTGAGCTCCGACGTCGTCGTTTGGAGGGCAGCGACCCAATACTCGACGGCAAGGTTGGAGGCTTAGCGTGCCGGGTATCCCGGGTCGCCTCGACGTCTGTTGACACCCGGTGTCCCACGAGAGTTTGCTCGACGAGACCGGCCCAGGCGGTCCGCCCGCTGAACACACCTATCCTGGCCCGAAGTTTCTTCTCTGTCTTCGCGTCGCGGCCGGGTTGGTCTTGGGCGCGGCTATGATGTGAAAACCCCGGGCGGTTCCGGCTCCGCAGGCGCCTTGGGCGACCACCTTCGGCTGGCCTTCTCTCCTCATGCGGCGCCGAAGGGTGCGGTGTACCATGACCGATGCAACCACCGGGGCGGAAGCCCCTCCCTCCCGGGTGCGTCTCGTCGGGCCATCAGCCAGCGAGGCTCCGGTCGACCCGGCTGGCGGTCCGGTGGCGGTGACGCCGGCGGCGTTGTCCACCGATGTCATCCATCTGCGAGAGGCGGGACGCAGCTACGCCGCCATCGCTCGAAAGCTCACCATGCCAAGCTCGATCCAGGCCCAAGCGGCGTTTATCCGGGGCGTGCGCCACCGACCTCGACAGGAACGAATCCAACTGGTTGAGCGCGAGCTTGGACGCCTCGACAACCTGGAAAAGAAAATCCGCGGCAACACTGACCAGGATCCCAACAAAGCATCACAGCAGCTAGCGGCAGTGGAAAAACTCCGCTCCGCCCTGCAATAGCCGACCAACCCGCGGTCCCCGCCCCAGCCGCGAAGGACGGGCAGCGACTGAGGGAACTGGTGGCGGGTCCACCGATGCAGGGGTGATTTCGGATGGTTCAGCCGCTGAGCAGGTCACGGGCGTTGCGATCAGCGGAGGGGTGGCGCAGTTTGGAGATGGCCCGAGCTTCGATCTGGCGTATCCGCTCCCGGGTGAGGTGGAAGTGGGCTCCGACCTCGTCGAGGGTGCGGGGTAGACCGCGGTCGAGGCCGAATCGCAGCTGAAGGATCTCGCGTTCGCGCTGGTCGAGAACGAGAAGCATTTTGGCCACCTCGTCGGATAGCAGCGCGGTCGCGGCTGCTTCGAACGGTGATACCGCGCTCTGGTCTTCGACAAAGTCAGCCAGCTCGCCATCGCCGTCGCTGCGAAGCGGTTCAGACAGGGACATGGGCTCGCTGACGTGGCGGAGGATCTCGGTGACCCTGGTTTCCTCCAAGTCCAGATCGGTTGCCAGCTCGCTCGTTGTGGGACGGCGCCCGAACTGCCCCTCGAGGCGGCCGCGGGCCTTGATCACACGGTTGAGCAGGTCGCCGGCGTGGACGGGGAGGCGCACGGTGCGCCCGCTGTTGGCGATCCCGCGGGTGATGGCCTGGCGGATCCACCAGGTGGCGTAGGTCGAGAACTTGAACCCCTTCCGCCAGTCGAACTTCTCAACGGCGTGGATCAGACCGAGGTTTCCCTCTTGGACCAAGTCAAGCAGCGGGAGCTCGGCGGCTTGATACTTCTTGGCGATCGAGACCACCAGGCGAAGGTTGGCCGTCACGAACGCCTCCATCGCCTCGTCACCCTCCCGAACCAGCCGGCTCAACTGGCGCCGGCGGGCCGGTTCGATCCTGCCCGCGACGACCAGCTCAGCCCGCGCTTGCCGGCCCGCTTCGACGGCCTGAGCTAGTCGAACCTCGTCATCCTTTGTCAGCAGGCCATGCCTGCCCACGTCATTGAGATAGAGCCGAACCAGATCCTCTTCAGGCTGAGCCACTCGCTTGTTGGGCACTGGTCCTCATCTCTCGTTGCCTCGACAGCCTCCGGCCACTGCTCACTTCGACCGGCCCAGAATGTTCAACCCGTCGCAGGCTGCTTATCGTCGCCTCGTCGAGGTCGCCCCTCGGTGTGTTGGCGCTAGCCGAGGCTTTCCCTCATCGCGGCCAGGGCGCCGAGGCGAGTTTGGAGTTTGTCGGGCTCGTCAGCATCACGGGTCCGGATACGCGCTTCGAGAGTGTCGAGGCGTTCCTGTTCGCGCTCGACGAGGTGTTGGCGTTCCTCGTCAGGCCGGCTGCGCAGTTCTCGCAGGAATGCCTGCCGAGCGTCGCCAGCCCGCTTGAGGCCGAGGGTACTGGCGATGGCCGCGAACGAGCGCCCCTGCTCGCGCAGGGCCATAGCCTCGTGGTCGGTGTTGCGCCGCGGCGCAGGCCGCGGGCGGCCATCCCGATCCTCCCGGGACCGAGACGAGCCATCCTGAAAAGGCCGTTCGGATCGGCCGGGGCTAGGCAGGACGAACCCGGGTAGCCTGAGGGCCCTTGGGGGCCTGCTGCGATTGGAACTCGATGTTCTGGCCTTCGGAAAGCTCCGTATACCCGGAGCCCTCGATGGCGCTGCGGTGCACAAACACGTCCTTGCCGCCACCTTCGGGGGCTATGAAGCCGAACCCCTTCGTGGCGTTAAACCATTTGACAGTACCGGCGGTCATGTTCCGCCTCCTCATCCACGCTTATCCACGTTCCAGGAGCAAGGAGACGCTGCTGAACGCCCCGGCCGGCGCGGCAAGCCGAGGATCGGACTCCATCCTACCCCAACCGAGGACTTTGACATGCGTCCCTACACCGTCAGGCACCCCTTGAACCACTTGGAGTTGCAGGGGCGCAAGTAGCGGCACTCATGATCAGGGGCTTCGGCTACTGCTCCGGGCCGGTCCGGCCTCTGGCTGGTCTGCGGGCAGGCGACAGCCGGGACGGCGGAAAAACGTCATCCCCAACACGGCGAGGAGGCCGGGACCGTCCGGGTGCTCGACCCGTCCGTCCGAACCGCGGCAGCCGAGCTGCGATCCGGACGCCACCGAGGCCTTCCGCGGGGCTGGTCGGGCAGAAGCTGCCGGCCAAAGTGAAAACCAGTGCCCGTCAGGAGGTCCTGGGGGGCTACTTCGGGCGCTCCAGACCCTCGGGATCGGGCCCGTCGGGCGCCCGCACGAAGGCGTCATAGCGAAGCGAGGAGGTCCCCGCTGGCAGGTTCGCCCGCCGGCACATGTTCCTGAACGCGTCCCACGTAGCGCGACATGGCCAGTGGCGACCTGTTGGTCCACTGCTCGTCCAGGGCCTGCAGGGCACCGTCGAAGCGAGGCTCGACCTGGATCACGGCGTGCGTGGCCACTTCCGCCAGGTGGTGGAACTCGCATCATCTGACCGCATGGCGAGTGGCCAGTCGCAACATGGCTCACGCGGGCTGAGTGAGGCTTGCCGACGTGCGCCAAACGCCATCGGCGAGGGTAAGCATCGATGCCCGAAACCGGCCTTCTGGCCGGTCATCGATTATCAGAATGCGCCACGAGCCGAACGTGACTTGAATGCGCCTATCGCTGACCTCGGCGGAGATCTCGTCGTGGGGCTGGCTGATACGACGCCACTCCTCTCGAAAGGGAATGGCCAGACCAGCCCATTTGAGCCGTCCAGCCTCGACGAGAAGGTCGCCTTTGCGCTCGAGAGGGATTGAGTCCGTTATGGGATCTCCCAGATAATCGAGCTGGTGGCGCCAGGTCATCACCGGGGGCTGCCAAGTAGCAGTACCCGCAAACGCTCTGGGCCGGGTCAAGGCCGCCCCCGGACCGCCGTCAAGGGATCGCGGAGCGTGGCATGGCATTCGCACATCGGCATAGCAGTCTGGAGTTTGGAGCCAGAGCGTCTGGCACCGGTCAACACACTGGGCTCCATCGACGACGAGACGGGCCCGAGTCCAGGCTCCGACGAGGAAGCCGTCGATGGTCACTGTCGGCACTCGTAGTTCGGAGCCCGAATCTCGGTCACGGCCTCGCCCCGTGGCTTCGGATCCGAACCACGACATTCACGATGATGTCGAGCATGACGGCCTGCTCCCCTACGCCACGAAAGCCATCGTCCCGAGCCGGCAGTCCCTGCCCAACGAGTACATCCATCCTGCAGCAACGAACGGCTTCCCTTTCCCTGCGTCCGCTAGAAGCCAGACCGAGTCACGTCCACCATCGAACACGGAGTGCGTTTCGGTAAGTTGACGCCTGTATTGCGGGAGGGTAAACAGCTCACGGCCGAGGGTGGACCCGCCTGAGGCGCCGAGTGCAGGACCCCGTCAGCCCGATCGACGCAGCCTGGACTGTACCCGCCTCGCCGGGGCCACCGCTTCGAGCCCGACGACAGGACATCTGGTCGGACCCTCCGAAGAGCTCATGGCCGCCCTAAAGAGGGACTCCGACTTCGGCGGGGGGCGCGCTCGCGATGGCGGCTCCTTTGCACCGCCACGCCCACGGGTGATCGATCGCAACCTCTGGGGAAGAATATGACCGTGGCGAAGCCGCCCGACGATCACATTCGCCAATCGCAGCTCGAACCCGAAGGTGACGAGGTCAGCCTCCTCTTCGCCCAGGTTACCGAAGCGCTGGCCCGCTCGACCGCCGCCCTCTTGGAAGAGGACGTTGAGCTCGGGCAACTCGTCGTCGAGGGCGACGTCACCATCGACCGGATCGCGGCCGAGATCGCATCGTCGGTTTGGTATCGCCTCAAGTGGGAACCACCGGACTGGCCTCGCCTGCGGCGTGCTGTGGGGCTACTGCTCATCCTCCCTGAACTGGAGCGCAGTGCCGACCTGGCCGAGCACATCGCCCAGCGGGCCTTGACCGGCATCGGCGCCCAGATGACCCCTTCCAGCCGGGGAATCGTACAGCGTATGTCCGAGGTCGCCTTGAGTATGTGGGCGCGTGCCGCCGCCGGCTATGCCGAAGGAACGGTGGACTGCGACGAGATTGATGACGCCGACGACGAACTCGACGTCCTGCACGAACAACTCACCAACGAGGTGGCCGCCGGAGTCATGGCCCCCGCCGTGGCCGCACAAGTAACCCTGCTGTCGCGATTCTACGAGCGACTCGGTGATCACGCCGTCAACCTGGGCCGCCGCATCGCAGCCCTCCCTCCCTAGCCTCACCGCCCGTCTCCGTGCTTCAGGAGGTCGCCACGCCTCCCACGACCGGATGGCCTGGCTGCGGTCCATCTGCCTTGGCCATCTACGAAGGTCGACCTGGCCGCCCTGGCCGCCGTAGTCCGACCGTGGCCGGGAGGCCGGCCATGACCGGCGACCGAGTGCTCGAAGTCGGGCGCCGAGAACCACGTCAGCGATCTGTGTTCGATCCCGGATATGTAATGCACGTCAGTGGCGACGCCACTTACTGCCTCCGATGGATCAGCCGATGAGCGCATGCCTGCCAACTCTTGCGGGTCGGCCCCCCAGAAGGGATACTTGGGTTCGTCGGACTGTGAGGCGGCCAACGATGGTGATCGGGCGGGCGAGCGCCGACGATGCAAGAGAGCAAGGGCACTCTGGTGTCCAAGGGCTGGAGGACGCGTGGAGAGAGAAGAGTTCGCAGTCGCGGTCTCGTGGCTCGCCGAAGATGAGGTCCAGTACTGGCGCCCGGACCTTCGGAGTGAACTGGGCCGGTTTTTCGGGTGGACAGAGGCAGATCCGTGGTACAGCGACAGGGAAAGACTCGACAAGGTCCATGCCCTCATCCTGGAGCGGCAGAGCGAGTTGTTCCGCGACCTGAAGGAAAAGGAAGCGGTTGATGTCGAGGCGCGCCAGCGCTGGCTCGATTCGGTAGTCAAGCTGACCCGGCCGGTCGAGCCGCCGTCGGGGAAGCCCGATCCTGGCAAGTCCGGGGCGCAGCCGCGAAGTAGCGCCGCGGGCGGGCCGGCGCAGTCATGGGTCAAGGCGGAGCCCGCTCGTAAGGCGGCTTTCGGATCCAGAGCCCAGGCGCAGGGACGGGACGCCGATGCGAGCGCCCGCCCCACCGGGCCGGCCCGCGACTCACCATTCGGATCCAGAGCCCAGGCCCAGGGACGGGACGCCGCCGCCACTGCCGGAGCGGGGCCGCCGCCCACCGAGCCGGCCCGCAGGTCACCGTTCGGATCCAGAGCCCAGGCGCAGTCGCAGGGGAGCAGCCCAGACGCCGGGGCGGGGACGCCAACGGCCGGCGCACCCCCGACTGCCGACCGCGTGGGCCAGGTCGCGGAGCAGATCCAGGCGATGATATCCGAACTGCCGGCCGACGAGCTCTCGACCATCGCCGGTGATCTGGAACTCAGTCCTGAGGAGGTAACGGCCCTGATGCGGGAGCCCGACTTCGCCCGCCTCGTCGCCGAGGAGCAGGCGCGGCTCGGCTAGGCAGGGTGTTGGCGCGACGACGGCCTTTTCACCGGCGCAGAGCAGCAGGCGTAGTTGGCGGGGTCAGAAGGAATTCAGGGTGTCGAACGTAACGGCGACACGAAGAGGGAGTGGCCCCAAACGGGGCCCGGGAGGTCCGGTTGACGGCTTTCCCCTGGGAAGGTAGAACTGTGACACGGCGTCGACACCACTGACTCTGGCAGGTCCCAGGGCGTCCAGGACCTTGAGTGGCGGTTGCGGGGAGGGAGCGGTGGGTCGGCACCCCGAGGTGAATCCAGGTACCAGCGGTAACCCGAGGGGTTGGAAGTGTCGCCGCTCGTTTTCTGGTTCGGGCAAAGCATGGCAGAAGGCCAGGAGGAATCATGTCGAACGATAAGAAGAAGAAGGAACTCGCTCGAATCATTGCCGGCCGAATGTCGCCGGGCGCACCTCAGCAGATCGATGCGGTCCGCTCGACCACTGGGCAGATCAAGGGGTTCTTGACCAAGGACACCCTGTACCGGTTGCGCCAGGCGGTGGAGGACCATCAGAAGGCGGCCGACGAGAACGGAGCGCTCGTGCGACTCGGGATCATCCTCGGTCTCTGCGACACCTATCTCAACAAGCATGGGGGCGAGAAAGACGCCCGGGCCAGAGAGAAGGTCGCGATGGTGGAGGACATGAAGGGGGAGGCCAGTGCTGAGCGGTCCCGGCGGGAGGCGGAGGCGATCTATCTCCAGGACGTCTATGCCCAGGCGAGCGCAGCGGAGGGCAGCAAAGGTTACTCGGCGACCAGGATGGCGGATCAGAGTGCGCCCGCTTCTGCCGTGGCCGGCCTCCAAGCCAAGCAACTCGCCCAGGGCAAGGCCACCCAGACCCAAGAGGGGTTCAACCAGGCGACGCTGGAGCTGATCAAGAAGTACGGCCTGACCGACGCGGAAGTCCTGGCCGTAAAGGTCTACACGGCGAGCGACTACAAGTACATCAGCCCCGCGACGGCCAACGACAAGACGTGGATGACCGGCCAATTTCCTCCCAACATGGCCGACGAACGAGCGGCCATGAAGAAAGAGCTCGACCAGGCGATGAAGGATGTCGCCGCCAAGGCGTTGGAAGCTAACGAGTCCGGTGAGACAGCCGAGGATCGGGTCCAGGACGAGCTCGACGAGGCCGCCGAAAAAGACCGGATCGCGCAACTATCGGAGTTCCTGAAGGTCACGCCCCAGGAATACTTCCAAACCCTCGAGGGAAAGTTGCATCTCAAGCGACTCTTCGAGGATGGGTCGCTGCATGGTGCCTTGGCTATCTCCACGATGAGAAAACTGCCGCCCCTGGCAGGGGCGTGCTTCCGCGGGACTCGCCTGACCGAGGAGATGTTTGCAAAGACGTACGAGGATGCGAATGCCCCCAAGCCGCCGCCTGCGCAGACGCTGCGCCGCCTGACCAGCGTCGCCACCGCAGAGGGGCCAGCCCGACTATTCGCCAACGGACAGGACTGCGACAGCCCGGAGAAAACTGTGTGCGTGTTCACTTATCTCACGGTGAAAACCGGCCGTGACATCGGTGACTTGTCGATCCTGGGCCGGTTGGAGAAGGAATGGTTGCTCCTGCCCGGGACGGTGCTGGTTACCGACTCGGTGGAGCTGCTCCCGAATGGCAGTTTGGGGGCACCGCCGGCAACGAAATGGGTGGCCGTCCACCAGCACGAGCAGTAAGCCAGCAGCATGAGCAGTGAGAAGGCGCCCACTACGGGTGTGGCGACTTGTGCAGCTGCCAGACGAGCAGGAAGGGAAAGCCGAGGAGCTGCCAACAGTCGCGGGGGGCTCCAGGCCATAGCGCTGCTATCCGCTGTTAAGGGGCGCTAGCCGGGCCGCCGGAGATCGCTGTCATGACTGGTCGCCGCGGGTCTCACCGCGGGTTGGTCTGCCCGCCTGGCCCGCCGGTCACCGTCTATTGACTGGGGCCGGGCTGCGTTGGCGCGCTCGACAGCCTCTCGATCGTGCTCGTCCATTTTGCGGGTGTCGCGGGGTTCGACAAAGGGTCGCACGTCCTCGGGCAGGCCCTGGCTGATGGCTTTGGCGTGGTCCAGTTCGGCGTTGACCTCGGCGCCGAAGAGCACCGCCAGGTTCGACAACCAGAGCCAGATCAGGAACACGACGATGCCGGCCAGAGCGCCGTAGGTCTTGTTGTAGGAGGAGAAGTTGACCACGTACACGGCAAACAGGACCGAGAAGACCACCCAGCCGACTGCCGCCACCAGCCCGCCAGGCGTGATCCAGCGGATACCCGCCTGCTTGGCGTTGGGACTGGCCCAAAACAGCACCGCCAGCAGCACCGAGACCAGTATCAGCAGCACCGGCCACTTGACGATGCCCCACGCCAGCACGGCGGCATGGCCGGCTCCTATGGCGTTCCCGATCTCGTTAGCGATGGAGCCGCTCACCACCACGATCAATGAGCAGCACACCAGCACTACCACCGCCAGCCCGGTGACGGCGATACGAAGCGGCACCGTCTTCCAAGCGGGCCGGCCCTCGCCCACGCCGTAGATGATGTTGGAAGCGTGACGGAACCCATTCACGTAGCTCGACGCCGACCACAAGGCGATCACCAAGCCCACCGCGGCCGTAATCCCGGTACCCGATTTGTGCGACTGAACCTGGGAGAGCAGCTGCCGCACAAACTGGCCGGCCGAGCCGGGGGCCACCGCGTTGACCTCGGCGACTACCCGATGGGTGATGTCCTTGCCGAAGAGGCCCAGCACCGTGAACACCACCACCAGTCCTGGCACCGCCGCCAGCACTGCATAGTAGGTGAGCGCGGCAGCCAACACCGTCAAGTTGTCGTTGCGAAACTCCGCCCCCGATCGCTTCAGCCCCGCCCACAAGGACGGGGCGGGCAGATCCGTCGGCCCCTCAGGGCCTTCCCCCCCCGCTCCGGGGCAGCGGCGGCGACCTTCCCCGCGCATCCTCCTCTTCCGATCCGGGACAACAAGCCTGTTCCCCTATCGGCCCGCGGTGAAACCGGAAACGCGGCATCGGGCTAATCCTGGTAGAGGACGACGAACCCGTCGCCGTCGCCAACCTCGCACTAGCAAATCAGTACCACCAGAACCTGTTCGACCTGCGGCGCAAGTTCGCCGATCTGTCCCAGAAAAGATGGGTAGAAGAATGGCATGCCTTCTACTCCGCGGTCGGTATGAGACGGCGCCTGGCCAAGGTGGCGCTGACCATGGTTGTCTTGCCGGTAGGCGCCCGGGCGGCAGAGGCGATCGCAGACCGCCTCGAGGCCGGTCGCAGACCCTCCACCACAGCGAAGTTGCTGAGGCGGAGTTCGAGCATCGGGAGGCATCTCGCCCGAACCAGATGACTTGGCGCGCGCCGTGGCCGGAGCGTTTCGTTCCGTGGGCCGGCGGCTGTGCCCGATCCTGCCGGCCGCCGGACACGACGTGGTCGCCATGACTCGCAATCCTGCAGGATACCGGGGAGCGGGTACGCCCGGCGTGGGTGATGTCCAAGACAGCGCCAGTCTGGCCGTCGCCATGTCCGGTTGAGAGGCGGCCTGCTAACTGGTGCACTCCGCTCGAGTCCGCGGAGTTCGGTGCCGGTCCGCTGCTCGGTCCTGGGCTCTCCTCACTGTGGTTGCACCTCGTCACTGACGTCGACACCACCACGGCCCGGGCGCTCGTCAACTCGATGACCAACGAGGTGGTGTCCGCGACCCGGTCCATCCGGACACTCGTACCCTTCAAAAGAGTGTTCTACGCCCTTCACGGTGGCCGAGGGCCGACGGGTCTCGCTCACGCCACGGCGACTCACTGATCGGTGTCGACGCGGTGATGATGACGAGGCCGGCCACGACCGAGAGGCGCAGACCCAGCTTGGCCAGGTCCCACTCGATCGGCCCGAAAAAAACTTATAAGTTGTCTTGCAGGTTTCATTGTCTTCGGTTTATGCTTTGTTGTGCAAGCGGTGGCAACCTGAGAGAGGAGGAGCTTGCGATGCTGATGCGTACTGACCCGTTCCGGGACCTCGACCGCCTTACCCAGCAGGTGTTCGGTACTCCCGCCAGGCCGGCGGCCATGCCCATCGACGCCTACCGCCTGGGCGACACCTTCGTGGTCGAGTTCGACCTGCCGGGCGTATCTCCCGATTCCATCGACTTGACGGTGGAGCGCAACGTCTTGACGGTTCACGCCGCCCGGACCCGGTCTCAGGACGAACACACGGAGATGATGGTGGCCGAGCGACCGTATGGCACGTTCAGCCGTCAATTGTTCCTGGGCGAGACCCTCGATTCCGACCGGATCGCCGCCAACTACCGCGACGGTGTGCTCCGCCTGGAGATACCGGTGGCCGAGCAGGCCAAACCCAAGAAGGTGGCCATCAACTCCGAAAACCGTGAGCAGACGGCCATAACTGTCTGAGCTCGCCTCGACCGATACCGGAGGGCGCGTGCGACTTCCAATGGACAACATGGATGCACCCCTCTACACGGTGGGGCAGGTGGCGGCCATGCTCAGCGTGCAGCCGGCCTTTCTCCGCCGGCTCGACAGCGAAGACCTGGTCAGCCCGGAACGCTCCGGCGGGGGACAGCGGCGATACACCCGCACTGAGATCGATCAGATTCACCGGGTCAGCGAACTAGCCGGCGAGGGTCTAACCCTCGCCGGCATCCGGCGACTGCTGATTTTGGAGGCCGAAGTGGCGAGACTCAAGGAAGAGGTGTCCCGGCTCAAGGCGGCCCAGGGGCCGGCACGGCCGGCCCAGCCGAGGTCTTGAGCGCAGACCTTATGGTACAAGGCCTTCGTTGTATCTCTCCACCTCTGGTGACAGAATAACTGTGCCTTCACGACGGAGGGTTCGAGTCGGATCCTTCGGGCTAGCAGGTGCAACCGGCAGCGTCATTCGCCAGGACATGTCTTGCGAGTTGGGGTGAAAGGACCAAAACCGTGGACACCGAGAGCTTCGGCATGGAAGTGGGCAATGCGAACGGACGGGCCATCGTGTCGGTCCACGGCGAGATAGACCTCAGCTGCGGCCCGGCGCTCCGAGATGCACTGTGGGCCGCCCAGGAAGGCTCGCGAGATGTGATCGTCGACTTGAGCGGCGTGACCTTCATGGACTCCACCGGACTCAACGCCTTGATCGGCGCCTACCACCGAGCGCCGGAGGGCGGCAGCCTCCGGGTAGTGGGCCCTACATCGGCCATCCGCAGGGTCTTCGACATCACCGGGCTGTCCGAACTGCTCCTGCTTGAGGCCCGACGCCCGACCTGGCAGCAAGTGACCTACCACAACAGCGGCTGGCGTCAGTGGATCACTACGGAGACAACTGACGGCGGCCGGCCGGTCGCGGAAATCATCGAGGTTGGCTCCCCTGGTTGCGGGAGTGGCCGCCGCGTCCACTACGCCCTCGAGAGCGGGGGGAAACCACCCTGTACCGTTCGCTCGATGAAGCCATGCGAGCCGTGGAACTTCCCGCCTCCGTCCCCCCTCACCCGTCGGGGATATAACGAGCAGTGTTTCCGCCTCTCCAACGGGTGTAAGCGGCCAAGATTGCCTCTGAGCTGCCTGCGCTACCAAGACCGACCGCACCAGACAGGCTCCATAGAGGTGATCGGCGCACCGAATCCCGCCTTCGCCTCCCCGCGGGGCCAATATCTGGTGGTATCGAACATGTCCGACACTTGGGGTCGGGCCCACTGGAAGCCTCGAGCTAACAGCACCCGCGCCAGAGGGCTACGGGATCCCGTAGCCGGCACCGGCCCGAGTTCGAAGCTGGGCCAACAGCTGCTTTGCACCTAGCTTCCCACACGGGCATGTGCCAACAACGGCAAGGTGCGTCACTTCACCGCTTCGCTGGCACCAAACGAACCTGTCGCAGATGGTAACGACCGAGTAGTGCTCGCTTCGTAATCCGCCAGGTCACGAATCCTGGGCTCAAGCCGTTAGCCGTTAGCTGTTAGCGGCCGTCGGCTGGCTTCGGCTTGTTCCCCGCGGGGGGTTCGCTCAACTCCCCCGACTGGCGCAGCTCCGCTTCCTTCTGCGCCATCTCGGCGGGCGGCACACCCTGTCCCAGGAGATCGTCGACCATCGCTTCCTTGTGCGCCGCCGCCGTGGCGAACTGCAGGTCCTGCGGATCGGCGTAGGACTTGGGAATCGGATCGGGCGGCGTGACGTGGCCCTCCGCCGCTGAAGACCCGGACGGGGTCAGCTTGTCCGCGAGCACGCTCGCCTGCTCTTTGGCGGCAACCTTGAACTGTCCCGCCTTGCCCTGGACCTCCGGACGTCGGGTGAACTCCCGGACCTTCGTTTCCAGCTGCTGGTAGGGCCCCCGACCGGTCCGGGACCCCAGAATGAAGCCGATGCCCGCGCCTAGTAAGAAGGTGGTCTTGCCCATCGTCACAGGTCCTTTTTGAGGTCCTGCTCGATGTCCTGCCCTTCTTTCTCCGCTTCCTTCTCGGCGTCCTGCTTCAACTGGGGATCCTGCTCCACGTCCTTCTCGGCCTGCTTTTCTAGGTCACTCATGAGTGCTCCCATGCTCGGTGGTGGAATGATGCCCAGGACTCCTACCCGCGGCACCGATTCCAGAAACAGCCGGGGGCTACGGCCTTGACAAAGCCGGAGATCGCCCCCTGCAGGAGGGCGGCAACCACCACTGCAATCTCCTTGGCTTGCGCCATGACGTCGCCCTACTCGGTCAGCTCCCGGTGCTTGACCGACTGGTCTATGGCAGCGCGACGCTCACTTACAGGACAGCCCGGCCCGCGCTGCGGCCGGGGTGGTCACAGCTGGGCCGGGAAGAGGCCTACCGGCGGTGGAGCGCCTGAGCTTCGTCCACTGCTCGCCTGTCGTGATCGTCGAGTTTGCGGGTGTCGCGGGGTGGCGAATGTCGCGCGATCGGGTGGGAGCCCTTCGGCGATGGCTTCGGCGTGGTCCAGCTCGGCATTAATTCCAGCTACCAGCGGTAGAAGTGGCTGCGACCCCCGCTCTCGCCCCTACCAATCACGAGACCGATGAGCCAGGCCACAAAGAGGATGACGGCGACGATCCACAGCGCATGCAAAGCAAAACCAAGCCCGAAGAACAACAACACGAGCAGCAATCCGAGCAGAATCAACATGGCAATCCTTCCTGTCCTCGACTGAATCAGTATTTTTCCCATCATCCGCAATGACAAAACCAGGAAAGGCTGGACCGGGGGCCGGACTGCGGCAGGGGCCTGGGCCAGTCAACGCAATAGGACGCCCCTGCCTTTCAGGCTGAAGCCAACGGTGGCCTCGGTTTTTCCTGGCCCCGCACGGCCGACCAGCGAGCCCACACCCGCTTGCCGTGAGCTGTCGGGGCTGTCCCCCATTCATCGGCCAGCGCATCCACAATGGTTAGACCTCGACCGCCATGGATCAGGTTCCCTTCCGAGCGGGTCACCTCCGTCAGCTGGCGGCCCAGTCGCGGCCAGCGCCGATCATGATCACTGACCCCGACCTCAAAGCCTCGCTCGTCGGCGGCGAACGAGACCTCCAGGACCGTGCGGGCGTGGACCACGGCGTTCGTGACCAGCTCGCTCACCACCATCAGCGCCGGTTCCTGGAACTCTTCCAGACCCTCCGCCGCCAACCATTCCCGTAATGATGCTCGAGCCAGCCCCGGCGCACCCGGCCCTGGCCGGAGGATCAGCGTCTCGCCGCGCACGACCCGAACTCCTCCCTTTCAGCGAGCGCCGTCCCGGTGGACCGCGCTCGTTCACTGTCTACCTTCTTCCCCCGATCGGGCACCCGAACCGCTCTGGCCGACCCGTAGGGCGACTTCAGGCGAATGGTCGCCGACCCGGTAGACGCCCGGCGGGCGGTGTTGCGGCGTGATTGCCCGCCGGCTCGTCGTTGCGCCCACCATGGTCAGACTTCGAGACGCCGAGCCGTCCGCGCCAGCATCTGGATCACCGTCGCGGCCGCGCTGCGGCGTTCAGGCGACGCGCTTCAGCGTCTTCCGGGCCGCCTTCTTCGTGGCCTTCGGCGAGGCAGTCCTGGCTTTTCGTTGAAGCTGGCGCATGCCATCGCCGATTTCCGCGAGGCGGGCACGCCCCACGCTCTTCCGCATACGGGGGAAGACCTCTCGCTCTTCCCGCTCGACGTGGTGGCGAACCGTCTGGATGAGCAATGTCGCCTTCGGTGCAAATTGCTCATGGCTGGGAGGGATCTTGGCCAGCTCGTTGAGTAACAGCTTGACCACATGGTGCTCCTCAACAGCTTCGAGGACGACGAAATCGGCATCAGGGACCGATTGACGAACCAGCGGGTAGAAGACGTGCTCTTCGAGCGTGGTATGCACCGTCAGGTCGGCGGCCATACGGTCGACAAGCCGCCGCCGGGTCTTTCTGGCCCGTTCCCCGGTGCGTTCGAAGCTGGTGAAGCTCTTTTCGATGCGCCGGTGGTCATTCTTTAGGAGGGTAATGGCATCCATCACGTCTCATCTACCCACGAATGGGGCGGCACGGAACCCTCCACCGGTAATCCCACACGTGTAACTCTGAGCCGGCAAGAAGAATTCGCCCGCCTAGCGAAGGTTACTGCCGAGATCTGGCTCGAGAGCAGGCCGACATATGGCATCTTGTCCGGTCGCCGTTCTTCTTGCGGTATACCGTCGGGGCTAGCTGGGTCGACGAAACCGCCTTCCAAGACGGGAGCCCCGTCTGAGTAACTTCGTTGCTGTGGTGGGGTTACGCCCGGCTTCGAGATGGTCAGCGGTCGCGTCCGCGGCCCGGACGCCTCAAGGAGGGCAACCGTCACCCAGCACCAGTTCCTCGGCCGCCGGTGTGGCTGCGCAGTCGACCGCAGCCTGCTTCTCGCCCGTCGGCCCCGCTGGGCTGTCTGCGCGCCCGGCGACGGGCTCATGGTCACCGCCGCCTTGCTCTTGGTGAACGGGCTCGGCGTCGTCGTCCCGGTGTCTGCTCATGGCCCGGCTACCCGTCGGGGAGACGGCTGGCCTTCTTTGAAAGCGAGGCCCTCAGCGTTGATGAGAACGCTGCTCAACTTCGTGAGCAGCGGCTTCGCCGCGAGCCGCGTCAGCTTCGGCCTCTTTGCGGGCCACGTTACGTTCGGCCCGAGCCTTGTCTTGCTGCGCGACGCCTTCCCGCTCGAGTTCGGGATCCCCGGAGAGCCCTCCGGCCACCTCCTTCGCCTTTCCTTTCAGTCCTTCGACTGTGCCCTTGGCCCCTTCTTTTGGTCCTGTGCTCACAGTTTTTTCTCCCTTCGCCTCTACTGGCCCGTAGCCGGCTGTGCCACCAAACCCGGCTGGAGGCATCGCATCGTGCGCGGACGTCGTTGGTTATACCCATCTGGTCATGAGCAGGAACATCGGTGTCACGTGCTCCGCGGGGGGCGCCCCGACATTCACGGTTCGGGCCCGCCCTCGGCTGTCACGGGGTTACGGGCCGGCACCTCAGCGACCGACCCGCGGAGCCTGGGAGGGCAACCTCTTGGCTTCGAAGGTTTACCGGCACGGCTGTGGTCCGTCCTGAGCAGTGCCCTCGCTGGCTGACCTCGCCATGGCAGGAACGGTTCGTGGCGCCTTGGGTTGCGGCCGCGCTGGCATGGATCGCCTCCCGATGGTTCGGCGTGCTCCCGTCCTGACGCTGCCGGCACCGACACCCTACCGGTGACCATCCAACCCGGGGCCCACGCGGCCACGCTTCCAACCCGGCGCCAGCGGCCGACGACGATGCCGCCCGACCGGCCTGTCGGCGTCGCACACTCGACATTCCGAACCTGAATTTTCAATCGCAGGTGCGTCAGGCTGACCGCGCTACCGTTGCCTCCGGTTGACGGACCGAAGCGAACACCGCTGCTCCGGCGAACCGAAGCGGTACCGGGTCTCCTCCTTTGAGCGCAGTCGGCCGCTTTGGCCCCGTCCGGGAGGGGTAGAGCCACGGTGTGACGATCATCGGCTACCGATGGTGTGCGAGCAGGCCGGCCCCAAGGAGCTGGTCGGGATGTCCAGGCGGCCGAGGCGGCCGGATTGGAGTTTGCGGTCATCTCGGATCATGACGTCCCGTGGGTGGATGCTATGGCCCACTCGCCCTATGCCTGGTCGGTCCTGGGCGCGGCCGCCCAGGTGACCTCTCGGATCGATCTCATGACTTGCGTGACCTCCCCGATCAAGCGCTACCACCCGGCGGTGGTGGCCCAGAAGGCGGCCACGGTCGGCGTGCTGCCCGATGGCCGCTTCACGCCCGGGCTGAGCGCCGGCGAGAACCTCAACGAGCATGTCACTGGCGGTGGGTGGCCACCGGTTAACGTCCGCCACCAGATGCTCGAGGAAGCGGTGGACATCATTCGTGCGTCCCGACGATATCGCCGAGGCCATCCCCTGCGGCGACTCCGTCGACGCCGTGGTGAGCGCGGTCCAAGAGCTCGCCGATGCCGGTTTCACCCACGTTGCCCTCTGCCAGATCGGCGGAGACCACCAGGCCGGGTTCTGGAGTGGTGGCCGCAAGACCTGGGGCTGCCCTCGGTGCAGGAGAAGGAGGAAAGTAATGCCGCAATCGGCGTGGAGCGCGAAACGGGAACGCCAGTACGAGCATATCGAGCAAGGTTTGGAGGAAAGGGGACGGCCGCCCAAGGTGGCCAAGGAGATCGCCTCGCGGACGGTCAACAAGGAACGGGCCCGCGCCGGCGAGGCACGAGAAGCGAGCCGGATCTCGACTGACGATATCTCGTCCGGGCGGCGCGGCGGTCTGCGCTCCCATCACGGCAGCGCCGGCCGCACCCGAGACCAGCTCTACCAAGAAGCCAAGCGCCGAAACATCAAGGGCCGCTCGAAGATGTCCAAAGGGCAACTCGAATCAGCCCTCGGCGGCCGCTGAGTGAGGCCAGCCTCGTACACCGCAGTTTGACTGTTTCCTAACCCGCCTTGTCAACCAACCGCTGGACCCCACCACGTTGGCCGACCGGGGGGGAGCG
This sequence comes from uncultured Acidimicrobiaceae bacterium, assembly GCA_963780345.1. GTDB lineage: Bacteria > Actinomycetota > Acidimicrobiia > Acidimicrobiales > Palsa-688 > PALSA-693. Next base: position 212,947 of record CAWABU010000003.1, read on the forward strand.
GGGCGATACGCGGCGGGCTTCCTCGCCTCGCATTCGCGGCTTTGGTCGTTCTCGAAACAGCCGAAACAATCCCGGGCCAGCGAGCACCCGGTCAGGAGGGGCGACGCAGTGTGGTCGCAGTCCGGCACGGTGGCCACGGTCGGGTGGCCGGGATGGCCGGCACAGCCTTGGCGAGCTTATTGGTTTCGTACACGCCCGCCCACGGCAAGATCCACTCCCCAGCTCCGATCAGAGCGCGGCCGACCCTGGCCGGCAACCCGGCGGCCCGGGATTTCGTGACCTACACGTTCGCGCATGGCAAGTTCATCGGATACACCACCCCCGCCTCCGCCCCGCCCCCACCTCCTCCAATAGAACCGTCTGAGAGAAGAAGCGGGTGCCAATCGTAACTGCTGTGCGGCAGTCATTCATCCTGCCGGAGGCTCTGCTGGTGGAGAGCCGAGAGGGCGACGGGAATCCAGCCGCTGTCCCAGGCGTGCGCCATCTGGATTGGATTTTCCGTCGAGTGCAGGATGCCCACCGACGTGAGGAGGGCGTCGTAGGCCTCGACATCCGGACGGTAGAGGCCGTAGCTGCCGATCCAGATGCGGTTGATGTTCTCGAAGGGAGCGCGGTGGGCCTCCAGGAAGGCGGGCGTGAGGCGGTAGTGGGCCTGAAAGTTGGCGTTGGTACCGTAGCCCTGGGCGGAGTCTCCTAGGGCATCGAAGGTCGCCAGGCCGGCCGGGAAATCCCAACTCGCCGCCAGCGTAAACAAGTCGGGATGCTTCAGCAGCAGGTCTTCCGCCCCGAGTCCCGACTTGGAGAAGCCCATGAGCCAGCTTTGCTCATGCCCGGTGACGGCCAGCGTGGCTTTGACCCACGGCTCCAACTGCCGGGTCATAAAGGTCTCATACTGCTCATGGGGATCGACGGGACTGTTGGCATACCACGGGTCGACGGCAAAGGACGGCTCTACGACCGTCAAGTTGTAGGTGTTCTCGGCGTTCAGCCGGTCGATGGTGTCGAGTCCGTCTCCATAGGTCAAGTTGTCCACACCGGGCTGAACGGGCAGGACCAAGAGGAAGTTGTGGGCCATGCCGGGGGCGGGACGGGCGGGTTTCAGAACCCGGATTTCCTGGGCCTGCGGCCCGTCGTCCGGGCTGGTGAAGTCGTAGTCCACGACACCCGGCTCGACGTCGGAGCCGGCGTACTGGGTCACCAGGTCGGTGCGGCCGAACTCGATGTAAGGGGCCGTCGTAGGTACCGGAATTGACGGTAACGTAAATGCATTGTTGTCACGGGCATGGCTCTGATTCGGTGTAATCGCGGCGAAGACGCCGAGTATGGCGACACCAAGAATGATCAGGCCGACGACCTGGAGTGAAGTCGACCGGCGGAGCGATCGGATCGTCATACGGGGTTCTACCCGGATAAGCATGGGTAGAAACCGAACTGCGAAGATCACAGCACCAGGGCGGCCGCCATAACCCAAGCCCGGACTTCGTGCACCCTCGGCAGAAGAGGTCGACGAGTGATCCCGGAGAGGTTGCTCGCGGTCCTTTTGTCCGGCCATGAGTCATACGGGCCACTCGGCCAGATGGGCTCGCCAAGCGTCGTGGGCCGGAGTCCTTAGAACCAAAATCGCCCCACCGGGTTACCGGAGACGGCGCACGGTCGGGTCGTCATCGTGGCGGCTGGGAGCCAGCGCAGTTTGGCGTCGACGGCTATGACCCCGGAAGGTGAGACGATGACCGGGTTGAGGTCCATCTCGGCGATCTCGGGAATATCCTCGGCGAGGCGCCCGACGCGAACCAGCAGTCCCTCCAGCGAGGTCACGTCGACCGCGGGGGCGCCTCGGTACCCGAAGAGCAGGGGTGAGGAGCGGAGAGAGCGGACGAGTTCGGTGGCGTCAACATCCGTGATGGGCAGGACCCGCAGGCTCCGGTCCCCGAACAGTTCAACGGAGGTTCCGCCAGTGCCGAAGATGACCAGGGGACCGAAAGATGCATCATGGATGAGCCCGACGATTGTCTCGACGCCCGGGTCGGCCATCGGCTGAACCACGACTCCTTCCATACGGTCACCGAGACCGGAGCGCATCGACGCGTAGGCCCTCGAGACGTCGTCCGGCCCGTACAGCCCGAGCCGGACGCCGCCGACATCGCTTTTGTGGATCAGATCGGTGCCGTTGGCCTTGACCGCGACGGGATAGCCCAGGCTGCTGGCGGCCTCTACGGCCTCGTCGGCGGTGGAGACGACCCGGCCGGGTGAAAGGGGGATCCCGTACGCTCCGAGCAGATCGGCGACTCCTTGCGGGTCGAGCCAGCTCCCCTCGGGCGTTCTGGTGAGCGCGGCCTGGACGGCAGCTCTGGCCACCGACGGTCGCACGTCGGGCAGGTCTGGCCGCGCGCCTGTCGGCCGCTGCCGCCACTGCCCATATCGGGTGACCCGAGCCAGCGCCCGTACGGCTGTTTCCGGAAAGGCAAAGCATGGCACGCGGCGCGTCGGGGTCGTCAGGGACCGTGGCGCCATCGAGGACGAAACGAAGTTGGCGATGACCGGTTTGCCCGCCCCCTCAGAAGCGGACGCCACGGCGGTGGCGACATCGTCGGCCTGAGTCACCAACGGGGGGGTAAAGATCACCAGTACGGCGTCGACATTCTCGTCGTCGAGCAGCAACCGAATCGTCTTCTCATAGTCGGCCGGACTGCCGGAGGCGACCAGATCGACGGGGTTACGAACTCCGGCGGCGCTCGAAAGGAAACCGCGCAGGGCCGCCTGGGTGGTCTCGGTAAGCTCAGGAACGACCAAACCGTTGGCCTCGCAGGCGTCAGCTGCCAGGATGCCCGGGCCGCCGGAGTTAGTGACGATCCCCACCCGCCGGCCCGCAGGCAGCTGTTGATCGGAGAGCACCTGAGCCACATCGAACAGCTCCTCGAGAGTGTCGACCCGGATCACCCCGGTCTGGGCGAACAGGGCGTCGACGGCGGCGTCCGGGCTGGCCAGGGCCGCCGTGTGCGACGACGCCGCCCGGCTGCCGGCCACCGTCCGGCCGGCCTTGACGGCGACGATGGGTTTGATCTGTGACACCTCCCGGGCGATCCTTGCGAATTGCCGCGGGTTACCAAATGACTCCAGATAAAGCATGATGACATCCGTGGCTTCATCCTGTTTCCAGTAGCGCAGGAGGTCGTTGCTGCTCACGTCGGCTTTGTTGCCGACCGAGACGAAACTCGACAGCCCCAATCCACGGCGCTCAGCCTCCCCCAGCACCGCGATCCCCAACCCGCCCGACTGGGACGAGAAGGCCAGCCGACCGGGTATGGGTGGCGTCGGGGCGAAGGTGGCGTTCATGGAAATTCCCGCCGCGGTGTTGAGGATGCCCATGCAGTTGGGGCCGACCATCCGCATCCCCGAGCCCCGGGCCGCCGCCACTAGTTTCCGCTGGGCCGCCGCCCCGCTGGCGCCCGTCTCGGCGAAACCAGCGGAGATCACCACCAGCCCTCGAACCCCTTTGGCGCCGCACTCGTCGACCACACCGCGTACCTGATCGGCCGGCACCACCACCACGGCCAGATCCACGACATCCGGGATGGCGCGTACGGTGGGATAGGCCGGGACACTGGCGATGTGACGGGCCGTCGGGTGCACGGGATAGACGGGACCGTTGAAGCCCCCGTTGAGCAGGTTCCGGAAGACCTCGTGCCCGATCGTCCCCCGCCGCTGACTGGCGCCCACTACCGCGATCGACTGCGGTCGAAGCAGGAGCGCGATGGAACGTACCGCGGCCTGATTCCACCGCTGGTTGATAACTTCGATGGTGGCCTCGGTCGGGTCGATATCCATGGTGACCCGAACCACGCCCGCTTCGTAGTGGCCGCGCTCGACGAAGCCGGCGTCGCGGAACACGTTGCGCATCCGCTTGTTGCCGGTCAAGGTCTCGGCCACGAAGCGGTGGATGCCCCGGGTGCGGGCGAAGGCCGCCAGGTACTCGAGCAGCAGCGTGCCCAGTCCTCGCCCCTGATGGGCGTCCTCGACCACAAATGCCACCTCCGCTCGATCGGCCTCAATATGGTCGTAGCGGGCCACGGCGATGATCTGCTGGTGGAGGACGGCTACCAGGGCCATGCGCCGGTCATGGTCCACGTTGGTGAACCGTTCCACCTCCTCCGGCCGGAGGTAGCGGTGGTTCGAGAAGAAACGCAGGCGAACTGTCTCGTCGGACAGTCGGGCGTGAAAGGCCAGCAGCGCCGGCCCGTCCTCGGGCGTGATCGGACGGATATGCACGGTGCCGCCATCGGCCAGCACGGAGTCGGTCGTGCACCATCCCGGGTCGCGCCCACTGGACATCCGCAAAAGTATGCATCGTGGCGCGCCGCTGGGCCAAGGGCCGTTCGGCTCTAGGCGCTCCCCCGCCCCCGAAGAGGGCATATCACCAGCGTGCCGGCGGGCGACGTCTCTCAACCAAAGCCGAAAGGCACCTTCGACACCAAACGCCAGTTCGAGGGCTTCTTGCTTACCGCAGCCGCAGCCGCCGCCCTTTCCTGGCGCGAATTGGGCCCCTTTTTCGGGCTCTCTCGGAGCTTCTCTGTCGCGAACTGTGCCCACCTGAACCGTGGCGCGCGCCAGCAAAGAAGGCGGTATGTCGCAAAAACGGTAACCACCGCGCTCGACTGCCCTCTGCCCACCCATGGGATGCGGACGAAATGCCGGGCGGCCAGCAAGTCCACGCATTCGGGGGAGAGGTCTTCCATGACCATTTCCGATTCAACCACCGCGACCACCCCGGCGGTCGGCCCGGCGCACCGCGTAGACGGCGGCCTCACCTTCTCAGGTCTTACCGGCCGCGGCGTCCTTGCTCTCTTCGCCACCAAGCTCTTCCTTCGGAGCATGGGCGAGCACAGGGTAAAGCGGGCCATTCCCGCACTGCCAGGTGTTGTTGTTGTCGGGGTCGGTGACCCATTTGTACTGATCACCGGCCTCGATCAGGTAGATGGTAGCCCCACAGCGGCCACACATCTTGGTAGCGATGAATCCGGTCATGACGCCTTCTCTGCATCTAATCGCAGCGACATACGGCCCAGCGCGCCTTCTAGCCCAAGCGGTCATAGCCGGTGTCGACAACCATAATTGACGTCGCTGCCCCACCGGACCTGGTGCCGAGGGGGTGGAGCGACCACGGTGATCACATTGCCTAGATCCAGTACGGATCCCTCGACCTGGCGCGGGCGGGCGTGGACGCCGTACCGCAGGGCCAGCAGGTGGATGTCACTGCCCCTGCTTCCAATGAAGTCTCGTACCCGGACTTCACCCCACATTGCGTCGCGGTAATAGGCGACGTCTCCGATCGTGGCATGACCACGTTCTACCCAGCCAGCCCTCAGACGCTACCGATTATGACGCATCTTCGAAAAGTGATCGCAGACTGGAAGGGATGGACCAACCGGCTCAGATTGCCCTAATAGGTGCTAACCGTGCCATTGCGGACAGGAGTCGTCGGGGGATGCAGATCGACGCTTCCCGCGGCAGCAGACCCTGGAGCGGTTCGGGCTGCCCGTACTGTCGGCGTCCTGGTCCTGAGCTCATGTGGCTGACCTGGGATGGCCCTTCCTGCGCGACCCGGCCGATCCTGAGTACCTTTACCGTCGACGTCGCTGGACCTTGAATGTGGAGACCTCGAAGAGGAGAGCGCATGCCCATTGTTGGCTATCCCGACAGGTACAGCGTTGAGGCCGGACAGCGCATCACGTTCATGGTGAGTTCACCGGAGCCCCATTTCGGAGCCGAGATGGTGCGCTTGATTCACGGTGATGACAGTCCCGATGGCCCCGGTTTCAAATCCCGACCCGTGCCCGCAGATGTCGAGGGCGAACATGAGGGTGAGCCGCAGGAACTGCACGGTGGTTCGTATGTGCGGATCGCCCATGCGGACGGGCTGGACCTGACGGGGTCCTTCACACTCCAACTATGGATACGGCCGACCACGCCCGACAAGGCACGGCAGGCGCTGGTCGCCAAGGACACCGGCGGGACAGCACTCTTACTCGAACTCGACCATGGCGTTCTGACGTTGCGGCGGCACGCCGGCGGGGCGGGCGCGTCGCGAACGCTCGCCGTGGACCGACCGGTCGCCCTGCATACGTGGTATTTCGTAGTTGCCACTTTCGACGCCCGCACCGGGGACGCCACCCTGCGTCTGGATCCTCTGCCGGCCACAGCCAGCGAGCTGGCAGCGACGGCCCACGGCTCCCTAACCGCTTCGGATTCTGGCGAGCCGGCGGGCGAGGTTTCGGACCTGCTGATCGGGGCCAGGCTGGCGCCGGATGTTCCCGGCGGAGTGACTGACTACTACAACGGGAAGATTGACGCTCCTCGCCTGTACCGGCGGGTCCTGTCGGCGGCTGAGCTGGACCGGCTCCGCCATGACACCGACCCGGCGCCGGTGGAGGGTCTGGTGGCGGCCTGGGACTTCGCGGTGGAGATCAGCTCGAGCATTATCGCCGACAGCTCCGGACACGGGTATGGGGGTGTCGCCATGCAACGACCGAGCCGAGCCGTGACCGGGCACAACTGGGACGGCAGTCAGAGCGACTGGACCCGCGCCCATGGCCAATACGGGGCAATCCACTTCCATGACGACGATCTCGACGACGCCGGATGGAACCCCTCGGTGTCCTGGCAGGTGCCGGAACAAACGGCGAGCGGTGTTTACGCCCTGCACGTCACTGCCGGCGCCGACGACGACTACATCCCTTTCGTGGTCCGGCCCGGCCTCGGCGCCCCCACCGCGCCGATCCTGGTGCAGATGCCGACGTTCAGCTACCTCGCCTACGGCAACGAGCATCTCCTGCACGGTCCTGAATCGCGGCAGATGATGGTCGACCTGGGCATGGACCCCGAAGCAGTCGCCGCCTACCCATCTCGGTGGCAAGACAAGTACATCATCGAGAACCACCTCAACTCGCTGTACGACACCCACACCGACGGGTCAGGCGTCTTCTACTCTTCACGCCTGCGGCCGGTACTGAACATGCGCCCCAAGTACGAGATGGCGGGCCTGGACAATGGGAAGGGCTCACCCCACCAGTTCAACGCCGACCTTCACCTGGTGGACTGGCTCACGGAGATGGGCTACCAGTTCGACGTGGTTACCGACGAGGACCTCTACCGGGACGGCCCGGCGCTGCTCCAGGGCTACCGGGTCGTCATCACCGGAACCCACCACGAATACTGGGCGTCGTCAATGCTCGACGCCATGCGCGATTACCTCCTCGAAGGCGGGAGACTGATGTATCTGGCCGGCAATGGCTTCTACTGGGTCACGGAACTCGAGCCCGAGCACGGCCACACCATCGAGATCCGCCGACGGGGGCCATCGACCCGATCGTGGGACGCCGCGCCCGGGGAAGGGCATCTTTCGTTCACGGGCGAACTGGGCGGATTGTGGCGCTACCGCAACCGCTCACCACAGCAACTGGTCGGCGTGGGCTTCACCGCCCAGGGCACCGGCCCGGGCCGACCCTACGAGCGACAGCCGGGGTCGTTCGACTCCCGCGCCGCGTTCATCTTTGCGGGCATCGGCGCCGACGAGCTCATCGGCGATCAACCATCCCTGGTGTCGAGCTACGGGGCAGCCGGGTTTGAGATCGACCGGGTCGATCACAGCCTGGGCTCCCCTCACCGGACGATCATCCTGGCCACCGCCACCGGGTTCTCGGACTCGTACCAGCACGTCAGCGAGGAAACGCTCATGTCCACGTCGCTCGAGGGCGGGACGGTCAACGAGCTGGTTCGCGCCGACATGGTCCTCGTCGAATACCCTCACGGCGGAGCCGTTTTCACCCCCGCGTCCATCACCTGGTGTGCCACTCTCTCCTACAACAGCTACCGGAACAACGTCTCTCGTATCACTCGAAACGTCCTGGACCGATTCACCCAGGACGGCCCCGTCTTCGACAGCTCGACCCAGAAATGACAGCTCTGTTTCCTTAAGCACCGGCGGACGGGGCCGGCGAAAATGTAGGCCGCGGCCTCGCATCTGAGCGATAGCCAGATGTCGGCCGGACCGTCGGCGAATTGCAGACTGGCGCGGGATTCGCCGCCTCGCCGAACGCCGGCCTACGGCCGCAAGGCCTCGACCACCGCGTCGGGTCGTTCGGGGACGATGCCGGCCGGGAAGCACGACACTTCGTCGGCGACGCCGGTCACCTGGTCGAGGAAGGCCTCGTGCGCGCCTAGTCGGGGATCCTCGACAGTGTCCTCCACGAAGAGGACGGCGAATCGGGCCCGCCGCCCATCGGCCTTTCGGCGCAGGATCCGGCCCATCCGCTGAACCATCTGGCGGCGGGACCGGCTGGCGCCCACGATCACGGCCAGGTCGGCGGCAGGAACGTCGATGCCCTCATCGAGGACGCGTGGCGCACTCAATACCCGGATCTCGCCGGCGCCGAAACGTCGGAGCACCTCCTCCCGCTTTGCCCCGGACAGGGCCGAGTGGATCACCGCCGTTTCCACACCGCTACCCGCCAGCACCCGGGCCGCCCGCTGGCTGCCGGCGATGCTCCCGGTAAACACGATGACCCGCTCGGCGGCATTGAGCGCCGGCGCCAGCGCTGAGAGGGCGGCATCCTTGGCCGGAGTGTCTGCCAGCAGCCGCCGCCGCTCCAGCATGGCCTGCCGGTAGGCGTGGGCGACGCCGCATCCTTCGCCGGCGCCCTCCGCCAGCGCCGCGACGGTCCGAAGGAATACCTCAAACGGCTGGCCGGCCACCCCGTGCTGGCGGATCAACCGGGCTCGCAATCCGGCCATGCGTTCCGTCAGATCGTCGTAGCCGGCGCGCTCGACAGAGGACAGGACCACGCCGACCAGGGTGACCGTAAAGCGGGCGGTCACTCGGTCCTCGACGGCCCGGGCGTAGTCGAGCCGGAAACAGGTGCCGCCGAAATACGGATCCAACCAGGCCAGATTGCCGTCGTCCTCCCGGGCGTAAGTGGCGCTCAGACCCAGCCGGCGGCGAAAGCGAACGTCCAGGGCCAGCTGGTTGACTGCGCTGCCGTAACGGTGACATTCGTCGGCAACGAGCAATCCACCCTGCCGGATCGGCCGCACGTCCACGGCCCGGGCGGTGTTGACCACCGCCACCAGCACATCGTGGGTGACCAGAGAGTCGGCGGCGCCGGCGCCGAGACACCCGACCCGACGTCCGGCCGGCAGGTGAGGCTCCAGCTCGGCAGCCCATTGGCGCTGCAGTTCGACCGTCGGGACGAGCACCAGCACCTGCCCGCGCCGCCAGAGCTCGTCGAGGGCGGCGGCCACGCCCACCCTCGTCTTGCCTGCGCCGGTCACCGCCTCCACCACTCCCCGGCCACCTCGGCGTTCCCATGCTTCCAGGGCCTCCGCCTGCCACGGGAACAACGGCAAGGACCTCGACGGCCGGACCGGCGCGACTAACCCAACTCGCGACCGGGGCGGAATTTTCCCCTGAAAGGCTGCCGCCGGCCACCACCGCTCGGGCGAGCCTCGATCACTCCAGAAACGGCCGTGCGCGGCAACCAGAGCCAACGCCACGGTCCGCTCCGGCGCCCCGAGCCGCTCGGCTAGCTCCGTCGCGGTGACTCCGGCCCCCACCAACAAGGCGGCGGCGATGTCATCCGCCAGCATCGTTCAACGATCCTCGTCGCGCCCCTCGAAGTCGGTGTCGGTGTCGGTGCTGAGGTCCACGGCCAGACCCGGCGCCTCAATCTCGGGACGGTAGGCGGGGTCGAGCCGGCGCAGGTCCCACTCGTTGATCCAGGCCCGCACGTACTGGCGCATACGGTTGGACGGCAGCCGCTCAATCCCGGCCACATCCGGCGGGGCCCACCCGTAGGCTTCGCCGTGAATCTCCTTGAGCTTGGCGTAGGTACGGTCGAGTTCATCCTGACCGGGAGGCTGGAGGGGGACCTGGTCCCGCTCGATTATTCGCATTCCGGACTCCGCCTGCCCGGCGAGCAGCTCATCCTCATCTGTCCCCTTGGCCCGGAGCCGGTTGGGGATGAGGTCGCGGTCGTTCTTGCCGACCAGGACCTGCGTCTCGAAGTCATCGACGGTGGTCAGGACGGCGCAGATGGGTACCTCCGGGTCGTCGCGCTCACCCCGCACCCATCGGGCGATCTCCGCATAGGACTTGGCCCGCTGCAACATCGTGTACCGGCCGATGAGCTCCACCTCGTCAAGCAGAATCACCCATCCGGGGTGTCCGGCCGTCTGCATCAGTCGGGAAACGAACCGGAATCGCTGGCGGGCCAGGTCCCGCTCGTTGATTCTCGCCAGCCGGTACGTGGCCGCGGCACCCGTCTCCTTGAGCCGCCGGCGCAGATCAGGGACCGGCAAGGGGTCGCCGGCCCAGAACCGCACGATTCGGTCGGCAAACTCCGCGTCTCCCCGTCCGTGCTCGAACAGGAAAAGGGTCGCCCCGAAGCGGCTGTCGACCGGCGCCTCTTCCTTATGCGCCCAGTGGTAGAGATCTGCGTAGCTGGAGGACTCGAACTGGACGCCCTCCGCGATTTCGTCGATAGCCGAGCCCGGACGCCCGGGAACCTTCGCGCTTTCGATGGCGGCCCGGTACACCTTGGCCGGGTCGTGCAGCGGTGTCTCCTTCGAGATCACGACCTTGGAGACCACGCATCCCGCTGACAGCGCCAGATGCGCCAGGTGCTCGAGAACGTGGCTCTTGCCCGACCCGAACCCTCCCCCGATGAGCATCCCGCCGGGCGGGGGACCATCGGGCAAGGCCCGCACCGCGCTCAGGAGCAAGCTGAAGCGGTCCTCTACTCCTTGCTGCATAGACCCGAGGACCATCACGGCATCGCGGTTGGGGACGCCAGCCCGGAGGGCTTCCAGGGCTCGACGGCGTTCCACGCTGGGCGATTGGTTCATGCCGCATCCAGTCTGACCAACGACGAAAACGGGTTGTCTCTATTGGCATCCCGCACCTCATCGAAGATCCGCAGTTTGAGCGCCTGGTAAGCGTCCAGGCCGCGGGACGGCTCGGAGAGAAAGGCCGGCGAGGCGAGGACGATGGCCATGCAGCTGGCCATCTCATCGGTGTTGTCGATGAGCTGGCGGAGGACCTCGTAGGCGTCGAGGAGGGTGGCCTTGGTGTAGTAGTGGCCCTGGCGTTCCTCCGGACCGGGCCGGCGGGCAAAGCCCAACCTGCGGATGTCGAGGACGAGGGCCAGGCCGGCCCGGTCGTTGACCGCCAGCCAGTGGGCCAAGGAGAACAGGATATGGCGGGCGTTGTTCCGACCGATACGACGGAAGATCAGCGCCGATTTCAGGACGGAGATCTGGCGGAGGTCGCCGCGTAACCAATCGAGGACGGCGGCGTGCTCGGCATCGACAACCTGCCCCGAATGCAGCTGGGCCTGACACAGCCGCAGCATGGCGGTGCGGAACTCTTGCACCATGCCGTAATCCCGCTGAACCTGTTCCTGGAGTTGCCGGTCGACGTCACGCTTGAGCTCCCGGGCGTCCACCCGGTGGTGCGAAGCGAGCCGGTCGAGCGAAAGGCTGCCGCCAGGCGGGACCGGATACCCGGCCGCGGCCACGGCCTTTCCGGTGGCCACCGTCGCCAGCTCATCCCAGTCGATCTGGCGAGCGGTCTCGAAAAACACCTGTTCGAGCAAATGGACACGGGTCAGAGCGGCGTCCACACGCGCCACCGTGTACCCTTCGCCCGCAGCCCGGCGGGTGAACGTCTCGAGGAACACCGACGCCGAAGGGTCGTCGGGCGGCACCACGAACTTCACCGCGGCACCGCCCTCGTCGACATAGCCCCGGAGGTACTCACCACCGAGGAACGACACGTACTCATCAATCGGGATCATTTCGCAGGTTCCGCAAACGCCACCCCGGCATAGACCTTGGTCTGCCCGGCGCGGGTCACCGTCGTCAGCACACCATCGCCCCGGGTCAGGGCGCTCGCCGGCAGGCTCATGCGCCGGCCGTCCTTGACGCTGACCCGGCCGCTCTGGTCGAGCAGGTACATATCCCGGGCGAACTCCTGGCGGGTGTAGTCCCGGGCGGCCCCGGGAAGGAGGGTGAGCACCCGGTGCACGTCGACCAGCTTGGCCGGCGACCCGGGCCGAAGCGCCTTCGCGGCCACGACATAGTCGTACGCCGTGACCAGGCTCTCGATAAACGCCTCGGCCCTGAATTTCGGAGGTCGTTGCTGCAAGTCGGCCAGGTGTCGAGCCAGGACCGATGGGCGGATACGGCGATCCTTCTGCTTATCCACCACCACCGTGGCGTCGGCCGGCGAGACCTGCAGGATCACGGGATAGGACAGGATGCGTTCGTCTGACTCGAAGGCCTGGACGCCGGCGTCCGCGGCCGAGGCCGAGTAATTCTTTGGCGAACTGGCCGGTCGAGAACCACTCGGCGACGTCGAACCGCCAACCGGCGCGCAGTTCGTCCGCCGCCCTCGCGGCCTGGCTGGCCAGTCCGGCGGCGTTCTCCATGGCCTGCTGGAGATCGCGGATCTGGCCGGTCGCGGCCGCCGACTTCGCTTTCTTGGCCGCCTTCAAGGCGGCGCCGAGCGATCTGATGGCGGCATCGGCGTCGCGCTCGACGGCCTCCAGCGCCTCCTCCAGAGTGGTGGGTTGGGTCATCAACGTGTGCCTCCAGATGCAACCTCAGGGAAAAGGGTGACGTCGATGCTCGTCCCTTCCGGTTGCTCTACCAGGGCCGAGCCGTGCCGGACCTGGACCACGACGTCTCGGGAAGGCCCGGAGAAGCCCAGCAACAGGATGTCGTCCGAACGGGCGCCGGCGGCGAGCGCGATGGCACGGACGGAACCCCTGGTGGGCTGGGTTCGGTCGTACGCCAGGGCGACCGGGCCCCAGCGGCTCGAGAACGTGCACCGGGTCAGAGGAGCCAACCCTAGGCCTTCCATCAGAGCGACGGGGACGACGGCCTCGCAACCGCGCAGCACGTCAGCGTCCACGCGGACCCAGAGCCACATTCGGTCAATTCCGCCGGCGCCGGGTTCCTGCTTCGCCAGGGCCGGCGCCCCGGCTCCGGGCGTCCGGCCCGCCGGCACTCCGGGCGAAGGCTCGGGCTGGCGACCACGATTGCGCCGCCGAGGAGGCCGCGGCTCGACGGCCGGCTGCTCCGCATCGGGCCAGGCGGCGAGGCCAATGGCGCCATTCTCCACGGGCGTGAAGCGACGCTGACGGGTCGTGGCCCGGACTGAAGACGGGTCGACGGTTCGGCCCCCGTCGGCCAGATCGGCGGCGATCTCGGCCTCGGTGCTCGGCCCACCGTGAGCGTCGAGCACGCGCTCGACGGCGTCGGCCAAGGGACCGCCAACCACGACGGCGAGGTCGTGAATCACCGCGGCGCCGTTCGCCCGGAGCCACAGAACCAGCTGCTGGCCGTCCACTTCCAGGTCCGCCAGGTCTGCGTTCACGTCGGCCAGGCGCCGGACGCCGCCATCGGCGGTCAGTGCCGTCCTCGTGCGCAGGACCACGGCCCGGGATTCCCGCGCCGACCAGCCCGGGCGGTCCGGCAGCGGGATGTACGGTCCGGCCAGCCAGGGGAGCAACTCCGCCGCCGGACCCTGGCCAGCCCCGATTCGGGCGAGCACCGCGGCAAGGCGACCGTCGCTCGTCACCCCTCCCGCCTGTCGGCGGAGCGAGCGCACTGCCCAGGGCAGCGACCCGGTCGAGGCCGCCAGGGCGGCGCGGACCCGTTGCCCGGCACCCTGGATGATCTGGCCGACGCGCGTGGCAGAGACGCCCTCCCGCTCCCCGAGCTGCGCCTGGGACCGGCCGTCGCGTTGCAGGCAGCCCGCCACAAACAGCCGCTGGCTGCGCTCGTCACCGGCAGCCTGGAGCAAGGCGACCGCGGCCGGAGCCAGGTCGACGGCGCCGGGAGCGTGCCTCCTGAGCAACCGGTCCGCGGCGTCCCGGATGGCGGAGGAATCCCCGTCGCTGCGCTTGTCGAGCAGGGCCTCCAGCAGGGGCTGTGCCGGCCCCTCGCTCTCGTCGTACAACAGCAGCGACAGGTCGGCGCTGAGGCGGCCACTGACCCTGGGCGCGCCAACCGGCCCCTCTCCTGCCATGATCGGAGACTAACGGGCGAGACCTCCGGCCTCGCGGATCCAGCGTCGCCGGGGTGCTCTACTTGACCTTTTGAGTGCTGACGGTCGTCGCGCTCGTCTCTGGCGATTCAGGTCAGGTGCTTCAGTTCCACCGTGATGTTTCGAAGTTCCTGCGGGCCCACGTTCTCCAGCGTGTGGGGTGTCAGAACGTCGCCCCAGACCGCCGACCCAGTTGGCGCATGAGAGGACCCCCGGGTATCGAGCACCACCTTGCCCTCGGGGTCTCGTCGCACGAAGTCGCTAACACCCAGGATGTACAGCATGCCGGGCCAGCAGTGGGTGTGGACCGGGACCGTAGCGCCTGGGCTGACGTGAGCGTCGAGAACCCGGAGGTGCTCGTTCTCGAATAGCAAGGTGTGGTTCTCTGGCGCGGCGGTCGTGGCGTCCAGTTCCTCCGGGTAGGGCCAGGGCTTCTTGGTCGTGTCGCTGGGACTCTAAAGCGAACTTCCGATTCCGCCGCCGAACCGATTAGAGCTAGCCGGTCGGCTCTTACGCTTGCGGCCAGTCTGGAGGGACGGGGGGCTCTATTTCACCAGCGGCCCGGGTGTGCAGAAGCCGAGCGTATCGACCTTGTGGTGCCGGGCGACGCCGCAGTCATGCCCGACCTGCCGGTGCTCCGGCAGGCGGCGTATGGGCTCCGGTTGGCGCGGTGTCCCCTCAATTTGGGCGCGCTTGTAGTCGTTTTTCGACACCAACCGCGCCCAAAGTGACCGATCGCGCCCAGGTTGCCGACGGCCTGGCCGTATCCCCGGTGACTTCCGGTCGTCGGCACCGCCCTTGTGCGCCAGGCTCCACCTTTGGGCGCGGTTGGCGCGGTGTCCCCTCATTGGGCGCGCTTGTGGTCGTTTTTCGACACCAACCGCGCCCAAAGTGACCGATCGCGCCCAGATTGGCGACGGCCTGGCCGTATCCCGGGAGACGTTCGGTCGTCGGAACGGCCGCCGAGTCGTCTCGTCAATTTCGATCCGAGCGACGCGCCCGGCCCATTCGAGGTCGCCGAGGACCGCACCGCTCGAGGTCTCGCCGCTCGGTGGTATAACGGTGTTCCAAGGGGGCTACCGACGGCACGAGGATCGCCGACTTGCGTGACAAGTGAGTGACAGCAACGAGCCGCCCCCGGCGGTCAAACACGCGGGACGTGCCGATAGGCGCCCGATCCGAGCGCGCCGGCCCAGGGTTGTTGAGCGGACATCTGCTTCGGCTGATCCATTGATGGCAAGGCGCTGGCTACTGTTTCCCCCCCATTGATTTTCGTTGTTCGTATCCTGAACCGGGATGGGACTTGAACGTGACGTCCTCCGGGCAGAACTGGCCCGGGCACGCGCCGGGCTGGCCGACCTGGAAGCGGAGTACGCCGCGCTTGCCGATCCTGAGAATGTTGCCCTCGATGATGAACACGACTCTGAAGGGTCTACCGTCGGGTTCGAGCGAGCCCGGGTCGCTGGCCTGCTCGCCCGTTCAAAACGACAGGTTGCCGACTTGGAGGACGCCACCCGGCGGGCCGAAGCTGGCGCCTATGGGTACTGCTCATCGTGCGGGAATGAGATTGGAACGGAGCGGCTAGCTGCCTTGCCGGCGGCACATCTCTGCATCAGCTGCGCCCACTGAGGCGTTCTATCCGGCTATCGGCGGCTGGAGGCTGCGGGCGTCAGCGAACGGACTCGTGACCCACCCACACAGGGGTTGGTGGAACCGGCGGCCGTGGTCGCTCATCTCCGGACGAGCGGGGGTTCAACGACGGTCGCCTCTGGGACCCCACTCGACCGAGAACTTTGGGTGATCCTCGACTCCTGCAGCTCCGACCGCGGCCAGAAGGTGGTCGTCGTTGGACGACCCAGGGGGAGCCGATCGGAGGGGCTCGAGTCGCAGCAACACGTGACCGCTCTGTGACCGGGGCCGTCCGCGTCTCGGTAGGCAACGCCTTGTCGCCGACGGCATGGTCTCCGCGTCCATCGGTCCGATCACGGGCCAGTGCTCATCGGGTGCCTCTCCCGGACGTCGCGGCAAGATTCCACGGGCTGCGGCCTGCCGGCGGTAAGGCTCGCCTGTCGCAGGCCCCATGTGCGAGCATGGAATCACGATGAGCCCAAAAACAGCGAGGCGAGGCAAGCGCGGCGGAACGAACGTGGGTGAACGGCGCACCCGTGGCCCGAACGGCACGGGCGGTGCTCCGAAGGGCCCCGTCAGACCGCAGGGCTCGGCACAGACCCGCTGCCGCGCCGGGCGGTCGCAGGAGATCGAGGGCGACGAGACGCGGCTCCCCGTCTTCGACGCGACGCGGCGGCGGCTATCGCTGTGCTTGTCTGGTCGCGACGTCCTGCAGGTGACGCCGCCCGGTAACGGCGTGGCACCGGTGGTCGGGGGCCGGTATGACCGGCCACCGCCCGGACAGCCGTTCCATCATCCGGCGTCCCCCAGGCTGCTCGGGGCCGCCACGGCCGGGGCATGAGTGCCACCGACGACATCGTGGCGATCCAGCAGCTGCTGGCCCGGTGCAACACGGCGGTCGACCATGGCGACGGACAGGCGTTCGCCGCCACCTTCACCGTCGACGGCGTGTCGATCAACGGGGAGAGCCGGGTGACGGGCCGCGAGGCGCTGGCGGCGATCCCCGCCCGGGTGGCCGCCACCGTCCCCGGGCTGCGCCACTGGGTCGCCAATCACGTGATCGACCTCGAGGGCGACGAGGCGACCGCCACCGTCTACCTCCTCGCCCTCCGTGGGGGCACCCCGCCGAGCGTGTTGACCAGCGGCCGTTACGTCGACCGGCTGCGGCGCACCCCTGAGGGATGGCGCTTTGCTGTGCGCGAGTTCCTGGCCGACACCTAACCCCGCCGACCAGCCCGCGAGATCGTGATGTCAGAGGAACCGGCCGGCAGGGGGCACCAGCCGGCTTGGCCGGTCGAGGGGGGCACCGCTCTTCCGCCACGGCCGAAGGCCCCAGGCGCGCGCAATCTTCCTTGCGCCCATGCATCCGGTGGGCCAGAACCCGATGCTGACGCTGTACCGTAACCACCAGGTGCTCGAGCACCTCGGCCAGTTCGGCTACGACGAGGCGTCCATCGGCGAGCACCACTCGACCGGGTTCGAGACGATCGCGTGCTCCGCGGTGTTCATCGCCGCCGCCGCCCGGACAACCCAGCGCATCAAGCTCTACCACCACCCGCCGATCCTCGCCGACCGCATCGTCACGCTCGAGCACCTCACCCGGGGCCGGATGATGTTCGGCGGGGACCGCGCCAGGTGACGTCCGCCGCCTCCATCTTCGACATCAACCCGACCACCAGCGCCGATTGATGGATGTGAGCTTCGAGGTCATCATGGCCCTCTTCCGGGGGGGGATCGTCGCCGAGCGGACGGACTGGTTCGAGGGCGTGGGCACGGAGCATCCTCCCACCAGTGGCTCCTGGCACCACCTCAGATGCCACCGGAGGATGCGGCAGACCCCGATAGTAACGATCAGCCAGTGGTCGATTCCTTCTTTGACGCGAGCGAGCGAGAGCAGCTGTGCAATCTATTGGAGGAACTTGGCCCCGACGCCCCAACGCTTCTCGGCCACTGGAAGACGCACGACCTCGTGGCGCATCTCGTCGTGCGGGAACGGGATCTCCTCGCCGCTCCTGGCCTGGTCATTCCAGGAGCATGGGCGCGCTTTGCCGAGCAGCGACGACTCTCCTTGAAGGCGTCTCGATTCGTTGATCTCGTCGCGACCATCCGACGGGGCCCGCCTTGGGGCATATTCCGACTCAGATCGGTACGCAGAGTTGCGAACCTCAACGAGTTCTTCGTTCACCACGAGGATGTTCGCAGGGCGAACGGTTTTGGGCCACGAATCAACCCGCTGGGTGAAGACGCTGCCCTCTTTCGCAACGTTGCTCAGGCGCGTCGGATGCTCCTATTCAGGATTCGCGGCGTGGGACTCGAACTGGAATGGGCTGGAACGGACAATGTGCTTCGCTCGCGCCGGGACGTACCGACCGCGAAAGTGAGCGGACTTCCCGGGGAGCTGCTCTTGTTCTTGTTTGGGCGAAAGGACGTCGCCAGCGTTGCCGTTGGCGGTTCGCTCGAAGCCCTTGGCGCCCTGGAGGATGGGCCCCGACCCTGGTGGTATGGAACTGAATGAGTCGAGCCGGACCTGGCCATCGGCGGCCTGGAGGTGTTCGACGGACGCGGATGGGACATTCCGACGTGCGGTCGTGGCCGAAGCGTCCTTCACGACGTTCGCCGGGCAGACGACAATGATCTCATGACAGATATCCGCCTACGGGCCCTGCGCCGTTCAGACCTTGATCCATTGACGGTGCTCGAGACCCCCGAGGGCGACCCTTGGAACAACTTCGAGTTCCGCCCTTCGAACCTGTTACACCGCCGTTACGCCGAGAACGGAGGTCTCAGCGACCTTAACGGGACTCTGGCCGTCGAGGCCGACGCGGAACTGGTAGGCACGGTCAGCTGGCACACTGTCCGACACGGTCCCTCCACCGCCTGCACCGCCCTCAACATCGGCATCTCCCTTCTCGCCGACCATCGCGGAAGAGGTTACGGCCCGCGAGCGCAGCGGTTACTTGCTGACTACCTCTTCGCCAGCCGCACGGTCGAGAGGGTGGAGGCCTCCACCGAGCTCAGCAACGTGGCCGAGCAGCGAGCATTGCAGAAGGCAGGCTTTGAGCGCGAGGGCGTACTGCGCCACGCCATGTTCCACGACGGAGGCTGGCACGACGTGATCATGTACAGCCGGCTGCGTTCCGACCCCTGACAAATGCCGACACGCCCGGCGAACCACCCCGCGATCTACAGGGCCGCCGAAATCCAGTTATCGTCGCCGACGGCCATGTGTACTAAAATCGGCACAGAGGATGCCGATGGAATCGGATGATTTCCCGGTCCGGTCCGGGCTGGTGAAGGTCACCTTGGCTATCCCGCCCACATCCATCCCCTGCACCGACAGCAACACCAACTGCGCCCGCCGCCAAAGCATCACCGAACCCGACGACCGCCTCACGATCCGCAACAGCCTATTCCCCTCCTCGATGGAGACCTCCCGAACCCGCAGGCCTTCCCTGGACACCACCACCTTCGATCCGATATCCCACAATGCCCGATCAGCGTGCGCCACGCGCACCTACAAGTGGTGGACCTACAAAGCCAACGTGGCCGGACGCGGCATTAGCAGCCGCAGCAAACCAATGTCTAGTGGGAAATATGCGACAATAGCGACGTTTCGGCCGCAAAGCGACGCCTTTTTGTGTCGACAAGTTTGCTGGATGTCGAATCCATGTTTACGTTTATCCCTGTCCTAGCCGAATTTCGGGGTTGCGTAGCACCCTGTCCCGATAAGCGCGAGGCGAACGACCAGCCCAACCACCCGTTCTACTCATCGCCGCAGCAACCAGGGAACTCGATCGAGCTGGCAACCCGAAGTTAGGTTAACCTTTCCGGACCAGGCGATATCATCCAAAGGCAGCCGGCGGAGGCCCAGTGAACGGTTCATACCATGTGAAGTTCGCGAGAGCATTGCGGCTGCCGTGCGAACAAGAGTGCCACTGGCAGAGATGATGCCTCCGACGATATCGTCGCCCGAGCTCACCTTGACTCGAGTTCGGCGTAGGCGCGCCGGCGCCATGAGCCCGGATCCGGACGGGCGGAGTCGGGTCCGTCGCCGTCTGAGCTCGCAGGCGCTCGAGAGCAGTGGGCTGTTCATTCTCTCGCTGGGTGTCAGCGCTATCTATTGGGCGGTCTTCCTGGCCCACTACGTTCCCGTGAGCGACGCTGAGCACTACTGGCAGATAGCTTCGAATCTGGCTGCCGGAAAGGGCTTCTCCCATGTCTACCCTGGCACCGTCCTGCACGAGACCGCGTTCCGCCTCCCTTTGTGGCCAGGCGTCTTGGCGGCCGCTCTGGTCTTATTTGGTGTCCGGCTCAGCGTGGCTATGGCCCTCAACGCTGTTATCGGCGCGTTGGTCGTGGTCCAGGTCGCGGCTCTGGCCCGCCAGGTTGGCGGAAGGCGGGCCGGCCTGGTCGCCGGCCTCGCGGCTGCCGTGTACCCGCCTCTGATAGCCAACGACGTGGTCCCCCTCTCGGAGCCGCTCGGCCTCCTGCTGCTGCTCGTCGTGGTGCGACTGGTTGGGGCTCGCCGCTGGATGTGGACCGGGGTGGCGACCGGTCTCTTCCTGCTCGTCAAAGACGGGGCCCTGGTGGTCCTGGTAGGGCTGGTCCCGCTGGTCGTGGTGGCCGCAGGTTGGCGCCACGCAGCCCGGTTGGCCATCGTCGTCAGCGTCGTCGTGGCTCCGTGGATAGTCCGCAACGAGATCCAACTCCACCATACGGTGCTCACGACTTCCGTCGGATACAATCTTGCCGCTGCCTACTCCCGGTACTCGCAGCGCTCTGGAGGTTTCTTCGTAGATCCAGTGCGCGATCGCTCCTTCAGTCGCTTGTGGCCTCGACGCTCCGACGAGGCCCGCTGGGACGCCTCGCTCGAGCAGCTCGGATTGGAGGGACTGGCATCCCGTCCCACACGGGTAGTAGCGGTGGCACGCTATAACGTCGCCAGCGTCATCGGATACCACCGTCGAACCGAGGACGTCGCCGAGCGCCTGGATGGACGCGTGCTCGGAGTCGTGAACGTGTCCAGAAGTGCCTACTACGGTGTATCACTGCTTGGGCTGGCCGGCTTGGTTCGATGGCGACGGGACCGGACAGTGCGCGCCCTCGGCATCGTGGTCGCCCTTCTCGTGGCCCTGAGCGTGATCACGGTCTACGCACCCCGTCTCCGAGCACCCTTCGATGTGGCCTGCGTAGTCGGACTGGGCCTGCTTTTCGCCGACCGGGAGCGCTCGCTGCACGGAGACGAAGAAAACGGACTCGCCCTCCCCAGCGCGATCCACCTCCGAGCCCGCAAACCGCTTGCGACGTAAGTACCGCTCACCGGGGTGCAGTCCATGGGCAAGCGAGCCAGGCTCGGGCTGGTGCACCCCCACATGCTCCGGGCCGGGTTCATCATGGTTGCAAGTGTGAATAGGCGCAGAGCTTGGATTCCCAGTCCCACATGGCGCCCGCGTTCAGAACCCGAACCCACATGTTCGGTCGCACGGCAGAGCTCGCCCCCACCAGAGCATGACCCTTGGCGACGAGTACGGTGGGCTCGGGAAGCCCGCCACCCCAGCAGGTCGCGATTGAAGCGCTCGGTGAGTACTGGTTTTCGCCGAGAAGGCATCGGAACCGTACGCGACTCAACCGAAGTGCGGTTGGATCCGTCGAGACAAGGCGTCCCTGCCAGGTGGCCGTACGACGCGTCGGTCGGCCGGGGACCATGGACGCCGCCGACTTGCGGCATCTCCGAGTGGGTTGCTCTCATGGGGGAGATGGGTATATCGTGCCTCGATACGGAAGAGCCCGATCGTGTTGAGCTCGCTCGCAGCTTGAGCAGGTTCTGGGCGCGTTGCTCCAGTCCTTGGTAGCGCTCGACAGTATGCGTTTTTGACCAGGGAGAGCGAAATTGGCCTGCGCGACCAGCTGTGCGTGTAGCTTGGTGCGGCCGAGCCTGTGCTCCGCTCAGCTGACTCGCGGGCCAGACAGGGTGGGACACCCTCTCTCATGTTGCCAGAAGGGTGCCCGACTCGAGCCGGAAAGGCCCAACCAACGACAGCCGCGGTCGCTGCTCTCAAGGCCGCGTGGGGGGCGCGAGTCGGCATCACAATCCAGCCACGCCTACGAGGCCATCCTCCGATGACCGCGCAGGGAGACGGGCCGATGAGCATCCTCGAACCTGGCCAAAGGCGAAGCGCAGTCGGCCGGAACGATCGGGTATGTAAATCTAGTCACGGGGCAATTCTGTATCAACGGCACTTCGGAATGACTCCTTTGAGTGCATCGAATCCACCTAAAATCAGGGGATAATCATGTCAACGGGAATTGTGGAGACGCCCGCCAGCCAACAACACAAAGAGGCCGGCTCCGCAATCGATGAAGAGCAGGACCGCACACGTCGCTACGGCGAGGCGCAGGTTCGCCCATCGTTCACGGCGCCGTCGTTCCGACTGGCCGCCATGGAGCAGCGGGCCTCGCAGGAGTTCCTGGCTTTCATGGCCACCGCGGCCAGGCTCCGCCGGATGGGCCGGGCCGACGGGCACCCGGTGATGGTGCTTCCTCCGTTCGGGGCGGACGACACCTACAGTGCTCCCCTTCGCTGGGTGCTCCACGGCCAGGGCTACTCGGTGCACGGATGGCGCCAGGGCACCAACCGGCATCGTACGGCCAAGATCGTCGAAGGCCTACCCAGGTGGTTGTCCGAACTGCACGAGCGCCGCGGGGCCAAGGTCAGCTTGATCGGCCATAGCGGCGGCGGCAACTGGGCCCGCGAGCTGGCCAGAGAGTTTCCCTTGGCCGTACGTCAGGTGATCACCCTGGGCTCCCCGTTCCGTCTCCGTCCCGGCGACACTACCCACGCCGACATCGTGGCCGAACGCATCTTGGGCGAGCAGATACCACCCCCGCCGGCGGCGCTGATCGACGAAGACGACCGACCGCCGATACCGGTGGCGGTGACGGCGATTTACACTCGCACCGACGGGGTCGCCGCCTGGGAGGCTGGCCTCGAGTCTGCGGGACCGCGCCGGGAGAATATCGAAGTCGTCGGCAGCCACTGCGGCCTTGGCTACAACGTGGCCGCCATCATCGCTATCACCGACCGCCTGGCCCAGCCCGAGGAGCACTGGCAGCCGTTCCGGCCGTCGCCGTCCATACGCCACCTGTTCCCGAGGCCGGTCTACTGGCAAACTCACCGATGGTCTGACCCCGGGATATCGGCTCTCAGCTGATACATATCCTCGAGGTCTGCGACGTCATCCGGCACGACTGAGGTCGACGAAGCATGCCAGCCCGCCGCCCGGCGAGCGTCGTCCGAGCCTGACGTCGCAGCTAGGACTACGGGATGTGGATGAAGACCAAGTTCAGACGCTGCCCCAGGTCTCTGGACCTTCCGCGGGTCCACCTGCTGCAATGTGAGGGGCTCCAGCCGCTCCTGCGCCGCGGCCCACGCCGGGTACTCGAAGACTACACCGACGATCGCGTCGCCGGATTGCCGGTCGACCAGGTATCTGACCGGACGGGAGCCGGGGTTTCTTGAGCTTGGGGACGGATCCCCGAAAGAGGTCCAACCGCTCTCTTCCAGCCGCGGCGGGTCATTCTTGGCCGGCGCGATGACGAGGCACAGCCCTCGGCCGGAAGCACGCTCCCGATCCTGAGTAGCACCTCCTCGAACGTTTCGACCGATACCAAGCCGCTCTAGACCGCTGCCCCCTCGCTGCCGCGCTTTCGACACCGCGGAATCGCTGGACGTCGGGGCGGCCTCGTTCTCCCACATACCCAGTACCGCGGCCGGGCCTGTGGAGCGGTCGACGTTGGCGGTTAGACCGCGACAGCCGCTTATCTGTGTAAGCTCAGCAACCATCTTTTCGCCGAATGGGCGATCCCGGAATCACGGTTATGACGCCCGTGACGGTCGTCAGCCGCACACGCACTCGCGCGCTGATCGGCACGGTCGGCGTGTCGTCGGTCGGCCCCTTCACCTCGCAGAACGAGAAAGAGATGCTCGCGGGCCACGACCAACAAGTCCGGGAGCTGCACGCGGAACTCCGATCCGATCTTCGTGCGGAATCTGCCTCTGCCGCTCGGACACGATCGTCTCGTACCAGCGACCCTCCGGGTATGGGTTTGCCTCCGAAACCGCTTGTTCCCGCGGTTCTCGTAGGTGCCGTACTTCTCGATGAATGAGATGGAGCCGTCTCGGTGGAACAAGTGCATGGCCGCGAACCACTCCGAGAAGTGTCGCTGGAACGATCACCCGAGACCGGGCAAAAGTGCATCCCGTCGAACCGGTGGCGGCCGGTGTCGGTCCGAGCCGGCGCTCGGATCGCTTAGTTCTGACGCTGGCTCCGCTTGGTGTGCAAGGCTTCGGCGATGGGCCTCGGGGACGGGTATCGGGATGGGCAAAGGCGCACAACGACGCTGTTGATGACGTTCGACGAGGACGCGTTCGAACGTATTGTGCCCTTGAACCCCGCGTGGCGGGTGCGGGATGTGATTGCCCACGAGGTCGGTGTAAGCGAGGAGGCACTCACCGGGTACGTCCCCGATGCTGAGGATCCAAAGCGGCGTCCAGACGAGGCGCGTCGCCGAGACCAATGGACGCAAGCTCAGGTCGTGCGGCGCCATGACGCGTCCGTGCAGGAGATGCTCGAAGAGTGGGACGTGCTCGCCACGAACCTGACGCCGCTGCTGAACGCCCCTGCCCTGCCGGTCGGGTTCGTCCCGCAAGTGCGGACGGCTCCGCCGTTGGACGTCGGTTGTCACCTCCATGACCTGCGACATGCGCTGGGCCAGCCTGGGGATCGGGACGCGCCAACGACGCGGGTCGCGTTCGCGATCGCTCGTGGCTGGCTCAACATGCGTCTCGACGCGGCGCAGTTGCCTGCGCTCCGTCTTCGGGCTCACGATCGAGAGTGGATCATGGGGCACGGACCGGCTGAAGCCACACTCGTGGCAGACGAGTTCGAGTTGTTCAGGGCTCTCACCGGTCGACGCAGCCGTCACCAGGTCCTCGCGATGGAGTGGGACGTCGATCCCCAGATCTACCTCGAAATCCTTTCGCCATACCCGTTCCCGGACAACGACGTCGCCGAGTGAACCGTGCGCCGGTTTGGGTACAGCGGATTGCCCGGGATCAGCCGGCGCGCCTAGCGACGGCGATTAAGACTACCCCGGGCAAATCCCTGTTCCGATAAAGACGCTCACCACCACCTCAATAAGCCAAAGGCTCACTGTCCCCACACGCCGGTTGGACGGCAGCCTGTAGACAGCGGGCGGATCAGCGGCAAGGCTGCGAGGGTGATCGCTGGCGTTCCGGCGCGGCCGGGGGTGTACTACTTGTTCGGGCAGGACGACCGTCTCTTGCTCAAGGGACGGCCAGAGCCCGTAGGCTCGGTTTCGGTGAGTGATCCCCCGAACCCCTTGCTCCCCGGCCGGGCTGCCGATCGCAGTGTCGAAGACCTCGACGACAGCAGGGACTGACCCTCGGCTGACTCCCCCAAATTCAACCCGAAATTGGTTGTTTACTCCATAGCAACTTGCCATCAATCTGGCAGCGGAGGTAAAGAGGTGGCCCACGGCCGATGAGGAAAGTGGAAGGCACGGCTCGAAGTTGGATCCATTGAGGGTACGAGCGAAACCGGTGGTGTGGCGCCTGGCTACCCGGATCCTGCTCGTCCTCGGGGGTCTGCTGGTAATCGCCGTGCTGTGGCTCTGGCAGGCCGGCAAGGCGGCGGCGCAACCAACGTGGC
This sequence comes from uncultured Acidimicrobiaceae bacterium, assembly GCA_963780345.1. Taxonomy (GTDB): domain Bacteria; phylum Actinomycetota; class Acidimicrobiia; order Acidimicrobiales; family Palsa-688; genus PALSA-693. Next base: position 238,408 of record CAWABU010000003.1, read on the forward strand.
CGCTGGCAACGGTAGTCGGGGCCGTGCTTCCGCCGCTGCCGACCGGGGCCACCACGGTGAGCTCGGCGACCACCCCTCAGAGTTCGTCGAGCCCGCCGACCGGTGTTGCCAGCTCAATCGGCCAGGCGGTGACCGCAGTCAACCAAACGGCCAGTTCGGTGAGCCGGGCGGTGGCCAGTGTCGCCCGCTCCGTTTCCGCCCCGACCGGCCCAGCGCCCGCAAGTGGTTCGGTGACCTCGGCCGTGGCTGCGACGACGGCGAGCCTGGCGTCCGCGCCGTCGAGCATGCTGACCCAGGTCGCTCGAGGGGTGTCGCTGCCGGCGGTCTCAGTGCCGGCGGTGCCGCTGCCACGGGTGTCCGTGCCATCGGTGTCGCTGCCCTCGGTGTCGCTGCCCTCGGTGTCGCTGCCCTCGGTGTCGCTGCCCTCGGTGGCGCTGCCCTCGGTGGCGCTGCCCTCGGTGTCGCTGCCCTCGGTGTCGCTGCCGTCGATCACCGTGCCATCAGTGACGGTGCCCGCCGTGTCGATCCCGTCGGTCAAAGTCCTGTCGCTTTCCACTCCGTCGGTCGCCTTGCCTTCGGTGACGGTGCGGTCGGTCGCACTACCGGCCGTCTCCATTTCGGCCGTCGCCGTGCAAGTCGGCGGCGGCCAGAGCGGCTCAGGCGGATCGACAACACCGGGCCACCCCACTGCGGCGTCGCCCCCTGCGGCGTCTCCACCCGCGGCCGGACAGGCGACGCCTGCCAGCGCCTCGCCGGGTCCGACCGGCGCCTCCCCCACGGCCGCGGGAGCGGTGCCCGTCTCGGTGAGTGCCGGAGCGCGGCCGCAGGTCTCGGCGGCGCGATCGGCCGGTCCGGTTGCGGCTGCCGCCGGAACCGCCTCGATCAGCCAAGGCGTTCCGGGCCCGACAGTCTCGGTCGCATCGTTTGGTGGCCCGGTCAGCGGGATGAGTGAGGACGCGGCTATCGAGGCTGCGCCACCGCCCGGCACCGCCGCGGCACCCTTCACCACCGACTCGGGGCCGACGCCTTCGTCGCCCTCGATACCGGACAACCCGCCGGTAGCGCCGCCCGCACCCGGGGGGTCAGCATCATCCTCATCCCCCATCGGTTCATCCGGTGGCGGTCCTTCGTCGGTGATGGGATCGCCGCCGCTGGTGCTCGGGTCGGGGCCGTCGCGCCTGCTGCGCCTCGGCCCCGACACCTGCAACTCGATACTGCTGCTGTCGCTCCTCGAGCGCCCCGGTTAGCCCGGCCGTCTCCCCGGGCTAGCCGCCGCACTGCGTCCCCGTAGCGCCGCGGTCAAACCGCGGCGCTACGTCGATTTCGCAGCGCCATCGAAGCGGTTGCCATGCGTTCGCCCCGCCTGGCCCCGAACCAACAACCGCCTTTCTGGCAAGGAGACATTCTCATGCGGAGTACCAGGATCGTCTGGTCCCTCGCGGCGCTCATCGTCGTGCTGCTCGGGGTCGGACTCGGAGGCTACGCCCACCTGGGTGCGGGCTCCTCTCAACCATCCCCGGCGGCAGCAGCGCGTGCGGTCGCCCCCATCGGGCCTCAGCCGACAGTGGCGACCCCACCGGACATCCCCCACCACCCTCCCACGCCCGGTCCCAGGGCCCGCCCGGCGAGCCCCACCCGGACCGCGACACCAGGGCCCGGCGCCCCACGGCCGGCGAAGGAACTTCGCTACACCGTGCAGCCCCACGACACGCTCTGGGACCTCGCCGCCGCCCACCTGGGCAGCCCAACCCACTGGGTCCAGTTATTTGACCTGAACCGCGGTCGGACCGAACCGAACGGCACGCTCATCGATCCGGACCGGATCTATGTGGGCTGGACGCTCGAGTTTCCGGCGGGTGCCACCGGCCTCCCCCGGGAGACCGCCATGACGACCACGACACCGGTCACCGGGCCCGACCATGGGCCCGCCGCAACAGTGACGACCAGACTGGTTGATCGAGCCGGCGCGGCCGACGGTGGCGGGTGGGCGCTATGAGCGTCGAGCGGCTCGAGTTTCCCGCCGTCGGCGTCGCGATCACGGCCAACCCACCCGACGGCCGCGTGACCCGGCCGGCCGCCGTCCCTGTCTCCGAAGTCACGCGCCGCCGATGCATCGTCGTCGCCGGTCCGGCGACCACCATCGTGGAGGCCCTGGCGGTGGCGCTTGACCGTCAGCCCGGCGTCAGGGTCCTCTCCTCTGCAACCAGCGAGGCAGATCTGTTCGAGCTCATCGCCACCGGACAACCCGAGGGTGTCGTTGTTTACACCCCCGACCTCGACCCGGACACCATTACGGTCGTCGATCGGCTGAAGCGCCAGGAGAAGGTACTGCGGATCGTGGTCCTGACCGGGCACACCAGCCTGACCGCGCTCCGAAAGGCTGCCGGAGCCGGTGCGGCCGGCTGCTTGTCCCTCCGTGCCTCCGTACGGGACGTGGCGGAAGCCATCTGTGCCGACACGACCGACACCATGCTCGTGGACGGCGGCGCCCTGTTGCCGCCGCCGGCAGTCCACGAGGCGGAGGGACGTGGTGGGTCGGCCGCGGCGTTGACCCGCCGCGAGCTGCAGGTGCTGGCCCTGCTGGCCGACGGGTGCAGCCCCCCAAACATTGCGGCCACGCTGGTGATCAGCATCTACACCGCCCGGGGTCACGTCAAAAACGTGCTGCGCAAGCTGGGAGCCCACAGCCAACTCGAAGCCGTCGCGACGGCCGGGAAGCTGGGGTTGCTGGGCTCCGCCGACACCGGCGCCCACCCCGAGCGGCGAACGCAACTCACGCCGGTCCCCACCGCCAGTCCGGATCGATGGCGGGGACGGCGATGGTGACCGCGGTGGCCCCGTCGTTCGATCGAGACGTTCCTCTCCTCCTGATCAAGGTGGGGCGCTACCCCCTCCATCACGGCAGCCTGGGCGCCATTCGCAGCCTGGGCCGGCTGGGCGTTCCGGTGTTCGCCGTCGTCGAAGACCAGGTCACGCCGGCGGCGTTGTCGCGCTACGTCAAGGGCCGCTTCGTGTGGCCGACGAGCGGTACGGAACCCGAAGCGGCTCTGGTCGACGGGCTGGCGGGCCTGGGCCGGCAGCTGCACCGGCGATCCGTCGCCGTGGCGACCGACGATGAGGCCGCGGTGCTGCTGGCCGAGCACGCCGCCGAACTGGAGGAGTGGTTTATCGTTCCTCACCTGCCACCCGGGCTACCCCGGACGCTGGCCAGCAAGCGGGGTCTGTTCTACGCCTGCCGCCAGCACGGCGTACCAACTCCGGCCGCCCGTTTTCCTTCGGGCGGAGCGGAAGTGGAGTCGCTGCTCGCGGAGCTCGACTTTCCGGTGGTGGTGAAAAACGTCGACCCGTGGATGCGCCTGCGCCAACCGGCCGTGCCCAGCACCACCGTGGTGGCGACCGCCGGCGAGCTCCGCGCCCGCGCCAGGGGCTGGCCTCCGGGGCTCCGCGTCATGCTGCAGGAGTACATCCCGCGCCGCGACGCCGAGGACTGGATATTTCACGGCTACTGCAACGGCCAGTCGGAGAGCCTGGTCGCCTTCACCGGCGTCAAGCTGCGCTCGTGGCCGCCCCATGCCGGGGTGACCACCCATGCCCGTACGGTCGATAACCGAGCGCTGGCTGACCAATCCGCCGCCTTCTGCCGTCTGCTCGGCTATCACGGCATCGTCGACATGGACTGGCGCTTCGATCGTCGCGATGGGAACTACAAGCTGGTCGACTTCAATCCACGCGTCGGCGCCCAGTTTCGCCTCTTCCAGAACGAGTACGGCATCGACGTGGTCCGGGCCCTCCATCTGGACCTCACCGGACGAGCGGTGCCCGCTGCCCATCAAGTAATCGGCCGCAGGCTGATCGTCGAGAACCTGGATGCCGCGGCTCGCTTCGCCTATCGCCACCAGGCCAGATCGTGGGCCGACACCCGGCTCCCGGGCGCGCCCGCCGAGCTGGCGTGGGCGGCTGCGGACGACCCGGTCCCGTTGCTGGCCATGGCGCTTCGCTCCGCCGGGGTGGTTACGCCGCGCCTGATCCGGCTCTTGATGGCACTCCTCGGACGGGTCTCGGGACGGTGGCGCCCGAAGGGCCCGCTCGGCCCGCCGATTGAGGCGAGCGACCGTTGAAAGGACGACGGCTCGTCCGCACCCGGTCTCCTCCGCTGCGCTTCAGCTGCCCAGGTCCTCGATCCGGCAGAGGATACTGGGGCGGGCTCGTCCGGCCATCTCGTGTAGGCGCACCACGTCCAGGCGATCTGGCTCGAGCTCCTGTAGCAACGGCAGGATCTCATCAATGCGGAGTTGGTCGTAGCCCTCGATCGGGGTAGGCGCTGGAGGCAGCGGTGACCTCGCCGCGGCGCCGTCTCTTCCCCGAACCAGGGCGAGGAAGACAGCCAGCGGGACGAGGCCGCCACCATTGCACAGCAGCGAGGCCAGCACGTCCGACGCCGCCTCATGGGCGAGACCGACGGCCAGCAGAACGGTGCCTGTCACCATCAAGACCATGGTTGCGCCGAGCAGGGCGGGGCGGAGCCCGGACCGGACCGGCACCCGGTTGCCGAGCCACCAGCCCGGACGGCACCACAGCACGAGCGCGACCAGCGTCTCGGCCGAGAGGCACGCCACCCCGACCGCGGCGATGCCCAGGTGCGGAAGCAGCAGCGCGGTCAAGCCGAGTATGCCGACCGACACCGAGGTCAAGATGACGGCGGCGGTAACGGTGCGCCTCTGCGCTCGGGCCGCAAACACTGCGGTCTCAGTGATCAGGTTGGGAAGCGCAGCCAGGACGAGCAGGCGCAGCAAGGCGGACCCGTTCTCGGCGTAGGCGCGGCCGAAGAGGCGCAAAACCATAGGCGCCGCGACTTCCAGCCCGATCACGGCCGCCACCAGAGGGAGCAGCGAATGGCGCACGATCCGCCGCCATCGCTGCGGCAGATTCGTCTGGTCGGTGGCGGTCTCCACCACCAGAGAGGCGCCCATATTGGCGCTCAGGGCGAACAGGGCGATCCCGAACTGCCAGGCCACGGTGAAATAAGCGGTCCGGGTGGGCCCCACCCGGGCCAGCACCAGCAACGGAGTGGCAGTGGTGACCGCCAACCAGCACAGCCCGCCGACGTAATCCGGTGCGGCAAAACGGGCCACCATTCGAAGGGAAACCGGCTCCGTTCCCGGTGGCCGGGCCGAACGGCTCGGTGGCAGGGCGAGACGGAACAGGTAAAGGTTGGTTCCGAGCACCGCCAGCGCCAGGCCGACCCACCACGAGACCACGATCCCGTCGCGGCGCAGGATCGTCGACAGGGCCACGACCGCAGCGATCTTGATCATGGCGAAGACGGCGTTCTCCGCGGCCACCACGATGGTCTGCCGCAAACCGGTCAAGACGCTGTCCTGCAGCACGAAGATGGCCCACAAGGAGGAGAGCACCACCAGTCCGGCGGCCATCCAGGGCTGCGCGGTGACGAAACGGAACTGATTTGACAGCGCGGGTGCCACGGACACGAACGCCAGCCCGAGCGCAGCAGCGACGGTGCCAGCCGTCAGGTAACTGGTGACCACCAGGGCCCTGGTGCGGGGGCCGGCCAGCGGAACGAACCGGACCAGGGCGCTGATCAGGTTGAGCTGGGCCACGCCGCCGATGAGCATCATGGCGGAAACGACAGCTGAGCTGCGACCCACGGCCATCGGGCTGTACCGGTGGGCTGCCAGGGACCAGTAGAGGAGCCCGAGCGCCGCCGTGCCCGCCGAGCTCATGGTCAGGAAGTGGCCGTTTCGCAGCAGCGGCTCGCGCCAGGCCGCGATCATTTCCTGACGCAAGGGCGCGGCCCATCGGATCAGGACGCGGCGGGCGCCCGATGGCCCCGGCGCCGACGCCCCATCCGCCGATGGGCCCGGTGGGCTGTACATGCCTTTCGACCGTCAGGAGTGGACGCCGGAGTGGAGGCTGGTAGCCACGGCCGCGCTGACCCGCGGGGCGGCAAATTCGGTTCCGCAGACGAATCGCAGAAGCGGACCGAACGTCGCCGCGGAGGCCAGACCGACGAAGTAGAGCCCCGGCAGGGACGACTCGAAGCCTGCGGTCAGGCGAGGTGAGCCGCCGGCGAGGACGAGGCGCGCCGGCCGCGACAGGGCCAGGAAGTCGAGGGCGGCGACGTCAACCCGGTAGCCGGTTGCGGCGATCACGTGATCCACGGAGAGCTGCTCGGCCCGCCGGTTGGCGTCGCTCAGGTGCAACACGATCGGACCCCCCGCCCGGGGGGTGGCGGCGCGTATCCGGTTTGCGGTCCGGACGTCGACCCGGCCGTCTACCCGGTCGCGGAGCCACCAGGCACCGGACGGACCGAGAACCGACCGGACGAGCTGCAGCCTGGTGTGGAGGGGCAAACGGGGAAACAGCGACGCGCCGCGGTGGAGCGCGAACAGCGACCAGCCCGGCCCCATGGGAGAGTCGGGTTTCCGGAGCGACTGCAGCCAGCTCGATGGAGCAGGGGGAGGCGCGAACCGTATCTGCGGGGCTCGCACCAGAACGTGGGCCTCGGCCCCGGACTCGCAGAGCAATGCGGCCGTCTCCAGCGAAGACTGCCCCCCGCCGATCACCGCCACCCGGGTACCGGCGAATGAAGAAAGATCACGGTGGCGGCTGCTGTGAGTGACCAAACCACTCGCGGCGAGCTCGGCGAGCTCGGGAGGGATATGGGCGTACGGCATCAGCCCGGTGGCCACCACCACGGCGTCGGTGTCCACTTCTTCTCCCGACTCGAGCACCAGGTGGAACCGGCGCCGGGCGCCCCCCGCCGGGAGGCCAACCTCCGCCGGCGCCACCCGGGAGACCGCCAGCGGCTCGACCCACGGCACCAGGCGTCGTTGAAACCACAGGCCGTAGCGCTCGAAGAGGTCGATGGGCACGGCCTGGTCCTCGCCGAGTGGAGGCGCGCCGGTGGCGGCACAAAAGTCCCGCAGGCTGAAGCCGGGTCGCGGCGCGGCGATCGAGGACGCCGCCGGCGTGGACTTGAGGAACATCCCCTTCGGCATGTGTTGACGCCACGTCGCCATGGGCTGTCCGAACACCCGGGTCCGCAGACCGAGGGCGGCCAGATGGGCGGCGACCGACAACCCGTAGGGTCCGGTGCCGATGACCACGACCGGCGGAGGCGAGCCGCTCCCGTCCGGCGGCCCGCTCCCTCGGGAGCCGGCCATCACCGCAGAGTCAGATGGCATTACCAGTCCTCCTTGTTATCCGGGCTGCCACACCCGGACCTCGTCGATGTCGAGCGAAGCGGGGAAGCGGGTCGATCGGTCCGGTGGTGGCAATCCGCTGACGGCGAGGTCCATCACCAGGTACATCGGTTGCGATGGCACCCCGCCGGTGACGGCGAATTCGGCTCGACCGTCGAGATACCAAACGATGGAGCCGGGCTGCCAGTCGATGGCAAAGACGTGCCATCCGAGGGCCAGATCGGCCGTGTTGACCTCACGCTGTTCCTGTTGGCCGCGGATCGGGTGGTAGGTAAGGGCGGCCACATCCGGGGCACCACCGTGGGCCTCGAGCACGTCGATCTCCGGCGGCCAGGCCTCGCTCGAGGGCAGGAGCCACAGGGCCGGCCACAGGCCCGCCCCACGAGGCAAACGAGCGCGGAACTCGACGTAGCCATACTCGAACTGGAAAGCGCCCGCGGTGGCAACCATCCCCGAGGTGTAGGCGTATTCGCGCCCGTCCTCCGCGACCGGCTGACGGCGAGCGGTCAGGTGAAGGGCACCGCCGGAGACGGAGACGTCGCCCGCGGTATACCACTCGAGTTCTCCGGTCGCCGGGTTGGTGCACCCGTCCCGGTTCGCCCACGGGTAGCAGGTAATCCATTTGGCCGGGTCCAGGCCGTCTTCCCGGAAGTCGTCGGCGAAGATCAACCGCGCCCCCCTCGGGGGACCGGTACTCGTCGCGGCCGCATCGCCGGGGAGCGCGATCTCGTTGGAGAATCGGGGGGCGTCGGCGCCGGCCAGAGCCGCCACCAGCACCACTCCCAGGATCGTCGCCAGCCACGGTGGGCGATTTTCGGTCAGCGCCATGGTCGGGCCAGCAAACGCCGGTACTGACGGCCGGCGCGCGTCCGCAGCCGGCGGCGGGGTGAGCCCAAGGGAGCGCCGCAGCCCACCAGCCACCGCGCCAGCGTTTCTGGAGTGGTGGAGGCCATGACGGTGAGCCGGGCCAGCGCGAATCGGTCGTCGGCGACCCCGCTCAACCTGTTTTTCACCGCACAGGCGGAATCGAAGCCGGCCTGGCGCACCAGGGTCGCGACCCGTCGGTCGTGGTGGCCGTGCGGGTAGGCAAAGCTGCGCACCCCGTGACCCAGCGCCTCTTCGAGCCTGGCCTTGCTGTCTCGAATCTCTCGCCGCGACATCGGCAGAGGGAGGGTGTCGAGCGCCGGATGGGTCAGGGTATGCGCCCCAATCTCGATTCCACCCTGCTCGAGGTAGGGCAACTGCGCCCACGTGAGCATGGCGGCGGGGGGCAATCGGTGGCAGACGGGAGCGGGCCCTCCCGAAAGCGCCCCGGTCGTGACGTAGAGGGTGGCCGGAAAGCCGCGCCCCACCAGGGCGGGGGCGACGATGCTGGCCGTGTCCGCGAAGCCGTCATCGAGGGTAATAACCACCGGTCGCTCCGGCCACGGCGGAGCTGACGCCAGGCCATCCGCCATTTGCGACACCGTGATCGGTTGGCAGCCGAGCCCGGCGATGAGGTCGAGATGCCGGGCGAAGGCAGCGGGCCGGACCGTGAAAGGGGCGATCCATGAGGGCGGGGAGTCGTTGATCGAGTGGTAGAGGAGGATGGGTACGACCGTGGGGGTCATGGGGCGCTCCGGGGCCTGCGGGGGCTGGAGGGCGCCGGCAGCAGGGCGCCGATGGAGGTGATCAGCGCCAGGGCGGCCAATGCGACCGGGACGGACCAGGTTCGGGTGACGACGAGCGTCTCGGCGACCACCATCGTCAGCGCCATGCTGACGCCCACCGCGAGGACGGATCGCTCCAGTCCGTCGTGGCCGGGCCAGTGCCGCACCAGGGCCGCGCCCGGACATGACAGGAGAAAGAGGAACACCACTCCGGCTCTGAGCGCCGAGCCAGCCGGGAGGGCGGTGAGGCCCAGGACCAACCATCCCGACCCGGCTAGCGCCGACCGGCCGGCCCAGCGCCGTCGGCGGGCCGCGCCATGGACCGCAGGGTTCGCTCTCATGCTCGTCCCGGCTGGCGCGCCGTCGTGACGATGGTGGCTTCGCGATTGGCATAGACCACGCGGAAGAGGCCTGAGGCCATGACGGCCCGTTCGATACCCGCTATCGACCCCGCCGGCATCAGCCCGGTGGTGTCAACTTCGGCCGCCTGGGCCCGGGTGAAGACGAGGAACGAGGCCGGGTAGGCCCGGTCCGTCAGATCGGCCCGCAAAGAGGCCACCGGGCGGGCCAGAACCGCCTGGCGTCCCTTGGGGGTGTCCAGGGCAAACCAGTAGTGGTGGTACGACTCGATGTTCTTGTAGTCCCAGGGCAGGTCGCCGCTCGGTCCTACGATCAGCGACCCGGCCGGGGCATGGGCATAGAGCCAGGCGCTGGCCTCGACCTCCTGCGGGGAGAAATAGTTCACCTGCTCCTCGCCGTAATAGGAAACGAGGGAAGCTCCGATCAGCACCACCGTGAAGCAGGTCAGGACGGCCGGGAAGGAGCGGGACCGCCCCGACCCAGGGTTGGGAAAGAGGCTTGCTGCCGCCAAGAAGGCCACAAACGGCAGAGCAAACAGGTATACCCGGAAGACCATCTCTCCCCCGTAGCTGTTGGCGACGATCAACGGCAACGGGCTGAGCGCGAGCAGCAGCAATGGAAGGTCGGTGCGGCGGGCTCTCCACCGGCGGGCCCCGCCGATCAGGGCCAGGAACCACATCGCCGCACTGAGCAGCCGGTCTACCTGGGCCACGATCACCTGACCGCGGCTGGCGTGGGAGAGGTTGAGGAGGTTGGCCTGGGCGTTGGCCTCCGGATGCCCGAGCGAAGCGGCGATGGATGAGAAGTTCGAACTCAGAAAGCCGCGGGCGGCCACCAGGATCCAGCCGACCGTCAGCACGAGGGCCACGAGGGGAAGGCACCGTTCCGAACACCGCCGGAACAGGACCAGGGCGGTCAGGGCGATAATCAGCATGAGCGGCGTCAACTGGTGGCTGGTCGCGATGGCCACCACGAGCACCACGATCACGGTCAGGACGCCGGCCCGTCTCCACGGCTGGAAACGCAGGGGTCGCAGGTCCCCGGTGGGTGGCACCAGGACCCCGCCAGTGACGCCACTGGACGAATACCACCGCAGGGCGACGGCGATCACGACCAGATAAAGAAAGTAGGCCGCGGCCTGGGGGGAGAAATAGTCCTGGCCGACCCAGTTGCCGAGGAAGAACATCCAGATCGCCACCCAGATCAAGCGCCGATCCCGGGTGAAGCGCCGGAAGATCAGGACCAACGGGCCGAGCAGCACCAGGTCAAAGAAGGGCGGGCCCCACGACGCGTAGCTCAAGGCCGACGAGAGTCCGGCCGCCCGGACCAGCAAGGCATTGCCGGCGAAGAAACCCGGCCAGGCCTGGTAGGCGGCCAGGTCGTTACTGATGTGCGGGTCGGTGGCGCCGTGACGGAGCAGATAGTCGATCAAGCCGACGTGCTTCCAGGCCCAGGCATAGCGGAGCGTGCCGTAGAGGAGGGTCGGGGTCCCGTGGAGCACGAGGACCAGAACAACGGTGTAGGCGGCCAGCAGCGGCCGTGAGGGCGCCGGTCGGGTGACCGCGTGGGCGAAGCCGGCCGACAGGACGACCAGGGCGGCCCAGTAGGTGAGGGGGAGGACTGTGATGAGACCCAGGTCTCCCATGCCGGCCAGGTCGACGTGGGTGAGGGCGAGGGCCCAGAGCAGGGCGGCGAGCGGCAGGGCGGCGATGGCGGCCAGGTTGAGGGCCCGACTGATGGTCACCGGCCGGCGCAGCCGACCGACCAGGTAGCCCCACGCCGTCAATCCCGCGCCGGCGACGAGTGCCGCCGCTCGGGCGGTACCGGCGAGCCGCCCGCGTAGCACCCCGGCCAGGCCCAGGCCGATACCGGTCGGGACGGTCGCCAGCAGGTAAACGCGTTCGCTGCTGAGCACCCGCGCCGAACCGGCCCGGGCCCGCACCTCGGCCTTGGACAGGCCTTCGGAGTAGCAACGGGCCCGGAAGTAGCGCCAGGTGAGGCGGGCCGCCGGAACCCGGTGGTGGACCACCGCCCGCGGGTCGTACAGGAGAAGGTTGGTCGGGTCGCCGGCGGTGAGCCGGATGCAAAGGTCGGTCTCTTCGCACCCCAGCGGCTTCGTTCCTATCCGCCCGAGGTTGACCGAGAAGCCTCCGGTGTCGACCAGCGCGTCCCGACGAAACGACATGTTGGCGCCGATCAGGTTTCGTATTGGTTCCAGATCGCCGGGCATGCCGCGGTACGTGCAACCAATTACCCAATCGAATTCCGGCGGGAACCACCGGGGTCGCCCGGCTTCGAACTCCGGCACCACGCGACCGCCCACGCCGACCACGGCCGGGTCCTGATAGTGCTGACACAGACGGAGAAGCCAGCCCGGCTCCGCCGCGGCATCGTCGTCCAGAAAAGCCACGATGGGGCGCCGGGCCGCCCGGACGCCGGTATTTCTGGCATCCGACAGGCCTCGCTGGCCGGCGTTCGGGATGATGCTGAGCCGGGCTTGGTCGCTGACGTCAGCCGCGGCAACCAGTTCCTGCCGGGCCCGGCGCAACAGGGGAGGACAATGATCAATCACCACCAGGATTTGCGCCGGCTCCAGGCATTGGTGGTAGGCCGATCGGACCGCCCTTACCAGCAGTGGCCACCGAGACTCGGTATAGGTGCAAATCACGACCGAGACGGCCAAACCCCGGGACCCGGAGGCAGACTGCCGGCGAGGAGCTGGATCGGGCGTCGCGATTAGCGACGCGGCGACGGGCGCGACCGTCACGCCGGCCTCCACGCGCCCCGCGCTTGCCATCTGGCGGCCAGGTAAGCAACCGGGCCCGTCATAGTCCCGCGTCGCCCGAGGCGGGCCAGTGGTGGAGGCCAGGCCGCGTTCCGGTCAACTCGTTCCCCGGCGACTCGCGACCGCGCCGCGCCGAGGCCGGCACCCATGGCCACGTAGGGGTGGCGGAGGACCGCATCGGTCAGATAAGCGGCCAGCCCCACGCCGTAGCCATAGGCCTGATCGGCCAGGGCGGCGTCGGTATCTCGATGCCAGTGTCGCACCACCGCCGCCGGCTGGTAGACCAGCCGGTAACCCGAGACCAGCACGTTGAGAAAGGCCGCCAGGTCATCCCCGCCCCTCGACCGCGTGCCCGTTCCCAGGGCCGGGTCGAACCCGCCGAGGCGGCGCAGGCACCCGGCGTCGAAGGCCATGTTGGCGCCCGATCCGCACTGACCGATCGCGAGCGGGAAGCGGCGGTCCGCCGGGCGGTGGGCAGCCAGATCAAAGATCCTGGGCTCGAACCCCTTGGCGAACACCCCGTGCCGCTCGAGCCGCACCTGGGCTGAGGTACGGAGCTCGCCCGGTTGAATCAAACCGGTGACGGCACCCACGTGGTCCGAAAGCCGAAAGGCCTCGACGATGGCCGCCAGCCAGTGCCGATCCACGACGACGTCGTCGTCGGTAAAGGCCAGAATCGAGCCCGACGCCATGCCGACGCCGCGATTGTGGGCCGCCGCCAGACCTCTTCGACCCTCCCGCCCGTAGCGGACCCCACGAGCCGCGTAACCCGATTTGATCAGATTGGCGGTCGCGCCGGAGGTCGGATCGTTGTCGACCACGACGACCTCGAAGTGCGGGTACGCGGACGCCAGCACCGAGTTCAGGCATCGGGCCAGGCTGGACGTCCGATCTCTCGTCGCGATGATGACCGTGACCAGTGGCGGGGCTGCCAGCACCTCTGATCGCCGCCGCAGGCAGCTCGGTGGGTCGTCGAGTTGCTCGCCGTGGTCCCGAAGGTGGGCGACGATCTCGTCTCCCAACCGGGACCGGATGGCCTGGGCCACCTGCGGGGCGGAAAGCCCCTCCCGTCCGGCCGCCAGCAGCACGGTCCCAACGGGGTGGGTGTGGACCCGAACCAGCGCCAGCACCCGGCCGGCAGCAGAAGGCAGCGCCGGCGGGGGTATTGACGGCACGGCGTCCATCTCGATGTCCACCACTCCGACCGGCCCGTCGAATCCGCCACCAGCCGCTACGGCCGGCCCACCGGGCCCTGGGCCGGAAACCCGGCAGGTGTTCACCCCTCGCGACCAGGCCTTTGGCCCGCGAGTTGCCGGCGTCGAGGTTTCTGGCGCACCCACTGGACCCGGCATCACTCACCCAGAACGGCGACGGGGCCCGCCGGCAGCGCGTGCGCGACGGGGCCGGGACTCACTCCGACCGGCTCGCCGTCGAGGCGGCGGTGGCGGGCCACGGTGCGCAGCACCCGCCAGCCGTCCCGGAAGGTCCGCAGACCGGATTGGCCCGTCCGTCGGGGCAGCTCGAAACTGGGCACCTCGGTCACACGGAGTCCGGCGCGCAGGGCCTGCACGGTGATTTCGGTTTCGATTTCGAAACCGGTCGACTGCAGATTGAGGCTCTCCAGCCAGCAGCGGCGGAACGCGCAAAACCCATAGCAGAGGTCACTCAGCTGCGCCCCGTACAGGAGATTGACGGTGGAGAGCAGGGCCCGGTTGCCGGCCCGCCGAAGCGCGGTAATGTCGGTCGACCCGCCGCCGGCCACGAATCGGGAACCTTTTACCAGATCAAACCCATGATCGAGGTACCAGAGGAAGTGCGGGATCTCCGCCGCCGACATGCTTCCGTCAGCATCCATCATGACGATCACCTCGCCCGTGGCGGCCCGAAACCCGGCCCGGAGCGCGGCCCCCTTCCCCGGGCCGTCCTGCCCGATGACGCGGACGTCGGGGCGGCAGAGCATCGCCATGGCCACCGTGGCATCGCTGGAGTTGCCGTCGACGAGAATGACCTCATCGACGCAATCGGGAACCGCCGTCAGCACGGTCGAGAGATTGCGTGCTTCGTTGCGGGCGGGAACCACCAGGCTGACCCCCCTATTCAGACTCTCCACGGGAACAATCGGCGGTATGGGTAGCGAGGACGCGACCGGATCGTGGCTAACGGTGAGCGCCATGTCAGGCTTCCGTTCGGTCGAAGGCGCCGGGCTTCGGCCAAAGGGACGTGATGAATAAGAACGTCGATTGGGTGCACATTGTCGTTTGGCCGCCCCGGTCGTTGTCTGCCGATAAGTCGGATGGTTGCTGCGGGATCAGAGTAAGGGCCTAACGCGGCGCGGCCAAGCCCTCAGATGGGTCATTTCTGGTGCGGCCCAATCTGATCGCCTCGCCGGCGTCGCGGCCTGCCACCGCCCGGGAGTGACCGGCCCGAGCTACCATCCCGACCAGGCGGTCGCCAGCGGCGCGGACCGTCCAGCAGCACGTTCCTTCGTCGAAGCCCATGGACTCGAGTGTGCGATGGCCGGAAAAGCGCTCCTTGCAGCCCACTCCTGGAGCAGATCGTCGGAGAACGGGTACCCGTACGGGATGCTCTCCGAATCGAAGCGGGCGCCCAGATAGCGGTTCCAGTACCGGGTGCCGCCGACGTCGGATCCGGTCTCAATGACCGTCGGATGTCAAGGCGTGACGGTGTAGGGGACGGTGCTGGGGACCAGCTCGACCCAGGTGATCCCCGCGGCAAGGGGGATTTCGTGCCCCGTTGAGTCGAGCAATCGGGTCCTGTCGGCCAGCGTCGGTCGGTTCCAGGTACTCGCAATGGCCTGGCCGCTCCGCACCACCTCGGCCGGGCCGCGGCCGGTCAGGACCAGCAGCGTCTCGGGGACCCCATTCACATCCTTGTTGACAGTGCTCGGGTAGGCGACCATGTGCATAATCACGACGTTCGAGGCGGAGATCTGTCCGCCTCCGCCGAGCGTGGCGGCACCAGTGTCGGAGTACGAGCGGAAGTAGGCGGCCTCGGCGGCAAGCCAGGTCCAGGTCACCGGCGATAACTGGAAGGCGATATGCACGCTCGTCGCCGGTCGCCCGCCCGCCGGCAAAGGCCCGTAGGTGAACACCGGCGCCGGAGCCTCCGCCTTCGCCCCCTTGGAGGCTCCGACCGCCCACAGCGCCCCGGTCGAGGTCACCAAATTATGCGGCGCCACCCGGTTTGGGTCACGGCTGTAGGCCGACGGGGCCCGGTTGATCCCCACATCGATCAACGGCGACGAGTCCACCTTCGCCGTCACCGGCTGCGCCGCACCGGCGAACCCGAACAGCGGGTGCGCCCCGAACTGCATCACCAGCCCGGGATCGATCGACCGGGCCGAGCGCACGGGCTCCACCCTTGCGCTGTTTGAGCATTGAAAGATCGCGATGAACCGGGTGATCCCGCCTTCTACCGGTTCCTCATACACCACGTCCGCCTGGCCCAACCCGAATTGAGGGCGGGCAGCCGGCAGGTTCTCCACTTTGATCGCCAGGGCCGGGCGGGCCGGCACCTTGCCATCCGGAGGCGGCAGATGGGTCAAAGGGCAGACGGTTGGGACCGGCGTCGGCGGGAGCGTCCTGGGGCCCCGATGGCTGCCACAGGCGGAAAGCGGCAGGCCGACCACCGTCGCCAGCACGACCGGTCCGCACCAGCGGGCAAGCCGACGACCGGGGGTGCGGACGTTGCGATGAATGGGCTGGTGCTGCTCGTGGATGCCAACTTTCTACCCTCTGGCCCGGCTGGACACCAAAGTCGTCACACCGGAGCGATCCGGCGTTCGCCAGACCTCCGGCTGTTTGCTTGAAATAGTCGGCAAGAAAGGTCGGGGTGGCGCCTCCGAAGTGGAGGATCGCCAGATGCCGCGTAGCTCACGATCTCTTTCCGTTGTCGCCACCATCCTCGCTGAACGAGCCTCACCGCAGGTCGGACACTTGAGAAATGAAGGGTCACGGGAGCCGCCGGCGCTGCACTTCTGCGGGAATCCAGGTGGGTTGGACCCAGACGGGCGCCTGGACCTTTGGGGATAAGCCCAAGGGGCACCCGGGCGGCGCCAACGGGCAGTCTCTCATTTGTGACGCCGGCGTGCGGACTTTCGGTGTAACGTCGGACCGGCATCCGACCGAGGCACCCGGGTCAGTGTGGCAAAGGGCATGCAGGGTGGGAGATGGATAGCACCAGGGCATAGAGGGCAAACAGGAGGTTCTAGATGAGCAAGCCGACTGTGGAGGAGCTTCGGGCCGAGGTACGGGCGCCGATACTGACCGCGGTGGATCCGGGTTATGACGCGGCCCGGGCGGTTCACAACGGCATGTTCGATAAGCACCCCGAGGTGATCGTCCAAGCCGAGCAGACCGCCGACGTGATCGGGGCGGTGAACTTCGCCCGCGATTCAGGCCTGGATCTGTCAATCAAGGGGGGCGGTCATAGCGCCCCCGGTTTCGGTACGAATGACGGCGGGGTGGTCATCGACCTTTCGTTGATGCGGCACGTACACGTGGACCCGGCTGCCCGGATCGCACAAACCGGAGGCGGGGCCACCTGGGGTGATTTCAACTACGCCACCCACGCCTACGGGCTGGCCACCACAGGTGGCATTATTTCCACTACCGGTGTGGCCGGGCTGGCCCTCGGCGGCGGCATCGGCCATCTGGCCCGGGGCTATGGCCTTACCCTCGACAATCTGCTCTCCGCCGAGGTGGTCACCGCCGACGGTCAGGTCCGAACCGCCAGTGCCCGGCAAAACGAGGATCTGTTCTGGGCGCTGCGAGGCGGGGGCGGCAACTTCGGGGTGGTGACGTCCTTCGAGTTCCAGCTGCACCCGGTCCGCGATGTGTACGTGGGGTTGTTCTTCTACGAACTGGACCAGGCCGGGAACCTGCTTCGGTTCTACCGGGACTTCATCAAAGACGCCCCCGAGGCGTACGGCTGCTTCCCGGCCTTCCAGATCGCGCCGCCGCTGCCGTTCATCCCGACCGAGCGCCACGGCGACACCTTCTGTCTGGCCGTGGTCCACTGGGCGGGTCCGCTAGATCAGGGCGAGAATGCCATGAAGCCGTTCCGGGACCTGGCTCCAGTCGTGGCCGAGATGGTGGGACCGATGCCCTACCCCGCCTTGAACTCGGCCTTCGACGCCCTCTACCCGAAGGGGATCCGCGCCTACTGGAAGGGCAACTTCGTGACCGAGTTGACCGACGCGGCCATCGACGCCCATCTCGACCACGGGCCGAAGGTGCCCGAGGTCAGCGCCACCATGCACCTCTACCCCATCAACGGCGCCTGCCATCGCGTCGCTGCCGATGCGACCGCCTTCGCCTACCGCGACGCCAACTTCGCGACCGTCATCCTGGCCTCGTGGTCGGACCCGACCGTCGACGGCGAGCGCATCGAGTGGGTTCGGGATTACTACGCCGCCACCGCCGCTCACTCTGAGCCGGGTGGCTACATCAACTTCATGGACGACGACGACAGATCCCGGATCAAGGATAACTACAAAGGCAACTACGACCGGCTGGTGACGATAAAGCGCACCTACGACCCCGACAACCTCTTCCACCTCAACCAGAACATCCCGCCCTCAGGCTGACCATCACTCACCGGAGGTCTAAACAGCCGACTTCGCCAACCCGGCAGAACGCAACAAGGTACCGATCTTCACGACCGTCGGGCCCGGACTAACGCCGGCTGCTTCCCCAAAACCGACTCCGCGTCGACCTCGACGCCGCCGAGGTCACCTGCCCGGCCGGGGAGGTCACTACCGCCGTCACCCCCGGCCGCGATGACCAGGGCCGGCCCGGTCTGCTGTTCCGCTTCGATGCCGCCGAGGGCGCCACCTGCCCCCTTGCGAGACGGGCTAGAAGAGTTGACGGATCCAATGGGCCAGCGCGGCCCCGATGGTCACGATGAGGATGGCGCCACTTATGGCCACAGCAGTCCCAACTGCGATGATCGCGATGTCGCGAAGAATAAAGCCCAGACAGATGATGACGGCGCCGATCCCGGGCAGGGTGTCGAGACCGGAGAACGGCGGAGCGACCAAGGCGGTTACGGCGGTGGCCATGAGAAGGAGACCGACAATCCGTTGCGCAACTGGGCGTTCCAGCCATCCCGCCCAGCGGCGCTTCGAGATCCGCTCGAAACGGCGAATCCAGCGGATCATCAAGGGTATGGCCCTCTCGGTGGAGATCGCTCCCAGTCCTCGGGTTTGCCAGCGCTGCGGTAGCCAGAGCGAGCGTCGCCCGCTGACCATCTGGGCGGCAATGACAATGGTGATTAGCTCAAATATGTGGCTTATCCCGCCCGTCGGCAATGGAAGCGCGGGCACGAACATCAACAGCATCACGGCCACAGCGAAAGCCTTCTCGGCGAACACGGCTCCGAGCCCACCGAGCGTCTTGGGGCCGTCGGCCCTCAGCCACACCTCCAGCTCATCGCTAAACGCCGCCGGTCGAGAGGACATGACTGCCAAGCTACGCGCCTCGAGTGTCGAATGATGGCAGGCCCACTGCTGCGAATTGCCGCCGAGCCAGAACCAGGTACCCGGCGCGTCCCGACGTGGCCCGGCAAGGAGGAAGCGAAGGATGCACGGCATAGTCGAAGCTGGCGGTAGTGCGGACTGGTGAGGTCGACTTCCGCGGTTAACGCCACGATTGTCCGATCTCCATCCCGCCTTCATCGGGACCCAACCGCCCCTACATATCGGTGGCCTTGATTAGCAAGATGCCTGACACGAGGGTCCGAGAATTGCATCGAGCGAAAGGCGACGGAGTCCAGCACCCAACCGACGAGGCTATGGCAGAGGCCACGGCACACCTGGTGACTGCGCTCACATTGTTGGACCGACTGGCAATCTGCCCCCACGAGCCTGCATTTGGGCACCGGTTCATCCAGCTCGATGTGGCCAGTCACGCCATCCACAGCGCGCTCATCAACCTTGAGGGGTGGAACGAGGGTGACGAATGCCATCAGAATCGCTAGATTCCCCCTCCTCAAACGACCCTCACTCTTCCAACGTCCAAAGATCGACTAACGTGCCGCGGTCATAGCTCTTCAAACATCAGCTGACGACATTACCGGAGGCTTTGAGCCGGCTCGACGCGACGGCCTTCTCACCAAGCTTGACGCCGGCTAGCCCTACTCCCCCAGCCCAATAGCCAGGACGTCCGCACCGTGAAGGACTCGAACGGCTCCCTCCGGTGTTATCACATGACGCAGGCGGAGATGACCACGAGCTCGAGTTGGTACGCGCCTCCGTGGCCTCCAGAACGGAGAGAATTCTCCTCGGCGTCTCCACACACCCTCGACGCGGCCCACACAAAGAGTTGCTTCATTGATCTTCGTACCAACATTCGGGGCAGGAGGTCGCTCTATTCCCCTGGGGCCATAATGAGCAGGGCTTGGTCCGGCGAGGGACGTATCCGCCGGTCCCAGGCCCGCAAGCTCGGCCTGGTGGCCTCCTGCCCCGGTCCAAGAAACCTCGGCGGGCGTAAGGTCAGCGTCGATCACCGGCCGGCCACGCGTCGCCACTCGCAACCCTTACGATCGCGTGCTTGTCCCTTGCCTCTCGAGGTCCAAAGGCCGCCGACGATACTCAGGCCAGGCGCGTGGTCGTGCTACAGATGGCTCACCTGTCGCCTTTGGATGCAGCAGCATTGGCGACGGCCTTGACATTGGGCATTTACTCGGGGCGAACGTTTCTGGTACCGCCGTTCTCACCGAGACGCTCCGCATTGCGGCCCCAGACGTTGTCGGACCGGTACCATGTCCATCATGACTAGAGGGGCCTTCGCCTCTGGACTACCCAGAAGCAGGCGTTTCAAATGAACCCGAGTGGTCCGCACCGGAAGAGATGATGATGAAAAGATTCGCGGTTTCGATGTTCACCGGGGTGGCCGCCCTGGGGGCCGCCCTCATGCCGGCCAATACAAGCTCAGCGTCCGCCGCTGCGGCCCCCCCGGCGGCGGTGACGACAGTGGCGGAGGCGTCCGTCCTCCAGCCGTGGCCCGTGTTGCGCCAAGGGGCGAAGGGCGAGCCCGTGCGGTCGCTTCAGTACCTGCTCAACGCCCACGGTTCCGCCCTGGTTGTGGACGGCATTTTCGGGCCGCGCACCAATGCGTCGGTGATCGCCTTTCAGCGCTCCCACGGTCTCGTGGCCAACGGGGCTGTAGGTCAGACCACCTGGCTGAAGGTCATCGTCACCGTCCGACTCGGTAGCGTCGGCTCGGCAGTGAAGGCCGTGCAGGACCAGCTCAACTTCCGCAATCTCTCCGGCCTGCCCAGCACCTTGCTGGCCGTGGACGGCGTCTTCGGACCCAAGACGGACACGAAGGTGCGCGCCTTCCAGGCCGCCATGGCCACTGAGATGTCCTTCCTGGTGGATGGCGTCGTCGGTCCCCAGACTTGGCAGGCCCTGATCACCGAGGCCCTGTCTTTCTGAGCCGGCACCTCCTTTCAGGGCCTCATTCGGGGAACTCGCGGGCAGTCGGGCAGCCCCTGACCGAGAGCAGGCCGGTCGGGCGCTCGTCGCCCGGACTCGCCAAGGACGTAACTGCCAACCACCGAACGGGAGACCCGGCGCTTTGCATTCAGACTGAAGATCTCCGAACGGCCTGGACATCGGGCGCGGCGCGTGGGGCATTCCCTGGGTACAGCCCCGATTCAGATCTTCGATCGGTCTGCCTCGCCCACAGGTTGCTTGGCTGGCTGCGACTGGGCGAGGGGATTTGACCGCCGCCTCCGATCAGAGACTTCGAGTTCTCTCCGGTCGGTCGGTGCGTAATGGTCGAACGAGTCGCTCGTGGCGTCATCGCTTCGAAGCGCGGCTGCCACTACCGCGGGTATGTGTCGGCGACGCTTGATCAGGATGGCGAGAGCCAAAATGGTGTAGACGGCTGAGAACCCAAGCCTGACGTCGGTTTGAGGGAAGGGGAGCTGGAGGAGGAACAGCGCCATCAATGCGATGGCTTCCCGCCGGCGAACTTCCAGGTCCAAGACCACGGCGAGGGCGAGCAGCGCCTGGGTGGCGGTGAGGAGGAACTCCTCGGTCTGGCGGGAGTCGAGTGGCAAGCCTCCATGGCCGCCGCCGAGCAGATAGGCCAGCGGGAGGGTCCCGATCAGCAGGGTCCATTGGTTGACCTTGGAGGAGAGCAGGGTGCCCAACGCGTCGCCCGCTCTGAGCCGCCAGGCGAACAGGCCGGCCACGATGAGTTCGGGCGACTCCGAGGCGAGCGGGGCGACCCACTGGACCAGCAAGAACTTGTTGATCCCGAGCTGTTCGCCGTTGGCGACCAGGCTGTCGGCGAAGGGCTGAGCGACCCCGACGACGATCACGGCGGCGATTACGAACAGCGAGGCGACGGCAGTGCGGCGCGGGGTGGGGGGGAGTGTGGCCAGCGCGGCCGGGACACCGGTGAGCTGGGGTTCGGATCTGGGTTGTCGCGATATCCGCCACAGGTAAAGCCCGAACAGTCCGAGCAGGACGATCGAGTGCCACCAGGCGAGAGCGCCGCCGGCGACGATGACAAAAGCGAAGGCGGATGAGGCGGCCAAGAAGGCGACTTCGACCCGCCGGGATGAGTCCAGGTGGACGGCGCTGGCCGTGCGAGAGTCGCTAGGCGTGTCGGACCGTCGGCGGCGGTATGCGGCGAGGGCAACGAAGACGATGGCGGGCCAGCCGACGCCGATGAGAAGACGGTTTGAGCCGGTCATGTTGGCTGCCGCGAACTGAGCCTGCGCCGGATCGTGACCGCCGCTATCCGCGAAGTACAGGTCGACCGCATATTCGGGGAGGACCGCGATGATGGCCAAGACGGCGATGGCCAGGTTGCCGGAGATGTCCAGTTGGGCTGCCTCGGCCGCCCAGGCCAGGAGGAAGGCGGTTGCGACTACGGCCGCGCCGAAGACGATAGCCTGGGCCGGCGGAGCCAGTTCGACACCGGTAAGGCGGACCACTACCGCCGGAGCCGCGGCCGCCAAGGTCAGGCCCACCGGGGCGGCGGCGGCGCGCCCGCCGGGGGCGGGCCGGAACGACTCTTTGCCTATAGGAGGGGAATCGGGGCCCGTATGCCCGTCAGTCGCCGTAGCCAAAGGGCTCCCTGAGCCTGAGGTGCTTGCGCCCGCCCTGCGGCCACCTGCTCCGACGGTCAGCATCATGCGGGACGTTAAGCGGTTCGTGTGCGCCGGCGCGCTCGATGATCCGGTCGAGTTCGCCTCGGTCAAGCCACACGCCGCGGCAGGTCGGGCAGCAGTCGATCTCAACACCGGACCGATCGATCATGGCGAGGGGGGTGGCGTCTATTGGGCAGTTCATGGGTCGCTCCTTCCGTCAGTTCGGATATCCGTTTGATGGAGATATGGGGCTAGGTAACCGGGACACCTGGCTCGGCGGCGAGAGCCCGAAGCCTGGCAATTCTGCGCTGGATGGGCGGATGGGTCATGAACCAGTCGGCCATGCCGGCCCGGCGAAGGGGGTTTACCGAGTAGAGCGAACCGATGGCCGGGTTGACGGCCATCGGTTGGGCTTGGGCGCCACGTTCCAGAGAATCCAAGGCGGCGATCAGCGGTGTCGGCTGGCCGAGGAGTCCGGCGCCGGTGGCGTCGGCCAGATACTCCCGCTGCCGGGAAACACCAAGCTGGATCAACATGGCCGCGACCGGCGCGAACACGATCGTGGCGATCGTGCCGACCAGCCCAGTTGCCCCATCATCGTCATCGTGGCCCCGAACAGGAAGCTGAACGACAAGATGTTGGCGATAGCGGAGACGGCGCCGGCCACCATGGCCGCAATCGACGTCACCAGGATGTCTCGATTCTTGATGTGGCCGAACTCGTGGGCCAGCACGCCTCGCACCTGACTAGGAGGAAGACGCCTGACGAGCCCTTCAGTCACCGCGATGGCGGCGTGCCTTCGATTGCGTCCGGTAGCGAAGGCGTTGGGCTGGTCGGAGGGGACCAGGTAGAGCCGGGGTGTGGGCAGCTCAGCCCGGACGGCCAACTCTCGAACTGCCTGATCCAACCACGGCACGGCTCCGGGGCGCAGCGGCTGGGCCCGGCTGGCGGCCAGCGCGACCTTGTCGGAGAACCAGTAGCCGGCCAGGTTCATGACCACCGCAAACCCGGCGAACAGGTAGAGCGCCCCGCCGCCGACGGCCGCGCCGATGCCGACCAGAAGACCGCTCAGCCCGACCATGAGCAACCAAGTGCGGGCCTGAGTCGCCATGCGGTTAGCGGCGGCACTCGTATACATGGAGTTCCTCTGGACTGAACACGTACCTGACGGTCAGCCGAAGGTTTCTCCCGCCCTTGTCAGGCCGGTGCGCCCGGGCCGTATGGCCGTGCTGACGAACGCACCCGTTTGGGGATAGTGCCCAGCGGCGATCACCACCCTACCGGGTCCCTGATTTCCTGAAGCTGAAAATGCGCTGAAACTCAGACTTGGCCGGTCCGAACGTGCCCCTGCGAATAACCTTCCACACCGCCTCCACATCAACTCCACAATGCCCTCGCAATCGCAACCGTGGAGCCTTTCGTATGGAATCCAGCCGGCGATGTGCATGAATCCGAACCCTAAAGTCGATCGGAAACCTCCAGCGATGCAGGTTTGCAGTCCAGAGCCTTCGCCGCCGCCACCCGTCGGGACCAGAAACGCCCTGATGCTTATAGGCGCGCCCGACCGCCGGTGACGTCGGGTTGGCGGCAGACGCACCGGGCACGCGCTGCCCTCGCAAGCGCATGTGGCACCGGAAGAGGGCCAGACCCTGGCCCGTAACCTGGAGGCTGAGTTGACCGAGAGGGCGCGCTCGGAGTTCTGCTGGTGGCTAACCGCAACGACCCGTTCGAGCGGGCTTCACTCGAACGGGTCGTTGGGTACTGGCGGCGTGGTCCGCCGGGCTTATGGATGATGGTCGTACATATCGAGCGGTTGCGAACGCTGATCAGTCGAAATCTCAGGGGAAGTAGTCGCCGGGTACGGGGACATCACCGCCTTGACCCCACTGGGTGATGGCGATACCGCGGACGTAAAAGGTGCCGGTGCTCGGCCGCCACACGGCCAGATCGCTGCGGCCGTCCCGGTTGTAGTCGCCGGCGAGGGGAATATCACCGCCTTGGCCCCACTGGACGATTTCGATGCCGCGGACGTAGAACGTGCCGGTGCTCGGCCGCCACACGGCCAGATCGGTGCGGCCGTCCCCGTTGTAGTCGCCGGCGACGGGAATATCACCGCCTTGGCCCCACTGCACGGTTTCGATGCCGCGGACGTAGAACGTGCCGGTGCTCGGCCGCCACACGGCCAGATCGCTGCGGCCGTCCCCGTTGTAGTCGCCGGCGACGGGAATATCACCGCCTTGGCCCCACTGCACGGTTTCGATGCCGCGGACGTAGAACGTGCCGGTGCTCGGCCGCCACACGGCCAGATCGGTGCGCCCGTCCCCGTTGTAGTCGCCCGGTACAGGAACATCACCGCCGCCGCCCCACTGGACGGATTCGATGCCGCGGACATACCAGGTGCCGGTGCTCGGCCGCCACACGGCCAGATCGGTGCGCCCGTCCCCGTTGTAGTCGCCCGGTACAGGAACATCACCGCCGCCGCCCCACTGGGTAGTGGCGATATTACGGACATACCAGGTGCCGGTACTGGGCCGCCACACGGCCAGATTGTTGGCGGCGGTGCTGCTCAGGCTGTCCAGAGTGGCGGTGTCGTGGCGGGTGGAGGCACCGATAGCCGAGCCGGACGCGGTGCCGGTAAACCCGATCGCGCTGGCCGCGACTCCAGCCAACCCAAGCAGGGCAACCATCAAAGGGGGGCGGATCTTCTTTCGTGATAACACGTCCATGTCCTTTCTATTGATGATCCAGGCAGGGAGCCTGGATCCGGCGTTGACGAGACCGCGAGGTCACCACCAAGATCGCGGTGAGGGCTGCGCCGACCCTCTCCACCCGGCGACGTGTGCGCCCAGGGTTTCGAAGGTGCATGAAAGCTCCTCGCTCGTGAAAACGGTTTTGAGATGGCCGGGTGGGGTCGTCGTCGGGTGTGATTGTCCGGCTCTTGGCCCGCCCGTGTAACGGGGCCACCACGGACCTAATGTCCTGCGTGGCAGCACGGTGGTCGCGGACCGCCCGACGAGCGATACCTGCCAGCGTGCCAGCAGCTAGTCCCGATTCGCCGACCCGTGGCAGAGTTGCTTCCTCGCGCTTTCAGCGCAGTCACGAGTCAACTGCAATCTGCTCGCCCGCCACCGGCCCGTAGCGTGCATGGGGTGACCAGCGCGGGCCAGGGACTTGCCCCCACTGGATTGCCGGTGGAGGATGTCATCCCGGATCTGCGGTCTGCCCTGGGTGGAGGCGTAGCGGTGTTGACAGCCGAGGCCGGTGCCGGTAAGACGACGGTGGTCCCGCTGCGCCTGCTCGACGAGGATTGGCTGGGGGACAGAAGGATCGTCGTCCTGGAACCCCGGCGGGTGGCGGCACGCGCCGCCGCTACTCGCATGTCGGACCTGCTGGACGAGGACGTCGGCGCGACGGTCGGCTACGCAACGAGAGATGACCAGCGCAGAGGGAAGGCCACTCGGATCGAGGTCGTGACCGAGGGGATTCTGACCCGCCGCCTGCAGTCGGACCCGTCCCTGCCGGGCGTGGGGATGGTCGTCTTCGACGAGTTCCACGAGCGGCACCTGCAGACCGATCTGGGCTTGGCCTTCACCCTCGACGCCCGCGAAGGGCTCCGTCCCGACCTGCGGGTGATGGCCATGTCGGCGACCATCGCCACCGGACCCATCGCAACCCTGCTCGGGGGGGCTCCCGTCGTCACCAGCGCCGGGCGTACTTTCCCCGTCGAGATCCGGTGGGCGCCCATCGTGGGCCGCCTGGCTCCGGGCGTGGCCGGTGCGGTGCGCAGGGCCCTGGCCGCGGAGGCGGGGGATGTGCTGGCGTTCCTTCCCGGCGTGGGAGAGATCCGGGCTGTCACCGCCGCCCTGGGCGATCCCGCCGGCGTCGAGATTCTGCCCCTGCACGGCAGCCTCCCGGCGGACGCGCAGGATCGGGCCCTACGGGCCGGCGGCCGCAGGAGAGTCGTCCTGGCCACGGACCTGGCGGAGACCAGCGTGACGGTAGAAGGGGTGGGAGTCGTCATCGACGCCGGACTGGCTCGTCGCCCCTTCTACGATCCGGCCAGCGGCCTGACCAGGCTCCGTACCATCGTGGCGTCGAAGGCCTCCGCGGAGCAAAGGGCGGGGCGCGCCGGACGCCTGGGCCCCGGCGTGGCCTACCGGCTGTGGTCGCAAGCAGAGCACGCCACCCGCCGCGCCTGGCCCGATCCCGAGATCGTCAGCACCGACCTAGCCGGCCTGGCCCTCGAGCTGGCCGTGTGGGGGGCGGCGCCGAGCGAACTGAAATGGTTGAACCCGCCGCCGACGGCCGCCCTGGAGACAGCGCAGGAGTTGCTCGAAGAACTCGCCGCGACCAATCGCGGCCGGCCCACTGCGCTGGGCCGCCAGCTGTCGGCCCTACCCCTCCATCCCCGGCTGGGAGCGATGCTGCTCGCCGCGCCGCCCCCCGCCCGACGCACCGCCGCTCTCCTGGCCGCCCTGCTCTCCGAACGGGACATCTTCCGCCCCGACGGCTCGGGCACCACCGCCGACGTGGCCGCCCGCCTGGCCGTTCTGCGCCGTAACGGTCGGGCGTCAGCCGACGTGGACCGGGCCGCCCTGGCCACCGTGCGCCGCCGGGCCGAGGAACTGGAACGCCGAGCGGGCCGCCCCGCGAATGACCGGCAAGACGTCGACCCCGGACCTCTCCTCGCCGCCGCCTACCCGGACCGCATGGCCCAGGCTCGCGGCGCCCGCCGGTACCGCCTGCGCCATGGTGGTGGCGCGGTCCTGGCCGACCACGATCCCCTGGCCGGCACCGCCTGGCTGGTGGCCGCCGACGTCGAAGGTGGCCAAGGCCGGCCGGGACGCGCCGACGGCCGGATACGCCTGGCCGCCGCAGTCGACCGGGACGTCGTCGAGCGCGTTGGCGGGGACGCCATCCGCACCGTCGTACGCCTCCAGTGGGACGAGGCCTCCGACGATTTGCGGGCAGTCACCGAACGCACCCTCGACGCCCTGGTCCTCGACACCTCTCAGGGATCCGCCCGTCCGGGGGCCGACACCACCGCCGCGCTAGTCGCCCGGGCCGTGGATACCGGGCTTGGTGTCCTCGGCTGGACGGCATCGGCCCGGGCCCTCCAGGCCCGGGCCGGCTGGGCCCGAAGCACCCTGGGTGAAGGCTGGCCCGACGTCTCGGATCAGGCCCTGGCCCGGCGAGCAAACGATTGGCTCGGTAACGCCCTGCGGAAGGCCACGGGCCGGGCCGACCTGGCCCGCATCGACCCGTCCGGCGCCATCCGCGCCACACTGGGGTCACGGGCCCACGAGCTCGACCGCATGGCGCCGACCGCCATCGAGCTGGCCGGCGGCCGGCGGCTAGCCATCGACTACAGCGGCGATCAGCCCCGCATCTCGGCGCCCGCCCAAGACCTGTACGGCACCACCATCCACCCGACCATCGCCGGCGGGAAGGTCCCCCTCACCGTCGAGGTCCTCTCCCCCGCCGGCCGGCCCGTCCAAGTCACCGCCGACCTGCCTGCCTTCTGGCGAGGATCCTGGCAGCAAGTGCGCAAGGAGATGGCCGGCCGCTACCCCAAACACGCCTGGCCCGAGAACCCCACCAACACCCAGCCGGGGCGACGCCAACGCTGAGCGGCCCCCACGAATCAGATGCGGTCCTCGTGCGGGTGCTCGGGCCGCTGGCCGCCATCGCTGAGTGCGCCGCCCACTAATACCCTCCCTCCTGCCCGCGGGTCTGAAGACCGGCCCAAGACGCAGGCATCCGTAGATCTCCTCGGCTGTCACGTCGAGCTGCTCTTGTTGTCTCACCTGGGGGACGCGCCACGGTCCCCCAGGGTCTACGGAGAGCTCGAAGAGCCATCCAGAGAGTTGCTTGTCAGCGCCAACGGTCTACGTGGTGCTCTGGATGAACGCTCTGACCAGGTTGCTGGCTGGCCGACCGGCGACTTGGAGGTGGCTGATGCCTGGTAGTTCCTCGAACCGCGTCGATCCGGCCGGCAGAGCGTCGACCATCTCGCGCACTACTTTCGAGGGCATCACCGGGTCAAGCTCGCCGCCGAGCACGAGGACCGGACATGTGACCGCGGCGAGACCGGCGCGAAGATCCATCGTCGCGGCTTCGCCGGTGAAGAAGTGGGACATCAACTCCGGGTTCATCACCATCCGCGCCAAGGCGTCCGGTTCGAGCGGTTCGGTCGTGTAAAGCGGGAAGCAATGCTCGAGGAACGCCGGCATCACGCTCAGGTCTCCGCCGAAGAGCTGGCGAGCCGCTGCGCCGGCAGCCTCTCCGGCAAGCTGCGCGAACCGGTCGGAGATCGTCTCTCTATCGAGGCGGGCGCCGGTGCAGGCGAGCACGACCTTGCCCGGGTGGTCCGGGTGACGTGCGAGGTAGCGCTGGGCGACCATGCCGCCGAACGATGCCCCGAACACGATCGGCCGGTAGACGTCGAGGGCCTCGCACAAGCGAACGACGTCGTCGGCCCACATGTCCAGGGTCCATTGATCGGGCGTCCCACGGTCGCTACGGCCGTTACCGCGGTGGTCGTAGAACACGACCTGGGCGACGTCGTCAAGCGACATGGCGTCGTCTCCCTTGTACATTGAGTGGTCGAAACCGGGGCCGCCATGAAGCATCAGCACGGTCGGTCGCTCGACCATCGTGGCGCCGTCTGGGACCAAACCGGCGCCGTCGATATCGACGAAGAGCCGGACACCCGGCTCGATCTCAACGCGCATGGCAAGACACTACGCGGATCCACCCGGTTGTCGGCCTGCGTCTCGCCGGCGCCGAGCGCGGATTGGGAAACCGCCCGGGCGGACGACGGGAACCTCCCGGCGCCGGTCACGTCATTCGTCGTCGCCCGCAGCACGAACCGGCCGCCCTCGCCAGCCGGGTCAAAGCCCACACCGTCGTGTCCCTCTTCGGCCCGGGCGGCACCGGCAAAGCGCGCCTCGCTGTCGGAACCGCGCACGAGCTCGCCGGAGCGTTCCCGGCCGGGCAGGGGGCCTGTGCGACGTGGTTATCGACGTCGCACCGGCGATGACCTCTCACGGCCAGGTTGTCGTGGCAGACATCATCATGGGCGCGGCGCGCTCAGCGGAGACACGAAGCTGTCCCCGGCTTGCGCCGAGCTCCATCGCCAGATTCCTCGGGGGCCGCGGTGCATGCGCTCTGGGTGCGCAGGTGCCCGACGACGAGTTCGGCGATGGCGGACAGCTGGTCGAGCTGCTCCGGGTCGAGGACGTCGATCAGGTGGCGCCGCACGCTGCCAACATGCTTTGGAGCGGCCCGCTCGATCTCCGCCAGGCCGCACTCCCCCAGCACGGCGAACGCACCTCGGGCGTCCGACGGGCACTCCTCGCGCTGCACCAGCCCCCGGGCTTGCATTCGGGCCAACTGGTGGGAGAGACGGCTCTTGGACCAGTTGAGCCGAGCGGCCAGGTCGTTCATGCGGACGCGGCGCCCTTCGGCTTCGGAAAGATGAACCAGGACCATATAGTCGGCGTCGGACAACCCCGAATCTACGAGCAGGTCCCGGGCGATCTGGGCGCGCAGGCGCTCCGCCATCGCCAGCCAGGCCCGCCAGGCGCGGTCTTCATTCGGGGTCAGCCAGCGGGTAGGTTCCACCCTCCCCAGTCTAACGGTTGACATGTCTACCAGGAAGCCTTAGACTGCTGGTTGACACGTCAACCGTCTCCATTCCACGGAGGTCTTTTCATGACTACACCCACTGTCGAGGTACCCGGGCTGGTCGCAGGTACCTGGAACATCGACCCGGTCCACTCCGAGGTCAGCTTCAGCGTCAGACACCTCATGGTCAGCAAGGTCAAAGGCTCCTTCAAGACCTTCGACGGCACCATCACCATCGCTGAAAACCCGCTCGACTCCAAGGTCGAAGCCCACATCGACGCCTCCTCAGTCGACACACGCGACGAGAACCGGGACAACCACCTGCGCTCAGCAGACTTCTTTGAGGTGGAGTCCCACCCCCAGATCACCTTCGTGTCAACTGCGGTGCGGCCGGCCGGCGGCAGCGACTACGAGGTGACCGGCGACTTGACCATCCACGGCGTCACCCGCTCGATCGACCTGGGGCTGGAGTTCAACGGCGTATCCCCGGACCCATGGGGCGGCACCCGGGCCGGGTTCTCCGCGGGAACCGAGATCAGCCGGGCCGACTTCGGGATCGAGTTCAACATGCCACTTGACGGCGGCGGAGTGGTAGTCGGCGACAAGATCAAGATCAATCTCGAGGTCGAGGCAGTCTTGCAAAAAGACTGAATGGTGGAGCCGCCCCGCCTCCCTCGGCCGGCATCGTCGTCCAACCACGCCATGGACTCGTCTTTCGATCCCCAACCGATAGGTGTGCCCGCGGGCGACAGTTCAGCGGGGCGGCCAGACTAGCTGCGCCCAGATTCCGGGACTACGTATGGGATTCCGGCAACAACGGCGAACGGCATCGCCGTTGTCGAGCGTTGCCGGTATCCCGAGAAGCCGACCGCCACAGCTCAAAAGCGCAGCGCGGGAAAGAAGAGGAGTCGAGAGCCGAGCAACGCACTGCCGTAAAAGTTGACTGATCTGCACTTTGGGTACCGTCGGGGGCTCGAACCCCTCACCAGAAGCTCAAGAGCTGCCCAGCGGTTGTCCACTGGTCACCCTCCAGCCACCCTGATGGTCTCGATCTCGCCGCTGAGTTCGGAGTCCACGACGCTTCTCGCCGGTCCCAACGGCTCGCCCAGCCATCTTCGGGCATGAGGTCGGCGAGCGTGGCAGGCTGCGATCATGGGACACCCGCCGGAGGAGCCCGATCAGGTGAACGAATCGAGGACTTCTGTGGCCCCCGCGCAGCCGAAGGTGGATCCCCGCCAGCAGTTGGCTGCCGATCAAACTCTCTTAGCCTGGATTCGTACCGCTATCGCTCTGGCGGCCTTAGGTTTCGTCGTCGCCAAGTTCAACCTCTTTCTCCGTCAAGTACAGCAGGCATCAGCGTCCACCTCGGAGACGGCCCGCGCTATAGGCCTCGCGCTAGTCGCCGCGGCGATGCTTACGTTGATCATCGGATTCTTCCAATACCGCCAGGTGACAACGATTCTTGCCGAACACGGGGATCCACTTCCGGTCTCGAAGTGGCCCGCGGTCGTGGGATCAGCGGTGGCATTGCTCGCCATCCTCGCCATGGGTGTCTACCTGGCGACGGGCGTGCGCTGAACTGCGCTTAAGTAACCAGCGGGAGGTGTTGGGGTGGGGAGGCGATCAGGGTGACCGCCGTTCGCCTGCGTGGAGGCCGGCCTGGACGAAGCGAATCACCTCGTCCACGAGCTCGAGCAGTTCGGCGGCGCTCGGGGGAGCCGCCAGGGCCTGAGCTTCATCGCTTTCGTAGAGTTCACGCAAACCGGCGACGGCCGACAAGGCCGCGACGCGCGGAATCAGACTGTTTCCGGACTGGCCGAGGTCTTTGCCAATGGCTTCGGCGAGGGAGCGTTCGAAGGGGTAGTAACTGGCGCGGGAGCGGCCTCGAAGCTCGGGTTCGTTGTTGATGATTTGCGCTCGCAAGGCTCGCCGTTCCCAGAAGCGCCCGTCCACCTCGGACTCGTTGGTTTCAACCTCCGTCATCGTCGTTGCCATCCAGTCGCGCAGTGCTCCAAGCGCAGATTCGTTTGGTCGTCGCGCAGAGAGACGTTCGCTCAGGCTGTCGAACGTGAATGGTTCGGCATCGAGGAGCAGTTCTTCCTTGGCGGGGAAGTGCAGCGTCACAGTTCTGGGGGCGACGTCGGCCCGTTCGGCGATGTCGTTGATCGTGGTCTCGCGGTAGCCACGCTCGGCGAAGAGTTCGAGGGCGGCCTTCTGGATCGCCTGCCGGGTACGCCTCTTTCGCCGCTCCTGTCGATCAACCACCTCTGCCGTCATGGGACCATCCTACTTGACAAGCAATGATACTGAGGTAGTATTATTACTACTCTAGCACCGGGAGTACCAATGCCAGGCTTCGTCTCTGACAGTCAGCTGGCCCACGATCTGATCCGCATCGGCGACGAAGCGATCGCTCATGAGGACGACGCCGCGCTCAGGGCCTATTTCCGTGAGGACTACGTCTTCCACGGGCCCGGCGCCGACCTGAGCTTCGATCAACTCCGGGCCTACTTCGCGTCCTTGCGCCTCGCGTTCCGAGAACTGCGTCTCGTGCGTGAGCAGATCATCGTGGACGGCAACTTCCTAGCGGCGCGCACAACGTTCTCCGGTGACTTCATCGGCGTCTTTACCTACTCGCCGATCGGTCCTGTCGAGCCCACTGGGCAACACCTCGAGTGGGAAGTCATCGGCATGTTCAGGTACGACGACGAGGGGCGCTTGGCCGAAGAATGGGTGCAGACCGACTACCGCAGCTTCTTGACCAAGTTGGGCGTGACTATGACAGAGTCCGCCCCACCGGCCAGTGCCGCCGGCGCGGACCGGGCCGGGCCACCAACCCCTGGCCAGCCCATGGAAGCCTCCACCGTCGTCTTCGACACCCGCTCGCCGGCGTCACGCAGCTCATGGAGGACCCGAGGCGACCCACAGGTACCGCCCAAGGCGTCGAAGATGGCCTTCACGTTGGCGTCGAGTTCCGCCCGGCGGACCTGGCGAGGCGACGGCGACCGGCCCCGCCACTTGTAGAACCAGCTCTCGGACACGCCGAGGCCCGGCCGGAGATGGCGTGGGGAACACCTTGGTCGGTCCTTCTGGGCGGGGACAAACGATGCCCCGGTCATGTCGCCTCCTTGACCCACAGGACCACGGATCGCTTGAGGACATCGCGCTCCATTCGCAGGTCGGCGACTTGCCGCTCGAGCTCCCGCAGGCGGCCCCGCTCGTCGGACGAAAGCCCTTCGCTCTCACCCGCTCGGCGCGGTCCTTGGCCACCCAGTTACCCAAGGTGCCATCGTGGATCCCGAGATCCCTGGCCACCTGGGCGATCGGCTTACCTGTCTCTCCGACGATCCGGACCGATCCTCCTTGAAGTCCGGATCGAACCTTCGTCGTGTCTCTGGCATCGCTACTCCTTCAGGCGATGCCTCCACAGAACGGAGGGATGCTCAACCCGGCCCCGAGTGGCGTGCCTCGGCGCCGGTGCCCTCTGCTCGAGCCAGCGACCGGGATTTCTGCGCTTTCCGGCCGACCGGGACAGCGGGTCTGCTGCTGTAGCCACGGCGGACGGTAAAGCCCGCTTGCGTTCCTGCCGTTCGGGTCTTCGGCTGCCCCCGGTTTGGGGTTAGTTCGCATGTGGGCGTCCGGCCAGGTCGACCACCCGGCGGCCGATGTTGACGGCGTGGTCGCCGAGGCGCTCGTAGAAGCGGGCCACCAAGGTCAGGTCCATGGTTACGGGCAGGCTCATCTCTCCGGAGGCCAGTTCGGCCATCAGCGCGACGTGCAGGCCGTCAAGGTCGACGTCGCCATGGGCAAGTGCGTCTGCGGCGGCGCCGTCCCGCTGGCACCAAGCGTCGGCGACCTGATTCCACATGCCGGCTGCGGTCTCCCCCATTTGCTACACCAGTCCTCGTCCCATAACCCCCGGGCGGAATCAGACTCGACTACCTTCCTCTTTAGGTGACGGGCCAGGCGGGTCCGGTCTCGTGAAGAAGCCGGTGCGGACACGACCGACTTCCGAGCGGGAAGGCAATGACGAACCTTGTTGTCGTGGTCAGGCTTGGCGGTTAGGCTGTCGACAGAGGTCATGTCGACTTCTTCGCCCCGGACCCCGGTGGAGTGGAACGCTCTGACTCCTTCGTGGCACGCACCTTGCGTGTTCCGGGAAGGGACCGCTATGGGCTGGTGTCTGCGCAGCGTCCGATGAGGGCTCATGATCGTCGGCTATTTGACGCCGCTCCTGTGGCGACGGCACCGCCAGTTACGCTGGCGCTCGACTCCGGGTGGACTGCCGTCACCTTTCCCAATCCCTACGACGGCGACGACTCGGTCATCGTCGGCGACTGAACAATTCAGCCGAGAGACGAGACGAACGATGGACATCTCCTGGATGGCCGCAGGCAGCTGCCGGCAAGTTCCCCCCGAGACAATGTTCCCCACCGACAGTGCGGGCGTCATTGTGGCGCGAGGTGTCTGCGCCGACTGCCCGGTCAGATCGAACTGCCTCGACTACGCGTTGGCCAACCGGATCAAAGAAGGCGTATGGGGAGGAACGTCAAGTCGGCAAAGGACTCGTATCAATCGCAGCCGGCGAGCGGAGGCCAGCGCCGCCCGTAACGCGCCTACGAACAAGACGACTTCGCCGTCGGTGTCTCAGCTCACGCAAAGCGATCCGAGCTGGCACTCTCCCGGCGACCGCCCCGGATACTCTCGGGTCCGCTCTAACGCGGCTTCGCCTCCGACCAGTCCTAGTGGCGGGTCGTGAAACACAAACGACAAGGTCGGCCCGACGAAAGCGGACTGGCAACGGCGAAGGAGCCGGACCGCAGAGGCCAGGATCACGGTATTGGCGGTGATCATCTCGGCCAGTCGTTCGAACGCGAGGTAAGGGGGCTCCTATCTTAAGTTTTCCGGCGGAGACTCACCGAGGATGGTCTAACGACAGGCAGCCCGGAGCGAAGGAGCGTGGCATGACGTCGGTGGCCAACGCTCAGACCTCGACTCCGGCGTTGGGGAGGATGCTCATTCCGCTGGCGTTGGCCCAGGTCATTTGTGTTTCGCCGGGCATCCCGCGCTCCTACCTAACAGCCAAGCGCAATGCCGGGCTCTCGACATGAGGGTCGGATGCGCCCAAGTCGGCTGAACACCATCGTTGACGGCGTATTCGCTATCGCCATGACCCTGTTGCTGCTGTTCCTGCTCTTCATCGCCGTCGTTCCCTGGCCCACGGCCCTGGCGGCCGAGTTCGCATGAACACCGAGCGGCGACGCTGGTCACCGTGTTGTACTGCGTGAACATGCTCTTCATCGGCCTGGCGCTGGCCGGGTCCTGGGCCTACCTGAGCTGAGCCGTCGTGTATCTGGCCATCAGCAGCAGTCGCCCGGAGCGGGGCCGAGGCCGGATCGCTGGGATCAGCCGACGAGGACTGAGTGGAGGTGCGACTGGTGGCCCTACCGGTCATGAGAAGGCGTCGTTCCAGCGGGATTCTGCGGCCCGCCGAGGCCTGTACCATACGAGCGCGTCCTACATGAAGTCAGCGAGTAGAGCCAGCTCAAGGCGGCATGGCCAAGTCGCCCCGGAACTCGTCCAAACCATGGCTTCCCCGACCAACCTAAACCCTGAGTAGACCCGAAGTCGCGGGGTTCGTTGGTTGTGACCGGGGTGGGCACAGCGCCGGTCGAAGTGCCGCAAGGTGCGGGGTCTCTGGCACCTCTTTGCGCCGCGACGGTCGACGAACATCAAAGGCAGTCGGCCTCGTTGCCGGTCACGGCCGATACCGCTGTCGGGCGGGACGACCGGGACGGGGTTACTGAGTCTCCCGTCTGACGGTACGGCGGTTCGGATTGATTGACGCACCTTCTTTGTCAGCCAGGCATCTTTCCTGGTAAGCCCACCGATCTGGTATGGTGACGTTCTCGCATCCGTCGAGTCCGAACTAGAGCGAATGGCAGCAGGCCAGCACTCGCGTTGGGGGCAGTTGAGAGTCAGGACTCAGGAGGACACGCATGCTGGCTTATAGTTATCCGCTGCTGGGCATTTTCTGGACCATGCTCTGGTTCTTTCTGTTCTTCATCTGGATCTGGCTGCTTATCACTGTCTTCGCCGACATCTTCCGCAGCCACGACCTGGGCGGCTTCGCCAAAGCACTCTGGACAATTTTCATCATTGTTTTGCCATTCGTGGGCGTCCTGATCTATCTGATCGCCCGTGGAAAGAGCATGCAGGACCGTGCCGTTCAGCGGGCCAGCCGTCAGGAACAGGAGTTCCGCGGCTACGTCCAAGACGCGGCTGGCAGTCCCGGGACAGCCGATCAGCTGGCCAAACTGGCCGATCTGAAGGGCCAAGGGGTCCTCACCGACGCCGAGTTCGAAAACCAGAAAGCCAAGATCCTGGCTGCCTGATAGCGCCAGTCCGACGAATGGCGGAGTCGAAGCCATACCGTCAGGCCGGCACGCATCAGCGGGCATCAGCTCGGTCCCCGACTGTGCTGCCCTCAGGAGACGCACGGTGCGCCGATCGCCCGCACCAGCCCGCCATGCCTGTGCGGGAGGACGGCGGCCGACCTCGTGCTATTCGGCCGGTCCGAGATAGCTCCACACCGCGGGAAAGTGGCCGATCTTGAGCTCCGAGCAAATCTTCTGGGCTGCCATGCTGATGCCCTCGGTGAAGGTGGGAAAGGCGAAGGGCAGTTCAGCGATTTGTTCGACGGTCATGCCAGCCGTCATGCAGGCCACGACAACCTGGATGATTTCGGCGGAATACTCCCCCAGCACGTGTGCGCCGAGGATGGTCTTGTCGTGTCGGTCGGCGATGAGCTTGCAGAATCCCTCGTCGTGGCCGTCCGCCACCGGGCGTAGCAGGTCGTCATAGTTCGCTACCCCCACTGTGATGTCGTGGTGACGGGCCGCAGCCGGCTCGGTAAGGCCGACCCCGCCGTACTCGGGGTCGGTGAAGCTGGCGCTTGGGACCACCTCGTAACTGACCTGCCGGGTGGCGCCCATGAGGGCGTTCTGGGCGGCGACGCGGCCTTCGAGGCGGGCCACTTGGACCAGCATGGATCGGCCGTTGACGTCGCCGGGGGCGAAGATGTGTTCGACTTCGGTGCGCAGGTAGGAGTCGACTGGGATTCCCTGCGGTTGGGGCCGGATGCCGGTGGCGTCGAGCCCCAGTTGCTCGATGTTGGGGGGCCATCCGACGGCGAAGAACACCGCGTCGACCAGGGTTTCGGCGGCCTCGGACGAGGTGGCATGTTCGACGAGGAGCCGGTCTCGTTGGGATCGTATGGAGTTCACCATCGTGTTGGTATGGGTTTCTATGCCCCGGTGCTGGAAGGCCCGCTCCAGTTCGGTCGAGATGCTGGGGTCGGCCTGCGGCACGATGGCTGGACTCGCTTCGAACAGGCTGACACGGGTGCCCAGATCGGCCAGGATGGAGGCGATCTGGCATCCGGTGTCAGCCGCGCCCACGACGGCCGCGGCCGCCGGTAGGGCGGTCAGGGCTCGTAGGTCGCTGTAGGTCAGGGCCAGTTCGCTCCCGGGGATAGCCAGGCGTCCGGCGTGTCCTCCGACGGCCACGATGATGCGCGGCGCTCGCCAAGCGCGACCGTCGGGGGCGATGAGCGAGTAGGGATCGGTGAAACGGGCGGACCCGAGGTGCTCGACGAGGTCGATGCCGTTGCGGCGCAACTGCTCGGCCAGATGTTTTTTCTCGAAGGCGTGGCGGGCCACCCGATCGCTGTTGGCCAGGATGGCCTTGAGGTTGGGTTTGGGAGGAGGGCCTTCGAGCCCGAAGGTTGACCACGAGGTCCAATCGCGGGCGAGTCGGGCCGAGCGGGCCAGGGTGCGCACCGGCCCCGGCCCCCGGTTGAGGCTGGTCCCGCCGACCTGGTCGGCCTCGAGCAGGGTGACCTGGGCGCCCAGCTGGCGTGCTTGTATGGCGGCGGTGACGCCGGCGGGGCCGCCCCCGACTACGAGCAGATCAACTTCGCTGATCATGGGCCGTGGCTGTCGGTAGCGAGGGGGACATTACAGCTAAGGCGCCTGGGTGGTCTACGGCGTTAGAGCTGATCCAGTCGACGGTCATGGTGTGCTCCTTCCGGCGGGTGAGTTGCTTATTGGTGGCACGGCCGCAGGTTTCTCTCGGCTTTGATGTCGCTGCTCAGTAGTCGGGGTTTTGGAAGGTGGGTTCGCGGCTTTCGCTGAATGCGCCGATACCTTCCGTCCGGTCTGGTGGACAGCGGAGCGCCAGTGGCCTTCCATCATGATGGTGATAGCTTGCTCGAGGCTCGCCTTGGCCGGTACGGGCCGCCGATTTGACCGCTTGGACCGCCCGGCGTTGCCGCAGGTCGCTGCCGACGGAGAAGGCCCGGTCCGGTCCGGATCACGACCCGCACTCCGCTGCGGATGGCGATGCTCTCGACGATATCGGTCATGTCCGCGGCGGGATCGGCCAGCACCTGTGGCCCTGAGATGTGATCCGACACCCTTGCTCGCTCCTGACGCCCGCTCCGAACCGGCCGCGGGTATCTACTCGTCCAACAACGGCTTCAACGCCGGGTGCTGTAGGGCTTCGGCTGCGTCAGGGTTGTCGAGCAGCTGCCGGAGCTCCGCGTTGGTCTGATCCGCCTTGCTCATCTCTTTCACGTCCCCGGATAGTTGTGGCGTACGCCCCGTCGTGACCTGGGCGCCCAGGATGAACCCCTTCAAGATCGCCACATCGGAGCCCGTCGTAGCCTTGCACCTGCCGGACCACCGCGTCGAAAGCAATAGCGGCTTCGAGGCGAAATCCTCCATATAGGCGTCCGATGAGCCGTCGAAACTGGTGGCGAACAGCAGCCGGTTATCATCGTCGAGCCACCGGCAAGTCGTAGTCTCCCGGTCGGTAGCAAGAGGCATCGTTCAGTGCCCGCAGCGCCCCGCGTAGATCGCGAGTACAACGTGTTCCCGTCGGCGCCTCGCTGCGGTTCTCGCCCAATGAATGCCTCGACACCGGCACCTGCGTCGGGTTGCCGGTGTCGATGGAGGTCGGGTCATTCCGGTCGCTGCGCCGATCCTGAAAGCCCGCCCGCTCCGGCTATCCGTCGCTGTGTCCGGCACCCTGCTAGACGGTTGAGACACGGGTGCGGAACTCTCGCGGAGTCGCACCGAACCAGCGCCGACAGCTACGACCCAGGGCGGACTGCTCGCTGTAGTCGAGCAGGGCGGTGACCTGGGTCAGCGCCAGGTCGGGGTGGGACAGATAGCGTTCGGCCAGATCGCGGCGGGCCTCGTCTTTGATTTCTTCGAAGGTAGTGCCCTCTTCTTTCAGTCGCCGTTGCAGCGTACGCGGGTGCATGTACAGCGTCTTGGCAACCTCGCGGTGGTTGCAGGTGCCGGTGCCCAGGAGCGCTTCGGTGGCTTGGCGTACTTGCACGGTGAAGGGGGTTCGCCCTCGCGGCAACTGGCTGTCCAGGTACCTGGTGGCCAGGTCGTGTAGCTGCTCATTGTGTTCGCTGATGGGCAGATTGAGGTCTTTGGCCGCTACGGCGAGGGCGGTGCGGTCGGCCCGGAAGGTCAGGGGCGCGTTGAAACGGGACCGGTAGGTGGCCTCGGTGGCGACGGCGGGATGGGGGAACCATACCTGTTGCAGGTGGCATCGCTCCTCCGACAGCAGGGTCAGGATGCGCCAGGTCAGGCCGATCCCGTGCTCGGCGGTTTGCGCCCACCGTAGGTAGGGCCCGGGCAGAACCTGGAAGACGAAGCGCGCTTGGCCGCGCCGCTCCCCGGTGTTGGTGGTGAAGGCGAGGGCGGCGTTGTAGACCTGCAGGTATTTGGAGGCGCAGCCCATGGCTTCGCCCACGGTGGTGGAGTAGCGCATGGCCACGGCCAGGGTGCCCAGGACGCCGATGTCTTGCCGTTCGGCCAGGCGCAGCCCGAAATCAGGGCAGCCCAGATCCTCGGCCGAGCATTCCAGCAACTCGATCTGGCTGTCAAAGCTGATGAAGGCGGTGAGTTGGTTGAGGGCGGCTGGTTCGATACCGGCCTTCCGTAATAGCCGGGTCGGGTTGCCGCCCAGGTCGCTGACCAGCTCCCGGTAGCCCCGCAGGGATTGGGCTTGGACCATGGCGGTCATGTGGCACCTCCTGACTTGTCGCCAAGCGTCCAAATCCTGTCGTTAAACCTCGACAGTTGCAAGCCGGTAACCCCATAGTGGTCACGACTACAACTGTGCTCGCCAGCGGGGTCCAGATAACTGAATGGACATCTCGGGTGAGCAACGCTTCGGAACACGGCGCCCCCGTCCTCGCCGGAGCACCAAGCTCGGCGGCTGGCCACCGATCTCCGTCGACGGCGCCCATCCCGTCGCCCTGTTCGTCGGGCCCAAAGCAGCCCTGCTGACAGAAATGCCCGCCCAGCCCTTCAAGTTGGCCGGCGACAGCCGCCCCAAAGTCGTCCCGGACGGCCACATCCAGGTCAGCAAGGCGCTGTATTTGGTGCCACAGAAGCTCATCGGTGGAAGGTGCGCTACCCGCTGGATTCAAATTCGGATTGGCTTCCTACTGCTTCGACGTCACCGGCCCCTGTTTCGGGCGGTCAACAGCTTCTGCTCGGCTTGGGTTGCCCCGGGACGTGCCCGCCAAGGTCAAAACGGCCCCTGCGACCGGCGTGACCCACACCGGGGAGGGCATCGGTGACGCTTGTCGACCTCCCTGGTCGGACTCAGGGGCTAAGGCCGGCTCGACCGCGTACTGCCTGGATAGTGCCGAGGTGTCTGGGGTCGGCGGAGGGATCATTCCGGGTGCTGAACCTGTTAGGGCGCTCGCAGGCAATCCTGCTTCGGACAAAAAGAAGGGGCATCAATCAATGGCCGAGCTTCTACAGCTTGAGTTCAGCGCGCCCGGCGCACAAGCGATCTACGACAAGGTCAACGGCATCCTCGGGTTCGATCCCGATTCGACCGCCGGGTATCCCAAAGGTCTCCTCTCCCACATCGCGGGCCTCGGTGCCGACGGCGCCAGCATCGCAGTCACTGAGATCTGGGACTCCGTCAAGGACCAGGAAGCTTTTCTGGCCGACAAGCTGGGAGCGGCCCTGGCCGCAGCAGGAGCACCCGCGCCTACTCGCAACGAGTGGTACACCCTGCTCGCAAACAACCAAGTCGCTTAGAAGAGATGCCAGGTGGGTCGCGGTAGGGTCTCAGTGAGTGGAGACTCGCCGCTGCTCCACCTGAGGTCCTCCCGAAAATGGTCAGACCATCAGGGTGCCGCTGAGGTTGACGGCTCTCAGAGCGCTCAGAGAGGTTTGGTCAGACGTTGTGGGCGTAGCACCACCCCGTTCGTCAGATGTCGACTAGCTCATTCATTTTCCGAGACAGGCTGCCCAAGTATGGTGGCCTAGCACTCGTTCGCACTCGTTGCATAATCCGTTTGGCTGTCTGCCACAACGTGTTGATAGGGGTCGGTGCCGAGGGTGTTCAAGCGGTTCTACATAGGCCGCCATGGCCTTCCCCATCAACACCGGACAGCGTCGGGGACAAGCCCAGCTGGAGTTGGAGGTCCTCGTCAAGTACGCCCCTCTCTGGGCGCAAACCGCCAAGCATGGCGTCGGCCTCGCGTGGCGCGTCATGACGCTGCTCTTTGAGGGAGAGTGTCACCTGCAAGAGGTCCGGTTCCGCATCCTGCCGTGGCAACGGAGGCCACGTACCACACCCGCTTTCCCGCCAGAGAATCGATCTACCAGTGGGAAGTTCGAGATCTCTCATGGTTTAGCGGTGCCCCGTAGAGCGGCGGTGGCGCCTTGTCTCGAATCGTTGGACGCAGACGCTACGTGGCGCCTCTAGCTCACCGGGCCCATCTCGGTAGTCCAATCCTCCATCTTCCCGACCTCTGGCATCGCGCTGGCAGGGTGGCCAGGATGGGCTGGCCAGATGGTGGGGAGCAGTGCATTGATGGGTGTGGGTGGGGGGGAATCGCGCTGGTAGGGGAGGCAGCTGACGCAGCTCCTCTGGGCAGTCTGCGGTTTTTTTACAGGCGGCGCACGGACCCCCGACAGCCCGCTCACTTGTCCATTTTTCAAGCTGATTGCCCGGTTCGGGTCGGTACGCGTACGAGACCACCCGGTCGTACTTTCTGTCGGATCCTCGAGCCCCGCGACCGGACTACCCTTGGGTTGTCCACAATCTGTGGATAGCCCGCGCTCCGGGCCAACCTTGAGCAAATGCTGGACCGCTCGGCCAACCTCGAGACCTCCGGACGAACCCGAGCTTTTGGAGCGCCGCGGAACTGCCGGGGAGACCGGGCTTTCGCGGTGGCCACGGTGACTGGCATACTTCACCTGCGCTGGCGTCCGGTCCAGACCCCTCGGCCTGGACCCCGCATAGAGGATGATCAGGCCGGACGCCGCCGGTTGCTGCGATCCCCCTCCGAGTGTGACCTCGAGGGGGATCGTCCCCGCTCACTGTCCATTCCGCCCCGAAGTGACCGCCGTGCGGGAGGGTTCGCCGGATCATTCCTGACTCATCCGGTTATCCGCCGTGCAGCCATCGTTAAGCTTGCGCCCACAATGGGTGACGGTGAGGGAGGCGGCTGCCCGGTTGGTCATGGCTCTGGCCTGGGTCTGGTCCCCGGTCGACGACGGCGTCGAGATCGCTGGCGGGGCAATCGGCCTGGGGTGCACCTGACCAGCGTCGAGGCGTTCCTCTCTGGCTGCCGTATCGCCAGGCGGGTCAAAGACACCCTGCTGCACCAGACAGCGGTGGAGGCCGAGGTGGAGGCGTTCTTGTCCCGAGCCCGCTATGAGCGCCGGGAGGAGGAGGGTCCGGCCGGCTATCACAATGGCTATCGGGCGCTGGCTGCCGTTGAGAAAGCCGACGATGGGACCGTGGAGTGCAGCGCCCGAAGCTGACACCGACGAGCGGTTCTGTTCCCGGCTGTTCGGCGATGGGGTGACGACTCGCACTGGATTTACGCGTTGGAGGCGCTGGTGATCTCGGGCTGGGTGCGGGTCCTGTCGGATCGGGATATCGAGGCCGGCTGGGGCGAGCGGCCGGGAGCAGTGGCGGCGCTGTC
The DNA here is from genome assembly GCA_963780345.1 of uncultured Acidimicrobiaceae bacterium. Lineage (GTDB taxonomy): Bacteria > Actinomycetota > Acidimicrobiia > Acidimicrobiales > Palsa-688 > PALSA-693. Next base: position 281,221 of record CAWABU010000003.1, read on the forward strand.
GCGCTCGACGGTGAGCCCGATCTGCCATGCGGTCAAGGACGAGTTCGCGGTCCGCTCAGCCCGACGGCTGGATGATGTGGTGCACAGCGCCGACAGCGTCCGGATGCCCCAAGACCTCCGCCGCCAGCTACTGGAACCACCGGTCGATCTGGGCGCCCGGCCGCAAAACTCATGGCCGCACCGCCACCAGCACCGATGCCGAGGCGATCAGCGCCTGAACCAAGCAGCCCATGCCGCGAGGTGGTTCCCGCCGGGCCACCATCCGCGCCCCGCAGAGATCAACGGGTCAGGATGAGAACCAGCGCGGAGAAAAAGGTCTCGGTGAGCGCCATCGGACGCAACGAGCCCTGCCGGTGCCCGTGGGGGTTTGCCGGTCCGGGTACGGGGCCCGGGTGAACCATTCGGGTTAGCTGGCGGGGGCCCTCCTGATCGGATCTCGACCGACGAATGCTCGGACCTCCCAGATGGTCTGCCCAAACCGGTCCGTCACGATGGACCCGTCTCTGCGCCGCCTCTCCCGGATGGTGCTCACGTCGGCAACCGATGCGTCGTTTGGCCGGTCGTTGTAGGGGCACAGTAGGGGCACTTCGATCGCCTCGTGCGTCTACACCCCGGTGAACTGCACTTTTGTGGTGGGCCGCCGGGGGCTCGAACCCCGCACCAGAAGCTTAAAAGATGTCCGGCGGTTGTTCACTGAGACCATTTCAGCCACTCTGATGTACGTTGAGCGCTACAACATCCACCGCTGAACACCGTCGAAGACCACTGAACAAGGTGGAGTTGTAGGGGCACTTGTAGGGGCAAATCCGGACTGAGGCCGTGCAAGGGCGCAAATTCTTGTGCTCCAAAATGCCGTAAGGGACGCCCGGTTCGGTACGACATGAAGTGGGTCAACCCGGACGGACTCGGCATCGGCGGCGTCCGTCTCCCGGTGCCGATCGGCCTGGGCCCGGACGGGTGTTGGCGGCATCTCTATCTGGCCATCGGTCGGCAAGTTCGGCAGTGCTCAAATCGATGACGTGAGGCACGATCCAGTGGTTCTGCCCGCTGCCAGCTAAGGCACCAACGAGGTGAACGGGCGCCGACTGCCAGCAACGAGACGCGCCACGCTCAGTGAGCGAGATGAACGATCTCTGTCTGGGCGTCTACCCATCGATAACGCCAGATACCGCATAGGCCAGGAGTCTTCGTCGGCACTGCGAGCCTCGCTGAACTACCTGAGTCCCAGCTCCGGCTTGCTTGAGAAACCAAGCGGTTGGAGGGTTAGCCTTAAACGGCACTTCGGTGTCATTCGTCCGGGCAAATCGATTGAGCGGTATGGGACACCCTGCCTGGCGCATCCCACCGATTTGGGGCTCTACGGTTTGAGTGGGCAGAAGTCGATTGGATCCTCGGCGACCTCGGTCGTGACGGCCAGCTGACTCCTCCAGGATGGAGGAGCACCCGAAGCCGATAGTGGTCGAAGCTGATAAGACCCGTGGCCGGTGGGGGGCTTCACCTTCTTCAGGCACAACCTGAGAGCCGCGGTCGGCCCGCTCGGGGCTGCGGTACCCATGGCGAACAATTATCTCTGCCCACGACTGCTTCAGTGTGTCCCGAGCGAGCCTCGGCCATTTCGTCCTCGAGCCTGCCGGCGGGTCGCGCGGTTGGCCGCCACTCCCCCGCCGACAGAATCGGAGCCCTCCGGGGGTTCACGGAGATGACCAACCGGGGGCGCGCGATGTTCCGCTATCCGGTTTGCGCCTCCCGGACCTGGCCAAGTTGCACGTGGCCGAGCTCGTTCCGCGAGCTGATCCCGAGTTTGGTGAAGACCTTGTGAAGGTGGTATTCGACGGTTTTCGGGCTGACGAACAGGCGCGCGCCTATCTCGGGATTGGAGTGGCCGTCGCGGGCCAGTCGCGCAACCTGACTCTCCTGGGCGGTCAGCTCACCCCAGGTCTCCAGGGCGCGTTTGCGGGCGGTCTCGCCGGTCGCGCTCAGTTCGCGTGCCGCGCGATCGGCGAAAGCCTCGATACCCGATTCCGTGAACATCTCGTAGGCGGTGCGCAACTGCTCGCGCGCATCCAGTCGCCGGTGCTCGCGGCGCAGCCATTCCCCGTAGAGGAGTCGTGCGCGGGCGAGCTCAACGCGGACGCGGGCGCGGTCGAGCCGGTCGATCGCCTCGCGGTACAGGATTTCGGCGCTCTCACCTTCGCTCAACAGCGCCCGCGAGCGGGCCTCGATCCCCAGCGCCCAATCGGTGCCACAGGGGTTTGTGACCTGCGTGAGACGCTCGAGGGCGTCGGCAGCAGCCTGGGGCTGGCCGCTGCGGACAGCCGCTTCGACGAGCTCGACCAGACTCCAGTTGGAGAACCCTAGATCCTCCGCACGGTCGCTGGCCTGTTCGGCGGCGCCCAGCGCGTCTTGATAGCGGCCGAGGCCGTTGTAGAGCACCGCGGCCACCCATCGAGTGGCGGTCAGCCCGAGGGCCTCCCCCCGGGGTAGCACCTCCTCGATCGTGGCTTCGATCACTTGGAATGCCTCGGCTTCCCGGCCCTGCCAGGCGGCCAGCAACAAAGCACCGTAGGGCGCGAGCTGGCTGGCCGTCGCCTCGGTGACGGCCTTCACCTCCGTGCTCAGCGATGCGACCGCGCCCAGGTCCCCGGCGTAAAGGTGTAACCCCATCCGTAAGGTTAGGGCGAGCGGGAGCGCAGCGAGCGCGCCCGCGTCACGGGTGAGCTTGACTAGGCGAACGGAGAGACTGTCCCAGGTGTCGTAGTCCCACAGGTCTATGGCGGTGCGGCAGGCCAGCCAGGTCCAGCGGAGCGCTTCGTCATCCGAGATGTCCTCGCTGCGAAAGGCCTCGAGCGCCCGCTTCAAGATCGGTGCGCCGGCCCGGTACCCCTCGGTGAGCAGCGCGGCCAGGCCATCCAAGAGGAGATCGGTTGGGCGCGGCGGCTGCGGGGGCGGAGGCGCCGCAAGTGCCGCGTTGGCCGCCTCGAGCACACCGCCGCCGCGAGCCAGGCGGCCGGCGAACTGCGCTGCAGCGAGCGCTTCGAGGTAGATGTCGCGCGCCAGTCTCACGTCGAGTGGCTCCATCTGCTTGACGGCTTGGAGCAGCAGTGCCGGAGCGTCGCTGCCGCGGCTGACGACAAACGTGATCTGCGCGCGCAGGAGGCCCACCTGGGCGCGCTGCAGTTCGTCCAGTGGGCCCCGCTCGGCGACGGCCAACAGCTGCAGCGCAGTTTCGGGTGCGCCCGCCTGCTGCTTGGCCTGGGCCGCGGCGAGCGCCCGCTCCCCTCGGCGCGCCGGATCGACCGTTAGCACGGCAGCACGCTCCAGGAAAGCCGCCGCCGCCGCCAGCCCCCCGCGCGCCTGTGCCCTGCCGGCCGAGCGCTCGAGTTCCGCCGCGACCTCCTCGTCGGGCTCAAGGGCTGCTTGCGCTCGGTGCCAGGCCCGGCGATCGGGATCGACCTGCCGATCGGTGGCCTCTGCCAGCGCACGGTGCGCGCTTCGCCTCTCCTCGAGGGATGCCGCCCGGTAGACGGCGGAGCGAACCAGCGGATGCCGAAAGCGCACGTCGGCGCCAACCTCTAGGAGGCCATCCGCCTCGGCGGGCGCCGAAGCCCCGACGCCGATGCCGAGTAAGGCCGACGCTCGCCACAACAGCGCTGCGTCGCCGGTCGGCTCTGCCACTGCGAGCAACAGCAGCTGCTGTGTCTGACTCGGGAGCCGCTCGACCCGTCGCCGGAAGCTCTCCTCGATTTGCCCTTGTAACGGGAGGATGTCCGGAAACCCGAAGCCACCTGCCAACTCCACGAGCGCCAATCCCCGCGGCAACTCCAAAAGTGCCAGCGGATTACCCCGTGTCTCCGCGACAATGCGATCGGTCACCCGCTGGTCCAGTACGCCCGGAATTGTTGCTGCCAACAGCATCCGCGCGTCGGCGTCCGGGAGTCCTTCGACCATCAGCTCCGACAGGCCGGTCAGTTCGTCCGGCTCAAGTGTGTTCCGCGTGGCGAAGACCAAGAGCACGGATTCTGCCTGCAGTCGGCGCGCCACAAACGCCAGGGCTTGCGTTGACACACCGTCGAGCCACTGCGCATCGTCGATTATGCACAGAAGGGGACGCTCCCGCGCCGCGTCGGCAAGCAAACTGAGCACCGCCAACCCCATGAAGAACCGATCTGGCGGCGAGCCACGACTCAGGGCGAACGCTGTCTCGATCGCATCTCGCTGAGGAGCCGGCAGACGCTCCAGTCCGTCTAGGAGCGGCGTGCACAACTGGTGTAGCCCGGCGAAGGCGAGCTCCATCTCCGACTCGACGCCGCACGCACGGGCAACCCGGAACCCGGAGGCCGCCTCGTCGGCATACCCCAGCAATGCGGACTTGCCAGCCCCGGCCTCCCCGCGTACCACAAGCGCTCCGCTCTGACCGATCCGTGCGGCCTCGAGCAGGCGATCGATGGCCGCGCATTCGCTGCGGCGGTCGTGTAGCGATGGCCCACCCCCCACGACACCTGAGCGAAACATGGCCGGGCTCACGATAAGCCGGGGAATTAGGGAGCACAACTAGGGAGTCATAGATGCAAGGCCGTGCTGCCAAGGCTCAACGTAAGAGGCGCCGTCCACTACTACTCGGGAGATGATTATGAGTGCTTCTGGTACCACTACGACTGCAGTCATGGCGTCGGGCGAGACCGACGCAACCGGCGAAATCGGCCGCTCGGCGACCGATCCTGCGGGACCGACGGGCCGCCTGGCTACGTGGCTGGCCGCTACGACGTTGAATGACGTTCCCTCTCGTGTTCGGGAGCGGGCCAAGTATCTGCTGCTCGATGGCGTCGGGTGCGCGCTCGTGGGCGCCCAGCTGCCGGTCTCTCGTATCGGGGTGGAGGGTTTGACGGCGATCGACCCGGCTGGGCCAGCGGCGCTGATCGGTTGGGGTGATCGGACCACTAGCCCGCAGTCGGCGGCGATGCTGAACTCCAGTTTCATTCAGGGGTTCGAGCTCGACGACTTCCACCCTGAAGCGCCGCTGCACAGCAATTCGCTGGTCGTGCCGGCGATGCTGGCCGCGGTCCCACATCTCGGTCGCGTTTCGGGCGATCGATTCCTCCTCGGCGCGATCCTGGGTTACGAGACAGGGCCCCGGGTCGGCCTGGCCTTGGGTGGGCTCGACATGCTGTCGCGGGGCTGGCATTCGGGCGTGGTCTTCGGTCCGCTGGCGGCGGCCGCTTCGGTGGGATCGCTGTACAGCCTCGACGCAGCCCGCTTCGAGGACGCCCTGGGGATCGGGGCCACCCAGTCGGGCGGGCTGATGTCAGCCCAGTTCGAGTCGATGGTGAAGCGCATGCAGCACGGTTTCGCTTCGCGCGACGGCCTGGTCGCCGCCGTGCTCGCCGCGTCGGGATATGTGGGTATCAAGCGGGTGTTCGAGCGGGAGTACGGCGGGTGGCTGTCCACCTTCGGTGACGGCCACCCCACCTACCCCGAGCAGATCTATTCCGGTCTCGGTACGGTCTGGGAGACCGAACGCATCGAAATCAAGCCTTACTCGGCCATGGGGCTGCTGCACGCCGCCATCGACGCCGCCCTCGAGCTACGCCCCCAGGTGAGCGTGAGCCAGATCGAGCGGATCGATATCGACATGCCCGAAGCGGCCTACGGACACGGCGGCTGGAAGGCCGAACGCCCGCTCGAGACTATCGGCGCCCAAATGAACGTCAGCTACGCCGTGGCCGTAGCGCTCTTGGACGGCGACGTCCTCATCGACCAGTTCACCCAGAAGCGGATCAACAGCGACGACGTGTGGAACCTGATCGACCGAACCCAAACCCACCACGACAGCGCCTACGACCGGCTACCAGTGGACGACCGACTGACCACCCAGGTGCGGGTCACGCTCAAAGATGGCAGCACCCATGCCGCCACCGTGGCACACCCACGGGGCAACGGCAAGAATGCGCTCACCAACTCCGAGATTCGCGAGAAGTACCGCAAGCTCACCCACCGGGCCTTCTCCCCGGACCGCCAGGCCGGCATCGAGCACGCAGTCCTCAATCTCGACACCGTCAGCGACGTCGGCCAGCTGACGGCCCTGCTGACCCCGACGGTGCACTCGCCGCTCGACTGACAGCGAGGGGATACGCATCGCCTGCCGAGTTGGCGGGCGATGCGTTCCGAGTTAATCGAAACAGTCGACGTACATCCCACGGCCATCCCTCTTGCCTAATCCGAAATCCTTCTCGTCCACCAAGGAGCGCATCAATGCCCGCCACTCTTGATCCTGCGTCGGTCCTGATCCTGATCGACCTGCAACATGGCATTACGGCCCTGCCGACCGTGGATCCGTCGGACCAGATCGTCGGGCGCGGCGCCCGACTGGCGGGCGCGTTTCGGGCGCACAACAAGCTGGTAGCAGCGACCCGGGTGGCGTTCTCCGCGGACGGCGGCGACGTGATCAAAACCCGGACAGCCGCAAACGGGTTCAGCCCCACGCCGGCCTCGGACTGGGCCGAGTTCCATACCGAGCTCAACCTGGGCGACGGCGACATCTCCATCACCAAGCGAGGCTGGAATGCGTTCTACGGAACCGAACTGGACCTCGAGCTGAGACGCCGGAGAATCACCGGGATCATCCTGGCCGGAATCTCGACCAGCATCGGCGTCGAGTCGACGGCCCGAGCCGCGAACGAACGAGGCTACGAGCTGACAATCGTGACCGACGCCATCACCGATACGTCCGAGCGCGCTCACCGCAACAGCCTCGAAGTGATCTTCCCGCTGATCGCACAGCTCGCCACCACCGACGAAGTCCTGACCGCGATCGAGAACGGTCACGGACCTGAGGAAGCGCCAGGCCAGAAAGGAGCAACGGGAAAATGAACATCCACCACCGAAGAGGCGCCGGGGCGAGCCTCGACAGCAGCGAGTCGACCGGGGCGGGGCTTCGCCGGGTGGCATTTCGGGCCGCGGGCGCCACGCTGACCCTGTTCCTATGTGGGCCTGGTGCTTTGAGTCCGCTCTACGCTATCCATCAGGCAAGGTTTGGGTTCGCATCGACGGTGCCGACCGCGATCGTGGCCGTATATGCGGTCGCGGTGCTGGCAGCGGTGCGGCCTGCCGGCGAACTCTGTAGTGGCCGCCGGCCGTTGATCGTCTCAGGACTCGGGCTACAAACGGCGGCGACTGCGCTGTTCCTGGTCGCGACCGACGCAGCGCTTGTCTTCGCCGCTCGTTCGACCGCCCGGACGGGATCCGGGCCGTCGGGCGGCCTCAACGGAAGTCTGCGGGTCCGCACGCCACGCCACAGCCCCACGGGGCAAGCGGACGTCGTCGTTCCCGGCTGGTGGCGGGAGGCAGGAGGTCCTCGATGAATGCGGTGGTCGGTGCGCTTCTGCCCCTGATCGTGACGTTGGCGCTTGGGTTCTTTGCCGCCTGGCGTCACGACTTCACTTCGGAACAGGCATTGGTGCTGAACCGGATGGTGTTGCTCTACGCGTTGCCGCTGCTGTTGTTCGCAGGCACGGTGCCGATCAAGCGGAGCACGCTGACCAGCGATCTAGGTCTGGCCGCCGCGATCGCCGCGGCGATGGTCGGCGCCTATCTGGGCACGTTCCTGATCGTCCGGTTCGTGTTGCACCGACCCCCTGGGGTGTCGGCCCTTACCGCGCTTGCGGTCGGCGGTCCAGCCATCCCGTTCGCGGGCGTCGTGGTCCTCGGTTACCTGTACGCGCCGTCCGTGGCCGCGGTACCCGTTGCTGTCGGAGCGCTGGTGTTCAACGTCATCGAGGTTCCCGTCACGCTCGTGCTGCTGTCCGTAGCTGCGGGATCCTCGACCGCGCCCAAGGCGCCGGCGCCGCCAGTCGCGACGCCCGTCACCCAGAACCCGGCCCGCCGGCCGGCGCTGGCGCTGGCGCTCACGCCCGCCTTTGCTGCCGGGAGTGCCGACGCGACGGGCACCGCGATGCAGGCGCAGGCGGCACCCTCATCGACAGCCGGCCCGTTGCCAGCAGCACCCGCACCCGCCCGTGGAAGCCTGGGCCAGCACGTCCTGTCGGCGCTGGAGCAACCCGTCGTGTGGGCGCCGATACTAGCCCTGGTGCTCGTCGTCGCCGGCGTCCAGCTCCCGGACTTCCTCGTCAACGCAACGAAGCTCCTGGGGTCAGCCACCACAGGCGTCGCATTGTTCGCCAGCGGCATCGTGCTATTTGCGCAGCGCATCACCGTGAGCCGCTTTGTGGTCGGCGCCGTCGCGGCGCGAAACGTCGTGGTGCCTGCTCTGCTGTGGGTGATCCTCGCAGCCATCGGTCTCTCGCACCTGGACCTGCGTCTAGCGGTCCTGGCCAATGCGCTCCCAGCGCCCGTCGCCGCCGTGATCTTCGCCGTCGAGTACAGACAGGGGCAGCGCGAGATGGCCTCAGTGGTGCTCTTCAGCAGCGTCCTCTCGCTTTTCACCCTTGCGGCGTTCATCGCCCTGACCTGACACCAACCGTCCCCATCTACCAAGCGGAGGTATCTCATGACATCAACATATCAACAGACCAACCCGGTGAGGGCGTCCAAGCCACCCGGCATTGCGGCCAGCGACGAGACGCAGGTGCAGGCGCTGGCGCGCTACGCGTGGCGGGCCACGTTCGACGACCTCTCCGCCGAGTCACGCAAGCAGCTTCACGTCCACATCCTCGACTGCCTGGCGTGCTCCATCTCGGCCCTCGGAGCCGGCCCGGTCAGCGCATGCCGCGACCAGGTGAGGGATTTCGGCGGTGGTCACGGGGTGACGCTGATCGGCGGCGGCGAGGCAAATCCCGTGTACGCCGCGTTCTGGCACACCGTCCTCGTTCGTTACGTGGACTTCATGGACAACTTCCTGGCGCCGACCGAGACATGCCACACGGCAGACAACTTCGGCGTCGCGCTAACGGCCGCGGAGCTGGCCGAGGCTAGCGGCCGCGACCTGATGCTCGGCGTGGCGCTCGGTTACACCGTCCAGTCCCGCCTGGTCGACCACGGCAACTTCATGACCCGCGGCTTCGATCACACCGCGCAGCTCGCCTTTTCGCACAACGCTGCGGCCGGCCGGCTGCTGGGCATGACCGAGGCGGAGATCGCGAACGCCATCGCGATGGCCGCCTCGAGCGATGCCTCTTTCGCGGTTATCCGCGCCAAGCCGCTCTCGCAGTGGAAGGGAATCGCGTCGGCGCACTCAGCGCTCGGCGCCATGAACGCACTGTTCCTAGCTCGGCGCGGGGTCAAAGGGCCACTCCGCGTCGTCGAGGGACCCCTCGGCCTCGACCATCTGCTCGGCAGGCCCCTGCGCGTCGACTGGGACGCCGAGGGCTACGAGGGCGTCGTCTCCAGCACGATCAAGAAGTACAACGCCCAGATCCATACGCAGTCGGCGGTCTACTGCATGATCGAGCTGGCCACCGCGAACCATCCCCGCCTGGATGTCGCCGCCGGGTTCGACCCCAGAACCATCGTCTCGATCGACGCCGAGGTGCCGCAGATCACCTACGACTTCACCGGCGGCGGGCTGTACGGCACGGAGGCGGCCGTGACCTCAAAGGAACAAGCAGACCACGACCTGCGCTACCTGCTCGCCGTGGCGCTGCTAGACGCGAACGTCATGCCAGCTCAGTTCACCGACGACCGCATCAACCGCCCGGACGTCCAGTCCCTTCTGACGAAGGTGTCCGCACGGCCGAACGCCACCTACACCGCGCAGTACCCGCGCCGCATGCCCGCGAAGATCACCGTGCGACTGAAGGACGGCACCACGCTCGAGCACGAGGTCCCGGACTATCCGGGGATGCCGTCGCACCCCTTCACCTGGAACGACACGGTCGAGAAGTTCGACCAGCTCACCGCCGATCGCATCGACAGCGACCTCGCGAACCAAATCAAAGACGCGGTCCACTCACTCGAGCACATCAAGGTCAGCGACCTGATGGCCCTGCTCGGTCGCATTCACGTCGACTGACTACACCCGCACCTATGAGGGCGGCTGAGAACCGCTCCCGATCAACCAAGGAGACACAAGCATGCCCGCAACCATCACCACCACCGACGGCACCGAGATCTTCTACAAGGACTGGGGTAGCGGTCAGCCCATCGTCTTCAGCCACGGCTGGCCCCTGTCGTCAGATGACTGGGACACGCAGATGCTGTTCTTCCTCCAACACGGCTATCGAGTCATCGCCCACGACCGACGCGGCCACGGGCGATCCACCCAGACCGGCGACGGCCACGACATGGACCACTACGCCGACGATCTCGCGGCGCTGACCGCCCACCTCGATCTCCACGACGCCGTGCACATCGGCCACTCGACCGGTGGCGGCGAAGTGACGCGCTACCTGGCCCGACACGGCGAGAACCGGGTGGCCAAGGCCGTGCTGATCAGCTCGGTGCCGCCCCTCATGGTGCAGACGCCCGCCAACCCCGGCGGCCTTCCCAAGAAGGTGTTCGACGGATTCCAGGAACAGGTCGCTACGAACCGTGCCCAGTTCTACCGCGACCTACCGGAGGGCCCGTTCTACAACTTCAACCGTCCCGGCGTGAAGCCAATACCAGGGATCATCGATAACTGGTGGCGTCAGGGCATGATGGGCGGCGCCAAAGCCCACTACGACGGCATCGTCGCCTTCTCCCAGACCGATTTCACCGAGGACCTCAAGGGCATCACGGTGCCAGTGCTCGTCATGCACGGCGACGACGACCAAGTCGTCCCCTATGCCGACTCCGGACCCCTCTCCGCCAAGCTCGTCAAGAACGGGACGCTCAAAACCTACCCCGGCTGGCCACACGGCATGTTCACGACGCACGCGGCGACCATCAACGCCGACCTCCTGGCCTTCCTGAAGGCGTGACACCGGGGCGGCACCCGGGAGGTCAGAGTCGACTGGGCAACCGCTGGGATGGTGTGAGTCCCATTGGGGCGCTGGTCCGACGACCCACCTGCCATCCCACATTACTCAACAGAGTTAGCCCAAACTGCCGTCGGAACGTCCCTGACCGCCGGCTGCGGGGCGGATACTCTGCGTGCCCCCCAAGCCGCGGGCAGAGGACCGACCCAACCCGACCCGATCACCGGCGGTGGCCCGCATTATGGCGCCGCCGCCAGAGCCATGAGCGGAGAGGGCGAAAGGTGCAGATCGCCGAGTCCGCGTATTCCTTGACGAGATGGTTCGGTCTGTCATTCTGTGCGCCCGCGAACCGGCGTTGTCTGTAGCGGTGCCGGTCCCGCACAACCCCTTGAAGAGGACCGCTGTTTTCGTCGAGGACATGTCGCTGACAGAGATCGGTGAGGACACTCGTTTCAGAGGGCAGGAACTCACTCCGTCGAGCCTGCGCCCACTCCGTCCCCGCGCGAAAGGAGGAAAGCGGATGGAACCTCTATCGATTCACCGTGGCAAAGTCGCGGGATCCCCAATCCATGAGCCGCCCTCGGGTTGACCCCGCCAATGAGCCAGCTCTCACATCGCCCCCGACCGCCAAGGGAAACTCTCGGCGGGTCGGGGCGACGGTTACGACCCACGAGCGGCCGCATGGGGCGAACGCGGACCCGCACCGGGGGTCGCCGGCACCCGTCATGGCAGCCCGGTCGTCCCCCCGGTTCGATACACCTGTGGTGTCCCAGGGACACGACTACAGACAAGCTGTCCTCGACCAGATGAGACGGCCCCCCGCGAAGACGCCAAGGACAGGCTCAGAGCACTACAGACTTCCGGCGATCGGGGCTAGGGGCCGCGTCAGCAGCCCTGGGTGTACCGTGACCGTGAGTCCCTGATGACTCGATTACACAGGAGGCCCCTTGTAAATATGCCGAGCGACGACGCAGTTGATAGCAATCTTAAAGGCATGGATGACCTCGACTTCGTGGGATGGAACAAAGCCGATTGGAACGGCGTCTTCGCGCACCATCACACCGAAGATGTCCTGGTGGCCTGGCAAGGACAGCCCACGACCCACGGCATCGAGGAGCACATCAAGGCCATGAAGTCATACGTCGAACAAAACGGGGGAGGTACACCACCCCAGATCACCTCCCACCCGATCAAGTTCGGGTCCGGAGAGTCGACATGTGTCATTGGGGAATTCGAGAACGGCGCCCGTATGGTGACCGTAGCTAAATGGCGCGATGGCGCCATCGCTGAGGAGTACATCTGGTCGTAGCACGTTTTGACGTCGAGGCCATTCGGCCCCTCTAAACGCTCGCCGCCAACTTGGAAGCTTAGGAAGATCGATGATCCCAGCCGAAGGAACCGTTGATGACCGCCCGAGAGAATATAAGACTCAGTTAGCCTCGATCCCAGGCGCAACCAGCTCCTGCACCCATTCCGGCCGTCGCTAAGGTGACTCGATGATCTTCGAGCCGATGCCGGCAGCGTTCCTGGGGCACGGGAGCCCGATGAACGCGCTTGAGCGCAACCGGTACACCGACGCCTGGCGCGAGCTTGGAGCCGCGTTCCCCACCGCGGGGCATCTTGGTGATCTCTGCGCACTGGTACGTCAACCTGTCGGCAGTCACCGCCATGGAGCGCCCGAAGACCATTCACGATTTCTATGGGTTCCCTGATGAGCTCTTCTCCGTGCAGTACCCCGCACCAGGTGACGTCGTCCTCGCCGAAGAGGTCGCCGAGATCGCCAAGCCCACCTGGGTCGGGCTCGATCACGACAGTTGGGGCCTCGACCACGGCACCTGGTCGGTCCTGGTCCATGCCTTCCCCGACGCCGACATCCCCGTTGTCCAACTGTCGATCAACGCCCAGAAACCATTCGAGTACCACCTCGGACTCGGCGCTCAACTCGCGCCGCTGCGCCAACGGGGCGTGCTCGTCATCGGCAGCGGCAACGTCGTGCACAACCTGCACCGCGTCGACTGGGGCCAACCCGACGGCGGGTTCGAGTGGGCCCACCGCTTCGACGACGCAGCGCGCAGCCACATGACGTCCTCCCCCGAGGACCTCACCGCGCTGCTAGGCCACAAGGATTTCGACGCCGCGGTGCCGACACCCGACCATTTCATACCGTTGCTCTACCTAGCCGGTCTGGCCAGCGCCGCCGGTTCCACGGCGGAGGTGCTGGTGGACGGCTACACGTATGGCTCCTTGTCCATGACCAGCTACACCATCGACGCCGACTGGCCTGACGAGCACCACTCGGGAGCCGGTGCGGCCGCGCTTCCCGACCCTGGGCTCGTCCCGCCCGATGACACCAACGCATGATCCGACGATATTCAGCCGGTTGGTCGATCCGCGACAGCCATAGGTGGGACGCTCATTTCGGTGGCCGCCTCGGAGGAATCAACTGACGGGAACCTGACAGGCCACTAGCCCAGAAGCGCCGCACGGAGACACAGAACAGGCACACCGACTATGCAGGCGAAGGCGCCCCTGACGCGCCCCGAGCGAGGGTGTTGTGCTCGTCGTCGCCGTCCGCTGCGAGCGCCGAAAATGCGCCCATAATCCCGCCGCCAAGTGTCCCCGATCCGCGCTGGCGGCGCGTCCCCGACCGCCGGTTCGCGGGCTATCCCTGCGCTACCGCGGAGCGGTTGTCCGCTCCGACAGGTGGGGGAGTCGTGGTCGGATTGCCGCGCCTGAAGATCGGCAAGTCGTGATGGTTCTCGGCTTTGGCGGTTCTCGAGGATTCGCTTGAGGCTGTCGAGCGCGGCGACTCGACTCTCATTGTTCTTGACACCCTGCGTCATCAGCTTTTTCAGCCGCCTCCAACTGCGCAGTGAGCCGAAAAGTGCGTTCAGTCTGTCGGTCCGCGGGGCGTCGATCGTAACCGCTGGTCGGGCGCACGCGACCCGTGTGGTGGTCCTAAACCCGAATCCGCTGATCGGCCACGAGGTCGGTGATCTCAATGTCGGCATCGATGCGCCGACCTCCCGGTCCGCTCACGATCTGCCGGTAGGTAGTTCCTACGAATTGCCCCAGTCTTGGTGATCTCGATCGCCCGCTGTGCCATTGCTTGTCGTTGTCGGCGTCTGCCAGAAAAGCAAAGACGTGGCCGACCGGTCGTTCGATGACGATGGTGTTCGACTCCTCAGGCATTGACCTCTGCTTCCAGGGTGGCGATTTCGAGCTTTTCAATCCCTGTTGACATCCCGAGCCCGAATCGGTGCAGAAGCTGTTCGACGGGCATCCCATCTGAGCGCGCCAGAGGATCGTTCATCGAAATCCTGGAGTATCTACCGATCCCAGGGATGTGACCCGTAAGGCGGACCCATGCCCCGTACTTACCACCATGGGCGTCGCCCCCTACCGAGCGCTGGCCGCGCTGCGACTCAGTCTCGGCCCGCTGGACCACACCTGTCGACCTCAAACCGCGGCCGAAGGCGTCACCAAGTCGGTGTCGCCGCGGAAGTCGGCCAAGTAGTTGCAGTCACCGACCTTTGTGTCGCACAGTTTCCGGTAGAGGAGGGGGAAGTGCACCGAGCCGTGCACCAGGGCGGTGTCCCGGTTGCCCTCGCTCCCGGCGCTGGTCCAAAGGTGAGCCACCAGCTTGCAGCTCACTCGACGTGGGTTTTGGGGAGCTCGTCGGGGTTGCCAACGGCGTAGATGACCATAGCCCGGCCGTCGTTCACGGCGACGGCGATGAAACGACTACGCGGCCCGCGAGGCTCACGATCAGGCCGGGACCGCCGTTCACACCTGACGGCCGGCGTCATATGACGGGCCTATCCAGCTCCGACCCCCGGTGCCGGGGTCGAGCAGGACCTGGCCGCCTTCGTCGGAGTTGGTCCGGGCCAGCTCGGCATTCTTGCATTCGCTCTGGTCCAGCCAAGCCGACTGCGACCGCGATGTCAGTGAGAGTACCGGCACCTTCTGGCCGGCCACCAGCGGGGACGGTCGATCTCGGGGCTCTGTCGGTCTAGCCGTTCCTCCTGGAATCAGCAAGGGATGCCATCGAACACTCGTTCAGGAGGTCGGTGCGTCTAATCGGCGCGGCTTGGCGGCGTGCCTCGGGGTCGGCGTGCCTCCGGGGGTGCGTGGCGTCGGCGTGGCTGGGCGACGTGCCTAGCGGTGTTGGGCCGAGCTCCTTCGCCGCCCGGTGGTGACGGGGGGGTGGGGGGCCAAGGCGGCCCTGGTCCGAGCGAGCCGGCGCCGGCGCCGGGCGATTCAGGCCCCGGCCCGGGAGAGCCCGCGCCCCAGCCCGACAACCCGCCGGGCGGAGACACTAGCCCGCCGGCGCCTCCCCCCGGCGACAGCAGCAACGCCGATACGGGCGAACTTGGCGGCGGGGCGACCGGCGGCACGGGGTCGGGGTTCGGGGCTGGGGGTGCCGGCCCGACGCCGGGCGGAGTAGGCGGCGGGGGCGGCCTCGGCATCGGGGGGCGACGAGCCGGCCAGCCGGCGGGCGGGTTTGGATCGGGCGACGTGGACCCGGTCGACACCGCCCTCGGGCACGTCGCCCTCACCATGCAGGCGGGCCTCCGCAACGCAGCAGTCGCCGCCAGGGCGGCCAGCGTTCCGGGCGACGACGGGGGCAGGGCGGCGGTGGGCCGGCCGAGCCTGGCACCGGCGGTCCAGCCGGCACCGGAGGTGGGCGGGCAGGCTCCTTCGGCGCCGTGACCGGGTCGAGTGTCGACCTCAGTCAGCTCGCTCAGCGGTTCAACGTCGATCCCAACCCCGAGCAGCTGCAGGCGGCTTTCGGGCGTGCCGCCACTCAGCTCCAGGCAATTACAGCGACGCGCATCGCGTAGAGCCCCACCCGGACGACGAGTGGTTCGGCCGGACGGAATCGAGGCGCCAGTCGGTGCGACATGTGCGGTTGGCCCGGCGAGATCTCCACGACCCGGTGAGCCAACACGGCAGCGAGCCGGCGGCCCTTGAGCCTGTCGTCGACATCGAGCGCGGCGCGGACATGCACCACTGCCCTTCGCCAATCGACCACCGATCGCCGCAATGCGACCATTCCCCACGCCTCGCCCCTGTTGTACTGACAAGGCCACGATCAGGGCAATGTCGGGCGTGTGCTCGACGGCGGCGTCGAGGGTGATCGAGATGTCGTCGCCCTCCGGTGCCATCCCTTCGTGGGAGACGTAGCTGCTCTTGGGCATCTGGAACCCCAGCATCGGCTTCTGCAACACCTTGCCCGTACGCTATAGGGCTTCCCCGCCAGCGCAGACCTTGTGACATCTATCCGGCGGTCTCGGGCGCTGCATCGGCGCATCCTGCTGACGCTGATGGCTAGTTTCCAAGAACTTCCACGCCGAAGTACTTGCCGTTGTCGAACGCGGCTCGAAAAGGAGCTCGGCTGCGAGCGACGAGCAAGACGTTGGCCCTTTCCTGCCACGTGTCCTCGGATGAACCGGTTATCTGGTCGATCGTCGAATCGGCCCGACGTACGGTCGTCTCCGGCCTCGACCAGACACGCGGCCACGAGGCCGCTGCTCGCCGGAGCTGGGGTGCGGTTGAAGTCCAGCCATGGCTCGGCCAGTCAGCCGACCCGCGAGAGGACATCCTCTTCTCTTCCGGGGAGCCCATTACGAAGAAGCTCCAGGGGCAGCTCTCACGTGCCCGGGACCTCGGCTTTCGGACCTGCCTGGCCATCGATCAGCGCGGCTCGTCGGATCTGAACTTCGGCGCCAACTTCATGCGTTGGGGACACGATCGGCCCGCAGTTGGGCAAACAGAAGCTGCCGCAAAGCTTTCATTCGACGTGGTGGTGCTCGTTGGGAACGACGACACGGACACCTGGATCCGGCGCTCTATAGGGACGGGGTGGTTGCCGCGGGAGTGCGCCGCCGCATGACGCCGCCCAATCCGAGCCTGATGACAGTTACGAGGCCCACCGCCACCGCACCCAGGATCGCTGCGGCGAGCGGCAGACCGATCATGGATTTGCTGGTCGGGTCCACGGCTGTTTGCGGTCATGGTGTCGTATGAGGGGCAGGGAGGCTGGGGGCGGCCGTGATGCTTGCCCGGTTGCGTCCGCGGCGGGTTGCCTGTGCGATGATTTGGCCCATGAGGGGCGAGATCGTTGGTCGAGACCGTGAGCGGGCGGAGGTGTCCAGCTTGTTGGACAGTGTCGGGTTGGGGCCAGCCTGGCTGAGGGCGTGGGGCGAGGCGGGGATCGGCAAAACGACCGTCTTGCAGGCGGGGATCTCAGATGCCCGCGAGCGGGGCTACAGAGTGTTGGCGTCCTCCCCGGCCGAGGCCGAGCTTCGGTTGAGCTATTCCGGCCTCACCGATCTGTTGAACAACGTGGACGACGCGAGTTTCGAAGGTCTTTCTGCTCCGCGAAGACGGGCGTTGGAGGCGGCGCTGTTGCGGCGAGCCGACGTCGACCAGGAATCTGATCCCCGAGCAGTAGCCACCGGCCTGTTGTCGGTGATGATCCGCTTGAGCGGGGCCACACCGCTGCTATTGGCGATCGATGATCTCCAGTGGCTTGACGAGCCCTCCCGCCGCGTTGTGGCATTCGCTTTTCGGCGCTGCCGCGGGCCCGTGGTTTTGCTGACCACCGAGCGGCCAGAATTCCCGCGGACGCCCGGAACGAGCTGTGCCCGTCCGATCCGGATCGGATCCTTCGGATGCAGGTCGGGTCGCTCACTGTCGGAGCGCTGCACCACGTCATCCGCCAAGCCACCGGTCGCTCATTTGCCCGCCCGACCATGCTGAGCATCGCCGAGCGGTCGTCCGGGAACCCGTTCTTTGCCATCGAGATCGCCCGTTCGCTTACGGTTCCCGCGACGGGCGTCCCGGTGCTGCCGCGCACGGTCGCGCAGGTAGTTAACGAGCGCATCGGCCTGCTCGCACCCGCGGTACGCGACGTCATGCTAGTGGCCAGCGCAGCGGCTCAGCCTCGTGTGGAGCTGATCGGGCAGGCGTGTGGTGCCGCCGATATTCTCGAGGTGCTCGCCTCGGCCGAGGACAGCGGTCTCGTCGAACTGTCGGACGGCGAGCTCCGGTTCAGGCATCCACTGTGGGCCGAGGGGGTCTACAACGACGCTTCCGGGCCCGAGCGCCGAGCAGTGCATGCTCGACTCAGCAGCCTGGTTGAAGATGTCGAGGAGCGGGCCCGCCACCTGGCGCTGAGCGCAACGGCAGGCCCGGCAGAGACAGTTTCGGCCCTCGACGAGGCGGCCGATCGTGCTCGCGCCCGGGGAGCCGCCTCCGCAGCCGCCGAGCTGTTGGAGATGGCGATTGGGCTAGGGGCTCGAGACGCCGCTCGGCGAATTCGGGCCGCTTGCGACCATTTCGACGCCGACGATCCCGGTCGCGCCACACAGTTGCTGGAGGACGTGGTAGCCGATCTCGGACCGGGTCCGCAGCGCGCCGAAGCGCTCGTCTTGTTGGGCGCGCTGGCCTACCAGGGCAACGACTACGTCGAGGCGATCGAGATCCTCGAACAAGCCTACGCCGAGGCGGGCGAGGCGCCCAGCCTCCGTGGTCGAATCGCGATGGAGCTGGCTGTGGCGCTCAACAACTCCGGCCAGCTCCAGCGAGGCCTCGAATATGCGACCATCGCGGTCAGCGCGGCGAGAGCGGTCGGCGACGACGGACTGCTGGC
Organism: uncultured Acidimicrobiaceae bacterium; assembly: GCA_963780345.1. Taxonomy (GTDB): domain Bacteria; phylum Actinomycetota; class Acidimicrobiia; order Acidimicrobiales; family Palsa-688; genus PALSA-693. Next base: position 299,728 of record CAWABU010000003.1, read on the forward strand.
CGAAGCGCTCTCGGGCCACGAGGTCTATCAGTTCATGCTCGGCCGTGAGATCGACCAGGATTCCTTAGCGCTGGCGTTGGACCTCGAGGACCGGGATCGCCGTAGCCATGCGGTGCTCTGGCCGTCTCTGAACGCGGCCATGATCCAAATCTGGACGCACCAGCTCGTCCGAGCTCGGTCGAGTTTCGCTGAACTCCACGACCGTTGTGTCGAGCGAGGCAGCGAAAGCGATCTCTGGTTCGTCCTGGCCCATTCCAGTCAGCTGGCCTTGTGGTGCGGAGACGTGGAAGCGGCCGAGCGACTGCAGGACGAGCTGACGGATCGAGCCGACATGACCGCAAGCGACATTCCGCTGGCCTTGGCGTTGGGTGTTCGAGGACTGATAGCGGCATGGCGGGGTCGAGTTCCAGAAGCTCGCACGGCCGGGTCCAGCGCGCTGACATTGCTGGGCCAGTCCCGCTTCGCGGTGGCCGCGCTCTATTCGCTCGGCGCCCTCGGGATGGTCGAGCTGTCGGTAGGCAATGCGTCCGCGGCCACGGACTACCTTGCCCCCGCGGCGGCCCAGATGACGTCGTACGAGTTCGCCGAGCCGGCTCTCATCCCGTTCTGGCCCGACGCCGCTGAAGCGCTCATCACCCTTGGCCGATTCGAGGAGGCCGAGGTGATCGTCGAGCGTCTGGAAGTGAGCGGACGAAATCCGAGTCGCCTTTGGGCTCGTGCCATGGCCGCCCGCTGCCGAGGTTTGCTGTTGGCGGCCCGGGGGGACGTCGAGGGGGCGGCCGCCGCGTACGGGAAGGCACTGACCGTTCACGCACACCTTCCTGACGCACGATATGACCTAGCCCGAACGCTGTTAGTGGCCGGTCAGCTCCAGCGTCGCCGCCGGGAACGCCGCGCCGCCCGGGCCTCCTTGGCGCGCGCCGCTCAGCTTTTCGAAGAGGTCGGTACGAACCAATGGGCAACCCAGGCCCGAGCCGAGCTGGATCGGACGGGAAGCAGCTTCGGCGGTCCGGATCAACTGACTCCCACCGAGGCGCGCGTGGCGGAACTGGCCGCTTCGGGTCACACAAACCGTGAGGTCGCTGCCCTGCTATTTATCAGCGCCAAGACAGTGGAGGCCAACCTGGCCCGCGTCTACCGCAAGCTTGGCATCCACTCGCGAGCCGAACTCGGTCGGACCATGGCCCAGGCGTCCTCCAAGGGCGATCCCCCACGGCACCAGGAGTAGCCCGAGGCCACCCGGGTCATTCGATCCCAGAGGTGATTCGGGCATCGACCTCGTCAACGTTCGTCTGCGGCTCGTGCCGAACCGCTGCGAGTGAGCCCGGCCGACCCTGATCACCCCCACCGGACGCTGCGTCTTGAGACACAGGGAAACACCCGATGCGGCCCAGCGGCTCGGACCGCCATACTCACAACGGTGCCTCGAAGCTACGTCGTCGAATGCTATTGGCCAGACGATAGTGAGGCCGCCCTCCTCGCTGGAGCGGCCCGAGCCAGCGCTGCGGCGCAGGATGTGCGGGCCGCCGGTCGACGAGTCGAGTTTCTGGGCAGCCTGCTGATCCCCGGCGACGACGTCTGCTTCTGGCGTTTTGCCGGTGAGTCGCTGGCCGGCGTGGAGGAGGCCATTGCCCGAGCCGGGCTGGCGGTCAACCGGGTCGTGGAATGCATCGAATTCAACAGTGAGCGGAAGCTCGAGTAACCGACACTGTCGACGAAGGAGTCGTCCAAACACCGAGTCACATCCCGACACCGATCCAGCAGCCAGGCGATCGGAGTCCAAGACGATGAAGGCATTGATGACGCTCCACTAGTTCGGCCGCACTCTACGGCGCGCCCCGGCGTCGGGTGGCGTCCTCCGCCACCGCCGCCCCAAGCCGTGGCCTTTTACCGATCCCGGCCTCGCCCCACAACGCCAAGGTGGACCGCCCTCGCCGAGGTGATCCAACCTGCCGCACCACCTCCATCTTCCGGTCCCGACCCACGAGCCGGCACGGCCCCCCAGTGGGCTGTCCCACACGGCCACCGCCCGTCGCTCAACAAACATAGGGAAACCACTAATGCGCTTGACGATGGCGCTCGAACACCATCGCCATCGTTAGGGTCGGCCAACCCGGGCGGCCCCCGGGTGCAGCCAGGAGGACAGATGCACACCAAATTGGCACGACGACCGCTCGTGATCGCCGCCGTCGCCGTGACGGTCGCGTCGGCGGCCGCCGGGGCCGGAGTGGCCACCGCCGCCCTCCCCGACGCCACCCAGACCTACACCGCCTGCATGCTCAACAACGTCGGGACACTGAGACTGATCGACCCGTCCCTGGGCGCCCACAACCCCATGGGCCACTGTTTCGTCTGGGAGAGCACCGTGACCTGGAACCAGAAAGGTCAAACCGGGGCTACCGGACCGGCCGGCCCAACCGGGGCAACAGGACCGCCAGGCCCGACCGGGTCTACCGGGGCAACCGGAGCGACCGGCCCGGCCGGACCGCCAGGACCTCCAGGACCGTCCGGTGCAGGCGTGACGGTCACCTTCGCCACCGGCCAAGCGCCGAACTTGCAAGCTCCTGACACCCTCGTGCAAGTCGCGTCGAAACAGCTCGACGCCGGCAGCTACAGCATCGTTGCCACCGCCAACATCGACGCTTTCGGCAAATTCGCGGGTAGCGATGCCATCTGGGACAGCGAGTGCGAGCTGCACAGTGGAACCGGGATCATCGGTGGCGCGACCGACCGTCGGGTTATCCCGACCCTCGACTCCGTCAAGATCTCCCTCTCCATGAATGGCGGCGCCCAGATCGCCGTTGGCGGAAGCGAGGTCAGCCTGTGGTGCCGATCACAGGGCGGAGGGTCGGTAGGAGTAACCGATGCCCAAATGATGATCACCAAGATCGCCGGCTTCTTCTAGAGAACGAATACAGCATGTCTGCCCTCTTCTGGAGCAAGTGCCTGCTCTGGCAGCCGACCAGGCAGATACTGGCTGGGCCACCACCCTCATCAGCCCGGAGACCATGAAATCACCGATTCTTGCGACCAGATCCACCATCGTTCCAGGGCCAAGGCCACACGGCTAAGGGCCAGCGACTCACATTCGTAAAGAAACACCTGGTGCGACGATCCGGCCGCTTCGGTCAGTGTGAAACCATCGAGAAACGGCGACTGGAGGGATCGCGACGGGTGTTCTAGCAAAGGGTCGGCGCCTCCGCGCCTGGTCCGGGCAGGTGGCCGCCGACCAGAGGTTGGGCGACCCGGGAGACGCTCGGGCTGTCTGTTGCCCGGCCAAGAACAGGAGGTTCGGGGCGTGAGCCAGGCGGACTGGCGTTTCTGCGGTCGTTGCAAAGGACTGTTCTTCGATGGACCACGAGAAGACAGTCGGGCGAACGTGCACCACCGGAAGCCCGGACAGTTAAGCATTTGCTCACAGCCAGTGCAGCCGCTGACGGCGTGACTCGCGCATGCTGAGGTCGTTCATCTGGGACACGGTCATCTGGGAACCGGCAACCAGTGCATCCAAGTCGCCGACGGCACGAGCCACGGTCGCAACTGTGGCGGTGGCCTCGAGGTAGGACGGCGCCAGGCTCATGCTGGAAGAACATCCGTTGGACCGAGTCGAGGGCCGTCGCCACATCTGCCGGCCGCGTGAGGTCACCGAGGACGACGTCGGCGCCGAGGGCGCGCACGGCGGCGCCGTCGTTGTCGTCGTGCGCCATGGCTCGTACGGCCCGGCCGCGTTGACGCAGCAAGGCCACATCCTTGCCGCCCACGCCGCCGACTCCCCCGCCGGCCCCGGTCACCAGGATGAGACCAGGCTCAGCCATCGTGCGCCTCCCTTCGTTATCCCTGCCATCTTGCCGTGAAATCAGGGCCACGACATGCCACTTCGTGACAATGCCATCCTGGCCGGTGTCTCGCGGCGCTCGTTCCATCACCAGCGCCTCGCTGCTGGTCGACCTGGGGGTTCACTCTCGGATCGCCATGCGGATCATGAGGCACGCCGACGTCTCGATTACGATGAGGTGTATTCTCAGGTGACCAGCGCGTCGACGCGGGACGCACTCAGGAGGCTGGGAGAGGGTCTGGACGGGTGTGGGGGCTGCTGTACCTCGCTGCTGTACGGCCCTGGTCAGGGGTCAGGGTATGGCTGCTCGGGCGAGGACAGAACTCCTCCTTCGGGCCCTCTGCGCTCTCAGTGTCGGGACCGACCGACCTGGCCGGCATTTCAGTGGTTCTTGGCTGGTAGGGCGGGGGCGAAGAAGTCGATGAGCAGTTGGTTAACGCGCTCGGCCTCGTCGTGATGTGCCCAGTGCGAGGCGTCGGACAGGCGCTCGACGCGGTCGAGGTTGGGTACGTCGTCATAATCGGGTTCGGCGAGTTCGGGGCCGAGGTACTGATCGCGCTGCCCCCAGATGACCAGGGCGGGCGCCGAGATCGGGCGAAGCCGCTGCGGCCTTCTTCTGCGAGGTCCGCACCGAGGACCGGTAGTAGTTGATCATCCCGGTCGCGGCGCCGGGCTGCGACTACGCCTCGATGTAACGATCGATCTCCTCGGGGGTATAGGCCGGGCGGGCGTCGCGCAGAAAGTGCCGGAAGAAATGCCAGCGGTTTGCGTGCACGGCGGCCTCGGGCAGCTCCGGGAGATCAAGAAGAAGAAGTACCAGGATTTGCGGAGCTGGCCCGGGTGGTGCAGTCCCTGCGACAGCTTCCGGGGATGGGTCGCGTTGAGGATGGCCAGCCGATCCACGACCTCCGGGTAAGCCATGGCGGTGGCCCAGGCCACGCTTCCGCCCCAGTCGTGACCGACCAGCAGCGCGCGTCTTGGCGCCGCGTTCTTGGATCAGGCCGCGGATGTCGGCGGTCAGCTGGTCCGTGTCGTAGGCCTTGACGCCCTTCGGCCGTGATGACAGGTTGTAGCCGCGCATCTTCGGGCGCCACGACGCGGAATCCCGCCGCCGCCAGCGGTTTGATCTGCAGCCGCCAGCCGTACGGCATTAGCCCCGCTTGCGGCGCCCGCAGGCCCGGCGTGGCCGTGTTCGTGGCGATCGACGCAGCCGCCACCTCGCACGGTCGGTGGTGTTGCCGAACGATCGGGACGAGGCGCACGGGCCACACGCTGCCCAGCTGGGTAATCCAGAACCCGGGTGGACCTGGTGGCGTCGGATTATACGGCCCCCGTGTGCGCCCGGAGGGCCGATCAACCCCAAAGCCCGGCGCGACACCCGCCACTCAAGGTGGGTCGCCGCTCCAGCCGCCGGGACTATGGGGTTGCAGCCACCTTCTCGGTCAACTGTTCAGCCGCTTTCGCGGCCGGGCGGGGCCAGCGAGGCGCACATCAGCATCCGGCGCTCGCATGAGTGCCGTTCCCCGCCGAGCGCTGGACGACAAATCAGGCTTACGGACACGCATTCTTCCTGGTCACTGTTGAGCGCTCGGGTGGAGAGGCCGGATCTTTTCGAAGCATGCTCCCATGTCGGACCCATGCTGAGCGCGTTGGTGCAACGTACGGGACTTCGTTTTGTCCCCCGTGGGACGACCACGTGCGCAATCTGGCCCGCCGGGTGGTTTCACTTCGGACGCGTATACTAGGGTCTCGTGGGCCGTACGTCATGTCAGGGTTTATCCCCGCACCGAGAGAATCACCAAGAGTCGGCGGTGCGGAGTACTGATGAGGCGGGGCACGGGTTCGGTGATCAAGCAGGCAGGGTCACCGGGCGTCCGTCGCCTCACCAGATGATCAGGAAAAGCCGCCGGTCTGCATGATCATCATCTGGCTTTGCTCGACAACCTCGAGGCCTTGCCCGGAGCACTTGATCGTGATGATTCCGAAGTCGTTTGAGATTTCGGCCCCGCCGTTCATGGTGAGCGATCGGTCGACCTCGTCGCCGCCGGCACGAGCCGGCGATCGGTGGTACCGCCGATGACGTTCTGGTCGTTGAACAGGTTGCAGTTGACGGTTCGGATGTGGTCGCCGTTGAATGCGAGATCGTCGGTGTTGACAGTGGCGACGATGGCATAACTGCCGCGCGGGAGCACTTTGAAATTGACGCCGACGACGGTTCCGTCGTCGGGCAACGGAGTGAGCCGCCGATCGCAAATGTCGTCGTGGAGATTCCTGGCGCTCCCGGGTCACCCTTGGGCCCGGATGGTCCCGGTGGACCGGCAGGCCCTGAGGGTCCCGTTGCCCCGGTCAGCCCGGCGGGCCCTGTCGGTCCGGTTGCGCCCGTCGGCCCGGTCGCGGCCCGGCGGGGCCGGTTGGTCCCGGGTCGCCCGGTTGGCCCTTCTGGTTCCAGGTGACCTGGGTCTCCCGGCCGAAACAGTGGCCCATGGGGTTGTGACTGCCGAGGGACGGGTCGATCAACCTCAGCGTCCCGACGTTGTTGAGCATACAACCCGTGTAGGTCTGGGCCGAGTCCGGGATCGACGCCTGCGCCACCCCGGCCCCGGTCACGGCCAACCCAGCCACTGCCACCGCTATGACTACGGGCCGTCGTGCCAGCTTGACTGTCATCGCTCTTCCTTTCCGATGCGCCGTGTGGGGCGCTAACCCTTTGCTGGCACCATGGTGACGGCCCGTGACCGCGTAAGCATCGGGTGTTTCCCTACGTTGTCGGCGTTTGTCGACAGCCGGGGGCGACAATCGCCCGATGAGGGGCGAGGTGGTGGGTCGGGGCGTCGAGGTGGACGTGGTGGCGGCCTTGCCCGACAGCCTCGAGCAAGATCCGGCCCCCTTTGGCGTCGTGGGCCGAGGCGGGATCGGCGAAGACCACGCCGTGGGAAGCCGCAATCGCCGCCGCTTGCAGGTGTGGCTACCTAGCGTTGTCGTCCCGACCGACGGCCAACCGCCCGGCCAGATCGATGCGTCCAGAGGTAACGAAGATCGGGGACCTCGTTCGTCCTGGCCACGACGTTGCGAGAGTGTCACCTCAATCGCGGCCCATAACGTCCAGTCCCCCACACCGACCCATCCCAAAACGCCGGGTCGGAGGGCCATGGCGCGAAGCGAGCAAGAGGAGGTCGCTCACTCTGTCAAGCGCCACATAACGTCCCCGTCTTGAGCGGCGGACTACCGGTGGATCACTAGCCGGCAAACCAACTCCGAAGGGTAGGGCGCTCAACTGTCACGACGGACCGTCCCGATCTGGTTTACCGAGTGTGGTCGGCTGGGGGGCCAAGTGAACGTGTCATTCCCGCTGCGCTACCAGCTCGGGAAGCCCGCTCAGGTCGTGCAGAACAGCCATGCAGCGGGCCTCCGTCTGAGAATCGGATAGCAGCAACCCCCACGGCCCGCGGCGCAGTAGGGACCACCTTCATCCCGGCGTCCAGCGCCGGACGCACGTCGTTGTCGAGCCGGTCACCTATATACAGCACCTGGCCGGCGGGAACGCCGGACTCCTCGACGGGCAAGGCGGAAAGAAGCCGGGGGAAGGCTTCTCAACGCCCCAGCTATCGCTCGTGGCGATCCAGTCGGCCGGCAGGCCGAGGCCATCTAAGATCGGTCCTGGCCTGGAGCCGTCTGATTGCCGGCAACCCCGACCCTCAGCCCCGTCGCCCGCAGCGCCGCCAGACGGGAATAGCGTCAGGGTACAGGTCATCAACGACCGAACGTCTCCGGCTGCCCTGCGGTCGCACGGGCCTCGCGCTCGGCCGATAGGTCGAAACCGGGCTGGAAGACCTGGAAATGTTTCCCATAGTCCCGGCCGGAGGCGATGACACCTCCGAACACAGACGAGGACGTGTGGCGTGGTACGCCCATCCAGTCCGCCCAGCATCCCGTACTCGCGGGTCTCGTTGACCAAAACCTCGCCCACGTCGAAAACCGCAGCCGCAATCACGGGGCACCGATCCTAGGAGGTTCGCCGCGGACAACCCATGCACGGCGGCGGGGAGCATGTCCATGGCTGACGGGGTGTGTTGGGCTCGCCACGCGGCCCGAGCTATCCGGCAAGCGGCCGGGACCGAGCGCACCTTCACTGGATTACCGTTCTTGCCGGGGCTTGCAGCCAGGCAGCGCCATCCGGGCGGAAAGCTCCAGCGCCCGCGACGATCAGGCCGGTATGCGGTGACGCCTCCGTCCTTCGCCCACGCCGTGAACGACGTAGACGCCCCTTTCGTCCGCAACCAGGATCGGGACGCCGACCCGTAGCCCGTATCGGGCCAGATACAGGTCGACACCTGATCCGTCTCCACCCGAATCCGCCTCTGTGCTCGCCGGAGCCGGGGATGGGTGCGGAGCCTCTGCTGGCTCGGCCGCGGCGGATGCCAGGTCGTGGCAATCGGCACATTGGGGTATCTCCGACTCAGGGGTCGATGTCGTCCGGGGCGATCGGACGCATGGCCACGTCGTTCCCGCCAGAGCGGCAAGCTTCGGCGTGCTCCACGCAAAGGAGGTATCCGTTGGCGGTTTCGACCAGTCCCGGCTCCTCGGCGGGCGTATCGGGCAGGGAGGGGGAAAGGAACGGGGGGTGTCAGTTTCCCTGTCCAGGGTTTCACCGGGCGGGGTGACGAGGGCTTCGAGGTGGGCGTGGACCCAAGCCAGGCCGGTATTGTCGAGAATGTCCTCGGCCCGGGTCACAGCCACGTAAGCGAGCATGGCGTCCTCGGGGAGTATCGGCAACGGCTGGCCGGTTTGCTTGTCCAACGGTTCCGGTAGTCGTTGCCGATACCGCACCCGACCCCATTCGAGTCCCTTGCTCTTGTGGGCCGTGGAGTTGCGCACTCCGCTCCGGATGTCGCGGACGGTCCCGTCGATAGCCCGGATCACCTCGTCAGGCCCGTACTTCTCGATCATGCGGACCGCTACCGCCAGGTCGGTGCCAGCTGGGTCGTCCTCGGCGTACTCAACGACCTGCTGCCAAGTGGTGAACGCCGTAAGCTCCGGGTGGCCGGCCGGCCGTCCTGCAAGCGTTCGGCGGCCTCGGCGAGCGCCCGCATCTCTTTGCCGTCGCCAACGAGATGCACCTTGGGACCAGCGGCGTGAGCGGCGAGGAGCTGATCTATCGTCCCGGCGTTGGACCGGCACAGTACCGCGTAGGCATCGGTGAGC
>CAWABU010000004.1:0-754627 GCA_963780345.1 uncultured Acidimicrobiaceae bacterium
GTGTCTGTCATGTGTTTACGGTGTTCGATGCGAGTTTTCCATGTGGCCCAATAGCTCCGCAGGGTGATGATTGTCTGCCGGTCCTGCTCGGCTTTCAGCGCCGGCTTCATCGCTGGTCCGGCAACCGCTCCACGGTGTCGTCAAGTTCAGACTCGGCCTCGTTACACTCTTTCTCCAAGTCTAACCAGCTGTCTCTCTTGGCGGCGTCTTTATCCCCATCCTTGATCGCCGTTTTCGCGGTGTCGGCCTGGCGTAGAGTTGTACTTAGTAAGATTTCGTAACTTTTCTCTGAGATCAATGATAGCGTCCAGGTCCTTCTTCACAGCCCCCGCAAGCGTGCTTGATCCGAGAGAGACCATATAACTAGCCCGCCATTTCCTGACCTTGGAATGTAATTTTTGTCAGTCCCTCGTAGTTCTTTTGTTGGGGCTTCGGGTCGGCGGACCTTCGGTACCTCGGACTCCGTCTCTTCAGCGGACGGAGTCGGGACCACTTCTTTTTCCTTGGCCTTCTTCGCGGCCTCCACCTCTTGGGCCTTCTTCCCGGCCTCCTCCTGCTTGGTCTTCTTGAGCTGCGCGGCCTCCTCTCTTTCCTTCTTTTTCCGCAAGGCCTCCGCCCTCTCCCGCTCCTTCTTGGTCTTGGGCCTGGACTTGGCCTTAGCTCCCTTCTCCCCTGCGTGCTGGTAGCGGCAGTGGGAGGCCCACGAAGCCGAGCCCTTGCAGGGCCGCGGTCACAGCCTTGTTGCCTGCGGTCCGCTGTAAGTGAAGCAGCGCAGTTACATCGGGACGGCCCGGCCGATCAGCGTGCGATCGCCGCGAGGGACTGGGACTGTCGCCAACCTGTTGGCGCAGACCCTGCTTCATATCCACGGCCCTACCCATTCCTGTCAGAGATGATGGTTTTCATCCCAACCCCCAACCGTGATGGTAACAGCAGCCGAATGACGAAGCAGACCGTCACCTTCTCGACCGGAAACCTACGGGGCGCGGCGCGAGGAGTCTACCCATCGCAGCATCGGTGCCCGATAAACCGTCCACGGAGGCAGAAGCGTTTGCCCCATGAGGCAAGACGCCCGTATGCCAGTGGACAACTGTCTTCGGCGTCTGGAAGGCACCGGGGACTTTTGGAGACGCCGCCGCAGGGCGTGACCGAGTCACTCTTCCGCAGATACAACAGCACGAACGAGCAGTGGCCGTCCGGGGGTGCCGCCGGACGATCGGCGACCTTACGAATCAAACGCACTGCTGGCTTGGCATCCTGGGGCCCGCGGCGCCTAGACGAAGGTGATCTTCTTGTCGGAGAACTCGCCGATCTCCTTGGGGTCCAGATTTCCCCCTGATCGTTTCACTGACAGGTGTCAGCACCAGGGAAACGTCGTGTGCTCCCCAGATCCGCGGGCCAACATGACGTGCGACATCCCACAGGAGCAAGACCGCTCCAGTTCACGGGAGAAAGTGCCTATGGCTGGAACCGAGCCTCAGAGAGACGGCAGGGACTTTGCCCTCGTTCCCGCCGCCGGGCTGGTGGTGCTCGCTGCGTCACGGCCGGCCCGACCAGGGCCGTACCTGCCGCCGCCTCCGTGGCTGCGTAAAGGGCGGCCCCAGCCCGGCGCCCGACGGAGCCCGATCGGCAGATGCCGGCGCTGCGGCGCGCAGATCAAACCAAACCGTTCAGGCTGACGACTGCGCACGTCGACAAAGGTGCCCGATTCGTCGGCCCGGTGGATGTGCCGTGGTGACCAGCGTGTCCCTCGACACGACAACAGTGGTGTCAGCGACGCTGGCGTCCGTTTGATCCAGCCAGACGAACGCTACGCGTGAGAAAGATCGGTAGATGGTGGACGCTGGGACGATGGAGCGACATCGACCGGACGGCGTCGTCGACGATCCCCGCCTTCTCGACGGACTGACACTCGCTGCTTCCCCTGACAGTCAGGAGTTCACATGACGGCACCGTTCGACCTCGCTCAGACCGACAAGCTCCTGACGACCCACGCGTTCGGTGCGCAAGCGCCTTGACCTGCTCTCGCCCATCGACCTCGACGAGATCCAGCAGTGCGTCGAGATCGCCTGCCAGGCGACGAACGGCGGCAACATCCAGGACTGGCGCTGGATCATCGTCTACGCCATTGTGCCAAGCGCGGCCACGCTGGCCGAGCTCTATCGCCGGGCGGCGACGCCCTACTTGGCGGGAACCAGGAAGTCGCTCGCCGAGCGCCATGTCACGGACAGGGACGCCATGCTCGATTCCGCCGAGCACCTCGTCAAGATCCTCGCCGAGGTCCCGGTGCACATCGTGCCGTGCATCTACGGCAGGCCTGAGAACATGGACGTGTTCAATCTCGCCACCTGGTACGGCCGCATCTTTCCCGCTGTGTGGAACCTGATCCTGGCGCTTCGGAGCCGCGGCTACGGAACGACGCTGACGACACTGCACCTCCAGTTCGAGTCCGAGGCAGCCCAGGCGCTCGGCATCCCGGACCATTTCGTCCATCAGGCCGCGGTGCTGCCGGTCGCTCGCTATACAGGAGACGACTTCAAGCCTGGACGCCGGCGGCCGGTCAACGAGGTCACGTACTGGGACGGGTGGGGCGCCAGCCGATAACCCGGGCATGACTCCGATCTCTCGCGGTTCTGACAGAGTCCACAATCACCCGAAATCCCCCGTTAGAAGGGGTTGTCGGAAGGGAAACCCCAACAATACTCGATTCCGAGCCGCGGCCACGGACCTCTTGCTTCCGGCCACTTGAGCAGGACTCTTACTGAGCGGAGGACGGGATGCGAACCCGCGACCCTCACCTTGGCACGATGAATCCGCCGCGTCGCTGACCAGGGCAAAAGCGCGAGGAATCGGCTCTGATGAAGGCTTTTGGTTGTTGTCACTTGCCATCGTCTGCGGGCACTTCTCGACCTTCCGCGGACTTCCCGCGGACTCAATGCCCTATAGGGGGCCCGCTGAAATCGCCGCCGATGACCGACCGCTTGATCGGTCGTCCAACTTCCGTGTGCAGGCCGCGGCCCGTGCCGGACTGGCGACAACCGAGTTCAGGTCGGCCGTGTCGGCGCCGCTCATTCGCCACGGCGTGGGGATTGGGCGAGCGCACTCCGACGCCGCATCCTGGTTTTGATCTTCCACGACGCCAGGTGAGCGGAGCGCGTGTGCCCAGCTGAGTGCCATGGCCGTGTTCAGGGCGATTCCCGTGGCGATGACCGTCTCGTCGATCACCATGCGGTTGGAGTGGTTTGGTGCCGGGTGGGCCACGCCGGGTGGGGCCGCGCCGAGGAGCGCCATCGACCCGCGCACCTGCTGGGGGATGTAGGACCAGTTGTCGAACGCCATAACTGGGGACGGCATGCGGACCACTCGTACCGGGCCGATCAGGCTCTGGGCCACGGCGAGGGTGCGATCGACGGCTCCGGCGTCGTTGACGGTCACCGGAAAGTACTTGTCCTCGATCAGGTCGACCTCGGCTAGGCAACCGTGGGCCGCGGCGACGTGCTCGGCCACCTTGCGCATGCCCGCGATAACCCGGTCCCCGCGACTCGTCGGAGACCGCACGGATGGTGCCGTCGCAGGTCACCGACTCGGGAATGACGTTGAACGCGGTACCGGCCTCGATCCGGGTGACGGTGACCACGGCCGGGTCGAATGCCGGCACCACCCGGGTCACCATGGACTGGAGGGCGGTGACGATCTCGCAGGCCACCGGCACCGGATCGGTGGCGTCGTGCGGCATCGAGGCATGACCACCCCGGCCGATCACCTTGATCTGAAACTCGTCAGAGCAAGCCAGCATGACCCCAGGCCGGCAGGCCACCAGCCCCGACGGGAGGACCGAAATGACGTGGATGGCGAACGCCCCAGGTCGTCAACCGGCGTTACGAGAACCGCTCGGCCACGATCGTAACGACCAATCGTGGCCTGACGTCATCAGCCGAACTGTTCGGCGGCGACAGCGTGGTCGCCGCCGCCATCCTGGACCGCCTCCTCGACGGCGCCGCCGTCGTCAACATCAAAGGACCCTCCTGGCGGCTTCGTGAGCACCAGGCCCTCACCCAGCCGATCGGGGACCTCAACGACCCACCCGACAAAGACCGGAAACGACGTGGCTAACCTCATACCCGGAGCACAACCCCAGCGCGAGTTTCAGTGAGCGAAAACCGCGAGTTTCAGTGAGCGGCGACATCGGTACCCCTGGGCGCCCTAACTGGCCGCTGGTGCTGCTCTGACAGTTTGGGGCTACCACTGACATTCTGGGTCGTCAGCTCGGAAGTGCCTTCCAGGGGTGGCTGAATCGCCCAGCGCGGCACCTATGAGCTAGAGCAGATGCGGGATCTGGGGATGCTCGGACCGAGCATTCCCGGACGCATCCCGGCCTGTGAGCGGGCAGCGCGGATCGCGCCAGTTATGTCGCGGCTTCGCAGTCCCCCTCCTGTGGCGAACGGCGTCGTTATGTCGCGGTCCCGCATGACTTGGCGAACGCGAGGCACACCCAGCCGAGGGTGCGTTCATGAGTCTGTCTATAGGCGGGATTCTGTTTCGGCACTTCTCTGACCTGCGTCGACGCGCCGGAAAGGGCCTCTGACCTGCGTCTATGGCTGTCCTACTCGGTTCCAGGATGTTCTCTGTTTGTCGCTGGTATGTGTCGTGAATGTGTCGTGGGCCGAGTGGCAAGGGAGTGGCGGCCGGGAATCCTGAAACCCAGGGGAGGGGCTGTGGATAACTCTGCCGCCCGGGAAGGAGCCCTCCCGACACCAGGCCCTGGCCGCAGCCGGGGCGAGCGGGGCGGCCGCACGCTTCCGACGTGATGGCTGCTCGGAGACGTTATACCCCAGGGAGCGCCCAAACTCCCGAGGGGGCCGGCGTCGCCGGGCCGTAGTACCCGTCGGGGTGGTCGTCCTGGCCGGCCACCGCCCTGTTGCGGTACCAGCGCTCCTCGATACCCGCCCCGCGAGTCGCCGGCCACGACCGGCTGGGCGTGTAGAGGGGCTATGAGGTCCGGCAGTCGTTTGGCCAAGGTTGTTCCGACCAACGTGACCGTCGTTGAGGGGCGGGCGGCGCCCTCTAGTACCCCTACACTGGCCCGAGCACCGGGGGTCCCACTCGCCACGGTGAGTGCCTGGAACCGGGAGGGGTGGAAGGTCCTTTTCGTCCTCTTCGAGCCGGGCAAGGGACCTCCACCTCGCGCTCGACTTCCCACGCTTGGTGAACCCCCCCTGGGAGGGCCCGCTTCAGCCCTCCGGTGCCCCGTCAGGACCGGACCAGTTACCGTCACGCCTCCGCGCTACACGGGGATCAGGCCCGAGACGGTGTCCTCGGCGGCCGCCACGGGCGCCATCGTCGGGACGTAGGTGTGACGTCGACCTAGAGTCCGCTCGCAAAGGTTTGCGCCACTATGACTTGGGATGTCGTGCCTTGCGTGGGGATGTTGACCGAGCAGGTCTGGAAGGCGAACCCGCCGACAGTTCTGACCTGAGACCAGTCGATGCAGAGGTTGTTACCACCGAAGTTGACACCCGAGACGGCAAAACCGGCGACGGCCTGTTGCGTGACGCAGTTGTTGCCCGGGGGACAGAAGAACGTCACGGCGATGGTGTCAGTGGACGCGAAGCTGGTGGAGTCGGAGCAATCGAGCGTCGGTATGGCGGCGCACATCGCCGGTCCGATGCTGCCCCCGCTGAGCACCGCCGCAAAATCGTCTCCCGAGTAGCTCACGGTCATGGTGGTGAGGCACTTAAAGCTGATGCTGGCCGTGGTGGGGTCGACGGCTTCGGTGACGGTGCCTGTCTGGGTACCGTCCACGCAGGCGCTGCCCACGACACCTCCAGCGGGGCCTTGCGGTCCAGTCGCTCCTGCCGGTCCTTGCTGCCCTGTCGCCCCCGCGGGACCAGCCGGTCCAGTCGCTCCTTGCGGCCCCGCATCACCGGTGGCCCCCGCCGGCCCAGTCGCTCCTGCAGCTCCCGCCTGTCCGGTATCGCCGGTCAGCCCTATTGGACCCGCCGGACCGGCAGGCCCCGCGGCGCCGGTGGCACCTGTCGACCCAACGGGACCAGCAGGCCCAGCCGCACCCTTGGCACCAGCCGGCCCAGCTGCTCCGGTAGCACCCGCGGGACCAGCAGCACCCGCCGGACCCGGCGTTCCAGCCTGGTTCCAGGAAATCGCCGTGGTGCCCCTCGGGCAGACCGACCCGGCATCCTGGAGCACGAACACGTGAGACCCGTTCACCTCGGCGTTGGTCCAACAGCCGTGGATGACCCCTGACGCATCCACGGGCGTCGGAGTGGAAGCGGTGGCCGCGACGGCGGAACCTCCCCCCGCCAGTGCCAATGCCGCCACGGTCCCAATGACAATGCGCGTCCTCAGTAATTAGTCTCCCATTCCAGAGTCTTGGATATACAGAACCGAGGCGACGTCGCGACGGGATAATCCGTCGTGATATCGAACCTCCCCTCCTGGCACCGAACCTCGCCTTGGTCCCAGCGGCCCAACATAGAGGCACAGCAGGCCGGTTCACAAGGGGACCGGAACCCGGTGCGTTGGAAACTGCGGTACGACAGCGACCCACGACGGGTGGTGTGACCGAGCATCTGGTTTAAGCCCACTCCCGCCGACCATAAGTCCCTCCTGTCCTCATACCCGGAGAAGTTCGTCCCTCCATACACCGGCTCGGAGGGTTGGCTCGCTATCTACTTCGATCGGCAAAACCTCGACTGGGCACAGGTGACGGAGCTGATTGAGGACAGCTACCGCCAGATGGCTCCGAAACGAGCCCTAAGGGGTTCTCGATGACAGAAGCAGCTGAGCTGGACCCGCCGCGATGGCTTGGAGGTGCCGAAGGTGGCCCCTATTTGCGACATCACGATTCCCGAACAACCGCCCCAGACCGCCGGGTCGGCGAGATGCCTCCCGCTGCCGCCTGGCGGGGCTCACACTGCTTTGCGAAGCATCCCAGAATTGTTGATCGGGACCTGGAACGAGCCAGCGGCGGTGGGCCGCGTTGGTGACGGTTGCAGTTTGGGCTAACCAGTCCTGGCACCGGACGTTGGTCGTGGCCGTGCCGGTTGGACAGCTAGAACGAATGCTTCTCGGAAATGGCCGTGGGTGGGGGTGCGGGAGGTGTATCGGACGGTGGCGGTCAGGCAGTCGTCGGGGATGGTGATCGTGCCGGTGGGATGTTGCCGGCCGTAGCGGTGGAGCAGGTCGACTAGAGCGCCCCGCTGGCGGTCGGCCAGGGCAAGGGTGGCCACCGCGATGGGATCGTCGTCTTCTGCCAGGATCAGGCCGCCGGGCCGGGACGGGGTGGAGGGCCGCCAGCCGGCGACTTGGAACGTTTCGGTTCTGGAGTGTTTTGCTTTGAACCTTATGTGCAGCACGCTCGCGCTGCGGCCCTCCGACCTGCGCATCTACCTGGGCGACATGTCATCCACGAGGTCCCAGGCGATGGCGGGATGGGTGTCAGCGACGGTTGACCCTCAGCGGAGGACGCGCCAGATCGGCCGATAACGCGCTCGATGACCGGTCGCGTGCGCTGCATTCTGAACGGCAGTTTGAGCGGCTGGCAACAGTGTGTTAGCGGAGGCGCCTGCAGCGACGGTGGTTGGCTTAGGTGCTTGGAGTCGCACCCGACCGGGCAGGTCACCGGGCGGGGTATATGCGACTCCGGCCTTACTCCGTCCGACCTGCGGCGTTACCGTTGGTGGTTCCTCTTTCAGACGGCCGGTTGCTGAGTTGCCTGCGGGCGTGGTTGGTGAGCGCCTGGGCGGCGGGGCTAGTGGGTCCTTGCTGGGAGCGCCAGGAGAGGCGAGCTCGCAGCTCGGGACGGGTGATTTTCAGGGCGTGGACGTCGGGGGCGTAGGTGTCGGCGGCGGCGTGGGTGATGATCGCGATCCCGAGTCCTTGGGCGGCGAGGGCGACGAGCGTCCGGGGGTCTGAGGCCTGAAAAGCGATGCGGGGCGTAAACCCTGCGGTGGCGCATGCCTGTTCGAGGCGTAGACGCAGTCCGCTGCCGCGCGGGAGGCTGATCAGCGGCTGGTCTTTGAGCTTGCCGAGCCCGATCGCGGTCTGGGTCGCCAGGGGGTGGTCAGGGCTGACGGCGGCGACTAGTGGCTCGTCGGCGACGATCTGGGTGTCGATGCCGGCGGGTTGGCGGTCGGTGTCACCGACCAGCCCAAGGTCGATCAGGCCGTCTTGGAGTGCGGTGATGATCTGGTCTGAGCTGTCTTCGAGCAGCGCGATCTCGACATCTGGGTGCTGGTGGTGGAAGCCGGCCAGTAGGCGCGGCAGGTTCACGGCAGGCGACGCCACAGATGGGACGGTGGCGACGGTCACGTGGCCGCGCAGTAACCCGGCGAGCTGGTCGACAGCGTCGCTGACCGCCGCCACGGCCGTGAGGGCGGCGCGGGCATGCGGGAGCACGGCGGCACCAACCGCGGTCGGGCGCACGCCGGCGGGTGAGCGGTCCACCAGGGTCTGGCCGAGCTCTGTCTCGAGCTGGCGGACCTGAGCAGACACCCAGGGCTGGGCGACGTGCAGACGGGCGGCGGCCCTGGTGAAGCTCTGCTCTTCGACGACAGTGAGAAGGTACTGAAGCTGGCGCAGCTCCATAACGGATCACTCTAACGCCTATCTCAGATAGATCTTTGACTTATGGGCTTGTTGGTCCGATCCTGGTAAGCATGCAAGCTTCCGGCTACCTCTTCTCTGTACTGCCGGTCGCGGTGGCCACCGCGTGCGCCGTGTGGCCGATCCGCGGCCCGTTTCGTCGGCTCGGCACGGCCACCTACGTGGCGGGCTTCGCGCCCAGCCAGCTGCCGGTGCCCGTGGCGTGCTACCTGCTGGCGTCCACCGCCCTGTGTCTGGCCCAGGGCGGCCTGTGGTCGGCCTCCGGCCTGGTCGGCCTCGCTCTGACGCTGGGCGCGTTGGCCGGACTGGGGACGGTGGTGGCTCGGGCCCTGCCCACCGGGCGGGTGGTCGAGCGGACCCTGACGGCCTACGGCCCGGTAGAGGATCGGCCCGGTGGACCTGGCCCGCGGTCGTTGACCGGGCTGCGGCGCACCCGCCCGGTGGCCGCGGCGCTGCTGGTGCCGTTCCTCAGGCGTCGCCGCGACGTGCGACGCATAGCCGATCTGGCCTACGGCGACGCAGGGCGATTTCAGCGGCTGGACCTCTACCGGCACCGCTCTGGCCCAGACGGCGCGCCGGTGTTTGTCTACTTCCACGGCGGCCACTTCCACTCGGGTTCCAAGAACCGCGAGGCCCTGCCGCTGCTCTACCAGCTGGCCGCCAACGGCTGGATCGTCATCAGCGCCAACTACCGGCTCGTGCCGGCCGCGTCGTTCCCCGACGCCCACGTGGACGCCAAGCTGGTCCTGGCCTGGGCCGGTGAACACGTCGCGGCGTACGGCGGCGACCCGGGCGCCGTCGTGATCGCCGGCGACTCCGCGGGTGCGCACCTGGCAGCCTTCGCGGGGTTGACCGCAAATGACCCGACCTACCAGCCCGGCTTCGAGCAGGCCGACACCACGGTCACCGCGGTGGTCGGCCTGGGCGGCTACTACGGACCCCTCGACGACGCCCGTCCCGAGACCTCCCCGCTGACCCACGCCCGCCACGACGCCCCGCCCTTCCTGCTCCTGCACGGCGACCGCGACTCGGCCGTTCCCGTCCAATGGGCCCGCCAGTTCGCCGCCGGCCTACGCGCCATCTCCCATGCCCCCGTGGAGCTGGTCGAGCTGCCCGGCGCCCAGCACGCGTTCGACCACTTCCAGACCCTGCGTAGCACCCCCGTCGCCGCCGCCATCCAAGTGTTCACCGCACGGACACGCCACCAGGACCAACCGCGCCTGACCACCACCAGCTGGGCGCCCCTCGGTGCGTGGAGCTCCCCGGCCTCGGCCTTGGGCTAGTCCAGCGACGTCAGCCCAGCCAACCGCGGCGGCGGCAATCGTCGCCCCGTGGATCAGTTCGTTCTTCGCCGCGCATTGATGACGATGGTGGGATGGAGCCACGTAACTCATCGGGTCTCAGCAGAGCACCATCGGGCGGCCCGGCAGACCGGTCGTAGGCAGCCAGGGTGGAGACAGACGCTAGAGAATCAACCCCTGGCCCACCATTACGCACCGTCTCTCTTCGGGAGTCGACAGCCATATCGGGCCCTATCGAAGTGGCCGATTACCAAGCCCGGTCGAAGAGGCCGATTACCAAGCCCGGAGGATACCGGGGGCCTCGCAGGGTGACGTGCACATCGTCCCACCGCTCGCAGTCGCATTCGACACCAAACCGGTCCGACTCATAGAGAGGCTCGTCCTCCATCCCCCCAGTCTTGTCGCAGCGGCCTCATGGGACAGCGAAATATCGTCTATTACGAGGACTGGTGACAAGAAATCTAGTAATCGAATGTACGGCTGCTCACGCAGCCGGTTCGTCTCAACTGCCAGCGAGCGGGTTCACGAAGCAGTCGGCACGAGCGAGTCGTACGTCGTGCGCCGGCACGAGCGAAACGAGGTGACAACTTCACTTCTACTCGTTGGGGCTGAGAACTACCACCGGGATGGTCCTCGGCGTGTGCGTTTGGTAGCCGGCGTAGCGTCCAGCGGCACCTGGGTGAAGCAATGGAGCCAGGCCGCGGTTGTTTCTATTGACAAGCGTCCACAGTTCCTTTCGCTCTTCGCCTCCGGCGGTACGAGCAGTCGCTTGCCGCTGCCGCCTCCCGACCTGCACCGTGACTGCAGGGTCTGCCGCCAGATTGTGGTACCAGCCGGGGTGTCGGTTGCTGCCTCCATTTGATGCCACCACGATGAGGTCATCGCCTCGTCGAGCGTAAATGAGTGCCACTGTCCGTGGGACACCGCTTCGGCGCCCCTTGGTCGTAAGCAGGAGCGCAGGTCGCAGGCCAGCGTGCTTGCCCACCAGCCCGCCCGACAGCCGGTAGACCGCCTGGTGCAGTCGCAGATATGGCAGTTGAAGAACCGCGGTAGGCGACCTGCTCATAGCTGACAGCCTTTCGTGTGAAGCAGACGGGGGCACTCTGCTGCTTCATCAACACTGATCGTGAGTCATTCAAGTACAGATTGCCGCATCTGCGCTTGCAGCGCCTTTTGGGCTTGCCTCGAGCCGGGAAACCGGGTGAGTCGACGGGGGGAATCGCACCCCCCGCCGCTCTCAGGACCGGACGTGACAGTCTCCCGTCATCCGGCCCCCACAGTCCGGCCGTTGGTGAATGCGACGAAGCTGCCAGTGGGCGAACAGCTTGGGGTCACGGCGACAGATCCGCTGCAGCCATTCCATCGCCCGCAGGTATCTCTTGCGGAACCGCTTGAACTTGTGCGTGGCCCAACGAGTCAGGTGCTCGTTGATACGCCACGCGAGGAAGCGCAACTCGGAGCGGTAGAAGGCTCCGTAGTAGTTGATCCAGCCCCGCACCACAGGGTTGATTTGCGCGGCGATGCTGGACAGGTCCTCGCTGGTTCGACGACTGAGATCCTCGACGGCATCGAACTGCCGACTCCCTCGCGGCCCCAGCAGCCCCACTACCCCACTCCGGAGCGGTCGGTCGGCATCGAACTGTGACGTCCCGCCTCAAACCATGGCGGCCGTGCCGGCCGTAACGCACGAACGTCTGAGCGACCTCTGGAGTGGGGGACCAGCGGGACGTTATGGAGCATCCATCAACGGCACTTATCGGCTAGGCCAGGCGCGGGTTTCTGTGGCATTCGGACGAGCGTTCTGGGCCGGTCCCGGCCTCTGAGTGGGGGCGTGGAACGCCGGTTCGGCGCTACGCCTGAAGGCACTCATCGCGTTCCAAAGGCGTCGTTATCCGCCGCTTTCGAGGAAGACGGAGTCCCCGTACTCAACTGTGTCTCGGACTGTAGGCGGGATGCCGTCCGCATTGACATAGCTGCGCTGACCTGCGGTTTTCCGCCCGCGAGGCTCTGACCAGGCCTTTTCTAGTGTTGGTTGTGTTGGTAGACGACTGCTGACGTTGGGAAAATGGGGTCCGTTCGGGGTCCGTGGGGTCCGTTTTGGGAAGGGTTGCGTGTATCGCCCTAACCGGGGGACGGCAGGTCAGATGCGGGGCGTCACGGTCTCTTCGAACGGACCTTGCTGAAGGGACGATTTTTGTGCTGGATCAAGCATGACGCTGATCGGTCGCGTTACGCTCCGGAGGCGAGGGCTGGCGTTGGGAGCCATGCCTCGCTCGGAATCATCGGGTGCAGGGGCTTTAGGAGGACCGGATGACCAAGCCAACCATCGAGCAGTTGCGAGCAGAGGTGCGGGCACCGATCCTGACCTCCTCAGATCCCGGCTATGACGAGGCTAGGGCGGTCCACAACGGCATGTTCGACAAGCGCCCGGAGGTGATCGTCAGGGCCGAGCAGACCGCGGATGTGGTCGGGGCGGTGAACTTCGCCCGTGAGGCCGGACTGGACTTGTCGATCAAGGGCGGCGGACATAGCGCCCCCGGTTTCGGCACCAACGACGGTGGGGTGGTCATCGACCTGTCGCTAATGCGAAATGTGCTGGTGGACCCGGCGGCCCGGACCGCCCAAACCGGTGGCGGGGCCACCTGGGGTGATTTCAACTACGCCACCCATGCCTTCGGGCTGGCCACCACCGGTGGCATCATTTCCACTACCGGTGTGGCCGGGCTCACTCTGGGCGGCGGCATCGGTCACCTGGCTCGGGGCTATGGCCTCAGCCTCGACAACCTGCTCTCGGCCCAGGTGGTCACCGCCGACGGTCAGGTGCGTACGGCCAGCGCCGGACAGAACGAGGATCTGTTCTGGGCGCTGCGGGGTGGCGGCGGCAACTTCGGGGTGGTCACGTCCTTCGAGTTCCAGTTGCACCCGGTGAACGACGTGTACGTGGGGTTGTTCTTCTACGAACTCGACCAGGCCGGGAACCTGGCGGTTCCATCGGGATTTCATCAAGGACGCACCCGAGGCGTACGGCTGTTTCCCGGCCTTTCAGATCGCCCCGCCCTTGCCATTCATCCCCGAGGACCGCCATGGCGACACGTTCTGTCTTGCCGTGGTCCACTGGTCGGGGCCGCTGGATCAGGGCGAGAACGCCATGAAGCCGTTCCGGGACCTGGCCCCGGTGGTGGCCGAGATGGTAGGACCGATGCCCTACCCGGCGTTGAACTCGGCGTTCGATGTCCTTTATCCCAAGGGGATCCGGGCCTACTGGAAGGGCAACTTCGTGACCGAGTTGACCGACGCCGCTATCGAAGCGCACCTGGCCCACGGGCCGAAAGTGCCCGAGGTCAGCGCCACCATGCACCTCTACCCCATTAATGGGGCCTGCCATCGCGTCGCCGCCGATGCGACCGCCTTCGCTTACCGCGACGCCAACTTCGCCACCGTGATCCTGGCCTCCTGGTCGGACCCGGCCGTCGACGCGGAAAGGATCCAGTGGGTCCGGGATTACTACGCGGCCACTGCGCCGCATTCTGAGCCGGGCGGCTACATCAACTTCATGGACGACGACGACGGTTCCCGGATCCGGGACAACTACAAGGGCAACTACGACCGGCTGGCGGCCATCAAGCGCACCTACGACCCCGACAACCTCTTCCACCTCAACCAGAACATCCCACCGTCGGGCTGACCACGAATCGGGCGGTCTGTAACTATAAGGGAGGTATCTCGTGCACGCACGGATCACCACCGTGACTGGGGCCACCAAGATCGACGAAGGCGTCGAACACCTTCGCGACGTGGTGGTGCCCCAGCTCCAGCAACAGAAGGGTTACCGGGGCTTGACCGCCAACGGGGATCGAGCCGCTGGGATCGTCGGCGTTTTGACCCTGTGGGAAACCCAAGACGATCTCGACGCCAGCGAGAGCATGGTGGACAAGGTCCGCCGGGAGGCCGTGGCAGCCTTCGGTGGCAGTACCCAGACGGTCGAGCGGTACGAGCAGACCGTCGCTCAAGTCGGCCCGAATCCGCCCGCCCTGGGTTCGAAGCTGCAGATCCGGCGGGTCAAGATGGACCCGGCCAGAGTCGAAGACAATCTGGCGTTCTTCAAGTCGACCGTGCTACCCGACATCGTGGCCACCCCCGGCTTCCAATCGGTCCGACAGATGATCAACCGCAGCACCGGTGAGGGTGTGGTCGGCACCGTCTGGGCTGATGACGAGTCTTTGCAGACGGCGACCGCCAACGCTGACGAGCGGCGGGCCCTGTCGCGGGGCGTCGAGTTTGGCGAAGTGGCTACCCGCGAGTTGATCTTCCAGGCCTCGTAGGTCGGTGCTGCCACTGGCAGTACCGCTCAGGCGGTAGCGGCGCACTGGTCGGGCCGATCTTGGCCCAAAGGCTCACCCAGTCCGACTGGTCCCGTTGGGACAGCGACACCCAAAACCCGCATCATACAAGGCAGTCTCCACCCGGACTGGTGAGTCCATACCCGGAAACCCGGCCAGATGCCCGTCGCCTGATACCACACATAGACGACCAAACCCATACAACCAATCCGACACACACCCGGGACAGCGCCGTCGGAGGCTGGGACAGCGCCGTCGGAGGCTCCATGACGTCCCCGTCCCCCTCCCGGCCGTCTCAAGCCCAACCCGGACGTCTAAAGCCTGGGCCCTTCGACGATCTTCGCTCAGCTCCGAATGCGCCGCTACCTGGCCTGGACTTACGGGCTGGCTGTGGTCGGGGTGGGAGTGTTCGGCACCATGGCCGCCGACGTTCTCCACGTCGGCTTCGGCGTCCCCTACCCGGTATCGACCGTCCTCTACGGCATGGTCCTGGCCGCGGTCTTTGTCGGCTGGCAGAAGACCGAGAAGACGCTGTCGATCCACAGCCTCGACACGGCGCGCCGGGAGGGCTTCTACTGAGCTGCGATGGCCGCCACCGTTGCGATCGGCACCGCCCAGGGCGACCTCACCGCCACGACGTTCGGGCTCGGCTATCTGGCCTCGGCGTTCCTGTTCGCCGGCATCATTGCGGTGCCCGCCATCGGCTGGTCGAAGTTCAATCGGAACCCCGTCTTTTCGTTCTGGTTTGCCTACGTGGTCACCCGGCCCTCGGTGCCTCGGTCGCCGACTGGCTGGGCAAGCCCCGGAGCGCCGGCGGGCTGGGGTGGGGCGGCGGGGCCGTCGCCATCGGGTTGGCCCTGGCATCTTCTGTCTCGTCGCCTAGCTGGCCGTCACCCGTGCCGATGTCCAGGACCGTGACCGCGGCCGCTTCCGGGCGCGGCCAGGCCAATTCCTGGTAACAACCCCGGAGACTCAACCGTAATAGCGCTGCGTGTTGCCGGTGGACGGATACTTCAAGCCGACCGGCCCGGCACCAAAGACCCGAAGCAGATTGCCGGTGACGACCTGCATGAGACGAGCCGGGCAGGTGGCCCGGCCGGCGCAGTCCTGAAGGGACGGGATCCAGCCGACGGTTCCGCTCGAAAAGACGCCGGCGTGACTGCGCGGCAGCGTGTAATAGGTGGTGTCGGCGTAGTCGCGGTCGGGATGCCCGGTGATCGTCACCCGCGAGTGGGCGAGGATCTCGACGCCGGGTGGCGTGTCACCGAGGGCCGGATCGTAGCCCTGGAAATCCCCGCTCAAGACACCAGGGATCCTGGCGCCAAGGCCAAGTCCTGTGCCCGCGAACAGCCACGAGGACGGGAGGGAGACAACAAGCGGAAAGGACCCGTCGTTGTAATACCCCACGTAGTCGGCACCGACGAGCTCGCTGTCTGTCATCTCGGCGGGCGCCTGGCCCCACCAGTTTTGCGACACTTCAGCGTTGTCGACACCGAACAGCGGGTCGGCCTGGGGGTCCCGATAGTTGACCATCTCGCGATCCGGGCCGAGCGGCGACGACTGCAGCCGCACCTTGCGCAGGACCGGGCTGGCTCCAAAAAAGATCAGATTGACACCGTGGTTGGCCGCCGCTGTCGCCGCCTCTCGCATCTCGAGCGACCACTCCTCGTCGTGGCCCGGGGAGATCATTACCCGGTGGTCGCTCAGCAGGTGTCCGTCGGTCGACAGGGTGATGTCGGTCCAGTAGGTGACATCGAGGCTGTGTTGCTCGGCGAAGCGGGTCAGCGGATAGACCAGGGACAGGTACGATGCCGCGCCCTTGCCGTTGGCGTAGGGCCGGTCAAACGACACCACTCTCGAGCGACTCGAGCACGGATACACGCCCGGAGCGCAGGCGGTCGCACCCTGATAGAGGTCGTAATGCCCGTACGGGTTGAAGGCCTGATCGGTCAGAACGCCGGACATGATCACGTAGGTGGCGTCACTGGCCGGATCCCATACCGTCAGCGGCACGTAGCTCTGCTGGCCGCCGCTGCCGATCAGCTTCAACAGGTACTGACCTTGGACCCAGGCCGCGGTGATGTCGACCGGTAAGGACGAGTGCCAGTTGCACTGCACCATGTTGGTGCCGGCGGTGACCGGGCAAGCGGGCTGACGCTCCGTCGGGATCCGGGCTGATTGCCAGATGAGGCGCCCACCCAATCCCTGGTAGTAACCCATGCGGTAGGCCTCAACGTCGAAGCTGTTCGCCGCGGTCGACACATAGAGCGTCACCGCCTGCCCCGGCTCGGCCTGGACCAGGCTGGCGTACCCGGCGATACCATTTGGGGGCTGGGCGCCCGTGATCTGCCAGGAGGCGGTGCCCGGTTTGGCATTCTCGTCGCCCACCCACGCGGCCGTGACGCCATACTGGCTCGACCCCCCGGTACGGCCGGGAGGCGTGGACGAGACGGCAGTGCCGGTCTGGACGCGGCCCGCCATCGACGGTGATGCCGGATGGGCCGCCCCGGCCCGGGACACACTCAGGTGGCCGGTCGCGGCCAGCCCGCCGACGCCCACCCCGACCGCCACCACCGCTGCCGCCGCGACCGCGACCACCAGACCGCGGCCCCTCGGGACGCCGTTATGGTGAGCACGAGGCATCAACCAGCGGCCTTTTGTTGGCTTGCGCCATCTCCTACCGGGTGACCGTCACCGGAATCGTGGTCGGCACCAACTCTACCCAGGTGGGGCCGGGCTGCAACGGAATCGGATCACCGCGGGCATCGAGGAACCGGGTGTCGTCGTTCAGGCTGGGCCGGGCCCAATGGCCGGTGATAACGGCGCCGTCGCGGAACACCTGAGCCGGGCCGGACCCGGTGAGCACCAGCTGGTTTTCGTGAATGCCGGTGGCGTCCTCCACGTACGGGCTCGGGTACATGACCACCTTCATGACAATAATGTTCGTCGCGGTGATGTCGCCTCCCTCCCCCCTGGTGGCGGGACCCGCGCCCGCGTACGAGCGCAGCCACTCCGCCTGGCGGGGCAGCCACGTCCAGGTCAGATCGGAGTACAGGTAGTTGACGTTGACGGTGGCGGCGGCGGAATGCGCGGGGAGCGCCCCGTACTGGAACACCGGAGCCGGCGCCACCTGCGGGGCGTGCTGGGCGACCCCGCCGGCATAGAGCACCGCCGTGTCACTGACCAGGTTGTGCGGGGCGTAACGGTCGCCGTCGCGCCAGTAGGCGCTGAGGGGGGCCCGAAAGATACCGACGTCGACGAGCGAGGACGAGTCAACCTTGGTGACCACCGGGCCGATGGCGCCGGCGTAGGCGAATAGCGGGTGGGCGCCGTACTGGCTGACGATGTTCGGATCGATGAGCCGGCCCGACCGGATCGGCTCGATGCGGCTGGCGTCGTGGCACTGATAGACGACGATGAAACGGGTGATCCCGCCCTCCACCGGCTCTTCGTAGACGACGTCGGCCGTGGAAAGACCGGACTGGGGCCACGCCTGAGGCAGATTTTCCACCTTGACCGCCAGGGCCGGGCGCGGCGGGACCCGCCCACCCGGCGCCGGGAGCCCGGTCAGCGGGCAGGTCGCGACCCGGAGAGGCGCTTGCACCGGCCGCGGCGCGGACGTCGGTGGCGTGGGGGCGGCCGGCGCCGAGGCCCGGGTCACGGTCGTGCTTGGCGGGCTGGCGACGGTGTGGCCCCGTCCGCAGGCCGTGGCCATTCCGCCCATGACGAGGACCCCTAGCACCATCCGGACCGTGCGGCGCTCGACACGACCAAGACGGTTTGGCACCGCCATAAGGTAACGGCCTGGGTCCGCAGAATCGCGGCAAGACGCCCGAGTATCCGGGGTGGGGCCAGGGCGTCGGCGGTAAGACAAGGTGCTCGGAGCCGGGCCGCCTCGGCGAGGGCAGTCGGCAGGACCCGCTCCCCGCTGAACAGGGTGCGCTGGCAGTCGTCGACGCCGATGACCATCGGGTCCGGCCCGCCCACCTCGAGGAGCCGGTCCACGGCGTCGACGGTCAACCCCCGGAGGTCGGCATCGTAGAAGGCCACTAGTGGGGCGGCACGAAACCTTCTGCCGATAATCCCACAGTTGTAGTTTCGTAGGGGCGGAATTTCGTGGGCGGGCGGAGCCTGGACTTGGGAGGTCAGGTTGGCTCTTCCGCGGTCGGTGTTCGTTCGGGATCTCACTCCGGATGAGGCCATGCGGCGAAGGATTTCGCGGCAGTCGAAGGTGGTCGCGTTGCGGCAGCGGGCGCAGATCATTTTGGCGTCGGACGCCGGGGTGGCCGCTCCGCAGATCGCCCAGGTGCTCTCTAGAGCGATGAGAATCAGGTGCGGCGGGTGATCGCCGAGTTCAACGCGGACGGGATGGATTCGCTGCGCCCTCCCAGAAATGTCGTCGACACCCGCCCCGAATGTTCACGACCGAACGACGATCCCGGGCGCTCGGCTGGGGCCGAAGTCGTGCGGACCGGGGTGGGCCGGTCGCTTTACTCCGAGTGGGCAAAGTGTTTTGGCGGGTGAGTCATTGTGACTTATGGGCCCATGAGTGGACGGCCCTCGTAGGTCCAGCGGACATCGTGTCGTCAGGCCGGCGTCTTGTCACGCCACGGCTGGCGGCCGTATTGGTCGAGGTGGACAACCGTGCCGACCGGCTTACGCGCCTTACGCCCATACCGCCCCTTGGGCCAGCCAAGTGTCACGATGCAGCACGGCTCGACGGTCAGAGGCAGCCGCAGGATTCGGCGAGCCAAGGTGTTCGACCACAACGGCAACGTGATAAGAGCACCTCCCAGGCCGATCGACCTCGCCGCCAGCAGGAGATTCTGGGCGCTGGGATATATGGACCCGTATTGGCTCGACGCCGCGATGGGCGGCTCCGGCACGAACGGCACTCGAGCACCACCTCGCAGACAGCAGACCACAACTACCGGGATCTCCTCAAAGTGGTCGACCTGCCATTGGACCGACTTCAGGATCTTGGCAGTCTGCTCATCGGACTTGATGCGACGGCCGAGCCCGCCGTAGATCCTCCACGCTCGCCGGTATTGCGCTGCCAGCGACGCCTTGATGGCGCGGTCCTTCACGACGACAAACTCCCAGTTTTGCCCGTTCGAGCCGGTCGGCGCCTCGAGCGCCAGCTCTAAGCACCGCAGTACGATGCGGTCGTCGATCGGATCAGGCTGAACCCGCCGGACTGCCCGCTGGGTGAACATCGCCTCGGCGAGGGGCATAGCTAGCCGAGCGTCCACTTCGCTCAAATCATCGGTCGGAACCAGGATGTCGTCCATGCCCAAGTTTCGCGGCCTAGTACCGCCACGCGTAAGTCATTGTGACTTACACGGCCATTAGGGGGCGGCCGTCGTAGGTCCAGCGGAACGGGGCGGCTCGACGGTTGTAGTCATTGATGAAGGCGATGACCCGTCGGGCCAGGTCGTCAACCGATCTGAATTCGCCTCGGCGTAGCAGGCGACGTTCCAGGATGGAGAAGAACAGTTCCACCTGGTTGAGCCACGAGGCTTGGGTGGGGGTGAAATGCAGGTGGACCCGAGGGTTGTGTTCCAAGAGGATGGCGGTCTTCTCGGTGGTGTGGGCCGAGAGATTGTCCACGATGACGTGCAGGTCCAGCTCGGCGGGGCTCGGTCCATCAGGTCCCACAGACGAGTGTCTCGGTTCATTGCAGCTGATCTGACGACCGGGCCGGCACGAGGGCGAGTGCTGATCCTCGGCCGTGACCGAGACAAGTTTGCTCGGTCGAAGACGCCGTGGCCACCTAGCCGTCGCGGCCTGGAGGCGAGTTGGCGATCCTGTCCGCTACTCGCCACATCATTACGCCCCCTTGTCGGACACGTGATCGAGTTCCTCGAGGGACAGGTGTGGCCATCCTTCGGGAGGGCCCCATCCCTGTGGGTTCCCTGTCGGTTCGCGAGCGACCGGCGTGCGTGTCGGTGGCGGTTCACGACGCGCCGATCTCGGGACCGGTCACTTGCCAGCTGTTAGCTCGCAACGGAACCGTAGTGACGGTTGGAAGATTTCATGTGATAGACGGAAGCGGCTCGTGGTCAGCGCTCGACCCCGCCGGCGTCGGCGCGCACTGGGGCGGACGGCTGGTCGACCCCACCGGACTGGTCCAGTCGCCTACCCGGCGCGCCGGGTAGGCGAGAGATTGGGATCGGCAGAACTTCCGGTCCCGGTCCTCCGGGCGGTCAGTTGCCGAAGTCCCAGGACTGGCCTCGCTCGTAGCGGCCGATCACGTTTTTGGCGATGAGGATTTTGTGGACCTCGTCGGGGCCGTCAGCTATTCGCAGGGTCCTGGCGCCCATGTACATGCCGGCCAAGGGCAGGTCGTTCGTGATCCCGGCCGCTCCCCACACCTGGATGGCGCGGTCCACGACCCGCTGGTAGGCGGCCGGTACGGCCACTTTGATGGCGGAGATGTCGGTGCGGGCGGCGTCGAGACCTTCGTCGATCTTCTCGGCGGCGTGGATGGTCATGAGCCGGGCGGATTGGATGTCGATGTAGCTGTCGGCGATGAACCCCTGGATGAACTGCTTGTCCTTGAGCGGTCCGCCGTGGACCTCGCGCTGGAGGGCCCGCTCCACCATGAGGTCGAAGGCCCGCCACATCTGGCCCACTGAGTTCATGCAGTGGAAGATGCGGCCGGCCCCGAGCCGGTCCTGGGCGGCCTGGTGGCCCTGGCCCACCTGCCCCAGGATGTTCTCTTTCGGGATGCGGACGTTGTCGTAGACCACTTCGCAATGGTCCGACTCCGCACGGCCCCACACGCCGATACCCCGGACGATCTTGACGCCCTTGGTGGCGGTGGGCACGATGAACTGGGCCATCTCTCCCTGCCGGCGTTTGGCGTCGGCGTCGCTGTCGGCCACCCGGGCCATGACGATGAAGAACTGGGCGTCGATGCCGTTGGAGGTGAACCACTTGTGGCCGTTGATGACCCAGTGGTCGCCGTCGAGCACGGCCGAGGTGGTGAGCGATCGGGCGTCGGATCCGGCGTTCTCGGGCTCGGTCATGGAGAAGCCGGACTCCATCTTCCCGTCGATCAGGGGTAGCAGCCACTCCTGCTTCTGCTGCTCGGTGCCGTATTTCACCAGGATGGTCTGATTGCCCGAGTTGGGGGCCACCACCCCGAACAGCGCTGCCCCCCGACCGCGTAGGCCAGTACCTCGTTCATGTAGGCGTGGGCCAGGAAATCGAGGCCCATCCCGCCATACTCGGTGGGCAGATGCGGGGCCCACAGGCCGGCCTTCCAGACCACCTCCTTGATCTCCTCGCGGAGCTGCACGGCCTGGCGCCGTTCGCTGTCGGAAGTTCCTTCGTTTTGGCCGAAGCCCCACAGCTTGGCCTCGTTGGGCAGGATCCAGTCGTTGACGATCTCTGCCGTCCTCAGGCGGAGGTCGTTGATCCGCTCGTCAAGGGTCGGGATCGGCTTCACATTCATCGACATCAGTGACCTCCCTGGTCGCGCTCGAGGTCCGGGCTGGTCCCGTTAAGGCCGCTAGACCTCGATGCATGGGTCGTTGCCCACACCATGAGCCTACGCCCATCGCCACCGCTAGGGCCGAACGGACCTACCTCGGCCGTGAACTGCCCCCAGAACGCCCGATCGCTCGGTTCGAGGCACCAGCCGGCCCCGGCCGGCCTCGTCCGAGCAGAGTGGAGTGGCCCGGTTTGTCGGCCTGAATCCAACCGAGGTGGGGGGAGATTGGGGCGAGGGGGCCCTTCGGCCCTACCGCTTGGCGCTGTCCGAATCGCGGTGTCAGTAGCAGTAATGCGGGCGCCGCCAATGTGCGCGCGACTGATACCGACGCGGGCGTCCGCGGTTCTTGTCCTCCCACGACTTGAGCGAGGTCGAAGCACTCATCGGCCGGGGGCCATCCTTCGCTTCCTCGGCTACGGTTCCGGGGCGGTGCTGTTGAGAGGGTGGTCCCGGTAGTAGTTGCGCCAGATGATCTTGTAGATGGGTATCCATCGTGGTAGGGAGCGCAGTCCGGGGATGATGGGCACCAGGATGAGGCCGAGGGACAGGATCATCATGGTGGCCCAGACCAGGGCGTCGGCGTTGCCGGAGGTCTTGAACGGCGAGATCTGGTACCAAAATGTGTACAGCCACAGCCAGGCTTGGCCGGGGTAGCTGCCGGTCTCGTTCATCATGCCCCACTGGTCGCCGCCGAGATGTTGGACGCTGGCCAGGTCGCCCAGGTAGCCGCCGTCGGCGAGGAACAGGAGCGGTTTGGTGTAGTCGACCTGGTAGAAGCCGCTGCTCTGGTTGACCAGTTGGCTTTGGAGGTTGCCGCTCTGCGCCATGCGCAGCAGGGCCGCGGTCATCGTCGGTACCGGCCCGTAGTTGCCGGGAGCAACCTTGGCCGGGTCGTTGCCGGGTGCTTTGGAGATGGCCGTGTCATAGGCGCTGGCCCACGCCTGCTGCTGGGTGGCGCTGGCGTTGCGGTAGACGGCCAGGGCCGCGGTGAGGAAGGGGTTGCCGGTGACCGTCGAGAGCGGTGCCAGGACGAAATCGACTGCCGAGTCGACGGGTAGGCGGACCCCGGCCCACTTTTGCAGGTGCAAGAAAAAGATCGACTGGCCGGTGCCGGCGTGGTTGTAGGGGGGCCCGTAGGAGGCGCTGGTGCTGGTCCCGTCCAGCTCGGTGACGGCGGTGGTGACGAAGTCGGCCGGATTCTGACGAGCCCACTGTTGCAACGTCACGGCCTTTTCGTCAGGGGAAGACAGCACCAGGGCGGCGATCACCGCGATGAGGCCGACCACGATCAGGGCGATGACGAATTCCTTGGCCAGGTCGTAGGGGCGTTTGGGCCCGGTCCACTGCGCCGCTCTGGCCCGTCGCCGGCGACCGTGGGATGGTGCCGGTTGGCTCACCTGCCGCCCTTGCCGTCGCGGGTGGGCTCACCGTCAGGGCCGATGCCGATCGGCGGTGCCACCCCTCGGAGCCGTACCAGCACCACATGCAACACCACGATGATCCCCACCCCCAGTGGTAGGAGCATGATGTGCCACAACAGCATCTGGCCCAGGTTGAGGACATTCCAGAACGCCCCCACCCCGGTGCTGTTGATCCCGTCCTTGGCCTGGGTGGCGATCCACTGCGAGTCGAAATTGGTCTGCACCACATAGCCGGTGAACGCCGTGGCGATGGACACCAAGAAGGCCACCACCCCCGTCACCCAGGTCAGCATGCGTCGGCCCCGCCAGGCCGCCATCCAGAACTTGCCCCACAGGTGAATGACCATGAAGAAGAAGAACAGCTCCACGCTCCACAGGTGCAGGCTGTTGAAGAAATGCCCCACTGCGGTGGTGTGCCACCAGTTAGTGCCGCCCACGGCCAGGGCCGAGCCCGAGACGATAATGAACACCAGCGCGGCCAGGCTGAGCACCCCGAATACATAGATCCACGACGACACATAGGCCGGCTGCTGGTCGGGCAGCGCCCGGTCGGGCGGCAACGCCGACAGCAACCGGTCCCGGATGCGGCCCGTCCAGCTGCGGGCGCCTCGCTCAGATTCAAGAGTCGCGCTCACGGCCGCTTCCTGCCGCCCGGGAACGGGGCCAACAGGGCCACCACGAACACCACGATCATCAACAAGATGACAATAAAGTTCGCCAGCGATAGCTGGATGAACCCCCAGTGGATGTAATAGCCGGGGCTGTTCAAGTCCAACGCCAGCAACCCACTCGAGGACGCGGCACTGACCACGAGCCACCTCCGGGAGCTCTCGTAGACCTACGGATGAATGTAGCGACCGACGTGCACGGGCTGGGGGATCCCCTACGGTGCCACCTCGAGAGACCGCAGAAGAAAATGCGGCCGTTCGGCACCGTTGTCCACGACGTAACCGGCGTGGTTGAGGACCGGCTGGAAGAGGACAATCGCCGCAACCACGGTCACGTTCGTGATGAAGGAAGAACAGGAGACCGGTGGCGATCGCGACCGCCTCGCACGACCACACCGGCAGTGGGCCAGGAGGCAGTAGCGCAGCCGCTTGGGCTCGACATGGGCGAGCTCGCCTTCTAGGCAGAGCAGTCTGGTCCAGGCCAGGAGGTCGGAGGCGATGCACACCAGGGCGAACGGGGCCGCGTTGATGGCGAAGCGGTGTGAGGGAAGATTGGAAAGGCCGTGGTCTTTCGCGTCGCAGATGCGCTTTTCGGCTCGGCTGGGCCCCGACCTCGGCAGAGCGCGTCCAGATAGGCGATCTCGCCGTCGGAGGTCGGTGAGAAAACACCAAATAGCGGTGACCGTCGATATCGGTGAAGCTCAGCTGGGCGCCGGGGTGGGCCGGCGCGCCCCGGAATGTACCCGGCGCCCGAGGCCAGGGCGCGCTTGCCGTCGAAGCCGAGATCGATCATCGGCGGTCCCTGTCGTTACTTCTTGGCCGTGACCGCCTCGCTGGTGACGCCCTTGGGCCGGTCCATGATGCCGAACAGATATCCGGCTACCCGGCGCATCTGCAACTCCTCCGAGCCTTCCGTGATCCGGTAGCGGCGATGGTGACGGTAGATGTGCTCGAACGGCTTGTGCCGGGAATAGCCAGGCCTCCGTGGACCTGCATGGCCCGGTCCGCGGCCTCGCAACACAGACGGTTGGACCAGTAGTTGCACATCGACACCTTGTCCGATGCGGCGAACTCGCCGTAGGTGTCAATCTCCCACGACGTCTTGTGGATGAGGACGCGCAGCATCTCGCACTGGGTCTGCAGCTCGACCAGGGGGAACTGGATGCCCTGGTTGGTGGCGAGGCAGTCCAGCCTGCTGACCAGTGGATTCGCGGTGGCCTTACGGAGGCGAACAGCGGCCATCCCTTGTCGTCGCCCAGGCCGAGACGGCCGACGAGAAGGCCGCATTCGCAGGCGGCTTGCATGACCTCGGGGGGGTCGAGCCAGATCTTGGGGTTGCGCGGGCAGGGCTCGGCGACGACGAGATCGGCGCAGCAGACTTCTCTAGCGGCGGGTCCGGGCCGCCTTCGATGCGGCGCGCCCCCTTGTCGGGCTGTCATTCACCTGGCGGGTGCGCATCGGAGTGAAGTAGAGGTGACCGGCAGCGGCTCGCCCAGCAGCGGGGAGGGCCGAAGCGCCCAGGCCCGTCGCAACCTGTGTCTGCGGGCTTCCACCGGCGGAGCGAGGCCGTGCTCGTCGGTCAGATGATCGACATGCTCCTGTTTGGCGTGAGGCGACGGCTACCTTCGAGGAAGAGCGCCAGGCCGGTGGATGGATCAGTTAGAACACGTTGTTTACCAGTCCTGTTCGGACGCGAATAGGGGCACCGGAAGGCAGATCCGGTGCCCCTATTGCTTCCCCGCCTCCCTCCTTGCGGGGACATCTGTTGACTAACCGCATCGGCCTGATCGATGGCCTCAGGTCGCCGAGTCCGCTACAAAACCCCGGAGTCGCCGACTGCGGCGTTAGCGGAATGAGCCTTGCGATCAGCAGTCCATCTCAGTGAGTTTCGGGCGTCGAGTTTCCGGCCGGCCGACTCGGCGACTCGTTGGCGCTCTGCGACTGCCGTGCCGGCACTCGCCGGCCAACGCCACTGACCGTCCAGCCCGATCTCGAGCCAGCCGAGGACACGACGCAGGTCGTTGATCAGGGCGGCGATCTCCTGGGCCCGAGCCGAGGTCACACCTCTTCGGATATGACCTCCACCGTCAAAGAGCTCGCGCTCGAAGTACCGAATCTTGGTGACCGCGGCCGTCTTCTCGGCCCCGGTAGGGAACGTCGGGATCGTAGGGTGGCTTGCCCGATCCTCGACGGCGGTGATGGATGGATTGCAGTCCTTGCTCATCACAGCGCCTCCTTTCCTACCTACTAAGACGACGAGAACCCTGAGAGTCAGTTCATCGTTTCGTCATAAGGTCCTGAGAATCTTCGGCCATCTACTCCTACTGAAGGTCCTGCCTCACATGCCGCCAAAAGGCCTACCGGCGCCGCGGTGGCCGGCCGTCCGGTACCCACCAATGCGCAACGTCGCCGGCGCTCCTGCCTCCCCTCTCGATCCGGAGCAGCCGCAGGGGGAGACCGCCGACCCTGCCGTCTTGCCTACTTGCCTCCGCGGCCCGGCCTGGTATTCCGGCGGGATGGGGCGTCCCCCCATGGGTCTCGCGGCGAGCGCAAGCCCCCCCGGGGGGAACGTGGCGGGGACCGAACACGTCTCGAGCGAGGCTCGGAGCCGAAGTGCGGCTATCTGCCCGCTTGCCTACTTGACTCCTGGTCATGCTTTGTCTCCTCGGCTAAGTCAGGTCAGTTTCCTGACGGCGTCGATGTCGTCGTCGGTGGCCATGTCGAACCCGTCCATCCGGGCGGCCTCGCTCAGATCGGGCTCGTGGTCCATCCAGACGCTGACGTGGTCTCCCTGGTCGCCTTTGCGCTTGAACGGCCAGGAGGGCTGCACGCCCAGGTGGACCTACGGGGCGTCCGCCCCTATCGGCGAGTGCGAGGGTGCGAGACCCGCGACGCCGACCTCGCCGACTACCTCCGCGCTGTCTCACTGCCGACCGTCGCGTGGCTCGGCGACTTCGAGGCCTACGTTCGTACCACGCAGGGACTGGCCTCGTCGCCCGTCACCGCCATGCGGGTGTTCGCCTGGACGATGCGCAGTTAGCTCGAGAGACGTCCTCCACTCCAGATGACGCCCGACTGCACCTAGCGCGGGCGCAGGCCGAGCTCGACAGAACGTCCCCAAACGTTCAGTCGGCCAGAATCGGATCGTCCACTATCGCCGGGTGAAGGGCTGTTTATCCGGGTGATTCGTACCCGATCGCCTGCTTGGTATAGCAAGCGCGAGGAAGCCGTGGCCGTGCGGCACATACGGGGCGTACCCGGAGCGGTACGGCGTCTGCATTTTCGGGGCAGTGTACTCCGACCTCTTGTGGCCGCGGAACGAGTAATCGTAATCGACGGAACGTTGGTCGCTAGATGCCCGCGCCGAGGGGGCGATCGAAGCCGGAGCGATTTGGATGGACCTCGGCCTCACCGGCTCGCCCCGTTCGATCGAGGGGGTGATCGGCGAATCGTCGGTCGCAGATGGCGGCGAAACTACAGTTGTTCCGGTTGGGTCTTCTATTCGTAGATCTTGTCGGCTGGCATATTGAGCGGCCAGGGTCCCCTCGTTGGACTGCACTTTGTCGGATCGGACCCACCGGAAAAGGAACTCGTCCGGGAACGCTGTGCGCACGGAGAGCTGGGGAGGTGGCCGTCTGGACAGGTCGGGGTCAACTGAACGAAGGAACGTACCGATTTACTGGGCAGGACCACTGACGGCGGGACGGCACCGGCACCGAAGCATCAGACCTTTGGTCTGTTACATCTGTGGAAGGATCTTGGCCTTTTGGACGGCGAACTCGTCTTCAGGACGCGTTGGTCCGTGAGGGCGCCTCGCTTGGCCAGTTGTTCCATAGGGTCGACCGCGGGCTCTGCCTCGGTTTCGACCGGGATGGCCTCGGCGGAGGCGGGGGCGGTGGACCTTCTCCGCGACCCGCGCCTCCGGAGCGGTCAGCGGGTACGGCGGCGGCCACGCCATCGACGTCGAGGTCGGAGATGTCGAGCCGATCAGCGGAACCCCGACACGGTTGAGTGTCACGCCCGAAAAAGCACATCGGTATGGCGGTCGTCGCGACCACGAGGAGTGCGGATCCCGACCCCAGCGGCTCTTGAGATGCCCGGATTCACCAGGATCCGCCCCAGAAGCGCTTGAGCAGCTCCGAGCCGCTTCGATCGCCTCCGGTTGAGACGGCTGCCGGCCCCGCTGCCGGCGACACGGCGCACCTGCTCCACCGTTGCCGGACCCGGCCACCTGAGCGCGCCGACGCCGTTCATCGTTCGATGGCCACCCTCATTACCCGGTTCCCGACGCCGGGCGCCTCACAGTATCGAGGTCCGCCGCGGCTCGATGTCTTCAGGCTGCCGGCGCCGCCTGGCGCTTGCTGTCGCGGTGGTAGCGCCGCCGCTCACCCGAGCCCCGCCCAAAGTAGTTCCACTCCGGGAAGTTGAAGTCGGCGGTGAGCGAGCGGGGCAACAGCAGCACGGCCTGGAGGAACGACTCGTGGTCGGGCACCGCGTAGAGGTTGACCTCGTATCCCCACTCTTCGAGCTGACGGACTGGAGCGAAGGAGGTGCTTTGCCGGCCCCAAGCCACCGAGAAGCGGCTGATACCCCAGCCGGCCAGCATGCGCAGCACTGTCCGGGCCTGCCTGGGTGCCGCCAACACCAGCGGCCCCAAGAAGTCGACCGGGCACTGCATGATGGCGGCCGGGTGGGCCAACCGCAACCGGCGGAAGCCCTCGGCGCCGACCGCCTCGATGGAGGCGTTGAACCACAGGTGGTCGTCGTCGAACACAGCTCGTCGAGGAGGGCCAGTAGCTCGTCGAGGACGCCGGCCCCGTCTTTGAGGTCGAGCTTCAACCCTCGAAGCTGCCCGGCGAACACATCGAGGGTGGTGGCCAGCGTGAGCAACGACTCGGCCTCGGTCCAGGGCGTCCGCTCAAATGGGTCGTGGCGGAGAACGAGCCGATGCCGCGGGTCACGGCGCACGTCGCACTCGCCCCAGCCGACCTCGAGGACAGGAACTCGCCCAGATTGATCTCATCGTTGACCCCGTGCCAGACCAATTGCACCTGGTCGGGCAGGTCGTTCTCCTCGACCAGGCCTCTCAGGTCGAAATTCCGACCGGCCGCGGTGCGCGGTCCGGCGAGCCGCGCGAGGCCGACGTCGTCCGGGTCTGGAGGAAGAGGAGGTCGCCGGTTTTGTCGGTTTCGACCATGGCAGCAGATCGCCGCCGGATCGTGGTCGACGACGGCAATCGGCCGGTAGCCGGCTCGGGTGAAAGCGCGCAGTCCTTCGATCTTGGAGGCGACAACATCACCAGGGTGGCCGGGCTCGTTCATGTGGAGAAGGTCGGAGTCGAATCGAACCCTCAGGTCTCGCCCCAGGGCGTTCAACGAGCGCAGCGTGTCGACGCGCATCCGCTCGGGGCGATCGTGTTGAGCCCAACAAAGGTGGAGCTGTGGAGCTGAAACCAACGGATCACCTCGAGCACGCCAGGATAGGGACGCTCAGTACCGGGCCCTTGCTGCGGCGACCAAGGTTGTTCCCGATACCAATCCAGGACGTCCCGCTGGACCGTCGCCGCAAGGTCTTGACGGATGAGGAAGCGTTGGAGGTCTCCGGCATCCACGTCGACGTCGGCCGCCTCGACGCCTCGGAAGTGATTCGTCCCGTGCACCCGGTCGTAGTCGAGGAGCCAGCGACGGACCGTGTGCCGTTGGTCGACGATGGGGCCGTCGATCTCGAATACGACCAACAGTCGGTCTGTTGGATAGGCGGACCGGAAGCGGGCGTAGTGCCGGGCTAGCGCCAGCATCCAATGCCGATTTTCGCCCACCGACGCACACCGTATCGGAGCATTCTGAACGAAAACTGACGGCGGGCTTGCCGTCAAGTGAACAGTTGTCGCAGCAGCGCGCAGGCAGCGGCGGGCGATGCCGACGATCCAGACGTCGATCACCTCGACCCTGTGACCGGGCAGGCGACCAAGAGCTTCGGGACGCCATCCTTTCAACCCCCATTTTCTCGATGGCCTCAAGCAGGCCATCGAGCCTCGCGGTCGCCCTTGACCCCAAACGAGGGAGCAGCGCGCCATGCGCCGCGTCGTGAGACGCCACGATGTCCACGTCGGAACGGAATTCCCCCACTAGCTCTACCCGCGCCCCCTCAGACGGTCATTCCAAGGCCGGTGGCGACTGGAGGTCGCCCCACCCATAAGGTTCCCCCGGACCGACCCGAACCCAGCCGGCTGATCGTCCACCAACGCCGGATGTCCGTAGTGCTCCGAGCCTGTCCTTGATGTCTTCGCGGGGCCGTTTCATCTCGTCGAGGACAGCTTGTCTGTGGGCGTGTCCTCAAGACGACAGGTGTCCTCGAAGCGGAGGATGACCAGGCGCCGCCATGACCTGGTCCGGCGATCCCCCTGAGGGTCCAGGGTCGCCCGTGCGGCCGCTCGTCGCGGGTAATTGTCGGACCAGCCCCCGGAGCTCCCCGAGCGGACGGGGCATTATGGGAGCTGGCTGATTGGCCGGCGACCAGACGTCGGCTCATGGATTGACACGCCCACGATTTCACCACGGTGTGCCAACAACGGTAGAGGTTCTATATACGCTTTCCTCCTTGCGGGCGGTGACGGGGGGGCGCCGGCTGAACGGGGTGAGTCCCTGCCCATAGGAAACGAGTGTCCTTACCGATCTCTGTCAGCGACATGCCCTCCACAAAAACAGCGTTCTTCTTTAAGGGGCCGTCGGCGGCGGGACCGGCACCACTACCGACAACGCCGGTTGGATAGGCCCGCCGAGACACCTCACTCGTTCTTGATGACCCGCTTAGCAGGGCTCAGTCCCGAAGTGGCGAGCCCCAGCTCCGACTCGATTCGAATTAGTTCTGCTGTCGGAGGCCGCAGATCATCGTCGCAACGTCACACACGTGGGCGTGCCGTTACGGAGACCCTCTACGCACCCGTAAGCTCGACGTCGTGACACCGCCACCGGCGAGACCAAACTGCCGGCCGCGCCGGTCGCGCCGCGTCGGCGAGGATAGGATCCTCCCGCTGCCCAATCGGAATCTTTGACGCCTGAGTGAGCTCAGCCAACGGGAATGCCGACTGATCCGAAACGGCCGATACCCCCCCTTGTGCTCCCTGTCGCTAGCCTTTCTGGAATGGCC
Source organism: uncultured Acidimicrobiaceae bacterium (assembly GCA_963780345.1). Classification (GTDB taxonomy): domain Bacteria; phylum Actinomycetota; class Acidimicrobiia; order Acidimicrobiales; family Palsa-688; genus PALSA-693. The sequence goes on from CAWABU010000004.1 coordinate 31,000, forward strand.
GAATGTTCGGTGCTCCGATGCGTCGAGCCGGCAGCGCACGTGCTCCGGGTTAACAAGCCAGGGGGCGTCGTGTTGTTGGAGGCTGCTGTTTGCGATGGCCATCATGGCCAGATTGCGGCTGGCGCAGCCTGGGATTGGAACTGGGAGCACGGCGAGATCCTCATAGGGGCCGACGCAACGAGGTTGTCTCGGCCGGGGTGGAAGTTTGAATGGCGATCCCCGTCCTGAGAGCGACGAGGAGGTGAGGGCCGGGACGCCCGGCCTTGGGGCATTCGTACTTCTACGAGCGCGGTGCCTAATGGACGAAACCCGGATGACCAGGCGTGGATCAACGACCTTGGGGAAATCAAAGATCGCGACCGATGTCGCAAGAACTCCCCGGGTCTGGACGGAGCGGAGAAGTACCAGCCGCTCGGCCGGGCGGAGGCCCCTGGCATGACGAGACACATGACGGACCACGCGATGGGGAGGCGGTGGGTGGCCGGCTAGGCGTGGGGTCGGCGAAGTCATGTACGCCCGTTCGCTCGGCTAGACAGGGATCCCTGTAGGTAGGCCAATCGGCGTTGAAGGAGGTCGACCCCGCCATGCAACCGACTCGGCTGGTGGTGCTCGCTAGCGGTATGGGCTCGCGGCTGCGCTCCAAGGCCAGCCCAAAACCGCTAGTCCGGCTTGGAGGCATCAGCCTGGTCGAGCGTGCCCTGGCCGGCGCCCGGGAGGCAGGATTCGACGAGGTAGTAGTGGTCACGGGCCATCGAGCCGATCTGATCGACCGCCACGTGCTCGAGGTGAGCCGACGCCGGGGCATCGCGGTGACGGTCGTGCGCAACGGGCGATACCGGGAGGGCAACGGTCTTTCGGCGCTGGCGGCGCGTGAGCGGGTTGGATGTGAGCCCTTCGCCTTGGTGATGGCCGACCACGTGTTCTCGCCGTCGCTGTTGCAGCGGCTCAAGCAGGCGTCGGTGGAGCCGGGCGAGGTGCTGGTGGCGGTCGACACCGGGCTCGGCCGGGCGGCGGGGGTCGATCCTGGCGACGCTATGAAGGTTCGTATCGCGGATGGCCGTATCCGTGCGATCGGAAAGCGGCTCGAGGTCTACGACGCCTTCGACGTGGGCGCCTTCGTTTGTGGCCCGGCCCTGTTCGACGCGGTCGAGATGGCCTCCGCCGGCGGCGACTCTAGCCTGGCCGGCGCCATCGGGGTGCTGGCCGAGGTGGGTGTCACCCGAGCGCTCAGCATCGGCGACGACGAGTGGTGGTTCGATGTCGACACGCCTCGCGATTATCGCAACGGCAGCCGCCACATTCTGCGAGCCACGGGCAAACCGCTCGACGGCGCCGTCGCCGCTCGGCTCAACCGCAGGCTGTCGCAGCGGGTGGTCACGCCAGCGCTGCTGGGCGTGTTCCCCGGGATCACACCTAACCAGGTCACGCTCATGGCCTTTGCCGTGGCGGTGGCGGCGGCCGCGTGTTTCTCGGTGGGGGCTCCGGTCGCCGCGGCCGTGCTGGTGGCGCTGGCCAGCGTGCTCGACGGCAGCGATGGCGAGGTCGCTCGGCTCACCTATCGGTCGTCCGCCTACGGGGGGTTGCTCGATGCCGTGCTGGACCGGGCGGCCGACGGCATTCTGTTTACCGGGGCGGCGATCTACCTGGCTACCGACGCACAGGTGGGCGCCCTGCTTGGCGGCGCCCAGTTGCCTCTGGTCCTGTGGGTGAGCGGGGCGGCCCTGGTCGGCCACCTACTGGTCAGCTACACGACCGCGAAAGCGGCCCTCGACCTCGACCACCTCTACCGCGGCAGCTTGGTCGGCGGCGGAAGGGGTCGTGACCTGCGCCTGTTTCTGGTCAGCCTGGGTGCCCTGGCGGCAGCGGTCGAGCCGGTGGCCCTGCTGGTGGCCGTTGCCGCGGTGGGCCTGCTCTGCGCCTGGATTGTCGTGGTCCGCCTCTACCAGTCCTGGTGGGCGGCCGGGCCGGGCGCCCCGTACATGGGCGTGCGCGCCGTCGCTCTCGACTTCGACGGCACCGTAGCCGACTCGATGGGCTTCCTCACCGACCTGGCCGTCGAGCTGCTCGTCGGCGAGTTGGGCTTCGATCGGGCCGAGGCGGCCCGGCAGTACCTGGCCACGGCCGGCTCGGAGTTCTCGACTCAGCTGGATGAGCTCGCGCCTGGCCAGCCGCGGCTGGCGGAGGTGGCGGGCCGCTTCGAGGCGGAAAAGACCCGATGGATGGGGGGCTGCGAGCTGTTCAGCGACGTCGTTCCCGCGGTCGAGCGCCTCGCCGCGGCCGGCATCCCGGTCCTGTTGTGCAGCAGCACCCGGGTGGGGCTGGTCCAGGAGTTCTGCCAGCGCTACGGGCTGCTCGACAGGTTCGCGTCGGTCGACGGTTGGGGCTTAGGGCACGGCAAGTCGGTGCAGCTGGTGTCGGGGGTCGCGGCCGCCGGTTTCGCCGGTCACGAGGTCGTCTTCGTCGGCGACTCCCGGCGCGACGCGGATGTGGCTCGGGCCGCAGGCACCCGGTTCGTCGGGCTGGTCCGGGCGGGACACCCCGACACCCTCGCCGGCAGCGGCGCCAAGGTTGTCGGCTCGCTGTCCGAGCTGGCCGCCGATCTCGCCCGAGCGGGCCGCTCCCCGGTAATCCCAGAGGTCTGCGACTGGGATCCGGTGCTGGCCGCCCCGGTCGAGCCCGCTCTGTCAGGCCTCGAGGGCGAAGCGGGCGCGGTGGGCGTTCTCGTTCGGCCACCACCAGCTGACCCGACCGGTCGTCCGCCCCGCCGGTGGTGATCGACCAGGCGCGACCTCGACCTGCCGAGAGCTCTTCTGGCCAGAAGTGCTGACCTATGACTGCAAGCGGAACGGGACCGCCGACCTGTTGGCTGGGCTCGACGTGGCCAGCGGCGCCGCGTGAGCACCGAGTGCGGCCTCCATCACGCCGCGGCTGACACGCCGGCGTTCTTTAAGGAGATCGACCGGTCCGCCTCTGAGCGGCCTACCCGGGTCCTCGAGGTCGGCCCAGCGGCTGTCACGTGCTTGTCCGGCCCGCTGGCACCCGCATTTCACGCCCCCGCGGCACATGGCTCAACTCGCTGCAACCCTCCCGCTACCGAACTCACCGCCGATGCCGACTCCTCGGGGGGCCTAGCAGTATCGCCGCCGTCATCGACACGATCGAGGCCGTCGCTGACCGAACCACCGACCCGCAGCTCCTCGAATGGCACGCGGCCGCCAACGAAGTCCTCGACAAAGCCTCCTCAGATGGCAACACTGTGAAAAGTCGACAGGCCACGCAGCATCAGCAGCTCGTGATCAAGGAGTCAAATGTCCGAATCGGCCGGCCGTTCGAGCGCAACTGCCGTGTTCTCCGAGTCGGACCAAGTTTTTCGGGCGAACCTGACGAAACTGTACGGCGCAACCGCCGCAGCCGCCTACACCTCAAGGCTTCTCGCTTTGATAAGTAGCACCGACACCTCGCTGCGCCGAATGGAAGTTGACGAACGAGACACGGTGCTCATTGCCTTCGGCGACCACTTCCGACGAGACGGAGAAACGCCCCTAAAAACCCTGGGCAGCATGGCGCGCAAGCATTTCCGAGAACTTGTCGGCACCGTCCACTTGCTGCCCTTCTACCCATTTACGTGCGACCGCGGGTTCGGTGTTAGCGACTTCATGAACGTGCATCCTGACTACGGAACTTGGGCCGATATCGATCGCATGGCCGAAGATTTCCATCTCGCCTTCGATGTCGTCGTCAATCACGTGTCCGGGTCGCACCCTTGGTTTAAAGCCTTTCTGGCAGGCGACCCGAAATACGCAAACTACTTCATCACTCTCCACCCGGACGCTGACCTTTCCAACGTCTTTCGGCCCCGGACCACTCCCTTGTTGACTCCTTTTGAAACCGTTTCTGGGATTAAGCACCTGTGGACGACCTTCAGCGCCGACCAGATCGACCTCAATTATCAGAACCCAGAGGTACTGCTCGAGATGGTCAAGGTAATCATATTTTACGTCGACCACGGTGCCGACGTTCTCCGCCTGGACGCGATCAACTACATCTGGAAAGACCCGAACACATCGTGCAACGGACTGCCCCAAGCGCACACTATCCTGCAACTCTTCAGGGCCGTCCTCAACGCGGCGAGACCCTGGGTTCGCATCCTAACCGAGACGAATGTCGCCCAGAAGGACAACGTTACCTACTTCGGGAACGGCCGTGATGAGTCCCACATGGTCTATAACTTCGCCCTACCCTCGCTGGCCCTGAACTCGTTGCTAACCGGCAGTGCCGCCGCCCTCTCAGACTGGGCCACCACGTTTACTACCCCGTCCGACGAAACGACGTTCCTTAACTTCGTGGCTTCGCACGACGGCATCACGGTAGAGAGTGGGCGCGCGTTCATCCCTAACGACCAGATGGAAGCGATGTTCCAGAAAGTATCAGACCGAGGAGGGAGGCTCTCTTACTCGACAACGCCAACAGGGAGGGTCGTATACGAAATGAACATTGCGGTGTTTAGCCTACTCTCTGAGCCTGGCGAACCGCTGGAGAGGTCAGTGGACAAGGTGGTCTGTTCGCAGGCCATGATGCTGTCACTGGCGGGAGTTCCCGGCATCTACCTCAATTCCCTCATCGGCTCAGTCAACTGGCCGCAAGGCCTGATCGGAAAGCCGCACGAAACCGAGTTCAATCGGAGCATAAATGAGCAGAAGTTCGATGCGGAGACGATCGATGCGGAGCTCTCCGACACGCTATCCCGTCGCTCCCAAGTCTTCACCCGCCTCTCTCAGCTTCTCCGAGCCCGCCGGGCCGATCCAGCCTTCCACCCCCAAGCCGGCCAAGTGGTGCTGAACCTTCACGAATCTGTCTTTGCCCTGGAGCGCAACTCGGTTGACGGCGAAGCGAACGTCATCGCCCTTCATAATGTCTCAGGGCGCTCTGCGAAAGTCAAACTCCCCCCCGGCAGATGGCATCCGCTGCTCACGGGCACAGCCAAGGAAACCGAATGCGTCTTGTCACCGTATGAGGTCACATGGCTGAAGCTGCGCGACAAGCCGGAGTAGCGTCCGGAGGCAAGGCCGAGGGAGGCTCTCGCCGTCCGCTCCTCGAACTTGACTCGGCGTTGCCTCGGTCGGGGGTCCTCGGTATGGGCTCCTAATGACGCGACTGCCGGCGAGGATCGGAGGCTGAATAGTGCCGGAGCGCGGCCTCCGCCCTCCTGCTTTAGAGGTTGGGGGCGCGCTCGAGGTGGTGGGGCACCGGGCGCCCTACAGGGTTACAGAGGCGGTGGCGCCGTCGATGTCATCCAGGTCGCTCGTGGTGAGCTCGGCATCGGCGGTGGCGATGTTCTTCTCCAGGCGGTGCACCTTCGTGGCTTTGTCCGAGCAGCCAAACAGACAGAAGACGCAGAAGCTACGCTTGGCGCGGTTCGTGTCGGGCACGCCGCTGGAGGACACTTCCGCTGGGGTCAGCGGGCCCGCGTGGAGGTAACGGGAGGCAAACCGGTGCGACCTCGCTCATAACATCGCCCTCGCGTGTCTCATATGGCCGTCGACGGGTTATTGGTGAAGTTGCATGTTCCCGTTCCGCGTATGCCTTGGCCGGGAAGGTCAGTTCGGGCTCGTAGAGCGGCGTAGTTGTTTCCAGTCGTTGCCGAGCGTCTTGGTTCTGGCTGTGACTCGCCAGGGACGCCGGTTGAGGACCTTGGCAAGGACGGGCGAGGGCATCTGGCGTAGTAGAGCGTTCAGAGCGGCGGTCCGGGCGGCCCGGGTGATCCCGAGGCGGTTGAGAAGTTCGACGGGTTGGTCGGTTTCGATGGGTTGGCCGGGTATGCGCCCGGGAAAGAGCCATTCGCCGGTGAGCCGATCGGGCCGGGTGGTGTGCTGGCGGTCGGCGAGTTCGGTCAGGAGGTCACCCAGCGGTGCTGGCACGGGGTCGGTGGCAGGTCAGGGGAACTAGGACGGGTGCCGTCTGGCCTTGGCCGCGAACGCCACGAAGGCCCGGCGGGGGGGTGCCAGCTGGCCTTGGCCGCGAACGCGACGAAGGCCCGGCGGGGGGACGCCAGGCCTTCGCTGTCGGCTCCAAGGGGCAGGGGGGCGCCCCGAGCACGTGAATATCGTCTCAAGCGCGCGGATCACACAACAGACCTTGGTCACAGGGCTGGCCATGCAACTTGGTTCCCTACAGCCCGAGGTAGCGGCCGGAGGGGTCGTCGAAGAGCTGGCCTTGTTCGATGTAGGTGGCCACGGTGCGGGTGGAGCGATGGCCGGTGGGGCGATGATGGTCCGTTCCGCGGCCCCGCCTCGGGCCGCGCTGGTGGCGAGGCCTCGGCGCAGGCTGGGCTGGCGGTCCCGGGTGGCCGAGTCGCCCCTGTGGGCTTTGACGATCAGGGCCACAGACTGGGCCGTGAGCTGGCGGGAAGCGACCCGGCCGTTCCGCCTTGTGCGTACCGAATGCCTGATCCGAGCACGTTGGCGTGCACGTTTGCTAGTAAATCAGCATGCTCCTAAAGAACCGGAGACCCGGTCGAGCAGCTGTGTCTGTCGTCGAGCGGCGACCTCTCCATTACCCATTCCGCATGGCGCTTCGACGAAATTGGGGGACCCGCGGGTAAAGTTGGTGCCGGAGGACGAGCATGTTCGAACGTTTCACGGACCGAGCCCGAAGGGTGCTGGTCTTGGCCCAGGAAGAGGCGCGACTTCTCAACCATAACTTCATCGGTACTGAGCACATCTTGCTGGGCCTTATCCATGAGGGTGAGGGCGTGGCGGCCAAGGCGCTCGAGTCTGTTGGGGTGAGCCTGGAGGTCGGCGCGGGGGAAGGTGGCAGAGACGATCGGTCCGGCCGGTTCTTCGACCACCGGTTCCCCGCCGTTCTCCCCCCGGGCCAAGAGGGTTCTGGAGCTGTCGCTGCGGGAAGCGTTGCAGCTGGGCCACAACTACATCGGTACCGAGCACATGCTCTTGGGCTTGGTGCGTGAGGGCGAGGGTGGGGCCGCTCGGGTGCTGGTCAGCCTGGGCGCCGACCTATCCCGGGTGCGCCAGCAGGTGATCCAGCTCCTGTCGGGCTCCCAGTCGCCTGGGGGCCCGGAAGGCGCCCCGGCCGGCGCCGGCCCGGCCGGCGGCCCGGAGGCCCCCAGCGGTTCGCCGTTGCTCGACCAGTTCGGCCGGAACCTGACCCAGCTGGCCCGAGAGCGCAAGCTGGACCCGGTCATCGGCCGGGACCGGGAGATCGAGCGGGTCATGCAGATTCTCTCTCGGCGGACCAAAAACAACCCGGTCCTGATCGGCGAGCCCGGCGTCGGTAAGACCGCCATCGTCGAGGGGCTGTCCCAGAAGATCGTCTCCGGCGACGTGCCGGAGACCATCAAGGGGAAGCAGCTCTACACCCTTGACCTGGGGGCGTTGGTTGCCGGCTCTCGCTACCGGGGTGATTTCGAGGAGCGCCTCAAGAAGGTGCTCAAGGAGATCCGCACTCGCGGCGACATCATCTTGTTCATCGACGAGCTGCACACCCTGGTCGGCGCCGGCGCGGCCGAGGGGGCGATCGACGCGGCGTCGATCCTGAAGCCCCTGCTGGCTCGGGGCGAGCTGCAGACCGTCGGCGCCACGACGCTGGACGAGTACCGCAAGCACCTGGAGAAGGACGCCGCCCTGGCGCGCCGCTTCCAGCCCATCAAGGTGGAGGAGCCGTCGCTCAGTCACACCATCGAGATCCTGAAGGGTCTCCGGGATCGCTACGAGTCCCACCACGGCGTGACCATCACCGACCAGGCAGTGGTCGCGGCGGCCAACCTGGCCGACCGGTACATCGCCGACCGGTACCTTCCGGACAAGGCCATCGACCTCATCGACGAGGCCGGCAGCCGCCTCCGCCTCCGTCGCATGGCCACTCCGCCCGATTACAAGGCCATCGAGGATGACATCGCCCGGGTCCGCAAGGACAAGGAGCTGGCCATCGAGAAGCAGAACTTCGAGCAGGCCAAGAAGTTCCGCGAGCGCGAAGAGGAGCTGCTCGAGCGCAAGGCCGCCAAGGAGCAGGAGTGGCGGGCCGAGGGCGTGGACCTGTTCGATGTTGTCGACGAGGAGGTCATCGCCGACGTCCTGTCCAACTGGACGGGTATCCCGGTCTACAAGCTGACCGAGGAGGAGACGGCCAAGCTGCTCCGCATGGAGGACGAGCTCCACAAGCGGGTCATCGGCCAGGAAGACGCCATTCATGCCGTGTCCCAGGCCATCCGCCGCACCCGGGCCGGCCTCAAGGATCCCAAGCGGCCGAGCGGCTCCTTCATCTTCCTGGGCCCCTCCGGCGTCGGCAAGACCGAGACGGCCAAGACACTGGCCGAGTTCCTCTTCGGCGACGAGGGGTCGCTGATCCAGCTCGACATGTCCGAGTACATGGAGAAGCACACCGTCAGCCGCCTCGTCGGCTCCCCCCCGGGCTACGTCGGCTATGAGGAAGGCGGCCAGCTGACCGAGGCCGTTCGGCGTAAGCCCTTCTCGGTGGTCCTGTTCGACGAGATCGAAAAAGCTCACCCCGACGTGTTCAACGCCCTCCTGCAGATCCTGGAGGACGGGCGGCTCACCGACTCGCAGGGCCGCAGCGTCGACTTCAAGAACACGGTCATCATCATGACCTCCAACCTCGGCACGGCCGACCTGCGCAAGGCGTCCGTCGGCTTCGCCAAGACCAGCGAAGCGGTGACCTACGAGAAGATGAAGCTCAAGGTCAACGACGCCCTCAAGCAGCACTTCCGTCCGGAGTTCCTCAACCGCATCGACGACGTCATCGTCTTCCACGAGCTGACCAAGGACGAGATCACCGAGATCATCGACCTGATGATCAAACGCGTCCGCAGCAGCCTGGAGAGCCAGGGCCTGGCCATCGAGCTCACCCAGGCGGCCAAGTACCACGTGGTCGACAAGGGGTACGACCCCACCATGGGCGCCCGCCCGCTGCGCCGGGCCCTCCAGCGCCTGGTCGAGGATCCGCTCTCCGAGAAGATCCTCTGGAAGGAGTTCCGGGCCGGCGAGACCATCATCGTCGACATCGAGGACGACGCCGAATCCGGTGAACCCGTCATCGTGTTCCGGTCCATCGAAGGACTGCAACCGCCGCCCGTCGAGATGGCCGGCGCCGGCAGCGGCGAATAGCCCAGACCTGCGCGGGACAGGTCCCGTGCAGGCACTGTTGCGCGAAGGCAGCGCGGACGGCTGCACCCGCCTGACGAGGCGTCGAACATGCCTCAAGGGCCGGCTGGCTAACGGCGGCGAAGAACGAAACCTGACGCCCGAGTTCGATGCTCGAGAGCGGACCCTGATCCTGACGGCGCTTTGGAACTACGAGCTCCAGGCCGGCCACGTGAACGCCCCCATTGGGCGCGGCCGACGAGCAGCGGGACGCCAGCGAGCAGGCCCCGGGAGGGAGCATTGATCAGATCCACGCCCATGTCGCCAATGCGGGCGGGAACCCCGATCTGCCCCTCTTCGGTCTCGGCGGCCCGGGTCGCCCAATAGCGAGGCGAGAACAACTCACGGGGTTCGACGTTTTACTCGGATACCACTTTAAGCGTTCGTCGCCGCGTGTCGACGCGGCGAAGCCGACCAGCGATCGGGGCCGCTTAGGCCGAACGACCGGCCGGACGCGGGTCGGCGCAGGCCTGTCGCTCGTGATAGCAAACGCTTCTCCGGTGCGCCCGGATCGGCACTTATACGGGTGATCCACCAGCTGAGCGACTCGCTCGGGGAAAATTTTCTCGGGCGGAGCTTGGACAGGGAGGATCATCATGGTCTGGTCTCCGCAGGTTCGCCGTCTGCCCCGTCGGGGTGGTGGCGAATGCTGGGTTGTTGGTCATCGGCTGGTGGACGAGTTTTTGGAGTTCGCCGCTAGCCGGGCCCGGCCGAACACGGTGCGGGCGTACGCGCACGACCTGAAGACGTTCTTCGCGGTTGTCGCCAAGGAGCCGGTGGAGGTGCGGCCGGCGGATGTGATGGCGTTCGTGACTGTTCAGCGCCGCCCCCTGTGTGGGACGGAGAGGGTGGTGCGGATTGCTGACGGCGAGGCCGGTCTGTCGAGTTCGACGATCCGCCGTCGGCTGGCCGCGGTGTCGTCGTTCTACGGGTATTTGATCACCCGCGGCGATGTGGGGGTGGAGACGAACCCGGTCCCGCGGGGTTTGCCGACCCGGCGGTCTCGGCACCGCAAGGAGCTGCGCGGCCAGCCGCTGGTCCGGGAGGTGCGCCGACTGCCGCGCATCTTGGGCCCCGACGAGCTGGCCGCGCTGATGGGGGCGTTGCGCACGGACCGCGATCGGGCCATGTTGCAGGCGATGGCCTTGGGCGCTCTGCGTCGCTGCGAGGTAATCGGCCTGCGCTTGGAGGATCTGCATCTGGGCGAGTGGCGGGTGTTCGTGGCCGAGGGCAAGGGCGGTCACCAAAGGCTGGTGCCCGTGTCGCCCAGCTTCTTTGCCACCGTTGCTTCGTACATGAACAATGAGCGGCCGGCGAACGCGCCGACCGACCGGCTGTTCGTGGTGTTGAAGGGCCCTCGTCGTGGTCGGCCGTTGTCGATCGAGGGATTGGACGAGATCATCTCCGGGGCTCGGGCCCGGGCCGGTTTGGCACACGGGACCTGCCACGAGCTGCGCCATACGTGTCTGACCCGGTTGCGGGAAGCGGGCATGTCCCTGGAGGCTCTGCAGGCTCAGGCCGGGCACCGCTCGATCGTGTCCACCCGGCTGTATCTGCATCTGGGGCCGGACTGGCTGGCCGACGAATACCGCCGGGCAGCAGAGGTGCTCGACGCCCAAGCTGCGGTGGGGTCGGCGCAGTGAGCCCCGTCGCTTTGGCCGTTTCGGAGCCGGCATTCGAGCTGCCCCGCGTGTGGGGCGGGATCGCCGAGCGGGCACCAGAGCTGGCCGAGACCGTTACCGCCTATCTGGATCATCTCTCGGCCCGGATCGCTCCTCGAAGTGTCGCGGCCGCCGAGGTGTCTCTTCGCGACTTCTCGCTTCACATTGTCATGACGGATCGCTCGTGCCGCGCCGCTCGGGACGTCTCGCCATCCCATGTGGCTACCTGGTGCGCCGAGCTGGCCGAACGGGCGGTGATCGCGGGGACGATCAACTACAAGCTGGATGTCCTGCGGCGCTTCTTCGAACACCTGCGCCAGTGCGGCCATCGTGATGCCCCCGCCGAGATCCCCATCGCCCGCCAACCCCGACCGCCGCGGCCGTCTCGTGCGCCCCAGCCGGTCAGCAGACAACCGGTTCGCCAGCCGGCCAAGCCGACTCGAGTTCCCAAACCGGAGAAACCCAGTCGGGCGCTGCCCCGGGAGACCACCTGGGAGGGGATCGCCCTGCGGGCACCGCAGATGGTGGCCACCATGACCGCCTATCTGGAGCAGATCGCGGTCTCTCACCGGCCCGCCAGCGTGGTGGCCTGCTCGCTTGCGTTGCGCCACCTGGCGGCGCACGTCACGGCCACCGACCCGAACTGTGTGACTGTGGCCGAGATCAGCCGGCCGCACATCGAGGAGTTCAAACTGGCCTTTGCCGCCCGTCGGGGACTCGAGGGTGTGATTTCAACCACGACCATCCGCCACAACCTGGGCATGATCAGAACGTTCTTCGAGCGGATCATCGACTGGGACTGGGACGACGCCCCCCGACGGGTTCCGATTTTCGCCGGGGATGTCCCCAAAGCCGACGAGCCGCTACCGAAGTTCTTGGACGACCCTACCGCGGCGAAGTTCATGGCCACCCTGGCCGCCGATCCCGATCGGCGCCGCCGGCTTCTGGTCGAACTGTTGGCCCGCACCGGGATGAGAGCCGGGGAGCTCGGAGGGCTGAGAGATGACGCCACGTACAGGGTCGGTGACCGCTGGTGGCTGCGCATCCCCGTCGGCAAGCTACACAATGACCGCAACGTGCCGCTCCATCCGCTGCTGGTCGGACTGATCACCGACTACCAAGCGTGCCGAGGCCCGTCACGGGGCGGATACCTCCTCGAACGCGACGACGGCCAGCCCTTCGACCGGCGCACCATCCACCGATATGTCGAGCGTGTCGCCCGCCGCGCCGGCATCGCCAAAGTTCACCCCCACCAGCTTCGTCACACACTGGCGACCCAGTGCCTCAACCGAGGGATGAGCCTCGAAGCGATCGCCGCCCTGTTGGGTCACCGCTCGCCGAGGATGACGCTCATCTATGCCCGCATCTCCGATGAGAACGTGGCCGAGCAGTACTTCAACGCCACGCGGGCCGTCGAAGCCGAGGCGACCACCGCGTCGAGGGCGCCCAGCGGCCAGGCCTCGGGCGCGCCCCGCAGGCTGCTGGCCAACGGACACTGCACCCGACCGGTCGAGCTGGACTGCCGCTTCCAGACCATCTGCGAAGGCTGCGGGTTCTACCAGACCAGCGTAGAGTTCGTCGACATCCTGCGCCGCCAGCGCGACGACGCCACCGCTCACGACGATGCGCTCCGGACCAAGCTCTACGACGAGCTGGTCGCAGTCATCGACGCCAGCGCCTGAAACTCCACACACACGCGGCGCGCCGGGGGGGAGGGGGGTGGTTCAGCCCCGGGCGTGTCGCGTCACGCCCGCCAGCGGCGGCTCATACCAGCACTCCCCGGTCAAGCTGCTATGGCGCAGCCACCTATAGCGCTTGTGCGCCGCCTGAGCGCTGACCCCCAGCGCTCCCCCGATCTCCGCCCAGGTGGCACCGCCAGTCATCGCCGCGGCCACCGCCCGCTCACGGTCGGCCTCCAGCTCGGCCATACGGACGGTCAACACCTCGATCTTCTCCAACGGGGAACGCCGAACCACGTCCATCAACTTACGTTGATCGGATCCGCGTTTCAACTATGGTTGATGGGAACCATTCATTTGACCAGATCGCCGGCCGCCCGTGAAAGAACTGCTGATCGCCGCCAACCCCGACCCGGACTCCACCCTGGCCTACCTGCTGCGGGTCCCGCTCGGCGACGGCATCATCCTGCGCACCGCGGGAACCTGGCCGCGCACCAAAGCCCTCTACTGCTACCCGGTCCCAACTGACGACTGGCCGGCCTCACCGCACATCGTCGAGCGGGTCCCGCTGCGTTCCTGCGTGCGGCGCGGCGCCGCCATCGACATCGTGGCCTCCAGAGGCCGAGAGAACCGCTCCCAGCTGGTCTTCACTACCGCCCGGGGCAGAGAGGCGGTGTTCTGGCAGTCCCCCCGCACCCGCAAGCAGGCCCGCCCGCAGGTCAGCCTGCCGACCGCTCGGGCGGCAGGGATCACAGAACTCGCGATCTCGGTGGACGCCCACGAACGCTACGCGTACCGCTTCGCCGGCCAGCAGGTGCGCACCACCAGCCGGGGCCTGCCCTGCGGGGACTACGGCATCGTCATCGACGGGACCCTCCTCGCCGCGGTGGAACGCAAGTCCATGCCCGACCTGATCGCCAGCCTGACCAGCGGCCGGCTCCGCTACGCCCTTGGTGAGCTCTCCGCCCTGCCGCGCGCTGCGGTCGTAGTCGAGGACCGCTACTCGGAGATCTTCAAGCAGGACCGGGTCCGGCCCGCGCTCGTCGCCGACGGGATCGCCGAATGCCAGGTCCGTTGGCCCAACATCCCCATCGTGTTCTGCGAGACCCGCAGCCTGGCCGAGGAATGGACCTACCGCTACCTGGCCGCCGCCCACGTCTGGGCCTCCACCGAGGCGGCCGCCGTCGAGCGTATCGGGGAGCGGTCAACCCTTCGGCCGGTCCCAGAACCGCAGACCGGTCCCTCCCCGGCCGAGATCCGAGACTGGGCTCGACAAAACGGCATCGACGTCCCCGACCGCGGTCGGATCCCGGCCTCCATCCGCCAAGCCTGGGAACGGTCGACACGCCCGCCAGACCCCTGACATCACCGCCCAAGATGTGCTTGGATGGCTACCGCTCAGCCCCGGGAAGATCACCCGTGTAACGGCACCTCGGGGATACCTCCAAGCCGCTGTGGGCGCGTCTTATTGTGGCGGTCCACGGCACCCGACCTTCGCCGGCTACCTAGGGGTCTGCTGTCGTAGCCGGGAATGGCCCGTCACGCTCAGTGGCCAATCGGGATAAGTCGGCCAGTCGACCTTCGCGGTCGATATCGCCAGATCCCGTGCTGTCGTATGGGCCTGAGCCGCCGCAACGAACCTCGCTGGGCTGATCTCGGCTGACGTTGGGTGCTTGGGGAATCAAGCAGCTGGCCGGTTTGCCTCGAAGAGAGGCGCGTGGGCTGTAGGCCCGGATGGGGGTATATTGGAGGTGCGCCTCTGTGACGTCCCACGTTCGGTTCGATGTCAAGGAGGCAGATCGGGGTTTTTCCCCAAATGTCTGTTTATCCGCTCCGGTGGTCCGAGTCAGGTCGGGCCAACAGGAGCCTGTCAGGTTCGCTTGGTCAGAAGAGGGGACCCGGCGCGGTGATGGTGGTCATCTTCTCCGCGGCTGTGCTGCTCGGCCTGGTTGGCTTCGCGTTCACGGTTGGGTGGGTGGCCGCCATGGTGGTACTGGCAGCTGGGTTGGGTTTCGCGGTCGCCAATAGCCGGCCGGGTCGTATCGACTTGTTGGTGGTCATTTTCTCGGCGGCGCTGTTGCTCGGCTTGGTTGGCTTCGCGCTCACTATTGCGTGGGTGGCTGCCGTGGTGATATTGGCGGCTGGGTTGGGATTCTCTGTCGCGGAGAGTCGACGCGGTCGTGTCGAGGTCTGAAATCGGTGTCAGGAAGATCGGAGGTGCAGTCCGATGGTTCCTGCACGACCCCGAGATCGACCAGCTGCGCTGGGTAGAGCGAGACACCGTGGAGGAGCGGCGGCGCGAGGGGAGCCAGTCGTGACCGATGTCGGCGACGGCTTCGATCGGCGGGCTCGGCCGGCGGCGGTCGAGCTGCGGCGAGCCGGGGAGGTGCATCCCGCAGACCTTGGTGACCTGGTTGCCGTTTCGCGGGTGACCCGGGTGGGTCGACTGGTGTTGACGATCGCGGTCGGGGCCGCCATCGGCGGGGTGGTGTTCGCGGTCGCCGCCGTGGCGCCCCCGGCCGGCTTGCTGTGGGGGACCGGCGCCGTCCTGTTGGTGCTGCTGGCCGCGACGTGGCTGCTGTGCGCCCACGCCGGCGGCCACGCCTGGTTCGTGCCGCTGCCGGCCCTGGTCTTGGCGACGGTGTGGGCGCTGACCGCCTCGAGCCATTCCGCCGTCGCCGGCTGGTGGCTGGTGGCCTTGAGTGCTACCGCCTGCGCGGGCGGGGTAATCGTGGCCAGCACGGCATTGCGCCAACGGCTGCGGGGAGGCTTGGCCCTCCTGCCATCTCTGCGGGGGGCCGCGGGCGTGGCCGTGACCGAGCTGCGGCCGCTGGGGGTGGTGCGGGTGGGGGGCGAGAGCTGGAGCGCGGAGTCAGTCAGCGGTCCGCTGCCCGCCGGCGCCCCGGTGCACGTGCTGGCGGCCCGAGGCGTTCGCCTGGAGGTGTGGTCCGAGGTGGGCGCGGTCCCGGACGCCAACGTTTTTGACATCAAGGAGGATCAGCCATGATCGTCGTCATCGTCGCTATAGCTGTCATCGTCGTCGCCCTGCTGGCCGGGGCGGCTGCGGGCATCAAGATCGTCCGGGAATACCAGCGGGTGGTGGTCTTCCGCCTGGGTCGATCCAGCGGGGCCCGGGGGCCGGGACTGGTGGTGATCAACCCGATCACCGATCGGGTCACCCTGGTCGACCTGCGCGAGCAGTTCCTCGAGGTACCCCACCAGGTGGCCATCACCAAGGACAACGCCTCCATCGCCATCGACTTCATCATCTTCACCAAGGTGTTCGACCCGGTCATGTCGGTGCTGGCCGTCAGAGACTTCCGGGGCGCGGCCCTCAATGTCGCCGCCACCACGCTGCGGGCGGTCGTGGGCGACATGAGCCTCGACGAGGTGCTGTCCAAGCGGGAGGACATGAACACCACCCTGCGCTTCAAGCTGGACGACGTCACCGAGCGGTGGGGCGTCAAGGTGACCAACGTCGAGGTCCGGGAGATCAACCCGCCCCCCGGGCGTGCTGGACGCCATGACCCGCCAGATGTCGGCAGAGCGGACCCGGCGGGCGGTGGTCACCGAGGCGGAAGGCACCAAACAGGCCGCCATCACCGTGGCCGAGGGCCAGAAGCAGTCCGCCATCCTGGCCGCCGAAGGCGACCGGCAGGCGGCCATCGTGCAGGCCGAAGGGTTCGCGATGGCCCTCAAGCAGATCTACCAGTCGGCCAAGGGGCTCGACGCCAACACCATGACCCTCCAATACTTCGACGCCCTCAAGAAGCTGGGCGCCTCGCCTGCCACCAAGTTCGTGGTGCCCATGGAGCTGTCCGGGACTGCTGGCCGGCATGGCCGGTTCGTTGGGCCAATCGTTCGCCAAGGGCAACACCGTAACCAACGCCAAGGCCGTCAACAGCAACAGTACTGCTGCCGGCTGAGGCTGCTCCACCATGAGACACCGACAACACGCCCGATGCGCACTCTACAAGAGCATCCCTTACAGCCAAGCTGCATTGGCTGGCTAACGCCTGACGGTAGGCAAGTCTCTGGCCTTGTGGTCGCCTGCAGCCGGGAACGCCCCGCTGCCGTTGACGCCGGCCGGGGAGCTTGACGCCTCCTTGTTCGGCCACCGCTGGATGGCGTCCTGGTGGGGGCGACAAAGTCCGGAGGACTACTTTCTCAAGGCTCGATTGACTGCCATGGCAGGGCTCTTCTTGGTCCCGACCGTAACCAACATCCGGCCCTGGCGGTCATGGCCCGACGCAGAGCCTAGAGGCGACCCTCCAGCATGTCGAGGTTCGACTGGACGGCGAACTGCTGGACGCCAAACAAGATCCCCCAAAACCGAGGAGCGCCAGCCAAACCGACGGTGGCGCTCCTCGCGCGTCAGGAGAACTACCTCAGCGGACCAAGAGCCCAACGCGGCCGGCGTACGTGATCTTTGTCAACCGCTGCTGAGCCACGTTGAGCGGAAGGTTCCAAACCGTGGATGGCCTCTCTTCCAGAGGCTGGGTGTGGCGACCGGTCTGGCGGGCGCCACGGCTCGCCAACCCCCGGGCCAGCAGCCACCACCTGGTCGTCGGAGGCGAGCCGGTCGTGGATCTGCACTCTGACGCTGGCTCCATAGAGCTCGATGCCCCAGACGGATTCCGCACTTATCCAGGGTCGGCCAGCTGGCGTCGCCGGTCATCCCAAGCCCGGCGGCCGACGGCGGACTTATTGTGCCGTCTTGAGTTCGGGTCGTCGGCGGCAACCTCAGCGGCGCAGCGAGACCGTGCCCCCTGGCTCGCGCAGAGCGATTCAGGAACCTCGTTGCTAGTTGGTGTCAGATGGAGAAGTCTTCGCCCGACCACACTCCGGTTTCAGAAGGGCGGGCGTCGCGGTGGTTGGCGCGGCCGTGCACGGCTGTCTCCAACTGGTCGACACGGCGCAGGAGTGATTGGAGACTGCTGCCCACGAGGTCGGGCATGAGTGTCTCGTCGAGATCGGGCGGTGCGGTCGGGGCACGGGGTCGGCTGCGGGCGATGATCTGCCCGGGGACGCCGACAACCACCGAGTTGGCGGGCACTGGTTTAACGACCACCGCGTTGGCGCCGATGCGGCTGTCGTGGCCAATCGCGATCGCACCGAGGATCTTGGCGCCGGCACCGACGGTGACCCGGTCGCCCACGGTCGGGTGACGTTTGCCCCGGTCGAGGCTGGTGCCGCCCAGGGTGACACCTTGGTAGAGGGTCACGTCGACACCGACTTCGGCCGTCTCGCCAATCACCACTCCGGTGGCGTGGTCGATGAAAAGGCCTTCGCCGAGTACGGCGGCGGGGTGGATGTCGACCCCGGTCACCGAGCGGGTCAGGGCCGAAAGAGTTCGGGCCGCCAGCTTGCGGTCGTGTTGCCATAGCCAGTGGCTGATGCGGTGAGCGCAGACCGCGTGCACGCCCGGGTAGCAGATGGCGACTTCGATCGCGGAGCGCGCCGCTGGATCGCGCGCCCGGGCCGCCCGCAGGTCGCGTCGCAAGGTGGACAGCATGTCTAGTCGGTGAGACCCTCGAACAGCACGGTGGACAGGTATCGCTCACCGAAGTCCGGGAGGATCACCACGATCAGCTTGGCGTCGTTCTCGGGTCGCGCCGCTACCTGCAGCGCGGCCCAGATCGCCGCGCCCGACGAGATGCCGACCAGCAGACCTTCCTCGCGGGCGGCCCGGCGGGCCAGCTCGAAGGCGTCGTCGTTGCCGACGGTGATGATCTCGTCGACGATGTCGGTATCGAGGATGGCGGGGACGAAACCGGCGCCGATCCCCTGGATGGGGTGAGGCCCTTTCTGGCCGCCCGACAGCACCGGGGAAGCGGCCGGTTCGACCGCCACCAGCCGCACTGACGGTTTGCGTTCTTTCAGCACCTCGCCGACGCCGGTGATCGTCCCTCCGGTGCCAACCCCGCTGACCACCACGTCGACCTGGCCGTCGGTGTCCCTCCAGATCTCCTCGGCTGTCGTGGCCCGGTGGATGGCCGGGTTGGCCGGGTTCTCGAACTGCTGGGGAATGAAATACCGCAGGTCCTGCTTGGCCAGTTCCTCCGCCTTGGCGATCGCGCCCGCCATACCCTCGGGCCCGGGCGTCAACACCAGCTCGGCCCCATACGCCCGCAACAGCGCCCGCCGCTCCTTGCTCATGGTCTCAGGCATCGTGAACGCGCACCGATAGCCACGGGCCGCGCACACCATAGCCAGCGCGATCCCGGTGTTCCCGCTGGTGGGCTCGAGGATGATCGTCTCTGGCCCGATCAACCCAGCCTGCTCGGCCGCGTCGATCATCGCCACGCCGATCCTGTCCTTCACGCTGTGAGCCGGGTTGAAGCTCTCCAGCTTGCCCACCACCTGAGCCCCGACCCCCTCCGTCAATCGACGCAGCCGCACCAAAGGTGTGTTTCCGACCAGCTGGGTGATGTCCTCGGCGATTTTCGTCACAGTCCTGCCTCTCCAGTTCCGGCCGGCACAGCCGACTCTTCCGAACCCAAATCCGATAGTATATGTCAGGTTTCATGGGCAGTAGGGCCATTAGTCCCAACGCCGACCCCCGCACCACGATGCGCTATGACGGCGGCCGAGGACCTCTCGACCGGCACGCCATCTACATCGTGGCGACCTTCCTCGCCGGCCCTCTGGCAGATAACACCCCTCGGGCCAATCGAGCGTTACCAAGCGTTGGTAACGCTCGAGCCCACCAGTTACCGAGCGAGGTGGCAAGGCTTCAAATGGATCCTGCCCATTAGTGTTCACAGCTGCTCTCACGGGTGGCGGCGTCTGAAACAGCGGCGCGACTTCCGATGATCTATGGTCCTTGCGAGTCACCATCCCGCTCGGTCCAGCTGTCGACAGGACGGACAGCCACGCCAGGTGGATCGGGCGGGGCTGTTCGAACCAGAGGAGTGCTCGCATGCCACGTTATTTGTACCAAGCGTCCTACACGGCAGAATCAATAGCGGCACAGATCCGGGAGCCACAGGATCGAATCGAGGCGGTACGACCTGCCATCGAGGCCATGGGAGGCAGCGTTCTAGCAAGCGGCTATCCCTTCGGCGAGTACGACGCGCTGGTCATCTTCGAGGCGCCGGATGACACGACTGCCGCCAGCTTCGCACTGGCGGTGGCTGCCGGTGGCGCAGCGAAGTCCGCCAAGACCACCCGATTGCTGAGCGGTGAAGAGTGGATTGAGGCCCTGCGCAAAGCGAAAGATTCGCAATATCGGCCTGCAAAATAGGTTCAGAGCCGCGCGTTCTGGGACACGCCGCGAGCCCAACCAAGGCGCATCGAGCGTGCCAGTTCCACGCTACGCCCAAGGCGCCCATCGAGTTCTAAAAGGCGTCGTTGTGCGCCGCTTCGGCGGGTAACGGGGGGGGTCAGGCACCTACTGCATCCGGGACTGTAGGCGGGTCCAGTTCCCGATTTGCCAGCCCGAGGGAGCCTTCGATGAGCAAATACCGCGAGGCAGACCTGCCCATCTCGAGGAAGAGGCCCTGGAGGTCATCGAGGTCACGCAGCCTACCGCTTCAGGCCTGATGCCCCGGCTATGGCCATCCTCGCCGTGGTCAACGAGCTCGACAAGACCGAAAAGCACCGGGCGTTGACGCTCTCCGGCTTGAAGGCCGCGGTGGTCCAGGACAATTGGCCACCCCAGCATTCCTCAGTGTCCTTCCAGCCAAACATGTCACCGAGGCACCGGAACCAGGAGCGGAGATAGGGCGCCCCAACTCAACTGCGCGCCGCTTCGTCGCGCAGCTCGCGGCGCAGGATCTTGCCCGTTACTGTCTTTGGCAGCTCGTCGATGATCTCCAGCAGCCGCGGGTATTTGTAGGCCGCCATTCGCTCTTTGCAGAAGGCGATGAGTTCGGCAGGTTCGGCGGTCTGGCCCGGCCGCAGGCTGACGATCGCCTTCACGTTCTCGCCTCGGTAGGCGTCCGGGACCCCGACCACCGCGGCCTCGCGGACCGCGGGGTGCTGGTACAGCACGTCCTCCACCTCGCGGGGCCACACCTTGTACCCGGCCACGTTGATCTGGTCCTTTTTGCGGTCCACGATGTAGAACCAGCCCTCGGCGTCCATGTACCCGACGTCACCGGTCCGCAGCCGGCCACCCCCCAACGCCTTCTCGCTCTCCTCGGGCTTCTCCCAGTAGCCGGCCACCACCTGCGGGCCTTCGGTGACCAATTCGCCCACTTCGCCGGCGGGCAACTCGGCGCCGTCCTCCCCGACGATGCGAACAACGGTGTTGAAGATCGGCACTCCGACCGACAGGGCGCCGGATGCCGGATCAACCGGGGCGTCGCCACCGAGGGGCACGGCATGGGACGGAGAGGTGGTTTCCGTGAGTCCGTAGATGTTATGGATGTAGGGGCCGAGCCGGCTTTGGAACTCAGTCACCGTGCTGGGAGGGATCGGCGCCCCGCCGGAATAGGCCTTCTTCAGCGACACGAAGTCCTCGGCGGTCGCTCCGGGGTTGTTCATCAGGGCGATGAACACGGTGATCGACCCCACGGTGAAGGTCGGCCGGGTCTCGCGGATGACGTCGAGCATCAGCGCCGGCTCGAATCGGTAGGCCAGCACCAGCGTCGCCGGAAGCAGCGCGGCGATGGCGATGTGGCCGACCAAGCCGGTGATGTGGAAGAGGGGGGCCACGCCGAGTACGACGTCGTCAGGCGTGAGCTTGATCCAGTCCCGGTAGCTCTGGGCGTTGAAGACGATGTTGCGATGGGTCGTCATCGCCCCTTTGGGCGGCCCTGTCGTCCCCGACGTATAGGTGAGAAGCGCCACGTCCTGGGCCCCGAGTCGGGGGGGCACCGGTCGCCGGCCCCGGTAGCGATCGACCAGATCACGGAAGTCGAGGGCGTCATCCGGGACAGCCGTAGTGACTCCCGCGAACACTCGCCGGTCAGAGCGGGTCTGGAAATCCGTCTCTGATGCGCTGATCACCGTCTTCACCGCGGTCGTCGGCACCACCTGCCTGGCGAACTGCTCGTAGAGGTCAGGGTGGCACACAAGCGCTGATGCGCCCGAGTCGTCGAGGAGGACTTTGAGCTCTCGCTCCTTGTTCATCGGGTTGATCGACACCATGATCCCGCCCGCTTTCCAGCAGGCCAGCATGCACAGCACGAAATGCGGGACGTTTTGCAGGTAGACGCCCAGGCGGTCGCCCGCCGCGAAGCCCTGGTCCACGAGGGCCGCGGCGATGGCATCGGACAGCTCGTCCACCTCGCGCACCGAGAGACTGCCGTCGAAGTAGCGGATCAGGGTGACGTCCGGTGAGCGGGCGACGCTCGCCTCCCACATGTCCAACGCGGTCGGATATTCGACCTCGATGTCGTGGGGGACGTCAGGGTTGTAGCGGGCCAGCCATGGCCGCTCGTCGTAGACAGACATCGGTCCAGCTCCCTCTCACTTGATCACGACCGGGTTCACCGGCGACCCGGTGCCGTTATACACCTTGAGCGGAGCAGCGGTGTAGAGGAAGTCCCACTGCCCGTCGGCGGCGCAGTCCTCGGCGAGCTTCCCGAGGTGGCAGATCTCGGTCAGCGTGACGCCCAGGTTGCGCATCAGGGCACAGTGCAGCGGAAGGGCCACCCCGGACCCCGGCTCGTAGGTGGTTTCGTTGGCGATGGTATCGGTCACGAGGTTGGGGATCTCCATCTCCTGGAACCAGTCGACCAGCTCCCGGCTGTAGGTGAGCCCCGGCTCGTTGAAGCCGTCGTAGAACTCGCTCGGGGTCACTGTATAGAAGTACTCGGTGAATCCCGTGCGGATCAGCAGGATGCTGCGCTGGTCGAGCGTGACCCCCTGGGCCCGGGCGGCCGCCATGAGGTCCTCGTGGGTGAACGTCTCCCCTTTGTCGAGCCAGGGCTTGCCCCGATGGCGGGCCATGTCGATCAGAACGCCCCGGCCGACCACCCCGCGTTCGGCAATCGGTAGGACGCTCGCCTTGCTCAGACCGCCGATCGTCGTGGTTGCGTCATAGCCGTTCCAGATTCGCCCGTCGTACCAGACGTGCCCGAGGGCGTCGTACTGCGTCGAGCCCTGCAGGTACGCGGTGACGAAGTCATCGGCATAGTGGAGGCCGCCAGGGAACTGCGGGCCTTTTTCGCCTTGCCAGTCTCCCTCGTCGAGCACCATGTACTTCTCCGCGCCTCGCCGGCCCGGCCATACCGGGTCGCCGGCGGGGTTCGCCATGAGCACCTGGAGCGTGAACACCTTGCCCTGCTGGGCGGCACGGAGGCCTCGCTGCACCTCCTCGGCCGACAGGTAGTTGAGGCTCCCTACTTGATCGTCGGGTCCCCACTTCCCCCAGTTCTTCGGGGTGTCAGATCCGAGCAGCTCGTTCATCGACGGTGCTTCAGCCACGTTCCCTCCCCAGGCTCACGGTGGTTGTGACCCTACCGCGAACATTGACGCCGACGTCAGATCAACCGATTCACGTTGACAGCCTAACTGGCGATCGTTAGCCTCAGCCCGAGCGCTGGTTCGGGGAGGCAAGGTGGAAACCCTTCTGTTTGGCCTCGAACTCTGAGAACCGGTGCGTCCGTCACTACGATTCACAATACGCCCGCTGCCGAGTGGCCGCGACCGAGCTAGCGCTCGACAGGGACCTCGTAGGCGAGCCCGCCCGCTGCGGGCCGAGTTCGGGCGCGCCCTGCTCGAGTCGACCGGCGACCACGACGCTCAGCTGGCCCACGATCTGGGCCGGCTCGGCTAGGGGCGGGTCTTCGCGGTGCGGCACCGTGGCGCCGGCGCTCAACGAGATCCTGGACCCGAACGCCACGGTGTCGGGAAGGACCCTTGGTCGGTGTTCGGACCGCGGGGCAAGGAGTTCACAAAACGGCGGCCGCCCCGGTAAGAAGGCGCCCAAGTGACCTGTGACCGCAGCCCTCATTTGATGGCTTGGGTTTGCGGGTGACCCGACTGAGCCGGTAACGGTTAGGGGCGGCGCCACGAACATGAGCTCCGCCCACTCTGCCTGCAATGCGCCGACGCCGTCGGGGCCTACGCCACTCGCCTGCTTAGCGAAGGTGCATCCTGGTCGGTAGCCGAAGCCGCAAGCGGCCGAACAAGCCCTCGTTAAGCTTCAGGCCGAAAACAACTTGAACGAAACCACCGGGCCATGGCCGTTTGTTGGTCGCATTCAGCAAATTCCAGAACGCCTGAATAGGACTTCTTCCCAGCAAGCGCGACTCTCGGCGTCGGCGCGATGTCGAGCCGCTCAGGCGCTGTGATCACATATACCTTTCAAAACCTGCACCGCCGAACGTGGCCCCCTACTGATCCAGCCGCAGGCCTGTGACCACAAAGAAGTCGATCTACGTCGGCTGAGCGAATGGCCTCTGATGTCCCTGATGTCCCAACCTTGGAGAGGTTCTTGACTGCGAAGCGCTATATGAGGATTATGCCTCAAGTGGCATTCAAGTTCCGGTGACGCACACCGGCGTGCGGTCCCTGGGGGAGGTGTCCGGACATCGGAGGGAGGTTCACTCGGAGGGTCTACTGTCCCGCGCCAAGGGTCCTTGTCGACGGTTGACAGCTGTTGCCGGCATGTGTAGGTTCACGAACTACGGCCCGTAAGGAGTGTTCGCACGCGATGGCTTATCCCAACTGAGAGGGGATTGGTTCGGATGGGGAAGCCGACACGTCCACGCAGCACATTCGACGAGCCGACTCGCTCGGGAGGTGGACCGTGGTTCGCACTGTAGTTGTCGTCGGCGCTAGTGGGCTCGTTGGTGCGGCCACTGTCGATAAGTTTCTGGACGTTGGCTGGGATGTTGTGGCAGTGTCACGACGCAAGCCCGAAATTTTCAGCGACCGAGCGTTCAGGCACATTTCCTTAGATCTTCGCGATGACGCGGATTGCGCCGCCAAACTTGCCACTCTGGGGTCAGTCAGCCACCTCGTGTACTCCGCCGTATACGAGAAAGAAGGACTTATCGGTGGCTGGCGCGAGGAAGACCAGATCGACACAAACTCGGCCATGTTTATAAACACTCTCGAGCCGTTCCTGGCGAGACCAGGGCTGGAGCACGTCACCCTCCTCCAAGGGACCAAGGCGTACGGCATCCACCTGCACCCGATGCCCGTACCTGCTCGGGAGCGCTATCCACGGGACGAGCACCCGAACTTTTACTGGCGCCAAGAGGATCACCTCAAGCAGATGGCAGTCAAGCACGGGTTTGGCTACACCATCTTCCGTCCACAGCTTATTGTTGGCCCCAACTACGGCGTGGTCATGAACTTGCCGCCGGTGATCGGGGTGTACGCCGCAATCTGCCGCGAAGAAGGACGGCCGTTCAGCTTCACGGGCGGAGCCCCCTACGTATGGGAAGCGGTCGATACCCGGTTGGTCGCGGACGCCATCCAGTGGGCCGCCGAGGAGCAGGCTGCGTGGGGTGAGCATTTCAACCTCACTAACGGCGAGGTCTTTTCTTGGCGCGACCTGTGGCCCGAGATTGCCGAGGTACTCGGTGTCGAGTCCGGACCCGACGACCCGCTGTCCCTCGCCGATTTCCTTCCTCAGAAAGCTGCAATATGGGATGAGATCGTCGAGCGCTACGGACTTCGCAAGGTTTCGATGGGCGAACTGCTCGGCCAGTCGCACTACTACGCAGACTTCTGCTTCGCCTACGGGGCCACCGCCCCGCCGCCTCCGGCGTTCGTTAGCACGGTGAAGATCAAGCAGGCGGGCTTCACCGAAACCTGGGACACCGCCGCGAGTTTCAGGCACTGGCTGAGGGTGCTCATGCAACGGAACGTTCTTCCTCCCGCCAACCGGTGACCCGAACTGTCCCATGCTGCTGTCGATACCACCCGCGGGCACGAGCACTCAGCGCGGGTGGGCACAGGAGTACGACATAGACCTCCGAGTCCAGGACCTGCTGTCACAACTCCTCAAATCGACCCCGTGATGACAGCTCCGACCATGCGACGGGTTCGGCCAAACCCCTCGAGGCTCAGGCCCCGAGCCAGTACCGTGCGCGCTCGGATCGTCGTGGACGACTCCAAGTTCTCATAAATGAAACGGCGCGTAGTCGCCACCAGGCCGAAGTACCCGGGCCCAAGACGCGCCCCGCGCCACTGCCTCGCCAAACACGGCTGTAACCCTTGAACAATTTGGCCGCACTATCGACGCCACGCGCCAAGACGGCCGAAGTCATCCCATAATCCCGAGGCGGACACACCCGGCATCCTCGCCCCTACCGCCGGCCTGGTGTCACCTGTTACGACCTGGTAGGCCGTTGGTCGCTTGTCGTGGTGGGGCGACGTCCCCAGACACCGAGGTGGACAAATCCGCAGGCGAGGAAATCAGCCTGGGTGGGTCGCTCGACCAGCGCGGCCGCTTGCTCAGGGGAGAGGGCGCCAGCTCCCACCACTGCGGGGCCGATCGCTGCCATGCTCAACCGGTAGAACTCACCGAGAGGAGTGCCCGGCTGGATGACGTCGATCTCTCCATCTGCGCCAACGTCAATAAGGCCGAGGTGGTGGATCTGTGCTAGAAGCGACCGACCTCGTGACAGAGAGATCTCGGGGAAGGCCCGCTGGGCCGCTTGGGGATGTTGCGACCACAGCGAGTCCGCGTCGCCCACCCACATGCCGAAGTCCGGTTCCTCGAGCAGAACCCAGCCCCCGGGTGCGAGCCACGAGACCATTCGCGGCAGAAGGTCGCCGGCATCGAGGACGTGCATAAGAACCGCTCGTGTATGCACGAGATCGAACGAGCCCTGCGGGAAAGTGTCCGTGCGTATGTCGTGGCGGACCACCTCTAGATTCGACGCATCAACGGTGGCGAGAAAATCGACCTGGAGATCGGTGGCTGTCACCCTTCCGGCTGGCCCGACGATCTCGCAGAGCCACCGGGTGATTGATCCTCGCCCCCCGCCGACCTCTAGGCATCTTGCGCCGTCACCGATCCCGAGGTGGTCGATGCGCCGCTTGGTCAAAGGATCGAGACGCTGCTCGAACAGCTCAAGGCGGCGCGACTCGTCCTGACCAGAATGGGGGAAGGCATAGTCGGAGGCGTCGGTCATAGGCCTTATCGTAAGCCGGCTCGGCCGATCGCCGCTCCGCCAGGGACGACACGTGTACGCCCTCTGCTCTCGATATCGAGGACTGAGCGGGCCAGCCGGGTCGCTCTCACTCAGCCAAACGGCTTTCACCGCCCCGATGCCACGTGCCCCAGAATGTGATGAGCGAAGACCAGGTCTGGCGTATCCCACAACGCCGGCAGTGTGTCACGACTACCCCGGTGACGGACTGGCTCGAGGACGCATCATGACGCGAGCCGCAAGCGCGTCCGCCGTGTTCTCATTCTGTGAGTCGATGTCGGATTGGCTTCTACCTTGGCATCCTCGCACCAGCCATAGGCAAGCCGCTTGCTTCAAGTACCGGGCGGAGGGGAAGCTCCCCGCGTCTACCTTCCAGAAACACCCACTACTGGATGGAGTCCGTTGTTCTGACAGGGCTTGCCGCCGTTGTCTTGGCTGGTCGGCTCCGCAGCTGATGCCCACGGGACGGTTTGATCTGCTTCCCGATAGATGATCTCCATCGGCAGGTTGCCGACGCGTTAAATCTTCATCCTGGTGAGATTTTCCTGCTATTGCGCCCACTGCGGTGATGTTTTGTTCGTACCATAGAGGCGTCAGCGTCGCATAGACGTCGCCGGGGCAGTTGACCCCGCCGAATTGGATGAGCAAGAAGAGGTATACGGGTGTCGATCAAGCTTGTCGTCAGCGGGTCGTCCAAGGAGAGCCGGATTGTCCTGGTCGGTCGGACGGGCAAGGAGATGCTCGCCTCGGCGACATTCACAGAACCCCGAGCCAAAGGGGCCACGCTGAGGGCGCTGAAGAAGATCCTCGGCCACGATGTCGTCGTCGAGGATGCCACCACCACAAATGGACGGGCCGCCAGGCCGGTGCCACACGGCGAGACCGTCCCTGACGCGGCGGTTGCGGTGGCCCGGCCGGCCCCTAAACAGACGGCCGCTATCGTGCGCCCTCGCCGCCAAACGACCGCCTCGGCGGTAAAGACGCCGGCCGCCAGGAAGTCCACGAAGCGGAGCGCTAAGCCCGGTCAGGCGGAGTAGCACGACCGCGCCCGGCGTTGATGCTCGGGGTGATCGGTTTCGGCCGCTGAACCCCGGTGCCCCTGGCTGCTCTGGATGGCCGGAGACGGCTGACCGCTGATCGCTCGAACCCGGAAGACCTTGTGGCGGTCCGCTCGGCAGGTGTCGACCCGGATTCCGACCCCGAGTCTTGGTCGACGGGCACCCCCACAGCCCAGCCATGCGAGACACGCAACGAAGTGTTGGCGCGGCTTCCGTCCGTGGATAAACGGCGACTGGTCGATGGCCCGGGGCGCGAGATGCGTATGGACTCATCATCGGGAAATCGACGCGCAGACGGTTGACGATGTCTTCCGACCCCAAGCCTTTGTCGTGCGCCAGCCTCGGTCCGCTCATCGGCCGTGGAGTCGCCCGACGAGCCGACCGTGACCGCCGCCATCGCAGTCCCGTCGCTAGCATGATCATCCGACTCCACAACAACTTGGCGACAGGCTGTTCACGAGCCCGGCCACTCGAAGCCCGGAATGGGTCCTTACCTCGCCCCATAACGTTCCGGACCGACTCGTCTGTTGAGCGATGCTCCTCTCGCTCTGGGGTGTGGTCCCAGAGGAGAGGAGCCGTCATGATTGAATACCCAAAGGCAGCCTCGGCGAGCGGATACGCGCAGCTCGTGGAGGATTATCGAAGTTGGCTGGTGACCGAGCGGGGACTGGCGGCGAACACCATTGGCTATTACGTGCCAGCGGCTCGCTTGCTGTTGTCGGAGTTGGGCGGGCGGACCTGGGGGGAGCTGACGCTCGCTGAGGTGTCGGGGTTCATGGTCCGCCATAGCCGCCGCCTCGGGGTTGGCAGCGCCAAGAACCTGGCGACAGGGTTGCGGTCGTTCTTGGGCTATCTGTATCTGCGGGGTTTGACGGAACGGCAGCTGGCTCAGGCTGTGCCGGCCCCGCCGAGGCCGCACGGGGCTGGCCTGCCCCGCTGGTTGAGCTCGCCGGATCTGGTGGTCCTGCTGGCTGCCAGCGACCCGAAAAGCGGAGTCGGTCGTCGTGATCATGCCATCTTGGTGATGCTGGTCCGGCTCGGTCTGCGAGCCGGGGAGGTCGCCGGGCTGAGCTTGGACGACATCGACTGGCGTGCCGGCGAGATCACGGTGTCGGGCAAGGGGGCGCGCACCGAGCGGCTGGCGCTGCCGGTCGATGTGGGCGAGGCCCTTGTCGCCTACCTCGAGCACGGTCGCCCGAAAACGAGCTGTCGGGCGCTGTTCTTGCGGGCGGACGCTCCGCTGGGGTTGTCGGCAACCGATGTGGCATCGGTCGTGCGGCGACCCTGTGCGCGGGCTGGCATGAGTTCGGTCGGCCCACACCGGCTACGCCACAGCGCGGCCACCGCCATGTTGCGGGCCGGGGCGTCGCTCGATGAGGTCGGCCAAGTGCTGCGCCAGCGCGACGCAGCAGTCACGGCTCATTATGCGAAGGTCGACATCGTGGCGTTGCGCCAGCTGGCCGCGCCGTGGCCCGGTGACGCGGCATGAGCGCCGCCCTCGACCAGGCCCTGGACGACTATCTCGGGTTGCACCGCTCGTTGGGACGCAACTACGTCGACCATGGCATCCAGCTTCCGCAGTTCGTCGCCTACCTGGAGGCGGCCGGGGCCACGACGGTCACCACCGGTCTGGCGCTGGCGTCGGCTATCCAACCGTCGGGCAGCACCCCGGTGTGGTGGGCCCGCCGGCTGACGATGGTGCGCGGTTTCGCCCGCTACTTGAAGGCCCTCGACCCTGACACCGAGATCCCCTCTCCTGAGCTGCTGCCCTTCCGGGCCAGCCGTGTCGACCCTTACCTGTACTCCGACGCTGACATCGCGGCGCTGCTGGCGGCCGCCCGGACCTTGCGCCCGCCACTGCGGGCAGCCACCTACGAGACCCTCATCGGGCTCATCACCGCCGCCGGCATGCGCTCGGGGGAGGCGGCGCGCATCGACCGCGACGACGTCGACTGGGAAGAGGGGGTGATCACCATATGGCGCTCGAAGTTCGGCCGAAGCCGAGCCCTACCTGTCCATCCCACCACCCTGGCCGCGCTCGGCCGTTACGCCGATTTCCGTGACGAGTGTATTCCCAGACCCCCGGCGCTGACCTTCTTCATCTCCACTGTCGGCACCAGGCTCAACAACGAAGACGACAAGACCTTCCGCCGCTTGGTGCGCAAGGTCGGCCTGACCAGCCCCTCGGGGCGAGCCCCGCGGCTGCACGATCTCCGTCACCGCTTCGCGGTGGACACCCTCGTCAACTGGTATCGCGCTGGCGTCGACGTCGAAGCCCACATGCCGCTGCTGTCCACATATATGGGTCACGTCAACCCGCAGGGCACGTTCTGGTACTTGTCAGCGGTCCCCGAGCTGCTGTTGCTGGCCGCCCAACGCCTCGAACAGCAGAGAGAAAGCCCGGTCGTGACCGCACTCGCCCCCACCCTGGAAGCGTTCTTCAGCGAACGGCTCATCCACCAGCGCCAAGGCAGCCCCAACACCATCGCCGCCTACCGCGACGCCTGGCGGCTGTTGCTGGGCTACGCCCAAGCCCGCACCGCCAAGCAGCCCTACCAGCTCGATCTGGGGAACCTCGACGCCGAGCTGATCGGCGACTTCCTCGCCTATCTCGAGACCGAGCGTCACAACAGCGTCCGCACCCGCAACGCCCGCCTGGCCGCCATCCGCTGCTTCTTCCGCTTCGCCTCTCTGCGTCACCCCGAGCACGCCGCGCTCATCGCCAGAGTGCTCGACATCCCCACCAAACGTTGCGATCGGGCCGTCGTCAGCTACCTCGACGACGACGAGTCCGACGCCCTGGTCGCCAGCCCGGACAAACACCGCTGGTGCGGCCGCCGTGACCGGGCGCTGCTCGCCGTCGCCTTGCAGACCGGTCTGCGGGTGTCAGAGCTCACCGGGCTGCGCAACCGTGACGTCGAGCTGGGCAGCGGTGCGCACCTTCGCTGTCGTGGCAAGGGACGAAAAGCGCGAGCGACCCCGTTGCGCTCCGACGTGGTGACGGTCCTACGCGCCTGGATGAAAGAACGCCAGGGCGCACCCGAAGACCCGCTGTTCCCGACCAGAGCCGGAACACCGCCCACCCGGGACGCAGTCCGGGCCCTCGTCGAAAAGCACGCCGCCACAGCCGCCCAGCACCAGCCCTCGCTCGCCGACAAGAAGACCACGCCCCACGTCCTGCGCCACTCCTGCGCCATGGCCCTCCTGCGCCGCCGACCGCACTGTCATCGCTCTGTGGCTAGGACACGAGCAAATCGACACTGTCTCCATCCACACCCACGCAGACATGACCATCAAAGAACGAGCGCTCGCCCGCACCAAACCTCTGCACGTTAAGCCAGGACGATACCGGCCCCACGATCGGCTACTCGCCTTCCTGGACAACCTCTGATCATGTCCACCACGACACCGAGACAGCCGCCCAGGACACGGTCACCACCGAAGCCCTCCACATAATCCGCGCCTCCCCATAACCTCGAAACGCCGGCTCCGCCGCGAGTCTCTGGCGCTGGCCCAGCCACGGATCAGTGGCAGACGAAGGCACCCATCGATCCGGAGATCCGGAAGCCGCCTCGTGACTCGATAATGCGGGCGGCGCGCCGGCGGCATTCGTCGACCACCTCGTCCCAGGTCGTCCAAGCGGCCACCTGGGGGGCGTAGTGGTCCCTGCCGCTGGCCAGGTAATCCGCCAGGGCGGTGGCGTCGGTGACACCACTACCGGTGTGCCAGTCGACCCGCCCGACCGGGTCGAAAGCGACCCGCAGCTACTGGCCGAGGTTCTCCAAGCTGAAAGCGTTATCCGAGGGCCGTAACCAGCGCCAACCGTTTCCCATCACTTCGTCCACCAGCTCCATTAGCCCCGGATGGTTGGACTCCCTATTGGTCACAGCCACCAACACCCCAGAGGGGCGCAGGACCCGGCGGATCTCCAGGGCCGCTGTCGCCCGGTCGTCGACGTGGTACAGCATGTGCGCGGCCAGTACGACGTCAAAGGACGACGTTGCGAGGGGAAGCCGTGCCACGTCACCGGCCACCAGCGGTCCCCGAGCCCGGCGACGGGCCGCGGCCAGCACGCCCACCGAGACGTCGAGCCCCACTGCCTCCATCAGTTCCAGGTACGCCCCGTTCCCACAGCCGACCCCGAGGATCGCCTCGCCTCCCCGAAGCCCGGCCACGGCGATTACCCAGTGGTACAGGGCGAAGGCTGGCTCGTAGCGGCTTACGGCCCACAGTCGCTGACGGGCGGCTGGGTTGTTCTCGGTGGCGTATTGGGTTGGGGAGGGACGCATCGTGGAGCATTCTGCTAAGACTGACAGCTGATGGGAGCGCTCGAATATCGCAGAGCCGGCGAATGCTGCGCCGCAGCCATCGAGACTCCCAAAATGTCTCCACTGGTCGTCCCGATGAACCGAGACCTGACCGTCCGGAAACACCGGCTTCGAGACCAATATCGGCAGGTTCTGACTGGGCCGCGCTCGCCAACCCCAACTTGCTACGAGCAGTCGACCGCACCAAGTCGCGCCGAGATTGGATCTTCGCTCGCCACCGGCGGTGGTCAGCTGGGGCCACATGTCAGCGGGCGGGCGATAGGAGCACCCCCCCGTACGGCTAGGAGAAGGCCACCTCTTTGTCCGAGATCTCGGCCAAGGTCTGCCGGACCGCTTCCTGCTTGTCTTGGGAAATGCCGTCGACCTGGAGAGAGCTTTTGCTGAAGGCGCCCGCCTTCTTGACGGTCAACTTTCCATCAGAGAGATCGGTCTGCTTACCGATGTAGTTCTCGGCGTTGGCTTCGTGGTCATTGCCTACCAGCACGAGAGCACCTCCAGCGCGGATGCGGATGGTACCGTCCCCAGGAGTATCTTTGATCTTTTGGTCGTTCAGCTTGTTGAACCGGGTGATATCGGCCGTAGACGGGACCCACTCCCTCGGGTCGGGGCCCACGGTGGCCGCCTTCATCTCTGCCGGTACGTCGCGCAGCCCGAGGGTCACAAGGTCCTTAACGTCAACTTTGAAGCCGGTGCAGGCCAGCCAAATAAGGTCATAACCCTCACCAACGGTCTTGCCCAGGATCCCGTTGCAGTCGTGGTGCCAGTGGTCGTCCGGAACTCCGTCCACCACGTAGTATAAGTATAGCTCAGGAGCGTCCGTCAGTTCCGGTATCGCGAAGTCAGCAAGGCCCTCGGGGGGTGATCCCCGCCCGCCCGTGTCGGCCCAATTGCTGAACTTCTCCATCGCTTCGGCGCCCATACCCTGGAGCTTCTCGTAGCGGCTCTTGGCCACGTTGAGCATCGGGGTGGGACAGGTCCGGCTGTTGCCCGTGCACAGGTACCACTGGTCGGCTGAGGGGGGGGTGAGAAGGATCTCACCGCCCCATTTGCCAGCATCCGCCAGTTCTTGAGCGACACGGACCGTCTCGGCTCCTGCCTTGCTGAGCCGCATGTTGAGCAGCACGTCCCCCGCCTTCCTTGGCGTCTCGGCTTCGACGAACTTGTCCAGGATGCCGACAACCTTCTCGTAGTCGAACGAGCAGTTGACGCCTTCTGTCCAGCCGCCCTCCGGCTTCTGACCCGACGGAAGCGTTGACTTGGCGGGAAGCAACAACTGGGATGATACAGGATCGGAGAAGAAGGTGATCGTGGTGTCGGGTGGCACCAGAATCATCTCGCTTTGCTTGCCAAAGTCACCATGACCAAGAACGATCTTCCTAGCCATCTGCTGCTCCTCTCGTTTGATAGCTCTCGCCGCCACCGTGTGCTCCGACTGTGGCCCAAA
The DNA here is from genome assembly GCA_963780345.1 of uncultured Acidimicrobiaceae bacterium. GTDB lineage: Bacteria > Actinomycetota > Acidimicrobiia > Acidimicrobiales > Palsa-688 > PALSA-693. The sequence continues at coordinate 64,409 of CAWABU010000004.1, forward strand.
CAGACTGGCAACCGAGGAAGCACGCTACGTCGCTACCGACGGTAGACGGGAACGTGAACGGAAATCAACAAGCCACTTAGGATGAAGTCGGAGCACAGATGAACATGAAACTGGCGGTAACAGCAGCCGCGGCGGGCTCTGGTCGTACTGGCAGCTACCACGGCAAAACGCCCCCGCTCGACCTCTATCGGTGGAGGCTCCGCTGAGCCGAAGACTCCGCCGGGGCTGAATCGATGCAAGCTCGACCAGCACTCGTTGGCGACAGCGGATCACGCCCACTCCTGGGCGGTGAACGACTGCGGTACTTCCACCGCCGACGATACCGCGTCGAGCCCGTTGAAAAGCGACCGCGAAACCGCCGCCCATAGTGGTGGACACGTAGCCGTCCTCACCGTCGACGACCTGCCGATTAGCTTGGCGTGCGAGGCCGGCCAGCCCGTCGGTGGCCGCCGCGTCCATGTCCCAGCGCTGAGTATTCTGCTCGACATCGGTGAAAAGGAACGTCATCGTCCCTGTCGACCTCGCCACCGGGCGCGACCGCGGCGAGGGTCGTTGGCGCTCAGGGATGGTTCTGCCGACTTCTGGGCTCGCCTCCAAAGATCGAAGCAACCCTTCGTGCTTTCCAACCTCCCCCACAGAGGCGGCCGCCTAGGCCTAGGCTATGGCCGACCACTTACCGTGGGTCGCGGGCAGGCGACGTAATGACTCCCAATCCCCTCTCATTGCCAGGGTGGGTAACCGTCAACCCGTTGATGGACGAAGGGGTCTACAAGCGTCGGCTGTCGTCGTTCCCGGTCGTCGACGATAACGCAACCTTCGTCGGTCTGGTCACCCTGGCCCAGATCCGGCAGATACCGACGGCACGCTGGGCCCAAACGACCACCGATGCGGTCGCTCGGACCCCCCCAATGGGTCACCTGCTGGCCGGACGAACGGCCCGAAAAAACAATAGTTCCAGCTGGGCGGCGGACGATCTCCGGCCGACTGGCGGCCTTAGCCGGCGAGCAGCTCGTGGGAGTCGCGCTCGATCGAGGCCTGGCGCAGCTTGGACATGGCCCGGGCCTCGATCTGGCGGATCCGCTCCCGGGACAGGCTGAAATGCTCGCCGACCTGGTCGAGGCTGCGTGGCTCGCCCCGATCGAGCCCGAAGCGCAGCCGGAGGACCTCGCGCTCGCGCTCGTCGAGGGCGAGCAGCATCTTGTTGACCTCGCCCGACAGCAGGACGGCGGCGGCGGCGTCGAAGGGGGAGACCGCGGATCGGTCCTCCACCATGTCACCGAACTCGGCGTCGCCGTCCTCGCCGACGGGCTCAGAGAGCGACAAGGGCTCGGCTGCGTGACGGAGGATCTCGATGACCCTCTCCTCCCCCACTGCGAGGTCAGCGGCCAGCTCGGCCACAGTCGGGCGCCGGCCCAACTGCCCTTCGAGGCGGCCCCGGACCTGCACCACCTGGGTCAGCAAGTCGCCGGCATGGACCGGAAGCCGAATGGTGCGGCCGGTGTTGGCGATGCCGCGGGTGATGGCCTGGCGGATCCACCAGGTGGCGTAGGTCGAGAACTTGAAGCCCTTGCGCCAGTCGAACTTGTGCACCGCGTGGATCAGGCCCAGGTTGCCCTCCTGCACCAGGTCCAGCAGCGGCAGCTCGGATCCCTGATATCTCTTGGCGATATGCACGACTAAGCGCAGGTTGGCCTGGACGAAGGTCTCAGCGGCGTGGTCCCCATTCCGGATCAGGCGACGCAGCTTCCGCTTGCGCGCCGGGGTGATCTCCTCGGTGGCGGCGAACTCGGTCCGGGCCTCCCGGCCCGCCTCGATGGCTTCAGCCAGGCGGGCCTCGTCTTGCTTGTCGAGCAGGGCATATTTGCCGATGTCGTTGAGGTAGAGGCGGACCAGGTCCTCCTCGGGCTGAGCGGCGTGATGGTTGGGCACTCGTCCTCGTCTCGATGTACCCGGACAGATCCTTCTGGCCAGTGCCCTTCTGGCGAGTGCCGTCGGTCCGGGGTCAAGGACCGCCGACGGCGCACCTCAGCGCTCTCAGACTACCCGACCAGAATCGTTAACAGGAAATGCTGGCAATGGTTTCCACTACGAGAACGGACCCCGCCTGGCCGTCCAGGTGGCGCTGTTCCCAGAGGCCGCGTTCCCCGCCGACACCCCGGCCGCCAGCGAAAACCGCTCAGGGCTCTACCTGGAGTCCAACGGCATCTTCGAAATGGTCCGCAACCTGGTCAAGAACACCGCCGACGTCCGCCACCCCTACAGCATGCCCTTGAACGCGAACCCCACACCGACCTCCCGCCCGCCATCTTGGTCACCAACGGCTTCGACCCGTTGCGCGATGTCGATCATGCCTACGCCCAGAAGCTCGCCGCCGCCGGCAACAACCGGACGTACATGCACAACCCGAACCTCACCCACGGATTCCCGCAGTTCACGCGCTCGTCCGCGGCCTGCCACCAAGCCACCATGGAACTGGCCGACCTGATCAAAGCCAACATCGGCTAGTCGGCGCGGCCGACGTCCGACAGCAGAAGACCGGAGTGCTCGACGGCCCTGATAGTGAGGTTGACTCCTTCTTGGGCCACCCGACGCCCCCGTAAGGCGGACGGGGAGGAGAGTTGTCTGCGAGCGCCGGAGCGACATGGCGCAGGCCTTCACCTCGGGCACCCGGGATGCCTTGGTGACAGCGATGGCATTGTCGAGGCGCTCAGTGGCGAGCTTGACATCACCGCCCCCAAGGGCGTCGGCCGCCGAGTCGGCGGTGGCCCCCAGGGCGACGTGGAGGAAAGCCTGGTGCGGACGACCTCGACTCGTCCCACGCCGACAACCCGTAGCTGGGCCCACAAACGGCGGATCATTCCCCGGTTTGCCTAGCGCCTCGCTCGCAAGCTCCAGACCCCCGTCCGCACTGGGCGAATCGCCCATCGACGTAAGTCGCAGAGGCCAGGAACCTTTCGATACCGCGTGTCCCCGAACGTCGGGCAGAAACGTGGCTTCCAAGCGCCCCAAACGCCGGATCATGGCGACGTTATGGCGCGACTGGGGCTGCCGGCTCCGACCTGGGCGAAAGGCACATATCGCCGATTTCGCGGGCCTTGCGGGTTTCTCCAGCGGCGTCGTTATGCAGGCCCGTTAACGGGCATTCAAAGCTACCGTCGCTGGCCAGTTCAGGCTGATGGGCGGGACCTCCGCTGCGTGACGACGAGAGTTCAGCCAGTAGGACGGCCGGTCTGCAGAAGGTCGTGCCCAGAGGTCGTCATCGGCCCTATGCGCGAGCTGGTCCCATCAGAAGATGAACGGGAAGAGCATCTTGGTCGTGCGCTTGTACGTCGGGTAGGTGTCGGGGAACTGCTTGGTCAGGTAGCGCTCCTCGACGGTCGCGCTGTAGACGAAGTAGACGCCGGCCAGGGCGACGACGATCAGCCATTTCCAACTCAGCGCTACCGAAGTGCCGACACCTGCGACCAGCACGCCCGAGTAGATCGGGTGGCGGACCAGGCGGTAGGGGCCGGTGGTCACCAACTCTGGCTCCTCCTTCTGTGCCATCGGGGTGCCCCAGTTGCGCCCGATGTGCACCCGGGCCCAGACCGCGAACCCCAACCCCGTAGCGAACAGAACGAGCCCGAGGCCAGCCCGCCACGGATCCGTGGTGAGGCCGTAGTCCCGGAAGGCCCCCAGGCGAACCAAGATGATCGCCAGGACGACGATCGCCGCCCGGATACGGAACTCGCGCGACCACGAGACCTGACCCCTCTTCATAAAGAAGGCCGCAACGAGCCAGTACAGCCAGAACGTCCCCCAGCCGACGGCGAAGACGAGCTCGACGGCTCTCATCGAGACTCAGACTGTCACAGTTCCGCCCATGACCTGAAGTGTGAGGCCTCCTGGGGGTCACGGCCAGGGGTCAAGCTGGGGGCCGGAACCGGCCATATCCAGGCGTGACGTTTCTCCGACGTAGCGCTCAGGGCTCCCAGAACTGCGATGCAGAATCTCGCGGCCGCCAGGCTGCGCCCGATCGACGGTTATCGCAGCGCCGGAGGCCGCTGGAGGTCGCCGCCCATAATGCGCGAGCCGAAAGTCACGTGACCCTTCCCCGGAACGCCGGATTGTTGGCGCTATTCGGTGTGGTCTATGGCCGCTTCGAGGATGCGCATCGGAGTTGGTGCCAGACCCAGGAATCTGAGCACGTCGGCGGCTTCGTCTTGGAGAATGGCTATCACGTCAGCGGTCATCGGCTCGGCCGTCTGCACTGTCACCACACCGGAAGGGATCGTCCAGGTACCGATGACGCGGCCGTTGACGAGGGCAGTTGCGCGAAACATGCCGTTGGAGGTGACGGCGCCGGAATAGTCGCCTAGGACGAAGGACCGGTCGGCCCATCCATGCAGTAGCGGGTCGAACATGCCAAGTAAGCGCGGGGGTGGGGGACTCTGCTCAAGCGCTTGACCCTCAAGGTAGGTCATCCCGTCACCGAGCTGGCAGGTCTCTGCAGCGATCTGGGCGAAGCCCCGGCGGGCATCCCCGAGGGTGATGCCGCAGAACGCGGCCAGGTCGCGTGGACAGGCTGGCCCGTGCCCGGCGAGGTAGCGCCGTGCCAGCCATGCCAGGATCTGATCGCTGTCATAGATGCCTCGCGGCTGGTCTAGCCAGCTTTCGGCGTCCACGAAGCAGTGTTCGCCGTCCCGTACAGGGCCTCGTACGAGATGGGCTCGGTGCGACGCGGCGGCCAGCAGGTGGACAAGGATCTGTCCGGCGGTGGGCAGGCCGGCGTCGTCGATGGCGGCCCGAAGCTCAGCACGGCTTCGGGGACCTGCAGACACCTCGGCCAGGATGATCGCGACTGCCGCTTCGATTTGAGCGTCATCGACGCCGAGCTGGGCGAGGCGCTTGGAGTTGCCGGCCAGTTGGCGGGGCGCGACGAGTCGGTGCAGCCACCAATAGTCGGCCGCTCCGACCAGGTGCAAAGTGCCACGGCAGAGCCAGGAGACCACAAGCGTCCGATCCACGCTCAGGGCAGCGTCCACGGAGGAGGCCGTGCAGCCGGTGCTGCGGGAGCGGACGGCTAGGCGAAACGCCCGAGCGTCCTGGGCCTGGACAGCCAGCACCCTCTGCACCACGGCCTCGACCCGTTCGGCGCGTCGCTGACCGAGCAACTGCGCGCTGCAGCGCGACGCGGCGACGATAGTGGGTTCGTGCACGGCCATCATTTTGCCGGCACATGGGAAGCACCCACCGCCATGCCGACACGGGCCCTTCCCTCCGACGGCTGAATCACCCCATGTCAAGGGATCCCTGACCCCACGCGACGCATAGACGATCTGCCGGATCGCCCCTTCGCAGTCAGGCGGCGGAGCTCGCCCCAAACGCGCAGGTAAACCACAACACGACCGTGTCCCGGATCGCCGGGTCTGTGGGATGGTGCTCCATCAGATCACTGAATCGTTGCGTACTGTGTCAAGCGTCCCCGGAATAGTTAATCGGAGCGGATGACGCTCCAATGAGACCGACCCGTTGGACACCAGCCAGGGCGAGCAGACGGCTACAGCGTCGCCGCACGGCAAGGGGCGATCCCGACCACCGCTCTCGGTGGCAAGCTGGCCGGCGAGCAGTTGTTGTTGTCCGCCAGCGGGCAGATATTGGTGCCGCCCACACCTTGAGTCCCCGGCGGTATCCCCTGAATGTCGATTTTAGTTCGGCGCCGGCAAGCCGCCGTCGACCAAGTCCGGACGGACAGCTGACCGGCATCCGACGCACTGGGGCTCGCCCAAAGTCGCCAGCTCGGTCCCGGAGGGCGACATGCCCCGACGGTCGGGGCCGAAGGAGCAGCCGAGATGGAAAGGCACGACTGGTGAGCCAGAACTGGATCGACTTGCAGCCGCCCTCCGTGGTGGATGCTGCCATCGCCCAAGTGCACGCCGAAGACCCCCAGGCCTGGGCGGTTCTCGCCGCCTGGTCCCCGCCTCGCTACGCCCTTGTGGGCCTACCTGGGAGTCGGCCACTCACAGGGCCTCCCGTTCTCGGCCGGGCTGGAACTGATCGAGGGTCTTGGCGGGTCAGCCAGATTGGACGCGTACACTGCTGGACTGTACCCCTACGCGGAGACCGTCTGCTTTGCCGCCGGCAGGGCTCGTTCGACGGGAGGGGAGAGAGACCGGCACCCCCGAGAGACGATTTCCGTCGCGCCGGCCACGGGGGCTGGGCGGTGAGCGGCCCCGGAGGCGAACACCGACTGGCGTGGGTGACCGCCGGCCTGCACCGAGCGGCCCGGGCCTCGGGCGTCGACCTGCCCGCCGATTTCACCCACCGGGTTGCGATAGACGGGCTTTGCCTCTGTGACCAGCTTTCCGTCAACCGGCTGGGCGGAGGGGTGGTGCTCCACACCGTGCCCGACTCGAACCGTCAGCTCCCGGTCGTGCTCGGCCACGCCGACGCCGACGAGGCGTGGAACCGGGTCGACAGCCGGCACTTATCACCGTCACCATCGGCCTCGTCAGCGGTGGCTATCAGGGCGGCGCGACGGTGAACGTCGACTGGATGGTCAAGGCGGCCTGCAAGGGCCAGCCGGCCGAGGTGTTCTTCCCCGACGACGAACACGCCGACTAACAACAGCCCGCCACATCTGCGCCGGTTGCTCGGTCCGCGAGGAATGCCTGGCCTTCGCCCTCAAGCTCAATATCGGCCACGGAATGTACGCCGGGCTCACCGCCCACCAACGGGCCGCACTGCGCCGACGAATACGCCACGAGGCCGCCTGATGGCCCTCGACACCGAGACCATCCGCTGCGTGCACCCCCTGCCGTGGGTGTTGCGTCGCTGCGGGTCAACATCCGCGACCCCGCGCTCCGGCATGAGAGATGAACGGCGTCGCCACTATTCTCTCTCACCCCGATCCTGCGAGCCGGGCCAGACACAAGCCGACCTTGGGCGCCCACTTCTCGGGGCGGATGGCCGGCTGACTCCGTTTCGTTGGCCGGAGCGTCGGGAACCCCACTCGGCGCGTCGAACAATACGCCGGGGTCGGATTCCTCGCTGGAGTCCGGTGATGGAGAAGGAGCACAGGGGTTCGGGTGGACTGTGCATTCGGCTGTGTGCCACCTGGGAAGTTGTGACTTGACGAAGCGCGCCTTCGCACTCCGAAATGACGATCAAATCGCCCAGCTGCGCGCTCGGGCCCACCGCCTCGAACGGCTTTGCGCCGAGCTAGCCACAGAAGCATCGGATCTGACCGAGCTGGCATCGGCCCTTACGACCCCACAGTTGGCTGAACCGCCTGCTCTGCTGTCCGTTGAGCAGTGCGCGCAGACCCTCGGCCTGTCGCGAACATCGACGTTCTCCTTGGTACGATGCGGGCAACTTCGTTCGTTGAAGGTGGGCTCTCGGCGCTTGATTACCAGAGCTTCGCTAGATGAATTCATCGTCGCCGCGACCGAGGGCATATCGGACGTTGCGTCCGCTGCCGAGGCGGTGTAGGACTTCGCCATGCCCGAAACCAGACAGAGTGGGCCGCGACGGACCCGCGCCGCCAACGGTCGATCATCTATCTACTTGGGCGGGGACGGCCGCTGGCACGGAATGGTTTCCATGGGAACTGGTCCCGACGGTCGACCCGTCCGCAAGCATGTCACCGCGAACACCCAAACTGCGGTGGCTCGAAAGGTCCGCGACCTCGAGAAGGCTCGTGCCGAGGGCGCCCGCCCTACCATCAATAGCAGGATCGCTCTCACCCAATATCTCGAACAGTGGATCGCCAAGAAGGTGAAGCTGGGCACGGTTCGCCCGAAAACGGTAGAAGGGTACCGGACCGATCTCCGTCGCGTAAACGCGACGATCGGTCACATACGGCTGGTCAAACTTCACTCCCGCAACATCGAACATCTCTGGGAGGTGATGGTCTCCGAAGGGGTTCTGGCCTCGGTGCAGCACTGCAAGCGAACGCTAGACGCCGCACTATCTGAGGCTGTGGCTTATGGCCTAATCGCCCGCAACCCCGTCAGTGCAGCCGTCACCCCTCGGTATCAGTCCTCGGAAATCCAACCGTACACTCTCGACGAGATGGCGACGCTGCTCGCTGCTGCTCGCGGCACCCGCAACGCGGTGCGCTGGACTCTGGCGCTTGCCCTGGGGCTGCGGCGAGGAGAAGCCCTCGGGCTGAAATGGGAAGACATCGATCTGGACTCAGGCACGCTCGCGGTCCGCCGCCAGCTTCAACGGGTGCCCTGGGAGCACGGTTGCCAGGACCCGGCGGCGTGCAGCAGCTCTGCTGCCTGCCCCCAGAGATTTGGCGGGGGGCTCAGGACCTCCGAGCCGAAGTCGGACGCCGGTCGGCGGACAATCGCCATGCCCGAGTCACTCACCGCAGAACTGAGAGCGCACCGGAGGACCCAGGCGAGCCAGCGCCTCGCCGCTCCCCTCTGGGCCGACCAGGATTGGGTGCTCACAAACCAGATCGGCCAACCCGTCGATCCGCGGAATGATGTTCGAGCCTTCAAGACGTTGTGCCAGAAGGCCGGCGTCCCCGAGCGCCGACTGCACGATCTCCGCCAACTCAGCCGCTACCGCGCTCCTTCTAGCCGACGTCGACCTCAAGACCACGGGTCAAATGCTCGGCCACTCGCGCGTCGACATGACGGCCCGTTACTCGCACGTCCTCGCCGATCGAAAGAGAGTCGCCGCGGACCGCATGGAAGGCATTCTGTTCGGACGTGACGCCCGATGAACGGTCCGTCGCCGACCGACAACTGCAACAAAAACTGCACACCCTCGATCGCCGCTCTCTGCCCGATGGGACAAAACCCCTTGTCAAGATGGTGGAGACGAGCGGACTCGAACCGCCGACCCCCTGCGTGCAAAGCAGGTGCTCTAGCCAGCTGAGCTACGTCCCCAGGCCTGTGGCGCCAGGCAGGACGTTACCAGAATACCGGGGCCAGCCAGCCCTCTCTGCCCCGTCCGGCGGCCACCAGCCCGTGGCGTGACCGGCGCGATTGACCACGGGGAGCCGTTCGCCTGCGAAAGGGCCACAATGTGCACGTGGTCCGCTGTGCTGATTGCCAAGCGGCCGTGTCAGAGTGGGCCGGCCGTTGCCCGGTGTGCGGTGCCGGCCTGGAAGCGGCCCTGCCGATCGCCGAGGCCCCGGCGCCATCCGACGTCGCCCGGCCACTACCGGTTACCCCCGGCCCGGACCAGGTCAACAAGCGCCGGGCCTCGCGCTGGCTCCCTGCCGCCATCCTCGCAGCCACCGCGCTCATCGCGGGTCTGGTCGTGGCCAGCGGTAGGACGCCCATCAGGGCCCGGGCGGGCGCACCGGCGTCTCGCCCTGGTCCCGCCCTGCGCAGCTTTACGGTTGTCTACGCGGGGCAGCACGGGGTGAAAGTAGTGCCCCTCGATGGCCGCCGACCTCGCGTCCCGCTGAACACCGAAACGGGGCCACCCATCCGAACTTCTGCCGGCGTGGCGTTCGTGCACGACGGCACCGCCTATCTGCTCACACCCCCCTACAACGCCCCACCCCGCCCTCTGGTCGCCGCCGACGGACTGTTTCCCATGGTGTCGGGGGACATGGTCGGCGCCGAGCGCGTCGGTGGCCCCGCGGGCCGCCGTGTCTCGTATATCAATCTCGAGCGAATCGGCTCGACGGAGTCCCCCGAGTGGCAGTTTCCTCCTGGTTACCAGCCGGTGGGGCAATTCTTCGCCCTCGGTCCCGATGGCCTTCTGCGCGGCTGGTCGCCCGGATCCGGCGATCGAGCCGACCTGGGACCAGTCGTTGGCCACGCCGCCGGTGTCCTCGGGACGGTCGGTAACCGCGTGGTGTGGCTCGCATCCGGCACCTGCGGCCCGAGCGGCGAATGCACGCTCCACGTTTCGACCTCGGACTACCCCGTTGACGTGGACGAGGTCGTTCCCCCCGCCAATGGCCACAAGGGATACCTGCCGGGCGGCGCTGCGAACCCAAATGGCACCCGCATTGCCGCCTTTGTGGCCACGAGCCGCGGCCACGCCCAGCTGGCCATCGTCGACACTGGCATCCTCGACACGACGCTCGTTCCTGACAGCACCATCACCGTCGGCCATGGCGTCGCCACCGCCCAGTGGACGCCCGACGAGGCCTACGTGCTCTTCTCGGGTCCGGGCGGCGCCATGCACGTCTATGCGCCCGGATCGAACCGAGCAACCACCCTCGACATCAAAGGATCCAGCAGTTTCTCGGTGGGTTGAGGGTCAGACCCACCGCCAATCATGACACTCGTCACCGCGGACTGGTCCCCGGGCGGCGCGATACTTAGCTAGCGGAAATAATCTAGTAGGCTTCATGTTGTAACTGACGTCAACCCAAGGTTCGCGAGGAGATGAGGTTGGGAGTGCAGTCAGCAACAGTGGGGAGCCGCTACAAGTGGATCGCCCTGATCAACACGACCATCGGGGTGCTGATGGTCACCATCAGTGGTTCCATCACCCTGATCTCCCTCCCGGACATCTTCCGCGGCATTCACCTCAACCCGCTGGCGCCCGGTAACACGTCGTACTTCCTCTGGATGCTCATGGGCTTCCTGCTGGTGACGGCCGTGTTAGTGGTGAGTTTCGGCCGCATCGGCGACATGTACGGCCGGGTGCGGATGTACAACCTTGGCTTCGCCATCTTCACGGTCTTTTCGATCCTGCTTTCGCTCACCTGGATGAGCGGTACCGCAGGTGCACTGTGGCTGATCATCATGCGTGTGTTCCAGGGGGTCGGCGGCGCCTTCCTGTTCGCCAATTCCAGCGCCATCCTCACGGATGCCTTCCCCCATAACCAGCGCGGCCTGGCCCTCGGGATCAACAGTGTGGCCGCCATCGCCGGCTCTTTCCTCGGACTCCTGATCGGGGGCATCCTGGCGCCCATCGACTGGCGGCTGGTCTTCCTGGTGTGCGTACCTTTCGGGCTGTTCGGCACGGCCTGGGCCTATCTGAAGCTGGTAGACAACGGCGTGCGCCTCCCGGCCAAGCTCGACTGGGCCGGCAACATCACCTTCGCAGTCGGCCTCATTGCCCTCCTGACCGGGATCGTCTACGGCATCCAGCCCTACGGCGGGCACACCATGGGGTGGACCAACCCGTTCGTGCTCGGCACCATCATCGGTGGTCTCGCCCTCCTGGCCCTCTTCGTCCATATCGAGCTGACGACGGAGGACCCCATGTTCACGCTGCACCTGTTCAGGATCCGGGCTTTCACCGCCGGCAACATCGCCAATCTCCTGGGTGCCCTCGGGCGGGGCGGGCTGCAGTTCATGCTCATCATCTGGCTGCAAGGCATCTGGCTGCCCGAGCACGGTTACAGCTTCGAGCGCACTCCCCTCTGGGCGGGCATCTATATGGTGCCCCTGACCATCGGCTTCCTGGTGGCCGGCCCGCTGTCGGGGATTCTGTCGGACCGCTACGGGGCCCGTCCCTTCGCCACCGGCGGAATGGTGGGCGCGGCGGCCGCGTTCGGGGTGCTCGAACTGCTGCCCATGAATTTCGGCTACTTATGGTTCGCCCTGGCCCTGCTGTTGATGGGCCTGTCGATGGGGATGTTCGCCTCACCCAACCGGGCCGCGGTCATGAACTCGCTGCCCACCGACCAGCGGGGCGCCGGCGCCGGGATGATGAACACCTTCCAGAATGCGGCCCAGGTCCTCTCGATCGGTATGTTCTTCACGGTCATCACGCTGGGACTGGCCTCGAGCCTGCCCGCGCACCTCTACGGCGGGCTCGTCGCCCAGGGCGTCCCGGCCGCCACGGCCCACCAGGTGGCCTCGGTGCCGCCGGTGGGCAGTCTGTTCGCCGCCTTCCTCGGCTACAACCCGATCCAGCAACTCCTGCCGGCGAGCGTGCTGGCCCATCTGCCGGCCGGCCATGCCGCCTACCTCACCGGACGGAGCTTCTTCCCGAGCGTGATCAGCCCGTCGTTCAAGACCGGACTGCGATACGCCTTCGACTTCGCCATCGCCTGCTCGATCGTGGCCGCCATCGCGTCGCTGCTGCGAGGCGGCCGCTACGTCCACGGGCAGGACGAGCCGACCGGGCGCCGGGTGGAGGACGGCCGCCGGGGTCGTGAGGACGTCCCCAACCAGGTAGGCGTAGGGGTCCGGGTACCGGCCTGAAGCCCCCGGGGGTCGCACGGGGGCGGCCGGCGGACGGGGCCGGCCGGCAGGCCGTTGCTGGCTTGAGGCGGCCGACGCCGAGCCGGTGGTAGCGGAGCGCCGGAACACCGGCTGGGGGCGGGCGCCGGCCGGGCGGGCGGGGGCCCGGGCGCCGGAGCACCGGCTGGGCCCGAGTGCCGGCCGGGCCAGCGGGGGGCCCGGGGCGCCGGAACACCGGCTGGGGGCGGGCGCCGGCCGGGCGGGCGGGGGCCCAGGGCGCCGGAGCACCGGCCGCCGGCCGCCGGCCGCCGGCGCGAACGTTGGGCGCGGTTAGTGCGTTGGGCGCGGTTTTGGTCGTTTTTCGACGCTAACCGCGCCCAAAATGACCAAACGCGCCCAGATTGCGGCTGCCCGTCCGGCCTCCCAACGCGACCCGCCCAGACGCGACCCGACCAGCTCGACACCCCGACCAAGCCCGCACCGAGGCACCAAGCCCGCACCATAGAGGCCCCCACCGCCGAGCCCTCGTCCGCTAAACGGAGGTCCCCCGCCAGCCCAGCCCCGACGAGGACCGGTCAGTCCGGTCCGAGCTGGGCGCCGCGCAGGAGCTTCCCCGGAAGTACGCCCGTCGGGGCGCTGTCTTCGAAGGTCCGTTGACCACTCTTGATCGTGTGCCGGTAGCCGTAACTCCTCTGCACCAGCCGGCGTCCCCCGGCCGGCAGGTCATGCACGATCTCGGGTGGGCTGCAACCGAGGTTGTCGAAGTCGATGACGTTGATGTCGGCCAGCATCCCGGGCGCGAGCACGCCCCGGTCGTCCCACCCCATGTGGCTGGCGGTGTCGCGGGTGATACGACGCACGACCTGCTCGATCGGCAGCCGATCCTTCCGGTCCCGCCCCCACACCGTGAGGAAGCTGGTGGTGAAACTGGCGTCGCAGATGGCGCCGCAGTGGGCACCGGCGTCGGAGAGGCCGAACAGGGCGCAGTCGGCCCGGATCATCTCGCTCACCGCCGACAGGTTCCGCTCCACGAAGTTGGCCACCGGGACATAAAGCAGCTGCGTCCCTCCCCGCTCGAGCAGCATGTCGTAGGCCACGGCCGCCGGTGAGGCACCCGGTGCCGCCATGCGGGCGATGGACTTCTCGGCCCGCAGGTCGTAGTCGACCGGGTCGTCGAGCCGGAACATGGACTCGAAGTTGGCCATCGCCAGCGCGGGGCGCCCTTCCCCTTCGAGCCTCGCTGTGACCTCGGCGTGCTCGCGGAGGATCCGCTCCCGTCGTTGCGGATCAGCCAGGGCCGTGACCCGCTGCGGCAGGTCGTAGCCGCTGACCTCCAGGTACGACGGGCACCGGACGAAGGGGTTCACGCTCGCTTCCAGCCCCAGCAGGATCCCGATTGGCCGGGGCGCCACCTGGGTCTTGATCTCCAGCCCGGTGGACTGGCAGGTCATCACCCACTTCTGGATCTCGCGCCACCGGTCGGGCGCCGAGGCCGGCTGCAGCAGGGAGAAGCTCAAGGGCCGCTGGGCGGTCGAGGCCATGGCGGCGATCAGGTCCAGTTCGGCGGCCACGAACTCGGGGTCCGTCGACTGGTAGGCGTCGGAAATCATCTGAATGACGGCATCGGTGCCCTTGAGCGCGCCAGCGAGTGCGACCATCTCCCGCTTGGCCGCCCGGAGGGTTCCCACCGGATCCCCGTGGCTGGTGCGATGATTCTGCGTGCGCGAGCTCCCCAGTCCGATGGCGCCCGCGGCCACCGCCTCACTCAACAACTCCGTCATCTGCTGAAGCTCGGGATCAGTGGGCATCTCGTCGGGATTGGCGCCACGCTCACCCATGACGTAGGCCCGGAGAGCCGCGTGCGGCACGTGGGCGCTGATATCCAGGACCCGGGACAGGCCATCCAGGGCGTCGAGGTACTCGGGGAAGGTCTGCCAGGCCCAGGTGAGACCCTCGGCCAGCGCCGCACCGGGGATGTCCTCCACCCCTTCCATCAGGCTGATGAGCCATTCGTGCCGATCCGGCCAGGCCGGGGCGAACCCGACCCCGCAGTTGCCCATCGCCACCGTGGTTACCCCGTGCCAGGCGGAGGGCGCCAGATACGGATCCCACGTGGCCTGACCGTCGAAGTGGGTGTGGATATCCACAAACCCTGGAGTCACGAGCAGGCCGTCGGCGTCGATCTCGTCCTGGGCCCGTTCGGCGCATCGACCAACTTCGATGATGCGCCCGTCGGCCACGCCAACGTCCGCCGTCCGTGGCGGGCCGCCGGTGCCGTCCACGACTTTTCCAGCCCGGATCACCAGATCAAGCATCAGACGTCTTCTCCTCGGGCAAGCGCAGAGTGGGGTATCGAGATCTGTCGTCGCTCCCAGATTTCGTCGGGGCGTCAGGCAACTCGAACTCCCACTGATAGTCCGGATACCTCAGGTGCACCCGGTGAAGGCAACGTTAGCGTACGGAACTTCTGCGCGGTCTTGCCCCCTGCACCTTTCGGCTAGGCCGGTCGGTTTCGACGTCGGGACGGACTACGGTCCCGGAGGGTGGATACCGAGCCTCAACGGGACCACATCCGCCCCGCGCCCCCACCTGCGTGGTCGGAATCGGGGGGGTCAAACGTCCCACCGCCGCCGCCCCCGTGGTCAACGATGCGGCCCGATGCACCCAACCAGTCGTCGCCGGGTTCGAAGGTTGCTCCGGCCGGATGGCCGGCCCCGCCCACCGGCGCCGACTCCCCTCTGCCGGACCCCGGCTACCCCTGCCACCCCCGCTACCCCGCGCTACCGCCGCCACGGCTACCCCGGGCCGCCCCGGCGCTACGGCCGGCGGCCGCCGGTCGTAGCCGGGCGGCGGTACGTGCTGCTGGCCCTGGGCGTCCTGACCCTCGGCTTCGCCTGGCTGCTCGGCGCCGTCCTGTGCTGGGTCGCCTTCTTCAGGAATCGCCGGCGAGGCGAGCTTCCCGTTGCCCCCGTGCCCTGGTTGCGCTGGGCGGTGGGCTTCTCCGTCCTGGGCCTGATCCTGGTCCCCGTGTTCTTGAACGCCGCCATCTACGGCAACCGGGCCCAGGTCCGGGTTCGGCCTCGAGCAAGGCACCGTTCACCATGAAGACCGTCCCTCTGGGAAGACCGGTCACCGTCCGCAGCGATCTGGGCGTCGAACCGCAGATGGTCCCGGCCTCGGTGACGGCCATCGCCACCCGTGCCGCCCCCGCCGCCGGCGGTACCGCCACCGTTCTCCTGAAGGTGTGCGCCCCCACCGCGTCCGTCGATCCCGCCTTCGCCGCCGACGGACTCGAGCTGGGGACGACCGGCCGCGCCTACCTGGTCGCCGACACCAACCTGCTTCAGGCGTCGAGCTGCTTCGGGCCGGTCCTCCCGCCGGGGCACTGCACCACCGGCCCGGTCCCCTTCTCCGTGCCGGCCAACACCGACATCACCAACGTCCAGCTGCCGAGCACCGACGTGGGCGCCACCTCGACGGTCAGTTGAGGAGTCAGGGAAAAGACGAATGATTCGCTTCGACCACCTGGTTATCAATGTCAGCGAGATCGACGCCGCCAAAGTTTGGTACGTGTCGGTCCTCGGCCTGCAAATCGAATTCGACACGCCGGCGGCTGTCGGCCTGAAAGACGATGCCGACTTCACGCTCATCCTCACCAACGACGATGCCCCGGCGGCGGGCGTGGGTCTCTTTTTTCAGGTCGAGAGCGTGCAGGCCGCCTACGAGGAGATGGTCGCTAGGGGCGTGACATTTTTGTATCCGCCACAAGCAAACGATTGGGGATACGGGGCCGGACTGCTCGACCCGGACAATCGTCTCATCGGCTTGTGGGATCAGGACTCGATGGCCCGGCACATGGCCACCCAGTCGGGCTCCTGACCCTTTACCTCTACTGGCTCAGGCGAAACTGGGGCAAGGCCATGGTGTCGTCGAGGTCGACGAAACAGACCTCGACCCGCTTGCCGATCGCCACGTTCTCCTCGGCTTCGGGCACCGGTCGGATCGGCCGTGACCAGATTGGCGATGACCCGAACGGAGATGGTCTCGTCCTCTTTGCCGCCCCGCCAGGGCACATTTCGCTGTTCGTCGAGCTCGACCAGGACCACCGGGTAGGGGACCCAGTCGGCGAATGCCGGCTGCACGGCCTGGACCACCATCTGGTAGCTGTAGATCTCGCCTTTGCCGCTGACCGGATGCCATGTCCAGTCGAGCGAGGTGCAGAACGGGCAGGCCGCGCCGATGGCGCCGCGCAGCATCCCGCAGACTTCGCAGTGCTGGACGACCAGGTGGTGCTTCCGGCTTCCTCGAAGTAGCCCCGGTGCTCCGAGTCGGTGGGCTGGACGACCAGCTCCAGGCCTCTGTAGTTACCCATCTTCTACCTCCGCAGGATCAGGGAGCTGGTGAGCGACGGGGTGCCCCACCCCATGTTCATGGCCAGCTCGACATCTCGGACCTGACGGCAGCCGCCCTCGCTGTAGTCATAGGTGTGCTCGCCGTGGGCGGCGCCGGGACAGTAGTCATCCACCTGGTGGCGGAGTTGACGGACGTTCTCGATCACCATGTTCATGCCATGGGTATAGCCCTCGCACAGGTGGCCGCCACTGGTGTTGGTGGGCCGCTTCCCCCCGAGCTCGATAATCCCACTCGTGACGTAGTTGCCGCCCTCACCGACCGGGCAGAAACCGTAGCCTTCGAACAGCAGGACGGGTGTGAACGTGAAGGCGTCGTAGCAGCCGGTCAACTGGATGTCTTCCGGCTCCACGCCCGCATTGCGGAAGACGATGCGCTCCGCGAAGTACCCGGCCTGCCGGGTGATCGGCGAGCACTGGTAGTGCATAGCCGGGAACGATTTGTTGACCCGGCCCGCCACCGACATGATGTAAATCGGCCGTTGCCGGAGGTGACGGGCCCGGTCCGTCGACGTGACGATGATGCAGGTGGCGTTGTCGGTCTCCACACAGCAATCGAGCAGGTGACAGGCCGGCTTCACGATCCAGCGCGAGTTGAGCACGTCGTCGACGGTCACGCGGGTCTTGTAGTAGGCCTTCGGGTTGTTGGACGCGCCGTGGCTGTGCACCACCTTGAGCATGGCGAGTTGCTCGCTCGTCGTCCCGTAATCGTGCATGTGGCGGGCGAAGGTGAACTGGAAGTTCTGAGCCGGGCTGCTCAGCCCGTAAGGCGTGTTGTCCAGACCGCCACCCGCGACGCACCTGAGCGGCCCGCCGGCCCGCCGCCGGTGTTCCGCCCATGCGGGCCTCCGAGTAGCCGTTCATCGATCGGAAGATGGCGACGGTGTGGCACATTCCCGCTTCGATGACACCTCTCGCGATGCCGACGAGGGCTTCTGTGCTCGAGCCACCGCCGGAGCAGTCCATGTAGAAGTCGGGGCGGATCCCGAGGTCCTGCGCCAGGTGGAGCGAAGTCGTCGAGTCGTTGGCGTGATAACTGAGCATGCCATTGACGTCTTCAGGGCCCAGCCCGGCGTCGGCCATGGCGTTGCGGAGCGCCTCCGCCCCCATTGACCGGGTGCTGCGGCCGGAGTGCCGTGAATACGGGGTCTCGCCGACCCCGACGATGCAGTACTTGTCTTTGAGGCCAGTCACGGGGGCTTACTCTATGCGCATCGCCGCCGGGCCGCGCCAGTGCCCGTGCGCCGTTGCCCGGTCCCCTCGACCACCGGTCAGCCGACCACCCGGAAGATCGGGATCGCACAGTCCTCGTGATCCTCCCACTCGAGCCGCACGTTTTGCCCGACCGCCACCGAGTCAACGTCATCGGCGCTGACGCCCGCCATCATCCGAAACCCTTCGGAGAGGTCGATAAATGCCACCACGTAAGGAAGAATCGAACGAAAGAACGGCGCCATGTGCTGGCGCATCACCGTGTAGGTGTAGATGGTTCCTTCACCCGCCGAAACCCGTGTGTCCAGTTCCCTTCCACCGCAGCCCGGGCAAAAGATCCTCCGGAAGAAGACCGCCTTTCCGCAGCTGTCGCACCACTGGTAGGTCAACTGGTGATCTTTGGTCGCCGACCAAAAGGGCCCCGTGTCCGGTTCGGTGACGCTGGGAAGGGGACGACCGGGTGCTACCTGTGTCATCTTCACTCACTCCTTCGCCAACACGATGGTGCCCCCGGTATGCCGGGCCCCCAGGAGCCCACCGTTGCCGTGGGCGACAGCCAATCGGGCGTCCGCCACCTGCGACGTAGACTCCCCCCGCAATTGTCGGGCGGCCTCGATCAACAGGAAGATGCCGCGCATGCCGGGATGATTGGACGACAGTCCCCCACCATCGGTGTTGAGGGCGGGTCGGTCGGAATGATCGAACCGCAGCCGTCCGGACTCGACAAAAGGACCACCCTCCCCCTTCTTGCAGAAGCCCAGGTCCTCGAGGATCGTCATCACGGTGATGGTGAACGAGTCGTAGATCATGGCGACGTCAACCTCGTCGGGACGCACCCCGGCCTGGCCGAACGCCACCGGCCCGGACTGATGAGCGGCCGAGACGGTGATGTCGTCGTCGTAGTCAACGTACTTGGCGGCCTCGCCTGTTCCGATGATCCATACCGGCGGCTTGCGAATGTCGCGGGCCACGTCGGACGACACGATGACGACCGCCCCACCACCATCGGTAATCAGGCAGCATTCGAGTACGTGCAGCGGATCGGCGATGAGCCGTGACGACAGCACATCCCCGATCGAGATTTCCTTCGAGTTGACTCCGATCGAGGCCAGTCCGGCCATGGCCTCCGGGTTTCGCCGGGCGTGGGCCCGGGTGACCACGGAGATCTCGGCGAACTGTGCCGGCGTCGTTCCGTAGTCATGCATGTGGCGGCGGGCCGCCAGGGCGTAATTGCCAACCAGGGTCAGGCCCCACGGCGTCTCCATGTTGGCTGATGGACTTGGGGGACCTCCGGCGAAGGATCCAGTTCCGATGGCCCGGGCGTCGCTGCGCGCCGTCGAACCGTAGGTCAGGAGCGCGACCTTGGCTTTACCGGCAGCAATAGCCCGGGCCGCGTGCGCCGCGTGAAACTCGAATGCGCTCCCTCCGACGGCCGTGGTGTCGATGACGTCAGGGTGCAGGCCGAAGTACTCCGCGATGGCCATTCCGGATCCGGCCCCGCCCTCCCCGGCGTCGTACAGGGCGTCGACGTCGGACCACTTGAGCCCGGCGTCCGCCAGCGCCTCACTCGCGGAGATGGCCTTGATCTGCCAGGGCGACCGCCCCGGCGCCAGGCGATCCGGATACTCGTAAACGCCGGCGATGGCGGCCAAACGGTCACTCATAAGATCTGCCTTCGGTGCGGGCCGCCCGGCCGGACAGGATCGATGGGGCGAGCTGCCTTTGATCCTCGCCCCGGCCCGCCCGTCTCATGCCGGGGCCGACCCTGTCCCCGACGTTCCGGGAGCACCTGCGAGGCCTGCCGACTATTGCTGCCCTCCTGAGGTCCACCCGAATGGCCTAGCCGCGCCAGGCGCACATTGTCGAATCAAGTCCGGAATCACCAGTCAAACGGCGGTCGGCCTGCCAGGGACGGGCTCGCTAGGTTGGTCGCATGCACCACGAAGCTTGCAGGGCGACGGGGCGGCCCGACGGCCGCGGCAGCCGGGCCCGATAGCTCGCCGATGCGCTTCGCCACCCGCCGGCTGCCGGCCGACGAGGATGTCATCGCACCCGACGGCTCCGAGGTCCGCCTTCTGGTGGGCCTGGCCGGGGGCGGCCTGGCGCACTTCCGGTTGAACCCGGACGCCGTCTCGGTCGCGGTGCACCATCGCAGCGTCGAGGAGATCTGGTATGTCGTCTCCGGCCGGGGGCAGATGTGGCGCCGAAGCGAGGAGGACGAAGCCGTCGTCGCGCTCTCACCCGGAGTGGCGTTGACGATCCCGGCAGGCACCCGCTTTCAGTTTCGGGCGTTCGGTCCGGATGCGCTGGAAGTCGTCGGCGTCACCATGCCGCCCTGGCCGGGTGACGGCGAGGCGGTCCGATCGGAAGGGCGGTGGGAGGCGACGGTCGCCGCCGGACCTGGGCTGGGGGCGCCGGACGGCTGAAGGGGTCGGCGTTCGGTCCACCGGTAGGCGGCGGACCCCGCCCCGGCCGCCGGGCCGCCCCTCCGCCGGCCGCCCGTCCCCCCTCGCCAATCAGTTCCTAGACTCCGAGGCGTGGGCTGGCCGGGCCGCCGCTGGCGAAACGACGACAGACCGACCAGAGACTGGCGCCTCAGTGCCCTCGACCGTTACGTCTTCGACCTGCAGGGCTTTCTCGTCTTCGAACACGCTCTCGACCCGGGGACCGTCGAGCGGTTGCGGTCGGTCATCGACGCCCAGGGTCTCCCACCTCCGGACCAGACCCTCGATCGGCAACGCTTCGGCGGGGGCGGCCGCTTGTTCTCGTGGGACCCGGCCTTCTGTGACCTGCTGGACCACCCGCTCGCGATCGCCGTGCTGGAGGAGTTCATCGGCCCTTACGTCCGCCTCGACCACGCTTACGGCATCGCCATGGCCCCCGGTACCAGAGGACTGGGATTGCACGGTCCGGTCGAGCCGTTCGACCCTTCCCAGTACTACGTCCATCGAATGGGTGTGATCCGGAACGGCCTGGTGAGTCTGTCGTGGTCGTTGTCGGACGGCTTGCCGGGCCATGGCGGCTTCGGCTGTATCCCCGGCAGCCACCGGGCTTCGACTCCCCTGCCGCCCGGGGCCGAGGCGCTGGTGGTCGAGGTCCCGCAGTCGTCCGGCTCGTTGCTGGTGTTCACGGAAGCCCTGATGCATTGCACCGTTCCGTGGCTGGGCACCTCGACCAGACAGACCGTGTTGTACAAGTACGCGCCCGGCAGCACCGCATGGGATCCTTCCCCGGGCGTCCCGCCGGAGGTGGTGGCATCGATGTCGGCGCGACAGCGGCGTTTCTTCCAGCCCCCGTCGGTTGGTGGGCGGATCCCGACTCTCGAGTCCTGATGGACCGAACGCCAAAGAGCACCGGGCTTCGCCACGTCCTAGCATCAACACCATGACTGCGTGCTGGGACCCGCAGCAATATCTCCGGTACGAGCACGAACGAGAGCGTCCCTTCGCAGAATTACTGGCCCGTATCGCCCATCCCCGTCCCCGGGAGATCGTCGATCTCGGATGCGGTCCGGGGACGACTACCGCACAGTTGCTCCAGCGCTGGCCGGACGCCCATGTGGTCGGCATCGACAACTCTTCCGAGATGATCGCTCACGCCCGCGGCCTGGCCGTCGAGGGGCGACTGGAATTCCTCCAGGCCGACCTTCGCGATTGGCACCCGGACCAGCCGGTCGACGTTCTGCTCTCGACCGCCACCCTGCAGTGGGTGCCCGGCCACGAGTCGCTCTTCCCGAGGTTCGTCAAGAGCCTGGCTCCCGGTGGCGCCTTCGCCTTCCAGGTGCCGGCGAACTTCGACGAACCGAGCCATACCCTGCTCTACGAGCTGGCCCAATCGGACCGCTGGGGAGCGCGGCTCGGGCATCTGGTCCGACCCGCCCCGGTCCTCGAGCCGACTGCCTACCTGGCCGCCCTTCTCGCCACCGGCGTCCAGGCGGACGTATGGGAAACCACCTACTTCCACATCCTCCACGGGCCAGACGCCGTCCTGGAATGGGTGCGCGGCTCCGCCTTGCGACCGTTTCTCACCGCCCTGGACACGCCCGACGTGCGCGAGTCGGATGTGGCCGAGTTTCAGAGCGCCTACGCCGCTGTTCTTCGCGCCGCCTATCCACGGGACGCCGAGGGCCGGTCGCTGTTTCCGTTCCGCCGGATATTTGGGGTGGCAACCGTGCCGTCGTATCCGGCGATCGACGACGAAGCCGAACCCGGCCTCGAATAGTCGTATCCGTGGGCCGCCGCGCCTCTCCTTGTGTCGAGGCCGCGGATCTGCGACGATTCGGGGCCGAAGGGAGCTTCCGGGCAAGGGGATCTCGCGCCATGTTGAATGAAGAACAACTGATAGCGGAACAGCACGTGTCCGTACGAGACCGGCCGACCTTCCGCGTCTCCATTTCGCAACACACTACCGAGGAGTTCTGGCGGGTACACGTGAGCGATCCGGCCAAGGCCCACGAGGGCATCACCACCACGGTGGCGCTCGGTGAGAGCTTCTTGATGAAGCTGATCCAGGAGGCCGTCGAGGGCGACCAGTCGGCGTGGAACCACCTGGCCGCATGGGGCCACACCAATCTCACCCGTCCGGCCACGGGATTCCGGGCCGCGGCGATCTGATCCACCCCCACTTCTGACGGGCCGATCGAGACCCGGCCGGCCGGGCCGATGGCTAGCATGCCTCGCCGCGACCCCGCTGCGGAGCACTCACGAGAAACGGACCCAATGCCCTCGACCAGCCCCGAAGCCATTGCTCAGGAAGCCGCAGATCTCAGCCGGGACCACGACCAGGCTGCGGCCCTGGAGAGGCTGATTGTTGTGGTCGGCCCGGACCGCCGCGCCCTCGAGGTGGCGCGGGATCAGGTCGCCGCTCAGCTGCACCGGCGGGTAGACGACTTTCAGGCGACAGCGACCCTCACCTTGCTCAACCGGGCCTTGTCGGACATCCCGATTGTCGACCCGCTGGATTGGCGGGTGCGGTGGTCCAAGCACCGGAAGCCCTAGCGGCCCGGCCCTCCGGCCCCACACCCTGCCGGCCCCACACCCGCCGGCCCCGGACCCGTCGACCAGACCCGGACCGCCCCCCCGTCAAACCTCCGGATCCGCCCCCTGGAACTCCGCCACCACGACCCCGGCCCCGTTGAGGTCCCGCAGGAAGGTCCCCGGAGCGTCCACCAGCTCCGCCAGTCCGGCCGCCCCGGGGCGGGACAGTCGCCCGGATCCGGCCCACACCGCGGCCTGGGCGGCCACGGCGCCGGCAATCACCGACGGAGGGGCGGCGACGCCCAGGATCCTGGTCTCGGCCCGGCCGTCCAGCCAGCCCCGGACCTCCACCCGGACCGCGCCGGTCAAGCCCTCGGGATGCGGCGGTCGCAGCATCGGCAACCACGACGTCAGCCGATCCCGGCGGGTCGCCTCCAGGCGCGAGGTCACCCGCCGGCAGCCGGGAAAGGCCGGCACCAGCAGCATCGGATCGGCCAGACCGGCCCGGTAGCAGTCGGCGCCACCGACGGGCTCAGGGAACCACACCAGCTCCCGCCCCGAGCCGCCGGCCCTCCGGCGCCATTCGCCTTCTTCCCAGTCCACGGCCGTGGCCGTCAGCGCCACATGGTGCCGGCGGGCGCAGTCGGGACCGCCCGTGCCGGCACTGGCCACGTGGACCTCGTCGACCCGGTCCAGCTGGTCTCGGAGCTGAGCAGCCAGCACGCAGCTCAGGCCGGGCGCCATGGCCGTGCCGATCGCCACCGTGCGCCGGCGGGAACGGGCCAGCACGTCGAGGGCGACCAGGCCGCGGACCTCCGAGGGGTCGTCGGCCACGCAGATGACGTGGCTGCCGGTGGTCAATGCCGCTTCCGCGGCCCGGCGAGCGCCGACAGCCGCCGCCACCACCGTCACGTCCGCCGCCGGGACCTCGTCCACGGCTCCCTTGCGCAGCTCGATGTTCCCGCCGAGATCCGCGATGGTGGGTTCGGCCCGTCGGAGGTTGCGGACCACGATGACCAGCGAATCGATCTCGTCGGCGCCAGCCAGGCCCAGAGCTACCCGGGTGCCGACGGCCCCGAGCCCGACGAGAACGGCTCGCACTCAGTCCAGCTCGTCGACGGGCAGCTCCCGCCACCCGCCGCGTTGGGGCGGAGTACCCCCGCTACCCCGCAAACGAACGATGGCCGCCACCACGACCGCAAAGCCCATGGCAATCAACGTTCGTCGCACGGCCTTCATCGCCGGGCGATGCTAGCTGGGCCGGCCCAAACTCCTGATCAGAAGCGGACGGCGGGACGCCCCGGCGCTTCAACCCCCGGGTTGGAGGTGGTACACGGCCCGGGGAGCACCGGTCGGGGACGACCCGATCCACGTGACGGTCAGCTGGGTGAACTGCGGCCCGACCGAGCCGGTGGTCACTCCCGCCAGGCGGAGGGTGGCGGGCCGAGCGGCCGGCTGGCCGTGCACCACCACGTGCATGGTCCCCGACCCGAGCGCCGCCGTGTCGCCCCAGGACCGCCAGGTCACGCCCGTCGCCATGACCGCCTGGTCGCCCGACGCGCAGACGATCAACAGGGTGGCCGGCTTGTAGGCGCCCCCTCCGCAGTTGGGTGCGGTCGGGAGCTGATGGGCCACGGTGGTGGCGGGCATGCTGGCCGGGGCGACCGTCGCCGGGGTGGTGGACGCCGAGGCGTTGCTGCCGGCGCCGACCACGGCCTGGTGCCGGGTCGGACCGCACCCGGTCAGGATCGCGGCCAGCAGAGCCAGGCCGAGGGCGGCAACCGCTCGGCGGGCTCCCCGCCCCGGGTAGGCCCACATCAGCCCATACTCACGAGGCCCAGGCCCGGGCCTTCCGGTGCATCGCCACTCCGACCACAGCGATCACCCCCGCAGCCGCCGCCGCGGCCGCGACACCGGCCAAGGCGGACTGCAGAGCCTGGACGCTCAGGACGGCCAGGGCGACCACCGCCACCCCCGCCTGGACGGCGATGACCGCGAGGCGAACTGCGGAACCAGCCGCGTCGAAACGCTGATGCAGGGCCCGGAGGCGGGCGGGAGTATCGGCTTTGGCGGTCAGCAGCACCGCCAGGCCGCGAGCCAGTCCAAACAGGACACACAGGGCAAGAGCGGCCACGGGGCTGACACTCGTGGCGGCCATGACGACCAGCAGGAATACCGCGGCCGTCATGATGTAGGTGGCGACGCCCACGCCGATCTGCCAGCCAAATCCGACGCCGTACACCCAGCTTCGGTACCGGGCCAGCCACTGGTCGTTGACCTGGCGGCGCCAGATAGGAATGAGCCGGCCAAACACGTCGCCGTCGATAGCGGCGGTCACGCCGGCCGCCAGCGCCACCATCCCGGCCAGCCAGGCCGAGTCGGGAGACACGCCGGTAGCCGCCACCGCCGCGGCCAGCCCGGCCCCCAGGCCGCCGAGCGTCAGACCCCCGAGAACGGAGCCGGCGACGAACCAGGAAGCGGTGACCGGATAGCGATGCCCCCGGCTGCGCTCAGCAAACGGGGTGATCGTCGAGAGCATGGACAGCCCGCACGGCGACCACGTCGACCGCACGGCCGCCGCCACCGCGACCACCGCGCCCAGACCGAGGATCAGGGTGTGCAAGTCCAACCTCCCCATCGTCTCACTCCACGCCCTGCCGGTCTGTTCACCGGTGCGCCGCCGGGAGCGGGTCGGTCCAGATCAGATACGCCAACCCGGACAGAACAACCACCAGGAGTCCTAACGGGACGCCGTGCCAGGGCTCGGGCCCGAAAAGCGATCCGAGCCCATGGCCTGAGCTCAGGTGTCCGGCACCCGGAGACCCGGCCCTCCACGTCGCCGCCCACCAGACCGCCGAAGCTGCCGCCCCCACGTTGAGCGCGGCATGGGCCCGTGTGGGCGGAGTGTCCGGCCGGCCGAAGCAGCCACACGATGACAGGGCCCAACCCCTTCGGAGGGCCCCCACGATGAACGCCGCGAAGCCCGCGTAGGCGGCAGCCACCAGGGCGCCGGTCAGCGCGCCCGGAACGACCAGGGCGGCGACCGCCAAGGCCACCTCGGCCACCGCTCCAGCTCGGACCAGGGCGGGGAGCGGGCGGGAGGTCAGCCCGGCGGCGTGCAGGGCATTGGCCGTGCCGCCCGGCCGGACCGTCTTGGCGATGCCGGCCGCACCGAGCAGGACCGTCGCGGCCAGGTAGGGAGCGGCGGTCGCCGGCAGGCTCACGGGCCCACCTGCCCCATCCGGATAGAACCCAGAACGGCGTTGGCCCGGCCGGTCAGGGTCACCCGGTTGGGAAAGGCCCCGATGACGGAGTAGAGGCAAAACCCCCGCCCGTGACTGGTGAAGAAGCGCTGCACTCCCGCCTGGCCTTGAATGGCCCGCTGCAACTGGCTGGGTCGATAGGCATCCGGGGTGAGGCCGGGCACGCCCTGCAGCCCGCGAGAACAGCGGGGTACCGGCGGCCTGCGGGCCGAAGTCCAGCAGCGCCACGAACACGTCCTCGCGGCCGAGCAGCTCGACCACTCCGCTCCCGTAGTCACCTCGCACGGCCGGCAGGGGGACGGTGGCCGCGTGCAGGACCGGGTGGGTCTGCTCGCCGTGTCCCGGTGCCCGCCGGTAGATCGCCACTTCCCACCCCGACGGCGGGGTCACGGCCATACCCAGCCCGGCCACGGGCGTCCGGGTCGGGGTCACGCGCCGCTCCGGCCCGAGTCGATCGGCGTCGGGTGCAGCCGGGGATCACCCGGCGTGATCCCGGCCTCCTCGAGAGCCTGGTCCACGGCCAGGTCACGGGCCCGGTCGGCACGCGAGCGCGGCCGGCCGGCCGCGTCGGACGGGGGCGGCGCGGTGGTCCCGTCGGCCACGGCGTTCCCGACGAGGGCCCGGACCTCCTCCCACGTGGCGGCCACGCCCTCGCCGACCACCCGGCCGGCCGGGCCGGAGACGTAGACGAAGTAGGGGGCATAGGGCACGTCGTAGTGCTCCCAGGCCTCGCTCGACATCACGATCGGCACCGCGTGCTGGCCGCGGCCGGCGAGATTGCCGATCGAACCCGGCGATTCCGCCTCCGGCCCCCTCGTCGTCACCACCAGTCGGGCGCCGCCAGGAACATCCGGGGCACCGGCCCGGAAGGAATCCCAGAAGCCCCGGCAGGTCTGACATCCAGAGGTCAGGAAGGCGATCAGGGTGTCATGGCGAACCTCGCTCACCGCCAGGCTGACCGCATCCCCGTCGGGCGTGGTGCCGACCAGATCGATCACGTCGCCCGCGTCGGGCCGCCCCGGGGTCGGGCGGGCGCTGAGGGCCACCGGTGTGGGGAGTGATCCTGGCGTGTCGGGTCCGAGATTGACGCCCATCTGATGCAGGGCCCGGATCACCTCCGCGTTGGAACGGAGGAGGCCGGCCACCAGCACGCCGAGCAGTGCGACGGCCACTGTCAGCCCGACAATCAACGCGGTCATCGTGGCAATCGCGGTCATCGAGGACGCGGCTCCCTGGAATTCATGCCTTCATTGATAGCGCATCGATGTGACCCTCTCCGGCCGGTCGCCAGCACCATCAGCAGCCCGCGGGATAGCGGTTTACCGCCGTTCGACGCGCCAGCGCCACGATGGCGCGGTGATCGGCTGGTCGGTCACCGCGGCGACGGTCTGCGCCTGTCCTCCGCCCGTCACGGTCACCGTGGCCACCTGGGTCCCGGCGGGCAGACCGGCGGCGAGCGGCTTCCCGCTGGCCGCCACGGACAGGTGAACAGACGCCGGACCGACGTGCAGGATGCTCACGGGCTTGGCGGTCTTGACCGCGACTGACTGCCCCCAGGCGGTGGTGACATGAGCGACGACCGTTCCGGCCGGCACCGCGGTCGCCGAGTGCACGCTGGCCAGGGCCGGCGCGATCAGAGAGTGGCCGGCGTGCAGGCCGGCGCCGATCAAGGGCCGGGCGTTGACGCCGAGCACCACGCCGAGCACCTGGATCGGGTGGCCGTCGGCCTTGCCGTCTGCGGCAAACATGAAACAGCCCCCGGCCGCCGAGGTCGACCCGGTCTTGATCCCGACGATCCCGTCCCTCCCGAGCAGGCTGTTGTAGTTGGTCAGCAGCTGGGGATCGTTCGGAAACACCACTTGGCGCTGGCGAACGATCGACATCAGCACCGGGTTGCCGACCGCGATCTCGGCCAGCCGGAGCTGGTCGGCGGCCGTGCTCGTCGTCGAGGCGGAGACGCCGGCGGCGTCGGCGTAGTGGGTGGCGTGCATGCCGAAGCCGGCCGCCGTCGCGTTCATCTTGGCCACCAGGGCGGTCTCGCTCCCGACATCCCATTTGGCCGCGACGGGCGCCAGATTGTCGGCGGACGGTATCAGCAGACCCTGGAGCACTTGCAGCTCGCTCAGGGTCTCACCCGCCACGACCGGCGCCACGGAGTCCCCCACCGCTACGTCGGCCCGATAGGTGGCCTCGTCGGCAGCCGAGATGCGAATCCCGGGCCCGGACTGCCCGACCCTGAGAGGGTGATCCCGCAAGAGGACCATGGCCGTCATCACCTTGGTCAGGCTGGCGATAGGAACGGGCGACGTCGACCCGGCCTGTCCGATCGTGCCGACACCGCGTATCGCGACCGCCGACTCCGCCGCGGCCGGCCAAGGCAGGCGAGGGACCGGTCCGGCGACGGTCATGGCTGCCGGCGCGGCGCCCTGCAACACCGGTCGGGGCACCGGGCGGCGCAGCTGGACGCCCACGAACACCGCCGCCGCCACGACCAGCACGGCCAAGGTCAGCAAGACCAGAAGGACCGTTCGGCGCAGCGGCCGCGGCCGCGGTGAGCGGTGGATCCCCCCCCGACGACGAGAGCCGCCCCGCCGGGTCTGCCGCCCGCTGCTGAACACGGGACCGACCGACGAGCTCGGTCCGGCGGTCCGTTTGGCCTGGGCCTGGGCCCGTCCCAGGGCCGTCAGCCCGTGTGCGGTGCGGTTGTAAGGAGCCAGCTCGCCGCTCTCGGGTTCTCTCGGAGGACGGTGGCCACCCCCGACGTGGATCACCGTCCCGGCTGGCGCTTCCGCGGTGGGACGGCCGTCGCCTGTCGAGGGCGACCCCGCGATTGGTGGTACCGCATCCGGTGTTTCGGGGGGCGGCCGGTCACGGCCTGGATCTGACATCGTTCACTGCTTCCAGAAGCCCGGCAAGCGGGCCGGGGCGCCCTTCGTTTCGATAACGACTGGAGATTACGCCGGGGAAATAAGGCCCGGGATGCAGCAATCGTAGGTTGTGGAGCGCCCCCGGGCGCGGACTATCACCAGCCTCCGGCCGCGGCCACCAGCGCCCGGAACAGGCCGCCGTCCTCATCGACTTCAGGGTGCCACTGGACTCCGAGCACAAATCGACCCGGATCCTCGACCGCTTCGACGGTGCCGTCATCGGCCCTCGCCACGACCACCAGGCCGCGCCCCACCCGGTCGACGGCCTGATGGTGATGGGTGGCGACGTCGCACCGGTCCGGGCAGTGAGGGCCCATGGCGCCGGCGAGCCGGCTGCCTGCGGTCACCACGATCGGGTGGCGACCATACTCACCCTTGCCGCCGGAGTGGCGCTCATGGCCAACGACGTCGGGGAGGTGAGAATGGAGGGTGCCTCCTCTGACCACGTTGAGGACCTGAATGCCCCGGCAGATGGCCAGGATAGGAAGGCCGCGATCATCGGCCGCCGCGGCGACGGCCAACTCGGTCTGGTCGCGGTCCGGGTTGACGCCGTAGATGCTCGGGTGAGTGGATCCGCCGTAGGTGGTGGGGTCCAGGTCCCCACCGCCGGCCAAAACGAGGGCGTCGAGCCGGGGCACCACTGCTGCCGCGGCGGGACCGACAGGCGGCAGCAGCACGGGCAGAGCTCCCGCTTCCGACAGCCGTCTGATGTATGCGGCCGGTAGCAGCACGGCCGGGCCCTGCCACGGACCCCAGCTGGCCGTCGTCGCCAAGGTCACCAGACCCACCACGGGTGTCATGTGGTTCGCCAATGGACCGCGTCAGGGGAAAGATCTTTGATGGTCGGGCACCCGATCAGGGCCATGGTCCGCCGCATCCCGTCGGCCAGGTGATCGAGGACATGATCGACACCGCGTTCGCCGGCGGCTCCGAGGCCGTACAGGTAGGCCCGCCCGATCATGCCGGCCGTCGCTCCTAACGCCACGGCCTTGACGATGTCGCTGCCCCGCCGAATGCCGCCATCGCAGATGACCTGGACCCGGTCACCCACCGTCGCCGCGACGGGGGCCACCAGCTCGAGCGGCACCGGCGCTCCGTCCAGCTGACGGCCCCCATGGTTGGAGACGGCGATGGCGTCGGCGCCCAGGTCCGCGGCCCGGACGGCGTCGTCGACCGATTGCACTCCTTTCACCACAATCGATTTGGTCCACGCCGACCGAAACCACTCGAGATCGGGCCAGGACAGAGTGGGATCGAACTGCGAGTTGATGTACTCGGCCAGGTTGACGGCGTCGGTGACCTCCATCCCGGCCCGGCCGGACACATTGGCGAAGGTGATCGGCTCCGAGCGGAGGAGTCGCCACGTCCAGGCCGGGTGCAGGGCGCCGTCGATGAGGGTTCCCGGGCCGAGCTTCGGCGGGAGGGCGAAGCCGTGGCGGACGTCTCGTTCCCGGCGCCCCAGCACCGGCGTGTCGACGGTGATGACGATGGCCTCGTAGCCGGCCTGGTCCGCCCGTTCGAGCATCTCGCGGACCAGGCCTCGATCTCGCCACACGTAGACCTGAAACCATTTGGGACCGGCGCTCGCGGCTGCTACCTCTTCGATCGATCGGGTCGCCAGGGTGGACAGGGTGTAGGGGAGCCCCTTGCGGCTGGCGGAGCGGGCCACGGCCAGCTCGCCGGCGGGGTCGAGGATCCGGGAGAAACCGGTCGCCCCCATGACCAGCGGCAGCGGGAGAGTTCGACCCAGCAGGCGGCAGGACGTGTCGATGGCGCCGACGTCACGAAGGACACGGGGTCGGAACTCGACCCGCTGAAAGGCGGCCACGTTCCGCTGCAAGGTCACCTCGTCCTCGGCGCCGCCGTCGATGTAATCGAAGACCCCGCGGGGAACGTGACGGCGGGCCTGCTGCCGGAGGTCCTCCACCGAAACCGCCGCTCGCAGCCGTCGGGACGTCGGATCGAGCTCCAATCGCCGGAAGCGGAGAACGGACCGGAGGGTGTCGAGAACCGTCACTGGTCCGGAGGGATTTGGGCGAAGAGGGGCATGGCTCATCCCAAGCTATGACATCCGCCCCGCCCGCTGCGGATCCGCGCTATACCGGCGGCCATGAGAGTCCGGAGCCTGGTGGAGAACACCCTCGATGAAGTGATGCCCGGTCCATGACCACGCTGACCCAATGGCTGTGGGCCCTGGCCGAGACCCACGGTCGGGCTGACGCTCTGATGGAACCGGACGGACCGCCGGTCTCGTTCGGCGACCTCGAGGGCCGGGTGGCCCGGCTGGCCGGCGGGCTCGAGGCGCGGGGCGTGGGTCGAGGCGACCGGCTGGCGTCGTTTGTGCCCAACGGGGTGCTGCCGGTCGAGCTGTTGCTGGCCGGGGCCCGGCTCGGCGCGGTGACCATCGGCGTCAACACCCGCTACCGCTCCGAAGATCTCCGCCACCTGCTCGAGCGGGCCCGGCCTCGAGTGCTGATAGCCGCCGAAAACTTCCTTGGCATCGACTATCCGGGAATCGTCAGGGAAGCCATGGCGGGTCTCGACGGCGGGGCCGGCCCCCATCCGCAGGTCATCTGGCCAGCCGACCTGCCCCGGCTGCGAGCTGGGCCTTCCGTGACCGAGGACCGGGCGGCGGATGACGATTTGCTCGTCGCCTTCACTACTTCGGGCACGACCGGTCGACCCAAGCTGGCCGCCCACGATCACGCCACCACCGTGCGCCATCTGGACGCGGCCGGGCGCTCCCTGGAAGCGGAGGCGGGTGCCACCGCCCTTCTCGGTCTGCCGTTTTGCGGGACCTTCGGGTTTGTGTCGCTTCTCGCCGTCCTCTCCGGCGGCGGTCGGTGCATTGTCCCGCCGCGTTTCGAACCCGGCGACGCTGCCCGCCTCATCCAACAGCATGGCGTCACCCATTTCAACGGGTCCGACGACATGCTCCTCGCCGTGTGCAGCGCCGGTCCTGACCTCTCCACCTGGCGGCACGGGGTGCACGGCGAGTTCACCGGGCGGGGCCTGGAATCGGTCCGGCGGGCCGAGCAGTGGGGGGCCCGGATCACCGGGGTCTACGGGTCGTCCGAGACGTTTGCCCTGCTGGCCCGCTGGGCGCCGGCGGAGCCGGACTCGCTCCGCAGCCGCAACGGCGGCCGGCCGGTTGATCCCGCCATGCAGGTGCGGGTGGTGGACGGCGAGTTGCAGCTCAAGGGGCCGAGCGTCCTGTCGGCCTACCTCGACGAACAGGGCACCACGCCTCCTCCGCTCGTCGACGGGGGATGGTTCCGCACCGGCGACCTCGCCGTGGCCGAAGCTGACGGCGGCTTCGTCTACCTCGCCCGCATCGGCGACGCCCTTCGCCTCGCCGGATTCCTCACCGACCCGGCCGAGATCGAACAGCACCTGTTGACCCATCCGGCGGTAACGGGAGCGCAGGTGGTCGGCGTCGCGATCGAGGGACGAGGTGAAGTCGCGGTGGCCTTCGCCACGACCTCGGACCAGGTGGCCGAGGCGGACTTGCTCGACTACTGCCGAACGGGGCTGGCCAATTACAAGGTGCCCGTCCGGGTCGTGGCCGTCGACGCCTTTCCGACGGTGGAAGGCGCCAACGGGGTCAAGATTCGCAAGACCGAGCTGCGGGAGCGAGCCCGCCAGCTCGTGCCATAACGCCCGCTCGGGCCGGAACAGCAGCCCCGAGCGGGCCGGCGTTGGCCGGCCTACTCCGCCAGCCGGGCCGGATGACCGAGCAGATCGCCCACCGTGGCCAGGAAGGCTGCCCCCGGCGGATTGATGATGGGCGTGAAGGCGTCGATCCCCTGCCCGCCCAGTGAGGTCACCGTGAAGGCGCCGCCGGATACCTGGTCCACCCCCAACTGACCGGCACGCATCCGCTCGACGAGGAGCGCCGACTCAGCCGCGATTTGGCTCAGTGATTTCTGGTCCGCATTGCGAACGACCGGGACGGCGAGTCCGTCCTCGAGAGCAGTCGCCATCCCGAGGTGGATATCCGGCAGGAGCCGGATGTGGGCGCCTCCGACGGTGGGGTTCAATGCCGGAGGATCGACATAAACGTGGCGTAGGGCCGGTCCGAGTGCTGGGCGGCGTTGCCCGAGCCGTAGAGCATCGGGGCCCTGACGGTGAGCGGCAGTCTGGCCTGGCCGCCGTAGAGGCACGTGGACTTGGCGATAATGGAAACAAACTGGTCGAACGCGACGTCGACGAAGGGCGCCATCAGCATGTCGACCACCGGCGGCCCCGACAAACCCCGCCTCGGATATGGGCGTGTTTCGCACCCGCTCCTTGCCGAACTTCTCGGTGAGCCCGCCGGTGGCGCCCATGAGGTTCCACCCCACGTCCTCCGCCATGAGGAACACCCGCTCGTTGCGACTGCTCCTCCCCGACGACCCCCACCGAGTGCGTCTCACCGCCACCACGATGGCGCGTCCGGCCGGGAGTTTCCAGGGGTGTCGGGCGTGGACCTGAGTCGCGCCCCGAGCGCTCAGGGCGGCGGCGCGGTGACCTCGAAGTCCTGGGCCAGTCGCTCCAGTTCGGCGGCCCGCTGCCGTAACAACGCCTCCGAGTAGCCGAGTTGTTCGGGCGTCGGTGGTGGCGGCCCGATTCGAACCGCTCGATCGGTATCGATAGCCGACTGCAGGGTTTCCGCGCCCTGGCTGGCTCGATTCGTGGCCGTCCGGGCCGGCCCGTCCGGGGCCGTCTGCGCCATGGCTCGCAACTGGGTGCGGAGATGGGTCATGCGACTGTTGAGGTCGGCCCACACCTGGGCGGCGGCGTTTGGGTCGCGGAGGAGGGGGACGCCGCGATCGACCGCCGATGCAAGGGCGCCGGCCTCGGCTGCGACCAACCGGGCCTTCGTCCACCACTCGGCTCGCCGGCGACGGCGCAGGAGCAATGCGACCAGTAGCATCAGCAGGACCACCGCGACGGCGATCACGATCGCCACCACGATCGCAGTGGTGTTGGACGACGCGTTCTGGGTGGCGGGAAGAGTGGTCGACGTCGTCGACGTGGTGGGCACCGATGTCGTCGACGTGGGTGCGCTGGTGACCGGCGTGGTGGTTACCGGGGTCGTCGTGACCGGCGTGGTGACCGGCAACGTGGTGGGCGCCGTTAACGGACTGGCGGTTGTCGGCGGCTCGGTCGACGGCGGTGCCAGGGTGGTGGACGCCGGCTCCGCGCCCGCCCGCGACACAGGGAACGCAATCAGGAGACCCAGCAGGGCAATGACAATGACCACCCCGGAAGCCCTGCGGGTCATGGCTCCACTGATTGGCGCATTCGCGCTTGGGAGGTTATCCTGACCGGCTAAATCCGGTTGCGAGGACTCGACGCGATATGGACGCAGCTCAGGCTGCGGCCCGCTCCAGTTGGCGGAACCGCTCCATATAACGCTCGACCAGCGACACCGGCAGCCGGCCGCGCTCGCCGACTTCGATCCCCTGCCGACGCGCCCAGGCCCGCACCGCGGCCGGCCGAGCCAGGTATTGGTCGACCAGCTCAGCGGGAAGCCGACCGCGCTCGCTCACAGCAATGCCATTTTTCGCCGCCCATTTGCGGATCGTGGCCGGCTGGGCCAGATACAACTCGATTACTGCTTCAGGGATCCGGCCCCGCTCACTGATTCCGATGCCGCGTTCGCGAGCCCACGCCCGCACCTCCGCGGGCGTCCACTGATCTTCACTGCCGAGGCCATTGTCTTGTCGCATATGTAACCACGATACCAATTCTTCGGGGGGTAGAGGAACCTATTTACATCCAAATCATGAGTTTGACAGCAACGACGGTCCTAACCGCGCTCCGGAATTTCCACTCCGAGCGGATTTGCCGCTGAGAACAGGGCAAAGATACCCATCAACGACCAACCAGCGTCAATTCGAGGGACCGGTTTTTTAGTAATTTCTTACTATCGAGCGGATTCCGGGCCTACCCGAACGGCCAGAGGAGGTGCCGCAAAGCTCCCCCCAACCCCGAATTGGCCTTTGCCTTACTCGAAGCCGTGGCCAGCTGACCTTGCAACGATCCAACCGTTCCATCGAGGGTGGTAATATGATCGTTTGCTGTTTTGAGCTGGTCGCTGACCTTTTGGGTGAGAGCGACCTGGGCCACGGCTCGCTGCTGCCACTGAGCTGCGACATGGGCGTTGTGGACGGTCAGATATCCGAGAGCCGAGATCACGCCGACCACGAAGATGGCCAGTGCGACGACCAGCCGCCGGGCCCATCCGGGCAGGATGATCGCACGGTCCGAATAGATCACCGCCAGCGGGTCGGTATCAGCATCCTGGGGCAAGCGGGAGGGCGGGGGCAACAGCCATGACTCCCGGATGAACGACACCGGGCCGTACTGCCCTTCGAGCGTGGGCGCCGCCGCACCGAGCTCTGCGGTCGGGTCGTCCGGACTTCCTGACGTCGCCGGCCGGCGTGGCTCGCGGGACTGATCAGGATCGCTGAAATGATCAATGGACATCGGGTCTTCGCCTCTCCCTCTCGGACCTCCGCAAGAGCTACACGGTAGGTCGGGTCCGACAGGCCGGGCCATCGGGCCGGGCCAGCCGGAGGGCTGCTGGTCCTGCGACTCCGTGCGACACGGATCGAACACGGCCGCCCGGCGACGGGCACACGCTCGGGCCGTATGGCGGCCGGCTCACCCGGGCGACGAGGTGCTCGTCTCCGACGGGAGCGTGGTGGCGCTGGTCCCGTGGTCGACGCCGGGGACCGAAGTCGACGTTGTCGCGCTGTGGTGCAGGCCGGTCGTGGGAGAGGGAGTGGTGTCCGTCGGGTGGGTCGGGGACGTCGTTGCTGACGGCGCCAGCGAGGTCGGGGGTACCGGCTGACCGGGCGGGACGGTCGTCGTGGTGGGAACGGTCGTGGTCGTCGTCGTCGTCCCGGTGTGGGTGATCGTGATGCTCTCCCCGGGTGCGAGATTTCTGCCCACCTGATCAATGGCCCTCGACGTGTTGGCAGCCGAGGCCGCCGACGGTGACGTTTTCACCTCCAACCAGAGAGACCCCAAACCGAGGAAAACAATGGCCATGACGATGGTCGACCACCGGACCCGGAAGCGAGTGGAGATGGGTCGGCGCAGGACCGCCAGGACGCCCGAAAGCTTCATAAACGGCTCGCCCTCATGACGCCGCGGTCGGCACCGCGCTGGCCAGGGCGGGGGTCGAGATTCCCGCCGTGCGTAGCGCCAT
The DNA here is from genome assembly GCA_963780345.1 of uncultured Acidimicrobiaceae bacterium. Lineage (GTDB taxonomy): Bacteria > Actinomycetota > Acidimicrobiia > Acidimicrobiales > Palsa-688 > PALSA-693. The sequence goes on from CAWABU010000004.1 coordinate 100,492, forward strand.
CACCACTCGCAGGCGCAGCTCCCGCCCCACGTCGAATTGCCGGCCCGGAAGGGTCCGAACGATCAGGCGCAGCAAGACGTAGCCGACCTCGATGTTCTCGACACCGGCGACCACCGGCTCGCCGATGATCTGGTCTCGCCATTGGTCGAGCGCAGCCATGCCTTTCGCTGCGTCGCCGATAATAGCGGTGACGCGGTCCAGGTCCTCCTCGGCCGGAATCGGAATGTCGATAACCACCCGGGACCAGTCCTTCGAGAGGTTGGTGACCTGCCGCAGGGCGCTGTTGGGCACCACGACAAGGTCGCCCTGGGCGCTGCGGAGTTTTGTCACCCTCAGGGTGAGCTCTTCGACCGTGCCGCTCACGCCGGTCGTCTGACCCGGCATGGACAATCGGATGAGGTCCCCCACCCCGAACTGCCGTTCCGCGAAGAGGAAGAAACCGGCGAGGACGTCGCCCACCACCTGCTGGGCGCCGAACCCGATGGCGACGCCCGCGACGGTCGCCGGGGCGACCAGGCTGGTCAAGGGAACGCCGAGCTCGTGCAAACTGACGATGCCGGCGACGAAGTAGATCAGCGAGATGACCGCCCATTCCACGGCCTGGCCCACCGCCCGGGCCCGTTTGGCGCCCTCGGGAACGACTCCTCCCGCCTCGATGTGCTCGCGCACGTTCTCGTCCAGGGCGTCGCGATAGCGGGCCGCGACCCATCGCACGAAGCGCCCGAGCAGGGCTGCGCCAAGGAGGAGTACCACCGTGGGCAGCAGGTTGTCGCGCAGCCACGGCTCGAGGGCAGGAAAGTGCATCGCCTACAGCTTGCCCGCGGCGGCGACGGTACGGCGACGTCGGGGCGGCGATGTCAGGGCGACAGGCGGTCCACTCTCCAGCCTTCGAGCTCACCGTCGAAGCGCAACCGGTCATGCAGGCGGTCCCCCGCCTCCTCCCAGAACTCGATCCGGTCGGGTGTGATCCGGAAACCGCCCCATCGTCTCGGTCGGCGCAGCCCGCCCTCGTCGGGGACGTGGCGAGCCCAGGCGGCCACCCGCCGTTCGAGGGCTGCCCGGCTGGGTACCACCCGGCTCTGGTGGGATGCCAGGTCGGCCCAGCGAGCCCCCGGAGGCCGGTTGGCCCAGTATTGATCGGCCTCGGACGCACCGACGCGCTCAACCGGCCCCGTGGCCCGGACCTGGCGATGCGCCGGCCGCAGCCAGTGGAGGACGACGGCGGCGCGCGGATTGTCCTTCAGGTCGGAGGCCTTCTCGCTCTCGTCGTCGGTAAAGAACACCAATCCGGAATCGACCCCGCGCAGGACCACCATCCGGACCGAGGGATCGCCATCGTGGGTGGCGGTGGCCAGACTCATGGCCGCCGGCATGGGCTCCCCGGCCTGGCGGGCCGCAGCCAACCACGCCGCCACCTGCCGGAGCGGGTCGGGATCCAGATCGGAGGTGTCCACCATCGGTGGACGTTACGCTTCGCGGCGCCATGCAGTTCAGTCCGGACCTGCGGGATGGGGTCAGCTCAGGCCGCATCACGGTGTCGTTCCGGCTGTGGAGACGACCACAGGTCAAGGTGGGCGGCCGCTACCCGGTCGGTTCAGCCACCATCGAAATCGATGACATCGACCTGATGCCCTTCCACGCCATCACGGCTGCCGATATTCGCCGGGCCGGGGAAAGAGACCGGGAGACGCTGCGCCGGCGGGCCGCCCACGCCGGACCGATTCGCGACGACACCCTGCTCTACCGCATCGAGTTCCACCTCGATCAACCAGGTGGGACGGCCGACGGCTGACCACCAGCGCCTTACTGCCGCCCGGGCCCGGCGCCCACCAGCTCGAACGCCTCCCACATCGTCGCGTAGCGCCCCTGCATCGCCAGCAACTCGGCGTGGGTCCCGGTCTCCTCGACCCGGCCGGCGTGCAGCACCACGATCCGGTCGGCGGCCCGTGCGGTCTGCAACCGGTGGGCGATCACGACGGTCGTCCGTCCCGCCGAGACCCGGCGCATGGCGGCGGCAACCCGGGCTTCGGCTGCCAGGTCCAGGTTGGAGGTGGCCTCGTCGAGCAGCAGTATCGCCGGGTGCACCAGTTCGGCCCGGGCCAGCGCAATCAGCTGACCCTGACCGGCCGACAGTGACCGGCCCCGCTCGGAGAGCTCATGGTGGTAGCCACCCGGCAGCGAAGCGACCAGATCGTGAGCTCCGACCGCCCGGGCCGCGGCTTCCACCTCGACGTCCGTGGCGTCGGGCCGGCCGTAAGCGATGTTGTCCCTGATCGACCCGGTGAACAGGAAGGGCTCCTGCGGCACGTACCCCAGCTGGCGGCGGAACGAGTGGAGGTCGAGATCCCGGAGGTCGTAGGCCTCGTCGATGACCAGGCGCCCGGTGTCCGGGTCGTAGAAGCGGGCGATGAGCTTCACCAGGGTGGATTTCCCGGCTCCTGTTTCGCCGACCAGGGCGACGGTCTGGCCGGCTTGCACCTCGAGATCGACGCCGCGGATGGCCTCGGGCGGCCGGCGGACCGAGGCGTCAGGCGACAACAACGACGGGGCGTCCCTCGGACCGCGGCGTGGAGCCTCCGGGGGCACCCTGCCCCCGGCCAACCGGCCGACCGGCGCCGGGTAGGCAAACCGGAGCGAATCCAGCTCGATCTCGCCCCGCAGGCGGCCCGGCTGGAGCGGTTCCGCCGCTTCTGGAGTCCTGGTCTCGAGGGCCATCAGATCGGCGATGCGGCCGACCGACACCCGGGTTTGCTGCCAGGAATCGAAGACCTGCGAGAGCTGCTGGATGGGCGAGAAGAACATATCGATATAGAGGATGAAGGCGATGAGGGCGCCGGTCGATAGCCGCCCCGAGACCACCAGGCCGGCTCCCACGCCGAGCACGATGGCGTCGGCAACCCCCGCGACAAACTGTGAGATAAACGGGAAGTACAGCCCCACCAGACGCTGGGCGGCGATCCGGGTCTCGAAGTAGTTCCGCCCGAGCCGATGAAAGCGCGCTGATCGTCTCGGCCTCGTGGCTGAAGGCCTGGGCTTCCCGCACGCCTGACAAACTCTCCTGGAAGTCGGCGTTCAGGATCGCCACCCGATCCCGCGACAGGTTGTACAGCACCGCCGCCCGCCGGCGGAACCATACCGATACCACGGCCATCGGCACGGCCAGGGTCATGACCAGCAGACCGAGTTCGAGGTTGATCACCACCAGGGCGATACCGACGCCGGCGAAGGTCACGATCGAGACCAGCGCCGACAGCAGCCCGTTCTCGATCAGCGACTCAAACTGGTCGACGTCGGTCGTCATCCGGGTCATGATCCGGCCGGCCATCTCGCCCTCGTAGAAATCGAGCGAGAGCCGCTGCAGCTGGGCCCAGATCCGGATGCGGAGCGAGAGCATGACCCGTTGGGCGGTCCGACCGGTGACGAACGTCTCGGCGATCCCGTTGAAGAGGTCGGCCAGGGTGACGGTCAGAAAGAGGGCGGAAGCCGCGAACAGCACCGCCCTGGAACCGGTCGCTACCCCACCATCAATGCCCTCTTTTACCAACACCGGACCGAAGAGCGAGAACACCCCATCCAGCACGACCAGCGCCAGCCCGACGAGCAGCGGCCGCCGAAACTCGGAAAGAAGCCGGCGCAGGCTGAACGTCCGGTCCTGTCGGGTCTCTCGAGCCAGATCGACGGTGGCAGAGTCCTTTATCGGCGGGAGGGCGGCGACGCGGGCCAGCAGTTCGGGCGTCGGCGCCAGGTTGCGCCGCCAGCCGCCCCCACCACCCCCGACCCGGCCCAGGCCGGGCCCCAGGCTGAGTCCACCGGTGGGCCGGCTGCGGACCAGGGCGCCGCCGTTGGGCGCCGCGGCGGCCGCGTCCCACGCCGATGGGGTCAACTCAAGGTCAGCCAGGGCCTCGATCGAATCACCGATGGCCTCGGCGTCCTCTTCCTCGAGGCCCGACAGCAGCGTCCGGTAGAGCGGGCTCGTCTCCAGGAGGTCGTCGTGGGTACCGCTCACCACCACCCGGCCGCCTTCGAGCACCGCAATCCGATCGGCCAGGTGGAGAGTGGACCGCCGGTGGGCCACGAGCAGCGTGGTTCGACCGGCCAGAACGCGCCGGAGCCCATCGTGAATCGCCGCTTCCACCCGGGCGTCCACGGCGCTGGTGGCGTCGTCGAGGATCAGGATCCGGGGGTCGACCAGGATGGCCCGGGCCAGGGCGATCCGCTGGCGCTGACCACCCGACAACGTCAATCCCCGCTCACCGACGACGGTGTCGTAACCCCGGGGCAGGGCCTCGATGAAGTCGTGGGCGCCGGCCACCGCGGCCGCGGCTTCAATCTCGGCCTGGCCGGCGTCGGGCCGGCCGTAGGCGATGTTGGCTCGCACCGATTCGGAGAAGAGAAAAGTCTCCTCAAATACGTACGCCAACTGATGGCGCAGCGAACGCAGGGTCAACGCTCGGACATCCCGGCCGTCGACCCGGATGCACCCCTCGACCGGATCGTGAAAGCGCCCGACCATCAAGGCCACCGTCGATTTTCCGCTCCCGCTCGGCCCGACCAGCGCGACCCGCTCTCCCGGCGCCAGGTGCAGATCGAAACCCTCGAGCACCGGCGGACCGTCCGGGTAGGCGAAGGTGACGCCGTCGAAATCGACCGCGCCTGACAGCGGACCTGCGTCGACGGCATCAGGGCTATCGGCAATGGCCGGCGGCAAATCAATAAGCTGGAAGATGCGCTCGACCCCGGCGCGGGCCTGCTGGGCGACGGTGAGGACCCCGGCCAGCATGCGGGCCGGCGCCACCATCTGGGCCACGTAGGTCGAAAAGGCGAGGAACGTCCCGATGGTGATCTCGTGCTCCAGCGCCAGATAGCCGCCGACGGCCAGGACGGCGACCTGACCGAAGGCCGGTATGGCCTGGAGGAGCGGTTGGTAGCGAGCCTGGATCCGCACGGCCCGCATCTGGGATCCGTACAGGTGCTGGGCCGAGCCGACCAGCCGATCCAGTTCACGGCGCTCCTGCCCGAACGCTTTGACGATCCGGACACCGTTGACCCCCTCGTCGACAATCTGGGCCACGTCGCCCTCTCGTTGCTGACCGTCCCAGGTCGCCGGGAAAACCCGCCACCGCATCCGGAAGGAGACGACGAGCACCGCAGGGGCGACGACCGAGCTCACGATGGCGAGCAACGGCGACAGATACAGCATGACCGCCAGCGAGAGCACGAGCAGGAGGATGTTGCCGCTGACAATGGGAAAGAAGGACAGCAAGCCCTGCACCAGCGCGGAGTCCGAGTTGGCCCGGGCGACCAGCTGCCCGGTCGGCATCCGGTTGAGGTTGTCGAAATCCAGGGCCAGGAGGTGGTCGTGCATGGCACACCGGAGGTCGTACTGGACGCCGAGGGCCATTTTCCCGCCCCGGTAGCGCCGCACGTAGGCAAACCCGAAGCCGGCCGCGGACAGCCCGACGAGGAGCACCAGCCAGATCCCGAGCGGCGACGTGTCCCGAACGATCACCCCGTCGACGATCTGGCGCTCCACCAAAGGAACGATCGTCTGGCACACACTGCCGAGGATCGAGGCCATCACGGCCAGGGCCATATCCCTGCGATGGCGCAACATCAGACCCGACAGGCGACGTACCCACCCCGGTGGGGCGGCCGGGCTTCTGGCCCGCTTCCGGGCCCATTTCGGAGCCCGCTCCCGGGCCCACTTCGGAGCCCGGTTCAGGGCCCACCTCGGGGCCCGATGCAGGGCCCCGAGCAGGGTGGGCCGAAAGTTAGCCATGCCAAGCACATGGTAGGCCCAGCGGTCCCGCCGGGCGATGGCGCGTTAGGGCCGTTCGCCAGGCCGCCGCCGGGTGGGCGCGGCGTGGAGGCGGGACGCTCCGGACCCGGCGGGCTCAGTCACGGGCGATCCAACCCGCATACTGCTCGGCGAAGAGCGCCGGATGGCCGCCGGTGTGGAGGAATACGATCGTTCGCCCATCCATGCTGGCCGGCCGCGACCGGGCCCGGCCGATGAGGGCCGCCAGGGCCTTGCCGGAGTAGACCGGATCCAGGATCAAACCTTCCATACGGGCGGCCAGATCGAGCGCCTCCCGGCACGCCGCAGTCGGGGCCCCGTATCCCGAACCGATCTGGTCATGATCAATCGCGACCCGGCCTCCAGGCGTCTCGACGCCGGCGGCCTCAGCCAGCGCGGCGGCCGCGGCCGGAACGCGGTCCTCGAGATCGGGCCGGGTTCCGACGTCGACTCCGAGCACGGCCTGGTGGTGTCCCAGGCCCGCCACCAGGCCGGCGTGGCTGCCACCGGAGCCGTCGGCGACCACCACGAGGGCGTCCTCGCGTCCAGCGTCCTCCAGCTGATCACCGATCTCGGTCGCCGCTTCGACGTACCCCATGGCGCCGATAGTGGACGCCCCGCCAATGGGTATCGGGTACGGGCGGCGTCCCTGCTCGGCCAGGCGAGCGCAGGCGTCGACGATGGCCGCCTCAAGCGTGTAGTAATCGAGGTCGCCGGCCCAGATGATGTCCGGACCGAGCAGGCGGTCGAGTAGCACGTTTCCCGTCGCCACCCTGGGCGGCGGACCACCGGCCAGGACCACGGTGCACGCCAGGCCGAGTTTGTTCGCCGCCGCCGCCGTCATACGCACATGGTTGGACTGGCGGCCGCCGCCGGTGACCAGCGTGTCGCACCCCTGAGCGAGGGCCGCGGCGGCGAGGTATTCGAGCTTGCGCGCCTTGTTGCCGCCTCCGGCCAGGCCCGTGGTGTCATCCCGCTTGATCCACAGCACCCCGGGGCGCAACCCGATCGCGGCCGCCAGCCGATCCGCCGGTTCGAGCGGAGTCGGCAGATGGGCGAGATGGACCTTCGCACCCAGCCTGGGTGCCCGTCGGTAATCCTCCACGCCGGCGGAGCTTACGAGCCCGAGGCCGGAACAGCCCGCGGCCGACGGCCGGCCCGCTTCGACGGTCGCGTTCACGTGACCGCGGCCCGATGTCCGGTCACCTGCGGCGACCGCTACCTTGACCGGATGATGGTGAGACCGGTCTCCGATCCCGTCGGATTCGACGGCGACGCCGGTTTCTCGACGACCAGGGGAGCGTTGAACTGCGGAAGCTGATCGGCGCGATCGTCTTCGTTGTCGTCGCCGTGGTCCTGGTCGCCGTCGCGGACCATTTCACCGTGCGGTGGAGCGAGTCGACGGTTGCCAACCGCATCGAACAGCGGTTTCCCGGATCGCACGCCACCGTCACGATCTCGTCGTCACCGTACCTGGTGCGGCTGGTCGTCTTCGGAACGGTCCAGAAGGTCCACGCCCACGTGACCGACGTACCCGACGGGCGGCTGCGGCTCGACACCGTTGACGTCACCGCCAGAGATCTCAAAGTGGACCGCGGCCAGCTTCTGCACGGTAAGACCCGCCTCGACAGCCTGTCCACCGCCACCATCACCGCCCGCGTGAGCGTGGCCAAGGTCCTGCGCGCCTACGGACTCGGCGCAATCGCCGACCTGGGGGGATTGGCAACCGGCGCCAAGGGAACTGTCAAGACCCAGGGAAACCAGGTGCAGATCTCGATCGGACCGCTGTCGTTTGCCTTCACGTCCACCGGGCTGGTCCCTTGCGTTGGATCCGCCCAGGTCAGCGCCGGACAGCTGATCCTCTCCTGCACCACCCGATCGGTCCCGCCCGCGCTGCAGGCCGTCGGGGCCGGGGTGATCCCGGACTAGTGGGCCGGCCAGACTCGACGCCGGAAACTCGGCCGTCAGAACGCCTGGGCGCATGACGACGCCAGGCCGCGAATTTCCGACGTCAAGTTCGCCGGCAGCCCACTAGTCACCGGCTCCCGGCGCGGGCACGTTTGGCCGGGAGGCACAATGGGCCCATGACCGAACCTGACCTGGATCAGTTGGGCGTCAACACCATCCGCGGCCTGTGCATGGACGCCGTCCAGAAAGCCAATTCCGGCCACCCCGGCACTCCCATGGGCATCGCCCCGGTGGCGTACACCCTCTGGCAGCGGTACCTGCGCTTCGATCCCGCCGACCCGATCTGGCCCAACCGGGACCGCTTCGTGCTTTCCGAAGGGCACGCCTCCGCTCTGTTGTGGTCCCTGCTCCACCTCGCCCAGGTGCAGGCCGTCGACACGGATTACGAGGTCACGGGCCGCCCGGCCGTGACGATGGACGACCTGAAGACATTCCGCCAGCTCGGTTCGCACTGCCCCGGCCATCCCGAATATCGCTTGACCAGCGGGGTTGAGGCCACCACGGGGCCGCTCGGCCAGGGCGTGGCAAATTCGGTCGGGATGGCGATCGCCTCGGACTGGCTGGCTACCCGCTACAACCAGGGAGAGTTCACCCTTTTCGATTTCAACGTCTACGCCCTGGCCGGGGACGGTTGCATGATGGAGGGGATCTCCTCAGAAGCGGCGTCGCTCGCCGGTCATCTGGGCCTGTCCAACCTGTGCTGGATTTACGACTCCAACCGGGTCACGATCGAAGGGCACACCGACATCGCCTTCACGGAGGATGTGGCCGCCCGCTTCCTTGCCTACAACTGGAACGTCACCACCGTGGCGGACGCCAACGATCTCGACGCGGTCGCCCGTAGCATCCACGTCTTCCTCTCCGAGCACCAGCGGCCCACGCTGATCCTGGTCCACAGCCACATCGGCTACGGCTCGCCGCTCGAGGACTCGCCCAAGGCCCACGGGGAGCCGCTTGGCGTCGATGCCGTCCGCTCCACCAAACGGTTCCTCGGTATGCCCGAAGACAGGGACTTCTACGTTCCCGACGGTGTGTATGAGCTGTTCGCGGCGGGGTTGGGGGCGAGGGGCGCCGAGGCCCGACGGGCGTGGGAGGAGTTGCTCGCGAAGTACCGGGCCAGCTACCCGGAGCTGGCCGACGAGCTCGATCGCGTTCAGCGCCGCCGGCTTCCCGACGGCTGGGAGCGGGCCCTGGAGCCGGCCTTTGCCGCCGACGCCAAGGGCATCGCCAGCCGCGATTCCTCGGCAACCGTCCTCAACCGGCTGGCGCAGGCGATCCCGTGGCTCCTCGGGGGCTCGGCCGACCTGTCGCCGTCAACCAAGACCAACCTCACCTTTCCCGGGGCTGGCAGCTTCGAGGACGATTCTCGCTCCGGGCGCAACCTGCACTTCGGAATTCGCGAGCACGCGGCGGCGGCCGTTTCCAACGGGATGGCCCTGAGCAAGCTCCGCCCCTACTGGTCGAGCTTCCTCACTTTCTCCGATTACGCCCGCGGCGCCATTCGCCTGTCGGCCCTGATGGAAATCCCGGTCCTGCACATCTTCACCCACGACTCGATCGGCGTCGGCGAAGACGGGCCGACCCACCAGCCCGTGGAGCAGCTGGCTTCGCTGCGTGCCATCCCGGGCCTGCTCGTGTTCCGCCCGGCCGACGCCAACGAGGTGATCGAAATGTGGCGGGTGGTGGCGCCGATAACCCGCGAGCCCGCCGTGCTCGTGCTCTCGCGGCAGGCCTTGCCGACACTGGACCGCACGGTCCTGGCGCCGGCGTCGGGCGTGGCCCAGGGCGCCTACGTGCTGGCGGACAGCGACAGCGGGACGCCCGACGTGATCCTCATGGCCACCGGGTCCGAGGTGTCCCTGGCGCTCGAAGCCCGCGACGACCTCCGCCGGGAGGGAATCGGCGTCCGGGTGGTGAGCATGCCGTGCTGGGAGCTCTTCGATCGCCAGCCTCTGGAGTACCGCGACCACGTGTTGCCGCCATTCGTTCGAGCCCGGGTGGCGATCGAGCAGGCGTCCACCCTCGGTTGGGACCGCTACGTCGGCGACGCCGGCGCCGTGGTGGGGATGCACACTTTCGGGGCCTCCGCTCCGCTCAAGCAACTGCTCGTGAATTTCGGCTTCACCCCGGACCGGGTCACCGAGGTGGCCCGGTTGGTCGCGACGGCCCAACGCGACGCGTGAGGTGGATTGTTCACGGTGAGCGCGGTGTCTATGACAGCCCCTGGTTGAGCCTGCGCCTGGTCGACGTCGAGGTGCCTGGCGGGGATCGCTTCGAGCACCACGTGATCCGGCTCCCCCGCCACGCGGCCGGCGCGGTCGTGCAGCGCGCCGACCGCGGCGTCCTGCTCCTCTGGCGCCACCGGTTCATCACGGACTCGTGGGGGTGGGAGATCCCGGCCGGACGCCTTGAGCCCGGGGAGAGCCCGGAGCAGGCCGCGGCCCGGGAGACGCTCGAGGAGACGGGCTGGCGGCCCGTCGGGCTCACGCCTCTGCTCTCCTACCACCCGGCCAGCGGCCTATCGGACCAGACGTTCCACCTCTTCGCCGCGGGGGACGCTCTCGAGGTCGGCGATCCGACCGATGTCTCCGAGTCGGAGCGGGTCGATTGGGTGCCTCTGGACCGGGTGGCGGACGCCATCAAGGGAGGTGAAATCGTGGACGGGATGTCGTTGGTCGCCCTGTTGCACGTGCTGGCCTTCTCGGCGCATCCGTGAGGCGCCACGGCCGGGACCCAGGCGCGCGCCACCGTCGGACGAACGGCGCCACCCCCGGACCCAGGCGCCACCTCCGGACCCAGGCGCAACCGCCGGACGAAGCCCGATTGGCCGGCCACTACTGGCGGCCGGTTGTGCTTCCGCTCTCTCAAGGGTGAGCGGTGCCCGTCAGGACCCGCTGCCCCGAAGAGTTGAGATTGCCATTGGCCTTCTGCCGGGTCACGGTGATGACCGGGAATTGGGTGGGGGGCACGCCGGACCATAGGGTCACGTCGTTGGGCTGATTGAACGTGCCGATAGGGACCAGAACGCCGGCCTGGTTCTTGAGCCAGGCCTGGTAGAACTGACCGTTATCCAGGCGGGGCAAGCCCTTGGCGTGCAAAGTCACCTGCCACCCGGAAACCGTCTGGACCAGCGTGACCTGTCCGGAGGCTCCGGGCGCCAGGGCGGTTCCGCCCAGCGCGGCATGATACGTCGGACGTTTGGTGCCTCCGCCCAGTCCGATGGCCAGGCCGATTACCGCCGCTACTGCCGCGGCCAGCCCGATAAACCCGACCACAGCCCGGCGGCGCCGGCGGGAGGCAGCCTGAAGGTCGGATGTGGGCTCGCCGGAAATCCCTGCGGTGCCAGGGGCGGTGGAGGCGGCGGGGAGGCTGACGGGCCGATCTCGCTCAGCCCCGCCGGCGCCGGCGCCGGCGCTGGCGCTGGCGGGGGCGGCAGGGGCGCCGGCCGGCCGATCCCGCTCAGCCCCGCCGGCCCGGGCGCTGGCGGGAAGCGAGATGGCCGCCACGATCCGGTCTTCGAGGCCGGGAGGCGGCTCGGCCCACAGGGCCCGGTCGGCCAGCACGTCGAGCAGATCGTCCAGTCCGGCGCGCGTCTCCGGATCGAGGTCGCCGGCTGGCTCATCGCCGGTCAAATAGGAAATGCGATCATCGTCAGTCAAGCGTGGACTCCTCCACTACCCGTCTACGTCGGCTCGACGGGATCGGTTCGCTTCGGGTCGTCGCGCAGGTGACCGAGCAATCCAGCCAACCGCCGGTGGGCCCGATAAGTCCGGGATTTGACGGTCCCCAAAGGGATACCGAGCCGGTCAGCGATCTCAGTATGGGACAAACCTTCGAGGTGTTGGAGTCGGACGAGGGTAGCTTCGTCAGCCGGTAACTGGTTGAGCGCCTGTCGCACTTCCCAGATGTCGTAGACCCGCTCCATCGAAGGCGGCAGGCTGATCAGGGCAGGATCGGTCGAGGGGCTGGCGTCCAGGGACTCGTGGCGACGACGGGACTCCCGCCGGTGGATGTCGATCGCCGCCCGCCGGGCGATCGTGGCCAGCCACGGTCCCAGCTCTCGGGTCGGGTCATAGCTGGAAGAGGCCCGCCAGGCCTGCACGAACGCCTGCTGGGTCGCCTCCTCCGCCAGACCACGGTCGGCCAGCGACTTGTACGCCACGGAATAGACCAGGCGGCCATATTCACGGTAAACGGCCCGTACCGCGTCCGGGTCGCCGGCCGTGAACCGCGACACCTCGGCGGCGTCAAGCACAAACCCACGCTAATCGGCCTCATGCCGGACAGACCGGACCGTCATCAGTAGGGCACCCGTCACGCCAGCTGAAACGCTGGGCGCGCTTTGTGTTTTGGGCGCGCTTTTGGTGCTATTACGACCATAACCGCGCCCAAGATGACCAAACGCGCCCAGTTTGCCGGTCGGTAGCGCCGGCGGGCGGGGCCCAGCGACGGCGGTCACCGGGCCACCGGGCCGACCGACGGGCGGGCGGGGAATGGGATCCGGTGAGGTGCCAGGGCTGAAACGCTGGGCACGCTTTGTGTTTTGGGCGCGCTTTTGGTGCTATTACGACCACAACCGCGCCCAAGATGACGAAGCGCGCCCACTTTGGTGGTCGGTGGCGCCGGCGGGCGGCCCGGCGGTGGTGCGGGCGGGCCGATGCGGCGCCGGAGGGCGGGCGATCCGGCGCCGGAAGGCGGGCGATCCGGCGACCGGGCGATCCGGCGACCGGGCGACTCGGGCGGACCGGGCGCTGGACCGTCTGGCCGAGGCCTACCGGGGCGGCCGGGGAGGGCCGCCCGGCCCTGGCTGGTCGCCCCGTTGGGCGCGGGCCGGCCCCCGGCGCCCCGGCCGGTACCCTCAGTCCTCGGCCAGCAGCTGGTACAGCTTCTGCCGGGCCTCCTTGAGAATCGCCGTGGCCCGCTCGATCCGGGCGTCGTCGGCTGCCATCGCCACCTGCCGGGCGGCCATTTGCAGCTGGACCATCGTGTCCCTCAGCACGTGACGGCCCGCCAGACCCTCCGGCGTTTCCCAGGGCATATCCCCGGGCCCCTGCGAATCGGCCTGGGCCCGACCTTCTGCTGTCAGCTCGTAAACCCGTTTGCCGCCGTCGTCTCGCGAGGTGACCAGCCCCTGCTCCTCGAGCAACTGGAGGGTCGGATAGATCGACCCCGCGCTCGGGCGCCACAGGCCGGCGCTGCGCTCCTCCAGCCGGCGGATGATCTCGTAACCGTGTGCCGGCCCATCGAGCAGCGTACGCAGCACGATCTGCCGGGTGTCGCCACGACGCATCCTGCGACCGCCGCCTCCCCAGCTTCCGCCGGCGCCCGCCCACGGGGGGCCACCCCAGGGAGGGCCGCCTCTGAATTCGTCTCCATGTCGATGTTGTCCTCTTGGTCCACGCATCTTGTTTCTCCTTAAAGTAAGTTCGTGAGTGATCTGAGACTATCACCGATATATCGCTAGGTGAACCAAAACATTTTCCCCGGCGTCGATCTGCGACGACAGACCCGGGCGCAACGACGGATACGCATCACAACGGTGTGCCCCACGACGACCCCGAGCCGCTGCCACCGGCACCGGGCACCGGGCCGGGCACCGGGCACCCGACGGACAGCTTTCGTGACCTACAGTCGCGGACCCGGGGGGAACTTCGCGGCCGGAGTCGGCGCCGATTGGAGGTACGCAAGGTGGAGCGCTTCGAGATCGAGCGGGCCGTCAAGTTGGCCGGCCTGGATTTGCCCAACGACGTCGACTTCCACATCGTCGGCCAGGACCCCATCGTCGCCTCTCCGCACTACCTGGGAAACGGCAGCGCCGTGGTCCGCCTGCTGACCGGACTGGCCGCCAACGAACTGTGGCGCCTGCGGACCGGCCGGAGCCAGGAGGTCGTGGTCGATGCCCGTCACGCCGCGGCCAGTCTCCGCTCGTACCGCCTCACGCACCCCATCGGTCAGGAGCCACCAACCATCGGCTCCGGCAACCAGCTACGCCAGACTGCCATCATCACGCGGATCGCGGCCGCCCAAAACGGACGCTACGTACAGCTCCACGGATCCTTTCGCGACGGCCCCCAGATCCTCGAGGAACTGGGACTCGAGGGCGACGCCAGCTCGGAGGACGTGGACGCCGCGGTCGCCGGACGGGACGCCTTCGAGCTGGAAGCCGCCTTCATCCGACGCAAAGTGTGCGGTGGAGTGGTGCGATCCAGATCGGAGTGGGCCGAGCACCCGCAGGGCCGCGCCATCGCCGACCTGCCAGTCGTGACCATCACCCGGATCGGCGATTCCCCGCCGGAGCCGTTGCCCGCAGGAGATCGACCGACGGCCGGGGTTCGGGTCGTCGACCTCACCCGGGTTCTGGCCGGACCTACGTGCGCCCGGACGCTCGCCGAGCACGGTGCCGATGTGCTTCACATCACCGCACCCCACCTCGAGGGCGCGGACCTGTTCGGGCTCGATACGGGGATCGGCAAACGGCAGGCCGAGCTCGATCTCAACGAGCCTGAGCAGGCTGAGGCCATGCGGGACCTGATCGTCGGTGCTGACGTGTTCTCTCAGGGCTACCGCCTCGGCACCCTGGCCCGCCGCGGCTTCGCACCCGAGCAAGTGGCGGCGCTGCGCCCCGGGATCATCTGCGTGTCCGAGAACTGCTACGGACAGGTAGGACCCTGGTCCGAAAGGCCCGGGTGGGAGCAACTCGGTCAGGCCGCCACCGGAATGACGTTCCGGGAAGGGTCGGCCGCGCCCGATGGCGTGCCGCGACTGGCTCCCGTCGCGGTCAACGATTACAGCACCGGCTTCCTGGCGGCCTACGGCACCATGGTCGCCCTGGCCCGACGGGCCACCGAAGGGGGCTCGTGGCATGTGCAGGTGTCGCTGAGCCAGAGCTGCATGTGGTATCAGCGCCTCGGCGACGACAACGACATGAACGCCGCCGACCCCGGCGACGTCGATTCCTTCCTGGCCGAGATGGATACCGAGGACTACGGACGGATCCGCTACCTGACGCCCGCACTCCACCTCTCCGAGACGCCGCCGCACTGGGATCTGCCGCCCGCCCGCCCGGGAGCGCACGAGGCGGCCTGGCTACCCCGCTGATCGGCTCACCCGCTCAGACGCTGCGACCGAGCACCCGCCCACCGGCGAACCGCTGACCGCTGTCTGCTGACAACGGTCGCCCAGCGGCAAGTAGGGTCACCAGACCCCCAGCTCGAAGGAGAACTGTGCAGCTCAGCGCCCGGAACCAGCTCAACGCCACCGTCACCACGGTCACCCACGGCGAGGTCATGTCGACGGTGAAGGTCGCCCTGCCCGACGGCCAGAACATCACTGCCGCCATCACCAAGGACGCCGCCACGGAGCTCGCCTTTGCCCCGGGCGACCAGGTCGTCGTGGTCATCAAGGCCACTGAGGTCATGCTGGCCAAAGACTGACAGCCACCAACATCGGCACCGGTACCGACGTCAGCCCGACTCCGCCCCCGACGCCGGCGCGGGCTCGCTCGTCTCCGCCTCGCCGCGGTGATTCCGTTCCCACACCGCCACATTGATCACGATGGCGGCGATGATCAGCCGACCAATCAGATACAGCCCGAACAAAATGGCGGCGGCGATGCCGAGGCTTCCGTAGAGCGCCGACGCATGCGTGAGCCGCGCCGCCAGGTAATAGACCACGATCAGGTGCAGGGCTTCCACCCCGACGGCGAACGCGATAGCACCAGGGATCAGTTCGAGAGCCGACGCGGGCGCGTGCGGTAGGCGCAACGACCAGAGCCACCAGAGAACGCCGTAGAGCACCACGACGCCGACCATGGTCAACAGACCGAGGCCCGGCGATCGATCCCGAACGATCGCTCCGACGGAAGTACCCACCGCGACCAGCAGGATGAGCGCCGAGCAATTCACCGACGGCGCGGGGCTTGTGCTGGATCCTCGGGACCGGGACGTGCCAAACCAGGGCATGCGCCACGTAGAGCGCCTTCACCAGTGCGACCGAGGTGGTGTAGAGGAAGATGATGCCGAGAATCAGCGCCAGCCAGCGGCCCGACCGCGAATCCTGCGCCGCCTGATTGATGGAGTCGGCGGCGATCGACGTCACGCCGAGGCCGCGTACCAGTTGGTCGGGGGTCGTCGGGTCCTCGGCCGAGCCGAAGCCCAGGCCGGCGACCACCAGCAATGATGCCGGGAGCAGCCAGAGGAACATGCGGAAGGCAATGGCCCCTGCGAGCAGACTTCCGCCTACGCTCCGGTCGCCCTCCTGCACATTGAAAGCCACATCGACGGAGCCGCGCCGGGACCGGCTGTCCTGAAGTTGCTGATAGGCCACGTCCATTCGCCGTTGGGCGGCCGCGACCTGGGCCCGGGCCCGGCCGTACCGGTTGGTCCCGGATGCTGGACCTCCGGCCGGATCCGGTTCATCTCCGCCGGGTTGAGCGCCGTCGCCTCTCAGGGTCCGAGCCGGGCCGACATGGTCAACGACAACGTTGTCATCGCGGCCCGGCGGATCAGGGTCGTTCACCATCCCACCCGCCACCCAGGAGCCATGCCGACAGCGGAACGTCCACTGGGGCCGGAATCTAGTTCCTCCCGGCCACGGCTTCGCAGGCCACCGCCGACGGGCGACAGCCGACGGCGACAGCCGACGGGCGACAGGCGACCGGCCACCTCCGACCGGCCACAACCGACGAGCGCCGCTCCCCTACCCGCAGCTCAGTCGAAATGCAATGACCTGGGCACCGGATCCGGGAGCATCTCGCCATCCCTGGCCGTGAGCAATCGCACGCCTCGTCCGGACACCAGGCGCCCGACAACAGAAAGTGGCGCCAGGTCGGCCGGCCAATGCGTCAGGAGCCGTTCGGTCAGCTGTGGTGAGGCCGCGGCCAGCAGCTCGAAGTCCTCGCCGCCTGCCAGGGCCAGGTCCCGACCCTCCGCATCCGGGAGTTGGCGCAACTCCCTATCGACCGGCACCGAGTCCCACCAGAGCTCAGCTCCACAGTTGGCTGCGGCCGCAGTCCGTTGAGTGTCGACCCAGAGCCCGTCGCTGACGTCACCCGCGCAGAGAACCCCTTGCGCGGCAAGAGCTATTCCTTCAGCCAGGCGCGGACGCGGGCTCAGCTGGGCGTCCACCCAGGCCGGGTGGGCCCGGGAGGCTGGGAGTTGGCCCCGGAGCACCGCCAGTCCGGCGGCGGCCCGCCCGAGGGATCCGGTGACCACGAGCAGGTCACCTGGGCGGCCCGCATCTCGGCGCAGAATCCGATCCCTTTCGACGTAACCCCCGGCCACCACATCCAGGACCAGCGGACCGTCGATGGCACTGACGTCGCCGCCGGCCACCGTGCAGCCTGCCTCCGCAGCCGCGTCACCGAGACCGGCCTCGAGGGCGAGCACATCAAGCGCCGGCACCGACGGGCGGGCGCAAATGGTCACGAGACAAAAGGCCGGCGTCGATCCCATGGCGGCCAGGTCGGACAGCGACACCGCCAGGGCCCTCCGTCCCAGCTGGTAGGGCGTGATCCATCGCTTCAGGAAATCGATTCCTTCGACCAGGGCGTCCTGGGTCATGACCAGAGCCCGATCAGCAGGCGGGGCCAGAACCGCCGCGTCGTCGCCATTGGCAACGATCGTCTGAGGTTCGTCGGCTTTTTGTAATTGCCGCACCAGGGCGTCGAGCAGGGCCCGCTCGCCCACGTCACGCAGGGTCGCTCCTCCCGCGTCGAAGGCGCGGGCCTGGAGGTGGGCGAGGTCAGGCTCGTCCGGGAGCGTCAACCGGGCATTCGCCATGGCGCCCGGCGCAGGTTCTGCGCTCTCATTCGCCATGGCCGCACCCGGCCTTGGCCCGAGCGGCAGGAATCACCGCCACTGACACTCAGTGTGGACGTTGACGATCAAGCCACCACTGGGCCTCGTCGCCGATCGTGGTCGGGGGATGGGCGTCTACCCGTTGGAGGAGATCGGTGGACGGCTGGCGGCTCCGCCAGGCGTCGACCAACAGTGACCCGGCCGCCAATATCAGGATCCCGATTGCGACGGCCACCGGCGAGAGGAGGATGGCGTATACGAGCATCAGCGGGGCCGCCACTCCGGTGATGGTAGCGCCGATCGAGCGGAGGCAGCCGGGCCTGTGGCGGCCTGGTCCCGGCCCATCTGGCGCTGGAGATCGAGGCGGAAGGCCAGCAGGGGCACCTCAGGAGCAGGCTGCCAGTCCCGTTGCGGGACCCGGACGAAGCCAGCTCGCCCGTACAGGGCGTGGGCGGCGGTCATCACTGGGGTTGAATGCAGGAATATCGCCCGGCGCCCGAGGGCGCGGGCTGATTGGATGCATGCGTCGACGAGGGAACGACCGACCCCGTGCCGCTGGGCCGCAGGGTCGACGCCCAGCATGCGGATCGAGGCCTCCCCGCTTTCGAGCCCCTCCGCCCACGGGTTGCCGGCATCCGGCACGAAGGTGACGCAACCGATCACCGCGCCACCATCGACGGCGACCAGAACGTCCGCATCAGCTGCCCGCCGGGCCACATCGGCCAGATGCCGTTCGTAGCTACCGTTGGCCAGGCCGCCGGGAAGGGCCCGATAGGCGGCCACGACCACCCGACCGGCCGCGTCGTGCTCTCCGTCGCAGATCGAACGAACCTCCACCGGGACGCACGGTAGCAAGGGGCTCGCGGTTCAGTGCGGGCCCGCTACCCGGATCTCGGCCCCGGTGATATGGCGGGCGCTCTCGCCGGCCAGGTAGACAGCCGTACCCACCATCTCCTCGGGTTCGCCGATGTCGGACGGGATGGACGCCCAGAAACGCGTCACATCGGTCCGGAACGCGCCGGGAACGATGGTGTTGACTCGCACTTTCAGGCCCCACGCTTGCATGAAGCCCCTGGACATGATGTTGAGGCCGGCTTTGGCGGCACCGTAAGGAATGGTGGTCGGGCCGGGACCGTATTGGGCGGTGGAACTGACATTGATGATGGACCCGCCATCCGCCTCGAACATCCTGCAGCCAAACTCGACCGTCATCTTGAATGGGCCCTTGAGGTTGACGCCGACGACTTTCTCCCAATAGTCCTCGGTCACCTCCCGAAGATCGTCATAAAGGGGCGACATTCCCGCGTTGTTAACCAGGATGTGCACGGCACCCGTCGTCTCCCAGACCTCGGCCGCGAACGGCGCGATCTCCTCCCAGCGGCCGACGTGGAGGTGACGGGCCCACGTGCGCCGTCCGGTTCTGGCGGTGACCTCGGCGGCCCATGCTTCGCAATTCTCCAGGTTGCGGCTGGCGATCACAACGTCGGCTCCGGCTTCGGCCAGTCCCAGCGACACGGCCCGCCCGATGCCGCGCGCCCCGCCCGTTACCACGGCGACTTTGTCAGTTAGATCAAACAGCGCAAGGGAAGGCACGGGTGCGACTGTAGCCGAGGCGACCCCACCGTCCCTTTGGCGGGTAGGGAGCGTGGGCTCATTTCCCCGCCCCGGCGCCGGGCGGGACGGCCGGCTCGGCCGCGCAATGCTCGCCCGGTCGAGGCAGATCCAGCGCGGGATTGCTATCAAAGAAGCCGAAGGGCTTGAAGTGGAATCCGACGCTCGTCACGGGCATGACCGGCCAGTCTTCCGAGCGCACGACATGGTGCGCCACGAAGGTGTGCCACACCACGATTTCGGTATCGCGAACCGGTCGTCCGGCCCGGACAAAGGACGGCAGCCCTGCACCCCCGGGGTCCTGATAAGGGTAGGCGCCGGCGGCATAGAGCTCATGAGGGTCCAACGCGGTGACCCACAAATGCCTGGTCGCGAACTGGGCTCGCCGCAGAGCCGGTGAGTCGGGTTGGACGGGTGGGAGCACGCTCGGACCGGGGAGCAACTGATAGCCGACCGGACGGCCGTGGACGTTGCGGACCGACTCGTTGGCGACCACCCAGAAGCGTCCCGCACTGCTGTCGGCCAGGCGCTGGGCCTCTGTCTCGTCCGCCAGCGGTGTCTCCCGGGCGATCCACGCGTTTCCGACCGGGTTGTCCGGCCCGGGCGGCGCCGGCACGGCATCCACTTCGAATACCGAGTTCGCCGGGCCGTCGATCGCCACATCCAGACGCACGTTGAAGAAATGCTGATGATGTGGCCCATAGAGGCCGGGCGCGAGCACGGCGCCGTGCCCTGGCTGCTGGCCTGCCGCGATCGCCCCCGTCGACACAATGCCCGTGAGCTTCACCTCATAGGCGATGGTTCCGTCCGTGTGGAGATACCAGAAGAAACCGTAGTCGTAATTACCGATTGTTGACAACGAGGAGATGACGAGCCGCCGGCCCCGCCGGACCTCAATCGATCCGCTCAAGAGCTGGGTGTGCTTCCAGGCGATGCCGGTGTCCTCTTCATGAATGCAAATGGCGTTTGCGATCCGCTGCGGCTGTCCTTGATCGTCGTTGACGACCGCATCCAGATAACGGATCTCGCCCAGGCAATCACAGCCCAGCTCGAGCGAGTTCGCCAACGAGCCGAGGCCGGCCTCGCCTTCGTCGAAGACGTTCTTGACCCGGTGGACCGGAGCCGGGTCGCCATAGGGGACCCACATCTCCGACAACGAAGCCCGGTTGAGGATCGAACGCTCGCGGCCGTGGTCCTGATAGCGAACGCGATGAAGCACCGGCCCTTCGCGCGGCGTGTAACCCACCACCAGGTGCCAGTTCTGCCAGCGCAGCTCGTGGCCCTCGAGGACGAAGCTGGGACCGTCCGGTTGGCGGATGTCGATTGGCAGAACGCCATCCCGGCTCCCGGTCAGCACCGGAAAGTTTCCGGGATCGCCTGCCAGCTCCGGGACGTAGTTGCCGGCGAAGGGGGGCACCGGAACGTCGTCATACTCTTCCACGGCCAGGATTTCGCCGTCGTCGAGGTCGACCGTGGCGATGACGTGCTCCACCGGTCGGGCGAACGGATTGTCGGCGGGCGTGTAGCCGACCCATGTCAAGGCCTTGGCGACGCGCCGGCCGTGGGCCCGGTCACGTTCGTCGGCATATCCGGGCGGCCAGGGCTGGACCTCGACGTAGCTGAAGTCGGTCACGCCGCGACGCCGCAGGGCGGCCTGCCACCGGGGATCGGCTTTGACCGCCGCCACGGCGGCTTCGAAGTCGCGGCGGGTCAGCTTCGGGCGGGCGCCCGGGATCACACCCCACGACAGCACGGTTTGCGCGCCGAGAGAGACCGCCGCCTCGATCACCTGCCGGCTGCGCCGGTCGTAGAGGACAATGAGGGCTTCCCGAGCAGGAGGCCGGCCGGTGAGTTCGGCGTCGTCAAGGGACGCCCTGGACGGCTCGAGCAGCGAGATCGAGACAAACACCGCATCCGCCGGGGCGGTCGGAAAGTCCGGGTGGGTCCGCAACAAATCGGAGGCGGCCCGGATCTCGTCCTCGGTCAATGGTTCGAGCGGATGCAACCGCAGTAGGCCTGAACCGCTCGCCCCCGCCTGACGTGTGTCACTCTGCACCATTTTGGAAAAGGTAGCTCATCGCGGCCGAGCGTCGACGCGCCAGCTCGCCCGGGCGCCACCATCAGCTGCCCGCTTTGACGCCGCGTCCCCTTTCAACCGGGGTTTCGGGCCTCACGGATGCAGCTGGACGTCGAGAGATGACACGCCACGAAGAACGAGGTTGTCCTTGTAGGCGGGAGGGTCGTTGAGCAGCTCAATTTCGGGAGAAGCGGACCGCGAGATAGCCCAGCGCCACCTGGGCTTCGGCCCGGGCGAGCGGGGCGCCGAGGCAGTGGTGGATCCCGAACCCAAAGGACAGATGGCGGTTGTCGCTCCGGGCGATATCGAAGGAATCGGCGTCGGCAAAGTAGGCGGGGTCGCGATTCGCAGCAGGCAGCAGGATCACCGGCTGTTCCCATTGTTTTACGGTCCCGCTGGGTAGTTCGATGTCTTCGAGCGCCAGGCGACCATCGGCGTGGACCGGGGGGTCGAAGCGCAGAGTTTCTTCCACCGCGCTCCGGATCAACGCCGGCTCGTCCCGAAGGCGGGAGAACTGGTCCGGTTGGCGGGCGAAGGCGAGGACGCCGTTGGCGATCAGGTTGACCGTGGTCTCGTGCCCGGCGATCAGCAACAGACCCAGCGTCGACAGCATCTCGGCTTCGCTCAACTGGTCGCCACTTTCCTCCGCCACGATCAGGGCCGAGATCAGGTCGTCACTCGGGCGGTGGCGTCGCTCGGCGATCAAATGCTTGAAGTAGGCCTCGGCCCGCGCCGCCGCAGCCTGGGCCGACGAGAGGACCTCCTCGGGGATGAGGAATGGGGGATCGAGGGTCCGCGCCACCGCCGCCGACCACTCCTTGAACTCATCGACGTCCTCCGGCGGCACCCCCAACAACTCGCAGATAACCAGAACAGGCAGAGGAAAAGCCAGATCCGCCACCACTTCCATCGAGCCGCGCTCGGCCGCTTCGTCCACCAGCCCCTCGACGATCTGCTGCATCAGTGGTCGCAGCGCTTCGGCCCGGCGAGGCGTGAAGGCCTTGGCGACCAGGGCCCGGAGCCGGGTGTGATCGGGTGGGTCCAGGGACAGAAAGGACGGAGTGATGTCTGTTGGCTCGATGCCCGGCGGGGCCTGCCAGCCAGGGATCTTGCGCAGGTCGCTGCTGGCGGCCGGGTGCCGGAGCATGGTCAGACAGTCGTCGTAGCGCGACAACACGAGAGGGCCGAAAGGGCTGCGGTGGAAAGGATCCTCTTCGATCAGGCTTCGATAGCTCGGGTAGGGGTCAACCTTGAACTGCGGATCCAGGGGGTTCCAGCTCGCAGGCATGCCCGGGAAATGTACCAGCGGATCAAGCGCCCCCTCTTGTCGCTGGCGGTGCCGGCCTGGATCAGCGCCACCACGCCCGCCGGCGCATGGTGGATACCTCGACCACCGGATCGATGAGGTCGGTCAGCGTGACCCGGAGGTCCAGCAAATGCTGACTGACCCACACCATGCAGGTGGGCAGGCCGCCGGCCGGCGTGGCGACTTCCGCCGGAATGGCCGGCAGGGCGTGGAGCAGGTCTTCGGCGGTGGCCGCCCCGGTCCCGTCGAGATCGCCGGCCACCTGGCGGTACCACTGGAGGAGTCCGCTCGACCAATCCGTCAGAGCATCTCTGGTCGTCTCATAACCGGATCCAGCAGGGTGCGCAATGGCCAGGGAATGGGCCGTGAGGCGCAGTCGCATCGTCGAGCCCACCAGCCGCCAGAGTTGCTCCTTCGCCACCCGCTTGGTGCCCTGCTCGGTCATGAGGCCCCGCAGGGCGTCATCGAGACGCAGGCTGGCTGAGACGGCGGCGACGCCACCGTGGGGACGAGATGTGGCGCGGCCCAGGACCCAGTTCACTGACTCAAACAGATACGAAGCGCCGTGGCGGAAGGCGTCGGCCAGGTCGTCCCCGACGACTGCCGCGGCGCCGCGCGGCCAGAACAGCACTCCGACGATGAGGCTGACGCCGCAACCGATGGCCACATCCTCGACCCGGACCACGCCGACCTTCCAACCCACCGGCTGCAGGAGGTTGAACAACACCGCGATCAGTACCGTGAACGCCGCCTGCCCAGCGGCGAACGGCGCGGTACCTGGTGCGTACGCGGCGACGAAGACCGCAATCGGCAGCACCAGCCACAGGGCTGTCGTCGCCGACCCGATCGCGATCAGCAGGGCCGACCCGACCACGAATCCGGCCACGGTTCCGGTGATCGCCTTGAACGCGGTGGCGCCCGTCGACGCCGCGTTCGTGCGCAGGACCGACAATGTGCCGAGAACGACCCAGAAGCCGTGCTGCACATCGGTGAGGTCGGCGACCGTCACCGCGGCCGCAAGGGCCAGCGCCCCCCGGACGCTGTTGATGAACCACACGGAGCGCAAGCTGGCGTGTCGGGCCGCGACTCCGCCCGCACTGACGACCCGGCCGACCTTCGTCTCGTGGGTCGCCCCTTCGTCGCCGCCATACCAGCGTCGACGGGCCGCAGCCACGGTCGCGTCGTCCGCCCGGCGAGTGGCGATGAGGCAGTCGGTCGCGGTCGCTCGGGCCGCGACGGCCAGGTTGCGGGCGTGGAAGGTCAGGTGAGCGCCGGCCGCATCGGTTTCCGTGACGACCACCTGGCCCCGCACGCGTGCCGTCGCATTGGCGAGGAGGCGCTCGAGGCCGTCGAGATCGGGCGCCGCGTCCTGCCCGGCGAGCAGGACCGCCACCTGGCGCAACATGACGCTGGAGGCGTCGAGCAAGGCCACGTCCTCGGGCGGGGCATCTCCACTTTCTGAATACGCAGACATGGCGCCGACCGCGTCGCCCACCAGGCTGGTGCACCACTCGAGGAGTTCCACCACGTTGGCGAGCGCTTGATCTGCCGTGGCCAGCCCGATCGGCCGGTACGGGGTGGCCATAAAGGTGACCCGCAGTTCGGCCTTGCTCGTCAGCGATGCCTGCCGGAGATCGCGGTCTGGTGACCTCGAGGTCGCGGCATCGACTTCGTCGGCCAGGGCGGCCGCCAGGGCGCGGGCTGAGGCGCGCAGCCGGTCTGCCGGTGGACGGCGGGACAGGACCAGCACGGCTGCGGTGCCGACGACCGAAGCCAACCACCATCCGGCGAGTCGGTCGGGGATCGTGGCCGCGCCGCCGTGCGTTACCGCCGGGAGCACGTAAGCCAGGAGGGCGCCCGGAGCGCCTGCGGCCACATTCGGCCCGAGCAACCCGGCGAAGAGGACCACGAACGCCACCCCCACCGTGGCGATGGCGGCCGCCGCAGTGGAGGCGGACACGAGCGTGCCGATCACGATCAGGGCGGTCCCGGTGAGGGCCAGGCCCAGATGGGCCTGCGCCTTGTCCCGTCGGGTGCCGCCGAACGCCGACATCACCAGCGTCGCGAATCCCCCGAAGGCGACGAACGTGGCCAGCTGGATGTTCCCGATGACCTGATCGGCGATCGCAAACAAGCCGCAGATGACGACCGTCGCCCGGATGGCCCGCAGCAGGGCATCCTCCGACCACACCGGGAGCCAGGCGGGTCGCGGGGGAGACGCCGCTCCGCCCGCGGTCGCGGCGACATTGGGCGCCGCCACCGGTGGGCTGGTCACGGGCGGAGTTTAAGGTGGGCCGGGCGGGCCCGCGACGGCCGGCCGGCCGGGTCCGGGCAGGAGGGGTGTCGCCGGGTGGACCAATTCCCTGGCCCGGCCGGCCGGCGGTGGGCGCCCGAGGATGCAGCCGGCCGGGCGCCGTTCGGCGGCGCATGGGTAGATGTCTGACACCTCCCAGACAGTTATCTGAGAGTTGTCTGACAGTGGTGACGATTTTGGAATATCGCCGCTAACAATGTGGTCAGAAGTAGACGACGACCCGGCGACGGTTGTCGTGGCCCGGTCGGCAGGCGCCGCGCCGAGCCACGGCAGCTCCCCGCCCACGACGACGGCGCCCCTGGAGGCACCATGACCACCCTGGCCGACGACATCAGATACCCGCTGTGACCGCAGCGACCATTCGGCTCTGGACGGTCGACCTCGACGCTGTCGCCGCCCCGGCGATGATTCCGACCGATACCGCCAGACGGCGACGGCAAGCCCGGAACCGGGCCCTGGAAGAGGTGGCGGAGAAGGCCGGCGTGGAAATCGCGGGGCTCGTTCCGGTTTGTCGGGACAACGGCCACCGCCAGCCGACGGTTCGCGGCGGAGACCTCACCCTCAGCGCCACGTGGGCCGGGCGATGGGGTGTGGTGGCCTTCGCCGACTGCCGGCTCGGTATCGACGCCGAGCTGCTGCGTGGCGCGCCACGACCCATTACTTCGGCCCTCTCGCCTTCCGAAATAGCGGTCCTGGAGGTCCTGTCCGGCCGGGGGCGCTCGGAGAGCTTCCTGCGACTCTGGACCGCAAAGGAAGCGGTGGCGAAGGCCGACGGGCGCGGTCTGGCCCTGCCGCTGCCGCAACTCGACGCCGCCCCGGTCGTCAGCCACGGAGAGGCAACCGTGGTGGTCGACGGGACCAGCTGGCATGTTGCGGTCCTCGACCATGAGTTCCCCGACGGAGAGCCGGCTGCGCTGGCCATAGCCACGGACTGTGAGACCCAGACGGTGATCTGGGGCTCGGGGACGGACAGCTAATCGCCCGGCAGGGTCGCGGCCCTGAAGGCATATCCGTCAGGTCATTCGGCCGGGATCGGCAGGCCCAGATGGTCCATCACGACGGCACCGCTCAGGCCGCTCAGAAGCGCGCCAGGCAGGAGGATCTTGCTCCGCCGCACCCCGGAGCCGATCACGACAATCCCACCCTCAACCACCAATCGATCGATCAGCACCGGCCACTCGGCCGGCAGGCCGATGGGCGTGATCCCGCCATACTCCATCCCGGTCAGGCCGACCGCCCGCTCCATCGGAAGAAACGACGCCTTCCGAACGTCAAGGTGCCGCTTGACCAACCCGTTGACGTCAGCGCGGGTGGTGGCCAGGACGACACAGGCCGCGAACCGCTCTTCGCCTTCCCTCTTGCCTGCGACCACCACACAGTTGGCGAGACTCTCGGGCGGCAACTGAAACTGCCGTTGGGTGACCGCGGTGTCAGACACCGACGGGTCGATCTCGACCACGCCCACCTGCTCCAGGAGACCGGCCTCACCGAGTCCCGTCCAGGTGGACCTGGCCACCAGGTCCGGGCGATCGGAGGCGGGCACCGCGGACAATCCACCCACTACGTATCGGCCCATACCGCCATCCTGTCAGCCGCGGCCGGGGTCCGAATGGCTGCAACCTCTGCACCAGGACGATGATGCAGGGATGCAACGGCAGCCCGCCATCTCCGACTCGGCGTTGGCTGGACAACTGGCGGTAGAGGCGGGCGAGCTCTTGCTGTCGCTTCGGGCCGGCGTCGGCAGACTGGCGATCGACCGGAGAAGCCTGGGCCAGTATGCCGACTGGCGCTCCAATGCGCTGATCCTCGAACGGCTGGCAGCGCAACGACCCGGGGATGCCGTGCTGTCCGAGGAGGCACCCGACGACAGGAGGCGTCTCACCTCCACGCGCGTGTGGATCATCGACCCGCTCGATGGCACTCGCGAGTTCATGATGGGGCGCGACGACTGGGCCGTACACGTCGCCCTGTGGGAATCCGGCGCCGGCATCACGGCTGCCGCCGTCGCCTTGCCTGCATTCGACCGCGTCTTCGCCACGGACTCAGTCGATCCCACCGCCGTGTCCGGCGCTCGCCTGTGGTCGCCGGCTCACGAGCCGACCCGTCCGTTGATCCTGGTGAGCCCGACCAGGCCGCCCTGGTTTTCCCCCTTCGTGGCGCAGCAGGTGGGCGCCGAACTGGCCACCATGGGTTCGGCCGGAGCGAAGGCGATGGCGGTGCTCTGCGGCGAAGCGGTCGCCTACCTGCACGCCGCCGGCCAGCAGGAGTGGGATTCGGCCGCACCCGTGGGCGTTCTCCGGGCGGCCGGCTTTCACGCCTCGAGGATCGACGGCTCCGAGCTGATCTACAACCAGCCGGATCCCTACGTGTCCGACTTTCTCATCTGCCGGCCGGAACTGGCAGACCGCCTCCTGGCCGCCATCGCCGCGGCCACCTCGGCCCGCTGGGCTTCCGACTGAGACACCCGCTGCTCGACGCGGCGCGGCCGCGGCCCGACCCCCGCGTAATCGCCTGACGCCATCGACCGGCGAAGGTCGCTCCCGGCGCCCCGAACGGTTGCCGACACCCGCATCGGGGTAGAACCACCAGGTTCGAGGGTATGAGCCAAGGGCCATCCGTGAGGCAGTGGTCGAACCGGAACCGCTGGTCGGGGGCCGCTACGAGTGCGGTCCCGTGATCGGCCGCGGCGCCATGGCCGAGGTGCGGGCCGGCCGGGACATCCGCCTGGACCGGCCGGTGGCGATCAAGCTGCTGCCGCCCGAGATGGCGCATGAGCCGGCGGCTCGTCGGCGCTTTGAGGCGGAGGCGCGCATGGCCGCCCGGCTGGTCCACCCCAACGTGGTGACCGTGTTTGACGGCGGCGAGTACCGCTCCCGGCCGTTCATTGTCATGGAACGCCTCCCCGGGTGGACCTTGCGAGACCAGCTTGATCGAGGCCGGATGCCGGTCCCGGCAGTCCGGGCCTTGGCCGACCAGGTCCTCGGTGCGCTGACTGCTGCCCACGCCGCGGGCATTCTTCACCGCGACATCAAACCCGGGAACATCCTGATGGGCCCTGATGGCCAGTGGAAGGTCGCCGACTTCGGGATCGCCAAGACCGCGGCGTTGCCCAACACCGCGGATGACACGACTACCGGACTGGTGCGAGGAACCCCCGCTTACCTGGCTCCCGAGCGCTTCTACGGGGCGGAGGCCACGGTCCAGGCGGACCTGTACGCACTCGGCGCCGTGCTCTACGAATCGCTGACCGGTCGAAAGCCCTTCCAGGTCTCCGACCCGGCCGCGTGGGCGACCATCGCCGCGACCACCCCCCTTGTGCCGGTCAGGTCGCTGCGTCCCGAGGCCAATACCGGACTCGCCGGCGTGGTGGAGCGGTCCCTGAGCAAAGACCCCGGTGACCGTTTCGCATCCGCGGCCGATATGACCGCGGCCCTGGCGGGCACCGAGATTGCACCGACCCGCGCCGATGGAGCGGCACGAACACAGGATCTCGAGACCACCCAACCCCTCCCGACGAGAGAACAGCCCCGGCCTCGACCGGGGGTCCGCCGGCGCACCGTGCTCGGGGCGCTCGTGGCGCTGGCGGCCCTGAGCATCCTGGCGGCCGTCATCGGCTTCAACTCGGCGGGCAACTCGGGCGCCGCCCATCGTCCTCCGGTGCCGAGCACGGCCGCGGCCCCGGCCCCGACGGTCAGCCGGCCGCCACCTCCGACCCCGGCCACCGCTCCACCGGCCACCGCGTCCACCGCGTCCACCGCGCCCGTGGCGCCCTCGTCGGCCCAGACCCAGCCGCACTCCCCGGCCCAGCACGGCGGCCAGGACCAGGGCCAGGACCAGGGGAACGCCAAGGGCAAGGGCAAGGGCAACGGCAACGGTTGAATCGGGGCCTACGGGACCGCGCCCCCCTGTTGCTTGTTTGTTGCCGTCTGCGACGGGAATAACGCGCTCCGTAGCAGTGAGAGAAGACGAGGGAGCATGCAATGGGTCCTCTACGAGTCCGGGTGCTTTCCATTTCGGTGGCGACCGGTCTGGCCCTGACCGTTTTGTTCAGCGTCTCGAGCGCGGCGCCGACCATGTCGAGTGCTGCGCAGACCGTCGGGCCGGCGGCCGGTGCCTCGCCGACGCTTTCGACGAGATCCAACCTCGGTTCCCGCCGGTATGTTGCGGCGGGCACCCGCGCCTACGTCGTCGGTGTCGAGAATGGCACCTTTCCCCCCATCGGCTGGCACACGACCGGTCAGATGGGCGGGGTGTGGGCGCCCCCGATCAAGCTGCTCGACGGATTGTGGTTCTCGGTGGCGGGTTCCTGGCTCGACGCCGCCACCAGCTACACCAGCGGCCCGGGATTCGTGCGCATGACCTTTCCTACCGTCGATGGCGTCCGGCCCACCCTGACCGAGTTCTCGCCCGATGGCACTCCGGTGGTCCTCTTCGGGCTCACTCTGCAGCCGGTGAATGGTCGCGACCGCGTCGCTCAGATCCCGGTCGTCGCCCAGGCTCACAGCCAGGTGATGGCGGCCTATCCGTGGGGGTCGACCACGCCTACGGCCGCAGAGGTTGAGCACCCCGATACGGCCAGCGTGCGGGGCGAACATTTGCAGTTTCATCAATCGCAGACCTCCTACTACGCGGAGCTCGGGGCTTCGGTGCCGGCCTCCCTCTCGACCGGCAATGGTGACTGGGGACCCACGCCGTTATCGCAGCAGCAACAATTCGGTCCCGACGGGTCCGGCGGGCAGCTCAGCTGGAGCCTGTCGGTACCGACCGGCGGGCGCACCCTGTGGCTGGGTGCCGCCGGCTCGCAGCTCGGTGCCCGCCAGGCGACTGCGGCGCTCGAAAGCGGGCTGGCCCAGCCCGAGCGGCAGCTCGACCGCAAGGTGGCCGCCCGGGACGAGGAGGCGTCCCTCACCAGCGTTTCGGCACCGGACCCGGCCATACAACAGGCCATTCTGTGGAGCAAGCTCAACCTGGCCGACCTGCAGCGCACCGTGACCGATCTGCAGATCCGCGACGTCAACGCGGGCACGGCGTATCCAGCTCCC
The DNA here is from genome assembly GCA_963780345.1 of uncultured Acidimicrobiaceae bacterium. Classification (GTDB taxonomy): domain Bacteria; phylum Actinomycetota; class Acidimicrobiia; order Acidimicrobiales; family Palsa-688; genus PALSA-693. Next base: position 130,404 of record CAWABU010000004.1, read on the forward strand.
ATCGCTACCGTGCCGGAACTGTCCGGTATCGACGCCGCCTATCCCGACTACGCCGAGTTTTTCGGGACTGATGGAGCCTACGCCACCTATGGGCTGGCCGTCAGCGGCCAGTGGACCACAGCCATCAATCAACTCAGCGCCATGCGTTCGGTGTCCGAGATCGTCAACGGCGGCACTGGCAAGGTGGTTCACGAGATCAACTCCACCGGTGCCGTCTACTTTGGCGACAACTCAAATCCCGGCGACATCAACGAGACCTCGCAGTTCGCCATCGCGGCCGGACTGGTTTGGCAATGGTCCGGCAACCTCAGGGTGCTCAGCGACAACTACGACTTCATAAAGGCCGGCGAGCAGTACCTGGCCAGCCTCGATCCGAACCCCTCGGATCTGTGGCCACAGGGCGACGGGATCGTGGAGGATCCGTCCCTCGGGATCGAAGCGGTCGACGTGGCCAGCGAAACCGTCAACGCCCTGGGCGTGCTGCACGAGATGGCGCTCGCCATGGGCGACCAATCAACGGCTTCGTGGGCGGCGGCCCGCCAGCAACAAATGCGCTCGTCCTTTTCCCAGTGGTGGATTTCCAGCCAGGGCTTATACGCCGATTCTCTGTGCGACACCGTCCTCAAAGGCAGTTGCACTGCTCCGGGCCAGCAGCTGCAGCAGCGCTATTGGACCAGCGTGGCGCCGATGGAACAAGATGTCGCCCCTCCGGCCAACGCGGCGACCGCCCTGGCCAACATCGAGACCCCGACCTTTACCGGTTCGTGCGGACTGTACGTGGACGGGATCGGTGGTCCGGAGGGCACGGGCGGGCAGACCTGCTACCTGGTGAACACCGGCGCTCTGGCGGTCGCCGAAGCCAACTACGGCCAGTTGGACCGGACCATCTCCAATATGGGCACGGTCGCCGGCCAGTTGACGGCGGAGATGCCGGGCGCCCTGCCGGAACTGGCGGCCAGCGCCCAGTACAACCCGTTCGAAGCGTTTACCTCCCGGGCCAACGTGATGCAGGCCTGGTCGTCCTACGGGCTCCTCTGGACCACGGTCCACGACTTGCTCGGCGTGAACCCGGACGTTCCCGCCGGCACCCTCTCGGTGATCCCCGAATTGCCGGCGTCGTGGCCCCAACTGGCGGTGCAACACCTTCAGGTGGGGCGAGACAGCCTGGGCCTGTCCGTGGGCCGGACCGCGACGGGCTATCAGGTCGGGATCTCCGGCGCAACGGGGATGGCGCTCACCGCGGGGGTGGTCCTGCCCGCGGGCGGCTCGAACGTCGCATCCGTGACCCTCAATGGTCGTCGTGTCCCCTACCGGATGGTCAGCACCAACCGCGGTCAGCAGGTTGAGGTGTCGGTGCCAGCGCCGCACGGGCCCGAGCAGATGGTCGTGACCCTCGGCTGAGCCCGAGCCGGCACCCGAGGTACTCTTCGCTCCAAAGGTGGCGAGATGGGCCAGAAGCCGCGTTCAGCCCCCGTGCCGGGCGCGGCGGTGCCCGTTCGGTGCGTGGGCGCCGCCGCGGCGGCCCGGTTCGCCTATGATCGCCGACGACCGGGCGATCCCGAGGAGAATCGCGCCGTGGGGGCCCCATGCACTTCATCGCAGCCAGTAGCTCCAGCCCGTCGATCTATCATCTGACCTTCCTGCAGGCCATCGTCATCGGGCTAATACAGGGCTTCTTCGAGCTGTTCCCGCTATCCAGCCTGGGCCACACGGTTTTGATCCCTGCCTGGATCGGGGGCGGCTGGGCCAAGCTGGTCCGGCAGGAATCGCTCGCTGAGAGTCCCTACCTGGCGTTTGTCGTGGGCCTTCACCTCGCCAACGCGGTAGCCCTGTTGATCTTCTACCTTCGCGAGTGGGGCCGTCTGGTGACAGGCTTCCTGCGTAGCGTCGTTCGCCGAAGGATCGTGACCGACTCGGAACGCCTGGCCTGGCTGATCGTCATCGCGACTATTCCGGTGGGCCTCATCGGGCTGGCGTTCGAGCACACCTTTCGCACGCTCTTTGCCAAACCGTTGGCGGCCGCCATCTTCCTCAGCATCAACGGCGTGATCCTCTTCGCCGGGGAATGGTTCCGGCGGCGGAACCTGCGAACGGTGAATCCTGGCGTGACAGCCCCCTCCGGCCCCCTGACCGCCACCGGCGCCACCGGCACCACCGGCGCCACCAGCGCCCCCACCACCCCTGGCGCCCTGCCGCCTCCCGTCACCGCGTCCGGCTCCGTGACGCGGACCCCGGACTCCTCGCCGGCCGCCGGGCCGGGCCGTCCGGGCCTCCTCCGTCGATTCCGCCAGGAACGGCTGGTTGCCCTGGATGAAGACGCCGAGCACGATCTGGCCACCCGGATCAACGGGTTGAGCGCCGCCGTCATCGGCGCCTCGCAAAGCCTCGCCCTCCTCGCCGGCATCAGCCGGGAGGGCGTGACCATGGTCGGAGGCCTCTATCGCGGCCTCAGCAACGAGGGCGCCCTGCGCTTCTCCTTCCTGCTCTCCACTCCGGTGATCTTCGCGGCCGGCGCCCTCAAAGTTCCGGACCTGCTCGGACCGCTCGGCCACGGGATCCGCGGCCAGGTCATCGTCGGGACCATCGCCGCCTTGTTGGCGTCCTTCGCCTCAATCGCCTTCCTGGCCCGCTACTTCAAGACCCGCACGCTCATACCCTTCGCGGTGTACTCCCTGGCCTTCGGTCTGGTCTCGGTCGTCCACTTCGCGGGCTGACCCCGCTGCCGGTTGGACACGTCCCGGGTGACCATTGAGGGGCGAGTGGTTGCCGGCCGGGCCGTCCGGCGCTAAACACGCCATGGTGGACGTGACAACGCTGGACTACCAAGCCGTACCCGGCGCCACCATCGCCGCCGTGGTCGTGCACCCTCATCCGGACATGGGAGGCGATCGGTTCAACCACGTGGTCGACGCCATCTACCGGGCGTTGCCACCCGCCGGCTTTAGTGTGGCCCGGTTCGATCTGAGCTCGTCGGACCCGGAGCAGGCTCACGCCGATACCCTCCTCGCCATCGACATGGTCGGCGGGCCCCGGATTGCCATGGTCGGCTACTCGTTCGGGGCCGACGTGGCCCTCGGCGTGGTGGACGATCGGATTGCGGGCTGGTTCGCCGTCGCTCCGCCTCTGCGGTTCGGCGGTTTCGAGGCCATCGCCACCGATCCCAGAGCGAAGGTCCTGCTCGTGCCGGAACTCGACCAGTTCTCGCCGCCGGCCCGGGTGAGCGAGTTGACGTCAGGGTGGTCGAACGCCCGCGTCACCAGCCTGAGCGGCGCCGATCACTTCCTCAACGGTCAGTCCCGGGCCGTGGCCGAAGCCGTACGCAGCTGGGTGGCCGGGCTGGCAAGCGGTGGGGACCAGACTGCCTGAGGCGGCGGCGCACTGCGCTCCATCTCGCCCGGTCAGCTGGTCGGCGCCGGCACGAAGCTCAGGCGCACGCGCCGGCGAGGGTTATCGACGTTGAAATCCACCAGGACGAGGGCTTGCCAGGTCCCCAGCGCGGCACGACCACCGAGCACCGGAACCGTGACCGAAGGGCTGATCAGGGCCGGCACCACATGGTCGGCGCCGTGGCCCGGCGAGCCGTGGGCGTGCCGGTAGCGATCATCGCGCGGCAGGATCCGGTCCAGGAGCGCCTCGAGATCGGTTTCGGATCCCGACCCGAGTTCCATCAGCGCCAAACCGGCGGTGGCGTGCGGCACGAACACATTGACCAGCCCGTCGCCTCGCCCGGCACAGAACCGATCCAGCTCCGCGCTGAGGTCAGCGAATCGCCGCCGCGAGGTTTCGACTTCGATCTCCTGGGTGTGCATGCGAGCGACCTCCCTACCCCGTCCTGCTCGGAGCCCGGCGGCGGGGCGCGACCCTCACGCCGTAATCGGCGAGCCCCTGCTCGAGAATTTTCACGGCCCGCTGACCCTGTGTCCGCACTTCCAGGGCCAGCTGGGCCCGATCGGTCCAGCCCTCGCCGAGACGGAGGCGAACCAGGTCGATCAAGGCCCGATGAACTCCCATCAGGGCGTTGGCAACCGTCCACGGCTGGACATCATCGGGCGCCGTCGCCATGTCGTCGGCGATGAGGGCGGCGAGCGAAACGGAGTAGCGGGCGAAGATCTCCCGCTCCCGGACCAGGAGCGCCTGGCTGCTCGCCATCATCCGGGACACCCCGGTCAGATACTCCGAGCTGGCCTCATCGTCCGTGGCCAGAAAGCCCCGCGGCTCCACCACGAAGCCGCCGAAGGCGGCGATGATCGACTGACCCGGGGGCCGCTCGCGCACGGCCCGGAGCAACTCCGTCTCGAACGCCTCCATGCCCTGGAAGACGAGGTCTTCCTTGGTGGGAAAATAGTTGAAGACGGTAGCCTCGGACACCTCGGCCGCTCGGGCGATCTCGGCCACCGGAACCGCGTCGAAACCGCGCTCGACGAACAACCGACGGGCGGTCTCGCTGATGAGCTGACGGGTCCGCTGCTTTTTGCGTTCCCGCAGGCCAGGTGCTGCCTCCATGCCGGCAAGTTACCGAACCCGGGGCTACGGGGCGGGGTCCCGAGTGCGGACGGCAGGTCAGGAGTTCTCAGCCGCGTCTCATCGTGTTCACAGCTAGGAAACGTCTACTGGTAGTAGGTCACACAAGCGACCGAACCACTGTCCCCAACACCCGGCGCCCGCCTTCCCCCCGACCTGAGGTGGGTGCCCACAGGAGCGCACCATGACTGATACCAGCTGGATGGCCGAGGGCACCTGCCGCGAGCATCCGCCGAACGTCTTCTTCCCGCAGGACGGCGTCGGCGTCGAGGTCGCCCGCAAGATCTGCGCCACCTGTCCGGTTCGGGAGCTATGCCTCGAGTACGCCGTCAGCAATCGCATTGAACACGGCGTGTGGGGCGGCATGTCCGAGCGTGGCCGCCGGCGCCTGGCCCGCAGCCGGCAACTGGCCGCTGCGGGCAGCAACCGGTAGATCCCCGGACGACCTCACCCGCCGCGACGGGATCCGCTGGGCCATCGCCCGGCCTCAGTACACTTCAGTAGATGCCGGACCTCCGCCTGTCGGATCTCGACGAGTCAACACCGGGCGTCCTCCCAGATCAACTTCTCTCCGACGCGATCGCGGCGGGCTACATCGATGCCGGGGAATACCGGATCCCCGCCGACAACATCCAACCGGCGAGCGTCGATCTTCGGCTGGGTGAGTTCGCCTGGCGCATCCGCTGCAGCTTTCTGCCTGATACCAGTGCCGTGGAGCGGAAGGTCAAAGACCTGATCGTCGACGAGATCGATCTTCGCAAAGAGGGGGCCGTTCTCGACACCAACCGGCCCTACCTCATACCGCTCATCGAGTCCTTGAGCCTCCCGGCCCACGTCCGGGGCAAGGCCAATCCGAAGAGCTCGACCGGACGCCTGGACGTCTTTACCCGCGTCGTCACCGACCACAGCTATAGGTTTGATGAAATTGCCCCCGGGTACGAGGGTTGCCTCTATCTGGAGGTCGTACCCCTCTCGTTCGCTATCCGCGTCCGCCACGGCCTGGCCCTCAATCAGCTGCGATTGATGATCGGGCGACCCGCCGTATCCGATGGTGAGCTCTGGCAGCAGCATGAAGCCCATCCCCTGCTCTATATCGGCGGACGACCCGCCTCGCGGACCGAGTTCGCAGCAGCGGATGGTCTTTTTCTCAGCCTCGATCTGCGAGCCAGAAATCGCCATCCTGTCGGCTACCGGGCCAAGGCCAATGCCCTGCCGCTCGACATGGCCCGGGTCGGATCTCACGAGATCCGCGACTATTGGGATCTCATCTACAGCGAAGAACACAGCCGCATCGTGCTCGACCCCGAATCCTTCTATCTTCTGTTGTCCCGCGAGAGCGTCAGCGTCCCTCCGACCCTCGCCTCGGAGATGACCGCGTACGATCCCACGAGCGGCGAACTCCGCACCCACTACGCCGGCTTCTTCGACCCTGGATTTGGACACGATACCGAAGGCCGGTTGAGCGGTTCACGGGCCGCCCTCGAGGTGCGGGCTCACGACGTTCCCTTCATGGTCGAGCATGGTCAGCGAGTGTGCAAGCTGACGTTTCAGCGGATGCTCTGCGAGCCCACCCGGCTCTACGGCCAGGACATCGGATCTCATTACCAGGGCCAAACCCGAACCCTGGGCAAGCACTTCCGGCCGGAGCCCGGCGCCACAGACTCCGAGGCCCGCACGACCAGGGACCCGGCTCAGCCCGACCTGTTTACCGATCTTCCCGCCGACTGACGGACGGAGCGCCAGGGCGGGACCACGGTCAACATCCCTCTGGCACGGCGAGTTGCGCCTCCATGATCGGGGCCGAGATCAAGAACTGGTAACTGGTCCCCACCCGGACCCACTGGTGCGACCCTGGAGCCAGTCCAATGAGCGTCAGTGGCCGGGAGGCCCGGGCCCTCTCCTTGATGGTCCACGGCCCGTATGGTGATGAGGACACCTCGGCCATCCAGGCTCCTGCCGGCGCCGCGGTGGGCCGCACCAGGCTTGCGGTCCAGCCCTCACTCTCCGACGGGCAGGACCATTCCCACCGCAGCGATGCGGCGGCGGCCGTGGTCGGAACCAGCACGGGCGAGGTCCCTGAGATCCCCGTGCTCACTCTGGGGAGGGCCCGACCCCACATGGCGAAGAAGTAGAAGAAGAGGACCACTCCGACCACGGCGACCAGCGGTCGCACCACGCTCTGGAAGGCGCCTCCACCTGTCCGCCATCCCCCGCCACCGGGGCGCGTCGACGGCCGACCGGGTGCGACCCGGGCCCCGCCCGGCCCGGTCGATATCGGCGCGCTTTCCGCCCTCGCCGGACCCGGCGGGTCCGACCATGACAGAGGGAGCGGCCGGACCAACGAGGATGAGCGGCCCGAGCGCGACACCAAACCCTCGTCCAGAGCGACGGCAAGTTGTTCCACCCGCTCCGCGTCGTAGGGTTGAGGCCCCTGGGTCAGGTGCCGAACCAGACGGCCCGCCGGCACAACGGTGATCCCGCCCCCGCGCCAGGACTCATCGGCAGGACAACCGGACAAGCTGACGACGCCTTTCGGCACCACCCCCAGATCGGGAAAGACCGACATCAGGATCTCGCCGACCGCCTGCACTGCCGTCCGCAAGGCGTCGATCTCCGGGCGCTGGAGATGCCGGCCGATCCGGCGCGTCCCGCCCGTCGGGCTCATCGGCCCCGACCACTCGAGGGATTCGACGACGAACACCCCGGCCGGAGTCACGACCAGGTGATCGATGCTCGCCACGGCGCCCGGAACGGCAACGCCATGCAGGACGAACCATCCGTCGCCGGAATGCGGGTCAAGGTAGGACGCCGTCCTCCGCTCGGCCTCCCCGGACGACTTCAGGGGTCGGGTCCGGGCCCGCAACTGGTGGACACGACGAACGATGGCGCCCGCCCGGTGACCACCGCAACGCCGAGCCCAGCCTTCGCCTTCCATACTCTCTTGCTCCGACAAGTGGTATTTGGCCACATGCTAGGCGACGGCCGGAGTGGCCGCCCGGACCGCCGCGTCCGGCCGGCTTGGCCAGAAGGCCGGCCCCTGCCGCGTGGAGCCCGGTTTGAGGGTTACCACCTTCTTGGCAACAACCATGGCATTGTGGGCTCGATGACGTTTTGCCATTCCTTGGCCTGATCCTGGCGATGGCCTGACCCGATCAAACCGAGACTTATGCCCGCATGAACGCTCCTCCCACCCACTACCGCCGCCGGACGCCCGGCCCGACCCGGTTCCGGCTGGGTCTGCGCCGCGTGCTGGCGGCGCTCCTTGTCGTGGCGGCGGTCCTGACCCTGGCCGTCGGGGTTTCGGTGTGGGGAGCGTTGCGAACGCCCGGCAACCAGAGTTTTCAGGCCAAGTGGGCCGACTGGTTGCGATCCCATCACGCCGCCCCGCTGGCCAGAGCGGTCGAGCAGTACTACTACAGCCACCATCAGCCTCCTAAGGGCGGCCAGCCGGCCCGGCTCAACGCGGTACCCGCCCTCCCAACACCGACTGCTGTCGTCCCACCACCGGTGGTGCACGTCAAACCGACCTCTCAGGGGACCACGTCAGTTCGCGGTGAAGGCAGGACTGCCCCCGCCCCTTCCGGTGGCGCTGGTCGTCAGCCCGGCGTTGCCGGCCGAAGGCCGGTGGATCCCGGCGGACGCGTCGGTCGATGGCTTGCCGGCCATGTACGTGGCCCAGTTCCGGGCCGACACGACCTACACCCGGGAGATCACCTCGGCGGTCTGGATCGACCCCACCCGGCTCCGGGTGGCCCTGGTCCCAGGTGCACAGGAGCCGGGCGGCGTCTGGCCCCAGCCACCCGACGTAGCTGGCCCGGCGCGGTCAAGGAGCGTGGCTGCGTTCAACGGCGGCTTCCGGATGCAGGACGCCCACGGCGGCTTCTACCTCGACGGGCGGCCAGGCCGTGCCCCTCCAGCGCCGGGGCCGCGTCGATGGTCATCTATCGCAACGGGCGGGTCAACATCGGCACCTGGGGCGCCGAGGTCGCCATGAACCCCCAGGTGGTCGCCATCCTCCAGAACCTGGTACCGGTGGTCGACCACGGCCAGGTCGCTCCGGACGCCACCTACCACGACACCCGGTTGTGGGGCGCCACCCTGGGAGCCAACACGGTCGTGCCCCGTTCCGGCGTCGGCATCACCGCCGCGGGCGCCCTGATCTACGTCGCCGGGCCGGCGCTCACCGCCCGCAGCCTGGCCGAATCCTTGCAGCGAGCGGGCGCGGTGCGAGCCATGGCCCTGGACATCAATCCGGAATGGGTGACGTTCAACTTCTATACCCACCCCAACCGGACGCAGCCGAGCTTGATCCTCCCGGCCAAGCTCTACCCTCAGATGCAGCGCCCCGCCGACCGGTATCTCGGTCCCGCACGGAGTCCCGCGACTTCTTCACCGTCTCGCTCTAACGCGGCCATGGTCGCCCATGGGGTTACATGAGATGACCCGACGACGGCCTATCTGTCACGTTCGCCCCAGCCAGTAGCGTGTTCTGGCAGTAACGTGTTCTGGCCGTGACCGAGTCACCGCTCGTAGAAGTGCTGGCCGCCATCGACCGGCTCGATGTTCCCGCCGTCATCGCGCTGTGCGCACCGGATTGCCACTTCGGCACCGTCGACGGGCGTCACGCCGAGGGCCGTGAAGCGGTGCGGCGGTTGCTCAGCGACTTCCTGTCGACCATTCGTTCGACCCACCACGAGATCAGCTCGCAATGGCACCAGGACGACGCCTGGTTTGCGGAGGTCGTGGCCAACTACGAGCTGCTCGACCGGACACGGATTGAAGGGCGACTGCGCGCCTTCCTGCTCCGGACCGGACCGGACGGCATCCGCGAGGTCCGCGTCTACGGGGCCAATGAGCGTCCGCTCACGGACCGCACCGTGGGCTATCAGCCGGCCCGCCTCGGCGGCCGTCTGATCCTTCCGCTTTAGGGGATCCGGGCCGGCCGTCCGGGATGCCTCGGTCTACGACGGCTCCTCGGGGTCGTGGCCGGGGTCGGGGTCGTGGCCGGGGTCGTGGCCATGGTCGTGGTGGTGGCCGTGGTCGTGGTCGTGCTCGTGATCCGAGGCCTGCTCACTTTGGGTGGCTCCACCCTCACGGGGTGGCGGGGCCGGCACTCAACACCCGGGTTGGCCGTAATTCCCGCAACAGCTCTGGTGCTTACGGATCTTCACCAGGTTGTTGGATACCGCCAGCCGCAACTTCGTCGCGAAGGGCGCGTCGTAAGTCTTCCAGTTAGAGAGGGCGGCCCGGGGACTGGGCTTTGGATGTGATCCGGATTCTGACTCGCACACGCGCCGGATCATACGTCATCGGCGCGTGACGGCTACCCGCGGGGCCTCCTCTTCGGCGCTCGCCGAATGTCCTGGTGAAACATCTGGTTCGCACCAGGGTCGGGATTGATGCGCTCTGATACGAGTACAGCCGAGAAGGGCTTGCTCGCGGCCCGGAGCATATACTTTACTTTCTAAAGAGGTTGACGAGGTCTCTGCGTGGGCCTGCGATCCGGTACCGATACGGGGAGGTCGGCGATGGTGGTGGCGCTGTTGGATCGGGAGATTCCGGTTTCGGTGTCGGAGTCGCGGGTGTCGGTGGGGGGTTTGGGGTTGCGGGTGTTGGGGAAGGGGGAGGGGCGGCCGTTGTTGGTGTTGCATGATTCGTTGGGGAATTTGGGTTGGTTGCCGTTGTATGAGCGGTTGTCGGGTTCGTTTTCGGTGGTGGTGCCGGATTTGCCGGGGTATGGGCGGTCGGATCGGCCGGATTGGGCGCGCTCGCCTCGGGATTTGGGGATTTTGTTGTTGCAGTTGTTGGATCGGCTGGGTTTGTCGGGTGGGGTGACGGTGGTGGGGGTGGGGTTCGGGGGGTTTGTCGCGGCGGAGATGGTATCGATGGAGCAGTCGCGTTTCCGGGGGTTGGTGTTGGTGGGTGCGACGGGGTTGCATGCCCGGGAGGGGGAGGTGCTTGACCAGATGTTGATCGGGTTCGCCGAGTACGGGTTGACGGGGTTTCGGGATGCGGGGGTGTTTCAGGAGTTGTTCGGGGCGAATGAGTTGCCGCCGGACGTGTATGAGTTGTGGGATTTCGGGACGGAGATGACGGCTCGGGTGTGTTGGAAGCCGTGGATGTATAGCGATCAGTTGCCGCATTTGTTGGCGGAGGTGCGGGTGCCGGCGCTGATCGTGTGGGGGGAGCAGGATCGGCTGGTGCCGTCTGGACGTGGGCCGCCAGTATCAGGAGTTGCTGGGCGGCCGGCTGGAGGTATTGGCGGGGGCGGGGCATTTCGTCGATTTGGAGGAGCCGGAGCGGCTGGCCGAACTGGTCGAGGGTTCGCCGGCGCGCAGAGAGGAGCGTAGGGATGAAGATCGGCTATTTCACTGAGCGGCCTTATCAGGATCCGGATCTGATGGAGGGCCGGATCGACATGGTGGATCTGATGATGTCCAACGGCCGGTACGATCCGATGCTCGGGGCGGATCTGTATAACCGTTATCTGGACGAGAAGATCTACGCCGAGGAGATGGGCTTCGACATGTTGATGCTCAATGAGCATCACTCCACGCCGTTTTGTATGGGCGGGGTCATGAACGTGGAGGCGTCAATCCTGGCCCGGGAGACGTCGAAGGCGAAGATCGTACTGCTCGGGAACGTGATCCCGATCTGGGATGACCCGTTGTGGCTGGCCGAGACGCTGGCGACCATCGACATGATCAGCCGGGGGCGGCTGGTGTCGGGCTGGGTTCGGGGCACCGGGCGGGAGTCGGTGGCCCATAACGCCCAGTCGCCGTTTAACTGGGAGCGTTTCCAGGAGGCGCACGAGTTCGTGGTCAAGGCGTGGACGACCGACGGGCCGTTCCGCTGGGAGGGCAAGCATTACCAGTACCGGTATGTCAACCCCTGGATGCGGCCCTATCAGCAGCCCCACCCGCCGGTGTGGGTGCCGGGGGTGTTGTCCAAGAACACGGTCGAGTGGTGCGCCCGTAACCGCATCCCGTACATCATGTTGGCCACCCAGCTGGAACCGACCAAACGGTCGTTCGACTTTACGAGGAGGTGGCGGCCGAGACCGGCTACGAGGCCGGCCCCCAGCATCGGGGCTACCTGTTCAAGGTGCACGTCGACGAGACCGAGGAGAAGGCCTACCACACCGGCCGCAAGTTCATCGAGGGGCCGTCCAACATCTTCCTGGAGGGCAGCCGGGCCCGGCCCAACCCCTTCATCCAGAACCTGCCCGGCCTCACCAGCCGGACCCAGATCCTGCCCACCGGGGAGCTGTTCCAGGTGCTGCTATCAAGGGGGCGCACGGCCGGGCCGCTCATCCCCACCGAGGGCGAGGAGGCCCCCAAGGTCCAGACCCCCGAAGAGGTCGAGGCCGGCCGGGTCAAGATCTACGAGGGCCAGCTGGACAACTACACCATCATCACCGGCACCCCCACCACCGTCATCCCCAAGATCCGCCACGTGCTGGAAACCCTCCGCCCGGGCCAGATCTTCTTCTGGGACGGCGACGGGGCCATGAGCCACGAAGACGCCATGCGCAGCCTCAAACTCATGGGCGAAGAAATCATCCCCGCCGTCCGCGAGATGGGCCGCGAGCTCGAACTGCCCGACGCCTTCGAGATCGACCCCGCCACCAACCAGCCCCTCACCACCCCCGCCGCCACCGCCACCACCCCCGGCTCCACCTAACCCGCCCGGCCAACCCCGCCCGCCCGGCCCGGCCCGGCCAACCCGCCCCGCCCGCCCGGCCCCCCGCCCTCCAACCCGGCCCGCCGCCGCATACCGGCCGACGGCCGGCCCCAACCAGCCGCCGGCTCGGCCCGCTGAACCCACGGTGCGCGCCACGACCACGCACCGCGCGCACGGGTCCGGCCGTGCCGCCCGCCACCCGCTTTACTGGCGCGAATTGTGCCCACATGAAGCGGGGCGCGCGCCAGTGAAGGATCGCCAGCCCCCACCACGACCGCCCACCGTGACAAACCGTCCCATGGGCGCCGACCATCCCGCCCGCACCGCGGCCGGCCAGCGCCGCGCCCCGGTAACGCGTCCCAGTTTGCTCGGGGCCAGGCCGACAAAAGCACCAATGCCTTGAGGCGATCCGCGCTCGCCACCCTTTGTGTGGCCACTCGGCCCCTCCCCGAGCGTGCCCCACGACACTATTGGGTTGACCTGGCGGCCACTCAGGGGAAAGAGGCGAGGTCGGCTCCTTACGGACGGCGCGCCCGCCGTCTCCCGGCAGGAATCGGGCGCCCCGCCCCGGGCGCACACCGCCCGCCCTGTCAGCAGATCCCGAAGTTGCTGGCCGGCATATAGCCAATCACCACGGGGAACTCGCAGTCCTCGCAGATGCACATGAGCTGGGCGACCCGGGCCGACTCATCGTGCAGGCCACGAAGCTCTATATGAGCGATTTCTCCCTTGGCGAGGAGCAGCACGCCGCAGAAGGGACAGACGACATCTACCGGTACGGGCATGGCCGATGGTCGGAACAGCATCCTGGTCCTCCCCACGAGAGGTAATTGCGATCCGGAACGCCGGTCCGACGGCTGGCCCAGCTACAGGCCAGTGAGGTCATCGATAGCGCCTTCCACATACAGGGTACGCACTGCGAAGAGCACATTTTCCTTGATTTTGGGCCGGACGTCAGGGCCGTAGCTGGCACCGATCGAACGGACCAGCTGTTCGACCGAGCGACGCCCATCCACCCGGCCGCAGCAGGTCGGCGACGAACTGGCTGCACTCGACGCCCTCGGGACGGGTCGACGAGGTGAGCACCCAACCCCATTCGAACTCATCCGAGCCGAGCACCGGGCGGCTGGCAATCCTGGCATCGGGCGCCAGCCGCGGGACGGCGCGCAGGAGGGCGTCGCCGCCTGCCGCGATCCGGCGCTCCCGCGACGCCAGTTCGTCTTCCGCCTGCCGGACCCCCTCGACGAAGACTCCGGGCAGGTCGCCCTGGGCCAGCACCACTCGCTCGTAGCCTTGCGGCGGCTGGCCGGCGACGGCCCGGATGAAGTCCTGCCGCGGGGTATAGACCTCGCCGTCTTTACCGAGGATCCGCCGCGCCTCCCAGAAATAGGACTCCGTCGTCCGGTTGGACGAGTAGAAGAGCTTCGCCATCTCGTGAAAGCGCTCGTACTGCGTGTAATAGAGGTCCTGGAACACCGGGCCTGCCGCGGCCGCCAGCTTGGCGTCCTTGAGCGCCGTCGTCACGTAGGCCGCCCCGAGCACGCCGGCGCTCAACGCCAGGTGCACTCCAGACGAGAACAGGGGGTCGACAAAGCACGCCGCATCGCCGACCAGAGCAAACCCGTCCCCCACCACGGAGTCCGATAGGTACGACCAGTCACGGATCGAGATCGGCCCTTTGACCAGCCGGGCCTGCCGCAGCAACGAGGCGGTCTTGGGTGCCATCGCCACCTCGGCCATGAGGAATTCGGCCAGCCCGCCGCCTCTGACCCGCTCGGCCGCAACATCACGGTCGACGACGGCGCCGACGCTGGCCACGCCGGTGTGCAGGGGAATGGTCCAGAACCACCCGCTCGGATAGGACTCGACCAGGATGTTGGTCTCGTCGGGGGGATCGAGGCGCTCCGCCCCGGCGAAGTATCCGTACACCGCCATGTTGCGGAAATACGGATCCCAGCGGCGCAGGTTCCGGGCCCGCCCGATGAGCGCCGCCTGCCCACTGGCGTCCACGATGAAATCGGCGGACTCCGACCGCTCGGAACCGTCCTCGCGTTCCACTCGAACCGCCGCGGCCCGCCCCCCGTCGAACACTGACGTCGGTGACCCGGTGTCCCTCGCATACCTCGACATCATGCCGCCGGGTGTTGTCGAGCAGCAACGAGTCGAACTCCGGACGCCACACCTGATAGGAGTGGGGATAGCGACGGTTTGTCTCGCGGAAATACCAGCTCCATGGTTCCTGGGACCGACCCCAGACCATCGTGGCACCCCACTTTTTGAGGAACCCGGCCCGCTCGACGGCCTCTCTCACACCGAGCGCTTCGAGCACCGGGAGACTGGCCGGCAACAAGGACTCACCAATGTGCTCACGGGGAAAACGCTCCCGCTCGAAGAGCACGACGTCGTGGCCCTTGCGGGCCAGCATGGTCGCCGCGGTGCTGCCGCCGGGGCCGCCACCGATGACGACGATCCGGCTCACTCTTCTGCCGCTGGCAGGCGGCATCCTCGATCATGCCGGGCGGGTGCCGGCCAACAAGGCATGCGGCCAACTGTAGGCGGTCGGGACCGCCCGCTCAGCCGCAAGGCACCTTGGCCTCCGGCCCCGGTGATGTCGTCCATCGGCCCGGTGAGGCCGGAGGAGGACGGAGGAGGACCGAGGTCGACGGCTGGGCGAACGGCCCCTTAGGCGCCCTTTGCGCCGCGATCGTCGGTCCCCTGTTGCTTGACGGGCGGGGTGGGCGGGATCCCACGGGCGCGGGCGTTCGATGGCGGGGATCAGGGCCGCGTCCACCGAAGCCAGGCGCCGGGTTCGGGCCTACGCCTCGCATCCCGACCCCTCCCGCCGACCTCCACGCCCCGCACCGATTTTGACCTAGTTAGGTCGAAGAGAGCGCGAGTCGCACGCCGAAATCCTAAAGCACACCCACCCCGCCCGCCCCCCTCTCACCCCGGGCCGCAAAGTGCCGTGAGGGGCCCGGTACGGTATGGTCGCCACTCCGGTTGGCGCCACTGAGGAGGTTCGATGGCTACTCGAGGGCCCAGGCAGATCGCCGCCCCTTCGAACCAATCGACGCGCCAGCAAGCGAAGCACGACGTCCGCCTGCACCGGCCCCGCTTCCAGCAATCGATTCCTCTCGCCTCGCTGGCCCAGAGCACCTCCGGCCGGGACTGATGGATTTGGGTGCAAACGAATCCCCGCCCATGCCATTCCTCGAGGGATACCGCGTCCTCGATCTGACCGACGCCCGAGGGCTGCTCGCCGGGCGAATGCTCGCCGACCTCGGCGCTGACGTCGTCACCGCCGAGCCTCCTGACGGGAACCCGGCCCGGCAGACGCCACCATTCCTCGAAGGGCCTGACGGCGAACGATCATCTCTGTATTGGGACGTGTACGGAGCCAATAGACGAGCCGTCCAGTTCGACCCCACCACCGACGACGGCCGGCGGCTGCTGGCCGACCTCGCCGGGGCCGCTGATGTGGTGATTGAATCGGCCGGCCCGAGGGTGACGGACGTGCACGGCCTCGTCCGGGCCGAGGCCATGGCCCGCAACCCCGGCCTGGTGTGGTGCTCCATCTCGGCTTTCGGTCTCGACGGCCCAAAGGCCCGATGGGCAGAATCGGATCTGATTGTCTGGGCCGCAGGCGGTCCACTCGAGCCGCACAGGGACGGCGATCGGGCACCACTCCGCATCAGCGTGCCGCAGTCCTACTTGCACGCCGCAGCCGACGCGGCGGCGGGCGTTCTGCTCGCCCTGGCCGCCCGCCACACCACCGGCCGGGGCCAGCACGTCGACATCTCCGCTCAGATCTCACTTGGCATCGCCACGCTCGCGACCGTCCTGGCCGCTGTCTACGAACGCGGCGCGCCCCGGGAGACGCGCTCGGTTCCCCCCGGAACGGTACGTCCGGCGCCCAGGGCAAGTGGGAGGCACGGGACGGCCTCGTCGAGTTCCATCTCGCCTCTGGCCCTGTCGCCGGCCGATTCACCAACTCGTTGTTCCGGTGGATGGCCGAGGCGGGTGTCGATGTCGGGTCGTTGGCCGGGTCGGACTGGTCCTCGGTCAACACCATGACCGACGCCGAAATGCAGGAGGCCCGCGACCTCGTAGCGGGGTTCTTGGCGAGCAAAACCAAGCTGGAGCTAACCGAGGCAGCCGTCAACCGCAAAGTCTCGCCGGTCGGGATTTTCGATGTCTCCGACATCGGCCGCAGCCCCCATCTCGAGGCTCGCGACTTCTGGATCACCCTGGGAAAAGAGACACGGGCCCGGACCATGCCCGGTCGCTTCGCCCGGACCGACTATGCCAACGCCTTCGCTCACCGCTACCCGGCACCCATGCCCAACGAACACACCGCCGAGGTGCTGGCCGATTGGCTCGGAAACAGCACAGGCCAGCGCCCCGGACCACAGTCTGCCAACGGCAGTGACGGTACGGCCGGGCCACCGGCGCCCCTCCACCAGCTGAAGGTGCTCGATCTGTCCTGGGTGGTAGCCGGGCCGGTCATCGGTCGCGCCCTTGCGGACTTCGGCGCCACGGTGATACGCGTCGAGTCATCGCGGCGGATCGAGACGGCCCGCCGCATGCCGCCGTTCGTTGACCGCATCCCGGACCCCGAAGGCTCCGCTCTCTACGAGACCTGCAACGCCGGCAAGCTCGGCATCTGCCTCGACCTGTCCCGCGAACCCGGCCGGGCGGTCGTCCGCGACCTCGCCCGATGGGCGGACGTCGTGATTGAGTCCTTTTCGCCCGGGACCATGGACCGGTTCGGGCTGGGCCCGGACGTACTGCGAGCCACCAACCCCGGGTTGATCGTGCTGAGTACCGCGCTATGCGGTCAGAGTGGTCCGTGGTCGAGTTTGGCGGGTTATGGCAATGTCGGCGCCGCCCTGGCCGGATTTCAGTACCTGGTGGGCTGGCCGGATCGGACGCCGATCGGCCCGTTCGGGCCGTATACGGACTACGTGGGCCCCCGCTTCGCTCTCGTGACTTTGCTGGCTGCGCTCGACCACCGCCGTCGGACGGGTGAGGGCGGACGGATCGACGTGTCACAGGTCGAGGCGGGCATCTGGTTTCTGGGCCCCGAGATGGCCCGGTGGTTCGCCACCGGGCGGGTCGCCGAGCGGTGCGGCAATCGTGACCGGGAGTTCGCGCCCCACGGAGTGTATCCGTGCCGGCCCGCGCCCGATCGGAGTGACGGTTGGGTCGCCATCGCCGTTCGGAGCGATGAGGAATGGAGCCGGCTGACGAACGTCATCGGACGGCCCGACCTGGCGGACCATCCCCGCTACGCGTCGGTCGAGGCCAGACGGGCGGCCGCCGACGAGCTCGAGGATCTCTTGTCCGACTGGACTCGGCTGCGGACACCGGCGGAGGTCGAAGCGGCGTTGCAGGCGAGCGGGGTGCCGGCCCACCGGGCGTCGGCGAGCGCTGACTTCTGCGCCGACCCGCAAATGCTCCACCGCGGCCACCTGGTTCGGTTGCCGCACCCCACCCACGGCGAAGTAGTGGTCGAAGGGCCCCGGTACCTGCTCTCGGAGACGCCCGGGAGGCCCCGCCGTCACGCCCCCCGGTTTCACGAGGACACCGACCACGTGCTTCGCGACGTCCTCGGCTACGACGACGAACAAGTGGCGCGCCTCCGCGACGCCGGCGCCCTGACCTGAAGCCCTCAGTGCGAAACCGGTGCGCCGGCGAGTCCGGCGATGACACCGAGCAGGCCGGCCGCGATGAGACCAAACACCACGCTCCGGCGGAGAACGACCAGCCACCCGACGGCCACAGCGAGGACTCCCAACTGCCACAGGTGGCTCAGGGCCTCGCTCAGCGGGATCGCAGATCCGGCGATGGCGCCGATGGCGGCGGGGCCCGCTCCCGTGAGGAAGGCCTGGATGGAGGCGCTCTGCCGCAGCCGGTCAAACTGATGGCCCCCGGCCAGGACGAACACGAAAGACGGGGCGAAGGCGATCAGCGCCGCGAGCAAGCCCCCGCCAATCCCGGCGGCGGCATAGCCGACGACGGCCACGGTCTGCACGACCGGTCCGGGGGTGACCTGTCCCAGGGCGACGGCGTTGAGGAACTGGGCGTTGGTCATCCAGTGGTAGGCATCGACCGCGTCATGTTGCATGAGGGGGATGATGACGAAGCCCCCACCATAAGAAAGGGCGCCGACTTTGAAGGCGACCCACACCAGGGCCCCGACCCCGCCGACCGTCACCCCGGGAAGGACTGCCATCGGCATGATGGCCCGGGCGCCAGGGGAGGTGCCGTCTCCGGGTCGTCTCGCCACCACCTCGGCCAGTCCGCACGCCAGGAGAACGACCACCAGATACGGCCCGACGGTCGCCGCCGCGGCCCCGCCGATGAGCAGGTAGGCCACCCAGCGGATCTGATTGGGTCGCCGCTCCCCCGCCCGTTTCCAGTTCGCCGGGAGTAGACCGAGCGCCGCCTGGATGGCGACGGCCGGGACGGCAGCCCCGGCGCCGGCCGCTGCTCCTTCTATCCACAGGGGCGGATCGGTGGCCAGAAACAGGGCCGAAAGGGCCAAAATGATCACGAGACCGGGGACGATGAAACAGGCGCCGCCAAGAAGCGCTCCCACCGCACCACGCAGTCGCCATGCACAGAAGATGGCCAGCTGCGTGGAAGCTGGCCCCGGGAGCAGATTCACGGCTGCGACGCCGTCTTCAAACTCGCCGTCGACGAGCCAATGGCGGTCTTCGACGCACAATCTCCGCAGGAGTGAAATGTGGGTCGGTGGTCCACCAAACCCGATGACCCCGATCCGCCCCCATTCCCGGGCGATGGTGGTCAGGGCCACCCGCCCGCCGGCGTCGGGGCTCACCGACCGAGCACCTCGCCGGCTAGCTCGCTGATGGCCCCCCTGCACGCGGTGAAGGCCTTGCGGCCCTTTGGGGAGGCCCGGTAGATGCGCCGCCGACGGCCGTCGACCAGGATCTGACGCGAGACGAGGAGGCCGGCGGCTTCGAGCCGGTGCAGCATGGGATATATGGTCCCCGGGCTCAGACGGTACCCGTGACGGGCCAGTTCCTCAATGAGCGCGGCGCCATGCACATCGCCCTCGCAGGCGTGGTGCATCAGGTGCACCTGGACAGCAGCCCGGGTGAAGTCCCGAACGATGTCCACGGGATATCCATAGCCGATATCGTCTACCGATAGCAAGAGCGGGGCTGGCCATGCTCGGCTCCGCCCGCCAGCTTCCGGGTGCGGCGTGCGCGCCACCTCTCCTCAGAGGTCGGGCACCTGGACCGGTGAGAAACCGAGAAACCACCAGGAGCTCAGTCCAGGTCTGTTCCATCGTCCACAACGTCGACGACGCCATGGCCTGGTGCTCGACGCGCCCGGTGGTCAGAGGCTGGGCGGGAGATCGACGCTCCCTGGCGGCCGCACACCGGAGCCGGGCGGCTGGAATGGTTACCGGGCTAGCGCCGAGCCGATTCCAGCGCGGCCCGGATAGCGTCAGCGCTCGCCGGCGTGCCCTGCTCGTTGTCGAACGAACCGTAGGGGGGGCCATACACGGGCGTTCCCGGCTCCTGGTGCCACCCCTCCGCCAGCAGCCCGGCGTCGACGACTCCGTACCCGATCGAGTCGAGGAACCCGGTGACCGCCGCCTTCGCCGACGCCCTATCGCCGGCGATAGGAAGCGCGGAGCGATCCGGCGCGCCGGATCGCCGGGACAGATGGAGCAGATGCTTGAAGAAGATGTTGTTGAACACCTTCACGACCTGCGCGCCGGGAAGATAGCCAGCCAGATATTCACTGCTCGTGACCTTCTTGGCCGTCAACTCGGGGATCTGCCCGTCCCGATCGGGATAGTAGTTACCGGTGTCCATGACGACTTTCCCCGCCAGCGCCACCCCCGACAGGTAAGGGTACGCTTTCACCGGAATCGACACCAGGACCAGGTCGCCTGCGGTCGCCGCCCCCTCAGTGGCGGCGGCGCGGGCTTTGGGCCCGAGGTTGGCGACCAGTTCGGCGAGCGTCTCGGGGCCACGGGAGTTGCTCAGCACCACCTCGTATCCGGCATCGACCGCCAGCCTGGCCACCGTGCTTCCGATATTTCCGCTTCCGATGATTCCCACGGTCGTCATGGCCATTGAAACCTTGGGCCCCGGCGGCCGATTCCCAACAGAAGTTCGCTACCGGGTGGGAGCGAGATCAGGCCGGATCTACCACTGGCCGTCAAGCCAGCGCTGGGCTTCATCGGCGAGGCTCGCGGCATGGGCAAACTGACTGCGTAGACGCCGCCCATTCCAGAGATCGATCACCAACGTGGTCCCAGCCACGAGGAGACCAGGGACGACGAGCAATGCCAACACACCAACAGTTTACCCACCGTGAGAGGAGCAAATCTCTCAGTACCCGATATCACAAGAGGCGACGTGGTGATATGTACTAGCACGCCAGGCGCAGTGCGTGGAGCACGGCCGGCCAACCCGGCTCCGCTACCGTGTCACCGACCCTTGAAACTCGGCGGCCGCCGCTCGACGTGTGAAGTCACGCCCTCCATGTGGTCCTCCGTCGACCACAGACCGTCGGCGAGAGGCGCGATGTATTCGTCGAAGGCCGTCCATTCCATGGAGAGCCCCCGGATCATGATCCGTTTGATGGCTCGCTGCGCCAATGGGGCGCCCCAGGAGAGCTGCTCGATCATGGCCTCCACGGCCGGGACCAGCTCGGCCTCGGGCACGACGCGCGACACCAACCCGATCCGGTCAGCTTCGGCGGCGTCGATGAGGGCGCCGGACAGGGCCAACTCCATGGCCTTGGACAGCCCGACGATCCGGGGGAGAAAGTAGTAGCTCCCAGCCGTACCGAGGACGCCCCGCCGCACGAAGTAGCTGCCGAAGCGCGCCTGCTCGCTGGCGATGCGGATGTCGCATGCCACCGCCAGGTCGAATCCCATGCCGACCGCAGCCCCGTTGACGGCGGCGATGATCGGCTTTTCGCAACCAACCATTTCGCGGAGCAACGGGTTGCTGGCTTGATCCCGGTCGCGGTACCGCCGAAGCTGGCGGTCGACCCGGTCGTCCTCCCGGCTCTCGGCCAGGAAGATGGCCTGGAAGTCGTCGCCTGCACAGAACCCGGCGCCTTCGCCGGTTAAAACCACAAATCCCGTCGCTTCGTCGGCTGCTGCTCGCCGGAAGGCGTCCCTGAGCTCGGTGTAGGTCTGGGGGCGTACGGCGTTGCGTCGTTCGGGCCGGTTGATGGTGATCCATGTCGCAGGACCACGGTTCTCGTACAGGATGTCCTCATAAGTCATTTGATGCCCGCTTTCTGGAGCGATGGCCCCCCAAGCTACTCCGACACCGGCCCCCTGCACATCGGCGAGCTCCGCCGATGTGCAGGCGTTTTCGCACTTCGGGCCGGGCCTTGGGCGATGCTGCGACCTCAAGCGGGCCCAAACGTAACCGGACGCACCGAGGTTGACACTCCGGGCACCGTCCGCCCGGTGGCCGGTTGGAATATCGTCGAGCATGGCCACTCGCCCCACGTCCCCGCGAATCACCCCGCTTCCCGCCGCCGAGAGAACGCCGACCGCCCAGGCTCTGCTGGACAGCGTGACCGTCGGCGGATCGGAAGCGAACATTTTCACGACGCTTATCCGGG
The DNA here is from genome assembly GCA_963780345.1 of uncultured Acidimicrobiaceae bacterium. Taxonomy (GTDB): domain Bacteria; phylum Actinomycetota; class Acidimicrobiia; order Acidimicrobiales; family Palsa-688; genus PALSA-693. The sequence continues at coordinate 152,238 of CAWABU010000004.1, forward strand.
CTGAAGGCGTGACGCGGCGGTGGCTGCCCTTCGGAGGAAAGCTGCTCAATGGAAAGATCCCTGCACGCGACCGCGAGCTGCTGATTCTGCGGACCGGCTGGAACTGCCAGTCCGAGTACGAATGGGCCCAACATGTCGTGATCGGACGCGCTGCGGGCCTGTCAGACGAAGAGATTCATCGCGTCACCGTCGGCCCGGACGCCGGCGGCTGGAGCGAGTTCGACTCGACCCTGCTGCGAGCCGCCGACGAACTCCATGAGGACTGGTGTGTTACCGACGCCACCTGGGCTGCCCTCGCCGAGGTCTACGACACCTCTCAGCTGATCGAGCTGCCGATGCTGGTCGGGCAGTATCACCTGGTCGCCATGACGTTGAACAGCCTTGGCGTGGCGCTGGATCCCGGGCTCAGCGGGTTCCCCCAAAGCGGATAATCAGCGGCGAGTGGCGATCAAGACTCCGACATTCGCGACTGCGAATGGCACCAGATAGGTCACCGCGGTCTTGATCCACACGAGAGGCGTGGCGTCGCCGTCCACGACCACATTTAATTGATTGATGGCGAACAGGATCGTGCCGACCACCAGCGCCGTGACTACCGTCCGTCTCAGATTGGCCGGCCACATCACCACCGATAGCGCTTCCCGCCAGCCGTGCCACGAGCGTCCCGGCGTTTCACTGTTGTCCTCGACGGCCACACCCATGCAGTGCAGCACTCCGGCGCGTACGCCGCAACCGGCGGTGGTCTGCGGCTCGACCCGCCTCACCCCTTGAGCAGTTCGCCCGCCCTGGCCTCGCTGTCGCGGCGCAGGCCGGTCAACTTCCTGGCCCCGGTGTTAGTGGTGGTCGGGTCCAGACAGACGCGGAAAACCAGACCGATAAGGCCCCGGCTGAAAAGCAACCCGGGGAGGCGGTCGCGCTCATCGTCGGTGAGTGCGACCACCCGGCCATAGCCTTTCATAAAAGGAATTCCGGCCCATCCCGACCGAAGGACCATCGTCATAGCCGCCAAGCGAGGGCCTCGCCCCGCCGAGGTCCAGTCCACCAAAACCGGCCCGTCGGCGGTGAAGATAGCATTCTTGGGGACAGGATCGGGGTGAACGAACGCCTCCGGTAGTCCGCCTCCACCATCCGCGGCGAGCACCGTCGTGCGGATGGTGTCAAAAGCAGCGCGGCCCTCGCCCGGCACACGCGGCTCGATCGAATCCAGCCAGCCCACGACCGCTCGCAGCTCGTCGGCCATCGTCCCTTCCGCGAAGTGGTGCAGGGCTCCCGAGGGCCGGTCCGCTCCGGCCGGCACGGCCATACCGTGAAGCCGGCCGATCCGGGCGCCAAGGGTCACGATCGGATGAGGGGGACGCCTGGCTTTGGCCACCTCCTTGACGAACTCCGTGACGAGCAGGGCCTGACCCTCGTGGCTGGTGAGTGCCCCCTCCCCGAAGGGCCGTTCGGACGGGAAGCCGACCTCTGCGAGATATTGCAGCACCGCGAGGTCGGCCTGGGCCGCGGCGTGGGACCGGGCCGCAGAAAACAGGCGGGCCACCAGCGGCGACCCTTTCTCCGTCCGATCCACACGGAACACCCCGACGTCCAGCCTGGATACCTTCGCGACCGTCATCCCGTAGGTCTTTTCGAGGTGAGCCGGCAGAGTGGCCACGCCGTCTCGGTGGTACATCCGGTGGAGGACCGGCTCGAATGCGGTCACAGCGTTGTGGCCTTGCCGCCCGGGGCCGAGACCATCAACCTCGCCAGCGCCTCTGTGATTCGGGGCTCCAGCCCCTCGGTGTGGCCTTTGTCCAACCGGACCACGTCGGCGATCACCCGGCCGCCTCTGGCATTCGGGTACAGATACATTTTGGCCGTCCCGGGCGCCGGTTTGCGGCCCCAGCTGAGCGTCGGGTTGGCGTCCCATCGGCTGTCGTGGATGCGGCCGGGCGGCCGACGAGCCAGAACGAGCGGATGTTTTTCCGGCCAAACCGCTCGAACACCTGCTCCACCAGATCGATGAGGTACTTGTCGTCCGCCTCCGCGGCCCAGTGGCGGGTCGGTTCGCGGGTGGCAGCCGACGGAGTCGCAATCGCCAGCCGGAGAGCATCGCAATACTCGTACGCCGGAAAGTATTCCCGCTGCCAGGCCCCTACGGAACCCCCGCCGTGCAGGCTGAGCAAGAAGGTGAGCTCCGCATCGCCGGCCAAATCCCCCGGCTGGTCCAGATAACATTTCCGGCCCGTCTGGGCGTCAATCATGGTCTCCAATGCCATGGACGCGAACGATATCGCCCGCCCGGTTTGCCTGTCAGACTCGGACCCGTGCTGCTGGTGGACGCTGCCAACGTATTCGGATCGCGCCCGGACGGCTGGTGGCGGGACCGCCCCGGTGCCGCCGGCCGGCTGGTCGGGGAAATCCGGGCCGCGGTGGCGGCGGCCCGATTACCGGTGCCGGTCATCGTGGTGGTCGAAGGCGCGGCCCGACGCGGCGCCGCCGAGGGCACAGCCGATCAGGTTGAGGTGGTGCACGCCCCCGGTTCGGGGGACGACGTGCTGGCCGCCCTGGCTGCGGCCGCCGAGGATCCAGTGCTGCTCGTCTCAGCCGACCGGGGCCTCCGCGCCAGAGTCCGGCCGGGGGTTACTACCGTCGGGCCCCGGTGGCTGCTCGAGCGAATCGAAGCCTTCAGGTGAAAGGGGGCCGCCGCGGGACGAGACACCGCTTGATCGGTAAGACTGGAGTGATGAGCACCGCCGACCCCGCCGCCCTGATCCAGGAGCGCATCAACCGGTTGCTGGCCGAGGTGGATCCGAACGACACGAAACCGGAGGAGTTCTTCGGCTGCCGGTACGACCTCGGTCTGGCGTGGGTCCACTTTCCGGAGGGCCGGGGCGGGCTGGGCGTAGCTCCCAACTTCCAGCGGCTGGTCGACGAACAGCTGGCCCGGGCCGCCGCCCCTCCGGCGGGCAGCCGGCAGTTTTTCGGGCTGACCATGGCGGGCCCGGTAATGGTGACCCACGGGAGCGAAGCCCTGCTGGACCGGCTGCTCCGACCGACCTTCATCGGCGAGGTGGCGTGGTGTCAGCTGTTCAGCGAGCCGGGGAGCGGTTCGGACCTGGCCGGCCTGTCGTCCCGGGCCGTCCGCGACGGCGACGAGTGGATCATCACCGGGCAGAAGGTGTGGAACACTCTGGCCCACCAGGCCGACCGCGGGATGCTGGTCGCCCGCACCGATCCCGACGCGCCGAAGCACAAGGGCCTCACCTATTTCGCCCTCGACATGCACGCCGCGGGTGTCGAGGTCCGCCCCCTCCGCCAGCTCACGGGGGAAGCGGAGTTCAACGAGGTGTACATGACCGAGGTTCGAGTGCCCGACGGCGATCGCATCGGCGACGTGGGGGACGGCTGGCGAGTGGCGATGACCACTTTGATGAACGAGCGCACGACGATCGGCGGAGGCGGCGGCGCCTCGCGGCGGGGGAGCGGGGCCATCGCCGAAGCGGTACGCATCTGGCGGGAGGAAGCCATCGACCATCATCCCGCCACCAGAGACCGACTGGTGCGACTGTGGAGCGAGGCGGAGGCATTGCGGTTGACAAATGTGCGGGCGGCGCAGAATCGCAAGGCCGGCAATCCGGGGCCGGAGGGTTCCATTGCCAAGCTGATGTTCGCCGAGGTCAACCAGCGCATCTACGAACTGTGTATCGACATGCTCGGCCCGGCCGGTCTCGTCGATTACGACTACGAGATGAAGCGGACGGCCGGACTGGGACTGACGGGACCGGCGGGGCAGTCCCGGAGGATGTTCCTGCGTTCGCGTGCCAACTCGATCGAGGGCGGCACGTCAGAGATCCAGCGCAACATCATGGGTGAACGGGTGCTCGGTCTCCCCGGGGACATTCGCGTCGACAAGGACCTGCCCTGGTCGCGGGTACCCCGCTAAAGCCATGAGCACGGACCGGCGCCACCTGCCCATCACTGTCCCCGAAGAGGTCGCCGACGGGGTCTGGGCGTTCGCCCAGCACGATGGCTCCTGGTGGATCAACACCGCCGGCTTCATCGTGGGATCGGACCGGGTGACATCAATCGACGCTTGCGCCACCGAGGCCCGGACCCGGGACCTGTTGAGCGCCATCAGCCAGGTCACGGACCGGCCGGTCCGGGCCCTGGTCAACACCCACGCCCACGGCGATCACACGTACGGCAACTGCCTTTTCACCGAGGCGGTCATTGTGGCCCATGAGCGCTGCCGGGAGGACATGCACGCCGACAACCTTCTGAGCCAGCCCATCCCGCTATGGGACCACCTGCCGGACTGGGGCAACCTGCAGAAGGCCTATCCGACGGTAACGTTCACCGACCGCCTCAACCTGTGGGTCGACGACCAACCGGTGGAGCTGGTCTATGCCGGCGGGCCGGCCCACACCCGGGGCGACGTGGTGGCCTGGCTGCCCGAGCGCCGGGTGCTCTTTACCGGCGACCTGGTATTCAACGGGGGAATGCCCATGGTGGTGGCTGGTTCAGTGACGGGCGCGCTGGAGCGTGTCGACTGGTTGCGGGACTTCAATGCCAGCGTGGTCGTCCCGGGCCACGGGCGGCCATGCGGGCCGGAGGTTTTCGACATCCACGAGCGTTACTACCGGTTCGTGCTCGATACCGCGACCGCGGCCAAGGCGGCCGGGGTGAGCCCCCTGGACGCCGCCCGCCAGACCGATCTGGGCGAGTTCGGCCAGCTTCTCGACCGCGAACGAATCGTGCTCAACCTGCACCGGGCCTACGCCGACCTGGACGGTCGGGATGAGGTGGACGTGGCCGCGGCCTTCCGCGACGCCATCGCCTACAACGGCGGACGCCCGTTGCGCTGCGTGGCCTAGGAGGTTGACCGCAGCCGTCGACTCCGTCGAGCGGGCGCTCGCGGTGGTGGACCGGATGGAGTCGGTCGTTCGGGCCTGGAGCCACCTCAATCCTGACCTGGCCGCGTCGGATGCCCGCAGAGTCGACCAGGCCGCGGTGAGACTCCCCCTGGCCGGCCTGGTGCTGGGCGTCAAAGACGTCTTCGACACGGCGGAGATGCCGACCGAGTACGGATCGGTGATCTACCAGGGCTTCAGACCCCGTTCGGACGCCGCCGCCGTGGCCCTGCTGCGTTCAGCCGGCGCCGTCTGCTTGGGCAAGACCGTCACCGCGGAGTTCGCGCTTTACACACCTGGAGCGACGACCAATCCGCATCGCCGCACTCACACGCCGGGCGGGTCATCGAGTGGCTCCGCCGCCGCGGTCGCGGCGGGAATGGCCGATGTCGCCTTGGGCACCCAGACGGCCGGATCGGTCATACGCCCGGCCAGCTATTGCGGGGTCTACGGGTTGAAGCCGAGCTTTGGGATCGTTCCTGTCGCCGGGGTCAAGCTCGTCGCTCCCTCCCTCGACACCGTCGGGTGGTTTTCCAGAACGGTGGGGACTCTTGACGCGGCGCGGGTGGTCCTCACCGGCCGACCGCCCTGGCAACCGCTCTCCCGGCCGCCTCGACTGGGGATCCTGCGGGACGAAAGCTTCTCGGCCGCCGATCAGGACAGCCAGGCTGCGGTGGAGCAGGCCGCCGGCGTGGCCCGGGCCGCCGGGGCTGACGTCATCGACGTCGACCTTCCCCCCTCCCTTCGTGGCCTGCCCGCCCAACAGTGGGTGGTGCAGACCTACGAGGCCGTCCGTTCCCTCAGCTGGGAACTTCTCTGCCGCCCGGCCCTCCTGTCGCCCTCCTTGCGGGAGCTTCTGGAATCGGGCCAGGCCATCGAGCCAGCCGCATATGACGCGGCCATCGCCCAGGCCTCGAGCGCCCGACGGGACCTCTCCCGGCTCTTCACCGGTATCGACGCCCTCGTCACTCCTGCCGCGGGAGGAGAAGCACCGGCTGATCTCGGGACCACGGGAGACCCCAGATTCAATCGCCTCTGGACGCTTCTCCGCGTTCCTGCCGTCAATGTCCCCGGGCTCACCGGGTCGACCGGCCTGCCGGTCGGCGTCCAGCTCGTCGGGCCGCTGCTCCAGGATGCGCACCTGCTCGCCTGCGCGGACTGGGTCGGGCAGCTCCTGCCGCCGGCTTTCCCGCCGGCGTAGGGAAGGTTATCCAGACGACGTCGCCCGGACCTCCAGCTTGGGGAAGGCGGGGTGGCGGAAGGGCTCACCATCGGCAAGCTGATCATGAAGACCCTCGACCCTCGGCGCCACCCCCCCACCAGGCCTGCTGACATAGGTGGCATCAGGACCGAAAAACCGTAGGCTCAGCGTGCGCCGGCGTCCCCCCGGATGCGTCGGCGCCCCACCGTGCAGCATGGCCGGATGGAAGACAATGAGGTCGCCGGGGGTAACCGCCCACGACACGATGTCCCAGTCCGGACGATGACCCTCTATATCGGGCAGTCTCGGCAAGCCCTCCCAGATGGGAATGGTCTCGTCGTCTGGGTTGAAGGCGGACGTGTTGTAGAGCGTCTGGCGATGGGACCCGCGCACGAATTCCAGCGAGTCCGCGGCCGGCACCGGGTCGAAGGTGATCCAGATGACCGCCAGGTGGTTGCCTTCGACGGAGAGGTAAGGAGCGTCCTGGTGCCATGGCGTCCTGCGGTTTTCTCCCCCTTCCTTGAGGAATACCTGCTCGTACATAAACCACACGTCGTCTTCGCCCCAGAGGTCAGCGACGATCTGGGCCAGCTGAGATTCCCGGAGCAGACGCACGTAGAGGGGATGGCGGGGTGCGTCGGGATTGCACAGGTCCGAGAAGACGAAGACGATCGGCGCGTCACTTGCCGCCTCGACCGGTGGTGATGCGGTGGACCCGGGATGCGCCACGCTCCAGGCGAACGCTTCCTCGGCCATGCGCATCGAGTCGGGGGGCAGGGCCTGAGGAAGGAAAGTTACGCCGTCAGTTTCGAATTCTCGACGGGTCGACTCGCCGACAATCATGAGCGTCCTCTCAGATACAAATGCGGTCGCACGTTACAGATAGCGGGGCGGTCCGGCATTGAGCCAGGCATCGAGCCCCAACCGATAGCGCATGGTCGGGGAGAATCGTTGCTGAATCTCCGGACGGAGGGCCACGCCGAAGTTCCACTGCGGTCGCACGAACGGTTTCGTGTAATAGGCGAACAGCAGCGGGCGGTCCTCGTCCTCCGTGACGTTTGCACCCGAGGTGTGCCACATCCGTCCCTCCATGACCAGTATCGCCCCCTTGGGCGCCTCGAAGGGAACCAGGAGGTCCTCCAGGTTGTCCGGAACGTCGCGTCGCGACGTCCACCGCGGACTGCCCGGCACGTGGCGGGTGGCTCCGTTGTCCGCTCGCACCTCGCTGAGGCACCAGATGATGTTGATGGCCCACGGATCGAGCCACGGCTCCGGCGCGACCAGGGACTGATCCGAGTGAATGAACATCGAGCCACTACCCGGACGAGCGATGTTGGCCGTGAAGTTGCTGACGATGTACTCGGGTCCGAGGAAGCGAGCCACGATGGCGTCAGCTACCGGGTGCTCGAGCAGGTCGCCAAACAGCGGATCGAGATCGACAAGGTCGAACACCCGAACGTTGGACGCGTTGGGGTCGAGGGTCTCGACATGGGCGGGAATGCCCCGCCGCTGGCTCTCCTCACTCGCCGCCCACAATCGCTCGGTCACCCGATCCGCTTCAGCCGGTGACAGCACCCCCGGTACGACCGCATATCCGGTGGCATCGAGGTGGGCGGAAATCGTCTCGATGTCGAAGCCCTGCAGTGCGGTTGGTGCGCTCATGGTTGGGGTCCTGCCTTGTGACGGTTCAGCCTCGCGTGCTGGGGCGGAAGGTTACGGCACTGACGACGCGATGGTATCAGGCGGGGTCGGACCACTCGCGAAGAAGGGGCACCGGAAGGAGGATCCGGTGCCCCTCTTGCCTCCGCCCCCCACCGGAGATCTGTGTTCGCCGCCCGGCTGGAGATCTGTGGTCAGATGGCCCCACCGACCAGGGTGGCAATCAGGCGCTCGAGGCGGCCCAGCTGGCCCATCATGACCGTCACATCCCGACGCAGCTGAGCGATGTCATCGCTCAAAGGGCTCAGATTCCCCGTGGGCCGCGCCACCACATCGTGGTTGGCATTGCGGCCGAGCGCCACGCCCGCTTCCCTCAACCAGCGGTACACCGTCTTCCGGGACACGCCGGCCTGGGCTGCGATCGCGGCAGATGTGAGACTCGTCGTTTGGTACAGCTCGACGGCTCGACGCTTCGCCTCCTGGCGCGTTACGAGGTGGTCGACTGCGATGTCGGTCGCGATACTCACAGGATCCCTTTCTCCTCGCTCGCTGCAGTTCAGGTAGTGATTACATTGTGGCCAGGAGACGCCCGCCTTTCTTCTCTCCTGGCGACAGGCTTTGAACATCGGGCGACAATCGGCACCCGGGGTAAGCGGATCGCCCCTACCGGTGGGTCAGATGTTCCCGGCCCGCCGCGCCCGCAAACCTCATGGCCAGCTCCACGCGTGAGTGAACTCCAAGTGCGGTATAGATGCGCGCCAGATGACCTTCAACGGTTCGCCGGGAGATAAACAGTCGACGGCCGATCTCCGCGCTCGTCAGGCCTTCGGCGACCAGGGAAGCCACCTTTCGCTGAGCCGGCGTGAGCCGCTGCGGATCACCGTGGGGCCGCCCGGATCCGTGCCCCTGGCCGCGGTCGAGCCCGAGGGCCTGGGCGCCGGCGAGATCGCGCCGGGCGCCGGCCGCCTCGTAGATGGCAGCGGCCTCGCCGAGAAGGACCGAAGCCTCGCTTCGGCGGCCCGCGGCAGCGAGCATGGTCGCGGCTTCGTTGGCGGCCCATGCTGCACTCATGGCCCGCCCGGCGCGCCGGTAGGTGATCGATGCCCTCATCGAGCGCGTCCGGGTCGCCGTCCAGGAGCCCCTGGCATCGAAGCGCGGCGGCGGTGCCATTATCACGTTTCGCGACAGCCACCGCCTGTGAGACCGACGCCACCACCGGGAGGGCCCGGTCGCGTGCCCCGATAGCCATGCTCATGCGCACCATGTCCGGAGCCAATTCCACCAGCTCGTACAGGGACCCGGCCAGGGTGCAGCCATCGACGAGCGCCGCCATGATCCCCGCCGCGCCCGGCACATCGCCCTGGGCTTCCCGAAGCAGGGCCCTGGCCCAGAGGCTCCAATGCCAGAAGGGCTGGATCTCGGCATGCATGTGGGCTTCGGCGCTGGCCAGGGCGGCCGCCGCGCCGACGAGATCGTCGCTGTGGACGGCGATGATGGCGGCTATGGATTGGGCCCATACCAGACCGGATACCGATCCGATATCGGCGGCCGCCAGCAGTCCAGCGGCCAACTCGGCTATGGCCGCGTCCCACGTCCCGGAAAGGAAACCGAGCACGCCCTGGCCAAAGTGGAAGGCGGGGATGTTCGCGACCGCTCCGAGCCGGTGCGAGTGGTCACGGCCCAGGCGCAGCACCCGCGCCGCCTCGTCGAGTCGATCATCGTCCATGAGCATGTAGGCGAGGTAGAGATGGCTGGGAAACCAGTGGGCATCCGCGCCGAGGGCTGGCGTCGGCCCGGGCGACGGCCTGACGGCTCAGGGCCACGGCCTCGTCGATGCGGCCTTCGCAATCCGCCAGCAGGGCCAGAGTGCACAACGCGGAGCAGACCGCCACGTCGTCACCGAGCTGTTGGCCGAGATCGAGCACCCGCCGAGAAGCGGCCGCGGCAGCCGCCAGGTCGCCGGTAAAGAGCCAGCCGAGCGCCACCCGGGACAGGGCTTCCCTGCGGCTCGACGGGCTGAGGTCCAGCGTCGAGCCGGCCGTCTCCAGCTCGGCCAAGGCGGCCGCCGTGCGGCCGCTCGCCAGGTGTTCGCGGCCGAGCACCAGGCGGAGGGAAGGGTCGAGCGCAACATCGTGGACGCGGGAGAGGACCTCCCGTGCCAGCCTCCCGGCCTCGGCGAGCTCGCCTGACCGGGCCAGGACGGTGGCGAGCTCGCTCCGCAGGACGTCGCCCGCCCTCCCGTCACTCGTCAGCGAGAGCGCCTGCCGGAGGAAAGCGGCCGCAGCCGACGGATCCGTACCGGCCACCTCGCCGGCGGCCCGGGCGAGGAACGACGCGGCCTCGTCATCGGGGGTGTCCGCCGCCGGCCCGACGTGGAGGGCGACGAGTGGCGTAGGGGCGCTCCTGCCGATGAGGATGTCGACGTATCGGCGGTGGAGCTGTCGGACGGCAGCCCGGTCGAGCTCCCCGTAGAGCACATCACGCACCAGCCCGTGCGAAAACCCGTAACCATCGGGGGACTCCTGGAGCAATCCGGCCTGGCCACCCTCGCTCAGCGCGACCGTCAGCCCCGGCGGGTCTTCCAGAAGGGTAGAGAGATCATCGAGGGTGAAACGATGGCCGAGCACGGCGGCCGCTTGCAGGATTTGGGTCGTCGGGGCTGAGGTCCGTCCGAGCCGGCGGATGATCGTTTGCCTGAACGTGGTCGGAAGCTCAGCGACGTCGGTGTCGACTGTCCCGTCCACCCGGATGAGGCGCCCCTCGGCGTGGAGGGCCCGGACCAGTTCCACCAGGAACAGCGGGTTTCCGCCGGTCATGGCCGCCTGATCTCGCAGTCTGACCCCCGGCATTCCGCCGGTGAGGACCGTTAGCAGGCGTTCCTGGTCGGCCGGGCCGAGCGGGGACACCCGGTGGAGCCACCCGCCCGCCGACTCGAGCCCGACGACCAGGCGGTCCACCGCCGCCGGTCGGGGCGGTCGCCTGGCCACGCCGATCAACCCGACCGCCAGGTAACGCAACCTGCGGCCGAGGGCGCCAAGGGCCGAGAGACTCGCGCCGTCGACGAGATGCAGGTCGTCCACGATGAGCAGGGTCGGCCGTCTCGAGGCCAGCTCCTCGATACGGTCGACAAACGCCTCGCTCGCCGCCAGCAAGGTCTCCTCGACAGCAGGTATCGACCGGGCCGGCCGGGCATCGCCGTCCCACTCCAGTTCGGCCAGAGCCGGGATCTGAGTCAGGGCGCCAAACGGCCGCCCGGTCTGCTGCTCGTCTCCGGCACCCCACAACAGGCGCATGCCTCGAGAGGAAGCGAGGGCAGCGGCGACACTGACCAGGCGGGTCTTTCCGCTGCCCGGGTCGCCCTCCACGATCATGGCCTGCCCCGCCCCCGACGAGACCTGCTCGATGAGCTCGGTGAGTACGTCGACGTCCGGGTTGCGGCCCACCAGCGGTGGCGGCAGCGTCATAAACGACACGTCGACCCCTTTCAATTCCTCTGAAGGCTCGCCACGCAGAGAAAACGAGTAGTCCTACGCCTGCGGGCGACGCCGCCCCAGCGTACAAAGGTACGGAGGCCCGAACGTCGGGACCGGCCGGAGCTGGCTGAGGGGCAAGCCCTTGAGGCCGGCAGGCCCCTTCGCATCTGTTCAATCACTGCCTGGACGGAGGCATCATGACAACGATCACGCCGACCTTGCTCGACGAGGACATGCTCGGCCGCTTCGATGGACGCGCTGCGAGCTATGACAGAGACAACCGGTTCTTTACCGAGGACTGGGAGGAACTGAAGAAATCCGGATATCTGTTGTCAGCCGTGCCCGAGGGATTCGGGGGGTCGGGCCTCGGGTTGGACGGCTACACGCAGCTGGTGCGTCGCCTGGCCTACGTGGCTCCGGCCACCGCCCTGGCGACGAACATGCACTGCTACTGGACGGGCGTGGCGTCCGACCTCCTACGCGCCGGAGACTCCTCCTGCCAGTGGATGCTCGAGCTCGCGGCCGGCGGCGAAATCTTCGCCGCCCTGCACGGCGAAGCCGGAAACGAGATTCCACTCTTGCTGGCCGTGGCCACCGCCACCCGCGCCGAGGGCGGATGGAAAATCTCGGGCCACAAGATCTTCGGGAGTCTCAGTCCGGTGTGGACCTTCGGGGGGTTCCACGCGGCCGACAATGCCGACCCCGAGCATCCGAAGATCGTCCACGGGTTCGTCCGGCGCGACGCCCCGGGCGTACAGATCGTCGACACCTGGGACACGCTGGGCATGCGGGCGACGCAGAGCCAGGACACCATCCTGGACCAGGCCTTCGTCGCCGACGAGCACGTGGCCCTGGTGTCCCCGGCCGGCTTTGCGGGCGCGGGCCCATTTCACCTGGCCATCTTCGCCTGGGCTCTGATGGGATTCTCGGCCACGTACCTCGGTGCCGCGAAACGGGCGCTCGACCTGACCCTCGAACAGCTGCCGCGGCGGACCTCGATCGCCCTGGCCAGCTCCATGGCCCATCATCCGGAAGTCCAGCACCTGGTCGCAGAGATGCGCGTCGCCTACGACGCGGCGGAAGCCCTGCTGGTCACCACCTGCCGCGACTGGGCGGCCGGCGTGCAGCACCCGGACTGGCCGGTCCGGCTAGTGGGCACCCGCCAGTTCGTCATCAATCAGGCTATAGAAATCGTGGACCGCGCCCTCGACCTCACGGGTGGCGCCGGCGCCTTCAAACGGCATCGGATGGAGCAACTCTTCCGCGATGTCCGCATGGGCCGTTTTCATCCCGGCAACCGGCTATTGGCGCCGGAGCTCATCGGCAAGATGTGCCTGGGCATCGACCCGGACACCGCCCCCCGTTGGGGCTAATCGGCGCCTGCCGCCGGCCCCGCGATGTGACAGCCCGGCGCCGCGCCCCACCGGACGTCGCGCCGGGCGCCCCGGTCGAGGCGGGAATCGGTGCGTCGCTCACGGTTCAGCGCTCCTTGTGTCGGGAGGATTCGGGGCGAGTTTGACAGCTGAGGGCTCGACGAAGCGTTCGCCACTCGCCCGCCGCCGCGAGGCAGTCAGGTCACGGGTCGGGCGCGGCGTGCCCGCTTACAGCGGGCCCAATGTCGCCGACTTCATCAGTCATAAGCCCAACGACGGCAAGTGAAGCCGAGGTCTGGTAAGGCCGTCGAGGGGAGCCATCCAGATTGAGCGCGTGGACGCTCCGGCACCGCTGCTCCAGCAGCGGAAGGTCGTTGAAGACCGAATACGAGTAGGAGATCCCATCGCCTTCCGACTCCCGGAATCCTTTGCCGCCTGTCTTGACCAGGTCCGCCCACTTCCATAAGCCGACCCTTTTGATGGCCTGCTTGACCACTCGCTTCCGCCAGCTTCCAGCGCCGAAGTTGTTCGAGTCGACGATGAAGACGGCCTTGGAGGCCACCCGGCACATCTCCTCCACCGCCGTCGACGGCTCCGGTAGATGGTGGAGCATGCCGAACTCACATACCAGATCGAATTCTCCATCGTCATAGGCCAGCGCGGCCGCATCTCCGTCGATGAGCGCGTCAGTGCTGAGACCGCTCTTGTAGCCCTGAAGGCGCATCTCCGCCGAGGGCTCAACGCCAATCGCCCTGAGGTTGGGTCGCATGCGTCCAAGGATGCGCAGGCAATGGCCGCTGCCAGACCCCACGTCCAGCAGCGAAGTAACGCCCAGAGTGTCGATGAGGCCGGCCAGCAGAGCGAACGGAAACATCATGTGGAGCGTCGTCCAGGTCTCCGACCACCCGGCGTCGTAAGCCGTTGCGTGCGACCGGTAGTACTCCCGCTGCCTTCGGATCTGGTCAGTCAATACTGCCCTCCGGTCTCGCCGACTACCGTCAGAGGAATACGGTAGACGCTTAAGCCGCCGGGCCGCGAGGGCCACCGCCGGAGACTCGCTGCCGGCATGCCATCGAGGTCCAGCCCACTACCGTGAAGGAGGTGGTGAGACCAGGCGACCGGGCGGCGAGGGAGGACCGGCAGGTAGTACTGGTGTCACCGAGCGCCAAGGCCGCCGGCGCGGAACGGGCTCTGGCCGGCCTGGCTCGGCACCTACCCACACGCGGCTGGCATCCGACTGCAGTGTTACTGGAATCTGGTCCCCTGGAGGACTGGCTGTCAGCCGCCGACTGCGAGACCAGGGTGCTGTGTGCTCACCGGACCAGGGAGCTCCATCACTCCATGGCCACCGTGGCGCATCTGGCGCAGCTGATTCGTTCCAGCCAGGCCGATGTGGTGCTGTCCAATATGGACAAGGGACATATTTTCGGCGGCTTGGCCGCCGCCCTGGTCCGGCGTCCAGCTATCCTCTGGCAGCACGGAATTCCAACGGTCTGGCACGGGATGCCGAAGGAACGTATGGCGAACGTGGCCGCGATGATCCCGAAGGCAGCTGTCATCGCGAGCTGCGACGCCGCCGTGGCCGCACAACGAGCCCTGACCAGGGTGCCGGTGCACAAGGTGTTACCAGGGATCAACATCAGCGAGGTAGTGGCGGCCTCAGGACGTGGCCTGGGAATACGAGCCTGCCTGGGCTGGCTGGACACCACCGTCGTCGGCATCGTCGGGCGCTTGCAGGTGTCGAAGGGGCAGATGGACTTCCTGGACGCGGCCAGCCTCTTGGCTCGGGAGTACCCGCGTCTCCGCTTTTGTGTGGTGGGAGGGGCAATACTCGGCTGGGAAGGATCCTACGAGGCCGACCTGAAGGCACGCGCCAACGACGATCCGGCCCTTCGAAACCGTGTTTGCTTCGCCGGACACCAGAAGGACGTGTACGCCTGGATAGATGCATTTGATCTAGTCGTCCATGCCTCGTTGGGTGAGGGCTTCGGACTGGTACTGGTGGAGGCACTCGCTCTGGGTAAAGCCCTCGTGGCGACGAACGTTGGAGGACCATCCGAGATCGTCGTAGATGGGGTTTCGGGTGTTCTGGTGCCTCCGGGAGATCCGAAGGCTCTTGCGGCTGCCGTGCGTCGAGTGCTCGACGACCGAAGCCTGGCTGAGCACTTATCGGTGGAAGGGCAAGCTCGCGCTCCCCTTTTTACCGAGGAGAATATGACTGCCGGCATCGTCGCCGTCCTCGATGGTCTTGTTCCACCTCGATGAGCGGGGACTTCGTCACCCCGGCATCAGAACTCGTCGAGCGAACGGTCCCCGGACTGCATGACGCCGTCGTCGAGGTCATTCGCTCGCGGTTGCATCCGGGGTTGAGAGCGGTCGATCTGGGAACTGGTAGCGGGGCGTTCGCCGCTCGCCTCGAACGGTTCGGATGCCGCGTCATTGCTTGCGACATCGACACCAGGGCCTATCGAGGACCGTCGGAACTGAGGCGGATCGACCTCGAGCACTCTGACTTCGCCGAGAAGCTGGGGCCAACCGAATTTCAAATCGTCTCCGCCATCGAGGTCATCGAGCATCTTGAAGCTCCGATGCGCTTTCTCCGCCAGATCCGGTCCCTTCTTCACCCTGATGGTTTTGCCGTTCTGACCACGCCAAATGTGGACTCTCTGCCCGCGAAGGCCAAGTTCCTTCTGAAGGGAACCCTGCGTATGTTCGATCGGTGGGGAGATCCGACGCACATCAGCCCAATCTTTTGGGATCTTCTAGTCCAGAAATACCTGCCCCGCACGCATCTCGAAATCGCTGTCCACACCGTGTATCCAGAGGCCGGCTTCGTCGCGGGACGAGAGATCTACCGTGATCTGATGTCCTTGATGAGTCCCGTGATTCGAAGAAACTGCCGAGCCGGAGACAACCACATTCTGGTCCTCACCCCTCGCTGAGTGGGCGACGACAAGCCACGATGCTCGGCCTCGAACCGGGCCACTACAGTTCCGGATGTGTCCTCCGGCAGGAGCGCGACCTCAGAGCACCAGACCACCTGCGCGCCCAGGTGATTGGACCATCGGCCACCGGACTGGATAGCAGGGCTCTTCTCCGGGGCTCCAGCTTAGTATTTTTCATGCTCGTTCTGCCCCTTACGATCGCTGTGGCGCTCATCCATCCGACCCTCCTGCGGCCCGCTCTGTTCCTCGCTCTTCTTCCGGCCCTGGTAGCTGTGGCCCTGCGGGCACCGTCGGGGCTTGTCTATGGCTTGGCCGTGTGGGTGGTGGTGCTTGGTCTCGTACGGAGGTTGCTTGACACCACCGGACCGGTAAGCCACGGCGGGCTTGGTGATCCGCTACTTCTCGTCGAGCCCGTGATTCTCCTTATCCTCACCGTGGTTGCCCACCAACGAGGCGCTTTTCACGGCCGGACCCGACTCGCGAATGCCGTGCTTGTCCTTACCGTTCTCGTCGTGGTGGAAGCAGCAAATCCGGCGCAAGGTAGCCCGTTGGTAGGGATCGGTGGTTGGCTGTTCCTCCTGGTCCCGATGCTGGCCTTCTGGGTGGGCCGGGCCCTGGTCGACGACCAGCTTCTTCGGAGACTTTTTCTCCTGATCGCGACCCTTGCTGTGGGCGCCGTGGTCTACGGGCTGTTCCAGCAGTACCGAGGTCTCCCGAGTTGGGATCAAGCCTGGGTGCAGGCCTCTGGGTACGCCTCCCTCCGGGTTGGGAGCGCCTTACGCCCCTTCGGGACTTTTTCCTCGGCCTCGGAGTACGCCACCTTCCTCGGCATCGGCGTCATCGTCTGCGCCGCAGGGATGACCCGACGTCTCGCCATCCCGGCCTTGGTTGCCATCGGGGGCCTGCTGTGCTTCGGCCTGTTCTACGAGTCCAGCCGAGGCATATTGATCCTGGCGGCCGCCGCGCTGGCAATACTCTGGGCCGCCAGACGAGGCTTTCGTGCCGTTCCCGCCCTCTGCATTGGCGCGATAGGTGTACTTGGCCTGCTAGGTCTGGCCGGGCACTTCTCCTCTAATTCGCCGGCGCCCCTCACGGCTCAGGCGGCCCTGGCGCAACATCAGTTGCAGGGTTTGGCAAACCCCCTGAACTCTAAGGATTCAACGCTCTCAGTTCATTTTTCCGAAATGGTCAGCGGCTTGCAGTCCAGCATCACGGATCCTTTCGGCCAGGGGACGGGAGCAGTGACGCTGGCCGCATCCCGATACGGCGGCTCGGCCCAGGGGACCGAGGTCGACCCTTCGAACATGGGTGTGGCCCTCGGGCTGCTGGGCTTCCTGAGCTATCTGGTCGTCGCCGCTGTCGGCCTCTGGACGGCCTATCGCGTCGCCGCGATTCGTCGCTCCTGGTGGGCGCTCGCGTCCCTCGGACTGTTGGTGGTGACGTTCCTTCAGTGGACCAACGGCGGTCAGTACGCCGTCGCGTGGCTCCCCTGGCTGGTGCTGGGCTGGGCGGATCGGGTGGCGGCGACCGAAGAGATGCCCACGAACCAGGCTCAGGATGTCCCGGTGGCCGCCGCTGCCGTCTCCGCCGTCTCTGCCGTCTCTGCCTCTCGACCGGGCGCGAGGCCCATCCGGGCATGGCGCTAATCGTCGATCACCTTTCGGGTCGGGCTCTCCTTCATCGTGATCTACCGGGACGCTGAGAATCAGGATCTCATGGCCGGCTCAAGGAAACCGCGCATCGCGCTGGTGGCCCATAACGTTCATGATCAAGGTGGGATGGAACGAGCGTGTGCGGAGCTGATCCGTCACCAGCACCGCGAGATTGACTTTTTCGTCCTCTCTGCTGAACTCACCGCCGATCTGAGACCCCTGGTGGTGAGCTGGCGGCTCCTTCGCGTCCCGGCGTGTCCCTTTCCCCTGAAGTTCTCCATCTTCTGGGTGCGCGCCGGCATGGCCCTCCGCCAACTTGATGTCGATCTCATCCATACCGTCGGGGCGATCGTGCCCAACCGTATCGATCTGGCGACAATCTCGTTTTGTCACGCCGGCTACGTCGCCAAGGAGCGTGGTCTTGTTCCTCGAGGCGTCCCACCGACTCGGCGGGTAAACCGGGCCGTCGGCAGGATGCTCGCCGTGCTCGCTGAGCGGTGGGTGTACCGCCCCGGTCGGGTACGGGCCTTCGGCGCCGTGTCGGAAGGGGTCGGCGAGGAGCTGGCCCGCCACTATCCGACTATTCCCTTCTCGGTTACCCCCAACGGAGTGGATCTGGCCCGGTTTCACCCTGATCTGGCGGCCCGGGTCGAGCTCCGGAAAGCCCAGGGAACTGCCGACGACACGACCGTGGCCCTGTTCGTCGGGGGGGACTGGGATCATAAGGGATTGAGTATCGCCATTGGCGGCGTGGCCGAAGCTCGTGCCGCAGGCGTCGACGTCGAGCTCTGGGTCCTGGGTCGCGGCGATGTGGATCGCTTTGCGACAGTCAGTGCCAATCTCGGCGCCGGCCGTCAGGTCCGCTTCTTCGGACATCGAGAAGATACCGAGCGCTTCTACCAGTCGGCCGATCTCTTCGTGTTGCCCAGCAGCTATGAGACTTTTAGCCTGGTTTGCTTCGAGGCCGCGGCCTGCGCATTGCCTGTGGTGATTCCTCCGATTTCGGGCGCCCGGGAGATCGTCGGGACCAACGAGGGGGGCTGCCTGGTGGAACCCTCGGCGTCCTCGGTCGCCGCCGCATTGGCCCGATTGGCCGCTAATCCAACCTTACGTTCGGCCCTGGGCGAAGAGGCGCGGCGCCGGGCGCAAGCCTATGGATGGGATCGTTCGGCCCGATCCGTCATCACTCTGTACGAGCAGTTGCTCACGTCCGACCGACGAAACCCGAGGACTGAGGCTCACGGCCCAGGACTGAGCTAACCGCCGGTACGGTCACGACCGGAATTGCGAGAGCCTGACTGCGTTCCTGTAAAAGTCATTGGATCGGAGAACCTGCTCGCGTGGCGCAAACGCCTCGATCAATCCATCACGCAGGACCATGATGCGGTCGCAAAGACTGAGTGTCGACAGCCGATGAGCGATCACAAAGATTGTCATGTGCCCTTTGAGGGCGACCAGTGTCTCCTGGACGAGGGCCTCGGACCTGGGATCGAGCGCGCTCGTTGGTTCGTCGAGCACCAGCATGACCGGGCGCCCGGCCAGGGCACGAGCCAGACACAGGCGTTGCCGCTGACCGCCGGACACCGCGTTAGCTCGGTTGCTGACTACCGTGTCGTAGGCAAGCGGCCACTGAATGACTTCCTCGTGGATGTGAGCTTGGTGCGCGGCACGCCGAACTGCGTCACTGTCAAGCCGCCGGTAAAACCGGATGTTGTCAGCCACCGTCCCATGAATCAGTCGAGGTTCCTGGGGCACGTACGAAACTCGTTGGGCCCATTCCGCTGCCGACCAATCCCGTGCCCGCCGCTGCGCCACCAGACACGATCCCGACTGAGGTTCGCGTAGGCCCAGGAGGAGTTGGACCAACGTAGACTTTCCCGCTCCTGTGGGACCGACCACCCCGATGACCTCCGAGGGTTCGACACTGAAGCTGACTCCTCGCAGTACCGGCCGGTCAGGGATATAGGAGTAGGTCACGTTGTGAAACTCGACGGACGGAATCGTGCTGAGCAAACAGGTGCCCCGAGGGACTCGAGACTTCGAATAGCCGTCGACCGCGGCGTCAATTCGCTCCAGGTGCGGCCTGGCTTGCTGCATCATGTGGTAGTTACCCTGTGCCAGTTGGCCGAAGTTAGAGGCCCGAACGAGAAGCAGCACTACCGCGCCCAGGGACGCCAGGTGGCCGGCCGCACCCGCGGCTTTGAGGATGCCAAGTCCCGCAAGGAGTAGCAGGAGGACCAGACTCTGGTAGCCCCCGCCGACCACACGCCCCAAAAACTGGGTCAGAAAGACCCTTTGACGTTGTTGAAGAGCCAGGGTGTCTATCTGCTCCAACTGGACTGCACCCACGCCAAAGACGCGGGCCTCCTCAGCGGTGCTGACCGCGTCATGGATCCCGGCGGCGTAAGCGACCTGTGCTGTCGACAAGGCCCGCGCCTGACGTCTGCCGATGTCATTCAGCGGGCGGAAGAGCACGGACAGAACCAAACCGGCAGTCATCACCACCAGGGCCGTGTATGGCTGTATGATCAGGGCGGAGGCGACGAGAACAATAACCAGAAACCCCGACGAAACCACGCTCACGGCGTAGGAGATACCGTTGGTGGCCTGGACGATTTGACTGGTCGCGAGCTCCTGGAACGTCCCTTCGGCGTCGCCCGCCACCGCCGACCAGGACGCCTCGGTATAGGCGGCGAACAGTCTGTGCTGCAAGGCCATTTGAGTGTCGGCCACGATTCGCGCCGGCAAGTATGAGAGCACACCCTGGAGAGCGATCCGGACTACAGCGACCGCCAGCCCCACTGCCAACAACTCATCGACCGAGGCGATGATGTGCACGGAACCCAGGCTGACGGTCAGCGAGGCTCGCTGATTGACCAAAGCAGTGGCGATCTCGGCGAGAAGGGCGAGGATGGTCGATTCGCAGACACCCGCTATTACGGAACTGACCACGAGTAGTGCCACGAAGACTGGACGGTCCCCGAGGAAGACACGAAACTGCCGCCAGATTGGTAAGCGTCGCCAGACCAGGTGGGGCCACGTGCGGTACCCCTCGCCACGCTCATCCTGGGAGGACGTGGGACTCACCGTGCTGACAGTAGTACTGGTGCTGGGCAGTCTTTCTAGCGACAACCGAGCGGCGGTGAGCGAACGGGTGCCGGAATCTACCCGTGACGCGGAAGTCTTCCTTCAGCTAACTCGCGTCAGTAGACGTATTTCTGCTGGCCGCCGGGTAGGAGGGGCTGGGAAGCTGCGGGCGAGCGGGCGAGGGGGCGAGGGGGCGAGGGGGCGAGGTCGGCGCGGCCATCCCTTCACCCGACCCGCGTGGGCGCTGTCGCCGGTGTTGCTACGGCCGATGTGGCCAAGACCCGTCTCGTGGACGCGATCGCGGCCAGGCCCGCCCGGCCGGTATCGGCGCGGCCGCCGATCCTTTACTGGCGCGAATAGGTCCCAAAAGGAGCGTCCTCAGAGTTTCTCTGGCGCGCGCCACGCTTCAGGTGGGCACAATTCGCGCCAGTAAAGCTCGAGGGACCCCCGAAAAGGGCGCAATTCGCGTCAGGAAAGAATGAGGCGGCGGGCGGCGGGCTGCTCCCCATCCGCACCCCGGCGCCAGGCGGCCCAAGGGCACACCGGACGGTGGGGCCCCCAGCCTGGGCGCCAGGCGGGCCGCCCAACCCCACCGCCGGAGCCAGGCGGGCCGCCACCGGCGCCAGGCGGCTCACGGACCTCCGCCCCGCCAGCCCGCATCCGACCCGAGCGCCAGGCGGCTCACCGGCCGGCCGCCCCGCCAACCCGCATCCCACCCCAAAGAGCAGCCGGACAGCCAGACCGGCGCGCGATCGCAGAACTCGAGCTCGGGCCGGCGGACGCGGACGGCGCCCGAACTCCGCCGTATGCCCCCGGCGGGCAGGGATTAGCGCCACATGACCATCCGGCGCGGCACCGCATAGGGCTGATCGCCTGAGGGAGCCGAACGGAGCGCCCTCAGCTGCTCGAACACCAGCTGGTCGGCTGGTGTGAGACTCTCGGCCGGGACCGTGGCGGCCAGCACTTTCACCGACTCGATGAGCACGTCGAGCCTTCGGTCATAGATCCGGGCGGCCTGCGCCCTCTCGTTTTCGATGGCCACATCCCCCACCCGGGATCCAATGAAAAACTGGGGATTGAAGCAGCGCATATTCATGACTGCTCTATACCATCTCGGATTGAAGCGATCGCAAGTGGCGTTCTGACCTGGTTCGATGCCGGGCGGCCCACGCCCGCGAGCCGGTGTACGCCAGAGCGCTGATGGTACCCACGAAGAATCCGATGGGCAGGTCGGTCTGGTAAGAGATGGCGATGGCCGACCAGACGGTGCCGAGCGCGAACACGACGGACAGGCCGATCGCGACCGCGGGCCGGTTGGTGAAGGCGCGGGCCGCAGCGGGTGGTCCGATGAGCAGACTGAAGATGAGGAGGGAGCCGACGACTGGAACGGCCATGGTGGTGACGAGGGCCAGCACCACCAGGAACGCCAGGTCCATCATCGCGGTGTTGATGCCGCGGGCTTCGGCCACCTCAGGGGCGACAGAGGAAAGCATCAGGGGCCGGTACAGGACCGCGATGGCGAGGATGCACAGGACGGCGATAAAGGCCGTGGGGGCGAGTTTGCTGGTGGAAACCCCGAGCACCTCTCCGAAAAGCAGGGAGTAAGCCTCCGCGGCGTACTCGTCGGTACGCGACAGGAACAGATCACCGAGGGCCAGCATCAAAACGATGGTCAGGGCGGTGGCCACGTCGCTGCGGGCTCGGCGGCCCAGACCGGCGATCATGCCCGCCCCGGCCAGGGAGAACACACCCAGTCCGACCAGGGTATTGGCCCCGATCAGGATGGCCCCGGCGGCTCCGGCGAACGCCCCATTGGGGAGTGAATGAGCGGCGAACGCCGCCCCCCGCAGCACAGTGAAGAACCCGACGACACCGGCCACCACGGCCACGATGGTGGCCGCTTCCCAGGCGTTGACCATGAAGTCAGCAAACATCCGGCCCCCTCGTGCTGGCGACTGGCGGGCGGGCCAGGGCAGGGCGGGGGCGGGTCGGAGCGAGCCGGGGCCGGGGCGCGGCGGGGCTGGGGCCAGGCCGGGGCGCGGCGGGGCTGGGGCCACTCCCGGGCGCGGCTGACCTGGGGCCACTCCCGGGCGCGGCGGGGCTGGGGCCACTCCCGGGCGCGGCGGGGCTGGGGCCAGGCCGGGGCGGCGCGGCCAGGGCCAGGCCGGGGCGCGGCTGACCTGGGGCCAGGCCCGGCTGCGACCGTCACCCCTCGCCGACCCGCTCTCCCTCCCCCTCGCGGGCCCACTCGCCTTCCCCCTCCACCTCTCCCTCCCCCTCGCCACTCCCGGCCGCGAGCCACGATTGCCCCCGCAAAGTAGAGGAAGAAGATGACCGCGACGATGCAAAAGCTGGCCGGCCACCCACGACCGCCGGTCCATTCGGTGCTGTCGTAGGCGATCAGCGTCCCCGCCCAACAGGCCAACACACCCAGCCCGGCGGCGACGGCGATGGCCGTCCCCGTGCGGGTGGCAACCCGAAGGGAGATGGCGGCCGGCCCGATCAGAAGGGCGGTCGAGAGGATGGCGCCGATAGTGACCGCAGAGAGTGACACGGCCAGCGCGAGGGCCAGCAGGTAGCCGGCGCCCACCAGGCGGACCGGGACGCCCCGCGCCGCAGCGAGGTCGTAGCTCACCGAACTGAGCAGGAGCGGACGGTAGAAGACCGCCATCAACGCCAGCGCCACCACACCGAGGGCGGCAATCGTCGGGACCGTCGATCTGGAGATGGTGAAGATCGAACCGAACAAGACGTTGATGGTGGCCCCGGTGGTGCTGGTATGGATGGTGTCCTCGTACAGGAACAGGGCGGCCAGGCCGAGCGAGGCGCCGAGCACGATGCCGGTAGCGAGGTCCCGGCCGCGGGGCCTTCGGATACCGATGAGCTCCATAACCCCGGCGGCGAGAACGTTGAAGGTCACGAAGCCATAGAGGGTGGACGCCCCCAACAGGAACGCCGCCGAACCACCGGCGGTGCCGATATCAGCAAACGCATGTCCGGCGAAGGACTGGCCCCGAATAACGGTGAAGACCCCCACGATCCCCGACACGATCGCCACCATCGCACCAACGATCAGGGCCACACGCACCGGGCCAGAAGTGAAGAACCCCGGTTCGAAGACCGGCGAGAGTTGCGACGCGGTCACCGCTCAACGGACCCCGGGTACAGGTCGGAGCCGTCGGGATGATGCGCCTGGTGCTCGGAGCCCGAGATCACGAGGACCCGACCCTGGACATGGATGACCTCCACGTGGTGGCCGTACAGGCGGCTGAGGGTGTCGGTCTGCACCACCTCGTCGGTTGAACCTGAGGCGGCCCGACCCTCGGCCAGATAGACCACGCGGTCCATCACCGGCAGCAGGGGATTCATGTCGTGGGCGGAGAGCAGGATGACTATGGGCTGCTCGGCCGCAATCCGGGCCAGGAGGTTGACCACTCCCGCTGCGGCGCGAATGTCGAGGTTCGCCAACGGCTCGTCCAGGAGTAGAAGCTTCGGTCGGGAGATGAGGGCCTGGGCGATCATGATCCGCTGTTGCTCGCCACCGGAGAGATTCCCGATCCGGGCATCCGCGAATTCCGTAGCCCCTACGGCGTCCAGCATCTCTTCTACGGCCGCAGCACGAGCGGCCCTCGGGCGGGAGATTCCAAACCGATGGCCGTCGAGGCCGAGGGCGACGAGATCCCGGGCCCGCAACGGCATGTCCGGCTCAAGGGCGATCTTCTGGGGGACGTAACCGATCTGCGGGTTTCGTCGTGACCCGGCCCCGCCTGCCACCACGACCCGACCGGAGCTCGGCCCTATCAGCCCGAGTATCACGCGCAACAGGGTGGTCTTACCTGCTCCATTCGAGCCGATCAATCCGCAAAACTCGCCCGCCTGCAAGGTGAACGACACCCGGTCCAGGACCAGACGACCAGCCAGCGACACGCTCACGTCGTCGACGACCAGTACTTCCTCGGCGGTGGTCGACACCACGCCGGGCCGTTGGGCGAACGCCGCGGTTGCAGCGGTGGGCGCGCTTGCAGCGGTGGCGGCGGTTGCCGGGGTAGCGGCTACGGGGTCGATATTCACGGTCACAGGTGCGGCCTGGAGACCCCGGAGGTGATTGCTTTCTGGATGGCCGCGACCTCGGCCATCATCCACGACTGATAGTCGTAACCCGGGACGGGCATCGTCTCATATACCCCGACCACCGGAACTCCGGACTTGAGCGCGGCCTGGCGGACCGAGTCGGTCAGGGAGTCGGTGACCTGCTGGTTGTAGCAGAACACCTTCGCCTGATGTTTGGTGAGGAATCCGTCCTCCTGCGACACGTCCTGGGGGGTGGGGTCGGTGCCGTTCATGATGTCGGCCTGGAAACTGAAAGGGGTCAGGTTGTCGATTCCCATGGCGGTCAGCAGGTAGTCGGCGACCGGCTCGGTGGTCGCCGCTGTCGTCCCCCCATATTTGGTTTTGAAGGCGGTGATGGCGCCGATCCAGGGCTGCAACGACGCCACGAACCGGGACGCATTGGCCTTGAAGGTCGCGGCGTGCAGCGGGGTCAAGGGCGGAAAGATCGCCTGCCAGCGCCCGGGCCACGGCCGGCATGGTCTTCGGGTCGTACCAGAGATGCGGATTGGGCGTGCTATCGGGAAGGCCCAGCAGGTGCTGCACGTCGATCACCTTCCGGGCGGCGCGGGGCGAAGCAGAGGCCAAGGTATCCATAAAGGCGTCATAGCCGACCCCGTTCTCGATCAGCAGATTGGCCCTGGCGATCTTCTTCCCGACGCTCGGGGTGGCCTCATAGGAGTGAGGATCGGTGTTTGGATTCGAGTCCACCGAGTACACGCTCACGTAGGGGCCGCCGATCTGGGCGGCCACGTCACCGTACTGGTTTTCCCCCGCCACTACCGCCAGCGTGCGGCCGCCACCGCTCGCCGAGGGGTCGGCGGCGCTCACCGCCGACCGCGGGCCGCACCCGGCCGCCAGGAGGCCAACCGACAGGGCCACCACGGCCACAGCGGTCATCACCCCCGAAAACTTCAGCGCTCTCACCGTCCTCCCATCGTCTCTTGCTCGACCAAAGGGGGATCGGGCGAAGTTTGGATGCGGTACGTCATGTTTAGATCGGTTGCAGATAAGCTTACCGGATATCTGGATTTGTTGCAAATATGAGCCAGGCGCCGAGGGATGTACCACGCTGCTTATATAAGAGACCACTAATATGTTTTGCGTGGTCGATGCGCCCGCCGCTGATGTCCTCTCCGGAGCCGTGGATCTGCTCAAGGCCCTGGCCTCGCCGGTCCGCCTGGCGACGGTCGTCGAACTCTCGGAGCGGCCCCGCTGCGTCCACGAGATACAGACGGCTCTCCACACGTCCGGGCGGGAGGTCAGTCAGCCGCTGTTGTCGCAGCACCTCAAGGTCCTTCGAGACGCCGGCCTCGTTACCACCACCCGCCGGGGCACGGAGATCACCTACCAGCTCGCCGACGCCCACGTGGGCCACATCGTCCGTGACGCCATCCGGCACTCCCGGGAGGACCGCCCATGACTGCCCGGGCGGCTGCTAGCCCGGCGAGGCGGAGGAAACCGTGACGGCCAGCGATTCCAACGGTCCGCGGCGCCGGCCTCCCCAGGAGCGTTCGACCCGGCAGAAGCGCGCCCTCGCCGCCATCCTCGACGCGTCCGATGGCTTCCGCTCCGCCCAGGACCTTCACGCCGAGCTCCAGGCCCAGGGCCAGAACATGGCTCTGACGACCGTCTACAACCAGATCCGGGCCCTGGTAGACGCGGGCGAGCTCGACGCCCTACGCGGCGACGATGGCGAAACCCGCTACCGCCGCTGCACCAGCGACGAACATCACCATCACCTCGTGTGCCGCGTCTGCGGCACCGCCATCGAAGTCGAAGGACCCGAAGTCGAACGCTGGGCCGCCCGCACCGGCAACAAGCACGGGTTCGTCGGCGTCACCCACACCGTCGAGATACTCGGCACCTGCCCGGACTGCGTCGCGGCGTCATTGCCCTGAGATCACTGGAGGAGAAAGGTGAGCGCCGTGGGAGCCAGGTCAGACGGACAGTTCACCGGTCTCAAATCCGGCTGACGGGCAGTTCGATGGCGGAAGGATGTTCAGGGTCGTGGAACACCTGGTGGTCGGCCGCCTTGCTCGCCCGTCCCTCGCCAATCGGCTCGCCGGTGCCCAGGTTGCGGGCAAACAAGGGGTGAGCGCCGCCCGCCACCTGCAGCCTCACGCGCTCACCCCGCCGGAAGGTGACGGCGGTCGGCCACATTTCGACCCGCACGTGCCGCATCCCGTTGGCGCCAGATGACCCGTCCTCTGGGCGCAACCGCCGGTAGCCGTCGCTGAGGTTGTCCGAACGGCCCTTGACCGAGACCACGCAAAGGCGGACCGACACATCAAGGTGCGCCAATGAGGAGCGAAACCACAGGTCGACCCGGAGCGGGCCGACCACCGTCATATCCCGTTCCATCGGCGCGCTGGTGTAGGTGAGGACGTCACGCCTTTGCTCGCGCCGGGCCTGGTTCTTGCGGCCGGCGTTGCGGAAGTCCAGCGACGGACCGCCGATACCCGGCGTCGGGTCGGAAGGGTCAAACCGGAAGCGGTCGGGACCACACTCAACGGGCAAAGCCGTGGACAGCCCTCCGTTGGGTTGCAGGTGCCAGCGCTGGACCTCCGCCGGCGGCGGCCAGTCCGGCACCTCCACCCAGCGGCGGCTGCCCATGACGAACAGCCGCACGCCGGGGCGCCCCGGAGGGGCCGGACCGCGATGGCTGTCGAACCATTGCAGCGCCTCACGGATGCTGGTCCCCATCCCGGCCGGGCTGGCGTGGGTCCAGGGGCCAATCGTCATGCGGGCCTCCCGCCCATTGGCACGCATGGCCAGGAAGTCGTCGATCTGAGCAGGCAGGAAGATGTCGTACCAGCCGGCGAGGAAGGTCGCAGGCGGCGCCTGCGCCCGTCCGGCCCGGAAGTCGACGGCGTCCCACCACGGATCGCCGGGCTGCTCGTGGGCCAGCCAGTCCTGGAAGAAGTCCACCGTGCGCCCGACTATGCGCCGGTCCGCGTCAACCAGGGGCAGGGTGGAGGCGCCCTGGGCCACCCTCTTGCGCTGGGCCAGCATGGCGCGCAGCACCTGGCGCCCGGGCCGCTCCTGGTGCTCGACCTGGTAGACCCAGGTCAGCATGGTCTCGAGGGCGAGCGCATTACCGGGATAGATCGCCGCGTCGCGAAAGCCGGCCGCGGTGACACCCGGCGCCATGGCCTTGAGCGAGGGTGGCGGATCCTCACCCACGGCCCACTGGACCAGGCCCAGGTAACTCGGGCCGAAGGTGTAGACCGACCCTCCGAACCACGGCTGCTCGGCCAGCCAGGCCAGGGTCGTTTGGCCGTCCGCCCGCTCGTGGCGGAACGGCTCCCACTCCCCACCGGAGCCGAAGGTGCCCCGGCAGCTCTGGATGACGGCCTGGTAGCCGCGCTCGGCGAACAGCCGGCCGACCAGGCCTATCTGCCGGCGCCCGTATGGCGATCGGAGGAGCACGATCGGCGGCGGCGATGAGTTGCCGGCGGAGGCCGGTGCCCAGCGGTCGGCCAGGAGAAGGACGCCGTCGGCCATCTTGGCCGAGAGGTCGCGCTCCACCACTACCCGCCGGTCCCGCGCCGGCGGCAGCTTGGCCAGAGTGGCGACCAGTCGGCTTCCTATTGTCGTACGGCATTCCTAGCAGACCCGGAGCTCGGCGACCCGGTGGTAGCGTGCGGCATGCCGTCTCAAGCGGCCCACGCGCCGGCACGTACCGCCGGCGCTGAGTTCGCAGGCCGCCCACACATGCACCGTGCCCGCTCCCGACGCTGATGGTCACGTCGGTCCTGTCCTATTGGCGCGAGTACTTCGACCCTGACCAGCCTGCGCCGAAACGGAATTACTCGACCGGGCTCATCGCCGCCGGCCTGCACCGGCTCGTGTCCGGACTCGGCCCCGTTGCCTACTACGACCACGGCGATCATCCGCAGGATTTGGCCGCCGATCTCTTCGTCGGCCACTTCTGGTCGTTTGCTGCCATGTGCCGTGACAACTCCTTTCGCCGGCGCATCGCCGTGTATGTGCTCTCGGACCCTGCGGCGGCCCGGTCCATGTTGGCGCGAGCCGCGGCCACCAACGACGTCCCGATGTGCGACTGGGATCTGCCGCCGGCCACTTTCGATCACGAAGAAACCATGTCCCTCGCTGACCTGGTGCTGGTCTGCGGCAATCGCCACACCCTGGCCACCTTCGCGCCTCGCTGGCAGTCCAAAGTCCGCTTGTTCAACTACGCCCTCGACCCGGGTCTCTGGGCGCAGGACGGGCCCAGAGACCCGGGAGAGCTCGGGTCCGCTCGGGACTTTGTCTATGTCGCCACCCACTGCGGCCTGCGCAAAGGCTTCCTGGATGTCATCGCGACCTGGGCCGACATCCCCCCTGACCGAGCCCGCTTGCACGTGATCGGCCACGTCGAACCTCCATACGACGCCCTGCTGGCGGACGTCAACTGCGGCAGTGTCAAAGTCCACGGTTGGGTGGATTCCGGTTCGGCGCGCTACCGCGCCCTGCTCGCGGCATGCCGCTACGCCTACGTCCCCACCTGGGTCGAAGGCCAGATGGGAACTCTGCTGGAGGCTATCTTCGCCGGTTGCCTCCCTATCACGACCGCCGCCAGCGGGATCGACGACGAGGTCCTGCAGCATGGCCTACTCATCGAACCCATGCGCCCCGATCAGCATCGGGACGCCATCGAAACCGCCTTGTCCTGGACGGCCGAGACGTATGTGGCCCGTCGCGCCGCCCTCCTGGCGGCAGCCCGCCGCCGCCAGAACTGGAACTGTTTCGACCAGCAAGTTGGCGATGCGCTCGCCGCCGTCCTGGCGACCAGTGCCGGCCAGTCGGGGGTGTCGGAGGTCAGCAATGGCAGCTGAGCAGCTCTCGCCCAGCGGGCCCGTCGTCCTGGCCGCTTTCCTGGATCCAGGCGAATGCGCGGTCCTCCTCGCGGCCATTGACGACTACCGGCAACACCACTCTCTCCCTGTCGTGAGCCGGCCTCACGCCGAGCGCCCACTCCGCTATCAGGTCATCGACGGTCACCAGTTCCCCGAGGCCGTCCCCGATGCGGACGGGCTCCTCGCCCGGGTTCATGAGCAGGTGGAGAAGATGTTCGGTCCACCCCTGGCGCTCATCGACGACACCCGCGCCGCTTGCAACGTCAACATCACCCCGCCCGGAGGCGCCTATCGCTGGCACTACGACCGCAACCGCGTCACCGCCCTGCTGTACCTCAACCCCGTCGCCGGCGGCGAAACGGACCTCTATCCCAACTACCGCTTCGCCGCGCCCAACCGGTTCCATATCCAGAGGGGCCTCGACCGCGTCCTGTTGACTCACGCCGCTCGCCGCCTGCTCGGCCGAATGCACACCATTGCCCCCGCCCCCGGCACACTTGCAGTCATTCGTGGGGACCGCACCCTCCACAGCGTCCGGCCGGTTACGGGCTCCGACGACCGCATCAACCTCGTCCTCGCCTTTGACCGTCCCGGCTCCGCCCACCACCGGGCCGCCCTGGATCAGTATCTGTACGACGGGTCACTCCCCACCTCCCCCCCGCCCCAGCCGCGGTAATTGTCGGTAAAGAGCCAGCCGCCGGATCTCAGTTCGGACCGTACGGAGAGCCGGGTGACTCCTGGTCGAGAACCAGACCCATCCGGACGGCGTCCCACAATTCGCCGTTGCGACGCCGGTAGTGGCGCTTGAAGAAGCCCTCCTGCTCGAAGCCGAACTTGCGATAAAGGGCCTGTGCGGTGGCGTTGTGGGGCCAGACTTCGAGCATAACCTTGTGGGCGCCGTGGCCGGCGGCCCAGTCGATGCACGCCTGCATGAGCGCGGACCCCACCCCGCGGCCCCGCCATTTGGCGTCCACCATCATGCCCAGCTCGGCGACACCGCCGTGGATTTCGGCGCCGAGGCTCCCAACCAGCCCGCCCTCTGCCTCGGCCAGGAGTGATACCGCACTTGGCTCCCTGAGGTTCCTCTCGAAAGCTCGTTGACGTTCGACCCGGTCGCTCGGGGCCTCCCCGGCGATCCATCTGCCCTCGGCGGCGACGCGGTCATAGAGCCGAAACCAGTCATCAAAGTCGGCCGCGGTCGCCTCACGAACGGTCACGTCGGTCGACGACTTCACCGCTCAAGCTTGATCAGTCACCGCTCCCGGTGCAACCAACTTTCCCTCGCCGCCGGTGTAGCAGACTGCCCGCGGTGGCGACCATCGATGTTCCTCGGCGCCTGCAGGTCTCCCTGGACGGACTCGGGCCGGTTGGGGCCCGCTGGATGGCTGACCTGCCCGAGCTTCTGGCCCAACTCGAGCGCGATTGGAACATCCGTTGTGGGTCCGCGCTTCCGGGCGGCAACGCCGCCTACGTGGCCGAAGCGGCCACTTCCGAGGGGGGCCGGGCCGTCGTCAAGGTGGCTCTGCCCGAAGGAATCGCGGGCTTCCCTCCTTTCGAACAAGAGGTCGAGGCCCTTGGGCACGCCAACGGTGACCCGTACGTTTCGCTGATACGTCACGACCAGCGGCGCCGCAGCCTGCTGCTCGAGCGGCTCGGCCGCCCGCTCGCAAGTCTGGGCTGGTCGATCACGGACCAACTGACCGCGATTGCTCTCACGGTGACTCGAGGTTGGCGACGGCTAACCGACGCCTCCCTCCCCTCCGGCGCGGCCAAGGCGGCCTGGCTGGCCGACTTCATCGCCGCCACCTGGGAGGATTCCGGGCGGCCCTGCTCCGAAGCGGCCGTGGAGCGGGCCGTCTTCTTCGCCCACGAGCGGATGCGCAAGCTTGACCCGGAACGGGCCGTCCTGGTTCACGGCGATGCCCACTCCCACAACGTCCTCGAGTGGCCCACGGCGGCCGGCCGCCCGGCCGGGTTCCGCTTGATCGATCCCGAAGGACTGGTGTCGGAACCCGCTCACGACCTGGGCGTCGTGCTACGCGACTGTAACGAGGAGCTCCTGGGCGGCGACGCCCCCCGAATAGCTCTTGAGCGCTGTCGTCACGTCGCCGCCCTGACCCACGTCCAGCCCGAACCAATCTGGCAGTGGGCGTTCATCGAGAGGCTGTCGTCCGGGCTTTTCCTTCTCCGCCACGGCCACGAACTGGAGGCCAGACCGTTTCTCGAGGCGGCCGACCGACTGGCCGGCGTCAGGCCGCCCCGAGGTTAGACGGCGCCGTGGTGATTGATCGCTATACCGGCGCGACCGCGCCCTGGGCCTCCTCATCGTGGCCGGGCTCCAGAACGCGCCGGGCCAGGTTTTTGGCGTGGTTCATGTCGAAGTGGCGCATGGTGACCAGCCGTTGGGCATACTGTCCGCCGCCGGCGAGCTGGCCGGTGGCGTAGGACCATCCGCCGTACGCATCTGCGGTGGTGTCGCGGAGGTAATGGAACAGCCGGAGCCGCTGCTCAGCGCTCAGGGTCGGCGTCGCCAGCATGGTCTGAAGGCCATCGTGCAGGTCGGGGTTCTCGAAGTCGGCGAACGTAGGGGCCGTCACCGTCAGCGTCCCGGCGATGTCGTGCAGGATGTCGAGCAACTGGGCGTGAAACTCGTTTTTGTAATACTTCAGGGCGCTGATGTACAGCTGCGAGGGGGAAACGATGCCGTCCTCGTTTTGCTGACCATTGGCCATGGCGGCTTCACCAGCGGCCTTGCACATGGTGGAGTGGATGACCAGGGTCGCCAGACTGTCCCTGATGTGGGGCTCGTTCTCGATGCCGTTGGCCTCGGCCAACAGGGCCGCCATGCCGACATCGCGTTCGAGGCCGGCGCCGCCCTCGGCGACGCCCGCGGCTCGCTCCCAGAGGCCGAGGGAGTGAGCCAAAACGGCAGCCTGCTGCACTTCGCCGTCGAGGAAGATCCGCTCCTTGGGCACAAACACGTTGTCAAAAATGACGAACCCTTCGGGAGCGCTCCGCCTCCCGCTGACCGGGAAGTTCCGAAGATCCTGATCGCCGTAAGGCGCGTAGGTGGTGTCGATGACCTTGACGCCCGGCGCGTTGACGGGGACGGCACAGGCGATGGCGTACTCCTCTTCGCCCGGCCGCATGGCCTTGGTCGGCAGCACCACCTGCTCGTGGCCGATTGACGCGCCACTGATGTGCATCTTGCAGCCGTTGATGTAGACCCCGTCGGAGGTCCGGTCGACGACGTGCACATAGAAGTCCGGGTCTGACTGCTTGTTGGGGCGCAGCTTGCGGTGGCCCTTGGCGTCCGTGATGCTCTCCGCGCAGCGCAGGTCGTTGCGGCGCACATAGTCGATGTACTCGTAGATGCACTCCCGGTAGCCCGGGTTGAGCTTGGCCAGGTCCGGTGCCGCAGTCGCGATGGCCAGCAAGATCACGCCGGTCGTCCCCAGCGTCATATCCCCTTTGCCCTGGGCCAGCAGCTTCCGTCGCTCGTTGAACTCCTCGATCGACTTCGGCATGATGTAGATCGGGTTGGACGCCCCCGGGTCCTCCGAATAGAAGCTGTCATATACCCCTGCTGCGGTGTCGACAGAGACCTGCAGCCTTGGCTCATCGGCCGGATCGGTGACGCGCTTACCATCGAGGTAGGTCGCACGTCCGTCCTTGAGCGACTCTTTGTATTGCTCACCCGTCATCATCATTTAACTGCCACCTTCCTACCGGTCTTCGGCGGTTGCATTATCGAGTCCAAACACGAGGCGGTTACGCTCACTGCTCCGAGATTTTCGCCATCCGACGCGCTCGCCCCTTGGCCGCCTCGGACGGAAACGTCCGCAGCGTCGCCATGCGTTGTGCGTAGAGGCCCCCGCCGACCATCTGGTTGGTGACCTTGGCCCAGCCGCCATAATGATCGGCCGTGAGATCACGGATGACGTGGAAAATCTTCATCCGGTCCTCTCCGGTCACACCGTCCATGGTGCGCAGGTACTTCTCCATATACATGTGGGTTTCGGGGTTGGCATAGTCAGCCACCGTCGGGACGGTCAACAAGAGCGCACCCGACATGTCGTGCAGGTAGCCCACCATCGTATTGAAGAGACTCCGGCCGTACGCCATGGTGGCGTAGACATGGTTGTCGGCGGGAACCACCATCCCGGTATCGGTCCTCGTGGCATGGGCCAGCGCGGCCGTCCATCCGGCCCGGCACATGGAGGCCCACACCGCCATGTGACTCAACTTCTCCATGATGTGGGTGGCCGTCGGCACCCCGTTCATCTCGACAATGGTCTGAGCGAGGCCGTAGATGAGCTCGGCCTCGTCCGCCAGGTTGGCGGCGGCGCGAGCCCGCTCCCAGGTCCCCATGGTCTCCGCCAGCGCCGCCGAGTACTCGACCTCGCCATCGAGGAACACGCGATCCCACGGCACGAACACGTCGTCGAACAGCACCGTGCAGTCGGGAATGCTCTTCTCGCTGCTGATCGGGAAGTGTCGCGGATCCTCGGCCCGCGGCGCCGTGGTGATGCTGATGATCTTCAGGCCCGGGCTGTCGACGGGCACCGCACAGGCGATGGCCCGATCGGCCTCGTCCGCAGCAATACGGCCCGATGGTACGACGCAAAGTTCGTGCACCACCGCCGCTCCCAGAACGTGCTGCTTCGCTCCCTGGAGGACGACACCGTCGGGCAGGCGGCGTACCACCCGCAGCTCACCGCCGTCCTGGACGGCCGCGGCCGTCCGCAGGTCATCCTGCCGACACCGCTTGAGAAAGGCCTCGAGGCGGTCGCGGTATTCCGGCTTGGCCTCGGCCAGGCGCGGCGCCACGTTGATCAGCGCCATGCAGCCGGCCGTACTGGCCGCGGTCACGTCCGACTCGATGAGGAAGTTCATTTGCTCTTCGAGCTCGGCCGCGCTCGCCGCCTGATCGAAGATGGGGTTCCGGGCCTCGGGCCCGGCCGAGTGGGTCCGCTCGTAGGTGCTGGCTACCCAGTCAACCGAGATCCGCAGGAGCGGGTGCGTGACCGGGTCGACAATGAGTTTGCCCTCAAGGTACGACGCTCGCCCGTCCCGAATTGATTGACGATAATCCTCTGCGGTGAGCATTGCCTCCCGAAGCTCCTCTGGTTGAAATAGAAGTTATCCACGCTAGCCTCAAGCTCGCGAGCGGGATCTACTGGACGCCACCATCGACAGAACCGTCGTATTTTGCTCCAGTTGCACCGGTGTCGTTCAATTGCCAGACGCGTAACCCCAGAACTTTTAGCGGCACGCACTATATCAGTGCATCGGATGCACGTCAACCTGGGGTCGGACCGTGGGACCACGCTCGAAGGCGGCTGGTAGGGATCAGCGGCCGGGGTCTCCAGGGGCCGCCCCTGGCTCGTCGGGAGCCTGTGTCCGGAGCGGTGCCGACCCCGACGGCGGCCGGGGCTGCCCGTGCGGGGTGCCGGTTCGCCGGAGGCCGGTTCGCCTGCCGCCGCCGCGTCCCGGTCCTGGTGACCCATCCCCGGGAGGTGCGCTTGAGCCGCACCGATTGCCCGCAAGGCCGGGACCCATATTGGCCGTCATCCAGGTCCCTACCGCGTCGCGATTCGGTTATATACGGCCCCCGCATGACCCCCTGTTTTGAGTAACCACCGGATGATGGCAGCCCGCAAACTGGGGCAGATCGGTCCGCCTCCTGGGCGCCCGACGGGCCCGACCGTTAGGCTCGGCTTCCGCCCGGAAGGGTTCGGTGAGGAAGTCGGAGAGGTGGAGGTGCAGGATGGATGCCTTGGAGGGTCGGGTCGCAGTTGTGACCGGAGGGGCCAGCGGGATCGGGCGAGCCTTGGCCGAACGCTTCCTGGCTGAGGGGATGGCCGTGGCTATCGCCGACGTCGAGGCCGGGGCCCTCGCCGCCACCGCGTCCGCCCTTTCTTCCGCCGGCGAGGTACTGGATGTGGTTACCGATGTGACCGACCCCAAGTCCGTCGACGATCTGGCCGCTCGGGTCCAGGAGCGGTTTGGCGCCTACCACGTCGTCTGTAACAACGCCGGCGTGGCCGGGCGCTTCGGGCGGTCGTGGGAGACATCCGTCGAGGAGTGGCGCTGGGTGTTCGACACCAACGTCCTCGGCGTCGTCCACGGGATCCGGTCCTTCGTGCCGGCTCTCATCGCCCAGGGCACCGGCCATGTGGTCAACACGGCGTCGCTGGCCGGGTGGGCAGCCGTGCCGACGATGGGACCGTACTGCGCCTCGAAGCACGCCGTGCTCGCCATCAGCGATTCGCTGCGGACCGAGCTCGACGCCTCTGGCGCCGGTGTCGGGGTGTCGGTGCTGTGCCCGGGGATGCTCAACACGGCGATCATGTCGAGCGAGCGCAACTGGCCCGAGCGGCTCGGGCGGCCCCCCGAGATCCCGTCGGACCCCGTCACCCAGCAGGTCCGCCAGATCCTCGTCGAGGGGACGACCGGTGGCGGGATCGCCCCAGAGCAGGCAGCCGATGCGGTCGTGGCCGCGATCCGGGAGAACCGCTTCGTCGTGACCACTCACCCCCAGGACCTGGTGGCCGCAGCTGAGCGCCGGGTGGCTCTGGCGCGCGGCGAGACGCCCCCTTCGCCCTTCTAACAGTCGGTTACTGCACGACGAGGAGGGTGTTGCCCTCGGGATCGCGCAGCCAGAACATGGGCGGCACCGGGTCGCCCATCCGGATCACGTCGGCGTCGACGTCGACGCCCGCCTGCCGGAGCTGGGCGTGATAGCCGTCGATGTCGTCGGTCTGCAGGCTGATGCCGGTTTCGCGCCGCCCGGTTGAACCTCCGGGCGGTGGCGGTCCCAGGGCAATCGTGGTCGCCTCGCTACCAAGGCCAACCTCGATCCAGCGGTCGCCATTGCCGAAGGGGACGTCTACTCGCTTCTCGAAGCCGAGCTTGTTGACATAGAAGTCCACCGCGCCGTCCTGATCGGCTACGGGGATGATCACTGTGGCGATCTTGTTCGCTCTGGTGCTGCTCGCAGCCATCGAGTCCTCCTGACTGTTCGGGGTACCTTCCCGTCCTTTGGACGGTGGGTGTACGCCAAAGTCATCGCAACGCCCCTAGAGAAGAAGCTAACTTCAGCCATGGGCGCCGGGCCCTGGCCAAGGACGCCGGCGTGCCCCAGGAGGGATCCGGGTCCCACCGGATCGTGATCGCCAGCAACGCTGGGCCCTTCACCGACCCCGACGGCTTTGTCTGGACGACCGGGGGGTGACGCCCGGGGGTGGCGCCGGGCGGGGCCACGCGCTACACACGCCAAATGATTACGGCCGTTGCCCAGTACCACGCCCAGCCAGGAGAAGGGGACCGGATTGCCGGCGTGCTGGCCAAGCACGTTGCCAGCACCCGGGCCGAACCTGGTTGTGTGCAGTTCGTCGCCTACCGATCAGCCGAGGATGCCGACCGGTTCCTGCTGTATGAGCAGTACGTCGATGAGGCGGCCTTCGAGGTTCATCGCGCCAGTCCGCATTTTCGCCTCTTCATCCAGGAGACGATCATCCCCCTTCTCCTGGAGCGGCGAGTGTCGCGTTACGAGGAGGTCGAGGCCGACCCCGACAGCTCTTTGGGCTCATAGGTCCGGCCCAAACGGACGCTATACCCTATGCCGGTATAGGCTATCCGTGAGCGAACAGCCACAAGGGAGAAGCCATGCCGGGCTACAGCGAGGACAAGGAGGCGGTGCTGCGCCGGCTGCGCCGCATCGAGGGCCAGGTCCGAGGCCTGCAGCGGATGGTCGAGAGCGACACCTACTGCATCGACGTGCTGACCCAGATATCAGCAGCCACCCGGGCGTTGGAGTCCGTGGCTTTGGAGCTACTGGGCGACCACCTGGGCCATTGCGTGCGGGAGGCGGTCGCCCGGGGCGGCCCGGAGGCCGACGCCAAGGTGCTCGAAGCCCGCCGAGCCATCGAGCGACTGGTCCGCGCTTGACCAGCGACGGCGGCCCTCCCGAAGCGGGCGGCGGCCGTGGTTGATCCGGTGCTGGCCGCCACCACGGGCGGCCTGTTGGAAGATTTGGCCCGGTCGCTGCGAGAGGCATTCTTCATGTTCTGGGCGACCCTGTGGCCCCTGGTCCTGGGCTTCGGAGTCTCGGGGGCAGTACAGGCCTTCGTATCCCCTGAGCAACTGCAGCGCCGGCTCGGTGATCACCGGCCGGCCGCGGTCGTCCGGGCCAGCGGTCTGGGGATGGCGTCCTCGTCGTGCTCCTACGCGGCGTCGGCCATGGCGAAATCACTGTTCCAGAAAGGAGCCGATTTCCTGACGGCCATGGTGTTCATGTTCGCCTCCACCAACCTGGTGATCGAAATGGGGATCGTGCTGGCCGTCCTGCTGGGCTGGCAGTTCACTGCGGCCGAGTTCGTAGGCGGGCCGATCATGATTATCCTGCTGGTGGCGCTGGGCGGGCTCCTCTTGCGGCGAGGACTGATCGCGGCGGCCCGACGGCGGGTCACCCAGGCCGCGGGGTCATCCGAGCACGACCATGTCGTCAGCGAGGAACGCCGACACCGGCTCGAGCGTCAGCCGTGGCGACAGAAGCTGACCTCCCGGGCCGCCTGGTCGGACTCCGCGACCTACACCATGGCCGACCTCACCATGCTGCGAAAAGAACTGGTGATCGGCTACCTGGTCGCCGGGTTCCTGGCCGTGCTGGTCCCCGCCAGGGTGTGGAACGCCATGTTCGTGCCCGGGCACGGCATCTGGACCTCCCTCGAGAATGCCGTCGTCGGCCCGGTCATCGCCTTCTTGAGCTTTGTCTGTTCCATCGGCAACGTCCCCATGGCGGCCGCCTTGTGGAAGGGTGGGATCAGCTTCGGGGGGGTCATCAGCTTTATCTTCGCCGACCTCCTGGCCGCCCCTCTGGTCCTCATCTATCGCCGCTACTACGGCGGATCTCTCACCCTCCGGCTGGTCGCCATCTTCTGGGCCGTGATGGCCGCCGCCGGGCTGGCCGTCGAGGGCATCTTCGCTGCAGTCGGAATCCTCCCCCCCGCCGCTCCACCCAGATCGTCGCCACCACCTTCCACTGGAACTACACCACCGTCCTCAACGTCGTCTTCCTCCTCGTGTTCGCGTACCTGTACTGGCTGTACCGCAACCGGGACCGTCTCGGGGGCGGAACCGGCTACGCCATTGACCCGGTTTGCGGTATGCAAGTCCGCAGGAGCGACGCCCCGGCCTCTACCCGCCATCACGGGCGGACCGTGCGGTTTTGCTCTGACCGATGCGCCCACCTTTTTCGCCGAAATCCCACCCGTTACGAGCGACGCCGGCCTCAACCGTCCCGCGTCGAGGAGGAAAGCACCATGGCCACCGACCCCGTCTGCGGCATGTCCGTCGACCCCGCTACCGCCGCCGCCATCCGCAGCCATGACGGCCGTAACTACTTCTTTTGCGCCACCGGGTGCGCCGAAGCCTTCGAGGCCGACCCCACCCGGTACCTTCAACCCACCCGATCGGACGCCGGCCGTTGACTGCGATGCCCGGGAACCCATCGACCGGCGCTAGCTTCGACTCCGTGCCGGACACCAGGGTCATGGAGCTCTCAGACGGGCGAGAGTTGGCCTGGGTGGAGTTTGGCGACCCGGCAGGCAAGCCGATGATCGGCTTCCACGGAACGCCCGGTAGCCGCTTCCAGCTGATCGTCGACGAGGAGCCCGTGCGAACGGCGGGAGTCCGGCTGATCTCGGTCGACCGCCCCGGGTACGGGCATAGCACCTACCAGGTGGGCCGCACGTTGGTCGGCTGGCCCGACGACGTCGGCCAGCTGGCCGATCATTTGGGCCTTGACCGTTTCGGAGTCGTCGGCATTTCGGGCGGCGGACCCCATTCGCTGGTCTGTGCCGCCGTGATGCCCGACCGCGTCGCCGTGGCCGGGGTGTTGAGCGGCGTCGGCCCGCTGGCCGACGCCGGGACCGAGGAAGGCATGATGCCCACGAATGTCTTCATCACCAGGGTGGGACGTCGTGCCACCAAGCCGCTGGAGGTCGTCTTCGGTGTCATGACCAGGGTGCAGCGGCGTTGGCCTGAACAGGCGTTGCGGATGATGGCCAATCAGCTCCCGGAAGCGGACGCCGCCATCATCAATCGCCCGGAGGTGCGCCGGATGTTCATCCGCGACGCCCGCCACGCCTCGGCGACCAGCGGAAAGGCAGCCGCCCAGGATTTCCAGCTCTTCGCCCGGGACTGGGGGTTCCGGTTGGCCGACATCGCTGTTCCTGTTTACTTCTGGCAGGGCGACGCCGACCGCAATGTGCCCGTGGCCCACGCCCGTAATATGAGCGCGGCCATCCCGGGCGCGGTTCTCCACGAGGAGCCCGGCCAGGGACACATGATGGGCCTCGACCGGACCGGTGAGATTTTTTCGACCCTCGCCCCGCTCATATGAAATAGGGGCGATTTGCCGCTCCGGCCCGCGCCCGGCCCTCAGCCCGCATCGGCGATGGCCGCCGGCAGGCGTCGCGAGTGGACGAGAACGAGGCGGCGGGTCGTGCGGGTAAGGGCCACATACAACTGTCCGGCCGAGTGAGCCGCCGGTTCCACCACCACCACGCTGTCAAACTCGAGCCCTTTCACCCGCTCGACGTCGAGTTCGGCCACGGCCCGGTCGAGGACGTCAGCGTCGACGGCAGCCAGTTCGCCCGGCGGGTGGATGACCGCCACCCTCCCGGGAGCCACCAGCGTCGCCTCATACTGGGCGGCCTGACGGGCCGAAGCCGCCAGCCGGTCCGCCGACGTGACCGTCACGACGGGATTCTCGCCAGAGGTCCGCACCGCTGCCGGCGGCCGCAGTTCGGGCGCCACCTCGGCCAGCACCGACGCCGCCAGGCGCATCACCTCCTCGGGAGTCCGGTAGTTGATCGTGAGCTCGAAGACCTGGTGGGGTACGTGAGGAGCGGCCTGGGCGCAGACCGTGTCCCAGCTGCGGGCCGACCAGGAGTTCTTGGCCTGGCCGAGGTCGCCGACCAGGGTCATCGATCCAGTGGGGCAACGACGGGCGAGCATGCGCCATTGCATCGGCGTCAGGTCCTGGGCTTCGTCGACGATGACGTGGCCGAAGGTCTCGATGGGGGGCTGGGCCGTGTCGGTTTCGTAATGGGTGTCGGAGACCCGCCCCATGATCTCCTGCACCTGCTGGAAGGCCTCAGGTGACATGACCTGCTCGGTCCGCCAGGTCTTCCGGCAAGCGGGGTGTTCGCACTCCCAGCGGCGGCCCGAGAGGGACAACTCGGACCCGCACGCGGGGCATTCCGGAAGGAGGCCCACCGACGACAGCGTGCGGTCCAGGGCCTCGTCGCGGCGCGGGGCGGTCCGTCGCCGCCGGGGACGTCGGACAACGGGCGGACCGATGAGAGCTGCGGCTTCGTCCAGCAGAGCGAGGTCGTGTTCGCTCCAGCCCGAGGAGGGTTCGATGCCGGCGGCGCCCAGGGCCGCTTGCACGACGGCCTCGGGAGTCAACTCGGGCCAGAGCCGGTCCACCATGGCTCGCACGTCGTCCGAGCGCCTCAGCCGATCGATCACCTGCTTCCGCTCGAGGGTCGGGCGGGCCAGGCCCGTCCGGGCGGCGCGGCGGTCAGCCTCCTGGACGCGGCGCCACAGGTACGCGAGCACCAGGCCTTCGAGCTTGGCCCGACCGGCCCGGTAGGTCGGTTCGGCGCCGGCGGAGGCCACCAGGCGGGCGCTGTCGCCCGGCGTGAGCGCCAACCGATGAATGGCATAGCCGACGTGGGCCACCTCGTCGAGGGGTCGTTGATGAGACCGGACCACTTGCAGCAGGCGGTCCGCCATGCCCGGATCGGCCTTGGCCGCGGCCACCTCCGGGGGGTCGAACACCAGCACCGCTTCGGCTGGATTGGACACCAGGTCGGCCGGCGTGGACAGGCGCACGCCCGTCTCGCCCAGCCCGGGCAACACGTCGCCGACGTACCGGCAGAACACCGGATTCGGCCCAACCACCAGTACTCCCTGGCTGGCCAGGGGAAACTGGTGGGCGTACAGCAAGTAGGCCGCCCGATGGAGCGCCACCGCGGTCTTGCCGGTGCCGGGCCCGCCCTGCACCACCAGCACGCCTCGCATGGGCGCCCGAATGGCCGCGTCCTGCTCGCTCTGAATCGTGGCGACGATGTCGCCCATGCGACCGGTGCGGGCCTCGGCCAGGCTGCTGAGCAGGGCGGCCTCGCCGACCAAGCCGCTGCCCGCCGCCTTTCCGTTCCGGGTGAGAAGCTCATCGTCAACCCCGACCACCTGCCGGCCCTTCATACGAATGTGCCGGCGTCGCACCACCCCTCGCCGGTCGGCGCTGGTGGCCCGATAGAAGGCCTCGGCCACCGGCGCCCGCCAGTCGACCATCAACGGCTCCCCCGCCTGGTCGGAAACACCGAGTCGGCCGATGTGGAGCCGATCCCCGTCTTCGGTGTCGAGCCGCCCAAAACACAGGGGCCGTTCACCTACGGAAAGCGCGGCGCGCCGGGCCAGGGAGAGTTGCACCCGGGCATCTCTATCCACCCGGTCCGCCACCGAGCCCCCCCGCCCCAGTCCGATCACCTCCTCGGCCAGCGCCGAGGCGCCCGAACGCAGTTCATCCAGGCGGGCGTAGGCCCCGTCCATGTGCTCCTGCTCGGCGCGCAGCTCCTCCACAACCCCCATCTGACCTCCCACCTCGGCGGCGCGACGCAGGGAGTATGCGCCCCACCTCCGGCTTGCGGCAAGACCCCCTCCACCGGTTACAATCGGTAACAGGGAGCAGTGGTGCGGGGGCTCGCCACGACCTTCGAGACGCATCGCACCCTCCCATCAGGGCCGGCCCTGGGCCTAAAACCCGCGCCCGAGGCACGATGTGCGCCCAGCGGCCCTGCCATCTGGGCGCGTTCGGCAACTCTGGGCGCGTTTGGAGTCGAATAATCGCCACAAACGCGCCCAAAGCACAAAACGCGCCCAAACGATCGGGCATCGTGGGCGCGTTTCGTTAGCTCGAGCCGGTGATCGACTGGAGTTGGGCTCGCCTCAGGGGGCCGGCCGACGAGGGGGCCGACGGTCGGTCTGTTGCCGGCCCCGACTCCACCGGTGGTGGGCAAAACTACATCATAGGTGATGTACTCCCACGCACAGCGAGACGCCGCCGCGGTTACCGGCCGAGCGGGCTATAAAAGACCAGCCCGTTACCCTTGTGGTCGTAGACCACGGCGCGACGTTCGTGGGCGTCGTTGTAGGGGTGTTTGACAATCCCACCACCGTTGGCCTCGATCGCCTCGGCCGCGCCGTCAACGTCTGCGGTCTTGATGCCGACCACCACCTGGCCGGGCATGGGGTGGTCGACCGGGGTCGCCAGCGCCAGGGTGATCGATCCGCCGTCGAGGGCCGCGTAGTGGGCGCCGTCGCGGAACTTCAGGGACATCCCCAGCGTCTCGGTGTAGAACTTGATCGATTCATCCAGGTTGTCAGTTGACAGTACGACCATGCGTACGTCGTAGTCGCTCACTTGGTGCCTCCTTGGGATGGATGGATCCTAGGAGCGTAATTTCCCGGGCTCGTCGATGGCCGGCTGGCTCATCGTCTTCATGGCCGGCGGCCGGGTCGGGCCGTCGCCACCGATGATGAGGCCGGCTCGCTCCCTCCGCCGGGGCGGGCACCGGCCCGGTTAGGGTTCGGGGCCGTGGCGACCACCAGCCCAAATCGAGTGTCACCCAACCTCGCCGACGAGCAATCCACCAAAGTCACAGAGCTCGACGATGATGTCGATGTCGCCGATGCCGTCTTGT
This sequence comes from uncultured Acidimicrobiaceae bacterium, assembly GCA_963780345.1. Classification (GTDB taxonomy): domain Bacteria; phylum Actinomycetota; class Acidimicrobiia; order Acidimicrobiales; family Palsa-688; genus PALSA-693. The sequence goes on from CAWABU010000004.1 coordinate 195,267, forward strand.
CCGGGGACTTCTCGGGCTGCGATCTCCTCGAGCCCGTCTTCAGCGAGTGCCGGTTTGAGCAGGCGACGTTTACGGGCGGCGCCTTGCGGTACGCCCGACTGGTTGATTGTGTCTTCAGCGACTGTGACCTGTCGGGGACCACCTTTCAGGAGGGTGCCTTTACCCGGGTTGAGTTCCGGAGGTGCCGCGCCTCCGGCCTGCAAGCGCCACGCGTGCTCGCCTTATCGACGTCGCCTTCCTGGACTGCAAGCTCGAAGGCGCGAACCTCCGGATGACGCGGCTGGGAAAGAGCCGAGCTTTCCGGTTGCGATCTTCGCGAAGCCGATCTCTATGAGGCCCGGCTGCCGGGAAGTCGCATCGAGAACAGCGACCTGGCCCAGGTCGAGCTCTCGAAAGCAGACCTGGCGGGAGGTCGACTGACGGGATGCAAACTTGACGGCATCCGGGGCGCCGGCAGTCTCCGTAGGATCACCATCACCAGTGACCAGGTGATCCCCGTAGCCATGGCCCTCTTCGGCTCGTTGCGAATCGAGGTGGCAGACGAGCAGTAACTCCAACGGCTACTCGTCCTGCGGGCCCGGGTCACCGGTGGGACCTCGGCCGAGACGGCGGCGGTTTCCCACCCGCCCGCCTACGGCTTACCGGTCTGGACCATCACCAGAGTCGGGCCGGCCGGGCGACGGGCCGGCCCAAACGGTGCTGGGCCGCCGAGGGCAGGCGGGTCAGGGGTCAGCTTCCCGGGCTGGCCCACTCCCGCTTGACCTGCGCTTCACGGTCCTGTAGCAGGGCCTCGAGCTCCGCATTGGTCAGCCGGATTGAGCCCTCCTGGGCGGGGGCCGCCAGTGCAGGAGAAGGCGGCGGGCCGGCCACCCCGCCTGCCGGCACCGAGGGATTCCCGGCCGCAGGCGTCGCAGCAGTCGCAGCCTGGCTGGCCCGGTCGCGCTCGGCATCCTCCTCAGCCTCTTGCTGAGCCTTCCGGAATTCTTTCCCGGCCATCCCGGCGTTGCGGGCCAGCTTCGGTAGCTGACTGCCGAAAACAACGACGAGAAGGATGATCACCAATACGATTCCGAGATCGGGCCCAAAGATATTTGCGGTCACGATTTCAAGCTACTCCTTGCCTGATCAGTGAGAGGTTACCGGCGTTAGCCGGTGAAGATCTCTGAGAGATATCACCGCTAGCCACCCACCGGAAAACTGGGCGTCCGTCTCGCCTCGACGCCGGATACCCCAACGGGCGTTTACCCAGGCTACCCGACGCCGGTGAACAGCATTGCAACAGTAGGTGGATCGAAGGTAAACGTTTGCGAGACCCTGCCTGCGAATGGTGTGTAGCGGCACGAAGTCCGGCTTTTCGGGACTAATGGTGGCGTTTAGGGCAAAGGGCTATGAGGACGACAGGTCTTCGCTTTGAGTTCATTTGTCCTTCATCCGGTTTCGGAAATCTGGCGTCAATAATCCTCCCATGACCTACCGCATTATCCGGACCAGCATCGCGGCGACGACGATCGCCGGAGGCCTTGCCGGTGCCGCGATCCTCGCCGCCAGCGATGTCTCAGCCACGCCGCCCAACCCGGCAGCCCAAACTGCGACGCCCGCCGCGCCCGCGACGCCGCCGCCGGTGGGGACCTTGAGCACCCTGCCGTACACATTCCCGGCCGGGAGTGGCGGCAGCCTGGTCAACCCGCTCGGAATCTCCGCCTTCAATGGCAACGTGTACGTGTCGAACAGTGCCGACAATGTGCTGTCCTTGCTCGTCGGAGGCACCACCACAACCGTGGCGGGGAGCCTGGAAGGAATCGGAGAGAGTGGTGACGGGGGACCGGCGACCGCTGCCACCCTGACCGAGCCGGCGGGCACCACAGAAGACGCGGCCGGGAATGTTTACATCGCCGACACCGAGGACAACGTGATCCGGAAGATCGACGTGACCACCGGGATCATCAGGCGCATCGCCGGCACCGGCATGGCCGGTAACCACAGCCACGGCCGTGCGGCGCTCCGGTCCGAACTGGACGCCCCCCAGGGGGTGGCCGTCGACGCCGCAGGTGATGTGTTCATCGCCGACACGGTCAACAATCAGGTGGTCGAGGTCCTGCCCAACGGTCATTTCGAGGTGTTGGCGGGCACCGGCAAGGCCGGGTACAGAGGCGATGGAGGGCGAGCCGATCACGCCCAGCTGACGGAGCCGACCGGGGTCGCGGTCGATAGTGCCGGCAACGTCTACATCGCCGACGCCGGCAACAACGTGGTCCGGCGGGTCGACGCCAGCACCGGGATCATCACCACCGTCGCCGGGAATGTTGCCGCCGACCAGGCCAATGGCGGCCTGGGTGGCTTCAGCGGAGACGGCGGTCGAGCCACCCTGGCGCAGTTGAACGACCCCGAAGGGGTGGCGTTGGACTCGGCCGGTGATCTGTTCATCGCCGACACGTTCAACAACGCCATCCGGGAGGTCACCCCGGACGGGACCATCTTCACCGTGGTCAACAAGGCGGGCACCAATGGTGCCGCTCCGGCGCGTGGCGGCGAGACCCCTGGGCCGGCCAACGCCTCCGACCTGGCCGGGCCGACCGCGGTGGCCGTGGACAACTCCACCTCCACCGTGTACATCGCCGACACCTCCAACAACAAGGCGGCGGCCGTGACCGGGCTCGCCCAGTCGGGCGACGCGCCCGGCCCGACCGCCTCCTGATCGCACCCCTCCGCCCGCCCGCCCGCCTCGCTGACCACGACTACGACAAGGAAGAGGATTTTTCGTGACTGACGAACGTAACGACTCGTTTGCCGCCAAGCCCTGGCAGGCGAAGATCTCGCGCCGCCGGTTCCTCGGCACCGGTGCCGCCCTGGCCGGGGCGGCGGCCCTGGCCGGCGTCCTGCCCGAAAGCGTCCTGCGGGCCGCGTCGGCGTCGGCCGCCCCTGCCCGCCACAGCTTCGACCTGAGCCAGATCAAACACCTGGTCTTCTTGATGCAGGAGAACCGCAGCTTCGACCACTATTTCGGGACGTTCCCGAAGGTGGCGGGGTTCTCGGACCCTCGCGCCGTCCGGCTGCCCAACGGGCTGTCGGTGTTCCAGCAGCCCGACCCGTCCAACCCCGACGGCTACCTCGAACCATGGCACATGAGCACCGTTAGCACCGGAGCGGCCGCGGTGCCGTCGCTCAGCCACAACTGGTCCCCGCAGCACGACTCGTGGGACAACGGGGCCATGGATGGCTGGTTGCGGGCCCACATCGCCTCGGACGGTCCCAACCACGGGCCCTACACCATGGGCTACTACACCCAGGAAGACATTCCCTTCCACTGGGCACTGGCCCAGGCCTTCACCCTGTGCGATAACTACCACTGCTCGGTCCTCGGCCCCACTGACCCCAACCGGGCCTTCTGGCAGAACGGCACCAATGATCCCCAGGGCCTGGGCGGCGGGCCCATCCTCGAGACGGTTACTCCTCCGTCGCTGACCTTCGAGAGCGGAGCCGAGACGCTGTTCAAGGCCGGATACACCGTGAAGTGCTACTTGAACGGGGGCGCCCCGAACACCTATCCGTGGTTTGCCAACTTCAAGAGCACGTCGATCTTGCCACCCGAACTGCTCAATCCGATTCTCCGCAATGGCACCCTGTTTGGCGACGGCACCCCAGGCGGGATCGGCAACCCGGCCAACCCGGTTCCGGAGTCGGTCAAAAACATGGCCTTTGAGGAGGACTGCGCCAACGGCGTACTGCCCGACGTGTCATGGCTCGGCACCCTGGCCTCGGAGCACCCGCCGGCCATTCCCGCCGCCGGTGCCAATTTCCTCGCCCAGATACTCGATGCCCTGGCCGCCAATGAGGATCTGTGGAACACGACGCTGTTCGTGCTGGACTACGACGAGAACGACGGGTTCTTCGACCACGTACCTCCGCCCACCCCGGACAAGGCCGAGTTCCCCGAGGAGTTCGTCACCATGGCCTCGGCGGCCGGCACCCCGGGCGGCGATCGGCCCGTCGGCGCCGGGTTCCGGGTTCCGTGCTTTATGATTTCGCCCTGGTCGACCGGGGGCAGAATCTTCTCTCAGGTCTCGGACCACACGTCCTGCCTGCGCCTCATCGAGGCGGTAAGTGCGGCCGGGGGCCTGTCGGGCCACGGTCCGGTCCGTTTCCCCAACATCAGCCGGTGGCGGCGGCAGACTTTCGGCGATCTGACCGGGGCCTTGGTGCCCGGGGCCCCCGTTCCCGCCCCGTCGAGCCCGCAGTTCGATCCAACCACCCGGGCTACCGAACTGGCGGCCCAGCAGGCATCGGCCATGCTGCCCCTGCCTCCGTTCCCGGGGGCGGCCCAGACCATGCCGGCACAGCTGAGGAGATAGCCGACGACGCCCGCGGCCGCCCCGAGCCATTCGGCTGGATACGTCGCGTATGCCGCGACTATCCAGCCGAGTGCTGCGTGCCGCGCCCGGGTTGTCGGTCGTGGTGAGGGTCCGGCCCGGAGGCTGGGCGGGCCGGCGATTTCCCCTTCGGTCACGCCTCCTTTAGCGACGGGTGACGGCGCTCAAAATCCGCATTGATCCTTCTGAGCTGTCGTAATCGCTCGTCGACGCTCCGTTCGTGCTCGTGGCCCGACTTCACCAAACACCCTTCTTGACCGCACGACGAGGCTGTGTCTTCGGCAAGCCCGACGCCCATCCCCCATGTTCCCAGGCGGCCCACGAAATAGGGCGCGGCCTCCAGGCTCTGCTGTTGGACCTCTTCAACTCTGTCAGACTCATCTTCTATGGCCTGGCGGACTTCGCCTGGGCCTTTAGCCACTCGACGTCCTCCTTGGTGCTTTCGACCGCCTCCGCCGGCAGCGGTGGGGTTGCTCGCTGGATCTGACCACGGCCCATCAATGCCAACACCCCGGCAATGACCAGGTACACCACCGCGACGATCAGCGCCGCTAACCACACATCCATGGCGAGCTGCAAGGCGGCCACAAAACAGGCCGTAATGCAGCCGAACCCAAAAACGGCCAGGACGCCCGCGCCTCCGAACATCCCGGCCCCCACCCCGGCCCGCTTGCCCTTTTCGGTCATTTCCGCCTTGGCCAGCTCGATCTCATGATGCACCAGATCGGTCATCTGGCGAGAGAGATCACTTCCTAGCTCGGCTAATGGCTTCTGGGCCGCCGGTGACCCCTCGTTATGGGAAAAGCGGGGATTAAGGTCCGAAGTCGCCACTGTTCCTCCAAAGGGCTCGAGTACGACCGTTCCTACCCGCCCGAGTGAGGTGATTAACGACCGGTCCAGCTCGCGTTCGCTTGTTTGGGCATCGATCGCGTCAGAAGGCTTGCTTGGCCGGGCCCCTTGTCGGACGCCACGCGGGATCAGGCACAAGGTTGGGCATCCGTCCGGCGACGGACTCCGCCCGTTCAGCCCTGCTGCTGGCGGAGTCCCGTCGACGGCGGCGTCTTGTCCCGCGCCCGGTCGACCAATGCGGCCAGCCTGGTGGTCAGACGCGAGAACGGACCAAGCGAGAGCATGTGCGGATGCGGATGCGACACGATGGTCGACTCTGCCGCCTCTATCTTCTGCTTGAGGTCGTCGAGCTCATCGGGTCCGACACGATTCCGCAGGCCGGGTATCACCGCCAGCTCAAAGCGGCGGGCGTGGCCGTGGTACAGCTCGTGCAGCTCAGTTACCCGCCTCGGTAAATCTGGAGAGTTACCCTTCCGCCGCTCGATCAGTACGAGAAGTTTGCCCATGCGTCGGAACTCGGAGTTGAGGCTCCGGGGCAGCTCGCTACCGCCGATACCGTGCTTCTTGAGCAGGGGAAGCAGGAGGCTCTGTTCGGCCGAGATGTGGGCGGCCAGGCGCGGCACGAGCTGTCCGAGCGTTTCGACCCGATTGGTATCGGGATCGCTGACCCGGGCGAAGTGCTCCTCCAGCTGATCATGGCCATACCGAAGCAACTCGAGTGCATCGTCCATGGCCCCTACCTACCCATTGTCGGCGCATTGTATGTAGACCCCGTGACGGCCAGGGAACGGCCCTTCGAACAGCCCCCGCGGCCCGAGCAGCACCCTCACCCGCAGCCGGCCGCAACCGCGGATTGCCGTGCTTCGAGAAATGAGGGCCGGGGTATGACACTCCCGTGCTAATGGACATCCTGATCGCGGTCCTGATCGTGATCGTCGCCGCGATTCTCGGCCTCGTAGTGCATCCCTTGCTTTGGATAATCGTGATTGTGGCCATCCTCTGGATATTTGGCCGGCGCCGGCGTTGGTAGCCGCCATCTCGACCAAACGGCTGCCCGCCTCTCTCGTGCTGAACGCCGTGCCGCGGCGAAGACCCACAAGGCGGCGACTCGCCGCAGGAAGGTCTGCCCCGCAATCGAAACTGATCGGACCCTGATCGTCTCAGCCAGCCGATCAGTGACGCGGCCTACTTGGTGCTGCCCCGCCCCGGTCCTCAACATCGAGGTTGCGGCGTCTGGCCACGCTTCGACCGCCTCGCCGCCGACGACGGCCAGGTGGGGCCACTGACAGAAGCCCACCCCGGACGCCGGGCCCAGTTCACGGCGAGTTGGGCCCTAGCGGGTTGCCAGCCGGCCCGCGGAGCGACGCCGCCAGGTTCGCGAGGGCGAGCACCGACAGTCCCCTGGGTCGAGGAACGCGAGGCCGGAGCTAACCATGAAGGACTAGCGATGGAGCGCTGAGCTCGCTGGTGAACCCCCGACATCCGTGGACCCCATTGGGGTCGGCTGGCAAGGCGTAAGTACCGGTCGCAGTTTCACTAGCTCCGGAGACCAGGCCAGGCTCCCAGAGATTGACAGCGTCGTCGACGTGGGGCTAGTGTCAAGGTTACGATGAGATGTCGTGGAGGTTTGACCGATCTATTCTGGAAGAATCCGAAGGTTGGCTATGACGCTCCTCCTCGGCCCGACGCCGTGGTCGCCGCGTCCCGGCTGGCCGGCACGTCAAACTGATGAGTGAGCCCGATCTCCGGGCCGGCGCAGACGCCGACGGCGATCGCGAGGTCGGGTCGCGCCCGGTCTATTCGATCGGAGCGGTGGTCAAGATGCTGGCAGTGGACGCCTCGACCCTGCGGGCCTGGGAGGATCGCTACGGGCTGGTCGTGCCCCGGAGGAGCCGGGGAGGGCAGCGCATCTACTCCAGGGACGATCTGGCCCACCTGAGCTTCGTGATCGAGACCATGGCCAAGGGCGCCGGTCCGGGCGACGCCCACCGGCTCCTGGCGGAGCAGTTGCGGGCGCCGGGGGTTGTGATGACCCCGCCCCAACCGGAATCCCCCAACGTGACGGTCCTCCTGGTGGAGCGTGACCGCTACGCGGCGGAGCTCTCGGAGTATCTTTTGCGAACTGAGGGCTACGACGTGTGCGTGGTCTTCGACCCGGCCGAAGCGAAGCGCTCGGCAGCCGGGCGACGCCCCGATCTGTCGATGGTCGAGCTGATGATGCCCGGAGGCGGTCTGGGCCTCTGCGGGGAGCTGGCGTCGGATGGGACGCCGGTACTGGCGATGTCGGCTCTGGACCTGGCCGATGAGGCGCTGGCAGCAGGAGCCGGCGCCTTCGTGCCCAAACCGATCAACCCGTTGCAGTTGGTCTCCACCGTGCGCGATCTCCTGGGCCGAAGCGTCCTGACCGGCTCCCGCCACTGAGGCCTCGTCGTGAAGCGGATCCCCACCGGCAACCCGGCCCTGGACGAGATCCTGGGCGGCGGCCTCGTCGCCGACACCATCACCCTGGTGATCGGGCCTCCGGGGAGTGGCAAGACCATTCTGGCGGAGCAGTTTCTCTTCGCCAACGCGACCGGGGAGCGCCCCGGTCTCTACCTTTCCACGGCATCGGAACCGTTCGACAAGCTGCTGCGCTACGGGCAGTCGCTGGAGTTCTTCGATGTGGCCGCGGTGGGCCGGTCGGTGTTCTACGACGACCTGGGCGACGCCCTCATCGACGACGGGCTCGCCGGCGTGCTCGAACGCCTCGATGACCTGCTCAAAACCCACCAGCCCGGTCTGCTCATTATCGACAGTTTCAGAGCCCTCCAGAGCTTCGCCACCGACGATGGGGCGTTTCGTCGATTCCTCCGGGAGCTCGCCGGACGGTTCACCGCCCTCGCCATGTCTACCCTGTGGGTCGGCGAATACGATCCCGCCCAGGGCGCCAGCACTCCGGAGTTCGCGGTGGCGGACACGATTGTCTCGCTCGAGACGAGACGAACAGCCGAGCGGTCCACCCGGCTCCTGAGCGTGCGAAAATTGCGCGGCAGCGAGTTCCTCTCCGGCGACCACCTCTACCGCATCACGGCCCAGGGGCTGCAGGTGTTCCCCCGGCTCGCCGACCGGCGGGATACGACAGCCTTCCCGGTCGCCGAGCAACGAGTCCCAACCGGAGTGCCGGCCCTCGACGAGTCACTGGAGGACGGCTACTGGCCCGGGGCGACGACCCTGGTGGCCGGGCCCACCGGGGTCGGCAAAACGCTCATGGGATTGCACTTCGTGTTCGCGGGAGGCCGTCAAAACGAACCCGGCATCCTTCTCACCCTCCAGGAAAACCGTCACCAGTTGACCCGGATCATCGAGCGATTCGGATGGTCGGTAGACGATCCCAACGTCCACCTCCTCGACCGGTCTCCTGTTGACGTCTACATCGACGAGCTGGTCTACGAACTCCTCGACCTCGTGAAAGAGACCGGCGCGCGCCGGATCGTCATCGACAGCTTCAACGACCTCGACGCCAGCGGCGGAGATCCCATCCGTTTCACCGAGTTCGTCTATTCGCTGGTTCAACGCTGCTCCCACCTCGGGGTCAGCTTGATGTTCACCTATGAGACAGTCGAGCTCTTTCACACCACCCGACTCAGCGACAAAGGATTGTCACACATTGCCGACAACATCGTCCTCCTCCAGTACGTGCGGGACGGACCAACCATGAAACGATCGCTCCACATCATCAAATCGAGAGGCTCCAGCGCCGCCCACACCACCCGGGAGTTCCGCATCGCGGCCAGCGGGATGACTCTCGGCGAGCCGATCGATTCCGGCTGAATCCCAGCCGGTCCTTCTCGACACTTCACTCGAGCGCCGCCGGTTGTGCCACCGGCCGGCGAGTTGTTAAATGCGTGCGGGGTCGCCAGCGAGCCCGGCCCGGACATCCAGGTCTTTGGAAGCGACCCAGCGTTTCGCCCCCAAGGAAAGGAGGAAGGGTGCAGGTCAGCGAAAGGCGGAGACCGCCGGGGCGTCCAGGCCGCTCGGATCCGATCGGGGACAAGGGAAAAGACTCATGTTGGGGGCATACCCGAAGGTTGAATCGACAGAGGATCGCGACCGCTCGCCGGGGCCGTGGGGCTGGAGGCCGCACTGGCAAGCGGCGACCGTCCTGTTCCTGGGCCTGCTCGTCACGGTCGGGCTGACGGTCAGCTCCGCGGTCGAGTTACGCCCGCAACGAGCGGAGACTCACCTCCCTCCAGACCCGGCTGACGGCGTCCGTCCTCCAGACGGCCCAGCCGCAGTTACAGGCGACGCTGGGGCGGGTCATCGGGCTCACGGCCACGGCCTCCGACTCGGCGGCGACCTTCCGTCATGCGATGGCTGACGAACTGACGCCAAAGGGCCCCTTCGCCTCGGCGACCCTCGCCCTGGTCCGGGCCGGTCAGGTCCGCGTGCTCGCCCACATCGGATCCCCGCCGCTCCAGAGCCTCGAAGGCAACGCCACCACTCAGGTGTTCCTGCAGGCTTCCCGCTCCACGTCGCTGATAACCAACCGCGTCGTGGGAGGCGGAGTACAAAAGCTGGGCTACCTGCTATCGGCCCGGGGCCCCGATGGGATGTACGTGATCGGTGCGTCCCAGCAACTGCCGATTGGCCGCCGCGTGACGGTCCCGGCTGGATCGCCGGACACCAACCTCGAGTTCGGTCTGTACTTTGGCCCGTCGGTCAACCCGGCGGCGCTGATCGAAACCAACGCCGGGCACCTGCCCTTGACGGGCACCGTGTCCACCGCGACCGTCCCCTTCGGCAACAACGTGCTGACCCTGGTCGCGTCGCCCAGGGGCTCGCTGGCGGGGAAGTGGGCCGAGTACCTGCCCTGGGGCATCCTGGGCCTGGGAATCCTGCTCTCCCTTGCGGCCGCGGCCGTGGCCGAGAACCTGGTCCGCCGGCGGACCACTGCGGAGGTGCTCTACCAGCAGCAGCGGAGGATGTCAGAAACTCTCCAGCGTTCGCTGCTGCCGCGGAACCTGCCCGCCATTCCAGGCTGGGAACTCGCCGTCCGCTACGTCCCGGCCACCAAAGGGGCCGAGATCGGAGGGGACTGGTACAGCGTGGTAGAGGTCGACGACCACCGGTTTGCGGTGGTGGTCGGCGACGTGTCCGGGCATGACCTCGCCGCGGCCGGGGTGATGGCCGGGCTGCGCTACACCATTCGCACGCTGGCCAAACTGGGAATCCCTCCCGACGAGATCCTGGACCGAACGACCCAGGAACTCGACGTGACCTCTGATGAGCACTTCGCCACCGTCCTGGTCGCAGTGGTGGACACCCGTCTGCACAAGATGACCCTGGCCTCCGCCGGCCACCCACCCCCGCTGATGCTGCATGCGGGACGCGCCGAATTCCTGAGAGTCGCTCCGGGTGTGCCCCTGGGCGTTCCCGGCCCGGGCCCGGAGCCGACCACGGTGCCCTTCACGGCTGGATCCACGCTGGTCGCCTACACCGACGGCCTCATTGAGCAACGGGGTCAGACCATCGATGTGGGATTCGAGCGACTGGCCGAGGCCGCCGCCGAGGGCCCCGCCAGCCCGGACGATCTCATCGCTTATCTCGTCACGACGCTCACCAGCAGCGACCAGGAGGATGACATCGCCGTGATCGCGGTCCGGTTCTCGCCCCGGGAGGCCGAGCCGGTAACGCCGGGCGGAACGCCGGCGGACGCCTCGGCCCTCAGCCAGTCGGCTTCGACCTGAGGGCGCCGCCGAAGTCCTGACCGCCTGGCTGGCCGTAGGCCCGGGCGAGGCCGGCCAGCCCGCCGCCCCTCGAACCGGTCGCGGAGTAGCTGCTCAGAACGTCCGGTCGGTGCCGGACGGGACTGGAGCTTCGGCCGGCTCGGCCGGTTCGGCCGGGCCGCCCGGTCGCTCGGCCGGTTCGGCCGGTTCGGCCGGTTCGGCCGGGCGGCCCGGTCAGACCCGCCCGGCGATCCTCACGCCGTCGCCTCTTTCAACAAACCGTCCCACTCGTGCAGGAACCGTTCGAGCCCGAAGCGCCTCAGGGCACCTGCCCGGCCGATCTGCCCCATGGCCTGGGCCGCGTCGCGGTCGGCGATCAGGTACGAGTAGGTGTCGGCCAGCCGGGAAAGATCATTGCTCACCAGGCCGGCGTCGCCCGGTACGGCTTCGAAGGCCTCCGTGGTGGCCAGAGCCAGCACCGGTAAGCCCAGGTGCATGGCTTCGATCAGCCTGAGTCCGATCGACGTCCAACGGGCCAGATGCAGGTACACGCGTCGTTCCGCCAGAGACCGGTGCAGGTCCGCCTGAGCAAGATCCGTCCCGCCGATGGCGCCGGACTCGATTCCGAAGACGTCGACCGGGGCGATCTTCTCGAAGTGCGGAACCAGGTCCGCACCAACGAACCGCTCCCGATGGACCGGCTCATCGGCGACGAGGGCCCCGTGCGCCAGGGCGCCGCTATAGCGGTAGCCGGGGTCCACAATGCCGGGCTCGATGACGACGGTACGGTTGGAGCCGTTGTGCCAGAACAGCCGGTTGAAATGGGACACGTGGGCGATCACGACCCCCGCTTCGGCCACGGCCGGATGCCAGGCGGCGCTCACCGGAACATCCGGGGTGTTGTGCTCCACGTAGACAGCCGGCACGTCCCGCCCGGGCCGGCGGCCGGTCCACGCCTCGGCCAAATGCTCGAGCTCGCTAGGCCGTTGCAGGACCATGAGGTCAAAATCGGTCCCGCGAGCCCTGGCGGGACTGATCTCCCGCACTGACGCCGGCCAGCACCGGGTGCGGGCCCGCCCGCGGCCGTCGGGACCCCGCTCCGGTAGAGTCGGCACCAGATAGGTGTGGGGCCCCTGCACAAACGCCGTGGTCCATGAGCTGTGGACGTGCCAGAGCAGGATCCTCATACCCCGAGCTCCGTCACCATGGAGTCCGGCGCGGATCGCTGGGTCGGGACCGGCAGGCCCCGCCCGCCAACCCCCGTCGCCGCGGGATCGCAAACGACCGCATTCAGACCGAACACGACGGTCATAGGTGGCCGAGTTCTGCCCAGTCCGGCGGAAAAGTAAACCACTCTGCCGAAAAACTACGTGCCCGTAGTTCTCGGCGCCCCATAAGGTCGCCAGGGCCGCGGTCACCCGGACCGGCCGGCCATTGCTTGCGCGGGATCGGCAGGGTTGGCAGGTCAGGGGTCGTGACGTCCCGAGAGCGCAGCCGTCCCGGCGCAGGTGTCGCCAAGCGGCGTTTTGGGTAGAACATCGAACGATCTCTTGCTATGCGGCACCTCCCTCGGTTCTCTGTTCACTATCTGGACCATCGCGGCTCCCAGTTGGGCCTGCTGGCAGGCTTCACGGCCCTCTTGCAGCTGGCCGCCGGCACCGGTCTGACCTACACCGTTGGTTTCGATCGGGTCGCCAGCGTCATACAACATCCCGATTGGCCCTACGTGGTTCCGGTGCTGGTGGCCCTGGTTATCTCGTTTGTTGGTTACTACTTCGCCTACCGCGGGATCTATCGAATGGAGGGTGGCCCCGATCTACCCGGCAGCCAGATGCGGGCGGTAGTGACCGCCGGCTTCGGTGGCTTCCTCGCCCATGGTGGTTCGGCGCTGGATGCCTATGCCCTGCAGGCGGCCGGCACCGACGAACGAGACGCCAAAGTGCGTGTCACCTGCCTCGGCGGGATGGAGCACGGTGTCCTCAGCCTCATCGGCACGGTCGCTGCCATCGCCGTCATCGCCGGGAACTATCCCAAGCCGCCCCTTGATTTCACCCTCCCCTGGGCGGTGTTGCCGGTGCCGGGCTTCCTGTTGGCCTTTTGGCTGGCGGAACGGTATCGGGACCGGCTGAGGGACGCCCCCGGATGGCGTGGGAAGGTCGGTATCTTCTACGACGCCATCCACCTGGTGCGCACGACGTTTCGTCATCCCGTCCGCTGGGCGGGAGTGCTGATCGGCCTGACGGTGTTCTGGCTGGCCGAGTGCCTCGCCGGTTGGGCCGGAATGGCCTTTTTCGGGTATGAGATGGACTGGGCCCGCTTTGTAATCGGGTTCGGCACCGGCATGGTCTTCACCCGGCGCACCGGGCCTTTCGCGGGAGCGGGGGTGCTGGAGCTCGTCCTGCCCGTTACCCTTTGGGCCAGCGGGGCGCCCCTCGTGGTGGCCATTCTGGGGATATTTGTGTATCGAGCGCTGAGCATCTGGCTGCCCATGCCGCTGGCACTGGGCCGGGTGCGCACGTTGCGCCAGATGGGGGCTGGCCCGGCGGGGACAGTGCCGCCGCCGAAAGAGCCCGCCCTGCAACCGAACACGGCTTAAGCGGGGGCGAACGCCATGGCGGTGCTCACGGCAGGGGCTCTCGTACCGATAGACCCCGTACCGGACCTGGACGTTTCCTGCCTTCGGGCCGAGCATTCGCCCGATTTGACCGAACCCGGTGTGGACTGAGTCCAGTGGTGTCGGGTCACACGTACCCGCGCTGCTCGGCCACTTTGAGGCAGACCCATCCGACCGGGATGGTGAGCCAGTAGGTCAGCAGCCGGTAGATCAGCACCGCGGATGCGGCTGCTCCTACGGGCATACCAAGGGCGGAGAGGCCCGCCACCAGAGCGGCCTCCAGGGCGCCCAAGCCGCCCGGTACCGGGGCCGCGCTGGCGACGAGGTGGCCCCCCAGGTAGACGGCCCCCACTTGCACGAAGGGAAGTTGTCCGCCCAGGGCGTGCACACACAGCCAGAGGGCCACGATCTGCACGATGGGGCCGCCCAGGGATCCGATCGCGGCGAGGCCCAGGTGTCGGGGGCTCTTGGCCAGCTGAACGATGGCCGTCCCGGCCGAGCGGATGAATCCCCAGATCTTGTCGTGGAAGAATCGGCGACCCCGGGGAGTGAGCCCGTAGAGGGCGCCGGCGACCAGCACCGCGGTGATGAGCACCAGCACCCATTGGTGGACGTGAAAGTGGAAGTGCACGGACGTGTTGCGCCCGGTGCGGGCGAAGAACACCGCGAGCAAGAGCAGGGTGGCGCCGATGGCCGTGACGGTTTCCAGGCCGACGGATGCAGTGGCGGCGCCGCCGTCGATGCCGGCCTTCTGCTGATAGCGGAAGTTGAGAGCCATGCCGCCGACATTGTTGGGGGTCACCCGGTTGAGGAACGACCCGCCGAAGGACACGATGTAGGTGGGCGCGAAGGGCAGATCAGCGGGGATGGCGCCCAACTGCAGGAGGGTCGAGAAGGCCTGGGCGACAAATAGGGCCGGCACCGCGGCCAGCACCCACCACCAGTTGGCGCGGCCGAGGGCGTGGACGGCGGCGCCGGCGTTGGCGAGCTGGGGCAGGAGGAGATAGATGACGGCAAACACGCCCAGCAGCGTCAGCCCCTTCTTCCAGGTGAAGCGGGCCAGCTGCTCGGGCTTGACAACGGGCTGACCAGTGGCTTCTGCTACTGCCGCCCTCAGGTCTGCATACAGGTTGGGACGGCCCCCCGGCCGCAGCCGCTCCATTCCACGCGACAGGGCGGCGGCACGCGTCCGGTCGAAGTCCCGAACTGTCGCCCGGGTGAAACCAGACACCGCCAGGGGCTCCAGGTATGCAGCCGCGGCCACCACGGTGGGCGCGCCCAGTCCGGCCACGGCCGAGGTCACCGCCCGCTCAACTCCTATCTGCACTGCCAAGGAGGCAACCAGTTCGGCCACGTCGGTGGCCATTTGACGATCGTTGGCGCCCAGCTCAGCCAGGACCAGGCCGGTGAGCCAGGCCCGATCAGACCCGTCGACGGTGACGTTGTCTCCCCGCAGCCGGCGGTGGGCGAGGCGATGCTGATGAAGGCAGCTGACGCTGTGCCACAGATCCGCAAGGGTCGTCTCGCTCACCTCGGCGGGCGGGAGCAGGTTCAGGGCTTCGCCGCTTACGTCGATCCACGCCAGCAGGGCCCCCGCCGGACCCGGCCCGCCGGCGACGGGGTAGGCCACGACGGGTTCCGGGATTCGTGCGCCCGCTCGGGCCGCCGCCACCATGGCCAGCATCTCATGCTCGGCTGCCGATTCCACCGTGACGCTGGCCCGGTCATTTTGCGGGTCGCGCACCAGCAGCCAGCGGGTCAGTCGGGCCAGCCGATCGCGGTCGCGATCATCGGCCGAGTAGACACACACCGTCAACACCGCCCCGCCCGTTGTTACCGCGCCAAAGAAGTCCGGGCCATGCTCTGTCGGCGGCCGTTGTTTGAGGGAGGCCACATCGACCCCGCATTCCTGGAGGGCGGCGGCCACCTGGGCGCCGGACGGTCGCCGGGCCGGCTGGCCGAAGACCAGAAGCGTTGACGAGCCGACGCTGATGCCCGCGGCCGCCGCCACCACGGCGTCGACGGGCAGAAGGCCGCCCACCATCACCTCCACGCCGGCGGTGATCGCGGTCAGCCACCACAACACCAGCCGCCCGCGCCGCGACAATTCGGCCCCGGCTACCGTCACCACGGCCGTCATAGCGGCCAGCCAGGCCGCCGGAGGCAGGGTGACCGTCACGATGCCGTTCCTCCCGCTGAGGAGGTCAGGCCACGTCTCGGGATGTGAGTTTCCGAGCGCCAGGCTCGAGATGAGGACACCGGCGAGCGTGGCGATGGCCCCGGCCCCGACCACTTCGCCGACCGCCACAAATCGGCGCCGGACCGCCAGAGCTATGACGACTGCCCCCGGAATGAAAACCGCCGCCAATTGGACGCCGGTAGTGAGTGCATCCCGCAGCGATGCCGGAAGGGTGACGATGGTCTCGAGCAAGTTCCGTTCGGTGCCGCGCACGCCACTGTCCGCCAGAATGGCGACGAGCAGGCCGACGACCAGGACAACCAGGGCCAGGAGCAACCGCAGCACATCGGCGGCGCGGCGCACGTTGGGGGCGCCCGGCGGATCCTCGATGAGCACCGGCGCATCGGGTGGTGCCAGCTCCCCGACTTCGGGCTTCATGGGGTCGTCGCGGGGGGTTGGGCCGCGCCCGGCGCGGCCCGCGGGTAACGGCGGCGGAACAACACATAGGCCAGCGACCCGGCCACCAGGGGCAGCCAGTAGGAGGCCAAGCGATAGGCCAGGGTGGCCACAAACGCTTTACCCCCGGGTACCCCGGCCAGAATGAGCAGGCCGCTCAGGCTGGCTTCCACGATGCCCAGGCCGCCCGGAGTGAGAGGTATCAGGGCCAGGATCCCGGCGGCCGCATAGGCCAGCAGGACCAACGACGGGCGGGGATGGCTGCCGGTGGCGCGCAACACGAACAGGAGGCAGCCGTAATCGAAGCCCAGGCGGCCACCGGTCAATACCACCGCCCGCAGCCAATCGCGGCCGAGGGTGGCGCGAATGTCGTCGCGCTGACTCAGCAGACGACGATCCACGCCGCTGACCTTGGTGTGGCGACCGGGAAGGTGGTTCCACAGCTGTTGCCCGATCCGGCCCACCAGCGCCAGCGGACGGTCAGTGGTCATGACCACCACGCCTCCGGCGATAAATAGACCGAACCCGATCAGACCGAGCAGAGCGGTGTGCACCAGACCCGGGCTCACCGGGGCGCCGCCCAGGATCGCCGGCAGCGTGAACAGGGGCAGCGCCAGCAGCCCTCCGATGCCGAGCAGCGAAGCAGCAGTCATGCCCCCAGCCGCATTGTCGGCGTTGATCCCGGCCGTCGCCAGCATCCGGAACTGCACGGCCGCGCCCGCAGCGTCGCCCCCGGGCAGAACGTTGGTCACCGCGTTTCCGGTCAGGCCGGCGGCTACCACCGCGAACCATTTGTCCGTTCGCAGCACCAGGCGCTGTAAGGCGAAGGTGCATGCGAAGCTGATTGTCTCTGCCAGCAGGGACCCGATCAGCCATACCGGCTTCAGGTGCGATAGCTGCGGCCAGGCCGCGACGGTCCGGGTCAGGCTGGGCAGGAGCACATAGACGGCCAGGCCCGTGATCCCGATCGCGACGGCTCGCCCCACGATCCGCCGCGCCATGCCCCTGTCGGCCGGCGCCTCTCCCGGGCTCGCGGGCTGATCCACTGGTCGGGGCTCAGGGGAGTTGGCCGGGTCGCTCCGTCCCGGCCCTCCGGCGGTGGGCTTACGTGGTCGGTCGCTCACGGACAGCCGCCCTCGCCTCCCCGGTGGGCTCCGACTGGTCAAGCCAAGGACTGACCTCAGCAACGTCGCTCATCCTACGACAACGGTCACAGCCCGGCCGGCGTCGTTGGCGTCCCCGGCCCGCGGCGACCGTAGAGGCGCAAACGTCGCTCACACCCCATGGTAGAAACCCTGAGATGAGGCACGGGCCGACGGCGCCCCATCCGGTGGGGATCCCGGTGATGCGACACCGCTGGGAGACCCTCACTTTCCTCCACTGGGACTACCCCGTCGAACAGGTGCAGCGCCTGCTTCCCCCGGGGCTGACGGCCGAACCATGGGACGGCCGGGCCTGGATCGGCCTGGTGCCGTTCCGCATGCGCGTCCGGCCACCGATCGGACCCGCGGTGCCGGGTCTGACGACCTTCCCGGAGACCAATGTGCGCACCTACGTGATCGGGCCCGACGGGAGGCCGGGCGTGTGGTTCTTCTCCCTGGATGCCGCCAACGCCCCGGCCGTGGGCGTGGCCCGGGCGGCGTACGGGCTCCCGTACTTCCTTTCCACCATGACGGTGGAGTGGGAAGGCAACATCGTCACCTACCGGTCGAGACGACTGCTGCCGAGACGGTCGGTGGCGCGCCACCACATCGTGGTTGAGCCCGGTCAGGTCATCCCGGACAGTGAGGTTGGTGAGTTCGAGCACTATTTGACGGCCCGGTTCACCCTCTGGAACACCTTGGGCCGAACCCTGCTGTGGTCACCCGCCGAACACCCGCCCTGGATCCTGCGGCGCGCCCGGGTGGGTCGGCTCGAGCAAACGCTCGTCCCGGCCGCGGGCCTGCCCGTCCCGGCCGGCGAGCCGCTCGTCCACTATTCGGATGGAGTAGACGTCCGGATCGGCCGGCCCAGAAAAACTCACCTTTAGAGGCCGCCAGAGACCCAGGTTGCGGACAGTTTCTGTTCCCTATGATGTACTTTCGATCGGAAGGCGCAGTTGCTCTACCGATCGAGGCCCGGGTTGAGACCACGCTGCCGGCGCCCGGCCGCGAGAATCAGGTCGGGATCCTCGCCCGCATCCGGGAAGCCGACGGCCCGGCCGCCTGGTGCCAATACCTCCCCGTCCGTCGCGATAGGCCGAGGTCGGCCCAGCCGGCGGTCCAGCCACGCGGGGCACCACCAGGCGGCCGGCCCCAGAAGGGTCATGGTGGACGGGACGACGAGCAGCCGGATAATGGAAGCGTCCACCAGTATCGCGGCCGCCAGACCCACCCCGATGACCTTGAGATCCAGGCTGTTTGAGGTCACGAAGCTCCCGAATACCAGCGCCATGATCAGGGCCGCGGCCGTGATGACACCGGCCGTCGAGGTCAAACCGCTGACGACCGCTTCCCTGTCGTTCCCATGCCGGGCGCGTTCCTCGCGTATGGCTCCGATGACGAAGACCTCGTAATCCATGGACAAACCAAAGGTGATGGCGAACAGCATGGAGGGGATCCAGGGCGCGACGGGCGCGGCCGGGGCACCCGTCAGCCCGGCGCCCCATCCCCACTGAAAGACGGCCACCACGATGCCGTAGGCGGCGCCAACCGAGAGCAGGTTCAACAGGATGGCCTGCGCCGCCACCGCCACGGAACGGAAGCCGATGAGCAGGAGAAGGAAGCTGATGGTGAGGACCCCGACCAGCATTACCGGCAGGCGTTTGGCCGTCAGCGACGCAAAGTCGACGTTGCCCGCCGTCTCTCCTCCCACGTGGGCGGTGATGCCGGTCTGGCGCTCGACGGCGGGCAGGGTGTCATGGCGGAGCCGACCGATGAGTGCGGCCGTGTGGCGGTCGGCCGGGCCCCACGCCGGTGTCACCTGCAGGACGGCATCCGTACCGGACGGGTTGAACTGCGGGGCCGCCACGGCGATGACGCCGGGCGTTTCGTGCAACGCCGCGGTCAGCGCCCGCACGGCCGGGGCCACCGGGGCGACTGGGGCGGCTGGGGCTCCCCCACGTCCGCCCGGCCCTTCCGCCACAATCGTGATGGGCCCCACGGAGCCTGGACCGAAGCCCCGAACGGCCAGGTCGTAGGCCTGACGGGTCGTGCTCCCGGAAGGGTCGGTGCCGGCGTCAGCCGTCCCGAGGTGGAGTCGGAAGGCCGGGCCGGCGAGGACGAGCAACGCGATCACGCCCAAGGACGCCAACCCCACCGGCCTCCGCCCGACCAGGCTGGACAACCGGCTGCCAGCCGCGAACCGGAACCGGCGCCGGGTACGGGCGGGTCCGCCCGCCTCGGTCGACCGCTTGAACATCCGGCCCGCCGCAAATCCAATCAGCGCCGGCAGCAAGGTGAGGGTGGCCGCCATCACCATGAACACCGCCAGCGCGGTTCCGACGGCCAGACCGTCAAAAGTGGACAGGTTCATCAAGAACAGACCCATGAGCGAGACGATCACCGTCGAGGCGGCGAGGATCACCGACCGCCCGGCGGTGGAAAGTGCCTCGGCCACCGCGGCCTCGGGATCGTGCCGGCGGCCCAGGGCGGCCCGATAGCGGGTGACGACCAGCAGGGTGTAGTCGATCCCCACGCCGATTCCGATCAAGGCGGCCACCTGGTCGGTGAAGTCCGGGCTGGGCACGACATGGGCGGCGATGCCGATCAGGGGTATGGCGACCCCGATACCGGCCAGGGCGATCACAATGGGCAATCCAGCCGCCAGCATCGAGCCGAACACCACGAGCAGGATGACCAGGGCGGCCACCACCCCGGCGACGTCACCGCTCGGGGCGCTCCCGGTCTCGAACGAATCCCCGCTGAAAGCCACCGTCAGGCCGGCCGGATGGGAGAGACCTTCGATCGCGCCGGCCGTCTGACCGGGGTGACTCCGCGGGCCATCGTCCAGTGTGAACGGGGCGTA
Organism: uncultured Acidimicrobiaceae bacterium; assembly: GCA_963780345.1. Lineage (GTDB taxonomy): Bacteria > Actinomycetota > Acidimicrobiia > Acidimicrobiales > Palsa-688 > PALSA-693. Next base: position 215,442 of record CAWABU010000004.1, read on the forward strand.
GGCGACGTCACCGCGCGGGGCCGGCTCGAGCGGCCCGACCCTGATCACGCCGGGTTGGCGGCCTACCCGGTCCAGGAACTCCTCCGCCGCGGTCCGGTGGCCCGCAATGCCGGCGAAAACGGCGGCGTCGCCTTCTCCGGCTTGGGCCGGGAACTTCGCGGCCAGGACGTCCTGGGCGGCTTGCGAATCGGTGCCGGGTAGACGACTGCTGTGGGACCACGATCCGGCCAGGGACGGACCGAGGGTCAGAGCGGCCACGACCAGGGCGACCCACGCTCCGAGCACCCGGCGGCGGTGCCGGTAGCAGACGACGGCCAGGCGGCTGAGCAAGGAAGGCATTGTCCAACCGTAAAAATTCCGTCGCCGCGTGAACATGGTGCCAGTACCCGTCTGCGGGGTGGACCTAGGTCCACCCTGCCTGGCGGAGGATTGCAGGCCCGGCCGGGCCAATCGGTGGGCGCGTTTGGTGCTGTGGGCGCGTTTGAAGTCGAAATACCGCCACAACCGCGCCCAAGGTGACCAAACGCGCCCAGTTTGGGCGCCCCGACCGCCCGGGACGCCCCGCCCCCCGCCCGGACCGAGGCCGCCCCCCGCCCGGACCGAGGCCGCCCCCCTCCCACACCGCCCCCCCACCTCCCCGGACCGAGGCCGCCCCCCTCCCGCACCGCCCCCCCACCTCCCCGGACCGCCCGGCCTGGTAGTTGGGAGGGGTCGGTACAGTAGGCGAATGTCGATCGTGCGCCCATCCCCGCCCCGCTGGTGCCTGCTGTGAGCGAGGATGATCAGTTGGTGCCGGCCCTCGACGCCTCCGAGATCGCTTTCCTGGAGCCGCTCGGCACCCGCCGGGTCGTGGACGTCGGGGACTACCTCTATCGGGCGGGCGATACCGGCTACGACTTCTTCGTCGTCCTGTCCGGGCGGGTGGAGATCATCAATTCCACCGACGGCGAGGAGACGCTCCTCATCACCCACGGGCCGGGTCGCTTCCTGGGTGAGCTCAACCTGCTCACCGGGCTGCGGGTCTTCATCGACGCCCGGGTCGTCGAGGGCGGAGAGGTCCTCGCCGTACCGGTGGCGACGTTACGGCGCATCATCGCCACCCAACCTCACCTGAGCGACAAGATCCTGGCCACCTTCATGGCCCGCCGGGCCGAGCTCATGACCGGCGCCGCCTCGGCCATCAGGGTGATCGGGTCCCGCTTTTCCCCCGAGACGGCGCAGATCCGCGAATACCTGGCCCGAAGCCGACTCCCCTACCAGTGGCTCGACCCGGACTCGGACGTCCACGTGGACGCCGTCCTCCGGAACTTCGACCTGCAGCCCGCCGAGCTCCCGGTGGTGATCGTGTCGGGGACCGTCCTGCGCCGGCCCACTCCGGGCGCGGTGGCCGAGTACCTCGGCCTGACCGTCGCCAATCTGCCCGAACGTTGCTACGACCTGGTCATCGTGGGCGGCGGACCGGCCGGGCTGGCCGCCGCGGTGTACGCCGCGTCCGAAGGACTGCGGACTCTGGGTGTCGACATGACAGCCCCTGGCGGGCAGGCCGGGACCAGCTCGCGGATCGAAAACTACTTCGGGTTCCCGACCGGTGTCTCCGGAGCCGATCTCACCCAGCGCGGTCTGGTCCAGGCCGAGAAATTCGGGGCGTCCCTCAGTGCCCCCTGTACCGCCGTCACCCTGCGCGAAGAAGCCGGTCACCTCATGGTCGAGCTTTCCGACGGTTCGCTGGTGGCCGGGCGGGCCGTGATCGCGGCCAGCGGAGCCCGCTATCGCCGGCTCCCCGTGGATCGTCTTTCCGATTTCGAAGCCAGCAGCGTTTACTACGCCGCCACCGAACTTGAAGCCCGCCAATGCGCCGGTGACCCGGTGGTGGTCGTCGGGGGAGGCAACTCGGCCGGCCAGGCCGCGGTGTTCCTGGCCGATCAGGGCAGCCATGTCACGGTGATGATCCGCGGCGCCGACCTGGGGGCCAACATGTCCCGCTACCTCGTCGACCGGTTGGAAACCCACCCCGGGATCGACGTGCAGAGCCAGACCACCATTGTCGGCCTGGAGGGCGATCAGAACCTGCGGGCCGTGAATACAACCGGGCCCAAGGGCGATACGACCCTGGCCTGCGCCGCTCTGTTCTCCTTCATCGGAGCCGATCCGTCCTCGGGATGGCTTTCCGGTTGCGCCGCCCTCGACGAAGACGGCTTCGTGCTGACCGACCGGGCCCTGACCGACGACCGGCTCGGCGAGCGATGGGCCGCGCTGGGCCGGACCCCACTGTCCTTCGAAACCAGCCACCCTGGCCTCTTCGCCGTCGGAGATCTCCGCTCGGGCTCGACCAAACGGGTGGCCACCGCGGTCGGTGAAGGATCAGCCGCAGTGCGGTCCGTCCACCAGCACCTGGCCTTCACCGCTCACTGAACCGCCCCCTTCGAGGGGCGTCGTCCGGTCAGTCCCTGGCCAAGGCGGCTCGAACTGCCGCGGCCAGACCGGTCAACGGTTCCCCGCTGACGTCGATGACGGCCCGCTGGATGGTGCCGCCGGTAAACGCCCACGGGGACTGGCCGGGGTCGTCGGTCGCGGGCTCCCCGCCTTCGGTGCCGAGGTTGAGGGTCCTCGCCGGCAATGGAGAACTTTCCGGGCTGAGTTCTGATGTGACCCTCGCCTACCTTGTTCTCGGCGATATGCAAGGTGGGCGTCCCCTCGGTGAGCATGTTTCGCCTTCCTCTCAAAGGAGGCAGAGAAAACCGCGTGCCCGATGAGGATGCGCTCGGCGGATTCGATGATCGGCTGCGCCTCACGATGCGGCGGCGGAGCCCTACGAGGTTCGTCGGACCCGTGGGCTCCGCCCCACGTGCTTAACCTCAAGGAGAACCCCCGAGGAAAGGTGCGACTGATGGCTGCTGAGACCCTGTTGGCTTCGTGGCGTGATACGGCAACCCGCGCCGCCATCGTGGACTTTGTGCAGCACGTGGCTGAGGATGGTTCGACGCGATTCGTGCCGCCGACAGAGCGAGTGGCCGTCTTCGACAACGATGGGACGCTGTGGAGCGAGAAGCCCATCCCGATCCAGCTGGACTTCACCCTGTACCGGATGGCCGAGTTGGCCGCGGCCGACCCATCGCTCAAGGACCACCAGCCTTACAAGGCTGCGGTCGAGCGAGATTACCGCTGGCTGGGCGAAGCCATGGTCAAGCACTACCACGGCGACGACGATGACCTGCACCTGTTGATGGCCGCAGTGGAGACCGCCTTCGGCGGTATGACGGTGGACGCCTTCCGCGCCGAGGTGACCGGATGGTTGCAGACGGCGTCGCACCCTCAGCTCCACCGGCCGTATCTCTCGTGCGCCTTCGTCCCCATGATCGAGTTGCTCCGCTACCTGGAGGCCAACGGTTTCAGCGCCTATATCGCGTCGGGCGGCGATCGGGACTTTATGCGCCCCTTCGCCGAGGAGCTGTACGGCATCCCGCCCGAGAGAGTGATCGGCAGCGCCTTCGGGCTCGACTTGCGATTGGGCGACGAGGACACCGATCTGCTGTACAAGTCCAAGATCGACTTCTTTGACGACGGTCCGGAGAAGCCGGTGCGCATCTGGAGCCGAACCGGCCGCCGTCCGCTGCTCGCCGGGGGCAACTCAAACGGTGACATTCCCATGTTGCGTTTCGCCCGCCACCCGGGTCGTGACAGCCTGCGCCTTCTGATTCTTCACGACGACCCTGACCGCGAGTTCGACTACGTCGCCGGGGCCGAGGAGGCGCTGCAGCGGGCCCGGGAGCGATCCTGGACTGTCGTCAGCGTCAAGGATGACTGGGCCACGGTCTTCCCGGAGGTCTAATCGATTGAGCGGCGCCTGGTCCTCGGGGCATAGACTCGCGGGCGCGGTGTGAACGCCAGGTGACGGCGGCTGGAACCCTGGACGACGAGCGGGTAAACAGGATCGGTCTCGCCTGCCTGACCCCCGCCCCGCGGTTGCGCCGTTCGGCCCCGCCACATAGAACACGGGTTGTGGTCAACGCCATAGATTTCCGGCAACCTCCAGGTCCAGAACAACTCGGCCGAGCTGACGATCGGCGGCGCCCCGAACCCGACGGCGAGCCAGTACAGCAACCTGGCCCAGGGCAATATTAAGGTAAACGACAACACCGGTGGAGCCACCAGCACCCTGACCGATAATCGGGCCGGCGGCAACTGTCAGCTTGGCGGCAACCAGCCGGTCATCGTCGGGCAGGACAACGCGGCCAGCGGCCGGAACACCTGCAACCAATCCGCGTAGAGGTAGAGGGCCGTCCCAGCCTCGCCGTTATTAGGTGCGAGTAGCAGGACATATATGTCCTGCTACTCGGCACAATCGATCCGGATACACGGCGAGCGGGCTGGCTACCGCCGAACCACATACGAGTACGGGATGGCGGCCACCGTGTTGGCATTGGGCACAAGACCCCCTCCGAAGAGGACCAGGCTGTCGTCATCGAGGTAGAGGACACCCGAAACGGTCGTCCCGGCCCTACCGGTGGGGGCCACGATGACCGGGATGGTGGCACTCCGGCCCGGCTGCACGACCACCGGAGTGACCGAGATCGGGCCTCCGAGCGAGGCCTGCCAGAGGTCGCCGGTGAAGGACGTGACGGCCGGGTCGAAGGCTTCCGTGGTGGCCAGCATGGCGGTGGTCGTGGGCTCCGTGGTGGCGCCGGTCGGGCCGAAGGGCCCGACGACGCTCGGGAGTATCGACCACTCGCCCGGTGTGAGCGAAGCGCCGGAAACCGTCGCCCCGACGGTGATCCCCTGACTCGAGGCCACGTCGGGATCGCCGGCCGCAGAGCTCATGTCGAACTGGATGGGCTCGGTCCCTGACGTGGTGGCCAGCCCGGTGATCGACGTGGTCTGGCTGGGCACCAGATACTGGGGAAAGTTGTCCGTGAACGTCAGCGGAGCCACCGCATCAGGCGATGTCAACGAGGTCAGGTTGTACCTCGTCTGGGCGTCGGTACGGCCGTCGACGAAGTAGGCCTCGGGTGCGGTACCCGTGTTGGTCACCCGGATCTGCACCACGGCCGGATGGTTGGCGTTGATCCGGTTGCCGTCGGGCACGCCTGTTGCTCTGACGGCCGGCGCCGTCTGATTGAGGGTCACCGTGAACGGCTCGAACAGGGCGGTGCCCGACACCGTCGGCGCGAAGTCGATGATGAGCGTCCAGCGTCCGGCGTCCGGGTTGATCACGTGCAGGTTGAGCCCCAGCGTGTTCGTGCCCGTGAGCTTGCCCGATTGATCGGCGGTGACCAGCGTGTTGCTCTGGAAGGCCTGGGCCTGCCCCTGCGGGTCGACCAGCCAGGCGTTCGTGAGGTTGTTCGGGTTGTCGGCGAGGGTCACCGTGCCGTTGAGGGCGGGCTCGCCGGCGGGCAGGTCGAACTGGTAGTACTCGGCCTCGCCGGTGTTTATCCCCCGCCCGTTGCCGCCGGTGAGCACGCCCGAGAAGCTGGTCGTACCGGTCGGGGCCAGGGCCCGGAGGGTGACCGGCACGGTGATGGCCGGCTGCCCCGGCAGGCGGGCGACGATGGCGCCGGCCACGTCACCCGGGGTTCCCGGCGTCCGGGCCGACCAGGTGACCGACCGGGTACCCCCGGCCGGGATGGTCAGGCTGGTGGCGGTGAGTCGGCCGAAGGTCTGATACGACGCCACGCTGGCCCCGAAAATCACCCGGCCGGTGGTCCCGCCGGCCGCGCTGTCCCGGCTCCAGATGTAGGCCGTCCACCGGCCGGGCGTCGGGTCGGCGACCTGGGCATCCCCGTAGTTGCCGATCCCCTGCGGGAGTGAGTAGTCGGCCAGGCGGCCGAGCGGATCCACCAGGGCCAGCCGGACCCGGGCCGTCAACGCCGACGAAGAAGCCTGGAAGGCGATGGCCCCGTTGAGCCGGTCGACCCCGCTCGGCACCCGGAAGTGCACGGTCTGGTAGTTGTCGGTGAACCCCTGGTAGTCGACACTGTGCGGGCTGGTCGAGTCGTTTAGCTTCACGGTCGCCGTCTTGACCATCGAGTAGGCGCCCAGCGTCCGGGTGCTGAGGCTGACGGTCTGCGGCGTCGACCCGAGGTTGGTCAGTCGCTCCGTGAACTCCGCGGGAGTCCGTTCGGCCGCGACCGAGTTGAACTGCTCGGTCGACTTGAGGAGAACGTTCTCGGTGTGGGCCGGGGGAGGCACCCGGTAAGACTCGGCGGCGAGGACGGCCCGGTAGGCGTCGACCAGGCCGCCGCCCTGATCGTCGGATGGGGCCCGGATGTCGTCGGCCGTGCTGGTGATCAACTGCTTGACCAGCGCCGGGCTCGGAGCCGCCCCGCCATGGGTCTTCTCGTAGGCCTGAATGACCAGGGCCGCGACCCCGGCGGTCAGCGGGGAAGACTCGCTCGTCCCGCCGCTCTCGGAGACCGCTGTGGGCTTACCGGCGAAGTTGGTGCAGTCGGCATAGAGGCGCACGTTGGTGGAGCAAAGGATCCAGTTGAGCTCGCCGGGGGCGACGGCGGAGAGGACGGTGCCGTTCTGGGTAAAGCCGCTCGAACTCAGGGAGCTGATGTTGTTGTTGAGGAATCCGGTGAGCCCCGGGAACTGGAAGCCTCCATAGCCGAGCTGTGAGTCGATCCGGTAGGTGGTGGAGGCTCCCATGCCGATGACGTTGGGATCGTCCGACGGCGCACCCTGGGTATTGGTCACGCCGGCGTCGCCGGTGGACACCACCACGGTGGTACCGGCGGCGGTCGCCTGGTTGTCGGCCCGGGCGATGAGGTCGAGGCTGGCCTGATCCTCGGGATAGAGGTTGGCGCCAAACGATTCGTTGAGCACGTTGACGTGATCGACGCTGACCGCGTAGTCAATGGCCTGAAGGATCGTGGAGTTGAACCCGGACTCGCCGCCGAAGGCAATGAGGCCGACCAGGCTGGCTCCGGGGGCCACCCCCTCCACCCGGACGTAGCACGGCTTGCTGAGCGGGAGGGCGCTGTAGTCGGAGATGTCGTACGGGTGCAGCCCTTGGGCCGCGATGGAGCTTGAGTCGATGAAGGCCTCTCCGCCCCCGGTCGGTGCGGACGTCCCGAAGCCCGTGAAGTCCTTGTAGTCGACAAACACGTGCTGCCCGTTGGCCCGGATGAAGTCCTGGTTGTTGGTGTCGACGCCGTCGGCGATGTAGGCCACCTTGACGCCTGCGCCGTCGATGCCCAGCGAGCGCGCCGTCTTCTCGTTGGGGTTGCTGGAGTCGGCATGCATGGCTTCGAGCGCCTGGGGCGCCAGCTCAGGGTCGTTGGGATTGGTCGCGCACGTCCCCGGTAGCGGGGTCCGGCTGCCGGCGCTGGGAGTGGCCGCGTTACTCGGTGCGGCCAGATGAATGATTTGGTCCGGTACCACCTCGGCCACGGCGGGGTCCGACGCCAGCCGGCTCTGCTCGCCCGGCGACACGGTGGCCGCCACCGCGTTGATGGTGGTGTAGGCGTGGACGTTCCGCGACTTGGTGGCAGTGAGTTCATTGATGACCGGCCGCTGCTCCCGGCTCTCCACCGAACGACGGGCGGCCACGCCTGCCCTCGACGGCGGGGCCTGCCCTACCTGGTCCTTGAAAACGACAATCACGCGTTTGGTCACGTTTGTCGCCAGCGCCTTCGCCTGCGTCGCCGTCAGCGGAGCCAGCCCACCGGGCGGCCTGGCCGGTGCTTGCGCCGAGGCCGTCGATCCGGCCCATGACCCGGCCGCGACCAGCGGAATCGCAGCAGCTGCAGCCCAAAGCTTCCTCATCCCCACCAGGGACCTCCCGACCTCTCTTGGCCTAAGCGCCTCCGGGACAATAACCGCCCGTAACAGGGCCCGCGCAAGTGGGTCATGCCCGTAACCGGCGTTACAGAACGGTCAGGCGTTCACAAACCGACCAGAGTGAACAAACCGGTCAGCCGACCGACTAGCGACCCAGGATTTCGTTGAGCGCCGGCGCTACCTCACGATGATTCCGCACGGAAAAGACCCGGCCTCGACCGAGCCGGGCCAGATCGCGGGCCAGATCGGCGTCGTGCTCGCCCGTGACCTCGAGCAGCGTGTCCAGGCGTGGGAACCGGCTGGCCAGCAGGCGCGGGTCGGGACCGGCGTTGTGCACGGCGTCGCTCAGCAGAATGGCGGTGCGGCGACGGGCCCGGGACCGGGCCAGCTCGTCCAGCGCGACCCCCATTGCGAACCCGACGTTGGTCAGCCCCTTGGCGGGCAGTCGAAGGAGATCCTCCAGCACATGAACCTCCGACCGGCGCCGGTGCAGGGGCTGCACGATGACGGCGTCCTTCCAGAAAGCAATCACCGCCAGCTCGTCATCCCTCAGGTGGCCGACCAGGGCGGCCACGGTGGCGGCCGCGATGTGCACCTTTTCCCCTCGCATAGAGCCGGAGACATCGACCAGGAGGACGACCGCCCGCCGGCCCCGCAACCGTTCTCGCACGACGATGTCCGTCTCCTCCGGAACCGGGCGCTCGGTAAGTACCTCCAGGGTCCGGTCGAGGTCGATGTCGTCGGACCGGTACCGATAGGGAACGCTGGCCAGCTGGCCGGTGGCCGCGGGAGCGAGCCGATCGCGCCATCGGGGCCGGACCGACAGCCGTCGGGCGATGGCGTGGGCCATCTCCCGCACCTCCGGTGTCAGGGGTGCGACTTCGGCCACCTCTTCGAGGCTCCGGCGGGCGCCGGCCTCGGTCGTCGCCACCCACCCCGCCGACGGTGGGAGATCACGCGGCGCGTCGAGGCGCTCCAGCCCTTCGAGTTGATCGCGCTCCGCCAACGACGACCCCCCGCCGGCACGGAACACCAGCGGCGCTTCGTCGAGCTGCTTCGGCCGCCGCCTCAGTGGGCGAAGCGGCGGGCCGGGCTGCTCCAGCCCCGGGCCCGGCAGTCAAATGGGATTGGGCAGGCCGACGGGCCGGCCGCCAGGGGTGGCCCGATGGGGACGGAGCACGAAATGGTCTTCCCACAGCTGGCGGATTACTTCCTCGGCCGTGACCGGGCTGGTCTCCTCCAGACTGATTCGCGCCGACAGGGCAACGAGGGCGGCGTCGAGGACCAGGTCAGCGTGGGCGTCGGCAGCGTCGATGCCCCGCACCTCGGCCAGGGCCCGGGCCACGGCGACCAGGTCGATGGCGCCTCTGACACTGCTGCCCTGACGAACGTCAGGATGCTGGCGGGTGGCCCGGGTCAGGGCCACCGCGTCAGTCACAAGGCGGGCATCGGCGCATCCGGTCCGGAGGGCGACGATCTCCTCGTCCTCGGCTGCGGATTGGTAGCCGAGCACCAGACGGCACAACCGATCGTAGAAGCTGGTGCTGATCCGCAACGTGCCCACGTTGTCGAACGGGTTCATCGAAGCCACCACCCGGAAACTGTCCTGGGCCCGGATGCGGCCGACCCGGGGAACCTCCACCTCCCGCTCGGCCATGGCCGTGAGCAGAGAGTTGAGGGTGTCTTCGGGGGCGCGGTTCAACTCTTCGATGTAGAGGAAGCCGCCTCGCTGCATGGCGTTTACCAATGGGCCGGGAACGAAGTTGTCGGCGCTGTAGTCCTCGCGCAACACCCGGGCCGGGTTGTGGTGACCGACCAATCGCGCCGGAGTGAGCTCGCCGTTGCCCTCGACAAACAGCAACGGGATTCCCCAGCTCTCGGTTATAGCCCGCAGCATGGTGCTCTTCGACGTTCCCGGCGGCCCCTCCAGTAGCAGGTCGCGACCTGCCGTCACCGCCGCCAGGACCAGGTCGATCTCCCGACCTCGACCGACAATCCGTCGCCCGAGCTCGATGCGCCGGACACCCACCGGCGGCGCGCCGTCGTCGCCGGCGGGCATATGGCGGGCTAGTCGGCCAGGACGGCGGGCGTCCCGCCGACCTTGACGGAGAATCCGGCGTCGATAGGAAGGGTCACCCCCGTAACATAGCGGGCCTCATCCGAGGCCAGCCAAAGCACCGCGTTGCTGATGTCGACGGGCTCGACCCACGGCAGCGGCAGGGCGTTGTAACCCTTGAAGACCTCCCCCATGTCCTCCCGCTGGGGATTGTCCAGGTCGGGACGAACCCACCCGTAGAAGGCCGGGTTCATGACCATGGGCGTATTGACGGTCGTTGGGTGCACGCAGTTCACCCGGATCATGTACGGGGCCAACTCCTGGGTCAGGGTCCGCATGAGCCCCACGACGCCGTGCTTGGCACTCGAGTAGTTCGCCAACAGGGGGAAGCCAAAGAGACCGGCGACCGAGCTGGTGATGATGATCGATCCCCCCTGGCGCCGTTCCACCATCGGAGGCACGGCAGCCCGAATGGTCTTCCAGACGCCGGTCAGGTTGACATCGATTGTCTCCTGCCACACCTCTTCGTCCATCTCTACGGCTGGAGCGAATGCGCCGATGCCCGCGTTGCAGCACACGATATCGATGTGGCCGAGCTCGGACAGTCCCTCCTGGACCGCCTCATGCAGCTGGCCGAGGTCGCGGACGTCCGCCTCCCGGACGACAATCCGCCGGTCGAGCTCCTCGACCAGCTTGGCCGTGTGAGCCAGGTCCTCTGGAGTCGCACCCTCGAAGGGGACCGTCGGCAGCGAACGGCAGATGTCGACGGCAATAATGTCCGCCCCCTCCTCCGCCAGCCGTAATGCGTGTGACCGGCCCTGGCCTCGCGCCGCGCCGGTAATAAATGCCACCTTGCCCTCCACTCGACCCATTGGGGCCCCCTTTCCGGCTCTGAGTGGATATTGCCCGTTCACCCGCCACCCTCCGACCGGCAGTCTGCCAGCCAGCGTGCTGCAGGCCCGTCTGATCATTCCGCCCTCACGTCCACCTGTCAAGCGTTCAAGGCCGATTTCGGTGGTCTCCGCCAAATGCGACGAGCGGCGATCCGTCCGCGTGCACGACGATTGCTCCTCGCCAATGGTGCTACTTGTTTGTCACGGCCAAGCGGGCGCCACCGCTCGGGCCCGGCCATCATGGTCCACACGGACTGACCCCGGGCCATCACACCGGGTAGCTAAAGAGAGATGACCTCGACGCAGTCGACGCGACAGGCAGCCCTCCAGAGAGTCCCGCGACAGCAACGGGCGCCTCAGGCGCGTAATGGTGCAGCGGGACGGAGTTTGCCTGGTCGGTCGGGTATTTGCCGGTCTGGCGACGTGAGAGACTTGTTCGGTGCGGACGCTGCTGAACATCATCTGGCTGCTCCTGTCGGGGATCTGGCTGGCGCTGGGCTATGCCCTGGCTGGCCTGGTGATGTTCGTTCTCATCATCACCATCCCGTTCGGCATCGCCGCCTTCCGTTTGGCCGCCTACGTGCTTTGGCCCTTCGGCCGGACGGTCGTGCGTCGACCCGACGCGGGCGCCGCATCGACCATCGGGAACGTGGTCTGGTTTATTCTCATCGGGCTATGGATGGCCCTGGCCCATGTGGGCCTCGGTATCGTCCTGTGCTTGACGATTATTGGCATTCCCCTGGGCGTCGGAAACTTCAAGCTGGCCGCGGTAGCCCTGGCCCCACTCGGGAAAGAAATCGTTCCTACCGAGGACCCGCGCGCCGCCTATGGAGTGGTGTCCTTTTAGCCTGGGTCGTCGTACTTCCTATCAAGCACGAACGAGCTCCGCATCGGGGCGGAGCCGCCTTTTGTGTGATCTAATGCGTCCTTTTCTGGCGCGCCACACGGTTCAGGTGGGCACAATTCGCGCCAGTGAAGGCTGGCGGCCACATTCGTTGAGGGGCTCGTGTTTCCCCACTTGCGTCCGGACGGATCAGGCGAAGACCTGATCGTTTGGAAGGCCAATCGACGCGTGGGCCTGAACTGCCTTCCACGTCGGGCTACCGACGCGGCCCTGGGCATACTCTGCGTCGCGGACCCTGGCCGACGACCATGGGGCGCTGCCGGTTACTCGATCAGGAACCGGGTTCCGTAAGCCACGAGATGGGGAGTGGGCGTGGGCCGGGTGGCCAGGCCTCGATCGGTGAGAACCCCAGCTGCGAGTTGAGCGTCGGGAGCCTGGAGAACGAGGGCGTACATCCCCCCGTGGTCCTCCTTCACGCAACGGTCGATGTCCTGGGCGAATGGGTTGTCGGTGGCGACGGGGGACACCAGCTCGATGACGCCGCCCTTGGGAGCTTTGCACCGGACGCTCATGACGCCTCGCTCGTCGTCGTGACCTGCCGCGGTGACCTCCAGACCGAGACCCGTCTCGTAGGCGTGAGCGGCAATCGACGCGTCCGCGGTGGCAACGACCACCTTCATGATCCCCGACAACCCTGGAGGCTGGGCGGGCTGCGGGCCGGTCGTTACCGAGTTGTCGGGATACACGCGGATGAGGACCCCGTGGGTCGAGCGGGGATGGACGTCGCGACCCCCCGCCCCGACCATCAGCGGCAGCACCTCCACACCCCGATCGGACAGGACGGCCGCTTCCGCGTTGGGGTCGGGAGCCTCCAGCATCAGCGCATAGAGGCCATCACCCCGCCGGCGCAGAAACTTTTGCAGGGCCTGGCTGAGCGGCTTGTCGGGGTCGGCCGGCGACATCAGCTCGATGTTGCTCCCACCCTCGGGCACGCACATGGCGACGTGTGCCCCCAACGTCGGGACGGTTCGCTCGGAGAAATCCGCCACCGGCAACCCGAACCCGTCACGGAAGGTCGACACGGCGCCGTCGAAGTCATTCACGGCGATGGCGATACGGGGCAGAGCAGTGATCATGGTGGCCTCCAATCCGCTGAGGCAGAGCCTACTCCGGCTGGTGGTCTGGCCAAGGGGGGCAGGTGCCGGCGCCCCGGGGCACTCGAGCCCCCGGTGCGGGCCCCAAGAGGCCGCACCGGGCCAGCCCAACCGCACCCGCCGGAACGCGGTCGCGCCGGCCACCTCAACGGGGGCCCCCTCGGCCGGCCGCACGCACACGGCAGCCCCGCTCCAGCCGGCCATACTCGAGAATTCTCGCAGGTTTGGGCAGCCGGCATTGCCCCATTGGGCAGACCGTTCGTCGGTCTTGATTTTCTAACCTATGGCGTGCATAGTCGGCGGATGGCACGCGCATTCATCCTGGGCCACGGGTCGAGAGTTCCCGGGCGCGAGAAGACCTTCGTCCCGACGGGGAAATCTATATCGTTCTATTCCGAAGTGGACGAGAACACCCTTCGCTCCAATGGACTCGCCGCCCTTAACGCCGGAGATATTCCCCCGGTGGAGACGTTCGACGCCGAGTCGGAGGTCGACAACTACAGCCTGTCTCGCTTCGAAGACTTCGCCATCGCTCAGCATATGGCCTCGGAATCGTCGCTCACGGGCGGGACGTCCTACTTCATCGGCATGGACAATATCCCAAGCCCGGTGCCCCTCTGCACGACCCCGGAGCAATGCGCCCGCAGCAAGCCCAGGCACGGAATGTTCTGCAAGGGCCTGTTCAAACTGGTCCCTGAGGACGAAATCCTTTCTGTCACCTGTCGAGGGGTGCGGTTGACGCAGGAGCAGCGGGAGGCCGGGATAAGGAACCCCGCTACCCGCGGTTGGGTGCGTCCGACGTTGATGACGAAGGCCACGAGCGCAATGAGGACTTCAGGAACGCCAATATCGCCGAGGGCAGAGAGGGTCCTCGAACTGAGTAAGACCGATGAGGCCGCCGCCATCGCCGTGGTGGAGAGCTGGAGCGAGCCCACCCGACAGATGATCTACAGCAACTATGTCGATCTCAAGACGTGGGTGGAGGAGTACTACAAGAAGGGTGGGGCCGCCTCGTCGGAGGCGGTGATGGAAGCGCGGCGGGCCCTGGAAGCGCTCGGGGAAGAGTCCTTCGCCGACCAGGTCGACAAGTACGCCGCCAAGCAGAGGGAGATGGTCCTTGCCGATCCCGATCTTGACGCCGCGTACACGCGTAGCTCGAAAAGCGAAATTGGCGGGAAAAGCTCGATGCGGGAGCGGCTGGGACTGATCGAACGGCAGAAGACCATCCGACAGGAGGCTGAAGCCCAGATCGACAGCCTGCAGAAGCAGGGCGCCGAAATCGGTGTTGCCATCACTAATCTGACCGGTACCCCGAGCGACCATGACCCGATTGCGGCGCTCAGCATGGCATTTGGCACCTTCATGGGATTCGTCGAGACGATCCAGAAGATCGCCGAGAAGGAGTCTCTCAAAACAGTTATTACCAGGGCTGCGACCGTCCACCAGGACGGCGCCGATCTGGGTGTCGCCCTGGCCACCTACTCCGAGATACAGGACAATGACAACCTCACCAAACTGAGGACGGCCATGGAAAAGGTGCTCCAATCGGCTGCGACACTTACTGGTATCGTGCCGGCGGACCTGCCCGATCCTCCGCCTCTTGAGGGCGCCCTCACCTCATAACGGGAAGAGCCCGGATTCTCCCCTCGGCCCCGTAGTCCGCTCCCGGGCTACGGGGGTTCCGCGTCCGCCCGCCGTCCGGCATCGATTTGCTAAGGCGCCAGAGGCCGTCCCGTGCCAATCATCGAATTCCGCGTGACCAGGCCGGCGAGTCGCTCCTCGTCCCAGCCTTCGGTGCCGGCCGGACGCCGCGGAAGGACCAGGTAGCGCTGCTCGGCGGTGGAGTCGTGGACCCGGAGGGCCACGTCGGGCTCGAGCTCCAGGCCGAACTCAGCGAGCACGGCGCGCGGTTCTCGCACGACCCGGCTGCGGTACTCGAAGCTCTTGTACCACGTCGGCGGATTGCCCAGGAGACCGCTCGGATAGCAGGAGCAGAGGGTGCACACGATGACGTGATGAACGTCGGGCGTGTCCTCCAGCACGGCGATGGGGACACCCTGAGGGACGAAGTCGTTGAGCGCCTCGAGCGGGTTGGTGAGAAGGCGGCGGCGGAACTCTGCGCTGGTCCAGGCGCGCGCCACCACCCGGGCGCCCAGGGCCGGGCTCGGGTAGTTGCCCGACGCCGACTCCGCTTCGGCGACCGCGGCGTCGATCTGCTCCGGATCGGCGTGACCGTGCTCATGGAGCCGGTGCTCGAGGATCTCGGTGCGCTGGGCCGGGGTGAGGTCGGTCATGGCTGCTCCAGGTCGGTCTCAGGAATATCGGCGGTCAGGGTGTGGTCGGCGGCGGGTCCGAACAGGTCAGCCCCGTTGAAGGCGACCGTGTACACCAGCTCGGGATGACCATAGGTGCCGCTCTCGGCAGAATCACCGGGATTGGGCCAAACGCAGGCAACTCCCTCGACCCGCCCGATCTGGCGGCGCAGGTATCGAGGAACCCGCGTGTGACCAGCGGTCACGGCATTGCGCACCCGCACGGAGTCGCCCCTTCGGAAGCGCCCGTCCCACGCGGGCACAGCCGGTGACGGGCGGGCGCTACCGGGCGGTCGGACCGGGCCGGTCAGCAGGCCCTGCTCGGACGCCAGGCGCTCGATCGCCCATAGCCAGCGCTCGTAGTAACTGGAGGCCAGATACGCGGCGGGGGGCATCTGCTCGATCGTGAACCGGAAGCGATCGACGGTGGTGGCGCCGATGGCTGACCACATCGCCCAGACCCGACCCTCCCACGCTTCGTGAAACAACGGTTCATCGATTTCGATCGGCACCCGGCCATATCCATGCATGCCCCCCATGTCATGGACTCCATCCATAGACCAGATCATCCCACAGAAGAGCCCCGATCGATCAGGTTCCCGGACGGATCATTCCTCGACCCGAAAGCCAACCTTCATCGCCACCTGAAACTGTCCAACCTGGCCATCGACCACGGTCCCCCGGACCTGGGTGACCTCAAACCAATCGAGGTTCCGGATGGTCTGCGACGCCCGCTTCAACCCGTTGCGGACGGCCTGATGGATGGACTCGCTGGACGTCCCGACGATTTCGCTCAGACGGTAGGTGGGCTCGTCGATGTTCGACATGGTTCTCTCCCTCTTCAGGCCTTTCCAGGCGACGACCCGCACCCTGGGCCCCGGATGTGGCACCGGGCGGGGCCACCCGTGCACCGCCCGTGGCCGCAGGGAGGGTAGCTGAGTGCCGGCCGGGTACCAGGCTACCCTCGGAATCCGGAGCCATGGGATGGAGCTGAGATGACCCGACGGACTGGTTGGCGGCACTGGAGCCCAAGGCGCCGTCGGCGGTTCTTGTCGACCCTCTCGATCACGGCCGCCCTGATCGCGATCGTTACCTGGTTGGTGGTTGCGCCCAGTCCTGCGGATCAGTCGCAAAGCGACCACCAGGCATCCGGTGTGGCGACGCAGGGTAGCTCGGCGGCCAGGACCACTCTCCCCCCGCACTCTGGGACCGCCGATCCCGCCTCTGACCTGACCATCCCGCTGGCGGGCATGCCTCCGGTAGCCAGCCCCACCAACATCTACGCCGACGCCGGCCCCAACATGCTCAGCCCTACGGTACGCGGCGTGCCGTACCGGATCTACGTGCCCAACAGCGCTGGTTCCACGGTGACGGTCATCGACCCGGCGACCTATCAGGTCATCACCACGTATCAAACCGGTCTCAACCCGCAGCACGTGGTCCCTGCCTACAACCTGCGCACGCTGTATGTCACCAACGACCTGGCCAACAGCCTGACCCCCATCGACCCTCACACCGGTCTACCGGGGGGGCCGAACCTGCCGGTCGACGATCCCTACAACATGTACTTCACTCCCGACGGCCGCTACGCCGTGGTGGTGGCTGAGGCCCGCCAGCATCTGGATTTTCGCAACCCCCAGACCTTCGCCCTCGAACGCCGGATTCCTGTGAACTGTGCGGGAGTGGACCACGTTGATTTCGCAGCCAATGGGGCCTACCTGATTGCCACCTGCGAGTTCGGCGGCCGCCTGGTGCGGGTCGATCTTCATACCCTGACCGTGGATGGCTACCTGGACCTGCCTGGCTCGAGCCCCCAGGACATCAAGCTGGACCCGACCGGGCATACGTTCTATGTCGCTGACAAGAATCACGCCGGGGTATGGCTGATCAATGCCGCTTCCTTCCGACCGGTCGGTTTCATACCAACCGGTCCAGACGCCCACGGCCTGTATCCCAGTCGCGATGCCCGCTATTTGTACGTGACCAACCGAGGCAACGGCTCCATCACCGTGATCAACTTCGCGACGGCCAAAATCGCGACCACGTGGTGGATTCCCGGCGGCGGCAGCCCGGACATGGGCGGCGTGTCGCCCGACGGCCGGGTGCTGTGGGTGTCAGGCCGCTACAACAGCGTCGTGTACGCCATCTCGACCGTGAGCGGCCGGCTGCTCGCCGAGATCCCGGTCGGATCTCAGCCCCACGGGCTGTGCGTGTGGCCGCAGCCCGGCCGGTACTCGCTGGGTCACACCGGGATCACCCGATGAGACTGCTGGGGGGCAAGGCCGGCTCCCGGCTGGCCCGCCCTGGCCTGGCGGCGATGCTGGTGGCGTTGGTCGTGTTGAGCGGGGCGACGCGGCTGCGCCCGGCGGCCGCGGCCGGCCCGGCGAACGGGGAGGGCCAGGTGGTCGGTCATCTCGGCTCGATCACGGTGACCGCGTCCAGTCTGCGGCCCGGCCCGTCCGACGACCTCACCGGCACCCTTCGCCTTACCACCACCGCCACCGCATCGGATCAGCTCGATGCCGCCCTGGCCGCCGGCCGCGCCGCGGTGGGCGTCTACCACCAGCAGGTAAGCGTCGGGGAGATCTCCGACCTGGCCAGCTGCGACGGCGCTCTGCCATCCCCGCCCACGGTGGCGGACTGGCTGCACTACGGGCCGCTGGTCGTACCCGGCCGCGCCTACGGGCCGTCTCCACCGGCGAGCGGCACCCTGACGGTAGGCGCCTCAAGCATCTCGCTGGTGAGGAGCCTGGCGATCACGTTCTACTTCGCCCATGCCGGCCAGCTCACCCTCGACGTGCCCGTTCGGGGGGCCTGAAGGGCGGCCCCTGACGGTGGTCCACGTTCCCGGACCGCCGGGCGACCTGTCCGGACCTGGCTGCGACCGCCGGCCGGCCTCGCCGCGACCGCCGGCCGACCTGGCCGCGACCGCCTGGGCCG
This sequence comes from uncultured Acidimicrobiaceae bacterium, assembly GCA_963780345.1. Lineage (GTDB taxonomy): Bacteria > Actinomycetota > Acidimicrobiia > Acidimicrobiales > Palsa-688 > PALSA-693. Next base: position 233,420 of record CAWABU010000004.1, read on the forward strand.
GCGTCCGCGCTCCCTCAGCGGCCCGGCTTCCCCTCCAGCGAGCCAGCCGATCCCGCGCCTCACCCCGCGACGGGATGAATCGGCTGCCCGGCCAGCCAGGCAATGGGGCTGAGACCTTCCCCGGCGGTCCAGGTGCTCGCGTCAGGATGGGCCAGATTGGTGCGCCCGGCACTGCTCAGGAACCGGCGCAGCGCCGGGGCGATCGGCGACCCCGTCGCGTTGGGCGCCCCCGCCACGAGGAAGCGCTCGCGGCCGCTCGCGTCGAGGTAGATGACGGCGTCTTCGTGGTTGATGTCGTAGGTCAATGGCCGGCCCGTCAGCCAGTCCACCCCCGGGGGCGAGTCCTCGGCGACCCGTTGGTACCAGACACCGAAGTACTTCCAGAGTGAGTTGAGCGCGTCCGGGCTGCCGGTGAGCAGCGACCAGTTGGCCGGAGCACCCACCAGGGTCCGATAGGCGGCCAACCGGGAGGGTGTGTCCCGGGCCGGATCAACCGTCAACTCCACGAACCGCACGTGATCCCCCAACCCGGCCTGGGTCACGGCCCGGTCCATTTCCAGCAGATTGCCCGTCGTCAACGGACAGGTCTCCTGGCACAACGTCATGAAATCGGCCAGCACGACGATGTCGCCGCGGAGCGCGGCCAGAGTAGTGGTGCGCCCCTCGTTGTCGGTCAATGGCAGATTGGCGACTCTGGCCGGCACCGGCTTGTCGATCATCGTCCCGAGACTCGCCGAGGGTGGCGGCGGGGCGTGGGTGCCTCCCCCGCACGCGGCCAGCAGAACCCCCCAAACAGCGCACAGCCCCAGGAGGGCCCAACGTTTACGCACCGGCATCACCCCCATTTTTCCAGCTGCCGCGGCCACCCACAGAACGGGTCGGTACCTTGAGCGGTAATGACGGACCCGCTCGCCACCTATCACGCCAAGCGGGACTTCTCCCGCACGCCTGAGCCGGCCGGGGCCCGGGCCGGAGTCTCGCCGGCCGGCCCCCGATTTGTCGTGCAGCGCCACCGGGCCCGCCGGCTTCACTACGACTTCCGCCTCGAGATCGACGGGGTGCTCGCCAGCTGGGCGGTCCCCAAAGGGCCGACCCTCGATCCCAAAGCCCGGCGGGCCGCCTTTCACGTGGAGGACCATCCCATCGAGTACATCGACTTCGAGGGTGTGATCCCCGCCGGTGAGTACGGCGGCGGCGACGTGATCGTCTGGGACACCGGCACCTACGAACCTCACGGGGCCGGCGATCCGCCGGACCCGGCCCGGGCCATCGCCGGTGGAGAGCTGCACGTGGAGTTGTACGGCGAGAAGCTCCGGGGCCGGTTCGTGCTGGTCCGCACCCGGAGCGACAGCGGTGGACGGGAGCAGTGGCTGCTGCTGCACAAGCACGACGACTTCGCCGTGGACGGCTGGGATCCCGAGCACCACCTGCAGTCGGTGTTGAGCGGCCGGACCAACGAAGAGGTGAAAGCCGACCCTGACCGGCTGTGGCGGTCAGATCTGCCTCCGGCCCAGGCGGCCATCCCCCTCAAGGCGTCGGCTACCACCGGGCCCACCGGGGCCGAGCTCGCCGCCCTCGATCACATGCCCAGCAGCGGCGAATGGACGGTGTTCGGCCGCGACCTACGGGTGACCAACCTGGACAAAGTGCTGTTCCCGCCGAGGCCCCATGAGCCGCCGGTCACCAAGCGCGACCTCCTCCGCTACGCGGCCCAGATCGCGCCGGTGATCCTGCCGTACCTGAGCCGCCGGCCGCTCAATATGCACCGCTTCCCCAACGGCGCCGACCGGCCCGGGTTCTGGCACAAGGAACTGCCCGACCACGCCCCAGCCTGGGTGCCTCGCTGGGACAATCCGGATGCCGCGGCAGGAGATTCGCGGACGTATCTGGTCGTGGATGAGCCGGCCGCCCTGATCTGGGCCGCCAACTTCGGCGCCCTGGAGTGGCACGCCTGGACGTCCACGGTCGACCACACCCGTCAGCCCAGCTACGCCCTGATCGATCTCGACCCCGGAGAGCGCACCAGCTGGGAGGATCTACTGGTGCTGGCCCGGCTGCATCGCACGGCGTTCGAGCACCTGGGGCTGGTCGCCCGGCCCAAGCTCACGGGCCGCCGGGGCATCCAGATCTGGATTCCGGTGGCCGCAGGCTCCCGCTTTGACGAGACCCGCGCCTGGGTGGAGCAGCTGTCGAAGAGCATCGGCGCCGTGGTCCCCGAACTCGTGAGCTGGAAGTGGCAGGTCGACGAGCGCGACGGACTGGCCCGCCTCGACTACACGCAGAACGCCCGGCAAAAGACACTGGTAGCCCCCTACAGTCCACGACCCGCCCCTGGTGCTCCGGTCTCGGCGCCCATCGACTGGCCGGAGCTCGACGATCCTGCGCTCACCCCTGACCGGTACACGATCAGAACGGTCGTGGATCGCGTCGCCGACCGCGGCGATCTCTTCGCTCCGGTGTTGGAGCACCCGCAACACCTGCCGGCGCTGCGTTAGCTCGCCGAAGTGAGGTTGACGAGAAACAGCCAGGCGTTGACGACGCCACCGGCAAGACTCGCCACGACCGTCGGGATCAACCAATACAAGCCGCCCCCGGCCCTGGCCAGGAAAGTGATGCCGGCGACGCCCACTAGAATCGCCGTGATGGTGTTGGGCGAGAACTTCTCGACGTAGCGCGCCACGCCTTTCTCAATACTGTGGCCGGCTCTGCGGTCCAGCCAGAACAGGGTTACCCCCGAGAGAGCGGCCATAGCCACCAGCTCCCAGCCGAGGGCTACGGACGGCTGAGGTGCGACCAGGAAGACTGCAGTGGCCTGTGCACTTGGGGGCGTCTGGGGGACCAAACGCGCCCAGTTTGTGAGTCCAGTCGTCGGGCCGGGCCGCCAGCGCGTATTGGCCGGGACCCGTTACCCTCCGGCTGTGCAAGGTTGGGTGGGCCCCGCCGAAGTCGAGGGCTGTGACTATGACCACCGGACCGGGGACTTACGGGTCCTGGTGGTACCCAGGATCCCGCTCGGCCAGCTGCTGGTTGCCGTCTACCGGTATCGACGCAACCGGGCCGGGTGACGAGCCGGATCCGGCCCGACCCAGCACGAGTCCCGTCCGGACCGGGTTGCGATGGTCCAGCAGGATGGCGACCCCGACGATGGGCCCGAACTCGCCGACGCTGCCGATGGCCATCATCCGGCTACCGAATGCCCCTTCGGGTCAGACGTCCAGCGTTCGGGGGAGGCCGAGATGCTCGAGAGCCGAATTGTCAAAGCGGGTGATGGCGGCGATCTCTTCGCCGGAGAGCGAGACGACGAACAGGCCGGCGGCCCGCCAGGCGGGAGTCAGCGACTCGTACAGGTAGACGCCGAAGGCGGGCTGCCCGTTGGCCCTGGTGGCCACCAGCCGGTAACGCCGGCCGTTGCGGAAGGCGACGGTGGCGAAGAAGTGGCCGACGAGTTGGCGGCCCTGGTACTCGAGCGGGCCCGGCGGCATGCGCAGCCAGGCGTCTTCGGTCATGAGCGAGACCATCCCGTCAACGTCGCCGGCCTCGAAGGCTCGGACCAGTCGATCGAGCAGGTCCTTTTCGGCCGGCGACCCGGCTGTCGGCGGGCGGCCGGTGGGCAGCTCCTTCTTCAGGGTGGCGCGGGCCCGCTTGAGGGCGCTGGTCACCGCTTGTTCGGTCGTGTTCAGGATTCCGGCCGTTTCCCGGGCCGAGAAGTCGAGCACGTCCCGCAGCACCAGCGCGGCCCTTTGCTGAGGAGGCAGCAGCTGAAGGGCGGTGATGAAAGCCAGCGAGATGGCCTCTCGCGCTTCGTAGCGGGCCTCGGGCCCGGGCGAGATGGCCGAGTTGGCCGGGCCGGCCCGGTCGTCCAGCAGGGCGTCAGGGTAGGGATCGAGCCAAACCACCTCGGCCAGGCGGGACGGCTCGGGCGGCTCGACGTCGAGCGTGAGCGCCTCGGCCGGTCGGCGGCTGGCCGAGCGGAGCATGTTGAGGGCCCGGTTGGTGGCAATGCGGTACAGCCAGGTCCGCAGCGACGCCCGGGCCTCGAAGCGCTCCAGCCCCCGCCAGGCGGCCAGCAGACTCTCCTGGAGGGTATCTTCGGCGTCGGCAATCGAGCCGAGCATCCGGTAGGCGTGCACCTGCAGTTCCCGCCGGTAGGGCTCGATGAGCTCGGCGAAGGCGGCCTGGTCCCCCGCCCGGGCTCGGTCGATCAGATCCGATTCCACCTTGGCACCACCTCATTCCCTCGTCTGCTCATGGTTAGACACCGGAGCACGGAGAAAATGGTCGGCCCTGTGGGTCGTCCGCCAGCGGTGCCCCGTCCGCCCATTTTCGAGGTCCGACGGTGTCTGTTCCGGTGCAGGCTTCATCCGAAGCCTGCGGAGATCAGCAGAGAAGGAGCCATCCCGATGCCCGATTTTGTCCTCACTTACCGCATCCCGAAGGGCTACACCCGGACCGACGAGACCGTCACGGCCTGGTATGGCTGGTTCGAAGGCATGGGCAGCCAGCTGGTCGACCTGGGCCGGCCCGTCATCGTGCGAACGTCGATCGGCGAGTCCAGCCCGCAGCGCACCGACCTGGGCGGCTACTCGATCGTCTCCGCCGAGGACCTGGAAGGTGCTCTGGCCATCGCCAAAGGCTGCCCGAGCCTGGACTTCGGTGGCGGCGTCGAGGTGGGCCTGCTCGGCGCCGTCCCCGATCGCGGCTCGTCGGTCGCCTGACCGCCGTCGCCTCAGCCCCGCCGAGGCTGGGCGGCCCGACCCGCGATCCGGTCGAAAGCGGACGCTGATTATTTGGGGAGTGGACCGGCATTCCGGGCAATCCGGACAGGCCGCGCTGCCCTTGCACCGGCCGGGGGGTCGGGATCGACCCTCCGCCGGTAGCGGATGCGATAGGCGCCCGCCTGATTGGGAAAGTACAAATGAGTGTCCGTCTGTCGGTCGTTGTCCCTCGAGCCCACCGCCGCCGCGCCTCGCCAGGCTCGAGTGGCCGTCGGCGGCTGGGTCCGCCAATGGGACCTGGGCGACCTGGCCGACCCGCTGTTGCTCATCCTGAGCGAGCTGGTCACCAACGCCGTGGTAGGCGCCGGATCGCCCGTCGACATAACGTTGTCCGCCGACCGGCAGGCGGTCAGGCTTTCAGTCGGCGACCGCGATCAACGCCGGCCCGGCCGCCCGGGCGAGCCCGGTGGACTCGCGCCCGGATCGCCGCTGGCCGCGGAGCGCGGTCGCGGGCTCCTTATCGTCGACCGATTGGCCGACGAGTGGGGAGTCGCTTCTCTGCCGTCAGGAAAGGTGGTGTGGGCGGTGCTGGCTCCTCCTGCGTCCTGGCGACCGCGACCGCGCCAGTACCCCTCGTACCCCCGGGCGGCCCACTCATCGTGAGAGTCAGACGTTGCCGCGCCGTGATGACGGTTTGGTCGTCGCTTCCCGGATTTTGTCCGCATCCCTCGTGGCGCCCAATCGCTCAAAGATGGCCAGGGCCGCCGAACGCTTCTTCTCGGCCGGGGCCATGTCGCCTTCCCGCTGATCGAGCCGGGCGTCGGCATCCAGGAGCCTGGCCTCGGCATACGGGAAGGGCATGTCGCGTGCTCGCTGCAGGCCCTCGGCCAGCCCCGCTCGGGCCGCACCAGGGTCGCCACCCAGCGCCTCGACTCTTGCACATATTTCCAACGCCCGGACCCCATGGGCCCAGGCGGCGGTGCGGCGGGCCTCAGCGACCGCCCGCTGGGCGTGAGGTCGGGCGGACTGCAGGTCGCCCAGCTCCAGGTAGACGGCCGCCAGGGTCGAAAACAGCGTCACCACATACTCCCAGCTGAGCTCCTCTTTCAACAGTGGTAGCAGGCGGTTGAGCGCGGCATCGGGGTGGCCCTCGAGCAGGTCGAGGTCGGCCAGCTCGGTGAGGGCAGCCCGTTCGCTGGTGTGGGCTTGCATGGCCCGGGACGTCTCGACTGACGATTCGAGGTAGGACCTGGCGTCTTCCAACCGGTCCTCCCAGATGAGGCTTCGGCCCACGATGACGGCGGCGCGGATCATCAGGGCCGAGGGACCGATGGCCCGGGCCCGTTCCAGGCCCCGGCGCAGCAGGTCGCGACCGCGTGCCCAGTCCCCTTGCAGATATTCGACCCCGGCGAGGATCACGATGTGCAGGATGGCCGGTACCTCGTCGCCGGTGGACTCCGCCGCCACCAGCATGCGCTCGCTGAGCGCCCGGGTGCGCTCCAGATAGCCCATGGCCAGGTAAGCGCCGCTGAGAAGCAAAGCGACCTCAATGGCTCGTTCGTCGTTTGCGGCGACCGGGTCGAAGGGGATCGCCGTCTCGAGCAATGCCGATCCGTCGGCCACCCGGCCGAGCTGGATGAGCCCGGAGCCCTCGGACCGTATACCGATGGTTTGCAGTTTCTGGCTACCGGTGGTCAGGCCCAGGGTGGTGAGCGCGCGCCCGACGGTGATGAGGCGCTCAGGGGCGGGGTCGACGTGGATGAGCCGGCCGAGTGCCTCCGCTGTCAGCGGGTTGCCCTCCAAAACCGCGTCCGCGAGCTGCTGGGGCTCCCGATCGTGCAGGCTCAGGAGCGCGGCGAGGTCGTCGGCGCTCGTGCCCTTGCGGTGGTGGGCGTCCGCCAGGCGCACGGTCATACGGGCGGCCTGCTCCGGCTGGCCGGCCGCGGTATACCCGTCGCGCGCCCGTTCGAGGGCGACGATCGCTTCGTCGTTGCGCGCCGCCCGGTAGAGGACAACCCCCAGCTTTTCATAGATGGGCACGGCGTCCTGAGGCCGACCGGCGAGCTGGATCCGGTCGATGGCCTGCTGGAAGTGCATGGCGGCGGCGGTAATGGCTACCCGCTGCTGCGCCTGGTCGCCAGCCCGTTCGAAGTAGGTGATCGCTTTGCCCGGCTCATCACCGAGGTCGAAGTGGAAAGCGAGCGATTCTGCGGATACTCGCGGGTCGCGCTCCAGGATTTCGCCGATACGGCGGTGCAGAAGTCGCCGCCGGCCGGCCGAGAGACCATCCTCGATGGTCTCCCGTATCAGGTCGTGGGCGAAGCGATAGCCGGACTGCGTGTCTTCGGTCAGCAGCCGGGCGTCCACGGCTGCTTCGAGCGCTAGAAGCACTTCGTCATCGCTGCGGTGGGTGATCTGAATCAAAATCGAGTGAGAGACTGATCGCCCGGCGGCGGCCGCGACCCCCAGTAGTTCCTGGGCCGGTTCGGGGAGGGCGAGAACTCGTTGGCGTATCACCTGCGCCACCGTCCAGGGGAGGCTCAACTCCGGCTCGCCCTCGGCGCCGGATGGCAGATTCTCCAGATAGCTAATGAGAAAAAAGGGGACGCCTCCGGCTCGGCGCACGATCGCCGGTACCACCGTCCGCGGTGTCGTACCTTCCGGAATTCGGTCGGTTAGGAGCCGCTCAGCATCCGCTTCAGGCAGTGGCTCCAACTTGACGACTTGCACCTGGGCATCTCGGACCAGGTCGGCGACGAACTCTTGCAGGTGAGCGTCGGCGGCGCGCTCGGAGTCCCGGTACGCACCGATGACCTGGACCGCCATCGTCCCTCCGGCGGGAACGACGGCGCGGAGCAAATCGAACGCGTCCGGCCCGGCCCAGTGCAGGTCGTCGAGCACCAGCAGGACGCCGGCCTCGCCGGTAACGGCCCGCAAGCAGCGATCGACGGCGGCGTAGAGAAGCCGCCGTCGCTGGTCTGCTCCAACGGACGCGTCGGAAAAACTCGAAATGCTGCCACCAGCAGAAGGCTGCGCCCCGGCCAGCGTCAACTCCGGCAAAAGCAGGTCAAGCGGGCCAGCCTGTCGTAGCACGTCCTCGCGGTCCAGGACCGACAGGCTCTGCAGGGCATCGGCCAGAGCCGCGCTGAGCGGGGCATAGGGATCAGCGGTGCGTCGCTGGCAGCCGCCCCGGATGACCCGCCAGCCGGTCTGGGCGGCCCGGTCGGCCGCTTCGTCCAACAATCGGGTCTTGCCGATCCCCGGTTCGCCGGCGAACAGCAGCACCGGCGGTCCCGACCCGGCTAGCCGCCGACGAATCTCGGCGACTTCCTCATCACGCCCGACCAGGCGCTGAGGCGGCAGATCCCGCTCGGTCCGGGCGGCCCGGGCCCCATCCAGCGCCGCCCGCTCCTCCTGTCCCAGGTCCAGGGCGCGGGCCAGGAAATCCAGGGCCGCCGGCGGAGGCCTCCGCTCGTCGCGCTCCAGCTTGCCGATGTAGTTGGCGCTATAGCCACAGCGTTCGGCGAGTTCCTCCTGGGTCAGACCGGCCAAAGAGCGGTACCGCCGCAGCAGCTGGCCGCAGGTCGGCCGAGTGCTCTCGCCGCCGGGCCCGTCCCCCCGCAGACGGGTGGCGGGCCCCTTCCTCATCTTGCGATCCATCCCCGCCCTGCGCACCACCCTGCCGAGTTTTCGCCACTATGGATCAGCCACTCATTCTTGTCAAGCAAACACCCCGGGCGGCCTGGCTTAGCGCAGCTAAGGCAGGGCCGCTTTGCACCTGGCGAATCTGTCCACCTGCCCTGTCCACCCGTTGTCCGTGGACTGTGAGGGAAAGGAAGCGCAGGCTTTGACCCAGCGCTGGGCCTACGACCCCGGTTGCGACAACAACCCAGTCATGACTCTCGCTCAGAGAGCCCCAAAAGGGAGGACACCGATGACCCCGACAACAGAGCAATTGAAGGTGAGCGACGAACCTACCGCCACGAACCTCGCCGACCTCTACGATCTGGCCCCACTCGAATGGGACGAGGTGCGCAGCGGGCTGGCGACCAACCCGATATCGGCAGCGCGCACCTTTTGGCTGTCGACACGCGACGCCAACGGCCGCCCCCACATGACGGCCGTTGGCGCCTACTGGGTCGATGGCCGCTACTACTTCTGTGGCGGTCCCCGGTCTCGGAAGATCCGCAATATCGATCGTGACCCTCGCTGCGCCCTCGGCGTCGCCATCGAAGGCTACGACGTCGCCCTCGAGGGTCGAGCGGAGCGCGTGACCGACGAGGGCCGGCTTGAGCGTTTGGCCCCGGTCTTCGCCGAAGGTGGATGGGCGGCCACGGACGCTGAGGGTGGCTTCACCCACCAGTGCAACGCTCCGAGTGCCGGTCCTCCACCGTGGCCCGTGTACGAGTTCACGCCCGTCGACGTGTACGCGGTGATGACCGCCGAACCCGGCGGCGCCACCCACTGGGCCTTCTGACCCCGGCTCGCCCCTCGCTCGGATCGCTAGCGGCGGTATGACCCGCCCTCGGTCCGGGCAGGGGCATCGCCTGCTCCGGATGGCCTTGTCCACCCGATCTGTCCACCCCCTGTCCGTGGACTTCAGAGGCGAGGTGGCGCAAGCTGAACCGGTGCCGCTCTTCGTCGTCGACCACCATCACGGACCTGAAAAATGTCCCGCCGCGAGGGGCCGGGGGAGCAATTGCTCACCAGGGTCTCGACCGCCAACGCCGCCCGCCATGGTGTGACCATCGCCGCCGAAGCGCTCATCGACGGAGAACACCGGCTAATCCTCATCGTGGCTGCTGGCGACGATAAGGCGGTGGAGCGTGTTCTCGGCTTTCTGCGTCAGTGCGGCGACCTGCACGTCATGGCCGCCTCGACGGCCGAAGCGGCCGTCGAGCGGGGGGGGTGCGATGTGCCGCCGAAAGACAAACCAGATGATCCAACGGCCTCTTCTTCCACCTTTACTCCAACGATTCGAAGGGACACACCGTGGCGCTGATAACACAGACGGATTGGGAACGAGCGGGAGATCCCGAGATGTGCTGGCGGTTGACGATGGCCGATCCCCCGGCCACCTTTGCCGTCTGCCGGCACTCTGCGGGCTGGATGAAGATGTTCCGTCTCTTTGTCTGGAGCTACGGATCCACCGGACCGCTGGAGTTCCTCGAAGCGGTGGACGAGTTGCGACTATGGGAGCCCCACGCCGCGATGGCTCGCGGAATCTACGACCGCCACGTAAGCGGGGACAGAGACGGCGGACGCAAACAGATCGCCTTCTCCGGGCCGGTCCAGTCCGCCCTGGCCGACGCATTCGCGGCCGGCCCGCCACCCGATCGGGCAGCAGTCTTCGCGGCGGCCTACCGGGAGGTCATGGACAGGATCAACGAAGGCCGCTACCGCGACTTCCTGTTCATGGCTGAGCGAGTGCGGTCGACCGCATGGGCGGACGACCACGGGAGGGCCCTGTCGAGCCTGGGGTCAGCTGGCGCGGCCCGCTAAAGCTCGACCCTCCCCGCTATGGCCGTGACGGTATGGCCTCCCACCCGGACCCTTCCGTCCTGGCCCTGCTGGATATGGACCCGTCCTGCCGCCCCGACCCGGGACCCCTGAGCCACGACATAGGGCGGCCGGGCCCGGGCCGTGGCGATCAGCCACTCAGCCAGTGACGCGTTGAGGCTGCCGGTGACCGGATCTTCCGCCCAACCGCCCGGGGCCGGCATGAAGGCCCTCACCTCGAAGGCGGCGGCCAAGCCAACCGGGTAGGGGGCGATCACTCCGAGGGGTTGGTCGATCCCCACCGGGTCCAGGCCGAGCACCCGGTCGGCCTCGCCCAGCAACACGCCCATCCAGCCGGGGCCGTTGTCCACCCACTGGGCGTCGACGACTTCTCGTCGTTCCACGCCGAGTGCAGTGGCGGCCCGGCGGAGCTCGTCCTCGGCCACTGGTCCGTAACGCACCATCGGGGGTGCGCTGAAGGCCAGGCCGAGTGGGGTCCGGTGGATCGGTATCAGCCCGGCGGCGCACTCCTGCACGATGGTGTCCTTTTCGACTCCGCCAGATTGTCGACTCAGCCAGGCGTGACAGGTGCCCAGGGTGGGATGTCCGGCGAACGGCAGTTCTGCGCTTGGAGTAAAGATCCGGACCCGATAGTCAGCTTCGGGCCGGGTGGGAGGCAGAACGAAGGTGGTCTCGGACAGGTTGGTCCATCGGGCGAACCGCTGCATCTCCTCGGGGGTGAGCCCATCGCAATCGAGGACCACCGCCACCGGGTTGCCAGCGTAGGGCGCGGCGCCGAAGACGTCGACCTGAACAAATGAGCGGAGCATGGGCGACCGGAGCGGAGGGTACCACCGCTGCGAGTCGCGGTTCTCGACCCGGTCGGGCCCGTCCCGGGTCCCTGGCGTTCACTTGAGTCCTGCGCCCACCTGTTGGGACAGGCACCTATGCTGCCCGGATCGCGACCGACCTTTTGTCCCGAGAAGACCACATTCCGACCGGGTCCCGCCCGCCGTTGCGCCCTCACGAGGATGGTCGGGCTCCAACTCGCCCGCAGCTGGTCTCACGGCGAGTCAAGCGAAACCGGCTGCTCTGGCTGTTGGCGTTGCTGCTGATTGCTTTGCTCGCCCTCAGCCGTATGGGCGGGAAGGGTGGCGCCCACCCTGCAGCACCCCCGCCTCAGGCGCCAACCCACCATGCCTTGCCCCCCGCGCCCGTCACCCATGTAGACCGCGAGAACCCCGACTGGCAGGGGAACGGTAAGCCAGTGACGTTTGCCTTCGGTGGCGACGTCCACTTCCCTGTCGGGACCAACCTCGGGGCCCGGCTCGCCGCCAATCCGGCGACCGCTCTCGGTCCCACCGTCACCGCATTGCTGTCCGGCGCCGACCTTTCGATGGTCAACCTCGAGTCGGCGCTGACCGACGGGACCTGCCCACAGCCCCAATCCAAGCAATTCGTGTTCTACGCACCGGCGACCGCGATCACCGCCGTCCGGGCCGCCGGTGTGACGCTGATCAGCAATACCAACAACCACGGAGAGGACTGCGGCCCAGCCGGGTTGCAACTGGCGCTTCAGACCAAACAGACCTCCGCTTACCCGATACTCGGGATCGGCCAGAACACCGAGCAGGCGTTCGCGCCGTACGAGACCACGATTCGCGGCCAGAGGGTCGGGATCATCGCGGCCACTCAGGTGATCGACACCGATCTGCAGACCGTCTGGACGGCGACGGCCACCCACCCCGGGCTGGCCTCGGCCTACGACGTGGACGCCCTCATCTCCGAGGTCGAAGAGATCCGCCCGACGGTGGACACGCTCATCGTCTATCTCCATTGGGGCACCGAGCTCAACGCATGTCCCAACCCGCTGCAGGAGCCGTTGGCGCAGCTGCTGGTGAAAGCCGGCGCCGACATCGTGGTCGGGACCCATGCCCACGTGCTGCTCGGTGGGGGTTATCTCGGCCGCGCCTATGTCGACTACGGCCTGGGCAACTTCGCCTTTTACGACAACACACCTCCCGAAAATGCCAGCGGAAGCCTGGTGATCACTGCCACCGGGCGGCACATCGACGGCGTGACCTGGCGGCCGGCGGTCATCGTCAACGACCTCCCCCAGCCGCTGTCGGGCCCGGCGGCGACGAGGGCCGTGGCCAGCTGGAACCAGGCGCGAAGCTGCACTGACGTGACGGCCACCGCCGGCCCGTCGTTGGCGACCAAGGCCTCCGAAACGTCGCCGCCACCGCCGGACGACGTCGCCAAGCTCTCGACCGATCGGTCCTGACCGCAGTCCTGCTACTGCGCCAACGACGCTCCCTGGCCCGCCTGCGCGAAACTTGCTTCGTGAAGGTTGGCGTGCTGCAGTTCTTCTCCTGGCCCCAACGGCGGGTGCCGCTGCCCACGGTCTACGACCGCGCCCTCCAACGGATCGAGGTGATGGACCGCACCGGCTACGACGGGGTGTGGTTGGCTGAGCATCACTTCGGCACCTACTCTGTGTGCCCTTCGGTACATCTGATGGCGATGCACATCGCCAACCGCACCAGCCGCTTGCGCATCGGCACCGCGGTGACACTGGCCGCGTTCTACCACCCGTTGCGAATCGCGGAGGAGATCGCGCTTCTCGACGTGCTGTCGGGCGGGCGCGTCAACTGGGGCGTGGGCCGGGGCTTTGACCGCACCGAGTACGCGGCGTTCGATGTCAAGGCCGAGGAGAGCTACCCGCGGTTCCGCGAGCACGTCGACATCGTGCTCCAGGCGTGGGAACACGACCGCCTCACGTACCGCGGCCAGTACTGGTCCTTCGACGACATCGAGGTGCTCCCGAAGCCGTATCAGCGGCCGCGCCCGCCGACGTGGATCGCGTCCACGTCCGCCGGCGCCATCGAATGGAGCGCCGCGCAGGGTCACTCGATCCTCATGGACCCGCACTCCACCCACGCCGAGATCGGCGAGAAGCGCCGCTTCTACGAAGCGACGCTGGCCAACTACGGACATCCCGTCGTGGGGCGTGACATTCCCGTCGCCCGGCTGCTAGCACTGGCCCCGACGCGGGGTGAGGCGGAGGAGGTGGCGCGACGGGGTGCGCAGTGGATCGGCGCGTCCTACGCCAGCCCCGCCCAGGCGGTCGACCCGTCGTCGGGGCCGCCGAGGGACGAGCGTGATCCGGTTGAGCGCTACGTCGCCGACGTGGTCGTGTGGGGTACGCCCGATGAGGTGGTCGACAGATTGCAGGAACTTCGCGAGACCATCTCGCTCGACTATGTAATGGCAGCTCCGCTCAGCCACTCCACTTTCGAGCTGTTCACCGAGAAGGTCCTACCCAAACTGCTCTAGGAGAATGCGGCGGGCGGGCCGGCTCGTTGATCAGGGGGCAGGTCGGACAACCCGAGGGTAGGATCACCGAGCCATGGACTTCGGGATGGTCGTAGGGAACTTCGGGACGTTCGAAGCGGATCCGGGCGTCGACGGGTGCCTCGCCGTGGCTGTCGAAGCCGAGCGCCTCGGTTTCGACTCCGTGTGGGTGCACGACCATGTGGTGATGCCGTCCGACGTCAAGTCGACCTACCTCTACAACGACACCGGGGCCTCCCCGTTTCGTGTCGACCAGTACATCTACGATCCATTGGCAGTGATGGCGGCGATCGGTGCTCGCACCTCACGGGTCGGAATCGGGACCAGCGTCCTCATCGTTCCCTACCGCAACCCGCTGGTGCTGGCCAAGACCCTCTCGACCATCGACCGCATCTCGCACGGCCGGGTGATTCTCGGCATCGGCGTCGGCTGGATGGAGGAGGAGTTCGAGGCCCTCGGGATCGGCGACCAGTACGCTCACCGGGGCTCGGTCACCGACGAGTACCTTTCGGTGTGCATCGACCTCTGGACCCAGGACGGTCCGAGCAGCTTCCACGGCCGATGGGTCCACTACGACGGCGTCGGCGCCCTGCCGTTGCCCGTGCAGCGCCCGCACATTCCCATCTGGGTCGGCGGTAAGACGCCAGCGGCGATCCGCCGGGTGGCCCGCTACGGCAGCGGCTACCACACCGTGGCATCGAGCCCAGACCAGGTGGCGGCGGAGATCGGCGCCGTGCACGCCGAAATGGAGAAGGTCGGCCGCGACCCCGCCGAGCTCGTGGTGTCGATGCTCTGGGCGTTCCTCGGCGTCGAGGGCACCCAGCAGATCATCGACACCGTCGGCCGTTACGCGGAGGCCGGCCTGCACCATCTGGTCGGGATTCCCTGGATCGAGCCCGTCCACGCCGGGCATTTGTCGGCCCCCGATCGGCTGACCGCCACTCTCGACAACATGGCCCGCTTCGCTGACGAGGTGCTCCCGGCCGTCAAGGGGTAAGGCGCGGCCGGGACGCGCCGGACGATCGCCTGGCCTACCACCGCCGTGTGGTGGCCTCTTGACGCCGACGCCCCACCGCGCCCTCGCCCGCCATTTTTGATATCTTTGTCGCGTATTACGCGCCTTTTATAACACAAACCGCGCAGACACCGGGCCCCATCAACCGCTTGACCCAAGGCGCCGAAGGGTAGGGGTACAGGCATGCTGACCCTGATCCTTTTTCTGGCCCTGTCCGGGCTCATCGTCGGAGCGCTGGGCCGCCTGTTGGTGCCCGGCCCAAACCCGATCGGGATCTTCCGGACGATTCTCGTCGGCATAGCTGGTTCTTTTCTTGGCGGCCTGGTGGGCCACCTTCTGTTCGGCTGGCGCTACCGGTACTCAGGTTTGCTGGGCTTGGTGCTGGCGGTGGTCTTCACCGCCCTGATCGTGTACCTCATCGACGGGCGGCAGCGGCGCGGCACCGGATACCCGACGGGCCGGAGGCGCTCCAGCTGGCGCTGACACCGGCGAGGGCTGATCGCGGCTGACCGCGGCCGACTATCCCTCGCCGAGGACGATGTTGGCAGGGATGTCGGGCCGCTCCGGGTAGGGGCCGACGGCGTGCGAGCTCACCTTGCGATGGCTCTGCTCCGACGCTGAAAGAGTTTCGCGGGCGTAGATGCTCGGCGAGTGGGATTCCATGATCACTTGACCCTCCATGATTCGTTGTGGTGACACAGCCTTGACTTCAGGCTCTTTCTGACTGCAAGGTCACGGCGCGGGCGGCGGCGCTTTCAGGGCCACGGGACGCGGCTGCGCTGCTCGCCCGGTGCCTCTGGCCGCCTACATGCCGAGGACGCTGAAGGTCTCCTGCAAGTGGGCGCTCTGATCCGCCAGGCCGCGCAGCTCCTGACGGGCGAAGGTGTCGGCCAGGCCAGGATTGGACTTGCCGGCCCGGACCACGATCTCGGCCGCCACACCCTCCAGCAGTTTCAGGTTGGATCGCAGGGTGGCGTCAAACTCGTCGCCCCGGCGGGTGTCGAGCAGGGCCCGGTTAAGTCCGATCAGGGTGGCGTTGGCCGACTGGTTGAGGAAGGCATTGACCGTCGGGGGCTCGTCGACTCCATGCCAGGCCAGGAAGTACTCCTGCATGATCCGGTTCAGAACGACCGCCCGCTCGAGGTCGCGCCGCACCCGCACCAGCGCCTCGAGGTCAGTGAGGATGTCGTTGAAGACGATCAGTCCCTCGACCGCCCAGTAGAAGAGGTAGTCCCAGGTGACCTTGACCGGCATCACCCGGGGGTTGCCCCAGATGGGGTACATCCCTTCGTAGAGCGAGAGGCTGCTACGGAAGAAGGAAAAGTACATGCGCTCGTAGAACGGGGCCAGGGAGTTGATCTTTTCCCCGTCGAGATCACGGCAGGCCAGGTCCGTGATGTAGGTGTTGCTCATGGCAATGAAGTCGCTACCCGGGGAGTAGAAGGGATCGAGAAAGACCCCGGCATCGCCGGTCAAGGCCCAGCGATCCGCCGAGAACACGGTCCGGCTGCTGTGGGCGTAGTGCTTGACCGCCAGGAAGTCCTGCACCTCGGCCCCGCCCGCCAGCTTGGCCCTGATGTTCGCAGCACACTCCGGTTGGTGCTGATCCAGCCAGGCCAGCGACTTGTCCAGCGAGTTGTAGGTGCCGAGCGGGTGGATGGCAGGGTCGGCGACGATGCCGATGGACGTGGACCCTGAGGACAACGGGATCAGCCACACCCAGTAGCCGGTACCCATCAGGTGGTTGGTGCTCAGGTAGCGGGGACCTTCGGTTTGCCCGCGGGCCCGCCACCGCGGGTCGTCGGAAAACTCTTCGATGTCCACCAGGCAGTTGACCCGAAACCAGGCCGCGTTGGCGTCGTGGCCGACCGTTTCCGCCAGGCCCAGACGCCGCTTCAGCAGCCCGGCCCGGCCCGCGGCGTCCACCACCCAGCCTGCGGACAGGGAGCGGGCCTCGTCGGCGACCCGGTACTCGACATCGTGGCGGCGGCCGCTCTTGCGCAACTCGAAGCTCTCGACCCGGGCCTGATCCACCACCTCGACCCCATACGATCGGGCCTCGGTCACGAGAAAGTTCTCGAACTTGCCCCGGTCGAGCTGATAGCTCGGGGCCGGCGGCCACTTGGCCGGGCCGACCTCCAACCCGCCACCCAAGCCGGAGCAGACACCTTCCCCTCGTGTCTCGGTGGAACGGAAGTAGAAGCGCAGGCCGTACTTCGGCAACTGGTGTTGCTCGATGTGGTCTCGCAAGCCCAGCGTTTCCCCGAAGTAATGGGCGCCGATCTCCACCGAAGACTCACCGACCTTGTGGGCCGCCTCCGGCGCCGGGCGCCGTCCCTTCTCGAGCACGATCACGCTCGTGGTGGGCCGGCGTCGTTTGATCTGGATCGCCAGCGTCAGGCCGGCCAGGCCGCCACCGAGAACGGCCACGTCGTAGTAAGGGGTCGATGTGTCGGCTTGCATGTCGTCTCCTGATCGTCGACCTACGCCATGGGAGACGCCGGTGTGGCGCCAACGAATACGACGCTCCGCCACTCGGCCAGCCCGCCAGCCGGTATCTGGGATCGCGCCAGGTGAATCTCCCGGTTTGTGCTTGTCGACAGGGAGCTGCCATGAACCTTCACCACCAGGTGGCCATCGTCACCGGCGGATCGCGCGGTATCGGCCGGGCGATTGCCCTTCAGCTGGCCGAGGCCGGCGCGTCCGTCGCGGTCAACTACCGCTCGCGCCGCGAGGAGGCTGAGAAGGTCGTCGCGGAGATAGCGGCGGCCGGAGGGCAGGCGGTGGCCATCGAGGCTGACGTGGCCGAATACGACCAGGCCCAACACCTGGTCCAGAGGACCATCGACGAGCTCGGTGGTCTTCACGTGGTCGTCAACAACGCCGGCATCACCCGGGACGGGCTCCTGTGCCAGATGGACCCCGACGACTGGATCGAGGTCATGAGGGTCAACTTCGGCGGGGTGTTCAACGGCATTCGGGCCGCCTCGGATCACCTGATGCGCCAGGCGCAGGGCAGCATCGTCAACGTCTCTTCGGTGATGGGCGAGCGAGCGTGGATCGGCGAATCCAACTATGCGGCGTCGAAGGGCGCGGTCAACGCCTTGACCCGCTGCGCGGCGCTGGAGCTGGCCCGCTTCGGAATCCGGGTCAACGCCGTCCTGGCCGGCTTCACCGTGACCGAAATGGTGCAACCCCTGATCGAACGCAACGGCAAGACCCTCCGCCAGCAGATTCCGATCCGCCGGTTTGCCGAGGCACCGCAGATCGCCCGCGCTGTCCTCTTCCTGGCCAGCGACGCGTCCGACTACATGACCGGGTCCCTGGTCTCGGTCGATGGCGGAGCCTCCTCGACCCTCGGACTCGGCCGCTAAGAGTCCGGGGCCGGCCCGGCCCGGTTCGCGCCGCCGCCGGCGGCGCAGCGGTAGCGGCCGAGCCTCCCCGACGCCGCCCTCGGCCGCTACGACCCGCCGTCGCCGGGCGGCCCGTCGCCCCCGGGCGGGCCGACCCCATAGCGGCCCGGGGCTATGACCCCGTGCGGATCCAGAGCCTCTTTCAACTGATCAGCGACGCGGTGGAAGGCCGGGGCGCCGGCAAGGATCCGGTCGCTGTAGCCCACGCTCGTCCGGTACTGCGGGTAACCGGCGGCCGCGGTCAGATCAGCCAGCTCCTCGTAGACCGCCTTCGACGCCTGGCGCTCGCGGTCGGAGTGGCGGTCGAAGAAGATCTCGATCAGACACAGGGTCGAGCGTTCGTTGACCATGATGAACGCGACCGACAGATCCAGGCCGTGCTTCTCGAAGACCGGCTCCACCAGCTGGAGCAATTCCTGGGTGTGGCGGCCGGTGAGTGGCGAGACGACGGCCAGCCAGGTGAGGCCGGCGCCGTCGCGGGCGGGGTCCACGTCCCGCTCGGGCCGCCATGGCATCTTGAAGTAGGCGAAGCGAACGATGAAGTCGCCGGGGACGCCCTGCAGGATCGAGTACAGGTGGGGGAGAACACCCAGCCGCTCGAGCGACGATCCCGTGAGCCGGGACAGAAGAGGTGTTACGCCGGGCACGCTCCGGGCCGCGCCCCAGAATCGCAGGACTCCGGACAGTAGCCCCATCTTTCTGGCGTTGAAGAACGTGACCTTGCCAAAGGGCTTCAGGGCGTCGGAAACAGCCCGACGGGCCACGCAGACCTGGGCGGCACTGCCATACAGGCCCCCGACGACCGTCCAGGGCGTGACCCGATAGCGGCGCTGAAGCTGGTCTCTGACGTCGCCGGGCAGGCGCCCGGCGCCGGCGGTGAGATGGTAGGGGTACTGGATCATCTGCGCCAGAGTGAGGATGTCGTTGACGACATGCACGTTGGCGGGCAGCAGACGGCGCAGGGTCAGGCCGCGGATGGCATCCATCACCGCCGGTTGATGACCGGGGTCGGCGACCTCGCAAACGAAAGTCTCGAAGGCCTCGGGCTCCGGCAGAAGCCACACCCCGGCCTGGGTGACGATCCCGAGGTTGGACTGACTGAACAGGCCTTCGAGGTAAGGACCGGTACCCCACTTATAGGTGTGCGCAGTGAGCGACCCGGGCGCGCCGCCGCCGGTTTGTACCACCGTGCCGTCGGCCATTACCACCTCGAGGCCGCACAGGTGGCCGAAATGGTCCCAGTAGGGGGTGTAGCCCACACCGCGCTCCAGGGCGTTGCCGATGACGCTGGCCTCCGGGGTGGAGTCGGTGCAGTCGGTCCATAGCTTGCTCCCGCGCTGATCCAGGTGTTCCCGCAGCTGACGCTGGGTGACGCCAGGCTCGATGACCGCGTAGGCCAGCTCCTCGTCCACTTCGACGATCCGATTCATGCGCTCCAGGACCACGATCACCGCGCCCCGCCGGTAGGCCATCGTCGCGCCGTAACCCCAGTTCTTGCCGCGACTGAAGGGCCACACCTCCAGGTCGAACTCGGCCGCGACCCGGACCGTCTCGGCGACCTGCCCGGTGTCGGCGGGAAACACGATGACAGCCGGCACCCGGTGCCAGAGGCTGGTGTCCCGGGTATGGGTCGTGATGGCGTCCCGGTCGGTGCGGACGTGCTCGGCCCCGAGCGCGGCGCGCAGACGGGCCAGCGCCTCGGCCGGCACGGACGGGGGTTGGTCGTCCATCCGCGGATCGTAGCGCCGCCTTCTCGGGCTGGCCGTAAAGGCATTGTCCGAGACCCGCACCTTGCACCTGGCTCCGGGCGCGCTTTACTGATGAACGTGGTCGACGCTGGCGGACTCCACTTCGGTTTACTGGGCCCGCTGGTCGTGTTCGGACCAAACGGTCCGATCACGGTGCGGGGGCCGAGACAGCGGGCCCTGCTCATCCGGCTCCTGATCGAGGCCAACCAGCCCGTATCGGCGGTCCGGCTGGTGGACGATCTCTGGAACGGGGCCCCGCCCGAGAGCGCCCCCAACACTCTGCAGACCTACGTTTCCCGCCTCCGCCAGGTGCTCGGGCCCGACCGCATCAAGAGCCGGCATCGGGGCTACCGGATAGAGGTCGGCCCGGACGAGCTCGATTCGGTGTTGTTCGAGCAGGAGCTCCGTCAGGGTTCGGAGCGCCTGGCAGCTGGGGCGCCGGCGGCCGCCGCGGCGGTGCTGGATCGAGCCGTGGCCCGCTGGCGAGGAGATGCCCTCGCTGACGCCTCGGGCGCGCTCTGGGCCGTCGCCGAGGTCACCCGGCTCGGCGAACTCCAGGGCCAGGCTTGGGATCAATGGAGTGAAGCGCACCTGGCCCTGGGGGACCACCAGCAGGTGGTCACTGCGGCCGAGGCAGCCGTGGCCCGTGACCCATTGCGCGAGAGCATGTGGCGGCACCTGATGCTGGCGCTGTATCGCAGCGGGCGCCAGGCGGACGCCTTGCGTGCGTTTCGCCGTCTGGGCCAGGCCCTGGGGGAGCTGGGGCTTGAGCCCGGGCGTGAGACCCGGGCCCTCGAGGAGGCCATCCTCCTCCAGAAGCCGGAGCTCGACCCGGCCGATGCCGAAATGGCCGGGCGCCGGCCTCCTCCCGTCCCCGCTTTCCCCGGTGACACCCCCCGCATCGCTGCGGCACCGGTGCCGGCCGCGGTGGGAGTCGCTCGCCGAGGCCATTTTGTGGGCCGCAAGGAGGAATGGGCCGGCCTGGATCGGGCCTGGGAGCTCGCCGTCAAGGGTCTGGGCCGGGTGGTGGCGGTGTCCGGTGAAGCCGGCATCGGTAAGACCCGCCTCGTAGCCGAGTTCGCGGCGCAGGTGAGCCTGGACGACGGCCTGGTGCTATGGGGTCGATGCGACGAGCAAGCCTCGGCCTACCAGCCCTTCGCCGAAATGCTCACCGCCTACCTGGACGGCTGCCCGGATGAGACCCTGGCCAGGGTCCTGGCCGACGACGGTCCTGAGGTGGTCAGGCTGGTGCCCTCCCTCCTCCGGCGGCTCCCGGAGTTGACGCCGCCGGCCCTCTCCGACCTGGAAGCCGACCGCGACCGTCTGCTCGATGCTCTGATCAGGCTGCTCCGCCGGGTATCCGAGCAGCAACCGGTGCTGATGGTCGTCGACGACCTGCACTTGGCGCCCCGCGACACGCTGACCCTCTTGCGCCACCTGGCCCAGCGCCTGTCCACGGCTCCGCTGCTGACCATGCTCACCTACCGGGACACCGAGATATCGGAAGGTCACGCCCTGCACGACCTGCGGGCCTACTTGACCATCGAGGACCTGCTCGAACCGGTACACCTCGTGGGGCTGGACAGCGACGCGGTGACGGAGCTGGCCGTGGCCGAAGGAACCCTGGCCTGTGCGGGAGCACCCCCTGCCGATCTGCAGGAGAGAACGGGCGGGAATCCGTTCTTCTGCCTGCAGCTGGTCCGACACCTGGGCGAAGGGGCCAAAGGCACCGGGCCGCCGGTCGGAGTCCGGGACGTGGTCCGCCAGCGGGTCGAGCGGCTCGGTCCTCCGGCCCGGGCCATGCTCCAGGTGGCCGCCGTCGCCGGGATGGCCTTTGACGTCTCGCTGCTCAATAAGCTGGCGCCCGGACCCACCGACCCGGAGGACCTGGTCCCGATTCTCGAGGCGGCCGTCGCGGCCCGGCTCCTGGACGAAGTGGCGGAGCGGCCGGGCCAGTTTCGGTTCGTCCACGCCCTGGTGCAGGAGACGCTGCACGATGAGGTGTCCGCCGTGAGACGGGCGACCCTGCATCGACGCATCGCCGAGGTCCTGGCCGCCCGGGCCCAACCGGCCGCGGTGGTGGCCCACCACATGGCGCTGGGCGCGTCCACCGAAGTGATCCCCGAGGTGGTCATGTGGTCGCAGCGGGCCGCCGCCGAGCAGGTGGGCATGCTCGCCTTCGACGACGCCCTCGACACCCTGCGCCGGGCCGTCGCCCTGGTGGATACCTGGTCCCCCGCCGACCACGGGGCTCGGGCCTCTCTGCACCTGACCCTGGCCTTCCTGCTCGGGGTCCTCGGCGACGCGGCCGGTCAGAAGGACTACGCCGCCCTCGCCGCCGCCGACGCCCACGCCGCCGGCTCCCTGGTGATGCTGGTCGACGCGGCCATCGAGCGGGCCACGTGGAGCGATACCGGCACGGACAATCCCGTGACCCGGCAGCTGCTCGACGCGGCCCGAACCGCCGCCAACGCCAAGGATCCGGCCCTCCTGCCAACCCTGCTGGCCGTGTCGGCGTGGCACGACAGGGCCACCGGCAGCGGGGGCACTGACACGGATCCCCTCGCCACAGAGGCGGAGGAGCTGGCCCGGGCCCAGGGCGATCCGGCCCAGATCTTTGAAGTGCTTTACTACCGGGCCCTGGTTCTCCAGGGAGGAGCGGCCCTCGAAGAGCAGCGCCGGATTGCGGCCGAGATGCAGGACATTCAGGCCCGTCTGGGACCAGACCTCTGGCAGGCGCCCACCACCCACGTGGCCCGGATGAAGCTCCTGCTCGGTGTCCCTGATTTCCATCTCGGCTGGTGGGACCCGACCAGCTGGCTGCGGTTCCGGGCCGTGGTCGCGCTACAAGGCGGCGACATGGCAGCCTTCGTCCACGACCTCGAGGCTGCCACCGAAAGCTGGGGTACCCGGTCGCGGCAAATGGGGGCGATTCTCGCTATGTGGCGAGGCTTGCAGGCGCTCCTCGAGGGCCGGTTCGCCGAGGCCGAGCCTCATATGAATGCGATACTCGAGCTGGCCGGGAAGGACCGAAAGTTCGTCACCACCTGGGCCGGCATGCAGTTTCAGCTGGCCCGGGAACGGGGCGAGTCCGAAGGGATGCGCCTACTGCTCGAATCGGCGATTGCCGAGACGCCCGGGATCGTGGCCTTTCAGGCCGGATTGGCGGTGCTGCTCGCGGATGCCGGAGAGCTGGATTCGGCGGCTTCGATCGTCGAGTCGCTCGGTTCCGACCTGTCCCCATTGCGGTCGGCCATCGCCCCCTCGACCGTCATGGCCGAGCTCGCGGAGGTAGTGGGCCGGCTCGGGGACCGGGCCCGGGCCGAACAGCTCCACGCTTCGCTACTGCCCACCCACGGTCAGCTGATCGTCGTCACGTGGGGCTCGTTCGTGCTCGGGGCCGCCGACCGCTACCTCGCCATCCTGGCTGACACCCTCGAAGACTGGCGCCAGGCGGACGAGCTGTTCGAGGCGGCGCTGAGGCTGGAGGAGTCCGTGGGCGGAGACCCCCTCGCCACCCGCACCCGTCTGTGCTGGGCCCGCTGTTTGCTGGCGAGAGGCGAAGGCGCCGACCGGCCAGCGGCCGCTGTCCTTCTGCAGCGGGCGGCCGCCGACGCCGCCCGCCTCGGAATGGCCGGTGTGGTCAGCGAGGTCAGCGCCCTGCAGGAGACGCTGGAACGCTGACCGGGCGCGGGCAGGAATCGGCCCCAACCGGCTCCGGAGCCGGCAGAAAGAGCTGCGGGTCAGGCCGCACCAGCCCGAGCAGAGGTCCCGTCGCTGCGGTGGTAATCACGGCCATCAGCACGAGCACCGTGAACAGCTCCTGGGTAAGAACGCCAAGCGACAGGCCGACGGTCAATACCACCAGTTCGGTCAGGCCTCTGCTGCTCATGAGCACGCCGAGGGCGACCGACTCCCGGCCGCGCACCCCGTGCACCCGGGCGCCGAGACTGCCGCCGATGATCTTGCCGCCGAAGGCCACGACCAGCACCAGCAGGAGGATCCAGGCCGCTTGCCAATCGAGGGCCCGGAGCTGCACGCTCAGGCCGGTCACCACGAAGAACACCGGCAGCAGGGCATCGCTGATGGCACTCATGCGGGCCCGCACGGCCTGGCTCAGGACGCCGCGTGGGAAGATGGCGCCGAACAGGAACGCCCCGAAGATCTCGTGCACCCCTATGGCCCGGGTTACCCCGGCGCTGACAAGGAGGCCGGCGACCACGAGGGCGGCCCCTCCGGCGCTCGGTGCCCGGTCGGCCAGGCCGGCCAGACGGGGCCGCACCACCCGGATCATCACGAACATGAACGCCGCCAGGGCCACCAGCGTGTAGGGGAGCTGCCACGAGCCCGACGAGGTCACCAGGGCCACCACGAACACGAGCATGATCCAGAGCAGGACATCCGCAGACGCCGCGCTGGCCAGGGCCACGGTCCCGAGAGGTTTGTCGCTCAGACCCCGGTCCTGGAGGATGCGAGCCAGGACCGGAAAGGCGGTGATGGACAGCACCACCCCGAAGAACAGGGCGAAGGGCACCGCGCCGATCCGGGCCGGGCGGAGCCCTTCCAGAAGCGCCCCGGTTCCTGTGCCCATGGCAAAAGGAATCACGGTCGCCAGGATGCTGACGCTGAAGGCCACCCGCCCGGCCCGACGGCCGGTTGCGCCGGCGCTGCGCAGGTGGCTGAGATCCAGCTCGAGACCGACGAGGAACATGAAGGCGACCACGCCGATGGTCGACAGGATGGTGAGCATGGGCCGCGCCGATTGCGGAAACAGGGTGTTCGACGTGTGGCCGAGCAGGCTGGGACCGAGGGCGATCCCGGCCAGAATTTCGCCGACGACCGGCGGCTGACCCAGGCGTTTGAACAAGCGGCCCGCCCCCCACGAGGCCACCACGACGATGCCCAGGCCGAGAAGGCTGATGGTCACCGCGTCATCATGAATCAGTTGTAACGAGCCGAAGATCATGCTGCCTCCTCCGTGGCGTGAACGTGGGTTCCTACTTCGTTTAAAAACGGGCGGATGACGGTCATCACTGCAGCTCCGGACTTGATCTGCATCGGGTGACCGACACCACGGACTTCGGCTTGCCGGCCATCAGCGAGGATCGACACGGCCCGGCCGGCGTCGATCTCGTTCAGGTGAGCGCCCATATTTGCGGCACCCCTCAGTAGAAGGACGGGGCACCCGACCCGACTCAGCACCCTGGGACCGTCGTAGTCGCCGAGGAGCCGGCCGTCGCGGAATGCGTCCATGACCGCCGGGTCAACACCTTTCGGCAACCGCCCGGAAGGATCAATCAGTCGCTCCACAATTTCGGGTACGCCCACGACGCCGGATTCCTTCCGCCGGGCCAGGACAGCGGAGTCCCCGACGATCACCGCCTGCACCGCCGAGGGCCACCGGGCCGCTAGCTCCAGGCCCACCAGACCGCCGAGGGAGTGCCCGTAGACGACAACCGGGGCCAGCCCACGGGTCGCGAGAAAGGCCGCGATATCGGCGGTGCAAAGTCGGACCGTGTAGCGCTCGGCGCGAGGCGATAACCCGTGGCCCCGTAGATCGGGTGCGAGCACGTGCCAGCGCCGGGCCAGCTCGGGCACCAGCGGGGCCATGGCCTGCCAGCGATTGGCCAGCCCGTGCAGTAACACGATGGTCGGTCTTCCGCTCCCGGAATTCCACTCCGCGGCATGAAGCCGAACTGTGTCTGGTCGCATCGGCCACCTCCCGTCTCGTGACCGCGTGGAGAGCCGGCCAGGTGACCGGGCTGATACGACCTGAAACCGATCCGACCTGAATCGGCGGCAGCGGTATCACGCCCGCGCCATCGACGCGTCCCCTAACCACGAACGCCAAGACGACAGGACAAGGCCATGGAAGTACTGACACAACCGGGCGAGGTGCGACGGCGGACCCGCATCATCGCCACGCTCGGACCGGCCTCAAACGACGCCCCCATCGTCAGCGAACTGATCGACGCCGGGGTCGACATCATGCGCCTGAATATGTCCCACGGAGATCAGCCGTGGCATCGAGCCGCCTTTCAACGGGTCCGGGCCGCGTCGATCGGCGCCGGCCGCCCGATCGCAGTGATGGCGGATCTGTGCGGCCCCAAGATCCGGGTGGCTTCCCTTCCCGGAGGCGAGTTGCTCCTCCGACCCGGCGATCAGGTGGCGGTTACGCCGGTCGGGAACTGCCCTCGACCCGCCTCCATCCCCGTCACCTATAGCCGCATCTGCCGTGACGTCGGGGCGGGCGCACCCATTCTCCTCGACGATGGCCTGTTGCAGTTACGGGTCCTGCGCGTCTCGCCGGAAGCCCTCGATTGTACGGTCGTTCGGGGCGGGCGACTGACTTCGGGCAAATCCGTCAATGTTCCGGGGACCGAGCTGGCCATCTCCTCCCTCACCGCCAAAGATCGGGCGGACGCGGCCTTCGCCGTAGACCTCGGAGTCGACCTCCTGGCTCTGTCCTTTGTGAGGGACGCAGGTGACGTGGAGGACCTGCGCCAGCTGGTCGCCTCGCTGCGCCCGTCGTTGCCGCCGGTGATCGTGGCCAAGATCGAGACACCGCAAGCTCTCGACAACATCGACGAGATCCTCGTCGCGGCCGACGCCATCATGGTCGCCCGGGGCGACCTGGGAGTGGAGATCGGCTGCGAGCGGGTGCCCGCCGTGCAGGCCCATCTGGTCGCGAGGGCCCGGGCGATCGGCAAGCCGGTCATCGTCGCCACCCAGATGCTCGAGTCCATGGTCCATTCGGCGGTGCCGACCCGGGCGGAGGTCGCCGACGTAGCCCAGGCGGTGTCCTCCGGGGCCGATGCCACCATGCTCTCGGGCGAGACGGCCAGCGGAGCCCATCCCGTGCAGGCGGTGACCGCGATGGCCATGATCGCCGAACAGGCCGAGATCACCTGTCGGCCGCCGCTCCGATCGACCGAGCCCGCCCAGGATCCCACCCGGGCCTTCGCCCGGCTGACCGGCGACATGGCAGGCTCGCTGGGAGCGGCGGTCATCGTGCTTTTTGCCGACGATGAGACGGTCGCGGCGGTCTCGGCGGTCGTGCGCCAGATCCCTATCCTGGTGCCCCGGGCCTCCACCCGGATCGCCCTGCGCCTGGCGCTCTGCTCCGGAGTCATCGCGATCCCCGGACCGCCGGCCCCGGCCACCGACCCCGACACCCTGGCCGGGCTGGCGGCGGCCGGCCTCGGCCCGAGCTTTTGCGCCGAAGCACCGATCGTGGCCGTGGTGCAGCACGGCGAACCCGGGTCAGAGAACCTGAGCCTGCACCTGGTCAACGCCGGGGCGAAGCCGGGCCTTACCGCCCTCGCGGGCCACGCCTTTCCGGCCGCCATCGCTTCCTAGTCGCCTGACGAACGAGAACAACGAGAAAGAGAGAAGCACCCCTCATGAGCGATACGACCACCGTCGAAGCCAACAAATCCCTGCTGCGGCGGGTCTTCGACGAAATAGTCAACGGCCGCAACCTCGACCTCCTGGACGAGCTCTACCGCGAGGACATGATCGACCACGACCCGCTCCCCGGCGCGCCCGCCGGTATCCCGGGGGTTCGCTACACCCTGGGCAGCCTCCAGGCGGCCTTTTCCGATCTTCACGTGACCATTCACGAGGTGAGTGCCCACGGGGACAAGGTCGTCCTGCACAACACCTGGAGCGGCACCCAGGACGGAAAGCTCCTCGGCCTCCCGCCGACGCGGAAGCGGGTCGCGTACGACGGCATCGTGATATTCCGGGTCCAGGACGGCCTGGTCGCGGAACGCTGGGGGCTGGTGGACGTCGACGGCCTGGCCAGGCAGCTCGACCCGACCCGGCGCCGCCGGGCCCGCAGCCCGAGGACGTCGCTGGCGGCCACGTCCACTCCCGATCGCGTCCTTCCGACCGCGGCCCGCTGACCATGAGCGTTTCCGATCGATACGACTGCGACGACGAGACTGACCACTTCGTCCCCGCCACCCCGCTGCGGCCGGTCCGCGACCATTCCGACCTCAAGACGACGCCGCGACACCATCTCCCCGCCCGCCCGGCCCGCCGGATCGGCACGTGGCGCGACCACGCCGCCCAGCTGCAGCAGCTTCGCGCCGAAGTCGCCGACGCCGGCGGTGAGGCCGACGCCAGACAACACCAGCGAGGAAAACTCACGGCCAGGGAGCGGATCGATCTCCTCCTGGACCCGCACAGTTTCGTGGAGGTGGGAGCGTTCGCCCGTCACCGGGCGCGGGGCTTTGGTATGGACGACAAACGACCTCTCACCGACGGCGTGGTCACCGGGTGGGGGACGATCGATGGCCGGACGGTCTTTGTCTATGCCCACGACTTCCGCATTTTCGGCGGGGCGCTGGGCGAGGTCTTCGCGGCCAAGGTCCAGAAGATCATGGACATGGCCGAGTCATTCGGCGCTCCGATCATCGGCCTCAACGACGGCGCCGGTGCCCGCATTCAAGAAGGCGTCGCCGCCCTTGGTGGCTACGGTGGGATCTTTCGTCGGAACGTGCACGTGTCGGGGGTGATTCCCCAGATCAGCGTGATGCTCGGGCCGTGTGCCGGCGGGGCGGTCTACTCACCGGCCCTGACTGATTTCATCTTCACCGTCAAGGGCATCAGCCAGATGTTCATTACCGGGCCGGACGTGATCGCGGCCGTGACCGGCGAGACGGTGACCCACGAGGAGCTGGGTGGGGCGGAGACCCACGCCACCAAGTCCGGCGTGGCGACGTTCGTCGACGAAGACGAAGAGTCCTGCTTGCAGAACGTCAGGTACCTGCTCTCATTTCTCCCATCCAACAACCTGGAACTGCCGCCCTGGTTCCCGGCCTCGGACGATCCGCAACGGAGTTGTGAAGCGCTGCTGGACATCGTGCCCCACACACCGGAGCAGTCATACGACATTCGCCGCGTGATCGAGGAAGTCGTCGACGACGGGGAATTCATCGAGGTCCTGCCTCGCTGGGCGGCCAATATCGTGTGCGGACTGGGTCGTCTCGACGGTCACGCCGTCGGTGTGATCGCCAACCAGCCGCTGGTGCTGGCGGGGGTGCTCGACATCGACGCTTCGGAGAAAGCGGCTCGATTCGTACGAACGTGCGACGCCTTTAACATTCCGCTCGTTACCTTCGTCGACGTGCCCGGATTCCTGCCCGGCAAGTCGCAGGAATACAACGGGATCATACGTCGTGGCGCCAAGCTGCTGTATGCCTATGCGGAGGCCACTGTGCCCCGCATTCAAGTGATAGTCCGCAAGGCGTATGGGGGCGCATACCTGGTGATGGACTCCAAGACCCTCGGTGCCGATCTCTGCCTGGCCTGGCCGAGCAACGAGATCGCCGTGATGGGAGCGGAGGCCGCGGCCAACATCATCTTCCGGCGCGAGATCGCCGGTGCCACTGACCCGGCCACCCGCCGGGCCGAGCTCATGGCCGAATACGTGGACAAGGTCATGGACCCTTACCTGGCCGCGGAGCTGGGCCTGATCGACGACATCATCGAGCCGCAGGACACCCGGAAGGTGCTGATCCAGTCCCTGGTGGCCATGCGGTCCAAGCGGGAGGACCTCCCGAAAAGAAAGCACGGGAACAGCCCGCTTTGAGCCAGATAGCGGTATCTGATTCCCCCCCTGAAGGCATCTCCATCTACAACGTCAACGAAACCCGAAAGGATCACCGATGAGCGCTGAAAACATCCCCGCCGGTATTCAAATCGCCGTGGCCGAGGCCCTGGGCCTCGACGAGGAAGAGGTCACCGCCGACGCCACGCTACTGGGCGACCTGGGCGCCGAGTCCATCGACCTCCTGGACATCCTGTTCCGCATCGAGCGCCAGGTCGGCGTCAAGGTCGAGACGGGCGATCTGGCCGAGTACATCCAGGGCGGGATCCCCGATGACGAGTTTGGCGACGACGACGGGATCATCACCGCCGCCGGCCTGGCCCAGCTGGAGAAGGTCATGCCGCAGATCGATGCCGGGGAGCTGGCCGGAAAGCTCGAGGCCGAGCAGATCATGGGGCTGTTCACGGTCGCCAACCTGGCCCAGCTGGTCGAGTCCGTCGCCTCCCCGGCGCTGGCCTGAGCCGATGGCCCGGTCCACGGACATGGGGATCGGCGTCGACGTCGTCGACGTCCGCCACGTCGAGCGCATCTTCGCCGCCAACCCCGCCAGCGCCGCGCAAGTGTTCACCGCCCGGGAACAGGCTTACTGCGCCGGACGCAAGCGGCACTCCGAGCATCTGGCCGCTCGGTTCGCGGCCAAAGAGGCGGTCCTGAAGGCGATCGGCACCGGTCTCGGCCCCCGCATGCGCTGGACCGACGTGGAAATTGTCAACGATGTGTTCGGCCGCCCCCGGGTGGTCCTCGGCGGCCAGATCGCCGCCGCCGCCGCCCGCAAGGGGCTGGGGGATATCGCCATCTCGATGACCCACAGCGCAGGAGTGGCCCAGGCCATTGCCATCGCCTGCCCCGGCGCCGCTCGCCCGGCCTGAGGAGGACGGGTGCGATTCCATCTCATCGACCGCGTCGACCACGTCGAACCGGGCGTGGCCGTCGCGGGCCGCAAACTGACCTCGCGCTCCGAGCAGTACTGGGTCACCACACCGGACGGCCCGGTGATGCCGCCCACCCTGGTGCTGGAAGCGCTCTGCCAGGCCGGCTCGTGGCTGCTGATCATCAGCACCGACGGGGAGAAGCGGGCTGCGCTTCTGTCCATCGAGACGGTGCGCTTCGCCGGTGCCGTTCGCCCGGGCGACGTCATCGAGCTGGAGGGTCGGGTGGACTCGCTCGGCCGGGAATCGGCCGTGTTCTCCGGATGCGCCCGCGTCGACGGGCGAGAGGTCATGGCGCTGGGACAGGTGATGTGCGCCCTCATCGACGCCACCGAGCTGGAGAGCGCGGACGAGACGGCCCGCCGTCAATTGCTGGTCACCAGGACCGCGGCGTGACCGCCCACCGGGTCGCCATCACCGGCTGTGGTGCGGTCACGCCGATCGGCAACGACGCCCCCACCACCTGGACGTCCCTGCTGGCCGGGAAGAGCGGCATCGGGCCGCTCACCCGCTTCGACGCCAGCACCTTCCCGGTGCGGATCGCCGCCGAGGTCAAGGACTTCGACGTCGAGCGCCGGATCCCGGACCGCCGCGAGCGCCGGTATCTCTCCCGGGCCGGAGCGTTTGCCATGGCCGCCGCCGAGGAGGCGCTTCATGACGCCTTCGGCGAGCCGCTGGCGGCGCTCGCCATCCACCGGCCCGCGAACCGCGGGGTGGCCCTCGGCAGCAGCATCGGCCGGCCCACGCCAGAGGAGATTGCCGGGTTCCTGGAAGAGGAGCGCGCCTTCAGCACACCGCGGCCCAGGCCCCGGCCGCCGGTCGAGGTGGTGCGGCGCGACCAGAACGTGCCCGGCGCCATCGCCGCCCGCCGCTGGAACTGCGAAGGGCCCATGCTCAACGTCAGTACCGCTTGTGCCGGTGCCGCCCACGCCCTCGGAGAGGCCTACCGGCGCATCCAGGAAGGCGACGCCACCCTGATGGTCGCCGGCGGGACGGACTCGCTGACCACCTGGCTGGACCTGCTCGGCTTCTCGTTGCTCGGGGCGCTCGCTTCCGGTTACGAGGACCATCCGCAGCAGGCCTCGCGACCCTTCGACGGTCGGCGGAGCGGGTTCGTGATCGGCGAGGGGGCGGTGATCTTTGTGCTGGAGGATTGGGACGTCGCCGTGCGCCGCGGCGCGACCATCCACGCCGAACTGTGCGGCTATGGCTCCAGCCTCAACGGCTACCGGATCACTGACTCGCCTCCCGACGGCGCCGGGGCCATCCGGGCCATGGAATCGGCCATCTTCGAGTCCGGCCTCCCGGCTCCGGCGATCGATTACGTGGCCGCCCATGGGACGGGCACGCTCGGCAACGACGCCAGCGAGACGGTAGCCCTGAAGGCCGTGTTCGGGCCGGCCGCCTATCGCATCCCGCTGAGCTCCCCCAAGTCCATGGCCGGGCACCTCACCTCCGCCGCCGGTGGACTGAATCTGATCGCCGCCCTCGGCGCGCTGCGGGAGCAGATGGTGCCGCCGACCATCAACCTCGACCATCCCGATCCCAAGCTCGATCTCGACTACGTCCCGCACCGGGCCCGGCCGGCCCGGGTGCGAGCCGCCCTGGTCAACGCCTTCGCCTTCGGTGGCACCAACGCCGCCCTCGTCGTCCGTCACCGAGAGGATGCTCGATGAACACCAACAACACGACGCTCGACCGGATTCTTCACCTGGGCGACGAACGGGCCGAGGCGGTCCGCAACGTGCCGAGCACCCTGGAGGTGTTCGACACCCACTTCCCCCGCTTCCCGGTGTTGCCAGGAGTGATGATCCTCGACACCGTGGCCGAGCTGGCCGCCACCCTGCTCGAACACCGGACCGGCTCGCAGTGGGTCCTGGCTGGTGTCGATCGGGTCCGCTACCGGCACTTCGTGCGACCGGGCGATCAGCTCCTGGCCGAGGTGGTTGTCACCGAGCTCGACGAGTCCGGGGCCGCCCTTCGGGCCTCTGCGTCGGTGGACGGCGCGCCGGTGGCCACCATGCGCTCGATTCGGATGGTTCCGGCATGAGGCGGGTGGCCATCTCCGGTGTCGGACTCCTCACCGCCCTCGGCTGCGGCGCCCAGGAAACCTGGACGGCTCTGCTCGAGGGTCGGACCGCCATCGGTCCGGTCCGGCGTTTCGACCCGACCGGGTTGCGCAGCCAGCTGGCCGCCGAGATCGACGGCTTCGATCCCTCCCGCTTCGCCGACCGGCGGGCCCTCAAGCTGATGACCCGCAACGACCAGCTGGCCGTCGCCGGGGCCCTCCTCGCCGCCGCCGACTCGGGCCTGTCCAAGGATGACCTGCAGACCGAGATGGCCGCCGTGTTTGTCGGCGGCAACAAGGAAACCTCCAATCCGGACAGCGTGGCCGAGGATGCCATGGCCGGCCGCGCTGCGGACGGTTCCGTGGATCTGCAGTGGCTGGGTCGGAACGCCTCCTCCAAGTTCCATCCCCTGTTCTACGTCGAGGCCCTGCAACTGGCGTCCCTGTATCACATCTCCAACGCCCTCGGTCCGAAGGGGCCGAACTGCTATTTCGCGGGCACCGCCGACGCCGGCGCCACCGCCATCGGCCGGGCCTATCGAGCCATTCGCCGGGGGGAGGCCGACGTGGCCGTCGCCGGCGGCTTCGACGACGCCACCTCCACCTGGACCATGGCCAAGCTGGATTCGCTGGGGGTGTTGAGCAGCCGCAACGAGCTGGGTGCGGCCGCGTTCCGCCCCTATGACCGGGACCGCAGCGGCGCCGTTATCGGAGAGGGCAGCGCCTTCGTGGTCCTCGAGGACCTGCAGCACTGTCTGAGGCGGGGCGGGCGCGTCTACGCCGAGGTCACCGGGTTCGGCTCCGGCTTCGACGCGGACGCCCTTTTCACCCCGGAACCCTCCGGCCGGTCCCTCGCTGCTGCGCTGGGCGCGGCGATGTCGGAGGCTCGCCTCCACCCGGATGACGTGGACTACGTGGCCACCCATGGTTGCGCCACCAGCCTCGGTGACCCCGCCGAGGCCGCCGCCCTGACCGCTGCCCTCAGCCCCGCGGGCCGGCCGGTGGCCGCGAGCACCGTCAAGCCCGCCACCGGCCATCTCGTCGCCGCCGCCGGCGCCCTCAACGTGGTGGTCGCCGCCCTCGCCGTCCACCACGGGGCCGCTCCGGCCACCCTCAACCTCGGCGACCCCGATCCGAACTGCTCTTCGCCCGCCGTGGACTGGATCACCGGCCCCGCTCGCGACCTGCCCGTCACCCATGCCCTGGCCCTGGCCCAGGGCCTCGAAGGCCAGAGCGTCGCCCTGGCCGTCAGCCAGAGCCCGACCCGAGGAGAGTGAAATGACCGGTGCCCACCACTCTGGGCCTGTTGTTGTAACCGGCATCGGCGCCATCACGGCCATGGGACCCACCGCGGCCGACCTGTGGGCGGGTGTCAAAGGCGGCCGGGTGGCCATCCGCCCGGTCACGAACCTGCCGATGGACGGTTATCGCACCCGCATCGGCGGGGAGGTGGCCTGCGTTCCCGGCCCCAGCTGCCAGGACAGCACCGAGAGCGGCTTCCGGGACCGGGCTTTCGACTTGGCGCTCATCGCGGCCCGGGCGGCCGCGGCCGACGCTGCCGCCGCCTTCGAGGCCGTGCCGCCCGCTCGCCGGGCGCTGGTCATGGGCACCTGCAACGGCGGTCTGCTCAGCTTCGAGCAGTGGTACCAGGAGGACCGGCTGGGGAAGCCGGCCGACGCCCGCCTGCTCCTGCAGATGCCGCCGCAGGCCCTGGCCGAAGCGGTCGGCGCCGCCCTCGACGTCCGCGGCCCGGTTCACTCGCTCAACACCGCCTGCGCCTCGGGCGCCAACGCCATCGGCTGGGCGGCCGACCTGATCCGGCTGGGCCGGGCCGACCTGGTCGTGGCCGGCGGCGCCGATGCACTGTCCGACATCGCCTTCGCCGGCTTCAACGCCCTCGGATCGCTGTCGGCCGAGCCGGCCGCCCCGTACTCCAAAGACCGCAACGGACTCTCGCTCGGGGAGGGCAGCGGGATGCTGGTCCTCATCGGGCTGGACCTGGCCCAACGACTCGGGGCTCCGGTGCTGGCCGAGGTGGCCGGGTACGGCCTATCCGGCCGACGGCTACCACCCGACCGCACCCCACCCCGACGGTGACGGGGCCTCGCGAGCCATCGCGGCCGCCCTGACCGCCGCCGGCGTGAACGCCAACGAGGTCGGCTACGTCAACGGCCACGGGACCGGCACGGCCAAGAACGATCCGGCCGAGAGCCGGGCCATCCGGCGGGCGCTCGGTGAGGCGGCCGATTCGGTCGCCGTCAGCAGCACCAAGTCCATGATCGGCCATCTCCTCGGTGCCGCCGGCGCCGTCGAGGGCATCGTCACGGTCCAGGCTCTCCGCGACCAGATCGCCCCACCGACGGCCAACTTTCACCAGGCCGACCCCAAATGCGACCTCGACTACATCCCCGATGGCGCCCGTCCAATCGACACCGACGTGGCCATCTCCAACAACTTCGCTTTCGGCGGGGCCAATGCGTGCGTGGTGTTCCGCCGGCCAGCGTCGGGCCGGCAGACGGGACCGGCTACGGCGCTGGAACGTTCGGTCATCACTGGAATGGCCGCCATCACGCCCGCCGGCGACCTCGGCCAGGCCGCGGAGGTGGTGGGAGCCGCCGGCGCGGCGGCCGAGATGGCCTGCCTCGACGACAGCTTCGTGGAGCTGATCCCCGGCCCCCACCGCCGCAAACTGGACCGGCTGGGCAAGGTCGCGGTGGCCGCCGCTTCCCTGGCGCTCGGCCACACCGGGCCCGGCGGCGGCCCTCGTGTCGGCGTGGTCCTGGGCACCGCCACCGGTCCCATGGAGTCCATGGAGGCCTTCATGAGGCCGCTGCTCGAAGAAGGCCCGGCCGCGGCCAGCCCGGCGCTGTTTCCGAACACCGTGTACAACGCCGCTGCGGGCCAGGTGGGGATCATCCTCGGCACCCTCGGACCGACCTGCACGGTCACCGCCGGCCACGCCGCCGGCGCCGCCGCCCTCGGTTACTGCACCGACATTCTCGGCCGCGGCGAGGCGGATGCCATGGTCTGCGTGGCCGCCGACACCCTGACGCCCATCGCCGTCCGCGGCTACCACGACGTCGGCGCCATCGGCGGAGGCCTCCGGTTGGCCGAGGGTGCCGTCGCCCTGATCGTCGAACGGGAGGACGCCGCCCGCCAGCGGGGCGCGGCGCCGCTGGCCACGGTGCTCGGTCATGGCACCGCGAGCGACGCCCTTGGAATCGGGCGCTGGGATCCGGAGGGCGCCGGCGTCGAGCGGGCCATCAGGGCGGCTCTCGCCGAAGCCGGCATCGGCGCCGACGAGGTGGCCGTGATCTGGCCCCACGCCTGCGGCCTCGAGTCGGCGGATCGGGCCGAGGAGGCCGCCTTGCAGCGGGTCTTCGCGGCCCGGTGCCTGCCCCCGGTCCGCCGCCCCAAGCGGTCGATTGGGGACGCGCTCGGGGCCGGCGGCCCCCTCAACGTCGCCCTGGCCCTGACCGAACCCCCGCCCGCGGAGCAGATTGCCCTCTTCGTCAGTTCGTCGCTCGGCGGCACCCATGTGGCCACGGTCATCGCCCTCCACGCCGGGCCCCCTCCCCGCCCCACCCGCGAAAGGAAG
This sequence comes from uncultured Acidimicrobiaceae bacterium, assembly GCA_963780345.1. Classification (GTDB taxonomy): domain Bacteria; phylum Actinomycetota; class Acidimicrobiia; order Acidimicrobiales; family Palsa-688; genus PALSA-693. The sequence goes on from CAWABU010000004.1 coordinate 269,375, forward strand.
CTTCCGTGAATCCCGTCCAGGTATTGAGCACCGGGTCCTATTTGCCCGGCGACCCCATTGACAACGAGCAGTTGGCTCGCCTCATCGGGCCACTCCCCGACGAGGTGCTCGCCGGCATTCAGGTCGAGCAGCGGCACTGGATGATCGATCCGGAGACGGGTCGGCACCGGGAGCAGAACTCGGAGATGGCAACCAGGGCCGCCCGCGCCGCCTTGGCGCGCGGCGGGGTGGACCCGGCCGAAGTGGACCTGATCGTCCTGTCCACCTCCAGCCCGGAGTATCCCCTGCCGCCCATGGCCACCTTCGTGCAGGAGAAGCTGGGCCTGCGAGCCTGCACGTCCATCGAGATCCGCTCCGGGTGCGCCGGCGCGGTCGAGGCGTTCGAGGTGGCGTCGATGTACCTGGAGTCCGGCCGGCACCGGACCGCGGTCGTGATCGGCAGCGAGGCCATCTCTCCGATCATCGCCCCTCTCTACGTGGGGCTCGGGCCGGACCGCATGCGCATGCGGGATCGCATCGGTGCCTACAACTTCGGTGACGGGGCCGGCGCCATCGTCCTGCGCGCCGGCGACGGGGACGGCTCGGAAGGGGCGTCGGCGCTGGCCGGATCGGCCACCGCCTGCGTTGGGGGGAACCTGCCTCCGGGGATGCAGATCATCGGAGGCGGGACGGACGCTCCCGCCCACGAACAACTGCAGCGCAAACGCCTGGTGGAGCTGCGCGTCGACATCACCGCCTCCGCCCGGCTGACACCCGCGGTCATCAGCGAAGGCCTCTCCCATCTGTTCCGCCGGGCGGCGGTGCGCCCGTCCCAGGTCGACCACTTCGTGATTCCGGAAGGCAACGCCGGCTATCTGCGGGACGAGATCGAGCAGGGCGGAGACATGGCGGCCGAATGGATCCAGCTCGAGGCCAAGCTGTACGAAAACCTGTCCCGGGTCGGCGCCACCGGTTCCGCCGCCGTGCCGCTCGCCCTCGACGACGCCTGGAGTGAGGGGCGGCTGGAGGTGGGCGACATGGTGCTGCTGCTGGCTATTGAGACCAGCAAATGGAAGTACGCCGGGGCCCTGTTTCGCTGGACCGCCCCGGCGCCTTTCGATGGCGTGCTTGCCTCTCGGCCGCTGGCGGTGGCGGGGGCGGCCCGGTAGCGGCGAGCCCGACCCGCCAGCGATTTCCGAGGGGGCAACACAGCTGGAAGCGGCCGAGCGGGTGGCTCCCGCTCGGCCGTTTCCAGGTCCAACCACCGTTCCAGGCCGTGCCTCCTTCGACGTGCCTCGCACCGGCTCGCAGCCACAGGCCGCCGCCCGAGCCGGCCACCCGCACCGGCCGGCGGGTTCCCGCCCGATCGCGACCCACCGATCCCACCCACCGACGGGCGCCGCCGACACCACGGCGCCGGCTCCTTCGACGTGCCTCGCACCAGGTCGCAGCGACAGGCCGCCGCCAGAGCCCGGCACCCGCACCGGCCGGCGGCTTCCCCGCCCGACCACACCCACCGGCGGGCGCCGCCGACAGCACGGCGCCGGCTCCTTCGACGTGCCTCGCACCAGGTCGCAGCCACAGGCCGCCGCCAGAGCCCGGCACCCGCACCGGCCGGCGGCTTCCCCGCTCGATCGCATCGACCGGAGCCCCGGCCAAAGCTCGCCGGCGCTGCGACTCCATGCGACACCCGTCGAACGGACGGCGACAGGAGGGCGGCGGGGGCGGCGGCTCCGAGTCGAGTGGGGTTCGGTGGCGGTTAAGCGGGGGGCAGAGGGAGAGCGGCGCCGGCGGAGGGTGCGACAGCGAGCGAGAGGGATCGAACGGAGCCGGAAGTCCGATGGTCGAGATCGAGTGGCCAGCCGGTCGGCCGTTTCGCGGCCGGTACCCGGATGCGAAGTTCGTCGTCAGGCCGCGGCCAGGGCCCGGTCCTGACCCCGCAGCTTGCTCAGCGCCCGCTGCCGGGTGGGGCCGATGCTTCCCACCGGCCAGCCCAGCCGGCGGGCCACGTCATCGTAGGAAAGCGCACAGTCCGAAGTGAGCAGGAGCATGAGGCACCGCTCGCGCTCGGACAGCTTGTAAAGAAGATCGAGGGCCCCGGAGGCGTCGATGCGCTCCTCGATGGCACCGGTGTCAATGGCGTCAGCGCACGCGTGGCGTTCGAACACGGCGGACTCGACGGGCAGCATGGCCCGGGCCTGCCGGCGGCGCACCCGGCGGGCGGCATTGCGGGCGACGATGTTGATCCAGCCGAGGAAGGCCGACGGCTCGCGGACGGTATGGGCTTTGCAAACGACATGGAGCAGAGCTTCCTGCGCTGCATCCTCGGCGTCGGGGCCCCTGAGCAGCGACCGAACGGCCCGGTTCACGATCGGGGTGGCGGCGAGGACGAGGTCGCTGTCGGCTCCGGGGCGGCCGTCGAGGTAGGCGGCGAGGAGTTCTTCCCAGTTGCTGTGTTCGCAAGTGCTCATGAGTTCACCCTGAGCCCTCGCTCCTACAGCAACCTGGTGTGAACCTGGCAAAAAGCTGACAGCCCCGGGCCACCTCGGGTCAGGGCCGGTCAGGGCCGGGTCAGGACCGTCTGGATCGTTGGGCGCGTTTGGTGTTTTGGGCGCGCTTGTAGCTGTTTTTCGACGTCAAGCGCGCCCAAGGTAACGAAACGCGCCCAGATCGGGGCCCGGGCGACGGTTGGGGCCGCCCCGCTCAGCTCAGGTCAGAAGCTGGACGCCACCGCCTCAGCGGTGTGCTCGGCGACGGCGGAGATGGTCATCACCGGATGAAACCCGATGGAAGAGGGAATCACCGAGCCGTCCGCCACGAACAACCCCGGATAGCCGTGGACCTCGCCCTCCGGCGAGACGACCCCGGTGGCGGGGGTGTCGGAGAGCGAACACCCACCAAGGGGGTGGACACTCAGGACCCGGCGGGCCAGGTTCCAGGTCACCAGCGGGGCGTAGGTGCCCCCGTAGACCCGGGCCACGTCCGCCATGGCGGCCTCCATCCGCCTGACCAGCCCGGCGTTCTCGGTGGCGTAGTCCCAGATCACATCGACCCCGTCTCCGGAGAGGCGGACGGCGCCATTGGCGTTGTCCCGGCCGATGCAGAAGAGGTTGGTCATGTGCCGCGGATCGCCTCGATGCGGGAAGGGGAGAGGCGATGGCCGGGACAGCACCCCGGCGGCGAACGCTTTCGGCAGCAGCCAGGGCAGCGCCCGCCAGATGAGGCCTCCGGCCGGTCGCAACAGCCGCCCGGAGGGCTGGCCGAGCGACGCCAGCACGGCCATGACCGGAGCGCTGAAGGTGGGGGCGGCCATGGTAAAGCCAGGCTGCTCATCGAAGAACCGGATGATCGACGTGACATCCGGACCGTGCGCCGGATCCAGATCATGAGCGGCGCCGTGGACGGACCCGAGGAAATCCCCATTGGCCGAAAATCCGTGCCCCAGCCGGCCGCTCACCGCCGGAAGAGTGCCCATATGATCCCGGGAGCGCAGCAGCAGCTCATTGGTACCGAGGGTGCCGGCGGCCAGCACCACCCTGCGGCCCGTGGCCACGGACGGCTCGCCGGTCCCGACGTCGCGATAGGCGACCTGGTAACCGCTGGCGAGAGGGCGCACGTGGTCGGCGAGCGAGCCGGTCCGGACCTGCGCACCGAGCTCCTCGGCCCGGCGCAGGTAGGTGCGGTCCATGGAGCGCTTGGCGCCGTGCTGGCACCCGAATTCGCATTCCGCCACCAGCTGGCAAGTATTGGCGGCGTCGGCAGTGCCATCGATCTCCGGGCCGGGCCAAGTCACCGCCTCGTCGGGGTCGAACACCTCGCGGCCCATGGCCACGGCCGCCTGACGGAAGGCGTCCCGTTTGGGGATGGTCAGCCTCTTCGGCAGCGGCGCCAGGCCGATGACCCTGGCCACCCGGTCGTAATAGGGATCCAGGCTCTGGCGGGTGATCGACGCCGGCCAGCGGGGATCGTCGAACACGATGGGGTCCGGGCGGACGTGAATGTTGGCGTAGATCAGCGACCCACCCCCCACGCCACTCGCGACCACCACCCCTAGCCCGGACATGAGCCGAAGGTCGTAGAGGCCGGTCTTCGGGCGCCCCCGGCCGGCGTGCCAGAACAGGGTCGCGGTGTCGCGGACGTCCCTGGGAAAGCCGCCGGGGTTCCATCGGCGGCCGCGCTCGAGGACCAGCACGGACCGGCCGGCTTCGGCCAGGCGCAGGGCGGTGATCGAGCCCCCGAAGCCCGACCCGACGACCACGACGTCGAAGTGCTCGTCGGTCAAGGTCGCTCGAGCGCCTCCAGGATCAAGGGGAAGGTGTCGGTCGGGGCGTCGTTCCCCATGAACGTGTCGAGATGGCCGTAGCCGGGAATTACCCGGCGGACATACCGCTCGGGTCCGTGCGCTCCGACCAGCCAGTCGTAGGTTTTTTGGGTCGAGGACGGCAGCCAGGTCTGATTGAGCTCGCCCGACAGGAAGGTGATGGGCAGGTCAAAAGGCGCGGGATTGAGATAGCTGGGTGGCTCCGGGGACCCGTACCGGTCAGTGTTTCTCCGCCTTCCATAGTCGAACGCCCGGGAGGAGCCATGGGCCACCACCTGGCTGAAATGCCGGAGGGCCAGGATGTTGCAGCCGCCGAATTGAGCGCGGAGCTGGTCGTGGGTCTCCTGGCTGAGCCGGGCGTGATGGTAAAGGTGTCCGTAGATAAACGTGAGCCGGTGGCAGAAGGTGCTCTTGCACTCATGGTGCACGGCGTCGGTCGTCTTCCCGAAGGCCCATTGGAAAAGGGGATAGCCGTCATCGTCGGACGGCGACATCCTGGTGAGCCCCAGTTGGGCCATCCGGTAGGCCAGGCCGATGCGGGCTTTGAACCGGCTGGCGACCGGAACGTCGAAGTGCAGGGCCACCTGCGAGGCGACGACGCTGCGAACAGCAGGAACCAGCCCCAGGCTCATGGACATGAAAAACACGGCCGATCCGCCGCAATGGGCCACGACCTGAATGGAATCCGCCCCGGTGGCCTCACAGACCTTCTGGACCGCCGCCGGAATGTCGTGGCGGGCGGCGTCATCGAGGGTGAACTGACGGAGAGGATGCTGCGTGCTCCCCCGCCAGTCCAGTAACCACACGTCGAATCCCCGGCCCGCCAGATATTCGACGAAGTTGGGCCGCTGCGTCGGCAGGGCGAACATGTGGCTGGACACCGCCACCCCGTGCACCAGCAGGACCGGACCCAGGTCCCCGCCCTGGACGCGGGTGAGCGTCACTGGCGCCTGGTCCTTGACGACCAGGCTATGCGCCTTCGAATCGATCATCACCGATCCAGCTTGGACCGGACGAAGACATCGAACAGGGTCCCCGTGAAGAACCCGGCGAAGCGACCCAGCAAACCCACCTCGCCGTAAGGTCGCCCGCGGCCGCTCATGCGCAGGGTGCTGAGTTGCCGGGCAAACATCGGGAGACTCAACCTCAAGACGCCGGTGGCCTCCTGGTGGTCCGCGGTCTCGCCTCCGGTGAGGGTGGCGTAAAGAGTCGTAGTGGACGCCCACACGTCGAAGTGGCCGTGGTCCCACACCTCCTTGTAACCACTGAGCACGTAGGGGCGCCCGTCCCGGCCCTGGAAGGGAAGGTTGTACAGCATCTTGCGCCGGTAGAAGCCGCCCGCCGCGGTGAACAAGTGAAACGTGCCGCGGGCGATGGGCGCTCCCGCGGGGTCGGTGTAGCCGTCCACCCACACGGTGCCGTCGGCGGCAGCCGAGTGCGTGGGCTCGGCGAGGAACAAGGCCAGGTTGGTGATCGACAGGGTCACCCGAAACCGGGCCCGAATGGGGGTCGCCCCCGGGGAGGCCGCCCCAACCGGCGTCAGCGTGCCCTCCATGGTCTCGGTCATGCGCATGCCCACACTTGGAGTCCGCGGTGGCGGGGTGCCGCCCTCGGGCACCCGGACCCGATCCTCGGGCAGCGGCAAGGGCGACGCCAGACCCCGCTCCGGCGCCATCCACCCGGCGTCGCCGGTCATTCGGCGGATGGCCCGTTCGACGCAGCGTTCGGCGACGGCGGCGATGGTGCTTGACGGATTGGCCCCGGTCGCGACCGGAATGATGGCGCCGTCCACGACGTACAGCCCCGGATAGCCGAACACTTCCCCGTCGGGATCGACCACTCCGTCGGCCGCGGTCGGCCCCATCGGGCAGCCGCCCAGATTGTGAACCGACACCGGCTGATGCAGGAACCGCCACGCCGGGTTCGGTTCGTAAGAGCCCCCCAGGGCGGTGGCCACATCCGTGCAGAGGCCCGACTCCGCCACGTACAGCGGGAGGTTGGGTGGGACGTCCCACTGCACTCTGATCTGCGGCCGACCCGCGATCAGGCGGATGGTGCCGTTGGCCTGGTCCCGGCCCATGGCCAGGAAGATGGCCGATCGATCCCGCTCTTCCGTCAGGCGCTGACTGATCCGCCCGGACTTGTGGTCCGCCGCGGCCGCGACCTCATCGAAGATGATCTCGCCGGCGTCCCAGACGGTGGTGTTCGGGTTGATCACCTGCAGCAGCCCGGCGATCAGGTTGGGGTATCCGCCCTCTTCGAGAACAAACCAGGTGCGGTCGGTCGGCGACCGGTCGTCGTAGACCAGGCCGGTGGTGATCGTCGGGCCTCGACCCGGGTCGTCCAAGGCCTGAGTGTCAAAGGCGAAACCCAGGAAGTCGCCGTTCGCCGAATAGCGCCGGCCGAGCCATTCGGAAATATCCGGGAGGGTGCGATAGTGGTCCCGGCTGCGCAATAGCAGCTCGGTGGAGTTGATGGCGCCGGCGCACACAAATACCGCCGGGGCCGTGACCTCCCCGGCCGCGTTCGCCGCATGGTCCTGGTAGTGGACCACGTAGTGGTCGCCGTCCCGGGCAATATGGGTCACCTCGCACTGGGTTCCGACCTCGGCGCCGGCTCGCTCAGCCACGGCCAGGTAATTGGTGTCGAGGGTGTTCTTGGCCCCCACGTTGCACCCGATGTCGCACTCGCCGCAGTGCGTGCAACCGGATTGCTCCACGCCGAACCGGTTGACGGCAGACTTGCCCAGCGGCCCGAAATTTACGGCCAGGTTGGGCCGGAACGACTGCTCCCGCCGGCCGAGTTCACTCGCCACCTTCTCCATCAGGAGGGTCTTGGCCGGCACCGGGTTGGGCTGGCCGTCGGCGATGGGCGCCACATCGAGCATGTACGCCACCAGGTCGTAATAGGGATCCAGCTCCTCCCGGCTGTAACCGGTCGGCCAGCCGGCCGCGAAGAGGTCGGCCGGGGGCCGATACGCCACGTTGGCGTAGATGAGGGACCCGCCCCCGTAGCCGGCGGCCTGCACGACGCACACGTCGCTGAGCGGGCGGACGTCAAAGAGTCCCTGGTCCCTGGTCCAGAGCCAGCCGCCGTTCAGGAAGTCCGGGTCCCGGGGGAACGCGCCCCGCCCGTAGCGCCGGCCTCGTTCGAGCACCACCACTTGCTGGCCGGCCTGGGCCAGCCGGCAGGCGGACACCGCCCCGCCGAACCCGGTGCCTATGACCACCGCATCGGCACTGGCTCTCATGGCGCCATCACGCACCTTCCCCGCCCTCTAGCTCCCGGTGTTGCGTCAGGTGCCAGCGTAGACGACTGACCCTTCGGGTTGCCGATTGCTGGCCATTTGGACAGGCGCGGCCGCCGGGTTTCGCCAAGACTGGTCTTCGTGGAGTTGCTGGAACGCGAGCGTGAGCTGGCAGCGGTGGACGAAGCGCTGGCGCGCCGGGGCCGCCTTCTTGTCGTTGAGGCCGGAGTAGGGGTCGGCAAGACCGCATTGGTCGAGGCGGCTTGCGGGCGGGCGAGAGCGCTCGACTATCAGGTGCTGCGATCGCGGGGGTCGGAGCTGGAAGCTGAGTTTGCCTTCGGGGTGGTCCGCCAGCTCTTTGAACGGCGCCTCGTAGGCGCCGGGCCAGAGGAGAGAAAGAACCTGCTGGCCGGGCCGGCCGCGGCCGTCGGGCCACTGCTCTCGACCGCCCCTGTCGAGGGGCCCTCGGACCGGTCATTCGCGGTCCTCCATGGCCTGTACTGGCTGGTCTGCAATCTGGCGGCATCCGCCCCGCTGCTTCTGGTGATTGATGACGGGCACTGGGGGGATGACCCCTCCGTGCGCTGGCTGGCCTATCTGGCCTCGCGGCTGGAGGGACTGTCGGTCTCGTTACTGATTTCGATGCGGCCCGACTACCCGGCTCGTACCAGGAGGTCGCTGCTGGCCCTACGCGGCGAGGCCGCGGCCGTGCTGCGGCCGGGGTTGCTGAGCCTCGACGCCGTGCGGTTGATCGCTCGCGGGAGGCTCGGCGAAGCCGCCACCGACCAGCTGTGCGAGGCGGTGTGGACCGCAAGTGGCGGCAATCCCCTGTATGCGACCGAGTTGACGCGGGCCGTCAAGGTCGCCGCTGGACGGCAGGGTGGCGGCGATCCCGTCGCCAGCCTCGCCGGTCTCGCCGGCGGGGTGGAGGAGATCGGCCGCCGGGTGATCGAGCGGGTCGGCGCCCTCGATCCCGCGGGATTAGGCCTGGCCCGGGCGCTGGCGGTGCTCGGCGACGGCGGCGAGCTGCGGCATGCCGCGGCCCTGGTCAACCTCGACATGAGCGCGGCGGCCCGTCTCGCGGCCGGCCTGGTGCGGATCGAGGTGCTGGCCGAGGACCGTCCGATCCGGTTTGTTCACCCTGTCGTTCGTGATGCGCTGGAGGCCTCGCTCGACCACAGCGAGCGAGATTCCATCCACCACGCCGCCGCCTACCTGTTGCACGACGCCGGGGCGCCGGCCGGGAGCGTCGCCGCCCACCTGGTCGGGGTGGCCCCGGCCGGCGATGGATGGACGCTGGCGCGGCTCTGTGAGGCCGCCAAAGAGGCCCTCGGCGCGGGCGCGCCGCAGGCCGCGGCCGATCTCCTGGGCCGGGCGCTACTCGAGCCCCCCGGGCCCGGCGAGCGGGTCGAGCTCCTGCGCCAGGCCGCTCGGGCCGAGGTGAGCGCGGGCCGCGACCGGGGGTGGGCGCGGTTGCAGGAGGCGCTCGTTCTCACCCGCGATCCCCGCCAGCGCGCCGAGATCGCCCTGGAGGTGGGTGAGGCCTACGCGGCGTTGTTCAGGTGGACCGAAGCGGTCGACGCCATGGAACAGGCCCTCTCGGAGCTGGGCGACGCCGACGACGGGCTGGCGGGCCGGCTCGAGGGACAACTGGTCGTCGCTTGCCTTCACGACGCCCGCCGGGCGGCGCGGGCCGGGCCCGTCCTGGCCCGGCTTATGGATCGCCGCCCCCGCGACAGTGCGGCGGAGGCGCTTGCTGTCGCCCAGGGGATGGCCATGGTCCTCGGGGGCGGGCCCGCCCAACAGGCGGCCGCGCCGTTGGAACAGGCGCTCCGGAACGCGCCCGGCGCGCCGAGAACTGGGACACCCGGGCTGCCCTGCTCTGGAGCCTGATCACCGCCGAACGCTTCGAAGCGGTGGAGGCGGCGCTCGAACCGATGCTGGCCGACGTTCGACAGTCCGGCAGTGCCCGCGGTCTGGTGGCCGTGTACAGCGCCCTCGGTTTCCTCAAGCTCCGCCTCGGTGCTCTGCCCGAGGCCGACGCCGCCGCCCAGGTAGCCCTACGGGTGCTCCAAGAGGGCGACTTCACCCCTGGTCTTCCCTTCGCCGCCACCGTCCTGGCCGACGTCGCCGTCGAGGCCGGCGAGCTTGACGTGGCCGAGGAGCTGATTGCTCTCCTTCCCCAGGAGGGCTGGCCCGCCGGCGTCGGGACCGTGTTGATCCCCGCGGCGCGGGGCCGGCTGCGACTCGCCCAGGGCCGGGCCGCCGAGGCGGGGCGCGATTTCGAGACGTGCGCGTCGATGTTTAGCTCCGAGATCTGGGGTACCGAGATGCGAGACGTCGGCTACCTTCATGCTCGCGCCGGTGCCGCCCAGGCCCTGCTCCTGCTCGGGGACCGTGAGCAGGCCCGCCAGGCGGCCGAGGCGGAGCTGGCCGACGTGAGGGTGTTTGGTGCGCCCCGGGCGCTGGGGGTCGCCCTCCGGGCCGCCGGGCTCGCTGAGGGCAACAGCCGCGGGCTCGAACTCCTCAACGAATCCGTGGCCATGCTTCGTCGCTCGCCGGCGCTATTGGAGCGAGCCCACTCGCTCACCGAACAGGGAGCGGCGCTACGCCGAGCCGGCCGGCGGACGGCAGCTCGGGAGGCGCTGGGCGAAGCTCTCGACCTGGCCGCCAGCTGCGGCGCCCGGCCCCTGACGGCCCGCACCCGAGAAGAGCTCAAAGCGACCGGTGCCCGGCCGCGCCGGGTGTGGCGAAGCGGGGTCGAAGCGCTGACCCCCAGCGAGCTGCGGATTGCGCGGCTCGCGGCGGCGGGCCGCTCCAACCGCCAGATCGCCCAGGAACTGTATGTGACCCTCAAGACCGTCGAGGCCCACCTGTCCCGCGCCTACGCCAAGCTCGGAATCGACCGACGCGGTCAGCTCTCGGCCACCCTGCAGGGGGAAAAAAGTAGGGTGCCTACCCCCTAGCCAACGACCCGGCGTCGGTCCCATCCTTGCTTCGCACCCCTGCGACCCAAGGAGCCAATCCCGATGACAACCACACTCGAGTGTTTTGAACGCGGCACGAAATCCTTCAATACCCACGACGTCGAAGGCTTTGCGGCAGTGCTCGCCGACGACGTTGTCTTCGAGGCGCCGGGTGGAATGCGTGGCCAGGGCAAATCAGCGTGCGCCGGGTTCTTCAGTGGTTGGTGGGCGGCCTTCCCCGACGCCCACGTGGAGGTGCACGACCTGCACATCATCGACGACGTGGCGGTGGAGGTGGGGACGTTCACCGGGACCCACCACGGCATCCTCCGCACACCGGCCGGCGACCTACCCCCGACCGGCCGTCCGGTCCGCGTGGGGTACACCCAGGTACTGCGCTTCCGAGACGGCCGGCATGCGTCTTTTCGCCTGATGTTCGACCGACTCGAGATGCTCGAGCAACTCGGACTGGCCGCGGGACCACGGGACGGGTCTTGATCCATCAATGGTGAGGGGGTGCTGGTCGGTTTCTGTGTACCGGCAACGGCGCCCGATCACAGACGGCGGAAGCGCTCATCGACGTCATCTCAGTGCTTCAGCCATCTGATCGAACTGTTCCAGCCGGCCGCCCGGTAATAGCGGGCCGCGGGTTCGCATTACCGCCCCATTGGCCGCTCGTTGCGCGATCCTGTTCTCGACCTTCACCGAGGAAAAGAGAGAGGGTTGCCATGGAAACCGAAGCGCGGACTCTGCTCCGAGAGGAAGCCCGCTACTGGTGGATCCCCCTGATCACCGGCGTTGCCTGGCTGCTGGTCGCCTGGTTGGTGCTGCGGCTCAACCAGACGTCGGTCGCGACGGTGGGCGTGCTCATCGGCATTGTCCTCATTGCGGCGGGCGTCAACGAGGCCGCCACGGCTGTCTTCGTGCCCGGCGGCTGGAAGGTGTGGCACATCATCATGGCGGTGATTTTCTTGCTGGGCGGGCTCTGGGGGCTCATTCGGCCGGTGAACACGTTCTTTGCGCTGGCGTCCGTTTTGGGCCTGGTGCTGATCCTCTACGGTTCGTTCGAGATCGCCCGTTCAATCGCGTCGCGCGCCATCAATCCCTTCTGGTGGGTCAACCTGATCGTCGGGATCTTGCTCATCCTGCTGGCCTTCTGGGTGTCCGGATCCGACCGGGTGTACGCCTTGCGGCAACGGGCGTACCTGATCCTCTTCTGGGTGGGCTTCCTGGCCCTGTTCAAGGGCATCTCCCAGATCATGGTGGCCTTCGGAATACGCCATGCCGGCCGGCACCTCGACGATCCGGCCACCAGGTGACCAACCATCGCCTGGGCCCGTAGTGGGCGAATCACCGCCACCTCGTGAGTCCCGGTGGCCGCTCGTCGTGGCCACCGGTCTGTCGATTGTGGTCGCGGCCCTCATCGTTCTGTGGGTCCTCTACGCCCACCCTGTCAACCACTGGCTGGGCGTGCACACCGGAACGGTCAACGAGTCAGGTCCGTACTACGGATTCTGGTCCGGGTTCGGTTCGGACCTCGCCGAGTTCGGCATCCTGGGCGCCGTCGGCACCGCCATCTATCAGCTGGTGAAGAAATACAACTGTCACGAGCCGGGCTGCTGGCGAGTGGGAACCCATCCGGCCGCTGGCGGCCAGTTTCTACTGTGCTACCACCACCACCCCGACTTCCACGGCTTGAAGCCGACCCACGACCTGATCGTTCGATTGCACCGCCAGCACCTCGAGCAGCAAGCCGCCATCCACGAGAGGCTCCGTGAAATCCACCGGAGCATCGGTGCGCCAGCCACGTCGCATAACGCCGATCAAACGAGCAGCGAGGTTCAGTAGCAGCTGGCCGGTCGCCGTCACCCAAACGTGAAGACGTACACTTCGACGCCGGCATCGAGAAACTGGATGTCGAAGCGCCGGTCGACGATCGGGCCGGTCTGGCGGATCAGCTGGTAGAGGCGGGAATCGACCACGGAGCCGTGGCCGTTCTCGTCGACGTCGAGGCCGTGCACCGCTCCCGGCGGGTTCCCGTCGATGCGGACCCGGAAGGCCACGGACCGATCCCGCACCGCGGGCCGCATGACCAGGTGCAGGTCTCGGGCCCGAAAGGCAAAACTGATGGCGCCACCCGGTTCCTCCACCACGGTGGCGACTGGGCCCATCCGCCACTCACCGGAAAGCGCCCACTGGTTTCGCCCCAACGATGAAGGCACCGTGTACCGGTGCGACCGATCTCGCAGCTCGCCGTCCGGGGAGGCAAAGCCCTGGGTCTGCTCGTAGCCAACGTAGGTCTCCGGCGTGCCCAGTTGATCCCAATCGGCCGGCAGTTCGACGCCCTGCGGTTCGAGTCGGACCAGCGGGCCATCGACATCGGCGCCGGCCTGGGTCAGCAGCATCTGCAAGACCCGCTCCGACTCCTGGTAATCACCTTCGCCAAAGCGGTGGTGGCGGATCCCGCCCTGGGGGTCAATGAAGTACAGCGCGGGCCAGTAGTGATTGTTGAACGCCTGCCAGGCGGCGTAGTCGTTGTCGACGGCCATCGGGTAGCGGACGTCCATCGCCTCGAGGGCGACCCGCACCCCCTCGAGGTCTTTCTCAAAATCGAACTCCGGTGTCTGCACGCCGATGACGGCCAGCCCCTGGTCCGCATACTTGTCCGCCCAGGCCCGCACGTAGGGCAGCGACCGAATCCAGTTGATGCAGGTGTAGGTCCCGAAGCTGACCAGGACGACCCGCCCGTGAAGGGCGTCGGCGGTGACCGGACCGGAGTTGAGCCAGGCGTTGGCCCCGTCCATGGCGGGCAGGCGGCCCTCGGCGGGATATTCGTTGCGATGGCGAAGCACAGGCGCCTGATGTTAAACGCCCCAACGCCCTATACACACGTATAGTCCGCTGCTATGATCGTGCAGTGGTGATGGAACCGGCCTTCGAGGACCTGACCGCCCAGGCCCGGATCCGCGACGCCGCCCTTCGGCTGTTCGGGGAACGTGGCGTTGAGGGCACCACTATCCGGGATATCGCCAGAGCGGCCGGCGTCTCCGGCGGGCTGGTCCGCCATCACTTCGGGTCAAAGGAGGACCTGCGCGCCGCGTGCGATTCCTATGCCCTCCGCCGTCTGGTGGAGATCAAGGAGCAGGCCATCCTGCAGGGTCAGATCGCGAACCCCGGTTTCGTGGCGTCGGCCCAGCCGGCGGTGGTCGGGTTGCTGCAGTACTTCGCCCGGTCCATGGCGGACGGCTCCCCGGCGGCCGCCTCCATGTTCGATGAGATGGTGGACCTCACCGAGCGATGGCTGGAGGAGCACAGCCAGGCCCAGATTCGCGACCGGCGGGCCCATGCCGCGGTGCTGGTGGCCATGGAGCTGGGTGCGCTCATGCTGCGGGAGCAGCTGTCGCGGGTCCTCGGCGACGACATCCTCATCCCCGAGGGAAACCTGCGCTTCCTGCGCGCCCGGGTCGACTTCTACTCGCAGCCGCTGCTCGGCGAGGAATTGGCGGCGCAGGTCGACAGGGCCCTGGACCAATTACCTGGCCGAAGAAAGGCAAGGCAATGACAGGCGTTCCGGCGATCTTCTGCGAGGGCTTGACCAAGCGGTACCGAGGCACGCTGGCGCTGGACGGCCTCGATCTGGCCATCCGCGAAGGCGAGGTCTACGGATATCTAGGGCCCAACGGTGCGGGCAAGACCACCACCATCCGGCTGCTCCTCGGACTGCACCGGCCGACCGGGGGCCGGGCCGGCCTCTTCGGGGTGGACGCCTGGAGCGATCCGGTCCGCGCTCATCGGCGGGTGGCCTACGTGGCCGGCGAGCCGTATCTGTGGCCCTCTCTGACCGGCGCCGAAACCCTCGACTTCCTGGCCCAGGTCCACGGCGGGGTCGACACCAGCTACCGCGACCAGCTGGTGGAGCGCTTCGCCCTCGACTCCAACAAGAAGATCCGGGCTCTGTCGAAGGGCAACCGCCAGAAAGTGCAGTTGATCGCGGCCCTGTCAACCAGAGCCGACCTGCTGCTGCTCGACGAGCCGACCGCAGGACTGGACCCGCTGATGGAGATGGTGTTCCGCGACTGCGTCCACGAGGCCAAGGAGCGAGGCCAGACCGTGTTCCTGTCGTCGCACATCCTGAGCGAGGTCGAAGTCCTCTGCGACCGCGTCGGGATCCTGCGCGCCGGGCGGCTGGTCGAGCAGGGCACGCTGGCGGAGCTGCGCCACCTCCGCGCCCAGACGGTGGATGTCACCTTCGAAGGGCAGGCGCCGCAGGTGCCGGAGCTGCCGGGCGTGCATGCCGCCGCCATTGGTCCGAGCGCCTTGCGGTTCGAGGTGTACGGCCCGATCCGACCGCTGATCAACGCCCTGGGGCAGTACCCGATCGCCACGCTCACCAGTCGAGAACCGTCCCTGGAGGAGATTTTCCTCCATCAGTACTCGGCCAACGGCCGTGACCACCGCTAGTACCGCCACTGTCGCCCGGCCCCGGCCGGGTGCCTCTCGAGCCGCCGGCTCGCCGGCCGCGGCCCTGGTGCGCCGGGCCTTTCTCGATGCCCGGACCCGCACCGTGGCCTTCACCTACATCTTCGCCGTCTACTCGTGGGTGCAGGCCGCCGGCTACCGCAGCGCCTACCCGACCCTGGCCGACCGGACGGCGTTCGCCAGAAGCTTCGCCGGCAACGCGGCCATCCGGCTGTTCTACGGCTATCCGTACCACGTGGTCACCATCGGCGGCTACAGCGCCTGGCGGGTGGGCGGGACCCTGGCCCTGGCCGCCGCCGCCTTCGGGATCCTCGCTGCGGTACGGGCGCTGCGCGCCGAAGAAGACGCCGGGCGGGCCGAGATCGTGCTGGCCGGAGCCGTCGGGCGGAGCACCGCCTTTGCGTCCTCGATGGCCGCCATCGGGCTGGGCGTCTCCATTCTGTGGCTGGCCGAGTTCATCGGGTTTGTGATTGCCGGGCTGCCCGTGGCCGGCTCGGCCTTCCTGGCCCTGGGCACGGCGTCGGTGGCCGCGGTCTTCGTCGGCATCGGTGCCGTCGCCAGCCAGCTCGCCTCGACCCGGCGCATAGCTCTGAGCCTGGGCGTCGGCACCCTCGCCGTCTTCTGGCTGCTCCGGGTCCTCGCCGATACCGTCGGCGGCGCGGCCTGGGTGCGCTGGATGACGCCGCTCGGCTGGGCCGAGGCGTTACGGCCCTTTGCCGGGTCCCGGCCTCTGGGCCTGCTCCTTCCCCTCGCAGCGTGCCTGGCCCTGCTGTTCGTCGCCGCCCGGATGTCGGCTACCCGCGACGTGGGCGCCGGGCTGATCCCGGCCGCCGACCGCGCCCGGCCGTCCGGCCGGCTCCTGTCCTCGCCTACTGCGCAAGCCCTGCGCCGAGAGCGGGGGGTCCTGGCCGTGTGGGCGATCGGCTTCGCCGTCTTCGGGGTCATCCTGGGCGCCATCTCCACCAGCGTTTCCACGGCAGGAATCTCGGAGAACATGCAGAAGGACTTCGAGAAGTTTGGTGCCGGATCGATCGTCTCTCCCACCGGCTATCTCTCGTTCGTCTTCATCATCTTCATCTTTGCCGTCTGCCTTTTCGTCGTTTCCCAGGTCGGCGCCGCTCGCCAGGAGGAGTCCGAGCAGCAGTTGGAGACGCTGCTGGCTCAGCCGGTCAGTCGCTACCGGTGGCTCGGGGGCCGCCTGCTGCTCGCGGCCGGCGCCGCGGCCGTCCTCTCTCTGATAGCCGGGCTGCTCACCTGGGCCGGCGCCAATGCCCAGAGCGTCCACATCTCGTTGCCGAAGATGCTCGAGGCCGGGGCCAACGGCCTGCCCATCTCGCTGCTGTTCCTCGGGATTTCGGCCCTGGCTTATACGGTGCTGCCTCGGGCCGGCTCCGCCATCTCCTACGGCCTGGTGAGCCTGGCCTTCATCTGGTACCTGGTCGGCGCCATCGGCGGGGCACCCAGGTGGCTCGTCGACATCACCCCGTTCCAGCACATCGGGCTGGTGCCGGTGCAAAGCTTCCGCCTCGTGGCCGCGCTGACCATGGTGGCGATCGGACTTCTCGCCGCCCTGGCGTCGCTCCTTGTCTTCCGTCAGCGCGACCTGCTCGGGTCCTGATCTCGGCGCCTCGCCGCCTCGCCGCCTCGCCGCCGGAAATAGCAACCCGGTTGAACGGGCGGGCATGATGGCGTCATGGCGAATGTTCTCGACCCGGATCTGGTTATCTGCGACCCCCACCACCACTTGTGGGATCGTTCCGGAAACCGGTACATGACCAACGAGCTCGAGGCCGACACGCAAAGCGGTCACCGGGTCGTCAAGACCGTCTTCGTCGAGTGCGCCTCGGGCTACCGCGACGACGGCCCGGAGGCGTTCCGACCGGTCGGGGAAACCGAGTTCGTCGTCGGGGCCGATCCCGACGGGTTCATCGCCGGGATCGTCGGGTTCGCCGACCTGCGGACGCCGGAAATCGCCGACATCCTCTCCGCCCACGTCGACGCCGGCCAGGGCCGCTTCCGCGGCATCCGCCACGCCAGCGCCTGGGATCCGAGTCCCGACATCCGCCGCAGCCACACCAACCCTCCGCCCCAATTGCTCGCCGATGCCGCCTTCCGTCGCGGCTTCGCGGCCCTCGGGCAGGCCGGGCTCAGCTTTGACGCCTGGCTCTACCATCCGCAGATTCCCGAGCTGACGGATCTGGCCCGGGCCCATCCCGAGACCCCCGTGGTACTGGACCATCTGGGCGGGCCGCTCGGCATCGGGCCTTACCGCGGCCACCACGATGACGTCGTCGCCGAGTGGCGCCGGTCGATCGCCGACCTGGCCGGATGCCCCAGCGTGATGCTGAAGGTCGGAGGAATCGGCATGCCCATCTTCGGGATGGACTGGCACCACCAGGAGGGAGGTGCCAGCCCGGACGAGCTGGCCGCCACGTGGGGCCCGTCCATCAGGTGGTGCATCGAACAGTTCGGGGCGGATCGTTGCATGTTCGAGTCGAACTTCCCCGTGGACAAGGCGTCGTGTACGTACGCCGCCCTCTGGAACGGCTTCAAGGAAATGGTGGCCGGTGCTAGTGCGTCCGAGAAAGCCGCCCTCTTCCACGACACCGCCTCCCGCTTCTACCGCGTCTGAGGGACCAACGCTCAGGCCTTGGTCGCGCCCACCAGCACGCCGCGTTTGGTCAGCCAGAGCGGCACCTCGGCGGTCTCGGCCCGCTCGGCGGGGATGTAATTGTGACGGCAGTAGGCCCGAACCTCATCACGGGTCGCGAGCGGGAAGAATTTGCCGTCCCATCGCTCGGCCTGCACGCGCTCGAAGACGGAGCCCACGATCGAGACGGCCTCCTCGGCGTCGAAGGATGAAGCTGGATATCCCTCCGGCACGATCTCGGGATCGTTATCGCGAGCCGCGGTGGACGCGTAGTACCGGCCCCCGGGTCGCAGGACTCGTCTGGCCTCGGCGATGGCGGCCACCGGATCGTTGATGTGGTACAGGCACCACAGGTGGGTGACTTCCTCGAATGCGCCGTCCCGGAAAGGCAGGGCTCGCATGTCGGCCTGGACCACGGGCCGGTAAGGGTTGGCCGCCAACTGAGTAGCGGAGCTATCCACCCCCATCCAGATCACGCCGGCGTCGAGCAGCCCGGCCAGGCGCCCTTCTCCGCAGCCGACATCGAGAACCGGCCCTTCGAGCCTGGGGGCTACCAGCTCGTGGACGTCCCGGGGCGACTCCCAGGAGCGCCAGCGCTCGGGGTCGGAGTCGTAGTCGGGGGGCAGGAGAGCCACCGGCCGAGATTCGCGCACCGGCGCGGTCCGGCGCCCGTCCTGAGCGGCCAGCCGCCTGGCTCGGCCACCTCGGCCACCTCGGCCACCTCGGCCACCTCGGCCACCTCGGCCACCTCGGCCGCCACAAGTGTCCCGACCCGGCCGGACGGTGGCCTCGGGCCCATCCCTGGACGGTCCGGCCTTTACTGGCGCGATCAGTGCCCAGTTAGACCGTGGGGCGCGACAGTAAAGCTCGGGGATCCCCGTTTAGGGACCAATTCGCTGCCAGTAACGGTTCCCGGCCTCTTCAGCGGAGGCCGGCACCGATCAGCAGCACACCGATAACCGCCGATACCGCAATGGGAAAGATGAGCTTGGCCGCCGGCCCGGATTGACGGATCAGGGCGACGGCCACCGGCACCAGCAAGGCGGTCGCCACCACGGCCACCACGAACGAGAACCAGTGGTGGTTGATCAGGTTGACGATGACCGCGACCGGCAACAGCACCATCACCGCCGCATACACGGCCGATCCGGCCCGCCGGGCCCCCGACCTCCCGGCCGGGGCGGAAGACTCGTCGCCCATCACAGTCAGGGTCCAGTGAAGCGGAAGCTGGCCGCCATGGCCGCGAACATGTCGCCGAGCCGCGGTGCGGCGGCCACGGACGGACTGGAGAACTCCAGCAGAGCCAGACGCTCCTGATCGTCGGGCACCGGAAAGTAATACTCGTGGTCGAGCAGGGGTTGGCCGCTGTCGTTCTCGAACAGGCCCGCTCGCCGCACCACCACCCGCTCGTCCAGCTGCACCAGCCCGACCTGGCGCTCGTCGACCCGCCACGGCGCCGCGGCCTGGGCGCGCAGGGCGGCGAGGAGCTGGATGGCATCGGCGTTCGGACCGAAGCGGCGTATGGCGATCAACAGCCGGGCCTGGGTGGTCTGGCCATCCGGCTCCCATCCGAGGTGCAGCCCGGCGTACACGGCCCCGCTCCGACGGGCGTCGGCCAATACCGCCGCCAGGGACGCTGCCGCGGCTTCGGCCAGATACCGGAGGGCGGCGTCCGGCACCCGGCCCTGGGCCCGGACCGCCGCCAGCAGCCGGCGCAGGTCGTCGGCCGCGCCCGGAATCAGGGCCAGACCGACCCAGCCCGGGGGCAGATGAATGTCGAAACCACTCGGACCACCGCCTTCCGCCTGACCCGCCGGGCCCGGCCCGCTGCTCAGCCCGCACCCCGGAGCTCGACGTGGTGGGTAACGCCGCCGGTGTCGCTGCTCCCGAAGGCCTCCGACATGAGCCGCCCGATCCATTCCGTGCCATGACCGCCGGCGCCGGCGAGGGCGGCGAGGGGGTCGGTGAAGGACCCCAGGTTTACCTCCACCGCGTCACCGGTGACCTCCACCTTCAATGACGTCTTGATGGCCGTCAGGCTGCCGTCGGCCGCGAAGAGGTGGGTGAGGGTCGAGGTGGTTTCCGTCTCGGTACCGAATTTCTGGACCATGCCGATTTTGGATCCGAGCCCGGTGTCGCCGATCAGGTCCGCGGTGCCGAGAAGATCATCGAGGGTGTCGCCGATGAGCGCTCCCCCGGACTCCTCCTCGCGGTACTGAAAGTAGCGATCAGCGTCGGCCGCCGTCTTGAGGCCGACCATTCCCTTCATGGCCCACCCGGCGCCCTTCCACCAACCGTTCTCACCGAGGGTCTTCCACTGCTCGGCCAGGCGGGCTCCCGTGGACGACTCCTTGGTGGCCTCGCTGAAGCTCTCTTCCACCTCACCGGTCTCGCTCACGCTGAAGTCACCGACCTGGGTTCCCTCCAGGCCGGCCTCCGTACCCGCCTCCGTCCCCGCCTCTGTCCCCGCCTCCGCCCCGGTCACGGCCGCCGTCTCCGCGACATCAGTGGCGACGGCCTCTCCGGCGGCGTCGAGGGCCACCCCGCCGAACGCCTCCCCGGCCGTGGCCAGGCCCGCCAGGAGGGCTTCGCCGGCGTCGGCAAAGAACATCAGGAGGGGGCCGGTGATCTCAGGGAAGGCCGCGATCAGGACCACGATGGCGATCACGACCAGGACGATCCCCCCCCACTTGACCACCTCACCCAGCACGCTCGAGGTGTCGTCGAGGAAGTGCTGCCACCACGATTCGTTCTGGATCCCCTCCACGTGGCTCCGCTCCAGGCCGGCCCGGCACCGGGCCGCGGCCGCCTGGCAGTCGCCCCGGATGTGACCGACCGATCGCAGCAAGGCCTCGAGCCGGTTCAAGGCCTCCGTCACCTGGGCGTCGGCGGCGTTGGTGGGGTGGCCGGCCGGGACGGCGGCGCGGGCGGCCTGGGCCGTCGTCACCTGCCCTCGGGCCGCCTGCAACTGCGGCAACAGGGCGGCGGCCAGGTCCTGCAACCCCGAGAGCGCGGTGCCGAAGGCGCCCATGGCCTGGCTGGCGGACTCGTAGGAGACGACCATCTTCTGCAGCTGGCCGGGCGTCTGGGCCAGATGGACCCCGAAGGCATCGGCGGCCGGGCCCCGCCAGATCGACCCGTCGGCGTGGCGGGCCAGGCCGTGGAGGGCGGACAGGGCGTGGCTGCCCGTGGCCGCCACATCGCCGAAGATGGTGGCCAGCAAGGCGGCCGCTTGCGGATCGCCCGGAGCCGGGTCGCCCCCGAAGGGCGTCCAGTCGCCGGCGGTCACTTTTCTGAAGCTTTGACCGCGTGGGAGACGTGGGCCTCCGTTCGGTTGTAGGCCTCGACCGCGCAGTCGACCCGGCTGGACAAGCCGGCCACCCCGTCGCAGATCTTGGTCCGGCCGTCCTGCCAACCGGCGATGAACGACGCCAGCTCCCCTTCCAGCCCGGCGTCTCCCAGGGCGCCGTCGTACGAGCCGACGTTCGAGCCCGCCGACGACAGCATCCGGTGGACGGATTTCAGTTGTTCAGACAGGGCGCCCATGGCGTCCAGGTCGGCGTAGAAGGCGACCATCCTGGCTCCCGCCGGGTGGTCAGCGGCGCAGCTGGGCGGCCAGCTGATCCTCCGTTTGCTGGTAGACCTGGCCGGTCTTGCTGAGCATCTGGGAGATGCCGAGCAGGGCCTGCTGGACCTGGGTGGCCCCGGTGTGCCACTGCTGCCACAGCTCCTGGAAGGAGCTCGACGCCGCCCCCTGCCAGTCGGCATCCACCAGGCTCTGAACCATCGATTGCAGCTGACCCAGCTTGGAACTGATCTCCTGCTCCCCGCTGGCCAGCGAACTCGCCGTCGACTCGAGCTGTTCGGACGTCACCTTGATCGTGGACACGTCGGCACCTCCGCCTTGTCTGTTTCCAGGCCAGTTCACCGTACACCGTGACCTTCTTCAGGCCAACGGCACCTGTACTAAGAGACATTCGCCGCGGCGGGCCAGACAGCCCCGTCCGGCGGGCTGGCGGCCGACGAGCGAAGGAACCAGGCGCACGCCGACCAGGTCCCCGTCGAAGCTCGATGCGGGCGAGAGCAACAGACCGGCCCTGGTTCGTCGGGCTTCGGCGATCACGCCCCGCAGCTGGGTCTTCATCTCTTCCAAGGGACCGGCCGCCACGACCGCCACCCGAGCCTGGTGTTCGCCGCGTACCACCGCCCGCACCGCTTCGTCGGCTTCGCTCCCGGCAAAGGTGTCCGCGTCGTCGACGAGCAGGACCGTGGGGAGGGTGCCGCCATTCGCCTCAATGGCGGTCAGCACGTCCGCCGGACCCGGGATCCCACTTAGCACGGTGACGTGGGGCAGGTGGTCGATCGCCGCCAACGGGGAAGGCCGGGGGCAGATCGCCACCACGGTCGCACCGGCCGCCGCCGCCGATCGGGCCAGAGCTAGCAGGGCGGTGCTGCGCCCCGATCGGGCCGGGCCCGCCACCACGAAGCCCCCGGTCGCGGCCAGGTCGACGCCGCGGACCGTCAACTCGTCGCCCCCGACCCCGACCGTCACCCACAAGCTGCCGGGCGGCCTGGGCCCCGGGAGCTCCGATCGGCCGGCGGCGGCGAGCGCCTCGACTTCGGCCGGGCTGATCGTGGCGGGCATGGTGTCGACGCGCAGAGGACGATGGAGTCGGGGCGGCGGCCAACGCGCCGCGGCGTCGGCGGCGATGGCTCGCACCGCTTCGGCCTGGGCCCGGCCCGCAGGGTCGGCAACCGCCGCCCCGGCGTCAAGCACCGCGACCTGCAGCTCGACGCCCGAGTCGGCGCGGAGGGCGCGCCCCGGGACCATGTCGGTGGCGACGTCCCGGGGATTGATGCCGGCCAGGCGGTAGTCGTCCCGGTCGGCGAGGCGCAAGACCAGGCGTTCCTCCATCTGGGCGGCCAGCCGGTCGGTGAGCAGGCCACGGTCGCCGCTCAGTACCACCCGCACCCCGGCGCCCGGACCTTCCCGCACCAGCCGGCCCACCGCGGCGGGGAGGGGACTCCCGGATTCCATGGGGAATGCGGCCATAAACCCCTCCCAGCGGTCCAGCAGCAAAACCAGGTAGGGAAGGCGCTCGCCCGGCGGAACCGCGGCCCGCTGTTCGGTGACGTCCCCGAACCCCTGCCGGGCCATCATCTCCTGACGGCGGGCGACCTCGTCGAGGAGCCGGTTGACCAGCCGTTCGACGCGCTCCCCTTCACTGCGCAGCACCACCGCGCCGCAGTGCGGCAGCGAGGTGAGGGGGAGCAGCGCCCCGTTGCCGAAGTCCAGACCGTAGAGGTGAACGTCGTCCGGCGATATCGAGCGGGCCAGGCTGGCCGCCAGCGTCCGCAACAGGGTGGAGCGGCCACTGCGCGCCGCCCCCGCCACGGCCAGGTGGCTGCCTCCTTCCAGGTGAAACAGGGCGGGCCCTTGCGTCTGCTGGTGCGGGCGGTCCTCGAGCCCGTAGGCGACGGGAACCAGCCCACCGGGGGACGCCACTCCCGCCGGCAACTGCTCCAGACCCACCACCAGGGGAAGCGCTTCCATCCAGGGGGTCCGGCCGGGCGGAATCCCCTCCGCTTCGGCCGCCCGGGCGATGAGCGCCACCAGGGCATGAAGATCGGTGGCCCGGCTCCGTGCCTCGTCGTTCTGGACCCTGAACCCCACCGGGTAGCCGAGCCGCGGCCACGGGACGGGCACAACTTGCGGGGGCGGCAGACCGGCACTCGCTCCCTTTTTCCGCCCTGCTACCCGGGCGGCCTGGAAGGCGACCGTTTGGGCACCGCCGCCGGTGCGTGCATAGGCCCGGCCCGGGGTCGACCGCGAGATACCGGCCGCATAGCCCGATTCGAGCACCTCCAGGCTGTCGCCTGCGTCCTCCATGCGGAGCGCCACTCGCAGCCCGGTGTTCGCCCGCATCTCCCCCGTCACCACGCCCGCCGGTCGCTGGGTGGCCAGGATGAGGTGCACGCCGAGGGAACGACCGACCCGGGCGATGCGGATCAGGCCGGTCACGAAGTCCGGGAGCTCGTGCACCAGCTCGGCGAACTCGTCGATGACCAGGACCAATCGGGCCAGGCCCATGGCCGCGGCCTGGTGCGGATCGTGTTCCCAGGCGGCGTTGACATCGGCGGCCCGCAGCCGGTGCAAGCAGGTCTCGCGTCGGCGCAGCTCCGCATCCAGCGACGCCAGGGCCCGCTGGGTCTCCCGCCCGTCCAGGTTGGTGACCAGCCCGACGGTGTGGGGCAGGGCGGCGCAATCGGCGAAGGCGCTGGCCCCCTTGTAGTCGACGAGGACGAACTGGATGGCGTCGGGGCGGTTCGCCAGGGCCAGACTGGCGACCAGCGTTTGCAGGAACTCGCTCTTGCCCGAGCCGGTCGTGCCGGCTACCAGGCCGTGCGGCCCGTCCCGCTCGAGGTCGAGGTAAAAGGTGCCATCGATGGAGACGCCGACCGGTGCCCGGGTCGTCCGCCCGGCGGCGCGCCATCGGTCCACCACCCCGGCCGGGTCCTCGAGGTCAACACCGACCAGGTCCACGAAGCGGACCGAGGACGGGATGACCGCCCCGGCCTCCTCGCCACCGGCGTCGCGCAGGGGGGCCAGCTGGCGGGCCACCGCTTCCGCCCAGGCCGGGCTGACCTGATCCACCAGGACCTTCTCGATCGGGTCGTGGCCGTCGACCGTGACGGTAGCCGTCAGCCCGTCGGGGTCGAAGACCACCTGGGCCCGTCCTTCCTCGGCCAGTCGGGATGGGTCGTGATCGATCCCGATGGCGTAGATGCCGCGAGCCGGGCCGTCGCGCAACAGCCGGGGCGCGCCCGGTTCGGCCCGCAAGGCCCGGACGCCGTCGAGCACCACGACCACGGCCGGCGTCCACGACCCGCCATCCGGCCCGGACGCCTCCCGGGCTTCCAGCAGGGACAGGAGCTCGCGGAGGCGCTGGCCGCGGGAGGCCTGGTCGTTGCCGATACGGACCGGCGGGGCGCCCGGGACGTCGGAGCGGGCCTGGGGCAGCCAGCGCACCCAGTCCCAGGCGGCTGCGGTCTCGCCGGTCGTGAGCAGGTAGACCTCGAGGGTCCGGGGCGGGTGCCAGGTGGCCAGCTGCACCACCAGCCAGCGGCCGAGGGCCCGGGCCGAGTCGTCCGGACCGGCCAGGCCGAGGACCCCCGCGGCCTTGAGGTCGACGGTGACCGGCATGGCGAAGAGCTCCGGGACATCGACCGTCGGGCCAGCCACCACCGGCCCCGCCGGGTCGGCCCCGGTGAGCTGCACCGATGCCGGCCGGTCGTTGACGCCGACGCGCAGGACGAGGGCGTCGAGATCGTGTGGGCGGCGCTCCCACAGCCGGCGGGTGGGCCCCTCGCTCACCGCCGCCGTGGCGGCCGGGTCCAGCCAGCGGGCCCGTTCCTGGCGGCGCTCATCGGCGGCGGCGGCATCCAGGGCGGCCCGGGCCGCGGCCACCCGTTCGGCGTAGACCCCCCGGTCCTGGCGGCCCTTGGCCCGGCTGCGCCGGCGCTGGGACCAGGTGTTGCTCAGCACCAGCAGCGGGCTCAGGGCGATGAAGGCCAGCGTCGCCACCTGTTCGGTGATCAGGAACAGAAGCCCGCCCACCAGCAGCGGGGCCACGGCCTGCACCCAGGGGAAGGGGTACGACTCCTGCTCCAGGGGGCGGGCCGGCGCCTGCACCCGGGGTGGCCGAAGCGCCGGTTGCAGCCGGGGCGGCCGGTTGAACTCGAGCGTGCCGTCGTCGGTGGCGTGCACGTCCGCGTCCGCGACCACGCCGGTCCGGAGCTCGAGGATGGACGAGCCGATCTCGACGGCCGCGTCGGCCGAGAGCGCGACCGGTCCGGCGATGCGCTGCCCGTTGACCCAGGTCCCATTGGCCGAGCCCAGGTCCTCGAGGACCCACGTGCCGGCCTGCGAAGTCAGCCGGGCGTGCAACCGGGAGACCGAGCTGTCGGCCAGGCGGACGGCCGCCGACGGATCCCGGCCGACAACGACGGTGCCGCTCGTCAGCGGGAACCGCGTTCCTGCCTCCGGGCCGCTCACGACGGCGACTTCCGGCCCGGGCAGGTTGGTCCGGCCGGAGGGCGGTTGGCCGGCCCGGGGTTGGGCGGCCCCGGGTTGGGCGGCCCCGTCCGGGGCGGTCGGCTCCGGGGCCCCGGCGGGTGTCACCAGCACCGTGGCCCCGTCGCGGAGTCCGCGGTCTCCGATCCGACCGTCGCCGCCCAGCGGGTGGCCGTCGAGCCAGAAGCGCCCGGGGCGGATGGCGGACAGGGCCGCGATCACCTCGCGGACCGGTGACTCCGGATCCGCTTCGATCAGTACGTCCTGGCGCCAGGCTCCTCCGACCTCGACCAGGCTGGCCTGTATCCGCACTGCCGCGAGGGTATCGGCGAGCCTGCCGGGCGATAGGCTCTCCCCGGTGGTCAGGCCGCGTTCGCGTCGGCGGATCGCGATCACCGCCATGGCGGCGGCAGTGGTTGTTGCCGTGGTCGGACTGGCGGTGACGGGAACCCGCGAGCCTGCCAGCGCCCTTCGTCTGCTCACGGGTGGCGCCTGGCTGGGCAACAGCGCGGCCGGGACGGTGTCCCACGTCGAGGGCTACACGGGGAGCACCGACGCCCAGGCCGCGGTCGGAAAGGCCGGTGATCCTTTCGAAGTGGTCCAGCGGGCCAGCGGGGCCTACGTGCTCGATCTCCGCAGCGGGCGCCTGTCCCGCCTGGACGACGCCACTCTCGGGGTCGCCGACGCCGCCACCGAACCCGGGGCGGCCGCCGCCCTGCAGGTGGTCACGGGCCCGGGCCCGACCTGGGTGGTCGACCGCTCGTCGGGCATCGTGCAGCGACTGAACCCGACCACCCTGGCGCCGGTGGGACGCCAGATCGCGCTCGGAGGCCCGACCGGGGCGGCCACCGTCGACCAGGGCGGCTCGATCTGGGTGCCGGTAGCGGCCCAGGCGGTCGTCGACGAGGCCAACCCGGCCGGCGCCGTCACCCGTCATCCGTTCGGACATTCCGGCGACGCGGTCCAGCTGGCCGACACCAGCGAGGGCGTGTGGGCCGTCGATCCCGATTCGGCCACGGCGGCCTCGCTCCAGCACCCGTCTCTTCACCGGGTGGCCCTGCCCGCGCTGCCCGGCCCGCCCCGCGCCCGGGCCCCGCTCCTGGGGGCTTCCCCGTCGAGTCCCCAGCTGGTGGTCGTGGCCGGTCCCCAGGTGCTGGCCATCGATACGGCGCGGCCGGCGCTTTCCTCGTTGGCGTTACCGGCCGCGGCCCAATCCACCCAGGTGGCGGTGGCGTCCGACCGGGCCTACCTCCTCGACGCCGGCGCCCGCCAGCTGGAAGCGGTCGACCTGGCGCCGCTCCGGGTCCTGGCCCCGATACCGGTGCCGGCGGGCGCCAACCAGCTGATCAGCAAGGACCAACTGGTGTTCGTCAACAGCAGCGGATCGGCGCAAGCGCTGGTGGTCAATGCCAGCGGCGCCGTGACGGCCATCTCCAAGTACGTCCCTGTCGCCGCCCGACCGGTTTTGGGCCGGGTGGGGGCGGCAGGGAAGGGGAAGGGGCCGCCTCCCGCTTCCAACCCGGCCAGCCCCGCCAGTGCGGCCACGGGAGCTCCCCTCACTTCGGGCGGCCCGCCATCCACCCCGACCGCCGGCGCTCCGCCCAGCCCGGTCTCGACCACCACCGCTCCACCCACCACCGCTCCACCCACCACCGCTCTACCCACCACCACACCGTCAAAGACCCCGACGACCAGTCCGCCGCCACCCACCCAGCCGCCTACGGTGCCAGGGGTGCCCACCGTGACCCAGGTCAGCGCCGGTGATGGCGTCGTCACCGTGAGCTGGGCGCCTCCCGCCTCCGACGGCGGCAGCCCCGTGCTCCGCTACCAGGTGACGGCTACCCCCAGCGGGACTCGCCGGAGCGTCAGCGCCGGGACCACCAGCGCCACTCTGGTCGGCCAGCCCGACGGGACCCGGGAGTGCGTCCAGGTCCAGGCCCAGAACGGCCAGGGCGGCGGTCCGCTCAGTCCGGCCAACGTGTACTGCGCCACGCCGCTCAAGGACTCCCCCGGCTCGGTGGGCGGCCTCCGGACCAGCGAGTCGGTGCCCGGAGAGATCAACCTCAGCTGGCGGGCGCCGTCCCTCGGGCCGTACCACACGCCGATCGTCCGCTACACCGTGAGGGGCGGGCCGGCGCCGGAAACCGTGACCACCACCAGCGCGGTGCTGCGGAACCTGTCCGCCGGCCGGGCCTACGCCTTCACGGTCGTGGCCACCAACCAGTCCGGCAACAGCGGTCCGGCCAGCGCCCCGACCCACGCCACCACCTGGTCGGCGCCGGGCGCGGTCCCCAATCTGACCGTCACCGGCGGCGACGGTCAGCTCACCATCAAATGGAAGGCAGCAACGGTTCCAAGTGGCAGCCCCAAACCGACGCGGTACCTGGTCGCCGTCGGTAAGGGGAATCCGACCTCGACCGAGAACACCACGGTGACCAGGTCCGTGCCGGCCTGGACCAACGAAACAGTGGCCGTGTACGCCGTCAACCCGGTAGGAAACGGGCCCCGTTCGACGGCAAGTGGCACGGCCTGGGCCCGAGCCGGCACCCATCTTTGCGTCGACTCCCTCAACGGCGATCGCGCCATTGAGAACAGCTGCACCAATACCGGCGGGGCCTGGACCGACAAGGGGGCCAGCGGCATCACCTGGATTCATTACCCGGCCAGCTCCGGCGGCCGGCCGGCGGGGACCAACGAATACCTCTGCACCACCTATTACGTCTTTTCCCCGGGGCTGACGTCGACGGGGGTGTCCGGCGACGTCTACGCCCTGGTCACCACGCCCACGACGGCCGCCTGCACCAAGAAGCTTCCGAACTACCAGAAGCAGCCACCCGACACCCCGCATCCGATCGCCTACGTGTCGACCACCAAGATCAACAGCTCCAGCCGCCATCTGTGCGAGTACGAGGGCCTCACCACCGGCACCAGTGGCACTTTCACCGCCTACGAGCTCTCCCCCTGCGGCACGAACCCCGCCGGGATGTCGAAACCGGCCCAGAAGTTCAGCTTCTGGACGTGAGCCACGTCGCGAATCCCGACCACGTGGCCTGGGTGGCCGAGGCGGCCGCCAGAGTCGGTCACAACATGCAGAAGGTCATTCAGGGCAAACCGGACGCGGTGTCGCTCGCCATCGTCGCCATGCTGGCCGAAGGCCACGTCCTGGTCGAGGACGTCCCCGGGGTCGGCAAGACGTCGCTGGCTCGAGCCCTGGCCGGCTCCATCGAGGCCAGCTGGCATCGCATCCAGTTCACGCCCGACCTGCTGCCTTCAGACGTCACCGGGGCCACCGTTTACCATCAGCACGACGGGCGGTTCGCGTTCCACCCGGGACCGGTATTCGCCAACGTCGTGCTCGCCGACGAGATCAACCGGGCGTCCCCCAAGACCCAGTCCGCCCTGCTGGAGGTCATGGACGAGCGGCGGGTCACCGTCGACGGCCAGCCCCACGATGTGCCGCGGCCCTTTCTCGTGCTGGCCACCCAGAATCCGATCGAGATGGACGGCACCTACCGGCTGCCGGAGGCCCAGCTGGACCGGTT
Organism: uncultured Acidimicrobiaceae bacterium; assembly: GCA_963780345.1. Taxonomy (GTDB): domain Bacteria; phylum Actinomycetota; class Acidimicrobiia; order Acidimicrobiales; family Palsa-688; genus PALSA-693. The sequence continues at coordinate 298,633 of CAWABU010000004.1, forward strand.
TCTGGTCCGGCTGACCATGGGCTATCCCGACCGCACCACCGAGGCCGACATCCTGGCCGCGGACGGCTCCGAACCGGCGCTGACCACCTTGCGGCCGGTGGTCAGCGGGGCGGACGTCCAGCGCATGATCTCCGTGGTCGCCCAGACCCGGGTGGCGCCGGTCTTGCGCGACTACGTGGTGGCCTTGACCAGCGCCACCCGCCAGCTGCCTGACGTCCGGCTGGGCGCCAGCCCCCGAGCCAGCCTCTCCCTGATGCGGGCGGCCCGGGCCCGGGCCACCCTGGCCGGGCGGGGCTACGCCACCGCCGACGACGTCAAAGCGCTCGCCCACGCCGTGCTCGGCCACCGTTTGCTGCTCTCCTCGCAGGCGGCCCTGAGCAACGCCACGACCGATCGATTGATCGACGACGTGGTCCGGGCCGTGCCGGTGCCGACGATCGCATGAGGCTGACGGCCGGAGGGTGGGGCGCGCTGGCCGCCGGCGCCGGCCTGTACGCCACGGGGGTCGCCCTGGGGCTGCCCGAACTGACGCTCGCCGGGGCGGCCCTGCTCCTCCTCCTGGCCGCGGCTGTCGGGTGGGTGCTGCGGCCCCCGAGCCTGTCCGTGTCGCGCCAGCTGGAACCGGTCCGGGTGCGGCGCGACAGCCCGGCGCTCGGGCTCGTCAGCATCGCCAACACCGGTCGCCGGCGGGCGCCCGGGTTGTCCGTCGCCGACCGGGCCGGCGATCGAGAGGTCACCCTCGACCTGCCGCCACTGCGCCCGGGCGAGCAGTTCACGTCGACGTACCGCCTGCCGACCGACCGGCGGGGCGTCTTCGACGTCGGGCCGCTGGTGCTGGCGCAAACGGATCCCTTCGGCCTGGTGGCCCGGCGCCGCCCCTTTGGCGAGGCCGCCCGCTTGTGGGTTCATCCCCGCAGCCACCCGGTGCCGGCCGCCCGGTCGGGCGCCACCATCGAGATGGACGGACCCATGGATGACACCGCCCCCGAGGGCACCATCGCCTTCCAGGGCCTGCGTCCCTATGTCGTTGGCGACGACTTGCGCCAGGTCCACTGGCGGACCACGGCGCGGACCGGGACCCTCATGGTCAAGAAGCATGTCGACACCAATCGCCCCCAGGTGGTGGTGCTGCTCGACGACCGGGCCGGCAGCTACCTGGAAGACGACTTCGAAGCGGCGGTGGAGGTGGCGGCGTCACTGCTGGAAGAAGCGGTGCGATCCGGCGCCCCGACCCGCCTCGACACCGTGAGCGGATCGGTCACCGGCTTCGGGCCGACGGGCGCCCGGGACGCTCTCGACGTCCTGGCCGGGCTGCAGGTCCGGGAGGCGGGCGACCTGGCCCGGGCCGTCCTGCTGCTCGAGGTGGAGGCGGGCGGAAGCGCCGCCGTGCTCGTATCCGGCGATCGCCTCCACGACGACCCGGCCAGCCTGGATCGCCTGGCCGGGCGTTACCGGCGCGTCAGCGCCCTGCTGGTCGGCGGCTCCGTCCCTTCGACCCGCCAACTGGGCCGGCTGCAGGTGTGCCGGGCGGCCGGGGCCGAGGCGGTGCTCTCGTTGTGGCAGACCGGGTACCGATGAGGGCGCGGGCGTGATCCTCAGGGCCTGGCGGCGTTACATCCCGGCCATCCCGGCCGCGCTCACGGTGGCGGCGGCGGGGGGAGCGTTCCAGCGGGTCTTCGGGTGGGGCCAGGTGGTCGGCCCGGTGATGGTAGCGGTGCTGCTGGGCGCGGTCGCGGGGGTCGCGGGCCGCCAGGCGCTGGTCCGGCGCCTCTCGCCGGGGTGGGCGGTGGTGGCGGTACCCGTGGTGGCGGCGACCCTGGTGTCCGTCGTCGTGACCGCAATCGGGTTCGCGACGCCGGCCCCGGCGGGCCTCGGTGCCGCCATAGCCCGGGGCGTCGGAAGCCTTTTCGGCGGCTGGAGCCGGATACTGACGACCAGCGTGCCGGTGCCAGCAAGTTCCGACCGGCTGCCGGTCATCGGTCTGCTGACGCCGGCGACGGCCTGGGCCGTGCTGGCCGCCACTCGCCGCCGGCCGGGACTCGACGCCTTGCTGCCGGCCGGGCTGGTCCTGCTCGCCGGGCTGCTGCTCGGTGTCCACGGGCCGGGGTCGGTCGCGGCGGTCGCCGGACCGCCTCTGGCCCTGGCGGCGGTGTACCTCTTGTTGATCGCCCGCCCCGCCGGCGAGGGGGTGGTGTGGGTGCCACCCGGCCGCATCGTGGCCGCCACGTCGACGGCCGCGGTCGTGCTGGCCGTCTCGCTGGCCGCCGGCACCCATCTTCCGCTCGCCACCCTTCGCCAGCCGGTGGATCTGCGGACCGCCCTTTCCCCACCCCTCAGCCTCGGCGATACCGCGAATCCCCTGGATCAGCTCGGGGCCTGGCAGCGGGAATCGGGGACGGTCATGTTCACGGCTGCTGTCGATCCGACCTGGCTGCGCGCTCCGACCAACTGGCGGCTGGTCAGCCTCGATCGCTACGACGGGACGGGGTGGAGCACCCAGGCCTCCGCCATTCGGGCCGGCCCCGTGCTGCCCCTGCCGCCCGGAGTCTCGTCGCGATTCCTCGGGCCGGAGGTGCACACCACCGTGCAGATCCGGGCCCTGCCCGCGCCCTGGGTCCCGACTGCGGGCGTACCGACGGCTGTCAGCCCTGCGGACCTGGCCTTCGATCCGGCCTCGTCGGACCTGATCAGGTCTGGAAATACCTTTGCCCTGACGGGCCGCCTGACCGAGCCGTCCCGGGCGCAACTGGACGCCGCCGGTGTCGCCAGCGGGGCCGCGGCGGTGGCCCTCACGGCCTTGCCGGCCTGCTTCCCCGCCGCCTTGCGGTCCCTCGCGGCCGGGGCCACGGCCGGGCTCGAGCGGCCCGACCAGCAGGCGGTGGCGGTCGAGCAGGCGCTGGCCGCCCGGTCCGGCTTCCGGCTCGATACCTCGGCCCCCCCGGGCTCGAGTTGTGCCCGCTTGGCCGCCCTGGCGTCAACGCGCTCGGGCACGGCGGAACAGTACGGCACTGCCTTCGCTTTGATGGTCCGCAGCGTCGGCCTGCCGACCCGTCTGGCGGTCGGCTTTCGGCCCGGTGTTATCGACGCCGCTCACGGGCAGACGGTCGTCAGGGGATCGGATGCCACCGTCTGGCCGGAGGTTGAGCTGGGACGGCTGGGCTGGGTGGCGTTCGACCCGGTGCCGTCCTCGAGTACTCGCGGGGCCGGACCGGGTGGCCGGGTCACGACGACCGGACCGGCGGCACAGCAGGGCCTGAACCAGGTGCGACAGACACTCACTGTCCCGCCCACCTCCACCCCTCCAGCCAGTCCCCCGGCCGCCGCCCCACCCGGGCCGGCCGGCGGCGGAATCGAATGGGTGTGGATTCTGGGGCTGGCCCTGGCGGGGGCAGCCATCCTCGGGGGGGCGGGCCGAACCCTGGCCCGCCGGCGCCGCCGAGCGATTCGCCGGAGGGCGGCCGATCCCGGTGAGAGGGTCCTCGGGGCCTGGAGCGAACTCCTCGAATCGCTCAAGCCCTTCCGGGTGGGGATCAGCAGCCTGACGCCGTCGGAGGTGTCAGCGATCGCCGCCGATCTGGCCCCGCCGGCCGGCGAGCCCAGCCGGCAGCTGGCCCAGCTCGTCGATGAGACCGTGTACGCCGGCGTGGTCAACGATGGCTCGGCCACCCAGGCCTGGGCCGCCAGCGACCAGGCGGTAGGGGCCCTGGCCCGGGCCACCCCGGCCGGCCGTCGCGTGCGGCACCTGCTCCTGGGTTCCTCATCGCCGGCTCGCCGTTGAGGCTCTATATCTTTCCGCCCCTCATACAGACCGGCGGGGCGTTGGCGATCTGGCCGCCCACCCCGTACACGGCGCCGACCACGAAGCAATAGCCCCTGGTGGGGTCAAGGCCGGCCACCACCGTCTGGGTGGGGCTGGTCGCGGTCACGACCGAGCCGTTGGACACTTTCACCACAAAGGGGTATCGCCCGTTGCTGGGATCCAGCCAGTGGATCGTGACCGTGGTGGGCTGCTCATTGGTGATCTCCACCTGGCGCGGGGCCAGCCGGGCGGCCAACGCCGGCGACGGCGGCTGCAGCCGGGGTGTCCTCGGACTGACTTTCGGTCCTGACGAGCCCGCCGTCACCAGCACGGCGACCACGACGCCGATGACCGCCAGCGCGCCCACCGCCGCCGCCAGCCACCACCATCGCCGGCGGGTCGGGGCGCCGGGCGCCTCCGGCGACGGGGGCGGTGCAGTCCGTCTGGCCCACACGCGGGTTTCCTCGGCCGACGTGGGCCCGGGCGGCGGCCCAGGTTCGCCGGTCACCACCGGCGTGGGCGGGCCGTCCGATGGGACCTCGATGCGGCTGGACCGGTGGCTGCCCCGCAGCCCGGGTGTGGTCACTTCGCCGTCCGGCTTCGGGGGAAGCTCCGTCCCCTCCGTCCGGCGGCGCGCCTCGGGGACCTCTTCGACCGGCTGGGCGGTAACCGGCCAGCCCGCATCGGCCTCGATGGACTGTAGGGCGTGCCCCAGATCGGCCGCCGTGGGCCAGCGTTCGTCCGGTGTTTTGCCCAGGGCCCGCGCCAGCGCCCATTGGAGGGCAGCGGGCACATCATGGCGAGGTATGGCCGGCACCGGATCGCTGAGCACCCGCAGCATGGCAGCCAGCATTCCTTCACCCTCGGCCCCGGCGAAGGGCGGTCGTCCGGCCAGCAAGGTGTGCAGGGTCGACGCCAGCGACCACTGATCGGCGGCCGGGCCCGCCGGGCGCGACTCCAGGACCTCCGGCGCGGCATGCACGGGTGTCAGGGCCTGGGTGGTCCCCGTGGTCTCGCCCGTCACCACCGCCACCCCGAAGTCGGACAGGGCCGGTTCTCCGAACCGGGTGACCAGGATATTGGCGGGCTTGACGTCCCGGTGCACGATGCCTTCCCGGGCCGCCATCTCGAGCACGCCGCACATCTTCACGCCGATACTGACGACCTCCTGGACCGGCAACACGCCCTCCGCTTCGAGACGGTCGGCGAGGGACCCGCCCGGGCAGTACTCCATCTGGATATAGCCCCGCCCATCAGGGAGGAAGCCGCTGGCGAAGACGGTGACCACGTTGGGGTGGCCGGTGAGTCGTCCGGCCAGGGCCAGTTCGCGCTGGAATCGCCGGCGGGCCCGCTCATCTAGCACCGGGAGGGTCAGGATCTTCAGGGCGACGACCCGATCGAATTCTCGCTGACGGGCGCGGTAGACCACGCTGGAGCCGCCCGAGGCGATCGGGACCACCTCGCTGCAACCGATGTCGAGCAGCGGATCCGCGGATCCGTCACGCCGCCTTCGGGGCATGAGGCCATCATGCCCCAGGTCAACCCGACCCACTCGCAGACCCGAAGCCGATGGTGTCCAGGCGGACCGCCTCGAGCACCTGGAAGCGAACGCCCGCACTGCGCTCGGAGCTCTTGCGGCGGGCAGTTTCGATGGCGCGAGGAGACCCGTCGACCAGGGGGGCCGCCGACCAGGATCGTGTGCCCACCCGGCCAGTACCCGGGGTGGAGGGGCGCGCCGAGGGCGGCCGGGCAGATGAGGGCAGGCTGTGGGCGGCTCGATGTCCCGGGGCGCGGCCGCTCTCCGTATGAACAATCCCAGTTGGGCGCGGGATCGGCTTCGGTCATGTCGCCGATCTCCCGGATGCGCCAAGCACGGACCGCACCGGGTCACGGGGTGTTGGCCGGACGCGGGGCGTTGGCACCGAGGAGTCCGGCTTTTCGGTCTCGTTCGGTCTTGTCCTGGTGGCAGGGCCAGCAGCGGGCCTCGATGTTGGCGTAGCTGGTGGGCCCGTGGTTGGCCACGGGATCGACGTGGTCGTATTGCAGTCCCCAGCGCCGGCCGCAGTCCGCGCATTGTCGACCCGTGAACTGTGGGACCGGACCCAGATCCAGGGCGGTGCGCAACTCGACCGGCAGGTAGCGGCCGAAGCGTTGAACCGCGTGGATGTTGACTCCGTCGTGGAGCACCGCGGCCACGAAGGCGTCCCGGGCCAGCTCGTGGGCCAGATCGACGGGGACCGGACCGCCGTCGACGAGGTGGCACACCTCGCCGGGGTGGGTGTGGCCGCGCCGCCAGGCAAAGAGGTCGCACACGATGACCAGCTCGGCCCGCTCCGACCGCTTGTCCGTATCGCGGCCGGCGGTGAGGGCGACCAGGGCATCGGCGGCGTAGCGGTCCCAGGGTTCAGCGGAGGTATTGTCGGCGGACCGGGCGTCACGGCGGGCCCGACTGGCGGCCACTTCGATGCGCCGCACCAGGGGCAAGCCGGTCTCGGGCGGCAGGGCGCCGCTGAAGTGGATCAGGCCCAGCCGGTCACGCCAGTGCCGGAAGAAGCGAGCCTGCTGCTGCTGGTCGTGCAGGTCGTGCACCTCGGTATGGGCCTGCCGGTACTCCCGGGCCTCGTCGCGCAATCGGGACAGGTCCCACATGCGGGCCACCGGCAGCAGGGCCGCTTCGGCGTCCGGCGTGTCCCGTTGCGCCTCGATGACCTCAGCCGCCTGGGCCAACGAGATATCACCGGCCAGCAAGGCCGCTTTGGTGTCGGGACAATCCTCCAGGCGGCCGGCCGTCTCGAGGGCCCGACGGGCCTGGGCCCCGGTACTACCCGATTGCTGCGCCAACCAGGCGGCCCCGTCCTTGAAACCACGCTGGTGGTGGGCGCCGCATTCCACCGCCCGAGCCGCGGCGACCAGTCGTAGCGCCGCGCACGCCTTCTCGGTAGTCGCCAACTGCTCCGCAACCAAGGCGCAGTCGGCCCCCGACAGCAGACCCGCTTCAAAACCAGCCAGCGCCTCCCGCAATGAAGCTGCCGCCGAGAGCACCGCGTTGGGCATCGCACCTCCTCCAACAGCAAAGGGTTCCTTTGGAGAAGGTCGTCAGCCCGACCTCGATGCACCTTTCATCATAGACGAACACGTGTTCGATGTCAAATGGTGGGGAGGTGGGTCTCCAGGCGCACGAAAAGAACCGGCGGAATGTCAACCCCCAAGCAGCACTCGCACCCCGATGGCTCTTCTTTTTGACATCCGCCGGAGCGACGAGGGGCAGACCGCCGAGCTGCTGCGCGAGGGAGTGGTGATGGCCGCCGTGACCGCCTCGTCGGCGCCCGTGCCCGGCTGCACGGTCGAGCGGCTCGGCTCGATGCGCGACCGGCCCCGGGCGGCGCGCCCATTCGTTCGTGACTGGTTCTCATCCGGCCCAACCCCGGCCCAGTTGACGAAAGCCCCCGTGCTGGTATTCGATCGGGACGATCACCTTCAGGAGGTTTATCTGCGGCGGGCTTGCCACCGCCGGGTCGAGCCGCCCCGGCATTTCGTTCCCGGCTCGGACGCCTTTATGGAGGCGGTGCAACTCGGATCGGGATGGGGAATGTTGCCGGATCTGCAAGCGGCTCGGGCCAAGCCGGAACTCGTCGAGTTCGATCCGGGCGGCGGCGTCGACGTGCGCCTGTACTGGCAGCAGTGGCGCCTCCGGTCGCCCGCCCTCGAACGGGTGGCGCAGGCGGTTCGTGTGACGGCCAGCACGACTCTCGGCTGAGCCGACGCCGCCGTCTGGCCACCGGCTGAGTCTCCGAAGGGATTTTGCTGGATTGGTCGCGTATTAGGCGAGAAATCCAGCAAAATCCCTCGAGCGTGACAACACGGGGCACACCGGGGCGGTACGGCGGCCGGCGATACGCCGGTCCGTCCGAAAGTAGGCCGCCCTCGATTTTCGGTTGGGCGTCAGCGCCGCCGCAGACTGCCTTGCAGGGCGACCGATTTGAGCAGCACCCGGGTGGTGCTCAACCCGTCACCCGTGGTGATCACCTCGGTGCGGATGTCACCGGGCGCCACGTTGGCCAGGTCGAGACCCCGCGTCGCCATCCAGGCCGAGGCCAGAAAGCGAGCCCGCTCAGCCACCTCGGAGGAAGCGCCCTCGGCCTCCTCGACGACGAGCCAGTCCGCGGCGGCCAAGCCGGAGGTCGCCGCGGCCTTCACCGGTCGTCGCCTCCTCTCAATGATGAAGCCCCAGAGCACGAGCGCGACGACGAAAACCCAGCACCCTACAAACCCGACAACCTGCGCAACACCCATTACCGTGCGGCCCGGATGCTGCCCTCGTCTTTGCCACGAAACACCGCTTCGATCCTTTGCATCCGGGGGGTCTGGCCAGTGCGGATTCCAGTATCACATGCGAGTGATCGATTCGGTCGGCAGCTGACGCCAAATTCCCCGCCTTCCTGGCGTCCTTCCCCGGAATACCGCCGCAGGCGGATCGGCCGGCCCAGCCCGCTCCCGACTCCGCCCGGGTCGCCCTAGCGCGCCACCCCCGCCATCGCCGCCAGCCTGGGTACAGCCGGACCCCACACCTTTTCCAGGTAACCAGCCGGCTCCGGCCCGACCGGTCGAGCCATGACCGTGTCGACTCCGAGCGACGCCATCACTTCGGCCTGGCGTACGACCTCGTCCGGGTCTTCCACATCATCGGCGAGTCCGAGACTGGTGGTCACCTCGATCTCCGCCGGGTCACGCCCAACATCCTGGCAGTGCCGGTGCAGGACCGAGATCTTCTCGGCGACCACGTCGGGAGCGCCGTTGATGTTGCAGGCATCGGCGTATCGGGCCACCAGCCGGAGGGTCTTCCGCTCACCGCCCCCGCCGATCATGATGCGAGGCCGGGGCGAGCTCAGCGGTGGTGGCGAGCACAGGGTCTCGGCCAACTGGTAGTGCCGGCCCTCATAGGGACCGTCGTTGCTGCTCCACATCTGCAGACATATCTGGAGCGCTTCCTCCAGCCGTTCGAAGCGTTCGCGGAGGGGAGGGAACGGCACACCCAAACCGCGGTGCTCACGCTCGTACCAGGCCGCCCCGAGGCCCAGTTCGGCCCGACCGCCCGACAGCACGTCGAGGGTCGTTACCGACTTTGCCAGCAGTCCCGGATGGCGGTAGGTCACGCCGGTTACCAGCAACCTGAGGCGGAGCGTCTGGGTGACGCCAGCCACGAACCCGAGAGCGGTATATCCCTCGAGCATCGGCTCCTCCGCCGGCCAGACCCGGTCCATCTGGAAATAGTGGTCCATAAACGAGAGCGTGCGAATGCCGATCGCCTCCGCGCTGCGGGCGACCGAGGCGACAGTGGGCCCGATCGACACGGGCGCGCCGGGCCAGGTGAATCGGGGAACGTGGACGTCGACGTGCATCGCCAACAGTCTCGCGCTGCTCGCCTCCCGGCGCCTCTCGGACATCGCCCCGGCTCGGACCACCGTGGTGCGTCGAGAGTTTGGCATGCTACCGTGCGTCCGCTCACCGAAGTCTCAAGGGGGAATGGGATGCGTGTCACTCCTCGTCATCGGCGCCTGTCCGCGGTCGGTCTGGTTGCCCTCGTGCTCGTCGCCGCGGCGTGCGGGTCGAGTTCCAAGTCGAGCTCCAACCCGACCACATCGCCGACCACGGCGGGGACGGGTGGATCGGTGACGACAGCGGCGGCAGGAAGCGCGGGAAGCGCAACCGCGGCGGCGCCCGCCACCGGCAAGCCGTACAAGATCGGATGGATCATCGACCTGAGCGGCAATGGGGGCCTCAACACCCCCTACAACGACGCCCTTACCTCCGCCGTCAAGGCAGCCAACGTCGCGGGCGGCATCCACGGCCATTCCATCGATCTGGTCACCTGTGACGCCCAGGAAAACAACAACGCCGCAGCCGCCTGCGGCCAGGAGATGGTGTCCAAGAAAGTGATCGGTGTACTGGCCTTCTCGCAGGAGCAGACCTACATGCCGTATCTGCAGGCTGCCGGCATCCCGGCTCTGACCGACGGAGGCCAGCCGCTGCTGTACACCGACTCGGTGTCATTTATCACCAACGACCTCAACGCCGACGTCTCCGGCGGTTATGTAGCCTTGCTGGCCCAGGCCGGGTGCAAGAGCGTGAGCTTGCTCTACGCCATCCCGGGCGCGCCCGCCGCGGCCATCAACATCTTTGTCAACTCTGCGGAGGCCACGGCGAAGAAGTTCAATATCGACTTCAAGGGCAGTGTCACCGTTCCCAGCAACGCCCCCGACCTCTCGGCCTACGTGATCGAGGCGGCCAACAAGGGGGCCCAGTGCATCGAGAACCTGGCCGCCGGGCCCCAGGCCATCAGCGCCCTGAAGGCGCTGGTACCGCTGGCGCAGGAGGGGAAGTTCCAGAAGACCATCATCTGCACCGCCTGCCTGTCCATCCCCGGCACGGCGGCGGCTGAAACGCCGCTGATCAACCAGCTTGGCAATCACATCATCCTGCTCGGCGCCTCGGACCCGCCCCAGGACACGCAGAACCCGGTCGTGGTCAAGTGGGTGCACGATCAATCGGCCTACAACCCGTCTCACACCCCGGACCTGGAGGCGGTGAGCGGCACCAACTGGGTCGACCTGCAGCTCCTGTTGCAGGCCGGGAATGCGAAATATCCCAACGTGACGTCGGCGAGCGTCCTCGATTACCTCAACCACGTGACGAACTTCTGGCCGGGCCTCTACCCGGCAGAGTCGTTCACCAAGCCCATCTCGAATCCGTTCGGTCCCCGGGACTTCGGGGCGTGGGTGGCCAACTACGGCTGGACGCCCAACGGGCAGAACCTGCCTCGCATATCCCCTTACGTTTCGGTGCTCGATGGCAGTACCAGCAATAACCCCGTGCCGGCCGGCTTCAACGCCAGCAACTACGAGTAGCGGTCGACCTGGTGCCCTGCCATCCGGTCCATTAGCAGTCGAGAGTCGCCCACGCCCCATAGAAGGTGGGATAAGCAAATACCGCGCTGGCATCGGAGAGTTCCGCGGTGAGCCGATCTTGCAGTGTCGCGGGCTGGATCTCCTCAACGGTGGCGACGTTGACGCGCTCCATCAGCGGACTGAGGGTGCGCACGATACCCGCGAGCAGGGCCGCCCCATCGGGGTTGTCGGGACCGAAGCAGTGCTGGAGACCAATCATCCCCTGCGGCTCCAGCCCCGCATCTTGGAGCGTGGACCACAGCTTCGGTCCGAGTGAAGGATGGATACCGCTGCGGATGAACACCTCGGCGAGCCACGAAGCCAACTGGCCGGCCAGCGGCGTGGGCGGAACGGTTCGCGCCGCATAGATATCCAGCTCGATGGGCACGACCAGCCCCCCGGAGCGAAGGACCGTCGCCTGGGTCCGCAACACCGCGGACGGGTCAGACACGTACATGAGCACCAGCCGCCCGGTGACCGCATCGAACGGGCCCCCGGGGGCCGGGCGGTGGATGTCACCGACCGCGAAGCGAACGTTGGTGGCTTTTCGCTCTTGCGCCCGCCAGGTGGCCCTGGCCACGGCGTCCGGCGACGCGTCGATGCCCACGACCGTCCCGGTGGGCCCGACCATCTCCGCCGCGAGGAGGCTGACATCGCCTGCCCCCGAGCCGAGATCGAGGACTGCCATCCCGGGCTTGATCCCGGCCATCTCGAGGATGGTGCGGGTAGCCGGTCCGAGCGCTCGCCCCTGCAGACGCAAACGCTCGAGCTCAGCATCGTCGTTGCCGAGCTGGTACCCGACCTCAGTGTCGGCCGTCATGTCATCACCTCCAGGTTCGATGAAAGGTCAGGTCCGTCCGGAGAGGACCCCGATGGTGCGGCGCAGGCCCCATGGGGGCAGATCTCAAACGCCTCGTGCCTTCGGGCCCAGCCCCGGCGCACGAGCAGGCCGTAGAACTCGCACCCCAAACACAGGCCCAGCACGGACTCGAGCCACATGAGGGCCAGACACAGCAAGCACACCGAGCGGGGCAGCCACCCCCGAATGCCAACATTCGTGATTACCGCCATGGCCCCCGACATGGTCAATCCGAGGGTCCACGCAAAGCGCTTCGGCTTCGCCGACACCCAGTACGGCGACTCTCGCCGGGTCATCCAGCCCGCCAGCAGGCCGATGGGGCTGCGCGACAGGCCGGCCGTCAACCGCACCGCGAACTCGACGAAGAAGAAGACGGCCACGATCTGCAACGGCAAGTAACGCCGCTCGAAATAGGCGTAGCTGAAGGCCACCGCTCCCATCAGCATGGTCAGGCCGGCCGCCGCCCGCGCTTCGTTTTCGTTGATGACTGGCATCAGGTTCGGGGCGGGGCCGCTGCCATCTTCACGCTGATCGGGGTCCAAGCGGATAACCACCTGCGTCTCCTTTTTTTCAAACGAGTTCGACGACGGATCGGTCGAGGAACTCCTTCAGGAAGGCCTCGAGCCGGTAGGCGTCGGCAAAGGTCGACGCCAGTCCGAATGAGATCCGGATGGCTGACGGGAACTGGTGGTGCCGGCGTCGAACCTCGTCGCGGAACTCGGGGTAGGAGACCCGTTGGGGTCGGCCAAACCACCGGCCCAGTTCTTCTCTGGAGAAGTGGTGGGCCGCCTCGGCCGCGCCGGGGTTGCAGAAGCATCCGGTGCGGAGCGAAATGTTGGCCTCGTTGGCCAGCTCCTCCACCCGCAGATCGTCGATGGGCAGACCGTCACGATCGTGCATTGAGAAGGTTACGGTCCCGCCCCGCCCGGCCGTTCCGTCTGGTCCATGGATCTGCACCAGCTGGCGGCCGTTGCGATGACGCAGACCGCGGAGCGCATCGAGCGTCCAATCGGTGAGGCAGTGGACCCGGTGGTGAATGGCCTCGAGGCCGACCCGGCAGATGTGCTCCAGCCCGGTCGCCACGGCCGGCAGACTGAGATAGTCGACGGTCCCGTCCTCGAAGGCGCCCTCGTCGTCGCGGAGGTAGTGACCGTCACCCGCCACAGAGGCGATCGTGACCGTGCCGCCCGCGAACCAGGGTCGGGCCAGGGCGGCCAGCCGGTCCCTGCGCACCAGCAGGCAGCCGATTCCTGTCGGGAAGCCCATCATCTTGTAGAACGAAAGGGTGGCGAAGTCCGGGGCTACCCGGCCGGCATCGAATCGGTTGGTCGGCGCAAACGCAGCAATGTCGAGGAGCACATCCCATCCCTCGGCGTGGGCCTCGTCGATCAGATCGAAGGGGTGCTGCACGCCGGAGAAATTGGATTGCGCTGGGAAGGCGAGCAGGTTGCGGGCCCCGGGCCGACCGGCCCGCAGGAGCCCGGTCATGGCCTCTCGATCGAGCCGCAGGTCGGATGCCCGGACCGGGGCGTACTGGATGGTGGCACCCCGGCGGCGGGCGAACTCCCGGATGCCGTTCACCGAATTGTGGTTGTCGGCGGTCAGCAGGAAGGTGCCGCCCGGCGCGAAGCGATAGGACTCGCCGACCAGACGCAGGGCGCCGGTTGCGTTGGCCGTGAAAATGCAGAGGTAGTCGTCGGCTGAGGCCTTGAAGAAGGCCCGCACCGCCGCCCGGGTTTGCTCGACGAGCGCACTCGATGCCAGGGAGGCAGGCGAGTTGGAATGCGGGTTGCCGAGGACGCGGTCCTCCAGCAGCCCGAAATGGGCACGGACCTGGCTCGCGGCGTGGAGGCCGCCTCCGGTGTAATCCAGATAGACATGACCGCCGGCGTCAAGGCGGCCGTACTCCCGGTGTCGAAGCTCGCCCAGTGTCCCGTCGGGGTCGAAGTCCGGGTATCGGCGGAGAAAGTTGGCCGCCGCGGCGGCCAGGCTGGATGGCGAGGAGGTCGCCCGCCGCGGTCGGGCGGAACCCGAAATTGTGGCCGTGACGTCGGGGATGTCAGCGACACTGATCGGCATGTTGTTCGCCTTTTTCCGTTACACCCGGGAGTGGGTGATTTTCACTTGCCGGAGCGTCCTACGGGGCTCAACATGCGGCACCGCCGTTAGCGAGACGCTAGCCAGGAGGGGTGCCGTCATCCCGGTCCCGGTTCACCAAACGCACCCAGGGCGGGCGGCGTTCTGGGTGGGCTTGGCGTGTTCGGGCGCTTCTCCGCCCGGTGTCGTTCCGTCAGGACCGGCGCGAAGCCGGCACTCTGGGACCAGGCCCGGACAGTGGCGCGGCAGCCAGGGACCGGTCCTCGACCTGGCGAAGGAGGATCTCCGTGGCGGGCTCGGGCGTGGCCCCGAGCTCATCGAGCGTCTCGAGGACACGGTGGCGCACGGCATCGATGCGCACCCGATCGCGATTGCGCAGGGCGGCGGCTATGGCGAGGCGATGGGCCCGCTCCGAGTAGGGGTTGAGGGCGAGGGCTCGCTCGGCGTCGCTCCGCGCCTTGTCGGCGTCGCCCCGGACGAGGCGGAGTTCGCCGAGCTCCAGCACGCTCTCGAGCTGCATGATACGGACGTGCTCGACCTCGTGGTCGAGCCCCTCGACCACGGCCAGATCGACGAGCGGCTCCCCCCGCCACCACGCGGTGGCGGCCTCGAGCAGAGCGATGGTGCGCTCCGGGTCGCCCTGGCCCCGGTTCTGGTCGGCGTCGCGCCGCAGCCGACGAAGCTCCCAGAGGTCGACGACGAGGTACTCGGAGGGATGAAGGGCAATGGTCGAGCTGTCGGCTCGCAGGTGGAAAGACGCCTCGCCGGACGGTCGCCCCGGTTCCAGCAGCTGGCGCAAATAGGTGAGCGTCACCCGGAGGTTGCGAGCACCATCACGCGCCGATAGCTCGGGCCAGAGCAGGTCGGTGGCCCGCTCCCGGCTCAGCACGCGGTGGACCACCAGGAGCGAGAGCAACGCCCGAACGCGGGCCCGCCGCAGTTCCGCGGCCGCCACAGGAACGCCGGCAAAGGCCACTTGCAGAGGCCCGAGTACGGATATGTCGAGCCGCACCGTAGGCGCCGCCGGCAGCCGGGCCAGCAGCTCGGCCGCCGCCCGGCCGCATCGACCACCGCTCCCGGCCAGATGGCGCAGTTCGGCCCGCGCCGGGTCAGGCACCTGGTCGACCAACCACTCGGCCAACCGGACGCCGTCCCGGTGGCGATTGCCGTGCAGACGGGCGCCCAGCTCGACAGCCCACGCCAGGGGAAAGGCCGTGAACACTTGGCCGGGGTCCAGGGCGGCCACTTCGGTGCGGTGCCCGGCACGCAGGTCCACCAGGCACCGGCTGGCCTGCCTGGCATGCTCATGAGTCGGCCCGAGCGGCGCCTGGTCCCAGCCGGCCCGTATCGAGGGATCGAGCACGTACACCAGCGGGAGGAAGCGAAGCAGGTGCTGATCGCGGATGGGACTGTCGGCGTGGTCGGCGACGACGTCAGAGATCAGACGGGCGGCAGTGGCGTCGTCGTGGTCCACAACCGCGCACAGGGCGCGGGCGACGGCGTCGAGTATGGCGTCTCTGCTGTTGGTCGGTTTGGTCGTCGAACCCGCGGCCGGGCCCGATTCGGCCACCAGCCGGTGCACTTCCTCGCCCTGACCCGTCGACGCCAGCATGGCTGCTACGACCGTCCGGCGCACGAAATAGTCGCGCGAGGTCACCGCTGGGATGTCGATAAAGGGACGATTGAGGGCGATCAGGTCGGCTGGGTGGCCTGCCATCCAGCCGGCGAAAGCGCACAGGTAATGGGTGTTGTGGTCAGGTTGCTGAGCGAAGAGCCCGCGGGCCACTCCCAGGGCGTCATCGGCTCGCCCGCTGAGCAGCAGGCAATGGATCAGCAGGCGCTGGGCCGAATTGCTGATGGCGGGCGGGACCCGTGCGAAGGGTGCGGGCTCGAGCTCGGCCACGGCGCGCCCCACGTCCCCGGTCATCTCGGCCACGATGGCGGCGATCGCACGCTGAGCGACATCGACCAGAGCGTCCTGGCGGGAGCCAGGCAGGCGCTCGGCCCGACCCGCGACCTCGAGGAGGCGGGAAACGTCGCCCCGCCGGTACGCCACCACGGTGGCTACCACCAGCGCCACCAGCTGGCCGTCCGCGTCGCCCTGACCAGCGAAGTCGGCGGCCGCCGTGTCGAGCTCGGCGTCGACCGCCGTGTCCGTGTAATCAAAGGCGTGACCAAACGCCGCCCGCAGCAAGTGGCTGTCCGGGGCGTCGGGCCGGCCCCGCGCCAACACGTCGACCCAGGGCCGCACGGTATCGACGGGCAGGGCGACCGTATTGCGGCGAACGACCTCGCGTGCCACCGTTCCCAGGGCGTCGAGATCGGCGTGGGCCATCGCCAGCGCGCCGGCGCGGGCCAGGTCGCCATCGGCGAGAAGCTCGTGCACGACACGAGCCCGCAGCTCCCCTATGTCGTCGGCATCGAGCACGCGGAGCAGGGCCGCGGCCCACAGGTCGTGAGCACGGAAGCGGCCGTTGTCAGTGCGCGACACGAGGGGGACAGTGAGGGCCAGGTGGGCGAGATCGACCGCCTGGCCCACCACCCGTTCGACGCGGTCGGCGTCGGCGTAGCCGAAGTGGGCCAAAACGAACAGGGCCCGGCGCTCATCACGAGAGAGATGACTGAGCACCTCCTCCTGAGCGAAGTCGATGGCCACGTCCGACCGCACGGCCAGGGCCAGGCGCACCAGAGCGGGCCACCCGCCGAGTTCGAGGGCGGCCTCAGTCTCCCGCCCCAGCCGGGAGGCCATGGCGACCGTCTCATCGGTGGTGAAGAGCAAATCATGCTCGCCTATCTCGAGGAGGCGGTCGGCGGCCCGCAGGCGGGACAGGGCGGCGGGAACGGTGTGGCGTGTCGCCAGCACGACGTGGGCATTGTCGGGCAACCGGCGAACGACCGAGTCCACCAGGGACGCCCCCGATGATCCTGGCTGGATCTCGTGAGCGTCGTCGAGCATGACGCAGACATCGAGCGGCGAGTAGGCAGCCAGCGTCTCGCCGATCTGGGCCGCCGGGTCGGGCAATAGGCGGTCGACGCCGAAAGTGCGCAACAGAGCCGAACTCAGCACGTTGCTGTCAACATCCCCCGGCGCGCAGGCGTGCCATACCTCGAAACCCTTCGGCGCCACGCTGTTGGCCCGCACGGCCTGGGCCAGAAGGGTGGACTTCCCGAAGCCCGCTCCGGCCTGGATCACGGTGACCGGGTGGGCCCAACGGCCATCGAGCCGATCGACCAAACGCGATCGCAGAATCTCATCGGGCAGGGGCAGCTGTATGCCCGGTGGAGGAGTACCGAAACCTCGGCCGCGCCGCGGCTCTCGTCCGCCGTTTCGTACCCCTCGGGTCCGGTCGCCCACGTGGACGCTCCTGTATCGAGGCGAGTGAAGCACTCACCCTACTCGCACGCCCGGGCGTCGTTCCAGCATCATCAACTTACGGTTAGCTGGCACCTGGCCGTCGGTCCCTCCTGTTCGGGCGGAAACAAACTGGACTGGTCCACCGTGGCGCGGAGGGTGCACTCGATGGTGGCGTCCCCAAGTGTTGATTGCGTTTTGACCTCGAGTTCGGGGGTGGACACCGACTCCCCGCCATCGACCGAGGTCCATGACACGGCCTCAATAGCGCTCAAGAACATGGTGTCCACCTCATGACCGTTGGGAATCGGAGCGCCGCCCAGGCTCGTCTGGGCGAAGACCACCGCATCTGCGGGCGAGATGAGCTGGGCGACCGATTTCGGCGACACCGAAAGCTCATAGATGAGATCGGTCAAACGCACGGCCCCCTTGTTGGTGACCGTCACGTGGAAGGTGGCCCTTTCATTTGGCTGCAGCACGGTGGAGATCCCGTGCTTGACCGCGCTCACCTCAATAATCACGTTGTTGGTGACGTAGGTGGCGACGGCGGCAGGCAGATCGGACAGGCTGATGGACATCGGTTACTTCCTTTCCGGGCTGAGCATGTGATCGCCATGATCGGCCGGCCGCGTTAGCAAGGCGCTAGCTACTCCACGGACGCATTTGGAATGAGATGGAACTGCTACCGAGTTTCGGAGAAATCGGCCCAACCGGAATCGCGACCCGCATTCGACAGATCAGTGGCTGAGGGCGCTGCAGATGACAGAACCCGCAAAATCAGAATCGACGCCTCGAAGCGTCCCTTCGGCGCCGGGTGACCGGTCAGGTGCATCGATGTCCACCCGGTGTCGGACTTGCGATGCAGCCGAGAATGCGGTCAGTACCCTGGCAGCAGATGGCGCAGTCGCCCGAGCGTAGCGGGACCCGCGTTGCGGCCCATGCGCGACGGGTCGGCTGGTCGCCGCCCCCACAGCAACAGCACCCCGGCGGCCGGGTCAGTCTCCAGGGTCGGCGGGCCGGCACAGGCCACCTGTCCGGTGGCCGCAACCGCGACCGGCCGGCCCAGCCCGCCACGCGCCGAAGGCGAGTCTTCTGACCACCGCCGCCGAGGGCTACCCCAGCATCCGCGCCAGCGCCGCCGGCGCCTGGGCGGCGCGTTCGAGCACCGCGAGCACTCCGCCGCCCGCCGCGGCCAGGGCCGTGCACGCTTCCATGGCCTCGGGCTCCGGGCGAAGAGCCAGCACGTGGAGCCGCGCTCCGATGCCAGCCGCGGAGGCCGCGACCGGCAGCGGATCGTCGCCCTCGTTGGCCATCCCGTCGGTGAGCACGATCAGATCTCGCCGGGCCGGTGCCGACCTGCCGATCTGGCCCAGCGCAGCACGTATCCCCCCGGCCAGGTTGGTGGTGTCTCCGCCCCGCAGCGCCAACAGGCGAGTCAAGGCCGAACTCGGGGGTGATGGTTCGACCACATGACGGAGAATGATCGACCGGGACCAGAAGGCTACGACCCCCAGCTGATCATGAGGACCGCTTCGGGCCGCCAGGGCGGCCGCGGTGACGATGGCGGTGTTCAACGGCGTCCCGGTGACCGACCCGGACGCGTCCACCACGAGCACCACCGCCCGGCCCGGTCGCTGCCAGCCGCGCCAACGCAAGTCCTCGGCTCGTAGCTCCGGGTGCTCCGCCAGCCGGTCGAGGGTCGAGTCGAGATCCAGGTCGACTCCCACGTCGGGGACCCGCCCGAGGCGGGCACTTCCGCCGGCGGGAGCCGGGCCCGCGGCCCGGGCCGCCGGCACGACCAGCGACGTGGCCAGACGCAGCGCCTTCTCCCGCAGCTTTACATCGGTGGCCCGGGTCAGGTCGACGAGCATGGAGACGCCGGCATCGAGATCGTCGGCCAGCGCTCCGGCCAGGGCCTCCTCGTCGAGCGCCCCGACCTCCTCTGAAACCTCCTCCAACCGGTCATGCCGCCGCTGCAGCTCCATCCGGCTGATGCGCCGCCGGTTCTGCTGCCGGAGCAGCTCTTCGACCTCGGACGGATCCGTCAGCGGCAGATCGGGGTGGCCCGGGCCGCCGGGTGGCGGTCCGAGCCCGGATCTTTTCCCGGGGTGGGATCTGGCTCGACCGGCTCCGAGAGCACCGCGCCGGCCCGCTGCCAGATGTCCTCCACGATGGCCTCCGGCGTACGGCTCACCCCCTCCTTGAGAGTGATCCGACCGGACAGGGCGGTGACGGCCGAGTCGCGTCCGGCGTCCTCCGACGCCCCGTCGGGCGAGCCCTGACCATCGAGCTCGGTCCGGCGCAGCGCGACCAGTTGCTCGGCCACCGCCACCACGTCGATCGCGCCCCGCACCGATGACCCGATTCGCAGGTCCGGGTGTTCCCTGGTCAGCCGGACGGCTCGAACGGCCCTCCGCACCAGGTCCGCCGGGCCCGCCGCCCGCCTGATCACGATCTCCCGCTCCTCGGATTCGCCCTGATAGCCGACGGCCACCCGGCAGGTGCGGTCGTAGAGGGCCGGAGTGACCCGGCCGGTACCCACCGCATCGAACGGATTCATGGCCGCGACCAGCCGGAAGGTCGGAGCGGCGGTCACCTCCCCGTAGCGCGGGACCTGCATACGACGCTCGGAGAGCACCCCGAGCAGCACATTGAGCGTCTCTTCTGGAACGCGATTCAACTCCTCGACGTAGAGGATCGATCCGGCCGCCATGGCCTCGAGCAGCGGTCCGGGCACGAAGGTGTCCTGGCGGTAACCCTCGCTCAGGACCCGGGACGGGTCGTGATGGCCGACGAGCCGGGCCGGGCTCAGCTCGGCGTTGCCCTCGACGAGCACCAAGCCGACGCCCGCCCCCTCGGCCAGGGCGCGAAGCAGCGTGGTCTTACCGGTTCCGGGCGGCCCTTCCAGCAGCACGCTGCGGCCGGCGGCCAGGGCGGCCGCCACCACCTCGACGTCGCGCCGCCGACCGACGAGGACGTCACGGGCGGCGGCCACCATGCCGGCGGCCGGAAGTGGTCCTACAAAAGGGGCGGTCAATCGTAAACGATGACGCCGCGGATGTTTTTGCCGGCGTGCATGTCCTCGTAGCCCTGGGCGATCTGATCCAGGCTGTAGGTGGTGGTGATCAACTCGTCCAGCTTGATCTTGCCGTCCCGGTACATCTGGGCCTGCCGCAGAATGTCCGAGCTGGGATTGGACGCCCCGAACAAGGCCCCCTGGATCCGCTTCTGAAACAGGGTCAACTCGCTCAGCGCCACCGGGATGCCGACCTCTTCCATGTTTCCGATACCGGTGACCACCACCGTGCCGGCCTTGCGGATAGCCGCAAAGGCCTGACCCACGTGCTCGCCCTTGGTCACCCCGACGGTCACGATGGCCGCATCGGCGCCCTGGCCGTTGGTCACGCTCTTGGCGAACTCGTCGGCCTCGGCGATGTCGGCGAAAGCGTGGGTGGCCCCCAGCTGGAGGGCCTTCTCTCTTTTGAGCTCCACCGGGTCCACGGCGATGACATTGGAGGCGCCGGCCAGGGCCGCCCCCTGCACGGCGTTGATGCCCACCCCGCCGATGCCCATGATGATGATGGTGTCCCCCGGACCGGCCTGGGCCGCGTTGACCGCCGAGCCCCACCCGGTCCCCACCCCGCAGCCCAGCAGGCACACCTTGTCCAGCGGCAGATCCTTCTCGACCTTGACCGCCGACGACAGGCTGACCACCGTGTGCTCGGCGAAGGTGGAGATCCCGCACAGCTGGCCTACCGGATCGCCGTCGACGGTGTGCATCCGGAAGCTGGTCGGATCCTCGGGACGGCCCCCGCTGAGCAGCCCGGAACCCAGGTCGCAGAGGTTTTGCATGCCCGAGGCACACCACCGGCACCGGCCACACCCGGGCAGGAAGGAGAAGATGACGTGATCGCCGACCTCGAACCCGACGGTATTCGGCCCGACTTGCTCCACCACCCCCGCCCCTTCATGGCCGCCGCAGAAAGGGTAAACCCCGACAGCAATGTCGCCGGTGGCGATGTGGTCGTCCGAATGACACAGACCCGACGCCGCCATCTTCACCAGCAGCTCCCCCTGGCGGGGATCGTCGAGCTCGATGTCGATGACCTCGTAGGTACCCGGCGCCTTGGTGATCACCGCACCCCGTGTTCTCATCCTGTCCTCCCCTTGGCCGCGCTCCAGCGGCGGCTCCATCCGTTGCCGCCGATCATAGCGGCGCTCCTGGTCGCCCTCCCTTGGCGGCACCGGACGACGCCCTATCGAGGGGTGGTTGGAATCACCCGAACTCTACCGGGTCCGAAAATCTCGCCATCGTCGAAGCCCAACAGGCGTCAGGTTCGGTCCGCCCATCCGGTCACCGCTCTGGTCGACCTATTGCCCCGAGGCTGCTGGGTGGTACTCGTCGTGGCGGCGTACCCAGAGCTCCGGTGGCTCCCCCTCGTTTCGACCCCATGGGGCCCGGTCGAGGAAGCCGTAGTAGCCCATCATGAATTCGAAGACCGCGCGCCGTGGTGGAGTAGGTCAGGTAGACGGTGGCGTCCTCGAGTGCGTAGGCGCTCATCACGGGTGCCTCCGACAGGTAAGCCGCCGCCTCCGTTCCGCACTCACCGGCGAGCCGGGCCGCGACCTCAGGCACGGCGCCGGCCAGCATCTGGCGGGTGGCGTCGACCGGGCGCGAGATCTCGAGGTCGAAGTTGTAGTCGGAGCCGTGTGACGACACCCAGGGAAAGGTCCATCCCATCCGCCGCTTGTACCCGTCGAGCTTGTCCAGCGGCGCCCGCGAGATACAGGTGAACGTGACGTCGCGGGCATTGAGATGGGGCACGGCGCCGTTGAAGGTGTCTGCCGCGGACGAGCAGACGGGGCAACCGGCGGTATAGGTCGGACCGAACATGAAATGATAGACCATCAGCTGCGAGCGTCCCTCGAAGAGTTCTCGCAAGGTCCTCGATCCGGCGTCGGTTTCGAAACGGTAGTCCTTGTCGATGGCCATCCAGGGCAGCTGGCGCCGTCTGGCCGCCAGCTCGTCGCCCCGCCGGGTCAGCTCCTTTTCCTGGGCGAGCAACTCGGCCCTGGCCGCCTGCCAGGCCTCGCTGGTTGTGACTTCGTGGCTGGTCATCGACGATCACGCTCTTTCTTTGCCGGCGGCGGACGGGCCTGCGTCGGCTGGAACTTGACTGCACCGGATCCCCTTTCCCGGCTCCAGTTTCGTGAATACGCCCATGATGCCCCGATTGAGCCCCTCGTCCGCCGACCGACATGGGCGCCCGGGCGCCTCGAGAGCTCTGCGGATCAGGTGGTCTGGGCCGGCAGGGCGGGGGCGAAGAAGTCGATGAGCAGCTGGTTGACCCGCTCGGCCTCGTCGTGATGTACCCAATGCGAAGCGTCGGGCAGACGCTCGACCCGATCGAGGTGGGGGACGTCGTCGTGGTCCGGCTCGGCTAGCTCAGGACCCAGATATTGATCGCGCTGGCCCCAGATAACCAGGGTCGGCGCCGAGATCGGACGGAGGGCGGCAGCCGCCTTCTTCGGCGACTCTCGCACCGAAAAGCGGTAATAGTTGATCATCCCCGTTGCTGCGCCTGGCTGCGACCAGGCCTCGATGTAGCGATCGATCTCCTCCGATGTATAGGCCGGATGGGCGTCGCCGAGGAAATGCCGGAAGAAATGCCATTGGTTGGCACGTACGACGGACTCGGGTAGGTCCGGGAGACTGAAGAAAAAGAAGTACCAGGACTTGCGAAGCTGGCCGGGGTGATGCAATCCCTCCGATAGGCGCCGCGGATGTGCGGCGTTGAGGATGGCCAGCCGGTCGACGACCTCCGGATAGGCCATGGCCGTGGCCCAGGCGACGCTGCCGCCCCAGTCATGACCAACCAGGAGTGCAGAGTCGGCACCGCGCTCGTGGATGAGCCCGCGGATGTCGGCGGTCAGCTGCGTGGTGTCGTAGGCCTTGACCCCCTTCGGCCGTGACGACAGGTTGTAGCCGCGTAAGTCCGGTGCGACTACCCGAAAGCCCGCCGTCGTAAGCGGTTTGATCTGCAGGCGCCAGCCGAACCAGAACTCGGGAAAGCCATGCAGCAGGACGACGAGCGGCCCCTCGCCGGCCTCGACGTAATGCAATCGCACGTCGTTGACTTCGGCGTACCCCTCACGAACCTCGCCGGCCGAAAGTCCCGGCACCTGTTGTAGCGCCACGTCGCTCGTCCCATTGGCGGGGTTATTGCTAGTGGTCATTGGCGACCTCCCGGGGTGGCGTCGTAATGACGCTAACGCGTTTACCTACTCTCGAGACGCTTGACGGAGGCCGCGCCCAATCACTCGGCATCTCTGCCCCGACCCGGAAAGTCGCCAAGTGCGGGAACCTCCGATATGTGCGTCTGCCGGTGCCGAGACTCGGCGCCGTCCGCGCCACACCTGGGCTGGGCCCCTGCGACCCGGCCGCGGCATCCCCGTTTGTAGCCTGACCGCGTGACGATCTATGACCGGATCGGTGACGGCTATACCCGGTCCCGTCGCCCTGATCCGCGCCTCGCCAGTCAGATCCGCAAGGCCATGGGAACGCCGGCCACGGTCGTGAACGTCGGAGCGGGCAGCGGCTCCTACGAGCCCGAGGACCTCTCGGTCGTCGCCGTGGAGCCGTCCGTGGTCATGATGGCGCAGCGCCCGGTCGGAGCGGCGCCGAGCGTGCGGGCGGTGGCGGAGTCTCTACCGTTCCCCGACGACGCCTTTGATGCTGGCATGGCCGTCTTGACCGTGCATCACTGGCACGACCCGGCCGGGGGGTTGAGGGAACTGCGTCGCGTCGTGCGCGGTGTCATCGCGGTGCTGACCTGGGATCAGGCGGTCTTCGACAGCTTCTGGATGGTTGCCGACTACGTGCCCGCGTCCGGCCGACTCGACCGGCAGCTTCCGACGCCGGAAGCCATCGCAGGTGGTTTGGGCGGCGGCAGGGTTGTGCCCGTGTTGGTGCCTGCCGATTGCCGGGACGGGTTCTACGCCGCGTGGTGGCGCCGCCCGGAGGCCTACCTCGATCCGGCGGTCCGAAGCGGGATTTCCGGTCTCGCCCGGCTTGACGACCGGGAGATAGCGGGCGGCATCGAGCGACTGAGGGGCGATCTACGCACTGGCGCCTGGCATGAGCGGTATCAAGCGCTGCTCGACCTCGAGGAGTACGACGCCGGTTACCGCCTGGTAATCGCGTCTCCGGCCTGGCCGTAGACCTCTTCGAGAAGCCGATGCCCGGCATCGGCCATCGCCGTTTCGACGCCTGTCGATCGGGCCTTGGCCGGATAGCGTCGCCCGGTGGTCGACGACGCACCACCCTTCGATCTGACCCTCGAGCAGCTGCGGCAGCGGACCAGTATGAAGTGGCGAGCGGCCGAGCCTGACGTGCTGCCCCTCTGGGTGGCCGAGATGGACGTCATGCTGGCCCGGCCCATCGTGGAAGTCCTGCGCCAGGCGCTCGACCGGGGGGATGTCGGGTATGCCTATGGGACGGCGTACGCCGAGGCCTACGCCTCGTTCGCGGCGGAACGTTGGGGCTTCGCCGGCTTCGATCCCGGCCGGAGCGCTCTTGTTCCCGATGTCATGCTCGGCGCGGTCGAGTTGCTAAAGCTGCTCACCGGACCCGGCGACGTGGTCGTGGTCACCCCGCCCGTGTACCCGCCGTTCTACGCCTTCGTCGAGCATCTCGGTCGAAGGGTCCTTGAGGTGCCCCTGACGGCGGATCGGCGCCTGGACCTCCCCGCGCTCGACAAACGCCTTCGCGTCCGCGGCCGCCGCCGGACCGGCCGCCTTCCTTCTGTGCAGCCCCCACAACCCGACCGGTTCGGTCCACTCGGCTGACGAGCTGGCCGGGGTGGCAGCCGCCGCAGCGGAGACGGGTGTGCGCGTCGTGGCCGACGAGATCCACGCTCCACTCGTGCTGCCCGGCACCACGTTCACCTCCTACCTCGCGGTCCCCGGCGCCGGCCGGGGGTTGGCGCTGGTGTCGGCGTCCAAGGGGTGGAATCTGCCCGGCTTGAAGGCAGCAGTCGCCTTCGCCGGCGCCGACGCCGCCGACGACCTGAGCCGGCTGCCCGAAGAAGTCGGCCACGGTGCGAGCCACCTGGGCGTCATCGCCCATACCGCGGCGCTCCGCCACGGAACCGAATGGCTGGACGCGGTGGTCGGGGGATTGGATCGCAACCGCACTCTGCTCGCAGACCTGCTGGCGACTCACCTGCCGCCGGTGCAGTGGGATCCCGGGGCGGCGGGTTACCTGGCCTGGCTGGACTTCAGCGAGCTGCCGTGGCTGGCGACTGTTCCCGGTGACAGACCCGGCCGGGGCGATGTCAGCGTCCGGTCCGGTGCGGCGGCCTGGTTCCTCGAGCACGCCCGGGTGCTGCTCAGCTCCGGTCCGGCTTTCGGGTCAGGCGGCGAGCGATGCGCCCGCATCAACTTCGCCACCTCGGCCCGCGTGCTGTCCGAGGCCGTCGAGCGGATGGGCGCGGCCGTCGCCCAAGCCGGTTGACCGGCGCCCGGGCGGACTTGGCGGACTCCGGACCCGCCAAGTCTCGATCCTATCTGACCTTATCTGACGCCAATTGTGCCCTTTTCGCTGTCTATCACCGCTTTACTGGCGCGAACTGGGCCCGGTTGAAGGGGCGGGCGCGTCACAGAAAGCCTGGCTAAACGTTTTGGGTTCGGGCCCGGCGGGGCGCGGCCACGACCCCGGTTGCCGGGGGCCGGACGTGGCCGTGGAGAGGTTCGGTAGGACGACCGGTGTCGGGGGTGGCAGAATCGCAGCAGCACATCTGATCTGGGAGGATTCTGGCAATGGCTTGGGACTTTTGTACCGACCCCGACGTCCAGGCGCGACTGGACTGGGCCGATCGCTTCGTGGCCGAGGAGATCGAGCCGGTGGAGTCGTTGTTCTTGGACGTGGTCGACGTCGGTCGGCCAGAGGGCTCGATCGGCGAGCTCTTCGAGCAGTGGCGCCAGGAGGTCAAAGACCATGGGCTCTACGCCGCCCACCTGCCGACCGAGCAGGGTGGGGCGGGCTTCGGCGAGGTCAACCTGGCCCTGCTCAACGAGGTGATCGGCCGCTCGTACTGGGCGCCCCACGTCTTCGCCACCGGGCCCGGGACGCCGGGCAGCGGCCAGTCGGACGTCCTCGCCGTCTTCGGGACCGACGTGCAGAAGCAGCGCTGGCTCTACCCGCTGCTCGAGGGCAAGGTCACGATGATCTACTCCATGACCGAGCCGCACGGCGGCGCCGACCCGACCGGCTTCCGCTGCCGGGCGGTGAAAGACGGTGAGGAGTGGGTCATCAACGGTGACAAGTTCTTCTCCTCCGGGGCCGAGCAGGCCGACCTGATCCTCCTCATGGCGGTCACGGACCCGGACGCGGACGCCTATCACGGCATGTCCATGTTCATCCTCCCGACCAATGCCCCCGGTGTGCGCATCTTTGGCGATCTCGGCGGCCTCCCCGAGGACGAGGACAACCGCGGCGTCGGCTTCGGTCACCACCCCTACATCCGCTACCAGGACGTGCGGGTGCCGGCCGACCACCTGATCGGCGAGCCCGGCCAGGCGTTCGCGATGGCGCAGCGGCGGCTGAGCGCGGGCCGCATGCACCACGCCATGCGGGCGGTTGCGCTGGCCAAGCGCGAGTTCGACATGATCTGCGAGCGGGCCCTGTCCCGTTACACGCAGGGGGGCCTCCTGGCCGAGAAGCAGATGGTCCAGGAGATGGTCGCCGACGCCTGGCTCAACCTGACGCAGTTCCGCCTCCTGATTCTGCAGGCAGCCTGGACCATCGAGCGGGAGGGCTACGGCGCGGCCCGGCGCTACGTGGCGGCGTGCAAGGTGAAGGCCGCGGAGATCCAGCGCGAGATGGCCTTCCAGGCGACCCACATCCATGGCGCCCTCGGCACGACCAACACCCTGCCGATCACCCGGGCGACCGATTGGCTCGGCATCGCCGACGGGCCGACTGAGGTCCACAAGGTGAGCCTGGCCCGCCAGGTCCTGCGCGACTACCGGCCGAGCGACGACCTCTGGCCGACGCGCTTCCGGCCCCGTACGCTGCTCAAGGCCCGCGAACGGCTCGACGAGATCGTCGCCGCCCGCCTGCCCGAGACGGCCAGCTCCGAGCTCCACGAGCTGCTGCAGCAGAGCAACAACGGCAACGACCACGCCATGGCCCGCATGACCGAGTTCATGCACATGACCACCGAGGAGGGCCAGTACGTGCCGTTCGATCCGGCGGCGCGTCTGTTCCCCGCACGTCGGCGCTAGCGCGGCTCCGACGCCGTTGGCGTCGACCAACGCTTCCATTCGGTGAGCTGAGCGGTCTGTCCAAACCGTGACAGACCGCTCAGGCTCCGGCGCCGAAGTCGCCGTGGTCGGGCGGCCGGCCCACGGTGTGGCGGGCGGGTCTCACAGTCGCGACCATCGTCGACCGCCGAGCGGACTATCTCCGCCGTAGCGGGCCCGCGTCCGCAACGCGCTTTTGACCGAGGCTGGAGACCTCGGCCAGTTGCCGGACCGACGCGTCCGCACGAGAGGCCATACAGCTCACGTCGTCGCGGGATACGCGCTGCGCTGGCCGCGACCACTTCGTCGTCGCTGTAGCTCAAGCACTGGGACCCGCGGTGACCAGATTCAGGTGCGCCCGGGAACAACCACGGACTAATGCCCCATCGTCGGCCATCAACGGCTCCCGGAAGGCTTGACATATGTCGATATCGGAATAGATTGGAACCGTGGCCCGCGCGTCAACGACGTCTGACGTCTTCAACGCCGTCGCCGAATCGCACCGTCGCCAGATTCTGGACGTGTTGATGGCAGGCGAAAAGGCCGTCGGGGCGATCGCAGCTGACCTCTCACTTTCCCAGCCCCAGATTTCGAAGCACCTACGGGTGCTGACCGAGGTAGGACTGGTCGACTGCCGGGCGGAGGGTCGTCGCCGGCTGTACCGCGTGCAACCGGCCCGCCTGCGGCCCCTGCACGAGTGGTTGGCGAAGTATGAGCGAGCGTCGAACGAGCGGCTGGATCGGATGGACGACTACCTCAAAGAGCTACAGCGACAAGGAGGGCAGCAATGACAGCTCATCGATACAGGAAGGCAGTCATCGAACTTCCCAACGATCTCGAGCTTGTGATCACTCGAGAGTTCGAAGCTCCGATCGCGCTCGTGTTTGACGTATTGACGAAGCCGGAGCACGTGAGCAAATGGTTCGCCCCGTTTACGTGTGAGGTGACCGAGTGCTCGATCGACCTGCGCGTCGGAGGGGATTACCACATTGTCTTCGTGGCCGAGGACGGCACCGAATGTTCGTTTCGGGGCACCTACCTGGAGGTCAGGCCGCCGACTCGTACCGTCGAGACATGGCTCTTCGAAGGGTGGCCAGATGCCGACGCCGTCGAGTCGGTGGATCTGCACGAGACTGACGGCGTGACCAGGCTGACGATGAAGCTGGCGTTCCGAGACCAGGCTGGCCGTGACCACATGACCAGGTCCGACGGGCAGGAAGACAGCTTCGACAAGATGGAAGACCTTTTGCGGTCCCTGGTGGATCAAACGGAACGGTCTCCGGCCAGTTGAGGTTCCGGTCCGGCGGATCGCATCGTCGAGACCGTCCTCGCTGACCCGATGAGTGTCCGAGCGAGACCGGTAACGTCGAGGGCCATGAAGCCACAAACGTCGCCACCGGCAGTCCGTGCTGGCCTGCGCAGCACGGACGACTGGCGACTGGATTCGGGAACCCTCCACGTTTACCGTACCAGACTCCCTGGACGCCGTGGTGCAGATGTCCCAGTCTTCCCCCAGCTGTGATCAGATGAATACCGAACTGCGCCCCCGATCGGAGAGGGTCTTCTGAGTATGCGCGCCTGGCAGGTGACGAGGTTCGGCCGTCCCAGCGAAGCCCTGCGAATGGTCGACGTTCCCGACCCGGTCCCGGGCCCGGGGGAAATTCTGGTTCGCGCCACTGCGAGCGTCCTCAACTACAACGAGGTCGACGGTTGCCGGGGCCGGTACCTCACCATCAATCCCCCCGTTCCCTACACGCTCGGCATGGAGTGCGTCGGTGAGGTCGTCGGCGCCGGATCGGGAGGCGAGTCCTGGATCGGAAAGCGGGTGACGGCGACCGGCCGGGGTGCCACCGGCGCCCACGCCGACCTGGTCGCCGGCCCGACGATGATGGCATTTGAAGCCCCCGGACAACTCTCCGACGTTGAGGCCGCGGCCTTCTTCTTTCCCTTCCATCTGGCCCATCTCGGACTCCACGAGCGGGGCCGTCTGGCCCGGGGGGAGACAGTGCTCATCCATGCTGCCGCCGGCGGGGTAGGCGCGGCGGCCGTTCAGTTGGCGGTGGCCGCCGGTGCCCGCGTTCTGGCTACCGTGGGAGACGATTCGAAGCGAGCCCTGGTCGAGGAGCTCGGAGCCGACCTGGTGATCAACTACCGGACCGACGACTTCGTGGCTACGGTCCTCCAGGCGACGTCAGGATCCGGCGTCGACGTGTGCTTCGACGGGGTAGGCGGCGAAACAATGATGCAGTCGCTGCGATGCCTGAGCCGCGGCGGCCGACATCTGTGCGTCGGTTTCGCCAGCGGGATCGAAGTGGAGGAGGTCCCGTTGGTCTCCGGCCGGGCCCTTTGTTTCGGAAACTTCGACATCCTCGGCGTGATCCTGGCCTACGCCGACGCCGCCGCGGTGGCTCATGCCACCGAGCACGTCCCGGTGCCGGTGCCCCGGTTCAACCCGCCGACCACCGAGGTGGGCCGGCAGGTCCAGGGTCACCTGCTCGAACTGCTGGGGGCCGGGTCCATCCATCCGACCGTCGGGGCCGTGGTTGGCTTCGAGGATCTGGCCCGGGCGCTCGATGAGATGGAAGCCCGCAAGACCGTAGGCCGAATCGTCGTAACCAGGTGAGGTCGACCCCAGCACCAGGTCTCGGCGCCCGGCCAGGAGGTACCTGCTGAGTCAGCGCCATAGCGGCGTTCACTGGCTTTCGCCCCGCCTCTCCTTGCTAGCATCCGGAGGACCAGCTGCCCGGCGCGGCTGACGTGAGGAGGGTGGCCCCAATCATGATGACCGGTGAGCAGTATCGCGAGTCGATCCGCGACGGGCGAGCAACCTATTACCTAGGAAAGCGGATCGACGACCTGTCGGCTGATCCGGATCTCGGCAAAGTGGTTGACCTGGTCGCCGCCGGCTACGACCACTGGTACCAGCCCGGGCCGGACGCCCGTCACCCGCTCATGTCGCCGCCGCGCTCGATCGATGAGATGCGTGAGCGCGTCCCCCTCTTCGCCGAACTCGACACCCTCACCGACGTCACTTACGGGTGTATGGGCACCCTCGTCACCGCCGCCGGCCGGCTGCGCGAAGAGCACCCGGACATTGCCGACCGGATCCTTTCGTATGTAGAGGACGCTCGCCGCCTCGACATCCGGGCCACCGAGTGCATTACCGACGCCAAGGGTAACCGCAGCCTCAAGCCATCGACCCAGGAGGACCCCGACCAGTACCTCCACGTGATCGACCGGGGCCCGGACGGGGTCGTGATCCGGGGAGCCAAGCTGCACATCACCGGCGCGTCGTTCGGTCACGACCTGATGGCCATCCCGACCAAGCGGATGCGCCCCGGCGAGGACGAGTACTCGGTCGCTTGCATGGTTCCCGTGTCGTCGCCCGGCGTGCAGATCGTCAACGTCGGGTTTCCCCCCAAGACCGACGACCGCCGGGATCAGCCGGCCTCGTGGGAGCAACTGATGTTCGACGGCTTCGTCATCTTCAACGACGTGTTCGTCCCCAACGAGCGGGTAATGCTCGACGGTCACCCCGAGCTGGCGGCCATCTTCGCCCACTCCCTTGGCCTCTGGGAACGGCTCGGCGGCATCACCTACATGGCCGACCAGGCCGACGAGGTGGTCGGCCTGGCGCTGCTCATCGCCGATGCCAACGGCATCGGCCACATTCCCCATGTCCGGGAGAAGATCGACGAGCTGGCCATCCACGCCACCATGCTGCGGGCTGGGCTCGAGGCGGCGGTCAGCAACGCCCACGAGACCCCCGAGGGCTACTTCTACCCCGACGAGCTCTACACCAACGCGGCCAAGTATCAAGGCGCGACCGCCTACGGCGTGATGATTCGCCACCTGCTCGACATCGCCGGCGGGAGCGTCTCGACCGTGCCGTCCATGGCCGACTTCGATAACCCCGACGTCGGCGACAGCCTGCGTAAGTACATGTCCACCGGCAGCACCGTGGACGGCGAGTACCGGGCCCGGCTGTTCTCGACCATCCGCAACCTGACCTCGGACGACTTCGGAGGCTGGCGGCTGGTCGCCATGCTGCAGAGCGGCGGCGGGCTGTACGCCCAGCGGATCGTCGCCCGCGGCAAATACGACTTCGAAGGGGCCCGGGCTCGCGCCCTCAAAGTGGCCGGCCTCGACGAATACACGCCCTGACCGACCCGGCTGCGAAGGGTTGACGCCTCCAGGTCCAGGTGGGTTGACTCCGACACGCGTCAGTCTCACGGCCCGTGAGGTCGAGGGGGCTTGCTCTCGGGCCCCCGGTCTTGGCCCTCCTACGCCTCGCACTCCTGACTCCTCCTGACTCCTCCTGACTCCTCCTGACTCCTCCTGACTCCTTCTGCCTCGGCCGCCCGCAAACCGGGCGCGTTTGGTTCCTTTGGGCGCGCTTCTCGTCGTAAAATCGCCAAAAGCGCGCCCAAAGCACCAAACGCGCCCAATGGTTTCGGTGCCTCCCGGCGGCGGCCCGCAATGATGGTTGCGACGGCCTTGGGCTGACCTCGGGCGTGGGCGGGGTCGAATCGCGATCGGTTCGGTGAGCGCTTGTGGTGCTCGTCTGAAGCAACGCGGCACGATCGTGGACATGGATGATGTGTCCCTCACAGCGAGCATCCCCGCCGGGCAGCCCCGGACCGAGGCCGACGCCGCCTTCCTCCAGCGGTACGAAACCTGGATGCGCATTCCGATCATCGTGTCCGCGCTTCTGCCGTTGATCATCGTCCCGGAATCGGATGGGTGGGTCGGCATCGTGGTGGGGGTCGCCACCTGGCTGGTGTTCCTGGTCGATTACATCGTGCATCGGCGCCATCTCGTGCACTACGGCAAAACCTGGATCGGTCGGTTCGACCTGATTGTGGTGATCGCCACCGCGCCATGGTTCTTGTTTCCCGCCGCCCAGCCCGGCCAGTTCGTGGTGGTCCTCCGTCTGGCCCGGGTCATGCGCCTGGTTATCGCGAGTCGAGGCACCCGCCGCCTCCTGCTGCGGTTGGGCCGAGTGGCCGTTGTGGGTGTTGGTGTATTCCTCATTGGCTCCCTCGTCGCCTATCACGCCGAGCATCCCACCAACCCCGAGTTCGCGACCGTCGGCGACGCCCTCTGGTGGGGCATTGTCACCCTCACCACCGTCGGCTACGGCGACGTCGTGCCCGTGACCACGACCGGTAGGTGGGCCGGCGTGATGATCATGATCACCGGCGTCGCGGTGCTGGGAACCCTGGCCGGATCGCTGGCGAGCTTCTTCCGCCTCGGCGACTCCGGGGACCCGGCCGACTCCGACGGAGCAGCCACGAACGCAGCCGACGACTCGACACTGAGGGCCCTGAGTGACCAGGTGGCTTCCCTCAGCCGCCAACTCGAAGCGCTCACGGCGCGATTGCCTCCAGGCCGCGAGACTCCGGAACCGGACGGCTAACCCCGGATGCCGTGAAAGCAACCCCGTCCATCATCATTGGGGTGGGCCGGTGCTCGGATTCTGGCCAATCGATCGCAGTAGTTACCCGGCCCTCACCCGACCTGGCGTCACGGGGCGGTCCGCCGAATCCGACTCCAGATCAGGCGTTGGGCCGGGATGCCCACAGTGGCCACCGCCGCCAGCACAAAGACGTTCAACAGCAGCTGCTCAAACGAACCGAGAGCTTCCTGGTTGCTCCCGAACGCCAGCGACACCCCAATGTCGGCCGCTGCAGGAATGGTGGTCACGGAGATGAACACGCCAATGAGCGTGCTGGTCCGGGCCTCCGTCAGCGAGATCACCCCCACGATGCCGGCCAGCGCGGCCACGATGAAGGAAAACCAGTCCGGAGTGTTGACCAGGCTGCTCACCGGGCGGACGCCCAGATGGAAGAGTTTCGGTTCGAGGCCTGCCGCTCGAATAACCAGGCCCAGCAGCAGCGCCGCCACAATGGCGATAGCGAAGCCCACGATCAGGGCCCGCGAACTTTTACGGATCAGGGACGGGTCCCTCCGGGTGACGCCATAGGCCAACGCCACGATGGCGCCGTACTCGGGTCCGACGACCATGGCTCCGACGATCAGGATCTGGGAGTTGGTCAGGAGTCCGACCGCGGCGATTAAGCCGGCGATGGTGAGCAGCGCGAACCAGCTGGGAGGAAAGCGTCCGTCGGAACGGATGCGTGCATCGACCTCTTCCCATACCGGTGCGAACTCCTCGAAGCGAGGCCGGCTCCCTTCCTCCTTGGCCGCGAGAGCCGAGATGGATGTGGTGACCGGCTCCAGCACGATGGACCCGCGTTCATCGATTTCGAGCGTTCGCAACTGGGCCACCACCTCGTTGGCCCTCCCGTGAAGGACATCGAACTGGATGGCGTCCCCGTCGGGGTGATGCACCGACGCCTCAGCCACATTGAGATTCAGGACACCCGCATCCGCGACCAGGAGCGGCATGACTCGCGCCGTCAGGTCGGGTGGGCTAACCACGCGAACATGAATCATGGCCGACCTTCCTGACATAGAAACTGGCGAGACGGTCCATCCCGGTCGGACCCGTCGTTGGGGGTTACCGTAGCTACAATCACCAGGAACGGCGCCGGCGAGACAAACCACCCCGATTGGGTGAGACGCCCTTGACCAGGGCACAGTCATGTATGACCATGGATCCAGGACTTGCCGCCCAGCTGGCGAGCTTTCGTGAAGCGCGACGGGAACTCGAAGCGTCAGTCCTTCCCCTGGCTACTTCGATCGACGGCCGCCGGTTCTCATTCCAGGCTTCGCTGCACGACTTGCAGTTGCAGATAGGCGGCTACGTCGTCCTGCAAGACGAAGGCGGGGCGCGCTTCGGCCAGATCATCACCCTCGACCTCGACCGTCTCAGCACGGAACTGATGCTGCCCATTCACACCGACAGCGGCCGGGAGAATCGAACGCAGGTCATCATCAGCTATGGGCGCGGCGAAGGTGTCATCCTCGAAGGCGATTTCGCCACCTTTCACGATGCCGCAGTCCGTCCGGCCAGCGGGGCGCAGGTGCAAGCATGGCTGGAGCGCACCGCGGAGCCCGGCGCCAAGCTGCCGTTAGGCGACCTGGCTCTGGCCGAAGGTGTGCCCTGCGCCGCGGATGCTGGCGGCTTCAACCGCCACACCTTCTTATGTGGGCAATCAGGATCAGGCAAGACCTACTCGCTCGGAGTGATCCTCGAGCAGCTGCTCATGGAGACGGACCTACGCCTGGTCATCCTCGATCCGAACTCAGATTTCGTGCGTCTGGGAACGGTCCGGGCCGGCGCCGATCCGGCCCTCGCCCAGCGTTACCGGGAGGCATCGCGCCCGGTCACCGTCCTGGCTGCCGACGCCCCTGCAGAACGCAGGCTGCGTCTGCACGCCGCCGAGATCGATCCG
Organism: uncultured Acidimicrobiaceae bacterium; assembly: GCA_963780345.1. Taxonomy (GTDB): domain Bacteria; phylum Actinomycetota; class Acidimicrobiia; order Acidimicrobiales; family Palsa-688; genus PALSA-693. The sequence goes on from CAWABU010000004.1 coordinate 333,350, forward strand.
GCGACGCAGGCTGCCGTCCTGCGACTCGATCCCATCGCCGACCGCGAAGAGTACGCCGAATTGGCCGGATTGATTGCCGACCAGGATGTTTCGGCCCTCCAGGCCCTGCGAGAGGGCGACGGCCCGGGAGCATCCCGCCTGGGTCTACGAATCCGTAATCTCGGGATCGACCGCTTCACGATATGGGCTCCCAACGAGACCGGCTCGGTCCTCGATGCCATCCACGACCCGGCTTCCCGTTGTGTCGTCATCGACCTCGGCTCGCTATCGACGCGCGAGGAGCAGTCGCTCGTCGCCGCCGCGGTGCTGGGTGACCTGTGGCGGCGCCGCCACGAGCGCCAGCCCGTCCTCATCGTGATCGACGAGGCCCACAATGTCTGCCCCGCCGACCCACCCGACCGTCTTACCGCCCAGACGGCGGATCTCACCGTGCGCATCGCCGCTGAGGGCCGGAAGTTTGGCCTGTACCTGCTCGTGTCCACCCAGCGGCCACAGAAAATCGCCGAGAACGTGCTCTCGCAGGCCGACAACCTGGTACTCATGCGGCTGAATTCGCTGGCGGACACGGCGTTTACTCAGTCGGTCTTCTCATTCGTCCCGCCGAGCCTGATCGATCGAGCGGTCACCTTCCAGCAGGGCGAGGCGCTGATCGCCGGAAAGATCTCGCCCCAGCCTGCGCTGCTGCGCTTTGGCGCACGCATCAGCGAGGAGGGCGGCGCCGACGTACCGGCAACCTGGGCCCAATCCCGCTGACCGGAGAGCGAGAGAACACCGGCACTGGAGGTGATCGGCTCTAATGGCGCCATGAAGATCTCCGTGGAGTTCCCGAGTGTGGCCTACCGCGAGGGGCCGGGGCAGGTGGCGGAACTGGCCCGAGTGATCGAGGCTATCGGCTACGACGACCTGGCCGTCTTTGACCATGTGGTCATGGGATACGAGACCCCGATCCGGCCGGCCCCGAGATATCCGACCCAGATGCCGATTCTCGAGGCCCTGGTCACCCTGGGCTTTGTCGCCGCTGTCACCGAACGGGTGACCCTTGCCACCGAGGTGCTGGTGCTGCCCCAGCGCCAGGCCGCCCTCGTCGCCAAGCAAGTCAGCACTCTGGACACCCTTTCCGGCGGCCGGATGCGACTCGGCGTGGGCGTCGGCTGGCAGGAGGTGGAATACCAGACGCTCGGCGAGGACTTCCGCCGGCGCGGGCGGGTGATGGACGACGCCATCGGGCTAATGCGGTCATGCTGGGGCGACGAACGGATCGAACTGCGGGGCGAGCGCTTCGACGCCGACGCCATCGCCATGGAGCCGAAGCCGCCGCAACGGGACCGGTTACCGATCTGGGTGGGGGGCTCCACCCCGGCTGCCCTCCGGCGCGCCGGGCGGCTCGGCGACGGCTGGATGGGCACGCTGACCGGCGATGCGGAACAGACCCGGGGGGCCATCGAGATGGTCCGGCGCCAGGCCGAGTCCGCCGGCCGCGATCCGCTCGCGATCGGGCTGCAGGCGATGCTGGCGCCGCCCCCCAACGACCGCGAAGGTAAGACGTTCTACCAGGACCACGACCGCGTCGTCCGGCGGGCCGATGAGGTGCAGAAGCTGGGGTTCGGGTGGCTGGCGATCAACGCCACGGCCATCTTCCAATCCGGCGCTCGCAGCGTCGCGGCCATGGCCGAGCATCTGGACGCCCTTCACACCCGGTTGCGCGACGCCGTCGGCTGAGCGGCCGCGGCCTCCGTCGCCGACGTCGGCGACCTGGCGACCTGGCGACATCGGCGACGTCGCCGACGTCGGCGGCGTCGGACCTGGGACCACGGCCGGGCGTGGCCGGGCGTGGCCGGGATCTTCGCGGGCGGCCCCCCGCCGGCCCGGCCCCATCGTCCGCATGGCCGGAAGGTACGGGTCAACCCTCGCCGGCCAGCTCCAGGGAGGTGTGCTCGCCCAGGCGGGGCGCCGACGCCCATTGCCACCAGTCGTGGTTGACCCGGAAGGGAGCGCCGGGGCCGGTCAGAGGGCCCAGATCCGGATGGTCGTCGACCCGCCAGAACCCCGCTTTCTCGAGGTGGCGATCGGTGAGGATATCGGCGACGGTGTTGACCGGCGTGATCGGGATGCCTCGGCGCTGGCCCTCCAGGAATAGATCGACCTTCTTCTGGGGGCGGGTCAATGCCTCGGTGCAGTCGTCGATGAAGTCGGATGCCTCCCAGCGCACCCGCAGATCCACGAAAGCCTCCTCGAGCACACCGTCGACGCCCGTCTCCTCGGCGATCCAGCGGGCCATCGCCCGCCAGTGCGCGGGCTGAAGAACGAGGAACGACACGAACCCGTCCGCGCACGGGTAGAGGCCCCACGGCCGGGTCGTGTTTCGGCGATTGCCGGCCCGGACCCGGGGTATCCGGTCGTCCAGCCACATCGGCACTCCCACCTCGGGCGCGAGCGTCAAGCAGCACTCCTCGATGGAGATGTCTGCGACCTGCCCGCGACCGGTCCGCCGCATGGCGCGCAGGCCGAGCAGGGCCGCGTTGAGGGCGTACAGGGAGGTGAGGTGCGCCGCGAACTGCACCGGGAGGGCGACGCCGAGCGGCGGACGGTCGGGAAAGCCGACGGTGTAGGCGATGCCGGCCGAGGCCCAGCCGATCAACTCCGAGCCGATCCAGTGCCGCCGCGGTCCGGTGAGCCCAAAGGGGCTCACCGCCACCACCACCTGCCGGTCGTGGGCCGGCTTCGGGTCGTCTCGAGCCGGATCCACGTCGCCGATGACGACGTCGGCCGAGGCGACCAGGCGGGCATGCTCCGGAGTGTCGGCTTCGGCGACGACCGAGTGCTTGCCCTGAGCGAAGTACGCCCACCACAGCGAGGCCTCCGGACCCTCGTGGCCCGGGGCGAACGGGGGCAGGTGGCGGAGCGGATGCCCCTGCGGCGGTTCGACGACCACTACGTGGGCGCCCAGGGCGGCCCACATCCGGGTGGCGTAGGCGGCGGTCAGGCCGGCCGTCTCGACGACCCGCACACCGGTCCAGGGCCCGCTCATCACGCGTCCTCCGGGGCGCGGAGCCCGAGCGCGGGGGCGTAGTCGACGTAGGGGCGCCGCAGCGTGGTATCCCGGTGGGCGACGCCGTAGGCCGCTCCCGTCTCGAGAAGGCCGGCGACCTCCTCGACGGACAGCCCGGCGTGCCGGGTGAGCATGTCGACCGTGTCCTGCCCCAGACTGGGTCCGCCTCGCCACCACCGCCCCGGCGTTTCCGACAGCCGGATGGGGTGACCGCCGAACAGGTCCCCGTCCGGGAAGCGCTGCGACCCGACAAACTCCAGCCATTGCCGGTCCCGTATTTGCGGGTCGTGGAGGACGCCGGCGGCGTCGTGCACCTCGTGGGCGGCGATGCCGCGCTCCTGCAGCAGGGTGGCGACCTCTGCGGCCGACCGGCGCGCCGTCCAAACGGCGATGCGCTCGTCGAGCAGGTCGTGGTGCTCGAGGCGGCCCTCGACGGTGGTGAAACGGTCGTCGTCGGCCAGTCCCCCACCCACCAGGGACGCCAGCGCCCCCCACTGCTCATCGGAGGCCACGGTGACGGCTACCCACGTGTCGCTCGCCCGGCACGGGTAGCAGCCCTGGGGCGCCAGCCACGGCAGCCGGTTGCCGTTGCGCTCGGGGGCCCGGCCGGTGAGGGCGTTGTCCAGCAGGTATGGCCCGAGTGCTGACACGGTGGTCTCGAACTGGGCGATGTCGACGTGGCTGCCCTCGCCCGTCCGGTCCCGGTGCTCCAGCGCGGTCAGGACCGCGGCGACGGCGTGCAGCCCGGCGAAGTAGTCGGGAGGGGCGATGGTGGCGATGCCGGCGGGCTGCTGGTCCGGGTAGCCGGTCAGGGCGTCCAGGCCGACGAGGGGGGCCTGGTTCGGTCCCCACGCCAGGAACTCGTAATAGGGGAGGTCGGGCTGGGAACCGAACCCCGGCATGGACAGGTAGACGATCCGGGGGTTGACCGCGACGACCTCGTCGTAAGCGAGGCCCAGATCTCGCACCGCCGGCGTGGTGTAGTTGGTGACAAAGACGTCGGACCCCGCCAGCAGGGCGAGCGCGGCCCGGCGGCCGTCGGGGTGTTTGAGGTTGAGGCCGACGGAGTGCTTGTTGGCTCCCATCTCGCCGAGATACGGCGAGGTGTCCATGACCACCTCGGGTCCGGCGTCCGCCGCCCAGGCCGAACCGAACAGGCGGGCCACATCCGGGTTCTCCCGCGACTCCAGCTTCATCACGGTGGCCCCATGGAACGCGAGGGTCCGCGTACAGCTCGGACCGGCGATCGCGATGGAGAGCTCCACGACCAGGATGTCGTCCAAGACGCCCATGTGTCCCCCGATGGTCGACGGGCGTAGCCAGCATGCCACGGCCAGGGGCCTCTCGCACCGATGGTCCGCAACCACCCTGGCCTGGTCCCCCCCGAGTGCGGCTTGGTAGCCTTTCCCGCTACGTCGTGACGAGAGGGTACCCGTGGACACCGCGCAGGCGATCAACCAGGACATCGACGACTTTCGCGACCCGGACGGCTCGCCAGACGAGGAGCTGCTGCACGACCGGACCTACCGGGTCCGCGCCTACCGGCGGTCGGCCAGCCAGATGCGCATCCGTGGCATGGTCCGTGATATCAAGCCCATGATCATGTGGGTCGAGACGGGGCGCGGTCCGATCGAGGTTCACCACATGGTGGTTGACCTCATCATCGACTACCCCGAGATGGTCATCAGCGAGGTCGATGTCCGGTTCGTGACCAACCCCCATGAGGGCTGCCCGGCGATCGCGGCGAAGTATCAGAACCTGGTCGGCCTCCCGGTGACCCGGGGGTACATCGACAAGGTTCGCCAGCTGTTCGGGGGCCCGCGTGGGTGTACGCACACCACCGCCCTCCTTCTTGCCATGGGGCCGGTCGCCACGCAGGCGATGACGTCGATGGAGATGCGCGGTCGCCAGCCGAGCGACTGGGACCGGCCGGACCGCCAGTTCAACGCCACCCACATGATCAACACCTGTCATTTCTGGTCCGAGGACGGCGAAGCGGTCGCGCTGGTCCGCGCCGGCAAACACCCGGGCCGGCCCCGCTGGCTCGACGTCGGCGCCGACGATCCGGCCGAGGCGCCGGACCGGTAGCCCCACGACGACTCGTCGGTCGCTCAGCCGGCGGCACCCGGCGCATGGGTTGATGTCGCTCCCGGTGACGCCGGAAATGTGGATGTCAGGCCAGGCGACGGTGACGATCCCGTCGGGCCGCGTTTGCCGCGTCGCGCTGCTCGACGGTCGGGCGGTGAGACACCACCACTATGATCGTCGCCACTGACCGGCCAGCGAAGGAGACGGGACGGGAACCATGGACTTCGAATTCGGATTGCTCTATTCGTTCCGAGATCCGCCTCAGTGGTCGGTTGGATGGAAACAATGCTACGACGACCACCTGGCCCATATCGCGGAAATGGAGCAGGTCGGATTCGACACAATCTGGTTGACAGAGCACCACTTCAGTGAGGACGGCTATCTACCCTCCCTGGCGGTGATGTCGGCTGCGATCGCCATGCGCACTTCCCGCGTGCGCATCGGTCATGCCATCATTGAGCTGCCCCTCCACCATCCGGTGGCGCTCGCTGAGGATCTGGCCGTCGCGGACATCCTGTCCGGCGGCCGACTTCGCGTCGGCGTCGGCCTCGGACGCATGAATGATTGGCGGCCGTCATTCGCCCACGAGGGGCTCGTCTTCGGCGCCCCGCTCGATGGACGGAACCGCGCCCCGTGTTTCAGGAGTACATCGAGATCCTGCGAAAGTGTTGGGGCGCCGGTCCATTCCAGCACACCGGAGCGCGATTCCAGTTTCCGGAAATCGACGTGACACCCAAACCGCTGCAACCCAACGGTCCGCCCGTCTGGTTCGGCGTCGGTGATCAGAACGCCCGCGCCCTGGACCGGGCCGCCCGCCTGGGCGACGGCTGGATCGGCGGCGTCGGCGGCGTCACCAGGTATCTGGCCAAGGTGCGTGAATACGGACGGGAAGCGGACGCGGGGCGCGCCGTGGTCTTTGCCAGCCGCCTTCCGGCCCGCGATCCCGAGGCTATGGAGGCCAAGTACGCTCAGCACCTCGAGTACGTCCCCCGCTGGTACAACCCCGATGGGCCGGTGACATCGCCGGGATGGGACACCGGCGGCCGCGGCGGCTTCCGCTGGTTCGCCGAACCCGAGACGGTGGCCAAGGAGCTTGACGAGGTTCGGGCCCTGGGCGCCACCGGCGCGCTGTGGTTCGCACCATTTGTCGGCGTTAGCCCCGCCGAATCAAGTCCCTTCTTCGCCGGCCTCATCGAGGACGTGAAACCGCTCATGAAGGAAGTGGTAGAAGCCTAAGCCTGCGGGCGGTGTCGTCGCTGGCCGATTAGGGCGTCGGCAAGGGCACCAGGCGCTCGACCGCCAGCGGCTTGGCCCAGACGTCGTTGGCCACGAGCCTGGCCGCATAAGTGATTTTGATCCGCAGATGGGCGATCCGCCAGCGATCCGGATCCCGGCGGAAGCGGTGCTGGTAGGTGCCGACGAGCAATACCGACTCGGCCACGATCTCCCAGAAGTAGGCGCTGGTGGTCGCCTGATCGCCGTCCAGGTCGATGCTCAGGTTCGATCCGTTGTGGCCGGTCGCGAGAATCGGCGCCGGGGTGCGCTGAGCCGTGGCCACGTTGTAGAAGTCTCGCACAATGGCCTCACCCCCACCGGAGTAGGTGCCGTCAGCACCGGACCGGAGAAAATCAAGGCCGATCATTTCCACCACCGCGTCGTCGGTAAACACATCGGCGAGATCCGCCCAGTCGCGCGAGTCGAGACTGATCATGTAGTCGTGCCAGGTCCGGCGGATCGCCTCCAGATCCTCGAGTCGCTGCAGGCGAATAAGTACGTCAGAACCGTCGCTGTCCATCAAACATCCCTTCCTTTTGAGCCATGAGTCAGGAGCACCGCCCCGGAGTGTAAGGCGTCGATCAGGTCGGTGTAGGGACGGCGACCGACGACATCCAGGCGATGCCGGCAAGGTCTGATGCAGTGGTGCGCGGCGCCCGACATCTTTGCAAACGGCGGCCGATACGAACGTCTTCGATCAGGTGAATAAGGACGGCTACGCGCCCTGCAAAGCGGCCGTTAAGAGTATCGGGCCTCGGCGGCAAGAAGCTCTGGAGGAGAACAGCGATCAGCCGTCCGGGAAGCCGGAAGCGCCCCGGATCGGCCCGGCCAGCCGACCGCCAACAAGCCCGACCAGGCCACCGCAAACGACTGGAACAAAAGGCGCTGAACGGGCTTCGTCACGGACAGGAGGCCGACTTCTTTCAGGTCGGAGATGTGGTCACCGTCGCCAACGCCGCCGGTGGGATGCCGCCGGGGCCGGAGTGTTGCCGGTCCCGTCGCACGGGGTGGAGCCGGAGGAGCGGCCCGCGGGCGTGTACGGTCTCGCCCGTAGCCCGGGTTAAATCGGCTGCTGGCATCCCCCCGTTCATCCCGCGCTCGCGAAAAGGACCTGCTTTGGACCAGCCCATCGTTGACGACCTGGAGGCCGAGCAGCTGGTTCTCGACGCCCTGGTCGCCGACCTTGACGAACCCGAATGGCAGACGCCTACCCCGGCCGAAGGCTGGACCATCCGGGACCAGATCGCACACCTGGCCTTCTTCGACCAGGTTGCCGTGGCGTCGCTCACCGGAAGTGGCGAGACCCGTTTCGCCGAGTTGATGAGACAGACCGCCGCCGGTCTTGGACCCCCGCCCGGTGCCGGACGTACGGGTGCCGAGGTACTCACCTGGTGGCGCGAAGGGCGCGGCGCGGAGATCAAGGCGTTCAGGGAGATCGACCCGTCGGCCCGGGTGCCGTGGGGTCCGAACTTCATGGCTGCACCGAGCCTCTGCACCGCCCGTTTGATGGAGACCTGGGCGCACGGGCTGGACTGCTTCATGGCCCGAAACGTGGAACCCGTCGACACCGATCGGCTACGCCACGTCTGTCATATCACTTACCGGGCCATCCCACACGCCTTCCGGGACGCCGGTCAGCCGATGCCGGGCCAGCTCGACGACCTGGTCGTCGAGGTCACGTCGCCCTCCGGCGACCTGTGGCGATTCGGTCCGCCATCGGCGTCCCAGCGCATCAAAGGAACCGCAGCCGACTTCGCCCGGGTCGGCGTACGCCGGAAGCAGCTGGCCGACGCAGAGTCGCTCCACGGTCAGGGCGAACTCGCCACCAGCGCGCTACGCACCCTCAAGGCCTACCTCTGAACCTCAGGTTTTGAAATTGGGCCGGACGTCCCGGCTATGACTATTGTGTGCAAAAGTACATCATATATGATATGGATTTGCACACAATAGAGCCGAACCCACCTGTCTAGCTGGCGGTCAAGGCCTCCCCACCCGCCCCGGCCCGGGCCCATTGGTTGGCGGCAAAACGGCCCATCTGGCCGAAGCGGTCCGCATCCTCCGGTGCCATCCCGAGGAAGCCGCCGTGCCCGGCCGCCTCCCAAACGTGCAGCTCGGCATCGACGCCGGCGGCCAGCAGGGCCCGGTGCATCCGGCAGTTGTCCGAGAGCAGCATGTCGCGCGTGCCGGTCAACAGGATGGTCGGGGGGAACCCACGGAGGTCGCCGAACAGCGGCGAGATCTGCGGGTGCCGCAGGTCGGTGCCGGCGGCGTACAGATCGATGACCGGCGCGCCTGAACCACTGAGCACGTTGTCCAGCCCGTCGTTCGTCTGCCACGAATCCCCGGATCCGGTCAGGTCGAAGGCGCCGGTGTTGATCAGGACGGCCGCCGGCAGGGGCAGGCCTTCGTCGCGGGCTCGCAGGACCAGCGCGGCAGCCAGGTTGCCGCCGGCGGAAGCCCCGCCGACGATGATCTCCTCCGGGCGGCGCTCCTCGAGCAGCAGACGATAGGCCGAGAGGCAGTCATCGAGCGGCGTTGGAAACGGATGATCGGGCGGCATCCGGTAGTCCACCCCCCAGGTCCGCGCCTGGACCGCCCCGGCCGCCATGACGGCGGTGACCCGGCACAGGTCCCCGCCCCCGAGAACCCACGCCCCGCCGTGGATGTCGAGATACACCCGGCGGTCGGCGGCGCCGACCCGGTCAGGCGTCACCACGTAGACCGGACACGGACCGATGTCGCGCTCCTCGATGGTGCCGGCGAACCCGCCCGCTGGATCTCCCATCATGGAACGCATGAAGCCGTCGCTCTCGGCCACGTAGGCCTTCCATCCGGCGGCGTCGTCGAGGGCCGGATACTCCCGTGGCGGTGGACCGAGACGGCCCATGGCCAGGACCGCCTGCGCCTCAGGGCTCACTGACGTGGGCACCGGAACGGTCCGGGCCGGGATCGACAGCATCGCGGGTGTGTCGCTCGTGGTCATTGGACCCCCTGGAACCATGAAGACTTCGACGAACCGGTCCCCTGGATGTTAAGTCCCCCGCTCATCGGGCGCCCACCGGCCCGACCGCGGCCGGGTCAGCCGGCCGGCCCGGGCGCCCCTGGACCCCGGGTCAGCCGGCCGGCCCGGCGCCCCTGGACCCGCGGTCAGCCGCAGGCCCCGCTGGCGAGGACCTCGGCGACCTGATCGTCGTCCAACCCCAGGATCTCGTTGAGCACCGTGTAGGTGTGCTCGCCCAGGCACGGGGCGGGAAAACGGGGCCCGTTGTCGTACCCGAGGATCCGGTACTGATGCCCTTCGTAGGGGACCTCGCCCATCTCCGGATGCTTGAGCCGACGGAAGAAGGACCGATGGGCCAGCTGCGGATCGAGCTGATGATCACTGGACCGCTGGACCATGCCCGCGGGGACGCCGGCCTCCTGGAGCCGGGCCATGAGGTCGAGAGGTTCGTACTGCACCGTGACGGCAGCCAGCTCCCGGTCGATCAGATCCGTGTTGCGCAAACGACCGGCCGCCGTGTCGAGCATCGGGTCGAGGGCCCACGCCGGTTCGCCCAGCATCCGGCGCAGAGCGCGCCACTGGTCGTCGTCCTCGACCTCGATGGCGCACCACTCGTCGTCCCCCGCGCAGGGGTAGACGTCGTGAGGCGCGTGGGCCGGATGGGCGTTTCCGTTGCGGCGGGCGCTGGTTCCCGACACCTGGACGTCGAGGAGCTGCGGCGCGATGAAATGCAGGGACGACTCCATCTGGGCCTGATCGATGAACTGACCCTCACCGGTACGCCGGCTGTGGTCCAGGGCGGCCAGCAGGGCCGTCGTCAGGAATCGCGGCGCGATGGTGTCGGTATAGGCGTTGAAGGGGCCACCCGGCGGGCGGTCGTCCCAGCCCGTGATCTCGAAGAAACCGCTGATAGAAGCGGCGTGATACCCGTAACCGGCCAGCCTGGCCGCCGGTCCGGTCTGGCCGAGGAGGCAGGTGGTGGCCATGACGATCCCCGGGTTGAGGGCGCGTGCGGTCTCGTAGCCGAGACCCAGCCGGTCCATGGTGCCGGCGGTGAACGAGTCGAGGGCGATGTCGCACCAGGCCAACAGGCGGCGGGCGACGGCCTGACCCTCGGGGTGCTTGAGGTTGAGTTGCAGCGACAACTTCGAAGTGTTGAAGGACGCGAAGAACTGGCAGCGGTTGATCCCGGGCACGTCGTCCTTGAAGGGCCCGACCAGGCGCAGCCGGTCCGGGGGGTTGTCGCTCTCGACGTGCACCACGGTCGCCCCATGGTCGGCCAATGCTTTGGCCGTGATCGGGCCGACGCCGATCCACGAGAAGTCCGCCACCTTGACGCCCTCCAGCGGGAGGCGCTCGCGGCCGGAACGGGATTGGTGGGCTCCGGGAGGACCGGACGCGACCGGACCGGTCCGGGGCACCGTCGACAGCACCTCGGCGGTGTGCTCGCCGATATCCGGCGCCGGTCGATGCCACCCGACCGGGGTCGCCGTCGCCTTGACAAAAGCACCCGGCGTCTTGAGGGTCCGACCACCGGGCAAGCGCAGCTCATCCCAGTACTGGCGCGCCTCCAGCTGGGCGAGCTGCATGACATCGGCGACCGTGTTGACCGGCGCCAGGGTGATTCCCCTGGCGACGCCTCCTGCGAACAGCTCGGCCTTGGGCATGCCGCGGGTGAAGTTGGTGATCGCCTCGCGCACCTCGGGCAGCGTGTGCGTGAGCGACTCCCCCGTGAGCATCCGCCGTTCGTACGTCGTCCACTCCTCGCCAGCCGCCCACTCCTCGCTCACCGACCCGTTCTCGACCATCCACGGGACCAACCCCATCAGCAGGGCCGACGTGGAGACCAGAGTCACCTCGCCATCCGCGCACGGGTACACCAGCGGAGTCGTCAGCGTGCTCAGCTGCAGCACCGTCCCGCTGCGCTCGATGTCCCGCCCGTCGATGGCGGAAGAGATCATGGCATTGAGGCCGGTCCAGAAGACCGCCGCCTGCACCGACACGTCGACGAACTGGGCCTCTCCGGTCGCCACCCGGCGGGCGTGGGCGACCAGGGCACCCGCCGCCGACTCCGCGGCCGCGTGGAGCCACGTCTGCGGCACCGTGATGCGCACCGGGCGGCGGTCGCGCTCTCCGTTGAGCGCCATGGATCCCCCCATCGCGGCCAGGGTGAGATCCGTCGCCTGGTAGTCAGCGTAAGGCCCGGTCTGACCGAACGGCGAGAGGGCTACATAGACGAGGTCAGACCGCACCGACCGCAGCGCCTCGAAGCCCAGCCCGTGCCCCTGCATCACACCGGGGCCGGCGTTTTCGATGAGAAAGTCGGCGCCGGCGACCAGGGCCAGGAAATCGGCGCGACCCGCCTCCTCGGCCAGGTCGAGGACGACACTGCGCTTGCCCCGATTGAACGCCTGGAAGGACAAGCTGGCCGAGCCGGCCGGCTCATCGCTGGCGAACGGGCCCTCGAACCGGGCCGGCGAGCCGCCCGGCGGCTCCACCTTGACCACGTCGGCGCCCAACCCGGCCAGAACGAACCCGGCCAGGTCGGCGCGACCATCCGTCAGGTCCACCACCCGGTACGGCTCGAGCATGGAGTTCGGCATGGGCTCATTATCCACGCTGCGAGCCGCACGGGGAAAAGCGCGCCGCCCGGCGTCCGACGGGTCAACCCTTCACGAACTCCAGGATGTCGGCGGTCAGCCGGTCGCGGTGAGTCAGATACAGCCCGTGGGGAGCGTTCTCGTAGACCCTGAGCACCGAACCCGCTATCAGGCTGGCGCAGACCTGTCCCGAAAGCTCGACCGGTATGGACTGGTCGTGGTCGCCCTGGACGATCAGCGTCGGGACACGCACGGCCGCCATGTCGGGCCGTCGATCGGTCTGGGTGCCGGTCTTGTTGAACTCGATCAGGGCGCGGAGCGACGTGTCCAGAAGATCACGCCGGCTCCAATCGGCGAGGCCAGGCGAGACCGCGCAGCCGGGAAGACCGGTCCCGATGAAACCGTCCAGGTTGGCATCTATCCAGGCCGGAAAGTCCTGCTTCCAGCTCTCCCGTACCGCTTCGACGAGGGCGGGGTCAAACCCGTGCGGGTTGTCCTCGGTCCGCAAGGGCAGCGGGCCCGCCGGGCTGGCCAGGATCAGCTTGGCCACCCGGTCGTCGCCGTGTCGCTTGAGGTAGCGGACGGCCTCGCCTTCGCCCATCGAATGGGTGACCAGGGCGATGTCGCGGAGGTCCAGCTGGTCCATGATCGTGGCCAGATCGTCGGCCAGGGTGTCGTAGTCGTAGCCGGAGCCCGGGCGGTCGGAGCGGCCGTGGCCGCGCCGGTCGTAGGCGAGCGTCCGGAAGCCGAGGTCGGCCAGCGTGGCCATCTGGTATTGCCACATTCTGGAGCTCATGCCCCAGGCGGCGAGAAAGACGATCGGCGGCCCGTCGCCCCAGTCTTCGTAGTGAATCCGGGTGCGGTCTGACGTTTCGATGAGTGGCATGGTTCGATTCCCTTGGGATCTCGTTCGTCGGGGGGTCGAGGCTCAGGCCGCAACGGGGACGCGGTCGAGGAAGCCGAGCACCGTCTGGACTTTGCCCTCGGCGGTGAGCACGACCACGTCGAATCCCGCCACCGGGGCGTCCTCTCCGTGGGGGCCGAGCTCCCAGGCGAAGCGGCACTGGCGGCGGTGGCCGTCCACTGGACCTACGAGGCGGAAGCGAAAGGACGGGAACTGGCCCTGCACGGCGGCGATGGTCGCGTCGATGGCGTCGACACCTTGCGCGTCCGCGAGCGGATCGGTGTAGCGACCGTCGGCGGTCCAGAGCCCTTCGAGGATGGTGCGGCGCGCCGCCGGGTCCGTTTCGTTCCAGCTTGCGATGTAGCGGGTCGCGATGTCCTGGTACTCGGTCATGGTCTTCTTTCTCCTTGTCGGATCGGGGTGGTGTCTCCTTGATCGAGTATGGGGACCGGAGGTCACCGGGTCGATTACTCGTGAGGTAATGGATTCGCTCGGCGACGGCCTCTACCGTGAAGCGATGACGACGATCGCTCTCCCGAACGTCAAAGTCGGCCCGCTGGTACGGGAGTGGCGGGTGCGCCGGCGCCGCAGCCAGATGGATCTGGCCCTGGAGGTCGGAGTGTCGGCTCGACACCTCAGCTTCGTCGAGACCGGGCGGTCGAAGCCGAGCCCCGAGCTGGTGCTCTCACTGGCGGATCACCTCGACGTGCCCCTCCGCGACCGCAACGTCTTCATGCTGGCGGCGGGGTACGCACCGCGCTACAACCGGACATCGCTCGACGACCCTTCCATGGCGCAAGTGCGGGCCGCCTTGCAGAAGCTGCTGGAAGGGCATCACCCCTATCCCGGTGTCGTGATTGACCGGGGTTGGAACGTCGTGCTGGCCAACCCGGCCGCCTCTCGCCTCAGCGCCGGGCTCCCTGCCGAACTCACGTCCCCGGGGCTCAACGTCTTCCGGGTCTGCCTCCATCCCGACGGGCTGGCGGCGCAAACGCTCAACTTCAAGGAGTGGGCTGGTTATCTGCTCGGGCAACTCCGCCGTCTCGACTCCCTCAGCAATGATCCCGAGGTGTCCGCCCTGTTCGAGGAGGTCAGTCAGTACCCGACGGTGGTGGCCCTGGACGCGGCCGGCGACTGGGTCCCCGAGGAGCCTCCTCTCCTCGTTCCCTGGAATGTGCGCTTGGGCGATAACGAGCTGTCGTTCTTCACCACTTTGACCACCTTCGGCACCCCGCGAGACATCACGCTCGACGAACTCGCGGTCGAGTTGTTTTATCCGGCGGACGATATGACCGCTCGGCTGCTCGCCGGGGGATGAACCTGCCGTTTATGAGGTGCTGCTCCGGTGCAGCGTGTCGTAGGGGTTGACGAAGCTGAGTCTGGCCAGGCCGCTCCCCCCGACGGAGATGGTGATGGGGGAATTGGCGCGGAGGGCGGGAAAGGCCCTCGGGTCTGATTCGGCCGTAAGGCGTCCTGACGCGATATACGCACCAGGTCCGGTCGCTGCGAGGGAATTCAACGTGAAGTCAACGGTGCCAATCGGGTCTGTCGCGGTGGTGCAACCCGGGCAGGCGTAGCTGTCGGGGTAGCGGAACCGTGCAGCTCCGTCGGCACGCACATAGAGACCGCCGCCATCGGCCGTTCCACCCAGGTAGTTCCCGGCGATGGCCGCGAAGCTAACCCGGTGCGGCGGCGCGGTGGCGGGGGCCGACCGCGCAGACGGGGTGGTCGCGAGCGGACCGCTGGTGGCGGACGGCGCCTCGGTCGCGGGCGGACCGCTGGTGGCGGACGGCGCCTCGGTCGCGGGCGGACTGCTGGTGGCGGAGGAAGCCCGCGTCCTCGGGGTCGCGGATCCAGAGCAACCGGCCAGGATCAGTCCGGCCACCACGATGGCGGCAACGGGACGAGCTCCGGGCCGGTGGCGACCAGCAGTGCCGTGATGCCTCATCACGGCGAGAGAGCCTCATGGCCGCTGTCCACGTACATCGTGCCGACCAGCAGCGTCTGCCAGGTTGTCAAGGTGAGGATCTGAACGGTGCTCGTGCCGCGCCGGCGCAGTAACCGCACGGCCTCGCGGCGCTCGACCGCGGTCATAGCCTGTTCGACTCCAGCCGGTGGCGACAGTAGCCGCGGCGGTCCGGCTGACGACAACCGAGGCCCCGGTAACCCTGGTCGGGCATTGCGGCAATCTTCCCGGCCACTGCGAGTTCGACTACACCGTCTCCGTGCCCGCTGGCATGTCGGGGCGGCGAGCAACGGGGCGGGCGATATTCGCCTCCACGACCTGCCCGACCGGCTCAACGTGCGGTCCTCCAACGGAAATGTCGCCGCCACCGGGCTGGCCGGCACCAACGTCACCGCCAGCAGCGGGACCGGCAATGTGTCGCTGACCTTCAGCCGCGCACCCATGGGCGTGCACGCCGACTCCGGGACAGGCGACGTCACCATCGCGGTGCCCGGTGGCGTCACCTATGCGGTGGCGGCGTCCGCCCCGGCCGGGACGGCGCACATCGGTGTCCGGACGGCACCGACGGCGACTCGACACCTATCTGCCTCGTCGAGAACCGGTGCCGACCGGGTGATCGCGATCGCGACTCCGGCCGGCTGACCGCGTCTCAGACCGCCCTGCAGGGCGCAGCGCAGTGGCGTCCTCGCTCCCGCACTCGCGCCATGTGACCGGGTTCTCTCGAACATATGTTCCTGGGGCTAGCCCTACGGCCTCAATGGGGCCACCCCGATCGCGAAGACGCCGACTAGCGGTATTCAAACGGAGTGAGCAGATCTTTAGCTTGTGTCGTGATGATTACCGCACACTCACTGACGAAGCGCTATGGCGCCATGACGGCTGTGGACAATCTGACCTTTGAGGTCCCACCCGGGGTAGTCACCGGATTCCTGGGGCCGAACGGGTCAGGTAAGTCGACGACGATGCGCATGATAATGGGGCTCGATGTCCCCGACTCGGGGTCGGCCCTGATCGGCGGCAAATCCTATGGCGAGTTGGCCTGGCCCTTGCGGGAGGTCGGCGGCCTGCTGGACGCGAAAGCGTTCCACCCGGCCCGCACCGCCCGAAACCACCTCCGGTGGCTGGCCCTGACCAATGACATCCCGCTGAGACGAGTGGATGAGGTGCTCGATCAGGTGGGCTTGACGTCCGTTGCCGGTCGGCGGGCAGGAAAGTTCTCACTGGGCATGAGCCAGCGTCTCGGCATCGCCACGGCTTTGCTCGGCGACCCGGGCGTGTTGATGTTCGACGAACCGGTCAACGGTCTCGATCCCGAAGGCATCCGCTGGGTCCGTCACTTCCTCCGTGGTCTGGCTGCCGAGGGCCGCACGGTGTTTGTGTCCAGCCACCTGATCAGCGAAATGGCGCTGACCGCAGACCGCCTGGTGGTGATTGGCCGCGGCCGCTTGATCGTCGAGACCAGCGTGGCGGACTTCGTGACCAGAAGCGGCCGGGGCGTCGTCAAGCTGGTCACCCCTGACCTGGCCGCCTTCACGTCGGCGCTCACTGTGGCCGGGGCCCGAGTCGGCGACGGAGATGGCGGATCACTGAGCGTCGAGGGGTTGACCGCCCCGCAGATCGGTGACCTGGCCTCCCGCGACGGTCTCCGGGTGCACGAACTGGCACCTATCGCGGCGTCCTTGGAGGACGCCTTTATGGAGCTGACCCAGGACGAGGTGGAGTACCGCCCGTCGACGTTGTCCGGGGCGGCTGCGGCCGGCCGAAAGGAGTAAGCATCATGTCCCACGCCATCCAGACCGCCCCGCCGGGGCACTACCGTCTTAACCACGTGGTCAAGTCCGAGATCGCCAAGATCGCCTCCCTGCCGTCGACCGCCATCACTCTGGGCCTGACGGTCGTCGCTGGCCTGCTGGTGACAGGGCTGGTCACCAACGCCGCCTTGCACCACGGTCCGCTCTTCTACAACGGCTTCGACCCGACTCAGAATGCGCTGACCGGCCTGATCGTCGCCGGCCTCACTGGCGGCGTCTTCGGTGCGCTGCTCATCACTGCCGAGTACTCGAGCGGCACCATCCGCGCCACCCTGGCGGCCACGCCCAGACGGCCCCTTCTGCTCGGCGCCAAGGTAGGTGTGGCCGCGGTGGCCATGGTGGTCTTCTGCGAGCTGCTGAGCTTCGTATCGTTTTTCCTGGGCCAGGCCATCCTGTCCGGAGGGGGGGCTCCCTCCGCGGGCCTGGGCTCGCCCGGGGCGTTGCGGGCGGTGGTCATGACGGGCTTGTTCATCGCACTGTTGGCCCTTATGTCGTTCGGCTTCGGGCTCATCTGCCGGAGCACTGCGGCGGCGATCGCCGCGTACGTCGGTGTGGTGTTCGTGCTGCCGTTGGTGATGCGCGGCATCTCCCAGCCGGACATGCGCTATGTGCCCACCTACATTCTCACCAACTCGATCATGGCCACCGTCAATCAGGGGCCGGGAGGGACCGTCCGCTCGCTGTCGGCGGGCGTAGGGTTGTTGCTGATGGCCATCTACGCGGCGATCGCGCTGGCCGCCGGCGCCGTCCTCTTCGTGAGACGAGACGCTTGAACCACACCGGCACCGAGGAGGGCTGGGTGCAGATTCGGATCCCGCAGCAGCGAGCCGAACAGGCCAAGCACCTGGCCGAGCAGATCGCGACGGAGCCGTTCCGCAAGCGCAGCTGGGCGGAGCTGGGGTTCTTCCTATCCAGCTCCGCCCTGGCGCTTTCAGCTGCGTTCGCCCTTGCCGTATTCGGGCTGGCCGGAGTGGCGCTCACCGTCGTGTTCGTCGGCATCGTCATTCTCGCCGCTGGCCTGCGGGTCGCCCGGGGACTCGGCCGTTGGCAGCGGACGCTGGCCCGGCGGGTGCTCGGCGAGGAGATCTCCGAACCCCAGCCCTTCAGCCCTCGCCCGGGACTCGTCGGGTGGCTGCGGGCGTCGCTCGGCGACCTGGCCGCCTGGCGGTCGGTGGCCTACTTCGTGGCCAAGGTACCGCTCACTATTTTCGGCGTTTGGTTTGCGCTGAGCGTCTGGTTCGAGGCAATCCTCAGTGTGGCGTCACCTTTGACCGGTGGCAACGGCCCGGCGAGGTTCGGCCTCTTCGGCCGGGTCCTTGGCCACAGCCACGACGGGCCCGCGCCGGGGTTGGCGACGCACTTCGGAGTCTTCATAAGCGGAGTGGTCCTGCTCTTCATTGCCCCGTGGACCATGCGGGTCGTCATCTACCTGGATCGGCGCCTGATGCACCTCCTGCTCGGACCCGACGCCTCCTCGTCCCGCCTCCGAAGCCTCGAGGAGTCGAGATCGAAGACCCTCGACGCGGCCACCGAGACGCTCCGACGCATCGAGCGCAACCTGCATGACGGGACCCAGGCCCAACTGGTGGCTCTGGCCATGCGGCTGGGCCAGGCCAAAGATAAACTCGACCACCTCCCGGCGGAGGACCAGGCCGCGGATCTCGCGGCCGTCCGGCGTTTGGTCGACGAAGCCCACCGCGGGGCCAAGGAGGCCATCACTGACCTGCGAGACCTGGCCCGCGGTATCCACCCTCCCGCCCTCGACACCGGTCTGGAAAACGCCCTCGCCACCCTGGCCGCACGGAGTCCGGTCCCCACCGAAGTGACCATGGCGATCCACACCCGTCCAGGTCCCACCATCGAAGCCATCACCTACTTCTGCGCCGCCGAACTGCTCGCCAACGTGGCCCAGCACGCTCAGGCCACCCGGGCCAGCCTGAGCTGCGCCCAGCACGGGCCGTGGCTCCGGATCGTCGTGCGTGACAACGGACGGGGTGGCGCCACGGCCAGCGGCAACGGCCCATCCTCAAGCGGCCTGGCCGGCCTCGCCGACCGCGTCGGCGCGGTCGACGGACACCTCAGCATCGCGAGTCCTCCGGGCGGCCCAACGGCCGTGACGGTCGACCTGCCCTCTCGGTCCTGATCATGCCCGGCGCCGACGCCATAACCGTCCTGATCGCCGAGGATTCTGCCATCCTCCGCGACGGTTTGGTCCAGCTTCTGACCGACAGGGGCTTCGTCGTGACCCGCGCCGTCGGCGATGCCGTGAGCCTGGAACAAGCGGTGGCCGAGAGTCCCCCCGATGTGGCCGTGGTCGATATCCGCATGCCGCCGACCTTTACCGACGAGGGGCTGCGAGCCGCCCTGACGCTGCGCCGGAAATACCCAGGGGTAGGCATCCTGGTGTTCTCGCAATATGTCGAGACCCGCTACGCGGCCGAGCTGCTCGCCGGCGGAGCGGCCCGGATCGGCTACCTGCTCAAGGACAGAGTCGCAGACGTCAGCGACTTCGTCGAAGCCTTGGTGCGGGTGGCCTCAGGAGGCACGGCTCTCGACCCCGAGGTGGTGACCCAGCTGATGGGAGCGTCGCGCCGCACCGACACCCTTGCCGGCCTGAGCGGCCGCGAACGGGAGGTCCTGGCCCTCATGGCGGAGGGTCGAACCAACTCGGCCATCGCCGCCGCGCTTGTCATCTCGGAAGGAGCGGTAGAGAAGCACGTCGCCAACATCTTCTCCAAGCTCAACCTGCCGGCCACTTCGACCGACCACCGGCGGGTGCTGGCAGTACTCAGATACCTCGAGGGCTGACAGCCGGCTCCCGTCGGGAACCCTGGCGTCCGCCACCAGACCGCCGCCCCGCCGGCCCTGCCGCCCCGACGCCCCGCCGGCCTCGGACTCCCCGCTGCCCCGGACTCCCCGCTGCCCCCGTACTCCCCGCCGGCGCCGACCCCCCGCCGGCCCCGACTCCCCCCGCGCCAAGCAACCCGGCTCCGGGATCCGGGCGCGAGGCAGAACCCGGCGTGGGCGGCCCGGTCGAAACAGCCATCTGCCGGGCTTTTCTGTCGCGAATTGGTCCCAAAACGGGGTCGCCGGGCCTTTACTGGCGCGCGCCACGCTTTGACTGGGCCCAATTCGCGACAGTGAATCCACCCGCGGGCAGGAGACCCGCCTCGCGGGCAGGAGACCCGCCTCGCGGGCGGGGGACTTAAGGGTCGAGCGCCGTCGCAGTGCGCGTCCGAAGTACAGCCGTTGAGAGTATCGGGTCTACCCTCCGGGCCATGAGACCAACGGCTGCCCCGAAACCGTCGAGATCATCGCGGGCGGGTCGACTGGTGGAGCACTTCGTCCCGATCGTCGGTTGGCTCCCCAGCTATCAGTGGTCGGGATTCCCGGCAGACGCCATCGCCGGGGCCACCATCTGGGGACTGCTCATCCCGGAGATGATCGCCTACGCCAGCTTGGCCGGGCTCCCTCCGCAGGCGGGCCTGTACACCCTGCTGGCCTCTCTGGGTTTGTATGCCATCTTCGGGACCAGCCGCCAGCTGGTCGTGGCCGGCACCTCGGCCTCGGCGATCTTGGTCTTCTCCGGAGTGACCGCCCTGGGGCACCAGGATCCTCACGACTACGCGGTGGCCGCGTCGGGCCTGATCATCATCACCGGGGCCATCTTCGTTGTCGCCGGATTGTTGAAGCTTGGTTTCATCACCGCCTTTCTGTCCCGTCCCGTGATGGCGGGGTTCGTGTTCGGCCTCGCCATCTTCGTGACTGTCAGCCAGCTGCCCAAACTTTTCGGCCTGGAGAAGGGCGGGGGCAACACCATCCGTCAGTTCGCCCATCTCATCGCCAACCTGGGCCACACCAGTGTCGTCACCCTGGCGACAGGAGCCGGGGCCCTGGCCGTGCTCTTCGGCCTGGAACGCTACCTGCCGCGTCTGCCGGGTGGCCTGATCGTCCTGGTGCTCGGGATTGCTATCAGTTCGGCGGCCCACCTGTCGGACCACGGTGTCGCCACTGTCGGGAAGATCCCATCCGGATTGCCTTCCATCGTCACCGAACATCTCACCGTGTCGGAACTATGGGTGCTGCTGCCCAGCGCCCTCGGCATGATGCTGGTGATTTTCAGTGAGGCCCTGGGGGCGGGCGAGACGTTCGCCGACAAGCACGGATATCGACTCGAGTCCAGTCAAGAGATGATCGCCCTGGGGTTGGCCAATATCGGCTCCGGGTTCGTGGGCGGCCTGGCCTGTGGGGGGAGTCTGTCCCAGACCGCGGTCAATGACGGAGCCGGCGCCAAGTCCGAACTGTCCGCGATCGTTGCCGCCCTACTCAGCCTCATCACCGTCATCGCCTTGACTCCGCTGTTCAAAAGCCTGCCGGACGCAGTCCTGGCGGCCCTGATCATCCACGCCGTCTTTCACCTGATGAAGGTGGCCGAGATGCAACGGTTTTATCGGCTGGTACCGAGTGAGTTCTGGTTAGGCATCATCACCTTGGCGGGCGTCATCGTGTTGGACGTGCTACCCGGCCTCATCATCGGTGTGGTCTTTTGCATCCTGCTCGTCATCTACCGGGCCAGCCGCCTGACCCTGTCGGTGCTGGGAGCCGACCCGGCCGTGCCGGGGGCCTACATCGACGTCCGTCGGCATCCGCAGGCCCAGACCATTCGCGGGGTGCTGCTGGTACGCCCCGACGGACCCGTCTTCTACGTCAATGCTCAATCGGTCCAGGACACCATCGAGGCGCTGGCCGCTGAAGGAGATAGCCGCATCCGCAGTGTCGTCATCGATCTCGACGCCAACGATGACCTCGACATCACGGGCAGCGAGAAGCTCGGAAAGTTGGTCCGTGATCTGCGCCATCGGCACATCGAGGTCGGCTTCGCCCACGTGCATGACCCGGCGGTGAATATGGCTCGCCGGGCCGGGTTACTCGACGTCGCCGGAACGCCTCCCACCTTCGAAACCATGACTGCGGCCGTCGAGTGGGCCAAAGCCCAGGCGGCCAGCCCAACCCCCAACTCCGGCGACTGAGTACCGCATGTCCCTGCTTCCGGTCGGCCAGGTGCTCAAGATTCGCTTCCCGACCTTCACCCCGCGGATCACCATCAAGTCTGATCGCGAGCTAACCGTGGAGGTTATTGCTGGTGACAATCTCGGTTTCTCCGATACTGTCGAATATGAGGTCGTCGCGGTCCGCGATGATGTGGCGATCCTGTCCTGGCAGGAGCACATCGGAAGCACCGTCGTCCACGTACTGGACTTCACTTCCTCCCACGCCTACACGGCGATAACCCCGGCCAAAGGCGGGTTTATGCGACTGACCGGGACCATCGAGACCGAGTCCCGCCGATGACGCCGTCCCTGGCCTCGGGTTACCCGTGCTGGCGGCTTGCAACCGAGTGAGCCGTATCTCATCTGGGCTCGGCCCAAGCGGCAACAACCGCCCGCTTGTGAGATGTCTGCAGAACCCGGCACGCTCGGTTCTTCTGGCTGCTCGAGAACACGCTCAACCGGCTCACGATCCGCATAGCGCGTAGCCGCCGCGGGCCCCTTCTCGATTGTCTGCCATGTCGGCCGCAGAACCCTACGAGGGCGATGACGAGGCCCTGGGGCGGTTGGGCAGTCGCCTAATGATGGTGGGAGAACTTGGCCTTCAAGGCGGCGATGCGATCCTCGCGCTTCTCTTTTATCTCGGCCATCTTCTTCTCCCGGACGGCCTTTTGCGCGGCCGCCTGGGCAGCCTTGGCGGCGTCCTCTGCCGCTTCGAGTTCGGTGAGCACATCGGCCTCAGATTTCCTGATCACGACACCTCCGAGGTCGCCCATCGCTTTGTCCAACACCTCGATCTTCGGTTCGTTGACCTGCGCCACCAGGACCGTGTGCCCGGGATTGATGGCGGTGTTGAGTTGCGTCAGGACCTCATCCTGCTCGTCCCCGCGGCGCAATTCGAATGAGCCTCCGGCCAGGGCGCCCCCGGTGAGGCCCAACAACATTCCATACGGACCGGCCAGGACGCCGACGAGCATACCGACCAGGCCGCCGCCGGCCGTCGCAACGCCAGTCTCGTCGTCATAGCTGTCCTTGACCTGGAGCTTGCCACTCTGGTCCCGTTCGACCACGGCCGCGCTCCGGAGAGTGAGCTCCTTCTGGTCCGACATGGACTTCATTTCGCTGAATCCCTCGTAGGCTTTTCCATTTTCGTAAAAGCCGACCAGTACAACGCTGTCCACGATAGGCACGAGCAACCTCCCGACTGCGTAGGGACCTTCTCTTACTATTTCGATGTTGCTTTGGGGGAAGGATAGCGGGCCGTCTGCATACGAACTCAGGGAGAGCCGTTCCGATACTGCCAGTACTGCCGCCTCGTTCCATTCAGGTGCGAGCGAGGACCAGCCGGCACCAGAACCCGGTTCAGGCCTGAGCCATCTCCTCAGCCCGCCGATGGGCCAACTCGGCGTCGAGAACCGCATATTGGGCTTCCTCAACGGCCGCATAGGCATAATCGATCGCGTAAGAAGCGTCCTCGTCGGCCTGTTCCGCGGCCCGCTCGGCCGCCTTGGCGTCGTGGGCAGCCTTTCGCTCGTGGACGCCCTGCCGCACGGCCCCCACATGCTCGTGCCACGACCGCGCCACCTTGTCCCACCAGGCAGAGATCTTCCCCTTATTGGCCTCGGCCTTGGCGTGCAAGGCGTCCGCCTGAGCCTGCGCCGATGCCCGGGCGTTGTCGACATCACCCTCGAGGTCCGCCTTGGTCTTCTGCCTGGCGGCGGCCACCCTGTCCTCGACCTGCTTCGTCTTCGCTGCTAGATCGCTGAGTTGATCAGAGAGAGTCACCTCTGAAGCCTCCTTTTCTCACCCGTGGTGATCGCCGAAGCTGCACCCGCAACTGGTTGAGCCAGGGGCGAAACCCGGACCATGACGTCATGGTACGTCAAGCCATCACCCGGGCACCTCTCCGAACATATGGAGGCGGGAGGTTCGCGACCGTTCGCGAGGTCGGCCGGCGAGCGGCAAGCGGCAAGCGGCGAAGCGGCGATTCAGACGGCGGCCGCTACCGCGTCGGCGAAGGGCTCGAGGTTCCATCCATTGGGTGAGTCCACCGCGTTACGCATGGCTTCCCATCCCGGCCCGTGGCGATCGAGGTGCCGGTGTTCCAGCTCGACCAGGGTGCGAGCTTCGCCCTGCGAGGTGAACGTAACGTGAACCTCGCTGGCTTTGGCGAGGTCCGGCTCGATCTGCCATTGCAGGTTGATGCTCCAGGTGAAAGCCACGTGGGTGGGAGGATCGTAGGCCAGGACGGTGGCCCAGCGGCTCTCGGTACCGTTGACACCCCGGTCGATGATCGAACCGCCGGCCCGGGGCTCGAAGACCATCTCGGCCAGCGGCTCGGCCAGCAGGTGGTGGTTGGGATCCCACCACGACCCGATGTCCTGGGTGAAGAACGAGAACGCTCGTTGCACGGGTACATCAACGACAATGGAGCGACGGACGGTGGTGGTATCGGTTGTGGCGGTCAAGATGCCTCCTCGGTTGTGGGCGGATCGGATAACTCTCCCGGGCTGCCCTGCTCGACTCCCGCTTTGAAAGCGGCCAGGGATCGCGCCCAGAAGGAATCGAAGTAGGCCCGCACTATCTCAAGCCCGGCGGTGTCCAGGCGGTAGTAGTGGCGGGCACCGATTCGTTCTTCCTGGACCAGGCCGGCCTGGCGGAGGACCTTGAGATGCTGGGACACCGCAGGCCGGCTCACCGGTAGCTGGTCGGCCAGCTGGCCGACCGGGCCCGGGCGCTCGGCCACCAACTCGAACAGCCGCCGTCGGGTGGGATCCGCAAGAGCGATGAGAGCGTCAGCTATCACTTACCGTAAGTTACAACTTACGGCTGGCGGCTGTCAACCCGCCCGGACCGACCAACGCGACCAACGCGACCACCGCGACCACCGCGACCACCGCGACCGACCAGAGCCGGAACACCGGAGCGGTCATGGCCTCCCCCACGAACTGCTCGTCGGCGGCGGCCATTCGGTCATAGTCCTTCCTGCCCCGCATCAGTCCACCGTTCACTCCGCCACCACTATTCCGATCGGCAGGGATGTGGCGGCGCCGCGACCGGCAGCTGTACCCGCACGAGTAGACCTCCTTCCTGGCGGGCGGTCAGCGTCATGCGGCCGTGATGGGCGCGAACGACGGCGTTTACGATTGAAAGCCCCAGACCGACCCCGCCGTCGTTGGTGGCCCGGTCTGGGCCGGCCCGCCGGAACGGCTCAACCAGCCCACCGACGGAACCGGGATCGAGCACCGGACCAGTGTTCTCCACTTTGAGCTCGGCGTCCGGCGAGTTATCACCTGAGGAGACGGAAACCGCAACGGACCCGCCCGTCACGTTATGCCGGATGGCGTTTTCGACCAGATTTCCGGCCAAACATTCCAGGTAGCGGCTTTGCAAGTTGCCTCCGGTGATCGTCTCCTGCCCGGTTGAGTCGGCGGGGTGGATCGCCGGATTACCCGGCCAACGGTGGCGGCTGATAGCCGCCGAGCAGGGCTTCGAGGTGGGCGGCCACCGCCAGGGTGCTGCGATCTTCGAGATACGGGCCCACGACCTGGATGCCGACCGGCAGGCCGGCGGGCGTGCGCCCGACCGGCACGACCGTCGACGGCAGGTAGCTGACGCCGACCAGACCCGGCCAGGCCAGCGCCTCGAGATGAGTACGGGGGGCGCCGTTGATGACGACGGTCCGTTCGTTGAGGGCCCCGGTGTGGTCGTGGGCGATGGCGGCCATCGGCATGACCGGGCAAAGAAGTACGTCGTGGTCGTGGAACCACGCGGCCCACTGGGCTCGCATCCTGGCCCGGTCGTCGCCGCGGTCGAGCCAGCGCCGGTGGCTGCCGCCCACGCTTTCCGCCACCTCGAGGTCGGCGCTCGGCGACACCGCCGCACCGACGAGGTCGAAAAACAGTGCCACCGCTTCGGCCAGCGAGAACGGCGGCCGGCTGTCGTCCACCTTCGCCCCCGCGGTCTCGAGCGTTTGGGCCGCCGCGTCCAGCAGTCCGCCGACCTCGGTGTCGACCGAGCAAAACGGGTCGTCGAGCCACGTGCCGACCCGGTAGGACGCCAGCTCCCGGTGGCGGGGCGGGGGCAGCTCGACACTCCACGCGGTGGCCAGCTCCGCGTCCGGCCCGGCGAGCACGTCGAGGAGGAGCTGGAGATCGCGGACGCTGCGGGCGATCGGGCCGAACACGTTGATATCGGCATCGGTGACACCCCCGCCGACATGGTCGAGGTAGCCGCGCTGAGAGATCACGCCGAAGCTCGGCTTGTGCCCGCACACTCCGCACCAGTTGGACGGGATCCGCACCGACCCGCCGATATCGGTACCGAGCTCGAAGCTCGTCAGCCCCGCGGCCACGGCGGCCGCGGCGCCGCCGGAAGAGCCACCCGGCGTCCGGGTCACGTCCCACGGGTTATTGGTCGTGCCGAACAGGTCGTTGTAGGTCTGGACGTCGCCGGACCAACGCGGCGCGTTGGTCTTGCCAAACACGATCGCCCCCGCCGCTTTGAGCCGCGCCACCGACGGGGCATCAGTCGCCGGCACGTGGTCCTTGAGCTCCCGCGCTCCGCCGGTGGAGCGCAGACCGCCGGTCTCGATGGCGTCTTTGATGGTTACCGGCAGCCCGTGGAGCGGCCCGGCCCACTCCCGGCGCGCCGCCGCCTCGTCTGCTGCGGCCGCTGCGACGAAGGCCCGGTCCGCGTCCAGGGTGACGACGGCGTTAATCGACGGGTTGAGCGCCTCGACCCGGCCGAGATACCGCTCGAGCAGCTCTCGAGCTGACATCTCCCCGTCCCGGATGGCAGCGGCGAGCGCGGTGGCATCGTTGCAGGTGGTATCCATACCGGCGAACGGTAGCGCCGCGGGGGTATCCGATTGCGCCGACTACTTGATCTGCCTGGCCTTGACCAGGATTTGCCAGGGTACGAAGCCCCAGCCTTCGGACCTGCCCGCCTTCTTTGACTACCTCTAGGGAGTCGTAGGCGAACTCGGCGCCCGGAAGCAGCGCGACCTCCCGTTCTTTGCGATTGACGGACAGGCGTTCGATGTCCCGGCCGTTGGTGAGCTCGAAGTGCCACAGCACTTCGTATTGCCCGGCACCCACGATGAAGCCCCGGGCTTTTGCTTCACTTTTCGAGACGCTCGTGATGGTCTTCCAGGTGAATGTGGGGTCGATGGGTCAAAAGCTGTTGCCCTCCCGCCGGAAACGCGAGGCCCACCTCTTGCCATCGATCTTCTCGCCTCGATACCCGGTCCCTTCCACACCGGCAAATTTCAACAGCCCCTGCCGGGCCACGCCAGAGTGCAAAGTGCCCTCCTCTTTCAAGGCGTCGAGTTCCTTCTTCCGCAAGGCCTCTCGCGCTCCCAGGGTCTGACCCTGCTCGGCGAGCTCCTGCTGCAGTCGTCGCCAGTCGCCGACGTCAGTCTTCGGGTGGGCGGTATCCCTCGGGTGGACCGTCCTGGTGACCAAGGATCGGCTCGAAGCTGGCCACGTAGTGCTCGAAGCGCGGCTGCCAGGGCCCGCTCTCGGCGCCATGCTCCAGGCGGTCCAGGCAGCTCTCCCAGCCGGCGGCGTTGCGTGCTGCGACGTTGGCGCTCAGCTCCTCGGTGAGGACGAAGATGGTGCCACCGTCTGGCGCCGGCGTCAGTTCGAAGCTGATCGTATCGGTCCCCCAGGTAAAGCTCACCCGGTGGGGCGGGTTCCAGTCGAGCACGGTGCCCGGAAGTGGTTCAATGTCGTGCTCGTCGAAATGGTGGGTGAACGCCGCTCCGGTCTTCCACTCGTCGATCTCGATCCGGGTGGGAAACCACGAACGCATCTCGGGCGGGTCCGTCACGGCCTGCCAAACCGCGTCCACCGGCTTTTGCAGGTGTCGCTCGAATCGAAGCACTGGGCGGGCTCCAGCTCGGAGCAAGGTGGCTTCACTCATGATCGCTTCCTCCTGGATGGTGGTGATGATTCCGATAGGTGATCCTGAAGCTTGTCGAGGCTCAGCCGCCACATCTCGCGGTAGGGCTCGAGCCATTGGTCGAGCTCCATCAGCGGCTCAACCCGGACGCTGTACAGGCGACGCTGGCCGGCGGGGCGGACCTGGACCAGCCCGGCGTCGCGAAGCACACGCAGATGCTTCGATACCGCGGGCTGACTGATCGCCAGCCGCTCGACCAAGGCCCCAACCGGTCGCTCCCCGTGGCGCAGCTCATCGAGGATCAGGCGCCGGCTGGGCTCGGCGATGACCTCGATCGTGGTCTGAGTTGACACGTCGCAAATATTACCTGACAGATATATGTCTGTCAAGACATACAAGTCCCCTGTTGTCCCTGGTGCGCTCACGGAGCGGGTCTACGACCAGGTGCCGCCAGTCGTGGCGGTCGCCCGGACCGTAGCGGCGCGGCGATGACCGGTCGAGAGCGCTCGCAATGGGGCTGGTACGGTAGGTCCACCCTTAACCCCCGCTAACGGGAGGACCTGATGGTCACCAACAAGCTCTACGTCGGCAACCTCTCGTTCAGCACCACCCCCGAGGCGGTAGAGGCGCTCTTTGCGACTGTCGGAGAGGTCCGCGAGGTCGCGATGCCGACCGACCGCGAGAGCGGCCGACCTCGAGGGTTCGCCTTCGTCACCATGGGCGACTCCGGGATGGCGGAGAACGCAGCCAGGCAGCTGGATGGCACCATCTTGGACGGGCGGCCCCTTCGGGTGAACGAAGCTCAGGAGAGGTCCGGCGGTGGTGGCGGTCGTCGGCGCGATCGCTACTGATTTCGCCGAACCCGGGGCGGTTTCGACGAGACCATCGAGGGCGGCCTTCAAGGGTAGGCTTCCCGTTGCGTCGGGGCGTTCGCCCCTCCCGCCGTACACGGGTCCACTCGGGCTCAGGAGGTGACGCCATGTCGGACCCGTCAGCGGCGACCGATCGCGAGGTCTTGCGGTTGCGTGGTACCGGGCAGGCCTTTGCCCGGATCAGCCGCGAGCTCGGGTTGGCGACGGCCGTTGACGCCCAGCAGGCCTTTCAGCGGGCGGTTCGCCAGTTGCCGACCAGGGAACGGGATCAGGTCTACCGCGAGGAGGGTTCCCGTCTGGATTTGCTGGCGGCGCAGGTCAACGCCGACAACTCCTTCTCGGTCGAGGACCGAGATCGCCGACTCGCGGTAGTTGAGCGTCTTCGGGCCTGGATGGAAAACGGCGACTAGCGATCGACTGACGAAGGGGTATTCGTCTCGTCCGTTTCGTCCGAGGAGGAATCGAGGTCGGAGGAAACCGTCGCTTCCTCGGCCTGCTCAGGACTGTCGGGTGGCGACGACTGGGCGTGCCGGCCCCCGCCTCGGCGTTCGCCCGGGCCGGTCGCGGAGGTCCGCAGGCTGTAAGGCAGGAGGGCCAGTTCCCGGGCCGTCTTGATGGCGACTGCGACGTCACGCTGATGCTGCCTGCAGGTGCCGGTCGCGCCGCGGGCCCGGATCCGGCCTCGGTCATTCATGTACCGTCGCAAAATATTGACATCTTTGTAGTCCACCCACTCCGCCCGGGCCTCGCAAAACTGGCAGACCTTACGCCGGCCTCGGCGAGCCCGGCCCTTGCCATCGGCAGGAGCCGGTCTGGAGGATGGCTTCTTCTTGGTTTGGGTCTTGCTGTTGCGGGCCATGTCGCTCCTTTGCGTTCGCCCCGCTCTCGGGGGTTCTGGGCCGGGTACCGCCCCGCAGATGTCAGTCCGGCGACTCTAGCGGACCGTGGCCTCGCCCCGACAGACAGGGGGCGGCGAACCTGCGCTAATCTGCCCCGTGAGGGAGTCAGCATCGAATGTTTTCCCCTCCGGCTCGTGCGAGCCAGGCCATGACCCGTGTGATCCCCGGGTCAGACTCTGGCCAAGAAAGGAGGGGATCGTCATGGCAACCGGCACCGTGAAGTGGTTCAACGGTGAGAAAGGCTTCGGCTTCATCAGCCAGGATGACGGCGAGGATGACGTGTTCGTGCACTTCAGCGCCATCATCAGCGCGGTCAGAGGCCGCCGCAACCTCGACGAGGGCCAAAAGGTCACCTACAAGGTCACCCGGGGCCCGAAGGGCCTGCAGGCCGCCGACGTTCAAGCGATTTGATCCAGGGTGGCGGTCGGCACCTTGAGGCCTTGTCGACCGTCAACCCTGGCCTGCTTGCCGGCGCGTCGGAGCAGATCATGCTCACCTGGTTGGCGCATGCCCCGGCGTCTGGCCAGGATGCTGGCCGATGGTTCGAGCTGCATCGGCTAGGGTGACGTCGGTCACCTGTGCCGAACACGGTCGACCCGAGCCGGCACACGTTCAAGGCTGTACCTGGACAGCAAGAGACGAGGACGTGTGCCGAACAAGCGAGCGGTCCTGGCCGACGAGGATTTGGTCCGGCTCTATCTAAATGACATCGGTAAGCACGCGCTGCTCACCAAGGACGACGAGGCCCGCTTGGCCGGAGAGATCGATCTCGGTCGAGAAGCCCGCCGCGAGTTGGCCGGCACCCGGGACCTCAGCCCGTCCCGGCAGCGCGAACTGCGGCGCCTCGTCCGGGGCGGCGAGGACGCCACAGAAACGTTCGTCAAAGCCAACCTGCGGCTCGTAGTGTCCATCGCCAAGAAATATCAGGCCGCCGAATTGCCCCTGCTCGACCTGGTACAGGACGGCAACCTGGGCCTCATGCACGCG
This sequence comes from uncultured Acidimicrobiaceae bacterium, assembly GCA_963780345.1. Taxonomy (GTDB): domain Bacteria; phylum Actinomycetota; class Acidimicrobiia; order Acidimicrobiales; family Palsa-688; genus PALSA-693. The sequence goes on from CAWABU010000004.1 coordinate 363,754, forward strand.
GTGGAGAAGTTCGACTCGCACAAGGGGTTCAAGTTCTCCACCTATGCCACCTGGTGGATCCGCCAGGCCATCGCTCGTGGTATCGCCAACACCGGCCGCACCGTCCGCCTCCCCGTGCACGCCGGCGACCTGCTCAAGCAGGTGACCAGCGCCCGTGGCCGCCTCGAAGGTCAGCTGGGCCGGCGCCCGACGGTCGCGGAGCTGGCAGCCAGCCTCGCGGTCAGCGAGGAACGGGTGGGCGACATCCTCCGGCACGCCCGCGAACCGTTGTCGCTGTCAGAAGCGTTGCGCGACGACAGCGACGCCGAGCTCGGCGACCTCGTGGCGGATCAGTCCGCGGTCTCACCCTTCGATGCTGCTGCCCTGGCGCTGCTGCGCGACGAAGTCAGCCGGCTGCTCGTAGGGCTGGACGATCGGGAGCGAGAGATCCTCCGGCTGCGGTTCGGTCTGGACCGGGGCGAGCCGCGCACGCTCGACGAGGTGGGCGAAGTCTTCCATCTGACCCGGGAACGGATCCGCCAGATCGAAGCTCGGGCCATGTCCAAGCTTCGCCACCCCACGGTCAGACGCAACGCCGCCGAGTTGCTCACCGGCTAAACGCAGGGATCGGCTACCGGTGGCCGGGACGTCGCTTCCGGGATGGGGCTGAGCGGCGGCCCGATGGGCCACCGGACTGGGGACGCCGGTCCGTGGTCCTGGTCGACGAAGACGGGTTGGGCTTGCGGGGCACGCGGTCGCCGTCCGTCACGGCTGGTAAGGCCGAAACGTCGGGCGCCGAGATGCCGACCGTCAGACCCAGCTGTCGTTGCAGTCTGCGGGCGGCCAGGACCTGTCCCTGCCCGAGCAGGCTGATGACGATGCCGTCAGCCCCGGCTCGGCCGGTGCGTCCGGAGCGATGCACGTAGTCGGTGGCGTCAGCGGGCGGGTCATAGTGGATCACGAGGGGCACGGCGTCCACGTGGATCCCGCGTGCTGCGACATCGGTAGCCACCAGGACGTCCACGCGCCCGGCCCGAAAGGCGGCCAGGGCTCGCTCCCGTTGACTCTGACTGCGATCGCTGTGGATCGAGGCGGTTGAGAGGCCCAGGCGGTCCAGTCGTTGCGACAACCGGTCGGCGCCGCGCTTGGTGCGGCTGAAGACCAGCGCCGGTCCCCTTGCTGAGATGGCTTCGGCTGTCACCGTTACCCGGGCGTCGGCATCCACCGACCAGAAGCGATGGTGGATCTCGCCCCCATCGGTGTCGCCGAGGGCCACCTCATGGCGCACCGGCGAATGCTGGTAATCCCGGACCAGTTTGTCGACGGGACCGTCCAGGGTGGCCGAGAAGAGCAGCGTCTGGCGGCTGGCGCTGGTCTGGTCGACCAGCCGCCGCACGGCCGGCAGGAATCCCATGTCGGCCATGCGGTCGGCCTCGTCGATGACGACCATCTCGACGAAGGAGAGATCGGCGTCGCCCCTTGCCAGCAGATCCTCCAACCTTCCCGGGCAGGCGACGAGAACATCCACACCGCGCCGCAAGGCGGCCAGCTGCTTTCCGTAGCCGACTCCGCCGTAGACCGACGTCACCGCCGCGCCGATGGCGCCAGAGAGGGGTCGGAGCACTACTTCGACCTGGGAGGCCAGCTCCCGGGTGGGCTCCAGGATGAGGGCTCGGGGACGGCCGCCGTCCCTGCGTCGGCCCCGGCGTTCCCCTCTCGGGGCGTCAGCCAGGCGGGACAGGACGCCCAGGCCGAAGGCCAGGGTCTTGCCCGATCCGGTGGGGGCCTTGCCGCAAATATCGCGGCCCGCCAGGCAGTCAGGCAAGGTCGCCGCCTGGATAGGGAAGGGATTGGTGATCCCGGTTCGGGCCAGGACGGCAGACAATTCCGGAGCCACGCCGAGGGCGGCGAAGCCGTCAGAGGTCACGGGAAGGGCAGAGATGCTCACAGGACTCCAGTCGGTCGAACAGAGAAATGGCCGACTCGAAAAGTGTCTCGTGGGCCTCGCCGGTGACTCACCGGACGCCGCCCCGCGCTCGAACAGCAGGGCGAGCGTCATCATACCCGGTTGCGCCGGCGGTTCCGCGGCAAGGCGACGACTCCGCAACGGTCCGTCCTCCCTTCGTTGCTCTCAGCCCCCCATGACCAGAGCCCCGAGGAAGGCGGGCGGGCCCTCTGATCGACCCCCGCGGAGAGGGTCAGGGGTTGGCGGGTTAGGCTCGCACGGGCCTGCCTGACGACGGATTGGAGATCAATGGGTAACGTTGCACGCGTCCGATGGCGTGGCGGACCGACTCTGCTAGCGCTGCTGCTGGTGGCGGTGGCCTCGCTGAGCGCCTGCGCCTCGGGCTCTCATGCTCCGACCGCGGGGGCCAGTCCGGCGTCGAACGGCAGTCCGACGTCTACGGGCAGTCCGACTTCTACGGGCCGCACCTCGACCTCGTCGGATGCCCCCAAGGACGCCAACCCCGGGATCAAAGTAACCGGAGCGTTCAACACCAAGCCGACCGTGACGTTCCCGGCCAGCCAGGCGCCCAAGCAACTCATCGAGCAGACCCTGATCGCCGGTACCGGCGCGCCCGTCGCCTCCGGTGACACGGTGATCACCAACTACGTCGGCGAGATCTGGCCGAGCCCGGCCGGTGCCCAGCCCAAGGTTTTCGACAGCTCGTTCTCCCGTGGTGCTCCGGCGGGATTCGTGATCGGTACCGGCTCCGTGATACCCGGCTTCGACAAGACCCTGGTCGGGAAACACCTCGGCTCGCGGATGCTGCTGAGCATCCCGCCGGTCGACGGGTACGGACCATCGGGTAACTCTCAGGCGGGCATTTCCGGCACTGACACCCTCGTGTTCGTGGTCGATCTGCTCGCCGACTACAAGCCGAGCGCGTCGGCACCAGGCACCGCTGACAGTCAACTGCCTGCCACCGGCTGGCCGAAGATCACCAACACTCCAGGGCGCGAACCCGCGATCACCAGCGTCGCGGGGGTACAGGCTCCCACGTCACCAACTTCGAAGCTGCTGGTCCGAGGCCGCGGCGCCAAGATCGATGCAAGCAAGACCCTGGTGTTGCAACTCGTCCAGACCGACATCGCCACCGGCCACCAGACCCAATCCTCATGGGGAAAGCAACCGCAACTGATTGCCGGCCAGGATCTCCTCAATGTGGTCACCGCCCTCGGCGGGCAGAACATCGGCGCCCGCGCCGTCGCGCTCCTGCCGGCCACCCCTGCCCAACCGGCAAGCTCCTCCGCCGCGGCCCAACCGGCCAGTCCGGCTCAGGTCCTGATCGCCGACGTCGTCGGGCAGTTCTGACCGGACGGCCCGCCCAGGCCGCGTCCACCCCAGCCCCCGCCCCTCTGATCACCATCGCGATCCTTACGTCGGATGGCGCCAACCAAACCGCACCCATGGTTCCTGCACCCCGGCCACCTCGCCGGGCGTGGCCGGGATGGTCACGGACCGTTCGATAGTGATAGTGATGGTCGGCCAGGTTGTCCTTTGACAGCGAGAGCCGGGAAGTGGCGCCGCTTCAGAGGCTCTGGGTGAGGCCGCCGTCGATGATGTAGTCCACGCCGGTGATGTTGGCGCTTCGGTCGCTGGCCAGGAACACAATGAGGTCGGCTACCTCTTGGGGCGTGGTGAACCTCTTGGTGGCGCTGCCATCCACGGCATTCGTGGTGTAGTCGGACGGGTTGCCCCCCAGAGAAGCGGACAAGGTTGCGGCCACGCCTTCCTGGCCCAACCACAGGTCCGTCGCGACGGGCCCGGGACTCACGGTGTTCACCCGAAGACCGTGAGGCCCGACTTCTTTTGAGAGCGCTTTGGAGAAGTTGACGAGCGCCGCCTTCGCGGCGCTGTAATCGATGACGAACGGGTCTGGCAGTGATGCGTTCACTGAGGCGGTGTTCACAAGGGCTCCCCGGCCAGTCTCGATCATGTGGGGCACCGCAGCGCGCGCCGTACGGACGGCGGCCATGAGGATCAGGTTCATCGAGGAGGACCATTGTTCGTCGGTGACTGACTCCGATCCGCCCGTCCGGGGAGTCACTCCGCCGGCATTGTTAATGAGAATGTCGAGAGGGCCCACCTCCAGCGCCGCCTCGATGAGCCGCTGCGGCCCGGTCTCGGAGGCCAGGTCTACCTGGATCGCTGTCGCTTGCCCCCGGGAGACGAGCTCTTCCAGCTCCGTGGAGGTCTGACGCGATCCGGCCACGACGTGGACACCCTCGGCTGCGAGCGTACGGGCCACGGCCAAGCCGATACCCTTGCTGGCGCCCGTCACCACCGCTCGCTTTCCAGCCAGCCCGAGATCCATTCCGATCCTTCCTTCCAGCGGTCGTCGTAACGGGCACAGATCCGGGCTCGGCCGCGAACCACAGCGGCGCCCTACTGACCGGAGAGAATCTATCCTTCACCCACGCACGTGCGGGATTTACATTACGGAAGGACCACAGAACATGGCAACCGTCACAACCCCCGATGGCGTCGAGATCTTCTACAAGGACTGGGGGACCGGACAGCCCATCGTGTTCAGCCATGGGTGGCCCCTGTCGGCCGATGACTGGGATACCCAGATGCTGTTCTTCTTGGGGCACGGGTATCGCGTGGTCGCCCACGACCGACGCGGGCACGGTCGATCTTCGCAGACCGGCGACGGTCACGATATGGATCATTACGCCGACGACCTCGCTGTCGTGACCGCCCATCTCGATCTGCACGACGCCGTGCACGTGGGTCATTCGACCGGCGGCGGTGAGGTCGTCCATTACCTGGCCCGCCATGGGGAAACGCGAGCGGCCAAGGCGGCGATCATCAGCGCCGTCCCGCCCCTCATGGTGCAGACCGATGCCAATCCCGGCGGGCTGCCAAAAAGTGTGTTCGACGATCTCCAGGCCCAACTGGCCGCCAATCGCTCCGAGTTTTACCGGGCCCTGCCCTCAGGGCCGTTCTACGGTTTCAACCGACCGGGAGCCCACTCCTCCGAAGCGATCATCGAAAACTGGTGGCGGCAGGGCATGATGGGCGGAGCCAAGGCCCACTACGACGGCATCGTCGCCTTCTCCCAGACCGACTTCACCGAAGATCTGAAGAAAATCACTCTCCCGGTGCTGGTCATGCACGGCGAAGACGACCAGATCGTGCCTTACGCCGACTCCGGCCCCCTCTCGGCCAAGCTGCTGCAAAACAGCACCCTCAAGTCCTACCCGGGGTTTCCGCACGGCATGCCCACCACCCAGGCCGAGACCATCAATGCCGACCTCCTCGAGTTCATCCGGTCCTAGAGACCACGCCGCCTTCGCCACCCGGCCCCCTCAGGCTCACCTCAGCGGATGACGCCGTTCGCTCGCAACCGCTGGACCTCCTCGGGGCCGTGACCGAACTCGCCCAGGATCTCGTCGTCGTGCTGTCCGAGCGTGGGTAGGGCAGAGGTCGCCCGTAGTGGCGTCTCTGCTCCACCCTCGGCTCGTTGGCCAGGACCTGCGGATCCTCGGCCAGCCCGGTGATGGGCCGCACCGGGGCGGCGGGCACGCCGGCGGCGTCGAATGCCTGGATCCACTCCTCGGTGGTCCTCTTGGAGCATGCGGGCCACCACGGCCTTGGTGAAGTCCGCGGCGATCTCAACGGCCTCGGGGGCGAGCCTCGGCAGGTCGCGCTCGTTCCGATCGTCCTGGACCCGTATCGCCTGGGCCATCTTCCAGCGGAGAACAGGTGTCAGACAGGCCACCGCCACCATCGAGTCCCTGGTCCAGTAGACCCGGTAGTAGGCGGTGCGGCGTATCAGCTGCAAGCGACAGGAATATAACCGACCGATCGGTCTGTTTACGAAGGCGTGAGCAGTAAGGGCGACCTGACCCGACAGCGGGTGATCGAGCAAGCCGCGACGGTGTTCAATCAACGGGGGTACTGGGGTTCGAGCTTCCGCGACGTGATGAACGCCACCGGATTGGAGAAGGGCGGCATCTACAACCACTTTCGCAGCAAGGACGAGCTGGCTGCCGCCGCCTTCGACTACAACGTCGGCCTGGTCGAGACGAGGATTCGGGCCGCGCTGGCGGGTCGCCGCCCGGCGCTCGACCGTCTGCGAGCGATCCTTGAGGTCTACCGCGGCTTCGTGGTCGACCCTCCGTTCGTCGGCGGCTGCCCGATCATGAACGCCGCCACCGACACCGACGACACCCATCCGGTGCTGCGCCGCCAAGTGCAACAGGCCGTGGCCCGGCTTCGCGACGACACCATCGCCCGCGTCGTCGCTACAGGCGTGCAGCGGGGCGAGCTGAAAGTCGGCACCGACCCGGCCACGGTCGCCACCGTGGTCGTTTGCACCCTCGAAGGGGCGCTCATGTTGTGCCACCTCTACGACGATCCCGGCCCCATGGCCACCGCAACCGCCCACCTTGATCAGTACCTCACGTCTCTCTGCCCGGAGGCCGAATCATGAAGTCCCGCACCCATAGCTGGGAAGACCCCACCGCGACCCTCGAAGCGACCGAGAATGCAAATGGGCTGGAGCTCCTGTCCGCGGTGGCCCGAGGCGACCTGCCCGCCCCGCCGATCATGTCGACACTGGGCTTCGATAGCTTCGCCGTCGGGCCGGGATGGGCCAGGTTCACTCTGACCCCCGAAGAGCACCTCTATAACCCCATCGGCACCGTCCACGGGGGCGTCGCCGCCACCCTCCTCGACTCCGCCATGGGCTGTGCGGTGCACTCAACCCTGGACAAGGGGGTTGGATACACCACCGTCGACCTGCAGGTCAGCTTCGTCCGGCCGCTCACTACCCGGACCGGACCGGTCCGTTGCGAGGGCACCATCGTGCACGTCGGGTCCCGCATCGCCACCGCCGAAGGTCGCGTCGTCGACGACCAGGGGACGCTGTACGCCCACGGCACCGCCACTTGCCTGATCCTCAACCGGCCATGATCGGCCTCGACGCCCAGATCCGCCCATGGGAGGACCTGGACAGACCACGGCTCGAACGCATGTTCACCAGGTTGTCGCGCCAAACAGTGATCCAGCGGTTCTTCACCCTCACCCAAACACCAAATGAACCGCTCCTGCGCGGACTGTCCGACGTCGACCACGACCACCACGAAGCACTGGTCGTGCCCGTCGGCGAGGAGATCATCGCCTTAGCCAGCTACCACCTCGATCAGATCGATCCGGCGCGGGCCGACATCGCTGTTCTGATAGAGGATGCCTGGCAGCAGCGTGGTCTGGGCCTGCTGCTCGTCCGCCGGCTCAGTCGTTTGGCCGCCAAGCGGGGTGTCGTCGCGTTCCATGCCGATGTGCTGTTCCAGAACACGGCCGCTCGAGGCCTCATTCGACGCATGGATCGCCAGGCCCGGGGGACCACAGACGGCGTCTCCCTTTCCTACGAGCTACCGCTGCGAGCCGCTTAGCAGGCTACCTGCGACTCGACTTGAGCACCTCGCCCTGACTGCTCGACCGGCCCGAATCGAGGCCAACTCCGAGGCGCCGGCGGACGGCCCGCTGGGCGATGTCGAGTACGGCCGGGTCGTCGGTCATCACGAAGTTGGCGTTGGCGGCCAGGATGGCGCCGTTTAGTTCAAAGACCAGCAGGGTGATGTCTTCGTCGGCAGGAAGCTGCCCGAGCGTCTGCGCCTCCTGTGCGTACCGGCGGATCAGCCCGGTGAAACGTTGCTGGAACTCCCGGACCCGGTCCTTTACCGGACCGGGGCGCGTGCCCATTTCCAGCGCGGCCGAGGCGAAGAAGCATCCGCCGGGAAAGGTGTGACGTCGAAGGTGCTCGAAGAAGCGGTCGCAAACCGCCATCAATCGGGGGAGCCCCGGGCCCGGGACCTGGCCCGCGGGGTCGATGACCTCGAGATTGAAGATGCGTTCGGCTTCGTCGACGGTGGCGAGCTGCAACCCCTCTTTAGAGCCGAAGTGGGCGTACAGCCCGCTCTTGGAGATCCCGAGGGCCTTGGCCAAATCCCCGATGCTCAGGCCTTCGAGGCCTTTCACGGTGGCGAGAGAGACCGCCTCGGCCAGGATGGCCCGGCGCGTGCGAATTCCGTCCTCGCGGGGCTTGCGCACCGGGGTGGCGTCCGATTTCATCACGAACTCCTTGACATCTAGCACGACCGTTCGTACTATCAATCGAAGTACGAACGGTCGTACTATATCACGCTTCTGACCTGGACGGGCCGCTCGCCCGGCGCGCTCCCTGGTCTCCCACGAAAGGTTGGTCCATGAATCCGAACAAGGAACTCTGGGAAAAGGGCGACTTCACCCGGATCGCTCAGAGCATGCGCCAGAGCGGGCAGGCGCTCGTCGAGGAGCTGGGTATCAGTCCGGGCCTCCAGGTCCTGGATCTTGGCTGCGGCGATGGGACCACGGCCGTGCCCGCGGCCGCGCTCGGCGCCGAAGTTTTGGGCGTTGATATTGCCAGCAACCTGGTGGCGGCTGGAAACGCTCGGGCCCGGCAACTTGGTCTCCGCAACTGCCGCTTCCAGGAGGGCGACGCCTGCGATCTCCATCCGCTCGCGGACGAGCGCTTCGACCTGGTGGTGAGCATCTTCGGAGCCATGTTCGCCCCCAGGCCCTTCGACGTGGCCAGCGAGCTGGTCCGGGTGACGCGGCCTGGCGGACGGATCGTTATGGGCAACTGGATTCCCGGTGATCCGACCCTGGTGGCCCAAGTGCTGCAAGTCAGCTCCTCCTACGCACCGCCGACCCCGGAAGGCTTCATCAGCCCGATGGCGTGGGGCGTCGAGGACAACGTGATCGAGCGCTTCGCCGCGGCCGGGATCCCCGAGGATCGAATCTCCGCCCAGCGGGCCACTTACACGTTCAACTACCCGGGCCCCCCTTCGGAATTCCTGGACCAGTTCCGGAACTTCTACGGGCCGACGATCAACGCCTATGAGGCGGCGGCCGCCGATGGTCGCGAGGCTGAACTGCACGGCGAGCTGGACATCCTCTTTCACAAGCACAACGTGAGTGCCGACGAGGAGACCACCTCGATCCCCGCCACCTTCCTGCGTGTCACGGTCGTCCGGTGAGGCGACCGAGGTGACGGCCACGAATCCAATCCTGATTTCCCGAGACCGCCCACCCGGCCGAAATAGGCAGCTCTGACCCTCCCCCTTCGGGGCGAGGCCGGCGAATGGCCATCTGGCGACATTGGGCGGCCGAAGATACAGTCCTCGGAAGTCCAGTTCCTCAGCAGTCTGGTGGTTAGACGGAGGTCACGATGCAGGGGATTGAGAAGTGACTGCGAAGCGCCCGGAACTCCTGGAGGCCACCGACGAGACCATCGTCGATGCGCTGGAGTACGCGGATCCGATGGTCCTGAGAGGTCTTCTGTACCAGCTGACGGGAGACGAGGAACTGGCCGAAGTCCGCCTGACATCCGGGCGGGGTGGGCGGGGGCGGTCCGTCCAGACCGTCGCCGAAGCTTCCGATGTGGCGATGATTCGCTCCAAAGCGGCGGCCTTCTTGCGGGGATACCGCGACGCCGGCGCCGGTGATATTCCGCCTGGCCCGCCGGAGCGGCTGCGGGCCAGCCTGGGCCTGGCCGCGGGGACGGAAGTGCCGGCCGCCGAACTGGGGATGTGGACCGAGCAACTGGCGCTGGATCCGTTCGCCCGCGGCCTGGTGTGGTCCGAGCCCCCCTCACCCCAACAACTTCAGGACTTTTCGGTCATCGTCATCGGAGCTGGGCTCACCGGGCTGAACGCAGCCGTGCAGCTACGCCATGCAGGCATTCCATTCACGGTTCTGGAGAAGAATCCAGCGGTCGGAGGCACCTGGTACGAAAACCGGTACCCCGGTGCCCGGGTGGACACGGGAAGTCGGACGTATACACACATCTTCGGCGCCGATTTCCCCTACCCTTCACCCTACTGCCCGCAAATCGAAAACGAGAAGTATCTCAATTGGGTCGCCGATGACTTCGATCTCCGCAAGAATATCGTCTTCGGGACCGAGGTCAGGTCTCTCGTTTGGGACGATGAGTCGGCGGTCTGGCACGTCACTGCAGACGGACCAGAAGGTGAGCAGTCCTGGCAGGCCGATGCCGTAATCGTCGCAGTCGGATTCCTATCCCGTCCCAATATCCCGCCGATCGACGGGTTGGAGACGTTTCAGGGCCGGTACTTCCACACGGCGCGATGGCCGTCTGATGTCGATGTGACCGGAAAGCGGGTCGCGGTCGTCGGCAGTGGCTGCACCGGGTATCAACTCGCGGCCGAACTGGCGCACGACGCTGGCCACCTCTACCTCTTCCAGCGGTCCCCCAGCTGGGTGTTCGATGTCCCGGGCTACCTGGCCCCGTATCCCCCTCAGATCAACTGGCTGGACCGCAATTTTCCATACCTCACCAACTTCATCCGGTTCACCAATTCGTACATGAATAATCCCGGCGTGAGTGGGGCCAGCCTCGCGATAGACCCGGAGTTCGACGATCCCTACACGGTCAGCGCGACCAACAAAAGAGTAAGAGACGACCGGATCGAGTTTATGCGTTCCAAGTTTGCCGATCGCCCCGACTTGATGGAAAAGATGCTGCCGGACGTCCCGCCTTTTTCCATTCGTCCGGTGTTTGTGGACCGGGATTACAGTGTCTACGATGCCCTTCTACTCGACCATGTCAGTCTGGTATCCGAAACGATCGACAAGGTCACGGAAACCGGCATCAGGCTCAACAACGGGGACGAGTGTTCCGTTGACGTCATCGCCCTGGCCACCGGATTCAAGGCCAACGACTACCTGTGGCCGATGGAAGTCCGGGGACGCGGGGGCGCCCGGGTCGAAGATCTCTGGGCCAAGGATGGGGCGCGCGCCTACCTCGGCACCATGTTGCCGGGCTTTCCGAACTTCTTCATGCTGTACGGTCCGAACACCAACTACAACGTGGGCATATTGGCCGTCCACCTGGCCGAGGTGGTCACCCGCTTCGCGCTCGAATGCATCGCCTCCCTCATCACGGAAGACAAGACGAAGGTCGAAGTCACCTCCGATGCCTACTGGCAGTACAACGACGTCCTGGACCGGGCCCAGGCCACGCGGGTGTACATGGACCGTCGTGTGCACACCTACTACCAGAACGAGTTCGGCCGATCGGCCACCAATGGTGCCATCGATGCTCGAGTGCTCTGGGAGTGGCTCCGCGATCCACGGGATCCGGAGTGGGCGACTCCTAAGCCCGACGAGGACCCGATCATGGAGATGAGAAAGCTCATCTCGCCATACTTTGGCGAAGACCTGATTCTCAGCTAGTGGCCTGCCTGCGAACGACCCGCCAAGCGGCTAGGCGAAATGGAAGACGCTGGCTGCGCCGAATATCAGGCAGTAGATGGCGAACGGAGTGAGGGTGCGAGTCTGGAAGTAGCGCATGAGGAAGCGCACGGACAGGTAGGCGGCGACCCCGGCGACCACGACCCCCATGAGGATCTGGCCGTGGATGTGGGCGCCGGCGGAGCCAGCCAAGGACGGGAGCTTGAGCAAGCCGGCGGCCAGTATGGCGGGGGTGGCGAGCAGGAACCCGAAGCGGGCGGCGTCTTCGTGGTCGAGCCCCCGCCACAGCCCGCCGACCATCGTGGTGCCTGATCGGCTGATGCCCGCGAACAGGGCGGCGATCTGGAGAACCCCAACGAAGAGGGCGTCGAGGAACGACAGTCCGGTGATGCGGCCATCTGCGGCCTCGGCCTCGCTGATCTCGGCCGGCGGTGGGCCCTGGCGGGGACTTGCCGCCTGGCCCACCTTCGATTCCTGACCTCGGGCCGTCGGAGTGGCCACCAGGGTTTTGGTTCGGCGGCGCAGTCGTTCGCCGGCCAGGAGGACCAGCCCGTTGATGAACAAGAACACGGCGGCGGCGGTGGGCTTGGCGAAGATGGTACGGAAGCTGTGCTCCAGGGCCAGCCCGGTCAGACCGACGGGGATGGTGGCGAGAACGATCATCCAGGCCAGCCGCTCATCCCGGCCCTCGATGCTGAACCGCCGGACCCGGATGCTACGCCTCAGGCTGCGGGCGAAACCCCCGATGATGCGAACCCAGTCAGCCCGGAAGAACCAGAGCAGGGCCAGGGCGGTGGCGCAATGGAGGGCCACTATGTAGGCCAGGTAAAACGACTTTTCGCTGCTGGCCTCGGAGGACTGGGTGACCAGGGTGTGCCAGGATCCGCCGATCCAGGCCGGGACCAGCACGGAGTGGCCCAGGCTGGAGATGGGAAACAGCTCGGTCACCCCCTGGATCACCGCGATCACGAAGGCCTGCAGATACGACATAGGGCGTGCTGTCCTTGTGGGAGTCTGGGTGGAGAGGCCGTCAGGGACGGCACCTGACTGGAGCGCCGAAGCCGCCGCTTGATACGTCCTTGCTACGACTAAGGTCGTAGCACACGTTACAAACCGAGAGGTGCACCCGGATGCCGTGGCAGATCATCACCTACCGGCTGCCCAAGGAGCCGTCCCGGCATCGGGTGGCGGTATGGCGCGAGCTGCGCCGGCTGGGCGCGGTGTCCCTGCAGCAGGGGACGTGGGCGCTGCCGAGCGGCGAGGGCTTCGATGAGGGTTTCGCCCAGGTGCTCCAGACCATCGACGCAGCCGGGGGTCAGCCGGTCACTCTGGCCGTGGCCGACGACGATCACAGCGTGGCCCAGCTGGAACACCTCTTCACCGAACAGCGCGACCAGGAGTGGCAGGAGTTCCTGGCGGACTGCGACAAGTACGAGGCCGAGCTGGTCGACGAGGTAAAAAAGGGCAAGCTCACCCTGGCCGAGCTGGACGAGGAAGAAGAGAGCCTGGAGCGCCTTCGCCGCTGGTATCGCTCCATCCGGGCCCGCGACCTCTTCGGCGCCCCTAGCGCGCCCGCCGCCGACCGGCGGCTCAAGGACTGCACAGAGGCCCTGGAGCACTACGCCGAGTTGGTCTACGAGGCGCGCGAACCATCGTGAGCCCAGGCCGGCGCGAGCCTCAAGTCTCAGAGCGACGAGTAGGTGGTTCGCTCCAGGGTTCGGAACACCTCTAGCGACGGCTGGTCGAAGAAGGGAAGGACCTGGGTGGCGAACACCCCACCGACCTGGCGAGCCAGATCGACCCAGAAGTACGTATTGGCCATTCCCGCCCAGGCCAGGGATCCCGGCGACCGCCCCTCAGGGGTTACCTCGGTGTTGATAAGGAAGCTGAGGCCCCAGTGCTTGCGCATCCCTGGATAGAAGTCGACATCATTGCAAAGCGCCGGATTTGCCGTCCTCCACGACCCGGATTCCAGCTCGCCAATGTGATTGGCAGCCATGGTGGCGACCGTCTCTGCTCTCAGCAGGGTCAGCCCGTCAATGGTGCCGCGACCGAGCAGCATCCGCAGGAACTGGAGATAATCGCCGACCGTGCTGTACAAACCGCCCCCGGCGAATGCCATCTCCGGGTCTTCTGTGAGCTCAAATGGGATCGCTGCCAGCCCGTCGGCAGTACGGGCATGCATGGTGGCGCTACGAGCTCGGCCCTCCGGGGTCAGGCGAAATCCAGTGTCGACCATGCCCAAAGGGTCAAAGATTTCCCTCTGCAGGTACGAGTCCAGGCGCTCACCAGTGGCCGCTTCGAGCACCTGGCCGGCCCAGTCGACACTCGTCCCGTACAACCAACGCTCTCCCGGATCGAACATCAACGGCATTTCATATGAGGCCCTGGAGCCGGGAGCCGGCGGGTCGGAAGTGCCAGCCACCAACTCGGCCAGGGTTGGGTCGGTGAAGTCGTAGCCGAAGCCAGCGGTGTGGGTAAGGAGGTGGCGTAATGTCACCGGCCGTTTGGGCGGGCGCAGAGTCGCTGGGCCGGCGTGGACCAGGCCCGTCGAGCACCTGGACGTCGGCCAGGTAGGGGACCAGATCCCCGGCCGGGGCGTCGAGATCAAGGACCCCGGACTCCACGAGCTGCATGACTCCCACCGCGGTGACCGGCTTGGTCATCGAGGCGATCCACACGACCGTGTCCCTGCTCATCGGCCGTTCGTCGGAGGCCCATCCGGCGGCGCCGACCCAGGTTGCCCCGGGCGTGACCGCGGCTGCTGCCACCCCCCGCAACTTTCCGGTCTGTATCGCCGCGTTGAGTGCTCGATCCAGTGTGACGGCCAGGGCCACGGCTCCCTCCTTGACCCGACCTTAGCAATTCGGTCCCTGTCCATAGCCGTCGATCGCCGTCCGACCCGATCTACCGCCCTTGGAGTATGTTTTCCGCGTGTTGCTGGAAACGAGTGACCGTTGAACATTCTCTCCGAGTACCGAGTGATCGAATGCGCCTCGCACATTGCTGGCCCGTATTGCGGCAAGCTGTTCGCTGACGCCGGAGCCGAGGTCATAAAGGTTGAGGGTCCAGACGGCGACCCTCTTCGGCGGCGAGCCGCCCACGGCGAGGACCTGGCGGATCGTGATGCGGCCCTGTTTCGCTTCCTCAACGCCGGCAAGTCGTCGTTGATCGGACGGCCTGGCGACGACGCCGTTGACGAAGTGCTTGCGGATGCCGACCTTCTCATCGAGGACTTTGTGCCCGCCCGGTTCGACATCGATGGCCTTCGACGACGGTTCCCCGCTCTGGTGATCGTTTCCATCACCCCTTACGGGCGCCGAGGTTCCTGGGCCGATCGTCCGGCCAACGACTTCATCGTGCAGGCCGAATCAGGGACCCTCGCGGTCCGCGGCGATCCCGATCGCGCCCCCTTCCAGGTCGGCGGACGTCTGACCGAATACATTGCCGGGACGTACGCCGCCGTCGGCGCGATCGCGGCCGCGCGCGAGGCGAAGAAGTCCGGCTGCGGTCAATGGCTCGACTGTGCCTCGATCGAGTCGACAAATATCACCTTCAGCGTCTTCACCGACCTGGCGGCATCGATCGCGGCCGTAAAAGTGGCCGGGCCCCCCCGCCGGCTACGAGAGTACCCATCGATCGAGCCGACGCTCGACGGCTGGGTCGGCTTCAACACCAACACCGCGCAAATGTGGGAGAGTCTCCTGCTCATGATCGGCCGATCTGATCTGATCGGTGATCCGGAGTGGGCGGTGTTCAACCGCGCCGCACGGGGCGAAGAGACGACGGCCATGGTCCGCGCCTTCACCATGACGAAGACCACGGCCCAGATTGTCGAGGAGGCTTCCGCCCTCCGGATCCCGGTCGCACCCGTCGGTGACGGACAGAGCGTCCTGGAGCATCCGCACTTCCGGGCGCGCCGCTTTTACGTTCGCGCTGCGGACGGCGACTTCATCCATCCCCTCCCGCCGTACATGATCAATGGGGACCGGGCCAACCCCCACGGTCCCGCGCCGCGTTTGGGGGAGCATCCGGGCTTGTCAGGACGGCCGGTAGCCACTCCTTCGCGATCTCCCGCGGCGCGACCCCTGGAGGGCCTGCGGGTCGTCGACGCCACCGCCTGGTGGGCTGGTCCGTCGGCGACCCAGCTGCTGGCGTGTATGGGGGCCGAGGTGATCCACGTGGAATCCGTTCGCCGGATGGACGGAGGACGTACGTACGCGGGCGGAGCGATCGACGGACCCTGGTACGAACGCTCCTCGCTCTGGAACGGAGCCAATGCCAACAAGCTCGACGTGACCCTGGCCCTCGATCACCCCAGGGGCCTCGACGCCTTTAAACGACTGGTGGCGACCGCTGACGTGGTGGTGGAGAACTACTCCCCGAGGGTATTCGAAAACTTCGGATTGACGTGGGAGTGCATTCATGATCTCAATCCCCGAACGATCTTCGTACGCATGCCGGCGTTTGGCACCACCGGCCCATGGCGGGACTACGTGGGCTTTGCCCAGACCATGGAGCAGTTATCGGGGATGGCGTGGCTCACGGGTTATCCGGACGGCGAGCCCCGGATACCGCTCGGGCCGTGCGATCCCAATGCCGGCACCCACGCCATATTCGGGTTGCTCGTTGCCATAGTCCGACGCGACCTGTGTGGCGAGGGGTCCTGCGTCGAGGCCACCATGGCCGAAGCGGCCCTCAATGCCGCCGCCGAACAACCCATCGTCTATTCCGCGTACGGGATCAAGATGGTGCGATCTGGTAACCGCAGTCCCGATGCGGCCCCACAGGGCCTGTACCTCTGCTCGGATCCCGGCGAAAAATGGCTCGCCCTGTCCGTCGAAACCGACGACCAGTGGAAGGCCCTGTGCCGTGCCGCCGGCATGGCAAAATGGGCGTCAGAACGGGAACTCGACCGGCCTGAAGGAAGGCGACGCAACCACGACCGCATCGATGCTGAGCTCTCCGCGTGGGCCAGGGGGCGCAACGTGACGGAGGCGCTCGCCTCGTTGCTGGCCGCCGGCGTGCCAGCAGGCGAGGTACGCGATCCGCGGGTCATGCATCATCACCCGCTACTACGGGAACGGGGCTACTTCGTCGAGCTTGATCATCCGGTCGTTGGCCGTCAGCCCGTGCCGTGTCCGCCCTTCAGACCGGCCGGTGCCAGCGGCTGGTTACGATCATCGGCGCCGTTGCTCGGGCAGGACAACTGGACGGTTCTGCGCTCCATCGGGATGGCCGATAACGAAATTCAGGATCTCATCGACGAAGGGGTCACCGGCACGTCCCCATAGCGACGTGAGCCGCACCAGGGGCGTCGCTATGGTTGGTCCCGATGGCGTCAGTCAAGCAATTCCAGGTCACCTTCGACTGCGCAAATCCTGAACGGGTGGCTCGTTTCTGGTGCGAGGTGTTGGGGTACGTCGTACCACCCCCACCGAAAGGGTTTGCGACCTGGACCGATTTCGATCGTGCGCTGCCGCCCGAGCATCAGGGTGCCGCGTTCGCATGTATTGATCCCTCAGGCGTGGGCCCGCGGCTGTTCTTCCAGCGGGTACCCGAGGGCAAGGTCGTCAAGAATCGCGTGCATCTTGACGTGCGGGTCGGCACCGGGCTCGTGGGTGAAGAGCGCCTGGCCGCACTTGAAGCCGAATGCGCCCGCCTGCTCCCGCTGGGCGCCGGACGCGTGCGACTCCTGCTGGCCGATGGCGTCAACGAGTCGTGCCTCGTCATGCAGGACGTCGAGGGCAACGAGTTCTGTCTCGACTGAGTGGCCGGCACCCGGCGCCAGGGCTGGAGCCGACCTGGTCGTATTCAACCAATCGGTTGCCAACGATGGGCTCAGCGCCTACAGTATTCAACCGTGAGGTTGAAGAAGCAGCACCACTGCTGATGCCGGTGGACTCACTCTCCAGGGTGTTCGCCGCCCTCGCGGATCCGATCCGGCGTGACATGGTGGCCCGCCTCGCCGACGCGGACGCCAGCGTCAATGAACTCGCCGCGCCCTACGGCGTGACCGTGCAAGCCATTTCGAAACACCTCAAGGTCCTGGAGGATTCCGGTCTGGTGAGCCGGACTCGCGACGCCCAACGCCGACCCGTGCATCTGGAAGCAGAAGTCTTTGACCTCATGACCAGGTGGATCGAACGATACCGGCGCCGGGCCGAGGAGCGATACCAGCGCCTCGACGACGTACTCCGAGCGATCCCCGACGACAGCGACAAGGAGAGGCAACCATGACGACTATGACCGGCGAGACTGAGATCGACGCCGACCCGATGGTCCCGTTGATCCGCATCACGAGGGAGTTCGACGCCCCGGCGGGCAGGGTGTTCCGCGCTCACACCGATCCCGAGCTGCTGGTCAAGTGGCTCGGCCCCCGCGATCTCGAGATGCGCGTGGATACCTTCGACTGCCGGAGCGGTGGTTCGTACCGGTACGTGCACACCCGGGGCGAAGAGGAGTTCGGCTTCCATGGCTGCTTCCACCTGGTGCGGCCGTCGGACCTCATCATCCAGACCTTCACCTTCGAGGGCGTGCCGGAGGGGGTGGCCCTCGAGCGTCTCACGCTGGAGGAGCTTCCAGGGGGTCGGACCCGACTGGTGGTGTCCTCGCTGGTCGAGTCCTTCGAAGCCAGAGACGCCATCCTCGCGAGCGGCATGGACCACGGAGTACGGGACGGGTACGACAAGCTCGACGGGCTCCTGAGATGACCGGACCCGCACCCGAGAGCACGGCGGCACGCTATCGCCGTGTCGCCGGGGTATTCACCGACCGGGTGGAGGCGGTGCCCGCCGGCGGTTGGGCCGGTCCAAGTCCGTGCGAGGGGTGGCTGGCCGCGGACGTGGTCCGACATCTCGTCGAGTGGGTTCCGGCCTTCTTCGCCGACGCCGGTGGGCCCCCTTTGCCCGCGGCCCCTCCTCATGACGACGACCCGGCCCGGGACTGGCAGGCCCTCAACACGGCCATCCAGGCCTCGCTCGACGATCCCGACCAGGCCGCCTCGGAGATCGACCATCCCCTGGTGGGCCGACGCCGTTTCGACGAGGCCATCGCTCAGTTCGTCCTCCCCGACGTGTTCATCCACACCTGGGACCTGGCCCGGGCAACGGGCCAGGACGAGACGCTGGAGCCGGCCCTGGTTCACGAACTCCTCGTGGGCATGGAACCGCTCGACGAAATGCTGCGAGCCAGCGGCCAGTACGGTCCCCGGGTCGTGGTGCCGGCTGGCTCAGATGAGCAGACCCGGCTGATCGCCTTCACCGGCCGGCAGCCCTAGCCGCCGGCCCCAACCCCGAGCCGCCGGCCCCAACCCCGAGCCGCCGGCCCCAACCCCGAGCCGCCGGCCCCAACCCGAGCCGGCGAGTCCGGACGGACGACGAGGCCGCTCCTGACCGCCCTCGCCTAGACCTTCGAGTAGTCGCTGACCGGTTCCAGTTGGCCCTCGGGCTCGGACAGGTCGTCGGCTTCGATGTGTACGGTCGGAAGCACCCGGTCCATCCACGAGGGAAGCCACCAGTTGCGCGGCCCCAGGACGTGCATGACGGAGGGGACCAGCACAGTGCGCACGACGAAGGCGTCGATGACGATGGCGGCCGCGAAGCCGATGCCGAACTCCTGGATCACGAGCGAGTTG
Organism: uncultured Acidimicrobiaceae bacterium; assembly: GCA_963780345.1. Taxonomy (GTDB): domain Bacteria; phylum Actinomycetota; class Acidimicrobiia; order Acidimicrobiales; family Palsa-688; genus PALSA-693. Next base: position 382,635 of record CAWABU010000004.1, read on the forward strand.
TTGATCAGGCTGAACGACAAGAAGACGAGGATCATGATGAGGGCGGCTGCGGTGATGACCCGCCCGGTCTCTGCCTGACCTCGGGTTACCGCCTGCCTGTTGTCACCCGTCTTCACCCACTCCTCGTGGATGCGACTGACGAGGAAGACCTCGTAGTCCATCGACAGCCCGAAGAGGACTGCGAACATCATGACCGGTAGGTACACCTCGATCGGACCTGCTTCGGCGAAGCCGAGAACGGGCCGCAGCCAGCCGAACTGGAAGGCGGCGGTGATCACTCCAAGGGCGGCGCCGATAGAGAGGATGTTCATCACTGACGCCGTCAGTGGCACCAGGAGGCTTCGGAAGACAGTGGCCAGTAACAGGAAGGCCAGCACGATGATGACGGCGACGAAGAGCGGAAGCTTCTGGGCCAGCACCTTCGAGAAGTCGATGCCCCCAGCGGTCGTGCCGCCGACGTGTACGGCCAGCGACGACCCCGCGGTGGCGTTTGGCACTTCGGCGCGAACCTTGTTCACAAGAGTCGAGGTTTGCGCGGCTTGCGGGCTGTAGGCGGGGTAGACGAAGGCGACGGCTGCCTTTCCATTTGGGCTGACGCGGGGGGAGGACGTGGGCGACACCGGGCGTGTCCTGGAGTCCGGTCACGAAGGCGTCGAAGCGGCTGAGATCGCCAGGTCCGTTGATCTCGCCGACCACCTGGAGGGGGCCGTTGAACCCCGGGCCGAAGCCCTGGGCCAACAGGTCATAGGCCTGCTTCGTCGTCGATCCCGACGGGTCCTCCCCGGAGTCGGCCAGCCCGAGACGCATGCTGAAAAATGGCAGAGCGACAATGACGATCAGGGCCAGGCCGACGACGGACAGGATGGCGGACCGTCGCTCGACGACGGCGGCCCACCACTCCCAGAACGGGCTACCTCCCCGATCGACTCGAACTTGCGCCCCGGGCTGGGCCTCGGCATCTGCCCGCAGCATCCGCCGGTCACGACGAGACAAGGCCTTGTGACCGTAGAAGCCGAGCATGGCGGGCAGCAAGGTGAGCGCCGAGAGCATCGTGAGCAGGACGACGAACGCCGCCCCCATGGAGACCCCGTAGAGGAACGTGAGACCGAGGGCGAACATGCCGAGAAGGGCGATGCAGACCGTCAAGCCGGCGACGAACACGGCCCGCCCGGACGTGTTGAGGGCGCGGACGGCGGCCTCTTCCGGGCTGCGGCCGGCGAGTAGCTCGCGCCGGTGGCGATTCACGATAAAGAGGGAGTAGTCGACGCCCACACCGAGTGCGATCAGTTCGGACAACTGCGTGGCGAACTCGGGGATGTTGACGGCATGGGAGAGGATGCCGATAAACGACGTCCCGATCCCGATAGCTACCACCGCGGTCAGGAGTGGGAGTACGGCAGTGAGCAACGAGCGACGGAAGGCGAAGAACAGCACCACCAGTGCAAGTAACGCCCCGACGAGGAAGTCAGTTGAACCGCCCCCCTGGTTCTCGCCCTGCTGCACGGCCGCGCCGCCGAGCTGGACATTGAGGAGGCCAGCGTCTACTGCTTGAGCGGTCTTGATGAGCTGCTTCGCCTGGTCGCTGGAGATGTTCTGCGCCTGGGCGTCCAGTTGCACCGTCGCCAGCCCGATCCTGCCGTTCGTCGAGATGAGCCCGGAGCTGTAGGGAGAGGTGACCCCGGTCACAAAGGGGAGCTGCTCAACCTTCCCCAGCATCTGAGTGACGGCAGCCGTGACCTCGGGGGTGTGCAGCGTGCCGTTTTTCGCCTGAATGACGATCTGGTCACTATCGCCGCTCTGCGCCGGGAAGTTCGCTTTCACGACGTCGAGCGCCCGACTCGAATCGGTTGAAGGGAACGAGAAGTTGTTGGTGTAGCTCGACCCCACGGATCTCGAGATCCCGCCCACCAGAACCAGCGCAATCAGCCAGGCCGGCAGAACAATCTTGCGGTGCCGGAAACACCAGCGCGCCAGTGCGGCCATGAGCGGACCTCTCTCTCGGGTGGGGGAAGGACGGCCACATGGGTCGCGGCGCCGCCCCGGACAGTCTCGCAGACCGGGCTGGCGTCCGGTAACCCAATTTCGCCATGATCACGGGTCCGGGCCGGTGGCCCTTGTCACAGCCGCCCCGGACCGAGTGCTGGTGGCCGGGGCTTTCATCCCGAGACGGTCGCGAGTGTGACGCGTGGCACCCGTGGTTTGGCACCGGTCGAGCACGCGAGGGCAGCCGCTCCAGCCGCGTTTGGCGCCGCTCTACGGGCTGCTCGCGCCAGCCGCGGTGATACCTTCGCTCGCGGGGTGGCACGGAAGGCACGCGTGATGTCCCCTACCGACAGGTGGTCCCTGCCGGATGGCACGACCCGTCCGGCGAGGCTCGGCTTCACACCGACGGCCTCGGCCATCCCGTGGGACGCCCGATGCCAAACCGCGGTGGACTAGTCCCGCTCGATCTTTCGTCGTCCCCGCTCGGGCGTCCAGGACTCGACTGCGAGTCTGGTGGCCTCTGGGTTGAGACGCGTGATCACGATCTCGCAAATATCCGCGACAAAGAGCTCGCCGCCGGATTGCTCAGCCGCCTCGGCCGGGCCCACCTGGCCCGCAGGAATCGCTCGTCCTGCGATCTTCGCTTCCCCCGGCCATTCGCGCTCTTTGCCATCCACGGGATGGAACGTCGGACCATGAAGGGCGAAGCGCGGATCGCGCCCCAGGTCGGCCCCCTTGCGAGCCCCGGTCATCGATCCAAAGCAGAGATGATCGTCGGTGAACTCGCATTCGATGCCGGAGATACGAGGTGAACCGTCGGCGCGCAGCGTGGCGATCGTCTTGTGGCGACCCGCGTCAAACAGAACCCGCACATCGGCGGCAAAGTCTGGCTCCGCCTGCTCGAACTCTTTCCAGGTCGTCATGCTTCACGCTCCAGACGCTCCAGACCGGGCGCGAACCCAGTCAATGGGATCTCCATCGTCCACTTCGCGTCCCGCGGCCCGCAGCATCACGCGCACAACCTGGCGACGGCCAGCGGCAAAGTTGAGCACGTGGGCGACCACCGCGCCGATCGGGAAGCTCTCCGGCGGGTCGCACAGGGCGTCGATCATGGCGTCGTGCCAGGCCCCGCGCCGGTCGATGTCGCGCACTGCCGCGAGCCAGCGCGGCGCGACGCCGTCGTGCCGCTCCAACAGTGCGATGGCGCCAGCGTCCTCATCGCGTGCAGGGACGTCCCGCCCGTCGATGGCCGCCGTCCAGACCTCCTTGGTCCACACGTGGTTCTCGAGCACGGCGGCGATCGACTCTTCGGGTCCGTGCCAGGACAGCAATGTCGTGTCGGGCATGCGAACGGCGCGGAACTCGGCGTCGGGCAGACCTTTGCTGAGTTCGATCAAGTGGCGAGTGTCGTCAAGGTCGTGCCTGACGAGTTGCTCGATGACCGGGTTCATGGTCGGTTCCTTGGCTTGGAGCCACACCGCGCTGGGCGGGTGAAAGTGGATGCCGTTTGGCGCTGGGAGCCGGTAGCCGGCGACCCGGGTGCTGGGAAGGTGTCCAAAGGCCCGGGTGAATGCCCGACTGAAGCCTTCCACGGACTCATAGCCCGCCGCGAAGGCCGTCTGGGTGACCGAGGCGCCGTTCAGGAGCTGCCAGGCGGCGCGCTCGAGAAGCACCCGGCGGCGCATCGAGACCGGCGCTTCGCCAGCGGCCCTGGACAGGAGACGGGTGAAGTGGAAGGGCGACGAGGCCGCGGCGTCGGCCATCTCGTCGAGCGACGCGCTCCGGCCGTGGCCGGCCCCGTCGAGCACGGCATCGAGGAGCTCCTTTAGCCTGTCCCGCCCTGCGCTCGGCACCCCGCCAGTATGCCTGCGTACAAACGCCAGGTACCCGACCGATCTTGCTCAATCAGGTCCACGAGGCTCCCACAGCTCGACCCTATTACCCTCAGGATCGGTGACCCAGCCGAATCGACCGACACCCTCCACGGCCTGCGTCTCTCCAGCCACGTCCGCCCCTTTGGCGCGCAGTTGAGCAACCATGGCATCCAGGTCGCGAACCCGGAAGTTGACCATGGTCTGCTGGGCGGCGGACCCGAAGTAGTCGGTCTCAGACTCGAACGTCGCGAACACGGTGGGTCCGTCTCCCTGACGCCACACGCCGTTCTCATCAGCGTCCAGGCCCAGACAGTCGCGATACCACGCGCCCAGGGCCGCCGGGTCGGCGGCCCGCATGAAGTATCCACCGAATCCAAGCACCCGTTCCATGCCGCCATATTGGCAGGACTGGCGGCGGGCCTGGTCGTCCCTGGCCGGGCCCCCTCATTACCGGTCGAGCAGTTGACGGATCCAACCGCTCGATGCGGCGGCGGCAACGGTCTTGCCCTTGGCGTCGAGATCGGTGCGGCTCGCCCCGTGCCCGAGCAGCATCAGGATGATCCGCCGCTGTTCCTCCTTGGCCGGTTCCGACCCGGAGTTGCCCTTGCCGGTATTTTGGACAGCCAGGTGCAGTGGGGTCGATCCGCTCTTATTCCTCAGCAGCGGATCGGCGCCCCGGTCGATGAGGGCGCCGACCGCGGCCGAGCTTCGGGTCCTTACTGCTCGATGCAGCGGCGCCACCCCGCTCTTGTCCATGGCGTCGGGGTCGGCGCCGGCATCGATGAGGTAACCGATCATCTCCCGCTGCGAATTCGAGTCCGGAAACTCCGCACCGGGGTGTCCGTCTGCGGCGTAATGGAGCGGTTCGGCTCCCCGTCGGTTACGGGCGCGAACCGCGACGCCGCGCGGCGACCAGCGTCTCGGCGAACCCCCGGTGATGGGCCGCAGCGACGACATGCAGTGCCGTGTCGCCCGCGTAGACGTAGTGATGAATCGGCACAAGGAAGTAAGGGCGGGGTTCCTGGCGGCTGGCGCCGACGCGAAGCGGATGGGTCGCCAAACCAGGGGTGTGATCGAGCAGGCCCGTGGCCGCGACGTCGTCACGGGAGGCAATCGCGGCAAAGAACGCCAGCAGCGCATTGTCGTCGAACTGGTCGGATCCCGGACCTGTGCTCTTCACCGACACAGATTGCCCCATCGGCGTGCCGCGTCCTCGAAAGTCTCCGAGACGCGGGGCGAGGCGTCAGCAGTTCTATCCGGGCCGGTCTCGATGTGCGATGCTGTCGCCTCTGGGTGGACGAGGAGGAGTGGTGAGCGCAGTACCGCAGGGTGGAGTGGTCGGGGTGACCGGCGCGGCCGGCTTCATCGGCGGGTGGGTTGTGCAGACCCTCCTCGACCGGGGTTATCGGGTCCGGGCCTGCGTGCGCGACACCGAGGACGATGCCAAAGCCGGGTTCCTAAAGCGGATGGGTGGCTTCGCGTCGGGCCGCCTCACGCTGCATGGGGCCGACCTCGATGAGAGCGGCTGCTTCGATGACATCTTCGCCGGGTGTGACGGCATCGCCCACGTCTCCCACGTCAGCACCTACAACGATCCCGACTACGTGCGCCGCACGTGTGACCACCTCATCGCCAGCATCGAGCGTTCCGGCACGGTCCGTAGGGTCCTGGTTACTTCGAGCCTGGCCGCGGTGATTTCTGAGGCGGACATCCAGGAGCTCGCACGCCGCCCGGTCGTCGACGAAGAGCGCTCGCCCGATGAGTCGAACCCGAAGCGGGTGCCCGAACGGGGCCAGGGCTACTCGATCGGCAAGGTGATCGCCCAGCGGGCGTTCTCCGATGCCGCCGCCCGAAGCGGCGGCCGGTGGGACGCCATCACCATCTGCCCGGCTGACAACGTCGGGCCGATCCTGTCCGCCCACCAGAAATTCGGCACCTGGCAGCACCTTATCGATGAGATGCTGCAGGGCCGGTGTGAGATCTTTCAGGGCACTGGGCCATACCGGCCCTGGATGCCTGTCGACGTGCGTGACGACGCCGACTGCCACGTCGGCCTCCTGGAGAGCGAGCAGGTGGCCAACGGCGAGCGCTATCTGGCCTGGTCCACTGAGACCCGCAGTTACGAGGACATTTGCAGGTCGATCGACCGCATCCTGCCCGAGCTACACCACGACGGCGGTCCGATCGTCGACGCTACCCCCGAGCGCCACAAGGCCCGCGAGCAGGAGTTCCGCACCATCTGGGCCGGGCTCGAGCTTCGCAACGACCGCATCAAAGCCGTGGTGCCGATCACCTTCCGTCCTTTCGACGACTCGATCCGTGACTGCGTCGAGTCGCTGATGGCGGTGGCCGGCACCGTACCGCACCGGCGCTTGGACTGACCGTTCCGGGTGGTCACGAACCGGGCGGAGCCGCTCGAGCTAACGGGCGGTAAAAGCGGTGGACCGCGATGACACACCAGATGGCCTCCACCACACCAAACGGCCAGGCGCCGCTCGCGAACCCATAACTACTCGAAAGTGCGCACCCCAACGCGAAGGCCAAGATAAATCTGCGGTCCCGCCGCTCCAGCGCGTACATCACCATCATGAACGTCAGAACCGTGACGCCGTACACGGTCAGCATGCTTCACAGCCTATGCAGTCTGCGGCTTGGGGCGCCGCTCGCAGCTGTTCTGCGCTTTGGCCGTCAGGACGCGCCTGCCCAAAAGATTTGCAGAATAATGGTCTGCCCAACACGCGACCCGGGAGGAGCGCATGGGAATCTACCGTGAACGAGTCGTGCCGAGGATCATCAATGTCGCATGTGGCATGAAGGCAGTCGAACCGCTACGACGTCGGGTATGTGAGGGCCTGGCGGGAGAGGTCGTAGAAATCGGCTTCGGCTCGGGTCTGAACGTGCCCTTCTACCCGGCGGCGATCACCCGGGTGGCGGCGGTCGAGCCGGCGGACACCGGCTGGAAGCTGGCGGACAAACGCCTCCTGGCGACGTCGGTCCCGGTGGAGCGTTCGGGTCTGGACGGCCAGTCGTTGCCCTTTGCGGATGACAGCTACGACGCCGCCCTGTCCACCTGGACGCTGTGCACCATCCCGGACGTCGCGGTCGCTCTCCAGGAGCTTCGGCGGGTTCTGAAGCCGGGGGGAACACTGCATTTCGTCGAGCATGGGCTGGCCCCGGACGAGCCGGTGCGTCGCTGGCAACATCGGCTCGAGCCCATACAGAAGCGGGTCTTCGGCGGGTGCCACCTCACCAGGCCGATCGTTGACCTGCTTACGGCCGCAGGCTTTACCGTCACTCAACTCGACGTGTTCTACGACAAGAACGCTCCGAGATTCGAGGCCGCATACTCTCTCGGCGCCGCGCTATCGCCATAGCGCCGCGTTCCTGGTGCAGCTGAGCTGAACGAGCGCCCGGCCGACGCTGCAGCAGCGACCGGCGATCACTGGTGGGCTCCGCAACGCCTGCCGCATAACTTGAGGCTGAGTCGATTTTCGCCTCAGCCCGGTACGGAATCTGTGTACGTTGGTGGTCGATGTCGGCCGGCGCGGACCTATTTTCCACCGAGGCTCGAGCCCTCAACGAGTTCGCCGCCCTGCAGCGCGATCCGGTCATCCGCGGCGTGGGAGTGCCCAGGGGCGATGGGCGGCTCGTGCTCGTGATCCCCGGGTTGTTCGGCTCCGACGCTTACCTCGCACCGCTGCACTCGTGGCTGCGTCGCATCGGCTACCGGCCGGTGCGTTCGACCATGATGATCAACGCGGGCTGCCCGGAGCGGCTGCGTAATCAGATCGAGGCGGCCCTGCGCCCGAGCATGGAACGGCATCCGGGTCCCCTGGCGATCATCGGCCACAGTCGGGGCGGGATGCTTGGCTGGGCGATCGCCAGCCGCCTCCAGAGGCAGGTGTCGCATCTCGTGCTGCTCGGCTCGCCGGCGGCCGCCGTCGTGACGATGATGCGCACGAACCCCAACCTGTCTCAGTTGACGGGCGTGGGCGCGAGCGGCGTGGCCCAGGCCGGCCAGCGAGCGCTGCGATTGCTCGATCCGGATTGCACGGTGCCGGCGTGCGGCTGTCCGTACACGACTGACCTCCGCCAGAACCTGAGTCCGGCGACGCGGGTGCTGTCGATCCGCAGCGAGGACGACCAGATCGTCCCGCCGGACGCAACCAAGGTCATCGGCGGCGAGAACCTCACCGTTCGTGGCAGCCACAGCGGCCTCGTCTACAACCGCGCCGTCTACCCCGCCGTCGCTCGCTTCCTCGCGACACCCTGACGCCCCCGCCAGGGGGGTTGTCGAGGGCCCCACGGTGATCGACCGGACCCGCTGATTCGTCGAGGCCGAGTTGACGGCACCGCGGATGCGTACTAAAGTGCGCACACCCAGTTAATTCTTGTTGTGAAAGGACTCTCGTTATGGAGACGCTGGCCGACACCATCAGCACGATCAATGAGGCCACCCTCAAGGCCATCGCCACCGCTCAGGAGCAGGTCCTGGCCTTCAACCGCGAGGTGGCCGCAGCCCTCGGCAAAGTCGAGCTGCCTTCGTGGCTGCCCGCGCCCCAGCCCGCCGACGTGCCGCTCGACACTCTGACCAAGCAGGCGTACGACTTTCAAGCCCAGCGCGTCGCCGCCGACAAGCAATTCGCCCTCGACCTCGTCGACATTTGGACCCAGTCGGCTCGCCAGGTCGCGACCTCCCCCAGCCCGGCCAAGTAATCCCCCCACTTCCCGGACTCGGGGCGATGGGCGGCCGGTGATCACCACCGGCCGCCCATCTCGCGTCAGCGCCCGGTCACCGCTGCTCGTTGACGTCGAGATAGCTGCGGACGACGCCGAGGAGGGCCCGCTTCTGGGCCGCGCTGAAGCGGGCGTCGGCGCGGATGGCGTCCTCGACGCGCACCGGCGGCCGCTCGTCGACACCGTCGACAGGGAGGCCGGCGGCATAGTTCATAAGCTGGCTGGGCTGGATGCCGAGGCTCTCCGCCAGCGCCCGCAGCACCCGGATCGACGGCTCGTGCAGCCCGCGCTCGATCTGGCTCATGTACGTGTCGGATAGGTCCGACAAGCGCGCCAGCTCGCGCTGGGAGAGCTGATTGATCTGCCGCTGGGCCTTGATGAACTCGCCGAGCCGCTGCAGGTTGTCCTTCCATAGCGCTTCGGCCGAGACCATGATCGGCTAACGATACCGTCAGGCCGCAACCGGCAGGCGCTCGGTGATCCAGCGGATCACCTCGGCGATGACGCGGTCGCGCTCGGGCTCGTTGAAGATCTCGTGGTACAGGCCGGGCCAGATCCGCAAGGTGCGGTCGCCGGAGGAGACGCCCACGATCACGTCGATGCTGCCCTGCATCGGCGCCAGGGCGTCCTGCTCGCCGTGCATAGCGAGGACCGGGACCGTAATTTCCCCGAGCCGGCTCCGCACCGCTTCGATCCGCGCCGGGGCCTCCCGCAGCACCTCGCGAGGCATGGGCCCGTGGTAGTTGAGCGGGTCCTCGTCGTAGGCCGTCGCCACGCCAGGGTCGCGCGACACGAATTCGCCCAGCGGGACGGCCGGGATCTCCTCGAGCTCGAGCAGACCGGCGATCATCTCGCCGAGCACGACGGCCGGGCCGGTGACGACGACGCCGGCCAGGCGGTCCTGGTGCTCCTCCGCATACGCCACGGCGAGCATCCCGCCCATCGAGTGGCCGATAAGAAACACGGGCAGCGACGGTGCCGACGCGGACGCCAATGACACGAAGTCATCGAGGTCGCTCACGGCGTGCTCAACCGAGCCCACGTCGCCACGCGTGTCCCCTTTGGACAAGCCGTGCCCGGCGTGATCGAGCGCCCACGTCGCCAGCCCGGCCTCCGCCAGGGCCGCGCCGACGTGGTCGTAGCGCCCGCTGTGCTCGGCGTAGCCGTGGGCGATCACGACGATCGCCCGTGGCTCCGCCGCATCCCAGCCGCGGTAGGCCAGGCGGTCGTCGCTGAAGCGTCCCTGGCGACGAGTGGCGTTCGATGCGGCCATGCGCGGTTTCACCTCGAGTCGGATGGTTAGTTCGTCCGCAGCGTACTAAAGTGCGCTAGGACAATCCTCTGGCCCGGTTTGGAGGACGAGATGAGGCAGCTCTCCGGACACGACGCGTCATTCGTCTACCTTGAGACCCCGAAGGCACATATGGCTGGCGGATCGTTGCAGATCTACGACCAGTCGACCGCGCCCGGCGGCAGGGTCACCTTCACGGGGATCCTCGAGGATCTCGAGGGCCGACTTCACCTGGCGAGCATTTTCCGGCAGAAGCTGGTGCGAGTGCCCATGGACCTCGACCATCCGTACTGGATCGACGACACCGAATTCGACCTCGAGTACCACGTCCGCCACATCGCCCTGCCCAAGCCCGGCGACTGGCGTCAACTGTGCATCCTCTGCGCCCGCCTGCTGGCCCGCCCGCTGGACATGAGCAAGCCGCTCTGGGAGATGTACGTCATCGAAGGGTTGGACAACGTCGACGGCGTGCCGCTTGGGTCCTACGCCACCCTCACCAAGACCCATCACGCCGCGATGGACGGCACGTCGGGCATGCAATTGCTCAGCGCGCTCCACGATCAGGAGCCAGTGACCCAGCCGGCCGGACCCGCCGACCCGTGGCGGCCGGAGCCCGGGCCGACGCCGTTCGAGCTCATGGCCCGGGCCTCGCTCAACAACATGATGCGGCCGATGCGGCTCGCCGCCACGATGTCCCGGGTATTCGGCGGCTCGCAAACGCTCACCCGTCAAGCGCTGGCCGGCGAGGTTCAGCTCCCCCCGCCCGTCGCCGTGCCGTCGACGATCTTCAACGCCAACGTTTCGCCTCACCGGGTCTTCGAGGGCCGCCGGTTCCAGCTGGACGAGACCAAGCACATCAGGACCACGGTGCCCGGGGCCACGGTCAACGATGTCGTCCTGACCATCGTCGGGGGCGCGCTCCGCCGATACCTCGAGGCCCGCTCGGCCCTGCCGCCCGACTCGCTGGTCGTGATGTGCCCGATCTCGCTGCGACCGAAGGGCGACGTGTCGACCAGCGGCAATCAGGTTGGCGCCATGACCGTGCCCCTGGGGACCCACATTGCCAACCCGCTACGCCGCCTCGACACCGTGCATCGGGCGACGGCCCAGTCGAAGCTCGTTCAGGAGGCCGTGGACGCCAGGCAGATGACCGAGCTGGCGCAGCACCTGCCCGGTGCGATGCTGGGCGCCGGCGCCAGATTGTCGACGGACGTGGGGCTGGCGACGGCGCCCGCAGGCCCGCCGCCGTACAACACTGTGGTCACGAACATCCCGGGCCCGCAGCATCCGCTCTACTCGGGCGGTGCCCGCCTGGTCGTGATGTACGGTCTCGGCATGGTGCACGACGGCATGGGCCTGATGAACGTCGTGTCGAGCTACTGCGGCGAGCTCACGATCGGTTTCACCGCGGACCGCGACATGATGCCCGATCCGGCCTTCTACGCCGAGTGCCTCGAATCTTCGTTCGAGGATCTCGCCACCGCCGCCAGCTGAAGCACTACCCCACCCCTCCTGACCAGCCCGACCCAGTGGACTAGGTCGACAGCTCGTCGCTGATTCCGGTCGTGGCGATCACTGACTGGACGTCCTCGACGTCGTGGCTCAGCACCATGAGATCGTGGACCTCGCCGGAACGATCACGGACCTGGTTCGACAGGATCGCCTCCGGTGTGAACCCGAGCCCGGTGAAGAGGTGGATGGCCGCTTCCTGGTCGGCCACGACCTCGACGACGACCTTGCGCAGGCCAGCCCGCAACGCGTCGATCAGCGCCCGGCGGGCCAGCTGGTGGCCGATGCCGGACCTTCGCCGCTCGGGATCGACGACCAGCCGAACGTCCCCGACGTGGCTGGACCAGCCCACGCCCGGGATGACCGCGGTGTAGCCGATCACCTGGTCGCCGTCCCATGCCAGGGTGCGACGAGCAGCGGTGTCCGCGGCCCACTGCCGGACAATGCCGTCCGCCGTGATGTCTTCTTTGAAAAACGTGGACTCGCCCTTCGGGATGCGATCGAGGAACGCTTCCAAGGCTGCGACATCATCGGGGGTAAACGGGCGGGTCTCCACTCAGCTCAGCCTCTCGCTCCGGGCTTCCATCCAGTCGCATAGTGGTGGCAAGGTCTTCTTCTGGGCGCTGCGGCCGACGAACAAGCCGACGTGCCCCGATACCACGCTCAACTCCGTCTTGTCGGTCGAGCCGACCAGGTCGGGCAAGCCCTGGGCGCCGGCCAGCGGGACGATGTGGTCCTTTTCGCCGATAATGGACAGGAACGGGCAGGTGATGTCGGCGAGGTGGACGGGTCGCCCACCTATGGGGACGGTGCCCGTCCGGAGCAAGTTCTGGCGACCGAACAGATGGACGTTCTCGAGGAACGCTTTGCCCGGGAATGGGATCTGGTCGCGCCCCCACGTCGTCATGGCCTGATACGACACCATGAAATCGTCGTTCCACATGTTATCCCAGAGGTTGACGTAGTCAGCCATCTCGCCGGTTGGCTTCAGCATCTTGAAGCCGCTCTCGATGACCGATGCCGGCACGTTGCCGTCGTCACCGATGAGCGTCTCGGGGTCGATGCGTCCCGCCGCGGTCATCGTGTTCATCGGGCCCATCGCGGTCGTGTCGACGGGCGTCGCCATCGTGATCAGGTTGCCGATCGGCTCCGGATGGGCGGCCGCGTGCAGGAGCGCCAGCACCCCGCCGAAGCAGTAACCGTTCATCGTGATGGCGTCGGTGCCGGTCGTACGACGGACCACGTCGACGGCGCGGGGAAGGTAGTCGTCGGTATAGGTCGACAGCGAGTTGTCGGCGTCGAGGTGGTCGGGGATGCCCCAGTCGAGCACGAACACGTCGAAGCCGCGATCGAGCATGTACTCCACGAGGCTGTTGCCGGGCCGGAGGTCGAAGATGTAGCTGCGGCTCACCAGGCTCATCACCATCAGTACCGGCGTGAGGAAGCGGCGGTTGTCGCTGCGGTACCGCCACAGCTCCATCTTGTCGCGGGTCCAGATGGTGTCCTTGGGCGTCAGGCCGAGTCCCGGCTTGTCAAGCCCCGTGGCCAGCTTGATGCCATTCCGGAACCGGAGGAAGTTCCGCTCCATGTCGCGCTGCACGCGCCGGGCGATCTCGGTGGGGTCGTAGGTGTCAGGCGTTGCGCTTGAGCTCGTTGGCATCTTGTGCCTCCTGGACGGTCTTGTTGAGCCGGTTCAGCTGCCGGTCGACCGCTTCGAGCTGTCGCTTGAGTCCGGCCACGTCGCTCGCCGACGGGATGTTCCACGCATGAAGCAGCCAGCGGCTGAATTCCCTCAGTCATTTGCGTCCATTGGCGGTTGAGCTCGGCAAACCACGCCGCCTGGTCGGCGAAGGCGTCAGTACGAACAATCTGCTCGAGCCGAGGCCCCATCTGCTCGTTCCATGTGTCGAACATCCGGCGCCATCCGGGCCGCTCATCCATGCCAACCCCCTTGGTGCTCGACCGGGCGGTGCTCGGACCGGGCGGTGCTCGGCGCGACACATCTGACCAGATGCCAGCGGACTGCGCAAGTTGTGTTGGGGGAAGCGAGGTAAAGTTGGCGGTAGTGGCGCCGGTGTCGGCTAGCCGTGGTCACTGGCGACGTCGCCGTCGCCCCACGCCCAGTCGCCAAACGGGCAACCGATGTCCTCGCCCCCACAGTCGGGGCATTGTTCTTCCACGCCGTCAACGCTAGCAATGAGCTCTGGCGATGTCATGGCTCCCTCGCCCAACGTGTGCCCAACGTGTAACGTCGGGCCTGCCCGGTGTGTCGTGGCCGGGTGCGCACAATTTTGCCTTTGCGGCTTTGCCGCCCTTCGAGCCGAGGGGGTTGGAATGTCCGATAGCACGCCGAGCCCAGCCGACATCCAGCGCCAGTGGTTGGAGATGGCTGAAGCCGCCGCCAAGCCCTGGCAGGAGGCCGCGGCGGCGTTCGCCGAGCCCTGGCGCGAGCTGGCCGAGTCCCTTGGGTCGCGGACCGAGCTACCCAACATGGGGCAGGAGGCGTGGAAGCCCTTCATGTCGGCCTTCAGCGAGCTCGCGGAGCAACAGCAGCGGATCGCGGAGGCCATCTTCGCGCAGCTGCGTTCCGCGGCTGAGGAGATGCAGAAGGCCATGGAGCAGGCCGTCGAGCAGATGGCCGCCTTCGCCCGCAGCGCGACGACCGGCGGGGCCGAAGCCACCACCACCACATCGCCGGATACCAGCACCGCACCGCCGCCGGCCGCGCCTCGCAAGTCGGCGGCGAGGAAGGCCACGGGGGCGACGTCAGCGACCAGGGCGACGAAGAGCTCGCGAGCGGCCGACGGCTAGCGCCGGCGCACTGATGCCGCACCGCGCCTTTGCGATCGACCTCGACGGGACGTTGCTCGGCTCGGACCACGAGGTCAGCCCGGCCAACCGCGAGGCCGTCGCCGCCGCGGTGGACGCCGGCTTCGAGATCATCATCGCCACCGCGCGCTGGTACCAGCTGGCGCAGCAGGTTGCCAACACGCTGCACCTCTCCGGCCCGGCCATCGCCTGCTCCGGCGCCGAGGTCCGCCGTCTCGCCGACGGAGCCGACCTCTTCGACGTCAGATTGCCCGTCGAGTTCGCCGATCAGCTGTACTCGCTGTGCGACGGGGTCCGCTGCCTCGTCTGGGCCGTGCTCGACGACACCGTGCTGTTCAAGCTCGAGGGCGACCTGCCCCCCGGGGTGACGCCAGAGGTCCGGCACGCCCCGACGTTGGCCGGCGCGGCCGACGTGGCGCCGCGCATGGTGCTCGTGCAGGGCACCGCCGCGACCAAGGCGGTCGTCGACGAGCTCGCCGGTGAGTGGAGCGACCGTGTCCGCTTCGTCGAGTCGATCTCGAGCGATGCCAAGAGCATCCTCACGCTCACGTCGACCGGCGCCGACAAGGGCGCCGCGCTCGCCGTCGCGTGCAAGGAGCTGGAAATTCATCCCGCGCAGGTGATCGCGATCGGCGATGCGCAGAACGATGTCGAGATGTTCCGGGTCGCGGGCACGTCCTTCGCCATGGGCCAGGCCAGCGAGTTGGTGAAGGCCGCGGCGACGCACGTCACCGCGCCCAACGACGAGGACGGGGTGGCGCGGGCCATCGAGAAGATCCTCCGCGGCGTCGCGCCCTAGCTACGGTGATAACGCCCCGACTTTCCAGCAGCTAGTTCGCGGTCAGCCCCACCGGCGAACTCCGGCCACAGCTCCGGCCCTCCGACCGATACCCAGGAAGGCTTTACTGGCGCGATCAGTGCCCGGTTGAACCGTGGCGCGCGCCAGTAAAGCTCCGGGGAGCCCGCTGTGGGACCAATTCGCGCCAGTAAAGGGCTGGGTGATGGCTTACTAACTGCAAACTGGCTGAGCCCAGCGCCAGGGGCGTCAGTCGGTGACCGC
Organism: uncultured Acidimicrobiaceae bacterium; assembly: GCA_963780345.1. Classification (GTDB taxonomy): domain Bacteria; phylum Actinomycetota; class Acidimicrobiia; order Acidimicrobiales; family Palsa-688; genus PALSA-693. The sequence continues at coordinate 397,918 of CAWABU010000004.1, forward strand.
CGCCGGCGCCATTTCAGGCAAGCTCGGCCGGCCGTGCAGTTCGTCGCGCAAGGCCTCGACGGCCCGCTTCAGCCGGTGGGTGGCGTCCGGGACCGAGGTGCCGGGCTCAAAGCGAATCGGATCGCCGATCATGGTGATCGCCGGCGCCGGACGGAGCTCCTTACTTCCCTTCGGGCGGATGGCGCCGAGCCCGTCAAAGTACATCGGCACGACCGGTACGTCTTTGGCGAGGGCGAGGATCGCCACGCCGTGGCGGAACTTGCCCAGCTTGCCGCTACCTGACCTGGTTCCCTCGGGAAAGATGGCGATGGAGAACCCCTTGTCGATCAGCCATTTCGGGTAGTCGAGCGTGGCCGAGCCCCCGCTGCGGTGCACCGGGAAGTTGCCCTGCAACGAGTTCCACCAGCCCTGCTTCTTTATCTCCTTGCGGCCCTTGAGAAACCAGCGGTCGGCCGCGCCGCCGAAGAAAAGCCGGGTACGGTACTTCTTCGGGACGGAGTAGAGCATCACCATCGAGTCCATGTGACTGGTGTGGTTTCCGATGAAGATCGCCGGCCCGCGGAGATGGGTGAGGTTGTCTGCGCCCCGGATGTCGAGCGGCTTGCAGTACTTGCGCACGAGCGAACCCTGGTACCGCCACTGCAGCACGCCCCGTGCGGTGCGGGCCGGCACCGTGATCTGCCAGCGATGCGGTCCCACCGTCTCGGTCGTCTGGCCGAGTAACCGGATGAACAACTGCAGGTCCATGGCCGGATAGATCTCGCGAGCCACACTCTGGGCGCCGTGCTCGGCCACGGACAGCTTGAAAGCATCGGCCGGCGCCGGGATGTCGACGATGGTGAGGTAGTTATCGGTACCGATCAGGGCGTACTGCTCGACGATCTTGGCGTCGAACGCGCTCAGCTCGGCGGCAATGTCGGGGAGCGCCGCCGGATCGTGGAATACGTCCTTTCGTCCTTCCACCGACAGCGTGCTGTGAACGATGAACCTCGCCATCGGCCGACTAATCCGACGAAGATGACCGGATCGTCTCGCGGAAGGTGTCGATGTTCATCGCCGGATAGGTGGTGATCTCGATGGTTCCCCGCGAGCCCAGCTCGACCGAGATGCGCGCGATCACCTCGTTGCTCGGCGCTTCGACGACGTTGACGAAGTCGTACGGCCCGAGGATGGCGTACTGCCCGGTGACCCGACCACCCATCGTCTCGATTTCTTTGTTGACTTCGGCCAGCCGCTCGGGACGCGCTTTGAGGGTCTTGCGACCTTCATCGGTGAGGCGGCTCAACATGATGTAGGTGGACATCGGCAAACCCCCCTTGGTGGGCGATCCGAAGCATACCCCGCGCTGCCGCGCGATACTCCGTCCGTAGAGAATGCGGGCGAAAGGGGGCGCAACGGTGCGAGCCGCAGTGTGGAATGAGCAGGGGTCCCTCGACGTCGTCGATCGGCCGGACCCGGAGCCGAGGCCGGGGTGGGTTCGCATCACCGTCGCGACGGTCGGGATCTGCGGCACGGACCTCCACTTCTTCCGTGGGGCGTTTCCTTCGCCGACCGGCCTGCTCCCCGGGCACGAGGTCGGGGGCATCGTCGACCGGGTCGGCGAGGCGACCGATGAGGGCCCTCTCCCGGAGTCCGGCCAGGCGGTGGCGGTCGAGCCGCTCGTGACGTGCGGCCAGTGCCCCCACTGCCGCACCGGGGATTACACGCGCTGCCCCAGGCGGATGCTGCTCGGCGTGACCGGACGGGGTGGGATGGCCGAGTTGATGACGGCCCCGGCATCGTCGATCTACGTGCTGCCGCCAGGGCTTACTGGCGCTGACGGCGCGTTGGTCGAACCCCTCGCCGTGTGCGCGCGCGGCGTCCGGCGGGCCCGGGTCCGTCTGGGCGATCGCGTGCTGGTGCTCGGAGCCGGGACGATCGGACTGCTGAGCGTGCTGGCCGCCCGGGCCGCGGGGGCCTCGGAAGTCGCCATCACCGCCCGTCATCCGCACCAGCGGGCGGCGGCCACCACATTCGGCGCGACCGTGTTCACATCGGCCGACGAGGCGCAGGAGGGTCTCGGCGAGTCGTGGGCCGACGTCGTGTTGGAGACCGTCGGCGGTCGGGCGCCGACGCTCGTCGAGGCCGTGCGCCTGGCCCGTCCGGGCGCCTGCATCGGGATGCTCGGGATCTTCGACGGTAACGCCGAGCTGCCGGGGCTCGACTTCTCGACCAAGGAACTCGACCTGGTTGGCTCAAACTGCTACGCCCGGGCCGGCGCCCGTTCGGACTTCGACGTCGCCGTCGCCCTGCTGGCCGCTCACGCTGACGCCGTGCGCGCCATCGTGACCCACCGGTTCCCGCTCGCCGACGTCAACGAGGCGTTCCGTACGGCCGCCGACAAGGCGCAGCGTTCGATCAAGGTCACCATCGATCCGTCGGCGCCGGCGGGACTCTGAGCGTCACCACAGGTTCCTTGCCGTGGCTTGCGACGTTAGAGGAGGCTCGAAGTTGGGAAGGATTGTGGCATAACGGACCTGCGAAGTCACGGCGCTGCGCACTACAGTGCGTTTCGACATCAGGTATGGTGTGCCAAGGGGGTGTCGTGAGTTATCAGGTAATGGAGGACGGACCGACAAACGGTCCCAGCCGGCAGAGTCCGACGCATCGTCGGTTGGGTCTGTCGAAGCAGGAGGACTGACGATGCGCCAGATGGGAGGACAGGACGCATCGTTCGTCTACAACGAGGCCCCCCGCATGCCGATGCACATCGCAGGTCTGGCGATCTACGACCCGTCGACGGCCAAGGGCACGGTCACGTTCAAGGGCATCCTCGATCACATCCGGGCCCGGATGCCGCTCGTGCCCACCTACTACGAGCGCATGGTCCGGGTCCCGTTCGACTACGACCATCCCTGGTGGATCGTCGACCCGGAGTTCGATCTGGAGTTCCACGTCCGCCACATCGCCCTGCCGTATCCCGGCGACTGGCGCCAGCTCTGCATACAGGCGGCGCGGCTGCACGCGCGAGAGCTCGACCTTGATCGGCCCTTGTGGGAGATGTACGTCATCGAAGGGCTCGACCACGTGGAAGGCGTTCCACCCGGGTCGTTCGCGGTGGTGACCAAGACCCATCACGCGGCGGTTGACGGCGTGTCCGGTGTCGAGCTGGCCTCGATTGTCAACGACCTCGAGCCTGATGCCGCACCGCCCGCCGGGCCTGAGCCGCCGGCACCGGACCAAGTGCCGAGTCCATACGAGCTCATGATGCGCGCCGGCATCAACAACGCCATGCAAACCCAGCGCTTCATCGAGTTCATGCAGCGCGCCATACCGCCCATGGCGACGTTCCCAACCCCGGGGCAGCCGCAGGTGCCGCAGCCGACGTCGGCGCCCCGCACCCGCTTCAGTGGCACGGTCACGGCGCATCGCGTCGTCGAGAACCGCAGCTTTGACCTCGGTGAGGTTCGACGTATCAAGTCCGTCGTCGACGGTGCGACCGTCAACGACGCGGTGCTCGCCGTCGTCGCCGGGGCCATGCGTCGCTATCTTGAGTCAACGAACGAGCTGCCGACTGATCCGCTCGTGGTCATGGCGCCGATCTCGATCCGTTCCGCCGACGAGAAGGGCGCGCTCGGCAACCGGGTGTCGGGAATGACGCTTCCGATCCCGACCAACGAGGCCGACCCGCTCGAGCGGTTGCGCACCGTCCACACGACGACGCAGGCGAGCAAGGAGATGGCGAACGCCGTCCCGGCCAAGACGCTCGCCGACTTCAATCAGTTTGTTCCCTGGGCGCAGATGGGGCTGGCGGCGCGGACCGCGGCGAGCTTGAAGCTGGCCGACACGGTGGCGCCGACGATCAACACGGTCGTCACCAACGTGCCCGGCCCCCAGGTTCCCCTCTACATGGCCGGGGCCAAACTGCTCAAGCAGTTCGGGATGGGCCCGGTCACCGACGGGATGGGAATCATGCATCCTGTGCTCAGCTACAACGGTGAGATCGCCATCTCCGTCACCGCCTGCCGCGAGATGCTGCCCGACCCGGCCTTCTACGCCGAATGTATCCAGGCTTCCTTCGACGAACTCTCTGAGGCGACGGCGCCGCCGCGACCACGGGCATCCAGGGCCCGGCGACGGTCAACGTCGTCCTGACAACGAGGAGCCGACATGCTGCTGACCGTACCCAATCGGCCCGGTAAGGGCTCCTGATGCGACGTCGATTCCAGCGGCCCTCCTCCGCGCTGCTCATCACCGAGATGCCGCGCGCCCTGAGCGAGCTGCAGGCCCTCGCTCACGCGGCACCGCTCCTGCAGACGCTGCCCCGAGGCGATGGTCACCGCGTCCTTGTGGTCCCCGGGTTTATGGGCGATGATCGAAGTACGGCCCCATTGCGTTGGTTCCTCAGCTGCCGCGGCTATCGGGCCCTGCCGTGGCGGCTCGGTCGAAACCTCGGCCCGACCGACGAGATCATCGATGGTATGGAGGCGTTGCTCGGACGCTTCGCCAGGACCGGGCAGCGCATCTCGATCGTCGGCTGGAGCCTGGGCGGGATCTTCGCCCGGGAGCTCGCTCGCTCCCACGCCGGTGCGGTTCGATCGGTGATCACCCTCGGCAGCCCATTCCAGTTGCATGCCGGTGAGCGCCACCTGACGAACGCAGGCGAAGCCTACGACGCCGCTTCGGTGCTGCACAGCCCGCGTGCCGGCCGGTTCGTGCCGCTAGAGGGCCGGCCGTCGATGCCCGTAGCGACGACGAACATCTACTCGCGCGCCGATGGCGTGGTGCCGTGGGAGAGTTGCGTGGACGTCCACGGTGATCGGTGCGAAAACGTCGAGGTACCTGGCAGCCACGCCGGCATGGGCCACAACCCCGTCGTGCTGGCCGTGATCGCCGATCGCCTCGCCCAACCGGACGGAACGTGGCTCCCGTACCGACCGCCGGGTTGCCTGAAGGCGATCGTGCGCGTTGGCCCCGTGCCGGCGGCCAGAGCCGATGCCGTGGCCTGATCGAGGCCCGGCTATGGCTCGACGAGGGCGCGCTGCCGGAGGGCTTTGTAGTCGAGTTTGCCGTTGGCGGCGCGGCCAACAGTGTCGATAGCGATGATCCGCTTCGGCGCTTTGTAGCCGGCGAGGTGCTCCTTGACGTGGGCGATGAGGGCGCCCTCGTCGACGATGTCGCCGGCGTGCGCCTCGACGAGGGCGGTGATCGCCTCACCGAAGCGTTCGTCGGGCACGCCGACCACCGCCGCATCGGCGACGGTCGAGTGCAGCTTGAGGACCTCCTCGACCTCCTCGGGGTAGACCTTCTCGCCGCCGGTGTTGATGCACTGGCTGCCGCGGCCGAGCAGCCGCACGGTGCCGTCGGTGTCGACGGTGGCGAAGTCGCCAGGGATCGAGTAGCGCGCCCCGTCGATGACCTGGAACGTGGCGGCGGACTTCTCGGGGTCCTTGTAGTAGCCGACCGGGGTGAAGCCGCGCATCGCCACCCGGCCCATCTCGCCCGAGCCCCATCCGACGTCGCGCCCGTCGTCGGTGACGACCCGGGTGTTGGGCCCGATGCGAAACGCCGCCGTCTGGGCGGCCCGGTCGGATGAAACGGTGCTGGAGGCCATGCCGATGGCCTCGCTGGAGCCGAGCGTATCGACCATGATCAGGCGGTCGTTGTGGCGGAGCAGCCCGGCCTTGGTGGCCGCGGACCAGATGACGCCGCTCGAGACGATGACCCGTAGCGAGGAGATGTCCCAGCGCTCGGGCTCGGCGTCGAGGGCTCGCAGGATCGGCTTGCCGAAGGCGTCGCCGACGATCGACATCGAGTTGATCCGCTCAGCCTCGATAGTGTCGAGCAGCCGGGCGGGGTCGAAGTGGCGGTCGGTCGCCGTGACGACGCTGCCGCCGATCATCAGGTTCGACAGGGCGTAGAACAGGCCGGTGCCGTGCATCAGCGGGGCCGCCGGCAGGTTGCGGGGCCCGGGCTTGGTGACCCGCGCCGTTGCGGCGGCGAGATCCTGGCCGGGCGGGAGGCGATTGCGATTGGTGGCGTCGAGGGCCCCGAAAAGGTCGTCCTGGCGCCACATGACGCCTTTCGGCATCCCCGTCGTACCACCGGTGTAGAGCAGCACGAGATGGTCGCCCGAACGCCCCCACGGGCCGCGGGCATGACCGCTGCCGGCGGGCGTCGCGGCGGCGGCGTCCTCGTACGGCTGGGCCCACGGGGGGCAGGGTCCGCTGCCGTCGTCGACCCACAACCACGTGCGGATGCGCGGCAACCGGTCGCGGATATCGGTGATGCGGTCGGCGAACGCGCCGTGGAAGACGACCGCCACGACGTCGGCGTTGTCCCAGAGGTAGACGAGCTCGTCGGCGGCATAGCGGAAGTTGGTGTTGACGATCGCCAGCCCCGCCTTGAACGCCGCGAACGCCGACTCGAGATACTCCGGGGCGTTGTACAGGTACTGCGCGACCTTGTCCTGCTCCACCACCCCGGCCGCCAGCAACGTCGCCGCTATCCCATCGGCCCGCCGGTCGAACTGTGACCACGTCGTCGACTCGCCGCCGTGACGCTGGGCCAGGGCGTCGGGCTGGCGGTCCGCCAAGGCCTCGAACACGTTCGCGAAGTTCCAACCATGATCCTGTTCCGTGCTGCGCACTGTACTTCTTGGCGGGCGTCTTGACAACGGCCAACGTCACCATCAGGGATGAGTTCGGGCTTCCCCACCCCTTCTCACCTTTGGGCGCCAGGCCGGGCCCATGTGGTCGTTGGGCGTGTTTGGTGCTCCGGGCGCGCTCGGGGCGATATTTCGACCTCAAGCGCGCCCAGAAGGTCCACGCCCGCCCAGATGCATAGAGATACGCCCGGTCGGTGCGAGTGCGCCGGTCGCGGCACGGGTGGGCCGCCCGCCGGGCCGTCAGGTCGCGGGAGCAAGTAAGGGCTGCAGTCAGCGGCAGCGGAATGGGAATGGGAAATCGGGCCCGCCTGCGACCCGGGGGGCGCCAAACTTGGCGTCGGTCTGCGGGCGCGGTCCGGCCGCCCCCGGCACCTCCCCTTAGGGTCGCCCGCGGCTCTCGTCACATCGCGTAGTAGTCCTTCCAGGCATCCTCAAGGGTCTGGTCGGGCCCGGCCGAGAAGGTCTTCGTTACGCCAAAATAGTAGTTCGACCGATCGTCGTAGGCGACGTGGGTCCGGTCTGCATTGTCGACGGATTCACTTCGGTGGATCCGGGGAAACTTGGAGTTCTCCTTGTAAACCCAGGTTTGCCCGAAGTCTGGGTCCACGTAGCTCGAAACTTTCCAATCCTCCATGCCCATGTGCGGCTCGCCTCCTACGGAAAAGAACGAATTGTCTCATGGTCGCTGCCCTGCTTCGCCAGCCCGCCAGACCGCTCCGCCAAACTGCTTCGCCAGACCGCCAGACCGCCGAATTGTCGCGGACAATATCACAAGCAGTGCTTAAACTCGGCCGGGCCGAGTAGCACGGCGCGGTCGGGGCGATCGCCCGGCCGGCAGCACGGTCCCGGTTGCGAGCAATCGGTCACGATGGGACACTTGGCTATGACGATCGTACGCACTTCCAGTGGGGACATCAGGGGCTACGAGGAGGACGGGATCCACTACTTCAAGGGGGTGCCGTTCGCGGCCCCGCCGGTGGGCGAGCTGCGCTTTGTCGCCCCGCACCCGGCGGAGTCCTGGGAGGGCACCCGGGACTGCACGGTCGACGGACCGATCTGCCCTCAGAGCGTGCTGCCGCTCGAGGGACCCCTGGCCGTTGCGATGATGACGAATCAGCCGATGGACGAAGATTGTCTGACCCTCACCGTGACCACCCCGGCGGTCAACGGTTCGCTGCCGGTCATGGTCTGGATCCATGGTGGCGCGTTTACGGGCGGAAGCGGTTCGACACCGATCTATGACGGCACGTCGTTTGCCCGAGACGGAGTCGTCTATGTGTCAATCAACTACCGGTTGCACGCTCTCGGGTTTTTGTACCTTGACGAGTTGTTCCAGGGCGCGGTCGGCACCGGCAATCTCGGGATTCTCGATCAAATCAGGGCGCTCGAGTGGGTGCGCGACAACATCGCGGCGTTCGGCGGAGACCCGAGCAATGTGACGATCTTCGGTGAATCGGCCGGCGGCATGAGTGTCGGCACGCTTATGGGCACGCCGTCGGCGAACGGTCTCTTCCAGCGGGCGATCGCGCAGTCCGGAGCCGGAAGCCACAACCTCAAGGCTGAAGTTGCGACCCGGGTCGCCAGGAGGTTTCTCGAGCTTCTCGACGTCGAGCCGGGCGACTGGGCCGCGCTGCGCGCCGCGCCGGCGCAAAGGTTCGTGGAGGTGAGCACCCAGCTGTCACAGGAAAGCGCGGCGCTGCTTGGTGATGACCGAAACATGGCGATGGTGCTCCTTCCCGTCGTGGATGGTGTCACCCGCCGCAGGACTGCGGTGGAGCTGGTCGCGGCGGGGAACGCCGCTGATGTCGACCTCCTCATCGGCACGTGTGCTGAAGAGTGCCGCCTCTTCGTGTGGGCGATGCCCGAGGCGATGCGAGCGCTGGTGCCCATCCCCCCGCCGGGACAGTGGTTCGCGGCGGCAGGATACAGCGACGACGAGATTCGCAAGGTGTATAGCCAAGCCCGCCCCTCGCTCGACGAGCTCGAGATTGATATCGCGGCCTGGACCGACGGCCTTTTTACCGTTCCTGCCGCCAGGCTGGCCGACGCTCAGCGCTCCCAGCATGAGAACGTGTGGAGCTATCGCCTGTCGTGGCGCTCCCCTGCCGCCGGGGGGAAGTTGGGGGCTTGCCACGCGCTCGATATCCCGTTCGTCTTCGACCGCATGGACCTGGCCGCATTCGTTGGGGAGAAGCCGCCGCTCGACCTTTCCAGGGAGATCCACGGGGCGTGGGAGCGCTTCGCCAGGACGGGAGATCCCAATGGCGGCACCCTCCCGTCCTGGCCCCACCATGACCCCGCTACTCGCCCCACCATGGATTTCGACACTTCAATCCGGGTCATCGAGAACCCGGACGACGAGGTGAGCGGGACGTGGGAGGGAGCCTGGGCCGTCCAAACCTGAGTCGTGGCAGGTTGTGCTTCCAGGTCGCCCCGGGTGCCTCGCTCGGTCAGACGGCCCGCCGGGGATGGCTCTCGGGGGTATCGTCGAGCCGTAACGTGAGCGAGACGCGCTTGCGAGCGATGTCGACGTCGAGGACCTTGACTCGGACGATGTCGCCGGGCTTGACGATGTCGCGGGGGTTCTTGACGTAGTTTGACGACATCGCCGAGACATGGACCAGGCCGTCCTGGTGCACGCCGATGTCGACAAAAGCCCCGAAGGCGGCGACGTTGGTGATGACGCCTTCGAGAACCATGCCGGTGACGAGGTCTCCGATCTTTTCCACGCCTTCCTTGAAAGTTGCCGTCTTGAACGCCGGCCGGGGGTCGCGGCCCGGCTTTTGCAGCTCGTGGAGTATGTCGGTCACGGTAGCCAGGCCGACGGTGTCGTCAATGAAGTCCTGAGGGTTGAGCGCGCCCAGAACGGCGCCGTTGCCGATCAGAGCGGTGGTGTCGCGCTTGGTCTTGTCCACGATGCGGCGTACCACTGGATAGGACTCGGGGTGCACGCTGGTGGCGTCAATGGGATTTTCACCGCCGCGGATGCGCAGAAAGCCGGCGCACTGCTCAAACGCCTTGGGGCCCAGCCTCGGGACGTCTTTGAGGGCCCGGCGGGAGCGGAACGGACCATTGGCGTCGCGGTACACCACGATGTTGTCGGCGAGCCCCTCTCCGATGCCCGACACGCGACTCAGTAGCGGCACCGAGGCGGTGTTGACGTCGACACCTACCGCGTTGACGCAATCCTCGACGACAGCATTGAGCGAGCGAGACAGCTTGGGCTCGGACACATCGTGCTGATACTGGCCGACACCGATCGATTTGGGATCAATCTTGACCAGCTCCGCCAGTGGGTCTTGTAGCCGTCGGGCGATCGATACCGCGCCGCGCAGCGATACGTCCAGCTCGGGTAGCTCTCTGGAGGCATAGGCCGAGGCCGAGTAGACCGAGGCCCCGGCCTCCGAAACCAGCACCTTGGTGACCTGGAGGTCCGGATGCCGGTTGATCAGCTGGCTGACCAGGTTATCGGTCTCACGGGAGGCGGTCCCGTTGCCGATCGCGATGAGCTCGACGCCATGCGCCCTCACCAGCCGTACCAGGGAGGCGATCGCCTCGTCCCGGCGCCGCTGCGGCTGGTGGGGATGGATCGTCTCGGTGGCTACCACTTTGCCGGTCACATCGACCACCGCGACCTTCACACCGGTGCGGTAGCCAGGGTCGAGGCCCAGGGTCGGGCGGGCGCCGGCCGGTGCGGCCAGCAACAGGTCGCGCAGGTTGGCCGCGAACACCCGCACCGCCTCATCATCAGCGGTCTGCTTCAAGCGCGCTCGAATGTCGGCGGCCAGACGGGGCAGGAGGCGCGTCCGCCACGAGCTGCGCACCGTGTCCATCAACCAACGGTCAGCCGGCCGGCCCCGATCCGAGATGGCGAAACGCCGCGCCACGCGCCCCTCGTACCAGCTCGGGCCGTCTTGCCGCCCCACGGGGGCGGCCGCCATCTCCGGGGCGAAGGAAAGGTTGAGGATCTCCTCCTTCTCGCCCCGGAACAACGCCAGGATCCGGTGCGAGGGCAGCCTGGTAAATGCCTCGGCGAAATCGAAATAGTCGGAAAACTTGGCGCCCGTCTCTTGTTTCCCGGCCCGGACGCGTGCCTCCAGACGACCCCGCGACCACATTTGGTCGCGCAACTCTCCGATCAGATCGGCGTCCTCGGCGAAGCGTTCGGCCAGGATCGAGCCGGCACCCTCCACGGCGGCCGCGGCATCGGCCACCCCCATCTCAGGGTTGATAAAGGCGGCGGCCGCCACCAGCGGATCGGCTGTCGGATCGCTCAGCAATTGATCGGTGAGCGGCTCGAGACCAGCCCCCTTGGCCAACTGCGCCTTGGTGCGCCGCTTGGGCTTGTACGGCAAGTAGATGTCCTCGAGCCTCGCCTTCGACTCCGCCGCCATGATGTCGGCGCGCAGGTTGTCGTCGAGCTTCGTCTGAGCTGCGACCGCCTCCAGGATCGCGGCGCGCCGATCCTCGAGCTCTCGAAGGTAGGCCAACCGTTCCTCGAGGGTGCGCAGTTGGGCATCGTCCAGCGCGCCCGTCGCTTCCTTGCGGTATCGGGCGATGAATGGCACGGTGGCGCCGCCATCGAGCAGCTCGACCGCCGCCGTGACCTGCCCTTCACGCACGCCGAGCTCGCCGGCGATCCTCTGATCAATGGATGTGGTCACCACAATTGACAGGCCTTCTACTCTCCTAATGGATTGTGCCGGTGGGCAGGCACCGACCGACGCTAGCGTGACCCGGACGCGGCTTCCGGAACGGCTTGGGCTCCGTGCCGAGATCGCGGCTGGCCCCTCGACAGGCCCGATCCCGCCGAGTAGGGCCTTCGACCGGTAGCTGCGGAAGAACGTTCCGGCAACCAGCGACGCCGGCGCGATACCCGACGCCTCTCGCCGATCGGAGCACCGACAGCTGTCCGCCGCGGTGAACGCGGTGGGATGGGAGCAGATACGGGTCGCTACCCCCCGTTCGTCGTCATCCCTCGACCGATGATGGCGGGCCTGCCGACCTGGGTCTGCGGCGCCAGTCCAGAGGCACTCGCGCCGCCCAGGAGGTCGGATGCGATCTGCTGGCAGGTCGCCTCGCCGTATCCCTGACCGAGCCCGATCGGGTAGTCGGTCATGACCGCGAGGGCATATCTGCGTCCGCCTGCGATACCGAGACAGTTGACCCGCCAATCGCTCGGATCCGGGTACCAGCCGTTCTTGATCGCCGCCCCCGGTATCGCGGCGCCGATGCCCCACGCCTGCGACGGGATGACCTGGCCCATCAGGGAAATGATCTGATCCGTCGCCGAGGGGCCGAGGACCCCTCGGGCCAAGCCGGCCAGCACCAGGGCCAGGTCTCGGCTGGTTGAGACGGTGAACCCCCAGGCTCCGCCCGGATCGAGTGAAGTGTCAGTGGCACCCAACGTCCTCATCAGAGCGATGACATTGGCTCCGCCGTCCTCATCCCAAAGCTGAGAGGCCGCGTTGTTGTCAGACCGGGTGATCATCAGCCGGAGAGCCGATTGCTCAGCAGCGGTCAGGCCTCGACCCTGAGCGTTGGCCATGGCCATCAACTGCATGGCGATCGGCACCTTTATCACCGACGCCGTACGGATCTGGGCGTCGGCGAGAGCACCCTGTTCCATCTCGCCGGTCGCGACATCGATCACCGTGAAGCCGGCTATCCCGAGCCGTGCTGCTGCCCAGACGGACGCAGTCGCGGCCCGGGCGGCCAATGGCGTGACGACGCCCCCGAGGTCCTGCCATCCGCTCCAGCCGTTGTTCGAATGCCACCGATGCCACAAGGCGTTGCTGGCGCCCGTCGCGAAGATGTCCAGGCGACCCGGCGCCCAGGAGGCCACCGCCGGCGCCGAAGCCAGCACCCCGCCCAGGCTCTCCCAGCCACTCCAACCGCCACTCGAATACCACCGGTGCCACAAGGCACTACCGCTACCCGTCACAAAGACGTCCAGGCGACCCGGCGCCCAGGACGCCACCGCCGGCGCCGAACCAACACCCCGCCCAGGCTCTCCCAGCCACTCCAACCGCCACTCGAATACCACCGGTGCCACAAGGCACTACCGCTACCCGTCACAAAGACGTCCAGACGACCCGACGCCCAGGACGCCACCGCCGGCGCCGAGACCAACACCCCGCCCAGGCTCTGCCAGCCACTCCAACCGCCACTCGAATACCACCGGTGCCACAAGGCATTGTCCGGGCCGCGGGCGAACACATCCAGACGACCCGACGCCCAGGACGCCACCGCCGGCGCCGAAGCCAACACCCCGCCCAGGCTCTGCCAGCCACTCCAACCGCCACTCGAATACCACCGGTGCCACAAGGCATTGTCCGGGCCGCGGGCGAACACATCCAGACGACCCGACGCCCAGGACGCCACCGCCGGCGCCGAAGCCAACACCCCGCCCAGGCTCTGCCAGCCACTCCAACCGCCATTCGAATACCACCGGTGCCACAAGGCATTGTCCGGGCCGCGGGCGAACACATCCAGACGACCCGACGCCCAGGACGCCACCGCCGGGCTCGACGTCGAAACCCCCGGCAGGTTGTCGAGCCCAGCTTGCGTTCCGCCGGCCGCCACGCTCGGAGCACGGGTGGTCGCGGGCGCGACCCCGTCCAGGCCGGACCCCCCTCGGTAGGTCGCGACTAACCCTGCCTCCCGGGCAGCCGCCGCCGCCACACCAGGGGTCACGGTCATCGCCGGCAGGCCCCAGGCCGCCACTGCCGCGACGACCGCGCCAGCCAACCAGGGTCGGGATCTCAGCCGTGATGTCCCGACACCTCGGCCTGGCTCGCCCATGGATTCCCGGCCATGCCGCGACCACAATTGCATCCTGCCTCTCCTCTTTGGTCCGGCTGATCACCGGCGGCCATCGCCGTCGACGCACGCTTGCCAGAGCAAATGGACGCCCACCGTCGCCAGCCCGAGGGTAGCGCCACCCGCGATCACGAACCAGCCGGGCGGTGTCCGATCGCGCCCTGCCGATGGTACCGATGGGCACCTGGCCAACGCCCTGGTTGAGGCGCGGGACTCTGCGATACAGATCTACCGGCTGTCTTCCGACGCGAACCAATCCGTCGAGCTGGCGTGACCTGCGTCAGGGCTGAAGCGGCCCAATCCTGAGGGTCGTGTAGCGAGTATTGGCGCAGGCCTGGTCGGCGTGGGCCAGATACAGGGCGGCCGTCTGATCAGGCGGATACACCCGGAAACCCAGTACCGGGGTCACCTGGCAGGCGGTCCCATAGTTGCCGGCGTCGACAACGGCCAGGGTGGCCGCCGCCGACTGTTGCGGGCTCAGCACCACCCGGGGGGTAGACCCCGCCACCCGTACCGCCGGGTTGCCGACCTGATGGCCGTTGGCGCCGGCCACGAAAGAGACTCCGGGATAGCCCTGCACGGAGCAGGCCACCGAACTCACGTTACGCAAGTCGAGCTCGTAATAGTTGGTGCCGGCCGTGCCGTTGCCAGAGCCGAAGCTCGCCGCCAGCTGGCTGGTGGCACAGTGACTGGGGGCGGCCGCGACCGTCGTGGCCACCGGCGGAGCCGACGGCGACGTCGTGGGTGCCGGCGCCGTGGACGCGGTGGACGCCGACGTCGAAGCCCCGCCAGACGCGGCCGGCGCCGTGGTGGTGGCGGGAGCAGACGTGCTTGACCCGACGGCAACCGTCGAGCCCGTCACGTCCGGACCCGTCGCCGTCGAGTGCCTCGAGGACGACCCACACCCGGTGACGGCTAGCGCCATCACCACACCTCCAACGACGACTGCCCACAAGGGCCTCATTGCTGCCTCCGATAACCTAAAGCTGCGAACCCACACCAGTGGGACGCCCGACAACCGCGATTCGTTCCCGGCTCGGCCAAACCATCTCGGCCCCGTCACGTCACCCGCCCGGGGTGCCCGCGGACCATCCGGCCGCCGATCCGCGGGCGCCTGCGCCGCTTACGGGCGACCGCACGCCAGCTGTCTGGCTCGGTCCGGCAACGGAAGTACGAGCAGCCGGTCTGGGCGTCATCCGAACGGTGGAGGAGATGCAGAGAGCTTAGGACAAGGGCCGGCGCTCACCGGCTATACCTCTTCGGTCCCGCCGTGATCTCAGTCCATGCTCAGCGGCACCCCAAGTCCGCTGATCTACTTCAACGAGATTGAAAAGGGCAGACTCTTCGCCCGTGGAACAAGCCCAACTGTCCTCAGAGGAATGGCGCGCCGGGTTCCGCGCCGGCCCGGTTAGGTGAGGGCGAAGGACGAGGGTGGGCACTGATCGGTTCCTGGGTCTATCCTGGCCCGGCTATCGCGCCTGGCCTATGAGGAAGGAATCTCCCATGTCGAATCACACGGTGGTGCTGGCCATCTTCAACGACGAGACCTCTGCTGACGAGGCAGCCGCACTTCTCAAGGACTCCCGGCTGGCGAAGGGGGACGCCATCGGGGTCCTGGTCCTCAATGACAAAGGCGAGCTCAACGCCGACAAGGTCGGGAAGCGCACCTGGGGCAAAGGTGCGGGTATCGGAGCCGTCGTCGCGCTCGTCTTTCCTGTTGGGTTGGCGGCAGGACTGATAGGCGGTGGCTTGTTGGGCGCCCTTCACCACAAGAATCTTGGGCTCAGCGAAGCAGATCGGGAGCGCCTACACCGCGACCTTGAAGGAGGCCGAGCGGCTGTCGGCGTGCTGGCCCCGGTTGGGGAAGCCGCCGTCGTAGCCGACTTCCTGAGGGACCAGGGGGGCACCCCGGAGACTCATGCGGTATCCGACGAGGCTGTGGACGAAGCCCAGACGGCCGCTACATCGGAGCAGTAAGAGCGGACATGAAACTCGGTCTCTTTTCGATCAACATGGGGGCGCGCAGCGAACCCGACGGTCTGATCGCGGCGGCGCAGGCGGCGGAAGCCGCCGGATTCGATTCGGTGTGGGCGGGAGAACACGTCGTACTCCCCGATCCGCAGGTGCCGCCGTCGCCCATGGCGCCCCAGGATCCCGCCCTCGACCCTCTGCTGGCCCTCACGTGGGCCGCGGCCGCGACCACCACGGTCAAGCTCGCAACCGGCATCATCATTCTTCCCCAACGGAACCCGGTCGTACTGGCCAAGCAGCTCGCCACACTCGACGTTCTGTCGCTCGGGCGCGTCGTCTTCGGCATTGGAGTTGGTTACCTCGAGCCGGAGTTTCGGGCTATCGGCGCCAACTTCGAGGATCGCGGTGCGGTTACCGACGAATTCCTCGAGGCCATGTCGCACCTCTGGTACGACGAGCGACCGGCTTATGAGGGCCGCTTTGTGTCGTTCGCGGGCGTGGACGCCCACCCGCGTCCCCTGCAAGCGGCCATACCCGTGGTCGTCGGCGGCCATTCCCCGAGCGCCTACCGCCGCGCTATGGCACGCGGCCACGGCTGGTACGGCTTCGCCTTGACGCCCGAGGCGGCCAGCGAGTGCATCGAAGGCTTGCGGTCGGCCACCCGGACCGTAGCCCGGCCGGCACACCTGGGAGACCTCGAGATAACGGTCTCGCCGCGAGGACCTCTGACCAAACAGGCCGCTACCGCCTTTGCCGAGGCTGGCGTCCATCGGCTCGTGGTGCTACCCCGCCCCGAAGCAGATGGCGCCGTCCGAGCCATCGAGGCCGCCCGGGAGGCCGTGGACGCACTGTAAAGCCGGCCCACACTGGCGAGCCGAGTTGACCGGCCTCGATCCGCCCGTCAACGAACGGTGAAGCCGGCGTCGACGGGCAGGGTGACCCCGGTAACGTAGCGGGCTTCATCGGAACACAGCCACACGGCGGCGTTAGCAATGTCCTCGGGTTCGACCAGGTTTACCGGCAGAGCGTTCTGCATGCTGCTGGCTACTCCGAAATTCCCCTCGCCCCACCGGGCGAACGCCTCGTTGACCACCATTGGCGTGTTGACGCCGGTCGGATGCAGGGTGTTGACCCGAATCCGATGGGGAGCCAGCACGTTGGCATACAACCGCATCAAACCCACAACGCCGTGCTTCGCGGCCGTGTAGCCGAAGAATCCGGCACCGACACCTTCGAGATGGCGGCCGAGCCCCTTGAGGCCCGCGGTCGAACTGGTGATGACGATCGACCCGCCCGTGTCTCGCTCAACCATGGACGGGATCGCCGCGTCGATAGTGTGATAGACGCCGGTCAGCAAAACATCGATTGCATCCTGCCACGCCCGGGCCGAACGCCCGAGCTCGCCGATCGGCGCGATGCCGGCGTTGGCCACGACAATGTCGAGATGACCAAATTCGGCCAACCCGGCGTCGACTGCGGCCACCAGGGCATCGCGGTCACGGACGTCTGCTTGCTTGGCCACGACCCGCCGGTCGAGGTCCTCTACCAGCTGCACCGTCGTGGCGAGATCCTCGACGGTCGCCATCGGATACTCGACCGTCTCGATCTGGGCACACAGGTCTACCGCGACGATGTCGGCCCCCTCCTGAGCCATCCGGACTGCGTGGGCCCGGCCCTGGCCCCGAGCCGCCCCGGTGATGAAGGCCACCTTCTGTTCCAACCGGCCCATCATTCCTCCTGTCCTCGACCGACCCGAAGCTATCGCACCAGCCCCGAGGTCACTACTTTCGGTGCAGGGGTCAGAACGGGCGGCTGTATATTCCTCGTGAGCTACTGATCCTGGGCGGCTCGGGCTCCGCACACGATGATGTCTCATCCTGAGGCGGCCATCGAAG
This sequence comes from uncultured Acidimicrobiaceae bacterium, assembly GCA_963780345.1. Taxonomy (GTDB): domain Bacteria; phylum Actinomycetota; class Acidimicrobiia; order Acidimicrobiales; family Palsa-688; genus PALSA-693. The sequence goes on from CAWABU010000004.1 coordinate 415,252, forward strand.
CCATCCTGGCGGCCGTCGCCGCCGTCGAGGGCTAGTGGGCCGGCCAGGAACTCGACGCCGGAAACTCGGCCATCAGAATGCCTGGTCGCCAGAGCAAGGCCGGGCCGGTTGGATTGTGGGCGGTCGTCAGACCTTTACTGGCGCGCGCCCCGCTTCAACCGGGCACTGATCGCGCCAGTAAAGCTCGAAGGGCATGATTCGCGACAGTACAGGCTGGCAAGATCTGGTGGCGTCGGGGCTGCGGTCGCGGCGTCGCCCGTCGGACCGGCCGGAGCCGGCCAGTGGGCCGGCCGGAAACTCGACGCCGGAAACTTGGCCATCAGAATGCCTGGTCGCATGACGACAGCTGGCCGCGAGGTTTCCGGCGTCGAGTTCGCAGGCGGCCCACTAGGGACGAATCTCCTCCGTGCGGACTGAGACATGGCCATCTACACACCTGAGCTCACCCAGCCGACTGCCGCGTTCGCGGTTAGCGGTGCTCGCGGTCCTTTCCGTGGTCCTGTGCTGTTCGACCGAGGCGTCCGTCACCGCTCCGGTGATGACCAGGTCCCCTCCGTCGGCGACGACCGAACCCTCGCAGGTTCCAGTGACCACGGCGTGACCTCCCGGCGCCACGAACAAGCCGCGGGTCTTCCCGGCGATACGCGCCAACCCACCGCCGAGGACTACCACGCCGCTCTTGGCCACTCCGATGAGAGTCAAGGCGCCCCCAGAGTGCACCACGATGCGGCCTTCTATGACTTCATTTACGGTGAGGTCGTCAACGACGTCAACATCCCACCGAGGTCGCGATGGCACTGAAGCTCCTTTCTCTGACCCGGTGACGCGTTGATCGCGCCCCTGGCCTCAGCCGGCTCTGGCCGGCTTGATGGTCGTCCCGGCGGTGACCGAGTACCGTCCATGATCCTCGACAAACCTGAAAAGGAGTCGAGAATCTGCTGGTTATTGCCTTATTTCGGAGAAGAGTACGGGGGCCGGGTCGCCGACAAGGTGGCTCCACATGACGACGTCGGGCTGCTCACCCTTGACCGGCTGCGGTCCGGGATTTCGTAGCCATCAGCACCACCGGGCGTTTCGCGCTCGCCGTTGCCGGTCAGCGGCGCACCGGGTAACGCAGGTGGAGCGCCCGGCGGCCTTGGACCACGACGGGGTCCTCGAGCATGACGTGGCCACCGACGAGCTCGCCGAAGTAGCGGATGCCCGTTCCGAAGAGCACTGGCACCTGGCTGATGCAGAGTTCGTCGACGAGACCAAGGTTCAGCGCCTGCTGGATGATGTCGGCGCTGGCGATGGTGACGAACCTGTCGCCGGCGATCTCCGTCGCCGTCGCGATCGCCTCCTCGACGCCGTTGGTGAAGGTCGTCCGCGGGAACCGCGCCGCGGCGTCTTCTGGCGGCGGGCGGTGGGTCACGACCACCACGGGGGCGCCGGCCGGGTGGTTGTCGCCCCAGCCGTCGGTTTGGTCGAACAGCCGGCGGCCGGCGATCAGCGCGCCGCAGCCTGACGTGAGCTCCTGCAACATTGGGGCGCTGGCGGCATCAACCGAGAAGCTCATGCTCGCCTGTCCGCTTGGCACCACGACGTCGCCGCCCCAGTACCAGTCGAACAACTCCCCCGGGTTGTCATCGGGCTGGGCGACAAACCCGTCGAGCGACATGCACATGTGAGTCGACACCTTGGCCATACCGGTATGACTGGGCTGGCGACGCCAACTCATCGGTCGACGATCGATATTCACCTGGGTCCCTGCCCGCCCGACCACGGCCCGCTCCATCGGACCCTTGGTCAACTATCATCCTCGGAGGAGGCGCGCTGATGGTCGGCCTGAGGTTCGGATTGCTGGGCCCGACGGTGATCGTTGGCGAAGAAGGTGACATCCCGGTTCGTGGCGTGTTGCGCCGCCGGCTTCTGATCCGATTGCTTCTCTCTACCAACCTGCCGGTGTCGCCGGACCGGCTCAGGGAGGACCTGTGGGACGGCCTGGCCCCGCCTTCCGCGGAGTCGACTCTGAAGAGCCACATTTCCCTCCTGAGGCGCGCTCTGGGGGCCGAACGGCTGATTCATCGCGACGGGGGGTACGTTCTCACGGTCGCCCCGGATGAGTTCGACGTGACCTTGTTCGAACAGGACGCGTCTCGAGGACTGAGCCTTCTCCGAGCCGGCGACATCGATCGAGCCGGCGACGTTCTGGCTGCGGCCCTCGCCCATTGGCGGGGTCCCGCCATCGCCGATGCAGCCGACGCACCCTGGGCTCAGCCGGAAGCCGTACGCCTGGACGAATTCCGCGCCGTCGTCATGGAAGGATGGCTCGAGGCCCGCCTCGCCCTGGGTCAGGCGAACGAGATCATCGCCGATGCCGAGATCGCGGTTGCAGAGCACCCGCTCAGAGAAGGCCCCTGGGCGAGCTTGATCACGGCCCTGTACCGGTGCGGACGCCAGGCCGACGCCCTGCGCTCCTACCAACGGCTGCGTCAGGTCTTGGCCGAGGAGCTGGGCATTAACCCGAGCCCTCAGTTAGTCGCTCTCGAAGCCGCTATCCTGCGCCAGGATCCGGCGATTGCTCCGCCTCTGCGACCCGGTCACCGGGCCGCCGATCGCCGGACCAACAACCTGCCTCGGGAACTGACGAGCTTCATACCCCGCCCCACCGAACTCGCCGACATCACCGGCCTGCTCGAGAAGTCTGCACTGGTGACGCTGACCGGCGCGGGCGGTACGGGCAAGACCCGGCTGGCCCTGCGCGCCGCCTGGCAAGCCGTCGACTCGTACGACCAGGTCTGGTTGTGCGAACTGGCGCCCCTTCAAAGTAGTGCTCAGCTCGCCCCGGACCTGGCCGCCAGTATGGGCTGCGCCGAGCAGCCCGAAGTGGACCTCTTGCGCACCGTCGAGGACCATCTAGCGGACGGCCGGAGTCTCGTAGTCATTGACAACTGCGAACACCTCCTTGGCCCCGTCGCCGCCCTGGTCACCCGACTTCTGCGTTCGGTTTCGTCCCTCCGGATTCTGACGACGAGCAGAGCGCCTCTTGGGGTTGAAGGCGAAGTGACCTACCGCGTTCCTTCACTGGCGATCCCCGACGAGGACGTGATCCTCCCTGTCGATGACCTCCTCGCCTACGAGTCGGTGACCCTTTTTGCCGAGAGAGCCGCGAGCCACCGTCCCGGATACCAACTCGGACCTGACGACTGCCGGGCCGCCACAACCATTTGCGTTCGCCTGGACGGAATCCCGCTGGCCCTGGAACTGGCCGCGGCCCGCACCCGGAGCATGTCGATCAACGACATCGCCGACCGCCTCGACGACTGCTTCGAGATTCTTTCCGGCGGCCCCCGGGCGGCGTCGGCCCGCCAGCAAACGCTCAAGGCCTGCATCGACTGGTCGTACGATCTACTCACACCGGAGGCCAGGCTGGCTCTGGTTCGGCTGGCGGTATTCGTGGGCGGCTTCGACTTGCCCGCCGCGGAGCTGGTACTCACGACCGAGGGATCGGCCTCCTCGATCGTCGACATGGTGTCGTCACTGGCCGACCAGAGCCTTCTCCAGGTCGACCCTAACGGGCAGTCCGCCCGGTATCAGATGCTGGAGACGGTCAGGCAGTACGGCCTGGCCCGATTGTCCGAGCTGGGTGCCGAGCAGGAAGCGGAGGCGCGCGCCGCCCATGCGGCTTACTGCCTGCAGCTTGTCGAGGAGGCCGCCCCGCATTTTGTCGACGGCAGCCATTTGGCCTGGCGGATGCGGCTGGACGCGGAGGACGAGAATCTGCGGACGGCATTCGCGACCCTTGCGGCCAAACCGAGCTCGACCGAGGCCCTCAGGTTTGGGGCCGCGGCGAGCCGATGGTGGAATACCCGGGGCCTCTACGGTCAGGAGGTCGAGCTGCTGGAAATCGCCCTGGATCATCCGGACCTTGGTGTCCCCCCGTTGGTTCGGGGCCAGGCGTTGAGCGCCGCCGGCTACCTCCTGTTCCGTCGCGGCGAGACCGCCCGGGCGGAACGCCGGCTGGTCGAAGCGCTGGAGATCTCGTATGCCGCGGCCTCGTCGGCCCTGCGAGCCGATTCGCTCCGGACGATGGCCTGGATCGCAGAACGGCGAGGGCAGCACGACGAGGCCGCTCGACTGGCGGCTGACGCGGTCGAAGCGGCGATCGACAGCGGGGAGCGCCACCTCATTGCTCGCGCCCACGACGTTCGGGGCGCCGCCCTGCAGCACCGGGATGCGGCTGGCGCACGCGTCGAGTACGCAGAGGCCTTGTGGCACAGCCGGGCCACGAAGGACGGCATGGCCCAGGTGACTGCTCTCAACAATTTGGCGATCCTCGAACTTGAAGCGGGTGACTACCGCGCCGCCGAGCGTTTATTCGGCGAGGCTCGGCTGATTACAGAGGAACTACGAGACGAGGCGCTCCTCCCTTTTATCGACTACGGAATTGGCATCACCGCGGTAATCGGCAGCAGTATGCGCGTAGCCGAGAGCGCCTTGACCGAAGCCTGGGAGGGGGCGCGGCTCACCGGTCAACAGTCTCTGGTGGCCTACGCCCTACTGGGTCTCGGAGCGGTCCGGGTGGCCACCCATCGGGTCGAGGCCGGGGCCCTGCTACTCGGGGCGTCTTCGGCCATGTTCGAGGCCCTCGGCGAGCATCCGGAGCGGGTCGAGGCCGAGTTGTATCGCAGGACCGTCGAATCGGCCCGACACCATCTCGGGACCGCGGCGGATCGCAGCCTGGCCGCCGGCCGGCTACTCCCCTCGACCGATGTCGCCCGCTTGGTGACAGCGGCGTTCCCGCCCCAGACACGAGTGCAGACTTCCTTGTATCAGGCATCGGACATGGTCCACTCTCCACAAGAGATTCAACCGCCCAGAAACTAACCGATGGAGGGGCCAACATGAAGTGGATGCGCGCGGTGTCCGCCGCGGCCTTGCTGGCCGGTTTGACGGGCTCGATTGTCGGAGCACCGGCGTCAGCGAGCACCGTTGGGACTGCGGAACTCTCGATCAACCCGGCAGCGGGCGCCCTCACTGTCACATTTGTGGCCAAGTCGACCGGCTTCCCATCCCCGGTGGTCTCGTACGCCTGGAACTTCGGCGATGGCCACACGGCGACGACCTCGGTCCCGACGGTGACCCATGCCTACGGGTCGGCATCCACGTTCAATACCTCGGTCACCGAAAGAGACGCCGGCCTCGACGGGGCGAGCGCGTCAGGCACCCTGAAGCTCACGAAATGCACGCTCGGGAACCGGCCCTGCACCGAGTCGCTGAGTGGCGTCAGCAACGTCAGCCTGCTCAGGGTGCAAGGGCCGACCAGCCCGACGACGGTGGCGACGGTCAAGCTCTTCGTGGGGCCGTTCCAGGTGGCGAACTGCGAGGATCGAGTCTCGCCGGCGGCCGCGTTTGCCGACGCCGGCTTCACGGGGAGCTTAACGGTCACACTGTCGTACACCACCGCGAGCCCGAGCCGGGTTGGTACCACGTGCTTTGCGTCGACGGTGCCGTTCGTTGACGCCGCCGGCGAAAAGGTCACGAGCGGAGCTCTTCCCCTCTGCCACACCAAGGGCGCAGTTCCACCCTGCGTCGCTTCGATCATCACCGGGACGCCCGTCACCAAGGTTCTGCGCGTGCCAGCCGGGGATCCCAAGGTCGGAGCGCCCTAGAAGAGAGCCGTTGCTCAAGGGGCATTCAACCGTCATTCAACCCGTCCCCTTCATGATTCGTCCGTCGGTCAAATCGAGACGAAGGAGAGGGACTGACAATGACAACCAAGGAAAACCGGAAGCAGTCAGGACGGCGATCGAGAGCCTTGCTGGCGTGGGCAACGGCGCCGGCGGTCGCAGCATCCTTCATGGTCATGGGCGCCACCGGAGTCGCGGGGGCGAGCACGGCAACCACTGCAACCGCTCCGCTGGTCGCACCGCCGCCCCACGCGGCCGGCTGCTACGTATACCGCGCCGAAAAGTGGCAGCGCACCAGCTGCGCCTCCCCCACCTACATCAAGCAGCACATTCCGCGGCCAGAGGTGCTCTCAGGCGTCGGCGGGCGGACGGCTCCCACCAAGGCGCCACCGTTCGTCCTCAGCGTCGTCAGCGCCAGCGTCATCAAGGGCGGATCAGATGTCGACTCGCACTACGGCGCCGGCCATTACAGCCTCCAGAACAACATCATGTTCCATGGCAGCAACGGGCATCTGGATGGCGTGCAGTTCACCGATCAGTCCGGGGGCGGCCTGGACAACCTGTGCGTCTGGCAGGTCGACGTGACCACTCAGAGCTACACCCCCTGGTGCCTGCCGGTTCCAATCTCGAACCGGGTGGTCGCCGTCGAAGGCTGGTCGCAGAGCGGGATCCTTTCCGACATGATGAAAACCACTGCCGGGCCGGCCGGGGTCGTCGTCATGCCCGACCTGTACGGCCTGGGCAGCAAGGGTCGCTGGAACAACGACAGCGGTTCCGTACTGGGGTTCGGCAACGGCTCGAAAGCGGTGTTCAGTGGCACGGAGGAGAACATCGGGGTCGTGGCGAGTGCGTGCATGAACAAGGCCGGCTTCATCAACTTCACCAACTCGTGCCAGAGCCGGGCCCTTCGGCCCCTGGCCTACACCGGCTACACCCCGGGGCCGCTGACCTATGGAGTGAACACCGTTGAGACCAACAACCTGATTCCGGTAATCGGCAGCCCTCCCTCCCACCTGCCCGGCGCTCTCCTACCCCAACCCCTACACCGCGAAGATCAGCTACGTGGCCAGCACCACCGGGAAGTGCTTCGCCGGCACCCCGCCTAACTGCAACGGGTAGTCCACCGACTCGCAACGAAGAATTGGACTGGGCTGGCCCGAGCTTGCGGCCCGGGCCTGCCCAGCCCTCTTCCGCCACGAGCCCGCCATTGAGGTCGCCCAGGGGAGCTGCCAGTCTGACCCCTCGCTCGCCGGCCCCAACGGCGCAGCGAGAGGCTAAACGAGACGCTGATTCCAGGTCAGGGCGGCTGCGGCTGCGGCCATCATCATGAGCAGGGCGACACCGATGAACCAGGCGGTGATGTCGCGGTGTTGCACGTTGTAGCCAACCACGCGGCCGATCTCGTTGTAGACCGATCTGAGCTGGTTGGCGGTTTGGGCGGTGAACGTGTGTCCACCCGTGGCGGACGCGATCTGCGACATGGCGGCCGGGTCGGCGGGAACCGGAACGACCTCGCCGGAGATAGGGATCGTCCCGTTGGGAGTGCCGAAGGCGATGGTGTTGATCTTGACGCCCGCGGCTTTGGCCGCCGCGGCCTCGGTGGCTACCGACGCCGATGCGGACATCCCGTTCTCGCCGAGAGTGGGTGATCCGTCGCTCATCAACACGATCGTTCCCGGGGCCTTCTGGTTCGCCTTGCCGACCGGGACAGCGGTGATGGCCTGCACGGACAGCTTTATGGCGGCTGCGGTGGCGGTCCCACCACCGGCCTGGAGGCCGTCGATGGCGGCCATGACGGTGGACCGATCAGAGGTCGGTGCGGCGAGCACGCTGGCCGAGGTCGAGAAGTCCACCAGGCCGATCTGGACGCCGGACGGCAAGGCTTTCACGAACTCGCGGGCGGCCTGCTGGGCCGCAGCCAGCCGGGAGGGAGCGACGTCGGTGGCAACCATGGAGGCTGACGTGTCGAGGGTGAGCACGACCGTGGCCCGTTGCTTCGGGGTGGAGATCAGCCGGGCCGGCTGAGCGAAGGCGAGGACAAAGACGAGGGCCGCGATGAGGAAAGCAGCCGCTGGTAGATGGCGCTGCCATCCGGGACGCTTCGGCGCCACCGACGCCAGCAGGTCGACGGTGGAGAAGCGGACCGCGGCCTTCCGCCGGCTCCTCTGCGCCCATAAGTAAGCAAGGAGCAGAATCACAGGTGCGGCGATGAACACCAGCCGCCAGGAGACGAGGAATGTCATCGCACCGTCAGCTTCCTGACCCGGGCGGCGCGCTGGGCGTTGCGAGTCGTGACAAAGCGGGCCAGATCAATCACCCAATCGCGATCGGTGGAGAGATGGAGATGGTCCGCGCCGCACCGGATGATCGCAGCCCTGATCTGCTCATACCGCTCAGCGGCAGCCGCCTCGAAGCGGGACCGCAGGGCGGAAGAATTCGTCTGGACGTGCAACCGCCGCCCCGTCTCCGGGTCGATCACTCCGAGCACGCCGACGGCCGGCAGCTCAAACTCGCGGGGATCGGTCACGTGCACGGCCACGACGTCATGGCGGAGCGCCAGCCGGGCAACCGCGTCTCGCCAGGCGGATGGGTCGAGGAAATCGGAGATCACCACGACCTGACCTCGCTGATGCTTGGAACGGTCCAGTAGCCGGAGCGCGCCAGCCAGATGGGCACCGGGCCCGGGCTCTCGGTCGACCCGCGGCGAGTCGTAGAGGGTAGCCAGCGCGGCCATGAGCGGGACCCGCCCACTTCGAGCCCGGACCCGGGTAACGCTCTCTCCGCCGGCGACCACGATCCCGAGCCGGTTGCCGTGGCGGGCGGTGAGAAACCCGAACGCCGCCGCCCCGGCCAGCACCAGGTCTCGTTTCTCGCATGCCGCGGTACCGAAATCGAGGCTGGCGGAGCGGTCGGCGACGATCCACGTCTCCATCTCCCGATCGGCGTCGGTCGTGCGCACGTGAGCGACGAGCGACCGGGCCGTCAGGTTCCAGTCCATCCGCCGGGCATCGTCGCCCGGCTCGTAATACCGTGCGCCCGCCGGCTCAGTCCCCGGACCGGCGGCCACGGCCAGGTAGTCACCGGTCAGGATGCCGTCCAGCCTCCGGGTCACCTCCAGCTCCAGCCGCCTCAACGCCGCCGCCTTGGCCGCGACCGCGGCCGGGGGGACCGACGGGAGGAGAGTCGGCGCGCTCACGCCGCTCCCGATGCGCCGGGCGCCCGGCCGGCCGGGAGGTCAGCCTGATCTTTGCCGGAGCGCCAGGGGGCGACCCAACCGGTCGGCTGGCCGGGCATCGCGGCGGGCGGAGCCGGGTTGGCTGTCGGCACCGGTACCGGACCCGATGCCGCCGCGGTGCGGGCCGCTTCATCCTGTTGGGGGGCGATTCGAGGCTCTGGTACCTGCTCGAGCACCCGCCGGACCACGTCCTCCACCCCGATTCCCTCGGCCAGGGCGTCGTAGCTCAGCAGGACCCGGTGGCGGAGCACCTCCGGTGCCACGTCGTGAATGTCGGTCGGGATCACGTAGCGCCGCCCCCGCAGCAGGGCCATGGACTGCCCCGCCGACAGGAGGCCGAGGGTGGCCCGGGGGCTGGCCCCGAGCTCGATTCGCGAAGCCAGCTCGGGCACCCCCCATCGCTCCGGGTCACGGGTCGCCATGACCAGCCGTACCGCGTAGTCCGCCACCGTGTGATGCACGAACACCTCCTCGACGGCGCGCTGCAAGGCTCCGAGCTGGTCCAGGCTCAGGACCTGCTCCACTTCCGGGCGACCGGCCAGCATCCGCCGGGCGATCTCCATCTCCTCCACGTAGGAGGGATGCTCGACCACCACCTGCATCAAGAACCGGTCGCGCTGCGCTTCGGGAAGGGTGTACACGCCTTCGGATTCGATCGGGTTCTGGGTGGCCAGCACCAGGAATGGCTCGGCGACCCTTCGGACGGAGCCTCCGATCGACACCCGGCCTTCGCCCATAACCTCGAGCAGGGCCGCCTGAACCTTGGCCGGCGCCCGGTTGATCTCGTCGGCCAGGACGATATTGGCGAATACCGGTCCCCACTCGATCGCGAACTCCTCCTGGGAGGGACGCCATATCCGCGTGCCGATGATGTCGGCCGGGACCAGGTCGGGTGTGAACTGGATCCGGGAGAAGTCGCCCCCCACCACCCGGGCCAGGGTCGACACCATAAGCGTTTTGGCCAGACCCGGCACGCCCTCGATCAGGCAGTGACCTCGCGCCAGCAAACAGAGGAAGGTTCGTTCGATCATCCGGTCCTGGCCCACGATCACCCGCTTCACCTGGAACAAAGCGTCCTCGAGCAGGGCGGCCTGGGCCGCCTGGGGATCAGTCATCATGGCCCCCGACCCTCTCAGACCAAACTGAGAGCAGCCGGGGCCGCCTGCTGAAAATTCCCTGAATCCGGAGCCAATCACCCAGAACCGGATGGAATCGAACCCTGATCAGTAGGGCAATGGCCTGCTAGAGAATGACCTCCACCAGGTCAGCGGCACGGTCCCGAATCGCTTCTCGTCCACACCTGTCGTCGGGCCGCGATGAGGACCTGAGCGAGGCGCAAGCGCGCCGTCACGACGGCCGGCTGGCGACGGTGGGGCTGAGAACGGCGATGGTCTCCGCTACGTCATCGAGCCACCCCCGCAACTCGGCAGCGGTGGGCGCCAGCTCGTAGGCGTGATGCCGGCCGGCCGTGACCAGGCTCCACCAGAGATGATTGATGCGGCCGGCGAGCTCCGGTTCCTTCATGTACATGGGCAGGCAGAGCACCTGGTACCTGGCGGGTCGGTGCGCCAGCGGGGGAGCCCGCTGGTCCAACAGGTCATCGAGCGTCGCTTCGAGAGCCTGGCGGGCGAGGAGGGCGCAGGCATGCTGCCATCCGCTCGGGGGCAGGGCGTCGTGGCCGCTGAGCACGGCCTCGGCCAAGTGGAGCAGGTCTGCCGGGCGGGGTTGGCTCCGGGCCACTCCGGGGGTCCTCGGCATCAGAGTCAGTGTCGCACCTCTGGTGCGAGGGCACCAGCGGCCGCCAAACTGGCAGGCGTGGATCGGGTCCTGGCGCAACTGCTGTCCGACCGCTTCACCGCGGACCGATCGCTCACCGCGGAGGTGCGCAATCTCGTGGTCGGCGCCTTTCGGGGGCCGGACGAGTTGGAAGCCGTGCTGGGAGGCGCCGAGCCTCAAGGGCTGGCCACGAGTCCGATCGGCCCGGTCAGCGAGCCGGCCGGCGCCTACCTCGGGTCGATCACCGTCGAAGGCTTCCGCGGCATCGGACCGGCCACGCGCCTCGACCTGCAGCTCGGCCCCGGCCTGACGCTGGTTGTGGGGCGCAACGGATCGGGCAAGTCCAGCCTGGCAGAGGGTCTCGAAGTTCTGCTGACGGGCGACAGCCGCCGCTGGGCCGGCCGGTCGCAAGTGTGGAAGGAGGGTTGGCGCAACCTGCACTATTCGGGCTCGATCCGCGTCGAGGCGGAGTTCCTCGAGGAGGGGTACCAGCGTCCCACCACCGTGACCCGCCTGTGGCCGGAAGGTGACAAATTCACCGACGGAACGGTGAACGTGAAGCGGGGCGCCAGCTCGCTGGGAGACCTGGAGGCGTTGGGCTGGAACGTCGCTCTGGACGCTCACCGTCCCTTCCTGTCCTACAACGAGCTCGGGTCGATGCTCGACGAGGCTCCCTCCAAGCTCTACGACGCCATGGCCGGGATCCTGGGCCTGGAGGATCTGGTCTCGGCCGAGCGATGCCTGGCCGAAGCGCGCCGGGCGCGCGAGAAGGCCAACAAGGAGGTGGCCGAGTCCTTGGCGCCGATCATGACCCGGCTCCAAGCTTGCGACGATGACCGGGCCCGGCAGTGTACGGAGGCCCTCACAGGCCGGCACCCCAACCTGGACGTTGTCGCGGACTTGCTCGCGGGCCCGGAGGAATCTCCGTCCGGTGACCTCGGGCTGCTGCGCCAGCTGGCCGCGCTCCGCGCTCCCGATCCGGCCCGGACCGCCCAGGTCGTCGCCGCCCTGCGCGATGCATCCCGGGCGGTGGATGGATTGGTCGGCACCGACGCCGACCAGGCCCGGCGCACGGCGGACATCGTGGCCGGCGCCCTCGCCTTGCATGAGGCTCACGGGGACCGTGACTGCCCGGTATGCGGCCGCAAAGGCGCGCTCGACCCGGGCTGGCACGAGCGAGCCGTGGCCGAGGCCGATCGGCTCCGCGCCTCGGCGGAGCAAGCCGACGCCGCTCACGCCGCCGCTCTGGCCGCGCTGCGAGCCGCCGACGAGCTCGGCCAGCCACCGCGGGTGCTGGACGACGCCGCCGGGTCCGGGATCGACACCGGGGCGGCGCGGGCCGCGTGGCAGAACCTGCCGTCGGGACCGGGGGATCCCGACCGGGTCGCAGCCGCCCTGGAGGAGGCCATGCCCATCCTGGTCGAAGCCGCGGCCGAAGTTCGCGACGCGGCTGCGGCCGAGCTCGATCGACGGGACGACGCCTGGCGACCGGTTGCGCTCGAGGTCGGTGGATGGTTACACCGGGCTCGCCACAACCAGGTCGCCCTCGAACGCTTGCCGGCGCTCAAGAAGGCCGAGAAGTGGCTGAAAGACCAGGGCCAGAAGCTTCGCACCGAACGGTTCGCGCCGATTGCGACCGAGGCCGCCAGGGTGTGGGGGCTCCTCCGGGTGCAGTCCAACATCGACCTCGGTCGGGTCGAGTTGACCGGTTCGGCGACGCAGCGCAAGGTCGCCCTCGACGTCACCGTCGATGGCACCGAGGGCACGGCCCTGGGGGTCATGAGCCAGGGGGAGCTGCACGCCTTAGCCCTGAGCCTGTTTCTGCCCCGCGCCACCCTGCCGGAGAGCCCCTTCCGATTCCTGGTCATCGACGACCCCGTGCAGTCGATGGACCCCGCCCGCGTCGACGGCCTGGCGCGGGCGCTCGATGAGACCGCCCACCGCCGGCAGGTGATCGTCTTCACCCACGACGACCGGTTGCCCGAAGCGGTCCGGCGGCTCGGCATCGACGCCACCGTGCTGGAGGTGGCCCGGAGGGAAGGCTCGGTCATAGAGCTCCGGGCCAGTCTGGACCCGGTCCGCCGTTACCTCGATGACGCCCACTCCCTGGCGCGGGCCGAGAACGAGCTGTCGGCGCAGGTCGCCCGTCACGTGGTTCCCGGTCTGTGTCGCAGTGCTCTCGAAGCCGCCTGCGCCGAAGCGGTGAAGCGCCGACGGCTGGGGCGGGGCGAGCGGCATGCCGACGTCGACGCCGTGCTCGAGGGCGTGACCTCCACCGCCCAGTGGGCCGCACTGGCCCTCCTTGACGATCCGGGCCGAGCGGCCGAAGTCCATGACCTCCTCGGCGATCTAGCGCCCCGGGCCTCGGCGACCTTCGAGGCGTGCGCCGCCGAGGTGACCGATCCCTATCCGGGCGACCTGCCGGCCCTGGTCCGCGACGCCCGGCTATTGGCCGAGAAGCTCCGGGGTGCACCGGGCTCGGCCACGACCAGTCTGGCGACGGTGTTGTTCACCGACATCGTGGCCTCGGCCGACCGGGCCGCGACCCTCGGTGACCGGGCCTGGCGGGCTTTGCTCGACGAGCACGGCCGTCTGGCCGCGGAGGAGGTCGCCGGCCAGCACGGGGTGCTGGTCAAAGAGACCGGGGACGGCATTCTCGCCACCTTCGATCAGCCCGGACGGGCGGTCCGGGCGGCCCAAGCCATCCTCACCCGGGTGGACGGCCTGGGCATCCAGGTGCGGGCCGGACTTCACACCGGCGAGATCGAGCGAAGAGGGGACGACATCGCCGGGCTCGCAGTGGTCATTGCTCAGCGGATCTGTGACCTGGCCGGACCAGAGCAAGTCCTCGTTTCCAAGACCGTCACCGATCTCCTGCTCGGCTCCCGGCTCACCTTCATCGACCATGGCACCTTCGACCTCAAAGGGGTACCGGGCCCGTGGCCGCTCCTCGAGGTGCCCGGCGAGCGTGCGAGCGCCTGAACGTCTGGACCGACCCATAGGCCCGCTTTACCTGGCGGGTCGGCTTGACCACATCCTGGCCGGACCCTTCTTTCGCAAGTGGGACCGGGCCCCCGTCCGATCCGAGTCGCCTGGCCTCTCAACTCCGGTGAAGCGTAAGCTGCGGGCGCTCTGGCTGACCTTGGGAACGAAACGCCGCGGGTAGGAGATGCACATGGATGGGAAGCCCGGATCCATCGAATTCGATCCCGACGCCCTGCGGGAGAAGTACCGCCAGGAGCGGGAGCGGCGACTTCGGCCGGACCGGGCCGACCAGTATCTCGAGATGGCTGGTCAGTTCGCCCACTTCGCCGACGAGGATCCGTACGTCGAGCCGGGCTTCCAACGACCGCCGGTCCGCGAGGACATCGACATCGCGATCGTCGGCGGCGGGTTCAGCGGACTGCTCGCGGCCGCCCGCCTGACCGAGCAGGGCGTGACGACTTTCCGCATCATCGAGGCCGGGGGCGGCTTCGGGGGTACCTGGTACTGGAACCGTTATCCCGGCGCCCAGTGCGACACCGAGTCGTACTGCTACTTGCCCCTCCTCGAAGAGCTGGACTACATGCCGAAGGAGAAGTACTCCTTCGTCACTGAGATCTTCGACCATGCCGAGCGCATCGGCCGCCACTACGACCTGTACGCGCGGACGTACTTTCAGACCCGGGTGCAGTCGATCGACTGGGACGAGACCAGGCAACGGTGGCACCTGAGCACCAACCGGGGCGACGACCTGCGGGCCCGCTTCGTCGTGATGGCCCTCGGCACGGCCAGCCGGGCCAAGCTGCCGGGCATCCCCGGGATCGAGGACTTCGAAGGCCACTCGTTTCACACCAGCCGCTGGGACTACGGCTATACCGGTGGCGACACCACCGGGGAGATGACCGGGCTGGCCGACAAGCGGGTCGCCATTATCGGGACAGGGGCCACGGCGATCCAGTGCGTGCCCCGGACCGCCGAGCACGCCCAGCACCTCTACGTCTTCCAACGGACGCCGTCCACGGTGGACTGGCGCGGCAACAAGCCGACCGATGAGGACTGGTGGGCGTCCCTCGAGCCGGGCTGGCAGCGCCAGCGCCGGGAGAACTTTGGCGCCCAGGCGTCGGGCCAGGAGGTCGAGGTCGACCTGATCGACGACGGCTGGACCGACATCTTCCGTAACGTGGTCACGGCACCCAAGGGGGTCAATCGGCCGCGTACCAAGGAGGAGCGCAACCGGGTCGTCGAGCTTGCAGATTTCCGCAAAATGGAGGAGCTGCGACGGCGGGTGGCCGACACCGTCAGCGACCCGCCGACGGCCGAAGCCCTCAAGCCGTACTACCGCGTGATGTGCAAGCGCCCGACGTTCAACGACGAGTTCCTCGAGTGCTTCAATCGGGATAACGTCACCCTTGTTGACGTGAGCGCCGGCCGCGGAGTGGAGCGGATCACCCCCACCGGTGTGGTGGCAGGCGGTCGGGAGTACGAGGTCGACTGCATCATCTACGCCTCCGGGTTCGAAATCTCGGCCGACTTCCGCCGGCGCCTCGCAGTGGAGATCAACGGTCGCGGGGGGCTCTCGCTGTTCGACCACTGGGCCGATGGGCTGCAGACCCTCCATGGCTTCTCGACGCGGGGCTTCCCGAACTGGTTCTACATCGGCGTCTCGCAGAACGCCTTCAGCGTCAACATGACTTCGATGTTCGACGATCAGGCTCGCCACATCGCCTACGTCATCGCCCAGACCATCCAGCGGGGGGCGGCCACGGTCGAGCCGACCCAGCAGGCCCAGGACGAATGGGTTGGCATCATCAACGGCTTCTATGTCGGCGGCGTCAGTTTCCTCGAGTCGTGCACGCCCGGCTACTACAACAACGAGGGGTCGCCGCGTGCCGGCAGCGCCTTCTTCGGTGCCTACACCCCTGGCATCAATGCCTTTAACCGGCTGCTCGAGGACTGGCGGGACCAGGGCGACATGGTCGGGCTGGAACTCAAAGGAGCTACCCCGGGATAGCAAAGAGGCGGAAGCTATCCCCCTGGAATCGTGCTTCCGCCCCTTCCTGGGCACGCTTCGTCACCTTGGGCGCGCTGGTAGCTGGTTTACGGCCTCAAACGCGCCCCAAGGTCCCGGGCGAAGGGCGGGACAGAATCCGGCGAGGCGCCAGGGGGATCGGCAGTCACCTCGAGTCACCCGCGGCTTGAATTGCGACACGAACCCCGTGTTATAGTAGGTGAATCCCGTGTATGGATACTAGACGGGTCGTCCAGCCAGGACCCGATCTGGCTGCGAGTGGATCAAATGAAGAGCGGCTTGGCCCAGTTGCCGCCCCCCGCCAGGTGATGGAGGAGTCATGACACAGGTTGAAGCGGAGCCCCAGGCGGCTGATGCGATCGACGTTGATGTAGACATCGTGGTCATCGGAGCGGGGTTCGCGGGGCTGTATGGTCTCTACAAGATGCGTGAGGCCGGCCTCACCGCCCGGGTGTTCGAGCGGGGAGATGGCGTGGGCGGGACCTGGTTCTGGAATCGGTACCCGGGTGCACGCGTGGACGTCCAGTCCGTCGAGTACATGTTCACGAAGTTCCCTGACCTCGAGCAGGAGTGGAACTGGACCGAGCTCATGCCCGCCCGGGAGGAGATCGAGCGTTACCTCAATTGGATTGCCGACAAGCTCGACCTGCGTGACGGAATTACCTTCAACACCTCTGTGGTCGCAGCTACCTACGATGAGGCTACCGCCACGTGGCGGGTGGACACGAGTAGCGGCGAACAGATCGTGGCCAGATTCGTCGTGGCCGCCACCGGCTGTCTGTCGGCTCCGATCGAGCCGGCCATCGCAGGGCTGCACTCGTTCACGGGCGACACTCTGTTCACGAATCGCTTCCCGAAGGAGGGTTTCGATTTCACCGGGAAGCGGGTCGCGGTCATTGGTACGGGCTCGTCGGGAGTGCAGTCCATCCCTGTCATCGCCCGCCAGGCGGATGAACTGTTCGTCTTGCAACGATCCGCGGCCTACACCCTTCCCTCCCCGAATCGCCGTCTGGGCCCGGGAGAGATGGCCGAGTTGAAAGCCCAATATGGCGACATACGGACGGCTCAGTGGGCCGCGCCGGCAGGGACCGCCCGCTTTGGTGCGGTCTTCCAGATGGGCGCCGAGCTCCCCAACATCCTGGAGACCTCGTGGGATGACCAGCTGGCGAAGCTGGACGAACTCGGCATCGTCGCCTGCCTCGCCTGGGCCGACGTGCTCGCCAACGTGGAGGCGAACCAGGCGGCCACCCGCCTCTACGGTGAGGCGATCCGACGGGTCGTACGGGATCCGCAGACCGCCGAGGATCTGGTGCCGCATTATCCGTTTGGGTGCAAGCGGATCATCATCGATGAGGGCTACTTCGAGACCTTTAACCGCGACAACGTCAAGCTGCTCAACCTGCGCAAGAATCCCATCGTATCAATCACCCCCGAAGGGATTCAGTTGCAGGATGACTTCCTCGAGGTCGATGTCATCGTGTACGCCACCGGCTTCGATGCCATGACTGGCTCGCTGTCGCGGATCGACGTGCGCGGCCGCGAGGGCCTGTCCCTGCCGAAGGTGTGGGCCGAAGCGCCCAACGCCTACCTGGGTTTGGGGGTTGCGGGATTCCCGAACCTTTTCACCATCACCGGGCCCGGCAGTCCGTCGGTACTCACGAATATGGTCACGTCGATCGAGCAACACGTCGAGTGGATCGTCACCTGCGTCTCACATCTCCGCGATGCCGGGCTCCGTAGCATCGAAGCCCTCCCCGATGCCCAGGCCGAGTGGGTCGAGCACGTCAACACCTTCGCCGGTCCCATCCGGGTCCACCCGGACTGCAATTCCTGGTACCTCGGCGCCAATGTCCCGGGAAAGATCAGGAGCTACATGCCCTACGCCGGAGGGCTCCCGACGTACATGGCCAAGTGCGATGAAGTCGTGGCCGCTGGCTACAGGGGCTTCGAGCTGGCCTGAGTCCGGGGCGACCTGCCACCGCCCTGCACAGGTATGTCCGAGGTTCGCAATCTCGATCAACTCGCCGCCTGTATCGACGAGCTCATGATCAAACGGTCATGAGCAGCCGGAGATCAAAGGGCATGGATGGTCCGGCCAACGCGTGAGCCCGCTCCCGGCGACCCCGGTCATTCACCCCAACCTGGTGCTATCGCGACCTTCGAGATCGGCGCGGTGCTGCCGCGTCGAGCAGAGCTTCAGCCGCCTCTCGGGCGGAGGTAGCGATGTCGGGGTCCCCTTGCTCCAGCCGGGCCGCCAGGGCAGCCCCGTCGTAGATCATCTGCAGTTGCCGGCCCAAGCGGGCGGGGTCAGCTGCCCCCGCCTCCCGCACCAGATCGGTGAACAGGTCCCGCAGCCATCTCCGGTATTCCTCGGTCACCTCCTGGACCAGGCCCCCTGATGGCGCTTCGGTCGAAGCGGCCGCGAATGCGCAGCCCCGGAAGTCCTGGCGGCTCAACTGTTGGGCCTGGGAGTTGAAGACCGCAATCACCTTCTCCCGGGGGTTGTCCGCCTCGGCGATGGCGGCGTTGACCCGCTCGGTGATGCGGTCCTGACGGCCCTTCAAGTAGGCGGCGACCAGCTCCTCCTTCGACGCGAAGCTGTGGTACAGCGACGCTTTGGCCACCCCCGCCCGCTCGATCACCCGGTCGATGCCGACGCTCTGCACTCCTTCGGCATAGAAAAGGGCGTCGGCGGCGGCCAGAAGGCGTTCCCGCGCCGAGGGCCGGGGTTCCCGGGCGGCGGAGGTGGCGGAGGTGGCGGTGGGCATCGACTTACTCCACGTTGATGTCAAACGGTCGGCGCACCAGGCTACGCGCCCGGCGATTTCGGATGCGGGCGGTCGGGGTCATGAGCTCAACTCGGCGGCGGCGCGGTCAGGGATGCGCATCAAATTGGCGGTAGCAAGCAGAGCCAGGAGTATGACGGCCAGCCCATACCAGTAGGTGGTGTCGAGCAGTCCTACCCCTTGGACGACGGCCAGGCCGGCCAGGACGGCCGGCACCCCCAGCCCCAGGTACGAGACGATATAGAGGACGGACAGCACGCCCGCCCGTTCGCCGGGCGCGGCCAGCGGCGCCACCAGACGGATGCCGCCCTGGAAGCCGGCACCGAAGCCGACACCGGCCAGGGCAGTGGCCGCCAGGAAGGCCACGGCGGAGCGGGCCTCGACCGCGATCAGAGCGGCCGCCACGCCGGGGATCAAGGTCGCGGTGCCGACCATCATGACCCGCCGGGGCCCGGTGGTACGCAGGACATAGGTCACGACCGCGGCGACCAGGGCCAGGATGCCGAGCCCGGCGCCGGCCAGGACCACGGAGTCGGATCCAGCCAACTCATCGATGAGCGAAGGGCCGAGGGATGCGTAGAAGCCACCCAGGGCCCAGACCGCGAAGAGCACCGGCGCCGCGGCCACGACCGCTCTTCTGGTCGCCGGCGGCAGCCCGACCTGCGGTACGAGGGAACCGAGGGCGCCCGGCCGCCGGGGACTGGTCTCGGGCAGGCTGGCCACCCACGCACCCTGCCCCACCAGGAGGCCGATCAAGACCAGGTAGACGAGATGGGTCGGGCTGGGCAGCCACTGAACGGCGAAGGCCGAAAGGAGGGCGCCGCTGCCGGTGCCGAGGCCAGGGGCGGTGGCATTGGCCACGGCCCCTTTGACCGGGCTGATGTCGAGCATCCCCGCCCCGACCGCACCCAGGGCCAGTCCGGTGGCGACCCCCTGGATAACCCGGGCCGTAAAGAGAAATCCCACGTCATGCGCCCCGTTGAAGACCGCCAGGGCCAGGATCTGGCCCGCTACCCCGGCGAGGAGCAAGGGCCGGCGACCGACGTGATCGGAGAGGCGCCCGGCCACGAGCAGGGTGGAGAGAAGGACGACGGCGTAGATGCCGAAGACCGCGGTAGTGGTCAGATCGGAGAAGCGCCAGGCCTGCTGGTAGGTCCGATACAGGGGGGTCGGGGCGGCCGAGGCGGCCAGAAAGGTGACGGTGATCGAGGCCAGGCCCGCCAACCTCACGGTCGGATGATGTCGGACCCACACCCAGCGGGACGCGGGCTCCCCGGACGGCACCACCGGGCGGGCGGGGAGGCTCCGGGTGATCGTCGCGGTGAGGCTCATCGGCTCTTCCCTTCGGAGTAGATAGACAGGTCTGTCTACATCCCATAAGGTAGACCGGTCTGTCTAGTCTGTCAAGAGGTGGCACCAACGACCGCGGTGGTCATCGTTGCCCCTCCCTGCTTGACATCAGGTCGGGCTCGATTGCCCCGATCGGCGGAGGCAGTCTGTCGGGGGGCACTTTTTGCTGGAACACACGCGTAGAGCGCGTGTTTCCAGCAAAAACCGGATTCTCGCGAGTCCTGGGACGTGATCACACCCGCTCAGGCGCGTCACCGTGATTGCTTTGTTAGCGTTACTTGCGCAAGGCGAGGACCCGTCAGGGAAGGACTACCGTGGCCGACAGCAAGCCCCCAACTGGCCAGCAGGCCGACACTGCCGTCCGATCGTTTTCGGTGGCCATACCCGAAGCGGCGCTCGACGATCTGCGGCGGCGCCTCGGAGCCACCCGCTGGCCCAACCAGGAGCTCGTCGACGACCGGGACCAGGGCGTTCAGCTGGCCACCCTGCAGGCGGTGTTCCGCTATTGGGCCAACGGTTACGACCTGGGCCGGGTCCAGGCCAGGCTCAACGGCATACCGCAGTTCACCACTGAGATCGATGGCGTGGACATCCACTTCCTGCATGTCCGGTCCAAGCACGAGGAAGCACTGCCGCTGATCGTGACGCACGGCTGGCCCGGCTCTGTCATCGAGCTGCTCGATGCCATTGGTCCGCTCACGGATCCGACCAGGTACGGCGGTACGGCCGAAGAGGCGTTTCACCTGGTCGTGCCGTCGCTGCCCGGCTACGGCTTCTCCGCCCTGCCGGCCGAGGTCGGTTGGGACCTGGCCCGGACCGCACGAGCCTGGGCAGAGCTGATGCACCGCCTCGGCTACCACCGCTTCGTGGCCCAGGGCGGCGACGTGGGCGCCGGCGTCACCGACACCATGGGCCGCCAGGCCCCCGATGGGCTGCTCGGCATCCACACCAACCTCCTCGTTCCGGCGCTCAACGACCCCGGGGCGCTGCCGTCCGGCACCGACGAGGAACGCGCCGCCCTGGCCGCGATCAAGAAGTTCCAGACCAGCGGCAACGGCTATTTCGTGGAACAGGCCACTCGACCCCAGACCATCGGCTATGCCCTGTTGGACTCACCAGCGGCCCTGGCCGCCTGGATGCTCGACCACGACACCGACGCCTACTACAAGATCTCCCGGGCCTTCGTCGACGGGCAGCCCTCCGGGAATCTCACCCCCGACCACATCCTCGACAACATCACCATGTACTGGCTAACCGGCACCGGCGCCTCGGCGGCCCGGTCTTATTGGGAGGCGTACGGGCCGGACGCGCCGGCCGCCCAGAACCCTGCGTCGCCGGCCCCGGTCCCGGTCCCCGTCGGCTTCACTACCTTCCCCGGCGAGATCTGGCAGACCCCGCAGAGCTGGGCCGAGAGCGCCTACTCCACGCTCAATTACTTCCATCGAGCGGAGAGGGGCGGCCACTTCGCCGCCTGGGAAGAGCCGGAACTGTTCGCGGCCGAGTTGCGGGCGGCGTTCCAACCGACACGCTCAGCCCGTTCCTGATCCGAACCTGATCCGAACCGGAAAAAGAGCAAACAACTGAAGACCTACCTTCGGCGCGGGCACGGCTGGCCGTCGTCGCGCTCGCTGCGCGGGCCGTCGATCAACCAAACCAGGATGCTTCGCTGGTGCCGGTGCAGTCGCGGGTCACGACCGATTTCTCCGCCGCCGCCCACTGCTCATTCTGGGCCGCCCGCTGACCCGCCGGCCGGCCGACGAGGCGGAGATGGGCGCCACCGTCACAGGTCCCGCCGAGAAATCAACATCTGACCTGCGCCGGCGCCCACAGCTGGTCTGGTCCTATCTGGCGGTGTCGAGCAGGAGCGTTGACATGCTGCTGAGACTCTCTCGTGTGACGCCGGCGGCGAGGGCCCACTCTCGGGCGCCTCCGTATCGTTGGTGGATCTCGGTGAGGAAGTGCTCCATGGGTGCGGACTGCATGGACGGGCTGGGGGCGGAACTCTGGTCGATCTGAGCGCCATAGACGGGGTCGCTGCGCAGCCGGGCGCGGATCAGATCGATGCGCGTCGCGGTCAGCATGTAGTCCTCGACGATCACCTCTGGACGTACGCCCACGATGTCCAGGACCAGGGCGGCCAGAACACCGGTGCGGTCCTTGCCCGCGGTGCAGTGGAATACCAGGGGATAGCTCTGTGGGTCGGCTACCACCGTCAGGGCTGCGACGAGCGCCTGACGGCCGACGTCGAGGTACCACACGTAGCGCTCACCGAGCTGATCGAGCCCCGGGCCGCCAGCCGATTCGCCTCCTTCCTCCTGGAGTACCGACGCGTGCAGGAAGCGGATTGGCTCTTCAGCCAGGAGTCCGCGGCCGGTCCGCTCTGCTTCTGCGCTGGTGCGGAGATCGATGACCGCGGCCAGGTCCAGCTGTCGCAACATCTCGAGGTCGCCCTCGGTCAAGTGGTGCAAGGTATCGCTCCGAAACAGCCTGCCCGTCGAGGTGATCCGCCCGTGAATGGTCGGATAGCCGCCTAGGTCCCGGAAGTTGTACGCCCCGACCAGGGCTAAGAAGCGATCACTGGTTTTCATGGCTCCCATCATGACGTTCCTCTCGACCACAGCCGCTAGCGCACCCCCGTCGACGAGGTCACCGACAAATCACGCTCCCCGCCTTTCCGCCTGGTGTGATTCACTGCCTCCGGCTGACCTCGGCCCGGTCGCGCGGCACGGGCTCCTCCCCTGGCGCACCATAGGACCAGACGTAGACCAGGCGACCGGGCTCGGGCGCCGAGATACTGATCGCCATCGGAAACGCGGCGGGCTCGTCGCCCATCGTGAACTCACCGGGTGAGGTCTCCCGGAGGACGGCGACGGTGTCGGCGTGGGCGTGACCGCTCACCAGAATGGTGCCGCCTCCGTGAAGCCGACCGATGATGGCGTGCTCGATGTGCGGCTGCACCCGGTCAGCGTTGGTCGCATCGAAGGTCTCATAGTCGACGGTCACCCCGGCGCGGGCAGGAAGTGGGGTCACCACGATCCGGGCC
Organism: uncultured Acidimicrobiaceae bacterium; assembly: GCA_963780345.1. Taxonomy (GTDB): domain Bacteria; phylum Actinomycetota; class Acidimicrobiia; order Acidimicrobiales; family Palsa-688; genus PALSA-693. Next base: position 438,122 of record CAWABU010000004.1, read on the forward strand.
GCCTGACCCTGGGACCGGTCCTCATGTCCCGAGGGGTCCCGGCCTACACCGAGGTACACCCCGGCGTTGTCGATCAGCGTGTCGACGATGCTCATATCGACAACTTAGTCCCCAACATCTGGAGCGGGCGCGGTCCGTGGACACCGTCCTCGAGTCGTATTCTCTATGGGGTGGGTGCTTTCGACGATTTGGCGAAGCAGCGGAATGTGGTCGTCACTACGTACAAACGCGACGGCTCGGCCGTAGCAACCGCTGTCAACGTTGTGGTCATCGGCGCCCACGCCTACTTCCGTACCTGGTCGACAGCCGGTAAAGCGAAACGGCTCCGCCGCGACTCGAGGGTGGCAATCGCCCCCTCCACAGCACGGGGGAAGCCAACGGGACCGGCGATCTCGGCAACGGCCCGATTGCTGGAACCCGATGAGGTTCCGCCAGTGAAGCAGGCCCTGTCCAGGAAATATCCGATCCTGCAGGGCCGGCTCGTACCGCTGGCCCACCGCCTGCGCCACTACGGCACCGTCCACTACGAGCTGAGCGAGTCCGAGCCGCCACGCCTCCCGAGCTAGAGGCACGGGACGCCCGCGGCCCTCCGGCCGTGGCGCCCCTACCAGCCCGGATACTTTGCCCACCACTCCGCGGGGGGCTCCCCGTACTCATCAGACCGTGGATCTGTGGCTTCTTGCCACAGATCGTGGGCGATGCGCTCTACGACGTCGACGCCGCGTAAGCGGGCCACCCACTCGCCGGGCAGTGCTGGCGCGCCGAGGGTGAGCCCGAGCAAATTGCCGGCGATGGAGCCGGTCGAGTCGCTGTCACCGGAGTGGTTTACAGATCTCCGGATCCCGGACGGGAAGTCCTTTGCCGTCAGCGCGCAGTAGACGCCGATGGCCAGGGCCTCGTCGCCGACCCAGCCGCGGCCGAATGAGGCCTCGATGCGATCGGGATCAAGCGGCGCCCGACCCCTCAGCGCCAGCGCCTCCTGCAACAGCCGGCGGACACCATCGGACCGGCCGAGAAGTGGCAGGGCGGTCTCGACGGCTCCGTCGAGCGGCATGTTCTCTCGGGCGGCGGCGAAGACGATCGCCGCCAGGGCGCCGGCCGCCCCGTAGCCGTCCGGGTGGCCGTGGGTGACAGCCCCGATCTCGCAGCCGAGGTCGAAGGCGTGGCGGCGGTCGGCCGCGATCAAGCCGACGGGAGCGGCCCTCATGACCGCGCCGCAGCCTTTGGAGTCGTTGAGCGGCTCCTCCGGGGTGCCCATCCGCCCCGATTTCAGGGCGGCCAGGCAGGTGTTCCCGGGCGCCATCTGCCGGTGCAGCACTGCTTCATGGACCAGCCAGCCGTCGGGTTCGGCGTCGTCGGATGCCAAGTGGGCGCCGGCCGTCGTCCAGGGGACCCCCTGGGTGTGCAGCCAGCGCAGGTAGGCGTGCCAGACAACTGCTGGGGGGTACCAGATGCCCCGGCTGCGGCCGCGGACCGACGCCCGGATCAGACCCTCGGCAGTGAAAAGAGTCATCTGGGTGTCGTCGGTGAAGCCGGCATCGATGGGCACCTCGGCGATGCCGGCCGGACCATAGCGCTCCCGGATGTCCGGCCAGGACATGAACTCGACCGGTGCTCCAAGAGCGTCACCGAGGGCACCCCCCACCAGGCAGCCCCGGACCTTTGACTCGGCCAGCCCGCCAACCGGGATATAACCTTCGCTCACCCGCAGTCAGGGGCGCGATGCTCGGCCAAGCTCATCTCCCATCCTTCCTTGCGTCAGTAAAGCCGGTTTCCCGGCTATGGCGTTCCGACCGTCTTCCTCACCTGGTTACGAGGCCTTTGGGTATCGGATTGCTTTTCATGAGTGAGTCCGAGCGAGGTGCCGGTGGATACGGTCGACGTGGGACCGGGATTTATCGATCGGTGATCGTCCTACTATGCCATCGCGTCACGGCGGGCCAACCCACCGGGACTATGCCGCGAGCGGTGCCGTCCTGAATGTTCGAGCTGAGATGGCCTGGAATGGCGGGCAGTCGCAGCCGCTATGGTTGCCGGTGGCAAGTATCGACGTGGCTGTGTGAGTGTGAGGAGGACAGATGTACGACGCCGTGATCGCCGAGACCATTCGGATACCGGGGGCTGACGGCCACCTGATCGAGAGTTACCTGGCCCGTCCATTGGACTCTGCGCCGAGGGGCGGAGTCGTCGTTATCCACCACCTGCCGGGCTATGACCGCGAGACCCGGGAGTACGTTCGCCGGTTCGCGGTCATGGGCTACAACGCCGTGTGCCCGCACCTGTACGCCCGGGTGGGCGACGGCATCGCTCACGACGACGCCGCGGCGGAGGTTCGGGCCCAGGGGGGAGTGCCGGACGAGCAGGTCGTGGGGGACGTCGCGAGCGCGGCCGCCTATCTGCGGGCCCTGTCCAATAGCAACGACAAGATCGGCGTCATCGGTCACTGCTCGGGAGGGCGGCACACATTCTTGATGACGACGGAACTGCCCATACAGGCCGGGGTTGTCTGCTATGGCGGGCTCATCGTCGGGGACCCGGTGCCGCAGTTCTCCAGCATGGTGCCGTTGGTCGACCGCGCTCCGAAGGTCGCTTGCCCGATCTTGGGGCTGTTCGGCAACGACGATCAGTTCCCCACGCCCGACCAGGTGGACGTGTTAGAGCGGGCCCTGATTGATGCGGGGAAAGAGTTCGAGTTCCACCGCTACGACGGCGCCGGGCACGCGTTTTTCTCGGTCGACCGGCCGTCCTACCGCGTCGAAGCTGCGGTGGACGGATGGCAGAAAATTGGTGACTTCTTCGGCCGATACCTCAGCGGGGAGTGACCGTGTGCACCTATCTCACCGAGAAAGTGCCGGTGACGGGGAGCGCCAAGAGCGGCGGGGAGTGGTTGGGCGTCACCGAAGCCGCGGTGTACTTCGACCATCCGGTGCACACCCTGGCCACCCACACACTCAACATCGATCTGCGTCGGCCGACGGCCGGACCGTCCGCCAGGGTCGGTATCGAACTGACTGCGGAAGCGGCCCGAGCCCTGGCCGAATCGATTCTGTCCGTGCTCGATGCGGTCCCCCCTGCCGTACTCGCGGACCGGTAAGTAGCCGAGGGGCGCTGAGCGAGGCGAGGCAATACGTCCTGCCGGCTTTCAGGTTCCACGCCTAGCGTTTTCTGACGGCCCGCTGACGAAAGGGTCGGCGCTGGTCCAGATCTGTTCGTACGACAACGTGACGGGCTTCACCAGTCAGGGCGAAACCATAGGAGGGTTCGTACCGTCTTACACGAAGCAACGGGTCAACGTGAGCCACGCATGGGAGTGAGGAAGGCCCGCCCACTTTGGGTCGGGCCTTCTTTACGTATCGCGGCCCACCCGGGCTCGGCGATCTCGACCGCCAACCCCCTGCCGCTGTGGGTCGACCACCTGGCTTTGGGGGCCGACAAGGCGCGGCAAGCGGACGGGCCCGACCGCCGGCGGAACCCCCGCCGACGACGCCTGAGCTTACGATGGGCCGATGACAGTCGAGCGGACGTTCGTAGGCCTACCGTCGACGTCGGTCGGACGCTTCGGTCCGGGTGGCCACCCGTGCCAGGGCGTCTACCACACCCCGGCCGGAGGGAACCCGCCGGTGGCCTTCGTGGCCACGCACTACAACATTGACTTCTCCGAGCATTACCTGGCCGATCTGCTCGCCGAGCGGGGCTACGGCTTTCTCGGCTGGAACACCCGTTTTCGAGGTGATGAATCTCACTTCCTTCTGGATCAGGCTCTGGTTGACATCGGAGTCGGAGTCCGCTGGCTGCGCGAGCAGGCCGGCGTCGAACGGGTCGTGCTGCTCGGCAACTCGGGCGGGGGATCCCTGATGTCGGCCTATCAGTCCCAGGCGGTGGCGCCCAACGTGCTCCCCGCCCCGGGGATGCGGCCCGCTCGCGGCCTGGACGAGCTCTCGCCGGCCGACGGGTACGTGTCGTTGGCGGCTCATCCGGGCCGGCCCGACGTATTGACGGCCTGGATGGACGCCGCCGCGACCGACGAGCGCGACCCTACGGTGACCGACCCGTCGCTGGATCTGTGGAACCCGGACAACGGGCCGCCGTACCCAGCTGACTTCCTGACTCGTTACCGGGCTGCTCAGGTGGAACGCAACCACCGCATCACCCGTTGGGCCGAGGACGAGCTGAAGCGGTTGGCGGCGGCCGGCATCCCGGATCGCCTGTTCATCGTGCACCGCCTGTGGGCTGATCCCCGGCTGCTGGACGCGACCATCGACCCGAATCGGCGGGTCCCTGATACCTGCTACCTGGGCGACCCCAAAGCGGCGAATTTCTCCGTGTGGGGCGTAGGCCAATGCAACACCCTGCGGACCTGGCTCTCGATGTGGGGTCTGGAGACTTCGCAGTGTCGAGCCGAACCGCACCTGGCCCGGGTTAGGGTGCCCTCCCTGGTGCTCAACGCCGACGCCGACACCGGGGTCTTTCCCAGCGACGCCCAACGGATCTTCGCTGCCATCGCTGCCGACGACAAGGAGCTGGTCGAGGTGGAGGGCGACCACTATCTGCGGAACCCTGCCACCGCCCGGACGGCCGTCGCCGATTTGATCGAGGCCTGGGCCCAGAAGCACGTCGCATGACGGCGCCGCTGCCCGCTGAGCTGCGGTCCGGGCTGGTCCGCCTGGGCCTCGTCGACCCCGACCAGCCAGCAGAGGGCGAGCCGGTGGCCGGGGGTGTGTCGTCGGACATCTGGCGGGCGGACCTGCCGGGCGGCCCGGTGTGTGTAAAGCGGGCGTTGGGGCGGCTGCGGGTGGCTGCGACCTGGACGGCTCCCACCCGATCGCACCGGTTTCGAGGCCGCCTGGCTGGCCGCGGCGGGCGAGGTCATGCCGGAGGCGGTCTGTCCGGTCATCGGCTTCGCTACCGAGGAGCGCGTGCTGGTCCTGCGCTGGTTGGACCCGGCGACCCACCCGGTATGGAAGACCCAGTTGCTGGGCGGGCTGGTCGACATCTCGGTGGCGGCGGAGCTGGGCCGGCGAGTCGCCGCCATCCACGCCGGATTATCAGGGGAAAGGGACTGGCGTGGCGTGTTCGACACCGGCGACCTGTTTCAGTCCATGCGGCTGGACCCCTATCTTCGCGTCACCGCCGAGCGCCACCCCCGCTACCGGGCCGCACTGGAGGAGCTGGCCCGGCGGACGGAAGCGACGGGGCGCACCGTGATCCACGGGGACGTGAGCCCCAAAAATGTCCTCGTCGGCCCGGGCGGCCCGCTCCTGGTGGATGCCGAGTGCGCCACGTGGGGCGATCCCGCCTTCGATCTGGCCTTTTGCGCCAACCATCTGCTGCTGAAGGCGGTCTACCAGCCTCGCCTCTCGCCGGCGCTGCACGAGGCCTTCGACGCCCTCGTCGCCGGGTATCTGGCCGGCGTGAGCTGGGAGCCGGCCGGGGAGCTGGAGGGCCGGGCGGCGTCGCTTCTCCCGGCCCTGGCGCTGGCCCGGGTCGACGGGGCGTCCCCGGTGGAGTACCTCGACGAGCAGCACGGCCGGGCCCAGGTGCGGGCCTGGGCTCTGCCCCTGCTGGAGCGGCCGCCGTCCCGGATGGGCGAGGTCGCCAACGGCTGGTTCCCGCACGTCGATGCCGCCGTGGTCCGATGAACGACACCGAGATCATCTCGGTCACCGGCCACCGCCGCTGGGACTCGCGGGGCCGGCCGACGGTCGAGGCTGAGGTGCGCACCGCGGGCGGGGCGACGGGCCGGGCGCTGGCCCCCGCCGGAGCGTCGACGGGCCGCGGCGAGGCCCTCGACCTGCGTGATGGCGGCCCTCGCCTGGGCGGCTTCGACGTGGGCGCCGCGGTGGCCAACGTCAACGGCCCTATCGCCGCCGCCCTGGCCGGGACCGACGCCGCCGACCAGCCGGTCGCCGACGGGGCCCTCGAGGAGCTCGACCCGGGCGGATCGTTCTCCCGCCTCGGCGCCAACGCTACCGTCGCGGTGTCCATGGCGGTTGCCGCCGCGGCCGCCGCCGCCCGGCACGTCCCCTTGTGGGTGCACCTCGACCCCCGAGCCACGGTGGTGCCGATGCCGCAGATCCAGATATTCGGCGGCGGGGCGCACGCCGACCGGCGCATCGACATCCAGGACCTGATGGTGGTCCCCGTTGGCGCGGGCAGTTTCGCAGAGGCCCTGGAGTGGGTGGCCGAGATCTACCTGGCGGCCGGCCGGCGGCTGGAGCGGGACGGCCTGCGCTCCGGGGTCGCCGACGAGGGCGGCTGGTGGCCGGCCTTTGACACCAACGCCGCGGCTCTCGACGCCCTGCTCGCCGCCATCGAAGGCGCCGGCCTCACCCCGGCCAGCCAGGTCGGGATCGCTCTCGACATCGCGGCCACCCAATTCTTCCAGAATGGGTGTTACCGGCTGGCCCGCGACGAGCGCACCGTCGACGCCGACGGGCTGTGCGCCATGTTGTGCGGCTGGGTCGACCGCTACCCGATCGTTTCCATCGAGGATCCGGTGGCCGAGCACGACACCGCGGGGATGGCGGCGTTCACGGCCGCCGTCGGCGACCGTATCCAGGTCGTCGGCGACGACTTCCTGGTCACCGACGCCGGGCGGGTGGAGGCCGCCGCGGCCGCAGGCGCGACGAACGCTTTACTGGTCAAGCCCAACCAGACCGGCACCCTCACCCGGGCCCGGGCCGCCCTGGACACCGCCCGCCGCCACGGCTGGGCCACCATCGTGTCGGCCCGGTCCGGCGAGACCGAGGACGTCACCGTCGCCCACCTGGCGGTGGGCTGGTCGGCCGGCCAGCTCAAGGTCGGCTCCATCACCCGTGGTGAGCGAACCGCCAAGTGGAACGAGGTCCTTCGCATCGCCGAACGTCTCGGTCCCGATGCCACCTTCGAGAGGCTCGGCCGATGAACGAGCCCACCATCGTGCTCACCGACCGAGGCTGGGCCGACGCCGACATCGAGACCAGGCTGTGCCAGCAAGCCGGCTACCGGCTGGTGGACGTGCAGGCCGGCCCAAATCAGCAAGGGATTGGCGAGCAACGGCTCGTCGACGCGGTCCGGGCGGCGGACCCGGTAGGGCTGCTCTTCTGCTGGGCGCCGGTCACCGACGCCGTCCTCAGTGCGGGATCCCGGCTGCGGGTGGCCACCCGGCTGGGAGTCGGAGTGGACAACATCGACCTGGCCAGCGCCGCTCGCCGGCACATCACCGTGACCCGGGTGCCGGACTACTGCGTTGAGGAGGTGTCCGACCACGTCGTCGCCGTGGTGCACGCCTGGGCCCGGGGGCTGTTGGCCTACGACCACGACATCCGCCACGGCACGTGGGCGCCAGGGAGCCGTCCCCTGCGACGGATCCGCGACCTGACCGTCGGGGTGTTGGGCCTCGGTGCCATCGGCACCCGGGTGGCAGCCAAGTTCGCCGCCCTCGACTGCCAGGTCCTCACGCACGACCGCAAAGGCGGCCAGCCGCTCGACGAACTGCTCTCCGCTTGCGACGTGATCACCCTGCACCTGCCGGCCACCCCCGAGACCCGCCACCTGGTCGACGCGTCGGTGCTGGCCCGAATGCGACCGGGCGCCCTGCTGGTCAACACCAGTCGGGGCAGCGTGGTCGACCTCGACTCCCTGGTCGACGCCCTGCAAGCCGGCCGGCTGGGGGGCGCCGCCCTCGACGTCCTCCCCAACGAACCCGAGGTTCCACCACGACTCCTGGAGCAGAAAGGCGTGATCCTCACTCCGCACGTGGCGTTCTCGTCGACGGCATCGGTGCTCGAGCTGCGCACCCGGGCCACCCATGATCTCCTGCGAGTGCTCGCTGGAGAGCAGCCCCTCCACCCGGTGGCCGGGGCGTGAGGCTGCCTTTGCTGCCGACCGGCCTGGTGGGCAGCTGGACCCTGAAGGTCAGGTGTCGCCCGGCGCAACCTGTCATACATGATAACGTGAACGTATGACGATGCTGAGTTTTCGGGTCGACGACCGGGAAGCAGCCGAGGCGCAGCGATGGGCTGAGCGCCTCGGAGTCGACCGGTCCCAACTGCTCCGGGAAGCCCTTCATCGCCATCTTCTGCGACTGGCCGGCGAGGACGACGCGACAACCTGGCAGAACTCGCCCCTCGACGAGGGCGAGCGGTCCCTGACCGAGATCGCCGATTGGGGCCCGGCCGAGGACTGGTCTGACTGGGCCGATGGACCGAGGTGATGTTTGGTTTGCTGCCACGCCCGGCGGCGACCGCCCGGTTTTAGTCTTAACTCGAGATCCCGTAGCCGACCATATCGGCTCGGTCGTCGTCGCCGCACTCACTCGGACAAGACGGGCACTGGTATCCGAGATGGACCTGACGACCAACAACGACGGCGTTCCCACAGACTGTGTTGTCAACTTCGACAACCTGCACACCATCCCCAGAGCGAGCTTCCGCCGGCTGGTGACCACTCTCACCCCTGCTCGCATGGCCCAAGCTTGCCGGATCCTCCAGGCCGCCACCGGTTGCTAACCGGGCGCTGAGCCTCGTTCCGCGCTCAGGCCAGGGAGTCGATCCAGCGCTCCAGTCTGCGACACTCGCCGAGCATGATTTTCGGGTCGCGGAAGGTGTTCGAGAGCAGGGCGGCCCCTTCGTAGGCGGACATCAGGGCGATCGCCAGCTCCCGGGCGTCCCGGCGCCGCATGGCGCGGAACTGCTGTTCCAGCCAGGCGATGGGAAGGCCCAGGAGGCGGGCGCTCGTCCGGTCCACCCCGTCATCGCGCTTGTCGAGTTCCGAGCAGAGGCTACCCAACGGGCAACCGTAACGGGCCACGAGCTCGGCCTCGCCGCCCAGCCTGGTGATGAGCCCCTTCAGCCGGGCCTGAGGGGTCCGAAGCTCATCCAGTGACTGCAGCAAATCTTCGATGTCCTTCATCTGGCTGTCGATGGCCGCTTCGAGCAGATCGTCTTTGGTCTTGAAGTAGTAGTACACGTTGCCGACCGGAACGTCGGCCTCGCCCGCGATGTCCGCGAGCGTGGTGTTCTCGACCCCCTGGCGATGAAAGGCGACGCGAGCTGCGACCACCAGCCGCTCTCGCTTCCCCTCCCTCGGCCTGGTCCCTGAGTCGGTCATCTCACTTGCAAGATTACCTCATCGGGTCTAAGTTAGTTAACTAACTCACGGCCCGAACCTTCCAGCCGTCTTCTTCCCCCCGGAGGCCTTCATGACCACATCCGTTCTCTCGACCCGCCGCGGCCAACTCACGCTGCTCTTCTTGTGTGGGGTCGCGTTCCTGGATTTCGTTGACGCCTCGATCGTCAACGTGGCGCTTCCCTCCATCAGGTCGAGCCTGCACTTCTCGGTCCAGAACCTCCAGTGGGTCTTGAGCGCCTACCTGCTCACCTACGGCGGTTTCCTCCTCCTCGGCGGGCGCATGGCCGACCTGCTGGGCCGCCGCCGGGTGCTGGTGGGCGGGATCGGCCTCTTCGCGGTGTCCTCGTTGATCGGCGGGCTCTCCCCGAACTCCGGTGTGCTGGTGGCCGCTCGGCTGGCCCAGGGCGTCGGAGCCGCCTTGATGCTGCCTGCGGCCTTGTCGATCCTCACCACAACCTTCAACGAAGGCACCGATCGCATCAAGGCCATCAGCGCATGGGGAGCGGTCGCGGGCCTCGCTTCGGCCGTCGGGGTCTTCCTGGGGGGCGTGCTCGCTCAGACCCTGGGTTGGCGGTGGGTGCTGTTCGTCAACCTGCCGGTGTGCGTGCTCGATCTGTGGGCCGCCTTCCGGCTGGTGAGCTCCGAACACGGACGGGCGCCCCTGAAGAACTTCGACATCCGCGGCGCGGCGTTGATGACCGGCGGCATGCTCCTGCTCGTTTACACCCTCGTGCAAGCGCCCCAGGTCGGATGGAACGACGGGCGAACCATCGGGGGGCTGGTCGTCAGCGCCATGCTTCTTGGCGCGTTTGTGCGCAATGAGCTCCAGCAGCGCAACCCCATCGCCCCTCTATCGATCTTCAAGATCAAGGGGCTCGCCGCAGCGAACGCCACCCAGCTCACCGCCATCGCCGGGTTCTACGCCATGTTCTTCTTCGTCACCCTCTATATGCAAAACGTCCTCCATTTCTCCCCCATCCGGGCTGGCATGGCCTACCTCCCCGTGACGGTCGGGGTCGCGGTGGCCTCGGGGATTTGCTCGAAGCTGTTCGTCAAGACGGGTACCCGACCGATCATCGTCAGCGGTGCGCTCATCGCCTCCGCCGCCGTCTACCTTCTCTCCCGCGTACCGGTCCACGGTTCCTACCTCACCGACCTGCTCCCCGGACTTCTTCTGATGTCCTTCGGGCTCGGCGCCGTCTTCGTGGGGGTCACCACCGCCGCCAACGCCGGCGTGCCACCAGACAAAGCCGGTCTCGCCGCCGGCCTGATCAATACCTCCCAATGGCTCGGCGCCGCCCTGGGGCTGGCCATTTTCACCGGCATCGCGACATCGAGAACCAAGCATCTGCTCGCCCAGCAGACGTCGCTTCCCTTCGCGCTGACCCAGGGATTTCGTCTGGCCCTGCTGTGCTGCAGCATCTTCCTCGCCGCGGCCGCGCTCATCGCCCTCCGGGCGACGAACACCCGGGGCGAGCCCCAGCCGGTCGTCGAGCCCGACCCTGCTCCGGCGGCGATCGACACCCAACCGGCGCGGCCCTGACCTACGAGCGAGGCGCGGTGCTTCGAAAGCCAGGCATGATCGCCTCCTTGGGTCAGTGTGGGATGGAGATGGAGCGGTCGCTGACGCTGGGCCTGGCCGGGCCGGCCGTGGGGACGGCGACGCCCACGACGGCCGGCCGCACGAAGCTGGGCGTCTTGGGCAATTCCGTGCGCTCGAGCGAGGTGGACCGGAATCCGCCGCTTTCGAGGGTGTCGAGGGTGGAGCGGTTGCAGTCGCAGCAGACGACGGCCCGGTTGAGCCAATTCATGCGGTCCTGCTTTTTCGCCGCGGCCGGGTCGTCAGCGCGGACGTGTTCGAGGAAGAGGAGTCGGCCTTCGGGCCGCAGCACCCGTCGGATTTCCCGAACGGCGCGCGGCTGGTCGTCGACGCCGCAGAGCACGAGCGTCGAGACCACCACATCGAAGGTGCCATCTTCGAAGGGCAGGTCCTCAGCTGGGGCCCGCAACACCATCGCCGCCGGCGCGTCGGTCCGCCGCCGCCGCTCGAGGCGCTTGAGCATTGAGGCGTTCGGCTCGGTGACGGTGAGCGAGGTCACTGCCGCCGGGTAATAGCCGAGGTTGGCTCCTGTCCCCCCGCCGATCTCTAAAACGACACCGGCAGCTTGGGCTACCAGCGCCCGCCGCATCTCGGTGAGACCGGCCTTCTCGACCTTGCGCATCTGGTGGTCGTAGGTGGCGGCGAAGAACCTGGTTCGGATGCTCATGGGGTCTCCCTCCGTTTGGCCCGTTGCTGGCCAAGGTACGGAAGGATGACGCTGGGTTCATGGGGCGATTGCCCCATCTTTGCGATCTACGACCAGCCGACTTCCTGGTCCGGCAGCAGGCCGTGTTGCATAGCGAAGAGGCCGGCGCCGGCCCGGTTCGAGACGTCGATCTTGGTGTAGATGTGCTCGATGTGGTTGCGGACCGTCTTGGGCGAAATCACCAAGCGCGCCGCGATCTCCTTGCTCGACAGGCCCCGCGAGACCAACCGCAAGACGTCAACTTCACGGGCCGTGAGACCGGCTGGGCCCTCACGCCGGCGAGCCACGCGATGGCCGGCGGCGCCGAGGACCGCCTCGACTACGTCCCCGTCCATCCGCCCGGTTTTCACTTCGCGGCGCAGCTCCGCCGCCACCTGCTCGGGGCCAAGGGGGTCGCGATACGGTCGCGGTTCGGACATGGCCTGATAGGCGTCGGCGGCCCCCAGTACCCGAGCAGTTATCGGGATGGCCGGCCCCGGCAGGCGGCGGGGGTAGCCCGAGCCGTCGAGCCGCTCCCGTAGGGCCACCGCGATCGCCCCCAGGGGTGCCAATGCCTCGGACTGGCACAGCATGCGCTCGGTGAGGTAGGGATGCATTCGAACCCGCTCCCACTCACCAGTTCCGAGCGTTCCTCGCTTGTCCCATATCGCGTTCGAGACGCCGAGCCGTCCGAGTCCGTGGACAACAGCGGCTCGACGCAGCGGCGCGACCTCCGATTCGGTGAGCCCAACCTTCTCCCCGGCGGCACCGGCGAGGGCCGCGACGCCTCGGGCGTGTCCCAGCATGCAGGGCGACTTCAGGTCGACGAAGTCGGCAATGGCCAAAAGGGCGGCGTCGAACTGGCCCGGCGTGAGATAGACGCCGAGCGAGGGCTCGGCGCCGATCACCGCATCCCAGGTCTCGCCGCCATCGAGCCCGTCCAGGACCTGGTCAGCATGGGTACAGAAGGATGCGACCAGGTTGGGGTCGAACTGGCTGCCGGCTCGCTTCTCGGCCAGAGAAACGGCAGCCCCCGTGCCGCCGATGCGGTACGCGACCTCGGTGAACTCACTGATCTGGACCAGTCTTGACGCCACCGGGATGGCGTCGCCTCGCCGCGCTCCGGGCCAGCCCTTGCCGTCCCACTGTTCGTAGGACGAGCCCACTGCTTCCTGGACGGACTCCGACAGGCCGAGGTGCTCGGCCAGCCGTCGAGCCATAACCGAGTGCTGTGCGATCATGCCGTTGAGGTCCCGGTGGCCCGAAACAGCAAACTCGACCCCGACGCGGAAGCGGTGCAGCGGTGGGTTGCCGCTTCCGACCATGCGCATCATGGCCAACGCACCGCCGACCCGGCCCAATTCGTGATCGTACTTGGTGGCCTTCATGGCGATGTCGTCTCCGAACCACTTGGCCTGCTCGTGGGCGTCGGAATGACATCCCACGTTGACCAGCAGGGCCGCGTAGTAGACGACAGAACGCTCATCGTCGCCCAAACCCACGATCTCCGCCAGGCGCAGGGCGATCATGCACTGGCGCAGGACGTGCTCCATGGGCTGACCGAATCCGAGATCGACCCCGAGGGAGAGGGCTGCCACGAGTTCAGCGAGACGGACCGTTCCCCTGTCCGTCGAATCCCCGCTCACAGGACGAGGCTAGCCGCACCTCATGCCCCATCGGGGTAGTGATGCGCCGCCGCCGACGGCGCCGTTGGGAACATGGCTCTACGGGTCGAGCCGCCACCGCCGGTACAGGTTGGTCAGTTCCGCTTGCGCCTGCGAGCTCAGATCGTCGGCTTCGACCGTACCGGTCAGGCGGATCGTGAGCCTGATCTGTTCGAGATAGGCCGAGCAGTTGGGGCACGCACGCAGATGGTTCTCAAGGCGGTGCCGGTCCCGCCGGGAGAGTGCTCCCTCCAGGTAGTCGGTGATCATCTCGACGGCCTGTTGGCAGACGATGTCCTTGCGACGCAGCGAAAGCATCGTCAATCCCTCTTCGGTTGATGCTTGGTGATGATGTCGATTTCGAGCGCTTGGCGCAGATGGGCGCGACCCCGGTGTAACAGGATCCGTTGGTTACCGGATGAGATGTTCAGTACTGCACACGCCTCCTCACCCGAGAGCCCTTCCACGTCGCGCAACAGCACGACCTGACGTTGACGGTCCGGCAGGCCGTCCAGGGCGTCCCGGAGGATGGGAACCCAGGTGGCGGCGTCGAGTCGGTCCTCGCTCTCCTCGACCCATCGATCGACCGGATCCGCCCATTGCCCGTCGCCGGTGAAACGGTCCGGCGCGACCGTGTAAAGAACATCAAGGGGAGCGTGGGCGGGTTCACGAGATCCGGCGGTCCGGGCCCGGTTGGCAAGGATCCGGAAGAGCCAGGTCTTGAACGACGAGCGTCCCTCGAAGCGGTCGATGCCGCGCACCACGCCCATCCAGGCGTCCTGGACGGTCTCCTCAGCCACCGCGGCGCTGGGAACCATGGTCCGGGCCAGGCGAAGCATCGGTTGTTGGTACCGGGTTACGAGGGTCACGAACGCGGCCTCATCCCCGGCTCGTAACCGTCCGAGCAGCTCGACGTCCGATTCCACCCCGTAGACCATAGAGGCGACCCGATCCATTGCGGTTCTCGTTCTCGAACACCGCGGTCTCGGTCCGTCCGCCCCGGCCGGGCGTTACACCTCAATCCCCCGTCAACTCCTGGCGTGGCGTAACGCCTGGCGGGAGATCGGGACTGATCAGGGTCAGACCTTCTTGAACCCGAATGCAAGGGAGATGAAATGCGAAGAATCCTCCGTGGCGCGCTTGGCGCCGGATTGGTGATCGGGCTCTCGGCCTGGGCGGGTCCCCTCGCGGCCAGCGCCCAGTCCGTCCACGAGGGAAAAAACGTCACGAGAGACGCCAATCGGGTCGTGTTCGTCCAGACCGACAACACCGCGGGTAATCAGGTCGTCGCCTACGACCGCGCCCGGGAAGGCCGGTTGACCCTGGCCGCAACCTACGACACCGGCGGCTTGGGCGGCGCCCTCAACGGCTCAGTCGTCGATCACCTGGCTTCCCAGGGGTCCCTTACCTATGACCATGCCCACGGACTTCTTTACGCCGTGAACGCCGGCAGCAACACCCTGTCGGTCTTTGGGGTCCACCAGGACCACCTCACCCTGCGCCAGGTAACCGGGTCCGGGGGTACGTTCCCGGTGAGCGTCGCCGGGCGCGGTGACCTCGTCTACGTCCTCAACGCCAGGGACGGCGGCAGCGTGTCGGGTTATCGGGTCGAGGCCGGCAAGTTGCATCCCATCGAGGGGTCGATCCGCTCGCTCGGCCTCACCACCCCGACGGACACGACAGAGTTCACCCACACTCCCGGGCAGGTTGCGTTCTCGCCAGACGGGTCTCAGCTGATTGTCACGACCAAGGCCGGCGCCAACACCATTGACGTCTTTGCCGTGCGACGTGACGGCCGGCTGACCACGACCCCGGTCCTGAACGCTGACCCCGGCGCCGTGCCCTTCGGCGTGGCCTTCGACCGGGCCGGCCACCTCCTGGTGGCCAATGCCGGCCCCAACTCTGTTTCGACGTTCAACCTGCATCGCGACGGTACCGTGACGGTCATCGACACGGTCGCCAACGGACAGGCCGCTACTTGTTGGATCGCCCGGGCCGGCCGCTATTTCTATGCTTCGAACGCGGGTAGCCCTTCCCTCAGCGGCTACCAGGATGGAAGGAACGGTGATCTCACCCTGCTGGGCTCGACGCCCACCGACCCCGGGACGGTGGATGCGGCCGCCTCGCCTGACGGGCATTTCCTCTACGTTCAGACGGGCAAGAACGGAATTGTCGACGAGTTTCAGGTCGGCCCGGGCGGGTCGCTGACCCAGATCGGATCGGTAACCGTGACCGGCGCCGCCGGCGGTGAAGGCATCGTCGCCTCCTGACCCTCCAAATCAACCGTCTGGCGGCGGCAAATCCTGTCTCGCCGCCGCCAGACGTCGGCGCGCCACCACGGGCTTCGTGCCGGCCTTCGAGGATTACGATCCGAGGTCCCAGCTCACGGGCTCCGCCGGGGCGTACCTGCACATGGTGCCGGTGTGGACGGAGGCCCGGAGGTGGGCGGCGAGCACGGGATGGCGGTCGTCGAGCCGGCGCAGGGTGTCCCGCATGCGGGCTGTGACCGTCTTGCGCAGCCGTTCCCGGTCGTCGTTGAGGTTGCGGTCGCGACCGCCGAGTCCGGCGGCCCGGCGAAGTTCGTCCAGCAAGGCCTGCCGTTCCTTCTCGAGATTCTCACCGGCTGCGGCGTCGCCGTGGATCGCGGCTCGATCGAGTTGGCGGTCGAGATCGTCCAGCCGGCGTCGGTAGTCCGCCTTGGCCCGGGCGTCGAGGATGGGCGCGGCGTCGACATTCACGAAGGCACCGGTCGCCAGGCTGGTCGCGGGAATGTCGACTCGTGGGTTGGCGATCAGGGTGTGCAGGTCGTGGAGCCCCTTGCTGTCCGGGAGGCGGGCTTCGATGCCGTCGTACCCGAGGGTCCAGATGTCGCGGTCACGGCGGAACACGTTCATCGGCGGCGCCGGCCTTTGCCGGGTGAAGAGCTGCAGCCGCTCGACGATCGGCAGGAGGCCCCGGGAGAGTGCGGACGACAGGGTCGACGCGACCTCGTCGGCCACGGCGGTGCCCATCGCGTGCTGCAGGGCGAGCCGATCGGCGCGTGCTTCCAGAAGCCAGAGGTGAGCGTCGAGGCGCAGAGCCGCTGCTTCTGCCTGGGTCGCCCACCACAGGGCTCGTTCGTCGTGGCCCCGTCCCGCCTCGAGCCGGCCCAGCCACAGGCTGACGGGGCCGTGCACGAGCACCCCGCCACCGAGCACGGCCCAGTGGCCGCTCCCCGATCCGCTCCCCCAAGGCCCGGGCCGCGTCGATCTCGACGAGTGCAGTAGGCAGGTCGCCGTGCAGGGCCACGATGGTGCCGCGCCGGGACGCGGCGAGGAACCGCATTCGGGGTAATCGGGATGCCTCCGCGACTGCGTCGAACTGGGCGTGCGTCGCCAGATAGCGCGGGTCGCCGTTCTCGATCTCGGCGACCATCCGGAGCAACAGACCTTGCGCTTCGAGGGCCGGGTCGGCGAGGCGGCGACCGGTCCCCACCAGCTCACCGGCGAGCACTCGCCGCTCATCCTCGGTGCCGGGCGCCCAGATGGCGTCGTGGTAGGCGAGCAGGCACGAGGCCACCGTCGTCTCGGTTCCGTCCGACCGGGCCAGCTCCAGGGCCTCGGCGGCCATGCGCACGCCGTCCGATCGGTCGTCGACCAGGAGGTGAGCACGCGACCGGCTCCGCGCCGCCAGCACCTCGGCCCGCAGAGCTACCTCGCCTGTCCCTCGCAGCTCCGCATCGGCCTCGTCGAGCCGGCGCACGACGTCCGACGGCTCGCCGGCCGCGGCCGGATCACCAAGTCGGTGGAGGCCGAGCAGGGCGCGCACCCAGATTCCGACGTTCGCCACCTGGAGCAGACCCGTGTACCGCTCGCGAGCCCGCTCCAGGGCACCGGCGCGCTGGTAGGCATGGCCACTCTCCAGCATCAGTCGAGCCCACTCGACTGGCTCATCGGTCAGATCCGCGGCCTCCTCGAAGTAGCGTCCAGCCGCCTCGTCGATGAGCCGGTGCGATGCGTCCCGGGCCGCCGCCTCCAGCAACGCGACCGCCCGCTCACGGGCGATGTCGGGCAGGGCCTGGACGGCGAGCCACGCCAGTTGCGCGGGCAGGAGGGAGCCGGAGAGCTCCGGCGCCTCGGCCGCCCCCACGATGGCGGCGCATACCGCCCGCCGCTCGTCGGGCGCTATGCCCTCGCGCACCGACTCCCGGACCAGATCGTGGACGAACACGTGGTGGCCCTGCTCGCGTCGCATCAACGCCGCGCTTTCGACCCGCCGAAAGGCTTCGTCGGCGCGTGCGCCAGTCACCGCCCGCACCAGCACGTCGGGTACTTCCGCTCCTATGACCGACGCCGTCTGCAGCACCCGACGATCCAGGTCATCCAGGGCGGCGACCCGGCGATCCACTCCCCGGCGTACGCCAAGCGAATCGATCGGATCGGAGTAGGCCACCGACTCGATGACGAAGAACGGGTTGCCGCCCGTGAGCCGGCGAAGGTGTTCGGCCTCAGCGGTCGTGGTGGATGCCCCGAGATTGTCGCGGAGTTGGCGGATGGCGTCGTTGTCGAGCCCGGCCAAGGGGATCGTTCGCGCCTTCTGGGCCAGGTCCGCTATGGGCACCCGTCGGGGATGGTCAAGCCGGGCAACCTCGTCGTCCCGGTACGTGCCGACCATGAGCAGCGGCAGGTGGACGCCGTGGCGATGCAGGAAATCCACCAGGGACAGCGATGCCGGGTCGGCCCACTGCAGATCGTCGAGCACAAGCGCGAGGGGCCGGTCGATGCAGAGTTGGGCGAAGAGCTGGAGCATCGCCTCGAACAGGTGAAATTCTCCGCCCGGGCTCCGTTGGTCGGCGTCGAGCAGCCGGGCCAGCGCCTCCCGCCCCGGCCCCACGGCCCGATCCCACTCGCCATCCCCCAGGGACGCCCGTAGCGTCCGAACGACCTGAACCCACGGCCACAGGCCGGGCGCGCCGGCGCCGTCCCAACAGGCCCCGACGGCCGACCGCGCGCCCCTGCGGCCGGCGATGTCGAGGATCTCGAGCGCCAGGCGGGTCTTGCCGACCCCGGGCTCACCGGCGATGAGAACGAACCGGCCTATGCCGGCGACGGCCTCGTCCAGAGCGCGGCTCAGCCACCGCAGCGATTCCTCGCGGCCGACGAGGGGAGTTCTGCCCACGGGACGGATTATCGCCGGTCCCGGCCTCGCGGGGCGCGAGTTTCCAACTCGCGCCTATGGGGTGAGTCAACTCCCGAGACGAAAGGTGATTCACATGATCCTCAGCGCCTACCACTTCCACGGTGATGCCGATGCTCTGATGGACGCTCACCGCCGGATGATGGAGCTCTTTCCCCTGTCCGGCTTCGATCTGCACGTCGCCGTGACCCACGAGGGGGGACTGACGGTCTACGACTCCTGCCCCGACCTGGCCACCCACCAGGCATTCGTGGCCAGCCCCGAGTTCCGAGGCACCCTCGTCCAGGTTGGCCTGCCTGCCCCGACCATCGAGGTTCTGGGCGAGGTCCACTTCGCCCACCTCAACCAGTCCGTGCTCCGATGAGCGGATTGGCCGCACAGCTGGCCCTGCTGGACGCCACCGGACAAGCCGAAGCGGTCCGGAAGGGCGAGGTCAGCCGGGAGGAGTTGGTGGCGGCTGCGATCGAGCGGGCCCAGCTGCTCAACCCGACGCTCAACGCCGTCGTGACTCCGATGTTCGAGCGAGCTCAGGCCGGCGCGGCGACGGCCGAGGGGCCGTTTCCGGGCGTGCCCATGGTCCTCAAAGATCTCGTGGCCGAGGTCGAAGGAGTGCGGTTCACCGAGGGCTCACGTTTTCTCGCGGATCACGTGTCCACCTACACGTCGGAGATCGTGCACCGTTTCGAGCGGGCCGGACTGGTGATCGTCGGGAAGTCGGCCACACCGGAGTTCGGCATGTCTCCGTCATGCGAAGGAGCTCTCTTCGGGCCGACCAGGAACCCCTGGGACCTCAAACGCTCGACGAGCGGCTCGAGCGGCGGCTCGGCCGCGGCCGTCGCCGCCGGCATAGTCCCAATCGGCCACGCCAACGACCTCGGCGGGTCCATCCGCTACCCGGCCAGCAACTGCGGACTGTTTGGGCTCAAACCCACCAGGGCCCGCAACCCGCTCGGACCCGAGTACGGAGACGCGGTGAGCGGCTGGGCGGTCGAGCACGCCCTTACCCGCTCTGTCCGCGACAGCGCCGCCCTGCTCGACGCCATCTCCGGTCCCAGCCCCGGTGATCCGTACCACGTGGCACCGCCCGCTCGACCCTACGCCGCCGAGGTAGGGGCCGATCCGGGCCGGTTGCGCGTCGGGTACAGCGCCACGATCAACGACGGCTCGCCAGGACACCCCGACTGCGTCGCCGGCTTGGACGTCACGGTGGCGTTGCTCGACCAGCTCGGCCACGAGGTCAGCGAAATCCCGCTTCCCCCCTCACGGAGGAGGAAGGCGAGGCCATAGGCACGGTATTCAACAGCGCCACCGCGTGGGTCATCGACTACTGGGTCAGGCGCCTCGGTCGCGATCCCGGCCCCGACGACCTCGAGCCGCTCACCCGCGGCTACTGGGAGATAGGTAAACAGGTGCCAGCCGCGGCCTACCTCCGGTCGATCGAGGTGCTCCAGCGCTACGCCCGACGAGTCGCTGGCTTCTTCAACAGCCAGGACCTGTTCCTCACGCCGACCGTGGCCGCGCCGCCGTTACTGCTCGGCCAGATGATCTCCACTGAGGACGATCCGTTCCGCGCCCTCGAGGTCAGCGCCCCGACCGTCGCGTACTCGGGCGTCATCGCCAACCTCACCGGCAACCCGGCCATGTCCGTCCCGCTCCACTGGACCCCGGACGGCCTCCCGATCGGCATGCATTTCCTCGGCCGCTTCGGCCACGAAGCCACCCTTTTGCGTCTCGCCGGACAGCTGGAAGAAGCTCGCCCCTGGAATCAGCGCCGCCCACCCACTTTCGCTTCCGCCCAGGACACCGCGGGGTTGGTTCGCCGGTTCAGCCCTTGACGTAGGCCAGGCTCTCAGCGATTTTCCCGTCCCGGATCCGGAGGATATCGACCCCCCGGACGTGGCCGTCGCCCCAGTCATAGCGCCATCGCACCACCGCCCTGTCCGTACCGTCGGAAAACTGCTCCTCGGTGGTGAATCTGGCTTTTGGCGTCGCCGCCATCAATTCACCCAGCACACTGCGCAAGGCCTCACGGCCTTCGTACCGGGCTCCGTCGGGCGCAGGGGTGGTGGACTCGAAAATGACCTCGTCGCTCACCAGGCTCATGGCTGCGTCAAGGTCGTGGGCGTTGAGCGCCGCCTCGAAGCGGCCCGCGACATCAAGGATCTCCTCTGATCTACTCACGCCGCCATCTTGTCAGGGCGGCTCGATGCCCCGTCGGGGACGAGCCGGTAACTCACATGTGAAAAGTGCCCCGGGGATGCTTCCGCCTCCTGCGGATTATTCCTGATTTGCGCCTTACACCGATACGCACCGTAGCCCGCCACCACGACGGTAATCTCGGTGTGTGGACGGCAGTCCAGACTCCCGGGAGCATCCGGGTAGGCGATGCCGTCGTGGTCGAATAGGCGCGGGACCCGTTTGACGGTTTTACCTCAGTAGGCGTCTCTAAATCGCAGCAGCCGCTCGAGGTCAGAAACGCGAAACATGTTGCCCTCGAGCTCCAACAGAATTCCCTTGCTGAGGAGATCGCCCAGGGCCTGCTCATACCAGTATACGCTCGCGACTTCTTCGCTCGAATCTGGCTCCCCCGGAGGATCGGGCAAGGCGGCAGACTCTGCGACGAGATCCCACGAAGAAGCAAGGTCGTCCGCTGACAGTGTAAGTGCTGCCCCCGGATGATTGACCTTTCGTTCGGCGAGCAGCTCCAGCACAAACGAAAGTAGAGCTTTGGGATACTCGTCCAGACGCTCGAAGTTGGTCACGGGCCAGTCTCGCATAAAGATCGACGCCAGGTTGGCCCGGTACGGATCACTGCCTTACTCGTCCGCCGGAGCCAGCCGGTGAGCTCAGCCCATCTGCCTGGGGCCGCGACGCGGCTCGAGGGATAACGCCGAGGGAGGTTGCCAGCACCAGCCGCGCCGTGAGGACGTCCCTCCGGGTTCAACCTCGTTGGGCCGCGGCCACTATTGTGCGCGTTGGCTTCGAACATTCCGCGGCTAAAGCTCCCGGACCGACGGTCCAACGACTGAGGCAGGAAGGTGGGATCGGCCTAAAATGAAGAGTTTCCTGGTCAGGCGGGTAGGCGCGGCCGCGGTGATTGTGGCCGGTGTCATCTCGACTGGATCGGTCACCCTGTCCACTCACTCGGCGTCTGCCACCCCCCGTAAGCTGCCACCAGGCCCGGTTTACGGCGTCACCATCGACGACATCGCAAACACTTCGAGCGTCGTGTCCGCGGCCGAAGCCATGCCCGGGATGTCGACAACCCGGGTGTACCTGGATCCAACGGAGCCGGCCGACTACTACAACTCGGCGCTGCAGCAACTGGCGCCCCACAGCTACGTTATGGGCGAGATTCTCGACTCGTCCGACATGACGTCAATTACGGTATCGGCAGAGCAGAGCCGGGTCAATAGCCTGCTGTCCACTCTGGGATCGACGGTCGACGTCTGGGAGATCGGCAATGAGGTCAACGGAAACTGGACGGGACCCTACACCACCGGTGCACAGATGCTCGTCAACACTTACCATCAAGTCGCGGTCGACGGCGGCCGGTCGGCGCTGACCCTTTACGAGAACAGCTGGGCACCCGACAACTGCGGCGACGGCACCTCGGAGCTGACGCCGCAGCAGTACTCCAGCCGATATGTCCCCGCGTCGGTACGAGACGGGATCGACTATGTCCTGCTGTCGTGGTACCCGACTCAGTGCAGCGGGCTCTCCGGGAATGTCCCGGTGTCGACCATCACCGCGGAAGTTGAGGGCCTGCACTCGTTATATCCGAACGCCCTTATCGGCTTCGGCGAACTTGGTCTGCCCAACCGGACGAAATCGTCGACCGAGGCCAAGGCCCAAAATATTATGGCCTACTACTACGGAATCGCCATCCGCGAGCCGTACTACATCGGTGGCTACTTCTGGTGGTACTGGGACGAGGACCTGAGCCTCTCCGGCATGCCGACCGCTCTCCATAACGCGTTCAGAGCCGAGAACGCGGCCCTCGGGACCAACAACGATGGCGGGGCGTCGATCACGACGACCACGACGGTACCGTCGACGACGACCGCGACGACTGCAGCCCCGGCCCCGAGCACGACCACGGCGGTGGCCCCCACGACGACCACGGCACCGACCACGACCACGACGATCGCACCCGCGACCACCACGACCACTTCGCTGGCCCCCACAACCACCACGACGGTCGCACCCACGACCACCACGACGGTCGCACCCACGATCACCACGCCGGTCGCGACGACCACGGAACGCCCGAACTCGCCCGACCCCTTCTCGACCATGGGCAGCACCATCTGGTCGGACGGCCAGACCAAGAACACGTGGACGGATCAGTGGAACGGCTACGGCACGGCGCAAACGACGGCCGACTCGACTCTCAACACGAAGGTGGCCGCCTTGGAGCCCGAGGTGCCCACGTCGCCGTCACAGACGCACTCCACGCTGCTTACGACCCAGAGCACCTACACCTCGCCGACCTTCACGGTGCCGGTACGCACCGTCAAGCAGCTTCGCCGGGGCAGTCCGCCCAACCCGTGGGAGGTCGGCTGGGTACTTTGGGACTTCAACCCGACGACCGACAGCTTCTACGGCATCATCCTCAAGCCCAACGGCTGGGAGTTGGTGAAGGAGAAGAACGGCACCGAATCCTTCATCGCCACCGGGTCGGCCCCGACATTTCCAATCGGCACCCGGTATGCCGTGACCGTGGCCCAGTCGGGGCCACAGATCTCGGTGAGCGTCAACGGCGACCGTCTGGTATCGGCCAACGACGGGTCTTTCACCGCGGGTGCCATCGGCCTCTACTGTGAGGACTCGCTCGCCCATTTCGGGGACGTCAAGCTGGGCTAGCCGGCTTTATGGTCGTTACCGCTAGCCACCCCGATATTCGGGACTGACTGCTAGAGGTCGGGTATCCGGAGCGACAGGCTCGGAAAGGTGAGGCCCCCATCTATCGCCAGCACCTTGCCCGTAATGTAGCTTGAGGCGTCCGATGCGAGGTAGGCCACGCCCAGGGCGACGTCGTCGACAGTGCCGAGGCGCCGCATCGGCGTCGCCGCGACCATCGATCGCTTGAGCTCGTCGTTGAGGACCATGCCGAGCGCTTCGGTCTCGATCGTACCGGGGGCGATGGCGTTGACCCGGATCTTCGGCGCCAGATCGGCGGCCAACAGGTGAGTCAGATGGGTCACCGCGCCCTTCGCGGTTCCGTAGGCCGCGTAGCCTCGATCCGACAGATCGCCCATCACTGATGTGATGTTCACGACGCTGCCCCCGCCTCGGTCCAGGAGGGCCGGGACGGCGAGACGCGTCAACTGGAAGGTGGTGCTGACGTTGAAGTGAAAGGCCTCCTCCATCGCCTCGACCGTCGTCTCCTGAAATGGCCGGGGCATGGCACCACCCACATTGTTGACCACGATGTCGAGACCGCCGAGCTGGTTGAGCGCGGCGTCGACCAGGAGCCCCATGCTGGCAATGTCGCTCAGATCACACGCCACAGCAACGGCACGCCGCCCCAGGCCGCCGACGCGATCCTGGACGACGGCGAGCGTTTCCACCGAGCGGGCGGCGATGACGACGTCCGCGCCGAGCTCGGCGAGGGCCGCGGCTGCGGCCGCACCGATGCCGCGGCTGGCACCGGTGACAACGGCGACCTTGCCGTCGAGGCGGAACCGGTCGAGGAGGGACACGACGCGACGCTAGCGGGCCGGCCAGAAACTCGACGCCGGAAACTCGACAGTCAAACGCCTGGTCGCATCACGACACCACGTCGCGAGTTCCGGCGTCGAGTTCGCAGGCAGCCCGCTTTCCGCGCCCCGCGCCTGCGCTCAGCCGCTCGCCGCCAGTGCCCGCAGGTTGACAACGGAATCTCGCATGATGGCGGCGAGATCGCCGTCGTCGTCTCCGCCGGCCCATCGCTGTATGGCCAAGCGCATGACCGTCATGCCCGTCTCGGCAGCCAGGTTCGCCTGCTGCTCACTAACACCTCTGTCGCGCAAGGCCGCGGTGATGGCAGCCGCGTAGTGAGCGAGCTTGGCGAGCTCCCGTTCGTGCAGCTCAGGGTTGGCGGCGATCACCACCTGGCGTTGGCAGGCCAGGTCGCGCCGAGATTCGCCGAGCATGGCCGCGGCGGCATCGAGGCCCCGGGAAACGGCGTCGAGGGGGCCATCAGTTGGTGGCGCTCCGACCACACCGGCCAAGATCCGTTGCTCGAGGAGGGCGGCGCCACCGAAGAGCACCTCCCGCTTGTCGGCGAAATGCCGGAAGAACGTGCGCTCGGTCAACCCCGCTCGCGCCGCGATCTCGGCCGCGGTGGTCTGGTCGAATCCCCGTTCGGCGAACAGAGCAAGCGCCGCTTCTTGTAAACGCCCTCGACTGTCCGGCTCCCATCGGCCCATAACGTTAGATCCTACTGTTGACAGTCACTGACATCAGTTCTAGAGTGATGTCTGTTCCTGACATCATAGCTCCGGAAGGCGGCACTATGAAGATCTTCGTAACGGGCGCATCGGGCTGGATCGGCTCGGCCGTTGTCCCCGAACTCCTGGGCGCCGGCCACGAGGTGGTCGCACTGGCCCGCTCCGACGGGTCTGCGCAAAAGCTGCTGGAGGCCGGCGCCCTCGTGCACCGGGGCGATCTCGACGACCCCGAGGGTCTCGCCAGGGCAGCCACCGACGCCGACGGCGTTATCCACCTGGCCTTTCAGCACGAGGTCGCGTTCGGCGGCGACTTCGCCGCCGCCGGAGGTGCGGACCGCCGCGCTGTCGAAGCCATGGGCGCCGCCCTGGCCGGCTCCGACCGACCGTTTGTGCTGGCCTCGGGCATGGTCGGCCTGGCCCTGGGCCGGCCCGCCACCGAGGACGACGGCCTTGTTGCCAGCCCCGAAGTCCGGGCCAACCCGGCGGGCGTCCGCGCCGCCACCGCCTTGCTGGCCCTCTCGCTTCGGGGCCTCGGCGTCCGCTCCTCGGTGCTGCGGTTCCCCCCGACGGTCCACGGCGACGGCGACAACGGATTCATGGCCATGTTCGTTGGGATCGCCCGCCAGCATGGCGTCGCCGGCTACGTCGGGAAGGGGACCAATCGCTGGCCGGCCGTGCACGTGTCCGACGCCGCCCGGCTAGCCCGGCTGGCGGTCGAGGCCGCGCCCGCCGGATCGGTGCTGCACGCCGCCGGCGAAGAGGGCGTGCCGTTCCTCCACGTGGCCGAGGCCATGGGCCGCGGTCTGGGTATCCCGACGCGGTCGGTGGATCCGGCCGACGCCGTCGAGCATTTCGGGTTCCTGGGCCTCTTTGCCGCGCTGGACAGCCCGGTCCGCGCCACCGTCACCCGCGACTTGCTTGGGTGGGAGGCGACCGGACCCAGCCTGCTCGAGGACCTGGAAAAGGATTACTACTACCGCGACGTGTGATCCCGGCGCCGCTTTCGCCAGTCCGACCGCACTCAAATCGGCAGAGCCGAAACCGGCAACGTGACATGCGAGTAAGACCAGGAATCGATGTCCACCACCAGCGTCCAGAAATCTGACTCTGAGCGCGGCCTCCAATGAGAGAGGACGTGCGCCGGGCACTGACCGTCGACAGCTCCTCGACCATCGACGATCGCACGATCGATATCACCACGACCGGCCGACGCTCGGGCCAGCCCAGGCGCATCGAGATCGTGTTCTACCGGTTCGAGGATGAGATCTACCTGAAGCCAGCCCGTTGGCGAAGGTCACCTTCCAGGATTGATGTGCATGAGCACCAGGGACCTGCTCTACCCATCCCGAAGATAAACGAGGGATCGGTGAACCCCGAGCCGGCGGGTGTGGTTATCGGGGCTGGGTGGCAAGCCCCTGGGAGTACCATGGTTGCGGTGCGGAACCTGGTGCCGGAGGGCGAGCGTGTCAGTGTGGTGTTCGCTCTGGTTACCGAAGCGTTGGCCCGATCCACGGAGGCGCTGCTGAGCGGGGATGTCCGGATGGGGCAAGGCGTTGTCGAAGGCGACCCGGAGATCAATCGACTGACTGCGGGGATTGAGTCGTCACTCTGGCAACGGCTCAAGGGGGAGCCGCCCGGCTGGGAGGACCTGCGTCGTTCCGTCGGTGTGCTGCTGATCCTCCCTGAATTGGAACGTAGCGCCGACCTGGCCGAGCACATCGCCCAGCGTGCCCTTACCGGGATCGGGGCGGAGATGACTCCGATCAGTCGAGGGATCGTGCAACGGATGTCCGAGGTGGCGCTGGACATGTGGGGCCGGGCGGCGAAAGCCTACGCCGACGGAAGCGTCGACTATGCCGATCTCGACGAGCTTGACGAGGAGATCGACGTGCTCCACGAACGCCTCACCAACGAAGTCGCCACCGGGGTCATGCCGGCACCCGCAGCCGCTCAAGTCACATTGCTGTCCCGCTTCTACGAACGACTCGGTGATCACGCCGTCAACATTGCTCGCCGCATCGAAGACCTTCCCAAGTAGCCGGCCCATAGCCACACCGCAGGGAACAGGGGCAAGACAGGGTGATGGTAACGCCAGGCCAAGGCCAACCGGTCTATGCGGGTCGACCCTGGCTCAGGAGGAGGTGTCGATCACCACCCGGCCGCGGGTGGCACCGGCGAGGATGGTCTCGGCGAGCTCGGGGACCTTCGACATCGGTTCGACGGTCGTCATTTCCTCGAGCAACTCGATTGGCAGGTCGCTACCCAGCCGCCGCCACGCCTGCTCTCGCAGCGCTCGCGGACACATCACCGAGTCAATTCCGAGCAGTGACACCGCTCGCAGAATAAAGGGGAGGACTGTGGCCGGAAGGTCGTTCCCTCCCGCCAGGCCACACGCGACAACCGCCCCCCGATACCGGGTCTGGGCGAGCAGAGTGGCGAGAGTCTGGCTTCCCACGGTGTCGACCGCGCCCGCCCACCGCTCCTTGTCAAGCGGCCGGCCGGCCGTCGCCAGTTCGCTCCGGTCGATGAGGCCGCTTGCCCCCAGCTTGCGGAGATAGTCAGCAGCCTCCGCCCGCCCAGTCGAGGCGGTGACCGCGTGGCCCAGATGGGCGAGAACCGCGACCGCGATGCTGCCCACGCCGCCGGCTGCGCCGGTAACGACGACCTCACCGTCTCCGGCCTGCAGGCCCGCACCCTCGAGCGCCAGAACGCAAAGCATGGCGGTCAGGCCCGCGGTGCCGACCGCCATGGTCTGCTGCAGGGTCAGCTCGGGTGGCTTCGGCGTCAGCCACTCCGAGCGTACGCGCTGGCGTTGGGTGAAACCTCCAGGATGTACCTCCGAGAGCCCCCACCCGGTCAGGACGACCTCATCGCCCCGCTTCCATTGCGCCGAGTCGGACGAAGCGACCACACCCGCCAGGTCGATTCCAGCTACCATCGGGAAGCTGCGCATGATCCGGCCTTTACCGGTCACCGCCAGGCCGTCTTTGTAGTTGAGCGACGACCAGGCCACGTCGACGGTCACATCCCCTTCGGGGAGGTCCTGGTCGCTCAGCTGCCCCAGGGTTGCGGGCCCGGGGCCGGACGCGTAGATGGCGGAGTACGTGGACACAACGGATATCTAGCACCTCCACCCGACGACAGCAACCTGTTGGCCTACCGCGGGCCGGTAGCTCGGCGCCCTTCCCGCCAGGAATGCCTCCTCTGCCCCGGTTGCGCCATCGCAGGGGCAATGCGAGAATCCTCCGACTTCCCCGAGAGGCGACATTGAGGTGACCACCATGCCATCGAGTCTGTTTGCTGATTGGCGCCTCCCGTTGATCGCCGCTCCCATGACGAGGGTGAGCGGACTGGACCTCGTAACCGCCGCCTGCCGGGGTGGCATAGGCGGATCGTTTCCGGCCCATAACGCCGGGAGTGTCGATGACTTCGGGGAATGGCTCGACATATCTATCCGGAAGACCGGGGCTATTCAGCCGGATGGACCCGCCTCCGGCCCTGTCATTCCGAACCTGATCGTCCATCGCTCCAACGTGCATCGGGCCGGGCAGATCGAGGCCATCGTCTCCCGGGACATCAAGATGGTGATCACCAGCGTCGGTTCACCCGAACCGGTCATCCCGTCCCTCCACGAAGGAGGGTGCGCTGTCCTCGCCGACGTGGCGTCAGTCCGCCACGCCCATCGGGCCGCGGACGCCGGGGCCGACGGGCTGGTCCTGTTGTGCGCCGGGGGCGGAGGTCAGACCGGCTGGGCCAACCCGTTATCGTTCATCAGGGCCGTACGGGCCTTCTGGGACGGGCCCACCATTATTGCGGGGGGTGTCTCGGACGGCTGGGCCCTGTGGGCCGCGCTGACGGCAGGCTACGACGCCGCGTACATGGGCACCCGCTTCATTGCCACAACCGAGAGCGCCGCCGCCGATGGTTACAAGAAGGCACTGGCGGCCGCCTCTCTCGATGACGTGTTTGTCAGCTCGGCCCTCACCGGCCTGGCGACCAGCGTGTTACGAAGTCAGGGGGACGGACCACGAGCGGCCACCGGGCCTGCGGCTGGCGCGACCTTCGATGCGGCGATTTTCGACCGCATCGGTGATCGGCCATCTGGCGGAGAGAGTCAGGGACACAGCGCCGGCCACAGCGTGTCAGCCGTGACCGAACAGCTCACGGTGGCGGAGTTGCTCCGCCAGGTGGAGGACCAATTCAATGCCGCCGTTCGGCACGCCCGGGAACTCGCCTCATTGCGTCCTTAGCTGGTCCGCCACTCGAGGCCGCGATGCGGCGCCGCCGAGGCATCCGAGGCCGATTGACCAAATTCGATATCTGGAGCAGACGGTGAGGTCGACCGTAAACGAGTCGCGACCTGTGCCGCCCCGGAGCCGGGGCCTTCGTTTACAGCCCGCAGAATTCTGCCAGAGACCGGCCGTAAAAGCTCTCCCGCAGCCTCTCGTCGTCGGGTAGTAACTTGTCGAAGAAGGAGAACGGGCTTTCCCTACCCTCCACGTGGGGGTAGTCGCTCGTGAAAACGAGCATGTCCGGGTCGGGCAATCGCTCGAGGGTCTCCGCCACGCTGAGCCACTCAAAACCTGCTTCGATGAAACCCGGCGTGGCCGTGACGCGGACGTGGCGGCGGATGTACTCCGACGGCTTGAGTGGCAGCCGGTAGAAGCTCTCCTGCGGCAAGCCGTCCATCGCAACCTTCGTGGTCTTGGCGTCGATATCGAAGAGAAACTGAGGCAACCACGCGAATCCCACCTCGGCCAGGATCACGCGCAACCGGGGATGGCGCTCGAAGAGGCCGTCGAAGACCATCGCGGTGAGAAAGTCGCGCGTCATCGGGTCGCTGGACAGACCACCGAGGTGGACAAACGTCTCGAGCCCCCGGCCGTTGTTGGCGAAGCTCCGGCTCACCGACCCGCGGAACGGCAGATGGACGTAGGCCGTCATCCCGAGGTCCTCTGCGGCGGACCACATCGGCTCGTAGTCGAGGTGCGAGTAGGACTTCTGATTGTTCTGGGGAAGCCGAAAGACCCGGCTGCCCTTTTCGCGCATCCAGGTCATCTCATCGACGATCGCTCCGACGTCGTCCGGGAGGATCTGGGCGACGGGAATCAGCCGGTCGGCATAGCCCTCCACCTGCTCCGCCGCCCACCGGTTGTAAGCGCTGACGAGGCGGGTCACGAGCTCCGGATGGCCGCTGTCGTGCACCTGGACGACGCCCTGCACGAGCGCCATGGTCGCGTTGAGGAACTGGACGTCGATCCCCTCTGCGTCGCAGACCCTGATGCGTGCCGCGGCGTCGTAATGCGGGTTACCGCTGTGAGGTTCGTAGTGTTCCGGCTGCATCGCCTCGGCCTTCATCAGGTGGCCGCGAAGCTCGACGCCGACGACCCCGAGGGGATCGTCCGGAAGGTCCTCCTTGGGCACGGGCAGCGAGGACCCCTCGATCGCGGGGGCCAGGACCTGGGCGGGCGCGAAGTCGGGAGGGGGCGGAAGCTCTGCCGCGAGCTTCGGGTCGGCGCCGGCCAACCAGTCGATCGGCTCGTGGAAGTGGGCATCAACATCGACGACAGTCACTGGATCACCCCGATTTACGAGCGGTCTGGCGGCCGCTCCTTAACGTTCACGGAAAATCGTAGGTTGGCGACCCTTGCCGGTCAATACCGTTGATGGGTCTTTGCCGGTTACCGCGTCGCCCGTTGAAGCCAACCTGCCCCCCGGCCTTGACTTCCTCATCCGCCCGGCTTGATGACAACTCATAATCAGGGGGTCACCGGGGACTCCGGCCAACCGAACGTCGGAGTCGGTCCGGGCGATGCGGCAAATGACGTCACCGACGAGGCTCGGCGCCATCAGCCGGATGTAGAAGTGACGACGTTCGCATCCTCCAGCCGGCGCGTGCTCCTATCCCAATGGGCTCGCCACGTTACGTCTCCCCTGGCTGGCTTGTTGCGCCAGATCGCTCGGCACCTCGTACCCGGCATCGATGTAAGCCTTGGACAGGGCGCTCATCACTGGCTTGGCGAACTGCTTCTTCTTGGCCCGCAGGGTGTCATAAGAACGCTGAAAGCCCCAAAGCCTGCCGTTGAACTCCGGAATAACATACCTGGCCAGCAGCTCAAAGCTCTTGAGAGTCTTCTCTCGATTCGCCCAATCGTGAGCCAGGACCAGGAAGGTCCCAAAGCCCCCAGTAGCATCCGTCAGGCGGCGCAACGCTGCAATCATGTCATCCGGAGTGCCGACGATTGCCGTGTCCTCTTCGATCTCCTCTTCGAGGGTGGTATCACTCTTGAGGCCGCCGATGGCCGAGAAGTATTCGACCCGTTCGTATTCCCGTCCTTCCCTGACGTCAGCTATGGCCTGGTCACGTGACTCGGCCAGGTGGACCCGGATGACCAGTCGCCATTCGCTCCTGCGCAGAACCTGACCGTGCTTGCTGGCCTGCTCTTCTCCGATGGCCCACTGCGCAGCCAGGTCCTTTTTGGCACCCACGAGACCGGCGCCGAGCGACAGTACTCCCACCCCATGCTTGCCAGCACAAGCCATGCCACATGGCGAAGTAGTGGAAGCGACAGCAACCGGAAATGCGCCGGCATACGGCAGGAGCTGCAGTTGTGCCTCTGCCAGAGTAAACCAGTCGGCGTCGTAGCTGACCGTCTCGCCGGCCAGAAGCTGCAGAATGACGCCCAACGCTTCGTCCATCCGGGGCCGCTGGGTAATGGGATCGATACCGAGCATGACCGCGTCGGACACCAATGCGCCGGGACCGACACCGAGCATGGCTCGGCCTCTCGTCATGTGATCTAACTGCGTGAACCGGTCGGCGAGCACAAATGGATGATGGTACGGAAGGCTGACCACCCCAGAGCCCAGCTTGATCCTCGAGGTCCGCTGCCCAGCGGCCGCGAGCATGAGCAGAGGATCACCAATCGATTCCCAGCCCCCCGAATGGTGCTCGCCGACCCACGCCTCGTCAAAACCCAAGCGGTCACACCACTCTATGAGCTCGAGATCTCGCTCAAACATGAGGAATGGCTCCTCACGGATCGAATGATAAGGGGCGATGAATACGCCGAAGCTGATGTTTGACATTCTCTCATCACTTTCATTCGGTATTCTGAACTTCTCGCGAGGCCCGCCGAGGTTCGAGATCAATGGCTGGCTAGGTCGGCTGTGCGCACACGGTACCACTGGGACTCTTGGGACGTTTGCCTCCGGACTCCCGCATGAGACTTCGTTTGATGGTTGCCCCCCTCGAAACCCGTACCACTTCTTCGCTTCCGGTTCTTGAAAAATCTGCCTTCGAAGGCAGACCTGCTCACCCGTCGGCAGCCGCGAGCTGCTGGGCGTTGAGAAGCTGGAGGAGCGGTTGAGCGGCGTCACGGACACCGTCGGCGGCCGTGACGACCCTCGCTTGGGCGGCGGACACCGCGCCCTCCGCGTCGAGGTCGGTCCGGAGCGCCCGGGCCAGCTCGGCCCCGAGGCGCTGGGACTGCTCCAGGAACCGCCGGGGCGTGGCGATGTCGATCAGAATGGGAGCTGCGAACAACACCATGGTCAGGTAGGTCCGGACTTCGTCTGACGCCGCGTCCCGGTCACCCGGCTTCTGCAGGTAGGCGGTGACCGTGCTGGCTGAGCGAGTGGCCTGAGCCATCAAGATTGCTGCCTGGGCGGCGGTGGCCCGGGAGCGGCCCTTGACCTGCTGGATTCGCACGACCTGGTCGGCGACAAGGATGGTGATCAGCAGAACAACCAGGCCGGCGACGGCGTCGGTGGTAAAGGCGTGAAGGGCCCACCATCGCCGGACAGCCCGGTCCGTGATCTCGAGAGCTATCAGGCCGAACGCGACAACGGTGATGAACACGGCGGCGGATAAACCCTTCCACGGATTCAGCATCCTCGCAGCGTACGAGTCGCCGGGATTGCGTGGGTCAGACGTCCGGGCCGTCCCGCTGGAGCCGGTACCTGACGGTCGTGCCCTGACCCGTCGTGCCGCGGTTGACGCCGACGGCGGGTGTTCCGGCTCCGCCGAGCCGCATCCGTTGGGTGAGATCGGGACCGAGGGCGGTGAGCCCGCCGTCGACGACGAGCGCCTCGCCCGTGACGAATCGTGCGTCGTCACTTGCGAGGAACAGGGCGGCGCCGGCGATGTGGTCCCCGGTACCGGTCTCAGGCCACGGCTGCAGGGACGCGAAGCGCTCCGCGGCGGCCGCCGGGTCGGCGCGGCCCGCGGCGAGTGGTGTGTTGATCGCGCCCGGACAGATCGCGTTGACGCGGATCCGGTCGCGTGCGAGCTCGACCGCAGCCGACTGCGTGAGGTTGATCACGGCCGCCTTCGCGGCCGAGTAGGTGAGCGGGCCGGCGCCCCCGCTCAGACCGGCGATCGACGCCGTGTTGATGATTGACCCGCCGGCGCCGGACGCCTGCATGGCCGCGGCGCCGTGCTTGATCCCGAGGAACACACCCCGTGTCAGGACGGCGAAGGTGTAGTCCCAGTCCTCAACGTCGATGCGGGTCACCGGGCCGAACGCCCCACCGACGCCGGCGTTGTTGAAGACGATGTCCACGCCGCCGAACTCGTCGAGCGCCAGAGTGATCAGCCGTTCGACATCAGGCTCCACGGCCACGTCGGCATGGACGAACCGCACGGCGCCCGCTTGGCCCGCGCCGTCGATCTCGTGAAGGAGGGCCGCGCCATGCTCGTCATTGAGATCCGCCACGACGACGCGCGCCCCTTCGGCGAGGAAGCGCAGGACCGTTGCCCGTCCCATCCCGCTCGCACCACCGGTGATCACTGCGACCCTGCCGTCAAGACGTCCCATCGGGCCATTATCGCATCGCGAGCGCACGCCATGGTCGCTCGGACGACTCAAGGACCACAGAGGGAGGCTGGCAAGTGTGAGGGTTCTCCGGCGCAGGGCCGGCCCGGTCCAGGGAGATCAGGGGTTCGTAGGGGTCGCGAGTCCGGCAACGACGGGGCCGAGACTGTCGAGGTAGGTCAAAGGGTCGACCGCCTTGTCGGTCCACATCGACGGTGGAGGCAACACGACGCGCTCAACGCCCAACTCGGCGTAATGCTCGAGGCGGGATGGCTTGGCGCTCCACGCGAAGATCGTGATCGGGATGGCGTCGGGGTCTCGTCCGGCTTCGGCTGCCAGCCGCCGGAACCGCTCGATGCCACCGTCGACGTCGGGGCGTCCGTCCTCGCCGATCAAGCTGGCGTCGATCGGACACCAGGCATCGGCGTGTGTTGCCGCCAGCCTGATGCCGAGCCGGCCGGCGCTGCCGATGGCGATCGGCACGGTCGGCTGCTGGAGCGGCTTGGGGTAGGACCATGAGCGGCTGAAATGGTCCCAGCGGCCGTCGAACTCGGGCTCCTCATCGGCCCAGATGGTCCGGAGAGCATCGAGCCGTTCGCGCATGGCCGAGTACCGCTGGCTGAACGGCAGGTCGGGGCGGTGGTTCGCCAGCTCCTCTTTGTTCCAACCGACGCCGACACCGAGAAGCACCCGGCCCTGCGACAGGACGTCGAGGGTGGCCACGGTGCAGGCCAGGTCGAGGAGGTCGTGCTCGAGTGCGAGGCAGATCCCGGTGGCCAGCCGAAGTCTGGTACTGGCCGTGGCGGCCCCCATGAGCGAGACGAAGGGGTCCATCATCTGCCAGTAGCCGTCGGGTAGGTCACCACCCCCGGGATAATCGGTCTGGCGTGATACCGGAATGTGGCTGTGCTCGGGCACCCAGATCGACTCGAACCCGCGCTGCTCAAGCTCTCGAGCGAGGACGTCGGGTCGGATCCCGCCTGCGTTGTTGAGCGTGAGGTAGCCGAACTTCATGACGACTGCCGCCCCGGCGCCGTTGCAGCTGTGCCTGCGGGGTCGAGCTCCCCGGCCTCCGTCCACGCGCTACCAGGTATGGTCTGCACCAGGCCCAGGTTGACAAGCGATCGATTGTTTGTCAAGGGTCTGGCCCGGTTGACGCAGAGGGCTGCAGAAACGGAAACGCGGCCGCTCGAAAACGCTCGACGCCGACTCTCGAAGACGCTCCCCGGCCGACTCCCAAGAAGTCCGAGTAAGCGCGTCCAATAATCCCTCCCAAAGGAGCTTCGGTATTTCGTCATCCGTATTCGTCGGCCGCTTCCACCGGATAACAGTTCTGCAATAGCGGCGCGGGTATCAGCGCGGTCCGTATCCAGAGCCGCCGATACAGGCTGAGGCTTCCGTTCGGCGCCGCAAACTTCGCCGTTGACAGGTACGGGACCGCCGAAAGGTTCCCCGCGACGATGAAGCTCGAGGGGAGCCGACAACGCGAGTGCCGGTCACCGTCGGTTGCCCTTTTCACATCTCGGAATGTCCTGGCGTGTCTCGTCTAATCTCGCTCGAGTGAGGACCAGGAGAGGACTGCCCAGCCCGTCAGGGAAGCCTCGGAAGGGAAGCGGACAATGGCTGAGCAAGACCCAATCGTCCACGCCCGACGCCAGGCGTTGATCGACGACGACACCATCCTGCGTGACGCGCGGTGCGAGGTCGCTGGCGAACGCCCAGGAGCGCGCTGCGGTCGCGAATCAGAATTCGTCGTGGCCGGTGTCTCGGTTTGCGCCGGTCACCTGGCCCAGGCCGTCCGCGCCCAGCTCGACGTCGGCGAGGACCCGTCGGTGATCGTGACCTCGTCGACACCAAAGGTCCCGCACTAGGTAGCCGCGAAGGGGGACGGGATGACCCCAGACGAAGCACAACGCGCCGAGCTGGGCGGCGCGGATCCTGGTGGCCCACTTCAGCGGAGATCAGAAAGCCCTTGAGGGAGCTCTGGAAACTGTCTTGGGCCGACTTCCGGCGCTGGCCGATGCCTTAATCCTGGTCACGATCAGCGCAGGGAGCCTGGTCGGGGAGATGGCGCACGTCGACCTGGATGTGGCGTTGCGGCGCTTGGGCGACAGCGAGATTCGGTTGCTCCCTATGGGTGACCCCGATCGCCGGGCCGCCATCGATCTTGCCGTCGCCAGGGCGAGGGAGGGTGCGCCGATCACGCCCGCGAGTCCCGACCTCGCCACCATGGTCAATTCGGCCTTCGGGCTCGCGGTCGACAGCGTCGCCGCTGCCGCCCAAGGAGCCGAAACGACGCCGGTCCGTGTGGCGCGAGCCATCGCGGACACGGCGCCGAAGGGTCTGGCCGCGGAGGATCTCTGACACCACGCGAGAACACCAGCGAGGGATTCGACCGGGCCTCAGGGATCTTCTATGCCGAGGGACACAA
This sequence comes from uncultured Acidimicrobiaceae bacterium, assembly GCA_963780345.1. GTDB lineage: Bacteria > Actinomycetota > Acidimicrobiia > Acidimicrobiales > Palsa-688 > PALSA-693. The sequence goes on from CAWABU010000004.1 coordinate 474,038, forward strand.
AGATCTCGTGCCGTTGGCGCTCGAAGTCCTCTTGCGTGATTGTTCCGTTCGATCGAAGCTCGTTGAGGTGGTGGAACCGGGACATCATCTCTGCCTGGTTGACCGGTTCGGGACTGTGATCTTCTCGGCGTTGTTGGCGTCGTTCGCTCTTGGCGGCTTTGCGGTCGTTACGTTGAGCGGCGACGCGTCGCTTGTTTGCGCTGTCACTCATCTCGGGTCCGATCGTGCTCCGTCGAGTCTTGGCCTCGTGGCGTCACCGAGGCTAAGCCATCGTGATCGATATGGCCGCGCATCTGGTCGATGGTCTTCAACTGCCGGGCCCGGTCCATGTCGTTCTTGCTGGTATCAGCGCGAACCCGCTCGGCCAGACGGTCCAAACGTGACAACTCCTCATCTCGGACCTGGTCGGCGTCCGTCGCCGGCAGCCGTCGCAACGCCCGCCGGAACGCCTGCTGAGCGTCGGCGGCACGGACAAGGCCCAGTTCTCGGCTGATCCGAGCGTAAGCGTGGCCACGGCGACGAAGCCGCAAGACCTCGTTATCGACTGTTTCGGACGGCTCAGACACGGTGTCACCTCTCCGAGCCGTTGGGCTCAGCCGTTTACCGGCAGGGCGAGATCCCAACCGCACCAGTAAGGGTACCCGCTGCCGTTGACGGGCGAAAACCTCCACCGGTCTGGGCCCGGTTTGACCCGGGCCCAGACGGCAAGACGGGTGAGGACGACGAGAGCTCCAGTGGCCGCGCTTCTCTCACCCCGTCTGTTCTTCTTCTGGTCCCATGCCGGGCGGCGCCCGCAGCCCGACGTTATTGCGCGCCTCCCATTTCGCCCGTCGCGCCCGCCTGACCAGCGCCGACTCGGCAGCCAGTGACATGCCGAGAGGGGCGCGCCCTGCCCACCTGATACTGTGAGCGGCACACTAAGTCGTTTTCACGGGAGGACCAGATGGTCAGCAACAAGCTCTACGTTGGTAACCTCTCGTTCAAGACCACGCCGCAGGCGGTCGAAACGCTGTTCGCGGCGGTCGGAGAAGTCCGCGAGGTCGCAATGCCGACCGACCGTCAGACCGGTCAACCTCGGGGTTTCGCCTTCGTCACCATGGGCAATCCCGAGATGGCAGAGACCGCAGCAAGTCAACTGGATGGCACAATGTTGGACGGTCGGCCCCTGCGGGTGAATGAAGCCCAGGAGAAGTCGGGCGGAGCGGACCGCGGTCGGAGCCGCGACGGCGGCCGAGACCGCTGGTAGGTCTCGTCCAGCGGAGGCTGGCCGCCGGAGGGATCTCGATTTCGGCCCTGCCGGGCCCCGGTTGGCACGGCGGGGAGGGCGCTTTTCCCCGAGCCCAAGGTCGATGTCAGCAACGGTCGAAGCGTGGATCTGTCGAGGGGAACCGGTAGCTTTGGTGCGTCCCCTCTGGAACGGGGTATGACAGCTTCAGCGGCACCTGGCCATGGCCAAGCCGGCCGCGGAAGGAGCCCATCATGGGTGTAGCCACGAGCATTGTCGTCTTTGCCGTTGGAGCGATCCTCAAGTTCGCCACCACCGTGCATTCATCCAACTTCAACATTCAAACGATCGGCGTGATCCTCATGGTGGTCGGGGTCGTCGGGTTCATCGCGTCGATCATCTTCTGGGCTTCCTGGGGCGGCTTCGGCGGTCGAAGGCGGAGCCGGCGCGTGTACCAGCAGCCAGGAGGGACCGTCGTGGAGGAACGCCACGACTCGGTCGGATAAACGACCCGCGGCGTTCTCATCGCGAGCCCCAACCTCAGCTGCCCTCTTTGGGCTCCTTTAACTTGAGGTTGTCCATATCCAACTCCCGCCCGTCCCGGCCCCGGCCCGCTCCGGTCGGCGCCCGACACCAATAGACGAGCCCGCCCCTTGGCGGTTTCGTACCCAGCGAGAACCGGCCGGCGATGGCGGTGCTGGACGGCTGCCAGTGCTGTTGAGCAGACTGCACAGGATGGAGGGGCGCGACGGCACGGTCGAACGTTGGTTCCTGTCAGGCGCCGAGCGGCGCAACCGGGCATCAGGGATCCGGCCCTGGACCGACGGCAACCGGGTCACCGCCCTGGTCCACGGCTCAGAGTACTTCCCCTTGCTGTACCGGAAGCTGTGCGCCACGAAGGCCGGGGATTGTGTCTACTTCGCCGACTTCCGGGGCGACACCGAGGAGCGACTGGACGGGCAGGGCACCGAGATCGGCCACGTGCTGGCCGACCTGGCCGCTCGCCAGGTGCTGCTGTTTGGCCTCATCTGGCGGTCGCAGCCCGGTTGGTTGGACCAGAGCGAGGGCAAGAACGCCGAACTGGCCCGCACCATCTCGGAGGAGGGCGGGCAGGTGCTCCTCGACGCCCGGACCCGTCGGGGCGGGTCCCACCACCAGAAGTTCGTTGTCATCCGCTATTCGGGCCGCTCGGACCAGGACATCGCTTTCCTGGGAGGCATCGACCTGGGGCTCAGCCGCAACGACGGCCCCGAGCACGCCGGCGACCCGCAGGCCATGGAGTTTCCGGAGGCCTACGGCAACAGGCCACCGTGGCATGACGTCCAGTGCTCGATCGCCGGCCCGGCGGTCGGCGACGTCGAGCACACCTTCCGGGAGAGGTGGGACGGCAACAACGCCCTGGACCTGTCCAGCCCCGTCCGGTCCTTGGTCGACCGCGCCTACATGGCCGGGGTGATGGTCGGCCGGGATCTGCCCGAACGGTTGGAAGATCCTCCGGAGGCCGGTACCCACGCGGTCCAGATCCTGAGGACCTATCCGGCCCGTCTTCGGCGCTACCCGTTCGCTCCGCTCGGGGAGCGCTCCATCGACTACGCCTACCGAAAGGTGCTGGAGCGGGGGCGCCGGCTCATCTACCTCGAAGACCAATACCTCTGGGCGCCCTTCGTCGCTGACCTGCTGGCCGACGCCCTCCGGCGGAATTCCGGCTTGCGCGTCATCGCCATCGTGCCCCGATACCCGGATAAGGAAGGAGTGGCCAGGTGGCCGAGACTGGTCGGCCGGCAGGCGGCGATCGAGGTGTGCTCGTCGGCAGGAGGCGACCGCTTCGGCATCTATGACGTCGAGAACCCGCAGGGCGTGCCCGTGTACGTCCACTCCAAGGTGGTGGTGATCGACGACGTGTGGGCCATGATCGGATCGGACAACCTCAACCGGCGTTCCTGGACCCATGACAGCGAGCTCTCCTGCGCGGTGATCGACTCCGAGGGCGACGGCCGGGAGCCGACCGATCCGGCCGGTGAGGGCGATGGGGCCCGGGTCTTCGCCCGCGACCTCCGGCTGAAACTGCTCGCCGAGCATCTGGACCGCCGTCCGGGCGACGTCGATGACCTGATCGATCCCATCACCGGCTTCGACACCGTTAGGGCCACCGCAGAGAAGCTGAGGGACTGGCACCTCGGCGGCCGCTCGGGCCCCCGCCCTCCAGGCCGGCTGATTCCACACGTGCCCGAGAAGCTGCCCCGCCGGCACCGGCCGTGGGCGCTGCCGGTCTACCGGGCCGTTTACGACCCTGACGGGCGGGCCTTGAGGGATCGGCTCCGCGGCCGACCCTGACCGGCGGGGCGGCCTCCGAGGGATCGGCTCCGCCGCCGACTCGACCGGCCGGGAGGTCAGGTAACCCGCCAGCGGGCCTCGGCCAGGCCGTAGATCCCGAAGGCTATGAGCCCCACCGCGGCAAGGCCTAGCAACCAGGGACCAGCAGGCGTGTCCCGCAGCGACCGCAGCGCGCCATCGAGGCCGGCCGCCTTCGAAGGCTTGTACTCGGTAGCAGCCTGAACCACGAAAACTCCGGCCAGGGCGAAGACCGCGCCGCGAGCCGTGGTGCCGAAGGCGCCGAGCACGTTCACCATGCGTCGGGTGGGACGTGACATGTCCGAGGTACGCAGGTACTTCTCGTACTTCCGAGCCAGGCCTTCGTAGACCAGTATCAGCCCGACCACCACAACTATGGCGCCGACAAGTCCCACGGCCCAGCGCCCTCCCGGATGCTGCATGGCGTTCGCGGTCAGACTCTGCTGCCGTTGGGCCTGGCTGGTGGTCCGGTCGCCTACGGCGACCTGGAAGGCGCTGGCCGCGAAGAACCCGTAGATGCAGCCCCGAAAAAACGACTTGACGCGGGGCCCGACCTTGCGACCCTCCCCGGCCGCACCCAGGACGGCCTCACTGAAGCGCCACAACGAGTAGCCGACCAGCCCGATGGCCAGGATCCACAGGACGATGTGCCCGAAAGTACCCCGGTTGAGTTGCTGGAACGCCCCCCATTGATCGGTCTCCTTGGTGGAATGACCGGCCGCGACCACGACGGCGAGAGACCCGATCATCAGATAGATCAGCGCCCGCGCCGACAGACCCAGGCGAGCCGACCAGTGCAGCGTCTCGTCCCCGACCTCCCGGGCCGAGATATCTCCATCCGTGGCGCGGCGAAACCCGTGGGTGACAGTCATCCCGGAACCCTCCTGGCCGAAAGCATGGCGCTCTGCCGCCCACGGTCTGTATCGGTGTTGTACCCGGAACCCACCACCACCAATCCTTATGGGCTCCTGCCGGGGGATGCATGCATTGCTTCTATCGCGGGTAGAGATCGGTCATCGTTCCCGGTTTCTCCGACAGACGGAAGCCCAGGTGGCCTTGTGGCAATAGTCGACATAGCTCAGGAGAAAAAGGATCGCCGCGGGCCCACCCGTCTCGCAGACGACGGGCGCCGACCGGCCAGGAGATCGGAAGCATCGTGGTGGCAGTTTCTGCACCGTCACTCCCTCCTCTCGGGGGCAGGGACGGTGTTCATCGGGTGTCTCAGCCTGACCGCTGTCCTCGTCGCCGGCGGACTGTTGATCACCCACCCCCTGGGACACAGCGTTGGGGCGTGGGACGAGCACGTGAACTCGTGGTTCGCCCAACATCGGGACTCATCCGGCAACCGCCTGAGCAGTGACTTCACATTCCTCGCCGACACGCGCGGCATTGTCGCGGTTGCCGCCCTTGCCGCCGTGATCACCGTCCTGCTACGGCGGGCGCGGCTGGCCGTGATGCTGCTCGTCGCTCTGGCGATGGAGCTGGCCGTTTTCCTCGCGGTCAACTACGCGGTCGGACGACCGCGGCCGCACGTCTCTCACGTGGCTTCGACTCCCTCGACGTACAGTTGGCCATCGGGCCATGTCGCCGCCACGCTGGTCCTCTACGGTGGGATTGCGCTGATCGTCGCGGCGATGACCGCCCGGCCCACTCCGAGGGCCGCGGCGTGGCTGGTCGCCGTTTGCCTTGTCATCTGCGTGGCCGGGTCCCGCGTGTACGAAGGAGAGCATCATCCCACCGACGTGCTCGCCGGTTTGCTGCTCGGCGTCGGAGTTCTGTGGGTCGCGAACCGGACGATCAGAGCATGGCAGTCCGCAGCTGGTACAGCGGACCGGCCTGGATGACCTCGGTGGCGGTGGTCGCCCACCGCAAAAAGACACTCGGAGGAGGGCTGCCGGAACTGCGTCGTCTGCTCAGCGACCGCGGTATCGACCAACCCCTGTGGTATGAGGTTCCGAAGAGCCGCAAGGCGCCGGCCCAGATCCTCGATGCCGTGAAACAGGGCGCCGATCTGATCCTGATCTGGGGTGGCGACGGGACAGTCCAACGGGGCCTGGACGCAGTGGCGTCCTCGGCCGCGTCGGGAGTGTCTGTTGGCATCATCCCCGCGGGCACGGCCAACCTGCTGGCCGGAAACCTCGGGATCCCCACCCATCTCGAACAAGCCGTCCGGATAGCCCTTGACGGCGGTCGCCGGAACCTCGACCTGGGCGTGGTCAACGACGAGCACTTCGCCGTCATGGCCGGCACCGGCCTGGACGCCCTTATGATGAAGGAGACGAACGCCAGCCTCAAGCGTCGGGTCGGCCAGCTGGCCTACGTCTGGACCGGTATCCGCGCCGCCCGGGCCGGAGTGGTGAAGATGTCGGTGACGGTGGACGGCGCGACCTGGTTCAAGGGCCGGGCGAGTTGTCTGCTATTTGGCAACATGGGTCGCCTCACCGGTGGGTTGGTCGCATTCCCGGACGCCCGATCCGACGACGGCCAGCTCGAGATCGGTGTGGTCACTGCGGCCACGCGGCTCCAGTGGGCACGCGTCCTGGGCTGGCTGCTGAGAGGCGAGCCGGAACGCTCCAAGCTGGTTCGTATCGGGCGGGGCCGCAACATCTCCGTCAAGCTTGACCGTGAACTCCCCTACGAGCTGGACGGCGGGGCTCGCCCCAGCACCAAGAAGCTGCGGGTGTGGATCGCCCCAAGGGCGGTGAGCGTCTGCGTCCCGAACCGGGATGAGCAGCCGTGATCCCGGTCTACGTCACCGCCCTGGTGGTGGTCGTAGCCGGCCTGCTGTCGTTCGTGGTGTTCCGATATTCGCCCGCACTACGGTTCGGTCCCCATATCGATTCCGGCAAAGTCCGTAACGAGGTCCGCAAGCATCCCCGGCTGGCGGCCACGGTCAGCGCCCGGCTGGATCCGGCGGCCCTGACCGGGCTGGCCTTGACCATTGCGGGGGCCGTGGCCGCGGTCGGCGTGGTGTTGTTCGGTCTCCTCTTCTTCATGATCAGGCGCCACTTTGGGTTCGCCGACTTCGACGTGAGCGCGGCCCACTTCGCGGCCCGGCACGCGACCCACAGTTCGACCACCGTCCTGCGGACGTTCACTCAGCTGGGTGGCGCCGTTGTTCTGGTGCCTGTGGCCGTCGTGGTGTGGCTGACCGTTGGCCGGCGTCGGAATCTGAAGGCCTCGTTCGCATTCCTCGTGCTGGCCGTTGGCGGCCAGTTCGCCGTAGCCGATCTGGTCAAATGGATCGTGGACCGCACCCGACCTGACTTCGACCGCTTGACCGGATTCAGCGGGCCGTCTTTCCCCTCCGGCCACGCCACTGCGTCGGCCTGCTGCTTCGCCGCATTCGCGCTCCTCGCCGGCATAGGCCGCTCGCCGCGGGTGCAAGCCGTACTCGCCTCAGCCGCCGTTGGGCTGGCGGCGGGCATCTCGTGCAGCCGGGTATTTCTCGGCGTGCACTGGCTCACCGACGTCATCGGGGGGCTGGTACTCGGTTGGACCTGGTTCGCCCTCTGCTCCATCGCCTTCGGTGGGCGCCTGCTCGACTTCGGCCGTCCGGCTGAGGAGATGGAGCAGACCGTGGAGGCGGAGCAGCGATCGGTCGAGCGGTCAGTCGCGCCCTAAAAGCGTCACGCCACGGGTTGACCAGCGCCGCTCATCGCTGCGCTCGCGGGCTGGGCAAAAACTCCTGAACCTTCTGCTTTATCCCGGTGCGGATCACCCCGAGCGCATCCGCGTCGCCCGAGAGCATCGCCTTGGCCGCGTCTTTGACCTGTTCGAAAGTGGCGTGCGGGGGGATCGGCGGAAAGTCCGGATCAGTGTGGACATCGAGGACCGTCGGCCGATCAGCGGCGAAGGCCTTCGACCACGCCCCCTTCAACTCTTCCGGCTCGTGCACCTCCAGAGCCTGCAAGCCCAGGCTGGCGGCGAAGCCGGCATAGGAGACACTGGGGAGCGTCTGGGACTCCTCGAACTTGGGAGCACCTTCCATGGCCCGCATCTCCCAGGTGACCTGGTTGAGGTCATTGTTGTGCAGGACCGCCACGACCAATCGGGGATCACTCCATTGCTGGTAGTAGCGGGACACCGTGATCAACTCGGCCATGCCATTCATCTGCATGGCCCCGTCGCCCACCAACGCCACCGCCGGCCGGTCAGGGTGGGCGAATTTGGCCCCGATGGCGTAGGGCACGCCGGGGCCCATGGTGGCCAGGTTCCCGGACAGGGAACCCCGCATCGTGCCTCGCATGCGCAGCTGCCGGGCATACCAGTTGGCCGACGAGCCGGAGTCGGCCGCCACCATGGCGTCATCCGGGATCTGTTGGCTCAGTTCCCAGATCAGCCGCATGGGATTCACCATCCCGGGCCGGTCGCTGCCGAGCATGGCCTGGCGTTCCATCGTCTGCCACCAGCGCGCCACGTTGGCCTCGACCTTCCTCCGCCACGAGCGGTCGGACTTCCGTTCCAGCAAGGGCAGCAGCGCCGTCAACGCGGCAGTCGAATCAGACACCACATTGACTTCGTAGGGATAGCGCATGCCGATCATGCCGGCCTCGAGGTCGATCTGCACCGCCCGGGCCTGACCGAAACCGGGCATGAACTGGGTATAGGGAAAGCTCGAGCCAACGGTCAAGAGGGTGTCGCAGCCCGCCATCAGTTCGTACGACGGGCGGGTGCCCAACAGCCCGATGGCGCCCGTGACGTACGGAAGGTCGTCGGGAAGGACGTCCTTGCCCAGCAGCGCTTTGGCCACGCCGGCGCCAAGCCGGTCGGCCACGTCCATCACCTGCTGGCGGGCGGACCGGGCTCCCTGGCCGACCAGGATCGCCACCCGATCGCCAGCATTGAGGATCTCGGCCGCCTGACGGATCGCCGCCTCGTTCGGCGCTACCTGAGGCTGGGCCCAGCCCAGGCTGGATGGCACCATCTTGAAGGCGTGCCCGGGCGGATCGTAGGCCAGCTCCTGGACGTCGGACGGCAGGATAATCGCGGTCGGAGCCCGCTCCGCCGAAGCGATCCGGATAGCCCGATCGATGGCATTGGGCAGCTGCTCGGGCACCATCACCGTGGTCACATAGTGGTGGCACACGTCCTTGAACAGGGTGCCCAGGTCGACCTCCTGCTGGTACGACCCGCCCACGGCCGACCGGCTCGTCTGCCCCACGATGGCCACGACTGGTACGTGGTCGAGTAAGGCGTCGTACAACCCGTTGAGGAGGTGAATGGCGCCGGGCCCCGAGGTCGCCGCGCACACACCCACCCGACCCGAGAACTTGGCGTAACCGACCGCCTCAAACGCCGCCATCTCCTCGTGCCGAGCCTGGATAAAGGCAGGCTGATTGTCAGCCCGGCCCCAGGCGGCCAGCAAACCGTTGATCCCGTCACCGGCGTATGCGAACACTCGCTCGACCTCCCACTCCCGCAGGCGGGACAGAAGGACGTCACCGACAGTATCGGGCATGACAGCACTCCTTGATCGGGCTTACCGGCGCTGGTTGTCGAGCGCTCGAAGCGACATCGCGAATCACCACATGGGTACCCGCTCTCCGGAGCCTCAAACCGGAGAAAAGAGAACCGGGCCGACAGCCGCCCGCCCGGCTCGGTCGCGGCTTCTGGCTGATGAGCGAGGACGGGTGGCCCAGGATGAGGCGTCAGCCCTGAATGGTGCCTTGCCATCCCGGGCTCGCCCGGCCGAGAAGGTTCCCTCGCCCAGCCGTCGTGCGCCCCCGTGAGATTCCTCGACAAGAACTGGGTAAAATCCGACCGTGAGCGTTTCGCGGACCATTGCCCGGCTGCTCTTAGCGGCGACCTTCATCGACGACGGCTGGGATGCCATCCGAAACCCGGGTGGAAAAGTGAAAGAGACGGGCCCAGTGGTGCTGTCGTTCGCCGAAAAGGTCCCGATCCTGCCTCAGGACGCCGAGAAGCTCGTGCGGATCAACGGCGCGGTGATGGTCGGCGCGGGCACGCTCATGGCGTTCGGCAAGTTCCGGCGGCTGGCTGCTCTTGCCCTGATCGGAACGATCATTCCGACCACCTATGCGGGACATCGCTTCTGGGAAGAGGAAGACGAAGCAACCAAGGCCCAGCAGCGCATCGACTTCCTCAAGGACCTGGGCTTGCTGGGCGGGCTGATCCTCGAGGCTCTCGACACCGGAGGGTCGCCGTCCCTGAGGTGGCGGGTGGCCCATCGCGGCGGGAGACGGGTTTCCAGCGACCGCAGTGAGTTGGTCCAGCACATCAGCGGAGGGATCGGCGCGGCCGAGGAGATGCTCTCTCACGCCGCGGAGGCGACCGCCCCGGCGCTCGGGCAGGTGAGGGAGGCGGCCACGAGAGTGCCGGATGTAACGAACCGGGCCTGGAAGAAGGCGCAGGTGGACCTCGCCCAGCAGAAGGCCGCCCTGAAAGAAGCCCAGGCCGCGATGCGACGGGCGACTGACTTCTACCGGGCTGCGGCCACCAGGGCCCAGAGAAGGGCAGCCAAGCTTGACCTGGCCGACCGGAAGGTTGCGCTCACGGAGGCCCGGAGGGCGCTGCACCAAGCCGCAAAGCAGGGTCGGGTAAAAGCACAGCCGGTGTTGGCCCAGTCGGCGCAAGTGCTCGAGCAGGCGAAAGCAGCCGTCCAGCCTGTGCTCGCACATTCAGTGGAAGCGCTCCAGCAGGTCGGCGCCGACGCTCAACCGGTGTTCGCAGACGCAGTGAAAACGTTCAATCAGGCGAGAGCCGACGCCCAGACCGTGCTCCCATCGGCCGCCTCGCGAGCAGCGGATGCGTGGTCGCATCTGGCGGCTCGCGCCTGATCTCAGGCACTCGCGTCAACAGCGGGGTGAGCCTTTCTCCTAGGTTTTGTTCGGGGCGGTAGTTCAAGACACCTGGGCGATGGCGAGTTCGATCACTTTGGTGACCGCCTCGGGCTGCGAGATCATGATCACGTGTGAACCGTCAAGCTCGGTGATGACGGCACCGGCCCGGCTGGCCATGGATCGGATTACGTCGGCTCCGGCGGCTTTGTCTCCGGTAGCAACCACAGTCCAGCAGGGCAACTTCTTCCAAGCGGGAATCCCGGACGGCTCGGAGAACGCCAATTCGGAGACGGGCCGTTGGGTGACTGCTAAGACCGCAGCTTGCTCGCCCGGCAGGTCGGCGGCGAAGGCGTCGCGCAGCCGGGCTGGATCAATGGCGAACTCCGTCGCGGTCTCGCTACTCGTGCCGGTCGGGTAGCCGAATGAGACCAGGGCCGAGTTGAGAATACTGTCCTTCGACGACGCTTCCGCGTCGCCGAGCCGCTCTCCTTCGTCGGGGGCGAAGGCGGCCACATACACCAGGCCCACGACGTTGCTGGCCTGGGCGGCCGCGTTGGTGATGACGGCCCCGCCGTAGGAGTGCCCGACGGCGAGCACGGGACCGGGGATTTGTTGAAACACGCTGGCCGTATAGGCGCTGTCAATCGAGATGCCGCGCAGCGGGTTGGCCGGAGCAGTGACCGGCACTCCTTTTGCTTGCAGTCGTTCGATCACGCCTGTCCAGCTCGAAGCGTCGGCGAAGGCCCCGTGCACCAGCACAACGGTCGGCGAGACGATCTTGGACGTGGTATCAGACATGGTTTCTCCCTTCTGAGAATCGGACTTCTCGTGCGTGTTCCTGAATACCGCTCATGGTGTATCGAAAAGCGGTCGAGGTCGGTCGCAGTTGGGCACGCGACACCACGCCGAGCTTCGGAAAGATGTGATACAGGTGGGCGCCCACCGTTCGATGTGAGATGAAGAGACGCTCCCCTATCTGGCGGTTCGACAGGCCCTCGGCTGCCAACTGGACGATCAGTCGCTCGTGGTCGGTCAACTGGGTCCAGGCGTTCGGATTCGACCTCCGAGTCTCTCTGGCCGCCCGAAGCTCCCGCCGGGACCGCTCCGCCCACGGACCCGCGCCGAGCGCGAGAAAGGTCTCGAGTGCAGCCCGAATGGGCGTGCGGGCCTGGACGATCTTCCGCTGACGGCGCAGCCAGGCGCCGTACTCGAGCAGAAGTCGTGCTCGGTAAAACGGCAAGGAGCTGATCTTGCATCGCAGCCCGGCCTCAAACAGAGGCTCGGCCATGTTTCCGGCGAGGAGCGGGCGAGCGTACGCACGGCTGAGCTCTACCCGGGTGCTGGGCGCCACCAGGTCATCTGCTCGGTCAAAGGCTTCGCAGACAGTGTGGATCTGGCCGGCATGGGCGGCAGCCTCGGAGTAGTCCCCGATGTAACCGAGGCTCCGGTACGGATGGTGCGCCGGGTCGTGGGGATCGAAGGTGCGGCCAAGCTGTTCGAGGGCTTCCTCGTAGCGCCCGGCACCAATGGCGATCAGCGCTCGTCCGAATTGTATGTCGCACAGCACCGCGCTAGCTCGCCTCGGGATCGCGTGCCTCTCCGCTTCGGCGACCAGGCACTCGGCCTCCGGGTAGTCCCCTTGGCCGGCGGCGATGACGGCTCGTGCCGCCTGGGCCGATGCCAGCCAGAGCATCTGTTGACTTTCGCGGGCCAGCCGTGCAGCTTCCTCCGATGCCATTATGGCGAGAGTCCACTGTCCGGTGTGGATCGCGGTCCACGCCTGGACGACCAGGACCTGAGGGAGAAGCCAGAGGTCTCCTAGTGCTCGGAGTCGCGCCGCCGCGGTGACCGTGAACCTGGCCGAGTAATCGAACCCTCCGGTGAGGAGCAGAGCCGTGCCGATATGCGCTGCCGCCCAGGGCTCGAACCTGTCGGCGGACAGGTGCGACACGGCTTCAGTCAGCGTCGTCGCATGCCGAGCGGGATCGCATATGGACAGGATCGACACGATCCGCGGGTCGTCGACAGCAACTCCGATCTCCCGAGCGACCTTGACCAGCCGGTCACGGGCAGCGGGGCCGGGGTTGCTCCACCAGAAGCACATGGCTGCTTCCCCGGCCAGTTGGATGGCCAGATGGACGTCGCCGGCTGAGCTGGCCTCGGCGGCGGCCTCGATGAGCGACAGCACCCACGCCGGATCGTCGAGAAAGCCCGATTCGATTCCGGCAGGCAGTGTCGATCGTGTTGGGCTCTCGCATTCTCCGCGGGAGATCCGGCCGGTTTCGCGGGTGGTGGTGGTGTCCAGCAGCGATGGGTTGGCTGGAGCGGTCATTCTGAGGTCCTTTGCTCCTATGTGCTTCCAGTCCATGGTCCGCCATTCGTCCAACCCGTCGCTTCCGTGGGTCTCCACAGTCGCCTCCCCAGCGCGCCGCCGGCGCAGCCCGCCCCGGGCGGCTGCACGCCCAGGGCGGCTACGCGACCGAAGCGCCCAGCGCGCCAGCCAGCTCGTTGCGAGAGGTGATGCCGAGCTTTGGGAACACCTTGCTCAGGTGGTACTCGACGGTGCGCCGGCTGAGGAAAAGGCGCGTACCGATCTCGGGGTTCGACAGGCCGCTCCCGGCCAGCTGCGCGATCTGGCGCTCCTGGGTGGTCAGTTGACTACGCGTTTCGACTGTGCGCTTGCGCACCTTCTCACCAGTGGCCAGCAGCTCACCCCGGGCTCGCTCCGCGAACAGCTCCATGCCGATTGAGCCGAACAAGTCGTGTGCCGCGCCCAGATGACGTCGCGCGATCGACGCGGCGTCCCTCTCGGCGTAGCCATTCGCCATACAGCAGATGAGCGCGGGCGAGCTCGGGACGCAGCCGGCTACGGCTCAGGCGATCGATGGCTTTGCCATAGAGGCGCTCGGCCGTCGTGCCCTCGCTCATCAGGGCCCGGCAGCGGGCCTCGATCCCCCGCGCCGAATCGCTACGGGCGACGGCGGTGGCGGCCACGATCCGATCCAACGCGATACGGGCTACCTCCTGGGCGCCGCACCTGGTGGCGGCTTCGAGAAGCTCTACCGTCGCCCAGGCCGAGACAAACATCTCCTCCGGGCTGTCGTTGCTCGCTTCCTGAGCGGCCTCCAGGGCCTCTTGGTAGCGCCCGAGTCCGTTGCAGAGTACCGCCAGCATCCAGTCAGCCAGTTGGACGTGGACTCCCTGACCCAGGGCGAGTGCGTCCCGTTTGGCAGAGTCGATCAGTGCCCGGGCCTTTGCCACCGGCCCCCCCAGTACGGCGAGCATCATGTCGTCGACCGGAGCGGAGGCCATCCCCGTGGCGTCCGTGATGGCGTGGGCCTCCGCGGCTGCAGCCGCGGCGCCGCTGATATCGCCGCATCGCAGCGCCAGCAAGCTGAACGTCTTGAGGTCGAGGGGGAGACGGGCCAGGGCGCCGGCGTCACGAAGCGTCGCGAGCTGACGATCACAGAGAGTGTGAGCGGCGTCCTCGTCCCAGAGCACGTAGGTCGGCACGACCGCCAACCACCCCCACCGGAGGCTCTCCGCGGCCGGGATCTCTGTCCCGGTAAAAGTGCGGGTCGCCGCCTCGAGCTGCTCGGCCGCCGCCATTCGACCATCGAGGATCAGCGTCGACAAGCCGTCCAAGAGCAGGTCGGACGGGGCCGGGGAGCCGGGCGGATGGGGCGCCAACCTGGCGGCTCGGGACACCTCCCGTAGCGTGCTCCGCGGGCTCAGCCGGCCGGCGAACAGGGCCGCGCCCCACGCCTCGAGATAGGTCTGGCGGGCCAGCCGAACGTCGAACAGCTCCAGGTGCCGGGCGGCGGCCAAGAGCTGCCCTGAGGCGTCCGGACCCGGCGCGGAGAACATTGCGATCTGGCCGCGCAGCAGCTCGACCCGGGCTCGCTGGAGCTCGTCGAAGTGCCCCGTCTCGGCGATGGCCACCAGTGATCGCGCCGCGTCGAACACCCCTGCCTGGATGTTCACCTCAGCCGCGTCCAGGGCTCTATCGGCCCGGCGGGCGCGGTCATCGGAAAGAGCCACCGCCCGGCGCAGGAACGCGGCCGCGGCCGCCAGGCCGCCCCGCGCCTGCGCCCGGCCGGCCGACTGCTCCAACGCCGCTGCTATCTGCTCGTCCGGCCCCGTTGCCCCCGCAGCCAGATGCCAGGCCCGACGGTCAGGGTCCACTTCCCTGTCGGTCACTTCCGCCAGGGCCCGGTGAGTCGCCCGGCGCTCGCCGCCAGCAGCTGACCCGTAGATGGCGGAACGCACGAGCGGGTGCCGGAACACGACCCGATCCCCGATCTCCAGCAACCCCTGCCGGTCCAGGTCATCGGCGGCCTCCGGTCCGAGGCGAAGGTGCTCGGCGGCCCGCCAGAGCAGCAGCGGATCACCCATAGGCTCGGCCGCAGCGAGCAGCAGAAGACGTCGCGCCTCGTGGGAGAGCGTGTTCAGTCGTCGAAGGAAGCTTTCTTCCACGCGGACTGATAGCGCCTGCCCTCCCTGAGGCCCGAATCCTCCAGCCAGCTGGGTCGCCGTTAGCCCTCGCGGTAGTTCAAGCAACGCCAGCGGATTTCCCCCCGTCTCGGCCACGATCCGCTCTCGCACCCGGTCATCCAGCCTGAACGGGACGGCCGAGGTGAGCAGAGCCCGAGCGTCGCTGTCGGGCAAGCCTCGCACCTCCATTCGGGAGATCCGCTGGAGGTCGTCGCCGGGCTGGCGTGCCGCCAAGACGATTCCCACCCGCTCGGCCAGGAGGCGACGGGCCACGAAGGCCAGGGTCAAGGCGGAAGCCTGATCGGCCCACTGCGCGTCATCGACAATACACAGCAACGGGCGCTCCTCGGCCACCTCGGAGAACAAGCTCAGCACGGCCAGGCCGACAAGAAACCGATCGGGCGGAGCCTCGGCGCTCAACCCGAACACCACCCGCAGCGCCTCAGCTTGTGGGGCTGGAAGCCGCTCCAGGCGGTCGAGCATGGGTCCGCACAGTTGATGAAGCGTGGCGAAGGCCAACTCCATCTCCGATTGAACCCCCGCCGCTCGCGCCACGGTGAGATGGGATGCCGACGCGACCAGGTACTCGAGCAGCGCGGTCTTCCCCATACCCGCGTCTCCCTTCAGCACCAACGCTCGACTGTCGCCGCGCCCGACCGCCGAGACCAACTCATCCAGTTGCCCACACTCGCTCGACCGCCCGAGCAGCTGCGGTCGCTTCTCGTGCGCGGAAAACGGATTCTCCCCAGGCGAGGATTTGCCGCTCGGGTCTGGATGGGCTCGGCGGATTGTGGACATGGGTTCTCCCTTGTTGGGGGTACGACGCCACGGGGGTCGACCGCCAAATGAACGAAGCGAGGGGTCTAGCCGAAGGTGAAGGCGTAGGCGTGGGCGCCAGGGTCCAGGAACTCGATCTGAAAGTCCCGGTCGACGATGGGGGGCGGTTGTCGGATCAGTTGATAAAGGCGCGGCTCGCTGAGGGTCCCGAAACCCTCTCCGTCGACGTCGAGACCGTGGGAGCGGCCAGGCGACCGGCCGTCGAGGGTGACGTGAAACCGAGCAGCCGTGCCGCGGCCCGGTGGGGCCATAACGAGATGGAGGTCCCGCCCGTGAAACCGGTGGGTGATGACGGTGTTCGAGGCGTTGGACACAGAGGATTGTTCCCGCAGCGTCCAGTCGCCCGATAGGGCCCACGTGTTCAGCGCCATCCGGGCAGGGGCGCGATACACGTGCGGCCGATCCAGGACGATCGGACCGAGGGATGCGAAGTTCTCGGCGCGCCCATAGCCGATATAGTTCTCCGGCGATTCGAGGTTGTCCCAGTCCGCGGCCACTTCGACACCACGCGCCTCAACGGGCAGAACGTTCCCACCCAGGCCGGTTCGACCGGTCTCTGCGAGCAACCGCTGGAGGACGTGCCCTGACCGTTCGTAGCTCCCCTCACCGAACCGGTGATGCCGGATGTTGCCCCCGGCATCGACCAGGTAGAGAGCGGGCCAATAACGGTTGTGCAGCCCGTCCCACACGGCGTAGTCGTTGTCGATGGCGACCGGATAGTTAATTCGGTGGTCCCGGATGGCCGAGCGGACATTCTCGAGGTCGTGCTCGAACTCGAACTCTGGCGAGTGGACACCGACTACGACGAGGCCCTGCGGTTTATACCGGTCCGCCCACCGGCGGACGTAGGGGAGGGACCGCAGCCAATTAATGCACGTGTAGGTGCAGACGTTGACGAGAACCACGTGCCCCAGCAGCGCAGAGGTGGTCAGCGCCTCCGAATTCAGCCACGCGGTCGCGCCATCGAGCGAGGGCAGCCGACCTTCGACATGCCGCGGGCTGTACATTTCCCGGGTCTCCTGATCGCATTGACCGGCAGATTCGTGCACGGAAGTAGCTCCCTGGCCCCCCGGTTAACCACATGCCCATGGTGAGGCCTGAGGGACGGGATTCGAATCCGCGACTGGCCAGCGCGACACGCCAGTTGCCGGCGCCAGGACGGCCGGCCGGCGGCGGGCTAGGGCAGCGCCTGCTCGAGTTGACTACGGGAGCTGATATCGAGCTTGGTGAACACTTTGCCCAGGTGGTATTGAACGGTGCGGGCGCTGATGAACAAGCGGGCGCCGATCTCCGGGTTCGACAGTCCCTCTCGCGCCAGCTTGGCCACCTGGGCCTCTTCCGCGGTCAGCGCCGCGTTCGTCTCGACGTTGCGCTTCCGAGCGCGCTCACCCGTAGCGAGCAGCTCTCTCCGGGCCCGCGCCGCGAACCCCTCCATTCCCATCGCCTCTAGCATGGCCGCGGCGGACCGCAGTTGACTCCGGGCGTCGCTCCGCCGGCGCTGACGGCGCAACCACTCCCCGTAGAGCAGGTGGGCGCGAGCGGCCTCCGGGCGAACCCGGCTACGGTCCAACCGCTCGATCCCCTCCAGGTACAAGGCTTCGGCCGTTTGGCCGCTTTCGAGCAACGCCCGGGACCGGGCCTCGACCCCGAGGGCCCAGTCGGTGCCGCTCGCCTGAGTGCTTTCCGACAACCGCTCGAGGGCTGCGGCGGCGACGCCTGGACGCCCGCTCCTGACCCCGGCCTCGACCAGCTCACGGAGGGCGAAGAATGAGAAGGTGTTGAGGGGCGCGCTGGTGGCCCTCTCGGCCGCAAGCAGCGCTTCTTCGTAACGTCCCAGACCATTGCAGAGGGTCGCCTCGCCGGACTGCAAAGTCTTGACAATGCCACCCTGCCCCAGCGCCCGGGCCTGTTCTATGGCCGAGGTGATGTCGGACCCGGCCTCTGCCTGGTATCCGCGCCAGGCCGCGAGGTGAGCGACAGCCCCCGGAGTCGTTCGGATTCCTGTCGCCTCGAGAACCGAGTGCTCCTCTGCCACGAGCGACGCGGCCGACGTGAGGTCCCCACCCCAGACGTGTACGTAAGCGAAAGCAGCCAGGGCCCAGGGCAGCACCAGGAGCGCGCCGAGATCTCTGGAAGCCTGCAAATAATCCGCCCCCAACGAGTAACAGGCGTCGTAGTCCCACAACAATTGGGCCGCAGTCATGGCGTGCCCCAACCACCACCCCTCCTCTGGTGAGGGCGACAAGGTAGCAAAGGCGCGGAGCGCCCCACGCAGCATCGGTGCCGCGGGTGCGGGGCCGTCGATGTAGGCCGCCGCCAGGCCGTCAAGAAGGAGGTCGTGCGGGCGCCCGGGTCCCGTCGGGGCCGGAGCCATCCGCGCCGCGTGGGCGACGTCCAGGACGGTCGATGTTCGAGCCAGGTCGCTCGCCTGATCGGCGACGATGAGGGCCCTGAGGTAGGTGTGCCGAGCGAACGGCACATCGATCGGCTCGAGCCGTCGTGCCGCGCTGAGAAGAAGGTCGGCTGCGTCACCCATGTGACCCCATCCGCCCGCGGCGACGCCGCGGAGGATTTCCACCCGGGCTCGCTGGAGGTCATCCAGCGAACCGGCCTCGGCGGCGGCCAGCAACGCCGAGGCCGCCTCCGACGCACCGGCTTCGAGGTGGGCGGCGGCCGCGGCGATGGTCCGTTGGGCCCGCCGTTCCGGATCCAGCGTCAAGGCCGCCGAGCGCTCCAGAAATGCCCCGGCGGCGGCCAGCCCGCCCCGCCCCTGGGCTCGGCTCGCCGAGCGCTCCAGGTCGGCGGCCACTTCCTCATCCGGACCCGACGCCGCCAAGGCGCGGTGCCAGGCCCGTCGGTCCGGGTCAACGATGGGGTCGGTAACCTCGGCCAACACCCGGTGCGCGTCCCGGCGGCCGTCCATTCCCGCCGCCTGATAGGCGGCCGATCGCACGGTCGGATGACGAAACCGTACTCTGCTGCCGATCTCGAGCAGCCCCGCCTCGATCGCCGGCGACACGTCCGGGCCACTGACGGTGAGCCTGCCCGCGGCCCGCCACACCAGCACGGGGTCCCCGGTCGGCTCAGCCGCGGCCACTGTCAAGAACCGCCGGGTGGCGGGTGGGAGCTCGTCCAGCCGTCGGCGGAAGCCCACTTCGATCTGCCCAGCCAGTGACACCACAGCGGGCATCCCGAATCCGCCCGCCAGCTCATTGGGAGTCAGCCCACGCGGCCACTCCAGGATCGCCAACGGGTTGCCCTGCGTCTCTGCCACGATCCGGTCCCGGACCAAGGCGTCGAGGGGAGCACGCAGCACCGACGCCAGCAGCGCCCCGGCGTCTTCGGCGCCGAGGCCCTCCACGACGAACTCCGGCAAGCCGCTCAGGTCTTCCGTCGAGTGGCGGGTGGCGAAGAGCATGCACACCCGGTCGGCCATCAGCCTGCGAGCGACAAACGCCAGAGCATGGGCGGAGGACCTGTCAAGCCATTGCGAATCGTCGACCACGCACAGTAGAGGAGCCCGTTCGGATGTTTCGGTGAGTAGGCCCAGGAGGGCAAGACCAATCAGAAACCGATCCGGGGGCTTACCGTCGCTCAGACCAAACGCGGTGCTTATCGCCGCCCGCTGCGGGGCCGGCAGCAGCGGCAGGCGGTCAAGCAGCGGAGCGCAAAGCTGGTGCACGCCGGCGAAGGCGAGCTCCATCTCTGACTCCACGCCTGTGGCCCGGGCCAGCTGAAATCCCGACGCGGAGGCAATGGCATAATCGAGCAGGGCGGTCTTGCCGACCCCGGGCTCTCCGCGGAGAACCAGCACCCGGCTGGAGCCGGTTCGGGCGTCCGCCAGCAGCGACTCGATCAGCCGGCACTCGGCGGCGCGTCCCACCAAGCCCAACATCCGCCCACGGGTGCCCATGGACCTTCTGCCGTGGAAGGATTCGATCATCGAAAAATAGTCGCTGGAGGGTTCGCACCGCGAAGTTGCCGTTCCGCCGCCAACGTCTACCGGGTCAGCTCGGCGTGAGGTCAGCCGTGGCGTGCGCCTTCAATACGACTCGTGCAACCGCCCAGAGGCGGCGCATCGGGACGCCCGGTGGGCGGCCCAACGCGCCGCCCCAGGAGTCAGGGGGCCGGAGTCAGATCCTGACCGCTGGTGGCTGGGCTGACTCCGACAGTGATCGACGTGCTGCCGGTCCGGTTGGCGTCATCGGTGACCCTTGCCGTGATGGTCACAGTGTCCTGACCGGGCGGGAGGACCAGCGATCCGCCTACCACCCAATCGGCCACAGTTCGTACGGCGGTCTGTCGGCGGCCAGGGTTCATGCCGACTCGTCCGACCACTTCGTTGCCCGCGATATTGAACAACGGGGCCAGGTTCTGGCCGGCGGGGACCAGGTTGCCGTTCGGTTGGCGGAGGGCGACGTCGAAGGTAACGTCAAGACCAGGGTAGTTGCGGTTGGGCCCATCTATCCCAATCTGAGTCGGGTCGGCGATGACACCGGTACCCGGCCCGTTGACGGACACACCGATCCCATGATGGGCGAAATCGGCGGCATCAACCTGCAGGAACATGAGGGTGCCGTTGATCAGTGTCGGTTGAGGAAGGGTTCCGAGCGCTACACTCGTCGGCGTCTGGGGGGCTTCGATCGACACGACCGGCCCTCTGGTGTCCACGCCGGCCCCGCTCAAAGCACCAGGGGGCGGAGTGAGCGTCTGGCCTGAAGCGCTGACAGCATTCCTGACCTTGAAGTATTCACGGGTCATGCCGACGCGCCCGGCGTCATCTCTAACCGCGGCGGTGATGGTGACGTTGCGAGTACCTGGTGCCAGCGATTCAAGCACGTGCCAACCCGCCCAGATTGTCATTCCTGGCCCGGGCGTGTCATCGGCGCCGGCGACGTTGAACAGCGGAGCCAGGTTGGTGCCCGCGGCGATGATGTCGCCGGTCGGTGTCGTCAGGTTCTTGTCGAGCGTGACATCGAGGCCCGGAAAGTCGGGATTTGGGCCGCCCAGTGCAGCGGTATGCCGGATATTCAGGCCCTCGTTGACACTGACGCCCACCGCGTCGTGCGTTTGCACCTCGATGTTCAGCGCGAAGCCGGATCCATTGAGGGTTCCATCACCGGGTATACCTTCCCCGGGGGCGAGGGTAGCTCCCCGGCCCGGCGAGGTGATCTCCACCGTCGGTCCTCTGAGTTTGTGTACAACAGACGCCTCGGCAGTTATAGGGGCGAGGGTAGGGGCGAGCCCAATCACGCTTGCGACGGCGATTCCTATTAGCAGCTTTTTCATGGGGTATCTCCTGGGTGCGGCAGGCGATTGCCTGCGGCCTTCATGGTGCGCCCGGGGGTCAGCCCTCACATGAGTCGAACGACTATGGCTGGTCGCAAGCCAGTCTCGTGGCGGGGTTCTTCAGACAGATCGGATCCGTCGCCGAGGTGCTGCTCCTCGACCAGGCCACGCCGGCCTCCTGGACGGCTAGGCGTCCCGGGTGAGCGACCCGGTCGAGCGGATTACGGGTCGGCGAGTACGCTCGGACGTCTCCTCTCCGAGATCATGATGTGAGGTATGGATGACCAGCAACGTTGAAAAAGGGGCGGCCGGCCGTGGCGCTCTTGCCCGGATCCTCGCCACCAGGGGTGGGCGCGCCGCACCGGAAGCGCCGTTTGTGATCGAGCACCGGGAAGCGCTGATCTACATGCTGTGCGAGGCGGCCGAGCTCGAGCACGCCATCATGTGTGAGTACCTCTTCGCCGCTTTTTCATTGAAACAGAGCACGAACGAAGGGATCACCAGGCCACAGCTACGGGCGGTCGACCGCTGGCGGAAGACGATCTCCCACATCGCCGAGCAGGAGATGCTCCATCTCGCCCTGGTTCAGAACCTCCTTTCGGCCGTGGGTGCCGCTCCCCATTTCGAACGGCCCAATCTTCCGCAGCCGGCTGGGCACTACCCGCCGGGAGTCGTCCTCACCCTGCTCCCGTTCGGGGATGCGGCCCTGCGGCACTTCATGTTCCTGGAGCGCCCCGAAGGCATGGACCTTGACGACGCTCCCGGGCTCGCCGCGGTTGAGCGCGCTATTCCGGTGATGGAAGAGGGCGAGATCGTCCCGCGCCTTCAGGATTTCGCCACCATCGGGCACCTTTACCGATCTATTGAGGAAGGCATCAAACAGCTCTGCGCCAAATACGGCGAGCGATGGCTGTTCGTCGGCCCCGTCGAGGCGCAGGCCAGCGAGAGCCATTTTGGTTGGTCGGACCTGGTGCAGGTCGTGGACGCCGCTTCCGCCCAGCGCGCCATCGACACTATTCTCGAGCAAGGCGAAGGCCCCCGAGGTCACTGGAAGCGGGCGCATTTCGGTTCCTTCGTCGACGTCCTCGAGGACTACCAGCGTCACAAGGACGCCGACCCCACCTTCGAGCCGGCCCGACCGGTCCTGCCGGCAACAGTCAGGCCCAGCGAGAGGACCGACAGCTCTCCGCTGATCGAGGACCCTTACACGGCCCGCTGCGCCGACCTGTTTAATGTGGGCTACGAGGTCCTGCTGCAGGCGCTGACCCGCTACTTTGCCCACACGGAGGAGACCGAGCCGCAGCTCGCGACTCTGGCCCAGGTGACCCTGGGGCTGATGCTCAACGTCATCAGACCACTCGGTCAGGTGGTCACCACGCTTCCCGTCGGCAGCTCCGCGCCCGGCCGGGTGGCGGGACCGACGTTCGAGTTGTTCTACGAAAGCGACTACCTCCTGCCTCACCGCGACTCGGCATGGGCCCTGATGGAGGAACGACTCCGCGAAGCCGCCGCTTTCGCCGATCGACTGTGCCACGACGGGACCCCGGAGGTCGCGGACCGCATCCAGCCGATAGGTGCCGCGTTGCTCCGACTGGCGCGCACCCTCGGCACGACGCGCGCCGAGTGGGGTGGGCCCGACCATCCCGGCCAGGTCACCGTCGCCCACCGACGCCGCGACGCGGAGGCCGCCAGAGCCGACCCGGAGGTCTCCGCCGCCGTGGGCCGGTTGGCCGCGACCCTTCGAGCCGCGATTTACGACGAGCAATCACTGGGCTTGCGGGCACTATTCTCGGCGGCGCAAATCTGGGCGACGTCGACCGCGGCCCCTACCGATCCAAGGCGGTTGTTGCTGGCCGAGTCCCAACGACGATTCGAGCGCATGGCCAGCCTGGCGGAGGTCCTGGTCGGAGTGGTGGGCCACACCAGGATCGATACGCCAGATGTCGCTGATGTGCTCGGCGGCACGTCGCTGTCGACGGGTGGACTCTTTGAGGAGCTCAAGGCCGACCTGCGGGCGGTTCACCCCGAAGCCCTTCTGGTGGACCCCCGCCCCGCCCCATCCTTCGGGCCCGAGGAGCAACGTCGTCCGCTGCCGGGGGTCGTGGACCTGGATTCGGCGTTGGCGCTCATCGATCAGATCGCCTCCGACCACACACCGGCCCCCGACCTGGAGATGCGCCCACCGACCGCCGTTCCATCGCCGGACGAACCGCCCCCGACTGCTCAGCTCTTCCGCGACGCTCACACCACCGTGCTGGCAGTCCTGGCCTCCAGCGTCGGGGATGACGGGAACGTCGTCGCCGCCCGCCACCGGTTGCGCGACCTGTCCACCCAGCTCTATGCGAGAGTGCTGCGACCGCTGGCCGACGCCCTGTGGCAGGTCGACCGCGATCCCGTTTCCTCTCTCGCGATGGCCTATCGGACGGCCGCGTCTGACTCGTTCAAGCTCGCTGATCGGGTCCGGGCCCTGGCCGTCACGGCCACCCAGGTCCGTGCGGACATGGATACGCCTCCTCCCGGGCTGCTGGAAGCGACCGGGGGACTCCAGGATCTTGCCCTCACCTTCGGTGCTTCCGATAAAGCCGACCGGGCGGCGCTGCTCGAACAATTCCGAAGTATCCAAGCCGGTCTGCCAGGAAACATTCAGCTCGTCAAGAACGGCCCGTATCTGGTCACCAACGTCGAACGGATGACCGACGGGTTGGGTAACCCGGTACCGACCAGGCCGCAGGCGGTGCTGTGCCGTTGCGGAGAGTCGGACAGCAAGCCCTGGTGTGACGGCTCACACGCCGTCGCCGCCTTCGAAGACACCAAGGACCCCAAGCGCGTTACCGACCAACGCGACACTTACCCTGGACTGTCCATCACCGTCTACGACAACCGGGGCATCTGCCAGCACGCCGGCTTTTGCACGGACCGGCTGCCGGTGGCGTTCAGAGCCGGAAAGGAACCGTTCGTGGCAGCCAGTGGGGCCCGAATGGACGAGATCATCCGGGCCGTCCGGGCCTGCCCGTCCGGCGCGCTGAGCTACGCCATCGACAACCATGAGGCTCGCGACGACGTCGACTGGCATCTCCAACGCCCCCCGGGCGTATCAGTAACCACCGACGGTCCGTATCGGGTCACCGGAGGCGTGCCGCTGATCGACTCGGACGGCGCCGCGGTCGCCCGCAACGAAGGAGTCTCTCTGGAGCATTACGCCCTGTGCCGCTGCGGGTACTCCCTGAACAAGCCCTTCTGCAGTGGCATGCACTGGTACGTCCAGTTCCGGGACCCCGTCCCGGCCCCGGACCACACGCCGAGTCTGTACGAATGGTGCGGCGGCCTGTCGGCCCTCGGTCGTATGACCCGCCTCCTCTTCGAGCGCCATATCCCGGAGGACGATCTCTTGGCGCCTGTTTTCGCCAGCGCCAGGCCGGATCAACCCGAGCAGATGGCTGAACGGCTGGGGGAGGTGCTCGGCGGGCCGCCTCGCCAGCCCGGCCGGCAGAGCGCCGGTGACGACCTTCTGGTCGGTAGCCCGGTCGAAGGAATAGGGGAACCGGAACGGGCTCGACTCGTGACCCTTGTGCTCCGATCGGCACGTGAGACCAGCATGCCAACCGATCCCGAGTTCTGGTCGGCCTTCACGGCCTGTGTGGAGTGGTTGAGCCGGCAGGGAGCCGCTGATGCGGCATCCGTACGTTGGGATTGGGGCCCAGCCGGGCCGCCAAAGGTACCGATCCAGCCGGTCACCGACCCGGCGACTGCAGAGGTGACCATGCCGGGTGAAGGTGAGGAGACCAGTTTCGCCCGGCATATTCGACTTTTGTTTCGCCCCCGTGACCAGCAGGCCATGTCGTTCGCGTTCGACCTGCTGGCCTACGACGACGTCCGAAAACACGCAACGGAGATCCTCAACCGGCTGCGAGCGGGGAGCATGCCCTGCGACGGTGCCTGGCCAGACCAGCAGATCGATCTGTTCCAGCGTTGGGTGAACGAAGGAACCCAGCCCTGACCTTCTCGTTGGCGCGGCCGTGATAAGGCGCTTGAACTCCTCGACTTTGTCCGGGTGAAACTTGAATCGAGCGATGCCCTGTATTTCACTCAACTTCTGCGACCTCCATGCCGACGACGACGGGCCCCGGCGGACCGGGTAGAAGCCGCCCCGATTGGGCTCCGCACCGGACTTGGTTGCCATGGGACGGTCAAGACGTTCAGGGCTTCACCGGGGCGTCTGCGCCCCGCAGGTGAAGGCTCCGGGGCCGGGTTGGAAAGATCTGTCGCTTTGATGTTGACCAGTACGGCGCTAGCGATAGCGCCCGCCGCCACGATGATCGCCCCCACGGCGAAGGCCACGGTGAAGCCGCTCTCCTCGCATGCCACTGTCGACCCGATCCAGGTGAGCCGTCATCACCAGATGCTGGTGATTCCCCGATGGGACCATCCCCGCGGCCGCTCGGATCGGCAAAGAACAGGGCCCGGGCGGCGGCATCGGCGCTGCTGACCTTGGGGCGTCTGCGCGGCAGAACCGCGCCGTGCGAGTAGGGCGCTCAACGGGCTAACGTTCGCCGGTGTGGCGACGAAGCCGCTGACCGGGCCTTGCTCTCGGCCCGCGTCAACGGGCCTGCCTGTCGCGGGTCTGCTCCGTCGTGATCACCTCCTGGCCGCACTCGACCGGGCTTCCCTCAAGAAGGTGACGGTCATCTCAGCTCCTCCGGGGAGCGGGAAGACCTCGCTGCTTCGGGCGTGGTCCGAGCGGGCGCGCCAGGATCGCCGGATCGCCTTCGTGTCGGTCTCCCCTGACCAGCAGGATGCCCAGCAGTTCTGGCTGGCGGTCCTGGACGCCATCCGTCATACGGACGCTGTCGGCTATTCCCGAAAGCAGCCGGCTGCAGCCGTTGCTGGCGGCGAAGTCATGGTCGACACGGTCATCTCGGAACTGGCCGATTCGGCCGGAGTCGTGGTATTGGTCATTGACGATCTCCACGAGCTGAGTTCAACCGACGCCCTTTCCCAACTTGAACACTTCCTCAGCGTTGTTCCGGAATCGACGCGGGTGGTGTTGTCGTCTCGCCGCGATCCACCGATCAGACTGCACCAGCTCAGGCTGGCGGACCAGGTCGCCGAGCTTCGGGCCGGCGATCTGCGCTTCACCCTGAGCGAGACACGCGACCTTCTCGCCGCTTCGGAGATCACGCTGTCCGATTCGAGGGCCGCTGCGCTGTACGACCGCACGGAGGGCTGGGCGGCTGGCCTCCGCCTGGCCGTGATCTCTCTCAGGGGTCACCCCGAACCGGACCGCTTCGTGGACGAGTTCTCCGGGACCGACAGGGCGATCGGCGAGTATCTGATGGCCGAGATGTTCGAACGCCAGCCGGCCGACGTCCAGAGCTTGCTGCTGCGAACCTCGGTCGCCGAGCGGTTGAACGGCCAACTGGCCGACCTGCTGGCCGGCCGGCCTGGCTGTGAGGCGATTCTGCTGGCCCTCGAGGACGCCAACGCATTCGTCGTCTCGCTTGACGCCCAGCGCACGTGGTTCCGCTACCACCAGCTTCTGGCGGATTTCCTGCGCCTGGAACTGCGCCGAACGCTGGCTGCCGAAGTTCCTGATCTCCACCGCACGGCCGCCGCCTGGCTCGTCGGTCACGGTGAGGTGGTCGAGGCCATTCGACACACGCTGGCGGCCGGCGACTGGCCCGACGCAGCCCGTCTACTCGGTGACCACTTGTTCAGCATGACCCTCGACGGCCAGGAAGGCCGCATCGCGGGACTCTTGCGATCGTTCCCTCCCGGGGCATCGGCGCATCCTGAGTTGGCCCTGGCCCACGCAGCAGTGCAGTTAGCCGAGGGACGACTGGACGACGCCACGGCGCAACTGGCGCGAGTCGAGTCCGACGTTCAGAGCGCACCGGCTGGCCGCCGCCGTCGCCTGGCGATAGCAACTGCGTCCTTGCGCCTGGCTCTGGCCCGGCGACGCGGCCAGTTCGCGGAGGTCATCGAGCAAGTGAGGCTGCTTGCTACTTCGACCGCAGATGGGTCGAGCGACCTGATGAAGGTCGACCCGGACTTGCGGGCGGTCGCGCTGATGAACCTCGGGATCGTCGAGACGTGGTCAGGCCAATTCGCCGATGCCGAGCGGCACCTCAGCGAAGGAGCAACGCTCGCCCAGGCGATCAGCCGACCCTACATAGAGGTTGCGTGCCGGGCGTATCAAGCGTTTCCGTCGACGCTCGTCCCGCTGGCGAGCGCACGCGAACGCGGTCGTGAGGCCGTAGCCTTGGCCGAGGAGCGCGGCATGATCGATCGACCTGTGCTGGCTCCCGCGCTCTGCGCGCTCGCGAGTATAGCGGTGTGGATGGGCGAGTTCGAGGAGGGAGAGCGTTGGCTGCGCCGCGGTTGGGAAGTCGTCCAGACTGACATCGACCCCGCGGTCGCGGTGCAGCTCCACATGGTCACGGGTCAGTTGTATGCCGGTCGCGGCCAGCATCAATCGGCGCTCGAGGCGTTAACGGCCGCGCTGCAGGCCCAGTCGCTGCTCACCGGTGTGCACATTCTCGCACCGGTGATCGCCGAATGGCTTGCCCGTCTCGGGATGCCAGTCGAAGCTCAGGCGTCGCTCGACGAGTTCTCCGCCGAACACGAATGGCTGGACGCCATTGACCTGGCCCGAGCAGCAATCAGCCTGGCCGAAGGAGACCCTGGCACGGCGTTAGCGGTCCTCGGCGACGTGCGGCGCTTGTCGGCCCCGACCGGCTCTCCTGCATACGCGCTCGTCGAAGCGCACCTGCTCGCGGGCCTCGCCCACCTGGCTCTGGGCGATCGGAACGCCGCCGCCGCTGCCGCCGAGGCCGCCGTCGCTGCTGCAGAACCAGATCGGCTGATCTTCCCGTTTGCTATGGCCGACACGGCCGAACTCCTCAGCGTCCTCGCAAGTGACCAAACGGCGCATAGCGCTTTACTCGCCGACATCCTGGACCTGCTGCGAGGCGCGCCGCCGCCGCGCCTTCATCCCCATCTTCCACCGCCACCCGAAGAGCTCAGCCCCAGCGAGCTGCGGGTGCTGCGGTTCCTGCCGACAAATCTCACGCGGCCCGAGATCGCCCGATCACTCCACATCTCGGTCAACACGGTCAACACCCATATCCGCAGCATCTACTCCAAGCTGGGCGCGAATGACCGCAGTTCGGCCGTGCGACAAGCACGCACCCTGCGACTCCTCGCCATCGAGCGCGCCCCGACACCGTCGAAATGAAGTCTGTGTAGGCTCCGCCCACAATCACCAGATTCCGGTGACGACCGCTCACCAGCTGATGCCCCACAATCATGGCGTGGCCACACCGCCCGGGTGCCAGTACGTGATCCGGATAAAGGGGCGGCTTGGAGCTACCGCTCTCTCCGCGTTTCCGACGATGGAGTCGGAGGTGCGGTCCGGCGACACCGTGCTGACGGGCTCACTTGAAGACCGGTCCGCGGTATACGGCGCTGTCGCCCAGCTCGAAGCGCTTGGGCTCGAGATTCTCGAACTTCGCCAAGTCCCGCCATCGACCGTCCGTGAGCCCTAGTGCTTCCTGACCGGGGGTTGAGGTTGCAGGTCCACCACTGGGTGGGGTCCGGCGATGGACTCTGTGGTTCCTTCCACAGATCCATGGAGACCATCACCGTGACCCCAGCAGACATCATCTATCACTGTCGTCTGGCCGTGTTGGAGCACGCCGCCCGATGCCGAAACGTGAGCGAAGCGTGCCGCACCTTCGGCGTGTCGAGGACCCGCTACTACGAATGGAAGAAGCTCGCGGACCGCTACGGAACCGAGGCGCTGATGCCCAAGACCCGGCGTCGTGCGCAGCTGCCCAATGCCACCCCGACGCATGTGATCGAGCAACTGCTCACCCTGGCCGTGCTCGAGCCCACCTTGGGGGCTCGTCGCCTGGCCGACCGCCTCGTCGACGCCGGCTGGCCCCTGGCGGCGTCCACGGCCCAGAGATATCTCCACCAGGCCGGCCTGGGCACCCGCCGCCAGCGCGTGGCTCGGGCCGCCTTGATCACCGCCGCGGCCGGCGGGCTGGTGACCGAGGCGACCCGAGACGCCGCGCCCATGGGCTTCTGCCACGTCTCGGCCGGCCCCGCCGAACCGGTCAGCCTGGACAGCTTCTACATCGGCAACCTCAAAGGCGTCGGGCGGGTGTACCAGCTGACCGCCGTGGACGTATTCACCCGCTGGGCGGTGGTGGCCATCATCGTCGACACCCCGACCGGGGCCGTCACCGCCCGCTTCGTCGACCAGCTGGTTCGCTACTGGCGCCGCCACGGCCACCAGCTGCGGGCCGTGATCAGCGACAACGGACCCGAGTACATCGCCACCGACTTCCGAGCGGCGCTGGCCGCCAAGGACATCCGCCACGTGCGCATCCCGGCCCGCCCGCCCAACCACAACGCCGTGGTCGAACGCTTCCACGGCACCATCCTCCAGGAATGCTGGCGGCCGGCGTTCCACCGCCGCCGTTTCATCAGCCCCCGCCAACTCCAAGCCGCCGCCGACGCCTGGCTGATCCCCTACAACCATCGTCGCCGCAACCACAGCGACTTACATGCGCGGCCGGACTCCCCATCAAATCCTCACCAATCACCCCACCCAACTGGCATCATGACCAACAGCCACAGAGCCCATCTGTCACCTCGAAACCCCGGCCTGGAAGCCCTAGTGGGCCGCCTGCGAACTCGACGCCGGAAACTCGCGGCCAGCTGTCGTCATGCGACCAGGCACTCTGATGGCCGAGTTTCCGGCGTCGAGTTTCTGGCCGGCCCACTGGCCGGCCCGACGGGCGACGCCGCGACCGCAGCCCCGACGCCACCAGATCTTGCCAGCCTTTACTGTCGCGAATCATGCCCTTCGAGCTTTACTGGCGCGATCAGTGCCCAGTTGAAGCGGGGCGCGCGTCAGTAAAGGTCTGACTACCGCCCACAATCCAACCGGCTCGCCCTTCCTCTCGCGACCAGGCATTCTGATGGCCGAGTTTCCGGCGTCGAGTTTCTGGCCGGCCCACTAGCTGCGTTCGCCGTACCCGGGAGACCGGCCCTGACGTGAGGGACAGCCGACCTCACGGCCATACTGAACGCTGTTAACCTATCCCCCTTCTATGAGCCACCTGGGGGTCACCGATGCCGAAGAGTTGGCCCGAGCCGCACACACCGGACAGACCGGCCCCGACGGTCGCCCATTCATCGAACATCCGTTACGGGTCGCCCAGGCGGTCCAGGCCGCGGGGGGCGACATCACGGCGGTCGTCGTGGCCCTCCTGCACGACAGCATCGAGAAAGGAAGCGCCACCACGGCAGGACTGCGAGCCGCCGGGGCCACGGAGACGGTCCTATCCGCCGTCGAGGCGCTCACCCAAGAGACGCAGGAGCCCGTCTCGGCCTACCTCGCTCGCTGTCGTGCGAACCCCGTCGCCCGCATGGTCAAGCGCTACGACCTGCTCGACAAGCTCGAACCCCGCCACCTGAAGGCGGTGTCGGGCGTCCAGGCCGCCCGGCTGGCCGCCACGATCGAGGAGAAGCTGGTCGAACTCGATCGCGACTCATCGACCAAGGCCGAGGTACTCGTGAGGCCGGACGACGGGAGCGGTGGCGCCAGGGGGTAGAGTGACGCAAGCCTCAAAGGCGTCCGACACTCGGTTCGACGGCGGCCAGGCAGATCGGGACCGATCCCAAATGCCTGTTCGATCACGAGGTGAGAGGCCGAGACGCGCCCACCTGCGTATCGCCATCATCGCTCCACCGTGGGTTGCCGTCCCCCCGTTGGGGTACGGGGGGACAGAGACGGTGCTCGATGGGCTGGCCCGCGGGCTGCACGCCGCCGGTCACGAGGTCCTGCTGTTCACCACCGGCGACAGCACCTGCCCGGTCCCCAAGGCGTGGGTCTTCGAGCAGGCCGTCGGGGTCGGTACCGGCGGGTCGGCGACCGAACTGCGGCACGTCGTCCACGCGTATGACGCGGTGGCCGACTTCGACGTTGTTCACGACCACACCCTGGTTGGCCCGGTCTACGCCGAGCGATTCCCGTGGTTGCCGGTGGTGACAACCAACCATGGGCCGTTCGAGAGCGACCTGGGTGACGTGTACCGGGCGGTGGGACGGCGGGCTCCGGTCATCGCCATCTCTCATCACCAGGCCTCGAAGGCAACCGACGTCTGCATGGCAGGCGTGATTCACCACGGTCTCGACTCCAGCGACTTCCCGGTCGGTGGCGGTGATGGTGGCTATGCCGTGTTCCTCGGCCGGATGAGCCCGGACAAGGGAGTTCACACGGCCGCTCGGGTGGCCAAGGCGGCGGGGTCCTCATTGCTGATCGCGGCCAAGATGCAGGAAGAGGCCGAGCGGGGCTACTTCGACACCCTGGTGAAGCCGCTGCTCGGCAACGGAGTGGAATACGTGGGAGAGGTCGGTGGCGCGGCCAAATCCGCCCTTCTGGGAGGAGCGGCGTGCCTTCTGAACCCAATAGCTTGGCCGGAGCCATTCGGCATGGTCATGATCGAGGCCATGGCCTGTGCTACGCCAGTGGTGGCCACACCTTGCGGGGCGGCACGCGAGATCGTGCAGGAGGGGATCACCGGGTTCCTTCGGCGTGACGAGGCCTCGCTCGCAAGCGCGTTGGCGCGGGTGGGCGAACTGGACCGCGACGCCTGCCGGCGCTCGGTCGAGGGTCACTTCTCGGTGCCTCGCATGGTCGCCGAGCACGTGGTGCTGTACGAGCGGGCGATCGCCGAGCGAGCCCAGCGGGCCGCGTTGGCCTTGCTCCCGGCGGTGTGATCCGTGGTCGAAGCGTGGACCTTCGCGGGGTCGCCGTCGGTCAGCGGGCTGGCCGGCGGCACGACCCTCGTCGACGGGACGTCATTCTGCATCTCGTCGCCTGCGGGCGACATCGATGCCAGCAACTCCCAGGGCCTGTTTTATCGGGACACCCGCTACCTATCGGGTTGGCACCTACGGGTCAACGGATCGATGCCACAGGTGCTGTCGACCATCACCCACGACCCGTTCTCGGCCACGTTCCTGGCGAGGGTCGAACCTTCGGTTGGGCAGGCGGACAGCGGATTGTTGATCCTGCGACATCGCTTCGTCGGGGACGGAATGCGAGAAGATCTCGTGATCCGGAATCAAACTCAGCGCTCCGCCGCGTGCGTGATGACCATGGCCGTCGACGCCGACTTCGCCCACATCTTCGACGTCAAGGAGGGCCGCGTGTCGCCTCCGGCGGGCGTCCGGGTCGAATCGTCGGATTCGTCGCTGACCTTTTCCCGGACGTGGCCCGATCGCAGTCGGGACCTGGAGGTGCATTCCACCGGCCGGGCCGACGCCGCTCGGCGCCTCATGACGTTTGAGGCGACCGTTCCCCCCAAGGGGGAGTGGCGGGCTTGCCTGGACCTCCGGCTGCGCATGGACGGCATCGCGGTCGTCCCTCAGTACCGATGCGGAGAGCCCGTAGAGGAATCAGTTCCGGCGGCGCGGTTCCGAGCGTGGACGCAGCGAGCCCCCCAGGTGGCCAGCGGGAGCCAGGAGCTCCGCCGGGCCTTGGCCCAGGGACGGGAAGATCTCGGGGCCCTTCGCATCTTTGCTCCGGGCCACTCGGACCGAGCAGTCATCGCCGCCGGCGCCCCTTGGTTTATGACGCTGTTCGGCCGGGACTCGCTCATCACCTCCTGGATGGCCCTTCCGGTGGACCCAAGCCTCGCCGTTGGCACGCTCATGGCGCTGGCCCGCTATCAGGGCGAAAGGTGCGACGCCGCCACCGCGGAAGAGCCGGGCCGAATCCTCCACGAGATGCGTTGGGGGATGCGGGCAGAGGACGGCCGGCAAGCTGGAGACCTCTATTACGGCACGGCCGACGCCACGCCCCTGTTCGTGATGCTCCTCGGCGAGCTCCGCCGTTGGGGGCTGGAGGACGAACTATTGACCGCCTTGCTGCCGCACGCCGACCGAGCCCTGGAGTGGGTTGCCACCTACGGCGACCGCGACGGGGACGGGTTTGTCGAATACGAGCGATCGACCGCCCAGGGATTAATCAACCAGGGCTGGAAGGACTCGTGGGACGGGGTGAACTTCGCCGACGGACATCTGGCCGAAGCGCCCATCGCCCTCTGCGAGGTGCAAGCCTACGTGTACGCGGCCTACAGGGCCCGGGCCCGACTGGCGATGGAGATGGGCGACACGGCCACGGCGCGCCGCTACGACGGCAAGGCCGAACGACTCAAGACGGCGTTCAACCGGGCCTTTTGGGTCGCCGACGGCGGATACTTCGCTATCGGGCTCGACGGCGATAAACGGCCCATCGACGCTCTCACCTCCAATATCGGGCACTGCTTGTGGACGGGGGTCGTCGACCGCGACAAGGCGGCCGGGATCGCGGCTCATCTGGTTTCGTCTGCGCTGTTCACCGGGTGGGGGGTCCGCACCTTGGCCACGTCGATGGGCGCCTACAACCCGGTCAGCTACCACAACGGCTCCGTGTGGCCCCACGACACCGCCATCGCCGCGGCCGGGCTGATGCGTTACGGATACACCGTCGAGGCCCAAACGATCGCGCTGGGTTTGCTGCACGCCGCTGAGGCCTTCGACGGGCGCCTACCCGAACTGTTCTGCGGCTTTGACCGAACCGACTTTGCCGTCCCGGTGAGCTATCCGACCTCGTGCTCCCCGCAGGCGTGGGCGGCCGCCACACCCTTCAGTCTGCTCCGAACGCTTTTGCGTTTCGACCCTTCCATGCCCAGCGGCCAGCTCTGGCTGGATCCCGCCATACCCTTGCCGCTCGGGGACCTCCGGGTGGAGAACATCGCATTGGATGGTTCGCGCCTCACGATCGACGTCACCGGAGGCGAGACTTCCGTCGCGGGCCTGCCCCCTCACGTGCAGCTCGTCCGCCCGACCCGGCCCTCCCTCCGAGATCCAATCTGATCGAACGCGCCCGCATCGTAAACTTTGCCATCCTGCGTCAGGCAACGTTGGCGCGCCTCCCACTTCCTGGGTTTCGACCTTCAGACTGAGAGTGACGAGCGCCTCGCCCGTCACTGAAAGGCCAGACCCTCGCCTACGGCGCGGCCGGCCGGGGCGAACCGGTTTCAGGGGTCTCACCGGTGTCGACGAGGACTTGGGCCACGTCGCGGATCCTGGTATTCAGGTGCTGGGACGCACGGTGCAGGATGTCGTAAGCCTGGTCGGCAGTGATGTGTTCCCGCTCCATCAGGATCCCCTCCGCCCGGCCGATCATCTCCCGGGTCGCCAAAGCGGCCTGGATGGTGTCCTTCACCTCGTCCTCGTGGGCCTCAGCTGCGGAGAGCGCCAGGCCCGCCATGGCCGCCAGGATCACGCCCTTGGCCCGGTCAAGAGCCCCGAACGCCTGGGGGTAGCGGGCGTAGAGGATGAGGGCGGCACCCCGACTGACGTCGTCGGAGAGGCGCAACGCCAGAGCGCTGCGCACCCCAGCCTTGGTTGCCTGTGGCCCGAAGGCAACCCAGCGAGGGTCGTCGTCCAGGTCCCCGGCGTAGACCGTTCCTCCGTGAGTGATGGCATCGAGGCCGGGGCCCTCGCCGGCCTGGTGCTGAACCAAGTCGGCTCCGGCCGCCACCGAGTCGGTGCCGACCGCCGTGGTGAGAGTATTGCCGTCGAGGACGAAGATGCTGGCGAAGTCACAGCCGTCGATCGTCTCCACCGCCAAGTCCACCACCGCCCGCAGGGTCTCAGCGGGGTTGCCCGCCGAGAACAGGGCCTGGGCCGTCTCCGAGAAACTCGCGGTGAGCTCGGAACCGCGGTCCTCCACAGTGACGGGATACTCGCCAGTAGCCATAGGTCCTCGATCCGCAAGGGCTGTCCAGGATCGAACTCTATCGCGGGATGGCGAAGCGCCGACCGGCTCGGACCCGCACACCACGACGTCACCAGCACCGCGGGGCACGCTCTGCAGTGACCTTTTATCGGTAGCCATTTCTTGGAGGGCGCACCGGGATGGTGCGTCGGCCCGTGGTCAAAGGTACGGGCGCGGGAGCCGGCTCCGAACCTTGTCCCACCCGGGCGCGGGTGTGCAGTGGCTTGCTACCAGGGCGGCGCGGCTACGCCCATCACGGTGGGCGACCGGTCGCGGCAGTACCGCGTCCTGACCGGCGGGTGGTAGCCTGATCTTGAGCCCATATTGGGCGTTGCGCTCCCGTATTCGGGAGAAGACTGGGGGTTCCAGTGCGAACCCAAGACTCAACCGTTCGATCTCCCGCGGGCGCCACTGGTGGTATCGATAGCCCCGTCGGCGGGCGGGACGCTCCGGCTGCTGTTCCCATGGCACCGCGAGGTGTTGATTCGACCCGGGCCAGCAGGGCGTGGCTCAAGGTGTTGCCGGCACTGACTTGTGCTGGGAGTCATCCTGGTGTTCATTTTTCAGAACTCACAGAGCGCCAAGGTCAGCTTCGTGACCGCTTCTGGGAGACTGCCACTCGCTGTTGCCCTTCTGGCCGCGGCCGCCCTTGGCGGCCTGTTCGTGCTGGCCCTGGGCTCAATCCGGATTCTCCAGCTTCGCGGCGTGATCCACCGCTCTCGTCGTGGCGAGGCTCAACGCCGTAAGGCGGCCGAGCTGTGACGTTGGCGCCCGAGATCGGCTCGCCCCTGCCGGACCGCCACTGTGGCCGTTGCCAGCGTGCTTTTCCTGGTGACCCGAAACTGTTCTTTCAGACTGACTGGGCGCTTTGCCCGGAGTGCGAGGACATCCTCCTTCCCCATCGGCCGAACCGCCCTTCTAGGACTGGTGCCGCGTCGCCTTCCTGAACTGGATTAACGCTTCGAACCCTTGCGTGCTTCTCGAGCGCGAGTTGCTGGCCGGGTGTACGCTGTCGGTGACCCGCGAGATATCCCGGCCGGGTTGGGTCAATTTCGGTTGACCGGGGAGCGACGCTCCGGACCCTGGTAGCGCATGATCGGCAGCGCGGAGATGCCAGGAGAATGCTATGCCTGCAGTGGAGTTCTCGGCCGGGAGTGTCTTGTCGCGATGCCCGGTCGTCTCAGGGTGCGACGCCGAGTACAGCGTGGTCTGGGTTCGAGGCCATCACGACGCATCCACGGTGGTGGCGCTGTGCCTGGCCGTGGCCCGCTCCATCGCTCTTGACGATAGCGACCTTGTCATTGACTTGAGCGAAGTGACGTTCATGGATGCGGCGACGGTCGAGGTGATGGGCCGGGCCGAGGCGTTCCTCCGCGACCGGTCGCGATCGTTGACGCTTCGATCCCCTCCCACCCACGTCTGGCGCGCCCTCACTGTGGCTGGCTTGGCGGGGCTGGTTGATCCTCGGCCTGCATCTACACGCCGGTGACAGAAGCCGGGGTGCGGGGGCGAGCTGGTGGGGGCGTCACGATCGAGGGAGCCGGCCAACGTTTGGCCGAGTCCTCGCCGCAACTCTGCGGGACTGCGAACCTGGCGGGCGCGTGACTTCCTCGAGGGCCGCGCCTGGGCTGACCCAGCAATCGCCAGTAGAACTCACGACGAGCCGGCGAGCCCGAGCAGGCCTTGAACCGGCGGCACCTCAGGGGGGCAACGTCGCGGCTGGGCCTGAGCTTTTGACAACTCACGGGTCGGCCGTGCTGGCAACGGTCGCGGCCGCCTACGACCTGGCCGCCAAGTCAGGGTCGATCAGCGTTCGCTCCCACGACCTTCTGCGCCGGCTCCACCGCAGCGCCAGCGTGCTCCGGGAGGCAACGGCACGCGTCGAGCACGAGGTACGAACCCACCCCGATGCCGCTACCCCCCAGGATGCGCTCGCCCTCCTCGACCAGGTCCGTCAGATTGGAATCTTTTACGAAGGGTCCGTCTAGCGTCCTTTCCTGTTGTTGAGCGAAGCCGCCTCATCGGCGCGCCCAACGGCCTGCGCTCGTTCAGGACGCTCGACAATCTCGCAGGGGCGGGTGTCGTTGGTGTACGCTCGGCGTCAGCCCCACGGCTGACACTTACGTGCGTAGGTGCCGCCAGATTCGTTGCCCAAGACCCCGGTGGCGTCCCTTGTCGTTGGGACGGAACGGGAGGCCTGACCGAATGGGCGATACCGACGAGGACGGCCTTTCGGTCGCGGCGTGCGACGAGTCGCATATGCCGGTCTGGACCAACGGCGGTCGTCGCCGCGGCCACCTCGTGGTTGGGTCTTCCAGGGAACGGCCGACGGGATCGTGAGCTTCTGGGGCTGTCAGGCAGGACAACCGGAGATGGTCAGCGCGCCGAGCGAACCCTATGGCAACCACGGGGTCTTGGCTGCTATGGAGCCGGGTCGCCGTGACTTGGTCGGGGGCCCGCTGTGGGACGCCAGGGCTCTTCTTCTGGCCGCCCTTCCCAGCATTGCGGTGGCCACCCTGATCCCGATGGCCCTCTTTTACCTGACCCTGGTGGCCGGCTCGATCGTGTGGGCCATCGGGGTGTCGGTCCTCTACGCCTACGGGTTCGCCGCCTTTCAGTACCGTCGGCGCCGGCGGGTGTCGGGGATGCTGCTCATGACCGTCTTCATGGTGACGGTGCGGGCGGTTTCGGCAGTCGCGTCTGGGCACTCCATGGTGTATTTCGCTATCCCGGTGGCGGAGACGGCGGGTTTCGGGTTGATGTTCGTGGCCACCATGTGGACGAGCGAGCCGCTGATCGTGCGCTTGGCTCGGGATCTGGTACCGCACTTAGCTGACGACCTGGCGACCCGACGGGCGCTCATCCGGGGATTGTCCTTGATCTGGATGGTGACCTACCTGGCCAGCGGAGCGACGACCTTGACCCTGCTCACCACCGTGCCATTACCGGTGTACCTGGGCGCTCACCAGCTAGCGGGCTGGTGCTGGGTCGGAGGCGGCGTGGCGCTATCGGTGAGGCTGTGCCGGCGCCGCGGCGGAGGGCTCCTGGCCGCCGCCCTGGCCGGCCCGGGGGTTGAGCTGCACGCCCCGCCCATGCTTGTGGCCCCTTCGAGAACGGCGGTGTCGCCGGTCGTGGCTACCCGGTAGGGGACGCCGTGGTCGTCAACGGGGACCCTGAATGCCCGCGTGGCAGATGCCCGAGGTCGGCGTCCAGATCGCGGTCTGCCCCGAAAGTGTTGAAGGTCACCTCGTGGCCCGAGCCGGCCACGACCCTGAGCGAGGACGGTTTGAGGGCCCGCTGCTCGGGTAGATCCCAAAACGCGGGCGACGGGCCGGAAAGGTTTGAGAGATTGGATGGACGCCACCAGGTGAGATGGTGAGAGTGCTCGTGGCCGGGGCGTCCGGCTTCGTAGGCCGTCGGCTTTGCCTGGCCCTGACGGCCGCAGGGCATGACGTCATCGCCATGACCCGCTCGCCTGAAGACTATGAGGGAGCGGGCGCGCCTCGTTATGGGAACGTCCAGGATGCCGACGGCCTGACCGCGGCTTTGGCCGGCTGCGACTCCGCCTATTATCTCGTGCACTCGCTTGGCGTCGCTGATTTCGAACGCAAAGACGCACGTGGTGCTGCCCTGTTTGCGCGGAGCGCGAATCTCGCCGGGTTGACGCGCATCGTCTACCTTGGGGGCCTCGGACGCGACGATGACAAGCTGTCCGCTCATCTTCGCAGCCGCCGCGATGTAGAGGACCGGTTACGGTCGACCGGGGTCCCCCTGACCGTCATCCGGGCCGGGATCATCGTCGGACACGGCGGCCTGTCCTGGGAAATGACCCGTCAGTTGGTGGAGCGGCTGCGGGTCATGGTGACGCCGAAATGGGTGGCGACGCTCACCCAGCCGATCGCGCTCGACGACGTGGTGCGATATTTGCTCGAAGTTCTGGTCCTCCCCGAAGCGGCAGGCCAGATATTCGAGGTCGGAGGGCCCGAGATACTGCAGTACGGGACCATGCTGCGGCGTGTCGCCGCGCTCGAGGGTCGCCGGCTCACGATCGTGCCGGTCCCGCTACTAAGTCCCCGCCTATCGTCGCTGTGGCTGACCGTCGTCACCGACGTGGATCCCACCACCGGACGGGCGCTCGTCGATTCGATGACCAATGAGGTCCTCGTGCATGACTCGTCGATCCGCGACCTCATACCGTTCCGTCCGATGCCCTTCAACGCCGCGGCCCGTTCCGCCCTCGCCGAGGGCCGTCAGGCCAGGCGAGGCCGATGATGGGAGGCCGATCGAGTCGGCGATTTTTCGCCCGGGGAGCTGATCATCGACGCACTCCTCTTGCGCCTTGAGCCGCTCCGACCCATTCAGCAGCGGTCCACAACGGGTCGTCGCTATCTCCGGTATGGCCGGAGCGGGCCTGCTGGGACTCTCCTTTTTGCGCCCTCCCGGCTCGAGGGCGTTCTACGTCCTGAGCGTAGGTGCCGCGTGCACCTTGACTGCCGGCACTGTCCTCTCGCAGGACCGGCCACAGCTCAGAAGGCCCGGGCCGCGGCCCCGTGCGGCCCGGACACTGCTCACGTCGATACTCGCAGGTGTCGGCGCATTCGGTCTCTTTTACGGCGCCGCTCATCTGGCCCGTCGCACCCCATTGCTGGAGCGAGCCGTCAGCAGAGCCTTGGCCTACGAGAACGAAGGCTCGACCCTCTTGGTGTTGCTCACCACCGGGCTCAATGGGATAGCCGAGGAGATGTTCTACCGGGGCGCCCTGTGGTCCGTCGTGGCGGACTCGAAGCCCATCACCAAGACCACCCTGGCCTACACCGCGGCGACCTCGGCCACGCGTAACCCGGCCCTGGTCCTCGCCGGCACCGCCACCAGCCTGCTCTTCGGCTATCAGCGTCGAGTGACGGGCGGCATCCTCGGGCCGACCATCACCCACCTGACCTGGTCGATCCTGATGCTTCGCTACCTGCCACCCCTATTTCTTCGATCAGGTCAGTCAGGTCGAAATGCGCCAGCATCCAGCTGACCCGCGGCGGTGGGTTGCGGACCAGGAGGTCCCCGCCCCGGGCGCGCAACAGCGAGCGGGCTGCCCGCACAATGGGGTGTCGGGTTAGGCGCGGCCAGCCCGGCTCGGGATGGCGCACCAGCGTGAACGCGCCCGAAGCGCCGGCGGGGCGCAGTACGGTGGCAGTTACCTCGGTCGTTGCTCGGCCGGGATGCGCGAAGCCCGGTCCTCGTGGAGCGCCCTGTCGTTCGGCGAGGAGGCCCAGGTATGCGGCAGCAGGCCCATCCCAGTCGGCGCCGCCATCGGGCGGTTTGACGTGGCGGCCGACCGTTTGGCCCGCATCCTCGAGCGGGTGGTGGCCTCCGGCACCAGCCCGTCGGCGCCGGGGCCGTTATGTCAGGTCGCGGCCGACCTGGCGGGCGTCACCGGCGCCGGGGTGATGATCCTGGCCGGCGGCGTCCCCCAGGCTTCGCTGTGTACCACCGGCAGCGTGTCGGAGCTGATCGAGGAGCTGCAGTACACCTTGGGGGAAGGACCCTGTATCGACGCCCATCAGACCGGCACCCCCATCGCCGAACCGGACCTGGTCGCACCGATGTCACCTCGGTGGCCGGCCTTCACCCCCACGGTGATCGCCGCCGGGGCCCGGGCCATCTTCGGTTTCCCCATCCGGATAGGGGCGGCCCGAATCGGCGCTCTCGACCTCTACCGGGACCGACCCGGACCGCTCAGCGACGACCACCACGCCAACGCCCTGGTGATGGCGGACGTGATCGCCCGCACGGTCCTCACCCTCCAGGCCGGCGCCGAGGTCGGGTTGATCCCCGCCGAGCTCGGCACTGACATTCACCCGGTGGTCCACCAGGCCGGCGGCATGGTCTCGGTCCAGCTCGACATCAGCGTCGCTGACGCCCTGGTCCGCTTCCGCGCCCACGCCTTCGCCACAGACCGGCCACTCACCGAGGTGGCCACGGAGGTGGTCGCTCGCACGCTGCGCTTCGACGACCTCGACGAACGCTGAACCGACGCGGCGGTATGCTGAAATAGTCGGGAGAACACCCCCCGCTTGGCCCGCCCAGACCCCGCGTCGCCAGCGAACCCGATCGTTGGGAGCGCCCGTGATAACCGACGCCGACCTCCTCATCCGCACGCTGGTCGAGTTGGCTGACAACCTGGTGGACGAGTTCGACGTGGTTGACCTTTTGACGCTGCTCGCGGATCGCTGCGTCGAGGTGCTCGACGTGGCCGCCGCCGGGGTCATGCTGGCCGCGCCCAGCGGCGCCCTGCAGGTCGTGGCCTCCTCCAGCGAGGCCATGCGGGTCCTGGAGCTCTTCGAGCTCCAGGCCGACCAGGGCCCCTGCGTGGACTGCTATGCCAGTGGCCAGCCGGTCATAAACGTGAACCTGGCGGCTGCCGAATCCCGCTGGTCGCGCTTCGCCTCCGAGGCGGGGGCGGCCGGGTTTGGATCCGTCCACGCCCTTCCCCTCCGCCTGCGAGGCCGGACCATCGGGGCGCTGAACATGTTCCGCACCGACCAGGGCACGCTCGACGCCAGTGACGTGAGCGCGGCCCAGGGCCTGGCCGACATCGCCACCATCGCCATCATCCAACACCAGGTATCGGTCGACGCCCAAACCCTCAACCTGCAGCTCAGCCAGGCCCTCAACAGCCGGATCGTGATCGAGCAGGCCAAAGGCAAGGTCAGCCAGGCCGCCAACATCGACATGGACCAGGCCTTCCAACGGCTGCGCGCCCACGCCCGCAACCACAACCTCCGCCTCTCCCAACTCGCCGCCGACATCGCAGCCGGCACCACCCCACCCAACCATCTCGACCCGCTCAAATAGCCGTAGACCCCGCTGGCGGTCCCCTGCACAACACCGGGTTGTCTGTCGTCCCGACCGGGGTACCGTCCCGCGCCACGGAGGTCCCCGAGGCGCGTCGCCGCGAATCTTGACTCGGAAAGAACATATCGGCGGTCCCCGACGGGTATCAGATACCCGAACCGTAAAAAGGAGGCCGGCCATGTGCCACCAGGCCTCGGCGCGGCTGGCGTGCATCCCCCTGTCAGTCTCGGCCAGCCGGACGTTCGTAACCAACCAACTCACCGCCTGGGGGGTCGCCCCGCACGACAAGGCCCACGGACGTGTGGCCGACATCACCCTGGTCACCAGCGAACTCGCGGCCAACGCCACCAAGTTTGGCAGCCAAGACATGGAGATCTCCCTGGTCGCCCACGGCGACCACGTCCAAGTCGCCGTTACCGACAACAACCCCCAAGCCGCCCGCCTGCAGCAGCCCGGCCCGGCCACGCCCGGCGGACGCGGCCTCCTCCTCGTCGACGCTCTGGCCGAACGATGGGGGCAAAACCACCATAAGTACGGCAAAACCGTCTGGGCGCACCTCGCCCTGCCAGCCGGTTCAATCCTCGGAGACGGCTGCACCCTCACCCGCCTTGAACGACGGCGGCCGTCCACGCCGCCATAGACCGCGACCAGCTCCTCCAAATCTCGGCCCCCAAGCCGGCTTTTCGAGGTCGCTCACGGTCCGGCCGCGACCATGAGGCGCGATGGCTCCCGCCCCGACGCGAAATGGATCCCATCGCCGCTCGCGCCTCGAAGGAGGCTCTGGCCGAACTCTGATGAAAAGTCAGCAACTCCCGCGCCTTCCTCGCTGACGACGAAGTTGGCTGGGTGATTGTTGGGCATGGGGAGCAGTGATGCGGGTAAGTACCCGGGAGACGGCGCGTCCCGACCGGGGCCGGTCCGGGAAGGAATCATGGCGAGTCCAGCAAGTTCGGGAGGGCGGAGGTCGGCCAGGTCGCTGGGGGCCCCCAGTGAGGCGATAGCCCCGGCATGGGCGCAGGGCGGCAACACCCTGACGACTACCGGGGGTGTCCCGGTGGACGACACCGACAACAGTCTGCGGGTCGGCGAGCGCGGGCCGACGCTGATGGATGACTTCCACCTGCGCGAGAAGATCATGCATTTCGACCATGAACGGATCCCCGAACGCGTGGTCCACGCCCGGGGCGCGGCGGCCCACGGGACGTTTCGGTTGACGACGTCGATCGAGAACCTCACGTGCGCCCCGGTCCTGTGCGACACGTCGGTCGACACCCCGGTGTTCGTGCGGTTCTCGACGGTGGCCGGGTCGAGAGGCTCAGCGGACACGGCCCGCGATGTGCGCGGCTTCGCAGTCCGGTTCTACACAGGCGAGGGAAACTGGGACCTGGTCGGCAACAACATGCCGGTGTTCTTCATCCAGGACGGCATCAAGTTCCCCGACCTCATCCACGCCGCCAAGCCCGAGCCGGACCGGGAGATCCCCCAGGCCCAGACCGCCCACGACACCTTCTGGGATTTCGCGTCCCTGGCCCCGGAGTCGACCCACATGTTGATGTGGATCATGTCGGACCGGGCCATCCCCCGGTCGTTTCGGACCATGGAAGGATTCGGGGTCCACACTTTCCGCCTGGTCAACGCAGACGGGGACACGGCGCTGGTGAAGTTCCACTGGAAGCCGGTGGCCGGCAAGGCTTCCCTGGTGTGGGAGGAGGCCCAGAAGCTCGGCGGCATCGACCCCGACTTCCACCGCCGGGATTTATGGGACAGCATCGAGGCCGGCTCGTTCCCGAAGTGGGACTTCGGGATCCAGGTGTTCCCCGACAACGACGACCAGACCTTCGCAGGCATCGACCTGCTCGACGCCACCAAGCTGGTGCCTGAGGAACTTGCCCCGGTGCAGATCATCGGGCGGCTGACCCTGAACCGTAACCCCACCAACTACTTCGCCGAGACCGAGCAGGTCGCCTTTTGCACCGCGCACGTGCCCCGCGGGGTCGACTTCACCGACGATCCGCTCCTGCAGGCCCGCAACTTCTCCTACCTCGACACCCAGCTCACCCGACTGGGAGGCCCCAACTTCGACCAGCTACCGATCAACCGACCGCACTCGCCGGTCAACACCACCCAGCGCGACGGGTTCGCCCAGCAGGCCGTGGTCGAGGGCGTCGCGGCCTACCATCCGAACTCGCTGGGCGGCGGCTGCCCGTTCCCGTCGGGAGCGGGCGGCTACGTCTCCGTCCCTCGCATCGTGACCGGACCCAGGGTGCGGGCGCGGGCCCAGTCGTTCGCCGATCACTACTCGCAGGCCGCCCTGTTCTGGGCGAGCATGAGCAAACCCGAGCAGGACCACATCGTCGGCGCCTTCTCCTTCGAACTCGGCAAGTGCCGGAACGAGGAAATCAAGGATCGGGTATTGGCCAACCTGGCCAACGTGTCCGCCGACCTGGTCACCCAGGTCGCTGCCAACCTCGGCACCACAGCCCCCGACGGGACGCCAGCCACCGACATCGAGCCTTCACCCGCGCTATCGCTCATCCCGTCGCAGCCCGAGCCGGTCGCTGGACGGGTGATCGGGGTGTTCGCCGCGGACGGCGTCGACGCCGCCGGCCTCGCCGCCGTGCGCTCCCCGCTTGAACGGGCGGGCGCGGTCGTAGTGGTCATCGCCCCTCACGGCGGCACTGTCGCCAGCTCCGACGGACCGGTCGAGGTGACCAAGAGCGCGTTGACCACCCAGTCCGTCGAATACGACGCCCTCATCGTGGCTGGCGGAACCAGCGCCAACACGCTCGGCCACGACCCCTACGTGGCCGTGAACCTGGGCGAGGCCTACCGTCACTACAAGACCATCGCGGCGTGGGGAGCCGGCCAGGACGTCCTTGCCGCCTGCGCCATCCCCACCAGCGGGCCAGGTGTCATCA
Source organism: uncultured Acidimicrobiaceae bacterium (assembly GCA_963780345.1). Taxonomy (GTDB): domain Bacteria; phylum Actinomycetota; class Acidimicrobiia; order Acidimicrobiales; family Palsa-688; genus PALSA-693. Next base: position 518,645 of record CAWABU010000004.1, read on the forward strand.
CCGCCGACGTCCCCAAACGTGGTTTCGCCGCGGCCCTGATAGAAGCCCTCGGCTGGCACCGCCATTGGGATCGCGGGCCGGCCCGATCATGAGATACGGGCAACCGGTTGTCGAATCGGTGGAGGTGGGCGTCTACGAGGTCCCGACTGATCGGCCAGAGGCGGACGGCACGCTGGCGTGGTCGTCGACGACGATGGTGCTGGTAGAAGTACACGCCGGCGGTCAGTCTGGTATGGGGTGGACCTACGCGGGCGCCGGGGCGGCCACGGTGGTGACCGAGCCGTTGCGTGCGGTCTGTGTGGGCGCCAGCCCTATGGATGTTCCTGGTTTGAACGAGCGGATGGCCCGGTCCTGTCGGAATTTGGGGCGTTCCGGCTTGGTGGCCTGCGCCATTTCCGCCGTCGACATCGCGCTCTGGGACCTGAAGGCCCGCCTGTTGGAGTTGCCGCTCACCGGCCTGTTCGGCCAGGCGCGGGCAGAGGTCCCGGTCTACGGCAGTGGCGGCTTTACCACCTACGACGAGGCCACGACCCGGGCCCAACTCGAAAAGTGGGTCGGGGAGTGGAGGATTCCCCGGGTGAAGATCAAGATCGGCGAGTCCTGGGGCGCGGAGAGACGGCGGGACCTGTCCCGGGTGGCACTGGCCCGCCAGGTGGTTGGCGACGACGTGGAGCTCTACGTCGACGCCAACGGCGGTTACACCCGCAAGCAGGCGGTGCGGATGGGTCGGGCCTTTCACCAGGACAGCGGTGTGACGTGGTTCGAGGAGCCGGTGTCCTCCGACGACCTTTCCGGTCTCCGGGAGGTCCGGGACAACTGCGGGGCCGACGTGGCTGCCGGGGAGTACGGCTACAGCCTCGACTACTTCGCCCGCATGGTGGGGGCCGAGGCGATCGATTGCCTGCAGGCCGACGTCACCCGTTGCGGCGGTTACACGGTGTGGTTGCAAGCCGCGAGCGTGGCGGCTGCTCACAACGTGCAGATCTCCGGGCATTGCGCCCCGAACGTGCACGCCCACGTGGCCACCGCGGTGGCGAACCTCCGCCATCTGGAGTACTTCCACGACCACCACCGGATCGAGACGACACTCTTTGATGGCAACCTCCGGCCGGACGGCGGCCATCTTCTCCCGGCAACCGACCGGCACGGACATGGGCTGACCCTCCGGGCCGCGGACGCCGCGAAATACCGGGTCGGCTGATGCTCGCCGCCGACCGGCCGGTCATCAGACGCCCTGACCACACCCGGCGAACCTCCCATGCCCCGCACACCTTCAAGCCAGCCCGGGCCTTAGCGACGTCGGTCGAAAAGGACCCGACCGAGGGCCTGGCGGGGGCCAAAGAGGGAGTACGAGAGATGGTCCGCGAGCTCCTGCACTCCGAGAAAGGCTGAACATGCGCCGCCACGCCGCTTCGATCACCCACGCCGAGAGTCTCGGCGGGGCCACCCATGTCATCGACCGAGCCGTCGCCGACATCGCCCACGGCCGCTTCGAGCGGTCCCTGGCCGGTCTCACCGCGCTCGCCGCGGCCGTGACGACGAGCGAGATCTACATCGAGCACTATAAGGCCAGCTTCGGGAACAAAATGATGTGGAGCCCGATTATCGTCACCCCCCCGCTCGTGGTGGCCGGCCTGGCCGGGGTCTTCTCGAAGAAATGGGCCAAGACCGCCCTGCCGGTCGCGGCCGCGGTCTACACCCTCAACGGCCTGGTAGGCGAGTACTTCCACGTCCGCGGCGTGGCCCGCAAACCGGGAGGCTTCAAGCTGGCCTCGTACAACCTTCCCATGGGCCCCCCTATCTCGGCACCGGGACTCATGAGCATCGTGGGCGGCATGGGACTCCTGGCCGCCCTGCTCAGACGAGAGGACTGACCGTGCCCACCGAGCCCGCCCCCCGGCGCGACCTGTCGACACCCGATCATCTTCCCAATCGGCGCGCCGGGAAGGTCCCGCTGGATGCGTCCTGGCTGCCTCGGCAGCGGCGTGGCACGACCCCGCAAATGATCGGTCGGTACCCGGATTTCGATGTCTTCGACGCTGCCGGCACCTGGGATGAGGCGACCACGAGGGTGGTGGCGGCGCGCCTCCACTTCGACGGGCCGCTCCGGTTCTTCACGCCCCGGGAGGTCCCAACCCTGCGGGCGTTCTGTGACGTGGCGGTGGCGCAGGACGCCGAGCCCCGGGTCCCGGTGGCGGAGATGGTCGACGATAAACTGGCCGCCGGTCGTCTCGACGGCTACCAGTACGCCGACATGCCCGACGACCGCGACACCTGGCACCTGGTGCTCGCCGGCCTGGACGAGACGGCCGAAGCCAAGTACGGGCGACCGACGTTTGCCGAAGTTGACCCGGAGGGCCAGGAGGCCATCGTCGATGGCCTGGCCGCAGGGCAACTGGCCGGCGGCTCGTGGGCGCAGCTCAATGTGAAGCGGGCGTGGTCGGTGTGTATGCGCATGATCCTGGCCGCCTTCTACGCCCACCCGTGGGCATGGAACGAAATCGGCTTTGGGGGGCCGGCCTACCCGCGCGGCTACATGCGCCTCGGGCCGCTCAGCACCCTCGAACCCTTTGAGAAGGCGGGGGCGACCTCTGAGGATCCCGTCCGCACGGCGCCGGAGTTGGGCGGGTGATCCGCGCCCTGCTCAAAGGATCCATTGGACCCAAAGACAACGACTCGCGCTTCCTGCTCGACGTACACCGCCGCGATCTGCCCGGCGAGGACACCATGTGCCGCTACGACGACAGCGACGAAGTCGACATTTGCATTGTCGGCGCCGGCGCCGGAGGGTCGGTCCTGGCCCAACGCCTGGCCCGAGCCGGATGGCGGGTCGTGATCATCGAGGCCGGCCCGTTCTGGCATCCCGACGAGGACTGGGTCTCCGACGAAGCCGGCTCGCACGAGCTGTACTGGAATCAGAAGCGCATCATCGGCGGGGCGGACCCCATTGAGATGGGCAAAAACAATTCGGGACGCGGCGTGGGCGGGTCGATGGTGCACTACGCCGGATACACTCCCCGCTTCCATCCTTCCGACTTCCACACCCGCCGCCTCGACGGGGTCGGCGCGGACTGGCCGATCGAATACGACCAGCTCCGCTCGCACTACGAGACGGTGGAGCGGGAACTTCCCGTCGCCGGCCAGGACTGGCCGTGGGGGCATCCGCACAAGTACCCCTTCTCCCCGCACCCGGTATCCGAGGCGGCCTCGCTCATCTGGCGGGGCGCGATCGCCCGGGGCATCCAGATGCGCGTGGGCCCGGTTGGCATTGTGAACGGCACCTTTGGGAACCGTCCCCACTGCATCTATCGCGGCTGGTGTTTGCAAGGCTGCAAGGTAAATGCCAAAGCCAGTCCGTACGTCACCCATCTTCCCGACGCTCTGGCCCACCGGGTAGAGATCCGGGCCCAATGCATGGCGGCCCGGGTCGAAATCGACTCCGCCGGCCGGGCCAGCGGTGTGACCTACATCCGCGAAGGCGAACACGCCCAACGCATGCAGCGAGCCCGCATCGTAGCCGTCGCCGGCTATTCCATCGAGACGCCCCGCCTTCTGCTCAACTCCACCTCACCCCGCTTCCCCCACGGTCTGGCCAACAACGACGACCAGGTCGGGCGGTACGTGATGGTCCAGGGCGCCACCCAGAGCGCCGGGCGATTCCCAACCGAACTGCGCATGTACAAGGCCCCGCCCCCAGAGATTTCGTCGGAGGACTTCTACGAAACCGACCCGGCCCGTGGTTTCGCCCGGGGGTTCTCCATTCAAACCGTTTCCCCCCAGCCCATCGGCTGGGCCGAGCACGTCCTCTCCGACGGCCACTGGGGCCGGGCCCTGCGCGAATATATGCGTGACTACAACCACTGGACCACGGTCGGCGTGCTCAACGAACTCCTCCCGCACGCGGACAACCGGGTCACCCTGGCTTCATCGGAGCTGGACCCCTACGGGCTGCCTGTCGCCCGCTTTGACTACACCCTCGGCGACAACGACAAAGCCAACATGGCCTACTCCAGCCAGGTGATCAAAGACCTCCTGCACGCGGCGGGTGCCCAGGATGTCCTCACCATCCAACGCTTCGCCCACCTCGTCGGCGGAGCCCGGATGGGCTCGTCGCCCGCCCACAGCGTCGTCGATGCCAATCAGCGGACCTGGGGTGTCCCCAACCTGTTCATCAGCGACGGCAGCGTCTGCCCCACCCAGGGCTCCGCCAACCCGGCCCTGACGATCATGGCCCTCGCCTCCCGGCTGGCCGAGCGAATGATCTCCGGCGCGGCCGCGTCCCCCGTCGACAGATAGGCAAAGGGGAACCGCCATGGCCTCACCACCGTCGGGAGCACAGTTCGAGATCCGGCGCGGCGATCAGCAGGCGACCATCGTCGAGGTCGGCGGGGGCGTCCGGGAATACACGGTTGGCAACCGGCCCGTTCTCGACCCCTACCCCGTCGACGCCATGTGCGACGGCGAGCATGGGACCCCGCTCATCCCGTGGCCCAACCGGGTCGCCGACGGCGCCTACCGTTTCGACGGCACCGACTATGCCGTGCCGCTCACCGAACCCGAAAAGCACAACGCCATCCACGGCTTCCTCAGCTGGCGGCCCTGGCAGGCCGTAGAACACCACCCCGGTCGGGTGGTGATGGGCACCCGACTCCACCCGCTCGCCGGCTACCCATTTACCCTGGACATCCGGGTGACCTACGAACTGGGTGTCGGCGGCCTGGTGGTATCCACCACCGCCACCAACATCGGCGATCACGCCTGCCCGTACGGGACCGGCCAGCACCCCTACCTGTCACCAGGGACCGGCCTGATCAACGACTGCACGCTCGAGCTCCGAGCCGCCACGCGCATCCTCACCGAGAACGAGCGCCAACTCCCAACCGGGACGGCGATGGTCGAAGGCACCGAATTCGATTTCCGGGCCGCCAAGCGCCTCGGTGACCAGAAACTCGACACACCCTTCACCGATCTCGACCGTGACCGCGAGGGACGAGCATGGGTGCGCCTCACAGCCCCCGATGCCACTCGAGCCGAGCTGTGGGTCGACCGGCACTATCCGATCATCGAGATCTACACCGGCGACACCCTCAGCCCGAACCGGCGACGCTCGGGCCTCGGGACCGAGCCGATGACCTGTCCTCCGAACGCCTTCCAAACCGGCCATGGCGTGACCCGCCTGGACCCTGGCCAGTCGTTGACCGCGACCTGGGGAGTCCGCCTCAATCGCCCTGACTAGATCATCAAGGGTGTGGTCAGGCCCATGGGATGCTTGGCCGTCACCGGAGCCGGCCCGCGCTCGAGGTCGGGTCGGCGCACTTCAGCGGAGCGCCAGGCCGCTCAACCCGGCCAGCACGGCGAGCCCGACGAGGGCCCAGGTGACCTGGTCACCGACATGGCCGCTGTGGAGTCGGCGGAGTCGTCCGGTGGCGGCGGTGAGCGAAGCCTGGATCCGGCTCCGGGAAAGGACGACCGCCGCGATCACTACCGCGCCGGCGGTTTCGGCCAGATCCCCGAGCCGGGCTGACCGCGTCGCCGCCGGTACTGGAGGCGACGTCACCGCGATCCGTCGACCGTCGAGCACGGCCGCGACGTAGCTGCCCCGATCCGTGAATCCGGCGGTGGCGCTGACGGCGTGGCCGGCGAGGTGGGGAACCAGCCCGAGACCGAAGGCGGCCGCCAGCAGGAGTACCGGCGGGGCGAGCAGGAGGAAGGACCCCCACCCGGCGGGCGTCTCCGCCGCGGCCTCGGCTGGCGAGACCTGGTCGGCTGTCTCGCCTCGCCAGAGGCGGGCGGTGGCGGCGAGGACCGCGGCGCTGGAGCCGATCACGGTGACGGCGAAGATCACCTCGACGAAGCGGCCGGCCGTCCCGGCTGAGGCCCCGAGGAGGTCCTTGCCGACCGAGGAGGCGAATGGGGGCAGGTCGGCCAGGGCCAGGGCGCCGACGACCACGATCCCGGCGGCGACCGCCAATCCGGGGCCCTCTCCGCGCATGGGCCGGCCGCCCGTGGCCCGGCGGTGCCGGCCCAGTACGCCGAGGGCCAGGAACATGGCGGCCTTGGTCAGCCCGTCGCCGACCGCGAGGAGCGCCATGCCGCCGAGCGCACCGGTGCGCAGCAGCGAGAAGCCCAGCAGGTAGAGACCCATGTGGGCCACCACCACGAAGGCCATCAGCCGGCGGGGGTGGCGCTCCACGAGCGACATGGCGGTGGCGACCAGGGCGGTGAGGGTCCCGAGCGCCCCCAGGACCAGGCGGATGCGGTGCTCGGCCGACGCATCGAACGCCCCGGCGAAGACGGTCTCCCACGTGCGGGCCAGGCCAAAAATGCCGAGTTCGCTCATGACTCCAGCGAGCAACACGCAGACCGGTGCCGGCGCCGCGCCGTAGGCGTCGGGCAGCCAGAAGTGCCACGGCACCACGGCCGCTTTGACCAGGAATGCGACGGCGAGAAGGGCGAAGGTCACCGCCACCAGGCCACCGGCGGGCCGACCGGAAAGGGTCTGACCCACCTGGGCCAGGTTGAGGCTGCCGGTGCTGGCGTAAAGCAGGACCGTCCCGGTGAGCATCAGGAGGCCGCCGATGGTGTTGGTGACGGCGAAGTTGATGGCACCTTGGAGGGGTGCCTCGCGTTCCGCGTAGTAGCCGGTCAGGATGAACCCGGTGACGGCGACCAACTCGAAGGCGACGAACATGTTGAACAGGTCACCGGTCCAGGCGAAATCGATGCTGGCCGCCAGGAACACCAACACCAGGGCCGGATACCTGCCGCCACTGGGGCCGAAGAACCGGCGGGAGTAGACCAGGGCGGCGACGGCGAGCACGCCGGCGAGGACCGCCAATGCACCCCCCAGCGCGTCGACGGCATAGTCGACACCGATGACCGTGCCCTGAACGGGGTGCCAGCCCCCGAACCAATAGACGATGCGCTGGTGGGCCGACTCGGTCAGGGCGAAGGCGGCGAGCGCCGTGGTGGCGACCGCCGCGCCGGTGCCCAGCACGTCGCGCGCCGGGCCCGGAAGGTGCCGGTCGGCGGCGGCGAGGACGGCGGCCGCACTGAGCGGTACGACCACCGCGAGCGGCACCACGATGGTCGGCGTGGTGACCGGGCTCACGTCGGGGGGGCCTGGGAGTGCCGGAGATCGTCGGGATCGAGACTGCCGACCCGCTTGTGGATCTGCACCGCGAGGGCGAGAAGGAGGGCGGACACGGCCGCGCCGAGCACCACATCGGTGAGCGACAACGCCTGCATGATGGCGTCGACGGTCGGCCCCGGGTGGGACGCCAGCCCGACGAACACCGGGGCGTGGCCTCCCCTGACGTAGCCGATCTCCAGGATGAGCACGTCGGTCGCCGACTGGGCGACCGACAGGCAGAGCACCAGGTGAATCAGGTTGTGGCTGCTGACCACCCCGTAGAGGCCGACGACCAGCAGCCAGACCACGACCGCGTAGGCGAGGACCGTCACGATCTGGACGGCCGGACGACCGCAGTCTGATCGAGGAACTCCTTGGCCAGGAGAACGAACCCGGCCGCCACCTCCAGGCCCACCACTGCGTTGAGCAGCGGCAGAGTTCCCCCGGAGATCAGGTTGCCCGCCCGGCCCAGGCCGACCACGTTGGTGAGATAGGCGACCCCGCCCAGCAGCCCGAGAACCCCGACGAAGACGTACCCTCCGGCCCCGGCCCCATCGGCGGCCTCGACCAGGGTGCCCGGCTCGAAACGCTCGACGTTGCTGTAGCTGGTGGCGAGGTAGATGACGTAGATGGCACTGGCCACCACCACCCCACCCTGAAAACCGCCGCCCGGTGAGATCTGGCCGTGGGTCACGGTCTCGAGCCCCACCACGACCAGGAGCGGGGCGACCAGGACGGCCATGAACCCGACCGTCGGGCTGGGCGGCGGGATACGCCGGTCAGGAGCCTGGTCGGCGGGCAGCTGCCGACTTTCGTCGGCGACGGGTCGCAACAGGACCGAGACGCCGGCAACGGCGGCGAAGAGGATGAACTCCTCGAAGAGTGTGTCGATACCCCGGTAGTCGAAGCTGACCGCGGAGACCACGTCGGTGGCATGACGCTGTGGCACTGACAGCGAGTTCAAGATGCGAGCGTAAGCGGAGGCCGGCGCACCAAAACCGTGCACGCCCCCGAGTCCCACCGCGAGAGCCACGGCGAGGCCCGCCGCCCCCACGGCGAACATCCATAGCCGGGTCCGGGTGGTCATTGACCGGACCGGCCTATCTTGGCCAGGCTCAGGAGAACGATGAGCGGCAGCGCCACCGCTCCCACCACGAGCTGGGACAGGGCGACGTCACCCGCCTGCAGGCTCAGGTACAACGTGGCCAGACATAACCCGAAGAAGCCGACCACGAAGGCCTGCCGCAGCGGGTCACGGGTGAACACCACGGCTGTGCCCGACGCCGCCACCCACACCAGGGCCACGGCGATCACCGCCTCCCTCACTCCCGGCCGCTCCCGGCCGGCTCCGCACCGCTCTGGTCCGCCCGACGCCGGACCTCGATGGAGCGGGCACAGGCGTGGGAGACCAGCGGGCTGGTGAACACGGTCACCACGGCCAAAAGGACCGCCGCGGTGCCGGCCGCGTCGAGGCCCTCGCGGGCGACCACCGCAGCACACGCGGCGGTGACACCCAGGGTCGACGCGGGAGTGACCAGGTGGAGACGATCCATCGGGTCGTCGAGGACGGCCATCCCCACACAGGAGGCCACGATCACGGCCAGACCGACCGCGAGAAAGACGACCGCGACCACGTCACGCAACGGCGGTCACACCCAGCGTTCCAAAAAGCGGGCGAACGCGAGCGTGCCGCCCGACGACATCACCGCCAGAACCGCACCCAGAGAGGCGAGGGCCGGCTCCGCGAAGCCGACTGCGAGGAACAACAGGATCAGCGACTGGACGGTCCCGGTGAGCCCGAGAGCCACCAGTCGGTCCTCGGGGCGTCCCCGCCAACACACCCAGGCGCACGGACCCAGGGCGACCATCAAGACCAGTACCCCGACAAAAAAGGCGGTCAACCGGCGCCCTCGGTGGGTCTCGCGACGAAGTCGTGCACAGTGGCCACCCCGGTCTCGGCGTCGATGTCGATCACAATGGTGTTGGGCGTAAACGACAGCAGACCCCCGACCAGGCCGCTCCGCCGGGCCGCCGGCCACCCCCCGCCACCAACATCGGTGGCCACGGTACGTACCCTGCTCGGCGGGCCGTACCCCCGGGCTCGCTGCCAGGTGGCGACATAAACGCTGACGGTCTCCCGGCATAGCTGCGGGGCGAGCCGGACCAGCATCCCGAGATCAGAGCGGCGAAAGGACGGCACCGCCCTACCCTCGACGCTCACGAACCAGGCGACGACCAGACCGGCGCCCGCAGCCACCAGACCGGCCACGTTGTCCTGAAAGTCGGCCTGCCCCACCAGGGCGATCCACACCCCCAAGAGCACACCGAAGGCGAGAAAGGCACCCGCGACCAAATACCGCAGGCGAGGCCGGGCTCCGCCCTCCAGCCCCGCCGGGTGTTTGCGCAGCACCGGATGACCGTACCTTCGACCCCGGGCACCGTGGGGGATCCCCGTCACGGCGAAGGAAGTGTCCACCACTCGGTCGACGAGCAGCCGGCCCACTCCGGCCGCTCAAACCTCGCGGGGTGTTGCGGTCACTCGACGTTGCACGGCCAGCACGGCGACATCGTCCTTTCGTGACGAGTTGCCGATCAGCGCGTTCGTGATCCGCCGGCAGACTTCCTCGGGATCGTCGGCCGTCACGACCGACCGGAGACGTTCGAAGCCCTGGTCGAGGGGCTCGCTGCGTCGCTCGACCAGACCGTCGGTATAGAGCACCAGGGTGCCGTCAGGGGGCATCTCGATCCTGGTCGCCCTCGGGCGGGGGCTGGACGTGGCACCCAGTAATGGAGCCGGCGGGATGTCGAGGAGCCGCGAGGCTTGGCCCGGTACGGCGAGCACCGGCGGCGGGTGCCCGGCGAGAGCCAGGTGGAAATGGTCGAACGGGGCGGAGAAGACGGCGCAGGCCACGGTCGCCGTCACTTCCCGCTCGAAGTGCTGGAGTTTCTGGTCCGAGAGATACAGCACCTTTTCGGGGGGCCAGCCTTCAAACGCGTAGGCCCGTAGCGCGCTACGCAGCCGACCCATCACCACTGCCGGTCGCAGGCCGTGACCGCCGACGTCGCCGACCATGACCCAGAACTCGCCGGAAGGGAGTGAGAAGGCGTCGTACCAGTCCCCGCCTATGTCGCCATCTTCCGCCGGCAGGTACCGGCTGGCCAGCCGTAAGTGCGGTGAGTGGGGTAAGGCGGACGGGAGAAGACTGCGTTGGAGGACTCTGGCCGCGGTACGTTCCGCGATGAGCACGGTCGTCTGCACCGCACCGGCCACGCGCCCGGCCACCATTTCCAACAGCTCGACGTCGGCGGAACCGAACGGCAGCGCCGTAAACCGGCCCACATGGAGGACACCCAGGAGCTGGCCACCGGCGAGCAGCGGCACCCCGAGCATGGTTTTAATCCCCGTCTGCCACAGGATCGGATTCGTCACCGTCGTCGCGTCCACCCGATCCAGGGTCACCGGCCGCCGCTCAGCCGCGATCCGCCCGGCGAACCCGACGCCCACCGGGATCCGAACGCCTTGGCGGACCTCCTCCTCCACCCCGCGAGCGAACCGGGCGACCAGCTGCCGGGAGTCGTTGTCGAGCAGGAGGACAGCCGCGGTGTCGCTCGAAAGGATCGACAGGACGCGGTCGAGGAGCGCCGTCAGCAAGTCGTCCACGTCGAGGTGGTGGAGGGCGGTGTCCATGATCGACTGGATTTCTCGCAGCCGGGCCTCGGCGGCCTCCAGCTCAGAGACCCGCGTCGCCCCGTCCCCGTCGACTGGCGGGGCGACCAGCTCCGTAACGGGGACCCTGGGCCGAGAGTCAGGCAGCGCCGGACCGGTGCCGTGGTCGCAGCGGCCGTGGAGGGGGCCGGACAAGTCGGCCGTCACCCGCCAGAACCACTCCCGGCCGGGCGTTGCCGGTCGGCGCCCGCGCCGGGAAGAAGTCCAAATGGGTCGACGAAATATGTCAACGTCCTGCTCTCTTGGCCCGTTGGTTGCCGAGTTCGATGACGAACTGAGGGTCCCTCCCAGGCTACTCCGGACGGGCCATGGCGTCGGTCGGGACGGGCGCGGCCGCCGACGGGAGTTCGGCGTCGACGGGTGGCGGCGTGATGAGGCGGCGTTCGAGCCAGGTCGTCACCCATAGGATCGCGGCGAGACTCGCCCATACGGCCGGAACCATCCAGATACCGGCACTCACCGCTGGGCCGGCTTCGCCCCCGCACGACGAAGGGCGCGGTCCGAACCCACCCCCGGGCGGGGTCGTAACCTCAGTTCGCGATACGTCTCGCCAGCAAGAGATCCTCTGAGAGACACGGCAACCTCCCTGCTCGGTGACGCATCAGTTATTGCGCTACCAAGGTTGAAAGCCTCTCTGCCGGTGCCCAAGGTCAATCGCAGCCCATCGGTCGAAATGAACTCCGGCGGTACCGTAAACGTTCGCCCGGGCGTTCTCCACGCTCATCCCGGACGGGGAAACACTGGTCCATTTAGGCGACCAGCTGCGCTGTTCGGAGTTTCGACCGACCGGTCCTCAAAGCCTCAAACCGATGACGGCCGTGATTCCCCTCCGCCGCGCTCTGCCGTTTCAGCCCACTCGGTGCCGGGTAGTGAAAACGATGAAGGGCAGCTCGACCGGTAAGGAAAGAAGATATGCCCGCATGGGGATGGGTTGTGCTCGGAGTGGCAGTGGTGATTGTGATCGTCCTGGCCGTGCTTCTGGCCGCGGCCAACCGGCGGACCACCGCCCTGCGCCGCCAGTTCGGACCCGAGTATGAGCGCACAGTGGCGGCCACGGGCCACAAGCGCGACGCCGAAGCAGATCTCGAAGACCGCCAAGATCGACGCAGTCAGCTCCCGATTCGGCCACTGACTGCGACCGCTCGCGAGCGATACCAGCGCGATTGGCGAACGGTGCAGTCCCAGTTCGTCGACGACCCTGCCGGAGCGGTCGGGGGCGCCGACCGGCTGATCCAATTGGTGATGCGCGAGCGGGGCTACCCGGTTGAAGACTTTGATCAGCGCGCCGACGACCTGTCGGTCGATCATCCCGACGTCGTCGAGAATTATCGGCAGGGACACCGGATGGCTTCCGCGAGCAACGGAAGCGACGAGACCTCAACCGAAGACCTGCGGCAGGCCATGTGGCACTACCGGGCGCTCTTCGAGCGGCTCATCGAGTCGGCCGGAGGCGGCGACGGCTCAAGCGATTCCCAACAGACCAGTTTCGAGGACAGGAGCGTCCGATGACGGAAAGAGATCAAGCGACCGTCGACAACGACCTCGGCCAGGCGCCGACTCCAATCGACACCGGAAATTCGGGTGTCGGGAGCGACACGCAGCCAACTGGTGAGGCCGAGCCGGCTCAGGCCGCGGGGGCTTCATCTCGGGCCCGGCCCGAGGCGGCCTCGTCTGATTCCTCCGACGGGGAATCGAGGCTTGGTCGAGACCGAGCCTCCACGGTCGATTCTGGCGGGACTGCCCTGCCCGGGGGCAAGGGTGCCTCCGGGCAGGTAGTCCCGCCGGGTGCAAGCGATCCAGAAAGCGGCCGGGCGACCGAATACTCGCTGCTGCCGGCCGATCAGACCCGGTTGTATAACGACCAATGGTCCGACATCCAGGCGCACTTCGTCGATCAACCCCGCCAGAGTGTAGAGCAGGCCGACGCCCTGGTCCTCGACATCATGCAACGGGTTACCGCCGGGTTCTCGCATGAGCGAGAACGCCTGGAGGCGCAATGGGAGCAGGGCGCGGATGTCTCGACCGAAGATCTGCGCGTGGTGTTGACCAGATACCGATCGTTTTTCGGTCGCCTGATCTCGACCTAAGGCTTTCGAATGGGATCCTCATCGCCAGCGGTGAGGGCACCTGCCCAGGACCACGACCACAGGCCGCCGACGAGAGGCGGGAGTAGACCGGTCCCTCGACGGCCATCATCCCGGAGATGGCGAGGACCGCTCGTAGCCATCCGGGTGCCTTGAAGGCATGATGGGCGAAGTGACGGTGGAACCCGACGGTAACGCCATGGCCGGTGATGGCCCGTCCTTGTGGACGGAAAGAACGGCGATGCCGACCTGCAGGCGAGGAGGCCCGGACCGGTCCTCGAGGCGGCGGCCCCCGGTTGCCGGCCGGCTCAGGGAACCGCGAGGGTGCAGCCGTCAGCCAGGGCGGATCCGGGGGGCAGGGTCAGGCGAGCCCACACGGTCTTGCCGTGGTTTGGGCGGCGCTGGCCCCATTGTTCGGCGAGGGCGTCAACAAGGAGCAGCCCGCGCCCGGCAGGCGTGTCCGGGTCAGGGTGCTGGAGGCGGGCCGGGCGCGGGTTGTCGTCGGTCACCGCGACCTCGATATGGTCCCGGTGGGCCACCAGGGAGATTTCGATCGCCTGGCGACAAAACTTCGTGGCGTTGCCGGCCAGCTCGCTCATGACCAGCGTGACGTCGTCGAGGCGGCCGGCGGCGCTATCGTCGGCGTCGACACCCCACGCGACGAGTTGTTCGGTTACGAAGGTCCGGCTGGCTCGAACGGACATTGGAGTGCACGGCAAGCGCGCCACGGCCCGGTAGCACATTGCCGGCCTCCTTCTCGCGGGGTTCCATTCTCTTCTACCCGTCTGCCTGCGTAGCATGCACTCCAGGCCCGGTTGGGTCAGCAGCCGATCTGTCCAGTGCTGAGGGGACCGCCACGACTCCCGGAGCCATCCGCTCGATTCCGTGCCGCGGCCAGCCAGGCTGGCCCGACCTGCAATGGCGTTGCCGTCGGGTGGTGAGGATCAAACTCAGGCGCCCCATCAGGCCACGAGGGCGGCCAGGGTGGCGGCGAAACCGCGGTCACACCGGCCCTCGAGCCGGGCGCTGGTGGAAACGATGAGCTGCTGGCTTCGGGTAATGATGACGCCTGGTGTGCGCCGCAGCCGGTGGACGAGCCCTTGGTCCTCGTGGTTGGGAACCCCGGAAAAGCCGCCGGCTCGTAGGTAGGCACTGGCTCTCAGGCCCAGGTTGGCACCGTGCACGTGGTTGTGGGTGCCGTCCGGAAAGAAATGCTTCTGGTAGTCGACATCGAAGGCCTGGCGCAGCCCGGGGCGGAGGTCGGCGTGGTCCAGCCGGACCACGCCAAGAACGACGTCCGCTCCTTCCCGGGCCAGGTCAAGCTGTTGGCACAGCCAGGTGGGCTCGACCAGACTATCAGCGTCCGTGCTGGCCAGCCACAGGCTGGTCGGATTCGCTTCTTCGCCAATGAGGGCTTGGAAGCCGGCGGCCCGGGCGGCGCCGACGTTGCGGGCATCGATCTCCCGGCTGTCGACGCCGGATTGGCGACAAGCCTCACGGCTGCCGTCGGTGCAGTCGTCGAGCACGACGACAATCCTGACCGGAACTGGTACCAGTCGGGCGGCCGCCTGCAGAGAAGTCAGGCACCCGCCCAGAAAGCGTTCTTCGTTGTGAGCGGGGACGACGACCCCGATACGGGTGATCTCGGTTCTCATCAGCGGAGCAACCCGGTGCGGCCAGCGACCGAGCGATGGTCGCGACTCCATACGCCCAGACGAAAGTCGGCCTCGACATGGCTGCAAATCCGACCGAGTCCGTGCCGGGCGCCGATCTGGTCGAGAATGCGGTGGAACTGGTCGCCCGTTAGCGGGTAATCGCTGACGCGATGGCGCCAATGGACGGCGATGAGGTCTCGGGCACCGGTCATAGCGAGTTGGGCCAAGCGCCGACTGTCACGCTCGTCGAGGTAGTACCCCACTTCGGAGAGCACGATCAGGTCGAAGCGACCGGGCGGCCAGTCGGCCGGAATCGAACCCAAACGGAGTTCCACGTTGTCGGGCCGATCGATTCGGGCCTGTTCGAGGGCCCGGGCCGAGATGTCCATGGCGAGGACGCTGTCGCATCTGGTGGCCAGTACATGCGTCAGCAGGCCCATCGAACAGCCCGGCTCAAAAGCCGTCCCGTAGTGCGCATCGGGTAATGCGGCGAGAGTGAGCTGACGTTTGCGTGTCTCATACCAGCGCGTTCGAAATCCCCACGGGTCGGGATCGCCCTGGTAAAGATCGTCGAAATAACCTCGGCCGAGGCTCATGACTCGATGAGAACTTCGTACGGCCGCATCAGACGACTGAGTACGGTGGCGGACAGGATCGGCTTGGCGCCCGTGAGTTGGGTAGTGAAGCAGCGCGCCGCGTGCCGTTTACGGCAGGCCACCACCGGCCCGAAATCGACCCGTACACACCTGCCCCACGGGATATCCCCATCTGGATGCGCCCAATGCCAGGCCCACACGAGATACCACAGCAGATGGGCTTGGCGTCGCCGGGCGGCGACGGTTGCGGCTCGGCCTACCCGGTCGTGGTCGGGGTGTCCGTCGTGGGGCCAGGGAGCCAGGACCAGATCGCCGGTTTGAAACAGGCCGACCAGTTCGGCGGTCAGCCGACGTTCGGCTATCTGTCCATCGGGGTGGCGGAGCCGGAAGGTCCGGATCGGAACCATGCCAAGGCTGGCCGCCGCCGCCGCTGACTCCAGGGGGCGGCGGTGACGCAGCTCAGTCTGCCGGCCGGGATGGCTGTTTTCGCCGTCGGTGACGGCGACGAGCACCATCTCGAGGCCCGATGCGACGAGAAGGGTCGCCGTGCCGCCCGCACCGAGTAGCTCGTCGTCAGGGTGCGGGGCCACCACGACGCACCGGTTGGTCGGTGGCGTGGGTATCCTCCAGGGCCGCATCCGGCCGAGTTGGGGACAGGCCTGCCACTCCGACTCGGGCGTCCCGGATCCGTCCAGCGAAGGAGTCGAGGCTTCTAAACGGGCCATGGGTCATCCAGACGCGACAGTCGTTCGCCCATCTTCTCGAGGTCCCGTTCACCGTGGTGCTGTCGTATGTAGACCGTCAGGTCGGCGACGAGGCCCGCATGCTGGCCGTCGTGCGCAAGGGGGCCAGGCCCCAAGGCCCGGCCAACCCGGTCCATAATGCTCACCGCGTTGCGCTCGACCGTGGTTCGGACCGATCCGGCCAGCAGGTGGTGATCGCGGTCGAACTCTTGGTCGAGTTGGGCGGCGGCGACCGTCAGCATGGCCCGGTTTTGCTCCAAGGCCACGTGTACGGCCCCAAGGTGGACCAGCAGATGCGGTTCGGAAGAGTGGCGTGACCGGTCCAGGAGGGGTCGGGCGATTGCGATGGTCCCCCCGTGCCAGCAGGCTGCGACGCCGATGGCGCCGGCCCAGAATCCCGGTCGGGTCAAGTAGTGGTCGGGCTGCCCGACCACCAGAGCCGGCGCTTGATGGAACCTGACCGAGCGCGTGTCTGCCCGGGCCATCCCTGGCCCGGTCCACGTTGGGGCGCACACCTCGATACCAGGATCGTCGAGGTTGACCGCGAGGAGGCGTTGACCAGTTGTCGTGCTGGCGTCGACCAGGGCGTGCGTGAGCAGGGCAGCTCCTGAACACCAGGCTTTGGTTCCATCCAGGCGCCAGTTTTCGCCGACGAGGTCAGCTTTGAGACTGTCGGCCGGTCCGGCTGCCCACACCCCCCAGCGTTGGCCGGTGGTAACGAGTGGTCGGCCCAGCTCTGTCGTGATCGCGACGGCGTCGGCATGCGCCTCGACCAAACGCCCGACCACCAGATCGTCCTGCGCCACCGAGCACAGCAGCTCGAACCGCCGCTTGGTCTGGCCGCGTCCTGGCAGGGGCCACCCGCTGGCGATGTCACAAGCCTCGCTCAGCCTGCCCGTCTCGATTCCCGGTCCCGCAGATCCGTCCTCCCTGTATCGACTCATGGGACGACCGAGCGGACTCGCAAGGACCCTCTCTGACACGGAGGTGTCGATGGGTACATCGCTCCGCCTTCCATCGCTGCCACTTACCTCCTCGGTCCTCTGCCGCCGTGTCCTTGTACCCGGACGCGCCGCTTAGTAATCGGGCCCACCGCCATGCTGACCAAGTAGCGCTCGTATCCCAAACGAGCGTGTTTCGCTGACAACCGCGAGAATGGCGCCTAAACATTGGCGCGGCGAGAAGTCGCTCGTTGTCGGCTGGTGCTCCGGTCGGGGCAGCCTCTGATGCAATCTGATGGATGCGCCGACGTTCTGTCACCAACTATCCCTCTGGCGATAGGCACCTCTTCGTTTAGGTCTCACGTGATCGGGAAGGACCTAACGAACGTCGCCGGTCCGCGGCGGCGGTTGAGACCACAAGGAGAACTCAATGTCTGACTACCGTGCGGTAACCCGGGGCGAGCTGGACGACCTTGCCGGTGAGGCACTGCCAGAACGGGCGGCGATGTCCTTGATAAACGCCAACGTGGCCGTACCGGTGAACGCGGCTGTCGCAGCCAACGTGCTGACCGACCATACCGTGGCCGACGCCCAGAGTGCCCCGAATGGCCCTATTACCCAGCAGCCCGACCTGCGTAGCTAAGGGTCCTGGTAAGAACAAAACCTGACAGTCCGTACGGGGTCCCGGGAATGTTCTGTTCTCGGGACCCTTTGCGTGCCCCGTAATCGCGGGACGCCGGACGATCGGCTTCATCGCGGCCAGGATGATCTCAGCACCGGTGGGGCGCGGGCCGATTCTCCTGGGGTTTGGACAGCCTCTAATCGGGTACATCACAGATCTACAGCATTATTTGGAGTGTGTCGTGGTCCTGATTGTCGGTCTCATCATCCTGGTCGCCGCCGTGATCGTCGGCGTGGCCGGCGTGCTCACCAATGGTGGGGGCGCCCATGCCCTGACCTCGGGGTTCTCGGTGTTCGGGTACCACGTGACGGGCTCCACCGGCGCGCTGTTTCTCTACGGCATCGTGGTCGGGGCGGTGGCGATGTTCGGGTTGACCCTGCTGCTGGCGGCGGCGCGCCGCAGCTCCAGGCGGGCCCGGACCGCTCGAGTCGCGCTCAAGCAGTCCCGGCGGGAGACGGCGGCGGTGAGCCAGGACCGCGACGACCTGATCAGCCATCGCGACACGGTCTGGGCCGACAGCGGGCGGGGCGCGGCCGACGGCCCAACTGGCCGGGACGAGCTGACATCCGCGGACCGTGGCCGCGGCAGACGGCATCTCTTCGGGCGTCGATCCTCGCCCGAGCGGCCGCCCGCCACCACCCGGGCCGAGACCTGAGCCGGGCTAGCCTGCCACCCGACGTCGCCGATTGCGGCACCACGGACATCCTGTGGGCGTCGGCCCAGCGCAGGCTTCACCAGTCCATGACACCTGAAGACCAGCTCTATCAAAGACGACGGCTCAGCAGGAACGTCACCGCCACACCCGAAGAGCCCGGGCGGCAAAGTGGGCCGATGGCCCATGTCGATGGCCACCTTGCGGCGGTAGAACCACACCGCCAATGGAGCAGCCGGCAGCTCCACCGCCTGGGAGATATAGCGTCCCACGCGTGGGCCGGTGCGCTCGTGGCGCTGATCGTCCTCGCGTGGACAGCTTACGGAGCAGCCTCGGGCTTCCCGTCATACTGGCCGACTGTCCTGGAGTCGGCCACCTCCATCGTGACGGTATTCATGGTTTTCGCCATACAGCACCTCCAGGCCCGCGACCAGATGGTCACCCAACGCAAGCTGGATGAGCTCCTGCGAAGCATGCCCCGAGCCGATAACACCCTCATCGCCGTCGAGCACGCTTCCGATGACGAACTCGAGGCCCTCACCGAACTAAATCGTCAAGACCGCGCCGAGGGCCGGTAGCTCCTCCCAAGGCCCAGCCGATCATGCTGGACGGATTACCGAACTCGACGCCCGATCGTTCAAGACCCCGACCGGCTCCCGGCTGTGTTCGAAGCCGCGGGGCTTCGTCACCGTCTCAGCCGAGGCTTTACGGTCGCGTTGGGTAGTACACACCTGTGACCGGAAACGACGGGTTCGACGTGGTGGTGCTGGGGGCCGGGTCGGGTGCGGAGGGTATCTGGGGTTCGCTCAGCGACTGCTCGGTGGCGGTGGTCGAATCTGGCCGGGTCGGCGGGGAATGCCCGTTTGTGGCGTGCGTGCCGTCCAAGGCCATGTTGCGGTCGGCTCAGGTCCGGCGGCTGGCAGGCCGGGCGCACGTCCTCGGCGCCTCCGGCGAGCGGTTGCAGCTGGGCGATCCTGCTGCCGCATTCGCGGCGGCGGTTCGCCGGCGGGACGAAGCTTCCGAGGACCGCGATGACCGGAGCAGCGCTGCGGAGCTGAGCAACACCGGCGCCGTGCTGTTGCGGGGTCGGGGTCAGGTCGTGGCGCCGGGCCGGGTGCGCATTATCGATGGCGAAAGCGGCGACCGCGAGGTCGGCTACGGCGAACTTGTGATTGCCACTGGATCCCGCCCGACCGAGCCCGCCATCCCGGGCCTGGACGAGGTCCCGTGCTGGACCAGCGATGCGGCCCTGAGCGCATGCGAGCTGCCCGGCTCGCTCGTCGTGCTCGGCGGCGGTCCGGTCGGATGCGAACTGGCCCAGATGTACCGCGCCTTCGGTGTCGAGGTCACCCTGATTGAATCGTCGGAGCACCTGCTCGCCAACGAGGACGACTGGCTGGGCGGACAACTGGCCCGGGTCCTCGCCGACGACGGCATCGACGTACGGACCGGCACGTCAGTCAAATCCTGCCGACCAGTCGGCGGAGGCGCAGTCTTGCACGTGGCCGACGGTCAGGAGATCGAGGCAGCACGGGTGCTTGTAGCCATCGGCCGGACGCCCAACGTGGCCGGGTTGGGCCTCGAAACGCTCGGCGTCGACGTGGGAGTCGATGGCCTGACGACCGACCCGACGGGCAGAGTTGTCGGCGTCGACCATCTCTGGGCGGCAGGCGACGTGACCGGTATTGCCCCGTTCACCCACACTGCCGCCTACCAGTCGCGCCTGGTGGCGGCGAACCTTAAAGGCGCGGCGGAGGTTGCGGACTACCGGGCCATCCCCCGGGTGGTCTACACGGATCCTCCTGTGGCCGCGGTGGGGCTGTCCGAGGCGTCTGCTCTGGAACAAGGGCTGGTCGTCGAGGTGGAGGAGATGAGGATGGCGGAACTGGCCAGAGCAACGACCGACGGGGGCGCTCGTGGGGCGACCCATCTGGTCGCCGATATGACTACCGGTGTGCTCGCCGGCGCCGCCATCATCGGCCCGGCCGCGGACGAGATCATCAGCGAGCTGGCTCTCGCCATCCGGGCCCGGATTCCCATCAACGTGCTGGCCGATGTCGTTCATCCGTTCCCGACCTACGCCGAGGGGTTGGGCCCGCCCCTTCGCCGTCTGGCCGGCGGAGGAGGCCGAGGGCCTCATCGGCGCTGGTAGGCCGAACAAGACCGCCCATCCGTCCGGAATCTTGTAATTGCGTGCAGATGGCGCGGTGATGTCCCGCACCTCGTCAGGGTAATTACCAGGTATGGCCACGTACCGAGTGCGAATCGGCGATGTCGAGACCATCGCCGAGATAGATGATCCGAGCAGGAGTCGATGGCAGGGTCTTGTTCTAGAAGCGGATGTGAGCCCGGCTCCCGGGTCTGCGGTGGTGTCGATTCTGACCGGCGACGGGCAGGTAGAGCGCAGCTGCGAGGCAGAGGTGCTCCCGCCCGGGTCGGACAGGCAGACCGGGTTGGTCGGCACGACGGCCTTCACCGGAAGTCCAGAGTCGACGGCGGATCCCCGTGTTCGTTCCCGAGCCGACAGGCTTCTGTCCGAGGAGAGGGCGGCCGGGATCAACGACCCAACAGCCCTGGCTCAAGCGGTGCTCGAAGAATCGGACGAACGTCAAGAGGACCGAGAGGCTCCAGGAGGTGCCAGGGTCGAGCATCGTCGCTCTGAGGAAACGGTCGATCCGACATGAGTTCTGCGATGCAGCCTGATGTCGGCGATCGCCCGGGCCCGGGCAGGCACTCACCGCGGCGGGAGCCCGGCCTCCATCCGCTGTTGGCCGGCCCGTATGTTTCGCTCTCGCCGGTGACGAGCGTGTGCGGTTTCTGCCTTCGAGGTCGGCCCGGTTGATGGTGCGAAGAAGATCGTCGGCCCAGTAGATGACCAACCCCCGAGCACTCCCAAGGAGAACGAGTCGTCATGAAAGCCACCGCTGTCGGCGCCGGAGAGCCGGGTGATAGCCGCACGTACGTCCTCGTCGGGCAGCCCGGCGAAGACGCTTTCGCCATTCTGAGCGACTTCGCCCGCGACCACGACCTGACCGCCGCCCAGATCACCGGCATCGGCGCCTTCGCTCAGGCCACGGTCGGCTGGTTCGACCGCCAAACGAAGGCTTACCGGCGGATCCAGATCGACCAGCAATGCGAGCTGCTGTCCCTTGTCGGTGATATCGCCGACTCCGACGATGGACCGCAGGTGCACGCCCACGTCGTCCTGGGCCTCGCCGACGGAACAACCCGCGGCGGGCACCTCCTCGCCGCGGAAATCTGGCCCACCCTCGAAGCGATCGTCCGTGAGTCCCCAGCTCACCTCCGCAAGACCAGCCACCCCGAAATCGGCCTCGCGCTCATCGACCCCGACCGCACCATCTAACTCGCACGGCTCGACCGGCCGAGCGGCGCAGACGAGTCAGCTACCTGACCGCCCCCGCCTCCCACCAAGAATGTGTCCAGGGCCCGCCGGCAACCTCCGCACGCACTGGGCGCGCTCGACGAAGACCGGCGGCGAGGCCGCCGCCAGGGCAGGCCCGCCCGAGGACCGGCCAGGTGACCGCACCCTTCGCCGGACAAGCGCACCAAGCCTGGACGAGAACATCGGGACCACCGTCACCGAGTTGGAGACAGGGTGATCCTGGTCCAGGCCGTCGACGGGTGTGGCGAGCGGCGAGTCGCTACCGGAGGAACACGCGACCGATGACGTAGGTGATGGCCATGGCGAGGGCACCGATACCAGCGGTGCGGGCGATGGGAACAGCCGGGTGAACGTCCGAGATGCGGGCCGAAACCCAACCTGTCAAGGCCAGCGCCAGCAGGACGATGATGAAGGTGACAAGTGCCCGTGATGGGCCTGGTATCACTGCCATGGCCAGCAGCGGGATCGTGGCTCCGAGCACGTAGGAGGCTCCCGCCGCCGCCGCGACCCGCGGCGGAGCGGGCAGCGAGGCCGGGATGATGCCATACTCCGCCTCGGCGTGAGCTTGAAGCGCGTCATGGGCGGTAAGTTCGATGGCCACCTGTCGGGCCAGGTCAAAGGGAAGACCCCGCGCCACGTACAGTTGGGTCAACTCGTCGAGCTCGGCTTCGGGCGAGGTCTCGAGTTGGCTTCGTTCACTGGCGAGCTGGGCCAGCTGCCGGTCCCGTTCGGCGGCCGCTTTGGAGTACTCGGTGGCGCCCATGGCGATTCCCCCGGCGATGAGTCCGGCCGAAGCGGCAAACACCAGAATGTCCGTTCCGACGCCGGCACCAGCCAGGCCTTCGCAAATGCCCGCCGAGGTCAGGATCCCATCGCCCGCTTCGAGTACGTAGGGACGGACCCACTCGATTATCGCCCTCGCAGCCACAAGCATCATCATGTCGCGGCGCCGGTCCGGCCGGACGGTTTGGGCGCGCCCAGGTGTTCAGCGGGGCAGACGTCCTTGTCGCCGGGATCGTAACATCGAGGGCCATGACAGGGTCCGCCTCACCGGCCGCTGGAACTGATGCAGCCGGGCTGCCCGATCTGCCTGCGACCGCCGAAGAGCGGCACCGGGCTGGCCGGACGGCCCGAAAGCGGGTCCGACGGGGAACGCTAGGCCACTGGGACGAAGGTCAGCGGCAGCACGTCGCTTTGGAGACCGTCCTCGCTCAAAACCACATTCGGGTCCCGGAGTTACTTCCCCTGCGGCATCAGCGCATGGCGGCTTCTGCGTGGAACTACTACCGAGGTGCGGCGGCGGTTATGGCTGCTGACCTGGCGTCCCAGCCCCACAGCGATCTAACCGTACAGCTATGCGGAGACGCCCACGTACTCAACTTCGGCCTGTGGGCGACGCCGGAGCGAAACCTGTTGTTCGACCTTCGCGACTTTGACGAGACCCTGCCGGGTCCCTTCGAATGGGACGTCAAGCGCCTGGCGGCCAGCCTGGTAGTGGCGGCGCGCCACGATCGTCTGAATCCGGCCACCGCGGATGCTGCGGTCAGGGCTGCGACGGAGGCATACCGCAACGGCATGAGCCGGTATGCGCGGAGTCTCGAGCTGGACATCTGGTATGACGGAGTGCATGTCGACAATCTGATCAAATACTTCGAGCCAGCTGACCAGGGTCGAGTCTCGATCTACATCGAGAAGCAGCGCCAGCGGCGCACCAGCCGCGGCGCGCTGGCAAAGCTCGCTTCCGTGGTCCACGGCCGCCCTCGGATCACCGAAGAGCCTCCCGTCCGTGTCCGCATCAGCGACCGCGAGCAGGCCGATCTGGTCAACTGTCTCTTTCCTGAGTATCGACTCACTCTCCAGGAAGACCGACGCATCCTTTTCGACCGCTTCACCGAGGTCGACGTGGTCCGCCAGGTGGTAGGGGTTGGCAGTGTGGGAATGCAGGTGTTTCTGGTGCTGCTCGAAGGGCGGAGCGGAGCCGATCCTTTGTTCCTGCAGGTTAAGCAGGCCGGTCCCTCCGTCTATGAGGCCCACACTCAAGCGAGCAGCCACGACAACCACGGGGCCCGGGTGATCAATGGCAAGCGACTGATCCAGAGTGCGACCGACATTTTCGTCGGGTGGGGTTCACTGCACGGGAAGCACTACTACGTCAGGCAGTTTCGCGATATGAAGATCGTCCCGAACATAGAACTCGTCGGACCTCGCCTGGTCAAATTCGCCACCGCGTGCGGTGACGCCCTCGCTCGCGCCCATGCCCGTACCGGTGACCCCATGGCCATCGCCAGCTACATCGGCAAGGGCGTCACGTTCGGCGTCGCTCTCGGCGAGTTCGCTCGGGCCTACGCCGATCAAAACGAGCGAGATCACGTCCAACTGGTCGAGGCCATCAGGAGAGGCGTCGTCGACAGCATTCCGGATGAGAAATGACCCGCCCGCGTCCTGTCATCTGACCGAGGGTCACCCAACCAACGCGAGAATCACCGTTCTCGCCATCCTCGCTATGCCGAGCAAACGCCAGCCGCCCGTCCGGTGCAGTGGCGACCCGTTCCTCGACTACTGCTGGGTGGCGACCGCGGACGCGGCCTGCTTGATGAGATCCGCCACCGCGGTCGGTTGCGAGACGTACACGGAGTGGCTGGCCGCGACCTCGACCACCGTCGACCCGGCCCGCTGGGACATGGTGCGCTGGGCCGACGGGGGAATCATGCGGTCTTCGGTCGTCACCAGGTACCAGCTCGGCTTGGTCCGCCAAGCCGGGTTGCTGACCGGCCCGCCGAGGGCCTCCAGGCCCCACGGGACCTGCGAGTCGGCCATGAACGCGGCCACGTCGGCCGGCACGTCAGCGGCGAACGATTCGTGGAACTTGCCTCGGTCCAGGAACAGGAAACCGTCCCTGGGCGGCAGGATCGGCGGCTGCGGCCCACCGGCGGGGAAGCCGGCGATGAGCGTGTTGACCGACTCGTCCTGGTCCGGCGCGAACGCGCAGACGTAGACCAGGGCCGCCACCTTCTCGTCGGTGCCGGCCTCGCTGATGACGGCGCCGCCGTACGAGTGGCCGACCAGCACCACCGGGCCGTCCTGAGCGTCAATGATCAGCCGGGCTGCCGTCGCATCGCCTTGCAGCGACAGGGTGGGGTTCTGCACCACGGCTACCCGGTAGCCGTCCTCGGTGAGCAAGTCATAGAGGGGCCGCCATCCGGAGCCGTCCACGAAGCCGCCGTGGACGAGCACGATGTTGACCGCTGAGTTTGCGCTCATGATCCTCTTCTCCTCCCTCTGGGGATGCCAGCGCTCGTTTCGGCGATGGTTGCTCTTCGAGGATACGCGTGGGCTGACACCAGCGGAGCTGGGAGCACAACACAAGGTCGGAGCGGTGGTCTCGGGGTCGGGCTGCTAGGCCTGTCCCGGACAGCCAGCCATGCGATCAATGAGCGGCCGGAATCTCCTGTTGAACCACCGGGTCGGCCTCTACGCCGCGCCGGCCTGATGGTCCTCCAGTTGGGACGCGACCGCTTCGAGGGCTTGCGCCGTCTCGGCGAGAGTACCGGGAGGGATGTGGTCGAGTACCCGACGGCGCACGCTCGTTATATGGGCCGGCCAGGCGGATCGCAGCTTGCTGAGACCGAGAGAGGTCAATTCGGCGAGGTTGCTCCGTCCGTCGGCGGAGCTGGCTCGTTTGGCGACCAGTCCGTGTGACTGCAGGGCGTCCACCAGGCGCGTGGTCCGGCTGGCGGACAGGCCGGTGGCGCTGGCGAGGTCCGCCATTCGTAACTGGCGGTTGGGTGCTTCGGAGAGGTTCATGATCACGGTGTACTCGCTGGCCGTCAGGCCGGTGGCCCGGACCATGTCGCCGTGCAGCTGTCGAGGCAGGGACAGGACGATGCGCATGAGTGCCCGCCAGAACAGCTCCTCTGTCGGGCTCAGCGGATCCGGGTTTGCCACGCCGACCAGCATAACTTGCTCCCGGGAGCAAGATCAGCACGGGGTGACGGCGTGGGCTCGCTGGGTCGGATGGTGGGTTCGCTTGGTCGGGGCATGGTCCCGCCGGCTCAGAGCGGGCCCCGGCCCGCAGAGCGCGTGCCCCCGGCCCGCTGAGCGCGTGCCCCCCCCCGCTGAGTGCGTGCCCCCCGGACGAGCGGAGCATGCCTCACTTCTGGTAAGTGTGCTCACTTCTGGAGCGAAAAGTACACCATAGGTACTTTTCCCTCCAGAAGTGGCCGGGAGAGGACAGAAGTGCGCCCGTTACCCGCCCCGAACGCCCCGAACGCCCCGAACGGCGGGAAACACCTGCTCCAGCTGCGCTCGGCTGGCGTCGTCGAGGCGGACCGTGCCCGACCGGATGTTCTCGATCAGATGTGGGCGGGTGCGGGTGCCAGGGATGAGCAGGACGTTGGGCGAGAGGTCGAGCAGCCAGGCCAGGGCGATTTGCGCCGGGGTGGCGTCGAGCCGCGCCCCCAGGCCGCCCAGGATGGGGTTGGTGAGAATGGCATTCTGGACGCCTCTGGGCCAACCCAGGGGGCAGAACGGCACGAATGCGATGCCTTGCGAGGCGCATTCGCGTAACAGGTCGAGGGCGCCTTGATCGGCCAGGTTGAACAGGTTTTGCACGCAGACAATCTCGGTCTGCTCGACGGCTCGATGCAGGTGGTCTGGGCCGATATTGCTGAGGCCGATTCCGTCGATCAATCCCTCCTGGCGGGCCTGGATGAGCGCGGCCAGCTGGGCGTCGAAGCGCTTTCCGGGCAGGGATCCGTCCATGATGCGCAGGTTGACGGCGGCCAGCCGGTCGAGTCCGAGGGTCACGAGGTTTTCTTCGATGCCGGCGCGAAGCTGGTCGGGCTCGTCGTAGGTCAGGACGGCGCCGGTGTCATCGCGCCGGGCGGCCACTTTGCTGACGATGGCCAGGTCGCCGGGATAGGGGTGGAGCGCCTCCCGGATCAGCTCGTTTACCACTCCGGGCCCGTAGTACTGAGCAGTGTCGATGTGATTGATCCCGCTGTCGACGGCCGTGCGCAAGACTCGCAGGGCTTCGTCGCGATCACGAGGCGGGCCGAATACATTGTCCCCGGCCAGCTGCATGGCGCCGTACCCGATCCGGTTGACC
Organism: uncultured Acidimicrobiaceae bacterium; assembly: GCA_963780345.1. Lineage (GTDB taxonomy): Bacteria > Actinomycetota > Acidimicrobiia > Acidimicrobiales > Palsa-688 > PALSA-693. The sequence continues at coordinate 545,367 of CAWABU010000004.1, forward strand.
CGCCACCGACCGAGGGCAAAGGATCCCGCGGCTTCCGGATCGGCGTGGGCGGCGCTCATCTCGCGGTGTCCATGGTCGGGAGCTCGACCCAGCGAAGGGGCGAAGGGTGGCGTCGGGGTTCCATGTCGTGGCCGCTCATCACCCGTAGGTCGGCACGACGGCTCCGCTCACCGGGGCGGCGGCGTCGCTGACGAGGAAGGCGATCACGCCGGCGATCGCCTCGGGATCGACCGCTCCGGCCAGCATCTCGGGGGGAAACAGGGCTTTGTTCTTTTCCGTGGCGATGAGCTGCGGCGCCACGGCGTTGACCCGGATGCCGCCGGGCCGAAGCTCGACGTCGAGGGTACGGACCAGGTGCACCAGCGCGGCCTTGCTCGCGCCGTAAGCGGCGTAGCCCGCGGTTGGCTCGATACCCGGTCGAGCCGCGACATGGACGATGGCGCCCGATCCCTTTTCTTGCATGTGAGGGGCCACCGCCTGCGTCAGCCACAGCGCCGCGCCCAGGTTGACGGCCATCAGCTGGCTGAGGCTCTGCGCCGTCACGGTGAGGGCGTCGCCGAGCTCGAAAGCTCCGATGGTATTGACCAGAATGTCCGGGGGCCCGACCTCGGCGGCGATCCGGCCCACCAACGGTCCTGGTACGGAAGGGTCGGTAGCGTCGGCCACCTCGCGGTGGATCCCTTCCGGAAGCTGCTGCAAGCCGACTTCGCCGCGATCCACGGCGACGACGGTCAACCCGGCCCGGTGGAGGGTCAGGGCCGTAGCTTGGCCAAGCCCGCTGCCGGCGCCGACCACGATCGCTATAGGTGTGCTCATGCCTGGGAACCCTCTCATAGGAAAGAACAGCCGACGGCGCCATCGATATCTCTGCTTGCGCAAGCAATAATATATCAGTAGGATCCTATTCGTGTCAAGCGGCGGGCCACCAAGCCGCCACCGGCGACATGGCCGGGGTTGATCCGCTCAGTGCGCCCGAGGATCTCCTCTGGCGTGCGCTCATGCGGATCGTGGTGTGCCTCCCCCGCCGGCTGGACGGCGACTTGCTGCGGGCGGTTGGAATCAGCGTCAACGAGTACCTGACGCTGATGGCCCTATCGGATGCGCCGGGTCGCCAACTCCGGATGAGCGACCTGGCTCGCGCCACCGCCTTGTCGGCCAGTCGCATGACCCGCCTGGTCGACGAGCTCCAGTCCCTGGGGCTGGTGACCAAGCAGGCCAGCGCCGAGGACGGCCGGGGCCACGCCGCGGCCCTTACGCCCGTCGGTAGGGCCAAGATCGAGACGGCCCGGGGCGTCCATGTCGCCTCCGTGCGGGCGCTGGTCTTCGACCACCTCGAGCCGGCGTCGAGGGACGACGCGGCCCGAGCCCTGGCGAATATCGCGGCGCGGCTCGCCTACCGGCTCTAGCCGTCCGAGGTGAGAACGGGCCTTGCGCCGAAGGAAACTGCTTGCGCAAGCATATAACTCAGGAATACGCTGATCGCGGGATGCCAAGCCATACCGACGAAACCAGAAACCAGAAACCCGATGAACATCGCCATGAAAGGAGAAACGCCATGACTACCGAGGATCTGGGGGTGTGGACGTCTGACGCCTGCGCCCTGGTTCTGATCGATTACCAGAACGAGATGTTCGAGGTCATCCGCTCGGAGACCAACGCCGAGTTGGTCGAGCTGAATGTTCGGCTGCTGGCCAGGACCGCGAAGGCGTTCGATATGCCGATTGTTCTGTCGACGGTTGGTGTCGGGTACGGGTTCAATGGGCCAACCGTCCCGTCGGTCCTGTCCGAACTCGACGGGATCGAGCCGATCGACCGGTCGTCCATGAACGCGTTCGAGGACCCCGCCTTCCGAGACGCGGTGAAGGCGACCGGGCGCCAACGGCTGATCATCGGCGGACTTCACACCGAGATTTGCCTCACCTTTGCAACCGTCCAGGCGCGGCAGGACGGCTACGACGTGCTCTATCCGACCGACGCCGTCGGCGGACGCTCGCAGGTCGCTCACCGCACCGCCATCGAACGCCTGGCCCACACCGGGGCGGTCCCGACCACCGCGCTGGCGGTCGTAACCGAGTTGTTCCGGGACTGGTCCGGGCCGCTGGCCGGACCGGCCCTCGACGTCATCTACTGGTACTTCAACGAGGTGCCCGGGCTCACCGACCAGGTGGGCGTCGCCGAGGCCGAGAAGGCCGCGGCGGCCAAGCACGGAGGACACTGAGGTGGGAAGCCGGCTCGCCGGCAAGGTCTGCGTGGTCACCGGCACCGGCGGGAGCATGGGACGGGCCACGGCCCTGGCCTTCGCCCGGGAAGGCGCGGTGGTCGTCGGTTGCGACGTGACCGTCGGCCCCGCGGAGGGGACCGTCGCCCTGGTCGAGGCCGCAGGTGGTCAGATGGTGTCGCTGCAGCCCTGTCGGGTCAGCGATCCCGCCGACTGCGACCGTCTGGTGGAGCTGGCGATCCGCCAGTTCGGCCGCATCGACGTCCTGTTCAACCTGGCGGCGAAGTCGCACTTCAGCCCGATCGAGAAATTCACCGACGACGATTGGGACGCCGCCCGCCGCGACGAGGTGGACCTGGTGTTCTACCTGACCCGCGCCGCCTGGCCCCACCTGAAAGCCAGCCGGGGCGTGGTGTTGAATATGGCCTCGCTGAACGGATCGCTCTCCTTTAAACTCCTGCCGGCCCTGGCGCATACCACCAACAAAGCGGCCATCATCGGCATGACCCGCCAGCTCGCCCTGGAAGGCAGCGACCACGGGATCCGGGTCAACTCGATCTCGCCGGGGTTTATCGAGACCAATTCGACCCGGGGGGAGCTCGAGGACCCCGAGTTCGGCCGCCAAATGGCGGCCAGAACGCTGCTCGGTCGCTTCGGCCAGGCCGAGGACATCGCCAACGCCGCCCTGTACCTGGCGTCCGACGAGAGCTCGTACGTGACCGGGATCGATTTGGTGGTCGACGGCGGCATGAAGGTCTGGTGACCGCGGTGGCCGCCCAGACGGAGGAGAACGATATGGCGACGGTTGACGCCCACGCGGCGCCTCCCACTCATCAAGGGCAACACCGTTCGGGATTCTGGACGGTTGCCTACGCCTTATTGATCGTGATGGCCTTTGCGACCCTGCCGAGCCCCCTCTACGGCCTGTACCGGACCCGGGACCACCTCTCCGCCCTCATGATCACGGTGATCTACGCCATCTTTGCGGCCGGCACCATCGGCACCCTGCTGGCGGTCCCCCGCATTGCGGCCATCATCGGTCGGCGGGGTGTGATGCTCGCCTCCGTGGCCATCATGATGGCGGCGGCGGGCCTCCTGGCGGCGTGGAAGGGGCTGCCCGTACTGTTCGTCGGGCGCCTCCTGACCGGCGTGGCGGCCGGACTGGCCGCCGGCACCGCGATCACGTACCTGATCGAACTGCGCCTGCGCGCCGACCCCCGGGCCTCGATGGTCCGGGCTCGCAACATCGGGACGGCGATCACCGTCGGCGCCCTCGGCGTGGGCCCGCTCATCGCCGGCTGTCTGGCCCAGTGGGCGAAATGGCCGCTCACCCTGCCCTATCTGGTGTTCGTCGCCCTCGGTGCCGTCGGTCTGGCCGGTCTGGGGTTCGTGCCCGAGACCGGCACCCCGGGTTCGCGGGCCGCGACCGCGACCGCGAAGCAACCGGGCCGACCACGCCCGGCCCCGCTGCCCATCCCCGCGGCCGCCGCGACCCTGGCCGCTTTCGCGGCCAGCGGCCTGTTTGCCGGGCTGGCGGGACTCATCCTGACCGTCACCCTCGGCCGCTCCTCGCACGCCCTGGCCGGCGCCACCTTGTTCCTCGTGTTCTCGTGCGGGGTCGTCTCCCAGGTGGCCACGGCCAGCCTGCCGGCCTCGCGTGTTCTCGCCATCGGCACCATGCTCATGCTCGCAGGACTTGGACTCCTGGTGGCTTCCGTTCGCGTCTCGAACCCGAACCTGGCCCTGTTCCTGCTCGGGGGTGCGCTGATCGGCGGCGGGGTTGGTGCCGTCTTCAAGGGAACCACCGGAATCGTGCTCCAGGCCGCCGCGCCCGAAGACCGTCTGGGCCTGACGTCGAAGCTGCTCGTCGCCCTCTACGTGGGGCTCTCGATACCGGTGGTCGGAGCCGGGATCGCGCTCGACCAGGGCGCCAGCATTCCCAATACCGTGCTGGCCTTCGCCATCCTCGTCGCCCTCGGCGTCACCCTCTCAGGGTGGGCGCTCCTGCGTCCCCGTCAGCCGTCGACACCAGGGGTGACCGGCTAGCGCCAGAACTCCGATCTGCCCGCACTGATCTAATGTCCCTCTCGAGGACGAGACAGTACAAAGGGGTGACCGTGGAGGAGCCGCTCCGCAACCAAGCCGCCAGAGCCGATCCCGTCGCCCTCCAGTTCCTCCGGGAGGCGGACCCGGTCCTGGCCCGGCTCATCGACGCCCGGCCAGACTTTCGGCCCCGGGCGTGGATGGACGAGCTCCCGCCGCTGGACGCGTTTGCGACGCTGGTCTTCCAGGTTGCCGGCCAACAGTTGTCCGTAGGCTCCACCCGGGCCATCATCTCCAAACTGCAGCAGCGATTTGAGGGGCATATGCCCTCGCCGGCCGAGCTGCTGGCGGCTGACCCGCAGGTGCTGCGCGACAGTGGGTTCTCGGCCCGGAAGGGCGTCACGTTGCGAGCGCTGGCCGAGAGGTTCGTCGACGGCCGCCTGAGCGAAGAGGCCTTCTCGGCCATGACCGACCAGGAAATCGAAGCCGCCCTGACCGATGTCCCCGGGATCGGGCCGTGGACGGCGCGCGGCTTCCTGCTGGTGGCCCTGGACCGGCCCGACGTGTTCCTTTCCGGCGACCTGGCCCTACGGCGCACCATCCAGCGCGAGTACGCCTTCGACCACTTGCCGACCGACGCGGAGCTCGTCGAGCTCTCGGACCGGTGGCGGCCGTACCGGAGCCTGGCCGTCAGCTACCTGTTTGCGTCGGAATACGGCGAACAGCGGTGAAAGAAGCGCTCGGGGATCACACTGGGCCGGAGAACTTGCCCGCGGTCATCGGGGTGCGAGGGGCCCGCCACAACAACCTGAAGGACATCGACGTCGACGTGCCCCTATGGCAGACGGTGGCGGTCGTGGGCGTGTCGGGATCGGGCAAGACGTCACTAGCGATCGGCACGCTGTATGCCGAAGGCATGCACCGGTTCCTGGAGGGCCTGAGCACCTACAGCCGCCGGCGGCTGACCCAGGCCCAGCGGCCCGACGTCGACCGGATCGAGCATCTCCCTGCCGCCCTGGCCTTGCGGCAGCGCCCTCCCATCCCCGGGCCGCGGAGCACGGTCGGCACCATGTCGGAAGTACTCAACGTGCTGCGCTTGATGATGTCGCGGCTGGGTTCGCATCTGTGCCCGAACGGTCACCGGGTAGCGCCGTCGGTCGCCACCATGGGCCTCGAGGTCGTGTGCCCCATCTGCGGCGCCCGATTCGAGCATCCCGGCGCCGAATCGTTCGCCTTCAACTCTTACGGGGCCTGCCCGGCCTGTCACGGACTGGGAGTCCGATCCGAAGTCGACGCCGACACGCTGGTCCCCGATCCCACCAAGACGATCGCCCAGGGTGCGGTGCTGCCGTGGAATTCCGGCGGACGCCGTCTGTCGATGTACGCCGCCGGCGAGCTCGGCGTTCGCCTGGACGTGCCGTATCGGTGCCTGACCGAACCCGAGCGCCAGATCGTGCTGCACGGGGAACCAGTCCGACAGCGGGTCACGCTGCATTCGGGACGGAACGGAAGGACGGTGCAGCTGAGCGTCAACTACGACAACGCCATCGCTGCGGTGGAGCGCTCGCTGCGCAGCGACAACGAGCGCACCCGGCGTCTGGTCCAGCGCTTCGTGATCACCCGGGTCTGCTCGGTCTGCCACGGCACCCGGCTGCGACCCGAAGCCCTCACCTCCCGACTGGGCGATCTCAACCTGGCCGATATCAGCGCCCTCAGACTGGCCGAACTGCCGGAGTTCACGGCCCGCCTGCCCTCCGGGCTGCCCTCCGAGCTCGGCCGGCTGACCAGCGGATTACTCGCCGAGCTCAACGGGGGGCTGACCCCACTGCTCGACGTCGGGCTTGGCTACCTCACTCTCGACCGGGCCGGGGCGTCGCTGTCCACCGGGGAGCGGCAGCGCGTCGAACTCACCTCGACCGTGCGTGCCAGCACCACCGGCATGCTTTACGTGCTGGATGAGCCGTCGGTCGGGCTGCACCCGATCAACGTCCAGGGCCTGCGCCAAACCATCGCCGCCCTGGCCGGCAACGGTAACTCCGTGGTGATCGTGGAGCACGAACGGGACCTCATCCGCTCGGCCGACTGGGTCATCGAACTCGGACCCGGAGCGGGCGGCGAAGGCGGCAGGGTGATCGCCCAGGGCACTCCCCGCCAGCTGGAGACCGACCCGCACTCGATCATTGGTGGGTTCCTCGCCGGCGCCCCCGCCGTGACCCGGGACCGACCGGCGGGCCGTTCCGACGGTCGGATTGCTATAGAAATCGGCGACCTCTACAACCTGCACCAGCTCGCCGTCAGCTTCCCGGTCCAGCGCCTGACGGCGCTGGCCGGCCCTTCTGGAGCGGGGAAAACCGCCCTGGTGCTGGACAGTCTTATTCCGGCGGCCCGGGCGCAGCTGACCGGGTCAGCGCGACCCCGCCACGTTCGGCACCTGGAGCTCGGCCAGATCCGGCAGGTCGTTCAGATCGACGCCTCGCCCATCGGCCAGAACACCCGCTCGACGCCGGCCACCTACTCGGGGGCGTTCGATCACCTCCGCCGCCTGTTCGCCGAGACCCCCTATGCCCGCCGGCGGCGATGGAAACCGGGGCACTTCTCCTTCAACACCCGCGAGGGACAGTGCCCGACCTGCCGCGGCCTCGGCCACATCGACCTCGACGTCCAGTACCTCCCGGACATCAGCGTCCAGTGCCCGACCTGTCGAGGGGCCCGCTTCAACGACGCTACCCTGGCCGTTCTGCTTGACGGGCTGACGGTAGCCGACGTGCTTGGCCTCAGCGTCCACGATGCGCTGGCCCGATTTGCGGACCGGGCACCCGTCGCATCCGCGCTACTGCCCGTCGAGGACGTCGGCCTGGGATACCTCCGGCTCGGCGAGCCCACCCCGTCCCTCTCCGGCGGCGAGTCACAGCGACTGCGGATCGCCTCTCGGCTGCGCACCAGCCAGCACGGCACGCTGTACGTCTTCGACGAGCCGTCCACTGGCCTGCACCCCCTCGACGTGGCCACCCTGGTCGGAGTGTTCGACCGGCTCATAGCCGGAGGCGCCACCATCGTCGTCATCGACCACGACCTGGATCTGCTTGCCGCTGCGGACCATCTCATCGACATGGGCCCGGGCGGCGGCCCCGACGGCGGCCACATCCTGGCCGCAGGAACGCCCGAGGAGGTGGCCCGTTCCCCGCTCAGCGTCACCGGGCCCTGGCTGGCCGAGTACCTGGCCAGGCCGGAAGCCCGGCCCGCTTCATGACTCCGTCAACGGCTGAGGCTGAGAGCGGCCTCGGGCTGAAAACCGGCATGGGACGGGTGGCTCTGGTCGCCACCGTGGCGGCGACCGCGATGGCCAGTCTCGACGCCACGGTCGTCAACGTGGCCCTACCGCACATCGGCCAGGACTTCCATGCCAGCATCACCTCCCTTCAGTGGGTACTCACCGGCTATCTCCTGGCCTTGTCGTCGTTTATCCTGCTGGGGGGAGCCCTGGGGGATCGCTTCGGCCGCAGGAAGATTCTGGTGATCGGCACCGTCTGGTTCGCCGGCGCCTCGCTGCTCTGCGGCGTGTCCCAGGGCATCGTGATGCTGGTGGTGGCCCGGGTCCTGGAGGGCATTGGCGGCGCCCTGGTCAGTCCGGGGAGCCTGGCGCTTATCCAGGCCAGCTATCGGGAGTCGGATCGGGCGGCCGCGGTGGGGGCCTGGTCGGGGTTGGGCGGAATCGCCGGCGCGGCGGGGCCGTTTGTGGGGGGCGCCCTGGTCGGAGGGCCGGGATGGCGGTGGGCATTCCTCATCAATGTGCCGATCGCCGTGGTTGCGGTCATCGCGGCATACGTGGCCGTCCCTGAATCCCGGGAAACCGACTCGTCTGAGGGCCTGGACTGGCGAGGCGGGTTGATCGTCAGTGGCGCCCTGGCCGCCGTCACCTGGGCCCTGACCGAGGCGGGAGTCCGGGGGTGGACCGATCCCGCGGTCCTGGTGACCCTTTCGGTGGGTGTCATCCTGGGCGCCGGGTTCGTCTGGCACTTGCTCCGGACCCGCTATCCGCTCGTTCCGCCCGCACTCTTTCGGAACCGGACCTTCACGGTCGTCAATCTCGAGACGACGCTGCTGTATGCCGGGATTGGCGTGACGTTCTTCCTCGTCACCTTCGAGCTTCAGGTCGTCTCGGGGTGGTCCCCGCTCAAGGCGGGTACGGCCCTGCTACCGGTAACGGTCCTGATGCTCCTGCTATCGGAATGGTCCGGCGCGCTGAGCCAGCGGATCGGCCCCCGGTTACAGCTCACGGTTGGACCTCTCTTTACGGGCGCCGGCCTGCTGCTTCTGGCCCGACTGGGCCCGCACACCTCGTACATTTTGGATGTCCTGCCCGGGGCGTTCGTATTCGGTCTGGGCCTGGTGATATTCGGCCCACCCCTCACGGCGACGGTCATGGCCGCGGCGGACCCCGACCATGTCAGCGTGGCCTCGGGCGTCAATTACGCGGTGGCCAGGGTTGCCGGCCTCATCACCGTGGCGGTCATACCTGCTGTCTCGGGACTGGCGCGAGCAACCGAGCCGCAACAGATCACGCACGCTTTCCGCATTGGCATGGTGATTGCTGCCATTTTGGCCCTGGCCGGGACCCCGATTGCCGTAATCGGCCTGGCCCCCCAGATTCCCCGGTTTCGGACGGCCCGCCGCTTTCACTGCGCCATCGACGGCCCTCCGATGCAACCTGATCCGGCTCGCTGCCCCATGCCTTCCTGACGTCTATCCGCGTCGCGGGTATTCTCCGCGCCTGGGTGAAAGATGCCTCAGGTCGGTCCGCGGGTGGTCCGGAACCCTATCCGTCGATGGCTGCCGTCGCAGAACGGCTTGTTGGCGGACGCGCCACACCGGCACAGCGCCACCCGGGTGTCCTCCCGGAGCGGCGTGTTGTCCTGAGCCACGATCCGGATCGGGCCACGCACGAACAACGGTCCGTTGGGCCGCTCGACCACCGTGGTCACGTCCGCCACCGGCTCTTGAGGGCCGCCGTCGAGGCGGCGGAAATGCAGCGCACCTGTCGGGCAGCGCGGGACGACTTCCCCGATGTCGGCCGGAGACCCATTGTCGACGATGATCCACGGGCGGTGCCGGTTATCGAACACCGCGGGCAAGCCGCGCAGGCACTCGGCGGCATGGATACAGAAGGCCGGCTCCCAGGTGACCTCGATCCGGTCATTGGCGTACACCCGTTCGACGGTCGTCGCATAGCGTGGCTGCTCGCGGAAGTTCTGCGTTGCCCCGGCCGCTTCCTGGCCGGGCGGCTCAGCGGTTGAGTCAGTCAACCTTTCACCTCCAATGAAATCCCTGCTCGGATCAGGATTTGATGCCCGTCAGGTGGTCGGCGTCGGCCGGGGTCCCAGGAACCAGCCCGCACGAACGATCGATGGCCGGCCACCCTCAGGATCCTAGGTCGGGATTCAGCGGCCGCGGAGCACGCCTCGGGGTGGCCGGGCCCGCCAGAGGGCTGCTCGGAGTATCGTGCCCCTCCTCGCGGATGGGAAGGGGCAGGGGTGCGGAATCTGGGATCCGGCAACCCTGGTAGACTCGGGTATTCCTCGAACCGGAAGTCGACCGGTACTGCGAGGACTGGCGTTCTCGGACCATCCCGATGGTCGGGCTGGTTCGGTCCTGCAGCTGCCTCATCCCTTGCTCGTACTGCGTCACGCCGTTCCGGTCATTGTCGAGAGCGTGGTGGCACCATTTGTCGCCTACTACGCCGTATTGCTGATTTCTGGGTTTCGGGGAGCACTCGTTAGTGCTCTGGCCTGGTCGTACTTCTTGATAGCTCGGCGTATATGGCGCCATGAGCGTGTCTCGACCATGCTCATGCTCGGTACCGCTCTGCTCACGGTCCGCACCATCGTCTCGTTCCTGACCGGCAGTGCGTTCGTGTACTTCGTCCAGCCAACCGCGAGCGCCTTTTTGGCGTCCTTCCTGCTCGTCCTCACGGCCCTGGTCGGTCGACCTTTTACCCAACGATTCACACACGACTTCTGCCCTCTCACTCCCGAGCTCCTCGCCCGTCCGAGTGTTCACCGATTCTTCGTCCGTGTTTCGTTCCTTTGGGCCGTCAGCATGTTCTTGAACGGGGCCATCGTGTTGACTCTGCTGCTCACGGCATCGACGCACTCCTTCCCCCCCGAAAGGCTCGGGGCAACTCTGTTGGTGACGGCCACAGCCATCTTCCTTTCGATCACCTGGTTTACCCGGACGATGCGCCACGACGGCGTCACTGTGCGTTTTGTCGGTTCACAAGCACTGACCCGCCCGTCGCCCCATTAGCCGCGCCGAGTTTTCCGAACGCGACCTCTGGGGCGGAACCTGCTCACCGAACCGAAATGACGTCTGTCCCGTTGTCCGGCGCGGTTCCCGGCCAGTTTCACCCTCGACGCCGCCCACGCGGTTGATAGCGCGAATGATGAAACGGTTGTGCTCCAGGCCGGCCTGGTCGTCACGTCCTCGCTCTAGGCAGTCCCTGCAGGTAGAGCTCGTGTTCGGCCGGGACGTGCGTGGTGGCCCGTTCCGCCCAGATGGCAGCAGCCCGTGAGCTGCAATCGCCGCTGCTGGCGTACCAATCTGCCAGTTGGGCCTGGCGTTCCTCGTTGGGCGCGGTTCCGACCGTTCGACCCGGCGGGTGGGCTTCCTCGCTGCGGGCGACCAGGCTGCGGGCGGCGCCGAAGTACAGCTCGGCGGCACGGTCGAAGGCGGCGAGGGCCGAGGTAATGTAGCTCTCGGCTTCGCGGTGACAGACGGAGCAGTCATCGTGGGTCTCGGTGGGCATCAGCGGGCTGGTCAACGGTTCCTCCTCCGAGGTCGATCGGTTGCGCTTTGGTGGTGGGGCCGGCCTCGGCGCCGGTGTATCGTTCGGTCGCCAGGACTATCACAACCGGCGCCGGCGGGCTCGGCGGCACGAACCGGTGCGCTCGAGATTGCCACCCAAACGGTCCGCGGCTGAGTCTCGAGCCGCCCTCCTGGCGCGCCGGACCCCACCGCGTTCCGCCCGACATCTCGCCGGCTCGGTCGGCGGCTGCCTCCAGGAGGCAGACTTCCACAACTCTTCACATCGTCAGGAAATATGCCCAGGAGCGCTGCCAAATGGCCTGGGCCGAGGAGCGATTTCACCGAGTCGGGGGAGTCGCACCTGTCGGCCGAAGGGCGGCCCGCTGGCCAGCCCTTCGTCGAGGTGTAGGATCACCTTATCGTCCATGTCGGGCGACGGCGCCTCGGTCTCGGAGGCAGATCGGCGGTTCTAATGGGAACCCCATTTACGGCATCGACGGTCACCGTCGACCTGGGCGTTAGCCCGGCTTCTGACACCGTGGTGCGACTGGTGGTGATCGATGGTCGCCAGGATCGTCGTCAGCTCATGACTTACGTGTTGGAGCAGACTGGCGATGTGAGCGTGCTCGGATACGCAGACGGCCCGGTCAGCGCCGTGGAGGCCGTCGGCCGACTTCGAGCGAACGCGGTAATTCTCGAGATTCAACTCCCCGTGGCTCAGGGGCTGGACACGATCAGCGCCCTCCGGGACGACTTCCCGGCCTTAGCGATCATCGTTTGCTCATTCCACGCGAATGCCGCAACGAAGAGGGCCGCCCTGGACCGCGGCGCCGACGACTACCTCGTCAAGCCGCTCAACCTGCGAGACCTCCGGGCGGTCATCAAATCGGCCGCACGTCGGCTCAACCTCTAATCAGTAGCGGAGTACGCCGGTGCTGGTGACCGGCAGGCCAGGCGTCCATCCTGCGCTTCGGTGCTGCCCGTTGGGGACTCGAGCCTTCAAAAGGCCATCCCCTTCCCCAAGCTTCAGCGCGATGGGTCAAGCCTTTGTCTTGGCCCGGGCGGTGGAGATGCGAGCTCGGTCCCGCTTCGGGTTCACCGACGGGCCTGCGGGCCCGGCTCGCCTGCTGCTGGCGTCGACGAGCAGGTCCAGGACCTCACCGATGGTTCGATCTCCGGCGATGTCTTCTGGTAGTGGCAGGTGAGCTTGGATCTGGTAACGGTTCCGGCGGGCGTCGGTGTCCTTGTCCTTGACCACGTAGCCGGCCGCGGTCAGGTCGGTGACGATCGCGTAGGCGCTGCGCTCGGTGATCCCGACGGTGGTGGCGATGTCGCGCAGGCGCACCCCGGGGTCATGTGCGATACAGACCAGGACCCGGGCGTGGTTGGTCAGGAAACTCCACTCCGTCATCACCCGCGATTGTAGCAAGGTTTCTCGAAGAGGATTGCTAGTATCAGCGATCTAGAGTAGAGTGGGCGGTAGACGTTCGAGGCATGGCCGTCGCATATCGTCAGCTGATCGGGCGTCAAGGAAAGGATCCATTATGCCAATCCGGTCGTACCGTTCCATGAGTTCGACCGGATCACTGAGTTGGGCATCGGGTCGGGTGACCCAGGAGATCCTGGCCAGCCTGCGACGGGCTCTCAGATAGGGCGAGGACATCACCTCCCGGGCGAAACGGAGGAGCGCATGGACGAGGTCCGCACCCTGGGGATGGTCCTGCATCCCCGCCGTGACTCCGCGGAAGCCGTAAGCACCATTCTGGGCTGGGCCGCCGACCGAGGGGTGACCGTCATGGGGCTCGCCGACGAAGTCGGCCGCCTCGACTGTGGCGCGGTGGCGGTCACTGCCGGGACGATGGCCGCTCAAGCCGACCTGATCGTCGGGCTCGGCGGCGACGGCACGGTGCTGCGCGCCATGCGGCTCTCAGACCACCACCGAGCCGCAGTCCTCGGCGTCAACCTTGGCAAACTCGGCTTCCTCGCCGAAGTTGACATCCCCGACCTGCCCGCCGCCCTCACCGCCATCGGAGAGGGGAACTATCAGATCGAAATGCGCACTGCGCTCGACGCAGCCATCGGGTCCAAGCGGTCCACCGCCTTCAACGACATCGTCGTCGTGCGGGTGCCCGGCGAAGGCCCCGCAGTGGTAGACCTCGCCGTCGAGGGCCACCCTTTCGTCAGCTACACGGCTGACGGCGTCATTGTCGCCACCCCAACCGGCTCCACCGCTTACAACTTCTCCGCCGGAGGACCCATCGTCGCCCCCTCCGTCCCCGGGATCGTCGTCACTCCGTCCTCACCGCACTCTGCGTTCAACCGGCCAATCATGATCGACCACCGCCACTCCCTCACTCTGGGCATTCTTGCCCCCTCGGGGCGTCTCGCGGTCGAGGTAGACGGCGCGGTGGCAACCTATGTGACAACTGGCGACAGCATCACAGTGACCGCCCGCGCCGAGGGAGCCAAAGTCGTACGGCTCGGCCGGACAACCTTCTACCAGCGAGCGCACCGCAAACTCGGCGTCACCAGCTCAACGGGCTCGACGTCGGGCCAGAGTCGATCTCCTGCCTGCCACGCCGACGCTGATTCATCTGAAGTATGGATGGAGCGGTAGGTGAGCGACGACGAGGCCCAGAATCCCGACTGGCCGCAGACCCGTTGGGCCCGGCTGGTCGACCGGGTCGAACTTCGCCAAGCCGGGCTTGGCCTGAAGTTTTGGGGACCGCCACTATGGCTGGAAGTGACCATGTCCGGGCCGGACTCCGACCGATGGCCAGCGAACGCGGAGGGGACCGAGTCGTGGAACTGGCAGAGCCCCGAGACCTGTGTCGAGGCGGAGGACCTGTTGGACCAGGCGGCGGACGACGACCAACTGGTGATCGCGGTGGCTCGCTATACCGTCGAGAACTTGATCCTCAATGCCGTCCACGAGATCGGCGAATGGCTCCGCTTCGACGGTCGACGTGTGTTCCCAGCCCATCTCGCCCCCCAGGCCTCGTCCGGCGCCGCCGACGGGCAGGGCAATGGTTCGGTGCACTTGACGGTTGCCTTCAGCCCGCCGGTTCAGCCGACACCGGCCGTCCCGGTAGCACAGCCCGACCCGTTGAGGGCTCAGCGACAGCTACGACGGTTGACCGAGTTGGCCGAACCTTCAAGATTCACCTATCTGCCCGGCACGGCGTTCGATTACGACGCCGCCGGCCCGATCATCCGGCTTTACTGCGAAGACCGGCCGGCGACAGGGTGGCGGTGGGGCTGGTCGTCGGCCACCCTCGATGCGGTGCAAAGTGACGCCGATGCGGAGACAGTGATCGGCTTCGTCGGACGCGACATTCATGGTGCTCTGGTCGCCTGGGAGGCGGACCGCATTTGCCGGGCCTTCCACATTGACCGCCGACGGCGCTGGCGGCTCCTTGTCCCGGGAGCGACTCTTGGCCCGGATCCTGCCGAAGACGACGGGGACGTCGACGAGATCCTGACCTTCACGATCGCCTACCTGGACCCAAACGGATCGACGCATGCCGTACCACCAGCGGACGGCAAGCGGCCCCCTCACCCCTGATCCACGGCGCCCCGTGCGCCGACCGCTACACGGCTGCCGGCGGAGGGCCACGCCGCTGCCTCGTGAGTGCTACGTGGCTACCCGATCATGAAGCAGCGATCGGCGGTTGCAGGCGACAACTATGCCTTCGATCCTCGGCGGGCCGCGAACTTGGCCGCCTTGCGCCGCTTCCGCTCGGCGACGTCGCGGCGGGCGTCATCCACCTTCGATGGGCCCAGCTCAGCTCGGAGGCGGAGCCAAGCCTCCAACCGCCCGGCCTGGAGCTGGCCGTCGGAGAGTGCCGCCGCGATAGCGCATCCCGATTCGCCTGAGTGCGAGCAGTTGGGGTACCTGCATTCGCCGGCCAGCACTGCGACATCGTCGAACGCCTGCTCAACCCCGCCGCCCGCGCCGAGCACCGAAAGCGCCCGCATTCCGGGAGTGTCAATCAGAATACCCCCGTCGGGAAGCACTACCAGCTCCCGGTGGGTCGTCGTGTGACGCCCGCCGCCGTTAGCTCGTACCGCCCCCGTCGCCAGGACCTCGGCACGCACCAGCCGGTTGGCTAATGTCGACTTTCCGGCGCCGGACAGCCCCAGGAGCGCAACGGTGCGACCCGGCAGGAGATACGGCTTCAATGCGAGCACACCCTCACCCGTCCTGGAACTGATCACAACTACGCTGACCCCTCCGGCCACTGTTCTGACCGCCTCCACCGCCTCGGTCACGACTTCCGGGCGCACCGCATCCGCCTTGGTGATGACCACCACAGGAATGGCCTCGCTCTGCCACGCCAGAGCGAGGAACCGCTCGAGATGCCGAAGCCCCAGGCTTCCATCGAGGGCGTCGCAGATAAATACCGTGTCGATGTTCGCGGCGATGACCTTGGCGCCCGGACCGTTCACGGCGGTGGCCCGGCGAAACGCGGCTCGACGAGGAAGTACGGCCGCGATACGCGCCGTGTTGTCGGCAGCCGACCCTGCGACACCGATCCAGTCTCCGACTGCCACCTCGACAGCCCCCACGGTGACGAGCCGAAGCTCGCCCGATCCTGTCATAACAGTGCACATGCCGCGGTCCACCCGGGACACACGGGCCGGCCAGAGGACCGGATCTCCCACCTCGACCAGCGCAGAGACCCAGCGGTGATCCCATCCCAGAGCGGTCAGCCCCGAAAAAGGCCGGGGGCCGACACTTTGAACCTCTTGCGGACCGACTGAGCATTCTCCCACCGTTTTCACCCTATGCCGCCGCGGCCGCTCACGGCCAAGATGGCCTGGGCCCCTCTTCTCGGCCACGGCGCGGCTCAAGGTGCGAATCTCGCCTCGGGTTGGGCTCTCCCTGCGCCGCCGATTCTGAAGCCTCCGGCATTTCTATCGGTCTCGCTTCAGGCCGTCTGGGCCAGTGCCGGTCGGGGCCGGGCTTCGACGGGGGCGGGCCGCGGTATCACGATGGCGGGTCGGCTGGCTGGGGTCCACGTGCCCGCGAATCCGGGCGGGGCAGGGTCCGTTCCAGCCCAGTAGGTTCGGTGGTCCGCCAAGCGTATCCTCGCTCTGGTCGTCCGAGACCTCGCCCATTCGACGGCGTCGGCCTCGCTCGGCTCGATTGACTCTTCGATCAGGTGATCGTTCGGCCGCCCGACCAGCCAATAGCAATGGTAGCAGTCACGTGCCGCGTCATACGCGAGCCAGGCCGTTCCCTGTCCGACCCAGCGGGCCGGGTCTCTCGACCTGCGGGCACCGAATCGGCGCTGCTGGGGGGTTGGGGCGTTGAGGTGGGGGTGTCGCAGATGCATGTCGGTCGGTTCTTTCCCTTCGAGGTTCGCACGTTCCCGACAACTGAAGCGCCCTCAGCGGGCGGATCGGGCTGTCGCTGACGCTGACGCCGACACGGTCACTGTCGTAGCGCACCGACCGGCGGCGGCAGCTAAATCACAGGGCCGCCCCATCTACCCTACTCTAGTGTTGCGATACTAGCAACACTCTTCTAGAATGCTTGCGCCGGAGAGTGGTCGCCCGGGACCTGAGCGGCACGTTCGCCCTGGTGACCGGCGCCGGACGTGGGCTCGGGCTACGCCTGGCGGCGCGGCTGGCGAAGGCCGGCGCCGAGGTAGGCCGGCTGGCCCGCTTCCTGGACGACCTCAACCGCCTACCACATCGGCCGCCCGCCTTCGCGGTACTTCGAGGCCCTGGCCAGGCGCCGGCGGCGCCCTACCGATCCGACCGCGGGCCCGGGCCGGACCGCAGAACAGCGGGCATCCCATCAGACGTGAACCGGAACAGCGACACGGCTCGTACTGATACCCAACAACCTGAGTTCAACCAAGAAAGGAAAACAATGTTCAAACGACTGATGTCAAAGCGCCTCGGCGCCCTGGCCGGAGCCACCGCGGTGGCTGCCGTGGGAGTAGCCAGCACCCTGGCCTTCGCCGGTGGAGCCGGTGCAGATGTCAAGAGCACCTCGTTCGACATGGTCCGCTCCGCGGCCTCGGTCAAAGCCAATTGCCTGCAGGGGGCCACGGCCCACGTGCGGATCGTCTCACGGGGCCCGGTCGAGACCATGAAGATCCGGGCCAGCCACCTGCCCAAGGACACCGACTTTGATCTCTTTGTCATCCAGGTCCCCAACACCCCCTTCGGCGTGTCCTGGTACCAGGGCGACCTGCAAAGCGACGCCCACGGTAACGCCAACGGGACCTTCGTGGGGCGCTTCAGCATCGAAACCTTTGCCGTCGCCCCCGGCACCGCACCCGCCCCGAATGTCTTCGACCACGCTCCGTTCCCCGAAGCCACCGAAAACCCGCCCTTCAACCCGGTGCAAATGTACCACCTCGGTCTGTGGTTCAACCAGCCGACCGCGGCCCAGGCCGCCGGTTGCGCGGCTACGGTCACTCCGTTCAACGGCGAGCACAATGCCGGCGTCCAGGCGCTGAGCACCCAGAACTTCCCGGACCTCGCCGGGCCACTGAGCAACATCCGCTGACACTGAACGCCAGCCGGGGACAGAAGGCGCCAACCCTCCGTCCCCGGCCTTGGCGCGCCCCCTGAGTTCCGGCAGAACCAGGTCAGTACCCGCGCAGAGCCAGAATGAGTGACCGGCGCGACGGAAGTGGCCGGAGCGTCTCAACTCGGATGGACCTCCAGGCCTCCGCTGCCCGTTCGCACCGGCTGCTACAAAGCCGCCGGAGATGACGGGGTGGGCGCGGGTCCCTCCGGGTGCCGGTGCGACACCAGCTTGACGCCAGTGCCTCCGGTCGCACCAGGCCGTCCTTCACGTGCTACGCCCAGTGATCCGGTCTGGCCCTAGATAGGCCTCTATGAGCGCCCGGTCGACCCGGACGGCCTCTGGTCGCCCCGATGCGACCGAGACGCCCGCCACCAGCGCGGTAACCCGATCGCAGACGCGAAAGACCAAGTCGACGTCGTGCTCGACCAGCACGATACCGACCTTCCATTCAGCGGCCATCTCGCGGAGGCTACGGCCAAGCTGGTCACGCTGGTGGGCGTCGAGCCCTGCCGCCGGCTCGTCCAGAAAAATGATCGCCGGATCCGATGCGAAGGCCCGGGCGATCGCCACGAGGCGGCGCCGCCCATGATCGAGATCGCGCGGCGTGAGATCCAAATCCCGCTCCAGCCCAAACTCCGTGCAGGCGCGCGCCGCCGCCTCCGTTATGTATACCGTCTTCGGCCAGAGGAGCTCACGCAGACCAGCACCCCGCTGCGGCTTCTCGCACGCCGCCAGAAGGTTCTCGCCCACGGTCATGTCCTCGAACAACTCCAGAGATTGAAATGATCGGGCCAGGCCCAACCGCGCCCTCTTAATCAATGAATAACGGTCGATACGAGTGTCATCCAAGCTGACCGTTCCAGTTTGGGCGAAAGTGGCACCGCACACAGCCTCGATAAAGGTCGACTTCCCGGCGCCATTGGGCCCGATGAGTCCGACGATCTCGCCCGGCTCGACGTCCAGCGAAGCGCCGTTGAGTGCTCGAACCCCACCGAACGACACCGAGACATCCGCGACGGTCAGCCGTTTGGGTAGACGCCGGCCCGGGCGGACCCGGCCCTCTTTCAACGCAGCGGCGAAAGCATCTTCCCTATAATGTGCCGGACGGAACAGCCGAGCTTGTAGTCGCCCCCGCGTCCAGGCGAAAGCACGCTGTACTGATGCCGCCAAGCCGTTCGGAGTGAAAAGGATGACCAGTATCACGCCGCAACCGGTGATCACATTGATCCAATTCGATGGGGTGAAGAACAGAGAGACAATTTTTGATCCCAACGACCATGGAAACCCGTTCAAGTCAAGAGCGGAGGGGGAGCCTATCGCTCCGATCATGGCTCCGCCGATGAGGCCCAGGCCGCCGATCGTTGTTTGGAGGACAACCGTTATCGATGGCTCGGGTCCGAAAACTCCAAACCCGGGATAGCCCCCAAATTGAGCGAGGACCGCCCCACAAGCAGCGGCCATAACCGCTCCCAAAGCAAAGGCATACACCTTCGTCTTCGCTGGCGACACTCCCAGAGCCAGCGCCGCCTGCGGGTTTGTCCGAATCGCCAACATACGGCGACCCATGGCACTACGGCGCAGGTTGGCCGTGACCCCGGCCGTTACCCCCAGTACAACCACACAGAAGATCGCGAAACCGGCGGGATGATTGAGATCATCGAGATGAATACCGAAGAGCTCCAGCGGTGCGACTGGCCGATTGCCGTCCCGCAAGACATTGGGCAGGAGATCGCTCATGACCACCACCAGAGCCAGGCTGGCGATCGCCAGACTGGGTCCTTTCACACGCAAAGCCGGAATGGCCACCAACAGCCCCAGCGGGATGGTCAGAAGGACGCCCAGGAGCATCGACGCCCATAAGGGCCAACCGTGGCGGGACGCTAGATACGTCGAAAGAAAGGCCCCACCACCCGCGAGGCCGAACTGCGCCAGGGACAGCTGTGCCGCGTATCCCGTCACCACCACTACCGACAGCATGACCATAGCCAGGATGATCGACAGCGTCAGCGGATTCAGCCAGGCCAGGGGCAGGAACGGGATTACCGCAACGGTCATCCCCACCCCCCACAGCGCTGCTGCCCCTATACGACCGCTTCCTACCATAGGCAGGCGAGACGTGGTATCCGAGCGGTCGTAGCGCGCCGGCTTGCGGATCACCAGCACGACCAGAATGGCGATCAATGGCGCAGCTTCGTTCCACCCCGGGGTCGTCGTAATCAGACCGACCTCGACCTCCCCGACGCCGATTATTAATGCGCCGACGACGGTAAGCGACAGAGAGTCGAACTGACCTATCAGCGCCGCACCCAGAGCCGGAACAATATAGAGCGGCATCGTGGACACATCGAGAGCTGACACCGGGGCAATGATGATCATGCCGAAGGCGGCGATCGCCGAACCCAGCGCCCAATTCAGAGACGAGATCACATCGGGAGACAATCCCATCCCGGAGGCTACCGTCTCGTTCTCGCACACTGCGCTGGTCGCCAAGCCGAAGCGGGAGTATTTCAGCAGGGCCCACAGCAACACGGTCACACCCAGCGCCAGACCGAAGATGATCGGCTCCTGCTCATTGAAAATGACCCCACTCGAAAGTCTCAAACGACCAGTCGGCAGAAATGAGGGGGCCGCCCGAACGCCGCCATGACGGGCGAAGTATTGGGCCCCCAACGCGGCGGACGCCACCATCACGCCCAGGGTGGCAATAACTTTCGTAGCCTCCGGCGCTTGACGTATCTGGCGAAACACCAGCAAGTGTATGAGCGCGCCCATCGTTGCCGCCGCAGCTAGCGCCACCGAGAGCGCGACCGGCCAAGGGAGGCCATGGCGGGGCCACATGTCATAGAACAAGTACGCGGCGACCATCCCAATCGCCGCCGCCGAGAAATTCGTTACGCCGCTGCCGCGATGCACGACCACGATGCTCTGGCCGAGAAGGACCAGCAGGCCCGTGTACCCCAGGCCAACGATCGCGAGCTCGATGGCGAGCTGCAACTCGAACAAGGAGTGTTCTCTCCCTCAGTTCCTGCGAGGATCGCCGCGCCGAGCGGAGTAAAGGCGCCTTCTGCGGCGAACCGGCGGGTCGCTGCAACCCGACGGTGGTGGCGCGTCAAACGCGGCACCCCACCTCCGAATCATCCGATCACCGTAGCGGGCCGCCCCGATTGCTACCAACTGGGGCTGCGCTCTTGCGATGACGGGGCAACGGTCAACGCCACCGGCGCTCCAAAAACGCGGCCCCGGGGCCGCCAGACCACCACGCGCTGAGCCGAAGGCGGACGACGAGCGCCAGACCGTCAACCGATCTGCGCTGCGTGCGGCGACGGTGGGCTCCCTTGGCCAGGCGCCGATGAACCGGTCAACGTCAGGCCCAGTAGCCCTCGCTGCCCAGCCTTGAAGCGCCCCACGGAGATGCCGCGGCGCATCGCAGCTCTAAGTGGGTCAGAACGCTCAGACTCGAGTTTCCGCGTTTTCGGGCGGCGGAGCGAGCAGGGCGAGCGCGGCGTGCTTGGCGTGAACGAGGTGACGCCGTTGCCCGCTCACGCGAGCGAGCAGCAGGGCGCCCTCAATGAGGGCGAGCACCGCCGATGCCGCCTCCGCGGCGGACGCGTCGGGCCATCCGTCAGCGCGTAGCCGGCCGGCGATCAGGGCTTCCCATTCGTCGAAGCACCGCGCCGCGACGGCGCGTAGACGGGGGCTGATGACGGGTGATTCGAGTGCCGTCGGCGCGATCGGGCAACCGGCGCATTCTTCTGCGGTCGGCGCTTCCCCAGCGATGTCGAGGAATCGGACCACGCCCTCGCTGGCCTGGGGTGCGGCGTCCAACGCTCCGCGGAGGGCGTCGGCGACGACGGCACCGGATGCCTCGAGGGCCGCCTCGGCCAACTCCTCCATGCCGCCGGGGAAGTGGTGATACAGCGAGCCGTTGGACACGCCGCTCTCCGCTAACAGCTGAGCCCGACCTGTGGCGGCGTAGCCCTGTTGGTGCAGCAGGCCGGCCATCGTCTGCACGAGCTCGGCGCGGGAATCCCGATGGCGCGCCACCTCCTTGACTCTACTGGACCGAATGCTCTAGAAATGTGGAGCGATCGCTCCAGTAGGGTCTACCCGCCCGTGCTGCTTGGGCAAGACGGACATGAGGAGCGGCGGAAGGAGAACAGTCTGATGGATTCCGATCCGGTTTCGACGATCAGTACATACTTCCGAGTCTGTGACGGGGTGCGAGTGAGGTTCGCAGATACGAAGGCTGACTCGGACGTCACCGTGCTGCTTTTGGCGCCATGGCCCGAGAGCCTTTGGGCGTTCCGCCGGATCTGGGATCGCATCACGAGGGTCGGCCGCGTGGTTGCCGTCGACATGCCGGGATTCGGGCACTCCGATGGCCGGCCGGAGCTGATTGCCCCGGACAGCTCGGGAGCGTTCCTGGCCGGCTTGGTGGATGAATGGGGCCTCGGAGCTCCGCACGTCGTCGGCCCAGACGTCGGCACGGCCGCGGCGCTGTTCCTTGCCGCCCAGGCTCCCGAACGCGTGACCAGCCTGACCATCGGCGGCGGCGCCGTTCGCATTCCGATCGAAGCGGGCGGCGCCCTCAAAGATATCATCGAAGCGCCGAGTCTGGACGCCGTGCGCGCCCTCGACGCCAGAACGAATATCGGCCACGCGGTCGAGCCCGGGGCCGCAAGCTCCAGCGAGCCGGAGGTTCACGAGGATTATGTGAGCGCCTACGACCTCGGGCGCTTCGCCGAGTCAGCGCGATTCGTACGAAGCTACCCCGAGCAGAACCCGGTGCTTCGTGACCTACTGCCGTCGATCACGACGCCGACCCAGATCGTGGCGGGCCGCCACGATGACCTCGTGCCGTGGTCCAACAACGAGTATCTCCACGAACTCCTCCCCAATAGCGAGATCCATCCTCTCGACGCCGGCCACTTCGCATGGGAGCAAGCAGCCGAGGAATACGGCCGCCTCGTCGCCGACTGGGTGACCGGCGGGTATCGGCGCGCTGATGGTGGACTAGTGGGCTGCCTGCGAACTCGGCAGTCGGCTCTTCAGTGGCTGAGAAAGCCGAGGACATCGGCGGCGAACTCCGAGTGGTGCTGGAACAGGAACCCGTGGGCTGCGTCGGGGTAAATCTTGACGCTGGCGTTTGGGATGAGCCCGGCCAGCAGGTAGGAGTAGCGGGGTAGGACCATGGGGTCGCTGTCGCCGTTGGCGACCAGGACCGCGACGCGGATCGCCTGAACTCGTTGCAGGGAGGAGTGGTCGGGGATACCCCATGCGCACACGGCGTCGTATTGGGCCTGCCGGGTCTGCCAGGTCGTCGGTGTGTCGCGGTCAGCCTGCCTGGCGAACATTCGCTCCAGCGACCTGCGCCCGGCGTCGCGGCTGTTGGAGGTCTGGGCGTAGAAGACCCGCAGGTAGCCGTCAGGGTCCGAGCCCGGCTTTCCGACCGCCCCGATCACCTCGGGGGCCCAGCCGTGCATGCCCGCTGCCTTGGGAGCCTGGGTGTAGGTACCGGTCATTTCGGAAGCCTCCTTCGGTCAGTCCTACGTCCGCACCCGGTCAGTCTTGTCACTGTCGGTCGACCCTCGGCGCGACGGAGACGCGGCTGCGCCTTGTGATGATCCCGGGCGACGATGGCAGGGTGTCCAGCATCAGGGCTCCTATCTTCCCCGGGGGGCCGGGCTCAGAGGTGAGCCCGGCCCCCACTCGCCTTCGAGGGCTGGATCGGCATCAGTAGCCGTAGCTATTGGCGTTGGTGTTGGCTGGCGCAACCGGCGCGGCCGGCGCAGCGTTGGGGGACCCTGCACCGAGACTCGGGGTGGCCACGAAGAACCCTTGTACGCCTTGGCCGGTGACCTGGCCGGGGGTGTCATCGATAAAGGTGTAAAGGAAGTGTCCGTTGTAGCGCACCTGTTGCCCGTTGGCATCGGGAAGCACGCTCAATGTGCCGGTAGCTCCGGTTTCGCTGGGCGAGGCCGAAACCAGCGGGGGCCATAGCGCGGCCAGACCGCCGCTTACGTGGGACTGGGTGGACGTGTCGGGACCGTAGGTGTAGAGGGGGAGGCCCCGGGCGTTGACCAGGATCTGTTCGGACTGGCCGCCAACCTTGGTGGTCGTGACGTTGACCGTCGCCGATCCGACCGGAAAGGCTGCTGGCTTCGCGGCCGTGGCCGGTGCGGCGGTCGAGGACGAACCGGTGGCTTCGACCAAACCCACGGTGCCTCCCGCCACTACTACGCCGAGACCGAGCGCTAAGAGCATCTGCTTTGATCGTCGCATCATTACCTCCGGTGAGAAGCTGGTTGCGATGAAATAGCCCGCGGCGTTACACCCCGCCGGATCGTTTCCGTTCTTCGCCGCCAGAGGAAAGGAGGGCAGCCGGGGACCCACCCCTCTCCAGCGCCTCAGGCGAGTTGCGCCGGTCACTACTACTTGCCTCGAGACTCATGGCCGCCGGTCACAGCCGACGTGCAACCGCGCCCGGCCGGTCTCTGTAACCCGTTTGCTATCAGCGTGTGGACACCAAAGCGGGTACAAGAGCCGTCGGTATACCGACACATGGAGGAAAGGGTTATGACACAAGAAGGAAAAGAAATGAGACAGCCGGCCAGAATGTCGGTGGCGATATCCGCGAAGGCGGATCCCGCGGCCGGGGACCTTCACGACTGCGATGCCACCATCGTCCCCTTCCGCGTTCGGGGCGCTCCGGACCGCCCCGCCCCCCACCTGCGACATCACCGCAGGGTCGAAATGCGCACCGCGGACCTCGACGCCCCGGAAGGGGCCGTGCCAATCGCCCGGATCGCCCCCCGCCAGCAGGCGAAGGTGGCCGGACGGGTCGGGTCGATCCAGGTCCAGCTATGGTCCAGAATCCCCACTCTGGAGTTGACCATCATCGATACCGCTGGCGACATCCTCATCGCCGTCTTTCTCGGAAGGCGCCAAATAGCTGGAATTCGGCCCGGAACCGACGTATCTGTTGAGGCCGTGGTCGCCTCCCGCTCCGGCGGACTCTCGATGCTCAACCCCCTTTATGAGATCCTCCCCGATCCACCGATAGCAGGGTGAGGGATCATCGGGCCGAGCCAGGGCCTTCTGGTTACCAAGGGGACATGGCCAGACCGCTTCGCGACCGAAGGGGTCGGCCGAGCGCCGCCGACAGGACGATCTCACCGAGCGATCCAGCCCGGGCAGCCGCGGTTCGGCAGCGAAGGGTGGAGGCCATCGAAGCCGGTGGCGTGTCCGGCGTAGGCTGACGAAGCGACGATCTCGAAGGCAGATCTCGATCAGTTTTGTCCCGTCGACGGTTAGGACCGATCAAGGCTGCGATGCAGGTCAGAGACCATTTCTTCGGCTCCCGCCTTCCGGCGGCGGGGTGAGCAGGCTCCCCTGATGACCAGCTGATGTAACCCGTGCGCCTATCTCTACGCAAGCTATGTTGTCCGCGTCTATACCCTCGGCAAGAAGGGCCGGTGAACGGCCCGAAGCAGGCGACGGCCGAGTCGTCCACCTGCACGTGGTAGACACCGATGTGTACTCCGACTGGGAGGCGGTGTACCGCGACAACGTGGACCGGCTCTACCGGTTGATGTACGCCCGGGTGGGCAACCGCCCCGACGCCGAGGACCTCACCTCAGAGGTGTTCAGGACCGCCCTGGGCCCGTTACGCCTGGCGTCGTCGAAGGGGGAAGTGCGCTCCTACCTGCTGGTTACGGCCCGGACGGTCCTGGCTTCGCATTGGCGGCGCCGGCTGGGTACCCCGGTGACGTCCATCGACCCGGACTCGGACCTGCTGTTCTTGGCCGGCCCGGCGGGCGCCGACCGGACCAGTGAGGCCCCAAACCGGGTGGCCCGCATCCTGGCCGCCCTGCCGGATCGCTACCGCCGGATCCTCGAACTCCGCTTCCTGGAGGCGTCCTCGATCAAGGAGGCGGCCCACACCATGGATATCAGTGTCAGCAACGCCAAGGTCCTCCAACACCGAGCCCTGCACATGGCCACCAAGATCGGACTGGAGCTGGACCAGTGAGTCGACGAAAGATGTCCGCCTTCCTTGACGCCCTGGCCGCCGGGCGCCGCCCCCGTGGCTTTCGGGCCACCCCCGACGACGCCGCCGTCCTGCGCACCGCCATCGAGCTGGCGGCAGCCCGCCCCGACGAGGCCGCCCCCGACCCACAGTTCGTCACCCGCCTCCACCAGGAGCTGGCGGACCAGGCCGGGACCGCTCCGATCGTCCCCATGGTGCGCCCCAGGCCTCGGGGCCGCGTCGCCCTGGTGGCGGTGGCCGCCGGGCTGGCCCTGGTGGGAGCCACCGTGGCCGCCACCGAGAGCATCGATCATCCGGCCTCGACCCGGGCCGCACTGCCACTGCCGCTGCCACAAGGGCAGGAGTTGCGCACCGGCACCTTCGAAGACGCTGCCAGCCAGAACCTGGGCCAGATCGTCGTCTACGACGGGAACCCTTCGTGGGTGTACATGGTCGTCAAAGGTTCGAGCTATGACGGTCCGGTCACCTGCCGGCTCCACGCCACCAACGGCTCGACCGTGATGACCGGCGCCTTCTTCCTCCATGACGGTGCCGGCCAGCTAGCCAAAACCATAGGAGTCGACGTCGGCCAGCTCGGGGGCGCCCAGCTCGTGACCGCCACCGGCGCCACCCTGGCGTCCGCCACCTTCTCCTGACCGGCGGGTGACGGCGCGGCGAACTCCTTGGTATGACGTCGTAGGCGCCCGCGCCAGATGGTCAACCGCGCTTTGTTGCGCTGGGCCCTAAAATGGGCCGAGGTGGGGCCACGTGGGCGTGTCATTCCCGCTGAAGAGGCCAGATGGTCGATGGCCATTGTCCTTAGGGGTCCCCGACTGCGACTTCCGCGGTCTGTTCGGTCGGCCGGCATCGACCGAGATGGTGAACTCCCTCACCGGGTGGGGCAGACGCAACCGGATCGTCGACCACCACCATCGGTGGGTCTTGAGTACCAGCCACCGTTTCGTGACCGTGACCCGCGCCACCCGGTCATCAGCCCCTACCACCGCGTGAAGATACCGGGCCGCCGGGGAGTCGCCGGCGCTCGACGGCTGGACCTGAACTCCCAACGAGCCGAGGGACGTGGCGACCTCACTGACCGTATCACCCAGCTCTCCCATAAGCGTGGCTGCGTCCTCGCGTAACGCCGCCCGTTCCGTCAGACGCATGTCTTTCCTTTCTCGGTTCGTCGAGAGGGACCCAGAAGCGCCGTACCGTTGGACATCAACGGACCGATCACTGTCGAGACGGATTCCTCGTTGGGACTTTCTCGTCGATGAGATATAGCCGGTCAGGTTACGAGTCCCGCCCTCATGAGTCGTCAAGGAAACGCGTCTGTCCGCCTAGCCCCGACGGGTAACCCGTCGTCGTATTCCTTGGCGAACGAGTAAACCGATGAGGAGATTTACCAGTGACGCAAGTCTTTGCTGTTTCCAGGCTCTGGCGGGTGGCATCACCGCGCCACCGAAAGGTCCGTTGGCGCGGCGACTGGGTGGAGATTCTGACCCTGGTGCTCCGGCTCGTCGCGGTCGGTTTGTTGAGCGCCGTCGGGTGGATTCACCTGCACCTGTGGCAGACCGGCTACCGGCACATCCCCGCCATCGGCCCACTGTTCCTGGCCTCGGCGGTGAGCGCCTTGATCGTCGGCGCCGGCTTGCTGGCCCGGCCCAGTCGTCTGATCGGTCTTTCGGGGATCGGGCTGGTCATGAGCGTACTGGCCGGTCTGATCGTCAGCGTCAACGTGGGCCTGTTCGGGTTCAAGGAGTCGCTATCAGCCCCATTTTCGGTCGAGTCGATCGTGCTGGAGATCGCCGCGGCCGTCACGCTGGCGGCCTGGGTGGCCCTGGACTTCACGAAAGAGGGCCGCCAGACCGATCCGGCCGTACAGGTCGCGTCGCAGCTCCCAACGACCACGCGCCAGTTGTCCGTTGAGACGCAGGCCCGGATCTCGGGCCGGGAGGCGGACCCGACGCCGACACGGAGCCGACCGGTGGCAGCTGCGGACGCGGCGAGCTGTCACCACCACGGCTCGATTCTCAGAAAGGAACCCCAAGTAGATCGTCGGTAGATCGATCGCCGCCGCGGCCTTGGCCTCCGGTATCGGGGTCGCCGCGGCCTGATCCGGTGGGGGCCGAGAACTCGACGGTGGCCAGGCCCGCCGCCGGCCGGCCGCCCGATCGGCGCTTCCCGGCCGGCCTGCCGAAGGCCCCCTTTCCCACGGCCTAACCGCTCGTGCCGAGCCGTGCTTGCCACCATTCGACCGGTACGATCCGCAGGGCCAGCTCAAGCGTGCCGCGGTCGAGGGCTTCGGCGAGTTGGATGATGACGACGAGTCGGTCGGTGAGCCATTCGATACCCAGGTCGGCCTCGATCTGCACCGCCGGGCTACTACGAGCCCTCTGCTGGCGGCGCACGTCGGTTGGCGGGTTTGTCGTGTCCAGAACGTTGCCGATCCAGGCCAGGTCTCCCGCCAACTCGACGTGACGGTCGATGACCTCGGCATAGGTCTCGGCGTTGAGCATCACCGCAGCCCATCGGCCCAGCAGCAGGTCAGCCTGTTCGGCGAGAAAGGCGATCTCAGTGCGCAGGTGGTTGAGCCGGTCGTGGTCGCCGACGATGTCACGGACTGCCGCGGTCAACCGGGCCGTGTCTCGGACCATCTCGGCCCCGATGCCAAGGAACTGGGGGTGGTTCGGCTCGATTGCAGGCGACCCGGCAAGCTCGAGCAGGCCGAGCCAGATCATGCGGGCGTTACGAACCAGCTCGAACATCACGTACTGGGCGAGGGTGCTCCACCGTCGACGTCGGCTCCGTTCAAGTACCTCGTTGATGACCGCGACGGAGAGCATCACCACGATCACGCTGGCGACCAGACCGGCGAGCATGGTGTGCCGCCCCCAGAAGCTCCCGCTGACGGCATCAGAGACGACGCCACCGACAAACGCCGCCAGGGCGACGATAGCCAGTAGTCGGGTCCTTCGCAGGTCAGAGTTGGCCGACCGGGAACGTCGTGGTCCTGACAGGCGGCCGGACGTCACCGCGGCGGAAAGCGGGTTAGATGATGGACCCCGTGTGGCGAGCTCACTCGAGCGTGACGCAGTCTGCTACGGAGCGGAGGGGCGGGTCTCGCTCCAGTCCAGGATAAGGTTGCGCTCCTCGAAATACCACACCCCGTCCAGCTTGACGAAGCGGTCGAGGTAGCGCAGCCAGGCCACCATGATCTTCCGGTTGCCGTCATCGGTGAAGAGGTGGTGGGCAATGGTGTAGCTCTCCCCGTTGGCCCGGTCGCCGTCGAGAGTGACCGTGCATTGCCCGTTGAAATGCATGGTGGCCTGGTAGCGGTTCAAGTCGTCGAAGACCGGCGACAGCGCTTCCCGACCTTCAAGTACGTAGCTGGCCTCGCTGCCCTCGCCGTCCATATAGACCGCGAAGCGGGTGTCAACCGTAAAGAGGGCCTTCTGTCCTTCGGCGTCACGGCGATCCGCGCAATGGGCGTAGGCGTCGAACAACTCGCGGATGGCGAGGCGGTCGGCGGCTTGCTGGGGTGAGAGTATGACCTGAGACGTCACGCCGAGTCCCTCCCGACTACTTGACATGTGTATAAGATTGACATGTGTATAGAAACACGGATCGGGCCGCAATGCAAGGGGGTGCAAAGCCAGCGGCCGACGGTGCGCGAGCCGTAGGGGATAGCGCCGCGACCGTTACCGCGATGTGGAGCAGAGCCCTATGAGGGGGCGCACCGATCCACGCATTTTGCGGACGGCCCAAGCCTGCGAGCAGGCCATCGTGGAGCTCGCCTCCGAACGCCCCGTCTCACAGATCACCGTGGCCGAACTGGCCGACCGAGCCGGGGTGACCCGCGCCACGTTCTACAACCGCTACCTCAGCCCGCTCGACCTACTCATCCAGGTGCTTCTCGCCGACCTGGAGCGCGCCCACCGCCTCGAAGAGGCCCGTCGGGCCGAGTGCCGTTATTCGGCCGCCCAGATGTTGCGCCTGGCGACCGGCGACGTCGCCGACCACATCGAGCGATTCCTGGCCATCTACCAGCAGGCCGTGCATGACCCAGCCGACAACGGGGTCTACGAGGCGCTCGTGCGCCACTTCACCGACTACAGCCTTGCCTTTATCGCTCGCTGCACCCATCCCGACCTTCCCCAGACCAACCATGAGGTCATCGCCCAGTTCGTGGCCCACGGCTTCGCCGGAGCTATCAAAGCCTGGCTGAGA
The DNA here is from genome assembly GCA_963780345.1 of uncultured Acidimicrobiaceae bacterium. GTDB lineage: Bacteria > Actinomycetota > Acidimicrobiia > Acidimicrobiales > Palsa-688 > PALSA-693. The sequence continues at coordinate 575,238 of CAWABU010000004.1, forward strand.
GACGACTCGCTGACCAAAGCGGACCTGGTCGAGTCGGCCGTCGCCTGTGCACCGCTCTGGTGGAGCTGACACAGAACGTCACTCCACATTTCAACCGAAATCTCTGTGACCGGACACAACCACGTGAATCGATCCGTGGTAGGTCGTCGGCGGCCCTGAGGAAGGCATCTGGATCAAGAACGCCCAACCGCCGCGAGGGTGACCGGCTTGCGTTTCGCGAACACCCGACGAGGCACGCGCCTAGTGGGCCGGCCAGAAACTCGACGCCGGAAACTCGGCCATCAGAATGCCTGGTCGCACGACGACAGCTGGGGCGCGAGTTTCCGGCGTCGAGTTCGCAGGCAGCCCACTGGCCCGGCACCGATCAACCCGCGTCAGTTGCTGGCAGACTTGGAGCTGATGGATCTCATGGCTGTTGACTGGACGACTATCTCCTCGTTGGCCACCGGCGTCGGCACCCTGGTCTTGGCTATCGCCACCTTCGCAGCGGTGCGATCTGCCAACCGTTCGGCGCGCATCGCAGAGGTGGCCCTGCAAGAGCAACGGCGACCTCTCCTGGCCCCCTCCCGGCTGGAAGACCCAAGGCAGAAGATCATGTTCCTCGGAGGCCACTGGGTCAGCGCCGAAGGCGGCCGTGCCGCGGTCGAGCACGTCGACGGCGTCGTGTACCTGGCCATTAGCCTGAGAAACGTCGGCAGCGGAATCGCCGTCTGTCAGGGCTGGACGGTCTCAGCCGGCCCTGACAGCCTGGACAATCTTCCCCATCCCGCTCCATTGGAGGACTTCCGCCTGCAGTCACGCGACCTCTACGTCCCAGCCGGTGACATCGGCATGTGGCAAGGGGCTCTGCGCAACCCGGACGATCCAGTGCGGGCAGCCATCGTTGACGCCATAGAGAGGCGCCAGCCGGTGACGGTGCAATTGCTCTATTCGGACCAGGTCGGCCGCCAGCGGACGATCTCCAGGTTCGGACTGACGCCCATGGACCAGGTTTGGTTGGCGAGCCTCAACCGACACTGGTTCCTCGACTGGGAGGGGCCCCGGCCCGAGAACCTCGCAGCCGCGGCAGCCGAGATGATCTACCGGGAGCAGGAAGCCGCCGCTCAACGGCGAGCCACGACTGGTAGCGAGACCAGCACCGACGACGCCGCTGCCGACTCGCCCCGTTGACCTGCTTCGCGCCTACCGTCCGGAGGCGAGCGAGATGGTGGTATCGGGGGCGGGAGGCGCGCTCTTCTGATTGAGGGGACCGGGCCGGAGGAAGACGCCGCCAACGACCGCGCCGCCTGCGAAGATTCCCGCGATCCACCAGAATGCGGTGTCGTAGCCGTGAGCCAGCGCAAGTCCAGTGAGGGCTTGGCGGCCGATGATCCGCGAAGTGGGGAGGTGCGCGGTGATGTACGTCGCGACGGCGCTGGCGAAGATGGTGTTCAGCAGCGAAGTTCCGACGGACGCGCCGAGCTGTTGGCCGACGGTGACAGTCGCGGATGCGACGCCGGCGTCCTGGGGGGCGACACCGAAGGTACCGGTGTTGATCACGGGCGGTATTACCATGCCCAGGCCGACTCCGGCGAGGATGAGCGGCCCGAGCACGCCCGCGGGGTAGCCGGTGTGGGCTCCCAGTTGGGCCAGCCAGACCGCCCCGCCCGACGCCGCCAACATCCCGAAGGTGACGAGCGGCTTGGGCCCGAATCTGGGCATCAGCACGATCGTGGATAGGTTGCCGGCGACAATGAGACAGCCGCTCAGGGGCAGGAACGCAACTCCGGTAGCGAGTGGCGAGTACACCAGTGTCTGCTGCAGGTAGTAGGTCAGGAACAGGAAGGTCGGGAACAGTCCGGCCGCCGCGATGAGCATCGAGAGGTAGGCGCCACCCCGGTTCCGGTCGAGGACCACGCGGGGTGGGAGCAGAGGGTGCGATGACTGGCTCTGCCACCAGGCGAACGCGACTCCAAGCACCGCACCGGCGGCCACGAATCCGTAGGTGGACGACGTGTGCCAGCTGTGCGTGGCCGCGTTGGAGAACCCATAGACCAAGCAGAACACCGCAGCCGACACCAAGACCACGCCCGGTATATCCAGTCTGGGCCGGCCTGCCGACGCCTGGCGCTCCAGCAGCAGCATCCCTCCGACGAACGCCACCCCGGCGAAGATCAGATTGACGTACATGGTCCACCGCCACGACAGATACTCGGTTAGAACTCCGCCGAGCAGCAAACCCACTGCGCCTCCAGCCCCGACGATGGCCCCGAAGATGCCGAACGCCTTGCCGCGATCGGCTGGCTGGGTGAACGTGGTGGTCAGAACCGACAGAGCTGACGGCACCAGCAGAGCCGCGAACGCGCCCTGGCAGGCCCGGGCGGTTATCAGCATGGCGAAGTTCACCGAAGCTCCGCCAATGGCGGAAACCCCGGCGAAGCCGACCAGGCCGATCAAGAACGTCACCTTCCGGCCCAGCAGGTCGGCGAGCCTGCCGCCGAGCAAGAGAAGGCTGCCGAACGCCAGGCCATAGGCGGTCACCACCCATTGGCGGTCGGCAGTGCCGAAGTGGAGCGCTCTCTGCGCCGACGGGAGCGCCACGTTCATCACAGTGAGGTCGAGAACCACCATCAGTTGGGCCAGGCCAACGACGCCCAGGATCAACCAGCGCCGGTCCCGGACGCCGATGGTCGATTCAACATCGGACACGAGAATCCTCCCTTCCTCCTTGGTGGGTTCGGGCCTCAAACCTGGAACGGGGTCGTGTCAGCTCCGTCTGGACCGTCCAGGAGTTGCGGCTAGGTCCGGTAGGTACCAGTCCGGAACTCTTCGACGAGTCCGGCGTGGGTCGGCTCCCAGCCCAGCTCGGCGCGAGCCCTGGCGGCGCGTGTGGCTTGGTCGAGGAGCAACACCTCGGCGAAGTAGTCACCGAAGCGGGAGCGGGCCTCGGCCTCGGATCCCGGGGCGGCGCCGGGAGCGCCGGCGGCCACGGCGGCCGCCTGGGTGAGCTCGGCGACGGTCGGGTTCAGTCCGTTGCCGATCACGTAGGTTCCACGGGCCGAGCCGTCCTCCAGCACTCGCCGGAAGAAGGCGGCCAAATCGGCAACATGGACAGTCGACCAGTGCTGCTGGCCGTCGCCCACCATGATGAGGTTGCCGGCGGCGTCGCTGGGTGAGCCGAGTAGGGCGCCGGGGATGGCGCCGCCGCCGTCCCCGTAGGCGACACTGGACACCACGACGATCCCTCGCATACCGGTCTGGGCGAGCAACCGCTGGTGGATGGGTTCCTTCCAGGCCACCAGGGCCGGCGCCTTCAGCGGGGATTCCTCGGTGATGTTGGTGTTGTCGCCGTAGATCCACAGGCCGCTGATCTGGACAAAGGGCTTGCCGCTGGTGCCGAACGCCTCGATGGCGGCGTCGACAACGGCGGCGTCGAGGTCGGCGCTGGTGGCGTCGCCGGGGCTGGCAGTGTGCACAGCACCGTCGGTGTCGCTCAGCAGCTTCACCAGTGCGGGCCGGTCATACAGATCGACCGCCACAGGTGTGGCCCCGCGGGCGGCGACGATCTCCGCCTCTTTGTCGTCCCGCACGGCGGCGGTGACCTCGTGACCGTGTGACAGAAGCTCAGTCAGGATGTGCGATCCGATGAACCCATTGCTGCCCGTGAGAGCGATGTTCATTTCTGGTCCTCCCTATTCATCGACAGGCCAGCCGCTTCGCTGGCTAACGAATGCCGCCCCGGCTTGCCCTTCCCTTCGGGGATGCGGCCATCATGAGAGCGAGCGGCGTCGGGTCGCATCCAGGAAACTCATAGTCCGAGTGGCGCCCGAATCGACGGGCCGCCCAGGCGGACGCAGGCAGCTCGGCCCCTGGTCGGCGCATGAGCCCGATACTCCGCGATGATGTACGGCGAGATGAGCCAAAAGTCGTTACCGGTCCTTTCGTCGGGAAAGCAGTTGTTCGGGCGCGAACGCGAGCGCGATGTTCTCGACCGCTTGCGAGCCCGCCGACGCGGCGTAATGGTCTTACATGGCGATGCAGGCCTCGGGAAAACCGCGCTTCTCGACTACGCGGTCGAGACCTGGCGGGAATTCCAGATTGCTCGAGCGTCCGGGGTCGAAGCAGAGATGGAACTCCCGTACGCGGCCGTTCAGCAGGTATGCTCCCCGTTCCTCGACCTCATGGACCGGCTGCCCGAGCCCCAGCACGAGGCGCTCGCCGTGGCGTTTGGGCTCCGTACCGGCCCGCCGCCGAATCCGTTCCTGGTCGGATTGGCAGTCCTGGGCCTTCTGTCCGAAGCGGCCGATGAGCGACCGCTCCTGGCGATCGTCGACGACGCCCATTGGCTTGATCACGGCTCGGCGCGGGCACTCCCGTTCGTGGCCCGCCGCCTGCTGGCGGAGCCGATCGCGCTCCTGTTCGCCACCCGCCACGTCGACCCCGCGCTCAGGGGCCTGCCAGAGCTTCGAATCTCGCCGCTTCCCCATCGAGATGCTCGGGCGCTATTGGAATCGGTCTTGCCCGCTCGCCTCGATGAGGCCGTGCTCGAGAGGATCGTGATCGAGACGCGGGGCAATCCGCTCGCCCTGCTGGAGTTGCCCAGGGGGCTGACCCCTGCCGAGCTGGCGGGCGGGTTCGGCCTCCTGGACTCGGTGCCCTTATCCAGCAGTATTGAGGAAAGTTTCACCCGGCGACTGGCGACCCTTCCCAACGATGCCCGGCGTTTCTTGCTGCTCGCGGCAACCGATGCGGTCGGCGATCCGGCGCTCGTGTGGCGGGCGGCGGAACGACTCGGGATCCCAGAGTCGGCCGCCCTCATTCTCGAATCGGAAAACCTGTTGGTTCTCGGTCCCCGGGTGGTGGTCCGTCATCCCTTGGTCCGCTCCGCGGTCTACCGGGCAGCCGACCCGAACGAGCGGCGCCAGATCCACCGCGCCCTAGGGGAGGCTACCGATCCGCTACTCGATCCGGATCGTCGCGCCTGGCACCGGGCCCAGGCGGCCCCGAAGCCCGATGAGGACGTAGCCGCGGGGCTGGAGGAGTCTGCCGCCCGAGCGCAAGCGCGGGGTGGTTTTGCGGCCGCCGCGGCTTTCCTGGAGCGGGCCACCGCGTTGACGCCCGGGCCGCGGCGAAGGTCCAGGCGCGCCCTGGGCGCGGCCCAGGCCAAGTTACAGGCGGGTGCGCTGGATGACTCCTTACGGTTGGTCGCAACAGCCGAGGCAGGGGTTCTCAGCGAGCTCGAGCAGGCCAGGGCTGCGTTACTGCGAGGTCAGATCTCGTTCCTGGCGACGCGGAGCGGCACCGCCGCGGCGTTGCTGCTTGAGGCCGCCGGGCGGCTCCGCCAGGTGGACCCCGAGCTGGCCCGCGAGACGTACCTGGAGGCACTGACAGCGGCCATCTATGCCGGGCCTCTGGCCGGGCCGGGCACAACTCCGCGCCAGGTGGCGGAAGCTGCCAGCACCGCGCCGCCAGCGAAGGATCAACGCGGCCCGGACTTGCTGCTGGACGGTTTCGTCGACCTTTACCGTGACAGCTACGTCGCCGCCGTACCGATACTGCGCCGGGCCCTGCAAGCAATAGAGGGTGTGACGTCGCAGACCGAGCAGCTGCGATGGATGTGGGCGGCGACCGTCGCAACCCTCCACCTGTGGGACGACGAAGGTTGGCAACGCTGGTCAGACCGCCATCTTCAGCTGATCCGCGAGACCGGAGCGCTCGGCGATCTAGTGACAGCCCTTGGTCACCGCGGTCAGATGCACGTGTTCGCGGGCGAACTGGCCTTGGCCGCATCTCACCAAGAGGCCATCCGCGAGACGACCGAGCTGACCGGAAGCCCGGTCGCCCCTTACCACCAGGTGGGCCTGGTGGCAATGCGCGGCCGCGAGGCCGAAGCGAGAGAGTATTTCGATGAAGCTCGTGCCGAGGTGATGCGGCGCGGGGAGGGAGCGGGCCTGTCGTTCATTGATTGGGCGGAGTCCGTTCTCCACAACGGGCTCGGACGCTACGCGGACGCCCTGGAAGCAGCGCGTCGGGTCGTCGGTCATACCGAGCTCGTCACCTCGAACTGGGCGATGCCTGAACTGATCGAGGCCGCAGCGAGAGTTGGGGCCTTCGAGCTTGCCGTTGAGACCAATCGATGTCTAAGCGAAAGGTGTACGGCGAGCGGCACGGATTGGGCGCTCGGAATCGCCGCTCGCTCACACGCACTGGTGGCGGAGGATGCGGAGCCCGGTGCATTGTACGACGAAGCCATCGAGCGACTCGGCCGTACGCACGTCGCTGTGGACCTGGCCCGTACGCACCTGCTGTACGGCGAGTGGCTCCGCCGTCAACGTAGACGCCTCGACGCCCGCGACGAGCTACGGATCGCCCACGAAATGTTCACCGCCTTTGGAATGGAGGCGTTTGCAGAGCGGGCACGCGTCGAACTCCTAGCCGGAGGCGACCGAGCTCGTAAACGAACGCTCGAGACGTTGAATCAACTCACCCCACAGGAGTCACAGGTCGCACGCCTCGCTGCCCAGGGCAAGACCAACAAAGAGATCGCTGCTCAACTGTTCATCACCGCCAGTACCGTTGACTATCACCTGCACAAGGCATTCCGCAAGCTGGACGTCAAGTCACGAACACAGCTCGCGCAACGCCAGTTGTAGCTCCCTAACGCGAAGCGGGCTCTCTGGGCCTGGGCAGGCGATTCGCAAGCTCCTTTCGCGAGTTCACGCCGAGTTTGCGGAACACCTTGCGCAGGTGGTACTCGACCGTGCTCTGGCTGATGTACAGCTGAGCCGCGATCTCCCGATTGGTATGTCGCTGCGCAGCGAGCCGGGAGATCCGGGATTCCTGCGGCGTGAGCTGGCCGAGCGTGTCCACCGTCCGCTTACGGGCCCGTTCCCCGGTCGCCTCGAGCTCGACGCGGGCGCGCGCTGCGAACGCCTCCATCCCGAACGCGGAGAAGAGGTCGTGAGCCGTCCGTAGCTCTGTGCGCGCGTCGATGCGTCGCCGCGCCCGTCGAAGCCACTCGCCGTACAGGAGATGAGCGCGGGCGAGATCGACCACGATTCGACATCGACCCAGTCGATCGATTGCCTCCGTGTAGAGGTCCTCGGCGCGCCGACCTTCGACTAAAAGCGCCCCCGAACGTGCCGCGATCCCTAGTCCCCAGTCTGTGCCGCTAGCCCTGGTCATAGCCTCCAGACGACGGTGAGCGTCAGCGGCCAACTCGGGTGTCCCGGCTCTGACAGCAGCCTCGATCAACTCGGCCAAATGCCAGTTGGAGGGAGCCAGGTCCTGCGGATGATCGGCCATCCGCAAAGCTGCGGAGCGGGCTTCTCCGTATCGCCCGAGCCCGTTGTACAGCACCGCCTCGGCCCAGTCGAGTACCGAGATCCCGATTCCTTCGCCTCGCCGCGTCACCTCGACGCGGCTGCCATCGATGACCGAGACGGCCTCAGCCTCGCGCCCCCGCAGCGCAAGGAGTCCTACCCTGCCGTACGGAGCGAGGGTGCTGCCGGTGGCTTCGGTCGTGACCTCGAGTTCCTCGACGAGCGAGGCCGCGGTCGAAAGTTGGCCCGCGAACAGATCCATGGAAATGCGCTGACTGAGGGCGAGCTGCAGATCAGCGAGCGCTCCTGTCTCACGCGCCAGCTGTACGAGCCGTTCCGAGAGCGTGTCCCACATCTCGTCGTCCCACAGATGCACGGACACCACCGTGGCGGCCCACCCCCACCGGAGTTGTTCGCTTGCCGGCAGGTCGGTCGCGAAGGCGTTCTGGGCCTGGCGCAGGATTGGCACCGCGGCCTCATAGCCCTCGCTGAAGAGCGTCGTCAGCCCGTCGAGCAGCAGGTCGATCCCGCGCCGCGGGTGCGGCGCCGGCGGCGCCGCTCCCACCGCCTGGGCTACGCTCTTGGCGCTTCCGCTCGCGCCCGCGAGGCGGCCGGCGAACCCCGCTGCGACGAGCGCCTCCAGATACGTTTCGCGCGCCAGCGCGGGATCGAGATCAGCTAACCGATCGGCGGCTTCGAGCAGCAGGGGAGCTCCCCGGTTGCCACGCGTTGTGGCGAACGCAATCTCGGCTTCCATCAAGCCGATACGCGCTCGTTCCAGGGGACTGAGGACACCAGTTTTTGCCGTTCTGAGCAGCGCGAGAGCGTCATTGAAGGCTCCTGCCTGGAACTTCGTCTGCGCTGCGGCCAGGGCGCGTTGGGCCCGGCGTGAGGGGTCGGGGGTCAACGTGACGGTGCGCTCGAGGAACGCCGCGGCGGCCGCGAAACCGCCCCGCGCCTGCGCTCGGGCGGCGGAACGCTCAAGCTCCGCGGCGACCTCTTCATCGGGCATGGTTGCGGCCTGCGCCCTATGCCACGAGCGGCGATCCGGGTCGATCTCTGGATCGGTCGCGTCCGCCAGGGCACGGTGAACCTCACTCCGCTGGTCTGGTTGGGATGCCGCGTAGACCGCCGAGCGCACGAGCGGATGACGGAATACCACCGTCGCCCCCAACGCCAAGAACCCGGCCGATTCGGCGGTCCGCCCTGCCGACTCGCGGATGCCGAGCCGTTGAGCCGCCCGCCATAGGAGCGTCAGGTCGCCTGTTGGGTCGGCCGCCGCAACGAGCAAGAGCCGCCGGGCATCACGTGGCAACCGCGCCAGGCGCCACGTGAAGCTTTCCTCAATTTCGGGCCGACAGGGGTAGCGTCGCCGGGAGACCAAACCCACCTGCGAGTTGCGCCGGGGTCAGGCCTCGCGGCAGCTCGAGGAGTGCGAGAGGATTCCCGCGGGTCTCGATGATGATCCGTTCGAGCACGGTCTCATCGAGCCGACCTGGCAACGCGGATTCCAGCAGCGTGCGGGCATCACGATGACGCAGAGGCTCGAGGTGAAGCTCTGGGAAAGCCGTGAGCGCGTCAGCATGGTCGCGGGCCGCGAACACGAGCGCGATCTCTTCCGCCAGCAGGCGGCGGGCGACGAACGAAAGCACTCCTGCTGACGCGGCATCAAGCCATTGGGCGTCGTCGACGATACAGAGGAGCGGCCCCTCCTCGGCCGCCTCGGACAACAGGCTGAGGGCCGCCAGGCCGACAAGGAAAGGATTGGGGACCAGTCCCGTGCTGAGTCCGAACGCCACCGCAAGCGCATCGCGCTGCGGATCGGGGAGTGCGTCCATGAGGTCGAGGGTCGGTGAGAAGAGCTGCTGAAGTGCCGCGTAGGGCAGCTGCATCTCCCCCTCCACGCCGGCCGTGCGGGCGACCCGAAACTCTCGGGCAGCCTCGATCGCGTACCCGAGCAGCGCCGTCTTTCCGACGCCCGGCTCTCCCCGCACCACCAAGACTCCCGCGTGCCTGCTGCGCGCCGCATCCAGCAGCCGGTCGAGCACCATGCGCTCACGGTCCCGGCCAAGCAGCTGGGCTCCCGGCCCCACCGTCAGTGACTGAACTTCGATCGGCCTCCTGCGAGGATCATGACCCTTGGGGAACGGACTAAGGAGTTCCAAGGATTCGATCGGCTGCCACTGCGGAGATCATGCCACGCGGGGTCGCGTCTTCATACCAAGGAGAGCCCGGTGATCGCGCCGGCTCATACACCTCCGCCTCGCCATTGGCGCGGCGACCGCAACGAGAGGAGAGACAAATGAGCAGTACCGAATGGACGACCGAGACGAACCTGGCGCTGGCGCGCAACTACATCGACCGCGTGTTCAACGCCCACCAGCCTGACCTCGCCATCGAGTACTTCACACCCACCGTCAAGTGGCACGGAGGCACGCTCGGCACGATCGAAGGGCCTGACAACGTTGTCGCCCTGCTCCAGAACTTCATCGGCGGCCTCCCCGACCTCAACGCGGTCGAAGAGGACGCGCTGGCTCAAGACGACCTCGTCGCGATGCGTTTCGTCATCAACGCCACCCACGGCGGCCCCCTCTTCGGCGTCGCGCCCACCGGCAAGCACGTGCAGTGGACGGCCGTCGACATCTACCGCATGCAGGACGGAAAGATCGCGGAGGAATGGGCGGCCGATGACCTCACGGCGATCCTGCACGACATGGGCGTCTACTCGCCGCCGTGGCTGTCATGAGCGCGGAGGCCAACACGCTCGGACAGCTCATGGAACGGAACGTGTCCGAGGTCTTCGGCGAGCGGGACCCGGGCCGCCGCCGGCGCGCCATTGCCGAGCTGTACGCCGAGGATTGCGCCCTCTACGACGAAGACGGAGAGAGCATCGGCCAGGCAGCCGTCTCCGACCGGGTCGGGCGCATTCTCGATGAGAGCCCACCTGGCTTCGCGTTCAGAGTGCTCGGCCCCGCAGAGGTGATTCACGACCTTGGTCGCCTGCGCTGGCAGAGCGGCCCGGTCGGAGCTCCTCCGGTCCTGAGCGGCATGGACATCGCGGTCTTTGCCGACGGACAAATCCGGACGCTCTACACATTCATCGAGACGCCCGTGACCGCCGGGTCATGACAGGCCACGCGCGAGCACGAAAGACCGACTGGCCGCCGGTCGCGATTCTTCGGCGCGGCGCGAAACCCTCGACAGCGGCGTCAGGACGAGCTCGCCACCTTTGTCACCCAACGGCGCGACTGGAGCGTTCTAAGATCGTCAGGGGACCTTGACGATTGGGAGGACACGATGATGGGATCGCAGAAACGCCTGCGGATTGTGGGTCAGGGGCCGGCCGCCCGGATTCGACTCGAGGGTGACTGGGACGAGCGGCCCCTCGATGGCCTCCGAGAGGCCCGCGGCATCGAGCGCGCTCTGGAGAAGGTGTTACGGGACCAAGTTCGTCGGGCGCGGGAGGCCGGTTGCTCCTGGACCGAAGTTGGTGACGCGCTCGGCACGAGCAAACAGGCTGCGTGGGAACGGTTCTCCGGGGAGGAGTAGGCGACCCGGACCCGCCGCTTCGGCTCTGGCGCCACGGCGCCGTCTCCCCGCCTCCCCGCCGCTCCGACCGGGAACGGCAAGGGCTCGCGAAGGCAATAAGTGGGTGAGGGCCGAGTCGAGAGGAGGGAAGCGTGGGCTAGTGGGCCGGCCAGAAACTCGACGCCGGAAACTCGGCCATCAGACTGCCTGGTCGCGAGAGGAAGGGTGAGCCGGTTGGATTGTGGGCGGTAGTCAGACCTTTACTGGCGCGCTCCCCGCTTCAACCGGGCACTGATCGCGCCAGTAAAGCTCGAAGGGCATGATTCGCGACAGTAAGGGCCGGCAAGATCTGGTGGCGTCGGGGCTGCGGTCGCGGCGTCGCCTGTCGGGCCGGCCGACGCCGGCCAGTGGGCCGGCCAGAAACTCGACGCCGAAAACTCGCCATCAGAATGCCTGGTCGCGTGACGACAGCTGGCCGCGAGTTTCCGGCGTCGAGTTCGCGGGCGGCCCACTAGAGGCCGCTTGGTCCCCGTCAGCCCAGGCCGGGCAGGACGTGCGTGCCCTGTCGCTGGACGGCCTGAAGCGAGTGTGGAGAGAGTCCGAGGAGCTTCAGAATCGTCGGAGCGACCTGGGTCGTCTCCACCGCGGCGGCTGAATGGCGGGCGTGGACGGTGCCAGGCGCATAGACGACGAGCGGAACGTCCCGATCGCCGGGGTTGTCGCCTCCGTGCTCGGCGATCTTCGTGCCGGTGGTATAGATCGTCCCGACCTGAGCGATCCCGAACACGTCGGGGTGGCGCGGGTCAGAGTACGAGACACCGAAGAACTTGGCGACCTGCCGGCCGGCGTAGATCGTCCGCAGCCCCGAGTGGGCCACCATCACGGTGTCGCCGGCGTAGTTGACGGCGGGCGCCGGGTGGTTCCACAGGTACTGCTTGACGAAATCGGCGGCCTGCTGGGTCTTCACCGAGAGGTAGCTCTGCCACAGGTCGTCGTTGGTGCCGGCGACGATCAGGGTGCTCTGACCGGGGTGGCTCTGCGCCCACGCGGCGTTGATGTTGGCGACGATGGCGCCGTCATCGATGCGCTGAACCTGGTTGTTGTTGAGCGGCGACTGGCCGTGCTTGGCTGTGAGGATGATCGCGGTCGACGCCGCGAGGCCGTTGGCCTGGATGGCGTCGGCGATCTGCTGCAACGCCCCGTTGACGAAGTCGAGCGCCGTCTGCAGCAGCGGGCCTGGCACCTGAACGCCGTCCTGGGTGACGTAGCCACCTGGCAGTGCTGGTCCCTCGGTGTACTTGCCGCTGGTGTCCGGGCCGATCAGGGTGGCGGGCGAGCTCTTCAGTTTCTCCGCGGTCGAGACGGCCTGGAAGTTCATGCCGAAGATCCCCGGCGTGCCGACCTTCGCTCCGGTGCCGGTGTGGTCGTAGCCGCCGATCTCGTTGATGATGGCCTGGACCTTGTAGGAGTCGTACTGCTTCGTGGCCGCGTTGTCGTCGGTCCAGGCCCCCCCGTTGGGATAGGGCACGCCGTTTGGTTCGATGGCGTTCGAGTCGATCTCGGGGGTGAAGAGGTCGTCGATCCCGTTACCCGCCGGACCGTTGAACGACTCGTAGACCGGGTGCTTATCCGACCACGCCGTCCTCAGGCCGGCTGCCTTCGCCACGTTGTAGATCGTGTTGACCTGCAGGTAGGAGTGCGGGTAGATGGGCTGGCAGGTCTTCGGGTCGACCGGGAACGTCGCCGGGTTGAGCAGGGTGGTGGGGTCGCCCGTCATCTGCAGGATCTTGGCGGGGTCGTGGGCCAGGCCGGGGATACCCTGCCCGGCGTCGAGTGCGTTGACGTTCAGGTCGTCGGGCGAGTCGTAGATGACGTCGCCGCCCAGCGCCGCGCCGGTACAGTTTGTCGTCCCGGCCTCGAGCGTGGCGTGGTTGTATTCGACGTCGTAGTAGACGCCGGTGGTCTTCGGGTCACCTCCGGTCATCAGCGCGGTGCCGCCCGGGTCGGAGTCCGACGGGTCGGAGGTCATGGCGTTGGTGTATTGGGCGCCGTGGCCGGCCAGCTTTGCGATTTCCGAGCCAGGATGAGTAGCGGCGTACCACTGCAGGTCGGACTGGTGCATGCCGTCGACCGATATCAGCAGCACGTGCTGGATCTGAGAGTGTTCGCCGGCGACGGCGCGGGACGGAGACGCCGCCAACGACGTCCCTGCCGCCAGCGCCGCGGCTGCCGCCGTGGCGAGCTTCGTTCTTGATTTCACGTCCGTGTTCTCCGCTTCGCCGGATTTGAGCCCTGGAAGCGTACGAGCCGCGTCCGAACGGATTCTTACGGTGCGATGACCGACATCTGTCCGAGGGATGAATCCCGGGTGAACGGTCCGTCGGGCGCCAGCAGCGTTGCCCCAACCGGCAAGCCTGGCTGAAAAATCGAGGACTTCTATCCGCCCGGGGTCATGTCGTTCAGGCGTCGATGGCGGCCCGGAGGCTGGCGAGCCGCTGCCGGTCTATGGAGTACCAGACCCACTTGCCGCGGCGGTCGCCGTGGACCAGGCCGGCGTCGCCGAGGATCTTGAGGTGGTGGGAGATGGTCCCTTGGGTCTTGCCGATGGGCTGGATGAAGTCGCAGACGCAGATCTCCCCGGTGGGTGCGGCAGCCAGCATGGAGAGCAGACGGAGTCGGACCGGATCGCCGAGGGCGTTGAAGCCGCGGGCCAGTTCGGCGGCCTCGGCGTGGTCGAGGGGCGCCGCCAGCACCGAGGGGCAGCACGAGTCCGTCTCGGCCAGCTCGATCAGATTTTGGGTCCTCGGCATCATTCTCCCATTGACATATGTTGATGCATCGATCATGATCAACGCATCGACGAGTGTTGATCCTATCAGGAGGAAGACATATGTCTCGGGTGCAACTGGCGCTCAATGTGGCCGATCTTGACGCGGCCGTGGACTTCTACGGCAAGCTGTTCAAGGCCGAGCCGGCCAAGCGTCGCCCCGGTTACGCCAACTTCGCCATCACCGAGCCGTCCCTCAAGCTGGTGCTGATCGAGAACCCGGCCGGACGTGGCCACGGCCCGGCCGGGGCGCTCAACCATCTGGGCGTCGAGGTCGAAACGCCCGAGGAGGTGCAGGCTGCCACCGCCCGACTGGTCGTTGAGGGTCTGGACCCCGAGGTCCAGGAATCGACGACCTGCTGCTACGCCGTGCAGGACAAGGCCTGGGTGGACGACCCCGACGGCGCCCCCTGGGAGGTCTATACCGTACTGGCCGACGCCTCCGATGACACCGACCTGGGCTGTTCGACCGAGGCCTGCCAGCCCGAACCGGTCACGGTCACCTGGTCCGGTTCGGGCCGTGCCTGCTGCTAGGCCGAGGGTTGCGTTGACTCATATCGCCGTGTGGCGACGGCTGCTGGCCGAATACGTGGGCTCGGCCCTGTTGGCGGCGGTGGTGATCGGCTCGGGGATCGCCGCCCAGCAGCTCTCGCCCGACCAGACCGGGCTGCAGCTCTTCGAGAACGCCGCGGCCACCGCCGCCGGCCTGTTCGCCCTCATCTTGATGCTCGGGCCGGTCTCGGGGGCGCACTTCAACCCGGTGGTGTCGTTCGTGGACGCCGCCTTTGGGGGACTGTCATGGCGCCGGGCGGCCGCCTATCTGCCCGCCCAGGTGGCCGGCTGCATCAGCGGGGCCATCCTGGCCAACGCCATGTTCGGGCTGGCCGCGGTGAGCATCTCCACCAAGGACCGGGCCAGCGGCCCGCACTTCCTGTCCGAGATCGTGGCCACGGCCGGCTTGATGCTGGTCATCTTCGCCGTAGCCCGCTCCGGGCGAGCCCACCTGGCCGCCGGCGCGGTCGGGGCCTACATCGGCGCCGCCTACTGGTTCACCAGTTCGACGAGTTTCGCCAACCCGGCTATCACGGTCGGCCGCATGTTCTCGAACAGCTTTGCCGGCATCGCCCCCTCCTCGGTCCCCAACTTCGTCGGGGCCCAGATCATCGGGGGGCTGGTCGCGGTCGGGCTGGCCCGGGTGTTTTACCCGCACGTCAGTCCGGCCGAGGCGGCCACCGTCGTGATCCCCCACCCCTCAGAGGGCGAGGTCAGCGACCGGCAAACCAACGGCTCGACCGGAACGCCCGATCCGATCATCTCCGATCCGGCCGGCCGGCCGGGATCGCCGCTACCGCCCATCAGCGAGAGGTAGACCCAGCCCATGCACGTTGTCGCCATCGGCGGATCAGACGCCGGCATCTCGGCTGCTCTCAGAGCCAGAGAGCTCGACCCCGCCGTGGACGTGACGGTGGTGATGGCCGACGCCTATCCCAACTTCTCCATCTGCGGCATCCCGTACTACATCTCCGGCGAGGTGACCCACTGGCGCAACCTGGCCCACCGCGACTACGCCGATCTCGAGGCGACGGGCATGCGCCTCCGGCTGGACACCCTGGTGATCGCCATCGACGTCGCCGACCACCGGGTCTGGCTACGCAACCCCGACGGTCGCCAGGAGGCCCTGGCCTATGACCGCCTGGTGGTCGGCACCGGCGCCCTGCCGGTCCGACCGCCGATCACCGGGTTGCACGGACCCGACGCTCTCGGCCCCCCCGACGGGGTGCACTTGTTGCACTCCATGGGCGACACCTTCGCCCTGCAGCAGACCCTGGAGGAGCGCGCCCCCGCCCGCGTCTTGATCGTTGGGGCCGGTTACGTGGGTCTGGAAATGGCCGACGGTCTGACCCTGCGCGGCCTGCACGTCAGCCAGGTGGAGATGCTGCCCGAGGTTTTGCCTACCGTCGACCCGGAGCTCGGCGGGCTGGTGCGCGCCGAGCTTGCTGCTCACGGCGTGGACGTCACTACCTCGACCACCGTCACCCGCATCAGCCGGACCCCTGCCGGCGGCGGCGGGCGCCTCCAGGTGGACGGCACCACCCGTGACGGACAGGCCTACCAGCGCCGGGTCGATCTGGTTCTGGTTTCTGTCGGAGTCCGCCCCGACACCGACCTGCTGGTCGCGGCCGGCGCTCAGACCGGGGCCCGAGGCGCCACCGCCGTAGACGAACATATGCGCACCGGCCTCCCCGACATTTACGCGGCCGGGGACTGCGTCGTCACCCACCACCGCCTCCTGGGCGCCACGTATCTGCCCTTAGGCACCACCGCCCACAAGCAAGGCCGGGTGGCGGGCGAAAACGCGGTGGGCGGCAACGCTCGCTTCACGGGCAGCCTGGGCACCCAGGTGGTCAAAGTATTCGACGTGGTGGCCGCCCGAACCGGCCTGCGCGAGCACGAAGCAATCACAGCCGGGTACACCCCCGCCACCACTCAAAGCAGCCCCGACGATCACAAGGCCTACTACCCCACCGCCCACCCCATCACCATCCGCCTCACCGGCGACATCAGCACCGGTCGCCTGCTCGGCGCCCAAATGGTCGGCCGGCGCGGCACCGAGATCGCCAAACGAGTCGACATCTACGCCACCGCCATCCACCACGACATGACCGTCAACGCCCTCAACGATCTCGACCTCTCCTACACCCCGCCCCTGGGATCCCCCTGGGACGCCGTCCAGATGGCCGCTCAAGCCTGGAGCCGAGACCACCAACTCGCCGCCCGGCAACAAACCCCGACCCGCAGCTAGCCCGTCGGGCGGGGGAACTATTCACCGTACGTTCAGCTGGAAGTCGCCCGGGCGTCGAACTGGCGGGCTAGCTAAGAATCATGGGAATACGACGCCGCTCACCGAGACACTGGAAGACCTTGTTCGCCGTCGCCGCGTCTGGCATGGCGCTGTCCGCACTGCTATTGCCCAGCGCCGCTCAGGCGAATCCAACTCAAAGCTCTCAGGCGACGAAACCCGCCAACGACGGGCTCGGCGTGACACCGGGCAAGATCAAGCACGTGTGGCTGATCATTCTGGAAAACAAGTCGTATGACGCCACCTTCACCGGCCTCAACAGCAACACCTACCTTTGGCAGACCCTTCCCTCCCAAGGTGCTCTCCTCAAGCAGTACTACGGTACGGGCCACTTCAGCCAGGACAACTACACCTCTATGGTCAGCGGTCAGGCCCCCCAAAGCGATGTGCAAGCCGACTGCCCCGACTACTCGGCTATGAACGGCACCATCGATACGTCGGGCAGCCTGGGCACCAACCCCAACTACGGCCAGATCGATTCGTCAGCTGGTCCCAACGCGGCGGCGGGACAGAACGGCTGCGTGTACCCGAGCAGCGTTTCGACGCTATTCAACCAGCTTGACGCCGCCGGGGTCTCGTGGAAGGGGTACGCCCAGGACCTGGGTAACCCCGACGCGTCGTCGACTGGCACACTGTCGAACCCCGGTACCGGCCAGTCCCATGACGCCGGCGCCCAGTACTGCGGCGCCCCGTACGCGACCGCCCCGTCGGCGCCGGACACCACGCAGCCCAATCCGGGGTCGGCCAATGCCACCGACCAGTACGTGCCCAAGCATTTCCCGTTCCCGTGGTTCGGGTCGCTGCTTTCAAACCCCACGGACTGCAACTCGGCGCACATCGCCAACCTGTACGACCCGACCAACGGCCTGCTTTCGGACCTCCAGCGCGAGAAGACGACGCCGGCATTCAGCTGGATCTCGCCCAATAACTGCTCCGACGCCCATGACGCCGTCTGCCACGGGAACAACCTCTCGGGCGGCTGGGCCAACCCGACCACGGCCAACCCGCCGACCAACTACACGGGTGGCCTCTACGCAGCTGACCTGTTCCTCGAGCACGTGATTCCCGAGATCGAAGCAAGCAAGGCGTTCAAGGCCGGAGGCCTGATCGACGTCACGTTCGACGAGGCGTTCCCGGCGTTCACCTACACCGGCAACAGCTTCGTCAACTCGACGGACACCGAGCCCGACGCCAAGACGTCGGTAGCCAACGACACCGCCGGCGAGACCCTCTTCGGACAGCCGGTGCACTACGAGCCAACCGGACCCAACACCCCGCTGGCCAAGGACGCCAACGGCTTCGAGCTGTACCCCGGTCCGGGCGACAACGCCTTCATCGACCGGCCCGCGAGCTGCGTGGCCCAGACGGTCCCGCCCCAGCCGGCCGGCACGTGCCTATTGGGCGGCGGCAGTCACTCGCCCGGTGCCAAGGCTGAAACCGCATCCGCCGGAACCGGCGTCGACACCATCGCCGACAATGCCATCGTGGCCGATGACGCCGGGCGGTCGGTGACAGGGCCCGGAATCCCGGCCAACGCCTTCGTAGGCTCGGTCACCGACACGCCGACCACCGCCACCGCCCCGTCGCAGTCCGGAGGTTTCGTCGACACCGGATCGTTCTTGCTGGTGGACAGCTCCGGCGACCCGATCATGACGACCGCCCCGGTGGCCAGCGTGACCCTGGGAGCGGAGACGGCCCAGACGGACCCACTCTTCGATGCGACCGACGCCACCAATGGCGGCGGTGATACCGGCAGCGTGCTCATCAGCCCATTCATAAAGCCCGGCACCTCCAGCGACGTGATGTACAACCACTACAGCTGGCTTCGGAGCATGGAAGACCTGTTCGGGGTGTCGAAGTCCGCACCCGGCCTGGACGGCCAAGGCCACCTCGGTTACGCCGCCCAGCCTGGCCTGGCTCCGTTCGGGCGGGACGTTTTCACCGACGCGTCCGGCCAGCACGGCCCTGGCGGCGGCCGTCAGTGGTCCGAAGCGGCCATGCCCGGAGCCGGCCTCGGGCTCATCGCAGTGCTGGTGGCGCGCCGGCGCCGGCGAGCCAGCCAAGTACCGTCCGCCTGAGGGTGCGGGCCAGTCTCACGTCGGTCAGGGGCCGGGTCTTCGGACCTGGCCCTCGGCCGGCCCGTTCGCTCGGCATCGGGATATTCGCCGCCGCATGCATCGGCCTCCTGGCCTACGGGGCGGTGAGCCACTTCCCGTCCTCGTCGGCCGGTGGCCTGCCGTCGTGGCTGCCCAAGTCGACGCTACCGGTGAACCGAGTGGTCGCCGCCAGCGCGGCCCACCCCCAGCTGGCCGTCGAGGGCGACGCGGTCGAGGTGGACCTGTCCGGCGGCGAGGTCAGGGCCACCGCGGTCGGCCCCAACGTCCCCGAGGAGGGCGAGCAGCCCGTCCCGGCCACCAGTCCATGCACGTTCGTCGTCACGTTCACTGCAGCCGAAGGCGTGGTACCGCTCGCCGCGTCGGAGTTCTCCATCCTCGACGAACAGAGCCACTTGCACCATCCACATATCACGACCGCCTCAGGTGGCACCGTCCCAAAGTCGGTCTCGCCCGGCCGGACCCTCAGTCTGCTCGTTTCGGATGTCCTGCCGACCGGCAACGGTCAAATCCGCTGGGCACCCCAGGGCTCGACGCCGATCGTGGCATGGGATTTCGACGTGGAAATAGACTGACAGAAGCGGTCTCACCACCGCCGGAGTCCGGGCGCCGTCAGTAGCTCCAAGATGGGAGTAGCGACGTTCCTTCCAGCGTCCTTCGCTCGGGCCCGCTCGCATCGCAATGGGCCACCCCGGCCACCCTTTAACCGCCTACGGAGCCGGCGGGGGACCCAGACGGAGCACCTCTCCCGCCCGGAGCACCGACACCGGACCGTCCTCGCTCACCACGATGACCGTGGCCGTCGGATCGTCGTGGCTGTAGCGGACCCCTGAGGTGTGGCGGGTTCCGCCCAGGGCGTCGATCTCGGTTTCCGCGTAGGCGCTGGGCACCAGACGGACGCCGAGCTGGCGCAGCACGCCCTCGACGTCGAACACGGCGGCACCGTCGGTCTGAGCCAGCGCGTGGCGCATCGGGGCGAGATGAGCCGGTTTGCGGACGCGCAGCGGAGGTGGGACCGGGAGCCGCTCCTCCACCGAAGGGCCGGGGGAGTCGTCGGGGCGGTAAACCAGCAAGGCCCCGATGCCCAGCGACCCCAGGTCGTGCACGGCCATGAGCAGCAGGGCCTCGAGCACTTTGCGATCGCCCGCGTACGGTCCGGCCGACACGCTATCGATCCAGGACCGGACGGGCGGCTCGTAATGCCAGGTCAGCCCCTCCCAGCGCAGCACCCCGAAGGGACCGGCGATGCGGACCACGCCGGACGGGTGGCGCTGGACGATGGTGGCGTCCATCACGTCGGCCAGAATGGCCAGGTCTCGCTCTGAGCCGGCCGGGCGGTCGAAGAGCACCCACTCGCTTTTGGCGTCGTCCTCCCTGCGGAGCAGCCAGCTGGAGAGCCCGTTGATGAATCGCCGCGGACGCGGCCAAGGTCGGCTGGCGCAGGGGGGTGCGCGAGATCTGCAGATCGGTTCCCCCCGTCCAGGTGGCCGGATCCGACTTGGGCTCGAGGATGGTGCCACTGCTGGGCACCCGTCGCTCGTGCACGGTCGGTCTCAGGGCGTGGTCCACCTCTTCGAGCAGCATGGACCGGAAGGCCACGCTGCCGTCGGCGGGCAGACCGCTCTCCTCCAGCTCTTCGGCTAGTCGTTGCAGCCGTCGGGTCGCGGTCTGGACCATCACACCACCAACACTAGGTCTGGGCCCGCCCATTCGATACCTGCCGCTGCCTACTACTTCGAGGTCATCGCGCCTCCACGTCGTACTCGTCGTGCCTGCGCCACCACTCATAGGGCGCCGTTTGGGGATAGCCCTCGGGCGAGTCCTCCCAGGTTTCTTGGCGACCGAGAAGCGACCGATCGAGAAAGCTCCACACGGGGCCCATCACCTCGAGTCCACGCCAGCTCGTGAAATAGGTGCGGTAGATCGCATCTCCATCCCGGAAGAACGCGTTGAGCCCAAACATCTCGCCATCCTGGTAGGCATCCGGCTGTGGCTCGGCCGGTGAAAGCCCGAGGTCGACGCCATAGGTGCCACCGCCCCACGAATACCAGGGGACCTCCCACCCCATGCGCGTCCGGTAGCGCTCGATCTTCTCGATCTCGGCGCGGGAGACGAGGGCGAAGCTCGTGTCGCGGGCGCGAAGATGGGCCAGGTGGGTGAGCTGGTCGACGACCATCGAACACCCATCGCAGCCTTCCTCCTGATTCGGTCCGAACATGAAGTTGTAGACGAACAGTTGACGCCGCCCCTCGAACAGGCCCAGAAGGGTTGCCGGGCCGATCGGTCCCTGGAACTCGTACTCCTTCTCGACGCGCATCATCGGCTGGCGCCGGCGCTCCGCCGCGAGCACGTCGAGGTCTCTGGTTAACGCCTTCTCCTTCTCGAGGATCGTCTTGTTGGCTATCTGCCACTCCTCTTGCGAGACAATCTCAGGGAGATCCATTGTCTGCCTCCATCCAGGCGCCAGGTCATTGTCGATTATCGCCAGTTGACGTTACAAGTTACGGGCCAGGGGATCGGCCAGCGATCTCCAGGCAAAATACGCCGGCACACGATCAGCGCCCAGATGGCCAGATATCCATAAATAAGATCGGCGTCGCGACGGGGGCGCCTGCAGTATTGGCACCAAAGTGCTCACGAGGAGTCGGTTGCTCTCCATGGCGCGGATATCAAATCGGGCGCTTGTCCGACCTGATCCGCCCGCAATTGAGTCTGGGAGCGGTCGAGGCACCGATGCCCGATGATCGGAATCGGGGGTGGTCGTAGCACCATCGGCCACTACCGAATTCGACCGGCAGTGCTCGACACTGCAGTCATGAGCAATCACAGGCAACTGAAGTTCCTGCAACGACCGCTGACCGCCGCCGCCATCGGGGTGCTGGCGGTCCCAGCCCTCGGCGGCGTCGCCTACGCGGCGGCCAACTCGGTGAACGACAACCCCAAGCCCCAGATCGTGATTCCAGCGAGCCTGAGCCGTTCCTCCGCGAACGCGGTGTCGCACGATGTCGGTGATGACCGAGCCCTTCGAATTTCCACGGTGAGACCAGCACCGCGACCGTCCGACGACAACCCCGCCACCCACGACATCGGCGACAACCAGGCCCGGCGAGGCCCGACCACGACAGCAGCGCGATCGTCCGACGACAACCCCGCCACCCACGACATCGGCGACAACCAGGCCCGGCGAGGCCCGACCACGACAGCAGCGCGACCGTCCGACGACAACCCCGCCACCCACGACATCGGCGACAACCAGGCCCGGCGAGGCCCGACCACGACCACACCGCGGGCGAGCGACGACGGCCCAGCACACGACGTCGCCGACGAACAGGGCTTGGACAACCCGGCCACCCATGACGTCGGTGATGACCACGGTGGACGGGCGCAGGCCCCGCCGGCGAGCTCCGGAGGTGCTAGCGATCAACACCAGGCCAGCAGCTCGGGAAGCGGTGCCGACAATTCCGGTCGCCATGGCGGACGCGACGACACGCCATCTCACCACTAGTCGCCCGACGGCCCGATAGCGCGCCTCGCCAGGCCCCACCTCCTGGCGGGGCGCAGGTCGCGTCAGGTCTGCAGGTGTTCCTTTCCCCACAGGGCCGCCTGGGTGCGGTCAGTGACGCCGAGTTGCTGGAAGATGCTCGTGAGATGCGCCTTGACAGTGCGCTCGGTGATCCCCAGGCGACGAGCGATGTGCTTGTTGGCGAGGCCGGCGACCAGGAGCTCGAGCACCTCGCGTTCCCGAGGGCTGAGGTCGTCAACTCGTCGAGGTTGGCGTTGCGCATCGAGCAAGACCCGAGCCGCCTTCGGGTCGAGCGGGGCGCCGCCTTCCAGAACGGTGCGAACGGCGGCGACGATCTCGTCGGGACTGGCGTCCTTGAACAAGTAGCCGACTGCGCCGGCGCCCAGCGCGTCAAGGATGCGCCGCTGATCACCGAACGAGGTCAGCACCACCACCTTGACCTCTGGCTGGGTCGCCGTAAGGGAGCGGGTGGCCTCGACACCGTCCACGCCGGGCATTGACAGGTCCATCAGCACCACATCGGGATGCTCACGTTCGGCCAGGGTCACGGCCGCCGCGCCGTCGGCGGCGGTGCCGACCACTCGAATGTCGTCGGGACGGTTCAGGATCCGTTCCAGACCGTCGCGGACGACGGCGTGGTCATCCACGACCAGGACCCGGATCACGGGATCGGTACCTCCACTCTCAGGGTCGTACCCGAACCGGGCGACGAGTCGATCGCGACGGTACCGCCAGCGTCCCTGACGAGACCGTCCAGTCCCCGCAGGCCGAGGTGGCCGTCCGCTGCCTTGACGTCGAGGATCGCGGGGTCGAACCCGACCCCGTTATCGACGACCTCGACCCACGCCCTGCCTTTCCGCTGACCCGCCGTGACCAGAGCAGAGCTGGCCTGGGCGTGGTACTGGACGTTCCGCAGCCCCTCGCGGGCCGCCCGGTAGAGGAGCGCCGACGCCGGCGCACTCAACCCCTTGGCGATATCGCGAGTCTGCAGGGAGACGCTCAGGTCGTCTCCGGCGCTGTCCTGGACCAGATCCGCCAGGGCGGCGGCCAGGCCCGCGTCGGCCAGATCGGGCGGGTAGATCTCGACCAGCGTGGACCGCAGCGAGCTGATGCTTTGCCGTAGCGACCCTGCCGCATCCGTCATGACCGCACGGCCGAACTGGCGGTCGGGATCGTCGGCCGCCGCGGCCAGTTGCAGGGCCACCCCGGCGAGGTCTTGCACGACGCCGTCGTGTAGGTCGCTGGCGATGCGGCGCCGTTCGACGTCGGAGGCCTCAAGCGAACGGCGCAGCAGTAGCTCTCGCTCCTGTTGACGCTGGCGCAGCCGCCGAGCCAGCGACCACGCCAGAGGGATCTGCACCAGCGCCAGCACGACCAACGCCCCGACCGTGACCGGAGCGAAGCTGGACCAGATCCGCCGACCCGAGGCCGACACGGCGGCGTAGCGGAAGTACGCCTCGAACAGCAGGCGGCTGCCGTCCGGGGCACGCACCGGGAGATAGACCTCCAGCAACTTGCCGTAGGTCCGTTCGTAGCGGTTCTCCGGCTGGGAGAGGTCGCTCACCGCAGCATTGATCAAACCGCTGCGTAGAGACTCGATGTTCTCGGCGTCCAGCTGGTATCGGCTGCCGATGAGGCGGGGCTGGTCCGAGTAGACGATGGTCCCGTCCGCCCTCCAGATCTTTACCCGGACCAGCGACTGGTCGAGCACCCCGTGGCGAACCACGTGATCCACCGCGCGCACCGACGCCGGATCACCCTTGACCAACCCGATCGAGACATTTGGCTCTACGGCCCCCTGAGCCTTGACCAGCGCGGTCGTGCGGGCGTCACTGATGGCCTCGCGCTGGCCGACACGGCGACTCGCGGTTGCCGTCGCCAACCCCACGATGACCACCGCGGCGAGTCCCAGCAGCGCAAACTGCAGCACCGGACCAGCAACAGTCCAACGGGTCCCGCCATCGCGGCCTTTCACGGTCTCACCACAGGGAAAGCCACTGGTCCTTCGTTGACCGCGGCACCTGCATGACTGACGTGACCGGTGACCTTGCGAATGGTGGCGAGGGGCACGAAGCGGAGCGGCGGCGGGTCGCTGACCACCGCCAGGCCGGCGACGGCCCACAAGGCCAGAGTGGATCCGACCCCTCCCGTGGCAGCGAAGGCCACGGGCGCCCGGAAGGCGGCCCCCGCACCGACCCACACCTGGCCCGGCCGCCCCCTGGTGGCCAGGACCGGGCTCGCGAACATGGTCTTATCGGGCATGGCGAGAACGATGTGGGGATCCACCCGACAGAACCTCCGTACCGGGCGGCAGACCCTGCTCCGTCCCGGCCAGTGACAAATCGCACACGAACGGAAGGTCTGGCCCACCTGCTTGGAGCAGGCCCGGCGACCGGGCGTTGATGGCGCCAGTGTGTCGATCAACCGGTAGCGGGTTACTCCCCAACCAAGACTCATTCTAGCCCGCCAGTGCGAGTTAGCGGCACCAAAACGGCGGCTTGAGATCTCGCTGGCGTCTCGGCCGGGTGGCGGTGGCGTGTCCGGACGAGCCGCTTCGCTCCACCCGCGCCGGCTGGTCGAGCTCCGCTCACCGTTAAGGTACGCCGAACAGGGTGGGAAGAGATTTCCGGCCGCTTGGTCCGGGCCTGGCCGTCCTTCGCATTGGTGCAATCGACGCTCGTCTCGGACCGGGAGATGGTCTCGCACCCCATGCGGGCTGCCCGTAGCTCGCAACGACGGCTTCATCTCCAGCAACGCCCGGGATAGGGGTATAGCGGGTTGGCCTTGGATGCCGTAGGCCAGGTTGAGCTCCAGGCCGGCCGGGGGGTCGGTGGGCAGGAGGGTGCGATCGTCGTCCCACCTGGGGACCAACCACAGCTGTTCATTGGTGCCAGCACCCGCTCCGGCCTTTACCCGGCCACTGGCCCTGGGGTTTCTGATAGTTACCGGCCCCGCGAGACGGTCGATGGTGCTAGCACCATCGACCAATAGAGATACGCGCCCACCGACCCCGATACTGGTCTCACAAACCGCACCAGCACCGCAGGAGTTGTCCTCATGCACAAGCGACTGGTCGCCATCGCATTGGAGGTCGTGGCGATTCCGGCTCTCGGCATTGCGGCCTACGGGATGGCCCATTCCGTGAGCGACAGCCCCAGGCCCCAGGTCATTCTCCCCACCAGTTCCTCGACCACGACTGCGGCTCCTCACCGGGCAGCCGAGGACCACCGCCCGCACAGTTCCACAGCCGCGACAGTGCCCGGCCACGACACCGGCGATACCCATGACATCCACGCCGGGCCAACGGCAACGGTGGCCGGCCACGACCACGGCGTCGACTCCCCGACCACGGCGACGGTACCCGGCCACGACACTGGGGACGACCATGGGGTCGACCCGTCCACCACTGCCCCTGCCCCTGCCATCCCCCATGACCATGGCGGGCCCGCGACGACCGCCTCCACCCAGGTGAACCCTCCAATGGCGCCTTCTCCAGGGGCGCCGACGGTGACCGTCGCCGACCACGGGAGCGGCGGCTCAAGCGGAAGCGGATCCCCCGACGGGCCCGGCCAGCACTGAGCCCTCCTCACGCCTGCTCCCCCGCGGCCGGTCGGTCACATCCAGTCTGACTGCCCGCCACTTCTGGTAAAACCCGCCACTTTTGGAGGCTGAAGTACATCAGATGTACTCCAGGCGTCAAAGGTGGGCGGGAAGGGTCCGAGAATGGCCCTACCCCGTGTTCTCGGCCCACTAGCCGTTACGGGTGGAGCCGGTGGGTGGCTTGGGCTGCGAGTTGGGTTTGTTGAAACGTGGATGAGGTGTGCTTTGACGGTCGCTGTGGAGATGAAGAGTCGGTCGGCTATCTGGGGGTTGGTGAGGCCCTCGACCAGTAGGTCCACCGCGGCGGTTTCGCTGGGGGTGAGGCGGCCCAGCCGGTACTGGGGCGGCGGCGCTGTCCTCGCGCCCGTGTCGCGTACGACACGGCCTCGTCGTCATTGAGGGAGTGGCCGTCGGCCCACGCCTCGGTCAACACGATCCCCCTCACCTGCGATGAGGTGACTCGTAGAACCCGATGTCGCAGCCAACCAGTGCCAGCCAGGTCCTCCGGTAACCGGCGGGTAGGTTCGACGTGGGCTTCGCAACGTCGCCTCGCTCTCACGCGGGCCGGCGGCACCGGGTCAGCAAGCGCGATGAGTTCGGACTGCGTCCACCGTCTGATAACCAGACCGATCAGCGTTCTTGAAGCGAGGAAACACCAATGGCGACCGTCACGTCCAGTATGTTCATGGCCCTCGACGGGGTCGTCGACCCGATGGTCGGTTCCTGGCACTTCCCGTACTTCAACGACGAGATGGGCAAAGCCGTCGAAGGAACCCACGACGCGGATGTGATGCTCTTCGGCCGGGTCACCTATGACAGTTTCGCCGGCGCTTGGCCCGCCCGGGAGGCAGCCGGCGAAGCGGACGCGGCCATGGCCAAGCACCTGGGCGACATGCGCAAGATCGTCGCCTCGCGGCGGCCCCTCCAGCTCGCTTGGCGCAACTCCGAGCAACTGGAGGGCGATCTCATCGCAGAGGTGACTCGCCTCAAGGCCGACCCCTCGATCGGGCGAATCGCGCTGAGCGGATCGGTCTCGGTGGTACGTCAACTGCTAGCGGCACGGCTACTCGACGAGCTGCATCTCTTCGTCCATCCGGTGCTCGCCGGTACGGGAATGCGTCTTTTCGAGGGAGACAGCTCGCAGATACCACTCCGCCTGCTTTCCTCCCGGCCGTTTGGCTACGGGCGTGGTCTACCTGGTCTACGGGCCGGACCCTGACCCGCCCACGGGCGGATACGAGCAGGCGAAGCAGAACCTGCTTGATGACCAGGGGCCCCCGCCGCAGCGACATGATGTGTCTCGCCGTACGTCTTAACGGTTGTTCCCACTTTGCGGTCGAATGGCGGGCTAGAGGTGGCAAGCAACCCGGAGGTCCTCTAGCCGGGTGAGCTCGCGGAGGTCACGGCGGCGTTGCGACAGCCGGCCCGAAGCCCGCCACTCGCGCCCCCGTGCTGCCACACCTGGGAAGGCTGCACAGGTGTGATCCGGGAACGGCCACCAAGAGAGCGCACTTCACGTTGTTTCGCGCCTCAACCGTCTGGCCGCAGGTCCCGCGACCCAGCGTTCCTCACTGGGCCGCGACCAAGCCGACCGAGCGTTATCTAGTTGACGCTTGATAAAGTATCTGCTTGAATAAAGACGTGGTGAACAGGATGGAAGACGAGCGGCTCGACGCGATGTTCGCGGCGCTCGCCGACCGCACTCGACGCGACATCGTGGCCCGGCTCAGCCGAGGAGAGGCGACCGTCAAGGACCTCGCCGCGCCCTACGCGATGAGCCTGCAAGCCGTGTCGCAGCACATCGGGGTGCTCGAGCGGTCCGGACTGATCAGCCGCAGCCGGCACCGCCAGACCCGCCCCTGCCGCCTGGAACCACAAGCCCTGGAGGAGGCCGGGTCCTGGATCGAGGACAGCCGCCGGGTATGGGCGGACCGAATGGACCTTCTCGAAACGCATCTGGCCAACCTGCAGGAAGGTCGCCAGCCGTGAGCGTCGACGAGCTCGTCTACCGACGGGTCTTCCGCGCCCCACGCGAGCTGGTCTGGCGGTGCCTGACCGAGCCCGCCCAGCTCGCGCAGTTCTGGGGTCCGCGCGGCATGACCACCCCTGTGGATGGCATCGTGGTCGAGCTCCATGTCGGGGGCCGGTTCGAGACTCTGATGGTCGGCGACCTCGGCAGCCACCAGATGATGGCCACCTTCAGCGAGGTCGTCCCGCCACAACGACTTTCCTGGGTCGAGCCCGCTAGCGGCATGCGCACGACCAGCACGCTCAATGAGCTCGCCGATGGCACCACCGAGGTCGTGATCCACCAGCGGCACGTACCCGAGTCGATGCGCACGCCCGAGGCCCGATCCGGCTTCCTCACCTCCCTCGACAAGCTCGACGAGCACCTCGCCCGCCTGATCCGAAAGGAACCATCATGACCGAGCTGCAGTCCTGGGTGGCACCCACCTACAACGGTCTCGCCGACCTGCTCGCATCGGCGCCCGCGGAGACCTGGGACGCCCCATCGCTGTGCGAGAAATGGCAGGTCCGTCACGTCATCGCGCACGTGACGATGCCGGCCCGGCTCACGCCCCAGCAGTTCGGGGCCGAGATGTCGGCTGCGGGCGGCGACTTCGCCGTTCTCTCCGACACCGTCGCGGCGCGCCACGCCTCGCAACCGATCGCCGACCAGCTAGACGCCCTTCGCTCCCAATCGCTGCACGTGTGGCAGCCGCCAGGCGGCGGCGGGGCCGGTGCCCTTAGCCACGCCGTCATCCACTCCCTCGACGTCACCATTGCCCTGGACCGGCCCGCAGTGCCGCCAAAGGGGGCCGTGGTCGCCGTCCTCGACCAGCTCACGGCCGCCAACGGGGCATGGTTCGGAGTCGATTTGACCGGCGTGCGTCTCGAGGCCGCCGATGCCGACTGGAGCTGGGGCAGCGGCGACGTTGTGCGCGCTGAGAGCGGTCAACTCCTGGCGCTGGTGAGTGGCCGCATCCTGCCCGACGGCCGCGCCCTTCGACGCGTCGAGGACTAACGCAAGAACCAGCACTCCCGGAATGTTCCGACCGACTTGTGGTCACCGGTGAAGCCGTCGATGGCCGGATCACCTCGATCTGGGTTCGGCTCAACCCTGACAAGACCGCAGCCCTCGGGGACCCGCCGCCCATCTCCGGCGAGAGCATCACTGTCGTTTCTGGCCGTCCGCGGCGGATGTCTGCGAGCAGGGCGCAGCTCAGGCGAGGACGGAGCCGCCGGCCACGTCGAGGGTGACGCCGCTGATCCACGTGGCGTGGTCTGAGGCCAGGAACAGGGCGGCCTGGGCTACATCGTCGGGTGTGCCAAGCCGCTGAAGGGGATGGACGCGACGGAGCTGCTCCTGGACGTCGGACGGGATTTGTTGCTGGTTGCGTTCGGTGAGGATGGTCTCTGGGGCGATGCAGTTGACGCGGACGCCCGCCGGTCCGGCTTGGAGGGCGAGTTCTTTGGTGAGGACCTCGATGCCGGCTTTGGCCGCGGCGTAGGCGATGGGTGACTGGACGGTGGGTCGACGGGCGGCGGCTGAGGACATGGTGATGATGTTGCCGCGGCCGCGTTGTTTCATTCCGGGCAGAAACGCCTTGATGGTGAGGAAGGTGGCGGTGAGGTTCGCATCGACTGACTCTCTCCATCCGTCCTCGGTGATCTCCTCGAGGGGTCCGGGGCGTACCGGGTTGCCTCCGGCGTTGGCCACCAGGATCTCGACGGGGCCAAATCGCTGCTCGACCAGGTGTCGCATGGCCTCGATCTGGTCGTATCGGGTCAGGTCACCGACCGTCGCCAGGGCGTGCCCTCCGGATTCATTGATGTCGGCCGTGACCGCTTCTACAGCAGGTCGGTCGCGGCCGTGGACCGCAACCTGGGCGCCCTCGCCGGCGAAGAGCTTGGCGATGGCAGCGCCGATGCCCCGCGAGCTCCCCGTCACCAGGACCACCACATCTTGCATCTCTTCCATCACCTTGCTCCTGTCTCGCGAGTTGGTTGATAGTCAGCATTCAGTCATCGACTGGCCGTTCGGGTGGGACCCCGGCAGCGGTCAAGCGCGAAGGGCTTGACTACCCCGGTTCACGACGCCTCGGAGGTTGCCGGTCGGTCAGGGCCGTCGAAGTACACGCCGCGCCCGCCGAAGCGGAGGCTGATCGGTCCGGGTTGGCTACGTCCGGGATCTCTGCGTATGTGGCTGCTCCGACGTCGAGAAGGCGGCGGTGCGCGCGGTCGAAGGTCTCATCGTCGACCAGGAAGGCGATGCGGAGTGGCCCGATCTCGGTGGCGTTTGTCGAAGTCGAGGGTCATTCTCCTTTGTCCTCCTGATGGGCCTGTGGCAACCAGGTTGATGCCGACGCGGGCTAGCGGGCGGAGTCGGTGATGAAGAGGGCGGCGGGTCGCCAGGGCGGCTTCCAAGCGCCTGGCCGGGGTGGCCCGGGCACGCTGGTGGGTCGCGGTCAGCAGGGAAGTGGCCTCAACCGTCGCTCGGGGCTCTGCTTCATTTCCGCCGTTGTTGGTCGCGGCTCCCGGTCGGGCTGCATTGACAAGCAGAGCGACGGTCACGGCGGCGGCCACCAGGATGACTGCAGCCCAACCGGCCGCGGTCGAGTAACCCTGCACCAACGCGGCGTGAAGCGTGTCGTTGGTCGGTAGACCGGATCCCGTGGTATGAGCCAGCAGATAGGTAGCGGTGGCGGTCGTCGCCATCGAGTTGAGCAGGGCGGTGCCGAGCGACGCACCGGTCTGCTGGGCGGTGTTGGCGACCGCCGAGGCCACGCCCGCTTCTCGCTGACCCACCCCGGCGGTGGCGGTGGAGAAGGCGGGAGCGAACACCGCTCCCATGCCCAGGCCGAGAAGGATCTCAGCGGGCAAGGCGTACGCCGTGTACGCGCTGTGTGGCTGGAGTTGGGTGAGGATGGCCATGCCCGCCGCGCCGACCAGCAGTCCGGGCACCATGAGCGCCCGGGGCGCCACCCGAGGCAGCAGTGACCCGGGTAATAGTCGTCGAGCTGACCATTACGGCCGCCGACATGGGCAGGAAGGACAGGCCGGCTTTGGCCGGCGAGTAGCCGAGGACGACCTGGAAGTCGTAGGTGAGGAGCAGGAATAGCCCGTAGAGGGCGACGACGGACAGTCCGATGGCCAGGCTGGCCCCGCCGCGGTTGCGATCGCCGGGGATGCCCAACGGCAGGAGGGGGTCGGCGGTAGTGGCCTCGACCGCCACGAAGCCGACCAGGAGGACAGCGCCGAGCGAGACCGCAGCCAGGGTCGAGGCCGATGACCACCCCTTGGTGGCCGCCTCGGAGAGTCCGTAGACGAACGAGACCAGGCCGCCGGTGACCAGAAGGGCCCCGGGCAGGTCCAGGCGGGTGTTCTTTTGGCCAGGGACGACGGGGAGGACGCGGCTGGCGGTTACGAAGGCGGCCAAGGCGATCGGGACGTTGATGAACAGGCACCACCGCCACCCGACGTACTCGGTGAGAACGCCGCCGAGCAGCAGCCCGAGCGCTCCGCCGGTACCGGCGATGGTCCCGAAGATGGCGAACGCCTTGGCCCGTTCGTGCGCCTCGACGAAGGTGACGGCGAGCAGGGACAGGGCCGTCGGGACTAGGAGTGCGGCAAAGGCTCCTTGGGCGCCGCGCGCCGCCAGTAGCCATCCGAAGCTGCGGGCGGCCCCACCCGCGGCCGACGCTGAGGCAAAGCCGGCCAGCCCGACAAGGAAGGTGCGGCGACGGCCGAAGCTGTCGGCCAGTCGTCCACCGAGCAAGAGCAGGCCCCCGAAGGCGAGGGTGTAGGCGGTCACCACCCACTGGCGCTCGGTCACTGAGATGTGGAGTCCTCGCTGCGCGGTGGGCAAGGCGATGTTGATCACCGTCGCATCCAGCGCCACCATGAGCTGGGCTACCGAGACACACACCAACGCCAGCCAGCGCCGAGACGGGTGCGCTTCCTTCGGCCCGATCGTGTCGGTTCGCCCTTGTAGGTGGGTGCTCACCATCCCAAAGATAGATGACTAACTCTTCGAAGTCAAAGGGTTTGATATCGATTCCTCCGAACTCTATGCTCTTGGTATGCGACCAGCCCGCACCCCCGTCGGCTTGCACCTCACCCAGGCCGCCCGCAGTGTCAGCCGGGCCTTTGACGACGCCCTGGCGGAGGCCGGCGGATCCCTGCCGGTCTGGCTGGTGCTGCTCAACCTGAAGGCGAATCCCCGGGGATCTCAGCGCCAGATCGCCGAAGCCATGGGGGTCAGCGAGGCCACCCTCACCCACCATCTCAATGCCATGGACACCGACGGGCTCGTCACCCGCCGCCGGGACCCGGCCAACCGGCGAGTCCACCTGCTGGAGCTCACCGAAGCCGGCGAATCGGCCTTCACCGGGCTGCGCGACGCGGCTATCGGCTTTGACCGCCGCCTGCGGCACGGCATCACCGACAAGGAGATCGAACAGTTGCAGCGCCTGCTCGACCGGCTGGCCATCAACGCCGGCACCGAGGTGGAGTACGGCCCGCCGGGGGCGGGGTTGCTCCCAAGCCGCCAATGAGAGCTCTGTAACGAGAAGACATGACGCAACTCGCACGCGAGGCCGGCGCATACGTCATCGGCACCGGACGCGCCGCCGACCGCCAAACGGCGCTCGACTTCGGAGCCCAAGAATTCGTCGACCTCGACAACGACGTCCTGGAAGACGTCGGCAGAGTCAACCTGGTGTTCGACGTCATCGGCGGTGACATCCAGAAGCGGTCCGCACGTCTGATTCGAGCCGGAGGAACGCTGGTGACCATCGTCGGGCCGACCGAGGCCCGGCCCTCCGACGGCCTGGCAGTCGACTTCGTTGTCGAGTCCGATCGTGGCCAACTGGCTGAGATCGTGCAGCGGGTGCGGGAGGGACGACTGCGGACGAATATCGGCAACGTCGCGACCCTCGACGACGCCGTCGCAGCCTTCCACCCGTCCGAGCGGCGCAAGGGGAAGACGATCATCCGCGTTCGTCCATAACGTCGCGTTGGGTCTGGCCTGGCCAATCGGCGAATCTTGGCGCTGATGTTCGGAATGTGCGGTTCCTGAGCGATGGAGTGAGTGTGGGCACCCCGGACCCCGACAGTGTCGTCGCCCTCTACCAAGGTGGCCTTCCGCAGGTCTACGGGTACCTGCTGCCCCGTTGCGGGAGCGTTGTTGTGGCCGAGGACCTGACCGCGGAGACGTTTATGGCCGCGGTCGCCGCCACCCGGCAGGGCGCAGCTCCGGAGGTCACCGTCGCTTGGTTGATCGGTGTGGCCCGCCACAAGCTCGTCGACCACTGGCGGCGACAAAGCCGCGAGGAACGCAGCCTCACGCTCGCCGGTCCTCTCGTCAAGGAGGTCGACGACCCGTGGACAGGCGAACTCGACCGAGCCGCGGTGTATGGAGCCCTCGCTCATCTCAACGGGCACCAGCGGGCCGCGCTTACCTTGCGGTACCTCGACGGACTCCCTGTAGCCGAAGTGGCTGGCCACCTCGGTCGCAGTGTTCACGCCACCGAGACGCTGCTCGCCCGGTCCAGGACCGCCCTTCGCCGCGTGTATCGGGAGCAGGAACATGGCGACTGACCCCCTCGAAGACCTCCGTCTCGCCGTCGTGCCCATCAATCCTCGGCCGGAGTTCGCAGCTGCCTTGCTGGGACGCCTCCAGGCGCGCCCTGGACCCGTCGACCGCCAGACCGCAACCGTCCGCTACTTCGTCACCGACCTGGACGCCTCCATCGAGTTCTACTGCCGACTCCTTGACTTCGAGGAAGAGCTACGTCCCTCTCCCGTCTTCGCCATGCTCTACCGGGGCGACCTCCGCCTGCTGCTGAGCGTCCCCGGTGGGCCCGGCGTGGTGCACACCCTGCCGGACGGGACCGTTCCCCAACCGGGCGGCTGGAACCGCATGACCCTCACCGTCGCCGACCTCAGCGCCACCACCGCGGCGCTCCACCGACAAGGCGTGATCTTCCGCCACGACATCCAAACCGGCATCGGCGTGCGGACCGTCCTGGTCGACGATCCATCCGGCAACCCGGTCGAGCTGATCGAGCCCACCGCGGGCTATCACGAAAGGAGCAGCCCATGAGCACCGTTAGCGTGAGATACATCGTCGACGACGTGGACCGAGCGAACGAGTTCTACACCAAGCACCTCGGGTTCCACCTGGACATGCATCCCGACCCGGCCTTCGCCATGCTGTCGCGAGGTGACCTCCGGCTCGTGCTCGTCTCGCCCGTCCCGGCGGACCACCCTGGGGGTGGGTCCCGGCCGCTGCCCGACGGCACCCCGCAGCAGCCGGGAGGCTGGAACCGGATCATGCTGCAAGTCCCCGACCTCGAAGCCAGCGTGGCCACCCTCCGCCAGGACGGGGTGCGATTCCGAACCGACATCATCACCGGCATCGGGACCAAACAAGCCATGATCGAAGACCCAGCCGGCAATCCCATTGAGCTATTCGAACCCATCCGGGCCGAAGCTCGTCTATCAGAATCTTGAGTCCGCTAGCGAAGAATCCGATCGGCAGGCATGAGTCCACGGGCGGCCGTCATCGGCTTACGTTCAGTCGTGCCGCGACCTTCGCGGCTCATTCGCATGAACGCAGTAAGCCGGCCGGAGCTCGATGGCATCCGCGGCCTCACTTGCGTGCGAACCGAGAGGCCGGGCACACCAGGGGGGCGACCTCGACGATGGACGTGGGCCTACCGCCTGACCAGCACCGCTCACCAGCCGATCGGAATTCGTTCGATGTGGTGGGCGACGGGACCGGCGCTGCGTTCCGCGGCGTCGTATCCCGATGGGGCAAGCGGGCGCCGCCGGCCTCTTAGCGACGCCGACGACCAGGCCCCGGCGTCGTTCGTGCTCTTCGTCGCCGGTACCCCCCGCGACGGCCCCTCGAGCCATTGTTGCGGCCTACAGTTCGTTTATCGCACCGCGCGTAGCCTCCGTCGGGACGTGGCTTCGATCCGGGCACGACTACGACGGCCTGGTCCTGCCCCGTTGGATCAACGCGTGCGCAGCGATCATTGTGACGGTGGTATCGGTGGCCTCCCTCGTTCAGGACGCGTCGAAAGGGCGGCCGTTCGCGGCGGCGCTGGCGGTGATCCCCGAGATCGTCATCGTGATCTGGCCCGGGGGACCGATCTGGATCGCCCTGTCGATCACCGCTCTGGGCGCCGGGGGGCTGATCGGCGGCAACAGCGCCTCGATCGGCATCCTGGCTCTGCTGTGCCCGGCCGGGCAGGCCGGCCTCTTTACCCCGCTTCGGCGGGGATTGGTCGTGATTGGGATCCTGGTTGTCTTCCTGTTCGGCCATCAGACCGCGGATCTCGTCCACCACAACTCCACCGGCTGGTACCTGTCCGGTATCGGTTGCATCCTGACGTGGGCGGTCGGCCGGCTCACCCGCCGGCAGCAACAAGCCGTCGTCGCCCTGCGCCAGACCCAGGAGGAACTAGCCCGGGTCGCGGTGGCCGCCGAGAGGGAACGCATCGCCCGCGACGTTCACGACATGGTCGCCCACTCCCTTAGCGTCACGATGCTCCACCTGACCGGAGCCCGGATGGCGCTCGACGACGACCCGGATCTGGCCCGTGACGCCCTGGCCGAGGCCGAACGGGTGGGGCGAGCCAGCATGGCCGAGATCCGCCGCACGGTCGCTCTTCTCTCGGGCCAGGGCCAACCGATCGGATTGCCGGTGCCGG
This sequence comes from uncultured Acidimicrobiaceae bacterium, assembly GCA_963780345.1. Lineage (GTDB taxonomy): Bacteria > Actinomycetota > Acidimicrobiia > Acidimicrobiales > Palsa-688 > PALSA-693. Next base: position 610,713 of record CAWABU010000004.1, read on the forward strand.
ACGCCTCCGACCTGACCGGACTGGTCGAGAGCTACCGGCGGGCCGGGCTCGATGTCACCTTCGAGGTGGCGGATCAGGAGCCCCCCGTGGCCCCGACGGTCGGGCTGACCCTGTACCGGATCATGCAGGAGTCGCTGGCCAACGTGGTCAAGCACGCGCCCGGCCAGCCGGCTGCTGTCACCTTGGTTCTCCACGAGGCCCAGGTGGAGGTGACGGTCGAGAACCCTATGGTCGGAAGTGCCCCCTCGGGTTCCCGTAACGATGCCACCGATGGAGGACACGGTCTGAGTGGCATGCGGCAGCGGGCCGAGCTCGCCGGCGGCCACCTGTCGGCCGGCGAACGCCCGGGCCGGCGCTGGGTGGTTTGCGGGGTGTTGCCCGCCCCCCGGGAGGTGGTGTGACCGAAGTCGGTCGGGATGGTGACGCCGGCGCGGCTCGGGTTCGAGTGCTGCTCGTCGACGACCAGGACCTGGTCCGAGCCGGGCTGCGCCAGATCCTCTCCCCCCGCTACGGCTTCGACGTGATCGGCGAGTGCGCCGATGGAGGCGAAGCTCTGACCTCGGTTCGCCGCGATCGGCCGGACGTGGTGGTGATGGACGTCCGTATGCGGGGGTTGGACGGTATCGAAGCGACCCGGAGGATCAACGAGCTCCCCGACCCACCACCCGTGCTCATATTGACGACCTTTGACGACGACGAGGTGCTCTCAGGGGCGCTGCGGGCCGGCGCAGCCGGATTCCAGCTGAAGGACGCGCCCGGTGAAGAGCTGATCGCCGCCGTACGGGCGGTGGCCGGCGGGGAGGGTTGGCTCGACCCGGCGGTGACCGTCCGGGTCCTCACCACGTACCGGGCCGGGGCTCCCACCGCGGCGCTGGTACGGGACCATCTGGCCCCCCTCACCGGCCGCGAAGTGGAAGTGCTGGCGCTGATCGGCCGGGGCGCCACCAACACCGAGATCGGCCAGCGTCTCTATATCGGCGAGGGCACCGTCAAGACCCATGTCGGGCGAATCCTGAGCAAGCTCGGACTGCGCGACCGGGCTGCCGCCATCGTGTTCGCCTTCGATCACGGCCTCGTCCACCCTGGGGCATAGCCGCGAATCCGACCCCGGCCAGACGACGGTCCGAGTCGTCGTCCGTACTGTCAGCAACATGAGGACCGGCACCGCAGACATACCCCGCGCCAACCCGCAGCCCGTTGCGACCGAGCCCGCCCGCCGCGCCGGGCCGGCCCGGCTGGCGTGGAGGCCGGTCGGGCTGATCGTCGCGGTCACGGGGGTGGCCCATCTCGCCGTGCTCACCCGCTACGGCTGGCACCGCGACGAGCTGTACTACGTCGTGTCCGGCCACCATCTGGCCTTCGGGTATCCCGACCAGCCGCCCCTGTCGCCCGTCGTGGCCCGCGTGGCGTCGGCCATGGGCGGCCTGGCGGGAGTGCGCGCCGTCGCCGTGGTCGCCCAGCTTGGGTGCATCCTGATCGCGGCTGTGCTGGCGGCGGAGCTCGGGGGCCGGCGGCGGGCTCAGGCCATCGCCGCCGCCGCGGTAGCCGGGTGCCCGGTTTTTGTCGGGGCGTCGCTACTTTTCGGCACAACCGTGCTCGACCAGCTGGCGTGGGCCACGGTGCTCCTGCTGGTGGCCCGGGCTCTTCGCCTCGGGCGCGACCGGGACTGGATCGCGGCGGGGTTGGCCTGCGGTATTGGCCTCGAGAACAAGCAGACGGTCACAGTCCTTATCGTCGGTGTTCTCGTCGGCCTCGCCCTCACCGAGCGGGCGGTCCTCCGGGGGCGGGGCCCGTGGCTGGCCGGTCTGATTGCCGCTGTCCTCTGGGTGCCCAACGTGGCGTGGGACGCCACCCACAGCTGGGCCAACCTGCGGATGGCCGCTTCGGAGGCGTCCGGTCAGGGTGGTGCGCTCGGTTCGCTGGCTCAGCTCCCGGTGCTCGTTTTGCTGCTCAGCGGCATCCTGCTCGTCGCCCTTTGGTTAAAAGGGATCCGGTGGCTGTGGCGAGATCCTGCGGCCGCCGCCCACCGGTGGCTGCTTGCGGTCCCCGCGGTGGCCGTCGTGGTCTTCACCGCGAGCGGCGGCAAACCGTATTACTCGGCTCCCGCTTTGGTGGGGCTGTTCGCGGCCGGCGCGGTGTCGGTCGAGCGCTCATACACAGGGCATCCCCTCCCGTGGAGGCGCTGGCCGGCCGCGCTGGGGCTGTCGATGGTGACGGCTTCACTCATCGCGCTCCCGTTTTTCCCCCCATTGGTCGCGAGCAAGCTGCGCGGCGTGGACCAGGAAGTCGTCGAGACCTACGGCTGGCCCCAGTTCACCGCCGAGGTTGCGACGGCCACGCGTGGGCTGCCGGCCGGCACGGTGGTGTTCACGAGCAATTATGGAGAGGCCAGCGCGTTCGCCCACTTCGGTCCGGCCCTCGGCTTGCACCTGCCCGTCGCCAGCGCCCACAACGGCTACGGCTTCTGGGGTCCGCCCCGTGGTTCTGACCACCTGGTCGTCGCGGTCGGCGAGTGGTCGGCCGCCGATCTCCAGAAGTACTGGGGCGACGTGACCGAGATCGCGCCGCTTCGCCTCGCCGGCATCACCGACGAGGAGACGGCCAACCACGCCGCGATCTTCCTCTGTCGGGCACCGCACGGGTCATGGGCTCAGCTTTGGCCCCAGCTGCGCCACCTCGACTGACCCGGCGTTCTGGGGTCTGGTCACCTTGAGTATGGGCGCCCGTTCTGCGGCACCTGGACGTCGAGCGACCGGTTGGACGACGAGCGTATCACCGTCGATTTCGGGCGGTTCTACCGGTCTTGGGCGAACGCGAAGGACGAACGCCGAGCCGGCCATATGCGAGTCCCCGCTGCGAAGCCCGGAGGTAGCCGACGGATCTCCCGGCGTTGTCGCTTGGTAGCGTCGCAGGCGTGAGCGACAAGCGGGAGCCGGTGCCTTTCGAGGTGTACGAACCTGGCGTGTACTTGCACGGAAGTAAGGCGGACCTCGTCGTGGGCGAGATGTTGGTCTCCGGCCGGGAGTCCAACTTCGAAACAGGCCGGGTGATGAACTACGTCTACTTCACCTCCACGCTCGACGCCGCTACCTGGGGGGCGGAACTCGCTTCGGGTGAAGGCCCTGGGCGAATCTACGTGGTCGAGCCGACCGGCGAGTTCGAGGACGACCCCAATGTCACCGACATGAAGTTCCCTGGGAATCCGACGCAGTCGTTCCGTAGCCGCCAGCCGCTGCGTGTTGTAGGTGAGCTTGTCGATTGGGTCGGGCATTCGCCTGAGAAGCTGTTGGCCATGCGTGCTGGTCTGCAGGGGATAGGAACGGGACAAATCGAGGACTGAGCCACTGTGCCGATTGCGCCGCTGCCCGTCGGCAGGCGCTCCCCCGGGCTTCGACCCACAGCCGTTCGTACCGGCGCGAGTCCGCTGACGACCGCGATACGGGTACCTCGCCATTCGCATGCTCGGGTTGCGTCGTTCCGGCGCCAGTGAAGCGCCGGACGCCGGGGGTGTTTTGTCTCATTGTTATGCGTGCTTATTGGCGTTTCCGGGTTGGTCGTTTACTTGACCCTGGCATCGGGGTGGTCCCCAGCTTTTTGGGTAATGCCTCGCCGTCGGTATCGCTTCGATCGCCGTGGTCGTTGGCCAAGTTCCCCTGCTCAACCCGTGCGGTGCCGAGCTGTTCCACAAGCGTGGCCAGGCGCTGGTCGTAAAAGGCGGGCCGCAGCCTGCCGGCCCGGGAGAGGGTGGCCAGGCCGTGCAGAGCGCTCCAGACGACTTCGGTGAAGGTCTCTACGTCGAGGTCACCAGCTAACGGTGCCAGCGCCTCTCGTAGTTCGATAAAAGCGGCGTGTAAGGGTGCGGGCGTGTCGGATTTTGCGAACGTCAGATCGACCCTCAGGGTGAACATGGCCTCGTAGAGGGCAGACGAGCTCAACTACCTCGAGCTCTTCCAGCAGATCGGCATGATTCCCCCGCTCGAGCTGGGAGCTGCTCAGAGCACAACCTGACCGCGCCCGACCGGGTGCTCATCGCGTCCTGGCTCGCCTCCGGGATCATCAACGGCGCAGACCTGAGGTGCGCAGCTGGAGGCGCCGGTAGGCCGGCGCCATATGGCAGAGGTCACCGTCCCGGCCGCCCAGCACGCCCCGGCCGCCTGGCGGGCCACAAGGCCACCGTGGGCGTGACCGGGTCCACCCTCGGCGGCGGGCTGGGGCCGCTGGTCGCCGCTAGGGGCTGGCCACCAACAGCGTCACCGCAGCCGAACTGGTCACCCCGGACGGCGACCTGGTACGCGCCGACGCCGACCACGGGCGGACCTGTTCGGGGCCGTGCGGGGCTGCGGCAGCCTGGGCGTGGTGACCGCGCTGGAGATTCGCCTGTACCCGGTGGAGTTGGTCCACCAGATTCCGAGGCGAGTAACGGGCGCCGCGGTCAACGTTTGAGCGCTTCCTGAAGCTCGCTGGTGATATGGTCGATGGCGCCGTCCACCTTGTGCTTGGCGACTTTTCCGGCTCCGGCCAGGGCGTTGTCGAGCGCCTTCTCGGCGACGGGCTCGCCGCTGACCAAGAGGAGGCCGGCCTGGTCAGCCGTGAGTTGCCCAGCTGCCTCATGGAGCTCTTTTCGGGGCAGCGCGCCACCCCCGAACCACTCGGGGATGACACGAAGGCCCGGTTGGTCCAACCGCCTAACCACATGGGGCTTGCCGTCCTCCTCATCGATCACGGCCGCATCTACTGTGCCGACGCGGCGCGAGTGAAGTGCAACTCTTCGGCGAGGACCACGAACGACTCCAACAGACGCAAGTCGATCGGCAACGGTTCGTACCCGGCCACTTCGATCCCCTTACTCGGCTTCGGCCGAGCCGGGCCCGGTCTCGATCTGGCACTCCGGGAACCACCGACCGGGTTTACCGTGACTTCTCAATCCAGTCCCGGTAGCGCAAGGGCTCGAGCGTCACACCGTTCATCAAGGTGCTCAAGGCCACGTCCACGGCGTCTGGTCCGGCGACCAGCTCGTCGCCGGTCACGGCCGCGAACATACCGGCCTGGTCATCGGTAATTACGCTTCGGCCGTCACGTCGGGCAGCCAGCGTGAGCCGGGCCAGTTCGTCGAGACGGAAGACGTCCGGACCGGCGACGTTGCGGACGCCCCGCAACGGGACGCCGAGGGAGACCTCGACCACCGCGTCGACGACGTCGGCGGCCGCGACGGGCTGGATCCGGGTCGGGGGCAGGCGGACGGCGGTGTCGTCGGAGGTCCACGACATGACGGTGTCGATGAACTCGAAGAACTGGGTGGCGCGGACGATGGAGTACGGCGTGGGCCCCTGGCGCAACAATTCTTCCTGCCTCGCCTTAGCCCGGAAATAGGCTATTTGCGGCGCCCGGTCCGCCCCGACTATCGAGAGGACCACCTGGTGGCGCACCCCGGCACGGGCTCCCGCGGCGAGCAGATTGTTCATGGACGTAGCAAAGAACTCCAGGGACAACTCGTCGAATGTCGGAGAGTTCGCCACGTTAATCACAACCTCGGCGCCGGCAAGGATCTGCTCCAGGCCATCGCCAGTGATCAGATCGACTCCGTGGTATCGGGCCGCCGGCACGGCCTCGTGACTGGCCAGGACCAACCTCTGGACCAGTTGTGAGCCGATCATGCCCGTGCCACCAAACACCACGATCTTCATCATGTATGCCGCTTTCGCTTTACATCAGCCCGACGTCCCTCACCGCGTCGACCTCTGAGCTTTATCAAACTCGGCTTGGGCCCGCGACGGCGCTGGCGGCGGTCGTGATCCGTTCGAGCGCCTCATCCGGGTGGGCGAGTACCACATTCGGCAAAGCAGACATATCCAGCCAGTCCTCTCTCTGCAGGGACCTCCAAAACCTACACTCGCGCCGGGATTCGAGCGATAGCCCGGTACCCCTGCACATCTTCTCCACCTGGTCTTCACATGCTCTCCACCTGTTCTGCGCTCGCCACGCAGCGTCGGCCCAGACCGGAAGCCCATAGAAAGGCATAGAACTCGAAGGCATTGACTTTCCGCGGGCGGGCTGTCCCACGGGGGTCACAGCGAATGCGGGACCAGGCGCGAGAGCATTGGAGGTGTAGGGGTGACTCTGTCAGACCAACTCAATGATCTAGCCGCCAAGGCGAAGCAGGTCCAGGATCGGGTGGCCGCCGCCCAAGAGAAGACCAAGGCCGAGCTCGAGGCTGATGTCCAGAAGACACGAGACTCTGCCCAGGCCCAGGCCGACACCTTGCACCAGAAGGCCGAGGAGAAGAATGGGAAGATTTCGGCCTGGTGGGAGAAGGTTGAGCGGTCATGGCACGAGCACGTGGCCGCGGTGCGAAAGGGCCACCAAGAGAGAAAGGGGCCAATGACGCGAAGGCCGCTGAACGCGCTGCCGAGCAGGCTGACGCCGATGCTGCCTACGCCATCGACCACGCCTACGCGGCTGTCGAGGAAGCCCAGTATGCAGTCCTCGACGCCGAGCTCGCCCACCGGCACGCAGACGAGCTGGCCCAGACCTGAACCGGGATCGGCCCGCCGGCGCTTACTGCGGAGAGGCTTCCGGTGTGGGGCCGGCGTGACAGGCCGACGGCAGTTGTTTAGTTCGACTTGAATGAGCCCGGCACGGCGCAGCCGCTAGCCGCAAATCTGGGCGCGCTTGGTCATCTTGGGCGCGGTTAGCGTCGAAAAACGACCAAAACCGCGCCCAACGCACTAAACGCGCCCAACGCTCGCGTCGAGCGTCCGACGCGACGGGAGACAGCCGGGCCGCTCCGATCGGCCGCCGACGGCCGGAACTCTCATGAAGCCTGAGGGCCGCGCCCTGGCGCCGTCCGAGGAACAAGCGGTGGTCGAGCCGCTGGCCAACGGTGCCTCCGGTACCGCGGACTGCCGGTGTGCTGCGGGGGGCCCGTCTCGCCCTCGACCCTGCGCCAGCACGCCGGCCTTTACTGGATGTGGTGGTCGGCGGCGCCAAGAGCCCTCATTGGACGCGGGGCGACGGTGGTGTGCTGAGGTCAGCCAGCCAGGTAATGCGGCTGGTGACCGCGTTCAATTCTTCGACGTCCTTTCGCAGTTCTGCAGGATCGATTCGGGCGTCAGAGAGGGTGTCGCTGATCGCCGAGAGTCTCGCTTTCACTTCTTTGAGTGCTCTACGCCGATCCAAACTGGCCTGCGTGGATGTAGTTGGGTCATCAGCTACCGGCATGATGCCTCCTTCGTTCGAGGTATCCCCAGATGCGGTGGTGTATCGGGGTTCAGGCCCCCGCCTATGGCACGACCAGGGCCGGGAACGTGGCCCCGCGGACCATCCCTGAGCTGACCGATCCTGCGACATGGTGGTAGCGGTGGGCCGAGTCACCCACCACGATGACAATCTCGACCGTGTCGCCCTATCGACGGTGCAGGTCAGCGGCGACGACTTTCAACTCGGCGGCTACCGCCCCGTCTCGCCGCTGGAAATGCCAGGGGTGGTCTTGGTCGGCGAGCCGGCCGCGAACCTCCTCCGCCACGGCTCGGGCCTGTTCGTCCAGTCCTTGCCGGACCTCGGCGAATGCGGCCACCGACAGGCTGACGCCCACGGGTAGACGGGCCACAAAGACCACTTCGAGGGGTCCGTCCCGGTACCGCAATAGGTCCACCGCTTGCTCCAGAGCACAGCGGGCCGGGGGGGGATCCGTCGTGGCCGAGCACCAGGATCAGGCGCCTGATCGGAGGGCCGGCCCCGGTCTCCGCTGCCGATACGGTCCAAGTCGGGGCCACCGTTTTCACGTGACCGCCTCCCTTCCCGAGAGCCACCATACCGATTATGTTGCCAACTACAACTCTACCATCTAGAGTTGTGTAATGCAACACTGAATCGTGGGGGGAGAAACATGAGGCCAGCCGTCTACCCAGAAACTCACCTCGAGAGCATCCAATAGGCCCCTACCGGACCGAGGACAACCGTACAAACCGCCCTCCCGCCGGCCAGCGAGACCTCCCCGCTATCACGCCTTTCAAATGTCTTCCAGCCGCCGACGACAACGCCAACAGCCCGTGGCCGCGGCGATGCTCGTTGCGAAATGGTCAGGCGGATCGCCGCTCCCGGACCAGAGGGGCGGGCGTCAGCCCGGAGAAACGGCGGACATCTCGGGTCAAGTGCGGTTGATCTGCGTATCCGGCGACCGCAGCAGCCGTCGCCAGCGGCAGCCCTGCGTCAGCGGCCTTGACGAAGCGCTGCAGACGGATTACTTGCTGGTACACCTTGGGGGGAAGCCCGACCTCGGCCACGAGGATTCGTCGCAGGTGGCGGCTGGTCACGCCGAGCCGCGTGGCGGCCGCGTCGACTGGTTGGGTGGCGAGCAGGTCGACCGCGGCGGAGGCCTGGGCACTGGGCTCGATCGAGCGGATCCAACCGTCCATCCCCTGGGGGTCCGCCAGCCGGCGGGCCGGGCGGGAGCCGATGACGCTGTCGGCGAGCACGGCACGATTGCACAGCGAGGACGCCGGCGTGCGGAAGGCCGCCGCCACCGCGGCCGGGCGGAGCCGGACGCCTCGCAGATGGGTCCCTGGGGGTAGGACCGGGAGTGCTACTTGATCGTAAAGCCCGACGATCTCGATCAGCCCGGAATCGTAGATCAGCAGGTCGGCGTGACCGTCGGGAAGGACCCGCTGGACGCGCCCACAGGTAACGTGCTGCTCCCAGCAGCAGGCGACCGCGTGGCCCCACTCGGGCGGCGGCGCCCACTCCCGGTAGATGTCCGATTTGTTCAAGACATCATCAGCCTGGTGCGTCATGCTGACCCGGGCCTACCCAATCGAGGAGAGGAGTGAGATGATGGAACCCCAAATTCACGTGATCACCCTGGCGGTTGACGACCTGGAACGAGCGCTGGCATTCTACCGCGACGGGCTGGGCTTCGACTCGTCCGGGGTCGTCGGCGCCGAGTTCCGCGACAACTACACCGACGCCGCTGGCGCGGTTGCCATGTTCAAGCTACAGGGAGGACTGATCCTCTGCGCATACCCTCGCTCAGAACTCGCCAAGGATGCAGGCCTGCCGTTCGGTCCACCGAAGAGCGGCGAGTTCAGCATCGGGCATGCCGTCGCCAGCCGGCCAGACGTCGACGCCGCGCTTGCCCGCGCCCAGGCCGCTGGTGCGACCGTTCTCGACAAGCCGCATGACCGGCCTTGGGGCATCTACTCCGGGTACTTCCAAGATCCCGACGGCCACCTCTGGGAGATCATGCACAACCCGGCGCTCTAGCCACGCCAGAGGGCCCCCCTCAGCGACCAGATTCTCCAGAGCTTCCCTCTCATCGCCTCGATCGACGAACATTGGCTCTGGTGGCATCTTCCTTCCTGGGGCAGTCGTTCGGGGCGAGCATTCGATCGCCTGCCCTGGTTCGAGGTGCAGCCCTCCCCTCGCGCCGGCGACTCCGCGAAGTGTACTTCTCCAGCACGTCAGGCGGCTCCGGGTCAAGAGAGCTTGCCGCTGCCGATCCATCGCCCGAAGAGATCGACCTGAGACTGTGGCCAGGCACCATCGCAAGGCATTTTCCCTGACCGGATCTGAGCGTAGATGGCGTCGGCATGACTGCTGACAGAGTCGTACGACCATAGATCGAAGCGGGAAGACATGGATTGGCGGTCCTTTTCGCGGAAAAGGGGTTTGATTTCGCTTTCGAAACTGACAGCCCCTCCGGCAGTAGTATCCGTCATCGGTAAGCCTCCTCTGGGCGGGGATGGTTTTGCAGGTTAGACAGGATCTTCCATGAACTTGCCGAGCTAGTATCGCGGAATCTGGGGGGTCTCTGGCGGCCGTCCGACATTCTCCCTCCGGATCACCAGAGACGGCGCGCCCACCAGCCGGACCAGGCTCCAAATCCGTTGCTGTGTGCGCTGGAAGTGGTGGCCGACTCTCCGGTCAGGGTGACCCACCCGGCCCTGACGTTGCCCTGGAGCGATCCGTGCGGGACTATTCGGTCGTGGTCTGGCGCGTCCTGGGCGGCGACGTCGATGTCGGCGACGAGCCATTTACGTCGCATACCCAGGGACCGCCAGCAGGTACTGGCCGACGGCGCCGGTGACGGTTCCTACGCGGCGTGGAATGCCCACCGCCGCGCCGGGCCAGCGGATCTGCTCGTCGAAACTGCTCTGCCCTCCAAGCGGGGGCCCGCGTCGGCCGGCTAGGCGGCTGGCTGAGCTTGGATGAACACGGTGGGCTGGTGGTCGACCTGGGGAAGGTCGGCCAGGTCGCGCTGTGGGCTCCGGCCGCGTGTGAATAACGCAGCAGCGACGGCGGCGACCGAGAAGCCCACCCCGACCCAAAGAGCTGAGGTGAAGCCGTTGGCGAGCAGGTGTGGGGATTGGTAAACACCCGGCCGGGAGAACACGGATGCGAGCACGGCGATGCCGAGCACTCCGCCGTATTCACGGACCATGCTGTTGGCGCCGGATGCCATTCCGGCTTCGGGGAGCGGAACCGAGCTCACCACGGCGTTAGCGACGGTCGGAAAGCACATGGAGATTCCGACTCCGGCTATGCCGAGCGCCACCCCGAGTTGTCCATAGCCCATTCCGGGTTTCGCGACTGCAGCTATCCACGCCAGGCCGGCCGCCTGCATGGCCATCCCCACCACCATGAACGGACGGTTGCCGTACCGCTCGGCGAGAGCGCCGGCAACGGGAGCGACTACGATCGGCGCCGCCGTCCAGGGCAGCATGCGCAGGCCGGCCCCAAGCGGGGAGTATCCGAGGGCGATCTGGAGGAACTGGGCCATCAAGAACAACGTCCCGAACAGGCCGGCCCACATGAACAGGCTAAAGACGTTGGCGCTGACGAAGACCCGGTCGTGGAAGAACCCGACCGGGAGCATGGGGTTAGGCGTCCGCTGCTCCCACACCACGAACGCCCCCAGCAGGGCCACCCCTGCTACAACAGAAGCGACGAACTCAGCGCTACCCCAGCCGATGGTGTTGACCCGAATCAGTCCCCACGTCAATCCGAGCGCTCCCGCTCCAACCAGCAGCAGCCCGACAATGTCGAGATGCGGCCGTGGCCCAAAGCTCTCTGACAGCCGGGTGAGAGAGAGCGGGACCAGGGCGATGCCGATCGGAATGTTGAGCCAGAAGATCCAATGCCAGCTGATCCCCCCGGAAATCGCCCCACCAATGACCGGGCCCATGGCGACCGCAAGGCCGGCGATACCGCCCCACATCCCGATGGCTGATCCCCGCTTCTCGACGGGGAACGCTTCGCTGATCAAGGTCAAGGTCAGCGGAGTGACGACCGCAGCAGCGGCGCCCTGCAGGGTCCGGCCTACGATCAGGACCCCAACACTCGACGACATCGCTGAAATTGCGGAGGCCACGGTAAATGCCCCGACGCCGACGGCGAACATGCGGCGCCGCCCGAAGCGGTCACCCAGCGCGGCACCGGTGAGCAGGAAGCAAGCGAAGGCCAGGTTGTAGGCGTTGACGGTCCATTCGAGGCTTCCCAGGTTGGCGTGGAGACTCCTGTGAAGCACGGGCAGAGCGGTGGTCACGACGAGGGTGTCGAGCGCGGTCATGAACAGCCCCATGGACGCCAGCACCAACGTCCAGCCGCGGCGCGGCGCGGTCTTGTCAATTCGGTTGAGGGTCGGTGGGCGAGCAGTACTCAGGGTCATTTCATCTCCGGATTGGGACGCGTCAAGCTCCAGGCTTGATCGATTCGGCTTGCGGCCACTCTTCACCTGTACTGTCGTCCGAGCCTTCAAAAATTGGGCGGTGGGCGTCGGCTCGGCGGTGATGTGGCTACGTAACGTCAAACGGTGGCGAGTCCGCGGCCTCATCGGTGCCGTCGAGCTCTTCGAGGCAGACGTTGGTCGCGAGCCGGTACAGCCACGTCCGGGCTGACGTGGACGGTTCGACGAGATCCACGTTCTGCCAGCCTCGCAGCAATGTCTCGCACACGGCGTGGTGGGCCCGCTGAGGGCATCCAAGCATCAGCAGGCAAAATCGTTCCAACCCCGGCTCGTGACGTAATGCGAGGCGGCCAAAGGCCGTCTCATCCCCCGCTCGGGCCGCTCTGAGGAGGCTGCGCTCGCCCTCGCCGTCGAGCGTCATTGACGGATCACCTTCAGACCGCCACCCGGGGAGCGTCGGCTCCTAGCGGTCGGCCGGCAGTCCGAACCGCGGCAGCAGTTCGGGATTCAGAAACGCGTCGATCCCGACAATCTGGCCCCCCTCGATCTCGAGCACGGCGATCCCGTGCGGGATCCAGTTGCCGTCCTCGGCTCGCGCTTCGATAGTCACCGCAGGTCGCCCGTTCGCCCGGGTAGGTCGGTGCCGTATCCGCGTCAGATCGCCTTGGGCGACGGTCTCGAGGAAGAAGTTCGCGATCTGGAGACCGCCGCAGAGCGACCGCTGCGGCGGCATCCGTAGGGAGGCGTCCTGGCGCAGCAGCGCCACCAGTCCGTCCATGTCGGCGTTCTCGAAGACAGCCACATAACGATTGAGCAAGTCCCGCTCAGCCGGATCCGCGGCAAGCGGTCGGGCCTCGGGGACGTCCTGCTCGACCCGGGCCCGGGCCCGTTGCAGCGCGCTGTTGACGGACGCGACGGTGGACCCGAGCGCCTCGGCAACCTCAGGCGCGGTCCAGCCGAGCACGTCACGGAAGATCAATATTGCTCGTTGCCGCCCGGGCAGTTGCTGGATGGCACGCATCAACGCCAACTCCAGGCCCTCCCGCATGGCGTAGCGCGCCGCGGGGTCATAGGTCGGCGGAGCCGTTTCATCGAGGGGCCGGTCCGGGAATGGATCGACCGGCACAGGTCGTCGCGGCCGGCTCTCCAGTTCGTCCAGGCAGGCGTTGGTCGCGATCCTGTACAGCCACGTTTGAAACTTCACTCTGGGCTCGAAGCGCGCCAAGGCCCTCCACGCCCGCAGGAGCGTCTCCTGGGCCAGGTCTTCGGCGTCCTGGGGGGAGCCCAGCATCCGGTAACAATGGACCTCGAGGGCGTGCCGATACGGTTCGACGAGCCGGCGGAAGGCCCGCTCGTCTCCGGCCTGGGCGGCAGCCAGCAAGAGACGCTGATCCATGTCGGGGTTCAAAGCATCCACAGTTTTCTCACCACGTCCAACGGTCGGGGCGGAAGAAACTCATCGCCTGACCTCGTACTCGTCGTGCCGTCGGATCCACAGCTGCCATCCCTCGTCCTCATTGCGGCCCTTCGGCGCGCGGTCGAGGTAACCGTAGTAGGGCATCAGGAACTCGACGCCGCGTCCTGTCGTCGCATAGGTCTGGTAGACGACACCGTCCTCGAGTACGAACACGCTGAAGCCGAACAGCTCGGTCAGGTAACCGTAGATATCCGTGCCGGCCTCCTTGGCATTGCTGAAGGCAACGGGCGGGAGCTCATCGATGATCGGCGCGATCGTCTGACGGGTCTGCTCCGGGCTGGTCGAGAAGCCCACGTCCATGTTGAAATCGCTCCGAGAGCTCGACGCCCAGGTGAACGTCCAGCCCATCCGCTCGCGGTAAGCCTGGAGCTTCTCGATCGGCGCTCCCGACACGGCGATCAGCGTCACGTCCCGGGCCTTCAGGTGCGGGATCACGCCGTCAAAAGTGTCCGCAATCGAGGAGTTCACCGGGCAGCCGGTCTGGTACCTCGGGCCGAACATGAAGTGGTAGATCAGCAGCTGCGAGCAGCCGTTGAACAACTCGGCCAGCGTCTTCTCGCCGTCTCCGGTCTCTAGCGTGTACTCCTTGTCGACCCGCACCCAGGGAAGCGATCGGCGCTGTCGGGCCAGGTCGTCGCCCACCCGGGTGTGTTCCTTCTCGCGTTCCAGCAGCACCGCCTGCGCCGCTTGCCACTCTTGTCGGGTGGCCGTCTTGGCCGTCGTTGACGTCTCCATCGCCGGCTTCCTCCCGCTCACGCCGCGCTCGGCAGGGGCCGCACCATCGTCGCGTTCTGACGCTCCAGCGCTTTCGCCACGCCCGCCCGCCAACCGTCGGCCCACAACTGCGACATCGGGTCGGGAAAGACGTCCTCCGCACCCTGCTCCAGGCCATCCAGAGTGGCCCGGGCCACGTCGGCGGGTGGCGCCTTGGGGATGTCAAGAGCGCGCACCATGTCGGTATCGATCGGGCCGGGCAGAACCGCGAAAACACTGACACCTTGACCGGCCAGCAGGGCACGCAACGACTGCGTGACCGACAAGGCGGCGGCCTTCGAAGCCGAATAAGCGGGCAGCACGGGCACCGCCGCCACCGCACCGAGGGACACGATATTGACCACAGCTCCATGGCTGCGCACCAGCAACGGCAGGAACGCCCCGGTGACATCGAGGGGCCCGTACAGGTTGACGGCCAGGTGGCGCTCGAAGGCGGCCCGATCACTCAAATCATCGGGGACCGATACGCCGGCGTTGTTGATCAGGATGTCGAGCGACTCGACCCTGTTGACCGCTCCCCGGATCTGGGCCCGGTCGGTGACGTCCAGGGTCAAACCTGTCACGCGCTTGTCGGGCATGCCCAGCCCCTGACGCGAGGCCGCGTACACCTGCTTGGCCCCCCTCCTCAGCGCTTCTTCTACCAGCGCCCGGCCCAGGCCCCGATTGGCCCCGGTCACCAGCACCGTCTTGTCGACAATCGCCAATGGCATCGCTGCGCCTCCTTGCTCAGATTCGCGGTCCACGCCCCGTCCAACGGCCGGCAGCAGGCGAACTCATCGCCCACGAGGCCATCAACGGGGGCGGTCGCGGCGAGCGGCTCTGACTGGATCACCGCAGCAGCCCGGCCTAAAGACGACCACCAGGTGACCGATCAGTTTGAGCCGCCGGAAGCGTTTGTAGTGAACATGAGTGCTGAACATCGAGTTCTTGAGTCCGACGCCGATCGGCTGAGGGTTCTGCATCGCCCCGGTGACCCGCTGCTGCTGGTGAACGTCTGGGATGCCGAGACGGCCAGGAGGGCCGAGGCCGCGGGCGCGCCGGTCGTGGCTACCTCGAGCGCAGCCATAGCGGGTTCCCTCGGCGGCCGGGACGACAACTCGGCTGGGGCGGCGGCATTCGAGCGGTTGGCGGCGATCGCAGACGCGGTCCACGTGCCCGTTACGGCCGATCTCGAAGGCGGCTATGGCCTGTCCGGATCAAGGCTGGTCGAAGGACTGCTCCGCGCCGGCGCGG
This sequence comes from uncultured Acidimicrobiaceae bacterium, assembly GCA_963780345.1. Classification (GTDB taxonomy): domain Bacteria; phylum Actinomycetota; class Acidimicrobiia; order Acidimicrobiales; family Palsa-688; genus PALSA-693. The sequence goes on from CAWABU010000004.1 coordinate 625,877, forward strand.
TGGGCTGCAACATCGAGGACACCGACCACTCGCGAGGCGACCAACTCCTCGACGCTGAAGAGCATGCGAGATACCTGGCCGAGATCAGGACGGCCGCCCGCGCGAGCGGAGTGCCGATCGTCCTGAACGCTCGGATTGACACTATCGTACGCAGCCCTGAACGTAACCCGTCGCTCGTGATCGACGAAACGGTCCGGCGGGCAAGGCTGTATCTCGAGGCGGGCGCGGATTGCGTCTATCCGATCGGCCTTCGAGAGCATGAGGTCGTACGCACCATTGTTGATGCCGTCGATAGCTGGGTCAACGTGAACCCTGCCGCGCCCCTATCTGCCCTCGCGGAGGCCGGTGCGGCCCGGGTATCGTTCGGTGCCGGGCCGTTTTCCTGGCTCATGGGGGACTTCCAGCGCCGCGCCGGCGCGGCCATGGCTGGCGAGGCGACGGCCTTCGAGTGAAGGAGGCTCTACCGCGAGGCGCAAGCCGGAGCCTTCGGGAGCTCGGCGCTCGGGACAAGTTGGGAGGTGACGAAAACCAGGCCGCCGCCGTCCCGAGCAGAATGGTCGCCTTGGCCAGGTCCGCGAGCGCAGAGAATGTCAACATGTCGGCGAGACGAGAGCGCGAAATCGGCATTCGGCCCGTCCGAGCTGGACCCGTCCGGTCCGGCCGGAGGATGGAGAATATCGCGGCCCGAAGCCGGCGCGCCTGCTCGCCTCAGCGGTTACGGACCAAGCGGTCCCGCGTCCGATCCCATCCCGAGGCGATGCGGGTGGTCAGCCGGTAGATGGGCCCTAGAGCCAGGAGGTGGGGGTGGGGATGGGAAACTATGACCGATTCTGCGGCGCGCATCTTGGCTCCGAGCTCGTCGAGTTGGTGCCGGTCGAGGGTTGCGCTCAACGCCGGGATGAGTTCCCTCTCGCAACGGGCCATGTGCTCGTCGAATACGTCGAGCAGCTTGGTGACGAGTTCTGGCATGTCGGGCGAGTTGATCTTCCTGCGCTCCGTGAGGACCACCAGGTGCTCCATGGAGCGATAGTCGTGTTGCAGCAGATCGGCGAGATGGGCGCTGCCGAGTCGCCGCCGTTTCACCACGGGGTAGACGAAGCTGCGCTCCACTGCCACGTGCGCCGACATCAGTTTGACGGTCTCTAGCCACACCGCCGGCCGGTTGGTGTCGGGATCGCGTACCCGCCGGAAGTGCTCCTGAAGGTCCCGGTGCTCTCGGGCCAGCACGTCGACGGCGCTTTCAGCCACGCTCCAAAGAATAGTCCTGGTGTCCGCCGTCGACGTCGCGAACCCGGTCTGGCCTCACAGCCGGAAATACGACGTGTGCAGCAGAACTCCACGCACCCGGCCACGGCCCCGCCGATAAACGGCGCCCGGCGCTCAGTAGCCGGTCTTTTTGTCGACGAGGCCGACCAGCTCCTCGCCGGCCCGGTAGCGGCGCAGGTTCTCGCAGAAGCGCGCCAGGTTGCGGGGCCCGCGGAGTTGGCTGGCGCCGGCGGTGTGCGGGGTCATCACGACGTTCTCGAAAGACCACAGCGGGTGGTCGGCCGGCAGCGGTTCCAGCGGCGCGACGTCAAGCGCGGCGCCTCCCAGCTGTCCCGACGCGAGCGCCCGGACGAGCGCGTCGCCGTCGACGATCTCGCCGCGCGTGACGTTGACGAGGATGGCCCCGTTCTTCATCGCCACGAACGCGGCGTCGTCGAAGAGGCGCGTCGTCGCCGACGTGAGCGGGCAGCAGATCGCCACAACGTCAGACGCGGCGAGCAGCTCGGGCAGCCGAGAGGTCGGCCAGACCTGGTCGACGCCGTCGCCGCCGAGCACCGGCATCTCGTCCACGGCGAGACAACTCATGCCGAACGCCAGGCCGCGCCGCGCCATCGCCCGGCCGGTGCCGCCGAAGCCGACGATGCCCATCGTCATGCCCTCCAGCTCGAGTTCCTCCTTGCGCATGGCCTCGCGGACCTCCCAGCCGGCGGCGCCGAGGCGTATGGCGGTGGCAATGCGGCGGGTGATCGCCAGCAGCAGCCCGAACCCGGTGTCGGCCAGGTGGCCGCCGACGAGACCCTTCTCGCCGGTCAGCAGGACGTCGCTTTCGCGGAACTCCGGGTACATGAACCCGTCGACGCCGGATGCCGTCGCGTGCACCCAGCGCAGAACTCTCGCCGCCTCGAACAGAGAGGCCGGCATAAACCCGAGCACGACCTCGCACCTCGGCGCCGGCTCGAACGCCGCTCGCACCCCGTCGACGACGGTTACCATCGCGCCCGGTCCCGCGGCCTCCTCGATCTGCGCGACGTCGGCCGCGCTCACCTCAGGCAGCGTCAGGCCCTTGATCACCAACACATTCACCGGGCTACTCCTCTCCGCGGTCACGGTAGCCTTCACGTTGCCGATGCGCTCCATCAGCTGCCAACCAGCGCTCATCCGAAGCGATCATTTCGGTAACCGCGGCGGCTATCAATTTCCGGTGGGTGATCGCCTCGGGCCGCTGCCGCCTCCGACCCGGCGACGGCACCCCACTATCGATCGACCATGACGCCGGCCCGGCTGAGGGCACCGCACCTTGTCAGTGGTAACGTCAGCCCTTGCCAGCTCGGCCTCCGGATCGGTCGGTTTGCTGGTCACGTTCGGCTGTCTTCGATCTTCGATCCGGGGCCGTCTTTTTCATCGACTCCGTGGCCGACATCGACACCGTAGATTGCGGCGCCCGATCGCCGGCGCGTCGTCCCGGCCGCACGGCCGATGAGCAAGATCATTCGCCACCCCCGCATCGTTGTTGGGCATAGCCTCGCGATGTCAGGCTGCGCCGCGACTGACGGCCACATCCTGCGAGCTTAGGCCAACATTTCGCCGATTTCACCATTTTGCGTTTACACAGCGCCCCCAGGAGGAGGCAGAATAGGTGTTGATGCGCTACTTCTCTTGTGACTCCCACGTCGTCGAAGCCCGAGAGGTGTTCGAGGGGCTGGAGGGCGAGTTCGGCACCAGGGCGCCGCGGATCGAGCACGACTGGAACGACCGGCCGGGCGACTGGCTCATCCTCCCGAACGCCTCCCCGATCCCGGTCGGTCGCCTCGGCATCGCCGGCAATCGCCTCGACGACCCGAAAACGGACGAACGGATCGCCCGCGGATACCAGGGTCTCAACCCCGGCGTCCTCGACCCCCACAAGCGACTGGACGAGCAGGCGGTCGACGGGATCGTCGGAGAGGTCATGTACCCGTCGCTCAACATGTTCACCTTCGCCATTCCCGACCGCGACGTGGTCGCCGCGGTGTTCGCCCGCCACAACGACTGGGTCCTCGACTACTGCTCGGTGGCGCCGGACCGGCTGCTCGGAATCGGCTGCCTCGGGCTGCCCGACGTCGAAGTGGCGTTGGCGGAGATGCATCGCTCGGCGACCCGCGGCGTGCGCGGGTTCGCCATCCCGGCCCACGTCGACCCCGACCATCCGTACTGTCACCCCGACTACGACCCGTTCTGGGCCGCCGCCCAGGAGTTCGGCGTGCCCTTGACGATGCACATCTTCACCGGGTCGTCCCTCGACGGTGGCATGCCGGCCCACTGGGGCACGCCGGGCGGCACGATCAAGGGCTACACGATGGCCCAGGCGACGGTCATCAACACCATGATCGACCTCATCTGCGGCGGCGTTTGCGAGCGGTTCCCTGGTCTTAAGTTCGTGATCTCCGAGTTCGAGACCGGCTGGGTGGCCCACTGCCTGCAGCGGCTGGACCACGCGGCCTATCGCACGCCGAAGTACGCCGTCGACTACCTAAAGATGAAGCCGTCGGACTACTTCCACCGCAACTTCGGAATCACGTTCGAGGACGACGAGGCCGGCGTGCTGACACGCCACCTGATTGGTGTCGACAACCTGTTCTGGGGCAACGACTACCCCCACCACGACGCCATCTGGCCGCACTCTATGGAGACGCTCGACAAGATCATGGACGGCGTCCCCGACCACGAGCGGGAGCGGATGTGCTTCACTAACACGGTGAAGCTCTACGACATCGACCTGGCGGCGCTCCCGGCGTAGCGGCCGTCAGTCGGGCAGGCCGGCCCCTGTGACTGTCGGCGCCCGACAGAAGGGATCCATCTGAAAAGCGGGCCTTGACCGGCGTCAATCGTCGATCGCCGCGTAGACCCCATCCCAGAAATCGTGTTCAACTGTGAAGCTCGCCTCGGAGACCAAGACTTGGGTGCACAAGACGGCGGTCAGATCCTCGGCGGGATCGTTGAGCCACACGGTCCCGAACCCCCCGCTCCACCCGTAGCCCTTCGGTCCTCGTCGTTGCTCGGGTGGTTCCAAGATGGACAAGCCGAAGCCCCACCCGCGGTGGTCGAGGATCGGCCCGGCATTGGTGCGCTGATCGTCGGTCAGTTGATTCCGGGTCATTTCTGAGACGAGCCTCAGGAAGCCAGGAGTCGACCGGATCGTCGATGGCCAGGAGTCCGCGGTCGGCGAGGATGAGTGTTGCCACCGCCGTAATCGGCCGGGTCATCGAAGTGATCCGGGTGGTGGGCCGGAAAGCTCAACACGGGCACTCCGGAAGATCCACCCCCAGGGACGGTAGCGCGAGGATGGTGAGGGTGAAGGCGTGGCAACATCCGAACCGCCGGCTGGTAACCGAGTTGCCGGCCGAGCTGCGCCGGGTCCCGGTACCGGAGAAAGTGCGGGAGTGGATCCAGCGTCATAGCGGCTCCCGGGTCGTGTCGGTGCACAGATTGCCGGGTGCGTCGAGCACCGCCGTCCACGCGGTGCGGCTCGCCGACGGCAGGTCGCTGGTGCTGCGCCGCTATGTGTGGGAGAAGTTCCGAACCGAAGAGCCGGAGGCACCGGTTCGGGAGGTCGAAGGCCTCGAATATGCCGGCCGGCATGGTCTGCGAGTTCCGGTGGTCATCGCCGCCGATCCCGCTGGAGCCGACGTCGGAGACGGCATCCCCACCCTGTTGATGGCTCGTCTTCCCGGCCGTGCGCAGCCGGCACCGGACGTTCGTGCGCTGGCCGCAATTGCTGCCCGAGTGCACTCAGTGAGCCGCGACGGGTTCGACTACCCCTACCGCGCGTGGTGCCGTGACACTTCAAGCGCACCACCTCGGGCTTGCCGGCGCCCGGAGCGGTGGGAGCTGGCGCTGCGACTGTGGCGATCGGCGGAGCCGGCGTACGAGGCGTGCTTCATCCACCGGGACTTCCACCCCGGCAATGTGCTCTGGTTCCGTGGCGCGCTAACCGGTGTGGTCGACTGGGCCAACGCGTGTGTCGGCCCGCCCGGCATCGACATTGCAACCTGCCGCTGGAACCTTCAGGACTGGGCGGGCGAGCAGATCGCCACCCAGTTCGTGACTGCCTACGAGGAGTTGACGCGACGGTCACACCATCCCTATTGGGACGTGGCCAAGATCGTCGAAGACGACTGGGATCTGATCGACGAGCCCGAACGCGTTTGGGCGGCTGAAGAGCTCCTGGTCCAAGCATTACCGCGGCTTCTTGCCGCCGAGGAGGCCTGATAGGAAGCTGAGGCTATTCGGCCGCTGGACGAGCCGACCTCCGCTTTCGGGTCGGGTTCATAAACATTGAACCAGGCGCCAACGACCCCTGAAAACGCCGCTCTGAGCGCCACCCGCCAACCGACGACACGACGCTTGCGCGACGAACAGGGTGGCAAGCCACGCCACGACGGACCGAACCTCGTTCGCCGCACCGATGGACGCGCACCCTAGAGGAGGAGCGTCGGATCTGGGATCGCCCCTCGGCTTCGGACTAGCCTCGCCAGGCCGGTGAGAGAGGCCGGTACACCGCGGACTCAGCCAGGGAGGAGCCATGGAGTTTCAGGATGTGCGGGTGCTAGCCGAGGGTTTGCGTTTCCCCGAAGGCCCTGTGGCCTTGGCCGACGGTTCGGTCCTGGTGGGCGAGATCGAGGCCGGCCGGTTGGCGCTCGTGGCTCCCGACGGCGCCACCACAGTCGCGGCAGAGGTCGGTGGTGGCCCGAACGGCCTGGCCCGAGGTCCCGACGGCGCCATCTACGTGTGCAACAACGGCGGATTCGACGGTGGTCAGCCGGGGTCGATCCAGCGCGTCGAGGTCGACAGCGGCCGGGTGGACGTCCTCTACACCGAATGCGACGGCCGGCCCCTCGGGCGCCCCAATGACCTGGTTTTCGACCGGACGGGCAATTTCTGGTTCACGGATCCGGGCCAGAACGCCATCTACTACGCCACGCCGGACGGCGCCTCCATCAGGCGTGTCATCCACCGGGCCATCCACCTGCCCAACGGGATCGGGTTGTCGCCGGACGAGACCATCCTCTACTGGGCCCAGACTTACACCCGGCAGGTGCAGCGCCGCAGGCTGAGCGCCCCAGGCGAGGCCGTCCCCTCGCTCGGTCACACCTTCCTGGCCTGGAGGGACGGTGCCGGCGACCCGTGGGCGCTGCTGGCCGGACTCCCCGGCGCCCAGGAGCTGGATTCCCTGGCGGTAGACGGCAGCGGGGCGGTCTGCGTGGGAACAATCACCGACAGTGGGGTCACGGTCATCTCCGCCGACGGCACCTCGATCGAGAAGTACACGCTTCCCGAGTCCGTCGCCGACCGAGCGGTCACCAACATCTGCTTCGGCGGAGCCGACCTGCAGACGGCCTACTTGACGCTATCTCTCACCGGCCGGCTCGTTTCGTGCCGGTGGCCGCGGCCCGGGCTCCGCCTCAACTTCCAGCAGGAGTAGCGCGCTGCTCGGTCGACAGTGTAGGCAAGGGGGGCATCGAACCGATCGGGCCTGAGGAGGACGACCAGCCGTTCCGCACCGGGCTCCGAGGACGGCGTGGGCCGCCTATCTGGATGTCGTACCCGACCTGGTAGAACGAGTGGGATCATTGGAACCGGACCCTGGCCCATAGCAGGCCTAGCCCGGACTTGACTGCGCTGAGCTCGAGAATGCTCAGCGCTCGACCGTCGCAATCCTGAAACCTCCCCGCCTGACGACTGGCTGGGGCAGTCGGGTTCGATCATCGACCTCCCTACGCTCTCGAATGTCTGCGCAAGACGCCAGCCGTTCGCCTGGCCGGTGCGGCTCGGATATCGACTTCGGTCTGTCCATGCGGCCAGAACCGCCCGGGCGGGCGGCGGCGGGGGCGGCGATGATGGTGCCATGGACGTCGGTGAGCTGCTGCTGGTGGTCGGGGCGGTCCTGGCCGGCAGTGTGATCGTGGCGTTGGGGGCGGCCCGGATCGGGGTGCCGTCGCTGGTGGCGTTCCTTGGTTTGGGCATGCTGTTGGGATCAGACGGGCCGGGCGGGATCGACTTCAGCAACGCCGACTTGGCCCGCACGGTCGGTGTGGTCGGCCTGGCGTCGATCATCTACGAGGGCGGCTTGTCCACCTCGTGGCGGCGGCTGCGCCCGGTGGCCGTGCCGGCGGCGTTGCTGGCCACCCTGGGCGTGGCCGCCACTGCGCTGCTTACCGCCCCGGCCGCCCACCTGCTGTTCGGGTTGGCGTGGCTGCAATCGGCCCTATTGGGGGCGGTGGTGGCCTCCACCGATGCCGCCGCCGTGTTCGCCATCTTGCGGAACAGCTCCATCCGCCGCCGTCTGGCCCGCACTCTCGAGGCCGAGAGCGGTCTGAACGACCCGGTGGCCATCGCCCTCACCCTGGGTCTGATCGCCTGGATCGAACATCCCGCCGGCGGGTTCGCCCACCTAATCGTCGAGGTGGTACGCCAGCTGGGCCTGGGCCTGGTTATCGGAGTGGTGTTTGCGCCCCTGGCGGCCGTGGTCTTCGCCCGGCTGCCGCAGTCCATCGGGGCGTTTGCCCCCGTCGCATCGGTGGCGGTCGCGGCGCTGGCCTTCGGCGCCGCCGACGTTATCGGCGGCAGCGGCTTCCTGGCCGTCTACCTGGTCGGCCTAGCCATCGGCAGCACCCCGTCGCGCTATCGCGGCCAGATCGTCACCTTTCACCAAGGTTTCGCCTTTCTGGCCCAGGTGACCCTGTTCGTGGTGCTCGGCCTGCTGGTTTTCCCCCACCAACTCGCCGGGGTGGCCGCCGCCGGCCTCGCCCTGGCCGTGCTGCTGGTGGCGCTCATCCGCCCCGTAGCCGTGTTGGTCTGCACCGCCTTGAGCGCCTTCAGCGCCCGGGAGCGGCTCTTGCTCGGTTGGGCCGGGCTGCGCGGCGCCGCCCCCATCGTGCTCGCCACCTTCGCCCTCTCCGCGGGCCTGAAAGGCGCCGAGACCATCTTCAACGCGGTGTTCTTTGTGGTGGTGGTCTCCACTGTGCTCCAGGGCACCACCCTGGAGCGGCTCGCCCGCGGCCTCGGCCTCGTCGACCCCCGCCCCGCGGCCATGACCCCACCGCTGGAGGTCGACGCCCTGGGAGCCCTCGAGCTGGTCGAGTTCGACGTCACCGAAGACCACGCCATCGCCGGCGCCGCCGTGCGAGAGCTGGGTCTGCCCGCCCACGCCCTCATCGCGGCCATCAGCCGCGACTCCGACACCATCCCCCCACGCGGGTCCACCCTTATCCAACCAGGCGACCGGCTCTACGTCCTCAACCCCCGCCACCGACACCCCGAACTCCAAGACGTCCTCACCCGCTGGCAACAACGCATCTGAACGGGACAACGGGGTGCAAACTTGAAGTCAGCCCCGACAGGGACCGGGGGACTGACGGCGCTGTAGGCCGGGCCGAGGCCTCAACATCTCCGGCGAGGTTGCTCGTGCTGGCTCCCGGCTGGGTCGAGAGGCGTTTCGATAACGGACCAATCCCAAGGCTGAGGACCTCGCTCGACGCTCCGGGTCGTAGGGTACGACTGCCCAAGCGCATGAGGCATAATGGCAGCACGGGAGCTCGGACGGACCGGGCTGAGAGGGCGCCTGCGGGCGCCGACCGACGACCTGATCCGGATAATGCCGGCGGAGGGAGATCAAATGACAAGACAGCGGTTGCTCATCAATGGTCCCGGCGGGGTGCAGGTGCCTGTCGTGGAGGTTTCGCTTACTAATGGTGAGACGGTGAGGCTGTACGACACCGCCGGGCCGGGTAGCGACTCCGGTCGGGCTCTGGCGCCACTTCGGGAGGGCTGGATCACCGGCCGGGGGGATGTGGAGCGGATCGGCGCCCGGGCGAGTAGCTCCCGCGACGATGGACGGGGCGCGGCCCGACGAGGTCTCCGGCCGGAGTTTCCGGGGATCGCAGACCGGGTCGTGCGTCGGGCTCGTCGGGGGCGGACGGTCACCCAGCTGCACTACGCCCGCCAGGGCGAGATCACCTCGGAGATGAATTTCGTGGCCGCCCGGGAGGGGCTGGACCCCGAGTACGTGCGGGCCGAGGTGGCGGCCGGGCGGGCCATCATCCCGGCCAACATCAACCATCCCGAGTCAGAGCCGATGGCTATCGGCCGCAACTTTCTGGTCAAGGTGAACGCCAACATCGGCAACTCAGCCGTACGGTCGTCTATTGACGACGAGGTAGAGAAGCTGGCCTGGGCCACCCGGTGGGGGGCCGACACGGTCATGGACCTCTCGACCGGGCCCGATATCCACACCACCCGCGAGCGGGTGATCCGCCACTCGCCGGTCCCGGTGGGCACCGTGCCCATTTACCAAGCCCTGGAGAAGGTGGACGGGCAGCCGGCCGAGCTGTCCTGGGACCTCTACCGCGACACCGTGGTCGAACAGTGCCAGCAGGGCGTGGACTACTTCACGGTCCACGCCGGGGTCCTGCTCGCTTATGTGCCGCTGACCGTCCGCCGGGTGACCGGGATCGTCAGCCGGGGAGGCTCCATCATGGCCGCCTGGTGTCTCGCCCACCACCGGGAGAACTTTCTGTACACCAATTTCGACGAGCTCTGCGAGATCATGGCCGCCTACGACGTGGCCTTCAGCCTGGGCGACGGGTTGCGGCCCGGATCCATCGCCGACGCCAACGACGAGGCCCAGTTCGCCGAGCTAGCCACCCTGGGCGAGCAGACCCGGCGGGCCCGGGATCACGATGTGCAGGTCATGGTGGAAGGCCCCGGGCATGTTCCGTTGCACAAAATCAAAGAAAACGTTGACCTCCAAATGCAGGTTTGCGACGAGGCGCCGTTCTACACGCTGGGGCCTCTGACCACCGACGTGGCTCCCGGCTACGACCACATCACCTCGGCCATCGGCGCAGCCATGATCGGCTGGTTCGGTACCGCCATGCTCTGCTACGTCACCCCCAAAGAGCACCTGGGCCTGCCCGACCGCCAGGACGTGAAAGACGGGGTAATCGCCTACAAGATCGCCGCCCACGCCGCGGATGTAGCCAAGGGCCATCCCGGCTCTCAAGAATGGGACGACGCCCTCTCGAGGGCTCGCTTCGAGTTTCGTTGGAAAGATCAATTCTCGCTATCCCTCGACCCGGACAAGGCCCAGGAACTCCACGACGAGACTCTGCCCGCCCCAGCCGCCAAGACCGCCCACTTCTGCTCCATGTGCGGCCCCAAGTTCTGCTCCATGCAAATCAGCCACCAGGTTCGCAACTTCGCCGCCGAACACGGCCTCGCCGTCGAAGCGGCCATCACCGTCGGCCTCGAAGAAAAGGCCGCCGAGTTCCGCCAGCGCGGCAGCAACATCTACACGCCAGCCCCATCTTCCGATTCCGGGAAGGACCTCAGAAGACCCGATATCTCGTCGCACCAAGACACCGGTCAGTCCCCCACACCATAATCATCCGCATAGGCACGCGTTCGCGGTCGCTCCGGCCGACCTGGCGTCAACGCTCCGGCGATGCCGTGGACCGGTCTCACCAATACCGTCCTGGCTGCTGGCGCTGCGCCAGATTTCTGCTTGCCCCGCCGGCACCATGTCAACGTTAGACTGTCTGCGTTCGCAAGTCAGGGAGGATTGCGTTGAAGATCCTGAGTCCCGACGAAGCGGCCGCCCTCATCAAGTCCGGGGACACGGTCACGGTGAGCGGAGTGGTCGGCAATATGGTGCCCGAATACGTTCTCGAAGCTATCGAGGCCCGATATCTGGCGACCGGCGAGCCACGTGGCCTGACCGAGATTCATCCATGGCTGTACGGCGGTCCCAGGGGCACAGGTATGAACCGGTGGGCCCATGGGGATATGTTGAAGCGGACGATCGGAAGCACCTTTATCCTTCCACCCGACAGCAAGACGTCCGACTTCAACAAACTCGTCTCGTCGAACTCAGTCGAGGCGTACTGCTGGCCGGCCAACGCCATCTTCCAGATGCTCCGGGCGGTCGGGGCCGGCCGGGTGGGGTATATCAGCGAGGTCGGGGTTGACACGTTCGCCGACCCGAGACGACAGGGCGGCGCGCTCAACCGCCGAACACCAAACAATCTGATCAAGCTCATTACGATCGACGACCGGGAGCATCTCCTGTTCCCCTCGATACCGATCGATGTCGCTCTGATCCGGACGAGCACCGCTGACACTGAGGGCAATCTCTTCTGTGACCAGGAAGGTCTGACCCAGGGCATCCTGGTACAGGCGACCGCCGCTCACAACTCCGGCGGGATCGTCATCGCCCAGGTGCGGCAGGTGGTAGAGGCAGGAACGATGCATCCGCTGATGACCGAGGTCCCGGGCCTCCTCGTCGACGCGGTTGTCGTGCACGAGGGAGCGAGGCAGTTCGAATACGGTCAGGCCACTGGCGATCTGCCCGCGACAATGGGCGCCCGCCGTCGGCCATCATGGCCAGACGTCGAGACCCTCGGTTTCGGCCCCCGGAAGATCATCGCCCGGCGAGCCCTGATGGAGGTCCGATGCGGACATTGGGTCAACCTGGGCGCAGGGGTGTCGGCGGGAGTCCACGGGATTGCCGCCGAGGAAGGGGTGTACCGCGCCATCAACTGGACCTTCGAACACGGTGTGCTCGGCGGTCGCCCCTTCGGGATGGTTTCCTGGAATCCGACCGCCATCACGTCGCCCACCTGGCTGCTCGACTTCTACAATGGCGGCGGCCTGGACCAGTCGTTCCTGGCCATGGGAGAGGTCGATCAGGCGGGCAACGTCAATGTGGCCCGATTCGGCGACCAGCTGCAGGGCACGGGCGGGTTCACGGACATTGCTGCCTTCACCCGGAAGGTCACGTTCTGCGGCACCATGACCTCGGGACAGCTCGAAGTTCGGGTAGACGACGGCCAGCTCGTCATCGCCCGTGAGGGCGACAGGACAAAGTTCGTCCGGGACTGTGACATGGTTTGCTTCAGTGGCGTGAAGGGCCTCGAGCGAGGGTGCGAGATCAAATATGTGACCGAACGCGCCGTCTTTGAGCTGCATCCGGGCGGACTCGTCCTGACGGAGGTCGCCCCCGGCATCGACGTTCAGTCCCAGATCCTCGACCTGTGCAAGTTCCCGATTTCGGTGTCGCGCCAGCTCAGGCTCATGGACAGTCGCCTGTTCCAGGTCGAGCCCATGGGCCTCACCTTGGGTGACAGCACGGCCAGAGGCCGGAGTACCTTACTCTCGGCATACCCATGATCGGCCCGTAGCCGAGCACGGGAGCGCGCCCATACCCAGGGCCTTTCTACTTCGGGTCCGCCCGGTCAGCCCTCAGCGACAGCCGGCGCCCATTCCGGGGTGGATTTAGGGCGGCGCAGGGCGAACCGTCCTGCCTGTCCACCAGACTCTCAATCATCCACTTCCGCCCGAGGCCTCGTGGCGACAAAACGCTTCGATGGTCTGCAGAATGGCCAGCCGACGGCTCTCCAGGTCCAGATTCGGATTACCAAGCCACTGGTAGTTGGCCCCGGCGATGGCAACCGAGATCATCAGCGAGATGGTATCTGCGTCGACGTCAGACCTGACCGAGCCATCCGTGATGCCGCGTGTGAGAGCATCGCAGAGTATCACCGCCCTCTGTTCGGCTATGCCCTCGTAAGCGGCCCGCACATCATGAACCGTAGTAAAGGCCTCGACCACGATAACGAGGGCCGCCCGGATTACGTGCGGATACTTATCTACGAACGCTAAGTTCGCATGAACCCAGGCGTGTACATATTCGAGGCCCGATGCGGCTTCGGAACTCGACTCACGGAGAAAGGTAAAATAGCGTCGCTCCGCTTCGATGGCGACTTCTTTCGCCAACTCAGCCTTTGAGCCAAAGTACATCGTAGCCAGTCCATGGCTGTACCCGCTGAGCCGGCCGACAGATGCGAGAGTCATTCCCGCGTATCCTTTGCTACCGAGCAAGTCAATAGCGACGTCTAGCATTGCGCTGCGTGCCGCCTCCCGACGGTCACTGGGTTCGTTAGGGCGGCGCGCCGCTGCCTTGGGCTCTGGCCATGTCGTAAGGAGGGTATCATCTGGCGTACGGGGACCGATACAGAAGGGGGACGTCGGGCTACCCCTGGAGTCGCAGGATCATCGACTTTTAGAGCAACTTCATCGTCAACCGCGCCGCATATCCGTTCGCCTCAGCCCGCTTGCTATTCGTATCAAATCGTCGAGCGGTGGGATCGGCCTGGTCTCCGACCCACGATATATCCCGCAGGGGTAGGTGGGCGGAACATCTCGGCGTCAGCCCGTTTGGCCGAACGGAGTCACTCAGGAAGGCGGTTCCGTCGGGCGACCCCGGAGGCGCGACCCTTGACATTTGATGGTCAACCAACTATGAATACGACGACAAGTTAATACCGGTGTCGGTAGAAGCTGAGACACCACGCCCAGACGGGGGTGCAAGTGACCGATTACGACATTCACATCAAGGGCGGAACGGTCGTCGACGGGACCCGCGTCCCGCGCTTCCGCGGCGACATCTGGATCAAGGACGGCAAGGATCGCCCAGATCGGCGGCCGCGCCCACGGCGTCGCCAGGACAGGTCATCGATGCCGACGGGCTGATCGTCGCCCCCGGCTTCGTCGACCTGCACACCCATTATGACGCCCAGATCCGCTGGGACCCCTATTGCACGTATCTCCGGCTGGCACGGCGTCACCTCGCGTCGTGCTCGGCAACTGCGGCTTCGGCTTCGCGCCCGTGCAAGCCGGAGTTCCGCGAGCGCTCCATGCTGACCATGACCCGCACCGAGGCCATCCCCTACGAGTCCATGAAGGCGGGCATGCACTGGGACTGGGAGACCATTCCCGAGTACCTCGACAGCCTCGACGCGCACCCCCAAGGGCGATCAACTGTCATGCAGTACATGCCGACGGCGTCGCTGATGATCTACGTCATGGGCCTGGAAGCGGCCAAGTCGCGGCCCGCCACCGCCCGGGAGCGCAAGGAAATGGCAGCGCCTGCTCGACGAGGGCATGGACGCCGGCCTCTGCGGCTTCTCGATTCAGCGCCTCGGTCCATACACCACCCAGGCCGACTTCGACGGCTCCCCGATGGTGACCGACACCATGGCCGACGAGGACATCCTCAACCTCGTGCGAGGTCCTCGCGACCGCGACGAGGGCTTCATCCAGATCACCCAGGCCACCGGCGATATCAAAGCGGATCCGAGCCTTCGTCGAGAAGCTCGCGGAGACCGCCCAGCGGCCCGTCCTGCACAACTTCGTGGCCGCTCGGCGAGGACCCGGCAATCCACACCACAGACTGTGAACTGGCTCGACAAGACCAACGGCAAGGGCCTGCGGATCTTCGGCCAGGGCGTAACCGCTGCGGTCCGGGTTCGCCTTCACCCTCGCCGACTGGAACCTCTACGACGCCAGCCGGCCTGGAATGAGGCCACTACCGGCACCACGGAGGAGAAGCTCGACAAGCTGGCGGACCCCGAGATCCGCGTCCGCCTGAAGGCCGAGATCGAGAAGCCGAGCGAACGACTTGCGCGCGACCCAGGCCATCGGCGGACCGCTCCCGAAGCCTGATCGTCCAGGGCGTCGAAACGCCAGGCCAACCTGCAGAAGTACGTCGGCAAGTCGCTCGGCCAGATCGCCCAGGAAGAAAACAAGCATCTCGTCGACGTCATGCTCGACCTTTCCATCGCCGGCGACCTGAACGTCGAGTTCCTCGGCCCCGATCGCGGGCTTCAACGCCGACCCACACCGGCGAATCATCAACCAGAGCCGCAGTATCACCTTCCCCGGCGTGTCGGACGGCGGCGCGCACACCAAGTTCTTCACCGGCGGCGCCTACACGACCGACTTCCTCCTATGGCTGGTGCGCGACGAGCAGAAGGTCACGCTCGAAGAGGCCCACTATCCGCCTCAGCGCCCTGCCCGCCCATGCTGCCGGCTTCCGCGATCGCGGCACGCTCCGCGAAGGCGCTCCGGCCGACGTCGTCGTCTACGACTAGAGAGCCTGGGTGTGAAGCCCGACTGGGTCGGCGAGGTCGTCGCACGACCTTCCGGGCGGCGAGTGGCGGCGAGTGCAACGGTCGCGACGGGTACAAGGTCGATCCATCGTCAACGGCGAGGTCACCTTCGAAGACGGCGAGTGCACCGGGCGCCACGCCCGGCAAGCTCCTCCGCCACGGTCGGGGTTAATCCCGGCCCGGCTGGAATCTCCCGCCATAATCGCTGGGCCCGGCTTCGGCTGGGCCCAGTTCTCTTTCTGCGGGTCGTCGCCTCTCACCCGGGCGCGAACGGCTCGTCGGAAGTGACCCGCCGCTCGTAAAGGTGAGCGACCCGCCCCTTGCCGTACCCGAGCTCTTGGAGGATTTCCCGCTTGTGCTCTGCGAACAACGGGGCCGGCGGTCTAGCCGGCCGGGGGTTCGGGGAGAACTTCCAGGGCCAGGTAGCCGTCGGATAGACGCCCACCACAGGATGCTCGATGTCCCGGTAGAGGCCGCGGTGGTGGATGTGCGGGTCGGGCAGCACCTGCCAGTTGGCGAGTATCGGCGGCTGACACGCCAGGCCGCTGGAGCTCCCAGGCGACCTCGTATTGTTCGGGCGGTTCGATCATCACCACCCGGGCCCTGAGGTCAGCGAGCAGCTTTCCGGCGTAGGCGCCGCTCAGCCGGGTGGTGTAGTCGATGACGAGCAGCTCCTGCAGGGCTCCACGAGGAGAGTCGTCATGGCCGAGTGCCCCAAGGGCCTTAGGCCACTGGCCTAGTCGCTCATGCCCGCTCCTGGAGCGATACCCGTGGGCGTCACGTGGAAGAAGCCGGGAGGGATCGGTTTGAAGACTCCGTCTGAGCCGACCTTGTACATGATCAGCTGGTTGGAACAACCGGCCACGCCGGGGAACTGAGGAGCGGTGCAGGTAATGGGCGGCGTCATGTATCCGGGGAAATTCACCAAAGTCTTGACATAGCTCGTGAGGGTCGTCCCGGTTATGGGGCCGCTCATCTTCTTCATGATGTTGGCCAGGGTGACGAACACGGAGAACATAGCGTCCGTGGCGTAGCTGGTCTGGGTCGGGTTCCCGGTGGCCTTGATGGCGTCTTCGAAGGTCTTTATCTGCGCTTGCACGTTGGGGGGTGCGTACGGGGCGGCTTGCGGTAGCCATCTGTCGGACCAGGTTTCAACGTTCGTCGCATCCTTCTTACCGACAGCGGGCACAAACAACGAGCACGCTCCAGCCAGTATGGGGCCATTCCATCCTCGCTGGCGCAGGTGCGTATATTACCCAGTCGCACGTCTGTTCGGTCCCTCCGGCAATGCCGATGATATCCGAATGGGTGCCTATCAAGTCCTGTGCGATGACGTTGTAGTCCGTAACGGTCGACGGGTAATAGGCAATATTGAACTTGATGCCGGCAATGGCCGCATCCGGCTTGAAGTACTGGTTGGCGTACGCGATCAGTGGCGGCGTGGAGGGGAACGCAGTCCCGAACGACTTGTAACCCTGGGACTTGAAGGA
This sequence comes from uncultured Acidimicrobiaceae bacterium, assembly GCA_963780345.1. GTDB lineage: Bacteria > Actinomycetota > Acidimicrobiia > Acidimicrobiales > Palsa-688 > PALSA-693. The sequence goes on from CAWABU010000004.1 coordinate 642,618, forward strand.
ACCGAACCCTCCGATGAGATAGGACGGTGACGGCGCGCCGAAGTAGTAGTTCTGCGTGTCAGAGGCGCCTGCAGCGTTCTGTGGCTCGTCCCCGGTGATCATGATTCCGGCCGAGTGCAGGATTGGGTATTCCGAGTTCGCGCCCTGGTCCAAACCATCGACCACAGCCACGACGTGCGCCTGGACAAAGTTGTTTGCGCAACTGATGTTCTTCTCTGGACTTCCATCGCTGTCACAGTTGACGATGTCAATGGGACGACCATTGACACCACCCATGACAGAGTTGATGTAGTACTTGGCCGCGATCATGCCGTACTTAGAGTTCGGCGAGCCCAGGGCGCCGATGTCCGGATCGATCAAGCCGACCTTGATGGCGTTGCCCGATGTACTTGAGCCCGTGGCGGCAGTGGAGCCGGGGGCAGCGCCGGTGGCAGTTCCGGACGAGCTGCCGGCTGTCGTACCCTGACTGGACTTTGAGGAACTGCCGCAGGCGGCGGCCACCAATGCGATGACAGCAAGAAAGACGAAGGCGAAGGCTCCCCTGGACCCAGCTCTTCGGCTGGTTGACGATGAATGGCCCGATTTCGCAGACGACGAGCTACTGATATGCATCTATATCTCCCCCTAGGTTGATGACTGCTGAGGTTGTATTTTACGCTCTATTCCCGTCCCATTTTCGTCACGATCGTGCGACGACAAGCCAAAGTATGCAGCCTCCAATTGGTCTCGATCATTCCTCAACGTCTCCGAGGGCGACTCGAGGGTGACCTCACCGTGATTGAGGACAACGATTCGATGCGCGAACTCCAGGGCCAGATCGGCATGCTGTTCGACGAGCAAAACGGCCGTCCCCCAGTCAGTGGCGACCTGTTGAACGATGGGCATGAGGCTCTCGACGATAATCGGGGCGAGACCCAGGCTCATCTCATCGATCAGGAGAAGCCGGGGCGTCATCATCAGGGCCTTCGCCAGCGCCAGGACCTGCTGTTCCCCACCTGACAGCAATGCGGCCCGGCGGTTGAGCAGAGTCTCCAGGATTGGAAACTTCGACATGACGAACTCTTCGGTGGCCCGGTCACCCTTCTTGCGCATCAGCCGAAAGTGCTCCGAAACGCTCAGCCGGGGGAAGATGCCACGATCGTCAGGCACCAATGCGATGCCACGGCGAACCGTTTTCCATGCCGGCTCACCCCCTAAGGTCCCCCCTAGCGCTTCGATGTGTCCCTCTTTTGCCGGCGTCAGGCCTGCGATCGCCAGCAGCAGAGTTGTCTTTCCGGCGCCGTTTGGACCCAGCAGTCCCACAACCTCGCCTTGGTCGACGCGCAGGGATACGTCGTGGATCGCCGGCACCTCCTCGTAGCAGACCGTCAGGTTTGTCACCATGAGAGCGGGATCGCTCATGAGACGTTGACCTCCGGGTTTGCACCGCCGAGATAGGCGGCCACGACGTTCTTGTCCTTGACGACCTGCTCGGGCGTCCCCTGGGCGATCACCCGTCCGAAGTTCAGTACCACCAGTTCGTCGCAGATGTCGACGACCAATCGCACGTCGTGATCAATCAGGAGTACGGCGACCCCCCGTTCGGCAATTGTCCGCACCTCCCTCCCGAAAGCCCGCGACTGCTCGCGGTCCAGGCCCGCCGCGGGTTCGTCCAGCAGAAGAACGCTCGGTCTGGCGGCGAGCGCCCGCGCCACTCCCAACAACTTCTGCTCAGCCAAAGAAAGCTGTTGTGGACGTACTTCTCCTGCTTCGCGGAGGCCGACCAGGTCCAAGGTCTCATACACCCAGTCCGGGCGCCTCGGCCGTACTCTCGCAATCGAGTCGGCGAAGAGTGCTCCGAGCCCGACCCGCTCGCCGGCCACGAGAACGTTCTCGGCCACCGTCAGCTCGTTGAACAGCTCCCCGCTCTGCCAGGTGCGGGACATCCCCTGCCGGGTTCGTTGATGGGCCGGCATCCCATCCACCCGCTGTCCGTTCATCCATACCTGCCCGGTCGCCGGAGTAAAGCCACTTATGGCATCAACGAAGGTGGTCTTCCCGGCTCCATTCGGTCCGATCAAGCCGACGACCCGTCCGCTGGGGACCCTCACCGTGACCTCGTCATTGGCCAGTACGCCGCCATAGCGGACGCTCACCTCCGTCGCCAAAAGTCCGGGCCCAGCCGCATCGGCCACCGCGCCGTCACCCACCGGTGGCTTCCTGTACCGGTTCAGGCATCGCCTCGGCGACCGGCTCCCTGACCACAGCCCCATCCCGGGGTTCTCGGCCCACACTGCGATCTCGTCGCTGCTGCAATCGCTGCATGTTCTCGCGGGTCTGGCCGGCGATGCCCGACGGGTTGAAGATCGCGGTCAGTATCAGGCCGATTCCGGCGAGGATCGCATAGTAATTTCCGGCATGTATCGTCTGTGACAAAAAGGTGTACACGATACCGAGGGGAGCGCTCAGTCCCGCAATGATTGCTCCGCCAAATGACGTTATCCCACCCAGGTAGACGGTCGCCAGCAGGGTGACACTCACGATGGCAGTAAAGGAGCCGGCGGACAGATTCCCGTCCGAGTAACCGAGCAGGCACCCGGCGACGCCGGCGATGAAGGAAGACAGTGCGAACCCGATGAGCTTTGTCGACGTCACGCCGATCCCGCATCCGGCCGCGGAACGTTCATTGGCCCGGACCGCAAGGAACGCTCTTCCAGTGCGCCCAGCCATTATCTTCACACTCAAAAAGGCGAATAGCGCCACGACGGCGAGGACGAACAGTCCGAACTGAATCCGACTGATGTCGCTCCGCGACCGAACGGCCAGGCTGACGCTGAACAGATGCGGGCTCGGGATGGGGGTCCCCTTGAGCGGGGACACCAGACCTGAGTTTGTGAAGATGAATTCCGAACACGCGACACCCGCCGCCAGTGTGACCACCGCCAACTGTGCCCCCCTGATGCGGAGCGCCGGTACCCCTACAATTACCCCGACCACCGTCGCCACGAGGCAGGCGAGAATGGGCGAGATCGGGAACCGGATACCCAGGGTAGAGGCGAATTTCGAGAGGGCGAAGCCGGCGGTGCCCGCAAATGCCATTTGACAGAGCGATATCTGACCCAGGTAGCCGGTAATCAATACCAACGACAGACCCAGCAGTATAAAGATGTACGAGTTGACCAGCCCGAAACGGTAGGTGCCGCTGGTCAGGAACAGGAGTGCGGCTCCCACTGCGACGAGCCCGATCGCGGGCAGCGGGCGGACTCTGGGGATCGGCACGATCGGTAGGCGCATGGTACCAACGGTTCCTCGGGCCGGAATGCGCTTTCCTACAACGAACAGCACGATCACAATGATTACGAAGGGGAGGGCGTCGCCGACGCCATTGACCGCCCAGGACGGCCACCACGTTTTCCCGGTGAGGTAAGTCAATATTGACTGCAAGGCGCCTAGGGCCAGCCCGGCCCCAACCGCCACTCCGATCCTATCCAGCCTGCCGATCAGCGCAACCGCGAGAACTGGAACGATGAAGAGGACATAGGTGTTCGGATCGAGGCTTGTCGTTGGAGACGCCAGGATAGCGGCAATCCCACCCGTCGTCGCAGCGACCATCCATGCGATCGCGGCCGATCTGCTCGGCGAGTAGCCAATTAAATACGAGAGCCCGCTCGTTCTCTGCACCGGCACGGGTCGCTATACCGAGCTTGGTCTGGGTGAAGTAAACATAGGTGGCGACCGCCATCACGATGACGATCCCGGCCAGAATCAGCGGACCGTAGGAGATTACCGTTCCGCCGACCGTGAAACCCCCCGATGGCAGGATATTCGGTGGCTGGATCGCGGTGGCACCAAACCGAAGGATGATCAGCGCCTGGATCAGCAGCATCAGGCCGACGGAAGCCACGACCTGGGCCAGCGTCGGCGCCTGCCGAAGCCAGTAAAACACGCCGAAGTGGGCTATCAGCCCCAGCAGGATCGCCGTCACAACGCCGAGAACCAGAGCCGGCCACAGCGAGAGCGGATGGCCGAGGTGGATAGTTCCGATGGGCAGGACCAGGTGACCGGAGAGCCTCAGGGAGGCATACACGTAAGCGGCCCACAAAGCCATCGCACCCTGAGCGAAGTTAATTATGCCCGTGGCGCGGTAGATGGTGATAACGCCGGTGGCGAGGGCCGCGTACACCGCCCCGACTGTGAGACCAAGTACCGCAAAACTTAGCACCGTCATGTTGGTTTCCTCAGCAAATCCGAGCCTTCAATGAGGCTTCCCTGATTGGGTGGTGCGCAATGGCCCGTCGACAGGGGTGGCGGTCGGAGAAATCTTCCACTTGCGCTCTCGGCGCCGGCATCGCCACCCCGAAATCGCCGATCGACTCCGCCGCTGCCCGACAAATTGGCCGGTCAGCGGATCGGGCTGTGGGAGGCACGTTCACTGGCGCTCTCCAACCCCCGAGGCGGCCAGTGCCTCAGCCAGCGGGGCAACATGCCGTCCATCGAGGTACTCCTCGGTACGGGTGATCAGGCCGTCATGTTCAGTAACGACGAGACAGCCCGGTGCCCGGAGCTGACTGCCGTCGCCAAGGGTCGCCAACAGGGTGAAGCGAGCCAGAGAGACGCCATCCTCGCCAGCCGTGTAGCGGACCTCGGCATAGCGGAAGTCCGAGTACAGCGCCCGCACGGTCGCAAAATTTTCGACGGCGGTCGAGAGTGGCGACTCGACACCGTCCAGGTTGTGCCACGAGACGGCACCTTCAGCAATGATCTCGCTGAGATCTCCCGCCGCCAACTTCTGCAGGAATTGCTGTGCCAACGTGATTGCTGCCATGACCACATCCCCCCCATCTTCTTCCAACCTGAGACTGGCTCCCTGAGTAGCAAGGTGCGACTTTAAACGTCACTCTGCTACTCCAGGGGCGCAACTCCTGCGGCGGTCAGCTCAGGGACGATACTTGGCGCGGCAGGCGCCCATCCCCAATCGACATCGACGTTGACGCGCCCTTCGCCCGGGACGCGGCCCTGACGCTCGTAGTCCGCATAATCGCGGGCTTCCCCGTGCGGACCCTGGAGACCCCCCAGGGATCGCCACCCGTGGTAACCGAGCAACTCCTGGAGCTCCGGCGAAAAGCTGTCAACCATCTCGGGAGGCGTCGTGTGCACCCAATTGGACTGCGTCCGGAGAAATGGTTTGCAATACGCGGTCAGGATGCCGTGGCGCACGCTGTCAGTCGTTCGGTTAACGCCGATTGAGTGCCAAATCCGGCTCTCCATGACCAGTGCGGACCCCGCTGGCCCCAGAGCAGAGACCGCGCCGTCCGCGAAGGAGTCACCGTTGAGCTCGTCAATACTGCGGCGATGGCTACCCGGGACCACCAGCGTGGCCCCGTTATCCACCGTGAAATCATCAAGCATATAGATGACATTGCAGAGAACAGCCCACGGGGTGTCTGCGGGCATGTAGATCTGGTCACTGTGCGCCCCACCACCTGGAGCCCCGGGGCCGATGGCATTGCCGGTATAACTGAACAAGAGGAGGTCCGGGCCGAGAACATAGCGAGCCAGCTCGAGCGCACGGGGTAGAGGACGAGATCCCGGAACACCTGGCCCTTGTGAATCAGTCCCCAGACGTACTGTATGGGATCGCCCGGGGCGAGTGGGCCTCCCGGCGAGGTCGCGAGTCCGGCAGCTCGTTCGCCCGCCGCCTGGTCGACCAGGCGGTCGCGCACGCGGGACACGTGGTCGCGCGACAGCATATCCGGCACGACACAGACACCGAACTCGTCGAGATTTCTGCGAATCTGCACCGGATCGTCTGTCGCGTCGGGAAGCTGTTCCCGCCGCCTAGACGTGACCTGGGACATCCCTGGACCCCCCACCCCTATGCACGGAGCACGCTGAGAAATAGGACGCTTGTATCATAAGGCTCGACTGCTGGACCTGTCAAGTAAGCCACCGTGCCAGCCGCGTTTAGGGATGGCTGCGAGCGGTGGGAATATACGAGATGGACGAGAAGGGGACTAACGCAATATCGCAGGCAAGCTTCTTTGATATCCGCGCTGAATCATGTCGACGCATCAGGTACGACCGGTCAGCGGAGGCGCGGCTCCAGCCCGCCGTACCAGCGGCACAGTGTCCCACCTGTGGCGTCCAGACAGCTGCGAGCGATCATCGGTGACAAGACTCAAAGTCGCCACTCCGGTTCCACCATTTGGCCTTAGGAACGCAGTCGTTCACGCCCTCTTTCGCCTGAAACTCTCCCTCCCGATTCTGCTCGAGACGGAGTAGAACATATCAATTCGCGGTCCGGTCTGTGCCATCTACATCTGCTGAATTGAGACCTACCGCCCCCAGTGAGAGAAGGTCGTTGAAATGGTCCAGTGGGCGGCGAAGCCGGAACTGGGCGGGCGCGCAGAAACTGACGGCGCCGGCGACCACGGCCTGGCGCGGTAGGTCGGCCATCAGGCCGAGCCCTATCCCGAGAGCCTGCTCCCGGGCCGGCGCTCGATTGCCCATGGCGCGGGGCGACGGGTCCAGTCGTGCCGTCCCTCCGGCCGCCCGGACAGCCGCGGCCAACCGGGATCGCGGGGGCGAGTCCCGCTTGGGACGCTCGACCGCGACGGTCGAGCACCATCGCCGCTCCGATGGCCGGATCGCAATCGCTCATCGTCGATCCTCGCGGCCGTAACCGTCATCGCAAACTGGCTCCAGCACGCGAACGGGCTGAGCCGGCGTCAACCGAAAACTGTGGGCATCTGCCCACCCGACCGCGAGAAGTCCCTCCCTCCCCTGTGATATTTTGCGGCCCCATTATTAGATGGTCGACTACCTAGTGTCAAGCGTCGGTTCAGACACCCGGGACGGCGGCAACTGCCGACCGGCAAGCGGTGGGGTAGGTGCAGGATGACCGGTCATGGGTGTTTATGATTCCATCGATAACCAAACGGAGGACCCTCCCGGCTTCCCGGTCCCGCTCCCGGCAGCCCGACGATGGTGACGGCGTCCGCACCGCCGGCGGGTCCGACTCGTCGAGAACGGGGCGAGCGTGCGGACTTGGCCACGAATCGACTCGAGTTCGCAACGCCCATGACCACATCCAGACCCGGTCGGACGCAGGCACTCATGGCCACGACATGGAGAACCGGGATCCTGACGAGGAGTGCAGCCCCTGGTCTGGTTATGATCCCCACGTTCGTCGCCTCCTGCGGCACCGCCTCCAGAATGACCGCGCCCGGCTCAACGGCTCCGCCCGTGACGGGCCGTTCGGCACAAGCCGGGTCGGGAACGCCTTGTTCGTAGACTCAGATTCGCACCGGAAACCAGCATGACGCTGCTGAGTTTCGCGGTTCTTGGGCTGACAGTTGGCGCGGTGTACGCGGCCCTCGCCACCGGCGTCATCACCGTATATCGCGCCACGGGGATAATCAATTTCGCCCAGGGTGCGATGGCCTTGTGGGCCGCCTATGTGTGCGCCTACCTCAGGCTCTCCGGCCGCCTGGTATTGCCCATCGGAACGGTCCAATTCGGCCATCCCCTGTCGTTGTGGGTCGCAGTGCTGATCGGAGTGGTCACGGCAGTACTGCTGGGGCTGATCGCGCACGTGGGAGTGTTCTACTGGCTTCGGCGGGCACCGGTATTGGCGCAGGTCGTGGCCTCCGTCGGCCTGATGCTGCTCATACAGGCCTTGATCGTCGTTCGCTTCGGCGGAACAGGGACTCAGGCCCCGAATGTCCTGCCATCAGGCGGCTTCACGCTCGAGGGAACCGTGGTCTCCTATGGTCCGCTAGTGCTGGCCGGCATCGTCATCGTGATGGCGATAGCCGTCTTCGTGTACTTCACCCAGACGAAGCGGGGTATAGCTACGCGAGCCGGGGCCGAGAACGAGCGCGCCCTCATGCTCACTGGATACTCGCCGAGCAGGTTGGCCGGGCTGGCCTGGTTGGTGGCAGCCGCCGTGGGCGGGGTGGCGGCCATCCTGGCATCTCCCGCGACCAGCCTCGACCCTACGACTTATGTCCTCATCATTGTGCCTGTTCTCGCCGTAGCTCTGATCGGTCGGCTGGATCGGATCGGGGTGGCCGTTGTCTCCGGGCTTGCTCTCGGCGCGCTGGAGACAGTACTGGCATACCTCACCGGGAAGACGTGGTGGCCGTCCTGGGCGGTGAACGGGGTCGGTTACGCCCTTCCCTTCATCATCATCGTGGTTGTCTTGTTCCTGGCCGGAAAGCGGGTGCCGACGCGGGGCACGGTTGGGGCGGTGAGCCTACCAATCGTGCCGGTCCCACGGATCCGGCCGCTGCCGGCATTCGGGCTGGTGGCAGCCGGGGCTCTCCTGCTCCTACTGACCAGCGGCACCTACCGTTTCGCGCTTATCAACTCGTACATCTTTGTACTACTGGGATTGTCATTGGTCTTGATCACCGGTTATCTCGGGCAGATATCCCTTTGTCAGATGGCGTTCGCGGGAACGGCCGGCTTCGTGCTGGCGAAGTTTGCTGCGACAACGGGTATCCCCTTCCCCTTGTCGCCCGTTCTCGCCTGTCTCGTGGCCGCCGCTCTCGGGATCGTGGTGGGGATACCTGCGCTCCGCATCAGGGGGGCACAGTTGGCGGTGGTCACGCTGGCTGCCGGCGTCGCGTGCGAGCAGTTTGTCTTTTCGAATTCCGCTCTGGAGCTCCAAGGGACCCCTGTCCGGAGTCCCCATGTCTTTGGCATCAGCCTGGCGGTCCGGTCCGGAACCGACATCAGTCGAATTCAGTTCGGTCTCTTTGTTCTCACCGTCGTCGCGCTCTCTGCCTTCCTGACCATGAAGATCATGGCCGGTCGCACGGGAAGGGCCTTCCTTGCGGTCCGCGCCAATGAACGGTCCGCCGCCGGATGCGGGATAGGTGTCACATCTACCAAACTGATCGGATTCGCGCTGTCCTCTTTCATCGCCGGCGTGGCGGGATGCCTCCTCGGATACTCGGACCTGAACCTGTCGGTGAGCTCGTTTACGGCCATCGTCAGTATCACACTGTTGGCCACCGTGTACCTGGGGGGGATAACTTCGTTCGGAGGGGCGATCATCGCGGGAGCGATAGCTCCCCTCGGCGTGGTGTACACCTTCATGTCACAGACCGTGCACTCAGGCAACTATTACGCGGTCCTGCTCGGCCTCGGCTTGATACTGATGGCAATCTTCAACCCCTCGGGACTAGCGGGTCAGACCCGCGAGAGCCTTCAACGGCTCCAGAGCCGAAGATTTCGTACCGTGCGCGGGGAAGCGCGGAGACATGAGGAAGACAGCGAGCCTGTTGGTCAGACGACAGTTGGCCCCGCACAGGGAGCGACCCGAGGGTAACCGGACCTGGCCCCGGGCGCCGGGCCTCTACCTGCCGCCCGGCGCTTGCCCTCGTGCTTCCGCGGCGCCGCTCTCGTCGTCGGGGATGGCCTCCCGGCCAGATCGCCAGAGATATGGTGTGGCGTCATGCGGCCGACCTCGCCTGCTGGACGGCCTCGACGATCACCACCGCGATCTGCTCCGGTACCTCGTTCGGCAAGAAAAAGACAGCGCCGGGGATAGTTACCAGCTGCACCTGCGGACACGCTTCCAGCGTGCGGCGTTCGTGATCGGTGAGACCGCCGTCACCCTTTTCGGCGTGCACGACCCAGGACGGCACAGCCGCTCGGCACAGCCGCTCGGCCGGGTCGCTGTACTTTGACAGCCACCGGACGTATTCTCGCAAACCAATCCGCGTGTGCTGGGGAACGTTCCTGCGAAAATCATCGCGCAACTCTTTCTGACGGTCGGGCGGCAGCGGGACTCGCTTGACCATCGAAGCCGCGCCCTTCGCCAACAGCGAGCTGGCCAGGCCGCCGAATACAGTGCCGAGCTTCACGATCGCACGGAAGAACGCTGCCTCGTCCTTGAGCGAGAGACTGATTCCGAGCAGGACGGTCGGCCCAGTGAATTTGCCCGACACGACCATCTCGAACGCAACCGACGCACCCATGCTGAACCCCACCAAAACGTCCGCGCCGACCTGTTGCGCCAACTCGGTCGCGACTCGAGCGTAGTGCTCGACGGTGTAGTCGTCCGGCGGCGGGGCGCCCGCATGACCCGGCAACGTGGCGGCAACTAGCCGCATATGCGCGAGCGCAGGTTCGGCCATGACCTCGGCGAACGAGCCCGCACTGCACATACCGCCGGGAAACAACAAGACGGTGCACTCGGCGTTGGGCGGACCCGCCTCACGAAGCTCCCAATCAACGCTGCTCATAATAGCGTAACTCCTTTGGGATTATTGACCGCTGCCAGCGAATGGTCTACCGGCGGCTGGGGAGCTCGACCTGTCGTGGCCGCTAGTGACGTGGCCGTCCCGACGACGGCCGGACGCACGAAGCTCGGCGCCTTGGGCAAGGTGGTGTGTTCCAGCGACGTTACGGCGAACCCGGCCTCCCTGATCGTGTCGAGCGTCGGCCGGTTGCAGTCGCAGCACACCAGCATTTGGTTCACCCAGTTCATCCGGTCTTGCTTCTTTGTTACCTTGGGATCAGTCGAACGCACGTGCTCCAGGAAGAGGAGGCGACCCTCGGGTGCTAATACCCGGCGAATCTCCCGCAGCGCCCGGGGCTGGTCGTCAACACCGCAGAGCACCAGCGTCGAGACGACGACGTCGAAGGTGGCGTCCTCGAAGGGAAGGTCCTCGGCAGGGGCCCGCAGCACCGTCGGTACGGGCGCCTTCGCGCCCACCCGGCGCTCCAGACGCTTGAGCATGGGGACCTCGGGCTCGGTGATGGTCAACGACTCCACCGCCGGCCCGTAGTGGGCCAGGTTGGCGCCCGTCCCGCCACCGATCTCGAGCACCCGGCCAGCAGCCTGGGCCAGGAGCCCTTCCCGCATGGCCGCCAAGCCCGCCTTCTCGCTCCTCTTGATTTGGCGGTCGTAGGTCGCGGCGAAGATCCTGCCCCGGAGACTCATCGTGGCCTCGTTTCGTTCGGTCCTGGCTGGTTCTGGCAGCGTAACGAGATCGCAGAGGGCCAATCATGGGGCGATTGCCCCATCTTTGGAGGCTCAGGCGGCGGCGGGCTCCTCGTCGGGGAGGAGGCCGTGGTGCATGGCGAACAAGCCCGCACCCGCCCGGTTCGAGACGCCGATCTTCAGTTCTGCTGCTCGGTCGATGGCGAACGCCAACTATGCGTACACGGGCAGCTCGGCCCACAGGGTGCCGTCGTTGTCAGAAACGGCGCCCCGATCGACCTCTGGCACCGCAGCATCAGACTCAGGATCGGTGACCCCGGCGACAAAGTCCACGATTGACCGCCCGTCACCTGGTGTCGCCGCCGTGACTTGGTCAGACACGGGATGTGGCATCCTGTGTTCCGAACGGCGGCCCCAGTCCGGGGAGTTGCCTGAGAGGAGTTGACGATGCCAGAGAGGTTCCGGGGATCGATCAATGTCGACATCCGCGACTCGGAGCCGGATTGGTCTCCGTTCGAGCCGGCCAGGGCGCCTGTCGGTGCGCCGAACGTCGTGTACATCGTCCTCGATGATGTCGGCTTCTCGGCCATGAGTTGCTATGGGGGGCCGATCGAGACCCCGAACATCGACCGCATCGCGGGCGCTGGGGTGCGCTACACCCAGTGGCATACCACGGCGTTGTGCTCGCCAACCCGGTCGTGCTTGTTGACGGGGCGCAACCATACTCGCAACAGCATGGCTTGCATCACTGAGGCGGCGATCGGGTTTCCTAACGCCAGCGGCACGATTCCCCCGGAGAACGGAATGCTGTCGGAGATCCTGGGCGAGCGGGGTTGGAACACCTACATGGTCGGCAAGTGGCATCTGTGCCCTACCGACGAGATGAACCTGGCGTCCACCCGGCGGAATTGGCCCAGCGGCCGGGGGTTCGAGCGGTGGTACGGGTTTTTGGGGGCGGAGACCAACCAGTGGTACCCGGATCTGGTCTACGACAATCATCTGGTCGACCAGCCCCGTTCGCCAGAGGAGGGCTACCACCTGACCGACGACCTGACTGACAAGGCGCTGGAGTTCATTGACGACGCCAAGGCCATTGTGCCGGAGAAGCCGTTCTTCCTGTACTACGCCCCGGGGGCCTGCCACGCCCCGCATCACGCCCCCAAGGAGTGGATCGACAAGTTCAAGGGCCGCTTTGACGCCGGTTACGAGGCGATGCGCGAGCAGACGCTGGCCCGCCAGAAGGAGATGGGCCTGGTCCCAGCGAACACGGAGCTGCCGCCGATCAACCCGATCGGAACCCCTGAAACGCGCACCGGCCCCGACGGCCTGCCGTTCCCTGCGCTCGATTACACCAGGCCCTGGGCGTCGCTCAACGCAGAGGAGCGCCGTCTGTTCGCCCGGATGGCCGAAGTGTACGCCGGATTCCTGGCCCATGCCGACTACCACATCGGACGGCTGCTGGACTTCCTGGAGCACAACGACGAGCTGAACAACACGGTAATCGTGTTGGTCTCCGACAACGGGGCCAGTGGCGAGGGCGGCCCCAACGGCTCAGTCAACGAGATGAAGTTCGCCAACGGTGTCGCCGATGACCTGGCCCAGAACCTGGCCCAGATCGACGAGCTGGGCGGCCCTCGCACCTACAACCACTACCCCACCGGTTGGGCGATGGCCTTCAACACTCCGTTCAAGATGTGGAAACGCTACGAGTTCAACGGCGGGACGGCCGACCCGTGCATCATCTCCTGGCCGGCTGGCACCAAGGCTCGCGGCGAGATCCGCAACCAGTACCACCACGCCGTCGACATCGTCCCCACCATCCTGGATATCCTCGACGTCGCCGCGCCCGAAACCATCAAAGGGCACGTTCAGTCCCCCTTCGATGGGGTCAGCATGCGGGCCAGTCTCAACGAGGCGTCCACGCCGTCGGCGAGGAAGACCCAGTTCTACTCCATGCTCGGGTCTCGTGCGATCTGGCATGAGGGCTGGAAGGCGGTCACCACCCATCCCACCATCGCCGGGTGGGGCCACTTCAACGACGACGAGTGGGACCTCTACCACACCGATGTCGACCGGGCCGAGATGACCAATCTGGCTGCCGAACAGCCTGACAAGCTTCGAGAGCTCGTGAACATCTGGTTCTCCGAGGCGGGCGCCAACGGCGCCTTCCCGCTCGACGACCGCTCGGCCGTCGAGATCATGAACACGCCCAGACCGCAGCTCACCGCGGCACGCAACCGTTACGTCTACCGCCCCGGCGTCGCCCCCGTGCCCGAATGGCTATCGGTCAACACCCGGGGCCGGTCTTTTGTGATCGGCGCCCTGGTCGATATTCCCGCCCCTGGAGCCGAGGGCGTGCTCTTCGCCATCGGCTCACGGTTTGGCGGCCACGCCCTGTATGTGAAGAACAACCGGCTGCACTACGTCAACAGCTTCGTCGGCAGCGTGGAACAGATGATCGTCGGCAGCGAGGACATCCCGACCGGACAAAACCTGATCCTGTCCGCCTCGTTCGAAAAGGACGGCCAACAGCCCGATCACACCAGTGGGACCCTGTCGCTCTATCACGCCGACCGCAAGGTAGGAGAAGCCCCTATCAAGACCCAACTGGGCGCATTCGCCGTCGCCGGCGCAGGCCTGTACGTCGGTCGGCACAACGGCGAACCCGTCACCGACGACTACCCCGGACAGCCCCCCTACACCTTCATCGGCGGCAGAATCGACCGCGTTGCCGTGGACGTCAGCGGCGACCCGTATATCGACCTCGAACGCGAAGCCGCCCTCATACTCATGCGCCAGTAACGCTCCGACCATCGCATCCGTCGGGTCAAGCCCACCCGACGGATCGCAGCCGCGCGCACTCCACTGAAGGTCGGACTGTCAGGGGAGTCCAGCCAGAGCTCGTGCGAGACTCGGGTTGAACCTTCCTCTGGGCGACAAGCAGGACCGAAACGTCTATTGCGCCATCGGCGGGCCGACTGCCTGGAGCGGGTTGGCGCCGATCACCGGATTCAGTTCGAATCGCCTGTAGCCCGCAGTGTCGAAGGCGATCAGGATGAGAGAACCGACGTACCCTACGACATCTCCTTCGCCGAACACGTCGTGGCGAACTCGGGCACCGCGTGCAAACGGCCGAGGGCCCTGCGCCTCGCCGGCATTGGCCTCGTTGCGTTCGTCGTTGTCACAGTGGCCGCAGCGGGTCGGTGCCTGCTCACCGAAATACCCGAGAAGAAAGTTCCATCGACAGCCGACGTGCTCAGCGTATTGCTTCATAATCTCGACGCGGCCACACTCGATGGCCCGGCGCGCCTGCACCCGGTAGCTGGCAGTCGCGACGGCCTCGGTGAAATCCTCGGACACCACCACCTGCCCGTCGGCGCCGACGCGGATGCCACCGGCATCGGCGAGCGCCATAGCAGCGGCCTCGGTGGAGCGCCGGGACAAGCCTGTCCGGTGCTGGACGGAGGTCATCGTCACCGCGCCGGGTTCGGCATTGACGGCGTCCATAACCGCATTCAGCGCCGCTCGGCTTGGCCCTGTACCGGTAGCGTAGCGACGAGGAAGTGCGAGGTCCTCGGTCCGGAAGTACAAAACTGCCTCGGCGTGTTCGCCGTCGCGGCCTGCTCGGCCGAACTCCTGGTAGTACTGGTCGGGGGACCCCGGGACGTCGACGTGGAAGACCCAGCGGATGTCCGGCTTGTCGATACCCATCCCGAAGGCAATCGTGGCGACTACCACGTCCGCGTCACCTTCATGAAAGCGGCGCTCCACGACGCGTCGTACGTCGTCCCGGAGACCGGCGTGGTAACTGATGGCTCGGAGTCCACGGCTCGAGAGATTCTCGGCCAGCGACTCTACCGCCTTGTGAGTCGCGCCGTACACGATGCCACGGCCGCGGGTGTGCACCGCCTCGATGACGTCGGCAGTGACGACCTCGAGCTTGTGCCGTTCGTCAGTGAAGTAGGAGTGGACCGACAACCTGATGTTGTCTCGGCTAAAGCCGTGCACCAGCACCTGCGGTTCGCGCATGCGCAGGCGAGCGACGATCTCGTCGCGGACGGCAGGGGCAGCAGTGGCCGTGAGCGCCAGGACAACGGGGCGACCGATGGAATCGAGCGCCGGCCCAATCCGGAGATAGTCGGGACGGAAGTCCGGCCCCCACTGGCTGACCAGGTGTGCCTCGTCGACAGCCAGGAGCACCGGTCGAAGCGCAGCCAGGCGGTCGATCACGTCAGCGTTCACCAGCTGTTCCGGAGCCAAGAAAACAAAGTCGGGCGGGCGGTCACGACGCGACACCTCGTCGAGCAACTGGCGCCGTCGGCGGGCGGTTGCTTCTGAGTTGAGCGCAATCGCCACCATGTCCCCGGCTGCCTCCAGTGCGGTCAGCTGGTCCCGTTGCAAGGCGATCAACGGCGAAACGACCACGGTCGAGCCGCGGAGCAGGGGTCCGGCGAGCTCGTAGATGGCCGACTTTCCGACCCCTGTTGCCAGCACGGCCAGGGTATCCCGCTTGTCGATGACGCTTTGTATCGCATCACGCTGGCCGGGACGCAACGAACGGTATCCGAATCGCTGCCGGGCCGCCTCAGCGATCGGATCCTGCTTCGTCACGCAAGAACTCTACCGGTCGCACGCCGGCCCGAAGAACCCTGGCATCTATTACCGCGCCACGATCGTGTCCAACACCCACGAGCACCCGATTCAGCCAGAGGACCCTGTCGACTTCAGGTGGCGAACCGACATGGATCCGAGCATGAAGCTGACCCTGGAGCGGCCCGATCCTGTCGCGAGACCCAGCAGAGCCAAGGGCCTATCGATTCTCGATGTGGATCACTTGGCCGGTGATGGCGTGGCCTTGGTCGCTCAGAAGGTAGGCGATGACATCGGCGACGCTGTCCGGTGTACAGGGCTTGTCCACCTCGGGCGACACGGCGTTGACCGTGATGTCCCGCTCACTGAGTTCGAGTGCGAGCGCTCGGGTGAGCGTATCGATGGCCGCTACGCTGGCCGCTTGAACGCCGTGGGTCGCGAAGGCGGAGTGAGCTACTGTGCTGGATAGGTTCACGATCGCGCCGCCGGGCCGAAGCTGACGGGCCGCTTCCCGGTCGATGATCAACGTGGCGCGCACGGTCGCCGTCCAGAGAGCATCAAAGTCATCAAGGTCAGTCTCGGCGACCGGAGTTGCGACGACCTGGGTGGGCACGGCATGCACGACGACATCCACACCCCCGAAGGCTTCGACCGTCTCCGCGAACAGCCTCTGCACATCCAGGTCGTCGGTGACATCGGCTCGTATCGCCACCGCGGCCCCGTCGCAGGCTAGAACGGCTTCCACCGTTGAGTCCGCTGATCTCTGGTTGTGGGCGTAAACGACGACTACGGCATAGCCGCTGGCGGCCAGCCTGCGGATGGCTTCCCGGCCTATGCCTCGCGACCCTCCCGAGACGATCGCGACGCGCCCCTGGGAGGTTTTTCCGGGTGTAGCGACCATGTTGCGAGTGTGGATGCTGCCACCGTTGCTTCGCGCCCGTGGCTGCCACTGGTACCGATAAGTGCCTACGTGAGGGCGGAATCACGGTAGAAGTCGTAGTGTCGGTGCATGGCCGCACCGCAAGCGCCGGCCTTTAGAGGGCGGGCACGGGAGCGCGAGACAGTCGACAGGATGCTGGACCGGATCCGTGATGGCGAAAGCGCGGTACTGGTCTTGCGCGGTGCTGCGGGGATCGGCAAGACCGCCCTGATGCACTATTGCGCTCGCCAAGCCTCAGGATGTCGAGTCGCGCAGATCGCTGGCGTTGAGTCCGAGCTGGAAATGCCCTTCGCGGCGCTGCAGCAACTGTGCGCGCCGATGCTCGGCGACCTCAGCAGCTTGCCCACACCCCAGCAGCAGGCGCTGCGGGTAGCGTTCGGGTTGGCGGCCGGGAACCCTCCCGATCGGTTCATGGTGGGCCTCGCCGCCCTGGGCCTAGTCGGCGAGGTCGCCGCCAAACGCCCCCTCGTGTGCCTCATCGACGACGCTCAATGGCTTGACGAGGCGTCCGGCCAGGTCCTTGCATTCGTGGGGCGCCGACTGCTGGCGGAACCAATTCTGCTCCTCCTCTCGGTCAGAGAGACAGACGATGAGCGGCTGTTTCCAGTCCTGCCAACGCTGACGCTCGAGGGGCTAATCGAGGAAGACGCCCGGGCGTTGCTCCGGGCGGCCGTTCCGGGCCATCTGGACCAGAAGGTTCGTGACCGGATCGTGGCGGAGACTGGCGGGAACCCATTGGCGCTTCTCGAGCTGCCCCGAGGGATGAGCCCGGCCGAACTGGCCGGTGGCTTTGGTGTGCCCCGTCGCGACTCCGTCCCCGGTCACATCGAGAAGCACTATGCGCGGCGTGTCAGGGCGCTGGCGGAGCCGACCCAGCGACTGATCCTTCTGGCCGCGGCCGATCCCACCGGGGATGCCACACTCCTCTGGGCTGGGGCGCAGACGCTGGGGGTGCCCCGCGGTGCGGCGATCGCGGCGGAGTCCGAACAGCTGCTCGAGATCGGCACTCGGGTGCGATTTCGCCATCCACTAGTCAGGTCTGCGGTCTACGCCGCCGCCGCCCCAGAGGATCGCCGCGCCGCCCATTTGGCCCTGGCCGACGCGACCGATGCCCAAGTCGATCCCCAACGTCGGGTCTGGCACCTGGCCGCTGCCGCCGCCGGACCGGACGAAGCGGTCGCTTCAGCGCTCGAACGAACCGCAAACACAGTACAAGCCCGGGCCGGATCGGCATCTGCCGCCGTGTTTCTCCAGCGTGCGCTGGAGTTGACTGCCGACCCGGCGCGGCGGCCCGGACGAGCCCTGTCCGCCGCCCAAGCTCATCTGCACGCCGGCGCGTTCGACGCGGCACGGGGCTCGTTGGCAGAGGCTGCAGGGATCGCCACCGACGACCTTCAGCGGGCACGCGCCGAGCAGCTCACCGGGCAGGTCGAGGCCGCCGCCAGGCCAAGCGGTGAAGCGCCCGTCCGGCTGCTACAGGCCGCAAGACGGTTGGAGTCACTTGACGTACCCCTGGCCCGCGAGACTTATCTGCAGGCATTCTGGGCCGCGGTCCTCGCCGGACGGTTGGCGGCACCTGGCGGCGACCTTCTGCATGTCTCCAAAGCAGCGCGGTCGGCCCCGCGCCGCTGCTGATCCTCGGCCTTGCGACCTGCTCCTGGATGGTCTGGCAACGGCGATCACTGAGGGGCGCGCCTCTGCAGCACCGACTCTGCGCTCGGCCATCGATCTGTATCGAACCGGCCAGGTTTCCGACGACGATTGGATTCAGTGGGGACGGAGTGCGGCCACGGCCGCCTTCGCACTGTGGGACATCGACAGCTTGGCCGAGCTGAGCACCCGTCAGGTCGAACTGGCTCGCTCTTCTGGCGCGCTCAACTCGCTGGTGCTCGCCCTCAACTTCCACGGGTTCATGAAGACTTGCTGTGGTGACTTAGAAGAGGCAACGGCGGTGGTCGCGGAAGAGAACGCCGTCAGGGAAGTGACAGGGATAAGGATGGTGTCCTACGCGGCGCGGCTAGTGGCCGCCTACCAGGGTCGGCCGGCGGACCTGCCACCCGAAGTGGCAGCGGTCGAGAACGAGCTCATACCAAGCGGTGATCGGTACGTCATTCCGGTGGCGAGCCTCGCGACCGCGGTGCTGAACAACGGCCTCTGTCGCTACCCAGAGGCCGTCTCGGCGGCGCGGGACCCAGCTCGTGACGTGGCCTTCCTGGCGCCCCTGGCGCTCTCCGAGCTGATCGAGGCCGCAACCAGAATCGGCCGCACGGAACTTGCCCAGGAGGCCCTGCGACGCCTCTCGACTCTAACCGTGGCCGACTCAGACTGGGCGCGAGGCATCGAGGCTCGCGGGCGAGCAATGGTGAGCGTCGGCGCAGCTGCCGAGCCCTGGTATACCGAGTCAATCACCTGTCTCGCCCGCACACCACTGCAACCCGAGCTGGCCCGATCCCATCTTCTCTACGGCGAGTGGCTTCGCCGTGAAAACCGGCGGGTGGACGGCCGCCGACAACTCCGGTCGGCGTTCGACTTGTTCGACAAGATGGGCGCGGCCGCGTTCGCTGAGCGCACCCGCCGAGAGCTGCTGGCTACCGGTGAGAAGGTCCGCAAACGACAAGACGACACCCGGAACGAGCTCACCCCGCAGGAGGAGCACATCGCCCGACTGGCCCGCAATGGCCGCAGCAACGCGGAAATAGGGGCCGAATTATTCTTGAGCGTCCGTACCGTCGAATGGCACATGCGAAAGGTGTTCACCAAGCTTGGAATCACCTCGCGCAAAGAACTGAGCGGTGTCCTACGCTCACCTGGGCGGTACGCGGCGCCCGCGACGCCTCGCTCGGAGCTCTGACCACGTCGGCGGACCGATGTGGATGGTCCCCTACCGACGAGCTGGGTTGACGGTCGGTCGCTGATTTTGCTTGTTCTGCGTCCGCCCCGTTTGTGTCCGAGTTCCGGCCGAGGGCCGGGTCCGTAATGACCGCCCAAGCGGCGAAACGCCCCACAGCCCTTGTTGTTGTTGGCGTGTCTGGAAGGCCCACGGGGCTAACCCGGGCTCTCAAGTCCATTCGCGCCCGCAGTACGACCAGTGGTCGCCACTGGTGCTTACCCGAGACAGCGATGTGACCATCGTGGGCAGCCAACCCGCGCAGGCGCCCCGGTGCACTCAGTCGCAACGCGGAGGTCACCGACTGGCGCCCGCACGAGATGCCTCGTCCAATGAAAGGAGTCACGATGATGAACACGACTCGCTCGCGGCGCGCCTCGCTGGCCGCCGTCTGCTGCGCCGCCCTGGCGGCGGTAACCGTCCCCACCGCCACCGCCACCGCCTCCGGGGCTCCAGGCGCAGGGGGCGCTCCGAACGTGAGAATCGACAATGGCGCCGTCCGCGGTATGGCCGTGGCCGGGAGCAGCGTCGACGCGTTCCTCGGTTTGCCTTACGCCGCTCCTCCTACTGGCAACCTGCGGTGGCGCCCTCCGCAGACCCCAGCTGACTGGCAGGGTGTCCGCAACGCCACCACCTTCGCGCCGAGCTGCCCGCAGAACCCCGGGGCGTTCCTACCGCCCGGTCCCACCAGCGAGGACTGCCTGTACCTCAATGTGTACACACCGGCCCTGTCCAGCCGCGACGGCCGCGGCCGTGACCGACACGGCCTGCCGGTACTGGTGTGGATCCACGGCGGCGGGCTGACCCAGGACGCCGGCCGCAACTACGACCCGACCCAGTTGGCGGCCGACGGCACCGTGGCTGTGACCATCAACTACCGGCTCGGGGCCCTGGGGTTCCTGGCCCAGCCGGCCCTGGCGTCGCGGCCAGGTGGCCCGTCCGGCAACTACGGGTTCATGGACCAGCAAGCGGCCCTGCGCTGGGTGCAGGACAACATCCGCCGGTTCGGCGGCGACCCGCACAATGTCACCATCGCCGGTGAGTCCGCCGGCGGCCTATCGGTCCTGGCCCAGATGGTCTCGCCCGGTGCCCGAGGGCTCTTCCAGCGGACGATCATCCAAAGCGGCTCCTTCGCGCTCAACCAAGAGTCCCTGGCTGACGCCCAGGCCGATGGCGAGTCCTTCGCGGTCAAGGCGGGCTGCCCGGACCAGACCGCGCAGTGCCTGCGCCGTCTGCCGCTGTCGACCGTGCTCGCCAATCAGGACCCCGGCTACATCCCGGGCGTCGTTGACGGCAAGGTCCTGTCCGAGTCAATCGGCGCTGCTCTGGCCGAAGGGCACTTCGCCCGGGTGCCCGTCCTCAACGGCACCAACCACGACGAGGAGCGCATCTTTGTCAACTTTAACCGGGCCATCAGCGGCGGCACCAACGTTGGGATCCCGCAGACGCCCATCACGGCCGACAACTACCAAGGCGACATCGCCGCGGTCCTCAAGGTGTCGGCCGCGCAAGCCGCGGCCATCGCGGCAAAATACCCGCCGGCGGCCTACCCGTCCCCGACGGTGGCCTTCAGCGTGCTGGTCGGCGACGCCAACTTCGCCTGCCCGGCGCTGCAGATCGACCAATCGGCCTCCCGGCGGGTACCCACGTTCGCCTACGAGTTCAACGACGACAACGCCCCGCTGCGCTTCTCGGGGCCCCTCGTGGGTCCGCCCGTGGCAACCCACGGCTCCGAGCTCCAGTACCTGTTCGACCTGCCCAACGCGCCGGTCCCGGGGACGCTCAACAACGACCAGGAGGCGCTCGCCGACAACATGCGAGCGGCCTGGAGCAACTTCGCAGCTAGCGGCATCCCTGCGACTGCGACCGTGCCCTGGCCCTCGTTCCGCCACCTCGCACCGATGCTGTCACTCGTGCCGCCGCAGCCCCAGCCCGAAACGGACTTCGCGGCTACCCACCATTGCTCGTTCTGGGCGGCCGAGTAACACCCGCAGTCCGCATCTGGATCCGCTCCCCGTCACGGGAATCCTTGACGGGGAAGGGATTCCCCCATCGTCACCCCTGTGTGTGAATGGGGACATCGCAACACTGCGGAGCAACCAGGCCCCTACTGCGGATCCCCGCCGACGGGGGATCCGCTGACGCTCACGACCTCCAGAAGACCCTGACTACCGGAAAGGAACACGCCCCATGGGTCATCTCACTCTCGGCGCCGTCGGCGGCGACCTCGCCGACAACATTTTATTCAGCCCGGACGACGAGATGTCGCCCAAGGCCGAAGACGTGGTGGTCGCCGTGGAAGCCGCGCCGATCAACAACGCCGACCTCCTCTTCGCCGCCGGAGTGCTCGGCGTTGACCCCGAGGTTCCTGCTCCGCTCGGTGGTGAGGGCGTCGGGCGGGTGACGCAGGCCGGCGCCAACGTTGACCCGAGGCTCGTCGGGCGCCAAGTACTGATGCTGCCGACGTTCCGGTACGGGACCTGGGCGGCCACCACTGTCGTGCCCGTTCGAAACGTTATCGCCGTCCCGGCCGGCATCGACCCGGTGCGGCTGGCGCTGCTGGGTATCCCGGCGACTGCCTATGCGCTGCTCAACGACTTCATCCGGCTCGAGCCGGGGGATTGGATCGGCCTCAACCTGGCCAACGGTGCCGTCGGCCGCGGCCTTATCGGGCTGGCCAACCGTGCCGCCATCAAGACGCTGGGGGTGGTGCGCCGTGAGCAGGCCGCCCTGGAGGTGCGCGCCGCGGGCGCCGATCTGGTGGTGGTCGACGGCGAGCACCTGGGCGAACGGGTAACCAAAGCACTAGCGGGCGCCACCCTGCGGGTGCTCTTCGAAGGAACCGGTGACCCAGCCCAGATCGCCGAGCTGGTCCGAGCGGTCAAAGACCGCGGGACCGTTATTGCCTTCGCCTCCGCCACCGGCCAGGCTCCTGCGCTACCGCTAAGCGACCTGTTCAATCGGGGGGTCTCCCTGCGAGCCTTCTTCATCCTCAACTGGCTGCGGGACACACCCCCAGAGCGGCTCCAGCGGGTATATGCCGAACTCGCCGACCTCATCCGCCAGGGTGTGATCAGCACGACCGTCGAGGCCACGTACCCGCTGGACCGTTACCGGGAAGCGGTGCAGCACGCCCAGCAGGCCGGACGCTCGGGGAAGATCGTCTTCACCCCCCGCGCCTAAGACCGGCCGACACGTCACTCCGAGTCCAATGTCCTAACCCGGGTTCTCACACCGACACGGATAGCGCCTTGCTCGTGCCCGGCGGATGGCTAACCGACAGAGTGGACGGTCGTTGCCGCGTCACCGGGCGGGCGGTCAATGGCTTGCGGGTACAACGGACCAGTGCACGGTCCGGGTGGCATGACCGCAGCAGCCGGGTCCAGCCCGACCGGCTTGGCGCCCGAGCGGACCAACAGCATTCCCACTGCGACAACGACCACCGCAGCCAACGACGCCGAGTAGACCAGCGCAGTCGAATGCAGCCCGAACCTGGTGGTGGCTACGCCGGCGACCAGCGCCGGAATACTGAACGCCAGGTAGGCCACGGTGAAGATGGCCGCCAGCAGACCGGCGCGCTGATCGGGCGTGGCCATCGCGATGGTCGATCGAAAGGCGCCCAACCAGGCCAGACCGAAGCCGACCCCGGCGATCGCAGTACCGGCGAGGAAGGCGGCGGAGGTCGTGGTGGCGATCGCGCCGAAGGTCACGGCCACGCCGGCCAGCAGAAACAGGCAGCCGGCCAGCATGGCCGCCCGGGGGGCGACGTTGCGAAGCACGAACGCGGCGGCGGTGCCGGTCCCAGCGAGCAGAAAGATGACCAGCCCACCCCACAGGAGGTCAGACGAGCCCGTCGCCTCAGCGGCCAGCGACGGACCGAGCGACAGGTAGAGACCGCCGAGCGCCCAGCCCGCCACGAAACAGGGAACGGCGCCCGCGAAGGTGGCCCGGGCCTGGCGGGGCACGGCCACCCGGGGTCGCAGGGAGGCCAGGACGCCGGGACGCCGGGACCCGGGTTCGGGCATGGCCGCCACGGCGACGCCACCCACGGCGAAGATGCCCAGCAGGACCCACCAGATCAGGTGGGTCGGCGCCGGCCCGTACTGGACCAGAGCGCTGGTCACCAGCGCGCCCAGGGCCAGGCCCAGCGTAGAGAAGGCGCTGGTCACCAGGGGCGCCCGCTGGCTACCCGCCGGTTGCAGGTCGATCAGGGCGGCACCGATCGGCCCGCTGGCCAGTCCGGTCGCGACGCCCTGTAGGGCCCTGGCCACATACAGCGCCCCCACACCATGCGCCACCAGGAACACCCCGCACGCGGCCGCGCTGACCCCAAGCGCGGCGATGATCACGGGCAGCCGACCCAGGTAATCCGACACCGACCCGAATATCAGCAAAGTAACCAGCAGCACCAGCACATACACGGCGAACACGGCGGTCAGGGTGATCGCCGAGAAACGAAACTGGGCCTGATAGACCCGGTACAACGGCGACGCCGCCGCCGACGCGAAAAACAGCATCAAGAACAGCACCGCCAGGATCCAGAAGGCCGCCTCCTGCGGCAGCATCCTGCCCCGGGAATGTCCCCACGTGCCCAAGGGGTACCACGACCTGTCGGGGGCATCCTTACCTATCTTTGCGCCTCCCACCGACACCTCCTTTGCCACATACCGCAGTAGACCGCCGAGGACACCCATGGATTTGGTCATTCAACCTGGCGCTTAGCTCGCTACGAGCCGTTAGCCTTTGGTCGACTCGAGGATGGTCGAGGCGTACTCGGCCGGCACCTCCTCCCACCCGAAATGGCCGGCATCGATGACCCTGGGCAAGTCAACGGCAAAAAGGCGGGCGCGTTCGGCCAGCCTGGCCCACACAGGCGCCAACGCGTACAAGCTCTCCGGCCAGGGACTGGTGAGCACGACTGTCGTCTGCTGCGAGCCGCCGCTGTCGGAATAGCGGATGCGCACTCCGTCGACAGCACCGAACCGGACTTCTGGGTCCATTGTCGTAGTCATGCCCTAGTCTTCACGATCCGGCCTGTCCTTCGCCCCCGTGACGTCCACGGGTGAGACCGCTGGACCTCGCTGAATCGAGGCGGTGAACCTGGCTGTTTGGCCGACCGGTACTCGCCCAGTGTCATCCACGGCGGCGACGACAGGTCCAAGCCGCGATGGTTGCGGTGATCACAGGTCCCCGAGCCCCTTCGGGTCACACCTAGCGACAAGTTAGGAGACCAAAATCTCAGTTGCCTCGGGTACCAGTCACAGCGCCACCGATCAGGACCTGGTCCGCCCGGTCATCATCGAGATTCCCGACAATGACCTGCTCGCCACCCTGCGCCTCGAAATCGAAGGCGATCTGTCTCTGCTGCCTTTCGAGCGCAATGGCCGCGCGATGGAACGTCGATGTGATCGCCGCCACGCGGGTGCGCATCCCGGCCTGGTGCCCTCACGTGCCACACCCGTGCCAGATCGGGCAAGTGTGGGGGTGGCCAGCTAAGGCCGTTGCCCGTTCCTGGCCGGTAGCGGTTGCCCACCGACACAACAGGCTATCCGACTCAGCCTCGGGCTCGGGTGGAACCCTGTAGGGCATGAACATGACTGCCGGATCAGTGGACAAGGAACCTCAGGCGGATCCGGACGACCCCAGCGGTCGCCTCGCCGCCTATATGGCCAAGACCCAAACCGCCCTCGACGTCGTGGCGCTACTGACACTGTGGATCGTGGTGGTCCCTCCCGGAGACTTCGGGACGACACACGATGCCTACAACATCGCCCTGACCATCCGGCTGGCACTATCGGGGCTGTACGGAATCGACATGACGATTCGAGCCGTGCTGGCCAGACGACACTTTCGTTACTTGTGGACCCATCCCCTGGGTCTCCTGGCGGTGGCGTTCCCACCCGTGCGCCTGGTCTTCAGCCTGCGACTGGTCAGATCTCTCTTTCGGCGGGGTAACCTCGAACGCTTCCTTCTGGCCGCAGCGTTTCTGGTCCTCAACGGGGCCATTATCGTCTATTTCCTCGAGCGCCACGCCACCGGAAGCAACATCCACACCCTGGGAGAATCGGTGTGGTGGTCGGTAGTCACGGTCACCACCGTGGGCTACGGCGACTACTTCCCGGTCACCGCCGGCGGTGAGGTCGCGGCGGCCTTCATCATGGCCATCGGGATCTTGACCTTGGCCGTCGTCACCGCCCAGGTATCGTCAAGCTTCGTCGACCAAGCCGCCCGCAGGAGAGCCAGCACGGTGGGAGCGGAACCGGCCGGCCAGGAGGCGACACTCGCCGACCTGGCCGGTCGTCTCGCCCGGATCGAGGAGCTACTCACCACCAGGCCAAGCGAACCGCAATGAGGGGTCCCATGAGGGTTGTGACGACTGGCGCTGTGGGGCGAAACGCGACCTGCATCCCCCGGTCCTACAGGCGTATAACTTGTCGGGATCTTTATCGCCATGACGACGCTGGCGATCTGGAGGAAAGTCGACGGATTGTGAACGGTAAGCGCTCCGACTCTTGCGGGCTTTCTGGTACAGGGGGGTGGAGGTCCCGTGGGCGCGCTCGGAATGAGCCGAAAAGCCTCGCTGATCCTCGTCCCGCAAACAGTGCGAACCTCTGGTGGCGATTCGGAAAGAGTTTCTGGATGGCTTCGGGACGCGCTTCGTAAGGTCACCGCAAACTATGCGATGACGGCGACGGTGGTGCGCCCACCGTCGACGTCGATGGTGGCGCCGTGGACGAACCAGGCTTCGTCGCTGGCCAGGTATACCGCAGCGTGGGCGATGGCGTCGGGCGTGCCGCTGCCGCCAGCGGGGGTACCCCGCATCATGGTTTCGGACAGATCGTCAGCGGGGCCGCCGGGCGGCCGAATAACGCCGGGGGAAATGGCATTGACCCGCACACCGGCGGGTCCGTACTCGGCGGCCCACGCTCGGGTGAGGGTTTCAAGGGCGCCTTTGGTGGAGCTGTAGAGAGACCCGACGGGTATGCCGAGGCGGGCGATCCACGACCCGAGGTTGATGATCGCTCCGCCGCCGCCCTTCGCCATGGCCGGGGCGATCACGGCGGTCAGGAAGTAGGGAGCCTTGACGTTGACCGCATAGACCCGGTCGAAAGTGGCTTCGTCGGTCTCGGCGGTTGAGGGCCCGGGGTAGATGCCGGCGTTGTTGACGAGGATGTCGGGGGTGTCGCCGAGGACCTCGCTCGCTTGTTCGGCCAACCGCCTCGAGGCTGCCGGGGTGCCGTCCAGGTCGGCGGCCAGGTCGGCGGCGACAAATGCCGCCTGGCCGGCGAGAGCCTCGATCTCCTTGACGACGAGGGCGCCCCGCGCCTTGTCGCGTCCGCTGACGACCACCCGGGCCCCTTCGTCGGCGAGGGCGGTTGCGATGGCTCGCCCGATGTTGCTGGTGCCGCCGGTGACGAGCGCGGTCTTGCCGGCTAAGCGCGTTCCCATGCCTTGCTCCTTCCGTTCCATATTGGACTGTCCGGTCCAATACAACCACAGACTGGACCCGTTAGTCCACTCCATTCCGATATCGTTGTTACGATGCCCACGGCGCCTTCGCTCACACCCAAGGGGGCCGCGACGCGGGCTCGTATCGTCGAAGCGGCAGCCGAGTTGGTGCTTGCCCGAGGGGTCGGCGGGACGACACTTGATGACATAAGAGCCGGCACCAGCACCAGTAAGAGCCAGTTGTTCCACTACTTTCCGGGCGGTAAGACCGACCTGCTCGCGGCGCTGGCTGCATACCAGGCTGACCGAGTGTTAGATGCCCAACGGCCGTTCCTCGACACCCTCGACACCTGGGAGGCCTGGGAAGGATGGCGCGAGGCGGTGATCGCCCACTACCAGGCGCAGCCACACTGGGGCTGCCCGATCGGCTCGCTGGTCAACGAGCTCGCAAGCGACGACCCCGCGCTGCAAGCCGAGGTCGCCGAGCACCTGGACCGCTGGCGCGCCCACCTGGAGGCCGGCCTGCGACGTATGCGAGCCGACGGGCTCTTAACCGAGGAATGCGATCCTCGAACGATGTCCCTAGCCATCTTCGCCGCTGTCCAAGGTGGCCTCCTACTCACCCAGACGACGCACTCCATCGAACCCCTTGTGGCTGCCGTGGACGGCGCCATGATGGCCCTGCGCGCCGCCGGCAGGCTCAGCAGCCCAGCAACCGGCATCGCTTCTACGACCCGCAAAGCTCGTAGTGGCGGATGACCTTCGCACCGAACCCGAGGGTAGACCGACGTCACGAGCCCGGCGGTAGAGGACACTGGCTACGGGGCGTGCCACTGATCTTCGGGGAGACCGCGGAACGGGTGACCCGACCGGTGATCGTCGGTCAGGGCAGCACCGGCGGTCCTGGGGCGACGCTGTGTTAGCGTCCCCGGTGTGGCGTCCATCTGGGTGGAGAGCCTCGGTCAAAGCTTCGAAGAGGCCCTCGACCTGTTGGCTGCGGCCGTGCGTGAGTGCACGGGCGAGCTTTGGGAGTCCAGCATGTGGGAGGTTCCGGCCGACTTGTTTGGCCCGGAACCGCCCGGCCCCGATGGGAAACCCGTGGATGACCCAGCGTCGCGTCGCGTCTTGGTCCAGCGACGCTCGACTCCGTGGAGCGTGGCATGGCACGCCCTTGAGTGCCTCGACTACGACCTCACCGGTGAGTCCGGTCCGTGGGCTCCGCCGCCACCGTTCACGGGGAAACCCCACTGGTTGTTGACGACGCTACCGAGAGCTTGGACTCGACCCGAGATCCTCGGCTATGTCGAGTACTGCGGTCGGCGGGTGCGCGACGTGCTGGCGGATTTGACGGAGGAGACGGGGTCGGCACCCTTGCCTCCGGGTCACAGGTACAGCGGCCGACCGCACGCGTGGATCATCACCGCCGCCTTCGGGCACACGATCGAGCACGCCTCACAGATCCGGCAGTTCGTCACTGACCGAACCATGGCTTCAGAGTTGTGAGGGCGCGACCACGAGACCCGGCGTTGGGTCACGCCCTCTGATAGGGCGTGCAGGTGTCATTCTGGACGCATGTTAGGGGTGAGGTCTGCAGCGGTATGCCCGCTGTGAGTAGCGCTCTTGCAGTGGCACCGCAGGCTCGGATTGTTTGCCCTAGGCGGGGGTGACCCGGTCGCTCGTGGCCAAGGCGGCCATGGTGTCAGAAGCCACGGCTTACCGATACTTCCCGGACATGGCTGCCCTCCTCAGCATGGCGCTCGTTGACGATTGGCCAACCCCAGCGGAGGCGCTCGAGCCGGTCGCGGCATCCAACGATCCGGTAGAGCGGGTCGCATTCGCCACCCGACTCCTGCTCGAGGGAGTGGCCGCCCGTCAGGGCGCAGTGCGGGCCATGATCGCCGCCACCATCACTCGACCGGAACTGGTGAGCGACGCCCGACCGGGGATCCGCTTCGGGCTGATCGAGCGAGCGCTCACCCCGTTCGTCCGCGGCCTCGACAACGCGTCGCGGGAAACACAGCTGCAGCGAGACCTGGCCGTCGCGGTCGGTGCCGAGGCGCTCTTCTGCCTGACCGACCTGCGCGGACTCAGCATCGATGAGGCCATCGACAGCGCCGTGCGGACCGCAACGACACTGACCCAGGCCGCCTGTGCCGTGGCACGCTGAACGGCTTCGGAGGAGGCCCGCCGGTATCGCTCTGACCCAAACCCGGCCTGCTCGTCCAGAACGGGTTCGGTCCGTCTGAACTGGTATCTATTTCGCCTCGTCGCCACATTGGCTGCCAGGGGCGGGACGGCTCAGATCGGGGCAACGGGTCATGCAGATAGTCGCTGCCAAGCCGGCGGTCGGGCGGCTGTCTCGCTCAAAGAGGCGGCCGGTGCTCACCGGGGCGTGCCCCGGGCACCCCAGCGGCCTGCCATTGCGGATCCGTGCAGAGGCAATGTTCGGTCGCGTCGGAGTCTGTGCCGTCGGCCGAGCCTGGATCTATTTCGTGTTCGTCGTCGCGCCGCGACCACTCGGCCGCGTCGGAACCGCGAACCCGCTCACGAGCGCGGTGAGGGCATCGCGCCAGATCCGCACCTCCTCACCCGTGGCCATTGAGCCGCGCAGTTCCACAGCAGCGAGTCCTTCGCAGAGCGCATGAACCTCGCAGGCGGCGTCGCGTACCCTGCGCCGCCCGAGCAGGCCCGCGGTTTTGAGGCGCGCCACCCTGGTCTCGAGGCCAGCGAAGGCCTCGGCCGCGGCCTGGGCGAAATCGCGGGCCAAGGTGGGCGAACCGACCGTTTGCTGCACCCCAATGCTGAACAGCGACGGATGCCCGATGGCGAAACGCCGGAAGACCGCTACGCCGGCCTCGATGAGGTCGACGGCCGGGTCGTCTGTTGTCGGTAGGTCTGCGATGGCAGCGCGAAGCATCTCGAAGGCGCGGGTCCCGAGGGCGACGACCAGGCCATCCTTGGAGCCGAACAGGCTGTAGACGGCGCGCGTCGTCGTCCCAACCTGGTCGGCCAAACCCCGAACCGACAGGGCTTCGAGACCGCCCGCCTCCACGGTGCGCTCCGCTGCTTCGAGCAGTGCCACGGCGGTTCGCTCATTGTGTTCTCGGGGCCTTCCCACTTTGACAGATTATCGCGACACTGTTACGTTACGTCGTATCGTAAAAACGAGAATGGGAGACAGGTGATGGCGGTTTCGGGAGCGCCGACTGCCGGGTCGGGCCGCGGGCAACACCGCGACGTCATGCAGACCTTGGCCGGACTCGCGGCAGACGACCACGGCGAGTGCGATGCTCGACCGCCTCTGGTCCTGCTGCACGGTCTGACCTTTGATCGCAGCTTGTGGCGGCCCGCGCTGGCCGAGTTGGGCCGTATTGACCCCGGCCGACGCATCATCGCGCTGGACCTTCCCGGCCACGGTGAGTCTCCAGGATGGTCCTCCTACGACGTGGCAAGCGTCGCCGAAGGTGTACACCGCGCCGTCGAGGAGGCCCAGCTGCCTTCGCCTGTCGTCGTCGGGCACTCCATCGCCGCGGTCATCGCCACCGTCTACGCCGCCCGCTTCCCCACCCGCGGGGTCATCAACCTCGACCAACCGCTCCAGGTAGCCGCCTTCGCGGGACTGGTCCAATCGCTCGCCGACAAACTCCGCGGACCGGCCTTCCCGGCCATTTGGGAGATGTTCATGGCCAGCATGCACATCGAGCTGCTGCCCGAACCCGCACAGGAGCTTGTCCGGTCAACCTGTCGACCCCGACAGCAGCTCGTTGTCGGATATTGGCGCGAGCTTCTCGACCGGCCCGTCACCGAGCTCGTCGACTTCGCCGACGCCGGGCTCGCAGCCGTACGAGCCGCCAAGGTGCCTTACCTCGTCATCGCCGGCGCCGACCTTGAGCGCGACTACCAGAACTGGCTGAGCGAGAGGCTGCCCCAAGCCACCGTCACCGTCTGGCCAGGAAGCGGCCACTTCCCCCACCTCGCCCACCCCCAACGCTTCGCTGAGTGCCTCGCCAGCACCGCACGCTGGCCCGACGACACCCAGCAACACCCAACCGGCAACGACCAACCGAGGATCTCACACCCAACAAGCCAGTAGCCGAACCCCTGGACCGACCGCTTCGGTGTGTCCGGATCCGCCATCGCCCGGTGACGCAGACGCCGACCACGGCCCCGGTTCACCGGCACGACCTTGCCCGCGAACCAGCTCGTCACACCGGCCGTGGGCGATGGATGAGGCCTCCACGTCGATGACGAGGTCGAAGACGGCCTGCGGCGTAACGTCGACTCCCCTCGATGTGCACCCGAGAGAGCTCAGCCGCCTTGGCTCATCCGTTGCATGTTGGCCTTGATCGCAGCTTCGGAAACCTCAAGCTCGTCTTGCGGGCTGAACATGACGAACTCCGAGCCGGCAACGGCGGCCGGGACGTGACCGGGAGGCATGTAGAAGGCGTCACCGGGTTTGATGACCTCTTCGTGGTCCGCGTATCGGACCGTGAGGCGCCCGGCGGTCAGATAGCCCCAGTGGGGGCACTGGCAGCTGTCGCCGGGTAGCCCCTTCAGGAGGGGAGCGAGGTCAGAGTCCTCCTTGATCGTCGTGAAGTTGACCGTGTACCCGTGAAAGTGGTCGGTGCGGTCCTCGGCGGGGCCGTAATCGGTGACTTCAGGGGCGCTCTCTCGTGAAACCTTCGACATTCGATTCTCTCCTTGCTGGGTGGGTGGTTAGGGTCGCGGTTGGCTGACGGGGGCGCCTGTCGGGAGCGCACACGAATGGTGGCGATAGCGCTGCCCACGATCAAGGGCTAACCCACTTCGGGATCTTCTCCACCCGTAGAAGGGCAGGTTCCCCCCTGTCCCCGCGCCGATCTCGAGGACCCGACCGGGCCGCCCTGGCGAGCAGCGACTGGCGGAGCGAGCGCAGTCCGGCCTTTTCAACCTTGGCCATCTAACGGTCATACGTCATGGCGAAGAACCGGCTCCGCAGTGTCATGGCTGTCTCGTTTCGTCAAGCTGAGGTCGCTCATGGCAACGTAACGAGCTGGCGGGTCCGGGCGCATGGGGCAGTTGCCCCATCTTTGGGATATCAGTCGATGACGGTGTCCCAGGGGATCAAGCCGTGCTGCATCGCAAACAGGCTGGCGGTCGCCCGGCTCGATGCGGCCATCTTGACGTAGTGTGCTCGGTGTGCTTCCGGGCCGTCTTCGGCGAGATCACCCTGGCGATCTCTCGGCTCGACAGGCCCCGCGCCAAGCGGCGCAGGACGTCGACCTCGCGGGCTGTCAGCCCCGCCCGCCCCTCGCGCCGCCCCAGCCGGTGTCCAGCGGCCCGAGGTTGTCCCGGTAGTCGCGGTTCGCGATGGGAAAGCAGGTCCAAAGGGTCGATTCCTAGGTTCTCCCCGATGCGCTCCAGCGACTTGCGGGTCAGGTCTTGCCATGACCGACACGATCAAGGTCTCAGACGCCAGCGACGCTGCGAAGCGGAAGTACGTTGGAGTATCGCGCCGCGAGGATCAGTCGAAGGCAAAGGTCGACTCAAGGGATGCTAGTCCCGCGAGGACACCTGCTTTTTGGAAGCGCGCCGCGTCGGGGGCCTCTGCGGCGGGACCGCGGCAACCGCGTGACGACGCGGGCCCGACCACAGCGCGGGCGGGGCGTCAACACGGTAGCCGATGGCATAGCCTGCAGCCTCGTAGTTGACCCGCCAGCCTACAAAATCCACCCAGGCGTCCTCCGATGACCGTGTAATCGGAAAGTCCACTCCCCGGAGCCGCTCGACGGCCTCCACGAACTCCGGATAGGTCAGGCTGATCCCATCCTCCGGGTTGGCGTCCTCCGCGACGTCGGTCCCGAGCGCTCGAGCGACGGTCTTCAAGCAGGTGAACCCGCCTCGCAGGCACAGGCGGGCGGAAACGACACCGACCGGCTTCGACACCAACGACAGGTACAGTGCGGCCGCATCGAGTACCGCAAGTTGCGCCGTGATCCAGGAGGAGTACAGGTTCGGGGAGCGAAAGTAGGCAAGGGTGGGGTAGGTGGCGTGGCTTTCGGCCACGTCGGCAGACCAGTTTTCCCACTGCTCGAATAGCTCCGGCAGCTTTTCAACTGTCGAGATGCCACTTCCCAAGCCGTAGTGGGTGCGAGCCAACAACTCGGGCCCCCACGACGGCACCCCGGCGCGTGAATCGAGCATGGCCACCAAAGTCTCCCGCCGGTTGAACGCAGCATACAGCGCGGGCAGGTAGCCGATTTGCAACGCCACCGTCCCAAGACCAGCCAACGCCGCCAGGTCGTCGAGGGCCGCCGGGCCTCGCGAGCGGGGCGCGAGATAACCCAACGTGGCCACCGACGAGCCCGCCTGGATTAGGGCTCCCACCAGCCCGGCCGATCCGACGAACGGCCACAGCAGCAACGCAAAGCCGACTTCGAACGCCGCCAGCCAGACAAGGATCTGCACAATGAGCCCGACCGGGGCTTGGGCGCCCATGAGGCGATCCTGGCGCTCGTAAGTGTGAAACCAGTCGGCGACGAGGTGGAAAGCCCACCTCACCGAGCGCGATGTCGCCCTAACCAGCCGGTTGCGCACTCGGCGGGGAACGACGAGCGTGCCGACGACGCTCCAGCCGGTGTACACCACCAGCAGGGCCCCGGCCACCGCAGCGATATCTCGGCCTACCATCGCTCGCCAGCCTGCAAAGACGTCCCGGAACCTGAAGTCTCAGCTACGGACATGATTCCTTCTCACGACGAGAGCCAACGCAGCCCTACCGGTGGCGATTTGCCGCTTCGCTATCCCCATCCGCCATCCCCTACGAACACGGAAGCGGGTAGGCGCCACGATCCTCTTGCGAGTCTGCTGTCGTAAGTGCGGTGGACAAGAGGGAAGCCGCCGGTGACTTCTGAGGCGCAGTTCCGTGCGACATCGGATGCGAATGAGGTTAACAGGCGCCAGGAGCCCACTGAACGAAGAGCTCCATACTCGTCACGCCCACCCGCCTCAGGCGCGACTACGCACTATTTGACCACGAAGACGAGATACTTACTTTCGTACCGAATCGGTTCTGAACTCGAAGCCGTCTCAGTAGTGAAGGCGTTGCTGCCAGTCGGGCGGCACTCGGCCTTCAGGACCGGGGACCGGCTGTTCCAGCGGGTGATGCTCGGGTGCGACCAGTGGGGGCCCCTCGAAGAACTGCTCGCTCTTGTAGTCCCAGAACCATGTTTCGCCGGGCTCGAAACTCCGGATCACCGTGTGGGCGGTGGCGTGCGCATGATGGGTGGCGTGCTGGCTCGGGGAGTTATCGCAACAACCGATATGTCCGCACGTGGCGCAACGTCGCAGATGGAGCCACCAGCCGTCACTCGCGAGGCACTCGGCGCACCCGGTGCCGCTCGGTGGTACCGTCGGGACGATTTGTGTATCGGGCATCAGTCTTTCCTTTCTCGAACACGCAGCGCTCGGACCGTGTCTGCTGTCGACTTATTCGAACAGGATGACGTGAGCGATCTCGACGGGCTTAGGCGTGCATACCGGGTCATCGCAGGTCGGCGTGCATTTCCCACACGAGCACTTCGGCTGCTTCGGTGGCCTCGACCCGATGTCCCCCCGTGCCGGAGAATCGGACGGCATCGCCCGTCGTCAGCGACCCGGCTCCTTCTAGGGTCACCTCTCCTTGAGCCACGAAGAGGTGAAGGAAGGGCGCGTCCGGCAGTTCGACGCTGTGACCGACCGCCAGGCGTGCCACGTGCAGTGCGGCGTGTCGGTTCTTGATCCGTATGGCACTCCGGTCGTCATGCTTCGCCATCCCCGAGGCCACCGGTACCAAACCGCCGCTCAAGAGGTGGCCATCAACCTCAATCTGTTCGTAGCCCGGTGTGATGCCTGGTTCATCGGGCAGCACCCACATCTGCACAAACCGGACTGGCTCCGAGTGGGCCAGGCCGCCGGACAATCGCCACGAGTCGTTCTTCTCGGAGTGGAGAATCCCAGTTCCTGCGCTCATTCGCTGGGCCAGGCCGGGATAGATCAGCCCGCAGTGGCCTTCGGAGTCCTGGTGGACCAACGATCCGGTCAAGACCCAGGTGACAATTTCCATGTCTTGATGCGGGTGGGTGCCAAACCCGCTGCCGGCTCGGACCGTGTCGTCATTGTTAACAAGCAGCACCCCGTGGTGGACGTTAGAGCGATCGTCTCTCAGGCCAAACGAGAACGAATGTTTCGAGTCCAGCCAGGGCAACTCGGTGCGACTCCGCTCCGCCCCCCGACGTATGTCGAGGCGAGGAGCAGGGGATGCGGTAGTCACGGGTCCTCCAACGATGGCGGCTGAGCAGTACGACCAAGCTT
The DNA here is from genome assembly GCA_963780345.1 of uncultured Acidimicrobiaceae bacterium. Lineage (GTDB taxonomy): Bacteria > Actinomycetota > Acidimicrobiia > Acidimicrobiales > Palsa-688 > PALSA-693. The sequence goes on from CAWABU010000004.1 coordinate 677,751, forward strand.
AGGCCCCCTACGAGCCTTATGTGACATATCCCGTAAAGTTTGTTGGACCGACCGCTGAACCGGTCGGTCGTGTTCAACATCGATGGCGATGGCCGCCGCTTCCGGGCCCGCAGGACCGCGTCATCAACATCGCAGCCGATGTTCCGTGGTGATGACCGAGCGGGTCGACGTCTTCAGGCTCGCTGACAAGTCGTTCGAACTGCCAGTCATGGGGGCCGTCGAGGTCACTGCGGGCAAGCTCGAAGCCTGGCGCGACCATTTCGACATGAACCAGTTCACCAGCCGCATGGGATAACGCTGCACCCGCTCAGCGCTCGAGGGCCCAGGCGGTAGCCGTCGAGTCAGAGCTCCTCGAGTGGCGCCATGCGGTAGACGAATGGACCAATGCCTTCGGAGATAGCGAAGACGATCTTGACCATCCCCTCCTGTAGCGCGGCGTTCTCGATCGGGCCTGCATAGACGGGGTCGTATCCGGCGTCCCGGTTGAGCTGCTCGACCACCTCACGGGTCTCGGCATCTCCGCACCATAAGTTGCTTGGCCTGGCTCGTGCCTCGGCGAACCGTGGGTACAACGACGCGAAGTTGACGTTGAACGATTTCGCGGTCGGGCCGTTGGTCTTCGACTTCACGAACTCGGCGTTGGAGGCGAAGCCGGCCGGTGGGACGACACCGTAGAGGTTCGTGGCATCGATCGCCATCCTGCCGTCGATGCCTGTCAGTTTGGCGATGGCATCGGCGATCGCACCCCCCGGCATCGCCATCAGCACGACGTCCGCGTCGGACACGTCGCCGCCTTCACGCCCGAGCCGGGTGACTTGGTGACCGGCTCGCTCCCACAAGTCGGCAAGACCGCCGCCAATGTTGCCCCTGCCAATCGTTACGATCTTCATCTATTGGGCTCCTTCCTTGGGCCATGCACTCCGTAGTTCGCTGGTCGCAGTGGGTGAGTTGAGTGGCAATTGCTGAGTCCGACGGGTAGCGACGTTCTCCTCCACCGGCTATGGATCGTTGCAGGCTTTCTTGACGGATTCCACTGTCAACCATCCTCACACTCTCGGCCGCGGCGAACGACCCCCTCCACGACGTCATCGGTCTGTTGTCATCCGAGCTGCGCCACCTCTGCACCCGGTCACCAGACCGTGCTCGACCGCCTGCTCGACGTCCTGCTCGTGCTGGCCATACGGGCCTGTTTCGAGCGAAGCGAGCACGCACCGGCCACGCCTCGCCGTACGCCCTTCGCGGCGGCGTTCCGCCGCCACCACGGAGTTCCACTCTGCCAGTGGTAACGAAAGGAGATGAGAACTCCACCGGCTGCGCAGGTGGCCGCAGCAGACCGGATACATGGTGCTTGACAATGCCGCCGCCACCGTGGCCCATCCGCCGTGCCGACCGGGCCGGCCGTGGCCGCCAGAGGGAACCTGACCAGGGTCTCGCCGTTTTGCACCCCTGTTGGATGCCCAGGACGTGACGTCCGAATGGAGATCGCTTGAATCGTCAAGTGGTACGGTCTGTCTCGTAACATGGGAGGATGGCATCAAGGCGACGAGCAGCGGCCGCTGAGGGGGTGCGGTGGCTGGGCAGAGACCAGGAACTGGCTTGGCGGGCCCTGGCTTCGCTGTTGCACCAGTTGCGCCCGGCGTTGGAGTGCCAGCTGGAGCGCGACTCGGATCTGAGCTTCATCGAGTATCACGCCTTGGCACGCCTCTCCGAGGAGCCCGACCACCGACTGCGGATGAGCGAGCTGGCGGCGGCGACCAACGGGTCGTTGTCCCGGCTTTCCCATCTGGTCAAGCGTCTCGAAGGGTGGGGTTATGTTCGCCGGGAGCCGGATCCGACCGACGGACGCTTCACGATCGCGGTGTTGACCGACGCCGGCTATTCCAAGCTGGTGGCCGCCGCCCCCGCGCACGTGGCGGCGGTGCGTCAACTGGTCATCGACGAGTTCAGCGCCGCCGAGCTGGCCCAGTTACGAACCATGTGCGAGCGGATCGCGGCCCGGGTGGAAGCGTCGGAGTGGAAGCTTGAGCTGACATGAGCGGACCGGTCGAGCTGGCCGACCTGCCGGCACCGACCGGCCGCCGTCGCCTGAACCCGGCGGGGTGCTGATCGACAGTCGCCTGGTGCAGGACGAGTCGCTCCAAGTTTCGGCGAGCCCTACCGACCCGGGGACCGCCGAACGGTGCGGCGTGGTATCTCGCAGATCACTTCGGGCCCGGCGAGGTCACCGACTGAATCCGACCTGATATCGGAGCGCACCCCCACACGGGCCTCCAAACGGTGAGGTGGCTGCTCGAAGGGAGTCGTGCCAGCGGGGGCTGCCTCCCGTCGCGTTCAGGATCCAGGCCGCGGCCGCGGCCCACCACGTCGCGGACGAAGCCCGTATAACCCGCCGATACCCGGTCCCAGCAGGAACCTCCGGGAATAGAAGCCAGGACAATCGCGGTTTGGGAAGCTTGAATGTTAAAGTAAGCTCCAAGAGATCCTCGGAGGCGAAGGGCTTGAACGGAGGCAGCATGACGACGACCAGGACGATCGAGCACGACCCGGTGGTGCAAGCGCGAAGAATCGTCTACAGCACGCGAGGTCACGGCCAAGGCATCATCACCCGGCTGATGAGCCCCGGCGACCTGGGCGAGGTCCTAAAACCGTTCGTCTTCCTCGACCTCTTCGACACCAGTGACCAGGCCATCAGAGGCCGGAACATGCATCCCCACTCGGGTATCGCCACTGTCACCTACGTCTTCGAAGGCAGCACCCGCTACGAGGACACCACCGGCGCGTCGGGGATTCTCCCCGCTGGGGGAGTCGAATGGTTCAAGGCCGGTGGCGGAGCGTGGCACGGCGGCGGGGCGGGAGAGGCGGGGCGGACCAGAGGCTTCCAACTGTGGCTGGCCCTCCCACCCGACCATGAGCTGGGAAACGTGGAGAGCATCAACTTGGCACCTCAGGATGTCCCTGGCGAAGGTCCCGCCCGGGTGGTGGTCGGTACCTACGGAAGCACCAGCAGCAATCTCGATCCGGGATCCTCTCTCAACTACCTGGCCGTGACTCTCAGGGCGGGAGAGTCTTGGTCGTATCGGCCTCCCGCCGGTCACCTGATTGCCTGGATGTCAGTCGCCAAGGGAGGACTCAGCGAGCCCGGGAACACCCGAGCCGGTGATCTGGTGATCTTCGAGTCGTCCGAGAGCGAGATCGACATCACCGCCCAAACCGACACCGAATTCGTGATCGGCTCGGCCGTCCCCGCCACGCATGACCTGGTGCTGGGCGCCTACTCGGTGCATACCAGCGCCGAATCGCTGGTTGAGGGTGAGCGTCACATCGTCGAGATCGGGCGGCGGCTCCGGGCCCAAGGACAGTTCTGACAGCACGGTTGAGAGCCACTCGGGACGGAGCGCGCCGTGTCTGACATCGAGTCGTACAACCGCCAGGATCGTCGCCGCACCGCTCCTATGGGGGTTGCTCGATCTTTCTTAAGCCGCCGACAGAGCAAACCAGACGACCTTCCCGCCCTCTACCTTCCACCACCCCCATCGGTCAGACAGGGCATCCACCAGCAGCATGCCACGGCCATGGTCGGCCTCGGCGACCTCTCCGCCTTCGACGACGACCGGTGTCCGGGCGGAGTCTTTAACCTCGACCACCACCGACGATGACTGGGCCTCGACCACCACGCGGACCGGGCTGTGGGCATGAACGATGGCGTTGGTGACCACCTCGCTGGTCAGCAGTTCGGCTCGGTCAACCAGATCGGCCAAACCCCACGCCTTCATACAAGAGGCCACGAACGCCCGCGCCTGCCGTGGCGCCAACGGGTCCAGCCTGCACTCCATTTCCAACGTATGAAGCACCATAGAACCGCCCTCACTGCCGCAGCCATGCTCGTGCCCAGGAGTATCCCCGGACCACTGTCATCTTCGTATCTACCCAAAACCGCCGGCGGTACGCCTAGCTCCGCACTCCCTTTTCACGTCTCGGTGGCAGCAGAACGGTCCAAGCCTCGACAACTAGACCAAGAAGCCAGCCCTTTGCGCCATATAGCCCTTGGTCGTCTTAAACAGCACGGGATGCTCTCACAGACCTACGGTCGGCAGTCTCGGAAGGCCTCGGGATGCTCCAGAAGACCGTGTCATTCGGGGTGACGGTGGGAGGGTACCCTCGCTGTCAGATGCTTCGAGCTGGTACCCGCACTGCCATCCCTCGAGGCGCCTGTCCCCCGCCGCCAGCCTGGAAGCGGTCTTCGTCCTCCACGACAGCGGTTCGGAGCATATCGGTTGGCCCTCGGTCCTGCCAAGTTCTCGTAGCGCATTCGGGCGGTCATGCGGGCTCCCACATCTCCAGATGGCTGGCCATCGCTACGACGTCGACCCCGGCGGTGTGGGCACCGCAGTGTGACTGCGGTGCCCACTCGCCGTCCATGTGCTGGCTTCAAATCAGGGCGGGCACGATGCACCGGCCGATTGAGTGCCGACGCAGCGAAACAGTGTGGGGTTGATCACCGATGGAGGCGTCCATAGTTTTGTGGCTTGCTCGTAGTCGTATGCGTAACCGAGCAGCTTCGCCTCGGAGTAACCCGTGCCGACGAACTCCAGCCCTTCGGGGTGCCGGGTGCCGGCTTGGTAGCCGGCCCGCGCCATGACCGCCGGGTAGGCGGCCCTGGTCACGATGGTGTTGCCACTGGTGCCCGCAAACACGACCGCGGTGATGCTGTTGGTCGCTAGCGTGGTATCGATGCGCGACTGGGCCTCGGCCAGACCCGCCACCCGCAGTGCTTCGTAACCGGCGGCGGTGGCCGGGTCGTCCACGTTGATGGCTTGTGACCCTTCCAGCAGCGTCTCGCCGAACTTGAGGGCTACTTGGGCGTGCGCCTGGTTGTAGGCAATGATGTCCGCGAGCGTCCGCACCTTGTCTTGGGATGGCAGCTTACTCAGGTAGGCATTGAGGTCCTTCTTGAACTCGTAGTCCCACACTCTTGTCGGCAGGTTGGTCGCGTTGAGATCGACCGGGACGAGCGTTGCTCCCCGATTGCGCAGCGCTTGGAGCGCGGTGTCGAAGAGCGGGTCGTCAGTGGTAGGGGCGACATAGCCCAGGCGTGCACCGTTGAGCGCTGTTGTGGATAGCGCCTTGGTGTAGTCGGTGTGGTCGAACTGGCCCGCATTGGCGGTGGCAGGATCGCAAGGATCGACTCCCGTGGTCATGGCCGTGAGCATGGCCGCGGCGTCCCATACCGTGTGGGTGATGGGGCCGGTCGTGTCGTTGGTCGCCGAGATCGGTACGACGCCGCAACGGCTCACCAGGCCCACGGTCGGACGGACGCCTATGTCGGACATGACGCTGGATGGCTGCAGGATCGACCCTCCTGTGTCCGAGCCGACTGTGCCTGCTGCCATGCCAACGGCCATGGCCGATCCGGACCCGGAGCTGGAGCCGCCAGGATTGAGGGCGGCATCGTAGGGGTTGAGGACCTGGCCGCCCAGGGAGCTGTAGCCGTTCGGTGCCGTACTGGTCATGTAGAAGGCGAATTCCGCCATGTTGGCCTTACCCAGGATGATGGCTCCTGCCGCCTTGAGCTGTTTTATCAGAGGGGCGTCGTCCGCTGGATAGGAGTGGGCGAGCGCCACCGAACCAGCCGTGGTCGGCAGGCCTTTGACGTCGATGTTGTCTTTGACCAGGATCGGTATGCCCATCATGGGACCAAGGTCGATCCCTTTGGCTCGCTCCTTGTCGACCTTGACCGCCTCGGCGTACCAATCCGGGTTGATGACCCGAACGGCATTCAGGCTCGGGCCCTTCGAGTTGAGGTCTCCGATCCGCTGCAGGTACAGCTGCGACAGCCTCACCGCGGTCAGCTTGTTCGTTACGAGTAGCTCGTGGAGCTGTTGAATGGTGGCCGTTTCCAGGTCCAGGTTGAGAGATTTCAGAGATCCCCTATGGTCGGAATCCGCGGCGACTGGCGTCACCGATGTCAGCCCGGCGACAGCTGCCGCCAAGGCCATCACGCAGGCACAGGCCGCCGTCATCCACCTCCTAGGTCGAGCGTGCACTGTTGTGTTTCTCTTCACGTACGCGTCCCTTTCTTGTCACACCCGCCGACAAATGCCACGGGAGCAGTGGTGCGTGCCGGCACGACTTGCCGACAGCAGACAACCATGCAATCGGGACGCTCACAAGGGACGATTTGGTGACACAGGAGACTTTTACGCGGCCGTAACATTTGAGGCAGTCGCTCATGTGCGCCACCGTGGGCTAAGGAAAAGGTTCCGTCGAACTCTTCAAGGATGTTCTGAATCGACAGTTGCCGACCTACCGGCGAGGACGTCAAGTCTTTGGTTGAAGTTTTTGGCGGTGCCCATGGGAGAACGCCGTTCATCGAATCCTTCAACGGCCGTGTCAGCGACGAGCTGATCAGCTTCGAAGATCTCACCGGCCCCTTCGACGCCGAAGTCGTCGTCGAGGCTTGGGCCATCGAGTAAAATACCTGGACACCTCACTCGGCCAGGGAGGACTGACTCTCTGACCACTGGCAAGCAAATAACACCAAATGCTCCCCGGCTGATCCGAGACGGTGGCCTCCCCCTTGGCGCGTGGATTCAATCGTCATGTCGTCAACGCCGACGCACACCGCCCCCGCGCCCGGCTAAAGCCGTAACAGTCCCGTGTTTTCTCCGAAATGTTGGCGAAACATACGGTTCTTACCCTCCTCTCAGTACGGGACGAATCCGACAGAAAGCTAGATCGATCGCGGCGAGGGAGGACAGCGCACGCACGGACAACAAGGAGCATTTGGCGTGGAGCCGTCGTCATTCGGTCGGTGAGCACGGGCGTGCCTTCTCGACCCGCGTTGCAGGCGGCCCGACTCGATGACCATGAATCGATGACTCGGGAAGGTACGCCTTTCGTGTCGTTCCCGAGGATGCGCAGGTGTTGAGTAGGCTCGCTAGTCGGCGCCGACGACCTGGAAGTTCTGGTTGACGAAGATGTGGTGCGGCCAGTTGACGCCGATGTAGTGGACCTCGTACTCGCCGTTGCTCAGTTGCACAACCCGGTCGACGACGCCGCCCGGATAGGCAGCCAGCGCGGCTTCCGTCGCCTTGCTGGCGGTTGTTCCGCTGACGAGCGTCCCCGATCCCTCACGGTAGTTCGCCGGGATCTGACCGACCTGCTTTGACGTGGCCGGCGCACCCTGCTGGAAGGGGACCACCCCGGCCGCCGAGGAAGTCGCGGATCCGCCGCCTCTCGGTTGCACTGTGACCTGCGTGGCTGTGATGGTCGTTCCACTGGTCGTCCCAAGTACAAGGACGGGCTCGCCGGTTGTAATGGCAGTCGCCGAGGTCGAACTCGTCCCCTTCTGGTAGGCCGTGGAGGACGTCTCGTTGACGGTCACCTTCTGACCCGCTGATGTCGACATGGTGAAGCCCGAGGTGGACACGCTGCTGACCGTGCCGGATGAACCTCCTGCGGCTGGCCCAGATCGAGCGTTCGATCCCCCACCGCCCGATCCGGGACCGCCGGCGACGCCCCTGCCGGGCGGGCCCTGTCCCGCCGTTGTCGAGGGGGACGTGACGATCGTCGAGGGGGACGTGGCTGCTGTCGAGGAAGACGTGGAGGCATAGCTGGAAAGTCCGATCACCATGGCCATCAACGCCGCGGCCGCGATGCACACCCTTTTTCTGTTCGACAGCAATCGCCGTACCCATGTCCGGCGTGCTTGTCTGGCTGTGGTCGCCGAGGCCGACCAGTCTGGCGGAGACGGTGGCGGGGGAGGAGGAGGCGCGCCGGCGCCGCCAGAACTGGCGGCTCCCGGCGGGCCCGACGTCGCGCTCGTCTCGTGGGGGCTTGGTGGGTCGTAATCGTTCACGATGGCGCTCCTCTTACTCAGGCATCTACCCGCAGAGTGCGGGCCGTTGATGAGCAGTCCATGAGGGCGTCCTGTGCTGGCGCTGAGACATCCGCCCGAAAGCTCGTCTGGGCGCTGGCGGTACTCTTCACGCTCGACCTGCCCGGCTTCGTGCTCGCCGACCGGTCGCCGTCCGCTGGGCTTGTCCGTGGCGTAGGAGGCAGTCCAACCGGCCTGCACCCGGTGGCTATTGGCATCGAGGTTGGACACGACCGACCGGTTCAAGGGTCGGTCAACCGGCGACGGTCACCGCGGGCTGTCGAAGACCTTTCCCGGTGATCGTGGCTCTCGGAACCGCCGCCGCAAACGGCCATGCCTCCAACAAACTCTGGGCGGGCCACCATACGTTCGTGGTTGCCGCCAACGTTTCATCACAAGCAGGGGGCCGAAGGGGAAGAGCCCGGGTGGCGACAGCGGGGTTACAGGATGATAACGGTCTTCCCTTCGACCGGCCGGTCGTTGGCCCCACTCAGGGCCGCCGGCGCCCCGTCGAGCGATATCCGGGTGATCGGTGGCGCCACGATGCGCCCTGTCACGAGGGCATCGGCGAGGCGGTCAAGGAGATCGCTTGAGGGCTGCAGCGCGAAGTTGATCCCGGTGACGCCCCCGGAGTTGAGGGCGCCGGTATCGGCCACGTAGCGGGTCGTGACCGCCGTGCCGCCCGAGCGGACCAGGGCGGCGAGAGTGGCGAAGCCGTCGCCGTCGCTGACCAGGTCCAAGAGAACATCGATGCCGTCGGGGTGGGCCGTGCCAACCACGTCCGCCAGCGGCATGGCGGTGTGATCGACGGTTTCGGCGGCGCCATAGCTGCGCATCCGATCTGCGCCCGCCTGACGTACGTTCGCGATGACCTGGGCGCCGGCATTCACGGCAAACTGCGTGGCAAAGGTGCCGACACCACCCCCCGCCCCGACGATCAATACTGTCTTGCCGGTGAGCGGCCCGGCCAGCTCCACCAGGGACAGCCCGGTCATCCCGGCCGTCGGAAGCGCCGCGGCGACCGCCACGTCCAGGCCATCCGGCACCAGGCCCAGGGGGGCGTCCTCGGAGACCGCCACGTACTCGGCGTAGGTCCCCGCCGATCCGAGCGGGGCGATCAGCAGTTGCCCGAAGACGATCTGGCCGGCGGAAAACCGAGTCGCTCCCTCGCCGACGCGTTCGACGACACCAGCCCCGTCGGCGCCCAGCACCATTGGAAAGGTCGCCGGCATGGGGCGCCAGTCGCCGCTGGCAAGAGTGCTATCCATCGGGTTCATGCCCGCCGCCCGCAGCTTCATAAGTACCTGGCCCGGTCCCGGCTGGGGCGTCGGTACCTCGGCCACCGCCGGCGTCCCGCCATATTCATTGACGACCACGGCACGCATACTTCTCCCTTCTGCGACGCGCCCGGCGTCGCTGGTCGGCTCTCTCTGCGGACATGTCGGATGGCAGTTTCCCATCCAACTCACATATGTGACACCCCATGACCTTATGTTCGCCGCCGCGTTCGCGGGGTCACGGTCCTGGCGTTGGGGTGATGGCTTGTCCGGCAATTTCGTGGGTCTCGTCTTCGAGCATGATGCGGAGGAGGAGCGCGACCCACGTGCGGTAGGGCTTCCAGACCTCGCTGATCTCGGCGATGTCGGCTGCGCCGGGGGGTGCCTTCATGTTGTAGGCGATCGCCATCGCTCGAGCGAGGCGCGGCTCGGCGGTGGGCGTGTAGTCCGGATCACCTGCGCCGCGGAGAAGAATCAGTTCGGCCGAGAACGGGCCGATTCCGGGAATGGCGATCAACTCCTCGAGGGCTTGGGAACGTGGGAGTGACCTGAGCCGGGCGGCGCCCAGGGTCCCGCCGAGAGCGGCCTGGGCGACACCTCGAAGGCGCTGGAGTTTGGTCTCGTTCAGCCCAGTGATCGTGGACAGCTGGGCCAGCTTGGCGGGGTTCGGGAAGGCGCGGACCGTGCGACCGTTAACGTCGATGGTCTCGCCGTGTTCGGCGGTGATGCCAGCCTTGATTGCGGCTGCCTGCACGATTCGGATTCGCTGTCCGATCACCGACCACGCTGCCGCTTCGTAGGGCGACCAGAAGCATACGGGGCGGAGGCCGGGATACCTCGACTGGAGCTGAGCGACTACTGGGTCGTGACAAGCGATGTCGGGAAAGCCGCGACCGTCGATGTCGAGCGAGAGGATCCGCTCGACCTGCTCGACGGCCGCCGCGATTACCGCTGGGGCGAGCGTGTCGGCCCCGCGAACCGTGCCGTGAACCGCACCGGTTTCCTCATGGACGCCCACTGCCACTGGGTCCCAGTAGCCGTCGACGCAGAAGGCCATCTCCAAGTTCCCAGCTGACTCGGCATCGTAGGCGGCTGGAGCAAATCCCTCGAGGTACCGAATCGATGCCGCCAACGAATACGGACCCTTCGGGGAGAAAACAAAGCTGGTGGCGGGAGTCATCTCAGCCATGGATGGTCACGGCGTAGCCGTCGGGATCGGCGAAGGTGAAGGTGAGACCGAAAGGCCCATCCAAAGGTGCGACCAGGATCGGGACTCCGGCGACAACCATTGCATCGTGCAGATCGGCCGGGTCGTCCGCCTTCAGCCAGATGGCCACACCCCACCCGAGGTGCTCGACCGCCTCGAGATCGACGAGTGGCTCCCGCACCGCGAACGCAATGGGCTCCGTAGCGAATACCACCGCGTGGTCGGGACTCACCTGAGCACGGGCGAGGCCGAGGTGCTCGGTGTAGAAGGCTGCGGAAGCCTCCAGATCGCGGACCTGGAGAGCGATGAAGTCGGGGCCGAGTGCGGTCATTGGGTGTCCTTTTCTGGGAGTGGGAGCAGGTAACCTATGTCAGGTGACCTGAGACTATATCAGGTAAACTGATAGTGAGGTGAGCGTGGACCAGGTCACGACGGCCAGGGTGGGCTACTTGATAAAAAGGGCGCAGACGGTCCTGCACGACGCTATGGCCGATGCTCTCGGGTCTCACCATCTCACGGTGCCCCAGTTCGCCGTGCTCACCGGTTTAGATGAAGAGCCCGGGCTCTCCAATGCCGACCTCGCTCGTCGGGCATTCGTGACGCCACAGAGCATGCACGCGGTGCTCCAAGAACTGGAGAGACTCCAGTTCGTGGTGAGGCGTCCTCATCCGCAGCACCAACGCGTCCTCCAAGCCCAACTAACGGAGGCTGGCCGGCGCACCCTGAGATCTGCCGCCGATGCAGTCAACGCTGTGGAGGAGCAGATGCTCCGGAAGCTCTCCAACCCGGCCAGATCGACACTTGCCAGCGTGCTCTCGTCTTGCATCGATTCCCTGGCCGAAGCATCAGGGAGATAGGCAGCGTGGTTACAGGGCCTCTGGGCAACCGGGTGGTGGCCCTTGCGGCGAGATGCCCCGAAGGCCCCAGCCGCGGCCGGGAGCGGCGCTGGTGCCGGGCTTCGTGCGCGTTATCTCAAGCTCGTCGGCGTCTGGACTCATCTGGCGAGCTTGAAGTCGAAGGCGTTGAGCAGGGGCGCGGCGGTGGCGTCGCGGTGGCTGAGCGGTTGCAGGCTGAAGCGTTTCTCGATGAAGGCCAGGATGGAGGTGGTGTCGTAGGTGGTGTGGTCCACGTAGTGGCGTTTGGCGAACGGGGAGATGACGATGGTCGGCACCCGGGTGCCGTCGCCCCAGCGGTCCACTTTGGGGGGTGGCACGTGGTCCCAGAAGCCGCCGTTCTCGTCGTAGGTGACGATGATGGCGGTGGTGCTCCATTGGGGGCCACGCATGAGCTGCTCGATGAGCTGGGCGGTTTGGGTTTCGCCGTCGTAGAGGTTGGCGTAGCCGGGGTGCTCGTTGTCCTGCCCGTCTGGTTTGACGAAGCTCACCGCGGGCAGGGTGCCGTGGGCGATGGCGGCGACGAAGGCGGTTTCGTCCTGGAGGTGCTGGGCGCCGGGGGTGCCGGGGGCATAGTTGGCGAAGTAGGCGAAAGGCTGGTGGTTGAACTGAAACAGGGGGTCAGGGTGACCGGCCCGGGCCGCGTTCCAGCCGCCGGAGTACCAGGCCCAGGAGACGCCTTTGGCGCTGAGACGGTCGCCAATGGTGGGGTTGGTGAGGGGTGGTACCAGTTCGGCCGGGTTGGTTTGGGCCGGGTGGGGGCCGATGGCGCTGTAGGCGGTGTTGACCAGGTAGCCGTCGGGGGTGACGGCTCCGTCGCGCCGAAGTTGTCCGCTGGCCCCGACCTGAGCCCGCACGGCGGCGGGGGCGTTCGGCCATTTCGGTGTGGCGGCGCCGATGAGCCAGAAGTGGTTGAGGAGCGAAACGCCGTAGGCGGCGTGGAAGAAGTGGTCGGCCAGGGTGTACTGAGCCGCCAGCTGGCCCAGGGGCAGGGAGTTGGCGTTGTAGTAGCCGAGGGGCAGGCCGCCGGAGTTGCCGGCCGACACGAAGCGATCCATTTTGCCGCCGTCGATCTCGGTCTGTTCCTGGTAGAACCTCGCCCCCGGGTCCGCCGTCTTTCCGAGGGGGGAGACGTAGCTGAAGATGGGGAAGGGGGCGTTGGGCAGGTTGGCCGGGAAGCGCTGATCGGGCGGGCGGACTGCGGCGGGTTTAGCTACCGCCGCGTTCTCGGCCACCGCCGGATTGGTGGGGGTGGCCCCGGGGGCGCTGGCCAGGGGCTGGGGCAGGGTGGCGTACGGTTTGCCGCTCTTGTTCACCTGCGGTGGCGCCGAGGTGGCCTGGGCCAGTCCGTCGGCGCCCGGGAAGTTGCCGTAGAGGCTGTCAAAGCTCCAGTTCTCGAGGTAGATGACCACCACGTGTTTGACCTGTCGCAGACCCGTAGGGGCGGCGGCGGTGGCGGCGCCCCCACCACCGGCTGATGGTGGTGAGGAGGACGGTGAAAAGGCCGGCCAGGAGGGCCAGGGCGCCGGTGACCAGTACGAATAGGCGTGAGCGGGACCGGCGAGGCGCAGGGGCGTTGGCCGGGCCGGGTTCAGGTACGGACATAGGTTCTCCTTTATTGATCGCCGTTCATGGGGTGGGCGTCGGCGTTCGGGCTGAACCCAGACGCAGATGGATTGGCCTCAGGCGCCGCGGTCGATCTCGGTCCCGGTCGGTGCGACCAGGTGCCAGGCGCCGCCGAACTGGTTGAGGTCCTGGCCCTGGGTCTGGCCCGGGCGGGTGTCGGCGGCGTAGTAGTACAGGGGATGACCGTTGTAGGTCACCTCTCTTTGGCCGTTGGTGCGCGTCGTTGTCCCCAGGTTGGCGGCGACCACCCCGCTGCCAGCCTGGGGCGGGGCGGTTACGGTGAGCGGCGGCCAGATGGCGGCGCAGGCCGAGTAGCAGGTGCTGGCTGTGCCGGTGTCCTTCTCGAACAGGTACAGGCTGCGGCCGTGGGCGTCGACGACAAATGGGCCGAGCTTGGTGGTCGTGACCCCGACCCGGCTCGCCGGGGCCGCAGCGGCCACCGGGCTGCTGCCGCCACCGGATCCGGCCGCGGCGACGCCGATCCCGGTGGCTAGGGCCACGGCGGCGATCGAAGTACCGATGATGATCTTGCTGTTCACGAGATTCCCCCTTAGTCGGGTCCGGTCGCGTGCGGTGCGGGTGCGACCGTTCGAATACCTGCTCATCTGATACGGACGCGGGTTACGCCGATCCGTCGATGGGGTGCGAGCGGCGGCTGGCCAACGCGGGTTCGGTCGGGCAGGGACGAGCGTGGCCACCGCGTGCGGCCCACGCCTGGTGCAGCGAGGGGCTCGATTGGCGACACCTACCCCTCGGAGCACCCGCATACATCGGTGCTAACACCGAGGCGTGCTCGAGAGCAGACGCCTCATGGACCGCTGAGGCGTTCGGACGTGGTGCCGTTCAATGCGGGCGTGGAGACGGCCGCCGCTCGCCCCGGGCCGAGCAGGCGTGGTCGCTCGGCCGTACCGCGGTCCTCGTCTTGTGAATCCAGTGACGCTGCCGCTGGAGCGCTGGGCCGGTTGTGGTGGAGGATGGCGTCGATCTCGGTGCCGTCGATGGTTTCTCTTTCCTGGAGGAGGTCGATGAGACGGTCGAGGGCGTGGCGGTGGGCGGTAAGGAGATCGGTGGCCTGTTGTTCTGCTTGGCGTAAGAGGCGGGCGACTTCTTGGTCGATGTCCCGCTGGGTTTCTTCGGCGTAGGCGCGGGGCCCAGGGTTGTCCAACCCGAGGTAGTTGGGGTTATCGGTGGAGAGGCCCACGGGTCCGAGACGGGGGCTCATGCCCCAGTCGCGCACCATGCGGGTGGCCAGTTGGGTGGCGCCGGCCAGGTCGTTGGCGGCTCCGGTGGACGCCTCGCCCAGGACCAGGATTTCGGCAGCCCGCCCGCCCAGGCGCACGGCGAGGGAGTCGTAGAGGTAGCTCTCCTGGTAGAGATGGCGTTCGGCTTCGGGCAGCTGTTCGGTGACGCCTAGGGCGGGGCCGGCGGGCAAGATCGTGACTTTGGCGACCGGGTCGGCGTGAGAGGAGAGGGCGGCGACCAGGCTGTGCCCGGATTCGTGGACGGCCACGGCGTGTTTCTCGGCGGGGAGCAGGGCGTTGGAGGCGTCGCGCCGGCCGAGCAGGATGCGGTCGCGGGCGGCGTCCAAGTCGGCGGCGGTCAGGGTGGTGCGGTCGTGGCGGACCGCCACGATGGCCGCCTCGTTGACCAGGTTGGCCAGGTCGGCGCCCGCAAAACCGGGGGTGCCCCGAGCGATGACGTCGAGGTCGACATCGTCGGCGACGCGTTTGCCGAGGGTGTGCACGGCCAGAATGGCTCGGCGTTCGGCCTGGTTAGGCAGCGGGATTTCGACGGTGCGGTCGAAGCGGCCGGGGCGCAGCAGAGCCGGGTCCAGGCTCTCGGGGCGGTTGGTGGCGGCCATGAGCACCACGCCGTTGGCGGGGTCGAAGCCGTCCATCTCGGCCAGCAGCTGGTTGAGGGTCTGTTCGCGTTCGTCGTTACCGCCGAAATGGCCGCTGCCGCGCCGTCCGCCGATGGCGTCGACCTCGTCGATGAAGATGATGGCCGGGGCTTTCTTGCGGGCGTCGGCGAACAGGTCCCGTACCCGGGCCGCGCCCACGCCGACGAACATCTCCACGAAACTTGACCCGGTCAGGGCCAGGAACGGGACTCCGGCCTCGCCGGCCACGGCCCGGGCCATGAGTGTCTTGCCGGTGCCGGGCGGGCCGACCATGAGCACCCCTCGGGGTCCGACCGCGCCGGCCCGCCGGTATTTGTCGGGATGCTTGAGGAAGTCGACCACTTCGGTCACTTCTCGTTTGGCCCCCTGGTAGCCGGCCACGTCCCCGAAGCGGGTAGCGGGCCGGTCGTCGAGGTCGTAAACCCGGGCTTTGGAGCGGCCCACGCCGGTGATGCCACCGGCCACCGCCCGGGCCCGTCGTCCCATCCACATGAAGAATGCCACGAACAGGAGCAGGGGCAGCAGGCTGACGACGACGCCCAAGGGTGACGGCCCCCCGCCGGTGGTGCCGGACACTTGCACTCGATGGGCCTGGAGTTGGCCGGCGAGCTGGGTGTCGGGGATGGCCGTCGGCACCTGGGAGGTGTAGCGGACGCCGTTCGCGAGCTGGCCGGTGACGTGACCGTTGGGAGCGACGGTAGCCGTCTTGACCTGGTTGGCGTCGACCTGGGTGACGAAGTCGGTGAAGCTGTAATTTCGGTTTGGCGCGGCCCGTGGGATCGTGGCCGGTCGGGCGAACAGCGACAGGGTCAGGAGGACCCCGACGACAACGAGAAAGATGCGCCATGGCGGCGGTCGGGGGGGCACGGGTGGACGGGTCGGGTCCCGGGGCGGCCCAGACTTGGCCGGGTTCGAGCGATGCCGGTGCCAGTTCGTCACGTGGTGTGCTCCTGCCGGTCGCTCGCCCACCACGCAGGCTGCGGTTCAGGCCTGACCAGACGACAGGTCGTAGTCACGAAGTCGATCTCTTCTTCGGTCGTTGTGTGGTTGGCGCGAACCTTCATGCTGCGCTCGAATTTCCCGGAACCACGCGGCCGGACCGGGGGCGGGCCCGGACCGGAGTGACCGCCGATTGGAGCGCTCTGTGGGTGATAGCGGCGTAGGCGCTGAACGCCAGCAGGGTGGTCTCCACGAATAGGGCGGCCAGGCCGAGCATGCACGACCAGTTGCCGGCGTCCTGGTTGTCCAAGGGGGTGCTGAAGGTTCGGGTGAAGAGGTAGCCCCCGATGGCGGCCGCGCAGACGACCGCGCTGGCGATCCAGGTGCGCTCGTCGCTGCGGGTGGCCAGGCGGGCGGCCACGGCCAGGCTGGCCGCGATCAGGAACAGGAACGAGACCCCCAACAGAGGCGTGCTCTCCGTCGTGGGGACGATCTGAAGAAAATGAATGGCCCCTATCGCCAGTAGCGACACGACTCCAGTGGCGCGTAACACGGCGTCGTTGGCGTAGGCGGACTCGGGGCTCGCTGGCCGGTATCTGCGCACGGCCAGGTCACTGATGGGCTGCAGGATGGACATGTGGTGAGAATCCCTTTCTGACGATGGAGCCCGCGACGGTCACGGTTCGAATGAACGGGGCCGGCCTGGTGGGCCGCCCGACAGGCTGGCTCGGAACATCTGGCCTCAACCAACCCGGGATCTGATAGCCGAAGGGGTTACATCTGGCTCGACCCGATCCCGCGGCCGCAGCTACCTCGCCATGACGACGAACTCGGCCCGGGCCAACCGCCGTCTGGTTGGGCCTTCCGGCGCGACGCCGGCGGCCGGCGGGGCACTCCAGATGCCAACCGGGTGTGCTGCCATGCACGCAGAGCAGCTCATCGTGGATCGTTCATCTGACCAGCGACAGTCGGCGAACCGCTTCAAAGTCAAGGTGGACGTCCGAGACGGCCAGGTTCTCCCGCATGTGATGCGGGGAGGACGTGCCAGGGATAAGCAAGACGTTCGGGGAAGTGGTCAGAATCCAGGCCAGGGCGACTTGCGCCGGGGTGATGCCCAATCGCCCAGCCTCGCGGACCAGCTGGGGGGCGCCGAGAACAGAGTTGGGACCGGACGCACCGGAGCCCAGCGGCGCGAACGGCACAAAGGCGATATTCCGCCGAGCGCACTCCTCTAGCACGGGTCTGGACAGGCGGTTCCGGAGGTGGAAGGCGTTCTGCACGCAGGCCACCTCCGTAAACCGTAAGGCGTGCAGCAAATGTGCGATTGTGACATTGCTGAGACCGATCGATTTGACCAAACCGTGCTCACGGGCCGAGATCATGGCGTCGAGTTGATCGTCGAAGAAGGCATCGGGTCGGGTTTCTCGCATTAGCCGTAGGTTGACGATTGGAAGCGCTTCGACACCGAGCGTTCGCAGGTTGTCTTCGATGCCCTGGCGAAGTCGATGGGGTTGGTCGTCGATGAGGACGCCGCCATGGCGGTCCCGCCGCGCACCGACTTTGCTGACCAGGATCAGCTCGTCGGGGTAGGGGTGGAGCGCCTGGCGAATGAGCTCATTCGCTATGTTGGGACCATAGAATTGGGCGGTGTCGATGTGGTTTACGCCACGGTGGACGGCCTCGCGCAGCATGGCGACCGCCTCGCCGCGGTCATTGGGTGGGCCGAATGCGTTCGGTCCTGTCAGACGCCTGGCCCCGAACCCGAGAGGCGACACGGAGAACGGGCCCAACGAACGCCTGTCGACCCGAGCCTTCTTTTGTTCAGTGACGTCCGAGTTGGAACCGTCCACGGCTGGTTCTTTGCCGTTCCGTCGAAGTCGACGGTGACGTGTGATCGTCGCGGAATGGTTCGTTGCTGGAGTGGCAACGGGGCCGAGCGTCACTGCTGCCGTCCATGGTGCCGCCGCTCGTCGAGGGTGGCTTGGCCCCGACGCCGGTGAACGCGGACCGTCGCTGCGATCACGCCGAGACCGACTGCAATAAGGATCTGATTCGAACGTCGCACCAAGTGCCTCCGCATAGAACTGGTCATAGCGAGATAAACACCGTGGTTACGGCTCTCTCTGGTCCAGCGGTCTTCTGGCGGCGAAATCTCAAGAGAATGTTGCGCTGGCCACGCTGACACCGGTGGTGGTCACGAGTGTCGCTGTTCGCAGTTGGCTGACCTGGACGCTCACGGTGTGGGCCCAATCGCCGCCGCCGTTATACACCGTGACCACCCCGGCCGGGACGGTGGTGCCGTCCCCAAGGTGGAGTACGCAGGTGTACAGCCCACTGAGGCCTTTGCCGTGCATGTCCATAAAGACCCACGAGGGGCTGCCGTTGTAGGCGTAGGCTCGCCCCAGGGGATGGCCGTCGGCGGTGAGGAGGACGCCGGAGCGAACGGTGCCGGCGCCGGCTGCGGGCTGAGCCACCGGCGCCGGCGCCGGGGCGGGGCCGCCCACCAGATGGGCGGCGCCGAAGGTACTGGCCACCAGCAAGGCGGCGGCCGCCGCCTTACCGACTGCACCCATGCGCCGCCGGACCATCCGCGTCGGCCGCGACCGTGACGCTCTCCCCTGGCCCGCCGCGTGGCGTTCGTCCCGGCCGCTCAGGGGGAGGGGAAGAAGACTGCCATGGTGGGCGTCCGTGGCCAACTGTCGATGCAGGTCCTCGACGAACTGCGGGTCGGGTCCGGCGAACTCAGGCCGGCTGGACCGCAACGCGATCGCCGCCCGCAGGACGTCGGTGGTGTCGACCTCGGCGGGGAACCTTGCCGGAGATCGATCGGTCAGGATGGCCTCCACGAAGGCCTCGAGGTCGTGGTCGGTCATTGGTCCAGCTCCTCGGCCAGGCGGGCGGCCATGCGCAGGGCACGGTGCTGGAGGACCTTGGCGTTGCTCACGCTGACCGTGAGGGCGCTGGCTGCTTCTTTGATGGAGCAGCCCTCCAGGAAGCGCAGTTCGAGGACTCGCCGATAGTGGTCGGGCAGAGCGGCGAGGATCCGCTGCGCTCGGGGGCCCGCGTCGCTGTCGGGGACGGGGTCGGCGAGAAAGCGCAGGTCGGTGTCAGGGTCGATGTAGGTGACTTCCAGGCCGTGGCGGCGCCGCCAATGCGAGGCCAGCACCGTCCGGGCTGTGGCCAGCAGGTAGGCGCGCACTTCGCCCTTCGACGCGGTGAGCCGCAACGGCCCCAGGGCCGCTCGGAACACCTCGGAGGTGAGATCCTCGGCGTCCGGGCGATTCCCCACCTTGGAAAGCATGAGCCGATAGAGGCGGCCGACGTTGTCGAGATAGGCCGAGTCCCAGTCCGGGTAGCCGGTGTCGTCGCGGGGCGTCAACGGCACCACAGTGGCGCGGTCCTCGTCAGGGTGTCCTCCCGGAGACGGCGGGCCCTCGTGCCACCCTGGCCTCCATGGTGAGCGGGTCATCCCTTTTGCTCGGTTCCGACGCCGTGTGCGCCTGGTCGAACAGCCTCAATGGGCCAGGCACGACACCGTGTCGCAGCACGTCTTGGTGGGCGAGGATCGGGCGTCCTGGTCATCTCGGCATAGGAATAGGGGCACGGGTTACAGCCGTGGGCGACGGAGCACGGCGGGTGCAGTCGGGAGCCACGGCGCCGGTTTCCCCAGCGGGCGGTGGGCGAAGCCGCGAACCGTAACTCGGGGGCCTATCTCCTGGGTGTTGCTAAGCGATGGTCGGTGATGGCCGTCGCTTTGCGGCGCCACCGGCGAAGGAGCGGCCCATGTCCACGGGAGAATCGAGTCGGCCGGATGACCGCAGCCGCCGGCTCAGGGTGGCCGTCGAGCCCGACGCCGTGGCGATCTCGACGGCTACGGTTTGGGCGAAGGCCGCTCGCGAATGCGGGGGCGCCGAGCGAGGGGTCATGGCGGCAGTGACGCCTCGAGCTTCGTGTGTGCGTCGACGATCGCCCTATCGGTGAGTGTCCGAGACCACCGGCGGCGGTTTGCGGCGCCAGGCTTGGATCGGTCAGTGGCCGAGACGCCGGGCGGCCCCGCCGGGTCCCGTATCGCCCCATTTGGCTCGGTGTCTGGGTCCATGTCGCGCCGGGCGGGTCGGGGGTGGAGGCGTTGGAGCCGGCTCGGGCTCACGGTGGCGACGGCGGTGGCCGTGGTCGCCTTCGTTGTCAGCCAGCGGAGCCTGATCGGGGCATCGTTTCGGGTTGTCGGTCATCTGAAATGGATCTGGCTGCTGCTCGCCGTGGGGCTCGAAACGGCGTCGATGGTCAGTTTTGCGCTCATGCAGTGTCGGCTGCTGAAAGCGGGAAAGGCGAAGGTCGGGCTTCGTCCGGTGCTCGCCGCGGTCTATGCCGGCAACGCCCTGTCGGCCACGCTACCGTTGGCCGGTTCGCAGATGAGCCTGATGTTTGTGTTCCGCCGGTTCAAGCAACTGGGAGTGGAGGCGACGGTCGCGGTCTGGACGTTGGTCGTGGCCGGGGTGATCTCCTCGCTGGCATCAGCGATCCTGCTGGTGGTGGGGGCCGTCCTGACCGGCAACGACTTCGCAGCCGCCGGCGGGGCCGCGGCCGGGATCGTGGGGGTCGGCCTGCTCGCCTTTTAGGGAGTATTGCCATTCGACGTCCCGCCGTGCTGGCCGTCCTGCAGCGACCGGCGGGGAGGGTGCTGCGGCTGACCTGCCGTGGGCGCGGCCGGCCCGTCCGGGACCCTCACATCATGATCGCCACTGTGGCCGCCCGTTTGGTGTCACTCCGTCTTTCGTCCTGGGGTTGGTTGACGGTGGTGGTAGTGGCCTTTGTGAACTGGCTCGCCGATGCGGGCGTCCTGGCGGCCAGCCTCGTCGCCGTCGGCGCCCCGGTGCCGTGGCGGGCTCTGCTCTTCGCCTACGCGGCGGGCACCGCGGTCCAAAGTGTCGGTATCGTCCCCGGCGGGATCGGCGTGGTGGAAGGCGCGCTCGCCTTGGCCCTGATGGGGGCCGGTGTCCGCCACCCTCTGGCCTTGGCTGCGGTACTGATCTACCGCCTCGTCAGCTTCTGGATGGTCATCTGCGTGGGCTGGGTCGTATATTTCTTTCGGGGCAGGACGGAGACGCGACCCGAGCTCACCCTGTCACATCAGTTGGGAAACGTAGCCCTCCACGTGCCGGTCGTGGTCGCGGACGCCTAGTGGGCCGGCCAGGAACTCGACGCCGGAAACTCGGCCATCAGAATGCCTGGTCGCCAGAGCAAGGCCGGGCCGGTTGGATTGTGGGCGGTCGTCAGACCTTTACTGGCGCGCGCCCCGCTTCAACCGGGCACTGATCGCGCCAGTAAAGCTCGAAGGGCATCATTCGCGACAGTAAAGGCTGGCAAGATCTGGTGGCGTCGGCTGCGGTCGCGGCGTCGCCCGTCGGACCGGCCGGAGCCGGCCAGTGGGCCGGCCGGAAACTCGACGCCGGGAACTCGGCCATCAGAATGCCTGGTCGCATGACGACAGCTGGCCGCGAGGTTTCCGGTCGAGTTCGCAGGCGGCCCACTAGGCGGGGAAGCGGTCCGGGCAGAGTCGGAGGCTGCGAGTGCCCCACACCACGGGGCGCGAACCGGGCCCGATGGCACGCGCAGTCCAGACGCCGGCGGTCTGGTTGAGACCGAGCCGGCGGTCCCTGCCCGCGCCTCCACAAAGGCGGTAAACCGGCGCTGCGTCCTGGCTTGCTCCCCTCGCTCCGGTCCGCCAACCCGCTGCCTACGGGTCGGCGGCGACACACATTCGGCCGGCTTACCCTGTTTCGCCCTGAGGACCTAGAAGCCTGCAGCTTTCCCGAAGCTGGCCGTGGCGGCCCGGGTGGGGCCGGCCGCGGTGTCGCGCCGGGTCCGCCAGGCCGCTTCGAGGCGACCTAACTCGGTGGCCGGCGGTCCGTGGTGGCGGATCTCGGTGTCGATGGACTTCCAGTCGGCCCTGGCGTAGAGATGTCCGAGTATGGAGCTGGCGCCAATGGTGATGCGGTTGAGGTACAGAAGGTCTTTGGGCATTTGCAGCCGCCGGGTGACGTCGTACCACGCCCCCCTGGGCTGGTAGGTACCGGCCACCATCTCCGCCACCGCCTCGGGGGTGTAGGTGAATGGTTGGCTGTCCGTGCGGTCTCGCAGGGCGGCCCGGTAGAAGTCGAGCAGCCGGTTCGGGTCCAGCCCAGTGGCGTCATCATCGGTCAGCAGCCCGATGGTGACGAAGGCCCGCAGCACGCCCGGCGCGTCGCCGGCGAGAGCGGCGTCCATCAGGGTGGACATGACCGAAACGCGCTCGGCCGTGAACCTGTTGACACAGCCGAAGTCGAGGAAGGTGACGGCGCCGTCGTCGTGGAAGAGGTAGTTCCCGGGGTGGGGGTCGGCGTTGAAGAGTCCGTGTCGGTGCAGGCTGGTAAACACGAACCGGAAGATGGTCTCGCCCCACCGCCAGCGAAGGGCATCTCCCGCCGTGGTTACCTCCGACCAGCGTCGGGCGCGGACGTAGTCGGTGGCCAGGACCCGGCTGGTGGACAGCTCGGAGTACACGGCGGGGACATGGATGAAGGGGTGCCCGGCGTAGAGGGAGTGAAACTCCTGCTGGTTGGCGGCCTCGATCCGGTAGTCCAGCTCATCGCCGACCCGATCGCGTATTTCCGCCACCATCATCTTCGGGTCGAGCCGGGGGGCGTGAGGGCCGAGCAGGGCCAGTCCGGCTCGGATGACCGAGGCAAGCAGGTCGGTGTTGGCCAGATCGGCGCGCACCGCCTGGGCCGCACCCGGATACTGCACCTTGATGGCCAGCTCGGTGCCGTCGGCCAGCCGGGCCAGGTGCACCTGGCCGATGGAGGCCGCGGCCACCGGCCGGGACGAGAAGAAGGCGAAGAGCTCGTCGGGGGGCGCTCCCAGTTCGGCCTGGATGACCGCGGCGATCTCGTCGGGCGCGAGCGGCGGCACGTCGTCTTGGAGCCGGGCCAGTGTCGACTGAAACAGCTGGCGGGACGACGCCGGAATCACGCCGTCGGCGTCGACGAAGGAAAGGATCTGACCCACCTTCATGACTGCCCCCTTCATGTCGCCCAGAACCTCGGCGTAACGCTCGGCCAGCCGCTCCTGGCGGACCCGTTCCCAAGCCTCGGCGGCGTCGCCGCCAGCGCGACCGTGCACGCGGGTTTGGGCTCGGCTGGCCAAGGTGTGCCCGGCCAGCCCGGCCAGGCGAACGGTGCGGCCGACCCGTCCGGTGGGCAGCGTTCTCGGTGGTGTTGGCACGGGATCCTCCCTCGGTGAAGCCTGCTCAGGGATAACCGGGCGGGTTACACCGGGCAGACGGTCCCGGCCCGAGCCCGACGGTGCCGTTCGGCTTCGACCACCGGCCCGGATATAACCCGGGCCGATATGTGCTTTCGTACGGGCCTTTACCCACGGCCGGTCCTGGTCGTCGCCGGCAAAGGCTGTTGGCGGCTCGCGACCTTGGCGCGGCCCGGCTGTGGCTTCTCCGAGCGTCTGCGCCCCCGAGATCGAAGGCACCCCGGGCCGGGAGCCGAGCGGCTCCCGGCCTATGGGGGTGCGGATTTATCAGCTGACGGCTATGCCGGCGGCGGCGGCGCCCGCCGGAAGCGCGGTCGAGGGCAGCTGGGTCAGGTTGGTGCCGTTGACGGCGAAGACGCCGATCTCATTGGCCTGGCTCTCGTCCACCCACAGCGTCTTGTCGGCGGGCCCCAGCCGGGCGTCGACTGCGCCTACGCCGGCCTGGTTGGAGACAGGGGTGCTTCCCGCCAGAGTCAGGGTCCCGTCGGCGTTGACCGAGTAACGCGAGATGGTTCCCGATCCGGTGTTGACCGCGAAGAGAGCCGTCCCGTCGTGGGTCACCTCGACCCAGCAGGTTCCGGTCTGGTCGTTCATGAACGCTGGCGCGATCGCTGACAGCGTCCCGTCGGCCGCGGCGCTGAATGACGATACAGAGCCCTGGCCGGCTCCTTGGTGGGCGTTCGACACGAACAGCTGGCTGGCATCGGCGGGATTGAACTCGCTCCCGAACGGTCCCGTGGCCTGGGCGTTGATCGGGGAGCTGGGCGCCGGTGTGAGGCGCCCGTCGGCGCCGACGCGGAAACTGTCGATCTGTGACGTTCCCACCCGGGTGCCGATCAGGTTGGTGCCGGTGGTGTTGAACGTCACATCACCCGGCTGGGCTGGGTTCGGCAGCGGAATGCTGGAGCCGGCAAGGGGCTGCAGGCGGCCGCTCGGGCTCAGGGTGAACCCCGTGTAGTTGGAATAGGTGGGGCCGGCGTTGGCCACGTAGACCAGATGGTCGTGGATGGTCACGCTGACGGGCAGGGTGCCGTCAGACGAGACGACCTCGTGGTGAACCAGCTTGAGGCTTCCGTCGTGCTCCACTCGCAGTACGGACAACTGGTTGCTGCCGGCGTCCACCGCAACGACGAACTTGCCGTCCGGGGTGAGCTGGATTGCTCCCTGCGACGCCAGGCTGGATCCGGTTCCGGCCCCTCCGGCTACAAATGGCGAACCCGGCAGCGGAGTGAGGCGGGCATCGGCGTGGCGGGCGAAGGCTGCAATGGTGTTGGTTCCGGTGGTGTTGTCGTTCACGTAGACGTAACCGGCTACCGGTGATGCCGTTGTTGGTGCCGCGTTGGCGGTGCCGGCGGCGATGGTCGAGGCGGAGCCGATACCGGCGAGTAACGCCGCGCTCAAGGCGAGGCGCCTGGCGCGACGAGATGATTTGTGGCGCATGGTGGTGATGACCTCCGTGGTGTTGGGCTGAGTGCCTGGCCTTTTGCAGTCCGCTGACAGGCTGACCCGTTACAGCCCGGAAACTTCGAAATTTTCGGTCGGTCGGTGTCACCAACAATGGCGTGGACGAGAAGACAGGGCCGGAATCTGTGAGGGAAAAGACGAGAGCGGGTGTGGGTCGACGGTCGGCGCCCCCTACGCCCGCTCGTTGATCGGTAGGGTTCATGGGCCGTGACCGCGAACGAGCGGCGGTGGGCTCAGACGGCCCGCCCGTCGAGGAGGCGGACCTGGCGGGGCGCCTTCGGCGCGACGACGAAGCCTTCGTCGAGTTGGTGGGCCGCCATCACAACGCCATGGTGCGATTGGCCCTGTCGTACGTTCGAAGCAGGGCGGTAGCCGAGGAAGTGGTGCAGGAAACCTGGTTGGCGGCGCTGGCCGGGCTGGTTAAGTTTGAGGGCCGCTCATCGATGAAGACCTGGCTCTACCGGATCCTCATAAATCGAGCCCGCTCCGCCGGAACCAGAGAGCAAAGGCAAGTACCGATCGGTGTCCCTGATCGGGCGGTCGATCCGGGTCGATTCGATCGCCACCGATGCTGGTCGTCTCCACCGCTTCACTGGGTGGACGAAGTCGAAGACCGGCTGTGCGCAGAGAAGCTGGCCAAGTCGATACGGTTTGCGATTGATGACCTCCCGGCCGCTCAGAGGGATGTGGTCACCCTGCGCGACGTGGACGGCATGACCGCGCCAGAAGCGTGCGAGATTCTGAGTATCAGTGACAGCCATCAACGAGTGTTGCTTCACCGGGCCCGGAGCCGGGTCCGTAACGCGCTCGAGGCCGAATTCGGCGAGGTCCCAGCATGACCTTCCTCCGCGGCCGCCGGCTCGCCTGCGTAGATGTCGTCGAACTTGCGACCGACTACCTGGAAGGCGCCTCATCTCAAGCCAATCGTCGCCCCTTCGAGGCCCACTTGTCTGGGGGCCTCACTGCACCGAGTACCTCCGGCAGATGCAGACAGCCATCTCCCGGACGGGCCAGCTGGGGATGGTGGAGCTCAGCCCGCAGCTGCGCCAGGAGTTCGCCGCATTGTTCCAGAAGTGGAAGGTCGAATCAGGTCGATCGGTAGGAGGGGGACTGCCGCCGATGCGAAGTAGGGCGACCAGGGGCTCTTTCACCGCTGCCCGAGATCACCGCCGCGTAGTTGGCCTGGGTTCACTACGATTGTGACCGTGACTGGCGCTGACCCGGCCACTTCGATCGCACCGGGTGCGCGGGATGGTCCGCCGTCGCTCGATCCGGCCTCGGCCGAGTGGCTCGAGTCCCTCCGCGGGCCAAATAGCGAAGCTGCGGCGGCGCGGCTGCACTCACTGCTGCTGCGTGCCGCTCGCGGCGAGATCCGGCGCCGTAACTCCGGGTCGCAGCTCAACGGGCCGGAGCTCGACGACCTGGCGCATCAGGCCGCTGCTGATGCCGCGGTGCTGATCACGAGACGGGTCGATGAGTTCCGGGGTGAGAGCCGCTTTACCACCTGGGCGTACAAGTTCGTCATCTTCGAGGTATCCAACAAGCTTGGTCGCCATTTCTGGAAGCATCCCCGCACGAGTGCCGAGATTCCGGACTGGGAGCAGCTTCCGGATCGCTTCGGGTGGTCGCCGCCGGAGGCAGCCGAGTCGAGGGCGTTGGTCGAAGCGTTGCGGGCCGCGGTGGAGACCTGCCTGACCGCCAAGCAGCGTGACATCTTTCTGGCGATTGTGGTTGAGGGTATTCCCCTGGACGCGCTGGTCGACCAGCTGAGCACCAACCGTAACGCCGTCTACAAGGTGATGTTCGACGCCCGCCGCAAGTTGCGCCGGGAATTGGTCGCCCGCGGCTATATCGACGTGGAGGAGGCCCCATGACCAGGTGGCCGGAGCTCGAGCGCTTTCTGAGCACGGATCCCCGAGACGTCGGCTGCAGCGAAGCGATGGCCGTGCTGCACGTGTACGCGGAAATCGTCGCCGCTGGCAAGGATCCCGACGTCCTGTATCCGGGGGTCAGGGCCCACCTCCGTGCCTGCGGGCCCTGCGCCGAGGATTTGCACGGCTTGCTGGAAGCCATCAGGGCTTCCTCCTGAGCGTCGGTCCACCATCGGTAAGGACAGCCTCATGCGCCGCTATTGACGGCCACAAAACCACCGCTCGTCGTTGCTCCAACTGCGCTCCTGCAAGCGCCGCTCAGCCCGCAGCCCGGTTTTCTACCGGGCTGCGGGTCGGCTTTATCGAGATTGGTAGGCGGTTGGTTTAGTCGTCGGCGCCGAAGCGTTGGTCCAGGACGAAGTGGGCCACTTGGCCACCGAGGCCAAGCCCGGTGTTGACGTCGATGCGGGTGTGCTGACCGGCGAGGATGCGACTGAGGGCGGCCTCGTCGGCGGCGGCCTGGAAGCTGGGGAAAGTGCGGTTCACGCCGGGTAGAGCGGGGGAGGTGACGCTGAGTTCAGCGTGTGGCCCGTAGAAGGCGGACAGTACGGTGGCGGCCGCTGCGCTGATGGTGCTGTGGGCGGCGGGATAGGAGGGGTCGGCGGCGGTGTTGACGGCTTGGGGCAGCCAGGTGGGGTTGGCCGGATCGACGGCCGGGTTGGTGGCGGTGCCGGCCCGGATGGCGGTCACTGGCCGCCACAGCTGGTAGTGGTATTTGGCGTCGTAGAGGGCGATGGTGCTGTCGGCCAGGCTGAGGTTGAGATCGGCGAACAGGTGCGAGGCCTCTTCCAGGCTGGTGTCGTGGGCGATGACCTGGCTGTCGGCGATGGCATTCCAGGTGTTCCAGATGGGCGGCGCCCAGAACTTGGCGATGGTGGTCTGGTTGGCCGTGCGGGTGGTGCTGGTGTCCTGGCCGAGGCTTTGCACCTCGTTGATGGCAGCCGCCCATTGCCGGCTAGATAGAGGCGGCGGGGGCGGGGGCCGGAACTGGCTGCCAGCATCGAGCACCCAGGGGGCCACGTTGCCCCAGTTGGTGAAGACCGGCTGGGCGAAGTTGGGCGGCGTGACCTGGTAGTCGCCGGGCTGGTTGCCGGGCACAAACGACGGTGGGGTGGCCGCCGATCCGTCGTTGGCGCGCAGGGCGAGGATGATGGTGGCCGCCCGGCTGCCGACCAGAAGACCGGCCTGGGTGCCAGCAGTGTGAGCCAGGTTCGTCAATTCGGTGGCGAGCATCTGGTTCAGCTCTGGGGCGAACGAGGGGAAGAGGGCGACCAGGGTGTCATGGGCGGCCTGGTCCGCGGCGGCGGCCGGCCGGGCCGAGCGCGGTGCCACCACCGAGAAGGCGTAGGGGGCGTCGGCGTGGGTGATGGAGACCACGGCGTCGTAGATGGCGGTGTGCAAGAGGGCGAAGCTGCGGGTGGGGTGGATGGTGGCGGGCTGGGCTCCGGGCGTTTGCTCGATCTTGAGCAGTTCGTTGTTCCAGTCCACCACGATCTGGCCGGTCCCCGGTTGGAAGGCCGATCGGTTGTCGAAGTTGCCGGGACGACTGTCGAAAGCACCGGCGACGTGGTTGCTCGCGGCCTGGGTGCTGGCATGTTGGTCTGGCCAGCCGGCGGCTGATAGGGCACCTGCGACGATTGCTGCGCCGCCTAGGGTGGCGAGCATCCTCTTGAGACGTGACATGTTCTGGGGTTTCCTCCTGTTATGGGTGATGGTTGGATGGGCCGCGGGATCCTTTGTTGACTGGCGGCTGGCCCGACTTCGGGCCGTGAGAGCTTGCCGCCCCCGCTTTGGATAGCGACTCGGGTTACAAGCTCTTGGACCTTTTCAACGGGCCGAGTCTGGGCCGTGCACCCGCGGTGGCCCGCAGTGCACCGGCCCGATGGAGACGGGCCCGGGGGGCGACCGTCTCCCGATCGGCAGCTCGGCAGCTCGGCAGCTCGGCAGGAGTGGCTTAGGGTTTCGGGATGATGTCACCGAAGAGGCCGTCGGCCTCGTGATTGATGCCGGCCGTGAAGTACAGGGCGCCCGGTACCGTGTTTAGTGAACCGGCCGGAAAGCGCAGCCCCCACAGCCCGGGGACGGAGAGGGGGCCGTGGCTGGTATGCAACTGGCCGAGGAACTCGCCGGTAGTGGGCGCGAAGGCGTTGATGCGTCCGTCCCCAAAATTGCCGACCAGTATGTCGCCGCCAAAGACCCCGAAGGTGCTGGGCGCCATCGTGACAGCCCACGGCGAGTTCAACCGTCCCTCGCTGGCCAGACGCTGGAGCAGGTCCCCGTCGGGGGCGAACACGTCGACGAATCCATGGCCCGGGCCGGCGTTATCGTCGTGTTTGGCGGCGTCCTGCTTGGCGAAGGTGACGTAAAGGTTCCCCCCAATGTTGTGGATACCAAACGGGGCGAAACCGGCCGGCACGGTGGGGTCGCTGAAGGTGTTGACGAGATTGAAGTTGCTGTCGAAGACCTCGACGGTCCCGAAGCGGAAGTTGGTGGTGTAGAGCAACTTGCCGGCGGGAGTGGACACCAAGGCCAGACCCTTGTAGACCGCACCCGAGTCGCCGGCTGGGTCGGTGGCGGTGGACCGGTCGACGGCGATGACCGCGTGGGTCCGGTCGACGGCCGGGTTCCAGCCCACGATGGTGCCGTCCTCGGTGGCGAAGAGGAACCGGCTAGGGGCGGAGACGCCATCTTCGGAGACGACGAATCCGTCTGGCGTCGGATTAAACACGGTCCCGTCGGGTGTGCCAACTGCGCCGGCCCCGGCTGACGGCGGCGCCGGTATGGACACCACCAGTTGTTGATCACCGGGTCCGGGTTGGGGGTTGCCCTGCCCGTCGTAGAGGGTGGCCTTACCGCTGGCGTTGTCGGATACCCATATGGGCAGCCCCGGGCCGGTCGAGGTGCCCCACGAGTTACGCAGGTTGGGGTCGGTGTGGGCGGCCAGGCCCGGTATGTCAGAAACCAGGTTGGTCTGCTGATAGGACCGAGCGGCGATCCCATTGTCGGCTCCCGCGGACGGGGCCACTGCGAATAGCCCGATCGACGCCGACGTGGCGGCAACCAGGGCGATAGAAGCGAGACGTCCTCTTGGTGTTTTGATCAATTCCTTCTCCTTGCAGAACTCTCCAGGCGAGGCTGCGCTCGTGCCTACCGGCTCCGACTGGACCCGTCAGCCACCTCGAACTAATAGGGCTGCGGGTTACGTTCAGGCGGGCGCTACCCGGCAAGCCGGCTCGACCCGCGCCTCGGCGACGATCCTGAGGTCGCCCCCGTCACGGCCAGGTCAACTCGGCAGGCTGCGGTCGATGGGCTTCTTCTGGCCAGTCCTCGAACCGAGGTCGGGCGGCCGGGGCCGACCTGTGGGCGGTGGGGCGGACCGACCGCCGGGCGACTTCGAGACTCACCCAACCGGCTCGCGGGTCTGACCCGATAATCGGCCGACACCCCATAACCGGGATTGTCCAGAGAACGATCCGTCGACCCGCCGCCGTCCCCAGCCCATGATTTTCGTCGATCGGAACCCTTGGGGGCCTACTGAGAGCTTGCCTCCCATGGCCCAGTATGTTCACCAACCCGTCCTGGCGACCGAGTAGCACGTCCCGTGACCGTTGTGGGGGTTCGTTCCCCCGATGGCGCCCGCTATTTCGGCACTGGCGGACCTCGATCTGCGGTTGTGAAAGGACGGTGTCCCCGCTCCGGATGTGGAGCGGGGACACCGAGAGGAGACCGGTAGTTGCTGATCCGGATCTCTAGGCGCCGGGTTGGCTGTCGGCGTAGGTACTGCCGGTGTCGCTTCCGACCACTCGGCGGTTGTGCATTTCCGAGATGGAGTCGACGTTGACCTGCTGGTCCCAGCTGACTTGGTCCCAGCTGCCGAGGACGTAGGTCATGTTGTACGGGCCGTCCGCGGGCGTGTTCAGGAACGAGGGGGAGACCATCGTGAAGTAGCTGGCGAGGTCGCTGGGCAGGGTGGTTGGATTGTCGGTGAGGAGCAGTGGGGCGTGGAAGCCGAGGTGTGAGAGCGGTGCCGAGGCGATCGCGCCCTGCCAGTCGTTGATGTTGACGAGCGTGAAGCCGTGGCCGGGCCCGGTGATCTTCCAGCCGAACATCCCGGCCGGGTCGTACATCTTGGCGAACGCCAGGGCGGTGGCCTCGGGCGAATCTGTCGCCGGGGCGTTGAAGGCCACGGGGTCGTCGTTGGAGACCCGAATGACCTCGCCGTACTGGTAGAGCTGGCCGGCGACCGAAGCCGAGATCTGGTCGGGTCCGCCGAAGAGGTAGATGCGGGCTTTGCCGGCGCGCCGCTTGAGGGCGGCTACTGTGGCGGCTGGGATGGAGTTCCGGTGCACCCAGAACAGACCGGTGGGCATGTGGGCGACCCAGTGCGTGGCGGGCAGGAGGTACTGCCAGTCGTTGCCGTCCATTGAGCCGATGACGACGTCTTCCATGCCGGGCATGGTCGCGACCCCAAAGTCGGGGTTCTCGATCGAGCCGTACAATTTATCCACGGTATCGGCCAGCTGCGGGACGTTCCCGGCGGTGACCACGTAGTACTTCACGCCGATCGCCTTCAGCTGGTTTTCGACCCCGGCGTTCGCCGCCGCCGCGACCAGCAGGGCCTCGACGTGGTTGAAGCGGTCGATGCCGACCGGCCCGAGTCGCTTCAGTTCGTTGAGGGTGATGTCGGGGATTCCGGTGTTCGAGACGTAGAGGATCGGCGCCGCGTCGGGGAAGTGGATCAGCGGCGTGGCCGTGATGTCGGTGAGCGGATCGTCGGGGGTGACGAGCGTGACCGCCCGGGTGCGGTCCGCGTTGTTGGCCGCGTTGGCCGGCACGTTCTCCGGCAGCGCAGACGTCCAGATGTGTTGGGCGACCGAGACGGCCTCCTCGTAGGGGTTTGTACCGTAGAGGCGGGTCGTGGTTTTCGTGGCGTATTCGGGCGAGAGCGTGGGCTCACCGGGCGGCGGCGGCGTGTTCACGGCGACGCCTCCCTGCGGGTACCCGAAGGGGTACAGGCTCTTGTCGTTGGGGTTTGCGATCCCGCTCGCGGCGGCTGCGGCGGGCGAAGCAGGGATGGTGGGAGCCGTCGACGGCCGGGCCAGCGCGCCAGCGGTCGGACCGCCGGCGGAGGCGGGAACCGTCAGGGCCAGGGTGAGCCCGGCCGCGGCCAACGCAGTGGCGCCGGCCGCAAGGGTGACACGCCGGCGGGGGCGACGCGCCACAGATCCAAACAACATTTGATTTCTCCTTCATTTTGAGGGGCTTTTTGGCAGACAGAATCAGGTCCGCGGCGCGATGACCCACCGACGCCACGGGGCGCGATTCAGAGAGTCAGACTGGAAGGGCGTCCCACCGGGCACCGGCGGCGCAGCTCGAGCATGTCGTCCTTGGCCTGCATCGTCTGCTTGGCTATCCGGCTTCACCGGGGGTGTCGGACACGCGCCAGGGTCAGGAAATTCCGCTGTCGTTCATCTCGCTCCTTTCTCGGTCACTCGTTCCAAGCCACGGCCTGTTGCTTGAGAGGTCCCGTTCGGCATTCACCTGGTTTGGCCGCCCAGCCCTGAGTGGTGGTGATGGGCAACCTCGGTGAAAATTGCTATGGCACCATCGTCATCGGAACTGGACCCGGCGGAATCTGGAGCCTGGCCAATTCGGTGGCTAGCGAGATCGGTGACCTGGCTAGCACGGTGGCTAGCCTCCGTCTTAGCTGGTGAAGATGGCGCCCGAGAGCTGGGCCCGCGAGGTGATGCCCAGCTTGGTGAAGACCTTGCCCAGGTGGTATTGGACCGTTTTTCGGCTCAAGAACAGCCGGGTCGCGATCTCCGGATTCGACAGACCGTCCCTGGCTAGCCGGGCGATCTCCGCCTCTTGCGCGGTCAGCCTGACAGTAGCGGCGACACCCCGCCTGCGGGCGCCCCCGCCGGCGGCGCGTAGCTCGCGCCGCCCTCGGGTCGCGAAGGCCTCCATGCCAATGTTGTCGAACATCTCGACAGCGGCGCGCAGCTGGTCCCGGGCATCGCGATGGCGCTGTTGCCGGCGCAGCCACTCACCGTACAGGAGGTGAGCGCGGGCGAGCTCGGGACGCAAGCTGGTGCGGCCCAACCGGTCGACGGCCTCGCGATACTCGTCCTCGGTGTCCTGGCCGTCGCTCAGCACCGCACGGGAACGCGCCCAGATTC
This sequence comes from uncultured Acidimicrobiaceae bacterium, assembly GCA_963780345.1. Lineage (GTDB taxonomy): Bacteria > Actinomycetota > Acidimicrobiia > Acidimicrobiales > Palsa-688 > PALSA-693. The sequence continues at coordinate 710,345 of CAWABU010000004.1, forward strand.
CCTGTGCCCAGTCGGTCTGATGGGCACCGGTTGCCTCGGACAGTCGGCCAAGCGCATCGGCCGCCAGTCGGGTCTGCCCGGTCCGGCTGGCCGCTTCGATCAGCTCCGGCAGCGCCCACATGGAGACAAAGAGTTCAGGCGCCTCGTCGGCGGCTTGCTGCGCCTCGGCCACAGCCGCTTGGTAGCGGCCGAGACCGTTGTCAAGGATGGCAGATACCCAGCGGGCAAAGTGCATCCCCAGGCCCTGGCCGGCAGTTCGGGCGTCGGCAGTCTCGGCTTCGATGAGCTGGCGGGCTTCGGGTTCTGCGCCCCGAAGAGCTGCCAAGAAAAGTGCGCCGTAGCGGGCGAAGCCGGTCCCGGTTGCGGCTGCGATCGCCTCCGCCTCCGCCCCCAGCGAAGCCGCCTCGGTAAAGTCGCCGCGCCAAGCCGCAAGCAGGCCCGCTCCCTGTACCCACAGCGGCAGGTGGACCAGCAGGCCGTTTTCGCGGACGGACTGCAGCTGTCTGGCGGGGTTCTCGTACCAATAGCCGTCGTCCCACACCATGGCCGCGGCAGCTGCGGCCAACCAGCCCCATCGCAGGCCCTCCTCCACCGTGATCTCTTCCTCGGCGAAAGCTCGCGTTGCTCCCCGTAGCAGGGGGGCTGCCTTGGCGTGTCCCTCGGTGATCAGTACGGCCAGCCCGTCCAGGAGCAGGTCCGGCGGCCGAGGCGATCCTGCGGGCGGCGGGGCTGATCGGGCGGCCTGGGCGACTTCGTGGAGACTGCCGGCGCCGGCGAACTCGCCGGCGAACATGGCAGCGGCCCACGCGTCCAGGTAGGTCTGGCGCGCCAGGGTGGCATTCAGCGCCTCGAGCTGCTGTGCGGCCTTCGCCAGCAGTGCCGCCGCGTCGCCGCTGGCACTGGACGCGAACGCGATCTGCCCGCGCAGCAGGCTCGCCAGCGCCTGCTGGAGTTCATCCAGCGGCCCTGCCGTCGCGGTGGCAAGCAGCTCGGCTGCCGTCTCGAGGCCGCCGGCCTGCAGACTCGCCTGGGCGGCCGCCAGTGCCCGCCCGGACCTCAGGGCGGGTTCGGGTGTGAGCGCGGCCGCGCGTCGCAAGAACGCGGCCGCCGCGGCCATGCCGCCGCGGGCCTGCGCCTGGCCCGCTGACCGCTCCAGCTCGGCCGCCACCTTTTCATCCGGTCCCGGCGCAGCCGCAGCGAGGTGCCACGCCCGTCGGTCCGGGTCACGGTCGCGATCGGTCACCTCGGCCAGCGCCAGGTGTGCCGCCTGCCGCTCCGGCAGCGACCCCGCCGAGTACGCGGCCGACCGCACCAGCGGATGCCGGAACCGTACCCGCGTCTCGGTCTCCAGCAACCCGTCGGCCGAAGCGGCTACCGCAGCCGAGGCCGGGATCATCAGCCGCTCGGCTGCCCACCACACCAGCCCCGGGTCGCCGGTCGGGTCCGCCGCCGCGACCAGCAGCAGCCGGCGCGTGTCGGCGGTCAGCGCCTCGATCCGCCGCTGGAAGCCCTGTTCGACCCGCGCCGGTACCGCGCCCATCAGCCCGAACCCGCCCGCCAGCTCGGTGGGGCTCAGCCCGCGCGGCAACTCCAGCAAGGCGAGCGGGTTGCCGTTCGTTTCGGCCACGATCCGATCCCGGACTGTTTCGTCCAGTCGGAACGCGATCACCGAACGCAGTAGCGCCCGGGCGTCCCGGTTGGGCAAGCCCTGCACCTCCAGCGCCGCCAGTCCCTCGAACTGCCCATCCGAGTCGCGCGTGGCGAAGATCATCGACACCGGCTCGGCCAGCAAACGCCGCGCCGCCAGAGTCAGCACCTGTGCCGACGCCCGGTCCAACCACTGCGCGTCGTCGATCACGCACAACAGCGGCCGGTCCTCGGCCACCTCCGACAGCAAGGTCAGCACCGCCAAGCCCACCAGGAACCGGTCCGGCGTGGGTCCTGCCCATAGTCCGAACGCGGTCGCCAGCGCGTCGCGTTGCGGACCCGGCAACCGCTCTAGATGGTCCAGAAGCGGCCCGCACAGCTGGTGGAGGCTGGCGAACGCCAGCTCCCTCTCCGACTCCACCCCTGCCGCCCGAGCCACCCGCATATTCGCAGCCGCGGCCGCCGCGTACTCCAGAAGCGCTGACTTGCCCACCCCCGCCTCGCCCCGCACCACCAGCGCCCGCCCCCGCCCGGAACGTAACTCCCCCACCAGCCCGTCGAGCGCCACGCGCTCCGCCGTGCGGTCCAACAACCCCGCCACTGGCTCAGACCGCATCGGCATACTCCCTCCACAGTCATTCGCGGACCTCAAGGGACCACGGTATTCGCTCCTCACTGACTCGAACCTGGACTTCCGTGCGCAGATCTGTTCGCGACCTGCCCGGTACGGCGCTTGTCGCGAAGTCCAGGGTCTCCTTCGTGACCGCGACAGGACCCGGGGAGTGTGGATCCGGATTCGGGCCACGACAGGGTTGCCGATCTCCCGCAGGACTTGTCCCGTCGCGCTGGCGTCGGGTAGCTCGGTCCACAACCGCCACCACAATGAGGAGTGTTTGCGTCCGTCGAAGGTGCCGACCGAGCCCTCAATACGTCCTTCTCCATCGCTCGTGGTCACATTCGACGACGGAACGTAGAGAAAGCGGGCCTGCGGGCCACTTCACTTCAGATCAAGTGATCCTCAACCGCTCGCGGCGGGCGCTAGGCTGGGAGTTGCAGCCGAGGGTTCCCGACTTCGAGAACTGCTTCGGTGGCTGCGACGAAGCGTGCTCCGGACCTTGGCACGGTCATCTTGGATGACAAGGGAAGGTTCCGGTGGTGGCTAGGTGATCGACAGGCAGAAGTCTTTGGGCTTCACGGCGGTGGCCGCGGTTCCGGTGTTGAAGCGCTGTCTCTCTCGCTATGGTCGTCGACCCGTCCAGGGCGGTCATGGCCAGTCTGGGCGGGTCATGGTAAGGGGCAAGAACATTCCATCGGGTGGGCCCGTCAGAACCGTGGCCGAAATGGCAAGCGCGCTCAGGGTCGGGGCGTCGGGCCCGACCGGCGACGGGGACAGCGACCTGTGGCATGACCGGGCGGCCTGTCGGGCTGTACCGACCGAGTGGTTCTTCCCCTTCGGACGCACCGCCGACTCACTCGAACAGACCGAGGCAGCCAAGGCCATATCCCGGTCCTGCCCGGTGCCGACGTCCTGCTTGGGGTTTGCTGGCGACCAACCACGAGGTCGGGATCTGGGGGGGCGCCACCGAAGACGAGCGCCGAGGCCTGCGCCGGACTTGGCTCGAGGCTCGCCGTCACCACCATTCCACCATGCCGCGCAACGGGGCCTCTTCGGGTCCCCAGGCGGGCTCATCCGGCCGGTTGAAGGCAACCGGGGGAAGAATATCAAGCAGAGCGACGGAGCACGACATGCTGCACTTCTTGGGATCTGAGCTGGATCTCGAGGTGGACGAAGTCTGGGAGCGTTACAACGGACCGCGGCTCTTCGCCGGACATGAAGCGTCGGGCGAGACATGGCTGGTGGCCGAGATCCACGACACGCCACTCGGCGCCCAATGGCTCTGTGCCCCTCAGTCGCCTCGGGCGCTCGAGTGTGTCCGCGGCGGACGGGCCGAGGTGGGCGACGCCTTGCGACATTCGGCCGACGGCACGGCCCTTGTCGTGACGTTGGAGGCCGCCACCCTGGTGGCTGACCGGGTGCTGCTGTGCGCCGACCTTCACGACGACTTACTCCCGGCGGCCGGCTGGCGTGTGTCGTCTCTTGGCCTCGAACCTTCCGGCGGCGCTGTCGCCGCGTCCCACCGCTGAAAGAGTGGTCTCCTCAGCGACCTGACGCGAACAATTCACTCGCCGAGGATGGCGACCTCGACTCAACGGACGACGGGCGGGTACGGCCCGAGGCTGTACGCCCGGTGACGCCTAAGTTGGATGAAGGTATGGCGATACGGGCCGGCGAACCAGAGTGCCCAGGGGTGGCCTCAGCGTGGTGCTGGAGAACGACGGCTCATGAGGTTTCCTCAACTCAACCCGCAGGGGGCCACAGGTCCCGCGCCGAGTCGGGGGTCACCCCGTCTGCCTGTTCGCGGATGCGAGCCATGCTCCAGTGGGCTTTCTCGATCTGGGTGGCCGGCTCGCCGGTTGCCCGCCGACACTCGCTGTCCGCCCAGCTCTCCAGGAGGGACTTGATCATCTCCAACGAGACAAGACAGAGATTTTCGATCTGGTGCCGATGGAGCTGGGTCAACTCGTCGAGAGGCCTGTCCGCCAGTTCCTCTCGGTCAGCGATCTCGCTGTCGAACATCGCTTTGAGCGTCCCAACCATTCTGCTCGTGGCCTCTCGTATGTCTTCGTCTTCGCTCATATCGTGCTCCTATCGAGGCTCGCGGGTCTCTATCCCAGCCGGTCCAATACGGCATCGGCTCACGTCAAGAGTCGATCCAAGAAACGTCCTTGTCAAACGACCCTCCCGAGCGTGGCCGTGAAGGTCACCGCCAACATTGCGACCAACCCGGCGCTGCGTGGACGTAATCGGCCGCTAGTGCGGATGACGAGTGCCAACTGCCGCCACCAGATCCTGAGCGGAGTCGCCGTCGCTCGCTCTGGCCGCCCTCCCGGCAGCGGACCCGCAGGCCTGCGGCCGTTGCAGCTCGACCCGATAGCGATCGACGTCCGGGTGATGGTAACCCGAACGGAGGGCTCGATGTTCTTCAGGAATTGCCGGAAGACCACCGCTGGCCCGGCCACCGCCACCGGCCGGAGCAGGAACCGGGGCGCTCTCGATTGAGGGCGCTTGCCGGCGGGATAGTAGTCAACCCATGAGCGGGTGAGTTTCGGAAAGAGCCCGATACCGCCCGATCTCAATGATGGCACACGAGCCAGAGCTTTGTGATGGTGGAAAAGCTGGATGGTTGCGCTAAGTATGAGCCGAGCCAGGGCTCAGCAGTGCCGCCACCGCACTCGGGAAGCGTTTCTCGAAATCGATGATCCGGACCTCGGTGGGGGTAATTCCTATTCGTGTGGTCTTGGCGCCGCCCTGCTGGAGTTGGTCCACCCAGGCACGGCCTTGGTCGGGGCCGAAGTAGCGCTCAGCTGCGGCTGCGTACTCAGGGACGATACCGTCAGTTGGTTCGACCTTCGCTCGTCCACGGATCAGTAGTACGTGGTGGGGCCAGGTCGAGCTGTCGATGGTGAGGGCTACCGGCGCACCGCTGGACAGCGCCTTGAACTTCGGGGCGTTCGCCGGCGACGCCAGTACCACTTCGCTGCCGGTCCAGTGGAACCAGATGGGGATCACTCGGGGAGACCCGTCTGTCCAGGTGTAGGCGAACCTCGCTGGTTCGGTCGAGGTCAGCATCTCGTGGGCCACGGGGTCGTTGAGCGCTTCTTGCACGTTCATCGTCAGACCTCCAATACAAGGATGGCCAACGATAGATCCGCGTTCCACCTCGAGCTAGAGAAAGTGTCCATCGGATGCGGGCCTGGGGACGTCTGGAGGTACCCCGGAATCGCCGAAACGGCCAACCGCCCGCAATCCACCCATGGCCGGCCCGGAATGCCGGGACCAGCAGCTGCCGTTTGCGCATCTAACCATGTGCCCCACCAGATCGGTCTCGCGGCTTGGGTACGAGATATGCAGAACACATGTAAAAGATGTGCAGAGCGCGTGGAGACCATGTGGAGGTCGCCGACCGTCTCCTTCAACGCACTGCCTTCTCAAACACGATGGCGCGAGCTGACCGCCGTTAACTTACAGGGCTCACCGAAGCGCTCGCCGGGTGGAAGGGACTCGGCGCCCCGGAGACGTCTATGCAGATTCAGATTGCGGTAGCTAACGCAATTTCCCATGACATCGCTATTGCTACGTTGACACCAGGCCACATTTTGGCGCGAACCGAGGATCGCCGTCAGAGCCGGGGGACGTGAGCGTCCCGACCGTTCAAAGGTTGAAGACGCGCTTTGCGTTGAGCCCGAGGATCTTTTCTCGGGCCTCGTCCGATAAGTGATTCATCTGCCGCTCGACCGTCGCTGCCGAGTGTGGCCAGCTCCCCTCGTGGTGCGGGTAGTCGTTCGCCCACATGACGTTCTCGACGAGCTCGTTTGGTTCGATGGCCGAGAGACCTTCGTGGTCCTCTTGAAAGGTAGCGAAGCAGTTCCGGCGGAAGTACGCGGACGGCGGCTCGGGGATGACGGGCCTGACCCAGAAGTGGTGCGCCTTGTAGGCGTAGTCCATGGTCTCGAGGAGCCAGGGCACGAAGCCGATACCCGATTCGACCATGCCGGCTCGTAGCCCCGGGTGGCGCTCGAACACCCCGGAGGTGATGAGCTGGACAAGCGGCTCGATGGTGGTCTCCATCGAGTGGCAGACATAGTTGATGATGGCGCCGCCGTTGCCTCCCACGGCTCGGGGATCTCGGCCGGTCGACACGTGGAAGGTCAGGGGAAGGCCCGTCTCGTCGATCAGCGACCACAATGGCTCGAAGCTAGGATCGTTGTATTCCAGATGTCCCCACTGCTTCGGGCCGTAAACCGGGGAGTTCCCGAGACACAGACCGACGAAACCGCGCTCGGCCGCCCAGCGGACCGCTCGCAGCGCGCAGTCGAGGTCGCCGGTCGCGATGGAGGCGAGCGGTAGCGACCGACCGCCGTACCAGCCGCCGGCGCCCCCATGAAAGTCGTAGGCCCATCTGTTCCAGGCTCGGCACATGGCATCGGCGAACACCGGATCCGGTGTCGCCCAGCACAGCAGACCCTTGTTCGGGAAGATCAACTCGACGTCGATACCGTCGGCGGTCTGATCGGCTAGTCGCTCCTCCATGGTGCGACCGGTCGCGTTCCGCAACACGTCCTCGGGCTCCATCTTCGAACCCCAGTGGCGGTTCTCCCCTTTGGCTTTCGCCACCGACTCGTCTGACGGTCGCACCATCATCGGCCGGTTGCCTTCGGTCACGGACCATCGCGATCCGTCCGGCCTGACCTCAAGGTGGGGAATGCGCTCACGGTACTCAGGCTCGATGTAGTCGGCGAGATAGGCGGCCGGCTCGTTTGCATGGCAATCGGCCGAAACGACGAAGTATTTCTGCGGGTCGTCCGCACGGATCGTCCGTGTCCACGAGTTTGGTCCTGGCGTCACCGTCCGCCAGGCGTTCGTCGGTGAGTGCGTGGCCGTCATGTGACCCTCCTCAGGCACCCAACACCGGGGCCTCTGAGACTTCAAGCTTAGTGCTTCAGACCTCAACTACCTTGATGTCTCGCCCTTCAAAATCCCGAGCAGGCAGAGGTGCCGCGTCCCTGGGGAGAGGATCAGATCATCAACGTAGTTGAGATTCGAAGCTCTTAGTATCGGCCATCAACGTGCCGACCAGATTCCCGCCCTGGTGGACTCGAGTTGCCTGACCTGTCGCTGTCGCCTCGGGGCGGGCCGACACGCTCGAAGTAGACAGATGTAGGGTGTGTGCATGGTGGAGCCCGCCACCGACCGGGGAGTCGCCCGGTCTGCTGCGACCCCCGCCCACTTGCTTGTCGACGGGCTGGGTGGCAGGGGGGACGCCAAGCACTACCATGCCGCGGTGGTTCGGCTGATCGATCACGGTCCGTCCACCCCATGAATTTCGGAGTGCCTGTTGTCCTGATGCGTGGCGGGACCAGCAAAGGCCTGTTCTTCCACGCCCGCGACCTACCACCCCCCGGTCACCAGCGCGACGAGCTGATTCTCGACCTCATGGGCAGCCCGGACCCCATGCAGATCGACGGGCTGGGCGGTACCTACTCGAGCACCAGCAAGGTCATGATCGTCGAACCGGGCCCGAATTCCACCGTGCGCTACTGGTTCGCTCAAGTAGGGGTCGACACTCCCACGGTCGACTGGTCGGGCAACTGCGGGAACCTGACCACGGCGGTGGCCGCGTTCGCGGTCGACGAGGGACTCGTCCCCGCGGTCGCACCGGTGACGCGCGTTCGGCTGCTCAACGGGAATACCGGGGTGAGGATCGACGCCGAAGTCCCGGTCGAAAACGGTCAGGTACAGACCCGCGGCGCCCAACCAGTCGCCGGTGTGCCTCGGCCCGGCGCCCCGATCGCCACCGACTACCTGCAGCCTGGTGGATCGGTAACCGGCCTCCTGCTCCCCACGGGCAGGGTCGCCGACGTCATCGACCAACCCGACGGGCTCCTGACGGTCTCGATAGTCGACGTCGCCAGTGTCTTTGTGTTCGCTCAGGCCCGTGACCTGGGTGTCGTTCCCGGCGCCCGGACGGTCGCGCAACTCAACGCCGACGGGGCGCTGTTGGAGCGGATCGAGCGGGTGCGCGGCGAGGCGGCCCGACTCATGGGGGTGGTCGATCGGGCCGGCGACGCCGCCGAGCGGTCTCCGGTCGTACCCCGGATCGCGCTGGTAGCCCCGGCACCCGACACCGCGATGGCCGCCCTTGAGGTGATCGCGGTCTCCATGGGCTTCGTGCACCGCGCCGTGCCGTTGACGGCCGCGCTGTGCCTCGCCGCCGCCGCTCATATCCCCGGCACGGTTGTTCAGGCGAACACGGCGCCGTGCGGTTCCACCGTGCGGATCGGCCACCCCCTGGGCCGGGTCGAGGTCCGATCGGACGTTGACGTGACGGCGGCGGGCGGCGCCGTGGTCAACTCGGTCGGGGTGGTTCGAACCGCCCGCCGCCTGATGCGCGGCGTGGCCTACCCCTACCACGAGGAACTGGCGATCCTCGCCGGATCGGCCCCACCTCATGGGACCCGGCTTGCTGTCGATGGAGGGGCGACGCGACCGGGGACGACTCCGTGACTGGGCCGGCCCGTCGATCCGGACCGGGCGCCAACCACCGGGAGTTCTACCGGCGGAGCTATGCCGAAGAGGTCGGGAAGATCCTTCGCCAGATGACGCTGATCGGGAAAGCGGAGCCCGGTGAGTGGACCATGGAGATTCGACTTCAGCCTGGCAGAGGGGACGATGATGCCTAGAGCAGAATACGACGTCGTTGTTGTCGGCGCTGGCAACGCCGGCCTGGTCGCCGCCCTCAGCGCCCACGAGGCCGGCGCCCGTGTCGTCGTCTTGGAGGCGGCCGGTTACGACGAGCGCGGGGGCAACAGCCGCTTCTCCGGCTCGATCTTTCGAGCCGTGCACGATGGGTTGGAGTCGATCAAGCCGATCCTCGCCAACCCGGCGGAGAGTGGAATAGCGAACGTGACGGTGGGTCCGTACCCGCGTCAGCGTTACATCGACGACTGGCTTGGCACCACGCAAGGGCGGCCGCCACGGCAACTGGTGGAGACGGTGGTCGACCGATCGTTCGAGACGCTCGAATGGATGCGCGGCCATGGCGTCGAGTGGGAGCTCACCATCAGTAAGTTGTTCGATCCCGGCAAGCTCGACCGGGTCTACGACCTGCCGCCCGGCGGGGCGATCCGGGCTCGGGATGAAGGGGTGGGGCTGGTTGCCGCACTTTTCAAGGCGGTCGAAGACGCCGGGATCGATATCTGGTACGACGCGCCGGCGGCCGATCTGCTCGCAGAGGGTTCGACCGTCGTCGGGATCCGGATCCGTCGGGAGCGCCACTTCGACGAGGTGAGCGGAGCGGTCGTGCTGGCCTGCGGAGGATTCGAGGCCAATCCCGAGATGCGCCTGCGCTACCTCGGATCGGGCTGGGACCTGGTCAAGGTACGCGGCACCCGCTTCAACATGGGCACCATGCTCACCCAGGCCCTGCTCGCCGGCGCTCAGCCGGCCGGTCATTGGGGCGGTTGCCATGCCAGCCCGCAAGACGCTGCCCACCCTCCCGTCGGCGACCTGCGCCTGACTGACAAGCTGAGCCGCTACTCGTTCCCCTACTCGCTGCTGATCAACCGCGACGGACACCGCTTCGTCGACGAGGGCGAAGACGAGGTCTGGCTGACCTACGCCAAAACCGGCGGCGCCATCCTCGCCCAAAAGGGCGGCGTGGCCTATCAGGTATTCGATCAGAAGACCCTCCACCTGCTCGAACCGCGCTACAGCACCGGGACCCCGGTCGAGGCCCCCACCCTCGCCGAGCTCGCCGAAAGGCTCGGCGTGCCGGCCGACAACCTCATGGTTACGGTGGCCTCTTTCAACAACGCCGTCGCCGCCGACGCCGACGTCCGGTTCGACCCGCTGACGCTCGACGGCCTCTCGGCGCGACCGGAGGGCCAGCCGGTCAAGTCGAACTGGGCGCTGACCCTGGACAAGAGTCCCTACGTTGCGTATCCGGTGACTTGCGGGATCACCTTCACCTACGGCGGCCTCAAGACGGATGCCGACGCCCGGGTCGTCGACGTCACCGGGCGCCCCATGCCCGGGCTGTACGCGACCGGTGAAATTGCCGGCGACTTCTTCCACTACAACTACGCGGCCGGGACCGGACTGATGCGCGGTGCCGTGTTCGGCCGGATCGCCGGCGCCAACGCCGCCGGTTGTCGCGACGGCGCCGGCCGATGAGCGGCCACCGAAGCTGGATCGAGTCCAGCGCCGGCCACGGTCGTGAGGCGATCGGAGGATACGATCCCGTCCCCGGCCTGGCGGGACGGGCGACGGAATCGCATAAAGGACCGCGATGAATGCCCGCCAACAGGCCCCCAACTCGCAAGGGATGGTAACCGTGGTGGGCCTCGGCGCTATGGGGGGCGCCGTCGCCGGCCACCTGGTCGCCGCCGGCTACGAGGTCAACGGCTACGATCCCAACCCTGAGGCCGGACGGCGCGCCACGACCAATGGTGTCACAATTTTCGACGACACCGCCACGGCGGTGGCCCAGTCGGGGTTCGTCATCACCAGCCTCCCCGATCCTGCCGCTGTCAGGTCGGCGTGGGAGGGCGATCGAGGGATCATCGCGTCGGTCGCGCCGGGCGCGGTTCTGATCGAGCTCAGTACCATCGATCCCGGCACCATGTCCTCCGTCGGGGACTCAGCCCGGCAAGCCGGTCATCGGGTCATTGACTGCGCTGTCTCCGGCGGGCCGGACGAAGCGGCGGCAGGGACGCTGAGCCTCCTGGTCGGTGCCGACCACGCCGACCTGGAGTACACCAGGTCGCTTCTCGACACCATCGGCAGCTCGATCGCCCATACCGGAGCGGTGGGTACGGGCAAAATCGTCAAGCTCGTCAACAACATGATGAGCATGGGAAATGTTCTTGTGGCCGCAGAAGCGTTTGAAGTGGGTGTCGCGGCCGGAGTTGACGCACAGCGACTTTACGACGTTCTGGCCGGGAGCGGTGGTAGCTCCAGTCACTTTGTTAAGCGTTTCCCGTGGGTAATCGCGGACGACCGCCGTCCCCGCTTCTCGATCAGCTTGGCCGACAAGGATTTGGGTTTGGCCATGGAACTAGCCCGCTCGGTCGGAGTTCCCTCACCGACGACGTCGATGGTACGTACGATGTACGGGCTTGCCATCGCCGAAGGCATGGCCGGAGAGGACATCGTTGCCCTGACCAGGCTCTACCGACGCTGGAGCCGACAGCCCGACGGCTAGTGGGCCGGCCAGAAACTCGACGCCGGAAACTCGGCCATCAGAATGCCTGGTCGCCAGAGTAAGGCCGAGCCGGTTGGATTGTGGGCGGTAGTCAGACCTTTACTGGCGCGCGCCCCGCTTCAACCGGGCACTGATCGCGCCAGTAAAGCTCGAAGGGCATGATTCGCGACAGTAAGGGCGGCAAGATCTGGTGGCGTCGGGGCTGCGGTCGCGCCTCGCCCGTCGGGCCGGCCCGAGCCGGCCAGTGGGCCTGGCCAGAAACTCGACGCCGGAAACTCGGCCATCAGAATGCCTGGTCGCATGACGACAGCTGGCCGCGAGTTTCCGGCGTCGAGTTCGCAGGCGGCCCACTAGGCCTCGGCCGAGTCCCACACGACCCGGCGGCCTGGCTGCCGTGCTGGATGGCATTGGCGGTCTGTTGGGTGTCGAGCAGTTCCCGACCACCACGGCTGGCAACAAGGCGCTGCTGGGATGGTGCACGACCTTCGGGACGGTGGACCAGTTCGATCACCCTCGGTACGGGGGCGGTGATCCGGCCGTGCTGCGGTTGAGGTCCCGAACGGACCGTCTGGTGGCTTTTCTCGGCAAGGCTATCCCCGACCCCGCGTGGCCAGACCGCGAAGGACCGCCCAAGACCGCGCCAGAACGATAAACGCGTGCGTCCCCCAGGCGAACACTATGCCACCAATGCTGGGATGAGATGCAGCATCAGACCTTTAGTGATGATTTCGGTGCGTCGAGGAAGAGCGAGGTACTTTGCGAGTGCCCAGCTGAGCGCCGTTGAGTCATTCCCGGGTTCCGCCAGGTCGAGGTAGGAAGCGGGCCTGATGCCCTCCGTCATGGATGCGGCGGCGGAGCTCTCCGTAGACCTCGGGGCCAACAATCTCGGTTAGTTCTGCCGCCATCGACTCGACCACCGGCCGGTCGCCCACGTAGGCAAGGGTGCCCTCCGTGCAACACCACGCCATCGTTTCTCCCTCAGCACCCCAATCGGCTCTCGTCCAACGCCTAACCGTGGCCACTTCGGTCCCGTCCCCGCCCAGCTCCCAGTCGACCTTGATCGGGAGCTGCCAGCACACCGACGGCTTCCAATCGACCGGCGACTCGCCGCAGTCAAGCGCCGCCAAATGCAACGCGCAACCGCCACCACCGGCAAACCCTGCCCGGTTAAGGAAAATGCACGCCCCGTCCACTACACGAGTGCTGCTCCGGGTCGCGTCAGCGAAGACGCCACCTTGGGCGGCCTCGTCGTGGTACTCGAAGCGCGAAGGGTGCAGTGTGGCAGCCAACGCACTGATCAGGCGCGCCTCGTCCTCGCCGTCGAGGTCGGCACCCATCGAGCAACACCCGTGGCCTAGCTCGGCCGCCGGCTCCGGAAGGACCCCCAGACAGCCGCGACCCCAGATACAGGTCCAGTTCGAAGTCAGGAACGAGCGGTCGAAACGCCACCTGGTGCCGCCATCAGTGATCTCGATATCCGAAAAGCTCATCGCCTCGCAGCCTAGAGGAGCTGCCTTGTAGCCGGGAGCCGATGTTTAAGGACAGACTTCGGTGACGCGGAGAGTCTGGTATCAGCTTGGAGGGCGTCGATTCGCGTGGTGTCTTGGATGGTGAAGGCGAAATCGGCACCGAATGCGGCGGCAGGACTGAGGGCTCCCCGACGAGATCCCCCGAGGGTCTCCTCCACGGCGCGGACAGCGGCCGGAGGGCTGAAGGCGTAGGAGGGCGGCTTCGAGATCTCCGGTCGGAACGGGCATCGCTTCGCAGGGTCCGTCGGGGAAGCCGATCGTGGTGACGCCGGTGAAGAACTCCTTGGGTGCAAGCTGTCCGGCTTGGCGGATCCAGCCTCCGTAGGGGAGGTTCTCTTGCATGGTCGCGGCGGCGCCGGGGCCGGTTGGGCCGACGCGACACGGGAGGCCACCTCGAGCTTGTCGATCACCATCGGAGCATTCACCGTCTGGTCGGTTCGATGGATGCTGCTGGCGAAGGGTCGATGCGGGTGTCCCAACGGTGGTGGTAGGGGCGCACCCCGAACAGCTTGGCTAGTGCCGCCAGGGGAGGGAGCATGAGATTTTGTAGCCAGATCGGCGGGGAGGTGGCCCGACTTTCGTGGCGGAAGTGCCAGAAGGTGGCGCCCAGTTGGAGCGGGTTCTTGGGTGCGCCTCGGGGGGTGGTGTGGCCGTCGGCGACGAGCCCGGCCAGGGCTTCGTGCCATTCCTTGGAGTGCAGGGCTGGACGGAGTTCTACGACGCCGTCGACGTCGACGGTCCCGGCGTTGCCCTCGGAGTGGGCGACCCCGGCCGGGACCACGACGGTCTCGCCGGCGCCGGCTGTGTGCTGGTGGCCGGCGAGAGTGAAGCGGGCGTGCCCGGCGGTGATGGTGAAACGCTCCTCTTGGTGAGGGTGGACGTGCTCGGTGATAACGCCGCCGGGCACGCTGCGCCAGTCGAAGCGGACCAGCTCGCCGTTGGTGGTCTCGGCGGTCGCGGTGTATTGGATGTGCTCCCCGGTGGCCGGATTGAAAAACGTTCGGAATCTCCCGCTCTGAACGTCGGTGTCAGGGACGGTCATGATGGCCGCGGGGTGAGCCGGACGGTCTTGGGCGGGCGGCGGGGTCGCAGGCCGGCCAGGTCGTGGAACCCGGCGCCGGCGGTGCCCAACAGGAGGACACCGGCCACCAGCCCGGTCGTGGCGACGAGCGCGGTCCCGGACATGGTGGCCACCAGGATGAACGGTCCGATCGTCAGGGCCCAGCCGATGGGACGGTAGCGGGGGATGTGGACGAGGTGGTCGAGCCACAGCAGCAGGGGTCCGATGGTGATGGCGATGGACGGCAGGACCCAGTCGCGGTGGCCGGCAGCGATGACGATGACCGGAAACGCGAACGATGCGACCAGTTCGATGATCGTGGCTACGGTGACAGACCGTTCGATGCGTTTCGCTTCAGGGCCGGTGGGCCTGCGGCCGGTGCCGGCGGTGACCCTGATGCCATACACCAAGACCGCGGTGACAACTACTACGGCGAGGCCGGTGACGGCGGTCGCGGCCCCGCCGCTGAGGCTGAGCGCGCCCCGGATGAGCCAGAAGGCCGCGAAGGCCAGCTGGATGAACCCACCGACGCGGCGGACCCGCTGCGACCACGCGGCGGTGGCGGCTAGTTCGGCCCCCACCGGCACCTCTACCGGGCTCATGTCGCGCTCGTTTGGGTCCGGTACCAGGCCACGGTGTCGGCGACGGCGGCGGCCAGCGGGGTGCCGGTGGTCCCGAAGGTGGATTGGTACTTGGTGGTGTCGAGGATGAAGGGCTCTTCGAACTCGTAGGACATCTCGGCCAGCTCGCGCATCAGCGGGTTGACCACTCCCAGGGCCCGCAGGGCGAGCTTGGGGATGTTGCGGACCGTGACGGGATGGCCGACCTCGGCGGCGATCAGATCGAGGACCGCCCGGGTGGCGACGGTCTCGGGGCCGGGCAGGTGCCAGACCTGGCCGACGGCCCGCTCGTCGGTGCCGAGGGTGGCCAGGCCGGCGGCGATGTCGGGCACGTAGCTGTAGGTGTGGGGCAGGTTGGGGTTGCCGATGAAGTCGGCTCGTTTGCCGGCCACCGCGTTGGCGAATACCCGGGCGCCCAGGGTGGACTCGGTGACCCCGGCGCCGAAGAAGTCCGAGGCTCGTCCGATGGCGATGCGGGCCCTCCCGGCTTCGGCGGCGGCCAGCAGCTCTGCGGCCATCGCCGCCCGGGTCTGGCCCTTCGCGGACGTGGGCGCCAGCGGCAGGTCCTCGGTCATGGCTCGGCCGCCGGTGGGGCCGTAGCCGTAGACGTTCTCCAGGGTGACCAGCAGCGCGTCAGCCCGTTCGGCCGCGGCCAGCACCCCCCGCTGCAGCGGGGGGAACAGTTTCGGCCAGCCGGTGTAGGGGGCGTTGAGGCACTGGTAGATGACGGACGCGCCTTTGGCCGCATCGGCGGCGGCTTCAGGATCGGTGGCGTCCGCGGCCCGCCAGTCGACACCATCAACCAGCGTGTCCGGCCGGTGGCGCGACACCGTCCGCACCGTGACACCGTGAGCGGCCAGCCGGGCCGCGAGGGCGAGGCCGACCTGCCCGGTGCCGAACACCACGTGCAAAGGGCTCTCATTCATGGTTTCGGATCCCCTGGGCGGATAGCCGGCTCATGGCCGCACGCACGGTCGTGGGCCTGAGCGAGACGCGCCCGCGGTCGGCGGTGGTTCAGCCGCGTGGAAGCTCTTCCCATTTCTTCTCTCCTATTTGGTTGACGGCCCTGCGGTAGCTCGGCGGCGTGGCCTTTTGCGCCATGTTTGGGTGAATGTCCCTTGGCGCAGGCGACCGGGGTCCGGAGTCGGAACCGTCAACGGCGGCCCAAGATGGATGAGGGCCTGATCAGATGCTACACCCTGCTCGGACCGCCCGCCGATACGACGGTCCCGTCTGGCCAGTCCGGCCTACGGGGACGGGTGAGCCCTGCCCGGCGAGCTTGCGGTCGCCGATGGGGCGGCGCAGCGATC
This sequence comes from uncultured Acidimicrobiaceae bacterium, assembly GCA_963780345.1. GTDB lineage: Bacteria > Actinomycetota > Acidimicrobiia > Acidimicrobiales > Palsa-688 > PALSA-693. The sequence continues at coordinate 726,335 of CAWABU010000004.1, forward strand.
GAACCTGGTGGCGGTCAGGGACTCCGGCGATGGCTCCAGCTCCGCTGACCCCATCTGGCTCCACCTGACCACGGACGTCGCGACCGAGAAGTCCCAACTCGGCACCGTGGACCCCTAGTGGCTAGGGCCACGGCTCGCAAGCCCTGCCGAGTCCCGCCCTTCCGATAATCGTCTCCCAGCGATTTGCGGCTACCCCCGTGGGTAGATCAGGGGGCGCTCACGGACGGGATTAGGGGCGAAGTTCCGGTTCTGGTCTTCGATCGTCAGCGGCAAAGAAGAGTGACCGTTCGTTCGGAGCGGAGGTGCCTCGGGTTAGGCCGCATGTTCATTCAGCGCACGTTCTGCGTCCTCGTTCTCCACCGTGTCTGGCCTCAGCCACGATGAGGGATGGCGAACGGTGCGGCACCGATGACTGCGAAGGTGCCAGCCGCCGGAGGAGCGCCAGCGTTGGTCGACAGATGGACGTCGCTCAGTTTGCTGACTAACGTCAGAGAATGTCCGATCCGATGGTTGATCAGGTTCGTCGCTTCAACCGCGTAGTGACCGAGCGTGTCGGGGCGATCAACGATCATTTCCTCGGGCGCGAACGATCATTGGGCGAGGCCAGGCTGCTTTGGGAGATCGGACTCGACGGCTGCGAAGTGCGCCGGCTACGCGCCCGCCTGGGGCTTGATTCGGGGTATCTGAGCCGGCTGCTGCGCTCACTGGAGGCCGCTGGGCTGGTCACGGTGGCAGCGGGCACGGGCGACAGGCGAATCCGGGTTGCGCGCCTCACGAAGGCTGGCCGCCGCGAACGCGCTACCCTCGACAAGCGCTCCAACGAACTCGCCGAGTCGCTGCTTGCCGCTCTGAGCTCGACCCAGCGCGAACGGCTCGTCGCGGCGATGCGCGACGTGGAGCTCCTCCTCGTCTCGGCGAGTGTGCAGATCAAGACCGTCGACCCTGAGCACCCCGATGCACGGTACTGCCTTGCGGAGTACGTCGCCGAGCTGAACCGCCGCTCGCAACGCGGCTTCGATCCCAGCGTGGGCGCCACCGCTCTGCCACATGAGGTCCGACCGCCCGCCGGGGAGTTCTTCGTCGCCTACCTGCATGGCGAAGCGGTCGGCTGCGGCGCCGTCAAGCACCACGCCGACGCGCCGGCCGAGATCAAGCGCATGTGGCTCGCTCCGAGTGCCCGAGGACTCGGATTGGGCCGTCGTCTGTTGGAGCGACTGGAGGGGTGCGCGCGGGCTAGCGGAGCCCGGGTCGCGCATCTCGAGACCAGCGCGGTCCTCGTCGAAGCGCTCTCCCTCTACCGGTCCGCTGGCTGGATCGAAGTGGCCGCCTTCAACGACGAGCCGTTCGCGGACCACTGGTTTGAAAAGGCGCTGAGCTGACAGCAGGCAACGCATCATCCGTCAGCTCCTGAGGCCAAGACCTCCTGCCGCTCAGGAAGCCCGAAACGGTCGAAAAGACCGGGCGCGCGGAAGCTGGTGACCGCGGCGATCAGACCGTCCCGCAGGTCGAGAACGTCGAGAGCGTGGGCGAAGAAGGCATCTCGATCCGTGTTGAAGATGTAGCGGGCCACAGCAAGTTGGCCGTTCGCCCCGGTCGTCACGTGGCGCCAACGCTTAGGAAAGACCGCGCCACGGAGGTATCTTTCGATACCGTCGTGGCCTTGCAACCAAGAGGCCTCTGGCGGCATCGACCAGGTGGCGTCTTCGCTGAGCAAGGAGAGGAGCGCGGCAACGTCGCTCTCCTCGATGGCCGCCGCATATTGGGCCGCAAGCTCGCGCCCCTTAGCGTCACCAAGTCTGCCCAGCTCTTCTTGTTGGCTTACGACCGGAATCCGGCCCCTCACTGCAGCCCGAGCCCTCTGCAGTGAACTGTTGACTGCGGCGACCGACGTGCCAAGGATGTTCGCCGCCTCCACCGCACGGAACCCGAGCGCCTCGCGAAGGATGAACACAGCCCGCTGCTGGGCGGGCAGGTACTGGAGTGCGGCCACGAAGGCGAGCTCAATGCTCTCGCGACCGGCATAGCGCGCCTCGGGCAGGCCGAGGGATGACTCCGTCGACGGTGCCGCATAAGGGCCGATCCATGGAATGTCGGTGGCTGTCGCACCCGGTGATTCGTCAGCTTCCGTCGACGGAGCGAATGCGACCGGAAGGTCCCGTCGGGTCCGTCGGGAGGCGAGGTCAAGCGCCGCGTTGCTCGTGATCGTGAACAACCAGGTCCGAAGTGAGCTCCGACCTTCGAACCGGGGCAATCCCTTCCAGGCCCGAATCAACGCCTCTTGGAGCGCATCATCAGCATCGTCCCACGAGGCCAACATCCGGTAGCAGTGCGCGTGGAGCTCGGCTCGCCGCCCCTCCACGAGGACGCGGAACGCCTCATCGTCCCCCGCCTGAGCGGCCTCAAGGAGGAGCTGCTCGTTCGCCGAGTCGGTGCTCATGTCCATAAAGGTATCGACTGCGCCGCCCTCGCAAACTCATCGAACGGGCCTCGAAAGCGGCGGAATGCAGTAGTCGGGCACCCCTACTGGTTCTGAGCCGCGACCGGACCCGCCGGTACCAGTTGCTGTTCACGCTGTCGTGCTTGCTGAGGCCGGAGACCAATCGTTGGCGTTCGGCTTGGGTTGCTTTCGCCATCTCGTACATAAGTGGGGGTGGAATCATCGGGACGCCTCCTTAGGGCTAACCAAGAGCTCGAGTGCAACGCTCGAGCGCTAACTGAACTGACCGATGGAACGTCCCAAAACTCATCGTCTGTGGGTCAGAAGGTGCTCCAGTTCCAGCACTCCCACGCATCCGGGTAGCCGGCGCTGGCGCTGACGTCCCCAAGTACGTCCCCTCGCTGCCTCTCTGAACAGCCACGGGCCCTCTTGGGCGGGGATCAAAAGCTGGCAAATCGCGTGATTTGGCGAAAGATTTGCCAAACGGGTGTAATCCTGCTCCTACCAGGAGGGCGCTCAGAGCTCACCACGCGACAAGAGCGTCACAACAGACCCGAGGCGCCACTAGCTCATAGGTTCCGCTCTGCCGCGCTTGCTCGTCTCAAGCGGTCCGCCCGGGAACTTCGTGGGAGAGATTTCCGGTCGATCCCCCCTGAGAGGGGGTTCACCCCTGGGTTGGATGTCTCGGCTGACGCCATTTTGGTGCTGGTTCTGCCCTCAGGGCGGGCGGCTCGATGCGTCCGCGTCGAGGTTGTTAGGCAGTGAAAGCAGGATGGGGCTGGGCTGTGGTGGCTGCGAGTTGACGATCCGGGGCTGGCCGGTGGAGGGTTGTGGCGTCTGAAGTGGCGCGGGCTGGGAACGCTCGCCCGGTGGGGCGGGGGACTCCCGGCTGGGAGTCTTCCGCTTCCGGAAAGCCTGGGTGGATGGGGCTGGGCTCCCCCGGTTGTGGCTCGAGTTCCTCTCCGGCTGGCCCGACGCCGACCTCGACTACGCCCGAGCCCGCCTGCCCCTCTGCGCCACCTACGCCGTCGACCATCTCTCAGAGCCCACACCGAACGCCCTGCTTCGCCCGCACCTCTACGAGGCCTACCGCGATGGCGAAAGGCGCTCACGTGGTGTTCCCAGCCTGACAGAGAGGCGGTGGCAGATCCTGCGCCTGATCGCAACCCCCTATAGCAACGCCCAGATAGCCCGCCGGCTGTTCATATCGGCGAGAACCATGCGCAAGCATTTGGAGAACATCTTCGACGTCTCGACGTCACCAACCGCTTAGCCGCAATCGATCAGGCATTCCCGACACGGCTCGCCTAAGCCCCGGCCGGCCCAGAGCCATGATCTGAACGCAACACTGATGCGGCAACGTGACTTTACCTGGGCACCGAACCACGAGGTACAGATATTTCATCCCGCGAGATCTGCCCTGATCCGGAGGACTGCCACAAGCGACATATTCGGCAGGGAAAATGTGGCTATGGCTGATCGTTGGATCCACCACCAGGCAGGTCGATGGATCGTTCTCCAGACAGGCTGACCGTCAGCCGAATATCGAGTCAGACCAGACCCAGACGAGCCGACCGGATCCACCAACCCTCACCTGGGTGGATGCCCGAACGCCTGCACCCACATCCTCTGTGCCGACTCGGCGGGTCCACAAACCGGATTACGCAAAGATACGGAAGATGGCGGGCGGACGCAGGCTATGTGGAGATGATGTGGAGACCTTGGAGACTCTTGCATATCGCCGGCAACCTGTTACGCTGCCGGACTCTAACGACACCACAGGAGGGGCTTTCATGAGGAAATGGCTGACCGCCGCAGCTATTGTTGTGGCCGGTACCGCAATAGGAGCAGCCCCGGCCTTCGCCGGGGAGATCACTGGTAACGGCAAGCCCACACAAGGACCGGCCCACGCCAACTCGATCTGCGTGTTTTCGGGGCAGAACGATGACCCGACGGCGCCGATCATCTCGGCCAATCCGATCCCCGAGGCGCCGAACGGCCCCGGTGGTCGGACGCAGAACTACGGCCAAGACGTCCGTCATGGACTCCTGAATCACAACATCGTCACGCCGGGCCAGTCCTGCCAAGGTGGCTCCAACCCCGACAACCCTCCAGCACCGTAGAAGAAGAAGCTACTCACCATGATCGGGATCTACATCGTCACCAAGAACATGACGGTCGATCAGCACACGAAAGGACTTGCTCGCCTGCTGGAGGCAGGTGCACCCCGAGACGCCATGAAGCTCCACTCCTGCTTCGGTGAAGACGGTCAGCTTCAGGTCTTCGACATCTGGGAGAGCAAAGACGCCTACGAGGAGTTCCTCACGTACCTGGGGCCGGTCATGGAAGAACTAGGCATCGAGTTGGCACAGCCACCGACGATCATGCCGATCGTGCACCTCGAACAGCAATAGCAACCTGCCGCCCGTCCTGGGGCGCGAATGGGCCAGCTTCCGATCGTCCCAAGTTGCGCTCGTGCCGGGCATCCCCTCATGCCCATCGAGTGGTTAGCCATGTTCGCGGTCGACCCCTCTAGGTCCACTTTTATCGATTCGACCAGCACGATGTACCAGCTCGGCCTTTCTTTCCAAGCAACACCCGGGACCTTTTCGGCGAGGAGCGTGGCCGCCGGCAGGGCTGCCGCCGCCCAGATCAGCTTCTGCTCCGCTACCGAGGTGAGCGCTGGCGAACACGGCGACTCGGAGGCCCTGCGCCTTCTCGACGCGGCGGACCATCTCGCCAAGCTCGACCACGGTTGTCGAGTTGAGCAGGTTGATCGGTCGGTTCGAAAAAAGATCACCTTCCAATTGCCCGGTGCGGGTCGCTGATGCTGAACTGCGTGAGCCGGTCCTAACCCGATTCAGTGGCATCAGCCATCGTCTGATTTGGCGGCTGAGAGTGCGGCAATCTGTGCTCTCGCCGCGGCTACCAGCTCCTCGTTTGTGTTGGCGTGACCGCCAAGGCCCCACCCGCCCTCAATGGCTTCGGTCAGGAGGACCCAGGTCCTCTGCGAGAGCGTGGGGTCCCCCGCTGCCGTCGCCACCAGCTCGGTGAACTGGCTCACCACGGCGAGCTGCTTGTCGCGGTCGAGCGCGCCGGCGTTGGTGAGCACCTGGACTCGCACGTATGTACTGTGGCCGTCGACATTGGAGATGGCCGGACCATCCATCTCGTGGACGAAGCCCGCCGTGTTCTGTCGGAACATCGGGATGTCGGGGACACCCTCAATGGTCATCAGGGTGCGCGCGAGGTCAGATGCGAGCTGATGCGGATCCGCAAACGTGCCAGCGGCGGCGTAGACGTCGATCATCGGCACAGGGTTCTCCTCCTTATCCATCTCACCGTTTCACCGCTCCAGCCTTTCTAGACCGTTCGCTCCAGTAAAGTCAAGAGGTGGGTCGTGACCGTGACACTCGGGCCGAGCTGGTGCCGACGATGGCACGCCTACTGTGATCAGGGATATTCAGCCACCTGCCGGGAGCAGTTGGCGTGGTCGACCTCGGCGATGGCGTCATCGAGGGCGCCGACGTAACCGGACCATTCCTGGCCGACGGTCAGGGGGTGGCGTCCTCGAGGTGGGTGCGGCCGATCTTCACCACACCAGCCCACTGTTTGGTCTTGGCGTCGATGGCGTCTGGCAGCCGCTCGAGGGCCGAGATGGTCTTTTCGGTGGCCATGGTGTAGGCGCGATGCAAGGCGGTCGGGAAGGTGTCGTTCGAGGATTGGCCCATGTTCACGTGGTCATTGGGATGCACCGGCTGCTGACCCAGGGTGCCCCCCACCAACTGGATGCACCGGTTGGAGATCACCTCGTTGACGTTCATGTTGGACTGGATGCCCGCTCCGAGAAGCTCGGGGTTATGTCCCGCGTGACCCTGACCGGGGCGGCCGAGGCACGCCAACATCGGTCCCCGAGGTGAGGGCTTCACAAAGCCATCTCGGGTGGGCTGGCTGTCTGCCATCGAGTCGAGGTATCGAGGGCAGAGTGACGCCCGCCCCGTTCTGATCCACTAATCCCGTTTCGCGGAAATATCGCCCGATCAAGTGATGCTTTCGCGGGCTCGTAGCGGTGATACTGAACGCCGACGATGACCTGAAGGAGCATCCTATGGCAGCGAGTCCCACCGTCGTCCTGGTGCACGGCGCCTTCGCCGACGCGTCCGGGTACGCCGGAGTGATACGTGAGCTTCAGTCCCAGGGGATGGAAGTCAGGGCGCCGATGAACCCTCTGCGGAGCCTCGGCTTCGACGCCGATTCCGTCGTCCGTTACACATCCACCATCGACGGGCCAGTCGTTCTGGTCGGGCACTCGTATGGCGGTGCGGTCATCTCCCAGGCTGCCCCGTCGGTCAAGGATGTCATCGCTCTGGTGTTCCTGTCGGCCTTCGCGCTTGACGAGGGAGAGAGCTGCGCCAGTATCCAAGAGCCCTTTCCACCGGCGCTGCTGGCGTCCACCAACGTGCCCAGCCCCTACGACGCTCCTGGCGCGCCAGGTGGCCCCGATCTCTTCATCAAGATCTCGGAGTTCCATGAGACGATCTGCGCCGACTTGCCTGCCGAGGTGGCCGCTCCCATGGCGGTGAGCCAGCGGCCCCTCAGTGCGGCAGCCCTGACCGAAAAAGCGACAATTGCCGGCTGGAGGGACCTGCCTACGTGGTACATAGTCTCGGAAAAGGACAACGCCATTCCGCCCGATTGCGAGCGCTTCATGGCCAGGCGCATGAACGCAACTGTCGAGTCGGTGCCCAGAGGTTCGCACGCCGCCTTTATCGCTCAACCCGACATCGCGGCCAGCTTGATCGTCAAGGCTATTGCGGCCACCTGGGGCGCTATGTAGCAGCCGGCATCTCATCAACACACTCGACTCCTTCGCAGATCCGCTCCCCGACAGGTGGTGGCATATGGTCGATCCATCCTTCGCCAACGACATAAAACCGCTCTTCGGCGACGAGGACCGAAGCTCGATGCAGAGTCGACTCGATCTTCGCTCTGGCCAGGGCGTCCGAGATAACGTCGCACCCATTTTGGATGCCCTGTGGGCTGGGACGATACCCGGCGACGGGCCGTGGAGCTCCGACAAGGTTGACCGCTTCGCTGGCTGGATCGCGAGCGGCACGGCGGACTGAGGCGTCAGACGATGGCAACCAGCGACGGCGCGATCATGGGCGAGGATGGCAGGCCCCGCTGTCCCTGGGCCGGGGCGGCACCGTCCGCTCTCGTCCGGTACCACGACACGGTCTGGGGGAAGAGAACTTACGCCGAGCCGGCCTTGTTCGAGGCGTTGACACTGGGCGTGTTCGAGGTGGGCCTCAGCTGGAGGGTCGTCTTCGGTAAGCGAGACGCGTTCATCCGAGCCTTCCGCCGCTTCGATGTCAGCAAGGTCGCGGCGATGACAGATCGGGACGTCGACCGGTTGCTGCAAGACCCTGCGATCATCCGAAACCGGGGCAAGATCCAGGCCACGATCGATAACGCCCGGGCCATGAGGTCCGCCTCGCCGAGCCTCGCCGCTCTGGCACGCTCCTACGCAGTCGACCGGGTGCGGTCACCGCGATCGACGGCCGACGTGCCGACGACAACACCGGAGGCTGACGCTCTTGCGAAGGAGCTGAAGGCGCAGGGCTACCGATTCGTCGGCCCCGCGAGTGTCTACGCCTTTATGCAGAACGTCGGCATAGTCAACGACCACATTCACGGCTGCTTCCGGGCGAGTGACTACCGGCCTGCCCGGAGCACAACTAACTCGATCACGCGATGACGCATCGCCCGAGACGGGCGATAGTTGCGTCGTTCTCGATGGAAAGGACAAGAGATGGACTTCTGGGCAACCGATCGGCGAGGCGCCGTGGAGATCGCGGCGTTCTCGAACCCCCCCTACAACTACCTCGGCAAGCCGGTGATCGACGAGCTCGGGCAGCTGGTGGCCGGCTGGCACGACCCCTCGGTCCGGGCCGTCGTGATCCAGTCGCGTGCCGAGGACTCGCTTGGCTTCAGCCAGTACAGCGTCGAAGAGCTGCACGGACTCGCCAGTGACCCCACCACGTCTCGATACTCCGGATCGATCGTGCGCGGCTACAAGGCGATCTTCGACCAGATGACGGCGCTGCCGAAAGTGATCATCGCCGCGATGAACGGGGACGCGATGGGCGGCGGCTTCGAGCTCACTCTCGCCTGCGACCTGAGGATCGGCCAGGTCGGCGACTTCCGCTACGGAAATCCGGAGGTTCGCGCCGGAGTAATCCCCGGCGCCGGGGGCACCCAGCGGGTGAGCCGGCTGGTCGGACTGGCACGAGCGCTCGACTGGGTGCTGCGAGGCCGGATCGTCACCCCCGAGGTCGCCCTAGCGCTGGGCCTGGTCCACGAGGTCGTCGGCGACGCACCCGCCCGAGCCCTGGAGCTTGCCGAGGAGATCGCCTCGCTCCCGCCGATGTCGGTGGCGAACGCCAAGCGAGCGCTCTACCTCGGGGCTGACAGCAACCTTCAAGCCGCGTTCGAAGTCGAGAACATGAACTGGACCGAGGTAATGCAGTCCGACGACGCCCAGGTCGCGCTCAGCACCTTCCTCGCCGTCGACCCCGACTCACGTCGCGACTGGTTCGAGTCCGAGAGCACGAAGACCTACCCCGCCTACTCCGGACACTGAGACCAGCGATGCCACTCGTAACGTTCCAGCCAAGCGATGATCACGGCGAAATCGTCGTCGACCGGCCGCTGCAAAACCTCTTCAGCGGAGATCTGCTCACCGACTCGCGCCGCGCGGTCGACGACGCCGCCAGCTGCGACGTTCGCGCCGCGCTGGTGCGAGCCGAGGGTGATGACTCCTCCGCGGGCGTCGACATTGATGTCTTCATCGCGAAAGCCTCGTCGAGCAGACCCGCCTTCGCGCTGAGCCTCGCGAACGGACCGACTCTCGCTCACACCGCGACCAACGCGTTCTCCACGCCTGGCGGCCCGGCGGCGTGGCCGCAGCCGAGCGCGTGACCCTCGCCGAGGAACCGGCGGTGATGGTGAGTCACGACCTGCAAGAACGGGATCGAACGTCTGCGGCGCGACGGTCCGGGCCACGCCAGCTTCACCGGGCACTGACCGACTGGCACCTCGCGTTGGGGCGGACCTCAAAACCAGGTGTCGCTGCCGACGCGGAGATCGTCAAGCTTCACGCCCGAAACCCACCGTGGAGGAGACAGTGATATATGAGCACCAGTCCGCTCTCCATCGACGTTTACGTCGCCCCGATGCGGCCGTACACCTATCCCGACCAGCTCGCGGCGGGTGAAGAGGCCACCTGGGCACCGTCCAGCAGCACGCTGATCTCGGGTCCGTCCGAGGGGATCCTCATCGATGCCCTGCTGACCTTCGAGAACGCCGACCATATCGCCGCCTGGGCAAAGAGCTTCGGGAAGAGGATCACGGGTGTCTACATCACGCACGGCCACTCGGACCACTGGCTCGGCCTGGCGCGGCTTCTCCAGCACTTCCCCGAGGCACGGGGATACGCGGCTCCCGAGGTTGTGGACCGCGCCGCGTGGGAAGCGAAGTTCAACAAAACGACCAAGTACTGGACCTCGCGCTTCCCCGGCGAGCTCCCCGACACGCCCGTGATCCCCGACGTGCTCAACGATGACGAGATCCTGGTGGACGGTCAAGTCGTCAACCTCATCCACGTCGGCCAAGGTGACGTTGAGGGCTCGACGATCTTCCACGTGCCGACCGCAGACGCAGTTGCCTGCGGTGACGTCGTCTACAACAACGTCCACATGATGATGTACGAGGCCGATGAAGCGAAGCGCCAGGACTGGATCGCCAGCATCGATGCGGTCGCCGCGCTAAAACCAAAGATCGTCGTGGCCGGCCACAAGAGCGTGGGGGCACCGGACCTGCCGGAGAACCTCGCAGCCAGCCAGCAGTACCTGAGCGACTTCACCACCGTCGCGGAGAAGAGCGGCATGGTGGAAGACCTGGTCCAAGGCATGCTCCAGTTGCACGGCGACCGCGACCAGCCGCACACCCTATGGATCTCGGCCCGAGCCGAAGTCGCTCGCCGAGCGCGAACCCGCAGCGACCGGGCAGCTTCGCCGGACTGATTATCCGGCCCCTCGCCCCGCGGAGCATCCCTCTCCACCAGCAGCCGAGAGGTGATCGAAACGGACGTTCCGGACGGGACCATGCGACGGCGGCACGCATCTACACGCCGGCCTCGGATAGCCGTCACCTGTGGGTTCTGCTGAACTGTGGAGGGCCAGGGTCAGCCGCCGACGACGGGCTGAGTCGCCTGGGCGGCCTGTACGAGCGGTGAGTGATCGAGGAGCATGATGCCACAGGCGGTGATCCCTGCGGCGAGGGCCAGCCCGGTCGACATCGCTGGCGAGAGGCTGCCGAGTCGCTCGCCGAAGGCCATCACCGCGACGAGCGAGGCGACGAGCGGTTCACCGATGTCGATGAGCGGGAGGGAGACGGCGAGCGGACCTGAGCGGAATGCGGTCTGTGCCAGCCAAAGACCGAAGACCCCGATTGCGATCACCGCCCACGGCGCCAGCGTCGCAAATGCGCCGAGGCCACGATTCCCGAAGTCCCGCATGGTCAGTTTTGTGAGCACCGACATCAGGCCGAGCGAAACTCCCGCGGCAGCCCCGAAAGCACTCGTTCGTCTCACGCCACCGCTGCGCTCACCGAGATGCAGGAGAAGCGCCACCAGAGTGGCGATCACACACACGATGAGCAGCCAGGTTGTCCACGATGCCGACGCGGCAGAGTCGGTCGGCCGGACGATGACCACGAAGGCGACGAGCCCGACCGTGACCAGCACAGCACCTGTCCACTCGCGCCGACCGAGGCGACTGCCCCCGGCGGCTGCGGCAAGGGGAAGTGCAAACAGCAGTTCGGCAACAATGAGCGGCTGAACCAGGACCACGGGTGCGACGGCGAGTGCGGTGGCTTCGAGGGCGAAGCCGACGATCGATACCCCGAGACCGGCCAGCCAGAGCGGCTCGGCTCCGACACGGAGGAGAAGGCGGGGATCGAGCGTTCTGGTTGTCTCGGGTCGCCGGGCGCCGCGCATCTGCGCCACGTTGGCGACCGCGAAGGATGCCGCGGCTCCGATAGACGCCGGTACGGCGACAACCAGCGCGCCACCGCTGGTCATGCCGGCGAGGGCGCCTTCGTCGTGAAATCCAATGACAACGCTGACCGAGCGAGCTGTTCGAGCCTCATCTCACCGGTGCCGATGGATCTTGATCGCCCCTGATCTGCTCGGTTCGACGTGGCTGCTGCAGGACGTTGATAAGCGATTCGAGTGTCGCGGTGGCAGCTGCCAGCGCTTGGATCTGCTCATCGGTAGTGGTGGCCAAGTCGGCGCGCAAGAGGGCCGTCAGCTGTGCGCGGAAGTCCTCGTGGGCCTGACGTCCTGCCGGTTCGAGCGAGACCAGCACCACCCGACCGTCGTCGGCCTGGCGTTTCCGCCTGACAAAGCCCATCTCCTCGAGCCGCTTGACGAGGAGCGTGGTCGTGGGCTGGGCGAGCCCCTCGCACTCGGCCAGCTCCGTGATCCGCCGGGGACCGTCGCGAAGGGTCTTCAATACTTTGGCTTCGGTCTGGGAGAGCTCGCTGTCCACCTGCTTGGCAAGCAGTCGCGTTAGTACGGCGGCGCTCGCGAGTAGCTGAGTCGAGACGTACTCGATCTGCGCTGAGCGGTCCGTCTCTCGGTCCACCAGCGATTTCATATTTCTAGACTATATTCTAAGACAATATAGTCTGTCAATATTAGATCGAGACCTGGGAAGGCAGCCGCGGCGAAGTCGCGAGGCGCGCACAAAGAGTCCATCTTCGACAGCGTCAACCGAGCTCACGTTGGCCGCTGAGGTCGACAGCAAGGTGGGAGGCGTCGGGAGGCCAGACCGGCGCTGCCCGGCTCCTCGTGCCCACCCTGGTAACCATTGGCTCCTTGATGGCGTCGTGTCCAGCCTGGGCGCTCCGTTCATCCCGACGCTTCCCGCACCGACGGCGTGTCCTTGAGCGTGGGCGAGTGGATACTCACCATCACCCTGTTGACCGGTGCGCTCGCCACCCCGATCATGGGCCGGCTGGCCGACGGCCCCCGGCCGCGTGATGTGATCCCTTTCACGCCCGTCTGTGTCGTCGTCGGCTGCATGCTGGTCGCGGTATCGGAGAACTTCACCGAACTGCTGATCGGCCGCGGCCTCCAGGGCATTGGCTTCGGCATCCTGCCCGCCGCCATGGCCATCGCCCCGCGGCATCTGTCACCCGAAAAGGCGCGACGGGCGATCGCCACCCTGTCGGTCACGACGGCCATGGGCGTCGGTCTCGGCTACCCCATCACCGGGCTGATCGCCCAGGCCTGGGACCTTCGCGCCGCCTACTGGTTCGGTGCCATCACCGTCGGATGCTCGCTCGTGTTCGCCGTCATGGTCTTGGCGCCGCGTCTGGCCCCGCGCTCAGCCAGCTGCCTCTTGGTGCATCTGATCCTCACGGGCTTTGAGGACGGCGTCGAACTCCGCCCTGGACAGGTTGAGCGATACCGGCTCCTCGGGCGAGTTTGGACTCCCGGCAGAGACTGACCGAAGAGCAGGAGCGGTGGCGACATCGGGTCGGGGCTGGGCGGTTTGTTGGCGTTGTGCTTCTTCTTCGGCCTCATGCTGAGCCTTACGGAACTCCTTTCCCGCGGTGCCGATATTCCGGGCGAGCTTGGGGAGCTGACTTCCACCGACCAGCACGACGAGAACGATAATGACCACGTACCCCAGATCGGGACCGAACAGGCTGGCTATCACGCTCGTTACTCTCCTCATTTGATATACGGGAATTGATCGGATACACGGATGCCGGAGGCATTTGTTCATGTCTGCCAAATCGCGCCTCCAAACTCATGGTATGGGGGCCTCCTGTGTCTCTTAGGGCCGCCGGTTCGCAAACTATGGGGATGGCCAGCATCGTCGATCACACAGGCCATCTGGCCATGGGGCGCTCCCATCCTGAGCCGCTGCCAGGGTGTTCCTGATAGATGGCACCGCGGCGAGACACGTAGTGGACACCGGACTGGTTCAGTCTTGATATCGCTCGGACTCGACCGGCTTCCCTCTCAAGAATGCGCCGTCAGCGGAGATCATCGATGCAGTGAGGATCGGGACAATTGAGCATCGCGGGCAATTATGCCGCGCACAGGCTCAGGGCCTGCCGGGCTGGTCGGCCGAGTGCATAATGGGGGGCAGGTCAGCTGTCGTAACGAACCCAGCGAACGCCGGAGGCTCGATGAGGTTGTAACGCGGCAGGATGATCGGGATGTCGAAGTCGCGTAGTCGGGCGTTGGTGGGGTCGACCAGGTCAGGTTCGTTTGTGGGATCACTCATCACAGCTCCGTCGGGATGTCGAGGTGGTATGGGTAGCGGGCTTGGTAGTCGATTGCTATCTGAAGGATGACGGCGTCGCCGCCGAACGGCGCGGCCATATCGATGCCGACCGGGATGCCGGTGTTGGCGTCGCGGCCGACGGGGACGTTGGCGCAGGGGAAGCCGGTAGTGTTGGGCCGGCTGGACTCGATGCCGCGGAAGCTGCCGGTGAAGTCGTTGTCACGGACCGGCGGCGTCTGCACCTTCTGCGGCCACAGGCAGACCACGATCCCATTGTCGGAGAAGACCTTCGCCCACGCCTCAGAGTACTCGCGCCGTACCCGGTGCGCACCGAAGAGGTCGGCGGGCTCGATAGCCGCGGCGCGCTGCTGGAGTTGCTGTATCTGCTGGTCGATAGTGGAGATCGAAGTGCGGAACCGGGTCTGTACTGCGCCGTAAATGGGGGCGTCTTCGTCCTGGGTGACCGCGTAGGTCTCGCCGAGCGTCCATGCGTTCTCGGCGTTCTGGTAGATGCTGTTTGCTGGGACGGCTGACCCGTTGACCGGGTCTGGATTGGTCGCGGAGAAGTACGATGAGTTGCCGAGGTTCGAGGTTGGCGGCGTGATCTGCACGATCTCGGCTCCGAGGGCGGCGAACTGCTGCACCGCGAGGCGTAGCTGAGCCAGGATGCCGGGTGCCCATTGCGACTGCGGCGGCGACGTCTCCGTCTCCACCGTTGAGCCGATCCGCAAGCCCGCCAACGGCTTGGCGCCGGGCCGTGGCGCGAGCGGGAAGCCCTCGGGGAACGTCGGCGCCTGCTGCGACCGCGCGTCGCGGGAGTCTGGCCCGGCGATGATGGCGAGCAGCATGGCGACGTCGGCCATTGCCCGGCCCATCGGGCCGCATGTGTCGAGGCTGGTGTTGGACACGGTGACGCCGTACTTCGGCACCAGGCCGTAGCTCGGCTTGATCGAGCCGACGCCGACGTTTTGCGCCGGGTTGCGCAGTGAGTTGCCGGTGTCGGACCCGGTCGCTATCACGGCGAGGCGCGACGCTATGCCTGCTGCTGAGCCACCGGAGGAGCCGCCGACGCAAAGCGTTCGGTTCCACGGGTTGGCAGTCTGTGGGCAGGTGTCGTCGTTGGTCCACGGACCGGTGTGGGTGTGCCCGAGGATCGGCATGTAGGCGTTGCGGACCCGCTCGGCGAGCACCGAGTCACCGGTCGCGACGTTGCCAGCGGCGAGCGGGCAGCCGATGGTCAGCTCTTGGCCTTCGACCGCATAGATGTCCTTGAGGGCCACCGGCACGCCGCAGCCGAACGGTACCGGCGGGCCGCCGCGGGCTGCCGCGTTGAGCGCCTTGTCGGCGGCCGTCGCGATCGACAGCGCCAGGTCGGGATAGACGCGTACGTAGCAATTGAGCTGCCCGTTGTTGCCGTAGACGGGGATATCGGGATCGCGCGACGGGACGGAAAACCTGCCGTCACCATTCAGCATTTGGATGCGGGCCAGGAACCTGTTGGTGAGCTGGACACTTGTGATGTCGCGGGCGATCAGCAGCGCGGCCAGCTGCGTCCCGGTAAGGAACGGCAGGTCGAGGTGGTGGCGGATAGCCGCCAGCCCGGCCTGGCGCTGGGATTCGAAGTAGCTTTGGGCAGCGTTCGAGCGGCTGGCTGGAGTGGTTTTGAGAGCTGACGACGGCAGCAGCGTAGAGACGGCGGCGCCGGCGCGGCTGGCTGGCAACAGCGTGGTCACGGCGGCACCTAAACCGGTGGCTGCCGCGGCTCCCAAGAACCGCCGGCGTGTTGCTCTTAGCTCGGTCAAGTGACCCTCCCTCTTGTGGACACGCTCAAAGAATGTGCTTCGCTTGTTAAGGGCCGATGTCCATTTTCTAACGATCACGTAAACGACTACTCCGCCAAGTCGTCCTGCGCGGGATGCGACTCGAGGACAGCGACACGCGTGGCCACATCATGGCGCCGTGACAGCAGAAGTCGACGAGTTCGCCGTCGGCGCTGACGAGGGTGTGGGGTTGGCTCGAATGGCGGCCCGACTGCCGTAGTCGCCAACGATCAGGTCGGTGAGCTGGACACATTCGCCAACCAAAGTGGACTCCGCGCCCGGCGAGACCCTCGTGTACCAGTATGAGGTGATCAAGCGGGTGCTCCTCGTGCGCCCGAGCGCCCTGGTCCGAATGCCGGGCGACATGGACTGGGCGCCACGGCCGTCCGCCGGCGGCGGCGCAAATCATCCATCTTTACATCGAGGGACTCCACGATGCGCTCGAGGAAGGCTACGTAATCCCGGTGCGGACCCTAGCACCTTTCCGCTGGGCACCTACCGATCGCGGTCGGGCGATGCCGGCTGGGTTGTTACCAGGTCGAACTCGTTGCCCTCCGGGTCAGCGAACGTGGTCCAGCGGGCGGCGGGCTTCTCGATGTCGCGGATGGGCGCGGCGCCGAGATCGGTCAGCCGTTTGCTCTCCAAGTCGAACTGGTCTGTAATCAGATCCAGGTGAAGGCGGTTCTTGACCGTTTTGGGCTCCGGGACCTTATGGAACGTCAGCCGCGGACCACTCGACGGGCTGGTGGGGTCGATCGCGGCGTCCTGTCCGTTGGCGCCAGGGTTTACCGGACGGCCGAGAACCTCGGACCAGAACTCGGCCTGGGAAAGCGGATCGGCGCAATCGATGCTCAGACCTAGGACGGATACGTTCACATTGGGCTCTCTTCTTTTGGTTGGGCTAGATCGCTCGGCGTCCGCCGTCGGCGACGACCGTCGTTCCAGTGATGTAGCTGGCTCGTGGAGAGACCAAGAAGGCGATCACCTCGGCGATTTCCTCCGGTTGCGAGGCTCGGTGCATGGGCGTCGTCTCGCCTTGCGCCGAGATGAACTCGGGGCCTACGGGGCTCGGGGTATAGACGGGCCCTGGGGCGATGGCGTTGACGCGCACCCCGCTGGCGCTGTACTCGACGGCCCAGGCACGGGTCATAGCCTCGAGCGACGCCTTGGTCGCGCCGTAGGCGGCGCCACCGTCCAGCCCGACTCCGCCGGCCATGCTGCTCATGCTGACGATGCTCCCGTGGCCCCGGGCGGCCATCCCTGGGGCGAGCGCCGCGACCAGGAAGAACGCCGCCCGGACATTGGTGGCGAACATCTTGTCGAAAGCCGCAGCGTCGAATTTCGCGGTCGGTGCGAAGAGCGCGATCCCCGCGTTGTTGATCAGGACGTCGATGTCGCCGATTTCGGACCCGAGCCAGCGCACGTCTGCGACGTCCGCGAGATCGGCGGCCACAAAGCTTGCCTTCCCGCCGGCAGCGGCGATGTCCCGGACCGTCTCGGCGCCCCGCGTCTCGTCACGGCCGTGAGCTATCACCTCGGCGCCGTCTCGGGCCAGCGCCAGGGCAACCGCCCGGCCGATGCCCGATGTGGCGCCCGTTATGAGCGCCCGTTGCCCTTCGAGGCGTTCGTGGGTGATCGTCGCCATTGCCGTTCCTCCGTTTCTCATCCCTGTGAAGATTGCGACCAGCCACCGGCGAGCGCATGGCACGCATGAGTGATCTTTTTTGACGGGAGCGATGAGGCTTTCGACCGGCCGGCGTCGCGGGGTTACCGCCCGCCGCCAGCCAGAACGGCCCAGAAGATCCCGCTTGCCAGCGTCGTGGCCCGAGCCTCCGCGTACCGCGCTGACGGCGTAGCGCCGGGCTCAACCCCGGGCCTGGCAGGCCGGTGGCGGACTACCGTGGGGGGTCTGTGGCACTTCCACCCGCGTTCGGCCCGATGATCCGCGGCCGGGACGGGGAACTCGACGCGTTGGGCGAGCTGTTCGGTCGGGTTCGCTCCGGTTCGGGCGCGGTGCTCCTCATCGACGGAGCAGCTGGTATGGGAAAGAGCCGCGTGATCGGCGAGGGCGTCGGCATGGCGCAACGCGCGTCCGTCGCTGTCGGTGTGGGGGCCGCTGAGCCGTGGGAATCCGTGGCCGAGCTAGCGCCTCTGCTGCGGGCGCTCTTCGATGGGTCAGAACCGTTGCTCGATCGTGGCGGGCTGAGCGGACTCCACGCCGCGCCCGAGCTGCGCTACTGGCGGCTGCAAGAGCTGCAGTCGCTGCTCGAGGGCGTGGCAATGAAGAGCCCTCTAGCCATACTCCTGGACGACGTGCAGTGGGCCGACAGCGGCACCGTAGCCGCGCTGCGCACGCTGCCAGCCCGTCTTGCCTCACTTCCAATCGGATGGGTCCTTGCGATGCGCCCTGATCAGGGAGCGGGGCAGCTTCGCAGCGCCATCGAACGTCTCGCCGATGAGGGTGCGAAAAGAATAAGTCTCCAGCCGCTCAGCCCCGCGGCCGTGGCGCAGGTGGCGAGAGACGTAATGCAGGCTGAGCCCGACGAGGCGGTCCTCCGGATGGCGGGCCAGGCCGGCGGCAACCCGTTCCTGCTGGTGGAACTGCTCGAGGGTCTGCGGCAGGAGGACCTGGTCCGAGTCGACGCCGGGCGTGCGGCCCTGATTGAGGACCGGCTTCCCGACCGGGTCAGCTCGAGTATGCGCGAGCGCCTGGCCCGCATGTCCGATTCCGTCCGTCAGGTGGCCACGGTGGCCGGGTCGCTGGGGCGGGCGTTTTCGGTCTCGGACCTGTCGACCATGCTCGGTCTTCGCCCGGCGTCGGTGCTGACCTCTGTCGAGGAGCTGATCGAGGCCGGCATCGTGAGCGAGCGCGGCGACCAGCTGTCCTTCCAGCACGATCTGATCCGCGAAGCGGTCCGTCAGGCCTGCCCACCCTCAGCCCGTCGTGCCCTCGATCGCCAGGCCGCAGCCGTGATGCTGGCCAGGGGGGCTTTGCCGGTCGAGGTGGCGATCCAGTTGGTCGCCAGCGCCGAGCCGGGGGACGAGGTGGCGATCACCACGCTCCTGGCGGCGGCCGAGGCCCTGGCGACCACCGATCCGGGAGCGAGCGCAGACCTCAGCCGGCGGGCTCTGGAGCTGACCCCGGACAGGCACCCTCTACGGGGGGCGCTCGTCGTGCGGGCCGTGATGTCACTTCACGCAGCCGGGCGGATCGACGAGGCTAAGGCGTTCGCGGACAACAGCATGAGGGCGGTGCTCCCAGGGGCGGAAGAGGCGGAGGTGCGTCTCGGTATCGCCGGTATGTGGTTGGTGTCCCCCGACGTGCGGGTGCACGCCAGCCGCGAGGCCCTGAAACTGCCCGGTCTGCCCGAACGTCTGCGCCTGGCCCACATGGCCAAGTTGGCCTACAACCTGGTGGCAGGGGGGCGGACAGAGGAGGCGGAGCTCCGATGGTCCGAGGCCGTCGCCGCCGGTGGGCGTCATGATTCTGTCGCCCGGTTCTCGCTGGCGCTGAGCGAGGGCGGTCTTCAACACGCCGGCGGGGACTACGCTCAAGCGGTCCAGTTGTTCGAGATGATCCTCCGCGACGGGGTCGCGGAGGAGCACGGACTCGATGAGCTCCTGACCCGGCTATGGCGATCGATGACACTGCTCGCCCTCGATCGTGCCGAAGACGCACTTCAGGCGATCGACGGCATAATCGCCGAGTCACTCAAGCGAGGGTTTTCTTGGTTCTTGCATGTCGCCGAGCTGACCCGGGGACAGATGCTCTTGCAGGTAGGTCGCCTGGAGGAAGCCTACGCCCTGCTCGAAGGTCGCTTCGATCCCCATGGGCCCGCGGTCACGACCTCGATGGACGCTGCGGGGTTGGCCGCGCTCGGGCGACTGGCGCTCCACAGGGGTGACGGGCGGCAGGTTCGCCAGGCAGCAGAGATCGCCAGGGCGATGCTCAACGAGACCACGCCAGGCGTTCGTCGTCACGCCGCCTGGTTCCTGAGTCTGCAAGCAGCGGCCGACGGCGATCAGCGACAGGCTCACCAGTGGCTGTGCGCCATGGGGAAGCTCGAGCGCAAAGATGTGCTCTCCAGGCTTTGGCCGGATTTGACCGATGAGCCCCACCTGGTGCGCATGGCCCTCGCCGTCAACGATCGCGAGCTGGCCGAGAGCGCGGTTACCCGCGCCAAACACCGCTCCGACCGTAACCCCGATGTTCCATCGCTCGCTGCGACCGCGGCCCACACAGGCGGACTGCTCACCCGAGATACCGACAAGCTTTCGGAGGCCGTGAGCCTGTTCAAACGAAGCCCGCGCCCGCTTGCGCTAGCTGCCGCCTACGAGGACCTCGGCCTCGCCCAGCAACAACATGCGATCTTGAACTCGGGGATCGATGCTTTGACCGAAGCCCTTAGCCTTTTTGGGCGCGCCGGAGCGAGCCGCGGACGCGGCCCGACTCCGTAGCCGCCTGCGGGGTCTCGGGATTCGCCGTCGGGTGGTGATTGCCGAAAAGCCGGCGAAAGGGTGGGCCGCAATGACAAAGTCAGAGCTCGCTATCGCCCAGCTCGTCGCTGACGGGCTCACAAATCGCCAGGTCGCCGAACACCTCTTCCTGTCGCCCCACACCGTGAACACACACCTGCGCCAAGTGTTCGCAAAACTGGAGGTCAACTCGCGGGTTGACCTCACCAGGGTAGTTACGGAGCGAAGGGGCGAACTCGCCCAATAGATCCCATCGCGGTAGCCGGACAGCTGTAACTGTGGTCAAGGCGAAATCACCGTTGCGACAGATGGTCGGCCGGTACTCCCGACGCCACATCGCACATCCGAGCAACCCTTTCTGCCAGAGAGGAATCCGACAATCGTTCGAGACGACCTGAACCCCGCCGGGCTGTGACCGCCATGGCTCCCGCCCAGTGAACGACAGCCCGACCGATGGCGAGTTCGAAAAATATCGCACGAACGTGTGGTGACGACGAGCGTCATCGGCCACACCCTTACCACCGACGCTTGTCAATAGTTAGGAGGAAAGGTGCCCGAACGGATGGAGGACAAGATGGACGTGACACCGGTCGGAGGCCCACAGGAGACGGACGACACGATGAAGAAGCCTGTGGACGGCGACATGGATGAATCAACCGAACAGGAGATGAAAGAGCCCCTCAGCGGCGACATGGATGACTCGACCGAAAAGGGGACGAGCGAACCCATGGGAGGCGACATGGAAGACTCGACGAGAATGCCGTAAAAGCGCCACGTATTCGGCGGCTGAGAGTCAACCAGGCATGCCTGTCCGGCACGGGTGAATGAATTGATCTGCCGTGTCGGACGGCACCTGCTCAGGACACACCCGATCTATTGCTAGGGCTCCCGATGGTACAGCTCAGGAGCATCTTCGGCTGGCCCACTAGCAGCAGGGACATGCGATCGCCACCCGGCGGGCCGTCGAGCATCGTAGAAAAAACGAGCGCCGGGAGCCAACGACAGAGTCGGAGGAGGACCAGGGACGCGGGCAAGGCTCTGAATCTGAGCGAAAGATGGCGTGAGAGCGCCTTTCTAGTTTCATAAGTGGAGTTCCCGGTGAAGAGTCCCGGGAGAGCTATCGAATTCGCAACGCGGGCGACCGTACTTTTCGGGGCCGATACCTCGTGAGCGGAGGACTGTCCGAGGTGATCGAAATGGATTGGCCGCTCGAGGTTCGCCAACTGTGCCCCGAGTTGGGGCGCTTGGGCCCGCCCTGGCGCCGGCCACGGGAGCCCCTACGACGCGGCTGCCTCTGCATAACTCCGGTGTGACCTCTACCAGCGGCCACATCTGCATGACCCACAAACCGCACGTTCGTGCCATGCGCGACCGTCGGGCTTTGCAGGAGTCTGATCTGGTGGCCAACGAAATGAACCGAAAATGAACGGTGGGACCTTTGCCCGATGTGCGGCTGGCCGATGGGTTGCGTGTCGACGACATGGACGGGAGGTAGGAACCTGGAGTCATTCGGGGACTGGCCCATCAGTACCGACCTGTGGCCAGCGTCGTAGTCGCCACCCTGGTGTTCGCCAGAGCCTTCGCGTCGCTGCGACTGAGCGTCTGTCACAACCCGCGTCCTCACGACATTCTCGTCGGGCCGGACCGCCATCATCCCGGCATTGCCCGTGCCGGCCCGGACCCGATTGTGGCCGAGGTCCGAGGCGGGCTGTCGTCGGCTCCGACCGATTGACGGGCGCCCCGAGCGGACCTGTCAGCGTGGGCTCAGGTGCCCGGTCTGGACGGCCGCGGTACCGGTTCACGTCGAGGAGGGACGGGCGATGACGGCCGCACACGCCTATGACGGCCCCCAACCGGGGGACCGTGGCCGAGAACGAGGGCGCCGGACCGGAACCCACGTTGGAGCGCACCTTGTCGGGCGGAGGCCGTTGCCACCGATGGGCGCGTTCTGGCTGGCGGCAGGGCTCTTGTGCCTCGTGTTCTTCACTGCCGGTGCTCCGTCACCCCTCTATCACGTCTACCAGGCTCAGTGGAAGTTCTCGACGACGACGTTGACCGCCGTCTTTGCTATCTACGCCCTCTTTCTTCTTGTCACCTTGCTGGTGTTCGGCTCGGTCGCCGACTATCTGGGCCGCCGTCCAGTGATTCTCGCCAGCCTCTTCATCACCGCCGGTGCCTGCGCCCTGTTCCTGGCCGCGGCCGGCGTCGGCCTTCTGTTCGTCGGCAGGGCGTTGCAGGGTGTCGCAGTTGGGTTGGCGACCGGGGGGGTCGGGGCGGCGCTGATCGACCTGGGGCCCGAGGGGGGTGGGATTGCCCCCGCGGCCACCGGCGGCGCCACCTTGATGGGCCTGGGTGCGGGGGCGCTCGGTACCAGCGCCCTCGTCCAGTATGGGCCCGCGCCCACGCATCTGGTCTGGTGGCTGCTTCTCGGCGCCAGCGTGGTCGCAGCAGCCGTGGCGCTCGCGCTGCCCGAAACGGCGCCGAGACGCCCAGGTGTTCTGGTCTCGCTCCGGCCCCGGGTGGCGGTGCCAAGCGAAGCACGCGCCAGCTTCATCGTGGCTGCCCCGTGCCTGATCGCGGCGTGGGCGTTCAATGGCCTCTTCCTGTCGCTGGGACCCTCGCTGGCTGCTCAGGTGTTCGCCTCGCCCAACCTGCTGTGGGGCGGCCTAGTGATCTTCCTACTCCTGGCCACTGGGGCCGCAGCCACGGTCGCCTGCCGAGCCGTAAGTCCGTCTGTCGCCACGGTTACCGGCTGCCTGACCCTGGTCGCCGGCACCGTGGCGACACTCGCCGCGATCGAATGGACATCAGGTGCCGCCTTCCTCACTGGCACCGCGCTCGCGGGCGCGGGATTCGGGGCAGCTGTCTTCCCCGGTGCCTACCGCACCATCACCGCGCTCGCCCCTCCCAGCGAGCGTGCCGGCGTGATTGCTGCCATCTTCACCCTCTCCTATTCGGCGCTCAGCGTCCCGGTTCTCGTCGCCGGGCTGGCAACAACGCATTTCGGCCTGCACCGCACCGCGCTTGCTTACTGCGGGATCCTCGCGGTGATCGCCGCCGCCGCAGCTGCCAGCTACATTCTCCAAAGGCCGCCACCCGCCAAGACGGTGGAACCAGCTGCGGCGGACCGGCGCATGCCGCTGGCGCACACTCGCACGAAGGACGATCCGTGAGCGCCACACGGCTGCCCGGTTGTGCGCCGACAAGCTCGCCCCACTCGTGGAGGCGGGAGTAAGGGTGTCGGGGCCGATCGGACTGGTCCTTGAAGAAGGCAAATGTGGCGAGCCCAAAAGGGCGGCACACCCCAGGAAGGTCGTTTCCGTCGGCGGACCAAGGTCCGGAGCTGTTCCGATCCGGCCATCTACTTCATCACTTCATTCGGATACGGCAGTGAAGAGCCCGCAAACGGGAAAGAGATGGCACGGTTGGGCGATGACGCAGAGAGAAGTCCACGAGTACCCGCGATATCACCGGTGCGCCGTTCGTTATCCTCGGTGGAGAGACGCAGAGCCGCTATGGCACTCGAGGTCACCATGCACGATGTGTCAAAGGAACTCCATGCGGAGGCAAGAGATGACCCCGGAGATATGGCTTGATTGAGTGATGGCGCCAGCCCCTCTTGGCCGCACACTAAAGACCGATGGATACGACAAACAACTGAGGAGGCAGCATGACCGCAATCCCGACTGTAATTCTGGTTCACGGCGCTTTCGCCGACGCATCCGGGTTCGCTGGGATAATCCGTGAGCTCCAATCCCAGGGGCTGGAGGTCCGGGCGCCCATGAACCCCCTGCGCGGACTGGCGTTCGATGCCGATGCAATCGCCCGGTACGCCAAGAGCATCGAGGGACCGATCCTGCTCGCAGGCCACTCGTACGGTGGGGCCGTCATCACCCAAGCCGCGACGGCGATCAAGACTGCCACCGCACTCGTCTACCTGTCCGCGTTTGCCCTCGACGAGAACGAGAGCTGTGCCAGTCTGCTGGGACAATTCCCACCGTCGTTGCTGGCATCGACGTCGATTCCCAGCCCGTACGACGCGCCCGGAGCCGCCGGCGGACCGGACCTCTTCATCAAGATCGCGGACTTCCAGCGGACCTTTTGCGCCGACCTCCGTGACGACCTGGCTGCGACGATGGCGGTGAGCCAACGGCCCCTGAGCTCGGCGGCGCTGACCGAGCCCGCCACCTCGGCCGGCTGGAAGAACCTACCGTCGTGGTACCTGGTGTCCGAACGCGACAACGCGCTCCCACCCGACGCCCAGCGGTTCATGGCCAACAGGGCCGAAGCCGTCACCGAATCGGTGGACGGCTCCCACGCAGCCTTCATCGCCCGCCCAGAGGTTGCAGCCGGACTCATCCTCAAGGCCCTAGCGACCGGATGACGACAAGAGCCACCGAAACGACGCGCGCCGCCGCCTCCCTCCCCACAGTTCCCGGCCAGACCACAGAGCGATCCCGTCCTAACGACTGAAGGCACACAGTCCATCTCTTGAGCTCGACAACCCGAATCTTTGTACGTGCGCAACGGTGACCCCGAAGAGCGCAAGTCCAGGACAACGAGTCGACCTCAGCTCGCTCAGCCCGCCCCGCCGGTTCCGCGCCAAGAAGTCGCATCCCGAAGTCAGGCGACCGTATCAACCGAGAGCCGCGCCACCTCGGCGCCAACAGCAGAGGAGCACAGCAAACCATGACCACCTCGACCCCCACCTTCATCGCCAGCACGGCGCCAACTCAGTTCCTCACCGTGGGCGATATCCGCTTCGCCTACCGGCGCTTCGGGAACCCCACCGCCACGCCCGTCGTGTTCACCCAACACCTCATGGGCAACCTCGACAACTTCGACCCCGCAATCAGCGACGCTCTGGCCGCCGGCCGCGAAGTCATCCTGTTCGACAACGCCGGCGCCCCGCCGCCTTGCTCACGGAATGCTTCCCGTGACTCGGCGAGGTCGCCATCCGGCTTCGAGTACGACCACGGCAACCTGCTGATCAACCCGGGTGGAGATGGTACGGAGATGCTACGAGAACCGGCCACCCCGGCGAACGGCTCTGTCAGTAATCAAGGCAGGGTCCTGGTGAGCCGCTCCATGAAACAGTCGCAACCAGTGGCCATGGGCTCCCTCCGGCGGAGTGATGCCGTGCTTGTCGATCAGGTGATCGACATGCTCCTCCCTGGTGCGAGGGCGACGACGACTGGTTCAGGCCAGGGTCTTCGTTGTGAGTTTCCCTAACACTCAAGCCCCACTCCCGCGCAAACGCATCATCACTTCAAACGCGACACTCTGGGGGTGTGGATCGTCTTGACCCTCCCGCCCACGGGGAATGATCGACTCGGCGGACCTGTCCGTCCAAAGCCCGCCAACTCCACTACCGGCGAATGCCGCTGTGCTGCTCGCTCACGCGGAAGAGGGCTTTAGCAACCTCCATGGCCCGGGCCAAGTCGGGCCACTCATCCAGTGGCACCTCGGGCAGCTTGATATTGATTTCACCGCCGTTATCGTTAGTTCGCGTAGCATCCATCGATCTCCGCATTTCGTCTAGAGGCCAGTTACCGTTGCCTGTAATCAGTGTGGGGAAGGGGCGTTTGGAAGTCTCGGCCACAGGCGACAGGCTTTCACCATCTGGCGACGAGCGGCAATGAGGCACCGGATCATGCGGAGGTTGGGCGCATGGCTTGTCGTCGAGCCCTGCCGCCTGGCCGGCGCCAGCGAAGGCCGCCGCATCTGGGTCGGCGGGACCCGCAGCTGCGGCGCGCCCGGGACGCCTGGGCGGATGTGGGCCTGGCATCACGTCGAGCGGCCGGTGTCTAGGTGGCCCGGTTGCGTCCACTCCTCTGGGCCAGGTCGCCAACGTCTTCCCGGCCGACTGGCGCCACAGTTTCCGTTGAGTCTATGAGCCTGACACCATCCGGCCCATGCACATCGGGACACCGCCGGGGGCGTTTTGGACATTTCGGGCACCGCAGACGACGGAGAGACGTGCTTGTGGCTATCCCACGGGGCAGACCGCCTGGTGAACTGGCTCGGCGGGCTAGAGAGACCAACGGGCCTGCGTCGGTGATAGCCGTGCCGCTCGTAGGGCGGGGATGAGCCCGGCGACTCGCCGTCGAAAGGCGGCTCGACGATACGAAGGGCGCTCTTGAGGGTCGAGATTTACGGGTACTGTGAGCGCTGGCACTGGCACTTACCTCGACCTCGAGTGGCACATCCCGGGCCGCGGGGTCTTCTGCGACACACCAGAGACCACCGACGTGATGAACTAGGCCCATGCCCTCTCCCATCATGATCTCCCGGGCCGCTCTGGACAGGTATCCGGACGTCTACACTCCCGAAGCCTTGGCGACTTGGAGACTCTCGCTTCCCTCGACGGCGACGCCTGGAGCTCATGCACTCGCGAATGGATCGCCGCCGCCGACGAGCTGCCCGTGGCGAGCACCTCAGCTTCCTGCCCGAGACCGCAGTGATTGATGGGACCACCATCCCAGTTGCCGATGCTCGGGCCGGCCGCTTCGAGGGAGCGGTGATCCCCACGACCTGCGGCGCCAGTGGATCCAGGGCACCGGGCCAGCGACCATGGCCCGCGCATCCACGGCATCGGGGTTGCGCAATGTCGCCTACGCGTTGACGTCTGGGGCCGACGGCTGGATGTTCGATGGCGAGGACGCCTTGGGCCAAGTCGACACCATGTCTCTGGACAACTTCCGGAATATCAAGCTGGCCTTCGCCGGCGACCCGCAGTTCCACGAAGTCGCCGAGGTCGTTGCCGGGGAGATGAACAACTGGGGTGTCGACTTCCACGGCCGGGAAATCATCGCCGACTGGCACGAGCAGCTGGAGGTGACCACGCGGATCTTCCGAGCCCGTGGCCTCCATCTCGACGACCGACATATCGCCCATCAGGACGGCCGCGGTTACTCCGCCAGCATGGCCGACGCTGCGCTGTACCTCACCAACAACGCAGGGACGCTGCGCGGCCAGGACGCTCGGTCGTTCTCTACCTGCCGAAGATCCAGACGGCCTCCGAGGCCGCACACTGGGCCACCATCCTCGATACGATCGAAGACCACCTTCGCCTCGACCGAGGCACCGTCCTCGTCTACGTCCTCGTCGAACAGCTCGAAGCGTGCTATCAACTGATGGAGATCCGCGCCGCCCTCGGGCGCCATTTCGTCGGTTTCAACACCGGTCGATGGGACTACATCAACTCGGTATCGGACGCACTCGCCTGGGACCGCGACTCTTTAACCCAACATCGATGCGATTACCATGACCTACGGGTACATGCGGGTCTACGAGGACCGCGTCCGCCGCGCCGTTAACACCCCCGATCTCAACGGCCACTACGCTCTCTGGCAAGGCGGCATGGAAGCAAACATCCCGGTCGGCACCGCCGCCGCCGTCGACGCCGCTATGCAACGAGCGGTGTCGGGCGGCGGCGCGAGCAGGTCGAGGGCGCCTCGGGAAGTGGGTGGCTCACTGGAAGATGGTGCATGTCAATGGCCGGTGTGGCAGGAGGTGGGAGACGACAACCAGCTCGGCCGGCCGTTCCCGCCCCTCACTTACACGGCGCAAGACGCCACCGCACTGCGGACGCTCGAGGACCGGCCCGGTCCCGTTCGGGGTGCTCGCGACCTGATCAGCGTCGGCCTGCAGTACGGCAACGCGTTCGGTCGCGGTTTCGAGGCCGCAGCCCTCAAGCCAGCCGACTTCTTTGGCGACGACGGCGTCCTCTACCTGATGGAGGATGCTGCGACCGGTGAGATCCGTCTGTCTGTGCTCTGGGAATGGCTCCACAAGGCAGCGGCATTCACCGACGACGACGCCGAGAGCGGGGTCAAGGCGGGCGAACCCCTACGTGTGAGCTGTTCACGCAACTACTGGAGGAAGAGCACGCCAAGCTCCTACGCCTGCCGACAGCAACGACGTGCACGACGACGAAAAGCCACGACGCTGCCCATCGCCCGGGCCATCGTCGAGGCCTACGTGCTCGAGCCCCTCAAAGCGCCCTGGTACATCTTCATACTCAACCTCAACCTCAACGTCACGGACCTGTCCGTGGCCGAAGAACGGGTCCGGAGGTTCCTCGACGTGTTCGGCCAAGACGGCACCCGTATCACCCGCAACCTCGATTTCGACAGCGAGAACTGAGAGAGTCCGTTATGACATTCGAGGACAACGTCACTGCTGCAGGCAACTA
>CAWABU010000005.1:0-388064 GCA_963780345.1 uncultured Acidimicrobiaceae bacterium
CGGCCATGGCCTCCAGGGCCTGGCTGCGGTCGGCGTCGTGGTGTTCCCAGCCGGCCCGGTCCCGTAACTCCTGGCTGGTAGTGATGTCACCGGCCCGGAAACGACCCAGGGCTTGACGCTCGATGGGGTCGGCCTGGCGGCGGTTGACCCTCAGCTCGGCCGTCGGCACTCGACCCTGTCGTACTTCTTCGGACAGCCATACCGCCAGACCGCCGGCGCCGACCGGCTGGGCTTGGAGGGGGTCGCCCACCATCCACACTTGCCCGCCCGGGCAGGCCGCAGCCGTGGCCAGCACCACCTCGGCGTCACCGGGTGGACAACTGAGAGAACTCGTCCACGATGACCACGCAACCGGGCCGGCAGCTCTTTGCGGTCCAAGGCGAAACGGGCCACGGTGGTGGCCGGGATACCCACCTGGCGCAACTGGCCCACAGCCTGATTGGTGGTAGACACGGCCAGCACCGATCGGCCGGCCCGTCGGGACGCGTCTACCGCGGCGGCCAGGGTGGCGGCCTTCCCATACCCGGCCGGGGCGATCACCGCCCGCAGCCCGGCGCCTGGTCCGGCCAGCAGGGCCACCGCCGCGGCCCTTATCGGCGCCCAGCTGGGCCGCCCCGGTGAGGGCGGCCTCGACCGACATAGGGTCCAGCGGCGCCGCCTGCCGCTGTTGCAGAACGCTGAGAGGAGCCAAGGACGCGGTCTTCTCGGGCGGCGGTGCGTCACCGTCGACCACTGGCCGGGGGCCCGCCCGGTGTTATCCCGGTTGACCAGACGCACCACCCGGTCCGAGGCCAGGAACGCCCCCGACAGCGTCTCCATATCGGTGACACCGAGTCGGCCCGCCCCCCAGACCGCCAGCGCCTCAACCACCTGGGCCTCGCTGAAGCGCGACCCATGGGCGCACAACCCGGCTTCGGGGTCGACCAGCCCGTCGAACAGCGCCCGCAGCTCCGCCCGACCAATCGGAGCAACCGGAGCGCGCCGGGTCACGGCGGCCAGCAGTGCGTCACCGACGGGCAGGCGCGCCGCGACGGCTTCGCGGTCCCAGCGGCGGCGCAGGGGGCGGGGGTCAGGCTGCGGTCCTTGCGGGCCCGGGTGGCCAGGCTGGCCGCCTCGTCGGCCCGCACGCGAGCCTTCCTAACCGCGGGCGCCCCGCCGGTGGCGGCCAGGTAGGCTTCGATCTGGGCGGTCCGTTTCGAGAAGACCCGCAGCTGCGCCTCGCTCAGCCCGGTCATCTCCCGGCAGCCGTTGCGGTCCGGTCCCCAGCCCACCCCCAGCCGGGCCGACAGCCGGCGACGTAAGTCTTCCTGGTAAACCGAGCCGGCCGCCTTGGCCCAGCGGTACAGGGCGGTGGTGTCAATGGCCACCCAGGCGCCGTCCTGCCGGCAGACCAGGTTGGCGATCACCGTGCGGGTGTGCAACTGGGGGTCACCCTCCCGGCTGCTGCGATGCACGAAGGTGGCCGCTGCCCACCCCGATGTTTCCGCCCGCTGGCGTACCCCGTTCACCTGCCGGCGTGTGACCGCCGCCCGGCCCTCCACGAAGCTCAAGGCGGCCTGGACTGCCTCCACGTGGGCGATCGACACCGCCGTCGCCGTCTCCGGCGGCCCGAACGCCCACAGCAGCGACACGCTCTTGGGCGCCGAGAAGGTGGCGTCAATGGCTCGCACCGTGGCCGGCTTCGACCCGGCCAGCGCACCGCTGTCGGGATGGCGAGCGTCGATCAACGATCGCAGATCGACGGCCTGGACCACCCCGACCAGGCCCAGCTGTTCGGCCAGCCGGCCCGTCCACACACCGGGAGCTTCGCCCGAGCCCAAGTAGTAGTCCTCGACCCCGGCCGCCACCTGGTCCAGCACATACTCGGCGTCGGTCAACTTGGCCAGCCGCAACACCGCCGCTCACCCGGCCGGCAGACGTGGGGCGCGACCCAAGATCGTCATCACTGAATAAACGGCGCGGCCCAGCACCCCGTTTTTTCGACCAATACGGCCACGGACACCCACGGACAGAAAAAATTCCGTGCAGCCTGGAACGACACCCCCCTCTGCGGCGCTATCGGGCTGAGATGCGCCGTCCCAAGCAACCACGGCGACCACCACCCGTTTGCTTCTCCGCAAGCGGGGGCGAACGGCCAAGCATGACCTACGAGCCGAGCCTCGGGCTTGATTCACATGGGCCACGACCGCTCCAAACGCGGCGTTGACAAAGGGCGTTCAGGCCCGCCGACACCAGACAGACACACCCAGGGTGGCGCCAGCCTCGGCGTAGAGGTGACAGGCCGTTGTAACACTTCGATGGCTACGAGGTGAGAACCACAACTGAACGCTCGGCAGCACCCCCCAATCGCCGGAGTCCCCAAAGTGACACGCCCGGTCCCACACGAAGTGATGACCAATCCATCCCCAACCACACCGGATCGCCATACAGGCGGACCTGACCGGAGCGCCACCGCCGCGGGCAGCGCGCCGGCCGGCGGCCTCATCGTGAAAGCACAAAGCAGTGTTTGGGGTCGACAATTGGGTCCGCCGGCCTGGGCCGCCCTCGAGGACCTGGCCCTCGCCGCCCATCGCACTGAGCAGGGCTGGGTCGCGCCCGTCGGTGTCGGCGATATCGCCGGCCGCGTCGGGGTCACCAAAGATACCGCCGCCCGGGCGGTCGCGGACTTGGGGGCGGCCGGTCTGGTCGTCCTGCAGCGCGTCCCACCACCAGACGGCCGGTGGCGTTCCGGCTACCGACTCCAACTCCCCGACGGCGTTGAACTGCGAGCCCGCCCGAACCATCCAGACACCGCCCTGCCTAAACGCCAACGACTCCTGTCCCGATCGGCAAGACAGCCGCCGTCCCACAAGCAGAGACAGCCGCGACCACTGTCCAAAAAGTCAAGACAGGCAGGCGCCGACGGACTCCAGCGACGGCTGTCCTACTGGACGTGACAGCCCGGCGCGGGCCGAGGTGATGGCCCCTGTCGCATCGATGCACCGCCGGCGGCTGACCAACAGGTCGTCCTACGCAATCGGACTTTGCTCCCGCCCGGCAGGCTATCCAGCCGACGCTATTCAATCTGGCCGCCCGCCACGACCAGCCTGCACTTCTCTCCCTACCGGACAGGACACGGACCCTTGGCGTGTAGCAGATCGGCCACCCCGGCCCCGGTAGGTGAGGACCCCATCGCGCCATGAGTGACACGAGCCCCGCCCTTGTTATGAGAACCGATTTCCCCGACCGAACCCCGAAAGGCGAACCAGAAATCACCAAAGACCGACACCCCGAAGCACCCGGCACCGTCGTGGTGCAACCGCGCTCTCCAGCGCATACCAACTGTACGCCCTGGGGCGTGGACTCTCCCGGGGCTGCTTCTCACGCCCCCAGAAGCGTGTGGGTCGCCTTACAGATGGATTGGGCCCGGCGCGCCTCCCACCCAATGCCCATCAGCACGTCGCCATCTGGACGCAGGCCGCCCCAGAACTCGACGGCTTCGACTCCCCCGCCGAGATCCTCGATGCGGTCGGATGCTTAGGTGCCGCCGAGCAGTCCTGCCGGCTGCTCAGCGGACTTCTGCTCGCCGCGCACTATGACGGACTCGCTGCCTACGCCGTCCTGGTTGCGATCATTCCCGGGCTGCGAGTAGCGGCCGGTCGGCGCTGGCAGACGGCCCGGAGCGGCGGTCCATGGTGGAGCCGTGACGAACTCGACACCGATACCATCAGCGCCGCCTGGCTGGCCATCGCGGCCCACGCCGGTCAACGCCATCTGCGTCCCGCCCGCCTGATCATCAGAGCTCGGCGCGACATCTGCGCACCAGCCACGATGCCTATCGCCGCCGTAGCGCCCGCACCCTCCCACAGGGAAACCTCAACAACACGACCACCATGAGTCTTGCGGACCCGGCCCACGCTGATTCGCTGGCACTCGCCCTCGTCGAGAGCGCCCGATCCGGCCGGCTCGACCCTACCGGCTTCGACATCGCCTGCCGGGTTGCCCTCGGCGACGAGGATCCCTCAACCGCGGGTAGTCGCCATGGACTCGACCATCGCCAGACGCGTGCCACGCTTCGCTCCGCCCTTGATGCTCTCGCCGGCGACCACCGCCGCGCCACATTCCCCGAACCCCCCTCCCGCTCGATCAATCCGCCCACAGATCAGGAGGTCCAACCCATGATTCCGCCTCCCCAACCCTTCGGCGCACCTCGGGACCCTGGCTTGGGGTCACCCGTCGTGCCGCTGCTGCTGACCGTCAACCAGGCAGCCGAACTCCTGGGCATGGGCCGATCCACCATCTACGAGCTCATCGATAGCGGCGAGCTCAAGTCCGTCAAGCGCGGGGCCAGCCGACGGGTACCCCTCAAAGCGGTCCACGACTACATCGAGCATTTACTCACCCAGCAGAATGACGACAGCAATCGGACTCCGACCCCGAGTTCGTCTCACCGGATCGTCCCCATCTCCGCACCATCCACGAGTCCTACCTCCGGACCGCTCGACGTACGGTCGACTTCGACCCTGACCTCAGGCCCATCCAACCCGACAGCAGCGAACCGCCCCTCCCCGAGACGGCCACTATGCAGCTAGCCGATGCCGTCCACGCTCGTCGGCTCGACCCGCTCGACGCCGCCGCTGCCCACCAGGTTGCCATCGCCGGCCTGCCGCTCGACCGGGCCACCAAACGCCTCGGCCTGACCCGAGCCGCGGCCCGACAATCGCTGCGTGCCGCCCGCGATGCGATGGAAACACGACCGACCATTCCCCCACTCACCCCCGCCCGGAAGGAGATCGCCAGCGTGCCGGTCGATATAAGGCCCGCCGCTCTCCCGCTGCTTCTCAGCGTCCACCAAGCCAGCCAGCTCATCGGTGTTAGTCGCACCACCCTCTACAAACTCATGGACAGCGGCGAACTCTTCTACGTCCACATCGGAGGCAGCCGACGCGTACCCGCTGCACTTCGCCCACGACTATCTCACTCGCCTCTGCGCCAGGCGGCAACGGTTCGGCCGCGTGGCCATTCCGCCCGGGCGCCAGGAGGCTGGTTCGATCTTCCGGCCCGACCGGCCCCAGGTTACGGAAACAACCCAACCGAAGAGGCGGGCCAATGACGACCGACCCGAAGGCTCCGCCAACCAATCCGGACAGCACCGGCTGCACCGTATGCATCGATGCACGAAGCCGAGCGTGGCGTCGCCAACTGGGCGTCCTGGCGTGGGCCGCCCTGGAGGATCTGGCCTTGGCCGCCCACCCCAGTGACCAAGGCTGGGTCGCACCCATAGGCGTTCGGGATATCGCCCGCAGCATCGGAGTAGCCAAGGATACCGCGGCCCGCGCCGTCCACATACTGAGCTCGGCCCGTCTCGTCGTGTTTGAGCGAGGGGTCGCCGGCCGAGACGGCCGCCCCCGTTCTGGCTATCGCCTCCAGCTCCCCAACGGCATTCAAATGCTCCCCCGTCCGAAGTCTGATGACACCCTCGTAGCGAAGACGGGCGGTGGCTGTCCCGACAGGGAAGACAAGCGCTGTCCCGACGGGCAAGACAACAATGACCGTCCTAGGCGTCGAGACATCCCGGCGGATCACTCAACTCCCGTTCACTGGCGCGACCCGGGTTCTCAGGCCATCCGCGCTCCGTCCAAAGGGCGGTTCGAACTCCCGATCCAGCCAACGCTTTTCGCAACCTCCCACTCCCTCTTTCTAACGAGCGAACCTCATGACTAACTTGAGTGAGCCGCTCAGCATGCATCGAAAGCACAGGCATTGGCGAATGATGGCCGGCCATCCGGGCGAGCCGTTTCGTCTTAACGCTTCGCCGGGAGTTAGCTCCCGAGTGAGACGCGCTTCATCGCAGTGTCGCTGTCGCTGCTCATTGCAACTCTCTGCAACGAGCTGTCGATTGCCGAGTCCAGCGGTAGTGGCGCTGGACTCGCTGCGTCGGCGATCACAACACGACGCGATTGGGGCCACTAAAGCTCCGCTCGTCGAGGAGGGACGGGTACCTGGCGTGCGTTACCGCGCCATTGCGGCCGAGGGGGGCGTAATCAAAGAGACAGCCGCCTGGGCCGTTTTCAAACTGCGATCAGGAGCCCTTTTCAGTCGAGGCCATGAAGAAGGCCGAGATTGGCCGCGCTCTGTCCATGAGCTCGGCGTGCCGCAGGAATCCGGATTCGAGTCTGTCGAGCCAGAAAAGACAACCATACGCCCTACGACACCCACGGTCTCTGTCCTAAGAAGGAAGACGAGCACTGTCGAGAGGGGGAAATATTCGGCACCTGTCCGAGTCCGAAAGACGGTGAGCGTACTGAGCTGGCATTTCTCCACGATAACTGTAGCGCTGCGGGGCGGGCGTCCCTCTTTCCGTCAACCATTTCCAACACCGACAACTATTCCGGTTCCGCCGGCTGCCGGAACGGTGCCGGTCTCGAGGACGTCGGTCGATGACTGGGCACCGCATCCGTCCCTTGCCCGTCCGATCCTCGGACGAGGAGGACGGGGTCGCTCAGGGCGGCCGGGTGGATCCGGCATCTGGCACCATCGAAGCCCTGGTGGAGGCGGCCGTCGAGCGCGCTATCAGCCGCGTGCTTGAACCCCACCTGCGTCGACTCCAAGCGTGCTCCCCCGCGGTATATACCGTGTCCCAAGCGGCGGAAGTTCTCCAAGTTTCGGATGACACGATCGGCCGCCTCGTCAGAAAGGGGTTACTGCCGCGAGTGCCTCATCTCGATGGCAAGGTGCTCATACCTCGGGAGGCAGTGGCCCGATTGATCGACGGGCAGCCCGACTAGCTGCGCGCCTCGGACTTGCCAACGACGCGCCAACCCCTGTCTCGATGGTCACGATCGCCTCTGGAGCTCACGCTCCTTGTTCGCCGAGGAGGCGATCCATGAGCTCAGCAGCGTGACGGTCCGAGCCCGGAATGAAGTGACGGTAGGTCCGCAACACGTTCGCCTCGGTGCATCCGAGCCGCTCCGCGACCACCGACACTGGTATGCCGTTCATCAGCATCTGGCTGGCGGCACAGTGCCGAAGATCGTGCAGCCGCAATCCAGGCACACCAGCTTTCGTGCTGTAGATCCCCCAGGCGTGGGACGGCCAGCCCAGGTTCCAGTGCGAGCCACCCCCGTCGTCGGAGAACACGAACGATTCGGGAGCGAGCGGAGATCCGATCGCCAAGGCCCGCTCGGAGGCACGGATCCGATGCTCTCGGAGCACGGCTACTGTCGCCGTCCCCAGGGTCACGACGTAGGGGCGCTCGGCCTTAGTGCCCTTCTCCACCTCCCCGTCGGCCGACTCGGCAATGGCGCGCGTGAACGTGATCGTGGCCCGCTCGAGGTCCACGCCCCGCCAGCGCAGGGCCACCAGAGTTCCCCGGCGGGCTCCCACCGTGGCGGCAAGCTGGATGAATGCCGCCATGTCCTTGGGAGCCACGGCCTGTACCGCTCTGACTTGAGCCATGTCGGGGATGGCGAGCGGTTGGTGCTTCACTCGGGGCGGGTCCGCAGCCAGGGCTGGGTTGGCCTCGACCAGCTTCTTACGAACCGCCCAGTTCCACATGGCCCGGAGCTGGCCGTGGCATCGCACCACCACCGAGGGGGACAGTCCCCAGTCGTCCTGCAGCTTCCGGTAGAGGCGGTCGAGCTGTACGGCGGTGACCGCGTCGGCACGGCGGCGGCCGATCTCCGGCAGGAGGTAGGAACGGAAGTTGTCCGCCACTGTCTTGGCTGTCTTCGGTGACCAGCCCGTCCACTGCCCGCTTCGCCCGTCCCGCCTCGGTAGGTTGGCCTCCTGCCACAGCCGGGCGAGCTCCGCGACCGTGGGGCCCCGCCCCGCCGTCCGTCGAGGCTCCTGGCCAGACTCTACCGCCGCGATCAGCTCAGCCAGGCGGGCATCGGCCGCCTTCGCCCCGGCCCGGTTGTTGGGCGCGTGGACAGTTTCGTATACGGTCCGTCGTCGCCCGGTATCAGGGTGCGACCCAGCCGCGACCACCAACCTCCACGCCCCCGCCCGGTACCGCTTGGAGCCTCGCATCGCCCAACTATGTTGGCAGAAATGTTGGCAGGGCTTCCAGCACCCTCCTGGTCAGCCCCTCCGCAACGCTCTGACCTGCACTTTCTTGGAGCGGACGACGGGATTCGAACCCGCGACCCTCACCTTGGCAAGGTGATGCTCTACCAACTGAGCCACGTCCGCAGCGCGGACTAGCGTAGCAGAGTCGACCATGACGTCCCCGGGCGTCACCCCGACCCGTGGATGGGCTCGATGCACAGCACGTGCGGATAGCGGACCCCGGGATACGGCAGCTCAACTCCCACGGTGTTGGCCGGGCAGAGGCCGCTGCCCGGGCTGCTGGGCATCACCGAGACCACCCGCACCGCCGCCGACGGAGAATTGCAGGGGACGGGGGTGGCGGAGTACTGGGGCCGCCCGCCAGCGATCCCTTTCTGCGGGAGGCACTTGTCGAGGAGGGCCGCCGTCGCCTTCGCCTCTTTATGGGACTGGCTGGCCGAGGGGCGGAGACCCTGAATGGCGGCTACCGCCAGCGCCGCCACAATGAGTACGACGGGAATCAATCGCCAGCGGCTGCGCCAGGACGGCCGTTCCACTCCGCCGGCCCGGGCCGACTCTCCCCAGCCCGGCGGCAACGGCGGCGCGTCCACCCCGGGCGACCAGGTCACCCAGCGCTCGCCGTCGGCATCAAAGAAGCGGAGACGACCGTCGTCATCCCGTTGCCAGCGGATCCCCCGGTGGGTGGTTTCCTCGATGCTCACTTGAGGAGACGCGAGAGTCGCCGATCGGCGAGCGGCTTACCCCCGGTCTGACAGGTCGGGCAGTACTGCAGTGACTTGGTAGCAAACGACACCTGCCGGATGGTGTCCCCGCAGACCGGGCAGGGTTCGCCCGTCCGGCCGTGTACGGAGAGGCCGCTGCGTTTCTCCGCTTTCAGGCCTTTGGCCGGCAGGCCCAGTGACCGTACGACCGCGTCGCCGAGCACGCCGACCAGAGCCGTGTACAAGGCGGTCATCTCGGCCGCGTCGAGCTTGCCCGCCGCCTTGAACGGGGACAGCTTGGCACGATGCAATGCTTCGTCGGAGTAAGCGTTCCCGACTCCCGCGAGGACGGATTGATCGGTGAGCACGGTCTTGATGTTGCCCGCCCGACCCTCCAGGAGGGCTCGAAGGTCCGCCTCGCCGAAGCCAGGGGCGAGTGGATCGGGCCCGAGCCGGGCCACCCCCTCGATGTCGGTCATCTCAGAAACGACCCACAGTGCCAGCCGCTTCTCCGTCCCCTGCTCGGTGACGTCGAAACCACCTCCGCCCGACAGACCAACTCGCAGCGCCAGCGGACCTTTGCCGGGGCGGGCCCGAGCCGAGGGCGTGGCATCGCGCCATTGGATCCAGCCGCCCCGGGCCAGATGCATGACCAGCCACCGCGTCCCGGCGTGCAAGCCGATGTACTTCCCCCGACGCGCCACCCCGGCAACCTTCTCGCCGCGTATCGAGTCGATAGGCGGGGTGTAGGTCTTCAGGGCGGACAGAGCCGCCACCTCGATCCGCTCAACTGTTTGGCCGGTGCACTTCTCGTCGAGAAAGCGGGTGAGGGCCTCGACCTCCGGTAGCTCTGGCACCGTGTCTACCGTCCGGTGTGGCCGAAGCCGCCATGACTGCGATCCGACACCGGCAGGTCCCCCACCCGCTGGAACGACACCTGTTCCACCCGTTGCACCACCAGCTGGGCGATGCGGTCGCCGCGCCGAATCTCGAAATCGCTGGACGGATCGGTGTTGATGACGATCACCGATATCTCGTCCCGGTAGCCGGCATCGATGAGACCCGGGCTGTTCGCCACCGTGATCCCGTGGCGCCAGGCCAGCCCGCTCCGGGGCTGGACGAATCCGGCGTAGCCCTCGGGAATCGCCATCCGCACCCCCGTCGGGACCAGGGCCCGGCCGCCTCCCGCCGGAACCACCGCGCCGGTGCGCGCCACCAGGTCCGCGCCGGCATCCCCGGCTCGCGCGTACTGCGGTGGGCGCAGGTCGTCATCGACGAACACCGTAGGGATCTCGAGCACCCCCCCAAGGTACCGACCCCGGCTCGCCCGCATTGGTGCGGTAGCGGTCCGCTAACTTCGCCGTTGGTGCTGGCCTGGATGGATCTCGAGATGACCGGACTGGATCCCGGGCGCCACATCATCGTGGAGATCGCCACGCTCATCACCGACGACGATCTGGAGATCGTCGCCGAAGGCCCCGACATTGTCGTCGCCGCGTCGGAGGCCGAACTCGGCGGGATGGACGAAGTCGTTCGGGCCATGCACACCCGTAGTGGCCTGCTCGATGCCGTGCACGGGTCCACCGTCAGCCTGCAGCAGGCCGGAGCGACCACCCTGGCCTTCCTCCGCCAGCACATTCCCCTGCCCGGTACCGTGCCGCTCTGCGGGAACTCCATCGGCACCGACCGCCGCTTCCTGGCCGCGTGGCTCCCGGAGATCGATAACTACCTGCACTACCGGTCGATCGACGTATCGACGGTCAAAGAGCTGGCCCGGCGCTGGTATCCCGAGGCCTTCGACCATGGACCGAAGAAGGCCGGCACCCACCGGGCCCTCGGCGACATTCTCGAGAGCATCGGGGAGCTCCGGTATTACCGGGACACGATCTTCCGGCCACTGACCTGAGGTACCGGTGACCGGAGGTATCTGAAAGGGGGCTGAACACCTCCTGAAAGTGTCCAAGGGCCCTGGCGCCCACCGGACAGGCATGGCACCATGATTCCGACGGGCCGGCGCACCATCCACGGCCGGCCCGGGCAGGGAGGTTCTCGTGAGCGAACCGCAGGCAAGTGGACCGGCGCTCAAGACGACGGAGCCCGTCGCCGAACTCGAGCCCGACCACCGGCGCCGCACCACGCGACAGGCGCGTCACACCGCCAGGGCGACGTTGCACGCCCTGACCGGAGATGATGATGGGCTGGAGGATGCAGATCTGCTCTGCCCCCAGCCCCGGCATGACGTGGGACGCAAGTCGTCATCGAAGCCGCGGCGCGACCCCAAGCCCGGTCGGCGACCCGGGTTCAAGGTCTGGAAGACCCCATTCTGGAAGCGCCGCCGCGCCATGTGGGCAGCCAGGAACGCCGCCGCCCGGCGGCTGGCCGAAGAGGACTGAGCCCTACCGGGTCAGTCCCGGGGCTCGAACTCGAGCGCCAGCGAGTTCATGCAATAGCGCTGTCCGGTCGGGCGGGGGCCGTCCGGGAACACGTGGCCAAGGTGGCCGCCGCACTGGCGGCAGCGGACTTCGGTGCGGACCATGCCATGGGCGCGATCCTCGATCAGCTCGACCGCTTCCTCGACCGCCGGCTGGTAGAAGCTCGGCCAACCGCTGCCGGACTCGAACTTGGTCTCGGCGTCAAAGAGGACGGCACCGCAGCCGGCGCACCGGTAGGTGCCGTCGTCGTGGTTGTGAACGTACTTTCCCGACCACGGGCGTTCGGTGCCCGCCCGACGCAGAACCTGGTACTGATCCGGACTCAGCTGAGCCCGCCACTCCTCGTCTGATTTGGTGATCTCAGATGACATAGAGACAGGGTACGGCGCCAAGTCCCTAGACCAGCGCGGGGAACGACACCCCCACCCCGCCCCGCGTGGATCCCCCGTACCGGGCCTTCTCCGCGGCCAGGTCGAGCGGCGCAGTCATGGGCGTCACCTCCGCGGGCAGCCGGTCGGCCGGCACCAGCCAGCACACTTCGAACTCCAACCCGTCGGGATCGTGGGCGTAGAGGGCCTTGGTGGTTCCGTGGTCCGAAGCCCCGACCAGGGCTCCGGCTTGGCGCAGCTTGGCGGCGAGCCGGTCGAGCTCGTCGAGGGTGTCCACCTCCCAGGCCAGGTGATAGAGGCCGACGGTGGAGCGCCCGGCACCGGACGGGCCGGCCTGGGATCCAATCTGAAACACGCCGAGGTCGTGGTCGTTTTGACTGGCGGGGGCCTGGAGGAAGGCCGCCTGTCCGGGTATCTCCATCTTGACCCTGAAGTCGAGGAGGTCCCGATAGAACTCGACCGTGCGCGCCACGTCGCGCACGTACAGCACTGCGTGGTTCATCCGGGTGATGGGCATAACCAAAGAGTACGGATCTGGGCGCCTCTAGTGGGCCGGCGAGCTTCCGGCGTCGGGTCTGTGGCCGGCCCGCTAGGAACACCCGCTGGTCGTGCCGCAAGAGGGGCAGGCGTGGCAGGTGCCCGAACGGATCATCTGGACGCCGCACTGGAAGCAGTACGGGGCGTCCGACTCCGCGGTCATCGGCAGGGTGACGTCGACCGATGCCGTCCGGTCGGCATTGGCGGCCGCCGGCACGGGGTCTTCGCGCATCCGATCGACCTCCACCACCGGCCAGCTGGGCGTGACCGCCTCCTCGACGCCCGGCAGCGTGGGCTGAGTGCGCTCCGTCGTGGTCAGCACGCCGAGCTCGGATCGCTCCTCGAGGGACAGGTAGTCGACGGCCAGCCGGCGGAAGATGTAGTCGACCAGGGACTGCGCGATCCGCAGGTCGGGATCGTCGGTCATGCCCGCCGGCTCGAACCGCATGTTGGTGTACTTCTTGACGTAGGTGGCCAATGGCACACCGTGCTGGAGGCCCAGGCTCACGGCAATCGCGAACGCGTCCATGATGCCGGCCAGGGTGGAGCCCTGCTTCGACACCTTCATGAACACCTCACCCGGTCGGCCGTCCTCGTACTCGCCGACGGTCACGTACCCCTCGCAGTCCGCGACCCGAAAGGCGAAGGTCATCGATGCCCGTTTGCGCGGCAGGCGCTCACGGATGGGCTGTTTGACCACCACGGTCTGGCGCTGCAGGGCCCGCTCCAACTCGGCCACCTTTACGGCCAGCTCGGCGTCGTGGGCCTCGGCCGCCGAGACGTTCGGGTCGGCTGCGGTCTTGCGGGCACTGGCCAGCGGTTGGGCCACCTTGCAGTTGTCACGGTAGATGGCGACGGCCTTCAACCCCAGCTTCCAGGCGTCGATGTGAAGTTGCTCTACGTCGTCGACGGTGACGTCCTCGGGCATATTGACCGTCTTGGAAATGGCACCAGAGACAAAAGGTTGGACGGCGGCCACCATGCGAACGTGACCCTGATAGTGAATGGGGTTATCGCCCATCGAGCAGGCAAAGACGGGCAGGTGTGGGGCCGCCAGATCCGGGGCACCGACGATCGTCTTGTGTTCATCGATATAGGCGAGGATGGCAGCAATCTGGTCAGGCCGGTAGCCCAGCCGGGTCAGGGCCCGGGGCACGGTGCGATTAACGATCGCCATCATCCCGCCGCCGACCAGCTTCTTCATTTTCACCAGACCGAGGTCCGGCTCGATACCGGTCGTGTCGCAATCCATGAGCAGACCGATGGTCCCGGTTGGCGCCAGCACGCTGGCCTGGGCATTGCGCACCCCGTACTGCTCGCCGTACTCGACCGCCATATCCCATGCCTCCTGGGCGGCCGATAGCACCTCTGTTGGCACCAGCTCCTCGTCGATGAGGGCGGCCGCATCGCGGTGCATGCGCAGCACGTTGAGCGTGGGCTCCCGGTTTTCCTGATAGCCGGCGAATGGGCCCATACGGGCGGCCAGTCGGGCCGAGGTGGCGTAGGAGTAACCGGTCAGGAGGGCGGTGATGGCGGCCGCCCAGGCCCGGCCTCCGTCTGAGTCGTACGGCAGGCCCTCGGCCATCAACAGGGCACCGAGATTGGCGTAGCCGATACCGAGCTGACGAAAGCGGCGGGAGTTCTCGGCGATCTTCTCCGTCGGGTAGTCCGCATTGCCGACGAGGATCTCCTGGGCGGTGAAGACCATCTCCGTCGCAGCCCGAAACCCGGCGACGTCAAACCGGCCATTCTCGTCGAGATAGGTCAAAAGGTTGAGACTGGCCAGATTGCAGGCCGAGTTATCGATGTGAAGGTATTCGCTGCAGGGATTGCTGCCATTGATGCGGCCGGTATTTGGCGCGGTGTGCCACTTGTTGATCGTGGTGTCGAACTGCAGCCCGGGGTCGGCGCACTCCCAGGCCGCCTTGGCAATCTGGTGGAACAGGGCCCGGGCCGGCATGGTCTGCACCACGTCGCCGGTGGTGACGGCCCGGAGCTCCCAGGCCGCGTCGGCCAGCACCGCCCGCATGAAGTCGTCGGTGAGCCGAACCGAGTTGTTGGCGTTCTGGTACTGAATCGAGTGGCTGTCCTTGCCATCGAGATCCATATCGAAGCCGGCGTCGCGGAGCGCCCGGGCCTTGCGCTCCTCGATGGCTTTGCACCAGATGAAGTCCTCGATGTCCGGATGGTCGCCGTTGAGGATGACCATCTTGGCGGCCCGCCGGGTCTTGCCCCCGGATTTGATGGTCCCCGCCGACGCGTCGGCGCCGCGCATGAAGCTGACCGGGCCTGATGCGGTCCCCCCACCTCGCAGGCCTTCCTTGGAAGACCGGATTCGGGACAGATTGACCCCCGCACCCGATCCGCCTTTGAAGATGGTGCCTTCCTCCGTGTACCAGTTGAGGATGGAGTCCATCGAATCGTCGACGGCGAGTATGAAGCAGGCCGAGGCTTGCTGCGGCACCCCGGCGACCCCGATGTTGAACCACACCGGCGAGTTGAACGCCGCCTTCTGATGGATGATCAGATACTTGAGCTCCGCTCGGAAGGTCTCGGCCTCGACGTCGTCGACGAAGTACCCGTCCTTTTGCCCCCAGCCGGTGATGGTGTCCACCACCCGGTCGGCCACCTGCTTGAGCGACCACTCGCGCTCCCGGGCGCCAAGGGTGCCGCGGAAGTACTTCTGAGCCAG
Organism: uncultured Acidimicrobiaceae bacterium; assembly: GCA_963780345.1. Lineage (GTDB taxonomy): Bacteria > Actinomycetota > Acidimicrobiia > Acidimicrobiales > Palsa-688 > PALSA-693. The sequence continues at coordinate 14,801 of CAWABU010000005.1, forward strand.
GATGTTGGTGGCGTTGAGGCTCCATCCGGCCGGCACCTCGACGCCTACCTGCTCGAAGACCACCGCCCCGCTGGTGTAGTTGACGATCCGGGCGTCGCGCCGTTCCCACTCCACCGTGTCGTAGGGATCCTGTCCCGGTACGGTGAACTGCCGTCGGATGCCGATGCCGGTCCGCTCGGGGGCCATAGCCATCCCGATTACCTCCTGAAGTCTTGGTACCACTACGGGTTGTGGTCGACGGCCAGGTTGAGGGCCCAGAACCACAAGATGAGGACCAAATTACATCACCGTAGTTCCACCGGTGTCAACCGTCTGGCTCGGGAAAAAGTGCTGGTCAAGGACTGCTCGCGAAGGTTTGCATTCTGGTTGCGGATAGCCTTGGCCCGGGAGTCACGATCCGTTCGCCGCCGCGAGTGGGACCGGCGACAAGCATGGCCGGGCTGACGCCACCAGATGTTCCTGTGCATTACCTGCGGAAAGTCACCGACTTTTCCACAACGGGCCGGTTTTGCCGACCTCGGCTGCCCAAAAAATTTCAATTTTGGGGTTATGCCCGTGCTCCTCAGGGGTAGAGTCAATTGGAGCCGCCGAAGCTGCCCCCTCGGCGGTCAGAACCCTGGCGCCGGCCCCCTTGTCCCCGCCCCTTCGACGGGGGGCCGCGCCGGGGATACTCCCATCGGAGATCCTCACCGGCGTCGAAGGGCCAACTAGGGTCTGCTTCTCGTGGCCGTGGTCCTCGCCATCGACGCCGGGACGACCGGAGTCCGGGCCATGGCGGTGGGTCAGGACGGCCTTCCGGTGGCGGCCCGCTACCGGGAGTTCACCCAGTACTTTCCCCGGCCCGGTTGGGTGGAGCACGACCCGGAAGAGATCTGGGCGGCGGTGGTGGCCACCATGGCCGAGCTTCTGGAAACGCTCGACCAGCCCGTGGCGGCGATCGGCATCACCAACCAGCGGGAAACGGTCGTCGTCTGGGATCGCCGCAGCGGCGAACCCCGCTACCGCGCCATCGTCTGGCAGGACCGTCGGGGTGCTCCGCTGTGCGAATCGCTCGAAGCGGCCGGCCATCTGGGGCTGGTGCGAGCCCGCACCGGGCTGGTCCTCGATCCGTATTTCTCGGCCAGCAAGCTGGCCTGGCTGCTGACCGAAGGCGGCGTTGACGCCGGGCCGGATCTGGCCTTCGGCACCATCGACAGCTGGCTGCGCTGGCGTCTCACCGGGGGTGGCCTGCACGCCACCGATCCGACCAACGCGGCCCGAACCCTCCTGTTCGACATCACCCGCCTGGCCTGGGACCCGCACCTGGCGGACCTGTTCGGCGTGCCGCTGTCGGTCCTGCCGGAGGTGGGCCCCTCCAGTGGCCGGCTGGGGACCACCGCGACCGGGGTTGTCCCCGGGCTGCCGGCCGGCGTGCCGATCAGCGGAACGGCCGGCGATCAACAGGCGGCCCTCTTTGGCCAGGCCTGCTTCGACCCGGGGATGACCAAAAACACCTACGGGACCGGCAGTTTTGTGCTGATGAACGTGGGCGATCGCCCTCCGCCACCGGTGCCCGGGCTGCTCACTACCGTGGCCTGGTCGCTGGCCCGCCCGGGCCTGGTGGCCTACGCCCTCGAGGGATCCATCTTCATCACGGGAGCAGCGGTCCAGTGGCTCCGGGACGGACTCGGCCTGATCGGCTCGGCCGCCGAGATCGGACCGCTGGCGGCATCGGCTCCCGACACCGGCGGCGCCTACCTGGTCCCGGCCCTGACCGGTCTCGGTAGCCCGTGGTGGGACCCTCACGCCCGTGGCGCTTTCGTCGGGGTGACCCGGGGCGTCGGGCGGGCGCAACTGGCCCGGGCGGCGGTGGAAGCCATGACCTTCCAGACCCGGGACGTCGTGGATGCCATGCAGTCCGGCTGCGAGCATTCCATCACGGAGTTGCGGGTGGACGGCGGCGCCGCGGCGATGGACCTGCTGCTCCGGCTGCAAGCCGATGTTCTCGGCGTCCGGGTGGTGCGGGCCGCGGTCCGAGAGACCACCGCCCTCGGTGCGGCCTGGCTGGCCGGGCTGGGCGAAGGCGTCTGGGATTCCCTCGACGAACTGGCCGCCTGCTGGCAGTCCGACGCCTCCATCGAGCCCGCCGGGGACCGGTCCCGCGCCGAGGCTTCCTACCAGGGCTGGCTGGGGGCCGTCCAGCGCGCCACCGACTGGAGCCGGTCCTGACGGGGAGCGACCTCCGCATCGGGATTCTGGGCGCGGCCCGGATCGCCCCGGGGGCGCTCATCGGTCCCGCCCGCCGCCAGCCCGGCGTGACGGTCGCAGCGGTCGCGGCACGCGATCCCGACCGGGCCGCTCGCTTCGCACGCGACCATCACATCCCCGGGGTAGCACCGTCCTACCAGGCGCTACTCGACGCCGCGGACATCGATGCGATCTACAACCCTCTGCCGAACGGGCTGCACGCGGAGTGGACGTTGAAGGCGCTCCAGGCCGGCAAGCACGTCCTCTGCGAGAAGCCCTTCACCGCCAACGCGGCCGAAGCCGAGCGGGTGGCCGCGGCCGCCGAGCGCACCGACCTGGTCGTCATGGAAGCCTTCCACTATCGCTATCACCCACTGGCGCGTCGGGCCGCGGCGATCGTCCGCAGCGGCGAGCTTGGCACCGTGCGGCGGATCGACGCCGCCTTCTGCTTCCCGCTCCCCCGCTTCTCCGACATTCGCTACCGGCTGGACCTCGCCGGCGGGGCGACCATGGACGTCGGCTGCTACCCGATCCACCTGGCGCGGGTGCTCGGCGGCGAAGAGCCGACCGTCACCTGGGCTCGGGCCAAGCTGCACCCTCGAGATGATCAGAATGGGCAGATCGACCGGGCCATGACCGCCGACCTGCGCTATCCGGCCGGCCACGTCGGTCACATCACCGCCTCCCTGTGGTCGTCGTCGCTGCTCCGGATGTCGGCCCGGGTGTGGGGTGATGCCGGAAGACTCGTGCTGGGTAACCCGCTTTCGCCCCAGAGGTGGCACCGGATGACGGTCGTCATCGATGGCTACCGGCGGGTGGAGCACTTCCCTCGCCGGGCCACCTACGACTACCAGCTGGAGGCGTTTCGCGCCGCCATCATGGACGGGACGCCGACGCTTACCCCACCCGCCGATTCGGTCGCCAATATGCGGGTCATCGACGCAATCTACCGAGCCGCCGGGTTGCGCCCCCGCGGCCAGGAAGCGTGAGTCGGGGCGGAGCGGCCGGGACCGAACGACTCCCCATCATGGTTTCTCACGGAGAGCGGTCGGAGGGCGGTCCGCCGTCCTTTACTGGCGCGCCCCACGCTTCAAGTGGGCACAGTTCGCGACAGTGAAGCCATGTCGGCAGTCCTCGTCCGGCCTGAGGCTGCGCTCTGCGTGGTGGCGGTTTCAGTCGTTCTTATTCGTTTCGGCGCCAGTCGCGTTGAGCCGGCCGGCTCCTGCGAGCGGGCGAAGAGGGACGTGACGTCGAGGGGCCAACCGGCGCCGTGAGGAGCGCGGCGCTCAGGCACCGCATGGCCGGTCTTTATCCGAGAATGGGCAACCCCTCCGACGATCCGGAGCGAGACGTTTCGCCACCCGCGAGGGGACCGCATTCAGGCCTCAACATGGGCATGGCGCTCGGATGGGCCAGACGCCCCGCCCGGGTATGCAACTCGATCCACCGGTAGTCGACGATGCGTGCCAGCGCGGTCAGCTGACGTCTCTCCCTGGCCCGGAACTGGCGTCCCTTGCGGCCGAGAACGACGACGAGCCGGGCGGCGTCCACGTCTGCCCAGGCCACGTCGTCGGGCCCGCCTTCCGGTGCGGAGTCCAGCGAGGCCCGGCTGCCCGTCACGAAGGCGCCGACCCAGGACGAGGGTGGGGCGGCACCGACCGTCACCACCGGATTGGCCGACTCGAGATCGACGATAGCCACCCAATCCGACTGAAAGTCCGACAGACTCCGCCGGGCCAGGGCTTCGAGCAGAGAGCCAACCTCGGCGTGGGCGACGAGCGAGGCGGCCGTCTCCAGGGCGTCGAGGCGAGGGTCAAGGGGGCCGAGCGGAGCAGGCCGTACGTCCTCCACATCCACGCCGTCCACCTGTGAAACCTCCGACACCAACAGGTCCACGAGGTTGTCGTGCGGCAGGTCGACGACGAGCTCGTCGATGGCCCGGCCGCCGCCCCGCTCGAGAATGTCGATGCCCACCAGGTCGCCCCGTACGGCCCCGATCCGGCTGGCGACCGCGCCGAGGGCGCCCGGTCGGTCGGGTACCCACACCCGGAGGATGAACGACGGCACGGCGCAAAAGTAGCGCTCTCGTGTGAACCGGTTGTTACCGGCTCGAAACAGGGTCGTTACGGCGACATCGACCGGGGTTCTGCCCGCTTCGGACTGCGCTTCGGCGATGACGCCGATCAGGTTCCACCCGTCGCGGGCCGGGCCCTCAGACCGGCGCGGCCCGAGCGCCCGCTCCCCTGGGTCGGTACGGCTCTGCTTCGGATCCAGGAGCAGACAGCCGGCCCCCGTCCCGGGTGGCGTATCGATCCACCTGCTCCTGACCGGACAGGGCGGCGATGGCGGCCATCAGTTGATCGGTGAACTGCCGCAGGTCGGTGGACCCGTCCCCGGACCCGTCGAAGCGCAGCGGTGAGCCCATCCGGATTTCTACCCGGCGGAACAGCTTCGGCCACATGGCTCCGATGGGCTGCACCTGAGCGGTGCCGAGCTGGGCGACCGGAACGACGGGCGCCCCGCACTCTTTGCACAGACGGGCCGCACCGGTGTGACCTCGGTACAGGCGGCCGTCAGGCGAGCGGGTCCCCTCGGGGTAGATCCCGAGGACCCCGCCCGACTGGAGCACCCCGGCGGCCGCGGCGAGGGCCCGGTTGGATGCCGCACCGCCCTCCCTTTTGAGGGGAATCATTCCCACCGCCCGGAAAAACCAGGCCGTCTTGCGGCTCTCGAAATATTCGGCCTTGGCCACGAAGGTGACCCGGCGGCGCACCACCAGAGGCAGGAACACGCTGTCAATGAACGACTGGTGATTGGAGGCCAGGATCACCGGTCCTTTTCGCGGGACGTGGCTCGTCCCCTCGCACCGGACGCGGCAGATCACCCGCAAGACCGGGGTCAGGATCGTCTTGAGCACCCAGTAGGCCACGGTCCCAGACGCTAGGCGCTCGAATGTCAGCCTGCTCCCCGGCTGTCGCCGGGTACCCGGCGGGTGGCCGTCAGCCGAGCTTGGTCAAGACCCGCCGGAGGTTGCGGACGCTCTGCTGGATGCGCTGCTCGTTTTCGATCAGTGCGAACCGGACGAACCCCTCCCCGCCCTTGCCGAACCCGACACCAGGGGAGGTCGCCACTTCGGCCTCGGTGACCATGTACTTGGAAAACTCCAGGGAACCCATCTCCCGGTAGGGCTCCGGGATGGGCGCCCAGACGAACATGGTGCCTCTGGGCGGTTCGACGTCCCATCCGATGCGCCGCAGCCCGTCACAGAGCGCGTTGCGCCGCGACTGGTAGATCTCGTTGACCACCTTTGGGTAGTCCGGGGCTTCGTTGAGGGTGACGATCGACGCAATCTGGATGGGCTGGAAGGTCCCGTAATCCAGATAGCTCTTGAGCTTGGTGAGGGCGGCGACCATCTGCGGGTTACCGACGACGAAGGCCACCCGCCAGCCCGCCATCGAGAAGCTCTTCGTCAGCGTGTACAGCTCGACGGCCACCTCTTTGGCTCCGGGGACCTGGAGCAGGGATGGCGGCTGGAAGCCGTCGAACGCCGTGTCGGAGTAGGCGAAGTCGTGAACGAGCACGACATCATGCTCCCGGGCGAAGTCGACGATTCGAGCCATCCAGGCCAGATCCACGCACTCGGTCGTCGGGTTGTGAGGGAACGAGAAGACGATGACCCGGGGTCGGGGCCAGGTGGACTCCCAGCTGTCGACCAGATTGGCGAAGAAGTCCTGATCGGGCCCGAGTCGCACCTGCTGGACGTCGGCGCCGGCGAAGAGGGGGGCGTAGATGTGGATCGGGTAGCTCGGGGTCGGAACCAGGGCGGTGTCGCCGGGCCCTACCAGGGCCCACATGAGATGGGACAACCCCTCTTTGGCGCCGATGGTGGTTACCACCTCGGTATCCGGGTCAATCTCCACGCCGAAGCGGCGCAGGTACAGGTTGCTGATCGCCAGCCGCAACTTCGGGATACCGCGTGAGGACGAGTACCGATGGTTGCGGGGGTTGCGGGCCGCCTCCGCCAGCTTCTCCACGGCGATGTCGGGACTCGGAATGTCGGGGTTGCCGAATCCCATGTCGATCACGTCCCGACCGGCGCGCCGAGCCTCGTCGCGCAGCTCATTGATGATGGCGAACACGTAGGGCGGCAGTCCGTTGATCCGGCGAAACTCCACGGAGCGAGGTTACCGGACCCCGTTGGGCCGCCCTTCGCATTACCGCTGGCCGGGGGCCGGGTCGACGGCGGCGGCGAGGAGGCCCGCCCCGATGGCGCCCGCTTCAGAACCGAGCAGAGCTGGCTCGATCTCCACTCCATTGCGGGCAAATGGCGCCTCGACCAGGGCCGCGAACGCCCGCCGGGTGGGCTCGATGAGGACATCACCGGCCGAGATCAGGCCCCCTCCGAGGACAATCAGCCTGGGATCGAGGGCGTTGGCGAGGTTGGCGAGACCGAGCGCGACCCACCATCCGAAACGGTTCATGATCTCCAGGGCCGGGCCGTCACCTTCGGCCGCCGCAGCGGTGACGTGCTCGCCGCGCACCGCTTCGGCGTCGCCGCCGGCCAGTGCCACCAGGCGAGGGGCCTGCCCCGCAACCGCCGTCTCCCGGCCCAACGCGCCCAGGCCGCTGCCCGAAGCGAAGCGCTCCCAGCACCCTTGCTTGCCGCACGGACACCTCGGTCCGTGCGGGTCCACGACCATGTGGCCGAACTCGCCCGCATATCGGTTGCAGCCTTCGACCAGGCGCCCACCTGAGATGATGGCGCCCCCGATGCCGGTACCAAGGGTGATCACGAGGACATCGTCGGCGTGTCGGGCTGCACCCCGAACATGCTCGCCCCAGCCCGCCGCGGTGGCATCGTTGCCGACCCAGACCCTCCAGCCGGGCAAGGCATCGCCGAGCGCCTCCGTGACGGGGGTGCTCACCAGTCCCTGCAGATTGGGGGCAAAGCGCACCGTCCCGGTACCGTCCACCAGGCCGGGAACCCCGACACCGATGGCACCCGGACCGCCCGGCCCCGCCAGCCGGTGAGCGGCCGCCGCCACCTCCTCGACGACGGCCGGCCCCCGCTGCGGAACGGCTATCGCGATGTCGGGAACCACCGTGCCGTCGGGGTCCAGCCGGACGGCGAGGAGTTTGGTCCCGCCGATATCAACCCCTACCACCGGCACCGCCGGCGGGTCGGGACGACCAGAGGCTGGGGCGGCCCCCGGCGCCGGTGACGGTTGCCCCGGCGGCACCTACCCGACCGATCCTGATATCCGGTCCCGGAGACGGCGCATGCCTGCCAGCCAGCGATCCCGGTCGTCAACTTTGCGCCGCTCGAACTCCTGGACCTCTGGGTGCGGCAGGACCAGAAAGCGGTTGGCCCTCACCGCTTCGACCATGGCGTCGGCCACTTCTGACGGTTCGATCATCGACCCGCTCGACGCCAGCTCCGACCCGCTCGGTGCATCGCCCACCATGGGCGTCCGTACCCCTTGTGGGCAGATGCAGTGCACCTGAACACCGGCTCCGCCGTAGTTGACACTCAGCCACTCGGCGATGGCCACCGAAGCGTGCTTGGTGACGGTGTACGGCGCTGATTGCATCAGCATCAGCAAACCGGCGGCCGACGCAGTGACGACCATGACACCCGATCCGCGGGCTTGCATCCCGGGCATGACCTCCCGGGCGGCGTAGACGTGGGCCAGGCCGTGCACTCGCCAGGTCTGTTCCCAGGCCTCGTCGCCGCCGAGCCCGTCACCCCCGAGGACGCCGGCATTGGAGCAATAAATGCCCACGGGGCCGAGCTCGGCCTCCACCCGGGCGACCATGGCCTGCACGGCCGCCGGATCGCCGACGTCCACGGTCAGCCCGAGGGCGGCCGGGATCTCGGCTGCGGCCGTCTCCGCTGCGCCGGGCTGCACGTCGACGATGGCGACCCGCGACCCTTCGGCTGCGAGTCGGGTCGCCATGGCCCGGCCGATGCCGCTGGCGCCGCCGCTGACGACACCTACGGCGCCGACGAAGTTGAAGTCGCTCACGTCCACACCCTAAACGGGTTCCGCCACAGGAGGCCGGGAGCCCTCCGCGTCTTCCGGCGTCCTCCGCGTCTTCCGCGTCGCCCGGTCCTGTCCGGCGGTGCGGCGCGGACGCCCGGACTCCGGTCCGGCGATCCGGTCCGACCCCTGATCTGACCGCCCAACCCGGCCCGCACGGAGGTCCATCACGCCCGATCTGATCCGAATATTGCACGGGGTAGTGCGTAGACAGGGGTGGAGTACCGCACAAAATTCCGCCGCCGGCGCAACGCCCGGCCCCTGATCGAGCGAGCCCGCGAGCCACCGAGCCCACGAGCCTGCGAGCCACCGAGCCGGGGTCCAGCCGGTCCGGCCCGGTCCAACCCGCGGGCCAGGCGCGGCCCTCACTCAGGCTGGATCAGGCGGTGAAGGGCGATCGCCAACGCCGTGGCGACGTTGAGCGAGTCCACGCCCGGCGTCATGGGGATGCGCACCCGGTGGCTGGCCGCACGACGGGCCCCCTCGGACAGCCCGCTGCCTTCCGCCCCGACGAGCACTGCCAGCCGGGTCCTCGCACCGGACTCGTTGGACTCCGACACCGCCCTGGCCTCTGCGAACCGCTCCGGCCCGGTCCGGCCATCACCTCCCGGCTGCCGGCCCAAACCGTCCAGCCGGCCCGGCCCGCGTACCGCCGCGTCGATAGTCTCGGAGGCTCCGGGATCGAGCGCGACCACGGCGAACCCGGCCGAGCGCAAATCGGTGAGTGCCTCCGGCCAGGGCGCCAACCGGCTGAACGGCAGGCGCAGCACCTGCCCCATCGAGACCCGGACCGACCGTCGGTAGAGGGGATCGCAGCAGGTGGCATCGAGCAACACCGCACCGGCACCGAGGGCGGCGGCGTTGCGAAAGATGGCGCCCAGGTTCTCATGGTCGTTGACCCCCTCCACCACCACCGCCGTGGCGACCTGGGCGAGCACAGTCATCGGGTCACGCGGTGGGCCGGCGCCCGGCTAGCGCCAGCACCCCCCGGTGCACCGGAAACCCGGCGATGCCATCGAAGACCTGGCGACCGGCGACATACACCGGCGCCCCGAGCGCGTACGCGGCTGCCACCACGTCGGCCAGTCCGGCCAGCCTTTCTGGGCGCAGCAGGACCGACAGCAGGGGGTAGGGCGATGCCAGCAGGGCCCGCAACGATCGGGCTCCCTCGACGACGAAAAGCCCGTGCTCCGCCTCAACCCGCACCCGGAGAGCCGAGTCGGGGAGCCCGCGGTACAGCTCCAACCGGCGGTCCTCGGGATCGGAGATCAAGATGGGCGCCGTCAGCATGGTCGGCTACCCCCTCGGTCAGAGCTGGCGGCAGGGTGAGGCGCATTGGCTCCCGGCCTGGTTGGGCCTGCCGCCCCGACCCGTTGCATCGACCCCTGCCATTGTGAGGGCCTCGGTCCGGGGGTTCGGATTCTGGAGTCTCCAGGCCTCGCTCCGGTGCACCGGTTCCTGGCATCCTCAGGTCTCGGCTCCGCGGCATCGGGCTCTGGAGTGGCCAGCCCTCGGCCGGGTGCGCCCGTCCCTGCCATCGTCAGGTCTCGCCTCCGCGGCATCGACATGTTGCCCCGGGGAGCCAGCCCGTGCGTCGACTGCGACCGGTAGCCCAGGACGTCGATGCCCCCCGCTACGGAAGGTGGGCTTCGATGGCCTCTACGACGGCATCGGACCCGGGGTCCACCGGAGGCCGGAACCTGGCGACCACATCACCGCCGGGAGAGATCAGGAACTTCTCGAAGTTCCACTGGATGTCGCCGGTCTCTCCCTCAGCGTCCGGAAAGGCAGTCAGTACCTTGTAGAGCGGATGTCGCTTGGCGCCGTTGACATCGACCTTCTCGGTGATCGGAAAGGTCACGCCGTAGGTGGTCGAGCAAAACGTTTGGATCTCCTCGGCGCTGCCTGGCTCCTGGCCCCCGAACTGGTTGCACGGCACCCCGAGGACGGTGAACCCCTTCTCGGCGAAGCGCTTCTGCAGTTGCTCGAGGCCGGTGTATTGCGGGGTGAGACCGCACTTGGAGGCCACATTGACGACGAGGACCTCGCGCCCCTCGAGCGTGCTCAAATCCAGGGAGGACCCGTCGAGAGTGTCGATGCTGATGTCGTAGATGGACATGGGGCCACCCTAATCTGGTCGTACCCTCCGAACGCAGCCCGCGGCTGGGGTCGCGACCCCGGAGGGCGCCAGGCGACCTGGGTCAGCCCTCGACGCGCACCTTCAGCTCGCGGAGCGCCGTCCCCATGATGCGGCCTTCTGCCCGGCGTTTCACGAATCCCGGCAAGGGCACCTTCAGGTCCACCACCAGTCGATAGGTGATCTCGGTGGCCCCGTCGCCCGAAGGCGCGAGTTCGTAGGACCCGTCCAGCCGGCGGGTGAGATCGCCGGCGACTTGCGCCCATGAGAGTCGGTCCGGCGCGCCGTGATAGTCATAGCGAAGGGTGTAGGACGTGCTGCGACCGAAGGCCGCGGCCCGGAAGGTGACCTGCAGAGCCCGGCCCGCTTCGTCACGTTTGTCGACCGACACGGACTTGATGTCGGCCGCCCATTCCGGATACTGCTCGAACGAGGTCAGGACGTCGAAGCAACGCTCCGGCGTACCACGGATGATCATCCGTTCGGCGACCTGCTCCTCCACGTCCCCCGAACCTCCTATCTCGACGGGGATGCCGGGTCAGGACCGTAGTCGGCAGGCTGGCCAACCGAAAGCATTCAAGGCCGAGCGCCCGCGCCCATACCGTCGATGGCCTCGCCGAGACGCGTGACCAGGACGTCGTAGGCGAACTCCGATTCGGCCCGCTGGCGGGCCGCCTGACCCTGCCGGCTGGCCAGGGCGGGATCCGAGAGGAGCTGGTCGAGGGCGTCCGCTACCCCTACGACGTCGGTGGGATTCCGCACCACGAAGCCGGTCTGGTGGTCAATGACCGCCTCGGCCACGCCGCCTGTGTCACCGGCGACGGACGGTATGCCGGCCGCGGCCGCTTCCAGTAGCACGATCCCGAATCCTTCCTGCTCCAGCCCGCCCCAGCGGGACCGGCAGCAAAGGGCGAACACATCGGCGCACGCGTACAGGCCCGGCAGATCGGGAGAGGGCACCCGGCCCAGGAGCCGGACGGGCGAGCCCGACTTGTGGATAGCCCGTTCGAGTCGGGCCCGATCACGCCCGGCCCCGGCGATGGCCACTGTGAGTTGGGGGTGCCGACCCGACCGCGACAGGCGGGCCGCCGCCTCGATGAGGGTGTCCATGCCCTTGCGCGGTACCAGCCGGCTCACGCTGAGCACCAGGGGCCCGCCCACGGGCAGGCCCAACCGGGCCCGCGTGCTCGCCCGCTCGATCGGGGCCAGGGGGACGAACCGTGTCGTGTCGACGCCGGGCGGGATCTGAGCCACGGGGGGAAGGTTGGCAGTGACCCGGCGGGCTTCCGCCTCCGGGTAACCACCTGCGGCGATGAGCAGCGAGGCCCGTTCGAGCACGCGTGCCAGCAGGGCGCGCGAGCCGGGCAACCGGCCCGGGACGGTCACCTCGGACCCATGCAGTACCACTGCGTAAGGCAGGTCCAGATTCGGGCCGATCAGACCCAGAGGGACAGCCGGGTCGATGACAACCGCTTTCGCGCCGACTTCCGCCGCGAGGCGCTGGACCCGGCGAACAAGGCCCGGATGCGGCAGAAGGACCGGTTCCCGCGTCCGCTCGATCCGGAAATGCTGACGGCGATCGAAGAGGTCGTCATCCCCATGGGGGCTGGTGAGCACGGTCACATCGTCGGGGGGCAACCGGCGCCAGAGCTCCCACAGGTAGGACTGGATGCCGCCGATCTTCGGGGGAAAGTCGTTGGTGACCAGCAAATGTCGGGTCATGACGGCGAGGCCGCAGCCGCCCGAACCGGCCGCGGGACCACCACCCGATTCAGCTCGGCCTCCACCAGCGGATCGTCCGCTGCGCTCAAGCTCCGCAGCAGGTCACGGCGTCCGAGCCGAGCCACGGCCCAGACCGCATGAGCCCGGATAATCGGGTCCGGATCGCCGAGCGCCCGGGTGAGGACCGCCTCGACCGCGGGATCAGACCGATCCGCGGTGTTGCCGAGCACCACCAGGGCATTTCGCCGGACATACCGGGCCTCCCGTCCGGGGATGTACCACCGTCCGACCAGGTCCATGAGCGGACCATCGCCCAGGCTGAGTAGCTCCAGGATGTCGACGTAAAGCTGAGCGGTGGCTTCGACATCACCCGGCGGATGCTGACGAGTGGCCATCCGGTTGATAGGGCACACGGTCTGGCAGTCGTCGCAACCATAGATACGGTCACCGAGGGCGACCCGAAACTCGGGCGGGAACACGCCCCCTGCCTGCAATAACCAGGCCAGACAGCGTCGCCCGTCCAGTTGCCCGGCCCCGACGAGGGCACCCGTCGGGCAGGCGCTCAGGCACCGCTGGCAGGATCCGCAGCCGTCCGGCACCGGCGCCGCCGGCAAGGTCCCCGCGGTCAGCGGTGCCTCGGTGACAACGGAGCCGAGTACGAACCAGGATCCGGCGCCGGGCAGAAGCACGTTGGTGTTTTTGCCATACCAGCCCAGGCCGGCCCGCACCGCCGCGGCCCGATCCACCAGGGCGTTGTCATCGGCGACAACCCGGGCTCGCCAGCCGGCCGCGGACAGGTGCTCCGCGACGCGTCCGAGGGCGACGCGTAATGGTTGGTAGTGGTCGACCCAGGCGTACATCGCCACCCGCCCCTGCGGCGAGAAGCGACCACCGATGGGCGCTGCGGGCGATGAATCGGCGGCAGTTGCCGTGGCGACGGCCCCGAGACGCTCTCGGCCGTGTTCACCGTGGCCGATGCCGCGCTCGTAACGGCGGGCGCCGACGACGATCGCGGCCGCCCCGGGGAGAGTCGAATCGGGGGAAGTCGACCGCTCCGGGTTGCGGTAGGTGAACTGCATGCCCGCGGACCAGCCGAGCGCGGCCCGATCGAACAAAAGCTGTCGGGTGTCGTCGAAGGGGCGAGCATCGCAGATGGCCACCGCGTCGAGGCCGGCGGCGAGCCCGAGACGACGCACTTCGGCCGCAAGCTGCTCCCCCGTCGTCACCCGCAGTCTCCGGAGGCTTCGGAACCGGTGCCATGACGGGTGTTCGAGACTCGCCCTACACGCGTCCGGGCTTGCCCCACGCCCTCCACGCTAGAGGCCGGTCGGGCCGTAGCGTCGGACCCTACACCGTGCCCTTTGTAGGACCACCTCGACGCCGCATCCGTCTGCAAGCGGACCACCCTACGACGGTCATCCGCATTCCAGTCGGAGATCGGGGCGATGCTGATGGCGCAAAGGTGGGAGAAGGCCGCTACGACTGAGAAGGCGCAGAGCACGCACCTCTGCGATGTCGGCGACGACGGCCGCGGAGTCGGGCTCACAGATGAAGCTGACAACGCAGTCGTCGCAGGCCGGCGTGCCCTGCATCCGGCACTGATCGCAGCTGATGGTGAGATTCGTCATGCCGCGCATGAAACCAGGACCCTGTGACACTCATCGCTGGCGCGGCCGACGGCAGCCGGCGGACCGGCGCACGCTCTGTTGCCGTCAGCAGGCCGCGTTGTCGATTGCGGTCAGCGGGCCGCGCTGCCTCGGTCGGCGGCACCGCCCGGCAACCGCCCCAGAACGGCCAGCAGCTGAACCACCGAGATTACGTTCGCGCCCCGCCCCGAGACCTCGTCCCGCACCCGCCGGTCGTCCGTCGCCACGAGAACGGGCTGGGAGATGTCGAGTTCATCGACCAGGTCAACAATCACCTCGTCCGCCTCCACCCCCTCAGGTGAGAAGGTGACGCTGACCTGGTGTCGGGCGGCGGTAGGCGGCCTGATCCGTCCACCGGCATCGAGGCCGTCGAACACCACGTCCACGGAGATTCCTGTCCGCATGGCCAGTTCGGCCAGCGCGTCCACGAGGCGTTGCCGCTGCTGCGGCAACTCCAGGTGCGGCCATGACGAGATAGTGACGTTGTAGCCGTCGACGATCAGCTCCATCCCGCTCACCCGGACCAGGAACTCGCCGGCCTCGAACGAGTCGTCGAACACGGCCGGTGGGAGAGAGACCGGATGACGCCGCGCCGGGTCCGCAGGCCGAAGGGTCCGGGGGCCGGTGGGAGTCTCCCGGGCCGCGTTGTGGGCCAGGATCAGCGGCGGGCTGGCGTTCTTGTCTTCATCGTCGGGGGGCTCAAGGGACTGCCCCGGATCCGGACTCAACAGCCGGGCCACTTCGGCCAGGGCCTCGCCCAGCTCCCGCGCCCCGGAGGCGGCGCGAGCCACCGCCCCTCCGATACTGGCCCGCATCTGCTCCTGGCTCTCCGCCGCCCGGGCCGCGTCCTCTTCCGCCTCCTCCCGCTGCGAGCGGAGCAGATCGGCCTCGCCTCGAGCGGCATCCCGTTCGTGACGCAGCGCCGAGAGCCGGCGGTCGTCCTCGTCCACGGCCCCGGCGAGGGCAGAGATTCGGGCCCGCATCTGGTCGACGGTTTCCGTCAGGCTGGCCAGCTTGGCTTCCGCCGTCCGGCGCGCCGTCTCCATGTCTTCCCTATCCACTTCGCTGCGCCGGCGGCTCTGCCGTTCAGCCGCGATCTCGGCCAGCAGCTCGACATTAGCCTCCTGCAGGCGCGCCAGCTCGGCCTCCGTCCGGGCGGCGGAGGACTCGGCGGCCGCCAACCGCCGGAGAGCGTGGCGTTCCTCTCGCTCCGCCTGGACCTCCTGGGCGGCGACATCTGCCGCCTCAGTGAAGGATTCGAGCTCCTCGGTCCAGCCGTCCGGGCGGACCAACCAGAGCCAGGAGGCTCGTTCCAGGCCGGCGTTCTCGGCCGCCGCGGCGACCCGAGCGCGGAACTCGGGGTCGTCCTCGACCACCTGTCGCACGGTCGCCAGGGCCCGGTCGGGTAACCGGGCGAAGCGCATGAGGGGGCGAAGCCGGCCGGGTGGCGCGACAGAAGGCCGGGCCTGGCTGCCGGTTTTGGCCACCGCCCAGGCCAGCTCTAACGCGGATCGAATCATTGAGCTCGGCGGCTCCAAGGCCACGTGCGGATGTTAGTGACGTCTGCCACCTCTACTCCTCGCGACCCGGCCAGTCCTTGGAAGGATTTCTGCGGTCGAGGCCCTGGCCCATCGACCGCCTTCGGGGCCGCCACCGTGCCGAGCGAGGGCCTCGTCGGGGTGACCCCGACCCGTTACCCTCCGATTCATGGTGCACGCATTCGTCCTGATCGACGCCGAGCCGGCACGGGTCGCCGACCTGGCGGTCGAGCTCGCCGAGGTGGACGGGGTCGCTGAGGTCTACTCGGTGGCCGGCCATGCCGACATCGTCGCGGTGGTGAGGGTCCGCCAGCACGACCAGCTGGCGGCGGTGGTTACCCGGGGCATCTCTCAGCTCCCCGGGGTCACCGACACCCGCACGCTGATCGCCTTTCAGTCCTATAGCCGCCACGACCTGGAAGCGATCTGGGATCTCGGCGCCGAGTAGCGGCTCCCTGGCGAGCCCACCCGGCGCGCCCCCCGCCCGGCGCGCCCCCCGCCCGGCGCGCCCCCGCCGCCCGGAGCGCCCCCGCCGCTCGAATCGCCCTCCTCCGCCCGGCGCGCCCCCGACCCAGAGACCTCTCCCCCCGACCGGGGGCCTCCTCTCCGCCCGACCGATCCGCGTCCCCCCGGGTACGCCGTCAACGGGCCGGCCCTGCAGAGGCGGCCGGGCTTTTACCGGGCTCGAGCACCCTCCGCGGTCGAGACCTCGATCAACCGGTCCAGGGCCGCCTCGGCCCGCCCCTCATCGACGGACGCGGCCGCCCGGGCCAGACCGTCAGCCAGATCGGCGCTGACACCCGCCGCCACCAGGCCGGCCCCGGCATTCAGCAACACCACGTCCCGCCGGGGTCCGGGTTCGCCGGCAAGAACCCGGCGGGCCATGTCGGCGTTGGTCGCGGCGTCGCCGCCCAGCAGATCAACGAGGTGGGCGGGCGGTAAGCCGAGTTCGCCGGGATCGACCGTGCGAATCTCGACGCCCAGGTGCTCAGGGTCAATCGCGGCGGCCGCCCGGGGATGCTTTCCATCCGGCCCAGCCGTCAAATCCGCCGCCCGCCATTCGTACATGGTCGACGGACCGGTCGTCGACAGCTCATCGAGCCCGTCCGCGCCGTGGACCACCAGGACATGGACGGCCCCTCCGGCGGCCAGAACCCTCGCCATCTTGGCTGCCATGGCCGGGTCGCCGACACCCACCACCTGGCGGCGGACCCGGGCCGGGTTGGCCAGCGGACCGAGGAAGTTGAACGCCGTCGGCACCCCCAACTCGCGGCGGATCGGCACGGCATGGCGCATAGCCGGGTGGTAGCGCGGCGCAAAGCAGAAGCCGATCCCGGCTTCCTCGATGCACCGGAGGACCCCGGAAGGCCCCAGATCGATCACCACGCCGAGGGCTTCGAGGACGTCGGCCGAACCGGCCTTTGAGGACGCCGCTCGACCGCCGTGCTTGCAGACGGGCACGCCGGCCCCAGCCACCACCAGGGCCGCAATCGTGGAGACGTTGATGGTGCCGCTCCGGTCTCCGCCGGTCCCGCACGTGTCGAGCAGCCGGTCCGCCAGCCCGGGAGGAACGACGACCCGCTCCGACGCCGCCAGCATGGCGGCCACCAGCCCGGTCATCTCTTCGACCGTCTCGCCCTTGCATCGCAGCCCGAACACGAAGGCCGCGATCTGGGCCGGCGACGCGTTTCCCTCCAGCACGTCTGTCAGTGCGGACGCGGCCTCGACGCGGCCGAGATCGACCCCGCCGGCCAGATGACCGAGCACCACCGGCCATCCCCCGATCTCGTCGAGGCTCGGCGGCGGCTTCGTGGTGGAATCGACTTGCGACACCCGGGAACCGGCCGGTCGACCCTCTCGGCCGTCAGGCCGAACGACGGCGCCGGCGGATGATCCTCCGCCGTTCGCGCTCGGTAGCCCCACCCCACACGCCGTCGCTCTCGCGGTTGATCAATGCCCACTCCAGGCAGGCCTGCTGCACCGGACACTGTGCGCAGATCGCCTTGGCATCCTCGGCTTCCTCGTCCGAGACCGGATAGAAGATGTCTGGATCCACGCCCCGGCAGGCCGCACGCTGCCGCCAGACGGGGATTTTCGTGTTGTTTGTCATGATATCTGTCGTCCCGTGAGCCGGGGACAATGGACCGCCACCCGGCTCTTCGTAGTCTGGCTGAGGGTGCTCTGGCCTGTCTAGCCCATAAGTACGACGAGCAGTCCGCGCCTGACGGCAGGGGGACAAGCCGCCCTCCCTCGTCCCGTTGAGGAGCCGGCCGCAGGATCCGATTCGCCTCAACGGGCCATCCCTGCACCCGGGTCCGGCCGCGGCAATGACACCGTGGAGCCCGCCGGTCCCTGCCGGTCAGGTGACCGCGGCCAGGCCGGCGGTCAGGCGGTCGGCGTGGCTGTTCTCGGCCCGGGTCAGGGTCTCAAACCACTCGCCGATGTGGTCGAGGCCCTCCTCTCGAGCGATGCGGGCGAAGGCGGGGTACAGGTCCGCGAACTCGTAGGTCTCCGCCTCGATGGCCGACCGGAGGTTGTCCTCGGTATCGCCGATGGCAGCGCCGGTCAGGGGGTCACCCACCTCGGCCAGAAATTCGAGGTGACCGAAGGCATGACCTGTCTCTCCGTCGGCGACCGACCGGAAGAGTGCGGCCAGGTCGGGGTAGCCCTCGATGTCGGCCTTCTGGGCGAAGTAGAGGTAGCGGTGGCTGGCCTGGCTCTCGCGGGCGAACGCTTCCTTGAGGTTGTCGTAGGTCCTGGTATCCCTGATGGCGGGCATCAACGGACTCCTTTCGGGCTTGGAGAAAGAGCGGGGTCGCCCCGGTAGCCGTCACATGTTGGTGTCACCCGAGCCGACGATGTCACATGCCGTCGATAGCCTGAGATCGTGCTCACCACCCTCCCGTTCGATCGGCAGGAGGCCATGCTCCGCCTGGCGGCGGAGGACTTCGACGTGCTGATCATCGGGGGCGGCATCACGGGATGCGGGGTGGCGCTCGACGCGGCCACCCGTGGGTTACGGACGGCCCTCGTTGAGGCCCGGGACTTCGCGTCGGGGACCTCATCGAAGTCGTCAAAGTTGGTCCACGGCGGCCTGCGGTATCTCCAGCAACACGACTACCGGCTCGTCTACGAGGCGCTCCACGAGCGCCAGCGACTGCTGACCAACGCCTCCCACCTGGTGCATCCGCTACCGTTCCTGATCCCCTTGTCCGGGCGGGCCGGTATGGGGGTCAAAGGCATGGCCAAGGCCTACTCGGTGGCGCTCTGGCTGTACGACATCACCGGGGGCCTCCGCATCGGCAAGCGCCACCGGCGGATTGACGAGGCCGAAGCTCTCTCACATTTCCCGGTCCTGCGCACGGACCGCCTGGCCGCGGCCTTCCTCTACTGGGACGCCCAGGCCGACGATGCCCGCCTGACCCTCGCGGTGGCCCGAACGGCCGCCGCTCATGGCGCCGTCGTCGCCAATTACGCCCCCGTCGTACAGCTCCTCGACGACGGCCGTCGGCTGGTCGGAGCTCGATTGGCCGACGGCACCGGCATCCGGGCCGAAGTGGTCGTCAACGCCGGCGGAGTCTGGTCGGAGCAGGTCGCCAACCTGGCGGCCACACCGACCCGCAGCCCGGTGGCCCTGCGCCCGGCCAAGGGCATCCACGTGATGGTGCCGGCCGACCGGCTCCCCTGCGACTATGCGGCCGCCCTGCCTGTGCCGGGGGACCAGCGCGCCGTGTTCGTGGTGCCATGGGCCGCCGACGAATCCGCCGGGCTCGGCCGGGGAACCGGCCGCTTTACCTACATCGGGACCACGGACACCGACTACGACGGGCCGCTCGACGCCCCGGACTGCACCGCCGAGGACGTGGACTATCTGCTCCGGGCCGTCAACGCCTGGACCACCGCCGGGCTCACCCCGGCGGATGTGACGGGGGCCTGGGCCGGGCTGCGACCCTTACTCAGCGACGACCGCGGCGCCCGTACCGCGGATCTGTCCCGACGGCACGCGGTGCTGCAATCCGACAACGGTCTGGTCACCGTGACCGGCGGCAAGCTGACGACCTACCGGCGGATGGCGGCTGACACCGTTGACGTGGTCGCCGGCCGGTTCCGCGAGAGGAAGCTCCCCTCCTCACGGACGAGGGGGCTTCGCCTGGTCGGGGCCGGCCCGGGGCCCGCAGTCGCCGTCACCCCGCCGGCCGAGCCCGCGGCCAGGTCCAGCGCCGCCACCCGCCCGCGCCCGGCGTTCCCCCTCGTTGTCGGCCCGGCCACCCGGTCGCATCTGGAGAGCCGTTTCGGCACCGAAACTCCGCAAGTGCTGGCGCTCTGCGAAGAGGACGCGTCGCTCGCCGAGCCCCTGGTCGCGGGACTTCCGTACCTGCGGGCCGAGGCGGTCTGGGCGGTGCGCCACGAGATGGCCGGCACGCTGGCGGATGTCCTGGCCCGGCGGACCCGGGCCCTGATCCTCGATCGGGAGGCGACGGCCCAGGCGGTCCCTGACGTGGGCGTCCTCTTGGCTTCCGAGCTGGGATGGACGGAGGAGGAGCAGGCTCGTCAGGTCGCCCGGTTCGGGGCCTTGATCCAGGCCGAGCGGGGCGGCGCCGGGCCGTCCCGGGTTGTCCACCCGGTCCACCCGGCGAGCCCCGCTATCTCGTGACCGCGCCGCCAGCGTCGCCGCCGCCGGTTCCTGTCCCGGTGGCCGCGGGGTCGGCCACCGACCGCTCCCGCCTGCGACGGGAGGTCAGGGTGGACGAGACCTTCCTCGCCCGCCTGCAGGGCATCTGCGCGACGGTCGACGTCGGCGAACAGGCCCGCATCGACGCCGGCCGGGACTGGTGGCCGCTGGCGGCAGTGTGGGCCACCGAGGGAGTCGTGCCCGCCTGCCCGGCGGCGGTAGCCCAACCAGCCACCCCGGCGGAGGTGGCCGCGGTCCTCGAGGTCTGTGCCCGTTCCGGTGTTCCGGTCACGGCGGCAGGCGGCCGCTCCGGGGTGTGCGGGGCCAGCGTTCCGGCCTTCGGCGGGGTCGCCCTCGACATGACCGGGCTTTCCGGCATCGTCGGCGTCGACCGTCGATCGGGACTGGTCGATGTCCGGGCCGGCACCTTCGGTCATGTGCTGGAGGAGACTCTGCGGGCCGACCATGGCCTCACCCTCGGTCATCATCCTCAGTCGATCGGCCTGTCGACCGTCGGCGGCTGGCTGGCGTGCCGGAGTGCCGGTCAGTACTCGACCCGCTACGGGAAGATCGAGGACATGGTGGTCGGGCTCAACGTGGCCCTCAGCGACGGCCGCCTGATCCGTACGGGCGCCCCGGCGCCACGCGCCGCGACGGGCCCGGACCTCACCCAGCTGTTCGTCGGCAGCGAGGGCACTTTGGGGGTCATCACCGAGGCCCGACTGCGCGCCCATCCGATCCCCCCCGCCGAGCGTCGGGCCGCGTACGCCTTCCCCGACTTCGGTGCCGGCCTGGAGGCGTGCCGGCGAATCCTGCGCCGCGGCGCCACCCCGGCCGTGCTGCGGCTTTACGACCTGGTCGAGTCGAACCGCTCCTTCGACGTTGTCGGCGCCGCGCTGATCGCGTTCGACGAGGGCGACCCGGTTCTCATCGGGGCGGTGATGCAGGTGGTCGCCGAAGAGTGCGAATCAGCCCCCCGCCTTGACGATGCCGTCGTCGGGCGCTGGCTGGACCACCGCAACGATCTGCCGCCACTCGAGGCCCTGGTTCGAGCCGGCATCGTCGCTGACACCATCGAGATCGCGGCGTCGTGGACGGCTCTCCCCGTGATCTACCGCGACGCCCTGGAGGCGCTGACCGCCATCGAGGAGACCGTGGCGGCCTCGGCCCATCAGTCGCACGCCTATGCCGACGGCGGCTGCCTCTATTTCACTTTCGCCGGACAGCCCTCAGCCCCCGGCGGGGCGGCAGCCGAGGCGTACTACCGGCGGGCATGGGACGTGGTGATGGCCGCGACGCTGGCGGCCGGCGGCGCGATTTCGCATCATCACGGCATCGGCCTCAACCGGGCCCGGTACCTGCCCGGCGCCATGGGCCCGTCTTACGATGTGCTCTCTGCTATCAAGTCGACCCTCGATCCCGCCGGTGTCCTCAACCCCGGCAAGCTGGGTCTGGACTCCCCTTTCGGCACGACCCCGTGGCCCTGAGGGCTCCCGGGTCCGCAGCCCGGTCGCCCGGGCCCGGGCACCCAGCGCGGCCGCCGGTGAGCCCGGCCGGGGTGGCGGGAGGCTCGCTCCGGGCCACCCAGCGTGGGCGCCGGTCTGGCGGCCCGCGATATCCTCACCCGCCGACCCGCGACCCGCCGACCCGCCGACCCGCCGACCCGCCGACCCCATGTAGGGAGGGACTGCCATCAGCATCTTGGTGATCGACGTGGGCACCAGCAGCGTCCGGGCGGCGATTGTCGAGCCGGACGCCACCATCACGCACGTCCATCGCCGGCCCCTCCCGCCCCGGGTGCCCATGCCGGGCCTGGTCGAGTTCGACCCCGCGGCCATGGCCGCGGCCGCCATCGAGGTCGCCTGCGAAGCCCTGGCCGACGCCGGGGCGGTCGAGGCGCTCGGCATCACCGCCCAACGGGCGTCGGCCATCGCCTGGGATGCCCGCACCGGCACCCCGCTCGGACCCGGCCTCGGGTGGCAGGACCTGCGCACGGTCGGTACCTGCCTGGAGCTGCAGGCCGAGGGTCTGCGGTTCTCGCCCGCCGAGTCCGCGACCAAGTTTGCCTGGCTGCTCCAACAGGCCCCGCCGGAGGCGCGGGAAACCGCCCTGCTCGGGACGGTCGACACCTGGCTGGCCTGGCAGCTGAGCGAGGGCGCCCTGCACATCACCGACGCCAGCAACGTCGGCGTGACCGGCCTCTACCGCGAGGACGGCCGGGGTTGGCGGCAGGAGGCCATCGACCGCCTGGGCCTTCCTCCCAAGGCCCTACCGACGGTCGTCGACTCGTTCGGGTCGCTCGGTGACGCCACCGCCCTGCCTGGCAGCCCGCCCCTGACGGCCCTCGTCGGCGACCAGCAGGCCTCGATGATGGGTCAGGGCTGCACCCGCCCCGGTCTGGCCAAAGCCACCTTCGGGACCGGGGCCATGCTCGACGTCTGCGTGGGCGACACCCGACCGGACTTTGGCACCCGCGGCGACGGCGGCTGCTTCCCGATCATCGCCTGGCAGATCCACGGCCGGCTGATCTGGGGCGTGGAGGCCATCATGCTGGCCGCCGGGACGGCGGTCGACTGGCTGGTCGAGGACCTTGGCCTCCTGGCCCATGCCAGCGAATCGGAGGCCGTCGCGGCGGCCTGCGACGACACCGGCGGAGTGGTCGCCGTTCCGGCCCTGCTCGGCTACGGCACCCCGCAATGGGACTTCGGCGCCCGGGGCGCCCTTTTCGGTCTCACCAGGGGGACGGGCCGGCCCGAGGTGGTCCGGGCCGTTCTCGAAGGGATCGCCCACTCCGGGGCGGATCTCCTCGAAGCGGCCGAGCGGGACGCCGCTCTCGACATCGGCCCGCTGCGCGTCGACGGCGGCATGAGCGCCAACCGGGTGTTCGTTCAGGCCCTCGCCGACGCCTGCGATCGGCCCATCGAGGTCTCGCCGCATCTGGAGGCGACGACCCTGGGTGCCGGCCTGCTCGCCGGCCTCGCCGTCGGCACCTGGAGCGACCTCGACGACGTGGCCCGCACCTGGTCCCCCCGGACGGTGGTTGACCCGTCGGGCCGTCCCGCCGACCGGGAGCGCTGGCGCCGGGCGACCGACCGGGCGGCCCGGTGGTACCCCGAGCTGAGCGCTCTCAGCTTTTGAGGTCGCCCGGGAGCTCCTGGACGACATCGAGCACCGGCCGGTGCAGATCCCCGTGCCGGGCTACCCGGTCGAGCACCCGGTCGGGATCGAACCGCAAGGCCCCGGCGTCCCCGCGGACGAGGGCGTCGTCAAGCTCATCCCACGTCACGGGGGTTGACACGTTCGGCTCCGGCAAGGCCCGGACCGAGTACACGGAGACCGTGGTCTTGGACGCGGTGTTCTGACTCCAATCGATGAACACCTTTCCCTTCCGCCTCGAACGCTCCATCACGCTCACCACCGCCCCCGGTTGGTCACGCTCGAGCAGCCGGGCCACGGCGTGGGCGAACGGCTTGGTCTGGTCGTAGGTCGCACCCCCATTGAGCGGCAGGTAGAGCTGCAGACCTTTGCTCCCGGACGTCTTGGGCCACAGCTCGAGTCCGAGGGTTCCGAGTACCTTGCGCACGAGCAGCGCCACCCGGGCGCAGTCGAGCACGTCGGCCGGCGGCCCGGGATCGAGGTCGAAGACCACCGAGGTCGGCGACTCCAGATCCGCGTCCCTCGCCAGGCTGGGGTGCAGCTCGATGGCGGCCAGGTTGGCGACCCACACCAGGGTGGCTGCCTCATTGAGCAGGCAGTAGTTGACGTCGCCCATCCGGACCGCCTCGACCCACGGGGGTCGGTGGGAAGGGCAGTTCTTCTCGTAAAAAGACCCGGCGTTGACGCCGTTGGGCCACCGGCGCAGGGTGATCGGCCGCCCCTGCAAGTGGGGCACCATGACCTCCGCCACCCGGGCGTAGTAATCGATCAGCTGCCCCTTGGTGAAGCCGGTCTCCGGCCACAGCACCTTGTCCAGGTTGGAGAGCCGGAGCACCCGGGAGCCGACGGTGACATCGGTCCCGCCGGCGGGGGTCACGCCGGCTGCTTGCGCGCCGCGGCCAGGCTGGCCTCGAGCGCGGCCATCAGGTCGACCACCGGGGCCGCCTCCGCCGGCGCCTCCGGTTGGGCCACCACCTCACCGTCGGCCTTCGCCGCGATCAGGGCGAGGACCTTCTCCCGATGGTCGTCGGGGTACTTCGACGGGTCGAACGGCGCCGACAACGACTCCACCAACGCCGTCGCC
Source organism: uncultured Acidimicrobiaceae bacterium (assembly GCA_963780345.1). Classification (GTDB taxonomy): domain Bacteria; phylum Actinomycetota; class Acidimicrobiia; order Acidimicrobiales; family Palsa-688; genus PALSA-693. The sequence goes on from CAWABU010000005.1 coordinate 39,023, forward strand.
ATCGTCAACTCCCGCTCGCTCGGCGTCGTGGCCGCGGTCGTCGGAACCTCCAGGTCCTCCGGGGCCACCACTTCGTCGTCGTACAGCATGGTGGCCAGAATCAGCACCCCGTCACGGGCCCGGAGCGTGGCCAGATACTGCTTGGTCCGCAGCACGAAGCGGCCCAACGCCACCTTGCCCGTGCGAGTCATGGTCTCGACCAGCAAGGCGTAAGGCTTCTCGGCCCGGCCGTCGGGCACCAGGTAGTAGCTGCGCTCGAAGTAGACGGGGTCGATGTCGGCCAGATCGACGAACTCCTCGATGTCGATGGTCCGGGTGGCCGCCACGTCGAGGGCCGCCAGCTCTTCGGGCTCGACCACCACGTAGCGGCCGCCGCCGAGGTCGTAACCCTTGACGATGTGGTCGTACGGGACCTCCTCCCCGTCCACCGAGCACACCCGCTTCTGCTGGATCCGACCGTTGTCGGCGTCGTGCAGTTGGTGGAACCGGACGTCCTTGGGTGAGGTCGCGGTCAGCAGCTTGACGGGCACGTTGACCAGCCCGAAGCTGACCGATCCGCTCCAGATGGGCCTGGGCATGCCACCATTCTTCCCCATGGCGGCCCCAACCTGGCAGCCCGATCCGTCCATCGCCGCCACCGCCGAGCGCCTGGCCGCCCTGCTCACCGCCGGCGGGGAGGGTCTTCGCGACCCGGGGGACAGCGGGCTGGTGTTTGCGGAATCGCTCGAAGTCGTGCCGCTGGCCCCGAGGGCCCGACCGGCGGATGTGTGGGCGGTGGACGGCGGCCAGGGGCTGGTCGCCGACGCCCGCAGCCTGCAGGTGTACGTGACCAGGGCGTCCCGAGCCCGCTGGCGGCAGGGCTGCAACGTGATGGAAGAGGCCGGCGCCGTGCAGGCCCACCTGCTGGGCCTCGGCGAAGAGCACGCCGCGCTGTCCAGGTCGGGCGCCCCCGTGGCAGCCGACGCCCCGGTGGACATCAACGTCCTCCGCGACTGGGCCGAATGGCGGCTGGTGTCCGAGTGCGTCTCGGCCGCTGACCGCGGCGGCCTGGTCCTCGTCGACGGCGACCTCCAGCCCGACTGGCGCATCCCGTCGTCGTGGCTGGCTGACCTGCTGGCTGGCGCCGCCTCCCGTGGCGTGACGATCGTCGGCGTGACCAAGCACTCGTCGCTGTCGTGGGGGCGGGCCCCGCTGCTCGGCCAGCTCGAACAGCGGGCCGAAGCGGTCCTCGGCGGCCGGGCTCGCTGGTGGGCCCCGGTGGCGAGGACCCGACCGGACGTCAGACCGGGGATTCAGGTCGTGGTGGCCCGGCTCGACCCCGACGCCCGGTTCTCGTTCCGGGTTGACCTCCCGGGCGATGTCGCCGACCCGGCCCGGGTGCTCGGCACGCTCTGCGACCTGGCCAACGACGCCGCGTTCCCGGGCTACCCCTACCCGCTCAGCGTGGTGGACCGCCTGGCGGCATGCGGCGGGTGGGTCCGGGAGGAAGCCTGGGACCAGATCCGGGCCGGTCTCGACCGGGCCGGCGTACCCGGTGACGTGCAGGACCGGGCTTTCGCGGACCGCCACCGCCTGATGGAGCGAGGTTGATGGTCGACGGGCCTACTAACGTGCCCGCGATGTCACGTCCGGTGACCGAAGGCGCGGCCATCAGGGGCCGGTTGTTCGGACGAAACGTGCTGGAAGGGATGTTCCGGGCCGCCCCCGACGAGGATCTGTTCATCGGCGAGCTCCTGGTCGGCGAGGACGAGCTGACCGGACGCCGGTACATCTTCCGGGTAGTGGACGTGACCTATGGCAGCGAGCACCGGGAGCCGGGCTGGGCGGAGCGGGTGGCCGGGACGTTGCTGGCCGACGACGAGCGCGGCGAATCCGGCGTCCATCCCATCCACGAGCAGGCCCGGCGCACCTACCGGGTGGCGGACTGCCGTTGTCTCGGCTATCTGGCCCCCGCCGAGCCCGGGGTGCGCCCGGTGTTCCGCAAACCCAAGAGCCTCCCCACCCAGTTCTCGGCCGTGGTAGCCCCGACGCCGGCGGATTTCGCCTTCCTGGCCGAGCGGATGGGCGACCTGCCGGTCGGGACGCTGCGCAGCGGGGAAACCGTGGTCGACCTGACCGTCGGCATCCCCGGCGCCAGCCTGGCGACCCACGTCGGAATCTTCGCCACCACGGGAATGGGCAAGTCCAACCTGATGCAGGTCCTGGCCGGCGGGGTGATGCGGGCCAACGGCCGTTACGGGCTGCTCATCATCGATCCGCACGGCGAGTACCGCAGCGCCCTGGGCCGCCACCCATGGGCCGGCACCTCGCTGCGGGTCTACGCCAACCGGTCGTTGCCCGGGACGTCGGCCCTCCGCCTCAGCCTGGCCGAGTTGACCGTGGACGATCTGCGCACCGCCTACGAGTGGAGCCGCCCCCAGGACGAGGCTCTCTACGAGCTCGAGCGACACTTCGACTCCGCCGGGCTGGCCTGGCTCGCCGACTTCGCCCGCATCGAGGATCTCCCGGGTTTCCGCGACGTGGAGCTGTCCTCGCGGGTCGCCCTCAACACCCTGCAGGTGGTCCACCGCCGGGCCCGGCGCATCGTCGAGCTGCGCTGCATCGCCGCCGACGCGGGAGTGTCGGTCGGCAGCCGCATCCTGGACGACCTGCAGGCGGGGAAGGTCGTGCTCGTCGACGTGAGCGGGCTCGGATCGACGGAGGAGGTGTTAGTGGCGTCGTTTCTGGCCCGGCGAGTGCTGGAAACCTGGCAAGCCGCCTATCTGGACGACCCCGACCGGCACCGTCAACTGCCGGTCGTCTCGCTGGCGCTCGAGGAGGCCCAGCGGGTGCTCAGCGCCAGCAAGGACCGCGAATCCAACGTCTTTCCCCGGGTGGCTCGGGAAGGGCGGAAGTTCGGGGTCGGTCTGTGCGCGGTCACGCAGCAACCGAAGCTGCTCGAAGACGAGCTGCTCAGCCAGTTCAATACCTTCTTTATCCTGGGGCTCGCCGATGAAAAAGACCGCAACATGCTGCGGGCCGCGGCCAAGCAGGACATCAGCGCCCAGGGCACCGAGATCCAGACGCTGATGCCCGGTGAATGCCTGGTCGTCAACCTGGCTGCCCCCTTCGCCCTGCCGGCCATGATCGACCTCTACGCCGATCTGGTCCGGGCCACCCCGCCGCCGCCCGCGCCGCGGCCGGCCGCCGCCACCAACGTGACGGCTCTGGTCGACTAGTGGGCCGCCTGCGAACTCGACGCGGGAAACCTCGCAGCCAGCTGTCGTCATGGGACCAGGCATTCTGATGGCCAAGTTTCCGGCGTCGAGTTTCCGGCCGGCCCACTGGCCGGCTCCGGCCGGCCCACTGGCCGGCTCCGGCCGGCCCACTGGCCGGCTCCGGCCGGTCCGACGGGCGACGCCGCGACCGCAGCCCCGACGCCACCAGATCTTGCCAGCCTTTACTGTCGCGAATCATGCCCTTCGAGCTTTACTGGCGCGATCAGTGCCCGGTTGAAGCGGGGCGCGCGCCAGTAAAGGTCTGACGACCGCCCACAATCCAACCGGCCCGGCCTTGCTCTGGCGACCAGGCATTCTGATGGCCGAGTTTCCGGCGTCGAGTTTCTGGCCGGCCCACTAGGGAGCTTCGGGCTCCTCCCAGTCCCCGGCCTGGTGGCGAAGGGTGCGAACCACCTCGACCAGAGCATTCACGGCGTCGGGCTCCAGGCCGGGGTGGGTGAACACATCCCGGTTGACGGCGTCGGTCGCCTTCTCGGCCAGGCTTCGACCCCGAGGGGTGATCGTCGCCAGCGTGGTCCGCCCGTCGCTCGGATGGGACTCGCGCGTGAGCAGGCCCTGTTCCTCGAGCCGGTTGACGGCATTGGTCACGCTGGTCGGGTGAACCTGCAGCCGGGCGCCCATCCGGCTGAGTGGAAGGGCACCGGCCCGGCTGAACAGGAGCAGCATCAGGACCTCGTAGCGAGCGAAGGTCAAGCCCAGCGGTCGCAGGATGGCGTCGATACGAGCCAGGTAGATCTGCTGGGCCCGGAACACCGATGTCACGGCAGCCATCCCGTCGGCTGCGTCCTCCCAACCGTGCGCCTGCCACTGGCGGCGGGCTTCGGCGATCGGATCGAAGCGCAGGGCGCGGCTGGCGACCATCGCGACGGACGTTAGACGGTGAACTCGATGTGCCAGCCGCCCTCGTCGAGCCACAGGCGGCGGCGGGGTCCGGGCCGGTCCGCGTCCCCGTCGGCGTAGCCGGCATCCCCATCCCACAGCGCGGCCCGGGGCCGACCGTCGCGGCCGGGTGCCATCCGCGTCATGAACCGCTCCGGCGGTCGGGACCCGGCGGCGCGCAATGCGGACGCCACGTTTTCGTGCTGCGACAGCCACCACAGGGTAGTGAAGGTAGGCGGGACCAGTTCGATCTCACCCAGATTGCGCGACGCCATCGCCGCGTCAGGGGTCTGCCAACGGTGCTCGTGGATTTCGAGATCATCGACCACGACCGGGGGATGGTCGTCCGCTGGGGCCAGAAAGAACCAGGTGGCGAAGCGCCGGGGCGCCTCGGCAGGTGGCAGCCAGAACGACAACGGGACCAGGTGGCCTTCCTCCAGGACGAGGGCGGCCTCCTCACGGGCCTCTCGCACCGCGGCCTTGCGAGCCGCGTCCAGTTCGACCTCCTCGGCCGCCCGGTCCTCGCTCGACGGCCGGAGGTCGACCGGGTCGACCTGACCGCCCGGGAACACCCACATCCCCCCGAACGCGCCGCGGGCGGCACGGCGAAGCAGAAGGACCTCGAGCCCGTCCTCCCTATCTCGCAGCGGGATCACGGTGGCTGCCGGTGTCGGCACCGCCGCCTGACGGGGCTCCACAGGAATGTCAGCCACGGACGGTCGCTCCTTTCTCCAGATGCTGTCGTCCGGCGGGGGGGAAAAGCTCCGCCGCCTCGGCCGCCAGCCACTCGACGCTCGGACCATTCAACCGCCGACGGGACCAGCGGCGGCGCAGGCACCGCAGGACGCGGTCCGCCGGCACCACCCGCACCCCACCGCTCCGACCGCCGCGGCGGCGCAGGTCACGCCCGTGAACGACCACCAGGGGTCGCACCCCCACCCCCAATCGATCGGCGACCACCTGCGACTCCCACCGGACCGGACCGGTGTCCAGGCGGTGGGCGCCAAAGTGCACACTCCGCCGGGTGGCGTGGACCCTGGCCCGGGTCGTCTTGGTGTCAATCACCCACACCCCGCTCGGGCCGAGGACCAGATGATCGAGATTGGCCCGGCTGCCCGGCACCCGACGGTCGTGCAGTACGGCCCAGGTGCGGGCGGGGAGGCGGTCGAGGAGCATGGCGGTGGTTCGTTCGCCGGCGGCGCCGAGGCGCCAGCGCTCAGGATCCGGCCCGGACCGCAGGTACCACCAGGCGCCGAGCAGGGCCGCCCCGCTCAGCGCCAACAGGGCGGCCCGGGCCGGCCCTTCGGCTCCTCGCAGGCCGGCCGCGGCCAACGCCACGCCCACCAGCGCCCACATCACGCCCCGACGGGCCCGGCGCCGGCGCCGGCCGCGAACGCGGTCGTACTCGTCGGCAGCCGATGCTCCGGCGACGCTGTGCACAAGCCGAGGATAAACCACATCCTTGGTATTCGTCCCTTCGCTCTGGTTTGCTGGTCGTATGCGCGTGGCTGCCATTGGCGACGCCCACCTGGGCCGGTCGTACTACCCGCTGACGACAACAGCGGGTGTCAATCAACGAGAGTTCGACTTCGAGCAGGCCTTCGAGGCTGCGATCGAGCTGGCCCTGACCCAAAACCCCGACCTGGTCCTGTGGCTGGGCGACATCTTTGACCACCCCCGCCCCACCTACCGGTCGTTCCGGGTGGCGCAGCGGGCGCTGGCCCGGATCAGGGATCACGGCGTACCCGCGGTGGTGATCAGCGGCAATCACGACACCCCCGGCTCCCTGGCACGGGCAGTCCGTACTCGGCCCTCGCCGACAGCTTTCCGGAGTTCCATTTCGCCCATCGCCTCGCCTATGAGCGGGTGGCGTTGCCGGGCCTGGTCGTTCACGCCGTACCGCAGATGCTCACGGTGGAGGCGGCCCTGGCCGCGCTGGATGAGGCCGCCAGCCAGCGCAGCGGCAGCGCCACCAATCTGCTCATCACCCATCCGCGTCTGACCCAGCTGCAGCCCCGCCATGCGGATATCAATGAGATCGAGGTCGACGCCGGGCGCCTCCAGTCCGATCTGGTCCTCCTGGGCCACTACCACGCCCACGCCCGGGTGTCGGAAGGGATGTGGTATGCGGGCTCGACGGACACCTTCAGCTTCGCGGATGACCCCGAACGGCCGAAGGGCATCGTCCTGCTGGACACCGATTCGGGGGAATGCCGCCACCTGGCCCTGCCCGGGCTTCGCCCCCTGATCTCGCTGGAGCCGGTCTTCGCCCTGGGACTGTCGCCAGGCGACCTGGAGGAGCGGGTGCTGCAGCGGGCCGTGACCGTCCCGCCCGGCGCCGTCGCCCGGCTCTACCTGGAGCACGTCGACCCGGAGGTGTACCGCCTGATCGACCGGCAGGCCATCCGGGATGCGGCCGCCGCCGCCCTCCTGCTCAAACTCGAGCCCCAGTTCATCGCCACCACCATGCACGCCGAATTGCCGACCATGGTCACCCTGGGCGGCCAGTGGGACCGCTACCTGGAGGGGCAGGACCTCACCGGGCTGGACCGGGAGCGGGTGCGCCGGCTTGGGCACGACTACATCGGCACCGCCATCGAAGCGGCCGGGGCCGGCGCCTGATGCTCCTGACTCGTCTCTACGTTCGCAACTTCCGGGTCTACGAGGACGAGCTCGACCTCGAGCTGCCGCCGGGTCTGGTCGGGATCTACGGGCCGAACGGCGCCGGCAAGTCGACCCTGCTCGAGGCGATCATCTGGACCTTATGGGGCAAAGCCCGGACCACCAAGGAGCAGATCCGGTCGTCCGGGGTGGGCGGCGACTGCATCACCGAGGTCGAGTTCGAGCACGAGGGGCACCTGTACCTGGTGCGGCGGACGCTCAGCGGCATAAACGCCACCCCCCGCCTGGAGGCCTGCTGCGACGGCCTGGTCATGTCGCAGGGGGTCCGCGACGCCGAGAGGTACATCGAATCGGTCCTCGGGATCGACGACAGCGCCTTCCGGGCGTCGGTGTTCGCCGAGCAGAAGCAGCTGGCGGCGTTCTCCAGCCACTCCCCGGCCGAACGGCTCCGCCTGGTGCTGCGCCTCCTCGGCATCACGCCCCTCGACGCCGCCCGTGACCTGGCCCGCCGGGATGCCCGCCAGGCGACGGGCGATCACACCCGGCTTCGGGGGATGCTGCCCGACGTCGACGCCCTCCGCGTCGAGGCGGCCGACCTCGTCGCCCGGGCCGAGGCCGCCGCCGCCACCGCCGCGGTGGAAGCGCAGGCCGCCGTCGCCGCCCAGGAGCGCCGGCGGGCGGCGGCCGCCGCGGTCGAGGCGGTGGACCGGCGCCGCCAGGAGCACGACGCCCTGGTCATCGAAGGACGCGGCGTTCGAGCCGAACTCGACGCGGCCAACCGGATGGTCACCGAGCAGCAATCCGAACTGGACGCGCTCCTGGACGCCGCGGCGCAGCTGACCGCAATCGAGCAGGAGGCCGCCGGCGTCGAAGCCGCCGAACGCGAGCTCGAGGTCCTCGCCGCCGCCGCCACCGCCGCCGCGAACACCGAGCAGATTGTCCTGCCGCCCGAGCCGCCGGCCATCGAGGAGACCACGGTCGAGACGGCCCGCGCCGCCGCCGCCGAGGCCGCCCAGCGCCTGGCGGGACTGGTCGGCCTGGCCCAGGCCGCCGACCAGGAGGTGGACCGGGCCCGTCAGGTGGCGGCCCGCTCGGCCAGCCTCAGCGACGAGGCCGACTGCCCACTGTGCGGGCAGGCCCTCGGTAACGCCTTCGAAGCCGTACAGACCCACCGGGCCGCCGAGCTCAACGCCGCCGAGCAGCGCCTTCAGCAGCTCTCGCCCCAGGTGGCGCAGGCCCGCCTCGAGGCCAAGGCGGCGGCGGCCCGCCAGACCTCGGTCGTCGCCGCCGCAGAGCAAGCCCGCCGGGCCCGCAGCGAATGGGAAGCGACCGATCGGCGCCGGCGGGAGCTCGTGGCTGCCCAGCACGCGGCATGGCAAGCCGTGCTGACCGTGGCGCCGGGGCGAGCGGCCGCGACCAGGCGGGCCGGGGAGCCGGGGCGAGCGACCGCGACCAGGCAGTCCGGGGAACCGGGGCGCGCCGGGGAGCCGGGGCGAGCCGCAGGGACCGGGCGCGTCCCGGCGACCGGGCCGGCCCAGCCGTCGGACGAACTGCCATCCGCAGCCCTGCTGGCCGACGTGGTAGATGCTCATCGCGCCCAAGTGGATCGACAGCGCACGGCCGCGAAGGAAGCCGAACGCCTCCGCGTCCGCCTCGAGCGGCGTCCGGCGCTCGAGCTGTCCCTTGCGGCCAATCGCGAGCGAGCCGCCCACGCCGACGGACGAATCCACGCACTACGCGAGAAGGTGCGCGACCTCCGATTCGATCCCGAAGCCCTCAGGCAGGCGGCTGCTGCCGACGAGGAAGCTCTCACTGCTGCCCAGGCCGCCCAGGCCCGGGCCCACCAGGCCGACATCGCCGCCGCTGGTGAACGAGCCAAGCAGGACGCGGCGGCCACGCGTCTCGCCGACGCCATCGAGCAGCACGCCCAGCTGGCCGAACTCGAGTCCGAAGCCCGCCACACGGCCCGGGCCGCTGACCTCCTGGCCGAGTTTCGCAACACGGTCGTCGCAGCGGTCGGACCCCGGCTGGCGGTCCAGGCGGCGGAGCTGTTCGCGGAGCTCACCGACCACGAGTACGACCAGCTGCAGGTGGACCCTGAGACCTACCAGCTGCAGATCACCGACGCCGGCAAGGTCTACGGCCTGGACCGCTTCTCGGGGTCAGAGATCGATCTGGCCAACCTGTCGCTCCGCGTCGCCATCAGCGAGCACGTGCACCTGCAGTCCGGCGGCTCGATCGGGCTCCTGGTGCTCGATGAGGTCTTCGGTCCCCTCGACGAGGACCGCAAGGCCCGCATGCTCGTGGCCCTGGAGCGGCTCCGCGGCCGATTCCGTCAGATCCTCGTGGTCACCCACGACGCCAGCATCAAAGAGCAACTGCCAAACGCCATCGAGGTGGTGAAGTTGCCGGGCCGGCGGGCTACGGCCCGGCCCATGTCGGGCTGAGCCGCGTCCGTCCGTTACGCTTCGTAGGTCCAGGAAGCGCTTCACCAGCGTCCTGCTGGCACCGAACCCTGATTCAGGTGGTGGCCATGAGAAGCCGCTCTTTGATGATGACGTTGACTTTGGCCGGCGCGCTGAGTCTGGGCGCCTGCGGCGGCAGCAGTAGCAAAAGCGGATCCGGTTCGCACCCGACCACGACGGCGGCGCCGAGCGCCACCTCGGCGGCGGCCGGCGCCCAACACTTGACGGTCACCCCGTCGACGGGATTGAAATCGCCTGCCAGCGTCCAGGTGACGGCGACCGGGTTCTCCCCCCGTGCCACCCTGGTGGTCACCCAGTGCGCCAGCAAAGGCAACTCGACGGGTCCGGGAGATTGCAATCTGGCCGGCATCCAGACCGTGACCGCCAACTCCGCCGGACAGATCAACACCCAGATGACTGTTATCAAAGGACCGTTCGGAGCCAACCACATCGTCTGCAGTAGCACCCAAAGCTGTCTGGTTTCGGTAAGCCCGGCCACTCCGTCGCCAAGCCAGGAAGCAGACGCGCCGATCAGCTTCGCCTGACAGAACCGATGGCCGGCCAGAAGGCTGCAACGGCCGGTGCGGGCCGGCGGTATGGGGCCAGGGAGACGGGTTTCGCGGTGGTCCGGGCGGTAGCTTGCAACTGTGGTGAGCGACCCGCCCGGCACCACTCGCCCGCGGCTGTCGCTTGCGGTGCTTTCGCTGGTGCTGTTCGTGACCTTCCTGGACAACACCATCGTTGCCACCGCCCTGGCCAACATTCAGCTCGGTCTTCATGCCGGGGTAACCGCCTTGCAATGGGTGGTCAGCGCCTACGCCCTCACCTTCGCCGCCTTGATGCTGGCGTTCGGCGCGTTAAGCGACCACCTGGGCCGGCGGCGGGTCATGGCCCTCGGGCTGGTCGTCTTCACCTCGGGATCGATTATCGGTGCCGTCGCCACCAGCAGCGGCGTGCTGATCGGGGCCCGGGTCGTCATGGGCGTCGGGGCCGCGGCTTCCGAGCCGGGCACGCTGTCGATGATCCGCCAGCTCTACCCCGATCGGGGCGAGCGAGCTCAGGCCCTCGGCGTGTGGGCCGCCGTCTCCGGCCTGGCCCTTGCCGCCGGACCGGTGATTGGGGGTGCGCTGGTCGGGGTGTGGTCCTGGCGGGCGGTGTTCGTCTTCAACATCGCCGCCGGTGCCGTGGCGCTGGCCGGAGTGATGACCATCCTGCCGGAGCCCGGCAACCTGGACCGGCGCAAGCTCGATCTGCTGGGTTTCTTCCTCGGGGCCACGGCGTTGATCGCGGGGACGTCAGCGACCATCGCCGGGGAAACGGCCGGTTATGCGGCCTGGTGGATCGGTGTGCTCTTCGCCGTGGCCCTGGGCTGTGCCCTGGCCTTTGTGTTCGTCGAGCGCCGGGCCGAAGAACCGGTGCTGGACCTGCGGTTCTTCCGGGACCAGGCCTTCCTCGGCGGCAACCTGGTGGCGTTCACGGGGTACTTCGCCACCTTCGCCGTGTTCTTTTTCGTCCCCCTCTATTTGCAGCTCATCGGCACGGCCTCGGCGTACGACATCGCCCTCGACTTCCTGCCGATGGCGGCAGTGATGATCCTGGCGTCTGCGCTGAGCGGTCGCTGGGTGGCCCGGGCTGGCCCTGGCATTCCAATGGCGGCGGGCTGCGTGAGCGCGGGGGTCGGGATCCTGGTCACCAACGCCCTGCTCAACGCCAACTCCGATGTCGGGCTTCTCGGATGGTCCCTGGTCTTTGTCGGCGCCGGGCTGGGCGTCGTCATGGTGGCGGTGACGTCCTCGGTGCTGGGGGTGGTGCCGGCGGTGCGATCCGGTATGGCCGCCTCTGCGGTCAACACCAGTCGCGAGCTCGGAGCGGTGGCCGGCGTGGCGGTGCTCGGCTCGATCGTCAACGGCTTGCTGGTGACCAACCTCAACCACCAACTGGCCCACATACAAGGGCTGCCGCCCTCTTTCCGCAGCACAGTGATCACCGCCGTCACAACCGGAACGGCGAACACGTCGGCGTCGACCCTGCCCAAGACCGGACCGATCGCCAGGATCGTCAACGAGGTCCTGGCCGCAGCCGATAGGTCGTTCTCCGACGCCCTCAGCGTCGTCCTGATCCTGGCCGGGGTGATGTTGCTCCTGTCGGCTCGGGCGTGGCCGCAGGGTTGGTCCGGGGCCGGCGGGCGACCACCGACGACCTGGTAACCGCCATCGCGGTCTGGCACACTGGACGCCGACGGTGAGTCGGTCGGGTGGCCGCGGCCGGGTTCGACCCGGTCGAGGAAGGTCGGGACTCCGCAGGGCAGGGTGCTGGCTAACGGCCAGTCGAGGTGACTCGAAGGAAAGTGCAACAGAAAGCAGACCGCCGATGGACAGCTCAACACCTCCGGGTGCGGGTTGTCACAGGTAAGGGTGCAACGGTGCGGTAAGAGCGCACCAGCGCCCGGGGCGACCCGGGCGGCTCGGTAAACCCCACCCGGAGCAAGGTCAAGCGTGGGACGGTCGGCCCGGCCCATGTCCCCAGGTAGACCGCTCAGATGGATGGCCACCCGTCCGGCCCCCAACGGCCGGACGACAGAATCCCGCCTACAGACCGACTCACCGTCATCACCCCCTTGCACCAGCTATTTCACAAGCTAGGAGCCTCTATCGGACCCCAATCGGACCCCAGATTTCCCGAACTCGTTTCGGGAAGCTCCTCGGAGGGGACGCTTTTGAGGCTCCGCAAGGCCCGGTCAACCGACGCTCTGACCATGTCGGCGCTGTCGGGGAAGAGGTGGGCGTAGATCTGAGTCGTCTCCAGGCTGGCGTGACCGAGCATCTCCTGGACGAGGGTGATCGACGCCCCGCCCCGGATCAGCACCGAGGCGTAGAAGTGCCGAAGCTGGTGGTACCCGTCCCCCACCGGGATGCCGAGCGGTCTGGCCACCCGTGCCCACATCTCGGAGAAGGTGGTGCGCCGGATCGGCTCCCCGCTGTCGTTGGTGAAGAGCAACCCTCCCGCCCCGGTGCCGTAGGTGCGGACGTGCTCGACCATGGCGGCGGTCACCTCGTCGGAGAGGGGGATGGTCCGGGGTCGGTTCTTCTTGTCCTTGACTGGGCCGAAGACCGGGGTGCCATCCGGCTCGACCCGGCGTAGCTGTCGGTCCACGTTGAGGTTCTGCCGGGGCCAGTCGATGCGGTCACTGGTGACCCCCAACGCCTCCGAGATGCGGACCCCACTCCCGGCCCCGAGCACGATGAGGGTGCGATACCGCTCCGGGAAAGCCATCGGCCAGGGCGGCCACCGTCTCCAGCGGTAGGGGCACCGCACCTTGCGCTTGTCTACGTTGGGCAGCTTGATGTCGCGGCAGGGACTGACGGGGATGTCGCGGTTGACGACTGCTGCCTTGAACACGGTGGAAAGCCAGTCGTAGGCCACCTTGACTGTGGCCGGGGCCAGCGGCTCATGGTCGTCGTCGCCGGTCGCCATCCACTTGACCAGGGCCTGGATCTCGTTCTGCTTGATGGCCCCGATGGCCCGCCCCCCGATCCGGGGATAGACGTGGCGGCGGAATCTTGTCTCGATCTGGTCGGCAGTGCCCCTGCCGGTGGACCTGGATGGCCCGCCATTCCTCGGCGTAGGTCTTGAATGGGGACTGCGCCCGGCGGAGGGATCGATGTAGCTGCCGCTGACCTTGGTCCCCTCCATCTCGGCGGCGTGCCGATCAGCATCCCGCTTCAAGTCGAAGTTCTTCTTCCGAGTCTTGTAATCCGGTGTCTTCCAGCGGGCCTGGTAGAAGTCGATCTTCTCGCCCGGACGGGCTGGCCGCTCTTTCCATTTCTCGCCGAGTTTCTCCCGCTTCATAGCGATAACACTTGCCATGTCTCAGCCCCTTGCTCTTCCTTGTTCGGTTGCTGGCAAGCGGCCAGCGGCTCTTGCCTCCACGACACGTTGCTCTGCTGATCCCTGACTGATGCCGAGCCGGTCGGCGACGGTGGCGGTCGGCGGGAGGTGCAGGGCGTAGGCCAGCTTGTAGATCGATACGACCTCGACCTGGCGGATCACCACCCGTCCTGATTTGGATCGGGCTTTACGCCGGGGCAGGAACTCACTCATGACCCCACGCACCAATCTGTCCACCGCTATCTCTCGCAGTCTCTTTCCGTTCACTGGCTCTCGGCCGGGGCGCTGGAGGAACTTGAGCGCCGCCACTTCGTAGCGGTCACCCTGGAAGCTCATGGTCAGAGCCACCTCGTAGGGCAGGGTCTTGTCAGGGACCGTTTCTTCGATCACGGCGGGCACCACCACGCCGTTGCCGAAGTCGATCACCTCGCCTTCATCCGTGATGCGCCGCTCTGGCTGCAAACGCTGCTGCATGGAAGCAACGGTACTCGGATCAAGGTCCGTTGACAAACCATCTTGATGGTAGTAGGAGTTAGAGTAGTAAGCCCTAGAAGGAGAATCCCTGTGAAGCTCATCCTCGCCGTCTGGCTGCTGCTCTTGGCCGCCGCCACTGGGAGCGACGAGACGTTTTGGACCACCAGAGACGTAGCCGAGTACCTGGGGGTACCGGAATCGAGCGTCCGGTACTGGAGCTATATGCAGCGGGGGCCGCGGAGTTACAAACTCGGTCGTCACCGTCGCTATCGACCCAGCGAGGTCAAGGCTTGGGCCGATGCTCAGGCGGAGGAGCCAGTCGCCCCGACGCCGCCTGGTCGTCGCAGTCGATGACGCGTCCTTCTCCTCGCCGGGCGTTGCCTGATTCCGTGACCTGGAACGGCACCTGGCACGACCTGGCCCTGCGCTTCCCCAAGCATCCAGAAGATGAAGTGCGGGAAATGGCAGCCTCGATCAAGCACCTTGGTCTGCTCAATGACTGCGTGATGGACTCCGAGGGGACGGGGCTTGATGGGATCGGACGGGTGGCGGCGTGTGCCCTGGCCGGGGTCGAGCCGACATGGAAGGTGTTTGACGGTGATCCCGTCGCCTTCATCGTCGCCGTTAACGCCGCCCGACGGCATCTCTCGACCGGCCAGAAGGCTATGGCGGTTGCCATCGGACTGGACCGCGACGGTGGGCGCTCCAGGACGGGACGGTTCCGACGGGGGAGCATCCCGGCCATGCCCGATAACCCCGGATCCGGGGTTAAGGCGTGGACGAACGCCGTTACCCAAGCGCGTTTTGTTCTCGACCACAGCCGAGAACTGGCGGATCAGGTCCTTGCTGGCGATGTGGCTCTGGACGCCGCGTACAGGCGAGCGGTCGAGGCAATCCGTGCCAAGGAGCGGCTGGCGAACCTGGACCCTGAACTGGCTGCACTGGTTACATCGGGCAGCATCGGTATGGATGAAGCATTCCGTCGCCACGAACGCCAGCAAGGAATCGAGGAGCTTCGGAAGCGGTATCCCGACCTGGCTGACAAGGTGGAAGCGAGTGAGTTATCCATCAAGGACGCTGAAGAAGTCGCAGACGAAAGTGATGAGCGGCGGGGAGCCTGGACCACAGACATCGTTCATGCCATTCAGGTCTTTCAAGAGATGGCGGGCAGTCCCATTCCCAGGGAAATCAAAGAGAGACTGGACGAGGACCAATACAAGGCTCTCGCCAGGATTCTTAAGGTTCTGGAGCAGATTGGCATCTCCTAACTCACAGGGTTCCTTGACCCAGGGGACGGAGTTGGTGCCGAACTCCACCTCTCCCACACTCCGGGCAACGCTTTCCTGCGCCTCCGAATTACGTGTCCGTGGCGGGCGGGGCTTCTCGCAGTCGGTTGGCGTAGCGGAGGTGGTAGACGAGGGCGACCCCGGCCATGGCGGAGAGCACAGCGAAGGTCACAAATCCTCGAATTCCGTCTCCGTGATCGGGCGCACTGTTGACGCCGGGGGCGATGGCCCGGAAGATGTTGTCCACCGTCAGAGGTACGAAAACCAGCAGCGCCAGCGTCGACAGGGTTGCGACCAGGTACCCGTAGGCGACCCCGAACCGTCGCACCCGGACCTGGTCCTCCTCGGCGTCCGTACCGACCCGCCGGGCACGGGGCCAGAAGACCAGGAAGCCGATAAGGCCCGCCAGGGTGAACAGACCGGCGGTGACGGCGGCGGAGATGTACGAGTTGCGGTCGGACACGTCCGCCACAAGGTTGGTAAAGCTGACCGGACCGGCGGAGGCTGAGGGACTGGGTTCCTGCTGGAGGCCGCTCTGGTCGCTAGAGGAGGACTGGTCGCTGGAGTCGGACTGGCCGAAGTTGATGCAGGGGAGTTGATCCGGGGGGATCGTGGTAGTGGGGGTGCCGGGCGTAGCGGTGTCCCCGGTCGGGCAGGGCGGTAGGTCGTTGAGGGGACTGGCGTTGGCGGAGGGCGACAACGGACCGATGGACTGGGCGGTGGAATGCACCGCGATACCGCCGCCAACCAACATGACGAGCAGGCAGACCAGGCTCAGCCCGTACAGGAAGTAGGTGATAGGACCGGGACGACGGTCGGCCCCGTCTCGACCGCGCCAGATCAAGCCCACGACAACAAGGAGCACGACCACGCCCAGAACGACCAGGACGGGCGCGAGCCACGAATAGGAATCGAATGATGTTCCGTACGTCAACACAAAAGCCCCTTCTCTGCGCTGCCCACGCAGTGTGAACTGCGTTAAGTTAGCAGGCCGGTCTGCGTCCTACAACGCAACCCCAGGAACCTCGTAGAGACTCCTAGAGACGCCGGGGTACTCTGATGGTCGTGCAAGACGAGGGAGCCGAACGCCGCCGCCAGGCCGCAGCAGGCAAAGGGGCTTGGCGCGAACTGGCTGGTGGGCGGGATCTGGTGGCAGAGCTTCTAGCTGAGCGTCAAGCTGAAGCGGCATTGGCGGATCTGGACCCTGACGAGCGGGACCGGCTCCTGCGCCAGTTCAAGCCCTGAGTGCCGGTCGTCCTGGACGCCTCGGCCTACCTGGCCTACCTGCTGGGTGAGCCGGGGGCCGACACCGTCGAAGAAGCCATGGTTGAAGGCGCAGTCATGTCGGCGGTAAACCTGGCCGAGGTCTTGACCAAGCGTCGGCAGGTCCATACCGGGCCTACTTACGAGGTCCGAGCCAGGCTGGGCCAGGGGTCGTCCCAGACCGAAGCGGTAATCGGGCTGTTCCTCGGTTCGCCCCTGTCCATGCTTCCCAGCGACCTCCCCGGCATCCCCCGCCTCATCCATATCGAGGAGTTCTTCGCCGCCGACGCCCAGATTGCTGCCGCCTTGTGGCACATATGCCAAGGGAAGGCACAGTCGCTGGGCGACCGGGTCTGCCTGGCCCTCGGTTATCGACTGAAGCTCCCTGTCCTCACCGCGGACCGTGAGTGGGGGAACATCGACCTCCGAGTTCTCGACTTGGAGGTGCGGCTGATCCGCTGAGCGTCCTGCCCCCGTGCCGGTGTGCCGAAAGCTGTCATCCGACTACACCATGGCGGGCGCACTCGCCGACCGCCGCGAACTCTGCCCTGGCTCCAGGGATTTGACTAAAACCAAAGACAAGCTCCTGTCCGCACAGAGGGCACTCAGCGCCTCCCTGAGCCGCCTGGAGGCGCTCTGGCTCTGTTGTCTGCTCTCTCATCCAGTCGCTCAGCACCGGTCCCACAGGGCCTTCTGGCGAGCGCTCATCGCCGACACCGCGCCTCACGTCCATAGGACTGTCGCGACAGGCCCGTGCCGGTCGCACACCGCCTGGATCACTCGCTCGCCGCTGGGGCGCTGGAAGGCATAGCGGGGCAGACGCCGGGTGCAGTCGGGGCAAGTATCGGGTAGGTCACCCAGCTTCTGTGGTTGATCGTGGCCGTCGAGTTCGCCCCAGGGGCGCACCTTCGGCTCTGGGGGCGGTTCCCGCCAGGGCTTGGGCTTGGGTGGGGGTGGCTTGACCTCGATGTTGCCCAGGATCCGCCGGAACTCCTGTTCCCGGCGCTGATGGTGCTTCAGCCCGGATCCCTCTGCTGCTGCCTTGAGGCGGGACACCTCGGTACCGGGGTAGAAGTTGCGGCCATTCCGTTTGGTGGGCGGCGGGAGTAGGCCGTCGCGGATGAACCGGCGCAGGGTTCGGGCCGAGCGTCCCAGTGCCTGGGCCACGACCCTCATGGGCACCAGGCGCTCTGGTGCTGGCTCAGCGACAGCCATGACTGGAGCGTAGGCCCGGTCAACTGGCCGGGTGAAGCAGGTGTGAACCGAGACGCCTCCTCGGGCGATGCCGGTTAAGACCCCACCGAAGTGCCTTCAAGTCGGTACCGACATGGCCATGTGTCGAAGTTCGGTGATGCCTATAGGCATCAACACCCCGGACCGGACCAAAGGTCCAGGTCAAAGCCTTGGAGTCAGGTCAGCACGGCTGCCGTAACACCGTGAAGTCAGGGATTGTCTGGCACGCAAATGAGTTGATCACTTAATCCTGTGGCCACCGATACGAACGATCACGTCGCATCCCCACGGCCTGCTTAGGGAGGATCCGTCAGCCAGATCCCTTTGTGGGAAGCGGTTGTTTGGCTGTGATATTGCGAACGGACCGTCTCCTGGCGTCTATATGGCTCTACAGGCTGAGTGGTCGTACTCCCCCTAATGGCGGCGACTAGACATGGAAATGGCGACCCCCCAAGGTCGCCATTCCCAACAACTACTCCCTACACCCAGGGGTTATGCGATGACCCGGATAGGACCACCAGTGTCCAACGTAGCGCACGAAGACCAGGACGAGCGCGGCACTGCCGCCGGGGGCGGTAACGGCCAGGTGAAGAGGCGACTGGCGCGACAGCGCGACCGGGCGGCATCCGGTGCGCCGAAGCAGCCGAGCCTCCTCGTCCAGGCTGTGCCTGACCCCGAGCCAGACTCCGAGCCACCGGGGGAGGAACTGGGATCGATCTATCAGGCGGCGATGCAGGCATACCGAGCAGGGTTATGTCCGATCCCGGCCAGTGAGGACGGGAAGAAGAGGCCGCTCGGCGGTAGCGATAAGTGGAAGGTCTGGCAGACGAAACGTTCCTACCCACCCCAGTTGAAGCGCTGGTTTGGTGATGGTCATCGACAGGGGTTCGGGCTGGTGACGGGGGCCATCAGCAACAACCTGGAGATGTTTGAGTCGGAGGGTCGCACCGTTGAGGAGGGCGTCTTCGACGCCTTCCTGGCCGCAGCAGCCGAGGAAGGGTTGGGGGAACTGATCGAGCGGATCCGGGAGGGCTACGACGAGCGCACCCCCAGCGAGGGCTGGCACTTGCTCTATCACTGCGCCGAGATCTCCGGGAGCCTCAAGCTGGCCGAGCGCCCGGCGACACTAGAAGAACTCGCCCAGGACCCCGCCGTCAAGCTCAAGACGCTCTTTGAGACCAAAGGCGAGGGCGGCTTCACGGTCTGCGCCCCCAGCGGAGGTCTGGTACATCCAACTGGGAAGCCCTGGGTGCTGGCGCGGGGCGGCTTCGACACCATCGTCACCATCACCCCCGAGGAGCGGGAGGATCTGCACGCCCTGGCTCGTCGTTTCGACCAGTCCAAATCCGTCACCGCACCACCCCGATCAGCTACGACATCGACCGGCCCCAGGACCGCCGCCAGTAACGGCAGCGGGGGGGTCCACGGCGGCTGGCATGACATCCGGGACCTACGCCCGGCCGAGCGCGTGCTGGCGGCGCTGGAGCGAGCGGGGCGCACGCCAAAGAAGACCGCTGGCGGTCAGTACGAGGCCCATTGCCCCGGACCCAATCATGTCCACGGTGACCGCGATGCCAGCCTGTCGGTCAGCGAAGGCAAGGACGGTATTGCCCTGCTCAACTGCTTCGCCGGATGCTCGCCCGTGAAGGTCATGTCGGCCATAGGGCTGCCCATGTCAGCACTGTTCCCAAAGGGCCACGGGGACTGCCAGGACAGCGAGCACAACGACAGCGATGACGACGACCCAGGCGAGGAATGGGAGCTAGTCGAGGTCTACCGCTACCTCGACGGCTCAGGGCGGCACGTCTACGACATGCGCCGGTTCGTGGACGGCAAGGGCAAGAAACACCTTCGGCCCCGGCAACCGGACGGGACTCCGAACCTTCAAGGCGTCGAGCGCGTCCTTTACCAGCTACCTGATGTGCTGCGAGGAGTCCGTGAGGGGCGGCGCATCTTCGTGTGCGAGGGCGAGAAGGACGTCGAGGCCGTCCGGGACGTGGAGACCGGCGAGGGCCATGAGATCGCCACCACCAACCCCTTTGGGGCCAATCACTGGAACGACAACTACGCCCAGGCTCTCTACGGGGCGGCTGAGGTGATCGTGGTGACCGATAAGGACGAGGCGGGTGCCGAGCGGGCCAGGAAGGTCCATAACAGCCTGGACGGGCATGTCGGAGTGCTGCGGGTGGTGGAGGCCAAGGAGGGCAAGGATGTCTCCGATCATCTGGAGGCTGGCTTGAGCCTGGATGACCTGGTCGAGGTCGAGACGGGCAACGACGGTGAGGGTGACGACGGACTGTTCCATGACTGGACCATGGACGAGCTACTCGACCAGCCCGACCACTTCGCCTGGTTGATCAACGGCATGCTGTGCGACCCGACCTACGGGATGCTGGCCGGGGACATGAAGAGCCTGAAGACCTACATCTCGGGGTTCATCCTGCTCGCCATGGCGGCGGGGACATCGGTGTTCGGGGAGTTCACCGTTCCCCATACCAGGGATGTAGTCGTCTACTTCGGGGAGGGCGGCTGGCGGCTGTTCCGCCGCCGCCTGGAGCGTATCGCCGCCGCCATGAACGTGAAGCTACGGGGCCTGCCGATCCACCCTCGCTTTGAATCCGCCCCCCTGGAGTCGGAGCGGTTCCAGAAGAGCCTGGCCCGTGACCTGGGCCGGTGGCCGGGTGCGTTCGTCTTGCTCGATCCGTACTACATGTTCCACGGCACCCAGGTCAGAGCCGCCGACCTACACCAGGAGGGAGGGCTGCTTAGCAGTCTGTCCCAGCCCTGCCTGGAGTCTGGCAGCAGCCTGCTGGTCGTCAACCACTTCAACGAGACCGGCACCGGCTTCAACCTGAAGCGCATCACCCAGACTGGCGGCGGGCAGTGGAACGACTCCTGGATCCTGACCGAACACCGGGAGCCGCCCGAGGTGAAAGAGGGCCGGTTCAAGCTCAACATGGACATCGGCTCCCGCCAGTGGGGCGGCAGGAGTTGGGAGTTGGATCTGAACATCGGTCGCTTCAATGTCCAGACTGGCAGCCACGAAGGTGACATCACCTGGGCGATCCACCAGGCGGGGGACCCCAGTATCAGTACCAGCAGCCGCGCAGGAGGCCGGTCAGACGATGTGCAGCAGGCCATCATCGAGATCATTCGGGACATGGAGTGGTCGCTGAGCAAGACCGACGTCATCAAGGAGGTCGGAGGGAACCGCTTTGAGGCTCGGACAAACTTCAACCACCTGGCCTCGACCGGGAAGATCGTGAGCGACAAGCGGCCACGCCAGGAGCAGAACAAAGACGTGACCCGTCTTCTGTGGGGTCTTGCCAGCGTCGGGGAGGATGACGATGAGTGAACATGGACCAAACCACTTGGTCCATGTTGCCTCCGGTCCATGTTCATCAGAGGGTAAAACCGCAGGTCAGAGGCCAGATCAAACATGGACCAACGCTTGGTCCATGTTCCGATCCATGTCTGGTCCAGGTCCATGTCGGTACGAACATGGACCAAGACCCGCGTTTCTTAGGTCCATGTTTGATTGGTCCATGTTCCCCTTCTTGCGTCCTCGCCGTCTCTCTGCGTCCACTGCGCTCTCTCCCCGTCTGTGCAGCAAACCGTCCGCGGCGTCAGATTGCCCCCTCCGAGGTGAACATGGACCAAGGTGGTTGGTCCATGTTCAAATCGCCCTAAGTGATCAACTCAGCGACCACCCGTAATCCCCCAGCGCCTGGCCCCACCCGCGTCCCGCCACCCTGCTGTCCCTACCTGGACAGTACCTGAAAAAACTGCCACCTTCCTCTCCGACGGAGTCGAGTATTTTCTCCGGGCGTGGGCTATGACACATACATCTGCTGGCGAGTGCTGACCCACGCCGGGCGGCGGAGCCGCGCTGACATGTCGCCAGACGAGCAGCAGGAGTACGACGCCCTGGGCGTCACCGAGGGGAAGCTCTTCGACGTGGATCCCCAGGAGGCAAAGCACCTGTACGAGGACGCGTCCTCGCAAGTCGCCACGATATCCCTCGGGTCAGGAAGCCGACCTCCGAGCCGACGCTAGTCCGAGACAGCAGGCCGCTATCTGATAAAAATGAAACCCAGTGTCTGACGCCTGGGCCATAGTTGCGAGCGGTGCAATCGCAGCCGCCGGTGCTGTCGGAGGCGCACTAGCGGGCTGGCTGGCGGGACGTTCGGCACAAAGGACGGCCATGCGAGCGGAGTCTGCCCGAACCATGCGCAATGAGCGACGAGAGGCGTATCTCCAACTCCTGTACGCAGTGTCGGATCGAATCAGCGCCTTGGCCCGGCTCCGGGAAGAACCTGACTCCATGCAACGGCACGAAGATGCTGAAGCCGCAAGGGCGCAGATGTGGCGAAGCCGTCGGTCCGTCCGTCTTGCCGGTCCCGGTGATGCGACCAAGGCCGCCGAGGCCCTGGTCAGGCATTACGACGTCGTTGACGCAAACAACTACCCGGCACACGGGGGGTCGGCGCTGGAGGGTCGGTTCGTTGAGATCGCGAAACGAGACCTCGCCTCGGATGATGCTAGCGGTGCGTCTTCATTACCCGACGTTTCTAATCAGCATGCTCAGCCCCGTTTATAGCCTCACGCCGATTCCCGACCGCGGAGACCCGGAGGGAGCGGCCAGTCCATCCGTGAGGGGCTGTCGGCGGAGGAGGAAGGCAAGCTAACGGCGTCCTCGCCCTGAGGGGTCGCGGCGTGGTCCAGTAACCCTGTTGATCCCGGTGCGATGCTCGTATCTATGGCTCGCAAGCGCGACCTCCAGGCTGATGCCCGCCAGCGGGCGGCTGAAGTGCCCGCCTACGCCCTCCAGGAGTCAATACAGGCCCTGGAAGCAGCCATTCCCTTCGCGGACGGCGATCTCCAGGTGTGGCTCCAGGCCGCTCAGGACGAGCTTCAGCGCCGGGAGCGGACCCACCGCCTGTTTCAGAACAACGCTGCCACCATCGCTGGCTTGTAGCCTCATGCGGTGCCCAGCCAGAAGGACTTGAAAGCGGCCCACAAGGCCATTCAGGCCGTGTTGGACGCAATCGATCCCGCAGATGACTCCCCACGGGATGCAGCCCTACGAAGGCGGCTTGAAGGGGCACTCCTGGCCCTCCAGGAACTCACGACGAAGAGGCCGTCCGAGTCGGAAAACTCTTGATACGCCCTGATCTTCATGAAAATCTGCTGATCTGATTACACGATACGGTCGTTTCCTGTAAACTCTTGGTACTGACACGAACGCAGAGACACGAAGGGGCGCACAGTTCATGGCTCGACCCAGGAAAAAGATCGCGGACCAGACCGTCGTGGTGGCGTATTGCCGGTGCAGCACCACCGAGCAAGCCGACTCGGGCCTGGGGGTTCAGGCGCAGATCGCCGCCGTCAAAGCCGAGGTTGAGCGCCGGGGCTGGACGCTGCTGAAGATCTGTCGGGACGAGGGCATCTCTGGCAAGTCCCTGGACCGCCCTGGCGTGACCGAAGCCCTTCGCCTCGTAGAAACCGGCCAGGCGGGGACGCTGATGGTGTCGAAGCTCGACCGGCTGAGCCGGTCGTTGCATGACTTCGCCGGGCTGATGAAGCGTGCGCAGACCCAGAAGTGGAATCTGGTGGCGCTGGACCTGGGCATCGACCTGTCCACCCCGGCAGGCGAGTTCATGGCCTCCGTAATGGCTTCGGCCAGCCAGTGGGAGCGCCGCATCATCGGCCAGCGCACCAAGGACGCCCTGGCCCAAAAGAAGGCCCAGGGGGTGCGTCTGGGTCGCCGGATGGAGATGGACCTCGCCGTGGTGGACCAGATCGTCTCGGCTCATGAGGCCGGTGCTGGTTGGTCCGAGATCGCCAGGGACCTCAACGCCCGCCAGGTCCCGACCGCTCACGGCGGAGCCAAGTGGTATCCCTCCACGGTGCGTGCCGTGGTGCTGAGCAGCCAGGCAGCCTGATGCCCAAGCCCAAGCAGTACACCGGCTTCGCCGTAATCGACCTGGCCCGCCAGCACCGGGCTGGCCCCCTGATCGAGCAGTGGATCGAGGACGGGCGTGGTGTGGCCGTCTACCGGCTCCACGGTCAGGTCACGTTCTACAGCTTCACTCCCGGCCAACCGCCCAGGGGTGGCACGGGCTACTACGACCCGGAGGAGTGGCTCCCAGCCCCGTGAAGCGCATGCTTTGAGTTTGCCTAGTCACCGCCCCGGCCACTGCTGGTTGCCGTTGCTGCCCCCGCCGTGGCGGAGATCCTTCAACACGTCACCGATTAGCCAGCCCACGGCAAACCAGAATGCCCACCGTCGTGCCCGCGGATTGCCGAGGATGGTGCCGATCACGGCGACGATCCCGAACCAAACAACTATTGCCAGCAACATGTGCCCCTTCTCTCTCGTAGTCGTTCCTGGGCATCAGCATGCCCACCCCGATGGGGTTGCACGTCGGATCGCTCCACTGCCCCGCACAACCCGGCCCACTGGCTGGCACCGGCTCCCGGTAGCGCCGCACCTCACCGGCCTGCTTTCTGGCCCGGCTCGTAGCCGGTAGCAGACACTCAGATTCTACTGCACTTCATGGCGGGATTTGGGTATATACCGAGCTATATTGGGTACCCCCACCCTTAATAAAACTGGAGCCAGGAGAGGGGCCAGGCCACTTGTTTGCTTGGATATTTTCTCCTGATGTAGTACCCCGCCTACCTGGATCGTCATTTGCCCGTAGTACCCGTGACCTCTTCATAGAGCCGTCGAGCTTCCTCAGGGTCTATGTCTGACCAGAACGACCCCTCGGTGATGCCCAGGCGGTCCCACTCGGCCTGCTTCTCCGGTGAGAGGTCGGCCCGGCGCAGGCGACCATTGTGGGTCGTGGACCTCCACCAAATGTAGGCGTCGTAACGAGCCTGCTCCTCCTCGGTGTAGGGCCGGTAGCTGGGGGCATTCCGGTCTCTGAAGTCGATCACGGCTCTAGTCTCTGGCTCACCCTTCGGACGATAGCCGCCAGCGCCCGCAAAATCCTCAGAGGTGTCTAGAAAATCGGCTGAGGCTTCCTGACCGTGAAACCGGCCCCAGGGTGCCGTTGACGCTCTGAAGGGCGCACAGCTACCTCACCATCGAACCATCTGCCGGATGTCGCGCCATTGGGCTTGTAGCGCTAGTTCAGGTGCAGATCCAGTAACTGCCAGTTCGGGGAGATCCTCACTAACGGCAGTGAATCCCAGACCCCTAATCCGCGCCATCATGTGCCACAGAAGAAGGACAAGCCCGGAGGCAAAGGCACCCACGACTAGCCACCGTGCCCACCGTTCCGAGGGAACTGGGCGTAGCGCCATGAACACCACCGGCAGCACGATGCCAACCGCGGCCAGGTAGGCCAGCACCCACACGGTGGATGTCAGGTCGGGGGTCTTTAGTCCACGAAGGGCTTCGTCCACATCAGCTATCTGTTGCTCCAGTGACTCGACCTCATAGGCGGCGCTTCGCTCCTCCTCGATGCGACGGTCTTGTCGTTGGATCGCCAAGGCTTCAAAGGTCGTCCTCCTCCCCACAACTGCCGGACTTGTAATCCCGATAGAGGGAATGTCCAGTGATGGGAAAGACGACCTCGACCTGGCCAGTTTCTTTCGATCCTCGATCATCTTCGTCGCCACCGAGCCATAAACCCGCTCCGATACATAGTCGGACGGAACCTCTACACCGAACGACCGAAGGTCTTCCACCTCGCTGGACAGTTCACCGCCGTTCTCAACATGTCTTTGGAGAGTCGTGAAGACTTCCGAAACCTCACGAAGGAGGTCTTCAGCTACGGGGCGCATCTCTTCCTCGGAGCTTCCCGGCGGGATCCATGTCAACAACGCATCCACCTCCTCCACTCCTCGGCTATCTACCGCTTCCTTCAAGTGATCCCCGACGAAGTCCTGTACCGTCCTGGCGAACCTCCTGGAGTGCGCCTCGTCCAGTCTGCGCTCCTGGATGGAGACCCGGTTGGTGAGGTCGCGCTGTCGCTCCAGCAGACGATTCCTATCTACTGCAAGGGAGACGAGACGACTTACCAGGAACCCGCCGATGATGGCGACCAAGGCTGCCGCCGACTGGGCCACGCTGGACAGCAGCCAGTTGGGATCGGTAGTAGCCAACGCCATGTACAGACCCTACGCTGGGTCTCAGTTCACATTGGGGGACATCCCCCTGTCGTCGCTGCCACCTCGGTAGCGTCGTCCGGTGCGGTTGCAGAACCTGCCCAGGGTCCATATCGCCATCGCGGTGGTCGTCGGTGCCCTGGTCGGCGCGGCTGTAGGTGCGCTGGTCCACTCCTGGAACTCCACCACGGTCCTGACGGCCATCCTGGTGGCAATCACCGGCTACTACGCCTTGCAGGCCCGTCAGACGGTGCAAGCGATGGTGCAACAGAGCAGTGAGATGCGTCTCCAGCGCGAAGAGATGATCCACCAGCGTGAGCAGGCCGACCAGGTTCGCCGTAACGAGCGGAGTTGGGCGGCTGCCGACCGAGCCTTGCAGGCCCTGGACATCCAGACGGATGAGCCTCCCTTCGGGCCTCTGGACTTGGACCGGGACAGTGCCGGTAGGACCTGGCCAAAACTCAAGCGGCAACTCCCATTCATCTCGGACGCCGAGGTTCGGGAGCGGACCTCGATATGCGCCGAGGTCCTTCGGGTGTCGACGTGGAGGGAGGACCAGTTCGCCCCCGGCAGCGTTGGATACGCCGCCGTCGTCATGCGGTATGTCGCCAGCGTCACCAGGGGCACGCTGGAGTCCTACATCGCCGAGGAGCCGCTACCGGCGTGGCCCACGGACTTCCCGCAACGGACTTACGGGGCGGCGGGTTGGCTGATCGACTCCGTGAAGCAGAACAAACTCGTCACACCGCCTGAGGTTGAATGAGGTCCTGACGGGTCGCAACCCCAAGTCTTCACTACGCTCGTTCCGTGTCCCGCTGGCCACCGCTGCACCCCCACACCTGGTTCCTCCTGAAGCCATCGAAGGTCATCCCCCTCCTGCCGCCCAAGAAGCAAGCCGAGTATCAGCGCCTCAAGGCCATCAAGCGTCGTTCCGGCCAGCACTGGCTCGGCATGGAAGAACTGGTGGCTCAGGGCAAGAGGAGCTACTTCGCCAGCCTGGGCTACAGCGAACCGGGTGCCTACGGGCACCTGATGATCAACGCCATCTTCACTTACCTGACCGAAGAGGAGACCGAGGAGTACCGGCGGCTGGAGCGGAGGAAGAATCGCAGGCCCGACGTCGAACCTCCGCCGGATGTCCAGGCTCGCCTGGAGGAGCTATGGGCCATGGCCAGCGAACGACGCAAGGCCGAGAAGGAACGCCTTGCCGCTGAGCCTCCTGATACCTGGTTCGACCAGCTAGCGGAGAGAATGTGGAAGGGGCTGAGCGAAGACGAACGGGCCTACTGGACCGCCGCCAATCCCACCGCGGCGGCGAAGTATCTGTCTGCGCCTCTGTAGCCGCGCCTCTGTGCCCCGCCAGCAGGCCCAAGTCTGAAGGCAGACGCAAGAACGGTCGGTGGGAGTACCTACTGCTACGGCGAACCCACCGTCGTGGGCACCTTCGCCGGTCCTCCGCTCAGTCCGTTCCCATTCCCGCCGTTGGGCGTAGCCCGCACCGGGCTGGGACCTCCATCCCAACCTTGATCCTTGCGTAGTCCGGTCTGCCTGCGACCGCTTGCCACCTTCTCCAGCCCACCGCTTCTATTGGGTCCAACCACATCCTCGTAATCCTGCGGGCTGGCAGTCCAGGCCCTGCTGCCCTCCCAGTGCTGCCGCAGCCTCTCTGCCCGCTTCTCGGAGGCTCGCCACTCCGCCTCGAACCGGTCGCCGATCCTTTCCTGGGGCGCAGCATGGCTTACCACGCCGCCGCCTCCCATGCCGCCGCCGGGGACGACGACTACCGCCGGTCCCTGGCGCTGTTCTCGCTCCTGCCCCCGGTACCGGTACGGCGCTGGAGGCGGAATGTACTGGGTGGTCTTTGGTTGGTCGAGGGTGTAGCCGTGTTCGTCAGTTGCCATGTGAGCTCCTAGTAACTCCAGTATCGAGAAGGGTCGATGGGCCGAACCTCGTAAGGTTCTTGGGGGCCGTCTAAATCGCGGATGTCGTCTGTCGCCCGATGCCTTCTACCGAAGGCTCGGCGATCCTTGAACCCCAGCACGCCATAGAACTCCGCCATCCCGGCAGCGGCTTCTCGATCAAAAGCTTCCGCCCGACTCTGGTCGGGGCCGTGTTGAACCTGCTGGGTGACGGGGAGGATGCGCGGCCCACCTGGATCAAGCAGGTCCCCGCCGAGTGGCTCCGGGTGCTCGTACCCCGGCGGGACGCCGTGCGGCTTGGCCGCATCGCCTTCCTGAGTCTGGTGGTGCGTGACCATTTGGTAGGTCGGGCCATGCCATCCCCGCTGGGCGTGATAGGCATCCCGGTTGGCTTGCTCCTGGCGCTTCCACCCCGGAATATCAAACGAGTACGCCACCGCTACCTCCCCACTACGGTGCGCTGCCAGGCGTCGGCACGGGCCTGGGCGTCGTGCCGCTGCCGGTATGGCCCGCCGACAATGACACCCGTCTTGGCATCCACCACGTAGAAGGCGTTGGCCCTGACCTCGACGACATACCGGTCCCCGGCTGGCCCGTGCGCGGTCTTGGCCTTCTGTGCCCCTACAGGTGCCTTGCGTACCACGACTGCTCCTCAGTCAACGCAACCTCTGGTTGTGGTACCGCCTCGATCTGCTCTGGGCGGGCGGATTTTCGCCCCGGCAGCAGGTCCAGGAACTCGCTGTTCGCGCCACCACGGGGATGTGAATTGCGCCGCCCGCCGATCAGCACTTGGGGGTGCTCTGTCCTGGACTGCCCACGCGGCGGGGGCGTGATCTGTGGAATGGGAACAGCGTCGAGCAATGGACTCCGTCTCGGTGCAGCCGCCTTCTGGGGCGGGCAGTGTTCGATCATCTCCCAATCCGATTGGCCGTAGGTCCGGGGCGGCAAGCCAACCACATCCGAACCACGGGGTCCGTAGCTGACCACCAGCCGGGCCGCACCGGATCCGTCCACGTACTTCGCCACTCCTCGGCCCGCAGCCAGGTGCTCGTCCACGTCAGCCTGCTGCGACGGTCCGAGGTGGGACTTGAACTTGCTGGGCGTTACTTCGTTCATCGGCGTCTCCTGAGATTCATATGCGTTAACGCCCTCGACCCGCCGGATTCCGGCGGGTGGCGAGAGAGCTTTTCTGGGCGACCTGCTTGGGCGGCTTGCTCTTCGGCCCCAACCGCCCAAAGTCGACAACTCCTCGACCGGACGGAGTCTCAGGCTTCTTGCCGTCCCGTCCTCGCTTCACGTTTGATGGCATGCATTCCAGCCTGACAGGCCCCACTCCTCACCCCCTGACCACCCGGTGGCCGAGTCCCCGGCGGAACTCGCTCGTAGGCTTGGGGCAGAGCGCAGAGGCAGAAGGAGCGAACATGAGCAACCCCGGCGTATTCGACATCGGTCACATCGCCGACATCCAGGGAGATGTCCCCGGCTTGAAGCTGGCGGCGAGCATCGCAGCCCGAACGCCGGAATGGCAGGTGCTTGCCCGCCAGCGGCAGGCGGGGAAAGACTTCAACGACCAGCCCGTGGCCCACCTGGCCGGGTCCGACCAGGGGCAGCCTCTCTACAGCCCACCCGACCTCTGATCCGCCTGCCCCTGCTTCCCGGCTGTCTTCCCGACCCGGACCAACCGTCGCCGTGGTGCGTTCTGGTCCTGCCCTCTGGCGACTTTCGGCCGCACCAGACGCCTCGGTGAATCCGGGGGCGGCTTCTCGCCCATGACCATCCACCACGGCTTCCGTGCGTCCTTCGGCGGGGGACCGCCATGCTCCGCCCAATACTCGGCCCAGGTCTGGCAGTCGTATTTCGCCCTGGTCCGATCAGCCATCTCTCGCACCCTCCCAGTCTGTTGCGGCGTCCTGATGGTCATGTGAACACCTAGGTGTTCCAGGTTCGCCCCCATCACGCTCATAGGCTTCTGTAAACGGCAGTGCTCCGAGGAGTGATGTTCCCCGGAGCACTCAGACGACGTGGAGGTTGTCGTGAGAATGGAGACTACGCGGCCAGTGCCTCGCCAGACGGTAGAGCGGGCAATCTCCGAGCAGACTCGCTGGACGGAGGAAGAAGACATCACCGAGGGGACGGAGGCCCGGCTCGCCTACTACGACAGCCTGATCGCCCACCACTACCCGGAGCGCGGCCATCGGCTGCGACGGTCAGCTTCGTGACGCCATCATGATCATCTCACCCACGCCTTGACGGTGTCGCGGACCAGGAGGGGGCGGCCTGCGGGGCCTTTGACGTGAGGTGCGATCCAAGTGGCTCGCCGCAGAGAGTGGCCCGGCCCGTAGGGCTGCTGCCGCCAGTGCCCGCCGACGACCCAGCGGTGTGACCATTCCACCGCATGGTGATCATGCTCGGGTTCCACGCTGTACTCACGCAGACGCACAACCCGGACGGGATCAGTTGGCAACCCGGCCCGAGCCGCTCTACGCGCGGTGGCTCGATCCAGGGGTTCATCCTCCACAGCGGCCAAACGCTGCTGGGACAGGGTCCAAAACGCCGCCAGGTAACGGCGTACCGACAGGAACTCGGTCTTTTCGACCGGTGCTAGGGGCGGATCGCTCGGGTCATCGGGAGGGTATTGCTGCTCACCCTGCGCTCGATCATCATTCACTCGGTCAATGTTGCGGTCGATGAAGTCTGACTCCACCGTGGTCTCGTTCAAGGGCCAGACTTGGCAGGCGCTGAAGATAAGGCGACAGGCTCCGACTTCTTGCCGGGCCGGGATAGCCCTCTCGGGCATCTTCTCGGTCCACATTCTGAGCACCGGCTCCCGATCCAGGAAGACGACTATGCCGAGCGAGCCATCGTCCGGTGCGGTGTCCCAGTAGATGGCTGCCGAGTCCGCTTCGGATCCGAACTCGGTACCGCCCGCCTTGGCCAGTGGGGTGGCGAAGACGACCAGCCCGCGCTCCACGGGTGGCTCGGGGTGAACAGGCGGAATGCTCGGCGCTACTGAATCAAGCAGGCGGCACATCTCGGGCGCGACCCAGTAAAGGGCGGATTTCTTGAGGTCCGTGCTCAGCCAGCCGCACATAACTTCCGCACCACCCTGAGGAATGGCGTCTTCGGTGAGGGAACGAACGAGGGGACCGAAGCGAGCGTGGAACTCGATCAAGTGCTGCCGCAATTCGACTACATCGCGTGGTCGAGCACAGAACACCTCGGCACCGGCGAGAGCAGGATCGGACATCAGCCCCGTTCCCCATTAATCACCGTAGGCGCTTCAAGCCCCAGGCTTACGATTGCTGCGGCCAGTTCGCTGACGATCCCACCAAGCGGGACGACGTTGAGTACCGTGTGGCCTCCCTGGATCAGATCAATGATCTCCTCGCCCGAGTACGCGAGGAGCGAGCCACTCTCGTCGGTGACGAGGTTGGCCGAGGCCAGGTTGGCCGAGGCTGAGCGGAGGCAGTCGATGGCCTTCTTGGCGGCACGCGGTGATACCCCGGCGGCGAGCAGCCGCATGATCACCTTGAGTTGCACCAGGTCGGTGTACGAGTACCGTCGCTGGGATCTGCTGCCTCGGGCCTGGCTGATCGAAGGATGCAGCAGGCCGCTGCGTTCCCAGTTGTCAAGCTGGCGACGGGTGATACCCACGATGTGGCTGGCTTCATGTCCTGCGTAACCCGCGGGGGTGGAGAGTGTGGATCGCCTCTCTCTCACGCTGCGGTATCGGCTCGGCATGCCTTCGGACACGGCGACCTCAAGGCATTGGGCCACGAAGAACCAACGCTCCTTGAATGGGACGCCACGCAGTTCGGCCACAAGCTCCTGGCGACGGGGATCCCCCTTGGGGTAGACCCGAACCACCTGACGGAGCAGCCAACCAGGGATAGTGACCAGCATTACCGCCGGGATGGCCACGACGATCAGAGGGATCAGCACCGCCTCACTCATCAGATGCCCCATCAGAAGACCACTCCGGGAACGGTGGCGGGGGGCACGAACCTGACGTCCAGGCGGGCATCTGAGACGACTGCCCCAAGCTCCTTCCGACCCCGGTCAGTCAACTGGTAGTACCGCCGGGCCGGGCGCTTGCGCGGTTCGTCGGTCAACTCCTCCCAGCCGTCAGCCACCCAGCCATCGTCAAGCATCCGCTGGAGGATCGGGTAGAGGACCCCGCTCCGCACCCCGGATCGCTTCATCAGGTCGTAGCCCCAGTGCTGCCCCAGCGGGTCGGCCATGAGGGCCAGGGCAACTCGCAGGAGGGAATACGTTCGCCGCATGGCTCGTAACCTACATAGGGCCACTACCCAGGTGGCGGATGGTGCATCTAGCAGGACCCCCTGGCACCCCGCCGAAGGCGGTAGTACCGTCCAGCGCCATGAGCGAACACTTGTTCGACGAGAAGCCCTGCATCGACTGTCAGACGATGGTGACTTTCGCTGGGCCAGGAGACGCCACCTGCCCTCGCTGTGGACTTCGGATGTACCTGACCGAGGCAGGACAGGTGGGTCGGTACCCGTCTGAGGGATGGGAACCGGGTGGCATCCAGGGACGACGCCGCCCTGGCTGATGCCCCTGGTGGGCTGCCCCAAGGCGGGCGAGCGCCGGGATAGCACCCGCGACATCGAGGCCGAGGACGGCCTCAGCGGCCCCAGGTCGGAGCGGCCGCCGCTCTGGTGGCAACTCGACACAGTGTAGGAGCGATGTCTCAACTCCTTCTAGGAGTCACGTCGATGACTCCTACCATTTCGGACCCCAATCGGACCCCAGATTTTCAGTGCCTACCACACTCACTTAAAGTGACCAACAGACCACAACCCTAAACCAGCAGGTCAGGGGCACATTCTTTACGGCAGTAGACTCCCAGAGACGCCTGAATACACCGCTTGGTAAACCGTGACGTGTATCCCGCCTACAGACCGGCTCACCGTCATCACCCCCCTGACCAGCAGGTTCCCGCAGCACCAGTCGAGACCTGTCCCCGATTTGTCCCCTAACGGCGATCCAACGCCCCCGGGGCCGGCCGCACCTACCAAGGAGATGTGACAATGACCGACCGTACCGACCCCCGCCTCACAGGAATGATCGAGCACCTCGGCCGGCTCGACGATGACCGGCTGGCCCGGGTCCGGCAGCTGATCGTCGAACTCCTCGAGGAGCAGGACGCCGAGCTTCCCCAGCTGAAGGTCGTCGACTGACCTACCGGGGAAAGCGGACCGCCATGGCGTCAGGGCTCCCCGGCTCCGACGAACCCGTCGCGGCCCAGAGGGACCTGGCGGGCTCGGAGGAGGCTGTCGGATGCATTCGTGGACCAGTAGGCCCAGGGTGTAGCCCTCGCCCTGGTAGGGCTGACCGCGCCGCCAGAATGGATCCCCGGCATCGAGCAGGCCCGGATGGAGCCAGATGCGACCGGTGGCATCGGTATAGCTCAGCGATCCCTGGGGAGTCAGCCCCAGGCCACGCCCCGGTAGGGGATCTGGTTTGTGAAGTACTGGCGGTTGATCTCACTGAAGCGCTCGAAGGCCCACGTACCGGCTTGGCCCCAGAACACCGCCTGGGCGCTCCGGTGGTCGGCGTCGCTGATCGTCACCGGGAGAAGGAGAAGGACATGGGGAAGACTCCGTTCGTCAGACTCGACGTCGGGTCCAAGGGTAGATTCTTTGAAGTCAGCCGTCTCCAGGGAGGGGTGAGACCTCGGGGATGAGGCTCAGGTACTGAGGTCATTCGCCTCCCAAGAACTTCGTTGGGTGGTACCCTGCCGTCGTGCCTCAGGAACGTCTGCCCGGAAGATGACCACGGCTAAGAAGGCGACCGCCGTTAAGAAGCGGTCCACGGTCAAGAAGGTAACGGCCAAGAGGGCCTCGGCGACGCTCACGGCTGGCAAGCCGATTCGAGTCGGCGGGTTGCGATCTGTGTCCTTCCACAACGACGATGGCAGTCCGGCCTGGCAGCCTTCTCGGCGGGCCGAGTTTCTGGTTGACATCCTGGGCAACAAGCTCGTCGCCGACCTGCTCAGCGTGGCCCAGAGTCAACCCAGCCGCTGGCGCCGGGGGGAGGAGGTCCCGGGGCCACAGGTAGCGCCGGTCCTGGTCGATCTCGACCACATAGTCGGGCGCTTGCTGCTCCTCTGGGATCCTTCCGTAATAGGCGACTGGCTGACGGGCTACAACGGCTTCCTGGAAGGAGCCAGGCCCATCGACGTGCTCGTGACCCGAGGGACGGCGCCGGTGCTGGAAGCGATAGAAGCCGAGGCCGAAGGTGCTTACGCCTAGTGCTGCTGTATCGGGTCTTCCCCTACCTGGGTGGGGCGGTGGCGGGCCAGCCCGGCCATGCCCTCTACTCCCGTTCCGTTCAGGGCAGCGGGCGTTGGGACAATCCGGCGTTGTACCTGTGCCGCTACCTGGCCACCAGTCCTGAGGCGGCTATCGGTGAGGCGTTCGGGAGCTTGGCTACCTGGAACCCCGGCATGCTTCTAGAGCCGACTCTGCCTGGGGCCGAGCGCCACCTGGGTGTGTACCGCCTCGATGAAGAGGTCAACCCGCTCCTCGACCTGGACGACCCCCAGGTTCTGGTCGAGCGAGCCATTCGTCCCACCCATGTCGTCGTCCGCAACCGGCCCCGGACTCAGGGGATCGCGGCTCGGATCTACCACGAAGGCAGGTGGGCGGGTATCCAGTGGTGGTCGTTTTACCGGCCCCAGTGGACGCCAGTGGCCTTGTGGGGGCCGGACCTCACGGTGGAGACCATCGAGCCCATCGCTGGGCATCCGGCTCTGGCTGACGCTGCTGATGTGTTGGGCAAGATCCGCACAGACATCTGAGGGGTATGCAACTGATGCGACACCACGGTCCTGACTGTAAACCGGGCGACCCTGGCGAACCGAGGCCGATCAGCAGGCCCCGGCCGAGGCCCAAGCCGGTGCCGGTGCCGGTGCGAGGATCGGGCCCGACTGGACAGTGATCAGGGTGGCGGCGGGGGGCGGTGTGAGGGGCGCAACCAGGCCGCCAGCTGGTCCATCGCTCTGGTGATTCGTTCCTCGCTGACCGGGCCGGCGGTCCCGAGATCCTGGGCCCAGAGGGACACCCTCAGCTCCTCGATCATCCAGCGAATGTCGGCCAGCTCCGCAGGGGGGCCTCCGCTGGTTGTGTACCAGTCGACCAGGTCGTGGTAGCGGTTCTGGACTCGCTCGACGACCGCTTGCCGCTGCGAGTCCCGGCGGACATCGCCGGGGAGCCGCTCCAGCCGGCGGGTCGCGGCCTGGAGGTAACGGAGGAGACCGCCGAGCCGGGCCTCGCCGGTCGACGTGACGAAGCCGGGGTGCACGAGGCCCTCGACCTGGCGTCTCACGTCGGCCAGCGCATCCCCAAGAGCGCCGGCCCGGCTCCGGCGGTTGAGACCCGCGGCCTGGACGTCGACTCCTTCCGCGGCGGCGAGCACCCCGCCGGCGATGGTCGCCAGGGTGGCGACCCGGTCGGCCAGCGTGCGGCGGGCGTCGGCCAGCATGGAAGCGAACGGCTCGGACCGGAACGCCGGGCCGCCGTGGGCGACGATGATCTCGTCCGCGGCCGCGGAGGCGCAGTCCTCGAAGAGATCCTGCAGTCCAAACCCCCATCCCCCGCGGGCCAAAGCCCACTTCGTCTCGTTGGTCAGGCGGCGCTGGAGGTGGGCGGAGGGGAGCGGGGCGCCGAGAAGAAGCAACCGGCGGGTGCCGCGCCACATGGAATCGGCCTGGGCGGCGGCCGTGTCGAGCACCTCTACACCGACCGTGTCGCCCTCGTCGACCAGGGCCGGATAGGCCCGCAGGCGGCCGCGGTCGACCTGGCGGGGAAGGTCGCCCCAGTCCCAGCTGGCGGCGCCGTGGCGTTCGAGGTCCGGGGCGGCTTTCCCGATGGCGGCTCGCACGTCCTCCCGGAGGTCGTGGCGGAGGCGCTCGAGATCCCGGCCCCGGCCGACCAGCCGGCGGTCCTCATCTATCACGTCGAACCCGACCCTCAAGTGGGGCGGGAGGACGGAAAGATCCCAGACCCCCGGATCCACCGGAGCCCCGGATAGGCGGGACAGGCTTCGCGCCACCGCGGGCAGGAGAGGACCGTCCTCCGGGCCGGTGGAACTCAGGACCTGGCCCGCTGCCTCGGACGCCGGGCCGGCGTCGCGGCGCACCGCCTTGGGAAGCATGCGGACGAGCGCGGTCACGAGCTCTGTTCGATAACCGGAGACGTTCCAGTCGAAGCCGTCGCTGCGCACCCGGTTCAAAGCGAGGAGCGGCACCTCCACCGTGACCCCGTCATCGGGCTCTCCCGGCGCGTAGCGGTACCTCAACCGCAGCGACAGGTCGTCCTGGCGCCAGTAATCCGGGTAGGAGCGCACGTCGACGGGTCCGGCTTCGGGGTTCAGCAAGACCCGCAGGGGCACGTCGAGTAGTCCGGGCTCGCTTTGCGATGCCCGGGCCCACCACCGGCGGAAGCGGTTGCCGGTGGTGACGTCCTCAGGGATGCGCTCGTCGTAGAAGGCGTAAAGAGCCTCGTCGCCGGCGAGGAGGTCGCGCCGGCGGGCCCGTTCTTCCAGCCTCCGGACCGCGGCCAAGCGTTCGGCCACCCGCTCGACCGGGTCGATCGTGGCAGTCCAGTCTCTCTCGACGAGGGCGTGCTGGATGAACATCTGGCGGGCCGCTCCCGGGTCAGTCCGGGTCAGGCTCACGGGCCGGCCGGCGACTACGGGCAGCCCGTAGAGCGTGGCCCGTTTTTCGGCCATGGCCTCGCCCCGCTTGGGGTCCCACCAAGGTGCCGAGAAGCTGTGTTTGAGCAGATGGGCTCCGAGCCGTTCCGCCCAAGCCGGGTCGATGCGGGCGACGGTCCGGGCCCACGTCCCCCGGGTTTCGACCAGGGCGGCTGCCATCGCCCATCCGGGCTGGCTGCCGTTGCCTTTCAGCCCCGAGCCGTCGCTCTGCTTCAGCCCCGAGCCGGGCCCGAGAGACGATCCCCGGCCGATCCGCCAACGGCTACCCCGGGCACCCTGGTAGTCCCCCCGGAGCCGGTCGCGCATCCCGATCTGCGACAGCAGCCCGGCGAGGAGCGCCTGATGGACCTGGTCGACGGGGGCCGGGTCGCGATTGGCATGCACTCCGTCAGCCCGGTAGATGTGCCGGATCTGGCCGGCCAGGTCCTGCCACTCCCGGATGCGCAGCACGTTGAGATACTCGGCCCGGCAGCGGCGCCTGAACTGGTTCCCCGATCGGCCGGTCTGCATCTCGGCCAGGTAATCCCACAGCCGTACGAAGCTCATGAAGTCGGACCCCGCCACCTCGAAGCGACGGTGGGCATCGTCGGCCGCCTGCTGGCGGTCGGTGGGCCGCTCCCGGGGATCCTGGATGGACAAGGCGGCCACGATGATCGTCACTTCGCGCAGGCAGCCTCGACGCTCGGCCTCGAGCACCATGCGACCGAGCCTCGGATCGATCGGCAAGGGGGCCAGGCGGCGTCCGATCTCGGTCAACCGGGGTGGGTGGCGGCCGGGCTGGATGGCGTCGAGCTCCTCGAGGAGGGCGCGGCCGTCGGCCACGCTGCGCCGGTCCGGCGGTTGCAGGAATGGGAACGCTTCGATGTCGCCGAGGCCGGTGGCGGCCATCTGTAGCATCACCGATGCCAGGTTCGTCCGGAGGATCTCGGGATCGGTGAACTCGGGCCGGCTCTCGTAGTCCTCCTCCGAATAGAGCCGTATGCACGTCCCCGGCGCGATGCGGCCGCAACGACCGGCTCGCTGGTCGGCCGAGGCCCGCGATACGGGCTCGATCGGCAGACGCTGGACCTTCGTCCGATGGTTGAACCGGGACACCCGGGCCAGGCCGCTGTCGATCACATAGTGAATCCCCGGAACGGTGAGAGAGGTCTCGGCCACGTTGGTCGCCAACACGACCCGCCGGCCGGAGTGGGGGCGGAAGGCCCGATGCTGCTCGGCGGCCGAGAGCCGGGCGTACAACGGGAGGATGTCGAGGCCGTCCGGGCCGGCCGCCCGCAAAGCTTCGGCCGCGTCGCGGATGTCCCGCTCGCCCGGCAGGAAGACCAGCATGTCGCCCGGGCCCTCGGCGGCCAGCTCGACCACCGCGGCGCAGATCGCCTGGTTGATGTCCGGGTCGTCGCTCCCCCCGTCGTCCGATTCGTCGTCATCGGCGACCGTCGGCCGGTAGCGGACCTCCACCGAAAAGGTCCGGCCCGTTACTTCCACGACGGGGGCCCCGAAGTGGGTCGCGAACCGGGCCGTGTCGATGGTGGCCGAAGTAATGATCACTTTCAGGTCCGGGCGCCGAGGGAGCAGTTCGGCGAGGTATCCGAGCAGAAAGTCGATGTTGAGGCTCCGCTCGTGGGCCTCGTCGACGATGATCGTGTCGTAGGCCGTGAGCAGCCGGTCGCGGCCGATCTCGGCGAGGAGGATGCCGTCGGTCATGACCTTCACCAGGGTCCGGTCGCTGACGGTGTCGGTGAAGCGAACCGCGTAGCCGACGGCGTCGCCCAGGCGGACGTCGAGCTCTTCGGCCAGCCGCTCGGCCACCGTCCGGGCCGCGATCCTCCTCGGCTGGGTGTGGCCGATCATGCCGTCGATGCCCCGGCCGAGCTCGAGGCACATCTTCGGTAGCTGGGTGGTCTTGCCGGATCCCGTCTCGCCCGCGACGACAACCACCTGGTGGTCCCCGATGGCCGCGAGGAGCTCCTCCCGGTGCGCGCTGACGGGGAGGTCGTCGGGGTAGCGGACCGTCGGGCGGCCTTCAGCCCGGGCCGCCCGCCGGGCCTCGGCCTGATCGACGGCAGCAGCGATCTGGGCCAGCTCGCCGGCTTGGCGCCGGGCACGCGCCAGCCGGCGACCCAACCGGTGGCGGTCGCGGATCATAAGACCGCCGATGCGGTCCTGGAGGGCGGCGGGAGAGTGGTTCACTTCGAGCTTCCAGTATCGGCCTTGAGCCGGGGCTCGCGGGTCTGGCTAGTCGGAGCGAGCGAGCCTCATACCGCCAAGAGTTGCGCTGGAATGAAGACCTCTGGGATCGCTCTTGAGCGACCCCAGCCCCGAAACCGTCTCCAATCAAGGGCGCCGGCGAAGTCCTCGCCGGCTCTCGAGCCAAGAAATGGCTGGTCACGGTGGTGATCCTGCAGCGGCCGGTGCCTGCCCATCATCCTACGCGCCCGCGCAGAACTTGACCAGACTGTGAACTTGGTGCCGAGCAAGTCGAACTAGTCCAAGACGATCTGCAGACGCCGTCCCGTCAGGACTGGGCGATCGTGTCGGCCACGGACATTCTGTCTTGCGGCATGCTTCCCAGGTCGGCGGCGATGGCGTCGGGTACTGCGGAAGGATCGCCGAGCGGGGCGAGTTCGACCAACCACACGCCTACTGGGAATTCGGGTCCGAGCACGGTCGCAACCTGCAAGGCCAACCGCGTCTTTCCTACCCCGCCCTCTCCTGGGTTCTGGCCATGAGCCGCTGGAGGGACGGACCGCCGGTGGCTGGGTGGAGGCAGAGACAGCTCGCCGTCGAGCACGATCCGGCCTGCTCGGCGAGGGATTCGAAGGCGGCCAGCTCGGGGAACGCTGAGGTGTGGTCGTGGGGTGGCGGCTAGGTGGTGATGCTGGTTGACTACTCGGCTGTCGGCGACGTTCACAGGCCCTCAGACCTTGTTGCCCGGGCCAAGCAGCAGTACGCCCGTCTTTAGTACGACCCTCGGACGGGGTCGTACGGCAACTGGAGGCGGGCACCGTCCTGTCCACTCCCGTGGGCGAGCCAAGCAGCCAAAATCGGGGGTGACGGGCTGCTGGGCGAGACGATCGCGTCACAGGGCGGGCTCGGTCTACATCAATGGCTACCCGCTCGCGGAGTAATGGCTACCACGGGGTACGTTCACACAGAACCTTCGGCCGATGAGGATGCCGTCACCGCAATTATTTCGCTGGCGAGCGACAACACCCGGAGCGACTTAGCTGACTCTCGACTCTTCGGCCCAATCCCAGGCAACCTGGTCGACAGTTGTCGTCGGTGTGGTCGTCGGCCATGCTCGATTCTTCGACCGGACGACGCGCTGGATGAGCCGCGACGAGCGCGAGTGGTTTACCCGCACGTGCTACCTCGACGAGGTGAATGAGGACACCCTGCGCCTCTGGAGGAGGCGCTGTGCCGAGTTCGCCGAGATCGCCGCGACGTTGGGTGCAGCCCAGAGGGAGGGTGCCGAGTGAGTGACATCAAGCTATTCCGACTTGGCAGCACGCACGAGCCGTTTAGGTAATAGCTACGAGATAACCATGCCGCAGGGACCTTTGCCTTCGGGGGCCGAGAACTCCCCGCGGTGAAAATGCACCGATCTTTGGATCGGCCAAGCTCCTTGACCTACTGTTTGTTCGACCGTCGGCGGCGTCTTGCTCACCGTCGACGGGGGCTGTCCGAACGCTCAGCGCGTTGGCCGTTCCGGTGATAACGCAGCGCGTGGCCATCCGGGGCTGACGAGTGCCCGCATCATGCGAACTTCCAACCTCAGGTTAGGGGCGGGCCAGGCCAGCGCCACGAGTTTGTCCAGGTTGTTTGTCCACCCCTTGTCCGTGGACTCTTGGGGGCAGGTGGCGCAGGCTGTGCCCTGCTTGACACGAAAACCGTCGTGTCAGCACCAAAGACGACTCTCACTGTGGGAGAGACCCGAAGAAGGGAAGAAACATGATACTGACAGCGGCAGAGTGGAAGCAGCAGGTCGATGCGCAGCCTAACAGGGACGAGCTAACAAAGCTGATCATGCTCGTTGACGCTCAAGGCGTAAAGAAATTCCCGGAAGGCGACCAGTTCTGGCGGGATGATCAAGGATGGCGAACGCTTCTTCGGATCTTCCTCGTGAGCGAGCACAGCGAGGAGAATGTCGATTTCCTGGATGCCCTGGACAAGTATAAAAACCAAGCGCCCGGTGCCCCGACGGCACAGGAACTCTACGACACGTTCGTGGACAAACACTCTACGAGGCAGGTGAACCTGCCCGACCGAACCGTGAGAAAGTGCGAGGAAGCCTTAGCGGGCGGTGAGGCAAGCGTTTTCAGGGACGCCATCGATACGGCTTACGACGACATCGTCCAGCTGATCGTGAACGACGGCTACCCACGGTTCAGGCGTGAGATTTCCGAGGTAGTGCAGCCGGCGTGGGCCGCGGTGGCAGAGGCCGGGAAAGCGAAGGTCGGCCCTCCTCAAAAGATCGACTCGCCCCAGAGTCGGCCCGCCGAGACGACAGTCAATAGCTGGAATGAGAGGGCGTTGAAAGACCTCGGTGAGAACGATACGACCGATTTTCTTCAGATCGGGGAACTCGTCATCATCGCAAACGCAGCGGCAGGGCTTCCGCCTGGCATGGGTTGGGCCCAGCAGCAGGCGGGGGTCGTGACGGGCACCATCACCATGACCCAGAAAGGTGGGGCGTTCAGCCGGGGAAGCATCAGGGTCGATCATTTAGGTCTGGGCCACCGGTCCAAGTTCGAGGACGCGATCCGGATCGTATCCAAGAAAGAGATCACCTACCGCGGGATGAAATAGAACGACAGTCGAACGTACACGACTCCTCGGGGCGCTCGTGAGCACACCTCAGATCGGAAGCCCTTGCGCACTGAGCCGGGCAGCCATGTTCGACTCAGTGCGTCCGGGCAACTGTTTGGCGTGGTAAAGGGGCAGAGCTGCCTGCTGGGATGGTCGTTCGGCTCGCCTCGCTTGGTCGCCAATTGCTACGAGGTGCACGCTGTTCAACAGAGCAATCGGAACATCGAGTTGTCGCACGAACGCCTCCACA
Source organism: uncultured Acidimicrobiaceae bacterium (assembly GCA_963780345.1). Classification (GTDB taxonomy): domain Bacteria; phylum Actinomycetota; class Acidimicrobiia; order Acidimicrobiales; family Palsa-688; genus PALSA-693. The sequence goes on from CAWABU010000005.1 coordinate 80,249, forward strand.
CGAGCGCTATCTGGTATCGCCCACGATGAGCACCGAGGACCTTCTGTGGCGACTCCGCCAGCGGTCCCAGCCGGGGATCGGGAAACTTCGACACGCCCTGGGGGCAGACTCTGGTCGTGGATCACACAGGGGCTCTCTCGGTGGACTTAGGTCCCTGGGGTCGAAGCCTGCCTGGGTGAAACAGGTCAAAGGTCGGCCATGTGGAACGCTGAGAGAGATACAAGTCGAAGGAAGCCATATGGCAACGACGTAAAAAACCTCCCAGCGGCGAACCCGGGACGCGCTCACCAAGCGGCAAGGGTGTGGTTGATCTCGGGAGGCAGGCACCTCGTAGAGGGAACACGAACGGGACCAACACCCCGACCCTGGACACTGGGGCCAACGGGCGCTGGTGGGAGGATATCGGGGACGCCAGCCAGGTGAGCGAACGCGACCGCAGGCGAATGGCAGCGGCGGCGCAAGCCATGGGCGACAACTATCACTCGCTCGAGGATCTTCTCTATCAGCTGGGAGAGCCGACTGCCCGCCGTGGTGACCAGGCGCCGACGAGGAAGCTGGTCGCGGCCAAGGCAGCTACGGCTCGCACGCCTATTCCGGGTGCGGCTCGCCAGGCCCGCAACAGCAAGACACGCGGGACCAACGACACCAAGGCACGCGCCCGATGAGCGCCCGCCAGGTTGATGCGGGCGAGTTTGCTCGCAGGCTGGGGCCAGACCAGCGAGGAGAGGTGGACGCCACCTTGATGGCTGGGAAAGGGATCGCGCTGTACAACGACTTCTCCTGTTGACCATCCACCGGGCCGGGGTGACGGCCCCTCCAGTCTTCCGGGCGACCAAGCCCAATCGGAGACTGGAGGAGCCACCGCCAGCTCGTCGACGACGCCGAAGCAGCCGCCGAACTCGAAACCGACGCGGCGTCTACCCTCGGCCCCCGCTGACGGTCGTAGAAGCCTGGGCAGGCCAATAGCAGCGCATTGCTCCCGCACGCCCCACAACCCTTGAAAGTCGATCTGGTAGCGTCCCGAGCCGACGACGGAACAGCAGAGAGGCGGAACTAACCATGTGGGAGAGCAGCCAGAGCATGGCGCTCGGCCTAGACGGCAGCGACAAGAACCAATGGGACCAACTCGTCAACGGCCTGCGTTGGTACCGATGGAACACCATCGACAAACGACGGTTCTACGTATTCAGAATCGAGAGCCCCGAGCAAGTCCAAAGCGTAGGCGTCGACCCCGAAGACATCGCAGAGTTCGCCAACGAAAACTACGGCGACTGGCACGAAGCCGAATGGTGGACCAGCACCAGCAACTTCCGGCACACCTCCTACTTCTGGCAAGACGAACTCGCACAACAACCCGTCGTCGAAGCGCAACCACCCGCTCCACCCATACAGCAACCCCCGCCACCCCCGGCCGTCGCCACAGCACCGCAACCCGGCGTCAACATCGGCCAGCGACTCCCGGACCCCACCGTCACCAGCAACGCCCCCGCCCAATACTGGGCCAAAGGAGCAGTCGCCTGGGCCGTCAGAATGACCGTCCAAAACGTCCAACAACAACCGTCATGGATAATCCAAAAGGTCCGCCAGACGGACCCCGACGAGGACATCACCTTCTGGGAGGCGTTCCCCGTACCAGCCAACCAAGCCCAAGCCGCCAATCAAGACATCTTCCAGGCCAATTTCCTCAAGCACAGCAGAGGGACTCTTACGGTGGCAGGACTCATGCAACACCACAACTTCAACGGCGGCGACCCGCCAGGCATGCAGAAAGGTGCCAGCGAGCACTCCGACAACGAACAGTTCTCCGCCCTCCAGCCCCCACCCTTCTGGACCGCCGACGACGGAACCTCTCACAACCTCACATTCAAGTGGGGACTCTTCGACACGACCGTCACCACCGTCCCGGACTCCGGTGGCCCAATACAGAAGGAACACTGGCGAGACATAGACGCCTCCAAATAAGCCCCTGGCCCTGCAGCCCAGGCCGTCACAGGCGGCGGTGGTTAGGGAATCGCTCCCGGACTCAAGAACCGGCTCGGACGGACGAATGTGCGATCTCGCTGCGGCAGGCTCGATCCGGCCCGAGCGGCCCGACAACCGAAAGCAGTAACCTACCAGCCAGTGCGCCGTCGCTTCGGTTAACACGGTTCCAGGGCTACTCCGGTTCGGATCGCCCACGCGACCGTTTCGCTGCGTCCACGCACGCCGAGTTCCTGGTAGATGGCGACGGTGTGGTGCATGACGGTCTTCGGCGTGACGCCGAGCCTCTGGGCGATCTCCTTGTTGCTCAAGCCGCGGGCCAGAAGCCTCACCACTTCGCCCTGCCGGTCAGTGAGTCGGTATTGGCGACTGCGAGTCCGAACCTGGTCCAGTGAGGCCGGCGTGGCCGGCTGGGGCGCGCCGATGGGGGCCAGGTAGGCGTCCAACTCGCGGAGGATCGACGGCCCGGGGAGATTGGTCCCTTCGGCGGCATGGGTGGCGAAGCTGTCCGCGCCCATTGCATCGCAAAGTCCGGCGATGGCGTTCTGGTGGTTTGTGCCGAAGTGCGACGGAATGACCGCGTACAGGAGTTCCTCGGAGTCGAGGAGCCAGCCGTGGAGGCGAGCCGCCAACTCATGATCACCTTTTGCCACCGCGATTTCGACTGCCGCGAACACGGCCAGGGCGGTGAGCAAGGACGAGGGGTTCAGAGCGAAAAGCTCCAGGGCCTGGCGGCACCATCGAGCGGCGGCGGCGAGGTCGCCGGCGGCCACGGCCTGTACGGCGAAGGTTGGTAATAGCTGCGCCGCGAGAGTTGTCTGGTGGGCGGTGCGAGCCATTTCGAGCAGCTGCTGCGGCGGTGGGAGGGCGGCGGCGGCCTCGGGAGATTGAGACGCCATATTTTGCAACAGCGATGCCGCGTCAAGCTCGGCGGCGGTGTCGTTGGCCTGGCGGGCGTGGGCCAGGCCGGACAGGCCGGCGGCGAGGCACGCATCGAAGTCGCTAAAGCTGAGGGCCCGTCCCCACTGGACCTCGAAACGGGCCAGCCAGCCGGTGGCGCCGAGCCGCTGGGCCAACTCCAGCCCTTCGGAGAGTGCCGCCTTCGTCCTGGCGTTTTCACCCATCGGCGCGACGCGTGTCCAGGTGTCCAGGACGTGCAAGAGCCGGCCGTGGTCACCGAGGGACCGTACCAGCCCTTCGGCCCGGCGGAGCCGTTCCGTCAGCACGTCGGCGCGCTCAGGTTTCAGCACTCGCACCCGCAGCCCAATCAGCGCCGACCAGGTCCAGGCCTGAGCTAGGGCGCCAGTCTTGGTGTCCAGCAGTTCCGCCATCTCGATAGCGCGTTCGAGCAACTCGCGGTGGGCCGGGTCCGCAGCCCGGTTGACCCATTGCGGCGCCAGGGCGTTGAGAAGTTCGAGGACCTCATCAATCCGATAGCGGGCCAGGCAGACCTGGAGGGCGTGGATCAGACGGTCGTGCGCTCGTGCCAGCCAGTCCCACTCGGCGTCGGGGTTGGGGGAGTACAAGCTCATGGCGGCTGACCGGGCTCGGCCGGCCAGCGACGAGGTCCAGGCCTCTTCTGTCGCTTCGTGGTCGCCGACGGCTGTTAGCTCTTCGCGGGCGAAGTCACGGATCGACGGTGTGAGCTCGAAGCTGGCGAGGTCGCCAACTGGCATGCCTTCTACCAGGTGTAGGTCGACCAGGGCGGACAGGCCATCGAGGACGTCGGCGGACTCGTTTCCGGCGAGGGCTTCGGCGTCGTCAATCTCGAAGGGAGCACCGATGACGGACAGCCGTCGCAGAAGGTCCTGTTCGGGGGGAGACAGCAGCTGGTAGGTCCAGCCGATGGCGGCGCGCAGGTCCCGATGTCGGGTCGGCGCGTCGCCTCGGGGTGAACGCAGCACATTCAGTCGGCCGCTCGAAAGGCGTGTCAACACCTCGGCGGCCGGCACCGTGGCGGCCCGGGCCGCAGCCAGCTCGATGGCCAGGGGTAAGCCTTCGAGCTGACGGCACAGCGCGGCCACGGAGCCGGCGTTATCGGCGTTCAGGAAGAATCGGTGGTCGACGGCCCGGGCCCGGTCGCAGTAAAGGGCCACGGCGGGTTGATCGACCATGGTGGCCAGATCGACAGGGCCGGCCTCGGGCACTGGGAGCGGCCCTATCCGAAGCACCCGTTCGGGCCGCAAACGCAAGCGAGTTTGGCTGGTGACCAGCAGTTGTAGCTGTTCACAGGAGTCGAGTAAGTCGGTCAAGCGCTCGGCGGCCGCCAGGATGTGCTCGAAGTTGTCGACGAGCAGCAACAGCGGAAAGCGACCCAGCCAGCGGGTGAGGACTGCTGCCAGCGGTTGTCCCGGCAGGGTTGGCACCTCCAGTTGGGCCGCCATCTCCGCCACGACCAACCGCGGCTCCTGCACATTTGCGAGCGAGACCATACCGACCGAGCCGGGGCGAGCGACGTCGCGGGCCCAGCCCGCCTCTAGCGCCAGCCGGGTCTTGCCGACGCCGCTGCGGCCGGTCAGGGTGACCAGGCGTACCGATGGGTCCTCGAGCAGGTCCAACACCGCCGCCAACTCGGCCTGGCGTCCGATGAGCGGGGCGGCCTGCAGGGAACGCCGGAGCAGAAGGTGCGAGCGGGACGGCCGGTCACCCGGGGGGCCGGCCAGGCTGACAAGACGCCGGCTCCCCCCTTCTCCGCCCGCGGCGACGCTGGTCATCTCCGACCAGATCTGTTCGCCCGCCCAGCGGCACAGAAACGCTGATCCCGTCGCACCGCCGCCTGCCCCTCTGTGACGATCTACACAAATCGGACATCGAGATGGTAGTCGACAGGGACCGGAGTTCGCAATGGGATCTCGGGGCACCGCCGCAGCGATGCTCGTCCTATAGGGCATTTGCCCGATGCGGCCACGCACGACCGCGCAGATACTGGGCTGACGAGTTGTACGCGACCAGAGCGGGAGGTCCTTTGACGTGATCTTAAGAGGCAGGATTTATGTGCTGAGCAGGGTGTAGGTAAAGAGGGTAATCGGGTCCCCTCGTCGGACCGTTTGTCCGGAAATGACAGGAATCGGTGCGCGCTCACGGTCGGAGGGGTAGCAAGGTTAATGCGACGGTTGTGGAGGATCGGGTCGGTCAGGTGGAACGGCGCTGGGCGCGGGCTCGCTGGGCTGGCGTAGCCGGGGGCTTCTTTGGGGGGCCGCCGTGTCGACTCTCACCCCTTCACCTTTGATGGCTCAAACTGCCCTGGGTCAGCGCCTCGGGTGCGGACACCTACTCCATTAGCTACGTCGGCGTGTCCGACGGCCTTACGGTCAACCTGGTCCCTGGCCATCAGCCTCAGCTCGAGCGCGCCCTCGATCATCGTCGTTGAGGGGCCCTCAACCGGGCTTACGCCAGCCCGACTCCGTTGACCTTGCCTCCAGCCGGCCGCTTGCCGGCGCTGCCGGGGAGGGTCAGCTACGTGCTCGCACGACTTCTAATCGCCGCCTCCTGGCCGCCATCACCGGGATCATGCTCAAACCGAGACCCGATGGACCGCCCCATCCAGCCTCCCTATCGATGAGCACAGTCCGGCCAACCGGGCGGTGTCGGTACCGGCCGCGTCTTCGCGTCACCACCGGCCAGCACGTGGGGCACCGTACGGATCACCGGTCTCGCTCACCTCCACCGCGCGAATCTTCGCGAGGGCATAGGGCATTTGCCCGATGTGCTGACCTGTGGCTGCTCTTACGCTCGCCAGCATGCATACCAATCGGTTTGGAGCAGCGTGCACCCGATTCCGAGGATTTCTGGTCGTGGCGGCCGTGTTCATCAGGGACCGGATGCCGAGCGGGTGGCTCCGGGCGATTGTCGCGTCGGCGTCGCTGAGTCTCATCGCGCCGATGCTCGCCGCCGCCGGGCCTGCCCAGGCCGCTGACACGGCCGGCTTCGTGCAGTGCGGCTACGGCCTCGTGTGTAATGGCAGTGCGCCGGTGAGCGGAGACACCATCCCTCTCACTGTGTCCGGCAACGCTCTGTCGGCGTATCGGATCGTCCAATCCGGCCCCGGCTGTACGGTGCCGCCGACCAGCTCTATCCCGTGTGCAAGTCAAGCCTGGGCGTCCCTGGAGGCCGAAGCGACCGCGGATGTCGCGGCACTGCACAACGTGCCGAACGACTCGCGAGTCACCCTGTCGGCTCGCGACGAGATCCGCGCGTTCATGTATGCGCGACTGCTGAAGGCGCTCAACACGCCGGCCGCGAATCGGACACCACAGGAACAGGGCTGGCTCGATACCTGGGCCGAGCTCATCCGACAAAACCGAATGGCGGTCGCGCAAAGCGCGCTCGACGAATACAACAAATGGGACAACAACCCGTGCACGTACACGCCGCCGGCGAACTTCGTCGTCGCGCCACCCACTCCGACCTGCGAGCTGGACGGCGGCGGCCAGCTCACCGGCTTGACGTCCACGTCATGGGACTCCCCACCTAGCCTGAAGCAACTCGAGGCCTACGGCGCGGCCGATCAGGAGAGTGCCACCTTCGGCGCCCCGGGCGCGCAGCAGGTCTGGGACGACACTTCGTCGTCGTTGGCGATCCTGGGCTCGCTTGCAGCCGGCCCGGTGCTGGGCGGGATCAGCGCGGTGGTCGCGGGCACCAGCACTACCTTGGCCACTGCCATCGCGACGGGGATCGGCAGCGGTGTGGCCGAGACGGCGGCGTTTACTTCGGGTAGCGCCGTTGGCACGGCCGCCGCCGAGGCCGGTGTACCGGTCGTCGCGGCCGGAGCGGCAGCCGGAGTTGTGACGGTCGTGGTCGTCGCGATCGTTGTGATCGCGGTGCGCACCTGGCAGGTGGTGACCGCGCTACAACTGCCCAGCCAGCTCACCGACAATCTGACCCAGGCCGCTCAGCCGGTCGACCTGACCGCGCTGGAAGCTAAGGACGGCGGGTACGGCGAAATGTACACCGCGATGCTCGCTCAAACGCTGCCCGACTCCCCCGACACCGACGCCGCCCTGCTGCCACCGCCGCCGCCGCACAACGTCTCCGACCCGTCCTTCAACGTCACCGGCGCCGGCGGTGGTCCCGGCGTCGAGAGCTCGCTGCAGCCCACCAACGGAGGTCCCATAGTCTACATGTCCGGCGGCTGGTTCGTCACCGACCAGGGCGCCGGACCCCCCGAATGGTCGCTGCACATGGACTACGTCGATTGGAATGGCGTCGCATCCAGGGCCGCCATCGACGGCGACCAGTTCGTCACCGGACCGAAATACGATCCGGCCGCCGGCACGCCTCCCCCGACCGTGCTGTCCGACCACATCGAAATGCTCATCGACAACCAGAAGTTCAACGTCTTCTGGTCCGGCCCGCACCCCCCGACGGTCGCACCGACGATGAGCGGACCAGTGCTCGAAGGCTCCCCGATCACCTTTGCCGCCAACGCCTCCGACCCTGACAACCCCGGCGGTTCCTTGACGTATCAGTGGACCTTCCAGGATCCCGGGTCGGACTACTCCACCTGTAACGAGGCCATTTACATTGGCAGCTCGGGCCCGGTCGCATGTACCTGGAGGAGCAGTACCTCAGCCACGCCGACGGAGACCTATCCGTCGCCCGGCACCGAACATGTCAAGCTGGTGGTCACCGATGCCGCCGGCCTGAGCACGACCCAGACCTTCGCGTTCCTCGTCGGCGACGTGGCACCGGCCGTCGCTCTCACCCCGACCACCACGACCGTCGGCCAGCAGGTGGACCTGTCGGGAACGGTGACGGATCCCGGCGCCGACAACCAGGAGCACGTGACCGTCGCCTGGGGGGACGGCACGACGACCACGGGGTTCTTCCAAAAATGCTTCATTGCCGGCACTATCGGCGGCCTGCCGTATGAGCTCTTCATCCCGACCGGGGGCACCATCCCCTTCAGCTGCGGCATCAACGTCGGTGGCGACCCATGGGACGTCACGCCGTTCGGCACCGTCGGATTCGATGTCACCCACACCTACGCCCACGTTGGCGTTGGCCCGAACAACACCTACTCGGTCACCGCCACCGCGGACGACGGATACTTGCAGGGCCAAGAGACCGTGCCCATGACCGTGGGCCAGGCACCCACGACGGTCACCGTGACCCCATCGGTGAACCCTGTCGCCCCGGGGCAGCCGGTGACCTTGCACGCCTCGGTTGCTCCTGAGACTCCCGGTGCCGGTATTCCGACGGGAAGCGTCCAGTTTGTCAACTATGGACAGGTTGTCGCAACGGTGCCCCTCAACAGTCAGGGCATCGCCGCCGTCACCACCACGTCGCTGGCGTGGAACCCAATATCGTTTTCCTCATTCAACGTTGAGGCCGTATACTCGGGCGACAGCGACTTCTCCGGTGCAAATGTCTCTACGAGCGTACAGGTCGGTGAGGTCCCCACGACCACCACCGTTACCTCGTCAGTCAATTCCAATTCAAGCGTGTCGGGGCAACCGGTCGTCTTCACCGCCCAGGTCACGGCATCGAGTGGCATTCCAACCGGGGCGGTGCAGTTCAGTGTTGACGGTGTGCCACTCGGTGGGCCGGTGGTAGTCGGTGCCTCGGGCATGGCCGCCAGCATTCCAGACTCGTCTTTGACGCCCACGGGAACAGGAACGGGATTCCCCGCCGGCCACTCTGTCACCGCGGCGTACGCTATTCCCTGCGACCAGTGTGTCCTTTTGCTTCCGAACTTCCTCCCATCATCCGGTTCCCTGAGCCAGACCGTGAATAGGGACACGACCACCACTGCAATCACGTCGTTGACCGACCCGTCGGTTACCGGACAGCGAGTCACCTTCACCGCGACCGTCATCGCAAACGGACCAGGCTCTGGCGCGCCGACCGGAACGGTCAGCTTCACAGACGGAGGAACGACGAGCTACTGTCCGCCACAAACGGTCACCTCCGGCGTTGCCACCTGCTCGGTCGCCTTGGCATTCGGGCACCGGCTTTACAACGTCATGGCCGCCTACTCCGGCGACGTCAACTTCAACGCTTCGAACGGGGGGCTGATCCAGATCGTGAACCCGGACTCGACGGCGACGACGGTTACGTCCTCAGCTGACCCAGCCAACCCCGGACAGATGGTGACCTACTCGGCGCAGGTCTCGGCCAGCTTCCCGGGATCGGGCACACCCACCGGACCAGTCAGCTTCACCGACGGGGGGATCGGCATCGCGTCGTGCGCTGCAGTTGCGCTGATAGGTGGCATCGCCAACTGTGTGACGTACGCCACCACCGGGAACCACACCATCCAGGCCAACTACGCCGGCGACACCAGCTTCAACGCCAGCACCTCGATCAACCTCGGGGAAGCCGTAACCAGCTGTGGATCGACCCTGGTGGGCTGCAACCTTGTGGGAGCCAACCTCACGGGGTCGAATCTTGCTGGGGCCAACCTGTCCGGGACCAATCTCAAAGGAGCCAGCCTCGCCGGGACCAATCTCAGCGGGAGCAAACTGTCGGCGGCGAACCTCAGCGGAGCGAACCTGAGCGGAGCGAACCTGAGCGCAGCGAACCTGAGCGCAGCGAACCTGAGCGCAGCCAACCTGAGCGCAGCGAACCTGGCCAATGCCAACCTCACCGGGGACAACCTGACCCATGCCAACCTCTCCGGGGCGAGCCTGTTCCGAGCGCAGCTCACGGGCGCGAACCTGAGCGGTGTCACGTGGTCGAACACGACCTGCCCCGACGGGACCATCAGCAACTCCGACAGCGGGACCTGCCTCGGCCATCTCTAGTCGTTGCCGCAGGAATTCAAATCGGAGCCGAGCTGAGGGGAACGGCCCGCTGCCGTGCTCTGTACCGCATCCATCAAGCGACCCCCGAACCCCAATGACCCACCTGAGTCTGCTGGGACCGTGGAGGCTCGATGTCCGCATCAGCGTCGGTGACTACGAGGTCTGCCAGCTATGGGCTGAGGCGCTGTTCACGGTCGGGTTTACGGGGTGTACTACCAGCCGCGGCATTTCGTCGGACCAGACTGGCCGTCGTCGGTGGCCATCTTCGGAGATCCTGGTCATCAGGCCACCCGGCTTCAGGTCTTGGAAACCATAGCGATACCCTCGCAGTTGGTAACCGAGGCCGAGACGACGTTCGGGGTGGCCGTATGGCCATCGGCTGCGCTGCCGCCGCCCGGGTGGGAAGGAGTCCCACAATGGGTAACGGCGTACCCTTGCCCTTGCCCTTGCCCGTCCCGCCTCCGCGGCCACCTCTCCGCTGTCGCTGGAGGTCTCGTACTGGCTGTAGTTGCTGGCGCTTTGGTCGTGGTCGTGCTTGAACAACCCGCAGCGACGACTACGAGCGCGGCAACCATCCTGCCTGCGTTTGAAATGACATGTGCTTGCCGCCGACTGTTATAACGGCTGGCTTCCCAGGGGGTCACGGGCTTGCTGCCCGTTGTCGCCGACGTAGTCCGTCCAGGACTTCCCGTCCCAGTAGCGCCACTGATGACGCCCGGTCGGATCCGCCGCCCACATCGGCGAAGGCTCGGCGGAGGAGGCTGCGTGGGGAGGAGATTGGATCGTCGTCGCTTCAAGCGCTGGTGCAGGCTGGCTCGTACTCACTTTGGGATCAGGCGGGGTGATCGCTCTATTGGTCTGCGCCCCGGTGAGACCTGTCTCAGGAGCAGTCGAGGTATCAGCCGGTGCGGCGGCCTCGAGCTTGGTTAACTCGTCGCGTAGCTCCCTGATGGTCTCCTGCGCCTCGCCGTGGAAGATGGCTATCGCCACCGTCATGGCTAATCGGAGCGGCTCAGGTGACGGTCCGGGGTAGACGATCCCAGAGGTCTTCTGCCGGTTCGACACCTGTATAGCGGTGGCCGGATTGTCGGTGTAGTGGATGACCCCGACGAGCTTGGCGTAGTCCCATTCTCGGGTGTACTTGTCGCCCTGGAAGACGACCCGCTGCGTGGTGATGCTGGCGTTACCGGTATCGATGACGGTGGGCGTCTCGGCTCCTTGTATGAACGTGCCCGCCGACTTCCCGAACCGAACCCGAATCCGGGTGTCGGGCACCGGGACTGAAATCCCGCCAGACCGACCTTCCCAATGCCCTGCACCTCGGCGTGGCTCAAAGAGTCCGCAGCCTTGGACGGTCGAGGCCAGGCGCTCGCCGTGCCTGAGGACCAGGGGCCAGTCAGGGTCGATGCTCTCTTGGCCCTCGGCCAAGGCGATCAGATTGACCACGGCTCGGCGAAGCTCCGCCTCGTCGTGGCTTTTTTTCGCCGCTTCCTCGACCGCCTTCTTCTCAGCCCGACGCTTGCTCCCAAACATGGCCCGCCTCCCGTCCCGCCTCACAATAACGCCAGAAAGTGGCCGCCGGACGACAAAGCATGGTGCTTCCAGACCGACATCGATCTCGACCTGACCAACTCCACCTACCTCGACGCATCCCAGGTCGGCGTCGATGAGTTCCCGGATAATCCGATCATCGAGGCAGGGGTCGCCTACCCGGTGCCATGGACACCATCAACCGAACTGGCCGACCCTGACCGCGGATCGCTGACTTGGCGTCGGTCGCCGGGCGGCGTCGAATCCAGGCCCGGCGCTTCGAGACTGATCGCTATGTAGGCTCGGCGGTTCCCTTTCGCAACGGCGAGCCGAACCGGATCACGTTGCCATCGGGGTCCACGACCGCGGCCTCGTGCTGGCCCCATTCCGTGTCTTGCGGCCCATGAACCTCGATGCCGGCTGAGCGCCATTCCTCGGCGAGCCGGTCTGCGTCCTCGACGAAGAGGTATGCGGCGTTGCGCCGCTGACGAGCATCCGTCACGACACCCAGGTGGATCTCAATGCCGTCCCGTACGGCGAACCCGTAGCCACCCTTCTCGTACGCTCGGACGGCGAACCCCATCTGTTGGTAATGCTCCAACGAAGCGGTGAGGTCGCCGACGGCGAAGATGGGAGCGACGCTCTTTAGGTTGCCCATGCCACGATCCTTGCAGAGTGAGTCTTCCCGTCCAACCTGGTCGGGCACTCGCGAGCCCTCAGGGCGGGTGCGGCCTGGAGCGTCCGCTGTCGGGACCGCTATCGGTACCAGAGCCATTCGAGCGACCGAACATCCGATCAACATCTGAAACAGGGTTGCTTCGACCGGCACCTGCCTCCGAGTCATGCATGTCGCGGCGGGTATTTGTCAGTTACTGCCAGCCCAGCAGCTACCTGAGCGGAGTGGTTGGGGACCGATGCGGCTCTCGTCCGCCGCCAGACGACCTTCGGCAGAACCGGCTCAGCGGCATGATCGCGTACGTCAGGAGGGTCGAAGCGTCTGTCCGCTTCTGATATACCGACCCGAGGTACTCGCGAAGGTGGATCTCGGAAAGCTCCATCTCGCCGGTCTGTGGTCGGCTACACCAGCGCCGGCACACCGGACAGTGGTCTCGGACATGAGGAGTACAAGTCCCCGCTTCGACGCTCCCGCTCGCCACTGCCCTCGGGAGCGAGTGAACAGGAGCAGCGACCATACTGCCCTTATGCACAGGAACGTTCGGGCCGTGGTGGCCGCGGCAGAAGAGAAGGGGATAACCATCGAACCTCACTCCTTTCCAGCCGGCACGAAGACCGCGGCAGACGCCGCTGCCGCCATCGATGTCATGGTCGCTCAGATCGTCAAATCGCTGGTGTTCCTGGTGGACGGCAAACCGGTCATGGCGCTGGTCCCCGGCGACAAGAAGCTCAATGAGCCGTTGCTCGCCGCCGCCACGGGCGGAACCCGCGTCGAACGTCCGGACGCGGACGCGGTCAGGGCCGCTACTGGCTTCCCCATCGGAGGTGTCCCACCGATCGGACACCCCCTGCCGGTGTACGTCGACGAGAGCTTGCTGGCCTACGACGAGTTGTGGGCGGCGGCCGGCACATGGACGGAAGTGTTCCCAATCGCGCCGGGCGAGTTGGTACGGCTGAGCGGCGGAACGGTCTGCCGGCTGTCCGCACCCTCGTAGCCGGGCACCGGTCTTGTCGCCGTGGCGATCCATTCGTCGACCATCCCGGGCGCGACGAGACCGAGGCCGGCTCGGGACACCCGTGAGCCCCGTTCGAGCCGAGCGCGCCCGTCAGCCACTCAGACACTGAGTAAGCAATCGGCCGGGCGCCGACCGGGCGGCAGCCCGATCCGCCGAGACGACACTGCCAGCTGGCGAAGCCCGTCGCCCATTCGAGCCTTGGCTGAGTGTCGAGCCCTAGCGTCGCCGCGAGGTCCGCCTGCGAACTCGACGCCGGAAACTCGCGGCCTGGTGTCCTCATTAGACCGGGCGTTCTGACTGCCGGGCTTCCGGCGTCGAGTTTCTGTGCGGCCCACTAAAGTGGTCAGGACACGGAGAGATCGCCGCCAGGGGGACGTCGAGGAGGTCGATGCGGTGTTGAGCGCGGCAGACAACGAACTGCTCACCCGGACTGGCCCGGGTACGGCGATGGGCACGCTCTTCCGACGGTTCTGGATGCCGGTACTCCTCTCCCGGGAGCTGCCCGAACCGGACGGCCCCCCGATGCGGGTGGAGATCATGGGCGAACACCTGGTTGCCTTCCGGGACACACTCGGGCGGGTCGGCCTGGTCGACACCCGGTGCTCGCACCGCGGTGCCGACCTGTGGTTCGGGCGCAATGAGGAGTGCGGCCTCCGGTGCGTCTACCACGGTTGGAAGTTTGACGTCGGCGGGGAGTGCCTGGAGATCCCCTCGATGGCCCGCGATGACGGTTTGCGGTCGCGGGCCGGGATCACCGCCTACCCGACCCGCGAGTGGGGCGACCTGGTGTGGGCGTACCTGGGTCCACCCGAACGGCAACCACCGCTCCCCGAGCTCGACTTCTGCGTGGTGCCCGCGGCCAGCCGTTTCGTCACCAAGAAGCTGCAGGAGTGCAACTGGGCGCAGGCGTGCGAGGGCGCGCTCGACACCGCCCATTTCTCGTTCCTCCACACGCCGCTCGAGCTGCCGGAGATCCCGCCCCACCGGCGAGCTCACCCGCTCGCCGACGCGATGCGCTGGATGAAGGATGATCCGGCGCCGGTCTTCCATGTGTTCGATCACGACGCCGGCCTTCTCCTCGCCGCGTCGCGGCGAGCCGACGGTGACCGGCTGTACTGGCGGATCACCCAGTACCTGCTGCCAAACCACAGCGTGGCCCCTGGTGCGGCGGCGAGAGATACCCAGGTCGGCCAGACATGGGTGCCCATCGACGACCACCGCTGCTGGGTGTATGTGTGGAGCTGGCACGCCGACCGGCCGTTGACGGACCGGGAGAACCGGTACATCCACGGCGTCCCGAGCGTGCATGCCGACGTCGACGACCACTGGGTTCCGAGACGCAACCGCTCCAACGATTACCTCATCGACCGCGACGCCCAGCGCACCAGGAGCTTCACCGGAATCGAGGGGATCTCCGAACAGGACGCGGCCATCCAGGACAGCCAGGGCTTCATCGCCGATCGGACGCGCGAGCACCTGGCGCCGACCGATCTCGGCGTCGTCAGGTTCCGGCGAGCCATCCTGGGAGCCGCGAAGGCCCTGGCCGTTGGCCACGAGCCGCCTGCGACGGCCGCGCCGGCCGCCTACCGCGTCCACGGCGGGGGGATGGTCGCGCCGGCCGCGGCGACCGTCGAGGCGGCCTTGCTCGATCGGTTCGGTTCGACGACCGGTGCGGTCGCCGGCCGCCCTGAGGCCGTTTCGGCGCCGCCGGGGCAGAGGTTGCCGACGCCCGCGCCGGCGTCGTGATCGGCAGCAGGCCCGACGACGATCCAGTTCCGCAAGAGCTCGTCCTCCACCTGGACGAAGCTCATCGCATACTGGAGGCGCTCGAGGATGCCCGGCTGGCGTTGCGTGAAACGGGTCTGGCTCCGGGGCTGCAGGACGAGTTGGCGACGGTCGTCCGCCTCATCCACGGTAGGCTCGGTTTCGCGGAAGGAGGCTTGCTGTGAGTGGCTCCGAGATTCTTCTACCAGCCGAAGCGGCACGCCGTCTGGGAGTACCGACTCGCCTCATCATCGAAGCGATGTATGAGAAGAAGTTGCCGCGAGTAGGGCTCGAGGACGGAACGCTTGGAGTCCCCGCCGACGCCTTGGCCGACTTCCAGCTTCCCACCGCATAACCGGCGACTTCGCGTCTGAGCTACGTCGATAAGGCCCGACCGCTCGGCGATCCTCTGTTAGCGATCTGAGATCTGAAGCACTGGGCGGACCGTGGGTACCGTTGCGTCCCTTGGCGCTCAGGTTCTACCCGCACGGCCACCGTCAAGGTCCTCGTCCTCCCCGGCCTGGATGGCGTCGAGAAGAGCCTCGGCCATGGCGTCGAGCGCATCGAGGTCCGCGTCAGCCATCTCCTCGGCCTCGTCTGGATCCGGTGGTTGGTTCATCGGTAGTCCTTCATAGCGTGGGGAAGCGGGTTCATCCATTCGACGTCGCCAGGGCGTCGCTCTCCCTCATGCACCACGGTTCACCCCCGGGCCCACGCTCCAGCCGACCGGGCTCCATCTTTTCCCGGATAGGAGTGGTCGGGTTCGCCGGACGACCCGCACGCTGGTTGTTCCGGCCCCGTCGAGCCCAGCGGCCTCCTGTCGACAGCAAGCGCGGCACGGCGCACCTCGGTCGCTCCGGGTAACCTCACGCCCATGGAGATCGGCCGTATCGGTGTGTGGAGCGGTCAGGTGCGGGCCGTCGACCCTGGCGAGGTCGGTGACCTGGCGGCCCAGGTGGAAGCCTTCGGATATCGGGCTCTGTGGATTCCGGGCGGCGCGGGCGGCGACGTATTGGACCGCTGCGAATCGGCGCTGGCTGCCACCCAGACCCTGGTGGTGGCGACTGGCATCCTCAACATTTGGCGGCACCAGCCCGCCGAGGTCGCCGCAGTCACGGCCCGACTCCAGCAGGCCCACGACCATCGCTTCCTGCTCGGCCTCGGCATCAGCCACCGTCGCCTCATCGGCGATGACTACGTGGCGCCGCTGGAGAAGACGAGCGATTACCTCGACCAGCTGGACGCGGCCGGGCAACCCCCCGGAGGCCGCGTCCTGGCCGCCCTGCGCCGCCGCATGCTCGAGCTGGCTCGGGACCGGGCGGCTGGTTCGCATCCGTACTTCGTGCCCCCCGAGCACAGCGCGGCGGCGCGCCCTATCCTCGGTCCGGACCGACTGTTGGCGCCCGAACAAGCGGTGCTGCTCGAGACCGACCCCACCGCGGCTCGGGAAGTGGCGCGGCGGTTCTGTCAGCTCTACCTCCAGCTCCCCAATTACAGCAACAACCTGCGGGCCCTCGGCTACAGCGAGGAGGACCTCCAGCCGCCCGGCAGCGACCGGCTCATCGATGCCATCGTGGCCTGGGGCGACGAGGCGGCCATCGCGGCCCGGGTTCAGGCCCACCTCGACGCCGGCGCCGATCACGTCTGCATTCAGGTCCTCGGCGGCGAACCGGCCGCACCAACCATTGAAGCCTGGCGCCGTCTGGCGCCGGCGCTGACCGGGTGAGACGGGCTCCCAGGACCGGCGCTCTCTGGGCCGGGCCGGCTGACGGGCTTCCGGGACCGGCCCCTCTCTGGCCCAAGCCGGCTGACGGTAGCCCCGGCCGGGGCGGTTTTCCGGGTCTTCGGGTCTCCGGCGCGCCCCTCTAGTCGACTGTAACCGGGGCGTGAAGGACGATCGGCCCGGGACGCACCACCCGGGCGAGAACGCCGAAGTTCCCGTCGGCCACATGGGAAAGATGCTGGAGCACACCGAGTTGCCGCTCGACGCCCCCCGGTTGGGTCCTGGTGGTCATCACGCACCGACCGCAGGCCTTGACGATCTCGAGCTCCACGGACCCGATCGAGCAGCGGCGGCCGATCCAGCCATCCTCCACCCGCTCGTCTCCCGGCGCCTCGATCAGGAGGTTGGGCCGGAAGCGGCGACTCTGCCAATCCAGGTCGGGCCGCTGGGCGCGGAGGGCCCGCAGGCTGGCTGTGGTCAGCAGGTGGACGGCGCTCGAGTCCACGAAGCCCCCCGGGCGACCCTGCCAGGTGATCGTCGGGGAGGCGTCGTCCCCCTCCTCCGCCTGACTTTCGAAGGTGGGCGTGTTGTCGGCATCAGCCTCGACCAGCCGCACAGGACGCTCCAGCCAACGGCTCAGGGCGGCGTCGGTCGTCGGTCCCACGCCCGACAAACAGCGGCCGGACGGCAGCCAGATGGCCACGGAGTCGGTGGTGGCCGCCTCCGCCAGGAGCAGCCTGCCCTCGCGTTTGGCGGAAAGGATCCGCCCGGACTCCAGGACCTGCACGCCCCATCGACGGTCGCCTGCGATCCCGAACGGTCCCACTTCGACTTCATCCCTGGCTTCGCCCTGCATCGACTTCACCGGGTAGCGCCATAGCCCCACGAGCTCCACGGGTGAACGCTACCGCCGGGAAGCCCAGCGGCTCGACGCGCCGGGCCCCTGCTCAGACGGGGCCAGCAGCACCGGCTTCGAGCTTGAGCCAGGCCCGGCGCAGGACCGCCACCATGGTGTCGACCTCCTGCGCGCCCGGAATGCCGAAGCGGCCCCCCACCAGGAAGAAGGGTACTCCGGTGATCTCGAGTTCGGCCGCCTCGGCCTCATCGGCGCGTACGTCCTCGGCGTAGGCGTCGCTCTCGAGTACTTCCCGAACCTCGACCGGGTCGAGCCCCACGCTCATCGCCTCGGCGAGCAGCACATTCGTATCGCCGATGGCCTGGCCCTCGCACAGGTAGGCGGCCAGAAGCCGCTCCTTCAACTGGTCCTGAGCGCCGTGCTCGTCGGCCAGATGCAGGAGACGGTGAGCGTTGAAGCTGTTGCCGGAACGGGCTGCCTGGAGCTGGTATTGGAGCCCTTCACCCTCGGCGAGGGAGGTCAACCGTTCGCTGGCGGTCCGGGCCTCCTCGACCGAGATGCCATATTTCCGGGCCAGGCGGCCGGCAGGGTCGCCCTCCCGCACGGCCGGCGCGTTGGGATCCAGCTCAAAGGACCGCCAGTGCACCTCCACGGCCCCCTGATGCTCGAAATCAGCCAGAGCACGCTCCAACCGCCGTTTCCCGATGTAGCACCAGGGGCAGACCACGTCCGACCAGACATCGATCCTCACGGTCCCACCGTATCCGTCGACCGGGCGTCGTGGGAACCCTTACGGTGATCCCGGCGTACGCCGACGGTCAGGCGGGCGTGGGAGAGGCGGCTGGCGTGGCCGCGAAGGAGGGCGCCGTCTTGGCCAGCAGCACCACCCCAACGATGATGGCTGCGAACCCGAGGCCGCCCATGGCGATCGCCAGAGCGCCTCCTTCGAAGTGCTCGCCGTACAACCATACGCCGAGGATGATGCTCACCAGGGGATCGACGATCACCATCAGCGGTTGGGAAACGGCCAGCGGCCCGTAGTGCAGGGCAGCCTGGGAGAGCACCGCACCGACGATCCCGGCGGCGATCACACCGTAGATCGCGCCCTGCTGGACCAGCCCGGGCACCCCGCGGCCGGCGAGCACATCGGTCGCCGACTTCATGAAGGTGGCCAGCAGAGCCCAGACGATCCCTGACCCGGTGGCGTACAGGGCCGCCCGACGAATGGGCGAGCCGCGCCGAGCCAGAACCGTGAGGATGGCGGTGAGACCGCCGAACACCAGCAGCGCCGGCAGCCAGGCCTGACTCGTCGCCTGGGAGTGGCCACCTCTCGGCTCGGCCATCACCAGGAAGACGGCCAGGCCCGCCGACGTCACCCCCGCTGACACCCAGGCGGCGGGCACAACCTCCCGCCGCAGCCAGACTCGAGCGAGGACCAGCGAAAAGACCAGCTCGGTGACCATGATCGACTGGACCACCGATATGGAGCCGTTGTAGAGCGCGATGGCCTGCAACACGAAACTGGCGATCATGGCGATCACACCGAAAAGCCACAGCGGGTTGCGGATCAGGTAGACCGCCAGCCGCCACCCCTTGTCCCGCGCCGGGGCCGCCGTGCTGGCCACGTGCTGAGTAACGACGTTGAGGGCGTTGGCGAATGCCGCCGCGAAGGACAACAGCACGCTCACCACCGCCGCGATTGTACGACGGCCGCCGGGCCGGTTCCCCGAGTACCGCCCCCGACGCCGCGGCCGGGGCGGTCAGCGGTGGGCGTAGACGAAACGGGCCGAGGCCACGGTCCCGACGATCGCGGTGAAACCGGTGAGCAATCCGAGCCCCGCCCAGGGGCTGAGGGCGTGGGCCTGCTGCACGACGTTGAGCATTTGGCCGCCCGCCTGGGTGGGCCAGAACTTGAGCATGGGGTCCCGCCAGGACGAGGGCAGGACCTGCCCGGCGGCGGGCAGTACAAAGATCACGGCGACCATGACCGCCACTCCGCCGGTGGTGGAACGCACCAGCGCGCCCACTGCGACGCCGAGCATCCCGATGACGGCAAGGAACAACGCGGTCCCGGCCACCGCTCGGAGCACCCCCGGGCCGGCGAGCGAGGCGGTGGGGGCCGAACTCGCGATGACGGCCTGGCCGACCGCGAACGACACCAGGCTCAACAGTCCGCCAACCACCAGCCCGATGACCCCGAAGACTGCCGTCTTGGCCGCCAGCAACCGACCCTTGCGCGGGACCGCGGCCAATGTCACCCATATCAGGCCGGTCGGGTACTCGGCGCTGACCATCATCACTCCGAGCACCGCGAGGGCCAGCTCCGCGACCCCGACACCCATCAGGCTCACCGATGTCGGATCCCACGGGCGCCCCGCCGCCAGGCCATCATGAAAGTGACCGGACGTCGCCATGGCGAGCAGGGCCCCGATGCTCACCGTCAGCAAAGCGGCCCCGCCCAGGGCCGCCCGGTTCGATTGCAGCGACCGGAACTTGATCCATTCGCTCCGGCAAGCGGCGGCAAATCCGGCGAGCCGGCCAGGGCGGCGCGGTGCGGCCGCGTCGGTGGCGACTGCTCCCATCATCGGCGGACCGCTCCGGCTTCGAACTCCACGCTGTCGCGGGTCAACTGCATGAACGCCTCTTCGAGCGAGGTGCGCAGCGGCGTCAGTTCGTGGATGGCGATTCCCGCCGCCAGGGCGGCGTCACCGATCACCGCGGGCTCCGCGCCCACCACTTCCAGCGTCCGGTCTCCTCTCATCGTGTAGGCACCGACACCGGCCAGGACCGCGGCCAGGCGTTCCGGCTCGGGCGTGCCGACCAGTACTGCTTCTGTAGAGGTGCGAGCGACAAACGCCTCGAGTGGCTCATCCGCGATCAGCCGGCCCCGGCCGATCACGACCAGGTGGTTCGCGGTAAGGGCCATCTCGCTCATGAGGTGCGACGACACCAGCACGGCCCGCCCCTCGGCGGCCAGGTCCGCCATCAGGTTGCGGATCCACACGATACCTTCGGGATCCAAACCGTTGGTGGGTTCGTCGAAGAGGAGGGTGCCAGGGTCGCCGAGGAGAGCCGCGGCGATCCCGAGTCGTTGGCCCATACCGAGCGAATATGCCCCGCTCCGACGGTGGGCGACCGCCTCCAGTCCGACCAGGCCCAACACCTCATCCACCCGCCGCCTGGGCAGCCGGTTCGCAGCGGCGAGCGCGGCCAGATGAGAGCGAGCATCGCGGCCGGGATGAGCTGCTCGGGCATCGAGCAGGGCACCGACGGCCCGGAGCGGATAGGGCAACCCCCGGTAGACGGTCCCGCCGATCGTGGCCTGGCCCGATGTGGGGGCCTCCAGGCCCATGATCACCCGCATGGTCGTGGTCTTGCCTGCGCCGTTTGGCCCCAGGAAGCCGGTGACGACGCCGGGCCGGACCTCGAAGCTCAGATTGGAGACAGCCTCCGTGGGGCCAAAGCGCTTCGACAGGTTTTCGACGACGATCACAGGTACGGGCTCCCAACCATGAACGGCGCGGACCTGATTTCCCGCCCCTTACGGATACAGACGGCAGTTGTCCCGAGGTCGTCCGCCCCGCCATCGCCGTGCCGCCATTATCGACGATGGTCAGGGCGGTAGGTGGACTGAGCCCGAATGTTGGGCGGATATTTACGAGACTTTTAGCTGACCTGGGCCGCTTCCGGCTTGTCTGCTCGCTGGCCCACGCTGGTCACTCCGGCCGACTCTGGTCACTCCCGGCGGGACTCGGGTCACTCCCGGCGGGAGGGACTCGGGGCCACCGGTCCTCACGTGCGGCCTATGGCCTCCTCGAAGGCGACGCCGAGCGCCCGTTCCACGACGACGGCGGCGATCCGGCGCCGGTAGGCGGCGGATGCGTGAACGTCGCTCGGGGGATCAAGGTCCGATGCCGCCAGCCGACCAACCTCAGCCAGGTCGACGGCGTCAGGAGATGATCCCACCAGCACGGCTTCTGCTCCGCGGGCGCGGTGCGGAGTTGGGCCCACGGCGAAGAGCCCTACCGTTGCTTTGCTCACTCGGGATCCAGCGATCTGGACTCCGGCCATGGCCCCCACGATCGCGAAGTCACCATGGCGCCGAGCGACCTCGTACGCCCCAAAACCCGAAGCGCCTGACCAGATAGGGAATTCCACCGCAGTGAGTACTTCGTTGTCTGCCATCGCGGTGGTGAAGGTGGCTTCGAAGAAGTCCGTGGCGGGCAGTCGCCGCGATCCTGACGCGCTCGATACCACCATCGTGGCGTCCAGGGCCGCGGCGGCGGCGGGATACTCTGCGGCGGGATCGGCGTGGGCCATGGAGCCGCCCAGGGTGCCGCGGTTCCGAATCTGGAAATGGCCGATGAGCGGCGTGACCTTGGCGACCAGTGGGACCCAATCGCGCACGATGTCGCTGGTCTCGATCTCCGAATCGGTCGTCATGGCTCGGATGGTCACCGCCCCGTTCGTGCGATCGATGCCCCGGAGCTCCTCCACCCGGCCCAGGTCGACCAGATGCCGAAAGCGGGCCAGCCGCAGCGCCAGCAGCGGTACGAGGCTCTGACCGCCCGCCAACAACTTGGCGTCGTCGAGGGTGGCCAGCAGCTCGGCGGCCTCGTGGACCGTCTCAGGCGCGTGGTAGTCGAACGGTGCGGGTTTCATCGGCTGGCCTTTTTTCTGAACCCCGGCGGCCCGGAAGATCGGGCGGCCGACGGCTGACGAATATCGGTCATCTCGGGTTGGATGATAGGCCCGAGGCGGCGTCGGGCCAGGGGGCCGGGTTGGGGCCGGGACTCCGTACCCGGGCCCCGAGCCTCACGCAGAGTGGCTGCCCGGCCGTCGGGCGATGGATCCTCGGGTCTCGGGTCTCGATCGAGTCCCCCCCAGACCCGCCCAACCTCTGGCCGGGTTTGCCCAGCCGTCAGGGTGGGTACCGACAATTGCTGTACGGCTTTGGCAGTGGAAGTGGAGTTTGGATGGGTGCAGCGCTACCGCTGCTGAAAGAATGGGATTGGCTGCAAGAGCAGGTGATTCCTTCGTTGCTGAGTCGGGCTGAGCACCCGAAGGTATGGTCGATCGGGTCGACGGCCGACGCGGTCGCCCTCACTGTCGCCTTCGCCCACGCGGCCCGCACCGAAGCGCCCGATATGCAGGCCTTTGTAAGTGGTCTGGGCTCGAACGCTCCCACCGTCAGCTTCGCTCGGGGTGAGCTGAGCTCCGTCCCCGGTCCCGAGCGGTCCCGATGGTTTCGGAAAGAGGACCGTCGGTGGGTGCCTGACCGGCCGATCGCCGAGCACGTCATGATCGGCGAGCCCGCAGGTGTCGTTGACCTGGTGACGATCCGTCACCGGGACGAATCCGGAGCCGGCCTCCCGCCGTCGGTGCTCGCTGAGCACGTGCGGCCCGGAGGCCAGGTGTTGTTCGTAGAGCCACCTGACGTGCCGCCGCCGAACCTGAAGCTCGTGGGTGGCGAAGGCCGCCTCTTCCGCACCCGCGGCCGACCTCCCAAAGGGAGCCGCCTGGACGTCTCCGGCCTCCCTGAGGACGGACAGCTGGACAGCCTGGCCCAATGCCAGCTGCACCAGGAACTGGTGCAGCAGCACGTGCGACTGGCCCGGGCGCTGGCGCGCCGGTTCCTGCATCGCGGGGAGCCGGCAGACGAACTCGAGCAGGTCGCCCTGTTGGCCCTGGTCAAGGCGTCGCGCCGCTACGATGCCAATCGCAACAACACCTTCGCCACCTACGCCTCCGTGAGCATTCTGGGTGAGCTGAAGCGGCACTTCCGGGACAAAACCTGGATGCTCCGGGTGCCCCGCTCGACCCAGGAGCTGTACCTGGCCATCAAAGAGGCTCGCGAGGATCTGGGCCACGAGTTGGGCCGCACCCCGACGCCCGCCCAGATCGGCGACCGTCTCGGCGTCGGCGAGGAGGCGGTCCTCGAAGCGCTGGAGGCGGGCGTCAGCTACTGGACGACCTCCCTGGATCTGCGCGGCGCGGACGGCGAACGAGGCGTCGATATACCCGTCGCCGACGTCTCCCTCGACCGGGCCCTGGATCGCGAGCGGTTGCGGGGGCTGCTCCCTCGCCTCGACCATCGCGAGCAGCTCGTGCTGCGGCGATTGTATTTCGACGGTTACACCCAGCAGCGCGTCGCGGACGAGCTCGGAGCGAGCCAGATGCAGGTATCGCGCCTTCTGGCCCGCACCATCGCCAAGCTCCGGCGCTGGTGCAGCGATGAAGACAACGACTCCTTCGACGACGGGGTCGCCCAGCCGGCCTGAGGTCGAGGTCGGGGCCCGTAGCCCGCGGCCGTGACCACCAGGACCGGATCCCCGAGGGCGACGTCGGGCGCCCGGTCGGAGCCACTTTCTCGGCCCCGGAGTTCCGGAGCGAGGACCGTTCGTCTTGACCCCACCCTCTCGGGCAACCGAATTTCTCTCCCGGGACAAACCCTGACAATCGCTGGAAAGACTGTTCACTCACGAGCACTTTTGGGTATGAATCATTTCAGCCTCGCTGACCAGCGATGGCGAGGCAAAGGAGATTATTAACTGTGTTGGCTGTGATTCTCATTCTACTGTTGGCTCTCATTCTCGGGGGGCTTGGATTCGCGGTGCACATCCTGTGGTGGATCGCCCTGGCTGTGCTCGTGATCTGGCTCGTAGGCTGGGCCTTTGCGTCCGCCGAGGGTGGCAGTCGTCGCCGTTGGTATGGTCGATGGTGAGTTGCGACTCAACCGCATTTCGGATGCCCCTCTTCTAGAGAAAGACAACGTTATGGGTGTAGGAGCCAGTATTGTCGTGTTCGCCATAGGTGCTGTTCTGCGCTTCGCGACCACCGTTCACTCGTCCTCGTTCAATGTTCACACCATCGGCGTGATCCTCATGGTGGTCGGCGTCATCGGGTTCGTGCTTTCGGCTATTTACTGGTCAACGTGGGGTGGCTTTGGTGACATGCGGCGCAGCCGGCGGGTCTACCGGCAGTCCGACGGCACCGTGATCGAAGAGGAGCGCCACGGGTCTTACTAGTCCCACCAGGTGAATATGATCCGCCAACGGCCGGCAGGCCCCGGTCATGGCGAGGCGTAGATCGGTCGCCCTTGGGGGCGACCGATCTGACATTTTGAACCGCCGATTGTCCCCACCAACCCGGGCCTACTGGCGTGGGTCGACTCCCATGTGAAGGCGGATGTTGGTACCCCAGCTTCCAGATCGCATTTCGACCAGGTCGCACACCTGATTGACCATCCAGAGCCCCCATCCGTGGCTGGAAAACCGCGAGGGTGAGATCCGACCGGCCAGAAGTTGGCCGATGTGCCCCCCATCGCAGAGATCACAGATGATTTCACGCCCGTCCGGGTCCGCCCACAGGTGGATCACGCCCGAGCCCTTGGCGTGGACCAATGAATTGGTCGCCACCTCGTTGGCCGCCAGGACCAGGTCCTCGATCTGTTCCCGGGAAAGTCCCGCCCGGGTTGCACCGGCCTCGACGAAACGACGCAAGTCTGCCAACCCATCGTGACGATAGACGTGCCCGCTCGAGGTCGGCGGGATGTTCGGCAGACGGCGATCGAACAGGGCGGCCGCGAGGCCGGAATCGTAGGCAGGACTTGGTTGACGGTCGCCGGCGATCACGACATGCGAATGGGTTTGGGCCACGTCCGCCAGGATTTCGGCGCTTGATGCGGTGGCATCTACGGGACACAGGACCGACGCCGCGCTGCCAGCGAGGGCCTGGGTCAGCACGGCCTCGTGGAGCACCAGCTCGTCATAGGCGGCCGCGGCTCTTCCCGGTCCGACCGCCTCGGTGACCAGGCGTGCGGGACTGGCGTCATGGCGCTCGACAAACCGGCGCATGGCGGCGGTCAGGCGCGCCGGATTCCGCCCGAGTTCGTCCATGTCGGCGAACGTCACGGGCTGAAGACCATCGTCGAGGAGGGCCCGGAGCAAGTCCAGGTGACGGCCGGGGACCGCCACCAGCGCTGGCGGCCAACCGGCCGCATCGCCTCGTAGGAAGATCATGATGGCGCCGATGTACTCATCCGCGGCGCGGTACAGGAAGGCGTCGTGGACCAGTCCCGCCGTTCCGCTGGTCGCGGAGTACATCGCCATCCGCTCCACTCCGGAAAAGTACCCGCCGAGCCGCGAGGTATCCCCGGAAACGTACCCGCGGGCGGTCAACTCTTGACCTGCCGGACGGCTCTGGCGGCCACCGGGGCGCCCTTCGGGTGACCCGTGCCGTTTGTCCCCGGCCCGGGCGGGGTACACCAGCGACGTGAGTTCCCTATCCGGCGTCGATCAGTCGCGCCGGGCCGACCAGGCCCACGACGACCCCGGACGGAATGAGTCCGAAGCAGAGCGGCTGGATCGCAACATGGCGGAACTGTTGCAGGAACTACGGGTCGCCGGGCTCGGGATCCAGGTGCTGTTCGGTTTCCTGCTCTCGATCCCGTTCACGAATCGCTTCGAGCAGCTGTCGTCGCACCAGCGCGTGGTGTACCTGCTGGCGCTGATGCTCGCAGCCGTGGCCACCGCCCTGCTGCTGGCGCCGGTTGCCTACCATCGCCTCCTCTTCCGCCACCATCTCAAAGGGACGGTGCTGCGCGTCGCCAACACCTCGGCCATCCTGGGGCTGGTGGCGGTGAGCCTGGCGGTGAGCGCGACCGTTCTGCTCGACGTCAGTTTCGTGGAGCGAGGGGCGACCGTCCCCGCCCTCACCATCGGCGTCGTCACCCTGTTTGCCGGCCTCTGGTTTGTGTTTCCTCTCTGGCGTCGGATCGCGTCGGAGCGCTAACCGTCGGCCCGGGACCAGGCCACCCTCTCCTTTCCCCGGCGCCGGGGAGAACACGAGAGGCAAACTGACCACATGGACTACGAGATCTTTCCGCCCGGATTCTTCGACCGGGCGGATCCTTCCCCCGACCCAGCCTTCTATTCGTGGCCCCGCCTCGTTACCCACATCGACGATCACGCTATCGCCCTGGTCGGTGCCCTCTACGACGAGCTCGAGATCGGCGGCGAGGTCCTCGATCTGATGGGCTCGTGGGTATCGCATTTCCGAACCCCTCCAGCCCGACTCACCGTACTGGGAATGAACACCGAGGAACTGGCCGCCAACCCCGCCGCCGCCTCCACCGTTGTGCACGATCTCAACGCTGACCCCAGGCTTCCCTTCGACAACGAGGCATTCGACGCGGTGGTGTGCTGCGTCTCCGTGGACTACCTCAGCCGACCGATCGAAGTGTTCCGGGACGTGGCCCGCGTGCTTCGGCCCGGAGGGAGCTATGTCTGCACGTTTTCCAACCGGTGTTTTCCGAGCAAAGCCATCCGGGGCTGGCTGTCGTCGACCGACGAACAGCATTGCCAGCTGGTCGGCACCTACTTCGAGCTGTCCGGGGGTTGGGACCAGCCGCGCTCCGAGCGGCGCACGCCGCCGTTTTACCCGGGCGACCCGTTGTTCGCCGTGTGGGCGCGTCGGCGGGCTCCTGACCGCGGTTGAACGCCGATCCGCCCCGGGCGGCTGCGTCGGACACCGGCGGCGGTAGGCTGGTCGGCCGTGACAGGGGTAGACCGCACCGGGGCCGGCCACACGGACTTCATTCGGGAGATCGTCGAAGACGACCTCTGCACGGGGAAGCACGATGGTCGCGTCGTGACTCGCTTCCCCCCTGAGCCGAACGGTTATCTGCACATCGGTCATGCGAAGGCGATCTGCCTCAACTTCGGGATCGCGGAACGATACGGAGGCCGGTGCAACCTTCGTTTTGACGACACCAACCCTCTGACCGAAGGGATCGAGTACGTCGATTCGATCATCCGCGACGTCAAGTGGCTCGGCTTCTCCTTTGGAGAGCAAGCGCTGTTCGCCTCGAACTATTTCGAGGAGATGTACCAGCTGGCCGAGCAGCTCATCGTAGCGGGAAAGGCCTACGTCGACCACTTGAGCGATGATCAGATCAGGGAGTACCGGGGCAGTCTCGGAGAACCAGGTCGGCCGTCGCCGTACCGAACCCGGACCCCGGAGGAGAACCTCGCCCTCTTTCGGGAGATGCGGGGCGGAGGGCTGCCCGACGGGACATGCGTTCTCCGGGCCAGAATCGATGTCGGCGCGGCCAACATGAAGATGCGGGATCCGCTTCTGTATCGGATCCGGCATGTCCGCCATCACCGGACCGGTGACGCCTGGCCGATCTACCCGATGTACGACTGGGCGCATCCCCTCTCGGACGCCATCGAGGGGATCACCCACTCCCTTTGCACCCTGGAGTTCGAGAACAACCGCGAACTGTACGACTGGGTCATCGACCAGACTGGCATCTCTGAGCGGCACGGATTCAGCCGTCCGCAACAGTACGAGTTCGCTCGATTGAATCTTGACTACACCGTCATGAGCAAGCGGAAGCTCCTGGCGCTGGTCGATCGGGGCGCGGTGGCAGGCTGGGACGATCCGCGGATGCCCACGATCGCAGCCATGCGCCGCCGCGGCATCAGCCCCGAAGCGATCCGGGCTTTTGCCGACCTGGTCGGCGTGGCCAAGGTCAACTCAACCGTCGACCTCGAGAAGCTCGAGTTCTGCGTCCGCGACGATGTCAACTGGACGGCCCCACGGGTCATGGGTGTGCTTCGGCCCCTCGACCTCACCATCACCTCCTGGCCCGAAGGCGAGGTCGAACAGCTGACGGCGCCTTACTTCCCGCCGGATATCGGCAAGCCCGGCGAGCGGACCATCCCATTCGGCCGACACCTCCTCATCGATCGGGATGACTTCATGCTGGACCCGCCACCCGGTTATCAGCGCCTGGCGCCCGGTCGGACGGTCCGCCTGCGCTACGGACCCTGCATCACCTGTGACGAGGTCCTCACCGAGAACGGTCAGGTCGTCGAGGTCCGCGGCCACCATGTCCCGGACTCGATCGGCACCAACCCTCCGGGGGTCAACATTGCCGGTGTCATCCATTGGGTACCGGCCGCGCCGGCGGTACCAGCCGAGGGCCGCCTCTACGACCGGCTGTTCCTCGACGTTCGCCCCGACGAAGCGTCCGGCGATGAGATCAATCCGGATTCTCTGGAGGTAGTGGACGGCGTCCGCCTGGAGCCCAGCCTGGCCGGGGCCAGCCCAGGTAGCCGCTGGCAGCTCGAACGGGTCGGCTATTTCGTGTTCGACGCTCTGGATTCCCGGCCCGACGCGCTGGTCATCAACCGCATCGTCACCCTCCGCGACTCCTGGCAGGCGAAGCCGGCGGCGGCCGCTACCGAGCCGGCGGCGCCCAAAGAAGCAAAGACCTCTACCCGTCCGCCGAAGAGGAGCCGTATCGAGTATCGGGCGGAGGGGCGGGTGCGGGACCCGTTGCTGGCCGATCGATTCGCGACCTGGCCCGCCAGATTCGGGCTGAGCGAGCACGACGTGGATCTCCTGACGGCCGACCGGCCGACCGGGGATCTCTTTACCGAAGCCGTGGCCGGCGGCGCTCCCCCTGCCGTCGTGGCCCGATGGGTGATCAACGAACTACCCCGTGAACTGGGCGATCGCGCTGTCGACCAGACCCGGTTGACGGGCCGCGGCCTGGCCGGACTGGTGCTGGCGTTGGAGTCCGGTGAGATCACCGGCGCGGCGGCGAAGGACGTGTTCGCCGAGATGGTCGACCAGGGCGGAGACGCCCGGGGGATCATCGCCGAGCGCGGTTTGGCCCAGGTCAGCGACGAAGCGGAGATCGCGGCGATGGTCAAAACGGTGCTGGACGCCAACCCCGCCAAGGTGGATCAGTATCGAGCCGGAAAGACCGGTCTGTGGGGCTTCTTTGTCGGGCAGGTGGTCCGATCCTCAGATGGCAAAGCGAATCCCCAGGTGGTGCAACGAGTGCTAGGAGAGCGCCTCAATGTTCCCGATCGCATCGCGCCGTGAGACGGTCAGGTCCAGACCCCGGTAGCGGCGATTGGCCTACTGTTGGCCATGCCCCATTTTCACCATGTCAATCTCGGGGTGCCCCCGGACGGCGTCGACGCTGAGGCGACGTTCCTCGTTGACATCCTCGGCTACCGGCTGGTCGAGGTGGACGAGCGGCTGCAACGGATGGGCGCCCGATGGTTTGAAGCTGACGACGGCTCGCAGGTCCACCTGAGCGCCGATCCCGACCATCGGCCGGCGTCCCGGGCTCACGTCGCCATCGAGTATGGCGGCCAGCTTTCGGATGTGGAGCAGCGTTTGCGGCGCGCCGAGGTTCCCTTCGACGCCGGTGAGCACCCCGGGTTCCCGCGGGTGGTCAACTGCCGGGACCCGGCGGGCAATCGCTGGGAGTTGCGCGGCGAAATGGCCTCGTCCGGCTAGTGGGCCGGTCAGAAACTCGACGCCGGAAACTCGGCAATCAGAACGCCTGGTCGCATGACGACACCAGGCCGCGAGTTTCCGGCGTCGAGTTCGCAGGCAGCCCACTAGGTCAGAGGGCCAGGCTGGGGCGCAGGAGAGGGATCCGGCCAGGGAACTGGAGGCCGTATCGGCGGAGTCGGCTCCGGTTCCGGCCAGGGATCGGCTGGCGGGTCGTGAGGGCGGGGGATCGGTGGGACGGTGGTCACTGGCTGTCCTCGCTACACCATTGAACGTCTGCCGGCGGCGCCTGACGATGGCGCAGGCCGGTTACCGCCCCGTGATACCCGGCCTGGTCCCCGGGTATGCGCCCGGGTGAGGCCGCCACCGCCCGGGTCGCGACGCACTGAGCGCGAATGTGCACGCTCCACGCACGCGCCCCTGCTCCCGGCGCGCCGCCGTCGCACGGTCGCGGTGGCGCCGCGACCTGGACGGAGCCAGACTGAGGCGGTGGGCTCGCCTGACTTTGCGGCCGCGCTCGATGACGTGGCCGACGCCTCGCCGAGCGCCTTGACGGGCTTGCTGCGGGCGGCGGCCGCCCCCATGGACTGCAGCGAGCTGGACCTGTATCTGGCCGACTTCCAGGGTTCGGTCCTGCAGCCAATCCTCCTCAGCTCGGATCTGAGCGAGCCGATCCTGCCAGAGGAACAGGTGGCCACCTCGATGGCCGGCCGGGCTTTCCGCACCGGCCAACCGGTGACCGCGCCGCGCGACGGCTGCCTGCGGGTGTGGGTCCCGTTGATCGAGCGGGGCGAGCGGACGGGAGTGCTCGCCGTGACGGTGCCGGCGGTCGACGATGCAGTGCTCGCGGACTGCGTCCGGCTAGGCCAGTTCGCCGGGCTGCTCGTGCGGGGCTTCGCCCGGACGACCGACCTCATGCACCTGCGCCGTCGGCGCCAGACGATGACCCTCGCGGCGGGAATGCAGTGGGATCTACTTCCGCCTCTTACGGTGCGCTGTGCCCGGGCCTTGGCCTGCGGTCGGCTCGAGCCCGCCTACGAGATCGCCGGCGATGCGTTCGACTACGCCATCAACGATCGACACCTCGACGCCGCCATCTTCGACGGGATGGGCCACGGCGTCGAAGCCACCATGATGACCACCCTCGCCATCGGCGCCTATCGCCACGCCCGACGGGGCGGTGATCCGCCCGCGGCCGCGCACGCCGCCGTCGATCGAGCTCTGGCCCAACAGTACGGTGGAGAGGCCTTCGTGACGGGGGCGTTGATCCGCCTGGGCCTCGAGACGGGGGTGCTGGAGTGGACCAACGCCGGCCACCCCGCCCCGCTGCTGCTCCGCGACCGCCGGGTGGTCCGCGAGTTGCAGTGTGTACCGTCATGGCCCCTCGGCCTGGGTGGCGAGTGCCGGCAAGTCGCCACCGAAGCGCTGGAACCCGGTGACAGTATCCTGTTCTTCACCGACGGGATGGTCGAGGGCAGATCGCCTGACGGTGAGGAGTACGGCGTCGATCGTCTGAGCGAGGCCTGGGAACTGGTATCGGCCTCCGATCAGCTCCCCGACGAGATCCTTCGCCGGCTGGTGGAGGCGGTCATCGAGTTCAACAACGGGAGACTGCGCGACGACGCCACCCTGCTCGAACTCCACTGGTGTGGGCCCGCCGCTAACGTCTAGTCCCCTTCGCCGGCTTCGAGCCGGGTGGCTCCGGATAGACCATGGCTCCATATCCTGATTGCTAGCCTGCCGGGCGCCAACCACCACCTCGACCACCGCGGTACCAATCGGATCACAGCAAAGGAGTACCGGAATGCAGTTGAGCGCCGATCGAATCCTCACCAGCCACACCGGCAGCCTGCCCAGACCCGAGAGCCTCCTCCCTCCGGGAACGGACCCAGCCACGATCCACTCGGCCGATCCGGACTCCATTCGTCAGGCGGTCGTTGAGACCGTCCAACACCAGCTCGACGCCGGGGTCGACGTCGTCAACGATGGCGAAGTGAGCAAGGCGAGCTACGCGACCTACATCACCTCGAGGCTGAGCGGGTTCGGTGGGCAGGGCGAGTTTATCCAGCCCGCCGACATGACCGAGTTTCCCGAGTTCGCTCAACGGCTCTTCAGCGATCGGGCGGCCGACCGGATCCTGACCAATCCGGCGTGCGTCGGCCCGGTCAGCTATGCCAACACGGACGAGGTGGAACGGGACCTGGCCAACTTGCGGGCCGCGACCCGCGATTCGGCCGCCACCGAAGCATTCATGACCGCGGCGTCCCCGGGCGTGATCGCCATCTTTCAGCAAAATCAGTACTACCCGACCGACGAGGAATACCTGGGCGCCCTGGCTGAGGCCATGAAGACCGAATACGACGCCATCTACCAGGCGGGATTCATTCTTCAGCTGGATTGCCCGGATCTGGCCATGGGAGCCCACATCGGCGGCCGCTTCGACGTAGCGGAACACCAGCGGCGCATCGTGCCGCGGGTGGAGGCCATCAACACCGCCACCAGGGACATTCCGGCCGACCGCATGAGGATGCATCTCTGCTGGGGCAACTACGAGGGCCCTCACCATCTTGACGTCCCGCTCCAGGCCATCATCGGCGAGGTCATGAAGGCTCGGCCCATGGCCGTCTCCTTCGAGGCGGCCAACCCGAGGCACGAACACGAATGGGCCCTGTTCGAGGATTTTCGGCTCCCGGACGACAAGGCGATCATCCCGGGAGTCCTGGACTCCACGACCAACTACATCGAGCACCCTGAGCTGGTTGCCCAGCGCCTGGAACGGTACGCCCGGCTGGTCGGCCAGGAACGAGTGATCGCGGGGAGTGACTGCGGCTTCGCCACCTTCGCGGCCTACCTGACGGTCGACCCGCGCATCACCTGGGCCAAGTTGGCCGCCATGGCCGAAGGGGCGCGGATCGCCACCGAACGCCTGAAGCGCGGCTAGTGGGCTGCCTGCGAACTCGCCGCCGTCGTCCGCTTCTACTACCCGACGCACGGACGCCCGAACCACGCCGATTGAAGGGGATACCACATGGGTAGGTACAAAGCGTGCAAACTGACAGCTGTTCGTGGCAGACTGCCGTATCGGGTCGGTGACATTTGATGAGTGGACAGCTGACACAAATCCGGGTGGTGACGATCTCTGCGGCCTTCGGTGCGGGCGGCAGCGTGGTCGGACCGGCCGTGGCCGACCAGCTGGGGTTGCCCTTCCTTGATCGGGCTTTGCCCGTCGCCGTGTCCAGGACGCTGGACTCGACGGTAGAGGACGCATTCGCTCACGACGAACGTCCGCCCACCCTCCTGCAACGGCTGTTCAAGGGCATGGCAGGATCGGTCGGCGTCTGGGGCGTAAACGCTCCGCCCGAGGCGACCATCACCGACGACGAAGCCTTCTGCGCCGCCACCGGGAAAGTGCTCCGGACCCTGGCGGACACCACGGGCGGTGTGGTCCTGGGCCGGGCGGGCGCGGTCGTACTGGCGGGACATCCGGCCGCATTTCACGTCCGACTTGACGGAGACCGGGCCGTCCGGATCACCCGGGCCGCCGAACAAGTCAACGGGGACGAGCAAGCGGCCGCCCGCCTGCTCGACGAGACGGACCGGGCCCGGGAAGGCTACGTGCGGTACTTCTACAAGGTCGATCCGCGCGACAGCCACCTCTACCACCTGATCCTCGATTCCACGGTCATACCGCTCGACGTGTGCGCCGACCTGGTGGTGACCGCGGCTCGCTCGTCCAGCCTCCTCGGCGCTTCCTAGGACTCGCCGGCGGGCTCGGACCATCCCGACGCCGCAGGAGCGGCCAGCCTGAGCGAGATGGTCAGGGCTGAGGGGTGTTCGTGCGCAGATCTCCGGGCGCACCAATGGACGGGGCCGGCGTGGCCCGCTCGATCGCCAGCCGACCGCCTCCGGCTTCGTATTTGGCCCGGACGGCCCGGATCCCCCCCCGGACCCCGAAGAGGCGGTGGACGATGGCGAGATAGAGGAGAATCGCCAGGTTGGCGATCAGGCCGGCCACCTTGAGCACGGTGACGCTGTTGATCAGTTCATAGATCTCGTAGGGCAAGAGCACGCAAGCTTCGATGAAGGTCAGGTATTCAGCCCAGCGCCGCGCCCGCCACAACCCCACGATCTCGGCGGACAGCACCACGCAGTAGACGGTCAGAGCCACCCCGATGATGATCAGGTCGAGTTCCCGGACGGCGAACAACCGGTTCGCCAAGGTCCAGACTCCACCCCGACCGATGTTGGCGCCGAAGGTGCTGTTGCGGAGGTCCTTAAGGACCTGGGCGTAATCGCTTTGCAGGGCGTGTCGATGCGGGATGTAGAGGAAAATGGCGACGGCCAGGATGGCGAAGATGAGAACGTGGAGGCTGCGTTCGATGGCGATGAACCGCAGGACGTAGCGGTCGCGGAGGGCCGGGCCCCGGAGCGGTACGTCGATCTCGTCGAGGGTGGGGACCGAAAGCCGGCTCGGTCGCTCGGGCGGGGCCAGGGCGACCCATGCGTCGCAACGGACGCAGCGATGCCAGCGCACAGCACCGGACTCCCGCACCAGGGCGTGGTCTCGCGGCTTCACCGTCGCCGCGTCCGCGCCGACCAGGACATGGCCGTTGATACCGCAGGAGATGAGCTCCCAGTCGACCTTGTGCCGCCGCCGGGTCGGCGAGGCGCCCGGGGCCGGTGCGGGCAGGTCGGCAGGCGGCATCACCCACAGGTATACCCTGAGAGCCCGGAGCTTGCGAGCCGGGACCGCGACCCGGTGCTACGAGCCCGGTGCCACGAGCCCGGGATAACGAACCCGGGGTAACGAACCCGGCGTAACCAACAAGGAGAGCCAAGGATGCCCGAGCTGGAGACCGTTCTCTACAGTCGCGACGATTCCATCGCGCGCATCGTGCTGAATCGGCCGGAGCGGCGCAATGCCCTCAATCATCAACTGCTCGATGACCTCGATGCCGCTCTGCAGTTGGCCGAGGACGACCCGGAGGTTCTGGTGGTGGTCCTGTCGGGGAGCGGAGCGTCCTTTTGCTCCGGCTATGACCTGGGGGGGAGCTACTACATCTCCCCGCCAGCCGAGGGGGCGTGGACCGTCAGCAACTCCTTGCGGACCCTGCGCGACATCGAGCGCCGTTACCTCAAACTCTGGAACTGTCCCAAGCCGACCATCGCCCAGGTTCACGGCTACGCCATCGCCGGTGGGTGCTATCTGCAGATGCTGTGCGACATCTCGGTGGTCGCTGAGGACGCCATGCTCGGTCATCCCATCTCCCCCGCCGGCGTTACCAGCATGCCGCTCTGGCAGGTGCTCCTGGGCCCGAAGAAGGCCCGATACCTGCTCTTCAGCGGGCGGCTGATCGACGGACGGGAAGCCGAGCGCATCGGGCTTGCCAGTCTGGCCGTCCCGGCCGGAGACCTCCCCCAGACGGTGTCGGATCTGGCGACGGGCATGGCAGCCGGCCGCGGCCGGACCGGTGGGCTCACCCATCTGAAGGAATCGCTCAACACCGATCTGGAGATGATGGGGGTCGGCGCCATGTTCCGATACCACGGCCAGATGAATGCGCTCGGGCGGCTGGAGCGGGCGGCGACGACCGACCCCGTCGACCGCGAGGGCGGCGGCTGAGCCAGGAAGCCGCCCCGCCGGCCTCGAGGCCACAGAGCCCGCTACAGCTTCTGGATGAAGGTGACCCCGTCGCCGATAGGGATCAGGACAACTCGCACCCGCTGGTCCCGGGCGGCTTGATCGTTGAACGATCGGATGGCGCTGACGGACGCATCGTTGATCTCAGGGTCGAGCACTCGACCGTCCTGCAGTGTGTTGTCGGCGAGCAGCAGCCCGCCGCGCCGGAGGCGAGGCACGATCTCCTCGTAATAATCGGGGTAGCCGGTCTTGTCGGCGTCCACGAATGCCAGGTCGAACCGCGCCGTGTCCGGGAGGGAACGAAGCGACTCGATGGCCGGGCCGATCCGCAGCTCGATCCGATCGGCGACACCGGCCTTCTCCCAGTACTCCCGGGCGATGGCCGTCCATTCTTCGCTGACGTCGCAGCACAGGAGCCGGCCCCCGGCTGCCATACCGCGGGCAACGGCAAGGGCGGAGTAGCCGGTAAACGTTCCGACTTCGAGCACGGCGGTGGCACCGATGGCCCGGGCGATGATTTCCATCAACACCGCCTGGTCGTCGCCGATCTGCATGCCAGCGGCGCGCCCGGTGCGTTGCCGGGTTACCTCCTGCAACGCGACCTGGACCTCGTCGGGTCCACTGGAATGAGCAGACGCGTAGTCGACGACGGCGTCGTCGATGAACCTGCTCCTGCTTCGGGTGGCCATTTGGCTGCTCCTGGACGTTCGACGGGCGCAACGGAGGTGCGCGCCACGTCGTCGGGGTAACAAGATACCCGACGTCGCCGCCGGGTCGCTCTGGTCGTCGCCGGCCGTCAGGTGCCGAGATCGGCTTCTTCGACCTCCACGGTGAGGCTCCAGGCGATGTCGGCGGATGAGCGCCCGAGGTGCAGGACGTACCTCCCGGAAGAGACCCGCCACCCGGCGGGCTTCAAGGCCGGCGACCGGGGAGCGAGGAACGGCATCGGCAGGCGGCTCAGCAAATCGGCGTGATGAGCGTCGTCGGAGTGCCAGTGGGCGAAGCTGCGGCCGTCGAGGCGGATGGTCACTGGCGTGCTTTCTCCCGGCGCCAGGTGGACTTTTGAGAAACCCTTGAGCTCCCGGAAAGCCCGCAGCATCGGGCCCTGCGGCGGCTCGACATAGCATTGGACCACCTCGGACCCCGGGCGGTCTCCGGTATTCGTCACCGTCAGCGTTATCTCGAGTTGCTCTCCCCCGGTCCAGCCCGGCTGCGAGAGGGTAGGTGGCCCGAGGGCAAAGGTGCTGTAGGACAGGCCGTGGCCAAAAGGAAACTGGACCGGGAGTCCCCGGCTCTCGTACCAGCGGTAGCCGACGAGGAGGCGTTCGCCGTAGACGATACGGTCGTCATCTCCCGGGAAGTTTCCGTAGGCCGGGGTGAGTTCGATGGAGGCAGGAATGGTCACCGGGAGTCGACCCGCCGGCTCCGTCGAGCCGACGAGCACATCCGCCAGGGCCGCGCCCATTTCCTGGCCCGCGAACCACGTCTGTAAAATGGCCGGAACCCGGTCGGCCCACCCCATGGCGACGGGGGCTCCGGTATTGACAACGACCACGGTGCGGGGATTGCGCGCCTCAATCCTGGCGATCAGATCGTTCTGACCCGCCGGCAACTGGAGCGTGTCGCGGTCGAAACCTTCCGACTCCCATTCATGAGTCGTTCCGACGACCAGCACGACCGCGTCAGAGGCCGCGGCGAGCTCCTCCGCTCTGTCGGCCAGATCAGAGGGCCGCGGGACCGCGCACCCGATCCGGAATCCGGTAAGGGTCCCGGGCTCGTCGCTGTAGTACTCGACGACGACCGACGTGGGCCGGCCCGCGGCCAGGTCCACTTCCCCGGCCAGCTCGGCCCGCCCGGCGCCGAAGAAGCTGGATCCCCGCGGCCGGGATCCAGCCGTGCCGTCGATCAATGGCCGGCCGCCGACAAGGAGGCGGGCTCGGCCGACCTCGGTCAGGGAAAACCGGTGCGGGCCGGCGACGGCCGGGGTAAAGGTTCCACTGGCCCGTATCGAGAACGCCCCCTCGATGCTGGCGTGGGGAGCGCCCCCGTACACCACGTCGGCGTTGGGGCGCGCTGACCGATGTACGACCTCCCCGTCCAGGGATCCGCCCCGATACAGCTCTACCGACAGCGGAATATCGAGAACCGGCAGGCTACGCGTCAGGTCCACCCCGGCCTCATAACGGATGGTCGTGCCCTCACCGAAACGCATCCGCAGGGCATCCAGGAGCGACGACGTCGGGTCGGGGTGGACCTGAGCCGATCCCCCGCCCATCATGGCCAGGTTTCCTGCGGCTGGACCGATCACCGCCAGCTGTCGAAGTCCAGTGTCGAGAGGCAGGAGGCCGTCATTCTTCAGCAGCACAAGGGACGCGGCCGCGGCCCGGTAGGCAACGGACTGGCGTCGCTCTATTGATGGTCGGGGGGGAAGCATTCCGTCGCCCGGCTCTACACCGACCAGATCGAGCCGGTCCAGGAGACCGAGGATCCGCCGAACCTGAGCGTCGAGGCGATCGGCCGGAACGCGACCTTCCCGGACCGCCTGGCCCAGAGCTTCTCCGTAGGCTCGCCCCGGACCGGGCATCTCGATGTCGACGCCAGCCGCAGAGGATCCTCCGGTCGAGGCCACCGCGAACCAATCAGTGATCACGACTCCCCCGAATCCCCACTCATTCCGGGCGAGAGAGATGAGGTCGGCATGTTCCGAGCACCAGATTCCGTTGACCCGGTTGTACGCGGTCATCAAGCCGAGGACGCCACCCTCGCGGACCGCTATCTCGAAGGGCAGCAAATACAGCTCCCGCAGCGTTCGCTCGTCGACGACCGAATCGACCGTCATCCGTTCGGTCTCCGCGTCATTGGCCACAAAGTGCTTGATCACGGCGACCACACCACACGACTGAACGCCGTCAACAAAGGCAGCCGCCAGACGTCCCGACAGCAGCGGATCCTCGGCGTAGCATTCGAAGTTGCGGCCGGCCAGCGGCGAGCGTGGGATATTCACCGTCGGGGCCAGCAGCGCCCGGCAGCCACGGGCGCGCCCCTCGTCACCCAAGAGTTCTCCCACCATGCCGACAAGGTGCGGATCCCACGTGGCGCCGAGGGCCGAACCACACGGCACGCACGTGGTTGCCACGGTCGGCTGCCCGGGGAGCACCGGTCCCCTTGCTCCATTGGGACCGTCGGTCATCACCAGCTTTCTGACGCCGACCCGCTCGATGGCCGGCAGGCTCCACAGGTCCTCTCCCGCCGTCAACGACGCCTTTTCCTCCAGGCTGAGCGAATGGAGCAAAGCGTCGAGGACGCCAGAGGCAGCCCGAACCGGCAGCGAATTCATGCCGCGAATCATACAAACCGGACTGAAGACTTCGGATTGCTGGTTTCCGGCACCGGAGCGGGGGTACATCACCGATATGGCGACTGAGAAGCAGAAAGCAGCGGCCCGCCGAAACCTTGACAAAGCGCGGGCCGCGCAGGCAGCCCGACACGAGGGGCGGTCAGTCGGTCCTCGTTCGCCCGGTCTGTCCACTCACGAGCAGAGCCAACTGTCCGACAATGTCTTCGCGTTCCCCAGGGAGCGGAAGGAACCGTTGATCGACGCCACCCACGTCCGCAATGCCGTCGCCCGCTTCGACCAGGTCGAAGGGGTGAGCGACGACGAACGGGACGAGGCCTGGCAGCGCATCCGCTCGGCGGCCCGCCGCTATGACGTGGACCTCTCGGCCGGCGATTGGCATGAGCTCCTGAGGGGCGGCCAAGCCACTCCTCGGTAGCGGAGGCCCGCCCCCGGGCGGCGAAGTGTCGAACGCAGCAGAGTGGCCGCCCGGGGTGAGTTGTCGGTTCGTTCGGGGGTTCTGTCATTGACTTTGCCTGATGCGTCCGGCTTTGTCCAGCATGAACGTCAAGACCTGACCCGGTGAGCCTGGTTACGAGGGCGCGGTAGCCCATCAATCAGCCCGGTCAAGCGAGTCAGGCGGCTCGTCACGGGTTGCCTTTGTCTGATCAAAGCAGCTTCCCTTTTGACAGCGTCAGCTGGCAAACTCGACCGCGTGCCTCGCCGTCTCGATCACTCGCGGAAGCGGCCGCGACATGCCGCCGTGGCCGAGGATCTGCTGGCACGCATCGCCGACGGCACCTATGCACTGGGCGATCGGCTCCCGACCGAGAACGATCTGTGTGAGCGGTATGGACTGGCTCGCGGCACGGTGCGGCAGGCTCTTGATCGACTCCGCCAACTCGGCTTGATCGAACGACACCCCGGCGTCGGTACGACCGTGATCGCCAACCGTCCGGTGGGCCCCTACCAGCCGTTCGTGGCGACATCGGCAGACATCGCCACCTTGGCGGCCACGACGAGGTTAAAGGGATCCCGAATGTTCGACATCGTGCTCGACTCCGCGCTCGCTCATCGCATGGGAGCCGGCGCCGGCAGCCGGTGGCACGTGCTGCAGGGCGTACGGGTCCGGCGCAATGATCCAGACCCCCCACTGTGCTGGAGCGAGCACTACACCCGCGGCGACCGGCCGAGCGCCGAGTTGAAGGCACCGTTCACGGCGGACGCTCTGGCCGGCTGTCACATCGAGCAGCGCGTCTCAGCAGCCCTGATCGACGCCGCTCAGGCGGGCGCGCTCGGCGCTTTGGCGGGCATGCCGGCGCTGGTCCTCACCCGCCGGATCACCGACCGGCGGGGCCGCCTGGTCAACGTGGGCATCTACACCCACCCCGCCGAGCGGTACGAGATCGTGACCTCGCTTCCCGAGTGATGTCCGGCCTGGGTCAGACGGTCCCGACCGCCTGGGTTCCAGCAGGGTCAGGCGAGATGGTGACCCCGGGTCAGCCGGCCGGAAGCCGGGTTGCCTGGACAGCTCAGCTGAAGGGAAGGTCGCGGAACGGGGTGCTCGGATCGATCCCGGGCTCCTTCGGGAGCCCGAGGACCCGCTCGCCCAGGATGTTGCGCATGACCTGGTTGCTCCCGCCGGCGATCGACGACGACGGCGTCGACAACAGCATCTGTACGGCCGCAGCCTCATCGCTGTCGGCATCTGACCACGCCATCGACGCGGGGCCTGCTATCCGGGCCGCCACCCTGGCCGACCGCTTCGAGAGGATGGCGCCACCGAGCTTGTTGAGGGATCCGTCGGGACCAGGGACACCACCGGGTGGTACCGACTGTCGCTGCCGGAGGCCCAGCAAGTCCGCAGCCCAATAGCGCACCACCAGGTCCATCAGGTCCTGTCGCACCAGTGGATCGGAGAGCAGGCCGCGGTCGCCGGCCACCTTGAGATGGGTCGAGATGGGGGCCAGCCGGGACGTCTTTTCGGCGCTGCTCCGGGCCAGGCCGACCCGCTCGTTCATCAAGACCGTGATCGCGACCCGCCAGCCGTCCCCCGGTTCGGCCAGTATCCGTTCCGCCGGGATGCGGACGTCGTCGAAGAAGACCTCGTTGAAGTGGGCTTGACCGGTCATTTGCCGCAACGGGCGCACCGTGATGCCCGGTGAGCTCATGTCGAGGATGAACATCGACAGGCCCCGGTGTTTGGGCTGATCCGGATCGCTGCGGGCCACCAGGATGGCGTACTGCGAGTAGTGAGCCCCGGAAGTCCAGACCTTCTGGCCGTTGAGCACCCACTCGTCGCCATCGCGGACGACGGAGGACCGCAGGCTGGCCAGATCCGAGCCCGATGAGGGCTCAGAGAACAGCTGACACCAGATTTCTTCGCCCTTGAGGGCCGGGCGGACGAATCGTTCCTTCTGGGCCTCGGTGCCATGCGTCAGGATCGTCGGCATGCACATGCCGAATCCGATGCTAAATGGCGCGACCGGCAGGTCATACTGAGCCGCTTCGTTGTTGTACAGAGTTTGGAAGCGACCGGGAAGTCCCTGGCCGCCGTACGGGCGGGGCCAGGTCAGCCCGGCCAAGCCGGCTTCGTACAGAGCCAGCTGGAAGGTCTTGGCCTGTCCCACGTCATTGCGCTGGTCGACCCCGACTTCGGCCTCGGTGCGCGGACTGGCGTGCCCTTTCAAAAAGGACTGAACCCTGGTTCGGAATTCCTCTTCATCGGCAAGATCAGCCGGAACGGTCTCTGCCGCGGTTGACATCTGCGCTCCTCTGCCTCTCCCTATCGGCCGATCACCATGCGTTCTCGGCTGGCCAGCACGGGGATCCCCGACCTGGTCGGAGACCTGGCGTCACCCTACCAATCCGGGGTCAGAGCGCAAAAGCTCCATCGGCGTGGGTGTGAGGGATCGAAATCATGCCAAGTACAATAAGAATCTGGACGTGGCGACCGGCCTCTGAGACCGGCCCTTGCGGCCCCATCGACAGGGATACGGCTGCGGATCAAGTGCAACCGGAGATAGGCTCCGGCAAAACCGCTGTTCACCAGTAGGCAGGGCTGCCCTTTTATGGACATAGACACTCCCCATCGCCAGCACTACATGCTGACGTTCGCGGCTCTGGCGACCGGGACCCTGGCGTTTGTGGTGCTGCAATCCATGGTGCTCCCGGCCCTGCCGGCCATCCAGCACCAGTTGCACGTCTCCGAAGAGGCGGCCGCGTGGACCCTGACGGCGTATCTGTTGAGCGCCTCGGTCGCCACTCCGGTTCTCGGCCGCATGGGCGACATCCATGGCAAAGAGCGACTGCTGGTGGTCGTGCTGGCCGCGCTGGCGCTCGGGACCCTGCTCTCGGCTCTGGCCACGTCGCTGACGCTGCTGATTGTGGGCCGGCTCGTACAGGGCCTGGCCGGGGCCATCTTCCCGCTGTCGTTCAGCATCATTCGGGACGAGTTCCCGCGCGATCGAATCCCGACCGCCATCGGACTGATCTCCATGCTCATGGGCATCGGCAGCGGACTCGGCATCGTACTCGGCGGGGTGATCGTCGAGCACCTGTCGATCCAGTGGCTGTTCTGGATACCGCTTCCGGCCGTCGTCATCGCCCTGGCGGCGGTGATCTGGTTCGTGCCTGAGTCGCCTGTCCGCAGCCCCGGCGGCGTCAATGTCATGGGGGGCATCCTCCTGGGCGGATGGCTGCTCGCCCTGCTGGTGGCCGTAAGCCAGGGTCCGGTCTGGGGGTGGACCTCCCCCGGCATCCTCGGTCTGGAGGCCGCGGCCGTCATCCTGTTCGCGGCGTGGGTGCACAGCGAGCTGCGGTCTCGTCACCCGCTGGTGGACATCCGCATGATGCGGATCCCCACCGTGTGGTGGACCAACATCTCCGCCTTCCTGCTCGGCGC
The DNA here is from genome assembly GCA_963780345.1 of uncultured Acidimicrobiaceae bacterium. Classification (GTDB taxonomy): domain Bacteria; phylum Actinomycetota; class Acidimicrobiia; order Acidimicrobiales; family Palsa-688; genus PALSA-693. Next base: position 122,738 of record CAWABU010000005.1, read on the forward strand.
CGGCATGTATGCGTCGGCCGTCGTCATCCCGCCGTTCGTCGAGACGGCGGTCTCCCACGGCTACGGGTTCGGGGCGTCGCCGGCCCTGGCGGGGCTCTTCCTGCTGCCGCAGTCCCTGGGCATGCTGTTTGTCGGTCTGGTCAACGGGAAGGTCACCGCCGCCATTGGATCGAAGGCCGCCCTGGCCATCGGGGGCGTCCTCGGCGGACTGGCCTTCGGGCTGCTGGCCGTCGCCCATGGACACCCGTGGCAATTCTTCCTGGCCACCACCGTGATGGGCCTCGGCACCGGATTGGGCTACGCCGCTATGTCAAACCTGGTGATCGGCGCCGTCCCCGAATCCCAGACCGGGGTCGCGACAGGAATGAATGCCAACGTGCGCACGATCGGAGGCGCCATCGGCAGCCAGCTGGTGGCGACCATCCTGGCCGCAGGAGTGGCCCTCGGGGCGTTCCCCCACGAAAGCGCGTATGTCGTCAGCTACCTGGTGCTCGGCATAGCCCTCCTCCTCGCCGGCGCGGCCGCCCTGGCCATACCCGGAGCCCGGGGCGAGTCCTGGCAGGAGGCGCTCGAGAGGTCACGGCCCAGTGTGGTCTCCACCTCGGAATCTGCCGCCGCCGGATGACCGTACGATCGGGTGACGGCGACCGGGCGGTGGCGCACGTCTGGGTGTTCACGGTCGAGAGGGGCGGCCACGATGCGGTCAACGCCGTCTTCGCGACTGCTGACGCGGCCGCGAACTATGTCGAGGACGGCTACGGCACCCGGCCCGTCCTGGGCGACGACGACGAATACTGGGCGGGCGACGCGGAGGACGGTCAATCCCGGCGGCTGACGGTCAGGCGCTGGGTCGTGCAGGAGTAGCGGCGCGACCGGCCCGGCGACCGACGGCGACTCATTCCAACACGATCACGATGAGCGCTCAGGAAGCCGGTGGGTCTCCGGAAGGCACGATCGCAACGCCATCAGTGCCAATGACATACCAGTAGCCACCGTTGATATTCGAGGCTTGCCCGGCGGCAGAACCGGCCACGGTGTCATTTTTGTAGAGATACAGGGGCCAACCCTTGTAGGTCACCACCGACTGGGTGGACGAGTAAGGATCGGTCCCCAGCAGCGACGCCTGTACCCCCGGTCCGGCCGTGGCCTGTTGGTCACGAGCAACGAGGACCGGTGGCCACACCACCGCACAGGAGTCTTTGCAGGTGGCTCGCTGGCCGTGGTCCGGCTGGAAGATATACAGGGCGAACCCGTTATTGGTGAGCACCTGGCCTTGAAACTGGGGGGTCGATGAGGCCTCGATCGTCGGTGGGACGGCACTCGAAGGTGTGCGAACGCCACCCGTCGAGGTGCACCCTGCCGCTACTACCAGAACCCCCGCGACGCCCGTTGCAAACCGGATCCAGCCCTTGGGCACGAGACGAGCGTACCCCAAGTGGTTCAGCATGGAAAGGGTCTCGACCGCACGGTCGAGTTGGGCCCCGCGGACCGCGGTCGCGGACCCGACCGTCCAGCCTTAGCGAATCGACACCGGCAGCGCCCACACTCACCGGGGCCCCGGCCGAACCTCAAGCCGGCTGGTGACGTTTGCGGAGGAAGTTGACGAACTCCACTCCCTCCCGCAGCCGGCGTTTCATCATGTCGCCATCACGGATCATCTCGGCCGACATCTCGGCGATCTTGCCGGCCCGAAAGTAAAACTTTCGATAGAAGGTGTCGACGGAATCGAAGATCTCGGTCCGGTTGAGGTTCGGGTAGGACAGAGCCGCGGTTTGGACACCGTGTTCGTCCACCAGGTTGGCGTCGTCGGGTGTCAGCCAGCCCTCCTCCTGCGCCTGCCGGTACAGGGCGGTGCCGGGATAGGGGGCGGCGATCGAAACCTGGATGGTGTGCGGGTTGATTTCGCGAGCAAACTTGACCGTCTGCCGGATGGTCTCCGTCGTCTCGCCCGGGAGGCCGACGATAAACGTGCCGTGCATGATGAGGCCCAGGTCGTGGCAGTCTCTGGCAAACTGCCGGGCCCGCTCCACTCTCACCCCTTTCTTGATGTTGGTGAGGATGTCGTCGTCCCCGGACTCGAAGCCCACCACGACCAGGCGCAGCCCGTTGTCCCGCATCACCTTGAGGGTCTCATAGGGGACGTTGGCCTTGGCGTTGCATGACCACTCCAACCCCAGGGCGCCCATGCCGCGGGCGATGTCCTCGGCTCGAGGGCGGCTATCGGTAAAGGTGTCGTCGTCGAAAAACACCTCTTTTACCTGGGGCAGGGAATCTTTGATGAACGCCATTTCACCCAGGACGTGGTCGACGCTGCGAGTGCGATAACGGTGGCCACCCACCGTTTGCGGCCACAGGCAGAAGGTGCACTGAGAGCGGCATCCCCGCCCGGTGTAGAGGGAAACGTAGGGGTGTTTGAGGTAGCCGATGAAGTAATCCTCAATCCGCAGGTCCCGCTCGTAGACCGGCGTCACGTAGGGCAGGCGGTCCATGTCTTCCAGGATGGTGCGATCGGGAGCTCGAACCATCTGGCCGTGGTCATCCCGGTAGGTGATGCCGTCGACCTGATCCAGCGGGCGGCCCTCAGCGATCTCGGCGACGGTGAAGTCGTACTCTTCCCGGGCCACAAAGTCCACGGCCGGAGAGGCCGCGAGGGATGTCTCAGGCTCGACCGCCACCTTGGCGCCGACGAAGCCGAGCAGCAACCGGGGATTGGCGACCTTGAGGGCCTCAGCCACCTTCACGTCGCCGGGGAACGACGGAGAGCTCGTGTGCAGCACCGCCATGTCGTACTCCGCCGCCAGCGGCAGGATATCAGCGAGCTGGAGGCCCGCAGGCGGGGCGTCGACCAGGCGACTGCCGGGTACCAGGGCGGCCAGTTGGGCCAGCCAGGTGGGATACCAGAACGATCGGATCTCTCGCCGGGCCTGGTAGCGGGAACCGGCCCCGCCGTCGAACCCGTCGTAGGAGGGCGGGTGGAGAAACAGCGTGCGGAGCGTGGTCAACGGACCTCCTGCGGAGTCGGAACGGCGGGGTAACTCGAGCAGCCTCTCACGCCCTGGCCCTCGCCCGGGATGCCGGCGCGGCCCAGGGCGTGAGCAAAGGTGTCGGCGAAACGGTCGGCCCCGACCGCCTGGCCCCCGGTCGGGCTGGTTCGACGCAAGGCGTCGAGCACGCAGTCGACCAGGCGAGCCGGGTCAGGGTCACACACGTCGGCCTGGCCCATCTCGAGCTCATGCTGGAGGTTGTCGCGCCCGTGCCCGGGCATGACGTCGAGCAGCATGAGCGGCCGGCCCACCACCCGGGCTTCGCTGCAGGTGGTGGCTCCGGGTGTGGTGAGGACAAGATCGGCGGCAGCCATGAGCAGGGGGATCTGGTTGGTGAAATCGTAGGCGACCACGCCCGGCTGGCGTCGAGCCACTTCGGCCAGCGACCGGCTCAGCCGCTGGTTGTGGCCGGCCACGGCGAGGACGGTGACGCCTCGATCGGCCAGCGCTTGGGCCGTCGCCGCCATCGGTCCCAACCCCCACCCGCCGCCCATCACCAGCACGCAGGCCCCGTTGGTTGGAAGCCCAAGGGCGGCACGGGCCCGAGCGGCGCTCGGCACCTGGTAGAAGGCGGATCGCACCGGGGGTGGCACGATGGCGATCGGCAGCCGGGGGGAGTAACGTCGCACCGCCGCCGCGGCCGCGGCCGAGGTAACAAGAAACAGGTCCAGCCCGTCTCGCACCCACAGTCGGTGGGGTCCGATATCAGTGCACAGCGCCACCGAAAGGGGCGGGTTGGTCACATCGGTGCTCGACGCCAGTTGCGCCATGGCCGACGCTCCGGTGGCGAAAGTGGCCACCACCAGCTCGGCCGGGTGGGCGGACAGGTGAGCGGTCAGCGCCGGTATCAGGCGGGCGGTGGCAGCTCGATCCATGGCCCGGGCCAGTCGGCTTCCTGGCCGCAGATGGGCGAAGTACATGGCGTCGTAGAGGGATGGGATGGTGGTGAGCCGGTGAAACACCCACTCTCCCGCCCTGGACGCCAGCGGCCCGAGCAGCGCCATCGAGTCGAGGATCTCCGTGCGCCAGCCCAGGTCCTCCAGGCTGTCTGCCACCACCTGGCTGACCATATGGTGGCCCATGCCGAGATCTCCTGTCAGCACGAGTGCATCCCGGCGGCTCATGGCTGCCGCTCCGGAAGGGCCGAGCCCGCGACCATGCTCACGTCGAGTGCCACGAAGACCACCGCCACTCTACAGGCGCGGCCGCCCCGCGAGGATCATCCCTGGAATTTGGGTAGGAATCGGGTCAGTGTGGCGCGACCTGTCGATGAGCCGAAAACTCGAGTTGCTGAATACCTTCCTCGAGGCTTACGGAGCCACCAAGACCCGAAGCCAGGTCGATGTCTTCCTGCGCGGCCTGCTTCGGGTAGACCACGAGAAAGCGGAGTACACCCTGGCTCGGACGGTCGAGCCTGAGTTGAAGTCAATCGCCCCCGACTAGGGCCAACCAGGCGGCCCAGCAACCCGCCCCTTCGGGCTTTGTGTCATATTTGTCGCGTATTACGCGACAAATATGACACAAAGGTCGGGGAGCCCTCGCCCGTGGACCGGCGGTAGAGATGCCGCCCGGCGGCGACGGGTGGTGAAGGGCAACGGGAGAGCTACCACCGGCATGGACAACTCTTAGGCTGCTTGCCGGCTCGAGCCGCCCGTCGGAGAGTTCGACCTCGATCGGTCCGGTCGTTGGGTCCCATGGAGAGGCCCCCAGATGCCCTCTCGAAACCCCGTCACCGCAAGGGTGGCCGATTCGGCCCGCCCACTTTGGGGGATAACTCTTCAGACGCCATCTCATCCGAGGGCAGAAAGGTCTCCAGGTGAATCATGAGTGCATCTGACAAAGCTAAGGACAAAGTAGAAGTCGCCAAGGGCAAGGTCAAGAAGACCACCGGACGCGCCATCGACGATCCGTACATGGAAGCCGAGGGTAAAGGCGAAGAGGCATCAGGGAATCTCAAGCAGGCCGGCGAGAAGGTCAAGGACGCCTTTCGCAAATAGAGCCCGGCTGGCCAGGCGTGAGCGATGGGGCTGATGCGGCGCCGGCTTCCGGAGGTTGCGGACTGACGGCCCTGGTGCTCGGTGGAGGCGGATCGCTCGGTGCGGCTGAGGTCGGCATGCTGCGAGCCATTGCCGAGCACCATATACGGCCGGATCTGGTTTTGGGGTGCAGCGTGGGCGCCCTCAACGGCGCATTTTTCGCCGCCGATCCCACGCCGGCGGGCGTGCTGCGTCTGGAGCGGGCCTGGACCGCGTCCCAGACGCGGCACGTCTTCGCCGAGTCGGTCGTCGGCCGGGTCGCCACCCTGGTCCGCCATGGCACCCATCTGCACAGCAACAACGCCCTCCGTGTTCTCCTCGAGGGCGGGTTCGCCGGGGTCCAGATCGAAGACCTTCCCGTCAGGTTCGAATGCGTGGCTGCCTCCATCGAACGGGCCGCGGCCCATTGGTTCAAACACGGTCCTGTGGTCGACGCCGTGCTGGCGTCATGTGCGGTGCCGGGTCTGCTGCCGCCGGTGGAGATAGGTGCTGAGCATTTCCTCGACGGCGGTCTGGTGTACTCGGTGCCCGTGGGGCCGGCCGTCGCTCGCGGCGCCACGCGGGTGTTCGTCCTGCAGGTCGGCCGGTTGGAGCGTCCATTGGCCCCGCCGCGGCGGCCCTGGGAAGTGGGCCTGGTGGCCTTCGAGATCGCCCGCCGATATCGCTTCAATGAAGACATCGCCGGCCTGCCGGCCAGCACCGAGATCCATGTGCTTCCCGGCGGCCATGACACGGCCGCCCTCAACCTCCGGTATCGCCGCCGGCCCGACACCGAGCGTCGCATCGATGCTGCCTACCAGGCCTCAAAGGACTACCTGTCCGGCCTGCGGGCAGGCCGCTAGCGGTGTACCTGCCGCCCGCAACCGCTCGACGCGCCCTCTCCCCCCTGCTGGTCATTTTCCTCCTGCTGGCCCTCGCCATCTTCGGGATGCTGGCCGCCCTCTGCGGCCTGGCGTGGCCTCTGACCAGGCGCCGTCGGGCCTTTCGGTTGAGCTGCTGTGCCTGCGTCTATCTGGCGATGGAACTCTCCGTCCTCGCGGCCTGCACCTGGCATTGGCTCCGCCGGTTGGTCAGCCGCCGATCGAGTCCTGACTGGACAGCGGTGCACACGGGCCTGCTGGCCTGGGCCTTGGCCATGGTCCTGGGTGCCGCCGATACGTTGCTGCACTTTCGGGTCGAACTCGAGGACCCGCCCGACACCTCGCCGCTGAAGGATGACGAACCGGTCCTGGTCCTGGCCCGCCACGGCGGGCCCGGCGACTCGCTGGCCCTGGTCCACCTTTTGCTGACGCGGTACGGCCGCTCCGTCCGAATCGTCCTCAAAGAACTGCTGGCCGTCGACCCCGCCCTCGACGTTCTGCTCTCCCGTCTCAATTGCGTGTTCGTGCCGGCCAACTCCCGCGGTCCCGCCGCCACCGCCCTCATCGCCCGGGCTGCCGCCGGTCTCCACCCCCGGGACACCATGTTGCTCTTCCCAGAGGGCAACAACTGGACGCCGGCTCTGCGGTCTCGGGCCATCGAGCGGATGCGCCGTCGCCGCGCCCGCAGGACGCACATGGCCGAGCAACTCGAGTATTTGCTCCCGCCCCGGCCGTCGGGAGCTTTGGCCGGCCTGGAGGCTCGTCCCGACCTTCAGGTCGTCTTGTTTGCCCACACCGGCCTGGAAGAACTCGTGACCGTGAAAGACGTGTGGGAGCACCTGCCCTTTGAGACGCCAATGTCCGTACGTTGGTGGAAGACGTCCCGGCCCGTCGCCGAGTTCGCAGCAGTCGACGACTGGCTGCTCATGGAGTGGGCCATCATCGACGAGTGGATCGGCATCCAGGCCGACCGCGGGCGTCGTCTCTCTCCACCATCCCGCGACTGACCATCGATCAGATGAGCCGCCCGGGCTGGGGTCCCACCGGGATAGGCTCCAGGGCACCCCGGATAGAGGAAGAGACGACCGAGAAGGGACAGACAGATGCAGATTGGCGACTGGCCGGTGCTCCGTCAGATCCGGGGTACCGACCGGCTGGGGCGGGGTGCGGCCGCCAAGTCGAAGGCGTCATCTCATCTACCCTCGCGGCTCACCGAGTCGGACCAGATCGCCAAGTCCGTCTGCCCCTACTGTGCGGTGGGTTGCGGGCAGAACGTTTTTGTTAAAGACGGCAAGGTGGTGCAGATCGAGGGCGACCCGGACTCACCCGTAAGCCGGGGCCGGCTATGCCCGAAGGGCTCGGCCAGTCTGCAACTGACTACCGGCTCGTCGCGCCGCTACCACGTGCTCTACCGGCGCCCGGGCGGGACGGATTGGGAGGTGCTCGATCTCGACACCGCCATGGATATGGTCGCCGAGCGGGTCATCAAGACCCGGCGCGAGACCTGGCAGTGGGAAGACGACCAGGGAGTCCGGGTGCGCCGGACGATGGGGATCGCCAGCCTGGGCGGCGCCACCCTGGACAACGAAGAGAACTACCTGATGAAGAAGCTGTACACGGCCCTGGGGGCCATACAGATCGAGAATCAGGCCCGCGTTTGACACTCGTCCACCGTCCCCAGTTTGGGGACATCGTTTGGCCGGGGAGGCGCCACCACCTTCCAGCAGGATCTGCAGAACGCGGACTGCATTGTCATCGAAGGGTCCAACATGGCCGAGTGCCACCCGGTTGGCTTCCAGTGGGTGATGGAGGCCAAGGCCAGAGGGGCCAAGGTCATCCACGTCGACCCCCGCTTCACCCGGACGAGCGCGGTGGCAGACCTGCACGTGCCCCTGCGAGCGGGGACCGACATCGCTTTCCTTGGCGGCATCATCCGCTACGTCATGGAAAACGAGAAGTACTTCCGCGACTACCTGGTCGCCTACACCAACGCGCCGACGATCATCAGCGACAGCTACCGCGACACGGAGGACCTGGATGGGGTCTTCTCAGGTCTCAACGAAGACCAGCGCAGCTACGACTTCCACACCTGGACCTATGAGGGGGTGGAGGTCCAGGCGGCGTCGGGCGAACGGGATCAGGAGTATGAGGATCGCGCCGGCGGTGACCGTGACGGGCAGGAACACGGGGCCGGCCAGGAACCCGGGGCCGGCCAGCGCGGGTCGACGTCCTACCGGGCCGGGCGGGGTGAGTCCCATGGATCCGGGGGCGTGCCCGTCACCGAGGGTCCGCAGCGGGACGACACCTTGCAGCACGAGCGCAGCGTCTTTCAGATAGTGCGGCGCCACTACTCCCGTTACACCCCGGAGATGGTCGAGCAGATCTGCGGCGTGCCGCAGTCGCTGTTCCTGGAGGTGTGCCGGACTCTGACCGAGAACTCGGGGCGCGACCGGACCAGCGCCATCTGTTATGCCGTCGGGTGGACCCAGCACTCCGTCGGTGTGCAGTACATCCGTGCGGCCGCCATCCTGCAACTGCTGCTCGGCAACATCGGCCGGCCCGGCGGCGGGATCATGGCCCTGCGCGGCCACGCCAGCATCCAGGGATCCACCGACATCCCGACGTTGTACAACCTGTTGCCCGGCTACATTCCCATGCCGCACGCCCACCAGGACGAGAACCTCGAAAAGTTCCTCGAAGGTTCGTCGTCCGACAAAGGGTATTGGGGCAACATGAAGGCCTACCTGGTCAGCCTGCTCAAAGCCTGGTGGGGACCGGCCGCCACTGCGGGCAACGAGTACTGCTTCGACTACCTGCCCCGCCTGACGGGCAGCCACAGCACCTACGAGACGGTGATCGCCCAGATCGACGGAACCTGCCGGGGCTATTTCATCTGGGGCGAGAACCCGGCCGTCGGCTCGGCCAACGCCGCCATGCAGCGGCTCGGTATGGCCAATCTGGATTGGCTGGTGGTGCGGGACTTCTCGTTGATCGAGTCCGCTACCTTCTGGAAGGACGGACCGGAAATCGAATCGGGCGAGCTGCGCACCGAGGACATCCGCACCGAGGTCTTCTTTTTCCCCGCTGCCGCCCACACCGAGAAGAACGGCAGCTTCACCAATACCCAGCGCATGCTGCAATGGCACCACGCCGCCGTCGAGCCCTCCGGCGCGGCCCGCAGCGACCTCTGGTTCGCCTATCACCTGGGCCGCCTCATCCGCCAGAAGCTGGCCGGCTCGACCGACGCCATGGACCGGCCGATTTTGGACCTCACGTGGGACTACCCGACCGAAGGCTCCATCTCCGAGCCGGCCGCGGCAGCGGTGCTGGCCGAGATCAATGGCCGAGACGCCGACGGTCAGCCCCTGGCCTCCTACGAGCAGCTGCAGGACGACGGCTCCACGGCTTGTGGCTGCTGGATTTACTGCGGCGTCTACGCTGACGGCGTCAACCAGGCCGCTCGGCGCAAACCGGGGCGCGAGCAAAACTGGGTGGCCAATGAATGGGGGTGGGCCTGGCCCGCCAACCGGCGCATCCTTTACAACCGCGCCGCCGCGGATCCCGACGGCCGGCCCTGGAGTGCGCGCAAGGCCCTGGTCTGGTGGGACGACGAACAGGCCCAGTGGACGGGGCATGACATCCCCGACTTCTCCAGGTCCAAACCACCGTGGCACCGCCCCCCGCCCGATGCCAGAGCCGCGGAGGCCCTCTCCGGGACGGATGCCTTTGTGATGCAGGCCGACGGCAAGGCCTGGCTGTTCGTGCCCGCCGGGCTGACCGACGGGCCGCTACCGACGCACTATGAGCCGCAGGACTCGCCTGTTCCCAACCTGCTCTACGGCCAGCAACGCAACCCCGTGCGCCAGGTGTTCAGTCACCAACGGAACCGCTACCATCCGGGGCCGTCCCAACCCGGATCGGACGTGTTTCCGTACCCGATCACCACCTATCGCCTGACCGAGCACCATACGGCCGGCGGGATGAGCCGGTGGGTCCCCTACCTCTCCGAGCTGCAGCCCGAGATGTTCTGCGAAGTATCACCCGAACTGGCCCGGGAACGGGGGCTCGAACATGGGGGTTGGGCCACGATTGTCACGGCGCGGGCGGCGATCGAGGCGCGGGTCGTGGTCACCGACCGCATCCCGCCCCTGGTGGTGCACGGTCGGACCATTCACCAGATCGGCCTGCCCTACCACTGGGGTCCAAACGGCTACTCCGTGGGCGACGCCGCCAACGAGCTGGCGGCCCTCGCTCTCGACCCCAATGTCCACATCCAGGAGGTCAAGGCCATGAGTGGCGACATTCGGCCCGGCCGCCGCCCCCGCGGCCCGGCGAGGGCTGAACTAGTGGCGGAGTACATTCGGCGCGCCGGCATCACCGAGAACACGGGAATGGAGGTCCGCGGTGGCCAGTGAACTGCTGCCGCCGCTGCTCGCGCCGGGGGATCCGGCCAGCGCCAGCGGCTATAGCGATCACCCGCCCCGGATGGGCTTTTTTACCGACACCTCGGTGTGCATCGGCTGCAAGGCGTGCGAAGTGGCATGCAAGGAGTGGAACCACGTCCCCGAGGATGGCCTGCACTTCACCGGGATGTCCTACGACAACACGGTCGGATTGGGCGCCGACACCTGGCGGCATGTGGCCTTCATCGAGCAGAAGGTGGCTATCCCCGACGGGTCAGGCGGGGATCGGGACAGCGTTCGCTGGCTGATGGCGTCCGACGTTTGCAAGCACTGCACTCACGCCGCCTGTCTGGACGTCTGCCCGACCGGCTCGCTGTTTCGCACCGAGTTCGGGACCGTTGTGGTCCAGGAGGACATCTGCAACGGGTGCGGCTACTGCATCGCGGCCTGCCCCTACGGCGTCATCGATCAGCGGCGCGGCGATGGCCGGGCGTGGAAATGCACCCTGTGCTACGACCGGCTGAGCGTGGGAGCGGAGCCCGCGTGCGCCCAAGCCTGCCCCACCGACTCGATCCAGTTCGGACCACTTGATGAGTTACGGGTACGGGCGGCCGACCGGGTGACCCGGCTGCATGAGTACGGCGTGAGCGACGCCCGCCTGTACGGCGCCGATCCGGGCGACGGCGTCGGCGGCGACGGTGCCTTCTTTTTGCTCCTCGATGAACCGGAGGTCTATGGATTGCCGCCCGACCCGGTGGTGACGACCCGCGACCTGCCGGACATGTACAGGAAAGTCGGGGCCGCGGCCGGCATCCTGGTCTCGGCCATCGCCCTGGCGTTTCTCGGAAGCCGGAGATGAGCGACGTCTCCCGGCCGGGCCAGCAGGGGGAGCGGCCCGGCCGGGACGCCGTCAGCGGGGTACAGGTGGAGGGCCAGAGAGGCCTGGACCGGTCGCGGGCCCGGGCTGGTGGCGAGCAGCCGGTCGTGGGCCAGGCCGAGTTCCGCTCGTACTACGGCATTCCCGTCATCAACAAACCGGTGTGGCATGCCCGCGACATAGCGGGTTATCTGTTCCTCGGAGGACTGGCCGGCGCCTCCTCGCTCGTGGCGGTCGGCGCCGAGCTCAGCGGCCGGCCGAACCTGGCCCGGGCCAGCAAACTGGCCAGCACCATGGCGGTGGGACTGTCAGGCGTAGCCCTGGTGCACGACCTGGGCCGGCCGTCGCGGTTCTTCAACATGCTGCGGGTGCTGAAGCCAACCTCGCCGATGAGCGTCGGAGCATGGTTGCTGGCCGCCTACGCGCCGATGTCGGCCGCGGCCAGCTTCAGTGCGACCACCGGCCGGCTCCGCCGCCTGGGGGTGATCGGCACGGCCGGCGCGGCCGCCCTCGGCCCCGGAGTGGCGACCTACACGGCCGCCTTGATTTCCAATACTGCAGTGCCCGCCTGGCACGGAGGATACCGGCACATGCCATTCCTCTTCGCGGCCTCCTCGGCCAGCGCCGCGGCCGGGCTGGGAATGGCGGCGGCGCCGCTCCACGAGACGGCCCCGGTACGCCACCTGGGTATCGGAGCGGCCGTAGCCGAGCTGGCGCTCATGCAGCTGATGAAAAAGGCGATGGGCGAAGCTGCCGGGGCCTTCGCCGAGAGCCACAAAGGCCGCCGTTACGAGCGGATCGCGGCGGCGGTCACTGGCGCGGGTATCGGCGTGGCCGCGCTGGCCGGGCGGCGTAGCCGGCTGGCCTCAGCCCTGGCCGGAGTGTCGATCCTGGCCGGTTCGGCTTTCACCCGCTTCGCCATCTTCGAAGCCGGGCTGACGTCCGCCGAGAACCCCCGCTATACGATCGTCCCGCAGCGGCGGAGGGTCCAGCAGCGGCAGGGGCAGAGCGGCGGGGCCTGAACTTTCCAGCTTGCCCCAAGCTGGTCAGGTGGGCCAGCTACCCGAGCCGATCAGCCGCGTGTCACCGACCACTGCTCTCCGCCCGCTCCAGCGAGTGGGCGGCGTTGATCAGGGCCAGGTGAGAAAGGCCCTGGGGGACGTTGCCGAGGAAGGCCCCGGATCCGGGGTCGATCTGCTCCGAGAGGAGGCCGACGTCATTGGCGAGGTCGACCGCCTGCTCCATCAGCGAACGGGCCTCTGACACCCGCCCGACGTGGACGAGCGCATCAATCAGCCAGAAGGTGCACGCCACAAAGGCGCCTTCTTCCTCGTCCATACCGGTGTAGCGGTACACCAGCGGGCCGCGCCCCAGTTCGGCCATGACGGCATCGATCGTCGCCGATAATCGCGGCCCGCGGTCGAAGCCGGTGCGACCCGCCAGCAACACGGCCGCATCCAGCCGCTCGGTGCCGCGGTGGAGGGTCCAGGACCGCTTCTGCGTCGACCAGCAGTGCTCGTCGACCCAGGTCTTGATGTCGTCGGCCTCGGCCCGCCAGCGGTCGATGTGCGAGGACGGAATCTGACCGTCGGCAGCGAGACGAGCGGCCCGATCGAGGGCCACCCAGCAGCCCATCCTGGAGATGGTGTACTGCTGCAGGTCGTCGAGTTCCCATATCCCCGAGTCGGACCGCATCCAGAGATCGCAGCAGCGGTCCGCCATCCGGGCGAGCATCGAGCCGGTGCGCGGGTCGAGGACGTGTCCTTCGCGCACGTAACGGCGGACGGTGTCAAAGAGATCTCCGAAGACTCCGAGCTGCAACTGACCGCCGGCTGTGTTTCCGGCCAGCACCGGCCGGCTGCCGCGATATCCCGGCACGTCCAGTTCGGCTTCCTCGTCGGCAATGGTCCCGTCGAGGCGGTAGAAGATGTGCAGGTCGGGCGCACTGCCTTTCAAGGCGCCGAGAAGCCAGGACACGGCCCGGTGTACCTCTTCGTGCAGGTCGAGGTTGATCAGCGCGTCGAGCGCGAACGACGAGTCCCGCACCCAGGCGTAGCGGTAGTCCCAGTTTTTCGGTCCGCCGACGCGTTCGGGCAGCGAAGTCGTCGCCGCCGCCGCCATGGCCCCGCCCGGCTCGTACAGCAGCAGCTTCAAGGCCAGCGCCGAGCGTCGCACCGCCTCAGCCCACCGTCCGCCGACGGAAATCTGGTCGGTCCAGCGGCGCCACGACTCCACGGTCCGGTCCAGCCGATCCGACACCGCCGACCAGCTGGGCAGGAACAAGGGCTCGTCGTCGGTCGCCACCGCGGCCACCACGGACCGCTCACCTGCCGAGCACCGTAAGCGGCCGCCCACCCGATGGGTTGCCACCTCGACCGCTCCGACCCCACGACCGCCGGTCACCACCGCGAGCATCTGGTCGCCGACGTGCAGGATGGGCACCCCGCCACCGTTGGCGACCCAGGCCCGGGCCATACGGAATCGGTCGCCGGGCGCCAGGTCCCATTGCAGCTCAACGGTGCCGTCCACCCCCTCGACCCGACGGGCCAGCTCCGTCCATGGCAAGCGCCCCGCGGCCCCGGACGTCAGGGACTCGGTGACCCGTACCACTCCGCTCGCAGTGCGATACTCCGTCTCGAGGACATTGGTGCCTGGCACGTAGCACCGCCGGGTGTCGAAGTCCTCGACCGGCGCCAGGCCAAAATGGCCTCCTCGGTCCGGGTCGAGCAGGGAAGCGCACACGGGAGGAGAGTCGAGCGTCGGGACCGGCCACCAGTCGACCTGGCCGTCGGTGGCGACCAGGGCGACGGTGCGGCCGTCGCCGAGCACGGCGTAGTCCTCGATCGGAACGAACCCGTCCTGTCGTCGCGAGCGGGCGCGGCGCCAGGCCGGCGCGCCAACCGCCGAGCGGGCGCTCACCGTGGCCTGGAACCGGGCGGGGCCACAAGTGGCATCGGGAACCTCCTCGACAGCGGGCGCCGTCGCAACTCTTCCTACCCCGTCGGCGCTGGTCCTACCGCACGCCCCACCTGGCCGTGGACGGGGTGGACTGATCTGGGCCGGCGCCGGCGGGCGGTGCGCCAGCGGGCCAGCCGTTCATTGTGGTACTCCGCCTCGTTTTTGTGGAGCACGCCCCGCTGGCGACTGGGGTCGACTCGCGTCAAAAAGGCAGACCCTGAAGACGACCCTCCCGGCCCGGTCGTTGTCGCCCCTCTTCGGGTTGGCGGGAGCGTGACAAACGCCCTTCAGGCGGGTATGTCTACATCAAGACTACCTGGAGGAACTCGTGAGCAACGAGGCCGGCGGACACGGCGAGCCCTGGCCGGGCCCCACTACCGAGGGGGTGGCCGCGGCGCCTGCACCAGGACAGGTCGGCGATCCGACTGCCACTCCCCCGCTACTGCCGCCGCCAGGCGGTTCGGCCCGATCGGGCCGGATCGAGCGGACGCGGATCAGTGCCGTGTGGATCGGCCTCATCATCGCAGCAGCCTTGCTCGTCGCCCTCGTGATCTTCATCGCCCAGAACGCCCGGGAGGTGAGCATCCACTACGTCGGTCTCGACGGCCGCGTGCCCCTCGCGGTGGCGCTGCTCGTCGCGGCCGTGGCCGGGATGCTGCTGGTGGCGGTGCCGGGCACCGCTCGCATCATCCAGCTCCGCCGCGCCGTCAAAAAGTCACCCGGCAAACTAGCCGGGCCGCCAGCCTTCGGGGGATCGCCGGCACGGACCAGCGGACCGCCCAGCCCTTGACCCATCACTTCTGACTGGTCCGGCGTACACCAGCCCGGGGGTGCTGGCCTACTGCGGGATTGGCGCGGCCAGGGCGGCCGGATCGCAAATGGGCCGGGTCCAGGGGGCTGAACCCGATAATCAGCCCGCCTGATCAGAGCATCCGGTGGGCTTTCAGGGCGAGGGCTGGCCGTCCCTGTCCCGCCGGCCGCCCTGCCACCGGCGGACTCCGCGGCCCGCGGCCCGCCGGCCGCACCCACGTCATGACTCTCAGGGTTCGGACGCCGGGCTCTCCGTCAAGACCACGCCGTCGGGAGGAACCAGGAGACCGCCATGCTGCCCGTCGGTACGGGAGTCGGACACAGCCAGGACGATGTCACCGGACCCGACCGGAAACCAGTGGTAGTGCTGCCCAAGATTCACCAGAATGCTGATGGGCCCGCGACGAACGACGATCGTCCCGCTCGCCTCGTCGGCATCGATAGAGATGCGGTCGAGCCGGGGATCGCTCAATGCTGGGCGGGCTCGTCGCAGCTCCATTAGGCGGCGGTACCACCCGAGTACGTCCGCATGCAGCGAGCATCCGACCTCGTCCCAGTCGAGCTTGGACCGGGTAAAGGTGTCGAGATCCTGCGGATCCGGTACTTGATCAGGCCGCCACCCGAAGTCGGCGAACTCCCGCCGCCGGCCCTCGCTCACGGCGCGGGCCAGCTCCGGATCGCCATGATCCGTGAAGTATTGGAACGGCGAGCCGGCCGCCCACTCCTCGCCCTGGAAGAGCATCGGCGTGAACGGCCCGGTAAGCATGAGGGCCGCCGCCACCTTGAGGCGGCCGGGGCTCATCAGGGCGCCCGACCGGTCGCCGAGGGCCCGGTTGCCGACCTGGTCGTGGAGCTCGTAGAGCACCAGCCCTCGGGCCGAGACGCCGCGCCACCCGTGATCGGACCATGCGAACGGGTCATGGTCCACGATCTGGGACAGTCCATCCACCCCGTCGGGTTGGAAGCCCGAGCGAGGATCGGGCAGAGGCTTGCCCCCATCCAGGCAGAAGCCATATCTGGCGCCTCCGGGCCCACCAGCCCCCGGCCCGAACGCCGGCACCCGCGCCCGCCACCATCCGTCCCGGCCCCGGTCCATCAGAACACAGGTCTCGCCCAGGCGGAGCTCCACCCGTTCCGGCCTGGGCGCCCACACCGCGAAAGTGGGCATCAACGGGCGCCACGGTCCAGCACGGCGACGGGACCGCCGGCCAACAAGCGCGGCACCGGCCGCCGGCCGCCGTCATGGTCGACACCCGTCAATACGTCGGTCCACCGCCCGGGCGGCAACTCCACATCCGTGCCTTCCCACCAGTCGTCGCCGGAGCGGGGCACGACCACGGCCAGGTCACTGCGCCGAAAACCGACCAGATCGTCGCTGCGGTCCCCGGAGAAAGTCAGCGGCTCGTAGTCAGTCGAAGCGTACAAGCGCCCCTGGCGACGTCGGTGCTCGAGCAAGCGCTGAATAAGCCACAGCTTGGCGTAGCCCGGGTCGGCCCCGTCGTCCATGGCGCCGAAGGGGGTTTGCGGCACCAGCGCCAGCTGTCGCCGCCGCTCGGCGTAGTCAACCGGGCGGCGGTTGTCGGGATCGACCAGACTCAGGTCCCAGAGTTCCGTTCCCTGGTAGATATCCGGTACGCCCGGGCACGTGAGGGACAGCGCCGTCTGAGCCAGGGAGTTCCGCCGCCCTCGTGCCACCATCCGCTCATCGATCAGGAACCGCTCCAGGTCCATGAGAAAGGCTGGATCGACAAGAAGCGAACGCACAAAGACTTCCGTCGCCTCCTCATACTCCGCATCGGGATCCGCCCAGCTGGTGTGAACCTTGGCTTCCCGGGTGGCCTTGGCCATGAAGGCCACGGCCCGTTCCACGTCGAGCGGCCAGGCCCCGACCAGCGTCTGATAGAGCAGATATTCGGCATTGCCGTCCGGCCAGCCGCCGCGGCGATAGCGGTCGCCGATCCCGGCCCAGCGGCCCACGGCTGCAGCCCACGCCGCCGGTAGCTCTGAGAGCACGTTGAGACGAGCGCGAACGTCGCCGCTGCGTTTGGTGTCGTGGGTCGAGAGGGTGAGCATGCCCTCGGGCCAGCGCTGGGCGGCTCGGGCCGTGTCGGCGTGAAAGGCGGCCACCGGACGTCCGAACACCGCAGGGTTGCCGCCGACCTCGTTGAGGGAGACGAAACGGTTATACCGGTAGAAGGCGGTGTCCTCGACCCCCTTCGCCATGACCGGCCCCGTCAGTTGCTGGAGTTGCTGGGCGAACTCCATTCCCGCGGCTCCGCTGGTCTGGCCCAGAGCAAGCTCCCCCAGAAACCGGACCAGCTCGGGATCGAGCTCGGGGCGACGGGCCTGGGAAGCGGCCACCGCGCTCTCGACGTACGCCCGGTCGGCCGGCGTCGGGGCGCGGCGAGGATGCACGTAAGTCCGGTAGACAGGGAAATGCGCTACCAGCTCTTGCAGAGTGTCGCGAAGGCGGTGGCGAGAGTGATCCCGATGCCGACGAGCCTGGTGGCAAATGTGAGCCAGGATTCCGACCAGTCGCTCCACTTCAGCGCCGAGCTCGGTCGTCATGACTTGTTGCTTGGCCCGGTAGACGACCTCGGGGTAACTGGCGGTCTGGCCGCTGAAGTCGACATAGCAGCGCGACATCGCCTGTTCGTGCCATGGCGCGACAAACAGATTGTTCACCCGGTTGAGGAAGTCATAGCCGCTGGTCCCTGCCACGGGCCAGGTCTCGGGCAGGGTTTCGTCCGCCTCGAGGATCTTCTCCGCGACGGTGTACAGCCCGCCGGTATGCTCAGCCAGGGTGATCAGATATCCCTCCGGGTCGCGCATACCGTCCGGATGGTCGACCCTCAGGCCGTCCAGGGTGCCGTCCCGGACCAGATCGATCACGAGTTGATGGGTGGCCGCGAACACGTCAGGGTCTTCCACCCTGACGCCGGCCAGGGTTTCGATGCTGAAGAAGCGGCGATAGTCAAGCTCGTCACTGGCGAGGCGCCAGAAGGCCAACCGGTAGTTCTGCGAACGCAACAACTCATCGAGGCGGTCGACGTCCTCGTTGAGGGTGACGACCTCTTCGTCAACAGCGGCGGCGATCTCGGGATTGGTCCCACAGAGTCGAGCCAGCCCGGCGACTATCCGGCCCTGCTCGAGGTGTCGCTTGGCGGCGGCCGGTGGGCCGAGGACGGCGGCGGGCAACGCGGTGAGCTCCTCGGCGACGCTGGCCAGCTCACCGCTGCCGGCTCGGCGAGCGGCCCGGTAAAGCAGGCGGTCCACCGTGCGAGGTGACAGGGGCAGGCGCCGCTCGAAATATCGAACCCGGAAGTTTCCGCCGGATCGCTCCACGATCAGGTCGCCGGCCTCGAGCACCCGGCCGTACTGGTCGCCGAGTATCGGCGCGAGCACCGTCGGGGTGGACCGGTCATCGGTCTCCGTCCAGTGGATGTCAAAGAAGTGGGCATAACGACTGGCCGGACCATTCTCGAGTACATCCCACCACCACCGATTGAGTGGGTCCGTGGCCATGTGGTTAGGGACGATATCGAGGATCTGGCTGAGCCCGGCCGCTCGCAGGGCACCGGTCATCCGGGCGTGGCCGGCGGCACCGCCCAGTTCGTCGCTCAGCCGCCCAGGGTTGACGACGTCGTAGCCATGGGTGCTCCCCGCTACCGCCTGGGTAGAGGGGGAGGAGTAGACATGGCTGACACCCAGATCGGACAGGTAGGCGCCGAGGCCGGCGACGTCATCGAACCCGAACCCGGAATGTAACTGGACGCGATACGTCGCCCGGCGGCCCACCCCGGGCTTCTACCCGGGGGCTTAGGCCCTCAATCGGGCCTGGATCCGGACCAGGCGGTGAGGTGCGGCCCCGTGGTCCCGTCAGTGGGCGCCCCCGAACCCGACACCGGAAACTCGGGCCAGGGAGTGTCCCTCATCGGGTTTTCTGGCCGGCCAGGGACGCCCGTTAGTGGAGCCAGCTACGGGTGGAGGGCCGGGAGAGCCTCGCCCACTGTCGCCACCACTTCTCGGCCAGCTTCCTGCGCCGGCGGTCCTGCTCGGTCGTCAGCACCCCGGCCGCGAATGCCGGCAGGCCGGGGCCCATCCTGCCGGCCTGCGCGAACCAGTCGATCGCTGCCGACGCATCGTGGTGCTCGCCGAGGACGGTCTGGATGTTCTCGGCCAGTTTTGCCGTCTTGCCAGCCCGGTGGCCGATCACCGGCTCCGAGAGTTCGGAGGCGTAGCGGAGGTTCTTGGCTGCTATGCGGATGCTGTGGACTTGCTTTTCGGACGGGGATCCGCCGGCCGCGGCGACCCTCTTCTTGAGCGTGCGCCATCGCTTGTTGACCGCGTTGGGGAGCACCGCCCCGGCGCCAAGCGGATTCTCGGCCCGGTCGGAGCCCTTGATGAGAGGGGGGTTGGCCGCGGCGGCGTGAACCCGATCCAGCAGGTCGAGGTAGCGCTCCGAGCGGAGAGCTTCGTCCAGTACCGCCGCCGCCTTGATCCGCTCGGCGGCGAGCTCGTTGCGGAGCTCGGCAACGCCCTGCGATCCCGCCATCCTCAGTTTGCGCTTCCGCGCCGAGCCGAGCGAGATATCCATGACGTCGGCATCGCGGACGGCGCCGAGGATGCCGCCCATCCATCGCAACTCCTCCTCGGTGTGCCGGAGCCAGATGGGGTCGAGAAGCGATCGAAGCGTCTTCAGGTCCGAGCGCAGCCGGCGGGTCGCCACCCGGGCCTGGTGGACGTCCACGATCTCGGGGTCGTCCGAATAGAGCCGGAGCCGGTAGTCGCGGTCGAGCAGTCGGTCCAGGCCGGCCGAGACGGCATGTCGAACAACCTCGGCGGCGGTCGAGTCCGGGCCCAGCGCGCCGGCCGGACCGCGGCGTCCTTTGGCTGACAGCCCGAGCGCCTTGGCGAACTTCGGCTCCGCGTCCGGCTTGGCTCCGGCCTGTCGCAGGGTGTGGGCCAGGGCGGACATGGCCCGGTCGTCAGCGCGCTCCCCTGTGCGTTCGATCTCGATCTGCCGGAAGCGCAGCCCGTCCTGGCCGCCGCCGGCGACCCTCACGTCGTCAGAGTGAAGCTGAGCCCACTCGTCGCCGGAATGGTCGAGCAGGCTCCAGGGCAGGCGCGTGGTCTCCACCTGCACCATCAGGTCGAGATGGGCTCGGCGGACCAGGCCCCGGAGCAAGACCTGGACCGAGGCCGGCACCTCGTCCTCTTCCCCGACCCACGAGAGCTCCCGGCGGTTGAGGGTGGGACCGCGATCGGGTTCGGGCAGTTTGGCCGTCCAGGTTCCCGGCCCGTCGACCAGGCTGCTCCGGAACCTGACGGTTATGCCCTGGCTCCACAGCCGCAGGTCCGGCGTGTCGAAATAGATCGTCGTGATCGTCCGCTCCGGTTGCCGCACGGCCCGAGCGACCGTGTCCCCGAAGTCGGGCACGTCGAAGGCCGGCCCGACCGAAAATTTCATCTCTTGTTCGAGAGTATCGGTAGCCACCCCGTGCTTCTACCCCTTCGGCCCAGCCGGCAGACAGCCGGCTCGCGGCGATAGCGATCGAGTACGCCCTCGATGGGTAGGACTGTCGGTGTTCGACAAGGCTGGAACGACCCGATGAAGGCGGCGGGAGGACGACGGCGCATGGCGCCACGGCTACTGAGCCGGGGCTCGAGTCCGCCGCCGGAGGTAATCGGCTTCGTCGTGACCCGCGCCGCTCTGGGCGCCATCGAACTGATTCTCCCGGAGCTGGCGGCGCGATGGTCGTGCCGTCGCTCACGGTTCGATCGGCGGAGCACGATGGTGATCCGCGTCCTGGGCGGACGTCAACTGGCTCAGGCGGTCCTGACGTATCTGGCGCCCGAAACGAAGGTGACCGCGGCCGGCGCGGCGATCGACGGCATTCACGCCCTGACCATGCTGGGCCTGGCGGCGCGCCCGACCAGGTGGCGGCGGCCGGCCCTGGTCGAAGCCGCCATGGCCACCGTGCTGTCGGCGCTCGGGGCGGTCTGCTCGCGAGAGATGGAATCGGCTGCGGGGCGGGGGGCTCGATGGTCCACCACGCCGGCGTGAGCCTCCGGGCTCAGGGGTGTGACCACGCCCCGGACGCCGCAGTGACGCCCGCGGCCCTGGATGCTATTTTTGACCCGACCTTCAACAGTGAGGGTCAGGGCAAAAGTCCCAGGATGTCCGGTTTGTCGTGGTCAGGTTTCGCGGTATGCCGCCTCAGCGCCGTCGTTGTCCCAAAGCTTCCGATGCCAACTCCGACTTCTCGCTCACAAGAACCACCCGGGTCGGACCATCCCGACCCTCCGGCTGCGCTCGACACCACCCTTCGCGTCGACGGCGATCACGCCGCGCTCACGGTAGGTGGAGAAGTGGACATCGTCACCGTCAGTTCTTTCGACCATGCCCTGCGCGACGCCCAGCGCTCACCGAGAGTGGTTGTCGATCTGGGTGAAGTGACGTTCATGGATTCAGCCGGCATCAATGCGCTCGTGGCCGCCTACCACCGGGCCGGCCCCGACCAGGAACTTCGACTCGTCGGCTTGCGTCCAAACGTGCGCAGGGTGTTCGAGATCACCGGTCTCCTGGAGCTGTTCAGGATCGATCCTTCGGATGGTCCGTCTGCTCCCCTCGACTCTTGACCAGCTCCACCTGAGGGCGGCAGCGTGGAAGGGGTCGAAGCCCAGGATCATCTGCGAAGCATCCAGTTGCTCACCGATGTCGCGCTCACCCGGCTCGACGTCGAAGCGCTCCTGGTAGCACTCCTGGACCGGGTCCGCGACACGTTGCACGCCGACACCGCGGCCATCCTGCTGCTCGAACCAGGCGGCCAGGAGCTGGCGGCGCGAGCGGCGCGGGGCATCGAAGAAGAGGTTTACCAGGACGTTCGGATACCCCTGCGCACGGGATTCGCCGGCCGTATTGCGGCCGAAAGAGGGCCGGTGCTCCTCGAACGCGTTGACGACACCACGGTGGCCAACCCCATCCTCTGGGAGCGGGGCATCCGGACCATGCTCGGTGTGCCCCTCCTCGTGGGTGATCATCTGATCGGTGTCCTGCATGTCGGCCGACTGAGTGAGCGGGCTTTCACTATGGAGGAGGTCGAGTTGCTCCAGCTGGTGGCCGAACGGGTCGCCTTCGCAGCCCAGACCCGCCTCCTGGAGGTCGAACGGGCCGCGGCCAGGCTGCTGGAGCGAAGTCTGCTGCCGCGCACCCTGCCCGTCTGCCCTGGAGTCGAGATCGCGGTCCGATACGCCACCGCGGAGGGTCGCGACGTGGGCGGCGACTGGTACGACGTGTTCGTCCTTCCCACCGGCGAGCTCTGGGTCATCGCCGGCGACGTGGCCGGCCACGGCTTGTCGGCGGCAGTGGTGATGGGTCGTCTGCGCAGCACCATGCGGGCGTACGCCCTGCTCGGCCGAACCGGTGACGAGGTGGTCGAGCTCACCAACCGCAAGCTGCTGCACTTTGAGTTCGGGGCGACGGCGACAGTCCTGTGTGCCACCTCCCGACCGCCCTACGACCGCTTCCACATCTGCTCGGCCGGTCATCCCCCGCCGATCATCGCCCTTCCCTCGAAACCCAACCGGCCCCTCGACGTTGCTCCGAATCCACCTCTTGGCGTCGGGACCAGGTCGCGGCCCGCTATGACGACGGTCGCGACCCCTCCCGGCGCTCTGCTGGTGCTCTACACCGACGGTCTCATCGAACGGCGCCACGAGATCATCGACGCGGGCATCCAACGCCTGTGCGCGGCGATCCCCCACGACCATCCGCAGATCGTGTGCCGGCAAGTGATGCGACACCTGATCGGGACCACCGCTCCGTGCGACGACGTTGCCCTGGTCGCCTTACGCCGGACCCCCGATCCCGCCCTGTAGGAGCAGCTAATAGGTGGCCGGCGGGTCGCTGGCCGGGAACGACTGATCGGAAGTGGCGTCGACCCGATCGCGGTTGGTGCCCGGTGAAGTCCCGCCGCCACGATTCCGGCGCCGCTCCCGTGTGCTGGCCCTGGCATCCTCCAGAGCCCTCACGTCCGTCAACGAGTGTCCGTCGCCGACGGTGCGGGCCGCCGGCGCTCGCGGTGCGCCGGTGAGGTTGGCCAGCCGGTCCGGGCGGTCCGGGCGGTCGGGGCGGTCACCGTCGGTGGCGCCGAGGGGTCGGGCCAGATCTTCGAGCGATCGGCCCTCGGCGTCGATGCCGAGGCAGGCCTCGATCACCCCGCCGGCCACCATGACGGCGGCGCCGATGAGGTACCCGATGAAGAGCTTGTAGTGGTCGGTGCCGTTGCCGATCAGCTTGCCGTAGAACCAAGGACCGAAGGCGCCGAAGGTCTGGGCGATAGCGAAGAAGACGGCGATGGCTTTGGCCCGCACCTCCACGGGGAAGATCTCGCTGACCGTCAGATAAGCAGCGCTGGCGCCCGCCGAGGCGAAGAAGAAGATCACGCACCAGCAAAGCGTCTGGCTGACGGCGTCGAGCAGGCCGGCCTTGAAGAGGAAGGCGCTGACCGCCAGCAGGAATCCGGACAGTATGTAGGTGCTGGTGATCATGATGCGGCGGCCGACGGTGTCGAAGAGCCGCCCGATCAGCAGCGGACCGAGCAGGTTACCGGCCGCAAAGACCATGAAGTAGTACGGTGTCGACCCTTTGGGCACCCCATAGATCTTGGTCAGCACCAGCGAATAGGTGAAAAAGATGGCGTTATAAAGAAACGATTGCGTGATCATCAGCGACGCGCCCAGCACCGAACGCCGCGGGTAGGTGGCAAACAGCGTGCGGGCCAGGGCGATAAAGCCGATCTGGGGGGTCGGTCGGATCTCGATGGCCTTGGACTCATCGATCTCGTCGCACTCGCCGCCACCCTCCAGGGCGTTCCGCTCGATCTCGGCCACGGCCGCTTCCGCCTCGTCGACCCGGCCCTGCATCAGCAGCCAGCGGGGGCTCTCGGGCAGGTTGCGCCGGATGAAGATGATCAAAAAGCCCAGGGCGGGACCGGCCAGGAAGGCGACTCGCCAGGCGTAGCTGACTGCCAGGTGATTGATGACCAGCAGGGTCACCACGGTGGCCAGCAGGGCGCCGCCCCAGTAGGTGCCGTTGACGGCGATATCGACACGGCCCCGGTACCGGGACGGGATCAGCTCGTCGATGGCCGAGTTGATGGCCGCGTACTCACCCCCGATGCCCATACCGGCGATGAACCGGCACAGATAGAGATACAGGACCCAGGGTTCGCCGTGACCGAAGGTCAAGGCCGTCATGGCGCCACCGAGCAGGTACACCCCCAGGGTGATCATGAACAGGTTGCGCCGGCCCCAACGGTCAGACAGGCGACCAAAGAACAGGGCCCCCGCAACCTCTCCGAGCAGGTACACCGTACCTACCGCGAACCCCACGCCCGCGGACGACAGGTGCAGCGACTGCGGGCTGCTCAGCAGGCTGGCGGCGTTACCGGCGATCGTGATCTCGAGCCCGTCAAGAACCCACGCCACCCCCAGAGCCATGACGACGCGGGTGTGAAATCGCGACCAGTGGAGCCGGTCCAGCCGGGCCGGAATCAGACTGCGGATGACACCCTGCGACTCCGGCTTTCTCTGCAGCGTGGCCGTCATCGTTCCTCCCGATCCGTCAACCAGCCCTGATCCGTCAGGCGCTACGAATGTTCGGATATCTCTTACCCAGATCAGGCCATCTCTCTCGGCCAATTTCCCGATGGGCGCCGAGCGTGGTGGACCGTTGAGGCGCCGGCGTCTTGACCAAAGGCCGCCATCCGGGACCGAGGCCCGAACGTAGACGGCGTCAATCCGGGGTGGCGGCAGCTGCGATGGCGCAGCCGCACCCCGAGCAATAGACAACCAGGACCCGGGCCGTGGACCCTTCGTCGCCGCGGGAGGTGACCACCCGATGGGCCAGCGTCGTGTCGAGCTGCAAGTCGCATTGGGGACAGCGAGGCATCACCTCAGCCGGGCGGGCGGCCGGGCCAGGGGCCGGTTCGGGAGACTCACGAGCCACGGTTTGACTCGAAGTCGAACCGAGCCGTCGGCGAACACAGTCCGGATCGACTGTGAGGCCTCGCAGGACCTGGCCCGCCGTCCCTTCCACGTCGAGGACGCTGAGCAGGATGTGACGCACTTCTATGTGGTCGCACCGCTGTCGGAGCGAGAGGCGGCTGGCGCGCTCCAGAGCCAGGTTGGCTCGGTCGGTAAACGTCAGGTCCGGCGCGGCTGTCCCCGGCCGCTTGCTGGCCACCGCCTCGGCGACCTTGACCCGGCAGCCCTCGAGGGTCGCTCCGCAGGCCACCAGCGCTCCGGTGGCGCCGGTGTCCGCCTGGGCCAGCATCCCCAGGAGCAGGTGTTCCGTCCCGACCTGGTTGTGCTCGAGCTCCCTGGCAGCCTGGTAGGCCGCCTCGACCGCGGCACGAGCAGGCCTGTCAAAGCGTTCGATCACCACCCGACATGGTAGGTCTGACTTCGACCCGGCCAGGGTGACCCCCCGCGAACCCCTCCGCCCGACGGTCGAGCGCCGGCGGCCACCCGGCCACCCCGGCCACCCCGGCCAGCCGAGCGCCAGCGACCTGGCCCGCACTCTTTTTGTGAAGCACTGCCTCCTTCTCTGACGCGCCCCACGGTTCTCGTGGGCCCAATTCGCGCCAGAAACGCGACCGCACCCATGGGCCGGGCGGGAACGGAGCCGGCCCCAGGTGCGGGTCAGTGTGCCGATCACCGGCTCGGGTGGCGCGCCGCCAGCACCTCGAGCCGAACCCTTCTTCCTTCGCTACAAGACGCTTCACCCGCCTTCGCGGATCATTTACCCTCTTGTGACGCGGCCAACAGGGTGGCGGCGTGATCGGGAACGTAAGTCTGGGTCCCCCTTGAAGGTCGCTCATATCCCTTGGAGCGTCCCGGCTTGGGGAATTCCAGCGGAATCGGCTCCACGTCGTAGTACGGGATCGTGGAGAGCAGGTGAGCCATCATGTTGAGGCGGGCATTTCGCTTGTTCTCACTCTCCACCACGTACCAGGGGGCCTCAGGAATATCGGTGTGCACGAACATCTCGTCCTTGGCCCGGGAGTAGTCTTCCCACCGGCTTATGGACTCGAGATCCATGCCGGACAGTTTCCAGCGCCGCATGGGATCATCTCGCCGGCGACGGAATCGCTTTTCCTGCTCGGCCTGGCTCACGGAAAACCAGTACTTCCGGAGCAATATGCCGTCCTCGACCAGCAGGCGCTCAAAGATCGGGCACTGGTGCAGATACCGCCGGTATTCCGTCTCAGTGCAAAAGCCCATCACTCGTTCGACGCCGGCCCGGTTGTACCAGCTCCGGTCGAAGAGGACGATCTCGCCCGCAGCGGGAAGGTGCTCAATGTAACGTCCGAAATACCATTGGGTTCGCTCTCGTTCGGTGGGCGCCGGGAGGGCGACGATGCGGGCCACCCGGGGGTTGAGGTATTGGGTCACGCGTTTGATGGTGCTGCCCTTCCCGGCCGCGTCTCGCCCTTCAAACACCACGACCACGCGCCCGCCCTCCTGGCGCACCCACTCCTGCAGCTGGACCATTTCCGATTGCAGTCGGTAGAGCTCCCGGTCGTAGATCTTGTCGGTCAACCGGACAGGTTCTCCCTCCCCTGCAGCGTCCCCGTTGGCCGGCTTCGTCGCTTTGGTCGCCACTTGCTTGCCCTCCGTCCACAACCCAGGAACGCGACACTAGTTCCGGCTGGCGAGACCCCAGTGGAACATTGGATGGAGTCTCGTACGGTTTAGTGTAATTCCGGTCAACCGGTTCCGACGCCTCGCATCCCTCGGACGACCCGGGTGGCCTCCAGCACGAGGTCCTGAAGGTGGTGCAGGGTGCGGACGTCCGACCAGTCGGCACCGGTGCCGTCGCCCAGGTTTTGCAGTCGTCCGGCCAGGGCGGCGACATCACGAACGATCTCTTCTCGAGCGGTGGCGTACGCAAGTGCCGGGTTGTTCTCGGCGCCGCTGCTCATAAGGCCTGCTCCGGCCCGGCCCGGTACACGACCCGGCGGGCGATGTTGACGGCGTGGTCTCCCAGACGCTCGTAGTAGCGAGCGACCAGGGTCATCTCCATAGCGACGGGCAGGCTCATCTTCCCCGAGGCGAGCTCAGCCATCAGGGCCGAGTGGAGACCGTCCATGTCGTCGTCGCGTTGTTCGAGCGCGTCGGCTACCCCGCCATCCTGCTGAATCCAGGCGTTGATGGCCTGATTCCACATGCCGACCGCCGTGTCGCCCATTGTTTGCACCAGACCTCGACTGCGAGGGGAGAGCTCTCCTCCCAATGAATGGCTGGCGTGTTCGGCGATGTGCACCACCAGGTCGTGAGAGCGCTCCAGTTCCGGGACTATCCGCAGCACCGCGAGCAGCAGCCGGTCGCTCGCCATGGGCCCTTGCCGCCACAGCTGGGCATTGACGAGCTCCTCGACTTCTCGATAGAGGCCATCAATGATCGATTCTCGCTCCGAGACCACGGTGAGGGCATCGGCGTCGCTACTGAGCAGGGCTTCGGTGGCGACGGCCAGGTCCTCGGCGACAAAGGCGAACAACTGGATCACCTTGCCTTCCGCCGTTCGCAACTGCTCGTGGAAGGCCGTCCCCTCACTCACCGCCCAAGCGTACCGGCCCACAGGGTACCGGCCCACCGAGCGTACCGGCCCAGATCAAACCACGAAACGGCGCTGGCCTTGGGCCAGCACCAGCCGGCCGAAGTGCATCTCGGGGAAGTGGGCGGCCGAAACCCGGACGTCGGTGCCTTCGAGCTCACGAGCCAGCGCGTTACGGGTCCGTTTGGCCAACTCCGGGTCCACGTCGAACAGCGCCGACCACTCGTCTTCCTCGAGCTGGATCGGACAGTGGACTACGTCGCCCAGAAACATGACCCGCTCCGCCCCCGACGACAAAACGAGGGTGGTACTGCCGGGGGTGTGCCCCGGCGTCGACAACGTGTCCAGCGAGGGCAGGATGGTCGTCTCGCTGTCCCACATCTCGAATCGCTCGGCAGCAGGTTGAATCCGGTCCGCTTCCTCACCCCGGTGATTGATCATGAAGTGATCCCAGTCCGAGCTCGAGCACCGGTGCACCGCGTTGGGGAACACCATGGCGCCATCTTGTGAGACCCAGCCCACGTGGTCCATGTGGAGGTGGGTGAAGACGACGTCCGTGACGTCGGCCGCCGTCACCCCGGCCTGCCGGAGATTCTCGAGCATCGCCCCGCCCTGGATGCCCATCAGCTGGCCGGGGCCGAGGCCGGCGTCGATCAGCACCACCCGCTCCGCACCGCGAATCAGGAAGCATCCCATGGTGAAGGGCAGGCGTCCATCCTGGTCGAGCAGATACCGGTGGTCGGCCCATTGTTCATCAGTGGAGCCGGCAAACGACCGGGTGGGTCTGAACCGGCCGGTCCCGTCGATGATGTGGTCGACGCTGAATTCACCCAGCTGCATTCGCCGGACAATAGCGTGGTCAGTCCGGCAAATGGAGAGTCAGTGGATCCCGAGAGCCCCCGTGGTGTCCGGTGAGGTTCCCTCGATGGCGTAGTCGTCTGCCGTCGGGAGATGGCTGAAATGGCCGTACGCCGCCACCGCGGGGATCTCCGCCGGTTCAGGCATGAACGTCTTTCTCCGCAGCGCGGCGTCAATGGCAGGGGCCAGCCGCTCCGCTTTGGCCGCCTCGCGGCGCTCCTCGTCCTCGACGAACTCGGGCATCACCTCCCGGGCGAACAGCTCCAGCGACCGGCAGTTGGCGTCATGGTCGAGGTGGCCGGCCTGGTGCATGAGCATCACCTGATCAACCCCGGCGGCTTGCAACGCCCGGAGGTGCTCGCGGATGGTCTCTGGAGTCCCTATGGCCCTGGTCGGGCTATCACCCATGTCGGGGAACTGGTCCTTTACGGCCAGGAACTCCTCCCACGAGTTGCCCCGTCCCGGCTGAACGTTGCCCTGAAGGTAGTACTTGCCGATGGTGTAGCCGAAGAACTTGAGGTTCTCGCCGTTGCGCTGCGCCACCTCGGCGTCGGGGTGGCAATGCATCGTGGCCAGCACGGCAATGTTGGCGTTGACGGCGTGACCGATCGGAACGCACCGGTCCTCCAGCGTCTGGTAGTACTGGTCGACCATCACCTTGGCCTGCCGGCCGCCGACCACGTTGAAGCCGAGACAGCCCATACCGAGCTCGGCGGCCAGATCAGGCTTGCCGGCCACCCAAAGTGGGGGGTGGGGCTTCTGGGCGGGCTTCGGCACGATGTTGCGGCAGGGCAGCGAGAAGAACTCCCCCTCGTAGCCCGGATAGGGCGTCATGGTCATCATGTTGCAGGTCTGCTCGACCGCCTCCAGGTAGGCGCGCCGCTTGGTCGTCACGTCGACGCCGAACCCCTCCAGCTCCATCCGCGACGAGCTCTCCCCGGTGCCGAATTCCACCCGACCGCCGGACACCTGGTCGAGCGTGGCGATGCGCTCGGCCACGCGCGCCGGTTGGGAGAAGCCCGGTGGCATGCACACGATCCCGTGCCCGATGCGGATATTTCTCGTGCGGGCCGCGGCCGCCCCCAGCCAGACCTCCGGGGCCGATGAGAGGGCGTGGTCCTCGAGGAAGTGGTGCTCTACCGCCCACATGTAGTGAATGCCGAGCCGATCGGCCAGCTCGACATGCTCGAGGGTCTCCCGGAACATGCGGGTTTCCTCGCCCTCGCCATGCGGCGCCGGCAGCTGGACTTCGTAAAAGACCCCGAATTTCATGAGAGTGACGCTCCATTGACTTTGCCGAAGGCGGTGACCCGGTAGCCGAAGAGCACCAGCAGGTCATCGGACCCGAACTGGCGGACACTCGGGTCGAGCGACAGCCACCAGTTCTCCTGGGGAAGATAGATGGGAAGGGTGTACCAGCCGAAGATGCCCGCCCGGGTCTGGTCGGCGGTGCGGTTGTGGCCGGTCTTGTGCCACACCCGCCCTTCCATGACGACCATCGAGCCCGCCGGGGCTTCGAGCGGAACCGTCCCGACGGCCTGGTCCTCGGGGGTGGGCGCCCGGTTGAGGTGGTGGCTGCCGGGCACCACCCGGGTGGCGCCATTTTCGTCGGTGAAGTCGTCGACGCACCAGATCACGTTGACGCCCTGAATGCCCGACCAGGGCTGGGGCATATAGGTCTGATCGGCGTGAAGGAACATCTCCCCCCCACCCGGACCCGTGATGTTGGCAGAGATGTTCGAGAGCAGCGCCGGCCAGCCAATGGCTTCCCGCACAAACATCAGTGCCGCGGGGTGCTCGACCAGGTCGAGAAACAGCGGATCGCGGCTCGGGAGGTTCCACACCCGCTGATTGGTGTTGTCGTCGGGGTAGTCACCCGCGAACTTCACCTCACGACCCCGTCGACGGTCGGAATCGGCCGCCCGGTACAGGGCTTCCCGTACCGCAGTCAGGGTCTGATCGGTCAGCACGTCGCTAACCACGCCCAGGCCGGTGCTGGCCAGATCGTACCGGGCCTGATCGAGGTCGGTCGTCGGGGCGGGCACCGCCAGGGCGGGCCGGTCGGCAATGGTCATGAATACCTCCTTCGTCGAACCAACCAACTTCGACGGAGTTGCCTCGGTTTTCGGAGTGGCAACCCTTCTCTGGTCAGATGGTGACTCGACCGAACGTGTAGGGGGCCATGGTCTCCTGGGCCTCGGCGCACAATTTCTGCCAGTTGCGTCCCCCGTAGTAGGCCAGGCTGCCGGGTGCCGCGTCGCCGTGCCCGTTGTAGTACGACAGGCAGTCCCGTAGCGGGGCGGTGGCGATGTCGGCTTCGCGGCAGTGCTCGGCGTAGGCGTCCTCCGGCTCCTTCTTGATATCGACGATCTCCTCACCGCCCTCGCGGAGGGTCGAGAGCATCCATACCACGTAGTTAGCGTGGACCTCGATGGTGTCGGTGAAGTTGAAGGATGCGCCCCCGCCCTGGGGCCCGGTCATGATGAACAGGTTGGGAAAGCCGTTGCTGTGCAACCCCAGGAAGGTCCTGGTCCCTTCGGTCTGCCACTTCTCACTGAGCGTCCGCCCGCCCCGACCCTTGATCATGTTGAAGGTCGAGGTGGCCATCCACTGGAACCCGGTGGCGTAGATCAGCACGTCCAGGGGGTACTCGACACCGTCGTGCACAACGCCTCGCTCGTTGATCTGCGTCACACCGGTCGGGGCCGTGTCCACCAGATGCACGTGCGGGAGGTTGAAGGCGGGCAGGTACTCGTCGTGGAACGTCGGCCGCTTGCAGCCATAGGGGTAGTAGGGCTTCAGGGCCGCCGCCGTCTTGGGGTCCTCCACGATGGCGTCGACCCGGGCCCGGATCTGCTCCATGATCCGGAAGTTGCTGTTGAGCTGCTTTTCCAGCAGCTCCTCCGGGGTGATTTCCCGCTCGTGGACCTTGCGCTCCTTGAAGTCCGCCACCTTGCCCGACAGGTAGTCCTCGTTGGCCTGGAGAGCCGTGCGCCCCTGGGAGATGCGGGCAAAACGCTCGCGCCGGGCCCGGGCCCAGCCGGGCTCGTTGACCCACGTCTGGCGCTGCTCCTCGCTGGTCTGCCGCTGGTCGCGCACGTCGATGGTCGACGGGGTGCGCTGGAAGACGTACAGGTCCTTGGCCACCTTGGCCAGCTCGGGGATGGCCTGGACCGCGGTCGCCCCGGTGCCGATGATGCCGACGGTTTTGCCCTCCAGGTCGATGTCGTAGTCCCACCTGGACGTGTGGAAGGACTCCCCCGCAAACGTCTCCATCCCGTCGATCCGAGCCAGCTTGGGCGAGGTGAGAATGCCGTTGGCCAGGATGACGTAACGGGCCCGCATGGCGTCACCCCGGTCCGTGTACACCGTCCAGCGCCCGGTCTCCTCGTCCCACTCGGTCCGGTCCACCGTGGTGTGAAACAGGCAGTGCTCGTAGAAGCCGAAATTCTCGGCCATCTGCTGGCAGTATTCGAGAATCTCGAACCCTGACGCAAACTTCATCGACGGGATGTAGCCCATCTCTTCGAGCAGCGGGAAGTAGCTGTAGGACTCCACGTCGCAGGCGATGCCGGGGTAGCGGTTCCAGTACCAGGTGCCCCCCACGTCACCGCCCTTCTCGCAGAAGCGGACGTCGACGAAGCCGGCCTGGCTCAACTTGTGCCACAGCAGGAGCCCGCAGAAACCGGCTCCGACCACCAGGATGTCGCATTCGTCCGTCAGGGCATCCCGTGGCACCGGTGGCGCGGAGTACACGTCCTCCAGGTAGCGGGCGAAGTCACCCTCCATGGCCATGTAGTCGGCGGCCCCTCGCCGGGCCTCCTTGAACGCCCGATACCGGGCCTGCTCCTCGGCGTTGAACGATGCGCCTGGCGGCTGGGGCGGCATCTCCGTCAATCGCACGTCAGCGACAACCGAATAGCCCTTCCCCGCGATCTTCTCCGTCGCCTTGGCGGCCCGCGTGTCGAAGACCTTGAGACCAGTAGCCGAATCAACGGCGACTGCTGTCCTGCTCATCACCTGGCTCCTTGCAATAGAGGACTACCGGCGGCTCCCGGCCGCACGCACCCAGGCTACCAAGCGAGGTCCCCGCCAGGTCGAGTCCAGAGGTGCCGGTCGAGGGCGGGGGCCCGACGGCCGGTTATGCTGCCGATCAGCTTCCGCAGGTGGACAACGGTAACGGAGGGGAAACGCCAATGTGGGCCCAGACGCTGGTGGCACCGGCCAGGTTCGAGTTGCAGGACGTGCAGGCTCCCGAGGAGGGGGAGGTCGGCACCGATGAGGTCCTGCTGCGGGTCCTGGCCGGCGGGATCTGCGGGAGCGATCTGCCCTACTTCAAGGGTGCGCCTCAGCTCGGCACGGCTGGTGGGCCTCATCCGTACCGGCCCTACCGCCCCGGTTTCCCGCTGCATGAAGTGGTCGGAGAGGTCATGGTGTCACGACACCCCGAGGTGCGGGTCGGCACCCGGGTGGTCGGCTGGGCTTCCAGGACCGATGCCATGTCCGAATATCTCATCGCACGCGGCGCCGGTCTCGGAGAGTACGACCCGGAGCTGCCGCCCGCCACCGCCATTCTGTTGCAGCCGCTGGCATGCGTGCTCTACGCCCTCGAGCAGGTCCCCGACATCGAGGGGGCACGGGCGGCAGTCATCGGCCTGGGCCCGATCGGCGTGCTCTTCGCCCACGTGCTCAAGGACCTCGGCGCCAGCCATGTCATCGGCGTGGACCGCGTGGACCGATCCGACGTGGCCGCGTCGTTCGGCATCGACGAGCCGGTGCACGCCTCGAGCGAGGTGTGGGCGGCGACCTTGCAGTCGGACGCCAGTCGGCCGCGCATCATCGTCGAAGCCGTCGGCCATCAGGTGACGACCCTGGCCAACGCCATCAGCGCCCTGGCCTTCGGCGGCCACATCTACTACTTCGGGATTCCCGATGACCCCGTCTACCCCTTCCCGATGCTGGCCTTCCTGGGCCGGAACGCCCGCCTCTCCTCGGGCTTCACCGGCGAACGAGACCGGCGGCCGTCGCTCGAGAAGGCGGAAAAATATCTCCTCTCTCATCCTGAGCTCAAGAACTCCTACGTCACCAACGTGTTTCCCTTCGCCGAGGCCCAGGCCGCCTTCGAGACCTCTGTGGTGCCGGCGGTCGGACGGCTCAAGGTGGTCATGACGGCCCCCGGGGTCTAGCGGCGAGGGCGAACCGTGGCCTCCTGTCCCGACCGGCCGGGCCTGGGTTACGGAACGCTCGTCCGTAGTCGGGAGGCATGTGCTGCGCCCCAATCAGCACTGGGCCGGCGAAGAGGGTCAGGGCTTGTTGGTGGTGCCGGCGTCGACCGGCAGCTGAATGCCGGTGACATAGCGGGCCTCATCGGATAGGAGCCAAACGACCGCGCTGGAGATATCTTCCGGCTCGACCTGCCCGACCGGGAGCATGTTGGTGGCGGCCTGCAGGAACAGCGGCTCAGCGGCCATGACCGGCTCCACCACTGAGGCCTGAGCCATGAAGGTGTTGCTCACGCCCGTGGGATGGACCGTGTTGACGCGAATGTTGTGTTTGGCGAACTCATTCGCCAGCGCCCGCATGAGTCCCACCACCCCGTGCTTGGCCGCCACGTAGTGGGCATAGGGCACGTGGCCCCGAATGCCAGCCGAGGAGCTGGTGATGACGATGGCGCCACCCTCGCCGCGTTCAAGCATTGATGGGATCACGGCCTGGCACGTGTTCCACACGCCCCGGAGATCGGTGTCGACGATGGCGTCGTACTCATCCTCCGTGATCTCGAGGAAGGGCGTCGGTCGGAAGACGCCGGCGTTCGCCGAGACGGCGTCGATACGGCCAAAGGCGTCCAGACCCTGGCCGACGATCGCCTTCACCTGGTCCAGCTTCCGCACGTCGGCCACGCCGAACGCGGCCCGACGGCCCTCCTTCTCGACCAGCCTGGCCGTCTCCTCGAGGTCCTCCAGGGTGGCCATGGTGTTGCCCACCTGCGGGATCGGCGCGCAGATGTCGCACAGCACGACGTCGGCGCCCTCCCTCGCCATGCGCACGGCGTGGCTGCGCCCCTGGCCGTGGCCAGCACCGGTAACCAGGCCGACCTTGCCATCGAGCAGTCCCATAGAGCGAGCCCCCTCAGGTCGAGCGATGTTCCCACCATTCTTACACTCTCGGCCGCGGGGTGGTGCCCCTCGGCAACGGGCTCGCGCGGGCCAGGCCATCGAGTAATGATGAGAGCATGTCGTTGGACCTGGAAGGCAGAGACGTGGTCGTGATTGGCGGCACGTCGGGGATCGGGCTGGCTACGGCGACTATGGCGCAGGAGGTGGGCGCCCGCGTCACCGTCGTCGGCCGTGATCAGGCGCGTCTTGCCGCCGCGGTTGAGCAACTCGGCCAGAGGGCTCGGGGCGTGGCGTTCGACGTCGCGGACGAGGTCGCCGTGCAGGATCTCTTTGGCTCGCTCGAACACGTCGATCACGTGGCGCTGCTCGCCGGTTCGCGTGTGGATGGCGAGATCGCGACGCTCGATACCTCGACGATCCAGGGGCCGGTCAACGACCGCCTCTGGGGCGCCCTGTACGTCTGCCGGTACGCGGCCCCGAAGATGACCGACGGTTCCATCACCATCTGCACCGGGGTCGGAGTCGGTCGCCCGCGGCGGGGCAGCGCCGTCGTCGCCGCTGCCGCCGGCGCCTCGGAGATCCTGGCCCGAGCCGTCGCTCAGGAGATCGCCCCGATCCGGGTCAACGTCATCCGTCCCGGAGTCGTTGACACTCCCCTGCTTTCCCGGGTCGCCGGCGAGCGCCGCGATCAGATGATCGCCTCGCAAGCGAAGCGCATTCCACTTGGCCGGATTGCCAGGCCGGAGGAGATCGCCCACGCCATTCTGTTTCTGATGACCAATACCTACGTCACCGGGACGACCCTCACCGTGGACGGCGGTGTCAGCCTGATCTGACGAGCCCGGTGATCTCCGTCGCCCGCCGCCTTCAGGAAGGAAGGCGCAGGATCGCGGCGGCCTCTTCGGGACTCGCGACCGGCCGCCCGGATTTGTGGCAGAGCTCAGCCGCCCGGTTGACGAGCTCGACGTTGGTCGGGGTCTCCGGGCCACCGTAAAACTCGAGGCCCAGGTGGAGGTGGCCGCCACGCTCGAGAGCCAGTACGGCGATCTCGCTGGTCGTCACATCACCGCCCACCACCGAAACCGCCCATGGCACATCGCAACCGTCGAGCAGTTCCAGATAGGCATCGAGAGCCGTGCTGGTCGGCGGCAGACCGAAGGGTGCCCCACCGAGCCCCCGGTCGGTCGAAAAGTACAGCTTGATCATGGCGCCCGCCGGCAAGCGGCCGGCTCGCCACCAGGCCAGGGTCGTACGCAGGAATCCGGGTTCGTAAATGGCCAGACTCGGCCCCAGGCGATAAGCGGCACAGATCTCAAACGCCCGGGCGATACTGGTAAACGAGTTCGAGTACACGATCCCGCCCCGAGGCACGCCCTGGGCGTCGGCCCCTCCCAGGTTGACTGATCCAGGATCGGTCAGCCCGATCCTGAGCAGCCCGCTCTGGCCCAGCGGAACGAGATGCTCATAACTCAGCGGCGGCCCGAAGTGAACCGTCGGGTAGAGCAAGGCGTCGGGGCGGGCCGCCAGCACCGGGCGCCACCCCTCCAGGTAGCGCTCGGCGGCCTCAACCTCAGTGAGGCCGGAACGATCGATGTGGTTGTGGATGATCGCCGCGCCGGCCTCGATACAGGCGAGGGCATCGGCCGAGATCTCCTCCGGTGTTCGAGCGACGTGGGGATTGCGCTCTTTGGTGGTCTGGCCATTGATGGCAGCTTCGATGATGACCGGCGCGGCAGGCACAACCCAAACCTACTCCGTACCAACCCGACCGGTACCGCCGCCACCGCTCGACGACTCGCCCCGGCGCTCGACGGCTCAACCCTGACCGGACCTTCTCTGACGTGCGCCCCGGTTCAGGTGGGCCCAATTCGCGACAGGAAAGACGCGCGGCCGCCTCATTTGGTCCCAATACGCGGCAGAAAAGAAGGCCCGAGGTCCGGGCCGCTCCGTCTCGTCAGCTTGCACTTTTCCGTCCCACGAGATGGAAGACGCGGCTGAGTTGGCGGTAGGGGTCTCGCCGGCTGGCTTCGAGTTCGACCGCCGCCGTGGCCGCCACCTGCTGTGAGTCCGTGGGGTCCAGTGAGACACCACTGAATTCAAGCCAGTCGACGAACAGCCACACTCCATACCACTGCAAGGGCTGCACGCCGCGGCTCCGCACGAGCTCGCTGAGCTCCTCCACGGTATCGGCCCGGCCGGCCACGCCGAGGACCCCGATCCCGGCTCTGGTGTCGAATGCCGCCAGGGCGTCGTCCCATCGCCGCTCGAGAGCCGGTTGCACTGCGGTCGCCCGGGCGTTGCCGGTCATGATCGAGACGACGCCACCGCCGGCCGCGCACCGGCAGAGCTGGTCCACCAATGGCCGGGGGTCCTCGAGGTATCCGAGTACGCCATGGCACAACACGGCGGCGAAGCGCCGGCCGTCCACCGCCTTGTCGGCCTGCTCGCCGTCGGCTTCCAGGAGCGTCACCCGGCGCTGGGCGTCCATGGGCAGGCGATGGAGTCGGTCCCGGGCTTTGTCCAGCATCGCGAGCGACGAGTCCAGCAGCGTGACGTCGTAACCGGCTTGGGCCAGGGGGAATGACTGATGGCCGGCGCCGCCGCCGACGTCGAGGACCGCAGCGGGAGGCGACGGCAGATGCTCGAGCAGGTGCTGATGCAGCACATACGTCCGCACGTAGCCCTTGACCGAGGCATAGGCCCCGTCGACAAATCGGTCAGCCAGGCTGGCCCAGGTGTCGTCGCCCACCGCGCCGAGCTACTCGACCACGGCGGGGCCGAGACCAACCGGTGACGGCCAGCCCGGGACACCGTCGTCGAGGGCTACGCCGCACGAGTTGAGCAGACCGGAGACCATTCGGTAGCAGGCGGCGGCGGCGATGAACTCGAGCACGTCAGCTGGAGTAAAGTGTTCGAGAGCTTCCGCCCACGCGGCATCACTCACGCAGTCGTCGGTGTAGAGATCGTCGACGAGCTGCAACACGGCGCGGTCGGCGGGCGCCCAGGACCCCTCCGACAAGGGACGGGTCACAAACCAGATCTCGCCGGCGCTCACCCCGACCGACCGGCCAAACAAGGTGTGCTGGCCGAACTCGTACACTGCCTGGCAGTTCCAACCCATCCGGAGAATGGCCAGTTCCCGAAGGCGGGGAGCCACCGATCCTTCGTTGAGGATCACTCCTGCGGAGTTTCCCACGGCTCGCGAGACGACCCGGTTATGGGCCAGCGTGGCCGTCACGTTGACGGCATTGACCGGCGATTCGGCCATCCGCTCACGGGCCCGGGCGGCGACTTCCGGAATCGGCTCCAACCGCGGGGAAGACGGACGACGCATGTGCATGTACGGGCTCCCTTCGCTGGCGGCGAATGTGCAGTCTGCGCCGCCCAGCATAATGGATCAAGGCGGAACGCCCATCAGTCCGGAGATCAACGGCGCGCCCCGTACCCGAACGCGCTTGACCGCCCATCCCCCCGGTCAGTAGGTTTTGCCACCGTACGTACCGATCTCAGCGTCCCCGAAGACGGGTCCGAAGGAGAGTGCGCCCATGGTCGACGCAATGCGGGGACGGCGTTACGTCAGATGAATACCTCGCCATCCACGATCGATCTCCTGTCGGCGGCCTCGTTCGCCCATGGCCAGCCGCACCCTCAGTTTCGGTGGCTGCGCGAACACGATCCGGTTCATTGGCACGACGAGCCGGACGGACGTGGGTTCTGGGCTGTCACCCGCTATCGGGACGTCAAGTTTATCGGCCGCACCCCCGAGCTTTTTTCGTCCCAGCCGACCATCCTCATTCCCGACGGGGGGTTCCTCGACCCCGATCACCAGATGTTCCTGACCACGGACCCGCCCGGCCATACCGCGAAGCGGAGGTTGATCAGCTCGCGCTTCATTCCGCGTGCCGCCCGCATGCTGCGCCCGAGGATCCGCGAACTGGCGACGGTCATCGTCGACTCCGTGATCGAGCGCGGCGAGTGCGACCTGGCGGAGGAGGTCGCCGGACTTATGCCCTCATACGTACTGGCCGATCTGCTCGGCATACCGCTCGAAGACGGCGTGGCGCTCTATCCGCTGACCGAAGCCATTCATGCCGCGCCCGGAAGCCAGCCGCCCGAAGCAGCGATGAACGCGGTCATGACGATGTTCAACTACGCCCACAACGTTTGGGAGGAGAAGCGGGCTCAACCGTCCGACGACATAGCCAGCATGATCGCCAACGGCGAGATCGATGGCGTTCCAATTGACGAGATGGACTTCAATCTCTACTTCATCCTCCTCGTCGACGCCGGCGGCGACACGACGCGCAACCTGGTGACCGGTGGTATCCACACGCTTCTGGAGCACCCCGACGAGATGTCGAGACTGGGCGCCGATGTGGACGGGATCCTGGCCTCCGGGATCGAGGAGATGCTCCGCTGGGTGAGTCCGGTGGTCTATATGCGCCGAACGGCGAAGGAGGCAGCTCGCCTGGGCGACCAGGAGATCGCAGCCGGCGACAAGGTCGTCATGTACTACGGCGCCGCGAATCGTGATCCCGAAGCGTTCGAGGATCCCGAACGCTTCGACCTGACCCGCAAACCAAACGAGCACGTCGCTTTCGGCGGTGGGGGGCCGCATTTCTGCCTTGGTGCCCACATCGCTCGGATCGAGATCGAGGAACTCTTGCGAGAGGTCTTGACGAGACTGGACGGATTGGAGTTCGCCGGCGAGCCCACCTGGCTCGAGTCGAACTTCATCTCCGGCCTCAAGCAGCTCCCGGTTCGCTTCCGTCCCGGGCCACGGTCCGGGTGACAACCCCGTCGGCCCTGGTGCACCGACGAGGATCTCGGACCCTCCCGGCGAGACCACACGTTTCGTCGCCATCCCCTTATCGGTCGATCCGCTAGGT
Organism: uncultured Acidimicrobiaceae bacterium; assembly: GCA_963780345.1. Lineage (GTDB taxonomy): Bacteria > Actinomycetota > Acidimicrobiia > Acidimicrobiales > Palsa-688 > PALSA-693. Next base: position 162,211 of record CAWABU010000005.1, read on the forward strand.
TGCGGCCGTGGAGGTTCTTCGCATTTTCACCGGTCCGGACGGCAAGTCGCACCTCGAAGATGTTGAGATCGAGCTGGAGGACCGGGGGGCGGCCGGCCGAATATCCAGGCATTGGAGCGGGACCGGCGTCCAGTTCCGGGAAGTTGACGGCGATTACTACATCGACTATCACACCGCTCCCCGGCGCCAGCTGGTCGTCAATCTGACCGGTTCGGTGGAGATCGAGACGGGCTCCGGTGATCGGCGGGTGCTCGGGCCGGGAACGATTCTCCTCGCCGAGGACCTCACCGGGCAAGGCCATATCAGCCGGAATGTCGGCGGCGAGCCGCGCACCTGTCTGTTCGTGCCCCTCGACGAAGTCCAGGACCCCTGACGCCCTCGGCGAGCCAGGCGGAGACGCTCTGATTGGCGCCGCTCGCCACGGGCCGGATCGCTCGACCCAACTGGAGGTCAAATACCCCCTCATCTTTTCGACACCCATCAGCGTGGGATACCACCATGGACGGTACTACCGGGGTAGCAACCCGGAGCCCGGTCCGCCCGCTGCCGAAGACCGGGCTCAGGGTCCGGGGTGGGTCCGAAGGTGGGCCCAACCGACCTCGGTCTCGGGTAGGCGGCCGCTGGCGATCTGGTCGAGCGTCACGGTACCGAGGACGTCGCGGAGGGCGGCCTGGGCGGCGTGCCACACCGTTTGGAGCTGGGTGGCGGCACCGGTGTACTTGAGCCGCTCGGGGGGCTGCCCGTCGACTTCGAGAATAAATCCGTCGATGACCTGCAGGATGTCGGCCACAGTTATCTGCTGCGGCGGTCGGGCCAGCTGATAGCCGCCGTGCCCTCGCCGGCTGGTCAGCAAGCCGGCTCGCCGCAAATCGCTGAGGATGAGGGCCGCGAATTTCCTCGGGAGTTGCTGGGCCTGGGCCAGGGAGTCTGCGGTGGCCGGTTCGCCCCGCTCGGCCAGTTCGAGGAGCGCCCGGAGGGCATAGTCGGCCTTCGCTGAGACTTGCATACAGCGTCGACCTCAGCCGATGTGGCCGGTCACGTAAGCCTTGGTGCGGGGATCTTTCGGGGTGTCGAATATGGCGGCCGTGGGTCCGGTCTCGGTGAGCTCTCCGACCCGGTCGTCATCAAGCAAAAACACCGCGGTTTGCTGTGAGACCCGGGTGGCCTGAAACATGTTGTGGGTGACCAGGACGATCGTCACGTCGGCGGCGAGCCGGGTGATCAGGTCCTCGATCTTGGCCGTGGCCACCGGATCCAGGGCGGAGCAGGGCTCGTCCATGAGCAGGATCTCGGGTTCGACGGCCAGCGCCCGGGCCACGCAGAGCCGCTGCTGTTGCCCGCCGGACAGGCGCACAGCGGGCTGGTGGAGCCGGTCCTTGACGATGTCCCATAACGCGGCCTGCCGGAGCGCGTGTTCGGCCGCTTCACGGAGAAGCTTCTTGTTGCGAATGCCGTTGAGTCGCAGCCCGGACACCGTGTTGTCGTAGATGCTCATGGTTGGAAACGGGTTGGGCCGCTGGAAGACCATGCCGATGCGGCTGCGCAACAGCTCCGGCTTGACGGTGGCGCTGTAGATGTCGAGATCGCCGAGGCGGATGGTGCCGTGCACGTGGCCGTCGGTGTGGTCGTGCATCCGATTGATGGCCCGCAACAGGGTGGTCTTTCCGCATCCGGACGGGCCGACAAGAGCGGTGACCTGACGGGCCGGGACCGCCATGGTGACGTGGCGTACCGCGACGTGGCCGCCGAAGGTGACGCTGACATCGTCGAAGGTGAGGGCCGGCGCGGCCGGGTTCGAGGTGATGGGCATGAATGCCTGTGGGCTGGTCTCTCGGTGGAGGGTGGGAGATCGCATTATAGGTTCTGTCCTCTCGACCGCATCGGGCCCTTGGCCCTCAGCGGGCCTTCCGGGTCAACGCCCAGGCCGCGATCCGGGCCACGAGACTCAGGCAGAGCACTGCCGCAAGCAGGACCAGGGCCGCGGCCCACGCGGTTTGCTGGGCACCGGGATAGGCCTGAGTCGCCTGGGTGAAGATGAGCAGGGTCATGGCCAGCGTGGGGGCGGCGATGGTGAAGAGCAGAGGGGCGGTCTCGCCGACGCCCCGGGCCGCGGCCAGCAGGTTGCCGCTGACGACTCCTGGCAGGGCCGTGCGGACGATGATCGACCGGGCCACACGAGCCCGGGGAACGCCGAGAGCGATGCCGGCCTCGCGCAGGTCCACGGCGACGGTCCGCAGAGCTTCCTCGTTGGCCCTGATCATGATGGGCGTCATGAGCACGGCTATGGCGAATGCTCCGGCGAAAGTGGAGAAGTGGTGCAACGGACGGACCAGGACGGTGTAGGCGAAGATGCCGATCAGGATGGACGGTACGCCGGTGAGCACGTCGGCGCTGAATCGGATGGCCGCCGGTAACCGGCCGCGGCGCTCGTAGAGAAAGAGCGCGGTGAACAGCCCGAGGGGGATGGCGATGGCGAGCGCGATCCCGACGATCCTGGCGGTGCCGATGATCGCCGTCGAGATGCCCCCGCCGGGCACTCCCTCGGGAGTCGGGGCGTGGGTCAGAAAGCTGGCCGAGACGGCATGGGCGCCGCGAGCGACCGTGTAGTAGAGCAAGGCCACGAGGGGGGCCAACCCGACCAGGACCGCCACACTGCAGAGGATCTGGGCCAGACGACTGGTCAAGCGGCGTCGCCGCAGGGACCCGCTCGACGAGGATTGGACCCTCTGGCGCCAGCCCTCGGCCAGCTGTTCGGATCCGTCATGGTCGGCCGGTTCGCGCCAGCCGGGCCGCCCCGCCGGCGCCGAACTGCTCGCGGTGGTGGGTGGGCCCAGCGGCAGCGGACCATCAGGTTGGGCGTGGCGACGCAGCAGGACCTGGCCGCCGATATTGACCAGAACGGTGAGGATCAGCAGTACCGCGCCCAGACCGATGACCGAGCTGGTCGCCAAGCCGGGGCTGGCTTCGGCAAACTGGTTGACGATCGCCGACCCCAGAGTGGCGCCCGGGGCCAGCAGGGAGTGGGGAATGGCCGGCCGGTTGCCAATAACCATGGCCACGGCGATGGCTTCACCGAGCGCTCGGCCGACAGCCAGGGTCACGGCGGCGGCGATTCCCGAACCGGCCCCGGGTAGCACCGCCGTGCGGATGACCTGCCAGCGGGTTCCGCCGAGCGCCATGGCGGCTTCCCGGTCGGTGGGCGCTACGCCGTTGAGAGCGGTACGGCTCAAAGTGACCATGGTGGGCAAGGTCATGATGGCCAGGACCACCGCGGCCAGCAGGATGCTCGGCCCGAGGGCCGGGCCTCCAAACAACCAATGCAATCCTGGCACCGATGCCAGGGTGGGCTCCACGTGTCCGGCGAAGACCGGAGAGAGCACCAGGAGAGCCCACAGGCCGACGACGATGCTCGGCACCGCGGCCAGAAACTCGATCACCGCGGCCACCGGGCCGGCCAGCCAGGCCGGCGCCAATTCCGACAGGAACACCGCCACGCCGAGCCCTACCGGGACCGCAAGCACCATGGCCGCGCCGGTGGTGATCACGGTCCCGACGATCAAAATGCCGGCGCCATATTGGTTGGCGGCCGGATTCCAGGTCCCCGACCACACGAACCCGAGCCCGGTGTGAGCAAACGCTTGCGCCGACCCGGTCGCCAGCGACACCACCAGGGCCACCACGGCACCAGCGAATACGGCCGCGGCGGCCCAGTACAGGCCCGGATAAATGGTCCGCCGGCGCCGGGCCCGGCTCCGGTCCAGGGCCGCCGCGACCCCTCCTACGGTTCCGGGCCGGAGCTGGTCCGGTGAAAGGGCGCCAGCGGGAGCGGTCACGAGGTGAACAGAGGGGAACCGCTGGCGGTCCTCCAGCTGGCCCAGAGTTTGCTGGGCCAGCGAAACAACGGACGCCGGCAGCGGTGCGTACCCCAGCCCCGCCGCGACGCTCTGGCCCGTAGTCAACACGTAATCGAAGAGCTTCCCTGCGGCGATGCCCTTGGCCTGGTTGGGCTGCTTCTGATAGAGGAGAGTCCAGCTGAAGTTGGCCAGCGGATAAGTTCCCGCTCCAGGCTCATCGATGATCGAGAACTTGGACGCGCTCAGCGACGCCGCCTGGGAGCCGGCCGCGGCGATCGAGCTCAGAGAGGGCGCCACGAACGCTCCCGCCTGATTCTTGAGCGCCGCGTTCGTGAACCCGGACTGGAGGGCGTAGCCATACTCGACGTAGCCAATGGCGCCGGGGGTTTGATGAATGTAGTTGGCCACGCCGGTGTTCAGCTGTTGCCCGATCCCAACCGAGGCCAGCGGCCAGGTCTTGGAGGCCTTGGTCGTGCCGATCTTGGCCACCCAGGCCGGCGCGGTCTTGATCAGATAGTCGTCGAGATCCCAGCCCGGCCCCGAGGAGTCAGCCCGGTGGACCGCGACGATCGGGAGGTTGGGCAGGTTGGACACTCCCGACACGGAGGCGATCTGAGGGGAGTTCCACCTGGTGATCGTCCCCTCGAAGATGCCGGCCAGGGTGGGGCCGTCCAGATTGAGGGTCTTGGGCCCCCCGGGAAGGTTGTAACTGATGGCGACTCCGCCCAGGTCCACCGGTACCTGCAGGACTACCCCGCCAGTGGCCTTGGCCAGATCCGAAGCCGACATGGGGATCTCACTGTCGCCGAAGTCGACCGTGTTCTGCTGAATGTCCTTGACACCCACGCTGCTACCGGCCGGGGAGTAGTTGACCTTGGTCTTCGAGTTCTTCTGGTGATAGTCGTAGAACACTCGCTCGAAAAACGGATTGATGGAGTTGGCCCCGGCCCCGTTGAGGGTGACCGAGTCGGTCGTCGAGGTGTCATAGGCGGCCCCCAGTCGCGCCTGCGTCGCCGTCGATGGCGTCGCGCCCCCGGCAGATGCCCCGGCGGTCGCGGTCGTCGCCGTGGTCCCCGAGGCGCTCGACTTGCTGCTCGAGCCGCATGCCGAGGTGATCAGGGCGAAGACGGCCAGCAATCCCGCGGCTACTCCGATGCCCGTCCCTCTTGCCCCCATCCGGCGAACCATACCCACGTCCTGGTCTCCTTATCATGACTTAAACCATCAACTTAATCGAGACTATCATCTCAGGGGATCGCTCGACAAGGTGGGTTTCGGCGGCCGGGTTTAGGGTTGCGTTGGAATGATGCTGAATGATGGAGAAAGCCGACCGTCGGTGGTCAGCCGGCCCTGCGGGTCCTCGATCGCGAGCGGGCGACCGGCCCGGGCATCGGAGGCTGCCTCACGGCGGGGAGCTGCCCGCCGGGGGTAGTGGAAGTTATCGAACCCTGGGGAGCCAGGCGTCGGGGTCCGATGCCAGTTTGGCGACGGCTTTGGGCAGGCGGCCTTTGGTGATGTGGTCGAGGGTCGTGGTTTCGAGGACGGCGCGCAGGCTGGCCCGGGTGGCTATCCACACATCCTGCAGGTGCTGGGCGGCCCCCTCATAGGTGGCCATCTCGGGTCGGAGACCATGGACCTCGGCCAGTGGACCATCGATGGCCCGCATCACGTCGGCCACCGTGATCTGCGTCGGAGCGCGGGAGAGGCGGTAGCCGCCGTCAATGCCGCGTCGGCTGCTCACCAGGCCGGCCCTTCGCAGATCGTTGAGAATCGAGGTAAGGAACTTCGGGGGGAGGTGCTGGGCTTGGGCCAGAGTCTCTGCCGTGGCCGGCTGGCCGTGCTGCGAGAGTTCGAGCAGGGCGCGCATGGCGTAGTCGACCTTGGCGGGAATGTGCATGCCGGCATTCTCTCCTCCGGAGCCAATTCACCGGGGGGATACCGCGTGGCTTTCCCGTCTCCTCGACGCGCCTACAGCGACTTCGGTGCCATTTCAGCGCCGTCACCTCGGACCGGGTCGCCGTCTGACGTCACCCCGTCCGCCGCCTCATCCTGATAACTTGTAACTCCGACGTAGTTCCTCAGGATTCCAAAGACCAGGCTACTTCGGCACCCGTTTGGGCATCTCCCACCCGGGTAGGGGTTGGGGCTGAAAGCTTCTCTACACCCCTACTGGCGCCGTTCGCGGACACCTGTAAATGACACCATGCGACGCAACTCGAACCCCATGGCCAGGTAGAGGCGGATAGCCGTCTCGTTGGTCGCCGCAGCATGCAGGAAGGGACGCTCATCTCGATCGCGGATGGCGCCCGACACCGTCCGCACCAGCCGGGTGCCGATCCCCTGACCGCGGAATTCCGCGTCGGTGCACACCGCGCTGATCTCCGTCCAGCCGGCCGGGTTGAGCCTCTGGCCGGCCATGGCGATGAGCGCTCCGCCCCGACGCAGACCGACGTAGGTGCCCATTTCTATGGTCCGGGGCAGGAAGGGCCCGGGCCGGGTCCGCCCCACCAGCGCCAGCATCTCGGGCACGTCGGAGGGACGCAGATCGATGAGCTCGGCATCGGTGGTGGATTCGATGCCGGTTCCGTCCATCTGCACGCCGGGTATGGTTTCGGTCACTTCCCAGCCGCGGGGTACCTCATCCGGATCGACGATCAGGAATGCGGCCGCACCGCCTAGCAGGCCGGCGAGCGCGGACCAGGAGGACCTGTCGCGGGGGTCGGCCACGGCGCCAAACGGGCACACCTCGCGGTGATAGCGCCCGGCCCGCCCGCCATCGACTTCCACCAGGTCGGCCAGACGAGAATGCGCTGCAGACAACGAACTCCAGACCGGGTTGTCGAGGGGATGGGCATCGAAAGGGGTTGAGCTCACGACCCGGCCCAATGTTCGGCCAGCAGCTCATAGGAGCGGACCCGGTCGGCGTGGTCGTGGGTCATGGTCGTCACGGCCAGCTCGTCGGCGCCGGTCACCGCCACCAGCCGCTCCAACTGCTCGACCACCCGCCCTGGAGATCCGACAATCTGAGTCGGGATGCGGTCGGCTACGAGCTCCCTATCCTGGTCCGTCCAGGTATGGGCGGCCGCCTCTTCCTCAGTAGGGAAAGGGATGGCGCCTTCGCCCGACCGGATGCCCAGGACCCAGGGTCCGTACCCCGCGGCGAGCCGGCGGGCGGCGTCATCGTTGTCGGCTACCACGGCGTCGACCGACACGCAGATGTACGGGCGGTCGAGTTCGGGGCCAGGGCGAAAAGCAGTCCGGTACGACTGGACGGCCTCCAGGATGGTCGCCGGGCTCACGTGGTAGTTGGCGGCGAACCGCAGAGCCTGGTGGCCAGCCACCTCGGCGCTCTCTCCCCCGCTGCTGCCCAGGATCCAGATCTGCACCCCGGCGGCTTCACCAGGCGTCACATGCGCCTCCAGACCCCTGGATCGGTACTCGCCGCGGAGCAAGGCCAGGATGTCATCGATCTGCTGGGTGTAGCCCGGCGTTATCGCCTCCGGTTGCTGAAGCAGGTCGCGGACCAGGGCGATGCGGGGGGAGTGCCGGAGCCGCTCCAGAGGGGGCGGGGAGGGAATCAGGACGCCGTCGACCATGTGGGCCTCCTGGGTGGGGCGGCGCCCTGCTGATTTGGAGGCCGGTCCGGCCCGGCCGGAATCGGCGGCAATCGCATCAGACCCGGTGGCTGCGGACTCCGACCGCTTCGCCGGCGTCGATAAGGCGGGCTCGCCGCCGGTCGGGGGGCCGGTTCGCCGGGGCGTGCCCCGGGTGCGGCCCAGGCCCAGGTCGAGCCGGCCGGGATAGGCGCAGTCGAGCAGGCCAAACTCCTCGACGACCGACAGCGGGGTCCGGTGCCCGAGTTGCACGCCTGCGGAGCCAACCCGGATGGTGCTGCTGGCGGCGGCGGCGAGCCCGATCATGACCGCCGGAGTGGTACCGGCCACGCCCGGATTGAGATGGTGCTCGGCAAACCAGTACCGCCCGTAGCCCATCGCTTCGGCCCGGCGAACCAGGTCGATCGAGTGGTGCACGGCCTCGGCAGCAGTCGCTCCCGACGGCACCGGCACCAGGTCCAGTACCGAAAGGGGGACCCGGCGCCCGGTCACGAACCTGGTCCTGCATGCGAGCGTCCATCGGTGGCCTCGACGCCGCCCCGGCCCGGCCCAACAGGGAGCAAACCGAGGTGCTCTCGCAGGGTCATCCCTTCGTAACTGGCGCGAAACACCCCCCGTTCCTGCAAGAGCGGAACGACGGTGTCAGCGAAGCCATCAAGCCCCCCGGGAGTGATGTGAGGAACGAGGATGAATCCATCGCAGACCTCGTCCCTGACGAATTGCTCCATCTGGTCGGCGATGGTGGCCGCCGATCCGACGAAAGACTGGCGGGCGCTCACCTCGATCATGAGCTCGCGGATAGAAAGGTTCTTGGCCTCGGCCAGCTCCCGCCACTGGCTCGCCGTGCTCCGCGGATCTCTGTGCATCCGCACCGAGGCCCGCCCCGGCGCAATCGTCTCGCTCCCGATCAGGGGATCGACGTCGGGAAGCGGCCCGTCCGGGTCATACCCGGACAGGTCGCGGTTCCAGACCTGCTCCATCAGCTTGATGGCGGTGGCGCCGCTCACCTGTTGTCTTCTGACCTGCCGTGACAGCTCCTGGGCCTCAGCGTCGGTGTCAGCCAGCACGAAGGTGGCGGCCGGCATGACGACCAGCTCGTCCGGCCGCCGTCCGTATCGGCTGAGCCGGCCCTTTACGTCGGCGTAAAAGTCCCGCCCGCTGGCGTAACCGCTGTGCCGGGTGAAGATGGCGTCCGCGGTTTCGGCCGCGAACTCCCGGCCCTCGTCCGAATCCCCCGCCTGGAGGATCACGGGCCGCCCCTGGGGGCTCCGGGGCACATTGAAATGGCCGGAGATCCGGAACTGGTCGTCGTGGTGATCGAAAGCTCCGGCTCCGGCGCCGCCATTCGAGAGGAAGGTGCCGGATGCCTTGTCCGCCACGATCTCGTCTCCGTGCCACGAGTCGAACAGCTCCCAGGCCGTCAGCATGAACTGCTTGGCCCGGCTGTAGCGCTGATCCTGAGGCAGGAAGCCACCGCGGCGGAAGTTCTCCCCCGTGAAGGCATCCCACGAGGTGACCACATTCCACCCGGCCCGCCCCGCCGATAGATGGTCCAGGGTGGCGAATTGCCTGGCCACCTCGTACGGTTCGTTGAAGGTGGAGTTGATGGTACCGGTGAGTCCCAGGCGATCGGTAACAGCAGCCAACGCGGCCAGGATGGTAAAAGTGTCGGGGCGGCCGACCACGTCCAGGTCGTAGATCTGCCCACCCTGTTCCCGCAGGCGCAGGCCTTCGGCCAGGAAGAAGAAGTCGAAGCACGCCCGCTCCGCAGTGCGGGCCATCTGGGCGAAGGAGCTGAAGTCGATCTGACTCCCCGAGTTTGGATCGCTCCACACCGTCGTGTTGTTGACGCCGGGGAAATGGGCGGCCAGGTGCATCTGCTTCTTTTCGGTCATGACTGCGGACCCACGCGTGCATAGCGATTGGCCGGACGGGCCAGACCGAAGCGCCCCCGCAAGGTCCCCGGGTCGTCGGTGGTGGGGAAACGCAAGCGACGCTGAAGCTCCGGCACCACTTCGTCGCAGATGAGCCGCAGGTCATGAGGGATTCCCGCGGGCCGGAGCCGGAAGCCGTCCAGCCCGGCCGGAAACCAGTCCGCCATGAGTTCGACCAGCCCCGTGGGCGTGCCGACGAAAACCGCGGCATCACTGCGGTAGGGCTGGCCGAGCATCTCGTCGAGTCGGGCCTTGCGGTCCCGGGCCTCGATCAGGGTGGAGCCGAGAAACACGACGAGATCAGCCAGCACCGCGACCCCTGGAGCTCCCCTGCCGACCTCTCCGTGCAGGTCAGCCAGTTCGGCTGCGATCCGGCCGGCGTCGCCGGCGTCCCGCGGGGTAATGAACACGACATCCGCGCTACCCAGGGCAAAGCGATACGGAAGGGTTGAATGGGCCAGCGCCATCACCGGAGGCTGACCCTGTGGGGGGCGAGGGGTGATCGCCGGCCCCTTGACCGAGAACCATCGCCCCGAGAAGTCGATGTAATGCAACTTGGCCCGATCCACGAACCTTCCCGAGGTGACGTCGCGAATCTCGGCGTCATCCTCCCAGCTGTCCCAGAGGCGCCGCAGGACCTCGACGTAGTCAGCCGCCTCGGCCATCAGATCCTCGACCAGCCCGCTCCGGACCGCCGGGTCGACGTCCGAATCGATGGCCGGGAACGTTCGCCGACCGAAGTGGGCGGCTTCGTCGGGGCGGGCCGAGACCTGGACCCGCACGCCGGCTCGGCCCGCACTCACATAGTCGAGGGTGGCGATGGACTTGGAGACATGGAACGGCTCGGTATGGGTGACCGTCACACTGGGCACCAGACCGATCCGGCTGGTCAACGGGGCCACCCGAGCGGCCACCAGCACGGCGTCCAGGCGGCCCCGGACCCGGTCGGTCCGACGGTCGCCCGCCCGCGGGGCGGACGGCTCGCCCAGCGAATCCTCGATGGTCAGGAAGTCCAGCCGGGCCTGCTCGGCCAGGCGAGCCAGCTCGACCCAGTAGTCGGCGCGGCAGAGATCCGACGGCCGCGCCGACGGCTCCCTCCAGGCGGCCGGGTGCCACCCGCTGTCATTGAGGGCCACGGCCAGGTGTAGGTGCCGGTCTCCGGTCACGGCAGGAATCTCCTCGCCTCCTGGACCCAGCCATCGAGGCCCGGCGGATCGTGGTAGTCGCTGTCCAGCAGGTAGAGGCTCCGAACCGGACAGGAGGCGCCGAGTTCAGCCAGCACCGGCCGGAGGAAGACCTCCGGGGCGAGCGAGTGCAGCCACGCCCCGCCCAGCATGAGCGGAAAGGCCAGTACCCCGCTCAGACTGCCGGTCGCAAACTGATCCAGGAACAGCTTCAGGATCCCGGTATAGCTGGCCTTGTACGTGGGCGAGGCCACCACCACCGCACCAGCCGACTGGACGGCGGCCACCGCCTCCGTGACCGCCGGATCACCCCAGCCGAGCAGCCCGGGGCCCAGCTCGACCACGTCGACGACCAGCTGGGGCGGCTCGTCACCGAGTCGGGCCGCCAACCGGATGGCCGCCTCGAGCGTGTGCGATCGGGGCTTCGGGTTGCCCACCACCACGGCCACGTTCATTCCGGGACACCGCTCCCGGTGAGCGGGCCATACCGGCTGCTGGGTCGGACCGGACGCTCGGCTGGAAAACTTGATCGAATAAGTCGAGAATCTAGCGGCTGGCCGAGCCCATCGCCAACCCGCCCTGCACCTGCGATGATGCCACATCGGTTCGGAGCCACCGGTGCTCCTCACTTCGCCACCGATCCCTACCGGCGAGCGGAGGACCCCTCACCACATAAATCCGATCAGCAAGGTAAACTTTCGGGCCGTGAGGTTACCGCCGTTTCCCAACCCGGTCAACGAGACCTCAGGCCGCGAGCCTGGAAGCCACGCTTGGCATCTGCCTCGGCTGCCATCTCTTCGCCATGGCCATGCGGACCGGCGTCGTCTCCGAGTCCACCTGCCGGGCGTGCAGAGATATCTGGTCCCGCTATCCCGACGGCCGGCCGACCGATAGCTAGCCGGAAGCTCCAACTCCTCGGTCGCCGGTCGGACCGCGCCAACCTGGGCGCGTTTGGTGAGTTTGGGCGCGGTTAGTGTCATTACAGCGCGCGAGACGCGCCCAAAGCACCAAACGCGCCCAACCAGCCGACGCCGGCCGCCGAGTCACCGGGCCGCCGCCGAGCCGCCAGCCGCCCGGCCTGGACCTCCATCTAGCTGAAGGCGTTGATTCCGGTGAGGTCCCGGCCGATGATGAGCTTCTGGATCTGGCTGGTGCCCTCGTACAGCGTCAGCACCCGGGCATCGCGCAGATACTTGCCCACCGGGTACTCGTCGATGAACCCGTATCCACCGTGGACCTGGATGGCCTGGTTGGCCACCCGCACCGCGACCTCGCTGGCGAAGTACTTGGCCTTCGACGACGCGATCTCAAATGGCTCACCCCGCTGGCAGAGATCGGCCGCCCGCCACACCATCAGCCGGGCCGCGTCGATATCCACCGACATGTCCGACAGCATCTCCTGTATGAGCTGGAATCCGGCGATAGGTTTGCCGAACTGCCGGCGCTCCAGGGCGTAGCGGAGACTGGCATCAAGGGCCGCCTGAGCCGTCCCCACCGCGCTCGCCGCCACGCTCATGCGGCCCTTGGCCAGGGCACTCATGGCGATGCCGAATCCCGTTCCCTCCTCTCCCAGGCGCTGGTGATCGGGCACCCGAACGTCGTCGAGGAACAGTTCAGCGGTGTCCTGGGCGCGCAACCCCAGTTTTCCCTGCACCGGCCGGGCCGAGAACCCCGGCGACGCCGTGTCCACCAAGAAGGCGGTTATGCCCCGCGGTCCAGGGCCGCCCGTGCGAGCGAAGATCAGCGCCAGACCAGCCCAGTTCCCGTTGGTGATAAATAGCTTCTGGCCGGACAGCACCCAGTCGTCGCCGTCGCGCCCCGCCCTGGTGGTCAGGCTGCCGGGATCGGAACCGTTGCCCGGCTCGGTCAGCCCGAAGCAGCCGAGGATCTCCCCCCCAGCCAACCGGGGCACCCACTCGTGCTGCTGCTCGGTCGTCCCGTAGCCGACGATCGACTTGGTTACCAGCCCGAGGCTGACCGAGACCACGCCCCTGACCGAGTTGTCACCCCGGCCGAGCTCTTCCATCATGAGGACGTAGGAGATGTAGTCGCACGGCGTTCCGCCGAGTTCCTCGGGCAAGGTGGCGCCCAGAAAACCCATCTCACCCAACTGGCGAACGATGTCGCGGTCCATGCGTTCGCTGCGATCCCACTCGGCGGCGTGCGGCACCACCGCTTTGTCGACCCATCCCCGGGCGAGATCCCTGAACGCCTGCTGGTCGTCGGTGAGCGCGAAATCCATGTTAAAGCCTCGTTAGTTGCTCCGGCCCGGGGCCGACTCGATCCTTTAGCCTCGCCCTACGGCTCGATGCGAGGAAACCGGATTTCCGCGTGCCCGCGACATTGTGGTTGGCCGGACTCTAGCCGGGCCGGAAGCTGCGACCACCTGCTGACTGGGATCATCGAGATGGTTCAGACTCGAATCACTTAGGTTGCACGGTGACGGTCACGGTGTTGTTCGCGGGGTGAAGATCGAGGCCGGTCAGGGCGATGGTGGCGGTAGTAGCGAAGACACCGGCGGTCGTTGGGCTGGCGGACAACGAGACGGTTGACTGCTGGCCGACACCGAGATCACCGATGTTGCAGTGGGTACTGCCCGAGACCGGATCTGCGACACATGACCCGATATCGATGGTGGGGTTGCCCACCAGGTGGATTGAGGCGGGGAGGACGTCGTCGAAGGTCACGTCCCCGGCCGGGAGCGGCCCGTTGTCTTTGATCTGGAAGGTGTAGGTGAAGGTGCCGCCCGGAGGGGGTGAACCGTTGTTCGATGCGCCGCTGATCTGGATGTCGGTCGGCCCGGGCTGAACGTCCACGCTCAGCGTGGCCTGGTCGCCGATGATGTCGGAGGCGCCGGGCGAGCCAGGGTCCGGTATGGCCGCCGCCACCCCAAAGGGAATGTCGTAGGTGCCACTGGCGGAAGCCAGGATGGAGAAAGTGGCCGACTCCGAGGCCCCGGGTGCCAGGTTCGGCATCTGGCAATCAAATGACGTGCTTTGATTGCCGCCCAGTCGCGCGCAGCTGGTGATGTTCTTCAACGCCATGCCCGCCGGCAGAGTCCCCAGCGCAACGACATTGGTTGTGGCGCTGCTGCTGGTGTTGGTGAAGGTCAGGGTGTAGGTGGAGGCGACGCCGGCCACGACCGGCGGCGGTACGGACAGAGTTACTCCGCCGCTGAGTGAAGTGACACTCTCCGCCGAGGCCGTGAGCGGGGAGGCGGCGAAGGCTCCGCCCACGGCCAGGGCCGCGGCGACAAGGGCCAGGGAGTAAGGACGGGCGCCCTTGAGAAGAGCCACGGTTCTGATCATTTGGTTTCCGCTCTTTCTTCCTCGTACCTTTCGGGCCGGCACGAGGGATGGTCAACCGCCGCTCCCAGAGAGGAAAAGCACCCAACCCTCCTGTTCCGGTGTCGCCGTCCACATCTACGAGCGAGTCCCGGTCAGGGATTGCTCGAGCCGCCGCCGAGCCCTCGATGCGGTCCTCGCCTCGCACAGGCGGCGGCTGGTCGCACCAGGTCGCACCTGGTCGCACAAGCGGCGCCTCGCACCTGGTCACGCCGGGTCGCGCCGGGTCGCGCCGGGTCGCGCCCGGTCACGATCGACGGCCGGGATTTCCGCGGCATCCGGTCCCTGCCCCTACCTATGATCGACGCATCACCCAGACGGCCAAGATGGAGGTTCCAGAGTGAGCGGTCGAGTTGTGCATTTCGAGGTTCCCTTCGACGACGCCGATCGGGCCCGCAGCTTCTACCGGGATGTCTTCGATTGGGCGATCCAGCCGGTTCCGGAGATGGGCTACAACATGGTGTCCACCGGGCCGACCGGCGACCAGGGACCGAGCGAACCGGGCTACATCGGAGGCGGGATGTTGGAGCGGCAGGAACCGGTCACGGCCCCGGTCATCACCCTCGACGTCGACGACATCGACGCCACCCTGGTGGCCGTGGAGAAGCACGGCGGGGCGGCCGTCGGAGAGAAAATGCCGGTCGGCGACATGGGGTTCGCGGCCTACTTCAAGGACAGCGAGGGCAACCTGATGGGGCTCTGGCAAATCGCCTCACACTGACATGCCATGGCGACCTGGGAAGAGCTAACGGCGGCGGCGCCGCGGATTGCATCAGTTTTTGCGCGCCGCCACGCAGCCACGGGCAACCTGTGCCTGCTCGGCACCATCAGGCCCGATGGGTTCCCCCGGATCAGCCCCATGGAGCCTCGGTTCTTCGAAAACCAGCTGTGGATAGGCGGGATGCCGGGGACGGCGAAGTTTCGAGATCTCGCCCGCGACCCACGATTTTGCTTGCACACGGCGACCGTTGACACCGAGGTCAAGGAAGGCGACGCCAAGATCTGGGGACGGGTCCAGGACGTTACCGACGAAGCGCTCCACCAGCGTTACGCCGAAGATCTGTTCCAACAGACGGGGTTCGATATTCGCGGCCAAAAGTTCGAGCACTGCTTCCAGGCCCACATTCGCGGTGCGTCAGCCGTCGAGGTGGGCGGCGGCCACCTCGACATCACGGTTTGGCAGGAGGGTGGCACCGAGAGAGTGGTGCGCAAGCACTGAACCCCGCGTCAGTGGTGGTCGCCCTGGCGGCCGAGGGTGTCGACAGGGGTCGCCCCCGGGCGGGTCCATTGCGGAACGGGCCGGCCGGTCGGGCCCCAGGTGGCGACGCCGTCGGCGTCTGTGCGCCAACACCAGCAGATCGGCGCACCATGCCCACCGACGGGGAAGCCGGCTTGAGGGACCTCGGGAACGACGACTCCAGCTACCACCACTCCAGCTAAGACGACTCACCGTGCCGCGACTCATCGACGGACGGCCTCCGACGGCTGCTGACGGACACCCCGAAGGGAATAGTGTCGGCGCCGGTGGCGAAGCCGACGGGGACAGTGACCTTCCTTTTCACCGATGTGGAGGACAGCACCCGCCAGTGGGAGGCGGACGCGTCGACCACCGAAGCCCTGGTCGCATCCCACGACCGGTTGGTTCGGACGGTGGTCGAACGTCACGACGGGCACCTGTTCGCCACCATGGGTGACGGTTTCGGGGTGGCGTTTCAACGGACCTCCGATGCCGTCGCCGCCGCGGTCGAGCTGCAGGAGTCGTTCACCAGCGCCGATCGAGCGGTGAGCGGTCTGCGGGTGCGAATGGGGCTGCACATCGGGGAGGCCGTCGAACGCGACGGCGACTATTTCGGCCCTACGGTAAACCGTACGGCCCGGATCGTGGCCCTGGCCCATGGGGGGCAGATTCTGATGTCATCGGCCGCGGCGGGCCTCACCGAAGGGTTCGACACGCTGGACCTGGGCGAGTATCAGTTGCGGGGTCTGGCCCGGCCCGAGCGGCTCCACCAGCTGGTCAAGGCGGGGCTGCGGCGGGAGTTCCCGCCCCTTCGGGGCGAGCGGGGCCGGGTCCACAATCTGCCGGCTCCGCTGACTTCGTTCGTGGGCCGCCAGGCCGAGATCGACGCCCTGGCCATCCGGGTGAGCGAGGCCCGGTTGGTGACCCTGGTAGGACCGGGTGGGGCGGGCAAGACCCGGCTGGCCATCGAGGCGGGCCGGCGGCTGCTGGACGAGTTCCCCGAAGGGGTGTGGCTGGCCGAGCTGGCGGTGCTGCGCGACCCGGCCCAGGTCGCCGCGACGGCAGCCCAGGCCATGGGTCATCACGATCCGCTGGCCGACGCGGGCGGTCCGGCGCTGGTTTGCGACCGGCTGGGGGCGGCCATCGGCGCCCAACGGGTGCTGCTGGTGCTCGACAACTGTGAGCATGTGGTGAAAGCGGCCGCCGATCTGGTGGCCGGCCTCTTGGGGCTCTGCGCCCGCCTGGTCGTGGTGGCGACCAGCCGCCAGTCCCTGGGCGTGGTCGGAGAGCGCCTGATCGAGGTGGGCTCGCTGGACTTGCCGGCCCGCGACGATGCCGCCGGGGTCAAGGCCTCGGGGGCGGGGGCCTTGTTCGTCGAGCGGGCCCGGGCCGTTCATCCGGGCTTCTGGCTCGACCCGCCCACGGCCGAGGCGGTGGCTGAGGTCTGTCGCCGCCTGGAGGGGTTGCCGCTGGCGATCGAGCTGGCGGCGGCCCGGGCCCGGCTGCTCACCGCGGCGCAGATCGCGGTGCGGCTGGACGAGATGCTCGCTCTACCTCTCCGCCGGTCTGGCGGGGTGGAACGCCATCACACCATGCGGGCCGCCCTGGCCTGGTCGTATGACGTGCTCGGCGAAAGCGAACAAGCGCTGTTCCGCCGGCTTTCCGTCTTTCGCAGCAGCTTCATCCTGGAGGCTGCGGCGGCCGTCGCCCCAGCGGCGAGCGCCGACGTTCTCCCCGTCCTGGGCGGGTTGGTGGACAAATCGCTGGTGACCGTGGTCGACAGTCCTGGCGGCCAACGACGTTTCCGGCTGCTCGAACCGGTCCGCCAGTTCGCCGCCGAGTTGCTCCAGGCCAGCGGGGAGGAGGACGACGCCGCCCGCCGCCACCGCGATCATCTCCGGTCTCGTCTGCCGCCTCCGGGAGACATACCGGACCCCGCCGGGCGAGAGCGATTGGCCGCCGAGGTGGACAACCTGCGAGCCGTGGTCGAGCACGCCATGCGGACCTCCGAACCTGAGGCGGCCGTCGAGCTCATGCTGTCCTATTGGTGGTGGTGGGAGAACCTCGGGCTCGTGGACGAGCAGCTGGACCTGTTGAATGCCGCCCTCCAGGCCGCAGATCCAGCCCGGATGCCGCTCGACGTTTTCTCTGCGGCCCTGTCGCAGGCCTCGACCAGAGCGACCTATCTGTGTCGCGCCGATGACGCGGCCGCCTTCGCTGACAAGCTCACCGTGCTGCGGGACCGAAATCCGGACGCAGTCGCGGTGCGGGCAAACTGGGCCTTCGCCCTGGCCACGCTCAACTGGTATCGGGCTGGCGGTGACCGCTCGCTGGGGAACCGGCTCATGCTCGAGTCGCAGAACGCCGCCGACGGGTTGGGACTGCCCATCGCTGCGGGCTACGCGGCCGGCAATATTCCGCTGGCGGCCATCCTCTGGGACGCGGTGGACGACCCGGACGTCGCCCACGCCATCAGGGCCAGCACCATGCTGGCCCAGACCGCAGGTTTTGGAAACATGGCGGTGTTGATGCGCGTCTTCGATGGTGTGATCGACGTAATTCGGGGGCGTCCGAGGCCTACCCGTCATGCCTCGAGGCCTTTGCCGAGCTGGACGGTCTCGACGCCGGATGGCTGGCCGAATGGGGTGGGCTCTGTGTGGGTGCGGCCGCCGAACTGGTCGCGGACCAGAGCGTCGCCGCGGCCCACGCCCTCCGCTTCGTGCGTTTCTGCCGCCGGTCGGGCGTGAGGATCATGCTCACGTGTGGGATCCGTGGCGCCGCCCGACTGTCCGCCGCGGCCGGCTACCCGCACCGGTCGCTGCGGTTGTGGGGGGGCGCCGAACACATCGAGGCCGTCACCGGCATGCGGTACATGCCGCTCATGGAGCGATTGGACCGCCCGCTCATCCGGCAAAGCACCGATGCCGTCGGACCGGGCGCCAGTCGGCTACTCGCCGAAGGAGCGTCGCGCTCGGTCGCCGAGACCACGCAGGCCGCGGAAGAGGCGCTGCTCCTCCGGCCGTGATCAGTCGCCCCCGCCGACCGCTTCGACCGGACGTGACCTGAGCGCTCGCTGCGTCGGGAGAGCCAAAGCCAGCAGGGCCAGCAGGGCGGACGTTCCGAGGATGGCCGCGAGCGGCCCGGCCGGCACGTAGGGGTGGAGACTGCCGTTGAGGGCGTGGGCCAGAGGGAGCAGCGCGGTGGCTGCAATCGCCAGCCCGACCCCGAGGCCGATGGCGATGATGAGAGCGGCTTCCCAGCGTGCCATCGATCGCACCTGGCGGGGGGTGGCGCCGACCAGCCGCAGGAGCGCCAGCTCGCGGCGTCGGCGAAGGGCCACCATGATCAGGGTGTTGATCACCGCAATGGCCGTGAAGGCAAAGAGCATGGCCAACCCCCAAAAGCCCTTTACCTGGTACGGGTTTTTTTGAAAGTGTAGCCACGGGTGTAGCCACGCCCCCAGGTGTAGCCATCGGGCCAGGATTGCCCCTTGCGGGACCCTACGGCCACGGGCAAACTACAATGCTGTGTTTCCCGCCCCCTACCGTGCGCCCCGCCGGGTGCTGCGGTGGCTCAAATGGCGGGAGCGGCGCGGCCTCGGCTTCCACTGCGACCTGACCGCCGTCTACCTCGAGCTGGGCGGCAACCCCCAAGAGCGCAGCGTCACCCAGGATCGCCTCTGGGTTCTGGCCGACTGGATCTCCACGGTCCGTGAGTACTCCCTTCGGGAACTATGGCTGCTATCGGAGCCCGACCGGTCTCGTTGCCGCGGCCCGACGACAGCGACGACGAGCCTGCGCCCGTCGAGCCCATCGACAACCGATACCGGCCGTCATGCCGAACGGGCCTTCCTCCTTCGCGCCTACCGCCGGGAGCGCCAGGCCGCCTGACCGCGCCGCTTCCCGGCTCCGCACCGAGCCAGAAGGAGGCCCCCCATGTTCAAGGCGTTCCGCGCCTTTGCTGTCGCTGCAGCCGTGCTGCTGGCCGTCGCCGCCAGCCCGGCCCGCAAACCCCGCCCACCCGTTGACGACGGTGACGTCCTCCACCTGGTTGACATCCCCACCGCAGCCGCCCGCCTGTCCGTGACCCCAAGACCGTGAAACGGATGGTGGCCTCCGGCGAACTGTTCTCCGTGAAGCTCCGCAACCGCCGGCTGATCCCGTCCTACGCCGTTGACGAGTACATCAAGAAGCTCGTCGCCGAAGCCGAAAACCGCACGGCGTAGCCGACCGTGGGGTCCGAGTACCCCCGGCTGGCCGACACCATCGCTGACGTCACCACCGTCGTCGGCGATGCTACCCCCGGCCGAGGGGCCCTTCAGTGAGTGACAAGCGGCCCTTCTTCACGGCCGCCATCCTCGGCCGGCGCGACTTCAGCGACGGCTCGGTCAGGGTGTACGCCGGGCTCGACACGTTCGCGGACGCGGACGGGCTGGCCTTCCCGACCCTGCCGCGGCTGGCGGACCGGGTCGGCAAGGACCGCAGGTCCGTGCAGCGGTGGCTCGCCGAGCTGGAGAAGGGTGGGGCCATCGCGCGGTGGCTGGGTCGATCGGCGATCGGCGACGAGCCGGCGAGGCCGACGGTCTACCGCCTGCTGTTGTCGGCGTGCACCACGGTGCCGGCGCCCGGCTCCGACGACGGCCAGGACCCCCTACCCGGCATCGGAGAGGGCGACGTGGTGTCGCCATCTCTCGACGGTCGAGAGGGCGACGTGGTGTCCCGGAGAGGGCGACGTGGTGTCCCGGAGAGGGCGACCCAGCCGTCACCCCAACAAACCAGTGAACAAACCACTGAACAAACCAGCAGAAACAAACGCGCGCGGCGCCCTCGAAATCGCTCGAACACGTCACCCCCGAGGTGCTCCCAGAGGTACATATACCTCTCAGCGACGGCGACGAGGGGTTCAGGGCCTTCTGGTCCGCCTACCCGTGGCACGCAGCCCGAGGCGTCGCAGCGAAGGCGTTCACCAAGGCCCTGAAAACCGACGGCCCCGACGCATCGCCGACGGCCTAGCACGCTGGTGCGACTTCTGGGCCGCCGACCGCACCGACGACCAGTACATCCCGCATCCGGCCACGTTCCTCAACCAGGCCCGCTACCTCGACGACCCGCCCCAGGGCCGCCGCTCCGAGGCGAAAGGGTTCGACGCCATCCGCGAGCTCTACGACGAGATCGGCGACGAGGAGTGAACCGCCGCGACGCCTGGCCGTGGTCGCCGTCCTCCAGGCCGCCTGGCCGAAGGAGTGGCAGAAACTGACAGTGGCCCTGTGGGTCGCCGAGCTGGCCGGCTGGCCCTACGACGCCGGCATGGCCGCCGCCCAACGCTGCTACCGGACGTTGAAGTTCCAGCCGTCGATCGCCGAGTACCTCGAGCAGCTCCGTGCGGTCGCCCCGAGGCTCGGCCACCCGGAGACCTGCGTGTGCGAGGGCGCGGGCTGGGTGCGCGTAGACACAGCCCCCGAACGTGTGGCCCGCTGCCCGCGCCCGGCCGTGTCCTCCCCGACATCCCCGAACGCGAAGCCATCGGCTCCGGGGTCCCGCCGTCGCAGGTCCCCGACATCGCCGCATGGCAGGACCGCTACCGCACCCGGACGTCCGAAGCCCTGACGCCGACTCGGCGACCACGACGACCCAGAGACATGAAAGGCGCCCGCATGAGCATGCCCGAGCCCCAGCGTTGGACCAAGACCCTTGGTCCCACTGAAGCGGAGATCATCCCGTTCCCGTCCCGGTACCGAGACCCCCTGACGGTCTCCAGCCCCGAGGTCGCCAAGTTCTGGTTCGCCCACATGCGAGACCAGCTCGACGACATGAAGGCGAAGAAGGCCAAGCCTGGGGCGCGGATCCGAGGGGGGAACCGAATGAGCGACCAGAGTCTTGCGCTGCTGCCGACACCCGATGCTCTCGCCGTCGAGCCCGACCCGTCGAGCCGTCTGCTGGCTCTCGTCGAGCCGGCCACGAACATGTTGGTCCGGGCGACCCGGGTTGACGAGGTCAACGAGATCCGCGGCCAAGCGGATGCGCTCGAGCGTTACGCCCGTGTGGTCCAACTTTCGACTGAGGCGGTCGGCGCCGCCCAGGTCATCGCCCGGCGGGCCGAGGTCCGTATCGGCGAGCTGGATCGGGCCGCCGGTCAGGGGCGGCCCGGCCCGACCGTTGACCGCTTTCGGGTTCTCCGGTCAGCAGCGCCACGCCTTCCGCCGGATGGCCGCCAACGTCGGCACCGTTGAGGAGGTGATCGGCGAGCTGGCCCCCGAGGGCAGAGCGACCCGGGAGGCGGTGATAGAGCGGATCGAGCGCCAAGCAGATTCGACAGTGAAGGGAAACGCCGCTGACAAGCGACGAGCATCTGTCCCCGGCCTTGCTTGATCTCATGGAGCACGAGAAGGCCATCGAGCATCATCTCTCGAGGGATCGGCTGGTGCCTCGAACAGATGCGAGCGCGACGGTCGCAAGTACCTGGCCGCCGGGTATGCCACTTTCGAGGACTACTGCGCGGGCCGTTGGCACAAGAGCGGCAACTGGGCCTACAAGCAGATCGCCGCCGCCCAAGTAATCGAGGCGCTCTGTACAGATGTACAGAGCGAGCCGCCTGCCATCGCTCCGACCTCGGAAGGCCAAGTCCGACCGCTCACCCCGTTACGCGACGACCCGGAGGCGATGAGAGCCGCCTGGGGCAACGCTGTGACAGAGGCCGGCGGCCAGCCGAGCGCCGAGCAGGTTGCCAACGCGGTCCGCCGGAGACGCGAGCCGGTGGTGTTGCACAAGCCGGCCCGGGGCGGCCGGCCCCACCCGGCCGTCTACTCCGACGCCATCATCGCGGCGATCGCCGACTGCTTGACGGTTACCGAACCGTCCTCGACCCGTTCGCCGGCACCGGGCGAATCCACGAGCTCCGCGGCGCCGGGTTCGAAACGTTCGGTGTCGAAATCCAGCCGGCCTGGGCGGCCATGCACGAGGGGACCCAGTTGGGCAACGCTCTCGCCCTCGACTGGCTGCAGCCCACTTCGATGCGATCGCAACGTCGCCCACCTACGGGAACAGGTTCGCCGACGACTACGACGCCTCCGACCCGGAGGGCAGAAGGTCGTACCGCTTCGACTACGGCGAGGAGCTGCACCCGACAACTCCGGGGCCATGCAATGGGGGCCCGAGTACCGGGAGTTCCACGAGCAGGCCTGGACGGAGGCGGTCCGGGTGCTGCGTCCGGCGGCCGTTTCGTTCTCAACATCAAAGACCACATCCGCAAAGAACGATGGCAGGACGTGGCCGCATGGCACATCCAGACGCTCACCGCCCGGGGACTGCACGTAGCCGCCGTCCGCCCGATACCGACCGACGGGGCTGGCGCTCGGCGCTAACCACACCAGCCGGGTTCGCGCCGAGCTGGTCATCGTGCTGGACAAGCCGTGACCGAGGAGCACTTCCAGGCCGCGCCTCTCGTCTCGGCGGCGAATACGAAGAACGCGTCGTCAAATGGGTCGCCGGCCGCGGCGGGAAATCCTCGGCCGCAAAGTCCGCCATTCCTCCGGAATCCAGCTCGACTCTCGCCGTGGACCTCAACCGCAACCGGGTCGGCATCGAATGCAAAGGAGGCGAACCCGACCACCGGGGCGGCCTGCTCCGCTCCGACAACATCTGGAAAGTCCTCGGCCAAACGCTCACGCTCCACAACTGGAACCGGGCGAACCCGCACGACCCGATCCGGTTCTTGGTTGTGACCGTCGCCAGCCCGCCGACGGCGAACCGCTCGCCGAACCGTTACGCGTCGCCGAAGCCGAAGGCCACTCTCCGTCGTGGTCGTCCCGTGACCTGCCAGGTCTCCAACTCCACCCGCCCCACCACAACCAGGAGGAACCGTGACCACCATCGAGCCTGTCCCGGCCGCCAGCTACGACTACGGCCAGAGACGGTGGAGCTGCGACCGCTGCGGCCGCGAGGTCCACCCGGGGCAGTACAGCAAAATCGACGGCCGGCGAGTGTGCGCAAGATGCGTCAGCGCCGAAGCTTCCCGCCGGCGGGAACTTCAACGCCTCGCCGAACACAACGCCCTCTACTACCCACCCTTCACGCTCGCCGAAGCCATCGGCTGCACCCCCGACGATTTCGCGCCGACCGTCGAAGACCAGGGGCGTGGCTGCGTCGGCTGGGCCGGGCCGACCGGGGGCCGTGCGGACGCCAACCCGAGTACCTCGTCAACGACACCCCCTGCTGCAAAGCCCACCTCCGCCAGCAGGTCGGCGCGGAACTCGCCCGCCGCGACGACGCCGGACTGACACCCGCCGTGCTTGTCACCTACGCGGACCCGTCCGCCGCCCCCGGGGCGTGAGACGATAGGGGCCCAGTGATCCAGTCAGCGAAGTCCGAGATTCCATGACGCAGACCAGGAGCGAGGCGCTGCGACTACGGGGGTACGGCGAGGACGTCATCGCCGGGACCAACGGAAACGGCCACGACAGCCCCGCTGTCGCCGTCGCCGATGGCCCGGCGTGTGTCGTGTGCTCCCGGCTGCTCGACCCGGACCGCGTCCAGCGCCGAGCGAAAACGTGCGCCGGCGATGCTTCGAGCTTCACCGCCGGCGCCGCCGGGCCGCCACAACGGGTCGAGCGATATCGGTGAGCGCCCGAGTGGCGACGAAGCCGAAGCGGACGACACCTGTGCCAGAGGCCGCATCGAACGGCGCACGGGCCCTCACAGGCGCCGCAGAAGCGAACGACGCTCATCCGCCCGAAGTGTCCAATGGCATTGGAAACTTCACGCCGGACCGGCTCGGCCCGCTCTACCACGCCTTGATGCAAGCGGGCGCCCGCCTGGTCGCGTGCGAGGTCGCATTCGCCGAGGAGACGTACGTCATCACCAGAGCCACGAACGGAGCCCACCCATGACCGTCGCCGATAACCCCACCCGTGAACTCCTCGACCGGAGACAACAGGTCTGGGCCCGCCAGCCCTCGCTCCACTACGACCAGGTGACCGACTGGCCGCCGCCGAGCTGGCCGCCGAAGCCGAACCGAAGCTCTCCAGGCCGCGAAGAACCGGGAGTTCAGCGCCAGTCTCAACTCGATGTGGTCGTGCCCGGTGTGCGGCCAGACGCCATGAACCAGGCCGCTTGCGACGATTGCCTTCAGCATGAGGCCGACATTCGGGCTGACCGGGCCCGGGCGAAACCGCTCCCTGGCGGCGGCGACCGGCGGCCGGCGGTCGAAGCCTGGATGGACAGGGTCGGGCGCTAACCGTGCCTGCCGGCCTGGTCCAGGCGCCCCGCTCGACCTTGTCGATAGAGGACGAGGAGACCATTCGGCGTTACCTGCACTGGTTCGACGACGACGACCGCTTCGAGCTGTGGCAGCGGGTCAGCATGTTGGAAGCCGCCGGCATCAGCGTTCCCGCCCTCCGGCAGGTCGTTGACGACACCCCGGGCGGAACCATCATGCGGCAGTGCATCGCCACGCTGGCATCCCGGCGGATCAGCGACGTCATCAACGCCAGCCAACACGACGCCGACGCCGGCATCGCCACCCGCAACGCGCCGCCCCGGCGAGATGGCTGCCGTGGCGGCGCAACCTGACCGCCCGCATCGGCAGCGCCGGCCAGTGGTGCGACCGGCGAACCCACTGGCTGTCGCTCCAGGACTTCGACCTCGACGAGCTCGCCGACGCGCCCATCGACCTGTACTGGCGGCACCTCACCGACAGGCCGCTCGGCCTGTCCCGGGCCGTGTGGGCCGAAGACGACGGCACCATCAGGGCCATGTTCGAACTCAACCCCACACCGATAGCCAAAGCAGCAGCCGACCTCATGACCGAACGGGCGGTCGGGTCAGTGTCGGAACCACCGCCGCCTACCACGAGTGGGCCGGCATCCTCGACCCCGACGAGTGGGCGCCGTCCGAGGGCCGCACCGACCTACTCGTCATGCGCTACCCGACCATCAGAGAAGTGTCGGTCACGCCGGCGCCGCTGTTCGACGACACCGGCGTCGAAGCCTGCTACTAACCGAGGCTGGCCGCATGCGACGCCAACACGCCCGCTGACTGCAAGCAACGGCACGAGACAAGGAGCCACGACACCATGCCGATCGACGCTCACGCCGTCCAGGTGACGCCGGGCTACCCGGCTGACGACACCACCGACACGACCCGCTCGACAAGATCCTCGACGAATCCGCCGCCCGAGTCGCCGCCCTCGAAGCCGCCTCCCGACACCAACAGAAGTAGCACCGAACGATCGATCGTCGCTCTCACCCCGATGCGACACACGTGACGGGGGTGGCGCCCCTTGACGGCAGCCACCAACCCCACCCCGGTTTTTTGGGGGCGATGCCCCGCCACCCCGATCACACCGGTTTTGCTTCCCTTGGCGCCTGAGGAAACGGATTCGGGTCGATCGGGCCCGTTGACGGCGGTCCGCCCGGAGGCGGGCTGATCGGGGCCGAGCACGACGGCGGGTTACCGCAGGGATCAATATGGCGTGCGGTGATGTCAGGTCTTCAGGAAAAACGGTGACTAGGCCGAGACGGCCCACGGAGCTGGCCGCCCGGCGCATGCTGGACGCCCTCACCAGGACCGACCGGCTCGACGAGATCTCCACCGTGGTGGGCGCCCTGTCCCTGGTGACCGCCCGGCAGGTGGACGAGGCCGGCGGTTCGGGGGCCAAGGAGTACGCCCTGGCCAAGTTGACGACCGCCCACCTGGGCGTGCTGCTGGCGTTGGCCCGTCTGGTCGAGCCCACCCCGGTCGGCGCCTATGACGTGTTCAACGAGCTCATGGCCGACATGACCGAGTCCGGGCACGCCGAGGCCGCCCGGGTCGCGCTCTACCGCCGGCACGGTCACAATCCGCCGTGGGCCGACTCCATCGACGACTTCATCCAGGCGACCGGGTGAACCCGCTAGCGCGGCCGCCGCCCGCGTGTGAGGAGGCTCGATCTCCCCGGTGGCGGTCCGCCAGCCCGGTCGGCGGCCGCCCGACCGGGCGGCGCCGGGGGGGGCGGCGCGCGGCGGCCGGCGAGGGGCGGGGCGGGGCCGCGCCGGAGGGCGCGCGGCGCGGCGCGCCGCGCCGCGCGCGGGGGGCGACGGCGAGGGGCGGGCGGCCGCGGGGAGGGCGACGCGCGGGGGGCGAGCGGCCGGGACGGGCGGCGCGGGGGGGCGCGCCCCGCGCGACCGAGGCGCCCGCGGCGGGAGGGACGGCCGGGGGGCCGAGGGGGCGGCCGCGCGGGGCCGCCGCGGGCGGCGGCGGGCCGCCCCGGCCGCACCCGGCGGCCGGGGGCCGCGCGAGGCCGTGAGGCGCCGGGCGAGGGCCGGCCAGGCGGGGCACCCGAGGAGGGCGAACCCGACCGGAACAGGGACAGGCGGGGCGAGGACGGCGACGCACCCCCGTGGGGGTGGCCGGGCCCGGGGGCGCGCCGCCCGGCGACCGCCGAGACGCCCCGGACCGACCGGCCGGCCCGGGGGACCGCGACACGCACGACGAACGCTCATCGAGCGCCGCCGAGCACGTTCTCCATGGCCGTCGCGCGCTGCGCTGCAGCTCCGCGCGGACCTTGGCGTACACGTCGGCGGTGATGGCGAGGCCGGCGTGACCGAGGGTGGCTGACTGACGACCTCGAGCGGACGCCGTTATTGAGCATCAGCGTGGCCGCGGTGTGCCGCGCGGCGTGGAAGCGGCGACGGCCGACCCCGGCCCGCTCGGTGAGCTGGTGCCACCAGCGGAGGTGCTGCGCCGGGGCATCGGAGCGCCGACCGTCGGCGGTGAACACCAGGCCCGGATCGATCCAGACGGGAGCGGCCTACCTGCTCCTGCCGCTGGGCGGCTGCGATGCCGGCGCAGGGCGGCGACCGCCATGGGAGGGAGGGCGATGGTGCGGACCCCGGCGGCCGTCTTGGCTTTGACGACCCGGGCGGTCCGGCGATCGAGGTCGATGTCGGCCCAGCGCAGCCGCAGCGCCTCGCCCTGGCGCACCCCGGTGGTCAGACACGAGCACCGCCAGAGCCTCCAGGCGGTCACCGGCGGCGCGTCGAGCACCTGGTGTCGCCTCTCGGCGTCGAGGGCGTCGTCGAGGCGATAGCCGGCCGTGGAGGGCGCTTTGACGAGGGCGCGGCGTTGCGCGGCACCTTGCCCCACCGGACGGCCTGGCTCAGAGCCTGCACGAGCGCGGTGCGGTAGTCGGCCCGGGTGCGAGGCCGCCACCCTCGGGCTCGAGGGCCCGCATGCCCCGCTGGACGTCCTCGGGGGCGAGCGGGCGAGCGGGACGCCCCGACGTGAGGGGCAGGCCGTTAGCAAGCCGCACGCGGTAGTCGACGAGGGTCTGGGCGCTGACGCTGCCGGGCAGGACCTCGTCGAGCCAGAAGGCGCACCATCGGCGGGTGCCCGCAGGCGTGACGACCCGCCGGCGTCGACGGTGCCCTGGACGGCTCGCAGCTTCCCAGCATCTGCGGTCGACTCGACCGCACGACCTTGCGGCCGCGCCCGTCAGACCCGGTCACCGGACCGCCCGCACCACAGTCCGGGGTCTTGTCGTGGTACACGGACCCTCGCCGGCCCTCGTCTGGCATGTCAGCCCTTTCTGGTGTAGCACGGTGTAGCAAGCCGTCCTGCAGGGTAACACAGTCCTAAACCTTATGAAGGTCGTAGGGATCCAGTCTTGATCAGGGTGTTGATCACCGCAATGGCCGTGAAGGCAAAGATCATGGCCACGAACAGCGGGCCCAGCCAGTGGTTCAGCTCCCGGTCGGCGTCGGCGGCGGTGGAGATCGACGACCGGTCGCTGACCTGCAGCCCGGGATACCGGTCGCTCATCGCCTGCAGCCGGGTGGCGACCACGCCGGGCTGGGCGGCCTGGACCAGGATGGTTCCGAGGAGGGGGCGGGTCTGGTGGCCGGCGGCCAGCTCCGGGGCCAGCAGGGCATCGCCGAAGCCCAGGTCGCGTCGGTAGATGGCTACCACGGTGGCGTGGGCCCGGGTTCCGTCGCCGAGCATCACCACCACCCGGTCGCCCACCTGGGCGTGGGCGGCGCGGGCCCGCTGCTGTCCCAGGGCGATGGCGTTACCGTGCAGGGCGGCGAGGGATCCGGCGCTCAGGCCGACGTCGAGCCCGCCGCCCGACCTTCCCTCCCCCCCTTCATCGAGGATCAGGGCCGGGATGAGGTCGTCGGATTCACCCAGACTCGGGCCGAGGGTCGTGGGGGTGAGAGCCAGAGCGGTGCGCACCCCGGGCGTGGCTCGCACCTCGGCCAGCGCCGCCGCGGGCAACCCCGGGCCGCGGCTGGTAAGGGCCAGGTCGGCGTGGAGCGCCGCGCCCCGTTGCTGGGCGACCACGTGATCGATGGTGGTGGTGGAGAACAGCAGGGTGCAGCAGATGGCCACACTGAGCACGATGGGAGTGGTGGCCGATGAAAAGCGCCGGCTCGCGGTGCGCAGGTGGGCGGCGGCCAGGAAACCCCCCACGGGCGAGACCGTCGCCATCGGCCATCGGACCAGTTCAGCCGCGCCCCGGGCGACCATGGGGCCGAAGAACCCCGCCGCCAGCACCAAACAGATGGCCGACAATTCCGACGTGGCCGCCGCCGTTTTCGGGGTGTCGGTGAGAGCCGAGACCAGGAACAGGGGTGTGGCGGCTGCGAGGGCCAGTAAGCCTCCGACGATCCGTCCCGGGCCGAGGAACCGGGGCTCGACGGCGGCGTCGCCGAGGACCAGCGTGGGCGACACCCGGGCGGCGCGCCGGCCGGCCGACAGGACGCCCAGCAAGGCGACCACGACGCCGCCCACCACCGCGGCGGCGGCGGGCAGCCAGCCATGACTGACCGGAGAGTTCGGCGGGGCGATGCCATGGCGCAGCAGGGCGTGGCTCAGGGCCCGTCCGACCAGAATGCCCGGCCAGAGGCCGGCCGCCGAGCCCACGAGGCCCACGACGGCGGCTTCCCAGGCGATCATCCGTCGCACCTGGCCGGGCGTAGCGGCCACCGCCCGCAGCAAGGCGATCTCCCGTTCGCGCTGCTGGATGGAGAGACCCATGGTGCTGGCCACCACGAACATGGCGATGAACATGGCCAGACCCCCGAAGGCGGCCGTGACCGGGATCAAGGTGGAACGCGTCCGCTGCAATTCCGGATATTCGGCCCGCCCCCTGGCAGCCCCGGTGAACACCGGCGCACCGGCTGCCACCCCACGCAGATGGGACCCATCGAATCCAGGACCGGCCAGCACGCCGATGGCGTCGACCCGCCCGGGGTGGCCGGCCAGACGGGTCGCTTCGGCGTCGGTCAAGAAGACGGCGGTTTGCTGCCCTACCGGATGGCGGGGCCGGGCCACGCCGACCACCGTGACGGTACGGGCTGGTTGGGTGGAGGCCATTCGCAACGGGGTGCCGATGGGGGCGGGAAACCCCACGACGGCCTCGTCGGGTGCCGCGGGGGCGCGGCCGGCGCTCAGCAGATATGGGGTCAGCGCCGCGCTGCTCCACCCGTGGGCCGTGGCGGGCCGGTCCCCGAGCAGGACGGGCACGGAGAGGTCGCCAACGGCTTCTCGCACACCGGGGACGGCCCGGAGCCGATCGATGAGACCAGAGCTGACCCGGGCCCGCTCGCCGAGGACGACATCATGGTCGGCGCCGGCCGTCTGCTGACCGGCCACCACCGCCGCGGTGGCGGCGTAGCGTTCAACGGGCGGGTTGGCTCGCAGGATCGACTCCAGTTGCATCCCCCAGGCCACGGTGAGCACGGACGAAGCGGTCAGGGCGACGAGGGCGCCGATGAAGGTGGCGAGCCGGCCGCGGGCCGTAATGACAGCGAGGCGCAGCATCGCTCAGGCCCCCAGGCGAGCCAGCTGCTCGGCGACCCGGTCGGCGCTCGGAGCTTCGAGCATCCCCGCCAACCGACCGTCAGCGAGCAGCGTGACGCGGTCGGCGTGGGCGGCTGCCACCGGATCGTGGGTGACCATGACGACGGTCCGGCCATCGGCGTCGACAACCTGACGTAACAGGGCGAGCACGGCCAGGCCCGTGCGGGTGTCCAGGGCTCCGGTCGGCTCATCAGCGAATACCACGTCCGGGCGGGTGACAAGGGCCCGGGCGATGGCCACTCTTTGCTGCTGACCGCCCGAGAGTTGGGAGGGCCGGTGGCCGAGTCGGTCCTGGAGGCCGACCCGGGTGGCCGCCTGGCGCACCGCGGCGCGGCGGGCTCGCTGACCGTCGAGGCGCAACGGCAGGGCGATGTTTTGGGCGACGGTGAGGGAGGGCAGGAGGTTGAAGGCCTGGAACACGAATCCGATCCGGGCTCGCCGCAGCATGGTCAACCGCCGCTCGCTGAGCTGGCCCAGGTCGGTCTCGCCGAGGGTGACCGTGCCGGCGGTGGGCCGATCGAGACCCGCGGCCACGTTGAGGAACGTGCTCTTGCCCGAGCCCGAAGGACCCATGATCGCGGTGAAAGATCCGGCCGCCAAAGCCACGTTGATCCCGTTGAGGGCGACGACCGAGTGTTCGCCGTGTCCGTAGACTTTGCCCACGTCCCGAAGGGCCACCGCCGGAGCGAAGGCGGCCCGCTGGCCCCGTGCCCTGCCATCTTTGATCGCTTGGTCGGTCATGCCCCGAACGTAAGTTCGCATGACCCGACCCGTCATCGTCGGAAGGCCGCATTGCGATTCCGACTCGGCGATGATTTCGAGTCCGACTCAGGTAGGAGGCGACCAGCGAACGGTCCGAGTACGTTTCCCATCATGGGCCGGATCACCGACCTCGGGCGCAAGTACTGGTTAGAAGTGCCCATCGCCCTGCTGGCCATCGAAGGCATGGTCGAAGTGGGGTTCAGGCGCGGCGCCCCGGACGCACCGGGCAGCGTGCTCTGGTTTGCGCTGCCGGCGGTGGCCGTCATGGTGTCCCCGTTGTTCGCCCGCCGTCGCTTTCCGTTTGCCGCCCTGATCGGCTATTGGCTGCTGGCCGTCGCGGTTACGTTCTTCGACGGGCGGCTGATTCCGTTCCTGACCAGCGTGTTCGTCCTCGGCATGGTGGTCGCCTTCCTGCTCGGCTACCTGCCCGACGCCCGCCAGGCCCGGGTTGGGCTGGCCGTGGTCGTGGTCGGCGCGGCCATCGTCACCTTCAACGTCCCCGGGCGCCCGGCCAGCCAGCTGCTGTTCACCCCGATCTTGTTCGGCATCTGCTGGCTCGGCGGCGTGGTCGCCAGGGAACGCACCACCCAGGCCCAGGCGGCCGAGGTCCGGGCCAGCCATGCCGAGCAAGAGCGCGATACCGCCACACGCGTCGCCGTCGCCGAGGAACGCGCCCGCATCGCCCGCGAGCTGCACGACATCGTCGCCCACGCCGTCAGCGTCATGGTGCTCCAGGCGGGCGCGGTCCGCCACAAGCTCCCCGACGGCATGACAGAGTCCCGCGACGCCCTGAAAGGAGTGGAGCAGGCCGGCCGCGGCGCGCTGGCCGAAATGCGCCACCTGCTCGACGCCATGCGTGAAGCGGGAGAGCCGGCGGAGCTCGGTCCGCAGCCCGGTCTCGACCGCCTCGATGCATTGGTCCGGGATGTCGGCCGAGCCGGACTTCCCGTACACGTCCATGTCCAGGGCATCCCCGTGCCACTGCCCGCCGGCATTGACATCTCCGCCTACCGCATCGTTCAGGAAGGCCTCACCAACGCCCTCAAGCACTCGCATGCGACCCAGGCCGACGTCACCCTTCATTACGCGGCGGACCAGCTCGAGATCCAGGTGTGCGACAACGGGCGCGGCGCGGTCCCCGGGGACGGCCAGGGTCACGGGCTCATCGGCCTCCGCGAGCGCGTCAAGGTCTACGACGGCGAGATGCTGACCTGCACGTCGAATGACGGCTTCACCCTGCGCGCCCAGCTGCCGATGGCGGACTATCCGTCATGAAGACGCGGGTCCTGATCGCCGACGACCAATCCATGGTGAGGGCCGGCTTTCGCATGCTGCTCTCCGGCGAAGACGACATCGAAGTGGTGGCCGAGGCCAAAGACGGGCTCGAGGCGGTCGCCAAAGCGGCCCGCTTCGACCCGACCGTCGTCCTGATGGACATTCGTATGCCTCAGCTTGACGGCCTGGAGGCGACCCGTCGCATCATCGGCGCCAACGACAAGGCCCGGATCCTCATTCTGACCACCTTCGGGCTCGACGAATACGTCTACGAAGCACTCCGCGCCGGGGCCAGCGGTTTCGTGCTCAAGGACGACCCTCCCGAACAGCTCATCGCCGCGGTGCGCACCGTGGCCGAGGGAAACGCTCTGCTCTCGCCTGCCATCACCAAACGGGTCATCAAGCAATTCGTACGCATCCCGCACCCGGCACCCCCGAAAGAGCTCAACGATCTCACCGAACGAGAGCAGGAAATCCTGCGGCTTATCGCCGGCGGCCTGTCCAACGCCGAGATCGGTGAACAGCTCTACATCAGCGAAACAACCGTGAAGACCCATGTCACTCACATCCTCCAGAAGCTCGGTCTCCGCGACCGGGTCCAGGCCGTCGTGCTGGCCTACCAGACCGGAATCACGCTGGCACCCGGGGGCGGGGACAACCATCCCTGGAGCCGCTGATGCCACCAGAATTCAGGCCCTTTGCCGAGATGTGCGACTGCTCGGCGGACCGCCACGAGAAGCGGAGCCATTCCGAGCGCGGCACTCTCGGCGGACAGCTGGCTATGACGTGACCCCGCCCATCCTCAACCCGTCGCCGTTTTCTACCAACCGCGATCTGGCCGCCCACCGGATGCGGGCTTTGGGCTTGTGGGCGATCCGGTCAGCAACGCCCGGCGATGTGGTGGGACGCCTGCTCGCCGTCCAATCCCAGCAGCACTCGGTGGCCCGCTGGTCGGTGGCCCAGCGAATGGACGGCCCGGTGGGTGCGACCGACATCGACGACGCCTTCGACCGAGGCGAGCTCATCAGAACGCATGTGCTGCGACCCACCTGGCATTACGTGGGGGCGGCCGACCTGCGGTGGCTGGTGCGCTTCAGCGGTCCACGGGTGGCAGCCAGGCACACCCGCTATTGGGCCCAGTTCGGGCTCGATGCCCGCAGGCTGAAGGCGTCGACCGATGCCATCTCGGCCGCAGTAGAGGAGGGTCCGTGCACCCGGTCGGAGCTAGGGGCCCGGATCAGCCGCCGCAGCACGTCGCTGCCGGCCCCCGAGCTGGCGGCGCGGGTGATGCACGCGGAGCTCCATATGGCCATCTGCAGTGGTCCGATGCGGGGCCGGGAACACACCTATGTCGCCTTCGATGGACGGGCCCGAGGAGACGGCCCGGAGGGTGACGAGGCCCTCGAACTCCTGAGCCGTCGTTACTTCACCACCAGAGGGCCGGCGACGGTCCACGATTTCGCCTGGTGGGCCGGCCTGCCGATGGCTGACGCCCGACGCGGCCTGGACCTGGCCTCGGATCACCTCCAGTTCGACAACCGGGCCGGCCGGCGCTACGCCTACGCCTACGCCGGCCAGACGGAACGAGGGGCCGGGCCGGCCATCGACTTCGTCCAGTGTTACGACGAGGCGGTCGTCTCCTACCAGCAGAGCCGCGACATTCTCAAGACTCCGCGGGTGTCGTTTGATCCACTCGATCGGGTCAACGGCTTCATTCATGTGATTCTCCGCGACGGACAGCTACTCGGTCACTGGCGAGCGGCCCGGGAGACCCACGCCATCGAAGTCCGACTCGCGGACGCCCTTTCCCCGGCTGAACAGGATCTGCTGACCGCACGCAGGGACGCCTTGCGGCAGTTCCTCATCGGGTGAACCGGTGGTCGGCCCGCGCACCCAACTAACCGCTTGCCGCGTAGCCCCACGGCTCCCCTGCTAGCGTCAGAGGAATGCTCCTTGACGAGCTCTCGGTCGATCCGGCTGAACTCCAGGCCCGCACCGGCTGGGAGGCCAAGCCGGAGGGCCTCTGCAAGGGTGACCGCTGCGTCCCGGTACCCGGCGGCGTGACCGGGCCCCTCGATATCCGGGTGCTCTCCGAGCGGCTCGGGATGCCGCTCCTCCACGATGAGGAGACCGGTCTGTGGGCGCTCGGACCGGAATCCGGTGGTCGGGCCCTTACCACTGCGGTCGCCCCGGATCTGGAGCTCCCCGACCTCGACGGCAACCCGTTCCGATTGTCCTCGCTACGGGGGCGCAAGGTGCTGCTCGTCGCCTGGGCCTCCTGGTGAGGCTGCCGTCTCGACCTGCCCGTGTGGCAGGCCCTGCGGACCGAGCTGTATCCCGACGGCCTGGAGATCGTGACCGTCGCCCTCGACACCGGTGGGGCCGAGGCGGCTCGTCCGTCGATCGAAGCGGCCCGCCCTGAGCACCCCTCTCTGATCGACCAGGCCCACATCACCGACGAGCTGTTCGGTTTCATCAATGTCCCCAACGGCGTCTGGATCGACGAGGACGGCGTGCTCGTGCGGCCGGCTGAGCCGGCCTGGCCGCCCCGGGAGCCGAACGCCGCCCGCTACACCGACATCCCCGAGGACACCCCGCAACGCCTCAAAGACATGCTCGCCGAGGCGCGGCGGATTCCCTCGGATCCGGCCCGCTACGTGGCGGCGCTGCGGGACTGGGTCGAGAAAGGGGCGCAGAGTCCGTATGCCCTGTCGCCGGACGAGGTGATCGCCCGATCCCAGCCCCGGCCACCTGAGCACGGCCAGGCCGCCGCCGCCTTCGAGCTGGGCCAGCACCGGTGGCGCGAGGGTGACCACGATGGCGCCGTCCGCTGGTTCCGTGAAGCCCACCGGCTCCACCCCGACAACTGGACCTACAAGCGACAGGCGTGGTCTTTTGCCGACCCGCTCCAGGGACCCACTGACCTTTACGACAGCGACTGGCTGTCTGACATCCGGGCCATCGGCGCCGAGAACTATTACCCGCCGATATCCCTCTGAGGTATGGCCAGAACCAGGCCTGACCCACCAAACGCACCCGACGTTTCGCGGGCCCGCGCCGTAAGCGGTTAAATACCGGCTGGGTTCTGTTGACGATGAGGGAGTTCGGTAACGCCTGGCGTGACAAACGCACTCCCGTCTTCGGCGGCGACTCTTTAATTCCGGCGTGCTTGGAGAATCCCGCAACGTAACAGAAGGCGTCGGTCGCCGGGTCGTCAGGGCCGTACTGCAGCGAGACCCTGTACCCCATTTACATCGAGCCGGGCTTCCGGATCCGGTCCGAGCCGGGTCCGTTGGAGCGGCCGAAGCAGGAACGGCCCTCGCCCTCCCCATAGCCATCAACGCCCGGCCAGCGAAGACGGTCGCCGCCAGTAGCATCCTGCACCAAGACCGACACGCACCATGACGGCACCCACCGGCGAGGTCGGCGCACCCAAAACGGGTAGGCCTCCCCGATCCAAACCCGCTCCCCGGACAGGAGGATAGACATGGTCATCCAGGGCAACGCCGCACTGGTCGAGTTGCTGGTTCAGGAGGGAGTCGACCTCATGGTCGGGAATCCCGGGACGACCGAGCTCCCACTTATGGACACCCTTGGCAGCGACAGCCGAATTCGCTATGTCCTCGGTCTGCAGGAGTCGATCGTTCTCGCCGTCGCGGACGGGTACACGCAGGCGACGGGTCGACTGGCGGCGGTCAACCTGCACGCCGCGCCGGGACTCGGCAACGCCCTCGGCATGTTGTTCAACGCCAAGAAGGCGGGCTCGCCGATCCTGGTCACGGCTGGTCAGCAAGACCAGTCGGTGCTCCTGTCCGAGCCGATCCTCGCCGAGGACCTGGCGACCATGGCCCGACCGCTCGTCAAGTGGTCCTACGAGGTTCGTCGACTGGCCGACCTGCCGCGCGCCGTGCACCGGGCGGCCACAACCGCGCTGGCGCCGCCGACCGGCCCGGTGTTTCTTTCCATCCCGTCCGACGTCCTGACCGACGCCGCGGAGCTGGATCTGGGAGCCCCGACTCGAATCGCCGCCGGGGGCCGCCCCGACCCGGCAACACTGCAGCAGGCCGCTCGCCTGGTCGGCACGGCCCGCGCGCCCGTCATTTTCGCCGGCGACGCGGTGGCCCGCGGGCAGGCGCATGCCGAGATCATCCGTTTCGCGGAACTCCTCGCCGCGCCCGTTTACGCCGAAGACCTGGCCAACTCGGCCTCCTTCCCCACGTCGCACCCGCTGTTTGCCGGAACCGTCGCCCGCCTGGGCGGGGCCATCCGGACCGTGCTCGCCGAACACGACCTGCTGATATCGATTGGGGCCGATCTGTTCACACTGTCCCTCGGCGGTGGGCCGGCGCCGGTGCCGCCTGGTCTGCCGATCATCCACGTCGACGTCGACCCCTGGCAGCTGGGCAAGAATTTCCCCACCGCCGTCGCCATCCTCGGCGACCCCCGGTCGGTCCTTCCCGAGCTGTGCGTCGCCGTCGATGAGGTCCGCCAGGAAACGGGACGCCAACCCCTCGACGATGTCAGGCCCGCCGTCGCGGCCCGACGGCAGGCCATCCACGCCCGGGCCGAAAGCCTGGGCGGCGAGGCCCCCATCCACCCCATGGCCCTGCTGCACGCTCTGGGCCAGGCTCTGCCTCGCGATGTCGTCATCGTCGAGGAGGCGCTGTCATCCAATGAGGCCGTGCGCCTTCTCATCCGCAGCGACGATCCGCAGAGCTTCTACGGCATGCGTGGCGGCGGGATCGGATGGGCCTTGCCCGCCGCCATCGGCATCAAGCTGGGCTTACCCCAACGGCCGGTCGTTGCTCTGGTCGGCGACGGCGGGTCCCTCTATACCATCCAGGCGCTCTGGACGGCCGCTCACGAGCGAGTGCCCGTCATAGCCGTGGTCCTCAACAACCGGTCCTATCGCATCCTCAAGCAGCGCACCCGGGCCCTGGGCGGTCACTCGGCGGCCAGCGGGAAGTACCTGGCCATGGACCTCGTCGATCCCGAGATCGATCTGGTCGGATTGTCCCGAGCCTTCGGAGTTGCCGCGATGACGGCGACGACCATCCCCGAAGTCACGACCGCGGTGGCCGACGGCCTCTCATCAGGACGGCCCCTGCTGATTGATGCCGCGGTCGATGGCGAACTCTGATCGCCGTGAGCAGGCAGGGCCCCCGGCCCGGCGGCCACCGGGGCCGACCCGCGCCCGGTCAGGTCGGTGGAGCGGGCCAACCGAGCCACTGCGACGCCGCCCCACCAAGCACCTGGTCGACCTCTTCGGCTGACCAGAGATCAGGCTGATCGCGGAAGAACCGAACCCAATCCGCATAGGAGCCGGGCAGCCGCGACAGGTCGGATCCCCATAGCACCCGCTCGGCACCAAAGGCGTCGATCACCTGACGCACCGGTCGGTGCAAGGACGGGAACGGGTAGCCCTCGTCGACATGGCACGGCAGGGCCGAGACCTTCACGGCCACATTCGAGAAATTGGAGAGGGCCAACACGGGGCGGAGGAAGGGTTCGAGGTCTTCCGCCTTCACCTCGGTCGACAGATTGAGGTGGTCGATGATGATCCTCAGGTCCGGGTGCGAACCAGCCACCGCCGCGATCGCATCGGTCAGGGACGGGGCAAAGACCATGAGCGGCAAGCCGACTCTCTCGGCCTCATCCCACACCCAATCGGCAGTGCCATCGGTAAGCCACTCCCGGGCCGGAGGGCGGTGGAAGGTCAGCCGACCGCCCAGAAGACCCGGCACCGACGCCCAGGTCTCGAGCCGGGCCGGGCCTGGTCCGGCGGCCAGGTCGATCCGGCCCATCACCGCAAACCGCTCTGGATACCGACCGGCGGCGGCCAGCGCCACGTCGTTGCGGTCGCCCTCCCACGAGGGCGGGACGAGCACGGCCCGCCGAACACCGGCCTCGTCCATCCGCTCGATCACTTCCGCCGGGCCCAGCGGGTCGGCCCGGTGCGTCAGCTGCTCACCGCCCTCCGGCCACGGACGATCGGGGGCGTCCGCACGCCAGACGTGAATCTGGGCGTCGGTGATGGCGCTCATGACCACGGCATCAGAGACCCGCCGAGGCCGGAGCGGTCTACCCTCGCCCGTCCCTCGCTCACTCCCTCATCATCGCAGACCGGCGGGTCCTGTCTCCTCGGTGGTGACTCCGCTGGTGAATCTGAGCGCGTCGCCGCGGCGCGGCCCGACCCGAGCCTCGCCGCCGTCGTCAATTCCGGCCGTCACACCACAGGGCTAGTGTCGCGGGTATGACCGCCGTCGAGGTATACGTGGACCCGAGTTGCCCGTGGGCGTGGATCACGTCCCGGTGGATCAAGGCCGTAGCCCCACACCGCGACCTCGAGGTGACCTGGCCGTCCTACTGCCTGGAAATCCGGGATGACTACGGGGTGGCGCCGACCATGCCGCCCGAGCACCGGGAGGCGGCCATCGCCGCCCATGCGCTGTCGCATCGCATGCTGAGGGTCTTTGAGGAGGCCCGGGCGAGCGTCGGCGAGAGCGCGGTCGACGCCCTCTACACCGAGTGGGGGGCGCGGTTCTTCGGGCGAGGAGCCCGGAGCGACGATCTGCTCCGCGAGATAGTGATCGCCGCCGGGCTCGATGAGGACCTGGTCAACGCGGCCGACGACGAGAAGTGGGACGCGCCGATCATGGACTCGATGGAGATCGCGTACGTGTTCGGCGGTCAGAAGACGCAGACCCCCACGATCGTGGTTCGCGACGACCCGCCGCACGGGTTCAAGGGCCCGGTGATGGCCCCGGCGCCGACCGGCGAGGCGGCCGTTCGGTTCTGGGACGCCATCATCACGCTTTCCCGCGAGCCCGGGTTCTTTGAGTTCACCCGGCCCCGAGCGAACCCACCCCGACCGTGAGCCGGCTGCCCTATCTCAAGCGGGACGAGCTCGACGAGGACGGCGGCGCGCTCTGGGACTCGATCACCGAGAGCCGCGGCGCGGGCCTGGTCAATGACGAGGGCGGCCTGGCCGGTCCCTTCAACGCCTTCGTCCACGCGCCCGAGGTCGGCGCCCGCCTGTCGGAGCTGGGGGCGACGCTCCGGTTCGGGACCTCGGTCGACCGGCGCTTGATCGAGCTCGCCATCATCACCGTCGGCGCCTACTGGAAAGCCGAGTTCGAGTGGTGGGCCCACGCTCGCATGGCGCGCCAGCACGGCGTGCCCGACGCTGTGGTGGAAGCGATCGGCAGCGGTGAGGTGCCAGTCCTGGAGTCGGACGACGACCAGGCGGTGTACGACCTGGCCCACCAGCTGGTCCGAAAGGGGCGCCTGGATGACGCCACGTACGGCGCCGCCCAAGCGCGGCTGGGTGATCGCGCCATGGTCGAGCTGGTTGCGCTGTGCGGCTACTACACCCTCGTGTCCTACACGCTCAACGCCTTCGAGGTGCCGCTCCCGCCGGAGGTGCAACGGCGCTGGCCGGATTGATCCCCAGGGAGCTATGAGTAAAGGGGTTATGGTGGCTTTGCCCTTCCTGCAGGACGTCGTCGTCCTTGATGTTGGCGACGAGGCGACGGCGCTGGCGAGCGCCTACCTGGCTGAGCTGGGCGCGACAGTGGTGCGGGTCGAGGACGTGGAAGGCGACACCCTGCGCCGGCGCGGTGGCTTCTGGCACGTGGTGCACAACGCCGGCAAGCGCAGCGTCGCCCTTGACCCGGCCAGCGACGCGGCGTGGGCGTCGGTGGACGCGGCGTTGGCGGGGGTTGACGTCGTCATCGGGGCGCTCGAGCCCAACCCGGCGGCCGAGCGCTTCCTCGAGCGGGTGGAGGGCGTGGCGGGCGGGCGGATCGGGATCGTGGACGTGGTGTTCCGCCGGGACCAGCCCCACGTGCCGGTCACGGACCTGACCCTCGGCGCCGCCGGGGGTTTCACGGTGCTCAACGGCTTCCCGGAGGATCCGCCGGCCCAGGCCGCCGGTGACCTGGCGTTCAAACAGGTGGCGCTGGCCACGGCGGTCGGGGCCCTGGCGCTCGTGACCGCCCGCCGACGCACCGGGACGGCGGGGCGCATGGTGATCTCGGCGCAGGAGGCCGTGTTGGTCACCACCCTCCAGACGTCCAATGGCAACCTGTACCACTGGCATGGGGTGGTACCGAGGCGGCATGAGCAGATCGCAGGGGGCTCGACGGTCCTGAGTGCCGACGGGCTGTGGACGTCATTTACCATCCACCCGCCCAACTACCCGCGCTTCGTGGAGTGGGCCGAGCGGGAGATCGGCCCGACCGTGCTCTCGGGCCCGGAGTGGTCCGACCGGGTCTACGTCGCCCAGCATCGCCACGAGCTGATGGCGGTCGTGGCCAAGCTGGCGAGCGTCACCAGCCGGGCCGAGCTCATCAAGGAGGGCCAGGCCCGCGGCCTGCTCGTGCTGCCCGTCAACGACGTCGGCGACGTGGTCCGCGACCGCCACCTCCTGGCGCGGGACTTCTTCGTCGATGTCGAACAGCCGGACCGCGGCCCGATCCGCCTGACCGGTTCGCCGTTCCGCTCCGATCGCGGCCGGGGCGAACGCCGGGCCGCGCCGCAGCTGGGGGCCGACAACGACATCCTCCGCGAGCTGGCCCATCGGGCGCCGACGGCGAGCGCGCCGGTGGCCGGCGTCGAGCACCGCCAGCCGCTGGCCGGCATCCGCATCGTCGACTTCACGTGGGCTATCGCCGGATCCTTCGCCACCCGGCTGCTCGCCGATCTGGGCGCGGATGTGATCAAGATCGAGTCCGAAAACCGGCTCGACCCGGTCCGGCATATCGGCCCGCAGCCCACCGACACCGTCTCGCTCGACACCAACGGCGTGTTCCAGGATTGCGGCGCCGGGAAGCGGGCGGTCACCATCAACATCGGCACGCCCGAGGGCCAGGAGCTGGTGCGGAAGCTGGTGCGCACGGCCGACGTGGTCACCTCCAACTACACCCCGGACCGGCTGGATCGGTGGGGGTTCGATCGCGAGGCCCTGACCGCCCTCCGCCC
Organism: uncultured Acidimicrobiaceae bacterium; assembly: GCA_963780345.1. Classification (GTDB taxonomy): domain Bacteria; phylum Actinomycetota; class Acidimicrobiia; order Acidimicrobiales; family Palsa-688; genus PALSA-693. The sequence continues at coordinate 203,231 of CAWABU010000005.1, forward strand.
CGGCCTCATCGTCGCCAACCTGGCCGTGATGGGCCTGTCCGGCCCTGACGCCGGCTGGCGCTCATACGGCAACGGGCTGGTGGCCATGAGCGGAGTGGCGGCTCACACCGGCTTCGAGGGGCGCGTGCCGCAATGCCTCGGCACCATGCACACCGATTTCACCGTCCCGTACTTTGCGGCCATGCACATCCTCGCCGCCCTGCACCACCGCGACCGCACCGGCGAGGGCACCTATCTGGAGCTGTCCCAGTACGAGTCCTCGGTCCGGTTGATGGACGTGGAGCTGGCCAACGTGCTCAACGGCGGTCAAGGACCGGGCCGGATTGCCAACAGCTCGTGTTATTGCTCGCCGCACGGCATCTTCGCCGCCGCCGGCGACGACCGGTGGGTCGCCGTCGCCTGCCGCAACGACGTCGAGCGCGATCGTCTGGCCGAGGTGCTCGGCTCCGACCCCACCGACGACCACGTGGCCGCGTGGGCGAGCACACGGTCTCGAGAGGAGATCGTGCGAGCCCTCCGGGTCGCCGGCGTGCCGGTCAGCTCGGTGGAGGACCTCGGCGACCACCACCAGGATCCGGTCACCCGGGCGGCGTGGGCCACCTTGCCGTTGCCTTCGGGGATCACGGCCGAGGTCCTCCAAAACCCGGGCGTGTGGGACGGGCAGCGGCTCCCGTTACGCCGGGCGCCACTCTGGATGGAACACACCCATGAGGTGCTGACCGGCGAGCTCGGCGTCGACCCCGCCCGGTTCGTGGAGCTGGTCGACGCCCAGGTCCTCTGGTAACCACCCGGGAGAACGCACGTTGAGACTGCTGATTGCCAACCGCGGCGAGATCGCGATTCGCGTCGCCCGGGCCGCGGCCGAGCTGGAAATCCCTACTGTCGCCGTGTACTCGACCGATGACGTGCGCTCGCTGCACGTGCGCCGGGCCGATGAAGCCGTCCCTCTGACCGGGTCGGGCGCCCGGGCTTACCTCGACCATGAGCAGATCGTGGCGGCGGCCCGGGCCACCGGCTGCGATGCCATCCACCCCGGTTACGGCTTCCTCTCCGAGAACGCCGCGTTCGCCCGCCGTTGCTCAGAGGCGGGCCTCACCTTCGTGGGACCGCGGCCGGAAACGCTTGAGCTACTGGGCGACAAGGTGCGGGCCCGGGCCCTGGCCGAGGAGCACGGCGTCCCCATCGTGCCCGGCCTCTCCCAACCCGTGGACGTGGCGACAGCCGAGCAATTCTTCGCCTCACTTCCCGGCGGTTCGGCCATGGTCGTCAAGGCCGTGGGGGGCGGAGGCGGCCGGGGCATGCGGGTCGTGCGCCAGGCGAGCGAGGTCGCGCTGGCTGTCGAACGAGCGCGTTCGGAGGCCGGAGCGGCGTTCGGGAACCGCGATGTCTACGTGGAACGGCTGGTCGAACGTGCCCGCCACATCGAGGTTCAGATCGCCGGCGACGAGACCGGGGTGGTCGTCTCCTTCGGTGACCGGGATTGCAGCATCCAGCGCCGGCACCAGAAGTTGATCGAGATCGCGCCGGCACCCGGGCTGCCGGACGAGGTCCGGACGGCCCTGGCCGAGGCCGCCCTCCGGTTGGCGGCCGCCGCCGGCTACCGCAGCCTCGGCACCGTTGAGTTCCTCGTCGAAGCGGGGGCCCGGGCCCAGTCCGGCTGGGCGTTTATCGAAGCCAACGCCCGGCTGCAGGTCGAACACACCGTCACCGAGGAGGTGACGGGGACCGATCTCGTTCAGCTCCAGCTCCAACTGGCCGCCGGGGCCACCCTGGCCGACCTCGGCCAGCCGGCCGGCCGGGCGCCGGCCCCGCGCGGCATCGCCATCCAGTCGAGGGTCAACCTGGAGACCATGCAGGCGGACGGCAGCACCCAGCCGAGCGGCGGGCGGCTGACCGCCTTCGAGCCGCCGGTCGGTGGGGGCATCCGGACCGACACCTTCGGCTACACCGGCTACGCCACCAGTCCCAACTTCGATTCGCTGCTGGCCAAGGTCATCGTGTGGTCGCCCCGGGCCGACCTGGCCTCAACCGCCAGGAAGGCGGTGCTGGCCCTGAGGGACTTCCGCATTGAAGGAGTCAAGACCAACATCGGATTCCTGGAGGCCGTTCTCGAGCATCCCGACTTCATGGCGTCGACGGCCTACACGCAGTTCGTCGACGACCACGTCGGTGAGCTGCTCGCCGCCGGCCGGGCCACCGCACCGCCGCGGTCCTTCCCTGCGGGTTCAGAGTCGGGTGGATCCGGGCCTGAGCCCGGCCGCGCCGGTGTGCGCCTGGGTTCGACGGATCCCCTGGCGGTGCTCGACCTCGGCCGGTCGGAGCCCCCGGCGGAGGTCGCCGGCGGTCAGTCCACCCCGGACCAGGACCTGCCGCCCGGGACCGTGGCCATCCGGGCCCCGATGCAGGGCACCATCGTGAGCTTCAACGTCGGGGCCGGGGATGAGGTGGCGTCCGGTCGTCCGGTCCTGGTCATCGAAGCCATGAAGATGGAACACGAGATCCCTGCCCCCGCCAACGGCCGTGTTTCCCAGGTGCTGGTGGACCCCGGCGACACCGTGTACGAGGGCCACGTCCTGGCCCTGATCGAGGAGCAGGAGATTGCCGCCGGCTCCGCCACCGGCGCCGACGAGGTCGACCTCGACCTGATCCGCCCCGACCTCGCCGAGGTGCTCGAGCGGCACGCCGTGACCCTCGACCCCGCCCGCCCCGACGCCGTGGCCAAGCGGCGCCGCACCAACCAGCGCACCGCCCGCGAAAACATCGACGATCTCTGCGACCCGGGCTCCTTCGTCGAGCACGGCCAGCTCGTGCTTACCCCCGGGACCGGCCTGCCCCGGGAGGAGGTCATCCGCAAGTTCCCGACCGACGGCATGGTGACCGGCATCGGGACCATCAACGGGGCGCTCTTCCCTCTGCAGGACAGCCGTTGCGTCGTGATGGCCTACGACTACACGGTGCTGGCCGGCACCCAGGGCGCCGTCAACCACCCGAAGACCGACCGGATGCTCAACCTGGCCGAGAGATGGAAACGCCCGGTCGTCCTGTTCGCGGAGGGCGGCGGGGGGCGGGCGGGCACGGGCGGCAGGCGGGAAGGCGGCGTGTCGACCACCAACGCCGGCCAGGGTCGATCCGAGGACGGCTACCGCCCGCTCGACACCCCCACGTTTGCGGCTATGGGCCGCCTGTCGGGGCTGGTGCCTCTCGTCGGCGTCACGTCGCGCTACTGCTTTGCCGGCAACGCCTCGCTGCTCGGCTGCTGCGACGTGATCATCGCCACGGCCGACTCCAACATCGGCATGGGCGGGCCGGCGCTCGTCGAGGGCGGCAACCTCGGAGTGTTCCGCCCCGAGGAGATCGGGCCCATGTCCGTCCAGGTGCCCAACGGGGTTGTCGACATCGCGGTCCAGGACGAGGCCGAGGCGGTGGCCGCGACCAAGCAGTACCTGTCCTATTTCCAGGGCCCGGTCAAGGACTGGGAATGCCTCGACCAGCGCCGCCTCCGCCATGTCGTCCCCGAGAACCGGCTGCGCGTCTACGACACTTACGAGTTGCTCGAGACCATCGCCGACCTCGGCAGCGTGCTGGAGCTGCGCCGGGCGTTCGGGCCTGGGATGGTGACGGCGTTTATCCGGATCGAGGGCCGTCCCATCGGCGTGATCGCCAACAACCCGCGGTACCTGTCGGGCGCGGTCGACAGCGACGGGGCCGACAAGGCGGCCCGGTTCATGCAGCTCTGCGACGCCTTCGACATCCCGATCCTGGTGCTGTGCGACACCCCCGGGATGATGGTCGGGCCGGAGATCGAGAAGACGGCCCTGGTGCGCCACTGCAACCGGCTCTTCGTGATCGGAGCCAACCTCGACGTGCCCATGGTGATGATCGTGGTGCGGAAGGCCTACGGGCTCGGGGCCCAGGCCATGGCGGGGGGCAGCTTCAAGGAGCCCTTCGCCGTGGGGGCTTGGCCGACGGCGGAGTTCGGCGGGATGGGACTGGAAGGCCAGGTGAAGCTGGGCTTCCGCAACGAGCTGGCTGCCATCGAGGACCCGGACGCCCGGCTGGCCCGTTACGAGGAGCTGGTGGATGCGGCCTACCAGCGGGGCAAGGCCATCGGGGCGGGGGTGTCATTCCAGGTCGACGACGTGATCGACCCGGCCGACACCCGCCACTACATATCCAGCGCCTTCGGGTCGGTTCCCCCACCGGTGCCGCGCAAGGGCAAGAAGCGCGCCTTCATCGACGTCTGGTAGGCCCGCGGCAGGCACCCCTTGCTGCCAGGCCAGGTGTCGGCGAGACTGCCGGCATGGATGTGCAACTCGAGTGGCTTGGAGTCTCGACCTTCAGGCTCACCCTCGGCTCCCTGGTGATCTTCCTCGACGCCTACGTGGACCGGGTACCCGCCGCGCCTCCGGTGGGCATGGCCTCGGCCGAGGTCGAGCGAGCCGATTACATCCTGGTCGGCCACTCGCACTTCGACCATTTGTTCGGGGCGGCCACCATCGCCGCCAACACCGGGGCCACGGTCGTGGGGTCCTACGAATCGGTGCGACTGATGAGCGATGCCGGAATCAGCGAGAACCAGCTGATGGCGGTTTCCGGCGGCGAGCCGGTCGAGCTTGCCCCTGACGTCCGGGTTCACGTTCTGCCCAGCCTCCATTCCTGCATCTGGACTCGCGCCGCCAGTCACGTCGACGAGGAGTGCCTCGGTGACCTCGGCGTCAGTCACCAGGAGCGGCTGGGACGCTTGTCCTCCCGCGGGGGGCTCGCGACCATGACCGAGGAAATCAGAACGCACCTGGCCGCCAGCGGTCCGTCGCCGCGGGGCGACGGCGGGGCGCTCGCCTATCTGATCGAGACTCCGGAGGGCTCGATTCTCTGGAAGGACACGTCGGGGCACTGGTCGTCCTTGCTGGGCGGATTACATCCGGATGTGGCGATCCTGGCCGCCGCCGGGCGGGGAAACGTCGACGGTGACCCCATCCAGGGCAGCCTGGCCGACTTTGTGGCCGCCGAGGTCGAGCTGCTGCATCCCCGGCGGTTGCTGCTCTGCCATCACGACAACTGGATGCCGCCGTTCACCCAGGAGACCGACATCCAGCCCATTCGCTCCCGTCTGTCGGAGGCCGCGCCGTCCAGCGAGTTGATTGAGCTCGACTACCTGGACCCGTATCCGGTTCTGAAGTAGGCCCGACCGTCAGTACTCCTTCTTGATGACGAAGAAGGAACCGCGAATGGTTCCGGCCAGCTTCGACTTCTGCCGGGCGAACTTGAACTGCGAGGCCAGCTCCTCGGGGACCTCCATCCCGTCCGAGAGCTTAAACCCGACCGCCCGCTTCCCCGTATCGTCGATGGTGTACATCACGTTGATCGACAGTCCGCTCTGGTAAAAGACGTACGCCATCCGGATGTTCTCAACCTGGAAGGCCGTTGCCTCGAGAGGGGGAGACGAGATGACGAGGTCGCGTTCCTCTTTGAGAATCCGGTGCACCCAGTCGATGGTCGACCGGGCCTCGCTCGCCGGCTCCACGGTGAAGTCGTGGTCGTACTTGTTCTTGAAGTAGCGAGCCTCATTGGCTCGCAAGCCCGCGAGCGCGGGCGCGACCGGCGACGACTCCAGCCCGGTGGTGGAGACATTCTTGAAATCTACGGTGTAGGGCATGACGCGCTCCCGAGGTTGCCAAGGTGTGCGTTCCGTTGGTTGGACGCTACCTCAGCCCGGACGGGCACCCGACGCTCGGCCCGGTCGGCCGGCTCAGCTCACCGCCGCCGACCGACCTCGCCGTCGACCCCCCTACCGACCCGAGGTCTCTGGGTGGACGTGAGCCGACTGCTGCCCGCGTCGCGACCTCTGGGCCGGCGGCCGCCGATTGCCTGTTGTTGTGTGCTCTCGGGTCGGTGTGAGCCGAGGTGCCGCCCGCCCCACGATCCCCCGTGGGCGGCCGCCCATATCGGCTTTTGTGTGACATACCGGATCCTTTACTGGCGCGCGCCACGGTTTACGTGGGCACAATTCGCGCCAGTAAAGGCCGGGGCGGCCCGGTACGGGCCCGATTCGCGTCAGTAAAGGCCGGGGGGCGCAGTCGGCTAGGCGTCGAGCCCGACCCCAAAGTCGACTCGACGCTGTGGGGTGTCGGCGATCAGTTGCCAGACGTGCAGGCGACCATCTCGCACGACCGCCCTCCAGAGCAGCGTCAGTCTGCTTTCCTGTTCATCCGGAAGAGCGAGGTGCGATCCGGTTGTATGGCCGAGCACGATCACTTCCACGTCGCTGGCCACCAGCTGGCGCGGATAGATCACATAATCCGGAAACGAGGAGCAGTAAGCCGTCCACCCCTCGATGTTGGCCTGCTTGCCGTCCAACGGCGCCTCGTCAAACACGTGGAGCCGGTGATCGTCGCTCATGAGCGATGCCAGGCGAGCAACATCACCGTGATTGATGGCATCGATGAAGCTGACGACCGCAGCGATGGGAGGCATCGGCTGGCGCACGCCCCCAGACTGCCGCATCGGCCCGCCGCCCCGCACCCGGCACCCGCACCCGGCACCCGCACCCGGCACCCGCACCCGGCACCGCAGCCCACACCCGCACCCGCCGCCGGCACCGGCGCCGGCGGCCAGGCATGCTGGGACCATGCGCGCGGCAGTAGTCCCTCATAACGGTCCGGCCCAGGTCATCGAGGTCCGGGATGACTGGCCCGAGCCGGGGCCGCCGGCCGAGGGCGAGGTGCTGATCGCGGTCGAGGCGGCCGGACTCAATCCGAGCGACACCAAGATCCGGGCCCGGGGCGGGATCGGCACGCCCGGCAGCAAGGAGCCACCGTACGTCGCCGGGCGCGAGGCGGCCGGCGCCATCGTGGCGTGCGGTCCGGGGGTGCAGGGGCTGGCGCCGGGAGATACGGTTTTTGCCTTCTTCGGCTGGTTCTCCCGTCCCGGCGGTCACGCCGAACAACTCATTGTCCCCGCCTCCATGGTCGCCCACCGCCCGGGCCTGGTGCCCGTCATCGAGGCCGCGGCTCTTCCCCTGGCCGGACTGACCGCCTTTCAGGGGCTCCGGGTGCTCGAGGTCCCCGAAGGCGAGCGCCTGCTGGTGACCGCGGGAGCAGGTGGAGTGGGCCACTTCGCCGTCCAGCTCGGGGCCCGGCAGGGGCTGGAGGTGGTGGCCACCGCTGGACCGGACAACCACGAGTTCGTTCGAAGCCTCGGCGCCTCCGAGGTGATCGACTATCACGCCGCTGACGCCGCCGCTCGGCTGGCGGGTATCGGGTACGTGCTCGACGCCGTCGGCGGAGACAACATCGACGCCTATCAGGAGGTTCTCGCCGAAGGCGCCCGGATCGTGGCGGTGGCCGGGCTCCCGTCGAAGATCCGGGACGACCTCACCGCGACCGCCATCCGGTGCCAGCCCAGCGGCGAGGATCTGAGCGAGCTGGCCGCCTTGCTCGAGGCCGGACAGTTGTCGCCCACGGTCCAGGAGGTCTTCCCGTTGGGCCGGGCCGCCGACGCCCACGTCCTGCTCGAGGGCGGTCACGTGCGGGGCAAGCTCGTCATCGAGATCTGAGTCCTTGGCGATCGGTCAAGGGTCCGGGGCGGGCCGACGGCGCTACCGGTAAGGTCGCGAGATGGCCCTGGTCCTCAAGTCGAGTACATCGTGGTGGGAAACCTACGGACGATGCGTGTCGGTCGCCCCCGAGGCGTTCGACTCGGACCGCCTGCGGAACCTCACCCGAGGTGAATGGCGCCGGGTGGGTCTGCCCGGCGACCACGTCACGCCGGTCGACGGTTCGCCGATCCCTGGACCACCCCGCGTGGACTTCGCCGAGGCGGTGGCCTCAGTCGCCCACGCCCGCATGGAGCACGAGGAGTGGGCCAAGGTCGATCTCGACGAGCGACGGGTGCGGGTGACCGAGGCCGTCGACCTCATGACCGAATACCGTGATCTGTTGGCGCTCCTGCTGGTGTGGGAGATCGGCAAGCCGTGGCGGCTGGCCTGTGCCGACGTGGATCGGTGCCTGGATGGGGTGCGCTGGTATGTCGGCGAGATCGAGCGGCAGTTGAGCATCGGGGAGCCCGGTGAACGCGGCCCCCTTCCCGGGCCGGTGTCCAACATCGCCAGCTGGAACTACCCGATGAGCGTCCAGGTGCATGCCGAGTTGGTGCAATTGCTGGCGGGCAACGCGGTGGTGGCCAAGACGCCCAGCCAGGGCGGCTTCCATACTCTGACGCTCGCCCACGCCTTCATGAAGCGGGCCGGGCTGCCGGTCACCCTGATTTCCGGGGTGGGCGAGCATCTCGGTGAGGCCCTGATCCGCAGCGAGGGCATCGGCGCGCTGGCGTTTGTCGGTGGCCGGGCCAACGGGCGGCGGGCCGCAGTCTCGTTGGCCGACACCGGACGCCGGCACATGCTCGAACAGGAAGGGCTCAACGCCTGGGGCATCTGGGATTTCTCCCAGTGGCATCTCCTGGCTCAACATCTGCGTAAGGGTTTCGAATACGCCAAACAGCGCTGCACCGCTTACCCGCGCTACGTCGTGCAGCGCCGGCTGTTCCCCACCTTCCTCGAGACCTACCTCCCGGTGGTCAAATCGGTGCGCTTCGGACACCCGCTCGCGGTGGAATCTCCCGATGACCGCTTTCCCGATCTCGATTTCGGGCCGGTGATCCATGCCACCAAGGCCGCCGACCTGGGCGCCCAGTGGGAGGAGGCCATCCGCGGTGGCGGCATTCCGCTCTATCGCGGGTCCACCGGTGACGGCAGCTTCTTGGACCTCCAGGACACCGCCGCCTACGTGGCTCCGGCTTGCGTGCTGCAGCCGCCGGCGGCCTGGTCCTTGCACCATGCCGAGCCCTTTGGTCCGATTGACTCGGTGGTCATCGTGGACACTGAGTCCGAGCTGCTCGCGGCCATGAACGCCAGCAATGGTTCGCTCGTCAGCAGTATTGCTACTGATGACCTCGACTTTGCCGACCGGGTGGGCGAGCAGCTGCAGGCCTTTAAGGTCGGCATCAACAAACCCCGCAGCCGGGGCGACCGCGAGGAAGTCTTCGGCGGTCTCGGGCATTCCTGGAAGGGCGCCTTCGTAGGCGGCGATCTGCTGGTCCAGGCGGTTACCTATGGACCGGAGGGGTCAGAGGAGCAGTTGTACGGCAACTTCCCCAGCTACTCGCTCCTCCCTGACCGGTAACAGAGGTCAGCCGGTATTGCGCAGGCCGGCGGCGATCCCGTTGATGGTAAACAGCACGGCTCGCTCGAGCTCTGGATCGGGCGCTCCCCGCGCCCCCCGCACCCTTTTCAGCAAAGACACCTGCAGGTCGTGAATCGGCGCCAGATAGGAAGCCCGGACCGAGAGGGTACGGCGGAGGACCGGGTCCCGCTCGAGGAGCTCCGACTGGCCGGTGACCCACAGGACCTGCTCGAGCGTCCGCTCGTACTCGTCGATGACCTTGGCGAAAATGCCCTGCAGGGAGGCGGGAACCAGGGCTTCGACGTACCGGCGAGCGATGTCCATATCGCTCTTCACGAGCGTCATCTCGACGTTGGATACGAAGGTGGAAAAGAAGCGCCAGCGATCGCGCATTTCTAGTAAGTCCTGGCCCAGCCCGGCCCGCCGAGCGGCCTCGATCCCCCACCCGACTCCGTACCACCCCGGCACGATCTGGCGCGACTGTGTCCAACCGAATACCCACGGGATGGCCCGCAGTCCCTGCAGCCCGAAACGGCTGTCCGGGCGGCGCGAAGGCCGGGACCCCAGATGAAGGGCGCCGAGCTGGTCGACCGGGGTCGAGCTGGTGAAATAGTCGGGCAGCGCCGGGTCATCCACCAGCGCCCGATAGGCCGCCAGGGCGTGGTCGGACACCGCGGTCATGGTGGAATACCAGCGGTCGCGATCCGTCGGGTTCAGGGCCGAGGCATGCAGCAGCGTCGCCTCCAGGGTGGCGCCCAGCATCAGCTCGAGGTTCTCCTGGGCGAGCGATGGGAGGCCGTACTTGTCGCTGATTACCTCTCCCTGCTCGGTGAGCTTGATGGCCCCGTCCAGAGTCCCCGCGGGCAGCGACAAAATGGCATCGTGGGCCGGGCCGCCGCCGCGCCCGACCGTCCCCCCGCGGCCGTGGAAAAACACCAGCCGGACGCCGTGCCGGCGCCCCACCTCGAGAATCCGGCGTTGGGCCTGCTGAATTTCCCACTGCGAGGTGGTGATGCCGGCCTCCTTGTTGGAGTCGCTGTAGCCGAGCATGACCTCCTGGGCGTCGCCCCGGGCCGCCACGATCCGGCGGTAGGTGGGTACCGACAGCAGGTCGTCCACCACCACATCCGCCTGCTTCAACTCTGAGATGGTCTCCAGGAGCGGAACGAACCCGATGCGGGCTTCGGGTTGGTGCACGTCGACCAGTCCGTTTTCGCGCGCCAGGACGACCGCCGCCAGCACGTCCTCGGCCCCTCGGGTCATGGACACGATGTAGCTCCCGACCACATCCGGACCAAACTCCTCCTGGGCCTTCCGCATCGTTTCGAAAACCCGATACGTCCGGGCCGTATCCGGAGGCAGGAAGCGGGGAAATGGGGCGAGGGGACGCCGGCTTTCCAGCTCATCGGCCAGCAAACGCCGCCGCTCGACGCCGGTAAGGGAGCGGTACTCCTGGCCCAGCCGGTCGAAGAGCGCCGAGAGCACCGCATGATGGGCGTCTGAGTGCTCCCGGATATCGAGCGTGGCCAGATGTAAGCCCCAGCAGGCGACCACATCAATCACTTCCTCGATGCCACCTCTGGCGAGCAGCTCCCCGTGATTTGCTAACAGGGAGTCGCGGATGAGTTCAAGATCCGCCAGCAACTCCCGGCCGTCGCGATAGTCGCGCCCGGGAACGTGCGGTTCCTGGAGGCTGATCCGTCGCTGGGTATGGACCAGCTTCTGGCGGATGCACACGGCCTTGAGGCGGTACGGCTCCTCGGCATTCAGGCGGAGAAATCGTTCTTCCAGATCGGGCAGCATCAACAGGTCCGCATTTAGCGATGCCGCCAGATCCGGAGAAATGGTGGCGTGGCGGCTGGAGATCGCCAGGTCCCGCCGGAGCCCGTCGATGGCCCGGAGAGCCTGGCCGATCCCGTGGTCGTGTTGCAACCGGAGCACGTCGAGCGTGACTTCCGGGGTGACGTTGGGATTGCCATCCCGGTCGCCGCCAATCCAGGACCCAAACGTGAGCGGGCCCCGGCCCGAAGCCACGTCGCAGCCGATGCCGCCCAGGGCCTGCCTCCATTCGGTCAGCACGGCGCCGACCACCGAGCGGCCGAGTTCGTCGAAGTAGTACACGGCATTGCGGGCCTCATCGAGAGGTTCCGGCTCCGCCACCCGGAGATCGTCGGTGAGCCACAACAGCTCCACGACCTCGGCCAGGCGACGGTCGGTACGGGGACCGGATTCGGTTTCGAGAAGGTCGGCCACCATGCGCAGGTGCCCGAGGATGGTCCGGCGGGCGGCCTCGGTCGGGTGAGCCGTGAAGACCGGTCGCACGGCCATCCGGGAGGCAATCTCGGCGATAGCCGCGCCGGTGACGCGGCCGTCGCGAACCGCGGCCGCGGATGTCGCTAGCCACCCGCCAGCCGGACGACCGGCCCGGAGGGCTCGGCCCCGGTGGACCTGCTCGGTCACGTTGGCGAGCCGGAAGTAGGCGACGAAAGCCCGCACCAGGCGGGTCGACGATTGGATGTCGAGACCGTCCAGAAGGCCGGCGGTCGCGACTCTGTCCTGCCGGCTGCCGGACCGGACCCGTTCCACCAGATCCAGGACTTCCTGCCCCTCCTGGCGCACCAGCGCCTCGCCAAGGAGCCCGACGACCATCCTGATGTCCCGTCGCAGAGCGGCGTCGTCGAGGAAGAGGTCGCTCACCCCGCCAGCATGGCAGGTGATCGTTCCGGCCTACAACGAGAAGGAATCGCTGATTAAGGCTCGCCCGTGTGATCGCCCCGGCCGGGACCGGCTCCCCCACCCCGGACAGTTGCCAGGCGAGTATGGTTGCTTACGGTCGAAGACGGGAGGGTACCCCGATGGCTCGTATGCGTTTCGGCATCTTTATGGCCCCGTTCCATGCCCGGATCGGCCAAAACCCGACGACCGCGCTTCAGCGCGACATCGAGACCATACAATTGCTCGACCGGCTCTCGTACGACGAGGCGTGGGTGGGCGAGCACCACTCGTGCGGCGCCGAGCTGATCTCCTCACCGGAAATCTTCATCGGTCACGTCGCCGCCACGACCGATCACATCAAGCTCGGCACCGGCGTGGTGTCCTTGCCATACCACAACCCTTTGTGGGTGGCCGACCGGGCCATTCTGCTCGACCACCTCACCCGCGGCCGCTTCATGCTGGGCCTGGGTCCGGGCGCCCTCCCCACGGACGCCACCATGATCGGCATCGACCCGGCCGAGCAGCGCCCCGCACTGGACGAGGACGTCGCCGTCCTGATACAGCTCCTCACTTCCGATGAACCGATCACCAAGCAGACGGCCCGCTACCGCCTGGTAGAGGCCCGCTGCCAGTTGCGCCCGTATACCGACCCGTGTTTCGAAATCGGGGTCGCAGCGATCCAGTCTCCGACCGGGCCGCAGCTGGCCGGCCGACACGGTCTGTCCCTGCTCTCGGTGGGCGCCACCCTGGTAGGTGATCTGGACCTGCTCGCGCTCCACTGGAATGTGGTCGAGGAAGTCGCGGCGCAGCACGGCCAGCCAGCCCATCGTTCGGGCTGGCGGCTGGTCGGGCCCATGCACATCGCCGAGACCAGGGACCAGGCCCTTCGCGACGTCGAGTACGGCATCGACGCCTGGTTCGATTACCTCCAGAAGACGGCCGCCGCGCCGCAGTTCCAACCGCTCGGCGCCACCCTGCAGGAGCGGATCGCCTGGGTCAATGAGTCAGGCGTCGGCCTGATCGGCACGCCCGAGGACGCCGTCGCCATGATCGACTCATTGCACAAGCAGTCCAACGGCGGGTTCGGGGCCTACCTGATGATGGCTCACGAATGGGCTCGTCCCGACGCCGTCAAGAGGCACTACGAACTCTTCGCCGACCAGGTGATGCCGAAGTTCCAGGGCTCGGCCGACCGGACGCTGGCGTCCGAGCGTTACGCACGCGGTCGGTGGGAGGAGCTCAACAGGAGGCAGGCCGAAGCCTTGCAGTCGGCCACCGATCGTTACGCCGAACAGCGGCACAGTCAAGCCAACCCGTCGTAACAAGAATGCGTATAGGAATTATTGCCCCCCATGTCGGACGCTCGCTCTCGGTTGGACGTCTCGTCGATGCCTGTAGCGCGGCCGAATCGCTGGGCGTAGACGTCATATGGTTCGGTGACCACATCGTCTTCCCGTACGATTACCGGAGCTCGTATCCGTACGGCACCAAAGACGGCTTCGATGCAGAGGACCCGCAGGAACTCTGGGAAGCCCTGAGCGTGATGTCGTACGTTGCCGCCTGTACGACCAATGTCTCGCTCGCGACCGGCGTCTTGATCCTGCCCTATCGCCACCCGCTCTACACGGCGAAGACCGTGGCCACTATCGACGTTTTGTCCGGCGGGCGAGTTCTGTTCGGGGCCGGCGTGGGCTGGCTGGAGGAGGAGTTCAAGGCGCTGGACGCCCCCGACTTTCAAGCGCGAGGGGCGGTGACCGATGAACAGCTGGAGATTATTCGAGCCGCATGGACCGAAATTCGCCCGGAGTACCACGGGACGTATTATGACTTTCCGCCCGTCAGCGTCACCCCGAAACCCATCCAGAGTCCGTACCCTCCCATCCTGGTAGGGGGTAACACCCGTCTGGCGATGAAACGGGCCGCTCGGTTTGCCGACTACTGGCATGGCATTATGTTGTTGCCAGATGAGATGGAGCGCGCCGTGGAGCGCTTGCACGACATCTGTAGCTCCGAGGGGAGAGAGCGAGCAATTGCTGTAAGTATTCTGATTCTCATCGAGCTGACCCGAGATCCCGAGGCGCGAAACCGCCGGTCCGTTGAGGAGCAGCGCACGACGATTCGGGGAACGCCCGACCAGGTTATCGAGACCCTTCGATCATACCGGGAGTCTGGTGTTGAGTTGCTTCAGACATCCATAGCTCACGATGGCACCCTGGGAATCGGCGAGGACGCCCTGGGGTTTTTTATGAATCAGGTGTGGCCCGCGGTCCGCTAGTGTACCGTCCGTCCGGATCTGGCCCAGCCGAGCCGGGGATCAGGGGCCCACATTGCCACGCTCCGCCGACGGACGGCCGGGCAGCCCACGACCAGGCAGCGTTACTCCGTCGGCCAGCGAGCTAGTCGAGTCTGACAATGCGGGTGCCGACGTTGCCCCCTTCGAGGTTACTGATAAGGACGGCGGGCGCATTCTCAAGGCCCATCACGGAATCCACCACAGTCGTGACACTCCCCGACCGCAACCAACCGCGAATCTCATCGCGTGCCTTCTCGTCCTCGGCAGCAAAGTCAGGCGCCCACAGCCCCAGCATAGACAGCCGGCGCTGAATCAACAGTCCGGGCACCCCTCTGGGCCCCGGAGGCACATGCTGCGCGTCGTAGTCGTGAGGCTCTGATAGTCGACCGCAACAGACCACCCTGCCGCCTCTCTTCATCTGAACGAGGGCTGTCTCAAGTACCTCGCCGCTCGTGTTGTCAAAGTACAGGTCGATGCCGTCCGGACACGCCTCCCGCAGTCCTTTCTGCAGGTCGCCCTGCTTGTAGTTGATGGCCGCGTCGAAGCCCAGCCTGGTTGTCAGGACCTCAACCTTGTCATCTCCTCCGCAGACACCTATCACGCGAGCGCCCTTCATCCGGGCAAACTGGCCTGCGAATTGCCCGACCGATCCAGCCGCTGCGGACACAACGACGATCTCCGAAGGCTGGACTCGGCCAACCGTCACGAGACCATGGTAGGCGGCCAGGCCGCTGCCGCCTAGGGGGCCCAGGTAGTCCAAAGGATCGTCGGGGGGAGCAATGATCGCAGATATCTGTGGCGGCTTGAGCAGTGAGTACTCCTGCCAGCCGGTTGGCGCCAAGACCATGTCGCCTTCAGCGTACGACGGATCCCCACTGGCTACGACCCGCGCCACGCCGCTGGCCGTGACAACCATTCCGGGCTTGAGATAACTGCTCATGACTCGGCGAAGAGCAGAGCCGATGAAGATTGCGATCGTTTGGCATAACAGCGTCCCGGGTTCGCACTCCGGTACGACGGATTCCTCCATACGGAAGTTCGAAGGCGATAACTCAGTTGCCGTCGGCAGACTGGCTAAGACAATTCGATGATTCATCGACAGCTATCTCTCATGGCACTCGCCTTTATCGATAATTCGCCCGACAAGGTCACACCCTCAACTACTCGTGCCACCGTAGATGGCTGCGTTCTGGCCCCGCAAGGTTCGCGGCCGGACGAAGCTCCAGCTCCCCATCTGATGGGCCGAACCAAACTTGCGGCCCGCGCCGCTCGATGTCGTCCCGGCGCGTAGCGGAGCTATGATCGGCCAAGTTGGCGGCCAAGTATCAAGTATCAAGTCAAGGAGAAGAACATGCCCGAGGTCCCAGCCCATTCTACGGTGGAAGTCGAGCGCAGCCACGACGGCTCGCGCACCCTGACTCTGCGAAGCATTGGCGGCGATTCGCCGTTTATGGTGACCGATGCCCCCTCGGGAGGTATTTGCCTGCAGGGTCCCACGGCCGAGGGATCCCGACCGTACACGATTCCGCAGAACCAGACGATCAAGATAGAGAACCTGGGTGACAATCCCATCGGATATGACGTTGACTGAGGACGCTAGCGGGCGGCGGCAGAGCGTCGAGGAGGCCGGCAGGGGTTTCTACCGCAACGGGTTCGCCATCCTCGACCTCCAGGGCCACGATGGCGAGGTCGCCTACCTCGACAATTTCGGGCGGACAGCGACGCCCATCGAGACGTTCGGCTGCGCTGGCTCAGACGACCCATAAGCCCTCTTTCCATTCATCGGGTCCGGCGCGCCGCGCCCGTAAGCGCTTCAATTGCTTCAGCAGGACGGGTCCGGCGCCGAATCAACCCTCTCCCCTTAGAAGACCGTCGACGTCCTCTGGGTCCGGGGTCTATCTGCCGTAGTTGGGCTCTCGCTTCTCAACGAAAGCCCGCTGCGCTTCACGGGCGTCCGCGGAGTGCATGTTGGCCTCCTCCATGGCCAGCGACAGGGGCAGGATCTGAGCCGACTGCGCCCGGATCCACTGATTGATCGGGACCTTCGAAGCAATGATGGCCTCGAGCGGCCCCGCCGCCAGGCGGCCGGCGATCTCGGTCGCTTTGTTGACCACTTCCCCGTCCTCGACCACGAAGTTGACCAGCCCCAGGCGCTCGGCCTCATCGGCGGACAGGCGGTCGCCGGTCATGAGAAAGAATTTGGCCCGGTTGACACCCATCAGGAGCGGCCAGATGACCTGCCCACCGTCACCGGCGCCGATCCCCATGCGGACGTGGGTGTCAGCGAAGACGGCTGACCTGGCGGCCACGACGACGTCGCAGAGCAGCGCGATGGTGGCCCCCAGTCCCATCGCGTACCCGTTGACAGCAGAGATGACCGGCTTCTGACAGGCGAGCAACCCGTCGACGATCCGGGGCGCTTCCAGCATCATGTTCGACTTTCCACCTTCCCGGGGCGGCCCACCACCTGAGAAGTCCCCACCGGCGCAGAAGGCCCGGCCGGCACCGGTGATGACCAGCGCCCGACCATCCTGATCGTCGTCGAAGTCGGTAGCGAGCCGCGACAGCTCGTTGTGGAGCACGCCGTTTACAGCGTTAAGCTTCTCCGGCCGGTTGAGGGTGGCTACCACCACGCCGTTATCACGGCGATCCAGCTGGATGGTCTCATATTCGGGGAGCATGAGCTGACTCTACACAGGGGAGCCGAGCCCTGGTCGCCCCGGTCGCCCGGGGCGCCTTCTGGCCGTCGGCCGAAGAAGGGGCTCCAGGAAACACCCTCGTAATACATAGATGCGACACTCGTCAGGATGGGCGACTTATTCGACGACTACGTCCTGGCCACCCCGTTCGGGCAGGTCGCGTCGGATGAGATGTTCGAGGCGCCGGGAGTGCCTCGCCCGGCTGCTCGAAGCCTGTTCGAGGTCCTGCAGGCCACTCCGCCAGAGGACTTTGAGTCGCTCGGGAGTACCGGGGACCGGGCTTTCCGCGATCGCGGCGTCACTTTTCAACGGTCGGGCGAGGAGCGGCCGTTCCCGCTCGACCTGGTGCCAAGGGTGATCGCGCCGCAGGAGTGGGCCACCCTGTCGGTCGTCCAACGGGTGAATGCGCTCGAAGCCCTCCTCGCTGACCTCGATGGACGAGGTCGGATCCTCGAGGGCGGGGTCTTGCCCCGGCGCCTGGTGACCAGCTCCGATCACCTTCACCGGGCCGCCTTCGGGATAGAGCCTCCCAATGGCGGGCGCGTTCACGTAGCCGGTATCGACGTCGTCCGCGGTGCCGACGGGCGGTTCCGGGTGCTGGAGGACAACATCCGATGTCCCTCCGGGGTGTCCTATGTACTTGAGAACCCGTCGGCTCATGGCCCGCATCCTGCCGCGCCGCCGTCGCGTCCGATACTTCCGGCAGTCCCGCTCGTCGAGTGGTGCCAGGAAGGGCAGATCGCACCGGCGCCTCGCGACCGGGCGGAGGCCCGATGAGCCTGCGGATCAACATCGAGCACCGCAGCCGGTACAGGTACACGACACCCGTCGACTCGTCGTTCAACGAGCTCAGAATCACCCCGCTCACCACCACGGAGCAGGTCGTCCTCGACTCCCGGGTGCAAGTGACGCCCCGCGCCGATCTCTACCATTACATTGATTACTGGGGATCGGTGGTGCACGCCTTCGACTTGCACGAACCCCCAGGAGACTCGTCGCCACCGGCAGGACCAGGTGATCGTCGACCCGGGTCCAGGGTTCGCCCCCGACTCGCGCCCTAACCTGGGAGACCGGATGAGCGTTCTTCCGGCAAACCCTACTGGACCACGGAGGTAACTACGTTGCTACGGCTGCGGATCTCGATGCCCGACCAGCCCGGCGCGCTGGCCCGGGTGGCGACCATCATCGCCAGCCACGGGGGAAACATCACGTCGATCGACTCCCAGGCCACGTCCGAGTTCGCAGTCGACGAGCTCCTCGTCGATTTCTCCCGCGAGCCGGATCTGATCAGACTGCGTGAAGACCTCGCCGGTGACGGCGACACGCTGCTCGTCTCGCAGCAGGTCACCGAGACCATCGATCCGATTGTCGCGTCGCTCCGGCACATAAGCGAACTCCTCCACACCGGGTCCGACGATGCCGAGGCGGCCCTGGCGCGAAGTGTCGCCGAACTGTGCTCCTCACCGGTCGCCTGGGTCAGCGCCGCTGACGACGCCATCCGATATGACGCCGGCCGCTTTGCCATGGAACGGCAGGGCGTGGTGATCATGACGACGAGCGAACTGCCTGCCGATCTCGCGGAGCGTCTTCCGGGGGAGGTCTGTCTTCTGGCCCTGCCTGACCTCGAGCGGGCTGACCAGCCCAGGGTGGTCTTCGTGGCCCGGCCGATTGGCAACGACTTCACCACCACGGAGGTCGGTCGCATCGAGGCCCTCATCAGCCTCCATGCGGCAGTGGCGAACATCATCTCGACGACTAGCAACTCTCTGTCCCCACCACCGCCCGCCAACGACGGCTGATCATTTGGTCCCGGGGAAGTGGTGGCCATGCAGCGCTAGGGTTGGGCCAAAGCTGTAGGAAGGGTGGACACCATGCCGGAGACGGTCCTGTACGAGCGAGTCGACCGCGTCGCTTACGTGACCCTCAACCGTCCTGAGAAACTGAACGCCATCACCACCCAGCTCCAGACGGAACTGCTCGGCCTCCTCGACGAAGCGGCGGCCGACCCGGCCGTCCATGTGGCCGTCGTGCGAGGCGCCGGGCGGGGCTTCTGTGCCGGCTACGACCTGACTGGCGGCGGCCCATCGACCCCTGGAGTGGTCGATGACCGGGCCTGGCTGGAGAGCATCGTGCGCGGCTGGCTGCGCATCTGGGACCTTCCGATCCCGGTGGTCGCGGCGGTGCATGGAGTGTGCCTGGCCGGCGGTACTCAGCTGGCCGCCATCTGCGACGTCACGATCGCCGCCGACGACGCCCGGATCGGGACAGCCCAGCTGCCGCTCGGGGCGGGCTACGTCGCCACCTTCTGGACCTGGCTGGTCGGCGCCAAGAAGGCCAAAGAGATATTTCTGCGCAAGGGGACCATCGTGACCGCGGCCGAGGCGGTCGAGATCGGTCTTTTCAACCGGACCGTTCCCGCCGATGGGCTCGCCGACGAGGTCGCTCGCTTTGCTGCGGAGGTGGCACGGACGCCCAAGGACCTTCTGGTGCTCGAGAAGCTGGCCATCAACCGGGCCTTCGAAGCCGGAGGGTCCCGCGAGGCGCTCTTCCAGGGGATCGAGATTGACGCCGTTGCCCACACCGCGCCGGCCGTCCGAGAGACAAACCGCTATATCCGTGACCACGGCCTGCGCGAAGCGCTGCGGGCGTTCCAAAGCGGCGAGCTACTCTAAGCTTCGCTGTTCCGGCTGAGCCATCGCCCCTGTACTCAGGCGCCGATGGCATCCAGGTTTCACCGGCGGCAGTGGAGGGAAAACATTGGACCAAGAACACAAGTATCCCTACTCATGCTTCATAGAGGCCGGACCGAGCCTGGTTCGGCCCACTGGTGCGACGGTGGTCGCCCGGAGAGGAGAGAATCTCGATGTCGAGCGCTGACGAGCCGACCTACCGACTCAGCGAGATCGTTGGAACTTCCAGCGATTCCATCCATCAAGCCGTGCGCAACGGACTCACGAGGGCGTCCCGGACCATCCGGAACGTTGATTGGTTCGAGGTCACTCAGGTCCGGGGAACGGTCGTCGACGGCCAGGTCGGCCAGTTTCAGGTCGCGATGAAAGTCGGGTTTCGGGTCGAAGACTGATGTCACCTGTACCGCTGACCAAGGGTCCTGTACTACTCGTCCAGACCCTCGGTCGGCGGCCCGGGCACGATCTCCAGAAATGACGTCAGCCCACTGATTCGCAGTACCTGTACTGCGATCGGGGGAGGGTTACAGATGATCAAGCGGCCCTCCTGTCGGCGGAGTTGATTGATCACCCCCACGACGACACCGAGACCGCTCGAGTCGATAAACGTCATGTCGGTCAGGTCGAGCGTGACCTCGGTGTAACCCTCGGACAAACGTTCGTTCAGATAGGAGCGCAACCCGGGTGCTGACGCGGCGTCGATCTCGCCCGACACGGCAACCGTGATCGCGGCGGTGCCTCGCTCGACAACGTTAAACGAGGCATGATCAGGCGAGGTCATCTTTCCCTTTGGGAGCAGGGATGTCCATACCAACCGGCCTCCGCGCCGGGACTCACGGCGACGGCTCTCACGAGCTGTCTTCTGGCTGGCTCGCGTGGTCGACCATCGGTCCGCACAGGACGCCGCCTTCCTCCAGCGTGGCAATGTCGCTCTGAGATAGGCCGAGAAGTTCACCGAGGACTTCCGTATTGTCGGCGCCTATGCGCCCGACACCGAGTCCAACCGGACGTTCCGACGGCGAGCTGGTCCATGGGACGCTGGGAATAGTTAGCTTTTCGCCAGCCTCGCCGTTCACCGACATGACCGCACCGCGCTCTGCCACCCATTCGGTCTCGGGCACGTCGGAGAGGGCGCGCACCCGGCCGGTCACCAACCCTTCGGCGTTGATGGCCCGCTCGACCTCGTCGATCGTCCCCCTTCGATAGATGGCATCCTGGAGAACGGAGATCAACTCCGCCCGCCGCTGTCGGCGCGCCCCCGAGTCCACGAACCTGGCGTCGTCAAGGAGTTCGGTACATCCCAGGGCCCGGCACAGAGGAGCAAAAACCTGGCCACTCACCGGGTTGCCCGCGCTGAAACCTTGCCCGTCTGCAGTGACGAAGATCGTCTGCGGAGTGGAACCTGACTTCGGGGGCCGTTCCTTGCGGTTGAGGAGCGCCGCGGCAAACTCGTTGAAGAACAATATGGAGTGGGCGAGGGACATGTCGATGTAACAACCATCGCCGCTGCGCTGTCGCTCGACCAGGGCTGCGAGCACCGCGATCGTGGCATCCTTGCCGGCCGCCAGATCGGCGATAGACATCGGGTCATGCTCGAGGGGAGCCTGGCGAAGCTGGGCCACCGTGTGCAGATAACCGGTCTCGGCATGAACAAACGGGGCATAGGCCCGCCGATGCCGCCAGGGGCCGCGTTGTCCGTATCCCGAGATCGAGACATAGATCAGACTGGGGTGATCGGCGGCCAGCGACGCATAATCCAGGTCCCAGGCCGCCATGACGCCGGGCCGAAAGTTCTCGATGACCACGTCGACCACGCCGATGAGCCGGCGAACCAGATCGCGGCTCTCGGGTGCGTCGAAGTCCACCGAGATCATGCGCTTTCCGACGTTGAGCTGCGCAAAGCCGAGCGGCCCCAACGAAAGTCCCTTCCGGGCCTGGTCGCCCGCGGGCGGCTCGAGCTTGATCACGTCGGCGCCGAGTTCAGCCAGCAGGCGGGTGCAGTGGGGGCCGGCGATAACTCGGGTCAGGTCGAGGATGCGGGTCCCGGAGAGGGCACCCCCGCTCACCCCCACGTCGCCGCTCCATGGGCGATGTCCCGGAAGGGGGCATCCTGATCGAGACCAGGATCCCGAGGGAGTCCGAGAACCTTCTCGGCCAGATGGTTTTTCTGAATCTCGTCGGTGCCGCCGGCGATCGACGTGGACGGGCTGCTCAACGCGAACTCCTGAAATGCCGCCGACGGTGCGTCCTCACCGAGCAGCATTCCGGCCGGCCCCTGCACCCTCAAACCCAGATCGCGCTGTAACCGGGTGATCATGGAAACGGTCAGCTTGGACATCGGCCCCTCCAGCCCGGGGGCGGATCCGGACCGCATTCGAGCATTGGTGTAGTTCATCATCGAACGCATGGTGTACAAGCGGGCCAGATCCTGTCGGACGGCAGGATCGTCGCCCCGGCCCAAGGAGTCGACCAGCTCGTCAAGCACCCGGCGGACCCCTCGGTTCCCTCGAATCTGATCCGATCCTGTCCCCGACAACCTGACCACGAGGTCTCCGGCCCGCGCCGTCAGGTCCACTGGACCGAAGGGGCCGCCCTCGTGAGCCGCAGGATTGAATGAATTCTTTTCGTACCGCAAGAAGGTCCTGGCCACCGCCCACCCCTCGCCCTCCCCGCCGAGCATGTCCGCTTCGTCAACGACGGCATCGTTGAAGTGGACCAGGTTAAACTCGGCCCGGCCGTTCATCTGCTTGAGCGGCCGAGCTTCGACCGCGTCCTGCCGGGCCGGGCACAAGAAGAACGAGAGACCGCGATGCTTGGGCGCATCCCAGTTGGTCCGGGCCAGCAACATGCCGTAGTCGACGATGGACACGTTGCTGGTCCAGATCTTGGTCCCCGTGACCCGCCACTCGGACCCGTCGCGTACCGCGGCGGTGCGCGCCGCGGCCAGATCGGACCCGGCATCCGGTTCGCTGAGCATCTGGCAGACGGTGATCCCCTGGTAGGCCATGCCCCGACAAAAGCGATCGCACTGCTCGTCGTTGCCATGTTGGAACAACATCGGGGCCAACAGCGAGGGACCGATCCCTGAGGGCGGACTGAGTGCTCCCGCCGCCCGGCGGGCGGCCCGGACCTCCTTCGCCGCGGCCATCGGCAGTCCCTTCCCGCCCCACCGGAGCGGCCAGGTCGGATAGCCCCAACCGCTTTCGTACATCAGACGGAACCACTCTCCAACCGACAGGTCGGGATCCCAGTTCTCGCCATACCACAACTTGGCGTCGCGGGCGACGTCGGTGTCCACGGCCCTCCTCCCTCCTCAGTTGCAGCTGGCTCCCCGTCCGCAAATCGCGAGCCGAGTATACACCGGCCCCGCAGTACGGCCGCATGCGAGCAGCCGACCATAGAAGCCCCGCTTCGGACTGATAAAGCAAAGTCGCGGCTGGCGCCCATGGTGACGTGTGATGGCGGCGCAGGCATTCCGATGAAGGCCCCGGCCTGGGTCTGACCGCTCTCCTGTCGGCCCTGCTGTCCAAGGTGCTGCTGGCGCTGGCGCTCGATTTCGACGTCCACTCGGATCTGTCACTCGAGGTCTACACCGCAGCGGTGGGGTCCCGGCTGCCGATCTGCGCCAATGTCCTGCGCCTGATCGGCGACGACGGGATCGCGGTGGTGGAGCTCCCCGAACTGAGCGGCGTGGACAGGACGGCGATCGACAACTGGGTCGGCATCCTGGACAAACGTGGTTGCAGAGTTTGGGAGCATGTGGCGGGCGTGGGCTAGCTGACGCCAGGGGCAGACCTACCCATGCCGCGGACCGTAAAGCCTGCCTGCTCTTCAATCATCCGCACCACGCTGAACACGTCGTCGCCGCCGTGGTCGCCGTCGCGGTACTGGTGGATGAGGCGTCGGGCCAGCTCGCCCATGGGCACGTCGACCCCGACCTGGTCGGCGAGGGCCGTGGCCAGGGCGATGTCCTTCGACGCCAGCCCGATGGTAAACCTCGGGGCCAGGCGGTCAGCGAGCACAGCCCCGGTGGCGAACTCCCACACGGACGACCCGCCGCTACCTGCCTTCACCACCTCCCGGAGCACATCAGGATCGATCCCGGCTTTGGCTCCGACGACCAGCGCCTCCAGGCTGCCGAGAAGATTCACGAAGAACATCATGTTGTTGAGCAGCTTGACCACGTTGCCCGAACCAACCGGTCCCACGGCAAATACCCGGCTACCGATCACCTCGAGCAACGGACGGACAGCCTCGACGGTGCCGGGATCGCCGCCGGCCATCACCGCCAGCCGCCCACGGCGGGCTCCCTCGACGCCCCCCGACACCGGTGCATCGAGAAAACCGACACCTTGCTCGGCCGCGGCGGCAGCCAATCTCCGGGCCACGACGGGCTCGTTGGTCGACAGGTCGACGATGACTGACCCCTGCGGCGCCCCGGCCAGTACGCCGTCGGGCCGGGTGACGACCTCGTCCACGTCGGACGGATTCGGGAGCGAGAGGAACACCACCTCGCGGTCCCGGGCCACCTCGGCCGGCGTGGCGGCCCACGTCGCGCCCACCTCGACCAGGTTGGCGGCCGCCTTCTCCCTCAGGTCGGTGACCGTCAGCGAGTGACCGGCCGCCAGCAGGTTGGCAGCCATCGGGTTGCCCATCGCCCCGACACCGACAAAGCCCACCTTCCGGGGCTCTCCGGCAGCCGGCCGTTCGCTCGGCGCGCCGCGTTCGCCGGACTCGCTCACGCTGTCGGACATGCCTGTGTTCCTCTCTACTCGGAGTGGCGTCAAGCCGGCGGAGCGCCGTAGGCCACCAGCGGCAGGTGGGTCATCCCTATCAGTCGATTGTTTGGAGGCCAGGTCGGAGTCCCGGCCAGCTCAAAGCCATCAAAGCGGGCCACCAGGGTCTCCAGCATGATCCGCAGCTCCAGCCGGGCCAGGCTCGCTCCCAGGCAGAAATGGGAACCCAGCCCGAAGCCCACGTGCGGGTTGGGTTGGCGGCCCACATCGAAACGGAAGGGATCTTCGAACACCGTCTCGTCGCGGTTCGCGGACATTTCCCAGTAGGTCACCTTGTCGCCGCGCCGGATTGGTGTTCCGGCCAGTTCCACGTCGCGGGTGGCGGTCCGCCGTTTGTACGCCGACGGCGAGGTCCACCGCACGATCTCCTCGACCGCGGACTTCACCGATCCCGGATCGGACCGCAACCGGGTGGCCTGGTCGGGATGCTCGATGAGGGCCAGCAGCCCGCCGGCGATCGCCCCCCGAGTAGTCTCGGCCCCGGCCGGGAAGAGCAAGGTGAAGAACGCCCGCAGTTCCCTGTCGGTAAGCGGCTCAGTGTCGTCATCTGCGCCCGCGTGGACCACGATGGTGAAAATGTCGTCCCCTGGGTGACGACGTTTCTCGGTGATCAGGGCCTGGGCGTAGTCGCCGAGCGCCCGGACGTGTTCCGAGCCCAGCACCTCACCGGTCTCGGCGTGCAAGCCGGCATTGACAATTCGGGCCAACTCCTCCCGATCCGATTGCGAGACCCCCAACACCCCGCAGATGGCCTGCAACGGCAATTCCTGGGCGACGGTAGCCACGAAATCGAACGGCGCTTCCAGCGGAACCGCGTCGACAATGGTCTGGGCCCGCGCCCGCAGGTCCCCCTCGAGCCGGCCGATCGTCGTCGGAGTGAACCCCCGGCTCACCAAAGACCGCAGCCGGTGATGCTGGGGGTCGTCCGACTGGTTGAGCGTCACCTTTGCTCCCGGGGTGTCGACAATCGCCGTCCCCCCGGCACCCGACGAGAAGGTCAGCGGATCGCGCATGACCGCGACGGCCTCCGCGTGGCGGCTCACCACCCAGAACCCGACCCCGTCCGGGGTGTTCACCGTCGGCTGGTGCCACCACACGGGATGCTCGCGACGCAGCCACGAAAAAAACTGGTGCGGGAATCCGGCGACGAACGACCGGCCGCTCGAAAGGTCAACCTTGCTGGCCGATGTCATCCTGCAAGGTCCCGTCCCCACCGTGACCCGGCCTGACAAGAGCTTCGCTCGCGTTGTGGATCGCAGATCCCGCGCTCAACAACGCGGCGTTGTCCTGGCCGGGCTCCGGGTACGGCGCGGCGACCGTCGGAGCCTGGCCGGCGAAGGCGAGCGGATAGCGCGCCGTTCGCACTCGCCCCCGCTCAGGGTGACGGTACTCCTGGTACACCCGGTTGTGGACGACATGCGGGTCCTCGAGGTGGCCGGCAATATCGAGCACGCGTGCAGCAGGCACGTCGGCCTGGCGGAATCGGTCGAGCCACTCCTCGATCGATGCCGTCCGCAGCACCGGTTCGATCAGTTGGATCAAGCCGCGGAGAAACTCGGTCCGGTCGGAGTGACGGGCCAGCTCGTCCCGCCATTCGGGATGCCCGACAACCTCTAGCGTCCGTTTGATCTGGGCGCCGGTCGTCGGGGCGATGAC
This sequence comes from uncultured Acidimicrobiaceae bacterium, assembly GCA_963780345.1. Taxonomy (GTDB): domain Bacteria; phylum Actinomycetota; class Acidimicrobiia; order Acidimicrobiales; family Palsa-688; genus PALSA-693. The sequence goes on from CAWABU010000005.1 coordinate 229,256, forward strand.
GAGGTAACCATCCAGGGCCTGGGCTCCGATGTACGCCTCAGCCCGGCGGCCGGTCCCCGGCTCGTCGATGAACATCTCGCCCTCGAACAGATCGGGAAAGTCGAAATAGGCGAGGGAGTCGAGCATCGGCACCGTGACCCGGTCCCCCAACCCCGTGCGCTCCCTGGCGTGCAAGGCGGCCAGAATGCCCTGAACGGTGAATAACGAGGCGATCTTGTCGGCGATGATCATGTTGACCGCTGTCGGCCGCCCGTGGTCGCGGGCGACGCTAAACAGCGCGCACTGCGCCTGGATGATCGGGTCGAAGGCCGGCTCCTCGGCGTGCACGCTGTCCTGTCCGTAGCCGCTGATCGCTACCCGAACGAGACGGGGCTGCGCCGCTTCGAGCACATCGTCGGTGAGCTGCAAGCGCGCTTGGACCGACGGGCGCCAGTTGTGCAGAAATACGTCCGCGCCTCGGGCCAGTCCCAGCAGCGCGGCTCGGCCCTCAGGATCGCTCAAGGTCAGGGCGACGCTGCGCTTATTGCGGTTGACTGCGGCCGCAAGCGGGCTGGTCTGCCCTGATCCACCGCCGATACGCCGGGTCGGGTCGCCTCGCACCGGCTCTACCTTGATGACCTCGGCGCCGAGATCTGCCAGCATCAGCCCCGCAAAGGGTCCGGCGATATAGCTCGACACGTCGATCACCCGGACCCCCGACAGAGGACCCCCCGGCCCGTTCCGGCCGCTCGGGCCATCCGTCATCGGCGGGGGACAACGAGTCGTACGCCACCAGTTCGGCTGCCGGCAACCAGGGCCAGCAGCGATCCCCCGGGACCGTCAACAGTCCAGGCCGGTCTGGTTGTCGTCATCATCAGGCCACCTCCCGGGCCGGGTCGTGATGGTAGGTGAGGCTGCAAAACTCGAAGTCACGCTCGACCCCCACACTACCGAGCCTGCTCAGCCGCCGTAGCCCTGGGGCGGGCTTGGGGTCGACGTCATCGTGAGCGGCTGTCACCCGTCCCGGGCAGCGAGGGAGGGAAAGCAAGATCCGGCCGGAATGGTCCATGAAGGGGACTCGCCTACTTGACTCGTGGACCGGGTACGCGAGTTGTGGACAGCAGTGTCGCCAGCTCCCGTTTGATCGATGGGCGGCTGGCGAACACCAGCAGAACTCCAGCCTCGCGAAAGAGCCGTTGAGCGTGGTTGCCGACAACAATGGACCGGCTGCCTTCGTGGGCCAGCAGCGCCGAGGCAGCTTGCACCGCAAGGGCCGATACCCGGGCGCGGGCAGCCGGCATGGTTTCGGGCGCACCGTTATCGAGGGCGATGCGACCGGATTCGAGCTGTTCGTCGAGCGCAGATGGACCAATGAGCCGAAGGCAACGGGCCGCGACGCCGAGAGCCAGTGACCCGTTCGTTCGCAGCCTCATGGCATCGCGCTCAGGCCACTCTGCCCACGGGAACCGGCTGGTCTCCCGGGCCGCGCTGACTCGCACATTCGCAAACCGGAGCTCCACGGTCGCACTGGCGTTGACGGCAAGCAGCTGGAGCGGCCTGGCGTGCAGGCCTTCGGATGACGTGTCGACCAGGAGCCACACCACATCGTCGTCGGGCGTGCGCGCCGAGACGTGGATGAGGTCAGCCAACCCCCAACCGGACACCCAGGGGGCAAATCCCTCCAGAATCCAATCGCCCCCCTGCCATTCGGCCCGTAAGGGAGGGTCGGGAAGGACTCCGGCGTAGGCCACTGTCGACCGTCTCTCGCCCGTGGCCAGTTGTTCGACCCACGGGTGCAGATGCTCTGGCCCCAATGCACACGCCGGTGCGGTACCGAGGTGTTGTGTCCATACCAACGTCGTTGTCAGACAGCCTCCTGCGAATGCCTCCAGGATCGGCCACGCATCCTGGAGCTGTAGTCCCGACGACGCCGAGAGTCCGTACCATCCTCGTTCGGCGAGCAGGTCAAGTCGCGCTCGCGGCAGGACCGGCATGGCGTCGATTTCGTTTGCCGTCGGGAACAGGATCTCGTCGGCCAGTTCGCGAGCCGCCTCCGGATTCAAATTCCTGGACACGTCACGACCTCTCGTTGCTCGAGGGCGGTGACATTCGAAGTGGCTCCGGTCAGGCCACCTGGACGGGCATGCTCTCCCAGCCCCGAACCGTCGAGGTGGGGGCGAGCGTGATGTGGTCGGTGTCGACCTCCCAGTCCGGAAAGCGCCTCAATACCTCGTCCAGGGCTACCCGGCCCTGGAGCCGGACCAGGTTGGCGCCCAGACAGTAATGCAGCCCATAGCCGAGCGTGATGTGTGAGGAGTCGCGGCGCTGGACGTCGTAACGGTCGGGGTCGGTGTAGCGGCGCTCGTCGCGGTTGGCCGATCCGACGAGCAGCAGCATGGCACTTCCGGCCGGCACTGTGGTCCCGTAGAACTCGACGTCCTGGGCGACATACCGGGCCACGTGCGGGGCGGGCGGCTCGAAGCGGAGGGTCTCCTCGACGGCGTTGGCGGTGAGGGACCGGTCCTCCAGCACCCGGCGACGCTGGTCGGGATGATCGCCGAGGAGCTTTCCCAGCCAGCCGATGAGCCGGCCCGTAGTCTCGTTGCCAGCCCCGGCAATCACGGTAGTGTAAGTGAGGACCTCCTGGCGGCTGAGCCTGCGGGTGAGGCCGGTCTCATCCACAAACTCGGCCGTCAGCAGGGCTGTCATCAAGTCGTCAGACGGATGCTGCACACGCCAATCGATGTACTCCGCAAATAGGTCTCCCGTGAAGGCGGTGGCCCGGTTGGCGTCCATGGGCTGGCCCGGGTCGGTCTTCAGCATTCGGTCGGCGCGGTCCCTGACGACGGTCTGATCGGACTCGGGAATGCCCAACAGCATCCCGATCACGCGTGCGGGCATCTCGGCCCCGAGGTCCTTGACGAAATCGAAGTGGTCAGTGCCGACCAGGGGATCGAGACATGACGCGCAATAGGCCCGGACCTGCTCCTCCAGCATGTTCATGCGCCTCGGCGTAAACAGACGCGACAGCAGGCCCCGATGCTGGGTGTGGACCGGCGGGTCCTCCCACACCACCGTTCCCGAGGGGATCTCCAGGCCGGACTGGACTATCTCAAGAATGTCACCGTGCGACGACGAGAACGTCTGCCAGTTGACAAACGCACTCTCGACGTCGGCAGATCGAGACAGCGCCCAGAAATCGTAACGCTGGTTGTGATAGATCGGGACCTCGTCCCGCATTCGCCGGAAGACGGGATAGGGATCGGCGTTGATGCCGAAGTCGTAGGGGTCGTAATACACGCTGCCCGCGGTGGCGACCGTCATAGAAAGACAATCTAGCCCTTCTGACCTGGCACCAGCTCGAGCCACGAGATGTCGGGCCGACCCTCGACGGACAGTAGAGTGCGTGGCCAGCTTCGATCGCTTCGACCTACCCGGCGGCATTCGGGCTGGACGGTAGGGGAGCGGAGGGACCATCCAGGTGAACTACGACGATGCCATTGCCCCGTACGCGACGCCGATGTCGGTGCCTGGTCCGCTCCCCGACGCAGTGGACAACCCGGGGCCGGCCCGCCGCCTGCGCGACGCCTGCGAGCCGATCGCCCAGCATCCGGTCTGGAGTCGCTCCACCAACGAGCGGCTGGCGGAGCTCGGGCTGGACTTCCTCACTTCCTACGTCGGCGGCCGGGCCGCTTATCTGGGCGATCCCGCCGCGGCGGTCGTGGCCGCCACTTTCGCCTGGTTCGAGCCGTCAGTCATCGCCGGCATCTACCAACTGGCCCGACAGACCGTTGGGCGTGACCAGCTGATGGCCATCCGGGTGGAGGCCACCGCCGTGAGCCTGCGCCTGGTGCTGGGCGACGACGACCCCTCGGCTGTGGCCGACGCCCTCGCCGACGCCGCCGAGGCGGCCGACGGCATGGGCCGAGCGCTCTTCAGCGGGGTACGGGCCGCCGGCAGACCGCTCGATCCCGTCGAGCGACTCTGGTGGGCGACCACCTTGGTCCGCGAGCACCGCGGGGACAGCCACGTGGCCGCCGCCGCGGCGGCCGGGATCGGGCCCGTGGAAATGAATCTGCTGACCGAGCAGTGGCTCGGCATGCCGCTCACCTCCTACGCCGCGACGCGGGGATGGTCCGCCGAAGCCCTACAAGAGGGAGCGGTCCGCCTCGAGGAGCGAGGCTGGATCCGCGATGGCCGCATCACCGAGTCCGGGGCCGAGGCCAGGAGCCGGATCGAGGAGCACACCGACATCCAGGAGCAGTCGATCGTCGACGGGCTCGGTGCCCGAGTGGCCGATGTCTGTGAGCAGCTGGAAGTCTGGGCTGGGCGCTGCGTCGAAGCGGGGACCTTCCCGAACGACGCCTTCAAAAGGGCCGCCGGCTGACCAGCCGCTCCGCGTCTGGTCCCATGCCTGCGTGCCGACGAGAGACTCCTCCCTACCGCTGCTCGGTTCAAGGTGTAGAACGGCATACGGTCGCGGGTGAACCCGGTCGTGATCAAGTGAGAGGGAGCTGGACCGATGTCTGTCTACGACGAGCGGCCGTGGCTGGCCCGTTACAACCCTGACGTGCCCCACGACATCGAGGTCGAATATCCGACCGCGGTGGACATGTGGGAGGCGAGCGTCGCCCGCTCGCCGGACACCACCCTGATCCGGTACTTCGACAACAGCCTCTCGGTGCGCGAGGTGGACGAGCTGTCCGACGCCATCGCTGCCGCCCTGGTGGACCGGGGCTTCGCGCCGGGCGACCGCCTGGGCGTGTACCTGCAAAACGTCCCGCAGTTCGTGCTGTGCATGCTGGCCTGCTGGAAGGCGGGCGGGATCATGGTGTCGATCAATCCGATGAACAAGGAGCGAGAGCTCAAGGTCCTTCTCGACGACTCTGGCGCATCGGCGCTCGTGTGCCACCCGGACCTGTACGAGCAGTTCGCCAGGCAGGTGGTGCCGACGACGGCGGTGAATACGGTGATCAGCGCGTCGGAGATGGATTTCCAAACCCGCTCTGATCGGCGGGTGTTCGCGGGAGTCACCACGGCTGTACCGGACGGCGTCCTCGATTTCCGTGACCTGGTCGATCGCTATCGGGGCCGGCGCCCGGTGCCAGCCCGCCTGGGCCCGCAGGACGTGGCCTTACTCACCTATACGTCGGGCACGACGGGGCCGCCCAAAGGGGCGATGACGACCCATCGCAACATCGTCTTCAACGCCCAGAGCTACCGGGACTGGATCAAGCTCACGCCTGACGACGTCGTACTCGGCGTGGCCCCCCTCTTCCACATCACAGGCCTGATCGGCCATATTGCCATCGCCGCCCTCCTTCCCGCGACGCTGGTGCTGGCCTACCGATTCGAGCCGGCCCTGATGCTCGACGTCATCCGCGAAACCCGGCCGACCTTCACGGTGGGGTCGATTACCGTGTTCATCGCCCTCATGAACAACCCCGGCGCGACCGTGGAGGACTTCGCCTCGTTGAAGAAGGCCTACTCTGGCGGGGCGCCGATCCCTCCCAGCACGGTTACCGAGTTCCAGAGCCGGCTTGGCCCTTACATCCATAACATCTACGGACTCACCGAAACCACTTCGCCGTCCCATGCCGTGCCCCTCGGCGGCGACGCCCCGGTTGATCCGACATCCGGCGCCCTTTCGGTCGGGGTGCCAATCTTCAACACCGTGGTTCGCATCGTCGGTGAGGACGGCGCCGAGTTGCCCGCCGGCCAGGTGGGCGAGCTGGTCACCGAGGGTCCACAGGTAGTGGCCGGTTACTGGGAGAAGGCGGAGGAGACCGAGAAGGCGTTGGGGGGCGGCCGGCTGCGGACCGGTGACGTCGGGTACATGGACGCCGAGGGCTGGTTCTACATCGTCGACCGCAAGAAGGACCAGATCAACGTGGCGGGCTACAAGGTGTGGCCCCGCGAGGTGGAGGACGTCCTGTACCAGCACCCCGCGGTCCGCGAGGCCGCGGTGGTCGGAGTCCCGGACTCGTACCGGGGCGAGACGGTGAAGGCGATTGTCAGCCTGCGGCCGGGCCAGACCGTCGAGCCGGAGGAGCTCATCGCCTTCTGCAAGGAGCGGATGGCGGCGTACAAGTACCCCCGGTTGCTGGAGATCATCGACGAGCTGCCCAAGACGGTCACGGGCAAGGTCCTCCGTCGCGAGTTGCGCGACGAGGCGGTAGGCCGCTGAGTTGCGGTGACTGACCGCTCATTCGGTGCGGGCACCCGCTCTTTCGGTTCCCAGATCCGGCGAACTGGCGGTGTTGCGACTCGAGGGTGAATCCGTGGAGCGCATGAAATCAGCCGGTAAACGACCGCAGTGATGGGCAGGTAGCATCGCCATGCGCCAACGACAGGGACGGAGGAAACACCGTGACCACAACAGCCCCCAACAGCAGTACGGTGTTAGAACTTGCCGCCCGTTACCGGAACTGGGGCAAGTGGGGGCCGGACGACGAGCTCGGATGCATGAACTTTGTCAACACCGACAAGGTCAAGCAGGCCGCGTCCCTGGTGCGTTCTGGCCGGGTGTTCTCACTGGCGTTACCTCTGGACGCCAGCGGGCCCATGACCGGTGCGTACGGACGGGTCAACCCTATTCACATCATGCTGCAAGACGGCGGAGACGTTGCGTCGGGAGCGCAAGAGCATCTGGCCACGCTCCGCTACACCGACGACGCCGTCTATCTGGTTCTGCAGTGTTCGACGCAATGGGACGCCCTCGCCCACATCTACCACGACGGCAAGATGTACAACGGACACGGGACCGACGCGGTAAACAGCACCGGGGCGTTGAAGAACAGCATCACCGCGGTGAGGGACAAGATGGTCAGTCGAGGGGTATTGCTCGACGTCGCCCGCTACCAGGGCAAGCGTTGGCTGGACGTGAGCGAGCCCATCCACGGCGAGGATCTGGAAGCGTGCGCGGCCCAGCAGGGCGTGACCGTCGGTGAGGGGGATATCGTGCTGGTCCGCACCGGCCGGATTGGGGCCGTGCGAGACCGAGGCTACTGGGGTGACGAATACTCCGGCGGCCCCGCTCCCGGGCTGGCGATCAGCGCCGCGCCATTTCTGTGCGAGCGGCATGTCGCTGCAGTCGCCCTCGACACCTGGGGGATCGAGGTACTGCCCAACGAGACGCCGGACATCTTCCAACCGCTGCACATCATCTTGCTGGTCAACGCCGGCATTCACATTGGCGAGATGTTCGATCTCGAAGCACTGGCGGCTGACTGTGCCGAGGACGGGGTTTACGAGTTTATGTTCGTAGCCCCGCCCCTGACCGTTACCGGTTCGGTCGGGTCACCCGTAAACCCGCAGGCCATCAAATGATGGCCGCCGTCAACACCTGAGTGCGGGTGAGCCGGCGCCTTACTGACGGTGTGGCGCGACGCAATCAATCGTAAATGATGACGCCGCGGATGTTTTTGCCGGCGTGCATGTCCTCGTAGCCCTGGGCGATCTGATCCAGGCTGTAGGTGGTGGTGATCAACTCGTCCAGCTTGATCTTGCCGTCCCGGTACATCTGGGCCTGCCGCAGAATGTCGAAGCTGGGGTTGGACGCCCCGAAGAGGGCGCCCTGGATCCGCTTCTGAAACAGGGTCAGCTCGCTCAGGGCCACCGGGATCCCGGCCCCGGTCTCTGGGCCGATACCGGTGACCACCACCGTGCCCGCCTTGCGGATGGCCGCAAAGGCCTGACCCACGTGCTCGCCCCTGGTGACCCCGACGGTCACGATGGCCGCATCGGCGCCCTGGCCGTTGGTCACGCTTTTGGCGAACTCGTCGGCCTCGGCGATGTCGGCGAAGGCGTGGGTGGCGCCCAGCTGGAGGGCCTTCTCTCGTTTGAGCTCCACCGGGTCCACGGCGATGACGTTGGAGGCACCGGCCAGGGCCGCCCCCTGCACGGCGTTGATACCCACCCCGCCGATGCCCATGACGATGATGGTGTCCCCCGGACCGGCCTGGGCCGCGTTGACCGCCGAGCCCCACCCGGTCCCCACCCCGCAGCCCAGCAGGCACACCTTGTCCAGCGGCAGATCCTTCTCGACCTTGACCGCCGACATCACGCTCACCGTCGTGTGCTCGGCGAAGGTGGAGATCCCGCACAGCTGGCCCACCGGGGCACCGTCGACGGTGTGCATCCGGAACCTGGTCGGATCCTCGGGGCAACCTCCGGAAACCAGACCGGCGCCCAGGTCGCAGAGGTTCTGCATGCCCGAGGCGCACCACCGGCATCGGCCGCACCCCGGTATGAAGGAGAAGATGACGTGATCGCCCACCTCGAACCCGAGAGTATGTGGCCCCACCTTCTCCACCACCCCGGCGCCCTCGTGGCCGCCACAGAAGGGGTAGACACCGACGGCTCCGTCCCCGGTGGCGATGTGGTCGTCCGAATGGCACAAACCCGAGGCCGCCATCTTCACCATCAGCTCCCCCTGTAGCGGTTCGTCGAGTTCGATGTCGATGACCTCGTAGGCGCCTGGTGCCTTGGTGATGACTGCACCGCGTGTTCTCATGTCGCTCTCCCCTCCGTGCGGCTCCATCCGTCGCGACCGATCTTAGCGGCGCGGCCGGTCGATCGCCCTACCCTTCTGCCCGACCTCTCCCGTTGTACGGCGTCCTGCTTTTCGTTAGCTTGTTGCTTGAAGGGCCCGTCCGCCTCTCTCGCAGGAACGAGCACAAGGAGCAGGACTAACCGTGAAATTTGGTGCGTGGATGGCCCAGCGCGAAGACACTATGGATGTAGTCGAGTTCGCCCGGGTCGCTGAGCAGTGCGGATTCGAGTCGGTGTGGCAAGGTGAACACTCGCACCGACCGACCTCCGATGAGGAGCGGAAAGACCTACGCGCCGGCCGGTTGCACGATTACGCGTACTTCTGGGAGCAGTGGACCGTGCTGGGAGCGTGGTCGGCAGCCACCACGACGGTCAAGCTGGGGACTGCCATTTCATTGATCATGCAACGGGACCCCATCTGGCTGGCGAAACAATCCGCGACCGTCGATCGACTGTCTCATGGCCGTCTGATGCTCGGTATAGGGGCAGGACATCCGAACGAACCCTACGTTACCGAGATGTTGAACCATGGGACCAAACCGTCGGAACGATTCAAGATCTTGCGCGAACGAGTCCTGGCCGTCCGCGAAATATGGACGAAGGAAGAGGCCGAGTTTCACGGTGAGTATGTGGACTTTGGCCCGATGTGGTCATGGCCAAAACCCGTTCAGCAACCTCATCCGCCCGTGATCTTCGGATCGAACGGGCGAACACCTCAAAGCTGGGCTCGAACGCTTCACATGCTTCTCGAGTTTTGCGACGGGTGGATGGTTCCAAGCGCCGAGCCCGACCTTCCGGGCAAGATCGCTGAGCTGCGCCGCGAATCAGATGATCTGGGTAAGCCGCCATACGAGGTAACGGTCTTGTGGACCGACGGCGGACCGGCACTCGATGAGCGATCGGTTGAAGTGGCTACGGAGGAGGGCATCGATCGCATCATCTACTACATGCTGCCGGCCGGGGCCGACGCGACGATCCCCGAACTCGAGCGCGTCGGAGCGTTGGCCCAGCGTGACGGGTAGAGATCGGCCTGGGTCATAGCGTCCGGTCGACCTCCTTGGCGGTCGGCATCGATGTCTGGGCCCCGAAGCGCGAGGCGGCGAGCGCGCCCGCCACACAGGCTCGGCGCAGCGCCTCCTCTCGCCGCCGTCCCTCGAGCAGCGACACAACCAGGCAGGCCGTGAAGGCGTCACCCGCGCCCGTGCCGTCCACGGCCTGGATCGGGGGCGGAACCGCCCGCGCCACCTCCTCTCCGTCTTCCAGCAGCACTGCGCCCGCGGCTCCCGAGGTGACACAGACCAGGCCGGGCCGGTCGGGCAACGCGGCCTTCTCGTAGCGGTTGACGATGGTCAGATCGGCCTCGGGTGCGCCGCTTCGAGCGGGAGCGGCGTTGAGGAAGAACCGCCCCGGTGCGGTCTGGGCCGCTCGCTCGACCGCCTCCGCCGGTATCTCCTGCTGGCAGAGCACCCCATCCACCTCCGGGAAGACGACGTCGTCGGGCCCCAAGTCGAAATTGGCCCCAGGGACCACCACGATCTCGTTCTCCCCCGCCGCGTCGACCACGATGAGCGCCACGCCGGTCGGCGCCCGGGTCCGTCTTATCCTCTCGAGCCCTACCCCCGTATCCTCCAGCCACCTGAGGGCCTCATGGGCGAAGCTATCCTGGCCCACGCAGCCGATCAGGGTGACTACCGCCCCGAGGCGCGCCGCGCCGACAGCCTGATTGGCGCCCTTGCCTCCCGGTACCCGGGAAAACTCCGTCCCGGTGACGGTCTCGCCCGGTCGGGGCAGCCGGTCGGTGCGGGCGACGAGGTCAAGATTGACCGAGCCGACGACGGCCAGACGCGGGGCGGCCACGGACCGACCTATCTGCCGGCCCGGTGACTCGATGGCGCAGGAAGGCCGGAGAGCCGGGCCGTCACCTACCGGATCCTTCCTGCTCGGCCCGGAGGCGGGCCCGGGCCCGCCCGGCCGCGGTCGTCGGGACGGGGGAAACGTAGTCGATGGCTGAGTTGAGCTCCGCCCCGATCAGCACGGCCAGGGCGGTGACATAAAAGAACAGCAGCGCAGCGATAGGCGCGGCGAGCGATCCGTACGCCGAGTGGGCCCGCAGGCTCGACGTGAGATAAGCCCGCAAGGAGAAGCTGAAGACCAGCCAGAGCGCCATGGCCAGGACGGCACCCGGAAGACCGCGCCGCCAGCGAACCCGGACGGGTAACGCCAGCCGGTAGAGCGTCGTCAGCAGCACCAACGACAGCAGGCCGACCACCGGCCAGTAGAGCACGCGGCCGGCGAGAGAGACCGTCCCGGCGATCCGGTTGGGAGCGAGTTGCGAGAGGATGTCAGGGCCGATGGCCAGGGCGGGCAGCAGCACCACACCCGCGGCCACGAAGCAGATGTAGAGCACGGTCGCCACCAGGCGACTGCGCCAGGCGCTGCGCAGTCCCCGCATCCCGTACGCGACGGTGATGGTGTTGACGTAGTCGCTCATGGCTGCGGACCCGGCCCACAACGAGATCAGGAAACCCACGGAGATCACCTCAAGGTGACCGCGCGCCAGCACCTGGTTGACGAGCGGAGCCACGTCGGCGTTGACGGTGCTCGGGGTGAGCACGTCCCGAGCGGCACGGAGGACCTGATCATGGATTTGATCCACGTCCCCTTCGCCCAGGACGCCTCGCAGGTAGCCAATGGCGCCCAGCAGGATCAGTAGCAGCGACGGGAGCGACACAATCGCCCAGAACCCGGCCTCCGCGGCCATGCCAAGGATGCGATCCTCGAAGAGCTTGTGCCAGGTCCGGGCCAGGACCGGCCCGATGAGGTGACGGCCGGTCCGGCGCCGGCCGGCGCCGGATACCCCCGGCTCGAAGCCTTCCGTATCGCCTCCGGCACGCGGGGCCGCCCCCGGCGATGCCGAGAAAGGAGGCATCGGCGGCCACGGGGCCTGAGGATCCATCGGACCGGTCGGGTCCGAGGGCGCCGGCCCGGGCGACCACGGGTCGGGCTGGGCGGGCACATCCGACCAGCCGGCCGACCAGGGGTTGGGGTCCCCGGCCGGGCGCGGGCTACTCACCGGCCGGCCAGTCTCCGAACCCGGGCTGATTCGCCATCGACCTCCGGACGCAGGAACGCCAGGGGCATGCGTTCATTCTCGTGGTGACGGGCGTCGGGACAGCTTACCGACCACGGGCGACCGCCAGAGTGAGGTGACGGCGCCCTTCCCTCGCCGACTACGTCTCGACCGCGGACCGTTTGCACGGGCCTGGACTCGGCACCGACCAGGTCCTCATCACCTCATCGGCCCCATCGTCCACGCCTCGTCGTCTCGTACGAATCCTCCGGTTTGGCGGGGTGGTGCCGGGGATGCCGTGCCTCGCAAACCGGGCGGGTGGATGCTCAGCTTCAAACTTGACCCGGCATGCTCCATCTTTTACCCCGACTCAATCATTATCAACGAGCCGGGCCGGAAAGCCGCCTCGGCTAATCGGGCCCCAACGTTCGATCGACAGACGAAGCAGCACCTTGCCCTGCTTGATCATGGCGCGGCGGTACTCGTCCCAATCGGGGTGCTCGCCGCTGATGCAGCGGTAGTAATCGACCAGGGCCGGAACGGCCTGCGGCTGTTCCACCACCTCGATCCTTCCATCTACCTGAACCCAGTCGCCGTTGAACTCGTCTGACAGCACACACATGGCCCCGGGCGCCCTACGACTGGCATTGCGGGTTTTGGCTCGTTCGGGATAGGTCGATACGACGATGCGGCCGTCGACGTCGACGCCCATCGTGACGGGAGACATCTGGGCGCGGCCGTCGAGGCGGGTCGTAGCGAGGATGCCGTGATGGCGGACACGGATGAAGTCGAGAAGCTCGTCGCGAGCCACGATCCGGTTGCGGGCAGCGGTAGGTGTCACCGCCTCACGTTATCGACCTGCCCATTGCCGGGCGCCAGCCGCGGGCCTGATCTCACGGCCCCGCAGCAGGCGGTTCTCGAGGTAAATCGCGACGGTGGCCGCCCCTTGTCAGCCCATGCCGTGGCCTCCAGGTCAGGAGTAGATTTCGAGTAGCCCCGCCGCGCCCTGGCCGCCGCCGATGCACATGGTGACGACGCCCCACCGCGCCCCCCGGCGCTGGCCCTCCTGGAGGATGTGCCCGGCGCAGCGGGCTCCAGTCATCCCGAACGGATGGCCGACGGCGATCGAGCCCCCGTTGACGTTGTACTTCTCGTTGTCGATTCCGAGCCGGTCCCGGGCGTAGAGGCACTGGCTGGCGAACGCCTCGTTGAGCTCCCACAGGTCGATGTCGTCGATGCTGAGGCCGTGACGCTTCAACAGCTTCGGCACGGCGAACACCGGCCCGATGCCCATCTCGTCCGGCTCGCACCCGGCGACCGTCCACCCCCGGAAAGCGCCCATCGGCGTCAGCCCGCGGCGCTCCGCTTCGGCCGCCTCCATCAGCACCACGGCGGCGGCGCCGTCCGAGAGCTGGCTGGCGTTGCCGGCGGTGATGTAGTGGCCTTCGCCCCGCACCGGCTTGAGCTTGGCCAGTCCCTCGAGGGTCGTGTCGGGCCGGTTGCAGTCGTCGCGATCGACGACGGTATCGACGATGGTCTCCTCTTTCGTCTCCTTGTTGACCAGCTTCATCTTGGTCTCCATCGGCACGATCTCATCGGCGAAGAGCTCGTGCTTTTGGGCCGCGGCCATCCGCTGCTGGGACTGCAGGGAGTACTCGTCCTGGGCTTCCCGGGTCACCCCGTAGCGCTCGGCGACGATATCTGCGGTCTCGATCATGGCCATGTAGATCGCCGGGTACATCTCAGTGAGCTTCGGATCCATGTTGACCGAGCCACCGAAGCCGGGGTTGGGCATCGAGATGGACTCGACCCCGCCGGCGACCACCACGTCGGCGCCGTCCTCCTTGATGTAGTTGGCGGCGAGGGCGACGGCGTTGAGACCCGACGAGCAGTGCCGCTGGATGGTGGCCCCGGCCGTCGTTGCCGGCAGCCCGGCCAACAGCCCCGACAGGCGGGCCAGGTTGCCGGCGCCGTGAGCGCCATTGCCCAGATAGACGTCCTCGACCGCGTCGGGCTCGACCCCCGAGCGGGCGACGGCGTTCGAGATGGCGTGAGCCGCCATGGTCATCGTCGGGGTCATGTTGAAGCCGCCCCGGGCCGACTTGGCCAGACCGGTACGGGCGTAGGACACGACAACTGCTTCGCGGATCTGGAGTCTCCCTCTGTCCGACCCATCGCCGGACCTGGACGAGGTCGGTCCCGTCGCCGGAGATCCGGTGGGCCGGAGCTCCAAGCTGGGCCTCCTCGCCCTTCGCTTATGCCGTCGATCCCGATGCTAGCCCACCACCTCCGACCGGACACGGCCCGACCCGGCGGCGCCCCGGGCCCGCCCGGTGGTCTTACCTGGCTGCCACCCCGGTCGTCGCCCGCACCTCGGAAAGCCGCTTGCCCTCGGCGACCAGACGCTCGAGCAGCGGCGCCGGGGTCCATTGCGGGCCGGCGGTGGCGGTCAGCTCCTGCAGGCGGGCGAGGACCTGGTCCAGGCCAACCTGGTCGGCGTAAAACATGGGGCCGCCCCGGTAGGCCGGCCAGTTGTAGCCGTTGATCCAGATGATGTCGATGTCCGACGCCCGGATGGCCTTGCCCTCCTCCAGGATCTTGGCCCCCTCGTTGATCATCGGATAGATCAGCCGCTCGACGATCTCCTCCTGGGTAAAAGAGCGGGCCTGGCGGCCGCTGCGCTCGGCGAACTCCCTGACGATGGCCTCGGTCACCGGCGACGGCGAGCCGTTGCGCTCGGCGTCGTAGTCGTAATAGCCGGCGCCGGTTTTCTGGCCCCGCCGGTCCAGCTCGCAGAGCCGGTCGCGGATACTTCCACCCCTGGACTCCTCTTTGACCCAGCCGATGTCGAGCCCGGCCAGGTCCTGCATCTGGAACGGGCCCATGGCGAAGCCGAACTCGTAGAGCGCCCGGTCGACGTCCCACGGCATGGCGCCCTCGTCGAGGAGCGCTCCGGCTTCCCGGCCCCGCTGGGCCAGCATCCGGTTGCCGACGAAACCAGGGCAGACACCGACCAGAGCAGCGATCTTGCCGATGCGCCGGCTGATCTGCATGGACGTGCTGATCACCGGGTCCGAGGTGTGGTCGGCCCGGACGACCTCCAGCAGGCGCATGACGTTGGCCGGGGAGAAGAAATGCAGGCCGATCACCGCTTCTGGACGCCCGGTCACCGAGGCGATCTCATCGATGTTCAAGCCGCTGGTGTTGGTCGCCAGCACCGCTCCCGGCTTGGCAATAGCGTCGAGCCGGGTGAACACGTCCTTCTTGATGTCCATCCGCTCGAACACCGCTTCGATCACCAGATCAACCGAGGCCAGATCGTCGAGCGACAGCGACCCGGTGATCATCCGCATCCGGCGGTCGACGTCGGCCATGGGAAATCGGCCATTGCGGGCGCTGCGCTCGTAGTTGGCCCGCACCACGGAGAGGCCCCGGTCGAGCGGCTCCTGGGCGGTCTCGACGATGGTGACGGGAATGCCGGCGTTGACGAAGTTCATGGCGATCCCGCCGCCCATGGTGCCGGCCCCGATGATCCCCACCGATTCCACCGGTATCGTCGGGGTGCCGGCAGGCACGTCCGGGATCTTCCAGACCTCGCGCTCGGCAAAGAACACATAGCGCTGGGCCGCCGACTCGGGGCTGGTGACCAGTCCACCGAAGAGGTCCCGCTCGACCCCCAGGCCCTCGGCGAACGGGAGCGACACCGCGGCCTCAACCGTCTGGATGATCGCCTCCGGCGCCTTGAAGCCGCGGAACTTCCTGGCGTTGGCGGCCCGAAAGGCCGCGAAGTCGTCGGCGGACATCGGCTCCACCGGCCGGTCGCTGATCTTGACCAGCGGCGCCCCCTCGGCCGCCAGCCGGCGGGCGAACGCGATGGCGTCGGCCCGCAGCGTGTCCTCACCGGCCAGCTCGTCGATCAGGCCCATCTCCAGACACTCCTGAGCCGGCACGTGGTTGCCTGCGGTCATCATCTCCAGCGCCCGCCGGGGACCGGCGATCCGCGGCAGGCGCTGCGTGCCGCCTGCCCCCGGCAGCAGCCCGAGGTTGACCTCGGGCAGCCCGCAGCGGGCGCTCGGCACTGCGATCCGGTAGTGGGCGCACAGCGCCACCTCAAGCCCGCCACCGAGGGCGGTCCCGTGGATCGCGGCGACAACCGGTTTCGGCGAGCTCTCCATCATCTCCTGCACCTCGAAGAGGCTGGCGCCCCGCTGTCGACCACCGAACTCCGAGATGTCGGCCCCGGCGATGAAGGTGCGACCACCGCAGATGAGCACGATGGCTGCGGCTGCCGGCTCGGCGATGGCGGCCTTGAACCCTTCGAACAGGCCGTCGCGGACGTTGAAGCTCAAGGCGTTGACCGGCGGGGAATCGAGGGTGATGACGGCGACATCACCGTCGAGGGTGAGGTCGGTGACCTCGTTGACAGCGGACATGAGCGCTCCCGGTCGATCGGCGGCAGGATGGATCCAAGGGCAGTGGCTTCGCCCTGCTGGCCAATCTAATGGGGCCGACCGTGGCTCAGCCCGGTGGATGGTCGAGACCGCCGGGTGACCAACGCCACCTCGTTAGACGACCATCTCGGCCGGGGCCGGTTGGGCCCGGTCAGATCAGCACCTGCCAGCCCGGTCAGCACCTGCCAGCCCGGTCAGCACCTGCCAGCCCGGTCAGCACCTGCCGGGTGGACAGGGACGGTGCCGCGACCACACCAGGCCCGAGCGTCAAGGGTGAACGCTCCGGTGGGCAAGGCGGCGTGACAGGCGTCCCGTACCTGATCCTGGTCGTGATTCGAGAGCGACGCCAGGTACTGACCGGCGGGTCCAACACCGTAGGTGAAGGGCTGCCAGAAGTCGTCGAAGTCCACGTAGCGCGCTCGGGCCCGCAGGGCCCCCCCGGTTACCTCCCCCAAGTCGGCCAGAGCCAGGCGCTCGGCGATATCCCCCTCGACCGTCCCGGGCATCTGTCGTTCACCCTGGGCGTTCGGTTCGATGGTGCGAACCGCGGTCCAGAAGAGATGCAACATTGTCATACCGCCGGACGCGATGTCCCACATGCAAGCGGCCACTGTCCCGCCGGGTCGTACCACGCGGGCCATTTCCCGGATCCCTTGCTCTGGATCAGGCATGAAGCCGATCACCAGACAGGACAAGGCGGCGTCGAACTGGTCGGCCGGCCAGGGCAGGCTCTCGGCGACGCCGTCGCGGACCTCGACCCCGGGGTTTCGTTGGCGGCAAGCGGCGGTGAACTGTGGCGCCGGGTCAATTGCGGCCACTTTGGTGGCGCCGACGCGAACGACAAGCTCGCGGGTGAGACCACCCGGACCACAGCCCACGTCGAGGACGCGCGTCCCGGGCGTACCCCGGCGAAGTCGGCCAGCCCGGCGGACAGGGTCGGCGTGTAGCGACCCATGAACCGGTCGTATTCCTCGGCCGTCGCCTCGAACTGCGGTTTCATGGCCGTCCCGTTTGGGCTGGTACGAACTCCTTCGACGGTCGCCGGCTTCTGGTTGGCGCTACCATCAGTGGTCCACGGCAGGATCCCCCGGGGTCGTTCACCCCGCCGATCCACCATCCGGCCATCGTCAGCCCTTCGAAGGTCGGTAGAGGCGGCATCGCCTGGAGGACCATGCGGGTATGAAGCCGTGACGCACGGACCCGGCTCCCGTGAGGCCAACGACACATTTCGACGGCAGAGGTGAGATCACCCCGAAACCGGGTTTTGGTTGATTTGGCGCGCCGCAGCGGTGTACATCAAACCGGTTCCTCGTCACTCTCGGTTGGGACCCTACAAGTCAGATGGATCTGTGTGCAGATGGACTGGGCGTCGTGTGGAGATGCCGTGAAACCCGCCTCCCATAAGGGCCGCGCTGCATATGCTCGGTTCGAGCCGGGCCGCCCAACTGACGGGCGCCCTCTCGTCTCCTTGCCGTCGCGCCGTAACACGGGCCGCTCCCGTCGACGCCATCGCAACGGCTACCGTACGCAGTGGACGTGGGTGGTTCCCCTGTCACCGGGGTCGGCTGTGCGATCGAGAGGGGAGGGTCACTCGGTGGCTCTGATCAAGCAAGGCCAGGTTGGGTAGGTCCAGCCATAAAATCAACGCTCCGGACGGAAAGGAAATGGTCGGCTCCGCTTTCGTTGAGGGCGATATACGACAGAAGCAGCCGAGCATGGGTAAAGGGCATTCCATTAGCGGAGGGAGACACTGATGGCGCAGGTGCAGACCGTGAAGGGACCGATCGATACCTCTGAACTCGGGAGCGTACTCATGCACGAGCACGTGTTCGTGTTGAGCTCGGAGATCATGCAGAACTACCCCGAGGATTGGGGCGAAGAAGAAGTTCGGGTCAAAGCCGCCGTCGAACGGCTCAACGAGCTCAAGGCGGCCGGGATGGACACCATCGTCGACCTCACGGTGACCGGGCTGGGCCGGTATATCCCGAGGATCCAGCGCATCGCGGCGCAAACCGGGCTCCACATCGTGGTTGCGACCGGGCTCTACACCTACAACGATGTCCCGCACTACTTTCACTTCCGCGGCCCCGGCACCTTGCTCGATGGGCCGGAGTTGATGACGGACATGTTCGTGCGCGACATCAGGGAGGGCATCAGCGACACCGGAGTGAAAGCTGCCATCCTGAAGTGCGCGACCGACGAGCCGGGGATGACCTCAGGCGTCGAGCGGGTGCTGCGGGCGGTGGCACAGGCCCATCGGGAGACCGGCGTCCCGATCTCCACCCATACCCACGCGGTTACCCGGCGGGGCCTCGAGCAGCAGCGCATCTTCGCCGACGAGGGCGTTGACCTGTCCAGGGTGGTGATCGGCCACAGCGGGGACACGACCGACATCGCCTATCTCGAGGAGGTGATCGCCAATGGCTCCTACCTCGGCATGGACCGCTTCGGGATCGACGTCATCCTTTCATTCGAGGACCGGGTCGACACCGTGGCCCGCCTGTGCGAGCGGGGCCACGCCGACAGGATGGTGCTGTCCCACGACGCATCCTGTCATAACGATTGGCTCGGCGACGAGATCGTCGCCGAAGCCCTCCCCCGGTGGCACTACCTGCACATCACCCACGACGTCATACCAGCCCTCAAGGATCGCGGTGTGACTGAGCAGCAGTTGCGCCAGATGCTCGTGGACAACCCACGGGTGATCTTCGAGCGTCAGGGCGCCTATTAGGACTGGTACACCTACATTCGACTCTGCCGGTGGCCCGCCGGGAATAGACATCGGCACGGGCCTGGTGGGCCTGGTCCGATCCGAGCTCAGCCAAAACCGCGTATTCGACCAGGTGGCACGCCATCCGCAGGTCCCCCGCGTCGGCCAGCTCGGCCGCCCGCCGGAGCACTCCGGCGAGGCCGCCGGCGAGGTCGACCCACATCTGCGCTTGCTGGGATCGGGGGGCGGGCAGCAGCTGGTCGGGCTCCCCGTCGTACCAGCCTCCGTAACGCCTCCATACGTTGCGGACCAGGAACTGTGGACGGTCGTATACCGGGCGCAAGTACGGCCGGTCCCTCAAGCGCGCCGGTACCGCCACCTCGTGGAGGACGGTGTCGAGGGCCGCACCGGTATTCATGAGCGCCAGAACCTGGGTCTCGATCGAGTCCAGCAGGTCGGCGGTGTCGGTCAGCGCGGTAGAGATCCGGTCGGCGCCGAACACCGGCAACCCGTGACCCGAGACCATGATCTCCGCCCCGAGCCCGGCCATCTCACGAAGAGCGATCGCCCAGTCGCTCAGGTAGCGCTGCACCTTCTGTGGGTTGCCGGCGTTGGGGACGGCCCAGATGAACAGATCTCCGGGGTGGACAATCCTCTCCTCCGCCTGCCGGCGTGCCATCGGCCGCACCGGATGCTCTGCGGAGACCAGATCTCCGCCGCCCTCCCGGTGGTGTTCTGCCACCTCCCTGAGCGTGGCCATCTGGTTCCCTCCTGGTACGCCTGTGCAGCCGGCGGACCGGTTCTGACTGCTCCACCCGGGCGCCGGTCGCGGCTGAGCGTCGAACCCGCGGATCGACCTGATCGTCGGCCACCCATTCGAGCGGGCGGCGCGGCCCGCGCCTAGTGGGCCGGCCAGAAACTCGACGCCGGAAACTCGGCAATCAGAATGCCTGGCCGCATGACGACAGCTGGCCGCGAGTTTCCGGCGTCGAGTTCGCAGGCAGCCGACTAGGCTGCTTCTGGAGCATGAACATTCGGACCTTGCCTACTTTTGCAACTCGGCCATAACCATCCGGTATCAGCATGTTGAGGGAGGATTCCCAATGAGCGACCACGACATTGTGATCAGGGGTGGCACCGTCGTCGACGGGACCGGCGGTCCTTCCCGGGACGCGGATGTGGCCATCGACGGCGAACGTATCAGCCTGGTTGGCGAGGTGCCTGGAAAGGGCCGGAGGGAGATCGACGCCCGGGATCGCGTGGTCACGCCCGGCTTCGTTGACATCCACACCCACCTGGATGGCCAATTGGCGTGGGACCCGATGTGCACATCGTCGTGCTGGCACGGTGTCACGTCGGTTGTCATGGGCAATTGCGGGGTCACGTTTGCGCCGGTGCAACCGGGTGGATCGTCCTACTTGGCCGAGGTGATGGAGTCCGTGGAGGACATACCGGCCGCTTCCATCCTGAGCGGGTTGCCGTGGAACTGGTCGACCTTCAGCGAATACCTGGCCGCGATCGAGACCATGCCCAAAGGCATCAACGTCGGCGGCATGGTCGGCCATGTCGCGGTGCGCTGGTATGTCATGGGAGAGGATTCTCTCGGCGAAGCCCCTGCATCCGCAGCACAGGTGCAGCAGATGGCTCAGCTGGTTGACGAAGCAGTGCGGGGTGGAGCCCTGGGGTTCTCCACCAGTCGCACGCTGGGCCACCGGGTGCCTGACGGGCGACCCGTCCCCGGCACCTTCGCCGACGACGCCGAATTGCTGGCGATCGGCGACGTTCTTGGGCGTCTCGGCCGCGGTGTGTTTGAGTCGGCGCCACGGTTCGAACACGCCGGTCCCGATGGGGCCGGCGCCCGCCACGAGGTACAGGTTCTGGCGGAGATCACTCGCCGGACCGGCCGGCCGGCCACCTTTGGGCTGGCCCAGTCCAACATCCGCCCTCAACTGTATCGGCTCGTGCTCGACGAAGCTCTCGAGCAAAACACGCTGGGGGCCCGCCTGCGCCCCCAGACCACGTGCCGAAGCATCGGGATCGTGTTCGCCCTGGCCCACCGGACTCCGTGGTCCGGCGGGTCATGGGACGCGCTTTCAGGCCTGGACCTCGCCGGCCGGCTGGCCTACATCCGCGACCCGCAGCGACGAGCTCGCCTCGTCGCTGACGCTCAAGCCCAGCCGACCGGGGTCAACGCGTCGATGCTCTATTTCCTCGAGCCCTCCTCCCTCGAGTACCGGCAGCCTCCGGATCAGAGCCTGGGGGCCCTCGCCGGCGCCCTCGGGCTGGAGCCCGTCGAACTGTTCCTCGATCGTTGCGCCGCGACCGGCGGTCGAGTAGCCCTCAACATGCCGATCCTCAACCAGTCCTTCGATGCCATCGAGGACATGCTGGCCAACGAAACCGTCGTCCTCGGCCTCGCCGACGCCGGGGCCCACGTTGGACAGATCATGGATGCGTCCCAAGCGACCTATTTTCTGTCCCACTGGGTGCGCGACACCGGCTTCTTCGGGCTGGAGGAAGGCGTTCGCAGGCTGACGTCGGACACCGCCACGCTGTTCGGATTGGAAGGCCGCGGCGTGCTGGTCCCAGGCGCCTACGCGGACATCAACGTCATCGACATGGACGGACTCGGGCTCGCCCCACCGGAGTACGTCCACGACTTCCCGGGCGGCGCGGGACGCTACATCCAGCAGGGAAAGGGCTACGACGCCACGCTGGTCAATGGCGTGGTCGCCCTCGATCATGGTGAGCACACCGGGGCTTTCGTCGGCCACCTGCTCCGCTCGACCTGACGCCCGTACCGCCCGTACCCCGTCCCGACCGGTTGTCGCCGTGTCGGAAGCCGCCCTGTCAACCAAACCAGTGTGACGGCTTGGCCCGGTCGGACTGGTCATCGGTGTCCGGATCGTCTGGGCTCGTGGCGTCGTCTATGTGCGTGCGGGCGTGGCGTACGGACACGAGGGCGCGCTGGGTTTGGTGAGCGGCGTCGAGGATGTCCATGCGGCTGGAGCTGACGTCCGTCCGGGCGGAGAGTAAGGCGAGCCTGGCGGCGACCACCTCGAGTTGTCCGTGGGCGAGGACGATTTCTGCGAGGGCGCTCCTCGTAGGCGATAGGTGCTCCACGCGCGTGCTCGTTGTTCCTCGGCGGGATGCCGGGCGCATGCGCGGTTGACCGATCGCACTGACGGCAGGGGCGGCGACGGCCGAGGGGGCGGCGGCCGAGGGGGCGGTGTCGATGGCGTTCGACAACGTGGCTTCTCCTTGTCCTGGTGTTCCCAGCGCGATTGCTGTGTAGTGTGATTGAACGATGGCCGGGTGGGCTGGGCATGGGGCCGGCGTGGAGGCGGGATGAAGCTGCCCGATCTGCGTGCGGGAATCGAGGGAGTGGGACAGCTCGTCAGGGAGTCAGCGGCGGCGAAAGACGTGGCTCGCGGGCGCTCATGATCTCGGCCCGGCCAGCCGCCCGTCAGTGCCAGCCGAGAGCGACCATTGGTGTGACTTCGGCCACACAACGCACTAATTGCGTATCCGACGGCCGAGGAATGCGGTCTATAAGGGTAGATGTCCTGCGATCTCAGGATCCTCGGGCGGAACGCTCGACGTACTTGAGGTCATCGTCGTCCAAGCAGGTACGAGAGGAGCGGCCATGACGAGCACCGACTTCGACCCATCGAGCGCTGCCGTCGGCCCAGACATCTCGGGTCTGGTCTCAACGGCGCTCTCACCAGCCGATAAGACCACGGCGCTCACCAAGGTGCGATATCTGGAGCGCGAGCTCCTTGACGGCGATGGCCACATCCGGAAGGGTGTGACCTCGGCTCGAGCCGACGAGATCGTTGACCTGATCAACGAGCTGCGACGGGCGCTTGGGTGGCTCGAGATCGATCTCGACGGACGGTGGCGCTGGCCCGAGAGGGCTCGGGGCGAAGCCAGATCTGGCCAAAGAAACGAGGCGCCCGGCGACTAACTAGCTGGATCGGCCCAGCCTGGCGCTCACCCTCGTGGACCAGGGCGAGAGGGACTTCAGTTCGTACGAGCGCGCTCGCCACGAGAGGACGACGTCGCCGGAGATGGCGGCGTAACGCTCGGTGCCGCCACCTACCGACTCAGCCGGTGCGGGCGGTGCCGAACTCGTCGTGACGGCGCATCCAGCTGGGGTCGGGGGGCACGCCTTCGTTGCGACCAGCCGGTACCCGATCAAGGATCCCGTAGTAGGTCATAACGACCTCGAGCCCTCGGGCGGTGGTCGAATAGGTCATGTACACCTCACCGTCCATCATGGTGAAGACGGTCAGGTGGGGGCGCTCGGCCAGGTAGGTAAGGGGATCAGTACCGCAGTCCCTGGCGATCCGGGCCGGTATCTCGGGTAGGCCGTCGCCCTCGAACCACGAGGCGACCACTTCCCTGGAGACCGAGTGCTCGAAGTCGAAGTTGAAATCGGACTCGAACGTCGAAACCCAGGGGAAGGTCCATCCCATGCGCCGGCGGTAGCCCTCGAGCTTGGCGATCGGTGCCCGCGACACCGAGATCATCGTCACGTCCCTGGCCTTGAGGTGCTCGATGACACCGTTGAAACTATCGGCGATGGATGAGCAGACCGGGCAGCCGGCCTCGAAGTTGGGGCCGAACATGAAGTTGTACATCACCAGCTGTGATCGCCCGTCGAACAGCTGAGCCAGAGTGCGCGGGCCATCGGTGGTCTGGAACGTGTACGGCTTGTCGATTCGGGTCCACGGCAGATGCTTCCGGCGAAGGGCCAGCTCGTCGCCGCGCCGCGTCAGCTCCTTCTCGAGTACGAGCAGCTCGTCCCGGGCCGCGCTCCATTCATCAAAGTCGACGATCTTGTGATCAGGCATTGTTTCCATCTCCTGGTTTGGTTGGTTGGGTCAGCGGGCCAGTTCCACCACGCCAATGGCGACGATCGCGATCGCGAGCGGGACGTCGACGACGGCCTTGGGAGGCAGCAGCTTCTGGAGCAGGACGGCCGCGGTGGCCAGCACCATCCAGGTCAGGCTCATGGCCCCGAACGCCAGCATCACGAGCATCAGCCCTGCCGTCGAGCCGACGCAGCAGCGTCCCAGCTCCCATCCAGATCGGCCCCGGTCCTCGGCCATCAGCCGGAAACGACGTTTCAGCGGAGTCAGTTCGTACAGGCCCGCCGCGACCGTGAACGCCCCGGCTGACGTGGTGCTGTGGGGCCGGTACAGGGCGAAGACGACGACTCCCACCACAGCCCACACGGCCAGGTACGACCCGACGTGGCGAACCACGTCGACGCCGGCTCGACCGGCGGCAGCCAAGCGGAGAGCTGAGGGGGCCACGCCCGGGAGCATCATCGCGGCCATCATCGGCAGCCAGACACTGAGGAAAAAGGGAAAGGACCCAAGGGTGGTCGCCACCCCCATGTCCATGCCGCTCATCCGCGGAACGGCAATGACCCAGCCGGCCGCGCCGGCGCCGATCGTGGCCATCAGCGCACTGGTGGTCGCGGGAGCTCGCGCCCGTGTCTTCATCGTCGGACTTCTCTCCTCTCGTCGCGCTTCGTCTGGGCGTGAGCTGCCTCGGCTAGCCGCTTGATCGAATCGAGACGCCGGTCCCACCGGCTGGCCAGATCAGACATGGCGCGGGTGGCCTCGTCGAGACGAGCGATCTCCACCCGGAAGAGGACGTCGCGACCCTGCTTGCGCCGCGATACGAGTCCCGCTCTCTCGAGCACCAGAAGGTGCTTCGACACGGCTTGACGGGTGAAGGGGACCAGCGCCGCGAGCTCGCTGGCCGTCGCCTCGTGCCCGCTCACCAACAGATCCAGGACCCGGCGACGCGACGGCTCGGCGATAGCCGACCACAGCCGGTCGTCAGGTTCGGACGTCATTCCTGGCTGGTCGAGGCGAACAGCGCCGACAGGCGGGTGAAGCACCGAGTCCACCCACCGCGGTGGTCTTCCACGTAGCTCTGCTTCTCCTCATCGGGCCAGGCGAGCGACTCGACCCCGGTCTCAACGACCCGCAGCATGGTGCGCTCCGGTCCCTCCGAAGTCAGGGTGAACTCGACGAGCACGGAGTTGTCGAGCGTGGGGTCGTCGTCCTGGGTGCGGTTCCACCGGAAAGCGAAGCGGTGAGGCCGGTCGACGGCCTCGACCAGGATGGCCGTCCCCACGTCCTTACCAAACCCCAGGTAACCCTGACCGCCGGGCTTGAGATCCACCTCAACCCGGTCGGCAAACCACCGTGTGATCTGGTCGGGCTCAGTGATGGTCTTCCACACCACCTCCGCCGGCGCCTCGATGACGACATCCCGCTCGATCTTGAAGTCACCCACTGCTCGCTCCTGATCTGGTCGCTGCTAATGTGCAACTGATGGTAGCACATCATCAAACTGATCTGCAACTGGAAGTTGCAGATCGCCAATGCGCGCTTTGGGTACCAACACTTGATCTAGGGCCTGTGGCTCTGGCGTTGACGAACTCGAGACCGGCCCAGGACGCGCCGCCAGTCGGCCAGGTCAGAGACATCCGATAACTGCCGACATCCACCGCTCGCCCTGCGTGCTCTACCAAGCCGGCGATCGGGCGCGAGCCACCCGCGAAAACCGGCCTTCACCGGGGCGCCCGCCCAGCGAATGGCCGTCTATGCGGTGTGGCCGGGTTCCACTACCGGGGCCGGCTGGTCACCGCCGAAGTCGCCCTAACGGCCGGTGTCGAGGCGCGCCTGGAGGGGCCGGCGCCACTGTTCAGCCAGTCGGGCATGTTTGGTCAGCGCCTCCACCAGATCCCGGTTCTCCAGGTGGCGGTCGGCCATGGCCAGGTGGGCGTCTTTGACCGTGAGTCCGGCATCGTCGCGTTCCACCAGCTCGATCGGTGATCCGACCGCGACCTCGCCGGGCTCGAACCACCCGGAGGTACCACCCGGTGCGGCCGTTGGCCTTCAGCTGTAGCTGAATGTCGCTGCGCTCTCGATAGAGGGCCAGCTTGAAGCAGGGCCACCGAGGCTGGCAGACCTCGAGGACCGCGCCGTCCCAGCGCCACCGGTCGCCGATGCAGACCTCGGCCTCGGTGCCACCCCGGGTGGAGAGGTTTTCCCCGAAGGGAGCGGGGCCGAGGGTGTGGCCCAGCTCCTCCTCCCAGAGGGGCAGGTGCTCACTGGGGTACGCGTAGACGGCCTTGTCCGGGCCGCCGTGGACGGACAGGTCGGCCTGACCGTCGCCCGCGAGGTTGTGAAGCGATAGCCAGAGCACGGTTCCTGGACGAACGGGGCGCTTGGCGATGCCGCTGTACACGTTCTCGTCGCGCACCCGGCCGAGTAGCTTCGGCTGGCCGACGTTCACCTGGATGATCGAAATCGCCCTGGCCATCCACAAACACTACGTCACCCGGCGCCGCGTCCGGCCCGCCTGGTGCGCAGGCCGCAGCTGCGCTCCGGACCCGGCCGACGTACCTTCCCGGAGCGCCTTGTGCGGGCGGGAGTGGATGGTCCTCGAGCGGTTTCAAGGGTGGCGGCGCCCCGTGGCTTTACAGGGCAGGTTGTCCGAGTCGAGCGGGCCTGGCCGAGCCACCCCGGCTACGAGCTCGACTCCATCCGCAATCGGTCCTGGTCCGCCCTGCGGCGTCTTGACGACCACGACTACGAGAGGATCGCCGGGCCAGCTATCGCCGCGCTGGAAGCCTTGCCGCAAGAGGAGACGAACCAGCGCGCCTGGTCGGAGTTCGCGGTACTGACCCGGAAGTCCGACTGACCCCACCCGCGCCTCGTCCCTCGTTTCTGGGCGACTCACGGGCCCCCGGCCGGCGCGCCGTCAACGCCGGGAGGATGGCTTCGGCTGGCAGGTCCGCCGACCTCGACAAGGGCGTCGATGCTCTACTGTTCAAAACCTCCTGGTATCAACTTTAGGTTGACAGTCGGCGGGCGCGACTCCCTGCTTAACGGCTTACTGCGTGTCCGGGACCGAA
This sequence comes from uncultured Acidimicrobiaceae bacterium, assembly GCA_963780345.1. Lineage (GTDB taxonomy): Bacteria > Actinomycetota > Acidimicrobiia > Acidimicrobiales > Palsa-688 > PALSA-693. Next base: position 255,964 of record CAWABU010000005.1, read on the forward strand.
ACCCGGGCCCGTGTATGCTGCCTTCCGGACATGGTCGAGTCCTTGGAGTATGGCGTGCAGTTGCCCCGGGTTGTCAAGGTATTCGAGCACTGCGTTGTAAAATGCGGTCTCCATTGTCAGTGGCATGGAGTCCGAGCCGTCGAAGCGGACATTGGCTGCCTGAGTAAGGGTTTTGGCGATGTCGCGGGATACGGGATCTGGATAGTTGGTGACCGGGACGTCTTTATTCGCGGATATGGCGCCGCTGCCGGGGAGGCTGATCCACGCTTCCTGGGCCTCAGGTGTGGTCAGGTAGGCGAGGAATTTCTCAGCGGCTGGCGTGTCGTGGAACATGCCGAGCAGGTCTCCGGCGACCTCGATGTTGTTGCGATCTGTCGCTGTGAGTGCAGGGAACGGAATAAAGTTGAACCCCCTGCCTGGCTGCGGGTGACGACCTGAGCGGGACGGGCCGAGCGTGTCCAGGGCGTAAAACCCGGTGATAAACGACCCTTCGTGATCGAGGTAGCAACCGGGCGGACTGGTGAACATGGACTGGCCGACCGTCCCAAAGGCAGTGGCAAGCTCCGACGGCGTTCCACCGTAAACATGCCCGGCGCGTGCTGCTACCTGTCCGAAGGCTTGCCACGCCTGGGTGATCGGGGCTGATGTCCACGGCAGGGTACCTGCCACCCACTCGTCGTAGACCTGCACGCCGGACTGGTGCAGGATAATGTCCTCGATCCAGTCGGTGCCCGGCCATCCCGAGCTTGAGCTGTCTGCCATACCGATGCACCATGGGGCTGAGCCTGTCGCCACCAAATGCTCCGTGAGACTCTCCAGCTGGCTCCAGGTCAGGTTCGTCGATTTGAGCATCTCGAGGTAACGGCCGGGAAACTGGTTTGGGTCGTACCAGATGACGCTTTTGAGTGCAGCCTTGACGATGACGGCGTAATAGGCCTTGCCGCCGGAACTACCGGTAGCCTGCATGAGTTGCAGCCAACCCGAGCCGTACTGGCGACTCATGGCTTGCAGGTCCAACGCTCTGTCAATGGGCACCAATGTTCCCGTCGCCGCGTATTGGTCCATCACGCCCGGGTTGGCGAGCACCGCCAGGTCTGGCGGATGGCCATCCTTGAGTTCGTTGGCAAGTACCGCGGGAGCGTCGCGGGTGCCGGCGTAGTTGACCCGGATACGGTTGTGAGATTTGACCTCGAACCCGTGGACCATCGCCAGGAATCCGTCCTGTTCTGCGCCTGTCCAGGAACCAAGTACTGTCACCGACGCCTGAGTATCGGCCGAGCCGCTGCACCCGCCCAGCCCGCCGGCAGCCAGCAGCACGACCACGAAGAACAGGACCGCGAATCTTTTGCGGCTCATTTGTCTACCCCCGGTATTCGTCGAGACGGGGTTTGATGGTGACGAAAATAAGTCCCGCCATGGCCAGGGCAGCGACGGGGATACCGATCAGCAGGCCGGTGGTCTTTTGCGCGGCCCCCAGGTCGGCGTCGAGCCTCGCGCTGGCCGGCTGGACGGCGGTCAAGCTGAGGGCGCTCGCCGCGCCGGCGGTGGTTCCGCTCCCACCGGCCTGCAGGGCGCGCGCCTGGGAGTCCACCGCCTGCGTCTGATCCTGCCAGATCTTGACCACTTGTGGAAGCGCGGTATCTCGCGCCGCCGCGAGCGCCGCGTCTGCAGATAGGACGACCGCACCCATCCACACCAACAAGCTGCACCCCACGGCCGCCGCCAGCAGCAATGGTGGGCTGATCGTCCGGCGGAAACGGCGGCGCAGGAAGAGTTGGCACGTGACGGCCAATCCCAACCCCACTATGCCAGCCGCGGCGACGGCGACAAAGAGCATCGGATCAACCCAGAGCGAACTGGACCGCCCACGAAGTGTCTGCTGCTTGAGATGACCCAGAGTGATTATCGTGGGCAACAGACCACCCTGCCCGTGCAGCGACTGTCCCGCGTAGCCCAGGTAGGCATACCCCAGGTCGTGGCTGCTCGCTGGACCCAAAGCGGTATCGGCGCGGTTGGCCGCGTCAGCCTGCTCGACCAGACCTTGGTAGGTCACCAACTGGCCAGTCAGGGTCTGGAGCACGCCGCTGGCCGCACCGCCCCTCGGCTCTAGCGCCGCTACCTGCTGGAGATCCTGCTCGGCAATGGTGATGTCGTCTTCATACTGCTGACCCGGCCCGGTAAACTGAGCCTCTCCCGTCCCCAGGCTTTGCCACACGGCGCGGTCGGCATCAGAGAGGACCGCCTCGGCTTCTATCACATCGAGATACGCAGGAGCAGATGTGTCGCGAACCGACGATGCCGTACCACGGATGCCCTGCACAACGAGGATCGCGACGATCCCAAGCGCCACGGCAGCGGTTAGCAATACAGCCCGAAAGGCCCGCAAGACTTCCGGGGTGTTTTGGGGCCGAAAGAGCCGCCTCACCATCTTGGCCGGGACCGGGTCCCGCTGTCTGGGCGGTTTAACAGTGGCTGTACGAATGGCCATGGAGCTCCTACGGTAATCCTGAAAATCCACAGGCCCCCGGCGACAAGGGTCTCCGATGGCAACTGGTCCGGCGGCCTACCGGTTTGCGTACGCAGAGCATGGCACGACCTCCCCCCTCACCTCCCTAATGTCGTCGGTCGCACGTGCCGACAAGCGGGGGTGACTCTCGTCTGCGTGGTCGGTGGACGCAACCCGGAGAGGGTCGTACTCGACGACCGGTGCTACATTGACCTCGACTCGATAGCCCCGCGACATCAGACGGTCCTCCTGTGCAGATGGATTCCGACCGGCATAGCATCGCCCATGCGGGTAGGGCGTTGGTCGAGTACCAGTAAAGCGGGGGCGCGGTTCGCCGACCCAAACCACATTCAATAGACCGACGACACCTCCCTACCTGGCGCTGCGCCGGTTGGCGGCCCCCACCCTGAGTCGAATTAGCCGTTGATGGTGGCCTATTGGTCGGTTTCGGCATCGCCGTCGCGTGCGGCTAGTCTCGTTGTCGACGCTTGGAATCGCTTGGACCAACCCACCAGACTCATGGCGATCGGTCGGTACCGTACCATCCCGTCCTTGATCGCCGATAGGGTGGAGAAGTGGCTCGGCAAAGCCACGACCGGGCGAAGGCTATGCGCGGGGAGGTCGCCAGGCCCCGACGAATACCACTTCGGACAGTATTCCGTGCCCAGCAGCCCGAGGGGCAGCCTGGTCTACCGAGAGCAGTCCGGATTCGTCTCTGGCGAGCCCGGCAATCCCCAGATCCCGGACTCACTGATCCGTAGTTGTAAAAGGAATGGACATCACTGAAATGGGAGGAAAGCTTGCAGTCCCCGCTGACCCTTTCCCCGGCGGTGGTGTGACCAGCGACTTGGCGCGGGGCGTATGGGTTCAAATCGGTGTCGAAGGGGACGGTTACTCCACGGGCACCACTGGCGTTGTGCTCGGTCCAGAGCTGCGGCTCCCGCGACCTGACCTGCGCCTTCGGGCCGACGACTGCGAACCGCTTGGCCGGACGCCATAGAGCCGGCTTCGGAATGGTGGACGAATCAGGGAGGAGGCCATGGCGTTCGCCGGCGCACTATTGACTCGGAGTATACACTGAGTGTATTCTCGGAGCATGAGCGTACCCGTTGCCCTGTTGGGCCTTTTGGAGCGCCAGCCCAGCCATGGCTATGACCTCAAACGCGATTACGACGCCTACTTTGGCCGTGGAAGGCCGCTACCGTTCGGTCAGGTGTATGCGACCCTGGCCCGGCTGACCAGAGACGGGAAGGTCGCCCCCGGCGAAGTGGAGCCAGGTTCGGGACCCGACCGCAAGTTGTACGAGATCACCGATCTGGGCCGCCAGGAAGTGGACTCGTGGCTGACCGAGCCGGTCGAGCCCGAGCCGCACCTGCAGACTGTGCTATTCATCAAGGTGGTGCTGGCGCTGATGCTGGGCCGCTCCGCTGATCGCTATCTCGATGCGCAGCGGGCGGCCCACCTGCAGCGCATGCGCCGGCTCACCGAGATCAAGCGGTCCGGCGGCACGGTGGACGGACTGCTTGCCGATCACGGGCTGTTCCACTTGGAGGCGGATCTGCGCTGGATTGATCTGACCTCGGCCCGGCTCGGCGCTCTGCGCCAGTTGGTGCAGTCGTGACCCGCCCGTCCGGAACGGTGGACCGGCTGGTCGAATCCCGTGACCTGCATCTGTCGTTCGGTCCGACTCCGGCGCTGCGCGGCGCCCGAGTCGCGGTGGAACGAGGCGAGATTCTGGCCGTCATGGGTCCGAGCGGTTCGGGCAAGTCCACGCTGTTGCACTGCCTCGCCGGGATCCTGGTCCCCGATCAAGGTGAGGTGTGGTTCGCCGCCTCCCGGGTGGACACCCTGGGTGAGGAGGCGCGCAGCAAGCTGCGGCGCGATCACTTCGGTTTCGTGTTTCAGTTCGGCCAGCTGGTACCGGAGCTGACGGCCGAGGAAAACGTGGCCCTGCCGCTACTGCTTCGCGGTAGTCGCCGTTCGGAAGCTCTGGCCCACGCTCGGGATTGGCTGGCTCGGCTAGACCTGGCCGGCCTCGAGCGCCGCCGGTCCGGTGAGCTGTCGGGCGGGCAGGCCCAACGGGTCGCCGTGGCGCGCGGCCTGGTGACCGGCCCGCAGGTGGTCTTCGCCGATGAGCCGACGGGGTCCCTCGACTCGTTGACCGGCGAGCACGTGATGGAGCTGCTGGTCGGAGCGGCCCGACAGCAGGGCACCACAGTGGTCCTGGTCACCCACGACGCCCGCTGGGCCGCCTACGCCGATCGCGAAGTGGTCGTCCGCGACGGGAAGGTCACCGCGCTCGTCGACGACCGAGCCGCGACATGATCCGTCTCGGTCTTCGCCTCACCCTGGGCGGCGGCAAAGAGGCGGCCGTGCGATTGGCCATCACCATCGTGGCCGTAGGCATCGGGGTCGGTCTGCTGCTGACCACATTGGCCGGCATGAACGCCATCCATGCGCAAAACGCTCGCGGCGCCTGGCTCTCCACCGGCTACATCTTTGGCCCGGCAGGTACCCAGGCGGCGGTGCCACGGACATCGGTCGATCCGCTCTGGTGGCAATTCAGCAGCGATCACTTCAACCAAGAGCCGATCTACCGGGTCGATCTGGCGGCCACAGGGCCTACGTCGCCGGTGCCCCCGGGCATAGCGCACCTGCCCGGCCCCGGCCAGTACTACGCCTCACCGGCGTTGGTCAGGCTCCTGCGGAAAACACCGGTGAGCCAACTCGGCGATCGATTCCCCGGAAAGCTCATCGGCACCATGGGCCCGAACGCCCTCCCCTCGCCCAATGCCCTGATCGTCGTCATCGGCCACACCCCCACCCAGATCACCGTCGCCGGACCACCCGCGCAGGCCACCTCCATCAACACCGACCCCGGCGCCCCCGGGCCCACCGGGTTCCACAACAGTCGTCTGCAGGTCATCCTGGCCGTAGGCGCGCTGGCCTTGTTGTTCCCGGTACTGATCTTCATCGGTACCGCCACCCGCTTGGCCGCGGCCCGTCGGGAGCAGCGGTTTGCCGCCATTCGCCTCGTCGGTGCTACCCCAGGACAGGTGTCGGTGATATCGGCCGTGGAGGCGACCGTGGCCGCCGTCGCCGGGGTGGCGTTCGGTTTCGGGTTGTTCTTCCTGGCTCGTCCCTTCGTCACGCACGTCAACTTCACCGGGTTGCCGTTCGCACCCGGCGACCTCAAGCTGAGCTCGACGGACGTGCTCGCGGTGGCGTTGGGCGTCCCGATCGCCGCGGCCCTGGCCGCCCGGCTGGCGTTACGGCGAGTCCGCATCTCGCCGCTAGGCGTGGCCCGGCGGGTCACCGCGCCCCCGCCGCGGATCTGGCGGCTGATTCCCTTGGCCGCCGGGATAGCCGAGCTGACCTACTTCGTCATGGTCGGCCAGCCCAAAGGGACCTCCGCCCAAATCGAGGCCTACTTCTCCGGCTGCTTGTTGATGCTGGCGGGACTCGTCTTCGCCGGCCCGTGGCTGACCATGGTCAGCTCCCGGATCATGGCCAGACGGGCGGAGCGACCCGCCGTGCTGCTGGCCGGGCGGCGGCTGGCCGACAACCCCCGTGCCTCCTTTCGGGCCATCAGCGGACTGATCATCGCCCTCTTCGCCACCAGCGTGTCCGTCGGTGTGATCACCACCATCTTGTACAACAACGACCCCTCCCTCGGTACCTCGGCCAACAAGACCCTGATCGAGCAGGTCGGCAACCCCGGCAGCCCGCTCCCGCCGGGCCCGGTCGCTACGGTTCCCGCCTCACTACCTCGCAACCTGACCGCCATCGCCGGTGTGCAGGGCGTGACCATGGCCTACCTCGAGCCGGGTTCCAACTTCAGGTTCCTGACATCCTGCGACCAGCTGGCGCGTACCCCCGCCTTGGGCCGCTGCGCCCCGGGTGCGTCGGTGGTCGCCATCGACAGCAACGAAGTCGACATCGTCTCGCAGTTCGGCAAGAAGTTGCCGTCGGTCGAGAGCAAAGTATGGCCCGCCGCCCCGTTCACGACCGCCCAACTTTCCGGCCTCCCCGTCGCTGCCCTGATCGTCGAGACGGACGGGTCGACGTCGGCACTGGAGTCAGCTCGCACCACCATCGAGGCCGCGCTCCCCTACCAGGGCCCCCCGACCACGCTGCGGGAGGTCAACGACAACTCGCGGCGCACCATCACCGAACTCCAGCAGATGACCAATGTCGTGATCGTGGTCAGCTTGGTCATCGCCGGCTGCAGCCTGGCCGTCAGCGTCACCGGCGGCATCAACGAGCGCAAGCGGCCGTTCAGCCTGCTGCGCCTGACCGGTGTCTCCCTGGCCACCCTGCGTCGAGTGGTCGCCCTCGAGGCCGCGCTGCCGCTGCTGGTCGTATCGGTCCTGGCCACGGCGATGGGATTCTTGGCGGCCGGCCTCTTCCTGACCTCGCAGCTGAACGAGTCGCTGCGCCTGCCCAACGCCCAGTTCTACGCCCTGGTGGTTGCCGGTCTGGCCGCCTCCCTGGCCGTGATCGCCTCCACCCTGCCCATCATCGACCGCATCACCGGACCCGAAACGGCACGCAACGAGTGAACTGCGGATTAGAACAGGCGTGAAGGCATAGCCCGGGGCGGCATCGCGGCTGGCGGTCGGCCCACGGGGGTCGGTTGTTCCAGCCGAGAGTTGGAGCACGCCGGCCCGAGGTGTCACCGATGTCACAGGGACAAGTTCACTAAACCGGCCAGTACCTGTCCGGTTTTGAATTTTAGGGTTCTGGTATGACGACTGAAACGGTGACCCCCCTACCCGACCGTCGACGGTGGACGGCATTGGCCGTCATCGCCCTGATCCAGTTCATCTTGGTGCTCGACATCACCGTGGTGAACAATGCCCTCCCCCACATCCAGTCATCTCTCCACTTCAGTCGGGCCGGCTTGGCTTGGGTGGTGGATGGCTATGTCCTGACCGCCGGCGGGCTGCTTCTGCTCGGCGGACGCCTGGCCGACCTGGTCGGCCGCAAACTTATGTTTCTGATCGGCGTGTCCCTCTTTGCAGTGGCGTCAGTCCTGAGCGGGGCGGCGACCAGCTCGGGGATGATGGTGGCCAGCCGCCTGCTGCAGGGCACGGGTGAGGCGCTCTCCTCGCCGGCAGCCTTCGGCTTGGTGGCGCTGCTGTTCACCTCGGCCAAGGAACGGGCGAAGGCCATCGGCATCATGGGCGGAGTGGCCGGCCTGGGGGGGACGCTCGGACCGGTGCTGTCCGGGCTGTTCATCTCGGTGGCCACCTGGCGCTGGATCTTCTATGTCAACGTCCCGGTCGCCGTCTTCTCGATCATCGCCGTGAGCCGCCTGGTGGCGGAGAGCCGGGCCGCTCGGCCCGACGGGCGTCGCCAAGCCGACGTGCCCGGAGCCGTACTGGGCACGGTTGGGTTGAGCGGCGTCGTGTTCGGGTTCATCTCCGCCGGCAATCACCCGTGGGGAAACCCGCAGGTCTGGGTGCCGCTACTCGTCGGCGGCCTGGCGGCAGCCGCGTTCGTGGCCCGGGAGCGCACCACGCCCCAACCCCTGGTCCCGGCCGGCTTCTTCCGCAACACCACCCGGGTCACAGCCAACGTGGCCAACATGCTCTTCGCCAGCGTGTTCTTCACCCTGTTCTTCCTGCTCACCCTCTACTGGCAGCAGGTGCTGCACTGGTCGGCCATCCAGACCGGCGTGGCCTACCTGCCCTTCGGAGTGGTGATCAGCCTGGGGATCGGCCTGGCCAGCGCGCTGGTCCCAAAGGTCGGCGTCAAGTGGATGATGGTACTGGGCGGCGCCTTGTTCGCCTTCGGCATGTTGCTGGTGACGGGCATCACCGTGCACGGCTCCTACCTGACCCAGGTCCTGCCCGGGATGCTGGTCATGGCGCTCGGATCCGGCATCAACTTCGCGACCTTCGGCATCGCCTCCGTATGGGGAGTCTCCGAGCAGGACGCCAGCCTGGCTGCCGGCATCCAGTCGACGGCTCAACAGGTCGGTGGCGCCGTCGGCTTGGCCGTGCTGGCCACCATCGCCCTGCGCCACGCCACCACCGCCGTTGCGCACCACACCTCAGTAGCTCTCGCCCAGACCAACGGCGCCATCCTGGCCTTCAGGGTCGGCGTTGGCATCGCCGCCTTCGCCACCCTCCTGCCCTTGCTCGCCCCCATCGGCACCGCCGGTCGGCAGGAAACGCCCGCCGAGGAGATCGAGCCGGAGCCGGCCGCCGCCTGAGCCACAAGCAGGTCCCGCGCCGGCGCGCGCCGCGCCGACTCCAACCACGCTCTGGCCAAGACCGTGCTGGCGGAAGTACCCACCCGGCTCGGGTACGAATCCGAGTCGCCACCTGGCGCAACAACTTCCTGACCGGCGCCCAAGAACTCCACCAGGCCCCTGCCTCCTTCCCGGTCAACGCCGCGGCCATCGCCGGCGCCCTGTCCATCACCCAGCTATTCGACAGCCTGGCCATCCGCGTTGACGGGAAACGGGCCTGGAATGCCGTTGCGTCAATCCGCTGGCAGTTCACCGACTCGGGGGAGATTTACCGCAATGATCGCCGAGCCGCCGTCCCGTACGGAATGGCTCGTCGACGGTCGCACCTTCGGGCACACACCCGGCGAAACGCTCGCCTACCTGTCCTGGTGTGACGACTAGGCCGAACAGCAGTCCGGGCAGTCCCTGACCGGCTGACTGGTGTGGTCACCGGTCCCCAGATCCTCATCGTGGAGCCCTGCTCGGGTCAAAAGGTGGTCGCGCCGACTCTAAGACCTCGGCTGAGCACGTGGCGGACGGGCCGGGGGCCGCTGCAGTGCGTCAGGACGAGTAGATATTGCCCGTGTCGTTGGTCATCCAGGGGTGGTCACCACTGGGATCGACGGCGATGCTCTCCCCTCCGCCTGCCTGCCGCGCCCAGCCGCTCCCGTTCCAACGGGAGATGCTGAAGCCGCCCGCAATCGTGTCGCAGCCAATGACCCAGGCCGTCGCGCTCGCTCCCGCGGCCCCCCCGACATCGATCTCGTTAGCGCAACCCGGAAGCCGGGCCCAGCCAGAGCCGCTCCAACGGTAGATGTTGCCGGTGTCGTTGGCCATCCAGGCATTACCGCTCGGGTCGACGCCCATCCAGACGCCCCCACCAGGTTGACGCGCCCAGCCGCTGCCGTTCCAACGGGAGATGCTGAGGCCGCCCGCAACGCCGTCGCAGCCAGTGACCCAGGCCGTCCCGCTCGTTCCAGCGGCCCCCCCGACATCGATGTCAAAGGCACAACCCGGAAGCCGGGCCCAGCCGGAGCCGCTCCAACGGTAGATGTTGCCAGCGTCGTTGGTTATCCAGGCATTACCGCTCGGGTCGACACCGATCGAAATGGCCCCACCAGGTTGCCGCGCCCAGCCGCTGCCGTTCCAACGGGAGATGCTGAAGCCGCCCGGAACGGTGTCGCAGCCGACAACCCAGACCGACCCGTCCGCCCCCATACCTATGTCGATGGCACAGCCTGGGCGGAGCGTCCAGGCCGGGGAGGCGGCTGCCACGGCCGGAGCGACAGAAAAGGCCAAGCCGCCGGCCAGCAAACCAACTAGGGCCGACAAAACTAGATACCGCCGAACCAGGGTCGTGGCAAGCCCCCGAACTTGTCGGCGTGACCAGTCAGAGTTCGATGATCGTCGAGGCACAGCAAGTTCCCCTTTCCAGTTTGACCACATCCGGGCACATTCGCGTGCAAAAGCCCAAATCAGCTAACCAGTCCGACCGCCGGATCCCCTTCCAGAGGATCGGCGGAGTCTGATCCTAATGAAAATGGAGCCGTGCGGGCCGACGATCAGGCGTCGCTGGCCACCCGGCGCGGCACCGGGGACGGCCTCGACGCCCGTACTGTCGCCCGGCTAGGCATCGACCTCGAACATGGCCCGCTGGTCGCCGGGACCGTGTTCGTCCTGGACGAGGTCTCCCAAACCCCGACCGCCGAGATCGAAGCGGTCTTGGCCGCCGTTGACGCCCGCCCCCGGCGGCAAGGTGCTCGGCGATCCCCGCCAATCCCAACCAGTCAGTGCGGGCGGAGTCGCCGACCACCTCGAAGAGCTCGCAGCCGGCGGGATGATCCCGACGGCCCGGTTCAATAAGCCGCCCGTCGCATATATGCTACAATCGTAGCATGACGGAGGTAGCTTCCCGCGAACTACGAAATGCCACACGACAACTGCTCCGCCGAGTCGCAGCAGGCGAGGACATCGTGATCACGGTGGACGGCCAACCAGTCGCCTCCTTGCGGCCGCTCAATCGACGGCCCCGCTGGGTCACCGGACCGGATTTCGCCCAGCGTCTGGCTCGGCGCCAGGCCGATCCGGGTCTGCTCGCCGAGTTGCGAGGCCTGACGCCCGACACGACCGACGACCTCCGGTTGTGAGCCGGGGCCTCGCCGACACCACCGTTTTCATCGCCCGCGAGTCGGGGCGGCCGCTGCACGAGCCGTCGCTGCCCGACGAACTCGCCGTATCGATCATTACTGTCGGCGAACTCCGCGCTGGAGTGCTCTCCGCCGGCGATGTCCGGCTCCGAGATCGGCGGCTAGCCACCTTCACCGCCGCCATGGCGCTCGACCCCGTCCCCATCGACGACGATGTCGCCGAGCAGTGGGCCCGCCTACGGGTCCTCCTTCGAGACACCGGTCAATCCATGCCAGTCAATGACTCATGGATCGCCGCCACCGCCTTAGCACTGGCGATACCTGTCGTCACTCAAGACGACGACTACATCCAGCTGGACGAACTTCCAGTCATTCGAGTCTGAGACTCCACCGGCACCGGCCAAGGATGTCCCCCAGCTTGTTGCAGCAGGACGGCAGGCGCCGGTGAGTCCTCCCTTGTCGAGTCCCTCTCATTCGCGGATCGCGCCGCGTGGATCCGGGCATCGCCAACCGGAGCCGGTACCGCCAGGATGACCTTCATGTCATCCTCATCTGTGTGTCGGAGGGGGGACCAGCTCACTAGCCCCACCCCCCTTAGAGATCAGTGCCGCCGCCCCATTCTGGCCGCCTGAGCTGAAGTTCCTCACTAGTGTCCTGAATGACGGGATCGTAGATTTTTTGGCGTATCGGTGACGAACCGCTATCGCCGAAGGCCACGAGCTTGCGGCGAAGGCATGCGATCGTGCCTTGAAACCGTCTCCAGAGAGAGGTCGGCCCTCGACGGCTGAATATTTGTCCTGGCGCGGGTTCTGAGGCGAGATGGCTCCCCCGTCGAACTGCTCTAACGGTCGCCGCGGCATGGGCAGTACCACCTTGTTGACGCTGGCCGGTCGGGATACCAGGGAGTTTCCCTGGGGTAGTCGAGGCCACAAACCGCGCAAGCTGTCGTGGTGACCTCACATGGATCGGTAGAAGGCCGGGTCACCGAGCAGTTACCTACCCCCCAGAACTCGGCGCCGGTGGTGACCGACTACCAACCGAGCCGGATCTGGGCCGCTACGTCGATGGACGCCGAGCTCCTCGTCAGCAACATCGTTCGTTCACAGATCGCGGATCGCACTGGGATCGAGAGACTGTCGCAGGCCGGGGCGGTGCCAACCACGCCAACGGCGGTGGTGACTGAGCTGTTCGGTGACTGGGCCTCCCTTTTCCGCGAACCGTCCCGCGACATCATCTCCTGGTACTTCACCCAGGGCCGGAAGCGCACTGGCGAAGTGGGCGCTCCGGCCGCGGAGAAGCTCGCCGCGGCAGCGCACGCGCACTGATGTCGGGAAGTCCAGTAGCGACGTGGTGATCAACATGGCTTCCCTGAACGCTCTGTCAGCTTCAAGATCGTCCCTTCGCTGGCGCACGTCACAAACAATGCGGGGATCGTCGGGATGACCCGCCAACTCGGACTGGAAGGCCGCGAGCACGGGTCCCGCCCTAACTCGATCTCGCCCGCACTGATCGAAACGAATGCCACCCGACGGCATCCCGTTCAGGCTCCGTAGCCGTCGACGATTATTGAGGAGAGATCAGGACGCGAACATTTCGAATGAAATTGGGTTTTGTTTCATGCCAGACGACTCTGGGTCTGGTGAGCGTCCCCGATGATGCGAGGCGGGTCGACGTCGGCGATGCTGATCGACCGCAGTCAGAAGATTGAGGTGGTCAAATGACCGCAACAAGTCAGACCCAGCACGAAGTCGGGGACAACTCCCCGCTGCACGAACGGAGCATTCGATGACCGCCTTGATGACGATAGAGCATGCGGGTAGGGACGAGACCCCGGTTCACGGGGCCAACTACAGCCGGCGGTGGTGGATTCTTGCTGTGCTGGGGATCGCCCAGTTGATGGTTATTCTCGACGGCACCATCGTGAACATCGCCCTGCCCAGCGCTCAGCGCGATCTGGCGTTCTCCAACGCCGATCGCCAGTGGATCGTCACCGCGTACTCCCTTTCGTTCGGCAGCTTGCTCCTCATCGGCGGCCGTATCGGGGACATGATCGGACGCAAGCGGGCCCTCGTCATCGGTCTAGTCGGCTTCGCTGCGGCCTCAGCCATCGGTGGGGCCTCGGTCAACTTCACCATGCTGGTCATCGCCCGGACCGTCCAGGGCGCCTTCGGGGCCCTGCTCGCCCCTTCGGTGTTGGCCCTCTTGACCACCACCTTCACCGATCCAGACGAGCGCGGGCGGGCCTTCGGCATCTACGGCGCCCTCGCCGGCGCCGGCGGCGCCCTGGGACTCCTGCTCGGCGGCATCCTCACCTCCTACGCCTCGTGGCGATGGACGCTCTACGTCAACCTGGCCTTCGCTGCCGCCGCCACCGCCGGCGCCTTGCTCTGGCTGAAAAACGACAAGGGCGCTCAGCACGACCCATTGGACCTGCCCGGCGTGTTCCTGGTCGCCGGGGGACTGTTCTGCCTCGTCTTCGGCTTCTCGCACGCCGAAACCACGGCATGGAGCAATCCCTATACCATCGGGTTTTTGGTGGCCGGGGTGGTGCTGCTGGCGGCGTTCGCCTATTACGAGACCAGGGCCAAGTATCCCCTCCTCCCACCCCGGGTCGTGCTCAACCGAACCCGGGGCGGATCGAACCTGGCCATGCTCTTCGCCAGCGTCGGGATCTTCGGTGTGTTCTTGTTCCTCGCCTACTACCTGCAGGACACGCTGCGGTTCAGCCCGGTGAAAACCGGCCTCGCCTTCCTCCCCCTGGTCGCTGCCATCGCCGTGACGTCCCAGGTGGCCAATCAGACCCTGTTACCACGATTCGGGCCCAAGCCGATCGTGCCAGTCGGCTTGCTCATTTCGGCTGCGGCGCTCTTCGGACTCCATCTGATCGGGGTGCACTCGTCCTACGCCAGCCACGTGCTGCCCTACCTCATCGTGCTGGGCGCCGGGTTCGGCCTGAGCGTCGCCCCCGCCTTCAGCACCGGCACCCTGGGGTTGGCACCCCAAGACGCCGGCGTGGGATCGGCGACCCTCAACACCGCCCAACAGGTAGGCGGCTCCATCGGCACGGCGCTGCTCAACACCGTGGCCGCCGGTGCGGCCACGTCCTACCTGGTCGGTCGTACCGTGAACCCGGCCAATCTGCAGGCCGCGGCCGTCCACAGTTACACGACGACGTTCCTGTGGTCCTCCTTGATCTTCGTGGCCGGGGCTGTGGTCGCCGGGTTGGTGTTCCAGCGCGGCGGCCTGGCGTCTCTCGCGCCCGCATATCCGGTCACCACCACGGCCGACACCGGCATCGACGAAGAACCTCAACCCGAGATCTGCCGCGTATCGGTATCTTGCCGGTACTGACGGGTCGCTCGGCCCGCGGCTCCGCCTTTGTTGGTGCCTGCCGTATGGATACCCGGGGAGTATCCCGGGGGTAGCCGAGCCCACAGGCGGCGCCAACTGGGGTGGAGACCTCACACCAAGAATCCGATGGGTCCGGGCGACGCCAGGTCACGGACCTTCTACTCTCCCCGCGGATCTCGGTGCTGGTAGTGACCAAAGATAGCCTCTTACCTCATGGGCAATTTCAGCCGAACCTCTGGGATCGCCTGGCGGGGCCAGCTCGATTACGTCAACGGCGACTATTGGGATCCGGTCACGCTCGAGGCTTTGCGGGAGAAATTTAGCGCAGCCGGGGCTCCGCCTCACTACCTGGCGATCACTCCCGATCTGTTTTGGCACCGTCGTCGATGCCCTGGCCGGCGAGGGCATGGTCGAACGTGCTCGGGTGGGGGCGGTTGGCACAATCTTCGAACGCCGGCCGACCGCATGACCCGGTGTCAGGCCCGGCGGTAGGCCCGGACTGCGAGCGGTCCGAACACGGCGGTCAACCCGACCAGCCAAACGACGCTCTGCCAGGCATGGAGCCCTACCGGCCCACCCAGGGCCAGGGAACGCATGGCTTTGATGACGATGGTGACCGGCTGGTTGTTGGCAAAGGCTTGGAGCCACCCGGGCATGCTCGAGGTCTGGACGAACGCGGCGCTGACGAAAGTGAGGGGGAACAGCCAGATCAGGCCGAACGCCTGCACCGCTTCCTCGTCCTTGATGGCCAGACCGATGTAGGCGGCGATCAGGCAAATCACCAGGCCGAACGCCTCGCCCACGGCGACCATCCACAGCGCCGGCAGCCACCCGTTGGTGAAGCGGAAGCCAACCGCGTAGCCCACCCCGATCAGCGCCAACATCACCATCAGCAAGCGGATGGCATCCGCGCCGAGGCGTCCGAGCACCACCGCGGACCGGGCGATCGGCATCGACCGGAACCGGTCGATCGACCCTCTCTGGATCTCCCTGGACAGGGCGGTCGCGGTCGTAAACGACGCGAACGCGACGGTCTGCCCGATGACCCCCGGCAGGAGGAAATTGACATAGCCGCCCTTGGTGTTGACCGGTATGGCCCCGCCGAACACGTAGCGGAACAACAACACAAACATGATTGGCTGTACCAGGGTGAAAACCAGAATGGTCGGCACCCGCAGCCAGGCCAGCAGGTTGCGCTCGGTGATCGTGATTACATCGCCCACCCCGAGGGCAAACCGGTCCCACATTCCCCTACTGGGGCGACCCGCCATGGCTACCGAAGCGGCGGTCATCGCCGCGCCGCGCCGGTCCCCGCACCCCGGCCGGCCCTCTCCGTGGCGCCCGCCCCGCCATGGACCTCGCCCCCCTCGTCGGCCTCGGGTCCCTCTTCGGCGGCGTGGCCAGTGAGGGCCAGGAACACCTCGTCGAGCGACGGTCGCCGCAACGCCAGCCCGTCGGTCTGGACCCCGACGGCGTCCAGGTTCCGCACGGCCTGCACCAGTGCCTCTGACCCCCTCGCTCCGACGTGGAGGCTCACCTGTCCGGTGCTGGCGTCGACCGCGCAATCGCCGTCGGTCAGGCCACACACGGCCGCCGCGGCGTCGGACAGGCGGCTGCGGTCCGGAACGAAGAACTCGACCACGTCCCCACCAACCTGATCCTTGAGCTGCACCGAGGTGCCGGCGGCGATCACCAGCCCGCGATCGATCACCACGATCTCGTCGGCCAGCTCGTCCGCCTCGTCGAGGTACTGGGTGGTCAACAGCAGGGTGGTGCCCCGCCGAACCAGATCCCGGATCACCTCCCACATCCCGATCCGGCTGCGCGGGTCGAGCCCGGTGGTGGGCTCGTCCAGAAACAGCACCGCAGGTTCGGCCACCAGGCTGGCGGCCAGGTCCAACCGCCGCTGCATCCCACCGGAATAGGTCTTTGCCGTCCTCCCCGCCGCATCGGCCAGCCCGAAGGCCTGTAACATCTCGGCCGCCCGCGCCTTCGCCTGCGCCCGGCCCAGGTGGTACAGCCGGCCGACCAGCTCCAGGTTCTCCCGGCCGGTGAGCTCCTCCTGGATGGCCTTTGACTGGCCCGCCAGGCTGATCAACTCCCGCACCGCGGGCGCGTCCTTGACCACGTCGCGGCCCTCGATCAGCGCCCGACCGCCGTCGGGGATCAGCAGCGTGGTCAGGATGCGCACCGCGGTGGTTTTTCCCGCCCCGTTCGGGCCGAGCAGCCCCAGCACCGTGCCGCGCGGCACCACCAGGTCGATCCCCCGAAGCGCCTCGACGCTCCCGAAAGATTTGCGCAACTTCTCAACCAGGATGGCCGGGCTCCGGCTCTTCGGGCCCAACGTCATCGGCAGACCCTCCGTGCGACGAGGACCAATTCATCGGATTTCCCGGGGCTGTAGACCCGTTCTGGACTTGTGGCATCGTCGTGGATCTCGGCCAACGCCAGGTCTACGGTCTCCGACATGCTGACGAGCAGGTCCAAGCGCGCTTCGTCGAGCACTTTCCGAAGCATCCCTGCCGGGACAACCACAGCGACCCGAGTCCGCTGGTCCTGGGCGCGGCGAATAGTGCCGACCAGGGCGGTCAGTCCGGCACCATCAATGAACTGCACAGCTGACAGGTCGATGATCAGGCCAGGTCCACAGGCACAAGGCCATGGCTCCTCTGAACGTGGTGACCGTCGTGCCGTCGAGGTTTCCCTTCGGGAGACACATGACAGCATTGTTTCTCGCGACGATCTGTACCTCGAGCATCGGCCGCGATTTCTCCGAGGGTACGGGGTGAAAGTCTGACGTGGCCGGCTTGGAAGGGTTCGAGGGCATCAGCTGGACGGCCGTAATCTGTCGAAGTAGGACGAAAATGGGTACCGCTTCCATGTTCTGTAGGCGGTGAGGGAGGTGAGCACTCCGACTCCGGCTGCCAGGACAGGCTTTCGCCAGCCCCGCCGCGGATTGTTGTGGGCGGCCAGTTCGGAGAGCCCGTCGATCGCCGCCGCGACCAGAATGCTGATCGCCACTCGATTGGCGAGACGCTCGACGCGGCGGACCAGGGGCTGCAGTTCGCTGGTGCGCAAGTGAACCTCGAACTGTCCGTCCCCGAGAGTGTCGAGCAGCCGGTGGACTTGGCCGGGTAGTTCACCGGCCAGTTCGGCGACCTCGATCCCGAAATGTTCGGCCCGGCGGGCCAACCCGGCCGGCGACAGGCTGGCGGCCAGGTGGCGCTCGACGTACGGCCGGAGGGCTTGGTCGAAGCGGAAGTTGGGGTCGAGTTCCGCGGTAATGCTTTCATCCAGGATGAGCACGGCGAACAGCAGGGCCAGATCGGGGGAAATGATCAGGTTGTGGCGGCGCACGATGTCCAGAACGTCGGTGATGGCCGCCCCGATGGGCACGTCGTGGATGGCGTGACCGCTGTAGCGGCCTAGCAGTTCGGACAGGTCTTGGCGCAGGCGCTCGCGGTCGACGGGGGTGGTGGGCACTCTGAGAGCCAGTAAGGCGCTGGTGAGGCGGTCGGGGTCTTTTTGGATGAGCGCCATGAGCAGGCGGCTTAATCGGGCGCGCAGGTTGTCGTCGATGCGCCCGACGCGCCCGAAGTCGACGATCCCGATGCGGCCGCCCGGCTCCACGAAGAAGTTCCCGGGCTGGGGATCGCCGTGGTAGATGCCATCGGCCAACACCATCTGGGCCACCGTGGCGGCGAGACGCTCGGCCAGGGCGGGCCGGTCCACCCCAGTGGCGTCGAGCCCGGGGAGGTCGCTGATCTTGATTCCTCTGATGCGCTCGAGGGTGATGATCCGGGAGGTGGTCAGCTCCGGGTAGACCGACGGAATGCGAACCCCGGGATCGGCCGCGAAGTTGGCCGCGAACTGTTGGGCGTTGCCGGCCTCCTGCAGGTAGTCCAGCTCGGCCCGCAGCAGGTCGGCGAAGTCTCGGGCCAGACCGTTCAGGTCCCAATGCTCGGCCTCCTTCCAGCGCTGGCTGGCGCGGGCGGCCAGGTTGTGCAGGATCTCCAGGTCCAGCGCGACCTCCTCGGCGGCGCCGGGACGCCGGACTTTGACCACTACCTCGGTGCCGTCGTGGAGGGTGGCGGCGTGGACTTGCCCGATGGACGCGGCCGCCAGCGGTTCGGGGTCGAAGCTGGCGAACAGCTCGGTGGTTGGCATACCGAATTCGCTGCTGATGGTTTCTTCGATGACCTCAGGCGCGACGCGATTGGTGTCGTCTTGGAGCTTGCTCAGCTCGGCCTGGAAGTCGGGCGGGAGCAGGTCGGCGCGGGTAGAGAGGGCTTGTCCGAGCTTGATGAACGTTGGGCCCAGCTCCTCGAGGGCTAAGCGCAGACTCTCCGGACGAGTGTGAGCGGCCCCGCGGCGCAAGAGGCGGCGCTCGAGGGATACGAAGCGCTCCAGGCCGAAGATCTCCAGCAGGTGGCCCATCTCGTACCGGACCAATACTTCGGCGATCTGGCGCTGACGGTGGCGGTAAGGGGGTGTCATCCCCTTGACCGGCGATCGAATCTCATCTGGCTGGCTCCCTCGGACTGGTCGGACCAACAGCTGTCATAACCAAATAGCCCTATGCGTCGCTGGCCGTGGGACGCAGCGCCTTCATTGTCATCGTTGTTCTCCTCTCGGTGGCTGACACTGGGGTTAGCTGCCTGGGACGTTCTGCGTCCGGGGGTTCACGGCGGTTGTCTACGCCTCGCTCGACGCGGGCTCTGCAGCTGGGTTCGAAAGATCCGTCGCTTTTGTGTTGACCAACACGGCACTGGCGAGGGCGCCCGCCGCCACGATGATGGCGCCTACCGCGAAGGCCACGGTGAACCCGTGTACCAGGGCGTTCGGCGCGAATCGCGGCCCGTGAGAGGCGAGGTAGGTGGCCGTGGCGGTAGCAGCCACGGTATTGAGCAGGGCGGCGCCGAGGGACGCGCCGACTTGGGTAGTGGTATTGACCATGGCGCTGGCGACACCAGAGTCTCGCTCTTGCACGTTGGTCAGGGCGGTGCTGCTCAGCGCCGGGAAGGCCAGACCGAGCCCGAGGCTCATGACGATCTGTTGGGGGAAGAGGTGGGTCCAGTAGGAGGTGTGCACGCCGATTTGGGTCAGCCACAACAGACCCAGGGCGGTGGCGAGCAGGCCGGCGGTCATGGCGATGCGGGGTCCGATCTTGGGCACCAGGTTTGTTCCAGCCCCGGCAGCCACAATGACGCCGAGGGCGAAGGGCAGGAAGGCCACGCCGGCTTTGGCTGCTGAGTAATGAAGGATCTGTTGCATGTAGTAGCTCAGGAAGATGAACATGGCGAACAGACCCACCGTGTTGAGAAGTGTGGCCAGGTAAGAGCCGCCCCGGTTGCGTTCCAGGACCACCCGCAACGGGAGCAGTGGGTGGGTGGAGTGGGCCTCTACCACTACAAACGCGGCCAGCAGGGTCACGCCCACCGCCAGCAGTGAGAGGGTGGTCGCCGACGACCAGCCGTCGGTGACGGCTTTGGTGAAACCGTAGACCAGGCTGACCAGTCCCGCCGTGGACAGCAGGGCGCCGGGGATGTCGTAGCGGGTCCTGCCGCTCGCCCGGCTCTCACCGATAACCCGCCAGGCCGCGGCCGCGGCCAGCAAGGCGATGGGAACGTTGATCAGCAGGCACCACCGCCACGACGCGTACTCGGTGAGCACACCGCCCGCCAGCGTGCCAACCGCCGCTCCGGCACCGGCGACGGCTCCGTAGGCGCCGAAGGCTTTGGCTCGTTCCCCGGCGTCGTCTTGAAAGGTGATGGTCAGGATCGACAGGGCCGCCGGTGCCATCAGGGCCGCGAAGGCGCCCTGCAGCGCTCGGGACCCGAACAGCATGGCCTGATCGACCGCGGCTCCGCCTAGCGCCGAGGCCGCCGCGAAACCGACCAGTCCCACGATGAACATGCGCCGCCGGCCCCCGAAGTCGGCGATGCGCCCGCCGAGCAGCAGTAACCCGCCGAAGGCCAGGGTATAGGCGGTTATGGCCCACTGCCGGTTGGCGGCCGAGATGTGCAGTGCTCGCTGAATGGAAGGAAGGGCGATGGTCACGATGGAGGCATCGAGCACTACCATCAGCTGGACGACGACGACGACCGCCAGGATGGTCCAGCGTCTCGGGTCGGGCGCGACACCGGCCGGACTGACAAGCTTCGTCTGGTTCGTCTCGCCTACGGGTACCGTTATAGGCTTCATCTCAATCTCCTTCACGGCGGCATCGGCGGTCCACGCCGAGCTGTTCGTCAACAGGCACCGCGTTGCTGGTGCCTGATCTTTTCTGCTCATGTCTGTTGACCGTTTACATCGATGGGATTTGGCTTTTCCGATGGCGTGCGAACGGCCTTGACTCTGATCGTTACGGTGCGTAGAGGCACCATTTCGGCCTCAACCGCTATTTGGGCGAGATGTTCGATGGCGCGTACGCCGCCAGCGATGCCGCCGCTATACCCGACCACAGATACCGGCTTGTTACGAAACACGAAGGAGACAAAGACGCTGTCGATGGCGTTCTTCAGTACCGCCGGCACGGAGTGGTTGTACTCCGGGGTGATGACGAGATAGGCGTCGGCCTCCGCTGTCTTCTTGTTCCACGATCGGACCAGTGGTGACGAGTAGGTGGGATCGTTGAAGTCACCTACGCTCTGAAAAGTTTCGCCAAACATTGGCAGCGGTCAGGCGTGCACCAGCAGCCGGCTGGTCAGCACGATGTCGACCACGTCGGCGACCGTGTCGACGCGGGCCCAGTCCCTTTGCAGCTCGCAGGCCAGTGACACCCAGCTGATGGGCTGTGCGCCGGCCTGCACCATTCGTTCGAGTCCGGCCCGGTGTGCCTCAGGCGAGGTCCCACCGACCGCGTCCACCACCGGGTAAATCTCGAATCCTTGGCGCAGGGCGTCGAGGGTCGGGAACGCCAGACACACCTCGGTCCACAGCGCGGTCATGATCAGTTTCTTGCGGCCGGTCGCCTCGACGGCGTTTCGGAACTCGGCGTTCTCCCACGAGTTGATTTCTGTCCGGTCGATCTCTTCGCTGTCTTCCAGAACTTTCTTGAGTTCCGGGATGGTCGGCAGCTGGCCATGCGCGACCTGGATTGTCGACAGCACGACCGGCAGATCGAACGCTTTCGCCAGCCGGGCCACCGACACAATGTTGTCGATGAGCAGTTCGTGGCCGACGGACCCCACGGTCTGGACCTGGCTCGGCTGGTAGTCGATCACCACCAGCGCCGAGTTGTACGGGGTGAGAAGATGGTCCGACACGGGGTCTCGCCCGGATCCATCCGATGCTTGGTGTGAAGTCACCTCCCCAGCTTGCTGACCTATGGGGTCGACTACCCCAGGGAAACTCCCTGGTATCCATACAGCTAGTGGGCCGGCCAGGAACTCGACGCCGGAAACTCGGCCATCAGAATCCCCGGTCGCCAGAGTAAGGCCGAGCCGGTTGGATTGTGGGCGGTCGTCAGACCTTTACTGGCGCGCCCCCCGCTTCAACCGGGCACTGATCGCGCCAGTAAAGCTCGAAGGGCATGATTCGCGACAGTAAAGGCTGGCAAGATCTGGTGGCGTCGGGGCTGCGGTCGCGGCATCGCCCGTCGGACCGGCCGGAGCCGGCCAGTGGGCCGGCCGGAAACTCGACGCCGGAAACTTGGCCATCAGAATGCCTGGTCGCATGACGACAGCTGGCCGCGAGTTTCCGGCGTCGAGTTCGCAGGCGGCCCACTAGGCCGGCAAATCAAGACCTGCAGGGCCGGCGCGACGCCTAAAGACCTGCTTGCTCGTCCTCATGGGGATCGGGAGGCATCACCCGGCGTCAGCAGGCCGGTGAAGAATGGGACCCAACGAGTATCTGCGCGAATCATCGGGTACGACGAGGAACAGGGTCCGCGTCTATCAAAACAGCGGTGCTTATCGCTGCTTGAGATCGACTGACTTCAAGGTCACTGGTGGTGGGGGCGCCCACCATCGCAGTCGTCAAGTAGAGCGCCCAGCGCCCCGCATCGACCAGCCAAAAGCCGATGAGCCGGTACACCAACGCCCGCAGCGACAGTCGAACTGGCCACAGGTTTCTGCTTCTCCGGTCCTTTTCCACCGGACCCGCTTAGTTCTTCAACGTCCCGTCAAAGTCGATGGTCGCATGCGTACCGTCGCAGAACGGCTTGTTGCCCGAGTGGCCACAACGGCACAGCGCCATCTGGTCGGGGTGGGGGATGTCTCGGCCGTCCACGTCGGTGAGGTGCACCAGGCCGGATACCAGGTAGGGGCCGTCCTCGCTGGGGGTGATGTTGACCTCGGCCACGTGTCAGGCTCCTTCGTCAATTGTTTCTCAGCGACTTGCTGAGAGGTCGTTTGGGCGGCCCGATTCTTTCGCGGGTCACCTTCCGATGATGACTGCCCCACGAAGGCGGTACCCCAGGGATTCTCCCTGGTCCGGCACGAGTAGCCTGTGGATCCGTCAACTCTTCGGCTGACCAATTGGAGGGGCGGGCAAGGGGACGCGTGCCCGGCATTTTCCCTGGGGTACAGGCACCCCCTCGGCCACATACTGGAGAAATGGAGATCAACGGTCAGTAGAGGACGCCTCCCGGCGAAGACCACCCGTTCGGATCAACCGACGCCCGGCCGCAGTCGCGAAGTCGCGCTCCCGGTCGGTGGCCGCGACCTTGCGTCTGCCCGACGGCAAGGCAAGACACCCTGGCGCAGCCGGGACTGAGACTGGAGAAGATTCGATGAGCAAACAGCAGCAACTGGAGTTGGACGCCATATTGCGCCAGGGGCCATCTCGACCTCGAGGCCGCCGTCCCGACGTTGCGGGCGCAATTCAATCAAGTGATGGCACAGGTCCCGGTGGCCGGCGACGTCCAGCAGAAACCGACGACGATTGGCGGCGTCGGGGCCATCGAGGTGACCATCCAGGGCACGGACGCCGCCAACGTGATCCTCTATTTCCACTGCGGCGTCTATGTCATCGGATCGGCGGCGACATCGGTGCCCCTGGTAACGAGATCCTGCTGAGCGATGCTCTCCGGCTCGCTGGCCGGGCCGCCATCGCCAACGTGCCCGTCGCGCTCGAGGTCCCTCCCGGCGTACCGCACGTATTCCAAGGCTTTGCGGCCGTCCTCGATGAGGCGGATGCGGCGCTGCACCAGGCGGCGGCCTTCTTGAAGAAGCAATGGGCGGCCACTCAGCCGGCCCGGGCGGCTTGATCTGCGAGCCGGATGTCGGGCATGCCGCCGCGGATCTTTCTCGCATTCGTCAAGGTGACTGGAGACGAAGTGACCAACGCGCCGCATCGCCGCGAAGACTCGCAGCTCGCCGAGTTCGCGACTGGCCGCATCGGGCTTTGGCGCCGGTCAGGTGATGTGTTGACGTCAGTCACGAAGGTAGGGGCCGAGATTCGTGTCTCTCAGCTGTCGGCGGGAGGACACGCCGACCTTCCCGAAGATGTTGCGGAGGTGCCACTCGACGGTACGGGGGCTCAAGAACAGGCGGCCGCCGATCTCGCGGTTCGAAAGCCCGTGCTGGATCAGTTGGGCGATCTGGAGCTCCTGGCTGGTGAGCTGCGCCGACGGGGCATCGATGTATCGGCGCGTTCGTCGCCCCGTGGTAGCGGCCAGCTCGCGCCGAGCTCGCTCGGCGAAGCCGCTGACGCCCATCTCGGTCAAGGCCTCATGTGCGATCGCCAGCTGATCGTGGGCGTCGCCTTTACTACCTTCGCGACGCAACCACTCGCCGTAGAGAAGGTGGGAGCGGGCCAGCTCTATCCGCAGGGCCGTTTTACCCAAATGTTCGATCGACTCTCGATAGAGAGCATCGGCAGCGGCACCCCCAGCGTTGAGCGCCTGGACGCGTGCCGCCATCCCGAGCGCCCATCCGGTGGGAGTCGCAGTTGCCCGAGCCCGAATCCAGTCGGACAGGTCTGCCAACAAAGCCGTATCGACCTTGCCGGGATGCCGCTTCAGCGAGTTCACCGGCCGCCAGCGTCTGGTAGCCCAGGGTGTCCCACTCGACCACCCGCCGGGCGCGGTCGAGCGCTTCGGCATGACGTCCAAGCCCGTTATCGAGGACCGCGCTCACGTAATGGGCAAAGGCAACCATCCTCCCTTGCCCGTCCTTCGTCGCCGTGTCGATCGCCGCTGTGATCATCGGTCTGGCCCTCTCTGCGTCACCGCGGTATGCCTCCACGAGCAAGCTGCTGTACCCGACGGCGGGGATGCGGGTCATGATCGACAGCAGACGTTCTTCTTCGACCAGGTCTGCCGCGGCTCGGACGTCGCCCGTGAGCACGACGTTGTTCGCCAGAAAGTTCAACGCGAACTGCAGCTGTACCAGCGCTCCGGACTCGCGTGCGACTCTCACTTGTCGTTCGGCTAAGGCGAGCCCGGTTTCATAGTCCCACGCCTCGGTGGCCAGGATCCCGGCTGCCCGGTTGCCGCACAAGAGACTCTCGACGTCGTCGGCCCATATGTCGTGGTTACGAACAGCGGCGAGCGCCCGGGTCAGCGTCGGGGCGGCGGCCTCGTAGCCTTCGGTCACCCTCACGGCAAGTGCTTCGAGAAGCAGGTCAGCGGTCTGTGGGCTCTCTTCGACGGGTAGGGCGGCCCGGGCGGCCTCAGCGGCCTTGCAGATCAACGCGTGCTCGTCGGGACCGCTGGCCCATATGGCCGCCGCCAGCGCCTCGAGATGGGTGTCGCGTGCCAAGCCAGGATCGAATGCTTCGAGGCGCTGGGCGGCGCTCAGCAGGAGTTCAGTGGCGTCTGTGCCGCGGCGTTGGTCGAAGGCGATTCTGCCTCGCAGTTGTTCGGCCAGGGCGCTGCGCAGCTCGGATGGCGGCTCCGACTCCACCGCTGAGAGCAGCCGGAGTGCCGAGTCGAGGGCGCCTGCAGCCCGTTTCGCCTTGGCGGCGGCCAACGTTCGATCGGCCCGAGCAGCCCCATCGGGAGTCAGGAGAGCTGCGCGCTCCAGGAGTGCGGCCGCGGCCAAAGGACCGCCTCGAGCCTGTGCCCGACCCGCAGATTGCTCGAGCTCGACGGCGATACCCTCGTCGTGGGTGACGGTCGAGCCGGCCCGGTGCCAAGCACGCCTGTCCGCGTCACGGACAGGATCTGTTACCTCGGCGAGCGCTCGATGCACCTCCAGGCGCTTCTGAATCGGTGCGGCGCGGTAGGCGGCCGCGCGCACCAAGGGATGACGAAAGTAGACACGCCGTCCGACTTCGATCAGCCCGGCGCGCTCGGCGGGGGCGGCCGTACTCCAGTCGAGTCCCAGTTGCCGAGCTGCGGACCACAGGAGCGCCGGGTCGCCCTTCGGCTCCGCCGCCGCCAACGCCAGAAAGGTCTGCGAGTCGGGAGGCAACTCCCCCAGACGTTTGGCGAATGCCAGTTCGAGGTGCCCGGCCAATGGAACGCGTTCGGACTCAGAGAGCCCCTCTACCAGTTCTGCCGTTGTCCAAGCTCGGGGCAGCTCCAGCAGCGCAAG
Organism: uncultured Acidimicrobiaceae bacterium; assembly: GCA_963780345.1. Lineage (GTDB taxonomy): Bacteria > Actinomycetota > Acidimicrobiia > Acidimicrobiales > Palsa-688 > PALSA-693. The sequence goes on from CAWABU010000005.1 coordinate 281,689, forward strand.
CGGATTCCCCCGTGTCTCGGCAATGATCCGGTCCCGGACCGCCGGATCTGTGCGTCCAACCACCACCGAGTCGAACAGCCGACCAGCATCCTCGGTGCTGAGACCCTCGAGCCGTATCTCGTCGAGCCCGGCCAGATCGCCGTCTTCGTGGGTATCCCGAGCCGCGACGACAATGACAATGCGCTGAGCAAATGACCGCCGGCTGACAAAACCGATGGTCTGTACCGACGATCGGTCCAGCCACTGGGCATCGTCGACAAGCCACACCACGAGCTGTCCGTCGGCTGCCACCGTAATGAGGTCGAGCACCGCCATTCCGACCAGAAAGCGATCGGGCGGCCGACCAGTACTGAGCCCGAACACGTGCTCCAGAGCGTCCCGATGAACACCGGGCAGGTCTGCCAGGCGATCAATTACCGGTCCACACAGCTGCTGCAGGCCGGCGTACGCCAGCTCCATCTCTGATTCGACGCCTATAGCCCGGCAGATACAGCAGTCTTGCGCCACGTTCGCCAGGTCCTCGAGCAGAGCCGACTTTCCGATTCCCGCTTCTCCCCGCAGCACTACTGCGCCACCCTGGCCTGCCCGGGCCCTATGTAACAGACCGGCTAGCTTCTGCCGCTCATCCATACGCCCCAGCAGTTGCGAATGTGCAGTCCCTATCGAACCGGCGACTCCGTCCATGGGCGGTCGGGTCCTACTCTGAAGGTCGTTCACGGGCAGAGCGTCACGGCAAACCCGACATATTCCCGACCGGTGCGGGTCTGTGTGGATATGTCACGAACCAGTTCCGGGCTTCCACCGAACACCGCACTACCTCCCCAGCGTCTCTCTTTGCTTGCGATTACACGACATGGAACGTCGTGCTGCCCGTGAATACGCCGGTCGCTGCGAGCACGCGGGCACTGTTCATCGAATGTCACGATCGCCCCTACCCAGGTGAGCCGCCATCACCGGATACCGGTGATTCCTGGGCCAGCGCGAACCTGGCGGACGCTCAGGTCGAGACCGGCGATTCTCGAAGTCGTCCGGTTGAGCCAGGTTTCGTGGCCGAGAGGTTCCGGGGTAGCACGGGCTATGACCACGTGCAGCCGTTGAGCTGATTCTTGAGCCGACCCGTCCCACTCCAGCCATCGATTACATGCCAAGCGGCGTCAAAGCCTTCGTGCGCAAGATAGCGTGCTGGATGCCGAGGTCATGCAGGTCGGCCACCGTGGTGGCGATCGCGGCCCCGGGTCCGGCAATTACTTCAAGCGGCTCGGTACCCAACTGGCTCAAGGCGCCCCCCGGGACCCGGCGCAGCACCAGCGCATCCGGGGGGGTCGCTCCCCTCCACGGCAACGAGTCGGACGACGCCGAAGTGGACCAGGGTCCGCAAAGAGCGGCTTCGGAGGCGAGCCGGCGGCGTTCTGCGGCGGAGCGGCCACGCTTGGTCACCGCCGCGGACGGGATAGCGTGGATGACATTTATTAGATATGAAAAGTGCTTTATAGCATCAGGATCGCAACAGGAGAAAGGAACCCGTCCGGCGCGATTCCTTATTGCCCTCGCATACGTCGCCGCCTGGGCCCCGGACCGGGACCCCGCCTGGCGCACGCTTCTCCGCTGCCCTGAGGCCAGGCTGGGAAGGAACCGCGCCTGCCGCGTCGATGGTGCCGGTCCCTCGGGGTCGTCTGCCTCGCCGGGATGCCGCCCCGGGCCCGGGGACCCTGCTCGCACCCTACCGGCCCTCTACCGCCCGGGCGCACGCTGAGCTGCGTGGGAGGTCAACCCGACGGCACACGGAGGGCGGAGCTCATGGAAACCGCCGACGGGGTCGAGTCCAGCATCCGCCTGCACGACTACGCCGAGACTGGCTCGGATCGATCGGCGGGCGGCGTCACGCGGGTCGCGGCGGTCATTGTCACCGCGATCCTGTTGCCATGGGCGCTCTTCCGGAGGGGGCTTCGGTCGCTCAGCGGTGGATTGCGCCGGCTGATCGCGGTCCTGGCCCGCGCAGCCTGTCCGGTGAGCATCGGCCTCACCGCGGCTGCCCGTGTGGCCCGGGCCGCGCTAAACACAATGACTCGCGGTACAGCCGGAACGCTGACGGCTGTCGTTCGCGGGTTCTACGCGACGTCGACCGCCATCCTGCGTCCTGTCGGTGCGGCCCTGACCGTCGTCGTCGGGTTGGCGGAAACGGCGGCTGTCCGGCTGTGGCGTGTGCTGACGCGAATCGGTCGCGTCGTCGTGGCGCTCATCGCTGTCACGACCAGGCTGCTGTCAGCGCCGGCTCGCGGAGGGGGACGCTTTCTGTGGCGCGGCGCCGGTCTGCTCGGGACTGTCCTGGGTGGCGGCTGGTTCGCGATCCGGTGGGCCGGGTCAGCGGTGAGGACGGTCGGACGGGCGCTGATGTGCGTGCTTGGCAGGGTGCTCACGACGTCCGGGACGGTGCTGTGGATCATGGCTGTCCGGTTGTGGCGGGCCTTGACGAGGGTGCTTGACACGGCGCGCACGACGATGGGGATCGCGCTCGGCGTCGCGTCTGTTCCCTTCCGGCTGGCCTGGCGCGCCGCTTTGCCCCCGCTGCGGTCGCTTTTGCGAGGCGCGGCGGCGGTCATCCGGCTGTTGGTTCGGGCGGCCCGTTCCAGCGTGCGCGGGCTGGCACGGGTTCTGTCTGCCGCTGGCCGGCTGGCCTGGCGCGCCGCTTTGCCCCAGCTGCGGTCGCTGTTGCGAGGCGCGGCGGGGGTCATCCGGCTGTTAGGTCGGGCGGCCCATTCCAGCGTGCGCGGGCTGGCACGGGTTTTGTCTACTGCCCACCGGCTGGCCTTCCGGATCGCGGCGGCGCCCTTTAGGGCGACCGGTGGGCTGGTACGGAAGGTGTTCCCGCTGGCCCTGAGCACCCTGGCGATCCTGGTTGCGCTGGCAGGACGGCTGCTTACCGGTATCGGCCGCCGGCTCGAGCGGGTGTTGTCGTTGGCGCGGGTCAGGTTGGCGAGGGTCGTGGCGATCGGCTCCCGGGCGCGGGCCCGGTGGCGGAAAGCCTGGCGCCACGGGACGGAAAGGATCGCCGAAGCCTGCGCGGGCCTGAGCCGGCGCACCGCCGATGGGGCTCGGGTGGCGGCCGGGACGGCGCGTCACCGCGCCAGCCGGCTGGCAGTTTCAGCCCCGAGTTCAGAGTGGCGGGTCAAAGCCTGCGCCGACGGGAGCCCGCCGATCGTCTCAGAAGACCAAAATGCGGCGTCGTTCACCCTCGACGTGCACGAGAACGAGTACCTCAGGCCCGGCCAGTCCACGATCTCCGCCGTGATCTCGGTCAGCTCGGAGATCAATCAAGAGTCAACCACGCGGCCGGAGATGGTCGAGGTGATCCTCCTGGACTGCTCTGCTTCCATGGGCCACCCGTGGGACAAGATACTGCACGCCCGCCGGGCTACTCAGGCGGCCGTGATGGGCCTTCCCGACGACGTCTGGTTTGCTGTTGTCAGAGGAGCCGAATCGGCCGAGGTGGCCTACCCCGCCCGCGGCGGACTGGTGCGGGCTTCGGATCGCACCAGGCGTGAGGCATTCCGAGCCATCAACCGTCTGCAGCCCGTCGGCGGGACGGCGATCGGTAGGTGGTTGTCGCTGACCAGCGAGCTGGTTGCCCTCCGTCCCGGTGCCCTGGGCCACGCCCTGCTGCTCACTGACGGCAAGGACGAGGACGAGAGCCCAACCGAACTGCGGCAGGCGCTTGAAGAATGCCAGGGGGCATTCCAGTGCGAGTGCCGGGGCGTCGGCACCGATTGGGCAGTGGACGAACTCCGCCGGGTCTCGACGGCCCTGCTCGGTTCCGTGGACATCATCAAGGAGCCGGCCGGCATGGAGGCCGATTTCCGATTGGTGATCGAGAAGGCGATGGGCCGGGGTATTGAGGTCTCGATGCGCCTCCATACGCCGGTGCATGCGAAGGTCACCGCCCTTCGGCAGGTCTCTCCGACTGTCGTCGAACTCACTTCGCAAGCTCGCCGTATCGATGCCCAAACGATTCAATTCCGACTCGGCGGCTGGGGTGATGAGCGGCGGGAATATCACCTCGGTGTGGACATGGAGCCCGGCCCAGTCGGTTCAGAGATGGCCGCGTGCCGGCTCGCTCTGGTCGCGGCCCACAGGACGTACTCCTCCGGGCTGCTGCGGGCGATTTGGACAGACGATCCTGAGTTGACGGCGCGGATCGATCCTGACGTGGCCCACTACACCGGGCAGTCGGAGTTGGCCACCGCGGTGCAGGAAGGCTTACAGGCCAGGCGGGAAGGTGACGTCGAGACAGCCACCCTCAAACTGCGCCGGGCAGTGCAACTCGCCATCAGCTGCGGTCACACGGATCTCCTCTCCCTCTTGGCCAGGGTCGTCGATGGGGTGGATGGCGACACCGCCAAGGTCAGCCTCCGAAAGGATGTCGCGGTGTACGACGAAATGGCACTTGACACACGCTCAACCCGCACCGTTGCAACCCGTGCGGGCGCCACGCTCACGGCCGCCGCGACGGCCAAGGGGCCTATAGGCGTCACCACTTCCGGCGCATACCCGCTCAGGAGATGCTCAGTGTGAGGACCCTCAACAGACCCGAAAAGGATACCTGCATGAGCCGCAGACTCAATGATTTCATCAAAATGCTCGATCCAGCAACTGGTTCCAGCCGGAATACCGTGCCGCTCACAGGAAGCTCCTTCTCCCGTCGCCTACCCCCTTGCGGGCTCGTGGAAGGTAAACTGATGGGGGACGCGGTTCGAGCATCCTGTCCAGGTATGTACCGTGTCCACTAATAGGCCCGGCATGGGTAACCGGGCGACGGCCGGAACCGTGGCCTGGCTAGGTCGACGGTGTCGCAGTGTGGTGGTGTCGGACTGGCGCCCACGTCCAGGACCGCATCGGAGACCTCAGCTACTACGGCTCCTGACTGTTGGAAGTACTGAGCCGTTGGCGCCAGATCGCCGAGTACGGGCGCCTAGCCTGCGCTGCCGGATAATCGGATGTGCTGACGTTATGTGTTTCGACTCATGCCCGTGTAGCGGCGATGACCTCGTAGACGAAGTTACGGGACACCCGTCCGTCGTACTTCGTGTCGATGAGCCTCTGAATGTCCTCCAAGAAGGCCCGCCTCGACAGCGGATCCAAGCTCAGGATGAGTGAGTCGGTCTTGAGCCACCCAATGTAGGAGTCGGTCGTGTGGCGTCTCGGGATCTCGAATCGGTGGCGTTGAACATCTCCGAACTCGGAACGGTCCTGAAGTTCTGGATACATCACCGGCGCATCTTCGGGCACGGTCGGCTCAAAGAACGGATCGTCGCTGAGTCCCCACCGCAAATAGTAAGGCTGCGTGTCTGCGAAGAAGCCGGGCGTTCCTCCTTTGACGTGGTGGGCGTGGACGATGGTGAGGACTCCACCTCGCTTGAGGGCGCGCGCCGCTTTGGAGAAGCCAATCTCGGGGTCGATCCAGTGGAAGGCGCTAGCGGATACCACGGCGTCGAACGGTTCGGCTGGCAGCGGCCACTCCTCGAACCCGCTGACTTCGACCTGCACGTCCGGGAACCCGCTCAGGTTTCGTCTTGCAATCGCGGCCAGGTTCGGGCCCAACTCCACGGCGACCAGTTGCACCCGCTGCTCAGCAAGGGCAACGCTTAGCTGTCCCGTTCCGCAGCCGATCTCCAGTACCCGACTCTCCGGGTGTAGCCGTGACATGGTCACCACATCGTCGACTACTTCGTCGGGGTAGCCCGACCGGTACTGGTCGTAGTCGGAAGCCGCGGCGTCAAAGGATTCCTTGCGACGAATCGGTGGCGGCACTGACACCACGCCAGTTTGCCGCATCTGCGCTCGTCCGGTCGGGGATGAGGTAATCCCGAAGGCGACCAGATCGACAGGACCCGCCGTGATCGGGTCCTCGACACCGAGGGTGACAGCGCCAGATCGAGCACGCAGATCGTTCCCGAGGTCCTGGCGCGGCATCCCACGCGGGCCCCCGGCCCGTCGATAGCCCCGGATCGGCGGACTACGAGCGCCTGCTCGTCGGTCGGCCGTAGTCCCCTGCGCTGCTGTTCTGCTCGGCTGCGGAAAGCCGAGAGCGAAATGCGTCATCGTGCTCGTCGACTACCGGGTCCGTGAGGTCGGTGGGGTGGAAGGCGATGAATATGCTCTGCGGACCGGCCTGCTCCAGCAGTCGTCGCCAAGACCAGAGGTCGGGGTGCTCCCAGTAGGTAGCGGCCTCGGCGGCCGCCAGGGCGGCCACTGCCCGGGAGAAGTCCTCCCGGTTCAGGTTGAAGGTGCCCGTCCGGCTGGTGTAGCCGCCGAATGAAGCCAAGACGACGGCGGGAGGCCGGTGCTCACTGCTGCGGTCGTTGACATGACCGAAGGTCAACTGACCCTCCTCCAGGCGAACAACGCTGTAGGCCACCGGCGACACGAAACCGGGTATCTGTGGTCGGCGAAGAGTTGACGAGCCGCGAGTAGGTCGGCGTCGGTGACCCATCGCTCCTCCCTCACGGGGCTAGGTCAGGACTAGGCATTCTCACGGTTCCCACATTGGCGCTTGCGGCGAGAGCGTTCCGTTGATTCTCAGGGAGGGCGCGCCGGTTCGGAGGGGCGTGGTCAGACCCCGGGGGAAGATCAGTGGACCTACGGGTGATCGATGATACATCTCATGCTCGGTGGATGGGCCCAGACCGCCGAATAGTTCGCTTTCGACGGTTCGCGGACTCTGGCAGGCACAACCGGAGGGGCGCGTGTTATGGGTCGGGCGGTCGTTCGTGAGATCGCCTCGCTTGGCGCTCGGTGACGCCGAGGATCTCAGCGATGTCGGCCCAACTGTGCCCGGCTCTGCTCAGCCGCTGGACTTCCTGGTCGATCAGCGCGTCGAGTAGTCGACGCTCCCGAACAAGCTCGCCGAGCTTCCACGAACCGACAGTCGTTGGGAGCCATGTCCTTGCGTCGGAGAGTCTGACGCGCAATCGACCGTCGCGTTGAGGCCACGACGGAACAGCTCCATCGGCAATCGCTTGCGACCATTCCTCGACTGAGATGCCCCGCCGCCTTACAACCCGAAAGGCGTCCTCGACTGAGACAAGATCATCCTCGGGCACCGTAAGCCACGCTAACTCGGGCACCGCAGTCTCGCTCCCTGGGCCCCCAACCCCGTGGTCGGTCCTCTGGCGCGGAACGACGACTCCGGGCGCTTCCCATCACCCCGGACGCCGGAGGGCGTTCTCCGAGATGGAACAACATGGGCACACGTGAAAACGTGTTCTGCACCAATCCGGCGCCCCTCGAAGCTGCCGGTTCTCGCAAAGAGCATTGGATGGAGGGTTCTCGCACTAGCGAAGCGCCGCCCAACCCGCTCCGACATCGCTCGCGATACTGAGCACGCCCTGCTCGTCGAGGACAAGCTCCAGCCGTCGGATCTCCGACGCCATGTTCGGTTGCCGAGTCTGCAGCCCGAGCAGAAAGTTCCTTAGCGTGTTGATTACATCGTCGATGTCCATGCTCCGATCATCGCCTACCCCGTAGGCCGAGCGCCCGAACGCCGATTAGAGCAGCGGTCGGCCCGGACCTCCGACGACGTGGCGTTCTGGACCCTGGCCATCTCCGATCTGGCGGAAGTACAGGTAGCCCGGGCTCATGCCACGCTCGGCCAGTAGACACTGGATCTGCCCTCGCACGTCGTAGAGTCCACTCGACCTGACGATGGTGTCGTCGGCAGGACGGCGGCACGGAGATCGCCCTCCCAGCGCCACTCAATTTCGAAGCGGTCGTCCGCGCTCACCGCCTCCACGATGCCGCGGCCGCATCGTCCCAGATCGCCGACTACGTGCCAGGAGAAGGGCGCCCGAGACTGTCACTCCGGCAGCCTGAGAAACGATGGTCTGCGTCCCCAGCTCGGTCGGGTCTGTAGTCTCGGGGCCGTGACGAAGGCCGCGCTCGTTCGGATCTTCCGGCCTGGGCCCAGACAGAGTTGGGATGGGCCGCGTACTTCGACGTCCTGATCGACGGAGCTGACAGCGGGGTTGCTTGGGCCGATAGGGTGAGGGCCATCAATGTCACGCCCGGTGCCCATGAAGTCCCTATGAGATCTAGCATCCTCGTCTGGTCCCGGAAGATCAAGTTCACGGTCGAGTCTGGCCAGGTCATCGACTTCGCGTGCCGACCTCAACCGCTACCCGAGACGGTGATCGACCCTTCGAGCCGATGAACCAGGGCACCCATCCCGAAGAGCTGCCGGCCCAGGTCCTGGACGACGTGGCCAGCGTGGTGGGGGCAGAGGTCACTCTTCTCAGTCGCTTATCCGGAGGCGTCAATGGGGGTGCCATGCGCGTCCAGTTGGCCGGAAGGGCGAATGCAGTGCTCAAAGCAGTGCCCCGGGCTAACCCCAACCACCTGGACGAGACGTTGCGAGCCCAGAGAGTGGTCAAGCACATGCGTAGGCACGGCTATCCCACCCCGGCCTGGCTCGGGGTGGGGGCCACCGCCACTCATGTATGGCATTTGATGGACTTCGTTGACGCGGCTCCCGCGCCAGAGCTGACACCGTCCCTCATCGAGCAGCTGATGGAGATCATCGAACTCCAGGCCGGCCAAGCCTCCGAGTCCTACGACCACTGGTCGTACGCCTGGCGGGTCGCCACCGGTCAGGAATCGGCTGTCAGCGGGCTGGATTTCAACGAGACGCCCGAGCAGTCGCTTCTCCGCCACTCGATAGCCACGCTCTCGGGGTATTCCTCCGAGGTGTCGGCCTTGGTTGAGCGTCTCCGGCTCGCGTGTGCCGACGTCCCCCCACCACGAGAGTCACCTGACATGGTCCATGCCGATCTCTCAACCCCCAGCAATGTCCTGGTCCGTGACGGAGCGGTGGTGGCGGTCGTGGACATCGGGAACGCAGGTAGCGGCACGCGGGCGACTGATCTCACCTCCCTCGTGTGGTACACCTTCCAGGATCCGCAGTTGGACGGTGTCCGAAGGCGGCTGTGGACGAGAAACCTCGACCTGGTCGGTTGGAAGGCGGCGGCGGTGCTCGCAGCGACCCAGGTCCTCCACATGCTCGAGTACCCCATCCGAGAGGGGCGCCACGATGTCGTTCCAGGGGTGATCAAGCGCGGCCATCGCTCCCTCGACGAGCTGAACGCGCTTCGCTAACTGTCGCCGGTGGAGATGGGGTGCGAAATGGGGACCTCCGACTGCTATGAGCCTTGACGCGCAACATCCACGCAGGCCATAACATCAATTCGGGAACGCTCGGTGCATACAGCTCGACGGCTACGGGTGCTGACGCGGCCGCCACGGAGCGTGGCCAGGGCGATTCACACGCTCAGCCGCTCCTAACGCCGACTACGAGCGCCCGACCGGCGGCCGACCGTAATCGGATGCGCTCGCCTTCTGGCGCACCTCTGCACAGGTTCGGGACCATGATGCCCGGGTACTCATGTACGGGTCGATCATGACAGTAGCGGGATGGGAGTTGCGTGCAGTGGTCGGGGATCGATCGGGAGTGCGTGTCGATTTCTCCGAGGGATCGCCTTTCAGCCGCCTCATCGCCTCCGTGCAACCCAGGGCAAACTGTCCGAGCCATACGGGCTGCGCTCACCGAAGGCGCATAGCGCCGAGTACGGGCTCGCCGACGCCGGTCAGCGGGTCGCCCACCGCCGGTCACCGTGGAACAATCTGTGTGTGGAGCAACCCCGGTGATGCGAGGGACCCTTCGCTGGTTACGTCCCCGTGAGGGGGGCCGATCACCGATCCCGGGAACGCGCTACGTAGCTATCGCACGGCTGGAAAGTGATGCACCTACCGAAGGCTGGAGCATCGTGATCGACGGCATCGCGGCGGCCGAACGCCGGCCGCCATTATGAGGTTCAACGGCGACGCCACCCAGCTTCCGGTCTTCCTTACCCGAGCGGCACAAACGCCTCGCCGCACATACCGCCTCACCCGCACACTACTTGGGGGAACCGACATGAGCACCATGACCACTCGGCCCGCCGCCTCTGACGTCGTCGACCTCGTGGTAGCCGCGCTCGCCGCCGACGGCGTCGCGATCATCCCCGATGTCCTCACCGCAACCGAAGCGTCCGAGGCCCTCGACGCGCTTCTCAACATGCCCAGCGAGAACATTTTCGGTGACCTCGTCGGCGACGCCACGTCCTGACGGATCCGTACCGATCCACTCAGCCGAACGGACAAGGAAGAACGAACCCGATGGTACCCACCGAACTGCCGGCGTTGATGACCGGTCAGCTTGCTCCCCCGCCCATCACCCGCAAGAAGTAGGGGAACGGACCGTCGATGTCACAGTTCATCACCTTTGTCGTTCTCGGCTTTCCCAGTGGGGCGATTTATCTCGGCATCTCGGTCGGCCTGGTCACGGTCTACCTGTCGTCGGGGATCCTCAACTTCGCCCAGGCGGCCATAGCCATGTGGGGCTGCTACGTATTCGCGGCCCTGCGCACGAGCGGGAAGCTGGTCTTCCCGGTGGGCACGGTCACGCTCGGGAACAGGGTGGGGTCGGCCCTGGCCCTGGTCATCGCCCTGGTGATGACGGTAGTCCTCGGCGAGATCATCCACCTGGTTATCTTCCGGCCTCTGCGCCAAGCGTCGGTCATGGCCCAGATCGTGGCCTCGGTCGCGGTCCTCATCACCCTGCCCGGGCTGGCGGCGGTCCGTTTCGGGGCCGGCACCATTGAGGTGCCGTCGCTGCTGCCCAACCACACCTACAACATCGGCGGCGCCCACATCGGGCTGGCCAACCTGGTCATCGCGGCCATCGCCATCGTGCTGGCCTGTGCGGTCGGCGCCTACTTCCGCTGGACCACGCCGGGCGTGGCCACCCGGGCCGCCTCCTCCAACCAGAAAGCCCTCGGCCTGATGGGCTACAGCCCGACCACCCTGGACTCCGCGGCCTGGGCCATCGCCTCCGCCGTCAGCGCCCTGATGGTCATCCTCGGCGCCCCTACCATCTCCCTCAACGGCGGGGTGGCCTACCTGGTCGTGCCCGCGCTGGCGATACTGCTCGTCGCCTTGATGCGATCGCTGCTCGTGATCGCCATCGCCAGTATCGTGCTCGGCTCGGTCCAGGCCCTGATCACCCTCTACAGCGTCAAGTCCTGGTGGCCGACCTGGATTCGGACCGGCCTGCCGGAAGCCCTGCCGTTCCTGGTGGCCATCATCGTGCTGTTTATCGTCGGTGACCGGATCGGCACCCGGGACGTGACCACTGGGGCCGGGCTACCCAAGGTCCGCCTGCCCCGACGTCCGCTTCTCACCGTCATCGTGGTCGGCGGCATCGCCCTCGTCGGGCTGCTGGCCACGTCCGGCCCCACCCGATTCGGGGTCATGACCAGCATGATCACCATGGTGCTGATCCTGTCCTACACCATCATCACCGGATATCTCGGCCAGGTCTCGCTGGCCCAGATCGCCTTCGCCGGGGCGTCGGGCTTCCTGCTATCGAAAGCCACGGTGAACTGGAACCTCGGGTTCCCCTGGGCCCTGCTCATCTCGGCCTTGTTTGCCGCCGCCATCGGGATCCTCATCGGCGTGGCGGCCCTGCGCTTCCGGGGCGTCCAGCTGGCCATCGTCACCCTGGCGGCCGCGGTCGCGGTCCAGGCCTTCGTGTTTGACAACGCCTACTTCACCTCGGCGCAAGGGAACCCGGTCGGGACGCCGAAGTTGTTCGGAATCAACCTGGCCGTCGAAGGCAACCACAACGTGGCCAGCCTCCCGTTCGGCTTCATGCTGTTCGTCATCCTCCTCCTCTGCGTCGCGGGCCTGTTGCGATGGGCCCGGGGCCGGACCGGCCGAGCCTGGCTGGCCGTGCGATCCAACGAGCGGGCGGCTGCTTCCGCGGGCATCAACGTGTCCACCACCAAAATCAGCGGCTTCGCCCTCTCCGCCTTCCTGGCCGGAGTGGCCGGTGCTCTGGTCGGCTACAGCCAGGGGCAGCTGTCCACCGGCTCCTTCGAGGTGGATACCGGGATCCTGCTGTTCGCCATCGCATTCCTCGCCGGTATCACCAGCATCGGCGGCGCAGCTCTGGCCGCGGCCATCGCCCCCCTTGGCTTCGTGTACGTGCTGCTCAACAACCACAACTCTGGGAAGTGGTATTCCGCGATCGCCGGGATCGGCCTCATCATCACCGTCATGGTCAACCCGGACGGCATTGCCGGAAGGACCGCCGAGCAGTTTGAGCGCCTGATGGCTCGGTTCGGGCCAAAGCCCAAAAAGGCGGAGCCTCCCGCCAGCCCGCCGGCAGCCACCGAAGCGACAGACGTGCCAGGTCCCCAGGCCGTCGGGAGAGGAGCCTAGATTGCCAGAACGTGCAACCCTGTCCGTCCAAGGCGTGACCGTTCGATTCGGCGGCATACGGCCAACAGCGATGTGACCATGAAGGCCGAGCCCGGCCAGATCACGGCTCTCATCGGCCCCAACGGCGCAGGCAAAGACGACGCTCATCAATGCCGTCACCGGATTCGTCCGCGCCTCCGGCACCGTCCACATCGGCGACCAGTCGCTCACCAGATTGCTCCCGGCACACCGGGCGGCGTCTGGGCCTGGCCCGAACCTGGCCGGCCGGCGAACTCTTCGACGCCCTCAGCATCCTCGACAACGTTCGTAAGGGACATTGGCACGACCATAACGTCTCATCTGGGTCCGCCCGCTCCCCGATGCGAGCTGCCTCATAGGCGAGCAGAACGACGGGTCGGCGCTCGCCGCCCCGGCTAAACCCGAGTCGGGATCTGCCCCCCGATCGCGGCATAACGTCCCGCCTCCGCGACGGGCGGGTGCCCTCCAACGTCGGCAAGGTCCGCTGAGGAACATCGACTCCCATCCGAGCCAGCAACTCATGGGCGTTGACCACCGTCAGGCCTTCGTCCACCAACCACTTCTTCAGCTGGTCGTGATAAGCCGCCACCACCGCCCACGTCTCCCCGCGCCCTTCGAGCGCGATGAGGCCGGACCCGTTCGCACACCATGCCGATCAGCTCGTCGGTGATCTGGCCCCCGTCACCCTCTCGGCGCAGGCCGACCTCCAGGCCGGCCGCCACGTAGCGGTCCACCGCCTTGCGGTCCACTCTGGCCAAGCGCGCCGTCGCCCGCTTGCTCTCGCCGGCCACCCACAGTCGCAGCACCTCTCTCACCTCGTGCACAGGCACTCGTGTGGACACCGCCAGCCCTTCGGTACCCAGTTCGTAGGCCACCCGACAACCAAAGTGAACGGATAGTCGTTGGGGGCGAAGCCGGGCGCCCATAACCACTCGAGGGTCGTCTCGTGCTCGACGTCCTCCCAAGAGCGCCAGCCATGAAGCCGTGGATGGCGTTACGCTTTCTCTGGCTCGGTCAGGAGCACCGCGTAGTCTGTGTCGTCGAAGCGGGAGGTGCGGTCGGCGAGACTGTTTGGGCCAGGGGACGACCGGCGTGCCGTGATCACCCTCACACAAGGGCCTCGGTCTGACAGGGGTCGAGCACTGGCCTGTTGTTGACAACGTATTCTCGGACCCCCCGCTGACCTCGACGATGCTGGCCCGTCAGTTGCTCATACCGCATGGCTCCCGGAGTCCGGTCAGATGCGCCGCTTGTTGCTTCCCCCAAGCCAGACTGGCCCTGGACAGGGACACCAACAACCCGTAGAGCTGGGAGTGGCTGCTATCTCGGGTCGTGGACCTCGGTCAGATCCTTGCGCTTCTGCGGGTCCCATGCCGGGCCACCAGATAAACAACGGCGAAAACGACTATGAAGAACAGAAGTGGGTGGACAACGAGCCCGAGAACTATCGCCAGCGCTGTGATGACCAAAGCCACGAGTATGTCGACGAGCACCTGATACCTCCCTAGTCGGACCGGAAAGTCCTGACCCCATCGTTCCCTTACACCAAGTCGCCTAAACGTCGGCTAATCGTGGTTTGAGAGCGCGGCTCTGTCCGGGCCGGCGGAGGTCTCGTAACGGTGGGGGGCGTAACCGGTCCGCGTGTGCCCTTTTGACGTCTTGAGGTGTTGGCGACCATTCTCGCCGTCTGATCGTTTCCGCGGTCCCGTTCGAGAGGGTGACCGCGCTCCAGCCGACCCAGCGCCATCGGCGGCCGCCGTCTAGCCCAAGACCTCAGCTCGTAGCATCTACGGCTCGCCGGTGTCGCCCTTACGGATGCGTGGCTTACGCCGCAGGTGGCGGAGTACGGCTGTTGCCGGGATGACCGCAAACGACAGGTTCAACCCACTGCAGGCGACGGCGAAGCTGGCCGTGGCGGACGGGTAGCCGACCTGGCTGAGAGCAAACGGCAGGAGCGCCTCGACCGCGCCGGCCCGGGCCAGGGGCAGGCTGCGGTGAGGGAACATCCGGTCGTGTGGCCGACGACGAGGGCAGATCCAACAGGGTGTCTATGGTTGAATACGGCCATGCAGGCCGCCAGGGCGGCGATGTCCGCGGCCCAGTAGACCGACATGCCCACCACGGCGAAGGGACCCCCAGGCCGGAGGTGTACGACACCGAATGTACGCTCGACCGTATAGAGCAACCGTCGGATAGGCGACCGCCAACATCGCCGGTGGGGCGCTGCGGCGTGGGTGGACCACCTGCGCGCCGTGTTCCGCGACGCCGCCATCGACCAGTGCGCCGCCGGAGAAGCCATGGATCTGACCGACGCCGTCGGCTACGCCCGGACACCACATCGAACAGGCGGCGACGTGTGGGGAGATCTGCCGACAGGTCGCTAGTGGCCGAGTGTGTCTGGTCCTCCCCAAATCTTACGGGCCGCCAACCTGGCCTGTCTCCGTATGCGGTCCGCAGACCGTGCCGGGGTTGTAGCGAGAGAGGATTGTTTCACAGGCGGGCTGCTCGCAGATACGGCCGATTCCGGATTCCTTCGGACGGTCCTGGAGGCGAACCGCCACAATAGGTTGCTCGTTCCTCATCAACTGTCCCCTGTCCTGATCAAGTCGGCGCCTCGTCTGGGCCCTTAGTTATAGTTAGGCGGCAGGCTCACGCCCGATGGGTCACCCAACCCATGCGGAACTAAACCGGCTCGCTCGGAACGGCAAGGCCAGGCATCCGGAGTCCAGCCGACGGGTGGATATGTCTTTAGCTTATACCCCGACCGGCGTTCGACTAACCATCGATGCTCGATCAGGCCCTGCCGGTCCCGCCATGCCTGTTCGAACGCGGGCGCAACGCCGGCGTTGGCCGCTACCGCTGCACGAGGATCGGGCCTGGCGCCCCGGGCGCTTCTCTGTCGGCAACTGCTCTCGCCCCCGGCGACTCCGAACTCTGACTGCCACCATCCACCGGCGTCAGTCACACACCGACTACCCGGAGGGGCCTGGCGGCGATCTACGTTGGGGCCATTGCTGCCAGGTAGGTGGGCTGTATGACAACCCCGACCGAGCGGTCGATGGCGCCGTCGAGGCCAGGGCCGACTCCTGGCCATCGAGGCCGTGACCGACGCGGCGCTCAGCCATCTCGACGTCGGCGACTTCCTCAGCGGGCGGCTCGACCGGGTGGCAGGTTGATGGGGTGACACGCCCGCTCCAGCCGGGTGGTGACGGTGCGCTCGACCAGACCTCCCGGGTGGCCACCCTGGTCAAGTCGGACGACCAGACCGGAGGCCAGGTCGCACAACTCATGGGGAAGGAGCAGACCACTCCCGGCGGCGACTTGTTCGTCGGCTGGGGCGCGCTGCCTTATATCTCCGAGTTCAGCCCGGCCGGGAAGCTGCTGTTCAACTCGGAGCTCCCGGATGGCGTGAGCACCTATTGCGCCTACCTGCTGGCCGGGGATCAACCTGGCTGATCGTGGCCCCTGGCGGCGAAGCGCTAGTGGCGGGCCCGTCCCAGCTGGGCGAGGCCTCCAAGCCGCCGAGCCGGGAAGCGGGGCGATGGTCGGCCTGCGTCACGTCGAGGGGGCGGCACCCGAACCGTGCCCGCTATATCGCACCAGCACAGCGATCCAGCAATGTGGCCCACGGCTGCCTCCGAACGCAGCCGGGCGCGCCATAACGACGCAAAAATTCATCCGTAACGGGCATGACGGGCCCGCCCGGCGGGCTGGAGGCGATTATCCTCGACGTCGGACTGCTCGCGGGAGTCAGTCGCAGCTGGACGGAGTCTCCGGTTAGAGCTCCTGCTGTTGGAAGCTGACGATGCGGGCCCCCAGCTGCCGCCGGCGCCCCCAGCAATTTCTTTTCTGCTTGTTGCCTGGAGCTTTTGGGTACCACGGGGATTGAAGTACCTGGTTCGCCCGTCATGGCGGTGCGCGCAGCCCCCATTTGTGAAGTCCGACAGGAGGGACTTATGTCTCGACAGCAGTTCGCGTTTATCATCGGTGTGCTTCTGGTGTGGCTGGCCTGGTCGGCGGGATGGGTGGTTTTTGCCGCCATCGCAGCCGGGCTCATCGGCGTAGCCGTCGCACGCGTCCTGGAAGGCGACGTGGACCTCGACGAGTTCGTCGGGCGGTTCCGGTCGCCCTCCAGGTCCTCCAGGCGGCCCTGACCGGCCGACCCTTACCCGCAAATCAATGATTATCAAACGCAGAGAGGAAATTTTGATGACTGAAACGAGTTCCACCACCCCCACCGGGCCAGGCTCTCAAACCCCCTACTCGGCCGGGTCGACGGCCACCCCGACCGACCACGGCGCGCAATCGACTCGTAGCGGATCGTTGGAGCGGCCTAGTCAGGGCGGCGGCGCGGCCTTAAAAACCGAGAACGGCGTCACGTCTATCTCGTCCTCGGTAGTGGCGAAGATCGCCGGCCTGGCCACTCAGGAGATCCCCGGGGTGCAGGCCATGGGAAAGAGCATGTCCCGGGCCTTCGGTTCATTGCGGGCCAAGGTTCCCGGGGGGACCGCCTCCCAATCCCAGGGGGTATCGGTAGAGGTAGGCGAGCGTCAGGCCGCGGTCGATATCGATATCGTCGCCTACTACGGCGTGTCTATCGTGGAAACCTCCAACGCCATCCGCGAGAACGTGATCGACCGCATCGAAAAGATGACCGGCCTGGACGTCGTCGAGGTCAACATCAGCGTGGATGACCTCTACATCGACGGCGAAGGCGACAGCCAGGGGTCCAGGGTCGAGTGACCGCAGCTGACCGGACCAGCCCCGCCGACGTCGGACCCGCTTTTCCCGACAGCCCTCGGGCCCGGCTGGCCCGGTCGCTGGCCACGGCCGTCGATGCCGTCGCCGGCGTCCGCCGAAGCGGCGGGTCCGGTATCGAGGTGTCCACCCAATACCCGGGCGGGCGGATCGTAGGGGTGCGACTGGCCGACCACGAGGTGACCGTGCAGGTGGTCGCCGAACGCCTTCCGTTAGAACCCCTCGCCGACCAAGTGCGCGCCGCCACCCGAGCAGTCCTGCACGCTAGCGACGATGAACGCCCCGTCCACGTAGTAGTGGACGATCTCGACCTGACCTCGCTGCCCCGGACGGCACCATGACCCGGGCCGTCAACCGGGTGCTGCTGACGGTGATCGGTCTGGTCCTCGTCGCCGGCGGCGCGCTGGTCATTATCGAAGCCATCTGGTCGTGGACTAACAACGGGTTCGTGTGGATCCCCGGCGGCACCTGGCTCCATTCCTTTGAGACCACCGCCTGGTCAGATCCGGCCACGATCGCCATCAGTATCGCCGCCGGAGCGCTAGGGCTGCTGTTGTTCGCATTCGCAGCCTGGCCCCGCCGACCCCGGGCCGCGGCGTTCCCCACCGAAAAAGCCGGGCAATGGTCACTGTTGCGACGCTCCACCGAGGCCCACCTACAACGCCGGCTGGCCGCCCAGGTGCCCGTCAGCCCCATCAAGGCCCGTCTCAACCCTAAAACCAGCCGCTGGACCCTCAAGGTCAAAGCCCGAGCGGCGAGGTCCACGCGCCCCGCCCTCGAGCAGTCCGCTCGCGCGGAACTGGCCGCCCTCAGGGCACCCAGCAGTTCCCGGGTCCAGGTGGCCACCACCGGCGCCGCCGCCAGCCCGTCATGAAACCCGACCGAATCGACCGCCGAAACCGGCGGCGGCTGGCCGTCATCGGACTGCTACTGGCCGCCGCGGGCACACTGTCCGCCTGTCTAGGCGCCGGGGTGTTTGGCGACGCCCGCAGTAACCAGGCGGTCTTCGACGGGACTGTCATCCGATGGTGGAACGAGGGCGGCTGGAAATCCTTCGCCGTCGTCGCAGCCATCGGCCTCGTGACCATTATTGTCGGGCTGTGGCTGGCCGCCCCCCAGCTGCGCCGCAACGACGCCAAATCCCGCACGCCCACCATCGTGTTCCCCCGCAACCCGCTCGGGCGAGGCGAAACCACCCTCCGCGCCTCTGGCCTCAGCCACAGCCTGGAAAACGACCTGGTCCACATCCCCGATATCACCAAAGCATCGGTCGGACTGTTCGGAGCCTACCCCGACATCGAGTTACGGGCCGTCCTCGATGTCAACGACAACGCTGACCTCGACCAGCTACCCGACCGGGTCCAGGAGGTGCTGGCCCGCTTGCACACCACCGCTGGGATCGCCCCCGACCCCATCCAGATCGCCCTACGCTTCAGCGACGGCGGCCGAGAACGGCAACTCCTATAGGAGAGTATGACAGGCCCTGAACGGGCGGGCGACCAGAAGGCGGCCCCTGTTGAGCGTGGCACTCGTTATCTCGACCTGGGCACGCCCGCAATCGCAATCCGCACCTGCGACGGCGAACGGTCCCTGGTGGAGCTCGCTGGTCCGGACGGTCACCACGAGCGAGGGGTCACACCCCCCGACAGCTGCTGCCACCCCGATCTAGCATTGGAGTCGTGAACCGACGCGACGCGTGCCAGCTGCTGGGCTTATCCCCTGCCTGCACCCCGGCCGAGGTGGAGGCCGCCTACCGAGCCCGGGTACGGGTCGCGCACCCCGACCGGGGCGGAAGCGCCGAGCAGTTCCGGGCGCTCACCGAAAGCCGTCACGTCCTGCTCACGGCGCCCGCCTCCCAGCACGCGATCGTCGCCCATGACTCGCGAATGTCGCGGCGGCTTCTTCGACGACTCCGCCGACGCCGCACCAAACGCCGCGTCATATAAGCCTCCGCGTTCCCGTAACGGGTGAAACCGCCCTCATCGTGGCCGGCCTACGCCGGTCACACCCACCGCCTCAACCCCTGGATCCTCTTTCTGGTCGCCTCGGCCGCGGCCATCATCGGCGACAACATCGGGTTCTGGATCGGCGACAAGGGCGGGTACCGCCTCGCCCGCCGATACGGGCACTGGTTCGCCTCGACGAACACAAACTGAAGATCGCCCGCTACGTCTTCGACCTCCAAGGCCCCAAGGCGGTGTTCTTCGGCCGCTTCGTGTCAATCCTGCGCACCTGCGCGGCCCCCTGGGCAGCACGAGCCGCACGCGCTGGCGCAAATTCCTCCCGGCAACGCCGCCAGATCGTCTGGGCCGGCATCTACACTCTCGCCGCCTTCCTGGCCGGCAGCGCCCTCCAATACGCCTCGCACACCATCGACTACAGCATCGACGGCGTCGCCGTCCTCGCCGTGACTGGAGTCATCGTCGAGGGAAGGCACCAAACCGCCAGACTGGGCCAGCAAGCCGAAACCGCCTCCCCCGGATCCCTCGAATAAGAATCCCTCGGTCCCTTCGCGACCGGGCTCCTGCTGGAGTGCCCTGGCCTGAAGTCCGCCGCGAGGACCAAGGAACTCATCCTTGGAGAGGCGCCACGGGTCGGGCAATCGCAGCCGGTATGTTACTGCTGCGATTCAAGCCATTTTTGGCGGCCATCTGGCGCTGCGGTAGATGGCGATTCTTGCTTCGCCGCCCAAGCCCCCGGGTGGCACCGCCGACAATGGGGAGGGGAAGGTGGGCGCCGACGTGCCTGCGGCCAGTCCGACCGCAGGCACCAGACCCGCGATCCGGAGACGTGCCGAGCCTCGAAGGCGGGGCAGCGTGGCCGTCCCGGGGAGCCATGGCCACGCCGGCACGCCGACGATGCCGAAGCAAGCGCCACCGAAGGCCGCTCCCTGGCCGCTACGACCATCGGACATGCCCGGGCCAAGAATGTGTCGCAGCGTCATACCCAGGTTGTAGGTCTCAACGATGAAATCATCCCAGAGCCGGGCGACACGACTCGTTCTGCTGCTTTACCCTCTTGGATGTGATGCAGCTGTCTCCGCGTATCCGCTCGAGATTCCCTTCGAGCTGCAGGAGAGTGCCCGCGAGTCATTACGACCGGCCAGGCGGCAGGACGTCCGAGAACGCCGCCCGACTCTCCGCGCACCGATCACCAGCTCTGGAGCATTTGTGCACTTCGTTCTAGTCGCCGTTCTCGTTCTCTTCGCGCTCGCCTTCGTTTCGGCGGTCATCGCCGCCGCGCTGGTCACTCGCAGAGTGGTTCGAGGCCTGCGCACGGGCTACCGTTCGGTCCACACCCAGGTCTCCGAGCGCGCCGCCGCCACCCTCACCACGCTGCAAGCCCGGGCCCTGCCTGCCGGGCCTCGCCAGGAAGTGGCCGAGTTGCGCCACCACCTGCGCCGCTCCCGGGACGCCACTCGTCGGCTCCTTGCTGTCGCCACCGGCCCGCTCGGCCATCTGCCCGACTGGGGCCACCAGCTGGCTGAGGCGACCGACACCCTCGACCGTGAGCTCGCCGGCCTCCAGCGAGAGCCCGACACCGCTCGGATGTCGGCGGGGCTCACCGCCCTGCGCCCGTTGGTGCGGGAAGTCGCCACGGCCGGCGCCGAACTTCGAGCCGCCATCCGTCAATCCGGCAGCGCCCTCGGCACAACCGACTGGAGCGCCCTGAGCGGCGGCATCCGCGACGAGATCCACGCCGTCAGCGCCGGGATTGCCTACCTGCACTCTCAAACCGCTGTCCCCCTACTTCCATCGGTCAGTCACCCACCATCGAGTTTCACGACCGGGCACAGCCGGCGGCCCGGTGCGGGTTCGAGATGGAGGCGACATCGGGCCCTCCAGGACTGAACACGGCGTGAGCTGCTGGGGCCGTGGTGAGCCTGGAGACCAGAACCACCCAGGCTTGCAGCTCGGATCTTGTACCTCAAGGTCGGTTTCCACCCCCGGTGGCCCATTCGGGTACTACCACAACAGCCCCTGCAACACCTTCATGACAATAACCCTCCTTCCAGAGATCAGTCCTACAAAGCGCGCTGACAACACTTGAGGTTGCAACTAAATCCCCGAGCCTCTCTTCGAGGACGGTAGGTCCCCCTACGCTGCCGGGATATGGGGGCGCGCCGACGTTACGTCGATGTGCATCTCCTGGCGAGCGTCGGCTTAGGTCCTCCGGGATGGGTAGGTCGGGCGGTCGTTATCGGGATCGAAGCGGGTTCGGCCAGCATCGAGGCCGACACGTCGGTGATCAGCCCAGCGTTGGACCAGCCCCAGCTGCCCGGCTGCAGGTAGGCCCCAGACACCGTCGGCCAGCTCGTATAGCGCTTTTTCGACGCCCAGCCCCGGTTTCCTGGTCGCCTGGCTGCCGCCCGTCAGGTCCAAGCCGCGCACCCCTCACCCGGCTGGACCCGTCGCCCACTCCCTTCAATCGAAGCGCGCCAGATCGATGCAATCCGGCCTATTACCGGGTTCGACGGCTACGTCCGGCCATCTGTGATCTCGTTTGATGGTTCGTAGTTGTCCTTGATACTCTGATCAACCGAGAATGGAAACATGGCGCGATATCGGTTTTGATTCTTGGTGTGGTGACCGATACCGACCACCTGCAACTTACCATCTACTTCAATTTTCCACGCCGTGCGACTATCGTCCGAATTGGCGCTCTGGTTTCCGTGGCTGTCATGCCACATCTCGTACACCTGACCGTTGTAGGTATAGTGGCCACCAGGCTTACCTTTGTTTGTGCACACAGTCCTTACGTGGCCCAATAGCGCCTTCCCGCCCGTGTCTTTGAAGTACTGGTAGATCGTCTGCATGTCGCCATCTTCGAGCGGATTCAATCCGATCTTAAGGGCCGTGGTGGTGGGAGCGCTCGGTACGAGCTTCCGCGCCGCTTCCTGAATTTCCCCCCATTTCTTGAAATAATCGAGCAAGTTATCAACGGTATGGCTTGCCGAATCCTTCTGGAGAAAATCGAAGCTCTCTAATGCCTCTTTGTACCCGGACTCCCAATTTTTCTCGCTCTTGAATAGCGCATGATCCTTTTCGTAAAGTAGCTTGACCTGGGCCATACGCGTCCTGAGATCGCCAAAGAGTTTCTCGATGTACTTGACGTGAGCATCCTCTATTTCGTCGAGCAATTCCTGTATCCGGGCGATCTGACTGACGCGATGCTCAAGCTCCTTAGGCTCGGATACAGCTTCGTTGATCCAGGCCCAGAGGCGCTCCAATTCCCTGACTAGGTTCAACTGCTCACTACGATAGTTCTTGATGGCCCGTTCTACTTTTTCCTTGTATTTGGCGCGAGCCTCCTGCACCTTCTTCAAGGCAGTCGAACGACTCAAGAACGTAGGAACACGCTTGGGAGTCGCGTCGACGTCCGGACCTTGGGCGCCGGAGCTCGGGGAAGACGATGGCTCCTCGTCCTTTTTAGCCCACGGGAGGCGGTTGATATTTTCGATATTACCGTCGTCCTCGAGCGGAGCCAAACCAGCCTTGAGGCGCGCTTGGGCTGTTTCCATTGCCTTCTTACGTTCGCTATCTCGCTCCTGAGCGTTCGCGAACGGATAGTCGCTCAGCCGATTCCCTTCACCAGTGAACCCTTTCGGGGACGGCGGCGGGATCCGGAGGATCTCCCCATCGGCGGCGATGTAGGTCAGGCTCGTCTTGATGGCCTTTTGAGCCTGGACCTGGATCAAGTGGTCGATGATTTGCTGCTTGCGTAACTCAGCTTCGCTTTTCATGATTTGATTGGATTCCTTACGCTTCGGTTGCTATGCGGGCGGCTTCTGCCGCAACTCGACTTTCGAAGTCGGCCGGCAGGTCACTGAGGATGTCTTTGAGTTCGTCCTTGCTGATGCCCAGCTGAGTCGCCAGATCGGAACTGTTGCCGAAATCGGTGGCCACGTCCTTGGCGATCGCTTCCAGGTCAGCCGGTTTCGGCGGTGCTACGCCGGCGTCGGGGTCGACCGGGCTGACGTCCTCTTTATTCGTGCTGAGCGGCGAGGCGTTTTTGGGAAAGGCGGACGGAGCTTCCTTCTTGGCGGCAGGTGACTCCTCGCTCGGGGTGATCACCACGTCCGCATTCGAAGACGGCGATGCGTCGCTCTTCGGAGGCTCCTCGTCTGGCAGCAACGCCTCCGTCATGTCCGCCAGCCACTCCACGCGCTCGTCGTCGTCGGTCGCGTTGTCCAGCTGCTTCATTAAATGGTAACTGGGCTCGACCCGCTTGTACAGCTCCCGCAGATTGTCGAGCTGCAGGTACCACTGCAGCTCCGTACCACCCAGTACCTCTCCCAGTTTCTTGCGTGGTTCCTCGATAATTGAATAGTCGGGTATGAGCAGCCACCACGCGCCGGCTTCGGCGACCTCGAACTCCGCCTTTTCCATCCCACCTCCCTGACCACGGCTGCTGCCGCGGTGAAACAAGCCAGGGCCGCGATTATCGCACCGCAGGTTCCCGTCCACAAGAGGTGGGTGAGCCGGAATGGCCGCCCACGATGCGGCCGTCTCCAGCAGCCTGCTTGACCTGACGGTCGACGGTTAAGAGACCGGGTCGGCTAGAGACCGGACGCCGCCCTCCGGGGGGGCCAGCGGCCCGGTGCTGTTGATCCCGTCCTCGGCCTGCGTAGCAATCCACTTCGCGAGTCGAAGTTGGTGTGCACCACGTAGCCGGTGTAGGCGGTGCCGATGGACACCAAGAAGGCCACCACTCCGGTCACCCAGGTCAGCATCCGCGGGCCCCGCCAGGCCGACATCCAGAACTTGCCCCACAGGTGCATGACCATGAAGAAGAAGAACAGGTCCACGCTCCACAGGTGCAAGCCGTTGAAGAAGTGCCCTACCGCGGTGGTGTGCCACCAGTTGATCCCGCCCACGGCGAGGGCCGCACCGAGACGATTATGAATACCAGCGCGGCGAAGGCGAGCACCCCGAACACATAGATCCACGACGACACATAGGTCGGCTGCTGGTCGGGAAGGGCCCGGTCGGGCGGCAACGCCGACAGTAACCGGTCACGGATCCGGCCCGTCCAGCTACTGGCGGTTTCCTCAGCAACCGGGGTGGCGCTCATGGCCGGTTCCTGCCGCCCGGGAACGGGGCGAACGTCTGTGGCGCGGACTTCGGCCCCCCGAGAGGGCCCGCCCGGCTAGTTGGCGATAACACCGATCGCTGCGAAACCCGGCCTCGGCCAAGCTTGCCAACACCCAGGGGTCTTGCCTGTGCGGATATGTAGTCCTGTCAACCCCGAGCCGTACGGACGCAGGTGGACGACAGTTGGCGGTGTCGGTGACAGCTCGGAGATCTTATGGCCGGCGCTCGCTGAGGCCAGAACATGTTGTGTTGCAGGCGTGGTAGCGTCTACTTGACGCGGGTGGTTCCCCGTACCGTGTTGGGCTCTGCCGTCAGTCGCGGCACCTCCGGGAGCGTTGCTCCGGACCCTGGTAGCGCAACACCGCTTTACGTTGCGTGGACTAGGAGGCCCCCGATGACGTTCACCGTGCTTGGCGAGTCCAGCAGCACTGCTCCCAGGCCGAGCCCGAGAAGGTGGTCGTCCGCGGAGGGCGACGACCCACCAACGAGGCCCTGGGCCCGATTTTCTCCGACTCGAGTCCGAGACCTTCGCGGGACCCAGTAGTGACTATGTCCTTTCTCGTCCCATCCCCTGTTCGCTCACCCGTCGTTCCGGCTCGACGCCGGACCACCTGTGAGGGAGGGTACTGAACCTCGAAGGGACGCGCCCGCCATGGTCCCGACAATTTGAGCCGCCGCCTTTAGCGCCGCCGACCTTCCGGCCGTTGTCGGGACGCGGCTGTCGTTCCAGTATCACACCGACAATTGGCTGCCTTCCGTGGTCGCACCATTGTAGATATGAGACCACAGACGTTCCGGTGGTTCGGCACCGTGTGTTGACGCGCTCCCTGCGACGGCATTCGATATTCCATAAATGAAATCGGCGATCCGATTCTTGCTCAGTTCTGAGCATTCTGCCTCGCCGACAGGGGATACGGAGACCGAGATGGTGTAGGGTGACATTTAGCTCATCACGAGCAACTGCACCCCCGCTCTACGGGGGAGGATCGGGGGTTCCGATGGGAACCCAACTGCTCAGCCCGTCAGGTAGCGAAGCGGCCGCCCCCGCGAGTGTGGCGGTGGATCCCACCAGCGGCCACCAAACCGCCCGGGCAGGACGGGGAACGTTCGACGTCTTGATCAGCGCCGCCGCCCTGCTGATGGTGGTCGTCTTGGCCGTGGCCGGGGGTCTGTTGACGTGGGGTCACAACTACATCACCAGCCAGGTCCACAATCAGCTGGCCGCCCAGAAGATCTTCTTCCCGGCGGCCAACAGCGCCGCCGTGGCCGCCCCGGAGTTCAAGGCGATGCGCCAGTACGGGGGCCAGCAGCTGACCACCGGCGCCCAAGCCCAGGTGTACGCCGATCACTTCATTGCTAACCACCTGAAGACCATCGGTGGCGGCAAGACCTACGCCCAGCTATCGACCGAAGCGCAAGCCCAGCCCAACAACGCCGCCCTGGCCGCCCGGGTAAACACCGTATTCAAGGGTGAGACCCTGCGCGGCTTGCTCCTCAACGCCTATGCGTTCGGCACCATGGCCACGATCGCCGGGATCGCCGCCATCGTCGCCTTCGCCGCCGCCGGGCTTCTGCTCGTGCTCTCCCTGCTCGGCTTCTACCACAGTCGCAAAGCGACCCGCGACCAGAGCAACAGGGCCAAAGACCACGCACTCCCCACCGCCGCCCCCCCACAGCCAGCCGGACTCGCCACGGTGGACGCATGACCCAAGAGACGCCGGGCTGCGATGCCGAGTACACGGCGGCGCACCCCGCCGCCTTGCTGAACGGCCGTGCCATCCAACCAGGACGGGCACGAATCGCCGTTCGAACCACAACGATGGAAGGAGTTAACAGATGACCGCCACGACACAACCCGAGGATGCCCTCGATCAGGGGGGGCTGGACGAGATCGACGTGGCCGAGTGCTGGCGGCTCCTGGCCACCCAGCCGGTCGGCCGGGTGGCGGTCATCGTCGGCCAGTATCCGCTGGTCTTTCCGGTCAACTACGCCCTGGACGGGATGCACATCGTGTTCCGGACCAGAGTCGGGACCAAGCTGTGGGCCATCGACAGATCCAACGTCACCTTTGAGGTCGACGAATTGGACTTGGCGGGCCGCTCCGGGTGGAGCGTGATGGTCCGCGGCGCCGCTCATGAGCTGAGCCCAAAGCAGATGCCGGCCGAGACCAGCGGTGTCGTGCCGTGGGCGCCCGGCGAGCGCGTTCACATGGTGCGGATCGTCGCAGACCAGATCACCGGCCGGCGGATCCGCCCCGCCGAACTGCCGCCCGCCACCGATCTGCGCGGCTACCTGTAAGTCGGGTAAGCCGACAAGCGCATCGGCTGGACATCCACCCCATCGGCCCGGGCGGGTGGCACCGAAGGTCAGACGGGCGCCGCAGCGGCGCCCGTACCGACCTGACTACAGCAGTTCACGCTCAGGTCCCGACCGCCACCGTCCATGCTCAGATCACGACCACCGTAACGGCGCCGACCGGCCCGCCCGCGACCGACTCCACACCAACCAGTGTCGCCCCGCCCACGACCGTCCTCCCGCCACCGGTGCACGCCGGCAGCGGCCGCGACCACGGCAAAGGCCACGGAAACCCAGGCAACGGAAACCCAGGGGGACGTAAACCAGGGCAACGGCGGGGCAATAACTGAAAGCACTCCCTCGTTGGGAAGCACTCCCTCGTTGGGAAGCACTCGCCCCAGTCTCTACAGGGCCGCCATCTGCTGAGCTCCACAACAAGTCGGTCCGGCGCGGCTGCCGGCGGCATCTGTCAGTCCAGGTGTACAGGGGCTAAAGGTTGCGGAGCCGCTCGTAGATCTTGTGGTCGTCGCGGAAGCCGTGCATCAGGCCGATCGGCGGGTCGTCACCGGTGATCTCGCGAAAGAAGAGGGTGCCGATTGGCGTCTCGACTAGGCGACCAGGGGGGCCAGCGCGGGTTCAGTCATGCGAAAGTGTCCTTTCAACCATACGTAAGCCGAATCTCAGGGCACGCCGCAGGCTCGTTACCCCGTGGGCGAGGTGTTGGCGCGGCGGCGAGGGCGACTCTCGGTCGGTGGAGCGAGCCAGTCGTCTCGGCGTAACCGTTCGACATCGGCGAAATCCCCGAGGACGCTCACGCCTTGGCTCATGGCGATGACCTTGTCGAGGGCATATCAGACACTGTCGGCGTCGTCACTTTCACCGAGGCGAGACAGCTGATGCTTGCCATCGATCGTCTCCGTTCCCGAGGACGAACCCGGGTGCCGCGATTCGACCGGCGACAGGCTTTTTAGGCTGCACCAATCGGGGTCGCTTTCCGGATGACTCTGTCGTCCGGTTCGGCGTCAACCGGTTGGCGGGCCCCTCTGGCACGGGCGCGGCGGATGCCCACGGCAGCCAGGGCTCCGAGCAGCGAGGCCCCGGCTGACACGGCCAGGGCGGCCCGGTAGCCGCTGGTGACGGCGGTCGAGGTGGCGAGGTTGCCGTGCCCGTTGAACACGGCGGTGACCACGGCGACGCCGAAAACCGCGCCAAACTGCTGCATGGTATTGAGCGTGCCGGCCGCCTTTCCCAACAGCTCCGGTGGCGCCGCGTTGAGCCCCCCGGCGGTGACGCTGGGGAGCGCCATGGATATGCCGACTCCGGCAATCAGGAAGGGAACGACGAAGGTCGTGTAGGGGGCAGACGTTGCCGCTAGGTGGACCATCCATCCGAAGCCGAACGCTTGCATCACCAGACCCGGCACGATAAGCGCTCGGGCGCCGATCCGGTCCGAGAGGGACCCGGCGATGGGGGCGATCACGAGGGGTGTTGCCGTCCAGGGCAAGAAACGCAGGCCGGTTCCTAGTGGGGAGTCTCCGAGGGCGAACTGGAAGAACTGGCTGGTCAGGAAGGCGGCCGAGAAGATCGCCGCCGCCATGAAGAACTGGGTCATCACGGCGGAACTGAAAGAGATCCGCCTGAACAGGCCGAGGGGGAGCATCGGCGCGGACGCCCGACCCTCCCACCACACGAAGCCGGCGAGCAGCGCCGCGCCCACCAACAACCCGGTCAGGTTCTCCGACGTGCCCCAGCCGTTCTGACCACCCTGGACCAGGCCCCAGATGAGGACGGCGACGCCGCTGGAGACGAGAGCGAGCGCGGGAACGTCGAGCCGCCCCCGCGGGCCGTGGCTCTCGGGCAGCCGAAAGGCGGCGCCAACTGTGGCGGCGACGCCGATCGGTACGTTGACCCAGAAGATCCAATGCCAGTTGAGGCCCTGGGTGATGCCGCCCCCGATGAGCGGCCCGGCCGCAACAGCCAGCCCGGCAATGCCACCCCAGATGCCGACAACGGCACCCCGCTTTTCGGTCGGGAATGCCGAGGTCAAGATGGTGAGGCTCAGGGGCATCACGATGGCGGCCCCCATCCCCTGTATGGCGCGGCAGGCGATGAGGACATTGGCGTCGGGGGCGAGGGCGCAGGCGGCCGAGGCGGCGGTGAAGAGCGCCAGGCCGACTACGTAGACCCGGCGCCGACCGAGTCGGTCGCCAAGCGCAGCCGCGGTCAGGATTCCGGCTCCGAAGGCGATCGTGTACGCGCTGACCGTCCACTGCAGCGTTGCGATGCCGCCGCCAGAGACTCTTGTGAATGGACGGCAGCGCCGTCACCACGACGAGGGCGTCGAGGGTCACCATGAAATAGGCGACTGCGGTGAGCAACACCGTCCTGGCCGGGCTCGTCGGCGAAACTTTGGTTGGGTGTGGTCCAACGGAATCCATCGGTAAATCCCTTCTCAAGTGATGGCTACAGACTTCGCCCCTTCGATCCGGCCGCGGCTAGGCGGCTCGGACTACCTCGTAGGTGAGGAAGGCGAGGCCTTGACCGAGGGTCTGGGTGTCGACGAGGCGCAGGGGTTTCTTGTCGCTGGTCTCGCCGAAGAGGCGCCTGCCGGCCCCGAGCACGACCGGGAAGCTTGTCAGCCGCAGCTCGTCGACGAGGTCGTGCTCCAGGAGTGTGTGCCCGAGTTGATAGCTGGCGTACACGAGAATTTCCCCGTCTAGCTCTTGCTTGAGCTTCGAGACCTCCTTCACCGCCTCGCCGCCCAGGATCGTGGTCGGTCCCCAAGTCGCAGCCTCTTCCGGGAGGCTGGACGACACGACGTACTTGGGCAGGCTTCTCAACCGGTCCGCCCACTCGCCGGGCCGCGATACCCACCGCGGTGCGAACCACTCGTAACTCCGCCGACCCAGCAGCAGGGCCTCGGCGCCCAGCGCCTCGGCGGTCTCGAGCTTGGCCCACGCTTCGAGGTCCTTGCCCCCGAACTGGCCGAACCAGCCGCCCCGCTCGAAGCCCTCTTCATCGGTGGGGTCCTGGACGACTCCATCGAGCGAGCAGTTCGTGCTGATCACTATCTTTCCCATTTCGCTTCTCCTCATCGTTGGTGCTGTCGGTTGCAGGTGTTGTAGACACCGCGGCATCGGAACATTGGGCGCCGACCGACCGCCCAGTTCGCGTCTCGGCCGGTGTCCGTACAGGATGGAGGTGCGACAAGATGCAGGAGGAGGGCGATGCGAGGGTGGTAACTGCCGATCTGATCTCATAGGCCCGGGCCGGGGACGGCGAGGCGTTCCGACGGCTGACCGAGCCTCATCGCCGCGAGCTGCAAGTGCACTGTTACCGGATGCTCGGATCGTTCCAGGATGCCGAGGACGCCCTCCAGGAGACGCTGTTGGCCGCTTGGCAGGGTTTCGGAGGGTTCGAGGGACGCTCTTCGCTGCGCACCTGGCTCTACCGAATCGCCACCAACCAGTGTTTCAACGCCCGACGATCGGCCAGCCGACGACCCGCCTCCCGACCAGGCGGTGCGGCCGCGCACGACGCCCTCGCCGCTCATTCTCTCCGCGCTCGCCCCTCACCACCAGGCGCCTGCCGGCGATCTCAATGTCTCACCCCATACAGCACCGCAACGTCCTAGTGTCGGAACTGCCTGGCTGTGTTGATCGCGGTGGCGACGGCTTGGCACCTCGCCCAGTCGCCAGTCGTCGTTGCCGGCAGGGTGGCCGGGCCATTGTCAGACGGGATCGCGCCTGACGTGGGTGAGGTCGGTCCCAGCGATGGTGGCGGGCTGTCCCTTGACGTCGTCTGGCGGTCGTGGCAAACTGACGCGGAACACTTAGAAACCATATGTTCGGGTCGCTGAGTGGTCGCGAGTTGAGCTCTTTCTCGTGGGGTGGTCCGGCTGCTGATGGCCGCGACGGGTTTGGATGGGGGCGATGGACCGCGAACCGAGGTGCAAGGAGGCGGTGCTGGTATGACGATGAGCCCGAATCGGCCTGAGGTGCGGTCTCGGCCGACGGCCGATGAGATGTTGGTGCGAGGTATCGAGCGGGATCGGGTGTGGCCGCAGTTGTACTGGGATGAGGGCGTCTACGCCCGGGAGATGGACCTGCTGTATGGGTCCTACTGGGTGTATGTCGGTCATGACAGCGAGGTGCCGCGACCGGGAAATTTCGTGCGGCGGAGTGTGGGTGGGCAGGAGCTGATCCTGACCAGGGACCGACGCGATCGGGTGCACGTGCTGTTCAACCGTTGCACCCATCGGGGGAACCTGGTGTGTATGGACCCTTGCGGTGAAGCCCGGGCCCTGCGCTGCGCCTATCACGGGTGGACTTTCGGGCTGGACGGGGCGCTGCGGGCGGTGCCGTTTCCCGACGGCTACCGCAACATCGACCAGACCAAGGCGGGGTTGGGTCTGGGTCGGCCGGCCCAGACCTGCGACTACCGGGGCTTCGTCTTCTGCCAGTTGCAAGCCGATCTGACCGCCCCGTCGTTCGAGGAGTTTATCGCCCCGGCCCGGGAGCCGATCGACCGGATCTCGGATCTCTCCCCCACGGGCCGGATCCAGTTGACGGCCGGTTGGATCAATCACCGCTATCACTCCAACTGGAAGATGGTGCTCGAGAGCTTGATCGACGGCTATCACGGGAATTTCGTACATCGCTCGCTCCAGGAGATCGGCCTGATGGGAGCGCCCAACAAGGCCGGGTCGAGGGCTCCGTCGGGGAGCGCGGTGCGTCACATGGGGATGGGCCATACCGAGATCGACTCCCGGCCGCGCTGGCGAACCCAGGAGCCGATGTCGTGGACGGGCCCTCCGGCCCCCCACAAGGTGGCGAACTACGTCCGGGCCCTGACCGAGGCCCAGGGCGAGGAGCGAGCCCGCCAGACGCTACTTGACGGGCCGCCCCACATGGTTATCTACCCGAACGTGTTCATCGCCGAGATGAACCTCATGATCATCCAGCCGGTGTCGGCGGAGGAGACGAACACGTTGACCACGCCGATCCTGCTGGAAGGGGGCGAGGAGATGAACCAGCGGACGGTGCTGAACTTCGCGGCCATGGGCCCGGCCGGTCTGATCATCGCCGACGACGGCGAGGTGCAAGAGCGGGCCCAGCTGGCGTTACATACTATTTCGCCAGAATGGCTGGACCTGAGCCGGGGCATGGACCAGGAGGTGCTCGAGGAGCACGGCGAGGCGTCCTTTGACGCCAGCGCGGAGACGGCCGCCCGGGGTATGTGGAAGCAGTACCAGGCCATCATGCTTCGCCGGCAGGCGAACCGGCCGGCCTGGGCCGTCCGATGAGCGAGTTCAGTGTCGGCGACCTCGACGAGCTCGACGACCTCGACGTCGAAGCCTGGACCGGTCCGCTCCGGATTGACGAGGATGTCGACGTCGTGGTCAGTCGGCTTCCCGAGGCCAACGTCATCGCCTTTTTGCATCATGAGGCCGCGGTCTGCGACGCCCACCAGTATCAGCAGTGGCTGGACCTGTGGCATCCCAGCGAGGGCCTCTACTGGGTGTGCGGACCCGGGCCCTGTGACTCGCCCGCCGACGGCTATACCCACGCCTCGGTCATCTTCGACAACCGCCGTCGGCTGGCCAACCGCATCCGGCAGCTGCAGACCAACAAACGCCACTCCCAGATCCCCCGGTCTTCCCTGGTGCGCATGCTCTCCAACTTCAGGGAGGTCTCACCGCCCGGGGCGCCGCAGATCGAGTGCTGGGTCAACTGGAATCTCTCGGAGTTCAGGAATGAGAACATGCGCTACTGGGCCGGCAGCACCCTCTACCGGCTCCAGCCAGCCGGCAACTCTTACCTCATGGTGGAGAAGAGAGTCCTCCTCATAAACCGGGAGGGGGCCATCAACACCTTCGGGTTCCTGGTCTAGCATCGCCGTCGCGGGCGAATGCCGGGACACAGGGTCCCCGCGCCCACCGTCCTGCACATTTCATCGGTTTCTCCGACACCTCGAACTCGCAAAGGGTGAGGAATGTCGGACTGCACTGAGCCGCTAACATGCACTGCCACCAACAAGCAACCAGGGCCGGAGGTCCACGCTGGGTGCCACGGCGACGCAGGTTCTACATCCCAGGGACAGAGTCCAAAGCACTTACCGGAAAGTCGGTGCAGGAAGCCAAGCTCCGGGCGGCTCTCCCCTTCGATGCCATCATCGAAGCAAGACGCCGCTGGGAAGTCAGGGACTGGCCAGAACCGGACGCCATGGCCGCCGCTCACTCGATCATGCGGGCCAGCCAAATCATCCTCGCCGATCTCGACGCCGCTGTCGAGCCCTTCGGCATCACCTACGCCCGATACGAGGTCCTGGCCTACCTCAGCTTCAGCCGCAACAACCGCCTGCCCCTCAACAAACTCAGCGCTCGTCTACGGGTCCACCCCGCCAGCATGACCAACACCTTGAACCGACTAGAAGCGGCCGGCCTCGCACAACGAGTACCTGACCCCACCAACAAGCGGGTCGTGTTCGCGGAGATCACCGACGCCGGCCGGAACCTCATGCCGAAAGCCACCGCCGCCATCGGGAAAACAAAGTTTGGCGTCGGCGCACTCGACCTGGAACAAATGCGCACCCTCGTCGACATCATCACCGCGGTCCGGCGCGACCACCTCGAATTCATCCCACCCGCCAGCGAGACGCAAACAACACACCCTAACCTACGGCGCAGGAATCCGGCGTCGCGACCGACGACCGATTGATCATCCCTCATACATCCGGCTTGCCGGGAGGGAGTGTAACTACAACGGTGTAGTGCGTCCTGAAAGCGGAGTGATGCCGGTGTAGAAGCTCGATGTCATGACGTGTGCTGTGCTGGTGATGGTCCGGCTTTCCCGCGTGAGCACTTCGCGCACACGCCTAGGCTTGGGGGATGACGGGAGATGAAGTGCGCCGGTGTGAGTTCCGCGAGACCTTCCGTGGCTACAACGCGCAACACGTCGATACCTTTCTAGAGAAGGTCGCTGATGCGCTCGACGCAGGGATCTCCATCTCCGCACTGGTCCAGAGTGTCGAGTGTGGTCGGCTCGCTTCGGGGATACCGGATCGACGATGTTGACGCGGTTCTGGAGCGCCTTAGATTCCAGTCCTGAGCATGAGCGAGGAGCTCGTCCAGGAGAAGTGCTCTGGTGCTCTACGCGACTGTTGGCTCTGACGGCGCTATAGCCCTGCGCAGGCGACGCCTGACGCGGCGACGCGGGATCGGCAGTCATCCCGAATCGTCCGAGTCGGCGTCCAGGAGCTCGGCCGCCTGCCGCTCCTCGGCGTCCAGGTCCCAGCCGTCTTGGTCGGCCCGCCGGCGAGATCCTTTGTCGATGCCCTCCGCCGCGAGACCATCGGGGTCGTCCATGCCGCCGTCGAGCGCGGCCATCCGCAGCGGATCGTCGAGTTGGGCCCCAAGCGCTTCCAGTTCGGCGTCGTCAGCGACAAGCTGCCGGTCGAGTGATCGCTCCCCCTCGGCGTCATCGACGTCGTCGGGCATCACCTCATCCCGGGCGTCGAGGTCCTCATCCCAGCTCTCAAACGTCTCGGTGTCGAGCGGTTCGTCGGGAGACCAGTCGGCAGTGTCGCTCATAGGTACCAGCCTAGGAGTGCTCTCAAACAAGTGTGCTTCCGTTGGAAGAGGTTCGATCCCGCTCCCACACCGCATCACCAGATGGGGCCGCCATGTTGGGTACAGGACGCGCCCGCAAAACCAACGGAACGCACTACGGGACTGGTGCAGATTGGCACGTCGGCGTAGTCGTCTCGATCACGATGTCGCGCGGCGGCGCCGTCGGGCGATATCGTCCACGGGAGCGCGGCTCGTCGCCGGCCCGTTTGGATCCCGTTCAAGTTGAACGTAGCTCCAGCAAGTGCGCCGTGTGCTGTGTGCGTGGCCGCTTCGAGCGCGGAGCGCTGGGCCCGGATCCGAGGAGCCGCCTGGCCTCGATGTCGGCGCTTCGCCGGCGACGGTCAGGTGTCCTGAGCGCGGGCGGGGAGTTGGCCGTGGCTCACGGTTTCCTGCAACGCCGTGGCCTGCGCGTAGGAGCGATAGAGCCTCTACGCTTCGAGCCGGTCACGATAGGGAGGTTGACAGATGCCCGGTCCGTTGCAGGTGATTGCCTTGAGTTTCGGTCCCGGTGCCGACTTCGAGGGTCGGGTCCTGGCTGAAGTCGATCGGCTGCAGGGGCGCGGTGTGTTGCGCCTGCTCGACGTACTTTTCGTGGCCAAGAACGAGGACGGCACCATCCGCCAGTTGGCGGTCGGCGACGATGATGACTTTGGCGCCCTCCTGGCGAGCGTCGTCCCATTTGATGGTGCCGGTTTGGTCGAATCGTCGGTGGGCGACGGCGTGTCGGGCTTCGATCCGGGCAACGCCTGGGCACTGGCGGAGTCCCTGCTCCCGGGGACCGGTCTGGCGTTCTTGCTCATCGAGCACGGTTGGGCGCAGCCGCTGTTCGAGGCGATTGCCGAGACCGGTGGCGCCTTGGTGGGCGAGGGCTTCTTGACCGCGGAGGCCGGGTTGATCGTCGGGGCTGAGGTGGCGGCTATGGAGGAGGCGGCTGGCGTCATTGCGGCGGCGCAGGTCGCAGAGGTGAACGCCACCCTTGAGGCCATGGCCGCACAAGCCGAGGCAGCGGAGGAGATCGCTGCCTTCGAAGCGATCCGGGACGCTGCCGTGGCTGACGCCGTTCAAGCCCTGATCCGTGCCGGCGTGGTGGAGGAGGCAGCTGCGCATGAGGCCCTCGAGGCGGTGCGCGCCGCTGGCTTGGTCGTCGCCGCCGCGGACCAAGCGGTTGCCGAAGCGGTGGCGGAGGACGCGGTGGAGGTGGCGGCGGCTGACGAAGCTGCCGCGAAGGCGGTCGAGGAAGCCGCCGCCACCGCCCGAGCTGCGTCGATCACCGTGGCTGAGGCGCGGGTCTTGCGCTACTTGCCCACGCAATCGTCGTTCGCGGTTATCGCCGACAAGCTGGGGATCTCCCGCTCGGCGGCGAAAGACCGAGCCGAGCGCGTCTATAAGAAACTGGGGGTTCACAGCCGCGCCGAGGCGGTCAGCCGGGCCCGCGCCCTCAGGCTCATCGACTGACTACAGGTCCATGAAAGGTCCGGCTGGGCCAGAGGCCGGGGCGTGGGTCTGTCCGCCCGCTTCGTCCAACTTGGCGCTCGGTCGCCAATCCGGTTCCGACGGCAGTCAAAACGCTCACGCCGCGGCGAACGAACAGCGCGATGCTCATAACCGCGGGCCAGACGTGAGAGGGCCGAGGCCAACCCACTCGCCATCGAGCTCGAAGCCGGGACGGCAACCGAAGGTCGGATATCACAGCGCAACCATTGCTGTGCGGCATTACTCAGGCCCTTCACTGGGGCTTTTAGCCATGGCTGTGGTGAGATACCAACTGGGGCTTCACCAGAATGTCGTGCCTCAACCGCAGCGCACAGAACGCGCCACTAGAACGACGAGCACCCGAGACCCGCCGTCGCGCCAGATCGCGTCACGTCGGGCAGGCCCTGCAGACGGCAGACTTCTGCAGGTGACACATGCCAGCCGTTTCGATGAGATCGCGCCCATCTACGACGAGACTCGTGGCGGGGAGAAGCGCGGAGACGAGTACGCGGCCGACATCGACGGTCTTCTGCCCCAGGACAGCGGGACGGTGCTCGAGATAGGAGTAGGGACGGGCGTGGTGGCGCTGGGACTACGCAAGCGGGGCGAATGGTCGTAGGGGTCGATTGTCCGGGCCGATGCTAGCCATAGCCGGAGCGCGGCTCGGCCCGTCCGTGACCATCGGCGACGCCCAGCTGCTGCCTGTACGGACCTCGGGGGTCGACCATGCCATTGCGGTGTGGGTCATCCATGACGTTGCCGATCCCGATCTCGTGTTCCAGGAGGCGGCTCGGGTCCTGCGGCCGGTGGAACGCTGGTGGTGGCGACATCCAGGTGCACACTCGGGATGACCCGATCGGACGGATCCTGGGCGAAACCTGCGTCGAGGATGCAGCTCGGCGGCGTGTCGTCACCGCGGGCCACCCGGCACAAGGCCGACGACGTGGCCACCCCGATCGGCGCGTTGAGTAGCTCTAATGGCACAGGGTCGGGAGTGTCTGGAATGGGGCCGGACTCGGCTGCG
The DNA here is from genome assembly GCA_963780345.1 of uncultured Acidimicrobiaceae bacterium. GTDB lineage: Bacteria > Actinomycetota > Acidimicrobiia > Acidimicrobiales > Palsa-688 > PALSA-693. The sequence goes on from CAWABU010000005.1 coordinate 318,290, forward strand.
GCCGAGCAGAGTCGTCACGTGCCGCTGTTCGACGCCGTGCCCCGGAGCTATCGAGGGATAAGCGCCTTGAGCTTGGCGCCTATGTCGCCGATCTTGACTCCGCGGCCGATTAGCCCCGGATAGCCGTCGTAACTGAAATGGTCCTTGCCGCAGTCGAGGGCGGTGCCGGAGCCGCCGGTGGCGGAGAATGTGAAGTCGAGAACGCTCGTCTTCTCGGCCTCATTCGCCTCCTTGATGGCCTCGATGGCGGCCCTGACCAGGTCACCGGCTCCGCCCTCATCCAGATGGTCAAGAGCCTCGACGAGGATACCGAGGATCCCCGGTTCGATCTCCATGCCGGCTTGGATGCCGGAGCTGGCGACGCCAGCGAGATCCTTGGCCATCACCTTGGCTGCCGCCAGCCCAGTGTCGATCACCTCGTACTTCTCGTCGGGGAGCATCACCCCCTTGAAAGCCGAGCACTCGACCCAGATCTCCGACTTTCCCTCGGGCAGCGGGATGGTGGCGTTGAGGACCTCGTAATCTTGGCTGCCCTTCTCGTACATGGTCTGGCCGGTGCTGTCGGAGATCTGCCGGCCGGTCTCCTTGCTGACGGCGTCGAAGCGGACCATGTAGTTATCGGCGTTGCCCGACAGCCAGCTGTCCAGGTCCTTGCCCGTCTTGATCACCTTCATGCCCAGGTCGCCGAGGTTGTAGGCCTTAACCGGCCTCTTGAACGGACCGGCCAGACGGGTCATCTCCACCGGATCGACGTCGTGGACCTCTAGGCCGTGGCGGATGACCAGCAGCGGCGAGCCCAATAGCCCGCTGGGCAGGTTCTTGGCTCTGGCGTCATTGCCGCCGCCGTAGAAAATGTCGGGGGTCGAGGTGACCGCTTGCATGCCCCTGGACCCCGTGACCCGCCTTTCTAGCTCATCTCGGGCCTTCTTCTGCTTACGGGTCTGGCTGCCGGTGGCCTGTGAAGCCGTGTAATCGCCGAAGTCGACGAGGGCGTCGCCGACCTTCTTGAGCGACTTTTGGATGGCGATGAGGGCGCCCGCCGCCTTAGGGTCCTTGGACGCGAGCGGCTTGAGGGAGGCCTCCTTCGCCTTGAGTTTGGTCTGCATCTGTTCGAGGTCCTTGGGCGTCTTGCTCATTCGCTCTCCTCCTCATCGCCTTCGGCTGCGTCGTCCCTGCCGGATTCGATCTCGCTCAGGAGTTTGTCGACATCCCATTCGGCCATCTCCTGCTCGAACCCCTCCAGGAAGGCCTCGTCCTTGACGAACTCGGCCAGCTTGACCGGATCGAGGTCGGCCTCGGCGATCAACTCGTTCGCCTCGCTCTCGTCGATGTCGTCCACGAGTTGGGCCAGCGCGGCGGTCGCTTCGGCCGTCGCTTCCTTGGCCGACGGCGCAGCCTCCGCCGGCTCCTTGGGATGCATCGCCTCGGCCAACTTGAGGATCCAGGCGCTCCGGGCGTCGAGGGTGTCGGCGTAGGCGATCTCATCGAACAGCGCCGGGTTGGTGGGGTTGACCTGTTCGAACAGCTTCCGCAGTCCGGCCTCGCCCTCGTACCACTGCCGTTCGAGGCCCAACTCGGCGCCGACTTCGAGGCGGGCCTGGGTCGCTTCGTAACTCAGGCCCTCATCTTCCGCCAGCCACCCTATTGATACGAAGGTGGTAATATCCATGACGCGACGGATCATAGACTTCTTTTGAAAGGGCTTCCAGATGATTGGGGCCGCGCGTTAGAGGTCGAGCAGGACGTACCGGGACGGCCGGGAAAGCGGCAGAGCTTCGAGCGAGGCCAGATCGCGTGGACCTCCGACCAGGCCATGGTCACTAACGTCTATCTTCTGGGCAACGAGGCGTGCTTCGAATGGTCCTGGCCCCAGTCGGACTTCGACTACTACCGGATGGACATCGAACGCGATGGCGTCGGTCTGGGCCAGGCCGCGGCCCAGATTCGGCTGAACATTCCCGCCGGTACGGCTCCGGCGTCGATCCCGGCGAGCAGGGAATCGATGGTGTCCATCAGGGCCCCTTCATCCTTTGACATAGGAGAGCTTCTCGGCGACTTTGCCATCCCGGACCCGGAACAGGTCAACGCCTCGCACGTGCCCGCCGTCGAAGCTGTAGCGCCAGCGTTGCACGATTCTGTCTCCGGCCTGGAAGGTCTCCTCCTCCTCGAAGTGGGAGCTGGGGTCTTCGAAGATCGCAGCCCATGCCGCCCGGATGGCATCGACGCCGACGCATCGGGTGCCGTCTGGTGGCGGGCCGGTGGCGTCAAAGACGCAGTCGCCGCTGACCATAGCTAGGGCGGCGTCCAGGTCGTGGTCGGCCCACGCCGCCCCGAACGCCTCAACGACTTTGATCGGGTCCATGGCGCTAGTCCCCTTTGGCGTAGTTGCTGGCCCCGAACCAGTCCACAACCACCACCGGCTCGTCGCCGAGAACCCAGGCGTCGTGACCGCTGGGCAGCGAGGTGACATCCCCGGCCTGGGCGACAAGCTCGGTCCCGTCGTCCATCCGGATCGCCAGCCGGCCGGCCACGTGGTACTGGAAGTGGGGGGCGGTGCAGCTGTCGGTCCCGGCGATCGCTTTCAGATCGGTCGACCATCTCCAGCCCGGCTCGAAGATCAGCCGGCCGATCTCTGAGTCCCCAACCCGTAGGATCTCGGCCCGCCCGTTGGGGAACTCCCTCACCTCGTCGGACTTGTCGAAATTGCGATGCTCGGTCTCTTGCATACTGCGCCCTCCCTCATTGATGACTTGCCTCAACAGCCACTCGCCAGTATTCTGACTTACTAGTAGGTCAGCTGTCAACCCCCTAACCTGGCAAGGAGGTGATCATGGCGGTCCGCACGAACCGCGACACCGACACGGCCTCAGCGATAATCGACGTGGCCGAACGGCTGGTCCAGACCCTCGGGTTCAACGCCTTCTCCTACGCGGATGTCGCCGCGGAGCTGGGCATCACCAAGCCGGCGCTGCACTACCACTTCGCCGGCAAGGCCGAGTTGGGCCAAGCGCTCCTGACCCGCTACACCGGCCGGTTCTGTGACGCGCTCAAGACCATCGACACCGCAGGCGCCGACGCTGCCACAAAGCTGGAGGCCTACGCCGACCTCTACGCCCAAGTACTGGCCCAGGACCGGATGTGTCTGTGCGGAATGCTCGCAGCTGACTACCACACCCTGCCCGAGCCGATGCGCCACGCGGTCATCAGATTCTTCGACTACAACGAAACCTGGCTCGCCGGCGTCATCGAACAAGGTCGAGCGGACGGGACATTGGAGGTCGACGGAGCCAACCGGGAGATCGCACAGATGATCATCGGCACCCTCGAAGGAGCCATGCTCGTCGCACGTACCTACCGCGACCCCAACCGCTTCGCCAGCTCAGCCAGACGACTACTGGGGGAGATCACGACCCCCACCAACAGCACCTGAACCTAGCCGCAACCGACAGTCCCCCAACCGCTCGGCAAGTACGGATCCACATGACACGGCCATCACCTACCGGGTCCACGGACCTCCCCTCCAGACTTTCAGAGAACGCGCTCCGAGCTGATGTCATGAAGAAGCGCAGCGCCGCTTTTGCGTGACGGGCTTGCTGGGTGCGGGTCGGCGCCGTTGAAGTGAGGTCAAAGAGTTGGAAGCGATGACGGCCTTGGTGGTGTATGAGTGCCCGGGGTGTGGTGAGCGACTGTTGGAGCGCCGCTGCCCGGACTGCAACGTGTTTTGCCGGCGGCTGGGGGTGGGCGGGTGCTGCCCGAGTTGCGGCGAGCTGGTAACCGTGGAGGAGTTGGGGGAGGGGTGATGGCGGCCAGGGGGTCCTCGCCCCGCCGTGAGGGTTCGAGTGTTGGCACACTCGGGGCTTCCCAAACCAAACCCGCTCGACGGAGGAGGACCCCGATGCAGCACTCACAACAGTATGTCGGTATCGATCTGCACCGGCGCCGGTCGGTGATCGTTCGGATGAGCGACGCCGGCGATGTGCTGGATGTGACCAAGATCGATAACGATCCGGTGGCGTTGGCCATGGCCATAGCCGAGGCGGGGCCGAACCCGGAGGTGGCGCTCGAGGCGTGCTATGGCTGGTACTGGGCCGCCGATCTGCTCCAAGCGGAGGGCGCTCGGGTGCATCTGGTGCACCCGCTGGGGTTGCACTGGGACACCCGCCGGGTCAAGAACGACGTGAAGGATTCGACCGAGCTGGCCCACCGGCTGCGCCGGAATGATCTGCCCGAGGCGTGGATCGCCCCGCCGGAGGTGCGTGAACTGCGGGAGCTCGTCAGGTACAGAGCGAAGCTGACCGCGCTCGAGAACTTCGGCCAAGGCCCAGGTGCACGCGGTGATGGCCAAGGTGGGGATCTTGCCTGTTTTTCCGGACATGTTCACGATGCAGGGACAGAGAGCCCTCGATGAGATGGACTTCCCCGGACCTTATGGGCTGCGGGTCGAGTCCCTGCGGGATCTGCTGGAGATCTACGACCGGGAGCTGGCCTTGGTCGAACGTCAACTGCATAAGGAGCTGAAGGACCACGCCGGCTATCGGGCCCTTCAGACCTTGCACGGCGTCGGCCCGATCACCGCGGCGATCTTGGTGGCAGAGATCGGAGACATCAGTCGATTCCCCTCCGCCCGCCACTTGTGCTCGTGGGCCGGGATGACCCCCAGCCTGCACGAGTCCGACACCAAGTCCCGGCGGGGGCACATCACCAAACAAGGATCGATGATCGTCAGATGGGCGGTCGTCGAGGCCGTCGCCCGCTACCACGGCGGAGAGGCCATCGCCCCCACGTTCCGCCGCATCGCCGAGCGGCGCGGGCAAATGATCGCCCGAGTCGCGGCGGCCCGAAAATTGCTCACCCTGGCCTTCTACGGACTGCGAGACGGCGAGATCCGCTGCCTGTATCGGGAGGCCGCTTGAGCAGGCTCGGACACAGCCAAGACGCGAGCTCGACTATCGCCGTGGCCCCCACCAAGGTGGCGAGGCCGTCTAGCTGAATGAGCCCGTCTGGCTGTGGCCGGAACACACCATGCGAACCACCGCGAAGAAATGGCCGGTCGCCGAGCATCTCGGTCGCCTAGCTCAGCATGAGCGCAATGGTGAAGGTCCGCTGTGTCCAACCACACCAGGGCAGCCAAGGACCGCCGGGGGCGGTCCCGCGCCAATCGTGGCTGGCGACAACGAAACCACGGGGCCCTCAAGGCTCCCCCTACGGGCCGCCCTACCGGGCCGCCTTGACCGCCCCTTCCATAGCTGAACGATTCCGCGCCATCGTCCGGCGGGGCTCACGCGCGCCCCGGCGCCGACACTTTCCCCCACAACGCCCCAGAAAATCGACTTCGACTCCGTCGAAGACCCTTTACACGAAGCGCTTCTTCAGATACGGCGGTAGGGGCGAGGGTTGGTTCCTGTTCGCTGGCGGGATTGTGGGATGGTTTCGGTCGTCTTGCTGGCGCGTCGGGTTGATAGTTCGGCCAAGTGGTTCGGGGTGAGGGCCCTCTTTGGCAAAGGTAGTTGCGAGTCCCCATATTCGAGTCCACTACTTCACGGTCCGGGCTGGCGAGGACGCGCTGTTGTCCGCCCCACAATCCTCTGAGGCCGGAGCACCGACGCTGAGGCTCGTGGCGAGTCGATAGCCCTGATAAGGTACGGGAACACATGTTCGCTTCAGACTGGAGGAAGCAAAATGGCCAAACCGATCCCTGAGGGATACCCCCGCGTAACCCCATACCTGTACATCGGCGGCGCCAGGGCGGCCATCGACTTCTACACCTCTATCCTTGGTGCCAAAGAGAGGATGACGATGCCTGGCCCCGAGGGCAAGGTCGGCCACGCCGAGCTCACCATCGGGGACTCCGTGATCATGCTGGCTGACGAGTTCCCCGATATGGGCGTTCGCGGACCCAAATCCGTGGGCGGCTCGCCGGTAACCATCCACGTCTACGTCGAGGACGTCGATGCCACCTTCGACCGAGCAATCAGTGCTGGCGCCACGGTTCTCCGGCCGGTCGAGGACAAGTTCTACGGGGACCGAGGCGGCGAGTTCGAAGATCCCTACGGGCATCGCTGGAGCATCGCCACACACATCGAAGACCTCTCGCCCGAGGAGATGCAGAAGCGCATGGGCGAAATGTCCGGGTAGCCCGGGGGAAAACCACCCGGCTCGCGGAGGGTCACCGCCCGCGCTCGCCCCCAAACCTCCGTCGCCAAACGTCCAGCGACGCCAGGTCGCTGATGTCGCGAGATGTGCGTCCTAGTGCGCCTGACCGTTCGGGTGGGTCGGATTCTCGAGCGCCAGTTATGGACTGGCATCCACCAGCACCCTCGGGAACCCCCGATATCGGGTTGTCCTCGGCGAGCAGGTCGAACACCGCCACGACCTGAACAGCACGCGCGCTCGACCATGCCTCAGACTCCTGACCATCGGCGTCTCATCCAGGAGTAAGACCAGAAGAGGCGCTGGTGAAAGTACCACCACACCGACCAGTAAGCGGACGTTCGCCTCTGGTCAGCCCGCCAGCCAGCCCCTACACCTGACTTGGCGGCCCGGGGTCGAGCGCCACTTACTGCCCCTTCGTGGCCCTCCTCCGGGTCGCCGCTTAGTCGCCCGGATTGCCTGGGGCGGGTTGCACACCAACCGCAGGGATGTCGCCGACAACGCCAGCTAGCTCGCAGCAGGCAGCGGGCGGCGGTAGGGTCGCTGATGGCAAGAGGAACCTAGGAGGATCCCTATGGGCATGACCGAGCAGGACATCCTCGCCCAAGTGGAGAAAGGCCTGGGCGAGACGAACCGGCGGCTTGGCGAGATCGCCGACTTGTTGCGCCAACTCACCGCCGCCCTCCGATCGGTCGCCCCGGTCAGTCCGCCCCACATCGGATCCCCACCGCGTCCCGAAGTTGACAGGACACCCAGGCCACAGTTCTAGTCCGACCCGCCGGGTGAGTGCTTCGACCCTTCGTGATGCTCATCCGTGTCGCCGATGAGCGGGCTAGTCGCCTGAGGCTGTGCTGGGGTTCTGGCGCCAGCCGGGTCCGTCGAAATGTGGCTGCCGATCGCGCCACGCTGACGCCGCCGCTGGCCGCGAACTCACTGGCCTGGGCGTCAAGTTCGTGGCCATCGTGCGCAAGCGCTGCCAAAGCGCCGCTCGGGCCGCCGCACGCGGCGGGTGGGTTCCGCCAGCTCATCAAGTGGCGCACCGGGTCCGAAGGGCGAGTCTCGGCGCTTAGACGCAACGGGGGCTGGAGCCGCAGCCTCATGGACGACCTGACCTGCACTCAAACCTTGTGCGGCTACGGCATCTTCACCGACAACGCCACCAAGTCGGCGGCCTGGTCGCCGCCAACAAGACGCCGCGATTAACCGGACCGACTGACCGGCAGCCCACCTCAGCCGCCGCCACCGGACCCCCGGGCAACTCGCCACCACCCCCCGATCTGCAACTATCGGCCTAAACCCCGTCCCGTCAGCTTCTCCTCCGCGCCAAACCTGCTGGGAACAGCCCAAACCTGGGGACGGAAGAAGAAAAAACGGACGGAGCCCAGGCTCACCCCTGCCCACAGCACCCTCTCCCACTAGGGAAGAGGGGTTTGCACAGTCTGAGAATTTCTTCCCAGGCTGCCGGCCGGGGCGCCTCGCGGCGAACTCCATGTGGCCGGACTATCAGGATGTCGGCCCGCCCCACACGCTTACCATCACAAGCAACGGTCACAGGATTTTAACGAGATCGTCAAAAGGAAGTCGACCGGCGTTAACACTCGATTCGTAGGATCGCCTTGGGGAAGCTCCCTTACTGGAGCAAAGGAGATTACGAATGGTAGCGAATAACCTTCGTGTGGTTACGCTCGGCGGGTCATCAGGACTGGATGTTCTCGTCGACCCAGACGAAGGGAGCACGCTCCCGCGGGATGACCCCTCCTCGATGGGCCTGTTGCAGGCGATGTGGTCAGCGATGTTCGCCATGACTGAGAGCGCGGCCCTCTGGTTGGCGTTGAGTCCCCGGAGGTGGGCAGAAATAGGTGACGCGCATTCCAATCTAGTTCGGCCGCCCGACAGCCACGATCAAACAGTTCTGCCGGGCCGGGTGAAGACCCATCGCGAGCTACCATTTTCGACGCTACCCTTCACCGGGCCGTCAAACCCCCAACCAGACGACATTGCCGTCACGGTCTGAACCCATGTTCATACCGGATGCCGTCACCGTACTTCCACGAGCAACAGGACGTTCTCCCATATGAGGAGCTCCACGTAATTGGAACAATCCCGGCACACGCGGGATGTGCCGTTCTGAGCACCGAGGGCTTGGGAGCGAGCCGGATTATTGTTCGTTGGTTATGTGCGGGCCCGGCCCATGGCGTTTGCAATCGATGGCGGATCACGCCTGCGATGGGCTGGTGTGGCGTTGGCGTCGAGCGGCCTCGACGTAGCGGGCGAACCGCGCAGCTTCGGGGAGGTCCATGGCGGCGCCAGTCGCGAAGTGGTGTTCGTAGCTGGCGTGGCCGAGCGTGTTCCGCAGCCGCTCCATCGTGTCGGGGTCACCCTCGAGGTGTCGAGCAGCGGCGCCGAGGAGGATCACGGCGGTGTCGGGCCGCTCGAGACCGTTGAAAGTGCGGGCGAGGCTGAGGATCGTCTGGGCGGTGGCGACGCCGTTGCCGCACTGGTGGTACAGCTCGAGGGCGCGGTCGTAGAGGTCGAGGGCGAGTTGGGGGTCGCCGTAGCGCATCTCGATCGGTGCGGCTTCTCGGGCTGCTTCGGCCTCCCAGAAGGGTGAACCGTGATCGACGGCGTAGGCGATCGTTTGGTGGAACCAATCAAGGGCGCGAACGGGATTGGCGTGTTCGTAGGCGTAACCTGCGACGTTGAAGGCGTGGGTCACGAGCCAGGGGTTGCCATGGGCTCGGGCCGAGCTGATGGTGTCATCGACGAGGGCGATAGCTTCAGTAGACCGGCCAAGCAGCCCAAGAACGAGGATCTGACCAATACAGCCTTGGATATGAGCAGACCCGAGACCCGCAGCCTGGTCGGTCCAGATCGCCAGCGCGCGGTTCGGATGGCCGGCGAACAAATGGGCGGTTCCGTGCCAGTAGTGGGCCCATCCGTTCTCGAACGGATCGAAGCGGGCGTCGTTTTCGAGTAGGCACGCTCCGCGCAGCGGATGCCATCGCCGGGGCAGAACGTGTAGGAGCAGTGGCTTGCCGCGAGGTAGAGGCGCGGGAGTTGTGGTATGGCGGCGGCGGGCAGCAGTTGTGCGGCCCATCCGACCGGCTCGTAGCGTTGGAGGCCGTAGGCGAGTATCGTGGTGTGGGCGGCGACGGCGGTCGCAGTCACGAGATCGTTCCGTTCGCTGGACCATTGGAAGCGGCCCGCAGGTTCATGCAACCCGCCGTCACCGTTGAAATCGACACTGGTTCGGCCAGCTCCCGCGGCCGGCCACTAGATCAGATCTGGCTGGTCCGGCTTCGCCGAGGCGACCGCAGCATCATCACCATCGGCCTAACACGCACCAGCGCCGAGCACCTCGCCGAGCGGATCACCGAAATCCTCGCCAACCCAGAAGAACCCCTTGACAAGACATAGGAGCATCGGTTCCGCGCCCCACTCAGAGGCGGGACCGTCCCAGAACGCTCGTCCGAGTGTCACAGAAACCCTCGCCTTCCCTAGCCCATAGGTGCCGGTAGGCCCGTGTTCGCTATCGGGCGGCCCCGATCAGGTCCGGCTCCTCTGGGCGCGGTCTGGCGACCTTTCCCACCGGCCTGAGCTGACTACAGTTCGGCCACTGTCCGTGAGTTGGTGGGGCCAACTTGAACCAGCGCGGTGGGGCTAAGTCAGCGCGTCATTCTCAGACGTCCTTTCAAGGCCGGAGCACGGATTCGAACCCCCGCTGGGGTCCCGTCAACAGCGCTGGTCACGGGATTGGACGCGACAGACCGGTGGCGTCGCCGCTCTCGACAACCCCATTGCATCTGTTCCTGTGGTCAGCGGGCGTCCGCTTCCCTCCGACACTTCGGCCTAGAGCTGAAGAGTCAGACCAGGTCGCGTCGTGGCCACGGCGTGTCCACCTTCAAGAGGCGCTGCCCGCCCTCTCGACGGTCCCTGGCTCGCACGGCTGACGGCGGCCAGTCATCCAACATCCATTCAGCATGTCCTCAGGTCTCCCGGGGGGTCCTGGCGCTCACGCACCTCTTTTGACCTGCGGTTTTTGGGTACGTAGGGGTGTTCGGGACGCCGTTAACCGTCTCCGGGCGCACGTGGACCGGCTGTCCGGCGACAATGCCCGAGTCGCCGTCCCGTCGGTCGATGGTGGGCCCTGGCGTTTCGACACCCGCCGGTTCCGCCGGACCCTGGCCTGGTCCATCGGAGCCCAGCCGTTCGGCGTATGGCGGGAGAGGTGCAGTTCAAACATCGCAACGTGCGCAGCGCCATGGAGGGCATCGGTCCGGCCGTGTTCGAAGGCTACGTGGGGACAAGCCCGTCGGGGTTCCCCGCCGAGGTCGAACTCGCCAAACAGGCCTCCGTCGACCTCTACGTCGAAAGTTGGCCGCCGCCCATGCCGGCAGCGCTACTGGCGCCGCCAGGGTCAACGCCCACCTCGAAAAGAGCTCGCCGATCTCGGCGCCCCCAAGCGATCACCGCTTCGAGTGGTCGACGACGGCCGGAAGGCCATGCTGCGAAGCGTCCCCGCAACCTGTTCGTCGGACGCTCACCGACTGCTTTTTCGACCCTGAAGGCTCTGTGCCTGCGCGATACGCGCCGCCGACGCTCCGATCATCGGCCGCTGCCAACCGCAACGCTGCCGGAACTCCCGTGTCGGCGAGAAACCCCTCCCGGCCTGGGAGGCCCGCTTCGCCCAGGTCCGGGCCGATCTGGCATCCGTGACCTGCCCACTCTGCAACGTCAACATCTTGCCCAACAGCGAGACCGTCTCAAAGCGGCCCGTCGACCGGTCAAACAACAGCCCAACCGACAACAATGATGGCGGCAGACCGTGACCGTCAACGACCACAGCGACCGGGTGCTGCGGGCGGCGATGGACCGCATCCTGGCCGGCACGCCTAGTCGCAGCCACGGCTCCTGCACGGTCACAGCCCTCGCCGCCGAGGCTGGCCGCCGCACCGCCGCTTGGGCCACCACTGTCCCACGCGATTTCCGAGACGCCATCGAGCACCGACCAACCTCAGCTCCCCGCCGCCGGCGAGCCAGACCCAGCGCGCTCGGCTGCGTATCGTCTCGACCATGGACGAGACGATGACATCGACCTCGGCTGGGCCGGGCAGCCAGCGAGAGCCGGCCACCAGGGCGGTGCGGGTCAGCCGGCCGGTACGGGTCAGCCGGCCGGCACCGACATCCCGGGCGGTCTACGTCGCCGGCCCGTCCGGCTTCTTCGAGGCGGGGAGATTGTGGCACCGCGACGTGGTCATCCCCGCCGTCATAGCCGCCGGGCTGGTCCCGAAGGACCCCTGGTCCGGGCCGTCCCCCGTCGCGGAGGGCTCTCAGCGATGGAGTATGGCCTCGACCGTCGGGCCGCCCTGCACGAGGCCAATCTGGCCCAGGGCCGATATGATCTCGACCTGATCGATGACTCGGAGGCAGTCCTCGCCTCACTCGACGGACAGGACGTCGACTCCGGCACTGCTCTCGAGATCGGGTACGGATTCGCCCGGGGTCTACTCCTCGTCGGCGTGCGTACCGATATTCGCCGCTGCTCGGACAACGAGGGCAGCATCGTCAACCTCATGGTCGAAACGTGCATCGTTGACTCAGGGGGCATACTCACCGATTCGCTCCATCAGGCCGTTCGCTTCATCAGTGGCCAACTGTCCGGCTCGTGATCCATTTTGTTATCTTTGTCGCGTATTCACGCGACTGATATAAACAAAATAGGACGACCGACCGACTATCCAGTCGCCGGTCGCGGTCCTGGGGTGGCTCCTTCGCCGTCGGGCCCCGCGGCAACGGCCGCAGTCGACAGCAGGCGCCAGATGGGTAAGGATCGCGCCATGAGTGACACGCACCCAGATCCATTCGTGGCCTCGATCGCCGGCGCGGCCCACAGCGAGGTCGGCGGGGTCGCAGTCGATGCGATGCGAGCGGGGAACGCACGGGTGAAGCGGGTAATCTACCCTCCGGGCTATCGCTGGTCGACCCATCTGAAGCCGGTGCTCCGCACTGAGCGGTGCATGCACGCCCACGTGGGGTTTCTGGCGCGGGGCCACATTCGAGGCGAATACGGGGACGGCTGCAGCTTCGACCTCGAAGCGCCTGCCGTCGTTGGCATCGAACCCGGCCATGATGCCTGGGTTGTCGGCCGCGACGCAGCCGTTTTGATCGAGGTCGATTTCGAGAAAGAAACCGCCGCACGCTTTGACCTTCCGGCCGAACACCATCACTGACACCCCCAGCCGAATGGCGGGGGCGGGAGCGGAGGGCGCAGGTACCTTCACGTCGCTCTTTGACAAAGGTCACCCGGGTGGCACCCTGACCTCCATCTCCGGCCAGTAACCAACCGCGCGGTCGGTCGCTGGAGTCCTGCGACACCTCAGTCCCCTCCGGCACCCTGGACGGCAACGGCACGCGCCGAGCACGCCTAGACCCCCGGGGGTGAGGCCGAAACTGGCCGCACCTTCGCGGACACTCCAGGCCAGGATCAGCCCAGACCACCTGACCGGGCTTCCTGTGGCCATGATGGCCAGGGCCAGACAGGCAAGATCGGCCACCCAGTTCAGCGTGGCCATGAAGAACACGAAGGCCCAACCCCGCCCCCGCAGACGCAACCCGACGAGGCGCGCCATGGTGCCCGCGATCAACTCCTCGGCGTCGCCCTGAGGTCGGTGTATGACCCGTTGAGCCAACCGAAGGGCCCGGGCCCCCACCGACTCCAGTCGAGCGCGGAGCCGGCCGTGGTGCAGGGCTATCAGGCACACCAGGACCGGCACGACGGTGGCCAAGGCACCCAACGCGCCGAGCAGCGCGGCCACGGCGCTACCGGACAGCATGGCGCCGACGGCCACAATCACAGCAAACGCGATAGTCGACACCACCCCAGAGACGGTCAGCACCCATCCGGCCAGATTGCGATCCGCCCCACGACGAGCGAAGGACCGGAACGAAAAGGCGGCGCTCATCGGGGCCCCCGCGATCGGGATGGAGACCGAGATGGCGTTGCTCGCATAGATGATTGCCACCATGGACGGGACCGACAGTCGGACACCGCCCGCGCGCAGCAACCGGCGCTGCAGGCGGGCCAATGTCGCCATCGACAAGATTTCGGCGGCGATAGCCGCCGGAATTAAGCTCAAACGAGCGTGACCCAGGACGGTAAAGGATCGACGCAAGGAGCCGCGCTCTAGCCAGCCCAACACGATCAGGCCAGCGAAGGCCACCACCACTAGAGCCAATGCCCGAACCCGCCGCCACCTCGGCCGGCCGTCACCCGAGGACAGGACTCCCTCGGCCGGACCCGCGACGGGGATCTCATTCACGGCGCCCCCGTTCGGACTTATGTCCCCGGTGACGCGCGCCATGCGAAATATCCCCATCGATGCGAAGACTGTTCCCCACCCGCCCGCATCTGGAAGTCGTTAGCTCGTCGTCGGGGGCACCGCGCCATAGAACCGGAGCCCCCCCATCGGAGGATAGAGGTTCCTCGTCACCAGCTCGGCCGTTTTGCTTTGCGGACACCTTCATGGTGGGGCATCAGGAGTGCCGCCGAGCTTGACGTCCAACCGACAGCCGTCGTCCTTTCCGGCAGGGGCAAATGCAGCCAACAGTCAGATGCGCAGGCCTCGAGGGTGCCGCACTTCGGCGCCCTCTAGTTTCTTCGGTGGAGCAACCTCGAATCGAGCCCGTCTCAGCCGGTGCCAAGTTCGCGTTCGGTGTGCCGGGTGAGTCGTGGCCTTCGGAACCAAAGGGCATCGGCGTAGCAGGTCTCCGCCGATACTGCCGCGCGTTGCCGAGTGTCAGGGCCGGCCGGGGCGCGGCCCGTCTGCGGTCGAGCAAACCCGTTATCAACTCAGAATGTGTCTGGATGGAACGGGAGAGGCCGAGAAGCCTGTCGATCCTTCTTGCGGTGCCTCGGAGAAACACCAAAGCCAACAGTGTCTCTCGCCGCGATGTCGCGCACGGCAGAGCCCCGGACGCCGTCAGGCCGCCGCCCAGTGCGGGCGGCGAAGGCACGCTGGGGCTGGGCAGTCCCGCTGCGAAGAAGAACTGGAGACCAACAGGTCCTTGTGGTAATTCCGGCAGCAACGCTTGTCGTTCTTGTGCCTGTACGCGGTCAGCCATATGGGCGGGCTCAGAATGGATAGTGGGGGCGACCGGTGTGTTGGATGGTGATCCAACGCTGCTCGGTGAACGACTCGATGCCGGCCGTGCCGCCGAACTTGCCGTAGCCGGAGTTCTTGACCCCGCCGAAGGGAGCCATGGGTTCATCGCCGATGCCCTGATCGTTGATGTGGATGATCCCTGACCGAACGTGTGAGACGAATCGCGCGTCCGCCGCCCGAGTGATGTCTTGCGGCCTGCCCGCCGCGACGCGCCCGTAGATCTCGCCGTCCCACGGTGAGATATCTCCGGCGAGCCTGCCGGAGCTGGCGGGCACACTCTCCCCACCGATCAGCAGACCGCGCTCGACAACATCAGCGCGTTGCGAACCGTAGGTCGTGGTGGTCGCTCCGCCGACGATCAGCGCGTCGGCCGTACCCGTCGCCTCCGACATAACAATCTCAGTTCCGAAAGGGAACGCAACGCGTTCAGGGGTATGGTCGAGGTACCAACATTGTGTGAGCGACCCCGTACGGCTTGCATCTAAGAAATCCATAGTTCGGCGACGCCCCCGACAAGGACCACCTAAGGGACTAAGAACGCAACGACACCGCTCTCAGATCACCTCTCAGACCCTTGTGCCGTTGGCCTTCGTGCTGGCAACCGGACAATCGTCCCTCCGGGATCGACTGGCCTCCAATGTCGAGCCGAGGGCAGCTGCGTGGGATCTCGCCTCCATAGCTCGCCGAGCGCAGGGTGTACAAGAAGCGCCTCGAATCCGTGGCACATAGCCGATCGCGGCAACAGCCACTGGAGCGACGGCTGGCCCCGTGAGCATCCCGGTCCACTCGTTCACTCCGTCGAACACGATGCGGTCACTCGCCAGATCGATGTCAACTCCCGCTAGTCCGGACCACCACGCGGAGATCATTTCGCTGCTCACGGGTGGTCGACCGACGACGCGCTTAGAGGTGATCAGCCACTCGATCTCTCGGTAGTTCCGCCACTGCTCTGTGATGGTGTCGCAGGTGACGTTCTTGGCGCGCCGGCCTGGCCAGCTCAGCTGGGTGTAGGCCGTCGAGGCGGCGTGGCCGGTGCGCACGGCGAGCCGGGCCCGAGCCCGAGTCCACGGGTCCTCTCCCGGTTGAAGGATCACGCCGGCGGCAAGGTGTGCGACGGGGTCGGGACGGTCCTCGACGATCGCTCGGGTCAGCTCCCAGGCCTGTAGGAAGGCTGCGTGTCGCTGGCGGCGGCGAACGAACCTGGAAGCTGGCCGGTGGATATGGCGCCGGCGCCAGCGGGCTCGAGGGCTCCAGCGCACCCAAATCAAGTTGCACAGCGGGGCCAGGAGCGGTACGACGACGGTTGCGGCATTTACAGTTCTATCCCTCTCTCAGCCGCCCTTTCCGGGACAGGCGCTGGCGCTTCCTGCGGAGTCGTGAGCGACTTCGACGGCGGCTTGGGCTCGGTTGCGGTGGCCGAGTTGTTCGATGGTGTTCACAGCGTTTTCGGATCCGAGGGGCCGGTGGTCGTTTCCGGTGCCCCAGCGGTCCCGGTAGGCGGCGACGGTGGAAACTGCCCGCAGCCAGACTTCGCGGGCGGCCGGATTCGCAGGCGTGGTTGCCGAGCCGCTGGAGCCAGACGTGGCGGTGGTCGATGGCATTCTCGGCGAGGTGTCGCGCCCGCTCTCCATGGCCTGGTCCCGTTCAGTGAGGGCCCGTGCCATGTCCGGATCAGAGATTCCCGTGGCTCGGGGAATGAGCCCGGCGATGAGGTCGGTGGCAGCCTGGCGTCTGCTTCCTGCTGCGGTGGCCCATCGGTCCCCCCGGCCGTGGAGGACAGCCGCAAGGTCTTCAGCGTCATCGAGCGTCCGAGCGGCGACGAGCTTGGGGAACGCAGCTTCGACGTCGAGTTCGCGGGAATCGGCGTCGCGCAAGGCGCCCATGAGTGGGCCACAAGCCTCGCTCGATCGGATGGCCGCTATGTCTTCCGGGCTGGGTTGGCAGCTTCGAGCAGGTCGTCCCAGCGGTGCTGTTGGGCCTCGCGAGCGAGGGTGAGGTACTCGTTGGCAAGTGCGGTGAAGTCTTCTGCATGGTGCCGTACGCGGCGCAAGGTCTCGTGGGCGGAGAGATCGGCGCCTTCCCGAGCGACCGATGAGGTTCTGGCGGTTTAGACATCGCAGCGGACAGTACCGAGAGCAAGAAGAGCCAACCATCCGCGACTGTTCCGCTAGAAGGGTTGCCCCAGCCGCGTCAACGTCCATTCGCCGGCGTCGACCTCGCCCACAACTTCGCTGAGTCCAACGGACCTTCCTTTCCCGGGTAGCGGCCCAGCAATCGATGCGACGTTCGTCGCACGCAACAACGCGCCCCGAGTTAAGGCTGGTGACATCTGCGGGAGGCACCAGGCAGGATGGAGACATGACTACCCGGGAGTACCTGATCGTGCCTCTTCCCAGCTTCGAGGCCCCAACCCACGCCCCCGGCGCCTCTGCCGCAGTTGATGCCCTCAACGACGAAGGTGAGCGGGGCTGGGAGGCCGTCGGCATGACTCCGTTGGCCGACGGAAGGATCGCCGTGCTGCTCAAAAGACCCCGACCGGAGTAGAAGAGCGGCCCCTCGTGCGCCCGATGAGTGGGCTACCTCGTGCGGTCGAATCATCGTCGGCGTCGCCTGGATCGTGCGCAGGGTCGCTGAGCGAGACCGCGAGCGCGACGGGCGAGACGGTCAACTCCCGGGCTTGTCCGCCGGACTTGAGTTTCGTCGCCGGCCGCGGGCGAAGCGGTCCATGTTGTGTCTGCCGGTGAGGTGCGGCCAGAGGGGTTGCGGTAGCGGCGCAGCCGTCCGCCCTTGTGGGCGTGCTTTGTCGAGGTGTACCGGGGACTCTGGCCCCGACAGAAACGATGGGATCAGCTCAAACCGAACCGTTAAGCCCGGCCGGTGCCGGAACGTGGGTGACACCTCGGTTCGGCATCGGCGTTGCTGCGGTCGGCCGGAGTGACCCGATCTTCGTAAATGCTCAGCACTGTCTTGGACGTGGTGAGAAGCACGATGCCGGTCAGTGCGGCGGCCGCGGCGATCGCCTCCACCGCCAGACGCCCACCCGAGACGCGCACCTCCTCACCCAAGACGGTCTCACCGATCATCACCGCGACCACCGGCTCGAGCACGCCCACGAAGGGCATGGAGTAGGCGAGCGGGCCAGCCTGGTAGGCGCTCTGCGATACCACTAGAGCGGCGATGCCAACCGCAATCGTGGCATATGGCTGCCAATGCAGAAAGGCCTGTCCGACGTCGACGCTCAGCAGATGCGTCGTTGCCTTGGTGAGCACGGCCAGCACACCGAAGGCGAGTCCCGCCGCCGCCCCCAGGAACATGGCACGAGTCCGGTCGTGGCGGCGGGAACCGACGATCACGGCCCCGGCCGCCACGCCCCCGACCGGAACCAGCGCGGCCAGCCATTCCGCCGCTAACGGATTGGTGGTGCCTGACACAGGCGACGCCGCCCACAGGAACAAAGAGACCCCGCCCACGACGGTGGCGATGCCGAACCATTCCGGGCGCCCAGCCCGGCGATGCCGTCGCCACATGGCCAACGGGATGGCGAAGGCCAGCTCTGTGATGACGATGGGCTGCACCAGGCTCACCGGCCCGTAGGCCAACGCGAGGGCCTGCAGACCGAACCCCGCCAGCAGGAAGGTGATCCCGGCCAGCCATTTCGGCCGGCGAAGCAGATCGGCCAAAAGCCGGAGCGACAGGGACTTGTCCGTACTCGCCAGTTGGGCCGACTCTTGCTGCAAAACAGCCGCAACAGCGAAGCTCATGGCCGCGCCCAGCGCAGCGAGGATGGCCGCCCCGAAGGTCACCGGTACCCTTTCAACAAGTGCGACGCCAACATCGAGGGCAGCCGCTCGGCCTCAAACCGACTTGCGCCCGCCCAGCCGAGCCCGGTCGGCGGCAGACGCGGAGGGATGCGGCCATGAGCAACCATCTCGCGTGGCTAAGATCCACCCGTTCAGCGCCAGCAGTGTTCAGACTGCGACTTCGGATGTTAGTTCCGATTGGACATGCTGAAACCTCACCAATGCAAAATACCACGGCGATCGCGTCTCCGCCCGAGCCCGTTGAGCGCTTACCAGCGCACTCGTGGTGGTGCGAGTGAGGTTCAACCTCGACGCGTTCGTCATCCGACGTCTAGTGGCGCGCCGTGATCGGCAGGCAGATCTCCAAAGGCCTGCGCCCCGATCGGGCCATGGATTGCCTTGGAGATGGCCATATGGAACCGCACCAGGGCCGACCAGATCCTCGACGGCCTCGCTCAACGCTTCGACCGGGCGAGCCTGGGCGAGTACCTCGGAATTCGCTACAAGGAGCGCTGGCCGACAACGAGATCGAGGCAGCGTTGGCGGTCAGGGCGATTCGTACATCGCGATGCCGAGCAGGAAGAAGGCGAACAGCCGCCAGAGCGCAGGTCTTACGCAGCCGGGATCTGCGTGGTGCCGATAGGACGTGTTCCTGCTCAGGGGCTGCGTCGAACGGACGATGGGAGACGGTGAACGCACTCTTTCTGTCGACGCGGCGATGGCTTGCTACGCACGTAGCGGCCGGGTTGCTGTTGGTCACCGGCGGGTGTCTCTCAGTGGGCAGCATCCTCCACGTGGCAAGAGCAGCGGACGGGGCTGATGTGGTCTGGGCCGCAGGGGGCGTGGTGGGGGCCGGGTACTCGCCGTGGACCATGATGGCCGCTCTTCGCCACCGTCGGCTGGGCGTGGACGTCATTGCTGTGCTGGCCTTGGCGGGCGCGCTGGCTGTGCGTGAATACCTGGCCGCCGCCGTGATCAGCGTGATGGTGGTCAGCGGCGGGCTCTGGAGGGATGGGCGGTCGGGCGAGCTCACCGTGACTGCAGGGCTTGCTGCAGCGGGCGCCGCGCAGGTTCGCCGTTATGACGGCGACACGCTCCAGGCCGTCCCGGTCGAGACCTTGAATCCCGGCGATGTGGTGCTGGTCGGCGCCGGTGAGGTGGTTCCCACCGACGGCACCGTGATGGGGGGCCGCGGTGCCGGACGAGTCGGCCCTTACCGGCGAATCCTCGCCCGTCGAACGAGGCACGGGTGAGCCGGCGCGCAGCGGGGTGGTCAACGCCGGCGGCCCCTTCGATCTGCGGGTCACGGCCGGCGCGGAAGAGAGCGCCCTACGCCGGCATCGTCCGCCTGGTCCGGGAGGCCGAATCATCGCAGGCCCCCTTTGTGCGCCTGGCTCACCGCAACGCCCCGTGGTTCGTGGGCCTGACCATGGCCACCGCCGGGGTGGCCTGGGCGGCGGGCGGGTCTGGCCGGGCGGTAGCGGTGCTGGTGGTGGCCACCCCGTGTCCGCTCATTTGGCCGCGCCGTGGCCCTGGTGGCGGGCCTGTCGCGGGGCGCCCGGCGGGGCATCGTCAGGTGGGGAGCTCGGTCAGATCCCCCGACCAATTCTGGTTGATCCCCGCCGCGCTGAAGTCCCGGCCGATCAGATCGGGAACGGGTCGGCGCCGGTGGCCCGGCGCGTCAACCAGTGCCGCCGGCGCGGACCGGGCCGGGCCACCAACCCCTGGCCAGCCCATGGAAGCCTCCACCGTCTTCTTCGACACCCGCTCGCCGACGTCAGGCAGCTCATCGAGGACCCGAGGCGACCCATAGGTACCACCCGAGGCGTCGAAGATGGCCTTCACGTTGGCGTCGAGTTCCGCCCGGCGGACCTGGCGAGGCGACGGCGGCCGGCCCCGCCATTTGTACAACCAGCTCTCGGACACGCCGAGGCCCGGCCGGAGATGGCGTGGGGAACACCATGGTCGGTCCTCTGGGCGGCCACAAACGATGCCCCGGTCATGGCGTCGCCTCCTTGACCCACATGACCACAGATCGCTTGAGGACATCGCGCTCGATTCGCAGCTCGGCGACTTCCCGCTCGGGCTCCCGCAGACGGCCCCATTCGTCGGATCACAGCCCCTCGCTCTCACCCCGCTCGGCGCGGTCCTTGGCCACCCAGTTACCCAAGGTGCCATCGTGGACCGCGAGATCCCTGGCCACCTGGGCTCGGCTTACCTGTCTCTCCGACGATCCGGACCGATCCTCCTTGAAGTCGGGATCGAACCTTCGTCGTGTCTCTGGCATCGCTACTCCTTCAGGCGATGCCTCGACAGAACGGGGGGATGCTCACGGGCCAGATTTCAACTTAACCGGATGATGGTGAAGTCCGCTTTCCATCGTTCCGTTTGACCCCCGAAACTCGGCTGTCCCGTGAGCAGATGCCGCACTGGCAAGAATTTCGCCGCAGGATCAAGGGACGTCAGCCGTATCACGCAGTTCATTTCGAAGAAATCATCACGAAACATTCCGATACTTAGGCTCCCTCACAGATTCACTCCATCCGACTGAAGGGAGTTCATTTAATGAGACGACTTTGGCGCTGGCGGAAGGGCGGGGCGGTCATCTTTGCTGCCGTCGCGGCGCTGACGAGCGCCATCGGCACGGCGGCTGCGAGCCCGGCCCATGCGAGGGGGCCTCAGCCGCCAGCACAGGATCCGACCACCTTCGACATCAGTCAGGCCCTCAAAGCCATGAAGGACCACCAGATTACGTCGGTCCAATTGACGAAAGACTTTCTAGCCCGAATCAGCAAGTACGAGCCATTCTACAACGCCTTCACCCAGATGAATCCCGACGCCCTCAAGGAGGCGAGGGCGTCGGATCTCCGTCGTGCCCGACACTTGCCGTCGCGGCCGCTCGAAGGTATCCCGATCGTGATAAAGGACTCGCAGAACTTCGCGGGTTTGCCCACCACCGGTGCGTGGCCGGTCACCTCGCCGATCGACGGCGGGGTGGCGTTGGTTCCAGCGCACGATGCGCCGGTGGTGCAGCGCCTGGTCGACGCCGGCGCGGTCATCCTCGGCAAGACGAACCTGCCGATCTTGGCCGGGAGCGGCAACAACGCCAACAACAGCGCCTACGGGCCGACCTTTAACGTCTTGAACCGCGACTGGTCTCCAGGCGGTTCCTCCACCGGCACGGCTGCGGCGGTCGCCGGTGACTTCGCTATCGCCGGCATCGGTGAGGAGACGGGCGGTTCGATCCAGGATCCGTCGTCGGCACAGAGTCTCTTCGGCATCAAGCCGACCTTTGCACTCTCACCGAATACGGGGAACATTCCGCTCGACGCATCGACCCGTGACGTCCTCGGGCCGATTGCGAAGAACCTCGATGACGCCGCGAGGATCCTGAATGTCATCGCCGGCTTCAGCGAGCTGGACCCGAAGACCATAGCGGCGATTGGCAAACTGCCGCCCGGCGGATACGAGGCCGCCCTGAGCAATGACTCGCTCAAAGGAAAGCGCATCGGCCTCTACGGTCCGGGCTGGCGAAGCGGTCCCAACGGCGTGCTGTCGCCGGAAACCCAGACCCTCTACGACAACGCCGTCAACCTGCTCGAGGCCGCGGGAGCAACCGTGGTCACCGACCCGTTCGCGGGGACTGGTTTCGCCGGCGTGACCACGGCCGGTGGCAGTGGCGGGGGCGAGCAACACACCTTCTTGTTCAACCAGTTCCTCGGAGAGCTCGGTGACACCTCGTCGATCCGCAGCTTCGCCGACCTGCAGGCCTTCGCGGCGGCGCACGGGTTTGCCAACGACTCGAGTCTGGTGTCGCTCGCCAAGAGCGATCCAAATGTGGACCCGGGCGAGGCAGCCTTCGACGCCCGGCGAGACGCGTACGACACCATTTTCAACCAGGTCATGCAGAACAACCACCTCGACGGGCTGTTCTTCCCGCAGGAAACCAAGGAGATCGGCGATCTGTTCACCGGTGGCATCTCGTCGACAACCGTCTCGGAAATCAACATCGCGGAGCTCCCGGCGGTCGTCGTTCCCGACGGCGCCTACGCCGACGGCAGGCCCTTCTCTACCGTGTTTGTCGGCCCGAAGTTCAGCGAGCCGCAACTGCTGGCGTTGGCCAACGCCTTCACCCAGTTGCCGGGCTACAAGGGGCGGATCATCAATGAGACCCTAGAGACAACCCCCGGTCCCACCCCTCCGCCTCCGACCACTACCACAGTCCCTCCAGCCACTACCACAGTCCCGGCCAGTCCTCCGTCATCATGAAAATCTGAATCAGAGGATCGTGAGGATCTGACAGATAGCCGACATCTGAGTTGACAGTTGGAGAGTCCCAGCCTCTTGAACGGGCCGGGACTCTCCTATGTCAGTCGGTCAGCATCGATTCGCGTCCCTTATTGCTACTGCTCACGTGGGTCCGTATCACCATACTCTCAACGACCCCCAGAGGATGCGGTCCCCGGTTGTCATTTCGCGGTCCGACCGGTTGACGAACGGGTCGGAGACCGATTGGGATCAGCTCGTCGTAGGCTCCGCGTGCCGATCCGATGATCGGAGCCGGCACTCTCACGGATTCGGACCTCGGTCGTTGCCGACCCAAGGACGGTCAGCTACGTGGCGGTATGGCTCACCACTCACAGAACTAGGCTCAGTCTCACCATGTCGGCGGCCCCAACATCGCGAAGGTGTGTTGGTCTCGTCCCTGTAAGTACCCGCACATCGAGCGTGCGTAAGCGCGGTCAGCCGCTGGGCTCGCAGGCTATCCGACGCTCGATGCCGCAATGAGATGTGCCGCTGGTGGGGCCCACCGGTAAAGCGAAGCCGCATTCTCGTAGCAAACCTTCCGAACAAGATGGGGGGGCAGATCCCCCGCCTCGTATCGCAACATCGCTTGTTGGGAAGGCCAGACCGTATCCCCATGCGGGTAGTCCGTCTCGACCATGACTTTGTCTTTCGCCAATCTCCGCGAGGTTGTCGAACGCGAACGGGTCCTCTATGGAACAGAAATAGAAGTTGCTCTGAAACTGCTCCAATACGTCGCGCTCGCCGCGCTGTTAGCTCGCCCGATCTTCCTCAGACAAGCGGGACTCTCGGCGGAGCAGCCGGATGGTGGCTTCGTGTGCATCTCGTCGGCGATCTTGTCGGTCATGAATCGGGACGCACGCCGAAGCCGCTCGGTGATCTTAGGCACCCACGAAACGCCAGCTTCCGAGAGCGCGATCTTCAACTCGGAAAGCCGGACCGGTGTGCGAGCAAAGACCCAGTCCACGGCAGCTACACCCACCCAGGGGGAAACAGGGCCGTGGTCACCGCGGCCGGAGACTCCGCGGAGGGACGAGAAACAAGGCCAGAGGAGCCAACATGCAGACCAGCGGCGCCAACTCCCGGAAGAGCTCCACGACGGGCGCGAGCGCGCAGCGTCCGAGTCGCGGGTTCTCGCTGACGGTGAGGTCCATGAACAGCGACCTGTCGTCAGCCACGTACGACAGACCCATTCGAGCCCGAGCATGCAGTGGTGTCATCGTGGTCTGTCCGTCGATGGCGGTAGAACCTGCGAGCGGCCTCAAGACTCCAGCAAGCAGCCGGAGAATCGTCGACTTCCCTGCCCCGTTGGCACCAAGCAGGGCCGCGACCTGTCCCGATTGGACGCTTAGCGACACATCAGAAACGACGGGCCAGATCATAGTAACCAGCTGACACGTGCCGCGCCGCGAGTCGCTCACTCATCACGACGTCGGGCGATTGCGCTAGCCCTAAAGTCGCTGCGATCCTCCGTAGCTATTGAACCGCTCGGCCCAGAGAGACGAGCATGACGAGCGACCATTAAGAACTCCGATCAGCGGCTAAAGATCGAGGTGCCTTTGACAGGACGTGTGCAACAGTGAGGTTCGGGTTCTGGGCGTTCATGGCCACAGGACTAGCCATCGAGCACGATCTGCATCATTTCTTCCCGTTCGGAAGCAAGATCGCCCTCTCGGATTGACCGCGACCGCGAGCCGTGTCGGCGGTAACGACCAGAGTTTCGTCTGGAGCGCTTGACTGGGCGATATCACGCTCGCCAGCCCCACGCGGCGACGGTCATGGGGGCGACCACGGTGACGGCCGGATTCTCGAGCGCGTCGATGGCCGCGACGAATTCAGCCTCAGTGACCTCTGCTTCCGATATGACCGACTCGCGCAGCTTCTCCAGTGTGAAGCGAAGGAAGTGCGCGGCTAGCGGGTTCCCGCCCCGCACAATGGGGCAGCGCCCCTCCGCCTCGACATCGACGAGTCCCACCGCCATGAGGTCACCGAGAGCCCGGCGGCCGTACTCCACCTCAACCGGACCGGTCGCTTCGAGGTGACGCATGGCGGCAACCACGACACGGCGCAACGCGACCGGCTCGCCCGCTCCATAGATGGTGACAAAGTCCGGCTCCTCGACGAGGACCACCCCACCTGGACGAACGGCGGCCACCAACCGCTGGAGGGCCAGACGCTTGTCGGGTAGCCATTCAATGAGCCAACGGGCATGGACAACGTCGAAGCCCGTGGGGAGGTCCTCAGCTGTGATGTCGTGGCGTAGCACCTCCATGCCCGGGTGGCTGGACGCCTCCGACTCGAGGAAGTCCGTTTCGAGGTCGGTGGCCACCACCACACCGCTCTGGCCGACCTGTTCGGCCAGCCAAAATGCCACCGACCCGCCACCGGCGCCGACCTCGAGGCAGCGTGTGCCGGGACCCACACCCAGCCGGGTCAGATGGCCGCGGGTGCCCGAATCGAGGGCTGCCTCGAGACCGGCCAGCCGGGTTCGCTCTTTCATCCAGGTGTGGTCGTAGGCGTAGCTCTCGGTCATGTCCGACTCCTGTGCTGAGTCCCCCGAGTATGTCGCGCCCTGCCTGAGGACTGGCATGGTCGCCGGGAATCAGGCGATCAGGGCAAGCTTGGAGCGTGTGCCGGCCCGCGACGCCCGTTGGGATGGTCACCCGGCTGACATGACCGCGCTAGTGGGAATCGAGGGTGCGATGGACACGCACCACGGACGCGAGAGTGACGACGTGGTTCGGCGTGGGCGTCATGTCGAGCGGCTGGAGATTTTGCTCCCGGGATACGTCGATCGGGTGGTCTGGTCGGCGGCTCGTGTTCGGGCGGAGCGGTGCCGGGCCCTGCGAAGGCTGTTGCGGTGGGCGGTGGGACCCACCTCATCGCCTTGGTGGGCTCAGCGTTGTCGGATCGTGGATCTGGAAGAAGAACGCCAGCAGATCCCGGTACGAAGTAGTGTCGGCGTCATAGATGATTTCCACCGCCTCGGCGTGATCGCCCGGGTTGTCGTCGGTGGGTTTGGGGTGTCCCCGCCGGAATATCCGACCCGGGTCGAGATGACCCGGGCTGACGAGGGATCAACTCTTGGGTGCCCCAGTAACAGCCACCTCCCAGGATTGCCGGTTCTTGTCTCATCGGGCCCCCTCGAAAGCGCCCTGGAGTGAAAAGCTCGTCCCGCGGTCACGGGAGCTGCAGCATTCCTTGGGGTCTCGGACAGCGCACCCGAATGCATCCTTTCCCTGGTCTTTGGGCTCAACGGTGCGGATGCGCGGAGTGTGGGCGCATTCGACGATCTGGCGACAAGACGAACTGTCGTGGTCACCACCTACAAACGAGATACCTCAGCGTCACCGCCCGTTTTCACCGACATCCAGTTGTGGGTCAAAGCTACTTTCCGACGGTTCGAGGCCGCTCACTACCGTCCATGGCCGGTCTGGCAGCATCGCCTGGGACGGTCATCGACCTCGGGGGTGGCGACGGCAGCACGACCGCATCGAGAGTCGTGGGCTTTTCGTCGGCTAGTAGCCATTCGACGGATGCCTTGACCGCTGGGAGAGCTTTAGCGTCGAAGGCGTGACCCATACCGGCGACCACGTCGAGTCGCCGCCCGAAAGGACTACATGCTCGATAGAGTATCCCGGCGTCGCTGGCGGGGATGTAGCGGTCACGGTCCCCGTGGATGATCGCCACCGGTATTGCGATGCCGACCGACGAGCTCGATCGGTGGGTCGGGTGCCGCCCAGGGCCCCACTCGCACGGCCGGATAGCGTTGGGCGACGCGCCGGCCGAGGGGTGTCCGAGTGGCGGCATAGAGCAGCAGACCTTGAGCCGAGTGAGGTTTGCGCCAACATGCCGGTGCGCTGATAGCTACCAGTCCAGCCAGCTCTCTATGGCCGCTCGCGGCATAACGCAAGGCTGCGACTGCTCCCATCGACGCGCCCACCAAGACCATCGGAAGCCCGTATGTTTTGGCGAATTCGACCACAGCGGCCACGTCGCGGGTCTCGCGATAACCCATAGTGCAGACGCCGCCAGATCGCCCGTGACCTCGAGAGTCGTAGGAGACCACGTTGAGACCCCCCGCTTGTAACGCCTCCGCTTGGCGCACCACCGCAGCGTCAACGGTTGAACCCGCGAATCCGTGCACCAACACCACCACCGCTCGTGGCGACAAGGCCGGCCACTCCCGGCGATGCAGCACGATCCCATCCGTGGTCACAAGCGTGTCGTTCCGCTCTGGACCAGACGGGACCGTCACCGTCTGGCCGCCGCGGGTGCCACCACGGGTTCAGCCACACCACAGTGTCGGCTCATACGACGCGGTCGATGCTGTGCTCGTGCGCTGCCACGCACCGGCCCTGCTGGTGGTTCTCGTGGACCTGCTCGACCCTCGAAGTGTACCCGTCGACGGCGGTGGCGAACCCTAGCCGGCCGCCGCCGGCCATCCCAACCCCCGCCCAGGAGATGCCCGACACTCCCGACACCCGCTCGACCAGTTCCTGAAGGTTCGCCCCCAAAATAGGGTTGACCAAGCTGGGCGTGAAATCCGACAGCGCCTGCATCAACGTCTCTTGATCAACCATCGTGAACCTCGTCGCCCTACGTCGATGTCGACGTGGCGGGACCGGACACCGAAATGGCTGCACCGAAACCCGACCGGCGCCCAACAGCACACCGCTGTCGAGCAGAGAACACCCCCTCGACGGAGAGGGCGCTACGCCAGAATGTTCCTCCACCCCAAACTACCGCTCACAAGCGGGCTACTACGATCAGGAACGAGCGTCGTCCCGACGAAGACGGCTGCCTGGGCTCCGGTTCATCCGCTTACTCCGCTTTTGGCGGTGGCATGGGCACCGGTTCGCACAGAAGTCGATAAGGCCCCGCGGCACTCACGGTATGACCAGAGCGTTCGCTCGTCTCTTAGCAGCAGCGCTGCGCCCCCCTGCGTGATCTTCGATCTGCGTATCTCCGCTGACACCGGCACTCGGCAGCGCCGGCGCCGCACTATCAGCCGGCCTTCGAAGACGTTTCCTCGTCGACATGCGCGCTCTACGGGTTCTCCGGCGTCTCGTTCCTCGACTCGCCGGGTGATCCTGGTCAAAACCAGGCAGCGACACGTTCAACGTTCGTGAAGTTCAACTCCCTTGCTGGCGAACCGCACAGCCAGGTTCGGCTCGCCGATGATCGAGTAGTAGCGACCAAGAGAGGCGAGTACCTCGCAGCGCAGCATCGCAGCCCGAACTTACCTGGCAGGATCGGCGTATTCCCCTTTGTCCCTCTCCTCCGTCACAGCAACCAAGTCGCTGTCCTCCGCGTCCTCTCCCGGCGTGACCTCGAAGCCCAAGTAACTGGCGTTCGTGTTCACGCCCACGTTCACGAGTTTCCGAATTCCTAGTAAGGCTGCGGGCAATATCCGCTTCCATTCCGTACCGCCGTAGGTATCGGTCCACCCGAGTGAAGCCAACACATCCCACAGCGGCTCCGACGCCGCCATGAGGCGGCGGGCATCCGTCTGCGATACCCCGCACTCGGACGCGACCCATTCGACCTCGTCGACATCCGGCTCGGACCTACTCTGTTCCACGTTACTACCTCCTGTTCAGATTGTGGCCAACGCCCGGCCCGAGGTCAACGGTGCCGGTGGTTTCTCGTCGTACCGGATGATCAGAGCCATAGCGGAACACCCGAGGGTCGCCGACGGTGGCCCCGCCAACAGTCCGGGCCGGTCCCCACGTAGCACTGCAACATTGTTTGCTTCAGGTGTCCCACCTTACAGCCGGGTAGGCCTGCTCACGCTCTGCCCGCCTCCACAGTCGCCGCGAACCGCCCGAATGCGGGCCCGGTGACCGGGAGGCTGGTGCCGACGAGAGTTCTCCTGCGGGTTGAGTGAGCCGACCGAGCACGCCGTCTGCCGCGGAATTCTGAGGGATGAGCTCTGAAGGATGAGCTGGCCGTGTACTTAGCGACGCAAAACCCTTCGCTGTCAACCGGGATCGCCCGCGCTGCCCGAAGTGGTCGCCGCTGCGTTGAGCGTCATCCCCTTTCGACGGCGGCTAACCGCGGCTTGATAACCGTCTCCGGGCCGGCGTTCGGGGGCGCGGAAGTATCGGGGATCGGGGACACGTGGCGGCGGGATTATGGGCGCATCTTCGGCTCTCGGGCGCAGGGCCCACTCGTTCGAGCAATTCGCCACGGACTACGCCCCTGCCTTCTCGTAGCCCCGCACCGAGTTCCCTTCATCCGCTTTCGGTCGATCCCAGATCGGGTGTCTGGCTTGGTCGAGGTCTCTGGGCCGCTGGGTGCCAGAGCGCTGTTCGCCGACGGCGTGGACCGGGGCGGGCTGCTCAGCCGGTAAATTCGTTGACGCCGAGAGCGAAGTCCCAGTGGCCCACCCCGTTGCCGGCGAGTCCCACCGTGACCACGCCCACTCCTTCCAGCCAGTGCGCCATTTTCAGGCCGCCAACGTCCAGCGGGCGCAGCCCGATGCTCTCGATGAATGCCTTCACGCTCGCCTTCGCCTGCGCACTGTCGCCGGCGATGAAGACGTTGGGTCGGCCCTTCTCCAGGACATTACGGAAGATGGTGTTGAATGCCTTCACCACGCTGGCGCCGGCCGGGGCCACCTTGGCGACTTCCTGCGCGATCGAGGTCTCCTCGCTGTGGGCCAGCCCGTCGAACGTAGCATTGAAGGGGTTGCTGATGTCGACGATGACCTTGCCCGCGAGGGCGTCTCCGTACTCGACGACGACCGGAACGACACCGTCGTACAACAGGGCCGTGATGACGATGTCCCCGGCCGGGACGGCGCCCCACTTTCCCGCCGTCGCGCCGCCGCCGAGAGCCTTGGCCAGGTCATCGGCCTTGGACTGATCGCGGCCCATGACCTCGACGGTGTTGCCGCCCGCTACCGCCAGCGTGCCGATGGTACGGGCCATGTTCCCCGTACCGATGATGGTGATGTTGCCCATGAGGTGTGCTCTCTTCCTGTTCTCGAGGTTTTGCTGTGTCTCGTTCGTGCCGGGTCGGGCCCAGCGTCGTTCGAGATCAGTTCCTTGTGGCGACTGGGTTGTTGCGGGGGGTACCCGCGGTATTCCGGTGTGTGGTCAGATGGCGGTGGTGCCGCCGTCGGTGACCAGTTCCAGGCCGTTGACGTAGCTGGAGTCGTCGGAGGCGAGGAACAGGGCGACGGTGGCGATTTCTTCGGGGCGGCCCATCTTTCCGCGGGGGATCAGGGACTCGAATGCGGCCTTGGTGGCCTCGTCGAACAGTTCTTCCTGTTTGGCGGTGGCGACCTGGCCGGGGGTCAGGACGTTGACCCGGATCTTGCGGTCGCGCAGTTCGTTGAGCCAGACGCGGGCCCAGGCCTGCTGGACGGCTTTGCTTCCGGCGTAGAGGCTCCAGCCGGGGAAGGCGCCGAGTGAGGCGTTGGATCCGGTCATGAAGATCGAGCCGTTGTCGTTGATCAGCGGCAGTGCTTTCTGCACGGTGAACAGGGTGCCGCGCGCGTTGAGCCAGAAGGCGCGGTGGAACTGTTCCTCGGTGATCTCGCCGAGGACGGCCGGTTCGCCCATCCCGGCGCTGGCCCACAGCACGTCGATCGAGCCCTTTTCCCGCTTGACGGTGTCGTACAGGCGGTCCAGGTCGTCCAGTTCGGCGGCGTCGCCCTGCACGGCGGTGACGTTGCGGCCGATCAGCTTGACGGCGTCGTCCAGCGCTTCCTGCCGCCGGGCCTGGATGAAGACGTGAGCTCCTTCCTCGACGAACAGCTTGGCGCCGGCCAGTGCCATGCCGGTGGATCCGCCGGTGATCACCGCTACCTTGCCATCGAGCTTTCCCACGAACACCCCATTCAGTTGCCATGCCGATGTTATGTACACCGATCTGTGTGTTTAACGTATCAGACGGTCGCAGGGAATGCAAGCTATGTACACCGATAGGTACCCAACAGGGCTATGCTGGGGACATGACGGAGTTGGAGAAGGGCCCCCTGGGCCGCCGCCGTGGCAGGGGCGCGCGCGAGCGCATCCTCAGCGCGTCACAGCAGCTGTTCCGCGATCAGGGCATCAACCGCACCGGCATGGACCAACTCTGTGCGGTGGCCCAGGTGTCCAAGCGCACGGCCTACCAGCACTTCACCAGCAAGGACGAACTCGTCGCCGAATACCTGCGCCGATTCGATCCCGACGTCATGCCCGGAGTGTTCGACCGCACCGACCTCACGCCCCGCGAACGACTCATCGCCGCCTTCGACATGCCCGCGTCCACGCCCCTGTGCCCCTACATCGCGGCGGCCGTCGAACTCCACGACCCCCAACACCCCGCATCCCAGTACGCACGCGACTACAAGACCGCCATCGCCGCGCGGCTCACCGAAACCGCCCGCGAAGCCGGCGCCACCAACCCCGAACAACTCGGCGAACAACTGGCGCTACTGCTCGACGGCGCCTCGGCCCGCACCCGAGTCCTCAACAGTGAATCCTTCCCCACCGCCGCCGCCATCGCCGCCGTCCTCATCGACAACGCCATCCCCTCGCCATCTCCACGGCAGCCCAGCGATGACCACGGAACTACCGGGTCTGTTCCTGCTCCGGTGGGAGACCAATGACAGCCCAGGCAACCTCGTAGGCCGCGACGAGGACGGCCCTGGCCACGGCATGGCACAGCCGCTGCAGCTTGATTATCGGCACGGTCGTGGCCTCAAAATGACGGTGCGGGCCTAGCCCGAAAGCCCGATGCCGCTCTGCTGCGCTTCCTCAAGCAAGCGCCCGATCACCCGAATAACCGCCTCCGGGCCGGCGTTCGGGGCGCTCGATGGCAGACGGGCGGCTGAACATTAGGGGGCGCGCTCAGTCTTTGAGATGCAGTGGGGTGGCGAGCGTCGACCCGTCGGTCAGACTCGCTGAGGATGCCGGATCGGACCGATAGCAGTTGCGGATGGATCGA
Organism: uncultured Acidimicrobiaceae bacterium; assembly: GCA_963780345.1. Classification (GTDB taxonomy): domain Bacteria; phylum Actinomycetota; class Acidimicrobiia; order Acidimicrobiales; family Palsa-688; genus PALSA-693. Next base: position 349,650 of record CAWABU010000005.1, read on the forward strand.
TTTGCGTCTTCTGTTAAGCGCCAGGCTGGATGTAGACGGCGCTGACCCTCGAGCGGGGTGCGGTGGATCGGTGACTCTGCTGGAGGCGCCGGACGAGTCCGACGAGCTCAGCGGCGCACTCGTGAGGGGCTCGACGGGTGGTATCGAGTCTGATATCCGGTTCGACCACCAGTGGCGGCTCGCTGGCGTAGGCGGCCACGGCCCCCCTGTACCGGTCGGCACGTTGTGCCTCGCGTTCTAAGGCGACTGCGACATCACAGTCAACCTCAACGATGACGTGGGGAACATCCCGCATGGCCCGGCGCGCCAGCTCAGCTACCGGACGCTCCCACACGACGTCGTCAAGGATGACGTGCACGCCAGCGCTAGCCATCGCTGCTGCAGCCTGGTACATACCGTCAAGGATCCGCATCGCCACCGGGCCGGCCCGAGGTCGGCCGAGCACCTTTCGACCCTCCACCGGAATGTCCCAGCCGTCAATAGGCGCCTTTCCAGAACTCCGCGCGCCGATCAGTCGCCGCGGCACCCGAGCAATGACATGATCATCGCCGGTGTGGAACCAGGCTTCCCCGGTCATGCTCGCCGCGAGCATTTTGCCGGCGATCGAACTCTTGCCGGTACTCGGACCCCCCTGGAGCCAGATAAGCATAAGGCTGCAGGCTACCGACGGCCTGACGGAAGTAGCGGCCCAGGCGGGTGCCCCGGCGTGAGCCGCATCTACGATCCGACGTTTGGCACTCCATGGACGAAGGGCTGGTACCACGCCACAACGCGCGGCCGAGCCGGCGGTCAGGGATGCCCCGGCGCTCGTCGTTCGGGGGATCCCTCGGCGTGCTTCTGGGACAGCAGGTCGACTCGAAAGCTCCCACCAAAGGATCCCACGGACGGGTGGGGTGGACCGGAGCCTCATGGGAGCGCAGCGACGGCCTCGACCTCCACGAGCTGGTCCCGATGGCCCAGCACGGCCACGCCGAGGAGGGTGCTGGGAGCCTCGTGGTTTTCGAAGTGGCGGTGGACAACCTCCCAGGCCGTGACCTGATCCTGCCGCTGGGCGGTCGCCACGTACACCGTTGTCTTCACGACGTCGGTCAGCTGCGCCCCGGCCGCGGCGCAGGTTGGCCATCACCTGTTCAGCCTGGCTGGCGTCTCCGGCTGCGACGACGGCACCCTGCTCGTCGAGGGCGCAGGCACCGGCGGTGAACACCCAACGCGACGGTCCCTCGGCCACCGCGGCATCGGCGTAGGGAGCACGCTGGCTCAGCTCACCTACCCGGACAAGCCTGACATGCGAATCGGTCGTCATTCGGCCCAGCCTTCCAGGAGCTGAGCCCCAGGCCCAATGTCTCAACCCGGAGGCCCTCGGGGCGGCCCTCGACCCCGCTCCGAGGCGGCGAGATGTCCCACTGAGCCGGTGTTTGTGGACAGGGGCGCGGAGCCTATCGAGTTGCACGTCCCGGGACGGACGCTCCTCCTCATCCGCTCGGCGGTATTCCTCGCTTGTTCATCGTCCTGTGACACGGATGCCACGCCGGGTCAGGTTGGATGGTAGAGCACCCCGCCGCATCCCCCCCGAGCGGCAGGAGGCGCTACGGTTGTGACCCGTCGCCGGTCCGCTTGCCCTCCTCGGGCCCGCCGGTCCGGGGAGACCGGATTCGTGAGCGCCCCCAGGCGTGTGGGGACAGTTGTCGACGAGCATCCCGGCCAGATGTTTGGGGACATCGCGAGGCGTCCCACCCCAAACGGGCGGTCCCGAGCGGTCGCCGGCCGGCATCCCAAGGCAACTCTCCGTTTCGTATGACTTCTTCAGTTACCTGGTCGGAGTATCCGAGCACGTTCGGGCCGAGCAGTGTCGTTGGGGCTCCATTCGCCGCTCCGGTCGCCATGATTGCGGCGGAGAGGCTGCACCTGGCCGACGCTGGAGAGATCTCGATCCTGGACGTCGGCGGGGGCTCAGGCATCTACTCGGCCACCTGGCTCGCGCTCAACCCGGCCGCTCGCTCGACACAACTAGATTGGGCCCCCGTCAACGCCATCGCCAGCCGGCTCATGACCCGGCGCGGCACCGCTGACCGCTTCAGCTGCATCGACGGCGACTTCCACACCATCGACTTCGGCGAAGCCGCCTACGACTTCGGAATCTACTCCGGTATCGCTCATCAGGAGGGACCAGAGGACAACATCGCGGTCTTCGCCAAGTTCCGCGACGCTCTCAAGCCCGGAGCCACACTGGTCATCAGCGACTTCGTAGTCAAAGACGATCGCAGCGGGCCGCCCTTCGCCTTAATCTTCACCGCCGACATGCTCCTCAAGACCAAACTGGGCGGAACATGGCGTCGCTCCGACTATCAGACCTGGCTCAAAAAGACCGGCTTCGATGACGTCTCGTTCCGACCGACGGCCTCCCCCAACACACTCATCTTCGCTCGCTAACCCCAAAAGACCTCCCACCCACCCGGACTTCCGTCAGCCACTGAGTCGAGCGCCCCAGGTCCGGATCCCCTGCCCCTAAACGCGCAGCCTCGACGTCCAGACCCACCAGTGAGTAGGCCGCTGGTTGCTCGTTCCGGTAGGTCGGGCGGCCTCATTCCTGGCGGTTTCCCCCCGGCAGGTGCGTCGTCCGTCTCGCCGTGGGAGCGTCTGGCCAGCGGCCCCCTATCGAACCGGGCGTGCGGTTCTGGTGAGTGGCGGGAGGGAACTTCCCCCTCCCGCTCTCGCAGGACCGGACGTGAAGCTCTCGCTTCATCCGGCGACCACAGGTCGGCTGGTGGTGCGTGGAAGCATGTGCCAGTGGGCGAGCAGTCCTGGGTGATGCTGCCGGACAGCATCGAGCCAGGCCCATGCCCTGGTTGGTTGGCCTCGCAGCCGCTTGAACTTTTGCATGGCCCAGCGAACGAGGTGTTCGTTGATGCGCATTGCGAGGGAGTACAACTCGGAGCGGTAGAAGGCTCCGTAATAGTTGATCCAGCCTCTAACCTGGGCGTTGATGGCCCTGGCGAGGTCGGACAGGGTGCTCCCGGTGCGACGACTCAGATGCCAACCCCTGATCTTCCGGCCGACCGCTTTTCTCGCTTTGGTGCTGATGGCCGGCAAGAACCCGACGAAGCGTCCTCGGCGGCTTTGGGCCCGGCGAGCCCGGAAGCTGTAGCCGAGGAAGTCGAAGCTCGTGTGCTCGGACTCTCCGCGGCAGTGGCCGTCTTTGCAGTAGACGATCTTGGTCTTCTCGGGGTGGAGCTCGAACCCTATGAAGGGCGATGTTGGCCAGCAGAGGGGAAATGGGTGCGGCCCCGAACGAATTCGCGCTCCGTACCCAATGAAGGGGATAATCGGATGCGCGTTCGTCAAGATTTCGTCCTATCTGATAATCTGATTCAGTGCCAGAGATTAGTGCCACCGACGCAGCCAGGAACTTCTCCGACATCCTCGATGCCGTAGAGCACCGAGGCGAGCACTACACGATTGTCCGCAGAGGAAGGGTCGTTGCCCAACTCGATCCGGTCAGCACCGGCCGCGGCGCCGACGTCAAACTCTTGCTCCGCCGCCGTCGCCCCGATCCCGGGTTCGGGCGCGACATCGAGTCACTGCGGAAACTCCTGGAGATTGAGACTCGCAGTTGAGCCGCCTCCTGCTGGACACAACCTTCTTGGTCGACGCCGACCACGCGAAGGTGTCCCTCGACGACCTGATCGCCGACGACGACGAGGTAGCCATCGCGGCAATCACGGTTGCCGAGCTGCTCGTCGGGGTACTGCTTGCCGATACGGCCCACCGAGTCGACCGCCAGCAGTTCGTCGACGATGTCAGGGTCTCGATTCCGATCGTCGAATACGACACGACCATCGCGGCAGCCCACGCCGAGCTGCTGGTCGCCGTACGTCGGCAAGGGCGCCCCCGAGGAGCCCGCGACCTGATCATCGCTGCCACCGCCACTGCCACTCAGCGGGAAGTGGTGACCGCCGACAGCTCCGCCTACGAAGAACTGCCCGACGTCACCGTTCGATCCCACCGGTCCTAATCAGCATCGAACAATCTGCATCGCTTCCCGCGGCCGACCGCAGCTTGCCCGTGTGACGCAGATCGCTGATTCGGCATCGGCGGGCCAGACAAGACCAGGCTCGTCCGGGCACAAGATGGATCATTCTGATCGCTGTGAAGTCCACCTCTTAGATGGGTCCGATGGGCAAGGGGGCAGGAGCGCCATGAAGTGGTCCCGAGTTGTACCCGGGCGGTTCGGGATTCTGCTGCAGCCGGGACCACACGAGCTCACCGCTGGCGCCACGAACAGGGGCGGTCAGGGTGACCTGGGTGCCGGGGACATCACGGTGGCGCCCCTCGGCGCAGTTAGGTTTGCAGTCGTTATAGACGAAGGTTCCGATTGCCCCTGCCTGGCTGGCTGTCCAGCTCGACCAGTGCAGCCCCTCGAGTATCCACCCATAGTCGGCACACGTCACGACAATCTCGCTCGGTTCTACGCTCGGAGTCTTGCAGTCTCCGTAAACCACGATCCCGGTATCGACCGGTGCAACCGTTGTCGGCGGCATGGAAGTAGGAGCTGCTGGAGTGGTTCCTGAGCAGGCGGTGGGGATCTGAAGTCCCCATGTCTCGGCCACGCGGACAGGGAGCCCGCTATAGCACGGACCGACAGACTTGACCACCCATGAACTGCCGGACGGTCGCGTGAAGACGGGGTCGGCCCCGCCATCCTGGAAGCCGACAGACGCAGACGTGTGGCTCGCCGCGACGGTGGGGTAGAAACTGGCCCTCGCCCAGTAGGTGCTCGACGAGGGGTCGAAAGCGTAAAACAGACTTCCCGGTGAGATTCCGCCCACAGCCGAAGGTGGGATAGCGGCATCGCCGGGAGTGTTCGCCGCGTCGGCGCGGAAGGTGGTGAAGGTTGTCAGTAACTCCTCGCGCACAGCCGCACTGGCCACCAGGTTCTGCACGGATCCTGAAGCTGGTAATACCGTCGTTGTCGACGATCCAGGCGCCGGGCTGGTAGCTGATGGTGCCACCGAGGTCGACGGTGACACTGATGCCGAGCCGCCGATGGTGGTGCTTGTCCGGACCGTTGCCCTGGAGGCTGTCGGCGCGGCGGTAGTGGGAGTCGTCTTCTTCGAGGAGCCGCCGCACCCGGTCAAGGTCCCTATCAGGCACAGACCTGAGATCCCTACCACCACGGCGGACCGCGTCAATGCCTCTGTCTTCCTGCCCCTCTTGTGGCCCACAGCTGTATTACTCCTCACCCCGGTGAAAGGTTCCATGAAAGCAGAGGCGGCCAGGACAAGGGGGTCAGCAGCACGCCGAAAATTTCCCATCTGAGCGGGTTGTCTCCAATGACGGAAGGCTGAGCAATCTGAAGATCGACGGCACGCTGGCGAACGACAATTGCACTCGCTGGGACGCCGACGGGCCATCTACCCGTGTGGGGACGCCAAGGATTGATCCGGCGTCGTCCGTCTGTGCGGCGGATGACGACGGATCGGGTGCGGTCTGCTGAATCATGGGCCAGTGGTAGTTGTCGGCGATGGTGGGCGCGGCGGTTCGTATTGGGCCTGGCAGCTCACGTGGGTGGTTTGGCCAGAGTGCACTTGTACCGTCCAGGCGTCCGGGCTGCCACTGACTCCGGGTCCGCTGCAGGTTAGGAAGCTGGCGCGGATGGTTGCCGTGCCAGGCGGCAAAAGCCCGAACCACAGGCCTGGGGTCCATCGAGAGAAGTAGGGAGTGCTGAGTTGGTGGCCGGCCAGCCCGGGCATGATCCAGGTTTGCATGACGTCGCCTGGCACGTCGGGGGGGATCATGGGGACGGTAGTGGTGGGTGTGGAGACGGTGGTGGAGGTTAGATAGATGCTGCCACTTTCGGGCAGCTGGAAATCCACCGGGGTCGATCCGCAGGTCGGAATGGTGGCCGTGTTGGCGGTACCGGCTTTGCCAGAGAAGGTGTAGGCCGGCCCTGCGGGGGGCGGCTGGCCATTGGTGGTCCATACCGATTTGCCGAGGTACCCTTCGGCCGGTTGGGGTTGCGCCAGCCCGGGTTGGGAGGCGTTGTCCAGCCAGGGGATCCATGTGCTGGCCATGAGGGGCTGCTTGGCGCACGTCATGGTGTAGTGGCCAGATTGGTCAGTGGTCACGTACTGCAGGTTGTCCAGGCCGATCACGTAGGCACCGGCGATTGGCTGGCCGTTCGGGCCGGTTACGGTGCCGGTGAGGGTGTTGGGAGGCTGCGTGGTGGTCGTAGCAGCCGCGGCGGGGACTGTCGTCTCGGGCGCCGGGTTTGTGGTCGCCGACGCGATCGGAACCGTTGTCGAGGTCGCAGAAGAGGTGTTAGGGACCACGACAGTGGACCCTGTTGTGGTCGCGACGGTCGGCGCGGTCATCGACGGCACGACGACCGAAGACGCGGTGGTGGGCGGGACTGTGGTCGGGCTGCCGACCACGTTGACGCGGTGCCCGCTTGGTGCTCCGGCGGACACCGCGAAGGGAAGGACGGTGGCCACGATCGCCACTGCTGCGAGCGCGATGCCCGCTTTGCGGCGGCGCAGCCGCTTCACACGTTTGGCGGTGGCTGCCAGCCGGGCCTCTTCGTCGGGGAAGTAGATCGGCTCAGGAGAACCGAAGAGTTCATCGTCCATGTCAGCCGTCTTCCAGGCCGGTCGCCAACAGACGGCGCGCCAAGTGCAGTCGCTGCCGAATGGTTCCCGCCGGCCTGTGCAGCAGCCGGGCTACCTCTTCCATGGGCAGGTCCGCGTAGTAGTACAGGAGCGTAGGGACCCTCAGCTTCTCCGGTAGTCGGTTCACGACGTCCCTTATGTCGCAGGCCTCATACCCGATGTCGCTGATCCCGGTTGCGGTCATGGTGGGGTCGATCGGCCGGACTTTGGCCCGCTCGGCCCAAGTCTTTCGAACCAGGTTCGTGGCAATCAGGTAGGCGTAGGCACGATGGTCTCGGACGCTGGTCCACCGCCCCCAGGTTCTCGCCAACGCTTCTTGGGCCAACTCTCCTCCTAAGTCTCGGTCGCCCACGAGGCCGGCGCAATAGCCAGCCAGCCGAGGGAACTCGCTCCGGAACACGTCTTCGAACGCGTTTCCCCGCAGCGTCGGCCGCTGCAGCCATTCCCTCACCTCCACCGATGTGCTCTCCACGGCCGCAGTCGCCTCGCTTACTTGATGACGCACTTATAGAGTCGCTGGTAGGGCGGAATGTTCAAAAGTTTCGGCAGAGGGTTCGCCCGACAAGTTGAGCGGCGTTCGGAGTCGACAACCTTGAGGCACGAGTGCCAAGTGTCGCCGAACTCGCCCCCAGCCGTTGCACCACGATCCCGCCCCTCACCAGATTCCCTTCAGGCTGACAGAGCTCCCCTTACGTTAACAGCGAAAGGTTAGCTGAAGACGTCCCTCGCAGTTGCGCAGGGGGCGTGCCCGCCATGGCGCCAGACCGCGACCGTCTCACCCTCCACGACCACACAATCGTCAATCTCGACAGCGCGCGGGCAGCCGACATCGGTTGGTTTGGAGACCGAGAGTGTGCCCCGCGCACCCAGTTCCCGTCGACGGGAGGAACCCTGGCGGTTCCCGACAGACCTGGCCACAAAGCAAACCCTCACCAGCTTGGCGCCCCAGCCCGCACCATCGGACCCGGTCACGCAAAAGCGACGCAACGCTTCTTCATGACATCAGTGCGGCGCTCGCCCCGCTGTGGAGGTCCCAGCCGGCACTTGCGCCATATCGTGCGCGCAGAACATCGCTGTCGGCCCGACACCTACCGTCAAGTGAGCAGGACGTCCGGTCGCTGGCCTCTGCCGGTCGAGTCCTACGCCGCGTGATGGGGGGACCCTAGGACTGCTCCCAGTTCGGATCTCCTGTTCCCGTCCAGCTACAGGCTCAGTTCTAACCCCCGCGGAGCGGCGACGTTGTCCATCCTGGGATGACGCTGCGCTTCTTGGGTTTGAGCGATCCGTTGGTTGATCGCTGCCTGGCCCCTGACGTTGCGGTGCAGCTGGTCTCGGAGGACGGCGGCCTGTTGTGCGAGTTCGGCCCACTCGGTCGGATCGAACGTCTCGCTGGCCGTGTCGAGGCACCGGTCGGCGAGGGCGACGTCCTGACGGGCGCGAACGTTTCTTTGGCTCTGGGTCGACGGCGGTAGGACTCCGTCGTTGCGATCGAGCACAGCCTCCACGGCGAGGGCGTGGTGGCACCACGCGGCTTGGCCGGCGGATGACGCCGGCGACGACCCCAGCCGCTCAACGAGGTGCGCCGGTGGCTCATCGACGAGAGCGTGGATCCGATACGGGCGGGTGAGGTCGAGGGCGCCGTCGAGCTGAGCCAGGCTGGTCACCAGTTCGTGATGCTCGGGGCCGGCGGCTGCGAGGGCCTGCTGACGCTGCTGTTGATACTGCGAGAGCGCGTCGAGCCGTTCACGCACGGTGTGTTCGGCCGCGATCGTTTGCTCGAGGCGCTCTTCGGCGACACCAGCCTTGGCGCGAGCCGCAGCGATCGCCTGCTGATCGTGGCGGCCCCACCGCCGCCTCCCTGCGTCTTGAGCCAAGGAGCGTGGGCGAAGGTCGACCTGGACGACCGCAGTCTTGTCATCGGCTACTGCTGGAGTCTTCATTCGGCAGGGTACGCCTACCCTCTTGAACGACGTGTGACTGCGGCGACTCTTCTCCACCTTCCCGTCCGGGCAGGCCGATCTGGGGGTCGAGGCGATGCTGCGGAATGTTCCGCAGCAGGGAGGCGCCGAAACTAGAGAGCGGCTATGACCTCGGAATACACCCGGCTCGCCACTACGTCCATGCCAACTTCTCCGGCCTCGGCGATCTTCGCCTTCGACCACGCCTGGTAGTCATCCAGTGCGGCTTGGTCCCGAAAGAGGGTTATGTTCATCAACTCCCCGGTGGCCGGGTCCGTTAACGAGATACTCCCTTCGACCCCTTGGTGCGTTTTCGCTTCTGACAGAGCGTTCTCGACCCACTTGCGCGTCTCGTCGGGTGTCGGACCGGGGGCTTGCTTGCCGGTAACGACTTGAGCGATCATCGTTTCTCCCCTGACTCGCCCTCTCGGTGTGAGACGCGGCGACGGGCGACGAACTGCCGCGACAGACACAGTGACCCAGATTTCGACTGGCGTCAACCCTCCTGGGGTTCACTCGCTGGGCGTCGTCGGCAGGAGACCCGCGTTGCCTTGATACCAGGATGACGCAGTGGCTGTCGATGGCGTCCCCGCCGACTGGACAAGTCCACCCGATCAACTATCATTTTTCTCTCGCTCAGCACCAAAATTGGTGCGAAAAACCAGAAGGGGCACAACTGCACATGTTACGTAAGATGATTTTTGCCGCCGTGGCCGTGGGCGCGGCGGTCGGGATTCCCTCGAGTGGGGCCTTCGCTGCCGCCAGCCACTCCGATCCCACCGGCATGGTCCTCGACCTGGGGCCGAACCAGGGTGGGCTGCCCGCCAACTGTCCGTTCCCGAACGGTGACGCCGCCCTGACCATCACCTCGGGCAACTACGTCACCCACTTCACCACCAACAAGAACGGGGGCTGGGGTGGCGAGACCCTGACCGGCCAGGCCACCTTCTCCGAGAACGGTGGACCGGCCCTCTACGCCGGAAAACTGACCACCTGGGACGGCGGGGGTAACAACGCCAAGGCCCAGACCGAGTTCGGTGACACCCTGACCTTCCACGGCATTGGAGCGGCTGGGAGCCTGGACATCCACGCCAACTTCCACCAGACCACCAACGCTGCCGGGACCCCGACCGCCAACGTGGAGAACGTCAACGTCACCTGCTCGTAACCAATCCCGAGTCACGCAGCCGCCCTCAGTCTGATCTTGTCGAACACCCCGGACCACCTAGTGGCCGGGGTGTTCGTATTTTGATGTGAGGGAGTCTTGGCACCGCTCCGATACCCCCCAATGAGGGTCAGGCCAGTATGGTTGGTCCCGCAGTTGAGGGGCGACGGGGTATCAGTGATAGCAGGGGAGTCGGTTCAGAGCCGGGTGGTGCGCGGTCGTAGCCATAGAGGCCCGAGTCGCCGGGATCGGTAGGAGGGATAGCCACGGCACCCCCCCCGGTCACCAGCGCCACGTGACGCTCGGAAAAGTGGCCCTGCTCAGTCCAGGAGAAATCGCCGACCGCCTGAGTAACCTCCTCCAGTGTCCACCAGAGGTGGAGAGCCAATACGGGCACGATGGAAGGGACCGACCATGAACCTGAGGATCTGGAAGACGACTCTGGACTGCAACGACATCGACGTGACGACGACGTTCTGGTCGTGGCTGCTCGGACTCACGGTGGCCCTCGATGCAAGCGGCAATGCTGGCAAGTTCAGGAACTTGGTGCCAGAGGGTGGCGACCCCTTCGCAGATGCTGTCATGTGCTTTCAGCAGGTTGATGAACCGAGATCAGGAAAGAACCGCATGCACTTGGACCTGATCGCTGACGACCTCGACACTGCGGTCGAAGAGGTCTGCCGTCACGGTGGCGCTCGTGTGTCTGAGGCGAACGAGATGCCGGGGGGTAGTTGGTACGTGATGGCTGACCCGGAAGGCAACGAGTTCTGTGTAGTGTCATTTTCTGCCTGACCACACACTCGGACAAGCTGACGGCGGAGTTGGCTTGGGCTGTCACGACCGCTGCCCGGCCGGAAAAGGCGACGCAGATCTGTGAGTGTCAAAATGACCCGTGACCACCCCACAGACCGTCAGGATCAAAGCCAGCACCCCAGCCGGAACCTGGACCATCGAAGTTCCTCTGGTGGAGTCTGAGCAGTTCGACACCATCACCAAGGACGGCGATGAGGGCCACACAGATCTGCGTCGATCGCCGTTGGCGCGACTCCCCCGCCGTGTTCATGCTCCAAGGCATAACCATCCAGCAGGACGGTTCCGTGACTTCGCACAACCTGGGCGGCATCACTGACGTGGAGGAGTTCTCGTCACGGGCCCCCAGACGATGTATCACGTCCTCAACGCTGCTGACGAGTTGGTTGAGCGAATCCGAAGTGAGGCTGACCGAGCCGCGGAGGAGATCCGCAGCGCGCTCGCCGCACCAGGTTGACTTCTTGCTCTCGGATTGTGGCGGCGACCGGCGTATCGAGCGGAAGCTTGTGCCCGATGCCCGACACTGGCGATGTAGCCGCTCGGTGAATCGGGGCGGAACTCGGACTGGGGCAAGAGATGACCGAGCCAAGCGAACGTGGCGCGCCGCAAGTCAGCATCCACAACGCGCATCGGTTTGATACCTGGGGTGAGCCGCATAGATCCGTCCCCGAGGTCGCCCCCCGACCTTCGGCCTCCTCCAGCAACCGGCGCAGCGGCAGTGAGTCGGTCGCAACCTCCAAAGTCGTGCTGCTAGACGGCTACGGCAAGCGGGGTCGTTTCATGAAACACACGACAGTCCAGTGAGGCAAATTCGTGGTGCCGCGGACAGAACCTGATTCGTTGGCGACCCACTGCATCGTGAAGTTGACCATCTCCCACCCCTCTTGCCCGAGCTTGGCGGCTGTCTCCACAGTTTCCTGCAACGCACCGTTCAGATCGGGACCCCGGAACCCCGCCTTCGGCCCCGCCACGATGGAGAACCACTGGTACTCCCACCGGGGCGGATACCACTTGCCGTCAGATGCAAGCCACCAGCCAGCCCCAGCGGAAGCGTTACTCATCCCGCCAGGTTAGCCACGATGCTGACGATTGTTCTGAGACCCCGATTCGTAGTGTTCCCATGTCGAAGGAGAACGCGGGGGGGCAGACGATGCCGCCACGAACATTTCCAGGTGCGGTTCGGGTCAGGCGACTGGTCATTTCGGTACTGCCGGTCGTACTAGCGGTTGGTGCCTTCATTCTGATGAAAGGCGGCGCTAGGAGGGGTGACCGGTTGGGCAGGGTGTCCAGCGAGACTCAGCGGGACGCCCGTGGAAGTCGCGGAACCCGGTCTGCTGGTCTTCGGTCTATTCTTGCTGAGCTTGGCCGTAGTGACCGAGCTAGATGGTCGGCCTGTACGAAGCTCAGAGGGATGCCATCAGGGCGTCGACCTCGGCATCGGTGAAAGCCCGCAGGGTCTGAGTCCTCAGGCTGCCCCGCATGCCCACCCGGAGCGCAAACTTCGCCATGGCTTCGTCATCTGGCGCATCCAAAATCAGGACCACGTCGTACTGCCCCATCGTCATCAGGCCTTCTCGGAGGGTGATGCCCAACTCTTTGGCGGTGGCTCTGGCCGCTTCCCGGCGCTGAGGAACCTCCTTGGCGTTCTGTACCCCCTGTTGGGTCAGGTTGCAAAGGGCCACATAGGTAGGCATGTTTGCCTCCTTCGCATCGCTGGTATGACCGGAAAAATGATAGCGCCGGGGAAAACCGAGTTACTTCTGCGCGCCGTGAGCGCAGATGTGACCACCGTAGGGATTATCTGACCTGCCGATTTTTCCGCGTACCGCCAGGGCACCGGTTATTGTCCGGTTCAGGGGAAGGGGCAGCAGTCAGGGCAGGCAGTCGAATCAGGACCTGGTGCTACCTCGGTATTGCCATCCCGGATGACAACCGACGCAAACGTAATCAGAGGTAAACCGTCGGAGAGGACCGGACGCGAAGAAGGGCACCGGAGAGGAGTCTCGGTGCCCTTCTTGCTCCCCGCCCCCTCGATGGCGGGAGATCTGTTACGGACTTTGGCGGATCTGTTTGCAGACCCAGCATCCCGTTGACCTATGGGTCTTGTTCTGGTTGTAATGCCTCCACTTGCGCCAAGCCTTCCACCAGCACTGTGGTAGGGCTGGCAGGAAGAAGGCGGCGGTCACGCTATGCCTACCCGTCACATACTTGTAGCAGCAGGATGTCCCGATGTGAGGGCCAGGCCCAGGATGAACCAGACGTCGGTCATCGGCCTAGTCGCTGAGATCCACTACGAATCACCGTCAGCCAAGGCTTGTTGCATGACCGGGATTGCCTCATCCTGAACCGGGTAACCGGCTGACGCACAGTCTCCGTCAAGCATCTGGTCGGCCTTCACGTCCTGCGAAAGCTGGCCGCTCTCCAGTTCCTGGCCTGCGGTCTGCGCGTCGGACACCCACGGGGTGTCCTGCGCCGCCTGACCTAGATGCAGGCCGTCTTGGTACAGATCGCTTTGCGAAACGGAACTGGAACCGTTGTTGATCAAACTGTTGATCATCGTGGCCTCATCGATCTCCATCGACTGGAGCTGGATGCAGAAGGTCTTCTCACCCCCCGTGGGACTCTGCTGAGAAGCAGCAATGCCAGATGATCCTGAACCAGATGACGACGACGACGCAGAGGCGGCGGTACCGCAGGCGGCGAGCAGGCCGGTCAGGGCCAGCCCGAGTCCGAGGATGGACAGGCGCGTAGGAGTGAGGGTCATGGTGGGTTTCCTTTCGAGGGAAGAAGACTTCCTACTTCGGCTGCTTCCCGATTGGAAGCTGGTAGAAAATACCTGCGCTCTTAGCCGGTCTAGCCTCTCAAACTGCTCGGCGTTGATGATGGCAATCCGCTGGCCCTGGCGAGTGCGGCGATATGCGTCGAAGAGTTTGGTTCCGGCTCGCTCACCCATCTGCCGCGGGTTCGCCTGGGCCCGTCACGATGACCGTGGTGGCAGCGCCGTTCACGCGATCCTGAAACGTCGCGCCCGCTCGCTCGTCGCGCCCGAGAAAGTCTTCGACGGTCCCTTCGCTCATCCAGTCGAATACGAGGATGTATTCGAAACTCGAGGTTATCGAGACGTATGGGCGACAGGGCGTCATTGTGGTCCATCCGACTAAGTGACAATTGAGGAAGTTGCGATCGAGGGGGACTGGAGAGATGTCAATCGTGTCGTTACGATCTTGGTCGTTGCCGACCCATTGTCAGGCGACGGCGTCGTAGACACTGCGACCGTTGTCCCAGTAACTATCAAATACATGCAAATAGACGGCGTGGCACTTCTCCCGGAAGAGTTCTGCGTCATACTTCTCAGGAAGTTCGTCGAGCTTCATCTCAACGGCCAGGCGTACTGCAGCTCGGGTGCTGCTCCTTGCGCCAGTCTAGAACGAGCTTCTCTCTCTTCAACACGTCGAGTAGGGACTCGGCCACCTTCTTGACCTGGTTGCGGTCGGCGTCGGTCAACGGAGGAGCAGGTCGCATGAGCAAGTCGTAGATGGCGAGTTGTTCCTCGTCGAGGTTCTCGGCCAGGGAACGTCGCTCTTCCTGGTTGAGGGCCTGGGTGAACTCGACCAGCCGTCTAAAGAACTCTTCAACGTTGACGCTGCCCGCGTTGTACTCATCGATCAGTTCACGAAACCGCTCAACCCATTCCTCTCTCGTTGGATTCAACTTGGCGAGCGTTGTTACCTTTGCCGCCACGGCGGCGCGGAGCTTCTCGGCTTCGGTTCGCTTCTTGCCGGTGGAGAAGCGGCGAGTGACGGCCTCCCAGTCGATCTCGTTCAAGTCGATCCTATGGTCAGTTAGGGTCTCGCCATCAGCACCTGGTGGAGCGTGGATCACGTAAGCATTCGCCGCCACGGACTCGTCGAGGAGCTGTTCCACCTTCGCCAAGACATGCGACACATCGACTGGCGGGTTCAGCGAGGCGATGGCTTCGGCCAAGTACACCAGCACTGCTCTAGTCGGACCGAACTCGTTCGCCTCAGGATCGGGCAGGATGGCCTTGAAGAGTTGGTTGACGAGGCGCGTGTGGGCGAGGAACCGACAATCAGCAACGACGACCTGATCCGCCTGGTTCACGAATTGGGGCCGTCCTGCGGACTGATGGTGTGGCTCGGTGTGTCTTCGGCATGCGGTATCAGGAGGCGGCTGGATTGATCGTCGGGCCGGTGGAGAACCTGCTCCACGGCGAGATCAAGATCAACCAAGTCCTGACCCGCCAGCGCACCCTGAAGACAAGACCAAGACCAAGGCGGAGAGCGCAACATTGTGGACCGCGAGCTGGCGACCGAGATCGCCGCCCACCTGGCCCGCCGGGGAGTGACCGCATCCGACACCGACGCCTTCCTGTTCGTCAACAAGCGCGGGAACCGCTGAGCTACTCCTCCTGGCGCACCAACGTCTGGATACCGGCCCTCAAGCGGGCGGGACTGGCCCAGAAGAAGACGAACGGTCAGTACCTGGGTCTGCACGACCTGCGCTCGATGAACCGCTCGATCATGGACGCCCAGGGGGTAGACCTGACCAACGGCCGGGTACCGGTTCGGGCACTCCAACGGGGATCCCAGCAACCGGATGGACGCCACCTACAGCCACACCTCCCCCCGTCAGAACCCGCCTGACCTCCGAGAAGATCGGGGCCGTTCTGCGCCGGGTTCCGAAGGTCCAGCAGGACGGATCCCAGGAATCCCAGATATAAACCAGAGATAGAACCCGGAAACTGGTGAGCGCCCGCCCCCTAAGTCGGGAAAAAGTCCTGGTCAGAAGGGGTGTCGGAGGGGGGACTCGTAACCGAGGTCCACGCCCAATCGTCATCGGCGGGGCGTGGGCAGAACTCGGGCGCTGTGCCTGAGCGTCCGCAGTGAAGGGTGTATTCGGGACCTAGTAACAGGCAACCACGCAGGGTGGCGATGCCCTGCCAGCCACCACCGGCCGTAACCGTCGATTTGGCGCGAAGAGAGCTGCCGGACTGATCGGACATCGGGTGCGCGGATGAGTAGATCGGGCGCGCTCGCTGTAGCAAGCGGGAACGGCGTGGGTTGCAGCGGCGTCGGACGAGCGGAGGCGCAGATTGGTTGTGCGGGTGCGCGCTGTGGGTGTTCACCACTTGACGTGACATTTTGGGTAACGGTCCCCAACCCGGTGTAGGCGATGGCACCCGCGGGCCGGGGATGGGCGCAGTTTGGGGGGCGGTTCGTCGGGAGTTCGATGGGTCGGCCTGCCGCTCACGCCCGGCGAACGGTCTGGCGTGTCTGCGAGCAGTCCGAGTCGAGGCGTGCGGGGTGCACCTGCACCACAGTTTGGCTCAGCGCTACAACGCAAGGGCGGGGTGAGGTCGAACGCCTCATTGGCGACCCCGACGTCTACGGGTCGGGGCGGACGGCGGCCGAAGGCTCGGGCGGTCCGCGCAGGAACATGAGGGCCACGAGCGGGAACACGAGCACCGAGAGGAGACCTGCCGCCACCAGTGCCACATAGTTTTGTGGGCGGATGAGGCCGAGGGTGACGCCGATCTTGCCGGCGACCACGGGCAGGCTTAGGGACGTGGCCTGTAGGAGTCCGGCGCCGACGAGCTGGCCTCGACGCGGCGCGAGCGAACGGTACAACACGGCTGGGATGCCGCGCACGGCGAGCATGGCAGCGAGGAAGATGGCGACATGCCCGAGCGTGGATCCGCTATGGACGAGACTTCTTACGTCGAGCTGGATGCCCGTGGAGACGAAGAAGAACGGGATGAACACCCCGAAGCCGACCGCTTGCAGCTTCGTGCGGAACAGGGTGTGGGTGCCCATCTCGTCGCGGTCGACGAGCTTAAGCGTGGCGCCAGCCAGGTAGGCCCCAAGGATGGCCTCGAGGCCGAACCGGGTGGCGAGCACCGCAAAAACGACGAGCAGCAGAAAGGCGCCCCGCACCCGGATCTCCGCGGTCGTGTCCTGCAGCTTGACCAGCGCGGCCGAGATCCGCTTCGAGTGTTCCAGCCCGAGGATCGCGCTAGCGACGGCAGCGACGAAGACGAAGAAGGCGATCAGGAGGGCCACCTTGGCGCCGATCGCTCCGGCCTCCCCGGTGAAGAACAGCGACAGGAGCACGATCGGGACGATCTCCGCGATGGCGGCGGCCGCCACGACGACCTGCCCGAAGGGGGTAGCGGTCTCGCCGGCGTCCTTGAGGATCGGCAGGATCACCCCCAGGGCGGTAGCCGACAGAATGATGGCGATAAGAAGCGGCGAGCGAACCAGGTCCTCCGCCCGGAGCCCGTAGCCGACGACCAGGGCGAGAGCGAAGGACACCACGAAGCCGATCCCGGTCAAGCGGAGCACGGGGCCGCGAAGCCGGTCGAAGTCGATTTCCAGGCCCGACAGCAGCAGCAGGAAAGCGAGCCCAATCAACGCTAGTAGCGCCACCGGCTCGTCCGCCTTGGCCCAGCCGAGCACCTGCGGTCCAACAACGATACCGAGAAGGATCTCGAGCGCGATCGCCGGAAACTTGAGACCCGACAAAGCGATGGCGAGGGGGGCGAACAGGGCGACTGCCGCGACCACCGCAACTGAGGTCAACGACATCGAGGACTCACTGTCCTGCGCACCCAACACCAGTCCCGCGCCGAACGAACCGCCTACTGCCGGTACCCCACCCAGACAGGCCAACCCTGACCATCAGCGACGTGCGGGTGCTTCCGACCCCGCCTGCTCGATAAAGCGCGGGATGGGATGGGAGTGATCGGAATGCAAGGCGCGCCAGCAAACCGTCATCTCTCCCCGCTGCTTGCGCAGCCGGAACACCGAACCGCCCGGGCCGAACGCCCAGCCACGTGTGCTCGAATCGCGTGACCGAACGGCCCGAGGATGAGGGCGGTGCGGTCAGCTGTTGCGTTCCTGGAACGAGTGCGGATAGCTGGCGTTCCGGATGGTGAGCATGGGGTCGGCGAACCCGATGCCTGATGGCAGGTTCCCGGGCATGAACGCCAGCGACCGGTCCGCCTCCGGGCTGTTCGGCCCGACCTGGTCGATCACGATGTGACCGAGCGGGACGCGTTGCCGGTCGTCCGGCCAGGGCGTGGCGGGATCGTCGATGACGTCAGAGTCCTCGGCGATCTGGGCGTACCAGGTGAACCGCACCGGGTTGGCGGCGACCCGAGCGGTGAGTTCCTCCGACAGGTAGTCAGCAGACTTCGTCGCCTCCTCGCCCGTGGCGAGGCTGTGCTCGCCGGCCTCGGGCATGAACTGGTATCGGACAAAACGGTTCCGGCCCTGGGCGTCGGTGAACTGCACGGCGTTGACGGAGTAGAAGCTGGTAGTGGCCCAGCTTCGCGGCAGCTGGGTCTGGGTGGTCAGGAACGTCTTCGCCACAGGATGGCTGCCAAGGAACTTCTCCAGTTCGGAACCGGGGGTCGGCTCCCCGCCGCTGCGAGCGATCGCCTGCAACAACGCGCTGAACTCGCTGGACGTCGAAACCGGGAATCCGTTGAAGCTGTGGTTGACAATGTCGGTGTTCGAGCCGTCGGACATGAGGAACCGGATCGCGAAACCCCGAGGATTGGCGTTGACCTCGGGGTCCGGGATGTTCGGGAGCCCAGTGAAGTCCGAGAAGCGGACGACCACCGGCACCGAGGACTCCAGGAAGAGCTGGGCGCGGCACAACTCCCTCGCCTCGACGCTCGGGGTGTAGGTCCCCTGCAGGATGAGCCCCTTGGTGTGGACGGCACGGGCATGATGCTCGCCGAAGGCGCCGTGGAAGTCCTGGACGAGCTGAGCCGGGAGCCGCACGGGAAACTCTTCCTCAGCGACGGCCATTCGGTTTGGAGTGGCGACCATCGAAGATCCTTTCGTCATGCCTCACCCGTCGGTGCGGACAATCAACACCGTAGGACCATGGAGCCGGTCGCGAAATGGCCACTTCGCCGGTAATCAGTGACCGGAACTGGCTCTGTAGCAAGGGATGTATGTGTACGAATGACATCATTGCCGCAGAAACCGCCGTGGTCGACTGCCTGGGGCGACAACAGATTGAATGCCACGTCTCAGCCATTGTGTGCCGGTCGGTCCCGACGGCCGGCGAAACCCCGACCCATTATCCCGGCGCCGGACCCCGCCGACGGCATCCCGTATAAAGTCCCCTACAGGCAGGCAACAATCGCGAGCATCGGGCGGCCTGAGGGCTGCCACCTCGAGATACAGAACGTCCAGCGAGCCTCTGCCGGACGGCTCAGCGGACGCAGCGCAGGTCGCAAATATTCGGCGATCTGAGCGGTTGGGGGCGCGATCGCGTACGGCGAAGTCCCACGCTGAGTGGCGGCCCTGTTCCTGGATGAGCTCGCCGGTAATGTGACTAGTGGACTTCAGGGTTGGGCTCGATCTGCGTGGCGAGAACTCCGGCAGGCGCCCCTCGTGACCCAGCACGAGGAGCGTCTGCCGCCTTCGTCACGCGCTAGCGAAGCGGCTCATGAGTGGGTCGTGAACATGGGCGCCCCGCTCGCCCACCAGCCTCGCCACCCCCTTCTTCTCTGCTGCCTTTTCTTGTCTACCCGGACGCACAGTGCCGAACCGCTGGTGACCGGCGGCGCCAGGTTCGCCACTCCGACCCCGACCCGGGACGGCGTGAGCCACAGCTGGCAGTTGGGGGCTAGACTCGGGCGCCGGCGGCACCATGAGCCTCGCCGAGGCCGCCACGCGGCCGCGATGAAAGCTGGCGAGGGTGGTTGGGGCCCAGGACTCCGGTTTGGACCACGGGAGGGACTTCGGTCGGCACCGGGAGCACGTTGGTCCTGTCGGGCCGCACCGCCGGGCCGAAGGCAGGAGGCGAGGGCGGCCAGGCGCCGGCACAGCCGGCGCCTCTTGATGATCGTAGAGATAAGTTGCCCGGGTGGCTGGTAGGCAGGCTGTGGGATCGTCTAAAACTGGCGGAGATGACGATGTCGCACGAAGCCGATCGGGTCGCCACGGAACGGCTGCACACTTTGATCTCCGAAGAAGTTGGGGCGATCGGTCCGCAGGAAGTGGACGACGAAGGCGATCCGATCTCTGACGAACCAATGATCGACGCAGTCCTGGAGGAATGGGTCCTCGTGATGAGCTGGTCCGATCCGAAGACAGGTCGGGCGCACCTCACACGAGCGACGTCGCATGGACTCGCCAGGCATCATGAGAACGGGCTGCTGCATGAGGCCCTATATGGATTCGACTAGCTGGGTCATCGCCTCCGCTTTGAGGGCCTTGGAAAGAGCGCTATTGAGGGCGGGAGGCACCGGGTCGATCAGCTAGGCGCTACGGGACTCCGAAGGTCCGTCGGCGACGTCTGGCCGTAGGGCACGAAGGCAGGGATGGACGTCGCTGGCGAGGGTTGCCGGATCGCGGACTTCCGGCCTCACAAAGGTGATGCTGGGCATCTGGAGGATCTCGATGCTGCGCCGATAGGCGGGGTGCTCTGCGAGGGCGTCGTTGACCCACGGGAGGACGACGACGGGCACCGAACGGCCGATGGCCTCGTTGAGTAGCCCGAGAGCGAGTGTGTCGTTGATGCCGGAGGCCCACTTATTGATCGTGTTGAACGATGCCGGACACACCAGTACAGCGTCCCCGAGGGGGCTGAACTCGGCCTCGGTGGGCTGGCGGAACTCGCTGCGCACCCGATGACCGGTCAAATCGCTCAGGGCCTTGGTGTCCAGCCAGGGCAACGCCGCTGGGGTGGCGACGACGCAGACGTCCCAACCTTCCTCCTGGGCGGCGGCGATGACTGGCGACAGGTGGGCGGCTGGAGGGGCGGCGCAGGCGATCAGGTACAGCACATTGCCGGTCTGGGAACCGAAGCTGGGCATGGCTAGGGCAACACGCCGGTGCGTTGGGCCAGGCCGCGCAGGTGGGGAATCGCGGTGCGGCGCTCGCGTCGCAGGCATTCGCGAATGAGCTCCCGGGCGGTGACGTTGAAGCGAACGAGCTCAGGAGCGAAGCGTTCGGCCTCGAGGAGGGAGAGGACGGTGGCCGGATCGTTGCGGCGCTGCCCGTAGGCCCACGCCAGGTCGATGTGGACCTGGCACCGCCGGCCCAGCAGACCTTCCGGGAATCTGTCAGGGTCGACCGTCTCGCCCTGGCGGATGGCGTCGTCGGGATCGCCGAGCTCGACCGCCGCTGAGGTGGCGTGCAGCCGGACGTTGGTGGGGCCGAAGGCAGTCCAGTAGTCGTTGCGGTCGTGGCCCAGTCGCTGGGCGATGCTGTCTGCTTGGCGCAGGCGTTGGACGCTGTCTCGTCGATCGTCGGCCCGGGCGGCAGCGATCACCGCCGTAAGCAGAAAAGCGCCCTGGAGAGAGGCGAGCTCGGGACCGTCCCCGTGATTGTCGATCTGCGCCGCGGCGGCAGTCGCCAGCTGGTAGGCGTTGTCGGTTCGCCCGGCCCGAAGTGCAGGCTGCGACAGCCGATAGAGGCCCATGAGGGCGATGTCCTCCCGGCCAGCCTGACGGCCGTAGGTGATGGCACGGTCGGCGGCGAGGGACGCCAGTTCGGTTTCGCCAACTCGGCTCAGGATGGCTGCGGTTGCTGAGTAGATCTCTGACAACGCCAACCCGGCGTCCCGCTGATCGTCGCCCCCCGTGGCCAGGACGGCTCGCTCACCATGGCGGATGAGCAGCGGCACCAAGCCGGCCGCCTCCCGGTACTTCGCAGCCTGGTACAGCGCGTAGACCTCCCGGGCAGCTTCTCGCAACGCGGGAACATCCACCTCGTCAGGTGTCACACGATCGACCAGGCGAGCGTTTAGCAGGCTGGTGCGGATGGCCGCCAGACGGTCCAGCTCGGGGGCGCCGTTGGGGCCGAGACTGAACGGTTGGCCGGTCAGAACGGTGACATCAACGTGTAGCGCTTTGGCGATGTCGATAAGTACGGACAGTCGGTCCACAGAACGGGTGCCTCGCTCGACCTGGGACAGCCAGCTCTCGGACCGGCCGACCAGGCCGGCGAGAACGGTCTGGCTGATGTTGCGACGTCGCCGATAGATGGCGATGCGCTCACCGATAGGCCGGTCGAGCTCGTCCATGATCCTCCGGGCTTCCGTAGCCGATGAGAGCAACTCTACCGGGTCCGGGGTCGCCAATCCGCCACGAGGAACCCGCACTTTTGTACCACCGCCATTCCGCATTCTTGTACGGCCGTAGCAGCGTAGGGGGAACGGCCCGAAACCTGTGGTCCTCTTTTACGCAGAGGCGAGAGGAGCTCGCTGATCTGCCAGACAGGCAGCAATCACAAGGAGAACCAACCTAATGCATGTGATCCCCGTTGATTCGCATCGCTTGCGGATGGTCGTAGTCAGCGACCCCATCCCGCAGATGCGTGACGGAGCCGTGGCAACTGACCGGGACGGCAAGCCGATGTGGCAGATCGATCTGGCCGTCATCCCTGTTCGTGCCGATGGCGAGAACGGGCGGGTGGAAGCCATTCAGCTGGGCTTGCCCGAGAACGGCTATCCCAAGAACCTGACGGTGGGAACGGTGGTCGTGGCCGAGAACATGATCGCCATCCCGTGGATATCCAAGAAGGGAAAGTTGGGAGTCATGGTGCGGGCCGACGCCATCAAGGTCGTCGGCGGCCAGGCCGGACTCAAGCCTGCGGCTTCAGCGGCCGCTGCCTGATGGATAGCTGGCCTGCTCCGTCTCTCACCACGGGCGGCGCCCCCTTCGCACGGAGGGGGGCGGCCGCCGCGGCGAAGGTGGTAGCTCACAGCGTGTGGAGACATCGCTGCGCCGTCGTTGATGCTGCAAGCGAGCTCGTGATCGAGATCCATAACTCCGGATTCATAAGCATCGAAAGCGCAAGGGCCCAGCAGTTGCACCAGGCCCTCGACGCCGTCACACGAAACAGAAATCGATCTGCCGAGCGTCTGTTTGTCCCCAACAGGCTTTGGTCGAGCGTCTCGGCCGTGGTGGGGTCGTCCCGAGCTGTCATTGCGCAACTTGTCGTACAGCGTGGCTTGTTTCAGAACGAGGCCGTCGTAGAGAGGCTGGAGAGGGTCCTGGCGTTGGTCGATTTCGACGGTCCGCGGCCGCGTCCCATAGACGAGGCAACATCGTTCGCCGATGGCTTGGCGTCCAGATCCGCCACCGAAGACCAGCCTGGACGACTGCCACACAACAATCCGCCAGAGGCGAGAGCGTGTTAGTGGTCGTGGCTTCCCATAAAGTCCACGTTCCCGTTCCGGCATGGTTGCCGATCGTGTCCTGGTTGGCCGTCGTCGGCGTGGTCGTGATGATGCTCGTGCTGATCCGCGGCTGGTGGCGACGCCACCACCACCCCAAGGTCACGGACCGGGAGGCGTCCATCCGCCGCTGGGTGGCCTGGGTCGCTTCCCGATGGATGTGGGACGCCCGCAACCTGGGCCTGGTCCTGGTCGATGACACAACCCGCCACCGTCACGAATGGTGGACCGGCCGCTCCCTGCCACCGGTCGTGCGGGTCCCGAACATTCGCTTCGAGCCCGCACCCCACGGGCTGCGAGCGTGGATGGGCACGCTGCCCGGTGTCGGCGTGGACCAGGTGACCAAGGCCGCTGGGCATCTGGCCAACACCTGGGGCTGTCTCCGGGTCGACGTGATCCAGCACGCCCCCGGGCTACTGCTGCTGCGAGGGTTCCTCAGCGATCCCCTGGCCAGCGCCTGGTCGGTCACCCCCAACGGCCGGCCGTTGGCTGACTGGCGGCTGCACGTCGGAATCGATGATGAGGCCAACCAGCTCCACTTGCCGTTAGCCAACCTGTCGGGCATCACCGTGGCCGGAGTCCCCGGCACCGGCAAGACGTCCCTCCAGCGCTGGTGGCTATGCCAGCTCGCACCTCACCCGGCCGTACAAATCGCGGTGCTCGACGGCAAGGTCTCAAACCCGGAAGACGGCGACTACGGGCTGCTGCTACCCCGCTGCTTCGCCGCCGCCGGCGACGACCTGTCCGACGCCAACCGGCTCCTGGGCCAGCTCTACGAATCTATGCGGAGCCGCTCCGCCTGGCTGCGCGCCATTCGGGGCAGCGCCCAGTTCTGGGACCACGGCCCCACCACCGACTGCCCATTGGTGTTGGTGTGCGTTGACGAAAGCCACACGTACGTAACCGGATCGACCCGTAAGGACCGGGAGCTGTGTGACTCCAACGTGTGGTACCTCACGAAACTTGCCAAAGAAGGCCGCTCCCGAGGCTTTCTCACTGTGTTTGTGACCCAGAAGCAAACCGCAGACGCCATCCCCACGGCGGTCCGCGACGTCTGTCAAGTGGGCCTGTCCTTTGGCGTGAGAACAATGGACGGGGCCGTGGCCGCCTTGGGCGACGACATCCGTCAGTACCCCGACGTGGCCCCCACAAATCTGATCGGTCGCGAATGGACCGGAGTCGCCGTCATGCGGCTTCCTGACCGGGCCGGCTACCACCGCATCCGCACTCCGCACGTGACCGAACATGATGCCGCCCAGCTTGCGGCGGCCTTCGCCCAACTGCGATGCAAACCGGCCTCCTTGACCCATACGAGAGCCTGAGGAGGCCTGATGATTAGTGACTTGGCCGGGATCGGCCGACTCGACGAGGCGGAGCTCGTCCGCACCGCCAGCCAGCCCGGCTTTTGGCGGTGGCGAGCAATGGTTGAAGCTACCGGGGGCTGCGCCGACCCAATCCATCTCGTCGGCCAATCCAGGACGATTGATTCGGTCACGGGCGAAGTCCTCAACCAGTACGACACCAATGACGAACCTCATCGCCGGATGCTGGTGGCCTGCCGCAATAGGCGAGCATCCCGCTGTCCGCCCTGCGCCGAGCTCTACCGGGCTGACACCTACCAGCTCATTCGGGCCGGCCTCGCCGGTGGCAAGAAGGTGCCGGAAAGCGTTCGCAACCACCCCAGGGTGTTCGCGACGCTCACAGCCCCTAGCTTCGGCCTCGTGCACCACCGTGTTGTCAAGCCGGATGGCACTGTGCAGCGTTGTCATCCCGGACGGGGCTGCAACAAACGTCACGCCGCTGCTGACGAGTCGTTGGGCCAAGCAGTCAACCGAGACGCCTACGACTACGTGGGGGCCGTCATCTGGAACGCCCTCGCGGGAGTGCTCTGGCACCGCACGACCACCCTGATCGTGCGCCACCTGGCCCGACAGCTCAGGATAACGGAGGCGGAGCTTCGAGGCCGGGCCCGCCTTTCGTATGGGAAGGTGGCCGAGTTCCAGGCGCGGGGCGTAGTCCATTTCCACGTGATCGCACGATTGGACGGACCGGACGGCCCGGACCAGGCGCCTCCTGAAGGCCTCACCGTAGAGGCTCTTACCGCAGCTATTCAGAGTGCGGCGGCCGACGCGCTGGTCGCCTCGCCCGACACCCCCACCACCGGTGGCGCCCGCCACGTTCGCTGGGGCGAACAATTTGACATCCAGCCGATCAGTGCCAACGCCGTCGCGGAGGGCGAGCTCACCGATCAAAAGGTCGCCGCTTACGTCGCCAAGTATTCGGTGAAGGCAGCTGAAACCACTGGCACCCTGGACCGGCCAGTGGCCTGTTGGCGGTGCAAAGCGAGCGGGCGGGACCGCGATCACAGTGGTCTATGTCAGTCGTGTCATGGCCGAGGCAGCCGGTTCGATGATGTCCACCACCTCGTTGAGAATCCCCACGCCCAGGCGATGATCTCGGCCTGTTGGACTCTCGGCGGCCATCCCGAGCTCGAGACCCTTCGGCTGCGACCGTGGGCGCACATGCTTGGATTCCGGGGACACTTCTCCACCAAATCGCGTCGCTACTCCACCACTCTGACCGAGCTACGCCACGCCCGTCGGGACTGGCGCGACTCCCGGCTCCTGGCCGCCCTCGGCCAGACCGAGAATGGGAAGGTCGTCCGCGGAGGAGACAAGGTCGTAATCGACGGGAGTGACGAGGAGACGATCCTTGTCGTCGGCCACTGGCAGTACATCGGCAGAGGTCACTCTCCCGGCGAGGCCATGTACGCCCGGACCATCGCCGACGACCTGGCCGTGAACAGACGCCTGGCGCGGTTAGCGACGTCGGACGAGTGGCAGCCGTGAAGTGACCGGAGCGATGGGATGATCACCCCGACGCCCGCCCAGTCCACGTTCGGCGGCGTGCCGGCGGATACCGTGTGCGGCCGTGACGAGGTTGCGATTCCTTCCAGGATCGATACGTCAGGACCCCGAGATCGCCAGCTGCGATTCCTGGCCGAAGACGGACCTCAGATGACGCCCTCGGCCGCCGTCGCTCTAGCCCGCATTGTCCGGACGCTCCGGGACCGACAGGAGCTTCGAGCCGTGTGACCGGGTTCGCGCTCTATGCCCGGACGTCGACCGACGACCTGCAGGATCCGGCTGACTCGCTTCGCTGGCAAACCGACACCGCATCACGTCTCGTCTCCGGTCACGGCGAGATCCTGGTCATTTACCACGACATCGACAGCAGCCGCTCGCTGCCCTGGGAACGCCGACCCCAAGCGACCCGCATCCTTCGTGACGCTCGCAACCCTTCGCGAGGTTGGGAAGCTCTCGTCATTGCCGAGCCCCACCGGGCCTTCAGCGGGGCGCAGTTCGATTCAGTCGTCAACGTACTCAATCACTTCGGGGTCGAGCTCTGGGTCCCCGAGCTGGCCGGCCGGTTCGATCCCGAAAACGACGGGCACTGGATGATGCTCGCCAACTTCGGAGTACTCAGCCGGGCGGAGCGCAACCGCACCCGGATCCGGGTTCGCAATGCCATGCGAGCCCACGCCCAGGCAGGCAGATGGCTCGGTGGCCGACCACCGTACGGCTACCGCATCGCCGACGCCGGACCACACCCCAACCCGAGCAAAGCCGCTTCTGGCGCTCGCCTGCACCGGCTGGAGCCCGATCCCGACACGGCGCCAACCGTTGGGCGGATCTTCCAGATGTACCTCGCCGGCTCGGGCTTCAAGGCCATCGCCACGGTGCTGACCAATGATGGCGTGCCTTCCCCATCCGCTTCCGACCCCGGCCGCAATACTCATCGACCGGGCCACGCCTGGGCCTTCACCGCCGTGCGGGCCATCCTCGAAAACCCGCGGTATCTGGGCCGGCACGTCTTTGGCAAGCAGGCCAAGGCGGAGGTCCTGCTCGATCCCGACCAGCCTGCCCTCGGGCATGTCACCCGCATGCGCTGGCAGGACCGATCGGAGTGGCTGACCGCGACGGACGCCACCCACGAACCCCTCGTCGACGAAACGACCTGGCAGCGGGTCCAACAGCTCATCGCTGCGAACGGCCGGCCATCGAATCCGTCGCGGATCAAAGGCGGGGCCAGTCGGCGCTCAGCTCCCAGCCGTTACCCGCTGGCCGGGCTCATCGTATGCGCGCACTGCGGCAAGAAACTCCAGGGATCGCGTACTCGAGGGCTCGCCTTCTACCGCTGCCGCATCGGGTCCGGATACCCCGTGGGGCCGGCCGGTCATCCGC
Source organism: uncultured Acidimicrobiaceae bacterium (assembly GCA_963780345.1). Classification (GTDB taxonomy): domain Bacteria; phylum Actinomycetota; class Acidimicrobiia; order Acidimicrobiales; family Palsa-688; genus PALSA-693. The sequence continues at coordinate 376,714 of CAWABU010000005.1, forward strand.
CGACGCTCGCTGTCAGAGAGGATCGCCTGCTCCCGCATCTCGACGCCTGGCTCGCTGGCCTGTTCGCCCCCGGACGGGTCGAGGACATCGCCAGGGAAGTCGTCCAGGCCGACGCTTTGAGCCACCGGGAGGATCCTGCCGTGACCCGGGCGCGGTCGACCCTGGCCGACTGCCAGCGCAGGCTCGACCGCTACCTGAACGCACTGGAAGCTGGGATGGAGCCCGCGCTCGTCGTCGCCCGCACAGCCGAGCTCCAGCGCGAACGGGCGGCGGCTGAGGCGGTCCTGGCGAACGCTCCCCCGCCTCCGTCGCCACTGACCCTGGATGAAGTCGTGTCCACGCTCAGCGGCCTCCACGATGTGCCCTCATTGCTCGCCGAGGTTGATCCTGAGGACCGGGCCGAGCTCTATCGCGCCCTCGGAGTGTCCCTCGCCTACCGCCGCTCGGAGGGCATCGAACAGGTGAAACTGCAGGTCAATCTGGGTGTGGACCTGGAGCGTGTCGGAGGGGGGACTTGAACCCCCACGTCCTTGCGGACACTAGCCCCTCAAGCTGACCGGGCCCGTCCACGGTGCAGTCGGCCGTTTGCCTGTGTGCGGTTGACGAGCCATTTTGTTTCCAGCCTGTCCGCCGAGTTGGCCCGTCTCCGGCCTGTTTCAAACCTTTTTGTGTCCAAATCTGTGTCCACGGGACCCTGATCGCAAGCGATGGGACGACCGCGGGCTCGGGGCCATTGTCCGACGCGGACGGTCTGGTCTCAGTCTGAGCTCGCCGACTCGCGGTGGCGCCTGATGATCCGCTTGACCGTCATATGGGGCAGCTCGGTGGCGGCTGCGATCTCGCGAAGTGAGGCGCCGGCGTCGGCGGCAAAGCGGATGGCGTTGTTGCGACTTGTCTCGGCGAGATCGGCTCGGTGAGCGGCGGTAGCGGCGAGCCTCAGGGCTCGGCGCTTGTCTCCTTCTGGGTCAGCCACTCGGGTGGGGGCGTTGCGGCTCATCGATCTCCTTCGGCTAGCCGGTCGAGAATCAGGTAGCACGAGTTGGTGGCCTGTAGCGACCACGAGGCCCGAATCTGAGTTCCTTCCTCGGCGGCCTCGATGGCCTCCAAGATGGTTTTGACCAGGTCGCGAGCCTCGTTGTCAGACAGGTTCACCATATCTGTGCTGTACCAATATGGTACAGCATCGGGCGGCATTCTGTATCGGTCCCGGGTCGACGGATGAGAGAGGAGGTGACGGCCCCGATCGCCGACTCGGGCGCGGCCCTCTACCAGTCGCGCGCTCCCGCAGACTCGAACGACTTGGGCTCAGGCTCAGGAGTCGGCAAGGATCCTATCGAGGGTTGCAGCCATGACGTCTCCGACCGCGTGGTGCCGCGGGAGGTAATAGAGGACTGCGTCCACGGCGTGGCACAGCTCGAGAGCTCTGCCGCGCGCCCAACTGGCCTCGTCGGGGGCGAGGATCTCTCGGAAGACTTGACGGCCTTTGGGCCCGAGGATCGACCAGGCAGGCGCGAGGTCTCGGGCGGGGTCGCCGTAGCCCGCGCTGCTCCAGTCGAGGACTCCGGTGACGTAGCCCTCTTGGACGAGCAGGTTGCCTGGGAGCAGGTCGTCGTGAATGAAGCACGTCGTGGTGGGGTCGTCCAATTCGTACGCCTCGGCGGCGAGCTGGCGGACACGGTCGACGTCGAAAAGCTGGCCGGCGCTGGGACCGACGCGGTCGAGCTGTTCGAGGAGAAGGTCGATGTGGGGTCGGATCGGGAGGCCCTCGTCACCGACGGCGCGCTGTAGAACTGGTAGTCCGTGCCCGAGGCCTCCGATAGCGGTGACAACTTCCGCGAGCCGGGCGCCGAGGCGTGGCGAATCGTGGTTGATCTCGTGGCGTGCTGTCCAAGCGTCATGGCCGTCGAGCCAGGTGAGCACGGACCATCGATGGGGATAGAGCTCGTGGGGACTTCCGACGTGGAGGAGCTGCGGGATGTCCACAATCGAGGTGAGCGGTGTCGCCTCGAGCTGCTGGAGCAATTGGCATTCGCGGTCTGCTTCCTCGGCTGCTCCTGGGCGGCGAGGTAGCCGCACCACGATGTCATCGCCGCCGTCGACCCTGCCGTGCCACATTGCGTGTTCCGTTCCGGAGGTGTCGAGGTATTGCAATCGGAGGTTGGCCCACTGGGGGCACTCGGTGGCCAGCAGCGCGCGAACGACCGCTCCGCTCGTGTCGGGTTCGTCATCGTGGATCTGGTGGACCACGGCCCGATTATGGTCCACAACGCGGCAGGGCCACCGTGCCATTTCTCGTTGCCGACCCCGCGCGGTGCAGCGCAGAGCACACGCGCCGAGCCGAACTCATCGGGCAAAGCCGGCGCGACGCGGGCTTGCGGGGCCCAGCGACTGAGTCTCAAGCCCCGTGCTGTCCCGGAACGACGGATAGGCGCCCAGCTGGCACGCAACAGAATTCCAGTCGCGGCCGAGGGCGCCATCTGCCTGAGCGAGACGCACACCTTCTAGATCTCTGAGTTTTGCTACACCAGGCGCTGCGATGAGAGCTGTTCCGTGCGGTCGACGACCTTCGCGGAAGCCCATAGCGTCGCCGACCGACCTGCACTCCAGCGCGAAGTGCACACAGCACGCGAACGCCCAGCCCGCGATCCGTCGCGCATCAAGATCCAGACGATCGGCAAAGAAGGCGACCTGCTCCCGCGCGTCACGCAGGTCACACCGCGACAGATCGTGCCCAACGTCAAACGCGCGATCACCCAGCACCGGATACGGATCGATCGCCAACCATCCACGCTCCGAGAGCACGACGTTCCCCGGTCCAAGATCGCCATGTAGCAACACCGTGTCCGTAGAGGATGAGGTCAGGGACGTGAACAGCTCGTCCGCGTGCGCGACGACGCCTCGATCCACCGGCGCGCTCAAACCGTTCGAACCAGTCCCACATCGTCTCGCGGAAGCGCTCAACCAACATCGCGAGTGGCTCGAACTCGTCCTCTGCAGGAGGATCGACTGCGTGTAACTCGGCGAGTACCGACACAACGATCTCGTTCGCGGTCGCGACGTCGAGGTCATCGCCGTTCGTGCCGGGCACGCACCGCTCGAGCAGCAAGACCTGAGCTCGCCTCGTCGGAGTCGAAAAGTCGCGCCGCTCCGCGACCAGCCCAATGTTGCAAGCCCTTTGCCGCCCAGGGATTGCGATGACCCGGACACTCCACCTTCAACACCGCGTCGCTGCCGTCCGCTCGACGTACGGGAGCAACCCACCCGACGTTGCCGCCCGGCTCGAACGGGGCGCCCACCTGCAGCTGCCAGGCACTCGCCGCGTCAGCGACCAGACTCGGTAGTCGCGCCAGCCAGTTGCGTCCGACATCGCCGAACGCCGAGACGACGGTGTGCGCCAACCGATCCGGAATTCGAAGCGCAGTCGTCATGCATCAGCCCCAGGACTTCTGCGCCATGCGTCGATGGTATTGGCAACGCTCGACACTCGGGTGCCCAATACCGCCAGCCCATCGGGCCGGGGGTACCGAACGACGGCTCGGCGCTCGCCCTGGCCCGGCCATTCCAGTCTGCACCTGCCCATTATCACCCGCCCAGAACGTCACCGGCGACCCGCTACGGCCGGGTGTGCGGGACGTTCGGGAGCTGGATTCCCATGGGTCGAGTCCCATCCGGCACGATGGGACTCGAGGCCTGCTTCTGTTTCGGATTACCCCACTGGATTACAGGCTGAGCTCTGGCCCCTGTCGAGCGGGGAGGTTGTCGATGCTGGCAAGACGGTGCGTGTCTTGGGTGTGAGCGATCTGTCCGTTGACCGCTGTGTGGATTCTCATGTTGCGGTGTATCTCGTCGCGGAGGACGGCGGCCTGTCCGGCGAGGTTGGCCCATTCGGTGGGATCGAATATATCGATCTTGGCGTCGAGGCAGCCCTCGGCGACCGCGATCTCCTGCTGTGCACGGACCGAGTGTCGGCTCTGGGTCGAGGGTAGGTTGGCGGTGTGGTTGCGGTCGAGGACGACCTCGATGGCGAGGGCGTGGTGGCACCATACGGCCCGGCCGGCAGGCGACGTCGGGGGCGACCCGAGCCTCTCCAGCAGATGCGACGGCGGCTCCTGGACGAGCGCCCGGATCCGATCCGGGCGGGTGTGGTCGAGGGCACCGTCGAGTTGGCCGAGAGTGGTTTCTAGCTTCTCGTGCTGGCGGGCGCTGTGTGCGATCGCGCGGCGACGCTGCTCTTGATAGCGCGCGATCATGTCGAGCCGTTCACGCAAGTTCTGTTCGGCCTCGATCGCTGCCTCCATGCGCTGCTCGGCACCGGACAGATGCGCGTGGGCGGTGGCGATTGCTGAGTGGTCGCGTCGGCCCCAGCGGCGCCGGGCGGCTTCTTCAAGCTCGGCCTGGCGCTCGGCCAGGGCACGTTCGGCGTCGTGGCGGGCCCGGAGGATGTCGGGGAGGTGGCGGCGGGTCTGGTCCCATTCGGTGTTCCGGTCGACGGGGATGGCGGCGTCGAGCCGGCCCAGGTCGGCGGCGGTGGTGGTGCGGGCGTGGCGCACCTTGTCGATCCCGAACGCGAGCGGATCGTCGGCCCGGACACAGGACGTAACGACGTCCGCCCAGTGGTGATCCAGCTGGGCGCGCAACTGCACAAGGTCGTCTCGCCGCCAACCCTGGGCTGCCTCGAACCGCTCGAACGTGTCCTGGTCGCGGCGGAGCTGGGCCACCCGTCGCGTCGATTCGTCGTGCTGTTGACGGGCGGCGCTGGCGCGTTGGGTGTCGCCGGTCAGCTTTTCTTCCAGGCTGCGGCGCCGGTCGCGACCGTGCCGACTAAGCGCGGCGAGGCGGCCGAGGTCGTCGAGCTGTCGGCCGGTGTGGTGGGCGACGGCGTCCATGTTGGCCAGCCACGCCTGGGCCCAGTCGGCTTCGGCGACCGCAGCCGCCAGCGCCTGGTGGCGGTCGGCTGGCCGGCCGGCGAGCACCTGCTCGTGTTCGGCGATGCGGGCACGGAGCTCGCGGTCAACAGTCCACGGGTCGCTGCGAGCAGCCAACGTGGGGTCGGGTTGGCGGGCCAGGGCATCGGCCACCTGTTCGGCGGCGTCGCGCTGATCGGCGAGGATGCCGCCGTGGTCGACCACGGCCACCCGGGTGGTGTTCCAGGTGTGGGTGGGCTGACGGGAGCGGGACTGGCCGGTGTAGCCCCGGTAGGCATCGAGTGCGCCGCTGCCCAGCAGGTGGCAGGTCTCCCAGGTGCCGCCCTGGGCGCCATCGACGGTGCGAGCCCAGGCATGGGACAGGTTTGGGCTGCCGTCTTGGCGGGTGCCCTGGACAAAGTCCGCCGCCAGCAGGGCTGTCGCTCCGCGGTGCAGGGTGACGGTGAGCCCGTCGCCGTCGACATGGGTGACTGTCGCGGTGGTGCCGTTGACGAGCTGGCTGGCCGGCCCGCCGTAGCGGGCATGGAGCAGCACCCTATCCCCGGCCCGGTAGTCACGGTCGCTCGACCATCCCGGGCCGGTCATGACCGGACCGGAAAGCGCGCCGGTGACGCCGAGGCGGACCCGGATACGGTCGGCCAGGTCCTCGGCATCCCCATGCGAGACGACGAGGGCCGCCACCTGGCCGGGCCCGTAGCGGTCGATATCGGCGCACACTGCTTCGGCCATGCCCGTCCGGGTCTCTCCTGGGGTGGCGTGTTCGTGTTCCCAGCCGTGTTCGGCCCGAAGCTGCTGGGAACCGGCCGCGTGCCCCTGGCGGAGCAGGTCGAGGGCGTCGCGGTCGGCGATGTCGATTTGGCGGCGGTTGACCGTGAGCCGGGCGGCCGGGATCAGCCCGGCGGTGGCGAGGCGGTCCAGGTGGTCGGCGATCCCGCCCACCCCGACCGGTTGGGATTGGCGGGGGTCGCCCAGCACCCACAAGCCGCCCCCCGGGCAGGCATCCACCGCGGCCAGGACGGCTTCGACCTCGCCGGTGGGAGTCTGGGAGATCTCGTCCAACACCACCACGGTGTTCGCGGCCAGCGGCCCGTCGCCCAAATCGATACGCAACCGGGCGATGGTGCGAGCATCCAGGCCGGCCCCGGCCAACTCGGCCACCGCCTTGGCCGTGGTGGCCACCGCGACCACCGGCCGACCCTCGCTGGCCGCGGCCTGGGCGGCGGTGCGCAGCATGGTCGTCTTGCCGTACCCAGCCGGGGCCAGCACGGCCCGCAAGCTGCCACCCGGCCCCACAACCAGACGGACCGCGTCGGCCTGATCCTCCCCCAGGGCTGGTGCTGCGGCCAGGGTGGCGTCCACCACCGCCGGATCCACCGCCTGACCCGGCCGGCCGGCAAGTGCCTCGACCAGCGCCACCGTGCGATCCTCCAACGCCCGGTGCGCGGCGGTGGACCACTCGGCCGGCCGGCGCCGGCCGCCCTCTGCATCGGGCGTGAGCCGCACCGCCAGCTCAGAGGCCAAGAACCGGTCAGCCAGGCCGGTGATCTCCTCGCTCGACAGGCGCCCGCCCGAAACGGCGCACAACTGCTCGACCACATCCGCCTGCGTGAACCGGGCGCGGTGTGCACACAAACCAGTCTCCGGGTCCGCCAGATCGGCGACCAACTCCTCCCACCTCGGCGGGGCAAGCTGCGACTCCCGCCAGCACACATCAGCTTCCAGATCAACTCCGGTAGCCAGGCCGGCCTGGCCAGCCTCGCTCTGCCACCGGCCGGACAGCCGGACCGGGGTCAGCCCGTGATCCTTGCCACGTCGCGTGGCCAGCGACGCCTGGTCGTCGGCCCGCATCCGCAACGCCGCCGACTCATAGGTCGCACCCTTGGCCTCCAGCTCGGCCTCGATCTGCACGCTGCGCTTGGAGAACGCCCGCAGCTGCGCCCGGCTGAAACCCTCCAGCTCCCGGGTGTTGTGCCGATCGCGACCCCACTCCACCCCCAGCCGCACCGCCAGGGCCCGCTGCAGACGGTTCTGGTAGATCGACCCCGCCGCCCGGGCCCACTCGAACAGCGGGCCGGCATCAAAGGCCACCGCTTTCCCGTCTCCGATCCGTTCCACCACATTGGGAACCAGACAGTGGGTGTGCAACTGAGGATCACCCTCCCGGCTGGTCCTGTGCACGAACCCGGCCACCACCCAACCGCCCGTGGCCACCCGCCGGCGCACCCCGCCCGACTGCTGGCGCGCGACGGCCGCCCGCTCCTCCAGGAACTCGAGCGCCTCGGCGACCGCCTCCCGATGAGCCGCCGCTACCACCTCCGTGACCGATTCGGACCCCAAGGCCCACAGCAACGACACGCTCTTCGGCGCCGAGAACGTCACATCAAACGCTCGGACCGACCGGGCCCGACCCGACACCAACGCCTCACCCGTCTCCGGATGCAAACCCTCGACCAGGCTGCTCAACTGATCGGCCTGCACCACTCCCGACAACCCCAGCCGCTCCGCCCACCGGCCCGCCCACACCCCCGGCGACTCCCCCACACCCGCGTAATACTCATCGATATTCAACGCCACCGACGAAATCAAATACTCCCCATCCCTCAACCCCGTCACCGTCAACACCCCACACCACCCCCAACCCCAACCACCAACACCATCACCCAAACCACCACACCCCGAACACCCATCACCCCAGCAACAATCAACCCAGCAACAATCAACCCCTCACCCCCAACAACCAAACCGGCACAGACACTTGCCACCCTCCGGGAGGCACCCCAAGGCCCGCGCTCATGACGAGACCCATCCGGGGTTCAGGTCCTCCTGGTCTGGCAGGCGCAGAGAGAGGGGCGAAGAAGACTCGGCGCCGGCAGGGACGACGGCGATCCCGGGGATGGGCCCGAGCACATAGACCCACAGACCGAACCGGCGGGCCAGCCCCGACCGCTGGTCAGGTTCGAGACGGACGAACCCGCGGTCGCGGAGTACTCGCAGCGCCCCGGCCGCGGCGGCGGGGTTGACCTTGAGGCGCTCGGCGACCTGGCGGGCCGAGGTGCGTGCTACCAGCTGGCCGTCCTCGGCGACGGCGTCCAGGGCGACGTCCTCCAGGGTGACCCAGGTCAGGGCGCGCATTTGCCCGCGCAGGGTCCGGCTGGCTGCCGACACCAGTAGCTTCGATTCTTCCGAGCGGTCAGACCGGGCCACGGCAGACGGACGGCTCCTCAGCCGGCCAGGTCCGTGGTGCGGCCGTTGTCGCTGCCGACCGCGGCCAGCCGGTCGATCGCCGCTCTGGGGATAAGGATGCGGCGGCCCAGGCGAACCGCCGGCATCCCGGCTTGGCCGCCAGTATCGAGCCAAGCGTTGGCCAACTGGTAGAGGGCCGAAATCGAGATCCCCAGTAGCGGTGCCGCCTCGCGCACCCGCAAGAGCGGAGCCTCTCCATTCCTCATGCTAAACCGCCTCCTGGATGTGGAATGACAACGGTGGGATTATAACACGAGTGGAGTGTCGGTGGGGAATATCTAGAAAATCTGTACGCAATGACTATGCTCGCGGGCATGGTCGGACGACGACGGACAGCCACGGACAACAAACCGATGGACGCCATGCCCCCCAACCTGGGCCGCCCCTCCGGCCAGGCCGACCTCAACGAGATCGTCGCCTACAACTTTCGCGCCGCCCGGGAGCTGCGCGGCTGGACCCAGGAAGAGACCGCCCGCGCCCTCGAACGGCTCCTGGGCCAACGGCTCCCCCAAGCCAGCATCTCCGCCATCGAACGGGCCTACGAAGGCGACCGACACCGCGAGTTCGACGCCCATGAAATCCTGGCCTTCGCCCTCGCCTTCGATCTTCCCCTGATCTGGTTCTTCCTCCCCCCACCCCGCGACCACCGCACCCTCCACCACACCACCAACATTGTCAGCGAGCTCTACGGAATCGTCTTCGGGCGAGAGGATCAGCTCGAACCTGTCTACGACCGACTTCGCCAGCTAGGCATCGACGAACCGACCCAAGTTGACCGGACCATCGAGAACCTCACCGGTCGGCCCAGCCGAGCCCGCCAAACCAGCTACCGCGAGCGGCGGAAACAACTCCTTCTCGCCCTCCTCGACCAGTACACCGACGAAGTCGACCGCGCCGCGGAAGAAATCGGGACCTTCTTCGACCACCTTCGTCAGGTCGGCATCCGAGGACTGGTGGCCGAACGACTAAATGACGGTGACTATGTGGGTATTCGGGAGTTGCCTGAAGACCTCACCGAGACGAAGACCGCCGAAAAGAGCCGCCGACCCAGCCGCCCGCAAGCGTCTGGAGGTGGAGATGGCCGCTGATCTGCTCAAGGCTTCCGAAGCAGCCCGCCGCCTGGGGATACCGACCAAGGAAGTGCTCCGCCTTATTCACGAGCGCAAACTCCGCTACGTGATTGTGAAGGGGATCGCCCACGTACCCGACGATGCAGTAGAGGAGTTCCGCGCCGAGGCCCCGTGATCCGGACCCGCAGACGCGGCTGGAGCTTTGGGCGAGACGCTACAGCTCTGACCATCACCGAAATGCACAGGCGCGCGGCCCAGACGCGGCCTGAGTCGAGCGAGGTCAAGCTCTAGCGACGGTGACCGGGTTGCTGGTGTACTGCGCCAGGGCGCGCAGGTCCCCGGGGTCACTAGAGAGAACCACCCCTCCACCGGCTTCGTCGGCCACGGCGACGACGATGGCATCGACGGCGGAAGGCGCTCGTCGGCCTCTGGCTACGGCTCTCAGACGCGCCGCTGATCGGGCTAACAGCTCGTCCACGGCCTTGATGTCACAGGCCCGCAACAGGCGGTTCTCGCGATAATCGCGTCGGTGGTCGCCTGTCAGGGCCTCGGCCAGGATGACCGAAGGGACGATCGCGGGCCACTCGCCCCGACGTCTCAACTCCTCGAGCCGGGCCCGGTTGCTCGCCAGACTGGTCAGGCCGTGCGAATCCAAAACGACGGTCACGCCGAATGTCGACGGGCCGACCCGCCCAGCGCCTTGTCCGCCCATGCCTTGGCCTCGGCCCGTTCGGTCTCGGTCGTGGGTCCCGATTGTTGTTCGAGCTCTTCGAGGTAGGCGTCGAGCTCGGCAATCTTGGCCATGCGGTTGAGTTCTTCGGCTATGGCGCGCTGGGCCAGTTGGGACACGTTGAGCCCAGCCCTCCTGGCCTCGGCGTAGAGATCATCTGGCATCGTGATATTTACCCTTGCCATGCGCATAGAATACACATCATCGAGATACTGGAGTTTCGTCAGGGTGCAGAAACCGCCCGATCGCGTCCGCCGCGGTCTCTTGCATCGATTCCAACACGTGCATATATCGGTCCAGGGTGATCTGGGTGGACGCGTGACCGTGGCGTTCGCTCACCACCTTGGGGTGCACGCCGGCCAGCAAGGCGATTGTGGCCGCGGTGTGGCGGAGATCGTGGAGTGTGATTTGGGGCAGACCCGCTCGACGCTGCAAGGCGTGGAGGTCACGAGTCAAGCGAGCCGGATGGAAGGGATCCCCGAACTCGTCGACGAACACATACTCGGGCAGGGCGTGCTCGTCGCGTAACTCCATCTCTACGGACATGGCGGCACGATGACGACGGAGAGTCTCCGCCGTGCCGGTGTCGAGGTAGAGCACCCGCCGGCTCGATCTGCTCTTCGGGTCGTATTCGACCACCTCATGGCCGGCGGTAGTCCGGGTCATACGTACCGCGATCGTCGGCGGGTCGCGATCCAGGGCCACGTCCCGCCATCTCAGACCAGCCAGTTCCGCCCGTCGCAACCCCGTCGCTAGGACCAGATACCACATGGCCTGGAGTCGATCGCCTTCAACAGCGAGAAGGAAGCGTCGGACCTGCTCCGGCGTGTAGACCGGTCGCTCCTCGGTATCCTCGCGTGGCTTGTCGACCGACTCTGTCGGGTTGCGAGCGATGTACCCGAGCCGAACCGCGTAGTTGAGGGCGTTGTGCAGGACCCGATGGATGTTGCGGACCTGGGTGCCGGTCAACGGCGTGCCTTCCCGTCCGCCCGAGGCGCGCAGCTCGGAGTACAGCTTCTGCACATCGGCCGGCGAAAGGCGGTCCAGCCGGATGGGCCCGATCCGCGGCACCACGTAGGCCCGCATCAGCCAGCCATAGTTGCTGAACGTAGACGCCTTCCGGTTGGGCTGCACCGCCGCCAGCCACTCCTCCGCCAGGTCGGCCACCGACCGCCGAGGTCCATGACGCAGCCGGCCGCCGTCGATGTCCACCCTGGCCTGAGCCAGGGCCCGGCGAGCCTCGCGCTCGGTGGCGAACCCGCTGGCCCGCCGCTGACGTCGCTTGCCGTCAAGGCCCGGCGGCAGGTCAATGCGGAAGAACCAGGACTCTCCCCGCCGGCCCACGTTCTCAGCCATGCCACCCTCACCCTCTGCGTGTCCAGA
>CAWABU010000006.1:0-1267596 GCA_963780345.1 uncultured Acidimicrobiaceae bacterium
GGTTTCACCGTTGCTGGCCAACGTGTACCTCCATTATGTGTTCGACCGGTGGGTCCGGCAGTGGAGGAAGAGGTACGCCCGGGGCGACATGATCGTCACCAGGTTCGCCGATGACTTCATCGTCGGGTTCGAGCATCGTGACGACGCAGTGCAGTTCCTGCGAGACCTTCGTGGACGGTTCGCGAAGTTCGGTCTGGAATTGCATCCCGACAAGACCAGGCTGATCGAGTTCGGACGCTACGCGGCCGAGCGACGAGCAGCCAGGGGAGTTGGCAAGCCGGAGACGTTCGACTTTTTGGGCTTCACGCACATCTGCGGGAAGGGCAAGAACGGACGGTTCTGGCTCAGGCGTCAGACGATCAAGAAACGGATGCGGGCCAAGCTCAAGCGGGTCAACGACCAGCTCAAACAGCGTCGGCATCTGCCCATCCCCGAGCAGGGGAAGTGGCTGGCAAGCGTGGTGCGAGGTCATCTCAATTACTACGCGGTGCCCGGCAACAGCTGGGCGGTCGGCTCCTTCCGGCGACAAGTGGGCCGACTCTGGCACAAGGCGCTCCGACGCCGCAGCCAGCGCCACCGCCTGCCCTGGAGCCGGATGGAACGACTGCTCACTCGATGGATCCCGCCGTCTCGAATCTTGCACCCCTACCCTGAAGTGCGCTTCGACGCTCGCACCCAAGGTAGGAGCCCAGTGCGGTAGTTCCGCACGCTGGGATCTGTGCGGGGGGCCGCCCGCAAGGGCGGTCCCTACCGCAATCGCCGTGCTGGAGGTTGCCCCGTCCACCTACTACGACAACAAGGCCCGGCCGCCGTCGCGCCGGTCGGTGACTGACGCGGAGTTGAAGACCGAGATCATGAGGGTGTGGGAGGAGAACTTCGAGGCCTATGGGGCGGAGAAGATCTGGTGGCAACTGCACCGGGAAGGGATCGCCTGTGGCCGGGACCGGGTGGCCCGGCTGATGCGAGCCCTGGGCATCTTGGGGGTGACCCGCCACAAGACGACGCGGACCACGGTGGCCAAAGAGGAACCAGGTGCAGCCCGAGGATCGGGTGCGCCGTAACTTCAAGGTTGACGGACCGAACCGTCTGTGGGTCAACGACGTGACCTATGTCGGCATGTGGGGCGGATTCGCTTACACCGCGTTCGTGGTCGACGCCTTCAGCCGGCGGATCGTGGGCTGGAAGGTGTCGGGCTCGCTGGAGACCGGTCTGGCCTTGGACGCTTTGGAGATGGCGATCTGGTCCCGGCGGGGCCAGGACCTCGATGGGCTGGTGCACCACTCGGATCGGGGCCCAGTCAGTACACCGCCATCCGCTATAGCGCCCGGCTGGAAGAAGCTGGCATCGTGCCCTCGGTCGGCTCGAGAGGGGACTGCCTATTTACCGGTTAATAACTACCTGTAGTAGTAGTCGCGCGGCGCCGGCTTGTGGATGTTGGGGATAAGCACCAATCTCTGCTGGTCAGGAGCCTTTCTTGGATTCACAGGGTTTTCCTCTTGATCGGGGGCCGGACATCGTGGGTTACTGATGTCCGATGACGGGCGAGCTCACGGTGGCGAAGGTGGATCGGCAGTGGCGGATCGCTGGTGATGGTGCCGCTGACACCGTGGCGCTGGCCAATGACTATCTCGGCTATCTGGGTGATCGGCACTACTCGCCGCAGAGCGTTCGTGCGTATGCGTTCTCCTTGGTGGCGTTCTGCAGGTGGCTGGCCGCGGAGGGCATCGCTTTGGAGGCGATAACGACCGACGTGCTGTTACGGTTTCTGGCCTTCTGTCGGCAGGCGACCGTTCCGGGGCGGCCGGGACCGAACGTGGTGGGCATGAACGGTCGGCGGGTCGATGGTTACGTGCCGGCCACCGTGAACCATCGGCTGGCGGCGATCACCGGCTTGTTCGGTTTCCGGTCGCTTCGCGTTCCTGACGCCAAGAACCCGGTGCCGAGAGGGAGAGAGGCGAGAGGGCTGACGGCTGGGGAGCGGAGCGGGCTGCTCTCGCATGTGAGTCGTCGGCCGAGATATCGCTCACCGCTTCGCCTCCGCGAGCCGCGGCGACTGCCCCGGTCGCTGGACCGCCACGAGGTGATCGCTTTGGTGGAGAGCCTACGAACCTTCAGGGATCGGGCGATCGCCGGGTTGATGCTGTTCTGCGGGCTACGCGCCGGGGAGGTTCTGGCGTTGCAGGTCAAAGACGTCGATATAGGCGGGCGCTGGCTGCTGGTGCCAGGCAAGGGGGCCAAGGAGCGTCGGGTGCCCCTCGATGTGGACGTGGCCGGCATGATCCAGACCTACCTCCTGGCGGAGCGTCCCGAGACGACCAGCACCGCGTTGTTCGTGGTGGCCAAGGGTCCTAATCGTGGCCGGCCGTTGACCCCGGCGGGACTGCGAACGATTTTCCGCTATCACCGCGAGAAGGCCGGGGTCCCGGCCGGACATCCCCACGCCTTGCGCCACGCTTTCGGGACATCCCTGGCCGAGGCCGGTGTCGACCTGGCGGTGATGCAAGCCTTGCTCGGACACGCCCATATTGACACCACGGCCCGCTATATCCATCTCGCTCCGGTCCATGTGAAGGCGGAGTTCGATGCCGCACGCCAGCGCCAGAGGGCCCGGCGCTAGACGGTCGGCGAGGAACCTGCTCGCCGACTACACCGCCGGCCTGACCTGCGTCGAAGCGCAGAAGAGGGCTTACACGAACGCGGCCGGGTCGTTTCTGCAGCGATGGCCGAACCCGCAAGGGTGGGCGCGGCAGCCGCTGGCGCGTCGCCTAGCGGCCGGAGGGCACCTCCAGCCGTTCCTGCTGTTCCTGATGGTCAACGGTCACCTCCATCCCGGCTACGACTACCTGGCGGCGCGAAAGCTGGTCAACTTCTGGCGGGAGATCGTCGGCTCTCCCCTCGAGGACGACATGATGCGATTCCGGCAAGCCGCGCAGGGCCTCGGCTACACCCCGGGCCAGAGCCTGCGGGCTGCCTCCCAATCGATCGGGCGTCTGCTCGTCCAGACCGGGCGCCCGCTCGAGCAACTGACCTTGGCCGACTTCGACGAGTTCGCCGAGGCCTGCCGGGCCCGAGAGGCGGCCAGCGGGCAGGGATGGAGCCACTATCACGCCGCCCTGACCTGCGCCCACCGGGTCCTGTTCCATCTGGAGATCATCGACACCCCACCACCACACTGGCAGGGCCCAGAGAGCTTCGAGCAGCGCATGGCCGAGGTCCCAGCCCGGCTGCGACCGGCCTTTGTGGCCTACCTGGAACGCAAGACGGGCACGTGTAAACCCAAGACGGTGAGCGGACTGGCAACCCGACTGGCGCATTTCGGGGTGTTCCTCGGCCAGATCGACCCTCGCCTTGGGACCCTCGCCGACCTGGACCGCCAAACCCACATCGAGCCGTATCTGAACTCGCTCACCACCACGGTCAACTCGAAAACCGGAGAGCTGATCACCCGGGCCGATCAGGCCCGGCGGATTCTGGCCGCCAGGAACTTCCTGTCCGACATCAGCGAATGGGGATGGAAGGACGCACCCGGCCGCCGGCTCATCTTCCGCGCTGATATCCCACGCCTGGCCCAGCCCCTCCCGCGCTACCTGCCCGTCGATGCCGACCGCCGCCTCTCCCAGGCGCTGGAACGATCCGAATACCGCCTGGCCGCCGACGCCCTCTTGTTGCAACGAGCGTGCGGGCTGCGTATCGGCGAACTGCTGGACCTGGAGCTGGACTGCGTGCACGAGATCCCCGGCAACGGCGCCTGGCTGAAAGTCCCTCTCGGCAAGCTCGACACCGAGCGGATGGTGCCCCTCGATGAGGAAACCCTGGCCCTGGTCGACCGGATCGTCGCCACCCGCAGCGACGGCCGCCCCCTCCCTCATCCCCGCCACCGCCGTTCGGCCCAGTTCCTCTTCACCCATCACGGCCGTCGTCTCGGCCAGCAAGCGCTGCGAGCCGAGCTCGACCGGTCGGCAACAGAGGCCGGCCTCGGACATGTGACCAGTCACCAACTTCGCCATACCTTTGCCACCGCCATGGTCAACGCGGGCGTGTCACTCCAGGCGCTCATGGCCCTCCTGGGCCACGTCTCAGCGGAAATGAGCCTGCGCTACGGGCGTCTGTTCGACACCACCGTGCGCGCCGAATACCAGCGGGCACTGGATCTGGCCAAGGCCAACATCGGTCCGCTCCCCGAAGGACCCAAACGGATCCCGGTCTTCATCGATAGTGACTGGCGTCAGGCGCCGGCCATCAAGGCCCGCCTGGCCGGCGGCTACTGCCTGCGGGCTCCCGCCCAAGGCGCCTGCCCCTACGCGAACATCTGCGAGCACTGCCCGAACTTCCGCACCGACGCGGCCAGCATAACCGTGCTCTCGGTGCAGCGAGTGGACGCCGAAGCATTAGCTGCCGACGCCGAGGCCCGCGGCTGGATCGACGAAGCCAACCGTCACCGCCTCCTTATCACCCGTCTCGACGCCCTGATGGACCACACCGAGACAGGATGACCTCACCCGAAACGCTGGCCCGGATCGAACACATCTGCGCTCAACTCCGCGAGGAAGGCCAACCGGTCACCTTCACCGTCGTCGCCGCTCGCGCCGAGATCAGCCGAACCAGCCTCTACCGGGACGGCACCCTTCGAGCCGTGATCGAAGAGCACCGCCACCACAGCCGTGACCCTCACAGCCTCTCCACTCTACGAACCGAAGTCGCTCAGCTCCGCGACGCCATCGAAGCCCTCGCCGAGCGCGTCCGACACCACGAAGAACAACTGCGCCGCCTCAACCGAACACGGCGCACCCGCTGACCAGCCCCCGACACCCCAGCTTGCAGAAAGCTCAGCCAGCAATTAGCCGGTTAATCCTATGACAACGCCCTGGCCGAGACCATCAACGGCCTGTACAAGGCCGAGTTGATCCGCCGGCGCGGCCCCTGGCGCAGTGTGGCCCAGGTGGAGGCGGCCACTGCGGAGTGGGTGGCGTGGTGGAACCACCAGCGTCTGCACGGCTCCTGCGACCGTCTGCCGCCAGCCGAGTACGAGGCCTGCTGGTATGACGGCCACCGCGGTGCGGCGTGAACGCCTCGCAACCGAGCGGCGATAGATCCCCCGGCGGTGACGAAACCGGGCCGGGTTTCGTCACCGCCTGGGCCGAGATGGGATCGGCCACCTCCCGCAACCCGGGGGGACGCGTCTACAACGTCCGGCTGTCCAGCCCTCATCGCAGCGTGATCGTGGCCGGCGGGCTGCCCGCGGCCGGCGCCCACCGCGTCGCCGAGGCCATCAACGAGCTGCTCGGCCAAGCCCTGGGCAGCCCCCAACCCGAGCCACTGGCCTGCGTCTCCTGCACGGCGCCGCTGGTCTGGGCAGGCCAGGGCCGTCCCCCCCCTCTATTGCAGCCCGTCCTGCCGCCAGCAGGCATACCGCTCTCGCCGGCGGGCCTGAACCGACCGCCTGAGCCTATCGGGGGCGTCACCCAAGTCCGCCATCCGAAGGACCCGGCCCGCGATGTGACGAACGCGTGTTCGTTTCCAGAAAGAGAAGCGAAAAAGCCCCGTGCCTAAAGGCTCAGTCCGTGCTAAACATCAAAGGACTGCAGGCCGGTGCCAACCGGACTCGTCTCCACCAAACCCAGGGTGCTCCACGGTGCCGACGGGGCCAGCATCGCAGTCACCGAGGTCTGGGATTCCAAGAAGGACCAGGAAGCTTTCCTGGCCGACAAGCTGGGAGCGGCCCTGGCCGCGGGAGGAGCACCGGCGCCTACTCGCAACGAGTGGTACACCCTGCTCGCCAACAACCAAGTCGGTTAGAAGAGATGCCGGGTGGGTGGCGGTAGGGCCTCGGTACATGCAGACTCGCCGCTGCCCCACCTGAGGCGTTTCTGAAGTTGGTCACTCCATCAGGGTGCCGCTGAGGTTGAAGGCTCTCAGGGCTCAGAGAGGTTGGGCAGACGGTGTGGGCCGAGCGCAGCCCCAGCCCGGCCGGCATAACGAAGGCCCCCACAATGGGGGCCTTCGCTTTTTACCAACAGGTGTCCGGTGTCAGTGCAAGTTGATGAGGCCCCCGGCGACCACGTTGACCTGGGAGAGCGGCGAGGGGCCGTTCTGGCTTGTGTCGCAACTGCCGTTGGCGAGCCGCCCCGTGTTGCCGGTGATGGTGGCGTCGGCCTTGAAGTCCCCGGTGGCGTGGCGGTAGGCCCCGGTGCCGGCCACGATCTTGGCATCGAAGTTACGGATCGTGAAGTGGA
Source organism: uncultured Acidimicrobiaceae bacterium (assembly GCA_963780345.1). Lineage (GTDB taxonomy): Bacteria > Actinomycetota > Acidimicrobiia > Acidimicrobiales > Palsa-688 > PALSA-693. Next base: position 6,234 of record CAWABU010000006.1, read on the forward strand.
CGAAGCAGGTCTGCGGGTTGATCTTGGGCGTGGGATTGGTGCCCCCGGTGACCAGCACGGTGAAGCTGCCGTTCGGATCTACGAACATCTGCCGACTGCTGTTGGCAGGACCTTTCGTCAGCGAGGCGGTGTCGGTCACGTTGCCCTTGGAGTTGACTACCCCGTGCATGGTGAAGGGACCGACTGAGGAGCCGTCCCCGACCTCGTACTGGACCGAGCGGATGGCCTCCGGGCCACGGGTAGGACTGGCGCTGGCCTGGGAAGCTAACAGTCCCGCGGTAGTGCCACCGACGGCAGCCACCATCGAGAGGGCTAGCAACCCGCGTTTCATCATGTGCATGAGTTTTTTGCCCCTTCTGTCCGGGCCGGGTGCCCTGGATCGGGACAACTTAGCATCCTCTTAGACTGAGTCAACGCGGCTTGTCATTGGTAGTTGGTCTCATGATCTCCCACGAATATCGCAGTCGATCACCCCGCACCCGACACGTATTTAATGCCGCTGGGCATCGGGCACTACCCACCCCCTTGATACCGCAGGCGTTAGAGGCTAGGTCTCGCATCCGGAGACGGGACGCCCCGCGCCGAGATCACGGCGTCTCGGCTTCACGCGCCCTCTTGGCCTTGGTCGTGATCACCGGGCGTAAGGCTGTCAGTGGATGGCGTGCAGTTGACGGCCAAAGGTGATCCAGTTCGCCACCATGGCCCGCTGGGCGGCTACCAGGCTCATGTGACCACCGCAGACGGCCTTCTTGGCGGCGTTCTCGACAGCGTCCTTGGGGTTGGGGATGTGCCCGTACTCGGGCCACAGGTTCTTGGCGCTGGTGGGAGAGCCGCCCAGTTCCAGGGGGATGAAGTGGTCTTCCTCGTACAGGCTGGTCGAGCCTCGGTCGCCGTAGAGGTACATCTGCTGGATTTTCAGGCGGGTGGTGTAGCTCGACGGGGGCCGCACCTTGGTCGTCCAGCCGCTCACGCAGATGGTCCGGTGGATGGTGGCCTGGGTCACGACCGGATTGGTGGCGCCGGGAGTGCAGCGAGGATCGGGCAGGACATAGACGCCTGACCCGCGGACGTAACAGGAGCCGAACGTGGTGGCCGCGACAGCCGGCTGGGCTGAAGCAGCAACCCCCAAGCCGGTGATGCTCAGCATGGCGATCATCGTCCCGCCAAGCCAAACTCTAGCCCTCGTCGTAACTGTCATGATGAAGGCCCTTCTGAAAAAATGGTTAGCTGGTTCAAGGTCAGATCCGGCGTGATTGATACGACGTGCTCCGCTTGTAGCCATTATCGGGTACATAGGTACCCTGGTGCTCGGCTCTAGACGACAGCTTTTCACCAGTTGGCGACAACCTCGTCGTGAGGCCCCTACAAAATCGGTCAGTCGATCAGGGTACCGGGGGCCTGTCACGGCCCCAGGGCGCTCACGGACATTTGAGGAGCAGTTGAGGCCGTGTTGTCCCAGCCGCCCCTGGATAGTCACAGACGGCCCTGTACTCCTGATCGTCCCCTGTTACACTGCTGCCCGGCAGCAAGGAGCTCAGGGCAACGAGGGGCAACATCGCGGTGGGGCAGAGCCATACCTATCAGTGCTGGCAGTGTGGGCAATGAGTTGACCAGGGCACCCACGCCTCGGTGCCCAAGCTCGGCGCACACCGTCTTGCTACCGTCAGCCACGACGGGGCTAGCGAGAGTCGCCGGGCGGAGTTCTCGGATTCATGTATCACAAACTGATCGGGACAACTCTCGTCCGATAATCGGTGCGTGACGTTGATTATGATGGCAGGAACGAGGGGGTACTATGTCAAGGGCTTCGACGAAGTGGTGCCGTCGCCTGGGGTTCGCCCTTTCGCTGGTATTTACCCTTGCGGTATTTTCGGGTTCAGGCGCCAACGCCGCCTCCTTGTCCGGGTCGTTTTGTAAAGACACAGCCCAGCTACAGAGTTGGATCGCGCAGGACTTTTCACCCGGCATCGACCAGTACAACGTGCCCACGGACCCAGCCTACGTGAGGAGCCTTGCCCAATACCTTCAAAAGCTCAGCCAGGAAGCTCCAGTGGCGGCTCGCGCCGACCTGAGCGTGTGGGCAGCGTTCACCGAAAGTGTGGCGAACGGAGCAAGCCAAGCCAATCTAGTTAGCCGCCTGTCGGCAACCCGGCAGGCAGCCCAGCGGACCAAGGTATGGCTGGCAACGAAGTCTGGATGCCGACAGTTGTACGTCGCCGCACCAGTTCCTGTTGCCTCCCACCACAAGGGGCACAGCTACCTCCCGTGGATCATTGCGGGCGTCTGCGTCTTGGTCTTACTCGGAGCCATCGGCGGTCGAGCGCAGGGCCGGGGTAACGAGGGCCAACGAGGACCAGGCGGCGGTGAGGGGCGAAGCGTCCCCAGCCGGGGGCAGTACTCAACCAGTAGCACACTGAGCACTGCGCCTCCCCAGAAGCCAGTCGAACAAATGTGCCCAAACTGCGCGGGCGATGGCTACCGGTCTTACGCCTGCCGGGGAAGCGGCGGTTCCTCCTGGTCCCCTTGCGCACAGTGCCAAGGGTCAGGTCGTTCTCCCTGCTCTCGCTGTCATGGAAGCGGGAGAATTACGGTCTGAGGCGACCCCGACGCCTGGTCGTTCCCAATACCTGGGATTGGGACGATTGACGGACATCCATAAAGTGGGCATGGCCCTGGACCTGGCGACCGGGCTGTTGCAGCGCACATTAGGCCCATGAGATGACCTTTAGCCTGCCGACCCAGTGGAGGTCAGGTGTGGAATCGCGGTACTGACGGTGGCTGGGGATTGATGGTTAGCGGCCCGCAGCCGCCGACCCGACCGTCGAGTCGACCGGCCTGGTGATTGACTTGGCTGGCAAGCTGGAACGCCTGGGCCACCTCCGAATTCCCCTGGTCGGTGGACTGGTTGGCCTGGCTGGCGGCGGTGTTCATGGCGACCTGGGCGGTGCGGATTGCCGAGGTCAGGTCGCCCACTGGAGTTGCCGTTTGGAGCCGGGCAACCGAGACTGAGCCCGGTGGTACGCCGTCGGATCATTCTGCGCGGTCAGCATGAACTGTTTGATCGTCCCCATGTCGCTGCCGAGCTCCTGGACGTTACTGGCGAGGAAGGACAAGGCGTCGTTCGCGCCTTGAGCGCCGTCAGCAACTGAAGCAGCCTGCGTACAGGCGTCGTTCGAGGTGGCGTTGGAATCGTAGTCCTGCATGTTGATCTGGGCTGATTGCAGGTTGCTCTGAACGTCCTGAGCATTACCAGACACATTACGCCCAAGCCAGAGGGTTCGTGATCGACCCGGCCCGGGTTCGGACCCCGACCGACAAGGCGTTGTCTTCATACTGCACCTCCTGGGTTGTTTCCGATACAAACGTGTCGGATGGGCTTGTGGTTGCTGGTGTTTTGGCGTCCAGTGTGGTTCATCTGATGACGGCCAGGTCAGGATTGACGAGTTCTTGGATGGCAATGGGTTCGTCGCAGTTTGGACAGCAGCCCCCGATGCCGACCTTGCGGGTGAAGGTCCCGCAGTCTTCGCAGCGCTGTTGGCCGAGTGTCTTGGTTCCGCAGGTGTCGCATTCGTAGACGGTGTGGGGGCGTCGCGGGGTGGGGGTGGTGACGGTGAGGGGTGGTGTGGCGGTGTGTTTGCGTGTGCGGTAGGCGAGGGAGCGGCACGCGCCGGAGCACCATTGTTGGCGGCCGGCGGGGGTGAAGGGGCGTCCGCAGGCGGGGCAGGTGGTCGTGACGGGATCGTGACGTAACGGGATGTCGGGGTGGTTGGTGTTCATCGAGGCCTCCGGGTTCGGGCTGGGCGTCGGGCCGGGGTGGCGTCAGGGTCGGGTGTTGGCCGTTGACCGGCGAACTTGGCGCCGTTGGGTGGCCGGCCCGTCTGCTTGTAGGGGATGGGGTCGGGGACCTGGTAGTAGTGCTCGCCTTTGTCGTTGAGCGGCTCGGCGACGAGACGGCCCTCTCGTCACCAGTTTTTGATGGTGCTGGTGTGCAGGCCGGTGCGGGCGGCGAGCTCTTCGAGGCTGACGAGGCCTCGTGCTTGGAGCCGTTGGCGGCGGGACGGGAGGCCGTGCTTGCGCCGGATGTGGTTGACCATGATGGGGTTGAAGGCTCGGTCGGTTCCGGACAGGATGCCGTGGCGGTTGAGTTGCTCGGCGACGCCGGCCTCGGTGTGGTGGTCGAGGAGCCGGTCGATCTCGGCGATCACCGCGGGCGGGGTGCGGCGGATCTCGCTGGCGGAGGGGCCGACGGTGACCTCGAAGGTGGTGGTCTGGCCGGCTTTGAAGCGAACCTGGACGGTGATGATCTTGTCGTTGCGTTCCAGGGTCACGTCGTCGATGAGGAGGCGGACCATGCGTTTGCGTTCTCGCTGTGGGGTGCGGGGGTCGGACCACAGGGCGGGAAAGTCGGTGGCGAGGGCGGCGATGCGGGCCTTGTCGGCGTCGGCGAGGGGGGTGGCGTGGGCGGCTTGGCGTTCGTATTCGTCTTGGGCGCCAGTAAGAGCGCGCAGCGATTCGTTCCAGTCCGCTTCCAGGTTGGCGGCGACGAGACGGTTGTCGGGGTCGACGGCCAGGTAGCGGCGGCGGGCCTGTTCGGCGGCGTGGCGGGCCCGTTCGATGTGCTGGCGGCGCAGAGCGTCGGCCTGGGCGGCGCGCCCTTCGAGCTCGGCCTGCACGGCTAGGGCGACTTCGAGGGCCAGGGGTGTGACCGTCTCAAGCAGCAGTTCGCCGAGGCGTTTGTCGATGCCCTCACCGCCGATGCGGGCGCAGGACGGGGTTGCGTCTTCGATGCCGGCACGCTGGCAGACGTACTCGGGGATCAGTTCTGCGTTCCGGGAGTGGTATCTGACGGTCATCCGTTTACCGCATTGGCCACAGATGGCCAGGCCTTGCAGCAGGGCGGGGCCTTCTCGGGGCGGGCTCTTGCGGCGTTCTTCTCCTCTGGACTGGGCGCACTCGGCCAGGCGGCGGAGGTTGTCCTCGTATCGGGCCCAGGTGATGTAGCGGGGATGTGCGTCGGGGATGAGCACGGTCCAGGCGTCGCGGGGCTGTAGGTGTTGGTGGGTGCGGCCGTCGGGGCCGCGACGCTGACGATGTCGCCCATAGACGAAGGCGCCGGCGTAGCGGGGGTTGTGCAGCACCTGCAATACGCGGTGATGGCGAAGGGGCAGCCACGCCAGGGTGCCTTTGTGGGCGCCGGTTTGGATCCGGGACGGGAAGGTGAGTCCCTCGGCGGCGAACGCCTTGACGGTGGCCCGGGCTGAGCCGGTGCGCTCGAAGGTGGCGAATAGGCAACTGACGGCGTCGCGTACGCCTTGGTCGGGGTCTAACACGACGCGTCCCGGCCGTCATAGACCAAGCCGGCCGGCAGGGGCAGCCACAGTTCGCCGGAGCGGGCCTTGCTGAGCTGGCCTCCCCGCAGGCGGGCCTTGAGCAGGTGGAGCTCGGCCTCCGACATTTGCCCTTTGAGGCCGAGCAGGAGCCGGTCGTTGAACGCGCAGGGATCGTAGAGTCCGTCCTCGTCCAAGATGAGCGTCTCGGCCAGCGCGCAGATCTCCAACAGCCGGTGCCAGTCGGCGTTGTTGCGGGCCAGGCGGGAGACCTCGGTGCCGATCACGATCCCGGCCTTGCCCATGCCCACGTCGGCGACGAGACGCTGGAAGCCTTCTCTTCCTTCGCTGCTGGCCCCGGATCGGCCCAGGTCCTCGTCGATGACGATGATCTGGTCGCGCTTCCAGCCCAAGGCGATGGCGCTTTGTGGCAGCCCGTATTGGCGGTCGGTGGAGGTGGTGTTCTTGACCACCTGGCGCAGAGTGCTCTGGCGCACGTACACATAAGCGTCGCGGCGCAAGTGATCGGCAGTGACCTTGTCGGCAGCTCGCTCGGCGATCACCTGGCGTTGTCCTTATGCGCAGGCCAGGGCCATCTGGGCGAGCACGCCGACGATCTCATCGGGTGTCGCGGCTGGGGCGGGCGCCCGGATAGGCGACGCGGGCGGTGTGCAGGCACGCCAGCCGCGCATCCACGCCGGCATCCCGTGGCTGACCAGCAGGGCGGCGCCCAGCCCGGCCCGGGCTGCGCCCTCTGAGACGACGATGGCGCGCATGGCCTCGTAATGGGCGGCCAGATCCTCGCGCTCGCCACGCTCGGCAAGGGTGCGCTCATCAACTTTTGGGCCTCCGTGCTCGCTCGATTGCCCGCTCCACCGAGCGCGGATGGACCTCCAGCCCGAAAGACTCCTCGACCCGGCGGGCCAGTTCCGGGGAGCGAAGCCCCGGCTCGGCCTCCAGGGCGGAGATCAGGAACTCCACGATCTCGCCGGAAAGCTTGTGGGCCCGGCGCGGGCCGGGCCGGGCTCGCAAGAGTCCGGGCAGGCCGCCCTCGTCTATGGCCGCGGCGGCCGCATACCAGCTGGGCCGGGAGAACCCAAAGCTGGTGGCCACGCCTGAGACGCTGTCGCCGTCGATCCGGACCCGGCGGACCATCTCGTAGCGCACCTGGACCAAGTCCCGGGCGTCTAAGAACTCCGAGTCAGCGAACGCGGCGTCGACGACCGCCTCGGGCCGGGGATTCAGCGCCCGGGCCGCCCGCAGCGCCTCCTCCTTGGGGTCTTGTCTCCTTCTGGCCATCCTCACCTCCGGCTAATCACATTATTGTAAGTATCATTATGCCGAGGTGGTCGGCTGTCAAGGACCGAAGTGTAAAACTCTTCTGATTGCTGCTTGAGTTAGCCTCGGGAATCTGTGACCGGTCTCCCGGTATGTGGCGAAATCGGGATTACACCTTCGGCGTAGTTGGCCTTACACGGCGGCGGCGCTTCACGGGCCGGAGCCCCTCCAGCAGCGAGGCCAACTCGACCAGGTCTCCGACCCGGAAGGCCGAACGACCAGCCGAGACGGCCACGAACGGGTCCGGCGGATCCACGTCTGTGAAACCGGCCGGGATGCTGGTCAACTGGTCGTCGTCGGCGAAGAAGAACACCCGATCCTCGGCCCAGTTGTTCTTGCGCACCACCAGGTCGAACTCCCGGCCCGCCAGCGGGTGGAACGGGTGGGTCACCCGCACCCGCTGCTGCGAACCCTGCCGATCAGGCGCAATCGACGGGTCAGTCCAAGCCCCGGGTGGAGCGGACGGTCCCGTTCGTGCGTAACTCGTTCTTCGCCGGAGAGACTTTCATCGATCTAGCTGACGCACAACGCCGGGCCGAGGAGTGGTGTCGGGTCCGGGCCGGGATGCGCATCCACGGCACGATCGCCTGCCGGCCAGCCGAACTGTTTGCCCTGGAGGAGGCCCCGTGTCTGCTGCCCGCTCCCATCAGCGCTTACGACCTGCCCGTCTATGCGACCGCCAAGGTGCACCGGGACCACCACATCGAGATGGCCCGGGCGTTGTATTCCATCCCGGGGAATCTGATTGGCCGACAGGTCCAGGTCCGCGCCGACCGGGTCCTGGTGCGGGTCTATTTCAAGGGCGTGCTGGTCAAGTGTCATCCCCGCCAGGCCCCGGGCGGCCGGTCGACCGATCCTGAGGATCTGCCGACAGAGAAGACCGTCTATGCCATGAGAGACCTCGATCGGCTGGTGCGCATGGCCGCCCAAGAGGGCGACGCAATCGGCGCCTACGCCGCCGCCTTGCTGGACTCGCCGCTGCCATGGACCAAGATGCGCCAGGTCTACGCCCTGCTGGGGCTGGTCAAGAAGTGGGGACCGGAACGGGTCCAGACCGCGTGCGCCCGCGCCGCGGAGTCTGAGGCGTTCAACGTCGGGCTGATCGGCCGGATGATCGAACGAGCCACCGAAGGCCGCATCGACGAGGTGCCCATCCAGGGCCGGCTGATCTCGCCCCGCTTCGCCCGCCCGGCCGAATGTTTCGCGGTGGAAACCAAAGCCGCTGACAGCGCCGAAGGTGGTGCGGCATGACCACACCGGCACCGACAATCTCATCTGAGCTGAAAACGGTCCTGCGGGCGGTCAAGTTGGGCAAATGCCTCGACACCCTGCCCGAACGGCTCGCCCTGGCCAAGACCGCAGGACTCAGCCACGCCGAGTTCTTAGAGGTGGTCCTCTCTGACGAGGTCACCCGACGCGAGACCACCTCCGCCTCGCTTCGGGCCCGCTCCGCCGGACTGGACCCCGACATGTGCCTGGAGAACTGGGACCCCGACACCAAGGTCAGCTTCGACCGGGCCACCTGGGACGAGCTGTGCTCCCTGCGTTTCATCGACGCCGGACACAACGCCTTGATCCTCGGCCCGGTCGGCGTGGGCAAGACCTTCATGGCCACCGCCCTCGGACACGCCGCCGTGCGACGGCGTTACAGCGTCATCTGCACCCGCACCGACGTACTGCTCAAACGGCTGCGGGCCTCCCGGCTGGACAACAGCCACGACGCCGAGATGCGCAAACTGATCCGAGCAGACCTGCTCGTGCTGGACGACTTCGCCCTCCAAACCCTCGACCATCTCGACACCGCTGACGTCTACGAGCTCATCGTCGAACGCCACCGAGCCGCCTCCACCGTCGTCACCTCCAACCGGGAACCCATCGAATGGCTGGCCCAGATGGCCGACGCCCTGCTCGCCCAATCCGCCATCGACCGACTCCAATCCGCCGCCTACGAACTCATTCTCGACGGCGAGTCCTACCGGCGCCGCCAAAAACCCGGCCTCGACGTCGGCACCACCAACCCCCGGCCCCGCCGACGCAGGAGGACCCCATGAACAGCCACCTCGACCGACCTTGCCCCTCACCGCCCCCGTCCTGTCACGATGCCGTCACGACCATCTGCCCCCGCTGTCAGCGGGCCTTCACCCCAGTCGGCCGGCAGAAATACTGCTCGGGGGCCTGCCGAGCCGCCGCCTACCGACGCCGGCGCGACGCCGACCAGCCCGCCATAACCGTCCCCCGGCGCCGACCCCGCCGACCCATCACCGTCTACGAGTGCGACACCTGCGGGCACCGAGCCCTCGGTGAGCAACGGTGCGCCGACTGTGCCACCTTCATGCGAAGGATCGGCCTGGGCGGCGAATGCCCCCACTGCTCAGAACCCGTCGCCGTCACCGACCTGAATCCAAACTTGACCACACTCCCTTGACCAATGCCCACCCACCGTGCATCATCTTTCCCAGCCGCCGCTGAACCCCCACAGATGGTCCCTTGCCACTGGCGAAAGGGTGGTCCCATCAAGCTGGCGAGCGACAGGTGCGCCAGGCGGCGGCGTGCTGGCCATGGCAGCTCCTACTGGGTGTTCGGGCGAAACCTATCGGCCCAGGTCGCATCGGGGTCTTGGCGGCGACAAGCAGGCGAGCCGAAGTGGGCGCCGAGCGGGACAGAGCCGGACCGCCGCGTCAGAACAAATTCTCGCCCTGGGTCTGGGAACAGTTACTTGCGAGTACTCAAGGGTGACTACGCCGAATAACGCACTTCGTGTAGTTCCATTCTCGACCTTGCGGGCGACACCTACGCCCGGTACGGCACATATGATCTATGTGACAGCCGGCGGAGCGGCCGAGATATTGGGGCGGGTGACAGAAGTTTAGGGTTAGCAGTGGTCAGTCGGATCGCAAGATTGCCGACTGGCGGTGAGGAGGTCGCGACTTGTCGCTTTTCGCTGATCGGCCTCGCCGGTGGCTCGCCCACCAGGACTATTGGAGGTTGGTTCCATCCGCGGTGACATTGAGATCTCTCCACGCGGCTCGCCGCGAGTGCCGATGCGTGATGGTCGGCGATACGCCTGGAAGCGTGTCTGGACGGGGATTGGTCATGCGCCGCTTGGAAGTGTGTGGCAGGCGTGGCCGTCTGGGGGGCGGCTGCGCCACCGCCACTGGTTGCGGTCAGCGGTCGCCGGGGGCCATGTAGAACCACACGGGTTGCTTGGCACCCTGATCGCGCATCGCCGCTCGGGCTCGGAGGACGAGGTCGCCGGTGCGGGTGTGGTCGAAGAACCAGCGGGTACCGGACCAGGCTGGGGGGGCGTGGTCGGACAGGCCGAGGGCGGCGAGCTCGTAGTAGCCGCGCAGGTCCTGGGCGACGCGGGCGGGGATGCCGGGCAGGCCTGCTTCCTTCCAGGGGGCGCCGTCGGAGATGCGGATGAAGGCCTCGATCGCCCCGGGTACGCCGTCGGCGTCGACGACGCGGCCGGTGCCGGCCCGGTTGCCGAAGCGGGCGACGGCGCGGTCGTAGGCGGGGCGCAGTCCGTTGGCCTCATCGAGCGCGGGGTGCAGGTCGGGGTCGTGGCGGGGCGGCAAGGTGCAGGCGATGACCTCGTCGCCGTCGTCGGCGATGGCCTCGTCGTACACCTGGAATATCGGTCCGGCCGCGTCGAGCAGGGAGAAGGCGTGGTGTAGGACGCGGTGCTGGAACTCGGCGTCGCCGGGCCGGCCGAGGGGGCGCCCGAGCGGGAAGTCGCACCACAGGCCGCGTGGCGGTGCGGTGCGTTCGATCTGGTTGCGCTGCGAGCCGAGGGCGACGGTGGCCAACCCTTCGGCCTCCAAGACGTGAGCGAGCGTACACACGGTACGCGTGCACAGCGGTCAAACGGGGGTGAGCAAGACGACGTCGACGTCGTGGCGGCGCAGCAGCTTGGCGCCGGCCGGCCCGCTGTCGTAGCGCACCGCGCTGAGGTCGAACTGGTTGCCCGCATACGACAGGTGCTGTTGGGCGACCGCGCCGATCGTGCCGGCGGCGGCCAGCTCGTCGAGCCGATCGATCGGGAACACCACGTTCAGGTCGTAGGCGAACCCGATGGCGTCGAAGTTCGGGCTCCAGTGGCCGGTCATGTAGTCGCGGCGTGATCCGTCGAGGACGCGGAACCCGGTGTCATTCGGGGCGAAATCGTCCTGATCGGGGTGGTGCAGCGAAGCGGTGGTGACGATCGCCACAGTGGCGTCGGCCAGCGCCGACGGTGTGGTGAACGCGGTGGTGTCGAACACCGGGGTGTCGATGTCGGCGGTCATCGCCTTGAGGTCACGGTCGGCCATCGGTGTGCAGCTCCTCAGTTATCGGGACAGGCCCGGCGTAGGTCGTCCTGGGTCCGGGCACCCTCGGCGAAGGGGCCGGGGGTGCGGTCGGTGGCGAGCCGCCAGTCGACGAGCGATTCGTGGGCCGCGACGAGCGACGTGACCGCGGCGGTGGGGGTGGGTCCGTTGCGGCCCGCCCCCCACTTTTGTTCGTTGACGAACCGGGTGTTGCGGCCGATGTCGGCGGCCCTGACGAGATGGGACAGCACGTGGGTGTTGGCCCGGTCCGAGCACATCGACACCGCGGTCAGGTTGTCGGCGCTGGCGGCGGCGAGGCGATCGTGACCGGTGGGCAGCCCGGCGAGATCCAGGTTCGGGCCGCTAGGTTGCGCATCATTAGTCAGCTCGCCGCCGGCAGGCTGTCGGCCAGTTGTGGCTCGCCGCGCAGCGAGCGTTTGATCTCGGCCATCCCGGGGAAGGTGGCCACCTCCCACAGCGCATCCCACAGGCGCAGCGCCTCGCTGCCGCGGGGGACGGCGTTGATGACCGGCCCGAAGAACGAGTGGCTGGCGCCGTCACGGTGGAACGTGATGATGGGCGTGCCGACGTCGGGCCCGGTGCGGCTCAACGCTTCGTCGGTCTCGGCCTGCAACACCTGGTCCCAGGTCGGGTCGTTCGCGGCGGCGACGTAGCGTTCGTCGAGGCCGACCGAGCGCAGGTAGTTCGGGAACCCGGCCTGCCAATGATCGGTGAGCTCCTTGCGGCGGCGGCGGACGTGGATGTCACCGCCGAAGCGGGTGTACAGGTCGCCCATGGCGTCGCGGCCCTCTCCGGCGCGCACCGCGGCGGCGACGCGCAGCAGCTTCAGCCCGCTGGTGTGCCCGGCCACATAGCCCGGGGCGAAGTCCCGCTCGTAGTCCTTGTCGGCGTTGAGCAACCCCTGAGGCTGATGAACCGCCAGTCGACCCGCAGGTCGCGCTGGCCGGCGACCTCGACGACCCAGCGCGACGTCAGCCACGCCCACGGGCACACCGGATCCCAGAAGAACTCCACGTCGTAGTCGCCGCTCATGGCATCACGCTCGCTTTCATCCAGTCGGCGATCGCGACGCCGATCTGGTCAGGGCTGTCCTCTTGCACGAAGTGGTTGCCGGCGACGGTGACCTCGTGCTGGTTCGGCCACGAACGGGCGAACTCCAACTGCGGGCCGCGCAGGATCGCCCCCGGTTCGGCCACCACGAGCAGCTTGGGGACCGTGCTCGTCGCCAGCCAGCCGGCGTAGTCGTCCACGATGGCCACCACATCGGCCGGCTCCGCGTCGATCGGGATCTGCCGGGGCCACGTCAGCGTGGGCCGACGGTCCTCGCCCGGCGTCGCGAACGGCCGCCGGTAGTGGTCCATCTCAACATCGGTCAGCCGGCGCAGCACCGAGCCGGGCAGCACCCGCTCCACGAACATGTTCTGGTCGAGGACCATCGACTCGCCGGCCGGCGAGCGGAACCCCTGGAACACCCGCCGGGCCGCTGCGGGCCACTCGTCCCAGGTCAGCGGACGCACGATGGCCTCCATGTAGGCGATGCCGGCCACCGCCCCGCGGTGCCGGTTCGCCCAGTCGAATCCCAGCGCCGAGCCCCAGTCGTGGACCACGAACGTCACCCGCTCGCTGATCCCGAGCGCGTCCAGCAGGCCGTCCAGGAAGTACCGATGGTCGACGAAGCGGTACGAGTCCGGACCCGGGTCTGGGAGCTTGTCCGAGTCGCCCATCCCGATCAGATCCGGCGCCACGCAGCGGCCCAACCCGACCAGGTGGGGGATCACGTTGCGCCACAGGTAGCTCGACGTCGGGTTGCCGTGCAGCAACACGATCGGATCCCCATCACCGACATCGACGTAGGCCATCTGCCGACCGTAAACCTCGACGCGCTCCTTGGTGAACGGGAACTCGGCCGAGATTGCCATCCTCCCAACTCCTCAACTGGTCGACCGTACTGGACCGATCGGTCCAAGGCGACCGACACCTTAGGCCGCCGCTGGGATATTGTCCAGCCGTGGCGAACACCGCAGCGTCGACCGCCCGTGGCAGGGCGACCCGGCAGCGCATCGTCACCGCCGCCGCGGAGTTGATGCTGGCCAACGGCGTCGCCGCCACCAGCGTCGACGACGTGCTGTGCAGGTCCCGGGCCAGCAAGAGCCAGCTGTACCACTACTTCACCGACAGGCAGGACCTCATCCTGGCCGTCACCCAACACGCCTGCAGCCGCGTCCTCGGCGCTCAAAAGCCACTTGCCGGCATCGCCGACTGGGACGATCTGGCCGTCTGCTTTGACCGCATCGTCGGCACCCGCTCCAACCGCGCCACCCGCCTGGGCTGCCCACTCGGCACCCTCGCCGGCGAGCTCGCCGCCACCGACGAACCAGCCAGGAGGCTGCTCGCCGCCGCCTTCACCGACTGGCAACGACAGTTACGTGACGGGCTCGCCCGCATGCAGCGCCACGGCCTCCTCAACACTGACGCCGACCTCGACCATCTCGCCACCGCGACCCTCGCCTCGCTGCAAGGCGGCCTGCTGCTCGCCAAAACAGCAGGCAGCCGCCAGCCCCTGCGCATCGCCCTCGACGCCGCCTTCAGCCACCTCCGGTCCTTCGCCACCGAACCGACAACCCCGGTGTCGCCGACCACTTGACGGAGCCCTCCTCTGGCCCAAAAGCGAACGCCGAACCCCCCTCTCTCCAAAACGTGTCCGCGCCCTCTAGACCGCCGGCTGAAGGGGGTGTTCCCTGGGTGTCTCACGTCCGATCGCTGCACCGTATAGGAAGCGGGCGCGAGTCCGTGGCCATGCGGCACCTACGAGCTTGGGGTCGCTCGTTCTGTTCGGACGCGATCGATCGTGATATCGGGCTACCCGCGCTAGCGATGCTGCGGCGTGTTCCCGCGCGGCACTTGTCTGTAGTGGTTGCGGGGCTGTCGACGCACTCGGCATCGCCGGTTACCTCGCGCTCCGCGGTCGCGACCCGCAAGAACTCCCCCGGGCCCAGTGTGCTGGCACGGGCTCACCGGCGATTCATGCGCTGTCCGGGCGGCACCGGCGTCCCCCGCCGATACCTCTGAGGATTCGCCGTGTGCTCTACACGGGTGATCGGTTGCTCGACGCAGTCGAACTCTGCCCCATGGTTTGCCCGGCCGACTCTGCGCTCACGGCCGCCCCGGCCAGATCAGAGAGCGCAACCGCTGCCAAGCGGCGGTCTTGGGAGATGGGCGCTCCGAGTGCTGGACCGCGCAGGACGTAGCAGCCGAAACGACGTTTTCGGCTCTCGACGGGAAGTATGACATCTTGGTTCGGCAGGCCATCTGTGGCCAGCGACCAGTCCAGTCGGCCGTAGTGCAGCTCTCCTGATCGCTCCAGCAGGGGGCCGGCGGCGTCTTGGTCGCGTGGGTCGAAGTGGCAGTCAGCCAGGAGCAACGGGTCGCGCAGTTGCTCCCCGCCTAGGTGAGTCGGCAGGAAGTGCCCTTTTTGGGGTTCCGAGTACGAGTTGGTGTGCGGTGAGGGCCCCGGGGTCTCAGAGTGGCCAGGTGGTGGCCTGTGACGCTTGGGAGCGGCTTGGTGGGTGTTAGCGGCGGTGTGAGGAGGCGGTGACGGTCTGGCGGGCGGCTCAGGCGGCCTGGGTGAGTGGGGTGGGTTGGCCGAGGGCGCCGAGTACGTCGAGACGGCAGATGTTGGCCACCGTGGCGGCCATGAAGCTTTGATGTTTGGTTTTCCGTCGGCCCCGGTAGCGGGCTTGGCGCATGCCCAGGTCCTGCAGATGGTCGATCTTTCGTTCGACCTTGGACCGGTTGCGCAGCAGGAGTCTGATTTCCGGGCGATGCTGGGCGGCTCGGGCCGCTTCGAGGCGCTGGTGATGCAGGCCGACAAAAACGGTTCGCCCGCCCGGGGCGGCGGTGCAGTGGGAACGCAGCGGGCAGGTGGCGCACTCGGCCCCCTCGAAACGGAACAGCAGACCGGGGCGGCCCTTATGGTCGCGGCTGGGGCGGGCGTCGGCGGTGACCTCCCCGGCCGGGCAGGTGACCTCGCCGGCGTCGAGGTCCACGTAGAAGTCGGTTTTGGGGTAGCGGCCGGCGTTGCTGAGTGGGGGCACCTTGGCCACCAGGTCCACCCCCCGTTGCTCCATACCGGCGCGCAGGTCCCCGTCGGAGTAGGCCATGTCGCCTACCACGGTGGCGATGGTCAGCCCCGGCACCGATTGCAGATGGTCGAGCAGGGGCAGGGCGGCCTCGCCGTCGGCGGCGTTGCCGGCCCGCACGTCCACCCCCAGTACCAGTTCGGACGCCTCGTCGGTGATGACGTCCATCTTGTGGCCGTCGAAGCGGCGGCTGGCGCTCTTGCGGCCGTGGCGCATCTCCGGGTCGGACACACTGACGATCCGATCCGGGGCCACTCCCTCCCGCAAACGAAGCCCCCCGTCGCCGCCGCCGTCGGGGTCGGGCTCGGTGTCGGCCTCGATGACCTGGGCCAACAGCCCCACCGGCTCGGCCACCGCCGGGTCGCTGACCTCGGCCAGCTCGGCCATGACCAGCCGGGCCGCCCCCACCAGCATCCCCAGATGCTCCCGGCGAGCGGCAGGATCCTGCCAGTCGATATCGGGCTTGGCCCCGCAAAACGGTTCCGCCGCCCGCCGAGCCGACCGGGACAGCCGGTCCCCGCCGGCCCGGGCCGCCTGGCGCAAAAACCCCCGGATCAGCTCATAGCTATCGGCCACCGCCCCCGCCCCATTCACCGGCGAGCTGTCGATGATGGCCGTCAGCCGACCTTTGAAGATCCCCGCCTGGACCGCCTTAGCCAGCGTCGCCTCGAACAGCCGGTTATCGGCGTCATGGGCGATCATGCGGGCCCGCATCAAACTGAACGTGCGAGGGGCGATCCCCTCGAAATCGTCATCGACGCCCATGGCCGCCTTCCAATCGGCGTCCACCCGGGTCCGCCGCGACGTCTCCGCGTCCGACGGGGTGCGGTCATGAGTGGCGCACAACATGGCCCGCACCATCACCGACGGCGGGATCGACGGCCGCCCCATCCCATCCGAGTACAACCCGGCGAAATCGTCATCACCGAAGACCTCGTGGCCATGATCGGCCAGCCGCTCATAAAACGAGCCCTTGGTCACCAGATGGCGGCGCATCACCCGAGTCTCCAAAAACGAACCCTGAACATCAACCCTACCCAACACACCCCAAAGTCAATTCCGCCCGCCACCCAAAGTGGGGGACCCCCACTCGACTTTATGCCGGGTCACCTAGGGTAACGACCTGCTCGGCCCGGCTGCCGGCGCTCAGCATCTCCGCTACCACATAGAGGCTGAGCACCTCGTCGCGGGCGGTACGGGTGTCGCTTCGGGCCTGGCGCCGCCTGACCGAGATTTCACCGATCAGCACAGCCACAACTGCTAACAACACGGTGGTCTGCACGTCGGAGCTGCGCTGAATAGAGAAGCGCTCATACGGTTTGGTGAGGAAGAAATCGAACCACACCCCGGCCGACATCCCGGCTAACAACGCGGCTGTCCTCTGCCCCGGCAGGACCACGAGGGCGACGACTACGACCATGGCTAGGGCCAGGTCGGTATTCGCGACGTGAGGTCGCAGAGGGATCATCAGGGCGGCCGCGGCCAGTGGTCCAACCAGCGCCAGCCAGAGCGGATATCGCCGCTTGAGATCTTCCCACGCGAACATTATCGGAACCTCCTCGAATCCGGCTGTGCCCGAGACAGCTGCCCGGGTGCCCGGGCCCCAGGTGCTCGCCCCGACCGGCGACCATGACCGGACAGGCGCTCAACCGGTCGTTCCGAGCAGTCGTCGCGCCTAGCAAGGCGGCCAGGCGACGGCCGCGTACCCGGCCGCCGACCACCATCAGATAGGCGCCCCAACAGTGGGCGTAGCTCACCAGCCGCTCGGCCACCAAGCGAAAGTCTGCCCCGCCAACTACCCCGGTGATCGGTGCCATACCACCACAGTGCAGGTGTTGCTTGATCGCCCGTACCAGTCCGGCGGCTTGGTCGACGGTCTCGTAGTAGAACGGTCCCAGGGCGGTCGGATGACGTTCGCGCAGGTGGATAACCTGTACCGCGGCCGCACCTCGAGCGACGGCCAGATCGGCGGCGGCGTCGACAGCCCGGCTCGAGCTACGACGGACCGCCAGAAGAATCCTCGGACCGGTTTGGTCATCTCCAATCCGCGTCCGCGGCGAGGACTCGGAGAAGAAGTCCCTGACCCACTCAACAGGGACCACGTCGGGAATGTCCACCCCGATGTCGTTCGCAGACCGGCGGCCCTCGACGCTGGCGTCCGAGCTTTCGGCTTCCGCCGACATTCCACCTGTGGTGACACGACGCAATCGATCCGCGGCACTGCGGCCATGTCCATATCGGTCTCCGAGCAAACGCGGACCATCCAGCGGGCCTCGGCCCGGCGAGCGCCCGGGCCTGTCGCCGGGCCTCCAGCCGACGCCGTGCTCGACGAGACAGCAGAGCCAGGACGGCTTCAGTCGCGCCAGCCGGTTCGCACACGCGGCCCGCACCGCTTGCGACGCAACGCTCACATCAACGTGGACGACCGGAGAAACTTCTGCGCTGGCCATGGGGGCCTCCTGATCGAGATACAGAAACCTCTGCCGACCAGGCTTCCCGGCACGCCAAGGCAAGAATACCACCCGGCTTGTCCTGGCGCCCGCGGGTGCCCGCCCCACAGTTGCAATGGACAAGCCTCCGAGCACGCTGGTACGCGGCCGGCGGCGATCCCTCGCCTGTCAGGCCGGTGGAGGCGGCCGGCGGGATCCATCCCGTCGCCGGCGGCCGCTGACGTGGCCACCGCAGGCGTCAGCCTGATCGTCGTCGTCACCGCCAGCGCCATCATGGAGCGGTCAGCGGAGACGGTGGGGAAGCACGTTCATTTGTCCAGCATTGTCGTTGGAGGCGTCGTCTGGCTGCGGTCACCAGTCTCCCCAACGTGCTGGGCGCCGTTTTCCTCGCTTCTCGGGGTCGGTGGGCGGCTGTGCTGAGCGAGGCGATGAACAGCGACATGCTCAATGTGTTGGTCGGATTGTTCCTGCCCGCCATTTTTCTTGGTGTGGGAGGGGCGACCAGTCAGGCCACGCTGGTGGGCGGCTGGTACGTCTGCCTGACAGTCGTCAGCCTGCTCTCGGCCTTCGCCGGGCGAGGTCGGGGTCGGCCGACGGGATTGGTCATCGTGGCCGACTACGTCGCTTTCGTAATTGTCGGCGTCGCGTCATGATCTTTTTGGCCGGCGGGTTGAGAGCGCAGAGGAGCCCCTTCTGTCTGCCTCACCCTTCGAGACGCCGCTGGATCCACACGGCCGCGATCGCGTTCGTGGCGGCGGCGAGTCCGACCGTCACCACAAAGGCGATCCGCTCCAGTTCCGTCCCGTCGGCGACCAGGCTCACGACTACCGCCGAAACCAAGGCGAAGAGCGCTGTCGCTGCAGTTCGGATCCATCGACCGGTCAGCAAGGCGCAGCACGGTGCGGCCACCATCAGCCCAGCTAGATCGACCACGGGCGCTGCCAGCAAACCGACAGCAAGCGCTCCTGCGCACAGCACAAGACTCAGACGCCAGACGCGGCGTACGCTCCACCCCGGGACAAAGGTCCCTTCGCTCGCTCGGAGCTGCCGCGACAACGCCACCAGGGGCAACCCTACGCGTCGTTGAGGGGGGTTCGGAAGCATCCTCAAACACGTCGTAGAGCCCTTTCCCGGGGAATACGCGCTTTGGGCTTCGGGCAGCAGCCCCTGGGTCTCGCCGAGCGCAGGGGGTGTCGTCAGGATTGCTTGCCGCTTGGCCGCCCGGATTGGTCGCCATTTGGGTCTGGTTGGGTGCACGGTATGTCGTCTGGTTGGGGCGGGTCGGGGGAGTGCTTCGGGGTGGCGACGAGCAGGTTGATGCGGTCGCCGGGGGTGAGGGTGAGGCCGGGGTCGGCGTCGCGCAGGGTGTGGTTGTCCAGGACTGACACCGGGACGACGCCTGGCGGCCAGCTGGTTTCGCCGAGCGCGTGGCCGGCTACGGGCGATTCGCCGGCGATGGTCACTTCGAGGATCTGGTAGCCGTGCAACGGGGTGGCCGCATCGTGGGTGGCCGCCGGCGGGTCGGGGAGGGCCCGTTCGTCGCCGAGGCGCGTCTGGGCGGCGGCGGCCTGGGCGGCGTTGATGTGGCGGGCGATGGCCTGCAGCACGTTGGCGCTGGTGATCCAGCCTTGCAAGTGCTCTGCGTCGGTGGACAGCACCGGCAGGCCGTCGCCGCCGAAGAGGACCAGTTGGCGTAGCGCCTGGGCAAGACACTCGTTGGCGAAGAGCACCTGAAGGTGACGCTGGTGGGCGACCGGCCCGGGCAGCGAAACGACGTCCTCGCCCGGGCTGCCCGCCAGCTCCTGGGTGGCGGGCTGGGCCATGAGGGGGGGCTGGAAGGGGCGCATGGCGTCGGCGGCGGTGAGGTCCTCGAAGGGGTCGGCGGAGGGGGCCCGGTCGATGTCGGTGCCGCGGCGCAGGAGCTCGGTGGTGTAAATGGTGCCGTAGCTGAGGGTCCGGGAGACGACGGTGGCGATGGCCACCGCCAGCATTACCGGCAGGGTGAGGGTGTAGTCGCCGGTCATCTCCACCACGCTGGCCAGCGAGGTGAGAGGGGCCCGGGCCGTGGAGGCGAACACTGCGCCCATGGCCACCACCGCGTACAGGGCGGGTTAGCCGGCGCCGGGGCCGAGGGCATGGTTGGCGGTCACGCCGAAGGCCATGCCGGCGGTGGCCCCGATGAACAGGCTGGGCGCGAATACTCCGCCGGAGCCGCCGATGCCGATGGTCAGGCTGGTGGCGATCATCTTGGTCAAGGCCAGCACGATCAGGAACCACAGGGCGTAGCTGCCGGCCACGGCCTTGTACATGACCGGGTAGCCGACCCCGTACATTTGCGGCACGGCCAGCAGCAGCAGACCCAGGGCGACCCCGCCCACCGCGGGGCGGGCCCATTCCGGGCGGTACTTCCAGACCCGGTCGCAGAGGTCCTCGGTCTTGTACAGGACGTTCTTGAACCCCAGGCCCAGCAGGGCCGCCATCACCGCCAGCAGGGCGATGAGCAGATAGTTGCGGGCGTGGTCCAAGGCGATCCCCGGCGGGAAGCCGGACAGGAACGGGGCGGCGCCGAGGAACTGCCGGCTGATCACGTCGGCGACCATGGCCGAGAGCATCACGGTGAAGATGGCCTCGATGGAGAACTCCCGCAGGATGATCTCGACCCCGAAGAACACCCCGATGATGGGGGCGTTGAAGGTGGCCGCGACACCGCCCGCAGCGCCGCAGGCGACCAGGACCCGCAGCCGGTTCTCCGGGATGCGGATCCACTGGCCCAGGCTCGAGGCCATGGCGGAGCCGATCTGCACGATGGGCCCCTCCCGGCCCACCGAGCCGCCGGCCCCGATACACAGCGCCGAGGCCAGGGCCTTGACCGCGGCCACCTGGGGCCGGATCCGGCCGCCGTTGTCGGCCACCGCGATCATCACCTCGGGCACGCCGTGACCGCGGGCCTCCCGGGCGAACCGGTAGATCAGCGGTCCGTAGACCAGCCCGCCGACAACGGGGATGACCACGAAGAACGCCACACCGAGCCAGGGAAGATGGGTACTGGGGACGCGGCCCTGTTGGCCGAACTGGACATGCCCGGTGGCCAGCCAGGTGAAAAAGTAGATCAGAGACCGGAACCCGACCGCGCCCAGCCCCGACCCCGCCCCCACGACCAGCGCCATGGCGAACAGGCCGCCCCGCGAGCGCCGCAGCCAGTCGCTGGCCCAGCCCACCCACGGCATCGGCCCCGTCGCCGCCTGGCCGGTCGCGAACGCCGCCCTCCCCGGCAGGCGCCAGCGGGCTGTCACTTCATCCCCGCGGACGCCACCAGCACCACTCCGGGCGGATCGGCCGGCCACTGGCCGTCGGGGATCTCCCCGGCCGCGGCCGCGAACGCTTCCAGCGCAGCGGCCACCGCCGACTGCTGGCCGGTCGGCAGCTTGGCCAAGATGCCGGCCAGCAGGGCCCGCCGGCGGGCGGTCGCCTCCTCCACCACCTGCCGGCCCGCCGCGGTGATCGAAACCTGCACGGCCCGGCGATCGGCGCGGGCCCGATGCCGGCGGATCAGGCCCTTACGCCCCAACCGGTCACACATCCGCCCCGCCGTCGAGGGGGTTACCGCCAGCGCCGCGGCCAGGTCCGCTATCCGCTGCGGGCCCCGCGACGCAAGCACCACCAGCGCCCGGTACTGAGCGATCGTGATGTCCTCCGCCGCCGCGCCCAGGGATCTGGTGACCACCGCCACCAGGGTTCGGCTCGCCGTCAGCACCGCGTCCACCGCGGCCTCGTCTGCCACGTGCTCAGTCACGCCTCGCGCACCTCCATACACTTGCATATTGCAACAAGTGCATATAGATACTGTCAGCGAGCCGCATTTCGGATCGGCGCGTTGGGCACCAACGGCATCCAAGCCACGGACCTCGTGACCCGTAGGCTCACCATGCACGGGGGCGGCCTAATGGCCGACTTCCTCGCCCGCCTCGCCGCCACCGACGTCGCCCCCGGGCCGCGGGCGAAACCTTGGGCGTCGACCCGTGTCAACGTGTACGCCGCGGTCGCAACGCTGCGCGCCGCCACCGACTACCTCTCACACACCGACCTGGACGCGACGCTCGCGGGGGCAACCCCTACCTCCGGATCTTCGGGACCGTCGCCGGCGGCTGGCTGATGGCCCGCCAGGCCGTCGCCGGCTCGGCCGACGACACCTTCCACCAAGCCAACCTCGTCACCGCCCGCTTGTACTGCGAGCAGGTTCTCCCCCAGTCGTCGGGCTGCTCGCCGCAGTCACCGCCGCCAGCCGCGATCTGCTCACCCCCGACGCTGAACAATTCTGACCGCCTTTTTGGACCACCCGGTTACCAGCCTTGCGGCGATCCCTCCCGACGCAGAAGAAGGCGCCCCTAACCTTCCGTCAGCAAGTCCCCAAATCTCGCGGCCGAAGTGTGTCTCCACACGCCGGCACCGGGCGCGTATCCCCATGCCCGGACACCGGAAATGCTTGCTCCCACTCCCGCGAGCGGTAACCCCAGCAATCGCCGCCACTCGGTGTCGCTCGCCAGCGTGATGGGGCCGACTCAGGCGGGCCGCTCGAGAGATCGCGCGGTAGCGACACCTGAGTACCGACGAGTCTGTTGGGAAGGGACGGAACCTGGCCATACGCCAGCACGGCGATCGCAGAGCGGCGGCCGCCGCCGTCGATCTGTGGGTCCACCGTCGTCGGACCTGGGACTTCTACGTTGGAGTGAGCGATCGGCTCGCCCTCAGCGGGCGGCCCGCCTTGCGTCGAGGTGAGGAAGGTGCACCGTTGCTGTTCTTTTCGTTGCCCGACTGGCTTCTCATCCTGGTGCTGTTCGCCATCATCTTCGGGGCGACCGCCGCGGGTCTCATGGCCGGCCGACGCCTTCATCACCGGTCCGACAAGCTGCGGGAACCGGTGGCGGCGATGCAGGCCGCGGTGCTGGGATTCATGGCGTTGATCTTGGCCTTCGGGCTGTCGCTGGCGGTGGGCCGTTACCAGGACCGGCGGGCGTCGGTGGTCGAGGAGGCCAACGCCATTGGGACCACGTATCTGCGGGCCCAGACGCTGGCCGAGCCGGTCCGGAGTCGCTCTTTGGGCGTGTTGGTGCGCTATACCGACGCCAGCATTCGGTTTGCGCAAAGCGTCCCCGACTCGGCTTCCGCCCGCCGGGCGTTCGCCGACGAATCCCAGCTCCAACGTCAGCTGTGGTCACTGGCAGGTCAGGCCCTCGATGCGGCGCCGGTGGCCAGCGCGCCGCGTCTCTACGTCGACAGCCTCAACGCCATGATCGACACGCAGACGACGCGGGCGTCGGCTCTCAGCAACCGGGTGCCGACGGCGGTGCTAGGCCTCGAAGTGATCGGCGCCGCGGTCGCGCTGGCGTTGCTGGCCTTCTACTTGGGCCTCAGCCAACGCGGTGTGATCAGTGTCGTGATCGCCTCGTTGCTAGTTGCGCTCATCCTCCTCGTCACCTTCGACCTGGACCGACCGGAACGGGGTCTGATTCGGGTCCCCGCCACCCCTCTCATCAGCCTGCGAGCGTCGATGGCCCTCCCGCCGGCCGCGGCTGCACCAACCGGAACTTAGCTATGCTCACGATCTGGGTGCATACAGCTCGCCCATAACGCTCGGCAGCAGTATCCCCGAAGCACGCCGGCCCTTTGTCTGTAAACGCCGTGTTGGCGCCACACATGATGGCGAGGGCGGCGCCTGGGCCGCCGTCGCACTCGACGATGGGGACGACAATGTCCCAGTGTTGCTTGGTGGCGTAGATCGCAGACGCGAGCGCACCTGTGCGACGCCGACGACCGCCAACAACACGAAGGCACCGTCCCTGCTCAACTCGCCTTCGAACTCGGTGCCATCCTCGCAGGCAGCGATATCGTCAGCGTGCTCCACGACACCTTCAACCCATCGCTCGGGCGAGCGCCGCAGTTCGCGACCGGCTTCCGTCAGACGCTTCGCGGCCCGGAGCACGCCGCGAGCGACGCTGAATAAACAGCCGGTTCCGGTGTGACACATCGCCTGGGAGTCGCCTCGGGGTTCCGGCGGGGGGACAGGCCAGCAAGGGAGGGCTGTCTTCCCAGCAACTGTGCATCGGCGACGTCGCGGACCCGGCGACGCGCTTCTCGCCGGGGTGACGGCGACAGCTATAGTTCCTTCCGGCGAGCCGGGAAGTCTGGTCGGCACTCGATGCTGCGTGCCCGATCCCGGAGTGCCCGATGACCGACACCGAAACGTTTGGAGCGCTAGTCCTGCTCACCGCCGCCGTCGGCCTGGCCGCGGTGATGTCGAGCCGGGCCACCGAGCGCTTAAGGATCCCACTGCCCGCGCTGGTCTTCATCGCCGCGGCGCTGGCCGTCGAGGTCGTACCGGTGGTGCACGCCCCCGACCACAGGACCGTCAACCGAGTGGTCACCGTGGCCCTGGTATGCGTGCTCTTCGACGGCGGCATGCGTATCGGCTGGCGTCGCTTCCGCACCGCCCTGGCCCCCATCGCGATGGTGGGGGTGGCCGGCACCTTCCTGACCGCCTTGGCCGGAGCCGCCCTGTTGCACGCCGCCTTCGGATTCAACTGGTACGTCTCGCTGCTGGTGGCCACGGCGCTGGCGCCAACCGACCCGACCGTGGTCTTCTCCGTGCTGGGCCGACGCCAGGTTGAAGGCCGCAGCGGCACCATCCTCGAAGGCGAGTCCGGCGCCAACGACCCGGTCGGAATCGCCTTGATGGCCAGCCTGATCGCGGCGGGAGGTCTCACCCCGACCGGAGTGGCCCACGCCACGGGCACCTTCGCCTTACAGATGCTGGTCGGCGCCGTCGTCGGCCTGGCGGGGGGTCGGGCCCTGCTGTGGTTCATGCGGCGGGTGCCCCTGCCCAGCGAGGGGCTCTACCCGCTGCGGACCCTGGCCGCCGCCCTGGTGCTCTTCGGGGCTGCCACCGTGGCCCACGGATCGGGCTTCCTGGCCGTCTTCGTGGCCGGTATCGCCCTGGGCGACGAACGGGCCCCCTACAAGGCGGAGATCGAGCGGTTCCACGGCGCCCTGGCCAGTCTGGGCGAGATCGTGGCCTTCGCCGTGCTCGGTCTCACCGTCGACCTGGGGGTGCTGGCCCGCACCGACGTGTGGCTTCCCGGCCTGCTCTACGGCCTCGCCCTGGCCGCGGTCATCCGGCCGGTGCTGGTCGGCTTGTGTCTGATCCCAGCCCGCCTGCGATCCAACGAGCGTAGCTTCGTTCTCTTCGCCGGGCTCAAAGGCGCCGTTCCCATCCTGCTGGGGGGCTATCTGCTGACCACCTCTATTCCCGATGTGGCCCGCCTGTACGAGATCGTGATCGTCGTGGTCGTGTTCTCGGTGGTGGTGCAAGGCAGCCTGGTGGGGACGGTGGCCCGGCGGCTGCACCTACCGGTGCACCGGGTGGATCCCGAACCATGGGCCCTCGGAGTGAGGCTGCGCGACGAGCCCGACAACGTTCATCAACTGACCGTGGCGGCCGGCTCACCCGCCGATGCCAGCACCGTGGCCGGCCTGGACGGCCTGCCCGCGGACGCCTGGGTCACCCTGCTGGTGCGCGACGGTCAACTGGTGGCAGTGCGGGGCGACACCCAGCTTCACGCCGGTGACACTCTCACCGTTATCGCCGACGCCAGCCACGCCCCACAACTCGCCCGGACCTTCGAACACGCAAGTCCCCCCGAAACTCACCGTTGATCCACACCTGCGCCCTCCAGGCCGCCAAATGCGCTCGTACCTACCTGCACCGGCGGCCGGCGCGGTTCAGGGGCTCCGTCGTGGGGGGCTGTGCCGTGACAGAGTCGTAAGCGATGCGCACGCGTCGAAGCGTCCCCGCCGGCCGCTGAGACCTGGATTCCCT
The DNA here is from genome assembly GCA_963780345.1 of uncultured Acidimicrobiaceae bacterium. GTDB lineage: Bacteria > Actinomycetota > Acidimicrobiia > Acidimicrobiales > Palsa-688 > PALSA-693. Next base: position 31,689 of record CAWABU010000006.1, read on the forward strand.
CGCTGCTGCGCACGGCGGGAGGTACTCTTTGGGCTCCGGTTCGGATGTCAGCGATCGCCGCGCCGACGAGGGCATCATCGACGGTTCGACACTACATTCGCCCAACAGGTCAAAACAGGTGCGGGCTCCAGTCAGGCGCCGAAAGTGCCAACCGTTGCCGGCTGGAGCCGTCGCCTAGGGTATAAACTGGAGAGGACAGTCAGGTCGGTCTCTGGTCTGTCTCGAGGTATACGGTGGCGCCGGCCTGTTGGAACTCGGCGGAATTCTCGGCCATCCCGGACCGCCAGGCATTCTCGGGCTGGAGGCCCTTGGCGGCCGCGAAAGTCCGGACGTCGTGGCTGATACGCATGGTGCAGAACTTCGGTCCGCACATAGAGCAGAAGTGGGCGGTCTTGGCCGGTGCCGCCGGAAGAGTTTCATCGTGAAAGGAGCGGGCCGTCTCGGGTCTCTAGGGCCAGCTTGAACTGGTCCTCCCAGCGGAACTCGAAGCGGGCCTTCGACAGGGCAGCGTCCCAGGCTTGGGCTCCGGGGTGGCCCTCGGCCACATCGGCGGCGTGGGCCGCGATCTTGTAGGCGATCATCGCTTGTTGACGTCGTCGCGGTCGGGCAGCCCCAGATGTTCTTTGGGGGTGGGCATAGCACAGCATGGCGGTGCCGTGCAGGGCGATCACCGCCGCTCCGATGGCGGAGGTGACGTGGTCGTCACCGGGGGGCGATGTCGGTGGTGAGCGGACCCACGGTGTAGAAGGGCGCCTGGTGGCAGACCTGCTGCTGGCGGGCAACGTTGTCGGCGATCTTGCCCAACTACCAGGCCTTGGAGAAAACCGACGGTCGCCCGCAGGAGCTGACCTCGAAGCTGTACCGCGACACCATCATCGAGCAGGCCGGGCGTGGACCACATGACCGTGCACGCCGGGGTCCGCCTGGCCTATATCCCCCTGACCGCCGCCGGGTGACTGGGATCGTGAGCCGGGGCGGGTCCATCCTGGCCGCCTGGTGCCTGGCCCACCACCAGGAGAACTTCCTGTACACCCACTTCGAGGAACTGTGCGAGATCCGGCCGCCTAAACCATCCCGAGAGCGAACCAATGGTCATCGGCCGCCGCTTCTTGGTGAAGGTCAACGCCAACATCGGCAACTCGTCGGTGGCCCAGGAGGTGACAAGCTGACCTTGGCCACCCGCTGGGGGAGCGGACACGGTGATGGACCTGTCCACCGGGCCCGACATTCACGCCACCCGTGAGTGAATCATCCGCAACTCGCCGGTACCGATCAGCACCGTGAAGAGCCGTTGTGCGGGTGCTGTCACGTCGGTGTCGACGAGGTCCGCGACATTGGGACTCCGGCTGACCTCGCGCCCCATGACGCTCCAGCCTGACTCGGCTCCTGACTGCCCTCCACCGCCGGCTAAAGGTCGCTTATTTCGCCCCCCGGGATCTGTCCCCCGAGGCCCGGGCGGGGTGATGAGAAGAGCGGACGACCGACGAACCCCGGGCCGGGGGGATGGGCCCGGGGTCACGGCCGTGGCTCCTCCTGCCGTTCGGGGGGATACGGCGGGGTGCGTTTCCATCCAACCGGACCGGCCGCCGTATCCGTGTCACGGGGAGATGAACATCGGAGGAATACCGTCGGTTGCCGGCGAAGGCCAACTCGGGGTTGTCATCGAGGCCGACCACCTCGTTGGGCTCGCGACCAGCGGTCTCCGTGAGGTGGTCATCGTCTGCGTCCATTAAGTCAGGTGGTTGCTGCCAGGTGGGCGGGATCACCGGGCCGGGTTCGACGCTGTGGACCTGCGGGAACCTGGGCCGAGGACCCCGGTGGGGCCGGGTCGCGCGGATGGGGGCATCCGGTCGGCGAACTACACCCATGAAGTTCCTGGTTAACGGCCTAGAGGTGCCCTCCTGGGGGCGTTGTGGCGCTAGGGGCGGCTACCGGCTGTTAAGTCGGGGGTTCCCTCGCCGACGTTTGGCGTAGGTGGCCAGTCCGCCATTGCGCGGCGTGGCGGGCCGATCGGCACCGATTGTCCCGACGGGGGCGGGGATTGAGTTATCTAGGAATGTCGGCGTCGTCAAAATCGGCGAGCTGGACGAACACGTCGCCCGAGCAGGCGCCGAGCACTTGCTCGACCGCGCTCACAGTCGGGTTCGGCCAGCTGTGGAGAAGCACAACGACAGGTCGGACGGCGCCCCGGATGAACTCGATGATCGGGTTGGCAACCTCGTCCGGGGAGCGTCCCGGTTCCCAGTCGTTGCCCCCGATGTGCAGGTGCGGATGCCGGTAGCCCATGCCCGCCACGACCCGTTCAATGTTCGGGTTCCCGTGCCCGGCCAGTCCCGGGAATCGGAACCAGTCGCCGGTGGGCGCGATAGGGTCCAGCCACTTACGAGCCTCTGTTAGGTCCTCCTTGATGCCGTCGTCGGTGAGCTGCGTGAAGGGGACGTGGCTGTGACTGTGGCAACCAAGGTGGTGCCCGTCGTCCCTTGTTCGAGCCGTCAGGTCGGGGAACGCTGCGGCCCACTTACCTTGAACGAAGAACGTCGCCTTGACGTCGCGGGTGTGGAGAAGGTCGAGGAGTGCCGAGGCGTTGCCGAGCGGATGGGAAACGGGCCGGTCGGGGTGCTCCGCGTCGAAGGTGAGGGCGACTTTCATGATTCCATTGTGGGGCTAGATGCAATGAGCCGCGGTCTCCGACCGGTCGAGCGCCATCCTCGTCCCCCCGACCGGGAAGGCGGATATTCTGCGCCGGCCCCAGGGCGGTCATGGGGAGGACGGCCACGGGGTTGCGTGGCAGCCGGGGAGTCGGCCGACGAGGTCCTCGAAGTCGTCGTCGTACCCGCCGGGTTGTGAGAGCTGGGCGGCGATGCGGACGGCGAGAGGGTCGCAGCCGACATTGGCAAGGTGTTCGCGGAGCAGCCCAGCTGCACGGTTGGCATCGCCGGTGGCGGCGGTCCGGATCACCTCGATATGATGGCGTTCCCAGCTCATCTGCTGGCCACTGGGAGCTTCGCACACTGTTCCGGTGATGGCGTCGAGATCGGTGATGGCCAGCCCGAAGGCCGGGTCGGCGTTGACCGCGAGGCGGAGCGCCGCGGTCGCCCGACGGGCATCGACGGCTCGCTGCGCTTGGCGGTAGAACCCCGCCGCCCGCCGGCTTGTCGTCACCACACGGCCGTGATCCTCGACCGCCGGCCCGGTATCGCTCAGGCCATCATGGTGGCTGCGGGGCCAGCGGGGCGTTGGCTTCATGATCGCCAGGTTGCTCGGGTGACCTGAGGTGGCGCTGAGGTGATGCTGAGGGCGGCCGCGCGAGGCGGGCCGCGAGCACGGCGACATCTGGCTCGTCGGTGAGGGATGGGTAAGCCGGACCGGACGCGCGCTGCTGGGCGAGGGTGAGGAACGCGTTGATGTTGGGAGGGGTGGGGTCGGTGATCGCCTTGACTGCAGCCCCGGCGGTATTGGCGAGCAGTTGAGTCGCCGGGTCCCCGCTAAGGGAGGCGGCTTGGGCGGCGAAGACGGTGGCGTCGGCTGGGCAGCCGGCGGCGAGCGCCCACCATGCCAGGCCGGCGAGCACCAGGGGCTGGCCGGCGGGAAGATCCACCGCTCGGTACTGATCCTCTGCCCTGTCGAGCAGCGCCCGCGCCCGCGTCAGGTCACCGAGGCGACGGGCGACCGCTGCCTGACCGACCATCGCGTCGGCGGACAGCCACGGGTTGAAGCCGCATGCGATCGCCTCGTCGTACAGGCGGTCGGCGAGGGGGTCGTCGCCTTGCCTGGCCCGTAGCCGGGCGAGAGCGAGAAGGGTGAACGGGACGTAGAGGCGCTGCCCGGTAGCGCGGCATCGCTCCAGGAGCGCTTCGTAGGCCGCCGAGGCCGCGCCGAGGTCGCCCCGGGCCGCGGCGATGCCCGCGAGGGAGTTCAACGGAGAGATGACCAACAGGACCTCTCCCTCGGCGTCGCAGCGTTTGACGCTGGAGCGGGCGGCTGACTCCGCGTCCTCCAGTCGTCCCAGTGCCGCCAGGTTCCAGGCCAGGATCAGGTCGTGGGCGGCAAGGAGCCAGCCGTGGCCGGCCGCTTGCAGCAGATCGTGGGCCTCGGCCAACAGCTCGAGTGATCGTTCGAACTCGCGCGCCCGCACCAGCACCGCGGCACAAAGCACCAGCCCGTTCGCCAGGCCACCCGGGTCGTCGCTGGCCCTCAAGTCAGCGACTGCCTGCTCGCATTCAATCGCACCCGCCGCTGGGCTGGACGACATCCCCACGCAATAGCCGTGCCAGCTGTGCGCGGTCGCGGCGAGCTCGCCACGACGGGGTCCCTCCGTGCCGAGGGAATCAGCGAGCCAGCGCGCTCCTTCCGCGAAGTCGGTGTTGATCCACCACAGCCAGGCCATCCCCGACACGAGCGCCAGCGCAGCGTCGGCATCGCCGATGGCGATGAACCAGTCGAGCGCGGCCCGCAGGTTGCCCACCTCCGGGGTGAGACGGTCCCGCCACATCGGCGCGGTGGCGCCTCGCAGACCCTGGTGGGCCTCCTTCGCCATCTGCCCGTAATACTCCGCGTGGCGGGCACGCATGGTGTCGGCTTCGCCGGATTCGGTGAGCCGGTCCCTGCCGTACTGCCACAGCGTCTGGAGCTGGCTGAACCGGGCCTCGCCTTCGTCATCGTGGGCAATGACGAGGGACTTGTCGACCAGCCGGCTCAGGACATCGAGGATCTCGCCGGCGGGTAGCTGCTCGTCGGCGCAGACGGCCTCGGCCGCGGTGAGCCCGCAGCCGCCGGGGAAGGTGGCCAGCCGGGAGAACAGGCGGCGTTCGTCGGAGAACAGCAGGTCATAGCTCCAGTCCACCACGGCGCGGAGTGTCTGCTGGCGGGGCATGGCGGTGCGGGCGCCGTGGCTGAGCAGCCGAAAGCGGTCCTCGAGGCGTTCCGCCAGGGTGGCCAGTGGCAGCGCCCGAAGGCGAGCGGCGGCGAGCTCGACGGCTAGAGGCAGGCCATCCAGCCGGCGACAGATGTCCTCGATGACCTGGCGGCTGCGTTCGTCTCCCGTGAATGCGGGTCGTACCGCTCGGGCGCGATCGACGAACAGCTCGACGGCGGCCGGCAGGGCCAACCCGCCTACGGCCACCAGAACTTCGCCGGGAACGCCGAGCGGCTCGCGGCTGGTCGTGATCAATCGCAGCGTGGGCAGCGATCCGACCAGGATGTCGGCCAGGGCGGCCGCCTGACCGATGACGTGTTCGCAGTTGTCGATCACGACGACCAATGACCGTCCGGCCAAGTGGCGCACGATGAGCTCGACGGTCGACCCTGCGGGCTGACGGCCGGGAACCGCCGACCCGCTCGCTCCGAGCGCGACGGCCACGGCCGGCGACACCCCCTCGGGTTCGGCCACGCCGGCCAGCTCGACCAGCCAGGAGCCGTCGCGGTGCTCTTCGCGCAGCACGGCGGCCGCCTCCATCGCCAAGCGGGTCTTGCCCGCCCCGCCAGGGCCGACCAGCGTCACGAGTCGGTGAGCGTGGACCGCCTCGAGCACCTGTTCCAGCTCGGCTTCGCGCCCGATGAGCCGGCCCAGCTGCGCTCGCAGGTTGCCGGTCGCCGTAGGCCCGGTCGCCGGCCGCAGCTTGGACGACTCGGCCGGATCGGGCAGGGTGAGCGCGGGGTCCTGGGCCAGTACTCGGGCCTGCAGTTCTCGCAAGGCCCGACCAGGCTCGATCCCCAGCTCGTCGACTAACCGCTCGCGAGCTTCGGTGTAGGCGCGCAGAGCCTCGGCTTGGCGCCCGGCGCGGTACAGGGCCAGGATCAGCAGCTCCCACAGCCGCTCGCGCAACGGATGTTCGCGGCACAAGGCTTCTAGCTCCCCGACCAGCTCTCCACGCAGCCCCAACGCCAGATCGGCACCGGCGCGAGCCTCGATCGCCACCAGGGTTAGCTCGTCCAGACGTGCCCGTTCGACATCCGCGAAACCGGCGTAGGCGAACTCGGCCAGCGGCTCCCCCCGCCGCAGCGCCAGCGCCTCACCCAACGCGGTTGACGCCAACCCCACCTCGCCCTCCTCCACGAGCCGCCGTCCGGTCGCGACGAGCTGCTCAAAGCGAACGACATCCACATCGTCGGGACCGATACCAAGGGCGTAGCCGGCTTCTGAGGTGACGATCGCCGCCGATCCCAGGCTGCGGCGCAGCTGGGCGATCTGAGCCTGCAACGCGTTCGCCGGCTTCGCCGCTTCCCCGTCGCCCCACAGGTGGTCGATCAGGCGGTCGGAACTGATCGGCTTCCCGCGCTGGAGGGCCAGCAGGGCCAGCAGGGCCCGCTGTTTGGCCCCTCGCACCGGCACCGGCACGCCCGCTTGCAGCGCCTCGAGCTCGCCGAACAACCGCACCTCCATAAGCCCAACCGTACGTCCTTCAGCCGACACCGGCCGCGCCGCCGCACTGCTATGGCGCCATGCCGCCAGGCCGGCCACCTCAGCGCCACATCAGCCTCACCTCAGGCCCCCAGCGCAGGCTTCCTATGAGCCCGGGTTCATCCCGGGATGTGACTGAAAGGAGTCAGCCATGAAGAACTCGCAACGCGCTGGATCTCAGGATGATCGTGCCGGTACTGCCCGGATGCGCCGCTGGTCCGAGGAGAAGCTCAGCGTGCGCCTGTGCCTGGTGGCGTTCGTTCTTGTCCTGACCGGGGCGCTGGTGTGGGACGGGTGGTTCGCGTCCGCCAGCCAGAACGCCACGTGGTCCACGGTGCTGGCCATCACCGCCGGCACAGCGGGGTCAATCGGAGCCGTCAGATACAAGCGGCGGTCTTGGATGTCACGATCTCGTTGACGGGATCTGCCGGCCTGCGGCCGGCCTGGCAGCGGCGAGCCATCGCGATCGCGATCGCGTGGGAGGGGGTCCCTGTGGCCGCGGTCGCTGCGTCCGGCGATGGTTCTGCCTGCCCGTCCACACCGGTGACCGCGCCATTTCGGGAGCGGGTGCTTGCGCTGCTGGCCGCGGCCAGCAGCGCCGGCGTTTTCGCGGTCGTGATGCGGGGGGGAGGGGGGAGGGTGGGCGGCTGGGGACAGCGGCTTGGTCCGGCGTCCGGGCGGACTGTGAGGTTTGTCATGGGCGGCCTGGGCGGATGTCACCGGGACTAGTGATGGCGGGCACCGGCGGGCGCGCTGGTCCGGCGGGATGCTAGTGCCGCGTCAGGCAACGTTGGCCTTGTAGGTCCACCACTTGTGGGTGCTGGTGACACACGCTGATCGGGCATTGTCTGATGTCGGATCGGAGGTGGTGGTGTCCAGAGAAGGCTTGCGGGTTCGGGAGGTCTCGATCGAGGAGGGGAACCGGCTGTTGCGGATCGTGCGGCGCTCGTCGGGTTCGGTGGTGACCTGGCGGCGGGCGCAGATGGTGCTGCTGTCGGTGCAGGGGATGGATGTGGCCGGGATTGCCAAGGTCACCTTCACTAGCCCGGACCGGGTTCGGGAGGTTATCAACAACTTCAACGAGGATGGTTTCGACTCGCTGTACCCCAAGTACGCCGGGGGTCGGCCGCCCACCTTCACGCTGGCGCAACGCCAGGCCATCAAGAAGATGGCCTTGTCCCGCCCGGCCGATCACGGGCTGCCCTTCTCGACGTGGAGCTTGTCCAAGCTGGCCGAGTTCCTGGTGGCCGAGGGGGTGGTCGACGACATCAGCCATGAGGGCCTGCGGGCCCTGCTCCGCACCGAGCAGGTGTCCTTTCAAGCCATCAAGACCGTGAAGCTTTCCAATGATCCCGACTATGAGCCGAAGAAGAACCGGGTGCTGGAGCTGTACGACATGGCCGAGGGCAAGGCCAAGCCGGGCCGGGGTGACCCTACGGTGATCTTTTCCATGGACGAGTTCGGGCCGCTCAACCTGCTGCCCCGACCCGGCAAGCAGTGGGCGCCGGTTATCGCCCGCAACTCCAAAGGCTCGGTGGTATCGCCGCGACGACGGCGCCGGCGGGCCACCTACACCCGCACCAAGGGCGTGCGCCACCTGTTCGCCGCCTTGGACATGAACCAGGACAAGCTCTACGGGCACATCAAGACCAACAAGTGCCGCACCACCTTCCTGGCTTTCTGCCGTTATCTGCGCTCGCTGTACCCGGCCCGGGTGCGCCTGGCCATCGTGTTGGATAACTACAGCCCGCACCTGTCCACCCGGAAAGACCACCGCGTCGGCGAGTGGGCGGCAGCCAATAACGTCGAGCTGGCTTACGTGCCCACCAACGCTTCTTTCCTCAATCGCATCGAATGCCACTTCCGGGCCTTGCGCTATTTCGCCCTGGACGGCACCGACCATCGCAGCCACGACGAACAGAACTCGATGATCCGCCGTTACATCATCTGGCGTAATCGGCACACCGACGACCCGGAACTTCGTGCTATTTCATTGCGCGCAAAGGTTGCCTGATGCAGCACTAGCTGGCACCACCACGGCGAACTACAACCGTGAAATCCCTGGTTATCGGCCTAGAGGCGCCTGATGGTGGCCTTCGTGTGGTCCCACTCACCGCTTCGTGGGCGACGCCTACGCCCGGTTCGACACTTTGAGGGCGCGTCACCTGGTTGGAGAAACCGCAAGATTGGGATCTTCTGGGTTATGATGTTGCAGACGGGTGACGGCGTTGCTTCGGTCTTGGTTCCCGATAGCTTCGCATCGTCGAGCATCATCGGTCTGACGGACAGTTCGGGAAGGATCGTTGGTGAACGGGTCGCGGAGTCGCTTGGCGGCGGCCAGCCGGGGGCCTTTTCCCTAGCCCGGTCGGTGTCGGCGTTGACCTTTTTCTGCTGGGGGACGAGGCGCGCCGACTCCCGTTGCGCACCGCCCCATTGGTCGTTTGGTCGTGTCAGGGCAGCTAGCGAACGGCGCGCTCGAAAGGCCTGCTTGGCGTCGAAGGGCCGTTCGGGTCGTACATCTCGGCTGATGCGATCGAAGGCCTGCCCCGCTGCTCTGCACGCGCTTCTGGCCGCGTTGGCGAACGGCCCGGATGACCGCCCGGAGAAGCCGGCCTCGTGGTCGCGGGTTGCTGGGGGGTGGCCGCTCCTCGCCGCGCCGTTGAACGCGAGTCGCCCGATGCTCCAGTGACCAGCGCTTTGTCGAGGGCGACGTCGCACAAGAGGCCCACCGTCGCGCCGAGGCCACGTCGGAACCGTTGAAAAGGACTCCAGGAGGTGAGAGTTTAAGGATTTCCGCGAAAGGGTAGCCTCCTCTCGCGCCGCTTTACCGAGGTTGTCCCCCGGTGTGTTGAAGTGAGGCGGTGGTCCCCCGCCTGAGACCGTGCCTTTGGCATGGTGTCGGGCGTTCCGCCAAGAACACCAACCAGGAGGAGGACCACCGTGAAGAAGAAGGTACCTGTTGTGAGCGTGGCCGATGTGGAGACGGCCAATCTGGACGGTCTGCCACTGGTGGCGACGGTGGCGCTGAGCGATGTCGGCGGCGCCGTGAAGGAAGGGTTGCTGGGCTTGTGCGCGGACGTGGGCCTGATGGTGATGGCCCAGATGCTCGAAGCGGAGATGACATCGAGGGTCGGGCCCAAGCACGCCAGGATTTCCGGCCGAGAAGCGAACTGGCACGGCACGACCAGCGGTGCGGTGGTGTTGGGAGGCCGTCAGCTGAGCGTGTCCCGGCCCCGCGGGCGCACCGTGGAGGGCCGAGAGATCGAGCTGGACGCCTGGCAGGCGTTCTCCTCCAGGGACCTGCTCGACCGGCTGACGGTGGAGCGGATGCTGGCCGGGGTGGCCACCCGTCGGCATGTGGATGTGGCCGAGCCGCTCAGTCCTGAGCTCGAAGCCAAGGCGAAGGCGACGGGGCGAAGCTCGGTCAGCCGCCGGTTCAAGCGGGCCACCACCGCCGCCCTGGCCGAGCTGATGGCCCGGGACCTGTCAGGGCTGGAGGTGGCGGTGATCATGATCGACGGGCTCGATGTCGCCGGCCAGTGCGTAGTGGCGGCCCTGGCCATCTGCACCGATGGGACCAAGGTCCCGGTGGGGCTGTGGCTCGGCGACACCGAGAACAAGACCGTCGTGAGCGGCCTGCTGGCCGACCTAGCCGCCCGGGGCCTCTGCGCCGATGCGGACTTTTGGCCGTGCTGGATGGGGCCAAGGCGCTGGCGGCCGGGGTCAAGAAGGTCTTCGGTGAGCTGGCGGTGATCCAACGCTGCATTTTGCACAAACGCCGCAATGTAAAGGGATATCTGCCCAAAGAGCTCGGATCGAAGATCGACTGGCGCCTGGCGCAGGCCTTCGCCAACCCCAACCCCGAGAAGGGTCTCGACCAGGCCAAACGGATCGCCGGAGAGCTCAAGACCGACCATCCCGACGCCGCAGCCAGCCTCCGCGAAGGGCTCGATGAGATGTTCACCGTTCGCCGCCTCGGCATCAACGGGCCACTGGCCATCACGCTGACCAACACCAACTGCATCGAGTCGATGATCTCGGTGGGCCGCCACACCATGGGCAACGTCAAGCGATGGCAGGACGGGCAGATGAAGAAACGTTGGGTCGCTGCTGGGATGCTCGAAGCCGAGAGGTCATTCCGCCGTGTTCGCGGCTACAAGGACATGCCAGCCCTCGTCGCCGCGATGCGCGCCGAGATCGCCCGCCGGGCCGCCACCCAGGGAGCCCTCGATGCCGTCGCGTAACGGTTCTGTAACGCCTGGCTGTGCGGTCTGCGAGGGACCGCTCCCCCCAGGACGTGCCCGCATGACCTGTTCGGACCGCTGCCGCCAGGCGCTCTGGCGCCGCCGCCACCAGCCAACGCCGATCCCACCGCCGCCGCCCAAGGCCCTTCCGCGCAGGACCTACACGATCTACGAATGCGACGACTGCGGCACCCGCCAACTCGGCGAGCAGAGATGCGAGTGCGGAAGGTTCATGCGCCGCGTCGGCCCAGGAGGGCTGTGCCCGTGCTGCTCGGAGCCCATCACCACCGAAGAGCTCCTCGACTCATGAATCTCCACTCCGACTCATTGTCACACCCAAGCGGATAACATCTTGAAGAAGCTGTGGCCACCGCCGAACTTCAACAAAAGGCGTGACATCCTCTTCCTCCCGCCTTGCTCGGTAAAGGCAGACCCAATGAGACGCTTACCGCAAGGCCGGTTATCATCAATAGCCCCTCCCATAACTCCGCCCCATAACCGCGGTGGCGTAAGCGCCCAGAACGCCGGTCTTGGGGCTACACGGCTCTCGGACTGCTCGTCGTACGGGAACAGCTTAGTTGCCTGCAGGGGGCCTCGATTGAGGACGAACAGGGGGGGACTTCGCTCGCCCCCTGTTCGAGTGCTGGTGCGGTAGCGAATCGGCCAGATTGGCCTCAGTAGCCGGCGTGCCGGAGCGTGACCGCCAACGACAGAGCCGCTTGGGCAGCTTCGTACCCCTTGTCCTCAGAGGAGCCGGGCAGCCCAGCCCGGTCTATAGCTTGCTTCTCATCGTCACAGGTCAGCACTCCGAACCCCACCGGGGTGCCCGTAGAGATCGATACTTCAGTCAGCCCGATGGTCGCCGCCTGGCACACGTACTCGAAATGCGGAGTTCCGCCCCGGATGACCACGCCCAACGCAACTACCGCGTCGTGGGCTGGGGCCAACCGGGCTGCCGCGGCCGCCAGCTCGAAACTGCCGGGCACGCGAAGGATGGTGGGGTTGGTGGCGCCCGCGTCGTGCAGAGCCCGAAGAGCCCCGCCCACCAAGCCGTCGCTGATCTGTTGGTGCCAAGTTGCGGCGACGATCGCGACCCGCAGGCCGTCAGCGTGCACCTCGAGCAGCGGAGCGCCTTCCTTGCTCATGCTGCCGCTCGCTTGGCCAGAAAAGCTCGTCGCTGACTGCCGAACCCCGCGAATGCGCTCGTATCCAGGACTCCGATGACACACGATCGCCATTCCACGATTGACACCCCCCCACCTTACGTCAGCGGCTTTGCTTGCCTTGGAGACGTCGCTGGCGGCGGGCCTTGGCAGACGTGGCAGCCAGAAAAGTGTAATAGGCTTTGCGGGCGCACTCGGCATAGCGCGGACTGGAACGTTCGAGTCCGCTGGCGGCCGAGCCCGGGTTCGCGCGAAGAGTGGCCGGGTGGGGGGTCATCAGCACTCCGCCCGCGTCGAAGAGCACAACTTCCACCTGACCAGACCCTTCCGTCCCGAGCGGTTCGTCGTCGGCGACCACAACAGGAGAATTGCGACGCGGTGCGTCGTTTCGGGCAGGTGCCCGACGATGCTGCGTGGGTCAACGCTCTCCATCAGGCCACGCTCGATATGGACCTCCAGTCCGTCCCGGTCGAAGAAATGGACTGGGCGGCCGTGATTGCTTCGGTCGCCCGAGCCTGAACATCTCGGACCCCGACGGGCAACTGATGCAGCAGATCGCCGCGGTGTTCCGCGAGGCGCCCTACGTTCCGGTACCCGCCGCCGCCGGCGTGCTTCGCGAGCTCACTCAACGCGGGTATCGGCTGGGCGTCGTCTCCAACGCCCACGGCAGTATCGAAGCCCAACTGGCCGTAGCGGGTATCTGCTCGATGTCCGGAGCCGGTGCCGCACCGGTCGAGATCGTGGTGGCCTCGACCCTCGTCGGCGTGCACAAGCCTGATCCGGCCATCTTTGAGATCGCGCTCCAGGCTATGAACGTGCCAGCTTCCAAAACGGCGTACCTGGGAGACAGCCTGTTCTTCGACGTCAGCGCCGCCCGGGCGGCCAACATGCGCCCGGTACACGTCGACTGGCTCCGGGTCTGCGCAATGCCTGATCACCTCGACGTTCACGCCCTCGAAATGCTTCTCGAGCCTGTCACCGGCCCCATCTGAGGGCCTTTCGGCCGGTGTCGGAATCGGAAAGGCCGGACGTGGAGCGCTGGGTCGGTGCGTCACCTCGTGGACGAGGCTCACGCCCTCGACGGTAACTGAGTCTACCGGCGTGACGGGCGCCCCTGGGCGAAACCGGACGACGGCCCGCCGATCACTCTCCAAATACCACCGATCCTTACGCCGGAGCGGTTCGCTGCTCTCAAGCACGCCCTGTCCAGGACGAACCGGACCCGCAAAACCATTAAAGTGCTCTGGCTGCTTTCCGGAAGGCTCAGTTCGTCGTGCGGGTCGAACATGGGGGTCCAGGAGACGACCTCGGGTAGGAGGATGTAACGTTGCCGAGCGAAGTACGCGCCTGACGGGGGAGGTGCGGCCCGGACTGCCAACTGCGGCTGTCACAACGTCGCCGCCGAAATGGTCGAGGACCACGTGTGGTCCGTCGTCGCTGAGGCGTGGCCAACCCTGACGCCCTCGTCGGGCTCGCCGCCGAGCAGGCCAAGGTCGCCGCCGTGACCGAAGGGCTCTCGACGGGCGATCTCGTCTCCCTGGACCGGAAAGTCAGCAGGCTGGAGAAGTCGGCATCTACCGCCCTAGCAGAGGCACTGTCGCAGGGGATCGACATGGCCGTCGCTGCTAGTGCGGTCAGGGCTCTCCAGGCCGAACTGGGCGAGGCCCGCCGGCGCCGAGACCAACTCGCAGCGTGGGCAGCGTCGGCGGCCACGTCGGCAGGCAGGGCGCGAAAACGCTCGGGGACATCGCGAGTGATACGACCGACGCTCTTGCTTTTCGACCGTTCGGGGAACCTCACCGGCGTGTCCTCGACGCCCCGACATCACCGTCGCCATCACAGGGTGGACGGACTGCGCCTCGTGCGTCGGCTCTGGCCGAGCGACCGGAGCCGGCCGCGGCCGCGTCTGCGACAGGTGTATGGGTCATGGTTGCTTCTCCGTCCTGAGGATCGATGGTCACGTGGGGCATATCGCCGCTGCTGACACGTCATGGCCGGTGACGCTGGCTAAGCAGTCAAGCGCCTGAGTAAATCACGGTCGAGTTGTCGCGTGCCGCCGACTTGGCCGCGCACCTCCACAGCGTGGATCGACATCCATATAAGTTCGTTCTAACGGCTCTTACGGTCGGGGCGGGTCGCGTGTGAGCCGTGTTCGGCAGGGGAAGGTTTGTCCCGAAGCCCGCGGCGCAATTCGTCGTTTTGTTGATCACAGCTGGGCGATGCGAGCCGTCAGCGCTAATTTCAGCCGGTCTATGTGTTCCGTGTGCGAGGCCTTTGCAGGTTGGCCGCCTCAATGTTGACGACGCCGGGGTTCTGAGAAGCTGGCCGTTGTCGTCCGCGTAGTCAGTCGAGGTCTCGAGGGACTGACCGGATCGGCGGAGGGACGCCCATTCAGCGCGTCTGTCACAGCACATGGCATCCGCTCAGGAAACGTCGGACGCCAACTGCAGTAGGTACCCTTCCAAGTCTGCCGGCGTAAAGGAACGTCCCATGTTGTAAAGCTCGGCGTAGTGGTCTTCGCCGAGGGTGGCCCGGGCGGCGGTCACGGCTTGGGCCGCGAGGACCGGACGCACCGACGTCGGAGTGCTGGCCCCGTCGAGGACAGCCACAGCTTCGTATCGGCCGAGGTCCGCCAAATGGCCAAGAATAATTCGCCCGTACTGGACGAGACCAAGCCGCTGGCCGGTCGATCTGGCCTGCTCGACCAGGTCCGGCAGCCTGCGGATGGCGGCTTGGGCATTGTCCGCCAGGACCCCGAGCCACAACGTAGCCACCGTGTGACGCCAGGTGTCTTTCGTACGCGCCGTCAGCTCCCGGGCTTGGGCCAGCAGCTCCGCGCCGCGCCGTGGGTCGGGGTCGAACATGCCGCTCATGAGCAGAGCTCCTGCCAGGGCGCGGGCGTTGCCGAGATCCCGGGCCAGCTGCAGGTACTCGTTGGCCGCAGCCCGGTCGGTGGTACCTCCGAACAGGGCAAGGGAGCACCGGTTCCACAGGGCTTCGGCCAAGTCATAGTCATAATCGGGGCCGCGGCGACGGGCGCAATCTTCCCCTTCTCGCATTAGTTGCTTGCCTTCCTCCATGCGACCGAGTTGCTGGGCCACGGCCCCCGTAAGTATGTGGCACAGGGCTGGCGGCTTCAGTGGATCGGAGTCGTCTCCGGCTTCGGCCAGTACTCCTCGTATCTCGGTCTCGGCTGCCGCGAGCTCGTTGTTCATGTACATGCCGTAGGCCCGATGCAACTGGAGATGGCGGGCCATACGGTGCCGGTAGCTGTCGGGCAGGGCCGCAGCCTGTTCGACCCAACCGTACATCTCGGGTAGCCGGCGGGTGTGGTTGTAGATGAACAACCCACCTGCGATACGGACCATCTGGTCAATGTTGTGCGCCAGGAGGGCTCGCTCCCAGGCGGCGCGGAGGTTGTCGAACTGGTCATCGAGCAGCTCCAGCCAGTCCTGGCTGCGGCGACCGCGCATGCCGTCCCAGGCCCGCTCGGCCAGATCGGCGAAGTACTCGCCATGGCGGTTCCGCAGCTGTGTTCCCTCGCCGCCGGCCAGTCGAGCCGCGCCGTACTGGCGCATGGTCTCCAACAGCTGGTAGGAGGTCCGAGGGCCCTGAGGGGTGGCGACCACCAGCGACTTGTCGACCAAACTCGCCAATATGTCCATGGTGACGAACTCGTCGTCGCTGCCGCACACGGCGTGGGCCGCTTCGGTGTCGAAGTTTCCCGTGAATACCGAGAGATCGCAGAAGAACCGCCGGGCCTCGTCGTCGAGCAGGTCGTAGCTCCAGTCCACCACCCGCTGCAGGGAACGGTGCCGATCTCCCTCGCGGTGTCGTTCGGCCAGAAGACGGAACCGTTGATCCAGCCGGCGGTCGATTTCGGCCGGGGTCATGGCCGCCGTGCGCGCCGCGGCCAGCTCGATGGCTAGCGGCATGCCGTCCAGGTGCTGGCAGATCCGCTGGACCGCCGCATGGTTCTCGCCCTCGGCCACAAACGACGTGCGCAAGGCCGCAGCCCGATCCACAAATAGCACCACCGCGTCGTTGGCCACCGGCAAAGGGGCCACAGACACCACCCGTTCACCAGGGAGATGCAGCGGTTCTCGACTGGTCGCTAACACCGTCAACATGGGGCCGGCGGCCAGCAGGTCGCCCACCAGCTCCGCCACGGATCGGACCAGGTGCTCGCAGTTGTCCATGATCAACAGGGCCCGCCACGATCGGATCATCTCCAGCAAGTCCTGGCGGGCATCGGTCACCGAGGCGCCCGAGCGGCCCAGGGTGGCCAGCATCGAGGGCTCCAATCCGTCGGGACGGTTGAGCCCGGCCAGCTCGAACATCCACACGCCGTCGGGAAACTTGTCCACCAGGTCGGCGCCGAGCTGTGCTGCCAGCCGGGTCTTACCCACTCCTCCCGGCCCTACCAACGTGACCAGCCGGGATAACGCCAACTCCGCCCCCCACCCGCTCCAGTTCCGTGAGGCGGCCCACGAACGAAGTGGTCTGCACCGGAAGCTGGCCCCGATAGCCGTCGAATGAGCGCAGAGGCGCGAAGCTGCGCTCCAACCCCTCGCCCACCAGCTGCCAGACATGCTCAGAACGGCTCAGATCCCGCAAACGATGGAAACCCAGGTCCACGAACGAGCAGCCCGGCAGCAGCTCGTCCGAGAGCAGCTCGTGGGCCGAGCCCGAGAGGAGCACCTGGCCGCCGTGGCCGATCCCCATCAACCGGGCCGTGCGGTTCAGCGCCGGGCCGAACCAGTCGCGGTCCCGCTGCTCCGCCTCCCCGGCGTGGATAGCCATACGCACCCGCACGGCCCGGATCGTCCCCCAATCCTCACTACCCAAGCCCCGCTGCGCCTCCGCAGCCGCATCGACAGCCGCGGGCACAGAGGGGAAGACGGCGGCCATGCCGTCACCCATGTGCTTGAACACCTCCCCGCCAGCTGCTTCGACTGCACGTGACAGCAGTTCGTCGTGACGGGCTAACGCCGACCCCATCTCCCCTCGGTGATCCGCCCACAGCCGGGTCGACCCCTCGATATCGGTGAAAAGAAACACCCCCATAGCCATGACGCGACAGTAACCCGGAGAAGCGGCCTCGAGCAGGCCTCCGGATTTTGGGTGCCGGTCCGGACCGTCGGGCCTTCGGTCGCTGATCCACACCCTTCGATACGTGCTACGGCCTGTCGGATCCCTTTGTTGACCACTGGCTCCAAGCATCGCCTGGCTACGGCGGGATCACCGCGGGCGGCTTCGCCGGTGTTGCCCGACTTGCCGCCGACGCCCAGGACTGGGTCGAGTGGCACTCAATGGCGGCGGGTCGGAACGCGGCTGAGGGAGCTGCGCCGCTGAGTCGAAGGGCAGAGGGGGTTGGACCTCCCTGGCCGGCTAGGCTGGCCTCCGCCGCCCCTGCCTCCTGTGGGCAGCGGCAGCCAACGAGCCGACTGGCCGCGGCGCTGGGTCACGACGCCGGGAACGGCCGACGGGTTGAGCCTGGACTGGTTCGAGTGGAAACGGGGAGATAATGGCGACGTATCCACTGGCCTGACCCGCTCGAGTCCGTATTCATGGTCCGTCAAACAAGTGGTCTGAGCCGGCTCCTCCGAGCCCTTCCGATTCGAGTCGGCAGCAGGCACGCCGATCAGGAATCGCTGTGCGGCAAATCTTGTGTCCGGGGCGGTCGCCCGCTCAGCGGTTCCTTAGTGGACCAGGGTGGCGTCAGCGGCCCGCAGGCGGGCGGCCACGCCTTTGAGGATGCCGCGGGTGACATAGGGGACGTTCACCAGCAGGCTGGCGAGCTCCTGATGGCTCATGACCTCGGCCACCAGATCGGTATCCGCGGTCACGGTGGCGGTGCGAGGGCCACCGTCGAGCAGGGCGATCTCGCCGAGGAAGTCACCCGCCCCGAGGGTGGCGACGGCCTGCCCGTCGATGGCGACGGTGGCCGTGCCGTCGACGATCACGATGAACTCCCTGCCCACGCGGCCTTGGCGGGTTACCACGCCGCCGGCCGGGAAGGTCATCTTGGTAGTCAGGCGGGAGAGGACGGCGAGTTCCTTCTTGGTGCAACGGGAGAAGAGCGGCACGGTGCTGAGCATTTCGTCGACGTGGGTCTTGGCCATGGTGTCCCCCTATTCGTTGGTGGCTGGCCTAACTATCGGCCCGACCGCCGCCGCCGACAGCGACGTCGTACTCAGCTGGACTGCGTACTTCTACTCAGAGGGCACGTCAAGCTCGGCGAGTCGCCCTCCTGGCAGGGATGTCCATGGGTAGTAGCCCAGCCTCCGGTTTCGATCCAGCCCAGCGAAAGCAACGAGCGTGAACGGAGTTACGTCAGTGCGGTGACGGCGGCCGATCGACGGCGTGGGCGACGCCCAGGTCGGCTGGCTCTGTGAACCGGCCCCATGTCGTCCCTCAGGAAAGTTCGGAGACCAGGTGCAGCAAGTAATCCTCCAGGTTTGCTGGTGAGAAGGAACCGCCCAGGTCGTAGAGCTGGGCATATTCGTCTGCCCTGACTCGGGAAGCCGCGAGCGTCGGAGCGCTATACGGGGTCCGAGCGAGCGGCCTCGACCTGTTCGACGCCGCTCTGGATGGATTCCATCGCGCCGGCAACCAGATGAGCCTGGCCTTGACCTGCGGCGGCCTGGCCGTCGTCCTCGACCATCTCGGCCTACCGGACGTCGCGGCCACCGTCTATGGAGCCGTATCCCGAGCGCACCACGACCCGTCGGTCCCCAAACTTGCTGAGACAATCGAGCACCTCTGCAGGGTCCTGGGGCCTGCCGCCTTCGATCGTCGCGTCGCTACAGGGGCGGCCATGGAGACTGACGACGCCGTCGCCTACGCCCGCCAGCAGCTCAGATTGGCACGGCAGACCGTTGTAGCTGCCCGAGACGCTTGAACGGTCCGACCTGTTGGAGTCCCTGAGCAAGGAAGGGGAGGCGGTCCGCAGGGGCGAATCGGGTTTAGCATTTCCCTCTCTGAGATTCCCGGGTTAGCAGAACGACCCCGAGCGTGTACTTCGCCAGGTCGGCGGATATCAATGCGAGTCATTGTCGGTCGCACCCGACGATACCTGTCTCGCCGCGAGCGAACACCGTCCGACCAGCTTGTACACGTTTGGGGCGTCTCGGCGGGAAACCGAAACCTATCCCATAATCTTCGAGCCGAACAACCCGCTTCCCTCGCCATAAACGCCGGGTCCCGGTCGCTATCCAGATGGCTTCGAACAGGTGAAGGATCCGGCTTCCAGGGAGTCATTCTTCGGTCTCGGGTGATCACCGAGGGTGGCGAGCGGCTCTGAGTTGTCGCTCCCGGGTTTGACCCGAGCCCGTGTCACGGGCGGGAATCACCCAGGGCCGCTCAGTAGCCCCGGCGCCGGGAATACCGTTACGGGGGTGAGCACCAGTGGCACAGGTCCCTTTGCGGGCCTCCGGGCTGATGTGGTCGGGGTGATGGCCGCGCCGGTCGAGGAGAAGGTGCTGGTCGAGCTGGGGGTGGCCTGGCCCGGCCCCACCGGCGCCCAGGTCCGGATGGCCGAGGCGTTGCGGCTGTTCCTGGTGACGTGGGACCCGCTTGAGCACCACGTCCCGCGTCCGGTGGCGTTCGCCACGGTCAACGCCGGTCCGCCGGGCTTGGAGGTGGTGGTCTATCTCCCCGTGTGGGTGCTTATGGCCGCGGCGGGCCGACAGGAGCGGGTAGCCGATGTGGTGGGCGAGCTGGGCGGCTCGGCGGTCGTGGTGGCGGCGGCCAACAAGGAGGCCGTGGTCAGCGGACGCTATCCGGCCCTGGCCAGTCGGGGTTCGGTTCCCCGACTGCTCGATCGGCGTCGCGCCGGAGCTGGGCTGGGAACGCCCGAGGTGACTCTGGTGTCTGAGGGGTGGGAGCCGATCGGCCTGGGGGCGATCAGCGATGTCGTGCAGGACGCGCTGGGGCCGGTGGATCTGGACCGCTCACCGGTGGAGTTGGCCGCCTCTGCCGAGCGGGCTGCGGGTTGTCCTGCCTGTCGGGGCCGCTGCTTCGGTTCCCCCGGGGAGCTGGGCGAGTCAGCCGCGGTCATGTGCCCAACGCACCGGGCCGAGGCCGGCCGCGTTTCCAGGGAGCGGTTCGAGAGGGCGCAGGCTTCCAACGCCGAGGGGTGGGGGGCGGTGCTGGACGCCTGCCGGCGCTTGGAGCTGCCCCATCTGCCCAACGGCTTGGCCACCAGGCTGGCCGGCGCCGAGGACCTCATGTTCGAGCGGCGGGAACGGGACGAGCTGGCCGTCGTGGTCCAGGAACTGGTTGAGGCGGCCGGCTGGTTCCCGGGTCGTGCCGAGGACCTGGCCTTGGCCCTGGGTGCCGAGGAGGGCATGCCCTGGCTGCCGGAGTGGATGGAGAACCTAGTGCTCGATCTGGGCCGGGCCGGGCTGTCCGCCGAAGCGGCGGAAGCTGGGGACGCCCTGATCCGGATCGATCCGGACAACGAGTCGACTTACGCCGCCGATTTGGGCTGTGCGTTAGCCGAGGCGGGAGACGCTCCGGCGGCCCGGGCGCGGATTGAGGCCAACCTGGCTCGCTGGCCCGAGCAGCCCTGGGTCCGGGTTCATGCTGGGGACGCCCTGCAGGAGTTGGGAGATGCTGAAGGGGCGGAGGCCCACTTCCTCGCTGCCCTTGAGATGGCCGAGGAGGCCGATGACTTCGAGCTCCGCGCCGATGTCTTCGACCGCCTCGCGGCCCTGGGCCGCGCTCCGGGCCCGACGACCAGCATCCGCCTGGCCGGTCCCGGTGACAGCGGCAGACGCTCCCGGAGTGCTCGCCTCGGGCGCAACGACCGATGCTTCTGCGGCAGTGGCCGCAAGTACAAGTACTGCCACGGCCAGATGGCCTGAAACACCGCTATGCGCCGACACGCCCAACTTCGAAAAGGCTCCTTTGAGGATCACACCCGGAGGAGGTCAGGTCCCCCCTGACCAGCTGACAGAGGTATTCGCCACCGCTGGGGAAACCCAAGCACCCGGGTATCAGCGTCCCGGATGATCAGATCACGCGTGCGGCTGTGTCTCGACCTGCCCCCTTCAACTCCGGTGATGGGCTCGATTCTCAGAAGAGTGCAGGCTGGTTCTCGGGAATCTTCGGTGATACCTTCAGCGTGAAGTCAGACGGCTTCGACCTCTTCTCGACGCCTGCGGTGGGGTCACTCGGCTGGCGGGCAGCATCTTTCACGGCCTTTCGCACATCTCGCTGAGGCCACTCACCGCATATAGCGAGAAGCACTCTCTGAGTAGCCGGGGGCAAGGCGTCGATCGCATCGAGCAGACCCCTCGCCACTGCCGCTGCGGAACGGGCATCAAGGTCGCGACCTCTTTGGAGAATCGCCGACCATCGGTTTGGGTCAGCCCGTGCAACTCGTTCGGCAGCCCATCGTCGTAGCGGAGGCCGGATCTCGCGCTGGACCACTGCCGCCCGGTCATCGCCGGTCTCGTCCGTCACCTGGTCCTCAGCTGGAATGATGTGGCCGGTCTTGGGATCCAACTCGATTTCGAGGCCGCCATCGAACCATTCGGACGGTGCCTGCCAGTACACGTACGGTCCCGCCGCCAAGAAGGTCTCGGCCAATAGGTCAAGCTCGGACTCGGGGACACAACCGGATTCCGCGATCGACCGCACCAGCCGGCCGGTCGCATCCCTCCAGCGGCGATCAGTCACCAAGAGCAAAGTGGTTGTCACCGCGCCCTGGGGTTCAGTCTCATGGAACTTGTGGAAAAGGCAGAACGGCTCGAACGTGTCTGCCGGGTTGTTGCCCGCGGCCGGCAGGAGAACCAACCGACGATAGAAGTCCTCCACCGTCGCTGCCGACGACAGCGCGACGAGCTGATCAAGCGGTGTCCATTCCTGTGCAGCCACAGATTTCGCCATCACCCCGCCATTCTTCCCCCAGCGAACGCTGCGACGGTGGATGTTGACTGTCTTTCTCCCCGAGAAGCCGCTCCCATCCACGCCCATATCCCGAACGCTGCGAGGTCGCTGACAACGGCTAGGGGGTACAACCGCCCCCAAACACGCGTTTCGACGTATCCCCAAACGACCGTGGGTTCCTATCACCTACCGCCGGGCTGGAGGCGCCTTATGCCGGGGGCGTAGGAGGAGCGCGAGCGCGATTTCCCGGTGGACGTTGCTCGCTTTCGAGGTGGTCGGTCTGGAGGGTCCCTGGAAGTCACCGTGGCCTTTTGGGCGGGCAGGGATGGATTCACCACTATGCGTGGGCTATTGGCGGCCTTGCGCGACGGATCGTCGAGTTCTTTAATGGGGGCGGGTTCACCAGCGGGTCCGCTTCGGCGGTCCGGGTGGTGGGTGGACCTTTCTCTTTTCCGGCAGGAGGAGGGAGGAAGGATGAAGATCGGTGGGGAGCCGGTCGGCGGGGTCGCCCGGCAAGGCTTGCAAAGTGGCATGGTGGACGGTGCTGGTTGCGGTGGGTCGCTTGTGAGGATCACCCGGCGGGGATCCACGGTGGTGGTGGAAGGGGGCGGGAACCTGGTCACCGCTGGCCTGGCCGCCCTGAGCCACCTGCTGGCGGCTCTGATCGATGGCCAGGGTAACCTCTTTGTGGCGGTGGAGCTCTGCGATGGCGGTGTGATCGATCCGGTCTTGTTGGCAGCGTTGGGCCAGGCTCAGGCCCGCAGCCCGCACTGTCAGCTGACCGTTGTCGCCGGATCCAGCCGTTAACGTTGTCCGCTCTTAAGCCATGCAGTCGGGCGACGGGTCACATTGCTGATCTCCGCCAGCCCGGCCCCGTCGGGCACAGCATCTCAGTGGCGGCGGTGTGGCGCTGTCCGTGGTCTGCAGCGGTCCCCGGCAGCCTGGTCGGCATGGCCCTGTGGGGCCGGTCCCTCAAAGGCATCGGGGAGCAGAACCCGGCCGGCGACGGCGCCCGGCGCTCACCCTGCTCGGATCATGAGCCGCCACGGAAGACCGAATGTCGGATGTTGTGGGCGGGGCAACCATTTCACGGCCGACCTGCCCACCAATAAGGGGCGACCAGCAACCAGATGAGCATGTCTGCGAATGTGAAGGCCACGGCAGACCAGCGTCATGACCGGCGAGGAACAAGCCCCGGCGAATGAAAGGGAATACATCATGAGAGGCAGTGTCCGCGACGCTCGGGTCGTGATCACCGGAGCCACATCGGGGATCGGGCGGGCGGCCGGGCTGGAACTGGCCCGCCAAGGAGCACGGCTCACGATCGTGTGCCGGAACGGGGACAAGGGCACAGCCACCGTCGCCGAGTTGCGCGACGCCGTGCCAGCACTGTCGGCCGACATCATCCTGTGCGATCTCTCCGACCTGGCGTCGGTTCGCCGGGCCGGACAAGAGCTCACCGAGCGCTACGACGAGATCGACGTGCTCATCAACAACGCCGGCGTCAGCGACACCCAGTCGTCGCGCACCGCCGACGGCTTCGACCACATGATGGCCTCCAACTACCTGGGCCCCTATTTGCTAACCCGACTCGTCCTCGACCGTGTCAAGGCCGCCTCGCCCTCGCGCATCGTGGTGGTCGGCTCCGAGGCACATCGGACGGCCGGTCTGTTCGACCCGGAACGGTTCGAGGATCTCGGCCCCTACGGCCCGATCAACAACAACCTGGCGTACGGACGCACGAAGCTGCTCGACCAGTTGTTCACCAACGAACTCGCTCGCCACCTCAACGGCACCGGAGTGACGGCCAACAGCGTGTGCCCGGGCTTCGTCGCGACGAACCTCGTCGACATGGGGCCGCTGCGCCCCCTGATCGAAGCTGCCACCCGCACTCCGTTCGTCAACACCCCAGCCGAGGGAGCCCAACTCGTCGTGCGCCTCGCAACCGATCCCGCTCTCGAAGGCGTAACCGGCCGTTTCTACACCACCACGCCCGGCATGAACCTGCTCCCCCCCGTCCCGGCAATGCTCGACGCTGGACTGCAGCGCCGCATCTGGGAGCGGACCGAACGACTCGTCGGGCTGACATCCGCGGCTTGACCCGCACGCTGAACCTTCCGCACCCGCTCGACCACCCCTCCACATTTTCTGGTCTTCGGCGCCACCGACTACCCGCACCCTCGCCGCAGACGGCATCATCACCGCGCACCGCACCGGCGACCTCTATCGCTGCGACCCCGACAGCGTGCGCATGTGCGGATCCCAACCTATGCGTCCCTTGTTGAAGGCCCTCCCGAGCCCCGTCCTCAAGACTCCCGCATCATTGCGACTTCCTTAAATGGGCACCATGCGGTCTTGAGGTAGCGACCGGAACGCCGGTGACCTTCTGGCAGCATCGCGGGCGCAATCCAGTAAGCGTCGAATCGCCCGCACGGGCGGGGCACCCTGAGCGTGACAAGGGCGTCCCCATCAGTCCACCGTCATTCGACGCCTCTTGTGCCGAAGACCGGCTCGATCGTGCGTGCGACACCGGAACAACCGCGCGATCCGGCCCCGGCGACTCCAGAGCACAGTGACCCGGCGCAACGGGCGATGTCAGTCGTCGATGTCGCCCGTCCGCGAGGCGCGGTCAGATCGCGGCGTCGTCGGCGAGGGGTGAAGATCTCCTTTGACATCAGCGGAGCCGCGGCGATGTCCTGCCCCTCGAACAATAGGTCGCTGACGGCATCCCTCGACGGCCGGACCGGCCCGGTCAGGTCAGGTCACGCACCGTCGCGTCAGGACTAGCGGGGGTGACACAAAGGCGCCACAATCAGTCGATGATCACTGTCCTCGGTGCCGGTGCGATGGGAGCCGCGCTGGCCGTATGCCACGCCCGAGCCGGGAATCCGACCACGCTGCTCGGGACGCGGTTCGACCAGCGGATCGTCGAGGCACTCCAAGGCGGGGGCCCTCACCCGGTCCTCGGTGTCCCTCTCCCATTCGGCACCGAGTGCCGTGGACACGACGAATGGGGTGACGCGCTGGCGAACTCCGAACTGGTCGTCATCGGCGTGGCCACGCCGGGCCTGGCGGACGTGGTGCAGATGGCAGCTCAGGACACCGCCCCGGACTCGACGTGGGTGATCGCCACCAAGGGATGGGACGAGGGATCGCTCAGGTCGCCCTCCGAGGTGGTTGCCGATGTGCGGGGAGGCATGGAGCACCTAGCCATCCTCGGGGGGCCGGCCCTGGCGCAGGAGCTGGTCACCGCTGCCCCGACAGCGATGGTGTGCGCCGCCTCCAACCTGTCCGTCGCCGAGGACGTATGTCGTCTGCTGCAGTCGGCACAGTTGAGCGTGCAGGCGACCGACGACGTAGCCGGCGTAGAAACGGCATCGGCGTACAAGAATGTCACTGCCGTGGCCGTCGGCATGTGCGAGGGCCTGAGCGAAAGCCTGAGCGAAAGCGCCTTCGTGCACACCTTCGCCAACGCCCGCGCCGCCGTCTTCGCTCGGGGTTTGGAGGACATGACCACCTTGGCGTTGGCGAGAGGGGGACGGGCCAGCACCATCCTCGGGCTGGCCGGAGCGGGCGACCTCTTCGTGACCTGCCTCGGCGGCCGCAACGGAAGGCTCGGTCGTCTGCTCGGCGTCGGGGAGTCGCCGGCCCAGGCCGAGGCGACCATCGGCAGCACGGTCGAGGGCGTGGCCAACGCCCGGGTGGCAGTGACCCTGGCCGATCGCCTCGGCCTCGACCTCCCGACCGCCCGGGCCGTGGACGACGTGTTGTCGGAACGCATATCCCCGGAGAAGGCGGTCCGTCGGCTGTTCCACTCCTTCCGAGCATCACCTGACGGATCATCGGCCCGTTAGCAACCGTCAGATTTGTCAATGGGGTTGTGGGGCGCGGCGGGCTATTAGCGTTGGGGGTTGACGTTCCGGGCGGTGTCGGGGCTGGCGGTCCCCTGCGGCGCACTCTGATGTACTGCGACCTCGGTCGGGTCAGGCAACCACGTTCGCGTTCGCGTGGTGGGAGGGGTCCGGCGTCCTGCTAACGGCGAAGTCCCGGCTGGGCCTCATCGCTAGCTCGACGTTGGTCCGGACCTGGTCCGCCGTGTCCTGATGTTGGGGCTGGAACGATCTTGTCGTGAGGTTGGTTTCGGGCGTGTTTTGTTGCTGGATTGGTTGGCGGCGAGGGCGGCCTGCCAGCGGGCGGGGTCGTAGGGGGTTTGGCTGCGCATCATGGCGAAGGCGAGGCGGTGGGCTCGCCGGCCGGCGGCGACCGCGGGAGTCTTCTTCTCTTCGTGGATGAGCCGCCGCCTGCGGCGAAGTCGGGGTCGTGGCCGGTGAGCCCTTTGCCTAACTCGATGATGGCGTCGCGCAGGATGACCGAGCCTTCTCGGCTGATGTGTTGGCCTCTTCGGCGTTTCTTTCCGGCTGAGTCGTACTCGGTGGGCACCAGGCCTGATGCCCGGTAGGCGGCTGCGGCGTTGGGGAACCGCCAGGGGTCGCCGATGCCCGCCCCGTAGGCGGAGGCCCGGATGGTCCCCACGCCGGGCAGGCTGATGAGGATGTGTGCGGGGGTTTGGGGTAGCTGTTCGGCCAGCGCGGTCTCGGCTCGGTCCAACTCGACCTCGAGCTCTACAGCGAGTGGAACCGCTTCTTCATCTTCTGGACGATGGGCGACGGTCAGCTCGCCTACGTCACCGGCGACCCGGCGTGGGAGGACACGGACGCCTCGGTGAGCGCGATGAACGACGAGTTCCGCAGCCTCCTCATGGGCTACCTCGAGGGACAGTTTGCCGACCGTCCCGACCTGCTCGACAAGGTACGCCCGGCGTACCCCCCGGGGAGCACGCGGATGCTGCGCGACAACGGCGTGTGGGCCAGGGCGCTAACCCGCGACAACGTCGAGGTCGTCACGAGCGGCATCCAGGAGATCAACCCGAGCGGCGTGCTGGGCGCCGACGGCGGCCAGCGCGACCTTGACATCATCATCTCCGGCACCGGCTTCCTGGCCCAGAAGTTCCTCACCCCGATGAAGGTGATCGGCCGCGACGGCGTCGACCTCCACCAGTTGTGGGGCGACGAGGCCAGCGCCTACCTCGGAGTCACCGTGCCGAGCTTCCCGAACCTGTACCTGCTCTACGGGCCGAACACGAACCTCGTGGTCAACGGCAGCATCATCTACTTCTCCGAGTGCGGGGTGCGCTACATCCTCGGCTGCCTGCGCCTGGCGCTGCAGCACAGCGGCCACGCCCTTGCGGTGCGCGAGGACGTCCACCACGCGTTCAAGCAGCGCGTCGACGAGCGTAACAGCCAGATGGCGTGGGGGATCTCGACGGTGAACACGTGGTACAAGAACGCCGCCGGCCACATCACCCAGAACTGGCCGTACTCGCTGCTCGAGTACTGGGAGCGGACCCGTGAGCCGGATCCCGCCGACTACGAGTTCATCGGCGACCCGGCGCTCGCCGTGCCGCGCCTGTCGGCGCGGGCGGTTCCCTCGATCAGCTGACGTCGGCAGGACTGAGCTTGCAGTCAAGTTCTGAAGACCTGTTCGACCGCCCGCTTGATGGCGGGGTAGCGGGTTCGGGAAGGGCCTCAAGTGCCTTTGGGTCGTCCGGGACCGACCCGGCGACTTTCGGTGGCCTGGGCTCGTAGGCCCTTCGAGGCCGGCCGATCCGCCATCCTCGGCCTGGACTCAGACCATGGACGCGCAACGACGCGACTGCTCACCTTCGGCGCCCAGGTATCCCCAAACGTTCACTGTTGCTCCCACCGCCAGGGTCGCCCAGAACGCCGGCTGAAGGGCTGTTATCTGGGTGAGTCGCGTCCGATCGCCTGTTTGGTATAGCAAGCAGGTGAGCCGTGGCCGCCCAACACCTGGGGGGTCCCACTCTGGTCGCGAGAAGCCCGTGTGGTGTGGGGCGCCTGCTGGCAGATGGGGGGGCCTGGCGGTCCTGGGCTCGTGCGAGCCTTCCGTATGTTCTTCCGGGTTCGAGCACGCCATCGCGAGTGCGACTTGGAGCGACCTGATGTGTGGATCCGGCGCGGCAGGAGCCTGTGGGTGACAGTGTTTGGGTTTGGTGCGTCAGTCGTCGACGCTCCTTGACGGTATTCGGAGGGCAGCCTGGGGGCTTCGGTGCGCGATATTCGCAGCGACCTCCCGCCTGGGCTGGAGTCCACGTGGGAGCGATAGCGGAGGGACGAGACCTTTGTCATCCCACAGCGGCGGGCGCGCCAATACTCTCGGTACGTGCCCCTCACCCCCCAGCTCAGCCGCCGTCCACGACGGCCTCGCCAACCTCAATGAGCGCCCTCCAGCCCACGACAACCACGATGTGCGGGCGCGGCATGGTGGCCTCAATCGACCACCTGGCCTCGCAGGCGGGCGTCGCCATGTTGCGTGCGGGCGGCAGCGCCGTCGACGCGGCAGTGGCCACCAGCGCGGTCCTGGCGGTGACCTCGCCGCATGTGTGCGGCATGGGTGGCGACCTGTTCGCCGTCGTGGCAGAGAGCGGGGTCGATCCTGTGGTCATGAACGCGTCGGGCCGGGCGGGCTCGGGCGCCGATCCAGACCGACTGCGCGCCGAGGGTCATACGGTCATGCCGATGCGCGATATCCGATCGGTGACCGTGCCGGGTTGCGTCGACGGGTGGCTGAGCCTCCACGAGCGCTACGGGCGGCTCCCATTAGGCGACGTGTTGGCCCCAGCACGCGACTACGCGGAGTTCGGCTTCCCGGTATCGCCGACTCTCGCCGCGAGCATCCCGAGGGTCGAGGGCATCGCCGGCGCCGAGGATCTCACCCGCGCCGGCGCGCCGTCCCCAGGAACCTGGATCCGCCGAGGTGGGGTCGCTCGGGCCCTCGCCGCGATCGCCGCCGACGGTCGGGCCGGCTTCTACGAGGGCGAATTCGGCGAAGGGCTGATAGGCCTGGGCGAGGGCCTGTTCACCGCCCAGGACCTGCGCACCCGTCAGAGCGAGTGGGCTCAGGCCATCTCGACGAGCGCGTGGGGTCATCGACTCTGGAGCGCGCCTCCCAACTCGCAGGGCTATCTGACCCTCGCGGCGGCGTGGATCGCGGCCGGGCTCGACGTACCCCTCTCCCCCGAAGATCCCCAGTGGGCCCACTTGTTGATCGAGTCGTCTCGCCAGGCGCTGTCGACCGCCTCGACGTCCTCCACGAGGGCGCCGATGGCGCCGCCTTGATCGACCCGGACCGGTTGTCGCCGCGTCGAGATCGGATCAGCCCGCGGCAGAAGGCCTCACTCGGAGGACGGTTCGCCAACGGCGACACGATCGCGCTTTGCGTTGTCGACAAGGACCGAACAGGCGTCTTGCTGATCCAGTCGAACGCGGCGGGCTTCGGCGCCCACATCGTCGTACCCGGCGTGCGCATCCTCTTGCACAACCGCGGCATCGGGTTCTCCCTCGCCCCGGGCTCGCCCAACGAGCTCGCGCCCCGACGGCGCCCCGCCCACACCCTCAGTCCCCTGGCCGTCACCACCGAGCACGGCGAACTCACCGCGGTCGCCGGAACCATGGGCGGAGACGGCCAGCCACAGGTGCTCCTGCAGCTTTTGTCGCGATGCCTCGTGAGCGGGGAAGATCCAGGCTCGGCGCTGGCCGAGGGCCGCTGGGTGCTGACGGGCGGGGCGTCCGGCTTTGAAACCTGGAGCGACGGTGGTCACGGGACCACCGTGCTCCTCGAGGGACACGCACCGGCCGAATGGGAGCCCGGGCTGCGCCGGCTCGGCCACCAGGCGGAACTCACCGAGTCCTACTCGTCGGCCTTCGGGCACGCCCACGTGATCCTGGCCGACGGAGATCGACTCATGGGAGCCACCGACCCCCGACCACGATTCGGCAGCGCGGCCTGATTCTGAGATGGCACCGAGCGACGTGTCCGACTGACGAGACAGCATGGCGAAGCTCATCTACAGCGCCATCACCTCGCTCGACCTTCGCGTCGCTGACGCGGCGGGCGGATCTGAGTGCACCGAGCCCGAGGGGGCGGTCCACTCAGTTCACCAACGAGCTCGAACGAGATGTCGGAACCCAGCTCCTCGGGCGCAAGATGTACGACACGATGCGTTCCCGGGAGGACTGCTTGGGATCTCCGGCCGACTCCCCAAACGTCGTGAAGTTCGGCAACATCCGGCGCGAATCGGACAACGTCATCTTCTCCCCGACACTCAGTCAGCTCAGTGGCACTCGCACGCGTCTCTCATGCCTTCGAGCCCGCCCAGGTCGACGAGATGAAGCAGGCGGCCAGCCGGGATTTCAGCCAAGACGAGAGCATTTCCCCAACTCGACGCCTCATGAAGACCGTCTGAAAGGGAGCTGGTAGAACGCGCTTGCCGCGATTCAACCCAGAAGGCGACAAGACGCCCCCACCGGTCAAGGCCGGCCACTCAAGCCATCGCCCACCCCGATCGCTGCCCCTTCGACGAGGTCGCCCATCGGGGCCACTGGTAGCCATCCCGGGTCATTTGGGCAGCGGCACCCCGCTGAGCGACGTGCAGTAGTCGATCAGTTCGTCCTGGAGCTGGCGATCCAAGGCGGCCGGGTGGGGGTCCCGCCGCCGCTGGTGGTACCAGTAGCCGACGGTCGTCTTGGCCTCCGGGTCGTCGCTGACGGCCAACCAGCACTGCGTGACCGGCGCCGCCTGCAGGTCATCGGGGGCGCCGGTCCCGCCCATCTTGGTGGCCACCCACCCCGGCTCGACGGCGTTGCTCAGCACATCCGGCCATCGCCGGGCTATACCGAAGGCCAGCGCCACGTCGAACAGCTTGGTGTCCGAGTAGGCCTGCGCCCCGTTCCAGCGCCGCTTGGTCCACTCGACGTCGTCGAGACTGCACGTCCCGGCCCGGTGCATGCCCGAGCTGAGATAGACCAGCCGCCCCGACCGATCGACGAGAGCGGTGAGCGCGTAGGCGGCCAGCACGTTGACCGCGAAGGTGAGTTCATGGCCGTCCTCGCTGGTCTGCCGGGCCGGGCGGCGGAAGCCGATCCCGGCGTTGTGGATGACCGCGTCGTGGTGGCCGATGCGGTTGGCTTGTGCGGCCACCGAGTGGGTCTGCTCCAGCGACGCCAGATCCCCGATGACGACGGCAGGGTCGCCGCTCCGAACGGCCCGGCGTAGGTCGGCCGCCCGCTCCTCGTTGCGGGCGTGGAACGTCACCTCGTGGCCCTCCCGCAAAAGCAGCCGGCCGGCCATCAGCCCGATGCCGTCACTGGACCCCGTTACCAGAACTCTTGCCATCACGAAACGCTATAAGCGGTCGGCCCAAGCTCCGGAGTTGACACCATCGACGGGACGCCCCCTTACTGCTGCCCTGACGTCCTGCGCTCCTGAAGCACCTACCTGGCAACCGTCCCCACAACGCGCGATCGCCGACTCCGGCACAGCTAGTCCGACTGGCAGGTAACTACATACGCTTTCGGTCTGCTCTCATCTAGCAGCCTGATGAGAACCGGGTCTCATGCCTCAGTCTGGCGCTATTCGCTAAAGGCCTTCTCAGCCACGCAGAACTCATTACCTTCAGGATCTTGCATAACGGTCCAGCGGTGCCTGCCTCCTCCAATCTGATGCTGAGCGACCACTGTTGCCCCCAATGAGACCAATCGTTCAACTGCGCCAGGGTCGGGGTCCACCAGGTCAACGTGCATGCGATTCTTCGCCACCTTGGTCTCGGGAACCTTCTCGAAGTACCACGCGGGTTCGGTCCGCCCAGCATCGCCTCCCCCAATGGACGCGAACTCCGGACTATTCGCCGGGTCCAGTGGTCGGCCCAGAGCGGCCGACCAGAATCGAGCAACCTCGAGCACGTCGGCACAGTCCAAGGCGATGTTCCCGATGCGCGATCCCACTACATCGGACCGATCTTGTCGTCCGGGTCGGCCTGCGAGGGGATCGAGTCACAACTCATGGCCATATCGTTTCATCTGTCACAGAGAAACGCTAGCCGTGGCGAAGTGCAAAGCAGCGCGGTACGGTTACTGCAAGGCCCGAACTCGCCCGTAACGCGCGTCCCCGAACCACGGGGTGGACGGCAGTCGAAGGTGCTGCCTAACGCCGGCCGTGGGGCGCCTGCGGGCGAGTATGTAGGGTGGACACATGTATTTTCGCTGCACGCAGCCACGGCGCCGAGGGCCCAGATCTGGCCAGAACTCCGCCATTACGACTGAAGCTCCCGTCAATCCTGGCGTGGGCCGGTAACTTCAGCGGGGTCGGTCGTCCTTGATGGTAATGCGACGCATCTGGCGACGTTGCCTTCGGTAGTCGAAGAGCGCGTAGTGCTGGACGCTCCGGTTGTCCCACCTCGCGGCCGACCCGGGTGACCATCGGAAGCGGCACCTGAAAGGCTCATGCACCGCATGGTTGAACAGCAACCTGAGCAGCGCGGCCGATTCCTCTCTGCGCATTCCTTCGATGCCGACGGGGAAGGTCCGGCTCGGCCGCGCATTATGGCGTCGCTGGAACGATTCCGGGAGACCGGGCAAAAGGTACATAACGCCGATCGGTGCGGCCGGGCTCGTTGAACTGCCCGTTAGCTGCTGTGACGTTCGGTGCGAAAGCACCGCTGCCGCGCCCCGGCTGGGAGACGCGGCAGCGGTAGAGCGTCTGCTGGTCAGATCGCTCCCAGGTACACGGCGACGGGGACCTGGGTGAAGCCGAGCTGTTGGTAGAGCGCCCTGGCTGGAGCGTGGAACGGGTCATCGCCGGTGCCGATCTGAACTACTTCGACGTGGCCGGTGCGCATGTGGGCGATGGCGTGCTCGCAGAGGCCGCGCCCGATGTGCTCACGCCGGTGGAGGGCCGACACGGCGAGAAGGTAGATCTCGCCGTGGCGCGGTTTGGTGTCAAATCTCCAGGAGACGAGGCCGCTGATGGTGCCGTCAGCGAGGGTGGCCACGGCGGCGTGGCGGCCCACATCGGGAGCATGGAGTGTCGGAAGCTCGTCACGGTAGTCCTGCTCCCACTGGCCGTGTTGGTGTTGGAACACCTGCTCACCGAGGAGGGGACGGGCGTAGCCCTCCAGGAATGGTCTGAACGTTTGGGTTAGAAGGTCGATGGTCGTGGGATAGTCGTCGTCCTCGAGTGGTCGGATGTGCATTGCGAAGCCTTTCTGTTGAGAACGAATACAGCCGAGACGGTCTCCCGGTGTGTCGGCTCGCTGATGGCGAGCGCTCTCTCAGCGGGTGCGCGAGGCAACGTGGCAGTGCACGAGAGGATCGTCGCGTATCAGTACGCTCCTGGCAACCCAGTTTTCCCAATCGCCGGGACGGCGAGGCCCGCACGACGGAAGGCTCCATCTGCGCTGGCCCCAGCAGAGACCGAGATGCCCGGAGGCCACCAGGAACGCCAGATCTAGTAGTTCGCCTTGCTCGCGGTCGAGGCCCAGAAGACGTACCCATATCGTTAGCTGAGGTGGCCCGAATCCCAGGGCCAGACCCGTTGCATAACGCCCTCTGCTGGACGTCGTCCAAATGTCGGCGAGTGGCCCCTGCCGCCTTAAGTATGGTCATGGCCCCCCAGAGGGGGGTCGCTTGCGGGCCGCCGCTGGTGGTGTCAATAGCAGTTGACGGTTCGAGCTGCGCGTGGGGCAGTCATGGTGCCGCTGGGTCGACTGGGACGGTGACGGATGGGCCGTGAGCGGCGCGGGGATTGCCAGCCAGGCGCTTCAGCGGCGTTTCTTCAAGGGCTGGCGGCAGGCCTAGGCCTTTGCCGGTATCGGCGGCGACCCCTTGTTCAGCCCGACACCCGGCTCGGGGCAGTCGAGGTGCTCGAGCCACTCGAGGCGGCCATCTATCTCGGCCGCCGAGACCCTCGACGACGAGCTACGCCACCACTACCGGGACCTGCCCGACGACGTCGGCTAGCAGCGAGTCGCTGATGTTGAGGATCAGCCTTGGCACGCCCTCCCCATGGTGGGCGCGGTCCGACGGCGTTGGCTACCAGCCAACGAACCTGCAATCTATGCTTCACGCGACCCACCGGGGAGGAGATCAGTGTCATTCCGCCGCCGCATCAGTGCGATCACAACAGGTCTAGCCACCGTCATCGGCGTCGGGGCGCTGCTTGCCGCGGTGATGGTGGCCGCCCCGGTGGCCGCCTCCGCTGACAACGGACCGCATGCTGGCGTCTACACGGTGACCAACCGGGACGGCGACCAGGAGCAGTTCACCATCGGCGGCGACGACGGGTGCACCGTCTACCACCGCTCGGCGAGCAGCGGCGGGGTCATCCCCAGCGGCGGCTGGTCGAGCATGGGCGGATGCGTCTTCGCCGGCTACGGACTCGACGTGGGCATGAACCCAAACGGCCGGCTCGAAGTGTTCGCGATCGGAACGGATCACGCCGTATGGCACAAGTGGCAGACGGTGGCCGGATCCGGTCCGTGGAGCGACTGGGCCAGCCTGGGCGGCTACGCCACCAGCGGCCCGAGGGTGGTCAGCTGGTGGAACTCCTACGACCGCGCCCAGAACGGCGGTTTGCTCGGCCTTTCGGTAACCGGCGGCGACGGAGCCACCTGGAACAAGCACCAGACCCAGCAGAACTGCTGCTGGACCGCTTGGAACAAAGTGAGCTAAGCAGCTGGCCTGTCGGCGCTCCGGTTCTCGACGGAACATAGAGACAAGTCGTGTCGAGGAACTTCCCCAGACGCCAAGAGAAGAGAGGTCTTCTACATGAAATGGGGCGAACGTCTGGCGAGTCTGACGGCTTGGGGTCCGCGACGACTGAGAACGGTAGCGGCCGCCCTTACCCTGGCTGCGATAGCGCTCGTGGGTGCATTGACCACCGCGTCGCCGGCGTCGGCGAGCGGCGGGTTCTACATCGGTGAAGCCCTCCTGGTCGTCGATGCCCCCGCCCCCTTGCGCTGGTGTCCGAGCACGAGTTGCGAGGTGATCGCCTGGATGCCGGCGTCCAAAGGCCTCTACCCCGGAGGCGGGTGGGTGACCCTCACCTGGGACGGCAGCTCGCTGCCGGGCGACTGGTGCGAGGTCAACTGGCGGGGCGACATAGGCTGGACTGGCTGCTGGCGACTGGCGGTCCTTGTCTGACCCCAACCAGCTGCCTACCGCTGTCGGTGGCAGCTGGAACTGCCCCCTGGTGGCCAACACCCGGCAACCGTGATAAGGACGGTCAGTGGGGCGACCTCGACGGTCTCCGGGCCGGCTGGATCGCTCGCTCGCCCACTCGCTGTGAGTTGCTGGGGCAGTCGAGACGACCGGTGCTCTGTCGTTCCGAGGCACCCTCGCCAGCGTGACGATCGCCCTGTTGCTCAGCATGTCAAGCGCCGCCGGCATCTCCCCGCGCGGCGCTTGGAGGGCACCGCGGAGTGGTCTGGGGAGTGGCCTTTAGGGTGAGTATCATCGATCGACGGCTTATGGACGAGGGTGAACCGCTTCGGAGCCTTCGAGCGATTGCCTGACGTCGCGTTCGTTGAGCACGTCGGTCAGCGAGGTGTTGGGAACGCTCGGGTAGAGATGGCGGATGGGGGTGGCGTCGAAGGTGAGATCGGTGCGGTCCATCGCCAAAGCGGTGCGGGTCTGTCGGGCAAGCTGCGGCTTGAGCCGGCCGATGGTGTTGGCCGTGAACCACAGCATCGCGGGCGGCACATGGCGGGGCGAGCCAGTTCGACCATCCGCGTTTTGGACCGCCGCGGCCAGCTGGTTGAAGCTCATGTTGGCGGGGCCGCCGATCTCGAGGGTCTGGCCGCGGGAGCCGGGTTCGGTGACGACTTTGTCGATAATGGCAGCGACGTCGGCGACCGAGACGAAGTTGACGGGGTTGTCGCCACGGCCGAACACGAGCGGGCGGCCCGACCGGGCGGCGGTTTGACGGAACAGGTCAACCCACAGCTCCATGAATGCGCTGGCGCGGACGATGGTGGTGGGCACGCCGCTCGACGTCGCGTACTGTTCGGCGGCGTGCTTCATTCGGTGCAGTTCCATCGGGCTGTCAGCCGCTGCGCCCACGATCGACATCAACACCATCCCGGCGCCCGCGGCTTTGGCGGCGTCGGTCAGGTTGGCGTTGCCGTCCCGGTCAACCGTTGCCGGTGAGACACCGCCCGGGCCGACGAAACCATGGACGGCGGAGACGACCACCTCCACGCCGGCCACGGCTGCAGCCACCGCCATGGCGTCTCGCACGTCGCCAGTCACCACCTGAGTGCGGTCAACGCAAGTGCGTGGCGCGGCGCGGATCGCGGGTGAGGACCCGTACCTCGAGACCGCGGCTGACGAGGCGTTGCGCCACCAAGGTGCCGAGGCGGCCAGTGCCCCCAGCGACAAGGTCACGACGCGCCGACCTGCCGACGCACGAACTCACCTGCGCCGCCTCCGCCTTCCTGCACGGGTTCGAGGTAGAAACGCGCCCATGCGACCAGTCCGTCCTCGACACCGAATATGACGACGCCGCGCATCACGTGGGGGCTGCGGTCAGGGCGGGTGCCGCGATGCTCCCACTCCGACCAGACGGTGTCGCCTACGGCAACGCAGCGCAGCACCTCGGTCGTCACGTCGGGGATCGCCGCGAAGATCTGCTCCCAGTTCTTGCGAACCTGATCGCGGCCCACGAAACCCCGCTCGGGGTGCACCGGCGTCTCGTTGCGGTACTGGGTGGCGAAGCACGCGACCAGGGCCTCGAGATCGTGAGCGTTCGTGGCTCGGCGCAGCCGATCAACTACGGCAGCAGGCCCATCGTCATCGTCGGTCCCGCTCACGACTGCCCCGCTAGTCCACAAAATGCCGTTGAGCTCACGCTGAGGCCGTGACCAGCCGGAACTCCACAGCCCCGATCGTCACCCCCGGCGTCGGGGACGCCCCCAACGGCGGAGCGGCCTGTCGAGCCTGCTCCGCGGTGTCGAACAGCACGAGCGATTCGGCCCGCCCGTCAACAGGTTCCAGCCAGTAGCCGGCCACGAAGCCAGGAGCGGCACTCACCATGGGGATGATCTGCTCGCGCAGGGCCTTCTCTGCCTGGTCGGCCTGGGCGGGGTCGATGGTCACCGTCACCATTGCAGCATGCATATTGCTTCCCTTCGATAGTTCGTTCCAGTAAACTGGAATGACTATAGCACTATGGAACTAAATAGTGGTCCCGTCAAGAAACCTCGCCGCTACCGCTCCAGCCGACGTCAGCAGCAAGCCCGCCTGACCCGGGAGGCCATCCTGGACGCGGCCAGCCGTCGCTTCCTCGACGACGGCTACACCGCCACCACCATCGCCGCTATCGCGGGCGACGCCGGCGTATCTGTCGACACCATCTACAAGACCTTCGGCGGCAAGCCCGGCCTCGTTCGCGCAATCTGCGACAAGGCGCTCGCCGGCCAAGGCGAGGTGCACGCCGAGGCCCGTTCCGACACCCTTCAGACCACCGAACCCGATCCGGACGTCATCATTCGCGGGATCGGCGAGCTCGCCGCCGAAGTCGCGCCCCGGGTAGCGCCCATCATGCTGCTCATCCGCGATGCCGCCGTCGCCGACTCCGAAATGGCCGCCCTGAAATCTCAGCTCGAGTATCAGCGCCTCAAGCGCATGACCCACAACGCCCGCAACCTCGCCGATGCCGGCCACCTCCGCCCCGGCCTGAGCGTCGACGACGCCGGGGAGATCATGTGGACCTACAGCTCCCCGGAACTCTACGAGCTGCTCAGTATCAAACGCGGCTGGAGCCACGACCGATACGGAGCGTTTATCGCGGCCGCTCTCGTCGCCGTTCTCCTCCCACCGGAGGAACCGCGACAGCGGACGATGAAACAACACAAATGACGACGCCCTGCATCCCATCTCTTCGCCGGTGCGCGGAGGCGCTGGCGCATCCCGGATCGCCGGCTGCCGCGCGATATTCTGCGTCCCGTCGAAGCCACGGGTGGCAGTCCCGGTCGGCCATGCCGAATCCGCGCTCACCGCTCTCGTTGGCGTCCGGACCGGGGGGATGCATAACGGAATCTATTGCGGCCGGTGCAAGGGCCTCTCGGACCTTACGAGCGAGCGTTTGCGCTGGTCTCACAGTGGTGGCAGGTTTCCGGTATGCGCCCGCAGCCTCACGTGAGCAGAGCATCGAAGGGGTGGGCATGACGACACCTTCACCATCGGCGTTCGATCCCCAGGCGTTTGAGGGGACGGCCGAGTACTACGCGGTCGGGCGTCCCCCGTATTCCGCGCAACTGGCGGACACGGTCGCCCGGGAGCTGTCGCTGGATGCCACCGGCCAGCTACTGGATGTGGGCTGCGGACCTGGCGTCCTCGTGCTGGCCCTGGCTCAGTTGTTCGACCAAGTAACGGCGCTCGATCCTGAGCCCGGCATGTTGCAGGCGGGCCAGCGGCGTTGCCAGCAGGCGGGAGTACACAACGTGCGCGGGTACAGGGGGTCGCGGATGACATCGCTGCCCTGAACCTCGGCTCATGGCGAGTGGTCACCTTCGGACAGTCGTTTCATCGGGTCCGACGGCTGGAGGTTGCCGAGACCGTCTATGACCAGCTCGTGCGGGGTGGCTCGCTGGTCCTGATCTCTCACCAGGTCGACGGCCGCCCGCGGCCTGCCGATCCGGGGTACCCGGAGATTCCCCATGCCGCGGTGAGGAATCTCATCATCGACTACCTCGGCGACAGCACGCGCCGCTATCTCGCGACCTGGAACGAGGGCCAGCCGGCGCGCTTTGAGGACACCTTGTCCCAGACCCGGTTCAGCGGTTCGCACACTATCTACGCACCTGGGCGCCCCGACCTGATCAGAGACATCGACACCGTTGTAGCCAACTACTTCTCGCTGTCGTACGTCGCACCCCGATGGTTCGGAAGCCGCCGAGCGGACTTCGAGGCCGATCTGCGTCACCTGCTACAGGAGCATTCGCCAGACGGTCTCTTCTGGGACTGGCCAGGTGACACCGAACTAGTCATAGCGACGAAGACGTAACGCCGCCCTGGCTGGACGCCGAAAGTGAACCGCAGGCCGACAACGTCATAGCGGCCATGACCCCGATCAGCGGATAAGTGCCTCGGACTCTCACGGCGAACCCTCCCGCAGCGAGTGTAACGGTTCATCTGGAACACCGCTGATCAACACGGGTGGTGCTTCGGAGCGATGCATAACGACGGATCCCGGAACACCGGTCGACGATGCTGGCCGCCCCATAATGTGCGCCGGGTGAATGTCGCTGGCCGCCTGTCCCCTCACGCCGGCCAGAGGCGGTTTTCCGTTCGTCCGGGGCCCTTCGGTGACGCCATCGGTGCTGGCAGGCGACGTGTTATCGCCGTGTTCTGGCGGTTTATTGGGACCGCCCCTCTGGCGTTGTCGGATACGTGTCGACCGAGTCGGGGTCAGGAGGACTTTCCCCCGGGGGTGTCCGGGTTCAGGTTGTTGCGGCGATGCCTTCAAACATGTAGCCGAATGGTCGCGGGCCTTTGGCGTAGTAGTTTTCCATTGTGGTCATCGCGAACCCCGAGCCGGCGACGACCTTGTCGATAGGGCGATTGAGATGGCACCCTCCTGCGACACGCTGCTGCAGCGGGGTCAGTCGGTCCTGCCAGCGTGTGACGCCCACATCAGGCGAGCGGCCGTGCTCAACGAAATGGAGCAACCCGCCCGGCCGCAGCACCCGGCGCATCTCGGGGAGCGCCCGCTCGACATCGGGAATCGTGCACAGCGTCCAAGTGACTAGCACGTGATCGACACTGGCCGACTCGACGGGAAGGTCTTGCCCGTGAGAAATAGTCAAGAGTTGTGGATGTGATTTTGGGGTGCGGCGTCCTTCCGGTTATCAGTGTGGGTTGATCATCTCCTCCGGGCTGGTGTGTTGGATGGGATCTTGGTGAGCTGATCGGGGTCGAAGAGGTCGCTGATGGCGACGGGCTCGTCGCAGCAGGGGCATAGCCCGCCGGGGCCGAGCCGGCGGCACCAGGTGTTGCAGTCGTCGCAGCGCTGCTCGCCGAGGTAGCGGGCGTCGCAGGCCGGGCAGGCGTAGACGGTGTCGGATCGGGCGACGGCCGGCTCGATTGGTGCTGATCGGCGTCGCCGCCATGCTGTCTGGCGGCATGTGGTCGAGCAGAACTTCTGGCGTCTGTCGGGCTCGAAGGCCCGTGTGCAGATCGGGCAGAGTGTCGTCGCGTTGTCGTCGCGCACGGGGGCCGTCATGCCGCCGCCTCGGTGTCGTCGCGTCGTTCGACGAGCACCCCGTTGTGGAAGGTCGCCCCGGCTCGGACCAGGGCCACCAGGTGCGGTCCGTTGACGGCCCGCCAGCGGGCCTGGGCGGCCTCGATCAGCTTGAACGCCATGGCCAGGCCGGCTGCTCTCGAGCCCGGTCCCCTGGTCACCTGGGTGCGCAGGCGGACCGTGGCGAAGGTCGACTCGATCGGATTGGTCGTCTTCAGGTGGATCCAGTGCTCGGCGGGGAAGTCGAAGAAGCACAGCAGCTCATCGGGCTTGTCGACGATCTTGGCGACCGCCTTGGGCCACTTGGCCGCAAAGGTGTCCGCGAACGCGCCGATCGCCGCCTCCGCGTGGGCGCGGTCCTCGGCGTCTCGGATCTCGCCCAGCGCCCGCCGGGCGGCCGGGTGCACCGACTTCGGCAACGAGGACAACACGTTCGCGGCGGCGTGCACCCAGCAGCGCTGCTCTCGGGTCTCGGGGAACACGTCGCGCAGCGCCGCCCACAAGCCCAGCGCCCCGTCGCCGACCATCACCACCGGCGCCCTCATGCCCCGCCGCTTGGCGTCGCGGAAAAGGTCCTCCCACGACCCCGTCGACTCCCGATAGCCGTCTGCGATCGCCACCAGCTGTTTGGTCCCATCCGCCCGCACCCCGACGATCACCAGACAGCACAGCCGCTCCTCCTCCAAGCGAACGTTGAAGTGTACCCCGTCAGCCCAGCAGTACACGAAGTCGACATCGCCGAGCGAACGCTCCGCGAAGCGTTCCCGCTCCTCCTGCCAGGACCTGGTCAGCCGGGTGATCACCGACGGCGACAGACCAGCCTCGGAGCCGAAGAACTCGCCCAAAGCGGGAGCGAAGTCTCCCGAGCTCATCCCGTGCAAGTACATCAACGGCAGCACTTCAGACACCTTCGGGCTCTTCCGGCACCACGGCGCGACGATCGAACTCGTGAACCTGCACCGCTCACCGGTGACCTCATCGACCCGCCGATCATTCACCCGGGGCGCCTCCACCTCTATCGGCCCCGCTCCCGTCGCGATCACACGCGGCTGGGCCCGCCCGTTACCCACCACCAAGCGGTGGCCGTCCTCGTCGCGCTCATTGGCGAACGCCGCCAGGTAGGCGTCGCGCTCGGCTTCCAAGGCCGCGGCCAGCATCCGCCGGGCCCCCTCCCGGCAGATCACGTCCAGATCCAGGCTCAACTCCGCGCGGGCATCCTCGTTAGCAACTACCCTCAACATTGGCGTTCCTTCCTCGCCAGCGCTCCAACGCCGGCATTCGTTTTTGGTCAACGAGGAAGGTACGCCGCGCCCCCCATCAGGTGGTCGATCCACAACTTCTGGTTATAACTCCTTGCCCGTCCAAGCCGAGCCCAGCCGGTTCCACTACGGCTCAGAAGTCAGGATGCTGATCCAGGCCAGCACACCGGACGGAGGCCTCTACCGGGTCTGGGCCACCAAGCCGGCAGGGCTGTCAAAGGCCACACCGGGCGACCGGGTCCACTTCGTCGCCGAGCTGACGTGAGTTGACGAGGCGTTATGGCGACACCAGGCGGGAGTACCGAGTCGGCGATCCCGGGGTGCTGGCCCGCCGCCCTCGTCACCTTGAGGCTGCGCGGAACGCTCAGAGGGGTCCTGAGAGGTCTGGGCATACGTTATGGCGCCGGCGCCGATGGCCCGGTCAGAAGCGGCCAACCCCGGTGTTCCATCGCGGCACACCGCACGCCATTCTGCGATCCAATTCTGATCCAACTCAGCACCGTTATAGGGGAGTTCAGAGGGGCCGAGTCGGGTTGTACGGTTGACAGAAGGGCTGGTCAGGGGCCATTTTCTTCCTATGGCCACAGCATTCGAAGCCCTGATGTTATGCATGACGCGCATGAGGTCGGGGGTTCGATTCCCTCTGCGCCCACCATAAAAAGTCCTGGTCAGAGGGGATGGCCGGAAGCGTTTGATGGTTTCGAGTGGTCCGATTGGGAGCCAAGGTGGGAGCCTTTCGGACTGACGTGGCGCGCTCGGGGCCGGTATCCTTGGGCGGAAGGCCCCGCGTAGCGGTAACTACCGGGGCCACGGCCAGCACCTAAGCAGGAGGTACCGACATGGCCCAAGTTACCCGGCGGCGGGGGAGACGGTTCGACGGTGAGGGGTCGGTCTACCAAGACGGGGAATGGTGGCGCGCCGCCCTCCGGCTCGGGGACGGTCGGCGCATCCGTCGCCGCGCCGCCAGTGAAGGGGAGGCTTACGCGCTACTCAACGACATGCGGACCGCTCACGGCATGGGGCTCCCCGCGGGCTCGGGTGACCAAGTGGGCGCCTTCCTGGAATGGTGGCTCGACATGCAAGGGGCCAAGGTGGGCACGGACGACCACGACATGAGCCCCAATACGCTCATCAACTATCGATGGGCGCTGACTCCGGTCATCGAGTCGCTCGGGTCGCGCCGGTTGCGGGAGCTTGAGCCGGAGGACGTTGAGCGCGTCCTTGCCCGCATGGCTCGGGACGGCAAAGCCCGCCGGAGCATCATCCGGGTCCGGACCGTCCTCGCGCAAGCGCTCGACACCGCCCAACGGCGCGGGAAGGTGAGCCGCAATGTCGCCCGGTTGGCGGAGATGCCCAAGACCGCGGCGCCGGGGGAGAAGAGGTCTCTCACGGTCGAGGAAGCTTCCCGGCTACTCGATGCCGCCAAGGGTGACCCGGCGGAAGCGTTCGTCATCACCGGGCTCATGCTCGGGCTCCGTCCGGGGGAGCTTCTCGGGCTCCGATGGGAGAACGTGGACCTCGACGGGGCCAAGCTGGTCGTTGACGGCTCCCTCAAGCGGGAAGGGTCCACGCTCCGGCTCGGGGACGTGAAGCGAGGCATACGGGCTTCCCGGCGCCGTCTCGACCTGCCTCAGCCCGTCGTGGCGGCTTTACGCTCCCATCGAGCCCGCCAACTTGAGGACCGGATTAAGGCCGGACCGGAGTGGCAAGACCTCGGGTTGGTCTTTTCCAGTGGGGTCGGCACGCCAATAGCGCCGTCGAATATGAACCGGCGGCTTGCCATCGTGACCGAACGGGCCGGGATTGGTCACTGGTCGATGACGGAGCTTGCTCGCCACTCGGCGGCATCGCTCATGAGCGCGGCGGGGGTCCCGTTGGAGGTCATTGCCGACGTATTGGGCCACTCTTCAACCCGGATGCTGGAAGCGCACTACCGCCATCAAGTCAAGCCGAGCATTGATGCTCATGTCGCGGTAATGGACGGGCTATTTGGGGTGACCGAATCCAACCCAAGGGGGTAACATTCGGTCGTGACCAAGCGGCTCCCTCCTGAGGAACTGAAGTACAAAGAGCGTCGGTACCGGGACGTTCTCCGCTCGATGTTGGGATGCCCGCTATGCGCCAAGAATCCTTTTGAGCCGAGCCCGGAGTTACGCGTTGTCAAGACCCGAGCTTGGACAATCCGCTTTGAATGTCCCGGTTGCAAGCTCCGCTTCTCCGTCGATGGTCGCAACCTGTCGGAATCGATGGGGGGCAATCCGCTTGTCAGCCTCATGGCCCATGCCGTTTGGCAGGGACCCGGCGGCAAGCCCGGGATGGACTAGGACCCTTTCCCCCAACGTTCTTCCTCCCGGCGGCGACTCTCCGCCGCGTGGCCCAACAGGTAGGCGACCCGCTCCGGGGTCGGCTTCTGACCGAGTGGCGTCGGCGGCGGCGGATTATCGAAGTCATATTCCGGCTCGGGCTTACGCTCCGGCAGGGTGGCGCCCCGGAGAAGCCGGAGCGGCTCATGACGCTTTTGCCTCATGGCCGGGACGATGGCGTCAAGCCAAGCTCCCGATAGAGCTTGATGGACCGGTCCTCGCAATCCCGGAGCAGGAAGTGAACCGGGTTGCGGTGGTCGTTGCCGCGGTCGTCCTTCCGTAGCGGGGCTCTACGGACTTCCTCCCGGTAGAGGTCCGCTCGGGACAGGTTGTCGGCAAGCTGCGCCAGGAGGAAGGAGTCCGCTAGTAGAAGGTGCGGAGCCATGCTGGCGAGGTCCGAGAAGTAGTCCCGTCCCAACGGGTCGAGCCACTCCGGCGGAGAGGGGCGGTCGCTCGGAGCGGCTACGGGTCGGCGGGCCGGTAGACCCTTCAGCGCCCGGACGTTATCCGGCTCCGGCAATGGTCCTCTACGTCCCATGAGCCTCGATTATGCCCGCCCGACCCTTCCGGGCGAAACCTCGGGGCGAACGCGTGGCTAGCCCGATCCGCTCGGCGGCTCGATGGGGGCTTGGGGGTCCTCCCCCTCCCCCCTCTCCGGCTCGATATTTGCCCCGTAGGAGCCTCTCATTGCCCCTCTAAGCCCCTAGGGGGTCCGGGCCGGGATGACCCGGCCATCGACGGAGCTACGGGGCTCTGAGGGACTCGGGCTCTCGGCTCGATGACCGCGACCGGAGAGAGCCAACGACAAAGCATCGACTCTCCCCGGCCCGCTTGCCACCTTGGGGCTTGGACCCTAGCTCTACCGGCTCTTGGCTTGGCTCTGAGCCGTCGTCCCGGATGAGAGCGGAGCCGCGGCAATGGTGAGCTTGCGGATGCTCTTGGCCGGAGCCGGGATACCGGCGGCAACCCTGGCCTTGACCCGGAGCGTGGCCGCATCCTTGGCAAAGGCATAGTCATTGCTGACGGCAACCTCGGAGTCCCGACCGTTGACGACCAGGAAGCAACGCTTGGAGTCATAGACCAACGGGCTTGCCAAAGCCGGGACGACTACCGGCTTGAGCCCAACTGCGGTAGCAAAGCCGCTCGGGTAGAACAAGCCGGTCGCTCCGGCTTTGGCGTTCTCCGCGGCCAGGGTGGCGCCACTAACCGCCAAGGTGTCCGGAGCCCCTCCGGCATCCCCAATCTCTCCCATTGCCGTCGCCACTCCGGTCAAGAGGTCGGGAGCATCGACGTTGGGCGCAGCGGGGACCACTCCGTCCGGTTGGGGAGGTCCGGTCCCGTTGAGTAAACCAAGGTCGAGGTCGCGGCTCAGGGAGTCGGTCAGGAGGGTTGACAGGCTATTGGTGAGATTTGCCTCCGAATCGGTGACCGCTTCGTTGCTTATCGTGACCAGTCCGGCGAGCTTCGCGACCACGACG
This sequence comes from uncultured Acidimicrobiaceae bacterium, assembly GCA_963780345.1. Lineage (GTDB taxonomy): Bacteria > Actinomycetota > Acidimicrobiia > Acidimicrobiales > Palsa-688 > PALSA-693. The sequence goes on from CAWABU010000006.1 coordinate 76,646, forward strand.
ATGACCGCGCCGTCTTGCAAATCGACCTCGGGTATCAAGCCGAGTTCCGGCAACCAAGCCCATCCCGTAGGCGATGCCGTAGGCCAGGCTATCGACCTTCTCGTTGTCGGTTGCCGGGTAAGGGAGCTTGCAAATGGCGCGCCGCCGATGAGCAAGTTAACGATTTGGGCTTGGACTTGCGGCGGGAAGGGGACTCCGCCGAAGTCGGCGGTTGTGAGACCGATATCTGACATGGCTTACCTCGGGAGAGAGTGAAGGGATTGGAAGCTCCAGCCCGAAAGCCGGTCGTGCCATCCCACCCGAGAGCGGGCCGAACGCTTAGAAGATACCGCGACCGCGCTGCGCTTGGAGCCACCAATAGTTGCGAGGTATCCGGAGGTCAACGTAGGCGAGCATGACCCGATGCGTCTCGGGTGGCATCGGGAAGCCGTCAACGTCGCTACGGAAGTCCGAGACGATGCCCTCAGCCTCCGCCGCGGTGAAGTTGGCAGGGTCCACCCGGTAACTCGCCACGATGAGCGCCCGCCGGTAATGGAGGTACTCGCCAATCCAACGGTCCCGGTCCCAATGCGGGTCCTGCTCGATGGAAGCGCAGCAACGGCAGGCGAAGCGGTGCGGGCAAATCTCCACCCGTCGCCCCTTGGTCTTGTGCATGGTGCGGAGGCATAGCTCACAGATGAGCCAGCGGGGACGGTCGTCGGGTGCCAGGGACGGGACCCGGATTTGGAAGCTCCGTCCCTCGGGTTCGCCTGGTTGCGTGCCGAGTCGATGGATGCCCTCGGCTTCCATGTCGGCCATCATCCGCGCTAGAGGTCCGTTGGGGTCGAGATGGCGACCGTCGCCATAGCGCTTGAGGGTCCAATCATCGTCAGGGTGCGGCGGCTTCGGGTCCGGTCCGAAGAGGTCATCCCAATCGCTCATCTTTCCTCCTGTCCTTAGTAGAGCCCACAATGGGGATAGTCGCGTCTCATGCGTCTCAACGGGTGGGGGCCGTCGTCACCTGAGACGCATGAGACGCGGCTTTTCCCATTGTGGTTTTCACTCATGGTCGCCATGTCAACCTGACCCCCTCATATGCCCGCTCCTGCTTGTCATCGTCCCCGCGGGGGCGAAAGACCTTCACGGTAGGGATGACGGACCGGAGCTTCCCTCCGAACGTTTGCGCCGAGCCGGGACGGTGCCCGTTGTCCTCGGCCCATACCTTCCAAGCTTGATAGAGGGTCTTGACCATGACGATTGCCTGAGGGTTGACCTCGCAGCACTCCCGAACGAAAGCCCCGACCGGAGATACCAAATCGGCTAGGGCCGCGGTGATTTCGGCGGATGACTCCGGCTCGGAGAAGCGTCCCCGCCGGTTGAGGTTCGCCAGCCCGTCGAGTGACCAGTTAAGGATGCCGGGTAGCTCAGGCAATAGCTTCATCGTGAGGTCATGGTCCTCATTGCCGAGCCAGGACTTATGGGTTTGAAGTACTAGGAACCGGGTGGCGATAGCGCCGCTGGCGTCACCGAAGCGGGGAAGCTCGTTGCTAACCATCATGATTCTAGTCGGAAGCTGGCCGGTCCAAGGGTCCCGATATTTGCGGTCAATGGTAAGAGCGTCCTCACCACTAATCGACAAAAGTCGCTCGACTACCGCCGGTTGTTCGCCACCACCTAAACGAACATCTCCAATGATGGCAAGAGATTTGCCGATTAGGGGTTGCAGGCCGAAGTTTTGTCCGAAGCTCGACAGGGTAGGAGCGCAAACGTTACGTTCACCGGAAAGTCCTCTCAGCACCCGGCATATGGTCCCTTTGCCGGAGCGCCGCGGTCCGATGATGGCGAGTATCTTTTGCAGATTGGTCCGACCCGACAAGCCATACCCGAACCATTCGGCCAATAGCTCCGTCGAAACCGGATCGTCGTCCCATAGTTCCTTGAGGAAGTTGAGCCATAGTTTCGGCGCGTGGGCGCCGGAATCGTAATCAAATGGTACCGATATTTCATTGAAGTATTGGGGAGAATGCGGGTACAAGGTCCGGGTTGTTACGTCCAATAGCCCATTACGGCACGCCACTACTCCGGTTGTCTTTCCCACTCCGTCGAGCCATATTGGGGGCTGGTGCTCTTGCGGTAAGTGCGTTTGAGCGGCAAGCGCTTCCAGGAGGTCCCCCATCTTGTGACGGTTTGGCGCCCAAGGTTTTTCCTCTATGCCGTCTTTGGTTTCATGCTTATACCGAGCATTCTCAACGCGGTGATATACCTCGGAGCGAACGGTACGGTCCTCGACCTCGACCCAATGCGGTCCCTGCCAGTGCATCCAACTCCCGCGCCAGTGATGCAATGTGAGCCCCTCATCCTCCCGATAATCCTTTAGGAGAATCCGGGCTACCGGCATCGGATGGGTTGGCGGCGGCAATATCTCCGAATCCGGTTGTTGCCCAAACCCGAGCTTGCGGAGTTCAGCGGCGGCAGCCTTGAAGTGAACGGTCCCGTTGGCGTCGCGGTGACGTAGATAGGCAAAGGCCCGCCAGGGGGAGAAAGACGCGTGCTGGTCACCGGAGGGGATGGGTAGCCCGGTATCTTCCTCAGTCAGCGAGAAGGTGACAAACTGCCGCCCCTCGCCCTCCGAGTGCCAAACGGCGCTATGGCCTTCCCTCGGGTCCTTGCCCGGTCGGGTCAAGTAGATATCCGCCCCGTCGCGGTGATGCTCGACCCAACCGGCTTCAATCAGGAACGGCAGGAGGTCGCCGCGCCGGTTGAAGTCGTGGCCGGGAGCTTTGGGGTCGGCGGCTAGCTCCGGGTCGGCATAAATCTCATGCCGTGGCGGGTCCCCACCGGTCGCGGGCGCATAAAGCCAGTCAGGGAGGTCGGCAATGGGCTCGGACCCGTCCCCCTCCCACTCATAAGGCTTCCCCGTCTCGGGATGGACCGATGGCGGAGCCACGGCATACCCCTTGCCGCCGGACTTGAGGTCAATCCCCGTACCGGGGTTGCGGACCGTCCCGCCGTTCACCCGGTACCAGTAATGCCAACCTCCCCCACCGCTTTTCATCTTGCGGGTCGGCGGGAACGGGCCGTACTGACGTTGTAGCTCTAGGAATGCGTGGTCCCCGCCGTGGCGAGGGTCAATGTCGAGGACAACGGTCCCCTCGGGGACGGCGACCCCGATATTTGCGTTCGGGTGGGCGAACCACCATTTATCGATTTGGGCCGGGTCGGTGCTGGCGTTGCGGAATCCCCGCCCGCCCGGAATGAGCGGTTCCTTTCTGCCCGGAGCGAGCGGAAAGACGGCCAGTCCTGCCCGCGCGTAGGCGAGAGCTTCAATGTGGAGGTTGCTCCGCGGGGGTACGCTTCGGTCGTCCCGTACCGTTGAAGCGTTGTCCCCGGAGCCCCGTTGCCGCGGGGCTTCGGTCATCTCTCGGCCGCGATTCGGCGGTCAACGTAGGCGGCAACGGAGTCGGCGGTTATCCGATGCGAGCGCCCGATATGGAAGCTGGTGAACTCGCCCGCGTCCAAGAGAATGTAAACCTGAGCGCGGGAGATGCCGAGCAGGTTGGCGACCTCGACGGGGGTGAAGCCCGCTCGACCTTCGGGGAGGGTGATGGCGCCCCGCTCGATGGCGGACCGGGTAGCCGTGGTGCGGCTCTTGGGCATAAGGAAGCTCTCAATCCTCTTGTCGGGTAAGGGTTTGAGAGCCTCCGCATAGCAACCACTCAGGGCATCCCGCCCTCGGCCGCATCACGCCGCACCGGGTTCCTATGCCGTACCCGAGACCGGCTCGCATCCCGCTACCCGGTCCCCCCGGTTGATATCACATCCCACCGGGTTAGCTCTACAGCTAAGAACCCATTACATCACGGTAGTTACGGCCGTGTCAATAGGCGTCCGATGCCGTCCGGCGGTGTCGTTCGGAGTCAATGGCTCCCACTGGCTCCCATCGGGCTCAGACCTCATGCGCGGTCGGTAGTGGGAGCCAAGTGGGAGCCAACGTATCGCGTTCCAGGGAATGTCTACAGATGTTTAGGGTCGCCTAAATATGGCCGGTGACCTGCTCTTTGTCAACATCGGTGGACATGCCTAGAAAGCCCCGAAGTGCATGACGCGCATGAGGTCGGGGGTTCGATTCCCTCTGCGCCCACCGTCTTGACCAGCACTTTTTGGTGGGCGCGCTACGGGCGGGAAGCGTTTTGGCCGCCAACCGTTTGCTCACTGACACCCGGGAGACGGCGACGGTGATGGTCGGGTCAATAGGTGGCGTACTGGCTGAGGTCGGAGACTTCGTTCAGCTCGGATAAGGCGGACTCGTCCGTAGAAAGATGTCCGGTGCTCGAGCGTCGAAGTCGCGCTGGAGGTCCGGTTGGCCTGGGCTCGAGGATGGCGTACGGTGAACAGCGTGCGGACCTTGTCGATCGAGGCCGGAGTTTCTTTGGTAGTGCCGGAGTCCAACCTCGGGGCGGTAGCGAGGCTCGGGCTAACCCCGTTTCATCCACTCACGCTCGCGGGGCGGGCCCTCCTGCGATGACCACTCCGGTCACATCGGACGCCGGGCGGGCTGTCGACGCCAATCGGTGGGCCGTCCTGGCGCTGCTCGGGACCGCGCAGCTGATGGTGGTCCTGGACGCAACGATCGTCAGTATCGCGTTGCCCTCGGCGCAGAAGGCTCTTCATTTCTCCACCGCGGACCGGGAGTGGATTGTCACCGCCTACGCCCTGGCGTTCGGCAGCCTGCTGTTGTTGGGCGGCAAGCTCGGTGATCTGTTCGGCCGCAAATGGACCTTTGTGGCCGGACTGGTTGGCTTCGCTATCGTCTCCGCCATCGGCGGGCTGGCCCAGAACTTCGACACGCTGGTGTCAGCCCGGGCCCTTCAGGGGGCGTTCGGCGCCCTGCTGGCGCCGTCGGCGCTCGGACTGTTGACGGTGACCTTCGCGGGCTCTCCGGACCGGGCCAAAGCGTTCGGAATCTTCGGGGCCATCGCCGGCGGCGGGGCGTCGGTCGGACTCGTGCTCGGCGGGGCGCTCACCCAGTTCCTGTCCTGGCGCTGGTGCCTGTACGTCAATCTGGTGATCGCGGTGCCGACCGCCATCTTTGCCCTGCGCCTCCTGGTCAACCACCGCGACCCCGAACAAACCCACATCGATATACCGGGCCTGCTCACCTCATCGGCAGGACTGTTCGCACTCGTTTACGGCTTCTCGAACGCCGAGACCCAATCGTGGACCGCCACCGCGACCATCGTGGCGCTGGTCGCCAGTGTGGTGCTGTTGCTCGCCTTCGTGGTCATCGAGAGCCGCGTCAAGCACCCTCTGCTGCCGTTGGCCATCGTGCGCGACCGGGCCCGGGGGGGTGCCTACACGGCGGTGCTGCTGACCTCGGCGGGCGTGTTCGGGGTCTTCTTCTTTCTCACCTACTACCTGCAGCTGACCCTCGGCTTCTCGCCGCTGACCGCCGGCCTGGCCTTCCTCCCCTTGACCGGCGTCCTGGTGGCCACCTCGGTCACCGCCCAGACCCGGGTGCTGCCGCGCACCGGCGCCAAGCCGCTGGTGTTGACAGGGATGACGCTCGGGGTGATCGCCATGGTCATCTTCACCCGGCTAACCCCCGGCGGCACCTACGCCGCCCACGTCCTGCCCGGGCTGCTCGTCACCGGCCTGGCCATGGGCTGCATCTTCGCGCCCGCCATCGGAACCGCCACCCTCGGCGTCGCCGACCACGAGACCGGCGTCGCCTCGGCGGTAGTCAACACCTCCCAACAGGTCGGAGGCGCCGTGGGGTTGGCCCTGCTGAGCACCGTCTCGGCCAGCGCCGCCGCCGACTACGCCCGAACTCACCTCGGCCAGCCCGGGCTCGCCGGCGCGGCCGCCGTTCATGGCTACACGACCGGGTTCTGGTGGGCTGCAGGCATCTTCGCCGTCGGTCTCCTGCTGTCGCTGGTGATCCTGCCCTGGAAGGCCGAGGCCCGTGAGTGCACGTTCAGGACGGCGCTGGATCGCGGCATCGCCTACGCCCTCCACCTCGAGGCGGTGGCCGCGGCCGCCGCCACCCACACTCTGCGCCTGAACACCCGGCCTCCGCCACCAACCGCCAACTCACCTGACCGGGGCGGATCGCCGGGTGGCCGCGACACCCCGGCCGCCCACCCCTCGCCCTGAGACCGAGGGCGCCCCCCTCATCGAACGGGGTGCTGGGGCGCGATCAACACCGGGCGCTCGGCGTGGGCCGAGAGTTGGTGCGAGACGCTGCCCAAAACGGCGCTCGCCAACGCGCCCCGGCCCCGTTGACCGCACACGATCAGGCGGGCGTCCATCTCACGAGCGACCTCCCTGATGGCGTTGGCGACCGACTCATTCGCCCGCGCCACCAGCGCAGAGGCGTGGTAACCGCGTGTGATGGCGGCCTCGGCGCCCTCATCGGCGAGCCGCTGCGCGGCGGCGCGTTCCTCGTCGTCCATCTCGCCCTCATTCGGCACCATGGCCAGCAGCGAGCCTCCTCGGGCCAGCTGGAGCGCCACCGGCGTCCACACCACCAGGACCACGGCATCGGCGGGATGCATGACCAGCTCGACCGCAACCGACAGCGCCGCCTTCGATCCCTCCGAGCCGTCGTAGCAGAACAACACCGGCCTATCCATCGCCGCCTCTCCTCATCGTGATGATCATCTCCTCGATATTGCCCGTTGCCGCCCTCGCGTGCTCACCCAACCGCCCCGCTCCGCACTCTGCAGCCGGGCAGTCATGGTCCAAATGGAAGTTGATCCGATGCCGGGTCCAGGCTGAACCGGGTCCGGTTGCCAATTTGACTTCCGTCCTGAACTTGACGAGCCGTGCGACTCGTCCAGGATCGCCCTCGAATCCCGCCGTGATTCGATAAGAATGCCTGGGATCACCTGGACGAGAAGCAGGGGAGGCCAGTGCCGGCAAGGATCGAGGACTACGCCATGATCGGTGACACCAGAACCGTTGCGTTGGTCGATCGCCTCGGGTCTATCGACTGGTGGTGCGCCCCCCGAATCGACTCCGGGGCGGCCTTTGCCGCGCTGCTGGGGAGCAAGGACAACGGTCGGTGGTTGATTGGCCCCCAGGAACCTGTCCTTTCCGTGTCCCGCAGCTACGACAACGAGACACTGGTCCTGGAAACCGTCTTCGAGACGGCATCAGGACGCGTGGCCGTGACCGACTTTATGCCGCCCTACTACACCGGCCCCACCATTCATCGGATCGTGGAGGGGCGAGAGGGCACGGTCGAGATGAAAATGGAGTTGATCGTGCGGTTCGAGTACGGGGCCGTCACTCCCTGGGTTACCGCCACCGGCGACGGCCTGATCATGGTGGCGGGGAGCGAGGGGCTCCGGTTCCACAGTGCCGTGCCGCTGAAAGGCGAAGACAAAGCGACTGTTGCCTCCTTTGAGATCGGCCCCAATGGGCGCCGATCGTTTTCGCTGACCTGGTTTCCCTCGACCGAACCGCCCCCCCTCCCGCTGGACAGCCTGGCGGCCCGAACTCACGCCCGGCGTTGGTGGCGCGACTGGGTCGATCGTTGCACCTATGACGGCGAGTGGCGCGACGACGTCGTCCGATCGCTGATAACCCTCAAGGCCTTGACGTATGAGCCGAGCGGGGCGGTGTGCGCGGCCGCCACGACGTCCTTGCCGGAGGAGCTTGGAGGTGTGCGCAACTGGGACTACCGTTATTCGTGGCTGCGCGACGCCACCTTTACCTTGGCGGCGTTTCTCCTCTCCGGCTATACCGAGGAAGCCGCCGCCTGGACCCGTTGGCTCCGGCGGGCAGTGGCGGGCAGCCCCGGTGAGTTGCAAATCATGTACGGTGTTGGCGGCGAGCGGCGCCTCACTGAGTTCGAACTCGATTGGCTTCCCGGCTACCACGAGTCGAGCCCGGTGCGGATCGGGAACCAGGCCGCCACGCAGTTCCAGCTCGACGTGTTTGGCGAGGTGCTGGACTCGGCGTTAACCGCAGCGAGAAACGCCTTCCCCCGCGAGATTGACTGGGGTCCTGAGCTGATATTGGCCATCCTGGCCCACCTCGAGCAGATCTGGGACCAACCCGACGACGGGATCTGGGAGGTGCGCGGCCCCCGCCGCCATTTCACCCACTCAAAGGTAATGGCCTGGGTGGCGTTCGACCGGGCGATTCGACTGGCCCGGGACCACCAGACGCTGCCAGGGGATCGAGTGGCGCACTGGACGCAGCTGCGGGATCGGATCCATGCCCAGGTCTGTGACAGAGGCTTCGATACGGACATCAACTCCTTTACCCAGTACTACGGATCCACGTTGCTCGACGCCAGCCTGCTCATGCTCGCTCCCGTGGGATTTCTCCCACCCGAGGATCCCCGCATCGTAGGTACGGTCGCGGCCATCCAGAAGGAGTTGGTCGAGGACGGCTTCGTGCGCCGCTATCAACTCGACGGCGGCGTCGATGGCCTGGAAGGCAGCGAGGGCACCTTCTTGATGACCACCTTTTGGCTCGCCGACAATCTGGCCCTCATGGGTCGCGGCGACGAGGCCCGAGAGATCTTCGAGCGTCTGCGGCGGCTCAGCAACGACGTCGGCTTACTATCCGAAGAGTACGACCCTTCCACCGGTCGTATGCTCGGCAACTTCCCGCAGGCCTTCTCTCACGTGTCGCTGATCAACACGGCCGCCAACCTGTCCACCCCACGGGGGCCATCGCTGATGCGAAGCGGCAAGGTCGGGGTGGCTCCACGCCGTCAGCGGTGAGGCCGAAACAGCTGTCCACGTCAACTCACTACTGATCCGAGCCCGACCGGGTCGCTCGGGTGCGGTGTCAGTGGGGTGATCAGAGTGGTCATCCAGGCGTCCAGGGGCAGCGACTTCACCATCGTTTCCAGCTCCGCGAGGGTACGGGCTCGCCACAGGCCGAGCGCCCGTCCGGGGCCGGGTAGTACCCACAGCCGCTCGAGGTGTCCCTGCTCCGCCAGTTGCCTGGCGTGCGCCGACTCGCGCCCTTCGGTGTCGTTGATGGTCCGGCGGGGGGTGCCTTCCGGAATGTTGATAGTGAAGGTGGTCAGGAACTCTGCCGTTGGCCCCATGACCGTCTGGGCCGGGTCGTTGGGGTGCGGCCAGAGTGGCGTGACGTCGTCGGTTCGCCACACCCGCAGCGGCATCGAGGCCAGCACCTCCTCGAGCTGACGGTCATTGTCGGCGGCGAACAGTCCCATGCTGCGCCATTCGCCTCGTTGCACCGGCGGGCGCCACAGCCGCAGGAGGTGGCCTCGCGCCGCCAACTCCCGGGAGTGGGCGGCTTCGCGGCCCCGGACGTCGTCGACGGTGTGTTCCGGCGTTCCCTCCGGTACGTGAGTGGTCATGGTGACGAGATATTCCATGGTCGATACCTTGATTTCGGAGCGGGTGGAGGCCTGCCGTTTCGTTAACGAGATGTTCGATAGTCCGGTGGCGGAGACCACTTCGACGTGGCCTCCGCCTGCCTGGGCCCGGCGTTACGGCCCGGTCGGTGCGGATGCCGACGAGCCCACGGCATGGGGCACCCAACAGACACCGGACTCACGGTGCGGGTTCACAGTTCGCGTCCAGGTGGGGGGTTGGGCACCCCGAGGTAGGGGAACTGGAGTTGGAGGTCGTCGTGGGGTTTGAGGCCGCTCGGGGGGACCTGGCCGTTGGTGAGCCAGGCGAAGCGCAGGCTGTAGACGTCGTCGGTGAGCACCCGACCGTTGGGGTAGGCGGCCGGCTGGCTGCGGTCGTAGGGGAGGATGTCGGGCAGCACCTGGAGGGCTGCCGTCCGGGCGTCTTCGGGCGAGTAGCCGCTGCTCTCCAGGATTTTGGACCACGGTCCCAGGTAGTTGGCGACGTCGTCGGCAGGCTGGCGAGAGTTGTAGAGGTTTTTCTCGCCGTCGGGGTTGATGAACGGGTTGATGGTGGGGTGCCCGCCCCGGTCCATCTGTACCAACTCGCCGTCGCGGCGCAGGCTGATGGTGGCCCACACGCCGATGACCGGGCCGGCCCCCAGCAGGTTGGCGGGTACTTCCAGGGCGATGGAGTCGACGTTGTTGTCGGCGAAGTCGTCGTGGCCGGTCCAGTTGAACCCGTGCAGGGCGCCTTCCACGTCGGCGAAGAATGGGTCGCTGCGCAGGCCGGCGCAGATCCGGATGGGGCCGGCCCGAACCGGCCGGGGGATGCCGTCGAAGCTGACCGGCAGGGAGTCGGTGAGCAGTTCGCCGATCGGCCCGGGTTGCTGGGACTGGCTGCCGGTGGCGTACCAGACGGTGCCCGTTTGCGTGCCGTTCTGGAACGGGGAGAAGGTGAAGGTGAAGGCGACGTCGGCAAGATGGTCGCCGTCGTTGTCGATGTTGATGCGGTAGACGGCGTCGGGGTGGAACTCCGGGCCGGTGGTGGGGGCCGGTATGGGGGGCGGGGCGCTGGTCGGGTTGGAGTCGATGATCAGGACCGTGCGGTCCGGGTTCTCTGATGACTGAAATACGAAGACGTCGGTCAGATCCAGGCGGCGGTCGTCGCCGGGGAACTTGAGCTTGTCGGCGCTGAAGTGGTTCGACATTTGGGGTCTCCTTTGGAGGGTTCGATAGTCGCGGTGGTAGGGGGGAGGACGGGCGGTCAGCGGCGCAGGAAGTCCAGCAGGGCCGTGTTGACCTGGTCGGCGTGGGTCCAGGGGATGGCGTGGGGGCCGCCCTCGATCACGACCAGCTCCAGGTCGTCGATCAGGCCGGGCAGCCGTTTGCCGGTCTGGTCCAGGGGCAGGACCTGGTCGGCGTCGCCCTGGATGACCAGCACGGGCACGTCGATCTTGTCCAGGTCGGCCCGAAAGTCCGTGGCCCAGGTGGGGATGCAGGCCACCGCGGCGACGGCCGAGGCGCCCACGGCGATGTTCCAGCTGGCCTGGTAGGCCTGGTCACTGACCAGGGTGCCGCGGAGGGTGTCGAAGTTGTAGAAGTTGTCCAGGAAGCCTTTCATCCAGGCCGGCATGTCCGACTGGGCGGCCCCCACGAAGCCGTCGAACAGGCTCTGCGGCACCCCGTTGGCGTTGTCGCTGGTCTGGAGCAAAAACGGGGGGATCGGTGACACCAGCACTCCCTTGCTCACCCGGTCCGATCCGTAGGCAGCCAGGTAGCGAGTCACTTCCCCGGTGCCCATCGAGTGTCCGACCAGCACCGCGTCGCCCACGTCGAGGTGCTCCAGCAGGTGGTCCAGATCGCCGGCGAAGGTGTCGTAATCGTAGCCGACGACGGGCTGGCTGGACTGGCCGAAACCGCGCCGGTCGTAAGTGATGACCCGGTGGCCGGCCTGCAGCAGGACCGGGACCTGCTTGTCCCAGGCCCGGCCACTGAGCGGATAACCGTGGATGAGCACGACCGGTTGGCCGACGCCATGGTCTTCGTAGTGGATCTCGATCGGGGCATCGTTTTCGGTGCCGACGGTGACATGAGGCATTGCTTCTCTCCTTTTCTCTGGCCTGACGGTCTTGGATCCGGTGGATCCCCGTGCGTCGCGTTTGCGGATGCATGCCTTGCGTCAGGAAGATCTGCTTCCTTCTCCTGTTCTGCGAAGCGAGGGTCCTGGAACCCAGTCAACGCCTGAGCGGGTCTGTGGTCCACGACTTATGACCAATCTCTGGTAGGCCCCGCCTATCACCCCGGGTCAGAGGTACCATCGGCTGGGTGGAACTGCGGCAGCTGACCTACTTCGTCGCCGTGGCCGAGGAACTGCATTTCGGTCGGGCCGCCGAGCGGCTGCACCTGGCTGGACCCTCGCTCTCGCAGCAGATCAGTAACCTCGAACGCGAGCTTGGCACCCAGCTTCTCGTCCGCGACCGCCGGCACGTCGAGCTGACGCCCGCGGGCAGCCAGTTCCTCATCGACGCCCGAGAGGTGCTGGGCGCCGCCGCCCGAGCCTTTGATCGGGCCCACAGCGGAGCAGGCGAGTCCCCGCTGCGATTGGGCTATGTCAGTTGGCTTCCCCCCGAGGCCGCCGCCATGTCCGACTCTCGGGTCCGTATCGACGAATGGGTCCTACCCTCGCACATCCAGGCGGTCCGGGTAGCGGAAGGCAGCCTCGACCTGGCTATCGCCTGGCTCGAGGAGGCCGACGTCGTACGGCTCCACCTCTCCGCCCATCTTTTGCGCTACGAGCGCCTGGAAGCGGTCATGCCCCGCGCCCACCCGGCCACACGGCACCAGAGCGTACCCGCCGCCCAGATCACCGTCCTCGTCGACGTCGACGAGGCGTCGTGGCAGTCATGGAATCGCTACGCCTCTGCCTTCGCCAAGGCGACCCAGGCGTCCGTCGCCAACATCCACGACGGCGGCATCACCGGGCCGGCCTTCTACGACCACGTGGGCCGCCTGCGGCGGCCGGTGCTCGATTCGCCCAAGCGTCATGCCGCCCCCATTCCGCCCACGTTGACCCGTCGGCCGGTCCGCGCTCCCGTGCCCGTGTGGACCTGGACGCTTCTTCACCGGGCCGATGACGCCCGCCCGATGGTTGCCCGCGCCACCCGGTCCCTCATGGATCACGCCACGGCGTTTGGCTGGCGAACAGCTCCGACGGAACCCTACTGGCCGACGCCCGGCCAGAAGGACGCTTGAGGCGCGTTGTCCGTTTCCTGGCCCTTGCCGATCCCGTCAGTCGACGGAGTCGCGATCGAAGCGTCCGCGTCCTGAGCCCTATTCGCCGGTAAAGCGAAACTCCGCCTGCCAGGGACCGTCGGACTGGACGACCTCCCAATACCGTTTTGCGATGTTTTCCGGATCGAAGGCGGTGCCGGCAACGATCTGCCCGGCGATCGTCAAGGTCGCCACCCGGATGCCATCTGGCTCCAAATCGGCTCCGAGCATGGTAGCGGCCGATCGCAGCGCGGCTTTGCCGAGTGAAACGGTCGCCAGGGCTGCGATCGGATGATCGGCGAAACCGCCGCCGGTCACGATGATGGTGCCCGACCCGGCCGCCCGCATGGCCGGGGCCGCGACCTGGGTCATGACGATGGCGCTGATGACGTCGACCGCATAGGCCGTCTGCAAGTGCTCGACGCTCGAGCTCAGGAGCTGGTCGGGAGCTCCCATGACGGCGTTGTAGATGATGAGCCCGGGCGCGCCCTGCTCGTGGTAGAGCTCAGTCATCCGGGCTCCGAAACCTTCAGGGTCGCCGGCATCCCCGACGATGGTGTCAATCCGGGCTCCGGTGTCAGCCAGGCTGTCAGCGAGACGGCCCAGTCCGTCCCCGCCGCGAGCCACCAAGGTCACCCGGTAGCCGCCCTTGGCGAAGCGACGAGCCACCGCCATTCCAAGACCCGGGCCGGCACCGACCAGTAGAAGGTGACGGTTGTCGATCGAGGGGCCGGAGTCGCCTGCTGAGCCGTCGGGCATGAGCCTGCTTCCTTTCGTATCGGATGGCCTGAGAGGTGACCGTCACATCTCCTGCGGGCCCGGACGGGCTCGCATCCGGGAAACCTAGTCGGCAGCTGTCCCGACCAGGGTGGCCGTCACAGCGGGAACGGCCCACGTGACCGCACACTGGTCGCCAAGGCCTGACGGCCAAGCAGGACGGTCGGATGATCCCGCCTGTGAGGGCCGTTTCGCGCCACGACCGATCCGGGGGGCTTCCCGTCTCCGGTGAGGAGGGCGGACTTCCCGGTGTCAGTACGATGACGATATGGCGGCGCAGCCGGCGAGGAGCCTCGAGCCGTTCGCCCATGGCCTCCGGGTGGCCCCGCCGCCGGCCGGCGACAATCCGACCGTCTTTGCGTTTGGGCGGCTCATCGACGCTCGTGCGACATGGCCACTTCGCCACCCCGCCGGACGCGCCGGGGCGATCACTCGAAGGACGGGCTGGTGAGGAGAGGGAGGCTCACCGCGGCGGTAGGAATCCTGGCGGTGGTTTGCTCGTCCTGTGCGGGGTCGTCCCCTGGCTCCGCGGCTCGTGGTTCGGGGACCACCCGCCTCGATCCCGGCGGAACGGCCTCAGGCTCGGCATCCTCGCCGACCACCCTGCCGGTCAGCGGGAGGCCCGTCCCGCCGGACTCCGGCCTGGGCGGCGACTGGACCACCTACCACGGTGATGCTGAGGCGACCGGAGTCCAATCCGCGCCGACCAGGCTGCTGCCTTCGCGGCGAGCCTGGACCTCGCCGATCCTCGACGGGCAGCTGTACGGCGAGCCGCTCGTCGTCGACGGCCGCGTCGTTGCGGCGACCGAGAACGACACCGTCTACGTGATGGCCGCCAACAGCGGGCAGATCCTCTGGTCACGCCACCTGGCGACCGCCGTGCCATCCCGTGACCTGCCTTGCGGCGACATCTCGCCCGAGGTGGGCATTACGGGCACCCCCGTGATCGACGCGGCCCGTCACGAGATCTTTGTCGACGCCGACACCTTGATCACCGGCCCGTCTTCGTCTGGTGGCGTGGAAGCGTCGCACCGCCTCTTCGGGCTCGATCTGTTCACGGGCCAGGTCGAGCTGGACGAACCGGCGATGCCGAACGCCGGCGAGGACCAGCTGGCACAGCTGCAGCGGCCAGGATTGGCGCTCGACGATGGCTTCGTGGTCATCGCCTACGGCCAGAACGCCGGCGACTGTCCGGGCCCCAACGGTCCAGCCCACGGCTATGTCGTTGCGATCCCGGAGACGGGAGGACCGATCCACTATTTCCAGATTGGCAGCGGCACCGATCGAGGAGCCGTGTGGATGGGCGGCAGCTCGCCGGTCGTCGACCCTCAGGGGAATGTCTACGTGGCGAGCGCCGACGGCTACGACCTCGGCGCCGGCCAGCCCTACGACGACAGCGACGCCGTGCTCGAACTTTCGCCAACCATGCACCTCGAGTCGATCTTCTACCCCCGGGACTGGCAGAGGCTCAGCGCCGATGACCTCGACCTCGGGACCGGGGACCCTACGCTCGTGGACGGCTTCGTGCTCCAGGTCGGCAAGACGGACGTCGCCTACCTGCTGCGTCAGGGACATCTCGGCGGTGAGGAGGGCGAGGTCGGGTCGCTTCCGATATGCCGCGGCGACCCCAACGGAGGACGGGCCACGATGGGCTCGGTGGTCTACCTGCCCTGCCCCAACGGCGTGACGGCGGTCCAGGTGTCGACCAGGGCCCCGTACCTGAAGCGACTCTGGACCGCCGACGACAGCGTCGGCGGCGGACCGATCATCGCCGGCGGACTGATCTGGACGATTGGAAGCGACAACGCGGTGCACGCCCTTGACCCGGCCAACGGACGAGAGGTGGTTTCGATCCCGTTCGGCCGGTACGCCAACCACTTCCCGACGCCGTCGGTCGGCGACGGGCTGCTGCTCCTTCCGGGCACCGACCAGGTCTTCGCCTTCATGGGTCCGTCCGGGCTGCCGCCCCCGCCCCCGACGATCTAAGGCGGGCGGGGTCGTCCCGCCCCGCCTCCTCTACCAGAACTTCTGCCTTCAGGGCGTCAGGGCTCGGCGAATTGTCGGGCCGTTGACGTCAGGTAGATCCACCCCGGACAGTTCGGGCGTTAGCCTCCGGCGATGCTGATGAGGACTGGGCCGAGCCGGGACCCATGGGGCTGGTAGCGCTGATTCTGGGTGTCGGCTTCTTCGCTCTGAACACGGCCGCCATCTACAAGATCATCACCAAGGCCGGGTACTCCGGGAAGTGGATCCTGTTGGTCGTTGCTCCGTTCGTGGCGTACGTGATCGGGCTGGTGGAGCTGTTCCATGACCTCCAGGCCCGGAGCTTTCACGCCGCCAGCTTTGTCGGCTGGTTCCGCCTGGCCGGCGTTCTGGTGTTCATCGAGTACATATTCTTTCTGGTGTTCGCCTTCTCTGAGTGGCCCGCACTGCGCCAGCGAAGCCCCCGAGGCCAAAGTTATGGATCCGGGTACAGGTATGGCGGACCTGGTCTGGTCCCGCCATCTCCCGGGATCAGACCAGGGATGCTCCGGCCGGTCGCTGGTAATCGCCAGCCCGCCGGCCCAGCCCGGACCTGGCCGGATGCAAGGGACGACCCACCGGGCTGGCAAAACCCCCGCTGGCCGGATCCGTGGGGCCGGCCGCGCCAACCGCGGCCCGGCCAGAGCGGGCCCCGATCGCCGACCACCGGCGAGCCGGAAGGCGGCCCGTCGACGTAGCTCTGGCGCTCATGGGGGCCGGACGCGGCTGTCCGCTGTCCGGTCCCCCGGAACGCCTTCCGACGGGAGCCTCGATGCTCGCCCGGCAGCGCTGGCGGGCGAGCATCGACCGGCAGCAGTGCCGGAATCGGGGCCCCGGCTCGGGGCCCCTTGTGGGGCCCCGGCGGCGGAGGGGGTCCGTGGTCGGTAGTTAGCGCTGACCAGGGCCGAGGAGGCTGCGGACGCGAAGGGTTTGGCGGGGGGTCATGCTTCCTCTCTCCGAGTAGCGAGCCAGGCGGGAGCCGGCGCGCTGTCAATGAGTGAGTACGCCCAGGCATCGCTTTCGGTTCACGGCAGCGAGGCGAGACCGCCGCGGCCACTAGAGCGGGAGCTCAACGAGGCGTTCGCCAGCCGGTGCCTCCACGCCCGGGACCGGCTCGGAGTCGACAACGAGAAGTACAACGTCAGCGGTGGGTCGATCGCCGTCGGCCATCGGTTCGGGATGACCGGAGCCCGCTGCTCGGGGCACATCCTCCAGGAGGGCCAGCGCCGGGGCGCGCCATGGGGCATGGTCACCATATGCATCGGCGGCGGCCAGGGCGCGGCCGGGCTATTCGAGATCTACTCCTGACGGGAGGCGCCATGAAGCCGGGCGACAAGGTCGAGGACTTCGAGCTCGGTAGACCTCGACGTCGTTGTTGGCCGAGAAGCGGCAGGCGGTCGCGTCGGCATCGGTGGCCACGACCCGGGCGCCGGTCCGGGCCTTTTGCAAGGCTCGGGGGCCATAGCGATGGCCCCCGAGCCGGTGCAGATATCCGCGGCCGGCCGGCGGCGGGGACACGGGCTCATCCCGGCTGACCAGCCCGGTTGACTTCCATCCGGATCTGATTAGACCGCTAGGGCCAGAGGTGGCGCTGGAAGTGGCGCCAGTGATCGGGTTCCGGGAGTCGGTCGTAGAGGTAGCGATCCCCGGACGAGGACTCCGCAACCTGGTCGGTGACGTAGAGCCAACCGGTACGCCGGATCCGACTCAACTCCATGACCCGGTCGAGGTCCTCCCGCCCTGGCACCCCATGCACGATGTGCCAGAACCGATCGGGGTGATACCGAGACTTCCAGGGGGGTTGGGACCAGACGACGTAGGCGTCGTAGTCGCCCTCGAAGTCCACCAGGACATCGGCTGCTGTCATCACTCGCTCCGGCATCGTTGCGCCGGCGTTGAGGATCACCCGACGGTTCGGGGATCCTTCTTTTAACCTCTGATAGACCGGTCGGTAATAGGAATCGACAACGGGCGCAGAGACGTGCGCCTGGTCCAGGAAGACGCTCTCGGCGCCATACCACTCTCGGTATCGGCTGGCGTCAGCGATCACCGCCGGCATCGGTCGGGTGGCGTGGCCGGTGTCGATGTAGCCGGCGAGCTCTATCCCCGCCCGCTGCAGTACCGCGACTTGGGCACCCACGTCCCCGGCATAGCTCTGGCCCGGGCCGTCAGCGAGGTTGAGGATGACCATAGCCACGTGGACTCGAGCTTCCGCCATCCTGGTCCAATCGGTTCCTGGCGCAAAGTAAGCCGGGATCGCGGCGAACTGGTGGAAAGTCTCGATCCTCGCCCAATGCCCGTCACGAAAGACGTCGGCATCCCAGGTCGTTTCGGTCACCGCCTCCAATGTCGCCACGATGGCACCCGTCGAGGTATCGCGTGTTGGAACTCTCACACTAGTGATCCCGCCAGTCCAGAACGGCTCCTGATTTAGCGAGGTCAACCCTGCTGTTATGTCGCCGCGTCCCGCGAGATAACCGGGCGCAAACGTCAGGGTCCACGCCGCGGCCCAACGAAACTTGGACCAGGCCCGGGGAGTCGAGGGCTCCGGCTCCCACTGGCCTTACGTCCAGCCAGGTCTTGACCCTGCAGAACCGGGCCGGCTGCCGCGGCCGGGGATTCTCTCGCTGGCCGGATCAACACTGCGAGACATATCCGTTTGATACCGGCTGCCAGGCGCCAGCCAGAACAGTGACTATTTCTTTGAGCATCACGGTCTTGCCGACCCAAGTATCGGCGGCCACCGTCCTGTCCAGCACTTTGCACGCCACCGCCGATATCCTCGACGGTGACCAGTTCCGGGTGCAGGTGCAGAGCTGACCCCTGCGGGGCCAAGCGTGAGGTGGGCGGCACAACTGCGAGGGCCGAGAACGGGCCCTCCACGCAATTGTCGGGGATTGGCCTGGTTGGCGGGGGGGATGGCGACCACTAAGTCAGGGGTGTTGCCAGTCCGCTGATGAACATTTGCACATTAAAATTGCCGTGGGGACAGAGGAATGAGGGGCGCTTGCAGCCAGATTCGGGTCGCCCCGCCCTTCGTGTGTGAGATCGGATTGTTTGAGTGCGACTGTTTGCGGAACCTGGGTGTGGTGGGCGCAAGCTCGGCGTGACGATGACTATGTGAGTTAACCCAGCGCCGGGGGCGGCCGGATCCGCGCCACTGGGCCCAGCCTGGTCACGCGACCAGATCAACAGCAACCGGCGCTCGACCGAGCTGGACAACGCTTCGCAGAGAAGTATGAACTTGAGTCTCAAGGGGTTTAGAAAGATGCACATACTCGTTACCGGCGGCGCCGGCTACATCGGTTCACATACCGCAGTCGCACTTTTGCAAAGAGGCGATCAAGTGACGGTAATTGACAACCTGATCAACGGATCAGAAGAGGCTATCAAGCGAGTCACCCTTTTGAGCGGCCAGCAAGTGGCCCTCCACAACTTCGATCTATCGGACGTCAGGCCACTCCGGAGGGTCTTCGATACCACCCCGGTTGACGCGGTTATCCATTTCGCGGGGCTCAAGGCCGTGGCGGAGTCAGTGGCAAGACCTCTCCGTTATTATCAAAATAATCTTATTTCCACCTTGAGTCTGTGCCAGGCCATGGAAGAGTATGGGGTCAGGAGGTTGGTATTCAGTTCATCGGCGACGGTATACGGCAATCCTGAGCGGGTGCCCATCGATGAGCATGCTCCACTCCGGCCTACGAACCCATACGGTCGCACCAAGTTGATGATCGAGGAGATTCTGCAAGACCTGGCAGATGCGCGGACCGGCTGGCAGATAACCCTGTTGCGTTACTTCAATCCCATCGGTGCGCATGAGTCCGGACTCATCGGTGAGGATCCCAACGGGGTGCCAAACAACCTATTGCCCTACGTAGCCCAGGTCGCAGTGGGCGAGCGGCCAACACTTCCCATCTACGGCAACGACTATGACACTTCCGACGGCACCGGCGTCCGTGACTACATTCACGTCGTTGACCTGGCTCACGGCCACATCGCGGCGCTGGAAAAGCCTCCCGAACCAGATAGTCTCGAGGTCTATAACCTGGGAACCGGTCAGGGGAATTCTGTTCTGGAGGTCGTCAAAGCCTTCGAGGCGGTCTCGGGCAGGACCATCGACTATCAGATCCTCGGTCGTCGCCCAGGTGACATAGCCACGTGTTACGCCCAGGTTGACAAGGCTGAACAGGAGCTAGGTTGGCGGGCTACCAGGTCGCTCTCCGAAGCCTGCCTGGACACCTGGCGATGGCAGTCAGCTAACCCCGATGGCTACAAGCGCAGTCACTGCAATGGTGACGATCATGGAGCAATGTGATGAGATATCATCCTTTGCGATGGACTGAATGACGCCGCAAATGGTCGATAACCGTTCCAGTGGCGTTCCGGCCGTATGATACTGTCGCGGTTCCCTTCAATGGCCGGCGGCCACCACCACAGTAGACATCGACCAAGTTGCGCTCGACCTAGGGTCGTCGTCGGTCTCCCGTTTCTGGTACGTACTTTGTGGCGTCCGCCCTGCTCTGGTGTCATATGGATATCGCGCTGATCACCGAGGGGACCTACCCCTACGTTCAAGGGGGCGTGAGCGTGTGGTGTGACCAGCTTGTGCGCGGTCTGGCCCCGCATCGGTTCCGCGTTTACGGGCTGACCGCGACCGGTGCCGAGCCGGTGGCCTGGGACCTGCCCGACAACGTGATCGAGGTCAATGCCATCCCGCTCTGGGGGCCGCCGGTTGACGTCCCCCGATCACTGCTCAACTCGCGGGTGCTACACCAAACCTTCGAGCTACTGACGACCTCCATGGCCGAAGTCGACGGCGAAGCAAACTTCCTCGACGCTCTGCACCAGCTTTATGAGCTGTCCCGGGAGACTTCGCTCTCCGGCGCACTGGGGTCCAACGGGTGCCTAAGGATACTCCTCGACGCCATGAGCGAGGTCGCCGTCTCCGACCGGACGGTAGCTGCCGCGTCCGGACCGGCCACCGTCTCGGACGCCCTGTATGCGCTCCAGCTGATCGAGCATCAGTTGCGTGCCCTGTTCGCCCCTGCCCCAGAAGGTGACCTGTGCCACGCCACGTCCAACGGGCTGGCCGTGCTGACGGCGCTCAGCGCCAGGTGGGCGCGCGGTACGCCGTTCGTCATGAGCGAGCACGGGATCTACCTGCGGGAACGCTACCTTAGCTACGGGACGGGCAACTTCAGCCACCCGGTCCGTAGCATGATGCTTCGCTTTTTCAGGCTGCTGACGTGGGCCGGGTATCAGACGGCCGACCTGATCACCCCCGTGTGCGAGTACAACGGCCGGTGGGCGGAAATAAGCGGGGCGGCACCCGAACGGATCCGGCCAATTTACAACGGCGTCGACGCCACCAGGTTTCCGGTGGCCGAGGCGGAACCCGACGTCCCCACCCTGAGCTGGGTAGGTCGGATCGACCCATTGAAGGACGTAGAGACGCTTTTGCGAGCGTTCGCGATGGTTCGCGAGGCGATCCCGACCGCCCGGCTGCGGATTTTCGGGTCGACGCCAATCGGCAATGAACAATATCGCGACCACTGCGAGCGGCTGAGGACCGATCTTGGTCTCGATGGAGCCGCCGTCTTCGAAGGGCATATCGCGCCCGTGGTTGCCGCGTATCACGCCGGTCATGTGGTGGTGATGACGAGCATCTCCGAGGGCTTCCCCTACACCCTGATCGAATCCATGGCCGCCGGGCGGCCGCCGGTTGCGACGGACGTGGGAGGTGTGAGGGAGGCAGCGGGCGAAGCCGGACTGATCGTCCCCCCCAAGAACGCCGAGGCCATTGCCGAAGCGAGCGTGCGCCTCCTGTCTGACGACGAGCTTCGCAACTCCATCGGCGAGGCGGCGCGGGCGCGCATCCTCTCCCTCTTCACGGTGGAGCGATGCACGGCCCGCTTTGAAGCCGTCTACCGCGAGTTGGTGGACACGACCTGGTGGACGAGGCCGCAAACGCTCGCGCCGTTGAGGTCGACCGCGCCGTTGACCAAGATCGCTCCCGACTTCGCCGACGCGGTGTAGCGGCGCCCTCCCGATTACACACTGCTGGCGGGCGACGATTTTCCGCCCCTTCTGCGGATGTCGTCCACCTGAGGGTGCTTGGTCAAGTCCTAGGTTGCCCTCATGAGCTGGGCGTCCGCTAGTTCCCGGGCCAAGTAGCCATTCCACGGAGCCTTCCCGGATGAGGGGTTTGGGCTGAAGCCACCAGGGAGCTGGTCATACGGGTTCAACCCTGAGTCGTCGGTCACGTAGACATAGCCGGCATTGCCCTTCGAGAGTGACATCACCTGGTCGAGAGCTCCCTCGCCTGCAGTCCCGTAGACGATGTGCATGATCTCGTCGGGGCTTGCGGGTGTCCATGTCAGCTGCCACGGGTAATGCCACGTCCCCCCGGTTTCCACCTTGGTGAGGTAAGAGGCGGCCGGCCCTTCGAAAGTGACGATGACGTCGGCCGCATGCTGGTAGCACTGCGGCACGGTTTGGCCCGGGTTCAGAACGACGAAGGCCCCCGGGTGATGAACTTTGACGTACTGGTCCAGCTGCAGGTAGGCGCGGGCGTAGGAGTCTCCGATGCTGATGCCGTCGACCCCGCAACCGACGTCGCCGTCGGCGGAGAAGCCGGCCCCCTGGTCGAGAAAGATCCCGCCGAGGCCAGTTGAGCCGTACTGGCGGTACCAGGCGTCTACGTCGTGAGTGGCCTGCTGGACCCAATCCTGGACGGTGCTGCCGCCGCTTCTCGTGGTCAAGCCCGAGCTGCCCAGATGACCGGTATCCACATAGCCGAGGACCTTGACGGGGTCGGCGCCCTTGTCCATGGCTCGGATGGTGGCCTGATAGGCGCGCACGGCGGGGGATGGCCCGGGCGTGAGGCCTGGACCGCTGTCGATGTCGGCGACTGCGAACGTCAGGTTCGGGTTGTCGTCATCCAGCAATTGGGCCCAGGGGGACGTGCAGGTGCGGCCGTCACCGGCTCTGGAGCAGTCGCCCGGACCGATGGAGGCCGGTGAGAAATAGGCCGGCACCCCGACGTGCTGGCCGATCGCGGGCCTCGCAGCCGAACGTGGCCCGGATCTGGTGAGCCCTGCCGTCACGGCCAATGCGACCATGGCCACCAGGACGGCGAGAGCGGTGATCCAGGCGACCGGCCGCCGGCGCCGGGCCCCTTTGCCTGGTTCGCCGGTGACCGGCGGATTTGCGCTCGAGGGTCCGGTGGGGCGGGAGGGTCGTCCCCGAACCCGCCCGCCCCGTCCCGTTCCGACCGGAACCACTCTTCGCCGCTAGGACGAGTAGAGGTGATGAGCCGAGTTGACGATCCATGGGTTGCCTCGGGGATCCACCGAAATGCCGACGGCGCCGCCCCGCACCGCCGTCCACCCCTTGCCGTTCCAGTGATAGATGCCGTACCCACCCGCCACCGGATTGGCACCGACAATCCACACCGACCCGTTGGCGCCGACACCGACATCGGTGGCCGCGCCCGGGTAGCCGGCCCAGCTGCGGCCGGTCCAGTGGGAGATGTGGTGAGCCGAATTGACCACCCAGGCGTTGCCCCCCTGGTCCACTGCGATCCTGACCGCGGCACCCGGCAGGGCCGCCCAGGCCCGGCCGTTCCAGCGATAGATGCCGTACCCGCCCGCCACCGGATGGGCACCGACAATCCACACCGACCCGTTGGCGCCCACACCGACATCGGTGGCCGCGCCCGGGTAGCCGGCCCAGCTGCGGCCAGTCCAGTGGTAGATGTGGTGAGCCGAATTGACCACCCAGGGGTTACCGGTGCGATCCACGGCAATCCTGACGGCCCCGCCCGCTACCGCCGTCCACGCCTTGCCGTTCCATCGATAGATGCCGTACCCGCCCGAAACCCGGTTGGTGCCGACGATCCACACCGACCCGTTGGCGCCTACACCGATGTCGGTGGCCCCACCCGGGCGGGGGATGAACACGGCGAGGCTCACGGTCAGGGTGTAGTTCTGGATGACACTGCCCGAAGGGCTTTTGGCCGTCAGCGTGAGGTGATACGTCCCAGCGGTGCCGGCTCCCGGCGTGCCCGCCAGCGTGGCCGTCCCGTTCCCGTTGTCCTTGAAGGCCACACCCGCAGGAAGGGCCCCCTTTTCGGTGACCGCTGGAGCCGGGTAGCCGCTCGTCATCACGTTGAAGGTCCCCGCCGCGCCGACGGAGAGATTCGTCTGCGCCGCGCTGGTGATCCGGGGAACCTGGGCCACTTTCAGCGTGAAGGTCTGGGTCGCGGGGCCACTGCCATTGGTGGCCGTGATGGCCAAGGCGTATGACCCACCAGTGCCGGCGGCCGGCGCGCCGGCCAGCGTTCCGGTTCCGTTGCCGTTGTCCTTGAAGGTCACGCCGGAGGGCAGGGCGCCCGACTCGCTCAGCAACGGGGCTGGAAAGCCTGTCGTGGTGACCGTGAAGGCCCCGGCGGTGCCCACGGAAAAGCCGGTCGATGGGGCGCTGGTGACCGTTGGCCCCTCATCCACACTGAGGGTGAAGGTCTGAGTCGCGCTGCCGGCGCTGTTGAGGGCCGTGAGCGTCAGCGGGTAGGTCCCGCCGCTGCCGTGTGTCGGCGTGCCGGCCAGGGTGGCCGTCCCATTGCCGTCGTCCTTGAACGTCACCCCTGGGGGAAGGGCCCCGGTCTCGGTGAGGGCGGGGGCAGGAGCGCCGGTGGCGGTCACGGCAAACGAGCCCACCTGTCCGACGGTGAGGACGAAGCTGGCAGGGCTGGTGATCGCCGGGGTAACGGGCGGGCTGACCGTGATGGTGAGCGCCAGCGTCGCAGTGCTGCCCGACGCGTTGGCGGCGGACAGGCTGACGGGATAGGTGCCCGTCGTGCTGGCGGTGCCGGCGATGGTGGCGGTGCCGTTGCTGTTAGCGGCGAAGGAGAGGCCGCCCGGCAGCGCCCCGCTCTCGGTGATGGTGGCGGCCGGGAAGCCCGTGGTCGTGACGTTGTACGTGCCGGCGACGCCCGTGAGGAAGAGGGCGGTGGCCGGGCTGGTGATCGTCGGGGCTTCGTCGTTGGTGAGAGAGAAGGCTTGCGAGATCGATCCGGACGCATTCGTCGCGGTCAGGGTGAAGGGGTAGCTGCCCCCGCTGCCCGCGGCCGCCGTGCCCGCAATGGTGGCGGTGCCGTCGCCGTTATCGGTGAACGTGAGCCCGGCGGGCAGTGCGCCCACCTCCGTTACGGCCGGGTTGGGCTCGCCGGTCGTGGTGATCTTGAAGGTAAATGGCGCACCCACTATCGAAGTGGATGAGGCCGAGCTGGTGAATGCAGGCGGGACATGGAGATCGATGGTTTCGGTGGCACCGGTGGCGAGGTTCACCCAGTCCGAGAGCTGCCCTCCGTAGGACTGACCAAACGCCGAGCCGCTGACCGTGGTGCCCGTAGGCATGGTGACGGGGACGTTGACGGCCGAGCCCGAGTTCGTGATCGTAACCACGCCGTTGGTCTTGCTGGCACTCACCGACCCGGCGCTCCCGGCCTGCGCCCAGGCGGCCTGGTTGGCCAGGACCTGGGCCTCGCTGACATCCGTCATCTGCGAGAGCGGAGCGGTGTACCAGGAGTTGTACAGAGCCAGCATGTTGCTGATAAGGCTCAGGATGGTGTAGCCATAGTCCTGGCCGCTGAGCGTCGCCGGACCGATCAGGTTGCTCTGGTGGGCGTAGCCAACCCGGGGGTCGTTGTCGAGGACGTGGCTCAACATGATGTGCGACTCCGACGCCAGCAGCCCGGCCTCGGTCAGGGGGGCGGCGACGCAGGTGGTCGCCGACGTGCTGGCGCAATGGCCGGTTTCCCCGGCGGGATTGGCTGAACCCAGAGAGGCGCCTTGCGCCACATAGAGGGTGTTGTACTCGTTGAGCTCGTCGGGCCAGTTGGAGGCGTTGTAGTAGACGTTGCTCGGGTAGCGCGGCGCGCCCAGCGCAGCCCCCAGCGAGTACTGCTGGGGCTGGCGGGAAGCGTCCTCGGCGAAGGTGGTCACGCCGGTGCCGGCCAGGGCGGCGGGCATGTTGGGGTTCTCGATCCCGGAGTGCTCACCCGTCACAACGGCGGCCGGGGTGTAGTTGGTCAGTCCGTTGGCGGCAGCGAACGCCTGGTTCAGGCCGATTTCCTGCTCGATGGAGGAGTCGGGCGACGCGCTGGTAGCTGGCAGCCATCCGCTCGGGTTGCTGGCACAGTCGATGCCGGGGTTGGTGGCTGTGGGCGAGGCTGGATCCGAGTTGGGCACCCTTCCGGCGGTGGCCCCGGTGTCGGTGAAGCTGTAGGTCGTCGCCGCGTTCGCCGCAGGATTCTCCGCGACGTGGCCGACCAGGCCGTACGTGGTGGCGCCGGGATCCTCCCGGTAGACGTAGTAACCCCAGAAGCCCGTGCCGCCGGTGTGGCTGGCCTCCTCCTGGGCCAGCGAAGGACCCGCGGTGCCATCGGCGCCCGCCCCGTTGGTGGCCTCGGGCCACGTCAGGGCGACCGACCCGGCCGCCGCCACCACCGCGCTCTGGGGCGCGGAGGGCTCGGACTCACCGTAGGCAGTGGCCGCCGTGACCTCATAACTGTAGGTGCCCGCAGTGAAGGTGCCCCCGGAGCTGTTGGCCGTGACCGTGCTGAGAACCTGCGGGGACGAGGTGGTGCAGCCCAGGAAGAGGTGGGACCAGGTGTGATTGATCCAGTTGAACGAAGACTGGTTGGCCAGGAGAGCGTTGACCAGCCCGGCATCGTTGGGGTAGGACGCGTTCACTTTTTGACCGGGATCGGTGAAGGTGCCCCCGTTGTCGGTGATAGAGCCTGAGCACTTCGCGGTGGACTCGTCTGCGGCCTTGTCGGCGGTACACGCGCCGATGGCGTTGAAGGCCAGATTGAGGGTGATCCCTGTTTGCTTCTCCCAGGCCACCACATAGGCCACATCGGCCGCGCTCATCTGCACGTCAGCCGGCACGCCCGGGGCCGACCCCGCTGCTACCCCCTGATCAGCCGTCGGGCACGAGAAGTCGGGCGGGTCGGTGGCCGCCGGAGTGCACTGGAACTGCGAGCTCCACTCGTTGTCAGCGATGAAATTGTCGTCGATGTCCTGGCCGAAGTAGTTGCGATAGAGGCCCAGGTGGGTATCGCTTGTGACCCAATTGATGAGCCCGGGCGCGAGGAGCAGCCACTGCAGCTGATCGGAGTTATAGTTGAAGAACAGCGACAGCTCGGATACCCCGGCCTGGGCATCGGTACTGGGGTGCTGGTACACACCCGCCAGGGCATGGCCGGCGGCGTCGTCGATCCACGGGGTGAACGGCGCCGCCGCCGTGGCTGTCGCGGTGTAACCGAAGGTTCCGCTGTCGAAGGGGATCGGACCCTTGAGCTCGGGAAGGGCGGCTACACCCGCTGAGGTCAGCGTGCCGGTCGTTCCGTCCAAGGCTCCCGCGGTTACGTCGGTGGCGCCCCGAAGCGGGTCGGGGAACATGTATCCATCGACCTGGCGGATTCCGAAAGTGGACTCGTAGGAGAAAAGGCCGGTCAGTTGACCGGAGGCGAAGTTGTTCGGCGAGTCGGCAATCACGATCCCGTTGAAGTTCGCGGTGGAGCCGGACGACAGGGCCGGCAGGCTCACCGTCTCGGACCCCGCCGCGCCCGTCGCGTCTACCTCGGTGTACGGCACCCCTTCGCTGGCTAGCGCTTTGGCCCATGCCGCCGTGGTGGAATCGGCGCTGCCGCCGATCCCGCCGATCAAGAGGACGCGCAGGTTGATGGTAGGGGGGGTTGCAGCCGACGCCCCCGCCGTGGCCAGTATCAATCCCGCCGGGAGGACCAACAGGGTCGCCAGGAGAGCTACCAGCAACCGGCTTCCAGGAATACGCCCCAAAGCAGACATGCACCAATCCGATCTCATACCAGAAGAGCCGCGCCGCCCACCGGCTCGCTCTCAGCCCTCTTCGGGCTCCGACCAAACACCCTAGGGCAGAGGAAGGGGGTTGAACACCCGAGACTTTGGCCAGACCACCCGGGTTATTGGGTGCTCGAGCCCCTAATTGTTATGGCGCCGCTCACCGTCGTATCATCGGCGGGCCCACTCCAGCTCGTCGCCAGCACCACATTTCGAGGGTCTGGGCCGCAAATCCCGCGGGGTGCACGAGCGAGGTCTGGGGCCGCGACTGGAGGCCGCCCGCTAACTCCCGGGTTCTATCGCGCCGTGTAACTCTTACACTGTCACAAGGGCAAAAGAAGAAACGACCGAGGGGCGGGGTTCAGATTCAATGCAGTCGTAAGTCGGGACGTCAGCGGTGGATATCGCGCTGATCACCGAGGGAACGTACCCCCACCACCCAGGGGGCGTGAGTGTCTGGTGCGATCAGCTCGTCCGCGGGCTGGCATGTCATCGATTTCACGTTCATGCCATTACTGATGGCGCCGCGGAGCCGGTCCGGTGGGATCTGCCTCGGAATGTGGTGGAGGTCCGCACTATTCCGCTGCGGGAGACGACCTCGTCGGCGCCGGCTTCGGTGCGCGAGTCGCGGGCTCTGCACCGCACGTTCGAACAGCTGGCCACGTCGATGATCGACTCCGGCGGCGGGTGGGCATTTCTCGACGCCCTCCATCAGCTCTACCAGCTATCGCGGGAGGTGCCACTTGCCGGGGCGCTGCTATCTCACCAGTCGGTCGATGTCCTGCTCGATGTGATGCGTGCTGCCGACACGTCGGACCGGGCCATCGGCATGGACCCGGCGCAGGCCACCCTGGAGGACGCGGTGACGGCTCTGGATCTGATCGAGCACCGGCTGCGCCCCCTCTTTGCCCCCGCCGCCGAGGCCGATCTGTGCCACGCCACCGCCAATGGCCTGGCTGCCCTGACCGGAATGGCGGCCAGGTGGGCTCGAGGCACGCCGTTCGTCATGAGCGAGCACGGGATCTACCTGCGCGAGCGCTACCTTTCCAATACCGCCGACGATTCCTGCCACCACGTCCGGAAGATCCTGCTGCACTTCTTTCGGTGGCTGACGTGGGCGGGCTATCAGATCGCCGACAAGATCCTCCCGGGCAGCGAATACAACCGGCGATGGGAGATAGAGCACGGGGCCGCGCCGGACCGCATCCGCCCTATCTACAACGGCGTAGAACCGGACCAGTTCCCGTTAGCGGAGGTCGAGCCAGACGTGCCGACCCTGAGCTGGGTGGGCCGGATCGACCCGCTGAAAGATGTGGAGACGCTGTTGCGGGCGTTTAGCGAGGTGCGGGCCTCCATTCCGGCCGCTCGGCTACGGATCTTCGGGCCGGTCCCCGCTGGCAACGAGGCGTACGCCGACCGCTGCAGTCGCCTCCTTTCCGACCTCGGCCTCGAAGGGGCGGCCACCTTCGAAGGACGCGTCGCTTCGGTCGTCGACGCCTACCACGCCGGCCACGTGGTGCTCCTTACTAGCATCTCTGAAGGCTTCCCCTACAGCCTGCTGGAGGCGATGGCCACCGGGCGAGCCACGGTTGCGACCGACGTGGGCGGGGTCAAGGAGGCCACAGGAGACGCTGGCATCGTCGTCGCCCCCCGAGACACCGGGGCCATTGCCGGGGCGGCCGTCCGCCTTCTCCTTGACGCCGAACTGCGTCGATCGCTTGGCCGGGCCGCCCGCGAGCGGGTCCTGTCGCTTTTCACCGCCGAGCAATCCATGGCCCATTTTCGCGACGTCTACCGTCAGGTCACAGATCCGACCTTGACCACCCACGAAGTCCCGCCTGGCCGCGCCGCGCTCGAACCAGGCACCGAGTTCTTGTCGCCGGATGCGACTGAGGCGGCTGTTCGATCCGAATCTATTCCCGGGGCCCCTCGCCCTTCTCACGCTCGACGCGTAGAAGGGCAGTGGTCGACGCCGTGAGGCCCGAAAGAACGCTCACGAGCCCGGAGGTGCGGAGGGCTGCCGTCGAGCGGGTCCTCGGTGACGACCAGCTCGCCCTCGCCTGCGCGGTAGCGGTCGATCCCCTCGAGATTGCCGCCCAGATGGAGGCGGCCGGCTTGAGCAGTCAAGTGGTCTCGGAGTCTTACGGCTTCGCGGACGTCTTCGGCTTGGCTCAGGCCGTTTATCGTCAGGTGCCCTTTCGAACCTCGGACCCGCCCAAAACCACGCGACCGTCCCGAGGGAGCATGGCCGACCTATCGAGGGGCCTTCTCTACGCATTGCCCACGCTGCTGTTCTCGGCCGCGATGGCGGGGTTCTCCGTAAAGGCGGCCTGGTGGGCCCTCCCGGTGGGCCTCACGACCGGTTGGGGACTCTCGCAGGCGACGGCTGCGATCGGTTGGGCCTGGCGCGGCCGGGGCGATGACCTGCGGGATGCGTGGCTGGCCACCGTCTCTTTACTTCTGGCAATCGGAGCGGCCGGCGGGCTGGCCCTGATCGCCGGCTACTTTCTCGACGCCCGCCCCGGGAGCACGCTCTCAGCCGTCGGCCTCGCCGTCTACATCACCATGAGCGGAATTCTCCTACTGCAGAAAGCCGAATTGCTCCTGGCGGTGTGCCTGGTCCCGGGGGCGGTAGGTGCGGTGCTGGCCAACGTGGGGGGTCCGGTGGCGATCTCGTCGAGGATCGGGTCGTGGTCGGTCGTCCTGTCGGTCGTGCTCGTGGTATTGACGGCTCACCGCACCGCGCTGTGGGGCGGGTGGCGCCGGCCCCGGCTGGTAGGATCTGATGTGAGTCGAGGAGTACGGCACCTGCTCATCGGTACCAGTTGTGCGATCGTCACGTCTGCCGTCATCGGATTCACCGCCGCGGCTCAAGCCCATGGCGGCACTCTGGCTATTGCGGTCTGGCCCTTGCTCCTGACGCTCGGTGTGATGGAGTGGCAGGTCCGTTCTTTCCGGGGGCGCGGGGAGGCGGCGCTGTCGACGACCACGGGCCTGGAGCGATTCGCCCGGGCCGGCCGGCGAGCCTTTTTGACCTCCTGCGCCATCTACGTCGCGTCGCTGGCCGCCTTCTCCGCCCTGGCCCTCGTCGTCGGCGAGGTTCGGCACGCGGTCCTGCTGCCCCTGGTGTTGGCGGCGGAAGGCGTGCTGGGCGTCGCCTTCTTCCTGGGGATGATGATGCAGTCCTCGACCCGGCCCGACATCACGCTCAACGCCTGGGCTGTGAGCCTGACCGCTCTGGCCGTAACGCTGCTGGCGACCCTCGCCTGGGATGGGCGGGTGACCCCCGTTATGGGGCTGGCCGAGTGCGTCTCTATGGCCGGCCTGGCGTGCCTCATTCTGGCGGCCAGAGCCAGGCCGGTCGTGTCGTCGCCTCTCAGCTATCAGTAGCCGGCTATCAGTCGCGGCTGCCGCGCTCCCGGCCGGGCGGTGTCTACCGGCACGGCTGACGACCTCCAGCCAGGGCGACATCGAGGCGCACGGCGTTGAAATCCATACGGTTGGCGGTAGCACAGAATCTGGCGGTCGGGAGGTCGTATTCGACCTCGAACACGGCCCGGCCCGCCGACGGATAATTAGCGAAGGCGGCGCAGGTCGCGTACTGGAAGCACTGTTCGTCGATGACGAAGTCGACCATCGGACGCATGGCCTGGGCAAAAGAGAAGCTGTCGCCGTTTTTCAGCGCTATCGACAGTCCCCGGTCATGAGCGTACGCGGCGATGGTCGTATCGAAGGAAATCTCCTCCCCTTCGGTGAGAGGGAACCCGGTATCGTCGGTGTAGGAGTCATCGATGTCGGGCTCGACGGCGTCAAACCCCTTCCCGGCGCACATTGCGATACGGGCCTCAATGGCACGAACGACGGCAGGTGACCGGATGTCGAGATAGCGCTCATCGGGGTAGCCATCAACCTGCTTCCCAAGCACGGAAGCAGGGAACTTCGACTCGTCGGGCCGATGCTTTTCCAGTGCACCCGTTTCGACGTAGCAGACCACCCGGTCTCCCCGGGCGTGCAACGACGCAATGGTCGCGGCGCTGTTCTCGAAACCGTCGATGTCGTACATCACCGGATTGGCTGCCGGCCGACCCTGGTAAGCAGCCACGCCGGTGCCCATATCGCCACGATTCGAGACGTCAAGGGGGTGGTCGAGCTCCCACTGCCAGGGAGTGTCGAGGGCCGGGATCCACCGGGGCTGGCCGGGATCGGAGCCGGTGCCGGTACTCGTGGATTCTGCGCCGGTCGAGGGACCAGGCGCGGCGTGAAGGTTGGAAGGAGCCATCGACTGCGAGCAGCCTCCGACTAGAAGGGCCACAAGGGTCAGACCGAAGGCGGGCCAGGTCCACGGCCGCCGGCTCCTTCGGTATGATTTTGACTCTGATTCGCCGCTTCTGATGTCGCCAGTTTAGGGGATGCGGAAGTCCGGATCGGGCCGGTATACCCAAATTCCAAGGGGCGCCGGGCGAACGCAAGGGTCGCGGCCGACTATTTCAGAGTCCATCAACCGGACTGCGGACCTGCGCTTCCGACACTAAAAGGTTTTCCGCTCCGCCTACTGTCAAAATGTAGGGTCTTCCGGCCCGGCGCGACCTCGTAAAATGGAGTGTGAACGGGGCTAAATCGATGGCGTCGATGGGGGCCGGGCCGGGCCACAACCGGATCAGAGGCTTTCCTGTCCCCTGGGGGGCCGAGGTGATCCCTGAGATGGCGAGGCGGGGCAGATGAGAGGGTTTAGCACAGCATGACAACGACAGTCGCAGTTACGGGAGCCGATGGATTCATTGGATCTCATCTGGTCGAGACACTGGTAGCGGCGGGCTACCGGGTGCGCGCCATGGTCCAGTACAACTCCTTCGGATCCTGGGGCTGGCTCGACGAGGTTGAGTCCGCGACCATGTCCTCGGTCGAGGTCGTGGCCGGGGATATCCGCGATCGCGACTCGGTGAGGGGCCTGCTCACCGGCGCGGACAGCGTCTGCCACCTGGCGGCTCTTGTCGCCATTCCTTACTCCTACACGGCGACGGCGTCATACGTCGAAACCAATGTGATCGGAACCCTCAACACCCTTGAAGTCGCTCGCTCGCTCGGCACCTCGAGGGTGATCTGTACCTCGACCAGCGAGGTATATGGGACGGCGCTCACGGTCCCCATTCACGAGACTCACCCGCTCCAGGCTCAGTCGCCTTACGCCGCGACCAAAGTCGGGGCCGACAAGCTGGCGGAGAGCTATCACCTGAGCTTCGGGCTGCCGGTCGTGACGCTCCGACCCTTCAACACCTACGGGCCGCGTCAGTCGGCCCGGGCCGTGATTCCCACTGTCATCTCACAACTGGCGGCCGGTCGGACCCGCATCGCCCTTGGATCCCTTGCCCCCACCCGGGACTTCAACTTCGTCAAGGACACCGCGAGGGCATTTCTGGCGGCCCTCGAGGCGCCGGCCGGAGATGTCATCGGCCGCACCTTCAACGCCGGGTCGGGCCGGGAGGTCTCCGTGGCGGACATGGTGAAGCTGATCGCCGAGGTGATGGATCGACCGGCCGAGATCGTGATGGATAAGCAGCGGGTTCGGCCCGGCCCATCGGAGGTCATGCGTCTGGTGTGCGACAGCACTGCGATCCGGAGGGCCATGTCCTGGAAGCCTGAGCACACCCTGGAGGAAGGGCTGCGGATCACCGCCGACTGGTTCTGCGATGACCGCAACCTGAGCCGCTACAAGGTCGACCGCTACAACATCTGACGAGGAAGCGATATGTTCGACACCACCGAGGACGGGACATTTGATTCACCGGACGGCAAAGACCGGCGCCACGCCGTGATACTCGCCGGAGGCAAGGGAGTCCGGCTCCGTCCCTACACCACGATCATCCCGAAGCCGCTCGTCCCCATCGGCGACGAGCATTCCATCCTCGAGATCGTCCTCCGTCAGTTGGCCGGCAGCGGTTTCACCTCGGCCACCCTGGCCATCGGGCATCTGGGGCAGCTGATCCGGGCCTACGTAGGCGATGGCTCCCGGTGGGGAATCCGCGTCGACTACGTGCACGAGGAATCCCCGCTCGGTACGATCGGCCCCGCGCTAACGGTCCTGGAACGGGTGCCGGAGCATTTCCTGCTCATGAACGGCGACATTCTCACCGACCTTGACTTCGGGGACCTGTACGTCGAGCACCTGGGAAGTGGCGCCCCCCTCACTGTCGCCACCTGTGAACGCTCTCATCGCGTCGACTTTGGAGTGCTGGAGGTCGCAGGCCACCGGGTCACCGGCTTCCAGGAAAAGCCGACCCTCATGTACAACGTCAGCATGGGGGTGTATGCGCTGACCAAGCGTCATCTGGAGCGATACACGCCCGGGCTGCCATTCGGCTTCGACGAGCTCATGCTGGACCTGATCGAGCGGGGCACGCCGCCCAACATCTACGCCTTCGACGGCTTCTGGCTCGATATCGGACGTCCAGACGACTACGAGCGGGCCAGTGAGGAGTTCAAAAGCCGGCTCCTCGATTTGCTGCCGGTCTGACGTGAGACCCGTTCTTGTTCTCGGGGCGACTGGATATCTCGGCTCACATGTGTGCGAGGCCCTGAGTCGCGCCGGTCCGGGGGGTCGCCCGTGGGTCGGTGTGGCCCGGCAACCCCCGCCGGACCTGGAACGGAGCGGCGAGAGCTGGTATCGCCTCGATCTGACGACGGCGCCCGTCAGTGAACATCAGCGGTTGCTCACCAGCGTGCGGCCGTCCGCGGTAATCAACTGCGCCGGTGCGACGGTCGGCTCCAACTCCGAACTGAGGGCCGCCAACTTCCACGTCGTGCGAAAGCTGCTGACCGCTCTCTCTTCCCATCCGACGGTGCGTCTGGTCCAGTTCGGCTCGGCTGCCGAATACGGGCTCCAGCCGCCGCACGCCGCCGTGCCGGAGACCGCCGACCCCCAGCCGGTCACTCCCTACGGGATGACCGAAATTGGCCGCCACGCGAGCGGTGATGAGCGCCATGGCCGAGAAGCGGGTCGACGCCGCAGTGCTGCGGGTGTTTAACCCGGTCGGCGCCCGGGCGCCGGTTACCTGCCTCCCCGGGTGCGCCGCGCAAGCCATGCGGCGCGCCATCCGGGAGCGCCGCCCGGCCATCACGCTGGGATCGCTGGAGGGGTATCGCGACTTTGTGGCTGCCAATGACGTGGCGACGGCAGCCGTGCTGTGCCTCGATACACCTGACCTTCCCCCTGTCGTCAATGTCGCTCGCGGCGTGGCGATGTCCACCGGAGCGCTCGTCACCCTGCTGGAGAGTGTGGCGGGCTTCACCGGTGATATCGTCGAAGCTGGCCGGGGATCACCTCGATCTCCCTGGGTGCCGTGGCAGCAGGCGGATATCAGTGTCCTGCGCCGGCACCTGAGTTGGGCTCCGAGCACGCCGATCGCCTCCGCTGTCGCAGCCCTCTGGGCGGCGAGCGCCTGAGCGGATCGACGAACCCCGCCGGACCAGTGGGCCGGCCAGAAACTCGACGCCGGAAACTCGGCAATCAGAACGTCTGGTCGCATGACGACACCAGGCCGCGAGTTTCCGGCGCCGAGTTCGCAGGCAGCCCACTAGCCGGCGGCGGGGCGATCCTGGCGCACGGAGGCGAGCTCGCTTTCGGCCTCCCGCACCTCCAGCAGCGGCCGAAGCTCCAGCCGGGAGTGAATCCCGAGCTTCTGGTAGGCCCGAGCCAGGTGGCCTTCGACGGTCTTGTCCGTCACGTACAGGGTGGCGGCAATACCGGCGTTCGTATTGCCCGCCGCCGCCAGCGTCACGACCCGCAGCTCGGCCGGCGTGAGCGCCTCGAGCCCGGTCAGGGCCACCCGGCGGGGTCGGGCCCCGGCGGCCCGCAGCTGATTGCTCGCCAATTCCACGAGGGGGTCGGCCCCACACAGCGATGCCAGATGGGCGCCCCTGCGCAGGGCCATCCGGGCCTCGTCGCGACGACCAACCGCAGACAGGGCTTCGCCCAGGTCCACCATGGCGCGGGCCGCCTCCAGAGAAACCGCGGAATCGGCGAGCAGATCCACCGCCTCGGACAGCAACGTAACTTTGCGGTCGGGCCCGGCTACCTCGGCGGCGGCGCGCAACGTCGCCCCCAGGGTTCGGACGTCGGCGAAGGCGCGGGCCAGCTCAACCGCCTCGTGGGCCAAACGTTGCGCCTCACCAGGCTCTCCCAGCTGGAAGTAAACACGGGCCGCCTCCTGCCGCCACGAAGTCACAGCCGGATTGCTGATCCCCTGGCGTTCGGCCTGCTCCCCGGCCGCCAGAAGCTCATCAAGGCCTCGGCGAGCCTGGCCCTCTGCGATTCGCAAACGAGCCAGCGTTTCGGCCATCAGAAGGCGCAAACCGGCATCCGCAGCGTGGGCCTGGCCCAACCCGCTTTCGAACTGAGCGGCTTCACTGACCAGGCCGCGCTCGAGCAGGATACTGAGCAGGCACAGCTGGGCCAGGAGGACTGGCTCATCCTTTTGTTCGCCCGCCACCTCCAGTGTCTGTCTGCAGGCTTCCTCAGCGGCGGCCAGGTCACCCTGCCAGAGCAGCGAGAGGCCGCGCAGGCTCAAAACGGCGGGAGCCGCGTCCTGGCCGGCGTCACGGAGGGATACCGCCAGACATTGCTGCGTGATCGAGTCGACTGCGTCGTAGCGTCCGCACCGCAGCAAATCCACCATGCATGCGAACTGGATACGTCGGGCCAGGGCGTCGCCGCGGAAAAGGTCCTCGGGATCCAGCCCGGCTTCGATCATGGCACCAACTTCGTCGACACCGGCCCACCGGGGGTCGCCGAGCTTCTGCCCGGCGAGGCAGGCGCGGCCCACAACTGCGAGCTCGGGACTATCGATAGCCAACCCGTCAAGCAGCTGTTCGAAACGATCGAGACCCCTGAGCCCGGCGTCGTCGGTGGCGAAACGCAGAGCGAGCTCGAGCTCGAACCGGAGCTCGACCAACGACGGATCCAGCCGGTCGACGACGCCCCACAACACATCCACGATCTCGGGTTCGAACGGCGGCGGGCCGCCCAGGGCGCGCAGCAGGCGTACCGCCGCCCGGGCGAGCGGTTCAGGCTCTGCACCCCCGAGCATGACGGCCTGGCGGAATCGCCCGACGGCCGAGGGAACCGCGAGCGCGGCCTCGGCCCCGGCCAGGTCGAGGAGAATCCCCTGACGCTCGGCGGCCGGTGCGGGCTCCGAGAGGGCTCGGCGCAGGCACTGCACCGCCATGTCGAAGTCCGCTCGATCGAGGGCGCTCCGCCCCATTCGGGCCAGCCAATCGGCCATCTCGACGTCGTGAGCGGGTTCGGTGAGCAGCAGATGCCGGAGAACCTGATCTTCGGGCCGGTCTTCGCCTTTCAGCACCCGGGCGGCATCGGCGTGCAGCCTGGCTCGGCGGCCCGGCGGGATGTCGTGATAGATGGCTGCTCGTATCAGCGGAGAAGTAAAGCGCAAAGGCCGCCCCGGCTCGAGTAGCTCGCCCAGCACGGCGGAGTCGGCCCCCCTTTCGGCCGCCAGACCGTCGATTCGGGCCAGATCGCGGGCGGTACTCAGGTCGGCCCCGTCTCCGAGGACGGCAACGGCGCCAAGCAGATCCGAGGCGGCGATGGACATCCAGGACAGGCGATCGAGCACGACCTGGGCGATGCGGGGAACGACCATCGAGCCGATTGAGGCCATCACGTCACCCTCAACGGTCACATCGAAGCCAGCCTGCTCGAGGGCGCCGAGCAGGGCGAAAAGGAGCAGCGGCCTGCCTCCCGTGACCTGGTAGCAGCGGTCGCGAAAAGCGCCAGACGGGGCCTGGCCAGAGAACTGCTGTATGGCATCGCCGACCGTCTCGGCTTGCAGAGGGCCGATGACGAGGTGCCGGGTCTGTGGTTCAGAGAGGAGTCGATCGACGGGCCGTAGGGCCACTCCCGGCTGGCGGTGATGGGTGCTGGCAACCAGCCAGGCCCGCTCCGGCCCGACCCGGCGGATAGCGGTCGTGAGAACCGCCATGGATTCGTTGTCCGCCATATCGGCGTCATCGACGGCGAACGCCACCGGAAGGGGTGCGTCGGCCTCACTCAACACCTCGACCAGCCGGTGACTCACTTCGATGGGAGTCAGTCCTGTCTGCTCCAACATCGCCAGCAGACCGCGCCACGGTCCGGCGACATCCGGGTGGGCGTGGAGGTCGGCGCCGGCGGACCACGGTCGGTACACCGACTCCAGCGCATCCCGCAGGACCGAGTAGCGGGTGCGGCGCTCTGACTCGCGCCCCCGGGCCCGGGCCGTCCACACCCCGTATCGCCGCGCCGCTTCACAGGCGGCGCCGATGAGGGCGGTCTTCCCGGTGCCCCAGCACCCCTCGATGACCACGCAGCTGGTCGAGCCCTGCAGGGCGCCGCTGAAGAGGGCATCGAACTCATCGAGGCAGGTGGCTCGTTCCAACAGACGCTCGCCACCCTTCCGGGACCCGCGAACTCGCCGATCGAAGTCGGGACGGCCCTCCAAGGATTTCATCGCCAGGATCTCGCTGTTCGCATGGACCTGCGCTACCCGGATCTCCTCCGGGCGTCCGTCGGGTAAGCGGTCGAGCTGGCCGGAACTGGCGCAGGCCACGCAGAGGTCGGTCTGCGGCCCTGGGTCCCGGCCGCGGGTCGTCATCGATCCCACGAGCGCGGCTGCGCCGCTCCTGGCGAAATCCGCGCCGAAATGTCCGGATCTGAAGGCTGCCCCCATCCCTCACGACGGTACTCGCTTTTCCGAATTAAGTTACTTGCGGGTCACAATGCGTGCCCAATCCTGACCCAAATCGTCATTTGGTGTTCATGTATCTTTACCCGCCTGCGAGCTCCACCGGCACCAGCTCGTCGACCGAACTGTGGTCCACGTCTTCAACGGTCATGTTCCTGGCCACGGCCAGAGCGGCGAGCCGTCGTTTGATGAGATTGGTCACGAAGTCGGCGTCGTATCCGGCCCGGGCCGGTCCTGGGCCGCCATAGCCGCCCTGGCCGAAGCCTTCGGTCAGCTCCGCCCAACGTCGCTCGACGAAGTCCCACAGCCCGGGGTTCTCGGCGATGATGCGCCGAGCCAAATAGGTCCCATAGGAGATGTGCCGGGACTCGTCGCGTCGCGTCAGCCGTATGCCCTGTTCGAGACCCGGCAATTTCCCGGTGGCTCGAAACAACAAGTTCCACCGGTGATAGCCGCCAATTGCGGCCACCCCCTCGACCAGCTGGTTGTACACGAGCGTGGCGTCGAGTAGCGCCTCGGCAGAGCGGTCGGTATCCAGACGCCGCATGACCTGAGTCAACTCACCGTCGAAGAGGCCGCGGGATCGCCCGCCGGCCGTCCGGACCTGGTCGGCCTGCATGCGAACGAAGTCATTGAGCGAGCTCGGGTCGAACCCGACGACATCAAACCAGCGTCGGAACATGTCGGTGTGCTTCGCCTCTTCCATCGCGAACATGGAGAGATACATGGTGTCCTCGAGGCGGCCGAGATCCGACATGGCCCGCAGCAACGGCACGATGTCCAGGGTTACGGCCTCCTCGCCGACCATGAACCCGCGTGCCGACAGAGCGAACGGAAGCCGCTGCTCATCCGTCATGGACGCCCAGTGCTCGGCATCTTTTGACCAATCGATGTCGGCGGGGTCCCAGAAGAGCTTCTTTGACTTCTCCCACAGCTTCCAGGCCACCGAGTCATGGTTGATACCGTGCGTGGACCGATAGCGATGGACCTGCGTCTCCTGGATCTTCCCGCCTGCCGCGGCGACATCAGTCATGTCTGACCCCTTACCCCCCGATAAAGGAACGTTGTTCTTTTTAGGGTATCAGTATCCGTGGTCGGGTCGCGAACCGGACTGATCCGGGCCGGCTCTCGGCCGGGGCGAGCCCGCCACCCTCACCGCTTCCAAGCGTCGAGTCGGCACCGCGTGGGCGGCGATCGTTAAGGTAAAAGGGCGGCCCCGTCGTGGACGGCGGCCGGTCCCGAGTCCGAGGGGAGGCCACGCTCGATGACCAGGAAACCTGCGGTATGACGAAGAAAAGGGTTGGGATCCGGCTTCCGAGACACGTGCAGGCCCAGACGGTCGAACAGCGCTGGGCCCACGAGCTCGAGGCCCTGGCGCCCGTGGCCGACATCGTCGAGATTCCCGCCGACACCCAGACCGAGTTCGCCGAGGCGGTCGGCGACCTGGACGCCATCATCACCTCCTGGGGGATCCCCATCGACCAGCAGGTCATTGACGGTCTGAAACAGTGCGTGGTGATCGGTGTGGGCGGCGTCGGCGTGGACATGGTCGACGTGGAGGCGGCCACTGCGGCGGGGATCGTGGTCACCAACGTTCCCGACGTCTTCATCGAGGAGGTGGCCGACCACGCCATGATGCTCCTGCTCGACGTGGCCCGGATGACGCCGCTGATGGCGCGCATGGCCCGGGAAGGGGAGTGGTACCAGGCCCGCCCCATCCTGAGCGTCCGGCCCCGGCTGCTGGGGCAGACTCTCGGCTTGTTTGCCTTCGGTCACGTGGCGCGGGGGACCGCCCGCCGGGCCAAGGCCTTCGGGTTGCGGGTGATCGCCTTTGACCCCTACGTCAGTGAGCTGGAGATCAGCGCGGCCGAGGTGGAGCCGGTGGGGTTCCACGAGCTGCTCGAACGCAGCGACTTCCTCTCCATCCACGCCCCGCTGAACGCGGAGACCGAGCACGCCATCGACGCCGCCGCCCTCAGCCGCATGAAGCCCACCGCGGTCGTGATCAACACGGCCAGGGGCCCGATCATCGACGAAGCCGCTCTGATCCAGGCCCTGCGCGACGGGGTGATCGCCGGGGCCGGCCTGGACGTGACCGAGCAGGAGCCCGCCTCGCCGGACAATCCCTTGCTCCACATGGACAACGTGCTCGTCACGCCCCACATCGCGTCGGCCAGCAGCCGCATGCGACCTGAGACCCGCCGTCGGGTGGGTCGCGAGGTCAGCCTGGTGTTGCGAGGCCGGTGGCCCATGAGCTGTGTCAATCCGACCGTGCTACCTCGCGTCCCGCTGGAACGCTGGCAGCCCTATCCCATGAACAGGGGACCGAACCGATGAACGTCGCCACCGCCATCGCCCGGGCCATGAAAGCGGAGGGAGTGGACATCCTCTTCGCCTACCCGGTCAACCCGCTGATCGAGGCGGCCGCCCAGGAGGACATCCGCACCGTCATCGTGCGCCAGGAGCGCACCGGGCTTCATATGGCCGATGCCTATTCGCGGGTGAGCTCCGGCACCAAGATCGGGGTGTTCTGCATGCAGCACGGGCCGGGGGCTGAGAACGCCTTCGGCGGCGTGGCGCAGGCCTTTTCCGAATCCGTGCCGATCATGGTCGTCCCCGCCGGCTACCCGCGTCGCCTGGCCAACCATTATCCGAACTTCAACTCCACCTTGAACATGCAGCATGTCACCAAATGGGCCGAGCCGCTCACGTCGGGCCGGACCGTCCCGGAGGTGATGCGCCGGGCCTTCTTCCAGCTCCGCAACGGTCGGCCGGGACCGGTACTGATCGAAGTGCCCGCCGACGTCTGGAATGACGAGGTGCCCGACGACTTCGTCCACACCCCCAGCTTCACGGCTCGGACCGGGCCCGACCCCGCGGCCGTCGCCGACGCCGCCCAGGTCCTGGCCGGTGCCGAGCGTCCGGTGATCTACGCCGGTCAGGGCGTGCATTACGCCCGGGCCTGGGAGGAGCTCCGGACCCTGGCCGAGCGATGGAACATCCCCGTCACCACCTCCATCGAAGGCAAGAGCGCCTTCCCCGAGAACCACCCGCTCTCACTCGGCAGCGGAGGCCGCGCCAACCCTCGAGCCGTCAAGCGGTTCCTCGCTGACGCCGACGTCATCTTCGGTGTGGGCTGCAGCTTCGCGTCGACCGGGTTTGGAGTCCCCATGCCTGCCGGCAAGACGATTATCCACGCGACCCTCGATCCGCTCGATCTCAACAAGGATCTCGCCGTCCAGTTCGGCTTGATCGGGGACGCCAAACTCACCCTCACGGCGCTCACCCAGGCCATGGAAAAGTTCAATATGTCAACCGCGGTTGACCGGGAAGACGTCCCCCAGCGGATCGCCGCCATGCGCACCGCCTGGTTGGAGGAATGGTCACCCAAACTGTCCAATGATGCCGCGCCTATCAATCCTTATCGGGTGATCGCCGAGCTGAACCGGATGGTCGACAAGGAGCGGACCATCGTCACCCACGACGCAGGGAGTCCGCGTGACCAGATGACTCCCTTCTGGGAGTCAACCGCGCCCCTTTCCTATATCGGCTGGGGCAAGACCACCCAGCTTGGCTATGGCCTGGGACTGGCCATGGGCGCCAAGCTGGCCAAACCGGACCACCTCTGCATCAACGTCTGGGGTGACGCGGCGATTGGCTTCACCGGCATGGATCTGGAAACCGCGGCGCGGGAGCGCATCCCGATCCTTTCGGTACTCTTCAACAACTTCTCCATGGCCATCGAGATCCCGGTCATGCCGGTGTCACAGGAGAAGTACGGTTCGACCGACATCTCCGGCCACTACGCCGACATGGCCAAGGCCTTCGGCTGCTACGGCGAGCGGATCACCGACCCCGGCCAGATCGTCGCCGCTCTACGCCGCGGCATCGACGCCACCGAGCAGGGCCGCCCGGCCTTGCTCGAGTTCATCACCGATAAGGAAATCACTATTTCCCAGGAGTAGCCGGGCCGCTGATCGCGGTCCGGTGCGCCGAGATTCCCGCCAAGGGGGCCGGCGCTCGCCCCGGCCGCCATAGTTCGCAGGCGGCCGGCTAGCCCATGCCGGGCTCTTTGGGCAGTCCCAGGGCGCGCTCGCCGATGATCTTCTTCTGTATCTCGCTCGTTCCCGAGAAGATCGTCCCGGCCCGGGACCAGAGAAACACGCCCTGCCAGCGGGAGGTCGGGTAGCCCTCGCCCTCGGGGCGAACCATGGCCTCCGGACCCAGGATATCGACGGCCAGCTCTCCGAACCGCTTGTGGTACTCGCTCCAAAACAGCTTGGAGACCGAGGCCTCGGGCCCGGGTTCCTTCTGCGACGCCAGGGCGGCGAGCAGTCGCAGGCCCGAGTATCGCATCAGCTCGACGTTGGTGAAGGCCCACGCCAGTCGCTGCCGGGTGAGGGCGTCCTCCTCCTTGCCGTGCTTGCGGACCGTGTCCACCAGATCCCAGAACTCCTTCTCGTAGACCAGGTGCTGGATGGTGGCCCGGCCCCCCCGCTCGTTCCCGAGGGTGGTCATGGCGACGCGCCACCCGTTGTTGAGCCCCCCGATGACGTTGAACAACGGGGCCCGCGCCCCCTCGATGAACTCCTGGCAGAACTCTGCGCTGCCCGCCATCTGCCGGATCGGCGCGATCTCGATGTGATTGTCGGCGAGCGGAACCAGGACGTACGACAGGCCCCGGTGCTTCGGCACGTCCGGGTCGGTCCGGCACAGCACGAAGATCATGTTCGCCCGCATCGCCCCTGAGGTCCACACCTTCTGGCCGGAGATCACCACCTCATCTCCGTCGACCAACCCGCGTGTCTCCACCCCTCCGAGGTCCGACCCGTGATCGGGCTCCGAGAATCCCTGACAGTAGCGGTCCTCCCCGGAAATGATCCGGGGCAGGAATCGGGCCCGCTGCTCGTCGCTGGCGTGGACGATCACCGACGGGCCGACCAGCGACTCGCCCATGCCCCGGTCCACCCGGGGCACGCCCGCCCGGTGGAATTCCTCGTTCAAGACCGCCAGCTCGGCGGCCGACAAACCGCGCCCACCCACCTCCTCGGGCCATTGAGGGCAGACCAGACGCGCCGCGAGCAGTCGCTCCTCCCATTCGCGGTACAGGGCGTGGGCTTGGGCGGCTTCCAGGCCGCGGCGCGGCGCGCCTCCCGTCGCTGGAGAATTCCAATCGGTCAGCTCCGCCAGACCGGCGGGCGCGTTCTCGTCGATCCACTCGCGCATCTCCGAGCGAAAGGATTCCAGCTCCGGACCCAGATCGACCTGCATCCACAGACCCCTCTCGTGAGAATCAGCGGGCCAAGCCCGAGGCTAGCAACCAACCGCCCCGGCCGGCGCCGACGCGGCACCAGCCCCCAGGTCAACGCCGGAACGGGCCGCCCGAACCGGTCACGACCGGCTGGAACGACTGCTCGATCATCCGGGTCATCATTTCCAGGTCCCAGGGCCCGGGTGAGGCGATCTGGCGGATCACTTGCGGGATGTTGTACAGACCGATCTCATACCCCCGGGCCGAGATCGTCTGTCCGGTGCACCAGTCGGACCTTTCGCTGGCCAGGTAGGCGACCACCGGCGCGACGTTGTCCGGCGAACGCACCTGATCGCTCCCCGAACCCATACGGCGCCGGTCCGTCGGAACAGAGTCGGTCATACGGGTCGAGGCGCCCGGTGCGATGGCGTTGGCCGTGATGCCGTAGGGGCGCAGGGCGTTGGCGCAGGAATAGGTCAGCCCTACGATCCCCATCTTGGCCGCGGCGTAATTGGGCTGGCCCGGTGCGCCGTGCAATCCTGAGCCAGACGTGAAGTTGATCAGCCGGAAGTGGCCCTCAGGATTGCGTTGCTTGCGCCAGTAGCCGGTGGCGTGCTGGGTGGTGTTGAACGTGCCTTTGAGGTGCACTCGCAGTACCGCGTCCCAC
This sequence comes from uncultured Acidimicrobiaceae bacterium, assembly GCA_963780345.1. Taxonomy (GTDB): domain Bacteria; phylum Actinomycetota; class Acidimicrobiia; order Acidimicrobiales; family Palsa-688; genus PALSA-693. The sequence goes on from CAWABU010000006.1 coordinate 120,573, forward strand.
TCCTCCTCGCTCATGTTGAAAACCATCCGGTCCCGCAAAATTCCGGCCACGTTGACCAGGACGTCCAGGTGCCCGTAGGCGTCGATGGCCTGCTGAACCAGCGCCCCGGCGGCGTCGAAATCGCCGACGTCGTCGCTATTGGCAGTGGCTTCGCCGCCCGCGCCAGTGATCTGCTCCACCACCTGGACCGCCACCGTCGTATCGCCTCCGGTGCCGTCGACCTCGGCGCCGTTATCGTTGACGACGACGTTGGCACCCTCGGCCGCGAGGAGCCGGGCGACGGACGCGCCGATACCCCGGCCGGCCCCAGTCACGACGGCCACCCGGCCCGTCAGGATTCCTGCCATGGCTCCTCCCTTGGTCCACGGGATTCAGGTATGTCTGCGGTCGATTATTGTGCCCGGCCCCCGTCGGGGCAAACGGCTCCGCGGCCCCCGGCACGGTCGCTGTCGTCGATATTGGAAGTATCAGGTTACGACCACGGCATGGGTCGTGCCCGCGGCATGGAGGGCATGTGCCATCCGGCGGGCGGCCGATGGGGTGAGTCGCGGTCGCAAGGCGACAAACAGCTCGTCGACCGAAGGAAGGTCCGACAGCACCCAGCGAGCAAACATGCCAGCGTCCATCCAGCGGGCCAGATCCGGACGGATGATGTCGTCGAGAAACCCGTCCGGCCGGCAAGCCTGTCGACGGATATCTTCCCAGGAGTAGGCCGCGGCGCCCATCCGCGTCAGGGCGTCGGTGATGCCGGAGGTCCGGAATGCCGGTGCATCCAGTTCGGAAGCCAGCAGGCGCGCCACCGGGTGGAGGCGGGAGACCTCGGACCAGGTGAGTGGGCGGCGGGATCCCTCCGACTGCTCCAGGGCGGCCACCAGCCACACGATGAGTTGCAAGCCGGCCGGGTTCGGCGGCGGCGACGTCGACAGCCCGAGGCAACGGCGCAGGCAGTCGAGGAGCCGGCCTTCCGATGGTGGCAAATCGGTCGTCAGCAGGCTCGGTCGCGAACCGTCGGACCGGGCCATGCGCCAGGTGACGCCACCCTCGCGTGTCACCAGGCAGACCATCCGGACGGCCTCGACGGAATCGCCGGTCGGCCCGGTCGGCCCGGTCGGCTCGGTCGGCGGTCCCGGCTCGGAGCACCCGGCCGGCGGTCCCGGCTCGGTCGGCGGTCCCGGCTCGGTGGGCCGCAGCCGGCCGGAGCCGATCATCCCCACGGCCTGACAGTTCGGTGCCGCCACCTGCCCCATGAGGCCGTCTTCGGCGTCGGAGAGCGCCAGGTCGAAGCTGCCCGCTCTCCCGCTCTTTCCGGCGTCGGGACGGTCGAGCACCTGCACCCATATGGGATGACCGAGGGCGGTCACCCGATCGCCGGCCGCCTCCAGCAGGAGCGCGGCCACCCTTCCCCAATCCCTGATCCCGTCCATTGCGGACCTACCTCCCGTCGACAAACCGGTCGCGGGGGTCAGGCCCGATACCCCGAGGTGGCGCCGAAGAAGTGGCACCCGGGACCCTGCCGCAGACGGTAGCAACGGGGTGTGACCGGCACAATGGTCGGGCTCCCGGCCCCGTCTACTGACGTGAATTGGTCCCAAAGGCGCCGCCCAGCGGCCTTTGGTGAAGCGAATGGTGCCCACCTGAAGCAGGCGCCCGTCAGAAGAAGACGGAGGGGCTGGGGGCCGGCGCAGCGGGTGTGGGGGCCGCGCCGCGACCGTGGCGGGGCCCGCCCGTGCCGCCCCTGCCGGCCTGCCGCCCCTATGGCGCCGGCGGAACGATGCGCAGGTGCAGCTCGGCCAGCTGCCGGTCGGTCACTGCACTGGGCGCCCCCATGAGCAGGTCGCGGGCCCCCTGGTTGAGCGGGAAGGCGATCACCTCCCGGAGATTGGCCTGATCCTCGAGCAGCATCAGGATGCGGTCAAAGCCGGGGGCGATGCCGGCGTGGGGCGGCGGGCCGTAGTGGAAGGCATTCCACAAGGAAGGGAACGACTCCCGGATCCGCTCGGGCCCGTAGCCGGCGATCGCGAACGCCGCCTCCATCACCTCGGGAAGGTGGTTGCGCACGGCCCCCGACGACAGTTCCACCCCGTTGCACACCAGGTCGTACTGGTAGGCCACCACGTCGCCGGGGTCGAGCGACCGCAAGTGCCTCGAGTCCGCCCTGCGGCATCGAGAACGGGTTGTGGGAGAAGCCCCATTCGCCGGTCGCCTCGTCCCGCTCGAACATCGGAAAGTCCACCACCCAGCAGAACGACAGCACCTTCTGGTCCGCCAACCCCAGCTCCCGACCGAGCGCCGTTCGCTGTTCGCCCAGGACCGACGCGGCGGCGAGACGCGGCCCGACCGCCACGAGCACGGCGTCGCCCGGAACGGCCCCGGCCGCGGCGATCAGGACCGCCGCCTCGTCTGGAGTCAGCTTTCTCGCCAAAGAGCCCCGTACCTCGCCCGAGGGATCGAGCTGCAGATAGGCCCCCGTGGCCCGGGTTCGACCGGCCGCGCCGACGAACTCGTCGAACCACCGCCTCGGGCGGCCCGCCGCATCGGGCGCCCGGAGGGCCCGGATGACGTGGCCGGCGGCCGGCGCCCCGCTGAACATCGGCAGCTCCGTCCGGCCCCCGACCTCCTCGGTGACATCGCCGATCTCCAGGCCGAAACGGAGATCCGGCTTGTCGGTGCCGAAGCGATCGATGGCCTCCTCGAATCGCAGCCGGGGGAAGACCGCCGGCGCCGCTTTGGCCGAGCACTCCTTCACGATCCGGCCCATCAAACCCTCGACCTCCGCGAACACGTCCTCCTGGGTCGCGAAGGCCATCTCGAGGTCGATCTGGTAGAACTCGCCGGGGCTCCGATCGGCGCGCGACGCCTCATCCCGGAAGCACGGAGCGATCTGGAAGTACCGCTCCACCCCGCCGACCATCAGCAGCTGCTTGAACTGCTGCGGGGCCTGCGGGAGGGCATAGAACTCGCCCGGGTAGAGGCGGCTCGGGACCAGGAAGTCCCTCGCCCCCTCCGGCGAGGACGCGGTGAGCACCGGGGTGTGCACCTCGAGAAAGCCGCGCTCGGTGAGGTGGCTCCGGACCACCTGGGCCAGCCGGGCCCGGGCGGCGAGGCGTTCGGCCAGCGGCTCCCGGCGCAGATCGAGGTAGCGGTAGCGCAGGCGGGTCTCCTCGCCGACGTCGGTGTCGCGCTCCACCGGGAACGGCAGCACGTCGGCGGCCGAGAGCACCTCGGCCGAGGCCACCACGATCTCGACTTCGCCGGTGGCCAGCTTCGGGTTGACCGTCTCGGGGGGTCGGGCGACCACCTCGCCGGCGACGCTGATCACGCTTTCCACCCGCAGGTGGGTCAGCGTCTCGAAGGCGGCCTGGTCGGGATGGGCGACCAGTTGCACCAGCCCGCCCGGCTCCACGCCGCCAGCGTCGCGCAGGTCCAGGAACAGCAGGCCGCCATGATCCCGCTTGGCCGCCACCCAGCCGGCCAGGCGCACCGTCCGACCCACGTCGTCGATGCGCAACGACCCTCCCCGGGTATCGCGGTAGTGGTTGACGGCGAGGGGGCGGGACGGCTCCATGACGACCGATGAGGCTAGCAACCGGGCGGGTGGAGCCCTCCGGCGTTGACGACCGTGACCGGACCGTGGACCACGTCGCCCCCTCTTTTCCCCTTTTCTCCGGGAGAAGCCAGACTGGGAGGCATGGCGACAATTCGCAATGGTTTCGGCAGCAACAGTTTCGGGGCTCGAGCGGACCTGTCGGTCGGCGGGCGCAGCTATCAGATCTTCCGGCTCGACCAGCTACCCGGCGCGGCCCGACTGCCCTACTCGCTCAAGATCCTCCTGGAAAACATGCTCCGCCACGAGGACGGCGTCACCGTCAGGCCGGGCGACATCGAGGCCCTGGTCGGCTGGGACGCCGACGCCGAGCCCGACACCGAGATCGCCTTCGCCCCCGCTCGCATCCTCATGCAGGACTTCACGGGCGTACCGGCCGTGGTCGACCTGGCCGCCATGCGCGACGCCATGGTCGAACTCGGGGGGGACCCGGCCACCGTCAACCCGCTCATTCCGGCCGAGCTGGTCATCGACCACTCGATCATCGCCGACGTGTATGGCACGCCCGACGCCTACGTCAAGAACGCCGAGCTCGAGTTCGCCCGCAACGAGGAGCGGTACCGGTTCCTGCGCTGGGGCCAGGGCGCCTTCGACACCCTCCGGGTGGTGCCGCCCAACACCGGCATCTGCCACCAGGTCAACCTGGAATACCTGGCCCGGGTGGTCTTCACTACCGACGCCAATGCTGACGGACCCGTCGAGGCCTACCCGGACACCCTCCTCGGTACCGACTCCCACACCACCATGATCAACGGACTCGGCGTCCTCGGCTGGGGCGTCGGCGGCATCGAAGCGGAAGCGGCCATGCTGGGCCAGCCCGTCTCGATGCTGATTCCCCGGGTGGTGGGCTTCCAGCTCACCGGCGCCCTGCCCGAGGGGTCGACCGCTACCGACCTGGTGCTGACGGTGACCGAGATACTGCGCCGCCACGGCGTGGTCGGAAAGTTCGTGGAGTTCTATGGGGACGGCGTGGCGACGGTACCGCTCGCCAACCGGGCCACCATCGGCAACATGTCCCCCGAGTACGGCTCCACCTGCGCCATCTTTCCGATCGACGCTGAGACCCTGCGCTACCTGGAGCTGACCGGCCGGTCGCCGGAACGCATCGCCCTGGTCGAGGCTTACGCCAAGGAGCAGGGTCTCTGGCACGACCCGTCCCACCAGGCGGACTACTCCGAACGGCTCAGCCTGGACCTGTCCACCGTCGTGCCGTCTCTCGCCGGCCCCGCCCGCCCGCAGGATCGGGTGCGCCTGGACGAGGCGCGGGAGTCGTTCCGGGTGGCGCTGCCGAAGATCCTGGGGAAAGAGGGCGAGGGGACGAGGCCCACCAACCCCACGGCGGTCACGCTGGACGACGGGGCCCGCTTCGACCTGGATCACGGTCACGTCGTCATCGCCGCCATCACTTCGTGCACCAACACGTCCAACCCGTCCGTCATGGTCGCAGCCGGCTTGCTGGCCCGTCACGCCGTCGAGAAGGGCCTGACGGCCCAGCCCTGGGTGAAGACCTCCCTGGCCCCGGGCTCAAAGGTGGTCATGGATTACTACGAGCGGGCCGGACTCACCCCCTACCTCGAGAAGCTGGGCTTCGACCTGGTGGGGTTCGGTTGCACCACGTGCATCGGCAACAGCGGGCCGCTCCTCCCGCCCATCTCCGAGGCGGTGGCGGCAGGGGACCTGGCGGTGGTGGCGGTGCTGTCGGGCAACCGCAACTTCGAGGGCCGCATCAGCCCCGACGTCCGCATGAACTACCTCGCCTCCCCGCCGCTCGTGGTCGCCTACGCCCTGGCCGGCTCCATGGATGTCGACATCGTCAACGACCCGCTTGGTACGGGGAGCGACGGCCGGCCGGTCTACCTCCGGGACATCTGGCCTTCTCCCGACGAGGTGGCGCAGGTGGTGGGGGGTTCGATCGAGTCGAAGATGTTCACGTCCTCGTACGACTCGGTTTACGACGGCGACGAGCGCTGGCAGCACCTCGACGTCCCGACCGGCGACGCCTACGAGTGGGACCCCCGCTCGACCTACGTGCGCAAACCCCCGTACTTCGAGGGCATGACCATGACACCGGCGCCCCTCTCGGACATCCATGGCGCCCGGGTGCTGGCCCGATTGGCCGACAGCATCACCACGGACCACATCTCACCCGCCGGCAACATCCGGCGGGACAGCCCGGCGGGCCGATGGCTGATCGACGGCGGGGTCGAGCCCAACGACTTCAACCAGTACGGGGCCCGGCGAGGCAACCACGAGGTCATGATCCGGGGCACCTTCGCCAACATCCGCTTACGCAACCAGTTGGCGGCCGGGACCGAGGGCGGCGTGACGAGACACCTGCCCGACGGGGAGCAGATGTCGATCTACGACGCGGCCGAGCGCTATCAGGCCGACGGCGTGCCTCTGGTGGTCCTGGCCGGCAAGGAGTACGGATCCGGCTCGTCGCGCGACTGGGCCGCCAAGGGGACCGCCCTGCTCGGAGTGCGGGCCGTCCTGGCCGAGAGCTTCGAGCGCATCCACCGCTCCAACCTGGTGGGGATGGGGATCCTGCCCCTGCAGTTCCAGGTCGGCGACACGGCGGCCTCGTTGGGCCTCACCGGCGAGGAGGTCTTCGACATCACAGGCCTCGACGGGCTGGCCGATGATGCGCCGCTGCCGGACACCTTGACCGTAACCGCCGACGGCCGGACCTTCCCGGTCACCTTGCGCATCGACACGCCCAAGGAGGAGGAGTACTTCCGCGACGGCGGGATCCTGCAGTACGTACTCCGCCGGCTGCGAGGGCGGGACTAGGCCGCCGGACCCAGGGGGACCGCCGACCCACTGGGGGCGTGTGGCCGGCTGGGCGCGGTTTGCTCCCTGCCAGGGTTCGGCCGAGACGTGGGGTGCGTTGGCATCCCGGGCGCACCCCCGCGGATCGGGCGGCGCCCCCCTCAAACTGGGAGCGGCTGGCGCCCCGCCGCCGACCAGGGCGGCGCCTCCCTCAGACTGGGTGGCTGGCTGGCGCCCCGCCGCCGACCAGGGCGGCGCCTCCCTCGAACTGAGGGGCTGGTTGGCGCCCCGCCGCCGACCAGGGCGGCATCTCCCTCAGACTTGGGAGCGGCTGGCGCCCGCCCCCATCAGGTCAGCTTCCCAAACTGGGTGAGTTTGGTGACTTTGGGCGCGCTTGATGTCGAAAAACGACTACAAGCGCGCCCAAAACACCAAACGCGCCCAATGGTGGCGGAATTAGGTTCACGCCGCAGGGGCGTGCAGGCCGCGTGCGGGGTCGAGGTTGGCGGCCACCATGGTGTCGAGGGTCTCGAGCATCGCACGGGCCGGCGCGCTCGGCCGGCCCCGCCGGCGCAGCACCACACCTACCCGCCGCCGCGGTAGGTCGCCGACGCTCACCCGCACGAAGTCGCTCAGCGCCTCGACCGCGCCCGTCGCGGGAAGGATCGCCGGGCCGTATCCCTGCAGCGTGAGCGAAGCGATCAGCCGGACCCCATCGAGTTCAGCTCGGGGTTTTAGAGCGATGCCGGCGGCCCGGCAGGCCTCGTCGATCTCGTCCCGGAAGGTCGTGCCGGGGGCGGGCAGGAGCAGCTCGAACCCGTCCAGATCGGTGAGAGGGAGCTGCCCTCGCTTGGCGAAGGGGTGGTCGCTCGGAACGACCAGCAAGAGGTCCTCGTCGAACAGTGGTCGCTCGACGAGCTCCGGGCTGCTCTGCGGCAGGTTGACGATCGCTGCGTCCAGCGAACCCGACGCCAGGAGCGGTTCCAGAGTCGCAGACGTCCCGTCACTGACCACCAGGCGGACCTTCGGATGGGCCCGATCCATCCCGTCGAGAAGGAGCGGTGCCAGCCAGCGCGCCGTGGTCCCTATCATCCCGATCCGCGCTGTCCCCACGACCTCGTGGCGGAGGGCGGCGACGTCGGCGACGGCGGCTTCCAGCTCGGCCGCGACCCGGCGTCCCCTTTCGACCACGGCCAGTCCCTCTTCGGTCAACTGGCTGCCGTGCCGATCGACGAGCTGCACCCCGAGTTCGCGCTCGAGCCGGGCCACATGGCTGGACACGTTGGACTGAACGGTCTGGAGAGCTATCGCGGCCGCCGAGAAGCTGCCATGGTCCGCAATGGCGATGAGCGCCTGGAGCTGGCGGAAGTCCATCAGCACAACAGATATCACAGTTCGGTGGAAACGGTTCGACAGATTGCGGTCGGTGTCTGCTCGCCGGACAGCCGAGCCGTCCGGGCCGTGGCAGGAGGACAGGGCTGAAGGGGATAGGGTCCCCGGGTATGGCCGGAGCCGCGGCGATCTTCGACCTCGACCGAACCCTCCTGCGGGGATCGAGTACGCCGGTGCTCAACCAGGCGCTCTACGAACAGGGCCTGGCCGGTCGAGCCGGGCTCCCCGGCCAGGCGCTGCTGACGGGTATCTACGACGTGTTCGGCGAGACCCTGCCGTCGATGGCCACCGCCCGGGCCGCGGCCCTGGCCGTGCGCGGTTGGCCCGTGTCCGAGGTGCGCAAAGCCGCGGAGGTCGCGGCCGAGCGGCTGCAGCACCAGGTCCTCCCGTATGTGTACCCCTTGCTGGACTCCCACCGCCTGGCCGGCCGGGTCCTGGTACTGGCCACGACCACCCCGTACGACCTGATCGAGCCGCTGGCCCGCCGTCTCGGCTTCGATCACCTGATCGCGACCCGCTACGCCACGGAGGTGGATCAGGACGGAGTCGAACGCTACCGGGGCGTGATCGCGGACGGCTTCGTGTGGGCCCTCGGCAAGCTGCAGGCCGTGCAACTATGGGCGGAGACGGAGGGCATCGATCTCCGCCAGAGCTGGGCCTATTCGGACAGCATCTATGACGTTCCGCTGCTCAGTGCGGTCGGGCAGGCCACGGCGGTCAACCCCGACCTCCGGCTGCACGCGGCGGCGCTCCTGGCCCGCTGGCCTGTCGTTCATCTGAACGCGCCCGCCGGGGTGCCGAAAGTGCTCGGGGCCGAGCCGATGGACGCCCTCCGGCTGCTCTCACGGTTGACCGCCCTACCATTTGTTCGCTTCGACATCACCGGCACCGAGTACATCCCACGCCACGGAGCGGCCATCGTGGCGGCCAACCATCGCAGCTACTTCGATGTGACGGCGTACGGGATGGCGGTGTTCGAGGCCGGCCGCAATCCGAGGGGGCTGGCCAAGAAGGAGCTGTTCGACGCGCCCATCGTCGGCTCCCTGGTGCGGGCGTCGGGAGCCATCTGCGTCGACCGGAAACGCTCCGGCCGGGCCGCCTATGAGGAAGCCGAGCAGGCTTTGCGAAGCGGCGAGCTGCTCATCGTCGCCCCGCAGGGCACGATCCCGCGGGGCGAGGCGTTCTTCGATCCCCGCCTTCGCGGCAAGTCCGGGGTGGCCCGTCTGGCCGCGGCGACCGGCGCACCTGTGATCCCAATGGGCGTGTGGGGTACTGAGGTGGTGTGGCCGAGATCGTCCCGGGTTCCGAATGTTGCGAACGTCCTTCATCCCCCGACCGTTCGGGTGCGGGTCGGTCCGCGCGTTCAGGGCCTCACTGGCACAGACTTTGAGGGTGACACAGAGAAGATCATGGCTGCCATCAGCGAGCTGCTTCCCCCCGAAGCCCATCTCCGGCGTATCCCGACCGCCGAAGAGCTGGCCCGAACCATGCCGCCGGGCCACGCCGCCCCGGCTGGCCAGGCCGCTACAACCGGCCAGGCAGCTACAACCGGCCAGGCAGCTACAACCGGCCAGCCCGCTACAACCGGCCAGCCCGCTACAACCGGTCAGTCGGTAGCCCCGTGAGCGATGAGGAACGCACGGGTCGCGAGGCTGGCACCGGCTCGAGCCAACCCTGGCTGATCACGAGTCCGCCTCCGCCGCCCCCGCCGATCGGGTCGCAGCCGCCCGACGCGGCCGCACCGGGGAGCGGGGGACGGGCAGACGAGACGGCCCGACTGCCAGTGGTGGAGCCGCCCGTCGCGTCCCCGGCCCCGCCGGTGGTGGAGCCGCCTGTCGCGGCCCAACCCCGGCCGGCGGAAGCTCCGCCTGAAGACGCAGCCAGGAGTCAGCCGGGCCCTGTGACCCCGGGGGCGGACGCCTGGTCACGGGCTGATCGGGTACCTGGACCCGGGCCGGTGCCCCTCCCCGACGCCGCGCCGTCGCCACCTCCGGCTGCCCCCACGGTTGAGGGGGTGCCGGCGACGGCAGGGGATCCCACCCTGGCGGTGGATTCGGCCGGCGCTCCTGCTCCCCCGGGCGTCGAGGGGGAGCCGGCGACGGCGGCCGACCCGACCCTGATCGCCGCTGCGGCCTCGGGCCGCGGCCCTGCTCCCCCGGCGGTTGAGGGGGAGCCGGCGACGGCGGCCGACCTGACCCTGACCGCGGCTGCGGCCTCGGGCGGCGGCCGTGCCGCTCCGGCGGTCGAGGCGGAGCCGGCAACAGCAGGGGATCCCACCCTGGCCGCGGATTCGGCCGGCGCTCCTGCTCCCCCGGCGGTTGAGGGGGAGCCGGGGGCGGCGGCCGACCCGACCCTGATCGCGGCTGCGGCGTCGGGCGGCGGCCTGGCCGCTGCGGCGGTCGAGGCGGAGCCGGTAAGAGCAGGGGATCCCGCCGTGGCGGTGGATTCGGCCGGCGCTCCTGCTCCCCCGGCGGTTGAGGGGGAGCCGGGGACGGCGGCCGACCCAACCCTGATCGCGGGTGCGGCCTCGGCGGCGATGCCGGCCCCCAGCGCGGGTGCGGCCGACGCCACCTCCGGGGTACCAGAAGGTCGCTCGCGGGGCGCCGGACTCGCAGTCGCCGGCACCGCCGCCGCGAAAGCCGCGCTGACGGAGTTACGTGAGCAATCCGCCTGGGTGCTCGGTGCGGCGGCCATCCTGGTGGCGTTCGCGATCGGATGGTTGGTGGGGATCTTGCTGGCGTTCCGGCATGCCCCGGGCTACACCGCCCGTGACCGGATCCTGCAGTTCTTCGAGCCGGGATCGTTGAGCTGGGCCCTGGCGATTCTTCTGGCCCTGACCCTGATCACCATCGCCCGGAAGTTTGATCCTGCACCGGCCCGAAGATCCGGCATCCATGAGCTGCTCCCGGCCGGACTGTTCGTGGCCGGGGCAGCCGTGGTGGTGTCGTCGGTGATCGGCATCCTGGTCGAGCTCACCAACTTCGGTCACGGGATCGATGCCGCCTTCGCCGCTCTCATCGGTTACGTGGCCGTCCTGCTGGTGGGCGCTGCGGCGACCTGGTGGGCTCTCCTGGAGTTGAAAGCTCGCCGTCAGGCGAGCAAGCCATCGGACTGACGGGCCCGATCAGGCCCGATCAGCCCCGATCAAGCCGGATCAGCCCCGATCAAGCCGGCCACCGCCACTGGCCTGAACCGTCGACCTCGAGCCAGCCGAGCGCGGTTCGGAGGTCATTCAGGTGCTCGAGGGCAGCCGCGTTCGGCTGCCCGGAACCGTCGGCGAAGAGCTCATGCTGGAGAGCCCGGACCAATGCGACAGTCAGAGTCCCTTCCCGCACGCTCACTTCCGCCGCTCCGAGCAAGATTCCGCCTGTAACGCCCATGACCTACCGCCTTCGACGAGTTCGATTGAATACATCATCGAGGGCCGGGACCACCGGGGGTCCAACTGCCCCTCAACGAGCGACCAATTCCGCCGGGGCTAACGCCGCGGCCATCTTTCGGGCCCGCCGCGACGCGCCCGCCGGTCGGCCGGCGCCCGCTCGCCCAGGGCCCAGGTGCGCCGCCACTCTCCGGCGTCCGGACCGGTCAACGACGGGCTCGTGCGCCTCGCCGCCCGCTTCCTCGCCGTCCACCAGTCGGTGGTCCGTTCGTCGGCGAGGGCGGCGACGGCCGCTTCCAGGTCGGCGGCCAGAAGCCGCGGATCACTTCCCGCGACGGGTCGCAGCGGTCGCCCGAAGGTCACATGGGTAACCCCGGGCTGCAGCCGGGTCGACCCTTTGGCCAGAATGCGCCGGGTGCCCTCCAGGTGCACCGGCACGATCGGCCGGCCGGTGCGGACTCCCAGCCAGGCCGCGCCGGCCCGATGCGGCTGTCCCCATCCGTCGGGGCTGCGACCCCCCTCGGGAAAGATGAGCAGACTCCAGCCCTCGCCGAGCAGAGCCGCCACCCGGTTGGCGGATTCGCGGCTGACCCGCTGGCGCTCGATCGGTACGGCGTTGATCAGGAAGGCGAAGCTGACGGCCTTGACCCGCGAGTCGAAGAAATAGTCGGCCGCGCCGGCCACGAACATGTGGTGCCGCCACCGCTCCGGGATCACTGACAGCAGCAGCGGCGCATCCAGATGGCTGGCGTGGTTGGCGGCGAAGATGACGGGCTCGTCGAGATGAGCGATGCGATCCAGACCGTCCACCTGGGGCGCGGCCAGCAGGTGGACCACCGGTCGGGCCACCAGCTCCGAAACCAGGACCCGCCCGAATCGGGCCGGGTAACGACGGGCCCATTCGGTGTCGTACTCCATCCCCAGGTTGCGTTTCACCGGCGGCCGGGGCACGCCGCCGGGCCAGTTCGGCCGGGCCAGGGGGAAGACCGAAGGCGGGCGCCAGGTCCGCAGCCGGGTGCTCAGCGCCAAGCTCGAGGTGTTGACCGGCAACCGCCGGCGGGGGGGAGCGGCGCCGGGGAGCTCCCCGGTCACCTGAACCTCCCGACCATCAGTGCACGTCCGCCATCAGGATCGGCGGGCAGTGAAGGTGGGTGATGGTGGGGTCGCGCCCGACGGTGTCGGTCGCCATCTCCAGGGCGTCGGTCACCGTCGAGGCCGGCGAGAACCCGAGACGGCGCACGGCCCGGGCGTCGCCGCCGACGATGATGACCCGGCCCAGGTGCTCGAGGGCGTGCGCGCCCCAGTACCACATATAGAAGGGGTGGACCCCGTGATAGGCGTGGCTGGTGCGGTACAGGTGGCGGTACCACTCGTCGGTGGCGAAACGCTCCTCGTAGGTCTTCTCGATCTCCACCGGGTCGGTAGTGGCCGACAGGACCTCTTCGAAGAAGTCAATGTACGACGGATGGTGTACGGGGTGAAAGGCCCACGGCGTCGGATGGGACAGGATGGCTACCCCGCCTTTCCGCACCAGAGGCCGGCCCCGGTACAGGTTGAACAGATAACCCAAACCCATGCACATGACCAGGATCGGATTCATGATCGAGTTGACGTTGTAGGGGCACAGGTGGGGGAGGCCGAAGATGGCCACGTCGGTCTGGCCTTCGACGTCGACCAGCTGCTGGCGGTAGACCATGGCCGTGGTGGCCGCATGCACGGCCTCGACCTCTCCGGCGTGCACGCTCGTCATGGCGTGGGGCGCCTTGATGGTCTGGAACATCGACCTGGCCATCCGGGCGGGCACCAGCGACAGGCTTTTGGTGGTGGCCAGGTAGGTGGCCCGGTCCCGCGGCGTCCATTCCCACTCTCGCCGCTGCAGGAACGCCATCTGTTCCGGAAAGGTGTGGTTGTTGAGGGTGGTCTCGATCTGGAAGACCTTGACCCCGCTGGCGGCGATGAGGCGGCCCATGCGCCAGTTGGACGAATGCAGCTCGGAGCGCTCCTGGTCCATAAACGAGCGGGAGTGCCGCATGGTCGCCACGTTGTGGTGGTGGCGCAGGCTCCGATAACTGGCCAGGCCGGTGGCGACGCTCTTGTGTCCGCCGTCCATGGCCACCAGGTTGATGTTCACGTAGACGAGCAGGTCGGACTCGGCCGCCCGGCGGCTGATCTCCACCTCCTCGCCCTGGTCGGTCTGGCCGAGATAGATCAGCCCGGATGAGTCCTCGGCGTCGTGCTGCAGCAGCAGGCCATGCGGTGCGAAGGCGTCATAGACCCGGTCGCCGATGGCGTGGCGCAGTTCGGCCTCGGTCATCCGCCGGTGCAGGGCCAGGGCGCAGATGAGCACCACGTCGTCGACTCCGGCCGCGGCGGCCAGGTCCAGCACGGCCTCGATGACGCGCTGGCGGTTGTCGGGCCGGTGCATGGGAGGGAGCGGCAGGGAGATGTCGTCGAAAGCGATGGTGAGCCGCATGCCCGGAGACAACAGATCCGGCAGCGGCGCACAGTCACCCAGGGGCTGGAGCAGGGCCTCGCGGACGGACTCGTCAGGGTCGTCGAGCGGGTCGAGCGGCTCGGGGGCATACACGACCCGTGACCGCCCGGACGGAAGGCGCTCGAGGCGGAACCCCTCGCCGTGCCAGGTCAGGATCGGCGGGGTGGATCGGTCAACGGCGAGAACGAACCCGGGACGGGACATGAATCTTGTGGCTTCCTATCTTCGCTTTTCGCCACGCAGATCGAACACCACTTTCGTCGCGCCGCGGCGGCCGGCCGCAGCTGCGTGCTCGATGGCATCAGGGTAGCGATCGAGGGTGTAGGTCACACTGACCAGTCGCTCCAGGCCGGCGGCCTCGACGACATCCAGGGCCAGATCGAAGCTGTGCCGGCCGGCCGCGGCCGGCTCGGGCCCGTAGGCGTACGCTCCGGTCAGGCGGATCTCCCGCTGCCACAGTCCGGTCAGATCCACGTCCACTTGGCCGGGCATGCCAACCAGGACGACGGTTCCGCCGGGCGCGGCCACCGACAGAGCCTCGGTGATCGAGGCCGAGCTGCCCACGCAATCCCAGACGATGGGTGCGCCGCCCGTGAGTTGTCCCGTGTCGAGGATCCAGGACCCGGTGGCTCGCCGCACGGCGCGCCGCAGCTCACCGGGTTCAACCACCGCGGTAGCCCCGAGCTCGGTCGCCAGGCGCCGCTGCTCGGGATGCTTGGCCACGGCCAGCAGGGAAGTGACATCGGGGCGCAGCCGGCGGATGGCCGCGATCGTCGCCAGGCCCACCGTTCCGGCTCCGATGACCACGCCGAGCAGGGTTGCGTCGCCGTCATCGGGAATGGCCGGCGCGGCCAGGGCGCCGTGGACCGCGCACGCGGTCGGCTCGATCATGACCGCGGCCTCGTCGCTGAAGTCGGCCGGCACCTCGTGGAGCTGCAGCTCGTGGGCGACCAGGGCCAGCGACCAGCCCCCTCCCGTGTCGGTGCAGAAGCCCGTCTGCAGCCCGGGTTTCAGGTGACCGGCGACCAGCCGCTCGCAGTGATTGGTCCGCCCGGCCGCGCACGGCGCACAGGGCGGATCGATGCCCCGCACCCGGCAATGCAGGACCGCTTCCACGACCACCCTTCGACCGTCCTCCGCGTCGCCGACCACCTCATGGCCGGGAACAAACGGGAAGCTCACGATCGGTTCGAACCATCGGGACGAGCGACCATCCACCGTGGTCAAATCGCTCCCGCAGATGCCCGACAGCCGGGGCCGGACCACCTGCCACCCGGCGGCGGGCGGAACGGGCGGATCGACGTCGACCAGCCGCAGCGGCCCGGCCCGTCCGCCCCCACCCGGCCGCCACCCCGACGCCACCCGGGCGGCGGCGAAGCGGGGGACGGATCGCTCGATCTGCAGGGCCTTCACGGCCGGAGGATCCGGTCTGGCGCACTCTCGCGAGGCCCGATCGGCAGCAGCGGACGGGGACCCTCCGGTGCTCGAGGCCAATGCTCGACGTGCCAGCCCCGTTTGCGGGCGATGGCGGCCAGCTTGGTCTCGGGGTTGACCGCCACCGGATGGCCGGAGGCCTCGAGCATGGGCAGATCGCTGGCGGAGTCGGCGTACGCCACGCTCTCCTCGAGGTCGATTCCGTGGGTCCGGGCGAAATCGGCCATGATCAAGGCCCGAGCCTCTCCGGTGGGAGGAGCATCGACCAGCTCCCCGGTGAAACGGCCGTTTTTTGTCCCGAGGCGAGCGCAGATCACCTCGTCGAAGAGGGGCCGCAGCGGTCCGATCACCACGTCCAGGGCCCCCGTGATGAGCAAGGTCTTGTGACCCCGGGCCCGGTGTTCACGGACTCGCCGGATTCCGGCCGGAAAGGCCTTGGTGAGGACGAGATCGCTGAAGAGCTCCCAGCTGTCCTGCTGCAAACGGTCCACCGGGGCGCCCTCGTAGCGCCGGTAGAAGTAGCGGAGGAAGTCGCCCCGGTCGGTCCGGTCGAGCGCCAGCAGGCGAGGGGCTTCGCGGACGGTCCGGACCACGAAGCGCGCTCGCTCGGCGTCGCTGATGTGGCGGGTGGCCAGCCAGGCGTACGAGTCGACCACGTTGGCGGCGATCAGGGTGTTTTCCAGGTCGAACACCGCCAGCTGGCGCTCGGGCGCCAGTATGGCCCGGCGGCCCCGCTCCTCTCGGCTCAAGCCCGCCGGCCGGCCGCCGCGGCCGGTTCGCGCCGACGCCAGCCGCACCCGGGCGTGAGCGACGACGGAGGGGAGGTAGACCTGGTGGCAGAAATAGGTCCAGTCGATGACGGCCGGGTCGAAGCAGAAGTCCCGCCGGTCTTCAGGGGGCAGGGCGGAGAAAAGATCGAGCAATCTGTCGACCGAGAACACGGCTTCGGTTTCGGCGTAGGCGCCGTACAGCTCGACGTACGACAGGGCACGCTCAGCCTCGTCTCGACGTTCTTCGAGGCGGGCGCTCAGTTCGGCCTGGCGGCCCCGCAGGGGGAGCGCCTGGAGCGCCTTCTCCACCGTGCCGAGGGTCTGGGTGGCGCGCCGGAGCTGTCGCTGCACCCGGTTTCGGCCGGGGAAGGACCACTCGGCGACCTGGATCGGCTGATCGTGGCTGTCCGCCAGCGGATGCTCGAGGAACCAGGCCTGGACCAGATTGACCAGCTGCTGATAGCGGAGCGGGTTCCGGGCCCCGGAGGCGGCGTGCACGACGTCGGGCTCGGCGAGCGGCCCGCGAGCCGCGACCGCCACGATGGCCGCCACCACCAGGTCCACCGGGATGACGTCGATGATGCCCTCGGGGACACCCGGGAACTGCTTGAGGAGGCCCTTGGCGTAGGAGATGATCACCGGGTCGGCCATCCTGAAGCCGCGGATCCAGCCCGGCTCGGGCTCGGCCAGGGCCGATTCGATGATCGACGGCCGGACGATCGTCACTGGCAGCCCGCTCCGGGTTTCCAGCAGGGCCCGCTCGCCCAGAGATTTGGTGTAGGCGTAGGCGTCCGGCCAGCCGAGCGCCTGGGCCCGCGCCTTGCCGGCGGTGATGAGGCGGTCCTTGACCCACTCCTCGCGGAGTCGTTCGGCTCGGGCCGCAAGGAGCGGGGTGCCGGCGGCGCCGAGCTCCTGGCGGGCCTGGCGCTGGAAGCGGGCCAGCCGCCCGGGATCCCGGCTGTCGGCGTCGGCGTCGCCCCGGGCCCGCCGCGCCGCCTCGACCTCCGGACGCCAGGCCACCTCGGTCGACCAGGGGGTGTCGGGGAGGGTGGCCTCGGGCGCCCGTCCCCGCCGAGAACCGGCCACGTACGCGGTCGAGACGGCGATCAGATGAGGGAGGGCCTCGGCGGGGTGCAGCCGATTGAGGGCCGCGGCGATCCGTACCGGTCCGAGGAGGTTGATCTCCACCGCCGCGTCCAGAGGGGAGTCGAAGCTGACCGTGGCGGCCGAATGGATCACGATCGGGCACGACGCCAGCAGTTCCTCGCCGCTGTCATCCAGGCCCAGCCCGTCGACGCCGACGTCGCCGGCCACCACGTGGACGCGGCGATCCATCTCGGCCGTGAAGCTGTGGCCGAGCTCGGTGCGGAGGCGGTCGAAACAGTTGTTTTTCAGGATCTCCCGGCGCACCCGGTCGGGCGCGCCCCGACGCCCGGGGCGGACCAGCAGCGCCACCTCACAATCGGGGATGGTCCGCAGGAGGCGCTCGGTGAGAGCAGTGCCGAGGAAGCCGGTCGCGCCGGTGATGGCGATGCGCCGACCCTTGAGCGCTTCACGAAGCATTGTGGGCTTCCGCAGCCCCGGCAACGGGGCTCGGACCAGCACGGAGCATTGTGATTGTCTACCATCTGGTAAGTGGCCCCGGCAATGGTGGCGAGAAGAAAGCCTGGATGCTCGGACCCCCGGGGCCGGGTTCGAGTACGGGACAAAGGGGGTGTGCGGTGGCGGTAGCCAGCACCAGTTCGAGGATCGTCGATGCCGCGTTGGCGGCGTTTGGCACCCGCGGCTACGAGGCCACGTCGCTCGACAGCCTGGCGGCCACGCTCGGGGTGCGAAAGCAGACCATCCTCTATCACTTTCCTTCCAAGGAGGCCTTGCTCGACGCCGTGATCGACGAGGCCGGGGCCGAGCTGATCGCCGTGCTCGAGCGGGCCATCTCGAGCTCAGGTGAGGGGTGGTCCCGGATCGACGCGGTGGTGCGTTCGGTGTTCCGCCTGGCCGGCCGCCGGCCCGAGCTGCTCGGGCTGCTCCGCGAGGTCAGCCGGCTGGGACCGCCCTCGGCGACTCGCTTCCGGGAGATGCTCGGTCCCTTTATCGAGCGAGCCACCAAGTTCCTCGCCGAAGGCATGGCCGCCGGCGAGTTCCGCCGCCAGGACGCCCGCCTGTTGCTGCTCGCGACCTACTCCACCGTGATCGGCGTGGCCACCGAAGTCGAGGTGCTTCGAGCCCTCGGCATCGAGCCCAGCGTCCGTTCGCTGGTCCGACGGCGGGCCGAGCTGTTGGCCTTCCTTCGATCGGCTCTGCTGCCCGATGGGCCGCGCCCCGGCTGAACGAGACTGCGGACCGACGTCGTGGGGGGCTGGCGCCGCCTGATGGCGCCGGCTGGGGCCACCTCCCGCCGGCGGTCAGCGACGCCGGCTGGGGCCACCTCCCGCCGGCGGTCAGCGGCGCCGGCGGCGTCGCATCAGGGGCGGGCCCGTTTGGCCTTGGGCGGGGTGTAGCGCCGGCTGGCCTGGGGCCCGGTTTGCGCCTCCTTCTGGCGCCGGGTGCGCCGGCCGCCGCTGGAGGTACCTGTGCTCTGACGCGACGAACGACCCCCGGCGGCTGCGCTGGACCCGGATTGGCCCGAGCGGGTCCGGGCGGTGGCCGCCTTGCGCTGACGCTGGCTGAGCCAGAAGGCGTAGACGATGGCGATGCCGAGGGCCAGGAAGTGCGTGATCGCCAGCGACGAGGGGGTGCGGGGCTGGGTGGCGAGGAAGGTGGCGACGACCGTATAGAACGCCACGATCAACCGATGGTTGGTAAACCGGATGATCGGGATCATGGCGATCGATGCCACAAGCCCGATCGCCGCCCAGGCGGTGGCCGGATGGGCGGGCGCACCCTTGCCGTGCGTGACGGCCAGATTGAGGATCGAGACGAAGATCAGCTCGAGGGCGACGACGTAGCCGTAGAGCGGTTCCGGCCGTCGCATGGTGGTCGGCTTGAGGTCGAGGCCGCCCTCCGCCGACGCCGCATCATCGGGGGTCGCGGCCCGGTTGAGGCTCGTCAACCACCGGCGCACCGGACCGGGCTGTTGCTCCTCGACGTTTTCCGTGCCGCCGGCGGCAGTCCCGCCGGAGAGGTCGTCGTCGCTCTGGCCGCGGTCGGTTGACTTCCGGCCGATCACCTCAGTCGCCTTCGGTTGGGGAGCCGGCCGGGGGCTGGTCACGGCCGCTGGCGGTGCCGGTCGGGGTGCCCGTGTCGGTCGCGGTGCCGGTCTCAGTCGAGTCGCCGGTCCCGGTTCCGGTCGCGGTAGTCCCTTCCGGCCCGAGCTGGCTGGCACTGCGATCCAGGAGCCAGGGCCGGATGTTGACCACGCTCCGGCGGGGCCGGCCGTGCTCCACTTCAGCCTCCACCGGGAGGTCTCGGGGCGGGTCGCCGGACGTGGTCATGATGATCGCCGGCTCCTCCCGCTCCTTCTCGAAGACCTGCTGGAAGCCGAGGGCCAGCCCGGTCAGCACGGCGCCGGTGGCGCTCCGCTTCCGCCACGATTCCATCTTGCCAACAGGCGGGCTGTCCGATCCGCCGGCGGCCTCACCGGTCTCGTCAGCGAGGTCGGAACCTGCAGCATTCTCGTCGCCGAGGTCGATATCGACCTCGCCTTCGGCTTGGGCTTCGGGGCTGTCGTCGTGGACGCGCTTCTCCTCGGGTTCGAGGGACTCACGATCGGGGGCCACGGCAACCACGGTAGCGCCGGCGCAGCCGGAACCCGGCTCGCCCCCGGGCCGCGCCACTCGATTGTGATATCAAAGGCGCGTAATACGCGACATTTCTATCAAAAAGCCATCGGGCCGCGGTCCGAGTGGGGCTGCCACTCCCGCCCGGGCCGGCCCCTCACGCCTCCGGCAGCGGCGCCGGCAGCAGGGTGTCGCCGGACAGGAGGCGGTCCACCGCCGCGGCGGCGGAACGACCCTCCGCGATCGCCCACACGATCAGGCTCTGGCCTCGCCCGGCGTCGCCGCAGACGAAGATCCCGGGCACGTCGGTCTCGTAGGACCGTGACCGGGCGATGGGGCCGCGGGGCCCGAGCGCCACCCCGAAGGCCTCGGCCAGCTCCGGCTCCGGGCCCGAGAAGCCGAGGGCCAAGAGGACCAGCTCGCACGGCAGCTCGAACGACGTGCCCTCGACCGGGTCGAAGCGGGGCCGCCCGTCCACCACGGACAGCTCGACCTCACAGGCGCGTAGTGACCGCACCTGGCCGGCCTCGTCGCCGGCGAACTCCATGGTGTTGACCGCGAACACCCGCTCGCCGCCTTCCTCGTGGGCCGATGAGGTCCGGAACATCAGGGGCCAGGTGGGCCAAGGTGTCGACGGGTCGCGGGCGTCGGGTGGCCGGGGCATGATCTCGAACTGGTGGACCGAGACGGCTCCCTGACGGTGCACCGTGCCCAGGCAGTCGGCGCCCGTGTCCCCGCCTCCGATGATCACCACCCGCTTGCCGGCGGCGCTGATCGGCGTCGCCCGCCGCGGGTCGGCGGCGTCGACCGCCCGGTTGGCCAAGGGCAGGAACTCCATGGCCTGGTGGATGCCGGCGAGGTCCCGGCCGGGGATGGGCAGCTCCCTGGCCACCGTCGCCCCGACCGCCAGCACCACGGCATCGTGGGTGGCCCGTATCGACGGGGCGCGGTCCCGGCCCACCGCGACCCCGCATACGAACTCCGTTCCCTCCGCCCGCATCTGATCCAGCCGCCGGTCGAGGAACCGCTTCTCCATCTTGAACTCGGGGATCCCGTAGCGGAGCAGGCCGCCGGGCTGGTCGTCGCGCTCGTAGACGGTGACGGCGTGCCCGGCCCGGGTGAGCTGCTGGGCCGCCGCCAGCCCGGCCGGCCCCGAACCGATGACCGCGACCCGCCGGCCGGTTTGCACGGAGGGCGCCACGGGTGTCACCCATCCTTCGTCCCAGGCCCGATCGATGATCGTCTGCTCGATCTGTTTGATGGTGACCGGGTCGGAGTTGATGCCGAGCACGCACGCCGACTCGCACGGCGCCGGGCACAGCCGACCGGTGAACTCCGGGAAGTTGTTGGTGGCGTGGAGGCGCTCGATGGCGGCTCGCCACTGATGCCGGTAGACCAGGTCGTTCCAGTCCGGGATCAGGTTGCCGAGCGGGCAGCCGTCATTACAAAACGGAATGCCGCAGTCCATGCACCGGCTGGCCTGGGTACGGAGCCGGTCGGACGGGAAGGGCTCGTAGACCTCCTTCCAGTCCCGGAGCCGGACCGGCACCGGTCGGCGCAATGGCAGCTCCCGGCCGGCCTCAAGGAAGCCGGTTGGCTTACCCATGCGCCGCCGCCATGATGACCTGCTCGGCACCCACGCCGGCGGCGTCCGCGGCGCGCATGGCCTCCAGGACCCGCTTGTAGTCGCGTGGCATGACCTTGGTGAAGCGCAGCGCCGACCGGGGCCACCCGGCCAGGATGCGGGCGGCGACTTCGGACCCGGTCTCGTCCATGTGCCGGGCGAGGAGCTGCTCGAGCCAGGTGACGTCCTCTTCGTCGCACTCCTCGAGGTCGACCATCTCCGGGTTGAGCAGGGCCGGGAACGACCCGTACGGGTCCCATACGAACGCCACCCCACCGGACATGCCGGCGCCGAAGTTGCGCCCGGTCGAGCCGAGCACGACGACCCGTCCGCCGGTCATGTACTCGCACCCGTGGTCGCCGACCCCTTCGACGATTGCCACGGCGCCGGAGTTGCGCACGGCGAAGCGCTCGCCGACGACGCCGCGGATGAACGCCTCCCCGCCAGTGGCGCCGTACAGGATCACGTTGCCGGCGATGATCTGCTCCTCGGCGACGAAACTCGGCGGCCCGGCGGGGGAGGGTCGGACCACCAGCCGGCCGCCCGACAGGCCCTTGCCCAGGTAGTCGTTGGCGTCCCCTTCCAGCCGCAGCGTGATGCCGCGGGGCAGGAAGGCACCGAAGCTCTGGCCGGCCGAACCAGTGAACGAGATGTCGATGGTGTTCTCGGGCAGTCCGGCGCTGCCGTAGCGCCGGGTCACCTCGGCGCCGAGGAGGGTGCCGACCGTCCGGTTGCCGTTGCGGATCGGCATCGCCATCTGGACCGGTACCGCGTCGTCGAGGGCGGGCCGGCAGCCCTCGATGAGGGTGCGGTCGAGGACCCGGTCGAGCCCGTGATCCTGGGCCCGGATGCAGTGCCGGGCGGCGTCGGGCGAGGCGTCGGGCACGGCCAGGATCGGCGTCAGGTCGAGACCGTCCGCCTTCCAATGGCCCAGGGCCTGGGTCAGGTCGATCAACTCGGGATGGCCGATGACCTCGTCGAGGGAACGGAAGCCCAGGGCGGCGAGGAGCTCGCGGACCTCCTCGGCGATGTACTCGAAGAAGTTCACGACGAATTCGGGCCGGCCCGTGAAGCGCTTCCGCAGCTCGGGGTTTTGCGTCGCGATGCCCACCGGGCAGGTGTCGAGGTGGCAGACGCGCATCATCACACACCCGCTCACCACCAGCGGGGCGGTGGCGAAGCCGTATTCCTCGGCACCGAGCAGGGCCGCGATCAGCACGTCCCGCCCGGTCTTGAGCTGCCCGTCCACCTGCACCACGATGCGGTCGCGGAGCCGGTTTCGCATCAGGGTCTGCTGCGTCTCGGCCAGCCCGAGCTCCCACGGGACGCCCGCGTGCTTGAGGGAGTTGAGCGGGGAGGCGCCGGTGCCGCCGTCGTGCCCGGAGATCAAGACCACGTCGGCGTGAGCCTTCGAGACCCCGGCGGCGACGGTGCCGACGCCGACCTCGGCGACCAGCTTGACGTGGATGCGAGCGGCGTCGTTGGCGTTCTTCAGGTCGTAGATGAGCTGGGCCAGGTCCTCGATGGAGTAGATGTCATGGTGGGGTGGGGGAGAGATGAGGCCCACGCCCGGAGTCGAGTGCCGGGTTTTGGCGATCCACGGGTACACCTTGTTGCCGGGGAGCTGGCCGCCCTCGCCGGGCTTGGCGCCCTGGGCCATCTTGATCTGGAGGTCGTCGGCGTTGACGAGATACTCGCTGGTGACGCCGAACCGACCCGATGCCACCTGTTTGATGGCGCTGCGCCGAAGGTCACCGTTGGGGTCGGGTACAAACCGTTCGGCGTCCTCGCCGCCTTCGCCGGTGTTGGAGCGGCCACCGATCCGGTTCATGGCTATGGCCAGGGTTTCGTGGGCTTCGGCCGAGATCGAGCCGTACGACATCGCCCCCGTGCTGAACCGTTTCACGATGGCCGATATCGGCTCCACCTCGTCCATCGGAATCGGATGCCGCCCGATCTCCTCGGCCGAGCGGAGCCGGAAGAGACCCCGCAAGGTTCCGAGCCGCGTCGATTGGTCGTCGACGGCGTGCGTGTACTGCTTGAAGATGTCGTAGCGACCGGTCCGGGTCGAGTGCTGCAGCTTATGAACGGTGGTCGGGTTGAACAGGTGGAACTCGCCCTCCCGCCGCCACTGGTACTCGCCCCCACCCTCGAGGTCGCGGTGGGCCAGCTCGCTCGGTCGGGAGGGGAAGGCCCGGGCGTGACGGGCCAGCACCTCGGCCGCGATCTCGTCCAGGCCGATCCCGCCGATGCGGCTCACCGTTCCGGTGAAGTAGGCGTCGACGACGGAGCCCGACAGCCCGACCGCCTCAAACACCTGGGCCCCCGTGTAGGACGCCACCGTCGAAATGCCCATCTTGGACATGATCTTGAGGACGCCCTTACCGCAAGCCTTGATGTAGTTGCGGATGGCCTGGCGAGGGGTCATCCCGTTGAGGGCCCCGTCACCCACCAGCTCCGAGATGGTGTCGAACGCCAGATACGGATTGATGGCTGCCGCGCCATACCCGAGGAGGAGCGCCATGTGGTGCACCTCGCGGGCCTCCCCCGTTTCGATGACGAGACCCACGCGGGTGCGGGTCTTTCGCTGGATGAGGTGGTGATGGACGGCGCTGACGAGGAGCAGCGCCGGTATCGGGGCCAGTTCGGGGGAGGAATGCCGGTCGGAGAGCACGACGACCTTGGCGCCGGCGTCGATGGCGGCGTCGATCTGCAGACACACGTCCGCCAGCGCCTGGCCCAGGGCGACCCCGGGTTCGGGGGCCGTGGCCGGGAACAGGCCGTCGATGGCGAAGGCGTGCCAGCCCGGCCGGGTGCCGTCCTCGTTGATGTACAGGAGCTTGGCCAGCTCCTCGTTGGTGAGAACCGGCCGGGGCATGACGATCTGGTTGCAACTGTCGGGCTCCGGTGCCAGCAGGTTGCGCTCCGGGCCGATGGTGCTCGCCAGCGAGGTCACCAGCTCCTCACGGATGGCATCGAGGGGCGGGTTGGTCACCTGGGCGAACAGCTGCTGGAAATAGTCGTACAGCAGCCGGGGGCGGTCGGACAGCACCGCGACCGGGGTGTCGGTCCCCATGGAGCCGATCGGCTCGTAGCCGGTCTCGGCCATCGGCGCCAGGAGGACCTTGAGGTCCTCGGCCGTGTAACCGAAGAGACGCTGGTGGGCGAGGATCGACCCGTGCTGCGGGGTCAACGGGAATCGGGGCGACAGGTCGTCGAAATGGATCTGTTTACGGGCCAGCCACTCGGCGTAGGGGTGTTCGGCGGCCAGGGCCGACTTGATCTCCTCGTCGGCGACGATCCGGCCCTGATCGGTGTCAACGAGGAACATCCGGCCGGGCTGCAGCCGGCCCCGGGCCACGACCCGGGCCGGTTCGATGTCGAGGACCCCGACCTCGGAGGCCATCACCACCAGGCCGTCGTCGGTGACCCAGTAACGGGAGGGGCGCAGCCCGTTGCGGTCGAGCACGGCGCCGATCACGGTGCCGTCGGTGAAGGCGATGGACGCCGGCCCGTCCCAGGGCTCCATCACGGCCGCATGGAACTGGTAGAAGGCCCGTCTGGCCGCGTCCATGTGGCGGTGCTGCTCCCAGGCCTCGGGAATCATCATGAGCACGGCGTGGGGGAGGGGCCGCCCGCCCAGGTGCAGCAGTTCGAGCACCTCGTCGAAGCTGGCCGAATCGCTGGCGCCGGGCGTGATGATAGGAAAGATCCGCTCCAGATCGCCGGGGAAGAGGTCGCTGGTCAGCAGGGACTCCCGGGCGCGCATCCAGTTGCGGTTGCCCTGCAGGGTGTTGATCTCCCCGTTGTGGGCCAGATATCGATACGGATGGGCGAGCGGCCAGCTGGGAAAAGTATTGGTCGAGAAGCGGGAGTGCACCAGGGCCAGGGCGCTTTCGAGGCGCTCATCGTTGAGGTCCGGGTAAAAGACCTCGACCTGGGGGGCGGTGAGCATGCCTTTGTAGATCACGGTTCGCGCCGAGAGGGAGGGGAAGTAGACGCCGGTCAGCTCGTGTTCAATTCGCTTGCGCAGGATGAAGGCCCGCCGCTCCAGGTCCAGGCCGCGATGGCCGGCCGGGCTGGCCACGAAGATCTGGTGAAAGCTCGGCATGGCCCCTCGAGCGATGCTGCCGACGGGGGAGGGATCGGTCGGCACCTCCCGCCAGCCGAGCACGATCAGGTCCTCGGCGGCGGCCAGTTGCTCGACCTGCCGCCGGGATGCCTCGACAGGCGCGTCGCCAGTGGGCAGGAACCCGATGCCCGTGGCGTACGCCCCGGCTTCGGGCAGGGCGAACCCCACCACTTCGCGGTACAGGCGGTCAGGGATCTGGACCAGGATCCCGGCCCCATCGCCGGTGTTGGTCTCGGCCCCGGATGCGCCCCGGTGCTCGAGGTGGCAGAGACTGTCAAGACCCATCCGAACGATCTGGTGGCTGCGACGACCGTGCATGTCCACGACAAAGGCCACCCCGCACGCGTCGTGCTCGAATTCGGGGCGATACAGGTCAACCGCCGTGGATGACGGGGTCATGGACTTCCTTCCGGGGATCGTTGCTGATAGGTCCACGCGGAAGGGACGACGCTGGCCCTTGCCGCAATACAGGATAGGTGATCCGGCGGCGATCGCGCTCGCGTATAGCCGGGTCGGTGAGCCTATCTCCCGGTGGTGACCCACCCCCCGGCCCAACGCACCGCCGCCGGCGACCAGGGAGAGCGGCGCCGCGACGACCACGTCGCCGACGGGCAGCATCGTAAGCGCTTTCGATGTAGTTGGGCTATCTTACCTTCACACTTGTCGTGTAGTTTTATGAATCTCCCGTCGGATCCGAACTGGATCTCGCTGGTGCGGTGGCCCCTGGCTTCTGTGACCGCCCGGGTGGTGCGACCGGCCAACTGGATAGAGTGTGGTCCGAGGGCGTGTAGCTCAGCCTGGCAGAGCGCGTCGTTCACACCGACGAGGTCCCGAGATCGAGGCTCGGCACGCCCACGAAGCCTGTGTTGCACCTTCGAAGTCGGCGCGAGAGACCCGGCCCCGTCCGGTGAGCCATCGTCGCCGAAGTCCACGACTCTGGCGATCCGCCAACGCCGGGCTCCCAGGAGCTCACTCCCGGGCTAAAGATCGATCAGATGGGACGTGTCTTCCTCATAAGGCTCGCCTGTAGACGAGGCATTTCGTCGCAAATCCGGATCAGACCTCTCCAGATCGCCTCGTCATAGAGGCGGGAGCGGTTCGAGGAAGTACCTCTATGCCCGCCAGCTCCGTGCCGGCTATGAAGGTAACGGGATCTCTCATCCCAATTGCCCTTTCTCGGCCCAGAGGTCGCTTCTGAGGCTGATGTCCCCATGCGCCAGGCAGGCCGGATCCGGGATCGTCCGGCTGAGTTTGCCCGGAGATCGAGGGAGCTATCATCATGAGCGGAGCGGTCGGCCCTGGTGCTCCCGCTGCCGAGAAGTCCTGAGGCGCGTCCCCCCGATGAAACTCGCTTTGCGGAAGACGACGCCCTCACGAGAAGTTCGGCGACGACGGAAGCGATTTACGCAGTAGATACCAAAAGGAGCAATGATGAAGAGAGCCATATTGGCGGCGGCGGGTCTTCTGGCTGCGGCGCTCGTGCCCATCGCCGCAGGAGCGGCCCCCGCGACCGCGGCGGCCATCCCGACACTCGGCTGGCCCGGGCTGACCTGCACCCCGAACCACTGGATCAAGGACGTGTCGAATGGCAACAGGCTGATCGGAGTCGGCCCGCAGCCGTCGGGCTGGCAGCTCGAGGACGCGCCGTCGGCGACCTACCCGACCGGCTACATCTTCAATGTGTGCTCCAACGGCAACGGTCAACTGTTCCTGCAGGTGCAGTCCCCGCCGGCGGGCATGCCGAGCGACGGTACCCAGGGCGCCCACTGGTGGGTGGGTGTGGATGTCGGCCAGCACTACGCCATCACCGCCGACGCCACCGCTCCGGGCCCGCACGAGGCGTTCGCCGTGATCTGCACCGGAGCCCACCAGGAACGGATCCACTGGGCCGTCGACGGTGACGACATGTTCACCATCGCCACCACCCCGCCGGGCGTGTGGACCACGCCCCCGCCGATCGGCCTCCCGGGCACCCAGTACGAAATCAGCGGGCTCTGTTAGGTCGCCAAGGGTCCAGTTGGCCACCCCTGAACGCCTCATACCCCGCAGCTCCGTGACCGGGACCATCCGGCGCGGGACGATCGGACGGTAACGCCTGCGTTTCGCAACCAAAACGCGACGCCGAACGTCTCCGCGCGGGCCCGGATTGCCGCAGTCGGAGCTCGTGCGGTGACTCAATAGGACGCCCTCTCAACGGCTCGTAGTCAACGAAACGGGCGGGCGCCATACCGATGGTTCCCGTGGCGGGACCCGTCCCTTGGGGGAGGGCTCCTGTGACCGCGATTGATCTGTCGCGCCACTGCTCCACGGGCAACCCTGGGGTCGGCGCGGCGAGGCCGCCTGGGAGCATTTGGAGATATTTACGGCGTGGAGCGCGAGTTTTACATCAAAACCAAAGGGGGACCAGGCGGACGCGCCCAGACGGACGCGGCCGACGAGACGGGCCCGGCGCAGCCGGCAGCGCCCCTCAAGCAAATCGTAGAAGCGTCCCAACGAAGAGTTCTCCCGTGCGGGGGAGCGCCGAGTGCCGCCAAGCCGGACGGCTGCATCGGCTCGTCGGGTCCTGTCCACCACTTCTATCGACGGCGTCGATATCCTCCGACATTCATCCGCTCAACCCCCCGAACCGGCAGGTGCGACCCGGGGTTCAGAACGCCATTGGCGAGGGGGTTAGCCGGAAAACAGGAGGGGTCCAGTGCGTGCCATGATTCGCAGTTTTGTCGTCGCGGGACCGACCGCAGCCATGCTGATACTTCTTCCGGCGGTCGCCCAGGCCTCCAGCGCACCGCCGGCGCTGGCCTGGTCGCCGACGACCATCGGCGCGACCTACGACTACGGCACCGTGGCGGTGGGCCGAACGGTCTCCCGGATCTTCACCCTCGCCAACGCCGGTGGCAACGCCAGCGCGGCGTTGAAGGTCACCCTGGCCGGGTCGTCGGCGTTCAGTCTCACCTCCGACACCTGCAGTGCGACCAGCCTGGGGCCGCACAAGTCCTGCACCGTCGTGGTTAGCTTCGCCGCGAGCAGCTCGGGCACCGAGATGGCGATGCTGACCGGCGTCGGCAAGAAGCGCACCGCCAGGGCCGCGCTGTCGCTCACCGGGACCGGGGCGGAGACGGTTCCCGGGCACATCTATTGGGCCAACACCGGGAATGGCACGATCAACGTGGCCAACCTTGACGGCAGCAACCCGCGGATCCTCGTCGACCAGGGCCAGATGGTCAACGACTCGAGGGGCGTGGCGGTCGACGCCAGCCACATCTACTGGACCGACTTCACCAATGGCACGATCGATGTGGCCAACCTTGACGGCAGCAACCCGCATATCCTGGTTCCGGCCCAGGATCAGGGCCACATCGTGAGCGAACCGAGGGCTGTGGCCGTCGACGCCAGTCACATCTACTGGTCCGACGCGGCCCACGAGACGATCGATGTCGCCAACCTCGACGGCACCGACCCTCACCCCTTGATCACCGGG
Organism: uncultured Acidimicrobiaceae bacterium; assembly: GCA_963780345.1. GTDB lineage: Bacteria > Actinomycetota > Acidimicrobiia > Acidimicrobiales > Palsa-688 > PALSA-693. Next base: position 149,368 of record CAWABU010000006.1, read on the forward strand.
CCGATCAGTGCGCTCGGCGTGGCCGTCGACGCCGGCCACATCTACTGGACCGACGCCTTTGATAGCACGATCGATGTGGCCAACCTCGACGGCAGCAACCCGCACACTCTGATCCCCGCCCAGGCCCATTTCACCCAACCGGCCGGGGTGGCGGTCGATGCCAGCCACGTCTACTGGGCCGACTTCGCCAACGGCACGATCAACGACGCCGACCTCGATGGCACCAATGGGCAAACTCTGGTCAGCGGTGAAGCGAGTCCGTTCGGCGTGGCCATCGACGCCGGCCACGTCTACTGGACCGACGTCTTCGTCGGCAACATCCGCGCCGCCAACCTCGAAGCTAACCCTGACGGCAGCCACCCCCCGCAGACCCTGGTCCGCGGCCAGAGCGAACCGTTCGGGTTGGCGGTCAGCGAGTAGCGGCCATGGCGCGAGTCTCGACCGAGTGGGCTGCCTGCGAACTCGACGCCGGAAACTCGCGGCCGGCTGTCGTCATGCGACCAGGCATTCTGACGGCCGAGTTTCCGGCGTCGAGTTTCTGGCCGGCCCACTAGGCGGCATGGACGGATTGACGGTCACACCCCCGGTGCACAATGGGCTCGTGGGCAGCAAGACAGACGGTCGGATCGTCGGTGTCATCGGAACGTGCTCGGCTGGCGGCTGTCGCCGACCGGCGGTGCACCACATCGAGCTGGATACGGCCGACGGTCGGCTGGTCGGCGTCGTGTGCGAACGGTGCGCACTGGCGACTTCGGCGGCCGCGTTCCTCCTCCGCCTGATCGCCTGACCAGCAGGGCCGGCCGCGTTACTACGGTTGAGCCTCGCCCGTGGTCAGCCAGGCATCGTCGCTGCGCCGACCGGGGACGCGGGTCCGGGCCTGGTACCGGCCCTGGACGTCGGCGCGCGTGACGGCGAGGAAGGCCACGAGGCCGAAGATGGCGGCGGCAAACCCGAGGGCGACCGCCCCGCTGCCCCAACCCAGGCCGCCGGCGGTCCGGGGCTTGCCCAGCCAGTCGGCGACCGAGGCACCGAGGGGTCGGGTGACCACGTAGGCGAACCAGAACGAAAAGATGGGGTTCCAGCCGAACTTCGACCAGCCGATAGCGGGTACCGCGATGATGCCGGCGAAGAGGAACGCCGAGGCCAGATAGCCGATCCCGAAGGTTGTCGCCGTGAGGTCTCCCACCGCCGTACCTAGCGCAAAGGTGGCGACGACCGCCGCCCAGTAGAAGGCCTCCCGGCGCGCCGTGTCGATGCTGTGGATCGACAGCGTCTTCTCTGTCCTCTGCCAGCAGACGAAGACGCCAACCAGGACGATCCCGTAGAGGACACTCGAGACCGGGTACGGGACGCCGAACCCGACGTGGAGAACGTCGGCGGCCATGGTGCCGAACACCCCCACCCCGACCACAGCCAGCCAGTAGGTCCAGGCCAGGTAGCGGCGCATCCGGAACTGCAGCGCCAGCGCCCCGACAAAGCCGAGGAAGCCGAGCATGACCGCTGGCGCCGGACCGAGGGTATGAACGAGCGAGTCTGAGGTTGACTCCCCCATCGCGGTCGACAGGGCCTTGATCACCCAGAAGTAGACCGTGATCTCCGGCACCCGCCGGGCGCCGCGAACCGTCAACCGCCGAAAAAAGGTGCTGCCCACCCGGAGAGCTTGGCGCGCTCGATCCCTGAGGCTGACCGCGCCTTAGGTTAATTTACGGCCAATCTGTGAAGATCGACCATCCACTCCGATATCCGCCGGTCCGCCGGGACGACGTCGTCGAAGATCTCCACGGCGTACCGATCGCCGACCCCTTTCGTTGGCTGGAGAACGCCGACGACCCTGATACCAGGGCGTGGATCGCAGCTCAGAACGAGCTGACCGAGGCCTTCCTGGCCGGGGTTCCGGCGAGGGAGGAGATCCGGGCCCGGCTGTCCGAGCTGTGGGACTACCCGAGGTTCGACGTGCCGTTTGAGCGCGGCGGGCGGTGGTTCCAGACCCGCAACACGGGACTGCAGGACCAGGCCGTCCTGTACGTCGCCGCCGAACCTGGCGCCGAGGGTCGGGTCCTGCTCGACCCCAACACCATGTCTGCGGACGGCACCGTCGCCATCGCCGGGCTGGCACCGAGCGAGGACGGGAACTCGCTGGCCTACGCCACCAGCGCAGCGGGTTCGGACTGGATGACGTGGCGGGTCCGCGACGTCGCCACCGGTCTCGATCGCGATGACGTCATCGAATGGTGCAAGTTCAGCGGCGCGGCCTGGCGACGGGACGGATCGGGCTTCTTCTATGGCGCCCTGGCCCGGCCCGAACCGGGGCGCGAGTTCGAAGCCGAGAGTCGGGCGCCGCGCCTCTTCTTCCACCAGGTCGGGACCATCCAGGAGCGCGACCCGGTAGTCTTCGCCGCCCCGGATCAGCCCGAGTGGCTTCCCGATGCCGCCGTCAGCGACGACGGCCGCTATCTGATCGTCGTGATCACCCGGGGAACCAATCCCGAGACCGGCATCGAGGTACTCGACCTCGACCATCCTGACGGTGGCTTCCGGACGCTGGTCGCGGGCTTCGACACCAAAGCCGCCGTAGTGGGCAACGTCGGATCGACCTTCCTCGTTTCAACCGACCACAACGCCGAACTCGGCCGCCTGATCGCCATCGACCTGGACGACCCTGGCCGAGAGCGCTGGACCGAGGTGATCGCCGAGAGGCCCGAAACCCTGGTCGCCGCCCACCTCTTCGCCGGCCGGCTCCTCTGCCACTACCTCCAGGACGCCCGGTCGGTCCTGCGGGTTCACGGGCTCGACGGCTCCTTCGTGCGGAACATTCCCCTGGACGGGTTGGTGTCGGTGGACGCCGTCGAGGGCCGGCCGGACAGCAGCACGGTCCACTTTCGGGTGACATCGTTTATCGAGTCCGGGGCGGTGTGGTCGTACGACCTGGTCACCGGGGAAACCGCGAAACTCCATGCCTCGGCCGTCCGCGTCGATCCGGGCGACTATCTCACCGAACAGGTCTTCGCCGCCGCCCGAGATGGCACCCGGGTGCCGATGTTTCTCACCCGCCGTAAGGACGTTGCGCCCACCGGTGAGGTCCCGGCCATCCTGTATGGCTACGGGGGGTTCGACATACCGATCACGCCGTCTTTTTCCCTGCCCTTTGCGGTGTGGATGGAACGGGGCGGTCTGCTCGCGGTCGCCAACCTCCGCGGCGGCGGCGAGTATGGCCGGGCCTGGCACGACGGCGGGCGGTTGGCCCAAAAGCAACAGGTCTTCGACGACTTCCGCGCCTGTGCCCGCTTCCTGCAGGAGTCCGGCTGGAGCAGACCGGGCCGGACCGCCATCTACGGCGGTTCCAACGGTGGCCTGCTGGTGGGGGCCAGCGTGACCCAGCACCCCGAGCTGTTCGGTGCCGCGGTCAGTGACGTCGGGGTGTTCGACATGCTCCGCTTCGACCGCTTCACCATCGGCTGGGCGTGGACCAGCGACTTCGGCAGCCCCCAGGATCCGGAGCAGTTCCGCTGGCTGCTCGCTTACTCCCCGTTGCACAACGTGCGGCCCGGCACGTGCTACCCGCCGACCATGCTGTTGACCGGTGACCACGACGACCGCGTGGTCCCGGGTCACTCGCTGAAGTTCGCGGCCACCCTGCAGAGCGCCCAGGCCTGCGACGCGCCGGTGCTGTTGCGGGTCGAGACCGCGGCCGGGCACGGGGCGGGAAAGCCGATGTCAAAGGTGATTGCCGAGAACACCGACCGCCTGACCTTCATCGAAGTTGCCCTCGAGGTGGCGCACCCATGAGCCAGCCCGCGAAACCGGGGGCAGGCCCGGGCTGAGCCAGGCACGATAGAAAGATGCCAGTCCGGGAGCGCGTCAGTTCGGGTTCGCCTTTCGAGGCCCAGGTCGGTTTCAGCCGGGCCGTCCGCGTCGGGGACCGGGTTCTTGTCGCCGGGACCGCACCTATCTGGCCCGACGGCTCCTGCCTACCGGATGTCGCCGACCAGGCCCGGCGCTGCTTCGAGATCATTGCCTCGTCCCTCGCGGCCGCGGGCGCCCGTCCGGCCGATGTGGTCCGGACCCGCATGTACCTCACATCGGCAGAAGACGCCGGCGAGGTTGGCTCCGTGCACGCCGACTACTTCGGTGCCGTCCGTCCGGCCGCCACCATGATCGTGGTGGCGGGCTTGCTGGATCCCCGCTGGCGGGTCGAAATCGAAGCCGAGGCCATCGTGGATTGAGGCCCGGGACTACGGGCCGCCAGCAGAGCCGGGGCTCAGAGGGCTTTCACATAGTGGTGTTCGCGGGTGTGGCTCAGATCGCCGAGGGCGCGGTCGGGACCGGTCCTGACGTAGCCCCGAGCCTCGTAGAAGCGATGGGCGTTCTCGAAGCGGGTGTCGCTCCACAACTCGATCTGGCGGGCCCGGCGTTCGATCGCGGCCTGTTCCACCAGGTCGGCCAGAGTGTTGGCGAGGCCCTGGCGGCGCCAGCGGGGGTTGACGTAGAGACGCTCGAGCTCGACCCGTGCCGGGTCGAGGGGGCGCCAGCCGATGGTGGCAACGACGGTGCCGCACCGGTCGGTCGCCACCCAGAACTGGCCGCCGAGGCGGCCGTAGGCGCCGGCCGGGTCCAGCAGGTCGGGGCACTCACCATGGACGTCCATGATGCAGCCCGGGTACTCGGACCAGCAGCCCGCGATCAGGGCGATGACGTCCCAGCCGTCGCCGTCGTGGGCCGGGCGCAACTGCGCCGGTCCCCGTCCGGTCAGATCCGCGGCGCTCAGTATTCGATGCCCTTCTTGGCGGTCACGCCCCGGTCGTAGACGTGCTTGACCTTGCGCATTTCGGTGACCGTGTCCGCCACGTCGACCAGCTCGGGGGCGGCGTTGCGCCCGGTGAGGACCACGTTGGTCCGGGGCGAGCGGTTCTGGATGGCCGTCACCACCTGGTCGACCGGAACCCAGCCATAGCTGATGGCGTAGGTCAGCTCATCGAGGATCAGAAGGTCGTAGTCGCCCGATGCCAGTTTGGCGGTCGCCACCTCCCAGGCGTGGCGGCCTTTCGCCGCGGTCTCGTCCAGATCGGTCGACTCCCACGTGAACCCGTCGCCGAGAGTCTGCCAATCGATGCCCAGATGGTCGGCGAGCTTGCGCTCACCGGTCTTCCATTTCCCGCCCTTGACGAACTGCACCACTCCGACCCGCCAGCCCCGGGCCCAGCCCCTTCCCATAACCCCGAAGGCCGCCGACGACTTTCCCTTGCCGTCGCCGGTATTGAGCAGCACGATCGATTCGGAGCGGGCCATGGCCCGACCCTAGATCGGCCCGACTGCGGAAGCGGGCTGGTCGGCCCACTAGCATCAGTGGGTGTAGTGCAGGGAACCCGGTGCGATTCCGGGACTGTCCCGCAACTGTGACCGGGGAGCGAACCTCCATGAAGTGGCCACGGCCCCTCGGGGCTGGAAGGCCGGAGGCGAGTGGATCCGGGAGTCAGGAAACCTGCCTACCCCCGGTCGATTCGGAGGGACGCGAGGACGTTGGCAACTGCAGGGCCGAGGATCACCCTGGTGCTCGGCGGAGCGCGAAGCGGCAAATCGGAGCTGGCCGAGCGGCTGGCTGCGACCCTGCCGGCGCCCGTCGCCTATGTAGCCACCGCGGTGGCCGATCCGTCGCGGCCGGATCCCGAGTTCGCGGCCCGGGTGGCGGCGCACCGCCGGCGACGGCCGGCGACCTGGCGGACGGTGGAGGCCGGCGCCGGTTTGATCGAGACGCTGGCCGGGATCTCGGAAAGCGTCCTGGTCGACGCCCTCGGCACGTGGGTCGCCGGGACGCCCGGATTCGCCGCCGACGCCGCCGGTCTCTCCGCCCTTCTGCAAGCCCGGGCGGCCCCGGCGGTGTTGGTCTCCGATGAGGTCGGGTTGGGGGTCCACCCCTACAGCGAGGCCGGCCGACAGTTCCGCGACGCCCTCGGTACGGTGAACCGGGCGGTGGCGGACATCGCGGACCGCGTGCTGCTGGTGGTGGCCGGGCGGGTGCTCGCCCTGGATCCGGCGCCGGTGGCGCTGGCGGGGGAGGAGGGGTGAGGTGCGCGCCGCGGTGTCCTTCCTCACCCCCTTCGGGGGGGCCCGCCCGCCCGGACCGTCGACCTTCGACTGGTTCCCGGTGGTCGGCGCCGCCCTCGGCCTGGTGCTCGGAGGACTGTGGTGGTTGGCCGGCCGGGCCTGGCCCTATCCGGTTGCGGCGGCGGTCGTGGTGGCCGCCGACCTGGGCCTGACGGGCATGCTCCACTTCGACGGGCTGGTCGACGCCGCCGACGGGCTGCTCCCGCCGATGGAACCGGCGCGTCGGCTCACGGTCATGGCCGATCCCGGGGTCGGGGCCTTCGGTCTGGCCGTGGGGGGAACCGTGCTGCTGGTCCGCTGGGTCGCCCTGAGCGCCCTCCGGCCGGGGATCCTGCTCCTCGCCGGCCTGTGGTGCCTGTCGCGAACCACGATGGCGGTCATCGCCCGCAGCCAGCCGTACGCCCGCGGCGACAACGGCCTGGCTCGCGCCTTCCAGGACCCGGCCCGGAACCCATCGGCCCAGGATCCCTCGGCCCCATCGGCCCAGGACCCATCGGCCCGGGACCCATCGACCCGGCGGGGAGGCGGCGCCCGGCATCGGGTCTGGCTCGGCGCCGGCGTGATCGCAGCGGGCGCCTTGCTGGCCGGCTGGCGGGTCGGGCCCGGGCTGGCGAGCGGGGCGGCGGCCCTGGTGGCGGCGACCGCGGTGACGGCGCTGGCCCGGCGGCGGATCGGCGGCTACACCGGCGACGTCCTCGGGGCATCCGGAGTGCTGGCGGAGACGGCCGGTCTGCTGGTGGCGGCGGCCCGGTGGTAGCTGGAGCGGGCTGTGCCGTCGTCGCCAAGGGGCCTGTCTCCGCCCGGCCCGGCGGCCCGGCCAGGTGGGCGGCGAAGCGCCCGGTTGACCTGGGTGCGGTGGCGGCCGGGATCGCCGCGGACTGGCTCCTCGGTGAGCCGCCGGCGGCCTGGCACCCGGTCGCGGTCTTCGGCCGGGCGATGGAGGGTCTCGAAGCGCGGTGGTACGCCGACTCTCGACGACGCGGTCTGGCCTACGCCGCGGCAGGAGCGGGCCTGGCGGCGCTGGCGGGCGTGGTCGTCGAGCGGGGCCCGGCCCCGCTGCGAGGGGTCGCCTGGCGCCGCCCGGCCGGCGTGGCCTTCGCCACCTACGTCGCGGTGGCGGGCCGGGCCCTGGCCGAGGCTGCCACCGCGGTCGCCACGACCCTGGAGGCGGGCGACATCGACGCCGCCCGGACGCTGCTCCCGGGCCTGGTCGGACGGGAGCCCGCCCGCCTGGACGAGGCGGAGATTGTTCGGGCCGTGGTGGAATCGGTGGCCGAGAACACCGTCGACGCCATCGTCGGGGCCGCGCTGTGGGCCGCCGGCGGGGGCGCCGCGGCCGTTCTGGTCTACCGGGCGATCAACACGCTGGACGCCATGGTCGGCCACCGCTCGCCCCGGTATGCCCGGTTCGGCTGGGCTGCGGCCCGGGCCGACGATGTCGCCGGGTGGCTTCCTGCCCGGCTGACCGCCCTGCTCGTCGCCGCGGTGCGGCCCGGCGCCACGGCCCGAATCTGGGCCGCGGTGCGTCATCAGGCGCGGGCTCACCCCTCGCCCAACGCCGGCGTGGCGGAGGCGGCGTTCGCGGCCGCCCTCGGAGTGCGCCTGGGTGGCGCCAATACCTATGCCGGTCGGCGCGAGCTGCGTCCCTGGCTTGGCACCGGGGCGCCACCCCGCCCGCCCGACATCGCCCGGGCCGTCCGGCTCAGCCGCCACGTGACTGCGGCCGTGGCGTTGCTCGGCCTGGTCGGGTCCCGGCCGTGGCGCCTAATCCTCAGGGGCCGGATGGTCGGTCGCGGCCAGATTCTCGGCGGGGACCAGATTCTCGGCAGGGACCGGCCATGATGCCGGTGGCGCCGCCGGCGGGCGCCCACGGCGGCGACGGGGCCCGGCTGGCTCAGGCCCTCGGTGTCGAGCCGGACGCCGTGCTTGACCTGTCGGCCAGTATGAATCCCCTGGCTCCCGATCCGGGCCCGGTGGTGGCCCGCCATCTCGACGCCGTCGGGCGGTACCCCGACCCCGGCCCGGCCCGGGGGGCTCTGGCGGCGTGCATGGGTGTCGAAGCCGATCGGCTCCTGCTCACCAACGGAGGCGCGGAGGCTATCGCCCTGGTTGCGAACGACCTCCAGGCCGGCTGGGTCGACGAGCCCGAGTTTTCGCTGTACCGCCGCCATCTGCGCGCCCTGGACCCCGGCGCCGGGCGGTGGCGTTCCAACCCGCACAACCCGAGCGGGCTGCTGGCGGGGCCGGAGGAGACCGCTCGGGTGTGGGACGAAGCGTTCTGGCCCCTCGCCACCGGCACCTGGACGAGAGGGGACGCCGGGGGCGGAGCGGTGGTCATCGGGTCATTGACGAAGCTGCTCGCCTGCCCCGGTCTGCGGATCGGCTACGTGCTGACGCCGACCGCGGCCATGGCTGCCCGCCTGGAGATGTCCCAACCGCAATGGGCCCTCAACGGGCTGGCGGCGGCCGCCCTCCCCGATCTGCTCGCGACCGTCGATCTCCCGGCCTGGGCCGCTGGAACGGCCAGGCTGCGCCTCGATTTGGTCGCCACCCTGAGCGACGCCGGCTACCAGCCGGCCTCGTCGGACGCCAACTGGGTGCTCGTCCGCGCCCCGGGCTTGCGGGAAAGGCTGGCGGCTGCGGCCATCTGCGTTCGCGACTGCGCCAGCTTCGGACTGCCTGGCACCGTGCGCATCGCCGTCCCCGACGCCCGGGGCCTGAGCCGTCTCCGGAAGGCCCTGTGACCGGTCCGGGCCCGGCGATCGATCCCCGCGCTCTGGATGGTCCCGGCCCTCTGGCGGGTCCGAAACTGTCGGGCGGACTGATGGTGTGCGGCACGGCCAGCAATGCCGGGAAGAGCACCGTGGTGACGGGCCTGTGCCGGCTGTTGGCCCGGCGGGGGATCCGGGTGGCGCCGTTCAAGGCCCAGAACATGGCCCTCAACTCGGCCGTGACCCCGGCCGGCCACGAGATCGGCCGGGCCCAGGCCGCTCAGGCCCAGGCGGCCGGGGTGGCGCCGGAGGTGGCCATGAATCCCATCCTCCTCAAGCCCCAATCCGACCGGACCAGCCAGGTCATCGTGATGGGCCGGCCCTGGAAAGTTCTCAGCGCGGCCGACTATCAGCGAGCCAAGCCGGCCTTGTCGGGCCTGGTCGAGGAGCAGCTCGCCGACCTGCGTCGCCGGTTCGACGTGGTCCTGTGCGAGGGCGCGGGCAGCCCGGCCGAGATCAATCTCCTCGACGGTGACATCGTCAATCTCCGGGTGGCGTGCCAGGCTGGGCTGCCGGCGATCGTCGTGGGCGACATCGACCGGGGAGGCGTGTTTGCCTCCCTGTACGGGACGGTGGCGCTCCTCCCCGATGATCTGCGCGCCGCCGTCCGCGGCTTTGTCATCAACAAGTTCCGTGGCGATCCCGCCGTACTGGGTGGCGGTCCCGACGACCTGGCCCGCCGCACCGGAGTACCGACACTCGGCGTGCTGCCCTGGCTGGAAGGGATCGGCCTCGACGCCGAGGACTCCCTGGCCCTGGACGCCGGGTGGGCCGTCCCGACGTCTCCGCCTCCCGGTTCTGCCCGGCTGGATGTGGCCGCCATCCGCTTTCCCCGCATCTCCAACTTCACCGATCTGGATGCCCTGGCGGTCGAGCCCGCCGTGCGCCCCCGATGGGTCGACACCGCCCAGGCCCTGGGCCGCCCCGACCTGCTCATCCTGCCGGGCACCAAAGCGACGGTGGCCGACCTGGGCTGGCTCCGTGAGACCGGCCTGGCCGAGGCCATCGTGGCCCTCGCCGGCGACCCCTCCGGGCGGGCCACCATCCTCGGCGTGTGCGGCGGCTACCAGATGCTCGGTGCCCGCATCGACGACTCCGTGGAGTCCCGCCCGGCCCGGGTGGTGGCCGGCCTGGGACTGCTGCCGGTCGAGACCGTGTTCGAGCCCGACAAGGTGGTCCGCTGGACCGCGGGTCAGGCGCTCGGGGTACCGGTCCGCGGCTACGAGATCCGCCACGGGCGGACCAGATCGCCGGCGCCGTGGATCACGACCGACCGGCCCGGGGACGGTGACGAGGGGTGTCAGGCCGCCGGCGGGCGCATCTCCGGCACCAGCCTGCACGGCCTGTTGGAAGGCGACGCCTTCCGATCCGCCTATCTCGCCGCCGTGGCCGGCCGGTCGGGGGTCGGGTGGGTGCCGAGCGGGGTGTCGTTTGCCGCGGCGCGGGAGGCCCGCTTCGACCGCCTCGCTACGGCCATCGAAGCGCATCTGGACCTGACCGCCCTGGAGCGGCTCATCGGCGAGGCCAGGCCGGCCATCCCGACGTCGGGGCCGGCGGCGGCCACTCCCCTGGAGTTTGGGCCATGATCCTGTTCCTCACCAACGCGCCGAGCGAGATCCTGGCCCTGCGCTCCCTCGTCGAAGGGCTGCCGGACGGCTTCCCACCGCTGCGGGCGGCGCTGGCCACCGGCCCCGCCTATCCCGACCTCGAGGGTGTCGAGGTCGTGCTGGTGCGGCTGCTCGGTGGGGCGGGAGCCTGGGCCGAGCCCTTCGAGGACCTGCGCCGCGACTGCCGGGTCGGCGGAATCCCTTTGCTGGCCTTCGGCGGGGAGGCGGCGCCGGACGCCCAACTCACCGCCGCGTCCACCGCCCCGAGCGCGACCGTCGCCCAGGCCTTCGAGTACCTGGTGCACGGCGGTCTCGGCAACCTCGAGCACCTCCTGCGGTTCGTCTCGGACACGGTTTGCATGACCGGGTTCGGGTTTGAACCGCCCGCTCCGGTGCCCGCCACAGGCGTCTACTACCGGACACCCGGTAACCAACCCGGGCAGCCCCGGGTTGCCGTCCTTTTCTACCGGGCTCATCTGGTAGCCGGGAACACCCGCTTCGTCGACGACCTGGGCGCGGCCCTCGAGGCCCGGGGGGCGGCGGTCTCCGCCATCTGGTGCTACAGCCTCCGCCCGGACGCGGCCGGGCCCGTCGACGCCATTGAACTGATCCGTGGTGAACGCCCCGATGCCCTGATCACGACCGTGCTGGTGTCGGGGATCGCCTCCGACGACGGCCTGACATGGGATGCCACGGCTCTGGGCAGCCTCGGCATCCCGGTGGTCCAGGCCATCACGGCCACGACCTCCCGGGCCGAGTGGGAGGCTGCGTCGGGAGGACTCTTTCCCCTGGACGTCGCCATGCGCGTGGCCCTGCCGGAGTTCGACGGGCGGATCGTCTCGGTGCCGTTCTCGTTCAACGAGGAGGTCGACGACGGCGACACCCTGGGCGCCCCGGTCAGCGCCTACCGCACCCTGCCGGATCGGGTCGACCGTGTCGCCGGCCTGGCCTGCCGCCTGGCCCGGCTCCGATCGACCCTGCCGGGGGCCCGCCGGGTGGCGATCGTGCTGTCCGCCTACCCGACCCGGCGCAGCCGGATCGGCAACGCCGTCGCCCTTGACACCCCCGCCTCGGTCCTGGTCCTGCTCGCCGCCCTCGCCGCGGCGGGCTATCAGGTCGACCGGATCCCGGCGAGCGGAGACGCCCTCATGGCCGAACTGATCGACGCTTTCAGCTACGAGGACGAAACCCTCACGGAGGCCCAGCTGGCCCGGGCCCCTGGCCGTCTGCCGGCCGACGCCTACCGGGCCTGGTGGTCGGGCGTGGACAGCGGCGTTCGCCAGTCCGTCGAGGCGGCCTGGGGCGACGCGCCCGGCTCGGTCTATCGGGACCCGGGCCGCGGGGACCTGGTGTTCGCCGGTCTCGACCTCGGCGGGGTGCTCGTGGCGGTCCAGCCGCCCCGGGGGTTCGGTGAGCAGCCGGTGGCTGTCTACCACTCGCCGGACCTGCCGCCGACCCACCACTATCTCGGGTTTTACCGGTGGCTGGACCAGGTGTGGGGCGCCGACGCCATCGTGCACGCCGGCAAGCACGGGACCCTCGAGTGGCTCCCCGGCAAGGGCGTCGGGCTCTCGGCCCGCTGCTTTCCCGACGTCGCTCTCGGTGACGTGCCGGTCGTCTACCCCTTCGTCGTGAACGATCCGGGCGAGGGGGCCCAGGCCAAGCGGCGGACCCACGCCACCATCGTCGACCACCTCCTCCCGCCGATGACCCGGGCGGACACCTACGACGAGGTCGCCCGGCTGGAGCAGCTGCTCGACGAGCACGCCCAGGTGGCGGCCCTCGATCCCTCGAAGCTGCCGGCTATCCGGAAACAGGTGTGGGAGCTGCTGGTCGCCGCCCAGCTCCACCAGGACCTGGGCGTGGCCGCAGCCCCCGACGGCGACGCCTTCGACCAGCTCATCAACCGGGTGGACGGGTATCTCTGCGAGCTCAAAGACGCCCAGATCCGGGGCGGCCTCCACGTACTCGGCCAGGCTCCTTCGGGCCCGGCCCGCACCGACCTGCTCCTGGCCCTCACCCGCCTGCCCCAGGGCGCCGTGCCCTCGCTGCGCCAGGTGGTGGCCGAGCGGCTCGGCGTCTCTCTCGGGGACGGGGCGGACCGGGCCGGCGTGGATGCGGTGGAAGCGGAATGCCGGCGTCTGGTCGAGCTCGGGCCGGGGCCGGCCGCGGCCCGCTCGGCCGGGTCGGACGCCGAGGCCGCGGTACTCCGATGGGTGGCGCAGGTGCTGGAGCCGGCCCTCGACCGCACGCCGGACGAGATCGGGGCGGTCCTCGACGCTCTGGACGGCCGGTGGGTACCTCCCGGCCCGAGCGGGGCCCCGACCCGGGGCATGGCCCACGTCCTGCCGACCGGCCGCAACTTCTACTCGGTCGATCCCAAGGCCCTGCCCAGCCGGCTGGCGTGGGAGGTGGGCCAAGCCCTGGCCGACCGGCTCCTGGCCCGCCACCTCGACGACGAGGGGCAGTATCCGCGAAGCGTCGGGCTGGTGGTCTGGGGCACCGCGGCCATGCGGACCGGCGGCGACGACGTCGCCATGGCGCTGGCCCTCCTCGGGGTGCGGCCCATCTGGCAGGCCGAGTCCGGGCGGGTGACGGGCGTCGAGCTGGTGCCGGCCCCGGAGTTAGGGCGGCCTCGCGTGGACGTGGTCCTGCGCATCTCCGGGTTCTTCCGGGACGCCTTCCCCCACCTGATCGCCCTGCTCGACGATGCGGTGGCCCTGGCCGGGTTCGCCGATGGCGATCCCCGCATCTTCGGCGCCAAACCGGGTGCCTACGGCTCGGGGATCCTGCCGCTGCTCGAGAGCCGGAACTGGCGAACCGACGCCGACCTGGCCGCCGTGTACCTGGCCTGGGGCGGGTACAGCTACGGCCGGGCGGGGATGGGCGTGCCGGCGGCGGACGCCATGCGGCGGCGGTTCGCGGCCATCGACATTGCGGTCAAAAACCAGGACAACCGCGAGCACGACATCTTCGACTCCGACGACTACCTGCAGGACCATGGGGGAATGATCGCCACCGTCCGGGCCCTCAGCGGTCGGACGCCCCGGGCCGCGTTCGGGGACACTGCGGACCCGTCCCGTCCCCGGGTCCGCAGCCTGGACGAAGAGGTGGCCCGGGTGGTGCGCACCCGGGTGCTCAACCCCAAGTGGATCTCCGCCATGGCCGGCCACGGCTACAAGGGGGCCTTCGAGCTGGCCGCCACGGTCGACTACCTCTTCGGCTATGACGCCACGGCCCACGTGGTGCAGGACTGGATGTACGAGCGGGTGACCGAGGCGTACGTGGCCGATCCCGAGGTTCGGAAGTTCCTCGAGGCCTCCAACCCCTGGGCGCTGCGGTCGATGGCGGAACGCCTGCTGGAGGCGGTGGAGCGGGGGTTGTGGGATGCGTCGGCGGCCGCGGTGGAGACGCTGCGGGCCGCCCTGCTGGAAGCCGAGGGATGGGAGGAGTCCCGGTGATCGGGACGGTGGGGGCGGGCCGGGCGCGGGCCCGGTTCAGACCGGCGAGCGGTCCAGGTGAGCGACTTCTGGGTCCTGCGGTCGACTTATGTCCGGAAAAGTACAACAGATGTACTTGAGCCACCAGAAGTGCATGAAACTACCAGAAGTCGATGGCCCGGTGCCGGTCGCAGGTGGCGCGGGGTGACGTCATGACCGGCGGGTCGCCCCTGCCGCCCCAACTGCCGTTCTCCGCCGTCGTCGGGCAGCACGAGGCCAAACTGGCCCTCCTGCTCACGGCCGTCGACCCACGGATTGGGGGCGTGCTGCTCCGGGGCGAGAAAGGGACCGCCAAATCCACCCTGGCCCGGGGTCTGGCCACCCTGTTGCCGGGATCGGCACCCTTCGTGGAGCTGCCCGTCGGAGCCACCGAGGACCGGGTGGCGGGCACCCTCGACCTGACCGCGGCCTTCACCGGCGGCGAGCTGCGCTTCTCGCCCGGGCTGCTCGCGGCCGCCGACGGAGGGGTGCTGTACGTCGACGAGATCAACCTCCTGCCCGACCACCTGGTCGACGTGCTGCTCGACGCCGCGGCCAGCGGGATCAACCGGGTGGAGCGCGAAGGCATCTCCCACGCCCATGCCAGCCGCTTCCTGCTCATCGGGTCCATGAACCCCGAGGAAGGCGACCTGCGTCCGCAGCTGCTTGACCGCTTCGGGCTGGCCGTGGATATCCGCTCCGGTGTCGACGCCGCCGAGCGGGCGGCCGCGGTGCGGCGCCGGCTGGCGTTCGACCAGGACCCCGCCCCGGTCGTCGGCGCGGTCGCCGCCGAGGAGGCGGCGCTGGCCCGGAGACTGGCGGAGGCGGAATCGGCTCGGTTAGCGGACGACCTGGTGGAAGCGATCTCGTCCTTGTGCGTGGCCGTCGGTGCCGAGGGACTCCGCGCCGACCTGACCATCTGCCGGGCGGCGGCGGCCTTGGCGGGCTGGGAGGGCCGGGCCCAGGTAGGTCCCGACGACGTGCGGCGGGTGGCGCCGCTCGCCCTGGCCCACCGGTCCCGCCGCGATCCCCTCGAACCAGCCGGAATGGACCGGCAGCGACTCGAGGACGCCTTGCATCAGCACCTCGGCCCCCCCGAACCGGCGGACGAGCCGGCCGCAGCCGACCCGCCCGACGGCGACCCTACCGGGAGCGAACAACCCCCCGTTCCGCCCGACCCGGCCCCGCCGGACCCGCCGCCCCCGGCGGTGGAAGCCACCCGCCCGCCGGCGTTGAGCACGCCGGCGTCGGGGCGAGGACATGTCGACGCCGAGGGTCGTCGGGGCCGGCTGGTGGGTGACCGCGCCCCCGCCGGCCCGATCGGATCCATCGCGTCGGTGGCGGTGGGCGCCACGGCGCGCCACGCCGCGGCCCGCCTGGCCGCCTCAGACGGAACCGACGCCGGGGTGGTGGACGGCGTCTCAGCCGAAGACCTCCGGGAAGCGCGCCGGGTGCAACCGACGGCCAGCCTGATCGTCCTGGCCGTCGACGCATCCGGATCGATGGGCGCGCCGCAGCGAATGGAGGCGGCCAAGGGGGCGGTCCTCGGTCTTCTGACCGACGCCTACCGGCACCGGGACCTGGTGGGCCTGGTGGCCTTCCGGGGTGAACAGGCCGAGGTGCTCCTCCGGCCGACCGGAAGTGTCGAGGTGGCGCGGGCCCGCCTGGCCCGGCTGCCGACCGGCGGCCGGACCCCGCTGGCGGCCGGCATCGTCGCCGCGTTGGAGCTGGCCACCGCGCCGGCCCGGGCCGGCACCCATCGGCCCCGCCTGGTCGTGGTCACCGATGGTCGGGCCACGATCGGCCCGACCGGCCGGGACCCGGTGGACGCGGCCTGGGAAGCGGCCGACGCCGTGCGCCGGGCCGGCGTCGACGCCGTGGTCATCGACGTCGAGGGCACGGGGACGACCCCGGGCCGGGGTCAGCTCGGCCTGGCCCGCGAGCTGGCCGTCCGGATGGATGCCCGGCATGTGCCCCTGGCCCGGGTCGACCCGGTGGGCCTGCAGGGTGCCATCGGCCTCGGCATCGGAGCCGGCTGACAACCGGCGAACAGAGCTGAGCCTCGGCGCCACTCTCGATCGGAGGAGCAGGCCGCCCGTCGCCCGCGGGAACGTCCCGTCGCTGGCGGCCTCCGGGCCAAGCCTGGTCCCACCGTTGTAGGGTCGGCCGCCATGCGCTTGCTCCTTGTCGCGCCGCCCGGGGCCGGCAAAGGCACCCAGGCTGTGAAGCTGGCGGCCCACTACGGCATCGCCCATCTGGCGAGCGGCGACCTCCTCCGCAAAGAGGTGGCCGGCGGTACCGAGATCGGCCGGGCCGCGGCCGCGTACCTCGAGCGAGGCGATCTGGTCCCCGACGAACTGGTCATCGCCATGCTCTTCACCCCGGCGCTGGAAGCCGCCCGTCAGGGCGGCTACGTGCTCGACGGCTTCCCGCGATCGCTCCCTCAGGCTGAGGAGGCCTACCGGATGGCCCAACAGATCGAGGGCATCGAACTCCAGGCGGTCGTCCACCTCCAGGTCGGGCGGGACGAACTGCGCCGCCGGCTCCTGGCCCGGGCCGAGCAGGAAGGACGCGTCGACGACAACGAGGCCACCATCACCCACCGGCTCGACGTGTACGAATCCGAGACCCGGCCGCTCCTCGCCTTCTACGCCGGGCGGGGTCTCCTGATCGACATCGACGGCGAACAACCGGTCGACCAGGTGTTCGCCGACATCGTCGCCGCCGTGGACGAGCTGCTCGAGGGCGGCCGTTAGCCCGCCGCGCCGGCCGCCCGACCCCTCCTACGCGTCTGGCCCGCTCAGCCTCCCTACCTCCGCCACCAGCTCCGACCAGGTCTCCGGCGCCGGGCCGTCGGCAACCACGATGCCGGCGGCCACTCCCACATACCACGGAGCACGGACCACTCTGTAGGCGTGCCACACCTCGCTCGACATGATCACGGCGATCCCGGCGTCGGGGGAGAGACTGGCGACCACCCGGGCGTCCTCTGTCGTCGGGCTCGGGGTGACGATCACGAGCGGGGGCAAGCACGGCGCCGCCGCCCGGCCACCGGCGGCTCGGGCCCCCTCCCACAGGACCCGACATCCGTAGCAACCCCCGGTGAGGAACAGGATGGCGGCCGGAGCGTCCGTCACGGCCACCTCGATCGCGGTCCCGTCGGGACGGACCCCGGACAGGTTGGCGCCGCGAGTGCCGATCAGGCCCGGGCGGGCGGGAAGGCCGGGCGACGAGACAGGCCCGCGGCGCCGGAACCGGCCGGCAAGGCGCATGGGCGCACCGTACCAAGCCCGCCCTGGAGCCCGGTCGACACCGCCGGGTCGACTGATCAGGGCGGCACGTGCCAATCTGCCCTGGTGCACATCGGAGTGTTGGGAGCGACAGGACCGGCCGGGCAGGCCGTAGCAGTGCAGCTGGCGCACGTCGGGATCGACGTGTCGCTGGGCTCCCGCTCCATGGAGCGGGCCGAGGCAGCCGTGACCGAGCTTCGGGGCCGATGGCCGAGCCGTAGCCTGCCGCTGCACCCGGCCGACAATGCGGGTGCGGCCGAGGCTGAGCTGGTGGTCGTGGCCACCCCCTGGGAAGGCGTGCTGACCACGGTGTCCGCTCTCGAAGAGCCCCTGGCCGGGAAGATCGTGATCTCGATGGCCAACGCCCTTACCCGGTGGGGCCGCAACATGGTGCCGCTGATTCCGCCGACCGGGTCGGTGACCGTCGCCGTGGCCCGGGCCCTGCCCCGGTCACGGGTGGTCGGCGCCTTTCACCATCTCCCGGCCGAGCCGTGGGCTGACCTCGACCATCCCCTCGATGCCGACGTGCTGGTGTGTTCCGACGACCGGGCCGCCACCCGGGAGGTGTCGGAGCTGGTCGAGCAGCTGCCCGGCCTCCGGGCGGTGGACGCGGGCGGCCTGGCGAGCGCGCTCGCCATCGAGGCCCTGACCCCCGCGTTGCTCGAGATCAACCGTCGCTACAAGACTCACGCCGCGGTGCGGATCACCGGACTGCCCGACCGGGCCGACGCGACGGGCGCGGCTGGCACGACCGGCGCGCCGTAGGCGATCCAATGGACCTCTACGACACTGCCCGCCGGCGGGTGGTTCCCTTCGAGCCCGGGCCGCTGGTGAAGATGTACACCTGCGGGATCACCCCTTACGACGCCGCCCACCTCGGGCACGCCGCCACCTACCTGGCCTACGACATTCTGCAGCGGCGCCTGCGCGACGCCGGTCACGACACCCAGTGCGTGCGGAACGTGACCGACGTCGACGACGACATCCTGCGCAAGGCCCGGGAGCTCGGCGTGCACTACCTGGACCTGGCGGCCGAGGAAGTGAGCCGCTTCGATGCCGACATGGCCGCCCTGCGCCTCCTGCCGGCGTTCTCCGAGCCGAGGGCCACCTCCGCCATCCCCGACATCCTCGGCTTCATCGGGATGGTGCTCGAGTCCGGGCACGCCTATCAGTCGGGGGGCGGGGTGTACTTCGACGTGTCGTCGTTTGCGGACTTCGGACAGGTGAGTCATCTCGACCGGGCCGAGATGCTGGAGCTGGCCCGGGAACGGGGCGGCCATCCCGACGACCCGAGCAAGCGGGACCCCCTCGATTTCGTCCTGTGGCAGCCGTCGGCGCCCGATGAACCGGCGTGGGAATCGCTGTGGGGACCGGGCCGGCCGGGCTGGCACATCGAGTGCTCCGCCCTCGCCCTGCGTGAGCTGGGCGAGACCATCGACCTGCACGGCGGCGGCTCGGACCTGATCTTCCCGCACCACGAGTGCGAGGCAGCTCAGTCCGAAGCCGCGACCGGCATCCGGTTCGTGCGCCACTGGATGCACGGGGGCATGGTCCGGCTGGGCGGGGTCAAGATGTCCAAGTCGCTTGGCAACCTGGTGTTCGTCCACGACCTGCTCAAGGACTGGGAAGGCAGCGCCATCCGGCTGGCCGTGCTGAGCAACCACTACCGCTCGGACTGGGATTGGCACGACGGTCTGATGCCCGAGGCGGCTGACCGCCTGGCCCGCTGGCGGGCGTCCGGCCCGGGGGACGGGGCCCTCGCCGAGGTACGCCGGGCGCTGGATGCCGACCTCGACGCCCCCGCCGCGGTGGCGGCCATCGACGCCGCTGCCGCCGCAGGGGAGGGGGTGTCGGCCACCGCCGCCCTGCTCGGGGTGGTGTAGGGGGGCCGAAACCCGATCGGCCGGCGGCGCCTGCTCCCGTAGTCTTTTCCGGCAATGGCATCCGACCCGCAGATCACCGTCTACCTTCCTGACGACTCGCCCCGACAGCTGCCGGCCGGGTCCACAGGTCAGGACCTGGCGGCGGCCATCGGCCCGCGCCTGGCCCGGGCGGCGGTCGCCATTGCCGTGGACGGACAGGCCCGCGACCTCCGGGCCGAGCTGCCCGACGGGGCCAAAGTGGCACTCATCACCGCCGACAGCGACGCCGGCCGGCACGTGCTCCGCCACTCCACCGCCCATGTGCTGGCCCAGGCGGTGACCGACCTGTGGCCCGGAGCCCACTACGCCATCGGGCCCCCGATCGAGGACGGCTTCTACTACGACTTCATGCTGCCGGGAGGCCACCATTTCAGCGAGGACGACCTGAGCCGCATCGAGTCGCGGATGCGGGCCATCATCGCCGAGGACCAACCCTTCAACCGGGAGGAGCACACGGTCAAAGAGGGCCTGGAGCTTTTCGCCCACCAGCCCTACAAGGTCGAGATCATCAGGGCGGTGGACCCGGCCGACGCCGCCGAGGGCGTGGGTGACCGGGGCGGCGAGGTCAGCGCCTACCGCAATACCGACAGCTTCGTGGACCTCTGCCGTGGGCCGCACGTGCCGTCGACCGGCCGGCTCGGGGCCTTCAAGCTCACCAAGGTGGCCGCGGCCTACTGGCGTGGGGACGAGCGGCGCCCGCAACTGCAGCGGATCTACGGGACGGCGTGGGAGTCCAAAGCCGCCCTCGACGAGCACCTGCGGCGCCTCGAGGAAGCGGAACGTCGTGATCACCGCCGTCTGGGCGCCGAACTGGACCTCTTCCACTTCCCCCCGGAGATCGGTGGGGGCCTTCCGGTCTTCCACCCCAAGGGCGGTCTGATCCGCAAGCTCATGGAGGACTACTCCCGGGCCGAGCACGAGAAGGGCGGCTACGAGTTCGTATGGACCCCGCACCTGGCCAAGTCGACGCTGTACGAGATCTCCGGCCATCTCGATTGGTACGCCGAGGGCATGTACCCGCCCATGGAGATGGAGGGCGCCACCTACTACCCGAAGCCCATGAACTGCCCGGGGCACATCCTGATCTACGCGGCGCGCCAGCGGTCGTACCGGGACTTGCCCCTGCGGCTGTTCGAGTTCGGGACCGTGTACCGCTTCGAGCGCTCCGGCGTGCTCAACGGTCTGCTCCGCGTCCGCGGCATCACCCAGGACGACGCCCACATCTTCTGCACCCCTGAACAGCTCGCCCCCGAGCTAGCCGATCTGCTGGCCTTCGTGTTGCGGATCCTGCGGGCGTTCGGGCTCACGGAGTTCGAGGCCGAGCTGGCCACCCGGCCGGACAAGTTTGTGGGCGACCCGGCCGAGTGGGACGTCGCGACCGAGGCGTTGCGGCACGCGCTCGAAACGGCCGGGCTCCACTACGTCGTGGCCGAGGGCGAGGGGGCCTTCTACGCGCCGAAGATCGACGTCCACGTGCGGGACGCCATCGGCCGGCGCTGGCAGGTGTCGACCCTCCAGGTGGACTTCCAGATGCCCCATCGGTTCGGCCTCGAGTATGTCGGAGCCGACAACCAGCGGCACCGGCCGCACATGATCCACCGGGCCCTCTTCGGATCGATCGAGCGGTTTTTCGGCATCCTGATCGAGCACTACGCCGGCGCCTTCCCGGCCTGGCTGTCCCCCATACAGGCCCGGGTGCTCCCGGTCCGCGACGACCACGAGCCCTACGCCGGTGCGGTGGCGGCCGCGCTTCGCGAGGCCGGCATCCGGGTGGACGTGGCGGCGGCCTCCGAGCCGCTCGGCTCCCGGGTACGCAAAGGAAAGCTGGAGAAGCTGCCCTACGTCCTCGTGGTCGGCGACGACGACGTCCGCGACGGCACGGTCGGAGTCAACGCCCGGGGTAAAGACCGGCCCGAGCGCGGCGTCCCCCTCGCGGACTTCATCATCGCCCTGCGGGCCGAGATCGACAGCCACGCCCTTTCACCCGCCAAAGCGTGAGCTCCCTGGAGCGGCTGTGGGCCGGTTGGCGCACGCCGTATGTGGAACAAGCCGGGGCCGACCCGGGTGACGGCGGCTGCGTGTTTTGCGCCATCCTGACCGGCGGCCTTCCCGACCAGGAAACGCACGTGGTCTGGCGCCACCCCGCCGGGCTGGCCGCAGCCATACTCAACGCCTACCCCTACACGTCGGGTCATCTCATGGTGATGCCGACCCGCCACGTGGGAGCCATCGAGGACCTCAGCCCCGATGAAATGCAAGCGGTCTGGGACGGAGTCCGGCAGGCCGTCCAGGCCCTCAAGCGGGCCTACCATCCGGACGGTCTGAATCTGGGGGCCAACCTGGGCCGGTCGGCCGGTGCCGGCATTCCCGATCATGTTCACCTGCACGTGCTGCCCCGCTGGCAGGGCGACACCAACTTCATGACGTCGGTCGCCGACACCCGGGTCCTTCCGGAAGCCCTCCCCGTCAGCGCGGCCAAGGTGCGGTCGGCCTGGCCAACCCACTAGGCACCTGCGTCATTGTGGTCAGAAACATATCAAATATGATAAGTTTGTGACCGGAGCAGCTCAGTTGGTGTTGTTAACCCGGCTGACGTGATCCCACAGGTTGTGCGGCAGGGGATCGTAATGGTCGTGCTCGGCGTGGAAGCGGCCCCGGCCGCCGGTCATCGACCGCAGGTCGATGGCGTACCGCAATATCTCCGAGGTGGGGACCAGGGCCGTGACGATCGATTCACCATCGGAGCCGGTTTCGGTTCCCTGCACCCGCCCCCGACGTCCGTTGAGGTCGCCCATGACGTCGCCCTGGTAGGCGGCCGGCACGTTGACTTCGATTTTCGAGATGGGCTCCAGCAGAATCGGCGAGGCCTTTCCCATGGCCTCCCGGAAGCCGATCGCCCCGGCCATCTTGAAGCTCATTTCCGAAGAGTCGACGGAGTGGTATTTCCCGTCGTAGCAGGTGACCCGGACGTCGACGACCGGCCAGCCGTGGGTCCCACCGCCGCTCATGGCCTCCTCGATGCCCTTCTGGACGGCCGGTATGAACTGCCGGGGAATGGCGCCGCCCACGATCTCGTCGACGAACTCGAAGCCGCTCCCGCGCTCGAGGGGCTCGAGTCGCACGAAGGCGACGCCGAACTGACCGTGACCGCCGGTCTGCTTCTTGTACTTACCCTCGGCTTCGGCCTTGCCCGTGACGGTCTCCCGGTAAGGGACCACGACCGGCTCGGTCTCCACCTCGACCCCAAACTTGCGGGCCAGGCGCTCGGTCACGATCGACAGGTGCGTCTCACCCATCCCGCCGAGGAGGGTCTGATGGGTCTCGTCGTCGCGGTAGACGGCGAGCGACGGGTCTTCTTCCTGGAGGCGGTGCAAGGCGGTCATCAGCTTGTCCTCGTCGCCCTTCGACTTCGGACGAATCCCCACCCGCAGGGCCGGCTCAGGGACGGGTCTCGGCGGGACGACGACGGGAGTCCCCTTGGGCGCGAGCGTGTCCCCGGTGACCACGTCGGCGAGTTTGGCGACGGCACCCAGGTCGCCGACCTGCAGTTCCGGAATCTGCAGCTGCTCCTTGCCGCGCAGGGTGAAGGGGGCGTGGATGCGCTCGTCCGAGTGGGTGCGGGCGTTGACCAGGACGTCGTCCGGCTTGATCCGTCCCGACAACACCTTGAACAGGCTGATCTTGCCGACGTGGCGATCCACCACCGTCTTCCACACCCAGGCGAGGGGTGGTCCGGCGGGGTCCGGCGCCACATCGGTCGTCCTGCCCCCCGCCTCGACCTGAACGGGCGGGCGGTCGAGCGGCGATGGGCCGATCTCGCAGATGAAGCTGGCCAGCCGATCGACGGCGATCTCCTTGGCCGCGGATCCGCAGACCACCGGAAAGACGGTCGCCGCCGCCACGCCCTGACCCAGCGTCTTCTGGAGCTGAGCGACGCTCGGAATTTCACCCTCGAGGTACCGCTCCATGAGGTCGTCGTCGGCCACGACGATGCCCTCGACCAGGGCCTCGTGCACGCTGTGCTCCTGGCCGGCCATGTCGTCCGGCACCGCCCCGGTGGTGGGGCGGCCACCCTCGTAGGTGATGGCCGTGTCCGACAGCAGGTCGGCCACGCCGCGGAAGCTGGCTTCCTCGCCGATCGGCAGCTCCAGCGGCGCCACGCCGGCGCCGAAGCTGCTCTGCAGGTCCTCCAGGGTGCGTTCGAAGGACGCCCGCTCCCGGTCCAGCTTGTTGATGAAGATGAGCCGGGGAAGATCCAGCCCGGCGGCGATCTTCCACATATGGGCGGTTTGTACCTCGACCCCTTCGACGGCGCTCACCACGAATACCGCCAGATCGGCAACGGCCAGGGCCGCGGCGGCTTCGTCGGCGAAGTCGGCGTAACCCGGGGCGTCGATGATGTTGATCTTGTGGCCTTCCCACTCGATGGGAGCCAGAGCGGCCGAGATCGACAGGCTCCGCTTGTGTTCCTCGGGTTCGAAGTCGGTCACGGTGGCAGCGTCCTCGACCCGGCCGGGCCGGCCGATGGCCCCGGAGAGATGCAGCAGGGCCTCCGTGAGCGTGGTCTTGCCGGCCCCGCCGTGGCCGACCAGGGCCACATTCCGGATGGCTGCCGATGAGTATGACTTCACCTCTGATCCTCCCGTGCCACTGATGCTCTTACGCTGAACCCGGCGGTCTCCCGGGATCCCCCCAAAGTCGCGTGGTTCGCTAATCCCCAGCGTAACGTTCGCCGGTGGTACCATGACAACCAGCCGACAGGTCAGATCTGCCGTGGTTTCGCGACGAGCTGCTCTGACACGAGGAGTCCTTTCAACCAGTGTTCGACGGACGTTTCCGTTCAGGAGTCGACCGGGCGGTAAAGCCGATAGGCGGGGCGCTCAAGGAGACGGGACTTTCCCCCGATCATCTCACCGCCCTGGGACTGCTGCTGGCGTTCCCGGCGGCCATCGCGATCGCCAACGGCTACCTCGGATTAGGGCTGGGGCTGCTCATCGCGTCCGCCGTGCCCGATCTCCTCGACGGAGCCCTGGCGAAGGCATCCGGCCGGGCCAGCGTGCGGGGGGCGTTCTTCGATTCCGTCGCCGACCGGGTCACCGACACCGTGGTCCTCGGCGGCGTCGCCTGGTATCTGCTGGACCGCTACCACGGCCATGTGGCGCTGCTGCCGATGGCGGTGCTCGGTGCGTCGCTGCTGATCTCCTACGAGCGAGCCAAGGCCGAATCCCTGGGGTTCGAGGCCAAGGGTGGCCTCATGGAACGGGCCGAGCGCCTGGTGGTGCTCTGCGTGGGCCTGGCCTTCAGCGTGCTGCTGGTCCCCATCCTGTGGCTGATGCTGGCTCTGACCCTCTTCACGGCCGGCCAGCGCTTCGTCAAGGTCTGGCGCCAGGCCACGGCCGCCGGGCACGGACCTCCGCCCGCCCAGCGACCGGCGTTCGTCCGCCGACCGGGGTACACCTTCACCGAGCCGACCGCCGTGGCGGCGCGGTGGAGGGCGTGGCGGGAGGCCAACGGCTGGGTGCCTCGATCGGCCCGGTACGCGGACGGCTCCCATCGCAGCGGCACCGCCGCCCGCTGGCAGGAGCGCCGCCGGGCCCGCCTGGCCCGGCTGAGGGGCGACGACGAGCCCACCGGCGCGACGAGCCCGCCCCGGCGCCGGTACGGCTCTCGCCGGCCCTGACCCGCCGGACATCCTGACTCGTTGGGCCCGCCCGCCGGACGTCCACAGCCTGTCCCGGCCGGCCAGACTGGGGCGAACTCCCAGGCTGGCCCGGACTTCGGGCCCGGCCCGGACTTCGAGCCCGACCCGAATGGCCGGACCGACCCAGCCGCCCAGACCCGCCCGAACGCCCATTCCGGACCGTAGCCGGTGACCACCCGGCAGCGGCCGTCTCTCTCCTTGCAGCTGATGCGGGCGGGATCGGTCGCCGCCCGGGTGCTGCGCGGCCCGGTCGGACGCGGCGTCGCCGAAGGGATCGGGGTGACGGCGGCCCGACTGCCCGTCACGCCTGGCCCCCTCGCCGGATTGGGCCGCCGCCGACGGATGGTCGCCCGCCACCTGCGCCGGGTCTACGGGCCGGACCTCGCCGGGCGCGACCTCGACCGGCGGGTCGCGGCGACCTTCGCGTCCTACGCCCGCTACTGGGAGGAGAGCCTGCGTCTGACCAGCCTCCGCCCGTCCGAGATCCGGGCCGGCGTGTGGTACGACGGGTTCGAGCACATCCAGGCCGGCGTCGCGGCCGGGAGGGGCGCCATTCTGGCCCTGCCGCACCTCGGGGCGTGGGAGTGGGGGGGCGCCGGCCTGGTGGTCAAGGGCCAGGCGGTGTCGGTCGTGGTCGAGACGCTCGATCCTCGCGATGTGTTCGAGTGGTTCGTTTCCTTCCGGGAGCGGCTCGGGATGCAGGTCATTCCCACCGGGCCCGGGGCGGCGGTGGCCTGCCGACGGGCTTTGGCCGCCAATCACCTTTTGTGCCTGCTCTCGGATCGGCTGGTGGGTGGCGCGGCCGGGGTGGAGGTGGAGTTCTTCGGGGAGCGGACGCTGCTGCCGGCCGGTCCGGTCACCCTGGCCTTGCGGACCGGGGCCGCCCTGCTTCCCTGCGCCGTCTACTTCGAGCCCGGAGCCAACCGGCGCGTCGGTTTCATCCGCCCCCCACTGCAACTGTCTCGCGGTGGCCGGCTGCGCGACGACGTGCAACGCGGGACGCAGCTGCTGGCCGTCGAGCTGGAAGCGTTGATCGCCCGGGCGCCCACCCAGTGGCATCTCATGCAGCCCAACTGGCCGTCGGATCTGGGGGACAGGGACGAGAAAGAGGACGCCAGGGAAGGGTCACCGCGTCGGGCTGACGGGCCGAAGTAGCCTCCGGCGGTGCGGGTCGGTCTGGTGTGCCCATACAGCCTCACCCTCCCGGGAGGAGTCCAGGGCCAGGTCCTCGGGCTGGCGCAGGCCTTGCGAGACCTCGGCGTGGATGCCCGGGTCCTGGGTCCGTGCGACGGGCCCCCGCCCGCCACGTTCGTCACCCCGCTCGGCAATTCCATACCAACCGCGGCCAACGGGTCCATGGCTGCCATCGCCCCGGACATCAGCGCCGCCCTCCGCACCATCCGCGCCCTCCGCGACGAGCACTTCGACGTGGTGCACCTGCATGAACCCCTGGCACCGGGGCCGACCCAGACCGCCCTGGTCTTCAGTGACCGACCCCTCGTCGGCACCTTCCATCGGGCCGGCGAGAGCGCCTGGTATCGGGCCCTCCGCCACCTGGGTCGCTGGGGCGCTAACCACCTGACCGTTCGGGCCGCGGTGTCCGAGGAGGCAGTGGCGGCCGTGAGCCGGACCTTCGGCGGCACCTACGAGCTGGTGTGGAACGGCATCGACGTGACCCGCTACCAGGACGCCGAACCCTGGCCCACCGACCGGCCGACGGTCCTCTTCGTCGGCCGTCACGAGCCCCGCAAGGGTCTGGCCGTGCTTATCGATGCCTTCCGCCGCCTCCCGGCCGACGTACGGCTCTGGATCGCGTCCGAGGGACCCGAAACGGCCCGGTTACGCCAGGCCACCGGCGACGACGAACGCATCGAGTGGCTGGGCCTCATCGGCGAGCGGGAGAAGATTCGGCGTATCCGGGGGGCCGACGTGCTCTGCGCCCCATCCCTGCACGGTGAGAGCTTCGGGGTGATCCTCCTGGAAGGCATGGCGGCCGGCACTCCGGTCGTCGCCAGCGACCTCGTCGGCTATCGCAATGTGGCCCGCCCCGACGTCGACGCCATCCTGACGCCTCCCGGCGATCCTGACGCCCTGGCCGCGGCGCTCGAGGTCGCCCTCGCCGGTGGGCCGGCGACGGATGGTCTGGTGGCCAGTGCCGAGCAGCGGGCGGCCAGTTTTTCGCTCGAGAGCCTGGCCAAGCGCTATCTCGACCTCTACGGCGATGCCCAGCGGCTCCGGGCCGCCGACCAGTAGCCTTTGGCCTCTTATGGACGCCGCCCCGTGACACCGGAGACGAGAGCGACTCTCGTCGCGGGGCTGTTTGCGGGAGTCCCGGCGGTGGTGCTCGGCGCCGTGGTCCTCTTGATCGCCGGGCCGATGATCGGGATCATCGTGCTCGTGGTGGTCGGCGCGGCCCTGGCCGCCTGGGCCCGCTTCGGCGGGGAGCGCTGGGTGCTGTCGACCATCGGCGGCCGCGACGCCGATGCGGTGGGTGACGCCCGGTTATGGAACCTGGCCGAGGGATTGAGCATCAGCGCCGGCCTCCGCCAACCTCGCCTCGTCGTCATCGACAGCGCCGGCCTCAATGCCATGGCCGTCGGAGTTCGGCCCAGCAAGGCCGTCGTGGGCGTCACCGCGGGCTTGTTGGATGAGCTCGACCTCATCGAGCTGGAGGCCGTCCTCGCCGAGGAACTCATCCAGATCCGGCGCCGCGAAACGCTGCCCGCAACCGTACTGGTCGGCACCTTCGGCATCGGCCGGAACCTGGCCCTGCCCCCGGACCGGGACGCCGAGATGGACCAGGCTGCGGTCGCCCTGACCCGTTACCCGCCGGCGCTGGCCTCGGCGCTGGAGAAGCTCGACGCCAAAGGTGCAGCGGTGACCGGCCAGCCCGCGGCGATGGCCCACCTGTGGCTGGCCGACCCCAGCCCGACGCCGACTGCGAGGCGGGGCCGCCTGACCCTCCACGAGCGCGTCGAGGCGCTCCGCGAGCTGTGATCGAAGGGGATCGCCTCAGAGCACCTATGCGCCATTCCCAGCAGCCGCACCCCTTGCACCCACCCCACCGACCACACGAACACCACGAACCGCCCGGTCGGCACCGGGACCGACGAGCCGCCCTGGCCATCCTCGGCGCGGCCGTGCTGTTGCTCGCGGCCTGCGGAGGCCACGCTTCTCATGCGGCCGCACCCACGACGGTCACCTCCTCGACGGCCGCGCCCACGACCACCACGACCACCCGGCCGAAGCCTCCGCCCCCGCCGCCGCAGCCGCCGAGGGCACCCCTGACCGGGCTTCTCCAGTCGAGTCGTCAACAGCTGGCCGCCCCGGCCGTGGTCGTCAAGATCGACAACGTCGACGCCGCCCGTCCGCAGAGCGGCATCAACCAGGCGGACGTGGTCTACGAAGAGGAGGTCGAGGGCGGTTTGACCCGCCTGGCCGCCGTCTTTCAGTCGAACTATCCGGCCGTGGTCGGGCCGGTACGCTCCGGCCGCCTCACCGATCAGGGGATCGCGGACGATCTCAACCACCCGGTGCTCGCCTACTCCGGCACGAACGCCATCTTCCTGCCTATCCTGCGGGCCCAGCCGGTGACCGACGTAGACGGCGACAATCATCCGGGGCTGTTTTACCGGTCGGGCCTCAACGTGTCCCCTCACAACCTGTATGCCAGCGTGGCCTCGCTGGCGGCCGCGTCGACGACCCACAGCCCGCCCGCCGCCCTGTTCCACTACGTCCCGGCGGGACACCAGTTCTCCGGACCCAGAATCGCCCCCGCCGCCGGGGTCGTCGTCAACTTTCCGGAGATGAGTGTCGGGTGGGCCTGGAACCCCACTTACCGGCTGTGGCTGCGGGCCCAGAACGGTACGGCCGACGTGGACCGCTCGGGCGGCCCGCTGAGTGCGACCAACGTGGTCCTCCAGTTCGTTCCCTACATCAGTTCCGGCGAAGAGACCGGCGAAGGCGTGGCTCCGGTGCCGATTCCCGAGGGCTTGCTCGTCGGCCACGGCGCGGCGTGGTACCTGAGCAATGGCAAGGTGCTGAACGGGTCGTGGACGAGGGGCGCGCTGACCTCGTTGACGGCCTTCAAGGACGCCGCCGGCCAACCGGCCCGGCTGACCCCGGGCCGAACGTGGATCGAACTGGTTCCCGTCGGCGTCCAACCCACCCTTATTCCATAGATCCCCGCCGCTCGAGCACGCACTCGTGGGCCGGCGAGGTGGCGCGGAATCGCCCCGAGCTCGTCCCATCCCACCCGTAGACTGGAGGCCATGGCTTCCTCCGACACGGCATCCGCCCTACCCGGTCACCGCACCGGCACTGACCTGGTCAAACGGGGTCTGGCCGAGATGTTGCGGGGCGGGGTCATCATGGACGTGGTGACCCCCGAGCAGGCAAAGATCGCCGAGGACGCCGGTGCCGTCTCCGTGATGGCCCTGGAGCGCGTCCCGGCCGATATCCGCCGCGACGGGGGGGTGGCCCGGATGAGCGATCCCTGGTTGATCGAGGGCATCAAGGCGGCCGTGACCATCCCGGTCATGGCCAAGGCTCGCATCGGGCACTTTGCCGAGGCCCAGGTCCTGGAGTCCCTCGGGGTCGACTACATCGACGAGAGTGAGGTCCTGACGCCGGCGGATGAGGTCAACCACATCGACAAGTGGGCCTTCACGGCCCCGTTTGTCTGCGGTGCCACCAATCTGGGCGAAGCGCTGCGCCGCATTTCGGAGGGTGCCGCCATGATCCGCTCAAAGGGCGAGGCCGGGACCGGCGACGTCAAGGAGGCGGTTCGCCACCTGCGGTCCATCACCGGGGACATCCGGCGCATCACGCAGGCGGATCCGGCCGAGCGCTACCAGTGGGCCAAGCAGCTGCAGGCACCGATCACGCTGGTCAAGGAAATCGCGGAGACCGGCCGCCTGCCGGTCCCTCTCTTCTGCGCCGGCGGGATCGCAACGCCGGCCGATGCCTCCCTGGTCATGCAGCTCGGGGCCGAGGCGTGCTTCGTGGGCAGTGGGATCTTCAAGAGCTCCGATCCGCCCCGCTTTGCCCGGGCCATCGTCGAAGCCACCACGCACTACAGGGATGCCCAGATCGTGGCCAAGGTCAGTCGCGGGCTCGGCGACGCCATGCGCGGGGAGGAGTCGACCGCCGTCGACCTGCGCCTGTCGGAGCGGGGCTGGTAGCAAGCGGGCGCTACACTCTCGCTGTGGAAAGGATCCCGCCAGGTGCCCGCGATCGATGGCCCGGCACGGGTCGGAGTGCTGGCCCTGCAGGGCGACGTCCGGGAGCACATCCGGGTCCTCGCTGAGCTCGGGGCCGCGCCCGCTGAGGTGCGTGCCGAGGCCGACCTCGACACCGTCGACGCCATGGTGTTGCCCGGGGGCGAGTCGACCACCATGTCGGTGTTGCTCGACTCTTCGGGGCTCCTGGAGCCGCTGCGGGCCCGTCTGCAGGGCGGCATGCCCGCCTTTGGCACGTGCGCCGGGATGATCCTCCTGGCCTCCGAGGTGGTCGACGGCCGGCCGGATCAGCACCGCTTCAACGCCATCGACATCGGGGTTCGCCGCAATGCCTTCGGCCGCCAGATCGACTCCTTTGAGACCGACCTGACCGTCGACGGTTTCGAAGGGTCGCTACACGCGGTATTCATACGAGCGCCGGTGGTGGAGTGGGTCGGGCCGAGCGTGAGGGTGCTGGCCCGACTGACCGGGACGGATGGGCGCTCCCGCCCGGTGGTGTGTCAACAGGGACCGGTGCTGGTCAGCGCCTTCCACCCGGAGTTGTCGGGCGACGCTCGCCTGCACCGGCTGTTCCTGGAGTCGGCGGGCACCGTGAAGTCGACGGGCGCGCTGGAGCCGGCGGGCGCCCTGGAGTCGACGGGCGCCCGACACGGTGCGCCCGTGCCGTCCGGAGCGAGCCAAGAGGAGGATTAGACGCCATGTCCGGTCACAGCAAGTGGGCCACCATCAAGCACAAAAAGGGCGCGGCCGACAAGGCCCGGGGCAAGCTCTTCGCCAAGCTGATCCGCCAGGTCGAGGTGGCGGCAAGGGAGGGCGGTGGGGACCCCGACACCAACCCGACCCTGCGCACCATGTTCCAGAAGGCCCGGGAGGCTTCGGTCCCCCTCGACACCATCGAACGGGCCATCAAACGGGGAACCGGTGAACTCGAGGGTGTTCGCTACGAACAGGTGGCGTACGAGGGCTACGCGCCCAGCGGGGTGGCCGTCATCGTGGAATGCCTGACCGACAACCGAAATCGCACCGGCGCCGACATCCGTTCCATTTTTTCCAAGAACGGCGGCTCCATGGCCGAGCCGGGTTCGGTGTCCTGGCAGTTCGAGCGGAAGGGGGTCATGCTGGTCCCCAAGCAGGGCGGGGCACCCAGCGAGGACGACCTGATGCTGGTCGCCCTCGACGCCGGTGCCGAGGACATCACCGACGCCGGGGACCACTGGCAGATCACCACCCCGCCCGCCGACCTTCCAGTCGTCCGCACCGCCCTCGAAGGGGCGGAGATCACCGTCGACGAGGCCGAGGTCACCCTCCTGCCCACCTCGACGGTGCCGCTCGACAAGGAGTCGGATGCGAAGAAGGTGCTACACGTCGTCGATCTGCTGGAGGAGCACGACGACGTTCAGAACGTGTACGCCAACTTCGACATCCCCGACAACATCCTGGATCTGGTCGGGGCGTGACGGCGAGTACCGGCGGGGATGGTGGAGGCCCCCAGGCCGGGGAACCAGGTCCGGCCGGGTCGTCCGGAGCTTCTGCAGACCAGCCCGACCAGGAGCTTCCCGGTAGGGGGGAAGCGCCTGGTCAGAGACCCGGCGATCTCGCTCCCGACTTCTGCCTGAACGGCACCGGCGGGCGCACCTACTGCCTGCACGACCATCGGGGCGAACCCGTCCTGCTGGTGTTCTACCCGGCCGACAACTCGCCGGTGTGCACCCAACAGCTGCGCTCCTACTCAGAGGACCTCAACGAGTTTGAGAAGCTGGGGGCGGCCATCCTGTGCCTCAGCCCGCAGGACGTCGCCAGCCACGAGGCCTTCGCAGCGGCGCAGGGGCTCCGGCTCCCGTTGCTCTCGGACGAGGACAAGGAGGTGGGGCGGGCCTACGGGATTCTCGGCCCGCTCGGCTTCTACCGGCGGTCGGTCTTTGTGGTCGACCGGGAGGGCGTGATCCGCTTCGCCCGTCGATCCCTCAGCAACCTGACCTACCTTCCCACCGCGCAACTGGTCGACGCCGTTCGGGCCGCCGCGGGCTGAGGGGCCGGGGCGGTCCACCATCACCGCCCACCGCCTTGCTAACTTCGAACGAGTGTTCGCCCTCGGCGTGGATCCGGGTTTGTCGCGCTGCGGGTACGGCGCCGTCCGGGGCGATCGCGGCCGGCTCACGGTGGAGGCCTATGGGCACCTGACCACCCCGGCCCAGGACCCGCTGAGCGAACGGCTGGGCGCGCTGTGGGAAGACCTGACTCGCCTGCTCGCCGACCTCCGCCCCGATGTGGTGGTCGTCGAGCGGGTCCTCTTCCAGGTCAACGCCCGGACCGCGATGTCGGTGGGGCAGGCCAGCGGGCTGGCGCTGGCGGCCGCCGCCCGGGCCCACTGTCCGGTCGCCCAGTACAGCCCCAACGAGGTCAAGCTCGCCATCGCCGGCTACGGCGCCGCGACCAAAGAGCAGGTCCAGCGCATGGTGCAGGTCCTTCTCGGCCTGGACCGTCCGCCGCGGCCGGCGGATCGGGCCGACGCCCTGGCTCTGGCGGTGTGTCATCTGTCGGGGGCGGGACTGCGGGCCGCAACCGCCGCCAGTGCGAAGGGGACGCCATGATCGGCTCGCTGCGAGGCGTGGTCCTGGACCGGGTGGGGCGCAGCGGCCAGACCGCCGAGGTTCTGCTCGAGGTGGGCGGGGTCGGCTATCGGGTGCTGGTGCCCTCGGGCGCCCTGGGCCAGATCGGAACGCCGGGCAGCCCGGCGTTCCTGCACGTCCACACCCACGTCCGCGAGGACGCCATTGTCCTCTACGGGTTTCCGAGCCGAGACGAGCGGGCCTGCTTCGAGGCGTTGATCGGCGCCCACGGCATCGGGCCGGCAGTGGCGCTGGCGCTGCTCTCGGTGCACTCGCCGGCGGCGCTGCAGCGGGCCGTATTCAACGACGACGCCGACGCCCTGATGCTCGTGCCGGGTGTTGGCAAGAAGACGGCGGTCCGGTTGCTCGTTGAGCTCAAAGCCCGGCTGGACATCGACCTCGACGGGGCCGAGCTCCATCTCTTGGACCGGCCGGCGGCCATGGCCGGGGGAAGCGGCGAGGGCGTGACCCGGGCCGAGGTGCGCGCCGCCCTGTCCGGTCTGGGTTACGGGGCCGACGAGATCCGCTACGCCCTCGGACGCCTCCCGGCCGAGGGCGACCTCGAGGACCAGATCAAGCTGGCCCTCCGCGAACTGGCCGGAGCCCGATGAGCCGGCCCGGAGCCCGCAGGCCGCTCGAGGGATGAGAGACGAGGGGCTCGATCGGCCGGTGGCGCCGGGCGCCCACCCTCTGGAAGCCGCCGAGGAGGTCACCCTCCGGCCTCGGCGGCTGGCCGAGTTCGTCGGCCAGGCCCAGCTCAAGGAGCACCTCGAGATCATGCTGGAGGCCGCCCGGCGGCGATCGCAGCCCGCCGATCACCTGTTGTTCGCCGGGCCGCCCGGGTTGGGCAAGACCTCGCTGGCAGGGATCGTGGCCCAGGAGATGGAGGCCGGCTTTCGCATCACGTCGGGACCCGCCCTGGTGCGGGCCGGCGACCTGGCCGCCATCCTCACCAACCTGGCCGAGGGTGACGTGCTCTTCGTCGACGAGATTCACCGGCTCGGCCGGGCGGTCGAGGAGATCCTGTATCCGGCCATGGAGGACTTCCAGCTGGACATCGTGCTCGGCAAGGGGCCGAGCGCGCGGAGCATCCGGCTGGACCTGCCGAGGTTCACCCTGGTCGGCGCCACCACCCGCACCGGGCTCATCACCGGGCCGCTGCGCGACCGCTTCGGCTTCGTTGCCCGCCTGGACTTCTACAGCGCCGGCGATCTTGAGGCCATCATTCGCCGGACGGGGGTCATTCTCGATGTCAACCTGGACGCCACCGGGGCGGCGGAGATCGCCCGGCGGGCGAGAGGGACACCGCGGATCGCCAATCGCCTCCTGAAACGGGTTCGGGACTTCGCCGAGGTGCGCGGCGATGGTTCGGTCGACGAGACGGTGGCCCGTCAGGGGCTCGAGCTGTTCGGGGTGGATGAGCTCGGACTCGACAAGGTGGACCGAGCGCTCCTCGACGCCGTCTGTTCCAGGTTTGGGGGCGGACCGGTGGGCCTGGCCACGCTGGCCGTGAGCATCGGCGAGGAGACCGACACGGTCGAGGACGTCTACGAGCCCTACCTGCTGCAGGCCGGGCTGCTCATGCGGACGCCGCGGGGCCGGGTGGCGACCGCAGGAGCGTGGCTGCACCTCGGTCTCGACCCGCCGGCCGGACCGGCGCCGGCGCCCGGCCTCTTCTGACCTCCTCTGACGTCCTCTGACCGACCGGCCGCTCTGGACCATGGGCTGAGACAAGCAGTCCTGGCCGTCGGCCGGCCCTGTCCTCAGCCGGCCCGGCCCCATCCTCGGCCGGCCCTATCCTCGGCCGGCCCTATCCTCGGCCGGCCCTATCCTCGGCCGGCCCTATCCTCGGCCGGCCCTATCCTCGGCCGGCCCTATCCTCGGCCGGCCCTATCCTCGGCCGGCCCTATCCTCGGCCGGCCCTATCCTCGGCCGGCCCTATCCTCGGCCGGCATGGAGGTGCCGGTCTACGACCTGCCCGAGAGCGCCATCGCCCAGCAGCCGCTCGAGCCGAGGGACGCGGCCCGGCTCCTGGACGCCACCGACGCGACCGGCCGGATCGCCCACCGCACCGTACGGGACCTCCCCCTCCTGCTGGGTGTCGGCGACGCCCTGGTGGTCAACACCTCCCGGGTGCTGCCGGCTCGCCTGCGCCTGGTCAAGGCGACCGGTGGGGCGGCCGAGGTGCTGTTGCTCGAGCCGGACGCGGAGTCTGGATCCCGGACCTGGCAGGCTCTGGTCCGGCCCGGCCGGCGACTGCCCGTCGGCACCGTGCTGGCCGCCACCCCGTCCGGGGCGGGCGCCGTCGAAGTAGGCGAACGTCTCCCCGGTGGCCGGAGGCGGGTCCGGCTCCTGGCCGACGCGGCCGAGTTGCTGGCGGCCTGCGGGACGGTCGCGCTGCCGCCTTACATCCACGAACCCTTGGCGGACCCCGAGCGATACCAGACGGTCTACGCCGACCAACCCGGTTCGGTGGCCGCGCCGACCGCCGGGCTCCACCTGACCGACGAGGTGCTCGGCCGCTGCCGTGAGCGGGGCGTGGCGGTGCACGGCGTCGATCTGGCCGTTGGTCTGGCCACCTTCCGGCCGCTCGAGGGCGGGCGGGTTGAGGATCACGTCATGCACACCGAGCGCTATCGGGTCCCGATGGAGACCATGGCCGCCTGCCGGCAGGCGGAGCGGGTGGTCGCGATCGGGACCACCACGGTTCGGGCCCTCGAAACCGCGGCGGCGACCGGAGAGCTCGAAGGGGAGAGCCGTCTCTTCATCCGGCCCGGCTTCCGATTCGCCGTGGTCGACGCCCTCATGACCAACTTCCACCTGCCGCGCTCCAGCCTGCTGGTGCTGCTGGAGGCGTTTTGCGGCCCTCGATGGCGCTCCCTGTACGACCAGGCCCTCCGGCAGGGGTATCGCTTCCTGTCCTTTGGGGACGCCATGCTGGTAAGTCGAGCGAGGCTGGTGGGGAAAGAGAGCACCCCGGCGTGAGCGCAGCCCGCCTGATCGTCGAGCACGTCGACGGCTCGGCCCGGACGGCGGTGGTCGAGACCCCGAGAGGGACGTTTACCACCCCTTGCTTCATGCCCGTTGGCACCCGCGGCGCGGTGCGCCTCCTCGACGCCGAAGACCTGGACGCCCTCGGCCCTCAGGTCGTCCTGGCCAACGCCTATCACCTCATGCTGCGGCCCGGGGCCGAGGTGGTCCGGTCGCTCGGCGGCTTGCACCGGTTCACCGGTTGGAGCGGGCACCTGCTCACCGACTCCGGGGGTTTCCAGGTGTTCTCACTGAACCCCAGAGTCGACGACGACGGCGTCACCTTCCGGTCGGTCTACGACGGCTCCTCGCATTACCTGACCCCCGAAGCGGCGGTGGCCATCCAGGCCCGCCTGGGTGCCGACATCCAGATGGTCCTGGACATTTGCACCGGGCTCCCGGCACCCGCCGACGAGATCCGCCAGGCCGCGGCCCGAACCCTGGCGTGGGCCGCCCGGGCCCGGGCCGTCCACCGGGACGGAAAGCAGTCGCTGTTCGGGATCGTCCAGGGCGGAGTCGACACCGACCTTCGGGCCGAGTATGCCGCGCGCTACCGCGGCGCTCGACTTCGATGGCTACGCCATCGGTGGGCTGTCGGTCGGGGAGCCGCGCCAGCAGCTGCTGGCTGCGCTGGCTGCCGCCTTGACGGAGTTGCCGTTCGACCGCCCGCGCTACCTCATGGGCGTCGGCGATCCGGTCACGCTCGTTGACGCGGTGGGGCTCGGGGTCGACATGTTCGACTGCGTCCTGCCGACCCGGCTGGCCCGCCACGGCACCGCCCTGACCGCGTCCGGGCGCTATCAGGTGCGCGGCGGCACGCCACGCGACCGACGATCAGCCCCTCGACCCCGGGTGCGGATGCCGGGTCTGCGCCCGCTTCAGCCGGGGCTACATCCGGCATCTGCTCGTGACCAACGAGCCGACCGGCGGCCGCCTCCTCACCATCCACAACCTGTCCTGGCTGCTCGCCGTCGTCGATCGGGCCCGGGCTGCCATCCGCACCGGCACCCTCGGCGTTCTGCGAGCCGACCTGGCTGCCATCTGGAATCCGGGGTCACTACGCTAGAGTCTCCCGGTCGCTCCCACCGGGAGGCGGACCCTTTCTCCCATGCACACGCTCACCGACATCCTCGCCGCGACCACGACGACGACGCATTCTTCCCATAAGTCGTCGGCCTCGAGCTACACGCTGATCTTCATCGTGCTGGTCTTTGGCGCCATCTACTTCTTGTTTATCCGGCCCCGCCAGCAGCGGCTCCGCCAGCAGCAGACCCAGGCCCGGGAGATTTCCATCGGTGACGAGGTGGTGTCGGCGGGCGGCATCTACGGCCGGGTAGTGGCGATCGACAACGACGTGGCCGAGGTCGAGGTGTCGCCCGGAGTGGTGATGACCTTCCTGCGCCGATCGATCAGCGCTCGGCCAACCACCCCGCCGGCCAATCCCGGCCCCGGCCGCTCCGGCCGGCGCGGTGGCGGCGCGAGCGGGAACAGTGCCGGCGCGGCGCCGGATGCTGAGCCGCGCCCGCCCGAGCAGGACCCGGCGCCAACTCCTGGCGACGAGGAGGGCCCGGGCGACCCAACCGATCAGCGGCACTGACATGCGTCGCGGTCTCATCTGGTGTCTGGTGGCCGTCGTCGGGATCACCGCGCTCGCCTTCGGCGCGACCATGGCGGCCGGACACCGGCCGCTCCTGGGCCTCGACCTCAAGGGCGGTGTTTCGGTGGTCCTCCAGCCGCAGGGCACCGCCAACTCGTCCGAGTTGAATGAGGCGGTGTCGATCATCGAGCGCCGGGTCAACGGGCTGGGCGTGGCCAACTCCGACGTCGCTCGTCAGGGCGGCGACGTGGTCATCAACCTGCCGGGCATCAAGGACGCCCAGGGAGCTCTGAAGATCCTGGGCCAGACCGCCACCCTGTACTTCCGGCCCGTGTATTGCCTCATCCCGGCCTTCGCCGCCCCCACCACGCCGACCACGCCGACCACGGTCAACCACCACCGGGCCAACACACCCTCCACGGCCAAGGCGCTGGGATCACCGGCGTCGAACATCCGGCTGACGTCCGCAGTGGTCGCGGCCGGGTCGTCGCCGACGACCGTACCCACCCCGGCGACGACCATCGTACCGGCCCAGCAGGGATCGCCGGTCCCGGTCGGCTCCAACTTCGTCCCGTCGGCCAACGACTGCAGCGCCTCCAATGCCGCCCAGCTGCCGAGCACCCCGGTTTCGAAGGACACCGCCAACACCACGGTCATCCTCCCGTACTACGACAACACGGTCCGCTACATTCTCGGCCCCTCCGACATGACCGGCAACGGGGTATCCAACGCCTCCGTGCAGCTGTCGTCGGCCGGCCAGTACTCGGTTCTGCTGACCTTCACCAATGCCGGTTCGGTCAAGTT
Organism: uncultured Acidimicrobiaceae bacterium; assembly: GCA_963780345.1. Classification (GTDB taxonomy): domain Bacteria; phylum Actinomycetota; class Acidimicrobiia; order Acidimicrobiales; family Palsa-688; genus PALSA-693. The sequence goes on from CAWABU010000006.1 coordinate 187,520, forward strand.
CGACAAGATCGCCTCAGAGCGCTACCCGTACTACCAGCAGAATCCGAGCAACCCGCCGCCCCAGGCCCTCGAGGCTTTCGAGCTTGATGGGGTGGTGGAGTCGGCGCCGGCGATCGAGGCACCCTCCTTCAACGGCACCGCGGTGATCAGCGGCTCCACCGCTCAGCCTTTCACCGCGAAACAGGCGTCGGACCTGGCGCTGGTGCTCAAGTACGGCTCCCTCCCGGTGCGGTTCACCCCGCAGTCCGTGCAGACCGTCACCGCCACCATCGGCAAGGACTCCCTTCGAGCCGGCCTGCTGGCGGGCATCGGCGGGGTCGTGCTCGTCCTGATCTACATGATCGGCTACTACCGGGGCCTCGGGTTCATCGTCATCGTGGGCTTGCTGCTCGAGGGCGCCCTGCTGTTCGCCATCATCAGCGAGCTGAGCCGGACCAGCAGCCTGGCGCTGACCCTGTCGGGGGTGGTCGGACTAATTGTCGCGATCGGCATCACGGTGGACTCCTACGTGGTGTACTTCGAACGGCTCAAGGACGAGGTCCGCTCCGGCCGCACCATTCGCCAGTCCGTCGATCGCAGCTTCGCCCGGGCCTTCCGCACCGTCGTCACCGCGGACACGGTCGCGTTCATGGCCGCCGCCATCCTCTACCTGCTCACGGTGGGCGACGTCAAAGGCTTCGCCTTCATGCTCGGGCTCTCCACCCTGCTCGACATCGTGTTCGCCTATTTCTTCATCCGCCCGGCGACGATCCTGGCGGGGCGGAACCCGCGACTGCTCGAGGCGCGGTTCATCGGGCTGAGCCGCGGTCTCGGAGCCCGGCAAGCGACGAGCGAGATCTAGATGGCAACCCGCCGGCACAATGCCTTCCAGCGGCTGTTCCGGGGGGAGACCTCCTACGACTTCGTCGGCCGGGCGCGCATCTGGTTTGCCATCTCGGCCGTGATCATCAGCATCGGGCTGATCTCGCTGTCCACCAAAGGCCTCAACTTCTCCATCGAATTCAGAGGCGGCACCGTGTGGGAGGTGCCTTCGAGTGCGTCGGTGGCGAAGGCCCGTGAGGTCGTCGGCGCCGCGGTGCCGGGCTTCGGGCAGGCCACCATCGTGATCCTCACCAATGCCCAGACCGGTAAGCGAACGGTGAAGGTGGAGGCGCCCGCCAAGCTCACCGGCGACGCCAGCCAGGTCGCCGCTGTCACCAACGCCCTGGCCAAGATGGCCGGGGTATCACCCAACGACGTGCAGCTCGACGCCATCGGCCCGTCCTGGGGCTCCGACATCACCAAGAAGGCGATCCGGGCCGTGATCATCTTCCTGATCGTCGTGACGGGCTACATCTGGCTGCGCTTCGAGGGCAAGATGGCGCTCGCCGCCCTGGTCGCGCTCGTCCACGACATCCTGCTGACCATCGGGATCTACTCCATCTCCGGGTTTCAGGTCAGCCCCGACACGGTGATCGCCTTCCTTACCGTCCTCGGGTATTCGCTCTACGACACCATTGTCGTCTTCGACAAGGTGCAAGAGAACACACGGGGCCTGGCCTCGACCAACCGGCTCACGTACTCGGACACCGTCAACCTGTCGATGAACCAGGTGCTGGCCCGGTCGATCAACACCTCGTTGGTCGCCGTCCTGCCGATCCTTTCCATCCTGGTCATCGGGGCCTGGGTGCTCGGCGCCACCGCCCTGCAGGACTTCGGGCTGGCCCTCTTCGTCGGCCTGACCACCGGCGCCTACTCATCGATCTTCATCGCCTCGCCCGTGCTCGCCCTGCTCAAAGAACGGGAGCCCCGGTACGCCGAGATTCGACGCCGCCTGTCGCTGACCCCGACCGCCCGGTCGCGTCGTATCACCCCGGCCGCGGCGGCGACCGGTGACCTGACCGGCGCGGTGGCGGTAGGCGGCGCCCCGGCGGTCGGCGGTGGAGGATCGGGCGCCGGCACCCGCGGGCGCGGCCGGCGCAGCGAGGGCGATCGCACCCCGGCCCCTCCGGGCCCAGGGGGAGGCGAGGAGGGTGGGCCCGGTCCCGAACTCGACAACGGAGCTCCACTGCCGGTTCCGGCCAGCGCCGGGGCCGATGGGCCCGAGGTTTCGGACCTGGCGGCCAGTCCACCGCCGGACAGCACCCCTGCCCCCGGTGCCGGGACAGCTACGCCGCCCGGCCCGACCAACCGGCCGCCGCCCCGGCCCCGGAAGAAGGGCCGGCGCCGCTGAGCTCGGCGGACCGTTCCGGCTGGCTGTGAACCCGGGCGGCCAACCTCTCTCGCGGCCTCCGTCCGCGGTCAGCGGGCCCTCCATGGTTCTGACACTGGAAGCCGACCCAGTACCGTGGAGATATGGAGGGAACGCCGGGGTGGCTCAAGGAGCTGATTCGAGACATCCCGGATTTCCCCCAACCCGGTGTGGCGTTCAAAGACATCACCCCGCTGCTCGGCAGCGCGGCCGCCCTCCGCTGGTGCGTGGAGGCCCTGGCCGGCGCCTTCCAGGGGCGCCCGGTCGACAAGGTCATCGGTATCGAGGCTCGCGGCTTCATCCTGGCTGCACCCGTTGCCGTCCATCTGGGCGCCGGGTTTGTCCCGGTCCGCAAAGCCGGGAAGCTGCCATGGCGGGTGACGGCGGAGTCCTACGACCTGGAGTACGGCGTCGACGCCCTGGAAATTCACCAGGACGGACTGCAGAAGGCGGAGCGGGTCCTGATCATCGACGACGTGCTGGCCACCGGGGGGACGGCGGCAGCCACGGCCCGCCTGGCCCGGGCGCTCGGTGCCGAGGTCGCCGGCTTCGGCTGCATCATCGAGCTGGCGTTCCTGGGTGGGCGCGGGAAGCTCGACGAGCTCGACACTGTTTCACTGCTTAACTATGAGTAAGCCATGGTCATGAACCGCAGCGAGGGGACCGGTCGTATGCGGGCGGTGGCGACGGTGGAGCGGGTGCTCCCGTGGCGGCGGCAGGTGCAGACCGGCGACGCCCTCCGGCCGCTGCTCAGCGCCTTCCGGGCTCGGCACCCCCGTGACGAAACCGGGATGATCGTGCGGGCCTACGAGGCGGCGGCGTCCGCTCACCTGGGCCAGCTGCGGATCTCGGGGGAGGCCTACATCTCCCATCCCCTCGCGGTGGCGACCATCCTGGCCGGGCTCGGGCTCGACGACGTGACGGTCAGCGCGGCCCTGCTGCACGACGCGGTCGAGGATACCGGTCTGGGCCTGGCGGAGATCGAGACGGAATTCGGCCCGGACGTGGCGGCCATCGTCGATGGGGTCACCAAGCTGGACCGGGTCAGCTTCGACTCCCGGCAGGCGCAGCAGGCCGCCACCATGCGCAAGATGCTGGTCGCCATGGCCAAGGACCCGCGGGTCCTGTTGATCAAGCTGGCCGACCGCCTGCACAACATGCAGACCATCGCGGCCATGCCGGAGTGGAAGCAGAAGCGGAGCGCCCAGGAAACCCTCGACATCTACGCGCCGCTCGCCCACCGCTTCGGCATCCAGGACATGAAGTGGCAGCTCGAAGATCTGGCCTTCGCGGCCCTTCATCCCCGTCGCTATGCCGAGATCGAGCAGATGGTGGCCACCCGGGCCCCCGAGCGCGACATCTATCTGGCCCAGGTGATCGACCACGTCAACGATCGCCTGGCCGCCGCTCGCATCGACGCCCAGGTCACGGGCCGGCCCAAGCACCTCTATTCGATCTACGAAAAGATGATCGTGAAGGGCAAGGAGTTTGACGAGATCTACGACCTGGTCGGGGTCCGGGTCCTCGTTGCCTCGGTCAAGGACTGCTGGGCTGCGTTGGGCGCCATTCACGGGGCGTGGACGCCGGTCCAGGGGCGATTCAAGGACTACATCAACACCCCCAAGTTCAACCTCTATCAGTCGCTCCACACCACGGTGGTGGGGCCCCAGGGCAAGGCCCTCGAAGCCCAGATCCGCACCATCGAGATGCACAACCGGGCCGAATGGGGGATCGCCGCCCACTGGGGCTATAAGGAGAAGGCGTCGGCGACCGACGTCGCCTGGCTGCAGCGCATCGTCGACTGGTCGGCGGAGAGCACCGACCCCGGGGAATTCCTCGAGGCCTTGAAACTCGACCTCGAGACGGATGAGGTCTTCGTGTTCACGCCCAAGGGCGACGTGATCTCGCTGCCGATTCAATCCACCCCGATCGACTTCGCCTACGCCATCCACACCGAGGTCGGGCACCGCTGCATCGGCGCCAGGGTCAACGGGCGGCTGGTGCCCCTCGACTCCCAGCTGGCCTCCGGCGACAGCGTCGAGATCTTCACCTCCAAGGTCCCATCCGCCGGCCCGAGCCGGGACTGGCTGAAGATCGTGGTCAGTCCGCGGGCGCGCAACAAGATCCGACAATGGTTCAGCCGGGAGCGCCGCGAGGACGCCATCGAGTCCGGGCGAGAGGAGCTGGCCAAGGCGTTCCGCAAGGAGGGCCTGCCGCTGCAGAAACCGGTGCTGCTCGGGGTGGCCGAGGCCATGAACTATGCCGACCTCGACGCTCTCTACGCCGCCATCGGTGAAAGCCACGTGTCGGGACAGGCCATCGCCCAGCGGGTGGCACGCGACCTCCGGGGCGGCGAGCACGAGGTCCAGCTGCCGAGCACCGCCCGCCAGCCCCGCCGGGTCAACCACCGCCAGGGCGTCGGTGTCCACGTCGAGGGTCTCGACGACGTGATGGTCCGGCTGTCCCGATGCTGCACCCCCGTCCCCGGCGATGAGATCATCGGGTTCGTCACCCGCGGCCGCGGCGTCAGCGTGCACCGCAGCGACTGCAACAACGCCGCGACCCTGGCATCGAGCGACGTGGGCCGCATGATCGAGGTCGAGTGGGATGGCGGCAGCACCGGCAGCTTCGTCGCCGCCGTGGAGCTCAAGGCGCTCGACCGGAGCCGCCTCGGCGTCGACGTGTGGCGGGTCATCTCCGACAACCACCTCAACATCCTCCGTAGCGATTCCCTCACTGGTGCCGACCGGGTCAGCCGGATGCGATTCGAGTTCGAGCTGGCGGATCCGGCCCACCTGGACTCGCTGCTCAACGCCCTGAAGCGGATCGACAGCGTCTACGACGCCTACCGGGTGCTGCCCAACCGCGGCAACTAACGCGGCGCCGAGCCGGGGGTGACCGCCGGGGCCGGGCGGCGGGCGTGGCGTTGCCGGCGGGATCCCGGTTGGGGCCGGGTGTGGTTGGCTGGCGGGGTCTGGTTTGGCCGGCGGGTCTGGTTGGCGGGCGGGTCTGGTTGGCGGGCGGGTCTGGTTGGCCGGCCGGGTCGGGTTGGCCGGCCGGGTCGGGTTGGCCGGGTGCGGCCGGTACCCTGACCGGCTGTGCCCGAATACCGCCATCCGCCCGGGACCTTCGACGTCCTGCCCGCCGACTCGGCGCCGTGGGAAGCGGTCGTCACCATCTTCGCCCGGGTGGTGGAGGCAGCCGGATACGGCCTGATCATCACCCCCACCTTTGAGGACCTGGGGGTGTTCCAGCGTCTCGGCGAGTCCACCGATGTGGTGCGCAAGGAGATGTACGACTTCGAGGACAAAGGCGGCCGCCACATCGCTCTGCGTCCGGAGACGACCGCCCAGGTGGCCCGAGCCTTCATCGAGCACCGGCCGCCCGTGCCTTGGAAGTGCTGGTATGCGGGCTCCAACTTTCGGTACGAGCGGCCTCAAGCGGGCCGGTTCCGGGAGTTCCATCAGATCGGCATCGAGGCCTTCGGCAGCGCCGACGCCGACCTGGACGTCGAGGTCATCGCTCTGGGGTGGGAGTTCTACGACGCGGTCGGACTCGACCAGCGGCGCCTGCTCCTCAACTCCCTCGGTGATGCCGTCTGCCGGCCGGCCTACCGGCAGCTTCTTCTCGAGTACCTGCGAGGCCGACGGGACGAGTTGTGCGACGAGCACCGGGCCCGGCTGGAAGAGAACCCGCTGCGCGTCCTGGACTGCAAGCGGCCAGCCTGTCAGAGCGTCGTCGCCGGGGCCCCCCGCCAGATCGATCACCTGTGCGACGACTGCGCGGCCCATCTGGCCCGGGTCGAATCCGGCCTGAAGGCCCTGCACATACCGTTCACCATCGACTCGACCCTGGTGCGCGGCCTCGACTACTACACCCGCACCACCTTCGAGTACGTGGCGACGGGGCTGGAGTCGGCGCAGAACGCGGTCGGCGGCGGCGGACGCTACGACGGCCTGGTCGAGGCCATGGGTGGACCGCCGACGGCCGCGGTCGGTTTCGCCCTGGGCGTGGAGCGGATTCTCCTGGCCACCGGGGCCGGCGACGGCGGACGGCGGGCTGGCGGCCCGCCGGGCCCTCGACGCCTTCGTGGTGGATTTCGCCGGCGGTGAGGCGGCGCGGGACCTGACGGCTCGGTTGCGGGCGGCCGGGCTCCGCGCCGACCGGGCCTTTGACGGTCGCTCCCCCAAGGCGCAGTTCAAGGCCGCGGACCGTTCCGGCGCCCGGCTGGCGCTGGTCGTAGGCCCGGACGAGGCTGCGAGCGGGACAGTGGGGGTGAAGGACCTGGTCGGGGGCGGCGAACAGGTCGCCGTCCCGGTCGGCGAGGTGGTGCACGAGGTGCGGGCCCGGCTCTCCGCTGGCGACTAGCTCGTCCGGCGCCGGGCCGGGGGGTGGGCCGACCAGTGTGTGGATCGGTCAGAGGGCTGGCGGCGGGGCCGGTGGCCATCGCTGGTGGCCCCGGGTTCTGGGCGCGTTTAGTGCGTTGGGCGCGCTTTTGGTCGTATTTCGACTATAACCGCGCCCAATGTTACCGAACGCGCCCAGATTGGCGGCCGTTCAGGGGGTGGCGCGCGCGCTGCGGGGGGACTTGGCGCTGGAGGCGGGAGGCGGTGCCGCGCGGCCCGAGGGACAAGGGTCGGCGCCACGCGCCCGTCCGCCACCCTCCCGCACTCGACCGAACGGCCGGCAGTAGCCTCCGACCCATGCCCGCCGGCGCGGACGACGATCTCTTCGCGGCGGCGCTCAACGAGCGACTGGCGGCCCAGGCCCCGCTGGCCGCCCGGATGCGCCCCCGCTCGCTGGATGAGGTCGTCGGCCAGGAGCACCTGCTGGCGCCGGGCCGGCCGCTCCGGGCCCTGATCGAGTCCGACCGGCTGTCGTCGGTGATCCTCTGGGGTCCCCCCGGCACCGGTAAGACCACCCTGGCCCGCCTCATCGCCGGCGCCACCCGGAAAGCCTTCGTCCCCATGTCCGCGGTGACGGCCGGGGTCAAGGACGTACGCGACACCGTGGCCGGCGCCCGCCGGCTCCTCGCCGAGCAGGATCGCGGCACCATCTTCTTCCTCGACGAGGTCCACCGCTTCAACCGGGCCCAGCAGGATGCCCTCCTGCCGTCGGTGGAAGACGGGACCCTGGTCCTGGTCGGTGCGACGACCGAGAATCCCTACTTCTCGGTGAACGCCCCGCTGCTCAGCCGGTCCACCCTCTTCCGCCTCGATCCCCTCGACGATGCCGCCGTCACCACCGTGGTCGAGCGGGCGCTGACCCACGAGGGCGCGTCCGCCGATGACGACGCCGTGGCGCTGCTCGTCAGCCTGGTCGACGGGGACGCCCGCGCCGCCCTCACCACCCTGGAGGTAGCCCTGGCGCTCGCTCCGGGCCGGCCGGTGACCCTCGAGGACGTCGAGGCCGCTCGCAGCGCCCGGGCCATCCGCTACGAGGAGGACGACCACTACGACGTGATCTCGGCCTTCATCAAGTCGATTCGGGGCTCCGACGTCGACGCCGGGCTGTACTGGCTGGCCCGGATGCTGGCCGCCGGAGAGGACGCCCGCTTCGTGGCCCGGCGGCTGGTCATCCTGGCCAGCGAGGACATCGGCATGGCCGACCCGATCGCCCTGCTCATCGCCGATGCCGCGGCCCGGGCGGTGGAATTCGTGGGGCTACCGGAGGCCCATCTCAACCTGGCCCAGGCGGTGGTCCATTTGGCCGGCGCACCCAAATCCAACGCGGTGGCGAAAGCCATCTGGGATGCCGAGGCCGATGTCGCCGGCCTCCCGGCCGGGCAGGTTCCGCCTCACCTCCGCGATGCCAGCTACCGCGCCGCCGCCCGACTCGGGCACGGGCGCGGCTACCAATATCCTCACGACGACGAGCGCGGTTGGGTCGACCAGCAGTACCGGCCCGACCACGTGGAAGGCCGGGTCTACTACCGGCCCTCCGCCCACGGGGAGGAGCCGGATCGCGCCGCCCGGTGGCTTCACGACCGGCGCCGTCCGCCCCGGTAGGCTCGCCAGGAATTGATGGGAACCCAACCTTGATCGGAACCCACCCGTGATCGGAACCGTGTCAGCGGGGACTGCCGTGGCCATCGGGGTCACCGTCATTGCCACCGCGGCCGTCATCGGCCTGGCCCTGGCCGCGCTGTCGCTGTTGCGGACGGCCCGGCAGCTCCGCGAGTTGGCCGAGGACCTCAACCATCACACCGCGGTGGTGCTGGGCGGGGTCGAGGTGGCCATGGCCCGAGCCCAGGGCGAGCTCGATCGGGTCGACGATCTGGTCGGCTCGGCCCAGGCCATCACCGCCGCGGTCGGCGGAACATCCCGGCTGGCCCGGCTGGCGCTCTCCGGCCCACTCATCAAGGTCATGGCGTTCCGGGCCGGAACGGCCCGAGCGGGCCGGCGGCTGTTCGGGCGGGTGGGATGATGGTCGGGCGGGTGGGATGATGGTCGGGCGGGTGGGATGATGGTCGGGCGGGCAGGTTGATGCTGCGGCGGGCACGATGGTTCGGCGCCGGCGCGGCCCTCGGGATCGGCGCCTCGGTGTGGGCCCAGCGCAAGCTCCGGACGGCGACGGCGAGGTACCGGCCGGGCCGGGTGGCCGCCACGGCGACCGGGAAGGCCCGGGCCCTCCCGGGAGACGTCCGGGCTGCCCTGCTCGAAGGCCGGAGCACCATGCGCGAGCGGGAGGCGGAGCTGCGCCGGGGGCTGGAACGGGTGCCGGAGTCGTAGGCTGGAGCGCCACATGGATGCCATCGCGTTGCGTCGCGCCTTCACCCACTTCTTCGAGGAGCACCAGCACACGCTGGTGCCCTCGTCCGGGCTGATCCCGCACCATCCGCGCGCCCCGCTCTTCTCCAACGCCGGGATGAATCAGTTCATCCCGTACTTCCTCGGCGAGGAACGCCCGCCCTTTCCCCGGGCCACCAGCGTGCAGAAATGCGTGCGGATCCGGGGGAAGCACGATGACATCGACCTCGTGGGGCGGACCACCCGCCATCTCACCTTCTTCGAGATGCTCGGCAACTTCAGCTTCGGTGACTACTTCAAGGAGCTGGCCATCCCGCTGGCCTGGGAGCTGCTGACCGGACCGCTCGGGCTCGACGGGGATCGGGTATGGGTGAGCGTGTATCGCGACGACGACGAGGCGGCGGCGATCTGGGCCGACCAGGTGGGGATCCCGGCCGGCCGCATCCAGCGGCTCGACGAGGACAACTTCTGGGAGATGGGCGAGACCGGCCCGTGCGGCCCGAGCTCGGAGATCTACTACGACCGCGGGCCGAAGTGGGGCCCCGAGGGGGGACCGGCGGGCGGTGGAGGCGAGGAGCGCTTCGTCGAGCTCTGGAACCTGGTGTTCATGCAGTACGACCGGTTGGCGGACCGCAGCCTGGTCCCGCTGCCCCGGCCCAACATCGACACCGGCGCCGGCCTGGAGCGGGTCCTGATGGTCCTCCAGGAGGTGCCGTCGATCTGGGAGACCGACACCCTGCGGCCGATCATCGCCCGGTCCGAGGAACTTACCGGCCGAACCTACGGCGACGACGCCGAGGTGGACGTGGCCCTGCGGATCCTGGCCGACCACGCCCGGTCCGTGTCGTTCTTGATCAGCGACGGCGTCTTCCCGAGCAACGAGGACCGGGGCTACGTGCTGCGCCGCCTGATCCGGCGGGCGGTGCGCATCGCCTACCTGCTGGGGGTCGAACGACCCGTCACCCCGACGCTGATCGCCGCCGTGGTCAACGTGATGGGCGGCGCCTACCCGGACCTGGCCCGCAACGAGGACTACGTGATCGGGGTGGCGGCCCGCGAGGAAGGCCGCTTCCGCGCCACCCTGCGGTCGGGACTGACCATGCTCGAGGGGGAGCTGGCCGGCGGCGATGGGGTGGTGTCCGGGCCGGTGGCGTTCCGCCTGCACGACACCCACGGCTTCCCGATCGAGCTAACCCGGGAGATCGCGGCGGAGCGGGGCGCCCGGGTCGACGAGGAGGGCTTCGCGGCGGCCATGCGCCTGCAGCAGGAACAGTCCAGTCAGAGGAAAAAAGACGCCGGCCCTGATGCGGAGGGGCGCCTGGCCACTTACCGGTCCATCGTCGAGAACGCCGGGCCCACCCGGTTCGTCGGTTACACCGACAGCACCGCTACCGCCCGGGTGCTCGACGTCGAGAGCGCCGGGGACGACGGGGAGACCGTGGAAATCTTCCTCGACGTCACCCCCTTCTACGCCGAGAGCGGCGGCCAGATCGGCGATACCGGTGTGATCGAGACCGACTCGGGCCGGGCCAGGGTGATCGACACCACCACGGCCCTGCCCGGACTGACCCGGCACCTGGCCGTCATCGAGGAGGGCGAGATCCGGGTCGGGCAGGTGGCGACGGCGTCGATCGACACCGAGCGGCGGGCGGCCATCCGCCGCAACCACACCGGCACCCACCTGGTGCACTGGGCCCTCCGGGAGGTTCTCGGCGAACACGTCAAACAGCAGGGGTCACTCGTCGCCCCGGACTATCTCCGGTTCGACTTCACCCACTACGAGCCGCTGAGTGCGGACGAGACCACCCGCGTCGAGGATCTGGTCAACCGCGAGATCCTGGCCGACGAGGACGTCTCGATCGAGACCATGAGCAAGGACGACGCCGAGCGGGCCGGGGCCATCGCCTTCTTCGAGGAGAAGTACGGCGACGAGGTCCGGGTCGTGCAGGCGGGCAACGAGTCCCTCGAGCTCTGCGGCGGCACCCACGTGGCCCGGCTGGGGCAGATCGGTCCCTTCGAGATCGTCTCGGAAGGATCCATCGGCTCCAACCTGCGCCGCATCTTCGCCACGACCGGAACGACGACGCTGGCCCGGCTTCGGCGGGTCGAACGCCAGCTGGCCGACACGGCCGCCCTGCTTCGATCCACCCCGGACGAGGTGACGACGGCCGTAGAGCGCAAGCTGGCCGATCTGCGGGAGGTCGAGAGCCGGCTCCGGCAGACCGAGCAGGCGGCGCTGGCGGCCCGGGCGAAGACCCTGGTCGACCAGGCCGTTGACGGCCGGCTGGTCGCCCGGGTCGACGGCCTGGTGACGAATCAGTTGCAGGAGCTGGCCAACCAGGTGCGCCAGGCGGGCGGCTTGCGGACCGTCGTCCTCGGCGGCAGCCCGGATGGCAGCCGGGTGGCGCTGGTGGCGCTGGCCGCCAAGGGTGGACCCATCACCGCCCCCGAGTTGATCGGGCCCGCGGCCCGAGCCGTCGGCGGTGGGGGCGGCGGAAAGGACCCGGAGCGGGCCACGGCCGGCGGCCGGGACCCCGCCCGCCTGGACGAGGCCCTCGACCAGATCCGCGCCGTGCTCGCTCGATGATCCCTCCCGGCCGGGTGCTCGGGGTCGATCTCGGGTCGAAGCGGATCGGGGTGGCGGTCACCGACAGCGAACAGCGGGTGGCCACCCCGGTGACCGTCTTGACCAGGACCGGCGACCGGGCCGCGGATCATCAGGCTCTGGCCGACCTGGTGACGAGCTACCAGGCCGTCGGCCTGGTGGTCGGTCTCCCGCTCTCGCTGTCGGGGCAGATAGGACCGGCGGCCGCAGCCGTCGCCGCCGAAGTGGGCGACCTCCGGCAGCGAGTGGGGGTGGAGGTCGTCAGCGTGGACGAGCGGCTGACGACGGTCGCCGCGGCCGGCACCCTGCGAGCCCAGGGCCGGAGCGCACGCGACCAGCGGGGCGTCATCGACCAAAACGCGGCCGCCCTTCTACTGCAGACGTGGGTGGAGCAGCGCCGGGGGAGAGCGAGTTGAACAGAAAACAGGACATCCTTCCCGGTGGCTACACCGCCCAGCAGCCGTGGCCCGATCCCGACGAGCCCGGATCACGGCGCGATCGACGCCGGCGAGGTGGGGTGCGCCGCCACCCGGTCCTGCTCACGCTGCTGATCGTGCTGTTGCTTTTCGTCGGGCTGGTGATCGGCGGCGTCGTGTGGGCCCAGAGTCAGATCAACCCCGGAGGGCATCCAGGGCCCAAGGTGGCGGTCCGGGTCCCCGACGGGGTCTCGACGTCGAAGATCGGCGACATCCTGGCCAAGGCCGGTGTCATCCACGACGCCACCCTGTTCAGCCTCTATGTCCGCATCAAAGGCGAAGGGCCGCTGCTGCCGGGAACCTACTCTCTCCCGCGCCACTCCAGTTACCGTTCGGCGATTTCCGCCCTGGAGGCCGGCCCCAAGCTGGTCACCGACACCCTCCGGATTCCGGAGGGCTACACCCTCCGGCAGATCGCCGCGGCCGTGGCCGCCCTACCGAATCTGCACCTCACGGCGTCGCGATTTCTGGCCGCGGCCACGAGCGGAGAGGTGCGCAGCCCCTACGAACCGCCCGGCGTCAACAACCTCGAAGGGCTGCTCTTTCCGGACACCTACCAGGTGCGACAGGGCGAAAGCGAGGTGGAGATCCTGGAGACGCTGGTCGGCGAGTTCAACGACCAGGCCAGCCAGCTGGGTCTGACCGCCGCCGCGGCGCGCCTGCATATGAGCCCCTATCAGCTGGTCACCGTCGCCTCCATCGTGGAACGCGAGGCCAAGCTGACCGCGGACCGGGGGCCGGTGGCCGGGGTGATCTACAACCGACTGCACGCCGGGATGCCGCTCGGGGCTGACTCCACTCAGACCTACTATCTGCGCCTCACCCATCCAGACCTGACCCCGTCCGTGGCCCAGCTCAACGCGCCCAGCCCCTACAACACCCGTCGCAACAAGGGGCTGCCGCCGACCGCCATCGCCAACCCGGGACTGGCCTCCCTGCGGGCGGCCGCCGCTCCGCCGAGCAGCAAGAACCTGTACTTCGTGCAGATCAAACCTGACGGCCAGCTCGGCTACGCCGCCACCTCCGCCGGATTCACCCAACTCCAGGCCGAGTGCGCGGCCGCCGGTCTGTGCTGACATCCCGGTGAGATCCCGGGGCCTGGGCGCAGCGACCAGAGTGGCCGCGGTCATCGGCGATCCGGTCCGCCACTCACTTTCGCCCGCCCTCCACAATGCCGCGTTCGCCGCCCTGGCCCTGGACTGGGTGTACGTGGCCTTTCCGGTCCGTCCGGGCGAGGGCGCCGCGGCGGTGGCGGCCATGCGGGTCCTCGACCTCGCTGGACTCTCGGTGACGATGCCGCACAAGGCGGCCGTGGTAGGCGCCCTGGACCGCCTGGGCCCGACGGCATCCCGCCTCGGGGTCGTGAACACCATCAGCTGGGCGGCCAGCCCGGACGGACCGGAACTGGTCGGCGACAGCACTGATGGGGCCGGCTTCCTGGATGCCCTCCGTGGCGACGACGGGTTCGATCCGAGGGGCTGCCGCTGCCTGATTCTCGGCGCCGGCGGAGCGGCCCGGTCGGTCTGCCTGGCGATCGCCGAGGCGGGTGCCGCCCGGGTTCGGGTGGTCGCCCGAAGGCGGGACGCGGCGGAGGAGTGCGCCGGCCTGGCCGGTCCGGCCGGCGCCGCGCTAGGACCGGAAGACCTGCCCGAGGCGGTCCCCGACTCGGATCTGATCGTCAACGCCAGCCCGGTCGGCATGTCGCCGGGTGACGGGTTGCCATTCACCCTGGATGCCGCCCTTCTGCGTCCCGATCAATTCGTCGCCGATCTCATTTACGCCCCCGCCACCACTCCACTGATCGCAGCGGGACGGGCCAGGGGGGCAAGAACCGCGAACGGCCTCGGCCCCCTTATCCATCAGGCGGCGCGACAGGTGGCGATCTGGACCGGCCGGCCGGCGCCGATCGATGTCATGTCGGCGGCTGCGCTCGCCGCGCTCGCCCACGGGGCGCGCTGATTGGTCCGGACAGCAGGCCCGGTTTTCTGCCGTCGACCCGGAGATGGCAGGATGACGGGCTGGTGACCACCCTGGCCGTCATTCGCGAAGTTCGACCCGGCGAACGCCGCGTCGCGGTCGTCCCCGCTGAGATCCCGAGGTTGACCGCGGCCGGCATCCAGGTGGTGGTGGAGAGCGGCGCCGGCGAACCATCCGGTTTCGACGACCAAGCCTACGCCGAGGTCGAGGGCGTCCGCGTCGTGGAGCGACGCTCGGACGCCCTGGACGCGGCCGAGATCGTGGTCGCGGTGTCGCCCCCGACCGCCGAGGATGCGGAGGCCCTGCCGGTCGAGTCCACCCTGCTCTGCTTCCTGCCGCCGGCAACCAACGTGGACGCCATCGGCGTCCTGCGGGACCGGCACGTGAAGGCCTTCTCGTTTGATCTGGTGCCCCGCACCAGCCGGGCCCAGGCCATGGACGCCCTCAGCTCGCAGGCCAGTCTGGCCGGGTACCAGGCCGCCATCCTGGCCGCCGAACGGCTCAACCGGGTGGTACCGATGATGATGACCGCGGCCGGAACAGTCCCCCCGGCCCGGATCCTGGTCATGGGGGCCGGCGTGGCCGGGCTGCAGGCCATCGCCACCGTGCGGCGCCTCGGCGCCGCGGTCAATGCCTACGACGTGCGGCCCGAAGCCGCGGAGGAGGTGCTGAGCCTGGGCGCCCGATTCGTGGAGCTACCGCTCGAGGCCCGACCGGGAGAAGGCGGCTATGCCGCCGAACAGGGGGCCGAATTCCTGGCCCGGCAACGGCAGCTGATCTCCGACACCGTGGCCCGGTCCGACGTGGTGATCACCACCGCAGCGGTCCCCGGCCGGCCCGCACCCCGCCTGGTGACCACGGCCATGGTCGAGCGGATGCGGCGGGGCTCGGTGGTGATCGATCTGGCCGCGGCCTCGGGGGGCAACTGCGAGCTCACGGTCGACGGCGAGGAGATCGATTACCACGGGGTGGTGGTCATCGGCGCCGGCGACCTGCCCTCCAGCGTTCCCGCCACCGCCAGCAGCGTGTACGCCCGCAACGTGAGCACCTTCCTCGGTCTGCTGGTGCGGGAGGGCCGGGTCCAGCCCGATTTCGACGACGACATCGTCGACGCCACCTGCGTCACCGCCGGCGGTGCGGTCCGGCATCCCCCGACCCGCGAGCTGCTCACTGGGGCCGGACAGTGACCGGCGGTCCGCTCGACATCCTGGTCATCTTCGTGCTGGCGGCCTTCGTCGGCTTCGAAGTCATCTCCAAGGTTCCGAGCATCCTCCACACCCCCCTCATGTCGGGGAGCAACGCCATCCACGGGATCATCCTGGTCGGCGCCATGGTGGTCGCCAACGAAGCGCACGGCGCCCTGCAGATCACCCTGGCCCTGCTGGCGGTGATTCTGGCCACCCTCAACATCGTCGGCGGAGTGGTGGTGACCGATCGCATGCTGGAGATGTTCAAGGGGCGCGACCGCACCCCGCCGGGATCATCCGACCCGCCCCGACCACCCGACCAGGTCACATCCAGGCCGGAAAGTGAGGGCGGGGTCGATTGATTGCTTCGACCCTTCCCAACAATGCCCTCGTAGGCGGCTACCTGATTGCGTCGATCTGCTTCATCGTCGCGCTCAAGGCCCTCAGCTCGCCGAGGCGGGCCCGGATGGGCAATCTCATCGGCGTCGGCGGCATGGTCGTGGCGGTCGGTCTCACCCTGGTCGACGAGCACGCCGGTCCCTACGGGATCATCCCGATCGGGATGGTGGTCGGCGCCGTGATCGGGGCGCCGGTCTCCCGCCTGGTGCGCATGACCGCGATGCCCCAGCTGGTGGCGGTCTTCAACGGGGTCGGGGGTGGGGCGGCCGCCCTGGTGTCGATGGTGACGTTCATGCACGTCCAGTCGAGCCACCCGAGCGGCTTGCACGTGCTGGAACTGCTCTTCGGCCTGGTGATCGGGGCGGCGTCCTTCGCCGGCAGCCTGGTCGCCTTCGCCAAGCTGCAGGAGTTGCTCACCGGCCGGCCCATCACGTTCCCGGGACAGCAGTATCTGCATCTCGCCGCGGCCATCGCCATCGTCGGCCTGGGGGCGTGGACGATCGCCGACCCTCACCTGGTCGGGTTCTACCTTCTGGGCCTGCTGGCCCTGGGCCTCGGCGCCGGCATCTGCCTACCGGTCGGGGGCGCCGACACGCCGGTCCTCATTTCCTTGCTCAACTCCCTGACCGGGCTGGCGGTCGCGGCCGACGGTTTCGCGCTCGAGAATCTGATCCTGTTGGTCGCCGGCACCCTGGTCGGCACCTCGGGCGCCCTTTTGACCAAGATGATGAGCGACGCCATGGGGCGCTCGCTCCCCAACATCATCCTCGGTGGTCTGCCGAGCGCCGGCTCGACGGAGATCGTCGGGGGTGGGGCCGGGCCGTCGGTGCGCTCGGCCGACGCCACCGACATCGGGACCCTCCTCGCCTATTCGCGGCGGGTGCTGATCGTCCCGGGGTACGGCCTGGCCGTGGCCCAGGCCCAGCACACCGTCGTCGACCTGGCCAGATCCCTGGAGGACCGGGGGGTCGAGGTCGCCTACGCCATTCATCCGGTGGCGGGGCGCATGCCCGGCCACATGAACGTCCTGCTGGCCGAGGCGGACGTTCCCTACGAGAGCCTGGACGATCTGGACGCGGCCAACGCCAAGTTCTCGTCCACGGACGTGGCCCTGGTGGTCGGCGCCAACGACGTCGTCAACCCCGCGGCACGCGACGATTCGACCAGCCCGCTGTTCGGGATGCCGATCCTCAACGCCGACCAGGCCACCCATGTGGTGTTCATGAAGCGCAGCATGCGGCCGGGCTTCTCGGGAGTGGACAACGCCCTGCTGTACGACCCGCGCACCGTGCTCCTCTTCGGCGACGCCAAGGACTCGCTGACCAAGCTGGTGGCCGCGGTCCGCGTGGCCTAACGGCCAAAGCGCGATCGCAAAGCGCCGGGGCTGTGTAAAGCTCTCCCTCGATGTGGCGGGGGCGGCAAGACGGCTGGCGGCAGGCCGTGATCATGGTGTCCTCGGTAGCCATGGTCCTGCTCGTGGTCGCGCCCCAGGGCGTGGCTGCCGCCACGCCGGTCACCGGCGGGACGACGACGACCACGACGATTCCAGCCGGCGGGGCGACCACCACCACGACCAGGCCGGCCGGCGCGACGACTACGACCACGACCGCTACCAGAGCGGCCGGAAAGGCGACCAGCACCACGACGACGCCGCCCCTGCCCACGGTCTCGCGGTCCGTCAGCGCCGGACAGTCCGTCGCCGCCCTGCTCGGCCAGGCGGTCGCCCTGGATGCGGTCGGGGTCGATACCAGCGGGGTCCAGGCGGCCATCGCTCTCACCCAGCAGAAACTCGACGAGGAAGCCGTCACCGTGCGCCAGCTGCGTCAGGTCGCCACCCGGGCCGAGCAGCGAGCCGCCACGCTCTTCGCCCGGGCCCGCAAGGCCGACGCCGCTTACACCAGCCTCGACCAGGCCGTGAAACAAGCCGTTCTGTCCCTTTACGTCAACGGGCCGAGGATCGTCACCATCAACCCCGACGCCGGGAACGCGCTCGCCTACGCCATGGACTACGCCGACACGGCGATCACGCCCAACGGCATCCTGGCCACGCGGGGCCTCGACGCCAGGAACGAGGAGCAGGCCCTGGCCGAAGCCCAGAAGGCGGCGGCGGCCGCGGATCGGGCGACCGCAGCTGCGGCCGCGGAGGTGGCGGCGGAGAAGGCCGAGGAAGCCCGCCTGGTCGCCGCCCTCAGCTCCATGTCGGCCGCCACGGCGGCCCTGGCGAACCAGGTCGCGGTCGATCACGCGGCCCTGGCCTCGCAGGCGGGCGCCGAGCTGCTCTCGTCCACCTCCCTGCAGTTCACGCCCAAGGGCGGCATCGCGGCACCACTGCCCACCACGACGGTGGCGTTGAAGTGGGCCTTCGCCGAGCTGGGGAAGCCGTACGTCTGGGGCGCCACCGGACCGAACTCGTTCGACTGCTCCGGATTGACGCAGTTCGTGTGGCGACAGGCCGGAGTCAACATTCCCCGGGTGGCCGGAGCCCAGTACGCCTGGACCATCCCCATCCCCCTGTCACAGCTGCTGCCCGGCGACCTGGTGTTCTACGGAACGACGGACATCCACCACGTGGGCATCTATATCGGCGACGGTCTGATGATCAACGCCCCGCACACCGGCACCGTGGTGCAGGTGAGCCCGATCTGGTGGTCGGACCTGGCCGGGTTCGGGAGGGTTCACGCCACCGGGACGCCGGTGCCGTTGCACCAGCCTCCGAATCTGACCCATCCCGCCGCCGCCGAGGTCATCGCCACGCCTGGCCCGGTGCCATCGCAGGGGAAGCCTCCGGCCGGCTGGACGCCGAAGCCGGGTTCGTCCACCCCGCTCACCGTCTACCCGGGACCGCCCACCACGCCGGCGCCGACCACCACGGCACCGCCGACGACCAGCCCGAGCACGGCCCCGCCGACCACGGCGGCGCCCCCGACGACGACCTCCACTTCCACCAGCACCACCTCGCCGACGACGGCGAGCACCACCACGTCGAGCACGAGCACCACCACCAGCACGCTGCCGGGCGGCTAGCGCAGGAGGCGGCCCGGGCCGGGGCTCTGACGGGGCGACCATTAGGATTCCCCTGTGCTGCGCTTCTTGACCGCCGGTGAGTCCCATGGGCAGGGCCTCGTCGTGATCCTCGAAGGTCTGCCCGCGGGCCTGCCCATCACGGCGGAGCAGGTCCAGGTCGAGCTGGCGCGCCGACGACTGGGATTCGGCCGCGGCCCCAGGATGCGCTTCGAGGAGGATCGGCTCACCCTGATCGGCGGGGTTCGCCACGGCCGCACCCTCGGCTCGCCGATTGCGATCGAGATCGCCAATACCGAATGGCCGAAGTGGGAGCAGGAGATGTCGCCCGCGCCCGGCGCGACCGAGAAGCCGCTCACCCAGCCCCGGCCCGGTCACGCCGACCTCCCCGGGATGCAGAAGTACGGTTTCGGCGACGCCCGGGACGTCCTCGAGCGAGCCTCCGCCCGGGAGACGGCAGCCCGCGTGGCGGCCGGTGCGGTCGGCAAGGCATTCCTGGCCGAGCTCGGCATCGGCATCGTCAGCCACATCGTCCAGATGGGCCCGGTGGTCGCCAAGTCGACGAGCCGGCCCACGGTCGCGGACCTCGCCCGCGTCGACGAGTCGCAGGTGCGCTGCTTCGATCCCGAGGCCGAGGCCGCCATGGTGGCCGAGGTCAAGGCTGCGGCGAAGGTGGGCGATTCCCTGGGCGGCGTGGCCGAAGTCATTGGCTACGGCATCCCGGTCGGACTGGGCAGCCACGTCCACTGGGACCGCCGGCTGGAGGGCCTGCTGGCTCAGGCCCTGATGAGCATCCAGGCCGTCAAAGGGGTGGAGATCGGCGATGCCCAGGACGTCGCCGGGCGGCGAGGCTCCGACGCCCACGACGCCATCACGTGGGATGGGACCACGGCCAGCTACGGACGGGAGACCAACTGGATGGGCGGTATCGAGGGCGGGATCTCCAACGGCCAGCCCGTCGTCGCCCGGGTGGCCATGAAGCCGCTCGCCACCCTCAACCGTCCGGTCCTCAGGACCGTGGACGTGGTGACCAAGGAGACGACTCTGTCGTTCAAGGAGCGGACCGACGTCACCGCCGTGCCGGCCATGGGGGTGGTGGCGGAGACCATGATGGCGCTGGTGATCGCCGGGGAAGCCCTCCGTAAGTTCGGGGGCGACTCCATGGACGAGGTGCGGCGCAACCACCAGGCCTACCTGCTCGCCCTCCGCTCTCCATGACAGGGGGGTCCCGGTGACTGCTCCCTCCCGTCCCTCCCGAGTGCTGCTCATCGGAATGATGGGCGCCGGTAAGTCGACGACGGGCCACCTGCTGGCCGCCCGGCTGGGGTGGCCGTTCCTCGACAGCGACGACGAAGTCATCCGCCTGACCGGCCGCACCATCCCCGAGATCTGGAAGGCGGACGGCGAAGCCGCCTTTCGGGCCGAGGAGAGCCGGGTGCTGGCAGCGGCCACCACCTCCGACGGGCCGGTCGTGATCGGCGTCGCCGGCGGGGCGGTCCTCGATGCCGGAAACCAGAGCCGGATCCGCCAGGCCGGCCTGGTGGTCTGGCTGCGCGCCGACGTTGCCAGTCTGGCCGCCCGGGTCGGTGACGGCGTCGGCCGGCCCCTTTTGGAAGGAGAACCAGCCGCGGCCATCCGGCGCCTTTCTGCGGCCCGGGCGCCGATCTACACCGAGCTGGCCGACCTGACCTTCGACGTCGACCGGATGGCGCCGCCGCAGGTGGTCGACCGGATCGTGGCTGCCGTTCACGACCGTTGGCCCCCGGAGCGGACCGATGCATGAACAGCGGATCGACCTCGGTGAGCGCTCCTACCCGGTCCTGGTGGGACATGGAGCCCGCCACCGCCTGATCGAGGTGCTCCCGGTCGGAGCCCACCGGGCCGCCATCGTGACCCAGCAGAAGATTCCCTGGGAGGTGGATGCGGGGGTCGAGCAACAGTCCTTTTTTCTCCAGGACGGCGAACGAGCCAAAGACCTCGAGACCGTGGAAGCGCTCTGCCGCGACTTCGCCCGGTGGGGGCTGACCCGGACCGACGTGATCGTGGCGCTCGGCGGCGGCGTGGTCACCGACGTGGCCGGCTTCGCGGCGGCCATCTACCACCGTGGTGTCCCGGTCGTGCACGTCCCCACCACCCTGCTGGGCCAGGTCGACGCCGCCATCGGCGGCAAGACCGGCGTGAACCTGCCCGAGGGCAAGAACCTGGTCGGCGCCTTCTGGCAGCCCGCCGCCGTCCTGTGCGACACCGAGACCCTCGGGAGCCTGCCCGCCCGGGAGTACCGAAGCGGCTGTGGCGAGATGGCCAAGTACGCCTTCCTCGGCGTGGAGCGCCTCCGGGACCTGTCCCTGGAGGACGCGGTGGCGGCCTGCGTGGCCTGCAAGGCTGAAGTGGTCTCCGCCGACGAGCGCGAGTCCGGTGGGCGGGCCTTGCTCAACTACGGGCACACCCTGGCCCACGCCCTCGAAACCGTCGGCCATTACGACCTTCGCCACGGCGAGGCGGTCGGTATCGGGCTGGTGTTCGCCGCCCATCTGGCTCACCGGCTGGGGCGGATCGACGGCGATCGCGTCACCGAGCACCAACAACTGGTCGCCGCCTACGACCTGCCCACCCTGCTGCCACCGGCCGTCGACGCCGATCAGCTCATCACCGTCATGGGCCGGGACAAGAAGTCGACCGCCGGCGCCCTGACCTTCGTCCTGGATGGGCCGACCGGTCTGGCGGTGGTGGCCGGCGTCCCCGAACCGGCCGTCCGGGCCGTCCTGGCGCAGCTCGGGCCGTGACCGGACCCGGGTCGCTGGTCCTCCTGCTCTCCGGGCCCAACCTCAATCTCCTCGGCGAGCGAGAACCCGATGTCTACGGAACCGCCACCCTGGACGATCACGTCGCCACCGCCGTCACCGAAGCCGGACGGCACGGCCTCGTGGTCGAACACCACCAGTCCAATCACGAGGGCGACCTGGTCGAGGCCGTACACCGGGCCCGGGGCCGGGCGGCCGCGATCGTCATCAACGCCGGCGCCCTGACGCATTACGCTTGGTCGTTGCACGACGCCCTGGCCGCCTTCGGGGGACCGGTCGTGGAGTTGCACCTCTCCAATCCGGGCGCCCGGGAGCCGTGGCGGGCCACGTCGGTGATCACGCCCGTAGCCACCGGGGTCATCAGCGGTTTCGGGGGCGCCGGCTACCGCTTGGCCATGGAAGCGGTGGCGCATCTGCTCGGATCGGTCGCACCGGCGGAGGGCTGAGGGGCCGGCGCGGCCGCCGGGACCAGGCGGCCGCGGTCGGATCCTTCCGGTGTCGCCAGGGGTCGGGAGTACGCTCGGTCCTCGTGCCAGCCGCCATGGAAGTCGGGGCCCGTCTCCATCGTCTGCGGGTCGCCCTGGCGGCCCTCGACGAACCGCCCGACGCCCTGCTGGTCACCAGCCTCACCAACATCCGGTACCTGACCGGGTTCACCGGATCGGCGGGCCACCTCCTGGTGGTGCCGGGTGCCGTGGTCCTGGTGACCGACGGCCGGTACGGCCATCAGGCCGGCGAACAGCTCCAAGCCGCGGGAGTCGACGTCCGGGTGGCGGTGGCCAACGCGCCGGACCAGGTGCGCCGGGTCCGGGAGATCGTGACAGACTCCGGCGTCGGGCAGATGGGCCTCGAAGCCGCCCATGTGAGCTGGCAGCAGCAGCGCTCGATCGCCCACGACTGGCTGCCGGATGTGGAACTGCTGCCAACCGTCGGAGTCGTCGAGGGGCTGCGCCGGGTCAAGGACCCGGGTGAAGTGGATCGCCTGGCGGAGGCGGCCCGAATCGCCGACGACGCCCTCGGCCGCCTCCGCCCTGAGGTCGGCCGCGGTCTGACCGAGGAGGCGTTCGGTCGGAGCCTGGATTTCGAGATGCGGCGGCTAGGAGCGAGCGGGCCGTCGTTCGAGACCATCGTCGCCAGCGGTCCCAATGCGGCCATGCCCCACCACCGCCCCTCGTCGCGGGTGATGCAAGCCGGGGAGCCGGTGGTGCTGGACTTCGGGGCCCGGGTGGAGGGGTACTGCTCGGACATGACCCGAACGGTCTGGGCCGGCCGGATCGAGGACCCGGACCTCCGCCGGGTGGTCGACGTGGTCCTGGCCAGCCAGGCCGCCGGCGTGGCGGCAGTCGGGCCGGGCGTGAGGTGTGCGGCGGTGGACCAGGCCTGTCGGGACGTCATCGCCGATGCCGGATGGGCGGACCTGTTCGTGCACGGGACCGGCCACGGAGTCGGGCTCGACATTCACGAAGGCCCGTGGGTGAGCGCCACGTCCGTCGATACACTCGAGGTAGGCCACGTGGTCACCGTTGAGCCCGGCGTGTACCTGCCCGGTCGGGGCGGCGTCCGGATCGAGGACACCGTGGTGGTGACCGACGATGGCTGCCGGCCGCTCACCCGCACACCAAAGGACCTGCCGTAGATGCCAGCCGTTTCCACCAACGATCTCAAGAACGGGATGTCCCTCAACCTGCCGGAGGGGCTGTTCGCCGTGGTCGAGTTCCAGCACGTCAAGCCGGGGAAAGGCGGCGCCTTCGTGCGCACCAAGCTCAAGAACGTGCGCACCGGCGCGGTGATCGAGCGGACCTACCGGGCCGACGAGAAGCTCGATCAGGCCTTGATCGACAAGCGGGAGATGCAGTTCCTGTACGTCGATGGCGACGCCTATGTGTTCATGGACAACACCGACTACGAGCAGCTTCACGCTCCGGTCGTGAGCCTCGGCACGTCGGCTCGTTACCTCAAGGAGGGCGACTCGGTCGTGCTGCAGATGTACGCCGCGGAGATCGTCGGCGTCGACCTGCCGGCCGCGGTGGAGTTGACCGTGACCGAGACGGAGCCGGGTGTGCAGGGTGACCGGGTATCCGGGGCGCGCAAGCCGGCCACTCTCGAGACCGGGTTCTCGGTCCAGGTTCCGCTTTTCGTCAATACGGGCGACAGGGTCAAAGTCGACACCCGGACCGGGGAGTACCTGACCCGCGCCGGTAGCTGAGCTCCCTCGTTCGGGTGCTGCCGTCCACGCGCCGCGAGGCCCGGGAGCGGGCTTTGGGCCTGCTGTACGAAGCGGAATCGAAGCAGGTTGCACCGGCGGCCGTCCTGGACGAACTGCCGGTGCCCCCCGACCCCTTCGTGACCGACCTGATCGGCGGCATCCAGAAGGAACAGGCCCGCATCGACGATCTGATCACCACCCACGCCATCGACTGGACGATCGATCGGATGCCGGTTGTCGACCGGGCCTTGCTCCGGATGGCCACCTATGAGCTGATGGCCCGCCCGGACGTGCCGACCGGCGCCGTAATCTCCGAGGCGGTAGAGCTGGCGACCCAGTACTCGACCGAGGATTCCGGCCGCTTTGTAAATGGCGTCCTGGCCACCATTGCGGGCGTGGTTCGCCCGTAGCGGCGTGGATTCCGGGACCCCCGCGAGGCGGCGGCGGGGGCCGGCCCGGTCCGGTGGGTGAGGTGCGGCCGGAGAGCGGGTAGTCGGCGGCGGACGGGCAGGCGGCTGCGACCGGTGAACCGCGACCGGAGAGCCTGGCGCAATTTGGGTCCCGACCAGGAGGTCGCCAGCCTTTACTGGCGCGCCCCACGCTTCAGCCGGGCACCGATCGCGCCAGTGAAGCCCGAGGGACCCGGCCCAGGGCACAGTTCGCGACAGTAAAGACCCGGCCGAGCGCTCCTGGGTCCGTCGTCACGGTAAGGGGTCCCGGTCCGCTACCCTTGACTTCTGGCCCGTGAAGCCGGTCCCGTGAGGCCGGAACGGCGCTAGGAGGTTGGATTGGCCGAACGTGAGCGTGCTCTGGCGCCCCCCTATGGGGGCGTTTTTGTTGCCCGGACCTGGGTGATGGACGCCGAGGAGGTCCGGCGGGCGACGTGGCGGATGGCCCACGAGATCATCGAACGAAACCGGTCAGAGGCTGACCTGGTCCTGGTCGGCCTGCAAACCGGCGGGATATGGATCGCCTCGCGCCTGGCGCGGGTCGTCGGCGAGGTGACCGGCCACGAGGTGGTGGTGGGCACCCTCGACGTGGCGTTCTATCGCGACGACTACGGGCTCCGGCCCGTCCTGCCCGAGGCCGCGACCGACATTCCGGTCGATCTGAGCGGCCGGACGGTGGTGCTGGTGGACGACGTGTTGTTCACCGGGCGCACCATCCGGGCGGCATTGGGCGCGCTCGGCGATTACGGCCGGGCTCGAGCCGTGCAGCTCGCCGTGATGGTTGACCGGGGCCACCGGGAGCTGCCGATCCGGCCCGACTACGTGGGCCGCAACCTGCCGACCCGGCGGGACGAGATGGTGGACGTGAGCGAGGCGGGCGTGGTGATCGGCGATATGAGGCCGAAATGACCCGGCATCTGCTTTCGGTCAGCGACCTCGGGGCCGACGGGATCGAGGAGATCCTGCATCTCACCGACAGCTTCGTCGAGGTGAGCTCCCGGGCCATACCGAGGGTGCCGGCGCTGCGCGGCAAGACGGTGGTGTCGTTGTTCTTCGAGGACTCGACCCGGACCCGGCTCAGCTTCGAGACGGCGGCCCGGCGCCTTTCCGCCGAGGTCATGACCTTCTCGGCCGGCAGTTCGTCGGTCAACAAGGGCGAATCCCTTCGCGACACCATCGAAACCATCGAAGCCATGGGCATCGACGCGGTGGTCGTGCGGCACTCCGGGTCGGGGGTGCCGTGGCAGGTGGCCCGGTGGGTGCACGGGGCGTCGGTGATCAACGCCGGTGACGGGTGGCACGAGCACCCGACCCAGGCCTTGCTCGATTGCTACACCATCCGGCGGGAGCGGGAGTTGCGCGGGGCGGCCCGACCCGGTCCCGGCCAGGCGGCTCTCGATGGACTTCACATCGCCATCGTCGGCGATATTCGCCACAGCCGGGTCGCCCGGTCGGACGTGCAGGCTTTTGCGAGTCTCGGGGCTCAGGTCACCCTGGTCGCTCCGCCGACGCTGCTGCCGCCGTCGCTCGCCGGTTGGCCGGTCGACGTTTCGCATGACATGGACGCCGTCCTGCCGAAGCTGGACGTGGTCTACCTCCTGCGTCTCCAGCACGAGCGGATGCAGGAGGCCTTGCTGCCCTCGCTACGCGAGTACACGGCCACCTACGGGCTGACCCAGCGTCGGGCTCGCCTGCTCCCGGGTGGCGCCCTCATCATGCACCCCGGTCCGGTCAACCGCGGGGTCGAGGTGGCGGCCGAGGTCGCCGACCACCCCGACTCGGTCATCACCCACCAGGTCGCCAACGGGGTGGCGGTGCGGATGGCCGTGCTCTTCCTGCTGCTCGGGTCAGGGGTGGATCTTGTCGCCGCGTAATCGGGGCGCGGTGGTGATCCGGGGTGGGGCCGTGGTTGACGCCACCGGCCGGCGCCACGCCGACGTGCTGATCCAGGACGGGATGATCGCGTCCGTGGGGTCGAAGATCGGCGCCGTCCCGGCGGGCACGGTGGTGCTCGACGCCTCCGGCTGCGTCGTCGGTCCCGGGCTGGTCGATCTGCACGCCCACCTGCGTCAGCCCGGCCGCGAGGAAGCCGAGACGGTCGAGACCGGCGGGCGGGCCGCGGCCCTCGGTGGCTACACCGCAGTCGTGGCCATGCCGAACACCGAGCCGGCCATCGACAGCGCCGCGGTGGTTCGCGAGGTGCTGGATCTGGCCGCGGACTCGTGCTGCGACGTGCGGCCGGCCGGGGCGATTACCGTCGGCCGCCAGGGGCGCCAGCTCGCCCCCATGGCGGAGATGGCGGGTCTCGGGGTGCGGATCTTCACCGACGACGGGACCGGCGTCCAGGACGCCCGGCTGATGCGGCGGGCGATGGAGTACGCCACGGGCCTCGGGGTCGTCCTGGCTCAGCACTGCGAGGATGCCTCCCTCGCCGGCGGGGGCCAGATGCACGAGGGTGAATGGTCGAGCCGCCTCGGCATCCCGGGCCAACCGGCGGAGGCGGAAGAGCTCATGGTCATGCGAGACCTGGCCCTGGCCCGCCTCACCGGGGCAGCGCTCCACTTCCTGCACCTCTCCAGCGCCGGGTCGATGGCGATGATCCGCGGCGCCAAGGCATCGGGACTGGTGGTGACAGCCGAGGTGGCGCCCCACCATTTCACCCTGACCGACGCCGAGGTCGCCTCCTATGACCCGGTCTTCAAGGTCAACCCGCCGCTGCGGGCCGGCGCCGACGTCGCCGCGGTCAAGGCCGCCGTGGCCGAGGGGATCGTGGATGCCATCGCCACCGATCATGCCCCCCACACCCAGGAAGCCAAGGAGCTGCCGTTCGACCAGGCCCCGCCCGGGATGCTCGGACTGGAGACGGCTCTGGGCCTGGCGCTGACCGAGCTGGACCTCCCTCTGGAGCGGATCCTGGCCCTGCTGTCCTGGCAACCGGCCGCCATCGCCGGGCTGTCCGGCGAGCATGGCGGTCCGGTCGCGGTCGGTGTCCCCGCCAACCTCGTCGTCATCGACCCGGCGGCCAAGTGGGTGGTCGATCCGGCCGCCATGGCCAGCCGGAGTCGCAACACCCCCTACGCCGGGCGACCGCTGGTGGGCCGGGCCCGGCACACCATCCTCCGCGGTGAACCGGTGGTCATCGACGGCGAGGCCCAGCGATGAGTGCCGACCGGGAGCACAGCCGCGCCGCGATGCCCGGAGCCGACCGGTTGACCACCAGGGCAGGGGCGCGGCGATGAGCGGAGCCGACCATGAGCGCCGGCCGCAAGAGGCCCTGCTGGTGCTCGCCGACGGCACCACCTTCGAAGGTGAGGCGGCCGGGTGGTGGGACCCCCTGCGACCGGCGCCCGCGGTCGGCGAGGTGGTGTTCAACACCACCCTCACCGGCTACCAGGAGGTGTTGACCGACCCGTCCTACGCCGGCCAGATCGTCTGTTTTACCTATCCGCACATCGGCAACTACGGGATCACCGCCGCCGACAACGAGAGCCGGCGGGCGTTCTGCCGCGGTCTTATCGCCCGTGAGCTGGCCCCCCGGCCGAGCAGCTGGCGGTCGCAGCAGAGCCTCGGCGACTTTCTGGTCGAGCAGCGGCTGCCCGGGCTCGAGGGGATCGACACCCGGCGACTGACCCGGCACCTTCGCGACGCCGGCGCCATGCCGGGGGCGTTCGGCCCGGTGACCGGCCCGGCCGCCCTCCCCGAATCGGCCATCGCGACGGCCGCCCGGTCGGCCTCGGGCACCGATGGCGTGGACCTGGCCGCGGCGGTGACCACCCCCGAGGCCTACACCATTGGCGACGGTCCGCTGCGGGTGGTGGCCTACGACTTCGGGATCAAACGGACCATCTTGCGGCACCTCGGGCGTCTGGCCACCGTCACCGTGGTCCCGGCGTCGACCCCCGCCGCGGCGGTGCTGGCCGAACATCCCGACGGCGTCTTCCTCTCCAACGGCCCGGGTGACCCCGCCGCGGTTGACTACGCCACGGGCGCCATCCGGGAGCTGCTCGGCGAGGTGCCGGTGTTCGGGATCTGCCTGGGCCATCAGCTGCTGGCGGCCGCGCTCGGAGGCCAAACCCATAAGCTGCCGTTCGGCCACCACGGCGGCAACCACCCGGTGCGCCGGATATCGAACGGCGCGGTCGAGATCACCAGCCAGAACCACAACTACGCGGTCGCGGCCGGCACCGTCGCTGACGCCGAGATCACCCACGTCAATCTCAACGACGGTGTCATCGAAGGGCTGTCGTGTCGCGACGTGCCGGCCTTCGGCGTCCAGTACCACCCGGAGGCCGGCCCGGGCCCCCACGACGCCAGCTACCTCTTCGAGGAGTTTCGGATCCTGATGGCGAAAGGGGCCTGAGCGACCGGTGCCCCGACGCGACGACCTCCACAGCATCCTGGTGATCGGCAGCGGCCCCATCGTCATCGGCCAGGCGTGCGAGTTCGACTACTCGGGCACCCAGGCCTGCCGGGTGCTGTTGGAGGAGGGCTACCGGGTCATCCTGGCCAACTCCAATCCGGCGACCATCATGACCGACCCGGCCTTCGCCCACCGGACCTATATCGAACCGCTGACCGCCGACGTCCTGGAGGCGATCATCGAGCGGGAGCGCCCTGACGCGGTGCTGCCGACCCTCGGCGGCCAGACCGCCCTCAACCTGGCCATGGCCCTGCACGGGCGGGGCACGTTTGATCGCCTGGGGGTGGAGATGATCGGCGCCAGCGCCACCGCCATCGCCACCGCCGAAGACCGCGAGCAGTTCAAGGAAGCCATGACCGACATCGGCCTGGCCGTCCCGGAGTCCGGGTTCGCCTACACCCTCGACGACGCCCTCGAGGTGGCCGAGGGCATCGGGTATCCGCTCATCGTCCGGCCCTCCTACATCCTCGGGGGGGCGGGCACCGGTGTCGCCTTCGACGATGAAGGTCTGACCCGCATCGCCGCGGCCGGGCTGGCGGCCAGCCCCATCTCCGAGATCCTGATCGAAAGGTCGATCGCGGGATGGAAGGAGTACGAGCTCGAAGTGATGCGCGACCGGGCGGACAACTGCGTCGTCATCTGCAGCATCGAGAACTTCGATCCCATGGGCGTCCACACCGGCGACTCCATCACGGTGGCCCCGGCTCAGACGCTGTCCGACCACGAGTATCAGCGCATGCGGGATGCCGCCTTCGCCTGCATTCGGCGCATCGGGGTGGAGACGGGCGGGTCGAACATTCAGTTTGCCGTAGACCCGGTGAGCGGGGACCAGGTGGTCATCGAGATGAACCCCCGGGTCAGTCGGTCCAGCGCCCTGGCTTCGAAGGCGACCGGCTTTCCCATCGCCAAGATCGCGGCCCGCCTGGCGGTCGGCTACACCCTCGACGAGATCCAGAACGACATCACCGGCCAGACGCCGGCCTGCTTCGAACCCACCATCGATTACGTGGTGACCAAAATCCCACGCTGGGCCTTCGAGAAATTTCCCGGGGTCCCTGAAGTGCTCGGCACCCGGATGCAGTCCGTCGGGGAGGCCATGGCGATCGGTCGTACCTTCCGGGAGTCGCTGCAGAAAGGGCTCCGGTCGCTCGAACGGGGCCGGCTGGGCCTCAACTGCGATCCGGCCGAGGCTATTTACGACGGCGTGGGAGGACGACGAGTTGGTCCGGCGATCGGCGATTGCCACGCCTGACCGCCCCTTTCACCTCGAGGCGGCCATCCGGCGGGGCATTTCCATCGAGCGGCTCTACGAGGCGACCGGTGTGGATCCCTGGTTCCTCGACCAGATCGAGCTGATCGTCGACGAGCGGGCCCAACTGGTCCGCTTCGACGGCCCCGGCTCGCTGCACCGTTCGGACTGGAAGCGGGCCAAGCGGACCGGCTTCTCGGACGCCCAGCTGGCCTGGCTCTGGTCGGTCGACGAGCCCACCGTCCGGCAGGCCCGTCTGGCGGCGGGGGTCCGGGCGACTATGAAGACGGTCGACACCTCCGCGGCGGAATTCGAAGCCAACACGCCGTACCACTACTCCACCTACGAGGACGACGACGAGGTGGCGCCGAGCGGACGGCCCAAGATCATCATCATCGGATCCGGGCCTAATCGGATCGGCCAGGGCGTGGAGTTCGATTACTGCTGTGTGCAGGCCAGTTTCGCCCTGCATGACGCCGGCTACGAGACGGTCATGGTCAACTGCAACCCCGAGACCGTGTCCACCGACTACGACACGAGCGACCGCCTGTATTTCGAGCCGGTCACGTGGGAGGACGTCAACAACGTCATCGACGTCGAGTCGAGGACCGGAATCGTCGCGGGTGTGATTGTTTCCCTTGGAGGCCAGACCCCGTTGAAGCTCGCCGGCGCCCTGCCGCCGGAACTGGTGCTCGGGACCTCGCCCGAGTCGATCGACCTGGCCGAGGACCGGGAGCGCTGGAACGCCCTCTGCGGCCGGCTGGAGATCCCCCAGCCCGCAGGCGGTACCGCGACCAGCTTCGAGGAGGCCCGGGCCATTGTCGCCCGGGTCGGCTACCCCGCCCTGGTGCGCCCGAGCTACGTGCTCGGCGGTCGGGCCATGGAGATCGTCTACAGCGAGGACGACCTCCGGCGGGCCATGGCCGAGCTGGCCGGATACGGTTCGCTGGGTCGGGAGGGGGGCCTGTCGGCGGAGCGTCCGGTGCTGGTGGACCGGTTCCTGGAGGACGCCATCGAGGTCGACGTGGACGCGGTGCGGGATGAGACCGGGGAAGTCGTGATCGGCGCGGTGATGGAGCACGTGGAAGAGGCCGGCGTTCATTCGGGCGACAGCGCCTGCGTGATCCCGCCGCCCACCCTCGACCCGGCGACGGTCAGGGTCATCGAGCACTACACGGGCGAGATCGCCGCTGCGCTCGAGGTGATCGGCCCCCTCAACGTCCAGTTCGCGGTGAAGCAGCTGGGCGGGCCGGCCGGCGGCGGGACGCAGGTGTTTGTGATCGAGGCCAACCCTCGGGCCAGCCGGACCGTCCCGTTCGTCTCCAAAGCCACAGGAGTGCCGCTGGCGAAGGTCGCGGCGCGGGTGATGGCCGGTGCGTCGCTCGCCGAACTGCGCCGCGAAGGACTCCTGGTGCCGCCGGTGACCGGCGGTCACGTGAGCGTCAAGGAGGCGGTGCTGCCCTTCTCCCGGTTCCCCGATGCCGACACGCTCCTCGGGCCCGAGATGCGTTCCACGGGCGAGGTCATGGGAATCGACAGCCGGTTCGGGCTGGCCTTCGCCAAGAGCCAGGCCGCGGCCGGGGACGAGTTGCCGGTCGGAGGGACGGTCTTCTTCTCCCTCGCCGACCGCGACAAGGCCGCCGGGGTGGCCGTCGCCCGGCGGTTCGTGCAACTGGGCTTCCGTGTGGCGGCCACCTCCGGGACGGCCGCCTATTTCGAAGCCGAAGGAGTGCCGGTCGACACCCGGGTGGCCAAAGTCAGCGCCGCCGAGAGTGACGGAGGGGAGGCCGGGCGGGCGGTGGCATCCGATCCGACTGCGGCCACGGCCCCGTCCGGTTTGACGGGGGGCGAGGGCCCGCCGGAGGAGGCGGATGGGGTCGACGCGGTGGCGCTGATCCGCGACGGAAAAGTCGACCTGGTGGTCAACACCCCCCGCGGCCGGGGACCGCGCGCCGACGGGGCGTATATCCGGCGGGCGGCCAACCAGCACCGGGTGGCGTGCCTCACCACGGTCGCGGCCGCTCGAGCCGCGGCGGCGGGGATCGCCGACCGGGCGGTCAGCCCCCTGGAGGTGCGCAGCCTGCAGGAGTATCACGAGTCGGACCAGTTGCCCCTTACGTGACCGGGATCACCTGAGATGACGGGGATCGTCACCCGCCGGCGGCACCAGGAACGGCCCGAGCCAGCCCTGGATCTGCGCACCCGGGTGGGTGAGGTCGCGCTGGCCAACCCGATCATGACCGCCTCGGGGACATCCGGCCACGGCGCCGAACTGGCCGCCTTCGTGGACCTGTCGTCGCTCGGCGCGGTGGTGGTCAAGTCGGTCTCGGCCGAACCCTGGGCCGGCAATCCGCCCCCGCGCCTCCACCCGGTCGAGGGAGGCCTGCTCAACAGCGTCGGCCTGCAGAACCCGGGGATGGCGGCGTGGCTGGCCGAGGAGCTCCCGCCTCTGGCCGCGACGGATGCCACGGTGGTCGTCAGCATCTGGGGCTTCACCACCGAGCAGTACACCGCGGCGGCCCGCATCCTGCGAGAGGCCCGGGACCGGGCGGGCCGCGGGGGTCCGATCGACGCCGTCGTCGCGGTCGAGGCCAACATTTCCTGCCCCAACATCGAAGACCGGCGGCAGATGTTCGCCCACAGCCATGACGGAGTGCGCCAGGCGGTCGCCGCCGCGTCCCGGGGGCTGGGCGGGTCCCTGCCGCTGTGGGTGAAGCTCAGCCCCAACGTGACCGATCTCCCGGGCCTGGCGACCACCGCCGTCGCCGCGGGAGCGGACGCCATCACCGTGATCAACACGGTCATGGGGCTGGCCCTCGACCCGACCACTGGCCGGCCCCTCCTGGGCGGCGGCGGTGGCGGCCTGTCTGGACCGGCGATCCACCCGATCGCGGTGCGAGCGGTGTACGAATGCCGGGCCGCCCTGCCCGGCATCCCGATCGTGGGCGTCGGCGGGGTGGGCACCGGGGCCGCGGCGGCCGAGCTGCTCGCGGCTGGTGCCAACGCCGTCCAGGTCGGCACCGCGACCTTCGCGGATCCGCGGGCGCCGACGCGCGTTCTCGGCGAATTGGCGGCCTGGTGCGCCGAGCACGGAATATCGACCATCGAGGACTTGAGAGGACGAGCGCGATGACCCTCACCCAGCCCGTACCGTCGTCCGTGCGCAATCGCCTGGCGCTGGCCCTCGACGTCGACGACGCCGTCGCCGCCGCCCGCCTGGCCCGTCAGCTCCGCCCCTGGTTCGGCGTGGCCAAGGTGGGACTCGAGTTGTACAGCGCGGCCGGGCCGCGGGTCGTCCAATCCCTCATCGACGACGGCTATGACGTCTTCGCCGATCTCAAGATGGCTGACATTCCCACCACCGTCAACCGGGCCGCCCGGGTCCTCGGTGCCCTCGGGGTCTCGTATCTGACCCTCCACGCCTTCGTGGGGCCGGACGTCCTGCGGGCGGGCGTCGAAGGACTGGCCGAGGGCGCCGAGCGGGCCGGGCTCGAACCCCCCTCGGCGCTGGCCGTGACCATCCTGACCAGCGATACGGGCGCGCCCCCGCACATTCTGGCCAGGCGGCTGGCCTTCGCCGTCGAGGCTCGCTGTGCCGGGGTGGTGTGCGCGGCAGGCGACGTGCGCGAGATCAAGGAACTGGCGCCACGGATGATGGCGGTCGTTCCGGGCGTCCGTCCCGCCGGGACGCCGACGCACGACCAGCGGCGCGCCGCCACCCCGACCGAAGCGATTGCTGCCGGTGCCGACATGCTGGTGGTGGGGCGGGCGGTCACGGCCGCCCCGGATCGGGAGGCCGCGGCGGCGGCCCTGGCCGCGTCGATCAAATGACCTGAGCGGGTGGGCTGCCGGGCTTTGGCGGCGCCGCTGCCGCCGCCGCGCTATGGTGCGCGTCATGCCGCTGCCGCCTGCGCTGTCAGCCGATCAACGTCAGGCCGCCTTGGAGAAAGCCGCCGTGGCCCGCCGTCTGCGGGCCGAGCTCAAAGAGAAACTCAAGATGGGATCGATCTCCCTGAGCGACCTACTCCGCCAGGCGGACTCCGACGAGGTGGTCGGCAAAATGAAAGTCCTCTCCGTCCTCGAGTCCCTGCCGGGACTGGGAAAAGTCAAGGCCCGGCGATTGATGGACGAAGTCGGGATCAGCGAGACCCGGCGACTCCACGGCCTGGGCGAACAGCAACGAAAGAAACTGTTCGAGAGACTCAACGCCTGAGTCCAGCCCGGACGACCCCGGCGTCTTCGAGAGCAGGCCGCGATCTGTGATCGTCATCATCTCCGGTGCCGGTGGGGTCGGCAAAGGCACGGTGGTGTCCCGGCTCCTCCAACTCGAACCGGACCTGTGGCTGTCGAAGTCGTGGACGACGAGGGCCCGGCGTCCGGGTGAGCCGCCGGACGCCTACGAGTTCGTTGATCGGAAAACCTTCCAGCACCGCATCGCGGCGGGGGGCTTCGTCGAGTGGACGGAGTTTGCGGGAACCGGACAGCTGTATGGCACCCCGACGCTGGATCCACCCGACGACCGCGACGTGGTCCTCGAGATCGAGCTCGACGGGGCTCAGCAAATCAAACGGCGCTATCCCGACGCCGTTCTCATCCTCGTCGTGTCACCGAGCACGGCGGCCCGAGAGGATCGGCTGCGCGCCCGGGGCGACGACGAGGCCAGCTTGCGTCGCCGTCTGGAGGTCGGCCGGGAGGAAGAGCGGCTCGGCCGCCAGATCGCGGATTACGTGGTGGTGAACGATGATGTTGACCGGGCCGCGAGGGAGGTCGCGGGTATACTCGAGCGGAAGTAGCCCGCCTCTAGACGCGCGCCCTGGCCCGGCGCCCGGCGAGGTCCATCACCCCCCGTCCACCGCCCGCAGCCGAACGGAGAAGCCGTTTTCCCATGCCTGACCGTCACCCCACGATGATGGAGCCTCCTGTCGAGGATCTGCTCGATCGGGTCGATTCGAAGTTCACCCTGGTCAGCCTGGCCGCGATGCGGGGCCGGCAGATCAACTCCTATTTCAACCAGCTGGGCGAAGGCCTGGGGACCATCGTGCCCCCTCAGGTGACATCGGTGTCCCGGAAGCCGCTGTCGATCTCGCTGGAAGAGATCGCGGCGGGGAAGATCACCTACGTCCGCACCGATGCGGAGGGGGAGGACGAGTCGGGCGAGGACGCGGCCCCGGCCGAGCCGGCCGGGACTGGAAGGATCGCGGAGGCGGAGGTGCCCGCCCGGCCGGTCGACGATCAGGCCCAAGAGGTCGATGCCGGTGAGCCCGAGGATTCCGATGCGTCCGCCGAGCCCGACCAG
Source organism: uncultured Acidimicrobiaceae bacterium (assembly GCA_963780345.1). Lineage (GTDB taxonomy): Bacteria > Actinomycetota > Acidimicrobiia > Acidimicrobiales > Palsa-688 > PALSA-693. The sequence goes on from CAWABU010000006.1 coordinate 222,585, forward strand.
GCGGTCGGGGCGGTCTTGACCGCGGCCGAGGCCGACATCGATCCGGTCCGGGAGGCGGAGGCCCCGGAGTCGGAGGATCCAGAAGCGGAGGCCCCGGAGGTATCGGGGGGTACGGCGTTGCTGGAGGAGCCCGGATCGGGGCCGGACGGGGAGCCGGCCGGCGGGCGGGGGCCCGGGGTCGCCCTCGAGTCGGGATCCGGGCCTGACCTGGCGCCGGGGCCGCCGGCGGCCGGGGACCCGTTCGATCAACCGGCCGAAGCAGCCGGGCCGGACGCCTCGCGGGCCGACGACGATGACCTGGACGGGGCCGTCGGGGCGGTGGACGCTGACGACGACGCCGGCGGTCCCGGGCCGGCAGACCCGGCCCGCGGTGAGTTGGCCGACGGTGACTTGGCTAGCGGGGAGTTGGCTGGCGGTGAGCTGGCTAGCGGGGAGTTGGCCGGCGGGGAGTCGACCGCAGGGCCGCCGGAGGCGGAGGTCGACCAATAGTCGCTCCGGCTTCGGCCATGCACGGCCGGAGGATCGTGCTGGGGGTGTGCGGCGGGATCGCCGCCTATAAGGCCGTAGAGGTGTGCCGGCGCCTGGTGGACGCCGGCGCCATCGTCAGCCCGGTGATGACCAGGGGCGCCACCCGGTTCGTAGGGCCGGTCACGCTGTCGGCGCTGGCGTCGGAGCCGGTGCGCAGTTCCCTCTGGGACGAACCCGAGCCCATCCCGCACACCCGCCTGGGTCAGAGTGCCGATCTGGTCGTCGTGGCCCCGGCTACCGCCCGCCTGATCGGGAGCTACGCGGCGGGGATCTCGTCCGATCTCCTGACGGCCACCCTGCTCGCCACCCGGGCCCCGGTGCTGCTCTGCCCGGCCATGCACACAGAGATGTGGGAGCACCCCGCCGTCAGGGACAACCTCGCCCTGCTCCGCCGCCGGGGCGTCCACGTGGTCGAGCCGGCGACGGGACGGCTGGCCGGCGGCGACGTCGGCTCGGGGCGCCTGGCCGATCCGGCGGACATTGTCGCGGCGGCGATCGCGGTGCTGTCGCCCGGATCGCCCGGATCGCCCGGTCCGAGACCTCCAGTGGCCCCAGCGTCGGCCGTCCCGTCGGGGCCAGAGTCAGCCGCGGCCGGAGACCAGAGCCTGGCCGGACTTCATGCCGTCGTCACGGCCGGGGGGACCCGTGAGCCGATCGATCCCGTCCGCTTCGTCGGCAACCGCTCGTCGGGCAAGCAGGGGTACGCCATCGCCACCGCCCTGGCCCGACGGGGGGCCCGGGTCACGCTCATCAGCACCGTGGCCCTGACCGCACCTGATGCGGTCGAGATCATCGAGGTGGAAACCGCGGCCGAGATGGAAGCGGCGGTGAAGGCCCACGAGGAGGGCGCCCAGGTGATTGTCATGGCGGCCGCGGTGGCGGATTTCCGACCCAAGCAGGTCGCCGGGCAGAAGCTCAAGAAGGCCGAGGGCGCGCCCGAGATCATCCTCGAACCGACCCCGGACATCCTGGCCGGCCTCGGCGCCCGCCGCCGCCCGGCCCAGGTGCTCGTCGGTTTCGCCGCAGAAACGGCGGCGCCTGATCAGGCTCGCGACCAACTGCGCCACTACGCAGTGGCTAAACTGTCGGCGAAAGGGGCAGATCTGGTCGTTGCTAATGACGTCGCGGCCCCGGGTGTGGGCTTCGCGCACGACACCAATGCAGTGCTGATCGTCGGAAGGGGCGGATTCGAGGTGGAGGTTCCCCTGGCCACCAAGGCCGAGGTGGCCGAGGCCGTGGTCAGCGCCATCACCCAGATCCGGGCCCGCTACAACCAGGAGACACCATGACCCGCTGGACCTTTACCTCTGAGTCGGTGACCGAGGGCCACCCCGACAAGATGGCCGACCAGATCTCGGATGCGGTCCTCGACGCCCTGATCGCCCAGGACCCACAATCACGGGTGGCTTGCGAGACCCTCCTGACCACCGGGCTGGTCGTGGTGGCGGGCGAGATCACCACCAGCGGGTACGTGGAGATCCCCAAGCTGGTGCGCGAGGTGGTGACCGACATCGGCTACACCAGCTCGCAGATGGGCTTCGACGGCCGCACGTGCGGGGTGTCCATCTCCATCGGCGCCCAGTCCCCTGACATCGCCCAGGGCGTCGACACCGCCCTGGAGGTCCGCTCGGGAACGAGCGGCGAGGACGTCCTCAATGCTCAGGGTGCGGGCGACCAGGGAATGATGTTCGGCTACGCGTGCGACGAGACCGACGACCTGATGCCGATGCCGATCTGGCTCGCCCACCGGCTGGCCCAGCGCCTGGCCCAGGTGCGCAAGGCGGGCGTGCTGCCCTACCTGCGTCCCGACGGTAAGACCCAGGTCACCTTCGAGTACGAGGACGGCCGTCCCGTCCGGCTGCGCACGGTGCTGATCTCCACCCAGCACAATCCGAATATCGACGTGGAGACGCTGCTCCTGCCCGACCTGCGGGATCACGTGATCAGCCCGCTCATACCTGCTGATTTCGCCGCCGACGGCTACCAGGTGCTCGCCAATCCGACCGGCAAGTTCGAGCTGGGCGGACCGCACGCCGACGCCGGCCTGACCGGCCGCAAGATCATCGTCGACACCTACGGCGGCGCCGCCCGCCACGGCGGCGGGGCCTTCTCGGGGAAGGATCCCTCGAAGGTCGACCGTTCGGCCGCCTACGCGGCTCGCTGGCTGGCCAAGCACGTGGTGGCCTCCGGCGCCGCCACCCGATGCGAGATCCAGGTGGCCTACGCCATCGGGGTGGCCCGCCCGGTGTCGCTCCTGGTCGAAACCTTCGGCACGTCCCAGGTCGACCCGGCCCGGATCGAGAAGGCCATCAACGAGGTCTTCGACCTGCGCCCGGCGGCGATCATCCGCGACCTCGACCTGCGCCGCCCCATCTACCGCAAGACCGCCGCCTACGGGCACTTCGGTCGAGCCGACAAGGAGTTCAGCTGGGAGCAGGTGAGCCGGCTGGACGAGTTCACCTCGGCGCTGGGGGTCTAGTCCCAGAGGTGAAAACGGCCGGCCGCCGGCGCGCCGGACCGGCCACGCTCCCCCCGCCCGGGTCGCTCGTCGGGCGGGTGGTGACCGATGTGGCGGCGGTCGACAAAGAGTTCGCCTACCTGGTGCCGGCGGCACTGGCCCCGATCATCGCCATCGGGACGCAGGTGCGGGTCGACCTGGGCGGCCGGCGAGTGGGTGGCTGGGTGGTCGGCCTCGGAGTCGAATCCGACCTGGACCTGCCGCTTCGTCCGGTCGCGAAGGTCCGGGGCTGGGGGCCGGAGGCGGAGCTGGTCGAGCTGGCCGGGTGGGCCGCCTGGCGGTGGGCCGGTCGGCGGGGGGCGCTGCTGGCCGCGGCCTCGGCCGAGCGGGCCGTGCCGGTCCTACCGGCGCCCGCCCGGCAGCCGCCGGCTCTCCCGTCGCCCACCGGCCTGACCGCCGCCCTCCCGGTCGGGCGCCCGGTGACCTTGCGCCTGCCCCCTTCGGCCGACGCCACGCCGCTGGTGGCCGAGCTGGCCCAACGCGGTCCCACCCTGGTGGTGGTGCCGTCCCTCCGACGGGGCGCCGTCCTGGCCGAACGGCTGCGCCGGGCCGGAGGGGACGTGGCCCTCATGCCGGCCGACTGGGCCCACGCCCGGGCCGGTGCCGGCGTGGTCGTGGGGGCCCGGGCCGCAGCCTGGGCGCCTTGTCCCGGGCTGGCCGCGGTGGTGGTCATCGACGGGCACGACCAGCGTCTAACGGAGAAGCGAGCGCCGACGTGGAGCGCGGTGACCGTCGCGGCCGAGCGAGCCCGGCGGGCGGGCGTCCCGTGCGTCGTCGTCAGTGCCTGCCCCACCGTGGAGCTGCTGGCCGCGGCACCGGTCCGCCTGATCGACCGTCGCCGCGAACGGCTGGGCTGGGCGCCCCTCGAGGTGGTCGACCGCCGCCTGGACGATCCCCGCCTGGGCCTCTACTCCGACCGGTTGGTCGCCCTCATCCGGACCCGGCAGCGGGTGGCATGCGTGCTCAATCGGACCGGGCGGGCCCGCCTTCTGGTCTGCGCCTCGTGCGGCGAAGTGACCCGCTGCGAGCAGTGCGGTGCCGCCCTGGCCCAATCTCCGCCGGGCCCAGGCCTGACGGAGGGGGACGGCGACCGGCTGACGTGCCCCCGCTGCGGCCTGGGCCGGCCGCACGTGTGTGCCGGTTGCGGGTCCTCCCGGCTGCGTCTCCTCCGGGTCGGTGTGACCCGGGCCCGGGAAGAGCTGGAGGCCCTGGCGGGCCGGCCGGTGGGCGAGGTCACCGCCGCCACCGGGCGCCTTCCGGAGGCGGACGTCCTGGTCGGCACCGAGGCGGTACTGCACCGGCTCAGCCCCCGAGACGGTATCGACGCCGTGGCCTTCGTGGAGCTGGACCAGGAGCTGCTGGCGCCCCGGGTCAGTGCCGGCGAGGAGTCCCTCGCCCTGCTCGCCCACGCCTCCCGCCTGGTGGGCGGCCGCTCCGGCCGGGTGCTGGTGCAAACCCGCCTGCCGGAGCATGCCGCAGTGCGGGCCGCCCTGCTGGCCGAGCCGGGACTGCTGAGCACCGCCGAGCAGGAGGTGCGGGCCGCCTTGCGGCTGCCGCCCGTGACCGCCGTGGCGTTGGTGTCGGGCCCCGCGGCCGGCGCCTACGTCGACCGCCTCCGGGCGACCGACCTTGAGCTGCTCGGGCCGGACCGCGGGGAATGGCTGATCAAGGCTCCCGACGCGGCCACGCTCGCCGACACCCTGGCCGGCGTGGCCCGGCCACCCGGCCGGCTCCGGGTGGCGGTCAGCCCCGCTCGCTTCTAGATCTCGGCGCCTCTAGACCCAGCCCTGCCGGCGCACCTCGTAAATGGCGATGGCCGCCGCCGTGGCCACGTTGAGGCTGCCGATCCGGCCGACCTGGGGCAGGAAGGCGACCGCGTCGCATGCCGCCAGGGTGGCCGGACTCAAACCGTGGTCCTCATGCCCGAGGGCCAAGCAGACGTCGGGCCCGGGGCGCAGCTGATGGAGGGGGACGGCATCGTCGGCCAGCTCGAGGCCGACCACGGTGTAGCCGTCGTCGCGGGCGGCGTCGGCCGCGTCGGGGCTGTGCTCCCACGCCGACCAGGACAGGTACCGCTCGGTGCCCATGGACAGCCTTCCGGCTTTGGCGCTGGCCGGTGAGACCGTGTTGCCCCCGAGGTAGAGATGCTCGACCCGATAGGCGGCCGCGGTGCGGACGATGGCGCCCATGTTGTACGGGGATTGCAAGCCGTCGAGCAGCAGGGCCAGGCGCCCCGGGGTGCGGCGGTTCCACTCGCGGTGGAGGCGCTTGAGATCCGTCGGGCCCAGTTGTCTCATGGTCGGGGCGGTTTCACGGCCGGCCTACCTCCAGGATCCGGTAGCCGCGCTTCGACGCGGCGCGGTTGACCGTCCACCCCTCGCCTCGCAGCCAGGCCGCCAACGAGTCGCCACCGAGATGGCGGTGCACGACCATCCAGGCCCGCCCATCGGCCTCAAGGCGCGGCAGCCAGGTTCCGAGCAGCCCGTGCAGGGCGACCTTGCCGATGCGGACCGGCGGGTTCGACCACAGCCCGGCGAAGCGCATGCCCGCCGGGACCTCGTCGGGCCGCACGGCGCGGACCGACGGCAGGTTGAGGGTGGCGGCGTTGCGGGCGGTGAGATCGAGGGCCCGCTCGTTGATGTCCACGGCCCACACCACCGTGTCCGGGGCCCGGAAGGCCAGGGTGCATGCGATCGGTCCGTACCCGCAGCCCAGGTCGAGCAGGTGGCCGCGGGCGGGTGGTGGCGGCGACGCCCGGAGCAGCTCGACGGTGCCGGGGTCGACGCCTCCGCCGGAGAACACGCCCCGGTCCACGGCCAGGCGAGCACGGAAGTCGGGCAAGGACAGCTCGACGGCGCCGGGCCGCGACGGCACGGCTGGATCCGCATCGAAGTAGTGACCGGGGCACATCCGACTTCTGACGCTACCGGTAGCATGAAGACCGTGGCTGCCTACCAGATCCGCTTGTTCGGTGACCCGGTGCTCACCCAGCGCGCCTCTGAGATCACCGACATCGACGGCAACCTGGCCCGACTGGTCGACGACATGCTCGTGACCATGCACGAAGCTCGCGGGCTGGGCCTGGCCGCCCCGCAGGTCGGGGTGCAGAAGCGGCTGTTCGTGTATCAGATGGAGGATCGCGATCCGTTGGCGATCGTCAACCCCACCATCGTCGAGACGCGCGGTGAATGGGAGTACGACGAGGGGTGCCTCTCGATTCCGGGGCTCTATTTCCCGATCGTCCGGCCCAAGGAGGTCCATCTGACCGGATGGGACCTCGACGGCAACGAGATCTCGATCGAGGCGGACGAGATCGAAGCCCGGTGCTTCCTGCACGAGCTCGACCACCTCGACGGTCAGCTGCTCATCGCCCGGCTCGACAAGAGCCAGCGCAAGGAAGCCATGCGCGAGCTTCGGCGGCGGGCCGAGGTCGTCGGGAGCTAAGCCCTGCGCATCGCCTTTCTGGGCACACCGGAACCGGCGGTGGTGGTCCTCCAGGCCATCGTCGCCGCCGGCCATGACGTCGCCGTGGTGGTGAGCCGGGCCGACAAGCGTCGGGGCCGCCAGGAGGCCGCCCGGCCGAGCCCGGTCAAGGCGGCCGCCCTCGAGCTGGGCTTGCCGGTGAGCAGCCGGCCCGAGGACGCGGCCGAGGTGGGGGCCGAGCTCGGAGTGGTGGTGGCGTTCGGCCGGATCCTCAAAAAGGACCTGCTCGACCGGCTGCCGCTCGTCAATGCCCATTTCTCGCTCCTGCCCCGATGGCGGGGCGCGGCGCCGGTGGAGCGGGCCATCCTGGCCGGCGACCCCGTGACCGGCGTCTGCCTGATGGCGATCGACGAGGGTCTCGACACGGGGCCGGTCTACCGGTGTGAGTCGTCGGCCATCGGAGAGGAGGAGACGGCGCCCGAGCTGCGGTCCCGGCTGGCGGATCAGGCGGCCACCATGATCGTCGAGCTGCTGGCCACCGGCCCGGGAACGCCGACGCCTCAATCCGGTCTGGCCACCTATGCCGACAAGATCGAGCCCGCCGACCTGTGGCTGGACTGGAGCCTTGACGCGGTGCAGTTGCACCGGGTGGTGCGGTTGGGCCGGGCCTGGACCACCTGGCGCGAGCATCGGTTGCTGGTGCTGGCCGGGCGGGTCGTTGACCCCCCGGCCGGGGGAGGGCCTCCCGGCCGCCTGGAGGGCGACGTGGTGGCGACCGGGCGCGGGGGGCTCCGCCTGCTTACCGTCCAGCCGGAGGGGCGAGGCCCCGTGGCGGCGGCCGACTGGATCCGGGGGGCCCGGCCCCGACCGGGCGAGCTCCTCGGGTCGTGAGCCAGGCGGCCGCCCACCCCCACCCGGACAAGCCCAGCTCAGGCCGGCCCATCCCAGGCCAGTCGAGCCCGGGCCAGTCGAGCCCGGGCCAGTCGAGCCCGGGCCAGCCGAGCCCAGGCCAGCTGAGCCCGGGCCGGCCCAGACCAGCCCAGGCCGGCCCGGACGCCCCCGTCCGGCGCGCCCGCCGCCTGGCCGTCGAGGCGCTGATGGCCGTGGACGGGGGCGCCCGGGCCAACGTGGTGGTCCCCGAACTGCTCGACAGCTGCGAGCTCGACACCAGGGACCGAGCTCTCGTCACCGAGCTGGCGTACGGGGCCTGCCGGATGCAGCGGGCCTGTGACTGGCTGACCGGCCGCCACACCCGCGGCCGCGTCGACGCCCAGGTGCGAGCCGCTCTCCGGGTCGGCGCCTACCAGCTCGGCTGGACGCGCATCCCCCCGCACGCGGCGGTGTCGGCGACCGTCGACGTGGTGGGCGGCCCGGGTCGCGCCGTCGTCAACGCCATCCTGCGCCGGGTCGCGACCGACCTGGGCCGCGGTCCGGTGCCCTGGCCGGATCCAGCCACCGAGCTCAGCTATCCGGACTGGGTCGTCGCCCGGCTGGCCCGGGATCTCGGACCGGCCTCGGCGCGCTCCGCCCTGGTGGCCATGAACCGGCCGGCGTCGATGACCGTGCGGCCGGACGGCTACGTCCAGGACCGGGCCAGCCAGCTGGTGTCGGCCCACGTCGGCGCCCGGCCCGGTGAACGCATTCTCGATGTGTGCGCGGCGCCGGGCGGGAAGGCCACCGCCCTGGCGGCCGCCGCCCTGAGTGGGGGTGGACCGGCGCTGGTGGTGGCGGCGGACCTGTCACCCGGTCGGGCTACGACGGTGGCGGCCAACGCCACCCGCCTGGACACCCGCGACCTGGCCGTGGTGGTGGCCGACGGCCTCGTGCCGCCGTGGCGGCCGGCCAGCTTCGACCGGGTCCTGGTCGACGCGCCCTGTTCGGGCCTGGGCGTCCTGCGCCGGCGCCCCGACGCCCGCTGGCGGGTGCAGCCCGGCGACGTGCCCCGCCTGGCCGAGCTCCAGCGCCGGCTCCTCGCGGCCGCAGTGCCGCTCGTCCGGCCCGGAGGAGTCCTCGTGTACAGCGTGTGCACCCTGACCAGGGAGGAGACCGCCGGCATCGACAGCTGGCTGGCCCGGACCGCGCCGGCCCTCCAGCCGCTGCCGCCGCCCGGGGCGCCGTGGCAAAAAGCGGGCCGCGGGGCGCTCCTCGTCCCGCAGGCGGCCGACACCGATGGCATGTACGTTCTGACCCTCCGGATCCCTCCAGTAGGGTGAGCCGGTGGTTCGAATCGCCCCTTCGATCCTCTCCGCCGACTTCGCCGCCCTCGGGGCGGAGATCGATCGGGTCCGGCCCGAGACGGACTGGCTGCACGTCGACGTCATGGACGGCCACTTTGTGCCCAACCTGACCATCGGGCCCCCGGTAGTGGCGGCCATCCGCCGGCACACCGACACGTATCTGGACTGCCATCTGATGATGACCAACCCGGGCGAGTACCTGGACGCCTTTGCCCAGGCCGGCGCCAACCACTGCACGGTCCACGTCGAGGTGGACGGCACCCGGGGCCTGATCGACGCTATGCGCAAATTGGGGCTGGGCACCGGTCTGGCCATCAATCCTGAGACCCCGTTCGAGGCGTGCGAGCCGTGGCTGGCGGAGATCGACCTGTTGTTGGTCATGTCGGTGCATCCGGGCTTCGGAGGGCAGCGGTTCATGCCGGTGGCCGTCGAGAAGATCGCCCGGGCGGCGGAGATGGCGCGCCGGCAGCGGCTGGACCTCATCATCGAGGTCGACGGGGGGATCGACGCCAGGACCGTGGCGCAGGTCGCCGAGGCCGGCGCCGACACCTTCGTGGCGGGCAGTGCCATTTTCGACCACCGGGATCCAGTGGCCGCGGCCCGGGCCATCAGAGAGGCCGCCAGCGCGGCCGTGGCCGGGCGATGACGGGCGGGCCAGAGCCGTCCGCCGCAGGGCCCGGGAGCCGACTCCAGGCCAAGGTGGTCACCGTGTCCGACGGGGTCATCGCCGGCACCAGGGAGGATCGTTCAGGAGCGGCCCTGGCCGATGCGCTCGAAGCGGCCGGGTTCGAAGTGGTGGAGCGGTCCGTCGTCGCTGACGGCGTGGCGTCGGTGGCCGGGGAGCTGGCCCGTTTGAGCGCCAGCTTCGCGGGTCTGGTGGTGACAACCGGCGGCACCGGCTTCGGGCCGCGTGACCAGACGCCGGAGGGCACCCGGGAGATTCTTGAACGCGACGCCCCCGGCCTGGCCGAGGCCATGCGGTTGGTCAACCCCCTCGGACGGCTCTCCCGGGCGGTCGCTGGCGTCCGGGGTCACGCCATCATCCTCAACACTCCGGGGTCACCGGCGGGGGCGGTGGAGTGCCTGCAGAGCGTCCTCGACGTGATACCCCACGCCCTGGCCCTGCTGGGCGCGCAACCTACCCGCCACCCTTAACACCGCCCATGACCGCCCCCTCGTGACCGGCCCGGTGGACGAGGCCTGGATGGCGGAGGCCATCGCCCTCGGCCGCGGCGTCCGGGCCGACACCTCGCCGAATCCGTGGGTGGGCGCGCTGGTCGTGCCCGAAGGTGACCAGCCAGCCGCCGAAGGGGCCACCCAACCGCCGGGCGGCCCCCACGCGGAGGTCGTGGCGCTCGAGCTGGCCGGGGTCGCCGCTCGCAACGCCACGGTCTACGTGACCCTCGAACCGTGCGCCCATCACGGACGAACCCCGCCGTGCACGGACGCCCTCATCGCCGCCGGCGTCCGCCGGGTGGTCGTCGGCGTTCTGGATCCCGATCCGCAGGTCTCCGGCCGGGGCGTGCAGCGACTGCGGGACGCCGGTATCGAGGTCGAGGTGGGAGTGGCCGCGGCCGAGGTGACCGCATCCCTTCGGCCCTATCTGGCCCATCGTCAGCGGGGCCGCCCCTGGGTGGTACTGAAGCTGGCCGCCACCCTGGACGGCCGCATCGCCGCCCCGGACGGCTCCAGCCAGTGGATTACCGGGCCGGCGGCCCGCATGGACGTTCATCAGCTGCGCGCCGAAAGCGACGCCATCCTGGTCGGTGCGGCGACGGTGCGGGCCGACAATCCATCCCTCACGGTCCGCGAGGTGACGGGTCGGGATCCGCTTCGCGTCGTCCTGGGCCGGCCGCCCGTCGACGCCCGGGTGCACCCGGCCCTGGTCCATGATGGACCGCTCGAGCCGCTGCTGGACGAGCTCGGTCACCGCGGCGTGGTCCAGCTCCTCGTCGAGGGCGGGGCGCGCGTGGCGGCATCCTTTCACCGGAGCGGGCTGGTCGACCAGTACGTGCTCTACCTGGCCCCGGCCCTGCTCGGCGGCGACGACGGGGTGCCGCTCTTCGCCGGTCCTGGTGCCTCGAGCCTGGCCGGGGCCTGGCGGGGCCGGATAGCCGATCTCCGCCGGCTCGGACCGGACCTGCGCATCGATCTTTTGGCTGGAACCGTCGAGGGTGCCGTACCGTAAGCATGTGTTCACCGGGATCGTCGAGGAGATGGGAACGCTGGTCGCGACGGATCCCATCGATTCAGGCACCACCGATCAGGGCCGGCGGCTGGTGCTGGCCGCGGCCACCGTCATCGACGGGGCCAGGATCGGCGATTCCATCTCCGTTAACGGCTGCTGCCTCACCGTCGTCGACCTTGGCCCCGGCTGGTGGGCCGCCGACGCCGTCCCGGAGACCCTGGGGCGAACCAACCTCGGCGACCTGCGACCCGGTGATCCGGTCAACCTGGAGCGGGCCGCCGAGCTGGGCAGTCGCCTCGGAGGCCACCTGGTCCAGGGGCACGTCGACGCGGTCGGCCGGATCGTGGCGCCGGCGCCGGCGCTGGAGATCCAGCTGCGCGGGGAGCTGACCGCCTACCTGGTCGAAAAGGGCTCGGTCACGGTGGACGGCATCAGTCTGACCGTGGTCAACGTGACCGACGACGGCTTTTCGGTGGCCGTGATCCCCCACACCATGGCGGTCACCACCCTGGGCCGGAAGGCCGCCGGGGACCCGGTCAACATCGAGGTGGACGTGATTGCCAAATACGCCGCCCGGCTCCTGCAGGCGGGCCTCGAGACCCCATACCGGGCGGTTGGCGTGCCCGGCCTGGCCATAACCCGAGAGGACTGACCCCGTGCCCACCGCCACCATCGCTGAGGCCATCGCCGCTATCGCCGCCGGCCAGATGGTCGTCGTCGTTGACGACGAGGACCGTGAGAACGAGGGCGACCTCATCGTCGCGGCGGAGCACGCCACCCCCGAGGTCATGGCGTTTTTCGTGCGGCACACCTCCGGGCTGATCTGCGCGTCGGTGACCTCCCAGCGGGCGGATGAGCTCGACCTGCCCTTGATGGTGGCCCGCAACACCGAGTCCCAGCGGACCGCCTTCACCGTCACCGTCGATTACCGGCTGGGGACGACCACGGGGATCTCCGCCACCGACCGGTCGTTGACGGCGAGGGCGCTGGTCGATCCGGCGACCCGACCCGAGGACCTCAATCGCCCCGGCCACCTCCATGTGCTGCGAGCCCGCGACGGAGGGGTGCTCAAGCGGGCCGGCCACACCGAGGCGGCGGTCGACATGGCTCGCCTGGCCGGGCTGACCCCCGCCGGCGTCCTTTGTGAGGTGGTCACCGACGACGGCCTCGGTATGGCCCGCCTCCCCGACCTGGAGAAGTTCGCGGCGCGCCACGACCTCCTGCTGGTGACCATCGCGGACCTCATCCGCCACCGGCGCCAGACCGAGCGGCTGGTCCGCCGCACGGCCGAGGCTCGCCTGCCGACCGAGCACGGCGTCTTCCGCTGTATCGCCTACCAGAGCGTCATCGACCAGGAGGCCCACCTGGCCTTCGTCATGGGCGAGCCCGCCGGAGAGGAGGACGTGCTCGTCCGGGTGCACAGTGAGTGCCTGACCGGCGACGTGTTCGGTTCCCGTCGTTGCGATTGTGGGGCCCAGCTCCAGGCCGCGCTCCGGATGATCGCCGACGCCGGGACCGGCGCGGTCGTCTACCTGCGGGGCCACGAGGGCCGGGGGATCGGCATCACCCACAAGCTTCAGGCCTACGAGTTGCAGGACGGAGGGCTGGACACCGTGGACGCCAACGTCGAGCTGGGCCTGCCCATCGACAGCCGCGAGTACGGTATCGGCGCCCAGATCCTCGTGGACCTGGGGATCACCACCATGCGGCTTCTGACCAACAATCCGGCCAAGCGGGGCGGCCTCGAGGGCTTCGGGCTGCAGATCGTCGAGCGGGTGCCGATCCACACCATCCCCAATGAGGAGAACATCCGGTACCTGCAGACCAAGCGGGACCGGCTCGGCCACCTGTTCGATGAAGGAGGGGTTTCGTGACGGTGTACGAGGGTCACCTGCGGGGCGACGGGCTCCGGGTGGCGATCGCGGCCAGCCGCTTCAACGAGACCATCGTGGTGCGGCTGGTGGACGGCGCCCTCGACGGCCTGCGCCGTCACGGGGTCGATCCCGAGGCCATCGACGTGGCCTGGGCGCCCGGGGCCTTCGAGCTCCCCCTGGTCGCGGCCCGCCTGGCGGGCACCGGCCTCTACGATGCGGTGATCACGGTGGGGGCGGTCATTCGGGGGGCCACCGGCCACTACGACGTGGTGGCCGGCCAGTGCGCCGCCGGCGTGCAGCGGGCCCAGCTCGACGCCGGGGTGCCGATCGTCTTCGGGGTGCTCACCACCGACACCATCGAGCAGGCCGTCGAACGCTCCGGGACCAAAGCCGGCAACAAGGGCTTTGAGGCCGCCGCGGCCGCCATCGAGATGGCCAGCCTGCTGGCCCAGCTGCCCAAGTAGGGCCGAGAGGCGCCGAGCCAGTGGCGCCGGAGCCAGTGGCGCCGAGCCAGTGGCGCCGGGGCCGGCGCCCGTGTCGCCGGCTCGCGCCGAGGAGGCCCGTCGCCCGCAGTAGGGTGCGGCCTGGTGCTGCGCCTGGTGCTTCCCAAAGGCTCACTTGAACGGGCCACCCTGGACCTCTTCGAAGCCGCCGATCTGGCGGTGCAGCGGGCTTCGGACGTGGATTATCGGGCCACCATCGACGATCCCCGGGTCTCGGAGGTGCGGATCCTGCGCCCGCAAGAGATCCCGGAGTACGTCGCGGAGGGTCTGTTCGACCTGGGCGTCACCGGCCGGGATTGGATCGAGGAGACCGAGTCCAAGGTGACCACGCTGGGCGAGCTGCGCTACAGCAAGGCCAGCTCCCGTCCGATCCGGCTGGTCATGGCGGTGAGCGCGGACTCCCCGGTGCGGAGCGTAAGTGAGCTGCCGGCCGGGGTGCGGGTCTCAACCGAGTACCCGGGTCTGACCCGGCGTTTCCTGGCGGCCCACGGGATCGAGGCGGAAGTGCGCCTGTCGCACGGTGCCACCGAGGCCAAGGTCCCGGAGATCGCCGACGCCGTGGTTGAGATCACCGAGACGGGGAGGGCCCTGCGGGCCGCCGGCCTGCGAATCATCGACACCGTGCTCGAGTCGTACACGGAGTTGATCGCCAACCCGATCTCCCATGCCGACGACGTCAAGCGTCACGCCATGGAACAGTTGCTGACGCTTCTCAACGGCACCCTGATCGCCCGGGGCCGGGTGCTGGTGAAGCTCAACGTGGCCGAGCCTGACCTGGGTGCCATCATCCCCCTGCTCCCGGCGATGAAGTCGCCGACGGTGTCGAAGCTCTACGGCGAGGACGCCTTCGCGGTGGAGGCGGTGGTGCCGAAGGATGCCATCAACACCCTGATTCCCGCCCTCAAGGACCACGGCGCCACCGACATCATCGAGCTGCCGATCGCCAAGATCGTGCCGTGATGGGGTCGCGTCGCCTGGTGGGGACGGTGGTGCGCTTCGACGAGGGGTCGGGCTGGGCGACATCGAGGCGGTTGGGGCGATCGGGGAGGGTGCGGGCGACGGCGAGGCCGGGCGCTACCCGTTCCACTGCACCCAGATCGCCGACGGCAGCCGCACCGTGGCCGTCGGGGCCCGGGTCAGCTTCGGTTTGCTGGCGGGCCGGGCCGGGCGGTGGGAGGCGGCCGACATCCGGGCGGCCACGGAGTGAGTGGGACTGGGCCCCGGCGGCCCGGCGGGTGGAGTGCCGGCCGGGACTCCGGACCTGGCGGCCTGGTCAGCAGGTAGATCCGCGCCCGGACCCGGGGGCCGGGCGTTGAGGTCCGGCCACTCGGCCAGGCCGGCCAGCGATGCTTTTGGCGTAAACCCGCGGTAACGAAAGAAATACGCCAAAATGCCGTCAGAACCTCGGTGCCGGCCGGCGAGTGCCCGGTCAGCGGTCAGCCGTTAGCCGTCAGCGGTCAGCCGGATGCGTCCAGTGCGCCGGCGCCGGGTGCGCCACTCAGCCTCCGACCTCGGCATCGCCGGCGTTGCTGCCCGCGGCCTGGCTGGCTCGATGGATCTGCACATACGCCATGCGCAACTGGCTCAGACCGTCGGACAGCTGGGGGAGGGCGTCCCCGAGGCGGTCGCCGAGCGCGTCCACGAGGGCCGCGAGCGCATCGATGGCCAGGCGAGACTGCGGGAGTTGCGGAGGCTGGAGGGAGAGGTGCAGGGCGGCCAGCTCAAAGAGGCCGAAGGCATGGTTGGCCACCACCACCGCGGCCGGGGTGCGGGCCAGCTCGTCGCGCAGCCGATTCATCTCGGCCCGCATCTCCTCCTCGGTGAGAGGGGCCTCGGGGTCGCCGACGGGCGTACCGCCGCCGCCACCCCCTCTGCCGCCCCCTCCGCTACCGGCCCGACCCCCGCCCCCCGCTGGCGGAGCATCGGTCGGCGGCGGATCCCGGCGGATCGGTCGTTCCCCCCCGGGCGTCCAAAGCGTGCTCATTGCGCTACCCTATGTTGAAAACCGAATACGGGAAGCGGGGTTCCGACCCCCACCCGGCCATCCAGGTCCCAAGTGGCCCGGTGTGCGCCCGGGTTGTTCGACCGCCAGGGCGGGCGTCGCTTCCTAGCGCCCGTCCTCTTTCGCGCCGACAGGGGACCTCCCAGAGGGGTGATGCCGCATAGCCACTGCACCTGACCAGAACGAGCACCGCACAAACGATCGGATCCGAGCCCGAGAAGTCTTGCTCATCGACCCCGACGGCAAACAACTCGGCGTGAAGCCATTGCCCGAGGCGCTCAGCATCGCCCGACAACTGGATCTGGACCTGGTGGAGGTGGCCGCCGAAGCGAACCCACCGGTAACCCGGATCATGGATTACAACCGCTTCAAGTACGAGGCGGCCCAGCGGGCTAAGGAATCTCGGCGCAAAGCCACCAGCACCGGTATCAAGGAGATGAAGTACCGCCCCAAGATCGGGGTGGGCGACTTCGACACCAAGACCCGACAGGTGGCCCGCTTCCTCAATGAGGGGCACAAGGTCAAGATCACGATCATGTTCCGGGGCCGGGAGATGAGCCATCCGGAGCTGGGAAAGCGAATTCTGGACCAGGTCGCCGAGACCGTGGGAGCCATCGCCAAAGTGGAGGCGGCACCAAAGCTGGACGGTCGCAACATGGTGATGGTGCTGGCCCCGGACCGCCGGGGCCAGGTCCGCAAACCTTCACCCAACGGGGTCGACGGGGCCCGCCCGCCCGGGCGAGCTGACAGCGCCGGCCCGGAATCGGACGGGGATGCGGACGGGGACCAGCCGGATCAAACCGGTCCGGCCGACGGCACCACCGACACGGCACCGAGGGTGACGGCGGGGGCTCGAAGCGGCAGGGAAGCAGGAAGCGGCGGCGCGACACCGATCCGCTGACCACGACGAGCCGGTGACTACGAGGAGTTGGACACGATGCCGAAGATGAAAACCGACAGGGGCGCCGCCAAGCGCTTCAAGATCACCGGCCGGGGCCGGCTACGCCGCGGTCAGGCGTTCCGCAACCATCTGTTCGAGAAGAAGTCGTCCAAGCGGACCCGCCGTCTCGGGCGAGAGGTCGATGTGGCCCCCGCCGACGTCAAATCGGTGAAGCGCCTCCTCGGCATCTGACCACCCTCGGGGGCCGCTGGCGCCCCGACGTTCTGTCGCATTCCAACCGGTTGAAAGGAGTTTTGATGGCCCGGGTAAAGCGTGCCGTCCCAAGCAAGAAGCACCGGCGCGCCGTGCTCGAGCAAGCGCAGGGCTATTTCGGCAACAAGAGTCGCAGCTACCGCGCCGCTCACGAGCAGGTCATGCACTCGCTGCAATACGCCTATCGCGACCGGAGGGCTCGCAAAGGTGACTTTCGACAGCTCTGGATTCAGCGCATCAATGCCGGCGCCCGGCAGCATGGCATGAGCTACAGCCGCCTGATCGCCGGGCTCCGCACGGCTGGCGTTGACGTCGATCGTAAGGTGCTCGCCGACCTGGCGGTACGTGACGACGCCACCTTCGGGGCGCTGGTCGAGGTCGCCCGGGAGGCCCTGTCAGGTGCGGAGGCCCCCGAGTCGGCCACGGCCTGACCCGGACCGATCCGCCCCGGCCAGCCCGCTGCCCGCGCTCGAGTTTCCGCCACGAGGCGGTGCAACGGCTGCGACGGCTGACCGGGCGTCGCACCACTCGCCAGGCAGAAGCCTCCTTTGTGGTCGAAGGCGCCAAACTGCTGGGCGAGGCGCGCGCCGCCGGGGCCCGGATCGAGGCCGTGTTCCTGGACAGCTCCGAGGCCGGCCCCACCGAACGGGACCTGGCCGGGTTGTGTGGCCAGGACGGGGCCGAGCTGTTCGAGCTGCAAGCGGGCGTGCTGGCCCGGGCGTGCGACACCGTCACGCCCCAGCCGGTGGCGGCGATCGTCGGCACCGTCGACATCGATCTGGCCGAGCTGGACCGGCGCCGGCCCGATCTGGCAGTGGTCTGCGTCGACGTCCGGGATCCCGGCAATCTCGGCACCATCATCCGGAGTGCGGGCGCCGCCGGCGCCAGCGGCGTGGTGTGCTGTGCCGGGTCGGTGGATCTTTTCAACCCGAAGACCGTGCGCGCCTCGGCCGGGATGATCTTCCATCTCCCCGTGGTCGCGGCCGGCGATCCGGTGGATGTGCTCGAGGAGCTGAGGCGCTGGGGGATGCGGCGCTGGGGCACCGCGTCCCGGGATGGCTGCGACTACGTGAACGCCAACCTGACGGTACCCAGCGCCCTCGTCCTCGGCAACGAAGCTCGCGGGCTGGCCGCGTCCCTCGCGTCCCACCTCGACGGGACTCTGTGCATCCCGATGGCCGCACCGGCGGAGTCGCTCAACGTGGCCACGGCCGCCGCCGTCCTCTGCTTCGAGGCGGCCCGCCAGCGCCGCGTTGCCAGCGGCAGCGGGCTGTGACGGCCGCGTTATCCGGACTCGGGGCGGCGCCTTACCGTTTACCCTTTTCGCCTAGCCTGTCCCCTTTCCCGACATCGGACTGATTGCGACACAGACTGGCAATACCGTGACCGCCCACCCCCGCCCCGACATCCCTGACACGGAGTCGCTGCGCGCCACCCTCGAGGCCATCGAAGCGGACGCGCAGGCGAAGCTCGAGGCGGCGACCGACGGACCCAGCCTCCGCGATGCCAGCCGCCAGGTGCTCGGAAAGCGCTCCGAACTCGCCCGCCTTCATACCCGGCTCCGGGACCTTCCTCCGGAGCAGCGCAAGGAAGTCGGGGCGTGGATCCACTCCGCCCAGACCCGCCTCCGGGAGCGGAGCGACTCGCTCGCCGACGCCTTCGAGCATCAGGAACGGCACCTCCGCCTCGACTCCGAGCGCCTCGACCTCACCGAGTTCACGAGCGGCCCCCTCACCGCCCCGCTCGCGACCCTGGCACACGGGCGCGGGCACCTCAACCTGGTGACCCAGACCCGGCACGAGCTCGAGGACACCTTCGTCGCCATGGGCTTCGCCGTGGCCGAAGGCCCCGAAGCCGAAACCGATTGGTACAACTTCGAAGCCCTCAACATGCCGCCGGCCCACCCGGCACGTGGCATGTGGGACACCCTGTACCTCCGGCTAGGTCCGCCGGAGACGGTGCTCCTGCGAACCCACACCTCACCCGTGCAGATCCGGTTGATGGAGTCACAGCCGCCACCCATCTATGCGGTCATGCCCGGACGGTGTTACCGCCGGGACACACCTGATGCCCGCCACCTCCCGGTGTTTCACCAGATCGAAGGGCTCGTCGTCGACCGGGGGATCACCTTCGGCGACCTGGCCGGCACCATCGAGGTGTTCACCAACGCCTATTTCGGGCCGGGCATGCACTCCAGGCTGCGGCCGTCCTACTTCCCGTTCACCGAGCCGTCGGCCGAATTCGAGGTGACCTGTCCGATCTGCGCCGGCGCCGGTTGCCGCACGTGCAGCGGGTCCGGATGGATCGAGCTGGGTGGATGCGGCATGGTCGACCCCAACGTGTTCGCGGCCGTGGGCATCGATCCGGAGGTGTACAGCGGCTTCGCCTTCGGCTTCGGCATCGACCGGCTGGCCCAGGTGCGCGTCGGTCTGGCCGACATGCGGACCCTGCTCGACAACGACGTGCGTTTCCTCGAGCAGTTCTAGGACCGGGTCATGCGTGCACCCCTTTCCTGGTTACGCGATTACGCACCGCTCGACGCCACCGCGTCCGAGCTGGCCGAGCGGCTCTCGAGCCTCGGCCTCGTCGTGGAGGGCGTCGAAGAGATCGGCGGTGGTCTCGAGGACATCGTGGTGGCCCGAGTGCTCGACGTCCGCAGCCACCCCAACGCCGAGCGAATCCGCCTGGTCGACGTGGACACCGGCGACGGCCAGACCCAGATAGTGTGCGGCGCCTGGAACTTCGACGTGGGCGACCTCGTCCCGCTCGCGCCAGTAGGGGCGGTCCTGCCAGGCGGATTCCAGATCTCGCGGCGCAAGATCCGCGGTGAATGGTCCAACGGCATGCTCTGCAGCGCCGACGAGCTCCAGCTGCCGTCGCCGGCGGGCCCGGACGGGCTGCTGGTACTGCCGGCCGGGCTGACGGCGCCGGGCGTGCCGCTCGTGGAGGCTCTCGATCTGCAAGCGGACGTGGTCTTCGACCTCGACATCTCCGCCAACCGGCCCGACGCCCTCTGCATGGCCGGCGTGGCCAGGGATCTGGCCGCGGCCCTGGGCGAGCCGTGGTCGCTGCCCGGAGAGCCCGCCGCGCCTCCTGTCGAGGCGGCCCTCGGGACCACGGTGGTCGCTGTCGAGGCCGGCGACCTGTGCCCCCGGTTCACGGCCACCATCCTGGAAGGCGTCCCCACGGGGCCTTCCCCGGTGAAAATGGCTCGCCGGTTGACTCTGGCGGGTATGCGGCCGATCAACGTCGTGGTCGATGTGTCCAACTACGTCATGCTGGATCTCGGTCAGCCCAATCACGCTTATGACCTCGACCAGCTCGCCGGCGGTGGTCTGCTGATCCGGCGCGGCCGGCCCGACGAGCGCCTGGTGACGCTGGACGAGGTCGAACGGGTGCTCGGATCGGACGATTGCGTCATCTGCGACGCCGAGGGCACTCCGGTCGGCGTCGGGGGCATCATGGGGGGAAGCCGGGCCGAGATCGGTCCGGGCACCCGGCGGGTGCTGCTGGAGGCGGCCTGGTTCCGGCCCATGGCCGTGGCCCGGACCGGGGCCCGGCTGGGGCTGCATTCCGAGGCCCGGGTGCGATTCGAGCGAGGCGTCGACCCCGAGATCGCCGGGGCGGCCGTCGAGCGGTTCGTGGCGTTGCTGTCGACGGTGCCGTCCGCCGGGAGCGGGTTGGCCGCGGCGGGCGGGCCCGCGCCGGGCGGCCCCGCGCCCGGATCCGCCTCGACCCTCCGGAGAGGCCCGACCGTCGACGTCCGGAGCCCGTCGCTGCCCGGGCCGGTTTCGGTGCCCCTGCGCACCGCCCGGGTCAATGCCATCATCGGCTCGGACCTCGACGACGCCACGGTGGCCGGATTGCTCGAGCCGATCGGCTTCTCGGTGCAGTCCGATGGCCCCGGGGCGGCCACGGTTCGCATACCCAGCTGGCGCCTGGACTCCGAACGGGAGATCGACGTGATCGAGGAAGTGGCCCGCACCTGGGGCTACGGCCGCATCGAGCGCACCATCCCGCCGGGCGCGCCGGGAGGGTCGGGCGGGCTGACCGATCGGCAGCGCCAGGTCCGCCGCCTCCGGGAGGTCCTGACCGGAGCCGGCTACGACGAGGCCTGGACGACCACGTTCCTCGCTCCCGGGGACCTCGAGCGGGCCGGGCTAGATCCGGCCGCGGTGGAAGTCGAGAACCCGCTGGATCGCTCCGAGTCCATCCTCCGGACGGAACTGCTGCCCGGCTTGTTGAAAGCGGTCAAGTTCAACGTGGACCGCCAGGCCGAGGACGTGGCCCTCTTTGAGATCGGGCACGTGTTCGCCCTGCCCTCGCCGCCGGGTATCACTCCGGATGAGACCGAGCGGGTGGCGGTCATCGTGGCGCCGGCGGCCGGCCCCGACGGAGGGCTGGACGGCGCCGGGTCGACCACCACGGCGGCGGCCGCGGCGGTCCAGACCTGGCAGTACCTGGCCGACGCCCTCCGCCTGGATGGGCCGTCCGTGGCCGCAGCCCGGGTGCCGGGTCTCCACCCGACCAGGGCGGCGTTGCTCACCGGCCGGGATGGGCGCAGCCTGGGTGCCGTCGGCGAGGTGGACCCGGACGTGGTTGTGGCCTACGGCCTGCGCCAGCGCCTCGGATATCTCACCCTCTCGGTGGACGCCCTCCTGGGGGAACCCCGCCGGCCCTGGCAAGCCCACGAGGTGAGCCGCTTTCCTGCGAGCGACATCGACCTGGCCTTCGTGGTCCCCGACGCCGTTCCGGCCCAGGCGGTCCAGAGCACCCTGGCGACCGCCGCCGGCTCGCTGGTCGAACGGGTGACGCTTTTCGATGTGTACCGCAGCGACCAGGTCGGTGCCGGCCGGCGCAGCCTGGCGTTCCGCCTGCGTTTCCGCGCTCCGGATCGCACCCTCGATGAGGCCGCCCTGGCGGCGGTGCGCCAGCAGGCGATCGATGCGGTCGTTGGCTCGCACGGAGCCACCCTGCGGTCATGACCCCGCCACTGCGTCGCCTGGACCTGGAGCGGGCGTGGAACTTCCGCGACCTGGGCGGCTACGAGGGCCGGGACGGCCGGGCGCTGCGATGGCGCCGGCTCTTTCGGGCCGACGGCCTGGACCGCCTGACCGAGGCCGATCTCCGCCAGATCGAGACTGCTGGGACTCCGGACCGTGATCGACCTGCGGACCGGCGACGAGGTGGCTCGCGGTCGTCTGGCCCCCACGGCCGGCGAGCCGGCCTGGCACCACCTGCCGATCCTCGACGTCCTGCCGCCGCAGGAGGAGTACGAGGCCTGGGCCGGGCCGGCCTACGTGGCCGATCGATATCTGGCCATGACCGAGTCGGCAGCCGCCTCCGTCGCCGCCTTCTTGAACCTGGTCTGCCGTCCGGACGCCTATCCCCTCGTGTTTCATTGCTTCGCCGGGAAGGACCGCACCGGAATCCTGACCGCCCTGGTCCTCGGCCTGCTGGGCGTCCCCGACGCCGACATCGTGGAGGACTATGCCCTGAGCCGGGCAGCCATGGTCCAACTGCTGGCGTGGTTGCGAGCGGAAGCCGCCGAGCAAGCGGAGGAACTGGAATCGAGGTCGGCGGCCATCGTGGCTGCCGAGCCAGAGACGATGGCGGCCTTCCTTCGGGGCTTCCGCGCCACGTACGGGTCGTTCGATTCCTACGCCGCGGGCCTCGGCCACCCGCACGCCGCCGCCCGCCTGGCCGAGGTCCTGCTCGAGCCGTAAAGGCAGGCCTGGGCCGTGAGGGGGCAAGGACGACGGCGGCGGGGGCGGGCGGGGCGCGGTAGGCGGTGGGCGGTGGGCGGTGCGGGCGGTGGGCGGTGCGGTGTGGGCGGTGGGGCAGTCCCCGGCGAGAGCTTTCGGTTACGGGAGCCGGCGGATCCGGGCGATCCGTTCGGTCCGATAGCTGGCCACCTTGGTGCTCCAGCTGTCGAGCGGCCGGGGGCGGTCGTTGCCGAAGAAGGTGGTCAGGGGACCCTCGAGGCTGTAGGAGTCGGCCTCGTCGACCATCTCGGTCGTGTCGTCGGTGAGGGTTACTTCGAACATGCTCCTATGGTGACGGCTTTGCCTTGTGGGGAACCAGAGGGCCAACCTTGTGACTTGCCGGGGTTATCCACAGGTGCCGGCGTCGGGTGGGGGTGGCCGCGCAGTGGGCGTGGGGGCGGCGGACGGGCGGGCCGGGCTGGGCTCGGTCGCCGGGGCCGGGCGGGGTCGGCGCGGCCGGGGCTGGGCTGGGCTCGGTCGCCGGGGCCGGGCGGGGTCGGGCGCGGCCGGGGCGGGGCTGCTGGGGCGGGCTGGCTGTCGTGGCGGGCCGGCTGTCGTGGCGGCCGGGCGGCGGACCTGGGCGCCGCCGGTGGTGACCACCAGCGCCCGGGGCCCCATTCTGGGCGCGGTTCGTGTATTTGGGCGCGCTTAAGGTCGAAAAACAGCTAAAAGCGCGCCCAACGCACCAAACGCGCCCAATGATCCGGCCCACCAGTGACCGCATGGCCGGTCTGCAGGTCGCATGAGTATGCAGGATCATGTATGGTGCTCACCCTGTGTCCACCACCGCCAGCATCACCGCCGCCAGGTCATTGCAAATCGGGGTCTTCGGCGCCTCCGGCTTCGCCGGCGCCGAGCTTCTAAGGCTGGCAGCCGACCATCCCGACTGGACGGTGACGCTGGCGACGGCTGAGACCCAGGCCGGCGGTCGGGTCGGCGACCTCTATCCGAGCCTCGCACCGGCCTACCCGGATCTCACCCTGAGCGCGGCCGACCCCGCCGCCGCGGATGGGCTCGACGTCGTCTTCCTGGCCCTCCCCCACGGCGCGTCCCAGGGTCTGGTGCCGGAGCTGCGCAAGCGGGTCGGGCTGGTCGTCGACCTGGCGGCTGACTTCCGCCTCCGGGACCCGGACCTCTACCCGCAGTGGTACGGGGCCGACCACCGGTGCCCAGACCTGCTGGCCGATGCGGTTTTTGGGATCCCGGAGCTGTACCCCGACCGGCTGCCCGGCGCCACCCTGGTCGCGGCAGCCGGGTGCTACCCCACGGCCGCGGCCTTGGCGCTGGCCCCGCTGGTTCGGGCGGGCGTCGTCGAAGCCCAAGGGATCGTGGTGGACGCGGCCAGCGGGGTGTCGGGCGCGGGCCGGGTCCCGAAACCACACACCCACTTCAACGCCGTGGACGAAGACTTCACCGCCTACGGTCTGCTCGACCACCGGCACACGCCGGAGATAGAGCAGGCCCTCGGCCCGGAGGCCCAGGTCATCTTCACGCCGCACCTGGCCCCGATGAACCGGGGCATCCTCGCCACGTGCTACGCCCGCCCCGCCGGCGGCCGGGCTGCCAGCCCGCCCGACCCCCTCGGCGAACTCAACCGGTTTTACCAGGACTGCCCTTTTGTCGTCGTCGATGAGCGGTCGCCGTCGACCAAGGCCACCCTTGGCTCGAACAGCGCCCACCTGACCGCCCGCTACGACCCTCGCACCGGCTGGATCGTGGCCATTGCGGCCATCGACAACCTCACCAAGGGCGCGGCCGGCCAGGCCATCCAGTGCGCCAACCTGGCCCTCGGCCTGCCCGAGACGGCCGGCCTGCCGCGGACGGGGTTGTACCCGTGACCACCGGCGTCCCGGCGGCCGGCGCGGGGCCGGCTGCCGACCAGGCCCCGGCCGCCGACCAGCCCCCGGCCGCCGACCACCCCCCGGCCGCCGACCACGCCCAGGCCACCGGCGAGGTGGGCCCCGGCGCCAAGGCGGCCATCCTGGTGGAGGCGCTGCCGTACATCCGTCGCTTCTGGGGGCAGGTGGTCGTGGTCAAATACGGCGGCAACGCCCTGGCGGGTGGATCGGAACGATCGGGCCCGGGCCAATCGGACACAGGCGCGCTGGCCTCGTTCGCCACCGACATCGTGCTCATGCGTTCTGTCGGGATGCGGCCCCTCGTGGTCCACGGCGGAGGTCCGCAGATCGGTGAGCTCATGGCCCGACTGGGCAAGGTCCCCGAGTTCATCGACGGGCTGCGGGTCACCGACGCCGAAACCCTCGACATCGCGCGCATGGTCCTCGTCGGCAAGGTCAACCGGGACATCGTCTCGGCCATCAACGTTCATGCCCCGCTCGCGGTAGGCGTCTCCGGCGAGGACGCCGGGCTCATCAGTGCCGAGGCGCGCGACGCCAAGCTCGGCTTCGTCGGCGATGTCACCGCGGTGAATCCGGATCTGCTCAACCGGCTGCTGGCCGAGGATCTCATTCCGGTGGTCGCCACCATCGGCAGCGACCCCAGCGGCCAGGCCTACAACATCAACGCCGACACCGCTGCTGGCGCGGTGGCCGAGGCCGTCGGCGCCACCAAGCTCGTCTATCTCACGGATGTCGACGGCATCCGCCGCGACCGCAACGACCCGGCCTCGCGCCTCTCCTCCGCCACCACGGACGAGCTCGGCGCCATGCTGACCGACGGCACCGTCGACGGCGGCATGATCCCCAAGGTCCGGTCGTGCGTGCGCGCCGTGAACGGCGGGGTCGCCCAGGCCCACATCCTGGACGGCCGGCACGATCACGCCCTTTTGCTGGAGATCTTTACCAAGGAAGGAGTAGGGACGATGGTTACCCGCCCCCAAACCGCACCATGACGGCGCCGCCCCAGCCCCAACACCGGCTGATGGCCACCTATCCGCCCCCCGCCGTGACTTTCGTCAGGGGCGAAGGCAGCCTCCTCTGGGACGACGCCGGCCGCCAGTATCTGGACTTCCTCTGCGGCCTGGCCGTGACCTCGCTCGGCCATGCCCATCCGGCGGTCGCCGAAGCGGTGTGCACTCAGGCGCAGACCCTGCTCCACGTCTCCAACCTGTTCGGGACCGTCCCCGAGCGCGAGGTGGCCGCCACCCTGGATCGGCTGATCGACGCCGGCCCGGGGCGGGTGTTCTTCTGCAACAGCGGCGCCGAGGCCAACGAGTGCGCCATCAAGCTGGCCCGGCGCTGGGGTGGGCGCGGCCGCCACGTGGTCATCAGCGCCTACGGCTCCTTCCATGGCCGCACCCTGGCGACCCTGCACGCCACCGGTCAGCCGGCCAAGCACGAGCCATTTCAGCCGCTGCCGGAAGGCTTCTGGCACGTGGCCTGGCGCGACCTCGACGCCCTGGAATCGGCACTTGAGCCGGCCGTCGCCGCGGTCCTGCTGGAGCCCGTCCAGGGAGAAGGGGGGGTCAACCCGGGCGGCCGCGAGTACTTCGAGGGGGTGCGCCGGCTATGTGACGAGCGGGGGGCGCTCCTGATTGTCGATGAGGTTCAGACCGGGCTGGGCCGCACCGGGCAGTGGTTCGGCTTCCAGCATTACGGGGTCCGCCCCGACGTCGTCACGGTGGCGAAGGCCCTGGGCAATGGCGTGCCGATCGGCGCCTGTTGGGCGCGCGACGACGTGGCCGAGGCCTTCGGCCCGGGTGATCACGCCACCACCTTCGGAGGCCAGCCCCTGGCCGCGTCGGCGGCCCGGGCGGTGCTGGCGGTTATGGAGGCGGAGGACGTGCCGGGTCGGGCCCGGACGGCCGGCGCCTACCTGACGGCCGCGCTGGAGAAGCTCCCCCAGGTCGCGGCGGTACGGGGCCAGGGCCTGCTCGTCGCGGCTGAACTGTCAGAGGGGAAAGATGCCGGCCGGGTGGCGGCCTCCGCCCTCGCCGCGGGCCTGGTCATCAACGCCGTCACCCCCACGGCGTTGCGGCTGGCCCCGTCATTGCTCGTCACCGAGGAGGAGATCGACCGGGCCGTGGCCATCCTGGGCGAGGCCCTGGATGCGGTCGACCTGTGAACCTCTCGAAACGACAGTGAAGCTGTCCAAACGACAACGGCAGCACCGGATCATCCAGATCATCGAGCAGGATTCGGTGATCAGCCAGGCTCAGCTGGTCGAAATGCTCGGTGACGCCGGAATCGAGGCCACTCAGGCCACGGTCTCCCGCGACCTGGAGGATATCGGTGCGGTCAAAGTCCGCGCCGCCGGGGGAGAATCGGTCTATGCCGTGCCCGACCTGCCCAAGGATCGGGTGGCCCCCGAGGAACATCTTCGGCGGGTGCTCGGGGAGTGGGTGGTGGACGTGGCGTCGTCCGCCAATGTGGTGGTGGTCCGCACCCCGCCGGGCTCGGCCCACGTGGTCGCCTCGGCGCTGGATCGAGCCGCCCTGGAGGAAATTGTCGGGACCGTCGCCGGGGATGACACCATCATGGTGGTGGCGGCGGAGCGAGTCGGAGGCACCGAACTGGCGCAGCGCCTGGCTGCCCTGGCCGGTCTGGATGCCTGACCGTTCCCCGAGAGACGCGAGAGACGCGAGAGACGAGAGAGAAGGGAAGCCCTGACCGGTGGCGAAACGAGTGGTGCTGGCCTACAGCGGCGGACTGGATACATCCGTGGCGGTGCGCTGGATGACCGAGGAGCTCCAGGTGGAGGTGATCGCGCTCGCCGTGGACGTCGGCCAGGGCGGCGACTGGGATGCCATCAAGGCCCGGGCCCTGGCTGCGGGTGCGGTGGATGCCATGGTGGTCGACGTGCGGGAGGAGTACGCCAACGACTTCGTGGCTCCAGCCCTCAAGGCCAACGCCAAGTACGAAGGGAAGTACCCGCTGATCTCCTCCCTGTCGCGCCCGGTGATCGTCAAGCACCTGGTGGCGACGGCCCGGGCTTTCGGCGCTGACGCCGTTGGGCACGGTTGCACCGGGAAGGGTAACGACCAGGTCCGCTTCGAGGTTTCCACCGCGGCCCTCGCTCCCGATCTCGAGGTGCTGGCGCCGGTCCGGATGTGGGGCCTGACCCGCGAGCAGTCGATCGACTACGCCGCCAAATGGGGTATCCCTATCACCGTGACCAAGTCCAGCCCGTACAGCATCGACCAGAACCTCTGGGGGCGGACGATCGAGTGCGGAATCCTGGAAGACCCCTGGGAGCAGCCGCCGGAGGAGGTCTACGAGTTGACCACCCCGACCGCCACCGAGCCGATCGAGCTGGTCATCAGCTTCGAGCAAGGGCTACCGGTGGCCCTGGACGGACGGCGGCTGCCCCTTTCCACTCTGATCGGCGAGGTAGACCGGATCGTCGGCTCGTACGGATGGGGCCGCATCGACATGATCGAAAACCGCCGGGTCGGCATCAAGAGCCGGGAGGTGTACGAATGCCCCGGTGCCCTGGCCCTCTTGATGGCGCACGCCGACCTGGAAGATCTCACCCTCGAGCGGGACCTCGCCCACGAGAAAGCCCGGCTCGAGCCCCGCTACGCCGAGTTGGTGTACGACGGGCTGTGGTTTTCGCCGTTGAAGGGCGCCCTCGATGCGTTCGTCGACGCCAGCCAGCGTTTCGTGAGTGGGGACGTTCGTTTGCGCTGTGAGCTGCCCGGCCGCTGCATCGTGGCGGGGCGGCGGAGCGAGGTCGGCCTGTACGACTATTCGCTTGCCACCTACGAGGCCGCCGATCGGTTCCGCCATCAGGACGCCGAGGGGTTCGTCCGGCTTTGGGGCCTCGGCGTGGCGACCTGGGCCGCCCGTCAGCTGAACCGGTCGCGACCGCCGGGCGGCGACTGAGAGCGGCTGCATGACCCTCTGGCAAGGGCGCTTTGGGGACGCTGATCCCGCCGAGGAGCTGCTGGCCTACACCACGAGCCTTTCCTATGACCGGCGCCTGGCCGGCGATGACATTGCGGGGTCGCGCGCCCACGTGCACGGACTGGCCGCGGCCGGACTCGTGTCCCTGAGCGAAGCCAAGATCCTGCTGGCGGCCCTCGACCGCGTCGCCGACGAGCTGACCAGCGGCACGCTGGTCTTCCAGCCGGGCGACGAGGACGTGCATACCGCCGTCGAACGGCGGGTCACCGAGATCGCCGGCGACGTCGGGGCCCGGCTCCACACCGGCCGAAGCCGCAATGATCAGGTGGCCACGGATCTCCGTCTTTTTACCAAGAGAGAGCTGCTGGTCGTCGCGAACCGGATCCAGAATCTCCAGCGGGTGCTCCTGGAGCGGGCCCGTAGGGCCGAGGACGTCTATCTACCCGGCTACACGCACCTGCAGCGGGCCCAGCCGGTTCTCCTCGCCCACCATCTCCTGGCCCACGGTTGGGCGTTCGCCCGCGACGTGGACCGGCTGGTGGCCACCCGCCGCCGCCTCGACGTCTCTCCGCTCGGGGCCGGGGCGCTGGCCGGATCGTCGCTCCCTCTCGACCCCGACCGGGTGGCGGCCGAGCTCGGCTTCGCATCTCGATTCGAGAACTCGCTGGACGCCGTGTCCGACCGGGATTTCGTGGCGGAGGCCCTGTTTGATCTGGCCCTGCTCGGCGTGCACCTCTCCCGACTCGGGGAGGAAATCGTGCTGTGGTCGAGCGACGAGTTCGGCTTCGTCGAGCTGGCCGACGCCTACGCCACGGGCAGCTCGATGCTCCCCCAGAAGAAAAACCCCGACATCGCCGAACTGGCGCGGGGCAAGTCGGGTCGGGTGATCGGGCACCTGACCGGCATCCTGGTGACGCTCAAGGGACTGCCGCTGGCGTATAACCGCGACCTCCAGGAGGACAAAGAACCGTTGTTCGATGCCCTCGAACAGGTGAACCTCGGACTTCAGGCCATGGCCGGCCTGCTGGCGACGCTCACGTGGAACGAGGCTCGCATGCGCGACGCCGCCGATGCCCCGTTTGCGGCCGCCGTCGACCTGGCCGAGTGGCTGGTCCAGCGAGGCATGCCGTTCCGGCAGGCCCACGTCGTCGTGGGCGGTCTGGTGCGCGACGCCGTCGAGCGGCACGTTCCCCTGGCCGAGCTGGTCGAATCCCATCCGGCCCTGGGCGCCGAGGCGGTGGATCTGCTCGCCCCCGGCGTGGCGGTGTCCCGGCGGACGACACCGGGCGGGGCCGGGCCGGGACCGGTGGCCGTGCAGCTGGAAAGATTCGCCGTGCATCTGCAGAACCAGCTGGCAGGGGTGGCTCCCGGCCCGGATGAGCCTTAGCTCTCGTGATCGCCAGGGATGGCGACTCTCCACCTGGGGTCCCGCCATCAGCCGGGCCGCCGGGGCGGCGGGCAGCAGGGAGACGGCTGCCCCGGTCGTTCTACGACGACGATGTGCTGACGGTGGCGCCCCGGCTGCTCAACAAGCTCCTCACGACCGCTGACGGGCGCTCGGGCCGGATCGTCGAGGTCGAGGCCTATCACGGCGCCGAAGACCCGGCCAGCCACGCCTACCGGGGACCGACGGCGCGGAATCTGGTCATGTTCGGGCCGCCCGGCCATCTCTACGTCTATCGCAGCTATGGCCTGCACTGGTGCGCCAACGTGGTCTGCGGGCCGCCGGGCGACGCCCAGGCCGTGTTGCTGCGGGCCCTGGACCCGGTCGCCGGGCTGGTGCTGATGCGCCAAGCCCGGTGGCGCAACCAGCGCCACCGGGACGACCGGGACCTGTGCCGCGGCCCGGGCCGCCTCTGCCAGGCCCTGGGGATCGACCGGACCCAGGACGGCGCCGATCTCACCACGGCCGGCGCCGGCGTGTGGGTCGCCGACGACGGTTCCCCGCCGCCTGCCGATCCGCTGATCACGGGGAGGGTCGGTCTTTCGGTCGCGACCGACCGCCCCTGGCGCTTCGCCGTGAAGGGGCATCGGGCGGTGGGACCGCATCCGCGTCCCGTGGTTGGGTGAGACGTCACCCCACCGACCCCTCTGGCCTCGGCGACCTTCCCCGGCGAGCAAACGCAGCCAGGCCCGGTGTTGCTCCGGCTGGTTCTCCCGAGGGCCCGGCGGCGATGGCGCCGCCCCATTGACACCTGGTAAGGTGTGCAGGCACCCGGAACCGGGTTGGCGAAATGTTCAGCGCAGAAGCTTGACATCATGCGTCAACCCCGGTAATCTGGGAAGCCGCCCCGGAACCCGGGGAGTCCGGTTGCTGTAGCTGACGCTATGGCTGCCGGCCAGGAAGGATCGCACCTCCGGCCTCGGTTGAGGTTGTGTGCGCTCCGCAGTGGTGCTTCTTGAAAACGGAACAGAGGAAAGTCAAAAGCTAGTGCGGACATCGGAGGCGTCCCTGTTTGGGCCGCCGAGGATGCCAAACCTCGTACAGCATTAGACGGACAACAATCCGTCTTGTGCCAGTTGGCGCTGGTCCCGGAGCGTGCTCGGGGGCTGGCACCCGGAGGACATCGCCAGATGTCTTCCGGCTCTCTGATTTTCGAACCACTCCTTGAGTGGATCGCAGATCTTGATGGAGAGTTTGATCCTGGCTCAGGACGAACGCTGGCGGCGTGCTTAACACATGCAAGTCGAACGAGGTCCATCCGGTGGCAACACCGGAGAAGACTTAGTGGCGAACGGGTGAGTAACACGTGAGCAACCTGCCCCGAAGACTGGGATAACAGCGGGAAACCGCTGCTAATACCGGATACCCCCACCGGGTCACATGGCCCAATGAGGAAATGGATTCCGCTTCGGGAGGGGCTCGCGGCCTATCAGCTAGTTGGTGGGGTAACGGCCTACCAAGGCGACGACGGGTAGCTGGTCTGAGAGGACGATCAGCCACACTGGGACTGAGACACGGCCCAGACTCCTACGGGAGGCAGCAGTGGGGAATCTTGCGCAATGGGCGAAAGCCTGACGCAGCAACGCCGCGTGAGGGATGAAGGCCTTCGGGTTGTAAACCTCTTTCGAGCAGGGACGATAATGACGGTACCTGCAGAAGAAGCTCCGGCCAACTACGTGCCAGCAGCCGCGGTAATACGTAGGGAGCGAGCGTTGTCCGGATTCATTGGGCGTAAAGAGCTCGTAGGCGGCTTGATAAGTCGGATGTGAAACCTCCAGGCTCAACCTGGAGTCGCCATCCGATACTGTCATGGCTAGAGTCCGGTAGGGGCCCACGGAACTCCTGGTGTAGCGGTGAAATGCGCAGATATCAGGAAGAACACCGGTGGCGAAGGCGGTGGGCTGGGCCGGCACTGACGCTGAGGAGCGAAAGCGTGGGGAGCGAACAGGATTAGATACCCTGGTAGTCCACGCCGTAAACGTTGGGCACTAGGTGTGGGACCTTATCAACGGGTTCCGTGCCGTAGCTAACGCATTAAGTGCCCCGCCTGGGGAGTACGGCCGCAAGGCTAAAACTCAAAGGAATTGACGGGGGCCCGCACAAGCGGCGGAGCATGTGGCTTAATTCGAGGCAACGCGAAGAACCTTACCTGGGTTGAACTACGCAGGAAAAGCCGTAGAGATACGGTGTCCGCAAGGGCCTGCGATAGGTGGTGCATGGCTGTCGTCAGCTCGTGTCGTGAGATGTTGGGTTAAGTCCCGCAACGAGCGCAACCCTTGTCCTATGTTGCCAGCGGGTAATGCCGGGGACTCGTAGGAGACTGCCGGGGTCAACTCGGAGGAAGGTGGGGATGACGTCAAGTCATCATGCCCCTTACGCCCAGGGCTGCACACATGCTACAATGGCCGGTACAAAGGGCTGCTATCTCGCGAGGGTGAGCGAATCCCAAAAAGCCGGTCTCAGTTCGGATCGCAGTCTGCAACTCGACTGCGTGAAGTCGGAGTCGCTAGTAATCCCGGATCAGCAACGCCGGGGTGAATACGTTCCCGGGCCTTGTACACACCGCCCGTCACACCACGAAAGTCGGCAACACCCGAAGCCGGTGGCCCAACCGCAAGGAGGGAGCCGTCGAAGGTGGGGTTGGTGATTGGGGTGAAGTCGTAACAAGGTAGCCGTACCGGAAGGTGCGGCTGGATCACCTCCTTTCTAAGGAGTCCATGCTGAGTCAAACGACTCAGCCACTCCCAGTTGATCACTGGCTACTCGGTCCCTCTGGCAAGCGCCAACCTGGCAGGATTCAATTCCTCGGATGGCGTGAGCTGGTCGGTTCGGACAAACCTCTGTTCCGTTTACAAGGAGCATCGCTCCTTGGTAAAACTGATCAATGCCGGCCTCATTGGGGCCGGCATTCTTCACGGGCCAACGTCGGCATTCGTCCCGACCTCTGGCCTTCCTGGTCACCAGATGGCCAGGTGCCCCTTGAGAATTCCATAGCGAGCACGAGCATCTTTGTTCTCCAAGCTACAAAGAGCCAACGGTGGATGCCTTGGCGCCTGAAGCCGAAGAAGGACGTGGGTGGCTGCGATAAGCCACGGGGAGCTGCCTACCAAGCTTTGATCCGTGGATGTCCGAATGGGGAAACCCACCGCATTAACACTGCGGTACTCCGGCCTGAACACATAGGGCCGGTAGAGGGAACCGGGGGAATTGAAACATCTCAGTACCCCGAGGAAAAGAAAGCAACAGCGACTCCCTGAGTAGCGGCGAGCGAAACGGGAAGAGCCTAAACCGTGCCGGTGTCATAGCCTGGTGGCGTTGCCGGTATGGGGTCGTGGGACCGAGAAGGAGAGGCACCAGACTCTCCACGGAGTTACAAAGCTGCTACCTAGCAGAAGCGTTTTGGAAAGTCGCACCGTAGAGGGTAAGAGTCCCGTATGCGAAAGGTATGCAGCCTCCGTCTCGGCACCCGAGTAGCGCCGGAACCGTGAAAGTCGGCGTGAATCTGCGATGACCACATCGTAAGGCTAAGTACTCACAGGCGACCGATAGTGAACTAGTACCGTGAGGGAAAGGTGAAAAGCACCCCGGGAGGGGAGTGAAATAGTACCTGAAACCGTTGGTTTACAAACAGTCAAAGCGTCGTCCGCACTTTGTGCGGGCCGCGATGGCGTGCCTTTTGAAGAATGAGCCAGCGAGTTACCGTGCCTGGCAAGGTTAACCCGTGAGGGGGAGCCGGAGCGAAAGCGAGTCTGAACAGGGCGTTCAGTCGGGCGCGGTAGACCCGAAGCCGAGTGATCTATCCATGGGCAGGCTGAAGCGGGGGTAAGACCCCGTGGAGGGCCGAACCCACCCTGGTTGAAAACAGGGGGGATGACCTGTGGATAGGGGTGAAAGGCCAAGCAAACTCGGTGATAGCTGGTTCTCCCCGAAATGCATTTAGGTGCAGCGTCGGGCGTTCAGCATCGGAGGTAGAGCACTGGATGGGTTAGGGGGCCTACAAGCTTACCGACCCCAACCAAACTCCGAATGCCGATGCTCTAGAGCCCGGCAGTGAGACCACGGGGGATGAGCTTCGTTGGTCGAAAGGGAAACAGCCCAGATCGCCGGCTAAGGCCCCTAATTCGGAACTAAGTGGGAAACGATGTGGGATCGCAGAGACAGCCAGGAGGTTGGCTTAGAAGCAGCCACCCTTGAAAGAGTGCGTAATAGCTCACTGGTCGAGTGATCCTGCGCGGACAATGTAACGGGGCTCAAGTTCCGAGCCGAAGCCGCGGACCTCTGCGTTAGCAGGGGTGGTAGGGGAGCGTCGATCGTGCCGCGAAGCGGCGGCGTGAGCCGTTGTGGAGCGCGATCGAGTGAGAATGCTGGCATGAGTAGCGAGAGAGGGGTGAGAAACCCCTCCGCCGAAAGCCCAAGGGTTCCTGGGGAAGGCTAATCCTCCCAGGGTGAGTCGGGAGCTAAGGCGAGGC
Source organism: uncultured Acidimicrobiaceae bacterium (assembly GCA_963780345.1). GTDB lineage: Bacteria > Actinomycetota > Acidimicrobiia > Acidimicrobiales > Palsa-688 > PALSA-693. The sequence goes on from CAWABU010000006.1 coordinate 256,493, forward strand.
CGAAAGGCGTAGTCGATGCACAACCGGTTGATATTCCGGTACCACCGTGTCCGCGTCCATCCCAAGTCGGGGTACTAAGGGGCTGCCTTCGGGCGAACCGACCCACCCGAGGAGGGCAGCGAAGGCGGGACGCAGGAGGGTAGGTGATCCCCAGCGTTGGTTGTCTGGGGGCAAGCGAGTAGGGAGAGGACCAGGCAAATCCGGGCCTCACATATCCTGAGACGCGATACCGAGCCGCTTCAGGCGAAGTCACTGAACCCATGCTGCCAAGAAAAGCGTCGTCGTTAGTTGGCACGGTGCCCGTACCCCAAACCAACTCAGGTGGGCGGGTAGAGAATACCAAGGCGATCGAGAGAACTGTGGTTAAGGAACTCGGCAAAATACCTCCGTAACTTCGGGAGAAGGAGGACCCCGGTAGGGTGAAGGGCCTCGCGCCCCGAGCTCGATGGGGTCGCAGAGACCAGGGGAAAGCGACTGTTTACTAAAAACACAGCAGCGTGCTAAGTCGTAAGACGACGTATACGCTGTGACGCCTGCCCGGTGCCGGAAGGTTACGGGGAAGGGTTAGTCCGCAAGGGCGAAGCTCTGAACCTAAGCCCCGGTAAACGGCGGCCGTAACTATAACGGTCCTAAGGTAGGAATACCCCTCAGCAGGCAGAGGGGTGCTGCCCCGCACGCTGGTGACAGCGTGATGAGCAGTCGGCTATATGCTGGAAAACCCGGTGAATCCTCCACTACTCGTCACCCATGGGTGTCACAGGTGGTTCATACCATCAATCCATGGTCGACAGTAACAATGTGAGAGGTGCGGAAAACCAGCAGGAAAGACTCTGGACCGAAGGATGGATCGTCGGTTTTGTGGATGGGGAAGGCTGTTTCAGCTCCCCGATATTCCGCAATACGCCGATGACGATGCGCTGGCAGGTGCAGCCACAATTTGTGGTCGTACAGTCAGCCTCGAGCCGGAAGGTTCTGGAAGACATGGCCCGCTTCTTCGGATGCGGGAGGGTCTATGTGAATCGACGATACGACAATCACCGGGAGGATCTCTTCCGGTATTGCGTCTCCAGGTTCGCGGATCTACGAGACATCATTGTCCCGTTCTTTCAGCGCAATCCGCTGCGAACCTCAAAGCGACAAAACTTTGAGAAGTTCGCCCAGGTGATCGGTCTCATGGAGCAGGGTAGGCATCTGACAGTGTCTGGACTGCTCGAGATTGCAGAGATTGCAGAGACCATGAATCACCGGAAACCGTCCAAGGTCTTGAGAATCCTCAGAGACCATACGCCGACCAACTCAGAGCTGGTTGACTGAGTTGAAGAGATGGTCCGGACCCTGCGGCGACGCAGGGAGGCCGGCAGAAATGACCGGTCCGCCATCCGAGCAAAACTCGGAAGGTTGTAACAGAATCCAGCGAAATTCCTTGTCGGGTAAGTTCCGACCTGCACGAATGGCGTAACGACTTTCCTACTGTCTCAACCACAGACTCGGCGAAATTGAAGTACGAGTAAAGATGCTCGTTAGCTGCACCAGGACGGAAAGACCCCGTGGACCTTTACTACAGCTTGATGTTGGTTTTTGTTACATGTTGTGTAGGATAGGTGGGAGACTGGGAAGCCTCAGCGCTAGCTGGGGTGGAGTCATCGTTGAAATACCACCCTGCATGTGACGGGAATCTAACCCACGTCCGTTATCCGGATGGGGGACAGCGTCAGGTGGGTAGTTTGACTGGGGCGGTCGCCTCCTAAAGAGTAACGGAGGCGCCCAAAGGTTCCCTCAGGCTGGTTGGCAATCAGCCGTCGAGTGCAATGGCACAAGGGAGCTTGACTGCGAGACCTACAGGTCGAGCAGGTGCGAAAGCAGGGCATAGTGATCCGGCGGTTGCGTGTGGAAGCGCCGTCGCTCAACGGATAAAAGGTACCCCGGGGATAACAGGCTCATCTTCCCCAAGAGTCCATATCGACGGGAAGGTTTGGCACCTCGATGTCGGCTCGTCGCATCCTGGGGCTGAAGTAGGTCCCAAGGGTTGGGCTGTTCGCCCATTAAAGCGGTACGCGAGCTGGGTTTAGAACGTCGTGAGACAGTTCGGTCCCTATCCGGTGCAGCCGTAGGAAATCTGAGGAAGGCTGTCCCTAGTACGAGAGGACCGGGACGGACGCAGCTCTCGTGTGCCAGTTGTCCTGCCAAGGGCACGGCTGGTTGGCGACCTGCGGAAGGGATAAGCGCTGAAAGCATCTAAGTGCGAAGCTCGTTCCAAGATGAGATTTCCCACTGGGTTAACCAGGTAAGGCCCGTGGTAGACGACCACGTTGATAGGCCGGAGGTGTACGCACAGCAATGTGTTCAGCCGACCGGTACTAATCGGCCGAGGGCTTGGAAACATCTGCGCTCGTGCTCGCTATGGAACGCTCACAGGGGAGGTCGCCGCTCGGCGACCATCCGCACTTGAGCACGCTTTCCGGTGGCCATAGCGGCGGAGTCACACCCGTTCCCATCCCGAACACGGAAGTTAAGCCCGCCAGCGCCGATGGTACTTGGGGGGATTCTCCCTGGGAGAGTAGGACGTCGCCGGAATAATCGTGAGACAAAGCCCCGCACCGACCGGTGCGGGGCTTTGTCATGTCGGCCCCCGGTAGCATGAACCGCTATGCCGTCGCCCCCTTCGCCGAAGAAACGCGCCACGGGGCGAGGTGGAAGCTCACGGCAAGGCGCGTCCTCCACGGGTCGCCGCCAGGGATCGCAGACCCGGGCGTCGGAAGGACGGCCTCGAGCCGTCCCGGCGAGGAGGGACCCGCCCGCCTCTGGACTCAGCAGGCGAGGCGACGCCGCCGCGACCCGCCAAGGACCACGGGCCGGAGTTGGACGCCGAGCACCGTCCGACCAGCGCAGCCCACGCCCGGGTCAGGACCGCCAGGGCGCCGCCCCCCGCCAAGGTGCCCCCTGGCGTGACGGCCCGTTGCCGTCGGGCAAGCCGCCTAGGCCCCAATCGGCCGGGCCGCCGCGCAGCTCCGAGTCTGCCCGCCGCCGGGGGGGTATTGGTGGCGGTGGCCAGCCAGATGGGGTCTTCGGCGCCCCGGCCCGTTCCGGCCAGCCCGATGGTCGCCGGCGCGCGGCCGGCACCGATCGACTCCGTGGCCAGCCGGCGGCACGCGGACGGCGCGGCAACTGGGACTGGACTGGCGCCGAGCGAGCCGGCGGTGGCGAGGCCGGTCCTGACGGGAGATCGCGGTCCAACCGTCCCGCTCGCCCCCCTATCGGGTCCCGCCAACCGACGAGGGACGCCAGGGGGTCGAGCCAGGGTCAGACGGGGCGCCCAGATCGACCGAGCGCCGGACGACCTGGCCGGGTTCGCCGGGACTCATCGCCACGCGGCAACCCCCGCTCGTTCGACGGTCGCTCCGGTGCTCCGCGAAGCGGGGCGGCCCGGCCCGCCGGTCCCCCGCGCCGGGAGGGCTTCCCGCCTGCTGCCCCCCGGAACGGCGCCGCCCGGCCCGCCGGTCCCCCGCGCCGGGAAGGCTTCCCGTCTGCTGCCCCCCGGAACGGCGCCGCCCGGCCCGCCCGGCCCGCCGGCCCCCCGCGTCGGGAGGGCCTCCCCGCCGCTGCCTCCGGCCCCCAGCGCCGGGACGGCTCCACGCCGGCAGCTTCCGGTCCGTCTCCGACCATGAGATGGGGCAGCGTGGCCCGCCGAGGGGCGCGGTCGCTCGAACGTGGGGGCGACACCGGGCCGAGCGCGTCGGAGGTGTGGAGGGAGACGGTGGCCCGGGCCGCGGGGGGCGACCGGGACCAGCAGGGGAGAGAAGCGTGGACGCCCGACGAGACATGGGTTGTCGAACCCGCCGCGGCCGACGAGGAAGCCCCGCCCCGAGCGTCGGCTGGCCGGGCCGGAGGCCGCCCTCGCCCCCGCGATCTGGCGACCGGCCGGGAGGGGATCGCTTCGCCCGGGGGCCGGCGCCGGCGGGTACCCCGGCCGGTGCTGGACGAGCTCTCGGCGGTGTCAGGGCCCGAACGTGGGGACAAGCTGGCCGCCCGGATGGCGGATGCCACCTACGCCTACGAGCGGGAGCGCTATCAAGACGCCAGGCGCATCTTGCGCGTCCTTATGGGCGAGGTGCCGGGATCTGGGGCGGTCCGAGAGCTGTACGGCCTGGTGTTCTATCGCACCGGCCAGTGGGCGCAAGCAGCCCGGCAGCTGGAGGCATATCGCGAGCTGACCGGATCCTTCGACCAACACCCGGTGCTCGCCGACTGTTACCGGGCCCTGCGCCGCTACGACGACGTCGACGCCATCTGGGCGGAACTCCGCGAAGCGTCGCCGAGCGCCGAGCTGGTCGCCGAGGGCCGAATTGTTGCGGCGGGTGCCCGGGCAGATCAAGGAGATCTGGCCGGGGCGATAGAGATCCTGGCCCGATCCGGCCGGCGGGTGGGTCGCGTGCAGGAACGGCACCTGCGGCAGTGGTACGCGCTGGCTGACCTCTACGAACGAGCCGGTGACTTCCCCCGCGCCCGGGAGCTTTTCACCCGGGTGGCAGCCGCCGACCCCGACGCCTTCGACGTCAGACCCCGCCTCCGGGCTCTGGGCTGACCGTCCCTGGGCTGACCATACCGAGGGGCGGTCCGATGGCGACCAGGCCCCGGCTGACCGGTAGGAAGCCGGCCTGCGACGACTCGCCTCCAGCAATGCCCACCGCAACCGTCGCACCCCCCTCCTAGTCTCTTCGTTACCGGCGCCCCGCCGCCGGCCTTCGCCGGCGAGGGCTGGCCTCTTCGAGTGGCATCAGTTTGGGCCGGCCCGGCCGGCGGAAGAGAGCGACGATGATCAATGTCGTGGTGTTACAGGGAGTGCTGGCGCGCCCCGCTCAGGACCGGGTACTGCCGTCGGGCACTCGCCTGCTCAGCCTGGAGGTGACCGTTTCACGACCGGACGGGCCGGCCGATCCGGTGCCCGTCGCCTGGTTCGACGCCCCGGCCTCGGCGGCCGCTCTCGATGCCGGCGCCGAGGTAGTGGTGGTCGGACGCGTCCGGCGTCGCTTCTTCCGGGCCGGCGGCCTCACCCAGAGCCGCACCGAGGTGGTCGCGTCGCGGGTCGTGCGGGCGGCGGAGCTGAAGCGGGCCCGAGCCCTGATGTCCACGGCCGGAAGCGCCATCGCGGCGGCAGCCTCCGCCCTCGGCGCCCCGGCGATGACCGCCCCCGACGGCGCCGGCACGGCGTCGGGGCCCGGTGCGGTTGGAAAGGCCGGTCGCCGCGTGGATTCGCCAATGGCAGAACACCACCGGCCCACTGCGGCCGGCCGAAGGCAGGAGTCGTGCTGAGATGGACGTCCATCGCCCTGCTGGGGGATGACGCCGAGAGCCTGCTCTGCCACTTGGGACGTATGCCGCTGATCAACACGGGGACGCGGAGATCACGGTGGCTTGTCGCCACCGGGCGGCGACTGGTCCCGGAGCAGGGCGATCACCTGATCATCGTCTACCTGGGCAAAGTCCAGGTAGAACTGCCCGATGGCGCCGAGCCAGCCCGGGGCCTGCAGACAGCGGACCTCGTCGGCGACTTCCGACAGCGAGGCAACTGCCTCGGGCGAGCCCACCGGAACGGCCAGGATGACCCGGGCCGCCCCGTGGGCGCGGGCCACCTGGCAGGCGGCGTAGGCGGTCGATCCGGTGGCGATGCCGTCGTCCACCACGATGGCGGTCCTTCCGCCCAGCGCCAGGCGGTGGCCCTCGCCCCGGTAGAGCCGGGCCCGCCGTTCGAGCTCGTCGCGCTCGCGCCGTTCCACCGCCGCCAGGTCGTCGGCGCCGATCCCGGCCCGTCTGATGACCTCCTCCACGATGGTGCGCACCCCGTCCTCGCCGATGGCGCCCATAGCCAGTTCCGGCTGCACCGGGACACCGAGCTTGCGCACGATGATGGCGTCGAGGGGTGCGTCCAACGCCCGGGCCACCTCGGCCGCCACCACCACCCCGCCGCGGGGCAGGCCCAGGACCACCGGGTTCTGGTCCCGCAGGTCCCCGAGGATCATCGCCAGCTGCCGACCAGCGGCGACCCGATCGTCGAAGGTCACCGACCCATACTGGCCGAAGGAGGCCCTCTGGTCGATAAGTTCGCCGGGCTTCCCCGCTCGAGCGCCCGGCCCAGACCCGGCGCCAACAAGGCCGGGCCACCAGGCGGCCTCCGGCCCCACGGAGGGCAGCGGAGGCCAACCGGTGTCGCGGCGGCTGCCCAGGTCTCGGCTGCCCGGGTCTCGGCTGCCCCGGTTTCGGCCGCTCCTGTCTCGGGCGCCCGGGTCTCGGCCGCTCCTGTCTCGGCCGCCTGCGTCTCGGCTGCCCCTGTCCCGGCCGCCCCGGACCCGGCCCAACGCCGGGTGACCAGCCGCATCCTCGGGGGGCGCCCACCCATCGAAATATCGTGTACCCACCCGAAAACATGAGGCATCACGCCTCGGGCCCTAGACTGTGGCTTCAAAACCTTGAAGGGACTCACATGGCCGATACCGCATCTCGTCAACAAGTGATTGTCGATCTTGATCGCGCTGTGATCCGGTTTGCCGGTGATTCCGGAGATGGCATGCAGCTCACGGGGGATCGCTTCACCGACACCTCGGCGCTGTTTGGCAACGACCTCTCCACCCTGCCGGACTTCCCGGCCGAGATCCGGGCGCCGGCGGGGACGCTGGCCGGGGTGTCGGCCTTCCAGGTCCACATCTCGGATCACGACATCCTCACGCCGGGCGACTATCCCCAGGTGCTGGTGGCCATGAACCCGGCGGCCCTCAAGGCCAACCTGGACGACATGCAGCCGGGCGGGAGCATCATCGTCAACGTCGACGCCTTCGACGATCGGGCCTTCGCCAAGGCCGGGCTGGCCTCGAACCCCCTGACCGACGGCAGCATGGACGCCTTCACGGTGTACGAGGTGCCGATGACGTCGCTGACCCTGGAGGCGGTGAAGCCCTCGGGCACCAAGCCGCGTGACGCCGAGCGATCCAAGAACTTCTTCGCCCTCGGGCTCATCTCGTGGCTCTACACCCGCCCAACCGATCCGACCCTGCAATGGATCCAGACGCGCTTCGGCAAGACGCCCATGGTGGCGGAGGCCAACACCCTGGCGTTCAAGGCCGGCTGGAACTTCGGCGAGACCGCCGAGCTCTTCCCGTCCCACTACGAGGTCAAGCCGGCGGCGCTCGACCCCGGGCTGTACACCAACATCTCCGGTAACACCGCCCTGGCCTGGGGGCTGGTCGCAGCCAGCCAGCTGGCCCAGCTGCCGCTGTTCCTCGGCAGCTACCCGATCACGCCGGCCTCGGACATCCTGCACGAGCTGTCGAAGCACAAGAACTTCGGCGTCCGCACCATGCAGGCGGAGGACGAGATCGCCGGCATCGGCGCCGCTCTGGGGGCCGCCTACGCCGGATCCCTGGGGGTCACCACCACCAGCGGACCGGGCCTCGACCTGAAGTCCGAGACCGTCGGTCTGGCCGTGAGCCTGGAGCTGCCCCTGCTCATCATCGACATCCAGCGGGGCGGCCCCTCCACCGGTCTGCCGACCAAGACCGAGCAGGGCGACCTCCTGCACGCCATGTTCGGCCGGCACGGTGAAGCGCCGGTGCCGATCGTGGCGCCCTCCACTCCTGGCGACTGCTTCTTCGCGGCGATCGAGGCCGCCCGGATCGCCGTCAAGTACCGCACGCCGGTATTCCTGCTCTCCGACGGGTACCTGGCCAACGGCGCCGAGCCGTGGCGGGTCCCGGACGCGGCGTCCCTTCCCGACATCAGCGTGCCGTTCGCGACCGAGACCAACCATGTCAACGAGGCCGGCGAACCGGTGTTCTGGCCCTATATCCGGGACCCTGAGACCCTGGCTCGGCCCTGGGCCATCCCCGGCACCCCGGGCCTCACCCACCGCATCGGCGGCCTGGAGAAGGAAGACGGCTCCGGCGATGTCTCCTATGACCCGGCCAACCACGACCGCATGACCAGGCTGCGGGTGGCCAAGGTGGCCGGCATCGCGGCCGACATCCCTCTCGTCGAAGTGGACGACCCGGATGGCGCCGAGGTGCTGGTCCTCGGGTGGGGCTCCACCTATGGTTCGATCCAGGCCGCTGTCCGACGAGTCCGCGACCGGGGTCGTCAGGTGGCGCACGCCCACTTGCGCCACCTCAACCCCTTCCCGGCCAACCTCGGCGACGTGGTGGGCGGCTACCGCAAGGTGCTGGTGCCCGAGATGAACCTGGGTCAGCTGGTGCGGCTGGTCCGGGCCGACTTCCTGGTCGATGCCCGCAGTCTCACCAACGCCAGGGGGAAGCCTTTCCAGGTCCAGGAGATCGAGCAGGCCATTTTCGACATGATCCTCGACCGCTAGCGACGCGACGAAAGCGAACTGATCAAACATGACCGAAGTTACGGTGCCTGTCACCACCAAAAAGGACTGGACGAGCGACCAGGAGGTGCGGTGGTGCCCCGGATGCGGGGACTTCTCCGTCCTGATGGCCGTCCAGATGCTCATGCCCGAACTCGGCGCCCGCCGGGAGGACACGGTGTTCGTGTCGGGGATCGGCTGCAGTTCCCGCTTCCCGTACTACATGAATACCTACGGGATCCATTCCATCCACGGCCGGGCGCCCGCCCTCGCCACGGGGATCGCCGTCACCCGACCCGACCTCCACGTGTGGGTCATCACCGGGGACGGCGACGCCCTGTCGATCGGCGGCAATCATCTGCTTCACGCCCTGCGGCGCAATGTCAACCTGACCATCGTCCTGTTCAACAATCAGATTTACGGGTTGACCAAGGGGCAGTACTCGCCGACATCCGAGCCAGGCAAGGTGACCAAGTCGACGCCCTTCGGGTCGCTCGATTACCCCTATAACCCGGTGTCGCTCGCCCTCGGCGCCGAAGCCAGCTTCGTGGCCCGCACCCACGACATGGAACGCAAGCACATGATGGAAACCATCCGCCGGGCCTACGAGCACCAGGGGGCGGCGTTCGTCGAGGTGTACCAGAACTGCAACGTCTACAACGACGGGGCCTTCGACCTCATCACCGCCAAGGACGCCCGGCCCAACATGCTCATCCAGCTGACCCACGGCGAGCCCGTCCGTTTCGGGCCGGAGGGCGAATGGGGCGTGATTCTGGAGGAGGGATCGGCCCGGGTGGTCGAGGTCGCCGACGTCGGCGAGGACCGCCTCGTGGTCCACGACGAGCGACGGGAAGACCCCAGCCTGGCCTTCGCCCTTTCTCGGCTGGCGGCCGGGCCGACCGCGCCGACCCCGGTCGGGGTGTTCCGCGCCGTGGAGCGACCCGATTACGGGACCATGCTCAATCAACAGCTGATCGCCGCCGCTGAGCGTCGGGGCCCAGGGGATCTCGACGCCCTGCTCCGGTCGGGCTCGACCTGGAACGTGGCTTGAGCTTGAGCCCCGGGTAAAAGTCGGCCGGGACGGCCCCGAACCCTGCCTTTCGGGACATATCTCACGGACGTGGGTAGGTTGCATCGGTGCCAGGAACGCCCTCAATGCCTGCTCCGCCCGTCACCGTCCATCTCAGCGGTAACGACGCCGCGGCCGCCTTGGCCGCCGACGTTCGAGCCGGTCTGACGGCGCGCCCCCGGCATCTGCCGCCGCGGTGGCTCTACGACGAGAAGGGCTCGGCGCTCTTCGAGCAGATCACCACCCTGCCGGAGTACTACCCCACCCGGGCCGAACGGGAAGTGCTGAGCACGTATGGGCCGGAAATCGCGGCGCGCTGCGGGGCCTCAACGCTGATCGAGCTGGGATCGGGCACCTCTGACAAGACGGTGACGCTCATCGACGCCCTGCGCGACGCCGGCACGCTCCGACGTTTTGTCGCCTTCGACGTGGCCGAGCCGGTCCTGCGGGCTGCCGTGGCGGCGTTGGCCGCGGCCTACCCGGAACTGGAGGTCTCCGGCGTGGTCGGGGATTTCGGCGTCCACCTCGACCGCCTGCCCGAGGGTGAAGGGCGCCTGGTGGCGTTTCTGGGCGGCACCATCGGCAATCTCAGTGTCGATGAGCGGGCCCGGTTCCTCGCCACCCTGGCCGCCCGCCTGCACCCGGGAGAAGGGTTGCTGCTGGGAGTGGATCTGGTCAAAGACCCGGCCCGGCTGGTCGCCGCCTACGACGACTCGGCCGGCGTGACCGCGGCGTTCGAGAAAAACGTCCTGGAAGTGGTCAACACCGGCCTGGGCGCCAACTTCGATCTGGACCGCTTCGACTACGTGGCCCGCTGGGATCCCGTGGCGGAGCACATCAGCATGGGCCTGCGCGCCCGGGGCGCCCAGACCGTCGAGGTGGCCGACCTCGACCTCTGCATTCACCTGGCCGATGGCGAGGAGATCGGGACCGAGGTGAGCGCCAAGTTCCGACGCGCCGGTATCACGGCCGAGCTCGAAGCGGCCGGATTTGTGCCGCTGGGCTGGTGGACCGATGCGTCCGGTGATTTCGCCGTAGCCCTGGCCCAGCGCGCCACCACGACTTCGCCGGCGTCGACCGATGGCCGCCGGGGCGCCCGATCAGGCGCGCCGGCTGCTCCGGAACCCGACCTCGAGCACTACCGGGCCGTGCGGGCCGCTACCGAGGCCTTGGCCGCCCCCCTCTCGCCCGAAGACCAGACCGTGCAATCGATGCCGGATGTCAGCCCGACCAAATGGCATCGGGCCCACGTGACCTGGTTCTTCGAGCAGTTCATCCTGATCCCCTACCAACCCGGGTACCGGCCGGTCGACGACCGCTACCTCTACCTGTGGAATTCCTACTACGAAGGCGCCGGACCCCGGCATCCCCGGGCCCAGCGGGGGCTGTTGAGCCGGCCGGGGGTCGGGGAGGTGACCGCCTATCGCGACACTGTCGACGCCGCTGTCGAGGACCTGCTCGGGCGGGCGCTGCCACCCGCCGTCCTGGCTCTGGTCGAGCTCGGACTGCATCACGAGCAGCAGCATCAGGAGCTGCTGCTGATGGACATCAAGCATGTCCTCGGGACCAACCCGCTGCAGCCCGCTTACCGGCTCACCCGCCCGCCTGCTGGCGTTGATCCCGGACGTCCCGTATGGGTCGATTACGGCGGCGGACTGATCGAGATCGGGGCCGACGCCGGTGTCGGCTTCGGTTTCGACAACGAGCTTCCCCGTCACCAGGAGTGGCTGCGACCATTCCAGCTCGCGGACCGGCTGGTCACGGCGGGCGAATGGCTGGAGTTCGTGGCCGACGGCGGCTACCGGCGTCCGGACCTCTGGTTGTCGGACGGTTGGGCGGCGTTGCAGGCAGCTGGTCAGGAGGCACCGCTGTACTGGGAACGTGACGGTGACGGCTGGCTGGTGTACACCCTCTACGGGCCCGGACGTCTGGATCCGGCCCTGCCGGTGGTCCATGTCAGCTACTACGAAGCCGACGCGTACGCCCGCTGGCGAGGCGCCCGCCTGCCCACCGAGGCCGAGTGGGAGTGCGCCGCCGCACTCGAACCGGGGCCGGACGCCCCGGCCGTGGCCCTGCACCCGGAGGCCGCGGCGGCCGGATCCGGGGGCTTGCGCCAGCTCTACGGATCGGCCTGGCAATGGACCTCCAGCGGATATCTGCCGTACCCGGGCTTCCAGCCGGCGCCGGGGGCTGTCGGGGAGTACAACGGCAAGTTCATGGTCAACCAGCAGGTCCTGCGGGGCAGCGCCGCCATCACGCCGCCGGGTCACGCCCGGCCGACCTACCGCAACTTCTTCCCGGCCGGGGCCCGTTGGCCCATGACCGGCGTCCGACTCGCCCGGGACAGCTGAAAGAAAGAGGGCCGCCGCAACCCGATGGTGACGGCGGCCCCGTACAGTCCGGCCGGGCAGAGGAGGTACCGGGCCGAAGTGCGGCTCCCAGTATTCAGCACCCCGCTGGCCGCGGACTGAGAATTACCTGAGGACGAGCCTGCGAAGGCTCAGCCCAGCAGCTCCCGGACGACGAGGCCGGTCCGGGGCTTGGGCCAGAAGAAGGTGGTCTTGGCCGGCATCCGCTGCTGACCCCGGCTGACGGCGCCGATCTGATCGACCGTCGCCGGCCGTAACAACACCGCGGCGTCAGCCTGGCCGGTCGCCACCGCCGCGGCGGCGTTGTCCCATCCATGCTGGTAAACGACGTGATGGGGCGGCAGCCCGGCGAGGGCCACATCCAGCCGGCTGCTATCGAGGTCGTGAGCGGCCGTCTCGGTCAGGGCCGGGGAAGGCCGGGCCAGCCAGGCGCCGGTGGCGGTGAGCACGGCGACGGCCCCCGCTTCAGCCATCCGGGTGGTGATGGTCCGATCCGCCGGGGCGGTCGGCGTCACATCGAACCAGGGGGTCAGGGCGGCGGGCAGGTCGAAGCCCGCCGGCAGGTCTTCCAGGACCCGATGGATGGCCTGCACCGTGAGCTGATCGTCGGCCAGTTCGACGACCAGCGCCATCACGAAGTCGTCGTCCCCGCGGGCCGACCCCGATCGCCGCCGCTCGTCCCGGTAGGCCAGCGCCGTCTCGTAACGGTGGTGGCCGTCGGCGATCAACACCGGCGCCGATTCGACGATGGCCTGGATGCCCTCGACCTGCACGGCCTCGGTGATCGGCCACAGCTCATGTTGCACCCGGTCCGTATCGGTGACGTGCTCGGCCGGCCGGGCCGGCGGCGTACAGAAGGCGCTCAGACCGGAATTGGGGGCCAGGCCCCAGATCGGCGACAGGTTGGCGCTGGTGGCCCGCAGGAGCTCGAGGCGATCGGTCTTGGCCTTGGGCGTGGTCTCCTCGTGCGGCAGGATCCCGGCGCCGGGCGGCTCCAGCTCCAAAGCGCCGATCACTCCTACCGTTTGGCGGGACTCGCCGGCCGGTCCCGTGAACCGCATCCGGTAGCCGTAGAGAGCCGGGCCGTTATCCCGCTTCAATATCCCGCCGTCCCGCCAGGCGTCGAGCAGGGCCGCGGCCTGAAGGTACCGGTCTCCTTCGCCGTCGTCACGGGGGAGTTCGAGGCGCACGATGTTGGAGGGGCTCCTGGCTTCGAGGGCCAGGCGCTCGGACTCGGAGATGACGTCGTAGGGAGGGCAGACCACGTCGTCGAGCGAGGCCACATGGGATCGCGAGTAACGGAGGCCGGGAAAGGGGCGAAAGCGGGGCACGGGTTCATTGTGGCCGAGTGGGCTGCCTGCGAACCCGCCGCCGGAAACTCGGGGGCTGGTGTCGTCTGCGGCCGGACGTTCGGGACTCCCGAGCCTCGGCCTCGAGCTTCAGGCCGGCCCACGAGGTCCTCCGGCGTAGCAGACTGCCGGGATGCTCTGGGTCCTCGATCTCGATGGCGTCGTCTGGCTGGCCGGCACTCCGATCAGCGGTTCGCCGGAGGCCATCCGGCGCCTCCACGACGCCGGTGAACGCATGGTGTTCGTGACCAACAACTCGGGTCCGACCGTTTCCGAGTATGTCGCCCGCCTGAGCCGGGCGGGCGTGGATGTCGACGCCGACGAGCTGCTCACGTCATCCCAGGCGGCGGCCTCCCTGCTGACGGCGGGCTCCCGGGCTGCGGTGGTCGGCGATCCCGGTATCAAAGAGGCGCTCGACGCCCGTGGCGTCGGCATCGTCGGGTCGCAGGATCATCCCGATGCCGTCGTGGTCGGGCGTAGCGTCGACCTGGACTTCGCCGAGCTGGCCGCCGCAGCCACCGCCATCCGGGCTGGCGCCCGATTCGTGGCCACCAACAACGACGCCACCTTTCCCACCCCCCACGGACTCGAACCGGGGGCGGGGGCGGTCGTGGCCTACCTCGAGGTCGGTTCCGGGCGGAAGGCCGAGGTGGCCGGCAAGCCCAACCAGCCCGCGGCCGACCTCCTGCGGACCCGGTTCGGCGCCCCCGGCCTGGTCGTGGGGGACCGCCCCGACACCGACGGCCTCTTCGCCGAGCGGATCGGGGCCCCGTACGCCCTGGTGCTCTCCGGCGTCACCGGCGCCGGGGACCTGCCGGTGTCGCCCGAGCCCGTCGTGGTCGAGCCTGACCTGGCCGCAGTGGTGGCTGGCAGGCTCGGAGGGTGAGAGCCGGCCCAGAGGGTGATGCCGGCGCAGGCCGTGACCGGCGGCTACGCCGGGTGCGAACTCCTGCAAGCACGGCGACCGGCGGTGATACCTTGTGGTATGCCCGGCGGCAAGCGGTTGAGGTGTCGCCACGAGGCTAGAGCCGATTGGCGAGACGGCGCCGCCATGGCGGCCCACCAGCGGTGACGGCGACGGGAGCGGCCTGAGCCCCCGCAAGCGACTGGACGCCGAGCTGGTTCGCCGGCGACTCGCGGTCAGCCGCAGTCAGGCCGCTGACCTGGTCGAGGCCGGCGTGGTCCTGGTCAGCGGGACGGTCGCCCTTCGGCCCGCCCGCCTGGTCGATCCGGCCGAACCCATCGTCATCTCGGGGCCGCCACCACGGTTCGTCAGCCGCGGCGGCGAGAAGCTCGACGCCGCCCTCGCCCACTTCGCGGTGGACGTGAAGGGTGCGGTGGCGCTCGATGCCGGGGCGTCGACGGGCGGGTTCACGGATTGCCTGCTCCAGCGGGGCGCGGCGGCCGTGGTCGCCGTCGACGTGGGGCGGGGCCAACTCCACGAACGGCTCCGTGGCGATCCGCGCGTCCGGTCGCTCGAGCAGACCAACATCCGAACTGCGACGCTGGCGGACCTCGGCGGCGAGCCGTTCCGGGTGGTCGTCGCTGATCTGTCGTTTATCTCCCTGCGTCTGGTGGCCTCCCGCCTGATCGGTTGCACCGCTCCCGACGGAGATCTGGTCGTCCTGGTGAAACCCCAGTTTGAGGCGGGCCGACGGGAAGCGGCCCGGGGGCGCGGGGTGATCCGTGATCCCGGGATCTGGGCAATGACGCTGCGGGAGGTCATTTCCGCTCATGACGCAGCCGGAGCGACCATGATGGGCGTCATGGTCTCGCCGTTGCGGGGGGCCGACGGCAACGTCGAGTTCCTCGTTCATTTCCGCGTCGGGTCGGTAGTCGACGGCCCGGCCGAACCCATCCGGGCGGTCGAGGCGGTGGTGGCGGCGGCGGCCGCCGCGCCGGCCCGATCCGGGATCTGAGCATGGCTGCGATCGCGTTCGTCACCCACGGCCAGCGAGCGGGTGCCGACGGGTTGGCACGGGACACGGCGGAATGGTTGCGTCGGGAAGGGCACGTGGCCTCGTTCCTCGATCCGGACGGCGCCCGTTCCAGCAACGGCGAACGCCCCGGCCACCTCGACCTGGCCGTCAGCCTGGGTGGGGATGGCACCATGCTGCGCACGGTGGATCTGGTCAGTGCGGTGGGGGTGCCCGTGCTCGGCGTCAACCTCGGCCATCTCGGGTATCTGGCCGCCGTCGAACCGGATTCCCTTCGCGAGGCTCTCGGGCGATTCCTGGCCGGCGACTACCGGGTCGAGCCCCGAATGACCCTCGACGTGTCGGTCACCGACGACCAGGGCGAGGCCGGTCGGTCCGTGCTGCACCGCAGTGCCCTCAACGACCTGGTCCTCCAGCGCCCGGCCGGCAGCCACACGGTGCGGACGGAGGTGCTGGTCAACGGCGAACCCTTTCTGACCTTCGCGGCCGACTCGCTGATCGTGGCCACGCCCACCGGTTCGACGGCCTACAACCTGTCGGCGCGAGGGCCCATCGTGTCCCCGCGGGCCCGGGTTCAGATTCTCACCCCGGTGGCTCCCCATATGCTGTTCGACCGATCTCTGGTGCTCGACGCCGAGGACGAGATCTCCATCGCACCTATCGCCGGTCAACCGGCCGACCTGGTGATCGACGGCTGGATGACCGCCACGCTCTATCCCGGCCAAACGCTGCATTGCCGGAAGGGCGAACGGGATGCCCTGCTGGTTACCTTCGGCCGGCGTGACTTTCACCAGATCCTGAAACGGAAATTCAACCTGGCCGACCGCTGATCCGCGCTTCGGCCACCACCGGGAGCATCATCCCCGGCTACCCGGCAACGGCACGGTAGGGTGGGTTGGCCAACCGGTGGATCCGCCGAGAGCCGCAACGATCGACTCGAGTGGAGGAGTGTCTTGGCGAAGCACATCTTCGTCACCGGTGGGGTGACGAGCTCTCTGGGTAAGGGCCTGGCCGCGTCGTCGCTCGGCCGCCTGCTCAAGAGCCGGGGGCTGCGGGTGACGATGCAGAAGCTCGATCCCTACATCAACGTCGACCCCGGGACCATGAACCCCTTCGAGCACGGCGAGGTGTTCGTCACCGACGACGGCGGTGAGACGGACCTCGATCTCGGTCACTACGAACGCTTCATCGACGAGAACCTCCACCGTGAGTCCAACGCCACCACCGGCTCCATCTACAAGAGCGTGATCGCCAAGGAGCGGCGAGGGGACTTCCTCGGCAAGACGGTGCAGGTCATCCCGCACATCACCGACGAGATCAAAGACCGCATAAAGCGGCTGGCCACCGATTCCGTCGACGTGGTCATCACCGAGGTGGGCGGCACCGTCGGCGACATCGAGATCCTCCCGTTCCTCGAAGCCATCCGTCAGTTCCGCAAGGACGTCGGCCGCGACAGCGTCTGCTACGTGCACGTAACCCTGGTCCCGTACCTCGGACCGTCCGGTGAACAGAAGACCAAGCCGACCCAGCACTCGGTCACCGAACTGCGGAGCCGGGGCATCCAGCCCGACGTGATCATCTGCCGGAGCGACCGCAGCATCTCTTCGGCGCTCAAGCGGAAGATCTCGTTGTTGAGCGACGTCCCGATGGAAGCGGTCGTCTCGTGCATGGACGCCCCCAACCTGTACGAAATCCCGCTGGCCCTGCACGAGGAGGGCCTCGACACTTACGTGTGCCGGCTGCTCGGCTTCGACTCGGCCAACGACGCCACCACCGGCCAGGGCCTCGACCTATCGGCCTGGCAGGCGCTCGTAGAGCGGGTCGAGGCCGCCACGCAACCGGTCCGCATCGGTCTCATCGGCAAGTACGTCAACCTGCCCGACGCCTACCTGTCCGTGGTGGAGGCTCTCCGTCACGGTGGGTACGCCCACGGCGCCAGGATCGACCTGGAGTGGATCCAGGCCGAGGACGTCGAGGGACTTCTGGCTGACGGGGCGCTCCGTGATCTCGACGGCATCGTCATACCCGGCGGCTTTGGCGAGCGGGGCATCGAAGGCAAAATCGCCGCCGCGACCTACGCCCGGGAAAACGAGATCCCGTGCCTGGGGCTCTGCCTCGGCCTGCACGTGATGGTGATCGACTACGCCCGCAACGTGGTGGGTCTGGCCGGCGCCAACTCCCGCGAGTTCAACGCCGCATCCCCGCACCCGGTCATCGACTTCATGGACGAGCAGCGCGACGTCGTGGACTTTGGCGGCACCATGCGCCTGGGCTCCTATCCGGCCCGGCTCATGCCGGGATCGGTGGTGGCCACCACCTACGACGCCGATCTGGTCTACGAGCGCCATCGCCACCGCTACGAGGTCAACCCCCGGTACCGCACCCGACTCGAAGGCGCCGGGCTGGTCTCATCGGGGACCTCGCCGGACAACCGGCTGGTCGAGTTCATCGAGCTTCCCGGCCATCCCTTCTGGGTGGGGACCCAGGCCCACCCCGAGTTCAAGAGCCGCCCGGACAACCCGCATCCGCTGTTTGCGGGGCTGGTCGCGGCAGCATTGAACCGGGCCGACGGGCGGTCCCCCCGGCTGCTCGACGTCGACGGTCTTGCCCGGGTTCCGTAAGCTCGACGAGCGGGAGGTCCTACGCACGTCGCTGCTCCACGTGGTCTCCGCTCGCTTCGAAAGCCCCGAGGGCGAGGTGTTCGAGCGGGACGTGGTGCACCATCCCGGCGCCGTGGTCGTCGTGCCGTTGACCGCAGTCCGCACGGTGCTGATGGTGCGCCAGTATCGGGCCGCGGTCGACGCCGAGCTGCTCGAGCTTCCGGCCGGCAAACGCGACGTCGAGGGAGAGCCAACCGAGATCACCGCCGCCCGGGAGCTGGCCGAGGAGGTGGGCCGTTACGCCGGACGGCTCGACCTGCTGGCCCGTTTCTACAATTCCCCGGGCTTCAGCGACGAGCTTTCCTGGCTCTACCTCGCTCAGGACTTGACGCCGGCGCCCCTTGACCGGCAGGGGGCCGAGGAGCGTCACATGGCGATCGAGGAGGTACCGCTGGCGGCGGTGGCAAAGCTGATCAGCGCCGGTGAGATCGTGGACGCCAAGTCCATCATCGGCCTGACGCTGGCGGGGCGCGGGCTCGAATCGGTCGGCCCCGGCCCGTCCGGATAGGTCGTGGCGAGCCGCGTTTGCGGGCGACGGGAGGGCCCGGCTGGCCCCGCGGTTGCGCCGCCGGCCGGCCCACGACGATTTGGGCAATAGGCGGAGTTTCGGGGGAAACGCCGGTTGGCCCGGCCGCACTACAGATGACCGTCCGGTTACACTCGGATGGATGGCAGCCGACGCGACAATTCAGGGACTGCGGGCCACCCTCGAGGGGGAGCGCGAGTCTCTGCGTCGTCAGCTGGCGGAGCTCGGGCACGGCGCCAAAGGCCTCGATTACGACCCCAACTTCGCCGACTCGAGCCAGGTGACCGCGGAACGCGGTGAGACCGAGGCGCTGGTCAACAAGCTGGCGGACAGCCTGCGCGCCGTCGAGCACGCCCTCGGCAAGTTCGACAGCGACTCCTACGGTGTATGCGAAAGCTGCGGCCAGCCCATTGCGGAGGCCCGCCTCGAAGCCAGACCAGAGGCCCGGCTGTGCATCAACTGCGCGGCCGCCGCCGCCAACCAGCGCTAGCCCTCCCGGACGGGCTGGCCCCGGCCTCCTCCGGGTCGGTCGTCCCTCGGGTTCGATGACGATGAGACGTCTCGCCCATCCCCAGACGCTGGTGGTGATCGGCCTCGTCGGCCTCGCCCTCTATGCCATCCGCCACACCCTCAGCTCGACCACGCTGATCGTCTTCGCGGTGGCGGTGCCCTCGATCATCCTCCACGAGCTGGCCCACGGCGTCACCGCCCTCGGTTTCGGCGACGACACGGCCAAGCGGGCCGGCCGGCTGACCCTCAACCCTCTGCGTCACATCGACCCGATCGGCACCCTGGTCCTGCCCGGCGTGCTGGCTCTGGCCGGTCTGGGGGCCTTCGGGTACGCCAAGCCGGTGCCGATCAACCCCGGCCGGATGCGCAGTCCCCGCAACTCGGCGCTGGTCGTCAGCCTGGCCGGTCCGGCCACCAACCTGGCCCTGGCCGGCCTCTCCATCGTCCTGCTGCGGGTCGCCCGCCCGGCCGGGACGGCGCAGGCCGTCAACTTCATCGTGTCCAACTTCGGTGTCGCCGCCCTGCCCCCTGCCGATCGGGTGCTGTACCTGCTCGGCTTCGTCAACGTGACGCTGGCGGTGTTCAACGCCCTGCCGATCCCCCCGCTGGACGGTTCGGCGGTGGTCGGGCGGCTCCTGCCCCGTTCGGCCCTGCCGGCGTGGTACAGCCTCCAGCAGTACGCCATGCCGATCCTCCTGGTGCTGGTGCTGCTCGATCCTGGCAACTTCCTGGCCCACGTCTTCGAGCCGGCCGAACGAGCCTGGGCGCACTTGCTGTCCGGCTGATGGCCGCCCTCTCGGGGTGGCCTCACGGGCCGCCCGCCGGCCACTTCCCGATCTTTTGACGGAAAACTCGCGTAGAGCGCGGGAAATACGCCAAAATCGCTCTGATCAGGCGCTCGTCGGCACAGGAGGCCGGCCCACTACCAAGCTGGCGGGAGAGGGTCAGGTCGGTGCGACCAGGCCGATGGCGTCGCTCGCCCGGCGCAGCGTCGCCCGGGCCACCTCGTCGGCATGAACCGCGCCCTCGCGCAGGACCTTGGCCACCGCCCCGGGATCGTCGGCCCACGTGCGGTAAGCGGCCCGAATCGGCTCCACCGTCGCGATCACCGCCCCGGCCAGGTCCGCCTTCAGGGGCCCGTACTGGGAATAGCCCGCCGCGACGTCCTCCGGCCGGCGCCCCTGGATGGCAGCCAGGATCTCGAGCAGGTTGGCCACGCCCGGCTTGGCGACCGGGTCGTAACGGACCGCGTCGGGGCCCGTGTCGGTGTCGGTGACGGCCCGCCGGATCTTGCGTTCGATCGTCTCCGGGTCGTCGAAGAGGCCGATCGTCCCCTGCGGGCTCTCACTCGACTTGGACATCTTCTTGTTCGGATCCTGGAGGTCCATGATGCGGGCGCCCCGCCCGGCGGGCGGAACGACGGCTTCCGGGATCACAAAGGTCTCGCCGTAGCGCGAGTTGAACCGGTGAGCCAGATCGCGGGTCAGCTCGAGGTGCTGGCGCTGATCGTCGCCGACCGGCACCCGGTCGCTGTCGTACAGCAGGATGTCGGCCGCCATCAGGATCGGATAGGTGAACAGCCCGACCCGCGCCGACTCCTCTCCGTGCCGGGCGGACTTGTCTTTGAACTGGGTCATCCGCCGCAGTTCACCCATGCCGGCGGTGCACTCCAGCAGCCAGGTCAACTGGGAGTGGGCCGGGACGTGACTCTGCACGAAAAGGGTGCAGGTGCCGGGATCCAGGCCGGCAGCCAGCAGCAGGGTGGCCATGGTCAGCGTGGCCTCGTGAAGCTCGGCCGGATCTCCGGGCTCGGTCAGGGCATGCAGGTCGACCACGCAGTAAAAGCAGTCACCCTGGCGCTGATCCTCAACCCACCACCGCACCGCCCCGAGGTAATTGCCGAGGTGCGGATCGCCGGTGGGTTTGATGCCCGAGAAGACTCTGGCCATCCGGTCATGCTACGCCGGGCACGGCCGCCCTGGACCGGCCGCGCCGCCCCCGACGCCCCCGACGCAGGAAGCGAATGGCCGGGAGGCTCCGCTATCCCCAGCTTTCCCGCGGTCGGTCAGTATTGTGATCCGGTGCCCTACACGGTGTGCACGCCCGTCTTCGAGGGCCCCTTCGACCTGCTCCTGCATCTGATCAGCCGGGAGCAGGTCGACCTGTGGGAAGTCTCGCTCTCGGACATCGTCGATGATTACGTGGCGAACCTCGAGCAAATGCGCGCCGCCCTGGACCTCGAGGTGGCAACGGAGTTTCTCCTGATCGCCGCCGTGTTGCTGGAGCTGAAGGCCCGCCGGCTGCTGCCCGGTCGCGACGACGTGGAGCCGGAGGAAGAGCTGGCGCTGTGGGAGGAGCGAGATCTGTTGCTCGCCCGCCTCCTCGAGTGCAAGACGTTCAAGGACGCGGCGGGCGCCATGCAGCGTTTGATGGAGTCGGCCGGGCGCTCCTGGGCTCGGATAGCCGGTCCCGACGAGCGCTACGACGGCATCGCGCCCGACCTGCTCGCGGGCGTCACGGCTGAGGGTCTGCGCCACGCCATGCAGGGCCTTCTGACTCAGAGGCCGGTGACAGGGGTGCTGCTCGATCACGTGGCGCCTGTCCGCATCAGCGTCCGTGACGCCGTCGACGAGCTTCTGGCCGAGCTGCCGCGGGCGGGTCGAATCTCCTTCGCGGCGCTCGCCGGCGATCGCCGTGAACGACTGCAGGTGATCGTCAGGTTTCTCGCCGTGCTCGAGCTGTACAAGCGCGGTCTGGTCGATCTCGACCAGGCCACGCCGAACCACCCGCTCGACGTTTGCTGGCTCGGCGAGGACCGGCCGTCGGCCGGCATCGAGCCCCTCGACGTCGAGGAATACCAGGGGTAGCCGGCGTGGCATCGGAAACCCTCCGGGCCATCGAGGCCATCGTCATGGTCGCGGACGCTCCGGTCGAGCCCCGACTTCTGGCCGAGCTGCTGGAGGTGTCCCCAGGGCGCGTCGAGGAGTGCTGCGCCGAGCTCGAAGCCGCCTATCGGGCGGATGACCGGGGCTTCGAGCTGGTCCGGGTGGCGGGCGGCTATCGATTCCAGAGCCACGCCGACCTGGCACCCTACGTCGAGCGGTACATCCTCGAAGGTCAAACAGCCCGCCTGTCGGCGGCCGCGCTCGAGACCCTGGCGATCGTCGCTTACAAGCAGCCGGTCTCCCGGGCCCAGGTGGCCGCCATCCGGGGCGTCAACGTGGACGGCGTGATTCGCACTCTGCAATCCCGTGGCTTCATCGCCGAGGTCGGCCGCGATCCGGGGCCGGGGCAGGCCGTCCTGTACGGAACAACCGCGCTCTTGCTCGATCGCCTGGGCCTCGACACCCTGGAAGGGCTCCCACCGCTCGCCCAGTTTGTTCCGGGGCCGGAGATCATGGAATCCCTCGAGCACAGCCTGCGAGCCGATCACCGGGCCAACGGCGGCTTCGGCCATCCGGGCGACCCGGGCGCAACCGACGACGGCGGCGAGGATGGGCCCGCCGCCGCCTCGTTGGGGACCGAGGAGGGCGACGACGGCGAGCCGGCCACCCCGGGCGCCACCGACCCGGGCGACGACGGCGAGCCTGCCACCCCGGGCGCCACCGACCCCGGCGACCAACCGGCTGGACCCGACAACAGGGTGACCGGCGGCGACCGAGCGGGGGATCTCGACCGCCGGGAACCGTGACCACCCGGGCCGGCTCCAACGCCGGCGGCGAACGCCTCCAGAAGGTGCTGGCCCAGCGGGGGATCGGTAGCCGCCGGACTTCCGAGGCGCTGATCGCGGCCGGTCGGGTGCAGGTCAACGGCGAGGTGGCGGCCCTGGGGCGCCGGGTGGACCCCGAGACCGACCGGGTGAGTGTGGACGGGGTACCGGTGTCCGTCGAGCCGGGGCTGGTCTACTACCTCCTCAACAAGCCGGCCGGCGTGGTCAGCACCGCCGCCGACACCCACGGGCGCCCGGCTGTCACCGGGTTGGTCCCCCCGGAACCCCGCGTCCACCCCGTCGGCCGGCTCGACGCCGACAGTGAAGGGCTCCTGCTGCTCACCAACGACGGCGACCTCACCTACCGCATCACCCATCCCGGCTTCGGAGTCGAAAAGGAATACCTGGTGCTGGTCGACGGCACTCCGAGACCGGGCGCGATTCGTCGCCTGCGGGAGGGCGTCGATCTGGAGGACGGTCGCACCGCACCGGCGCGGGTCGCCGCGGTCGGCCCCAACGGACTCCGGATCACCATCCACGAAGGCCGCAACCGCCAGGTCCGGCGCATGTGTGCGGCGGTCGGTCATCCGGTGCGGCGTCTGGTGCGGACCCGCATCGGTCCCCTGCGGGTGGACGCTTTGGCCCCGGGGGAGTGGCGGGAGGTGACTCCGGTCGAAGTTCGGGCTCTCGAGCGCGCTGCGGCCGCAACCGCGGCGCCCCGGCGGGGCGAATCTCGACGGCGTTGAGATTGGGGCCAACCGGGTGTCGCCACCGGCCCGCCTAGTCTTTGCGGGCGTGGCAACCGATCCTCGCTCGACTGCACCCCGCGACGGCGGCCGGTGACCGCTGATCGGACGCCGCAGCGGGCCCAGATTGTCGGCACCGGGCTGATCGGCGGCTCCATCGGGCTCGGCCTGCGGCGCCGGGGCTGGCGGATCTCGGGTCGGGATCTCGATCCGGGCCGCGAGGCCCGGGCTCTGGCGCTCGGCGTCATCGACGAAATTGGCACCGACCCGGCCGCCCAGATCACCTTCGTGGCCACCCCGGCAGGGAGCGTGATCGAAGTGGCGGCCGCGGCCCTCGAAGGAGGAGGGGTCGTCACCGACGTGGCCGGCATCAAAGGGCCCATCGTCGCCAAGCTGGATCACCCGCACTTCGTCGGTGGTCACCCCATGGCGGGCTCCGAACAGGAGGGCGTCGAGGGATCGGACCCGGAGATGTTCGAAGGGGCTACCTGGGTCCTGACCCCGGCGGCCAACACCGATCCGGTGGCCTTCGCCACCGTTCGGGCCGCGGTCAGCAACCTGGGCGCCAATGTGGTCGAGCTGCCGGCCGCCCGCCACGATGACCTGGTCGCCATGGTCTCGCACGTCCCGCACCTCACCGCCGCCACCCTGATGAATCTGGCCTCCGACACCGCCCTCGAGCACGCCACCCTGCTCCGTCTGGCGGCCGGCGGATTCCGGGACATGACCCGCATCGCGGCCGGCGATCCGGCCATCTGGCCGGACATCTGCGTGGAGAACCGCTCCGGGATCCTGGAGGTCCTCGACCGCCTGCTGTCGGCCCTCGGCGATGTGCGCGACGTGGTCGCCACCGGGGACCGAAACCTCATGCTCGAGTTGCTCGAGCGGGCCCGCAAAGCCCGGGTCAACCTGCCGGCCGGGGCGCCATCGAGCGACACCACTTGTGAGATCCGGGTGCCGGTCCTCGACCGACCGGGCGTCCTGGCCGAAGTCACGACGTTGCTGGCCGAGAAGGGCGTCAATATCTACGACCTCGAGATCGCCCACAGCGCCGAGGGCGACCGCGGCGTACTGGTGCTCGTGGTCGACGCGGCCGCGGCCGACCGGGGTCGCGATGCCCTCCATGACCGTGACTTCCGCTGCTCGGTCCGGCCCCTCGGAGCCTGAGCGCGGCATGAGTACGTTTGTAGCGACGCCCGCCCCGGCTGGCCTGCACGGCCGGCTCCGGGTGCCGGGCGACAAGTCCATCTCTCATCGGGCCCTGCTGTTGGCCGCCCGAGCCGAGGGGCGGTCGCGCCTCTCGGGCCTGTCGACCGGCGCTGACGTGAGGCACACTCTCGAAGCCGTACGGGCTTTTGGGGCGGTCATCACCGCCGGGAAGACCGGAGAGCTGATGGTCGACGGCGGCTCCGGGCGGATGAGAGAGCCTGGTGCGGTCATCGACGTCGGCAACTCCGGAACCGCGATCCGCCTGCTGGCCGGCTGGGCCGCCGGCCTGGCTGGGTTGACCGTGCTGGCGGGCGATGCCTCGATCGCCCGCCGGCCGATGGACCGGATCGCCGAACCGCTCCGCGCCATGGGGGCCCGGATCGACGGGCGCCAGGATGGTCGCCTGCCGCCCCTGGTGGTCCGCGGCGGGGCGTTGCACGGGATCGACTACCGCCTGCCGGTTCCGAGCGCCCAGGTCAAGGGCGCCGTGCTTCTTGCCGGCCTGGCCGCCGAAGGGCAAACAACGGTCCGCGAGGCGATTCCCACCCGGTTGCACACCGAGGAGCTCCTGCGGGCCTGCGGAGCCGACCTCGAGCTCGGCGACGGGTTCGTGACCGTGCGCCCGTCGGGCCTGCAATCCGTTTGCTCTGGACGTCCCCGGCGATCCGTCCCAGGCGGCGTTCTGGGTCGTGGCGGCCTGCGTCACTCCGGGGAGCCAGGTGTGCGTCGAACACGTCTACGTCGGCCCGGGCCGAGCCGGATTCCTCGACGTCCTGCGCCGAATGGGCGCGGCCGTCGAGCTGTCGGAGAGCGACCCGACCACGAACACGGCCACCATCGTGGCCAGGTACGGGCCCTTGCAGGCCACCGACGTGGGCGGGCCAGAGGTGGCGTCCCTGATCGACGAGATTCCGGTGCTGGCCGTGGCCGCCGCTTGCGCCGAGGGTATCTCGACCTTTTCGGACGCGGCCGAGCTCAAGGTGAAAGAGAGCGACCGCGTCGCCAGCATGGTCGCCGCCCTCCGGGCCATCGGTGTGGACGCCGAGCCTCGTCCGGATGGCTTGACGGTCCGCGGCAGCGGGGGACGGCCCCTGGCCGGGGGGACGGCCGACTCGGCCGGCGACCACCGGGTGGCGATGTCGATGGTCGTGGCCGCGGCCGCCGCCGCCGGACCCGTTCGTATCGAGGGATGGGATGCGGTGGCGACCAGCTATCCGGGCTTCGAAGAGGATTACCGAAGGTGCCTGACGCCAGCCGGGTGATTGCCATCGACGGGCCCGCGGGGTCGGGGAAGTCCACGGTCGCCCGGGCCGTCGCCGAACGGCTCGGACTGGCCTATCTCGACACCGGCGCCATGTATCGCGCCGTGGCCTTTGCGGCCATCCGGGAAGGGATCGACCCGGCCGACGCCGCCCCGGTGGCCGAGCTGGCCCGGGCCATGGACCTCACCGTCGATGGGGCCGTCATCGTCGACGGGGCCGACGCCACCATCGAGATCCGCAACCCCGAGGTGACCCGGGCCGTGAGCACGGTGGCCGCCAACCCGGAGGTGCGCGCCGAGATGGTCCTCCGTCAGCGGGAATGGTTGGCGGCCCACGGGGCCGCGGTGATCGAGGGTCGGGACATCGGCACCGTGGTGTTCCCGGGCGCCGCCGTCAAGGTGTACTTGACGGCGGATGACCGCGAGCGGGCCAGCCGGCGCAGCAAGGAGATGCTCGACCTTCATTACGACGAAGTGGCTGCCGATATGGCCCGCCGGGATCGCGTCGACTCCACCCGGCCGGCGTCGCCGCTGGCCGTCGCCCCCGACGCAGTTCGAATCGACACGACCGGCCGCGACGTCGAAGCCGTGGTGGACGAGGTGGTCGGCCTGGCCGCGGCCGCAGGAGCCTGGGCGGGACAATCGTCCCGGCCGTCGGGCCCGTCCGGACCGCTCCCCTCCTGATGGCCGGCCGCAGGCTCAGCCTGGCGTGGTACGCCGTGGCCCGGGGTGTGGTCGAAGGGGTCTGCCGGACTTACTGGCGGGTCGAGATCCGGGGCCGGGAGCACATCCCCCCGTCCGGGCCGTACGTGATCGCACCGGTCCATCGTTCCAACATCGACACCCTCCTGGCCGGGTGCCTCACCCACCGCCGCATCCGGTTCATGGGCAAGGACAGCCTCTGGAAGCACCGCTGGAGTGCGGCCCTCTTCAGCTCGCTCGGCGGGTTTCCGGTCCACCGCGGCACGCCGGACCGCGAGGCCCTGCGGACGTGCGAGGAGGCGCTGCGCGGTGGCGAGCCGGTGGTGCTCTTCCCCGAGGGCACCCGCCGCTCCGGTCCGACGGTCCACCCCCTCTTCGAGGGAGCTTCCTTCGTCGCCGCCCGGGCCGGGGTGCCCATCGTTCCGGTCGGGATCGGCGGTAGCGAGTGGGCCATGCCCAAGGGCAAGCGTCGAATCGTCCCGGTCAAGGTGGTGATGGTGGTCGGTCCTCCGATCGAGGTTCCCGAGCGCGCCCCGGGCGGGCGGGTGCCCCGCCGGGTCGTGGCCGAGCTCTCCGACCGGCTGCACGCCGAGCTGCAGGCGCTCTTCGACGAGGCCCTGAAGGCCGCCGGGCGGGCCTGACTCGGCCGGTCGCCGGGCGAGATCGGTAGGCGGGCGAGACCGGTCGACGGGCGAGGCGAGCCAGCGGGTGACTTCCGGTCGGCCGATCAGGCCGACCAGGGGGGTAGGCCGGTCAGCGGGTGAGGCCGGCCAGCGCAACCGAAGCCGACAGGGCGCGGTCGTCGACCGGCGGAGTCTGGCCGGCGGTGGGATCCCCACCGGGGGCCAGGCCCGCCACCGCCGCGGCGGCAGCCAGGTGGCGGACGGCGTCGCGCAGCTCGCGGGGCAGGGGGAAGTACTGATCCTCCTCCACGGCCTGCACCTCCTCCACCCCCTGCCTGGGCGCCAGTCGGGCCACCACCGCCTGCACCAGCTCCTCAGGGGCGGAGGCGCCGGCAATCACCCCGACACAGCCGGCCAGGTCCTCCGGCAGCTCGACGGCTTCGTTGACCCGCAACACCCGCTGGCATCCGGCGGCCAACGCGGTGCGCTCGAGGGCCCGGGTGTTCGACGAGTTGGCGGACCCGATCACGACCATGGCGTCACAGCGGGGGGCGATGGCCTTCAACGCCGCCTGGCGGTTGGTGGTGGCAAAGCACAGGTCCGAGGTCCCGGGGACCCACAGGTCCGGCCATCGATCCCTCGCCGCCCCGAGCAAGGCCTCCCACTCGTCCACCGCCAGCGTGGTCTGGGCCAGAAAGGCCACCGGCCCATCCGGATCCGCCAGCGCCGCCAGCTCATCGAGCCGTTCGACCCGGCGCACCGCGTCGGGCGCGACCGCAGCCGTCCCGATCGCCTCCTGATGACCTTCGTGGCCCACATAGACGATGGTGTAGCCCTTGCCGGCCCGGACCTTGACCTCGTGGTGGACCTTTTTGACCAGGGGGCACACGGCGTTGACGACCGCTCCGCCTCGCTCCCGCGCCGCTTCAACCACCGCCGGCGGGGACCCGTGGGCAGACAGCATGAGGGGGGCGCCCTCGGGCACCTCGGTGACGTCTTCGACGAACACCACGCCGAGCTGGCGGAATCGCTCCACCACGACCTGGTTGTGAACGATCTCGTGGTAGCAGTACACCGGCGGCTCGAACACGCGGGTCATCCAGGCCAGGGCTTTGATGGCCATCTCGACGCCGGCACAAAAGCCTCGGGGTGAGGCGAGCAACACCCGGTCCACTTCCACGTATCCAGGCTAGCGGCCGGGGCCCATCGCCCATCACCACCACCCGGCGGGCCGGTAACCTGATCGGGCTATGTCAGCGCCCCGTGTGGTGGCGGTTGCCCCCGGGTCGCCCGCCGCCCGGGCCGGGCTGCAGCCTGGTGACGAGATCGTCGCCATGGACGGCCAGGTCCCCCGAGACATCATCGAATACCAGCTGCTCGCCGATCAGACCGAGCTCGACCTCGACGTGCGCCGGGGCGGCCTCGAGCGGTCGGTACGGCTGGCCCGGGCGGACGCCGAACCTCTGGGCCTGGAGCTCAACGCCGCCCTCTTCGACCGGGTCAGAACCTGTGACAACCATTGCGAGTTCTGTTTCATCCATCAGCTGCCCAAGGGACTGCGCCGGAGTCTGTACACACGGGACGACGACTACCGGTTGTCGTTCCTGTACGGCAACTTCACCACCCTGACCCGGTTCACGGAAGCCGATCTGGAGCGGGTCGTGACCGAGGGCCTCTCGCCGCTCTGGGTGAGCATCCACGCCACCGACCCCGGCGTCAGGGCGCGCATGCTGCGCAACGGGCGGGGCGCGGTCAGCCTGCGCTGGCTGCGGGCGCTGCTCGACCACGGCATCGAGGTCCACGGCCAGGTCGTGGTCTGTCCCGGCGTCAACGACGGGCCCATCCTCGACGACACCCTCGCCGGGGTCCTCGACCGTTATCCGGAGCTGGCCACCGTGGCCTGCGTTCCCCTGGGCGTGAGCAGGTTCAACGTCGAGGCCGCCATGCGCCCCCACTCCCGGGCCGAGGCCGCCGCCGTGGTCGATCTGGTTGAGGGCTGGCAGGACACTTTCCTGTCGGCCCTCGGGCGGCGCCTCGTGTACGCGGCCGACGAGTACTACCTGCAGAGCGGGCGGTCTTTTCCCCTGCTGGCAACCTACGGCAGCATCGCCCAGCATGACAACGGGGTCGGCATGGCCCGGGCCTTCGAGGCCCGCTTTCACGGGCATCACGGCGCACCGGCCGGCGGCCCGGGCGGCTTCTTCCAATCCGTGGACGGGGCCCCGGCCAGCGGCTACCGGGCGCCCCGCGCCCCCGGGACGATCACGCTGCGGCCCCGCCGGGGGGCGCCCGCCACGGTGCTGACCGGCACCTACGGCGCCCCGGTGTTGCGGCCGCTCCTGGCCGAGGTCGCTCCGGAGGCCGAGGTGCTGGCCGTCCCCAACGGCTTCTTCGGCGGCAACATCGGCGTGGCCGGCCTGCTGACCGGGGCCGACCTGGCCGCGGTGCTGACCGACGCCGCGATGGGCCGGCGCTACCTCCTCCCCGACGTGTGCCTGTCCGGCGGGCGGTTCCTCGACGGCCTCGGCCCCGAGGATCTGCCCCGTCCGGTCGAGGTCATTGCGGCCGATGGCGCGGCGCTGCGGGCCGCACTCACCAGGTAAAAGGGGGACCGGGGTGGCAGTATCGACGGCGCGGCCGCTGGTGGCCGTCGTGGGCCGGCCCAACGTCGGGAAGAGCACGCTCGTCAACCGGATACTCGGGCGCCGCGAGGCCATCGTCGAGGAACATCCCGGCGTCACCCGGGACCGCAAGGTGCTCGACGCCGAGTGGGCCGGACGGGAGTTCCGCCTCGTCGACACGGGCGGGTGGCTGGCGGAGGGCGACGCCCTGGTTCGTTCGGTGAGCGCCCAGGCCGAGCGGGCCATCTCGGAGGCGGCGGTCGTCCTCTTCGTCGTCGACAGCACGGTCGGGATCACCGAGGACGACGCCCGGGTGGCCGGCCTCCTCCGCCGGCTGGGCCGGCCGACCCTGGTGGTGGCCAACAAGGTGGACGGCGAGGGCCGCGATACCGACGCCTGGGTGTTCTCCCGGCTGGGTCTGGGCCCCCCGGTCCCGGTCAGCGCCATCCACGGTCGGGGCACCGGCGACCTGCTCGACGAGGTGGTGGCCCGGCTGCCGGCCGCTCCGCTCGAGGCGGGCGACAGCGCCGAAGAGGCGGGGAAGGTGCCCTCGGTGGCCATCGTGGGCCGGCCCAACGTCGGCAAGTCCACGCTCTTCAACCGGCTCATCGGGGACGAGCGGTCGGTCGTTCACGACCTGCCCGGCACCACCCGGGACAGCATCGACACCCTGGTCTCCACGCCGGAAGGGGACGTCAGGTTTATCGACACGGCCGGCATGCGCCGGCGGGCCAAGGAGGCGGAGGGCGCCGAGTACTACTCGCTGGTGCGGGCCCTCCAGGCCCTGGACCGGGCCGACGCCGCGCTGCTCCTGATCGACGCTCCCGATGGCATCACCCGTCAGGATCAACGGCTGGCCGAGCGGGTGGACGCCGCCGGCCATCCGGTGGTGATCATCCTCAACAAGTGGGAGTTGCTCGACGCCGATCAGCGGGCCCGGGTGATGGTGGACCTCGAAGACCGGCTGGGCTTCCTGGCCTACGCCCCGGTGCTCAAGGTCAGCGCCCGGACCGGGCTGGGGGTGCACCGCCTCTATCCGGCCCTGCGGACCTCGCTGGCCGCGGCCCAGCGCCGGGTGTCGACCGGCGAGCTCAACCGGGTCCTGGCCGAAGCCCAGGGCGCCCACCGCTCTCCCGGCGGGCGGATCCTGTACGCCACCCAGGGGGCCGCGGACCCGCCCACCTTTACCCTGTTCGCCACCAGGGCGGTGCCCGCGCCCTACCTGCGCTACCTGGAGCGGATCATCCGCGAGCACTTCGACCTCGGTCCGACTCCGCTGGTCTTCCGGGTCCGGCGCCGGGCCAGTTGAGGGGGTTGGGCGGGGCGGGCTGATACGACTTCGGACGGGCTTCGAGTAGCGTCGGGGGCATGTTCACCCAGCCGTGGCTGGCGGCCGCGGCGGTGTTCTGCGCGATCGCGGCCGCCTTGTGGGGCCGGGCGGCCGCCCGTCTGGCCCGGGCGGCGCGGCGCATCGAAGCGGAGACCGCGTCGTCGTCGCACGGCCGCGACGCCACCGAGCTGGCCCGGGCGGCCTTCGACAAGGACCTGCACACCGCCGTTCTGTACTCGGTGCTCACGGTCGGGTTCGCGGTGGCCTCGGTCTCCAAGTCTTCCTGGTATGAGCTGCCGCTCCTGCTGGTGAGCATCCCGGTGGTGGTGTCGATCCGCTACGCCCCTCGCTTCTTCGACGAGGCCCGCCTGGCCGAGAACCGGGCCATGCTGGAGCGCCGGGCCGAGGAGGTTCTGGCCCAGGAGGAGCTGGCCCCCCGCCGCTGGGCCGACCGCCTGGCCCCCGAGGTCCTTCCCCACATCGAGGGGTTCGAGCTCGGCCGGGTGTACGAGCCGGGCACCGGGATGATGGCCGGCGACTTCTACGACGTGTTCCTCACCGCCAGCCACCGGATGGCGGTCGTCATCGGCGACGTCGCCGGCCACGGTATCGAGCCGTCGATTACCGCCTTCCAGGTCAAGTACCTGCTGCGGACCTTCCTGCGCAACTACCGCGATCCGGCCCAGGCGCTGGAGGAGCTCAACAAGGTGCTGTCCACCAGCGGGCGTCCGGAGGATCTGGTATCGGTCTGCGTGGTCGTCTTCGACACCGAGGCCGGGTCGCTTCGCCACGCCTCAGCCGGCCACCCCGCCGCCTGGTTGTGGCAGGACTCGGAGATGCGGGCCTTGCGCTCCACCGGGCCGCTCTTGACCCTCGACCCCTTCGCCACCTACCTCTCCCGGGAGGTGCCGCTCCTGACCGGCGACGTCCTGCTGCTCTACACCGACGGGCTGGCCGAAGCCCGCTCGGGGGGGCAGATCTTCGGCGAGGATCGCATCGCCGGCATCATCCGCCGGGATCCCGGCCAGGACGCCACCATCCTCTGTAAAACCCTGCTCGAAGCGGCCCGGGACTTCGCGTCCGAGCCACTCAGCGACGACGTGGCCATCCTGGCCGTGCGCCGCATCTAGGCCGGAAGCGGGACGGCCGTGCCCTGGTGCGACGACTGCAGCAAGTTCTGGAACCCGCCCAATATGGCGGCGGGGGGCCGGTGCCCCACCTGCGGCAAGGTCCTGGTGGCGCCGCGCCGGGGGGTCCCGTGGCACTTCAAGTTGATGCTCGTGGCCCTGGCCATCTACATGGTGTACCGCATCTATTGGCTGGCCGAATGGCTGCCCAAGCACCTGTGAGCGGGCCGCGGGCAGAACGGCTGACAGGGCCTCGGGCCGCGTACTAGGGTCGGGTGCCCACCGGGCGGTGGCGCAGTTTGGTAGCGCACCAGACTGGGGGTCTGGGGGTCGCGAGTTCAAGTCTCGCCCGCCCGACAGAAGGGCCTCTGACCTGGATGTGGGTCAGGGGTCCTTTCCGGTTCCGGACGGAACCGCGGCACCAGCCGGGCCGGCACGGAGACGGCCTCGACTTCTGGTAACTCCGCTCACTTCTGGTGTCTGGTGTACATCTGGTGTACATCAGACACCAGAAGTCGCCGCACCTGGACAAAAGTCGCAGGGCTCGACGGGGTCGCCCATCGGTCGCAGGGTGTGGAGCTGCGAGCCGGGGAAAGCTCGGACCGAAGCGCCGGCGTAGGGGGTGAGAGCCAACGCCCTGGTAGGGCTGCGCCCGTGAAGCGCGGTTCCCTCCTGGAGACACCCGGGATGGCGCCGGCCACTCAGGGGAGCGAGTGCGGGTCAGAAGCGGGGGGTGTAACCGCCCCGGCCCATGGCCGCGCTGGCCTCCCAGTCCATTTCCTCGTCGACGCCGCCGAACACCTCGCTGACCCAGTCCAGGCGTTCGGTCAGGATGCGCTCCACCCCTGCCTGCAGGGTGGTGCTGCTGATGGCGCAGGAGCTGCACGAACCCTGGAGCTGGACCTCGACCACGCCGGTCTCGACGTCGGCGCTGACGAGCACGAGATCGCCGCCGTCGGCCTGGACGGCCGGGCGGATCAGGTCGATCAGCTCGGTGAGATCAGCCAGCCGTTGGGCTCGTTCTTCGTCACTCAGCATGCAGGACACCTCCGGGGAACCATTCTGCCAGGCCTGACCGGTCTTCCTGTCGACCGGCCCGGAGAAGTTTGGAGGACCGCCAGGTCGGGGGGGCCGCGGCGCCGATACCCTTCCGGTGATGACCACGCCCGCGCCACCAGTGGCCGAGGGGCCGAGGGGACGGCGTCGGCGGGGCTACTGGATCCCGGGGCTGATCGCTCTCGCCGTGCTGCTGGGAATCGGGGTGGCGTTCGGCGCCGGCGATCTCGTCCACCGCGGCCCGACTACCCTGGCCGGGCCCGAGATCGCCCGGAACCTGGCCGGGGCCATCCAGGCCAGCGAGGGTACCCCGTCGCCTCCCACCGTGCGTTGCCCGCACTCCGAGCCGGCCCGGACCGGGCTGCAGTTCGTGTGCCGCGTCACCGGGCCCGGCGCCGGGGCCAGCCGGACCGTTCACGTGACCGAGATCAACAGCCGCGGTGGCCTCTCCTGGCGCTTCGGGAGCTGACTGGCCGGACCGTTGGGTTGACTTCCGGGGGTGAGGCTCGGACACTCCTAGACTTCCGGCATGTGTCCGACTCGGCGGCGAGGGGAAGACCGCATCCTCACGGTGCCCAACGGGGTCACCGTGTTCCGCCTGTTGTGCATCCCGCTCTTCGTCTGGCTGCTGGTCCTGCCGAATCGGTCGGGTTGGGTGGCCGCCGCCATCGTGCTCGCGGTTCTTGGAGTGTCCGACGGTGTCGACGGCTACGTCGCCCGCCATTTCGATCAGGTCTCGAGGGTGGGCAAGGTGCTCGACCCCACTGCCGACCGGCTGCTGCTGGGAGTGGCGGCCGTCGCCATCGTCGTGGCCGGGGCCATTCCCCTCGCCGTCGCCGTCGCGGCGTTGAGCCGCGAAGCGATGGTGGCGGTCGGCTTTATGGTGGTGGCCCTCGCCGGTGGTCGCCGGATCGACGTCCAGTGGGCCGGCAAAGCCGGCACCTTCGGCCTCATGTGTGCGCTGCCCCTCTTCCTGCTGGGCCACGCCCACGAGCCCTGGCACCATCTGGCCGAGGCCCTGGCCTGGATCGCGGTCATACCGGCCCTGGCGCTCGGCTGGTACGCAGCAATCACGTATATCCCGATGGCCCGAACCGCGCTGGCGGACAGCCGCCGCCCACGCCAGGAGGCTGCCCCATGAAAGCCGTCATCATGGCCGGCGGGGAGGGCACCCGCCTGCGCCCGCTCACCTCCAATCAGCCCAAGCCGATGATGCCCATCGCCAACCGACCGATGATGGAGCACGTCGTCGATCTGCTGAAGAAGCACGGTCTGGACGACATCGTGGTGACGGTGGCGTTCCAGGCCAATGCCATCCGGACCTATTTCGGCAACGGCTCCGAGTTCGGGGTGCGCATGGTGTACGCCACCGAAGAGAACCCGCTCGGGACGGCCGGTTCCGTCCGCAACGCCATGGACGAGCTGGCGGACGCCTTTCTGGTCATCTCCGGCGATGTGGTGACCGACATCGACCTGGCCGCAGTTTTGGACTTTCACCGGGAGCGGAAAGCGCTCGCCACCATTGGCCTGAAGGCTATGGAGAACCCGCTGGAGTTCGGCATCGTCATCACCCGGGAGGACGGCTCCATCGAGCGCTTTCTGGAGAAGCCCACCTGGGGTCAGGTCTTCTCCGACACCATCAATACCGGCATCTACGTGCTGGAGCCGGAGGTGTTCGACTACATCGAGCCGGAAAAGGCCGTGGATTTCTCCGCGGACGTCTTTCCCCGCCTCCTCGATGACGGGAGGCCGTTGTTCGGGTACGTGGCCGAGGGCTACTGGGAGGACGTCGGCACCCTCGACGCCTACATCAAGGCCCACCAGGATGTGCTCGACCGGCGGGTCGCACTGGACATCCCGGGGTTCCGCCTCGGTGACGGCATCTGGCTCGGGGAAGGGTCGGAGATCGATCCGGCCGCCACGGTGGACGGCCCGGCCATCATCGGCGACTACAGCCGGGTCGAGGCCGGCGCCCGCCTGGCCGAGTACACGGTCCTCGGGTCGAACGTGCGGGTCGGGGCCGACGCCTTCATCGAGCGGTCCGTGGTCCACGACAACGTGTACCTCGGTCCCGGGGTTCGCCTCCGGGGTGCCGTGGTCGGCCGGTCCAGTGACCTGCGCCGGGGGGCCCGGCTGGAAGAGGGCGTCGTTCTCGGCGACGAGTCATTCGTGGGCGAGCATGCGGTGATCAACCCCGGCGTCAAGGTCTATCCGTTCAAGACCGTCGACCATGGGGCGGTGGTCAACTCCTCGATCGTCTGGGAGTCGCGGGGCGCCCGCAACCTGTTCGGACGGCTGGGCGTGGCCGGCCTGGCCAATGTCGACATCTCGCCGGAGTTGGCCCTCCGCCTGGCCATGGCTTACGCAACCACCATGAAAAAAGGCTCGACGGTGGTGGCGTCCCGGGATACCAGCCGGGCGGCCCGGGTGCTCAAGCGAGCCATGATGGTGGGACTCAACGCCTCCGGCGTGGACGTGGCTGACCTGGAGGTCGCAACCGTTCCGGTCACCAGATTCGGGGTTCGCATCGAAGGAGGCTCGGGCGGATTGTCGGTGCGACTCGCCCCTGACGATCCGCAATCGGTCGTTATTCGCTTCTTCGACGCCAATGGCATCGACATCTCCGAGGCCACCCAGAAGAAGGTCGAGCGCCTGTTTTACCGGGAGGATTTCCGGCGTTCGCTGGCCG
This sequence comes from uncultured Acidimicrobiaceae bacterium, assembly GCA_963780345.1. Classification (GTDB taxonomy): domain Bacteria; phylum Actinomycetota; class Acidimicrobiia; order Acidimicrobiales; family Palsa-688; genus PALSA-693. Next base: position 292,339 of record CAWABU010000006.1, read on the forward strand.
GCGAGATCGGCGATATTCGCTTTCCCGTACGAACAGCGGAGTTCTACACGGCCGTGCTCATGGAGCACATCGACGTCGACGCCGTCCGGGGGGCGCGATTCAAGCTGGTCCTCGATTACGCCTTTGGGGCGGCCAGTTTCGTCATGCCCAACGTGCTCTCCAAGCTCGGGGCCGATGTGTTATCGGTAAACCCGTACGCATCGACCCGGCAATCGATGACCTTTAACCGATGGGAGCACGCGGCCCAGGTATCGGAGCTGGTGCGGGCGTCGGGGGCGCACCTGGGCGCAGTGATCGACACCGATGGGGAATACATCACCTTCGTCGATGACAACGGACGCACCCTCGTCGACGACGAGGCGCTGATGGCTCTGCTGCATTTGGTTCTCGGCGACGCCGATCGCCGGGGCTCCCCGCCGCCGACGGTGGCGCTGCCGGTTTCGGTCGGTCGGGCGGTGGAGGCGATGTGCGACGAGGCCGGAGCGACCCTCTTGTGGACCAAGCTCTCCACTCCGCATCTGATGGAAGTGGCGTCCGGGCCGGGCGTTCGCTTCGCGGCCAGTCAGGAAGGCGGTTACATTTTCCCCGCTTTCCTACCCGCCTATGACGCGGTGGCGACTCTGGTGGAAACGCTGGCCCTGCTCGCTTCGTCGGGGACCCGCCTGTCCCAAGTAGTGGGGCAGCTGCCGGCCGTGCGCGTGGCCCACGAGGCCGTGGTGACCCCGTGGGAGAAGAAGGGGCTCGTCATGCGGACGGTGATGGAATGGGCCAAGGACCGGGAGCGGCTGCTGGTCGACGGGGTCAAGGTGCTCCATGACGACGGGTGGGCGCTCATCTTCCCCGATCCGGAGGAGCCGCTCACCCACGTCTGGGCCGAGGCGGCCACCGATTCGGACGCCCGGGCCCGGGGCCAGGAATACGCTCGTCGCATCCGCAACGTGCTGCGATCTTGATCGGCTTCACCTCTCAGGGGCTCGTCGAAGGCGGCACTGTACTATCGCGTCCAGTACATTCCCGGCCATGAACGTCCCCGAGGACCTCCGTTACACCCCGGACCATGAGTGGGCCCGTCTCGAGGGCGACCAGATTCGGATCGGGATCACCGACTACGCCCAGGACGCCCTGGGCGACGTGGTCTTCGTGCAACTGCCAGGGCCGGGCACGGCCGTGACAGCCGGCGAGTCATTCGCGGAGATCGAATCCACCAAATCGGTGTCCGACGTGTACGCCCCCGTCAACGGAACCATCATCGAAGTCAACTCCGAGCTGGGCGACTCGCCGCAGCGACTCAACGAGGACCCCTACGGCGAAGGCTGGCTGTGCCTGATCGAGGCCCCGGATGCTGATGCCCTATCGTCGCTTCTCGACGCCGATGGGTATCGGAAGTTGATCGAGAGTTAGCGGGTCTGCTGGTGACGCCGATCTTTTGCAACCGTTGCGGGCATCGCAACCCCGAGGGATCGAACTTCTGTTCCTCGTGCGGTTCGGTGCTGGAGCGACCGTCCGGTTTGGATCCGGCCGTCACCACCATCACTCTCACGCCGGTGGAAGCGGCCGGCGAGGTCGGCGACGAGGAGGTGACGGTCTCAGTTGGCGATCTCCCGCAGGGGGTGGGGCTGCTCGTGGTCAAACGCGGCCCTAACGCCGGCTCCCGTTTCGCTCTGGGGGCGGCTCAGACGACCATTGGCCGGCATCCCGATAGCGACATCTTCCTCGACGACGTGACCGTGTCGCGCCGCCACGCCGAGATCTACAACAATGATGCGTCCTTCACGGTTACCGACGTCGGAAGCCTCAACGGCACCTACCTCAACCGGGAGCGCATCGAGCGGGCCGAGCTGCATAGCGGTGACGAGGTCCAGATCGGCAAGTTCCGGCTGGTCTTCCTGCACGAGATGCAACGGGGCCAGTGACAGGGGGGAGAGTGGTTGGTGACTGAGCGATCCCATCTCTCCATCGGCGAGGTCCTGTCGCTGCTCCGCGAAGAGTTCCCGGATGTGACCATCTCCAAGATCCGGTTCCTCGAGAGCCAGGGGCTGGTGGACCCGGAGCGCACCCCGTCGGGGTACCGGAAGTTCTACGGCAATGACGTGGAGCGGCTGCGGTGGATCCTTCGGCAGCAGCGGGAGAACTTTCTTCCCCTCAAAATCATCCGGGGCCGTTTGACCGAGCAGGGCGAGGACCAGGACGACAGCGGCTCGGACAACGGATATGGCGATGAAGGCGACGGGGGTGCCAGCGCCGGCGCCGGCGACTCGGCGACCGGCGCCACAGTCAGCTCCCCGGCGGGCGACCTCGAACGCACTATCGAGGATGCGGCCGTCACCCACCCGTCCGCCGGCGCCCGTCAAGCCGGAAACCCGAGCCCGCTTTCGGCCCCGATAGGGCCGGGCCCCGCGACGCCGGCCCCGCCGACACCGCCCGGCGGATCGGGCCTGGCCGCACCGGCCGCGATCCCGGGAGCCCCGTCCGGCGGCCCGGCAGAGCCCGCCGGGGGCCCGATGGCTGGCGCCTCACCCCCGCCACCCCCGCCGCCCCCGCCGCCAGCCGGCGTCGGACCCGGCGCCGGGGGTCGGGCGAACCCGATGGCGCGAGGGTCGGAGCGGCCGACCGCGGGCGGCCCGCCCGGCTCCCCGACTCGCCCCCCCGCTTCCCCGAGCCGGCCGGCAGCCGGCCGGGCTCCGAGCGGGCCTTGGCCAGGAGCGACGGCTGGCGCCGCTAGCCGCGGTCGGAGTGTTCCAGCGGCCGGGCTCCTCGCCCCGCCGGAGGACACCGAGACCTACAGCATCGAGGAGCTGGCCAGTGCCTCCGGCGGCACCGTCGCCATGGTGGGCGAACTGCAGGATTACGGTCTGATCAGCGTCCGGACGGTCGTGGGCGGGGTGCCCTACTTCGATGCCACCGCGCTGGCCGTGGCCCGGGCCGCGGCCGGATTCGCCCGCCACGGCGTCGACGCTCGCCATCTCCGGGCGTGGCGCAACTCCGCCGATCGGGAGACGGGTCTCTTCGAGCAGGTGATCATGCCGATGCTGCGTCAGCGCAACCCTGAGGCCCGACGTCAGGCCGTCGCGACGCTGTCGGAGCTGACCTCGCTCGGTGGCGATCTGCGCAAAGCCCTGATCGATCAGGCCGTCCGCCAGATCCACTAGCCCGGATCGACGAGCCCGGATCCACTCCCGCCAGGTTCACTCGGAGGTCTGCGGCGGCAGGCGCCGCAGAAGCTTGGCGGGCGTCGGATGGGTACTGGTCGGGTCACAGTTCCGGGCATCTCGTCGCCTTTCCGAGAAGGGCGTCCGGCGCACGCCCCGCCGATCGGGGCCGGAGTCGGGTTGTGGGGCTCCCGGCGATCCAACCGAGTAGCCCCGGCGGCGGTATCGTGCTCGCATGGTGGAGATGCACCTGAACGCCGTCAGGGTGGAGCTGCCCAGCAACACTCCGATCCTGCTGTTGCAAGAGGTCTCAGGTGCCAATCGGACCCTGCCGATCTACATCGGGCCGGCCGAAGCACAGGCCATCGCCTTTGCGCAGCAGGGGGTGGACACGCCCCGGCCGATGACCCATGACCTGATGCGAGACATTCTCGAGGAGCTCGGGGCGACGGTCGAGTGCATCGTCATCACCGAGCTGCGCGAGCGGACCTTCTTCGCCGAGATCCGGCTGCTGGTCGCCGGCCAGCGGCACATCATCTCCTCCCGGCCGTCCGACGCCGTCGCCCTGGCCGTGCGGGTCCAGACCACCATCTACGCCGAGGACGAGCTGCTCGACGCCGAGGGCGTGATCCTCCCGGAGGAGGCCGCCGAGCCGGCCGAAGCCGAGGAGCTGGTGTCGGAGTTCCGGGACTTCATCGAAGGGGTCCGGCCCGAAGACTTCGAGTCCTGACGAGGGACTCCGGCCGGGCTGCCTTCGAGGCTTTCGGCGAGCGGTTGCACTCACGGCCGAGATCGAGCACACTGGCGTAACTACTTGTCTGTGATACTCCAGGAGGCGGAGATGGCAGCTGGTGCCACGGTCGACGATACGTCCGGCGCTTCTCCCGGCTCTGAAGCACCGGCCGCCGGCCAGGCCGGCTATCGAGGCCCCCAGGTCTGTTCCATCGTCGGGATCACCTACCGGCAGCTCGACTACTGGGCCCGCACCGGCTTGCTGCACCCGTCCATCACCGAGGCCCGGGGAAGCGGGTCGCAGCGGCGCTACTCGTACACCGATCTGGTCCAGCTCAAAGTGATCAAGCGCCTGCTCGACGCGGGCGTGTCGTTGCAGGCCGCCCGCAAGGCCATCGATTGCCTCCGCTCCGCAGGAGACGACCTGGCCTCGGCCAACCTGGTCACCGACGAGCGCGGCTCGGTGCTCGCCTACTCAGGTGAGGAGATCATCGACCTGCTCCGGGGGGGCCAGACGGTCCTCAACATCGTCCCGCTCGGGGGAGTGGTCTCCGAGCTGGCAGCGGCGATAACGGACCTCGGCCTCGAGTCGCCCGTGGCCACCGCCAACTCGAGTGGCGGGAGTGCAGTCAGCGATCGCACCGCCGGGGCCGGGTCGGCCTCGTCGCCGGGCCGGCGGCGGCCCGGCACCGGATCTCGCCCGGCGCACAGCGCCTGATCCCGGCGCCGGCCGCCTGATCCCGGCGCCGGGCCGCCTGATCCCGGGGCAGGGGGCCTGATCCCGGGGCAGGGGCCTGATCCCGGGGCAGGGGGCCTGATCCCTGGGCCACTGCGGCTCACCCCGGGGCACCGCGGCTTACCCCGGCCGGGCGCGGCACGCATCCGGCCCGGCCTGCTTCGTGTGCCTCAGGGAAACGCAGCCCAGCCTCTAGGCTGGGAACGGTGACGGACTCATCGCGCCCATCGGCCGGTCCCCCCGCCCGGCCGACCACCCCGGCCGACTCGCGGGCGGGCGCTCAGGCCGATGCGGACGGGTCCGGGCCGGCGCTGCGGCTCTCGCCGCTTGATGCCGCCCATCGGGCCCTGGACGCCAAAATGGTCCCCTTCGGGGGCTGGGAGATGCCGCTGTCCTACCCGGGGGGCACGCTCGCCGAGCACATGGCGTGCCGGCAGGGCGCGGTGGCCTTCGACGTGAGCCATCTCGGCACCGTCCGGGTCATCGGAGCCGACGCCCACGACCGGCTGCAGGCCACGCTCACCAACGACCTGGGCAAGATCGGCCCGGGTCGGGCCCAGTACACCCACCTGCTGGACGACGCAGATGGGTCGGTGCTCGACGACATCATCGTGTGGTGGATCGACGTCGAAACCTTCGATGTCATGCCGAACGCGTCCAACACCGCCCGGGTTCGCACCGCGCTCGGCGGCACCGACGTCACGGCCGAGCGGGCCGTGATCGCCATCCAGGGGCCGACGGCGAGAGACCGGCTCACCGTGGTCGCTCCCGAAGCGGCCGCGGTCGGCCGGTTTCGGGTGACCCCGTTCTCGTGGGGCGGTGTCCCGTGCGTTGCCGCGGGCACCGGATACACCGGCGAAGACGGGGTGGAATGCTCCGTCCCGGCCGACGTGGCGCCCTCTTTCTGGGAAGCGGTGCTGGCCACCGGCGTGTACCCCGCCGGGCTGGGAGCGCGGGACACCCTGCGCCTTGAAGCCGCCCTGCCGTTGCACGGCCATGAACTCGGTCCTGGTATCACGCCCCTGCAGGCCGGCCTCGGTTGGGTCGTGTCCTGGTCGAAAGAGGGAGGGTTCCGCGGGCGGGCCGCGCTGGAGCGCGAGAAGGCCGCCGGCGTCACCCGCCTTCTCGGCGGGCTGGCCACCGAAGGGCGCCAGCCGCCCCGAAGTGGAGCAGCGGTCCTGGCCGAGGGGGCGACCATCGGCGAGGTGACCAGCGGCAACTTCTCGCCGGTGCTCGGTCACGGCATCGCGCTCGGCGTTCCTCCCCCCCGGCGTGTCGCCGGGTACCGCCGTAGAGATCGACTTGAGGGGTCGAAGAGTGCCGGCCCGGGTCGTGCCCCTCCCGTTTGTCAAAAAGAAGGGGTGACCGTGGGTCATTTCGTTCCCCATACCGACGAGGAGCTGTCGGGGATGCTCGCCGACATCGGGCTTCGCTCGCTCGGCGAGCTGTTCGAGGTGGTGCCCGAGGCGCTACGGCTGGCGGGAGGCCTGGACATGGCGCCCGGGCTGTCCGAGCCGGACGTTCTCAGCGAAATGGGCCGGCTGGCCCGGCAGAATCGGAGCGGAGCCGATCTGCTCTGCTTTGCCGGCGCCGGCGCCTACGACCACGAGATCCCGTCCGCAACCTCCAGGTTGACGTTTCGGTCCGAGTTCGTAACGGCCTACACGCCCTACCAGCCCGAGGTCGCCCAGGGGGTCCTGCAGGCCCTCTTCGAGTATCAGACCTTGATCGCCCGCCTCTCCGGCCTGCCCATCGCCAACGCCTCTCTCTACGACGGTGCCAGCGCCGCGGTGGAGGCCGTCAACCTGGCCACCGCGGCGGTGAAACGGCAGGTGGTGTGGGTGAGTGGCGGGATCCATCCTCACTGGCGAGAGGTGCTGGCCACCTTTTCCCGCGGCACGGGGCACCAGCTGGTGGACGTCCCGCTCCGCGATGGCGTGACCGACTGGGCCGCGGCGCCACCCGGCGACCCACCTGCGGCCCTGCTGGTGGCCTCGCCGAACTACCTCGGCGCCATCGAGGACATCCGGGGAGCCCGGACCGCCGCCGACGAGCGCGGGGCGTTGCTGGTGGTCGGCTTCGATCCGGTCTCGGCCGGGCTGCTGCGAGCGCCGGGCGAGGACGGAGCGGATGTGGTCGTGGGGGAGGGACAGCCGTTCGGCACGCCGCTCTCATTCGGCGGCCCCTATCTCGGGCTGTTCACGTGCCGGTTGGAGCAGGTCCGCCGGTTGCCCGGACGGCTGGTCGGACGGACGGTGGACACCGAAGGACGGCCGGCCTACGTCACCACCTTGCGGGCCCGAGAGCAGGACATTCGCCGCGAGAAGGCGTCCTCGAATGTCTGCACCAACCAGACGCTTATCGCCGTGGCGGCCATGATCCAGCTGTCATGGCTCGGCACCAGTGGGCTGCGGGAGTTGGCCCTGCGCTGCGCCCGAGGCACGAGATACGCCCGGGAGGCGGCGCTGGCCATACCGGGAGTTTCGCTGCTGGCTCCCGCACCGACGTTGCGGGAGTTCGCGCTCCGGCTGCCGGTTGCGGCCGAGACCGTCGTCGCCCGCATGGCCGAGGAGGGATTTCTGGCCGGGGTCCCGGTCGGCGTCGAGGCGGGCGTGGTCCGCGACGGCGGCGACGGGCTGCTGGTGGCGGTGACGGAGCGGCGTACCCGGGACGAGATCGACGCCTTCGTGTCGGCCCTGGAAAAGGTGGTGCGGTGATGGCGGTCACTCCGAGCGACGTCACCCCCGCGGTCGGGACCAGCCGCCCCGGGGCCGGCCCGGCGCCGGGAGGGCGGGCGAGCAGCGCTCCCATCATGGGCCGAGAGGCCGAGCCGACCATCTTCGAGCTCTCCAGCCCCGGCCGGCGGGCCTGGTCGTTTCGCACCACCGGCGTCCCCGAGTGGGGCGCCGAGGAACTGGTGCCCGAGGGCTCCCTGCGGGCGGAGGCGATCCCGCTCACCGAGGTGTCCGAGCGGGACCTGGTGGCGCACGTGACCAGGCTGTCGCACCGTCAGTACTCGGTAGACCTGGGCGCCTACCCGCTCGGCTCGTGCACCATGAAGTACAACCCGAAACTTTGCGACGATGCGGCCTCGCTGCCCGGTCTGGCCGCGGCGCATCCCGCCGCCCCCGTTCAGTGCACGCAGGGGTGGCTCGAGTTGCTCTGGTCGCTGGCTGACACGCTGTGCCGGATCACGGGCATGGCCGGGGCCACCCTGCAACCGCCGGCCGGTGCGGCGGGGGAGTTGACCGGGCTACTGCTGATGCGCGCCTACCACGAGTCCAAGGGCGAGACGCGCCGGAAGGTGATCATCCCGGACTCGGCCCACGGCACCAACCCGGCGTCGGTGACCCTGGGTGGCTACCAGACCGTCACGGTGCCCTCCGATCCCCGTGGCCTGGTCGACCTCAACGCCTTGCGCGCCCGGCTCGACCGTGATGTGGCCGGCATCATGCTGACCAACCCCAACACCTTGGGCCTCTTCGAGGAGGACATCGCCGAGATCGCCGCCGCCGTCCACGAGGTCGGTGGCCTCCTGTACTACGACGGTGCCAACCTCAACGCCATCCTCGGTGTGACCCGACCGGGGGACATGGGCTTCGACATCGTGCACATGAACCTCCACAAGACGTTTGCAGTTCCACACGGAGGTGGGGGGCCGGGAGCCGGCCCGGTCGCGGTGTCCCCCCGTCTCGTGGACTTCCTTCCCGGCCCGCTGCCGGTGCGGCAGCCTGACGGGACCTTCGCCTGGTCGACGCCCCCCCGGAGCATCGGCCGGGTGCACACCTGGCACGGCAACGCCCTGGCGCTGGCCCGGGCCTGGGCGTACATCCTCGCCAACGGTGGTGACGGGCTGCGGCGGGTGGCTGAGGGCGCCGTGCTCAATGCCAACTGGTTGCGGCATCAGCTGCGCGGGGTCTACGACCTGCCCTACGACCGGCCGAACATGCACGAGTTCGTGGCCTCGACCACGAACCTCAAGAAGGCCAAGGGCACGCGCGCCCTCGATGTCGGCAAACGTCTGCTCGAAGAAGGATTTCACGCGCCAACGGTGTACTTCCCGCTGATCGTCGATGAGGCCCTCATGATCGAGCCGACCGAGACGGAAAGCCCTCAGACGGTCGCGGCCCTGGCCGAGGCGCTGGTCCGGATTGCCGCAGACCCCGCGGGGGTGCCCGGTCAGGCACCCCGCACGACCCCTGTAGGCCGGGTCGACGAAGCCCGGGCGGCCCGCACGTTGCTTCCTACCTGGGATGCGGTCCTCGCCGGTGGCGTGGCCTCCGATGTCACCCCTGCGACCCCGAACCCGGGCACCCGGTGACGGGCCTGGTCGCCCGAGTAAGGGAGTGATCAGCGCAACGGGGTGAGCAGCGGGTCTCCGGCGTGGGGTGGGCCGGTCGCCCGCTAGTCGCCGCTCTCCCGGCTGTCCGGCTCGTTGGGCGGCCGCCGCTCGTTGGGTGGCCGGCGCGCTCCAGTCGACCAGAAGGGGCTGAGCCGGGCCATGGCCGACAGGGTGGCGCCGAGGTCCTCGAGAGGACCCGCCGTCCGTTCGCCCCCAGGGATCGATCCCAGCTGCTCCCGCACGGCGCGGGCCGCCTCGTCAACTCTTTGGCGAAGGTCCCCGGCGCCGGTCTGCGCCGCGTTGAGCTGCTCGAGGCCGGCGGTGGCGTCGAGCAGTCGCTGGGTGACCCGCCGGAAGTTCTCGGCGCCCTCCCGCAACTCGGACAGCGTTCCCGGCAGCCCAACCACCTCGGCGGTCAGGTGGCGTCCCCAGGTCTCGACGGCCCGAAAGGGCAGGGGGACACGCATAGCTGAACGGTACCCCAGGGCCATGCCTTGTCAGGGTCCGGGTGGACAAATCCTCGCCGGCTTCGGCCCCGGGCTGGGCCGCGCACCGGCCGGCCGATGCGGAGAACGGACCCGGGTCCGGACCTCTAGGCGAACTGCAGATCGTAGGGCTTGCCGCCGGTCATACCCGGGGGCGAGATCGATGTCCCGTTGACGGTTACGGCGATAACCCGGGGGTTACCGAGCCGCACCCAGATCGGACCGTTGACGTCCCGGGTCTGGCCGGCCAGGAGGTCCCCGGTGAACAGCACCGGTCCGTAGGGGCCGGTCTGGCGGATCTGGACCCAGCAGGCGCCGTCGCCGGCCCGGAAGGTGATGGTGGCGGAGGCGTCGACCCGATAGGTGGATGACCCCACCGAGCTGGCGACGAGGATGGCGGTCACGGGAGCCGTGGTCGGGCTGGTCCGGGCCGAGGCGACGGGTGGCGTGGCCTGCCGAGGCGCGGTCGTGTGAGAGCTGAGGGCCGGACGGCGTCCGTGCGATCCGGGTCCTCCGGCCAGGGTGAAGCCCACGACTCCGGCGACGATGAGAACGGCGGCCGCCACCGCGACCGCAACCCAGCGGCGCGGCCTCGGCCTGGGACTCCTGAACGTCGGTCCCTGGCGGCGGGACCGGGAAGCCGAGCGGGGCCGGGACCGAGGCTCCCGGTCCGATCGGCTGGAGGCAACATCGGCCCAGTTGGAGGAAACCTCCATCCCGCGGGTGTCGTCGATGGCGTCGAAGTGCAGCATCGCCGGCGGGGCGACCCCGGATGACGGGGTGGTCCCCCTGTCTCCCGTGTGCTTGTCTCCGGTGCGCTTGTCTCCCGTGTGGCCCGCCGGCTCGACGGGCCTGGCGGCCCGGTCCAACCCATCGATCTGCCCGGGGATCCCGGAGTACGGACCGGGTCGGCCCGAGGTGCCGTCCCGCTCGATCTGGCCGGCCCGGAGGGGTCGTACCGGGCGGTCGGGAAGGGGGGCGGGAGCCGGCCGGGCGGCGGCATCGCCGGCGGTCACAATCCTGGTGTTGGGGCCCGGAGTCGCGACCTCAGTCGGAGGCTGCCGCGGCTGAGTTCGTCGCGGTCTCGACCGCACCGACGGGGGTCTCGGTGTCATTGGCGGGGTGGCATCGGCGCCCACCACCCGGACGTAAGGACTGTCGGGGTTGACGGGCGTGGCGGGCGACGTTCCGGCTTGCTGGGCGGCCAGTTTGCCCATTGTTTCCAGGGCGCGGCGATAGGCCGCAACCGTTCGCAAGGATGTCTGCTGGCGGCCGAACGCCACAGCCACACCTCCGGGTGAGCATCGCCAGGCGCGGCGGAGCACAACCGTGCTCTTACTCTTACCATCGGACTGTACCCACCGGCGGCGCCCTCGCAAGGGCGGGCTCGTCTATTTGACCAAAACTTGTCGTACCCGTTAAGCCGGGTGGAACCGCGTCCGAACTTCGGTCATTTGCTGTCGCCATGCGCGGCTCGCAGGGCGGCCTGGTTGGGATGGGCCTGGATGACGTGCCGGAGGCCCTGCCCGGTAGCGGAGAGATAGCGGCGAGTGGTCTCCAGGCTGGCGTGGCCGAGCAACTCCTGCAGCTCGACCACGTCGGCGCCGGCTTCCAGAGCCGCGGTCGCGAAGGTGTGGCGCAAGGCGTGAACAAGCGCTCCCGCCGGAACCTGTGTCCGGATCCCGGCCCGCACGTACAAACGATCAATGAGGTACCGCACCTGATCGACGCTCAAACGTCGACCGCGTACATCCACAAAGAGCGGCGTCGACGGGTGGTCGAGGTCGTGTTCGGGGAATCGCTCAATGCGCTGGCCCTGGTATTCCGAGAGCACCCCATCGAGCAGGGTATCGATGGGAATGGGCCTGGCCTTCCCGCCTTTGCCGCGCACCTCGAGGCGCCGAGCGCCCGGCTCGCCGGACAGCGAACCGATGTCAAGGCTGACCGCTTCTGCCTCGCGGATCCCGGTTACGCAGAACGTCGCCACCAGCGCCAGATCCCGGGCGGGCCAGGGCTGCCGGGACCGGGCGTCGGGCTCGGTGGCGGCCCGGAGCAGGCGGCCGATGGCATCGCGTGCCCGAATGGCGCGGGGGAGGACCACGGGAGTCTTGGGTTTGGGGATGGCCGCCATCGGGTTGCCGTCCCGCACGCCCTCCGCGACCAGGAAGTCGAACAGGCTGGACCAGGCCGAATGCGCCCGCCGCACCGACGCCGCGGCGTGGTCGGAAGCCCAGGAGGCGAAAGCGGCGCGGAGAGCCGGACGTTCCAGGTCGGCCAAGCCCACGTCACCCAGTTCGCCGAGATCCTCGAGGATCGCCAGCCGGGCGCCGATGCCCTCGACGTCGCGTCGGTAGGCGAGGAGGGTGGCGGGCGACGGCTTGGCCGCGCCCAGGTTGACCATCCACGCTTCGAGGGCGTCGACGAGCGACGAGGCGGCGTTGAGCTTGCGCCGCGGCACCACGCGGGCGGTGGGAGAAGCGGATGACCGGGGCACGTCGGCCGCGAGGCTAGCGACGGCACCAGGCGGCGCCGCGCACCCTGCCAGCCCAGAGGCGGGTTGCCATGGTGGGGCGCCCGAGCAGGCGACGGCGACCCGGCCGCTACGAGCCGGCCGGGTGCTGGCGGTCTTACTGGCTGGCCCGCGAGTCGCTGTCCGGTGGGACGGCCGGGGCGGGTCGGGCGGCGGGGGCGGGTCGGGCGGCGGGGGCGGGTCGGGCGGCGGGGGCGGGTGGGGCGGCCGCAACGGGTCGGGCGGCCGCGACTGGTTGAGCCGGTCCTGCCGACGTGATTCGGTAGGCGCAGTGACGGCCGCCGGCAAGGGTATGGGAGACCCGCTCGACGGTCGCGTCGGGCAGCACGGCCCGCAGGAAGGCCAGCTCGCTAGAGCAGGCCTCCCGGTGGTGACGGGCCACGTCCAGAATGGCGCAGTTGCGCTCGGTCACCAGCCAGGAGCCGTCCGGGTTGGGGGCACAGTCGGCCAGGTAGCCGTCCTCGTCGAGGATCCGGGCCAGCTCGGCGACCTGATCCTCGAGCGAGCCGGCGGCGGCCAGGCGGGGCTCGGCTCGCTCCTGGCGCTGTTCGGCCCGCTGTTCGAATGCCGACGTTACGAGCGCCGGCGCGGCATCCTCGATGAACCCGAGCAGCTGGTTGGTGAGCTGGCCGTAGCGCTTCGGGAACAACGCCTCCGCAGCGGGGGTGAGGCAGTACCACCTTCGGGGCCGGCCCGGGCCGCGGCGATCGTCGCGGTGGGCCACCAGGCCGGCGTCGCCGAGCGGTGCGAGCAACTGCCGGACCGCACCTACCGTGATGCTGAGCTCGGCGGCCAACTGGTCGGCTGTCGCCTCGCCCGCGGTCTTGAGGCGGCCAAGCACCGCCCGGCGCCCAGCAGGCATCGCGGCCAGCGCCACCTGCTGCCCGGCCGCTTCCGATGGAGCCAGCTCGACCGGCTCGGATGGCCGACCCGGAGGCGGCCCATCCTGACTTTCCTCGCTCACGCTGCTCCTCATGGTAGGACCAGGTGGCTGTCGCCGAACTCATGCCAGAGATATCCCTTGGCCAGGGCCGCGGAGTAGGACGCGGCAACCAGGTCGGGGCCGGCGATCGCCTGCAGCATGGCCAGATGAGAGGCGCCCGGCTCATGCCAGCCGGTGATGAGTCCGTCAACGGAGCGGACGGGTTGGTCGCCCCGTACCACCAGCTCGGTCCAGCCCTCACCGGGGTGGACGAGGCCGCTGCTGTCGGCCGCAGTCTCTAGGGCCCGAACCGCCGTGGTCCCGACGGCAATGATCCGTCCGCCGGCGCCGCGGGCCGCGTTGACCTGGGCCGCGGTGGTCGGCGGAATCCGGTACCACTCGGGCGCCGGCGGCTCGTGCTGCTCGGGCGAGGAGACCCCGCAGTGCAACACGAAAGGGGCGATGGCGACACCTCGCGAGACCAGCCTGGTAATCACCTCGGCACTGAACGGCCGGGCCGCGCTCGGCATCTCCGCACTGCCGGGCACCTCGGCGAACACGGTCTGGTAACTGGAGATGGGCCAGGCCTGCGGGACGTACGAGTAGCGGATGGGCTGGCCGTAGCGGGCCAGGTAGGGGAGCACCGGGTCCGCCAGCTGGACGTCTGCCACCCACAGACGGACCCGGCCCGGTGGAGCTGCGGGGGAAGCGGGCAGGCACAGCTGGGCCCGGCCTCCGCCCGCCAGGTAGATCGTAGTTCCCGGCTCGGCGTCGAGCCACGGCGTGCTGGCAGGGGCAGGTCGCGACAGTGTGGTCTCGACGCGGCCGGTTCCGGACGGGCGGCCGGCGGAGGGGCCGCTGGAGGTGGAGGGGGTGGCGAAGGGGCTGCCGGGTCCGGAGGGGCCGGGTCCGGCCGGGCCGGGTTCGGCAGGCATACGATGCCGGAGCTCGACCATCCAGAGTCCGCCGGGCAGTCGGCCGGAGAGGTGGAGGGCGGCCGGCTGACGGTGTGCCGATCCGTCGACATGGGCGGGCAGCGTGGCCGACGTGTTGACGACCAGCACGTCGCCGGCTTCGAGCAGCGCCGGCAGATCGGTGAAGCGGGCGTGCGTCAGGGAGCCATCGCCACGCCGGGCGACGAGCAGACGAACGCCATCGCGAGCCAGGCCCCGGTGTTCGGGCGGGGCCGAGGCCTCGAGTTCGGGTGGGAGACCGAAGTCCATCGGCTCTAACGGCCCGACGAATCCGCTACTCGAGACAGGGGCGCGAGGTTCGAGCGCCATACGGGGGGTCACGACACCCTCGCCGAGGGGACGAAGTCGGCGAGCCGTACCCGTCCGGACGGCCGGTCGGATTCGATCAAAGCGAGGAGGGCCGGGACCACGGTGATGGGTTCGGGCCGGTCGGAGATGTCCTCGCCGGGAAAGGCTTCCTGGTGCATGTTCGTGCGCAGATCACCGGGGTCGACCGACCAGACGTGCCATTTCGGCTGTTCGGCGGCCAAGACCGCGCTCAGGTGGTCGAGGGCGGCTTTCGACGCTCCGTAGCCGCCCCAGCCCGGATAGGCCTCGACGGATGCGTCGGACGTGATGTTGAGGACCCGGGGTCGCGTGGCCCGGTCCAGGTGGGGTCTGGCGGCCTGTATCAGGCCAAGCGGCGCCAGCAGGTTCGTCTCCACCACGCCGCGCAGCGCGGCGAGCGGGTATCTGGTCAGCGGGGGGAGCGGGCTGGGACCCAGGGTGCTGGCGTTGTTGACCAGCAGCTCCAGGGGGCCGAGCCGCGCTGCCTCCAGAACCAGCCGCTCCCGGTGGCTGTGGTCGGTGACGTCACCGGCGACGGCCATCACGCTGCTCCCGGGGGCCCGGACCCGGTCGATGGCCGCGGCGGCTGCTGATAATGGGGCTTCGCCGCGGGCGTCGATCACCAGCGACCAGCCGGCTGCCGCCAGGCCGTGGGCGAGCGCCGCTCCCAGGCCCGTGGATGCTCCGGTAACAATCGCAGTCGGCATCGCTTTCCTGCCTTCCTCGATCCGTGCGGCTCTGCAGCCGCCCTGGGTGTCTGAGCGCTTCTGCGCCTCTGCGAGTAAAGATAGCATCATCTGTTTAAAAGCGGGACACTTCTTGGGTCGGGCGCGCCGCTCGGATCGAAGTCGCCGAGAGGACTCGGCGCCGGTGGCGACGACGGAAGTCACCGGCGATACGGCCAGGGCCGTCGCCAACTTGGGCGCGATCGGTCACTTTGGGCGCGGTTGGTGTCGAAAAACGACCACAAGCGCGCCCAATGAGCGGGCGCCGCGCCAACCGCGCCCAAAGGTGGAGCTGGGGGCACAAGGGCGGGTGCCGACGACCGGAAATCACCGGGGAGACGGCCAGGCCGTCGCCAACCTGGGCGCGATCGGTCACTTTGGGCGCGGTAGGTGTCGAAAAACGACTGCAAGCGCGCCCAATGAGGGGACACCTCGCCAACCGCGCCCAAAGGTGGATCTGCGCGGCCGGGACGCCACGGATGCTTTTACGGATAATCACAGTTATCCGTAAAACGACCAAAAACGGCCGGCCGGCTCGACGCATCCACACCGGGCAGTACATTGAGGGCCTGATGACCTGCCCGTCCCGTTCGTTCTGGTGGTGGCCGCACTAAGGCGGTCACCTGCTCGCGCGCGCGACGGACCGCCTTCGGGCGGTCCGTTTTCGCGTCGGAAGGACGCGGACCCGCCCGGAGGCTCAACTTCCAGGAGGTTCCGTGACCAGTCCCGACGCTTCGCCTTCCCTCGACGCCGCCCAGCTCCGCAGCCGGGACCTGGAGGCGGCCATCAACGAAAGCCCGGACCGGTTCCGGGTGCTGAGCGGCGACCGGCCGACCGGGCCGTTGCACGTGGGTCATCTGTTCGGCACCTTGCTCGAGCGGGTCCGCCTGCAGAACCTGGGGGTCGAGGTCCTGGTCCTCATCGCCGACTACCAGACCATCACCGATCGGGATGCGCCTAACGGCCTGCCCACCCAGGTGCTCGGCCAGGTGGCCGACTACCTGGCGGTCGGCATCGACCCGCAGCGCGCCACCATCTTCGCCCACAGCCAGGTGCCGGGGCTCAATCAGCTCCTCGTGCCGTTCCTCAGCCTGGTCAGCGTGGCCGAGATCAGCCGGAACCCGACGGTCAAAGAGGAGTTCGCCATGACCGGCGGCACCGCGATGAGTGCGCTGATGTTCGCCTACCCGGTCCACCAGGCGGCTGACATCCTCTTCTGCCACGCGAACGTGGTTCCGGTGGGCAAGGACCAGCTTCCTCATCTGGAGCTGACCCGCACCATCGCCCGCCGCTTCAACGACCGCTACAGCGCGCCCCGGCCGTATTTCCCCGAACCCCACGGATTGCTCAGCGACGCCCCACTCCTCCTCGGCGTCGATGGCCACAAGATGAGCAAGAGCCGGGCCAATGCCATCGCCCTGGCCGCCGACGAGGATGAGACAGCCCGGCTGGTGAAGGGCGCCAAGACGGACACCGAACGGTCCGTCACCTACGACCCCCCGCGACGGCCGGAGGTATCCAACCTGATCCTGCTGGCCGCCCTCTGTCTCCGACAACCCCCGGAGCGGGTGGCAGACGACATCGGCCCGGGCGGGTCACGCGCCCTGAAGGCCACCCTGACCGAGGTTCTCAACGAGCGGCTGCGACCGATCCGGGCGCGCCGCCGGGAGCTGCTCCAAGATCCTGGCTATCTCAAAGAAGTGCTCGGTACCGGCAACCAACGGGCCCGCGAGTTGGCCAGCGCCACCCTTCGGACCGTTCAGGACCTGATGCACACCCGGTATTGACATCGGGCCGCGGGTCGCGTCCCCTATACGGGAGCTTCGATGCCATCGCCCACCACAACCGTCCACGGCCGGACCCGCCAGCTGGTCACCAGCCCTTCGATGACATAGGGGTCGTCTCTCGCGAACTGCTCGGCCACGGCGGCCGTCGAAGCCTTGAACACCAGCACCGCGCCGTCGGCCGGTTCGGCCAGGGCACCGGCGAGCAGCAGATCGCCGCGTTGGTGGGCCTGCTGGGCTCGGGCCAGATGGCGGTCCCGGAGCGGGCGTCTCCGCTCCACGTAGTCCTCCACCACTTCGTAGAAAAGAATCCAGTACACCGGGAGCCAACCTATTGCGTCGGTGCTGTGGCCCGGAACCGGAATAGGTGGTGGCGGTGGTCGCGACCCGGTGAAGGCGCCGATGCTACGGTCGCCGGAGTCGAGCCGGGAGGGGCGGACATGACCAATCGCCAGATCGTGGACGATCCGAGAATCGACCCTCGGATCAAAGCCCTGTTCGGGGACTTCGAGGTGCCGGAGCAGACCGGCGACGCCGACAATCGGGACCAGCTCCTCGCCGACGCGGACACCCCGCAGGCCAAGGCCCAACGGCAGGCCATGAGTGACTTTCTGGCCCTCTGCGACACGGAAGAAATCGCCTCCTCAAAAGGGCTGGCCGTCTCCGAGCACGACGTCGAGTCCCAGCCCGATGGCAACACGATCAAGATCCGTGTCATTCGCCCCGAGGGCGACGACGTGGTACCGGGCGTGTATTACATCCACGGCGGCGGGATGCAGAGCATGTCCTGCTATGACGGCAACTACCGCGTCTGGGGTCGGATGATCGCCGGCCAGGGCGTGGCCGTGGCCATGGTGGACTTCCGCAACGCGTTGGTGCCGTCAAGCGCGCCGGAGGTGGCCCCCTACCCCGCCGGCCTCAACGACTGTGTAGCCGGCGTCAAGTGGGTGGCGGCCCATCACCGCGACCTCGGCATCGACCCGGACCGGATCATCGTGGCGGGCGAGAGCGGAGGCGGAAATCTGACCCTGGCCACCGGCCTGCGCCTCAAACGGGACGGGGACCTCGGCGTGATCGCGGGGCTGTACGCCCTCTGCCCGTACATCGCCGGACGCTGGCCCACGCCGGAGAACCCCTCCTCCACCGAGAACAACGGCATTCTCCTCGACCTGCACAACAATCGGGGCGCCATGGCCTACGGCATCGACGAGCTCCGGGCTCGCAACCCCCTGGCCTGGCCCGGATTCGCGACCGAGGACGACGTGCGCGACCTGGTCCCCACGATCATCAGCGTCAACGAGTGCGATCCGCTGCGCGACGAGGGCATCAACTTCTACCGGCTTCTGCTTCGGGCCGGAGTTGCCGCCCGCTGCCGCCAGGTCATGGGCACCATCCACGGCACGGAGGTGTTCCCGGTGGCCTGTCCGGACATCAGCCGCGATACCGCGGCCAGCATGGCCGACTTCGCCCGCCGGGCCGGCGGCTGAGCGACGCCGGAGGCCCCGCGCCCCGCTCGGTGAGGGGCGTCTGCCGGGGCGCCTTGAACGCGCCCACCGCAGGATGTAGGCGTGTTGGGCTGCCGTCTCGCAAGGAGGATCCCTGATGATCAAGTCGCTCGACGACCTGCCCGACGGGGTGATCGGCTTTGAGACCTCGGGCAAGCTCGAGGCCCGGGACTATCGGGACGTCCTCATACCCGCCATCGAGCAGGCTGCAGAGCGAGGCCCGGTGAGGGTCGTCGTCGTCATCGATCACTTCGGCGGCCTGTCCGGGGGCGCTCTGTGGGAGGACCTGAAGCTGGCGGCCGGCCACGTCCGGTCGTTGCACCGGTTCGCGCTGGTCACCGACAACGACTGGATGCGGCATTTCGTCACCGCCTTTGGCTGGATGGTCCCAGGTGAGATCAGGCACTTTCCCATGGCCGACCGGGCGCAGGCCGTGCAGTGGGCGGCCGCCTGACGCCCGCTTGTCGCTTTTCGGCCCGAATTGCGTCCCTGCTGAGGTTTCACACGATCACAATCGGTTGACGTCCCTCGACCGGAGGTTCACACTTAGCGGTGATAGCCAACGAACCACGAGGTGAACCATGGGGCAGGAAGCTGAAACCTCCATTCAGAGCGGCAGCATCGACGAGCTGGCCCGCACGGTCTCACAGGAGGACCAGCTGGCCCTCATCCGGTCGGTGGAGACCAGCTTCGACTCCATTTTCAGCTGGGATTATGAGAAAGGTAAGCGCCAGGCGCTGAACAAGCTGTACGAGAAAGCCAAGTCCTCGCAGTGGAACGCCGAGACCGACATCGACTGGTCGATCACCGGTCAAATCGACGTGGCCCGGGATCCGACCAACCCGCTCAACACCATGTCGGCCACCAACGAGGGGCCGTTCGGCCGACTGAATGCCGAGGAGCGCGCCCGACTCGGGCACGCTTCGATGGCCTGGACGCTCAGCCAGTTCATGCACGGTGAGCAAGGGGCGCTGCTGTGCACGGCCAAGATCGTTGACTCGGTGCCGTGGATGGACGCCAAGTACTACGCCGCCACCCAGGTCATGGACGAGGCCCGGCACGTCGAGGTCTACGCCAAGTATCTGCGGGACAAGCTGGAGTGGGAGTTTCCCGTCAATGTCCACCTGAGGGAGCTGCTCGACGACGTCCTGGCCGATCCTCGTTGGGATTTCACCTATCTCGGCATGCAGATCATGGTGGAGGGTTTGGCCCTGGCCGCGTTCGGGTTTCAATACCAGTTCAGTCCCGATCCCCTGCTCAAGCAGATCACCCGATACGTGATGTCCGACGAAGCCCGCCACGTGGCCTTTGGCGTGCTATCGCTCCAGGAGGCCTACCAGCAGCTGGGAGCGGCGGAGATTCGCGAGCGGCAGGAATTCTGCTACGAGGCGGCGGTGCGGATGCGGGACCGGTTCTTGAGCCAGGAGGTCTGGGAGGCCCTCGGCATGCCGGTCAAGGAGTGCTGCGCCATCATGCTCAACAACCCGCTCCAGCTCGAGTTCCGCAAGGTGCTGTTCTCCAAGATCGTCCCCAACCTCAAGAAACTGGGGCTGCTCGACGCCGGCGACGGCTGGTTGCGGCAGAAGTTCGGCGAGCTCGGCGTCCTGGAGTACGAGACGTGGGAGGACACCGGCGCCGAGTACGAGCGGATGCAACTCGACCAGGCCGTCTAGTCGGGGTGGTCTGAATCGGGCCGGTCTCGGGCCGCGAGCTCCCTCGGGCGTAGCGCCCGGCCAGGTGCTAGGCGGCCGGCTTGCGCACCGCGGCCTTGGCGGCGCGGAGTCGGGCGTCTCGCGCCTTCTTCCGGCGAATCCGGTCGTGCTTCCATCGTACGGTGGAGCGTGCGCCGCGGCCCATGGGCGGGTCACCCTAGCAGGCCGGCCTAATCCGTCTGTGGCGGCCGGTCGTCGCCGGCTCAGTTGCGCAGGAAGGAGAGGGCGGCGTCGATGAAGCGGAAGTCCTTGGGTGTTCCGAAGTGATCACAGCCTCTGAGCGGCACGAACCGGGCGTTCGGCAGCGCCGCCAATAGCTCGTCGGCCGGCCCGACGAAGTCCTGGTCTCCGAGAACGACCAGCACCGGAAGGTCGATTCTCGCCAGATCGGCGGGATCGATCGGAGTGGACGCCCGGCGCATGCAGGCCGCCAGCGCCGCCGGGTCGTTCCCCGGAGCGCGAGCGAAGGTGGCGAAGGCCTGCGCCACGGCCGGATCGCCCTCCGCCGTCTCGCCGGCCTCGATGGCCCGGGCTGCGGCTTCCGAGTCACCGCCGCGAAACAGGTTGGCGCCGACGCCACCGACCACCAGCCGGCCGAAACGGCTCGGGTCGGCCGCCGCGACCCGCAGGAGCAGGTTGGCGCCCATCGAAAAGCCGATGGCGTCGACCGGTCCGGTCGCCGGCAGGGCTTTGATCACGTCCTGCTCCAGAGCCGCGTAGGCGGCGGGGTCGTGCGGTTTCTCGGCTTCGCCGTGCCCGAGCAGGTCCACCCCGATGACCTGGTGACCTTCCTCCTGCAGCAGGTCGACCCAGCCGGGCTCACGCCAGTTACGCTCGAACGACGAGGCGAAGCCATGCACCAGCAGGACGGGGAGATCGGCCATCGGCGCAGGGTACCTCCCCTACCGATCACAGCACGGGCCCCTACCGATCACAGCACCGACCAATCACAGCACAGGATCGGTCCCGCTCCAGTAGCGTAAGTACGTGGCCCGTCGCATAGAGATCGAGCTGACAAGCGCGCGACCCGACGGCTCGTGGACCTGGCGGGCCGCCGGTGCTCGGGAGCCGAAAGGGGTTCTCGACGGCGGGCTGCTCCCCGACGGCACCAAGGCCGGCGACGTATTGCGCGCCGAGGCCGAATTCGAGATCGATGGCATCACGATTGTGGCGGTGTTGGCTCCCAAGGAGAACACCCGGGCTGACGCCCAGCGCATCGAGATCATCGGTTCTGGCCGCCCTGACGGGCCGGGGGTCACCACCCAACTTGCCGGACGCGGCGACCGCCGCCCCGGCGAGCGACGTCGGGACCGGGACGACACCCGGCCCCGCCGGGATCGGGACGCGGCCCGACCCCAGGACGGCCGGGACGGCCGCCGCCCACGCCGCGACGGTCGTCGACCGGATGAGGACGGCTCAGGCGCGGCGAACTCGACGACGGGAAACGTCCGCGAGGGTGAAGGCCGATCCGACCCCGGACAGCCCGGCGGCGAGGACCGGGGGCGGCCGGACCGGGGGGGCCGCTCGCGGCGGGCGGAACGGAGCGACCAGAGCGAGACGACCGGGCCGGACGGGACCAGCCGGACGGACCGGAACCGAAGCGAGGCCGGCGACCGCCCCGGCCGCAGCCCGGCCGAACGATCGGAACGCGGGGCTCGCACCTCCCGTCCGAGAGCTTCCGGTGGTCCTGGTTCCGGCGAGTCTTCACTGCCGGCGGCTCGCCCGGGCGATCGTTCCAGTCGTCGCCGCGACCGTCAAACGCCCGAGCCGGATGGTGGGACCGACCGCCGGGCGCGAAGGTTCAGTCCTGGCCGGGCTCATCGCCAGGCGGTGATGGCCTCGTTGCCGCCCGAGGAGCAGCCCATCGCCGAGCAGGTACTCCGCGGCGGGATCCCGGCCGTTCGGACGGCCTTGCATCTGGAGCGGGAAAAGGCGGTGGCCGAGGGCCGACCGGTGCCGAACACCGACCAGCTCATCGCCATGGCCGAAGCCCTGCTCCCCCGCCTCAAAGCCGCCGAGTGGCGGGACCGGGCCGAGGCCGCGGCCAAGGATGTCGATGAGATCTCGCTGCGGGACCTCCGGTCCGTGGTGGCAGGAGCCGATGCGGCCCGCGACGACGAAAGCCGCGCCCTGGCCGCCAACCTGCGAGAGTTCCTCGACCGGCGGGTAGATGGCCTGCGCCAGCAGTGGACCGGCGAGATCGCCAAACTCCTGGACGAGAACCGCGTCGTGCGGGCGTTGCGCCTCGCCGCTCGTCCGCCGGAGCCCTCTGCCCGCATGGACCAGGAGCTGACCCAACGGCTGACCGACGCCGCCGGCGAAGCTATGGCATCAGACACGCCGGCGGACCGATGGCTGGCCCTCATCGACGCGGTGTCGGCCTCGCCGGTGCGGCGGTCGGTGAAACCCGCCGGGCTGCCGGCTGATCCAACCCCGGAGCTGCGCCGGGCGGCCCACCAGCAGTCCGGGCGGATCCCGGCCCTGGCCGCCATGCTCGGAGTAGCGATCCCTCCCCCACCGACGCCCATTCCGGGCCGTCGGCGCGGCCCCATAGCCCGGGAGGCCCGGG
This sequence comes from uncultured Acidimicrobiaceae bacterium, assembly GCA_963780345.1. Lineage (GTDB taxonomy): Bacteria > Actinomycetota > Acidimicrobiia > Acidimicrobiales > Palsa-688 > PALSA-693. Next base: position 314,831 of record CAWABU010000006.1, read on the forward strand.
CCGGGACCGCCACCGACGACACCGGGGCATCGGAACCCGTACCTGAGGATGGGCCGGCTGCGACTGATGACCAGGGTGGGGCGCCCGACCTCGCTGTCCCGGAGGGGGCGGCGGTGGCGGCCGATGAGGCTGGGGCGCCCGACGTCCATGTCCCGGAGGGGGCACCGGTGGCGGCCGAGGAGGCTCGGGCGCCCGACGCCCCTGTGCCGGAGGGGGCGGCGGTGGCGGCCGAGGAGGCTGGGGCGCCGGACGTCGGTGTGCCGGAGGGGGCGGCGGTGGCGGCTGAGGACGCTGGGGCGCCGGACGACGCCGAATCCCCCGCCCTCGAAGGCTGGGCGGGCCCGGCCGGGGCCTCAGGAGAGGACGCTCAGGACTCCGTGCTCACGCAGGAACTCGACGAGCCCGTCCACGAGAGGTAGTTCCGACAACTCACGGATCGGGACCCAGGCCGCTTCGGCCGCGTCGCTGCCGGCCGACGGGGATGCCGGTGATGAGACCTTGACCCGAAAATCGGCGATCACGTAGTGGTAGTCGGTGCCGATGCGTTCGACCCAACCCACCAGGTCCTCGCAGACGCCCTCCAGCCCGGTCTCTTCCTGCAGCTCCCGCACGACGGCCTCCGCCATGGTCTCGCCGCCTTCCACCCGCCCTCCGGGTACCGACCACAGCCCGGTGCCGGGACCGTGGCCGCGCCGGACCATCAGGATCCGATCTTGCTGGAGGGCCACCGCGCCCACGCACAGCTCAGGGCGTTGGAGTCCAGCGGTCATGGTCCGCCGCGATGGTCGCCCTCATCGGCCTTCCCGCCGGCCAGAGGTCGATGCATGACCAGCAGCCGGGCGACGAAACCGTTGTCTTCGAAGAAGGCCTTGGCCGGCCGGCTGCCCGGCAGCGCCGGGGCATCCATGCCCTGGCAGCCCCGGCGATCGCACCACTCGGCGATGGTATCCACCATGGCTTCCCCCACTCCGACCTGACGAGCCGGCGGTTCTACATAGATGGCTTCTACGTTGCCGATCGGGGTCAGGCCCACCAGCTGGTACCGGGCCAGGGCGAAACCGACCTCGACCGTGTCGAGGGTTCCGACCACGACCAGGCGGTCGGCGTCGTCCAGCGCAGCGAGGAGCATCTCGACCGCGGGCCGGTCATTGACGACGCTCGCGACGAGCAGAGCGCCCCCTCTCTCAACCTCTACCTCACGTTGAGCTTGAGCCCAGAGAGAGCTGAGGATCGGAGCATCGGCTGCGGTCGCCACCCGAGCCGCTTCCATCCCAGCCCTATCAGCGCTCTTGCAGCTGACGGACCCGGTTGAGGATGGTTCGCCGGGCCCGGTGGGCGCTCTCGTAGGCTCCCACTGCTGTCAGCTCCTCGGCGGACAGACCGGCCAGGCGCGGCACCACCTGCGAGGCGGCCAGGGAGTCGTAGCCGGGGATGGCCAGGCCGGAAGCCTCCTGAACGGTCTCAGCCGCCGCCGCCTCGTCCCACGACCCGGCCTCGGTGCCCTCGGGCCCCGCTGCGCCAGCTGACGACCTGCCGTCGGGATCGCCCTCGGGGGCGAGCGGACCAACCCCCAGGCCGACCTCACTGCCTCCCGGTTCCAGCTGATCGCCCGTAGCCCGGGAGGGTGGCGAGGTGGGCGGGCCGGGCCACGTTGGCGCGGCGCCGGGCGAGGGGGGCGGGCCGGGGGATGCTGCCGCGACGTATGGGTTGGCCCGAGGGGGCGCTGGGGACGACCGATGAGAGGCAAACTGCCGGCGCCCCTGGCTGACGGCAAACTGCCCGACGACCTTCGCCATCGTCAGCTGACCGTCGAGTTGAGCCCGGCCCCGGGCGGCCAGCTTGGGGAGTTCCTCGCTGGCCAGGAGGGCGAGCCCGACCGGGGCGTATACGAATAGATCAAGCAGGGCGTCGAGTCCAGAGGGTCGCTCACTCACGACGCCATCCTGGCCGGGTCGGAAGCTCGCGGCCCGCCGTCATACGCAGTCGCGGCAGAGCATGCGTGCTTCATCGGCGAGCTGGCTTGGATGCTTGACCAGAAAGCAGGACTGGCAGACGAACTCGCCCGGCTGCTTCGGCAGGACCCGTAGCGGACTGTCGCCTCGCTCGTCCGGATCGCCGACATCCTCCTCGTCGTCGTCCTCGTCCTCGTCGTCGACGACGACCAGACGCTCCTTCAGAATGACATCGAGGCTGGCCTCGACGTCATCTGAGTCCTCGTCGTCCTCCTCCTCGTCCTCCTCCTCATCGTCCCGAGGGGCTTTGGCGTCGGTTCCGGTCGAGGCGTCGTCTTCAAGGTCGTCGTCTTCGAGCGTGTCGTCTTCGATGTCGTCTTGCTCGAGGTCGTCGTCGATGATGGCCTCGTCGTCGATGATCTCTTCGTCGTCCTCCTCGAGCTCCTCGAGGTCGTCCGGATCCAGGTCGTCGGGCAGGTCAGCCTGGTCGTCCAGGACATCGTCATCTAGATCGTCAGTTGGCATTGGTCAGCGTCCTTCACCCGCATCGCTGGAGGTTAGAGAGTGGGGTCGGCTCGTCGGCGGCGGATACTAGACCCACCGGCGAGCCGATCAGCCACACTCCAAACGCGGGGTCCACCCCTGATATTTCCCACCCGCCTAGGAATCTGTAGCACTTCAACGCCAGGTGGCGGGCAGGGCGGCCAATATCGACCGTTGGTGCCGTCTGGTGTTCCGCCCCCCGGCTTACGGGCCACCGGCGAAGGACCGACGTTGTCTACTTGGTCTGTGACCACCCTGCCCTGAAGGAGGCGTTACAACCTCGCCGCCCACCCGGGTAATGCGTCCACGATGGTGCCCACCCGAGCGGGGTGCCGTCAAGTGGGACCAAGCCCCCCCTGACCTGCACCTTCGCGCGTAAGCGCAGGTCAGGAGGCTGAAAAAATGCCGGAGCGAACCCGGCCGCACTTCGGAGCCGACCGCGGTCCGGCCGTTGAATGGTCCGGGCCGGGACCCTCGTTGGCCTGGGTCATCGGCTCACCGTCCTGTGGAACCCGGCGCCGGCGTCCCCGATCCCACGCCGGCGCCCCCCTTCATGTCCGGCCACTGGGCCGGTGACCGAGCCCCCCGGCCGGCCACCAGCGCCAGTGGCCGTATCCCGGCGGTGCTCCCAACCGCCGGGCGACCCACTCCGCTCACTCGAGCCGGGGCGCTTACTCGAACTCGGGGATGAGCGCCTCCACGTTGGCGACGTACTGCTGCGTGTCGGGGAACACGCCGTAGCGGCTCAGGTTGATCGAACCCTCGTAGTAGGCGGCGATGACATCGCAGCGGTTGTTGCCCTCGAGGTCAGCCAGATAGGAGAGCAAGGCCGCCGACATCCGGATGTTGTCCGACTGGGACTTGATGTTCAGGGGCATCCCGACCAGGTTGCTGCTGACGAAGCGGGCGGTGCTCGGCAGAATCTGGCCGGTTCCCACCGCCCCGGCCGAGGAGACGACGTTCTGTTGCCATCCGGACTCCTGCCAGGCAATGGCCTCCAGCAGGGGGACGGACAGGTTGTAGTGGTTGGCCCACTGCTCGAACAGGGGTCGGAGGGCCAGGCGCCTCGGGGACTCCCGGAGCAGGGCCGGCAGCACGCCCCAGGGACCGGTCCGAGGGACGAAGGTCGAGCAGAACGTAAACGGGTTGGCGCCGGAGCGGCCTGCCGATGACCGGCTGCCCGACGACCGGGTGCCCGATGACTGACTGCTCGACGACCGGGTGCCCGATGACTGACTGCTCGACGACCGGGTGCCCGACGACTGGGTGGCCGACGATCGACTCCCCCGCGCCGGGATGATCAGGTGGCGACCGATGAGGAGCAGGTCGTTGGGGTTCATGTTGTTGGCCGCGGCCAGTTGGGCCACCGTCAGCCCGTCGGCTCGGGAAATGGCCCACAGGGTGTCACCGGGCTGGACCACATGGATGTTCGAGCCCCCGCCGCCAAATGCGGCCGCCCCGGTTCCGAGGAGCCCGAGGCTGGTCACGGCCATGACGATCGAACCAGCCCGGATCAGGCGGGTGCGACGACCGGTCTCACCTTTGTCGCGGGTCGGGGGCGGCGGGTCGGTCGGCCTGGTGGTGCCGGTAAGCCCGGTGGTGTCCGGCCGTGCGCACGCGTGCCAATAACGGGTCAATTTGAAGGCGCATGAGTTAGGGAGGTCCAATCCCTCCGCCCGCGGGGCAAACCTACAATATCAACAGGAGCCTCATCAACCCCTCTTTCAACATTATTCACGGATTTACACTGAACCTCAGGCTGACATTTACATTTAGATTGAGGGTTAGAGTCCGTGTTGTTGGCGGCGCTGGTCGGCGCGCTGCTCCCCCGCCAGGCGCTCCAGGCCGACCTCCTCGTAGTCGGAGGTGTCGAGGTACGTCATGAGGGCGGCGATGGCCCGATGGCCGGCCTTTTCCAGAATCAGGCGGTGCATCTGCTGGCAGACCTTGCGGTACTCCGGGTGGCCTTGCGCGCTGGTCCGCAACTCGATCAGATGCAGCGCCTCCCGGGCGTTGAGCTGCATGGCATACCGGATGCGGTAGGCGAGGGCCACACCGTAGGCCGCTTCGGTCGGACCAAAGCGGGCGCCGAGGACCCCGTGCAGGGCCGCGGACCGGTCCATCGCCGCTATGTAGGGGTCTGACCCTCCGGCGTCGGACACCGCTCGGGGCATGGTGTAGCCGTGGGCCGGGGTGAGGTCCTGCCATTCCACGGTCAGCAGCCGGTGGCGTTGCAGATCGCGGAAGGCGCCATAATCGGAGAGAATGTCGAAGCGGTAGTCGCCCCGCTCGAGCGCCCGGCCCGGGCGGTGGCGGCGGTTGTGTCGATCGCCGACGTAGGTGCGGACCACGCTCAATCGCTCGGCCTCGGTCATGGCTGCCACCCGTTCCTGGATGCGCTGCTCGGGCAGGTCGGTGTAGGGGTACAGCATGGCGGCCACCACCTTGACCTCCGCATCCGGGTCCCAGTCCAGAAGCGTGACCTTGGGGTCGCCGGCCGGGACCGCGCCAGGTCCGGTGTCGGCGTCCCCGTCGGCGCCGGGAGCCCCGCCGGGATTGGCGCCGGACCCGGCGTCCGGATCCGGCGGCCGGGCCGAGTCGCCCGGGAAGAGGAGACGGGCCAGGTCCTGCATGCGCCGGGTGTTACGGGCCAGGTACCGGGAGTGGGCTTCGCCCCGGTCGTCGACGTCGACCCGCTTCACCCAGGACGGAATCACCTTGCGCAACTCGAGGAGGATGAGCTCGGCGTATTCACGGGCCTCGGGCAACGGGTGGGCGCGCATCCGGATCAACAGCGCCTCGTAGGCCTGGCCGCTGGCGTAGATGCCCAGATTGGAGGTGGCGCCAGCGGGCAGGAGACCCCGGAGGGCGTCGAAGGCCTTCGCCCGCACGGACTGCCGCCAGGCGAAATCGGAGTCGTCCGGGCCCTTGGGATACAGGTTCGCGAACCAGGACTGCATGACGGGCAGCAGGTCGGCGTAGGCGTCAAAGAGACGGTCCATGTCACCGACGTAGCGGGCTCCGAGCGGCGACTCCAGGATCTCGGGCGGCCGGTAGTAGCGGTATCGACCGTTCGGCAGCCGGCTGTCGTAGGCCACGTAGCGCGTCGACTTCTCCATGTACGACATGAGCCGACCGCGCTCCAGCACCTTGGTCAGCACGTTGGAGGCCTGCTCGCAGGCCAGATGGACGCCGCCGAGCTGGGCCACAGAATCGTCGCCGTACTCAAAGAACACCCGATCGTAGAGCTGCTCGGCCCGGGCCAGGCCGACGGTGGCGTCCACCCCATGGTCGCCGCTGAGGTCGAGATCGCCAATGAACTCGTCGAGGAACAGCCGCCGCAGGCTCTTGCTGCTGCGGGAGTAACGGGCGAAGAGCGCCCCCTTGACCACCTCGGGCAGGTTGACCAGGGCGAACACGGGCCCGTCGAGGTTTGTGAAGTAGCGCCGGAGGATCTCGGTCTCCCCCGTGGTCCACTCTTCGGCCACGTACGGGCCGCTGTCCCAGTTCCCCATAGCGGAGGCCCAGCCTAAGGGGGGGCCCGCGCTCACGTGGGGGATGGCGGCGGGTGCGAACGGTCAGCTGTTGAGCACCGAGGAGGCGGCTACCACCCCCCGGAAGAGACTTGCCGTTGCCTCCCGGGCCGCTTCGGCGGTGGCGGGCCGGGTGGCCAGGCCCTCGACCTGCCGCACCAGGTCGATGAGCTGCTTGACGTTGCGGACGAAATCACCGCCCGAGATCTCCTCGTCGGCGATGACGTCGCCGAGGTGCTCTCCCGCGGCCCAGGCGTGGGCGAGGCCGAGGAAACCCGCTTCGGGCCGGCGGGTGAGCGGCAGGCCGGCCTCCTCTTCGGCGCCATTGAGCTCCGCAGCCAGCCCGTCGATCTCCGCCCAGCGCTGGCGCAGCCGGGCGTTGGGAAACGTTGGGGTCGGCTCGGCCGGACCGCGAGCCTCGTAGGTGAACACGGAGACCAGCCCGGCCAGCTCCGACGGCTCCAGGTCGTCGAGCAGGCCCTGACCGGCGCACTCGGCCACCAGGAGATCGGACTCGTGGTAGAGCCGGGCCAGACGCTCCCCCGCCTCGGTCAAGGACCACCCGTCGACGTATCCCCACGCCTCCAGGACCCGCAGGACCCGGTCGAATTGCCGGGCCAGCGACTCGGTCCGACCCTTGACTCGCCGCTCCAGGCGGTCGATGTCCCGCGCCAGCCGGTCGGCTCGCTCCAGCGAGCGCAGGTGAGTTCGGGCGTCGGGGCATTCGGCCACCGGGTGGGCCGCGGCTGCCGTGGCCAGGACGGTCGCCACCTCCCCTCTCCCTCTGCGCCGGGACGGGCCCCCGACCCCGCTCGCCGAGGTGTGCAGGCGGGCGGCGGTCAGCGCCGACGCCACCTGGCGTTGAAATCCCGCATTGTGAGGGGCGTACGGCACGGGCAGGCCAACCTGGGCCACCGCGCTCGGCGGCGCGGGGAAGTCGCGGGGCCCCAGCGACACCAGCCGGCGATCCGGGGTGACGGCGCGCACCCGGATGTCGCCGCCCCGCCGCCGCGAGGTCGACAGGACCGCGACCCGGCCTCCGGACTTGCCACCCGGGACAATGAGCACATCACCAGGGCGGACCCGCTCCAGGGCGGCCGTCACCTCGGCGGTCATGGACGGGCGCTGGCGGGCCGACTCCTCGCTGGCTCGCAGCAGGCGCCGGTATTCGGCCACCTCGCCACGCTCGCATGCCGCCTGCCTCCGGGCCTCCTCGAGGGCCGCCTCGGACCGCTCCAGCTGGGCCTCGAGGCGGACCACGTCGCTGTCGGCGCGGTACTGGGCGAACGACAGGTTGAGCAGGTGATGGGCCAGGTCTGGTGGGTAGCGCCGGACCAGGTTGGCCGCCATGTTGTAGGTGGGGCGGAAGCTGCTGGTGAGGGCGTAGCTGCGGGCGCCGACCAGTCCGGCCACCTGTTCGAAGGGGACGAAGGGCGACCACAAGACCACGGCGTAGCCCACGTCGTCGATCCCTCGCCGTCCCGCCCGGCCGGTCAGCTGGGTGTACTCCCCCGGCGTCAGGAACTCGTGCCGCTCTCCGGTGAACTTGGTGAGCTTCTCGATCACGACCGAGCGGGCCGGCATATTGATGCCGAGGGACAGGGTCTCGGTGGCGAACACCGCCTTGACCAGGCCGGCGGCAAAGCAGGCCTCGACCGCTTCCTTGAAGGGCGGCACCATGCCAGCGTGGTGGGCGGCATAGCCCGCCTCGAGTCCGGTCAGCCAGCCCGGGTAGTCCAGGACCGACAGGTCGTCATCGGACAGGGCGTCGACGTGTTCTTCGGCGAGGGTGCGGATCTGCCGGCGTTCCTCCACGGTGGTGAGCCGCTTTCCCTCCCGGACGCACTGGGTGACGGCGTCGTCGCATGCGGCCCGGCTGAAGATGAAGTAGATCGCCGGCAGCATGTCGTGGTCTTCGAGCAACTCCAGGACTTCCACCCGCCGGGGCGTGAAGAGCCGGCCCCGGGGTCGGCCCCGCATGCCCGGGTGACGAAGCGTCTTGGAGTCGAGGGCGACCGCCTCGGGGTTCGGGTGACCATCGACCAGCGTCGGCAGCAGGAGCAGGCGCTCGGAGCTCCTGTCCCCAAGGAGGTACAGGTCGTGCAGTGAGACCGGCCGCCGATCCTCGATGACGGCGGTGGTCTCACCCCGGACGGTGCGGATCCAGTCCGCGAGCTCTTCGGCGTTGGACACCGTCGCCGACAGGCAGACCAGGTCCACCCCGTGGGGGGCGTGGATGATGACCTCCTCCCAGACCGGGCCCCGGTAGGCGTTCTGCAGATAGTGGACCTCGTCCAGGATGACGTACCGGAGGCCGTTGAGCGCCGGCGAGGAGGAGTAGATCATGTTGCGCAACACTTCGGTGGTCATGACCACCACCGGCGCGTTTCCGTTGATGGAGTTGTCTCCGGTCAGCAGGCCGACCGCGTCCGGTCCGTGCCGGCGGACCAGTTCGCCGTATTTCTGATTCGACAGAGCCTTGAGCGGGGTGGTGTAGAAGGCCTTGGCCCCGGCATCGAGGGCCTTGGCGACGGCGTACTGGGCCACCACCGTCTTGCCCGATCCGGTGGGTGCGGCCACCACCACGCTGCCGCCCTCGTCGAGGGCGTCGAGGGCCTGGCGCTGGAATCCATCGAGGGCGAAGCCCAGCTCGGCGGCGAACCGGGCCCGGATGGACACCGGTCCCTCCTACTTGTGCAGGGCCCGGCCGATGATGATCGATGCCTCATAGAACAGCAACATCGGCACCGCCATGGCGAGGAACGAGAACGGATCGCTGCTCGGCGTGATCACGGCCGCGACCAGGCAGATCACCACGATCGCCGGCCGGCGCCATTTTCGCCACCTGGCGCTCGGCACCACCCCGGCCAGCTCGAGGAATACCACGACCAGCGGGTACATGAACACGGCGCCGAAGACCAGGCACATGGCGACGTAGAGGCTGAAGTAGCGGCCAGGGGAGAACAGGGTGGCGACGCCGGGTCCGCTGACGTTGATCAGCCAGTCGAGAGCCTTGGGAAAGACCAGGATGGCAGTGGTGACCCCGAGGGCAAAAAGGCAGACCGCCCCGAGGACGAAGGGCACCACGTAGCGCTTCTCGTTTTTGTGCAGGCCGGGAGTGATGAAGCGCCATAGCTCAAAAAACAGCAACGGCGCGGCCAGACCGATCCCGATGTACACGCTGATCTTGAGCCTGGTCGTGAACCCTTCGAGCGGACCGGTGATCACCAGGTTGCCCTTGCTGACGTTCTTGCTCGGGTGGTGCGAGAGGTACTCCCGGTACGGGTGGGTCATGAAATGCACCACATCCCCGTAGAAAAACCAGGCCACCACCGTGGTCACGATGACCGCGGCGACGGAGATGACCAGCCGGGTGCGGAGCTCGGCCAGATGCTCGAAGAGCGTCATCTGGCCGGCTGCGGCCTCCTCCGGGTCCGGGGTGGGCTCTACTGGTCGATCGGTGACAGCCACCGGCTGCGCCTCTTAGTTGAGGGCGGGGTCGTCGGGGGCCGCCAGCGGACCCGGCGACGCCAGGGGCGGGGGCGCACCGGGAGTGGCCGGCGGGTCGGCCGAGGGCAGGGAACCGCTCGCCGCGGCGGGAGGCGCAAAGGTGGTGCTGATGGCGTCGCGCACCGAGCTGCGCACATTCATGGCCGGGCGGAAGTCGGCTATGGCCGAGTGGAAGGCCTCAGTGGGCTCGCCGATGGCGTCTCGAACCTCGTCCTGGAAGCTCGACGACATCCGGCGCATCTCTGCCATAAACCGACCCAGCGTCCGGGCCGCCTGCGGCAGACGGCTGGGTCCGAGGACGATCATGGCGATCAGAGCCACAAGAAGGAGCTTCTCGGGGCTGAAATTCAGCATCGAAGCGAGTGTAGTGGTGGTGGCGGCCAATGGCGCGCGGTCGAGGCGAGGCCGCGGCGGCTGTCGTTCCCGCCCTGGCGGGCGCCGGGCCGGCACGCTGGATGGCCCTCCGCAGCCGCCCCACCTCCTCCGCCAGCCGCCAGCTGAGGACCCCCACCAGCCCGGCCCCGACGACCGCCACCCCGAGCGGCAGTAGCCAGAGGCTGCTCATGCCCGGCCCCCGACCGGTACCGTTCCCTGGGCTGCGGCCGTGCGGCAGGCCGGTGGGGGGCCCGGTCGGTGGGCCGGTCGTGGGCCGGTCGGGCGGCCAGGGTCGGGCCGGGCCTCGAGGTCACTTGCAGTGGTCTAGCCCATTTTGACCAGCCGATCGACCACCATGGCCGCGTGTCGTTCCCCGTGCCGCGTACCGGACCGCCCATCGGGTTTGCCCATCGGGGCGCTCGGGCCGAACGCCGCGAGAACACCCTCGACGCCTTCTGGCGGGCGCGCCAACTCGGCGCTTCCGGGCTGGAGAGTGACGCCTGGATCTCGGCCGAGGGGGAGGTCGTCCTCGACCACGACGGGACCACCGGGCCGCTCTGGCGCCGCCGGCCGATCGCGGCCCAGCGGCGCGCCGCCCTCCCGGGCCACATCCCATCCCTGGCTGAGCTGTATACGAGGGTGGGCTCTGACTTCGAGCTGTCGCTCGATGTCAAGGACCCCGCGGCCCTGCAGCCGATCCTGGTCGCGGCGGACGGCGCCGCGGCGCGGGATCGGCTGTGGCTCTGTTACGGCGACCCCGCCCTCCTGGCGCAGTGGCGGCCGGTCGTCGGCCCGGCCCGACTGGTCCTGTCCACCAGCATCGGCCGGCGGACCGACGGCCTCGACACCCGGCTCCGCAGTCTGCGGGATGACGGCGTCGATGCCCTCAACCTCCATCGCCGGGAGTGGAGCCCGGCGCGGGTCGCGGCGGTCCACGCCGCTGGCCTTTGCGGTTTCGGGTGGGACGCCCAGACAGGTAGGGACATCGTCGGTCTGCTCGACGCCGGTATCGACGGCGTGTACTCGGACCACGTCGACGTACTGATGGCGTCGATTCGCAGCCGGGCCGGGTAACGCCCCGGACGCCGCCCGGCAGCTCAGAGCCAGCCGAGGCGGGACAAGGGCCATACCAGGGCGAAGGCGCGGCCGATGAAGAGTTTGGAGGGCACGGGGCCGAAGACCCGGGAGTCGGCGGAGTCGCCCCGGTTGTCGCCCATCATGAAATATCTGCCCTTCGGGATCACGACCGGTCCGAAATTCTGGGTGGTAACACCCCGGGGCAACCAGGATTCGTGGAGCGGACGACCGTTGATGTCAATCTCGCCGTTCTGGGCGGAGATGCTTTCGCCGGGAAGGCCGATCACCCGCTTGATGAGGTCTTTGACCCCCGGACTGAAGTCGTTGGGAGGCTTGGTGAAAACGACGATGTCGCCGCGATGCACACTGTGGAAATCGTAACTGAGCTTATTGACCAGCACCCGGTCCCCGATCTTGAGGGTCGGCTCCATCGACCCGGAGGGGATGAAGAAGGGCTGGACGACGAAGCTGCGAATCAGGATGGCGGCGACGACCGCCACCACCAGGATGGCACCCCACTCGACGGCGACGCGGGCCGGGCGGTGTTTGTCCCTGGTGACGGGTGGTTCGGGGACCGGCGCCGGATCGTGTTCCGCCGGCTCGGCGGGAAGGGGCGCGGCCACGGCGGGCAACGTTACCGAACCGGCCACTAGGGCCGGTATCGGGCGAGGAGCCGCCCGGCGGCCGCCGAGACCAGCGTGCCGTCGCCCTCGACCACTCGGGCGTGCGGTCCGGCCCGCAGCAGGAGACGTTCGAGCCAGGCTCGCTGGCTGGAACGCAGAGCGACCCGGATGACGGTGGGAGCCACGAGTTCGACGCTCTCGTGCGGGTAGGTCTCGGCCACCCAGTGGGCGGGCGGATCCAGGTCGAGCACCACCAGCGGATCTTCGGGGCTGGGGTGGTAGAGGGCGGCCGGACCGGGGGACGCGCCCGCCGGGAGGTCGAAAGTGGCGGCCAGGATCTCGGCCCGGCTGATGCGGTCGACCCGGAACAGCCGCTCGCCGGTGGCGCGCTCGCACCAGCCGGATAAATACCACTGGCCGCTGGCATTGAAGACCCGCCAGGGCTGGACCACCCGGATGCTGTGGCCGTCCCGGCCAAAGGAGTAGTAATCCAGCTCGACTTTCCGGTGAGTATCCACGGCCTGCCGCACGGTGCCCAGGACGGCCGGCGTCACCCGGGCCAGCTCGACGTCCAGGCCGTCGTCGGCCCCGATCCCGAGCACGTCCTCCAGCTTGGCCAGGGCGGTGGCGAGCGGCCCGTCCGGGTCGGCACCCGGCAGGCCGAGCAGGGCGGACCCCGCGGAGACCAGGGCCAGGCCCTCCTGGGGATTGAGCCGCAGCGGGCGGCGGAAGTAATCCGCCATCCGGATCCAGACCCGCCCATCGTCGACGTCCACATCGATCAGCACGTCGGGGGTGAAGGGATGGACACCGCAGAGGAAGAGCAGCCCCAGATCATCCAGGAGCTCCGTCTCCTCCACCTCGAAGCGGCGGCACACCTCGGCCACCTCGGGCCCGTCGTGGGCCGCCACCCACGGGACGATGGCGAGCAGCCGGCCCAGGCGGTCCTCGGCTGACGGCTTAGCCACGGGGGGACGGCGTCCGGGGCGGCGTCGGGGCCGGCGTGGGGCCTGGCGACAGGGCCGACGTGGAGCCCGGCGGCGGGGCCGACGTGCTGGCCGGCGTCGGGGCCGGCGTGGTGTCCGGCGTCGGGGCCGAGGTCGTGGCCGGCGGCGGGGCCGGCGGAAGGGGTGCGGCGCCGGCCGGTCCTTCGCTCCGGCCGTCGGAGCCCTCGGAGGCAGCCGGTTCGGACAACCGGGTCAGCCACTCGACCATGCCGTCCCGCAAAGCCGGTGGGCCCAGGATCTCGGCATGATCGAGGAAGCCCAGAACGAAGGACCGGAACGCCGCGACGTCGGTCAGGCCCACCGAGAACACGACCGAGCCGTCGCCGCGCCGGCTCGAGATGGCGTCTGGCCCCAGGGCGTCCACCGCCCACTGCACCTGATCGACGTCCACGAGCAGCTCGGCCACGACCTCTTCTTCGTCGCCGATCCGCCAGGCGGGCGGCGGTCCGGCCGCGCCCAGAGTCGGCCGGGCGAAGGCGCCCGGCGGGCCCTCGACCGTCAGGGGCCCGGCGATCCGGTCGAGCCGGAAGAGACGCTCCTCGCCCCGGGTGTGGTCAAGACCGGCCAGATACCACTGGCCGCGCCGGAAGGAGAGGCGCCAGGGGTCCACCACCCGGGCCTCCTGCCGGTACGTAAACCGGACCCGGCGGCGGGCCGCAATGGCCCCGAACGCAATGGCGACCATGTCCCCGCCCGGCAGTGCCGCCAACCCGGCCGGTCCGGTGTCGCCGCTCGGCCCGGTGTCGCCGCTCGGCCCGGCGTCGCCGGCCTCGCCGGCCCCCATGGCGGCGCCAGCGAGCTTCCGCAGCGCCCGGACGGAGGCGTTGCGACCCCAGGCCCCGTCGAGCTGGACCGCCGCCGCCGCCAGGCGCAACGCGGCCAGCTCGTTCTCGTCGAGACCGGGGTCGGGCAACTCGTACTCCTCGCGCGGGATCCGATAACCGACCTCGTCCGGGTGGGATGGATCAACCGGCTCGGTCGTCAACGGCAGCCCCATCTGCCGCAGAAGGTCCTTGTCGCGTTCGAAGTTGCGCCGGAAGGCCTCGGGATCGTCGGAGTAGCCGTCGATGCGCTGATGGATCGCGTGGCGGGTCAGTGGGTGCGGGGTGTCGATCAGCGCCGCAACCAGGTTGACGAGACGCTCCAGGCGGTCCATGGCCAGGTCTTGGTGGCCTCTAAAGCGAGGCGATCAGCTTCTCGACCCGCTCGTCGCGCGACTTGAACGGGTCCTTGCAGAGCACCGTCCGCTGGGCCTGGTCGTTGAGCTTCAGGTGGACCCAGTCCACGGTGAAGTCCCGTCGTCGCTCCTTGGCCCGGCGAATGAACTCCCCCCGCAGCTTGGCCCGGGTCGTCTGAGGCGGTTGGTCGACCGCAGTCTCGATGTCCTCGTCCCGGCAGGTGCGCTCGACCAGGCCGCGCGCCTGCATCTTGTAGAACAGCCCCCGTTCCCGGCTGACGTCGTGGTACTGCAGGTCGATCAGCGCCACCTTCGGGTGGGTCAGGGGCACCCCATCCCGCTGCCGGTAGTGCTCAATCAGGCGATGCTTGATCACCCAGTCGCACTCCCGGTCGAGGGACCAGGGATCGCTCTCCAGCCCCTTCAGACAGTGCTCCCACATCATCAGGGCCTGATCCTCCAGCGGCGAGAGGCCGTGGGTCTCCTGGTAGCGGCGGGCCCGGTTGAAGTACTCGCCCTGGATGTCGAGGGCGCTCGCCTCCCGCCCGTTGGCCAGTCGCACCCGGCGCCGGAGGGTGGTGTCGTGGCTGATCTCCCGGATGGCCCGGATCGGGTTTTCCAGCGTCATGTCGCGGAGGACCACCCCCGGGTCTTCGAGCATCCGCAGCAGGATGCTCGTCGCCCCGACCTTCAGGAAGGTGGCGTACTCGCTCATGTTGGAGTCGCCGACGATGACGTGCAGGCGACGGAAGCGCTCGGCGTCGGCGTGCGGCTCGTCGCGGGTGTTGATGATGGGACGGCTGCGGGTCGTCGCCGACGACACCCCTTCCCAGATGTGCTCGGCCCGCTGGCTGATGCAGTACATCGCCCCCCTGGCCGTCTGGAGCACCTTGCCGGACCCGGCGTAGATCTGCCGGGAGACCAGGAACGGGATCAGTACTTCGGCGTAGTGGCCGAAGTCGTCCCGCCGGCTGGTCAGATAGTTCTCGTGGCAGCCGTAGGAGTTGCCGGCCGAGTCAGTGTTGTTTTTGAAAAGGAAGACCACGCCGCGGATCCCCTCTTCTCGCAGCCGGGCCTCCGCCGAGTTGACCAGGTGTTCGAGGATTCGCTCCCCGGCCTTGTCATGCACCACCAGGTCGCTGATGGAATCGCACTCGGGCGTGGCGTACTCCGGGTGGCTGCCCACATCAAGGTAGAGGCGGGCCCCGTTCTCGAGGAAGACGTTCGACGAACGCCCCCAGCTCACCACCCGCCGGAACAGGTAGCGGGCCACCTCATCCGGGCTCAGCCGGCGCTGACCGCGCAGCGTGCAGGTCACGCCGTACTCGTTTTCGAGCCCGAAGATGCGCCGGTCCATGTCTGAGGCGCACGCTACCTGCTTCCGGGTGCAACCAGGGGGTGATTGCTGTGGACCGGACCGAGGGAAGCGGCCACAGCCGCTAGCCTGCGTCGTTGATGACCGCGACCTCGCGGCGGGGCGACTACAGCCCGATGGTGCATTTGCGCACCGTTCCTGACGTGTTCCACGCCCGGGTCATCGCCGCCCGCCTCGGCGCCGACGGCATCCTGACCGAGCTGCGCGGCGCCGTCGGCGGCCCGTATCCCATCGGGACGGTATCGGTGTGGGTCACGCCGGACGACGAGGAGATCGCCTGTGAGCTGCTGCTCGCCGATGAGCTGGAGGCCGCCTTCGAAGAGGTGCCGGAAGGATGGGCCGTCCCGGTGGGAAGCCGGCGGACGATCATCTTCGGCTGGACGGCTCGCAGGGTTCTCGCCGCGGCAGCCCTGCTCGTGATGATCGGGGCGATCATGGCCGGCCGCCTGCTGCCCTGAGCGCTCCCCCGGTGGCACTGCTCCGCCCTCGGGCATAATCGACGCGTCTCAAGTAAAGGTGGAGGAATGACTGCAGAGGAACAGGAGCAGGACGAGGTTTCCGAGGCCCAGATCGCGGTCCACTGGCGCGAAGAGGAGTATTTCTACCCTCCTACCCGGTTCGTCGGCCAGGCCAACGCCGCTGACCCGTCCATCCGGGACCGGTTCAGGGAGGAGCGGTTCCCCGACTGCTTCAAGGAGTACGCCGACCTGCTCAGCTGGGATAGCTACTGGCACACCACCCTGGACACGAGCAACGCCCCCTTCTGGCAGTGGTTCGTCGGCGGCCGCCTCAACGCTTGCTACAACTGCGTGGACCGGCACCTGGACGAACGGGCCAATCAGGCGGCCTTCATCTGGATCCCGGAGCTGGAGACCGATCCGACCGAGGTGATCACCTACCGGGAGCTCTACCAGCGGGTCAACGAGTTCGCGGCCTTGCTACGCGACTACGCAGGGGTAAAGGCCGGCGACCGGGTCACGTTCCACCTGCCGATGGTCCCCGAGCTGCCGATCTCCATGCTGGCCTGCGCTCGACTGGGCGCCATCCACTCGCAAGTGTTCGGGGGATTCAGCGGCGCCGCCTGCGGAGGGCGCATCGCCGACTCCGAAAGCCGGATCCTCGTCACCATGGACGGCTATTACCGCAACGGGCAGCTACTCGACCACAAGGTCAAGGCCGACGAGGCGGTCGAGCGGGCCCAGGAGGAAGGCGTCGAGGTCGACAAGGTGCTGGTGTGGCGGCGCCACCCGGGCCAGTACGCGTCAGAGACGCCCATGGTCGAGGGCCGGGACGTCTTCATCGACGAAGTCCTGCCGGAGTTCCGCGACCGGATCGTCGAGCCGGTGTCGATGCCGGCGGAGGCGCCGCTTTTCATCATGTATTCCAGTGGCACGACCGGGCGCCCCAAGGGGTGTCAGCATTCGACTGGCGGCTACCTGTCCTACGTCGCCGGCACCTCCAAGTACTACCTGGACATCCACCCCGAGGACACCTACTGGTGCTTCGCCGACATCGGGTGGATCACCGGCCATTCCTACATCGTGTACGGGCCGCTGGCGCTCGGAACGACCAGCGTGATGTACGAGGGCGTGCCGACCTACCCCGACGCCGGCCGGCCCTGGCGCATCGCCGAGCGGCTGGGCGTCAACATCTTCCACACCGCGCCGACCACCATCCGGATGCTGCGCAAGTCCGGCCCGGACGAGCCGGCCAAGTACGACTACCACTTCAAGCTCATGACCACGGTGGGCGAGCCCATCGAACCCGAGGTGTGGCGCTGGTACTACGAGTTCGTCGGCAAGGGCGAAGCGGCCATTGTCGACACCTGGTGGCAGACCGAGACCGGCGGTTTCATGGGCAGCACCTTGCCGGCGATAAACCCCATGAAACCGGGCAGCTGCGGTCCGGCGGTACTCGGCATCTATCCCGTCATCTACGACGAGGAGGGCCAGGAGGTCGAGGCAGGCAGCGCCCGGGCTGGCAACATCTGCATCCGCAATCCCTGGCCGGGGATCTTCCAGACCATCTGGGGTGACCCCGACCGCTTCGTGTCGACCTACTACGCCAAGTACAACCGGGACGCCAAGAGCACCGACTGGCGGGACTGGCCCTACTTCGCCAACGACGGGGCCACGCAGGCGGCCGACGGCTACTTCCGGATCCTCGGCCGGGTCGACGACGTGATCAACGTGGCCGGCCACCGGCTCGGAACCAAGGAGCTGGAATCGGCGGCGCTCATCGTCGACGAGGTGGCCGAGGCGGCCGCGGTTCCCGTCATGGACGATCTGCGCGGCCGGGCGGTCGAGATGTACATCTCGCTCAAGCCCGGGGTCGACGCCAGCCAGGCGGTCATCACCCAGGTCGGGGCCGCCATCGAGACGGAGATCGGGAAGGTGGCCCGCCCGAAGAATGTGTGGATCGTTCCCGACATGCCCAAGACGCGGTCCGGGAAGATCATGCGCCGGGTGATCGCCGGGGTCTCCAATTTCACCGACGTCGGAGATGTCAGCACCCTGGCCAACCCCGAGGTGGTGGAGGAGATCCGGCAGCAGGTCCAGAGCGCGAAGGCGGCTCGAGGCGAGGTGCCCCAGGACCTGTCCGCCGAAGACAAGAAGGAGATCGAGTCCTTCGGCCACGCCGAGTAGGCCGGGCCGGGCCCGCTGGAGAGGCCGGCGCCCCTGGGCCCCGGCCGCCGGGGGGCCCGGTGGGGCCGGCCCGAGTTCCCGCCCGGTTTTGTGTTGTAAAAGGCGCGTAGTACGCGATAGATATATCAAAAAGCCATCAGAGCATGGCGTTAGGGCACGGGGATCCGGCCCTCGCTGCCCCAACCGGGTTCCCCGGGCCGAGCCGGACTCAGCCCGCCGGCTCCGCTCCCCCGTCGTCGGCCGGCTCGGCCGGTTCGGTCGGCGGCCGGTCGAGGGCGGTGGCCACCTCGACGTCGGCCAGCCGCTGAAAGGCCCGGCGGCTGTTGGCGCGAACCAAGACCGCTACCTCCAGGTCGTGCGCGACCGGCGTCCGGTCCGGCCCGGCCAGGGCGGTGGCCGCGTTCCACAGCGCCTCGGAGAGGTCCCAGTCGCTTTGGACGGCGGCCGCGAGACGGCCGGCGATCACGTCCGCCTCGCCGCCGAGCACGGTGTAGCGGTCCTCGTCTACCACCGAACCGTCGTACAGGATGTGGAACAGCTGGTCCCCGTCCGGTGACGTCCCGACCTCCGCGACCAGGATCTCCACCTCGAGCGGCTTCATCTCGTGGGTGAAGACGTTGCCCATGTACTGGGCGTACAGATTGGCCAGCGAGCGGGCGTCCACGTCCTCCCGGCTGAACTGATAGCCCTTGAGGTCGGCGTACTGCACGCCGGATCGGCGCAGCGAGTCGAACTCGTTGTAGCGGCCGACGCCGGCGAACGCGATGCGGTCGTAGATCTCGCTGACCTTGTGGAGCGACTTGGACTGGTTCTCGGCGCAGATCAGGATCCCGCCCGCGTAGACGATGGCGACGAGCGGCCGGCCCCGGGCGATGTTTTTCCGGGCGAAGTCGGCCTTGTCCTTCATGAACTGCTCGGGCGCTACATAGAAGGGCATGGTCATGGCTGTTCCCCCCCGACGAGCGGCACCACCGCCGCGAATCGCTCCGCCACCTCGGCTTCGTCGGCCCGCTCGAAGCCGGCCGCGGTGATGGTCGCCACGGTCGGATAGATGCCGCGCACGGCGTCCGGTCCCCCGGTCGCCGAGTCCTCGTCGGCGGCCTGCCAGAGGGCCAGCACGGCCAGGGCGATGGCGTCCGCCCGGGAGAGGTCGGGTTTCCAGCCCAGCTTGATGGTGGTGCGGGCGTCGCGCCCACCCGAGCCGTCGGCGTGGAAGTCGGTCTCCTCGTACCGACCGCCCGTCGGGTCGTAGGTATAGATACGGCCCACGCCCCGCCGCACGTCGAAGCCGGCGAACAAGGGGACCACCACGAAGCCCTGCAGGGCCATGGCCAGGTTGGAGCGCACCATCTGTGACAGCTGGTTGGCCTTGCCCTCCAGGCTGATCGGCGCGCCCTCGACCTTCTCGTAGTGTTCGAGCTGCAGCTGGAACAGCCGCACCATCTCCATGGCCGGCCCCGCCGCGCCTGCGATGGCCACCCCGCTGTGGCGGTCCGCCGGGTGCACTTTTTCCATGGAGCGGTGGGCAATAGACGAGCCGGCGGTGGCCCGGCGGTCGCCCACCATCACGACTCCGTCGTGGTAACGGATGGCCGCGATGGTCGTTCCGTGGGTGGTCTGGAAGGGCGCCGTCGAACCCGGACCCGTGACGAGGGGAGCAAAGGGATCCAGGCCGACCCGGCGCAGGACTTCGGTGAAGTTCGGTCCCGGCTCGTCCTCGGGGCGAAACATCGGAAGGCTCATAGGGTCAGGCACCCTACCCGCGCCCGGCGACAACCGTCGCCAGCCACGGGGGCGTGGTTACCACCCCGGCGCTCGACCTACCTATCGGGGCTATTCGCCGCCTTTCTGTACGTAGGAGCGGACGAACTCCTCGGCGTTCTCCTCGAGTACCTCATCGATTTCGTCCAGCAGGTCGTCCAGCTCAGCTTTGAGCTCCTCGCCCTTCTTGCTGGACGCGGGAACTTCCTCGATGGTTTCCTCTTCGGTCCGGGCAGGCGCCGGCTTCTTGATCTGCTCGCGTTCTGGCATTGCGAATGTCTCTTTCCTTCCCCTACGAGCCCAGTCGTTCCAGCAGCTCGGCAGGGCTCGACACGCTATTCAGCAGTTCTTCGACGTGGTCTTTGGTTCCTCTGAGCGGTTCCATCATGGGGACGCGCCGGAGCGGATCTCCGCCGAGATCGAACACCAGCGAGTCCCAGTTGGCCGCCGCGATCGACGAGGACCACCGCTGCAGGCACTTGCCCCGGAAGTAGGCGCGGGTCGTTTCCGGTGGTTCGCTCACCGCCCTGGTGACCGACTCGGGTTCGAGCAGCCGTTCCGTCCCGACCCGGGCGTGCAGCGAACGCTCGGGGGACACATCGTGGTATTGAAGATCCATGGCGGCCAGCTTGTGGTCGTGCCAGCTCAGCCCGTGGCGCTCCCGGTAGCCGTTGATGATCCGGTATTTGGCTACCCAGTCCAGCTGCTTGGCCAACGTCATGGGATCGGACTCCAGCGCCGTGAGCACATCCTCCCAGCGGCGCAGGATCTCCCGGCCGATCTCAGCGCCGCCAACGGCGTCCAGGCCTCGCTCCTCGGCGTACTTGCGGGCCAGGTCCAGGTGCTCCCACTGGAGCTCGAGGGCGGTCATGGTGCGGCCGTCGGCGAGGTCGAGGGGCCGGGTCAGGGCCAGGTCATAGGACACCCGGCGCATGGCACTGACCGGGGCGTGCAGGGTGAACTCGCGGCTGGCCCGACCGAACCAGTCATCCTCGATCATCGCCAGGACCAGAGAGGTGGTACCCACCTTCAGGAAGTTGGCGACTTCGGACATGTTGGCGTCGCCGACGATCACGTGCAGGCGACGGTATTTCTGGGAGTCGCAGTGCGGTTCGTCCCGGGTGTTGACGATGGGCCTCTTCAGGGTGGTTTCGAGGCCGACCTCCTCCTCGAAGAAGTCGGCCCGCTGGGTCAGCTGGTAGTGGATTTCCTCGCCGCCCTGCGACGACGCCTCACAACCGACCTTGCCGGCACCGGTGTAGATCTGCCTGGAGACGAAGTGCGGCATCACGTGGTTGACGATGCGGGCAAACGGGACTGATCGGTCCATCAGGTAGTTTTCGTGGGCCCCGTACGAGTTGCCCTTGCCGTCGGAGTTGTTCTTGAGCACGAGCAGGTTCTGCCCGGGCGGGAGAATCCGGGCCGCGGCGGCGACCGACCGGGCGAGGATCAACTCGCCGGCCTTGTCGTAGCGGATGGCGTCAAGGGCGTTGGCGCACTCGGGGGTGGAGTACTCAGGGTGGGCGTGGTCGACGTAGTAGCGGGCACCGTTGGTGAGGACGGCGTTGACCAGGTGGGTCTCCACCTCCGGCGGCATCGATCCCTCCCGGGCGAAGCCGCGGGCGTCCCGACCTGGGGTTTCGTCCTCGAAGTCCCACTCCACCTTGCGGCTCAGCTCGGCCACGTAGGCGTTGATCAGCGTCGACGAGGCCGCGATCGGGTTGGGATCGGCAGCCCCACGGATGATGATCCCGTACTCGGTTTCCATCCCGAGCACTTTGACGATGGCCACGCGCTGACGTTATCCCCCCCGGAGCCCCTTGCGGGGGAGACTAAGCCGTTTGGTTTCTACCGGCGGAAGCGCGACCGGTCCGCCGGAGCGGCGCTCCGAACAGCCCGTGTGCGGTTCTCCCAGCCCACAGCGGTGCCCCGGAGCCCTCCGAGGTCAACCAGCGCGCTCGGGGATGCCGACCCGACGACCTGCTGGCGCCGCCCGGTGCCCTCGCGACTCTGGACGCCACCGGCGACTTTGGACGTCCAGAGTACATGAGATATACATCAGACGCCCAAAATGGCCGAACTTACCCAAGTTCGAGCCGCACCTCCGACCGACCGGGTAGGTACAGCGCGAGAGGGCGGCCGCCGGGCCCCGTGGCGCCGGGAGCCCGAACCGCAGCCAGGCGTCTACAAGTACTGGCCGGTGGTCACCCGCTCGATGGAACGGCCGCCGGTGGTCTCGTCGCCCTGGGCCATGAGCGTCCGGATGTAGACGATGCGCTCGCCCTTCTTGCCCGAGATCTTGGCCCAGTCGTCGGGGTTCGTCGTGTTGGGCAGGTCCTCGTGCTCCTTGTACTCCTGCTTGATGGAGTCGAGGAGGTCCTGCGAGCGGATCCCGCGGCTCTCCCCTGCGATCACCCGCTTGATGGCCAGCTTCTTGGCCCGCCGGACGATGTTCTCGATCATGGCCCCCGACGAGAAATCCTTGTAATACATGATTTCCTTGTCGCCGTTCTGGTAGGTCACCTCGAGGAACTGGTTGTGTTCGTCCGCCTGATACATCTCGGCGACGGTCCGCTCGATCATGGCCTGCACCGCCTTGGCCCGGTCGCCCCCACCGAGAGTGGTCACCTCGTCGGCGTCGAGAGGAAGATCGGGCGTCATGTAGCGAGCGAAGATCTGGGCCGCGGCTTCCTGGTCGGGCCGCTCGATTTTGATCTTGACGTCGAGGCGCCCGGGCCGGAGGATGGCCGGGTCGATCAGGTCCTCCCGGTTGGACGCGCCGATCACGATGACGTTGCGCAGGGTCTCGACGCCGTCGATCTCGGCCAGCAGCTGGGGGACGATGGTGGATTCCATGTCCGAGCTGATCCCCGTGCCGCGAGTCCGGAACAGGGAGTCCATCTCGTCGAAGAAGACGATCACCGGCACGCCCTCCTCGCTCTTTTCCCGGGCTCGCTGGAACACCAGGCGGATCTGGCGCTCGGTCTCCCCCACGTACTTGTTGAGTAGCTCGGGCCCCTTGATATTGAGGAAGTAGCTTCGAGCGGCCTTGTCGCCGGAGACCTCGGCCACCTTGGTGGCCAGCGAGTTGGCCACCGCCTTGGCGATGAGGGTCTTGCCGCAGCCTGGCGGCCCGTAGAGAAGGATCCCCTTCGGAGCGGGCAGCTTGTGCTCGACGAAGAGTTCCCGGTAGAGGAAGGGCAGCTCGACGGCGTCGGTGATGGCCTCGATCTGGTTGTCCAGCCCGCCGACGTCGGCGTAGGAGATGTCCGGGACCTCCTCGAGGATCAGCTCCTCGACCTCGGGCCGGGGCAGCTTCTCCAGCAGCAGGCCGGTCCGCGAGTCCATAAGGAGCGAGTCGCCCGATCGGATCTTCACCCCCTGCAGGCTGTCGGCCAACTCAACGACGCGCTCATCGTCGGCCCGCCCGACGATGATGGCCCTCAAGTCGTCGAGGACCTCCTTGAGAGTGACCACCTCACCGGACTGCTCGGCCGAACGGGCGAGGACCACGTTGAGCGACTCATTGAGCACTACCTCGGCGCCCCGCCGCAGCTCCGACGCCTCCTCGAGGGCCAGCTCGGGATGTAGGGCGACGCGGATCTTGCGCCCGCCGGAGAACACGTCGACCGTACCGTCGTCGTTGCGGGCCAGGAAGGTTCCGTAGGCGGCCGGCGGCTGGGTGAGCTTGTCGACCTCCTCCCGCAGGGCCGCGATGTGCTCCCGGGCCTCCCGAAGGGTGAAGGTCAGCCGCTCGTTTTGAGAGATGGCCTGCTGCAGTTGCCCCTTGGTTTCCAGCAGCTTCTCTTCCAGCGTGCGCACCCGCTTGGGCGCGTCCTGCATGCGGCGGCGCAGACCGAGGACCTCCTCCTCGAGCACCTTTGTCTGCTCGCGGAGATCTGCCACCTCGTGCTCGTAGGCGGCATTTTGGGCCGCCGCATCGGCGTCGCTCACTGGCCTCACTCCTGACTTGCGCACTGAACTTACCTCTATCCTCGCCACAATCGCGAGATACCGTCGAGGTGTTATCCCGATGGCGGCGGCGGTAATCGACCGGCCAGAGGGATAGTTGACATTGGAAAGGGCCGGTCGGTACGGTCGTCCGCTAGCATTGGTTTAGCATTGGTTGTCGATGTACCACCGGTTAGTTGCCGGAGGACCAGCACACAGCGAGGCGAAGGCACAGCGATGAAGGTCTGGATCGATCAGGATCTCTGCACCGGCGACGGGCTCTGCGAAGAGATCGCGCCGGCCGTGTTCACCCTGCTCGACGACGGCCTTTCGTACGTCAAAGAGGGCGACAAGATCTTCGACGACCCCGGCGGCCACGAGGGGTTGGCCGTGGTCCCCGAGGGCATGGAGGACGCGACACGCGAGTCCGCCGAGGAGTGCCCCGGGGAGTGCATCTTCATAGAGGAGTAGCGCGGTGGGCCCGGGCGGTGGGTCGGATGGGTCCAATAGGGAGGCAACGAGTCGCCGATGGGCGCCTCGTCGGTGGGTCACGCCCGCACCTGCGGCCAGGGTCGGGAGGCCGACACCAGCCAGCCATCGGGGGCGACACATGGGTCGGCAAGGTCCGATCGGGCGGCGGGACGGGCCGCGAGGCCAGCGCTCTGGCCGGGTCAATCGGTCAAGCAGATCAGCTGGTGAGACAGGGCCCGGTCGAGGTCCCCGCCGGGTGCTGGGCCTCCCTCAGGCCGGCTTCGAGCTCGGTGATGCTCAGGGCGTAGGAGGTTGAGGGCTGGTCGGCGGAGATGGCGAAGGCCACGCCGATGACGTCGCCGGTGGGGCTGACGAGCGGTCCGCCCGAATCCCCGTGGGCCAGGGCGGCGGCGAGAACCAGGACGTTCCGTGTGGTGTTGGCGCTGTCGTAGAGGTCCTTCCCGACGGCCTGGATGTCCTGGGCCACCCGGGCGGGGGTGACGACAACCTGGTCGACGCCGTCGGGGTGGCCGAAGACGGCTCCGGTTGCTCCGGCATGCGCCACCTTGAGCGGCAGGGGCGACTGGTCCAGGGAGCCGACCGACAGCAGGGCCAGGTCGCGGCGGGGATCGAACATCACCACCGTCGCCGCCAGGCGACGCCCGGAGGGCAGCAGGACCGAGGTCTGCCCGGGCGGTTCGCCGGCCACCACGTGGGCATTGGTCACTACCAGGTCGGGGGCGACTGTGAAGCCGCTTCCCTCGAAGATGCGGCTGCACGCCTGCCCCTCCACCTTGACCGTGGAAGCCTCCACCGCCCGGATGACGGCGGAGGACAACCCGCTGGCGGCCGGCGGCGGGCCGGCCGGGGCGCCGGGGTGAAGGACCGCGAACACCTGCGGGGCGTCCTGGCCGATCAGGCGCCGGAGCACCTGCAGGGCGTCGGGCGGGTTCGGCAGGTTGCCCGATACCCACCGCGAGATCCCGGAGTCGGCGGTCGCCCGGGCCGGCCAGCCCGGCACCGAGGCGATCGACGGCAGGAGCAACCACAGCGCCACGATCACCCCGACGATCCCCGTGCCCGCCCCTACCACCCGGTCCGCCTGTTGGACCGGGCCCCCGGGCAAGGCCCGGTGCAGTCGCGACCCCACGATCAGGCCGAGCGCCTGGCCGATGACCGCCCCTCCGACCAGGATCAACACCGCGACCGCGAGCTGGGTGCCGGGTGACGCGGTGCTGATACGGATCAGCACCGAGGGCAGGATCCGGATGGCCACATAGAAGCCGAGAGCGAGGCCCAGCCAGGAAGCAACCCGGCCAAAAAACCCGAGCCGGTAGCCGCCCACGGCCGCGACCACGGCCACGATGATCACGATCAGATCGAGGGTGTCCATCCCCGGCTCAGAGGTCGGAGGGCTCGTCCGGGCGGGGCGGGCTCGGCCGCAAGGCGCCCGGTAGGGGCCGGCCCAGCTGCCGCTGGTCAGGCGGTTGCGCCTGGTCCGGCGGTAGCGGCTGGACCGGCGGTTGCGCCTGGTCGGCGAGCGGCTGGACCGGCGGTTGCGCCTGGCCGGCGCAAGGCCTGCCGGCGGTTGGCCTGGCGGCGAAGGCCCTGGTCCGGCGGGTGCGCCTGGCCCGCCGGTCCAACCGGGCCCGGCAGTTGAGCCTGCTCCGCCGGCGAATGGCCGGGTGGAGACGGGGCCGCGCCGAGCAGTCGGGCTGAAGTGAGGAAGCCGGTATGGGCCACCATCCGGTGGTCGGGCCGAACCGACTGCCCTTCCACATGCCAGCTCCGCTGCAACACCTCGATCGTCTCGGCCAAACCGAACGCGCTGCGCTCGAGGGTGTCCCGGTAGGTGCTGACCTGGCCGATGGTGGGCAGGTAGGCGACCAAAATGCCGCCCGGGCGCAGCGCCGTCTCGGCGGCCTTGATGACCCGCCAGGGCTCGGGGAGATCCAGCACGGCCCGGTCGAAGCCGGTCTCGTCCACCCCGTCGTAGGCATCCCGGATCTCGACGCGGTAGCGGTCCAGGGCGCCAGCGCCGAGGAAAGCGGCCACGTTGGCCTGGGCCCGAGCCGCGAAGTCGGGCCGCAACTCGTAGCCGGTCACCTCCGCGCCGGCGCGCAACAGGGCCATCGAGAGGGCGCCCGACCCGAGACCCGATTCGAAGACCCGGGCGCCGGGGAACACGTCCGCCATGATCAGGATCGGGCCGAGGTCCTTGGGGTAGATGACCTGGGCACCCCGCGGCATCTTGAGCACCACTTCGGCCAGGGTGGGCCGGACGGCGATGAAGCGGGAGCCTCGGGTCGACCGCGCCACCCAGCCCTCCTCGCGGCCGATCAGGTCGTCGTGGGGTACCGGTCCGGCGTGGGTGTGGAACTCGCCGCCCGCGGCGAGCTGGACCAGATAGCGGCGTCCCTTGGTGTCGAAGAGCAGGACCCGTTCGCCGGCCTCGAACGGACGGCTCACGATCGCCCTTTCTCGACCGGGGGCCGTCCTTCCGGGCGGCCTTTCCTCCTGGATGGCCCTTGCTCATGAGCGGAGCCGCCGGCGGCGCGCTGGACGAGCTTGCAGAAGGCGCAGAGTTCGCTGACGGTGGGCGCCCCGCATCCGGGGCACGGGTGTAGTCCGGCCCGCTCCTCCTCGGCGTGCGGCTGCACCAGGGCGGCCATGCGGTCGAGGAACCCGAAATAGAAAGCAGCCTTGGAGCCCGGTGAGGTCACCTCGATGCCGTTGAGGGCTTCCTTGTAGCCGAGATGCCGGTTGCCGGCCGCCATCGGGCACTCCTCCACGATGTAATCGATGCCACGCAGCACGCAGTACGCGGCCATCTCCCGCTCCCCCAGCCGGATCAACGGCTTGACTTTGCGGGCGAAGCCATGACTGGCGGGAAGGATCGGGTACTGGCGGCCGAGGTAGGCGAGGTCCCAGCGCAGCACGTTGCCGAAGAGCACGGCCGCCTCGTCGTCGAGATTGTGGCCGGTGGCGATCACGTCGTAGCCGCCGTCGAGGGCGGCCTGGTTGAAGAGATGCCGCTTGGAGAGCCCGCACGCCGAACAGGGGGCCCGGCGGGCCGCCGCTGCACCCGTCGGAACGTCAAACCCGAACTGGCCG
The DNA here is from genome assembly GCA_963780345.1 of uncultured Acidimicrobiaceae bacterium. Taxonomy (GTDB): domain Bacteria; phylum Actinomycetota; class Acidimicrobiia; order Acidimicrobiales; family Palsa-688; genus PALSA-693. The sequence continues at coordinate 341,945 of CAWABU010000006.1, forward strand.
GGAATGTCGATCTCCACCAGCTTGGCCTGTCGGCGCTCGGCGAAGGCCCGGGCATAACTGCCGGACTCGTCGCTGTACTCCCCGATCCCCAGGCCCAGGTACAGCCCGTCGGCAGCCATCCCCAGGTCGAGGAGCAGGTCCCACAGGGCCAGGGAATCTTTGCCGCCCGACACTGCGACCAGCACCCGCTCCCCCTCGCCGATCATGTCGAAAGCCTCGATGGCCCGGCGCACCTGCTCCTGGCAATGGCGCACGAAGCACGGGGCACAGAAGGCCGCGTTGTGACGGCGAATGTCGATCACCGCCGGCTCCCGGCAGGCCCGGCACTTCATCGCGTCACCCCGTCACCGGCCCCGCCGGAGATCACCGGCCGCACCTCGATCGTCGATCCCTCCGCCAGGAAGGCGTCGCCGGTGACCAGCGTTCCGTCCACGATGACCAGCACCGACTCGCGGTTGAGGTCGAAGCGGTCGAGCAACGCCTGCACGGCCAGAGGGCCGGCCACCTCCACCTCCCGACGCGGATTGCGCAAAAGGACCTTCACGCTTCCATTGTGACGCCACCTCCGCCCCCGCCGGGCTCGGTGGGCTCGGTGGGCTCGGTGGGCTCGGTGGGCTAGCGCCGCAGCTGGCTGATCTCGAACACCTCGTCGGGTTTGAGGTCGGCGCGCATGACCACCCCCACGTCGCGCTGCATGGCCCGCCCGGCCAGATGGGCGAGCAGGGCCAGGGCGCCGAGGACCAGCCAGACGGGGCTGCCGCCGAGGACGCCGCGGTCGAAGCCCAGGCGCATGCCTTTTCGCAACATCGAACTCCACAGGTACGCCATGGTCGCCTGCTCAGAGCCGCCGGATCTCGACCCATGAAGACTTGCTGCGGCCCCGGCTGCGGCCCAGGAGGAAGGCCACGATCACGAGCAGAACCACGCCGCCGACCGCGGCATAGGCCACGACCGGTCGGGCCTGCTCGGCGGTTTCGTCCACCTCACCCCGGATCTCGCCCAGCTTGGACCGAATGTCGGTGAGCTGCACCCGGCCGTTTGGCCCGCTGCCGGAAACCGGTACCAGCTTGACTCCCGGGAGCTTGAGGCTCATCGCTGCGGATCCCCCCTGAGGCTGCGACCGTTGGACCGGGTGATGCGGAACACCGCCCAGCCGGCGCCGAGGCCGGCGACAAGGAACCCTCCGAAGTACGGGATGAACGTCAGGCTGCCGCTCAGGTGTCCCCCCGTCTCGGCCTGGATGGCCCGGATGGCGGCCAGGGCCAGCAGCCCTCCTCCAAGGGCGAGCAGTAGGGCGCCCACGAAGCCGAGGGCGATGTACCGCCCTAGCGACTTGATCGGGTCGAGGGTCTCCTGCTTGAAGTAGGCGACAGTCAGGCTGACGAATTCGTCCACCAGAGTTCCAAACGACCGTCCGCGGACGGCGTCAGGCGCGGTTGCGGTCACAAAGTCACGATCCTTACCCGCCGCCGAGACGGAATGCAAGCATCTGACGGGCGTCGGCCGCCTGCTCGACCAGGGTGGCCAGCCGGACCGACCTCGGCGCCTCCAGCAGCCGCTGGCGGTCGAAGGCACCGAGGGGTGCGGCCGCGCAGAGCTGCCAGGTCCGTTGGGCCGGGTCGTCCACCAGCTCGAAGCCAGCCGGTGCGGCCGCCTCCCCCAGCTCGGCGGCCAGGGTCAGGGTCTCGCGGACCAGCTCCTCGGCCCGGGCGAGAGCGGGCCCGTCGACTGGATCCCACCCCGGTTCCGGCAGCTCCTCGACCCGGGCTTGCGGGAACGGGTCGTCGGGCAGCCATTCGACCACCCGGAAGCGCTCGGTGCCGGTGAACAACGCCATCCACCGGCCGTCGGGTGTCTGCTGGGCGGCGACCAGGCGACCGACCGTCCCGGTCGCCACCCGCTGATCTCCGCCACCGACCTCGTGGCCCCGTTCGATGAGGACCACGCCGAGCTCGCGAGGCGAGTCGGGATCGGTCAGCTGCCGCATGAGCTCCTGGTAGCGGGGCTCGAAGATGTGAAGGGGGAGCAACTGGGTCGGCATGAGCACGGTGCCGAGCGGGAACATCGGGAGCCGGCGGATCACGGGCGCGGCTCGATGTCGGCGAGGGAGGGCGACCTCGGATGGCCGGGGAGGGCCACCCCGATCCGATCGGCGACGGCTTCGCCGGGTAACCGGTTGAAGGTCAGCGAGAACACTATGGGCGCCGTAAGGGTTCCGGCCCCGGCGGTCGCCCACCCGGCCGCCCGCGCCCCCGAGAGCAGGGTCATGGGGACCTCGCCCGCCCCGGTGCAGTGCCGGCCCATTCCTGCCAGCGTAGACTTGGCGGCCGGGGTGAACGTCTACCATCTGGTCAGGCGGGTAGCGTGGACAGGTGCCCGGGATTCTCTTTGCTGTGCTGGCTGGACTTCTCGTCTGTCAGGTCGCCCTTTTTCTGACCACGGTCTTTCTGCATCGGACGCTCTCGCATCGGGCCATGACCATGGCCCCCGGACTCCGCTTTACCTGCCGGGTGCTGACCTGGATCATGACCGGAATCAAACCCCGGGAATGGGTGGCCGTCCACCGCCGCCACCACGCCTTCACCGACGTCGAGGGGGACCCTCACTCACCGCTCCTCGAAGGCTTTGCGGCCGTGCAGATCGGCAACGTGGTCCTGTACCGACGGGCCGCCCGCGACGGCAATACGGTCAACAAGTACGCCAAGGATCTTCCCGCCGACAAATGGGATCGGATCCTTTTCGACCGCGGCTTTGTGGGATTGGGGGTGGGCTTTGGCATCCTGCTCCTGTTGTTCTGGGGCAACTGGGAGCTGGCCGCCATTGCCGCCGCCACCCATACCGTCTCCTATTTGCTGCTCAACTCGGCCGTGAACGCGGTGGGGCACACCTTTGGCCGGCGGCCATTTCGCGGGCTGGCCGCCAACAGCCAGTGGCTGGCCTGGCTCACCGCCGGCGAGGGGCTGCACAGCAATCACCACGCCGCCCCCACCTCGGCCCGCCTGGCCCTTCGCCGGGGCGAGAGAGACCCCGGGTGGTGGACGATCGCGTGGGCGCGCCGGCTGGGCCTGGTGAAGGTTCGCCATGAGCAGCCTCGCCTGACCGGGCAGTCCGACCGGGCGCCGCAGCCCGTCTGAGAGGAGCGGTCCCGACCATGGATATCGTCTCCGCCTTGTTCGCCGAAAACATCGACCTGCGGCCCGTGCCGGGCCCGTCGACCCGGATCGACCTCACCGGGATCATGTTCTCCACGCCGGCCCCGGCGCCGCCGCCGGTCACGGTGACCCCGCATCTGATCGTGCTGGTCCGGTGCCGTCCGGCCGAGGACGGCGAGGGCATCCTGGAAGTGGTCTTCCGGGACGAGGAGGGCCATCAGGTGGCCCGCAACGTCTCCCCGTTCCAGGTCGAGCCGGGCAAGTTCACCTACCGGCTGGTCCGGGGCGAGCTGGAATACCAGGCCCTCGGCACCATCGAGGCCCACTGCCGGCTGCTGCCGGACGGTCCGGCGACCATCGTCCCCCTGACTTTGCTGCCGCCGATCTAGGCGCTGCTGCCGCCGATCCGAGCCGCCGGCCGCCAGGGGCCGCTCCCGGTGGCAGGAGTAGTCCTACCACCTGGGTACTGTTCAGCTATGCCGGACGGCGACCTGCAGCAGCTGGGAATCAACGTGATTCGGGGGCTGGCCATGGACGGCCCGCAACAGGCCAATTCAGGGCATCCCGGCACGGCCATGGCGCTGGCGCCGCTCGCCCACGTCCTGTGGACCCAGGTCATGAACTACGACCCGAGCGACCCGGACTGGCCCGACCGGGACCGGTTTGTACTGTCGTGCGGCCACGCCTGCATCCTTCTCTACTCGATGCTCTACCTCACCGGCTACGGGGTCGAGCTCGACGATCTGCGCCGGTTCCGGCAGTTGCACAGCCGGACCCCGGGCCATCCCGAGGTGCACGACCTGCCCGGGATCGAAGTGACCACCGGGCCGCTCGGGCAGGGCTTCGCCAACGGGGTCGGGCTCGGGATGGCCGAGCGAATGCTGCGAGCCCGCTTCGGCCCCGAGGTCGTCGATCACTACACCTTCGTCATCTGCAGCGACGGCGACCTTATGGAGGGGATCAGCCATGAGGCGGCCTCCCTTGCCGGCCATCTCGGCCTGGGCCGGCTCATCTACGTCTACGACGACAACCACATCACCATCGACGGTCCGACCGAGCTGACCCTCTCGGACGACGCGGCGATGCGCTTCGAGGCGTACGGCTGGCACGTCGACCGGCTCGGCGAGGTGGCCAACGACACCGCCGCCCTCGACGCCGCCCTCCGCCGGGCCCAGGCCGTCGAGGACCGCCCGAGCCTGCTGATCCTGCGCAGCCATATCGGTTGGCCCGCTCCACATCTCACGGACAGCCCGAAGGCCCACGGCTCACCGCTCGGCGAGGACGAGGTGCGGGCGACCAAGGAGATCCTGGGCCTGCCGCCGGACGAGACGTTCTGGGTGCCCGACGCCGTGCTCGACTTCTATCGTCAGGCCATCCCCCGCGGCCAGACGGCGAGAAGCGCCTGGGAAAAGCGGCTGGCCGCCTGGACCGGAAGTCGCGACGAATGGGACGCCATCTGGGCCAATCAGGGCCTTCCCGGCTGGCGATCCAAACTCCCGGTGTGGCGTACGCCCGGCGAGCAGGTCGCAACCCGCCACTCCAGCAATGCGGCCCTCAACGCACTGCGAACAGCGGTCCCGGGCCTGGTCGCGGGCGGCGCCGACCTGACCGGAAACACCGGGACCAAGCTCGACGACGTCGCCGCTCAGGGGCGTGACCACCCCGAGGGCCGGGCCATCGCCTTCGGCGTCAGGGAGCACGCCATGGGCGGGATACTCAACGGACTCAGCCTCCACGGCGGCACCATTCCCATCGGCGGAACCTTCTTCGTCTTCAGCGACTACATGCGAGGGTCCGTCCGCCTGGCCGCCGTGTCGCAGGCGAAGGTGATCTACTTCTGGAGCCACGACTCCGTCGGGCTCGGCCAGGACGGCCCGACCCACCAGCCGGTCGAGCAGCTGGCCGCCATGCGGGCCATGCCGGGACTCCGGGTCATTCGCCCGGCGGACGCCAACGAGTCGGCGCAGGCCTTACGGGTGGCCATCGAACGCGACGGACCGACGGCCCTCATCCTCTCCCGCCAGAACCTGCCCGTACTGGCCGGCACCGATACCCGGGCGGTCGAGCTGCAACGGGGGGCCTACGCGCTGATCGAGGGGAGCGACGATCCCGACCTGGTGCTCATCGGCACCGGCTCGGAGGTGGCGGTCTGTGTGGGCGCGGCCGAGCTCCTGGAGGCGGAAGGCCTCACGGTCCGGGTGGTGTCCATGCCGAGCTGGGAGCTCTTCGACGAGCAGGACGACGACTATCAGGAGTCCGTGCTGGGTATCGACGTGCCGGTCCTGTCGGTCGAGGCGGCGGCGTCCTTCGGCTGGTCCAGGTGGGCGGACGACTCCGTCTCCCTCGACCATTTCGGCGCCTCGGCGCCGGGCGCGGAAGTACTGGCGGAATTCGGTTTCACGGCCGAAAACGTGGCCGGCCGGGCGCTGGCCCTGCTGGAGGAACTCGAGTTCATTGATGACGAAGACGACCTGGAAGGCGGATGAATGACGCGTTTGCATGATCTGTTCAACGAGTGCGGGCAGAGCGCCTGGATCGACAACCTGTCGCGACCCTCCGTTCGGGGAGGGCACCTCCAGTCGCTCGTGGACGAGGGCATCAGGGGGGTGACGTCCAATCCGACCATTTTCGAAAAAGCGATGACCGGCTCCGATGCGTATGACGAGCAATTCGCTCGCCTTATGGGCCAGATGTCGGTCGAGGATGCCTTCTGGGAAATGGCGATCGAGGATGTGACCGACGCTTGCGGAGTCCTCCGCCCGCTCTACGACACCAGCAAGGGAGGCGACGGGTTCGTCTCCATCGAAGTGTCCCCGGCGCTCGCCAGCGACACTCCCGGCACCATCGCATCGGCTCGCAGCCTGCACGAGCGCATTCACCTCCCGAACCTGCTGGTCAAGATCCCCGCCACGGCCGAAGGGGTGCCGGCCATCCGGCAGATGATCTCCGAAGGCCGCAGCATCAACGTGACCCTCATCTTCAGCCTGTCGCGCCACGCCGAGGTGATCGAGGCGTACCTATCCGGACTCGAGGCCCTGGTCGAGGCGGGCGGCGACGCGTCGCAGGTGCACAGCGTGGCGTCCTTTTTCGTGAGCCGGGTCGACACCGAGGTCGACCGCCGCCTGGAGAAGATCGGCGAAAACGTCGCCGGGCTCGAAGGAAAGGCGGGGGTCGCCCAGGCCCAGCTGGCTTACCAGCTGTTCCAGGAGCACTTTTCCGGCCCTCGCTGGGAGGCCCTGGCGGCGCGGGGAGCCCACCGGCAACGCCCGCTGTGGGCGTCGACGTCCACCAAGAATCCGGCCTACCCGGACCTCTTGTACGTCGACAACCTGATCGGCCCCCACACCGTCAACACCATGCCGGACAGCACCGTCTCGGCCTTCGAGGACCACGGGACGGTCGCCCGCACGGTGGACGCCGACGTGCCCGGAGCCCGAGGCGGACCTCGAGGCCCTGCGACAGGCGGGCGTCGATATGGCTGACGTGGCCGCGGTGCTCGAAGCCGAAGGGGTGGCGTCTTTTTCCAAGAGCTACGAGGAGCTGCTGCAGTCCCTGCACGACAAGGCTAATGCCACCGCATGAGCGAGACGGTCGAGCCCAATCTGCTGGCCGAGGGCCTGCAGACCGTCCGACGGGCTCCGCCCGGCGTGCTGGTGGTCTTCGGTGCGTCGGGTGACCTGACCTCCCGCAAGCTGCTGCCGGCCCTCGAGCGGCTGAGCCGACGGCGACTGCTCGACCCCAACTTCGCGGTGGTCGGGGTGGCCCGCACCCGCCTGGACGACCAGGGCTTCCGGGACGTGATGACGGCGTCGGTGCCCGACGCCGGGCCGGGCTGGGCCGACGTCGTCAAGCACAGCCGGTACCTGTCCGGCGACTACGACGACCCCGATACTTTCGTCCGGCTCCGGGCTGAGCTCGACGACATGGACGAGGAGCTGGGCCGCCCCGGCAACCGGACCTACTACCTGGCCACCATCCCGGCCATGTTCGATCACGTGGCCGGCGGCCTCGGCGCGGTCGGCCTCAACCGCCCTCCCCGGGAAGGCGCGGCGGTCCGGCTGGTGATCGAAAAGCCATTCGGGCGGGACCTGGCCAGCGCGCGCGCCCTGGATACCGCCCTGCACGGGACCTTCGAAGAAGGCCAGATCTACCGGATCGATCACTACCTCGGAAAGGAGACCGTCCAGAACGTCCTGGCTCTGCGGTTCGCCAACCTCATCTTCGAACCCCTGTGGAACCGGCGTTACGTCGATCACGTCCAGATCACCGTGGCCGAGTCGCTCGGCGTTGAGAAGCGCGGCGGCTTCTACGAGCGGGCCGGCGCCCTGCGGGACATCGTCCAGAACCACGTGATGCAGGTGCTGTCGCTCACCCTCATGGAGCCGCCCGGCTCCATCGACGCCCAGGGGATCCGGGACGAGAAGGTCAAGGCTCTCCGATCGGTCGTGGTCCCGACGCCCGACCAGGTGCTCACCGACGTGGTCCGGGCGCAGTACGACAGCGGCTGGAGCGAGGGGGTCGCGGTGCCCGCCTACCGGCAGGAACCGGGCGTCGATCCCCGCAGCACGACCGAGACCTACGTGGCGATGAAGCTGCTGGTCGACAACTGGCGCTGGGCCGGCGTCCCCTTCTACATCCGGACCGGGAAGCGCTTGCCGAAGCGGCTGACGGAGGTCGCTCTCCAGTTCCAGAACGTCCCGCATCTGGCCTTCAACGCGGCCGAAAGCCGGGAGTTGCGCCCCAACGCCCTGGTGATGCGGATCCAGCCGGACGAGGGCGTAGCCCTCCGCTTCGGGGCCAAGGTCCCGGGTCAGGCCTTCAAGGTCCGCGACGTCTTGATGGACATGTCCTACGGGGCTTCTTTCCTGGAGGAGCCGCCTGACGCCTACGAGCGCCTTCTGCTCGACGCCATGGTCGGCGACCCGACCCTCTTCATCCGCAGCGACGAGGTGGACCAGGCCTGGCAGATCGTCCAGCCCATCCTGACCACGTGGGAGGAGGGCCAGACGCCACTGGCCGGTTACGCGGCCGGGACCTGGGGCCCCCGCCAGGCCGATCAGCTCATCGAGCGGGACGGTCGCCAGTGGCGAGCCCCATAGCGGTCGACACCTGGGCCGGCCGGGGCGTCCGGTTGAGCGAGGTGGTCCAGGGTCTGGCTGACCTGCGCCACCAGTCGTTGAGCAAGAACGCGGCCCGGACTGCGGTCATGACCCTCGTTGCGGTCATCCCCAACGACGAGCAGGCCTCGGGCGCCACCCGGGCCATCCGGGCCCTCGGCCTTCACCACCCGGCGCGGATCGTGCTGCTCCGTCCGGACCCGGACCAGGTTGCCGCCCTGGACGGCCGGGCCGTGCTGTACGTCATGGAGGACGCCGGCCACCGGATCAACTTCGAGGAGGTGGGCCTCGACGTCGGAGGTCAGGCGGCCCGGCACCTGGACTCCCTGGTCGAGGCGTTCACCCTGTCCGACCTGCCCGTCCCGGTGTGGTACGTGGGCGACATCCCGGATGCGTCCGACCCGCTGCTCACGGTGGCGACGGCCGTGCTCGTCGACACCCGCGACGAACAAGTGGATACCGGGCGGGCCCGGGCCGTGCTGGAGTTGGCCCGGCGCCGGACGGTGGTGGACCTGTCGTGGATCCGGCTCGGGCCCTGGCGGGAGCTGCTCGCCGCGCTGTTCGACCCTGTCGCCCGCCGGCCCTGGTTGCAGGCGGTCGAGTGGGTGGAGGTGGCGGGCAAGGTCGGCCCCCGGCACCTGCTGGGCGGGTGGCTGAGCGTCCAGCTCCGCCTCCACCGCGCCCAGGTGCGCCTGATGGACGCCCAGCACGTCTCGATCCGCGTGATATGCCGGCGGGGCGGTGAGGAGGCCCTGTTCGAAGTCGGCCGGGGCGGGCTCAACCGGATGGTCTCGGCCCGGGCCGAACTCCCCGACGATCTCGACCGCGGCCCGGCGGGGGCGGAAAACCCGCAACCCATTCCCCTGGCCGAAGATCCGCTCGCTACGTCCCTCGCCGAAGCGTTGACGCACCTGCAGCCGGACGCCGTCTGGCAGCGTGCCCTGTCCGCGGCCAGCACCTTCGGTGTGTAGCTTGCTCGACGTGAACGGAGAGCTGATCGTCGTCGACGACCTGCCGGGGGCCTTTTCGGCGCAGGTCATGGCGGCCTTCGATCGGCGCCCGGATGACCTGTTCGGCCTGGCTCTGGGCGGGGGCAACACCGCCCGGGCGTGTTACCAGCGGTTGGCCACGGACAGCGCGGCCGTGATCGACTGGCTGTCGGTCAACGTGTACTGGGCCGACGAGCTCTGTGTGCCGCCGACGCACGCCGATTCCAACCAGCGCCTGGTGCGCCAAGCGCTGCTGGAGCAGGTCGGAACCGCCAACGCGGTGTACCCGATGAGCTGCGAGGAGGGACCGGACGCGTACCAGCTGCGGCTCGGGGAGATCGGCAAGCTGGATCTCATCCATCTCGGCCTTGGTCCCGACGGCCATACCGCGTCGCTGTTCCCGGAATCTCCGGCCCTGCACGCCGATCCCGGCCAGCTGGTGGCGCGCAACGAGGACCCCTCAGGCCGCAACCGTCTGCCCCGACTCACCCTCACCTACGCCGGGATCGCCCGGTCCCGGCTGACGGTGTTCACCGTGGCCGGGGAGCACAAGCGGGCCATCGTCCAGGCCCTCGTCGACGGCGCCGACGTGCCGGCAGCTCACGTCACCTCCGATCAGGTCATCTGGCTGGTGGACCGGGCCGCGGCCCCCCGCTGAGCCCGGCGCCCATGGCCGACCCAGCCGTCCCTCCCGAGCAGCTCAGCGCCCTGCTCGACACCATGGGGGTGACCGCGAACCGCGATCAGCTGCGGGAGATCCTCGAAACGGTGGTACGGCTGGGCACCGGCGTCACCGACCGGCTGGACCTCAAGATCGCCAACGCCGCCCTGAAGGAGATGGTCGGCGGCTTCGAGGTCTTCGCGCCTTTCCGTCACGTGCGGAAGGTGACCATGTTCGGCTCGGCCCGCACGCTGCCCACCGACCCCCTCTACGCTCAGGCCCGTGACCTGGCCGCCCTGCTCGCCTCGCACGGCTGGTCGACGGTGACGGGCGCCGGACCGGGCATCATGGCGGCCGGCCTCGAGGGCGCCGGCCCGGATCATGCCTTCGGGATCAACATCCGGCTTCCGTTCGAGCAGGACATCAACGAGTTCATCGCCGAGAACCCGAGGCTGGTGTCGATGAAGTACTTCTTCACCCGGAAGCTGCTGCTCATCAAAGAGTCGTTCGGTTACGCCGTCCTGCCCGGCGGCTTCGGGACCCTGGACGAGGCCTTCGAGCTGTTGACCCTCATCCAGACCGGGAAGGCGGAGCCGGCTCCGGTGGTGCTGCTGGACCTGCCGGGCAGCAGCTACTGGCAGGGGTGGGCGCGATTCGTCACCGAGGAGGTGGCCACCCGCGGCCTGATCAGCGCCGACGACGTCAGTCTGTTTCGCATCGTTGATCGGGTCGAGGACGCCGCATCCGAGATCCTGACCTTCTATCGCAACTATCACTCGCTGCGCTGGGTCGGTGACACGCTGGTCATCCGCCTCGAGTCGCGCCCCACTGCGGCGGAGGTGACCGCCCTGTCGGAGCGCTTCGCCGACGCCCTGCGTCGCCCCATCCGCATCCTCGACGCCCCGCTACCAGCCGAGCGTCGCAGCGAGGACTTTCCCGACCTGGCCCGCCTGGCTCTCCGCTTCGATCGCGTCTCCTACGCCCGCCTCCGCGAGCTGATCGACGCCCTCAATATCCTGCCGAGCGCCCCGCCGGCGCCGATCGTGGGAACCGTCCCCAGGCCTTCCGGTGCCCTTGCTGACTGACCCCGTCTCCGTCGGCGGACGGGTGGCGCCGTCCCGCGTGGTCTTCGGCCCGCACGAGACCAACCTGGCCCGCGGCCGGGCCATCGGTTCCCGCCACGTGGCCTACTACGCCCGCCGGGCGGCGGGTGGTGCCGGTGTAATCATCGTCGAGACGGCCTCGGTCAGCCCCGATGACTGGCCCTACGAGCGGGCCCCGCTGGCCGCGGCTTGCGGGCCGGGGTGGCGGGCCGTGGCCGATGCCTGCCGGCCGTCTGGCCCGGTGCTGCTGGCCGGCATCGGCCACGCCGGCTCGCAGGGTTCCAGCGCCTACTCGCAGGAGGTCATGTGGGCGCCGTCCCGGGTCGCCGACGTGGTCTCCCGGGAGCCGCCCGCCCCGCTCGAGCCGGCCGGGATCGCGGCCATCGTCGCGGCCTTCGCCGAGGCCGCCCGGCTGGCGACCGCCTCCGGGCTCGACGGGGTCGAGGTCGACGCCGGGGCCTGGTCGCTGCTGCGCCAGTTCCACTCCGGCCTCACCAATCTCCGCCCGGACGGCTACGGCGAGGACAGACTGCGCCTCACCCGCGACGTGCTGGCCGCGGTGCGCCACGCCATCGGACCCGACCGCATCCTGGCCCTCCGGCTCTCCTGTGACGAACTGGCGCCGTGGGCCGGGGTCACCCCCGACGCGGCCGGCGAGCAGGTCGCGACCCTGGCCCCGGCGCTCGACCTGCTGACCGTCGTCCGGGCCGGGCCTTATGCCACCACGGCCTACCGCCCCGATGCCCACACGCCGCCGGCCACCAATGTCGAGTTGTGCCGGGCCATGCGGGCGGCCGCCGCCGACCGGGTCCCCGTGGTCCTGCAGGGGAGCGTGGCCGATCCCGACGCCGCCGAGCAGGCCCTCGCCGACGGGGTAGCCGACCTGGTCGAGATGACCAGGGCCCAGATCGCGGACGCCCGACTGGTCGTCCACGTGCGGTCCGGCCACCCCGAACGGGCCCGGCCCTGCCTGCTCTGCAATCAGACCTGCCAGGTCCGCGACAACCGGAACCCCATCGTGACCTGCGTCGGCGACCCCCGCTCCGGCCACGAGACCACCGATGCGGACCCGGAGCCGCCGGGGGCCTCTGGGGGCCCGCCGGTGTTGATCGTCGGCGGCGGGCCGGCGGGGCTGGAATGCGCCCGGGTGCTGGCCGGGGCCGGGCGACAGGTCCGACTGGCCGAACAAACCGGTGCCCTCGGGGGCGCCCTGGCCCTGGCCGCGGTTGGCCCCGGCCGGGAGCGCCTGGGCCGCCTGACCGACTGGTTGGCGGCGGAGTGCACCCGCCTGGGGGTGGAGGTCGCTCTGGATGTCACCGTCGACGCCGGTGCGGTGCAAGCCGCCCGGGCCGAAGGGTGGGGGGTGGTCCTGGCCACCGGCTCCCGTCCTTTCCCCGACCGGTATCCCGGCGGCGGCGCGGGTCTGCCCGTGATCGATGCTCTGACCCTCCTTCAGGGGGGTGCCGTTGGTCTGGCGGACGGCCCGGTGGTCGTCGACGACCCGGTCGGCGGCCCGGTCGGGATCGGCGTGGCCGAATGGCTGGCCGGTAACGGACGGGAGGTCATCCTCGTCAGCCCCGATCCGGTGGCCGGCACCCTGCTGTCGCGCACCGGCGACCTGGCCGACGCCAACGTGCGGCTCCAGCGCGCCGGTGTGACCCGGCAGCTTCGCTCCCGCATCACCCGGGTCGCCGGCGGCGAGGTGTGCGGCGTCGAGGTCTGGACCGGGGAGGCATTCCAACTGTCCGCCCGCCTGCTGGTGGATTGCGGGCACCGCCTGCCCGACGACGAGCTCTACACCGCGCTCGGCGATCCCACCGTGCCCCGGGCCGGAGACTGTGTCGCCCCGCGGACGGTCCACGAGGCGGTCCTGGAAGGCCGGCGGGCGGCGCTGGCGCTGCTGGGCGCGGCGCCTGGGACCACGGCGATTGGGGCCACCCCGGCCGGGTTGGCGCCGTGAGCGGGGCCGGGCCGTACCGGGAGTTGTTCAGGCCGTTGCAGGTGGGTCCGTTGACCCTGGCCAACCGGATCGTGTTCTCCGCCCACCTGACCAACTACGCCACCGAGGACGGCCGGCCGAGCGAGCAGCACGCCGCGTATTACGCGGCCCGCGCCGCCGGTGGGGCCGGCCTGATCATCACCGAGGAGCATTCGACCCACGTCACCGACTGGCCGTACGAGAAACTCATCCACGGCTTCCACCCCGAGGTCATCCCCGGGTATCGCCGCATCACCGATGCGGTACACCGCCACGGGGTGCCGATCCTGGCCCAGATCAACCACAACGGCGGGCAGGCGTCGAGCATGTACACCCGCCTCCCGGTCTGGGCGCCGAGCCCGGTGCCGGATCCGCTCTTCCGGGAGGTGCCCAAAGCAGTCGAACCGCACGAGATCGACGCCATCGTCGCCGGCTACGCCCGGGTGGCCGAGCACTGCATGGCGGGCGGGTTCGACGGCGTGGAGCTGCAGTGTTCGCATTCGTCGATCGTGCGGGGCTTCCTGTCCCCCGCTACCAACCAGCGCACCGACGGCTATGGCGGTGGCCTGGCCCAGCGGGCCCGGCTGCTGCTGGAGCTGGTCTCGGCGGTCCGGGAGGCCATCGGGACCGGCGCCGCCCTCGGGGTGCGCCTCTGTGGGGACGAGCTGATCGAGGGGGGCACGACCATCGAGGACGCGGTGGAGGTGGCCCGCATGGTCGAGGCCAGCGGCCAGGTCGACTACATCAACACGTCGATCGGGGTGGCGACGGCCACCCTGTACATGATCGAGGCGAGCATGCAGGTGCCGCCGGGGTACGCCATGTTCATCCCGAGTGCCATCCGCCAGGCCGTCCGCCTCCCGGTGGTGGGAGTGGGCCGGTTCAAGGATCCCTTGCAGGCGGACCGGGCGCTGCAGGCCGGCCTGTGCGACCTGGTCGGGGTGGTCCGCGGTCAGATCGCCGATGCCGATTTCGCGGCCAAGGCCCGGTCCGGTCACGGCGCCGACATCCGTACCTGCCTGTCGTGCAACCAGGAGTGCGTGGGCCGGATGGGGCTCAACCGGTGGCTGGGGTGTATCGAGAATCCTCTGACCGGGCGGGAGGCGGTGGTCGCGGTGTCGCCGTCGGAAGGGTCGCGCCGGCGAGGCCCCGAACTCCGAGGCCGTAGGCCGCTGCGGGTCGCCGTGGTCGGAGGCGGACCGGGCGGGCTGCAGGCCGCGGTCACGGCCACCGAGCGCGGTCACCAGGTCGTGCTCTTCGAGCGGGCCGACCGCCTGGGCGGTCAGGTGCCGCTGGCGGCCAGCGTGCCCAGCCGGGCCGAGTTCCTGGACCTCACCCGCAACCTGACCGCCCAGGCTCATCGCCTGGCCATCGACGTCCGCACCAACACCCTGGCCGAGGCCGCCATCATCCGGGCGGCCCGGCCGGATGCGGTGATCCTCGCCACCGGGGCCAGGCCTGCCCCGCCGTGGTGGGCGGGGGGCCTGCCCCGGGTGGTCGACGTCCGGGACGTACTGGAAGGCCGGGCTTCGCCGAGCGGGCGGGTGGTGCTGGTCGACGAGCTGGGGTTTCATCAGGCCACCTCGGTGGCGGAGCTGCTGGCCGACCGGGGCTGCGAGGTGGAGATCGTGACCAACGGGATGGTGGTCGGTCAGGATCTGGGGATCACCCTGGACCTCGAGACCTGGAATGTGCGGGCCCGCGCCAAGGGCATTCGTCAGGCCACCGACCTGGTCCCGCTCGGCGCGGCCGAACAGGACGGCGGCGCGGTCCTTTTGCACCTTCAGCACCACCCGACGGGCGAGGACCGCGACCGGTTGTGCGACTGGGTGGTGTGTTCACTCCACCAGCAGCCGGACGACGCCCTGTGGTACGAGCTGGCGGACGCCGAGTTCCCGGTTCATCGCGTCGGCGACTGCCTGGCTCCTCGCCGGGCCCAGGCGGCAGTGATCGAGGGGCACCGGGTGGCGGCGGCCCTGTGACGGTCGGAGAAGAGCTCGGGCCCGTCGTGGCGCTGGTGGTGGCCCGGGGCGGCCGGCTGCCGGCGGGCGCGGACGAGACGGTCGCAGAGGCGGGGGGCCGGGCCCTGGTGGTCGGCTCCGGCCCGGAGGACGCGGCGGCCGCTCTGATCGGCGCCAGCCGGGCCTGGTGGGCGCCCACCGAGGCGGAACCGGGCCCGCTCGCCCACCGCCTGGCACCTGTTCTCGACCAGGTGCCGCTGGTGCTCCTGCCGGCCTCTCCGGATGGACGGGACCTGGCGCCCCGGCTGGCCGCCACGCTCGACCGACCGCTGCTGGCCGGCGCGGTGCAGGTGCAGTGGGCGGACGGCCGGGTGCGAGCCGATCTCCTGCGGGTCGACGGTCGGGTGGTGGTACCCGTGGAAGGGCCCCTACCGGCGATCGCCACCCTGATGCCCGGCGTCCGGTCGCCCGGTTCAGCCGTGGACGGAGTCCGGGTGACGCGGCTCGAACTCGCCGGCGGCCGGTTGGGCCCGGGCCCGGGTCCGGCCCCGGACGCAGCTGCCGGTCCGCACCCCTCCGGGACGGAGGTGCTCGACCTGATCGAGCCGGACCCGGCGACCATGGATCTCGCCGACGCCACCCGGGTGCTCGGCGGCGGCGCCGGGCTGGTGCGGTCGGGGTGCGACCGACGACGAGGCGCGGGCGGTCTTCGCCGGCCTGACCCGGGTGGCCGCGGCGCTCGGCGCGTCCGCGGGCGCCACCCGGGTGGTCACCGACGCCGGCTGGATCGGCGCCGAGCGCCAGATCGGCACCACCGGCGTGAGCATCGACCCTGACCTCTACGTCGCGTTCGGTGTCTCGGGCGCCACTCAGCACACGAGCGGCCTCGGCACCCCTCGCCACATCGTCAGCGTCAACACGGACCCGTCCTGCCCCATGACCGCCATGGCCAATCTGGGCCTGATTTGCGACGCCGGCGGCGTGCTCCTGCCGGCTCGGCGAACGGTTGGGGCTGGCGGCGGAATCGGCGCCACCCGACAGATCGGCCGCAACGGGAGGGCTCGGTGGCTGAACCTGTCGATGCGGTGGTGGTCGGGGCCGGGCCGGCGGGGTCAGCCGCGGCTCTCGCCCTGGCCCGGGCCGGCCGCTCGGTCATCCTGCTCGAGCGCGGCCCCTTCCCCGGCTCCAAAAACGTGTATGGCGGGGTGGTCTACGCCCGGGTGCTCGACGACGTCCTGCCCTGCTGGTGGGAGCGCGTGCCCGTCCAGCGCTGGGTGGTGCGTCGGGCCACCATGGTGATGACCCCGACCCAGGCCCTGAGCCTCGACCTGCGCACCCAGGCGTGGGGACGGCCTCCCTACAACGGGATGACGACCTACCGGGCCGACTTCGACAACTGGTTGGCGGGCGAAGCGGTGGCCGCCGGGGCCCGGCTGGTGACCTCGACGGTGGCCACCGGGCTCCAGCGAGACCGCGGCCGGGCGAGTCACCGGCGTCCGGACCGATCGCCCGGACGGAGACCTCGAAGCCCGGATGGTCATCGCCTGCGATGGTGTCAACTCCTTCCTCGCCAGGGAGGCGGGCCTGGCGGCCCCGGCCGACGCCGCCCACTACACCCTCGGGGTCAAAGAGGTGCTGGCCCTTCCCTCCGAGGTCATCGAGGAGCGCTTCGGGCTGGCCCCGGGCGAGGGACTCGACATCGAGGCGGTCGGGTGCACGCGTGGCATCCCCGGCGGCGGCTTCCTCTACACCAACCGCGACACCGTCAGCCTGGGGGTCGTGGTCTCGGTGACCGGGCTGGCGGCCTCCGGCGTGCGGCCCGAGGAGCTCATCGCCGATTTCAAGGCCCACCCGGCCATCGCCCCCTGGATCAAGGGGGCGACCCTTCAGGAGTACAGCGCCCACCTCATCCCCGAGGGTGGCTACGACGCCATGCCCACCCTGGCCGGTGACGGCCTGCTGGTAGCGGGCGACGCGGCGGGGATGACCCTGGCGACGGGGCTCTGGCTGGAAGGGGTGAACTTCGCCATCGGCTCCGGGCTCGCCGCCGGGCAGGCCGCGGCGGCGGCCATCGTCTCGGACGACGTGACGACGGCCGGTCTGGCGTCGTACCGGCGAGCCCTCGAGGGCAACTTCGTGCTCCAGGACCACCGCCGCTTGCGGGCCGCCCCGCACCTGATCCTCTCGGAGCGGATGCAGCGGGACTACCCCCAGCTGATGTGTGACCTGGTCGAGCAGGTGTACACGGTGACCAACCCGGATCCCAAGCCGGGTCTGGCCCGTCTCTTCCGTGACACCGTCAGGGGGCACGGGGTGCGGTGGCGGCGACCTGGCCCGTGATGGATTGGAGACGTTGAAGGTGTTCCGGTGATGGCGAAGGTGTGCCCGTGTTAGAGAGCCCCCGTTGGTCGGACGTGTCCTTCGAGGGGCGCATGAACACCATCGAATTCCGGGTCGGTGAGCGGGCCCACATCACCGTCGATTCAGACGTGTGCCGCTCGTGCACCACCAAGGCCTGCGTGACGGCGTGCCCGGCCAACCTGTTCGCCCCGACTGCGGACGGAGGAATCCTCTTCAACTACGAGCAGTGCTTCGAGTGCGGCACGTGCTATCTGGTCTGCAACTCGGAGGGGGCGTTGACCTGGTCCTATCCCGACGGGGGGCAGGGGGTGGTGTTCCGCCGTGGCTGAGCCGGGCGAGGAATCGCCGCTCGGCGGCGGGGGCGGTGGTGGTGTCAGCGGTGCCGGTGGCGGCGGTGTCGGCGGGGGCCCTGGTGCTGGCGGCGGGGGCCTTGGTGCTGGCGGCGGGGGCGGGCGTGGTGTGGGGCCGGGGCCAGGGGCAGTACCGGGGCCAGGTGGCCGCACCCGGACGGTCGTGGCCTGTCTGGCCCCGGCCGACCTGCGGCCCGATGTCGACCCGCTCACGGGCGAAGTGGGCGTCGATCCCCGCTGGTCCGACCTGTCGGCGGCGGACGCCGCGGCGTTGGAGCACGCCCGGCGGGCGGCTGACGCCTGGGGTGGAAGGCTGGTCGTGGTGGCGGCGGGATCGGCCAGCGTCGAGGGCGCCTTGCGCCGGGCGGTGGCCCTCGGCGCGTCGGCTTGGCGCGTGCCCTGGGGCGCGGCGGATCCTGAGCCGCCGGGCCCCGCCGACCACCGCCGGACGGGGTTGCGCCCGCTCGACGGATCGACGCTGGCCGGCGACCAGATGGGGCTGGCCCGCCGCCTGGCCGCAGTGCTTTCGGGGCTCGGACCACCCGACCTGGTCGTCTGCGGCGACCGATCGGCGCTCGGCGGGACCGGCGCCCTGCCCGCGCTGCTCGCCCACCACCTGGGCGCCGGCCAGGCCCTGGGATTGGTGTCGCTGGAGGTGCAGGGAGGCGGGCGCGGGGATACGGACGCGGTCGTCGCCGAGCGCCGCCTCGACGGCGGCTGGCGGGAACGACTCCGGGTCAGCCTGCCCGTGGTCTGCTCGGTCGAGGCCGCCGGGGTCCAGTTGCGGCGGGCACCCCTGGCCGGGGCGCTGGATGCGGCCCACGCCCCGATCCCTGTCGCCGGTGGGCCGGCCGACGGGCCCGGCGCAGCCACTGGGGCGACGGTGGCGGCGGGTGGCTGGCATGTCGGTGCCCCCCGCCCCTACCGGCCCCGGACCAAGGTGGTGCCGGCGCCGCAGGGTTCGACGCGAGAGCGCCTTTTGGCCCTGACCGGCGCCCTGGCCGCCCACGACCCGCCCCGCCTGGTGGGTCCGATCGACGCCGATGGGGCCGTCGACGAGTTGCTCGAGTTCCTCGGCCGGCACGGCTACCTCGACCGGTTTGGCGGAGGCGCCGGGCTGTGACGTTGGCCCGTGGCCGGTGGCCGGTGGCCGGTGGCGCCCCCGCGACGGTGAGGTGCTCCCCCCTGCCGCCCCTTCCAGGCCGGGGGCTGTACTGGCGCGAACCGTGCCCTAACCGGGTCCCAAGCAGCTTCACTGGCGCGAATTCTGCCCGGCTGAACCGTGGGGCGCGCCAGTAAAGGGCCGGGTGGCGTCCCGAAGGGCACGAATCGCGTCAGTAAAGGGCGGCGCCGGCCCGGCCGGCACGCGCCCCCTAGTCCTCCCACTCGCGGTCGTCCGGTTCGGCCAGGATGGCGGCGGCCCGCTCGACCGCCCGGCGGGCCCGGGTCAGCCGGCGCTCGTCGACAGGTAGTTCGACGCCGCCGGCGTCGATCGACTCCCGCAGGCGGTCGATGGCCAGGTCGGCCAGCTCCTCGGAAATCTGCAGCAGGCGACCGCGGATGTCCTCGAACTCACCGGCCATCGGCTGACTCGGATCCGGCGCCCGTCTCCAGGCCCGCAGCCTCGGCCACGATCTCCAGCGGATGCCGGACCGGCACGCCGGCGCCGGCCAGCCACAGACGCGCAGCCCGGGTTGGCGCTGGCCACCACGTCCGGGGCGGTGGCGGCGATGACCGCCAGCTTCTGGGTCCGGATTCGACCGGCGAGATCGGGCTGTAGGGCGCTGTAGGCGCCGCCGGCGCCGCAGCAGCGGCCGTCGTCGTCGAGCTCGAGGAGGTCTCGCCGTAGGGGGCGAGCACCACCCGGACCGCGCGCTTCGCTGTGCTGCACGTGGCGCAAATGGCAGGGGTCCTGGACCGCGATCGCGACGTCGAGGAGCATCGGCCATCGGTGCGGGCAGGCGCTCGGCTCGCTCGGCCAGCCACTCCGTGGATGTCCATCACCCGGGCCGAGAAGCGCTCCGCCTCCCTCGTCCCGAGCAGGTGGCCGTAGTCCTTGCAGGGCGGCGCCGCAGCCGGCCGAGTCGACCAGGATGGGCGCCGACCCGGGGAAGGCGCGCATGACCCGCCGGGCCAGCCGGGCGGCGTCGGCACGCAGCCCGGCATGGACGTGCAGGGCCCCGCAGCAGGCCGCCGCCGGGTCCGGGCAGGGCGACGCCGGCGCCGCAGGCGCCGAGCAGGGCGATGGCGGCCCGGTGGATGTCGCGCTGCCAGGCGTCCATCACGCAGCCGGTAAACAGCCAGACGTCATCGCCGGTCGCCACCAGCGGGGCTTGCCGCCAGGGCAGCGGGGGGAGCGCCAGGCGGCGGGCGAGCGGCCCGGGCACCAGCCGGGCCCGTTGGGCGAGGGCGCCGGCCCTGGTCAGGCCGACGAGGACCCGGTGATGACCGAGCAGGCGGTAGGCGGCCCGCTGCCAGGGCGGGACGGAGGTCGGCGGCCAGCCGTTCTCTCGCCCCCTCCATCAGCCGCCCGAAGCGCACCGACGCCGGGCAGGCGGTCTCGCAGGCCCGGCATTGCACGCAGGTCTGCATCAGCCGGTCGAAGGTGGCGTCGACCGGTGCCCCGGCCATCACGCCCGCGGATGGCCGCGATGCGGCCCCGCGGGGACAGGCCTTCCTCGCCGGTCACCCGGTAGGTCGGGCAGTGGGCCAGGCACAGACCGCACGACACGCAGGCGGCCAGCTCGTCGGGGTCGACGCGGCAGCGGCGTGGTCACAGCCATTCCTTACCTCCCTGCCGCCGGCCAGGACGCATCGGCCCGGATTGAGCCGGCCAGCCGGGTCGAACCGCTCCTTGATGGCGTGGTGCAAGTCGACGAGCTTCTGCGCCGGGGCGGGCGGGGCCGGCATCCGGGCGGCCGCTGGCGCGGTGCAGTGCACGACCCCAACGCCAACCTCGGCCAGCCAGCCCCCGCCGGCTCCGAGCTCCCGGGGGAGAGACCGCAGTGCCCCCGGCGGCCGCGACCGCCGTACCGGCACCGGGTCCGGCGGGCGGGCCATCCACCCGGTGGAACGCCGGTCCGAGCACGGCGTCCGCCTGGCCCGTGCACGTCGGCCGCGTAGCCGGCCAGGCCGACCCAGGTCCGGGTCCCGTCCCAGAGCACCGACAAGGGCCGGTACAGGGCGTCGGCCAGGGCGAAGGGGTCGACGCCTTCGGCGGCCCACCAGGCTTCCACTTCGGCCCGGGGCCGGCAGCGCAGGACCACCTCCGCCGAGGAGGGCCGAGCGTGCCGAGCGAGCCGACGAGCAGCCGGCAGAGGTCGAAGCCGGTGACGTTCTTGACCAGCGGCGCCCCCGATCGGATGAGCTCGCCCCGGGCGCTGACGGCAGTGATCTCCAGAACGGCGTCCCGCAGCGGCCCGAGCGCCGAGGCGCCGGTAGCCGCTGCGGCCGACGGCCAGAATCCCGCCCGACCGTGGCGCGGGTCGGGGTCATCGGCCTCGAGGGCGACGTCCTGGCCGCCGGCGTGGCCGGTGGCCCGCAGCTCCTCGAGGGTGGTGCCCGCCCGCACCCTGACGATCATCTCGGCCGGTTCGTGGGCCACCACCCCGGCCGGGGCGGCCACCTCCCGGACGTCCGGCGGCGCCGCCCCGCCGACGTCCCACTGGGTGCGGCCGCCGACCACTCGCACCGGTCCTGATCGATCCGACGTGGGCTGGCGAAGTTCTCGAGCGCGGTCGCTCACACCCAGGCCCCGGCGTGGCAGTTCGGCCAGGTCCCCGCAACCGGAGCCGCCCCGGGGCAGGACCTTCTCAGGGTTGCACTGTCCGTCTGGATCGAAGGCGTCGCGCAGCCACTTCTGGGCCTCGAGGTCGGCCGGCGAGAACACCAGGGGCATGGCGTCGCGTTTTTCCAGGCCGATGCCGTGCTCCCCGGACAGGGTGCCGCCGGCAGCCACGCACGCTTCGACGATGTCCTCGCCGGCGGCGTGGACCCGCTCCAGCACCCCGGGCTTCCGGCGGTCGAAGACGATGAGCGGGTGGAGGTTGCCGTCACCGGCGTGGAACACGTTGCCGAGGATCAGCTCGTGCCGGGCCGCGATGGCGTTGACCTCGTCGAGCACCTCGACCAGGCGGGTGCGGGGCACCACGCAGTCGTGCAGGTAGTAGTTGGGGGCGATCCGGGCGACGGCGCCGAAGGCGGACTTGCGGCCCTTCCACCACAGGGCCCGCTCGGCCGGGCCCGCCGGCCACCCGCACCGTGCCGGCGCCTGATGGGCGAGGAGGACGTCGCGAACCCGGCGCGGTCTGCTCGCTCGACGCCGGCGGGGAGGCCGTCCACCTCGACCAGCAGGATCGCGGCGGCGTCGGTTGGAAAGCCGGCGTGCACGTAGGCCTCCACCACCTCGACGATCACCGCGTCCATCATCTCCAGGGCGGCCGGGATGATTCCGGCCGCGATGATGCCGGTCACGGCGGCGGCGGCGTCGCCGAGATCCGAGAAATCGGCCAGCAGGGTGGCCACGGTCGGAGGGAGCGGGGTCAGCCGGACGGCGATGCGGGTGGCGATGCCCATGGTGCCCTCGCTGCCGACGAAGGCGCCTCGCAGGTCGAGCCCGTCGGGCTCGGGATCGAGGCCGCCGAGCACGGTCGACCTCGCCGTCGGGGAGGACTACCTCGACGGCGAGGATATGGGCGCTGGTGACGCCGTAGAGGAGGCAGTGCGGACCGCCGGAGTTGTTGGCCAGGTTGCCGCCGATCGAGCACGACTGCTGGCTGGACGGGTCGGGGGCGAAATGCAGCCCGTAGGGGGCGACGGCCCGGGACAGGTCAAGGTTGAGGACACCGGGCTGGACCCAGGCCAGCCGCTGGTCGGGGTCGACCTCGAGGATCCGGTTCATCTTCGTGGTCACGATCACCACTGGCGGGACTTCGCCCGCCGGGGTGGCGCCGCCCGATAGTCCGGTGCCCGAGCCCCGGGGAAGGAAGGGGCGGCCATGATCGCGGCAGACTCGCACCGCCGCTGCCACCTCCGCGGTCGTGGTGGGAAAGCACACGACCGCTGCCTCGCCGGTGATCATCGAGGCGTCCCGGGCGTAGAGGTGCAGCTCGGTCGCTTCGGCGTGCACCCGGTCCGAGCCGACGGCGTCCCTGAGGTCCCGGATGAGTGCCGCCGTCACGTCGGTGGAGGTGGGGGTTGTCATCGGCTCCCAGTCTGGCCGCTGCCGCTGGGACAGCGGGTGTCCGGGGGTGGCGTCGTCAACGAAATGAGGTACCGGTCGACCTGGGTGCGGATGCACGCACTGCTGTCGTACGCCGTGTGCCCGTCGCCGACCCGGGTCAGCAGGATGCCATGGGCGAGCTCGCGACGAGGGACTGGGCCCAGCGGTACGGCGTCACCGGGTCGCCGGTGCTGCCGACGACCACGATCGGCGGTGACCCGCTGGCTCGCAGCGGGCCGACGGTCCCGGTGGCCGGCACCGGCCAGACCGCGCACTGGACCGCCCCGTAGAGGTCCAGCAACCCGAAGACGGGGGCAATCCTCTGGATGACGGGCGCGTGGGCCTGGATGGCTGGGAGGGACAGGGCCGGGGTGTCCAGACAGTTGACCGCGGCGTTGGCCTCCAGGATGTTGCTGTAGGTGCCGTCGGCGCGAACGGCCGACGTACGCATCGGACAACTCGAGGAAGTCGGTCCCGTCGCCTTGGGCCGCGGCCTGGAGGGCCTGGGCCAGGTCGGGCCAGGTGGCCGGCCAGTAGAGCGCCTGGGCGGCGCCCCAGAGCACGGCGGCCGGGCCGACCCGGCGGGACGTCCCCTGGGCCGGCAACGGATTGGCCCGGACCCGGGCGACCAGGGCCTCGAAGGCCGCAGTGGGGTTGCCGGCGGGGTGCCAGGCGCAGGGGGGTCGGGATGCCGGGCACGCGGCGAAGAAGGCCTGCAGCTGGGCGTCGAGGGATCCGGCCTGTTGATCGATCTCGGTGACGGCCGGCAGGGCCGGGTCGAGTACGCCATCGAGGACCATGGCGCGGACATGGGTTGGGAAAAGATTGGCGTAGGTGGCGCCCAGGAGGCTTCCGTACGAGAAGCCGAGGTAGGTGAGCTTGGCGTCGCCGAGTGCGGCTCGCAGCACATCCATGTCGCGGGCCGCGTCGACGGTGCTGACATTCGGCAACTCGGCCGGGTTCCGGGTCTCGCAGCTCGAGGCCAGGGTGCGATCGGCCGCCAGCAGGGCCGCGAAACCGGAGGCCGAAGGGGGCTCGGGATCGGTGGAGAAGTACCGGTCCAGGCCGGCGCCGTCCTCGCAGGTGATCGGGGCGGTGCGGTCCACGCCCGGGGGATCGAAGCCGACAATGTCGAAGCTGGCCCGCAAGTCGGACGGCATCTCGCCCACCGCGTCGGGCAGGAAGTCGACCCCGGACACGCCGGGGCCGCCGGGATTGATGAGGAGCGATCCGACCCTGCTGCCCGGTGGCCGGACTGCCGGTCGATCGCCATGCCGATCTGTCCTCCGTGGGGACGGTTCGGATCCCGGGGGACCAGGACCGTGGCGCACTGGTAGCCCTTCGGGCCGGACCCACCCGTACAGGCGGACCATTTCACCGGCGGGGCAGGCCGGGCGGGCGAAGCCGCTCCGGTAGGCCGGATGGCGGCCTTGGCGGCCGCCGGGGCGCTCGTCGTCGGGACCGACGGATTGGCCCGACCTCGGCTGCCGCCGCCGCAGGCCGCCAACGCCGCCATCGCCGTCACGGCCACCAGGGCGGCGACCAGCCGGCGCCGGCGCTCCGCCATGACCAGCCACGATAACGGTCACGCGGGTGCAGTACGTTGCAGGCGATGGCCGATCTGGCGCTGGCGGGCTACGCCGAAGAGGAGCGGGAACGCATCCTCGGCACCCTTTTCACCTGGCTTCGCATCCCTTCCATTTCCGCCGATCCGGAGCGCGCCGCCGACGTCCGGGCGTCCGCCGAGTTCTGTGCCGGTCTGTGCCGTCAGGCCGGCCTGGAGCACGTGGAGGTACTCGAGACCGGCGGCGGGCCGGCGGTCTATGCCGATTGGCTGCACGCCGGGCCGGCGGCGCCGACCGTGGTCGTCTACGGCCACCACGACGTGCAGCCGGTCGACCCCATTGAGGAGTGGACCTCCCCGCCATTCGATCCGGTGATCGTTGACGGCGAGTGCCGGGCCCGCGGCGCCATCGACGACAAGGGCCAGACCCTCTATCAGATCGAAGCGGCCCGGGGGCTGCTGGCCGGGGCCGGCCGGCTGCCGGTCAACCTCAAGCTGCTGATTGAGGGGGAGGAGGAGGTCGGGAGCCCCCACTTCGAGTCGCTTCTGGTCGCCGAAGGAGCCCGGTTGGCCTGCGACGTGGTGGTCGTGTCCGACACCGGCATGATCAGCCCGGACGTGCCTTCGACCACGGTGGGCATGCGCGGCCTGGTCGCCTTCGATGTGGCGCTGCGGACGGCCTCGATCGACCTCCACAGCGGCATGTGGGGCGGGACGGTCCCGAACGCGGCCGTGGTGGCGGCCCGCCTGGCCGCGGCCCTGCACGACGACCAGAGCCGGGTGACCCTGCCGGGTTTCTACGACGACGTTCGGGCCCTGTCGCCGGCCGAGCAGGCGTCGATGGCGGCCCAACCCTTCGACGAGGCGGCTTTCCGGGCCACGGCCGGCGGCGTCGCCTACCTGGAGGGTGAGGCCGGCTTTACCCCGCTCGAGCGGATCGGCGTCCGGCCCACGGCCGAGGTGGTCGGTCTCCACGGGGGCTACGGCGGCCCGGGCATCAAGACCATCGTCCCCGCCACCGCAGGCTTCAAGGTGGCGTTCCGATTGGTCCCGGACCAGCGGCCCGACGCCATCGAGCCGGCGTTTCGGACCTGGCTGGCCGGGCAGCTGCCGGCCGGCGTGGCGGCCACCATCACGGCCGAAGGCTCGGTCGCTCCGGCCCTCACCCCTATCGACCATCCGGCCATGCATGCCCTGAGCCGGGCCATCGAAAGGGTGTGGAAGGCGCGGCCGCTCTACACACGGGAGGGCGGTAGCGGTCCCGAGGAAGCGCTCGGCCGGGTTTTGCAGGCCCCGGTGCTGTTCCTCGGGGTGGGGTTGCCGGGCGACCGGATCCACGCCCCGAACGAGCGGATGGTGATGGATCAGTTCTGGAAGGGCCTGGTGGCGGCGGGCGAGCTGCTGCTCGAGCTCGGCGGCGGTTGAGGCCCGGACTGATGGGCGGGCGGGTTGATCGACCGGCGGGCGGACCCGACGGAGGCGCGGCCGCCATCCGGACGTCCGCATCCGCATCCGTCTCCGCATCGGTGTCTGCCGCCGGGGCCGGCCGGGAGGCTACGACCGCTGCGGGCGCCCGCAAGGCGTACCGGGACGCCCCCCCGGACGCCCACGAATGGGTGAGCTTCGAGGACCCGGAGGAGCAACGGACGTGGGTGTTCGACGTCACTTTCCTCCTGTCCGGCTGGCAGTGCATCTTCGGGCGGGGCTGCCAGGGCGTCCTGACGGGCCCCGCGGCAGAGTTGGAGCAGGGATGCTGTTCGTACGGGGCCCACTTCACCGACGCCGACGACGTGGCCCGGGTGCAGTCGGCGGCCCGGACGCTGACGGACGACCAGTGGCAGTTCGCCGCGACCGGCCGGCGCGGTGGAGTGGTGCGCCGCCAACCCGATGGAGCTCAGGTCACCCGCATGGTCAAGGGAGCCTGCGTGTTCCTCAACCGGCCCGGCTTCCCGGGCGGGGCGGGTTGCGCCCTCCATCGAGCCGCCCTCGAGCGCGGCGTCGAGCCGCTCGAGCTCAAGCCGGACGTTTGCTGGCAGCTCCCGCTACGGCGGGAGGACGCCACCGACGACGCCGGCTGGGTTACCTCCTCGGTCACCCAATGGGACCGCCGCCACTGGGGCGGAGGCGGCGAGGAGTTTCACTGGTGGTGCACCGAGGCGCCAGAAGCGTTCCGAGCCCGCCAGCCCGTCTACGTCACCCTCCGGCCGGAGCTGACCGCCATGGTCGGGCCGGCGGTGTACGAGCACCTCGCGACGTACCTTCAGGCGCGCCATACCACCGGGATACCGCTCCCCCATCCCGTCCTTCGGAAGCGCAGCAGCGGCCGCTCGTAGGGCCCCGCCGGTTGGATCGACCGGTGTTGGCGACCCGGCTCAGGCCCGGCGGGGTTCCGGGTCGGAGTACTCCTCCTCCTCGTCGTCCTCCATGGCCAGGCACCACGACGCGTGATCATCACCGGGCTCTGCGCCACATTCTGCGCAGGGCTCGACGATCTCCTCGGTAGAGCGCTTCAGCGCACGCGCCTCTTCGAAGCGCCGATGCCTTCCCTTTTTCACGTGCCGCTCCCGTGGTCTTTCGGTGGTCGAGACAAGTCGTGACCGGGGCCTCAGTGTATCGCTGGCCAGGCCAATTGGAGGACACCCCGGACCGGACCAAGCCGAGGATCGCTCCCCTCGAAGTAGAGTCTAACCATCGCGGACGAATTCGAACCCGATGCCATGATCCAACGGTTCCAGGCCCGGGCCCGGGCCGTGCGCCAGCGTGGTCTGCCGCCCGTCGAAGGCGCGGACCGCAAGCGCTTCTTGGACCAGGCCCGGCTGGACTTCCAGGACTACGCCATGATCGGCGACGCGGTGGCGGAACTCGAGGGCGGCGTCCTGACCCTCAGGGTAGACCTGCGCCCGAAGGAGGATCCCCCGCCGCCTCCTGCCTGACCGCCACCCGGGTGCTGAGCCGGGGCCGGACCGCGGTTAGGCGTGCCGGGTCAGCCGCGGTCAGGTGGCCCAGGCTGCGGTCAGGCGCCGCCGGTCAGACCCGCCCCTTCGCCGGCCTGGTAAGCCCGCCGCGACCGTTCCTCCAGCACCAAATGGGCCCCCACGTCGAAGGCCAGGGCGGCCCGGCCTTCCACCAGGGCGCCGACCGGTTCCGCGATCATGGCGGCCCGCCACCCTCGCGCCAGCTTCGAGTCGGGATCGCCGCGCAAATAGGCGGCCAGATCGCTGCGCGTCGCGAGTACGGCGGCGTCCACCCGCTCGTCGCGCGCCAGCTGGGCCACCCAGGCGATCAGCAGAGCCACCGCAGCCCGGTACTCCTTGGGGACGTCTTCGTTGGGCGGCAGCTGCAGGTCCGGATCCGTCAGGGCCCGACCCCGCTGGACGGCAGCCAGGAGGTCCTGGACCGCATCCCGGTGCAGATGGCGGCCCTCCAGGCCGCGCAGGTGCTGCAGAGCGTCCGCCGACGTTGGCGGGCGGTGGGCGATGGCCTGCAAGGCCAGATCGGGCAGCACCGTGCGGACCGGCAGGTCGACCGCCTGGGCGCGTCGTTCCCTCCACGCCGCCACCTCCTGCGCAACCCCGCGTGAGGCGCCCCGCAGCTGCCGGGCGTCGCGGAGCTTCCACCAGGAGTGGTTCGGATCGGGAGCCCCGTGCGGGCGGCCGAGCAGGGCGGCGCACTCCTCCTCGGCCCAGCGGCGACGGCCTTCGGCATCCAGCTGCAGGCCGATGGCGTTGGCCAGCTCCAGCAGGTTCTCGACGTCGGCGGCGGCGTAGGCCAGCTGGGAGTCGGTGAGGGGCCGGCGCCGCCAATCGGTGAGTCGATCGCCCTTCGCGATCGTCAGCCCGAGGAAGGCCTGGGCGAGGGACGCCAGGCTGGACGAGCCCTGGCCGAGAAAGCCGGCCGCGACCTGCGTGTCGAACAACCGGGTCGGGCTCCGCCCGCACGCCCGCTCCAGGACCTCGAGATCCTGCTCGGCGGCGTGGGCGACCATCGTCCCCGGCCCGGCGAGGACCCGGGCCATGGGCGCCACCTCGACGGCCAAGGGGTCGACGAGCGCCACCCCGGCCGGTCCGGCGGGCCCCGCGGGCCAGGCCACCTGCAGGAGAGCGAGGCGGGGCCAGTAGGTGCGCTCCCGATGAAACTCGGTGTCGAGCGCGTATCGGTCCGCCATCAGCAAACGCTCGATCAGGCTATCGAGGGCGGCCGCATCCGTCACGACCAGGGCCTCCACTTGGCCTCCTTCGTCCTGCGTGCCGAGACACTACCCCGGACGGCGGGACCGGGCCGGGCTTCAGCCGCCGTAGCTCATCCGGGTGTCTTCCATACGCAACACCTCTACGCCATCCGATCCGTCACCGCCGCAGCCGACCACCTCGCCGACGAACAGGGTGTGGCTGCCGCAGTCGAGCTGCTGGCGCAACTCACATTCGATCCACGCCGCGGCGTCGGCCAGGATCGGGGCTCCGGTGTCGCCGGGCCGGAGGGCGAACCCGGCCAGGCGTTGGGGATCGCCATCGTCGTCGAGCGGCTTCACGAACTTGCGGACGATGGCCCGCTCCGACCGGGGCAGGATGTTGAGGGAAAAGACCCGGTCGGTATGCAGGAGGGCGTGGCTCAGGGCGGCGGACTCGACGCTGACGGCCACCAGCTTGGGGTCTACCGATACCTGGGTCGCCCAGTTGCAGGTCATCAGGTTGCGGCGGCCCGAACCCCGGGTGCCGAGCACGTACAGGCCGCTGGGCATGCTCCACAGAATGCGGCGGCGGAGCCGGTCGTAGGCCTCCGGGTCCACGCCGGCGGGAAACGGCCCGACCAGATTGGTGTCGCCGGCCATTGGAGGGAGGCTAGCCGGGGGTATGACGGCGAGCGGGCGTGGGGTGAGGCAGGGCGGGTGGGAGGCGAGGTAGCCGATCGCCGGCGGGGCGGACGCGGGTGGGGTGGCGGCGTGGTCGCGGGCGGGCGTGGAGTAAGGATGGGCTGCCCGAGGGCCGGGGGGTGGACGACCACGCGGTGGTCCGGGGGGTCGATCGCCGGCGGCAACCTGGGCGCGCTTCGTGAATTTGGGCGCGGTTAGTGTCGATATATCGCTAAAAGCGCGCCCAAAGCGCTAAGCGCGCCCAACGGTCACGGCCGGTTGCCGGTCCCGGTCACTCCCTTCCACTCCGGGTCCAGCTGGCGCAGAAATAACTCACAGCGCTCGGCTTCGGACTCCTCGCCAATGGCGGCGGCGGCGGCGCGGAGGGCGTCGAGGGCCCTCAGGAAACCGCGGTTGTCCGGGTGTTCCCACCGGACGTAACCGGATCCCCGCCATCCCGAGGCCCGCAGGGCGTCGAGGCCGCGGTGATAGCCGACCCGGGCGTAGGCGTATGCCTCCACGTCGTCACGGGCCAGCCCGGCGAGGTGGGCCCAGCCGTCGAGGTAGTCCGGATGGGCGGCTACCACGACCGCCAGGGCATCGCGCTGTTGTTCGGCCGGGCGGGCCAGGGCCCGCTGCAGACCGGCGGCGGCGTCTTCGGGCGGAGGCGGGAGGACCGTCTCGGGCGGGCCGGCGGTAAACGGGACAGACGAGTCGTTGGCCATGACCAGCATGCTCGCGCGACGCTGGCCGGCCGTGACGCCCGGCGAAGTCTGCATCTTCGACGAGATCATTGCCGGAACCCGGCCCGGGTTCTTCGTGCTCGACGAACCGGACCTGGTCGGGTTCCTTGACGTTCGGCCGGTCTTCGAAGGCCACACGCTGGTCGTTCCCCGTCAACACGTCGGCACGATCGCCGAGCTCCCGGCCCAGATGCTCGGTCCGTTACTGGATGCGGGACGGCGGGTGGCGAGGGCCCAGCGGACCGCTCTGGGCGCCGACGGCACGCTCTTCCTCCTGAACGACGTGATCAGCCAGAGCGTCCCCCACGTCCATCTGCACCTTGTGCCCCGACGGCGGCGCGACGGGCTTCGCGGCTTTCTGTGGCCCCGGATCCGCTACCCCGACGAGGCGGCGGCCGCAGCGGTGGCGGCCCGGCTCCGCGACGAGCTCGAGCCCCCCGCCCCGCTGGACCCGCCCGACCCGCCCGACCCACCCGACCCGCCCGACCCGCCCGACCCTCCCGACCCGCTCGAGCCCCCCGACCCCTCCGACCCGCTCGGCTAGCGGACCCTCAGTCCGCTGCGACCAGCACGGCCTGGTTGGCCCGACCCCGGCGCAGCACCACCCAGCGGTCGTGCAGCACGTCGCCGGCGTCGAGGGGCCGATCCTCGCTTACCCGGTTGCCGTTGACGTAGACGCCTCCCTCCGACAGCAGCTGGCGGGCCTGGCGGCGCGAGGTCGCCAGGCCCGACCGCAGCAGGGCGTCGACGACCGTCAGCTCGCCGACCAGTTCGCGGCGAGGGACCGCGGTCGAAGGCGCATCGCCCAGGGCGCCCGCCAGGGTCTCCGGATCGAGGGACGCGATCCCGGGCGTGAAGAGGACCGCCGCCGCTTCCTCGGCCCGGCGCGCCTCCGCGTCGCCGTGGACCATGGCGGTCACCTCCAGGGCCAACGCCCGCTGGGCCTGGCGGCGTTCGGGCGCGGCGGCGATCTGGTGGTCGAGGGCTTCGATTTCGCTCCGGGGCAGGAAGGTGAAGCGACGCAGGTAGGCCCCGACTTCGGCGTCGCCGGTGCGCAGCCAGAACTGGAAGAAGGCGTACGGGCTGGTCCGGGCCGGATCCAGCCAGACGTTGCCCGCTTCGGTCTTGCCGAACTTGGAGCCGTCGGCTTTGGTGACCAGCGGTGAGGTGAGACCGAACGCCGGCGCCCCCCGCTGCCGGCGGATCAGGTCGATGCCCTCGGTGATGTTGCCCCACTGGTCGCTGCCTCCGAGCTGCAGGTCGCAGTGGTAGCGGTCGTAGAGCTGCAGGAAATCCCACGCTTGCAGGAGCATGTAGCTGAACTCGGTGAACGACAGGGACTGTTCCCGCTCCTCCAGCCGGGCCCGCACCGACTCCTTCCGCACCATCTCGTTGACGCTGAAAAGCTTCCCCACGTCCCGCAGGAAATCGAGCAGGCCGGCGGGGCCGAGCCACTCGGCGTTGTCCACGAGGAGGGCGCCATTCTCGACCCCTCCGTCGAGCTGCAGGAACTGTGAGATCTGGGCGGCGACCCCGGCCCGGTTGGCGTCGAGCTGGTCGGCGCTGAGCAGGGTCCGTTCCTCGCCTTTGCCGCTCGGGTCGCCGATCATCCCGGTCCCTCCGCCGACCAGAGCGATGGGACAGTGACCGCCCTCCTGGAACCGGCGCAACAGGCAGAGCTGCTGGAGATGACCGACGTGCAGGCTGGCCGCGGTCGGATCGAAGCCGATATAGAGCACCATCCGGGACCGGTCGATCCGGTCGGGCAGGGAATCCGGATCGGTCAACTGATGAACCAGACCCCGCCAGCTGAGGTCTTCGAAGAGGGATGGCACGGCGCCCAGCCTGCCACGCCCCGCCGGACCCCCGGTTGGGATTACCGCCCTGGCCGGACCGCCATAATGGGCGACATGCCCGCCGCCGGCCTGCTGCTCACCGGGGGTGCCAGCCGCCGGATGGGCCAGGACAAGGCGGC
Organism: uncultured Acidimicrobiaceae bacterium; assembly: GCA_963780345.1. Classification (GTDB taxonomy): domain Bacteria; phylum Actinomycetota; class Acidimicrobiia; order Acidimicrobiales; family Palsa-688; genus PALSA-693. The sequence goes on from CAWABU010000006.1 coordinate 373,969, forward strand.
CCTGCCCGCAACCGACACCGGGGAGTCGCTGTCCGGGCGGACCGCCAGACTGCTCGCCGCCGCCACCGCTCCCGCCATTGAGATCGGCCCGGGGTGGACCGACCTGCCGGCGATCGTCGAACTCCAGCGCGGCGGCGGACCCCTGGTCGCCATCGCCGCCGGGCGCCGCGAGCTCAGTGCCCGCGGCTGGGACGGACCGGCCGTGGTGGTCGCCACCGACCTGCCGCACCTCACCATCGAGCTGCTCTCGTGGCTGGTCGAGCATCCCTCCCGAACGTCGGTGGTCCCGGTGGCCCTGGGGGTCCCCCAGCCGCTCTGCGCTCGCTACACGGCCCGAGATCTCGACCGGGCCGTGGTGCTGGCCGCGATGGGCCGGCGATCCATGCGCGACCTCATCGACGGCAGCGACACCCTGCTGGTGGCACCGGAACAGTGGCAGCCGGCCGCCGGAAGTCCCGATGCCCTGGACGACGTCGACACGCCCGAGCGACCTGGCCCGCCTCAGGCCGCCCGGATGACCGCCCCGCCCCGGCCCCCGCGACCGCTCACTGCGGTCCGGGCCATCAAGGTTCGGCCCGATCGCCGGGTCGAGCTCCCTGAGCATCTGGCCACCGAGGAGCCCCTGGAGATCCGGGCCGCCGGCCCGGGGCAGGCGGCGGTGCCCGTTGCCGTCACCATGCGCACTCCGGGCCACGACTTCGAACTGGCGGCCGGATTCCTGGTCACCGAAGGGCTGGTGGTGCCGGCTGACATCACCGCCGTTGGTTACTGCGATGCCGTGACCGAGCCGGAGGGTCGCTTCAATACCGTCACCGTCCAGCTCCGCCGCAGCTGGGATCCGGAGGCCCCGGCCCGGCCCCTGCCGGTCGGCAGCAGTTGCGGCATCTGCGGGAAGGCGAGCATCGACCAGGTGGAGTTGACGAGCGAGGTCGTGGGCCCCGCCGATCCCCTGCCCGCATCGCTGATCCCGGAGCTACCGGGCCGATTGCGACGATCCCAGGCGGTATTCGAGCGAACCGGCGGCCTGCACGCCGCCGGCCTCTTCGATCCGTCCGGGCAGCCCTGGTGCGTGCGCGAAGACGTGGGCCGGCACAACGCCGTCGACAAACTGGCCGGCCACGGCGTGCTCACCGACGGCAACGCCGCCCGGCGGTGGGCGGGATGGGTACTCATGGTGTCGGGCCGGATCAGCTTCGAGATCGTTCAGAAAGCCGCGGTTTGCGGCATCGGCGTCATCGCAGCCATCTCGGCACCCTCCAGCCTGGCCGTTGCCACCGCGGACCGCCTCGGCATCGCCGTTGCGGGGTTCGTGCGAGACGGCTCGTTCAACGTCTATTCGCACCCCGAGCGATTCGATCTCAACGGCTGACCTGATCGGGGCCGGTGTCCGGTACGGCTCCGCCGGCGTCAAGCCGGCGGAGCCTCACGGGCTAGACACCCCGGGCGGGGGGGCCGAGACGCTTCACGTTCGCGGCCTGCAGACCCTTGGGTCCCTGGTTGACCTCAAACGTAACTTTCTCGTTCTCCTCGAGGTTGCGGTACCCGTTGCCTTCGATCGCACTGAAGTGCACGAAGACGTCAGGCCCGCTCTCCTGGGAGATGAAACCGTAACCCTTCTCCGAGTTGAACCATTTCACGGTTCCTTCAGCCCTCTTGACGGCTCCTTCAGCTCTTCCTGTCGCCACACGCAATCCCTCCTTTCCTGGCCGGACCGGTCCTCGTCACGCGGGACCGGCGGCCTCCGGCCGAAGCCGGGAGGGATCTGCTCGTGAATCGATGCTGCACCCTCGTGGCGGAGAAGGTAGCACGCCAATCGAGGCCGCTGCCTACCCTGACGGCGATATGACCCGTCGGGTGGCCGTCGTGGCGCACACGCACTGGGACCGCGAGTGGTACGCCCCGTTCGAACATTTCCGGGTCCGTCTGGTCGAGGTCCTCGACGAGGTGCTGGGCCTGCTGGAGGCGGACCCCTCGTTCCAGTGTTTCCTCCTCGACGGCCAGATGGCCATGGTCGACGACTACCTGGAAGTTCGCCCGGAGGCCGCGGGCCGCATCCGGCACCTGGTCGAGCAGGGCCGTCTGGCCCTCGGCCCCTGGTATGTCCTGATGGACGAGTTCTGTGTGTCGGCCGAAACCATCGTCCGCAACCTCCAGCTCGGCCTGCGCCGGGCCGCCAGCTTTGGCGGGGCGATGCCGGTGGGCTACCTGCCCGACATGTTCGGTCACGCCGGCCAGATGCCCCAGCTGCTGCGGCTGGCCGGTTTCGAACACGCCGTGGTGTGGCGGGGCGTTCCGGCCACGGTCGACCGGACGGCCTTCCGGTGGGCGGCACCGGACGGCAGCACGGTTCGGGCCGAGTACCTGCCGGTTGGCTACGCCAACGGCGCCTATCTGCCCGCCGACCCGGAGGCCCTGATCCGCCGCCTGGCCGCCCACGAGGACGAGTTGCGGCCCCTCCTCGGCGATGATTCCACCCCCATCCTGTTGATGAACGGGGCCGATCACCAGCGCCCGCAGCCGCACCTCCCGGGTCTGCTGGCGGCGGCCAACCGGCTCCAGGAGCACTTCGACTTCCAGCAGGTGTCACTGGCCGGGTACCTGGCTACCGCGCCGGCCGCCCGGTTGCCTCGATGGAGCGGCGAGCTCCGGAGCGCGGCCCGGGCCAATCTCCTCATGGGCGTTCTCTCCAATCGGGTGGATCTCAAGGTGGCCGCGGCCCGGGCCGAGCGGCAGCTCGAGCGGTGGGCCGAGCCACTGGCCGCCCTGTGGTTGCCGCAGAAGGTGTGGCCGGCCGACCTTCTCGCCGAAGCCTGGCTGGCCGTGGTTCGCAACGCCGCCCATGACTCGGTCTGCGGGTGCTCCGCCGACGCCGTCGGCCGGGCCGTGCGCCACCGCTACGACGTGGCGACCGCCCTGGCCGACGAGGTGATCGCCCAGGCCCTGGCTGTGGCCGAACTCGCCACCGACACGGCCGGACCGGTGGTGATCAACCCCGCGGCCGCGCCCGCCGACGCCACCGTCGAAGTGGTGCTGCCGGGCTCCGATCCGGTGCCGGACACCCAGCTGCTGGATCACATCCCGGCGGGCGTCGAGGAGCGCTCGGGCACCGGGGCCGACTTCGGCCGCCTCCTCGGAGAGCTGCGCGCCTCGGGCTGGCTGGCAGACGGGCACGGTGTCGACGCCAGAATCGAGGAGGGTGACGCGCCGAGCCTGGAGGTGGTCATCGTCGCCGACGCCAGCCGGCGAGCCTCCCCCGGATGGCATCGGTGATGGCCGAGGCCTGGGCCCAGGCGGGAGCTCACCGCCACGACCCGCTGCGCATTCGCGTCGAGCGCCAACCGGCCCAACGGGTCGCGGCCCGGTGCACGGGGGTGCCCGGCTTCGGGTGGGCGGCCTTCCGGCCGGCGGCCCTGGGCACCGAAGCCGTACACGGCGGCCGGTCCTGGCTGGAGAACTCGCTCCTGCGGGTCGACGTCGATCCCGACGCCGGAACCTTCTCGATCAACGGCGCGGCGGGCCTCGGCCGCTTGGTCGATGACGGCGAAGAGGGGGACACCTACAACCACTCCCCGCCTCGCCATGACTCGGTGGTGCAACATCCCGACCGGGTCGAGCTCGAGTCGATCGAGCGCGGACCGGTGCGGGCCACCGTGCGGATGACCCAGCACTTCACCTGGCCGGCGGAGGTGGTCGACAGCCGGCGGGAGGGCCGACGGCCGGTCGTGATCGTGACCGAAGTCCAGCTGCACACGGGCGAGGAGTTCGTCCGGGTCTCGGTCGGTTTCGACAACCCGAGCCGGGATCACCGCCTGCGGGCCTGGTTTCCCCTCCCCCACCGGGCCGATCACACGGTGGCCGAGTGCGCGTTCGCCACCGTGAGCCGGGGGGCGGCCACCGGTGGGCCCCATGAGCCGCCGCTGGGGACCTACCCGGCCCGTCGTTTTGTCCGCGCCGGCGGGCTGACGCTCACCCACGAGGGTTTGCTGGAACACGAGCTGGTCGACGATGGGGCCGCCCTGGCCCTGACCCTGCTGCGGGCCACCGGGGTGCTGTCCCGGCCGGCTCCCTCCGCCCGGCCCAACCCGGCCGGTCCGGACGACGTGCTGGAAGCGGCCCAGCTGGTCGGCCCGCACCAGCTCCGTTACGCGGTCACGGTTGGTGCCGTGAACCCCTGGCGGTTGGCCGACGCGGCGTGGCTGGTGCCGCGAGTCGTGGCTGCGAGCGGGACGGGTCTGTTGCCGCGGTCGGGCAGCCGGCTGGTCGTCCGCGGCGCCGAGGTGTCGGCTCTGTATCGCCGGGCCGACGACGGGGCCATCGAGGTGCGGGTGTTCAATCCGGAGGACGGCCCGGCGACGGTGGAGATACCGGGGCACTCGGGCTGGCTGGTCGACCTCCGGGGCCGGCCACTCCGCCGCTTCACCGGTTCCTTCGGGCTGCGGCCGTGGGAGATCGCCACCGCCTGCCTGGACGCCGCGAGCCTGGATCCTTAGCCGCCGGCTCCACTCAGGACGACGACCGTCGGCTGCTCCCGCCGATCGGCGGGCCGGGCGGCCGCCCAGGCTGCTGCGGCGGTTGGTTCAACCCGCATGCCCATCCCCGCCAGGTCGCGGCGAGCCGACTCCAGCTCCTCCTCGGAGACGGTGAGGACGGCGCCCCGGCTGGCGACGACGGCGGCCCGGGCCTCCCCGCCGCGGGGCGGACAGGCGATCGCAATGCCGGTGGCGGCCGTCGGACCGGCCGGGCGGCGGCCGGCCAGAGGGGCGCAGCGTTCGGCCTGCACGGCGACGATGGCGGGCAGACGGGCCACCTGGCCACGGGCGGCCAGCTCACGAAAGCCCAGCCAGAGCCCGAGGATGAGGGTGCCGTTTCCGGCCGGAACGACGACCCGACCGGGCGGCTCTCCGAGCTGTTCCCACAGCTCGTAGGCCAGCGTCTTGACGCCATGCACGAAGGCGGGCCGGTAGACGTGGCTGGCATACCAGGCTCCCGTCCGTTCCACCGCGGCGCGGGCGGCGCCTGCGGCCGCAGCCCGATCGCCCGGCACCAGAACAACCCGGGCGCCGAACCCCTCGATGGCGGCCACCCGGGCCGCCGGGGTGGCCTCGGGGACGAACACCTCGGCTTCCATACCGGCCCGCCCGGCGTACGCCGCCACCGCCGTTCCGGCGTTTCCACTGCTGTCGGCCACGACCCGCCCCACCCCCCGATCGGCGGCACCGCTGATCATCACCACCGCGCCCCTGTCCTTGAAGGACCGGGTCGGCGAAACGTATTCCAGCTTGCACCACAGCCCCGGTCGAGCCGGGACCAGCGGGGTCATACCCTCACCCAGGCTGACCCTTTCCCATGATCCGCCGGTGGGCAGAACCGATCGATAGCGCCAGAGGGACCACGGCCCGGCCCGGACGAGCGGGCCGGCGGCCGGCCCCTGCAGGTCGAACAGGCCGCCGCAACCGCACCGCCACCGCTGGTCCGCCCAGCCGTAGAGCCGGCCGCAGCGACGGCAGACCTGCTCGCCAGTTCAGTAGCCGGCCTCGGGGTCGACCACGCCCTCGAGCGGCTCGCCGGCGGCAAAGTGGGCCACGTTGGCCCGGATCCGGCCGGCCAGCAGGGGCATTCTCATCTCCCAGGTGTCGGCGGTGTGCGGGGTGATGATGCAGTTGTGCAGGGACCAGAGGGGGTGTCCGTCCGGAAGCGGCTCCGGCTCGGTCACGTCCACGCCGGCGCCGGCGATCGAACCGGCCCGCAGGGCGGCCACCAGCGCAGCGGTATCGACGTGCCCGCCGCGGGCCACGTTGATCAGCCAGGCCCGCTCATCCATGGCTTCGAGCTGGGCGGCGCCGATGATCCGCTCGGTCTCCCGGGTCAGGGCCAGGGCCAGGAACACCACCAGGGCCCCGGGCAGGACCCCGTCGAGCTCGGGAGTGGTGACGGTGCGGGCCGCGCCCGGGACCGGCTCGGCCTGGCGGCGGACCACCGTCGCCTCCACGCCGAAGGGGGCTAGCAGGCGCAGCAGCTCGTCGGTGATGCCGCCCCCGCCGAGGATGGTGACCGGGGCGCCGTAGAGCGAGGTGCCGGCCGGCGTGCCCCACGACTGGGCCCGGATACGCTCGGGCAGGATCCGCAACCCGGCCAGCGCGAGGGTCAGGGCGTGCTCGGCGACCGGGCGGGCGTACAGGCCCTTGGCCGAGGTCCACACCCGCCCGGGGACCCCGGCGACGATGACGCCGGCGGCCACGGCGTTCTCCACGCCCGCGAACGGCAGCTGGACCCAGCGGAGGCTGGGCTGATCCTCGAGCACGGCGTCCAGGCCGTCAGTGTCGTGGGCGGAGAGCCAGACCACGGCGTCGGCTTGTTCGCCGAGCTTGACCGGCAGGCCGCCTCCGGCTCTCACCGCGTCCTTGGCGAAAGACGAGGCGTTGGGCCCGATGGCAACGCGAGGAGGGGCCATTGGGTGATCCTAGAGATCCCGGCGCGGCGGCCGCGCCGGTATCGCGGGTCGGGGGTGGCGGTGGAGGGCCCGGTGCCGCCGGACCTGAGCGCGGGCAAAGTGGGCGCGCTTGGTAACTTTGGGCGCGCTAAGCGTCGAAATAGAGCCAAAAGCGCGCCCAAAGCACCACACGCGCCCAACGCACCCAACGGACCCAACGGACCCAACGGGCGGAGCTGGGCGCCGCCCGGCCTTCTCACCACCGATGAAAGGCCCCCTTCCGGCCTTCGCCGGCCCGGAACCTGTCGCCGATCCGCGGCCGCCGCCGCTACCGTGCCCGCCGACATGATCGACCGCTCCTCACTTCCCCTGGGCTTCGCCGCCGTAGACCTGGACCGCCTCACCACTCCGGTCCTCCGGGGGGTCGACTGGCAGGTCCAGCCGGGTGAACGCTGGATCGTGCTCGGACCCAACGGCTCCGGCAAGACCACCCTCTTCGAGCTGGCCTCCGGCTACCTTCACCCCACCCGGGGCACCGTCGACATCCTGGGCCGGCGGCTCGGCCAGGTCGACGTCCGTCGGCTGCGCGAGCACATCGGCCTGGTATCTACCGCCGTAGCCAAGAAGCTCGTCCCCACGATTACCGCTACCGATGTGGTCGTTTCCGCTCTGCACGGGGCCCTGGAACCCTGGTGGCACCACTACGGCGAGGCCGAGTGGGACCGGGCTCGAGACCTGCTCGCGGCGGCGGGCTTCGAGTCCATCGCGGACCGGCCCTTCGGTGTGCTGTCCGACGGTGAACGGCAGCACGTCCTCCTGGCCCGGGCCCTCATGAGCGACCCGGCCCTGTTGTTGCTGGATGAGCCCGCCGCCGGGCTCGACGTCGGAGGCCGGGAGCGGCTGGTGGCCACCTTGAGCCGGCTGGCCCTCGATCCGGCCGCGCCGCCCACGGTGATGATCACCCACCACGTCGAGGAGATCCCGATCGGCTTCACCCATGTCCTGCTGCTCCGGGAGGGCCGGGTGGTGGTGGCCGGCCCACTGGCTGCGACCCTCAGCGCCGAGACCCTGACGGAGACGTTCGGGTTGGCCCTGGTCCTGGAGGTCATCGAAGGGCGATGGACCTGCCGGGCCCGATCCCCGGCACGGTGACGCTGCAGATGTGGCGGCCGTGGCGGCGGGCCCGCGGGAGCGGTCCAACCCGGCCGCCGGCCGGGCTCGGTCAGTCTTGGGGCAGAACGCTGGCCAGGCGGGCGTCGATGTCCGACACCTGGTAGAGGTTGCGCTCGAGGGTCTCGGTCAGCCAGCGCTCCACCTGGGCGCGGCTTTCGCCGTCGGGCAGCAGTCCCCACAGGTCGAGGAGACCGTCCTGGACGACCGATGCCGAAACCGATACCTGGCCTTCGAGCTGACGCCGGAACGCGGCGACGGCGACTTCGGTCGGATCCAGCTGGCAGGGGGCTTCGGGTGCGTCGGTCACATGTCCAGATTACGGGGCATTGGTCCTCTGTTTGCTTCAGACGGCTAAATCAAGTCGGATCGGCGAACACCGGCGCCCGCTTCTCGAAGTACGCGGTGACCGCCTCGACCTGATTCGGGGTGCCGATCAACGAGCCAATGGTGGCGGCTTCGTCGCGGAACTGCTGTTCCTGGCTCACCAGAGTGGACTGGTTGAGGAGCCGCTTGGTCCCCCGGATGGCGTACGGATTGGCGGCGGCCAGCTCCGCCGCCAGCGCCAGGGCGTCTCGGCGGGGATCGTCGCTGACCCTGGTGGCGAGACCCAGGCTGACGGCCTCCTCGCCGGAGACCATCCGTCCCGTCCAGGTCAGCTCCTTGGCCACGTCGAGCCCCACCAGGCGCGGCAGCATGTGGGTGCCGGTCATATCCGGGCTGAGCCCCCAGCGGATCTCCAGCACCGACAGGCGGGCGTCGGGCGCCACGATTCGGATGTCGGCGCCGAGGGCGATCTGCAAACCGCCGCCCAGGGCCACCCCGTGGACGGCGGCGATGACCGGGACGGCCATCTCGGTCCAGGCGTAGGCGACCATCTGACCACGGTTGGCGACGTTGCCATCCGGACGGCTGAGCGGGCGGGCCGCCGCCGGCTCCGGCCGGGACTCCGAACCGGCCATAGCCTGGAAGGAGGAAAAGTCCAGCCCGGCACAGAACCCGCGACCTTCGCCGGAGAGCACGACGGCCCGCACCGACGGGTCAGCGCCGACCCGCTCGGCCGCCTCGACGAGCGCCTCGAACATGCCCGGGTCGAGGGCGTTGAGCTTCTCGGGCCGATTGAGGCGAACGTCGGCAACGCCGGACTCAATGCTGACGGTTACCCGGGCCGGGTCGGATTCGTTGTCGGTCGGCAAGTGGCACCTCCTCGGGATGTTCGAGCCATGCTAGGGAAAAGAGCGGTCCGTCGCTCCGAGCGGGGCCCCGCGTTCCCGTCCACGAGGGTTGATGTCGACCAGGGTTGATGTCGACAAGGATGGGGACATGCCCGCCCGGTCTGCGCCCGTCAGCCCCGAGGACCAGCGTCCGGAGCCCGGGCCTGGCGCCGGGCTCGCCGCGGCCCTGGCGGTCATCGTGGGACCGACCAACGTCCTGACCGACCCGGAGCTGCGAGCGCCATTCGAGACGGACTGGACCCGACGGTTCGGCGGGCCGTCGCGCCTGGTCGTGCGCCCCGGGTCGACCGACGAGGTGGCCGCGGTGGTGCGGACCTGCGCGTCCCGCCAGGTCAGCATGGTGGTCCAGGGCGGGAACACCGGCCTGGTCGGCGGCGCCGTCCCGCCCGCTCTACCGTCCGAGATCGACGGTCACCGGGTCCCCGTGGTCGTGAGCACCGTCCGCCTTGATGGCCTGGGCCCGATCGACCGCGTGGCGGCCCAGGTGACCGCCGGGGCCGGCGTCCCGCTCGCTCGCCTCCAGGCCGCCGCCGAAGAGGCGGGCTTCTCTTTTCCGGTCGATCTGGCGGCACGCGACACGGCAACCGTCGGCGGCATGGTGGCCACCAACGCCGGCGGACTCCACGTGCTGCGATACGGCTCCATGCGCGCCCAGGTCCTCGGCCTCGAAGCCGTGCTGGCCGACGGCCGGGTCGTGTCCCGCTTGAGCGGGCTGGTCAAGGACAACACCGGGTACGACCTCTCACAGCTGCTGGTTGGGGCCGAGGGCACGCTCGGGATCGTCACCGCGGCCCGCCTGCGCCTCACCACCGCCCAACCCGAGAAGGTGGTAGCGCTGCTGGGTTTGCCGGGCACTGCAAGTGCGCTGGAGGCCTTCGCCCGGCTGCGAGGGCAGGTCGAGGGCCTGTCCGCGGTGGAGTTGTTCTACGACGACGGCCTGCAGCTGGTCCGGGCCCATGGCGGGTTGCCGGCCCCGCTGCCGGAGCCCTGGCCGGCCTACCTGGTCGTCGAGTGCGCGGCTCGGTCGGATCCGAGCGACGAGCTGTTCGAGGTCCTGGGCGACCTGGATCTGCCCGAGTCGGCCACCGCGGTGGCTTCCGACGCGGGCGGCCGGGCCCGGCTGTGGGCCTACCGGGAACGACACACCGAAGCCATCTCCGCCCTCGGCGTCCCCCACAAACTCGACGTGACCGTCCCACTCACCCGCCTCGCCGAGTTCGAGGCCGCGGTGCGAGCAGTCGTCGCCCGGACGGCCCCGGGCTCGACCCTGATCCTCTTCGGCCATGTGGGCGACGGCAACCTGCACGTCAACGTGATCGGGCCTCCTCCTGACGACGACGCGGTGGATGACGCCGTGCTGCACCTCGTCGCCCAGATGAACGGCTCCATCAGCGCCGAGCACGGCATCGGCCGGGCCAAAGTGCCGTGGCTCGGCCTGTCTCGCACCGACGCCGAGCTGGCCACCATGCGAGCGCTCAAGTTGGCGCTCGACCCGGACGGATTGCTCAATCCGGGAGTGCTCCTGTCCGAGGCCTGATCGTCCGGCTCGTGACGGCGGCCGGCCTTTCGCCTGATCCCGGGTTCAACCCGGATAGGGCCCGGCCGTTCGCCTGAACCCCGGGCCCAACCCGGGTCGCGGCGGCCCGGCGACACCAGCTGCCGGCTGAGCCCGCATCAGGACCGGGGGGCGCGGCCCCCGGCCCGGACTTGTGACGGATATCACGTTGGGCGCTCGATGGGTTGCTCGCTCATCGGTTAGCGTTGTTCACCGAGACCAGACAAGGTGCCCGGGTGACCGTCGTTGAGACCGCCGGCAGGGTGCCGTAAGCCTCCTCCGCCTTTCCCTTTCCCGCGGAGGCCTGCGCCCGCCAACTCTCCTCTCTCGTCACCCGTCCGTGCGGAGCTGTGCGGCTGGCGCGCTGACGAAAGGGTTTTCCCTGCTGTGACCACACCTCCGAGTACCGCGCTGCCCCACGACCGCCGGGCCGCCCACCCGCGCCGCCGGCGACGCCGGCCCGGTCCGATTCGGGCCTTGATCCCGCTGCTCTTCGTCGTGCTGGCCAGCGCGGCCGTCGCGGCGGCCTTGATTCCCGGCGCCCCGTCCCGGGCCACAACGGCCGGACGAGGGGCTGACCGCGCGCTCCAACCCGGGCCGGGCGGCGGCCGCGGCGGCACCTGCGGTCCCGTCCGCCCGCCGGGGCCACGGTGGGTCGGCCCCGCACGGTTACTGGCTCTCGAGCGCTTTCCTCCCTCGTTGGCGCGGTCAGAGTCGGGTGAGAACTGCGGCGGCCCACTCCCCCTCCCGGGTCAGGGTTGCGGTTCACCCGGCGCCCTCGGTGGCGGCGCCTCCGGTCCGGCCATCAGCGAGGCGGATCGTTCGCCCGGCGGCCCCTTCCGGAACAGCAGGGACGCCGCTCGGCACCTTCATGGTGACCTGCTACGACCTGAGTGGCATCACCGCCTCCGGCGCTCCCGTGGGCCCGGCGGCGGTTGCCGTCGACCCCTCGGTCATCCCGCTCGGCAGCCATATGTATGTGCAGGGTGCCGGCCACCGGATCGCCCTCGACACCGGAGGCGCCATCAAGGGCCGGCACCTGGATATCTGGGCGCCGAGCTATGCGCAGTGCGCCAACTGGGGAGTGCAGGATCGGTCCGTCTGGCTCGAGGGTTGACCCCGGGCGGCCCGGCGTGGCGGCGTCCACCCGGTTGGCGACTCGAACTCCTTACGCTGCCGGAGTGGGATTCGACGCCGTGCTGGTCGTGTCGTTTGGGGGGCCGGAGGGAGTCGACGAGGTGATGCCGTTCCTCAAGAACGTGCTGCGCGGCAGGCCGGTCCCCCCCGAACGGATGCAACAGGTGGCCGCCCACTATCTGGAGTTCGGGGGCATAAGCCCGATCAACGAGCAGAACCGGGCGCTGGTGACGGCGCTCACCCAGGCCCTCGCCGAGCGCCACCACAACCTGCCCGTCTATTGGGGCAACCGTAACTGGCACCCGTATCTGCCTGACGTGGTGCGGGCCATGGCGGCCGACGGGATCCGGCGCGCCGCGGCCTTCGTCACCTCGGCCTACTCGTCGTACAGCGGGTGCCGGCAGTACGTGGAGGATCTGGCCCGGGCTCGTGACGCGGCCGGTCCGGGCGCACCCGAGCTGGTCAAGCTGCGGCCATATTTCAATCACCCGGGATTTGTCCAACCGCTCGCCGACGGCCTCCGGGTCGGGCGGGCCTCGGTTGGGCCCGACGCCCCGGTCCTGATGAGCGCCCACAGCATCCCGGCGGCGATGGCGGCCACCTGTGCGTACGAGGAGCAGCTGGCCGCCACGGCGGGCCTGGTCGCCGGGCGAGCCGGGCTGCCCCGAGGACAGTGGTCCCTCGTGTACCAGAGCCGGTCCGGGCCGCCGCAGCAGCCCTGGACCGGTCCCGACATCAACGGCCATATCCGCGCCCTCGACCCGGCCCCTCCCGCCGTGATCGTGGTTCCGATCGGGTTCGTGTCGGACCATATGGAGGTCGTCTACGACCTCGATCGGAGGGCGGCCGGCGACGCCCTCGAGCGAGGCATCCGTCTCGTCCGGACGGCCACGCCCGGGACCGACCCGAGGTTCGTCTCCATGATCTGCGACCTGGTCGAGGAGGCCGACGGGCGGCGACCGCCGGCGGTGCTGGGCGATCTGGGGCCGGTCGCCTGCCCTTGCGCCTCGGGCTGCCGGCCCGTCCCGGGCTGACCTGGCACCGGCTGGCGGCGCGAGCCGGCGCGGGATCGCGGGGAGGCGGGAGTGCGGGGAGGCGGACAGGGCGGGAGGGCGGGGAGGTGCCGGGCGAGCGGGTTGGGCGCTCAGGCGGTCTCGATCCGGCGGAACGACTCGGCCAGCCGGCCCGGCCCCCAGCCGGCATCGGCCGCATTTCGCTCCAGCCAACCCCGGATCCAGGTTTCGAGCTGGCCATTCCGATCGATTTCCTGGCTGGTGTGGGAGCGCAGGGCGGCCAGCTTGGCGTCGAAGGTGTCGGTCACATCCACGTAGGCGTTGGGTCCGGGCGCCGCCATGACCCAGACCTCTGCCACCGCGTGGGGGTCGAGGCCCTCTCTGGCCAGCTCGGGAAAAGCGAACGGGTTGCGGGCGTCAGGGTAGATGGCGCAGATCGTCGCCTCACCGGTCGCCAGGTGGTCGGGGTGGCTGGCAAAGAGCCGTTCCCAGGACCGCTCGGGGCTCGGGCAGACGACCCGGTCGGGGCGGACCTGGCGGATCACCCGGGCCAGGTCCCGGCGCAGGGAGAGCGAGGCCTCGACCCGGCCATCGGGGTAGCCCAGCCAGATCAGGTCCTTGACCCCGACCTCGGCGGCTGCCATCGTCTGCTCGGCCCGGCGAATAGCCGGGATCTCGGTGCGGGGAACGAGCGGGTCGAACCCGCCGGCGTCACCGTCGGTCACGAGGCAATAGGTCACCACGGCCCCCGCGGCGGTCCAGGCGGCCACGGAGCCGGCCGCCCCGAAGTCGACGTCGTCGGGGTGGGCGGTGATGGTGAGGATCCGGTCGGGCACGGCATCGGTCTGCGTCACTCGCGGGACGGTACCGCACGGCTGCGACAATCCGGACGGGCCACCGCGCCCGGGGGCGGAACGAGACCGATGCCTCGACCGCCATGAGGCCGCGACTTGCACCGGCGGGGGACCGAGGGGCACCTATAATGAAAGCACTCCGGGCTGACCAGAAGGGAAGGGTCTGACGATCCCGGCCTGGTGGGCGCCAGTGGCGGCCGTGCGGCGCTCGGCTGTCGCGAGGTTTGTCGCGTCGCGACCCAGCAACTACCCCTTCTGGACCTGAGGAGATCCCATGCCTGAAAGCACCGCCCAAATCGCCGAGTCCGGACTCCGGCACTCCCTACCGCCGTACCGCGTGGCCGACATCTCGCTGGCCGATTTCGGTCGGCGCGAGATCGACCTGGCCCAGGTCGAGATGCCGGGGCTCATGTCCCTCCGGGCCGAGTACGGCGACACCAAACCGCTGGCGGGTGCCCGCATCAGCGGGTCGTTGCACATGACGGTGCAGACCGCGGTCCTGATCGAGACGCTGGTCCATCTGGGCGCCGAGGTGCGCTGGGCCTCCTGCAACATCTTCTCCACCCAGGACCACGCGGCCGCGGCCATCGCGGCGGCCGGAATTCCCGTCTACGCCTGGAAGGGGGAGACCCTCGAGGAGTACTGGTGGTCCACCGAGGCCGCCCTGCGGTGGCCGGACGGTGGGGGCCCCAACATGATCCTCGATGACGGCGGCGATGCCACTCTGCTGGTCCACCTCGGCGCCGAGTGCGAGCGCGACGGAAAGGTCCCCGAGCTTGGCTCAGAGGACTCTGACGAGTACGGGATGATCCTGGCCACCCTCGGCCGCACGCTTCGGGAGGATCGCCAGCTGTGGACCGGCATCGCCCGCGGCATCAAGGGCGTCACCGAAGAGACCACGACCGGCGTGCACCGTCTCTACCAGCGCCACGAGGCGGGACACCTTCTGTTCCCGGCCATCAACGTCAACGACTCGGTGACCAAGTCCAAATTCGACAACCTCTACGGCTGCCGGCACTCGCTGATCGACGGCATCTTCCGGGCCACCGACGTGATGATCGCCGGCAAGGTGGCCATGGTGTTCGGCTTCGGGGACGTCGGCAAGGGATGCGCCCAGTCGTTGCGCGGCCAGGGAGCCCGGGTGATCATCGCCGAGATCGACCCGATCTGCGCCTTGCAGGCAGCCATGGAGGGTTACCAGGTTCTGACCCTGGATGACGTGGTCGAGACCGCCGATATCTTCGTCACCGCTACCGGAAACCGCGACATCGTGAGTGCCGCCGACATGGCCCGGATGAAGCACAACGCCATCGTCTGCAACATCGGTCACTTCGACAACGAAATCGATATGGCCGGCCTGGCCCGCCTTCCCGGCATCAAGAAGACCAACATCAAGCCTCAGGTCGACGCCTGGGACTTTCCCGACGGCCATTCCGTGATCATCCTGGCCGAAGGCCGGCTGGTCAATCTCGGGTGCGCCACCGGCCACCCGAGTTTCGTGATGTCATCAAGCTTCACCAACCAGGTGCTGGCCCAGATCGAGCTGTTCACCCGGACCGAGGCCTATCCGATCGGGGTCTACGTCCTCCCCCGCTATCTCGACGAGAAGGTGGCGCGCCTGCATCTCGACAAGCTCGGCGTGAGGCTGTCCCAGATGTCCGACCGGCAGGCCGCGTATCTCGGCGTCGACCTCGGCGGCCCCTACAAGTCCGACTCGTACCGGTACTGACGGCGGGGGCTGAGCGGTGATCGTGGGCGCCTACCCCGGCACGTTCAACCCTCCGACGATCGCTCATCTCGCCATCGCCGAGGCCGCCCACGACCAGGGGTCCCTCGACCACCTGGACCTGGTGGTGTCGACGGTGCCTTTGGGCAAAGACCCGACCGGGCCGTCGTTTGAGACCCGCGTTGCCATACTCGAGGCGATCGCCGCCACCCGGCCGTGGCTCGGGGTGCGGGTCACCGAACGCCAGCTCATCTCGGAGATGGCGGCCGGGTATGACGCGGTTGTCGTAGGGGTTGACAAATGGCTGCAGATCGTCGATCCGGCGTGGTACGGCGGCTCGGTGGCGGCCCGCGACGAAGCGGTCGCCGGGCTGCCGCGGATCCTGATCGTGGCCCGGCCACCCGAGCCGCTGCCCGAACTGCCGGCTGAGGCCCGGCTGGTGGCCATCGGCGCCGATTTCGACGGCGTCTCCTCGTCGGCAGCCCGGGCCGGCCGGCGGGAGTGGATGGCCGCCGAGGCGGCCGCCCACCACGACCTCACCGGCTTGTGGCTGCCGCCGGCACGGACGAGTGAGACCGATCAGTAGCACGGTAGGCCGAGCGCGAAGTGACGTGCGACGGGACGGGCGCTCCGAGGTAAATCCGGTCACTCCGAAGTCGCGGTGAGCGGGCTGGAGTCGCCGGCCAGCGGGCGGGAGGGGCGGGAGGGGTGCACCGGCCCCGGGGCGGGCGGGGCTGCCACCGACCGGGCGGAGCGGTCCGTCGGCCGGGCCCGGGGCGGGCGGGGGCTGCTACCGACCGGGCGGAGCGGTCCGTCGGCCGGGCCCGGGGCGGGCTGCTACCGATCGGGCGGAGGGCATCCGTCGGCCGGGCGGGCCCGAGAGGCGACCACCGACCGGGCGGGCCGTGGGACTACCCTCGCCCGGATGGCTGACGCCGCCCTGTACACGGCCGGGGCCTGCCTTGTGGCCGCCCAGTTGCTTGGCATCTACGGGCTAGTGACGCGCAAGGCTGATCTCATCATCGCCCTGATCATGGGTGCGCTGCTGGCCGTAAGCATCGTCCTCGGCGGGATGTACGCCTACCACCGCATCCACTGAGAGGGATTCTCGGGCGTCTACTCGGCGGTAAACCGGGGCGACCGCCGCTCGGCCATGGCCCGGATCCCTTCGGCGAAGTCGCTGGTGGTCCGCAGGCGAACCTGCTCGGCGTCCTCGCGGTCGGTGGCGGCGGCTACCGCTTCGCCCAGGTGACCACGCATGGTCTGGCGGATCGAGCGAATGGCCAGCGGCCCCGAGGTGGCGATCTCTGCCGCCAGCTCCCTGCCGCGGTCCCGGACCTCGGCCAGGGGCGCCAGCCGGTCGCAGAGTCCGATGCGGTATGCCTCATCGCCGGAAATCCGCCGCCCCAGATAGAGAAGCTCCAGGGCGTGCTGGTGACCGGTGATCAGCGGGAGCGTCACCGTCAGCCCGAATCCGTGGTGGAAGCCGAGCTGGGCGAAGTTGGCCGAGAAGCGGGCTTCCGGCGCCGCCACCCGGAAGTCGGCGGAGCAGGCCAGCCCCAAGCCGCCCCCGACCGCGGCGCCCTGTACCACGGCTACGACCGGCTTCTCGGCGTAGAACAGCCGCACGGCCTCCCGGTAGAGGCTGTTCGCCCCCTCCTGCGGGAGGGCCTCGGCCTGGCTCTGACCGCTGAAATCCGCCCCGGCGCAGAAGTGCTTGCCTTCCGAGGCCAGGACAATGACCCGGCAGGATGGGTCGCCATCAAGGGTCGTATAGGCCTCGGCCAGGCTGCGGATCAATCTGACGTCGAAGAAGTTGCTGGGCGGCCGATGAATCTCGACCAGGGCCACGAAATCGTCGCCGATCTCCACGCTCACATCACCGAACTGCTGCGTCACTGGCGTCTCCTGTCGGCGCTCGATCTGGCTGCGGCCGTCAGGGTAGCCCGGCGTTGGCCGCCCGGTCGCCTGCTCCCTCCACCGACCCGTCGGCTTTCCGCCTCCGCCGGGCGTCCGGTTGCGACTGAGACCGGCGAGCCATACTCGCGGCGTGGAGATCTCTGCTCGGGCCGAGTACGCGGTGCGAGCCCTGGCCGAGTTGGCCTACGCGGGGGGCGGGCCATTGACGGTCGCCGACATCGCCGCGGCCCAGGATATCCCGACCCGTTTCCTCCAGAACATCCTGCTCCAGCTTCGCCAACGGAGCCTGGTGCTGAGTCAGCGGGGCGCGGAAGGGGGGTACCGTCTCGCTCGTCCGGCGACGGCCATCAGCCTGGCCGACGTCTTGCGCGCCGTTGACGGCCCGCTGGCAGCCGTGCGGGGTGAGCGCCCCGAGTCGGTGCGCTACGACGGGTCGGCGGTCGCCCTCTCGGACGTCTGGTTGGCGCTGCGGGTCAGCCTGCGACACGTGCTCGAGGAAGTGAGCCTGGCCGACCTGGTGCAGGGTCCGCTCCCCGACCACGTCGCTGAGCTGGTCGATAAACCCGAGGCCTGGGTGTCGGGCTGAGCGGGCCCGGCGCTAGCCGGGGCCCAGCCGGGCGAGGCGGCGAACGGCCTCGTCCAGGACGCCTGGCTGTTTGCAGAAGGCGAAGCGCACCAGCGGCCGGGGCTCCAGGGGGTCGTCGTAGAACGCCGCTGCGGGAACCCCGACGACTCCACAGCGGTGCGGCAGATCCCGGCAAAACGCCACTCCGTCGGTTGCGCCCAGCCCCTCCACGCCGACCACGGTGAAATAGGTGGCGTTCGGCTGGAACACCTCGAAGCCGGCATCGGCCAAACCGTGGCAGAGCCGGTCGCGTCCCTGGCGCAGCGCCGCCGCCGCGCCCGTGAAGTAGGCGTCGGGGAGATCGAGACCGACTGCGACCGCCGGCTGGAACGGGGCCCCGTTGACATAGGTGAGGAACTGCTTGACGGTCCGCACCGCGGTGACCAGCCGCGCCGGTCCACAGGCCCAACCGACCTTCCAGCCGGTAAACGAGAACGTCTTCCCCGCACTCGACACCGTCACCGTCCGCTCGCCCATCCCCTCCAGGGTGCAGAGCGGGACGTGCCGGCCTTCGAAGATCAGGTGCTCGTACACCTCGTCGGTCACCGCCAGCAGGTCGTGACGGCGGCAGATTTCCGCGACCGCCTCGAGCTCCGACCGGGTGAAGACCTTGCCGGTCGGGTTGTGAGGCGAGTTGAGCAGGATGAGGCGGGTCGCCGGCGTGACTGCGGCCGCCAGCCGCTCCGGATCAAAGGTCCACCCCGGCGGCTCGAGCGGGACCACCCGCCGGCGAGCCCCCGCCAGGGCGATGGCGGCCCCGTAGGAGTCGTAGAAGGGCTCGAAGACCACCACCTCGTCTCCGGCATCACAGAAGGCCAGTACCGCGGCGGTGATGGCCTCGGTGGCGCCGGCGGTGACCAGTACCTGGTCGTCGGGGCTGTATTCCAGACCGTAGAACCGCTGCTGGTGCCGGGCGATGGCCCGGCGGAGCTCCAGGATGCCCGGCCCCGGCGGGTACTGGTTGCGCCCGGCCCGGATGGCGGCGACGGCCGCCTCGGCCACTTCGTCGGGACCGTCCTGGTCCGGGAAGCCCTGGCCCAGGTTGATGGCCCCGGTCAGCTCGGCCAGGGCGGACATCTCGGCGAAGACGGTGGTACCGAAGCCGCGCATCCGCGGGACCAGGTCGGTCCGGTCGGCTCGTTGGCTACCCATGGAGGAACCACCGTAGGACCCGGCTCGGCCGCCTCCAAATCTTCCCTCGACGGCCGCGCTACGGGCGTGCTTGACCACTCTACGAGGTTTTTGGTGACTGGGGGTTGTCGACCTGGTGTCAAGCTGGCTAGGGTCGGCTCCCGTTTTGCATCACATCGCCAAGCTCCTGCGAGCAATGGCGTTGCCCGGGGCGCGACGCCACTGTTTCGTGAAGCGGACGATGGTCGGCACTAGTGTCGCCGTTGTCACCATCGGCGCGTCCGTCGTGCTCCCGGCCACAAGAGCCGTGGCCGACCAGATCGGATCGACAAAAGTCCAGCTCGCGGCCCTGGAAGGCCAGGCTGCGGCAGGGGCCGCCCAGATCCACCGGCTAACGCTGGCCTACCAGCAGGCCAACCTCACCGTAGCGACCCTCGACCAGCAGATCAGCGCCGACCAGAGCCAGGTCACCCAGCTCCAGAGCCAGGTGTCCGGGAGCGTGTCACTGCTGCGACGGCAGGCCATCCTGAGCTACACCGGTGCCGGCAGCAACTCGCTGGTCGCGGCCACGGGCGCGGTCGATCCCTCGGTGGGGGCCGAGTACCTCCAGGTGGCGACCGGCGATGTCAACGATAACGTCGACCAGTTCCGGACCCAGCAGCGGCAGCTCCACTCGGCCGAAGGGCTCCTGGTCAGCCAGCAGCGGGCCGGTCAGGCGGCCGCGGCGGCCGCCAACGCAGCTCGCCAGCAGCTCCTCGGCCAAGCCGAGGCCGAACAGGCTCAGATCAACCGGCTGCAACAGCAGCTCAACCAGGAGATCGAGTTGGCCGCCATCGCCGCGGCTCGTCAGCGCGCCGAGGCCGCGGCCCAGGCGGCGGCGCGCGCCGCCGCTCAGGCGAACGCCCAGGCGGAGGCCCGGGCCGCCGCTCAGGCCGCGGCGGCAGAGGTGGCCAGCCGCCGGTCGCAGCCGGTTGCCGCCCAGGGCCTCCCGGTCAACAACGGGCTGGTGAACGTGGTGCGTGCCATCGTGGCCGCGCCGGCCCCCGCCCCGGTCGTGCACGCGGCGCCAGCTCGCCGCCCGCCCCCAGTCACCGCGCCCCCACCCCCCCGCCGGCTCCCCCGCCGGCTCCGGCGCGCTCCTCCGCCGGCTACACGCCGCTCGGCGGGGTATGGCTGGAGCTCCGGGAGTGCGAGTCGAGCAACAATTACGCCACGAACACCGGGAACGGCTACTACGGGGCCTATCAGTTCAGCATCCAGACCTGGGACACGTTGGGCTTTTCCGGATTGCCGAGCCAGGCGTCACCCCAGACCCAGGACACGGCCGCGGTGCGGCTGCAGGCTGAGGCCGGGTGGGGGCAATGGCCGGTGTGCTCGGTCACCCTGGGCCTGCGCTAGCCCGGTCGGCCTCACCACAGATCGCGCAGGACCCGGTCCACGGCGGAGGCGAGAACGACCGAGGGTTCGGGCAGCGCCGTGTCGGCGGGGACGGCCCGGACCGGGCGATGATCGAGAAGGCGATCGACACTCGGCGGCAGGAAGCGGGTCCGCTGGGCGTAGCTGTGGGCGTCGGCCCATGCCGGCCGGGCCTTGTGGTGGAAGCGGAGGGGGGCGTAGATGTGGAGGTGTTCCCGGGCCCGGGTGAGGGCCACGTAGAAGAGACGGCGCTCCTCCTCCACGCCTTCGGCATCGCCGGTCGCCAGGTCCGACGGGAACATACCGTCCGCGGCGTGGATCAGATGCACGACCCGCCACTCGCCCCCTTTGGCGGAGTGCACGGTGGACAGGATCAGATAGTCGTCGTCGAGCTCCGGCGGTCCGGCCAGATCTCCGGTTGAGGCCGGCGGGTCGAGGGTGAGCTCGGCGAGCGCCTGGGCTCGGCTCTCGTACCCTGATGCCAGCCGGCTCAAAGCCACCAGATCGCGGAGGCGGACCTCGGCGTTGGCGTACCGCCGCCGCAGCAATGGCTCGAGCCCTTCGGTCAGGCGGTCGATCTGGACCGGAGGCGGAACGTTGTCCGGTCGGCAGTCGAGGAGCGCCCGCTGCAAAGAGACGACATCGTCGCGGGCCCGGGCCGGCACGGGGAGGTCCGAGCTGACGAAACGTGACAGCGGATCGCACTCGGGCTGATCGAGGCCGAGCCACGCCAGGGTGCGCCGGGCCGCAGCCGGGCCGATTCCCTCCACCAGTTGCAGCAACCGATACCAGGCCAGCTCGTCGCGAGGATTGTCCAGGACCCGCATGGCGGCCAGCAGGTCGCGGACGTGGGCGGCCTCCAGAAACCGCAATCCCCCGTATTTTACGAACGGGATGCGACGGCGCCGAAGCTCCACTTCCAGCAGGTCGCTGTGGTGGCCGCTGCGGAAGAGCACGGCCTGCTCCCGCAGGCTCACGCCCGTGTCGTGGTACTCCAGAACGACGTCGGCCACGGCGGCCGCCTGGGCGCCCACGTCGGGACAGGTGGCCAGGACCGGCCTCCGACCGCCGGCTTCCGCCGTCCATAGTTGCCGGGCGTAGCCCTCCGCCGCCTCGGCGAGGACGGCGTTGGCGAGATCGAGTATCGGCTGGGTGGATCGATAGTTCCGCTCCAGGGTCTTGACGGCGGCGCCCGGGAACTGGGCGGGGAATTCGAGCATGTTGCGCACGGTGGCGGCCCGGAAGGCATAGATGGCCTGACCGTCGTCGCCGACGACCGTGAGGGCTCGGCCGTTGCTTCGCAAGAACCGAACGACGTCGCCCTGGATGAGATTGGTGTCCTGGTATTCGTCGACAAACACGTGGTCGTAGGCGTCGGCGAGGACGGGCCCGAGGACCTCGTCGCAGGCGGCCGCCCGCCAGTAGAGGAGGAGGTCGTCGAAGTCCAGCAAGCTCCGACGGCGCTTGTGGGCGGTGTACTCGTCGAAGATCGAGCGGATGAGCGCCTCGTGCTCCTGAACCCAGGGGAAGACACGCGGCAACACCTCGGTCAGGGGTTGACGGGCGTTGACGACCCGCGAGTAGATGTCGAGCAGCGTGTCCTTGCGCGGCAGCCGCCGGCGGGCCACTTCCGCCTCGCCCGCGGTCACCGCCAGCCGGGCCAGTTGCATCAGGTCGGCCGCGTCACCGGGGTCGAGCACGCTGAAACCGCCGGCCAGTCCGAGGCGGGCGCCGTTTTGGCGCAGCAGCCGGTGGGCGATGGCGTGAAAAGTGCCCGCGTGGACCCGGCGGCCCACCTCGGCACCGACCAGGTCTCCGAGGCGCCGGATCAGTTCGTCGGCGGCCCGCCGGGTGAAAGTGACGAGCAGGATCCGATCTGGAGGTACGCCGGCTTCGACGATCCGGGCCAGGCGGGCCACGAGGGTCCGGGTCTTGCCGGTGCCCGCTCCGGCCACGATGAGCAGGGCCGGGCCATCGTGTTGCACCGCGGCCAGCTGCGCCGGATCCAGCCGAGCATCGTCGGCGGCCCGGTGGGCTGCGTCGGTCACGACGGGCCGGGTGTCAACCACGCTGTCGATCGTACTCATCGTGGTCGAACATACGTTCGATAGCTCGATCTGTCAACCTGTCAGGCCGTGACCCGCCGGCTGATCCTCGCCTCCGCTTCGGCGCCGCGGCTGCGGGTCCTGCAGGCGGCCGGGCTTCGGCCCCAGGTGGTGGTCAGCGGCGTGGACGAGGGCGGAGTGGACCACGTCCCGGTGGCCGAGCGGGTGGCGGTCTTGGCCCAGCGCAAAGCCGCCGCGGTGGCCGCGAAACTCGACCCGTGCGGGGCGGCCCTCGTCATCGGCTGCGACTCGCTGCTCGAGTTCGACGGGCAAGGGGAGGGCAAGCCGGGTTCGGCGGCGGCCGCGACCGCCCTCTGGCAGCGAATGCGCAGACACACCGGCGTGCTCCACACCGGGCATTGCCTGATCGATGCCGGGACTGGAAAGGAAGTGTCCGCCAACGATGCGGCGCTGATTCGCTTCGGTGATCCGAGTGACGCGGAGATCGAGGCCTACGTGGCGACCGGCGAACCTTTGCATGTCGCGGGCGCCTTCACCCTCGAGGGCTTTGGGGCGGCGTGGATCGACAGCATCGACGGCAACTACGGCGGCGTAGTGGGCCTGTCCATCCCCGTGTTGCGACAGCTTCTCCGCCAGCTGGGTGTGGACATCCTCGACCTTTGGGCGGCCTCGGGGGGACCTGATCCCGGGGCCACGGGCCCTGTCGAGGGTCGAGTTGGCTGACGATTTTCGGGCCCGTATCGAGGCGGTCGTGACCCGTCTCCGCCCGGGTGAGGTCGTCTCCTATGGCGACGTGGCGGCCGAAGCGGGTTTTCCCGGTGCCGCCCGAGCGGTCGGATCGATCCTGGCTCACCCGCTTCCAGGGTCGGTATTGCCGTGGTGGCGGGTGGTGACCGCCTCCGGTCGCCTGGTGCCCGGCCACGAGACCGAGCATGCCCGCCGCCTTCGAGCCGAGGGCATAGAGATCGTGGCCGGCCGGGTGGCGCGTCCGGGCCGGGCGCCCGCTGCGGCGCAGGCGGCCCGACCCGCCCGTTCAGCCCGCCCGGGCCGAACCGCGGAACCTGCTCCCGGCGAGCGGCGAGGCTCGGCCCGGTAGCGTGACCGCTCATGGACCTGGATCAGGCACTGCGGACGACCGGCGCGGTCCGCGACTTCTCGGAGCGTCCGGTGCCGGACGAGGTCGTGCATCACATCCTCAACACCGCTCGTTACGCTCCGAGCGGGGGTAACCGGCAGGCCTGGCACGTCATCCTGGTCAAAGACCCGGAGATTCGCGTCCGTCTGCGCGACCTGTACCTGCGGGGCTGGTACGAGTACCTGGCGGTAACGGCCGCGGGTCTGGTGCCGTGGGCACCGGCAACCGACCGCGAGGCGGAGCGGGCCGCCCTGGCCAACTCGACCCGGATCGCTGAGGAGGCGGGCGCCGGCCCGGGCGGATTCGCCGAGCATCTCGACCGGGTCCCGGTGATGCTGGTCCTCCTCGCCGACCTGCACGGGCTGGCGGCGGTGGATCGTGACCTGGACCGCTACACCCTGGTCGGCGGGGCGTCCATCTACCCGTTTGTCTGGAGCATCCTGCTGGCGGCCCACGAGGCCGGCCTCGGCGGGGTCATCACCACCATGATGGTCCGCAGCGAGGACGAAGTGCACAGCCTGCTCAACGTCCCACCCGACTGGGCGGTGGCCGGCACCCTGCTGCTCGGCTATCCGTCCGGCTCGCCGGCCACCCGTCTCCGGCGGCGGCCGGTCGACCAGTTCACCACGGTGGACACCTTCGGGGGTCCCGCGCTGACGGTCTAGTCGGGGTGGGGCGCGCCAGGTCGGTGGGCGCGTTTTGCGCTTTGGGCGCGGTTTGTGTCGAATAACCGCCAAAAGCGAGCCCAAGTTGATCAAACGCGCCCAGATTCAACGGCAGGAGCGGGGCGACCGACCCGGGGCGAAGCGGGCTGCTAGGTCGGGGCGTCGAGGGCGGCCTGGGCGGCGAGCACCAGACCTATCCCGCGGTCATCGCCGAGCAGGCCGGCGCCCATCTTGTTCATCATGTAGGCAACGGTCAGGTGGGCGTCGAGGTCGTTGACGACGACCGACCCGCCGAAGCCGCCCCAGAAGCAGGCCCGGTGGTTGGTCCTGACCGGCATCTCTGGCGAGGGCAGCCCGTAACCCACGCCGAAACGGATGGGCACGCCCAACACCAGGTCGGTGCCGTAGGCCTGCTCGGCCAGGATGCGGGCACAGCCGGCCGCCGACAAGAGCCGGACGCGGCGCGCCTCTCCCCCGTTGGCCACGACGGACTGCACGATGGCGACCGAACGGGCGTTGCCATGTCCGTTGGCCGCCGGGATCTCGGCCCGGCGCCACGGGTCGGACCAGGCGGCGTCGATGTCGAGCAGCGGGTTGGCCAGCACCCGCAGAGCGGTCTCGCTGATCTCACCGATGACGTCGGCCGGCGGGGGCGGCACCACGTTGGACACCCGCCCGAATTCGGCCGGCTCGAGGCCGATGTGGAAGTCGGCGCCCAGCGGCCCGGCCACCTGCTCCCGGAAAAAGGTGCCCACCGACTGGCCGGTCACCCGGCGGATGACCTCGCCGACCAGATAACCCTGGGTCAGGGCGTGATAGCCCGACACCGTGCCCGGCTCCCACCAGGGCTCCTGGGCGGCCAGCAGGCCGGTCGCCTTTTCCCAGTCGTACAGGTCCTCCAGGGATATCGGTTCCGACCAGCCCGGCAGACCGGAGGTATGGCCCAGGAGATGGCGGAGGAGGACCCTTCCCTCCTTGCCGCCGGCTCCGAACTCCGGCCAGTAGCGGGACACGGCCGCATCCAGATTTAGCTCCCCCGCATCGACCAGCATCAGGGCGCACAGGGCGGTCATGGTCTTGGTGGTCGACCACACGTTGGTGATGGTGTCGCGGCCCCAGGGGACGCTGCGGGCGGTGTCGGCCCAGCCCCCCCAGATGTCGACCACCAGCTCGTCGTCCAGTACCACCGCAACTGACGCCCCGAGGTCGGTGCCCGCGGCCAGGCTCGCGGTGAGCAGATCCCGCATGATGGTGAAGCGCTCGTCGCAGACGCCGTGGATCGCCGGGCCCGGTTCGGTGGTGGTCACGGCGCCAACGCTACCGGTGCGTTGGCCCGCAAGAACCCGCCCAGGCCGAGGTC
The DNA here is from genome assembly GCA_963780345.1 of uncultured Acidimicrobiaceae bacterium. GTDB lineage: Bacteria > Actinomycetota > Acidimicrobiia > Acidimicrobiales > Palsa-688 > PALSA-693. The sequence continues at coordinate 399,407 of CAWABU010000006.1, forward strand.
GGCCACCGCCGCGGCCTCCTGCCATCCGAACCAGCGGACGTCCTGGCTCTCGTCTTCGGGAGGGGCCGGCTCGTCGTCGCCCCGTACCGCAAGCAGGTAGCGCAGGTCGAGATGGGTGTGCCCTCGGCCGCCGTCGTGCACGTCGACGTGGGCCAGCGGGGGCACGCCGGAGGCCCCAACCCGGGGAGCGCCGGCTCCGGGTGCCCCATCCTCCGGCCCGGGCGGCCAGCCCAGCTGCAAACCCGTTTCCTCGCTCGACTCACGGAGGGCGGCGTCCCACGGGGTCTCCCCCGCCTCCAGGTGTCCGCCCGGCTGGAGCCACAGATGTAGCCGCTTGTGGCGGTGGAGGATCACGCCCCGCGGCCCCACAATCAACGACGACCCCGTCACATGAGTCAGGTCGGCCTCCTGATCGAACGGTCGTGGCAGCCGGGCCAGGGCCACCAGGATCCGGTGCCGCGATCGGGCCTCCCGGCCGTCCACCGGCCGGCGGGCCCAGACGGCGGCGGCCACGACCGCCCGCAGGTCGTCAGGCGCGGTCATGCGGGCCGAGGCGTCTCGGCAGACCGGGCCGCCGGTCACTGATGTTCCCGTGTCGGTGCAGGGTTTCGCTGACCGCCTGCTCGCGCACCCACCGCAGGATCTCGCGGCCAGGGTCGGCCGCGACCGGGATGTCGTCGACCCAGCAGCCGGTGTCGAGCACGGCCAGGCGGGTCGGATCGGCGATGGAGCCGAGCAGGCGGACCTTGTCGACGGACGAGGCCCGGTCGACCACCGACGCCTCGTCCACCACCTCCAGGCGGACGCCGACCGCGGCCGCCGCGGCCCGGGCGCAGGCCAGCTCGCGGTCATCGACGCCGGCCCCCCGGCACACCGCCACCGTGCCGAGAGGGCGATACCGGAAGGCGTTGGCCTCGGCCTTCAACGCCGACGGATCCTCAGCCAGGCGCATGGCGGCCCAGGCCTCCCGGCCGGCCGCGGCGTAGTCGGCGCCGGCCGGGCCTGACCCGATTGCCGGCCACGTCCCCATGCTCGCCACGTAGTTGGGCCCGCCCGCCTTGGCTCCGGGCCCGACGACCGAGCGCTTCCATCCCCCGAAGGGCTGGCGGCGAACGATGGCGCCGGTGGTACCCCGGTTGACGTACAGGTTCCCGGCGTGCACCCGCTCCCGCCACCGGTCGATCTCCTCGGGGTCGAGGGCGTGCAAGCCGGCCGTCAGGCCGTAGGCCGGCTGGTTTTGCCAGCGGATGGCCTCGTCGAGGTCGGCGGCTCGCATGACGCCGAGCACCGGGCCGAAACACTCGGTCAGGTGGTAGGACGAGCCCGGCGCCACGCCCACCTTGATGCCGGGAGACCAGAGATAGCGGTGCTCGTCGAGGGGGGCGGGCGCCACCAGCCAGCGTTCGCCGCCTCGGAGGCGGGTGAAGGCGTCGAGCAGTGGATCCTGCGGCGGCCGGATGAGCGGGCCCATGGAGGTGGCCAGATCCCACGCCGGCCCCACCACCAGGCTCCGGACCGCGTCCGCCAGGCGGCGGAGGAATCGGTTGTCATCGTGCACCGGTGCCTCCACGATGGCCAGGCTGGCAGCCGAGCACTTCTGGCCGGCGTGGCCGAAGGCCGAGTGAACGAGATCGGCGATGGCCTCGTCGAGGTCGGCGGTGGCGGTGATCACCATGGCGTTTTTGCCGCTGGTCTCGGCGTGCAGGGCCAAACGCGGCCGCCATTCCTGGAACATCCGGGCCGTCTCCCACGACCCGGTCAGCACCACGGCGTCGACGTCAGAGTGGGTGATGAGCCGGCGGCTGGCGTCGCCGTCGACGCAGGGCAGGAACTGCAGCACGGCCCGGGGCACACCGGCCGACCAGAGCACCTCGGCCAGTTCGCCTGCGGTGGCGACCGTCTCCGGGGCGGGCTTGAAGATCACGGCGTTTCCCGCGGCGAGGGCGCCAAAGAGGCCGCCGGCCGGTATCGACAGGGGGAAGTTCCACGGCGAGGCGACCACGACGGTGCCGTGGGGTCGAAATCCGCTGCCAGCGTCAGGGATGTGGGTGGCGTAGTAGGCGGCGAAGTCGATGGCCTCCGACACCTCTGGATCGCCCTCACGCACCGTTTTGGCGGCGTCGACGGCCATCACGGCCAGAAGCTCGCCGCGGCGGCGGGCGAGGTTGTCGGCCGCGGCTTCGAGAATCCGGCGCCGGTCCGCTACCGGGGTGGCCGCCCACTCGGCTCCCGCGGCCCGGGCGGCCGCCACCGCCGACTCCACCAGCGGCAGGCCGGCCGAAAGCCAGTGGTAGGCCACCTCGCCGCCCGCGCTCGGGTCCCCGCCGATCTCGGTCGGCGCCCCCTCGACGGCCCGGCCGGCCACCACCGGGCCGTAGTCGGGCAGGCCCGCCTTCCGGACGGTTTCCAGGTGCCCGGTGATCCAGTCGCGGTTGGCGGCGATGGAGAAGTCGGTGTCGGGCTCGTTGGCAAACCCGGCACCGGCCGGCGCGGCCCGGCCCCCCGTGGCGGCCCGGTTCTGAATCCGCCGGGTAGGAACGGCCAGCCGGTGCCGGCGGGCCACTGCGGTCCGGAAGCGGTCCGCTTCTGTCGCCCACGGAGGCGAGCCGACCTGGAGGGAGAAAGAGTGGGTAAGGAAGTTGTCCGGCCCGCTGTTTTCGTCGAGCCGGCGCACCAGGTAGGCGATGGCGGCTTCGATGTCGTTGCGGGCCGCGATGGGCGCATACAGTCGCAGCCCGCCAAAACGCCGGGCCGCCACCTCAGCCAGCGCCGGGGCCATGCCTTCGAGCATCTCGATGTCGACCCGGTCGCGAGCCCCACGCGCCAACGCCTGGGTGACGGCCCAGGCCACCTCGAAGACGTTGTGGCTGGCGACGCCGAGCCGCAGGGCGCCGTCGTTGGCGGGGTCGAGCAGCACATCGAGCATGCGCTTGTAGTTGGCGTCCGTCTCGTCCTTGGTGGCGAAGGGTGCCGCGGGCCAACCGTGCAGTTCGGCGTCGACCCGTTCCATCGCCAGATTGGCCCCTTTTACCAAACGGATCTTCACCCAGGCGCCCCCCTGATCGCGACGCCGCCGAGCCCAATCGCAGAGGTCCTCCAGGGCGGGCAGCGAGTCGGGCAGGTAGGCCTGCAACACGATCCCGGCCGAGGTGCCGGCGTAGGCGTCCTCGTCGAGCACCCGCCGGAACACGGCCAGCGTCAGCTCCAGATCCCGGTACTCCTCCATGTCCAGATTGACGAACTTGGCCGGGTGGAAGGCGTTGGCGGCGTCGTAGAGGCGCCGGAGCCGGGCGGCGAGGCGCTCCACTTCCCGATCGAAGCGGAGCACATCGAGCTGCGAGGAGATGGACGAGATCTTGACCGAGACGTAGTCCACGGCCGGTTCGGCCAGCACGTCCAGCACCCGGCGGAGGCGGTGCTCGGCCTCGTCCTCGCCGAGGATGGCCTCGCCCAGGACGTTGACGTTGAGGCGGATGCCCTGCCGGCGACGATGGTCGGCATGACGGGCCAAACGCCACCGTTGGGCGGGGAGGATGACCCCGGCCATCTCGGCGCGCACCCGCTGGCGGGCTGCAGGTACCACCAGGCGGGGCAGCCGGGGCCCGAGCCGGCCCCCGGCCCGCAAGGCCGCCCCGTCGATGCGGCCCAGAGCGGCGGCCTGGCGCCGGTCGGCCGCCAGCCCGGCCAGCACCTCGGCGGCCCGGGCCGGCTGGCGGATCCGCAACACCTCGTCGGTCAGAGCCAGGACCAGGTCCAGCCCGCCGGGGCTGGTCAGCATGCGCCCGACGCGGGCGGCCCGGGCCCGCTCCAACCGGCTTTGCTGGTCGGTGGCCGCGGTCCACAGTTCGGCGGCCAGCGCCTCGGCGGCGGCGAGGTCCGGCCCGTCGCCGTCGCTCAGGGCCGGGTAGGCGCCCGGGTCGGCCTGGTCGTTCACGCCGGACCGGCGTCGAGGCCGAGGGCGGCCCGGAGGACGGGGGGAATCGGACGCTTGCCCGAGCCGTCGGTCGCCACCACCACGTAGACCGTGCGCCCCGTCGCCACCACGGAATCGCCCGTGCGCACCTCGAATCCGAGGGCGAAGGAGGTCGTCCCGGCGTGATCCAGCCCGACGTCGATCTCGGCCTGCTCCGGCCAGCGCAACGATCCCCGCCAGTCGATCTCGGTATGCACCAGCTGCACGTCGTAGCCCGAGGCCAGCAGGTCGGGATACTCGAGCCCGCCCTCGGACAGGAACTCGGCCATGGCTTCGTCGAAGTACCCGAGGTACCACATGTTGAAGACCACGCCCTGCTGATCGGCCTCGAGGTAGCGGACCTGGTGGCGGTAGGTGGTCGTTCGGGCGGTCACCGTCAGCCGACCTGACGTTCCGCGCCCTCCCAGTACGGGGCTCGCAACTCCCGTTTCAGCAGCTTTCCGGAAGGGTTGCGCGGCAAGGTGGTGGCGAAGTCCACCGACTTCGGGCATTTGTAGCCGGCCAGCTGCTCCCGGGAGAAGGCGATCAGATCCTCGGGACTCGGCGGCGGCTCCCCGGGGGCGATCACCACGATGGCCTTGACGGCCTCCCCCCAGCGGTCGTCGGGCACGCCGATCACGGCCACGTCGGCGACGGCTGCATGGCGCATCAAGGCGTTCTCCACCTCGGCCGGGTACACGTTCTCGCCGCCACTGACGATCATGTCCTTGACCCGGTCGTGCAGGTACAGGTAGCCGTCGCCGTCCCGATACCCGGCGTCGCCGGTCCGCAGCCATCCGTCCGGGGTGATGGCCTCGGCGGTGGCCGCCGGGTTGTTCCAGTAGCCGGCCATGTTCTGGGCGCTCCGGGTCCATAGCTCCCCCACCGTCCCGTCCGGGACGTCCTGGCCGGCACCGTCGACGATGCGCATTTCCACCCACGGGTAGGGCTGGCCACAGGACCGCAGCAGGGCGGGACGATGGATCGGATCGTGATCTCCAGGTGCGAGCCGGACGATGGTTCCGGTCGTCTCGGTGAGGCCGTACATCTGGACAAAATCACAGCCCATGGTGGCAATGGCCCGCTCGAGTACCGCAGCCGAGATGGGCGAGGCCCCATAGCTGAGTGAGCGCAGGGCGGTGAAATCGGTGGTTTCGACCTCGGGGCACTGGAGGAGCATCTGGATCACGGCGGGGACCAGAAAGGCGTGGGTCACGCCCTCGGCCTCGATGGTGCGGAGAACGTCGGCAGGGACCACGTTGCGAACCACCACGGTCCGGCAGCCGCCGTAGAGACCGACCGCCGCCCAGCCCAGGCCGGCAATGTGAAACATCGGCATGACGGCCAGGTTGACCGAGTCCGGCTCGAGGCCCAGCTCCTCGCCCAGATGCGAGAGCAGGGTCAGCAGGTTGGTGGTGGTGAGCATCACGCCCTTGGGCAGGCCGGTCGTCCCGGACGTGTAGAGCTGAAAGGCCACGTCGTCGGGCCCGGCGATGGCGCCGGGGTCACCCGCCGGGTGCCGGGCTCGCCAGACGTGGTAGCTCTCCCAGCGGTCCTGATCACCGAAGGCGATGATCTGAGCCCGGTCGCCCAACTCGCTCTCCACCGCCGCCACGACGGGATACAACTCGGGGCCGACGAACACCAGGTTCGTCTGGGCGTCGTGGAGAATCTGCAGGATCTCCGGAGGGGCCAACCTCCAGTTGACGTTTACGGTTACAGCGTTAAGTAGAGCAGCCCCGAACACCACTTCGAGGGTTTCGATGCCGTTGTGATCGATCACGGCAATGCGGTCTTGAGATCGGACGCCGGCGGCCTGCAGAGCCCCGGCCACCTCCTGGGCCCGCTGATAGAACTCCGAGAAGGTCACGGTCTGCTGCCCGGCAGTCAGGGCCGGACGCTGGCCCTGATGGTGGGCGTGCACCCGTACGATGTCCGCGATGCAGCGGATGCCGGTGGCGGCGGTCGTGGTCATGGGCGCACCGTATTCCCCCGACGGTCGTCCGGCAATGATCGGCCGCCTGGGTGCCCCCGGTAGTTGGAGCAGCACTGGTAGCGTCGCCCGAGCGACCAGGAGAGGCAGCATGTTGTTCGCGGCTGGGGGGTCATCGGGTGGATAAGCCTGCGAACGGCGGGCCAGAGGAGGCAGCGGGGCGAGGTCTGGCCCTCTCCTCGACGATCGGCCGCATCCTGGACGCGGTCGACGACGACTATGCCGCCGCCATCGAGGCGGTGACCGCGGCGTGCGTTCCCGCCTTCGCCGACCTCTGCGCCATCGAGGTTCGGAGCGCCGCCGGGGCGACTCGGCCGCCTGCGTCCCGGGTGGTGGCCGCGGGCAGCGGCCTTCAGTTGCCCGAGGGGTGGGTCGATCTCATCCAGGGGGCGGCGGGGCCCAGTCGGGCGCTGCTCGCCTTCGACGACGCCGTGGAGACGCTGGTCGGGGCCCTCCGGGCCCGCCTGGGCGCGGGGTCGCTGCTGGTGGCGCCCATCGTCGCCGGCGGTGCGACCCTGGGATGGTTGGCGGCGGCTACCGGCGCCCACCGCCAGAGCTTCGCCGGGTCCGACCTCCAGGTGGGGGAAGAAATCGGCCGCCGGCTCGGAGCGACCATCCAGCGGGTCGGCCTCTCTCGGCAGCTGCAGGCCTTGGCCCACGAGCAGAGCCGGCTGGCGCACGATCTCAACAATCTGCTGACCCTGATTCTCGGCTACAGCGACCTGCTGGGCCGCGGGATAGCGGACCCGCAGCTCGCTTCGCTGGCGGGGGAGATCGGTGGCGCGGCCCGCCGGGCCGCCGGGCTCACCCAGGAACTGCTCGATGCGAGCGGACAGGGCCATATCCGCTGGGCGGGAGAGGGCGAACCGGTCGCCGCCGTCACCGCTGGGCCCGTGGTCACCGATCCCGAAGCCGAGGCTGCCGACGACGGGTGGCCGCCCGAGCGCGCCATGGCCGGCCGGATCCTCTACGTCGAGGACGAGCCCGCCCTCCGCGGCGCCGGTCTGGAGACGCTGGTGACGGCCGGCCTGGACGTGGTAGCCGCCGAATCGGCCGAGACGGCGCTATCGATCCTGGCCGGGGACACCTCGTTTGATGCGCTGGTGACCGACATCGCCCTTCCGGGCCTGACCGGGGTGCAACTGGTCCGAACGGTGCGGCTGACTCATCCTGACCTCAGGGTGCTCTACGTCACCGGCTACGCCGGAGTGGCGGACCCGGACCACACCCCGGCGCCCGGCGAGGCGGTGCTGCGCAAGCCCTTCCGGCCCAATATGCTGCGGCTGCGGGTGGCCGAGCTACTCCAACGACCAGAGAGTCGAAGCTCAGAGCGCGTTCACGGCTCGTAGCGGTAGCCCACGCCTCGAACGGTCGTGATCCATTTCGGATGCTCCGGGTCCTTTTCCACTTTGTGGCGGACCCGCCGCACGTGCTCGGTGACGGTCGCCTCGTCCTGCCAGTCCGAGCGCGACGCCCAGACGTGCTCGAGTAGCTGGCCCCGGCTGAACACCTGCCGGGGTGAGCGCACCAGAAAGGCCAGCAGGTCAAACTCCTTGGCGGTCAGATCCACCCGGGACCCGTCGATGATGACCTCCCGGGTGCGCTCGTCGAGATGGAGCCCTTCGGTGACGACCACCGCGGCGGGAGCGGGTTGGGCGGGTTGGGCCCGCCCGACCCGGCGCAAGATCGTTTCCACCCGGGCGACCAGCTCCACCGGGGAGAAGGGCTTCGGCAGGAAGTCGTCGGCTCCGAGCCGCAGCCCGAGGACCCGGTCGGCGGTGTCACCCTTGCCGCTGATGAGGATCACCGGGAGCTCACCCAGCTCGCGGATACGGGAGAGCACCATCCGCCCGTCGTCGGCCCCGAGCGAGATGTCCAGCACCACCAGGTCGGTCGACTGTCGCTTGACCTCGGCGATGGCGCTCTCGGCGTCGGAGGCGACGCTCACCGGGTAGCCCTCCCCCTCGAGAACCAGGACCAGGAGCGCCCTCAGTTGCTCGTCGTCGTCGACTACCAGTATTCGCGCGTCTCGCCGTTGCACCACCATGATCGGGCATTCACACTAGCCCCGAGTTGTGATTCTGTTGTGATACAAGAGGGCTGGCTGTGAGCGGGACCCGTCACACTCGCGGACATGCGGGTGACGCGAGTTCGTTTTGGCGCTCAACGTCATCCAGCAGAGTGGGTCGTGGCGGATATCAGAACAATGAAGTGCAGTCAGTCCCTCCCCGCGGTCGGACGGGGCGGGCGCCCCCGGCCCGAACCCGGGCCTAGCATCCTCGGGATGAGCGCGATCGGTTGGCTCCAGGGCAGAGTTGCCCTCCAGGCTCGAAACGCGCCATCATGGTTGGGGCAGCGCAGTGAGGAGGACCGAGGCTAAATGCCGCGGCTTTTCGGAAGGGGCGATCAGGCCGGTTCGGAAGCCGACGAGGAGTCGGCTTCGGCGAACCACGATGCTGGCGCCGCTCCGGCCGGGACCCACCCGGCCACCACCAACGGTCACGAACCCGGCGGTAACGGGTCGTCACCAGGGGTCACGGCCGGGACCGACGGGTCCACGCTGACCGACGGACGAGGCGGACGGCGATCCTGGCGGAGCCGGCGTCCCACCGAGCCGGGCACCAACGGAACCGGCATCGACGCCGTCAACGGCGCACCGGATCCAGCCCCGGAACGCGATCCGTCAGCTCCGCTGTTCGGGTCCCTGCTGCTCGACCAGCAACTGGTCACCCAGGAGCAGCTGGATCAGGCCCTGGCCGAACAACCGAAATCGGGGCTGCGCCTCGGCGAACTCTTCATCCGCACCGGAGTGCTCGACGAGCGTCAGGTCACCGCCGCCCTGGCCGAACAGTACGGAATCGAGGTCGGCGACCTGAGCCGCCAGGCACCGGACCCGCAGCTGGCCGGCCGGCTCAGCGAGGACATCGCTCGCAAGTACATGGCCCTGCCATTGCGAGAGGTCGACGGCGAGGTCGACGTGGTGGTCGGCAATCCCAGGCCGGGGATGGAAGACGAAATCCGGCGGGCGCTCGGAAGCCCCATCCATCTCTACGTGGTGTCGGCCAGCAGTGCCCGCAACGCCATCGACCGCGCCTATCGCGCCCTGGCCGATGTCGACCGCATGGTCAAGGCCTTCACGGCCGTCGACGCGCCGAGACTCGCCGGGCTCGGCCGTGAGGACACCATGGTGGCCGACTCGCCCGTCGCCAGGGTGGTCACCATGCTGGTCACCGAGGCACTACGCGACCGGGCCTCCGACGTCCACCTCGAACCGAGTGACGGAGAGCTACGGGTCCGGTTCCGGATCGACGGCGCCCTCCATGACGTGCTCACCCTGCCCATCGCCATGGCGGGGGCTTTGGTCAGCCGGGTCAAGATCCTGGCCGATATGAACATCGTCGAGCGGCGCAAGGCCCAGGACGGCCAGTTCGCGACCGAGGTTGACGGCCGGGGCATCGACGTCAGGGTCTCGACGATGGCCACCGTCTTCGGGGAAAAGTGCGTGATGCGCATCCTGGACAAGAGCCGGTCGCTGTACAAGCTCGGCCAGCTGGGGATGCCACGGGACACCCAGACCCTCTACAACCGGATGGTCCGCTCCCCATTTGGCATGGTTCTCTGCGCCGGGCCCACGGGAAGTGGCAAGACCACCACGCTGTACGCCACCCTCAACGAGATCGACGAGCGGTCCCGCAACATCGTTACCATCGAGGACCCCGTCGAATACGTCTTTCCGTCGATCAATCAGATCCAGACCAACGAGGTGGCCGGGATCACTTTCGCCGACGGTCTGCGAGCCATCCTGCGCCAGGACCCCGACGTGATCCTCGTCGGCGAGATCCGCGACATCGACACGGCGAGGACCGCCGTCCAGGCCGCCCTGACCGGACACTTCGTGCTCTCGTCGCTGCACGCCACCGACTCGGTGGCGGCCCTCCACCGCTTCCTGGACATGGGGATCGAGGCCTTTCTGGTGGCATCGTCGATGCTCGGCGTCGTCAGCCAGCGGCTGGTGCGGCGTGTGTGCCAGTCGTGCGCGGTCCCCTATCAGCCCACCCCCGAGGAGCTGGCGTTCTATGAGGAAGGCGGCGGATCGGCGAAGTCGAACTTTGTTCGCGGCACCGGCTGCAACCTGTGCGCGGATACCGGCTATCTGGACCGGATTGGCGTCTACGAATTCCTGCGCATGACGCCGGAAATCCGTCGCCTGCTTGTAGGCTGGGCGACGCAGGACGAACTCCGGCGGGTGGCAATCAACCAGGGCATGCGCACCTTGCGCACCGAGGGCCTGGACCTGGTGGACCGGAATGTAACGACCATCTCGGAAGTCATCCGAAGCATCTACGCCTTGTAACGCACAGGTAGGAGTTCGTTGCCGAAATTCCGCTTCCGCGCCGCTACCGCCGACGGGACGGTCATCACCGGGATCGAAGCCTCGACCGCGATCGGTGACCTCCGGACCCGGCTGCTGGACCGCGACCTCCAGCCCATCTCGATCCAGGAGAAGAAGAGCTTTCTCCAGTTCGAGATCACCCGGAAGAAGGTCAAGAAGCGTGAACTGATGCATCTGTGCCGCCAGCTGGCGGTGTTCCTCCGCTCCGGTGTGTCGGTCCTGGAGGCGCTGGTGGTGCTGGCCGACGAGACGAGCAACAAGCTGCTCCGATCGGCCCTCGACGGTATGCGGTCGGCGCTCGAGAGTGGCGCCCGCTTCTCCGACGCCACCGCCCAGCACCCCGAGCTCTTTCCTCCTTATGCGGTGGAGATCCTCCGGTCGGCCGAGCTCACCGGAAATCTGGACGAGGTGATGGATCAGCTGGCCGACTACCTGGAGCGGGAGATCGAGACCAGTCACCGGGTCCGGTCTGCGATGGCCTATCCGATCGTGGTCATGGGCCTGGCGGTGGTCGTCACCGCTGTTCTCGTCACCTACGTGCTCCCCAAGTTCCGCGATTTCTTTGCGACGCTCAACGCCAAGCTGCCCCTGCCGACGCGCATACTGCTGGCCTTGGCCAGGTTCATCTCCCATTGGGGTCTCATCATCGGAGTCGTGATCGTGGTGCTGGTGGTGGCCGGCTTTCTCGCCGAGCGCACCGAGACGGGCAAGGAGATCCGGGATCGCCTCATCCTCAAAATCCCGGTGATCGGATCGCTGATCCACACTGCCATCGTGGAACGGTTCTGTCGCCTGCTGGCCTCCATGACCATCGCTGGCGTGGGGCTTCCCGAGGCCATCGCCGTCACCACGGCGGCGACCAACAACACGGTGTTCCGCAAGGCTCTCGTCCAGGCCCGCGCCGCCATGATGCGGGGCGAAGGTTTGGCCGCACCGCTGGCGGCCACCGGACTGTTCCCGGGGGCGGCCCGACAGATGTTCGCCGTCGGCGAAAACACCGGGAACATCGACGACCAGCTGCAAGCCGCGGCCAACTACCTCGATCGCGAGCTCGATTACAAGATCAAGCGGTTTACGGCGCTGATCGAGCCGGCGGTGATTCTCAGCGTCGGCCTGGTGGTGGGCTTCGTGGCCATCGCCCTGGTCTCGGCCATGTATGGCATCTTCCACCAGGTCAAGATCAACTCGTCGTGACCCGGCCGCAACCCGACGCCGGGTTTACCCTGATCGAGCTGCTGGTGGTCCTGGTGATCATGCCCCTGGTTGTCGGAGCCATCGCGGCCGCAATCATCATCAGCGAACGGGACACCGGGGTGGCCAGCTCCCGGCTCTCCGACTCATCGAGCGCCCAGATCATCTCCGAGTACTACGTCCGGGACGTGCAAGGGGCCGCGTACGTCACGACTTACGCGGCGGCATCGTCCCCGGCGGCGGTGTGCGTCGATCCGAGCGTTTCCAGCCCGACCCTGGTGGTGGGGTTGTACCGGCCCGCGACCGCCACGTCCGCTGTTTTGTCAGTCGGGTACTGGCTGACGCCTTCCGGATCAAACCTCCAGCTGGTGCGCTACAGCTGCGATTCCGGCGGAACCGTGACCAGCCAGGCGGTGATCAACAACGACTTCACGGCCCCCGACCAGGTGACTGCGACCATCGCGCCGCAGCAGTTCGACACGGCCGCGGCGCTTGGCTGGACAGCGACGACCACGACGTCCCCTCCGGCGAGCATCTCCAACATCACGATTTCCCTTATGGAGCCGGGCAGCAGCTATGCCTACACCCTTCCCGCGTCCCCCCGGGCCTGGACGTCGAGTGTGAGTTTCGGGGCGGTACCGGGATCGGCGTTCGCGCTGGTCAGCCTCTTCGGCAACGTCACGGTCTCGAACCCGGCCAGCATTACCGTTGACGGCAACGTCAAGATCAACGGCACGCTGCAGGGAACCGGCCTCACGGCACCCGGGTACACCATCCAGCAGCACGCAGGCGTGACTGATCCGCTGGCGCCCTACCTTCCGAATCATCCCGACCCCGGCCCCGCCCAGTCGACGTGCAATATCACGACCGCCACTCAGCTCAACCCGGGCACGTATACCTGCCAGCTCAAAGTGACGGGCACGGGGAACGCCCAGTTGAATCCGGGTGTCTACAATCTCGAGGGCGGCATCAACGTGCTAGGCGGCGGACAGCTCACGTATGTGGGTCCGCCGGGTTCGGGCGTACTGCTGTACCTTCCCTGCCAGGGACCTCCGAACGGCTGCAATGAATCCGCCACCTTCGCGTCGGGAGCGTCGGTAGACCTGCCTCCGCTCAATGCGAGTCAGTCGGTCGCGGCTTCTCGCGGCGCATCGGTCAATGCCAACACGGCCGCAATGCAGGACATGTGGTTCTGGCAGGACGCTATTCCCGGCACCCCATCGAAACTGATCGGCAACGGGCAGGGCGGCCTGACGAGTGGTATCGCCTACATCCCTAACTCGTCGGTTGATCTGTCGAACAATTCCGGTTCCGACGCAACCGGCGAGATCGTGACCGGGGCCGTGACCATGTCGGGCAGCGCCTCTTTGACCATCACCGGGCAATGAGACGACGGTCGTTTCGTCGCCCGCCGGGATGGCAGGATGACGGCCGGTCCGTCGACGCAGGCGACACGCTGGTCGAGATCATGATCGCCGTGGTGATCATCGGCATCAGCGCCGCCGGCATCCTGGGCGGCCTGGCCGCGGTCCTCGGGAGCTCAGGAACGCACCGCTCGCTGACAACTCTCGATGCCATCGTCAAGAGCTTCGCGGAAACGGCCAAGTATGAGATCCAGTCACAAGCTGCGCCTCAGGGCGGCCCGATGTTCAAAGCCTGCGCCGTGACATCCGAGCTATGTCCTGGCCAGCACCCCGTACCCGACCAACGGTCCTGCTAACACGCAGGTCACGGTGTTTGGTTCGGGTTTCAATCCAGGGGGGACTGCGGCGGTCACCGTCAACGGATCGACGCCCTCGACCGTTCTCGGGCACGCATCGCCGGCAACGGCAACCTCAACATGACGTTTTCCGTACCCTTTTTGCCGGCTGGCGCCTATCCCATCAAGGTCACGGACGGTACGGCCATTGCGTCCGCCGCGGCCACGTTCACGGTGACCCCGCTGATTCAGCTCAACCACGCCAGCGGCCCGGCCGGGACGCCGATCACCGCCACCCTCACCGGGTTCGCGCCCAACACCGGCGTTACCATCACTTTCGGTGGGACAACGGTGACGTCAGGTAGGACCGCTCTCAATGGAACGGCCACGCTCTCCTTCTTCGCTCCCCCGATAGGCGGACGTGTCGACGGTGACAGCTACGCCCGTCACAGGACCGCCGGTCTCGACGGACTTCGATGAAACCGGGCCCGGCACATTGGCCGGACCACCGAGCACCAACGGGCCCGCCCCTTCATCGCTCAGCCAGTACCAGGTCGGGATCAGCGCCGTCCAGTACTGGAATACCGAGTCCGGAAGCAGCGGCTTCGTGCCGTCGCAAGCCGAGTGCCAGCAAAATAAGAACCGCGCTGACCAGCTGCAACAGCTGACTGTCACAGCGGCCGCGCCGGGCGCCACCGATCAGTTGAGCTTTGTTGTTGCCGACCCCAAGTTCCAGCTGCCCCCGACGAGCCTGAGAATCATTAACTCGCCAATCCCGGCTACCACCGGTAACGCCTTGACTTTCGCGGCCACCGTTAATCCCAGTGGAGCCCCCCCGCCGACGGGCACGATCACCTGGTCCGTCGACTATGAAACGCCGACAGGCTCTCACCAGCCCGCCTCCTGCCTACCGGTCGCGCCCACTCTTCCGTTAGCGCCCCCGCTAACCGTCAGCTGCACAGTCGCCTCTTCCCAAGCCGGTACCTACACGGCTACAGCCCTTTATAGCGGGGACTCCCAGTACTTGGCGAGCACCGCGACCGGACCTCCGCTCGTCGTCTACCCCCCGGCAAAACTGGCCTTCAGCACGCAGCCCGGCGGCGGACCCAATGCGCAGCCCTGGACGACTCAACCGGTCGTCGACGTCGAGGATGCCAACAATGACATTGCAACGAGCAACACCGACATGGTCACTTTGGCCATCGCCCCGGGGAGCCCGCTCGGGACACTCAGTTGCACCGGCGGCAATTCCATCGCCCGCCGTCGGCGGGGTGGCCGCTTTCAGCGGCTGCCACATCATCGGTCCTACAGGCAACTACCAGCTCACTGCCAACGCCAACGATCCTGTCCAGGGCGCCCTCAGCCAGGCGACCAGCACCTTTTTCTCCATGACCGTTGGGGCGCCGAACAAATTGGTATTCAGCGCCCAACCGGGCGACGGCCAAAATGGGGCGGCCCTGTCGACTCAGCCGGCTGTCACGATCGAGGACAGCGGCGGCAACAAAGTCACCACCTCCACTGACATCGTTGCGCTGACGAGCACCCCGGGGCCGCCCGTCGCGACCCTCACGTGCACCGGCGGGATGTCCGTGGCCGCCGTAGCCGGGGTGGCCACCTTCAGCGGCTGCCAGATCGTCGGGCCGGTGGGCACGTACACCCTGTCAGCCACAGACTCTTCGGACGGTGCCTCGGTCACCAGTGCGGCGTTCAATCTTGACGTGGGATCCTCCACCCAGCTGGTCTTCAGCGCGCAGCCAGGTGGCGGGGCGAACGGCGCGGTCTGGTCGGCCCAGCCGGCCGTGACGATCAAGGACAGCGGCGGCAACCCGACCGCCTCGACCGACACGATCACGCTCGCCATCTCCGGATCGTCCGGGGCCAGCCTCACTTGTAATGGCGGTTCGGACTCGATGCCCGCTACCGCCGGAGTGGCCGGCTTCAGCGGCTGCCAGATCGTCGGGCCGACAGGGACCTACACCCTTACCGCCACCGATTCCACCTCCGGATCCGTTGCCTCCGCCACCAGCACCTCGTTCTCCGTCACGGTCGGGGCGCCCAGCAGGCTGGTGTTCAGCTCCCAGCCCGGTGGCGGCCAAAACGGAGCCCCCTGGTCAAACCAGCCCGCAGTCACCATCGAGGACAGCGGCGGCAACAAGGTCACTACCTCCACCGACACCGTCGCCCTGGCCATCGCCTCGGGGCCATCCGGGGCCAGCCTCACGTGCGCCGGGGGTTCGGACACTAAGGCCGCGACGGCCGGGGTGGCCGGCTTCGGGGGCTGCCAGATCGTCGGGCCGGTCGGCACCTACACCCTGACCGCCACCGACTCCACGACCGGCGCCGTGAGCGCCGCCACGAGCTTCGTGTTCACGATCACGGTTGGTGCTCCGACGCACCTGGTGTTCACCACCCCCCCGAGCGGCGGGCCGAGCGGGGTGGCCTGGGCTACCCAGCCGGCCGTGACCATCGAGGACAGTGGTGGCAACACCGTGACCACTTCCACCGACACCGTCACTCTGGCTAAGACCAACGGGCCGTCCGCCAACTTCACGTGCAACGGAGGTCCCCCGTCGGTGGCGGCCAGCGCCGGCGTGGCCACCTTCAGTGGCTGTCAGATCACCGGTCCGGCGGTTTTCTACACCATCACCGCCTCTGACCCGCCGCTGCTCGTCGGACCTGGCGCGGTTGCGACGGCCACCGTCCTGATCACCCCATGAGCCTTCGCCCATCGTCCGAGCGGGACGACCGCGGTGCGTCGCTGATCCTTGCCCTCGTCTTCGTCTTCGTGATCGGCATGGTGCTGGTAGCCGTGGGCGGTCTCGCCGCCAACGCCCTGCTCAACACGTCCAACGCCCGTGCTCAACGGACCAGTACAGGGGACGCGGAGGCAGCGGTGACGATCGCAATGCAGTATCTCCGGTACAACCCCGCCCCGGACCCCGCGGTCTCGCCCTCGTGCCTCCCGCCCAACTCCACCATCCCGTCCTCGGACCCCCGAGTTAGCAGCGATAATCCATTCAAGGTGGTCTGCACCCTGGCTCTCGCTCCAACCTCACCGCAAACGCGCGTCGTCGACTTCTATGCCTGCTTGTCGGGGGGGGTCACGTCCCAGTTGGCTTGCCAGACATCTGCCGTCCTGCATGCTCAGGTGACCTACAACGACCTGAATGCTGACGGTATCGACGACTGCTACACCGCTGTGCCCGTCACGTCACGACGAGCTGCGGGATAGCCATGTACGTCGGCCCCTGGGACGTCATCGGCGCCGACACCTAGCGACGTGATAGGCTGGTTGGGAAAGCGTTGTGAGAACCGAGTGATGGCGGTGGGATCCGGATGAGAGCATCTCAATCGAGTGCAGTTGCGTGGTCGGACGCCACGTACTTAACGAGAAAGAGAGCACCAGTGCAAGCAACCCTCGAACGGCTTCGCAGGCGCCGGGAAGAGGAGGGGGACGAGGGCGGCTTCACCCTTATCGAACTCCTCATCGTTATCGTGATCCTGGGCATCCTGGCTGCGATCGTCGTCTTCGCCGTCCAGAACCTGACCAGCAGCAGCTCGCAGGCCTCCTGCAGCTCCGACTACAAGACCACCGAGACGGCGGTCGAGGCCTTCAAGGCCCAGGTCGGCTTCTATCCGGGTGACGCAACCAATGGGACCGGGGCCTGGGCGCCGACGGCCCCCGCCGTGAATACTCCTACCGGCGGATACACGGGCAACACCGCGACTATGAGTCAGCTCCTGAACTCCTACACCAGCCCCGGCGCTAGCAGCCCGATCGGTCCGTGGCTGAAGGACACGCCATACAACCCGGGCCACTACGCGATCACGGTGGCAGGTCCGACCGCTGGCAATCCGAACGCCGTGGTCAGCGTCATCCCGCCTGGCACTGCAACCAACCCCTGCGCTAACGCCACCTGATACCCAACAACTTCCAGCTAGAGAAGAGGGGCGCCCGCAAGGGGCGCCCCTCTTCTCTTGATTGGCATGGCTGTCGGCGCCGGAAGAGCGGGATATTCCGGGGCGAGGCTCGGTGGCGCCAGCGACAACTTCGTATTCGCAGGTCCGTGTTGACGAGACAGGAGGGGAGAAGCCAGCCGGGCGAGAGAGAGCATCCGGATGGGCCTATCCCTCGAGCAGGTCCGGCCCCGGCGCACCGAAGAGGACGGTGACAGGGATTTCACCGTCGTCGAGCTGCTCACATCGTCATCCTGGGAATGCTGGTCGGCCATCGTCGTCCTCGCCGTTTCCAGCGTCAGCGCCAGCAGCGGCCAGGCGTCGGGTATCGCCGACTAGAAGACCGTCGAGACGGCAGTCGAGGTCTATCAGGCGCAAACGGGGGCAATCTCCGAATGGCTTTGTCACCGATGGCAATGCGGCCACCTCGTCGTCCTCTACGGTCGGAGCGGCGCCGGGTGGGATCACCGCTGCCGCGCTGCTGCTGACCGGGGCGACATTGGCGGCGGAAAGGATTACCTGGGGGTACGACGCTCACCAGAGCGTCGCCATCCGGCCCGCCCGTTGGTCCCTGGCTGACGAACATTCCGGACAATCCAATCCGGTACCAGATCTATGTTTCCGACGATGGCACGGGCACAATTGTCGTGCTCGACGGCAACGGCAAGCGTCGTTGGCCCTGCCAGCCAGGACTGGAGGCAACGGTGCCTCAGATTGCAACGACATTCCCTAAATAGCACGTATCTCCGGCCGCCCCTGCGCATCATTTGTGCCATATGGGGCGCCTGATAGCACAGCAACCTGATACAGGTGAGTCACCCCGCCGCATGACGGGCAGCAAGGGGTTCACTCTCCTGGAGCTGCTGATCGTCATGGTGGTCCTCGGCGTGTTGGCGGCGATCGTGGTTTTCGCCGTGGGTGGGATGAATCGGGCCACCGCGGTCGCGGCCTGCCGGGCCGATTACAAGACCGTCGAAACCGCCCAGGGCGCCTACCAGGGCCAGAGGGGCAGTCCGGCCACTTCCGTCGGCCAGCTCGTCGGGGTGTGGCTCAGGGAGGCGCCGGCGACATCAAACGGCTACGTGATCGCTATTGATCCGGGCACCGGGAACGTCACCGTCCAGTCAACCAATCCGGCTCACTCCCCCCAGGCCGGCAATGCCAACTGCGCTTTCGCGTAACGGTCAGCGGGCCGATATCTCGGTTGTTTGGGAAAGCAAATCCCGTCATAACGTTGGGCGGCAGTTGTGAGTTTTGCGGGATAAGCGTGGGATACGGCTGCCAACCTTAATAACCAGACGCCCCCCCGATCAGCCTTGGGGGCGAGGCTGATCGGGCGGGGTCATTTGTGGTGGTCTCCGCCGGTCTGGAGGCAGCCGACCCGCTTCGGCGGGGCGGGGACCGGCGGGGATCACCGCAAGGACTCCCGGCGGCCGACAGGCCACTCCCCTGCTACCCCCTACACCGGCTGGGCCACGGCCTCCTCGATGACGGCCAGGATCTCGTCACCCACCAGCTCGTCCCGGGCGAGCAGGGCGTCGCGCAGGCCCTCGACGACGTGGCGGTTGGCCTCGACGAACCCGACCACCTCCACCCGGGCGCCCTCGAGCAGCCGGGCCACCGCGTCCCGCCCCTCGTCGGACGCCAGCACCTTGGCGGTCAGGTTGGCCGGCCCGGCCGCCTGCATGGCCTCGTAGGAGATCAGCGTGTCGCCCATGCCGAGGGCCCCCACCATCTGAGCCGCTAGGGTCGTGGCCGACTTCAGGTCGCTGGCCACGCCGGAGCTGCGTTCCCCGAAGAACAGCTCCTCGGTCACCATCCCGCCGAGAGAGATCTGGATCAGCGCTTGCAGCTCCGACTCGGTCTGGGTGAAGCGCTCCTCGATCCCGGAGTGCGCCAGCAGCCCGAGGGCGGCGTTCCGCTTGATGATCGAGAGCACTTCCAGCTTCCGGGACCGGCCCACCAGCCAGGCCACGGTGGCGTGGCCCGCCTCGTGGGTGGCGATGGTGCGCCGCTCGGCCTCGGTGTATTCGACCGGCTGGGCCAGGCCCACCTCTTCGGTCAGCTTGGCGTGCTGCACGTCTTCCCAGGACATGCGTCCCGCTCCTCGTCGCAACGCCCACACCAGGGCCTCGTCGAGCAGGTGGACCAGCATGGCCGGGCTGTATCCGAAGGTCTGGGCCGCCAGCTGGTCGGTCCGCTCCCCTACCGCCGGCTCGTGCGAACGACGGGCCACCTCCTGATCCAGGATCTCCTTCCGCCCGGCCCGGCTCGGCAGCTCGAAGGTGAGCGTCCGGTCGAAGCGGCCCGGGCGCAGCAGGGCTGGATCCAGGTCGGCGGCCCGGTTGGTGGCCCCGATCACCAGCACGTTGGCGGCCGGCACGTGGGGCTTACGCAGAGGGCGGTCGGCCGGGAGCAGGCGGTTGACCACCTCGACGACCCCTCCCCACCACCGCACCCCCCAGGACGGTTGGTCGAAGGACTGCAGCTGGATCAGCAGCTCGTTGACGACGCCGGCGATGCCTTCCCGCCCGCCGCCCTGGCCCATGCCCATCCGGGTGGCGCCGATGGCGTCAATCTCCTCGATGAAGCCGATCGCCCCTCCTTCCCGGCGGGCGGCCTTGCGGAGCTGGGTGAAATACGACCTGATCTTCCGGTTGGTCTGCCCGTAGAACATCGACTGGAAGGCTGAGGACGACACGAAGAAAAACGGCACTCCGGCCTCGCGAGCCAGGGCCTTGGCCAGATGGGTTTTGCCGGTGCCGGGGGGTCCCTCGAAGAGGATGGCCTTGCGTGGTGTCCCGCCCATCTGTGCACGGAAGGTGGCATGAGCCAGAAACAGGTTGAGGGTGCGGACGGCCTCCTCGACCACGACGGGGATCCCTTTTACATCGTCGAGGGAGATATCGATCTCCTCGGGCCGGTACCGGATATGGGGCGAGCGGCCGGCGGCCAGTAATGGCACCACCATGACGGCCCCCACCAGGATGACCAGGGCCGCGAGGGGCAGGGCCTGGGCTTCGCCGTGGGTCAGGTGCGGCGTCCCCAGCAGGTGGCGGACCAGCACCGAGACCCACAGCCACACGCCGACCACGGCGCCGACGAGCAACAGGCCGTACAGGCGGCGCTGGCGGGAGTGCTCCCTGGTTACGCCCACATCGGCCACGTTGGCGGGGAGGACCCGCTCGTCTCGGAGGTGCTCGATGTTCATGGCTCCAACTCCTTCGCCCCAGTGTGCCCCATCCCGGCCCTTGCGGGGCGGGATCTGAGAATCAACAGACGATGTCCATGCGGACACCCTCGTTGTCCCATGCCGGGGGATCGGCCAGCCGGGTGATGGCCCGGGCCAGGATGCGCCGGGCCGTCCACAGATCGGCCAGGGCGTCGAGCAGCTTGCCTTCCCGTACGCCCTTGGGGCGGGCCCGCATCACTCGCTCCGTGCCGGGCAGTTTGGTCTCGAGCAGGCGGCGCCGTTCCTGGAGGCCGTGGACGGAGCGGCGGCTGTAACGGAGGGGCTTTGCGTCGTTCATCTGGCGGAAGGCCAGCTCGGGGTTGACCTCCCAGACGGCCCGTTGCCGCCACGACTGGACCTCGCGGATCGCTTCCGCCGCCTTGGGCATGGCCCGCCAGCGCACGATGTCCAGGCTGGGGTCGATCTCCTTGGCCTCCTCGAAGGTGCGGGCGTCGAGCAGCGGGCGCGATGGTGCGGTCACGGCTGCGCCGGCCCTGGTGCCCAGCAGGTCCTTGGCGTTGGTGTCGCACAGTCGGCGCTCGTCCGGCTTGTCCATGAGCCCGACCGGGGCGTGCAGGGCCACGACGGAAAAGGAGGGACGGGCGTCGAGGACATCGGCCAGCGAGGTCAGCACGTAGCCGGGCTGCGGGGACATGGTGATCCCCTGAATGTTGCCGGGCACGACCAGCCAGCCCCCGGGGCAGGGTTCGACGCCGGCGAGAATCTGGTAGGGCAGGGCCGAGCTGCGCGGACCTGGCCAGGTCAACGGGCGGTGCGGCCGGCGCCGGCGACGGGGACCATGGCGGGCCTGGCGTTCTGGATGTCCTGCGGATAAAGACTGGCGTCGATGGCGGTCTGGTAGGCGATCTGTCCCTCCCGGATGTGGGCGCTCAACGACTCCTCGAGGGTCTGCATGCCATCGGCGCGGTGGGTCGTCACCACGTTGCGCAGCTGACGGGTCTTGCCCTCCCGGATCAGGTTGCGGACGGCGGGAACGCCGACCATCAACTCGTAGGCCGCCAACATGCCCGCTCCGACCTTGGGCAGCAGCCGCTGGTAAACCACCGCCAGCAGGGTGCCGGCCAGCTGAATCTGGATCTGAGGGCGGCGCTCGGCGGGAAACACGTCGATGATGCGGTCGATGGTCTGGACGGAGTCGTTGGTGTGGACGGTCGCCAGCACCAGGTGGCCGGTCTCGGCGATGGTCAGGGCGAAAGAGATGCTCTCGAGGTCTCGCATCTCACCCACCATCACCACGTCCGGGTCCTCGCGGACGACCGCGTGCAGGGCGGTTTCGAAGGACTCGGTGTCAGTGCCGACCTGGCGCTGGCTGATGACGGCCAGTTTGTTGGTGTGCACGTGCTCGATCGGGTCCTCGATGGTGACGATGTGGCACGGCCGGTTCCGGTTGATGGCGTCGATCATCGACGCCAGCGTCGTTGATTTCCCCGATCCGGTTGGGCCGGTCACCAGGATCAGGCCGCTCGGGTTGTGCAGGATGCCGGCCATCACGCCGGGGATGCCCAACTCGGTGGGGCTCGGTATCCGCGTGGGGATCCGGCGCAGGGAAAGCGAGCACTGGCCCCGCTGGTAGAAGGCGTTGCCCCGGACCCGGGCCAGGTCGCGCCAGCTGAAGGAGAAGTCGACCTCCCGTCCCAAACGAAGCTCGTCCACGTGACCGTCCCCCATCTGGGTCCGGGTGATGTGCTCGATCTCGGCGCCGGTCAGGGTTGCGGCCCCGGCGATGGGCGCCAACCGGCCGTCGACGCGCAAGCACGGGGGGGTGTCATGGGTGAGCAGGATGTCGGTGCCGTTGCGATCGTGCAGTACGGAAAGCCACTCATCCAGATGGGGTTCGACCGACATCTCCATAGCCAATTGTATGGTGGCACGGCTCAGAGGCGGACCGGCCGGAGTCAGCGTTTTTTGGCCAGATTCATACAATGCTTAATAACGCGTCGTTTACTGGAAGATGGGAAGGTGGACGGCCGGCCTCTGGATCCCGGTCACCGAGGAAACCATGGAAGACGCACAAGAACCACGCAGTGACTACGAGGGGTCACCGCCTCCGTCGCCATCCAGCCAACCGTACCCGCCCTACCCGCCGTACTCGCCGCACCCCGAGCGACCGGAACCGGCGCCAGGGTCCAGCTGGCCGCCTCCACCGGCGAGCTACGAGAGCTACCCGGGCTGGGGGTCCCCGACGGGATCCGGCCAGGAGCCCGGGAACCCCTACGGGGGGCCGCCAATTCCACCTGCAACCTGGTCGGACGCCTGGTCAGGAGCCTGGCCGTCGGATCCTGGCGGCTCGCCGCCGTCGACAGGCGGCCCGGGTGGCGGGTGGGATACGGCCTGGACGCCGGGCAGTGATCCGCCCCGACCGCGGCACACTCTGCCGGGCGCCATATTGGTCCTGCTGCTCGCGGTGGCCGTCCTGGTCGGACTGGGTCTCGGGCACAGCGTCTGGCGGTCGGGACCGACGTCCATCGGCAGCGGGTCGGGTGGCACCGGGTCCAACAGCCCGTTCGGGGGGAATCCCTTCGGCAACAACGGCAGCGGGTTGGGCGGATCGGGGGGCTCAGGGGGCTCGGGCAACTCGGGGGCGCCCAGCAACACCGACGCCATCGCGGCCAAGGTCTCTCCGGCCCTGGTCGACATCGCCACGGATCTCACCTATCAGCACGGAGAGGCATTCGGCACGGGAATCGTGCTCACGACCGACGGGCTGGTCCTCACCAACAACCATGTCATCTCTGGCGCCACGCGCGTCCGGGTGACCGACGTTGGCAACCAGCAGACCTACACCGGCTCGGTGGTCGGCTACGACCGGGCCCACGACGTCGCCGTGGTCCGACTGCAAAACGCCAGCGGCCTGCGCACGGCCACGATCGGTGACTCCTCACGGGTGTCCGTCGGCGACGGAATCGTCGGTCTCGGGAACGCCGGCGGCATTGGGGGCAAGCCGAGCAGCGCTGGCGGCACGGTCACCGCCCTGGACCAAACCATCACCGCCACCGATGAAGGCGACGGAAGCACGGAGCAGTTGACCGGTCTCATCCAGGTGAACGCCGACATTCAGCCGGGCGACTCCGGTGGGGCCCTCGTCGACACCAGCGGCCGGGTGATCGGTATCGACACCGCGGCGTCGGCCGGATTCAACATCCAGACCGTCGGCGGCCAGGGGTATGCCGTCCCCATCAACGAAGCCACCGGTATCGTCCGTCAGATCCAGAACGGCCAGAGCACGGCGACGATCCATATCGGCCCGACGGCGTTCCTCGGGGTCCTGGTCAGCACTTCTAACGCGAGCGGCCCCGGGGCCACCCTGAGCGACGCTGTACCTGGCAGTCCGGCCGCGGTCGCCGGACTGGCGGGCGGCGACACCATCACCTCGCTGGAGGGCCATTCCGTCGATAAGCCGTCGACGCTCACCAACCTGATCCTCGGGTACCACCCGGGGCAGAAGGTCGTGGTGGGCTGGTCCGACACGGCCGGGCAGGCTCACAACACCACGGTCACGCTGGTCTCTGGTCCGGCCCAGTAGGCGCTGAACCCGGCTGGCCACGGGCCGGCCGACTCCCGATCACCCCGCTGGCAGACGAGGAGGCCGGCCACCGGCCATCACTCCGCTTCCAGCTGCGGAGAGCGGCCAATGCCCACCCGCAATCCGGTGGGGCTCATGCGTGAGTGGACCTCCCGTGATAGGCATGCCCGGTGAGCACCTACCGAGTGGCCGTTATCCCCGGCGACGACAGCGCACCCGAGGCCGTTCGGGCGACGCTCACCGTGCTTGAAGCCCTGGAGCTCCCCATCGATTTCGACGTCCTTCCCGATGGTGCGGTGTTCGCGGGAATGGAGCGGGCCGAGGGGGAGGCGCTGGTCCGGGCCGCCATCGACAAGTCCGACACGGTGCTCTACGGGTCGACGAGCGGGAAGACCGGCGGGATGACCTATCTGCGCTGGGGGCGCGGCACCTACGCCAACGTGCGGCCCATCAAGTGGCGGCCGGGAGTGCCATCACCTCTCCGCCGGCCCGAGGGCATCGACTACGTGATCGTCCGGGAGAATATTGAGGACCTTTACGGGGGCCTCGAGGGCGACCTGGCCGCCCTGCTGGCCAGTGGTCTGGACACCCGGCCGTGGGGCGGACGGGTCGAGGCCCGCTACCCTCCATCGGCAGCCAGCGCCGGCCGCTACGCGGTCAAGGTGATCACATTCGAATGCACGACCCGCGCCGCTCACTTCGCCTGTCAACTGGCCCGCCGGCGAAAGGCCCAGGGCGGGAAGGGCCGAGTCACGACCGCGGTCAAGTGGAACGTGCTCCCTCGCAGTGACGGCTACTTCCTCGAGGTGGCGCGGTCCGTGGTGGCCGAATATCCCGACCTGGAGTTCGAGGACTACCTGGCCGACGACTTTGCCCGGCGACTGGTCTCCGACCCCTACGATCTCGACGTCGTGCTGCTCCCCAATCTCTACGGCGACATTCTTTCCGACGAGGGAGCAGCCACGGTCGGCGGGCTGGGCGTCGTGCCGAGCGGCTGCTATGGCGAGGATTTCGCCTACTTCGAGCCGGTGCACGGCACCGCTCCGGACATCGTCGGGCAGGGGATCATCAACCCCACCGCGACCATGCTGACTGCGGTCATGCTGCTCGAACATTTGGGCCTCAGCAGCGAGGCGGCCCGCCTGGAGGCGGCCGTCGATGCCGCCATCGCCGCCGGCGACCGGCTAACCCCCGACGTCGGCGGGACGGCCCGGACCGAGGATTTCGCCGACGCGGTGCGTTCCCGGTTGACTGAAGACGGCTGAGCTGCCGGTTGCCGCCCTGGCCCAGTGGGCCCAGGCGGCCGACGAACGAGCGGGGATGTCGCCTTCGGACGCGGCCGTCGTCGATGCCCAGGTGCAGGTGGACCGCCGCGGAGTGGATACCCACGGCGTGCCCCGGCTGCCGTGCTTGGTCGAGCGGCTGTTCGCCGGCGACAACAACCTGACGCCGGTGCTGCGCATCCTCGAGTCCCGGGACTCGGGCTGGTGCTCGACGGTGATGCCGGCCTTGGGCAGCTGGTCTGAGCCCGGCTGATGGAACACGCCCCCGACAGGCCCGGCTTCGAGACGACGGACCAGGTTGCTGGAGCTTTACTGGCGCGGGCCACGGTCTAGGTGGGCACTGATCGCGCCAGTAAAGTGCTGGGCGCCGCACCGGCCGCACTTGCCCCAGCCGGCGCTGCTAACCCGAGCGGCGCCGGCTCGAGCCAGCCGGCGGCGGGTCCGGCCGATCGCGAACCCGCAAGGCGAGCACCGGGCAGGCCGCCACCGCCCGGCGGGCGTGGGCCTCGAGGCCGCGGGGGATGGGTCCGGGAGCCAGCATCGGGTAGCCCCAGTCGTCGAGACGAATCAGCTCGGGCAGCAACTCGGCGCACAGGCCGTGGCCGTCGCAGGTGATGGGGTTGACCTCGAGGTGCCGGCTCATCTCCAGCCTCCGGCCGTCGAAGGGGTCGGCAACACGGGCGCGACCGGGCGGCAGGGACCCCTGCGGCGGTGCTTGTCGATGTCGGCCGCGAATACGGCCAGGGCGCTGCGCACGAAGCGGACGACCCCGTCGGGGTGATGGCAGGCACCCCGGCCTTCCACCATGTCGAGCCAGCGGTGGAGCTGAGCCTCCGGGCGGAGGTCACGCTCGCCGGCGGCGAGGGCGTCGACGGCGGCGGCGATTGCCGGCAGCCCGCTCACGCACGGTCCGCACTGGCCCGCCGACTCGCCCGCCAGCCACCGGGTGACCCGGGCCACCTCCATCAGACCGCACCGGCCCGAGCCGATCACCGAGATGGCCCCGCAGCCCAGACCGGCACCCACCCGCCGCAAGGAGGGCCGGTCCACCGTGACGCCGACGGCCACGGTTCCCGCAATCCACATCCCTGCATAACCGCCCATGAGGACGGCCTGGGGCGCCGGTGAGCCGGCGCCGGCGGCTCGTAACAACTCGACGAGAGGGAAACCCAGCGGCAACTCGTACACGCCCGGTCGGGGAATATCCCCGGTCAAGGTGATCAGCGCCGTGCCTGGGTCAGCCGCGGTACCGAGGCTGCGGTACCAGGCCGCCCCGAACCGGGCGATCAGCGCCAGGTGAGCCAGCGTCTCGACATTGTTGACCAGCGTGGGCCGGCCCCGGAGGCCTCGCTCGAAGGGGCGGGGCGGGACGAAGGTCGGCTTGGCCTCGCCGCCGCCGAGCCACTGCACCAGCGCCGATTCCTCCCCGGCCACGTATCGACCGGGGGCGGCCTCCACCCGCATGCAAATCCGGTCGGCCTGGACCCGGGCCCGTTCGGCTAAGGCGCCGCGAACTGCATCCACAGCCGCGGTGGCCGTGGAGTCGACGCAGATGATGGCCTCATCGGCGCCCACCGTCTCGGCCGCCAGGCTGGCGCCGTCGAGCACCAGATGGGGGGAGCCGGTCAGGAGCGACTTGTCCTTGGTGCTGGCCGGCTCGCCCTCGGTGCCATTGGCGACGACCACAGTGCGGCGGGCGGCGGCCACGGCTCGCAGCTTGGTCGCGGTCGGAAAGGCCGCTCCGCCCCGGCCCGAGAGGCCGGCCCGCTCGACCTCCTCGATCAAATCAGCTCCCCCGTCCGGCCTCCATCCCCACCGCTCCAGGTGCGCCCGCAGGCCGGGGTCTGACCCGGCCGGCAGGATCCGGGGCAGGGCCCGGGGATCGGGGGGCGCCTCCCGCAACGACGGGCCCGAGCGGGCCGGCGCCCTCACCTGGCCACGTCCACGGTCCCGGTGACGGCCCCGTCCGGGCCGTCGAGGCGCAGCACCACGGTGGCCGACACCGGGCCACCTGCCGCGCCGGAAAGGCTGGCCACCACCGTCGAACCTTGCAGCCGGGTGACCGGACCCTGATATTCCTCCGGGGCGGTGGGCGGCCCGAGGGTGACCCGGCTGGCTGTCAGGTCGACGCCTCCGCCCTCTGCCGGCTGGCCGGTGAGGACAATGGCGAGACGACCGCTTTCCGACCCCGTCAGGGTCCCGGCGATGGTCACCGACACCGCGCCGTTGCCGTCCGGACCGGTCTGGTGCTGGGTGCCCTGGAAACGCGAGCTGAACGGAAGGGTCCAGCCGCCCTTGGCGTCTGGAGTCCGGCCCGACGCGGTCCCGGTCGCGGCCGACGCCGCGGTCCGGGCGCCGAGCAGGGCCGTCGGGGTGCCGGACCGGCGGGCCCAGCCGGTCTGCAGCGGCCCGGTGATGGTCCAGGCCGCGACCGCCACCGGCAGCACCACGCTGGCCGCCAGGGCGGCTCCTCGCTCGCTGGCGCGGGCACCGGACCACACCCGGGCCAGCCGCCACCACACCGATCCGAGCACGGCCACGACGCAGGCCAGGTACACCACCTGCACCCACCGGAGGGTGGTGTCGGATCCGGTGCCGAGGCCATGGACCACCGCCACCGGCCAGCATGCGAACGCAGCCCAGTGAACGGCCCGCCAGGCCCGGTAACCGAGACGCTCCCGCAGCAGGCTGGTGACCACCAGCGCCACCATCAGGTCGATGGCGAGGGCGCCGAGGCCCAACCAGATCGGCCGGTAGGCGGAGACGAAGGGCAGGAACACGTCGGCTACCCGGATGGAGACGTAACTGTCCAGCACCGACGTGGTGACGTGCACGCCCACCGCAACCACAGCCAGGAGGGCGGCATTGCGGTGGAGGGCGGAGACTACGAAGCGGGGCCACCCGGGCCGGGCGTAGCGCACGGCCTCAGTGAGCCCCAGCACCATGGTGACGGTCAGGAGGATGAGCGCAACCAGGCCGAAGCCCCGGGTCAGGTACCACAGTGCCCGGGAGTCGGTCGTGAGCAGGGCCGTCACCGTCCGCCGCCCGCGGCGCTGGACCCGGCGGCCCTGGACCCGGCGGCACTGGACCCCGCGGCGCTGGACCCGGCGACACTGGCCCGCCCGGCACCGGCTCCGGCGCCACTCCCGCCGGCGCCAGCGGGGGTGAGGCCCGGTTCGGCCGGCCAGCCGGCGACCGTCGTCACCCGGCCGCCCGGCGCCACCAGCCGGGCTGGCAGGCCGCGGGCCCCTAGCCACCCGGGCGCGGCGGCACCCAGAATGATGGCCGCGCAGGATGCGATATTGGCGTCCACACACGACCCGGCGGCCACGCTCACCGTCCGCCAGTGCTCACCGGCCGGCGCCCCGGTCGCAGGATCAATCAAATGATGCAGAGACTGCCCGCCCCGTATCCATCGGCGCACCGATGTGCTCGAGGTGGCCAGCCCTCCCGACCGCACCGAGACGGTCGGGCCGCCGGCCTCCGGAGGAGCGGCGTGATCGTGGGTCACCCGGACGATCCAGCCCTCGTCGGGCGCCGGCCCCGCCACCGACAGGTCGCCGCCCAGGCTGACCAGGACGCCCGCGCCGGTGGCGGCGTTGATGGCTGCTGCGGCCCGGTCGGCGCATAGGGCCTTCGCCGTGGCGCCCAGGTCCAACAGCACGCCGGGCGGAACCTGGATGGTGGCCGCAGCCCGGTCCAGCCGGACGCCTTGCCAGCCCGGCACCGGCTGGAGGTCTATCCGGATTTCCGGCCCGTGAGTGGCGACGGCGCCAAAATCCCGGTCATACCCGATCATCTCCAGGGCCCGGCCGACCGTCGGGTCGACCAGGCCGTCGGTGATCCGGGCCGCCCGGAGGGCTGCCTCGACCGCTTCCAGCATGAGGGCGGAGACGGCGATCGGCCGGCCGCCCGACTGGTTGAGCCGGGAGAGCTCGCTGTCGGGCCGGAACCGGCTGGCCGCGGCATCGATGGCCGTCAGCTCGTCCTCCAGGACGGCCCGCGCCGCCTCGCTCACGGCCCGGTCGCCGAGCACCAGCACCGCCGTGGTCCCGAGGGCTGGAAAGGAGGTGGTGAAGGGGTCGGTCACGATCCACCCGACGACGCCACGGGCGTGCTCCCGGTGGCCGCCTGCGGCGATTCCGCAGGGGTGGTGAGCGTGGTGGAAGGCGCCGTGGTGGACGAGGTCGACTGGCTCCCGCTGGTAACGCCCCCTGATGAGGACGCCGAAGTCGCGGCCGTTCCGGTCGTTTGGGCGGGCGACGAGTGGCCCGGCAGCGCTTTGGCCACCGCCACGGACAGCACGCCGCCAGCCAGCAGCGAGCCGCCTGCCAGCAGGCGGGTGCTCTCGCTGATCCGGCGAAATCCCAGGTCACGGCCGGTAGGAGTAGGCATGTCTCCGAGTATCGGGGTCGGACTTAAGACCAGGCCGAGAGCGAGGCCAAGGTGTGGTTAAAGGTTGGGCCGCATCCGACCCAGGCACCATGCCCGTCCGACCGTCATCACGGTCCGACCGTCATCCAGGGCTGACCGGGGCGGGCCGGGATCTCCGGGCCGCGCTCCTGGCGTCGAGACCGGCGGTCACGGTCATGCGGATCACCACGTCCAGCCCGGTGGGCTCGGCCGGTCGCAGCTCGACGGAGGCGTCGTTGCGATTGACCAGCTGGCGCACGATGGCCAGACCCAGTCCGCTGTTGCCGCGGCCCGCGCCGGATCCCTGCCAGAACCGATCGAACGCCCGCCGGCGGTCCTCGGGGCCCATGCCGGGCCCTTCGTCGATCACGTGCAGCTCGATGGCTCCGGCCTCGACGGCGACGAGGCAGACCCGGATCCGCCCGCCCGCCGGGCTGGCTTCGACGGCGTTGGCCAGCAGGTTGTCCAGGATCTGATCGAGATCCCCGGGCACCAGCATGACGAGGGGACGGCCGTCGGCGGGGAGCTCCGCGTGCAGTTGAGACCGGCGCTCCTCGGCCAGCGCCGACCAGGCCTCGCAGCGGTCTTCGATGACCTCGCTCATGTCCACGGGCCGGAGCTCAGGCGTGGTCCCCTCGGCCCGATTGAGGGTGAGCAGGCCGTCGACGACACGCGACAACCGCTGGACTTCCCGACCGGCCGCGGCCATGTCGTCGGCGGCCGGGCCGTCGGAGCTCGCCTCCAGGTTTTCGAGACGCAGGCGGAGGGCGGTCAGGGGCGAGCGGAGCTGATGTGACGCGTCGGCGACGAACCGGCTCTGGGCGTCGACCAGTTCGGTGAGGCGAAAGGCCATGTGGTTGAACTGGGTGGCGAGGGACCGGACCTGCGGTGGCCCGTCGTCGGTCCGGGCCCGGGTGGCCAGGTTGCCCTGCCCGAGCCGGTTCACCGCCGATTCGAGGCGGGCGAGGGGCCGGGAAAGGGAGCGGGCCAAAAGCATCCCGACCAGAAGGGTGAGCACCAGCACTCCCAGCCCCAATCCGGCCAGGGCCAGCCAGATCTCGTGAACCCGCCGCTCGGTCGACGAGGCGGCCAGACCGAGGAGGAGTGCCCCCTGCGGCCGGCCGTCGACATTGAGCGGCACCGCGGCCGCCGCCCAGGGCTCGCCCTCGTCCGAACCGAATGACGTCGCCGACCGCCCCGACAGGGCCGCTTGCACCAGGCCCCGATCTTCGCCCGCGGCGTCGTTGTCGCCGTCGCCGGCCGACCGGGCCACCACCTGTTGGCGCGGGTTGACCACGAAGATCTCGCCGCCGGTCCGGGCGTGATAGCGGGCCAGGATGGCGTTGAGGTCGGCCAAGTGGCCGTTTTCGACGTCCTCGCTCGTGACCGCGGCCAACCCGCTGGCCTCGCGTTCCACCTGGCCGGCCGTGACGTCCTGCTCATGGCCGCCGGCGAGGATGGCCAGGGGGATCTCCAGCACCAGCAGGATCAGGAAGGCCAGGCCCACGTAGGAGAGGACCAGCCTGCGGGTCATGGCTCGGAGGACACCGGGGCCGGATCCGCGTGGGCGGGGGGACCCCCATCCGGACCCGCCGGAGGCCGGGTGTCCCCGAGGCGCAACCCGACCCGGCGGACCGTCTCGATCCACTCGGGCCGGCCGAGCTTGCGACGGAGCGAGGCCACGTGCACGTCGACGGTCTTGGTCGGGCCGTACCAGTGCGGGTCCCAGACCTCGTCCAGGATGGTCTGGCGGCTGACGACGGCCCCCGGATCTTCGGCAAGGAGCGCCAGCAGGTCGAACTCCTTCGGTGCCAGGGTTACCTCGACCCCCTCGACGAAGACCCGGCGGGATCGGCGATCGACGGTCAGGGCGCCGAGGGCCTGGACCTGGTCCAGCGCCACCGGCTCTCCGGTGCGGCGCATGACGGCGCGGATCCGGGCGACCAGCTCCCGGAAGCCAAACGGCTTCACGATGTAGTCGTCGGCGCCCAGTTCCAGCCCCACCACCCGGTCCACCTCCGCCCCGCGGGCGGTGACCACCAGGATCGGGACGGTGGACCGGGCGCGCAGCTGCTGGCAGAGGTCGTAGCCGTCCATGTCAGGCAGGCCGAGGTCGAGGAGCACCACCTCGGCCAGGGGGGCGGCCAGGGCGTCGGCGCCGGTGCCGACCCGGGTGACCTCGAAACCTTCCCTGGTCAGCCCTTCGGCCAAAGGCTCAGCGATACCGTCGTCGTCCTCGATCACCAGGATCCTCACCCTGGACAGGATGACATGCCACGGGGTCCGGGCGGCATCCACCCACCCGGGCCACCAAAGCCGATCGGCCACGAGTTCACACGCCGGACACTGTCCCGTCATCCCGGGTTTTTCCCGACCTGGTTGGATGGGAGCTTCCCCGGAGTGCTTCCGGGGATGGCGGCTGGAGCCCTGGGGCCTGCCACTCCCCCCGGGGTCCCGGGGCCCGTCGCCCGGCCCGCAGCGCGACCCGGGGCACCGATCGCCCGGCGGGGCGCCAAGCTCAGGAACTGCGGAGATGATCAGGTGTGTCGCGGCTCCCACCGGAACCGGCGGAGGGAAATGGCGATGCCGATCACGCCCCACAGCACCAGCACACCCAGGTTGGACAGCGAGATCCCGGTGCCGCTGACACGGGGGTTGAACACGGCGACGAGCTGCAGGATGAGGTGGCGGACGGGGAAAATATTGGCGATCTGAGCCAGCGCCGACGAGTTTTTGATGGCCCCGAACATGCCGGAGATGAAAAGCAGCGGGAACAGGATGAAGTTGATGATCGCCGGAGCGGCGTCCTCGTTGGGAACGAAGGTCGAGACGGCCGTGCCGAGGGCGCTGAAGCAGAAGCCGGCCGCCGCCACCGTCACGACGAGGCCCAGGTAACGGTTCGGGAACGTCACGTGATAAAAGACCAGGCCCATCGCCGTGGTCAGAGCGGTCAGGATCAACCCGATCACGATTACGTTGGCCACCACCCCGGACAAATAGGCGCCCGGTGCCAGCGGAGTGCCCCGAAGCCGCTTGAGTATGCCGTTCTCGCGGTTGATGGACAGCGTGAAGGCCAGGTTCGTGTAGCAAGCTGAGATCAGCCCGAAGGCGATGATGGCCGGGACGTAGTACTGGGCGAAACGGACGCGTCCGGCGGCGACGGACACCTGGTTGCCGCCGTTGATGGCCATGAAGATCACCAGGAACATGATCGGGAAGGCGAACGTGAAGGCGGCCGCCGCCGGATTGCGCCAGAACATCTTCTGCTCCCACCGGAGCTGTCGGGCCACCATCCCGGCCGAACGAGCGGACGCCGTCATCCAGCCCCGCTTCCATCCGCGGGTGGTTCGGTGAGCTCGAGGTAGATGTCCTCCAGCGAAGGGCGCCGGACTGACAGCGACTCGAGCTCCTGGCCGCGCTCGAGCGCCCAGCCGGTCAGCTGATGGAGGGCCTTGGTCGGCTCCGGGGTCACGGCCAGGACCGTGTCGCCGGCCTCCCGGGTGGCGGCCACGGGCAGGTCGCTCAGGTCCGCTCCGGTCGGAAGGGCGAAACGGATCTGGGCGTCGGCGTGCGCACGCCCGCCGATCGACTCCGGCGGTCCCTCGGCGACGATACGACCAGCCGCGATGACCACCACCCGGTGGGCGAGGGCCTGGGCCTCGTCCATGTAGTGCGTGGTGAGCAGGATGGTCTTGCCGAGCTGGCCGAGGTTGCGGACGACTTCCCAGGCCTGGCGGCGGGCCGAGGGGTCAAAGCCGGTGGTCGGCTCGTCGAGGAACAGCAGCTCCGGGTCGCCCACCAGACCGAGGGCCAGATCCAGGCGGCGCTGCTGGCCTCCAGAAAGCGTCTTCACCCGGCTGCTCGCCTTCTCCTCGAGACCGACCAGGTCGATGACCTCGTCGATGTTCCGAGGCCGACGGTAGAAGCCGGCATGCATCTGCAGCACTTCGGCCACGGTCAGGTATGGAGTGATGCCGCACTCCTGCAGGACGATCCCGATCCGTTGGCGGTAGTCGGTGCCTCCCTCGGCCGGATCGGTGCCGAGCACCGTCACCCGACCGCGATCGCGGCGCAGATACCCCTCCAGGATCTCGACGGTGGTCGTCTTGCCGGCCCCGTTGGGACCGAGCACGGCGACCACTTCACCTTCGTCGACACAGAAATCGATGCCGCGCACCGCCTCGACGGCGCCGTATGCCTTGGAGAGGCCTTCGACCTCGATGGCGTGCACCGGAGCAGTCTCGCGCTGCGGCCGACAGCATCGGCGTTGCCCGGTGGTGACGATGGTCACCGCTCACCCGGGCGGCTCTCCCGGTTCGTGGGCCGGCCGACCGGCGTGCCATCATCGTCGTCTGACTGATTCCACCTCCCCCACCGTCTTGTTCCTCTGCACCGGTAACGCGGCCCGTTCGGTGATGGCCGGTGCCGCCCTGGCCAAGTACGCCCCCCAGATCGCGGTCGAGACCGCAGGAACCCTGACCGTCGAGGGCCAGCCGGCCAGCTTCCGCACCCGCGCCGCGCTCGAGGCGGTCGGGCTGGAGATGCCCTACCACCGCAGCCAGCAGGTCCGGCCCGACCACCTTGACCAGGCCACGGTGATCGTCGCCCTGGCCCCTGAGCACGTCCAGTGGGTCCGCCGTCAGCATCCCGACGCCTCGCCGCGGACAGGCACTTTGCGCCGGCTGGCCAGGGACCTGCCCGTCGCCGGCCCGCTGGAACAGCGGATCGCCGCCCTCGACCTGGCCGAAGTCGAGCTCGGCCCCTGGGAGGAAGTCACGGACCCGGCGGGCGGCGAGGTCGCAGAGTTCACGGCGGTCGCCCACGAGGTCGTGCAGTTGGTCGCGGACCTGGCGGCTCGGCTCGAGTGACGGGGTGACCGGCTCGGGCGACGGGCCGCGTCGGCGCGGGTGAAGGGCTGGCCGGCCCGAGTGGGCCAGGTTGCTCCTCGCCGGCGTTGGGCCGGTCGGCGCGGGTGACGGGCTGGCCGCCCCGAGTGGGCCAGGCTGCTCCTCGCCGACGTTGGGCCGGTCGGCGCGGGTGACGGGCTGGCCGGCTCGAGTGGGCCAGGTCGCTCCCCGCCGGTGTCGGGCCGGGACGGCGACGACGCCGCCCGGGTTCTAGCCCTCGGAGCGGTCATCCATTGAGGACCGCGCCGGCGAGCGCTAACCTTCGCTGGCCAAACAGTTATCTCTGCGAAGGATCGCTGGAAGGACCGGAATGGTATCCACTGACCGCACGCCCGACGGGCTGGCGCCGGGTGCATCGGTCGGTTCCAAACCGGACCGATATAAGTGGGTCGCGCTCACCAATACCACCGTGGGCGTGATGCTGGTGATGATCGACTCCTCGATCGTGCTGATCGCCATGCCCGCCATCTTTCGCGGCATCCACCTCGATCCGCTGGCGGCCAGCAACAGCTTCTACCTGCTCTGGATGATGCTCGGGTACCTGGTGGTGACGAGCGTGCTGGTGGTGAGCTTTGGCCGGCTCGGCGACATGTACGGTCGAGTGAAGCTCTACAACCTGGGCTTTCTGATTTTCACCATCGCGTCCATCCTGCTGAGCATCGACTGGATGGACGGTCGGGCCGGCGCCACCTACCTCATCGGCTTCCGCGTGGTGCAGGGCATCGGCGGCGCATTTATCGCCGCCAACTCCGGCGCCATCCTCACGGACGCCTTCCCGGCCACGCAGCGCGGGTTCGCCCTTGGTATCAACAACGTCTCCAGCATCGCCGGCCGGTTCCTCGGCCTGGTCGTCGGGGGCCTGCTCGCCGCCATCAGCTGGCGGCTGGTGTTCTTTGTCTCCGTACCGTTCGGCATCTTCGGGACGGTCTGGGCCTATCTCAGGCTGGAAGAGCGCGGCATCCGCCGGCCTTCACCTATTGACTGGTGGGGCAATATCACGTTCGGGATCGGGCTGATCCTGGTCATGGTCGGGATCACGGCCGGCATCCGCCCATATCAGGATCACGTCATGGGCTGGACCAATCCCAGCGTCCTGGCCGCCCTGGCGACCGGCGTGGTCCTCCTGGGCGTCTTCCTCGTGGTCGAAACCCGGGTGGAGAACCCCATGTTCGACCTGCACCTGTTCAAGATCCGGGCCTTCACCTTCGGGACCCTGTCCAGCTTCCTGGCCGCCCTGGCCCGGGGCGGGCTCATGTTCATGCTCATCATCTGGCTGCAGGGGATCTGGCTGCCCCTGCACGGCTTCAACTACTCAGAGACCCCGCTCTGGGCCGGCATCGCCATGATGCCGCTGTCGCTTGGAATTCTCATCGCCGGTCCGCTGTCGGGCTACCTGTCCGACCGTTATGGCCCGCGTCTTTTTGCCACCGGCGGGATGATCGCCACCGGCCTGGCCTTCGTCTTCCTCGACCTGCTGCCGATCGACTTTGTCTATGTGGTCTTCGCCGCCATCATCTTCCTCAACGGCATCGGTACCGGCTGCTTCGCGTCGCCGAACCGGGCCGCGGTGATGAACAGCCTGCCACCCCAGCACCGCGGCGCCGGGAGCGGGATGAACACCACCTTCCAGAACTCCGCTCAGGTCCTCTCCATCGGCATCTTCTTCAGCCTGATGATCCTCGGCCTGTCCTCGGTGCTGTCCACCTCGCTGGTGGCCGGGCTCCGGGCCCACGGGGTATCGGCGGCGGTCGCCGAGCGGACGGCCCACCTCCCGCCCGTCTCGGTCCTCTTTGCGGCCTTCCTTGGCTACAACCCGATCCAGCACCTGCTCGGGCCCCAGGCCGTGGCCCAGTTACCCCCTTCGGCCGTGGCCCAGCTCTCCAGTCACAGCTTCTTCCCGCGCCTCATCTCTTCGGCCTTCAACTCCGGTCTCCACGAGGCCTTCGCCTTCGCGGTGGCGGCCTGCGCCATCGCGGCGGTGGCGTCGTGGTCCCGGGGCCAGCGCTACGTGCCCGAGCTGGAGGGCCGGGAGGAAGCTCCGGAGCAGACCGCGGACGAACCGGTTCGCCCTGGTTGATGGCCGCCTCGCCGTCGGGACGCTAGCCGAGCGGAACTTCCTGCAGCTTCCCGGTGTGAACGTCGTAGACGAAGCCCCGGATGGCCTTGCGGGGCACAAACGGGCTGGCCTGGATGCGGGCGGCCGTCTGCCGGACGTCGGCGTCGAGCTCTGGAAAGGCTTCCAGGGCAAAGGACGGCCGGATCCCGGTATCGGCCTCGATCTGATCCTTGACCGCATCGTCCTTGAAGGTCAGCATGCCGCAGTCGGTGTGGTGGATGAGCATGATCTCATCGGTGCCGAGCAGGCGCTGGGAGATGACCAGGCTGCGGATGGCGTCCTCGCTGGCCACTCCGCCGGCGTTGCGGATCACATGGGCATCGCCCTCGTCCAGACCGAGAAGCTTGGCGGGATCGAGACGGGCGTCCATGCAAGCGAGTACCGCGACCTTCTTGGCCGGTGGCATGGCCAGGCTGCCCCGGTCGAAACCGGCGGCGTAGGCGGCGTTGTTGGCGACGAGGTCGTCGGT
This sequence comes from uncultured Acidimicrobiaceae bacterium, assembly GCA_963780345.1. Taxonomy (GTDB): domain Bacteria; phylum Actinomycetota; class Acidimicrobiia; order Acidimicrobiales; family Palsa-688; genus PALSA-693. The sequence goes on from CAWABU010000006.1 coordinate 436,556, forward strand.
CGTGGACACGGGATCTCCTTGTGGCTCGGGGATGCTGGCGCCCGATAGTAGGTGGACGACCGCCGCACCCATCGTGCCGCGGCCTGTTCGGCGGGGCTGTCGCGGCGCGACAGACTGGCACCAACAGCGAAAGGAGCATCTCATGGCGGCGGCGACCCTGACCATCAACAGCAAGAACTACGGCAGCTGGTCGCTCCGGGGGTGGTTGCTGTGCCGGCTGGCCGGCCTGGACTTCACCGAGCACATCGTCGATAGCACCGAGCCGGGCGTGCAAGCCGAACTGCTTCTCCTTTCCCCGTCGATCCTGGTGCCACGGCTGGAACACGACGGCCTGGTGGTCTGGGACACCCTGGCCATCGGCGAGTACCTGCACGAGCTGCTGCCCGACGCCGGGCTGTTACCGTCGAGCCCGGCCGATCGCGCCCGGTGCCGTTCGGTCTGCGGTGAGATGCACAGCGGTTTCGCCAATCTGCGGGCGGCGCTGCCCATGAACATCAAGGCTCGCCACCGCAACTTCAAGGTGTGGGCCGGCGCCCAGGCCGATATCGACCGGATCCTCACCATCTGGTCTGAGTGCTTGCTGGCTTCGGGTGGTCCCTACCTCTTCGGGTCGGCGCCGACCATGGCCGACGCCATGTTCGCCCCGGTCTGCACTCGATTCATCACCTACTCGGTCGACCTGCCCGGGCCGGCCGCGGCGTACGTCGACACCATCCTGGCCCGGCCCGAGGTGATCGAATGGACGGCGGCCGCGGAAGCAGAGCCCGACGGACTGGCCGGGCTCGAACCGGTCGACGTCGAGTTCTGAGCCACTCGGCCAACAGCCGGTCAGGCGTTCGCCATCATGAAGTTGCCCACGACCGGGCAAACCTGCTGCTCCCAGGCTCGGCCGCTGAACACGCCGTAGTGTCCGACGCCCGGCTGCACATAGTGGCGCCGACGGCCGGCGGGGATCGAAGCGCACAGGTCCTGAGCAGCCATGGTCTGACCGGCCCCGCACACCTCGTCGCGCTCGCCTTCGACGGTGAGGAGCGCGGTCCGGCTGATGGCGGCCGGATCGACGTCGCGGCCACGCCATTGGAGCTCCCCCCGGGCCAGAAGAAACCGCTGGAAGACGACGTCAACCGTCTGCAAATAGAACTCGGCCGGAATGTCGAGCACGGCGAAATACTCGTCGTAGAACGTCTTGGTCACCGCCGCGGCCTCGTCGCGGCCTCCGAGGAGATCGGCGTAGAGGGTCATCTGCCGGTCGAAGTGGCGCGATGGGTTCAAGGCCATGAAGGCCCCGAGTTGTAGAAAGCCGGGGTAGACGGGGCGGCCGGCGCCGGCGTAGCGGGCCGGCACCCTGCTGATGACGGTCTGCTCGAACCACGACAGCGGGCGGGTGGTGGCCAGGCGGTTGACGGAGGTGGGGTTGACCCGGCAGTCGACCGGCCCGGCCATCAGGGTCAGTGTCCGCGGCGTGGCCGGGTCATGGTCCTCGGCCATCAACGCCGCGGCCGCCAGCGTGGCCGGGCAGGGCTGGCAAACGGCGAGGACGTGCCCTCCCGGTCCGACCTTGCGCACGAAGCGCATCACATGATCGACGTAGCCATCGAAATCAAACGGCCCCTCGTCCAGGGGGACATCGCGGCCGTTGCGCCAGTCGGTCATGTACACGTCAAAGTCCGGCAGCAGGGCCTGGGCCGTGGCCCGCAACAGGGTGGAGAAGTGCCCGGCGAGGGCGGCCACGATCAGCACCTTGGGCTGGCCGTCGGCGCCGTCCTTGGCAAAGTGCACCAGCCGGGCAAAGGGAGTCGAGTCCACGACCCGCTCATGGATCGGGACCAGGTCGCCATCCACCCGGACCGGGAGCATGGAGAAAGACGGCCGGGAGTGGGTGAGACGGGCTCGGGCCAGTATCTCGTAGGTGGCCTTGTACCACCGCAACGGCGCGGCGTCCGCCAGGGAAGACGGCAGCCGGCCCAGGACCTGGCCAGTGAGGGCCGCCATCGACACTGCGGGCGCGGTCAAATCTCGCTGGGCTTGATAGGCCGTGTACAACACGGCCGGAACCCTAGTTGAGTATCAAACGACGCGGCCCGGCACAGGGAGCAATCATTTGCGGGCCGCGCCCAGCCGGCGCACGGCGGTAGCGAAGGGCGGACGGACCAGGGCGACGGCCCGGTCGACGCCATGCTCCGACAGCCGCTCGAGGGCGGAGGCGCTCAGCGGGGACGACACGGTGACCACGAACGACGCCGGGTCGCGCCCCGCCGACCGGCGGGCGGCCCGGGCGGCCTCGACGGCCCGGGCCAGGCCGGGTCCGCCGCCCAGGTTGACGCCATCGGCGACCCGGCCGGCGAGGTCGACCATCTTGGGGCCAAAAGCGCCGATGATGATCGGCGGGGCCGGATCGGGGCGCCAGAAGCCGCTGACCCCGCCGACGCTTCCGGACCAGGCCGCCCGGAGGGTCGCCACCGCCGCCTCGACCGCGGCCCGGCGGGCCTGGTCGCCGGGGACCGGCCGGCCGAGCGCGTGCTGTTCGGCCGCGTAGGGCGTCGCCCGACCGCCGCCGGCGCCTAGGCCGAGCAGCAGGCGGCCGCCGCTCACGTGCTGGAGGGTGGCGGCCATGGCGGCGAGGGTCCCGGGATCCCGGTTGGCGACGTTGAGCACCATGGGTCCGATGGCCAATCGGGGCACCGTGGCGGCGATAGCGGTCAGGGTGGTCCAGCATTCGAGCACCCGCTCCTGGCCGTGTACCGATCCGGCCAGGTGGTCGTACAGCCACACCCCGTCGAAACCCTCCGCCTCGGCGGCGACCGCTCCTTCGCGCACGTCAGGCCAGGTGGCATCGAAGGGGTCGAACAACAGGTCGATTTGCACACCCCGATCCTGCCGCTCCCGACCGCAAAAGGAAACCACCCGGTCTCTGCTGGGCCGGTGAGATCAGATGAGCAGTCGATCCACGCCGAGCCCGGCGATCACCGTTCGTTCCTTGTCGTCACTGTGGAGTTGCCGGGACCAGGTGGTGCACCCGCCGTCGCCGATCTCCCGCCGTTCCCCGGACGGGAGCCCGGCGAAGATCTTGTAGCAGGCGTCGACGTAGTAGCCGCGGCCGGACATCCGCGTCGGATCCATACGGCAGGTCGCCTCCGGCAACTGCTCGGCCACCGATTGGAGGAGCGCTTCCTCCAGCCACCGGGAACGACCGGCCAGGTCGGTCAGAGCCACGTCGATCTGCCAGTCCGGGTGGGTCGACCGGATCAGGGTGGCGATGTACACGATCTGGCTGCGGAGCTCCTCAGCTTCGAAGGCGAAGCTCCCCACGTCGCGGCCGGCCGCGACCAGCCCGATGATACGGAAGTGGGCTGACGCCCTCGGCGCCGTGAACACCTGAGCCCTGACCTGGCGTTGCGAGGCCGCCAATCGAACCGCCTCCAACCGGGTGCCCGGAACCTGGCGCAGGCGCCGGCGACGGCGGGCCGCCTCGAGGACCAGCACATTGGTGGAATCCGCCACCACCTCGGTGTTGCGGATGGTGGTGACAACCTTGTTCTGGTCGACGGTCGCGATCACCGAATGAGTGCCGATCGGGCACAGGGGGGACAGCTCGATCGGCTGGTAGCCCTCCGGCAACGAGGACCAGGCCCGCAGCTCAAAAGACGCCAGCACCACGGGATCCACCGACGACGGCTGGGTGAATCGATTGTCGGCGTAGCGGGCCAGCAGATCCCGAGCCGACACCCGGCCGGCGCGGCGCCGGTAGACCTCGAGCAGCAGCGACTGTAAATCAGTGGGCCCGATGCGCTCCGAAAGGATCTCGACCAGGTCGGCGACGCCTGCCTCGCGCTGGATCCGATTGATCAATCCAACGGCCACATCGTCGTCGGGGCGCGCCATGCTCGAGGATGATCACGGAAATCGCCGCGCCGTGCAATCGACTATCGCGCTGGCCGGCTATCCGGATGACGCTTTGGCCTCCTCGGCATCGGATTCGATTTCCTCTTGGTCGGCTTTGATCTCCTTGGCCGACACTTTTTCGGCCTTCTTCATGGCGGCCTCGATCTTGCTCTGCATGTCGGCGACTGCCACCACCACCAGGCCGGCCTGGCCGGCGTCGAGGTGCTCGCCCATGTCCTTGAGGTCGCCCCGGCTCATCCCGGCCGCGGCATGGCCGGCCACGGCTCCGAGCACGGCCCCGCCGGCGCCGGTCGCGAGGAGCAGGCCGCCGCCAACGGCGGCCGCGGGGAACAGGGCGATCACCAGCCCGGTGGCCAACCCGACCCCGCCGCCGAGCACCCCGCCCACCCGGGTCGGGGTCTCATGCTTCTTGACGATCTTGACCTTGCCATTGTTCTTCCGCTCGACCACGGCCGCGTCGTAGGCGTCGATGAGCCCGGCGTCGGTGTGAAGCCGTTTGACGGCGTCGTAGTCCGCCAGGGCGTCGTCGAGATCGGCGTAGACGCCGGAGTAGGCGAAGAAAGTGTCAACGGCCACGTGAGATCCTCCCTAGATCGTGCCCGCGGACCGTAGCGCGGGGCCGGGTCAGGAAGCCAGATCGCAGGCAGCCCGCTACGGCGGGAAACCCTCCCGGCGAAACGGTCCGTCCCGCCACTCGATGGCGCCCCGCAGCCCCTGTTCTCGCGACACGGCGGCCCACTCGCCAGCACGGGGGCGATCCCGTGCGGTCAGCTGATGCCACTGCCAGGCGCCCTGCAGATGCGTCCTCATGCCCATGAGCTCGTAGGCCTGATTGACCGACGCCTTGTTGGCGGCCAGCAGCGCCGGGTCGACCTGGGAGAGTGGCCGCAGCTCCCGCTGGACCTGGTCCTCCAGATCCTCGGCGGGGAAGCTCTTGGCCACCCACCCCATGGCGGCCGCCTCCTTCCCCGTCACCGTGTTGCCGGTGAGCTGCAGATATTTGGCCTGGGCCATGCTGAGCTTCCACGGGAAGTACAGCGTGTCGGGGGTCGACATGGCTCGCATGGGTGGGTAGCCGATGACGGCGTCGTCGGCCACGAAGGCGATATCGCACATCGACATCAGCTCGGTCCCGCCGGCCAGACAGTAGCCCTGCACTTTCGCCACCACCGGCTTCAGCAGATCCCACAGCACCATCCAGTCGCGATAGCAGCTGCGGGCGAACTGATCGGTCCACGAGTCGAAGTGTTCCGACTGCACCCACCCGCGCGGCGTCTCCTCCCGCTGGTCGGCCAGGTCGTAGCCGGCCGAGAAGGAAGGACCGGCACCGTCGACGAGCACCAGGGTCACGTCGTCGTCGGCCTCCGCTTTCCGCAAGGCATCCACGAACTGCCGGCGCAGGGCAAAGCTCAGTGCGTTTCGCTTTTCCGGCCGGTTGAGGGTGATGCGGGCCACCCGGTCAGCGACCGAGTACAGAATCAGATCGTCCATGACCGGGAAAGCTACTGAACCGGCGGCCGTCGCCGCATCGAGGCTCTACCCGGGCTTCACGAACCGGCCGGGATCACCTCCCGGGCCGCCTCGGTCGACCCATTACCCACCGGCCCCGGGCCGGGCGCGCCCATAAGGTCGCGGACGGCGTCCCGGAGCAAACAGGCCAGCTCCTCGGTGGGCACGTCGCCAAAGGCGCCGCCCGCTCCCATGAGGGTCCCCATCACCGCCCCGATCGAGCAGGCCATCCTCACCCGGAGCGGCAGCGGTAGGGCCGGGTCGGCGAGAAAGCGCCGCAGCTGTTCCTCCATGTCCTGATGGTCGGCTTCGTTGTGCTCGTGCTCGACAATCTGCTCCATGGCGTTCTGATTGCGGAGGTGGAGGAGGAAGAGCTTGCGGTTGGCGAGAACCTGATCGATGAACTGGTCGACCAGCTCCATCCAGGCTCGGGCATCCAGGGCCGGCTCGACGTGGCCCAGCTGGTCGAGCACGTCGCGGCCGAGGGCATGCAGCCGCAGGTGCAAGGCCACCAGGATGTCCTCTTTGCGCTCGAAGTGGTAGTAGAGGGCGGCCTTGGTGAAGCCCAGGGCATCGGCGATCTCGCGGAGCGACGTCTTGTCGTAGCCGTGCTCGTTGAACAGGTCGAGGGCCACATCCAGGATCCGCTGGCGGGTCGCGCCCCGGGGCCGGCCGCCCGGCCCGCGCCCTCCCGCGGTGGCGCCCTGTCCTTCCCGTCCCGCGGCCCGGCTGCCTCGAGGTTGGGCCCGTTCGGGGAACGTCCGGTCGTCGGGCCCTGATCGCCGGGATGGTGGCATCGCCTAGAGTTTACTTGACGGCCGGCCAGCTAACACGTTAGCTTGAGGAACCTAGCTTGCCGACCGGTAAGTTCGGCTGGTGTCCCCCCATTCCCTTCCTGATCACGAGTGAGGTGCCGTGGCCACAACCGCGATGATCGAGGCCGAGGGCCTGAAAAAACGTTACGGTCCGACCCAGGCCCTGGCGGGTGTCGATCTGTCGGTCCAGGCCGGATCGATCCTCGGGATGCTGGGTCCCAACGGCGCGGGCAAGACGACCGCCGTCCGGATTCTGACCACGCTGGCCATACCTGACGACGGGTGGGCCCGGGTGGCCGGCCACGACGTGGTGACCGCCGCCGCGGCCGTGCGCCGGCAGATCGGGGTCACGGCCCAGGACGCCACCCTGGATGAGCTGCTCACCGGTCGCCAGAACCTGGTGATGGTCGGCGAGCTCAGCGGGCTGCGGCGTCCGGCGGCAAAGGCACGCGCCGCGGAGCTGCTGGCTCGCTTCGAGCTCACCGACGCCGCCGATCGGATCATGAAGGGGTACTCCGGCGGCATGCGGCGCCGTCTGGACCTGGCCGCCGGCCTGGTCACCCGGCCGCCCGTGCTCTTCCTCGACGAGCCGACCACCGGCCTGGACCCCACCAGCCGGCTGCGGATGTGGGAGGTTATCCGCGAGCTGGTCGCCGAGGGCGTGACCCTGCTGCTGACCACCCAGTACCTCGAAGAGGCGGACGAGTTGGCCGATCGCATCGTGGTCATCGACCAGGGCACGGTGATCGCCGAGGGCACGTCGGCCGAGCTGAAGACGGCGACCGGTGGAGCTCGCCTGACCGTGACCCTGTCGGCGCCTCACCCCCTGGCCCGGGGCGCCCTCGAGCCGTACGTGGACGGGGCCATCCACGTGAGCCAGGGCGATCGTCGCTTCCAGGCGGCGGTGCGAAACACCTCCGGTTTGGCGACCACGGTGGTGCGCGCCCTGGATGCCGCAGGCGCCATCGTCGACGACGTGGAGGTGCGGCCGCCGTCACTCGACGATGTCTTTTTCTCCCTTACCGGCCACGCGGCCACTGAAGCGGTGGATGAGCCCGAAGTGCTACAGGCGCTCGGGGCCGGGGCGCCGGTATGAGCGCGCCCGCGGTCTCGCTGCGAGCCCGGTCGGGGCTGGCGGAGCGGGGGTGGCTGGCGGCCCGGGTGCACGACGTGGCCGTGCTCACCCGCCGCAATCTGGTGCATATCACCCGCGAGCCCCTGCAGCTCTCCGATGTAACCATCCAGCCGGTCCTCTTCACGCTGCTGTTCATCTACGTGTGGGGGTCCGGGGTGCCCATCCAGGGCGGCAGCTACAAGGACTTTGCTATCGCCGGGCTGATCCTGCTCAACCTCACGACCTCCTCCATGGGAACGGCGGTGGGCCTGGTCACCGACCTCACGACCGGCGCCATCGACCGCTTCCGGACGCTCCCCATCTGGCGGTCCGCGGTGCTGGTGGGCCGGTCGGTCGCGGATCTGCTGTCGTCGGCCCTCTGCGTCACCATCGTGGCCGTGACCGGCCTGGCTATCGGGTGGCGAACCAATGCCAGCCCGGGGGCGGTCCTGGCCGGCTTCGGCATCGCTCTGCTTTTCGCCTACGCCCTCTCCTGGGCCTGTGCGTGTCTCGGCATCGTTTCGAAGGGACCGGAGTCGGCCCAGGGCCTGGGCTTCATCGTCATCTTCCCGCTGGCCTTCGTGTCGAACGCCCTGGTGCCCGCGACCGGCATGCCCACCTGGCTGCAGACGATTGCGGACTGGAACCCCGTGAGCGCGGTCACCGCGGCCCTGCGAACCCTGTGGGGCAACCCGAATCCGTCCGCCTCGCTCCCGGCCTGGCCCATGCAGCATCCGGTGGCCGCGGCCCTGGCCTGGTCCATCGGCATGCTGGTGGTCTTCGCCCCGCTGGCGGCCCACCTGTTCCGGCGCCGCACCACCGGGTAGCCGGAAGGCGCGGGCCGCCGTCGCGCCTTCCGGTCAGCGGGACGAGATTCCGACTCCGGTCAGCTGCCGAGGATCTTGGCCTTCTGGGCCGTGAACTCCTCCTCGGTGAGAATGCCCTGGTCCTTGAGCGCCGCCAGCTGCTTCAGCTGCTCAATGGCTTCGGGCGAGGGCCCGGCGGCGGCCGGCTCGGGAGGCGGCGCTTCCACGTACTGCACCTCGGGCGCGGCGGCCGCTTCCTTGGACTCGTAGCGCTGCTCCTGGCGGCGGGCCACCCGGCCGCTCACGGCGGTGGCGGTGCCGGCGATTACCGCCGTGCGGGCTACCGTCCGGCCAATTGGTCGTCTCATCATGATCGCAAGTTCCTTTCTCGGGTCGCCGGGCGTCAGCCGGCCTCAGTGAGCTCGGCCAGGGCCGCCTCGACCAGGTCGTGGGGGATCCGGGCTCCTTCGAGGACCACGCCGTCGGCCTTCCAGACCGCCTCGGCGAGCTCGGTCGCCCACGCGTCCTCCCACACGATCAGGAGGGCCGACGAGTTGGGCTCGAGCCCGGCAGCGGCGTAGGCGACATCCTCCTCGGTGACCAGTCCGCCGGCCTCGCCTTCGAGATCGGCAAAAGGCGCCAGCTCCTCGAGCTGATCGAACTCGATAGTGACCACGTTGCCTTCGGGGTCCTTGCCGATGAATACCAGGTCGATAATGCGAACCGTCCCATTCTGGATGAGGCGGGCCAGGGCAGGGGCGATTTCGCCGTGGAAGTTGTTCCCGGGAAACCCGATGAGGATGTATTCAACCGGCCCGATACTCACGCCGGCACCTCCTCGCGTTGCCCGTGTCGTCGAGCGGGTTGCACAGCTGACGGCTCCTTTCGTGATACATCTGGTTGGCGCGTCGATGGGCACAACGTACCGGTTGGCCGGCCGCACGCTCCCGGATGTTTACACCACCGGCGCGGGGCGCCCCCTCCCCCATTTCGGGTGGCCCGGGGCGCCGGCTGGTAAATATTTCGATACGATACGTCTTGGATTGGTTTAGAGTGAGGCCCGTGGCTCGACCAGCGGGTGGGCCGGAAAGGACGTCACCGTGCCGGCTCTCGACCGCAAGTGGTGGACCCTTATCGCGGTCTGCACCGCCACCTTCATGCTGCTGCTCGACATCACCGTCGTCAACGTGGCGCTGCCCTCGATCCAGCAGTCCCTCCAGTCTTCGTTCAGCGACCTGCAGTGGGTGGTCGACGCCTATTCGCTGAGCCTGGCCGTCTTCCTGCTCACCGCCGGCGTGGTGGGTGACCTGCGGGGACGGCGGGAGGTCTTCGCCATCGGGCTCGGCATCTTCACCCTGTCCTCGCTGGTCTGCGGCCTGTCCACCACCCCGCTGATGCTCAACATCGCCCGGGCCGTCCAGGGCGTCGGTGGGGCGATCATGTTCGCCACTTCGGTGGCGCTGATCGCCTCGGCCTTCCAGGGTCGGGAGCGGGGCACCGCCTTCGGGATCTACGGGGCGGTGCTCGGCGGGGCGGTGGCCGTCGGCCCGCTCGTCGGGGGCGCCCTCACCACCGCGGTGGGCTGGCGCTGGATCTTCTTCGTCAACGTGCCCATCGGGGTGGTGGCGGTGATTATCACTCTGGCCAGGATGCAGGAATCGCGTGACCCCTCCAGCCACAAGGTCGACTGGATGGGAGTGGTGACGTTTTCGGTGTCCCTGTTCGCCCTGGTCCTGGCCCTGATCCGGGGGAACACCGACGGCTGGAGCAGCCCCACCATCGTGACCCTGTTTGTGGTCAGCGCGGTCAGCATGGCGCTGTTCATCACGGCCGAGCGGCGCGTGTCCTACCCGATGCTCGATCTCTCGCTTTTCCGGCGGCCGGCCATGACCGGGGTGTCGATCACGGGGTTCACCCTGGCCGCATCGATCTTCGCCCTGTTTCTCTACATCACCTTCTACATCCAGGATGGGCTGGGGTACGGGCCCTTTGCGGCGGGGGTCCGGTTCCTGCCGATCACGGTGATGGCGTTTGTGGTCGCTCCCTTCGCCGGCCGGCTCACGGTCAGGGTGCAGAGCCGGTATCCGATGAGCATCGGACTGTTGCTCGTGGCGGGGGGCCTCCTGTTGATGGCCACCACCACGCCCGGGTCCGGATGGACCCAGCTCCTGCCTGGATTCTTGCTGGCGGGCGCCGGGATCGGTCTGGTCAACCCGGTGCTGGCCTCGTCGTCGGTGGCGGTGGTGCCGGTCGAACGCAGCGGGATGGGATCGGGAGCCAACTCCACCTTCCGCCAGGTCGGCATCGCCACCGGTATCGCCGGACTGGGGGCGGTGTTCGCCAGCCAGATCCAGCACCACACGACCACCGTGCTCAACTCCACACCAGCCGGACAGCAGGTGTTGCGCCGGGGCGGACCGGAGCTGGCGGGCGCCATGCAGTCCGGCAGCGTGCGCGAGGCGGCCGCAGCGGTGCCGGCGCCGGCCCGCAATGTGCTGCTGCACGCCTACCGGATCGGTTTCTCGCACACCTTCAACGAGCTGATGGTCATCGGAGCGGTCATCGCTTTCGTGGGGGCTGTGCTCACCCTGGTGCTGGTCCGCCAGCGCGACTTCGTGCACAACATGGTCGGGACCAGGGCCGGAGCGTCCGGGGCCGAAGGGTGGACCGCGGCTGAGAGCGATCCGGCCGGCGCCGGCGCGGACGCCGGCCGGAACCCCGCGTTAGGCGTTCGGCATGTCCGTAGCGGCCGCGAGCCAGAACGAAGCATCGGACCAGACGGCAAGGACCCGGGGCCGGCCGCGCGACGAGCGCGTCACCCGGGCCATCACCGAGGCCGCCCTTCGCCAGCTCCTGGAGGAGGGGTACACCCGGCTGACGATGGAGAGCGTGGCGAGCGAGGCCGGTGTGGCCCGGGCCACCGTGTACCGCCGATTCAAGGACAAGGCCGACCTGGTCACCGCGGCCATCGCCAGCTACGCCGGCCCGGGGCCGGCGTCGAGCGAACCCGGGCCTGGGTTGGGTGACTCTGGGCCGGCCGCCGATCTCGAACGCTTCCTTGTCGATTTCGACAATCGCTTCAATCGTTCCTGCATCGAGGTCCTGGGTGGGCTGCTCGCCGACCGGGAGGACCCCACCGCCCTGGCCTTGCACCGGGAGCGGGTCATCGAACCCCGGAGGGCCTACGCCCGGGCCCTTCTCGAGCAGGCCCGTGACTCGGGCGAGCTCGACCCCGACGCCGATCTCGATCTGACCCTGGACATGCTGATCGGGGTGGTGATCGCCCGGGCGGTGGGCGGCCGGGACCTCGAGCCGGGCTGGGCCCGGCGCGCTATCGACCTGGTGTGGCGGGGGGCGGGGGCCGGTAGCTGAGCGGCCACCCCCCGAGTGGTCAGCGCCGGGCGATGATCTCGCCGTGAGGAATGACGAACACGGCAGCCGGATCGTCCCCCCAGTCCCGCCAGCCCGCAGACACCTCGGCCAACTCTTCCGCCGTGGCCATTCCGTACGCCACCGCCTGCTCGGCAAAGGACGAGGCGACGGTGCGCTCGGCCCAGAGCTGGGCCCACCAGCGCCGCGTCTCCTCGGTCGCAAAGGTCCATGTCGACGAGGTGTAGGTGATGTCGCGGAAGCCGGCGGCCCTGGTCCAGGCCAGGAGCCAGCGCCCGGCGTTGGCCTCGGCTCCGTTTTGCCGGGTCACGGCCAGATAGATCTGGAGCCACCGGTCGAGGGCGGGCGCGGCGGGCGACCAGATCATCCCGGAGTAGTCGCTGTCACGAACCGCCACCAGCCCGCCGTCACGGACCAGGTCGCCCATGGCCGCCAGGGCCCCTACGGGATCACGCAGGTGTTGGAGGACCTGGTGGGCGTGGGCGATGTCAAAGGACGCCGGCTCGAGAGCGACGGATCGAAAGTCGCCGGCCAGGAAGCTGACGTTGCGGACACCGGCCGCCGCCGCGGCCGCCCGGGCCTCGGCGACGACCGCTTCCGAGAGATCGACGCCTACGACCCGGCCGGTGGCGGCCCGTTGAGCCAGATCGATCGTCACACTGCCCGGGCCGCAGCCCACATCCAGCAGCTCGCAGCCCTCGCTCAGGTAGGGCAGCAGGTAACCCGCCGAGTTGTCCGCCGTCCGCCAGCGATGCGAGCGCAGCACCGCCTCCTGATGCCCGTGGGTGTAGGTATCCGGCGTCGCCCCGGCGGTCACCGCTCCAGATTAGCCGTCGCCACTTCCGGCTCCTTCGGAGTCCAACCCGGCCTGGCGGATAACTTGTATCGGTGAGGTCCCCGGCGCCCGTCCGATGAGTGATTACGTCGAACCTCGCTTCTGTGTCGCCTGTGGTGCTCCGGTCGAGGCGGTTGTCGTTCACGGCGAGCAGGCGTGGGGGTGTCGAGACTGCGGCCACCGGTTGTTCCGCCGGCCGACGGTAGGGGTCGCGGTGATCGTGGCCGAGACGGCGGGCGTCCTCCTGGTCCAGCGCGGCTACGGCGCCAAGGCCGGCCTGTGGTGCATTCCCTGCGGTCACGTGGGGTGGGACGAGGATGTCCGTGCCGCCGCAGCCCGCGAGGTGCAGGAGGAAACCGGGCTGATCGTCGAGGTTGATGAGGTGTTCGCCACCCACAGCAACTTCTGGCGGCCCGAGCGGCAAACCGTCGGGATCTGGTTCAACGGCCATCGGGTCGGCGGCGAGCTTGGCGCCGGCGACGATGCCGTCGACGCTCGCTTCTTTGCTCTGGACCGGCTACCGGACCTGGCGTTTCCGACCGACGGGCTCGTGCTCGATGCGCTCAAGGAGTCGGATGGCGCGGCTCCCGGCCGGGCCGATAGCGGGTCCGTCGACAGCAGGACGTGACCCCAGAGATCCGGGCCCGCCGCGGACAGTGGCGGGCCACCGGAGCCGATCCCGCGCCCCCGGCCAGCGATCGCCCCGAGAGCACCCGGATCCGGACGGCGAGATGCGATAATGCCCTTTCCAAGCAACGACGGCCTCAGGAGGTCAACCGGTAATGGTGTTCGCCGACGTGACGAGCGGGGGCTTCGTCGGGCTGTGGGCCGTCCTCTACGTTGTCCTTCTCATCACCCTCGGCGTCATGTCTCTCCGCAAAGGCCACTGGGTGATGTTCATCATCGGGATCTTCATCCCGCTGTTCTGGTTCATCGGGGCCCTCTTGCCGAGAAGGCGGCTCTGAGGGGCGCCGAGGGGCATGCCGTTTGCTGCCGCCAGTGAGGCCCTCGCCGGCCTGAAGGTCCTGGATCTCACCCGGGTGCGGGCGGGGCCGACCTGCGTGCGCCAACTCGCCGACTGGGGCGCCGATGTGGTGAAGATCGAGGCGCCGGATGTCGACTCTCCGGGGGCCATGGGCGGCAGCCGCGACGGCCCGGACTTTCAAAACCTGCATCGCAACAAGCGCAGCGCGGTCATCGACCTGAAGTCGCCGGCCGGGCTCGACGTGTTCTTCCGGCTGGCCGACGGCGCCGATGTGGTGGTCGAGAACTACCGGCCCGACGTCAAGGACCGCCTCGGCATCGGCTACGAGACGCTGGCTCGCCGTAACCCCCGGCTCGTGTACGCCTCCATTTCCGGCTTCGGCCAGGACGGGCCCTACCGTGACCGTCCCGGCTTTGATCAGATCGCCCAGGGCATGGGTGGCCTGATGTCGATCACCGGCGAGCCCGGTCGGGGCCCGATGCGGGCTGGCATCCCTGTCGCCGACCTGGGCGCCGGGCTGCTGGCCGCCCAGGGGATCCTGCTGGCGCTGCTGGAACGGGGCCGATCCGGCCAGGGTCAATGGGTCCGGACCTCGCTGCTGCAGGCCCAGGTGTTCCTCCTCGACTTCCAGGCCGCTCGCTGGCTGATCGACGGCGAGACGCCGGGCCAGGCCGGCAACGACCACCCCACCTCGATTCCGACCGGCGTGTTCACCACCGCCGACGGGGCCATCAACATCGCCGCCGCCGGCCAACAGATCTGGCAACGGCTCAAGGACGTCCTCGCCGACCCGGATCTCGACGATCCCCGTTTCGCCAGCCCGGAGTCCCGCTCCTCCAATCGGGCCGCCCTCAATGCCATCATCGACACCCACACCCGTCGCCGGCCCTCGGCCGAGTGGATCGACCGCCTCAATCGGGCGGGTGTGCCCTGCGGGGCGATCAACTCCATCGACCAGGTCTTCGGCGACGCCCAGGTGCGCCACCTGGGTCTGGCTCGTCCCGTGGTCTCGGCCGAGCGGGGACCGATCGAAATGGTCGGGCAACCAATCGAGATGAGCCGCTCGACCAGCGAGATCCGGACGCCGCCGCCCGGTTTCGGCGAGCACACGGTCGAAGTGTTGCTCGAAGCCGGCCTCACCCGCGACCAGATCGAGGCCCTGGCCGAAAAAGGCGTGATCCATCCGGGTGCTCCGCCCAGGCCGCGCTGACCAGCGCTGACTGCTCGCGCCGCCGTCCGGCCACCATTGGCGGCGGGGCGCCGGTGGTAGGGTCGCCGGGGCCACGCGGGCCCGACGATCGGCCGGAGGGGATCCCACATGCACTGCGGCGTAATGGTGACCGGATACAACCAGGGGGACTGGCCCCGGCTGCTCGCCGGCGACTACGACCGCCCGCCCGACGTGGCGGACTACGTCAACGTGGAGAACACCCTGGCCGGGGGGGCAATGGTCGAACCGCTTGGATTCGACTCGATCTGGGCGACCGAACACTACGGATCGGCGTACTCGATGCAGCCCAATCCGCTGCAATGGCTGGCCTACTGGGCCGGCCGGACGCAGCGGGTGGACGTCGGCACGGCGGTGATCGTGGCCCCCTGGTGGAACCCGGTTCGGCTGGCGAGCGAGATCTCCATGCTCGACATCCTCCTCGGCGGACGCCGGCTGCACCTCGGCATCGGCCGCGGCGTGTCGCCTCACGAGTACGCCTCGTTGGGCGTACCCATCGAGGAATCGCACACCTACTTCTACGACGTGGTCAACGCCATACGCGCCGCCGACGGCGCCGAGCGCTTCACCTTCGACGGCCAGGTCTTCAAGATCCCGCCCACCACCATCCGGCCGCAGGCCCGCCATAAAGGCGATCTGACGACCAACATCAAGGCCGCCTTCACCACCGAGACGTCCGCCCGTCTGGCGGCCGAAAACGGGCTGGGGCAGATGTTCGTGTCGGGCGAGGATCTTGACGTCATGACCGGGAAGGTAGGGAAGTTCAACCAGATCCGGGCCGAACTCGGCCTTCCGCCCGATCAGCCGACGACCCTGCTGTGGATGTACTGCGCCGAAACCTCCAGCGAAGCGGAGGAGGGATGGGAGTACTTTCGCAATCAGCTGACCGCTGCCCAGCACCATTATTTCGAGTGGAACAACCCGGGCTTCGCCGGGATCAAAGGGTACGAGGACTACGCCCAGCGCCCCGCGGCCGACGTAGGCGGGACGGAAGCCAATCGGCCGGCGCGGCCCGCAGCCCAGCCCATCGGAACCCCGGACGAGATCATCGACAAGATCAAAACCCTGCAACGGGCGATCAGCCTGGAGACGCTCGTCATCCATTACTTCTACGGTGGCATGCCACTGGAGAAAGCGAAGCGGAGCCTGCAGCTCTTTGCCGAGAAGGTGCTTCCGGCGGTGCACGCCATGGAGACGCCTATCAATCCCGCTTCCCTGGGCCGCACCGGAAGCTGAGGGGCTCGCCGGCACCGGCGCCGGCGCCCGACCGGCAGGTGCAGGGCCATCAGGCTCGACCCAAATGGAAGACAGATGATGGGCGGCGGCCCGCCTTCCGGTTGGGTTTTTGTCGTAGTCAGGTCGGTGGCCTGGCGCGAGTAATGGGTCGAAAGCGACCGGACAGCGCCCGTCCGGGGCGGTCGCCACGTTGGCCGGCCAGCGGCAACCGGGCCGCTATGGTGGCCTTCCGTGAGCACAACAGTCACGGACGCAGTGGTGGAGTCCGATCATGGTGGCCTGCTGGTGCGATGGAGCCTCGACGGCGAGGACATCGGCGTCGACATCGCGGTCGGCGCCAGCCCCGAGGCCATCGACCACGTCCATACCCTGACCGTGGCCGCCGGCCCACGCGCCGCCCGAGTTGACGACCCCGGCCCCGGAGGCGGTCGCCATTTCGTTTCGGTGTCGCCGCATGGCGGCGGTGGCGCGGTCGTCGCCGCCCCACGACGGGTGCCCTTCGAGGGCGTGACCAACTTCCGGGATCTGGGCGGCTATCCCACCACCGACGGGCGGCGCACCCGGTGGAGCCGGGTCTTCCGCTCCGATGCCCTGCACCGGTTTACGGTCGAAGACCGCCAGCGCTATGACGCCCTCGGGCTGCATGCCGTTTACGACCTCCGCGGAGACGAAGAAATCCAACTACATCCGAACCCTTTCCCTTCGACCCAGATCGCTCTGCTATCCCGCGATCCCGACGCGCCCCTGCCGGACCGATCCATCCATCTGGACGCCGATGCGGGCGAGCAAATGCTGCGGGAGATGTACGGGGGCTTGCTGGCCAATGCCGCCCCCACGTTCGGCCGGCTCCTCGGCGGTCTGGCGGAGCCCGACGGCCTCCCGGCGGTGATTCATTGCACGGGCGGCAAGGACCGCACCGGGATGACCGCCGCCCTGCTCCTCGAACTGCTCAAGGTGCCCCGCCAGCAGGTCCTCGACGATTATGAACTCACCTCGCGATATCGGTTGCGGGAGCATCAGACGGAGTCCCTGGAGAACATGCTGGCCGCCGGCATGGCGCCCGAGGCGGCCGCGGCGGTGCTCGGGGCGCCGCGCTGGACCATGGAGGGGGCCCTGGAGGAGCTTGACGACGAATACGGCGGCATCGACGCTTATCTGACCGGACCGGCCGGCCTGGCCAAGGAGACCCTCGAGCGGCTCCGGGAGGATCTCCTCTACTGAGGGCGCACCTGCACGGTCGGGACCGTGAAGCCAGCTCGGGCCGATTCGCTCACGGCCCGGAAATGGCAATCGGGAACGTGGTCGTTGACCACCCCGAGCGATTGCATGGCGGCATAGACGGTCGTCGGACCGACGAAACGGAAGCCGCGCTTTCGCAACGCGGCCGACAGGGCTTGGGACTCCGGGGTGGAGGCCTGGACCTCGCCGAGGGGTTCGCCCTCGGGGCGGCGGGGCGGCTCGTGTTGCCACACCAGTCCAGCCAGTGAGATCCCCTCCTTTTGCAGGGCCAGGGTGGCTCCGGCATTTCCGATGGTGGCGAGGATCTTGCCCCGGTGGCGGACGATCGACGCGTCCTGGAGTAATCGCTCCACGTCCGACTCGTCGAACTGGGCCACCTGGGCGGGGTCGAAGTCTGCAAACGCCCGCCGGAATCCGTCGCGTTTGCGGAGGATGGTGAGCCACGACAACCCGCTCTGGAAGCCCTCGAGGCAGAGCTTCTCCAGGACCCGGTCGTCATCGCCGACCGGTCTCCCCCACTCCTCGTCGTGATAACGCTGGTACTCGGGCGTCGAAAGGCCCCAGGGGCAGCGGGCCAGGCCATCGGTGCCGACCACCGCGTCTGCGCTCATGGCTGCGCCGCCGCCAGGGCGACCGGCACCGGGCCACCCCAACCGGGCGCGGCAGCAAACCGGGGCGCCACCGATAGCGTCGAGGGCCGAGCGGTCAGGACGGCTGGCGCGATCGGGCGACGCGTTTGCGGTAGGTCCCGAGGGCCTGGCCCAGCAGAGCGCCGATAGCCAGGCACACCAGCATCCCTACCCAAAGGTGGGTGGTGACGGTGAAAAACACGAAGTGGATCCGGACCTTGCTCGTGTTGAGCACGATGAAGATGATGGCGTAGATCAACGCCACCGCCCCGACCGCAAGCCTCGTCACCGGTACACCACCCACCCGCGGGACCTGGCGAGGGGTCTTGGATTGGGCGGAATCGTCGGCCATACCTCAGGAGTCTATGACTGGTTCTGGGCATTTTGTTCATCATGCCCACCCGCCGAGCCCGGCCGCTCCGGTCAGAGAGAACCGGATCAAAGCCGGACTGCTCCTACGAAGGCCCGAAGTTCACCGACAGTGTCAGGTCCGGGCGTACTCGACCACTCCGACCTGGGCGGCAACACACATGAGCGGGTGGGGCTGGCCATCCTCCAGGCTGCTCCTGCACTGGGCCGCGGATCGTAGCGGCTCCGTCGATCCAGGCCCTGGTGACGCTCCGGGGGGGTCGCCGGGACGCCCCGGGCCCGGACCCGCCCGGCCCAGGCCGGTGGGCTGCGGATGGGCCCGGCCGGCGCCGGTGGGCTGCGGATGGGCCCAGCCCCACGGCTGCGGACGGGCCGGGCTGCGGATGGGCCCGGCCTGCGTCGGCGGGCTGCGGATGGGCCCGGCCCCACGGCTGCGGATGGGCCCGGCCAGGCTGCGGATGGGCCCGGCCTGCGTCGGCGGGCGCCGGCTGCCGAGGGGCCAACCGCGGCCCGTTGCGAGTCGGCCGGGGCTGACCACGGTTGGGCGATCACGACCGGCCGGCGACCGGCTCGAGGCTTCCTGGTGCCGGCATTCTCGAACTAGAGTCCCCGGGAGGGGGACCAACGAGGTCCCTCCGTTTGTCAGTGGTACAGGGAGGCGATCATGAAGTTCGGAGTCTTCTACGAGCTGTCGGTCCCGAGGCCGTGGGAACAGGAGACCGAGCGCCAGGTGTACATGAACGCCCTGGAGCAGGTGCGCCTGGCCGACGAACTGGGGTTTGACTTCGTATGGGCCGTCGAGCACCACTTCCTGGAGGAGTACTCGCACTGTCCGGCCCCGGAGCTTTTCCTCACCGCCTGCGCCATGCAGACCCGGAACATCAGGGTGGGGCACGGGATCGTGGTGTGTGTACCCCAGTTCAACCATCCCATCCGGGTGGCTGAGCGGGCGGCGGTCCTCGACATCCTCTCCGGAGGGCGGCTGGAGTTCGGGACGGGCCGGTCGGCGACGTGGACGGAGCTCGGCGGGTTCCGCGCCAACCCCGACGTGACCAAGAAAACATGGGACGAGTTCGTGCACACCATCCCGCAGATGTGGATGAACGAGCGGTTCGGCTACGAGGGCGAGTATTTCGGCATGCCGACCCGGGCCGTCCTGCCCAAGCCCTACCAGAAGCCGCACCCACCGATGTGGGTGGCAGTGTCGTCGCCGGGTACCGAGTTCGACGCCGCCGATCGCGGCATGGGCGCCCTGGGGGTCAACTTCACCACCTTCAAGGCCCAGGAGCAGCGGGTGCAGGAATACCGGGCGCGCATCCAGAACTGCACGCCGGCCGGCGCCCGGGTGACCGACCAGCTGGCCTCGGCGAACTTCCTGTTCTGCCACGAAGACTCGGCCACCGGTGTGCAGACCGGGGGTCGCATGATTGCGACGTTCCAGTACCTGGCCGGCCAGCTGGACATGGCCAAAGAAGCCTGGCCCACCAAGGGATACCCCTCCCCCGGGCTCCTGGCCGCCACCCGGCGTTCGGCCGCCAGCCCCACCGAACCCGGGGAACCTCCGGAAGGGATCGCCATCGGCAATCCCGAACAGGTGACGCGCGAGTTGAAGAAGTGGGAGGCTACCGGGGTGGACGTCATCAACTTCATCCTCAACGCCAACGAGGTGGTCCCCCAGGAGCAGGTCCTCGAGAGCCTGCGCATCTTCGGCCGGGAAGTCATGCCGGCCTTCGGAAAGTAGGGCCGGGCCGTGCCGCCCCGCCAGGGCACCCTCGACGTCGCCTCCGTCGCCCCCGATGTGCCTCACCTGACCTCTCTGGCCAGCCCCACCTGGGAGCTCCCGGGAGCCCACTTTCTGCAGATCAACTGGGAGGTAGAGGATCCGGGGGCGCTGGAGCTCACACCCCCTTCCCTTCATCCGTCCATCCCGCCGTTTGTCTCTTTGTTCGGCGGGCACTTCCCCGAGTCACCGGTTGGTCCCTTCTCTCTGGTCCAGATGCGACTGGTGGTGCGGGCCGGCATCCGCCCGCGTGGACTTTGCCTCGGCGCGGTCTGCGATTCCGCCGCCGCCACTGACGCCCTCAGGACCCACTGGGGGTATCCGGTCCAGCTGGGCGAGGTGGAGGCGGGCCGCCGCCACGACCATGTCCGGTTTACCGCCGCCCTCGACGGCCGCACCGTGATCGACCTGGCCGTGCACACCGCCGATGTCATCAACGGCGGCGACCTCATGACCTTCGACAACCTGCACCTGGTGCAACTCGAGGATCAAGCGGGCGTCAAGCTGGTGCAGATCGACCCCGAGTACACCATCCAGGAGGCCGACCGGGGTCGGCCTTCGGTCTCGCTCCCCGACTCCCGGGCGCTCGGCATGCAGGGCCGGATCCAGCTGACCACGCCGATCATCGGGTTTACCTTCCGGGCCGACACCGACCTGGTCCCGGTCCGGTTCGTCATTGACAGCGTCCAGCCGGCGAGCGCCAGTACCAGTCGGGTGAGGTAGCCGCCGCCTGGGCGGGCGGCGTCAGGATCCAGACCTAGCGCGGAGTCAGTCCCTGAGCCGAAGTCCCGTGGCCGCCTCCAGGTCGGCCAGGGCCTGGTCCGCCGACAGCACTTTGATGGTGGTCATGCCCATGGCCCGGGCCGGCTTCAGGTTGACGCCCAGGTCGTCGAGGAAGATGGCTTCCGACGGCTCGATCTCGAGGTGTTCGCACGCCAGCCGGTACACCCGGGGATCGGGCTTGCGCAGCCCGGACTTCGAGGACTCGATGATCAGATCAAAAGAGTCGAGCAGTCCGCCGAACTCCGAGCGGCCCTCACCCTCGGCGATGAAGTTGTTGGTCAGCAGCGCGGTCTTCATGACGGCATGACACCGGCGGACCGCCTCTACCATCTCCGGCCGGATGGCGCCGCTCAGCATGGCGAGCACGGCCCGGGCGTCGAGGCGGCCTCCCGCCAGCCGGGCCTCCTCCTCGAAGCGCAGGGCGAAGCCATCGCGATCCACCTCGCCCCGCTCGAAAGAGGCCCAGGCGTTGGTGTCGGAGTTGGTGGCGTTGAGTCCCCGGATGAAGTCCCGGGGCAGTCCGTTTTCCTCTTCGTAGCGGTTGAAGGACTCGAAGGGGCTGGTGGAGATGACCCCACCGAAGTCCCACAGAACGGCAGCCGGAGTCATGGCCCGGCCTCCCACAGTTCGGTCGACAGGCGCAAAGACCCCTGGTCGATCCGTACGTCGTCAAGGTGGAGCATATTCGAAGGGTCCTCGCAGGTCATCCGGTCGCTGAACAACCCGAAACCGTAGGCGGTCCATCCGATGCGTCGAAAGACGGGAACCGGGGCCGGGCGTGGACTTGACGATGCCCCGGGCCCCTGGGGGCGCAGGCGGCGCCGGGGGCGTCACTTTTGACCTCCCGCCGCGACTTTTGGAGCCTGATGTTCATCCTGTGTACACCAGGCTCCAAAAGTGAGGCCGGAGACCAAAAGTCGGCCATGGTGTCGGCGGGGCGGGCGGACCCGCCCCCCCCGGCGACGCCGGGCTGGGCGGACCCCGTCCCCCGGCGCGACCCCGGCGCAGCCTCGATCCGGTTAGCGACGGGCGCCGGCAGGCTCCAGGAAGTCCTGGATGTAGGCGGCCACCATGGCATCCACCGACTCGTCACCGGCCAGGCCGAGGGCCGTGGCCCGGGCAAACGACGAATGCCGGGCCCAACCCCCGAAGAAGGCCGTGATCACCGGATCGATCTGGCACCGGATCTCGCCCAGGGGGCGGTCTGCGACCCGTCCGAGCGCGGCGGCCATCTGACGGGGCGTCACGTCGAGGGCGGGCAGATTGACCGCTCGGTCCGGACCGAGGGCCGCCCCGGCCACCTCGTGGAGCCGGATCAGGTTCTCGACGACGGTCCGGTAGCCGGCGATGGGGATGGCCATGTCAAAGTCCACCGGGACGATGCAATCCACGCCGTTGAGCGGCTCCCGGAAGATGCCGCTGACCCAGGAGGAGGCGGCGGCGTTGGGCTGGCCGGGACGGACGACGACCGTGGGCAGGCGGGCCGAGCGGCCGTCGAGGAAACCCTTTCGGGTGTAGTCGTTGACCAGCAGCTCGCCGATGGCCTTGGTCATGCCGTAGGTCGTCTCCGGCGTCAGCTTGGTCGTGTCGGACACGACGTCGTCGACACCGATTCCGCCGAAGGCCACGATGCTGCTGGAGAACACCAGACGCGGCATCGAAGATCGGGACCGGCAGGCTTCGAGCACGGCCCGGGTGCCGTCGAGGTTGACCGCCAGGGCCCGGTCGAAGTCGAGCTCGCACCCGGCGCTGACCATGGAGGCCAGGTGGAAGATCGACACGTCGTCGCGGTCGATCACCTCCCGTAGTCGACCCGCATCGGAGATGTCCCCGACGACGGTGTGGACCCGATCGTCCGGATCCCCGAGCTCGGCCGGGCCGGCGGCGTCGAACCGGACGATGCTGTCGATGGGCTCCGGCCGGCCCGACGGACCGGTCAGCATGGAACGCTCGACCAGCCGGCGGGTGAGGACGGTACCGAGAAAGCCGGTGCCTCCGGTGATGACCACACGCATGAGGCGACTCTACGTTGAGGCGGGCCCGGCCAATGGAACCGTTCCCATCACCGGAAGGCTGACGCCACTTCCTCCATCAGCAGATCACACGTGTCCTTTTTCCGCTCTGAAGACCCGAGCGTGAAGTCCGGGACGATGAGCTCCGCGGCGCCCGCCTCGCGGTAGGCGGCCACGATGTCGATCACCTCGCTCGGCGTGCCCACGATGGTCGGGAAGGCCGCGGCCGACTCACGTTTGCTGTCGAGCCACTCCTTGTCGGTCGAGAGGTAAAGGACCGCCTGGGTGGAGACGTGGATCTCCCGCGGGTCCCGACCGATCCGCTCGCAGCTGGCGCGCAACACCGAAAGCTTGTGGGCCAGCTGGTCGGGCGTCGTCCAGGCATTCCACTCGTCGGCGTAGCGGGCCGCCAGCGGCAACATGCGCTGCTCGCCGGCGCCTCCGATGAGCAGCGGCAACCGGTCCTGCACCGGACCGGGCTGGTTGGGGGCTTCGGTCACCTGGAAATAGTCGCCGGCGAACGTGGTCCGGCGGTGGCGCAGAAGGCCGTGCAGGATCTGGGTCGCCTCCTCGAAGCGGTCCATGCGCTCCCTGATGGAGCCGAGGGCCAGACCGTAGGAGGCGTGCTCGTTGATCTGCCAGCCGGCCCCGATCCCGAGGGACAGCCGACCATTGCTCACCTGGTCCACGGCCGCGGCGATCTTGGCCAGGACCGCCGGGTGGCGATAGGTAACGCTGGCCACCAGGGAGGCGAGGCGCAGCCGGGGGACGGACGCGGCCAAGGCGGCGATGACGGTCCAGCACTCGAGGGTGTCACCGTCGAGCGGGGTCTCGTCGGGACCGTTGGGCATGAAGTGATCGGCGAAGTACACGCCGTCCCACCCGGTCGCCTCGCAGTGGGCGGCGATGTCCCGGATGGCGTCCCAGGGTTGAGCGGAAGAGGGCCAGATGCTGAAGCGCATGGCCGGAATCCTAAGCCCGCCCGCCGGCGCCCCCGCGGGTAGGACGCCAGCCGGCCGGCCGCCTCGAACTCGCGGCGAAGCCGCACCTCATGGTCAGCCCCGAACGCCAGGTAGGCGGTCTGGCGCCCGGGTCGCCACCACACCGGATCGGCCACCAACCAGGCCTCGTCGCGGAGCTGCGCCTTCTTGATCTTGTTGGTGTGGCTGGCCGGCAGCTCGGCCGCCACGCGCACGAATTTCGGTCGCCACTTGGCGCCGAGGTCCGGCTGCTGGTCGAGGAACTCCTCGAATCCCTGCGGATCAAAGGAAGCCCCGGCCCGGGGCTGGATGGCGGCCATCAGTTGATCGCCGCTATTGGGATCAGGGACGGCGTACACCGCCGCCAAAAGGATGTCGGGGTGCCGCACGAGGATTCGTTCGACAGGGGCGGCGGAAAAGTTCTCCCCGTCAACCCGCAACCAGTCGTAGCCGCGACCGGCGAAAAAGAAAAAGCCGTTCTCATCGCGGTAGCCGAGGTCGCCTGACCAGAACCAGCCGTGGTAGGAGCGCTCGCGGTTGCCTTCGTCGTTTTTGTAATATCCCTCGAAGCTGGGCAGTCCGGTCTTGTTGACGAACTCGCCGATGCACTCGTCGGCATTGAGCAGCCGGCCGGACGGGTCGAAGCGGGCCCGGGGGCACTCCTCGAGCGTCGAGCGGCTCATGACGACGGTGTTCTCGTCGGCGGGGAGACCCAGCGACCCGGTTGGCATCTCAGGGGTCCGGAGGATGCCGACTCCCCCTTCGGTCGAACCGAACCCATCCATCACGTACACATCGAATCTCCGGCCGAAGGCGGCGATGTCCCGCTCGCTGGCCTCGCTGCCGGTCACTATTCGCAGGTCGTTGTGCCGGTCGGTCTGGCCTTCGGGCGTGGCCAACACGTACTCCAGGACCTTGCCCACATAGTTGAACCGGGTGGCATGGAACTTCTGTACGTCCCCGATGAAGCCGCGGGCCGAAAAACGATGGCGGAAAGCCAGGGTGCCCCCGCTCACGATGACCGGCAGGATGGCGTGGTAGAGAGCGTTCGAGTGGAACCAGGGCATGGCGTTATAGGCGACGTCGCCGTCGGTGATCTGCCATGACGCGATAACCCCTTCAGAAATGCGGACCAGGGCACCGTGGGTGCGAATCGCGGCCTTCGGCGCACTGGTCGTCCCGGAGGTGAAGATGAGGATGGCGCGCGCCTCTTCGGGGACGTCGACATCCGGAGCGGCGGCACCCCGGTGCGACGACAGGCTCGCCTCGTAGTCGTCGGTGCCCACAGTGAGAATGGGAAGGGCCAGCCCGGCGTCACGAAGAAGTTTCGCGCCGGCCGGGTCGGTCACCACCAGCTGACAGTCGGTGTGCCCGATGTCCCTCAGGAGCTCCGGGGCGCTGCGGGTGGCGTTCAACCCCACCACGGTGACGCCCGCCAGCAGCGCACCTTCGAGCCAGAACAACGAGTCAGGTACGTTCTCGAGGAGCACGCCGATGTGGGCGGGGTCCCCGAGCCGCATGGCGGTCAGCAGCGAGGCGCGGACCGACGCCTGCCGATAGATCTCGGCATGAGAGTATGTGGTCTCCTCGAACAGCAGGCCGGGATGATCGTTGCCGGCCAGCGCCCGGATGTGCCCGGTCAGTCTGCTCATGGGGCCGGATGATAACGAACAGCTTTGACAGCGACTCGGGAGCGGCGGCATACTGCCACCGGCCGAGCGGGCGACATCGGGGGTTTGGTGGCCACACGAGCGCTCGGGTGCAAAGGAGTTGCATGAGCTCGCAGCAGCTGTACGACCTCGACGCCTTGCGATCGTTTCTTCGTGACCAGGCCGGGGTCACCGGGCCCATCGAAGTCACCGGGCGGGCGCCCGGCGGGAGCTCGAACATCACGCTCTTCCTCGCCGTGGACGGGGAGCGCTGGGTCCTGCGCCGACCGCCGAGCGGGGAGCTGCTGCCCACGTCGCACGACATGCTGCGGGAGTACCGCTTCCTCCGGGCGATCCATGGCACGCCGGTCCCTGTGCCCGAGCCCATCGTGGCCTGTCCCGATCCGACGGTGATCGGCGCCCCCTTCTACACCATGCGCTATGTGGACGGCCTGTTGCTGTCCAGGCAGGCGGATAACCCCGGTCTGGCGGAGCCCGACGAGTGCCGGGCGCTCACCACTCAGCTCGTCTCGGTCCTCGCCGATCTCCATGGCCTCGATTGGGCCGGGCTGGGACTGGAAGGAAGGCCCACCGGCTTTCTGCAGCGGCAGGTGCGCCGCTGGACGCGGACAACTGTCGCTCACGCCCACCGCCCCCCGGCTGGGTCCCGCTCTCACCGAGGTGACCGACTGGATCTCGGCCAACGTGCCGGACTCGCAGCGCGAGAGCATCGTGCACGGCGACTACACGCCCAACAACATTCTCGTCAGCCGGCCTCCGGGGACCAGCATGGCTGCCGTGCTGGATTGGGAGATGGCGACCATCGGGGATCCACTCGCCGACGTGGCCTGGCTCATGCAGGGCTGGGCCAGCGGCGCAGCGCGCCCCGGCGAGAATCCGGCCGCGTGGATCACCGGTCTTCCGGGAAGCCTCACCCGCGAAGAGGCGATCGAGTTGTACGAGCAGAAGTCGGGCGCCCCGTTTGAGAACCAGATGTTCTACCGGGCCTTCTCCATGTGGAAAAGCATCGCCATCCTGGAAGGGCTCTACTCCCTGTACGTGGAGGGGCGAGCCGCGGAGCCGAGCGTCGCCCGCTTCGAACAATCAGTCCCTCAGCAGCTGTCGGAGCTCGTCGCCCTGCTCAACCAGCTTTGATGCGGTCGTGCCGCGCCGCGCCGGCGCCGCGGCGACCGGCCCCGCGACCCCAGCTCCGCATCGGTGCCGGCGCCCAACCCGCCTCGCCGCAGGTGGAGGGTCGGTGTCAGCCGGCCCGGGCGACGGCGCAACGTGATGCCGCGGTGGGGCCGCCGAAATCCTCGACCGCTACGGTTGGCAGGGTGGAGTTTCGAGACGTGGTGCGGCGCCGGCGGATGGTGCGTGACTTCTCCGACGAGCCCGTGGCCCGATCGCTGATCGAGGAGCTAGTGGCCACTGCGACGCACATTCCGTCGGCCGGGTACAGCCAGGGCTTCGCTTTCGTGGTGCTGACCGAACCCGGCCCGCGCCGTCTGTTCTGGGCGACAACCAGCGGCCCGGAATGGCGGGGCGAGTCCGAGTCGGCGCCGCTGACCCGGGCTCCAGTCGTGATCGTGCCATTGGCCCACAAGCAGGCCTATCTCGATCGCTACGCGCTCCCCGATAAGGTTCACACCCCACTGTCGCGGGAGGAGCAGTGGCCGGCACCCTACTGGGACATCGATACTGGCTTCGGCGTCATGCTGATCCTCCTCACTGCGGTCGATCTCGGCCTGGGCGCATTGTTCTTCGGGATATTCCAGGGCGAGATGGCTCTCATGGAGGCCCTGGGGGTGCCGGAGGGCTATCGGCCCATCGGCGCGATCGCCGCGGGCTATCCAACGGCGGGCGAGCGGTCCAGGCCGGAGCTCTCCACCGGACGGCGCCCGCTCGACCAGGTCGTGAGATGGGAGCACTGGTAATCAGCCCGTTCGCTCGCGCCGGCCGTCCTCCCGCTGCTGGCGGTTGCGGTC
Source organism: uncultured Acidimicrobiaceae bacterium (assembly GCA_963780345.1). GTDB lineage: Bacteria > Actinomycetota > Acidimicrobiia > Acidimicrobiales > Palsa-688 > PALSA-693. Next base: position 463,806 of record CAWABU010000006.1, read on the forward strand.
GTCCGACCGGGACGGATCAGGCTGGGGGCCGGGCGGAACACCCTTCGTCGGGCAGGTAAGCCCCGACCATTCGCCAACCGCCGAGCATGGGCCGCCAACGGAGCGGACCATCTTGCTCCCACGGTCGCTGGGCGTCCAGCAATCGCCGGTGGAGATACAGCGTGTCGTGCCAGTTGCGGCGCAAGGCAGCAAACGTTCGGCCCATCACCCGGGCGGTCCGGCTGGAGGTCGCGATGCCGTCGTTCATGCCTTTGATGATGGACCTGATCGCGGACCTATGAAAGTGGCAGAACAGACCCTCTACGCAACGATCCTGCCAACAGGAGCGCCGGGCGATGCTGCTCGGAACTCAGCCCGGGGGGCTGATATCGAGACTGAACGCGGCCTCGAAGCGTTGTCGGTATGCGCTCCGGTCGGGTGCAGCGCCCAGGGCCACCCAGTCCTCGTCGGCCATGGCCTCCCGCCCGGCGACGATCTCCGGTCCGCCCCACGAGCAGACGTACCGAAGTTTGGGGGTGTCGGTCGTGATGGCGTCATAGACCACGGCCGCGACCTCGAAGGGATCCGTCGCCTGGGCCAGCCCGGCGGTGTAGAACTCGAACATCCGTTGATAGTGTTCGTCATAAGCCTCGGTCGCATTTGGCGCGTCAGTGTTTTTGGCGAAAATGGCCGATTTAGTGATGCCGGGCTCGATGATTATGACTCGAATCCCGAACGGTGCCAGCTCCAGGGCCAGCTGTTCGCTCAGTCCCTCCAGGGCCCATTTTGAGGCGACATACGGGGCCTGGGCAATAGCGCCGAATCGTCCCGCGACGGATGAAATGTTGACGATGGCACCGTGGCTCCGCTCGCGCATGCCCGGGAGCACCGCCTGGAGGCAGCGAAGAGCTCCGCAGACATTGACGTTGGTCACCTCGAGGACCTGGGCCGGAGTGGCTTCCTCGACGACGGCGTTCCCGCCAATGCCGGCGTTATTGACGAGTACGTCGATATGACCCTCGCGGTCGAGAACTTCGTCGAGGCCTCGACGGACCGATTCGTCGTCCCCGACATCGACGCTCACCAGGGACACCTCGACGCCGGCATCGGCAGCCATCGACTGCAGCTTGCCAGCCCGGGCCGGGTCTCGAACCGTCCCATACACCAGGTGTCCATGACGAGCCAGGTCGATGGAGATGGCGCGGCCGATTCCGGAGTTGGCGCCGGTTACCACACTTACGGTCGACATGCCGTGGAGTGTACCTGGCCGGACCGGGCCGACTCGAATGGGATACCACCCATTCTCTGTTCCGATTAGGGGTATCCACCGAAGCCGGTCTGGTGGTCATTATCCTTCCAACGTGGGATCGCGGTGGTTCGGTTCGGATAGTCCGCTGACGCAGGGTCGTCATGTATCCGTAAGACGGAGGTTGGTATGATTAGGGCACTCATCCTCGGTGTCATTCTTTTCCTCATCTTCACCTTTCCGGCCACGTACCTGCTCATGCTCTTTTTCGGGAACATCGGCAAGAATCTGAGCTATTGGGGGACGCTTCCCCTCGGCATCCTGGTTTCGGTGCTGATCGGAGCAGCGGGCTCGGTCAAGGAGTAGCCGGCGGCGAAAGCTCGACGGGGGGTCCAGCGAGCAAAGGTGCCGCTGGGGTCGGGTCGCCCGGGTCGGACCAGAGGTCCGGTCCGGCCCGGGGCGCCCCGAGTCGGTCACCAGGTGACATTGGCCGCAGAGACCCCGAGGCCGAGGCTGAGCCCGAGGGCGCGGACTGCGATCCCCGCGGCTACGCGTGGGCGGTGCAGTTTCATGGGCTGATCCTCCTGTGGCGGACCGGCTGGCCCGCCGCAGGTCAGCAGAGCCGCCCGACCTCTGGGTTCCCTGGGTGCGGCCTGTCGGCGTCGGTAGAACCGAGGATCTGCGCCCTCGATTTTTCACAGCCGGTTCTCAGCGGGGATTCAGGCGGCGACTGGGCCGAGGCGCCATGCTGGCTCCGAGGAGGTCAAGAGCAATGACGTCAGGAAGCACCAGCCACCGGGTTTTAGTGGTCGACGACGAGCCTTCGATTGTCGACGCCGTGGCCACGTCGCTCCGTTATGAGGGATTTGAGGTGGACGAGGCCGCAACCGGTCGGGCCGCCCTGGCCTCCGCCCAGATCAATACCCCGGACATGATCGTCCTGGACATCATGCTTCCCGATCTCGACGGCCTCGAGGTGACCCGGCGCCTCCGGGCCGACGGCATCCGGGTCCCGATCCTGTTTCTGACCGCCAGGGACGCCCTCGAGGACAAGGTCACCGGCCTGACAGTGGGCGGCGATGACTACGTGACCAAGCCGTTCTCCCTGGCCGAGATTGTGGCCCGCATCCACGCCATCCTGCGCCGGACGGCCGGCACGCCGGCGGACCAGGTGCGCCTGCGCTTCGCCGATATCGAGATGGACGAGGAGTCGCACGAGGTGTGGCGGGAGGGCCAGCCCATCCAGCTGACGGCAACTGAGTTCAGCCTGCTCCGCTTCTTCCTGCTCAACCCCCGTCGGGTGTTGTCGAAAACCCAGATCCTGGATCACGTCTGGCACTACGACTTCGGCGGCGACGGCAACATCGTCGAGACGTATATCAGCTACCTGAGAAAGAAGCTGGACGCGCTGGGGCCGCCAGTTATCCAGACCATCCGGCTGGTCGGTTACGCCCTCCGGGAACCCAGCTGACCGTGTCGCTGCGCAGCCGCCTACTCCTCGCCCTCGGAGTCGGGCTGGTGCTGGCGCTGCTGGTGGCGGGCGCGGCGACGTACCGGGAGCTGCGGACCTTCCTGCTCGCCCAGGTCGACCACGGCCTCCAAACCTCGGCGCTGACCATAGCCGGGCACGGGCCGGGCGGCCCGGGCGGCCCGGGCGGTTCCGGCGGTCCGGAAGGTCAGGGCGCCATCAACGGGCACGTTGGCTCGCCCGAGGGAGGATCAGGGGAATGCAACCTCCCGCGCCTCGACCCCCAGACCTACTTCCAGGTCCGCACCAGTTCCGGCCCGGTCTGCTCCGAGCTCGCCTACCAGCCGGACGGTAACCGGACGTACTCACCGCGACTGGCCACTGAGATCACCGGCTTCTCGGCGAAGAACGATCCGGGCGGTGATCCGACGGTCTACTTCAACGCCCCGTCCGAACAGAAGGGCGGTCCGATGTTCCGCGTGCGCGCCTCCGAGCTTTCAGGCGGCCAACAGCTGGTGCTCGCCGTGCCCCTGTCAGCAACCTATGAAACTCTGCACCACCTGCTGCTGGTCGAACTGGCAGTAGCGGCGGCGGCTCTGGTGCTGGCCGGGCTGGTCGGGACCTGGCTGGTCCACGTCGGGTTTCGCCCGCTGCGCGACATCGAGCGCACGGCCGGGGCGATCGCCGACGGAGATCTCAACCATCGCGTGCCCGGGAGTAACCGCAAGACCGAGGTGGGCCGGCTCGCTATCGCCCTCAACGTGATGCTGGGCCGTATCCAGCAGGCCTTCGCGGCACACGATGCCACCGAAGCGGAGCTCCGTCACTCCGAGGGCCGGCTCCGGCAGTTCGTCGCCGACGCCTCGCACGAGTTGCGCACACCGGTCGCCGCCGTCTCCGCCTATGCCGAGCTGTTTGAACGAGGAGCCGAAAGCCGTCCGCAGGATCTCGCCCGGGTCATGCACGGCATCCGGAATGAGACGGCCCGCATGGGTCATCTGGTCGAAGACCTGCTGCTGCTGGCCCGCCTCGACGAGAGCCGACCGCTCGAGCGGGCCCCTGTCGATCTGACCGAGATCGCCCGGCAGGCGGTGGAGGCGGCCGGCGCCGTTGGGCCCGAATGGCGGCTGCGGGTCCATGCCTCCGAGCCGGTGATCGTGGCCGGCGACGCCAGCCGGCTGCGACAGGTGCTGGACAATCTTCTGGCCAACGTGCGTGCTCATACGCCGCCCGGCACCACGGCGACGGTTGCGGTTTGGCGAGCCGGCGACCAGGCCATCGTCGAGGTCAGCGACGACGGTCCCGGAATCAGTGCCGACGAGGCGTCCCGCCTCTTCGAGCGGTTCTATCGCGCCGACGCGTCGCGATCCCGGGCCAGCGGCGGCGCCGGCCTGGGGCTGTCCATAGTGAGGGCCATCGTCGTAGCCCACGGGGGGACCGTCGTGGGGGCTCCGGCACCCGGCCCGGGACATGGCGCGGTCGTCACCATCCGGATCCCGGCGGCTGGTGTCGATCCCGGCGGGGTGCCCGCTTAAAAGGGGGCCGGTCGCCGGCGGGGTTGCGGGCGGGGGGGGGTACGGGCGGGCGGGGGTGTCGCAGTCGGGCCGGGGTGTGTCGCGGGCGGGGGTGTCGTGGTGGCGGTGGACTTGAGGGCGCGTGCCCGGTTGGAGGGGTGGCCCGCTTGTGGGGGCGACGCGGGCGGTCCGGGGTGTCGTGGTGGCGGTGGACTTGGGGGCGCGTGCTCGCTTGGAGGGGCGGCCCGCCGGCGGGGGCGTAGCGGGCGGGCCGGGGTGTCGCCGTCGCTCTGAATCTGGGCGCGCTTCGTCACCTTGGGCGCGGTTGTGGCGGTTTTTCGACACTAAGCGCGCCCAAAGGCACCAAACGCGCCCAACGCCCCGAACCCTCCCCCGGCAAACGCGTCCGAGATGTCGAACGCACCCGAACGCGCCCGAGGTGTCGAACGCACCGGAACGCCTGGAGGGGTCAAACGCACCGGAACGCCCCCCGGGTGCCAGACGCACCTCAAGACGCCTGACCCACGCGCTGCGCTATCAGGCGGCCGGCGGCCGGCCCGCCGCGCTTGTGCGCACAGGCCCAGACGACGCTAAGGGGGCGCCCAGATCGCCACCACATGCTGCTCGCATGTCCATCACCCAAGCCGCCGGCCTGGCGCCCGAGGAGGACCTCGAGCCGTGCGTGGTCGAGGTCGTCGTTCCGGTCTTCAACGAGGAGCGCGCTCTCGCTGCCAGCATCCGGCACCTCCGGCGCTATCTGAACACCGAGTTCCCCGTGAGCGCGTCGGTCGTCATTGCCGACAACGGCAGCACGGACGGCACCTGGCTGATCGCGGCGGACCTGAGCGCCGAGCTAGACGGCGTCCGGGCCCTGCGCACTGCGAGGCAGGGTCGTGGCCATGCCTTGCGCACGGCCTGGACCACGAGCACCGCGACCGTCGTGGCCTATATGGACGTCGACCTGTCGACCGATCTGGACGCCTTACTTCCCCTGGTGGCTCCGCTGCTCTCGGGCCATTCCGATCTGGCCATCGGCTCGCGCCTGGCGCCCGGCGCCCGGGTGACCCGGAGTATCAAGCGCGAGGTGATTTCCCGTGGCTACAACCTGATCCTCCGGACTGCGCTCCGAACGCGGGTCTCCGATGCTCAGTGCGGTTTCAAGGCCATGCGAGCTGAGGTGGCCCGCTACCTGGTGCCGATGATCGTGGACGAAGGCTGGTTTTTTGACACAGAGCTCCTGGTGCTGGCCGAGCGCTCCGGCATGCGGGTCCACGAGGTCGCCGTCGATTGGGTCGAAGATCCCGACTCGCGGGTCAAGCTCGCCGCCACCGCCTGGGCGGACCTCAAGGGGATACGGCGCCTTCGCCGGGCTGCGGACGGCGCCACCCCCTTGCGCCCCGCCCGGGCTGCGGCTGGCGCCACCCCCATCCGCACCTCCCGGGCCGCGGCTGGCGCCACCCCCTTGCGCCCCGCCCGGGCTGCGGCTGGCGCCACCCCCATCCACTCCTCCCGGGCCGCGGCTGGCGCCACTCTCCTGCGCCACTCCCGGGATACCCGACCGGCCCCCTTGATCGGTGGGACGGGACCACGATGAGCGCCTCCACCATCGACGCCCCTTCGTGGCCACAGTCCGGCGTAGCGCTTCCGGCCCCGACGCGACGGCTGCCGCGTGGCTGGCTGTCATGGTGGCGCGGTCGCCCGGAGGATCCGCGATGCGTCCGTCCGTGTCTGCTGGGCATGCTGCTCGCCACGGGCGCCCTCTATTTGTGGGATCTGAGTGCATCGGGGTGGGCCAACAGCTTCTACGCCGCCGCCGTGCAGGCTGGTAGCAAGAGCTGGAAAGCCTTCTTCTTCGGGTCTTTTGACTCGTCCAACTTCATCACCGTCGACAAGTCGCCGGGGGCCCTCTGGGTGATGGACATCTCGGCCCGGATCTTCGGCGTCAACTCGTGGAGCATCCTGGTGCCGAACGCCCTCGAGGGGGTGGCTACCGTCGCCATTCTGTACGCCACGGTGCGGCGCTGGTTCTCCGCCGGAGCCGCGTTGCTGGCCGGGGCCACACTGGCCCTGACGCCGGTGGCAGCGCTGATGTTCCGATTCAACAACCCCGACGCCTTTCTGGTCCTGCTGCTGACGGCGGGGGCGTACGCGGTCGGGCGCGCCGTCGAGAGCGGACGGACCCGGTGGGTCGTCCTGGCCGGGGCCCTGGTCGGGTTCGGCTTCCTGGCCAAGATGCTTCAGGCCTTCCTGGTCGTACCGGCGTTCGGAGCGACGATCCTGCTGGCCGCGCCCGGATCGTGGCGGCGGCGAATCGATCAGCTGGCGGCCGGCGCCGCCGCTCTGGTGGCGGCCGCAGGCCCGTGGGTGCTGGCCGTCGAGCTCACCCCGGCTGCCGACCGCCCCTATATTGGCGGTTCGCAGGACAACAGCCTGTGGAACCTGATCTTCGGTTACAACGGCTTCGGGCGCCTGACCGGAAACGAGAGCGGCAGTGTGGGAGGCGCAGGGGGCGGAAGCCCCTGGGGTGCGACAGGCTTGACCCGATTGTTCGGTGCGGACATGGGCGGCGATATCTCGTGGCTGCTTCCTGCCGCCCTCATCCTGCTCGGTGCCGGGCTGGCCATGCGTTGGCGCGCCGGCCGGGCCGATCGCACCCGCGCCGCGCTCGTGCTCTGGGGCGGGTGGCTCCTCGTCACAGGCGCCGCCTTTAGCTTCGGGCGGGGGATTATTCATCCCTACTACACGGTGGCGCTGGCACCGGCGGTCGGCGCCATTGTTGGAATCGGCGGCTCCCTGCTGTGGGCCCGCCGACACGATCCGGTCAGCCGGGCGGTGCTCGCTTTGGCGGTCGGGGTTACGGCTGGGTGGGCGTGGGTGCTGATGGGTCGCAGCCCGACGTGGTTGCCCGACCTCCGGATCGCGATTCTGATCGGTGGGGCGGGAGCGACCCTTGGGCTGCTGGCGTCGGGTTCCATCAACCGGTGGGCTCGGCGGGCGGTCGCCGGGACGGCCCTGGTGGCGGTACTGGCGGGCCCGGCGGCGTACACCATCGACACCGTCGCCACTCCGCACTCGGGCGCCATTCCGACCGCCGGGCCGGCGGTCACGGGGGGAACGCGGTTTGGACCGGGAGCCGGCCCGGGCGGTGCCAGGTTTGGAGGGGGTCAGCGACCGGGGGCCTTCGGAGCGTCCGGTCAGGCGCCGGCGGTCGCCGACGGTGGCCCGAGCTCGGCCAGGGGCGCTACGGCCAGAACCGGTGGATTCGGGCCGGCCGGATCAACGGGCGCAACCGGCCCAACCGGCGCAACGGGCCCAGCCGGCCCAACGGGCGCATCGGGCGCAACGGGCGCAACGGGCCCAACGGGCGCATCGGGCCCAACTGGCGCATCGGGCCCAACGGGCCCAACCGGCCCAACGGGTCCATCGGGCCCAACTGGCGCATCGGGCTCAACCGGCGCAACGGGCGGCACCGGCAGCGGAGCCAGCACAGGTGGCGGCGGAGCCGGAGGGCTGCTCAACTCGAGCAATCCGAGCCCCGCCCTGGTCCGCTATCTCCGGGCGGGCGCGTCCGGCTACCGCTGGGTGCTGGCCACCGTCGGCGCCAACGAGGCCGCCGGCTATCAGCTGTCCACGGGGAAGGCGATCATGGCCATCGGTGGCTTCAACGGGACCGACCCGGCTCCCACTCTCGCCGAGTTTGAGCAGCTGGTCGCGGCCGGCGACATCCACTACTTCATCAGTGGTGGCGGCATGAGCGGTGCGGGCCCGGGTCCCGGCGCAGGCAACGGTACGACGACGTCCAACGCGGCCAGCCAGATCGCCGCCTGGGTGGAGGCTCATTTCGCCTCGACCACCGTCGGGGGCGTCACCGTCTACAACCTGGCGGATCGATCAGACCCGGGTGCAGCCGTCTGATGGGAGCCGCCGCCGCGCCACGCCATCCAAGCCGACCCCCGGTACACAACGAGCCCGGCCAGGTGGCGGGTGGTCTCCTGGGGCCGGGCTCGCTCGGCGGCTCTGAAGTTGTTGTGACTACGTGCCGCAATAACGATCATACCCCCGGGTCCCGGCGTTGGGCCCGCGGTTTAGCCATATCGCTGGAAAAGAATTTGGGTACGTCTCCTTATGCAGCCCCGACGATGCTGACCGAGACCGGCGACTTCGAAACGCCCTCGTCAGTCTTCGAGCTTTATGGCCTGCTTCGGGCAATTCCTTACCGCCACTTCGACCTTCGATCGGAGTGACTCGGGGGGGTGCTCCTGCAGCACATAGAGAAAGTCGTCGTCGCGGACCTCGAAGACCTCCGGCGCCGCGGCCATACAGAGGGCGTTGCTCTCGCAGAGGTCGAAATCGACAACTACTCGCATGCCGCCACCATAGCGCCCCGGCACAGGACCACGGAGAGCGATCGCCGGCGCCGAGCCCGATCCTGACGTCCGGTCGGCGGCCCGCCCCGCTGGAGGAAGACGCAGCGATTGCCATACGGTGGCGGCGATGCGACGGCGATGCTTCCTGCGGCGGGCGGCGACGGGCACCAGCCTTCGATGAGCTGGCGCTCGAGGCCGCCGTTTCGAGCCGATCACGTCGGCAGCCTGCTCCGGCCCCCGACCGTACTGGCGGCGCGGGCTGATCTCGCCGCCGGGCGTATCACTCCGGATCAGTTGCGGGGGGTCGAGGACGAAGCCATCACCGCCATGGTCCGCACCCAGGAGGATGTGGGTTTGCAGTCCGCCACCGACGGTGAGTTCCGGCGGGGGTCGTGGCACATGGACTTCATTTATCAGTTGGGCGGAGTCGCCCCCGGCTCTGAGCAGATGGCCGTGCACTTCCGCAACGCCGCCGGACCCCTTGATTTCACCGCCCCGGCACTGCGCATTCACGACCAGGTCACCCTCAATCACCCGATCTTCGGCCCGGACTTCGCCTTTCTGCAGTCACTGACCACCACGGCGACCGCCAAGCTGACCATCCCGTCTCCCAGCATGGTCCACTACCGGGGCGGGCCAGCCGCGATCGACCCGGCGGTGTATCCGGACGTGGAGGAGTTCTGGGCCGATCTGTCCGCCGCCTACGCGGCCCAGATCGCCGCCCTGAGTCGAATGGGGTGTACGTATCTACAGCTCGACGACACCAGCCTGGCCTATCTCAACGACCCGGAGCAGCGCCGGGAGCTGGCCGCCCGGGGCGATGATGCCGAGCACCAGCATCTCCGGTACATCCGCCAGATCAATGCCGCCCTGGCAGCCAAGCCGGCAACCATGACCGTGACCACGCACATGTGCAGGGGTAACTATCGCTCGTCCTGGGTGGCCGAGGGCGGCTACGACTTCGTGGCCGAGGCGCTGTTCAATGACCTCAACGTGGACGGGTTCTTCCTCGAGTACGACGACGCTCGCTCCGGTGGATTCGAGCCCCTGCGCTTCGTGCCGCCTGACAAGCAGGTGGTCCTGGGCCTGGTGACCACCAAGCGCGGCGAGCTGGAGTCGGTGGACCTGTTGAAGCGCCGCATCGAGGAGGCGAGCCGCTACGTCCCGATCGATCAGCTGTGCCTCTCGCCGCAATGCGGGTTTGCTTCGACGGTGGAAGGCAACGTCCTCACCTACGACGAACAGATCGCCAAACTCCGCCGCATCGTCGAGGTGGCCAACCAGGTGTGGGGCTGACCCCGTCTGCCGTCCGGCCGGCTAGCGGCGGCCGAGCACGGATCGCGCCGCGCCTTCAAGCACGTCCAGGCCGTCGGCCAGCAAGACCTCGTCGATCGTGAGCGGCGGCAGCAACCTGATCACGTTGCCCCACGTTCCGCAGGTCAGCACCACGACACCCTCGGCGTGACAGGTGGCGGCAATGGCGGCGGCGGCTGCGGGGTCGGGGGCGGGCGTTCCGGCGCGCACGATCTCCAGGGCCTGCATGGCTCCCTTGCCGCGGACGTCACCGATGGCCGGGAGCTCCGCCGCCCATGATCGAAAGCGGTGTTCGACGATCGCCCCGATCTTCGCTGCGGCGCCGATCAGGTCGGCGCCGGCCATGAAGTCCATGGTGGCCAGGGCGGCGGCACAAGCGACCGGGTTCCCGCCGAAGGTGCCACCGAGGCCGCCCACGTGGACCTGGCCCATCAGGTCGGCGCGGCCCGTGACAGCCCCGAGGGGGAGGCCGCCGGCGATGCCCTTGGCCGTGGCCACGAGATCCGGCACGACCGCCTCGTGCTCGCACGCGAACCACGCGGCCGTGCGGCAGAACCCCGATTGCACCTCGTCGGCGACGAACAGGGCGCCGTGCTCCTGACACCAGGCGGCCAGGGCGGGCAAGAAGCCGGGGGCGGGCACGACGAAGCCGCCTTCTCCCTGCACCGGTTCGATCAGGACGCACGCCACGTTGTCCGACCCCACCTGCTTCTCGATCAGGTCGATGGCACGAAAGGCGGCGTCGGCGCCGGAGTACCCGGGCGGATCGCGGAACGGGTACGACATCGGCATCCGGTACACCTCCGGGGCGAAGGGACCGAATCCGTCCTTGTAGGGCATGTTTTTGGCGGTGAGAGCCATGGTCAGATTGGTCCGCCCGTGATAGGCGTGGTCGAACACGATCACCGCCTGACGGCGGGTGGCGTGCCGGGCGATCTTGACCGCATTTTCGACCGCCTCCGCGCCCGAGTTGAACAACGCCGACATCTTCGGGTGGTCGCCGGGCGTCAGGGCATTGAGCCGTTCGCACACCGCCACGTACCCCTCGTAGGGGCCGACCATGAAGCAGGTATGGGTGAAGCGCCCCGCCTGCTCTCTCGCCGCGTCCACCACGGCGGGAACGGCGTGGCCAACGCTGGTCACCGCGATCCCGGATCCGAGGTCGATCAGGGCGTTGCCGTCGACGTCGACGATGACGGCGCCCTCGGCCCGGTCGACGTAGATGGGCAATACCGAACTCACTCCGGGCGCCACGGCGGCGCCGCGGCGGGCGGCCAGCGCCCGGGACTTCGGGCCCGGGATCTCGGTGACCAGGTGACGGCGCGGCGGGATACCCGTGACCGGGTTGACCATGGATGCGACGATACGCCGGAAAGCTACGAAGACGGGCGTACGTGGGTGTCGTTGAACAGGCGCAACGACGGCACGGGCGCCGCCGCGCCCGGTCGACCCGGTCCGATGCAGGACACGGACGCCACGTCGACGAACATCCGCCAGGTGGTGTGGTCGTCGACACCGAGCGCCCACGCCACCGCCGCCTTGATCGGCGACACGTGGCTGACGACCACCACGTCGTCGACGACGGCCTCAGGCCAGAGGTCATCGCATGCGGCGCGTACCCGACCGCCGACCGCCGACAGCGACTCGCCCCCCTCGGGGACGAAACCGATGTCGTGGCCCCACTGCCGGAACAGCTCCCCGGCTCGGTCCAGCTCCAGCCCGTCGAAGATCCCGTAATCGATCTCGGTCCATCGCTCGTCGACGGTTACCGGCCGGCCGAGAGCGGCGGCGGTATCAAGAGCCCGTCGCAGCGGGCTGCTCACCACCCGGGTGGCCTGTCGGACCAGCTGCGACTGACCGAGCGCTTCGGCCTGCCGCCGGCCCAGCTCGTCGAGGGGCACGTCCATTCGGCCCAGGAGCCGCCGAGACGCGTTGGAGGCGGTGCGTCCGTGGCGCAGCACAATGAGCACGGCGGCCGACCCTACTCGCGCCCTCCGGCGGGTGCGATCGAGCTATGGGCGCACCAGAATGCGGCCGCATTGCTCACACGTGACCACTTCCCCTTCCGGAAGATGACGGATCCGATCCAGCTCCATGGCCGGCAGCGTGAGATGACATCCGTCACAGTGGTTGCCGACCAGGCGGGCGACCGCCACCCCGTCGAGGCGGGCCCGGAGGCGATCGTAGACACCCAGCATGTCGGCGGGCACCGAGCGGGCCGCCTCCGCCCGCCCATCGACCTGGCGGGCCATCTCCTCGTCGACGCCGGCTGCGGCCACTGCCAGCGCCGCCGCGGCCGCCTGCTGGCGGGCGGCCAGCCCGTCCCGGCTGACGGACAGCGCGGCCAGCTCGGCCTCCAGCGGCTCGCGAACCTCCATCAGTTCGAGCACCTGATCCTCGACCACCGACGCCCGGGCCTTGAGGCTCTCGACGTCCGCGGCGAGGGCCTGAAGCTCGCGCGACGCGGTCACCGTTCCGCCGTAGAGCCGCTGGTTGACCGCCTCGGCTCGCCCCTCGATGGCGGCCAGTTCGGCTTCGGCCAGCGCCTGTTGCTCGGCGACCTGGTCACGAGCGGCGCCGGCCCGACCCGCAGCCTGATCGAGCCCGGCCAGCTCCTGTTCGATAGCCGCCAGTTCGGCGCCCTCGGGCAGATGGGACCGCCGGTGGCGAAGCTGGTCCAGGGCCGTGTCGACGTCTTGAAGGGCGATCAGGGCGTGAAGCGGTCCGTCCGTCACGGATGGCGGGACTTCTTCGTCGGCTTTTTGGTGGTCGGCGGCGGCGCGGCCGGAGGCTGGGTGACCGGCGGCTGGGTGGCCCGAGGTGCGTAGCTCCGGGTGGTGACCGGCGGTGAGTATCCGTACCGGTATCGGTTGCCGCTGCCGTTGTTCGGGCCGGTACCCGTCTGACCCGTGCTGCAATAGCTGTTGTAGTTGTAGGAGCTGTAGCCGGAGCAGCCCGCCACGCTGTTGTGATCGAGCACGTCGGCCGCCACCAGCGAAGCCGACGTGATGTAGTGGGGCGCCGGTAGCAGGGCGAAGTTCGGAGGGGTGAACGGCACGGCCGGCAGGTTGGCCAGGGCGTTGGACATGAAGTCGTGCCAGGTGCGGGCCGGGAAGGTGCCGCCGTAGACCTCACCGACCCCGCCCACGTCGAGCATCGGCACCTCGGCCTTGCCGTTGCCCATCCAGACCGTGGTCTCCATCTGCGGGGTGAAACCGTTGAACCAGGCGTCCACGCTGCTGCTGGTCGTCCCGGTCTTGCCCGCCGACCTGCCGGTTGTACAGGCCGGCCGCGGTGCCGGTGCCGGACTGCACGACAGCCTGAAGGGCAACCGTCGCCTCCTGGGCGATTTGCGGCGCCACCACCTGCTTGCCCGGGCTGGCCCCGACGTAGATGGTGGAGCCCGACCGGTCCACGATGTGGTCAATAAACGACGGAGCGTGGTACACCCCGTTGTCGGCGACGGCGGCGTAGGCCGCCGCCATCTCGATGGGGTGCACCGCGATGGACCCGATGACGATCGAGGGGAACTCGGGCAGCGTCTCGCTGATCCCCAGGCTGTGGGCCATGCTGATGATGTTGGGGAGTCCTACCTCGTGGGCGAGCCGGATGTAGGCGCAGTTGAGTGATTGGGCCGTGGCGTTGAGCAGGGTGACGACCCCGCCGCCGTTGCCCTCGTCGTTGCGGGCCGGGTGGGTCACCAGGTCATGGTCGGAAGGGAAGTCGATGGCACAGGGCGACTGGGCGTCCAGCGTGTCGTAGATCGAATAACCGGCCTGCAGGGCCGCCAGCAGGGTGAAGATCTTGAAGCCCGATCCAGGTTGCCTGGTGCCCTGGGTGACGATGTCGTACCTCGAGCTCTGCACACCTGCCCCGCCGACCATGGCCAGCACCTTGCCGGTGGCCGGGTCGATGGTGGCCATCGCCTGTTGGAAGCCCTCACCGTTTGCGGGCGTGTCATGGGCGACGGCCAGCTCCGCGTTCGCCTGCAAGGTGGGATTGAGATTGGTGTAGATCTTGAGACCACCCTCGAAAAGGGTCTCGTAACGCTGGTCGTAGGTACCGCCGAGCGGGCTTCCGGGGGAGAGCAGCTCGGTCTGTACCTCCTGGACGTAGTAGTCGCTGATCTGGTCTCCAACCGGAGGCGGCTCGACGATCGACGTCGGCAGGGCCACCCGGTTGGCTGCGGTCGCCTGGGCGGCCGTGATGTTCCCGTAGTGCACCATCCGCGACAGCACTTCGGACCGTCGGGTGCGGGCCGCGGCAGGAGCGAGGATGGGGTCGTACCCGCTCGGGTTCTGGATGAGGCCGGCCAGAAGGGCGGCCTGGGGCAGGCTCAACTGCGACGCGTGCTCGTTGAAGTAGACGTTGGCCGCGGCTTCGACTCCGTAGGCCCCGTTGCCCAGGTAGATGGTGTTCAGATAGGCCTGGAGGATCTGGTCCTTGCTGTACTTCCGTTCCAGCCGATCGGCCAGAACCGCTTCTTTGACCTTCCGCGAGAGCTTGCGGACGGAGCTCAGGTAGGTCTGCTTCACCAGCTGCTGGGCGATGGTGGAGCCACCCTGGAGGCCGCCGCCGGAGGTGTCGTTGGCCAGGGCCCGGATGGTCGAGGGGATATCGAAGCCGCCATGCTCGTAGAAGCGGTGGTCTTCGGTGTCGAGCACTGCCGTGATCAGCACCTTGGCCGCCTTACTCAGGTCGATCGGCTTGCGCTCCTGGGAGGCGTGCAGGACCGCCAGGACGGTTTTGCCGTCCGCGGCGTACACCGTGGATCCCCCGAGCGCGGCCGGGCTCCCGAGCGGGGGCAGGGGCATGGCATCGGCGGTAGCGGTGTGGCGAAACAGCCCGGATCCCACCACCGTGATCCCGACCACGAAACCGCTGATCAGCAGGGCGGTGGCCGCGACGATGGCGACGAAGCGGATCGGCCGATGCACGGTCGACGAGCCTACCGGCGACTTCGCGGCGCGACAGGACAGCCGGATAGGGTGGATTCGCACCGCCACGGCCCGGAGGGATGGCATGACCACTGTCGGAGAGGTAGCAGCCCGCAGCGACGAGGAGCTCGTCACCCACAAGATCGATGAGTTGCTCGCAGCCCATCCGCCGACGCGGCGACCCCGAGGAGTTCCTGGGTGCCCAGTTCGACGCCGGGCTGGCCTTCATCCACTTTCCGGAGGGCTACGGCGGGCTGGGGCTCTCGCGCCAGCTCCAGGCCCTGGTGGCCGAGCGACTGCGGGCGGCCGGCGCCCCGGCACCGGGAGCCCGCAACCCGATCGGGTACGGGATGGCCGCGCCCACCATCCTGACCCTCGGCACGGAGGCCCAGCGGCAGCGCTATCTCCGTCCGCTGTTCACCTGTGAAGAGATCTGGTGCCAGCTGTTCTCCGAGCCGGGAGCCGGGTCCGATGTCGCCAGCCTGGCCACCCGCGCCGAGCGCGACGGGGAGGAATGGATCCTCAACGGCCAGAAGGTCTGGACCACCCTCGCTCACCGGGCTCGCTTCGGAATCGTGCTGGCCCGCTCCGACCCCGAGGCGGAGAAGCACCGCGGCATCACGTACTTCGTGGTCGACATGAAGGCGCCGGGCGTGGAGGTCCGGCCCCTGCGCCAGGCCACCGGGGACGCCGAGTTCAACGAGGTCTTCTTCAACGACGTTCGCATTCCGGACCACGAACGCCTGGGCGACGTGGGGGACGGCTGGCGGGGTGCGCTCGTCACCTTGATGAACGAGCGGGTTTCGATCGGCGGAGCCGTGGTCCCGATGGGCGGAGGTCCGATCGGTACCGCCGTCCACCTTTGGAAACAGCGCGATGCCGACCGTCGGGACGACGCCACCAGGGACCGGCTGATGCGCCTCTGGGTAGAAGCCGAGGTGCAGCGCATCACCAACGCCAGGGCCGCTGCCAACTCCAAGACGGGCACCCCCGGTCCGGAAGGATCTACCGGAAAGCTGGCCTTCGCCGAGCTCAACAAGCGCATCTACGACCTGTGCGTCGACCTGCTCGGCCCGGAAGGGATGCTCTACGACAGCTACCAGATGAGCCGGCCGGAGACCGCCGGGGCAGCCGCGGGCAGCGTGCAGCGCATGTTCCTTCGGGCCCGGGCCAACTCCATCGAAGGGGGCACTTCCGAGGTGATGCGCAACATTCTGGGCGAGCGGGTGCTCGGCCTCCCCGGAGACGTGCGGACCGACAAGGGGCTGCCCTGGTCGCAGGTGCCGCGCAACTGACCGCGGCGCCGGTCCGGCCTGACCGCTAGGCCTTCCGCTCCCCCACCCCGGCCCGAACCGCCTCGCCGTAAAGCGGCAGGACCAGCTGGGCCTCGACCACCTCGAGCCGGCACCGGAACACCCGCTCAAAGAGCTCCCGCTTGCGCCGGAGTCCCCACAGCTCGAGGTCGATGTCGTCATCGGCGTGGACGACCACGTCCACCTGGCCGGCCCCCGGGTAGACCTCGATGCTCTGGACGGCGCCGCCATGGCTGCGGTCAAGGGCATCGGCGACCTGCAGCAGGGCGACCAGCCGGGTCACCCGATCGCGGTCGGCGTTCGAGAGCTGAGCGTACGGCTCGTAGGACAGCTTCGGCGACCCCCGCTTGTGGAAGCGGCCCAGGCAGGCCAGGACCGCCACCTCGTCGGGCCGGAACCCCCGCAACCGGCCGTTCTCGATCAGGTAGGCGGTGTGACGGTCGTGGCCCTCCATGCTGACGTGCTCGCCGATGTCGTGCAGGAGCGCCCCCAGCTCGAGCAGCTCCCGATCAGCGCGGTCAAGACCGTGGAGCGAAGTGGTGCCGTCGAACAGCTGACCGGCCAGCTGGCTGACCTTGCGGGCGTGGGGCTCATTCCATCCGCACCGCCGGCACAGGCCGAGCACCGAGTCCCGTCGCATGGCTCGAGGATCGCCGGCCCACTCGGCCCGGGAATGGCGCCCGATGGCGTCGAGCACCATGCCCTCGCGGAGAGCCCACTCACAGCCGATCAGCTCGTCCATGCCGGCCAGGTCGAGCACCGTGAGGGCCAGCAGGGCGCCGGCAGGAAGCAGATCGGCCCGGCGGGCGTCGACACCGGGCAGGTTGGCCCGCTCCGCCGAGGTCATCCCCAGAAGGTCCTGGGTCACGGCATCGAGTTCCTGGGTCGTCACCGTCATCTGGTTGACCGACGGGGGCAGGGGGCCGCCGCGACGGGCGGCGGCCAGGGCGATGAGCGTCTCCAGGGTGCCGCTGCTCCCGACCGCGACGCGGGGACCGAAGCTGGCGATCTCGGGGAGCACCCGCCCGACCGCGGTCGTCACCGCGTGCACGATCCGCCGCCGGTCCCCGCCGGTGGGCGGGTCGCTGCGGACCAGGTCGGCGGTGATCCGCCCGACGCCGAGCTTGAGGCTGGTGGCCCAGGCCATCCCCTGGGCGTCGCCGACCATCAGCTCGAGGCTGCCGCCCCCAAGGTCGAGGGCCAGGGCCGGGGCGGGATCGATGACGACACTGGCGCGCACGGCTTCGAAAATGAGCCGCGCCTCCTCCCGGCCGCTGATCACCCGGACCTTGACGCCGGCCTCAGCCTCGATGCGGTCAACGACCGCAGCCGAGTTGCGGGCGTCGCGGAGGGCGGCGGTGGCGCAGGCCACGACCTCGTCCACCTCGAATGAGTCGGCGAGGGTGCCGAAGCGCCGGACCACCTCGACCGCCGCCGCTGCCGCCACCTCACCGACCTCGCCGGTGTTGGCGACGACGCTGCCGAGCCGGAGCATCTCCTTGTCGCGGACGAGGGGCTCGAAGGTCCCGTCGGAGTGGGCATCGGCGATCAACAGGTGGAACGAGTTGCTGCCGAGGTCCAGCGCCGCTATCCGCACGTCTGCCGACCGTACACGCGAAAGCGGATCCTCACGGGGAGGGTGATGGCCGGCCGTGGGTCAGCGCAGCCAGGCTCGCTGCTTCTTTCGGTCGAGACGCTCCCAGGACTCCGCCCAGTCGGACCGGGAGCGCGCCGCATCCTCTCGCTGGCGGGCGATGAGCTGACCGGCCGCCAGCGCCTGAGCCGGCGAGGCGTTCACGCTGGCCGCACGCAGCCAATCCTCGGCGACGATGGCGTCGTGGAAGTCACCGAGCACTCCCTGGAGATGGGCGGCGGCCCGGGCCATTTCGACGGCCGGTTTCCCGACCACTTCGGCCACCGCTTCGCAGGCGTAGCGTAAGCGCTTGGCCCGGATGCGGATCTCGTGCAAGGCCGCATCGGCCGGGTTGGGCGCCAGGGCGGCGACGGCCCGGGCCAGGTGCTTCCAGGGGCCGGACACCACGGAGGGGGCGAGGTCGCGGGCCGGATGATCCCGATCGGCCCGGGGTGGATGGGACCCTGGAGCCGGGGAAAGACCAGCGGGGATGGCCCCGAGCGGCAGCCCGGCGCTCTCGTCGAGGGGCTGGGGGGCCGGTTGGAGGGCGGCTCCAGCCGGGACGGGGGCTTCCGGTGGGGATGTGGCGTCAGGCCCGACCGGGGTCTCCGGTGGGAGGGTGGCACCGTTGGGGAGGGTGGCTCCGGCTGCGATGGTGGCACCGGCTGCGATGGTGGCTCCGGCCGCGATGGTGGCTCCGGCCGCGATGGTGGCTCCCGGCGGGACGGCGAGGCCGGCCAAGGCCAGTTGATCTGCCTCACCCGGCGCCTTGACCGGAGGTAGCTCCCGAGCCGACTGCACCAACCGGTCGAGCAGGGCGGCGTAGCGGTCGCTGCCGAACACCTCCATCAGGTGCTCATGGGCCTGATCGCGCTCGGTCACCAGCCTCCCCAACAGGGAGGCCGCGGCGCCGGCATCGCGGCCATCGAGGGAGTCCACTTCCCGCTGCAAGCGTTCGAACAGGACGTCGGCGTCCCGGGCCCGGCCCAGGGCCTCGGCGACCCACCCGAGCTCGGTCCGCGTCTCCTGGGCCCACTCCTCGGGGAGGAACTCCCGGAAGGTGCGCAGGTCCGACCGGAGGCGGCGGGTCGCCACCCGGGCCTGGTGCACGTCTTCGGGGTCCTCGTCGAGGCGCACGCCCAGATCGTGGGCCAGCAGCCGCTGATAGCCGTGGGCGATGGCCGCCCGGATCACCTCGCCCATCGGAGAGGTCCGCTTGATCGGCACCGGGACCACGTCGGGGGGCTCCCCCGCCCGGGGTCCGATAGCCCGCACCAGCTTGGGCCGGGCCTCACCGGTCACCGCGCCGGCCTCTTCGAGGCGGGCCACGGTGGCGTGGAGGAGCGACGCTGGCGCCGCGCCGACCATCTCGACCTCCACTTCGCGGAAACGGGCGGCCAGCCGCCGGCCGTCCATCACCGACACCACGTCGTCGTCGATCTCGAGCAGCGGTTCGCCCAGGCGTCCGGCGAGCACGGCCCGGCGCCGGTGAGTGACCAACCGGGCCACCGGCCCCAGGACGGCGCTCCTGCGGTAGGCGCGAACCAGGCTGGAGATCTCGGCGGGGACCGGGCCCCACCGCCCCGGCCAGTTCAACTCGCGGCGGCTCAGGGTGGTCTCCGACGCTTCTTCGGGCAGCTTCAAGGTCCACTCCCCCGGCGACGCCGACGACTTCTCGGACCGGTGACGGAGGGTGAGCCCGCTCCGGGCCAGCCGGAGGTCGGGGGTGTCGACGTAGATGGCCTGGAGATGCTGCTCGGGCTCGGTCCGGGCCGAGACTCCGGGGTAGAGCCCGTCGAGCTCAGGGATCCTGAACCCGATGCCGGCGTCCAGCTTGACCTCTCGCTCTAAGTTGCCGCGATTCACACAGAACAGGGTAGAGGCCGCGAACCGCCCGCGCCGGGCTCCCCGGGCGCATTCCGATCTGCTCCCGGTCGGGGGGCCGACACCAATAAAGTTGGAGGCACCGTGAGGATGATCCGCCTGCTCCGAAAGGTCGCATTCTGGGAGGCGACCTTCTTTGTGGTGCTCTGCGTGGCGTGGGTCGTGACCCTCACGGGTTACAAGTTCACCGGCGCCTGGCAGACCGCTCTGGTGGTGGTCGGCTTCACCCACGGGTGCGTGTTCACCCTGTACCTCGTCCTGGTCCTGGTGGTGAGAGCCCGGATGCGGTGGGGACTCTTCACCACCGCCAGCATCCTGGTCGCCGGCTTGATACCTGGTGGTGGGTACGCGGTCGAGGCCTGGGCGTTGAGCGGTGCCAGGGTGGCTGCGCTCTCCGACGTCCTCTGACCGGCCCGCGGCCCCGGGAGTTTTGATGATCGCGCCTACCACGCGTCGCCACTCCTGTCGGCGGCGGGGGCAAGTCCTGGCGATACTCCCTTCTGACGCGACCTGTGCCCTTTCACCGCCGAAAGGATCAGGGCTCGCGTCCCCTATGACGCCAGACCACCAACATGGTGCGGTCGTCGTGGCAGCCCTGACGGGAAAAGTTGGCCAGGTGGGCCAGCTCGAGTGGGCCCGGACGTGTGGCCACGGAGGCGGCCAGGACCGGAGCGACCGTCGAGGGACCGTCGCGCCACGGGTCAGCCACGCCGTCGGTGGCGAGCAGCAGCAGTTCCTCCATCGGGATGGTGAGGACGGCGAACTCCGGTGCGAGCGTCTCGGCGGGTAGGGCGGCGGTCGCGGTGACCACGCCGTCCTCGTCCGGCGGTGCGAAGACTTCCTGCCACCAGTGACCCTCGGTCCCGATGTGGAAGGCCGAGCTGTCCCCCACCCGGGCCAGCGACACCTCACCGCTTCGCCCGATCAGCCCCAGCACGAGCGTGGTGGCACCGCCCTCGGCGGCGGCGGCGTTGGCCGCGTCCAGCCCGGTAGCCAGGTGCAGGTCCACCGGTCCGGCCGAGGTAGTCGGCCGGGTCAGGGCCTCGACGACCGCCGCAACGGCGGCTGCCGCGGCCCGTCCGGCCGTGTGGTCAGACCCGGGCACCCCACCGAGCCCGTCGGCGATGGCGACGACCAAACAGTCCGGGAGGCAGGCCCAGGCGAAGCTGTCCTGACCGGGCTGGCCGGAGAGGCGGTGGCGGACCCCGGCGACCGAAGCGGCGCGGAGCCCGCACCAGTCGGAGTCGCCACCGTCAGCCCGGATGGCGGCGTCGCCGGCGCCGCCGCGATCCCGGAGGAGGGCGTTCTCGGCGGCGGCCGTCGACGGTCGTCCCAGAACCGGCGCGTCGCGGTCCACCGCTTCAGTCCAGGGGATCCACCGGGATCGGGGTCATACTCGGGACCTCGGGCGGGACGAGCTGGGCTTCCCCGGTGTAGACGCTCGCCGACGAGCTGACGATGGACTGGATCAACCCGGCCATCAGCTCGGGGACGACCTTGCTGGGCTCGGCGCCCTCGACGGCGATGAAGGCTCGGTTGGGTTTCGACTCGGTGACGACGGTCAGGACACCGGAGTCGGCGTCGCCGAAACCGAAGGCCAGGATGTTGGGCCGGCGCTTCCAGCTCGGGTCCGTCAGCCGTCGGTGGGCCGCCTGCCACCGCTCGGTGTCGTCGGTCGGCCGGCCGTCGGAAATGAAGATCACCGCCGGCCGGTACCAGCGGTCGCCTCCCGAGCGACTGGCGTGGTAGTCGGCCTCGATCACCGTGCGCAGATGATGGAACGCGGCCGCATACGAGGTGCGGCCCTGGGGGCTGAGCTCGGGCACGGCCTCTACCAGGCTCAGGTCGGAGAGCGGCAGCACCGTGGTCGCCACATCGCTGAAGGTGATCACCCCGAATCGGATCACCTCGGCGATGGCCGGGTCCTCGCCGATGCTGGCGCGCAGCAACGGCAGCTGCCGGTTGACGCTCTCCAGCGGGGCGCCGGCCATGGAGGCCGACACGTCCAGGCAGAGGTAGAAGGGAAAGACCGCGTACCGCTCCTCGACGCTGACGGTCTCCGTTGTCATCGCTCTCAAGGTACCGGCCCGCCACTCCTCACTTCAGATCCCGAGGACAGGTGAGACGATCATCCCGACCACGAACAGTGCGATCAGGGCCAGCACCAGGTCGACGGCCACGCAGGCCGCCAGCCGGCGGGCCCCGTCGAGGCGATGGCCCGATGTCCACAGCGATCGCATCATCTGGCGGTGCAGCGCCGCCCACCAGACTCCGGCCTCGGCCAGATGAGCCCGGGCCTGGGCGGTCACCGGAGGGGTCGCGGCGGGCGGTCGTCCCCCGGACCCCGCTGCGGTCGGGTGAGAAGCGGCGGAGGTGACGACAGTCCCGGCGCCGGGGGCTCCGGGCGTGGGCGAGAATCCGCCGCCGGCGGGTCCGGCACCGGGCCAGGCGGACCCGGGGGCAGGTGCGGCGGACCCGGATCCGGACGGGAACCCTCCGGCCGCAGTGCCGGCAGCCGAGGCGGGGGCGAAGCCGCCAGCGAGGCCGACCGCCCCCGGCGCACCGGCGGACTGAGCCCGGCGCCACGGCGCGGCCCGGCCCGGCCCGGAGGGAGACATCCGCTTCGGCGCCGGACGCGGGAGGGCCGCCACCGGGCGGATGGTGATCTGGCGGCGAGCGTCCACGGGTGGGAGCGCGACCGGAGGGGAGGGCGCACCACCCCCCTGGGCGGCCCACACCGACCGCATCTGGGCGGCGGCGCCCAGGGCGTCGAGCACGGCCTCCAGCGGGGCCAACCAGGCGGCGGCCGGAGGCCGGCTGGCGGGGTCGGACACGTCCAGACCGCGCTCGCACAGGGTCCACAGATCGGCGCCGGGCCCGAGCAGGGCATCCCCGAGATGGCCCCGGGGGACGGCGAAGTCGACCGTGATCGGCCCACCCTGCCGCTGCCGGGCCTGGATCGGGAAGTTGGCCGCGCCGACGACGCGCAGGAAGACCAGGGCCAGGGAATACCGGTCGGACGCCAGGGTCGGATTGCCTCCTCCAGCCACCGCCGGGTCATCCCAATTCGGCGTCATCGCTCGTCGCCGGCCGGCCGGGGTGAGCGACCGGCCGTCGGGGTCGAATTGCTCACAGTTGTCGCAGTCGAGGACAAACACCTCCGGGCCGCGCTGCAGGGACCACAGCACATTCTTGGTCGACAGGTCCCCGTGGCCGATCCGGGGATACGCGGTTTCGAACGCTTCCAGCACCCGGGCCAGGGCGTACACCAGGCCCAGTCGTTCGGGGCTGACCGGGTCGGGCAACGACAGCCCGTAGGCGACGGCCCGGTGAGCGGGGTCGGCCGTCAGGTAACTCAAGGTGGCGAGTCGGGTCGTGCCGTCCCGGTGGCGGACGGCAAACCGACGAGGGGCCCGGGGTAGCAGCACGCCAGCCGCGGCCGGAGGGCCGAGGCCGGCGGCGGGTGCCTCGATCACCGTGGCCGCCGGCCACGACGTGCCGGCCCGGATCCGCTGCGACCGCGTCGGGTCGATGAGCCGCTCGGGCCACGCCACCAGGTCGTCAAGGAACTCCCGGGCGGCCGGCCGCCGGTAGCGCTTGATCACCAGATGGGGCTGGAGCGGCAGCTCGAACACCCGTCCTTCGCCCCCCTCGGCCAGCAGGTCGCCGATGCGGAGATCGTCCACCGTGACCGTGCGGTCGGGAGCCGAAGGAATTCCGGAGGCTGGCATTATCGTCCGCCGGCGGCGCCTCGACTGCCTGGGCTCAGACGGCGTGGCGCCGGGCGGAGGGGTCCGGTCACCGCGTCGATAGTCCGAAACGAGATCTCCCGGACCAGGGTCACGACGTCGAGACTCCGAGCAGCGACCCGACGGCGTAGGTCACCCCCGCCGCCAGCGTCACGACCGCGAGCTGCCGGAGGGCGGTGCGGGCCACTCCCCGCTCGGTCAGGAGGCCGATCACGGCACCGAGGACGAGGGCGGCGGCCGCCCCGATCACGATCGAGATCACCACCGCGGCGGTGCCACCGGTAAAGAACCAGGGCAACAGGGGCAGGAGCGCCCCCACCCCGAAGGCCAGGAAGGAGGCGATGGCGGCATTGCCCGCGGCGCTGGCCGCGTCGGGATCGATGCCCAGCTCCATGCGGGCGTGGGTGTCCAGGGCCAGCCCGGGGTTCGACATGAGGATGCGGGCCACGGTGTCGGCGTCCTCGGACGGCACCCCCCGAGCCCGGTACATGGAGGCCAGCTCCCGCCGCTCGGCCTCGGGCTCTTCCGCCAGCTCCTCCTGCTCCACCCGGAGCTCCCGCTCCACCAGCTCGTGCTGGGCCCGTACCGAGACCAGCTCGCCGGCCGCCATGGAGAAGGCGCCGGCCAATAGCCCGGCGATGCCGACCAGGCGGATGGCTGAGGCGTTGGTGGAGGCGCCGGCCACGCCCAGGATCAGCGACACGTTGGTGATCAGCCCGTCCCCCGCCCCGAGCACGGCGGCGCGAGCAGCATTGTCCTGCACGTCGCGGTGCCGGCTGGTCCGGGCGGGCGTCCGCCCCTCCACCCACGACCGCACCCGGTCGAGGGCGCTCAGAGCCATGACTCCAGAGTACGTGGGCGTGGTCGTTCCCGCAGTGGGCCGCCCGGACCGGGCCCGGATCAGGCGGGGCTTTCCGACTCGGCGAGCCCGGCTGGCTCCCTACCGGGCGGTTACAGGATGACGCTCTGGTGGCCGGCCCAGTAGCGGTCCCGGACCAGCCGCTTGTACAGCTTCCCGGTCGGCAAACGGGGCAGCTCGTCGACGAAATCGACGCTACGCGGGCACTTGAAATGGGCCAGGTGGGCCCGGCAGAAGGCAATCAGCTCCTGAGCCAGCTCCGGCCCGGCCGCGGTCGGGTCGACCGGCTGGACGACGGCTTTCACCTCTTCGCCCAGGTCCTCGTTGGGGACGCCGACGACCGCGACGTCTTGAACGGCGGGATGGGTCGAGAGCAGGTTCTCGGTCTCCTGGGGATAGATGTTGACCCCGCCGGAGATGATCATGTAGCTCTTTCGGTCGGTCAGGTAGAGCCAACCCTCGGCGTCGACATGGCCGACGTCGCCGACCGTGCTGGCCTCCCCGTCCGTACTGCGGTTTTCGGCGGTTTTCACCGGGTCGTCGAAGTACTCGAAGTTGGTCGCCCCCCGGAACCAGACAGTGCCGTCGGTGCCGGTCGGGCACTCCTGCCCGTTCTCGTCGAGAATCAACAACTGCCCGGCAATGCTCCGCCCGACGGTGCCCGGATGGGCCAGCCACTCGTTGGAGTCGCAGTAGGTGAAACCGTTGCCCTCGGTCGCCCCGTAGTACTCGGTGATGATGGGGCCCAGCCACTCGATCATGGCCCGCTTGACCGGTATGGGGCAGGGGGCTGCGGCGTGCACGATCCGCTCCAGCGACGAGACGTCATACCGGTCCTTGACCTCGGCGGGCAGACGCAACAACCGGCTGAACATGGTGGGCACCATCTGGCAATTCGTCACCCGGTAACGCTCCACCAGCTGCAGCCATTGCTCGGCGTCGAAATGCTCCATGATCACTGCGGTGGAGCCCAGGCGCAGGGTTCCAGCCACGCTCGCCTGCGGGGCGGAGTGGTACAGCGGGGCCGGGCTGAGGTAGGTCATGCCCTCCCGGAAGCCGAACAGAAATTTCAGGCCCTCCATGAGGGGCAGCTGTTCGGCGGGCGCCACATCGAGGAGCGGCCGGAAGATTCCCTTGGGCTGGCCCGTGGTGCCCGACGAGTACAGCATGGCGGCTCCGAGCCGCTCGTCGGCGACGTGATCGGTCGGCCATCCCCCGACCGCGTCCTCGTACGGCTCCCACGGGGCCGCGGCCCCCTCGAGGCCCACCATGAAGAACCGCTCGACCCCAGGGCAGGCCCGGGCGGCCGCCTCGGCCACGTCGCGCTTGGCGACCGAAGTGAAAAACACCCGGGACCGGGAGTTGTTGATGATGTAGGCCACCTCGTCCGCCGCCAGGTAGGCGTTGACCAGCGTGAAGTACAAGCCGATGCGTTCCGCGCCGCCCTCGATCTCCAGCATGCGAGGGTTGTTTTCCATGAAAATCGAGATGTGGTCGCCCCGCTGGAGGCCGGCGTCGCGCAGGAGATGGGCGACCTGGTTGCATCTCGCCTCGTACTCCCCGAAGGTGATCGTCTCGCCGGTGCCGGCCATGATGATGGCCGGCTGGTCCGGATGTTCGCGGGCATAGCGGGCTGCGTACACGGTCCTCCTCGCGATTTCCGTCTTTCTCAGGCGCTCGGAAGGTCCAGGCTAGCGACGCCATGGCCGGACGCGGCCGTAACATGCCGGGCGATGAGCGCCGGATCCGACTCCCCCGTGCGGGAGTTTCCTGTTCTCGGCACCACCGCGGATCCCTCGTCCGCGCTGTTCGCCCGCAACCACGCGGCCCACACCGAGCTGGTCCAGGACCTGAGGGCGCACCTGACCAAGGCTGCGCTCGGCGGTCCCGAATCAGCCCGGGCGCGCCACGAGAGCCGCGGCAAGCTGCTGCCCCGCGATCGGCTGGAGCACGTGCTCGATCCGGGCTCCCCCTTTCTCGAGCTGTCGCCGCTCGCTGCGCTCGGCATGTATGACGACGAGTGCCCGGCTGCCGGTCTCATCACGGGTGTCGGCCGGGTGGCCGGCCGGCGCTGTGTGATCGTGGTCAACGACGCCACCGTCAAGGGCGGTACCTACTACCCGATCACGGTCAAGAAGCACCTCCGGGCCCAGGAAGTCGCCGCGGACAACCGGCTCCCCTGCATCTACCTGGTCGACTCGGGCGGGGCATTCCTTCCCGCCCAGGACGACGTGTTCCCCGACCGGGAGCACTTCGGGCGCATCTTCTACAACCAGGCCCATCTGTCGGCGGCGGGCGTGGCCCAGATCGCCGCGGTGCTGGGGTCGTGCACTGCGGGGGGCGCTTACGTCCCGGCCATGAGCGACGAGGCCATCATTGTGGCCAACCAGGGCACGATCTTCCTCGGCGGTCCCCCGCTGGTCAAAGCGGCGACCGGTGAAGTCGTGAGCGCGGAGGAGCTCGGCGGCGGCGAGTTGCACGCCCGGCGATCGGGCGTGACGGACCATCTGGCCGCCGACGACCGCCAGGCGCTGGCCATGGTGCGGGCCGTCGTCGCCACCCTGGGCCCGCCCCCGGCTCCCCCCTGGGCGGTGGTCGAGAGCGAGGAACCCGCGGTGGACCCCTGCCAGCTGTACGGAGTGGTCCCGGCGGACACCCGCACCGCCTATGACGTGCGCGAAGTGATCGCCCGGATCGTCGACGGCAGCCGCTTCTGGGAGTTCAAAGCCGAATACGGTCCCACCCTCGTGACAGGCTTCGCCCATGTGTTCGGGCACCCGGTCGGGATCGTCGCCAACAACGGCGTGTTGTTCAGCGAATCAGCCCTCAAAGGCACCCATTTCATCGAGCTCTGCGACCAGCGGGCCATTCCGCTCGTTTTCCTGCAAAACATCAGCGGTTTCATGGTGGGCCGGGACTATGAGGCGGGCGGCATCGCCAAGCATGGAGCCAAAATGGTGACGGCCGTCGCCTGCGCCCGGGTGCCCAAATTCACCGTCATCATCGGCGGCAGCTTCGGCGCCGGCAACTACTCGATGTGCGGGCGGGCGTACTCTCCCCGGTTCTTGTGGATGTGGCCGAATGCCCGCATTTCCGTGATGGGCGGCGAGCAGGCCGCTTCGGTGCTGGCCACTGTCGCCGACCGGGACAACGCCTGGAGCGACGCCGAGGTGGAGGCCTTTAAAGCGCCGATACGCGATCAGTACGAACATCAGGGGCACCCCTACTACGCCACCGCCCGTCTGTGGGACGACGGGATCATCGACCCGGCCGACACCCGGCGGGTCCTCGGCCTGGCCCTGGGCGCCGCCGGCGACGCGCCCCTGCCCGCGGTGCGCTACGGCGTGTTCCGGATGTGACCATGTTTACGTCGGTGCTGGTGGCCAACCGGGGGGAGATCGCCCTGCGCATCATCCGCACCCTGCGAGCCATGGGCCTCCAGAGCGTCGCCGTCTACACCGACCCCGACCGCGAGGCTCTCCACGTGGACGCCGCCGATCTGGCGGTCGGGCTCGGCCCGGCGGCCGCCTATCTCGACGTGGAGCGCATCGTCGACGCAGCGGTGGCGAGCGGGGCGAGCGCGGTCCACCCGGGCTACGGCTTCCTGTCTGAGAACGCCCGTTTCGCCCGGGCCTGCGAGGCCGCCGGATTGGCCTTCATCGGGCCCCCGTCCGACGCCATCGAGCTCATGGGCGACAAGATCAACGCCAAACGCGCCGTGGCCGCCGCGGGCGTTCCGATCGTGCCGGGCCTGGGCCAGGCCGGGCTCACCGACGACCAGCTGGCGGCGGGCGCGGTGGAGATCGGCCTGCCGGTGCTGATAAAGCCAGCGGCGGGAGGCGGTGGGAAAGGGATGCGCCTCGTGGGCGACCCGGCCGATCTGACCGGGTCGATCTCGGCGGCCCGGCGGGAGGCCCTCGGGGCCTTCGGCGATGACACGCTGCTGGTCGAGCGCTACGTCGGGCATCCCCGTCACCTCGAGATCCAGATCTTCGCCGACGCCTTCGGGCAGGTCTGCAGCCTGGGTGAACGCGAGTGCAGCCTGCAGCGCCGCCACCAGAAGATCGTGGAGGAAACTCCTTCGGTCCTCCTCGACCACCACACCCGGTCGGCGATGGCGTCAGCGGCCACGGCCGCGGCCAGGGCGTGCGGCTACGTCAATGCCGGGACCGTGGAGTTCATCATGTCCGCCGACCGCCCGGACGAGTTCTTTTTCATGGAAATGAATACCCGGCTGCAGGTCGAGCACCCGGTGACCGAGGCCGTGCTGGGGGTCGACCTGGTGGAATGGCAGGTGCGGGTGGCCGCCGGCGAACGGCTGCCGTGGGCCGCCGCGGGCCCGGAGCCGCAGGGCCACGCGATTGAGGGCAGGGTGTACGCCGAGGACCCCGGCCGGGGCTTTCTGCCGGCCACCGGCAAGGTGTTGCGGCTGGCAGAGCCGTCGGCCCGGCCTCACATTCGGGTGGACTCGGCGCTGCGGGAGGGGACGGTCGTCGGCACCAGCTACGACCCCATGCTGGCCAAGGTGGTGGCCTGGGGTCCCGACCGGGCCGAGGCCCTGGCCCGCCTGCGCGGCGCCCTGGCGGCCACCGAGATTCTGGGCGTCACCACCAACGTGGGCTTTCTGCGCCGCCTCCTCGCCCACCCCGACGTGATCGCCGGGCGGCTCGACACCGAGCTGGTGGAACGCATCGCCCCCGACCTCCTGGCCCCGGACGCGCCCACCGAGGTGGTGGCCGCGGCCGCCCTCCTTTCCGGTCTTCTCGCCCGGCCGACCGGCCCGCTCACCGACCCGTGGGACCGCCTCGACGGCTGGCGGATCGCCGGCCCGGCCCCATTTACCACCGAGTGGGAGGTGGCCGGCCACGTGATCGCGGCCGCGGTCGACGACGGTGCGGTGCGGGTCGGCAGCGGAGTACCCGAGCCGGCCCAGGCCCGGCTGGCCCATGGCGACCTCGTGGTGGAGACCGATGGCACGTCCAGACGGTTCAGCTACGCCCGCGACGACCCCGACCTCTGGCTCGGCCGGTCCGGCGACGCCTGGAGGCTGACCCGGCGCCGGGATCGGATCGATCACGCCGGGCCAGCAGAAACCGGATCGGGCCGGCTTACCAGCCCCATGCCCGGCACGGTGCTGGCCGTGCACGTCAGCTCCGGCGAGACCGTCCGCGCCGGAGAGCCCGTTATCACCGTGGAGGCCATGAAGATGGAGTACGTCGTCGCTGCGCCCCAGGCCGGCACGGTGACCGAGCTCTTCGTCAAAGCGGGGGAGGCGGTCCGGCTCGATCAGCCGCTGGCCGCCATCACGCCGGCGGAGGAAGTCCGATGACGGTCCGGACGCCGAGCGTGCACCGCCGGGCCGGTCTGCCGGCCGCCGTCGACATCTATGAGGTCGGCGCCCGCGATGGCTTGCAAAACGAGGCGCCGTTCCGTGCCGACCGCCACCAAAGCCGAGTTCATTCGCCGGCTGGTCGCCGCCGGGCTCCGGACGGTCGAGGCCACCTCTTTCGTTTCTCCCCGGTGGGTCCCGCAACTCGGCGACGCCGAAGTCCTTTTCCCCTTATTGGACCGCCAGCCCGGCATCCGCTATCCGGTGCTGGTTCCCAACCAGGCCGGCCTGGAGCGGGCCCAGGCGGCCGGTGCCCGTGACATTGCGGTGTTCGGCTCGGCCACCGAGACCTTCGCCCGGCGCAACCTCAACCGCACCGTCGAGGAGTCGCTCGAGATGTTCGCACCGGTGGTGGCGGCCGCCCGCCGTGACGGCATGTGGGTCAGGGCCTACGTGTCGATGTGCTTCGGCGATCCGTGGGAGGGTGACGTGCCGGTGCACCAGGTGGTGGAAATCGCCGACCGGCTGGTGGCCATGGGGGCCCAGGAGCTGAGCGTGGGCGACACCATCGGCGTCGCCACCCCCGGTCACGTGGCGGACCTCATCGGCGGTCTGGCCGACGCCGGGATCCCGCCGGCCGACGTGGCCGTCCATTTTCACGACACCTACGGTCAGGCCCTGGCCAACACCCTCGCCGCCCTCGAGGCGGGGGTCACTACCATCGACGCCTCGGCCGGCGGGCTCGGAGGATGCCCGTACGCGGAAAGCGCGACCGGCAACCTGGCCACCGAGGACCTGGTGTGGCAGCTGGAGGGCCTGGGCATCACCACCGGAGTCGACCTCGACGCCCTGGTAGCCACCAGTGTCTGGATGGCCGGCGAGCTGGGGCGGCCCAGCCCGTCGCGAGTCGTTCAGGCTCTGGCCGGGGAAGCCACGTGACGGGTCCGGGCTGGCCCGGCTTGCTGGCCGCCGAGCACGAAGAGCTACGCGCCACCGTCGAGCGATTCGCCCGGCGGGAGATCGCTCCCGTCATCGGCGAGCTGTACGAGCAGGGCGAATTCCCTTACGAGATCGTGGCCCGGATGGGCGACATGGGTCTCTTTGGCCTGCCGTTCCCCGAGGAGTACGGGGGCATGGGGGGCGACTACTTCGCTTTGTGCCTGGCCCTGGAGGAGCTGGCCCGGGTGGACTCGTCGGTCGCCATCACGCTGGAGGCCGGCGTGGGCCTCGGCGCCATGCCGATCTTCCGTTACGGCACCGAGGCCCAGAAGCAGGAGTGGCTGCCCCGGCTGTGCGGGGGGACGATGCTGGGCGCCTTCGGCCTGACCGAGCCCGGTGGCGGTTCGGACGCCGGCGCCACGCGCACCACGGCCCGGCTGGACGGGGCGCATTGGGTCATCAACGGGACGAAGTCGTTTATCACCAACTCGGGGACCGACATCACCGGCCTGGTCACGGTCACGGCCGTGACCGGCGAGGGCTCGGCCGGGCGGCGCGAGATCTCCGCCATCATCGTGCCGGCGGGGACGGCGGGCTTCAGTGTGTCCCGGAAGTACTCAAAGGTGGGATGGATGGCCTCGGACACGAGGGAGCTGTCGTTTGTGGACTGCCGCGTGCCCGAGGCCAACCTGCTCGGCGAGCGGGGCCGGGGCTACGCCCAGTTCCTGCGGACCCTCGACGAGGGCCGCATCGCCATCGCCGCCCTGTCGGTCGGGTTGGCGCAGGGGTGCATCGACGAGTCGGTGCGCTACCTCGGGGAGCGGGAGGCGTTCGGTCACAAGATCGGGGAGTACCAGGTCCTCCAGTTCAAGGTGGCGGACATGGAGGCGCGGACCCACGTGGCCCGCCTGGCGTACTACGACGCCGCGGCCCGGCTGTTGGGAGGCCGGCCTTTCAAGAAGGAGGCGGCCATTGCCAAGCTGGTGGCCTCCGACGCGGCCATGGTCAACGCCCGGGAGGCGACCCAGATCTTCGGGGGCTACGGATTCATGAACGAAACGCCGGTGGGCCGGTTCTACCGTGACGCCAAGGTGCTCGAGATCGGCGAAGGCACCTCGGAGGTCCAGCGCATGCTCATTGCCCGGGAGTTGGGGTTGCCGGCGGCTCGGTAGCGGTGGAGGTGTCCGGTGTTCCGGCGGGGGCGAGGGGCGAGTAGCGCCCGGTGCTCAGGAACCTGCTTGCTAAGTATGTCAAGCACCTGTATAGTATGTGGAGCACCCCCGAACCGACCAAGGAGTTAGCCATGAACGCAACCGAAGCCACCGCCGCCGCGCAGGAGCAGACGCTCTCCGCCCTCCGGACCGCCCAAGAGAACATCGTCAGCCTCCTCAAGCCCTTTGCCGCCGTCACCGAGCCCATCTTCGATACGGCCAACGCCCTGCCCTTCGCTGAGCTCATTCCCTCCCCCCAGGAGGCCGTCGAGCAGTGGTTCAGCTTCGCCGCCGATGCCCTCGCGGCCCAGAAGGAGTTCTCGATGTCACTGCTCGGCCTGATCCCCGGCAGCCAGGCGACCGCGACCCCGGCCGCGAAGGCCGCCAAGGCCGTCTGATTCGGACGGAGTGGCGGCGGCGACGGTCGGCCGATGCGGGCGCGACGTACTCTCCCCTTCGTCGTATCCGCGTCGCGCCGTCGCCGCCGCCTCCGCCGCCTCCGCGTCCCGATACCGTTAAGCCGTGACGGGTGACTATGACAAGGCGCGCGACGCCTACCGCAGCTTCGGCGCCTATCTCCGATCGCAGCGCCAGCTGGCCCAGCTCACCCTGCGGCAACTGGCCGAGCTGTCCAGCATCTCCAACCCGTACCTGAGCCAGATCGAGCGAGGTCTGCATCAACCGTCGGTAGCAGTCGTCCGCTCCATCGCCGAAGCGCTCAACCTGTCGGCCGACGCCCTGCTGGCCCAGGTCGCCGGCCTCGACGAGACCGAAGCGGCCAGCCCCCTGATGACGACGGAATCTGCGATCCGGGCGGACGCCCTGTTGACGAGCGCCCAGAAGGCGGCCCTGCTGTCGGTCTACCGTTCCATGATCGGGCAGGCCGACGGGGTGGAGCCCGGGGACGATGAGGCGCCGAGCGAGAGCGAGGACCCAAGGAGCGAAGGGGCCCAGCCGAGCGACGGTGCCGCGCCGGAGAACGGAGGCGCAGCCGGTGACCCACCGCCCGGGGCCGCCCTCCGCCCGGCGGCGTCAGGGCCGGCCGGGCCTTCCTCCCGCCCCTCTACCCGCCGCTCCTCTTCCACGCCCGCGAAGGCTAAGAAGCCGGCGGCCAGGCCGGGGCGACGGGCGGCAGGATCAAGGCCGACCCGGACCGGGAAGGACGATGGCGCCGCCGATCCGTCTGAATAGTCGCTGACAAGACGCGGGACGGTGGGGCCGCGGCTGACCCGTCGGGCTGCGGCCTCGGACCGGCGGGAGCTTTATGATATCTACGGCGCGTATTCCGCGCCTTATGTATCACAAAGCCGCGGCCGGACCCGGGTCGCGTCGATCTACCCGCACGGAGGGCGGCGTCGGATCAGTGCGTTTCCGGGCGCGCCGTCAGTCGACGATGGCCGGGTACACGAGAGCTTTGAGCTGACCCCGGAAGTTGAACGTCCCCGACGGCAGCAACTGGGTCATGAAGACCACGATCAGCTCCTCCGCCGGATCCACCCAGAAGATCGTCGAGGCCGCGCCGCCCCACATGTACTCGCCCCGGGTGCCGATGGCCCCGGTCTCGGCCGGCCCCTGGCTGACCGCCATCGTCAAGCCGAACCCCATTCCCTCGAAACCGACCTCGCCGTAGCCGCCGGCCAGGGCGAAGTCGCCGAGCTGACCCCCGCCCGGCAAGTGATTGAGGGTCATGAGCTCGATGGTCTTGCGCCCCAGTACCCGCCGCCCGTCCACCTCGCCGCCGGACTGGAGCATCTGGCCGAAGCGCAGATAGTCGGCAGTGGTCGATACCAGCCCTCCCCCGCCGGAAAGGAAAGTCGGTGGCGTCAGGTAGGAGCTCACCTTCGGGTCGTCGACCAGCGTCAGCTCCTTGCGGGAGTTGCGTGAATAGTTCGCCGCGAACCGCCCGACGTCCTGCTCGGGAACCGAGAAGCCGGTATCCACCATTCCCAACGGGCCGAAGACCTCGCTCGCCAGAAACTCGTCGAAACGGCGCCCCGACAGGATCTCCACCAGACGCCCACACACATCGATCCCAAGTGAATACAGCCACCGGGTACCGGGATGAAACCGCAGGGGTGAAGCGGCCAACCGGGCCACCATGGTCTCGAGATCGTCGTCCAGACGGGTGGCGGGCGCCCGCTGGCCGTCGCCGACATCCAGATCGAGGTCGGCGTTGTCCCGGCCGTAACCGAGCCCGGCGGTGTGCATCATGAGATCCCTGATCTGCATGGGCCGATGCGGTTCCACCAGGCGGGTCGATCCATCGTCCGCCCGCTCCGCCACCCGGAGGTCAGCCCACTCCGGGATGAGCCGCGTCACGGGGTCGGTCAGCTGGAAATCGCCGCGCTCGTACAGCGACATCAAGGCCACGCCGGCGATGGGCTTGGTCATGGAGTAGATGCGCCAGATGGTGTCATCGGCCACTGGCACCTGACGCTCCCGGTCGGCATAGCCAAGGGAGGAGAAGTGGGCGAGGGCCCCCCGGCGCATGACCGCCACCTGGCAGCCGGCGATCTTGCCTGAATCCAGGTACCGGCGCCGCAAGTGGTCATCGATGCGGGCCAGTCGAGTGGCATCCATCCCGGCCGCTTCGGCGTCGATCTTCATGCCCGTCCCTCCGCTCCTGGCCTTATTGGCGTAAAACTCGCGTATCTCGCCCGAGTTTTATCACAATCAGGAGGCCTGAGCGCCCCCTCCCAGGGTCCGGGATTGTGTGCAAAAACCTATCACATATAATATTATTTCGCACACAATCGGGGCGGAGCCGGCCTGGGCGTGGCGGGCGTGGAGCGAGGCGAACTATCCGTAGGGGGCCAGGGCGGCCAGCAAGGGCCCGGCCAGATCCGGCGTGCACACGACCAGGTCGGGCACATAGGGCCGCGACTGGTTGTAGCGCAACGGGGCGCCGTCGAGCCGGGAGGCATGCAGCCCGGCCGCCCGGGCCACCCCGACCGGGGCGGCCGAGTCCCACTCCCACTGACCGCCGGCGTGGACATAGGCGTCGGCGTCCCCCCGTACCACGGCCATCGTCTTGGCTCCGGCCGACCCCAGCGAGGCCACGTCGGCGCCCACCCGCTCGGCGACGGTGGCGGCAAACGCCGGCGGGCGGCTGTCGCTCACCAGCATGATCGGCCTCCGTCGAGTTCCGGCCGGCTCGGGCGCCGGCGAGCCGGCTGCCAGCCGGGCCGGAGGCGCCGGATCGCTGGCCCAGACCTCGCCGGTGGCGGGGAGCGCGACGGCCGCGGCGGTGATGTCCTCGGTGCCGCGCTCCCACAGGGCCACGTGCACGGCCCAGTCCTGGCGGCCCGGCATGGCGAACTCCCGGGTCCCGTCGAGGGGATCGATGATCCACACCCGGGCCGCCTCGAGGCGGGCCAGATCGTCGTCGGCCTCCTCTGAGAGGACGGCGTCGTCCGGCCGTTCTGCCGCCAGCCGGTCCAGCAGGAAGGCATTGGAGATCCGGTCACCCCGCGGCCCGAGGTCCGCCGCCTCACCTTCGGTCGGGCCGGCTTGGCGGACCTCGAGCAGGAGGGCCCCGGCTGCCTCCGCCAGGCGGGCGGCGAGGGCGGCGTCGCCGTTCACCGGCGAGCCAGGGGGCCGGCGCCGGCAGTCTCGGCCGGGCGGGCGGCGAGGGCGGCGTCGCCGTTCACCGGCGAGCCCGGGGGCCGGCGCCGGCAGTCTCGGCCGGCGGGCGGCGAGGACGGCGTCGACGTTCATCGGGGGGGCCGGCGACGGCGTCCCAGTACGTAGTTCCCTCGAGCCGGGTTCACCCGTCGAGCTGCGAGATGACCCAGTCCGCCATGGCGGAGGGGCTGCCGTGGCCGGGGCGCAGGACCACCTCCGGCTGGAGCGGGGCCTCGTAGGGATCGTCGACGCCGGTGAAGCCGGTGATCTCGCCGGCCCGGGCCCGGGCATACATGCCTTTGGGATCCCGGGCCTCGCACAGCTCCAGCGGGGTATCGACGAACACCTCGACGAAGCCCAGGCCGGCGGCGGCGTGCAGGGCCCGGGCCCGGTCGCGACCGGCCCGGTACGGACTGACGAGCGACACCACCGCCACCAGGCCGGCATCGGCGAACAGCCGGGCCACCTCCCCCACCCGCCGCACGTTTTCGTCCCGATCGTCGGCGCTGAAGCCCAGATCGACGTTCAACCCGTGGCGGAGGTTGTCGCCGTCGAGCAGATAGGCGGGTCGTCCGGCGGCCACCAGCTTGCGCTCCAACTCGACCGCCACGGTGGACTTCCCCGAACCGGACAGCCCGGTGAGCCAGATGGTGCATCCCCGGGTCGCTCGCTGGTCTCGCTGGACCAGGTTCGGATGCCAGACCACGTTGCTGAAGTCGGCCTGTTCGGCGGGGAGGATGGTGCCCGCCGCCACCGTGTTGTTGGTGACGGTGTCCACCAGGATGAATCCCCCGGTCGCCCGGTTGCGACGGTAGGCGTCGAACATCAGGGGGGCCTGAGCGCGGAGGCGGATGCGCCCGATCTCGTTGAGTGACAATGACTCCGCCGTTTCATCGCGGTGGAGGGTATTGACATCGAGGCGGTAGTCGAGGGCCTCCACCCGGGCCAGCACCGAGCGGGTGGTGTGCTGGATCCGGTACCGGTCGCCCGCGGTGAGCGAGGACTGGTCGGCGAACCAGCACACCATGGCGTCGATGTCCTGGCCCACGTAAGGCCGGTTGTGGGCCCGGCAGATCATGTCGCCCCGCCCGATGTCGAGGTCCTCGGTCAGGCGGAGGGTGACGGACTGGGGCGGGAAGGCCTCGGCGAGCGGCTCGCCGCCCGGGGCGCGCACCTCGGCGATCCGCGAGGTGAATCCCGATGGCAGCACGACCACCTCGTCACCGGGCTTGAAGATGCCGCCGGCCACCGTGCCGGCGTAGCCGCGGTAGTCGTGGAGCTCATGATCGGTGCCCCGCTGGGGCCGGATCACGAACTGCACCGGGAACCGGGCGTCGATCAGATTGCGGTCGGAGGCGATGTGGACGTCCTCGAGGTGGTGCAACAGGGGCGTGCCCTCGTACCACGCCAGGTTGTCGCTGCGGCCGACGATGTTGTCGCCGTGCAGGGCCGAGACGGGAACAAACGTCACGTCGTGGACCTCGAGCTTGGTGGCGAAGTTCCGGAAATCGTCCCGGATCTCCTCGAAGCGCTCCTGCGACCAGTCGACCAGATCCATCTTGTTGACGCACACCACGAAGTGCGGGATGCCGAGCAGGCTGGCGATGAAGGTGTGGCGGCGCGACTGCTCGAGCACGCCGTTGCGGGCATCGATGAGGATGATGGCCAGGTCGGCGGTCGATGCCCCGGTGACCATGTTGCGCGTGTACTGCACGTGCCCGGGGGTGTCGGCGATGATGAACTTCCGGCGGGGCGTGGCGAAATACCGGTAGGCGACGTCGATGGTGATGCCCTGTTCCCGCTCGGCGCGCAGGCCGTCGGTCAGCAGGGCCAGGTTGGTGTAGCCGTCACCCCGCTCGCGGCTGGTGCGTTCCACCGCGTCGAGCTGGTCGGTGAAGATGGCCTTGGAGTCGAACAGCAGCCGCCCGATGAGGGTCGACTTCCCGTCGTCCACGCTGCCGGCCGTGGCCAGCCGCAGCAGCTCAGTCATGTTCGGAACCCGGCACTAGAAGTACCCTTCCTTCTTGCGGTCCTCCATTCCGGCTTCGGAAATACGATCGTCGGCGCGGGTCGCCCCCCGTTCGGTGAGCCGGGAGGCCGCCACCTCGGCCACGACCTCCTCGGCGGTGAAGGCGGCGGATTCCACACAACCCGTGCACGTGGCGTCGCCGATGGTGCGGAAGCGGATGGTGGCCACGAACGGTTCTTCGTCGGGCAGAACGGTCACGTGCGGCGAGACGGCCAGCAGCATTCCGTCCCGCTCGAACACCGACCGGCGGTGGGCGAAGTACAGCGAGGGCAGCTCGATCTGCTCGTCGAGGATGTATTGCCAGATGTCCAGCTCCGTCCAGTTGGAGAGGGGGAAAACCCGGATGTGCTCGCCCTTGCGGTGCCAGCCGTTGTAGAGGTTCCACAGCTCGGGCCGTTGATTGCGGGGATCCCACTGGCCGAACTCGTCCCGGAAGCTGAACACCCGCTCCTTGGCCCGGGCCTTCTCCTCGTCCCGGCGGGCGCCCCCGAAGACGGCGTCGAAGCCCTGCTCGCGGATGGCCCGCAGCAGGGTCACGGTCTGCAGCCGGTTGCGGCTGGCCTGGGGGCCGATGTCTTCCACCACCCGGCCGGCGTCGATGTCGTCCTGCACCCGGGCGACCACCAGGCGAACGTCCAGCCGCTCGACGGTCAGATCGCGGAACTCGATGACCTCGTCGAGGTTGTGCCCGGTGTCGATGTGCATGACCGGAAAGGGCAGCGCCGCGGGCCAGAAGGCCTTGGCGGCCAGATGCAGCATGACGACCGAGTCCTTGCCGCCGGAGAAGAGGAGAACGGGCTTCTCGAAGCCGGCCGCGACCTCCCGGATGATGTGCACCGCCTCCGCCTCGAGAGCGCGGAGGTGAGACAGCTCATAGGTGGTTGGCATCAGCTGGTGGCTCCTGGTTGGCGGGGCGCGCCTTGAAATATGACGAATCCGGTCGTGCTTTCGCAAGCTACACCGGGTCGGCGGCCTACACGTTGCGGCGGTAGCGACCTCCCACCTCGAACAGGGCCTCCGTGATCTCGCCCAGGCTGCAGGCGCGCACGGCCTCCATGAGCGCGGCGAAGACGTTCTCGCCGGCCAGGGCGGTCTCCTGGAGCCGGGCGAGCATGGCCGGGCGGTCGCCGGCGTGGGCGGTGCGGAAGTCGGCCAGGCGGCGGAGCTGGCCCTGCTTCTCCTCCTCCGTCGATCGGGCCAGCTCGAGGTGGGCCGGAACGGCATCACCGGCGGGGTTGCGGAAGGTGTTCACCCCGATGATGGGCAGGCTGCCATCGTGCTTCTTGGTCTCGTAGAGCATCGATTCGTCCTGGATGCGGCCCCGCTGGTACCCGGTCTCCATGGCTCCGAGCACGCCGCCGCGTTCGCTCAGGCGATCGAGCTCGGCCAGGACGGCCTCCTCGACCAGGTCGGTGAGCTCCTCGACGGCGAAGCTGCCCTGGAGGGGGTTCTCGTTGCGGGCCAGCCCCCACTCCTGGTTGATGATCATCTGGATGGCCAGGGCCCGGCGGACTGATTCGGGAGAGGGTGTGGTCACGGCCTCGTCGTAGGCGTTGGTGTGGAGGCTGTTGGCGTTGTCGTAGATGGCGCAGAGAGCCTGCAGGGTGGTGCGGATGTCGTTGAACGCCATCTCCTGGGCGTGAAGCGAACGCCCGGACGTCTGGATGTGGTACTTGAGCTTCTGCGACCGGGGGTTGGCGCCGTAGCGGTCCCTCATAGCGACGGCCCAGATGCGCCGCGCCACCCGGCCGATGACGGTGTACTCGGGGTCCATGCCGTTGGAGAAGAAGAACGAGAAGTTCGGTGCGAAGTCGTCGATAGCCATGCCCCGGGCCAGATACGCCTCCACATAGGTGAAGCCGTTGGAAAGGGTGAAGGCCAGCTGGCTGATGGGGTTGGCGCCGGCTTCGGCGATGTGGTAGCCGGAGACCGACACCGAGTAGAAGTTGCGCACCTGGTTCTCGATGAACCACGCCTGCATGTCGGCCATCACCCGCAAAGAGAACTCGGTGGAGAAGATGCAGGTGTTCTGGCCCTGGTCCTCCTTGAGGATGTCGGCCTGCACCGTCCCGCGGACCTGGCGCAGGGTGCGGGCCCGGATCTCGCCGGCTTCGGCCCCGGTCAGGGCCGTCCCTTTCTCGGCTTCGGCCCGGTGGAGCTGGTCGTCGATGGCGGTGTTGAGGAACATGGCGAGGATGGTCGGGGCCGGCCCGTTGATGGTCATCGACACTGACGTGGACGGGTCGCAAAGGTTGAAACCCGAGTACAGCTCCTTCATGTCCTCGAGGGTGGCGATCGAGACGCCGGAGTTGCCGACCTTGCCGTAGACGTCGGGGCGGATGTCCGGGTCGAAGCCATAGAGGGTGACCGAGTCGAAGGCGGTCGACAGCCGGGTGGCGGGTTGGTCCGCCGCCAGCAGGTGGAACCGTCGATTGGTCCGGAAGGCGTCCCCCTCGCCGGCGAACATGCGGGCCGGGTCCTCGCCTTCCCGTTTGAACGGGAAGACGCCGGCGGTATATGGGAACTCACCGGGCAGGTTCTCGCCGCGCAGCCAGCGCAGCAACTCGCCGTCGTCGGTATAACGGGGAACGGCAACGCGGGGCACCGGCGTGCCCGAGAGCGACAGCCGGACCAGCTGGGCGTCGCGGTACTCGGCGACCCTGGCCGGCCAGGCGTCGAGCAGCTCGCGGCTCGCCGGTGACAGCTCGCCACGCTGTTCCGCCGCGGCCGCCAGGCTCTCGACCTCGGTGGCGGCGTCGCTCCGGCCGTCGGTACTCAGCAGCTTGGCCACGTCGTCGAGCTGCTGGCGCCGTCGGGCGGCGGCGGCCTCGGCGTCGGTGACGCGGTGATAGCCCCGCACCGTTGCGGCGATATCGGCCAGGTAGCGGTCCCGGTCGGGCGGAACGATGGCCCGCCCCTGGGTCGAGGTCCGCCCCGACACCACCGGAAGCTGGCCGGCGACCAGCTGCAGCCTGCGTCCCTCCAACCTGGGGCCCGCCAGCTGGTCCCGGAGGAACTGGTACAGGGCGGTGACGCCGTCGTCGTTGAACCGGCTGGCGACGGTGCCGTAGACCGGAAGCTCCTCGAGGGCCACGCCGGGATGGTCGCCCGTCCGGGCCAGCTGGCGGCGGACGTCGCGGAGGGCGTCAGGGCCGCCGCGGCGCTCGAACTTGTTGATGGCGACGGCGCCGGCGAAGTCCAGCATGTCGATCTTCTCCAGCTGGGACGCGGCGCCGAACTCGGGCGTCATGACGTACAGCGAGAAGTCGACGTGGGGTACGACCGCGGCGTCGCCCTGCCCGATACCGGGGGTCTCCACGATCACCAGGTCGAAGCCGGCGGCCCGGCAGGCGGCGATGGCGTCGTCCAGGCAGGCCGGCAGCTCGCTCCCCGACCCGCGGGTGGCGAAGGAGCGGAAATACACCCGCCCCCCGGCCAGGGGGATGGCGGCGGGATCGCCCGCCACCGTCGCCCCGGTGCCGGCGGCGCCGGTCCCGTCGGTGTCGATGGCGTTCATCCGGATCCGGTCCCCGAGGAGCGCTCCGCCCCCCCGGCGCCGGGTCGGGTCGATGGCCAGGACGGCGACGCGCAGCTTGTCCTCCTGGTCCAGGCGGA
Organism: uncultured Acidimicrobiaceae bacterium; assembly: GCA_963780345.1. Taxonomy (GTDB): domain Bacteria; phylum Actinomycetota; class Acidimicrobiia; order Acidimicrobiales; family Palsa-688; genus PALSA-693. Next base: position 504,816 of record CAWABU010000006.1, read on the forward strand.
AGCGGCGGACCAGCTCGTCGGTCAGCGAAGATTTGCCCGACCCGCCGGTGCCGGTGATGCCGAGCGCCGGGGCCCGATGGCGGTCGGCGGCCCGGGCCATGAGCTCGTGCGCCTCGGCGTCGAGGGTGCCGGCCTCGAGGGCCGTGATCACCCGGGCGAGGGCCCGGTGGTCGCCGGCAAGCGCCGCTTCCACGTCGGCCGCGGCGGGCGCCGGCAGGATCCGGTCGCACTCGGCGATCATGATGTTGACCATGGCCGCCAGGCCCATGGCCTGGCCATCCTGGGGCGAGAAGATCCGGGCCACGCCGTAGCGGTGCAAATACTCGATCTCGTCGGCGACGATGGTCCCGCCACCCCCGCCGTAGACGCGGACGTCCGGCCGCCCGGCCGCCCGGAGCCGGTCGACCAGGTAGCTGAAGTACTCGATGTGGCCGCCCTGGTAGGAGCTGACGGCCACCCCCTGGACGTCCTCCTGGATGGCCGCGGTCACCACCTCGTCGACAGACCGGTTGTGGCCGAGGTGGACCACCTCGGCCCCTTGCGCCTGTAACAGCCGGCGCATGATGTTGATAGCGGCGTCGTGGCCGTCGAAGAGGCTGGCCGCAGTGACGAACCGAACGGGATGAACAGGACGGTGCAGTTCCGGCATCGGAATCCACTGTAGCAAAAGCTAGGACGTCCAAGTAATTGGTTTGACTGCAGGTGCGGAGGGGGGCGGTTTCGGGCTCCGGGGGTGAGCGGCGCAGGCGGCGTCGGGCCGCGGCTCAGCCTCTGCCGGCGACAATCTGGGCGCGTTCGGTGAATTTCGGGCGCGGTTTTGGTCGTTTTTCGACACCAAGCGCGCCCACAGCATCAAACGCGCCCACCGATCCGCGCCGGGCCGCCGGCGCTAGATCACCACCACCGAGCGCAGCACCTCGCCCCGCTCCATGCGGGCGAAGGCCTCTTCGACTCCCTCCAGCGGGATGGTCTCGCTGACGAACCCATCCAGGTCCAGCCGGCCGCTCAGGTACAGGTCGATCAGCATCGGGAAATCGCGGGACGGGAGGCAGTCCCCGTACCACGACGACTTCAAGGCCCCACCACGGCCGAACAGCTCGATCATCGGCAGCTCGATCGTCATCGACGGGTCGGGCACCCCCACCTGCACCAGGATCCCGGCCAGGTCCCGGGCGAAGAAGGCCTGGCGGTAGGTCTCGGGCCGGCCCACGGCCTCGATCACCACGTCGGCACCGAACCCGTCGGTGAGGTCCTTGATGGCCTCGACCGGATCGCCGGCGCCGGCATCGACCGTATGGGTGGCACCGAAGCGGCGGGCCCACTCCAGCTTTCGGGCGTCGATGTCGACGGCCACGATGGTGCGGGCCCCGGCCAGGGCCGACGCAGCGATGGCGGCGTCGCCGACTCCGCCACAGCCGAAGACCGCCACCGTGTCGCCCCGACCGACCCCGCCGGTGTTGACCGCCGCCCCGAAGCCGGCCATGACCCCGCATCCGATCAGGCCCGCGGCCTCCGGGCGAGCGGCGGGATCGATCTTCACCGCCTGGGTGGCGGCCACGAGCGTCTTCTCGGCGAAGGCCCCGATGCCGAGGGCGGGCGAGAGCGGGGTGCCGTCGAGCAAGGTCATGGGCTGGGCCGCGTTGGCGCTGTCGAAGCAGTACCACGGCCGGCCCCGCCGGCACGAACGGCACAGCCCGCACGGCGCCCTCCAGGCCAGCACCACGTAGTCGCCCGGCGCCACGTTGGTCACGCCCTCCCCCACCGCCTCCACCGTGCCGGCGGCTTCGTGGCCGAGGAGGAAGGGGTAATCGTCGTTGATCGCCCCCTCGCGGTAGTGGAGGTCGGTATGACAGACGCCGCAGGCGCGCACGGCGACGACCGCTTCACCCGCCCCCGGGTCCGGCACCACCACCGACTCCAGCCGGACCGGCGCCCCTTTCTCCGCAGCAATCACGCCGCGCACTTCGTATGACATGGCGACGATGCTAGAAGGCGAGCAGCTCCCGGGCCGCGTCCGTGATGTCCTCGACCTGGGGCAGGATGGCTGCTGCCAGCGTCGGCTCGTAGGCCACGTGAGTGTCGGCGGCACCGATGCGCCGCACCGGCGCGTCCAGGGCGTCGAAGCAGTGCTCGCCCACCCACGCCGCCACCTCGGCTCCGAACCCACTGGTCAGCACATCCTCGTGGGCGACGAGCAGCCGGCCGGTCCGGGCCACCTCCGTGCCCACCAGCTCGTGGTCCCACGGCAACAGTGAGCGCAGGTCGATGACCTGGATCGAGCTGCCGTCTTCGGCGGCCAGGATGGCTGCCGCCTGCCGGGATTTCTCGACCAGGGCGCCCCAGGTGACGATGGTGAGCTCGTCGCCGGCCACCGCGACTCGACCCCGCCCGAACGGAATCTGAAACTCCCGGGAAGGGAAGGGATCACGGGTGTAGGGCTGGCGCAGCAGGTGCTTGTGCTCGAGGAACATCACCGGGTCCTCGGCCTGAAAGGCCGTCCGCAACAAGCCCACCGCGTCCGCGGCCCGGGACGGCATCACGACCGTGAGACCGGGAATGTGGGTGAAGATGGATTCCCCGGACTGGGAATGCCAGATGGCCCCGCCGGTCACGTAGCCGCCGATCGGCACCCGCAGCACCATCGGGCAGGTGAACGCCCCGTTGGAACGCCAGCGGATGGTGGCCGCCTCGCTTTTGATCTGGTGCATGGCCGGCCAGATGTAGTCAAAGAACTGGACCTCGGGCACGGGCCGCAGTCCCCGCAGTCCCTGCCCCACCGCCCGCCCGACGATGTTGGCCTCGGCCAGCGGCGTGTTGTAGCACCGGGCCAGACCGAATCGGCGCTGGAGGCCGAAGGTGCTGCCGAACACGCCACCCTTGCCCTCCACGTTGGCCAGCACGGCCTCGCGGGCGTCGGCGACGTCCTCGCCGAACACCCGGATGCGTTCATCCTCCTCCATCTGTTCTTCGAGGGTGCGCCGGATGGCCTCACCGAGGGCGACGACCTCGCCCTGGCCGTCATCGGCGGACTCGGCCGCGGGATCGACATATGGAAGCGCCACCACGTTGTCGCGGATGCTGGCCGGATCGGGTCGGGGGGCGGCCAGAGCCCGGCGCGCCGCCGCCAGCACCGTCTGGCGGGCTTCCTCCTTGATGCCGGCCACCTCGTCGGCGGTCAGCACCCCGGCCTCGAGGAGGACCTGCTCCATGCAGTACGAGGGGATCGTGGGCGGCCTCGTCGGCCAGCTCTTCCGGCGAGCGGTACTTGCTCTGGGTGTCCTGCGACGAATGGGAGTAGGGGCGGGTCACGGTGGCGTGGATGAGCGCCGGGCCCACGCCGGCCCGGACTTCGGCCACGATGTCGGCCCCCCGGGACCGCACCTCGAAGTAATCGCGCCCGTCCAGCCGGTGAACATGGAGGCCCCGGAAGCCGCGGACCAGCTCGGAAATCGGCGCCGGTGATTGATCGGCGGATGGGACCGAAATGGCGAAGCCGTTATCGGCGACCACGAACAAGACCGGGAGATGGAGGCTGCACGCGGTGTTGAGGCTTTCCCAGAATTCGCCCTCGGAGGTGGCCCCTTCGCCGAGGGAGACGTAGGTCAGCTCGTCGCCATAGGCGACACAACCGGGAAGGCGGCGCCGGGCGATATAGCGGCTGGCCTCGGCGCAGCCCACGGCGGGCAGGCACTGGCTGCCGGTGGGGCTGGATTGGGTGACGATATTGAGGGCGGAGTTGCCCCAGTGGCACGACATCTGCCGTCCGCCAGAGGCGGGATCGGCCGCCGAGCCCACGGCTTCGAGGAGGATTTCCTCGGGGGTGACGCCGAGCGAGAGCATGAGCGCCCGGTCCCGGTAATAGGGGAAAAACCAGTCGTAGGCGGGACGCAGCTCCCGCCCGAGCCCCAGCAGCAGGGCCTCGTGGCCGGCGCCGGAGATCTGGAAAAAGACCCGGCTCTGCTTCTGCAGGGCAATCTCCCGGTCGTCGAGCAGACGCGAGACCCAGGCCATGGTGAAATCCGCTCGCAGCTCGTCAACAGGGATGCCCCGGAAGGTGGACGGCACCGATACTGGGTCAGTCGATACTGGGCCGGTCGAAATAGGGGCAGTTGAAGACAGCGACGCAGTCATAGTCACTGTCATGGTAGGCCCGCCCTGCTCCAACTGCGCGGCACACCAGACCCCCGGGTTGGGCGCCGGGCAGTGAATGTAGCAGGCCGGGGCGGATGGTCAGGCCGGTTGTCCGATCATGAACACCAGGGCCGCGACGAAGAGCAGATCGGATCCGATGGCGGCCCACATCAGGAGGCGCCCGGCGCCCGCCAGGTCCGATGCCGCGTCCCCCCGGGCGGGGGCGGACCCGGCCCGGGGGCCCTCGACGGCTGCGGAGCTTTGGTCGAGGGCAAAGGCGGCGCGGATGCGGCGCTCGGCCGGGCGGACCACGCCCAGGAGAAGGGCGGCGGCGGCCAGCCAGAGGAGGGAGGCGGCGATCACCCAGGTGGCCCCGAAATCGACCCCCGACGGCCGGAGGCCGAGGGCGGCCGCTCCGAGGAAGGGCACGATCAGCACCAGCCATTCGGCCCGGCCGGACGATCGGAAATATCGGCCGGCCTCCTCCGTCGCCCCGGACCGGTCGGGGTGGCTGGCCGTGGCCCCGTAGAGCCCGCTCAGGGCGACGGCGCCAAAGCCGATGACCGCGCTCACCACGTGCAGAGCGACCAGGGTGTCGTACAGCGCGGGGTGCCCGCTGGACGCGGCGACGGCCACGCCGCCGATACTGCCCGATGAGTCGCGGCCGGATGCCGCGGCGAGAGGGTTCCCCGGAGCGTCAGCCGCCGACGCCCGGGAGCAGGCGGTGCAGCCGTGGAATGCCGCGCCAGGTCCGGCAGGGCCGGCCCGGGCGGCCGGCGGTCCTCGTCGGCGAAGCGCACCAGGCCCTCAAGGAAGGCCCGCAGCGCGGTGTCGGAATCGCTCGAAGTCTCCGCGATCACCTCGCTCACCAGGACGGCGACCGCGGGTGCCGCCCGTCGGGCGTAGGTCTCAAGTGTCGGTGAGAGGCGCCGGTTGAGCTTCCTCGCTTCGATCGTGTGCCGGGCCTCGATCACCGCCGGCGGGGCCACCTCCAGCAGCAATTCGGCGGTGAGCGCCGAGCAGTCGAGGGCGTGGCGGTGCCGGGAATCGATATCGCCCACCCACTCGAGGCAAAAGCGGGCCAGTCTGGTGGCATGGCCCGGATCGGGATCGGCCGTACCGACCACCAGGGGGACCAGCGGCGCCAGCCGGTGCAGCTCCGGCCCCGACGTGAGGTCGTTGACGCTGCGGGCGGCGGCGGCCAGGACCGGGTGGGCGCAGCGCGGATGATCGCTCCAGCGCTCCCCGGCCAGGACCGACGCCACCTCCATGAAGCACCCGTGCCGGCGGGACCAAAAATGCCGGCCGTGGGCGAGACTGGGTAGGGCTGGCTTGCTCATGACGTAGACCCCTGTAGTGATGTCAGCAGTGTGGATGTCAGCAAGGAGATCGCTTGGTGAGTACCCGTGAGGCCCGAGGCCGAGTCGCCGAAAAGGCCACAAGGTCATCTTCTCTGCATAGCGGCGGGTGTGCAACCGGTTCACCCCCATGCGCGTAATCCTCGACCCCACCGCGAGCCAGGCCACCGGGCTGCTCGCCCTGCCCTGGTCGGAGCCCCTCGAGCAGTGGTCGGATCCCCGGCTGGTGGTCCCCCGCCACCCCGGGGTGCACCGCCACGTGGTGCGCTTCCTCGACGTGGCCGGAACACTGTGGGTGGTCAAAGAGCTGGAGGAGCGGCTGGCCCGGAGGGAGTACCGGCTGCTGCGGCGGCTCGCCGATCTCGGCATCCCGTGTGTCACGGCGCAGAGCGTGGTCATCGACCGGGGGTCCGACGTCGACGCCGCCCTGGTGACCCGCTACCTGGAGTATTCCTCGACCTACCGCGCCCTCTTCAGCGAGCCGCGGGGCCCCCACCCGCACGACCGGCTGCTCGACGCCCTGGTCGAGCTGCTGGTCCGGCTCCATCTGGCCGGCTTCTACTGGGGTGACTGTTCGCTCTCGAACACCCTGTTCCGGCTCGACGCCGGCGCCCTGGCCGCCTACCTGGTGGACGCCGAGACCGCGGAACTGTACCCGAGCCTCTCGGAGGGGCAGCGGCGAACCGACCTGACCCAGGCCTGCGAGCGGGTAGCCGGCGAGCTGTCGGATCTCGAGGCCGCCGGGATCCTGTGCGTCGACGTGGACCCCATTGACGCCGCCCTCGACCTCGAGCGCCGCTACGACGCTCTCTGGGAGGAGCTCACCGGGGAGTGGGTCATCCCCCCTGGAGAGGAGCGGCAGCGGCTAGCCGAGCGGCTGCGCCGGTTGAATGCCCTCGGCTTCGACGTCATGGAGGTGGAACTGGTCGACGCCGACACCGACCGACCCCGGATGCGGGTGAAGACCCGGGTGAGCGAGCCCGGCCACTACCGGCAACATCTGTATCAGCGCACCGGCCTGCTGGCCGAGGAGAACCAGGCCCGACGCCTGCTCAACGACCTCGCCTCCTATCGAGCCCACCTCGAACGGAAGGCCCATGGACCGGTGTCGGAGGTGGCAGCCGCGAACCGGTGGTTGAGCGAAGTGTACGAGCCGGTGGCGGCCCGCATCCCGGGCCATCTCCGGGACAAGCTCGATCCGGTCGAGGTCTTCCACGAGCTGCTCGAGCACCGCTGGTTCCTCTCGGAGAACGCCGGCCGCGACGTCGGGACCGAAGCAGCCGCGGCCTCGTATTTCGATCAGGTGCTGCCGCAGGTGTCCGACGATCTGACGTCCGGACGGGCCCGGGCGGGCGAGAAGGCACCGCCCGCGTAGCGCTTCGACCATGGCCCAGGCGGGCCCCCTCTTGGACCGCTCACCCGGGCGCTCAGGCATAAAGGGTGTTGACGTCAGGCAACAAGTGTTGTAATTCTACCGATGGAATGGGTTCCACGGTGGAACTGCTTCCATCCGGGGGGACCGGATTATGGAGCAACTTCGGTAGATCCGGTGGCAAGGCGGGTAAATATCGCTGCGGTGGCCACCGAGGCCGGTGTCGGAATCGGGACTGTGTCTCGGGTGATCAACGGCAGCCCCAACGTCCGTGCGACCACGAGGCGGCGGGTGCTCGAGGTCATCGAACGACTCAACTACCGGCCCAGCCGCCTGGCGGCCGGCCTGTCCCGGGGCCGCACCGGGGCGGTCGGGATGCTGGTGCCGTTCCTGACCCGGCCGTCCGTGGTCGAACGCCTGGCTGGCGCCATCGGCGTGTTCGACGAGCAGGGCTATGACACGGTGGTGTTCAACGTAGAGACCCGTCAGCAACGCGACCACCATGTCGAGGCGCTCCTGTCCCAGCACCGGGCCGACGGGGTGATGGTCTTTTCGCTCCGGTTGGCGGCGCCCCAGCTGGCGGCGTTCAAACGGGCTCACGTGCCCCTGTCGATGGTGGACGTCGACGCGGCCGGAGTGCCGAGCACCGTGATTGACGACGTGGACGGGGGCCGGCTGGCGACCGCCCACCTGCTCGAGCTCGGGCACCGGCGCATCGGTTTCGTCGGTGACCGCTCAGAGGGCGGCCTGGGTTTTCGGTCTGGACGCCGGCGTCTGACCGGCTACTCCCGCGCCCTCGAATCGGCCGGCATCGCCCTGGACCCGGCGCTGGTACAGATCGGGGCCGCCAGCTCCGCCGCCGCCGCCGACCTGGCGAGGGTGCTGCTCAGTGGGCCAGACCCGCCGACCGCCATCTTTGCCGCCTCGGACACGCAGGCCATGGGAGTCCTGGCCGCGGCTGCCAATCTCGCCATCGAGATACCCGACGAGCTGTCAGTGATCGGTTTCGACGACATCGAGACGGCCGCCCTGTTGCAGCTGTCCACGGTCCGCCAACCGTTGGCGTTGAGTGGGGCCGAAGGGGCGCGACGACTGGCGGCTCAGCTTCGCGGCGAGGTGGTGCGGCCCATCTGCATGAGACTTTCCCTTCAGGTCATTCAGCGAGCGAGTACGGCCAAACGCCCCGGGCTCGGACCGGCCCGCAGCGGGCGGGTCCGCTCCGGGGAAGGGTCCAGCGGCCGGCGCCAGCCCCGAGGGCCCGCTTCTGCCCGGGCGTCGCCGGGACCGCGTCCGCCCGTCCTGCGGGCGGCCCCAGCCACCGTCCGAGCACCGGGCGACGTTCGGGCCGAGAAAACCGGCAGCCGATGATCCGCCGGCCTCGGCGCATACACCCGAGTCACCCAGAAGGGGCCACCACACCAACTCCACGCAGAGGAGAGGAAGGGAACATGCAAATGGCACACCGATCATGGTGGGAAAAAACCAGACCACGTCAGGCAGGAGTGCGGGGAATAGTGATCCTGGTCGGCGGGGCCGCCCTGGCGCTGTCTGCGTGCGGGAGCAGCAGCCATACCTCGAGCGGCACGACCACCCAGACCACCGCGTCCTCGCCCGCCGCCCCGGCCACCACCGCGGCGGCCCCGGGCACGAGTCAGGCCGGCACCATCCAATGGTGGGCCAGCCCCATCACGACGAGCGGCACCGACCCGCGGACGGTCCTGATTTCGGCCTTCGAGAAGCAGTACCCCAACATCCACGTCCAACTGGTCTCCGCACCCAACGACACCGACACCAACCGGGCCGCACTCACAACCCAGATCTCTGGCGGTTCGGCCCATCCCGACGTCTACATGGGCGACGTCATCTGGCCGGCCCAGTTCGGGGCCCATCAGCTGGCCGCCCCGCTGTCGGACTACGCGCCGCAAAGCTATTGGAACACCTTTGCCCCGGGCCTGGTGGCGGGCGCCACCTACAAGGGCAAGGTGTACGGTGCCCCGTTCTTCGAGGACCAGGGCTTCCTTTATTACCGCAAGGATCTGCTCACGGCCGCCGGGCTGTCGCCTCCGACCACCTTCGAGCAGCTGTTGACCGACGCCCAGACGCTGCAGAAGGCCGGCAAGGTGAAATACGGATTCGTCTGGCAGGGGGCGTCCTATGAAGGCACCACCTGTAACTTCATGGAGTACCTGACCAGCGCCGGCGGCACCGTGCTCAACAGCTCCGCCACCAGTTCCACCGTCAACTCGCCGCAGGCCCTGCAGGCGCTGACCTTCATGAAGAGCCTGATCACCTCCGGGGTGACCCCGGCGGCGGTTTCGACCTTCCAGGAATCGCAGGCCATGGCGGCCTTCTCGGCCGGTCAGTCCGCTTTCCTCCGCAACTGGGACTACGCCTACTCGAACTCGCAGTCGGCCGGCTCCTCGGTGATCGGGAAAGTCGGGGTCGAGCCCATGCCGACGTTTACCGGGCACCCCACTCCGGGCTACTCGAACATCGGCGGCTGGAACCTTTTTGTCAACCCGCACAGCGCCAACAAGGCGGCTGACCTGACCTTCATCAGGTGGATGACCGGAACCCAGGCCCAGACCATCCTGGCCACGCAATTCTCCGAGATTCCCACCAATCAGGCGGTCCGGACCTCGCCGGCGGTCGTGGGCCACAATGCCGTCCTGGCGGTCGTTCCCCGTACCCGGCTGGTTCCCCGCCCGGCCCAGACGCCGAACTACCCCGCGGTCAGCCAGGCCATCTACCAGAACGTCAATGCCGTGCTGGCCGGGTCGGAATCGCCGCAGTCGGCGCTGCATTCCATGAACTCCGGCATCAACACCGCACTCTCAGGCTCGGGCCTGTAATCCCCTCCGGTCGACGGGGACCGGGCCGAGCGCCCGGTTCCCGCCGCCGGTGTCCCATCGACCACCTTTCGCTGGCACCAGAGGAGCAGGCATGTCCACCACCCAGACCGAAGTCGCAACTCCTCCGAGTCCCCCACCCACTTCGACGCGTCCGGTCGGCAAACCGGACCACAACCGACGGGTCCTGGCCCGGTTGGGGTGGGGGTTCTCGACCCCGGCTCTGATCGTCGTGCTGGCCGTGACGATCTTTCCGATCGTCTACTCGGTCATCATGAGCTTCTCCCACGTCAATGTGCTGGGTAGCGGCTTCAAGCTGTCGGGGTTCCCCACCACCGCCAACTACTCGGTGCTCATCCACAGTGAGACGTGGCGCTATGCCCTGTTCTTCACCATCATCTACACCATCGTCACCGTGCTGGTTGAGGTCATCCTCGGCACCGCCATCGCCCTGGTGCTCGAGCGCCTGGTCCGGGGTCGAGGTCTGATGATGGCGCTCCTCCTGATCCCCTGGTCATTGATCACGGTGATCTCGGCCCAGCTGTGGTCGTACATCTACAACCCGGTGTACGGCATCGCCGATTACATCTTCGGAAAGCTCGGACTGGGCCACCCGCTCTTCCTGGGCACACCCACTCCCGCCATCATCTCCATGATGGTGGCCGACATCTGGAAGACCACCCCGTTTGTGGCCATCATCGTGCTGGCCGGCCTGGTCATGCTCCCGCAGGATGTCTACGAAGCGGCCGAGGTCGATGGCGCCTCGGGGTGGGCCACGTTCTGGCGCATCACCTTTCCATTGCTGCGGCCGACGATCGCCCTGGCGGTACTCTTCCGGGTGCTGCAGGCCTTCGGCCTGTTCGACCTGCCCTTCGTCCTCACCCAGGGCGGCCCTGGTCATGCGACCACTTCCCTCGCCATCCTGGGTTACAAGGCCATGTTCCAGGACCTGGCTTTCGGGCCGGGTGCGGCGGTCGCCACCAGCACGGCCCTGCTGGTGCTGCTCGGCTGCCTGCTGTTTTTGAAGGTGTTCCGCGCTCAGGTCGGACAGGAGCAATAGCCATGCGCAATCGCAAACGCGTCGGTTGGCACCGCTACATCAACGGGGTCAGCATCTCCAGCACTCTGGTCATCCTCTTTGTGCTTCTCCCCCTCTACTGGATGGTGACCACCAGCTTCAAGACCACCGCGGGGGTCGGGGCCACCCCGCCGCAGCTCTTTCCCCATCCGCTTACCACCCAGAATTACCACGTGGCGTTCAGCCAGTACACCTTTGGGCGGTACATCATCAATTCGCTCATTGTCGCGGTGGTCTCCACGGTGGTGGTGCTATCCCTCGGCACGCTGGCGGGCTACGCCCTGGGACGGCTGCCCATGCGAGGCAAGTTTCCCATTCTGGTGGGGTTGCTCATGATCTCGGTGTTCCCGGCGATCGCGGTGGTTGCTCCCCTCTATCTGCTCCTGCGCGATCTCCACTGGCTCAACAGCTATCAGGCCCTGATCCTGCCCTACGCGGCTTTCAACCTGCCGTTCGCCATCTGGATCCTGCGCAACTACATGCTGGGGATCCCGAAGGAGATGGAGGAGACCGGCCGCATCGATGGGGCCGGTCCACTGCGGACGGTCTGGTCGATCGTGCTGCCTCAGGCTCTGCCCGGGCTGTTTACCGCCGGTGTCTTCACGTTCACCGCCTGCTGGACGGAGTTCCTCATGGCGCTGACCTTCAACAGCGTCAACAACTTCCGCACCATCCCGGTTGGCATCGCCCTTTTCGGAGCCCAGTTCACCATCCCCTACGGGATCATCTTCGCCGCTTCTGTGGTGGCTGTCGTGCCGATCGCCGTCCTGGTGCTGGTGTTCCGCAAGTCGGTGGTGTCCGGACTCACCTCGGGGGCCGTGAAAGGGTGACCCCGGGCAGCAATGGCCCCCCGTGGTGGCAAGGGGGTTCGATTTACCAGATCTACGTCAGGTCCTGGTACGACCCCGACGGCAAGGGCCATGGCGATCTCCGCGGTGTCATCGACAAGCTCGATTACCTGGCCTGGCTCGGCGTGGACGGCATCTGGCTGTCGCCCACCATGCCGTCGCCGGATGAGGACTGGGGCTACGACGTCGCCGACTATGTCGGCGTACACCCCGCGCTCGGCACCACCGCCGATCTCGACCGGCTGGTCGCCGACGCCGGGGCCCGGGGGATCGCCGTCCTGCTCGACCTGGTGCCCAATCACACCAGCTCCCTCCACCCTTGGTTCGTCGAGGCCCGATCGGGGCGGGGGGCGCAGCATCGCGACTGGTACGTGTGGGCCGATCCCGCCCCGGGCGGTGGGCCACCCAACAACTGGCTGGACAGCACCGGCGATTCGGCCTGGACGCTCGACGCCGCCAGCGGCCAGTACTACCTGCACAACTTCCTGGCCAGCCAACCCGACCTCAACTGGTACAACCCCGAGGTCAGGGCGGCCTTCGAGGCCATCATGCGATTCTGGTTTGACCGCGGGATCGCAGGCTTTCGCATCGACGTCGCCCATGGGCTCTTCCACGACGACCGGCTACGAGACAACCCCATGGGTGAGGAACGGCCGGACGCCCGCTTCGGCCAGCAAGAGGTCTACAGCAAGAATCGCCCTGAGGTCCACGGGCTGTACCGAGCCTGGCGAAAACTGGCCGACAGCTACCACCCCCCCGAGCTCCTCCTGGGCGAGACCTTCGTGCTCGACGTGGACCGCATGGCCTCCTACTACGGCGACAATGACGAGCTCCAGCTGGCCTTCAATTTCCCTTTCCTCTTCTCGGACTTCTCGGCGCCGGCCCTCCGGTCCATGGTGGCTGCCACCCTCCGCCGGCTACCGGCGGGCGCCTGCCCGGCATGGACCGGTTCCAATCACGACGTGCCCCGCTTCACGACCAGATGGTGTGCGGGCGACGAGCGGAAGATCCGCTTGGCCCTGCTCGTGCTCGGCAGCCTCCCGGGCACCGTCGTCCTGTATTACGGCGACGAGATCGGCATGGAGAACGTGGAAATCCCCGACGAGGGACTGCTGGACCGCATGACGTCGAACATTCCGGGCCGGTTTCGGCGCGATAGCGCCCGGACGCCTATGCAGTGGTCTTCCGCTCCGGGCGCCGGCTTCACGCCGCCGGACGTTCGCCCCTGGCTGCCTTTTGGGGACTACCGGCGCCGTAACGTGGAGGATCAAGCGCGGGACCCGTCGTCGATGCTCTCGCTCTGCCGGCGGCTGCTCCAGCTCCGGCACGAGCATCTCGGACCCGGCGTGGCGACCTACGAGGAGATGCCCGCACCCGATCAGCAATGGGTGTATCGCACGGGCGATCTGATCGTCGCTGCCAATTTCTCCGACGAAATGACGACCGCAGCCGGGCCGGGCGCGGATGTTTTGCTGTCGACGTTCGCGCCGCAGGGCAATGGCGCAGCCGCAGGGCCGAGTCTTCAACTCCGACCGTGGGAGGGCGTGATCATGGCGGGGGGCTGACGGCGTTTGGGATCGCCGAACGACACTGGTTGGTGGACGAGAAGAGAGAAAAGGATCGAGCATGGCCACAGTGGTGATGAATCAAGTGACCAAGGTGTACCCGAACGGCTTTGAGGCGGTGCACCAGCTGAACCTCGATGTCGCCGAAGGGGAATTTATGGTGCTGGTCGGGCCCTCGGGATGCGGCAAGACGACGGCGCTGCGCATGGTGGCCGGCCTGGAGGACATCACCGCCGGGACGCTGGAGATCGGCGGCAAGGTCGTCAACGACAAGTCCCCGAAGGAACGGGACATCGCCATGGTCTTCCAGAACTACGCCCTCTATCCGCACATGACCGTGGCCCAGAACATCGGCTTCGCCCTCAAGGTGGCCAAGCGACCGAAGGCCGAGATCGACGAGAAGGTTCGTAACGCGGCCGACATCCTCGGTCTGACCGAATGGCTCGACCGTAAGCCCGGACAGCTTTCGGGTGGCCAGCGTCAGCGGGTCGCCATGGGCCGGGCCATTGTCCGCGAGCCGTCGGTCTTCCTGATGGACGAGCCGCTCTCCAATCTGGACGCCAAGCTGCGCGTCCAGATGCGATCTGAAGTCAGCCACATCCAGCGCCACCTCGGCGTGGCCACCCTGTACGTGACCCACGATCAGGTCGAAGCCATGACCATGGGTGATCAGGTGGCGGTGTTGCGTACGGGGTACCTCCAGCAGGTCGACAAGCCCCAGGTGCTCTACGACCACCCGGTCAACCTGTTTGTGGCCGCCTTTATCGGGTCACCGTCCATGAATCTGTACCGGGTCACGCTGGGCGACGGGGTCCACTCCCTGCAACTCGGCTCGCAGACCGTCAGCCTCCCCGACGCCGTGGCCGCGGCCCATCCCGGCCTGACCAGGTATGTCGGCCGCGAGCTCGCCGTCGGACTCCGGCCCGAGCACCTGCCCATACCGCTCGATGGCGAGACCGGCCCAACCATGGAAGGCGACGTGGGCCTGGTGGAGGCGCTCGGCTCCGAGCTTCTGGTCCACTTCCGCATCGATGCCAAGCAGGTGGTGGCCGAGGGGGCAGGCGCCGACGAGGAGGCCGAGCTGGCCAGCTTCGACGAGGGGGTGGCACGGGTCGACCCGAGGGCCTCGGTCAAGCCGGGCGAGCGCGTCCGGTTCGCCATCGACACGGCTCGCATGCAGTTCTTCGACCTCGACACGGACCTGGCCATCTGGGACTGACCCTCCGTCATCGGCCGGTCTGAGGAGTGCGACGGTGACCGCCGCGCCGCCCCTGGCGGGACGGGTCGCGGTGGTCACCGGCGCCAGCCGTCGCGCTGGCATCGGCGCCGGGGTGGCCCGGCGGCTCGTGGCCGACGGCGCCAGCGTGCTGCTGCATTCGTGGTCGGCTCACGACGAGGAACAGCCATGGGGCGCCGACGCCGGCGGGACGTCGGCCCTCGTGGCCGAACTGCAGAGTCAGGGCGGCCGCGTCGGGCAGGTCAGCATCGATTTCGCCGACCCTGAGGGGCCGGCCGAACTGATCGACGCGGCCTGCGAAGCTCTCGGGCCGGTCGACATCCTGGTGGCCAACCACGCCCGCAGCAGCAGCCAGTCGCTCGAGGAGCTGACCGCAGCAGAGATCGATCTCACCTACGCCGTCAATACCCGCGCCACCCTGCTGTTGATCAAAGCCTTCGCCGCCCGCCACGACGGGCGGCCCGGAGGCCGGGTGGTGCTCTTCACCTCGGGCCAGTACCACGGGGCCATGCCGTCCGAGCTCCCTTATGTGGCCTCGAAGGGAGCGCTCCAGCAGCTCACGGCCAGCCTGGCGGCCCACCTGATGCCCCGTGCCATCACCGTCAACTGCGTCGACCCCGGCCCCAACGACACCGGGTACGCCGACGCCCCCACCTGGGCGGCGGTGGCCGGGAGGATTCCGGGCGGGCGATGGGGCACCCCGGCCGACACGGCCCGGCTCATCGCCTGGTTGGTGAGCGACGAGGCCAGCTGGGTCACGGGCCAGGTCATCGCATCCGATGGGGGCTGGTCGGCTCTCGGTTGAGGCTCATCAGCCAGAATGGGTGCCGTGACGGCCCGGCGGGTGTGCCTCCGGTGGGTCCTGGCGGCGACCGGGCTGTGGTTGGCGTTGGGCCTCGCCCTCTCCGGCTGCGGGCGAGGTCCGACCGCGGCCCCGGCGACGACCAGCCCCGCCGCCTCGACGACCCGTGCCACAACCGCGCCCTCTGCGACCCGGCCGCCAGTGACGACCCCGCCCACGACGGGGTGGAAGCCGGCGGCGCCGCAGGCCAGCCCCGACGCGGCCGCCGCCTCCCTCGTCGACGCCTGGGCGGCCGGCAACCGGGCCACTGCACGGGCCGTGGCCACTCCGGGAGCCGTGAGCAGCCTCTTCGCCGTCCCCTATCCGGGTCCCGGGCTGGCGATGTCGCGGGGGTGCAGCACCGCCTTTCCTCCGGTCAAGTGCACCTACGGGCCGCCCGGCGGAGCCTCGCCCAACGACGCCATCTACGAGCTCTCGGTCTCCCGGACATCCGGGGGGTGGTACGTCAGCGCGGTGCAGGTCCTGTCCTGACCGGAAGACGGCAGCCGGGACTGCCACCGGGCCGGACTGCCACCAGGGAGGGCACCGGCGAACCAGCGGGCCGTCCCGGTGGGGGCGGTCAGGAGGGCCCCGACGTGGGTCGCCACGGCGGCGACGCGACGATGCCGGCCGCGGGGGGCACCGTCGAGCAGCTCGTTCCAGAACACCGCCCAGCCTCCCGCCATCGGCTCCACCTGACCGGCGGCGGTCAACGACCGGGCCAGGACGGCGGCGGCCCGAGGCCGCCCCACCAGCGCCTGCTGCAGGGCAGCCGTGATCCGGTGATAGGGCAGATGGGCGGCGGTGAGGCGGGCCCGGTACCGGTCTGCGGCGGCCCCACCTCCAGCGAGAATGGCTTCGGCGGCCCAGCGGCCGCTGCGCATGGCCTGGGCGATGCCCTCACCCTGCAGGGGGTTGACCAGGCCGGCGGCGTCGCCGGCCAGCAAGACCCGGCCGGCGGCCGGACTGGTACCGACCATGCCCATTTTCAGCCAGCCGCCCAGGGGGCGGGATGGTTGACCGGATCCAGCCGGATCCCACAATCCGAGCCGGCGGAGGTGGGTCAAAAAGGCCGGTAAGGCCCGCGCCGCCGCAGATCCAGCCTGGCGTCGCTGGCCGGTGGCGATCCCGATGCCGACGTTGGCGCCGCCGTCCGCTCCCGGGAAGACCCAGCCGTAGCCAGGGAACGCCTGCCAGGGCGCCGTCTCGAGCATCGCAATCACGGGCGCCTCGACCGGCTCGGGGTGATAGCCCCGCACGGCGAAGCCCCACAGCAGACGCTCCGGCTGCACCAGGCCCGCGAGGGTCGCCACCCGGCTGGTGGCACCGTCGGCGCCGATCACGAAGTCGGCTCGCAACGGAGCCCCGCCGGCGTGGAAGCCTTCCAGGCCGCGTTCCGACCACAGGGGTTCCTCGGCCCGACCTTTTACGAAGAAGGCGCCGGCGTCACCCGCAGCCCCCTGCAGGGCGGCGTCGAAGTCGGCCCTCCTCGCCGCCACCCCGTACCCCGGATAGGTGAGTCCGGCGGCGCTCGGAAGGCCGACCCGCCTCCCGGTCGGGCCTACGACGACCATGGGGCCGAGCCTCGGACCGCCCGGCAGGGGCAGGCCGAGGTCGTCGAGGAGTTGCACGCCGCGCGGTCCGATGAGATCGCCGCAGGCCTTATCGCGGGGAAAGGCGGCCTTGTCGAGCAGGGCCACCCGGGCGCCCGCTCGAGCCAGCACCATGGCGGCGACGCTCCCGCCCGGCCCGGCGCCGACGATCAGGACGTCAAATCGGGGCGTCGTCATCGGGCCTTTCCTAGCGCGCCAGGGGCGGAAGCGCTGAAAGCCGGGCGGGTTCTGCGATGCTCTTTGATCGAGATGGCCATCACCGGAGACGGGAACCGCGTCGCCCAGCAGCTGTTCGCGCCACTGCCCCAGCGGTACGACCTGCTCGCCGAAGTCCTGTCGTTGGGTCAAAACGGCCGGTGGCGAGTCGCCATGGTCGATCAGATCGTGCCCGCCGCCCCGTCGCGGGTCCTGGATGTGGCCACGGGTACAGCCGGAGTGGCGGTGCAACTGGCGGCCCGGACGGCGGGCACGGTGGTCGGCGCCGACCTCACTTTGGGCATGCTCCAGGGGGGGCGGCGCCGGCTCGCCGCACTCGGGCTGACCCAGCGCATCCCGCTGGCTGCCGGCCGGGCCGAACAGCTGCCCTTCCCGGATGCCAGTTTTGACGCCCTCACCTTCACCTACCTGTTGCGCTACGTCGACGATCCTGGGGCCACGCTCCTGGAGCTCGGCCGGGTGGTCAGGCCGGGCGGGACCATGGCCAGCCTGGACTTCCTGGCCCCGCCCCGGCAGTTCTGGCGGGCGTGGTGGTGGATCTACACGCGCGGCGTCCTCCCGGTGGCCGGCCTGGTGACCGGTGGCCGGCCGTGGTACCGGGTCGGCCGTTTCCTGGGCCCCAACATCTCGGAGCACTATCGGCGGTTCCCGGTGGCGTCGATCGTGGCGGCCTGGCGCCGGGCCGGATTCGACGACGTCCGGATCCACACCATGAGCCTCGGTGGGGGGATCGTGATGCGAGGAACGCGCCGGCCGTGACCCCGGAGCCCGGCTCCGGGCCCTCGGGACCAGGTGGGCAGGCCGGGCGTGACGGGCCCGGGCCCATGGCGGCGCCGCAGCCGGCTTTCTACGCGGCGCGGCCCGGGGCCTGGCGAGACTGGTGGAACGTGCTGCACCCGCCGTACACGGCGTGGCACCTCGCCTACGTCGTCATCGGCGCCGCCCTGGCACCGCAGGTGGCGGCCAGCCGCTTGGTCGCCACCCTGATCGCCTTCTTCCTCGCCGTGGGCGTCGCCGCCCACGCCCTCGACGAGCTCAGGGGCCGGCCGCTGGGCACCCGGATTCCGGCTTCGGTGCTCGTGGCCGTGAGCGCGCTGACCCTGGCCGGGGCGGTGGCGCTCGGCATCGCCGGCCTCTCGACCATCGGCTGGCCCTTACTGCCCTTCCTCGTGCTGGGACCGCTCCTGGTGCTGGCCTACAACCTGGAGTGGTTTGGCGGGATCATCCACACCGACTTCGGGTTTGCCGCGGCATGGGGTGCCTTCCCGGTGCTCACCGCCTACGTGGCCCAGGCGGAAGCCCTCTCGGGCGGTGCCGTCCTCGCCGCCCTCTTCGCCTTTGCGCTCTCGGCGGCGCAGCGGCGGCTCAGTACCCCGGCCCGGCTGATCCGCCGCCAGGCCAGCCGCGTCGACGGCCTCGTGACGCTTCGCGACGGGCAGGTGATCCACATCGACGAGCGGACCCTGCTCGCCCCGCTCGAGGCGACCCTCCGGGCGCTGTCGTGGGCGGTGGTCCTGCTGGCGGCGGCGCTGGCCGTGACCCGCATGGGCTGAACCGGGACGCCCCAGGGCCCGGATCCGCACCGGGCCCGATCCGGTCAGGCTCGGGCCGCGGTGTCCACCACCTGCCAGTGGGACGGTTCGCCGACCTCCTCCCGAACCACGCCCAGGCGCTGGAGGTGCTCCAGGTGGGCCAGGGCCTCGCCCACCGCGGCTCGCCGCACGAAGGCCTGCATGGCGTCCCACGGCCGGTTCCACGTCATGCGCTCGGCGATCCCCCAGGCGGTGTCCACGCCCGAGCGGATAGCGGAGATGGCCTCCTCCAGGCGGGCCTGATGATGAGCCCGGAGCGTCGCCGCCCGGGCCGGGAGGTCCACGAAACGGTGCTCGTGGGCCGGCAGCACCTCGTCGACGTCGTAGGCCTCGACCTTGCTCAGGGATGCGAGGAAGGCGCCGAGGGGGTCGGGACCCGACTGCGGGTGGACCGAGATGTTGGGCGTGATCCGGGGCAGGATGTGGTCCCCCGAGAGCATCAAGCGGTGGCCGGCCTCGTAGAAGCACAGGTGGCCCGGCGAGTGGCCGGGCGTCCAGATGGCCGTCAGGTCCCAGCCCGGCACCTCCGGCTTGTCCCCGTCCTCCATCAGGATGTCGGGTTGAACCGCGGTGACAAAGGCGCGGATCGACATAGAGGCCTGCTGCATGCCGGCCACGTCCTCGGGGGGCGCCCCGTCGCGGCGCAGCATGGCGCCCATGAGCTCCAGCAATCCCTCCGGCTCCGTGTAGCGGGTCCGGATGAGGGCGGCGTCGGCCGGGTGCAGGGCGACCCACGCTCCGGAGGCCTCACGGACCCGCCCGGCCAGTCCGTAGTGGTCCGGGTGGATGTGGGTCACCAGCACCCCGACCACCGAATCGATGGCGAACCCGGCCTGCTCGAGGCCGGCCGTGAGGGTCTGGTAGGCGTCGTCGGTGTTCCAGCCGGCATCGATCAGATATGGACCCCGATCGGTCTCAAAGGCGTAGACCAGCACGTAGCGCAGGGGGTTGTTGGGGATCGGAACCGGGATGCTCCACAGCCCGGGGCGCACCCGTTCGACCGGAGGGAGGGGCAGTTCGAGGCTGGGGTTGCTGGGCTCGGCCATGAACACAGCTTGCCAGCCCCCGCTCTGATCGCGCCCGCCGGGCGCAAACGGGTCAGCCAAATAGCGTCTGGCGGGTAGCGTCCGGGAATGCCCGGCCTGGAGATCCGCGCCGTGCGCTCCCTCCGCGGTCGCCGGCTGTTTGTGGACGTGCCGTTTCGCATCCACCGCGGCGACCCCGGTTGGGTACCTCCGCTGCGTCTGACCGTCTACGACCGCCTTTCACCCCGGCATCCGGCCATGCGGCACCAGGAGGTGGCCCTGTGGCTTGCTTACCGGCACGGCCGGCCGGTCGGCCGGATCGGGGCGTGCATCGACGCCGCCTTCAACGAGTACCAGAACGTCAGCTGGGGCTGGGTTGGCTTCTTCGACAGCTTCGACGACCCGGCCGCAGCCGGTGCGCTGTTCGACACGGCCTGCTCGTGGGCCGCGTCACGGGGCGCCGACCTCTGCGTCGGGCCGGCCTGCTTCACCACCAACGATGAGCTGGGCCTGCAGGTCGACGGGTTCGACGACCCCCCGGCCCTGATGACCCTGCAGAACCCCCGCTACTACGAAACGCTGTGGGTCGAGCACGGCTGGGAGCCGGCCATGGACCTCTGGGGCTGGCATTTCGACCAACGGACCACGTCCCTTTCCGATCGGCAACGGCGCACCCTCGACCGCATCCAGCAGCGGGCCCGGGTGCAGGTCCGGAGCATCCGCATGGACGACTTCGACGCCGAGGTCGGCCGCTTCTTCGAGGTCTACAACGCGGCCTGGCGCGACAACTGGGGTTTCGCGCCCATGCCCGAGGCCGAGATCCGACACCTGGCCGGGCAGTTGAAGCAGATCATCGTCCCCAACTGGGCCTTCGGGCTGGAAACTCCCGAGGGGCAGGTGGTGGCCGTCTGCCTGGCTCTCCCCGATCTCAACCTCCTCATGCGACGGGTGCGCTCCGGCCGGCTGTTGCCCTCGGGCTGGTACACGCTGCTGTCCGGCCGCAAGAAGGTCCGGAGGGCCAAGGTGTGGGCGCTCGGCGTCCGGCCCGATTACCAGCACCTCGCCCTCGGCCCCCTCCTGTATCGCGAAGTGGTGGACCGCCTCCGCGACAACGGCGTGCTGACCGCTGAGGCGTCCTGGACCCTCGCCACCAATCATCGCATCAACGATCAGCTGGCCGCCATGGGCGCCCGGAGGTCGAAGGTGTGGCGCCTCTACCGGCGGCCGGCCGGTCCCTGATCAGCGTCCCGGGCCCGCCGGGCCAGGGCGGCGCGAAAGCCGTCGAGGGCACGGTCGATGTCCCCTGGACTGTGGGTGGCCATCACCGACGCCCGCAGCATGGCCCGGGGTACGGCGGGCGGGATGGCGCAGTTGGTGTAGACGCCCGCATCGATCAGCGCCCTCCAGAGCAGTCCGGCCTCCCAGTTGTCGCCCACCCGGACGCTCACGATGGGGCTGTGGACCCGGGTCGCCACCGGGAGGCCCAGGGCGGCGAGCCCGGCGCGCAGCTGTTCGGCCCGGGCGGTGACCGCCTGGCGGCGCCAGTCTTCGGCCTGGGCGATGCGCGCCGCCTCGAGCGCCGCACCCAGGGCGGCGGGAACGCCAGAAGCCGTGAACATCAAGGGCCGACAGGTCACCTTGAGGTAGTCGATCACCGACCTGGGTCCAGCCACGAACCCGCCGCAACTGGCCAGCGCCTTCGAGAACGTCCCCATGATCAGGTCGGGCCGGACCCCGGTCGCGGCTGCGGTCCCCGCCCCCCTCGGCCCCACCACCCCGAGGGCGTGGGCCTCGTCGACGAGCAGCCGGGCGCCGAAGTCCTGGCAAAGGCCGGCAATGTCGGTCAGCGGGGACCAGTCACCCTCCATGGAGTAGATGCCGTCGACCGCCACCAGGACGCCCCCCGCCTCGGGTTGTTCCCGCCAGGAGCGGAGTGTCCGGCGCAGGCTGTTGACCCGGTTGTGACGAAAGGCCCGGAGGGTGCCGTCCGAGAAGCGGGCGCCGTCGACCAGGCTGGCATGAGCGGCGGAGTCCACGACCGTCGCGTCATCCCGACCGACGAGGGCGCCGATCAGGCCGAGATTGGCCGCGTACCCCGTCGTGAACACCAGCGCCGCCTCGAGGCCGACCCAGTCGGCCAGCAGCTCCTCCAGCTCGCCGTGGAGGCTCAGGGTGCCGTTGAGCAGGCGGCTGCCCGGTGATGCCCGTGCCGTAACGGGCCACCGCGGCGGCGGCAGCAGCGCGGACCCGCTCGTCGGTGGTGAGGCCCAGATAGTTGTTGGAGCCGAGCATCACCACCTGGCGGCCCCGAAACAACACGGTGGGGCCGATCTCCCCGTCGAGCTGGTGGTAGAAGGGGATGAGATCCATCGACTCCGCCAGGCGGTACTCGTCGAGACGGGCGTCGTTGACCTTGGCGAACACGTCGGCCTCAGGCTTGGGGCCATCGACGGGATCCGCCAGCCCGAACGGGTCGCCGGACGGGGGGCGCCCGCCCCCGGGCTCGAGGTTCGACGGGCTGCTCACGATGAGGTCCCGGGGCCTCCCGCGCCGGCCCGCAGGGCCTCAAAGCGGCGCTCCCAGGCGTCGTGGCGGTTGCGGGCGTCCCGGATGTAGGGCGACCGGCCGATGGCGGAGATCAGGGTCCGGTTGATGCGGTCGGCGGCGGGCTTCAGCGGGCGGATGACATCCACGAAGAGGACGACCCGGACGCCGTCGGTGTCGTTCCAGGCGAAGTGCTCGTAGCCGTCGTCGAAGAGGAGGCTCCGACCCTCCTGCCAGTGGGCGACCTGGCCGCCGACGGAGATGCCGGCCTGTTGGGGGGGCTCGGGGACCCGCAGGGCCAGGTGATAGCGCAGGACCCCCCGCCAGGGACCACGGTGGGCTCCGATGTGCTTGTGGGGGGAGAGGATCGAGAAGAAAGCCGTGGTCAGCCCGGGGATGCCATCGAGGAGGGCCGCCGTCTTCGGGCACCGGGCGCAGTTGGCGTCGGATCGAAAGCCGTAGCCGAAGAAGAAATACGTCTTCCAGCCGTCATCATCGGTGATCGAGGCCTGATCCACGGATATGTCCTGGAAGTTGGGCAAGGCGTCGCGGTAGGTCAGGACCTGGTCGAGCTCGGTCCGGATGACCTGCCAGTTGGCTTCCAGGCCAGGGATCCACGCCAGCACGTCGGCGGGCAGGAACGGCGTGGTCGGGACGAGCGAAGACCGCAGGACCAGACCCTCCAGGGAGTGCAAAACCCTGGCGCCCCCCTCGTTGGCGAGGGCCAGGGCCCGGTCTCGGGTCGTCATCGACATGACACCGGAGGCTACCGCCCTCCTGGAGCGCCTCCTGCGATGGCCCGGTGCCCCGACGGGTCAGGAGCGCGAAAGGGGCGTCTCCGATCGGGCCCGATCGGGGCCATCGATGACGAGATCGACGCGCTCGTTGTAGAAGCACAACAAGCCGGCGATGCCGGCTGCCGCCGGGATCGGTGTCTCGTAGCTCCAGACGATGTCGTCGTGTACCTCGTCGCCGATCACGGCCGACCAGTACGACGCCTCGCCCTTGAAGGGGCAGGTGGTCGCCCGGTTGGTGCGTCGGAGCAGATCGGTCCGCACGTCCTCGCGCGGCAGGTAGTAGCGGGTCGGCAGCCCGGTCTCGTCCAGGGCCACCGCCCGGTCGGAGCTGGCGATCCGCTCGCCCCCGAGGCTGACCTCCACGTGGGCATCGAGGGGGCCGATGGTGATGCGGTGTCCGTCCGTCATGGCCGTGACAACCACCGGCCTGCGGCGCCCATTCCCCTCCTGCCTGCGTGTGGCGCCAGGCGCTCAGTCCAGGGGGCCCCTGCCCGGGCTCATACCCGGCGCCCGCCCGGGGCGGTCATTCGAAGCCCTCTCTGCGGTCGCTCTACGATGCGGGGTGTGTCCACCCTGGCAACGCTCTCTGACATCGAATCGACCCGTGAGCAGTTGATCAACCGCCGGCAGCGGCTCGACCCCGGCCAGCTGGAGGACCTGGTGTCCGTGCCGGACGCGCTGGTCCCGTCCTTGGCCGCTCTGGCCCATGAAGTTCGCCTGGCTTGGTGCGGGGAGACCGTCGAGATCGAGGGCATCCTCTCGGCCAAAACCGGCGGGTGCCCGGAGGACTGCCACTTCTGTTCGCAGTCGTCACGCTTCGACACGCCGGTCCTCGCCACCCCCTTCCTCGACACCGGGCAGGTGCTCGAGGCGGCTCGACAAACGGCCGCGGTCGGCGCGACCGAGTTCTGCATCGTGCTGGCTGTTCGAGGTCCTGACGAGCGGACGATGCGACGTCTGCTGGATCTGGTCCCCCTCGTCCAGGAGGCGACCGGGCTCAACGTCGCGGTATCGGCGGGCATCCTCGAACGGTCCCAGGCCGAACGCCTCGCGGCGGGCGGCGTGCACCGTTACAACCACAACCTCGAGACGGCCCGGTCCTTTTTCCCGGAAATCGTCACGACCCACACCTGGGACGAGCGCTATCAAACGTGCGGTTACGTACGGGAGGTGGGCATGCAGCTGTGCTGCGGCGTGCTCCTCGGCATGGGCGAGACGGTCGCGCACCGCCTCGAGCTGATCGGTCAACTGGCCGAGCTGGCGCCGACCGAAGTCCCCGTCAACTTCCTCGACCCTCGGCCCGGCACTCCGCTGGCCATTCGCAAGCCGGTGCGGCCGCTTGACGCCATCCGCTGGATCGCCATGTTCCGCCTCGGGCTGCCGGACGTGATCCTCCGCTACGCGGGCGGTCGCGAGCTGACGCTCGGCGAGCTGCAAGCCATGGGGATGACGTCCGGGATCAACGCCCTGATCGTCGGCAACTACCTGACCACCCTCGGCCGGAGCCCCGACGCCGATCTGACCATGCTCCGCGACCTGCGCATGCCGATCGGGGCGATCTCCAACGTCATCTGACGCCGATCGCCGCCGCCACTGTTCCGGTTGCGGGCGGGCGGGACCGGCGTGCCCAACCGGCGGGAACTGCCGGGGCGGCTACGAACCGCCCCGGTATTGCGGGGCCTGCGGCCGCCGGCTGCGGGTGGTCATCACGCCCACCGGGTGGACGGCGCGATGCCGCGATCACGGCCCGGCCGCCGGAAGTCCCTAGCGAGTCGGGCGACCGGTTCGGCGCCCGCCCGGACGGCCCCAACGACGCGGTCCACCCCGCACTAGCGTTGACCGGTCCGGCGGCCGACAGGGAGGTTGACGATGCGGGGGAAGTGGGCCCTCTGTGGTTGCGTGGCCCTGCTCGGCCTGGTCCTCGCCGCCTGCGGAGGCTCCGGGAGCAGCAGCAGTGGCGGCAGTCCAGCCAGGGGCGGCACCCTGACCATGCTCGGAACGGGCGATGTCGACTTCATGGATCCCAGCGTCTCGTACTACACCGTCGGCTATCTGAACCTGCGGATGTGGGACCGCCAGTTGCTCTCCTATCCCGCGGTCCCGGGCCAGACCACCAATCCCGTACCTGACCTGGCCACCCAGATTCCCACCACTGCCAACGGCGGGATCACCCACGACGGGACCGTCTACAAGCTGAGAATTCGCGATGGAGTCACGTGGAACACCAGCCCGGCCCGGCCGGTCGTCGCCGCTGACGTGGTGCGGGGCGTCGAACGAAGCTGTAACCCGGTCCAGCCCTTTGGCGGCCTCCCGGACTTCGAGACCCTGATCAAGGGGATGCCGAGCTTCTGCACGGCCTTCGCCCACGTGGCAGGGTCCGTACCGGCCATCAAAGCGTTTATCCAAACCCACTCCATCCCCGGTGTCCGCGTCGACCCCACCGATCCCCGGACCGTCGTGTTCACCCTGGTCCGGCCGGCGACCTACTTCGTCGATCAGCTGGCCATGCCGGTGTTTTCCCCGACGCCGCTCGAGTACCTCAACTACCTTCCTGCCAGCGATCAACTGGCGCAGCACACCATCTCTGACGGCCCCTACATGATTCAGAGCTATGTGCCGGCCAAGACGATCGTCTATGTGCGCAACCCGGTCTGGAGTGCGAGCACCGACCCCATCCGGAAGGCCTTTGTGGCCAAGATCGTCGTGTCAGAGACCGGCAACCAGCAAGCCATCCAGCAGCAGCTGCAAGCCAACACCCCGTCCGCCGATATGGGCTGGGACACGCAAGTGCCGTCAGCGGCCATTCCCGGACTGCTGGCCAGCAAGAACCCCAACCTGGTCCTGGGCCCGTCCTACGGGTCGAACCCCTATCTGGTGTTCAACCAGGTGTCGCCCAACAACGGCGCCGCCATGGCGGACCTCCGGGTTCGCCAAGCCCTCGAATACGCCATCAATCGAACGGATTTGCTCGAGGACGAGGGCGGACCCCAGGTGTCGCCGCCGCTCACCCACGTCCTGCCGCCGGGGATCGTCGGTTCGCGGAACTTTGACCCCTACGCCTACAACCCGCAGAAAGCCCGGCAACTCTTGGCTGGCCGCCAGCTCACGCTCAAGCTGCTGTATGTCGACAACTTCGACTACCAGGTCAAAATGTTCCATAGCCTGCAGGCCGATCTCGGCCCGGTCGGGATCCGCGTGCAGGGCATCGGCGTCCCCAACGCTGATCTCTTCACTCGGTACCTGGAAGTGCCGAGCGTGGCCCGCCGGGGGGTCTGGGACCTGGCCTTCACGACCTGGAACCCGGACTGGTACGGGAACGCGGCCCTGTCCTTTTTCAATCCGCTGTTCTCGGGAGCGTCGTCGTACCCGCCGAGTGGCAGCAACTTCGGCTTTTACGACCGCGCCGCGACCAATCGGCTGATCCGGCGGGCCGAGACCGCATCGACCCTCTCGGCGGCCGCCGCCATCTGGGCCAGGGCCGACGCCCAGGTGATGTCGGATGCGCCGGTGTACGAGATCACCACGCCCACCTTCCCGACCTACCACGCCAACCAGGTCCACAATGCGATCTTCGTTCCGGTGCTCAACCAGTTTGATCCCACCAACGTGTGGTTGAAGCGGGGTTGAGCGACGATTCGCGGGTGGTCTGGCCCCCTCCCCGGCAGTCCAGCCATGCGAGCGGGGGGCCAGCCCGCCGACCTGGTAGGCCGGTCAGGTTCTTTGATGCGGTCCGGGTCCGGGAACCCGGTGGTGGCCGCCGGACCCGCCGTGGCCGCCGGGCCCGCCGTGCCGGCCGGGCGCCGGCCGGGCCCGGAGTGCCCGCAAGTGCCCGGTCAGGCGCCCCGGCGCCCCGGCGCCCCCGATTGTGTGCAAAACCATATCATATATGATGTATTTTCGAACAATATTGCTCGGAATCGTTTGACACCGGTGCCGATGAGGACCGGTACGATTCCCATCTATGGCCGTGAGCCCCGATGACCACGGCGGGTCGGAGGGGACGGCCGGCCATGGGCACGACCACCTCGAAGGTGCCGGCGACGGGGGCTCCCACGGATCCCATGACGCCCCCGACCACCACGACCACCATGACCACGATGACGACCACGGCGATCATGGGCCTCACGCGCACCGCACCGGGGTCCGAGGGATCCTGTCTGGAATCGTCCGGCCGCACAGTCACGATCACAGCGACAGCCTCGACCAGGAGTTGCTGGCCAGCCGCGACGGTATCCGCGTCCTGTGGATCAGCCTCCTCGGGCTGCTGGCGACGGCGACCATCCAGGGCCTCATCGTGGCCCTCAGCCACTCCGTCGGCTTGCTGGCCGACACCATTCACAACCTCGCCGATGCGCTGACCGCGGTGCCGATCGGGCTGGCGTTCCTGATCGGCCGGCGCCGGCCGACCCGCCGGTACACGTACGGGTTCGGCCGGGCCGAGGACCTGGCCGGGCTCACCGTGGTACTGGTGATCGCCCTTTCGGTCGTCGTGGCGGCCTGGGAGGCCATCGTCCGGCTCATCCACCCCCA
This sequence comes from uncultured Acidimicrobiaceae bacterium, assembly GCA_963780345.1. Taxonomy (GTDB): domain Bacteria; phylum Actinomycetota; class Acidimicrobiia; order Acidimicrobiales; family Palsa-688; genus PALSA-693. Next base: position 532,412 of record CAWABU010000006.1, read on the forward strand.
TCCGGTCGGCCACCTGTGGGCGGTCGCGGCCGGCGGGTTGATCGGATTCGCCGGAAACGAGCTGGCGGCGCGTTACCGGATCAGTGTGGGCCGGCGGATCGGCTCGGTGGCTCTGGTCGCCGACGGCCAGCACGCCCGGGCCGACGGATTCACGTCGCTGGCGGTGGTGGCGGGGGCTGCCGGGGTGGCGGCCGGTTGGCCGGCCGCCGACGCCGTGGTGGGCCTGCTGATCTCCGTGGCCATCGCCGTCGTCCTCTGGGGCGCGGCCCGAGATGTCTTCCGCCGGCTTATGGACGCCACTGACCCCGAGACCGTCGAGCAGGTGCGCCGCCAGGCCCTTGAGGTTGAGGGCGTCGAGGGCGTGGATCAGGTCAGGGTGCGGTGGATCGGCCACGAGTTGCATGCCGCCGTGGAGCTGAGCGTGCGGAGCACCATCTCGATCGCCGAGGCCCACCAGATCGCCGAAGTGGTGCACCACCGGCTGCTCCACGAGGTGCCGCGCCTCGTCGATGTGACCATCCACACCAACCCGAGCCAGGAGGAGGTGAAGAGTGAGCTGCCGGGGGGCGACCCGCACGCCCTCACCGCCCATCACCGGGCGCGCCGTCGGGGCCGGGACCGTCCGGGCGGACCGTAGCGGATACCTGACGCCCCCGAGGGTGCTCCCCTGGCCGGGGTACAACCGAGGGGTGAGCGTGTACGTCGGAACCTCGGGCTGGCACTACGCCCATTGGCGCGGCGGCTTCTACCCTGCGTCACTGCCGACCGGCCAATGGCTCGACTACTACGCCCAACGATTTGCGACCGTCGAGATCAATAACGCCTTCTACCGCCTTCCGGAGACGACCACCTTCGCCGGCTGGGCCGCCACTGTTCCCGCTGACTTTGTGGTGGCCGTGAAGGCGAGCCGCTACCTCACCCACATCCGCCGACTCCGCGATCCCGAGGAGCCGGTCCAGCGCCTCCGCGAACGAATGGCCGGCCTCGGGTCCAAGCTCGGCCCCGTGCTCCTGCAACTGCCGCCGAATCTCGCTCTCGACGCCGCCGCCCTCGACGGAACGCTCAAGGCCCTGGCCGGGATCCGCGTTGCGGTCGAGTTCCGACATGACAGCTGGTTCACGCCCGAGATCCGTTGCCTGCTCGAGGAACACGAGGCCGCCCTGTGTCTCACCGATTCCCATGGGCGGCGAACACCCCTGTGGCGGACAGCGGGGTGGGGCTACGTACGCTTTCATGGCGGCCGGGCTCAACCGCCGTCCGGCTACGGGCGCACCGCCCTGCACAGCTGGGCCGGCCACCTGGCGGACCTCTGGCCGTCGACCGCCGACCTGTACGTCTACTTCAACAACGATCAGTTCGGCTGCGCGCCCGCGACGCCCGTCGGTTCGCCCTGGCCCTCCGGCAGGCCGGACTGTCGCCAACCCGCGTGCCTCCGGCCGGACAGACACCAACTTCGAGCGAGGCGTGAGCGCCGACGCCCAGGTGTGACAGGGTGGCACCAGTGGCATCGGGTGATTCTTCGCCAGGGACCGATCCGGCAACGTCGCCCGGGCGGCTCGGCCCGCCCGACTCAGCCCTCCCGGCGGGCTCTACTCCCCCGGCGAGCTCAGCACCCCCGGCCGGCTCGACGGTCCGCTACGGAAATCCGTGGGCCGATCCGCCTTCCGAGCGCGATCCAGTGCGCCGGGCCCGAGCCCGGCTGGCGGCGCCGGTCACGGTATGGACCGCGGGCGACGCCGGCGCCGATTGGGTCGGGCTCACCGTGTCATCGGTACTGCTGGCGCAGGGCCAGCCCGGTCGTCTGATCGGACTGATCGGGCCGGATTCCGACCTGGCCGAGGCCATCGAACGGACTGGAGCCTTCGTGGTGCACCTGCTCGCGGACCGGCCGGACCACCGGCGATTGGCCCAGCACTTCGCCGGGGCTTTGCCCGCCGACCCCGGTTTACTGCAGGTAGAGGCCTCGGCCCACGGTCCCCGGCTGCTCGCGGCCTCCGACCAGCTGGCCTGCCAGGCGAGCGCGTGCCGCGCCGCCGGGTGGTCTCAGCTGGTCGACGCCGAGGTGGCCGAAGCCCGCCTGGGTCCGCCGGCTCGCCCCTTGCTCTGGTATCGGGGCGAGTTCTGGCCCGGCAGATAACGCCCCGGAATCAGCTCAGGATCTTGGCCTTGCCCGCCTGGAACTCGGCGTCGGTGATGGCACCGGAGTCCTTGAGCTGGGCCAGCTTGGCCAACTGATCGGCGCTGTTCCCGCCGCTGCCGGCGGCATCCTGGACGTACTCCCGGAAGGCCTGCTCTTGCTGCTGGGCGGCTCTGGCCTGCCGTTCGTGCATCGACCCGCCCCGCGCGATCAGATAGATCAATACACCAAGTAAAGGCAATATAATGACGAAGATACACCAAAGTGCCTTGGCAAACCCGCCCATGTCATGGCTCCGGAAGATGTCCGTGAATACGACGATCAGCAGCCAGATCCAGATGAAAAAGGCGAAGAACCACAGCATCGTCCAGAAGATGCCGAGCAATGGATAGCTATACGCGAACACGGTTTACTCCTTATCCCAGCGCTGATTTTCCGGTTGACATGCGCATACTTCAGTGCATTCGTCTACCACAGCCGCCACCCCTTTCGGGTGATCCCCCGCGATCGACGGGCCCGGAATCGCGAAATGGCGCAAGCTGGCAACGAGCCGGGACGAAGGCGCCCTGTCGCGACCGCCGCTCTCCGGGTGGTCCAGGCGAGACCCGTATTGTTTCGCCGTGTGAGCTTGCACACGATCCTCTCGGTGACACCGACGACTGGCGATTCATTCGAGGCCATCCCGGACGGAGAAGGGTTCCTCTTCGGCGGGCTCACCATCGGCGTGGCCGTCAGGGCCGCCGGCCAGACCGTGGCCGCCGGTCTGGTCCCGAAGTCATTCCATGCCTACTTCCTTCGGGCCGGGCTCTGGGGACCGGCGCTCCGGCTCGATGTGGTGCGAACTGCTGACGGGCGTTCGTTTGCCAGCCGCCACGTCACGGTGCGCCAGGGTGAGCGCACGCTCGCCGTACTGACGTTGTCCTTTCATCGTCCCGGCGCCGGCGCCGACTGGCAGGTGGCGACAGAGTTGAGCGGACCGGGACCGGCGGAACTGGCGGGCCTGGCCATCCACATGCCGTGGCCCGACTTGATCGAGGTGCGGACCGGGCGCGCCCTCGAGTTCGGCTCCTTTGCCAGCAGCGCCCACCCCTACTGGGCCAGATCCGCCGGACGCCTCGGCGAGGATCCGGTGTCGCACAGTGCGGCCCTGGCGTTTATGTCCGACTTCATGGTCGTCATGTCCGTCCTGGACGTCGACGCATCGTTCGCCCGCCCGGCCGGGATCCTCACCCTGGATCATGGTCTGTGGTTTCACCGCCCCGTCAACGCCGAAGACTGGTTGCACTTCTCCTGCGATCCGGTATCCATCGCTTCCGGACGAGGGTTCGTGCGCGGCTCGGTTCACGCCCAGGACGGGAGTCTGATCGCCTCTTTCGTTCAGGAGGTGAACATCCCCTCCGAGCCCGGGACCGGCGATCGGTCCGGCGCCGTAGATCCGCCCGCCCCGGCGCCCGGTCGCAAGTCCTGAAAGCGCGCCGCCTCCCCGCTCCGTTCAACAGGCGGTCCGCCCCGGTCAGACGGCCCGGGCGCGGCCAGTGGCGGCGGGGTAGGTTACGGGCCGGTGGCCGCGGCGACGGCGCCCCGGATGCGCTCGGGGGTGAGCGCCTCCATGGTCGCCACCACGGGCTCCAGCCCCGGCCGGGCGGTGATGATCCGCACCATCGTCTCGTCCAGGCCGGCGGTGAGGCGGGCGTAGGCCGCCGCCGCACCGGCGGCAGGTCCGAAGTACCCCACGGCGCGAAACATCTCGTCGGGGGCGTCAGCAACCAGTGCATCCATCGCTTCCCCACCGGCGCGCCGCTCCTCCAACTCGGAGAGAACCTCGCCGAATCCCATCTCTCCGAAGAGACCGCGATAGCCGGCGGTCGGCGGGATGCCGGGGCGGCCCATGGCGTAGCCGAGGACCTGGGCGCCGAAGGCTCGGCGAGCTGCGGCCGCGTCGTCGTCGACACAAACCCGGATGTACATGGTGAGCGCCACCTCGCCCGGGTCCCGCCCTCGCCGGGCCGCCCCCTCGGCCACCAGGCGCCGGCTCTCGTCGATTCGCTCTGGCGTGGCCCAGTTGAGGAGGGCCCCATCGGCCAGCTCGCCGGCCAGGCGCACCATTTGGGGCCCGAGGGCGCCCAGCTGGATCGGCACGGGTGGCAGACCGGATGCGCCAAGGGAGGCATTTCGGAGGCGTACACCCGGGCCGTCGTAGGTGACCGTCTCGCCCGCCAGCAAGGCCCGCACGGTGTTGAGGTAGTCACGCATGATCGCGACCGGCCGATTCGGCAGACCGACTGATGACCAAAAGTCCGGTCCATAACCGCCGGTCCCGAGCCCCAGCACGAATCGACCCTGGGAACGCAAGCCCACGGTGGCCGCCTGGGCGGCCAGGGCCAACGGGCTCCACATCCGGGCCGCCGGGACAACCGAGATTCCCGTCCAGAGCGACGTAGCCTCCGCCCACGCGGCGCAGACGTGGAAGGCGTCCGGCACGCCGCCCGCGGGGGTCCACAAGCTTTCGAAGCCGAGCCGAGCTGCCTCCCGTCCGGCCTGACGCAACTCTTCGAAAGGGAGCCGGAGCCCGGCGTCCAGTCCTGCACCCACACGCATTCGTTCAGTATGGCGGACGCCGTCTCGAAAGAGCCCGGCCCAGCTACTGGTGAAGGCCAGAAACCCGACGGCTGAAGCCGCTGGCAGAGGCGGCTAGTGCGAGCCCCGGGAGGCGCCGGGTCCTGGCCTCCAGATCGCTGGCACCGCCACTAGGATCGCCATCCCGGTGCCATCCGTTCCCGGACAAACCTCTGCAGAGGGGGGTGACTACATCCGGGGAGTGCGGATGACCGACATGGAGGCCGGGCCAGTCATCCGTGTCATCGTGATCGCGGTTCTGCTGGCGCTGGTCGCCATCACTATCGCTTTGACCATCTCCGCGGCCCATGAGAACGCACGCGTGGATACCGTGCGGCACCGGGGCGTCCCCGTACAGGTAGCCGTGACCGGATGCCAGGGCATCAGCTCCGGCGTCGGCATGGGCATCGAATACTGGGAGTGCCGGGGTACCTACGGCCTGGCCGGCAATAGCTACAACGAGGTGATAGGCGGAAGCCGGGCCCACCTGGCGACAGGCCAGGTCGTGCCAGCAGTGGCCGTCCCGGGCCAACCCCGTCTGCTGTCGGTCCCGGCCGCAGGCCCTCATTCGGACTGGAAGCCCTACCTCGCCCCGATCATTCTCGGCGCCCTGGTCGTGTCGAGCCTGGCGGCGTTGCTCTGGTGGTCGAAACGGCGTCACCCCGAGGGCACCCGACGCACCGGTGCGGTGGCGCAGGCGTCGAAGGACTGAGACCAAGGGTCGGAGGCTTCGGGCCCGCAGCAGCGGTGCCATCCGAGATCACCGGCCGCCCTGACCTCGAAGGGCTAGCGTTCCCATATGCTCGAAGCTGGCACCGAAGCACCGCCATTCACTCTCCCCGATCAGGACGGACGTCCCGTATCGCTGGCTGATCAGAAGGGCCATTGGGTGATCTTCTGGTGGTACCCCAAGGCGGCGACCACGGGTTGAACTCGCCAGGGTCAGGGCCTGCGTGACAGGTCCGCTCAACTGGCGGCGGCCGACAGCGTCATCCTGGGCGCATCATTCGATCCCCCGAAGGACAACAAGGCCTTCGCCGAAGCCCAGCAGTTCGGCTATCGCCTGCTGTCCGACGTCGACCGGAAGGTGGGTACCCGGTATGAGGTGACCCGACCCGCAGACGATGAGCGCGCCGGCTTCGCCTTGCGCATCGCCTACCTCATCGACCCGGCCGGGATCATCCGCAAGGCCTACGAAGTCACGGATGTGAGTGGTTTTGCCGATCAGGTCCTCGAGGACTTGCACGCCCTTCAGAAATGATGGTGCGACTGCTCGCAGACAGGGAAGACACCGCACCCACGGTGGCCGGGCGGGTCCGATCGCCGGGTGGGTAGCCCGGCTCCCGCCGGCGCGGCCCGGGAGGCCAACGGTCCGGCCGGGCTCAGGCCCGTCACCGCGACTCGCGACCGGCGGCGCCCTGGTGGGCGGCCTGATAGTCGGCGTCGCTCACTTTCCCCAGCCAGGTCGTCAGGCCCAGGGAGATCGCCGTGTGCAGGACGTACGAGTCATGGGTCCCCCCGTGCCAATGTTCCTCGCCGCCTGCAGCGTGGACGACATCCCCGGCGCCGATGAAGGCGGCCTCGCCCTGGCGGTTGGCGACCAGTCCCCGACCCCGGACCACGTTCAGCACCTGACCGCCGGCATGGGAGTGCCAGTGAGTACGACTGGCTGGAGCAAAGAACACGTTGCCCACCGACACTTCGGGCCGGGCGAGCACCGGATCGAGAAAGACCGTGCCGGTGAAGTTGTCGGACCGCGCCTGTGACGGTTGACCTTCCGCCCGACCCCGTACGACTTCCATCCCACGACCTCCTCTTTCCCGGCGCGTCTCACTAACCGGCCACGCCACTGTATCCACGGCGGCCGGCCGTGTCCGGGACCGGGATGGGAGGTGCGACTCCGGGATGCCGCGCCCACCGGTCCGGGCCCAGAGGCCGGGATAGCCTCGCCGTATGGAAACCTGGGATGCCATCAGGGCGCGTCGTAACGTTCGGAGCTTCGAGCCCCGGCCGATACCCGCCGACGACCTGGATCGCGTGCTCGAAGCCGGCCGGCTGTCCCCGTCGGCCTCCAATCGGCAGAAGTGGGACTTCGTGCTCGTCACCGACTCGCAGCAGCTGCAGGAGCTCTCCACCGTGTGGGTCGGCGCCAAGCACCTCGCCGGCGCCGCGGCCGCGGTGGTCATGGTGCTCCCGGAGCCCGAGGCCGAGCGGTATCTGACCATCGATCAATACGACCTCGGCCAGGCCACCATGGCGATGATGCTGGCCGCCACCGACCTCGGTGTCGGTTCGGGCCATTCTGCCGTCGGGGACCAGGACGCCTGCCGCCGCATTCTTGGGGTGCCGGCCGACCGTCACTGCGCCTACATGATCGCCCTGGGATACCCGGCCGACCGGCCCCTGCGCCCACTCGCCCGCCATGATCGCCGCCCCTTCGAGGATGTGGTCCACAGAGGCACCTGGTAACCGGCGACGGGCCTTCGCCGTCTCGGGATTCGCCGGCGCGGCGACAAGGGGCTCTGTGGTGGGCTTCCCGCCCGAGCGGACGTTGCTGACCCGTACGCCACCATCCTGGGGCCGGCCTTTCTGGGCCGTCTGAAGATGGGCTAGATTGCCCGCGCAGCCCTCGCCGGCGCGGCGACAGGAGCCTCGGACGGGGTCTGGGGTTGAAGAGGTAGATCCAACCGGCAGGCCGCAGTTTCCAACAAACCCGGATAGGACTTCGACGAATGAGCTACGAATTTGTTGAATATGAAAAGCGGGACCGGATCGCGTATATAACGTTTAATCGCCCGGAAGTGTTGAACGCGATGCACGCCCCCATGCACGTCGAACTGGCTGAGATCTGGCAAGACTTCAAAGACGACGACGATTTATGGGTGGCGATTGTCACCGGCGCCGGCGACCGGGCGTTCTCGGCCGGGAACGACTTGAAGGCCACCGCCGCGCAGAATGCAGGCGGCACCCGGCCCGACCCGGGAGCAAAGCGTCCGTCTTTTGCTGCGATCACCAGCGAGTTTGAATGCTGGAAGCCCATGATCGCGGCGGTCAACGGGTTCGCGATGGGGGGAGGATTCGAGACGGCGCTGGCCTGCGATATCATCATCGCGGCTGAACACGCCCAGTTTGCCCTCCCCGAACCAAGGGTAGGGCTGATCGCCGGCGCGGGGGGTATTCACCGACTGGTCCGCAAGGCGCCCTTCAATGTGGCCATGGGAATGATCCTGACCGGCAAACGGATCTCGGCCGACGAAGCGTATCGGATCGGCATTGTCAACGAAGTCGTGCCCGCGCCAGAGTTGATGAAAGCGGCCGAGCGGTGGGCTGGCGAGATTATGGAGTGCGCCCCACTCTGCGTGCGGCTCTCGAAGGAAGCCATCTACACGAACATCACCAAGACCGTCGACGAGGCTCTGGCTTCTGATCGCCAGCTCATCAGTCCGCGGCTGATGGCCTCTCAGGATTCCAAAGAGGGTCCCCTCGCCTTCGCCGAGAAGCGGCCACCTCGCTGGACGGGTCGGTAGGCGTCGGTGGTCGTAACCAAACTGACAAGCGAGTAGCAGAGAAGGAGGCAGGACATGGTTATGGATAACGAGTTCAGTGCAGGTGCTGCCATCGTCGGGTTGGGTATTTCTCAAGTGGGGCGGGTGTACGGCAAGTCGGCGCCGGAGTTGGCCGCGGATGCGGTCCTCAACGCGGTGGCTGACGCCGGTTTGCAGCTGTCGGATGTGGACGGCGTGTTGATGAGCAATGGAATCACCCCGAACAATACGCTCGTGGCCTCGTCGTTGGGGTTGCGGAACCTGCAGCTGAGCGTCAATGTCGCGACTGCGGGCGCGACCGCGGGGGCGGCCGTGCAGTACGCGTCGATGGCGGTGCAGTCGGGAATGGCCTCTACCGTCGTCTATGTGCATTCGGACTGTCCCCTGGCGGAAGCGGGGGCGTCGGGCGGGGCGGCCTACGGCGGGGCGGCCAGATCCCGGGCGCTGAGCGGGTTTTGGGGAATCAACGCCGCGATCGGCCTGGGGGGTGCCAATCCGATGTACGCCCTGGCGGCTCGCCGGCATATGGAGAAGTACGGCACCACCAGCGAGCAGCTGGGCGCGATCGCGGTGTCGCAGCGGGCCTGGGCGACGCACAATCCGATCGCCCAGATGCGCGATCCGATCACGCTGGAGGATCATCAGAACTCTCGTTGGATCGTGGACCCATTTCATCTTCTCGACTGCTGCCTGGTGTCCAACGGGGCGGTGGCAGTGGTGGTCACCACCGCAGAGCGGGCCCGGCATCTGCCGCAGCCGCCGGTGTATGTGTGGGGCTGGGGTCAGTGCCATCCGGGCTACTCCAACATGCGGGGCAGCGAACTGGGTCTGCAGAGCGGCGCCACCATTTCGGGGCAGATCGCTTTCAAGATGGCCGGCATCGACCTTGACGACATCAACGTGCGGGAGTTTTACGACTGCTACACCTTTACCGTGCTGTTGACGCTGGAGGACTACGGCTTCGTCAAGAAGGGCGAGGCGGGCGAGTTGGTGGCCAGCGGCGCTCTTGGCCCGGGGGGTTCCCTGCCCACCAACACCGGGGGCGGGCAGCTCTCGTCGTGGTACCTGTGGGGCGTCACCCCACTCCACGAGGCCGTCGTGCAGACCCGGGGCCAGGGCGGCCAACGTCAGGTGGCCGAGCACGATTTCGTTCTCTGCAGCGGCAACGGCGGCATCTTCGACCATCACTCCACGCTCATCCTGGGCGCCCACCCGCGACGCTGAAAGGGGACCTTTCGCCATGACCAGTCTTCCGACCATCGTCCGCGACGACGCCTCTGCCCCGTTTTTCGATGCCGCGGCATCGGGGACCCTGGCCGTGCGCCGTTGCGTCAACGGCCACTACCTGCCCCCCACCCAGGGCTTCGGTGGGCCCGCCATCCGCTGTCAGGTCTGCCAATCCCCCGACATCACCTGGCAGCCCGCATCAGGATCGGCCACCCTGGTCAGCTGGGTTATCCCCTACGCCCGCACCGGTGAGCCGACCAACGTGGCCGGCATCGTGGAGCTCGCCGAAGGGCCCTGGATGAATGCCTTGATCGACGTGGCGCCGGACGCCCAACTTCGCGCCGGCCAGGCGCTCACCGTCTGCTTCCTCCCCACCGAAGGAGGCGAAACCATCCCCGCCTTCCGCCCGGCGTGACGCACCGGCTTACGTCCGGTTCAGGTCTGGACCTGACCGAGCGGTCGGACGCCCGACGCCTTGCGCACGTCGCGGAAGGGCAGGTCCCGGTCGGCAGAAGGGTCGTGCGGTAGTCCGAGCACGCGTTCCCCGATCAGGTTTCGCTGGATCTGATCGCTGCCGCCGCCGATCGAGTTGATGAAGGCCCACATGCCGGTCTGATTGGCGATCTCGCCCTGAGGTGACTGCCGGCCCGTGAGCATGGCTTCGGTGCCGAGAAGCTGGGCATGGATTCGCGCCGAGCCGTGCAGTATCTCCGACATGGACAGCTTGAGGACGACGGCAACGCTCATATCCGTACTGCCCTCGGCCCGCGCCGCGTTCCACCCGCTGATGCGACGGAGGGCGTGCATGCGGGCGATGGCCTGACGGATGACCGGGTCGCCGCCGCGTCCGGCCTCGTTGGCGAGGGCGACCAGATCCACGGGCCTGATCCGCACCTCAGGAGCGGAGGACCCATCACCCTCGGCGGGGGCGGTGGCGGTGCCGGTGGCGTCCCCGTTGGCGGAGGAGGCCGTGCTCCCTTCGGGGGAAGCGGTGCTTTCCCCCTGGCGGGCCGCGGACCGCTCGAGCCCGCCTCCCATCACCATGCGCTCTACCGCCAGGGCGGCGTTGAGCACCCGCCAGCCGTCGTCGACCTCGCTGATGCGGAGGCTGTCGGGCACCCGGGCGTCGGTGAAGAACACCTCGTTGAAGGTTTGGTGGCCGGTCATCTGTTTGATGGGTCGAACTTCGACGCCCGGTTGTGGCATCGGCAGGAGGAAGTAGGTGATCCCCCGGTGTTTCGGTACCTCCCAATTGGTCCGGGCGGCCAGCAGTCCATGGGTCGCGGTCCGCGCCCCGCTCGTCCAGACCTTCTGGCCGTTGACGATCCACTCGGAACCATCGCGGTCTGCTCGAGTCTGGAGCCCCCCAAGGTCCGAGCCGGCGCCAGGTTCGCTGTAAAGCAGGCAGGTTCGGTACTCTCCGGTCAGCAGCTTGGGCAGAACGTGGTGGCGCAGCTCGTCGGATGTGGCGAAAGCCCTGATGGCATTGGCCGCGATTCCCGCGGCTGCGATGGAGCCTCGTGGTGCACCGGCCCGAGCGAACTCTTCGATCACGGCCGCGGCCGCGTCCTTTGACACGCCCCGGCCATAGAGATCTTGGGGCCAATCGGGCTGAGCCCAACCGGCGTCGACCACCTGCTCCATGAACGTCCGCGTCGCCAGCCCGGGCTTCCAGTGGGCCGCCAGCCACTCGCGGACCTCCCGACGGACGGACTCGACTTCCTGAGTCTCGCTCGATGCTCCGGTGGTCACGCTGGGCTCCTCTCGAGGCCGATGATGTCGGCCAGGATTTCGCGGTGGTACAGGACGTCGCCGAACAGGAACTCGGAGCTCTTCGCTCGCTTGTAATACAGGTGGGCGGGGTGCTCCCACGTGAAGCCGATCCCGCCGTGGATCTGGATGTTTTCGTGACCGGCCAACAGACAGGCCTCCCCGCAGAACGACGCCGCGATGGCCGCCAATTCCGGAAAGTCGTCCGTGGTGGCAGCCGCGGCGACGGTCGCCGCCCGGGCAGCTGAACGCGCCGACTCCAGGGCCACGTGAAGATCGGCGCACTTGTGCTTGATGGCCTGAAAAGAGCCGATCGGCCGCCCGAACTGAATCCGGTCCTTGGCGTACTGCACGGCCATTTCCGTGGCGGCCGCAGTCACGCCGGCCTGCTCGTTGGCCAAAGCCACGGAAGCGACGCGGAGCACGTGTTGCATGGCGGCGCCCGCCGCGCCGGGCTCGCCGACCGGCCGGGCGCCGACAGCAGAGAAGTCGATCCTCGCCAGCTTCCGCGTCTCGTCCAGGGTCGATAGCAACTCCCGGGTGACGCCCGGTGCGTCACCGCTCACGGCAAAAAGACCAACCCCCGACGAGGTCCCGGCCGGCACCAGGATCAGGGAGGCGGTGTGGCCATCGACGACGTAGGCGGCGCGGCCAGACACCCGCCACTCACCGTCGACCATCCGGGCGGCAGCCGAGTTGCCCTGCGCATGCCATCTCCCCGGCGGGTTCGTCAGGGCGACGGTGGCAATGGTGGCACCGGCCGCAATACCAGGGAGGAGATCGGCCTGCGCGGCCTTGTCCCCACTGGCCAGAAGCGTGGTTGAGGCCACCACCGAGGACAGCAGGGGCGCGCACAGCAGGGCGCGGCCGGCCTCCTCCAGAACGATGGCCGTCTCCTCGAACGAGTAACCGGCGCCACCGAACTCCTCGGGAATGCTCAGGCCGGCCGCCCCCAGCTGACCGGTCAGCTGTGACCACACGGCGGAGTCGTAGCCCTCCCGGCTCGCCATGGCCGTACGGACCTCTGGTTCGGACGATCTGGCCTGGAGAAACGACCGGACCGTGTCCCGGAACGACGTCTGCTCAGCTGTCAGTGAAAGACTCACTCATGCCTCCAAGCTCAGGGCGACCACGACGCTGAGGGATGCCGGTTAATCTACCCTCGCCCGCCAACCCGGGGCGCCGCGGCCGGGCTGGACGCGGCCCGATACCGGGGGCGCCCGAGATAGCCGCCGCTCTAATCGCCCCGAACACTCCCGCCCAGAGGTGACCTTCCAGATGCATCGAAAGATCATGAGTGAAGGTTCGCGCCCGCCCCCCGGATCAGTCCGTCTCGAAATCGCGGAACTGGGCATACAGAAAGGAGAGGGGGCAACACCAGGAGGCCTAATGCGACAGCGAAGATCACCACCCGTCCCCAGGCGGATGGCGCCGGCGCCGTCGAGCCCTTTGGCCCGGTCGGGCTGAACTCGATAGCCGCGGTGAACAAGAACACCCCGACGGGAAGTAAGACCGTGGCTCGGGTCGCGATGCAAGCCCGGCCACTATCCTCGGGCGGCGCGGCGGGCCGATCGCTCAAACCCACTGACCGGTTTACCGAATTTGACGACGGGGAACAACTCCAGCGCCCGAGCATCCCGCTGCGTCCCGAAGGAGCCGTCCATTGATCCCCGTCCTGGCAGGGATACTGGCTGCCGCCGCGCTCTTCCTCATGTCAATGCCCTTCGTCCTGGTTCGATTCGCGCCCGAGGCGTCGGCTCAGCTGCAGCTGGATTCGGAGCAGCATCCCGCGATAGGCGAGCTCACACGAGAGGCTCAGGCCGAGGCCGAGACGGCGCAGTCCGTCCTGGTGGGAGGGGAGCACTGACGGATCAACCCCTGGTCGGCCAGGAGCGGATTGCGACCGACATCCGACGAGGGCGCGACAACTCATCCAGGAAAGAAAGGGGCTGGCCGGAGCGCCGGGAAACGGTAATGATACGAGCGGTCTGGCTGATGTGAGCTCAACCGCCTGCTGGCGCGGCCGGGCGACCTCGATCCCCCCGCCATTGCTGGGAAAGAACACCGCAGCGGGATTGTCCCGCGCCATCACCAGCCGCGAGCCAATCCAGGTTTTCCTGGTCCGTGTCATCCGACTTCACGGCCGATTCCCCGTCGGGCTCGGCTGTCGCCGCCGGTGTCGTTTGGTCGGTTGCACGTGGTCGTCGCTTCGTAGATCCCTCGCGCCGGCACGGGCTACGCCGGTCCGTCGGCCGCCGCTTACTTCGAGGCCGACCCTTTCACCTGCAGGTCAGACCTACCGACCTCTCGTGAGAGGAAAAACGTCTCACCAAGGGAAGGTCCTACCGTGACCGCGGGACGGAATTCAGTGCCTGGGCGCAGGCCAAGCGAGCCTGGTGGTGGAGAGAGCAGGAGGGGCGTCGTGCCGTCCCCCCGATCTACCGGCCGGCGAACCCGCCGACCGGCCCGTGGTGTGGAGACCGGGGCGGTCGCCATGGCTCAAGAAGTGCCATCGACCGCGGGTAGGCCCGAGATCCACGCCAGGTGGGGTCGGGGTCATCGCCGGGCTTTCGTCAGGCTCGTTCGACCTCGCGGGGATGGACGCCGGGGAGATTGCGCCCACGTCCGATCGCCAGGTCGGGCGCGGACCTAGGGTACGAGCCAGGAGGCGGCGTTGACGTGATAGAAGCCGTCGACGACCGCGGCCTCATGCCCATCCAGCGAGGCGTCGAAGCGCCGAACCGGGTCGTGGCCGCCCTCGGCGTGCGGATAGTCGGACGAGAACATGTAGAGCCGGGGATCGCTGATGCCGGAGAGCAAACCCACATCTTCGAACGGATAGGGCGTGAAGCGCAGTTGCTCGCCCGCTTGCTCGGATGGGAGGCGCTGGAAATCGGCCAGTCGCCGTTCCGAGCGGGACCAGATGGTCACGGCGTGGTCGAGGCGCCGGATCATGTCCGGGACCCAGCCCGCTCCCACCTCGATGGCCCCGCCTCGCAGTTGGGGGAACCGCTCGAGGACACCGTCCAGGACAAGCGTGGACAGGAATCGCTCGAACGGCTGGTAGACGACCATCAGATCCTTGGAGCCGATGATCTCGGCGCGGGGCGCGCTCGGCTGCGCTCCCTGAGCGGCGTCGCCGTCGTCGGTCCATTCGGAGTCGATCGACAGAGGCGCGCTTCCGACGTGCAGGACAAACGGCGTCCCCTCGGCGGCAAGCCGGGCCCAGAAGCCATCGTTGCGAGGATGGCCCGGGGAGTGCCGGCCGGGCGCTCGGGCCGGTATCCACACCTGTCCGAGTCCCATCGCGAGGGCGTCATCGAGCACCCGGATCGCCGCCTCCGGGTCGTCGAGGTCACACATGGCCACCCCGCTCAGCCGCTGGTCGTCCTGGCAGAAGGCGGCGACCGACCGGTTGTGAGCACCATAGGCGGCGTACCGAAGGTCCGCCTCGTCGATGGCGAACAGGAAGGAGCACAGTGAGGTGTAAATCACCTGGCGCTCGAATCCGAGCTGGTCGAGGGCGGCCGAACGGTCCTCCGGATCCATGGCCCCCAGGGCCCGGTGCCACTTCGGCCCCCGCCGGATCACGTCACGTCCGAGGGCGACCAGGTCGGCCCGTTCCCGCTCGGTGGGGCCGGGCGTGTCGAGATCCAATCCGGTCAGACCGCCCCGTATGGGTGGCAGCCGGTCGGCAACGTCGGCTGGAGCGTGGTCGGTGAGGAACGAGGACCATTCCATGAGATGGCTGTCGACGTCGATCACCCGACGCGGGCCCACGTAGGTGGACGCATCAGAGGGGGACGCTGGTGCCCGGGTCACCATCCGATCTCCATCCTGTCCACCATAGCGATGCGTCCGGCCCGCGGGTGGGGTCGGGACGGCTCTCGGCTGGTGCGAGGGAGCAGGTGCGAGATGCGAGCGGGTGGCGCGTCCGGTCCCGGCCCCGGGTCGGTCGGGCCGGGGTCGGTCGGGTCGGGTCGGCGGCCGGCCCGCCCGTTCGTGCCCGCCCTCGTCACTGGTTTCTACGTCGCCCCTGGATCCCGCCCGGCTGCCAGTCCTGGCTCGGGTAGCGCCCGACCTGCCCTGACTGGGTGAGGTACATCTGGAGGTCGCAGGCGGGGCAGGTGGCGTCGCCCGGACGGGGGAAGGTAACGACGGTTCGGCAGTCCAGGCAGGGTCGCTCATCGAACATACGTTCGGTCATGGCCGTACCGTAGTACGGCCCTCGAGGTCGGGTCGGAGCCGTACGACGATGAGAGGCGGAGGGTCGAAGGCTCCGCGATCGACGCCCCGACCTGGTCCGCCCGAGCAACCCGGGCCCCCAGCCATCACTCAGAGCGCGCATTGAGGGGAATGAGCGGAGCCGGCCGAGCTTCTGGGGTGAAATTTGGTGAAGTCCGAGAGGGTGAGGCCGCGTGGGGGTGGGGGTTGGCCTTGTGGTGGGGGTTCGGGGTTTGGGGTTAGGCCGCGGGGGTGAGGGTGACGGTGTGGCCGAGGGATTGGAGGCGGCGGACGAGGCGGTCGGTCTCTTGTTGGGGGTCTTGGCGTCGGGTGTAGTAGTCGGCCCCCAGGTCGTGGTAGGTCTCGCCGGTGGTGAGCATGTGCCAGGCGGTGACCAGCATGGTGTGGGCGACCGCCACGATGGCCTTGTTGTGGCCGCGGCGACCGGCCAGGCGCCGGTAGTGGGCGGAGAGGTAGGTGCCTTTGGAGGTGGCGGCGGACTGGGCGGCCTCGATGAGCGCTTCGCCCAGCCAGGTCTTGCCCGGTTTCTTGCCGACCGCTTTGCGCTTGCCGGCCGACTCGTGGTTGGCCGGGCAGATCCGGCTCCACGAGGCCAGGTGGGCGGCGGTGGGGAAGCGGCCCACGTCGGCCCCGGTCTCGGCCAGGAACACCTCGGCGGTGCGCCGCTGCCAGCCCACGATGGTGCTCAGCAGGCCGATGTGGGGGTCAAAAGGGCGTAGGCGCTCGGCGATGTCAGCGTCCAGCTCGGCGATGGCGGCGTCGAGGAAGTCGATGTGGGCCAGGATGCTGCCGGCCAGGCGGGCGTGCTGGCTGGCGAAGTGGCCATCGAGAGCCTCGGCCAGGGCCGCCTTTTTGGCCCGCATCCGGCCGCGGGCCAACTCGGCCAGGGCGGCCGGGTCGCGCTGGCCGGCCATGAGGGCCTCGATCATGTCCCGGCCCGACTTGGTCAACACCCGCGAGGCCACCGAGGACAGTTTGATGCCGGCGTCTTGGAGGGCCTTCTCCAACCGTTGGATCTCCTGGGCCCGCACCCGGATCTGGCTCTTGCGGTAGCGGGTCAACTCCCGCACCGCCCGGATGGGCTCGTCGGGCACCAAACTGGGCCGCACCATCCCATGGGCGGCCACATCGGCCAGCCACTCGGCGTCGGCCATGTCGGTCTTGCGGCCCGGCACGTTCTTGACGTGCTGGGCGTTACACAGCCACAGCTCCTCGAACAGCCCCTCCAGCCCGTAGTAGACCGGCTTCCAGTACACCCCGGTGGCCTCCATCGCCACCGTGCTCACCGCCCGCTCGGCCAGCCACTCGGCCAGGGCGGCCACCCCCGCCCGGGTCGTGGCAAAGCGCTCCTTCTCCACCACCACCTCGCCCGCCGCGAACAGCTGGGCGCAGGCCACCACGCTGTCACGATGCACATCCAGCCCGGCCACCCGATCCCGGATCCGTCTCATCGCCCTCCCTTCCCACACCACCGATAGGACCGCTCGGGGAGGGACTCGGTACCAGCAGATTCTGGGGTCCGTGCTCGCAGCCACAATCCGAAGTCCCACACGTCCCCGCACCAAACTCTGAGTCGAGCTCACAAGCTCAAGAAGCAACGGCGTACACACCCGAGCCGCCACATCATTTCATTCCCCGCAGTGGCCCGCCCGGCCATACCAACTCTGGCGCGAATTGTGCCCATCTGAAGCGGGGGGCGCGACAGAAAAGAGATTGGGCCTGCCGGCCGACCGCTCTGCGTGAGGACTGGGAAGGTCGGCGCTCCCTTTCGAGGGTCGGCGGTCGTCCGACTTGAGGCCTTATCCGGATGGGAACGTCAATATCGGAAAAACTCGTATTGTCGGCCAGACAGGTAGGGCTGGAATCGACGTTTGTGCTCGAAAAATCCCGCCACCAGTTCTACTGATTGGGCAGTGGCCACGTGTAGGAATGCTGGCAATAGAAGCAACTCATCGGATAGGGCTGGCTCGTGTCGCAGCCGCACTTATCTGAGGGGTCGCCACCCTGGCTGCATGTGCATCCCGTTACCGCGTTTCCCTGAAGATCAAAAGAGCAGTCCTGGCACATCATGGCACCTCTTTCTCGCCACCCGTGTCGGCGCAATGTAACAGCACGACAACCGGCCGAGGGCCCAGCTTGTACATTCGTTCGACCCTGCTGGGACGGGGAAACCGCCTGCGGCGTGCTGGGCGGCAGTTGTCCACCATGAACGCCCGATGAGGGCCCGATGCGGCTCGGCGACGGAACGCTTAGAACCCGATGGTCACCCGATGAGTGCCCTTGGGTAGGCGGACGGTCCACCCCCCTGCCGGGTCGGGGATGGGGTTCGGTGCCTGGGCGGCTCCGTCGACGACGAGCGTTGCCGGGCGATGACTGACGACGGCATAGGTGGCGGCCCGGGAGCTGTAGCGGAGGGTCATGGCCCGTGCGCTGATGGAAGCGCTGGCTAGCTCCCCGGTGAAACCGGTTAGACCCGGTCCTGGCGCCGGGGAGTTGGACCAAACGATCCGGTGCTCACCGGCCGGCACGATGGCCCTTCCGCCGGCGGAGGGCCACGGCACCCCGTCGACGGTGACGCTGGCGTCCGGTCCGGCCGGCGGGGCATGGATAGTGACGGTCCACGGGGTCACGATCCCGGTGAAGGTGGTGTGCACCGTTGCGGCCATGGCCCCAGGTAGGGCGGCCTGATCGGCGGCGGGGATGGTGCCGATCGAGTAAGCCGCCATGCGGCCGCTGAAGGTCGCGGCGCTGGAAGCCGCCAAGTCCAGCTCGCCGCCGGTCATCTTTGCGGTGGGATGGGCGCCGGCGCGGTTCACGATATTCACGTCAAAAAGGCCGTTGTCCGGCTGAGCGAGCTGCCGGAGCTCCGGGGTGAGCTGGTCGTAGCGAAGCGGACTTTCCGTCCAGGTGGTGAACGGATCCTCGATTTCGAGAGATGCGCCGCCCTTCTGGGCCACGCCGGCGAGCTGCGTCACATCCGAACCGACGTCGTAGGCCGCAGTCGGGTCGAGCTTGCTATCGATAACCGTCAGCTGCAGATCCAGATCCTTGGCATGCCGGAGGGAGTTCAAGCGGGTGAGCATTTCGCCGTTGAGTTCGGTGACGAGTTGAACCCGAAACTTCATAAACGCCGCCATGTTGGTCTTGGGATCCCGGCCGAACAGCTTCAGGGCGCCGGGACTGAACGGGGTGGAGGTAGCCGGTTTCTGTGCTGACTCGAAGTAGAGCTCGGCGACGTTGACGCCGTCCCAGGGGTAGCCTTCGATTGCCGGAGTCCACTGCTGCCAGGCCAGGTTGAAGCATGCCGGCGTTTCCAGTGAGATGAGGTCGCGCCAATCGGGATGGGCATCCTGGCCGGTCTCGGTCTTCTCGCGGCACTGAGGTTGCTTCTGCCACATGGCCAGATCCACAAACGGCGGCTCCAGCCAGGCGTAGGCCAGGATGCCCCGGGCATGTAGCGCTCGGATGAGCGCGGCGTAGGGGTAGTCCTTTGCAGGATCGCTGAAGTTCGTGTCCCATGCCGCCACGTCCACGACCCTCGCACCCTGGGCCAAAGCGGCCACGGCATCGACGTTGCGGGCGATGTTGGGGGGCAGAACTCCGGGATCGAGGTAAAGCTCGAGCCCGTTGCGGCTGGGCCCGACCGGTGCCATAGTCACCTCACCGACCAGGCGCGAGAGCGTTGGCAGCAACTCGTAGCCGGTCTGTCCCGCAGCCATGGGATCCACGCCCAGACCCAACACCTGGCCTTTGCCGAAAGCCCACCGGACCGAGATAGGGAGCGCACCCCGTCCGGTCTGGGCCTGCGCGGTCGCCGCTCCCATCTGGGAGCGAGCCGGCGGGTACACCGCCCGAACCGGGATGGTGGAAGCCCACGTCGCGGCTCCGGACAGCCCCGCCATAGTGGCGCCGGTAGCCAGAACCGGTTGGCTCAGGCGGGCGCCAAGACGACCGAGCAACACCGGATCGGTGGTCACCAGGCGACCGCCTGCGTCCACCCAGGCCTTCGCCTCCGACAGGTCATAGGCCGTCAGCTTCACGTCATCGGGCACAACCGCCGCGCTATCAGTGGGGAGATATCCGAAGGGTTCTTCGGTGGCCGCCAGACCCCCGGCCCGCAATAGACGCAACCATGAGTCGCCCTCCGGCGACTGCACCACCAGCAGGGGCCTGCTGCCGACGGCCGGCTGTTTGCTCACCAAGGTCGAGAGGTGCGAATCGGCCGAACCGCAAGCGGCCAGGCCAAACAAAAGCGTCGCCGCGACGATGACGACCGCCCACCACCGGCGTCGGGCCCGTGACGGAGAGGTGGTCGAGGTGAAATTGCCGCGCATAGATGTTCCTGCCGTTGGGGACTTAGCCCGTCCAGCCTGAGGACGCGGCGAGCTTGCATCGTTCCCGCTAGTCATCAAACTAACGAGTCGGTCCCACACCCACCTCTACCTTCGAACAACGCTCGCTCAACCGGTCCGGTCAACCACCGACTCGGCGGCCGCGCCGTTGCTCATCACCCTCGACGCTCGCCCGCCCCGCCGGCACTTCCCGATCGGGGTACGGAGATCGAGCGTAGCATCGAAGTGGCCACAGCCGGTGCCGATGGCTCGGCGCCTCCCACCACTATTGCTTACGTCCTCGCCATCACTTGCCGTTATTTGATGACCTTCAAGCGGGCTCCCGCGGACCGGATGCGCCGAAGGCAAGATCGGCCATGTCGGACCGGCCCACGCTTCCCCCATGGCAGATACCCGGCGTGGCTCGCGAACGCCACCAAGTGCATATCCGAATCTCTTTCTTCGGGGAAACGAACCGGCCGAGGCTTGATCGCCCCCTCGGCCGTCAGCGACTTCTTATGGTCATAGGCCGGGCCGTGTCAAGGCCACCTGGGCCCTCCTCGATGGAGCAGAACTCACCGGTACCCCGGTAGCCTTGGGACGCTGAGGTCGGGAATCGCAGGCGGATCAGCCGAAGAGCGGGCTGGCGGCCCAGGGATTGCTATCCGCCGGCCATGGCCCCGACGATGAAGAACGGCTCGGTCCCGGCTGCCACCGCTTGGGGCAGCAACTGGTCGGGAGACGCGTGTGACAGGTCCTCTTCACAGGCGAAGAAACGCACGAACGGACGGCGCTTTCGGGTTGCCGGGTCTCGAATGGTCCCTTGAAGGGCGGGGTAGCGGGCCTCGAGGGCGTCGATGACCGATCGTTGGGTAGGTGGGCCGACGGTCTCCAGTTTCACCTCGCGCTCGACGTGGGCGAGCGTCTGGAGGTGAGCCGGGAGCACGACGCGGATCATGGCAGGGTCTGAACCTCGACCGATAGCACTGCGGGCAGATCTCGCACGATCGGAGCCCAGCTATCGCCGGCGTCGGCCGAGGCGTAGACCTGTCCCCCGGTGGTTCCGAAGTACACGCCACACGCGTCGAGCGAGTCGACACCCATGGCGTCGCGCAGGACGTTCACGTAACAGTTTTCCTGGGGAAGTCCATGGGTGAGCGGTTCCCACTCGTGGCCGCCGGTCCGGCTGCGATATACCCGCAGCTTGCCGTCGGGAGGGAAATGCTCTGAGTCGCTCTTGATCGGCACGACATACACCGTGTCGGGCTCGTGGGCGTGGACGTCGATGGCAAACCCGAAGTCGGTCGGCAGGTCACCGCTGATCTCCTGCCAGGAGTCGCCGGCGTCGTCGCTGCGCATCACGTCCCAGTGCTTTTGCATATACAGCACGCTCGGGCGCGACGAGTGCATGGCCAGGCGATGTACGCAGTGGCCGACTTCGGCGTCGCCGTCGGGAATGCCCTCGGAATGGAGGCCACGGTTCGTGGGCAGCCAGGTCTCGCCGTCGTCATCGCTGCGAAATACCCCCGCGGCCGATATTGCTACGAAAATACGATGAGCGTTGGCGGGGTCGACGATCACGGTGTGCAGGCACATGCCGCCGGCCCCGGGCTGCCAGGACGGTCCCGAGCCGTGACCGCGCAGACCGGACAGCTCGTGCCAGCTCGCCCCGGCGTCGGTCGATCGGAACAAGGCGGCATCCTCGACCCCGGCAAGGACAGTGTCGGGATCGGTGAGGGACGGTTCGAGATGCCAGACTCGGGCGAACTCCCACGGATGAGGCGTCCCGTCGTACCATTGGTGCGTGCCCGGCACGCCATCGTAAGAGAACTGGTTCCCTACCGGGTCCCACGTGGCGCCGCCGTCGTCGGAACGCTGGATCAGCTGCCCGAACCAGCCCGTGGACTGTGACGCATACAGCCGGTCGGGGTTCGCCGGGGAACCCTTGACATGGTAGATCTCCCAGCCGGCAAACAGCGGACCCTTGACGTCCCAGGCCTGGCGTCGGCCGTCGGAGGTCAACACGAAGGCGCCCTTCCGGGTGCCTACCAGTACACGCACACCGCTCATCCCGTCTCCTCTCCACGGACGAAGCTCTCCATTGTGACGACTCGGCCGCCAGAAACTCATCGTTTTTCGTTCAACAAACCATCTCGCCCTGGATCCGGGAGACCCTCCTGGGTTGCGGGACCGACTTGCCACGGTGGCACCCAGGTGAGCAACGCGCTACGGGAATTGTCTGTCCGAGGAGCGAGCGCCCCGCTCCAGCTGCGGACCGTCGAGGACACCGGGAGACCCAGTTGTCGCGGACTGCGGCGGACCGGGATCCTTATAGAGACCGTCCTGATGGACGCCGCTGCTCGAAATCGGTACCCGGAACTGATGCCCGCCCCCGTTGGCGATGATCAGGGACCAGCCAATCACCGGGATCCGGCGATGACGCGTCACCCGCAGGGCGGCCACGATTTCGGTCGCGGGATTCTCGACCCGTAGGCTCACGGGTGCGCCGGCTCCTGATGGACAACCTCTTCGCGGTTTTTGGTGAAAACGATCCCGAGCGTCGCATGCAGGCGATCGTCGCCAATTACACCGAGGACGTGATTTGGACGAGCCCGAAACGACGACTCGGGGCCACGAGGAATTGAGTGCGGGGGCTCAGAATCTGATCGATAGGACTCCTGCGTTTGTATTTACCGCCGCGGGGCCGGTCCATGTAGTGGGCGATCTGGGCTACCTCGCCTTCATCTACGGAGTGCCGCAGCAGACCCCCGCCTCCACTGGCTACGACGTGGCCCTGATACGCGATGGACGAATCGCGGCGTTGTACACGCTGCTCAACGGATTCACTGACCGGGAGTGGCAGGAGTGATCCCACCGGGCCAACCTGCGCGCCTTTTCGGCGATCCGGGCGAGCACCCTCTGTAGGCCGATAGTGATCTCGTGGGCCACCCCCGTTTGAGATCATGGCCGGGCCGGCCCGTTTCGGCCGCGTCACCGCTACAGACGTCGTAGTAGAGCATCGGGGGTGAGGGTCCCCTCATGCTGCGGTTCGTCACCATCAAGGGCCGGCCGTGGGGCTACTCGCCGTGGCGCCGGTCGGTCTGGCTGCCGGCCTGGGCCCGGGCCGGACTCGCCGGGCTCAGGTTCCACGACCTCCGGCGTTGGCTGCCACTCATCTGGTGGCGGCTGGCATCGACCCGAAGACGGCGCAGGCCCCACCCGGGCGTTCGAGTCCGTAGCCATGCCCGGGTGACCCCTGAGGCGACCGGACTGCAGCTGAAGGAGTCGGGAAGCTGATCGGTCCGCGCCATGCTCGCGCCATGGATGCTAGGAAGGGGAGGTGATGGCTGGATTGACACCCCGTCTGACCTGCCCTTTTGTTGGCAGCCCCAACGGGATTCGAACCCGTGTCTCTACCTTGAGAGGGTGCGTCGGGGGGTTCCCGTGACCAGCACCTTTCCCAAAAACCCTGTAACCGTAGGGCTTTCAAGACAAGCGGAGACAAGCGATATCACGTCAAGTCACGGGGTTATAGGAGCAACTTAGGAGCAAGACCGGAACTCGGATCCACCGTCTAGGCGGTGGCCTGCGCCACCATGTGTCCTGCGGGCGGGAACCGACCCCCTGGAGGCACGCATGTCGAGCGCCCGACCCGCCCTCACCGCATACCAACCCGACCGGCCACTCCACGACGTCGCCGAAGACCTCCGCTGCGTCCAGATCGACCTACGCAAGATCGCCGGCGCCCTCGAGGTGGCCACCGACCACGGCGGCCTCGACGGCGGCCTGGCCGAGACCGTCGCTGCCTGGCTTCGTGACCTGGCCGGCGAGCTCGAGCCCGCCTGTCAGAGTCTGGGCAGCCAGATCTAGCCGAGCCGGCCCGGGCCCATCCCGATACCGTGCTCGGCCCAATACTCCGCCGACGCCTCATGGAACGCCTCTGACTCCGCATACGTAGCTGGCCGGCTCAAACTCTTGATGAACTCGTCCAAAGCGTCCTCCTCCCGCACCGGGCCCACCAGAGCGGCCAGCTGGGAGAGCATCCCGGCATGCCCCGACAGCACCTTCTGCCGGGCGTAGATCGGCGTGTCATTAACCGGATCATCCGACGACACCGCATCAGCCAGAGCAGCCGACGTGCCCAGCAACACCAACAAAGCGTCCGCCACCTCATCGACCCGCCCCGACCGCCGCAGCAGCCGCTGCATCTTCCGGACCGCCCTCAAGTTCGGACCCACCACCTCGCTCACCGAGAACCGTCCGGCATCAGCCCCAATCCTGCCGCATCCGGCCTGTCCGGTTCGTGCCCCCGCCCGTTCCCGGCCGTTCAAGGGAGAAACAAACACTGTGATCGGGATGACCGGCCGACCCCCCAGATAAAACCGGGGTGGGGTTACATGAGATGCATTACCGCCTGGTAGCTGTCAGCTAGCGGTGGCCGGGTCAGGCGGCGTCGTCGACTGCTTCGCTCTCGACGTGGATCACCTGAGCGTCGACGAAGGCGGGGGTCGACACGAGTGACACCTCGACCAGTCTCGCTCTGGTTCGTATGACCCGGTCCATGTAGGCCTCGCCCTTGTCGGGGGCGTAGGTGGCGGCGTAACGCCAGTCGGAGTCCTGGCCGACGAACCCGACCGACAGCCCGGAGACGATGCCCCGCTCGGCGTAGTCGCCGGCTACCTGGGCGGCCCCGGACATGAGGAGCCGGAACACGCCGAACAGGCCGCTGGGTTCGTCGGACCATGCTTCTGAGACACCAAGCGGGGTGGCCTTGTTGTCGTGGTAGGGCAGCAGCGGCAGCCGGTTCTGCCGGGTGAGCGATTTGGTGAACGCCCCTCTTCGCCATTCTTCGACGTAGGCGCCGACGATCTCAGGCTGGTTCCACGGCACGACCCGGCCGGTGATCCGTATGAACTTCCGGCCGAGGATCTCGACCGCCTCGTACCCGGAGTCGACCAGGGCTTCGGCCAGGGCGCTCACAGGTGCACCAGGGCGGTGGCGGCCCGCTCGAGGATGTCCACGACCAGGCGGTCGGTCGGGTTGGGGCGACTGCGGGTGTAGGCGTCGGCCACGTCCTGCAAGTAGCGGCTGCCGGCGAGGGTGTCGTGGTCGCTCAGGTCCCGTTTGTGGGCGACCTCCAGGGCGTCGTAGATGAGGGATCGCTGCCAGCCGGCGAGACGACCGAGGTCGTCGGTCACGCCGATCTGCTCGAGGCGGGAGCGGACGGTGCTCCCGCTTTCGTCTCGGGTCACGATGTCTCCCATCAGGTTCCTTTCCGGTCGAGCCACGCTTCGACGATCTGGCGCTGGGTGCGGCCGTTCACCATTTGGGCGGCCTCCCGCTCGACTCGGACCGCATAGGCGATTCGGCTGTGCGAGTCACACAACCCGTCCCGGCTGCCTAACGTGTTGCCGCCACAGTCGGGGACCGGACAGACCGTCATCCGGGCGAAGCTGTCGGTCATCTCCCGGGTTTTGGTAGCAGCCACCACGGCGGCTTCGGCCTCGTCGGCGAGCTCGGCGTCGACCAGGTCGGCCACGTCTTCGAAGATCCAGTCGGGGTGGCGGCCCCAGAAACCGGCGATACGGGCCTGGCGTTCGGGGCTGTTGGCGATGGTGTCGGTCATTGAGGCTCCTTATCGGGATCGGGTTAGCACCCAGGATTGGCCGGCCAGCTCGAGTTCGACGCTTCGCAGGGTGGCGCCGGCCCCGAGCAGAGCGGCTATGGGGTCGAACCTGTCGACACTCGCCGGTTTAGTGTCAACGGAAGCGGGGCGGCGTGAGGTTGCGGGCTTCCGGCGTTTCGATTGGGCCCGCCGGGCGGCCACACAAGCGGGTTGGCCGCATGTCGGCCGCCCTGGTTTCGCTGGGCGGTCGCATTGCGAGCATGTCGAGACTGTCTCGTCGAGAGGTGGCGAATAGCCGCCATTGGCGACCTCTGCTTCATGGCCGTTGGCTGACGGGACGGCGAGCTCGACAGTCGTCATGTGCCTATCGTGCCGCAGGGCGGCCCGTCGCAACAGGACCCGTTCCCGTTGACTGGTCCCGCCCCACACGCCGGCGAGCAACCTAGGCGGGACAGACAGTGCCCATTCCCGGCAATCGATTCGGTTCGGGCATCCCGCACAGATTTTCTTGGCGGGGGCTGTCGGTTCACCACGTTCAGGGAAGAAGAGGCCCGGGTTGATGTCTGGGCTCCGGCAGGCGGCAGCCGGAAGTGACGGCCCGGACGGCAGTCCCAGCAGCTGCGCCGACCATCCCATAGACGCCATAGACGCCATAGACGCCGTCTCCGGGTGTATGGGTACCGGCCGGTTTCTATGGTCTGGGACATACATACCAACAGTCACCCATACACCCGTATGCGGTTTCTATGGCGTCTATGGCGTCTATGTGGTGGGGAGTGACCACCACACCTCCGAGCCTTTCCCGAACCCTTCCCGCCGGATGATCACCCTCAGGTCTTTGGCCGCCCGGCGCAGGGTCGTCCCGGCGATCCCCTCGTCGTCGGCGGCCTGGAGCACCTCGGCGGCCTTTCTCGGCCCGTCCGCCAGAGCGGCGGTCAGGAAGCGTTTCGCCTCGCCGGCCGCTGTCGCATCGTCGGCCGGGCCGAGCGCCTCCTCGAGACTGATCGACGTCTCGCCCTCGGCCACGTACAGCGGGGTGTCCCCGACGTTGCCGTCGTCGAGAGCGACCTTCACGACATCGAGCCGGTACCGGGATCCGGTCCCGGCGGCCGCCAGGTTCCCTCGAGGGAAGATCAATCCTCCCGACCGGTCCTTGTGTTCGGCGTCGGGAGTGAAGAACAGGATCGCCCTGGCGGCGGCCGTCCACGCCCGGGAGCCGAGCACGGCGTCATATGCGGAGTCCCGCTGGCGGTCCTTGCCGACGTGGCGGACACCGGCGACGGCGATGCCGTGCTGGGCGGCGAGAGCATCGAAGGGCATCAGCCCTTGCCTGACGGCGATCTCGTCGTGGCTGTTGTTCCCCCGGATATGAATGAACGCCGAGATCGGATCGAAGACGACCAGGGCCGGGTCGACGCCGACGACGTCGCCGAGCTCGAACACGTCGGGGCTTTCCGGGTTGAGAACGTACAGGCGGGCCAGGTCGGCGTCGGCAGCTACCGCCCGGGCTTTGATGACCAGGTCGGCGGAGTCCTCGGCGGACACGTACACGACGTTGGCGGGCGTGCCTTCGAGGTCGCCGGGCAGCTGGCCCCGGGTGAGCCGGGCCGCCACCCATATGAGAGCGGTCGACTTGCCGAGCTTCTCCTGGCCGGCGGCGAGAGTGAACTGGTGGGCCGGCAGACGTTCTTTCCACAACCACACTTGCAGTCGGCTCCTCACTTTGAGCAGAGGGACGAGGGCCCAGCGTTCGGCCCGGGGAACATCAATCCCGGCGGACGGGTCGAGCCCGGCGATCTGGCGGAGCTCGCCCAGGGAGTAAGCCCGGGCCGGTAGCCGCTCCCAGTTGGTCGACCAGACGTGGACGTGACCGGGCCGGCTGTAACCAACGGTGGCCGACGTGGACCCGTCGGCGGGCTTGCCGGGCCTGGTCACCGAGGCGTACACGCCGACCGTCCGGTCGTGGTGGAGGACCGGACCGTGCGCCCCGAAATGCTCGGTGAGCACGGCGACCGCCTCGGCGGACACCCGGTCCAGCTCGGACGGGTCATACGTCGACCAGCCGCCCCGCCGGTAGCCGCTACCGGCGGCCAGGACCGCCGGTACCGCCCCGACAGCGGCCAGCAGCTCGCTGTCGGCCCAGGCGAGTGTCGTCTCCCACGGGGCGCAACCGTCCTCCCACACATACGGGCGGCCGCTGGCGTGCACGCTCGGGTCGACGACGATCTGGCCTCCGCTGCCCCGCCACTCGGCGCCGCCCGGCAGTGTGGTCCCGTCCGACAGCCGGACGCCGTCGAAACTGCCGCAACCGACCTCCCACACGGCCGGGTCGTAGCGGAGCAGAACGTGCAGCCCGCCGCCGCCGGTGTGGGCCCGGACAGTGTCTGCCGGCACCCAGCCGAGATCCTCGAGGGTCCGCAGCGTCTCGGCGCCCGCAGGGCGATACCGGTCGAAATCCAGGGCCAGGATCCCGGCCCCGCACACCATGCCGACGTTCGCCCGGTGGTTCGAGAGGCGATCCCTCCAGGTGTCCGGGTCGGTACGGGGCCCGACCGGCCAGTCAGCGTCGAGCGGGCGTTTACCATTCAGCCTGACCAGTGGGGGGCAGCCGAGGAGCAGCTCGAGCCTTCGGGACAGCGTGACCAGATCCTCGGCGTCCCCCATCGGTCCTAGAACTTCTTCTCGAGGGCGGCCAGGTCGACGACCAGCTTCCCCGAGCCGAGCCGGGTGGCGACCCGGGCGACGAGCTCCCGGGCCATCCGGTCCTCGGCGTCATTGGGGTCGTCGAGCAGCCACGGGGCGTTCCGTCCCGGCCGGGCAACACCCTGCACCAGCCGGCCGGGGACCACGTCCTTGTTGGCCAGGTAGAGGCGGCCGGCGATCGCCGAGCCGAACACCGCCTGGTCTTCCCAGCCGGCCATGCAGGTGTGGCAGACGATGTAGGTGCAGATGGCGGCGTCGGCGTCCCCGAAGCTGGTTTGCATGTTCTCCTGCTTCGCCTCGAAGAACAGGACGAAGTGTCCGAGGTGCTCGTCCTTGACGAAACGGTTCAGCGGTGCGGGTGCGCCGACGGTGATCGGTTTGGTTGTGTCTGTCATGTGTTTGCTTCTTTCTGTGTGTGTTTGATTGGTGCGATGAGAGTGAACCGGCGGGCGGTTGACTCCACCCGGTGCGCCTCGACCAGGTCGGGCGCATCGGCTTCCATAGATTTCAGGTCGACCCGGCGGCTGGTGATCGTCCGCCACAGGACAGCCGGGACACCATCGACGAGCCCGTTCTCGCAGTCGCCGAGCAGCTCTTTCACATGCGCCTCTAGGGCCTCGGCCTGATTCTGATTCAACTTGGCTACTTCCCGGGCGGTGACCAAGGCGGCCATCAGGTCACTTGGCAGTTCGACACTGCCTGTCGTTGACCGGGGGTACAGCCGGTTCCACAGGTTGGCGTCGGCAGGGAATATCGCCGGTGGCAGGACACCGCTGTCGAGATAGCCCCACAGACTCTCGGCTATCCGGAGGATCACCTCGAGAAAGTCGTCGTCCAGGTAGTGCTTGCGGACTTTCAGATCCCAGGTGGACAGGTTCCGGACAGCCGAGTAGCCGACCGGGACGCTCATGCAGGCGCATTGCACGGCCAACTGGGCCTCGAGGTATTCCTCCGGATATCCGCCAGGATTCGATGTTGTTTTGATCTCGAGCGGCCAGACCGGGAACGTGGTGCCTCGGGCGGCGACGACAGCGTCAACGGTGGCGACCAGCCACGGCCATTCCGGATGCTGCGTCTCGACCTGCCGGTCGATCACGTCGACCTGGAGGAGTGCGGCGGCGGCGTCGATAACCGAGTCCTCGAGGAGGAGCCCGAGCTGCATACGGTCGGTGGGCCCGTCGTTGATTAGTCCGAGCTTCCCGGCGATAACCGCCGCCGGTGAGCTCCCGAAGGAGCCCGTCAGCGCTGCGGCCACGTCACTCGCACCGATCCGGTGCTTGCGGCGTTCGACGAAATCGTCGTGGCCGCCGGCAACCATTTACGCCACCCCCAGGCGCTCTGCCTCGTGCCGTCGGTAGTGCTCGGTGTACCGGCGGCGCCACTTCGGGCCCGGCGAAGCTGCACACTCCGGACAGGTGACCGGCAAGATGACAAGCCGCCAGCTGACACGGGCGGGCAGGGTGGTCCAGGGGTGGGGGAACTCTTGCCCGCAGAACGTCTTGCAGAGAATGCCCCCGTCTCTGGCGCTGCCGCCGTCGGTGTAGTCATGGACGACACCGACCAGGTCCACGGCTCTCACCGCTTCCACCAGGTTTCGCTGTCGAGACGGCGGACGGCGTAATACGCCAGCGGCGTCTTGCGGTCCGCCACCGTGTCGTCGATGACGTGGACGGCGGCCCGGCCGAACGCCTCGCACAGCTGCTCGATCAGAGTGCGGGGCACGTGATATTCGTCCTCCAGGATCGGGATGATCTGCGCCGGCCGGGCTCTGCGAGGCAGGGCCGGCGGTGCTGTCTGTTCGGCGGACCCGTTAGCGGGGTACAGTCGGTTCGGCATTTCTGTTTGCTGCCTTTCCGGCCCCGGCGTCGCCACACGACGACCGGGGCCTCTTGCTTGTTGCAACCCGGTGTGGCCGGGGACCTAAAGGGGTCAGGCGGGCTGGTCGTCGGCTGCGGTAGCGCACTCGGCGCAACACCAGCGGCCCTGACCGTTCCCGTGGCTGGTTTGCGGTCCTCGGTCGCCAAGATCGACCTTGTAGATCGGGTCGCCTCTCTGGGCGACGCAGCCGCAGTCGAGCAGTCCGCCCCGGCGGGCTTTAGCGGTGGCGACGATCACGACGCCACCGGCCGGCACAACGGCAACCCGAGCGCCTCCCGCAGGTCGACGGTACGAACCATCCACCGGTCGCCGACTCGCAGCACCGGGCAGGGGAACTCGCCTCTCTGCGCCAGGTTGTAGGCCTTTGGTCTGGACACTCCGAACGCCTCGCCGGGGACGGGCCAGAGAGGGAGTACCGGGGTGTCCTCGGGGAACGGGATCGACGTCGTGTCTGACATTGAGTCCACTATTCCACGGCTTGTCCGGGTTTTCTACTACTTGTTTCTTAAGATAAAATCAGACAAGCGGGTGATAGTATAGGGTTGTGGCCGGAAAAGTAGACAGAGACGACAAACCAGACCCCCAGGGCAGCGATCTCCCCGAGACCTGGCCTTCGTACCGGAGCGTCCCACGCTCCAAGCACGGGCCGACCGACCAGATCACCGGCTGGGTGAGCGACATCGACGTGGCCATGCGGTTCAAGCTGTTCGACGGGAAACCCCGGCCCGTCTACATCGAGATCCACGATCTCGGCCCTGACGGAATCGACATAGACAACGGCCTGGACAGCATCGACTGGACGGCCACAATCGCCTGGCGGATCCTGCAAGAGACGCTCGACCGCCAGCTGGGACCAGAAGTCGTCGACCGGATGCCGCCCGGCGAGCTGGTCGAGAAGCGAAGAGAGGCCGAACGAGACCTGCGGGTCAAGCGACGCAAGAACGGCGTCACCCCGGAGCGCCTCGCCGAGGTGCTGCGCCTCTACGAAGAGCACGGGATCGAGGCCGTGGTCGAAGAGACCGGCAAGTCCCGCAGCTACGCCTACCAGCTGGTCGCCAGAGCTAAAGAGGAACTACCGCAATGACCAAGGACACCCGCCGCACGTTCGGTACCACCCGACTCGAGCGCTCCGGGCGGCACAGCGCCCGCTACAGCTTCGAGGGCCGCCAGGTCTCGGTGCCGGGGACGTTCCCGACCAAGAAGGCGGCCGAGGCGAGACTGGCCGAGATCCAGACCGAGCTCGGGAAGGGCGCCCACGTCGACCCGGCCAAGGCGGCCGGCACGCTTGGCGAATGGTGGCAGGAGTACTCGGCCACCAAGACGGACTGGCAGGCAACCACCCGACAGAACCGGGAGGACGTGTGGCGCCTCTACATCGAACCGAAGTTCGGTAAGACGCCGCTCAGCAAGATCAGCAGCA
Organism: uncultured Acidimicrobiaceae bacterium; assembly: GCA_963780345.1. Lineage (GTDB taxonomy): Bacteria > Actinomycetota > Acidimicrobiia > Acidimicrobiales > Palsa-688 > PALSA-693. Next base: position 563,910 of record CAWABU010000006.1, read on the forward strand.
CCGGGGTCAAGTCGTGGTACGCCACCCTGCACAAGACCGGCCCTTCGAGCGCCGACGGCGCCTACCGGCTGCTGCGCCAGCTGCTCAACGCCGCCATCGACGAGACCCCGCCCCGGCTGGTCGTCAACCCGTGCAAGATCCGAGGCGCCGGCGTGGATCGGGCCCCGGAACGTCGAGTAGCCACGCTGGCCGAGGTGGAGGCGATCTTCTCGGAGATACCCGAACGGATGCGCCTCTTGGTCCTTCTCGCCACCTACACCGGGTTGCGCCGCTCGGAGCTCCTCGGGTTGCGCCGATCCGACGTCGACGTCGCCCACCTGACGGTGAGCGTGGCGCAAACCGTCCACCACCTGAAAGACGGCCAGGTCGTCACCCAGGGCACGAAGACCGCTGCGAGCCGCCGGAAGGTGGCTTTCCCGTCGTCGATCGCCGCTGACGTGGAGGACCATCTGGCCCGGTATGTCGTCGGCGGCCGGGACGCCCTGGTCTTCACCGGCGAGAAGGGCGGACCTCTCCTCCCCCATCTGTTCGGCCGGGAGTTCCGCCGGGCCCGCAACCTTGCCGGCCGCCCCGACCTGACCTTGCACGACCTGCGGCATACGTCGCTGACGTTGGCTGCCGCCACCGGGGCGACCTTGGCCGAGCTGATGCACCGGGCCGGGCACTCCACACCCCACGCTGCTCTGCGCTACCAGCACGCCTCCGAGGACCGGGACCGGGTGATCAGCGAAGCTCTCGCTCCGCTGCGCCCGACCGCCCCGGTGATCGACCTGGCCGAGCGCCGCCGTGCCGAGTAAGAAGCCACAACTTCGGTACCGGTGCGGTCACCGGACCGAACCGCTCGACCTGACTGAACGGGGGAAGTTCGTCACGACAAGGCAAGACCTCGAGCTCTGCCCTGACTGCAAGATCAGGGAGCGCTGCGAGGAAATCAGAGAACTTCTTGACCTCGAGAAGAACCTTCGCTCTTAGGAGCACAGTAGGAGCAAAACCGGCTCCTACCCCGAAAAACCCAGCAGCCCCAACGGGATTCGAACCCGTGTCTCTACCTTGAGAGGGTAGTGTCCTAGGCCACTAGACGATGGGGCCCAGCTGCCGGCACCACTCTACCTCTGGCCGGCCCCGGTGGGAGGCTGCCAGGAGCGGGCGGCCGCCCTCGCGGGCTCGGCCCGACCCGGCCCGGCCCGGCCCTCAGAACTCCACCAGCCGGGCGCGCAGGATGTTGAGCTGCCGCTCGGGCACGCCGGACCGGGTCAGGAACTCCGGGACCGACCCGTACCTGGACCGGAGGCCGTCGAGGAAGTCGAGAATCCGCTCCGGCCGGGGGCGCGCCGTTCGGGCGGGATCTGGGCCAGAAACGCCGCGAACTCCGGCTCATGCTGTTCGATCCAGGGTGTGCTCCTGACCTGGGTCGCTTCCGTGAGGCAGTAGTCGGACGCGATCGTCTCGTCTGGCACTCCGAGGACGTCCAGCATCAGGGCCGCCACGATGCCGGTGCGATCCTTGCCCGAGGTGCAGTGGAACACGGCCGGGAGCGCATCCTCGCCCGCCAGGATCCGGAACGTCTCCGCCACCGATGGGGCAAACTCCTCGGCGATCCGAACGTAGCCCTCGCCAGGGCTCGACTCCTCAAGCGGAAGGACCAACTCCGACGGGTCCCGGGGCGACAACTGGAGGTTGTCCAGCATCGGAACGTTGTGCCAGGTGAGGCCGGCTTCACTGATGCCGAGTCGCCCGTACTGGTCGATCTCGGTCGAGGAACGCAGATCGACGACGGTCCGCAACCCCAGAGCGCGGAACACCTCGACGTCGGCGACAGTGAGCCGATGCAAGGTGTCGGAGCGATACACGGTCCCCCACCGCAGATGTCGCTCATCGACCGTCGGATAACCCCCGAGATCGCGGAAGTTGAAGCAGGCCTCGAAGTCGACGTGCCGCGTGGTCCGGTCCATGGCGGCCGATCTTACGGGCGGGGCCGCCCGGGCTCGTTCGACGTGGACGCCGGCGACAGGCGACAATAGGACATGGCCGAAACCTGGAAGAACGCCCCCGCCGCCGACGTGAAACCCGGCGACCAGATCCGTTTAGCGTCGGGTCAGTCGCTCCTCGTCTCCCGTGTCGAACCAGCGTTTATGGGGATCCCGGGAATGATCGCGTTCATAGAAGACACACCGGAACGGTGGTTCAAGCAGCCGATGCCGAGCGCGAACTCGGTGGAGATCCTGCAGGCCGGCTGATCACGCCGCGGGCCGGCAGCCCGAGTTGGTCCGCCACCCGTCTCCTGCAGCAGACTGGTGGACATGATCCGACTCAGCGTGTTCTACCCCACCACCGAGGGTGCCACCTTCGATCACGACTACTACCGGGACAGCCACATTCCTCTGGCCGTCAAGACCTGGGGTCTCGACGGCGCCGAGATCGACCGTGGCCTGGACGGGCCGTACGTCGCCGCCGTTCACTTCCGGTTCCCGTCGCAAGATGCCATGAACAAGGCCATGCAGGCCGAGGGCACCCCGGCCATCATGGCCGACGTCGCCAACTACACGACCATCACTCCGGTGCTGCAGACCAGCGAGATCGTCAGCTAGCCAGCTGGTGCGACTCCTGGCCGGGTCCGGTCAGAGCCGGCGATGCACATAGGTGCCCGGAGCGTCAGCCAGCACCGGGTAGTCGCGGTTGCCCAGCGCCTTCGGCGCCGGGCGGTCGGCCGGGCATCGGGCGAGGGCCCAATCCGCCCAGTGGTCCCACCAGGTTCCAGGATTGCGGTCCGCAGCCTCCAACCAGGCGTCGGGGTCCGCGGCTGGCACCGGCCCGGCGAAGTAATGGGCCTTCGGGTTGCCGGGCGGGTTCACCTGGGCCTGGATATGACCGGCGTTGCTCAAGATAAACGTGCTCGGGCCGCTCATGAGCTGGGTGGCCCGGTAGCACCCCTTCCAGGGGGTGAGATGGTCGGTGGTCGCCCCGGTGACGTAGGTCTCCATCTTGATCCGCGATAGATCAACAGGAGTGCCGAGCACCCGGACGGCTCCGGGCTGAGACAGGACGTTCCGACCGAAAATGTCCAAGAACTGACCGTGCAGCTTTGCCGGCAGGTTGGTCGCATCGGCATTCCAGGTCAGGATGTCGAAGACAGGAGGATCCTGCCCCAGAAGGTAGTTGTTGACCCAGTAGTTCCACACCAGGTCGTTGGGCCGGAGCCAGCTGAAGATGGAACCCAGGGCGGCGCCGTCCAGGACGCCGGCCCGCCGCGAACTCGACTTCGACACCCGGAGCAGAGCCGGGTCGGACATCATTCCGATGAGCGCCGGGACCTCGAAATCGAGCAGCGTGACCGCGAACGACGCGGTGTTGACCCGGTCGTCATCGATGGCCGCCAGGTGGCCCAGGGTGGCAGCGGTGGTGATCCCCCCGGCGCAGAACCCGAACACGTCGGCGTCCTCGCTCCCGGTCAATGATCGGGCCGCGTCGATGGCGCCGATGATCGTGGTGGCGTACTCATCGAGACCCCACTCGGCATGTTCGGGCTCCGGGTTGCGCCAGCTCATCATGAAAACCTGCACGCCGCGGCTGACCTCGTACTCGACCAGGCTGCGACCCGGTGCCAGATCGAGGAAGTAGTACTTGTTGATCTGCGGTGGCACGATCACCACGGGCCGGGCGCGCACCATGGGCGTGGTCGGCGCGTAGCGGATCAGCTCGCATCGCTCGTCACGCCACACGACGGCTCCGGGGGTGACGGCCAGGTCCTCCCCGACCTTGAGGACCCCCTCCTTCACCTGGGCTGGCATGCCGCCATTGCGGCGCAAGTCCCGGAGGAAGGTCAGGGCGCCCCGGGCCATACTTTTACCGCCCGTCTCAAACGCTCGTTTCAGGGCCGCTGGATTTAGAGCGAGGAAGTTCGTCGGGGCCAGGGCGGAGGTGAGGACCGTCATCGCGAATCGGGACCGCTCGGTTGTCCGCCAGTCCGCCGTCGGGTCCTCCGACAAGGTCAGCATGGCGTCCGACCAGGCCAGGTAGGCCTGCATCAAGCGCTGGTAGCCCGGGTTGTCGGTCCAGGCGGGGTCGGCAAAGCGCCAGTCGCCGCGCTGGGCCTCGATTCTGGACGCGCCCATGGCCACACGCGCCAGCTCCGCGGACAACTCCGCACTGGCGCGGGCGACGCGGGGCACGCTCGCAAGACCCTGGGCGAGCGACCGGGTGAAGGATTGCACATCCCAGACCCCGAGGTCCTCGCCCCCGAACACCGCTTCCGGCGCGTCGGCGAACATCTGTTCCGAAGACGCCTGCGCAGTAGAGGTTGCCATTGCGAATCCTTCCCAATGGACAGTCCAACCAGCGATCGGACTCAGAGGGAATGTACCCCAGCCGCGCCAGGTGCCCGAACGCCACCGGCGCCCGGGCACCTCGACTCGTCGTCGGACCTCGGATGTGCCGCTCGGCGGGCGGCTTCCCGCTCAGGCGCCCCGGTACGGGTTGTTGAGCTGGAAGGGCGTGTCCGCCAGGCGGGCGGCCTCCTTCTGCAGCTCCTCGACGGTCCACTGACCATCTTTGTGGATCTCGTCGATGATGGCGAACGGCTGGAAGAGGAAGACGTCGCCCCCGCTGACCAGGAACACCCGGCCTTTGATGGGGCAGTCGGCGGTGCACAGGTAAGCGACGAAGGGGGCGATATTCGACGGATCCTGTCGCGACCAACCCTCGGCCTCCGCCGGCGCCTGAGCACCCGGAACCGTCGCAATCAGCCTGGTCCACGCTGACGGCGCGATGGCATTGACCCGGACCCCGTACCGCTCCAGCTCCTTCTGGGCGATGATGGTCAAACTGGTGATACCGGTCTTGGCGGCGCCGTAGTTGGTCTGGCCCGGATTGTTGAACAGCCCGGACGTGGACGAGGTGTTGACGACCGCGGCGTTGACCGGCCGCCCGGCCTTGCTCTGCTCCCGCCAGTAGGCGCCGGCGAAGCGCATGGGCGCGAAATGTCCCTTCAGGTGGACCCGAATGACGTCGTCCCATTCCGCCTCGGACATGTTCACCAGCATGCGGTCGCGCAGGATGCCGGCATTGTTGACGAGCACGTTCAGATCACCGAAGGTGTCGATCGCCGTCTGGATCAGTCGTTCCGCGCCGTCGAACTCGGCCACATTGTCGGTGTTGGCGACGGCCTCGCCGCCCAGGGCCTTGATCTCCTCGACCACCTCGTGGGCGGGACCGGTGTCGGCACCCGAGCCGTCCTCGGCACCGCCCAGGTCGTTGACCACGACCTTGGCTCCCTCGCGGGCGAAGAGAAGCGCATGCTCGCGGCCGATCCCCCGACCTGCACCCGTGATCACCGCGATTCGACCGTCCAATGCGCCCACATCCGTCTCCTTTGTCACAACGGCCCGAAGGCCTCGGGCCGGTTACCCGGTCCCTCAACTTACGTCAACAGTGGCCCGGCCCGCCGGTTCGCCAGCCCGGACCGGGCCCGGGGTTCGGCTCCTGGTCAGGAGTCGTCCTGGTCTTCGGGCGCCGGAGGGATCACCGCGATCGGAATCGGGCTGGCCGTCACCAGATAGCTGACGACGCTGCCGATTCGCAGGGCGCGGAGTCCTCCTGACCCCCGGCGACCGACCACCAGCAGCGCCGCCTGTTCGCGCCCCGCCAGTCCGACCAGCGCCGAGCGCGGGTCGCCTTCCACCTCCATGGCCTGCACGTCCGGGCTGACGTCGCCGGCCCAGACCTCGATGGATCGACCGGCTTCGGCGGTCAGCCGCTCGTGGAGCCGCGGCCGGACCTCGGAGCTGCCCGTCTGCCAGACGTGCGCAGCCACCACGCGCCCCCCTGTCGCTCGGCCCAGGGCGACGGCCCACTCCAGGGCGGCGTGGGCGCTGGCGCTCCCGTCGTGGCCGACCAGGATGGTGGTCCCGGAAAGTGGCGCTATTGGCTCCTGCCTCACGATCAGGACCGGGCAGGGAGCGTGCTCGATGCACTCACGACTCACCGAACCGAGCAGCAGTCCCAGGAAGCCACCCCGGCCCCGGGAGCCGAGTACGAGCCCGCTCTCCGGGGTCACCCGCTCCAGCAGGGCGGTCACGGTGGGCCCCCGCACCGCCTCGAAGGTGACCCCGGTGCCGGCGGGAAGTCCGTCGAGCAGTGGCGTCGCCGTCCGTGCGAGCTCTCGTCGGACCCGGTCAGCCGTCTCTGGGGCCAGGTTGGGATCGCCTCCCTCCCACGCCTCCAGGACGGTCAACCCGATCTGGGCGGCCCCAGCGACCGCGGCCGCCCAGCGAAGGGCCCACCGGCTCTCATCGGACCCGTCAAAGCCTACGACCAGTTCGTTCATGAAACTCCCGTTCGTCAACCCGGGCACGGCGCCGGAGGAGGATCATAGGCGGGGCGTTCGGCCCTTATCGACGTTGGCCAGGCCTACTCATAGGCTGTCCACACCTCAAGTCGGCGCCGGACCAAACAGCTCCGGCAGGGATCGGTTACGGCCCGGAGCGAAACCACGGTTGCGAGGTCCGCGGTCTCAACCAGATGATGTTCCGTTTGCTAGCGACGATTTCTGTAGGCCGTTTACGTAAAGTCATGGTTCGACGTTGCAATCGGGTAGTCGAAGTTCTGGAACGCGGCAAGGGCTCACGAGTCTGTGTCATGAGCGTGTGGCGTCGACCTTGGTCAAAAGTCGCTGGTTCGAGCCTCTCTATTTCGTGGGCTTCGATACCATCGCTGACGCCGTTTTCACGTTCGGCCAGGCTGGGGCCTCTGCTGCTGTCGTGGACAGGGTCGCGTCCGGTCAGGCGGCGTCCTCAGCGGGGCGCGGTTGGGACACCGTGTTCCCCGGACCGAACAGACCGAGCTGGTAGAGCCGCCAGATCCGCCGCACGGTCCAGGGGTGCGATCGAGGGAGCTGAGCGAGTGTTACCCAGAAGCCGTCGAGATTGCGTCCCTGGTCGACCAGCTCACCGACCGCCACGTTGTCGGCCGCGTAGCGTCCGGCCGCCAGCAAGATCAGACCCAGCTCGCCCTTCGGCTCGAGCGCGGCCCCGTTGCGATCGCAGGAGTACTCCCGCAATCGGGACAGCGTCGGTCCCAGAATCGGAATCAGTTGCGAGTAGCAGAGCGACAGGTTGTACCACAGGGCGACGTGATGGAGCCGGATGTGCGCCATCTCGTGGCCGAGGATGAACCGCGTTCCCTCGCGATTGTCATGGCGGAGATTCGCGAACAGTTCGTTGGACAGCACGATGTAGTTGTTCGTCCATCCGCTCTGAGCCGCGAAGGCGTTGAGCGTGCCATTTCCATTACCGAGAAAGACGGACGGGGTCGGGGTCACCCGTAGAGTCGCGGCGAAATCATCCACGGAGGCATACAGGTCCGGGAACTGAGTGCGCGACAACTGCACCGCCGTCCCGCGGGTCGATGCTCGCTGGATCTGGCGCACGACCAGCAGCGACGGGGCCACCAGCAAGATGGCGGCGGCGACCGCACGAATGGTCGCGTCCCAGTTGGTATCACGCAAGGAAGGAGGAATGAAAGCGGTCGATACCAGGAAGGCGATGAGAACGGCCAGGATGGCGACGTTCAGCACCACCATCAATACGAACATCCGAATCTCGGCGGGATGGCGGAGCGGAAGCCGGTCTGCCACCCGAGCCATGGTAGTTGCCTCCCTCGTTTGGCATCACCGGCGCCTTGTCCCGCCACCAGCAAGCATGGTCACCTTCGCCACCCTCAGAAGTCTGCGCATCGCCTCCAATTCTGATGGTTCCATGTCGAGGAAGCGTGGCCGGCTCCGCTCATCAGATGAGGGCCGCGACCGAGGCGGCCGACAACGAGAGGAAAACAGCATGCCGAAGTACCTGCTACTCAAGCACTACCGGGGCGGACCGGCGCCGCACCGTTCCGTGCCGCCGATCGACCAGTGGGCTCCAGAGGACGTCGAGGCGCACATGGCGTTCCTGAGTCACGTCAACGAGGTGCTCCAGGAAAACGGAGAGTATGTCGACGCCCAGGCGCTGACGCCAGTGCGCACCTGGGTGCGCTACGGCGGTCCGGAGGCGGCGCCTGTCACTACCGACGGCCCCCTGCCGGAGACCAGCGATCTGGTCGCGGGCTGGTACATGATCGACGTCGAGTCCTACGAGCGCGCCGTCGAGTTGGCGGCCTACGTCTCCTCCGAGCCCGGCCCCGGAGGGGAGCCGCTCTACGAGTGGATTGACGTTCGGGAGATCATGTCCGAGGGGCCGGCGAACGATTGACCGGGGTGGTCGACGGACCGGCAGGCCCGCGGGACGAAGGCGCGCTGCGCGCCCTCGTTCCCCGGGTGCTGGCGGACCTGGTCCGGCGGGGCGAGGACTTTGACGCCGCCGAGGACGCGCTGCAGGAGGCACTGCTGGAAGCGGTGCGGGTATGGCCCGAGCACCCGCCCCGCCGGGCCCGGGCCTGGCTGGCGTCGGTCGCCACCCGGCGCCTGGTCGATGCCCGCCGCAGTGAAGCCGCCAGACACCGTCGCGAACAGGTGACGTACCTTGAGCCGCGGGCCGCGGCCACCGAGGCGGGCGACGACACCCTCTTTCTGCTCTTCTGCTGCTGCCACCCCGACCTGGCCCCTGCGTCCCAGGTGGCCGTCACCCTGCGCGCCGTCGGCGGCCTCACCACCCGGGAGATCGCCGACGCCTTCTACGTGCCGGAGGCCACGATGGCCCAGCGGATCACCCGGGCCAAGCAAGCCCTTCGGGGCCGCCGGCTGGACCAGCCCGGCGACCTCGCCGTCGTCCTGCGCGTGCTCTACCTCATCTACACGGCCGGCCACGCCGGCCGCCTGGATCTGGCCGGCGAGGCGATCCGGCTGGCCCGCCAACTCACCCTGGCCACCGAGGAACCGGAGGCGCGCGGACTGCTCGCGCTGATGCTCCTCAACCACGCCCGCCTTCCGGCGCGGTTCGACTCAGAAGGTCGCATCGTCACGCTGGACCGACAGGACCGGGCCCGATGGGACCGCGCCGAGATCGCCCAGGGGGTGCGGGTCCTGCAGTCGGCCCTGGCGCTGGAGCACCCCGGCCGCTATCAGATCGAGGCCGCTATCGCCGCGCTCCACGACGACGCGGCCAGCGCTCCGGAGACCGACTGGCCGCAGATCCTGGCCTGGTACGACGACCTGGTCGCCCTCAGCGCCGACCCGGTGCGCCAGGACCCCGCCGTCGTGCTCGGACGGGCCGTCGCCATCGGTCACGTCCGCGGTGCCGCCGCCGGGATACGCCAGACCGACCGGTTGCGCGGGGTACTCGACGACCGCTACCGGTGGCACGCCGTCCGGGCCTACCTGTACGAGCTCGGCGGAGACCTCCCTGCCGCCGCCACGGCCTATGCGGAGGCGGCCCGCCGGGCCACCGACATCGCCGAGCGCGATCACCTGGTCCGTCAGGCGGCGCGAGCGAGGGCGGCGACCCAGAGGAAGGGGGTTGACCCGCCAGCGAGCTGGCCCGTCGTGGGCACCGGCGACGGCCAGACCGAGGCCGGCAAACAGCTCGCGTCTCCGGCTTCGGGCGGCCAGGAAGAGGCTGCGTCCGATGATTCCGAGAGCCACCCCGCCGGCGATCTCTGAGCCGACGTGGGCTCCGGTGGTCGGGCAGGCCGGAGGCCGGAGTCTCCGCCGCCGGCGGGCCCAGAGAGGCCGCCGATTGCTCGACCGAGGCGTGAAGACCGGGTCAGGGTCCTAGGCTGCTGGTATGAGCGTGCTCGATGCGACCTCTCCTTTGGATGGCTGGGCGTGGGAAGGCGGCGATGACGACGCTTCCATAAGCGATGACGAGCTGGCATCTTTGGCCCTGGCCGCCGACCCCGAACCGGAGCTCGGTCCTGACGCCATTCCGCTCGCCCCGTATCGGAATCTGCCCTCCGCCTCGTTACCGCTGTGGTACATGCCGCCAGTCAGGGGCCGAGCGCAGGGCGGCTGGCGCGTTCCGGTCGCGGCAAGCGTGATTCTTGCCCTCTTGGTCATCAACGCCCTTGGGCTGTGCATCTGCTACGGAGTCCTCGTCGCCGCCTGAGCGAGCAGCCGACACCGGCGCTCACCCTTAGATCAATGGCTTGTACTGCGCCACATTTGACGTTGATCGACGTATCGCGGGCGGCGACACTTCTGTCGTAGATCTCTCGCCAATCGCGCCGAATCCGGGTCAGGCGGCGAACCCAGCGACAGCTCTGGTCTCTTTGGAATACCTTGCTTGGCGACAGGGAGAACGCTGAGGATCGAAGCGGGGTTCACTCCACTGTTGCCGGCCCGGGAGCGGTGCGCCGACGGCGGATACGGGCAGCCCACGCCAGTAGCGCCAATCCGACGACGACTGCGGCCCCGCCGAGCAGGGCGTACTGGGTGTGACCCGACATGCCTGAGCCGTGTAGCGCGCCGGCCCCTTGGGCGATCCATACGGCTCCCAGAGCGCAAAGGGCGACGCCAACGATCCCGCGGATCCACATCTCGCTCTCCGATTCTGTTCGAGCGGCTCCGGCCCGGCCTGCGGGTCCGTGTTTCTGATTACGAATCTCTGGTCACGACAGATTGGCCGTGAGTCTCAAAAGGCCGGGTTTTGTTGGTCGGCTTCGACGTCCTTCCTGGGCGTTTGGCCAGGAAGGCGCGCTGGTAGTCGGCACCGGGACCGTCGAAAGGAGTTGGGCTTCGGCGATCGCCGGGAACTGTTTGCGCTTCGGGGGACGTCGTAGCCCGGTGACCTCGGTGGCGACGCCCTGGCTGCGTGGGCTCGGACACTTCGGCGCGAGGGAGGTGAGTTGATCAGCATGGTCGAAGCGGCTTGAGCCCTCGCCGGCGTCGGCGTCCCATTTTGGGGTGAGACGCGGCAAATTCGTGCCGGGCTGACCATCTAAATGGGCCCGAAGGGCGTAGAACTTAGGTATGCGTACCGAATCGCCCAATCCGGGGTCGCCGGGCGATGAGCCGGGCGGGAAACCGGGGCGAGCCAGTGGCTCGCCGATCGGCCGCCGGTTGTTCCTGGGCTTGGTCGGCTTGGGCGCGGTGGGCATCGTGGCCGGGTCGCGGGTCGAGAGTTTCGTCAGTGAGATGCTCGCTCCCGTCCGACGCGACGTCCCGAACGCGCTCGGCAATCTGATCCCGGGCAGCGGTCAATGGCAGATCTACAACGCTTCTGACGGCGCCTTCCCGGACATCTCCGAAGAGCAGTTCCAGCTGAGCGTCGACGGCATGGTCGACACCCCGGTGGCCTTGAGTTACAGCGACCTGCTGGCCATGCCGTCCACGACCTTGGTACGGACCTTCCAGTGCGTCACGGGGTGGAAGGTACCCAACGTGCACTGGCAGGGGGTCGCCCTCTCGGAGATCCTCGACCGGGCCGGGGTCAAGCCTGCGGCCAGCGCTTTGCGTTTCTTCAGCTCGGACAACTTCGACACCGAGTCGTTGACCCTTTCTCAGGCCCGCCGGCCCGACGTCATTGTCGCGTACTCCATGCTCGGGGCGCCTGTCACCCGCGAGCACGGCGGCCCGGTACGCCTTTACGTCGCCCCGATGTACGGCTACAAGTCGATCAAATGGCTGACGCGCATCACCGTGACCAACGAGGTGGTCCCCGGATATTGGGAGCAGAACGGCTACGCGGTGGACGCTTGGATCGGCCAAGGCGACGGCTTCGGATGACAGGTCGATCCGGCCACGGTCGGCCCGCTCGTACAGAGAAGATGCTGGTGCGCTTCGACCGGTTCGAGCGCGCCGCCCATTGGGCCAACGCCACCCTGTTCTTGGTGCTGATCGGCACTGGCGCCATTCTCTACATCGGACAGCTCTCCATCCTGGTAGGACGCCGGGTGCTCATCGATGACATCCACGTCTACTGCGGGCTCGCCTTGCCCGTTCCGCTACTCATCTCCCTGGCCGGGAGTTGGGGCAAAGAGTTGCGGGCGGACCTGTCTCGCTTCAACCGCTGGACAGCCGACGACCGTCGCTGGCTGCGCCTGAGCTTCAGCCCGGGTCCGGAACGCAAAACTGGCCGGGCTCAACTGTCAACCGGCAAGTTCAACGCCGGACAGAAACTCAACGCCGTCTTCATCGGCGCAGCCATCGTGATCATGCTGGCCACCGGCGTGGTCATGTACTGGTTCAGCCCTTGGCCGCTGTCGTGGCGCACGGGCGCCACCTTCGTGCACGAGTGGCTCGCCATCGCAGTGTTCGTGGTCGTGCTCGGTCACATCACCTACGCCCTGCTAAACCCCGCGGCTCTGCGTTCCATGTTCAAAGGCACCATCTCCCGCCGTTGGGCGCAGCGCCACGCCCCCGCCTGGGTCGCAGAAATCGATTCGGCAGCGCAGGCGGCCAAGACCGGGAAAAAAGCAGCAGCGGGCGCCGCGCCTCCTCACAACGCCTCGGTCTGAGCAGAACGGCCTCCGTTGTCACGAACCAGGCCAGGATCGCCCCCGCCACCCCGACGGTGACGAAAGCCGCCTCCACGCCCCGCCCGACGGTCGAGTTTCGGCCTTCCACCCACCAGATTTGGCGAACCGTAACCGACTCGCCCTCGAGATCGTGAACCCAAACCCGGCGGTCCCTCGCGGTCGGACCTCCTGAGCGGCGCCCGTACCGGCGGGCAGGTCTCAAGTTCGATGCGCTGGCGTCCTCGGCTTGCGACAGGGGCGCTGATGCCCAAACACCGGCCACCCACCGACGAGGCCACCTGGACTCTCAACCAGGTGGTGGCCAACAACCTCACCCGTCTGCGCCATCGCCGCAACCTGACCCAAGCTGAACTCGCCCGCCAGCTGTCGTCCTGGGCCGGCAAAGAATGAGCCGACGAAGGGGACTCAATCGAATGAGCCGCAACTCGACCGCCGCGCCCCGCAAGGACCAGACGACAGGGACCTGGTGGTTTGTTGTGGAAAGGTCGCGAGGGCCGGATAGTGCCTCGCACCAAGACCCACCGGGCTCGGGTTGTCGAGCTCGACGTCGCGACTCTCGCGATGCTCCGTTCATGGAAGGCTCAGCAGGCGAGGGAGCGGCTTCTCGTCGGGGCCGCTTACCCGGGACAACGATCTCATCTTCTGCCGCCCCGACGGCCTCCCTGGGAAGCCCGGCGAATGTGGCCTGGCGTAGTCGCCGGTCGAAGGTCCTAGCCATCCGGTTACACGATCTCCGGCATACCTGGGCCACGCTCGCGCTCGCGCCTGGAGTCGACGTCGCGATGCGTCATCGGTTTTCGTCGCCGCTTGTGACCATTCCGTGACCAGAGGGCCGTCTGGAGGTACTGCGAAAGTATTCCCCAGGCCGCTGACCTGGGGTTTCTTACGGGAGATGAAGCTCGGGGGGGAGGACTCGAACCCCCAATGGCAGGGCCAGAACCTGCAGTGTTGCCGATTACACCACCCCCGAAGGGCGCCGGAGGATGTTAGCCGCAGCAGGCCGGATCCGGCAGCCAGGCGCGGTCAGGGGCCCGGGGCCAACCGGCGGCCGGCGTCGACCAGGCGAGCCAACGTCGTGTCCCGGCCCAGCACCGCGAGCGACTCCCACAGGGGCAGACCAACGGCCCGCCCCATGACCGCCAGGCGGATGGGCGCCTGAGCGTCCCGGGGCTTGGGTAGTCCGGCGTCTTCGCCGGCGGCCACCGTGGCGTCCCGTATGGCCGTGGGCGTCCACTCCTCGAGGGCCGAGTAGCGACTGGTCGCAGCCTCCAGCACCGCCCCGAACCCCGGATACTTCCGGACGCCGCGGTCCCAGTCGCCGGCGTCGGTGGTGAGATTCGGCAGGTACAGAAAATCGGTCAGGGCGTAGACATCCGCCAGCGTGCGGGCCCGTTGCTGCACTTGCGAAGCCAGCGGCTCCCACCGGTCGCGCAGCCAGGTCTGCGACCGTTCGACCAGCTCCGGCTCCGGGAGCGCCCTCAGGTATTCGGCGTTGATGGCCTGCAGCTTGCGCTCGTCGAAGATGGCGCCGGCGCTCTTGACATCCTCGAGGCGAAACTCGGCCACCAACTGGTCGAGGGTCAGGATCTCCCGGTTGTCGCCAGGGGACCAACCCAGCAGGGCCAGGTAGTTGCGCATGGCCTCGGGCAGGTAGCCCTCGTCCCGGTAGTCCTCGACGGCCACCTTGTCGCGGCGCTTGGAGAGCTTCTTGCGAGCGTCGTTGTAGAGGAGCGGCAAGTGGGCGAAGGCGGGCAGGGAACCATAGCCAAGGGCCCGCCACAGGAGCACGTACTTGGTGGTGTTGGTGACGTGATCCTCGCCTCGGATGACGTGGGTCATCCGCATGTCCGCGTCGTCGACGACGTTGGCCAGGATAAAGAGAGGATCGCCGTTGGACTTGCGTACCCCGAAGTCCTCAATCTCGGCGTTGTCGACGATCACCGTGCCGCGAATGACGTCGTCAAAGGCGGTTTGCCCGACGTCGGGGGTCCGAAACCGCAACAAACTTCCCAAACTGGGCTCCAGGCCCCGGTCCCGGCAGTACCCGTCATAGCTGGAGGTCTTGTCGCCCCGCGCCCGGGCCCGCTGGGCGACCGCCTCGGGCGGACAGTCGCACGCGTAAGCGGCTCCCGAGGCCAGCAGGTGTTCGATGGCGGCGGCGTAGAGCTGCCCGCGTTGCGACTGGAAATACGGGCCTTCGTCCCAGCGCAGGTCGAGCCATTCCATGGCCCGCATGATGCCGTCGATGTGCTCGACCCGGTTGCGGGCGGCGTCGGTGTCCTCTATGCGGAGGATGAACGTTCCGCCCTGCTGCCGGGCGAACAGCCAGTTGAACAGCGCCGTCCGGGCCGTTCCGACGTGGAAGTAACCCGTGGGCGAGGGCGCGATCCGGACCCGGGGTCCACCAGCCATGGCCCGCCGGGCGTCAGCTGGCGAGGAGATCGTGGGCGTCGCCGCCGGCCAGCTGGCGCCGCAACTTCCCGAGGGCGTCGCGCTCGATGCGTCGGACCCGCTCGGCGGTGAGCTGCAGCGCCTGCCCGACTTCGCCCTGGGTCCGGGGCTCGCCGCGATCGAGGCCGTAGCGCAGTTCGAGGACCTGCCGCTCCTCGTCCGACAGGCGGCCGAGGAAGCGGGCCACCTCATCGGGCAGCATGCTGCTGGCCACGGATTCGAACGGGGTCTCGGCGCTGCGGTTGACGACCAGGTCGCCGAGGCTGGTGTCGCCGTCCTCCCCGACTGCCACATCCAGGCTCATCGGGTCGGTGTCGTAGCGGAACAACTCCGATACGCCGGCCTCGGTGGTCCCCAGGGCTTCGGCCAGCTCGGCCAGGGTGGGGGGCCGCCCGAGCCGGACTTCCATCTCGGACTGCAGCCGGCGGGCTCGACGGATCTCGTCGCCGACGTGGGCGGGAACCCGGACGGTATGGGCCGTGTTTTCTACGGCCCGGCCGATGGCCTGCCGGATCCACCAGGTGGCGTAGGTGGAGAACTTGAAGCCCTTGCGCCAGTCGAACTTCTCCACGGCGTGGATCAAGCCGAGATTGCCCTCCTGGATGAGGTCACCGAGGGGCAGTCCCGACCACTGGTACTTCCGCGCCACGGAAACCACCAGGCGCAGGTTGGCGTTGATGAACTCGGTAGTGGCCTCGGCCGCGTCGGTGACCTCCTGCCGCAGCTCACGACGCTGCTTGGCCGTCAGCCGCTCCCCGCGTCCAAGTGCGGTCTGGGCCACCTGGCCTTGCTGAATGATCTGTCCAAGCCGCATCTCGTCAGCTTTGGTGAGCAGCGGGAAGCTGCCCGCTTCGTCCAGGTACAGGCCAAGTAGATCGGGTGTGTGGGAGAGCGTCTGCTTCATTGCATAGTGAAATAACCCAGTAAGGTGCGGCATTATGCCAGGAACACCGAGGTTGCGTCTGTGACAATGGGCACAGGCGCGGGTAGGAGTCCGGCATGAACGACGCAGAGATCGCCCAGCAGATCGACCAGCTGGTCGCGGAGGAGCACCGCCTCGAGCGCGACCACGGCGAGCGGGAGCTGTCGGACCAGGAGCGACGGCGGCTGAGTGACATCGAAGTCCAGCTGGATCAGTGCTGGGATCTCCTCCGCCAGCGCCGGGCCCGCCGCGACGCCGGACAGGACCCGACCGGGGCCGAGGTGCGTTCCAGCGAGGTGGTGGAGCACTACCAGCAATGACCGGGCTCTCCCAGAAGGAGCAGGCCGAAGAGCGCCGCGTGGTGCACACCGTACCTGCCGCGCTTCTCATCGACGGGGAGTGGCGGCCCGCGGGCAGGGGGCGGACGCTCGAGGTCGAGGATCCGGCCACGGGCGAAACCCTGGTCGAAGTCGCTGACGGAGACGACACCGACGCCCTGGCGGCGCTTGACGCCGCCGATCGGGCCCAGCCGGCGTGGGCGGCGACCCCACCCCGCGAGCGGGGCGAGATCCTGCGCCGAGCCTTCGAATCGCTCACCGCCAACGCCGGCGACCTGGCCCTGTTGATGACCCTGGAGATGGGAAAGCCGCTGGTCGAGTCCCGGGCGGAAATCGCCTACGCCGCCGAGTTTTTCCGGTGGTACTCGGAGGAGGCCGTCCGCGTCGCCGGCGACTACCGGGTGGCACCGGGCGGTGGCAGCCGTCTCATCGTGATGCGTCAACCGGTCGGCCCGGCCCTGTTCATCACGCCGTGGAACTTCCCGATGGCCATGGGAACACGGAAGATCGGCCCGGCCATCGCCGCCGGCTGCACGATGGTCCTCAAGCCGGCCGCCCTCACCCCCCTCTCATCGCTGGCTCTGGCGCAGATTCTGATCGACGCCGGTCTGCCGCCGGGGGTGCTCAACGTGATCACCACCTCCAGTTCGGGCGCCACCACGGCGCCGCTCATATCGGATCCGCGGCTGCGGAAGCTGTCGTTCACCGGTTCCACGGAGGTTGGGAAACGGTTGATCGCGGCGTCGGCCGAGCAGGTGCTGCGAGTGTCGATGGAGCTGGGCGGCAACGCGCCTTTCCTGGTGTTCGCAGACGCAGACCTCGACGCCGCGGTCGAGGGCGCCATGTTGGCCAAAATGCGCAACGGCGGCGAGGCCTGCACGTCGGCCAATCGCTTTCACGTCGAGCAAGGCGTGGCCGAGGAGTTCTCGGCCCGGCTGGCGGCCCGGATGGGCTCGCTCAAGATGGGTCGGGGCACGGAGGAGGACGTCGCCGTCGGACCGCTCATCGATGAGGACCAGCGCGGCAAGGTGCGACTATTGGTTGACGACGCGGTGGCGAAAGGGGCCCGGGTCCTCTGCGGCGGAGGTGCACCGATCGGGCCGGGCTACTTCTTCGAACCGACCGTCCTTTCCCCGGTTCCTGGCGATGCCGACCTCCTGCGGGAAGAGATTTTCGGACCCGTGGCCCCGGTTGTGACCTTCGAGACCGAACAGGAGGCGGTGGCCGCCGCGAACGCCACCGAGTACGGCCTGGTGGCCTACGTGTACACGTCCGGTCTGGATCGGGCCGTCCGGGTGGCCGAGGGCATCAAGGCCGGAATGGTCGGTCTCAATCAGGGGATAGTGTCGAACCCGGCGGCTCCGTTTGGTGGGGTCAAGCAGTCGGGGTTCGGCCGGGAAGGTGGTCGAGAAGGGATCGAGGAGTATCTCGACGTCAAGTACCTCGCCGTGAGGACCCCCTAACTCGTCTGAGCGTTTTCCGTGCCGAATAGTGCCCTCTTCATCTGACGGCGGTCAAAGAGCCCGCTCGGCTCTCAGGATCGACAGGAGCTGGGCACGGGACCGCTCGGGCAGCGGCTCGGGCAGGTCGATCTCGACCCAGCCGTCGGCGGCCCGCACGTCGGCCCGCCGGCTCTGGCGGCCGGCATGGAAGTGCAGGAAGGGCCGGCGGCGCCGGTAGAAGGTCCCTCCCCCGCGATCCTCCACCTCGGGCCAGGAGCGGACCTCGCCGAGCACATCCTCCAGGTCGGCCAGGCGGGAAGGGTCGATCCGGCTCACGGCATGATCAATGCGAATAAGGATTGGGAGTGTTTCGTCCCATGGTCAGCTGGCGGATGCCATCGGGCTCGACCAGCTCATACCGCAGGCCGGGCCCTTCGAGCTCGAGGGCCACCGCCCCGCACCGCTTGTCGCCATACCTGGTTTGCGATTCGTCGGGCAGGACGGCCCACGTCGTCGGAGCCCAGACGTGTGGAATGCCATCCGGGCGGAGCACCCGGTATTGATGCACGTGCCCGCTCAGCACCAGGCCGAGCTGGACCTGGTCGAGAAGCCGGGCCAGCCGGCGCTGAGCCTCGATCGGCACAAACCGGTAGGGCGGGGCGGCAGCCAACTCGGCGTCGTCGGCGGCCGCCAGGGGTTTGTGGGTGATAAACGCCACCGGCTGCTCGGCCGATGGCTGTTGCAGCTCGGCCTCCAGCCAGGTCCACTGATCGTCCTCGGCGGGCAAGCCGGACCCGAACAGCTGGGCGTTGACCGCAATCAACCTCCAGTCACCGCATTCAGCCGACCACCGGTCGCTCCCGATCAGGTCGGTCCAGCGACGAAGGCCGCCCGGGTCGACCACCGCTTCCGGAGGCGTCACCGGAGAGGGGTTATCGCCGATGTCGTGATTTCCGGGCACGGCCAGCCACGGGACCGGCAGGCGATCCAGTTGCGCCCGGGCGTACTGCAAGTCGCCCTCGCCGTGGGGGCCGTCGAGGGCGAGGTCGCCCAGGTGGAGGACCAGGTCGGGTCGTAGCGCGGCCACGTGGTCGACGATGGCGGACCAGTTGGCCACGGCGTCCGGCGTCCTCGGCGACAGGTGGGTGTCGGACACGACCAGGACCCGGCTGGTAGCCATCGCCCCGAAACTAACCGCTCGGGGACTCGGTGATCGCGCTACCCCGGGGACAGACGCAGAGCGGCGGTCACCAGGGCGGCATTCGACGGCGCGGCGGAACCGTCGGGGAGCAGGAAGGTGTCCTCCAGCCCGACGCGAATGTCCCGGCCCAGGCCGATCGCCTGCTGCAACACCGTCCACGTGGCCGGCCCGGTGCCATGGTGCAGCCTCGGAGCGGTGATGTCGAAATGATCGAGTCGTTGTTCGATCGACCGCGCCACGGCGGCCGGGTCGTCCACCGGGCGGAGGATCTCGACGAGGACCCGGACCAGGCGGTCCGCCGCCCCGCTGGCCGCAAGTCGATCGACGTCGTCGACGCTCCAGACCGCGGCCTCGACGCCGATGCCCGCTCCCAGGAGGGCGTGCATGACCTCTTCCGAGCCGGCCTCGCTGAGATTCACGGAAGCCATATCGGGCTCGTGCCAGGCCGAGACCAGCTCCGCTCGCCGGGCCGGGTCGGCCTCGATCCACGCCCCCGTGGTCACCCCGACCGGCACCGCGGCCGCAGCGCGGACGGCGCGGACGGTCTCGTCGACCTCACGTTCAGCGAGCGTCTCCTGTCCCGCGGCGTCGCGCGGATGGAGGTGAATCGCACCGGCGCCCGCTCGCACACAGGTGGCGGCGTCTGCCGCCAGTTCCGCCACGGTCACAGGAAGAGCGGGGTGGCTGCCCGCTTTTCGGGCGCCATTGATGGCCGCCTTCAGCACAGCCGACTCTACCCCGGGCCGGTCCAAGCGGGCCGGTGCCGGGCCAGGGCATCCACCAGGTCCCCCCGCCGGTCGAGAGTCACGGATTGGAGCCCCAGCCAGCCGCCCAGGCTCTCGAGCTCGACGGCAGCCAGCCCGGCGATCCCGACCAGATCGACCTCCGGTTCGGCGTAGGCGCCGGCCACCCGAAGGGTAGAGGCCCTGCGATCGGCCTTGAGGTCGAACCGCGCCACCAGGCGGTCCCCAACCAGCAGCGGGAGCACGTAGTAGCCGTAACGACGTCGCGGCAGGGGGACATAGACCTCGATCCGGTAGTCGAAGCCAAACACCCGGCTGGTGCGCCGGCGATCCCAGATCAGCGAGTCAAACGGCGAGAGCAGAGTGGCGTGAGTTCGGGCCGGTTTGACCGGGCGGGCCCCGGCGTCGAGATAGGCAGGCTGGCGCCATCCTTCGACCTGGACCGGCGTGAGACAGCCGGCTTCCACCAGCTCGGCGACGCGGGCTCGGCCCACGGCCGGCTCCAGCAAGTGGTAGGCGGCCAGGTCACCGGCGGTGCCGACGCCCAGCGCCCGCGCCGCGGCCTGCACCAGGGCGCGCTGAGCCTCGTCTCGGCTCGGGGTCGGCAGGGCCAGGACCGACGCCGGAATGACCCGGTCGACCAGGTCGTAAACCCGCTCGAAGCTCGGCGTTCGCCACGCTCCGAGTTCCCCCCGGATGAACAGGAACTCGAGGGCCCGGCGGCCGTCGCTGCGCCGTTCCCACCATTCGCCGCGGCGCCGTCTCGGATCGCGAAGCTGTGACGCGGTCAGCGGCCCTCGTTCGGCGACGTCTCGCCGGACGGCCTCGATGTAGTCGGCGTTGGCCTGGTGGTAGGCCTGCCACCAGGCGCCGCGCCGTCCGTCACTCTGATAGGCCGCGAAGGCCGCCGCCTGCCACCGGAACAGTCGCTGATACTCGAGGGGCATCAGCGCGGCCCGGTAGCCCGCACATTCGAATAGCTCCCCGCCGGGCCCGGCCATGCTGTGCAGCAAGGGCTGCGGATAGGAGCCGACCCGGCTGAACAGGACCACGAACTGGGTCCGAGCCACCACGCTGATGGCATCGAGTTGCACGATGCCGATGGGGTCGATGGCCTGACGGAGATGTCGCACGGCGACCGGGCGGCGCGGCCGGGCCCGGTTCAGCCCCTGGGCCCGGACGGCTATCCGGCGAGCCTCGGTCGCCGAGAGACCCGAGACCCCTCTCCTCATAGGGGCACGGGTCGGTCAGCCTTCGGCTAGCTGACCAGCGCTTCCGCCCGAACGACCTTGGTGAGGCCATCCACCGCGGCGCAGAGCTGGTCGACCTTGGACTCGATGGTGGTCAGTCGCTTGGCCGTAGCACGGGCGGCCTTGGTCTCCTGCTTGCTGGCTCCATTGGTCGCGACCTCGGCGTCTGCGGCGTCGCGCAGGCACTGGTAGCAGGCGCGCAGCAGGCGACCACTGTCCCGTTCCTCGGCGATGTAGCGGCCGAGCATCTCACCGGTCCGGATGTCGATCGAGTGGTCCTTGAAGAAATTGTCGAAGACATCCGGCTTGTCTTCCGAGCTGTCGCCCTTGCCGAACCCCAGGGCCTCCATCTTCTCCAGATCCGAGCAATCGGACCGGACGATGTCGAGGTTCTTCTCCAGGTTTTCGTCGGGCCGGCTGAGCAATTCGAAGCCGAGCTCATTGATTCGCTTGGCAAAGGTCAACCCGTGCTCACCCTCTCGGGCCGCAACGGTGAGCAGGACGCGGCGCACGTCGGGATCCTTGGTCACCGCCGCCCACTCGCTGAGGTAGCAGTAGGCGTTGCTCTCGGCCAGAGACACCGTATTGAGCAGACCGAGATAGCTGGGCTTGTCGGACATAGTTCCTCCCGGAAGGTCGTTGGCACAGTCTACGCACACCGACACTCGCCGGTCACTTTGCGCGGTTCTCAGCGCACCGGATGGCGGTGGGAGGGGCTCACCGCGGACGGGACCAGCAGCCCTTAGGGTACGGGCGTGCCCTGGCCCGCGGCGGAGGTGCGGATCGAGGAGGAACTCCTCCGTCAGCTGCTGTCCGCCCAGCACCCCGATCTGGCGGCGCGGCCGCTGCGCCTGGTCAACGCCGGCTTCGACAACGAGTTGTGGCGCCTTGGCGATGATCTGGCGGTCCGGATTCCCCGCCGGGATGTGGCGGCGGCGCTCCTGGCCAACGAGCAGCGATGGCTCCCCTCGTTGGCCCCGCGGCTTCCGCTCGCGGTGCCCGTGCCCGTGCGGATGGGTCGCCCCTCGCAGCTGTTTCCGTGGCCGTGGTCGGTGGTCCCGTGGTTGACCGGCGACCCCGGCGACGAGGTCCCCGTGACCGATGCCCCGAGCGCCGGCAGCCGGCTGGGGCGCTTTCTGGCCGCGCTGCACCAGGCGGCGCCGCGGTCGGCACCGTTCAACTCCTGGCGCAGCGTTCCGCTGGCGGATCGAGCGGACACCTTTGCGGCCGTCCTGCCCGGCCTCGCCGGCGACGGCGAGCGACGCCGGCTCCGCCAGGTTTGGCAGCGGGCCGTCGACGCGGCGTCCCATCCAGGGCCACCGGTCTGGATCCACGGAGACCTGCATCCCGCCAATACCCTCATCGGCAACGGCACCCTGGTCGGCGTCATCGACTTCGGTGACCTCTGCGCCGGAGATCCGGCCACTGACGTGGCTGCGGCGTGGCTGCTGCTACCGCCCGACGGGCTGGATGCGTTCGCCCAGGCCTACCGGGGGTTCGCCCCCGCGCTCGAGGAGCGGTCGCTCGGCTGGGCCACCCTGTTCGGGCTCCTGCTCCTCGAGCTCGGCACCCACGGCCGGCCGACCTACGACCGAATGGCCCGCACGGCCCTCGAGCGGATCCTCTCCCGGCCATCCTCGCGGGCGGAATGACGACGTGACCCTCCCGCTTCGGCTCCGCCCGTCAGCCCATTAGCCCGTTAGCATCGGCGGGCGCCGTCGCGATCGGGAGGTAGCAGGAGTGAGAGACGCCGTTATCTGTGAACCGGTCCGCACCCCGGTCGGAGGATTTGGCGGCTCGCTCCGCGACGTGCCGGCCGCGGATCTGGCGGCCATCGTGGTGCGGGAGGTGATGGCCCGTACCGCCGTCCCGCCCGGAGTGGTGGACGACGTGGCGCTCGGGCAAGGCTACGCGAACGGCGAAGCTCCCGGCATCGGTCGGGTCGCGGCGCTCGACGCCGGGCTGCCGGTGTCCACCGCCGGGCTCCAGATCGACCGCCGTTGTGGTTCGGGCCTCCAGGCCATCATCCACGCCGCCATGTGCGTCCAGACCGGGGCCGGCGATGTGATCATCGCGGGCGGGGCCGAGAGCATGAGCCAGGTGGAGTACTACTCCACCGCGACCCGGTGGGGTGCTCGGGCCGGCAACACCGAGCTGGTGGACCGGCTGGCCCGGGGCCGGGTCACCGCCGGCGGGCGGAACTACCCGGTAGCGGGCGGGATGATCGAGACGGCCGAGAACCTGCGCCGGGAGTACAAAATCTCGCGCCAGCGTCAGGACGCCTTCGCCCTCCGGTCGCACCAGCGGGCGGTCGCGGCCCAGAAGGCCGGCGTCTTCAGTGAAGAGCTGGTGCCGGTCCGTCTCGCCACCAGACGGGGCGAGCAGGTGGTGGAATGCGACGAGCACCCGCGAGCCGACACCAGCCTCGAGGCGCTGGCCGCCCTGCGTCCCGTGATGGGCGCCCAGGACCCGGAGGCCACGGTCACGGCCGGAAATGCGAGCGGCCAGAACGACGGCGCGGCGGTCTGCCTCGTCACCCATCCGGAGATGGCCGCCGAACTCGGCCTGCGAGCCTTCGCCCGGCTCCGGTCCTGGAGCCTGGCGGGGGTCGAGCCGAGCCGGATGGGGATCGGGCCGGTGCCGGCCACCGCCAAGGCCTTGAGCCGGGCCGGCCTGACCTTCGGCGATCTCGACCTGATCGAGCTCAACGAAGCCTTCGCCGCCCAGGTCCTGGCGTGCACCACGGAATGGGGCATCGACGACGATGACGACCATCTCAACGTTCACGGCTCGGGCATCTCGCTCGGGCACCCGATCGGCGCCACCGGCGGCCGTATCCTGGCCACCCTGCTCCGCGAGATGGACCGTCGAGATGCCACCTTCGGCCTCGAGACCATGTGCATCGGGGGTGGACAGGGTATTGCGGCGGTGTTCGAACGGGTGGGTTGAGCAGCCGATGACGGCGGACGGGCGGACTGGGGCGGCGGGGCGGACTGGGGCGGCGGGGCCGACTGGGGCGGCGGGGCCGACTGGGGCGGCGGGGCGGACTGGGGCGGCGGGGCGACGGGCGGCGGGGCGGACTGGGCGGACCACGTGACGAGCGAGGCCATCCCCTGTACGACCACCCAGACCGTGCTCGGCGAGGGTCTGCGCTGGGACGGGCGCCGCCAGGAGATCCTCGGCGTGGACATTCTCACCGGCCGCGTCTACCGGGGCCGGGTCGACGATGACGGCAGCCTGAGCCTCGTCGGTCACTACCAGCTACCAGCCACGGTGGGCGCCATCGCTCCCGTGCACGACGACGAGGGCTGGATCCTCGCCGCCGGGCGGGGATTCCTCCACCTCAGCCCCGACGGGTCGGTACGCCCGATCGTCGATGTCACGCCCGCCGGTACCCGCATGAACGACGGGGCATGCGATCCGCACGGCCGGTTCTGGGCGGGGACGTTGGCCGACGACTTTCGTCCTGGTGGCGGGGCCCTGTATCGCCTCGATACCGACGGCCGGGTCACGGTGGTGCGGCGCGACCTGACCATCTCCAATGGCCTCGGCTGGAGCCCCGACGGGGCCACCATGTATCTCGCGGACAGCGGGCCCCGGGTGGTGTACGCCTTCAGCTTCGACGTGGCATCAGGCACCCTCTCCGATGACCGGCCATTCGTCACCATCGCCGAGGAGGTCGGCACTCCGGACGGGCTGACGGTTGATAGCGACGGGGATGTCTGGGTGGCCATCTACGGCGGAGGCCAGATCCACCGCTACTCCCCCACCGGCGCGCTGCGCGAACGGCTGATGGTTCCCGCTCACCAGAGCACCTCCTGCACCTTCGCCGGCCCCGACCTCAACCGGCTCTACGTCACCACTGCGACCGAGGGTTGGAGCGACGAGCAGCGCCAGGCCGAACCCGGGGCCGGGCTCGTCTACCGCTTCGACGCCGACGCCACGGGCCGGCCCGCCACCCCGTTTCGCCCTGATCCGACCTGGTGGGACGCGCTGGCGGTTTGAGCTGGTCAGGCCGGTCGGCGCTGCGACAGGGCGATGCCGTTGTCCCGCATGACCAGACGGCAGTCCTGGTCGGAGTAGTTGAAGTTCCGCAGGTCCTTCAGGTAGGACGCGGGGTCGGACAGCCCCTCGGCATGGGGAAAGTCGGAACCCATCAGGACATGCTCGACGCCCAGCAGGTCACGCAGGTCGGCCAGCTCGTCCTCGTAGAACGGCGACACCCACACGTGCCGCTTGAAGGTCTCCCGCGGGTCTTCGGGATAGGCCCGCGGCGTCTGGCCAAATGACTTGGTCAGCTTCTCGAACAGGTGGAACACCCAGGCCGACCCCGTCTCGATCGACGCCATCCGGAGGTTGGGATAGCGGGCGAAATGCCCATGAGCGAGAAGGTTGGCGAAGTTGTCCTGATGAGCATTCGCCGAGGCCAGCCCCCGGAAGGGGTTCTGGCGAAACGCCTCCATCTCCGAGCTCTCACCCCAGTCGGTGAGATACCTCGAATAGGCGCTGTCGCCGCCGTGGTAGCAGACGGTCACCCCCGACTCGTTGGCGAGCGACCAGAAGCGATCGTAAACGGGATCCGCCGGTGAGCGCCCCACACCGTTGAGCAGGATCGGGCCGCCCACCATGACGATAAAGCGGGCGTCGTGATCGAGGGCCCACTGCAGTTCCGACGCCGCGTTCTCGGCGTCGACGAGGGTCAGGTACGGAGCGGCGAAGATGCGCTCCTGGTAGGCGAAGCCCCAGTCCTCCTCCAGCCATCGATTGAAGGCGCGGAAGGCGGCCATCAGGGCCGGCACATCGCCCAGCATGGCCTGTTCCATTCCGACACCGAGGGTGGGAAGGAATATGGCCCCCTGGAGGCCCTGCTCGTCCATGACCGCGAGCCGGGCGTCACGATTCTGGTATTCCGGATGGTCGGCCAGCCGGTCGAGGTCACCAAAAAGCTGGGGCGTGTCCGCGCCCTGCGGGTTACGACCCCGGAAGTACTCGTCGAGCGCGCCCGGCTTCGAGATTGGATCCCACGTCGGGTTCGGGATGAACCGGTTGAGCCTCCCTCCGACCAGCAGGCGCTTCCGGCCATCTATCTCGGCCCACTGCATGCCCCGCTTCCTGAACGCCGGATCGAGGTGCCGGGTAAACGCATCCGGCGCCTCGTAGTAGTGGTTGTCACAGTCAAAGATGCGAAAATCCAGATCCGTTGCGCTCATGGTTCGCCTCCGATCACCGCTGCCGCCAAAATCTAGACTTCGGATCTATTACTGTCAAGCGAGCTCGGTCCCGATCGAGGGCCGCTGGCCGGCAGGGATGGGCGGCAGGGCTGGGCGCGGACCTCAGAAGAGCGGTTCGATGAAGGTGATGGACTCGTCCAGACGGTCGTGCAGCTCTCGCATCGTGATCCGGCCGCGCGACCACTCCCGTAACTGCACGCTGAAGACGGCGTTGATCAGATTGAGCGCTTTCCGGGCCACGGTCGGATCGACGGCGGAAAGGGCCTGCATGTAGGCGTCGGCGGTCGCCAGGTCCATCCGGTGCAGCAGCTCGCCGGCAAAGGCGTCGGGCGACATCTCCAGCACATGCACCAGTCGAGCCATTTGCGGGCGTCGTTCGAAAGCCCGGAGGGCCCGATGCACGGCCTCCTTTAACTGGTCGGCCGGCTCGGCGTGGCGGAGCGGTCGCTGCCGGATATTGGTCGGCAAGCTGTCGGCCCAACGGACCAGAGCCTCGGCAAAGAGACGTTCCTTGGAGTAGAAGTAGTTGTACAGCGTGCCCAGGGAGACGCCCGCGCTGTCGGCCACATCCTTCACCTGAATCCGCTCGTAATCGTCCGTGGCGAGCATGGCGAGGGCGGCGTCGATGAGGCGATTGCGCCGATCCCGCTGGCGCGGCGTCATGGTGGCGGGATGCGGAGCGCCTTGTTCCAGGGCCGGATTGATCACTGCCTCCTTCCGTCGGACCACGGTCTACCAGACGAGCCGGTCGACTTCGCCGCCCACCGTGGTCGCAGTGGGCCGCGTCAGCCAGCCGATTCGCCGGAGACACCGACAACAGATTAGAGTCCAAATCTAAAACGTACCAGCCCTTGACCGGCACCAGGCTGTCACGGACGGCCAGGCGGTCGCAGACGGAAGGAGGCTGACATGGCCTTTCCAGCGGGAATCGGGATCATCGACACCCTGATCGGCTTCCCCCATCGCGACATGAAGCAGTCGTACGAGTTCATCACCCGACAGACCAAGGACGCCCAGTCCAGGGAAGAGTTCAGGTTTCCGGTCGAGTACATGTTCAAAGATGTGCCCGAAAAGCATCTCGACACCGAGGATCCGGTCGCGGTGACGCTCGGGGAGATGGATCGCTGGGGTGTCGAGCGAGGCCTGATCGGGGTGGGATCGGAAACCGGGGTGGGCGAGGAGGCCCTGAAGCGTTACCCGGATCGCTTCATTCCCTGCACCGGCTGCGACCCCAACGGCGGTATGGAGGCCATCCGGAGGCTGGTCAGGCTCTACGAGACGCACGGGGTCCGGGCGATCGACGCCTTCCCGGCTGGAACCTTCCCGCAAGTCGCCATCAACGACAAGAAGATGTACCCGATCTACGCCAAGTGCGTCGAGCTCGGCATTCCCATCTTCTGCACGGCCGGAGTCCCCGGTCCGCGCCTCAAGTTCGCGGTGCAACATGTCGAGTTGATCGACGAGGTCATGTACGACTTTCCGGAACTGATATTCGTCACCCGGCACGGGTGTGAACCATGGGCCGATCTCGCCGTCAAGCTGATGCTCAAATGGCCAGGACTCCACTTCTCCACGAGCGCGTTTGCTCCCAGGTACTACCCGAAAGCGGTGATCGACTACGCCAACACCAGGGGGGCGGACAAGGTCATCTACGCCGGGTATTTTCCCATGGGACTGTCACTCGAGCGGATCATGACCGAGCTGCCGAACGTTCCGTTCAAGGACGAGGTTTGGCCGAAGTTCCTTCGTTCCAACGCCCTCAGAGTGCTCGGCCTCGACGGCTAGTGGGCCGGCCAGAAACTCGACGCCGGAAACTCGGCCATCAGAATGCCTGGTCGCATGACGACAGCTGGTCGCGAGTTTCCGGCGTCGAGTTCGCAGGCAGCCCACTAGGCGGCCAGGACGGACCTGATCCGATCCGCCCGGCGGGTTCGGGTCGGGCATCGAGCCGGACGGGTCCTGGGCCCGACGGGCACTAGAGTCCCTCGGCGGCGCCCTCCCACTACCGGCCTGGGTCGGGATGCCATGCTGTCGTCCTGACGAATTCTCGGCAGAGGGAGCGCGCCAATGGGTGAGGGCCTGGCCATCGCCGCAGCCGTCGCGTTCGCCGTCGGAACGGTGCTCCAGCAGCGGGGCGCCCTGGCCACCGAGGCGGGCGAGGACGATGCCCGATTCCTCGTGCAGATTCTCCACCAGCCGATCTGGCTGGCAGGGGGGATAGTCCAGGCCCTCGGCTGGATCCTGCAAGCCGCCGCCCTGGATCGCGGCTCGCTGGTGGTGGTGCAGTCCATCACCTCGCTCAGCCTGGTTCTGGTCCTACCGCTCGGGGTCTGGCTCACCGGCCAGCACGTCGGCCGGAGGGAGGTCGGCGGGGCGGCGTTGACCCTTGTTGGCATCGTCCTGTTCCTCTCCGCCGGGCAGCCGCAAGGCGGAACCGCGCAACCGGCTGCCGCGGCCTGGTGGGCCGCCTGCTTGATTACCCTCACCCTGGTGGCCGCGCTCACCCGTCTGGGCCGCCATACGGCCGGCGCGACCAGGGCCCTGACCTTCGGGGTGGCGGCCGGACTGGCCTTCGGGTTGCAGGCGGCGGTGACGAAGACGTTTGTGACCGAGATCGGCGGCGGCGTGCTCGGGCTGCTGGCTAGCTGGTCGGTGTACGTCCTCATCCTCTCGGCCATCGTGGGCTTCGCCCTCCAGCAATCGGCCTTGAAGAGCGGGGTGCTGGCGCCGGCGATTGCATCCGCCAACTCGGTCACCCTCTTCTCGAGCGTGATCCTCGGCGTCACCGTCTACGGAGAGCGCCTGGCGAGCAACGGGGGCGTCCACGCCGCCTCCGCCTATCTGGGCCTGCTGATCGCTATCGGTGGGATCGCCCTGCTCGCGGGTTCCTCCCCACCGGCCCAGGAAAGCCGGCATTCCGACCAACCCGCGGCCGCCGGGCCCGGGCCCGGGCGGTAGGGCGCAGCCGTGGTGGTTCTGGACCTCCTCCTCATCGGCCTGGCGATTAGCCTCGACCCGCTGCCGCTTGCGGCCTACTTCGTGATCCTGCCGTCGACGGGCGGAGTAAGAAAGGGCGCGGCGTTCATCTTCGGCTGGCTGGTCTCCTTGGCCATCGTGGTGACGGTCACCGTTCTGATCACGGGCGACGAGCCACCGAAGCCGCAAACGGCGCCCTCGCTGGCTGCTCTCGCCGCCAAGATCGCCATCGGCGTGGCTCTGGTCGGCATCGCCGTGCGCCAGCGCCGGCGAATGGGCCGTCCCAAGAAGCCGAAGAAACCGCCCAAGTGGCAGGCCAGCGTGGACCGGATGTCGCCGTGGTACGCCATGGGGATTGCCCCGCTGCTCCAGCCGTGGGGGCTGATCGCGGCCGGAGCAGCGACCGTGGTCGAGCTCCACGTATCCAACTTCGCGAGCGGGCTCCTCTTGTTCTTGTTCTGCGTCCTGGCTACCTCTTCGTACCTTTTCCTCGAGGTATACGCCGGGTTCTGGCCCGAAAAGAGCAATGCCCTCCTTGCTCGCTACCGGGTCTGGATGGACAGCCACACCGATCAGGTGATCATCGTCGGCTGCCTGATCCTGGGCTTCTTCCTCATCATCGACGGCCTGTACCTGGTCTTCACCTGAGGACCGCAGATTGTGTCCTTTTGTGGGACTGGCCGTGGCGTCAGACGGCCGCCCGTTGGCGCTATTTGAGGAGGTTTCTGGCGATCACGACCCGCTGGATCTGGTTGGTGCCTTCGTAGATCTGGGTGATCTTGGCGTCGCGCATGAACCGTTCGACGGGGAAGTCCATGGTGTAGCCGTTTCCGCCGAGGAGCTGCACCCCGTCGGTCGTCACCTCCATGGCGATATCGCTGGCGAAGGCCTTCGCCATGGCGCCGGCCGAGTTGAGCTCGCCATCGGGGTCACCCTGATCGATCAGGGCGCAGGCTCGATAGGTGAGACCGCGCGCCGCCTCGATCTTCATCGCCATATCCGCCAGCATGAACTGCAGTCCCTGGAACTCGGCGATGGGGTGGCCGAAGGCCTTGCGCTCCTTGACATAGCCAACGGCGTAGTCCAGGGCGCCCTGGGCGATGCCGACCGCCTGGGCGGCGATGGCCGGACGGCTGCGGTCGAGGGTGTGCATGGCGATGGCGAACCCCTGCCCCTCCTGGCCGATCAGATTGGCGGCTGGAATCCGTACGTCCTCGAGCACAACCTCGCCGGTGGGGCTGCCGTGCATGCCCAGCTTCCGTTCCAGCTTGGCGATACGCAGACCGTGGTCACGCTCGACCAGAAAGCACGACACCCCGCGCGCTCCGCGGCGGGGTTGGTCTTGGCGAAGACCACGTAAATGTCGGAGATTCCGGCATTGGTGATCCAGTACTTGGTGCCGTTGAGGACATACGAGTCACCGTCGCGTTCGGCCCGGGCCGTCATGGCGGCGGCGTCGCTGCCGGCGTCGGCTTCCGAGAGGCAGTAGCTGGCCTGCCACTCGCCGCTCGCCACCCTGGGGAGGTATTGAGCCTTGAGCTCCTCCGACCCCCAGTTGACGATCGGGGTGGTGGCCAGGCCGTTGATCGCCATCATCAGGCTGGTCGAGGCGCAGACCCGGGCGAGCTCCTCGACCATGATGGCCCGGGTCACGTTGTCCGCCCCGCTGCCCCCGTATTCGGTGGGGACGGACAGACCCGGCAGCTCCATCGCCACACAGTCCTTGAAGTTGTCCCAGGGGAACTCGCCGGTCGCGTCGATCTCGGCGGCGCGGGGGGCAAAGCGCGCCTCCGCCAGTTGGCGCACCGCCGCCCGGAAGGCCCGCTGCTCTTCGGTGAGGGTCATCGGCTGCATGCCACCATCATGGCACCTCGCCCGGGAATTGGTTGGATGTCCAAGAAATGGCGATTGGGTGCCGGGGCAGGTCGCCGCGGCGGCCGACCGGGGTCGCGGGGCTCGAGGGGCGGGGGGCGGGCGCGGGACGGGGCGGGCACGGCGCAGCGCGGCCATAGCCCGCCCGCCGCGGCCCGGAGCGGCGGGCCAGTGCTGTCGCTGGCTGGGCGGTCCGGACGTCTGGGCGCGTTTGGTGCTGTGGGCGCGCTTTTGGTCGTTTTTCGACCTTAACCGCGCCCAAGTTCACCGAACGCGCCCAGATTGGAGCCGGTCGCGGCGGACCGGCGCCGGCGGCGGGTGGGTGGGCGCCTTTGGCACTGAGGCCACGCTTTTCCCAGCAGAAATCCTTCGAGGGCGGCCCGGGGTGGTTCGCCCCAGGTTCAGCGAACGCGCCCAGATGGGCGGCCAGATGCCCGGCGGCGGGTATCGGGGGTCATGGGCGGTTGGGGGATCGTGCCCGGGGCCGGCGGGAGCGAATAGGGTCGGGCGCCGTGCTCGCCCTGCTCTTTCCCGGCCAAGGCTCGCAGCGACCCCGCATGGGCGTCCCCTGGCGGGACCAGCCGGCGTGGGAAGTGGTGGAGCGCCTGGCCGACGCCACCGGCCGGGACCTGGCGGGCTTGTTGACCACCGCCGACGCCGACACCCTCAAAGCCACCCGGAACGCCCAGCTGGCCGCCTTCGGTCTCAGCCTGGTCATCCTGGCGGCCGCCCGGCAGGCCGGGCTGGCGGCCGCGCTGGAGGCCGGGCGGGCGGGCCGGGGGGCCGTGGCGGGTCACAGCCTGGGCGAGTACACCGCCCTGGTCGCCGCCGGTGCGCTCCGCCCCGAGGAGGGCGCTCGACTGGTGGCGGCGAGAGGGGAAGCCATGCAGGTGGCCGCCGACGCCGAGCCCGGCACCATGGCCGCGGTGCTCGGCCTTGACCCGGAACTGGTGGCCCAGGCGTGCCAGTCGACCGAAGGGGCCTGGCCGGCCAACGACAACGCGCCCGGGTCAGTTCGTGATCGCCGGGACCGTCGAAGGAGTCGCCGCGGCCGGGGCGGCGGCGACGGAGCTGGGTGCCACCCGGGTGGTGCCGCTGGCCGTCGGCGGGGCCTTCCACTCGCCGCTCATGGCCCCCGCCCAGGGTCCCCTCGACGCCGCCCTGGCCGCCGCCGGCGTTCGGACCGGCCGACGTCGATGTGGTCGTCAACGTGGATGCCGGGGTGCACCGCGACGGATGGGCCGACCTGCTGTCCGCTCAACTGGTGTCGCCGGTTCGGTGGCGGGAGTCGCTGCTCACTCTCTCCGGGCTGGGCATCACCCATTTCCTGGAACTCGGACCGGGGAGCGAGTTGTCAGGGATGGTCAAGCGCACGGTCCCAGGATCGGAACGAGCCCACGTGGCCAGGCCCGAGGACCTCGAGAGTCTGGGCCCGTTTCTCCAGAGCGCCGGCGCCTGACCGGTCCGGGGTCGACGGGCCAGGCGGCGAGTCGGCGAGTCGGCGAGTAGCGCGAGTAGGCCCCGGCCCGGCCCGACCCGGCTTCAGACGATGAGCAGGTCCTGCCATGAGTCGAGCTGCTCCCGTACCTGGGCCGGGGTCAACCGCAGGGTCTCCGGGCGGACGGCGTCGGCGATGCGCCGCTGTACCCAGTAGTCCTCCGCCGCACCCCGGAACAGAGGTGAGCGCCAGGCCACCAGGTCGTCGGGAGCCCCGCCCAGGTAGCCCCAGAGCGTGTAGGCCCATTGCATGTCGTAGACGACCGGTGCCCGCCCAAACGACGACGCCCGCCGCCCACCACACACAAAGCAGCCGGTCACCACGTCCTCGCGATCCCCGCCCGGCTCCAGCTCGAGACGGTGCTCCAGCCGGCGGGCCAGGAGGAGGCCATACCCCTGGTCCGGGCCGGTCGCACCGAACCGCCGTCCCTCCGGCGGGGCGAGGTCCTGGAGCTCGGCCGGGCGGTCCAGGTACCACGCCGCCGGCGGGGGCAGCAGCGACGAGGGCCGGACCCGGTCGGTCTCCTGCAGGGGGACGTGCGGAGGCTGGGTCACCGGGCACCCTTCCCGGCCGGTGGCGCGGGCACCGGCGCCCCGTCCGACCCGGCCGACCCGGCCGAGCGGTCAACGTGGAGCAGGGCGAACACGATGGAGTCCTCCAGGGCGGCCCAGGACGCTTCGATGACATTCTCGGAGACGCCGATGGTGGTCCAGGTCCGGTCCCCGTCGGTCGTGTCGATCAGCACCCGGGTGACCGCGGCGGTGCCGTGACTGGTGTCCAGGACCCGGACCTTGAAGTCGGTCAGATGGATGTGGGCCAGCTCGGGATACACCGGACCGATGGCCTTGCGGAGGGCGCCGTCAAGGGCGTTGACCGGACCGTTGCCCTCGGCGGTGGCGATCACCCGGTCGTCGCCGACGATCACCTTGACGGTCGCCTCGGTCACGAAGGCGCCGTCCTCACGGAGCTCGGTGATCACCCGGTGCGACTCGAGCGAGAAGAACGGCTGCTTCCACCCGCCCGCCGAGCGCATCAGCAGTTCCAGGGACCCGTCCGCCACCTCGAAGTGGAAGCCCCGGTGCTCGAGGTCCTTGAGCCGCTCGACGATGTCGCCGAGCTCCCCGTCGTCGAGGCCCAGGCCGAGCTGCTCGGCCTTGAGGGCCACCGTGGAGCGGCCCGCCATCTCGCTGACCACGAAGCGGGTGCCGTTGCCGACCCCCTCGGGGTCGACGTGCTCGTAGGCGGCGCGGGAGCGGGCGATGGCGCTGGTGTGCAACCCGGCCTTGTGGGCGAAGGCCGACACGCCCACAAATGGCTGGTGGGGGTCGGGGGCGATATTGACCACCTCGGCGATGTGATGCGAGACGGCGGTGAGGCGCCCCAGCCGCTCGGTGCCAATGGTCCGAACCCCCATCTTCAGGGTCAGGTCGGGCACCGCTGCGGTCAGGTCGGCGTTCCCGGTCCGCTCGCCGTAGCCGTTGACGCACCCCTGCACCTGCGTCACGCCCATCCGGACGGCCTGGAGCGAGTTGGCGACCGCGCAGCCGGAGTCATTGTGGAAGTGGCAGCCGAGGGCGACGTCGACCCGGTCGCGAACGTCACCGATCACCCGCTCCACCTCAAACGGCAGGCTGCCGCCGTTGGTGTCGCACAGCACCAGCACCTCGGCCCCGGCGCCGGCGGCGGCCAGCAACACGTCGGTGCTGAAGCCCGCATTCTCGCGGTAGCCGTCGAAGAAATGCTCGGCATCGAGGAAGACCCGCCGGCCTTCGGACACCAGGTAGGCGACGGAGTCGGCGACCATGTCGACGGCCTCGTTTAACGTGGTGCGCAGCGTCTCGGTGACATGCCAGGCGGCGGACTTGGCGACCAGGCACACCACCGGCGTCTCGGCGGCGAGAAGGTTGGCGAGCACGGGGTCGGTCTCGGCCCGGCCACCAGCTTTGCGGGTCGAGCCGAACGCCACCAGCGTGGCGGTCTCCAGCCGGAGGTCGCCGGCCGCGGCCCGCCGGAAGAACTCCTCGTCCTTGGGGTTGGCTCCCGGCCAGCCGCCTTCGATGTACTGCACCCCGAGGTGGTCGAGCTGTTCGGCGACACGGAGCTTGTCCTCCACCGTCAGCGACAGGCCCTCCTGCTGGCTGCCGTCGCGGAGGGTGGTGTCGTAGATATCGACCGCGTCGGGCATTTCCGGGGGCAGGCCGTGGGCGTGGGCGGTCGGGCCATGAGTGTGAGGGTGAGGTTCGCGGTCAGCGGGCATGTTCCACCCAATCCTTGTAGCGGTCGACCTGGCCCCGTACCGCCGCCTGATAGACCTCCTGGAGCTGGCGGGTGATGGGCCCGGGCCGGCCGTCGCCGACCACCCGGTCGTCGACCGAGTTGATGGGAACCACTTCGGCCGCGGTCCCGCTCAGGAACGCCTCGTCGGCGGTGTACAGGTCGGAACGCAGGATGTTGTCAAAGACGGCGTCAAAGCCGAGGTCGTGGGCGATGGTCATGATCGAGCTCTGCGTGATGCCCTCCAGGGCGCCGGCCGAGATGGGAGGAGTGATGATGCGGCCGCCGCGCACCACGAAGATATTTTCACCGGTGCATTCGCTTACATAGCCCTGCGGCGAGAGCAGGATGGCCTCGTCGTAGCCGGCCTTGAGGGCCTCGATTTTGGCCATCGAGGAGTTGATGTACATGCCCGTGCCCTTGGCGGCCGGTGGCATGGCATTGGGATCATGCCGGCGCCACGAGCTGATCTTGGCCCGTATGCCGTTGGTGAGGCTGTCGGCGCCGAGGTAGGCGCCCCAGGGCCACACTGCGATCGACACCTGCACCGGGCTCGGCAGCGGGTTGAGCCCCATCTCGCCGTAGCCGAGGTAGACGATGGGCCGGATGTAGCACTCGGGCAGGCCGTTGACCCGAACCGTGGTCTTGGTCGCCTCGACGATCTGTTCCGGAGTGAACGGGATGTCGATCTGGAAGATCTTGGCGGAGTCAAACAGCCGCTTGATGTGGTCGGTCAGCCGGAACACCGCCGGCCCGCCCTCGGTCGGGTAGGCGCGGATTCCCTCGAACACGCCGCACCCGTAGTGGAGGGTATGGGTCAAAACGTGGATCCGGGCCTCGTCCCAATCGACCAGCTCTCCATCCATCCAGATCTTGTCGGTCTTGGTGATCGGCATGGAACTACACCCTTTCTGCCACGACGTGGCCGGCGATGGCGTCGCCGATCTGGCTCGTCGACAACTGGTCGTCGGAATGGAAGGCAGCCACGGCCCGGCTGATGCGCGACGCGGCGCCGGCGTCGCCCAGGAAGTCGAGCATCATGGCCGCAGAGATGATGGCTGCAGTAGGATTGGCCCGGCCGGTACCCGCGATGTCCGGCGCCGAGCCGTGCACCGGCTCGAACAAGGACGGCCCGGTTCGGTCCGGATTGAGATTGCCGGAAGCGGCCCGGCCGATACCCCCCGCAATGGCGCCGGCGAGGTCGGTCAGAATGTCGCCGAACAGATTGTCGGTGACCACCACGTCGTAGCGCTGCGGCGACTCGACGCAGTAGATGCAGGCCGCGTCGACGTGGTTATACGCCGTCTCGACATCGGGATACTCCAGCGCCACCTGATCGAAGGTCCGCTGCCAGAGGTCGCCGGAGAAGGTCAGAACATTGGTCTTGTGCACCAGCGTCAGGTGCTGCCGCGGCCGCGACCGGGCCAGGTCGAAGGCATATCGGACGCAGCGTTCCACCCCGAACCTGGTGTTGACCGACCCCTGGGTGGCGACTTCGGCCAGGGTGCCTTTGCGCAGGAATCCACCCTCACCAGCGTAAGCCCCCTCGGTATTTTCCCGGATGACAGCAAAGTCAATCGGCACCCCGGCACCGACGCTGGCCCCGGCGACGAAAGGCCGGAGGTTGATGTAGAGGTCCAGCTCGAAGCGCAGCCGCAGGAGAAGACCCCGTTCGAGCACACCCGGAGGTACGTCAGGGGTGCCGACGGCGCCGAGCAGGATGGCATCGAAGGTCCGCAGCTCCTCCAGCACGCTGTCGGGCAGGACCTCGCCGGTGGTCAGGTAACGGCGCCCGCCGAGGTCGTAGTCGTTGGTCTCGAGCCTGGCGCCCGCAGCCCGCGCCACCTTGAGCGCCTCGGTGACGACCTCGATGCCGATGCCGTCTCCCGGGATCACGGCGATCTTGAACGATTCCACTTCTCAGGTCTCCTGGCTGGGTTGGGTTCGGGGTGGCGGGTTCGGGACACAAAACGACCGTCCCGGCGGGGACGGTCGGCAGGGCGCATCGGCGGATGTCCGATGCGCTACACGATAATTACGATTCCGGCTGATGGGATGGGCGCGGGAAGGCGAGACACGATCCGCACATTCTCGCTGATGGCCGCTGTCCCGTCAACCGCCACTGGTGGGCAGGCCAGAGCTCGACGGGGGACACTCGCTGGTCAAAGTCCTGGTCGCAAGCCCTAACCACGTCGCGAGTTTCCGTCGTCGAGTTCGCAGGCAGCCCACTACCCTGGCGGCATGACTGCGACGGAGCTCTCCCAGGATGCCTTCGACCGGCTGCACGCCGAGCTCGAAGACCTGCGCACCCGCGGCCGCATCGACATCGCTCGCGCCATCGAAGCCGCCCGGGCCCTGGGCGACCTGTCCGAGAACGGCGATTATCACGCGGCCAAGGATGCTCAGGGGAAAATGGAAGCCCGCATCCGCCAGCTCGAGGCGATGCTCGCCGACGTGGTGATCGTCGACCATGGCCTCACCGCCAACGGCGAGGTCGGCACGGGCACCATCGTCGCGCTGCGGTACGCCGGCGATGAAGACGTCGAGCGCTACCTCATCGGGTCCATCGAGGAACGGCGCGAAGGCGTGGCGGTCGTCTCGCCGAACTCCCCGCTCGGCCAGGCGCTGGTCGGCAAGAAGGCCGGCGACACGGTGACCTACGAGGCGCCGAGCGGTCCGCTGGAGGTCGAGATCGTCGAGGTCGGCGCCTGATGGGCACGCCCCAAACTGCGCCGGGCCCGAGCCCGCGCACCGAGTTCGCTGACTAGCCGAAACCGGCACCGTTGATCACCGCCGCCAGCCGCGTGCCTCTCGGCGAGCGCGGCTGGATCGGAGACGGGATTCGGGGCGCGCTGGTGAGCGCGGACGGGACCATCGACTGGTATTGCCCGGATGACCTCTCCGGGTCGCCGGCGTGCTGGTCCCTGCTGGATCCCGCGGGCGGCGCCGTCCGGGTTGGCCCGGTGCGGGCTGGTAGCGACGCCGGCCGGCGGCTCCCACCTTCCCGTCAGGGGTACCGGCCGGGATCGAACGTCCTCGAGACGGTGCTCGGCGACGGCTCGGGCGCCCGGCTCTCGATCATCGACGTGCTCCCCTGGCCGGAGTCCGGCCTGGCCGGCACGGGCCAGCTGCTCCGGATCCTCCGGGCGCCGGCCGGACCGGTCGAGGTGGAGGTGGAGGTGATCCCGGCGGGGGCGTGGGGCCCGGCCCAGGAGGTGTCCGCCTTCGACGGCGGGCTGGTCATGGATGGCCTCGTGGTCCGGACGGGCTTTCCGCTCCACTTCGAACCGCTCGGACGCGACGCCCCCCGCTGGCGGGGCGTGCGCCGCCTCGAGGCGGGGGAGGTCGCGGTGGTCACCCTGGAGCGCCCCGGTCTGCTGCGGCCCCAATCGGCCGACTCGGCCCAACAGGCCGCGGCCACGACGGAAGCAGCCTGGCGGAGCTGGCTGGTCCCCCTGGTCTACGACGGGCCCTACCGCGCTGCGGTGGAGCGGAGCCTGCTGGCCGTCCGCTCGTTGTGCGGTCCGGGCGGAGTTCCCACGGCGGCCGGCACCACCTCCCTGCCCCGCCGGACCGGGAGCGAACGCGGCAGCGACGATCGCTGGGTGCTGCTGCGCGATGCCGCAGCCGCCGCGACCACCTGGGCGAACGCCGGCTTTCCCGAGGACGCCGAAGGGGCAGAGGGCTGGCTGAGCCAAATGGCGCGGGCCACTCCCCTGCCGTGGCCCGCCTCTCTCGCCGCCGACGGCCAGCCGGTGCCGGAGGTCGAGGAACTCGGGCTGGCCGGATGGAGGCGATCCGGTCCGGTGCTGATCGGCCGGCCGTCGGGGCTGGTGGACCTGGATCTTTTCGGAGACGTGGTCGCCGCCTACGGCGCCAGCACCAGCGGGCCCGACGGGGCCGGGGGGCTGGCCCCGCTCCCTGGACTATCTCCGCTAGCAGGCGCCTGGCCGGCGTTGGCCGCCGCCGTCGACTGGGCTGGGGATTATTGGGGCGACCCCGATACCGGGGTGTGGGCTTCGGCGGGCCCACCTGCGCTTTTGGTGGCTTCGCGGGTCCAGGTCTGGTCGGCCCTGGACCGGATGGCCCGCCTGGGCCGGTCCGCCAATCCGCTCGACCTCCAGGCCGCGGCCTGGCATCAGGAAGCCCGCCGGATCCTGACCTGGCTGGAGACCGAGGGCGTCGCCGCGGATGGCGGTCTGCGCCGGGACGGAGCGCCGGGGCGCGGTGACCAACCCGACGCCGCCCTCCTGCGGATCGCCTGGCGCGGCCCCTGGCCCCTCGCCCACCCGATCGTCACCGCCACGGTGGACCGGACCCTCGAGCAGCTCGGATCCGGAGGGTTCCTGTACCGCCACGGCCCGGAGGTCGACGACGGCCGGGCCGGTCCCGACAACCCGGATCTGCTGGCCTCGCTGTGGGCGGTCCGGGCCCTGGCCCGCCTGGATCGCTGGGAGGAAGCCCACGGCGCCATGGAGGCGGTGATCGGCGCCGGGGGCCATCTGGGTCTGCTGGGCGAAGCGGTCGATCCCCTCTCGGGGGAGCTCATGGGCAACCTCCCGTGCACCGGGGTCCACCTGGCGCTGGTGGACGCCGCCGTGGCCCTGGCCGCCGGACCGCGCTAGACGGTCCTACCTCCCCGCTAGCGTGCCTTTCCGTGCCCAACCCCACGCGCCAGGTCGACCCCACCTTCCTGGCCCTACCCCTTCACGACCTGGCCGGCGCCGCCCTCGATGAGGCCCG
Organism: uncultured Acidimicrobiaceae bacterium; assembly: GCA_963780345.1. Lineage (GTDB taxonomy): Bacteria > Actinomycetota > Acidimicrobiia > Acidimicrobiales > Palsa-688 > PALSA-693. Next base: position 603,253 of record CAWABU010000006.1, read on the forward strand.
GCGCGGCGGCGCCAGCCACGCCGACATGCGGGTCGAGCGGATCCGCGAGACCGACGCCCGGGTTCGCGACCGGCAGCTCGAGGGCGCCGCCGAGCGGGACGACATCGGCCTCGCCGTGCGCGTCCTCCACGACGGCACCTGGGGCTTCGCCGCCACCTCCGACCTGTCGAGCGACGCCGCCGCCCGGGCGGCCGACGCCGCCCTCGACGTGGCCCGCACCTCGGCGTCGTTGCGCACGGAGCGCATCGAGCTGGCGGCCGAGCCGGTGTATCCGGATGCCAGCTGGGTGTCGTCGTTCCAGGTCAATCCCTTTGACGTCCCGGCGGCCGAGCGGGCCGGTCTGCTGCTGGAGTGGACCTCCCGACTGCTCGACCAGCCGGGCGTCGACCACGCCGACGCGGCCGTCCTGGCCGTGCAGGAAAACAAGTTCTATGCCGACCTGGCCGGCACCACCACGGTGCAGGAGCGGGTCCGGGTCCACCCCGTGGCCACCGCGGTGGCGATCAATGGCGAGACCGGTGAGTTCGACACCATGCGTACCCTCGCCCCGCCGACCGGGCGGGGCTGGGAGTACCTGACCGGCGAAGGGTGGGACTGGGAGGCCGAGCTGGCGGCCCTGCCCGGCCTGCTGGCCGAGAAGATGGCCGCCCCTGCGGTGGAGCCGGGCGATTACGACGTCGTCATCGATCCCTCCAACCTCTGGCTCACCATCCACGAGTCGATCGGTCATGCCACCGAGCTCGACCGGGCCCTCGGGTATGAGGCTGCGTATGCGGGGACGTCATTTGCCACCATCGACCGGCTGGGCACCCTCCGCTACGGCGCTCCCTTCATGCATATCGTCGCCGACCGAACGGTCGAGCACGGCCTGGCCTCGGTGGGCTGGGATGACGAGGGTGTCGCCGCCCAGTCCTGGGATCTGATTCGCGACGGCATTCTCGTGGGCTACCAGCTGGACCGGCGGATGGCCGCCCGTCAGGGCTATCCCCGATCCAACGGGTGCGCCTTCGCCGACTCGAGCGGCCACGTCCCGATTCAGCGGATGGCGAACGTGTCCCTGGCGCCGACGCCGGCCGGCCCGAGCACCGAGGAGTTGATCAGCTCGGTCACCAACGGCATCTACGTCGTCGGCGACAAGAGCTGGTCCATCGACATGCAGCGGTACAACTTCCAGTTCACCGGGCAGCGCTTCTTCCGGATCCACCACGGCCGTCTGGGCGGGCAGCTGCGCGACGTCGCCTATCAGGGATCGACGACCGAATTCTGGGGCTCTATGGAGGCGGCCGGCGGCCCGCAGACCTACGTGCTGGGCGGGGCCTTCAACTGCGGAAAGGGCCAGCCCGGACAGGTCGCCCCCGTCAGTCACGGCTGCCCGTCGGCCTTGTTCCGCCAGGTGCACATTCTCAACACGACCCAGGAGAGCGGACGGTGACCCGGCTGCGGCCCCAGGACCTGGTGGAACGGGCGCTGGAGCTGTCGCAGGCGGACGGCTGTGTGGTCATCGGCGACGAGATCAGCGACGCCAACCTGCGCTGGGCCAACAACACCCTCACCACCAACGGGGTGACGTCCCGCAACCAGGTCACCGTCATCGCCGTGATCGGTGGGGCGGTCGGAGTGGTGTCGGAGAGCGGGATCACCGGGGAGTCGCTGGAGCGGCTGGTGGGCGCGGCGGAGCACACCGCCCGGACCGCGCCCAAAGCGGAGGACCAGCGGCCCCTCGTCGACGTTCCCTTCCCCAGCCCCGGCTGGGACGAGCCCCCGGCCGAGACCTCCATCCGGGTCTTTGAGCCGGTGGCGCCGGCGCTCGGGGAAGCGTTCGCCCGGGCCGCGGCCGGCGGCGAGCTGCTGTTCGGGTACGCCGAACACCAGATGCGGACCAGCTATCTGGCCTCCTCGACGGGGCTGCGGGCCCGGCACGACCAGCCCACCGGGCATCTCGAGTTGAACGCCAAGTCGGCCGACTTCGAGCGCAGCGCGTGGGCCGGTGTCGCCACCGCCGACTTTCGGGACGTGGCGGTCGAATCGTTGACGGGAGAGCTGAGCCGGCGACTCGGCTGGGCGGCCCGGCGCGTCAGCCTGCCCCCTGGCCGGTACGAGACCATCCTCCCGCCGAGCGCGGTGGCCGACCTGATGATCGACCTGTACTGGTCCGCGGGGGGCCGCGATGCCCACGACGGCCGGACCGTGTTCAGCGGGCCCAGCGGAGAAACCCGGGTTGGCACGCGGCTCACGGATGTACCCGTCACCTTGCGCAGCGACCCGGCCGCCCCCTTTCTCCAGTGTTCCCCCTTCGTCATCGCCCACGCCTCGGGCGCCGACCAGTCGGTCTTCGACAACGGCCTGCCCCTCGAGCCGACCCGCTGGATCGACAACGGGGTACTGCGGGCCCTGGTGCAGAGCCGTTTCTCGGCTGAGCTGACCCACCTGCCGCTCTCGCCCTACATCGACAACCTCATCATGGACGGGCCCGAGTCCGGTCCCGATCTGGACGCCATGGTGGCGAGCAGCGACCGGGCGTTGCTGCTCACCTGCCTCTGGTACATCCGGGAGGTCGACCCGCAGACCCTGCTGCTGACCGGTCTGACCCGGGACGGCGTCTACCTGGTCGAGGGAGGCGAAGTAACCGGAGCGGTCAACAACTTCCGGTTCAACGAGAGCCCCGTCGACCTGCTCGGCCGCATCATGGAGACGGGCCGCAGCGTGCGGGCCCTCCCGAGAGAATGGACCGACTACTTCACCCGGACGTCGATGCCGGCGCTGCGGGTGGACGGGTTCAACATGTCGACGGTGAGCGAGGCGTCCTGATCCTCGGCCGGGCCCGCCCGAAGATCAGTCGGTCCAGGCCGCCAGCAACTCGATCAGGGTCCGGGCTCCCCATCCGGTGCCACCCTTGGTCAACCAGCCCTCGTCGCCGTCGGCCCAGCTGGGTGCGGCGATGTCCAGGTGGGCCCACGGCCGCCCGCCGCTGAACTCCTTGAGAAAGAGGGCGGCCATGATGGAACCGGCCGACGGCCTGGTGGTCACGTTGCGCAGGTCGGCCACCTCCGAGTCGAGTTGCTTGCGGTACGCAGCCACCAGCGGCAGCTCCCACAGCGGCTCCCCGGCCGCGGCGCCGGCGGCGATGAGACGCCGCACCAGCACCTCGTCGGTGCCCATCACGGCGGCCACCCCTTCGCCCAGCGCGACCCGCTGAGCTCCCGTGAGCGTGGCCACGTCGACGATGGCGTCGGGCTCCTCCTCCGCGGCCAGGCTGAGGGCGTCGGCCAGGATCAGACGGCCTTCGGCGTCGGTGTTGAGGACCTCGATGCTGGTGCCGTTGCGGGCCACCAGCACGTCGCCGGGGTGGATGGCGGTGCCGCTTGGCATGTTTTCCGTGGCCGCCACCCAGCCGGTCACCCGGAGCGGCAGTTCGAGCTGGGCCGCGGCGACGGTGGCGGCGATGACGGCCGCGGCGCCGCCCATATCACTCTTCATGGTCATCATGCCGTTGGGCGGCTTCAGGGAAAGACCGCCCGAGTCGAAGGTGATGCCCTTGCCGACGAGGGCCAAGGTGGCCTGCGGGTTGGGCGACTGATAGGTGAGCCGCAGCAGCCGGGGCGGCTCGGAGGCCCCGGCGGCCACCCCCAGCAGCCCGCCGAGCCGCTCGGCCTCGATACGGTCGCGGTCCCACACCTCGACGGTCGCGGCGGTGCCGCCGGCCGCTTCGGTCGCCACCCGGGCCAGCTCGGTCGGCGTGAGATCTCGGGGCGGACGGTTCACCCAGTCCCGGGCCCGCCAGGTGGCCACCACGTCGATCTGGCCGCGGCGGACGGCGGCTTCGACGACCTGGCGGTTGAGCCCGTTGCGATGATTACCGCGGCTTGGCGGGGCCACTACGAAGACCCGTTCGAGCCGGCCGGGGCGCGGTGGCCGGCGGGCGCCCTCGAAGCGGTAGGCACCGAGGCCGATGCCCTCGACCGCGGCGATCACGTGTTCGGGTGCGGACGCCGCGGTGGCCAGGGTGGTGGCCACCACGCTGGCGTTGCCGGCCTGCCGGGCCAGGGCGGCGCCGGCCCGGCGCAGGGCATCGGCGTCGATCCGATCGCGGGGGCCGACGCCGAGGGCCACGACGGTCGAGCCGTCATCGGCCAGCACGGCCTGGGCCTGGCCCGGTTGCCCCTCGAAGCGGCGCTGGGCCAGGAAACTCCGGTCGACGGTGGCGCCGGCGCCGGTCGGAACGGACAGGTCGGCGAACACCGGGACGCCGAGCACGGCGGCGTCGTCGGGGACGCGGGTGACCACCTCGAATCGAGGGGGGCCGCCGGCGCCGGTCGGCGTGGCGACGGTCGGCGTGGTTGCGGTGAGGGTGGCGGGCGTGGTCATCGACGTCACCGGGCGGCCCGGCGGGCGAGCAGCGACTCTCCGTGCTCCTGCCACCGGGCCATGGTCCAGACCAGGTCGGACAGGCGGTTGAGGTAGGCCCCGACGAGGGAGCCGGGGGGCGCCGCGGCCAGAGCGTCGCGCTCGGCCCGGCGGACCACCGTGCGGGCCACGTCGAGGGCAGCCGACACCTGGTCGTGCCCGGGAACGACAAAGTCCTTGAGCGGCGGGAACCGGCCGGTCAGATCGTCGATCTGCTGCTCCAGGGCGGCCACCATCTCGTCGGTGACGAGAGAGGTTCCGGGCTGCAACTTGCGCCGGTTGTCGGGGGCGGTCGCCAGCTCGGCCATGAGCACGTAGAGGTCCCGTTCCAGCTGAACCAGCAGCCCGTCGAGCTCCGACCCCGGTTCGATGCCGGCACGCGCCACCCCGAGCGCGGCCTGGGCCTCGTCGACCGCGCCGTTGGCGCGGATGACGGCGGAGTCTTTGTCCACCCGGCCGCCGAAGAGCAGGCCGGTGGTGCCGTCGTCGCCTTTTCGCGTGTAAATCTTCATGTCGGGCGGGAGCCTATCCGGGGCGGCTCGCCTGTGAGCTTTCGTGCACCCGCCCCCCTTCGACCACCCACGTGCGGTTGACCGTCAGCGACTCGAGCAGCCAGCGGTCGTGGGATACCACCAGCAGAGTGCCCTCGAACTGGTCCACGGCCGCTTCGAGCGCCTCGATCGCCGGCAGGTCGAGATGGTTGGTTGGCTCGTCGAAGACCAGACAGTTGGTGCCGCCGGCCATCAGGGCGGCCAGGAGGGCCCGGGTCCGTTCGCCCGGTGACAGGGCCGCCGGCCGGCGGGCCACGTGGCCGGCCGCCAGGCCGAACTTGGCCAGCGTCGACCGGGCCGCCTCCGCCGGCAGGCCGGTGGCCGCGGTGAAGCCGCTGAGGAGATCCCGGCCGGCGTCCAGGCCGGCCCGGTGCTGATCCAGCTCACCGACGACCACGCTCGGTCCCATCCACTGCCGGCCGTCGTCGAGCGGCAGTCCGCCAAAGAGGGCGGCCAGCAAGGTCGACTTGCCGCCACCGTTGGGACCGGTGATGGCAACCCGGTCCGCCCACGACAGCTCCAGATCGACGGGGCCCAGCTGAAACCGACCCCGCCGTATGACCGCGCCCTCGAGGCGGGCCACCACGTCCCCACTGCGGTTGGCCGGCGTCAGCTCGAGGTGGAGGTCCCACCCCTCCCAGGGCTTGTCGACCGTGGCCATGCGGGCCAGGGCCTTTTCGGACTGGCGCACTTTGGCGGCTTGCTTCTCGGTGCGGTTGACGAAGAAGCCGCGCTGAGCCTTGTCGTTGTCCTTCGGTTTCCTGGTCGCCGACCGTACGCCTCGTTCGGACCACGACCGCTGGGTGCGTATCCGTTGACGCAGCCGGGCCCGTTCCGCCGCCCACGCCTGGTAGGCCTCGGATTGCTGGCTGCGGGCCAGGGCCCGGCGCTCGATGTACTCGCTCCACGCGCCGGCATATTCCGTGGCGGTGTGGCGGTGCTCATCGATCTCGACGATCCGGTTGACGACCCGGTCCAGAAAAGCCCGGTCGTGGGAGACCACGGCGAGCCCGCCCGGCGTCGAGGTGAGGAAGCTCTCGAGTCGATCGAGGCCGGCGAAGTCGAGGTCGTTGGTCGGTTCGTCGAGCAGAAAGACGTCGAATCGGGCCAGGAGTATGGCGGCCAGCCCGGCCCGGGCGGCCTCCCCGCCGGACAGGTTGGCCACGGCGACCTCGTGCAGGTCGGGCGGCAGGCCGACGTCCGCCGCCACCAGCCCGACCCGGGCATCGAAGTCGTCGCCGCCGAGAGCGAGATAGCGGTCCAGGGCCTCGGAATAGGCGTCGACCTGTGACGGGTCGTCGGCCAGGGCGGCGGTCAGGCGGTCGAGGTCGGCCCCTGCCGCGGCCACGCCGGTGCGCCGGGCCAGATAGGCGCGCACGGTCTCGCCTTTCCGCGCATCGGGTTCCTGACTCAGGTAGCCGACGTGGAGATCGGCGGGAGATCGTTCGACGGTGCCCGACTCGGGCGTCTCCAGGTCGGCCAGGATGCGCAGCAGCGTGGACTTGCCCACGCCATTTGGCCCGACCACGCCGAGGCGCGTCCGGGGGCCAATCGAGAGGCTGATCCGGTCCAGGATCACCCTCGTCCCGCGGCGGAAGGTGACGGCCTTGGCTGAGAGCACAGGGGGCGACCCTATCGCCGGGTTGGGGGCCGCCCGGGGGGTTTTCCTCGGCGGCGGGGTGGTCAGCCGGGTTGGGTCAGGGGGCGGGGTGCCGGGTCGCCCGACCGGTGGCTAATTCCAGACGACGGCTCCAGCCGAGTGATCGGCGGTGAGGCGAACGTCGATGACATCGCCGGTGCGGAACTCCCGCAGGACGCCGCGTGGCAGCGACTGGATGACTTCCAGGTCGAAGGGCTCCTCACTCGCGGCCCGCACCCGCAAGGCAAATTTCACCATCGGGCGGACTTCGAGAAAGCTGCCGAGTGGCTTGACCGAGAGCACTTCGGCTTCGGCCGGCTCGCCCTCGGCCAGGATGGTCGACGTGCGTACCGGTGCCGGTTTACCCGACCAGCGCCAGCGGACGAACGCGATAACGACGCCCGCGACGAGGAAAGGCAAGACCACGAAGAGGAAGAGCAGCTCCTGGGTCTGGCTGGAGCTGAGGGATGTGGCAAACGTCACGGCGGCCATAGCGGGGGCGATAGAGCCAGCGTAGGCGCCGGCTGATGTGATCGGCGGGCGGCACCCGGGGTCGCGGGGGCGGCGAAACGCCACCGCCCCGGGGGTCTCGGGCGGCGACCACCCCGCCCGACTACCCCGCCCGAATTCCACCAAACGCCAGCAGGATGCCCAATCACTGGGCGCGTTCTGTGCGTTGGGCGCGCTTTTGGCGATTAGACGACACTAAACGCGCCCGAACTTACCGAACGCGCCCAGAAGGCCCGACCATCGGGGGCCTCTCGCAGCCGGGGCTCTGCCCGCGTCAGCCGCCGAGTTGGTCGCGAAGCCGATCGAAGGCGTCCTGCAAGGCCGCCACCTCGTCGCGAAGGGTGGCGACCTCGTCGGCGAGCGACTCCAGCCTGTCCGCCGGGGACAGGCCGGTAGAGAAACCTGCCGCCGGCGGAGGGCCGGCCTCACTGCTTCCGTCGGCGATCCCGTCGCCGACGCTTTCGGAAATGGAAGGCGCGGCGGCAGCAGAAGGCGCCACGTCCCGAGCACCGGCCTCCGGTGCCGCCGCGCCGAGGTACTCACCTCTCTCCGAGGGTGCCGGCGGGCTCAGTAGCTGGGCCCAGCGTTCCTCCTTCTGGCCGGGCCGGCGCGAATGGCGCACGACGAGCGGCTCGGCCTTCTCGCTCAGGCGCACCAGGTCGGCGTCGACGGCGTCAATCCCGTCGAAACGCGCCATGCGCTCGGTGCGCGCCCGCAATTCGCCACCCGTTTGCGGGCCGCGGAGCAAGAGCACCGCCAGCAGCGCCAATTCCCGATCATCGAGCCCGAGGCGCTCGGTCAGGGCGTGCCGGTAGCGCGTGACGGAACGGCCGTGGGACGGATAAACGAACCCGATCAGCTCGGCGTTGCGCAAGCTGGTCACCGCGGTCTGCACGGTCTGTTCGTCGTAGGAGACGACCGGGTCACGATTCGAAGACTGATTGCAGGCCAGCACCAGTGAGTTGAGGGTCAACGGATACTGCTGCGGCGTGGTCAGCTGCTTCTCGATGAGGCTGCCGACGACCCGGCCCTCCTCGGGGGTCAGGTGCATGGCCTCCGATCATAGGAGCCTGGGTGCCGACCGGACCCTCGACGACCGACGTCACCGGGGCTCGGTGACCCGGTCGGGACAGTGGCCCGGACAGACTGATGAGATGCAAACCGACCGGTCCACCTTCGAGGCGCTGGTTGCCGATGCCCTCGATCAGATACCCGAGTCGCTCGGCCGCATGATGGAGAATGTGGTGGTTGTGGTGGAGGACTGGCCCACCGCCGAGCAACTCGCGGGCAGGCGGGGCACCCTCCTCGGGCTCTATCAGGGAATCGACCTCACCCGGCGCTCGCCGCTTTCTTACGCCGGCGTGATGCCCGACCGGATCACCATATTTCAGGGACCAATCAGCCAGCTGTCGAAAACGGAATCCGAGTTGGTGGATCTGGTCACCACCACGGTCATCCACGAGGTGGCTCATCATTTCGGCATCTCCGATGCCCGTCTCGAGGAGTTGGGCTGGGCCTGACCTCCACGGGGGGCCCTGTACGGCTCGGGGTTTCGGCCAGCAGGACGGCACATCTTCGGCGTGCTGATGGTCCCAGGGCCTGGCTGGCTGTCGCGATTGCCGAGCGCTTGGCCAGTCAGCCCGCTCGATCTTTGGTAATTTTCTTCACTTCTGGAGACTTATATACATCTGGTGTACATTTGACACCAGAGATGAGGCCCGCGGGGCAAAAGTCGGCGAGGGGGCTGGCGACGACCCGCCCCGGGCGCAGAAGCACCGGGACGGCGGTACCACCCCTGTAGCCTGTATCAGTGGCTGCTGCAACCACCTCCGGGATTGATATGGGTTCCTACCTGGAAGCGGTGCGCGAGCGCGTGGTGATCTTCGACGGAGCCGTCGGGACCAACCTGCAGTTGCGACACCTCGGTCCCGACGATTTCGGCGGCGTGGCCCTCGAGGGCTGCAACGAGATGCTGGTGGACACCCGGCCGGACGTGATCGCCGACCTGCACCGGTCCTTCCTCGACGTCGGCTGCGACGTGGTCGAAACCAACAGCTTCGGGACGCTCCCCTGGGTGCTGGCCGAATACGGGCTCGCCCCGCGGACCCGCGAGCTGGCGGCCGCATCGGCGCGCCTCGCCCGTGACGCGGTCGGGACGCCCGGGACGGCCGCCGGCGGTCCCTGGGTGGCGGGTTCCCTCGGCCCGGGCACCAAGATCGCCTCCCTCGGGCAGATCACCTTCGCCGGCCAGCGCGACGGCTACCAGGAGGCCGCCGCCGGGCTGCTCGAGGGCGGGGTCGACCTGTTCGTCATCGAGACGGTCCAGGACCTCCTCCAGGCCAAGGCCGCCATCATCGGCTGCCGCCGGGCCATGGCCGACGCCGGCCGCCAGGTCCCGCTGCAGGTGCAGGTCACCATCGAAACCACCGGCCGCATGCTGCTCGGCACCGAGATCGGGGCCGCCCTGACCACGCTGGCGGCGCTCCGCCCCGACGTCGATCGGCCTCAACTGCGCCACCGGCCCGGCCGAGATGAGCGAGCACCTCCGGTACCTCTCCCAGCGCAGCCCGATCCCGATCTCGGTGCTGCCCAACGCCGGGCTGCCCTCGGTCGTCGACGGCCGCATGCACTACGACCTGACGCCCGAGCAGCTGGCCGAGCACCACGCCCGCTTCATCACCGAGTACGGCGTCAGCATCGTCGGCGGATGCTGCGGCACCACCCCGGAGCACCTCCGGGCCGTCGTCGAGGCCTGCGGCCATCTCACCCCCTTCGCCCGCCGGCCCGATTGGGAGCCGGGTGTGGCGTCCATCTACAGCCACGTCCCCTACGACCAGACCCCGTCCTTGCTGGTCGTCGGCGAACGGACCAACGCCAACGGGTCGAAGAAGTTCCGGGAGGCCATGCTGGCCGACGACTGGGACACCTGCCTGGCCATGGCCCGGGAGGCCAGTCAAGAGCGGTTCGCACGTCCTCGACGTGTGCGTCGACTACACGGGCGAGGACGGCGTCGCCGACATGCGGGAGGTGGCGAGCCGTTTCGCCACCCAGGCCACCCTGCCGATCATGCTCGACTCCACCGAGCCGCCCGTCATCGAGACCGGCCTGCAACTGATCGCCGGCAAGCCGATCCTCAACTCGGTCAACCTCGAGGACGGCGACGCGCCGGGTACCCGCCTGGACCGTTTCCTGTCGATGGCCCGCGAGTACGGCGCGGCGGTGGTCTGCACCTGCATCGACACCGAGGGCCAGGCCCGCACGGCCGAGTGGAAGGTCCGGGCGGCCCGGGCCATCCACGACCTGGCCGTCGATCGCTACGGGCTGGCGTCCGAGGATCTGCTCTTCGATCCCCTGGTGCTGCCGATCACGACCGGGATGGAGGAGAGCCGCCGCGACGGGATCGAGACCATCGAGGGCATCCGGCGCATCAAGGCCGAGCTGCCCGGCGTCGGCACTCTCGTCGGGCTCTCCAATGTCAGCTTCGGCCTCAACCCGTCCGCCCGCCACGCCCTCAACTCGGTCTTCCTCCACGAGTGCCAGGAGGCCGGGCTCGACGCCGCCATCGTCCACGCCGCTCGTATCATGCCGCTGCACAAGATCGACCCTCACGTGGTCGAGGTGTGCCTCGACCTGATCTACGACCGCCGGGACCAGGCCAAAGGCTACGATCCGCTGGCCGAGCTGCTCCGGATCTTCGAAGGGGTGGCCGCCTCCAGCCTGGTCACCGAAGACCGCAGCGACTGGCCGGTCGAGCGCCGCCTCAGCCAGCGCATCATCGACGGGGATCGCGATGGGCTGGAGGCTGATCTGGAGTCCGCCCTCCTGGACCGGTGGGCCGCCCTGGACATCGTCAACGGCCCGCTGCTCGGCGGGATGAAGGTGGTCGGCGACCTGTTCGGTTCCGGGCAGATGCAGCTGCCGTTCGTGCTCCAATCGGCGGAGACCATGAAGGCTGCGGTGGCCTACCTGGAACCGCACATGGAAAAGACGGACGTCGGCGGCAAGGGCCGCATCGTCCTCGGCACCGTGAAAGGCGACGTCCACGACATCGGCAAGAACCTGGTGGACATCATCTTCACCAACAACGGCTACGAAGTCCGCAACCTCGGGATCAAGGTGCCGCTCGCCGATCTGCTCGATGCGGCCCGGGACATGGGAGCCGATGCCATCGGCATGTCCGGCCTGCTGGTCAAGAGCACCCTGATCATGCGTGAGAACCTCCTCGAGATGAACGACCGGGGCCTCTCCGGGATCCCCGTCATCCTCGGCGGCGCCGCCCTGACCCGGACCTACGTCGAACGAGACCTGCGCTCCGAATACCAGGGCCGGCTGTTCTACGGCAAGGACGCCTTCGAGGGCCTCCACACCATGGACCGGCTGATGGAGCTCAAGCGCAGCGGCGTGGACGACCCCGATTTCGGCCGGGCGCTGGAAGGCCGCGAGGGAGCCCGCCCCCGGGCGGCCCGGGCGGCTGCAGCCGGAGCTGACGGCGCCGACGTCGAGATCGACCCGAACCGGCCCGCCCGGGCGCCCTCGGTGGCCACCGACAACCCCGTGTTCGTTCCTCCTTTCCTCGGTACCCGGATCGAGCGGGGCATTCCGCTCGACGACATCGCCGCCTACCTCAACGAGACCGCCCTCTTCCGCGCCCAATGGGGCTACCGGCCCGACAAGTCCCGCGAGGAGACCGACGCCGAGTTCAAGGACCGCCTCCGGGGCGAGCTGCGGATCCGCCTGGCCGAGGCGCGGACGGCCGGGGTGCTCCAGCCCGCGGTGGCGTACGGCTATTTCGCGGTCAACTCCGAGGGCGAGGATCTGATCGTCTGGAAGGACGAAACCCGCACCTCGGAGTGGCTGCGCTTCACCTTCCCCCGCCAGGACGCCGACCCGTGGTTGTCGATCGCCGACTTCTTCCGGTCCGCCGCATCCGGCGAGGCCGACTACGCCGCATTTCACGTGGTCACCATGGGCACCCGGGCGGCCGAAGAAGCGGCCCGTCTTTTCCAGGAGAACCGTTATCAGGACTACCTCCACCTCCACGGCCTCGGAGTGGAGATGACCGAAGCGCTGGCGGAGCTGTGGCACCACCGCATCCGACAGGAGTGGGGATTCGTGTCGGAGGACGGGCCGACGCTCGGCGGGCTGTTCCGGCAGCAGTACCGAGGCGGGCGTTACTCCTGGGGGTACGACGCCTGTCCCGACCTGGAGGACAACGCCAAGTGCGCCGAGCTGGTCGGGGCCGAGCGCCTCGGGGTGGAAGTCAGCGAGGAGACGTCCTGGCAGTTCCACCCCGAACAGACCACCGCCGCCATCGTCTGCCATCACCCCCAGGCGAAGTACTTCGTCGTGCGCCGCTCCTGAGTACATCGTGAAGGAGCTGGTGTACCACCGCTTTCTGCTCCCGACGCTCGAGCGGCTGGGGCCCGCGACCGCGGTTCTCGACGGGGACTTCACCGCCACCTTCGCCGAGCACGGGGACCGGGTCTGCCGTCTGGTCGACGGGATGGCGGGCGAGATCGGCGTGGGTCGCGGCGACCGCTTCGCGGTCATGGCCCTCAACGGACACCAGTTCCTCGAGCTCTACCACGCCAGCTTCCTGGGCGGCAGCGTGATCAACCCCCTCAACCTGCGGCTGGCGCCGCGGGAGCTGGCGTTCATCCTCAGGGACTCCGCCAGCCGGGTGTGTTTTGCCGACGCCTTCTTCGCCCCGATGATCGACGCGGTGCGGGACGAGGCCGGAATCGACCAGGTGGTGCTGATCGGCGCGGGCGACGTACCCCACGACGTCGCCTACGAGGATTTGCTCGCGGCAGGTGCGCCCATCTTGCCGGCCGAGCCCGAGGAGGACGACCTGGCCATTTTGATGTACACGGGCGGGACCACCGGGTTGCCCAAGGGCGTGGCCATCGACAACCGGGCCCTCATGCTCGACGTGTACAAGGTCGCCACCCGGTTCGGCATGAGTGAGCGCAACGTCTATCTGCACCAGACGCCGATGTTCCACGCCGCCTCGCTGGGCGGCGTGCTGGCCGTTCCGGCGGTCGGCGGCCGGACCACCTTCGTCCCGCTCTTCCAGCCGGCATCGGTGCTCGACGTGACCGAAGGCCACCAGGTGACCATGACGGTGATGGTGCCGACCATGGTGGCGATGCTCCTCGACCATCCGGAATTCCAGCGGGAGCGGATGGCGTCGCTGCAGGTGCTCATCTACGGGGCGTCCCCGATGCCGACCGCGCTGGTTCAGCGGGTCCAGGCCGTCTTCCCCCACGTCGATCTGTATCAGGGGTACGGGATGACGGAGAATTGCGGTCTCCTCACCTGCCTGGGGCCGGACGAGCACCGGCGGGGCGGTGATCTGCTGCGGTCGGCGGGCCGGCCCCTACCGGGGTCCGAGGTGTCCATCCAGACCGAGGCCGGCGCCGTCCTGCCCCCCGGTGAGACCGGGGAGGTGTGCGCCCGGGCGGGCAACTACATGCGCGAGTACTGGAACCGGCCCGACGAGACGGCAGCCGCCTTCCGGGGCGGCTGGTATCACACCGGCGACGCCGGCTACCTCGACCCCGACGGTTACGTCTACCTGGTCGACCGCGTCAAGGACATGATCGTGACCGGCGGGGAGAACGTCTATTCAGCCGAGGTCGAAAACGCCATCAGCGACCATCCCGGCGTGGCCCAGGTGGCGGTGATCGGCGTCCCGTCCGAACAGTGGGGGGAGGCGGTCCTGGCCATCGTCGTGCCGAAGCCCGATGCGGTGCTCAGCGAGGACGAGATCAAGGGATGGGCCCGGGAGCGGATCGCCGGCTACAAGGTGCCGAAGGCGATCGAGTTTCGCCAGGAGCCCCTGCCGCTCTCGGCGGCCATGAAGGTCCTGAAACGCGAGTTGCGCGCGCCCTACTGGGAGGGCCGTGACCGGGCTGTCCAGTAGAGCAGTCCGGGGCGGGTAAAAGACGGCCGATGGCGCGTATCGGCCTGGTGCTTGGTGCCGGCGGCGCGACCGGGGGCGCCTTCCACGCCGGGGTGCTGGCAGCCCTGGAAGAGGCGACCGGCTGGGACCCCCGCACGGCCGAGGTGATCCTGGGTACCTCGGCCGGATCGATAACGGGCGCCATGCTGCGGGCCGGCTTCAGCGGTAAGGACCTGGCGGCGCGGACCGCGGGCGAGCCGCTCAGCCGGGCGGGCGTCGCCCTCCTGCAATCGGCCGGCCTGCCGTCCGGGGAGGCACCGGCCGGGCCCCGCCCCGACCGCGACCGCAGGCGGATGTCGGCTGCCCCGTCGGCGCCGTCGGTGTTGTGGGCCGCGGCCCGCCGGCCCTGGGCGGTCCGGCCCCCGTCCATCCTCGCCGGCCTCATGGCCGAGGGTGCCAGGTCGACCACGGTCATTTCCGAGGGGGTGGGCGCCCTGCTCGGCGATCGCTGGCCGCCGGCCCCGCTGTGGGTGGCGGCGGTGCGCCTGGCTGACGGCCGGCCGGTCATCTTCGGGCGCCACGGGTCGCCGGCCGCCACGCCCGGCGAAGCGGTGGCGGCGTCGTGCGCCGTTCCCGGATGGTTCGCGCCCGTATCGATTGGTGGGGCCCGCTACGTGGACGGCGGCGCCCACTCGCTGACCAACGTGGGACAGGTGGCCCGGGCCGGGCTGGATCTCGACCTGGTGGTGATCAGCGCCCCGATGGGCCGGACCGGTCCCGGTGGCCGTCGGGGGGCGTGGCGCCGGGCAGCCCGGGCCCAGCTGGCCGTGGAGGCCGAGGTCCTCCGTCGGCGCGGGGTGCTCGTGGTGGCCTTCCAACCCACCGTCGAGGATCAAGCCGTGATGGGACCGGATGCCATGGACCCCGCCAGGCGGGCCCCGGTGCTCCGCCAGGTGCGGGCGTCGACCCGCGCCCGGCTGCGCCGGCCGGATGTGGCGGCCCGGCTGGCCCTGCTCACGGCGACGCCCCACAACGGTTAGGCGGGCGTCGCGGCGGCCGGAACTGTTCAGCCGATGCCGACGGCTTTACCGAGAACGGCGATCTCGGCGACCAGCAGATCGGCGAGGTCCTCGAGGTCGGGCACCAGCTCGCGGCAGGACACCAGGCCGAAGTCCAGGGTGTCGCGGTAGCTCTGAACCGTGATGTTGACACCCTGACCCTCCACGATGGTGGACACCGGGTAGTAGTGCAGCATGAGCGCGGGGCCGAGTTAGAGCGCTGTCGCGGTCCCGGCACGTTCGAGATGACCAGGTTGAAGGGCGCGTTGAACCGATCGGCCAGCCGGAGCTGCGATGCGACCCGGGCGGCCCGGATGAACAGCGCCGGCGGGGCGAACTCGGCGTAGTCGGTCAGCACGTCGGCGGGGACGAGCGAGAAGCGGTCCTTGGCCTCGAACATGGTCTGTTGCATCAGGCGGAGGCGGTCGACGGGATCGGCGGAGGCCGTGGGCAGGATCGGGAACACGGCGGACACCCGGTTGGTCCACGGGTCGGCCTCGGCTCCGGTCCGGGTGGACACCGGCACCATGCCCACCAGGGGCCGGTCGGGCAATGCGTCACGGTCGAGCAGGTACTGGCGGAGGGCACCGGCGCAGACGGCCATCACCACGTCGTTGACGGTGGTCCCGGCCCGTTGCTTGATGGCCTTGATGTCGTCGAGCGGGACGGAGCGGACCGCCACCCGGCGATGAGGGGTGATGGCGGCGTTGAACGGGGTCGGCGGGGCGGCGGCCTCGGGTGGGGGTGGAGGCCCGTCCGCCGTCCGATCCCAGCCGGCGGCGACGCGGGCCCCGACCGGGTTCGGGATGATCCGGGCCAGTTCGGCCAGACCGGTGAGCCCCCGGTTCCGGGTCAGCTCGCCCAGGGCCCGGAGCGCCCGGACCTGGAGCCGCACGAATTTTCGGGCTTGCGCATCACGCCCCCGACGGCCCAGGAGAGGACTTCAGCCGGGCTTGGCACCCGGTCGACCGGGGGGAGCTCCGATTGGGCCCGGTCCCGGCTGGGCCCGGGCTCGTGATCGTAAAGGGTCTTCATGAGCTCGGCGCCGAGAGCGCCGTCGATGGTGGCGTGGTGCAGCTTGATGAGGATGGCGAACCGGTCTTCGCTCAGGCCCTCGATGATGTACACCTCCCAGAGCGGATGGGCCCGATCGAGGGGCCGGGCGACCAGGCGGGCGACCAGCTGGACCAGCTTGTCGTCCGTGCCCGGCGCCGGGAGCGCCGATTCGCGCAGGTGGAACTCCAGGTCCAGGTCCGGGTCCTCGATCCAGAACGGATGGTCGAGCTGCAGGGGCACCTCGACCAGCCGTCGCCGGAGGGGTTCCAGGTCCGGTAAGCGCCGGGCCAGTTTGTCCCGAAGCGCCTCGTAGGGCGACCACTCCAGGTCGTCCGGCCGGGCGAAGATGGCCAGGCCGCTGACGTGCCCAAAGGTCGGGCCGGACTCCATGTACAGGAAACTGGCGTCCACCCCGCTCAGCTGCTTCACGACCGCGTCCTCCCTTCGCGACTCCGAGAAGCGGGGACGGCTACAGCAATCCGGCGCTGGTCGCCCCGTCCACCATAAGCGCCGTACCGGAGATGTACGCGGCCGACTGGGAGCACAGGAAGGCCACCGCCCGACCGAAGTCGGCCGGGTCTCCGATCGACGCCGGCAAGCTGCCGCCCAGCTGGCGGACCCGGTCGGTGGCGTGCAGCCCCGGCGCGATGAGGTTGAGGGTGACACCCGACGGGAACAGCTCAGCCGCCGCGGTCTTGGCCCAGGCCCACAGGCCGGTCCGGGCCAGGTTGGAGAGCGCCAGGGTCGGGATGGGTTGCTTGATGGAGTACGACGTGATGCAGCAGATCCGCCCCCATCCGCGCTCCTGCATCAGCGGCAGGGACGCCCGAATGAGCCGGACCGACGTGACCAGATTGGCGTTGACGGCCGCAGCGATCTGCTCGTCGTCGATCTCCAGCGCTCGTCCGGGCGGCGGACCTCCGGCGTTGGCCACCAGGATGTCCAACCGGCCGTAGCGGCGTTCGGTCTCCTCGACCAGTTGGGCTGGAGCCTCGGACCGGGTGACATCGGCGACCACGGGGTGCACCTCGCCGCCGTCGGCCCGGATGGCGGCCGCCGCCTCCTCGAGGGCCGTCTCGCCGCGAGCGGCGATCACCACGCTGACCCCCTCGGCGGCCAGGGCCTGGGCGCTGGCCCGGCCCAGCCCCTTTGAGGCCGCGGTGACGAGGGCCACCTTGCCAGCCAGGCCGAGGTCCATCAGCCGGGCCCCGGGAACGATGGGCCGGCCAAGCGGCCACCGCCGCCGGCCGTCACGCCTCCACCACCGTCAACTCGTGGCTGACCCGGTTGAGCGACAGTGGGCCGGCATCGGAGGCCACCACGATGTCCTCGATCCGGGCTCCGTATCGCCCGCTCAGGTAGATCCCGGGCTCCACGGAGAAGGCGTGCCCGGGAACCAGCGGGAGGGTGTTGCCGGCGACGATGTAGGGATCCTCGTGCTCTTCCAGACCGATGCCGTGACCGGTGCGGTGAATAAAGGCGTCGCCGTAACCACCCTCGGCGATGATGCCCCGGGCGGTGCCGTCCACCGACTCGCAGGAAGCCCCCACCACCGCGGCGGCGACGCCCGCCGCCTGAGCCCGCTGCAGCAGCTGATAGAGGTCTTCGGCCTCGCGGCTGGGCGGTCCGGTCCACACCGTCCGGGTGATGTCGGAGCAGTAGTCGTTCATCGTCCCGCCGAAGTCGCAGACCACGGCATCGCCGGGCTCGATCACCCGCCCGCCGGCGTCGTGATGCGGACTGGCGGCGTTGGGACCGCTGCCGACGATGGCGAAGTTGACCCGTTGATGGCCCTCGTCGATCAGCCGCCGGCCCAGCTCCAGCGACACCGACCGCTCGGTGCGGCCGATCAGGGGGATCTTTCCGGCGAGGAGCTGTTCGGCCACCCGATCGGCGGCCGCGGCCGCCGCGGCCAGGGCTTCGATCTCGGCGGCGTCCTTGACCGCTCGCAACGGCCCCGTGACCGTCGACGACGGGATCCAGCTCGAAGCGGGCAGTTGCCGCTGCAGGGCCAGGACGAAGCTGGCCCACGTGCGGTCCGAGACGGCGACCTGCGACCGGATTCCGGTCAGGCGGGCCACGATGTCGACCGGGTCCTCGTGCTCCGACCAGGGCCGCAGGGCGAACACGTCGGGGTGCTCGACCACCCGGGGCGCCTCCAGCCGGGGCACGACCAGAGTCGCGGGCGCTTCGGCCGGTACCACCAGCATCGTCAGCCGCTCGAGGGGCATGGCCTCGTAGCCGGTCAGCCAGGGCAGATCCGCGCCGAGCGAGAGCAGGAGGGCACCGACGTCGAGCTCGGCCATCCGGGTGCGCACCCGGTCCAGCCGGGCGACCCGGGCGGCGTCGGTATTCACGTGAAGGACCCGCAGGCCGGAGGTCCGGACCGGGCCTCCGTTGGGGCGGGTGCGGCCGGGGTGGGTGCGGCCATAGCGGAGGCGGCCAGTGGGGCGGGGCCGGCCGCGGCCGAGGCGGCCTGGCGGGCGTGGTAGCTCGACCGGGTGAGCGGCGACGCCTCGACGTGCGGTAGGCCCATGGCCTCGCCGACGGTCTTCAGCTGTTGGAACTCCTCGGGCTGCCACCATCGGACCACCGGCAGGTGATGGGATGTCGGCCGCAGGTATTGCCCCACGGTCACGATGTCTACCCCGACGCCGTGGAGGTCGGCAAGCGTGGAGACCACCTCCTCGACCCGCTCCCCCATCCCCACGATCAATCCCGACTTGGTGGTGAGGCCGGCCGCTTTGGCCCGGGCCAGGACGGCCAGGCTGCGGGCGTACGACGCCGACGGGCGCACGGCCCGCTGCAGCCGGGGAACGGTCTCAACGTTGTGGTTGAGCACATCCGGCCCGGCGGCAAAGATCGTCGCCAGCGAGTCCGGTTCCCCTTTGCAGTCGGCAATGAGCAGTTCGATGGCGGTGGACGGCGTCCGCTCTCGAATGGCTCGCACGGTGGCGGCGAAGGCGCCCGCCCCCCCGTCAGAAAGGTCGTCGCGGGCCACGGTGGTGATCACGGCGTGGGCGAGTCCGAGCCGGGCTACCGCCTCCGCCACCCGCCGGGGCTCGTCAGCATCGGGGGGCAGAGGCTTGCGGGTGTCGACCAGGCAGAACCCGCAGGCCCGGGTGCAGCGGTCCCCGTTGATCATGAAGGTGGCGGTGCCGTCGGCCCAGCACTCGTAGATATTGGGGCAGCCGGCTTCCTCGCAGACGGTCACCAGCTCCAGCTGCCGGAGGGTGCGCCGCAGCGACCGGTAGTCCTCGCCCATCCGGGCCTGGACGCGAAGCCACTCGGGCTTGCGTTCGGCCAGGGCGATGCCGCCGGACGGGTCGACCCCGGCTTCGGCCAGCCGCTTGTCCAGCATGCGGACCGGGACGTGGCTCGGCGCCGGCGGGCCGGCTGCGGTCGGGGCCGAGCCGGGCGCATCCGCCGACCGGATCGGGACCGGCCGGCCGGGCCCGGCTCCGAGCGTGAACGGCGCTACCTCCTCGGCGGCCAGCCGCCAGGCCACATCCTGACGGTCGATTTCCTGGTAGCCCCAGACGGTTGCGGCCCGGGCCACGACCAGGTCGACCACTTCGGACAGGGGCACCTCGATGCCTTCGGCGGCCAGAGACGTGACCGGCTTGTCGGCGATCCCGCACGGCACGATGTGGCCGAAATAGGCCATGTCGGGGGCCACGTTGAGGGCGAAGCCGTGCATGGAACGGCCACGGGAGACCCGCACCCCGATGGCGCAGATCTTCCGCGGGTCGGGACCGCCGGGATCCAGCCAGACTCCGGGATAGCCGGGGAGCCGGCCGGCGGCGCCCAGCCCGAGATCGCCGAGCACCTCGATGACGAGTTGCTCGATGCGGTGCACGTGGCAGGGGGCGGCGTTGGGTCCCATGGGGACGGACAGGACCGGATAGCCGACCAGCTGGCCGGGACCGTGGTAGGTGACGTCACCGCCCCGGTTGGCGCGGACCAGCTCGGCGCCGACCGACGCCGGATCGACGAGGACGTGCTCGTCCTTAGCCCGGATCCCCAGGGTGTAGACGTGGCGGTGCTCCTGCAGCAGCAGCCAGTCATCTCGCCCCGACGCCCAGAGGCCGCGTTGCAGGGCCAGGCCGTCCTGGTAGCGAACGCGGCCCAGCCAGCGGACCCGGAGCCGGTCGGTCACAGTTCCGTGGACCAGTCGCGGGTTTCGACGATCTCCTTGACGGCGCCGAGGAAGGCCGCCGCGTAAGCACCGTCGAAGGCCCGATGATCCCAGGACAGCACCAGGTTGCCGACCGGGTGCACGGCGATACCGTCCGACCCGTCGGGCAGCTCGATGGCGACCGGCCGCTTCCGGACCCCGTCGGTCGAGAGGATGGCCACCTGCGGCTGGTTGATCACCGGCACGGTGATGAACGTCCCGAACGGGCCGGCGTTGGTGATGGTAAAGGTGCCGCCCGAGATGTCATCCATGGTCAGCCGCTTGGCCCGGGCCCGGGCTGCCAGGCCCGAGATTTCACGGGCCAGAGCCCGAAGCCGCTTGGCGTCGGCCTCATGGATGACCGGCACCAGCAGACCCTCGAAATCCAGATCGACGGCGATGCCGATGTTGAGGTCGTGGTGGACGATGAGGGCGTCATCACCGACCGAACTGTTGACGTTGGGGAAGTCGGTGAGGGCGTCGACGACGGCCCGGGTGATGAAGGGCAGATAGGTCAGCGAGAACCCCTCGGCCTGGCGGAACTTCTCCTTTTCGGCCAGGCGCACCCGCTCCACGGCTGAATAGTCGACCTCGAAGGCCACCATGGTGTGGGCGGACGTGTGCTTTGAGCGGACCATGTGTTCGGCCGTGCGCCGCCGGATGTTGGTGAAGGGCACCACGGTGTCGTGTTCGCCGCCCTCGACCAGCGGGGCGGCCGGAGCCGCGGGCGCCCGGGCCGCGACAGGGGCCGGTTGGGCCGCGGCGGGGGCCGGGGGCGGCGGGGCGGGTTGCGGCCGGGCCGCCGGGGCGGCGGGTTGGGGCTGGGGGGCCCGGACGGTCCCGCCGTTGCGGCGATCGATGAGGGCCAGTACGTCCGAGCGGGTGATGCGCCCCCCGGCCCCGGTACCGTCGATCTGACCCGGGTCCAGGTTGTGCTCGGCGATGAGCCGGCGAACCACCGGCGACAGCACCCGGCTGCGGGCGTCCCCATCGGCGTCGACCGGGGCCCGGTCGGCGTCGGTCGCAGCCGGCGTCCGGGCCCCGGCCGCGACCGGCTGGGCGGCGGGCTCGGGCTCGGGCTGGGCGGCGGGTTGGGGTTCGGCCTCGGCCGCGGGCTGGGGCTCGGCCTCGGCGCGCGGGTTGGGGTTCGGCCTCGGCCGCGGGTTGGGGCTCGGGCTCGGCGGCGGGTTGGGGTTCGGCCTCGGCGGCGGGTTGGGCTTGCGGTTGCGGCCGCCGGCCGGGGAGCAGCCTTCGGGGCCGCGCCCTCGGCGCCGTCGGAAATCACGGCCAGCCTGGTCCCCACGTCGACGGTGTCGCCTTCGGGCACCAGGATTTCCGTCAGGACCCCGGCCACCGGCGAGGGAACCTCGGAGTCGACCTTGTCGGTGGAGACCTCGAAGAGAAGGTCGTCCTCGGCCACGTCGTCGCCAACCTCTTTGAGCCAGCGAGTGATGGTGCCCTCCGTGACCGTTTCGCCGAGCTGCGGCATGGTGATGTCAGGCAACGTGCAGACCTCTTCCGGTGAGGGCGAGCATGGTCTCGCCGAAGACCTCCGACAGGGTGGGGTGGGGCTGGATGTAGTGAGCCACCTCGAACGGGGTGGCTTCCCAGTTGACCGAGAGATAGGCCTGGCCCAGCTGCTCGGTCACCCACGGCCCGACCATGTGCACGCCGAGGACCCGGCCGGCCGTGCCGTCGGGATTCTTCTCGCAGATGATCTTCACCAGCCCGTCGGGCTCCCCGACGATCAGCGCCCGGCCGTTGCCGCCGTAGGGGTCCTTCTTGGCCACCACATCGAACCCGGCGTCTCTGGCGGCCTCCTCCGACAAGCCGGCGAAGGCCACCTCGGGGTGGCAGTAGATGCACCAGGGCACCTTTGAGTAGTCCACCGGTACCACACGGTCACCCAGGATCTGGTCGATGATCACCACCGCCTCGGCGAAGCCCACATGGGCCAGCGCAGGGGTGTCGACCAGGTCGCCGGCGGCGAAGACTCCCGGCTCGCCGGTTTGCATGTACTCGTCGACCTCGACGAAGCCGCGGCGATCCACCCGGACCTTGGTGCCCTCCAGACCCAGATTGTCCGAAAGGGGGCGGCGGCCGACCGAGATCACCACCGCGTCCACGGCCACCTCTTCGTCCTCGCCGAAGTGAACGGTCGTCGACCTCCCGTCGGCGCTCGGCGTGTGCCCGGTCACGGTGACGCCGGTACGGACCTCGATGCCCCGCTTCTTGAACGATCGGAGCACCACATCGGCCACGTCCTTGTCGCAGCCCGGCAGGATCTTGGGCAACGCCTCGAGCACCGTCACCCGGGTACCCAGATCGGCCAGCATGGAGGCGAACTCGCATCCGATGGCCCCGCCGCCGATGACCACCGCCGAGGCCGGCAGGTGCTCCAGGTCGAGGACCTCGTCAGAGGTCAGGATCAGATCGCCGTCGACCTCGAAGCCGGGGATGCTGCGTGGCACCGAGCCGGAGGCCAGGATGACGTGCTTACCGACCAGCTCGGTGTCGCCGTCCACCCGCACCAGGTGATCGGGTCCGAGGGTGCCGGTGCCGATGAAGGTGGTGATCTTTCTCCGCTTCATCAGCCCCTGTAAGCCCCGCCACAACTGATCGACGACCTTCTGTTTGCGCGCCTGCGACTGGGCGAACTCGACCGAGGGAGGGTCGACCGCGATGCCGAACTCCTTGGCCCCGATCACGGTGCGGTACACGGTCGCGGTCTCCAGGAACTCCTTGGCCGGGATGCAGCCCCGGTGGAGGCAGGTACCGCCCACCTTCTCCTTTTCGACGACAGCGATATTGAGGCCCGCGAGCCCGCCTCGCAGGGCTGCCGCGTAACCAGCCGGACCGCCGCCGATGATGACGACATCGAACTCCTGGGCCGTAGCCACCACCTCCTCTAGGGCAAAGTCCAATGTAGGTCGTTACCATGACGAAACGGCCAGTAGGCTGGCGGGTAACGACAGACGCAGGGGAGCTCGGCGACACCGGGCTGAGAGGTCGGCTTTCTGGCCGGCGACCCTCACCTTCGACCGGCCCGGTAACGCGGGCCAGGGAGCGCGGCGACATGACCGATATGAGCGCAGGCGACGAGCTGGTTATCGCGAACCGCCGGTTCCGGTCCCGGCTGTTCCTCGGAACGGGGAAGTTCCCCTCCAACGAGTCGCTGCGGCGGGCCATGGTGGCCAGCGAGACCGAGATCGTCACGGTGGCGTTGCGCCGCATCGACCCGTCCGCCGAGGAGGACATCCTCGACGCCATACCCGAGACGGTCCTCCTGTTGACCAACACGTCGGGGGCGATGGATGCCGACGAGGCCGTACGCCTGGCCCGGCTGGCCCGGGCGGCCGGGCTGCCGGATTGGATCAAGCTGGAGATCACGCCGGATCCCCGCTACCTCCTTCCCGACCCGGTGGAAACGCTGCGAGCCGCCGAATCCCTGTGCCGGGAGGGGTTCACCGTCCTGCCCTACTGCCCGGCCGATCCCCTGCTGTGCAAGCACCTCGAGGAAGCCGGCTGTGCGACCGTCATGCCGCTCGGCTCGTGGATCGGGTCCAACCAGGGGCTGCGGACCCGCGGCGCCCTGGAGATCATCGTCGAGCAGGCCACCGTTCCGGTCGTCGTCGATGCCGGTCTCGGTGCCCCGAGCCACGCCGCCGAGGCCATGGAGCTCGGCGCGGACGCGGTGCTGGTCAACACCGCCATCGGCACCGCGGGCGATCCCGGCAGCATGGCCGGGGCCTTCCGCCTGGCCGTGATCGCCGGCCGGGCCGGACGGCTGGCCGGCCTGCCGGCGAGCGGGCGAGTGGCGGCGGCGTCCTCCCCGCTGACCGGATTCCTTTCGTGACCGCCACCCCCGTCACGCTGGAATCGCGGCCCGACCGGGTACCGGAGAGAACGGCAGCTGCCGACGTCGTGGCCACTGACGTGGCAGCCCTGCGGCGCATCACGGCAGCGGCCGGCGACGCGGATGTCTCGCGAGCGTTGCGTACCCCGCATCCCGCGCTGGCCGACTTCGCCGCCCTGCTGTCGGCCGCCGCCGCCACCCGCCTGGAGGAACTGGCCCAGGCGGCCAACCGGGTGACGGTGGCTCGCTTCGGGCGTACCGTCCGTATGTTCGCCCCGCTGTACCTGTCCAACCTGTGCGTCTCCACCTGCACCTACTGCGGCTTCTCGGCCGGCAACGACATCGCCCGCCGCACCCTCTCCGTCGGCGAGGTGGAAGCCGAGGCGGCCGAACTGCATCGCCGGGGCTTCCGGCACATCCTGCTGGTCGCCGGCGAGCACGCCCGCATCATCAACCGCGACTATCTGGTCGACTGCGTGCGGGCGGTGGCGCCGGACTTCGCCCAGGTCGGGATCGAGGTCCAGGTCTGGGACGCCGACACCTACCGCCGGTTGCTGGCCGCCGGCTGTGACGGGGTCACCGTGTATCAGGAGTCCTACGATCCGACGACCTACGCGGCGGTCCACCTCAAAGGCAAGAAGCGCAACTACGCCTGGCGGCTGGCCGCGCCCGACCGGGCGGCGGAGGCGGGCATGCGCCGCCTGGCCATCGGCGCCCTGCTGGGGTTGCACCCGGATTGGCGCTCCGAGGCCATCGCCCTGGCTGCCCACGCCCGGGCTCTGGTGCGCCGGTGGTGGCGTTGCGACGTGTCGGTGTCGCTTCCGAGGCTGCGGCCGGCCGCCGGCGGCTACGAGCCGGCCGACCCGGTCGGCGACGCCGACTTCGTGCAATTGATGTGCGCCCTGCGGATCGTGTTGCCCGATGTGGGCATCAGCCTGTCCACCCGGGAGCCGGCCCCGCTCCGCGATGCCCTCGTGCCGCTCGGGGTGACCACCATGTCGGCCGGCTCACACACCGAGCCGGGCGGCTACGCGGCAGAGAGCGACGCCGAGCCGCAGTTCGCCATCTCGGACACGCGCACTCCCGCCGAGGTGGCCGGCGCCCTCCGGGCCGCGGGCTATGACCCGGTGTGGAAGGACTGGCAGCGGGCGTAGCGCCTGCCCTCGCTGCTGGCGCCGGGGTGGGACCGGGCGGCCAAGCCCTTTACTGGCGCGCCCCACGCTTCAGCCGGGCACAATTCGCGCCAGTAAAGCACCTTGGGACCCGGTTAGGGCACGGTTCGCGTCAGTAAAGCCGGCCGGCCGGCGGTGGGGCGGGAGCGGGCGGCCGAGCCCTTTACTGGCGCGCCCCACGGTTCAGCCGGGCACAATTCGCGCCAGTAAAGCACCTTGGGACCCGGTAGGGCACGGTTCGCGCCAGTAAAAGCCGGGCCGGCCAGGGGTCACCCGACCGCCGTCAGCCGGCCGGCGCCCGGACCAACTCGACGACGGGAATGACCCGGGCGGTCTTCTCCTGATACTCGGCAAAGACGGGGGAACGACCAGCCTGGGTGGCGTAGACCCGACCGCGCTCCTCGCCGCGGAGCGACTGGGCCGTCGCGCCGTAGGTTTCCGTCCCCACCTCCACGCTGACGTCGGGATTGGCGACCAGGTTGTGGTACCAGTCCGGGTTGGTGTCCATGCCGGCCTTCGAGGCGAACACGTACCGACGCCCGTCGAGATCGAGGTAGGCGAGCGGATTGATGCGGTCCTGCCCGGACTTGGCCCCCTTGGTGTGCAGGAGCAGGAGCGACGCGCCCTCGAACGGGCCTCCGACGCGGCCGCCGTTGGCCCGGAACTCTTCGATGATCTTGCGGTTGAAATCCTGCATGCCAACCTTTTTAATCGACCCGGCCTTCAGTCGTGGCTGGCGGCGCCGTCTCCGGCTTCGACGGCGCGGGGCGCGGCGCCATTGCTGAAGGACTGGCCGATGGATCCGGTCATCCCCCCGAGCAGTTGTGAGAGCTCCAGGGGCACGACGAACTTGGTGGCGGGCGAGGAGCCCAGCTTCTTGAGGGCGTCGAGATACTGGAGGGTCATGGTGTTGGGATCGAGGTCCCGGGCCGACTGGTAGATCTGCCGCAGGGCGGTGGCGTAGCCCTCGGCCTGCACGATGGCTGCCTGGCGGTCGCCCTCGGCGGCCAGGATGGCGGACTGCTTCTGGCCTTCGGCGACCGTGATGGCCGCCTGCTTGGTGCCTTCCGCCTCGGTCACGACCGCCCGCCGGGTCCGCTCGGCGGACATCTGGCGGGTCATGGCCTCCAGGACGCCGGGCGGCGGGTTGATCTCCCTGACTTCGACGTTGGTGACCTTCACGCCCCAGCGTTCGGTGACGTCGTCCAGCTTGAAACGCAGAGTGTTGTTCATCTCCTCCCGCTTGGAGAGCACCTCGTCCAGGCTCATGTCGCCGACCACAGCCCGCAGGGTGGTGGCCGCGACCTTGAGGGCGGCGCCGCGGAAGTCGGTGATAGCCAGCACCGACATCACCGGGTCGAACACCTTGGTGAAGATGATGAAGTCGACCGCGATGGAGGCGTTGTCGGCGGTGATGGCGACCTGGTGGGGCACCTCGAGGAACTGCTCCCGGAGGTCGACCATGGTGATGCGATCAGTGATGGGGTTGATGAGCACCAGGCCGGGCCCGCGTATGCCGCTCGACCGGCCCAGCCGGAACAACACGACCCGCTGGTATTCCCGCACGATCCGGATGGCGGCCGCGGCGGCCGCGCAGGCGGCAACGATGATGACGGCGATGGCAATGATGACGGCGATCACGGCGAGTCCTCCTCGGTGGCGAGCATGGTGTGGTCGGGGACGTTGCCCAGTTCGGACCACACGTCCAGTCGAACGCCTCGGACCCCCAGCACGTGCACAGGTGCACCCGCCGGCAAGGCTCCGCTGACGGATCGGGCGCTCCAGTTCTCCCCCGCGACCCGGACGATCCCGGCGGGCGCGAGCGCGGTGACC
Source organism: uncultured Acidimicrobiaceae bacterium (assembly GCA_963780345.1). Lineage (GTDB taxonomy): Bacteria > Actinomycetota > Acidimicrobiia > Acidimicrobiales > Palsa-688 > PALSA-693. The sequence continues at coordinate 630,413 of CAWABU010000006.1, forward strand.
GCCACGCCGCTCGTACCTCGAAGCTCGGGGAGGCCGACCAGGGTGCCGCGGAGCCGCTGGCGCAGGGCCGTGCCGGCGATCAGGACCCCGCCGGCGCACGCCACCGCACAGAGCGCGACCAGCCACCACCCCGCCTGCGCCGAACGGGCCGACGCGGTGAGCGCCCAGATGGCAGCCAGGGCCAGGGCTGGCAGCGGCACGAACCAGGCGTGCCCGCCGGCATGGGCGCACAGCACTCCGGTAGCAACCAGAAGGACCAGCAGGATGGCACCGGTTCCCCACCGCACGGCCGCCGGATCGGCCACGGTGGCGATGGCGAACCCGACCGCGCCGATGGCGGCGACGCCGGCGGCGATCAGTACCACCACCGCGACCCGCGATCATCCTGGAGAGCGTCAGCGTGTCCCCCTGGTGTGAAACCACGGCGGCCGACTGCCACCTGTCGGCGGCCTCGATCCGGGACCGGCGCTCTGCGCCATCACTCGGATCGGTCATGGACCCTCCTGTCGTCCAACTCTGCCTCCAGGGTACCCGGCCGGGTGAGATAGACCTCGCTTCCCGTCCGGGATTGGCCGGGCGGCTTCCCACCTGAATCAGAGCACTTTCTGACCCTCAACACGCTTCAGACCACCGGGGGTGGGCTGGGTTTTCTATCATGGCGGTATGCCTACACCCGATACCGCGCCGACGACCCTGGCGCCTGCCTCAGATCTGCCGGCTGATGACCGTGATCTGGTCGAGGAGGACCTGCTCGTGGAGGAGATCTCGATCGATGGGATGTGCGGCGTCTATTGACGTTGCCTGACGCCGGCAGCCGCCCCGAGCCGCCGCCGGCGCCCGACTTTGACCCGGCCGGTCCCTACCGCCTGGACCCGGATGTGGCCCTGCGCCCCGAGCCCTTCGGGGCGCTGGCCTACCACTACGGGAGCCGCCGGCTTACGTTCCTTCGCTCGGTCCTGCTCGCTGACGTGGTCCGCGACCTCGAACACCATGAATCGGTGGACGCGGCGTTGACCGCCTCGGTGCCCGAATCGCAACGGCCTGCGTACCGCAAGGCGCTGGCCTCTCTCGCCGCTTCGAGGTTTATCTGTGCTCGCTGATCCCGCTCCTACCCGTTTGGTCGACCAACTCAAAGGCGGCCTGGACGCGCCCATCTGCCTCACCTGGGAAATCACCTACGGGTGCAACCTGGCCTGCATCCATTGCCTGTCCTCGTCGGGTCGGCGCGACCCGAGGGAGCTCTCGACCGCCGAGGCCATGGCCGTCATCGATGAGCTCCACGACCTCCAGGTCTTCTATGTCAACATCGGCGGGGGCGAACCGACCATCCGGCCCGACTTCTACGATCTGCTCGACTACTCGGTCGGGAGGGGCGTGGGGGTCAAGTTCTCCACCAACGGGTCGACGATCACGCCCGAGCGGGCCCGCCGGCTGAGCGGGACCGACTACGTGGACGTGCAGATCTCGATCGACGGGGCCGACGCCGCCACCAACGACGCGGTCCGCGGCGACGGCTCCTACCGGGCTGCCCGGCGGGCCATGGATCACCTGGCGGCCGCCGGCTTCGGCCCCTTCAAGATCAGCGTGGTGGTGACCCGGGAGAACGCCGGCCAACTGGACGACTTCGAGTCACTGGCGGCCGGTTACGGGGCTCAGCTCCGGCTCACCCGGCTGCGCCCGTCGGGCCGGGGCGCGGAGTCGTGGCACCGGTTGCACCCGACCCAGGAGCAGCAGTACGCCCTCTACCGGTGGCTGATCGACCGGCCGGGGGTGCTGACGGGTGACTCGTTCTTCCACCTGTCCGCGCTCGGGGAGCCCCTGCCGGGGCTCAACCTGTGCGGCGCCGGTCGGGTGGTGTGCCTGATCGATCCGATCGGCGACGTGTACGCCTGTCCTTTCGTCCTCCATCCCGAGTTTCGGGCGGGCAGCGTGCGGGACCTCGGCGGGTTCACCCACGTGTGGCGCCAGTCGGATCTGTTTGTCGAGCTGCGGCAGCCCACGTCGGCCGGGGCCTGTGCGTCGTGCGGGTCCTACGACAGCTGCCAGGGCGGGTGCATGGCGGCCAAGTTCTTCACCGGGCTGCCGCTCGACGGCCCCGATCCCGAGTGTGTAAAGGGACACGGGGAGACGCTTCTCGATCGGGTTCCCGTCGGGGCGGCGCCCTCGGCCGGGCCCGGTCACTCGGTTCCGGTGCGGTTGCGGACGGCGCCGCGGCGGGCTCCGAGCCCCGCCCTCTGAGCCTGGCGGAGTGACCGACCTCGCCGGCCTGGCCTGGCCCGACGTGGCGGGTCGGGCCTCGGCGACGATCCTGGCGCTACCGGTCGGCGCTACCGAACAGCACGGCCCGCACCTGCCACTCGCGACCGACACCGAGATCGCGGTGATCCTGGCCCGCCGGCTGGCGGCGGCCCGGCCCGACGTGGTGGTGGCCCCGGCCCTCGCCTATGGATCGAGCGGGGAACATGCCGGTTTTCCCGGGACTCTTTCGGTCGGGTCAGAGGTGGTGGAGCTGACCCTGGTCGAGCTGATCCGCTCGGCCGACGCCTTCGCCGGGGTCATCGTCATCTCCACCCACGGGGGCAACGCCCAGCCGGTACACCGGGCCGCCCAACGGCTCATGGCCGAAGGCCGGCGGCTGCAGGTCTGGTGGCCGTCATCGGGCGACCCGACCGACACCCACGCCGGTTTCACCGAGACGTCGGTCCTCCTGGCGGCGCGGCCGGAGGTCGTGCAGGCCGGGCGGGCCCAACCGGGCGTCCAGCGGCCCATCGAGGAACTGCTGCCGGTGCTGCGCCGGCAGGGGGTGGCCGGCGTGTCCGCCAACGGCGTCCTGGGCGACCCGACCGGCGCGTCAGCCCCGGCCGGGGAACGACTGCTCGCGGCATGGACCCGACAGCTGGTTGAGAGACTGGCCGACTGGCCGTGAGCGGTGTGGCCATCATCACCGGCGGGGCCCGTGGCATCGGGGCGGCCACCGCCTTGCGCCTGGCCGGGGCCGGCTGGCGCCTGGTGCTGGTGGACCGCTGCGCCGATGACGACGCCCTCGCCTACCCGTTGGCGACCAAGGCCGAGCTCGACGCCACCGTGGCGGCCTGCGGTGGACCGGACCGGGCCGAGGGGGTGGTGGCCGACGTGCGCGACCAGGCCGCTCTCGATGGCGCCGTGCACCTGGCGATGGAGCGATTCGGCGGGCTGGACGCCGCGCTCGCCATCGCCGGCTGCATCGGAGGTGGTGTCGAGGCGTGGAAAACGCCCGAGGACCTGTGGTCGGCGCTGATCGCCATCAACCTCGAAGGGACCTGGCGGCTGGCCAAATCGGCCGTTCCCGCCCTTCTGCAGCGACCGACGCCGCGGCAGGGGCGGTTCGTGGCCGTGGCCTCGGCCAGCGGCACGGTGGGCATCTACCTGCTGGCGGCCTACAGCGCGGCCAAGCACGGCGTCATCGGTCTCATTCGCAGCCTGGCGGCCGAGCTCGGTCCGTACGGCATCACGGCCAACGCGGTGGCGCCCGGTTCGACGACCACCGCCATGCTCGACGCCAGCGCCGACCTCTATGGCCTGGACAGCCCGGCCGAGTTCGCGGTGCAACACCTCCTGCCCCGCCTTCTGGTCCCCGACGAGCCGGCCGCGCTCATCGCCTGGCTGTGCGGCCCCGACAGCAGCGGCATCACCGGAGCGGTGCTCCCGGTCGACGCCGGCATGACGGCCCGGTGAGTGAGCACACCGGCCGGTAGCGGCACCCCGCTGCCGCCTCCGGAGTTCGGCCTGGCCCTCGACCCCGCGGTGCGCCGGCCGAAGCCGGAGATCCTGGTCGGCGGGCGGCCGGTTCGGGTGCTCCGGCTCCGGTCGGCGGGCGCCCGGCGGGTGGACGCCTGGGCCGGGGGCCACCGATCGGCCCAAGCCCGGGCGAGCGGGCCCTCGCCCGCCGGCTGCTCGACGCGGGCATCGCCCACCCCCGCCCTGGCCGGCGCCGGCCCCGCCGCGGCCGAGGTCACGGTGGTCATCCCCGTCCGCGATCGGGCGGAGGGTCTCGCCGCCACTCTCGATGCGCTCGGCCCCGCCGGGCCGATCATCGTCGTCGATGACGGGTCGGAGGTCCCGGTGGCAGTCGCCCGCGCTTCGGTCGTCGGCAGCGCCCGGCGAAGGGGCCGGCCGCGGTCGCCGGCGCCACGGTCCTGGCCCCCGGCTCGCCGGGCGGCGTCACCGTCATCCGCCACGACACCCCCAAAGGGCCGGCCGCGGCCCGGAACACCGGCTGGCGGGCGGCCACCACCCCCCTCATCGCCTTCGTCGACGCCGATTGCGTGCCCGCCTCCGGATGGCTGACCACCCTGCTCCCCCATTTCGCCGACGCCGCCATCGGCGCGGCCGCCCCCCGGATCACCACCCAACTCGACCCGGGCCCATCGACCGTCCTCGGCGCCTACGAGCAGCGCCGCTCTCCCCTCGACCTCGGCGCCGGCGAGGCCCCCGTCCGGCCGGGCAGCGCCGTGCCCTACGTGCCGACCGCAGCTCTGCTGGTGCGCCGCCAGGCCATGAGGGATGCCGGCGGCTTCGACGAGGACCTGCGCTACGGGGAGGACGTGGATCTGGTCTGGCGCCTGGACCGGATGGGGTGGCGGGTGCGCTACGTGCCGTCGGCCACGGTCGCCCATCCACCCCGGTCCGACCTCGGCTCCTGGGCGCGGCAGCGCTTCGAGTACGGTCGTTCGGCCGCCCGCCTGGCGACCCGGCACGGCCGGGCGGTGGCACCCGCCGCCATGAACCAGTGGACGGCGGCCGCCTGGGGATTGGCGGCCGCCGGTTATCCCATGGCCGCGGCCGGAATGATGGCGGCGTCCACGGCCGCGCTCGCTCACCGGGCCGGCCGCGACCGGACCACCGCCCGCACCCTCATGGGCCTGGCCCTCACCGGCAACATCCGGGCCGGCGCCGGGCTGGCCACCGCGGTCCGGCGAGCCTGGCTGCCGCCGGCTGCAGCGTTGGCCTACGTGCTGGCCCGGCGGCTGCGAACGGCGGCTCCTGCGGTCGCGCTCGGTGCCGCCCTGGTGGTCCCCCCGCTGGCGGAGTGGGTCTCCGAGCGACCCGGGCCGGGTCCGGTGCAGTGGTTGGCCCTGCGACTGGGCGATGATCTCGCCTATCAGACCGGCGTGTGGGCCGGCGTGATCGAGACCCGCTCGGCGGCCGCCCTTTTACCAGAGTGGCTGGGGTAGCGAACTACTAGGCGAGCAGTTGGCCTGCACCTCGGCCTCCGGCGAACCCCCCGCCGGGCCAGGATCAGGTAGGAGAGGCCACCGACCAGGATCCCCGTGAACACGCTGAAGTCGGCGCCGCCCCCGCCAAAGGCGCGGGCGATCGGTCCGGCGTAGAAGCTCTGGTTGAATGCCAGGATGGACGCCAACGAGCCCAGGGCCTGCGCCACCAGAGCCGGCCAGTGAACGCCACCGTGCCGCCAGTACAGGCCGCCGGCGTCGGTCCGCTGGAGCTCGGACAGGCACGTAACGCTGGCGGCGGAGGAGCCAGTCGACCAGGAAGATCGCCATCCAGGGGCCGATCCACGCGATCACGGCGGCCACGAAGTCGCTGAGCAGCCGGCTGAAACCGGCCGAGAACACGGCGTAGGCGGTGATGCCGCACCCGATGACGGTGTCGATGAGCACCGCGTTCCAACGCTTGACCGGAACGCCGAGGGCCTGCAGGGTGACCCCGGATGAGTACACGTCCATGCTGTTGATGGCGAACAACTGCACGATGGCCACCACCAGGAACGGAACCAGGAACCAGCTGCTGAAGGCGTGGGGGAAGCTGCTGAAGGGGTCTTTGCTGTCGATCTCGACGTAGGTCGCCACCGCTGCCCCCAGCAGCATCAGCAGGACCTGCGGGATGGCGGTGGCGACGAACACCCAGCCGATGATGCTCCGGCGACTGGCCGTCCGGGGCAGATAGCGCGAGAAGTCATTGCCCGACTCCACCCAGCCCAGACCGCTCAGCGTGATGGTGAAGGCCAGCCCACCCATCATGGTTTGCCAGTTGGCCCCGTGGTGAACACTGCCCGCATCGACCTTGCCGACAGTGAGGATGGCCAGGATCACGTACAGGATGACGAAGGGGATGATCAAGGCCCGAAGGACCTTGACCACGGTGGCGTATCCGAGGAAGGGCAGCACGCCCTGGATGGCGGCGGCCGCGACGATCAGCACCACTTTCAGCGGGGTCCCGGGGTGGTAGCCCGCCTTCACGGCCAGGGCCAGCCCACCGAAGACCACCAAAATCAGGCCCTCGGTCTCGAAGCCGACCTGGGTGAGCCAGTTGAACAACGCGATAGGGCGGTTCCCGTTGGGTCCAAAAGGCGCCCGGCTGATCATGAAGGTCGTGGTCCCGGCGTCCGGTCCCTGGAGGCTGCAGACGCCGAGCAGCAAGTAGGAGATGTTGCCCACCAGGATCAGGAACGCCGCCTGCCCAAAGGTGAAGCCAAAGGTCATCAGCACGACCCCGTACACCAGGTACTCGAAGTTGACGCTGGCGCCGGCCCACATGCCGAACAGGTCGCCGCGGGCTCGCCCACCGGTCCCGGCTCGGGATGTAGTCGATGCCGCGCTGCTCGACGCGGAAGGCTTCGTCGGGCCGGGGCTCGCCGGCCACGGGGGCGGGAGCGGGGGCGGCGGAGGCCGTCATGCGGGTGTACCTGAGCCGTGGGCGTCGCTGCGACCGACTTTTACCAACTCCGCAGCCAATCCCACGTAGCCGGCAGGGGTCAGCGCCAGCAGCCGGGCCTCCGCCGGGGCGGGCAGGCCGAGACTCCGGATAAACCGATGGACGTCGGCGGCGGACACCGTCCGGCCCCGGGTCAGCTCCTTGAGCTGCTCGTAAGGCTCGGGCCGGCCGTAGCGGCGCATGACCGTCTGCACGGCCTCGGCCAGGACCTCCCACTGGTCGGCGAGCTCGGCCGCCATGACGTCCGGGGCCGGGCTCACCCGGGACAGGCCCCGCCGGGCGGCCCCCACCGCCAGGCCGCTGTGACCCAGAGCCGCGCCCATGTTGCGGATGGCCGAGGAGTCGGACAGGTCTCTCTGCATTCGGGAGATCATCAGCTTTGACGCCAGATGCTCGAGGAGAGCCGACGAGATGCCGGCATTGCTTTCGGCGTTTTCGAAATCAATCGGATTCACCTTGTGCGGCATGGTCGAGGAACCCACCTCGCCGGCTACGGCTCGTTGCTGGAGATAGCCGCGGCTGATGTACTCCCACATGTCACGGCAGAAGTCGATGAGGACGGCATTGAAGCGAACGACGGCGTGAAACACCTCTCCCAGAGCATCGTGGGATTCGATCTGGGTGGTGAGCGGATTCCACGTCAGTCCAAAGCTCTCCACGAAGCGGCGGGACATCCCGATCCAATCTGCTTCGGGATAGGCGGCGACGTGGGCGCTGTAGGTGCCGACCGCACCATTGAACTTGGCCAGGAGGGGAACGGAGCTGATGGTGCCGAGGAGCCGCTGCCACCGCGCTGCGAACACCGCCAGCTCCTTGCCAAGGGTTGTGGGCGAGGCCGGCTGGCCGTGGGTGTGGCTGGGCATGGCCAGGGTGGCGTGGGCGTCGGCCAGGGACCACACGTCCTCCACCAGAGCTTCGGCGGCGGGGAGCCAGGCCCGCTCGAGGCCGTCGCGGAGCATGAGGGCGTGGGCGATGTTGTTGATGTCCTCGGAGGTGCAGGCGAAATGCACGAATTCGCCGGCCGGTCCCAACCCGATGCTCGCCAACCTTTCCTTGAGGTAGTACTCGACGGCCTTGACGTCGTGGTTGATCTGGCGCTCGATGTCCTTGATGCGGGTCACGTCGTCGGGCCCGAACGTGGTCACCCAGCTCTCGAGGACGGCGGCCACCTCCGGGGAAATGGGCGGTAGCTCGGGGATGTGGGGCTCTTCTGCCAGGAACAGGAGCCACCGGACCTCGACGGTGAACCGCTGGCGAAACAGCGCCGCCTCTGACAGGGCGCCGGCAAACGCTTCTACCCCGGGCGCGTAGCGGCCGTCAAGAGGGGAAAGAGCGCTCGTTTGGCTCATGGCACCGATGGTACTGGCCTCCCCTTCGGGTGCTGGCGGAGGCCGATCTGCCGCGTGGGCGTCAAATGGGCAGGAACGTTCGAGCGACGGCCGGCATGGCGCCGATGCCCATGAGAGGCCGGAAGCGTTCCACCGCTTCTTCCAGGCGCCCCACCTCGTCGTCGGTGAGCTCCAGATCCGCGGCGGCGACGTTTGATTCGAGCTGGGCGACGCTGCTGGCGCCCGGGATGGCGACGACGTTGGGATGCCGGATCACCCAGGCCAGCGCCACCTGGGACGGCGTGGCATCGTGGTGGCCGGCCACGTCGCGCAGGACCGCCAGCAGATCCTGGGCCAGGTCCAGGTTCTGGGGAAGGAAGAGCGGCCGCACGGCCCGCATTCCCCGCGGTCGCCGGCTCGCCGAATAGGCGCCGGACAGCAAGCCCTGGGCCAGAGGGCTGTAGGCGATGACCAGTCGGTCGTGATCCCGGGCCCAACCGAGCAGGTCCTTCTCGGCCCGGCGGTCCACCAGGTTGTACTGGACCTGATTGGACAGCACGGGACCGCCGAGCAGGCGCTCGGCCGTCTGCCAGCCGGCCAGCGAATAATTGCTGACACCCACGTGGGTGACCACGCCCTCGCGCTGCAGGCGGGCCAGGGCCTCGAAGAGCGGCCCGGGTGGGAACACCGGGTTGGGCCAATGGGCCTGGTAGAGGTCGATGTGGTCGATGCCCAACCGGCGACGGCTGGCCAGGGCCCGCTGATGCACGATGGGGTCGAACGGCATGGCCGGCGCCACCTTGCTGGCGACGAAGGCCTCGTCGCGGCGACCGGCGATGGCGTGACCGACCGCTCGCTCGGAGCGACCGAAGCCGTAGACCTCGGCGGTGTCGATCAGGTTGATCCCGAGATCGAGGGCGCGCTCGGTGATGCGCAGCGCTTCGCCGTCGGCGAAGGCCCGTCCATAGCCCCACTCGAACGAGCCGAACTGCCAGGTTCCAAGCCCGATCAGGGAGAGCCGGACGCCACCCACTTCGACGAAACGCATGGCCGCGAACCTATCCCAGCGGGCTGCCTGCGAACTCGATGCGGAAACCGGGGGTGGGATCGGGCTGGCGAGCAGCGCATCCGACCCGTGGGGCTTCGGGCGTCGAGGTTACGGGCGGCCCCCCTGGCCGCATCGGATGCACGCTTGGCCCGACGGCGAGAGGCAATACTGGATGCTGCCTTGGACCGCGATAAGCATGGCCCGGTGCGTCGGCCCGGAGACTTCTTCGATCAGGACGGGAAGCCGGTCGAGACGAACGACTCCTGGGGCCCCGACCGGGCTGGTCGGGGCATGCTGTACGACCAGGACTCCCGTCGCGACGCCAGCGAGCGCGCCGCCTCGGCTGAGGCCCGGCGCCAGCGACACCTGGAGCGTCAGCGCGACCGGGAACGGGACCTGCAGAGAGAGGCCGATCTGGAGCGGGCGGGGCCATCCGGGCGGGGCCGGAACCGGGACCGGGCCATTACCCCGGTCGGCGAGCCGATGCGGATCAGCTCGCGACCGGTCGAGTCCAGCGGTCCCGGGAGCGCAGCCGGGGTCGCACTCTCGCCGGGATCGCCGGGATCGTGGGGACCGCCGGCGGTGGCCGAGAGCCCAAGAGTTCCGGACCGGCCTGCGGGCGCGGGCGACGGAAGCGGCGCGCTCGGCCCAGACGGCCCCAGGGGTCCGTCGACGGAGAGGGCCACCGTCATATTGGCGGCCGGGACCTTTGCCTCCCGGCTCACTGGATTCCTCCGCGTGCTCACCATCGGCTACGTGCTGGGGGTCAGCTCGCTCTCCGATGCCTACAACTACGCCAACGGCATTCCCAACATCATCTACGACCTGCTGCTCGGGGGAATCCTGTCGGCCACCTTGATCCCGGTCTTCGTGGAGCAACTTCGGAAAGAGGATCGGGCCGAGAGCATGCGGGCCCTGTCGGCCATTACCACCGCTATCGTGGCCGCTCTCGCCGTCGTCACCGCCATCCTGTGGCTGCTCGCCCCGGTCGTCATCCACTTCTATTTGCTGCTCAATCCGTCGAGCACCGGGATAGCGGAACGGGCCCTGGCCACCCGCCTGCTCCACTACTTCGCCCCGCAGGTTTTCTTTCTCGGCGCCATCGTGGTGTCGACCGCGCTGTTGAACGCCCGCCGCAATTTCACCGTCGCCGCCTTCTCCCCCGTCGCCAACAACCTGATCGCCATCGGCGCCCTCCTCGGCGCCAAGGTGGTGGCGTCAGGGATCCTCTCCGCCAGAACCGCCAATCCCGTCGACGTGCTAGAGCGCCTGACACGCGACCAGCACGCCATCTGGGTGCTCGGTATCGGCACGACGGCCGGCTACGTGGTGCAGCTGCTGGTGCAGCTTCCGGCCATGCGCCGGGTCGGGTTCCGCCTCCGCCCCGTTTGGGATTTGCGCCATCCGGCCGTGCGCCGGGTGGCGCAACTGTCTACCTGGTTGATCGGGGTGGTAATCGCCAATCAGGTCGCCCTGGCGCTGGTGATGATCCTGGCCGGGAAGGTGCAGGGCGGGGTGACCGCCTATCAGTTCTCCTATCAATTCTTCCAGCTGCCGTACGCCCTTATCGTGGTGTCGATCGCGACGGCGCTCATGCCCGACCTGGCCGAGCGATGGAGCGCAGGGGATCGGCGGGGCTTCGAGCGGCAGTTCGTCACCGGCCTGCGCGTGGCCCTGGCGGTGATCGTGCCGGTGGGGTTCGTCTACGTCGCCATCGCCCAGCCCTTTATTCACGTTGCCGTCGATCACGGCCGGGTCAGCCCGTCCGGCGGCCACCTGGTCGGGGTTTGCCTGGCGATCTTCGCCGCCGGCCTACCGGGCTTCAGCGCCTTCTTCCTCTTGATGCGGCTCTATCAGGCCATGCAGAACACCCGCACCATGTTCTGGATCTACCTGATGGAAAACGGGCTGACGGTGGTCGCCGCCATCGTGCTCAATCCCATCCTCGGGGTGCCGGGTTTGGTCCTGGCGTGGGTCGGGCCCTACACCATCGCGGCCGCGTTCGCCGCTTACGACCTGCGCCATCGGGTCGGCTCGCTGGGCGGCAGCTACACGGTCCGGGCCCTGGCCCGCATCCTGGTCGCCAGCGGCGCCGCGGTGGCGGCCGCGTACGGAGTCGGCCGGTTGTTTCCGAGTGGAGCGGGGGACCCGGTGTTGATCGCCCGGGTGGTGGCCCAGGTCGGGGTGGCCGCCCTGGTCTATCTGACCGCGGCCAAGGCCATCGGCATCAACGAGCTGCGCCCGCTCACCCGTATGGCTCGCCGCGTCGTCCAGCCCGGCTGACCCGCCCGTCGAACGTCCACGCCGCGGCCCGCCGACGGGGCGGTCAGAAGCTCACATCGGCGAGGAGCCCGCAGCCGAGGGTGGCGACCACGATCACCTCGTGTTGCGCCGCCCGGTCGAATACAAAGGCGGCGGCGGGCACCCCCTGGTAGGTCAACGACGCCTCGAAGCGCAGCGTCGACCCCCCGGGTAGCCGGGCATCGGCGGTGGCCGGCCCGAGGCAGGCGGTCACCGCGGTGTCGGGCGACGCCGGCGGGACGGCCGGTGCCGGCGAACCGGACGGAGTGGGGGTGCGGCTCGGGGTGGTGCCGGTCGCGGGGCGGGCGGATGTGGAGCCGCCGGAGGCGGCGCTGGCCGCCGGAGTGGCGGCGGTCGGCGTGGGACCGAGCGCCGATCGCAGCACGCCCACCAGCGGATCTGGCCCCTCGACGGGGCCGAGGTGGGCCACGGTCTGCACGCCGGGTGGACCGGCCGCGGCGCTGGGTGCCTGGGTGGACGGGGTCCCGGATCCGGCCGCCCCCGCCGCCGCCGACCTGGCGGCGGAGTTGGAGCTCGAACCCGACCCGCCCGACCCGCCGGCGTGGACGACGGCCGCGACCACCCCCACGAGGACGACGGCCGCGGCCACCGCCAGCCCCGCCCGGGCCCGACGGGCCCGCCGGACGCGGTGCTCAGGCAACGACGCCACCGGCGCGGCGGGCTCCTCGGCCGTGGCCAAGACCGGGGCGGGTTCCTCGGCCGTGGCCAAGACCGGGGCGGGTTCCTCGGCCGTGGCCAAGACCGGGGCGGGCTCCTCGGTCGTGGCCGGCGCCGGGGCGGGCTCCTCGGCCGCGGCCGGCGCCGGGGCGGGTTCCTCGGCCGCGGCCGGCGCCGGGGCGGGCTCCTCAGTGGCGGCCAGCGCCGCGGCCACCGCGGCGTCGCGCTGGGCTGCCGGGGGGGCCGGCGGGGCGGTCGCCACCAGCCGCCGGGCATCCTCCCAGGCGGCAACCCGGACTCCGCACTCGGCGCAGGAGGCGGCGTGCTCCACGTCGCCGTCAGCTGCGGCGCCGTCGATGAGCGCCGACAGGCGGTCCTCGTCGAGATGGGATGCCGGGCTCATTGGCGCACCATCCGGGGAATGGTGCGCCAACCGGTCATATTGGTTCGCGCCACCAGGTCGCTCACGGCTCGCTCCGCGAAGGCTCCATCAACCGGACCAGGGCCGCCCGGCCCCGGGCGATCCGGGAACGGACGGTACCCGGGGGCACCTGCAGGATCTCGGCGATCTCGGCATAGTCGAGACCGCACATGTCCCGGAGTACCACGGGGGCCCGGAACTCCAAGGGCAGGCGCCGCAGAGCCGCGTCCACGTCCACCCGGCTGGCCGCGGCCTCCGGGTCGCCGGTGGTCGAGGCCACACCCGCCGCCCTCTCTCCGCCCGACGCGCTCGAGCTCGTCGAGGCTCACCACCCGGGCGCGGGATCGCCGGCGAATCTCGTCGATCGAACAGTTCACCGCGATGCGATACGCCCAACTCGAGAAACGACTGCGGTCGTCGAAGCGGGCCAACCCGCGCGTCACCGCGATCAGGGCGTTCTGGGCCGCATCGGCCGCGTCCGCGGGGTTGCCGGTGATGCGCCGGCAAACCGCGTGAATCCGGTCGTACTGGCCCCGAAGCACCAGCTCCAACGCGTCGCGGTCACCACGGCGCGCCCGCCGCACGAGCGCGGCTTCGGCGGCGGTGGCGTCGTCCGGCCCGGTGTCGGGGGAGGGGTCCGCGATGGGCGCAAGGGTACCTATCCGTGGTCGGGAGAGCCTGAGCGAGGGTCATCAAGACTTGGACGTTGCCGCGACCCCCTGCGGTTCCCCGTAGCCGCCCCGCCGGGCGCGGGCACGCCGACCGCGTCGCCCGCCGCCAACTCCACCGTCACCTTCTCGACGAGAGCGGCACTCTGTCGCTCGAATTTGGACTATTCGACTGAGCTGGCCGGGACGTCAATCTTTGGGGTGCTGGGTCTTCGGTCTGCCCTGCTTTCGCGGGCTGGACACGGGAACTGACATCGAGCTTCCGGAACACCTTGCGGAGGTGGTAGTCGACCGTGGCCGAGCTGATGAACAGATGTGACGCGATCTCGATGTTGGACAAGCCGTCGGCTGCGAGCTCGGCGGCTCGCCGCTCCTGAGGGGTGAGGCTCTCTCCGCTCCGGATTGTGCGAGGGCGGGCTCGCTCCGGTGGCTACCAGCTCGGTTTCGGCCCGCTTGGCGGGGCCGTCATGGCGACGACGACTACGGCGATGGGTGGCAACCAGGGAGCTGGACTTCAAGGTCCTGGAACCCATCATCCCGTCCGAGCGGCTGCGCCTCCGGATGAACTGATCCGAAAGCCCGACCGGCCGCCTCCCACGGGTGACGACACACCGTACATATCCTTTCCTTCTTCCCCTACACCGTGGTGGAGCGAGGGTCGCTGTGTCGGGCTGCGATCTGCACCTCGCGGAGCGGTACGCCGGCGTCGAGGGCGGCCATGATGAAGACCGCCTGGAGCATATGGGGGTGCACAAGCCCGAGCCCGGCCCGCTTGCCGATGCACTGGACCGAGCGGTGAGCGGTACGCCGGTCCAGGCGCCGGCCGTCCTGGCGGAACAGGATGGGACCTTCCCGGCGTTCGCCGATGGGCAGATCGATGGTGCGCGCCGTGCGCGGCGCCAGCGGGATGAGGGCAGGCTTGCAGCCCTTGCCGACGATACGCAGGACCCGATGGCCGCGCTCCATGGCCATGTCCTCGATGTTGACGCCGCAGGCCTCGGAGACCCGCAGCCCGTTCAGGCCCAACAGGACGGCCAGGGCGGCGTGGGCGTGATCGAAACGCTCGGCGGCGAACTGCAGCCGGGCCACCTCGCCGCGGTCGAGGCCCCGCCCCGCCGACGGCTGCACGGTGGGACGGCGCACGTACTGGGCCGGGTTCGACGAGATCCGCCCGTCGATGCGGGCGAAGCGGTAGAACCCGCCGGCGGTGGACAGCCGCCGGTCGATGGTCGACGCTGCCAGGCCAACGCGAAACGAGACGGTTCCGTCCTGCCGGCGCGCTTTCGTATTCGTCATAGCCGACGGCGATGCGCGGCGGACGTCGTCCGGTGCGCGACGTTGTGTCCTATCGAGTAGGTGCTCGGATCCAAGGATGGAATCTCCTGTCCGCGCAGGACCTAATCCGGCACTTTTGAAATGAGCGGGGTACGGCGATCGCGATTGTGAGCATCAGGTATAACTTGGCGGTTATGGGATACCGGACGGGCATTCAATTGAGATACCTTTCGTAGCGCTCAGTTACGGACGCCCCGGCCCAGCGGGATCAACTCCCGAGTACCTGCAACGCTCACTTTGATACCTGATCGCCCATAAGGATCAGATTCTCGACTTCGTTTAGCTTGGCGGAACTCAATGTCCCCACCTTTTCAATCAGATCCTCTTGCGACGAGGTGAGAACCCACGTGCAGTTGATGTGTCCCGGTCTGGGCAGTGCTACTCGGACGACATGGCCATTGAGTCCGAGGTCAACTTCCACGGCCACACCCGAGATGTCTTCGTTGGCTGGCTCGACAGCGACCACGCACCGAAGATCGTCATTGTCGAGTCTGGAGAGCACGACCACTGGGCGAAGGTGGTCGAACGCTGCCATCCAGACATCACCCCGATTGACAATCTCGTCGGTCCTGGGAGTCGGGTTCACTGCGTCATTCTAGTGGCACTTCCGAATCGAGCGGGGGCAAGCGGGGTGTGGCCGGATGGGAGGGATCCGCGAGCGCGTAGCGGGGGTCCACCAGTCTGAGGTTTCTCGACGACCGCAGACGGAGGACCCCCGTGGTGACAGACCCTACGCGCATGTGCGAGCTGCTTGTCGGTTTGCCTGAGGTGACCGTGCTCGGCCTCGACGACGAGGTGGGCGCCCCGTTGTCCATCCATGTCGAAACTCGTGCTCGACGTCCGGGATGCTCGGAGTGCGGCGTGCTCGCCCGGGTGAAGGACCGTCCGGTGGTCACCCTTGTCGATCTTGCCGCGTTCGGCCGTCCCACCCGCCTCGTGTGGCACAAGTTCCGGTGGCACTGCGCGGAGCCGACCTGTCCGGGCGGCAGCTGGACCGAGGACGAGCCGAGCATCGCAGCCAAGCGACTGATGCTGTCGGATCGGGCCGGACGGTGGGTCACCGAACAGGTCGGCCGTCACGCCAGGACCGTGAACGAGATCGCTGTCGAGCTCGGTTGTGATTGGCACACCATCAACGACACCGTCGTCGCCTACGGCACCGCCCTGGTGGAACACAAAGACCGGTTCGGAACGGTGGAGGCCCTCGGTCTCGACGAGGTGCTCTTCGCCCGGATCGGTCCATGGCACCGTCAGGAGTTCTCCACCCAGATCGTCGACGTGAACGCAGGCCAGCTGCTCGACGTCGTTCCAGGTCGCAGTGGTGACAAGCCCAAGGAGTGGCTGGAGGCGAAAGGGAAGGAGTGGCGGGACGACGTCAGCTGGGCGACGCTCGACCTGTCGGGCCCCTACCGAGCGGTGTTCGACGAGAAGCTGCCCGGCGCCACCCAGGTGGCCGATCCATTCCATGTGGTGAAACTCGGCAACACCAAGCTCGACGAGTGCCGACGGAGAGTCCAGAACGAGACCATGGGACATCGTGGCCACAAGTCCGACCCCTCTATCGCTGCCGGCGCCTGCTCACCAAGGCCGACGAACGCATCGATGAGAAAGGGAAGGAGAAGCTCCTCGGGCTCCTGCGGGCCGGCGATCCCCGAGGCGAGGTGACCACCACCTGGCATGCCAAAGAGGCCGTCCGCGAGCTCTACACCCACACCGATGCCGAACTCGCGCTCGAGTGGTTGGGCGTCTCTGCGATGACATGGGCGACACCGACAACCCGATCGAGGTGCGGTCTCTCGGCCGGACCCTCAAGCGATGGAAGCACCAGATCGTCGCCTGGCACACCGCTCACGTCACCAACGGTCCCACCGAAGCAGTCAACAACTTGGTCAAGCGGGTCAAGCGGGCCGCCTTCGGCTTCACGTCGTTCCGCAACTACCGGATCCGGTCACTGCTCTACGCCGGGAAGCCCGACTGGGCGCTGCTCGCCACGATCAAACCCCGCTGAAATCCGAAGTCCCCCTAATCCGACCTCGGAGCTGAGTGCAGCACCCCGGCCGCGCGCAGCTCCCCCGCTTCGGTCCGACCCAGCCATTCGCGCAGAACCTCGTCGTTGTGTTCGCCCAGGTACGGCACGACTCCATGGATCCCCGACTCCGCGTGGGAGAACTGCTGCGGAGACGAGATCAGCGGCACGACGCCGTCTCCGCGATCGGACACGTCGACAATCGCCGTGTCCCGCCGGATCGAGATCGCGTCGCGTGTCGTCCTGCAGACCCCGGCGGCCAGGCCTACCGCGGCGCACAGGTGGTCAAGCGCGTCGGTCGGTAACTCGCGAGACCAGGTGGCGATCTCATCGATCAGACCCTGCCGGTTGGCCTGGCGCGCCTCACGGGTGACGAAGCGCGAATCGGCGAGCAGGTCAATACGGTCCATCAGCTCGAAAAACGGCTCCGGCACCAGCACCGGATTCGCCGAGATCATCATCCAACCGTCGGAAGCCGGCACCAGGATCGGGTCCGGCTGGGCATCGAACTCGTCCCCGGAAGGCCACAAGTCGAACGCCGCGAAGTCGTCGACCGATAGCATCGAGTCGATCATCGACACCTCGACGCGCTGACCAAGTCCTGTCGTGGCCCGGTCAAGCAGCGCGGCCAGCACACCCGCGAGGAGCTCCAGGCTCGAGTAGGTGTCCGCCGCCGACCACTTGATAGGCACGGGTGTACGTCCGTCCCTCCGGGCTTGGCGTTCGAGCAAGCCGGCTTCCGCGTGCACGACGTTCGCCAGCGCCCGGCGCTGGGCGCGCTCGCCCTCGCGTCCGTATCCCGAGATCGCGGCGTAGACCAGGCGCGGATTCCGCTCGCAGAGGACCTCCCAGCCGAGTCCGAGACGATCCATCACGCCCGGACGGAAGTTCTCCGCCACGACGTCGGCTACGTCGGCCAGTGACAGGCACAGCTCGCGACCCCCGTCCGTCGACAGGTCCACCGCCACGCTGCGCTTGCCGCAGTTCTGCTGACTGAAAAACGGCCCAATCCCATTGACCTGCACACCGTAACGGCGCGTCCCGTCCCCACCAGGACCCTCGACCTTCACCACGTCGGCTCCCAGGTCGGCGAGCATCCGCGTACAGTGCGGTCCCGAGACTGCAGTCGTGAAGTCGAGGACGCGATAGCCGTCGAGGATCCGTCTTGCCATGGGGGCAGAATACGCAACGGGCCTGTCACAAGCTCGACCAGATCGCCGTGCGCCGCGCCACAACGTGCGGCCGAGCCGGCGGTGGAGGGCAGTGGTACTGGTGACGTTTGGGGGCAGCCCAGAGGAACATTCTGGGCGCTCCTTCGGCGACGCCGCGACCATGAGCAGGGCTAACTTTCTGATCCGTTCATCGCAGCCAGGGGTGACAGTCGACCGCGCCCACGTGTTCGCGGATGGCGCCGTCCGGAGGCTTGCCTACGTGTCGATGGGCCGCAACCGGCAGCAGTCGAACGTATTACGTTGTCGCCGACGACACGGGGATCGCGGCGACGGCTCTGGCCCAGGGAGTGGAAGCGGGAGAAACGGCCGGGGTGGGCCATCGGACGGCCGGCAACGGACTGCTAGCAGCCCCACCGGATAGTCCGGGCCCCCAGGCCAGCACGGCGGAACTTTCTCGTGCGCCGCAATAGTTCCGCTGCCGCCCCGACTTGTCTAGCAGATTGACCGTTATCTGCTTAGCCACCATGGCGGCGTAAGTCCAGGTTCATCTCCGCTGACATAAAGCCAGGTGGATGCTGCCGGTACCGCCGCCGGGCCGGTGTAACTAGGTCGGCGCGGCCCTGCCGCCACAATGAATCCCAGCAATACGCCAGCCGCCAACAGGAGCACGACCAAGAGCTTTAAGCGCCGGGTGACAGGCCCTCGTAACGGGATACGAGGGAAACGCCTTAGCAGGGCGCCTAGCTTGTTCCCTGCGAGAGTGAGCCAGGCAGGGCAAGCGGGACTCTCCAACATGGTCCCATAGTCACCCCAGTTCGCGAGATCCTGCCACCCATCGGTCATCGCGTACGCCCATTCCTCGACTTTTGGATCACCGATCACCTCTCATCACCGTCCCAAGTGCGTCCGCCCAAGGTCACGCTCCAACCTGTCTCGCACTTATCTATGTCGTTCCACGACGAAAGTCAAGTCGTTCCCAATGGCAATCAGATGAGAAAAAATGTGCTGCATGTGCCCGGAGTGGCTACTTGCCGGGCAGGCATCTATGGGACGCCTTATCCCGGCTTGCCCGTCCTGAACGGCGACCCACCTTGGGTACCATTTCCGGCGTTAGACCATGTCCGTCCGCGTGACCTGGGGACAGCGTGGTTGAAGATATGGGGCGCCTGTTCTGCACTCTGGCTCCGGGTTGATGGCGGTGATGGGACCGGCCATGAGGAAACTCGGCCACATCTTGGTGGAGCACCGGACGGTGTACCGGCCGCCAAGATCCGCGCGACTTCACGGGTGTCACACTAGAGACGGGCGTACTGCTGCTCGGCCCAGGCACCGAGTATGGAGGGCATACCACCGGCACCGGCACCGGCAGCGAAGTAGTGGACCAGCATTACGACAGGTCCCTTTGTGGCCAATACTTCATGTTCGCAGCAGGACGCGTCCCTAAAGCCCGTAGGGTCGCCCGCGATGACGATGGCGCCGAGGATGGCCGGGAACGCGGACGATTTAGCAAACTTGCCGGGATCAGCCGACACCGTCATCTCGTAGGATTTGGCGTACTCGGGCGACGAGAAGCGAAGGAGTTGAATCTCGAGCGACGAGCCACCTTCATCATTGACGCCAGCTGTGTGGCTGGAGTAGTCCGCCTCGTAGCCGCCGACGAATCCGAGCTTGGCCGCGGCGCCAGGTATGCCCTTGTACTGGTCGAAGGCGTCGTGGGATATGGGCCCCATTCGGGTACTCCCCAAATCGGCGTAGTAGTCGGCCGGTGTGTAGCCGGCTGGTGCGGGTAGCACCTGTGCCCCCAGCTGCCGGATCATAGCCGGCGGACCACTCGTCGCCGTGGCATCTCGGCGTCGTGGCTGTTGTTCAGACGCGAGGCCGATCCAAAGTAGCGGTGCTTTTGGCTGCATTGACCGAGTACCTACTTATGTACCCGGCCACTTTCTGGTCGGTGAGCTCGCCCTCCCCGGCGTCCGCGGCTGTGATAGTCGTTCTCGGCCATCGACAGCAATGTTCCTTCGGTACCCGCTGAGCCCCATCGCCACCGGGTCGCGGAGGGCCACTCTTGCTGGCGACCCGGAGCGCTACTAGCGTTTTTCCTCTGGCGGAAGGGTAGCCGGTAGAAGAGGAGGGATCGGTGCGAAAACAGCAGCGCCGTGACGACAGGCCGCTCTCTGGGTTCGCGATCGCTGCTGATCAGCCCCACGCCGCCCGATCGCGTCCTGCGAAGCCGGCTTTGCCTTCGGTGCTGACGCCCGGCGCCGTGCTGGACCTTCAGCGCTCCGTCGGCAACCGGGCCACCACGGCGCTGATCGCGCGGCCCGCGGCCGGCAGTACGGGCCCCGGTGTCACCGTCCAGCGCCACGACACCGGAGAGGACCGCGACATCGATGAGCTCGACGCCACGCTGCAGCGGCTGACCACCGACGAGGAGGCGAACGCACACAGGACAGTGCGGGCTGCGCTGACCGACGCGACGCGTACCAAGAAGAGGGAAAACCCCCTGAAGTACAACACCGGGAAGGCTTTCACCAAGGGCGGCTACCGCTACCGGATCGTCGATAACCCTTCCGCGAAGGCCCAAGTCAGTGGTGAAGGATCCGACACGGTCGACCTAGGGGCCCAGTGGGTCCTGAAATCTGCAATGGGTGCAATCCAGGGTGCTCTGGCTCATGAGCTGTCCCATCTCATGAGAACCGATCAAGATAGCTATAAAGACGAGTTTGACGCGTATTGGAAGGAGGTGCAGATCGGAAGCGGTACTTTGCGGGACCCCGCCCAACTTCCGGAGAAGCTGCAGTTGATCCATAGCATCATCGAGAATAACTACGGGTGGGTCGTGACAGCCCCCAAAGAGACCCGGGCCAGATGGAGTCAACTCAGCGCGTTGACCGGCTACAACGTCACTAACAGCTGGAAGCAGGCGAAACTTAAGAAGCTTATGAATCCCCAAGCCCGGGAGAGGGGCGACACCTCACCGCCGGCGCCCAACGGGACGGTAGGCGAGGTGCTCGCCCACATCAGGAAAATGAACAGTGCTGACAAGACCGCGAGCCGCGACGCCGAGCGTGTTCCCGGAGAGCACTACCTGCGCTACGACATGTACGCAGAAGCCGACCGCAACAGGATCTGGGCGGCGCTCGGGGGACAGGGCACGGCGCCATCACGCTAACCATTGCTCCTTGAGGTGTGATCGGGCATCCCGGAGGTGCGGTAAGACGGGTGGCGCCAGCATGCGCGCCCGGAACGCGGCGGGCAACGCTAATGGAGGCGGCGCCAGAAGGCAATCCCGCCGCCAAGGTGCTATCGGGGTCTAGGCCTTCCGCGGAGGCCATGATGGCTCCGGGGTGGTGGAGAATGTGGGGCCCAGCGCCTCTCAGGGTAAAGCTCCGACGGGCACCTGAATAGCCGTTTCAAGGCAGCGGCACGGAGGTGGAACAGGCCACGGGCCGTCGCGCTGATGCGACAACCCTTCGAGAGGCCCGGTCTGGGTACCGGAAGCGCCGCAACCCACACAAATCGGTCCGAGGTACGAGTTGCGACACCGTCGATCGCGCTCTTCACCCGCAGGCTCCCGCGTTCGAATGCCGCACGACGAGTCGCGTGGGCGGCCAACAGCGGCAACCAACGCTCCTCATGCCTTCCATCCCGCTTCCATCCCGCGGACGCCGCCGATCGTGATCGGTCGCCTAGCGACGTGCACCGTCTGACCTGCTGTTGGGCCGACCGGCGGCGACAAGATGCGGCGCGATGACTCGAGCTGGCTAAGATCGCGGGCGTGCGTCGAGACGACTCGCCAATCGTAACGAGGATGCTGGCAGCGGCGATCGAGCGCCTGACCGCTGGGGTTTAGAGACTCCACCGGGCCTGAGGGGATAGTTCGGTGACTGAGGAATGGATACGAGCCGCTAGTAGGGACGTGGCGGGGCGTGCCCTTGGCGTGCCAATACGAAGGGCACGGAGCGGTCATTTCAGGTCATGAGCGGTCAGCCGAATAGGCGGCTGACCTGCGTCTTAGCGAAAAGCACCTGTTCGATTATCCCGCTATCATGATCACCTGTCACCTCGGGATCAGGGAGCGCTGTCAGGGGGAGTTCCCCATCCGCCCCCGCCGGGCGTGAGCACCTGCGCGGCGTCCCCGGCGGCCAACTCGATCGTCAGCTTGTCACCGAGCGGCACCCGCCTGGACTCGTCCCCCCCGGGCCACAACCAGTTCTCCCCCCTCGCTCCTGGTTCGCCGCCCTGAAGGCCCCAGGGACGGCTCACACGGCGCTCGGTGATCAAGGACAGGGTGGCAGGCTCCAGCACCTGGATGACCCGGTCGATGCCGTCACCGCCAGGAGCCAGCCCCCGCCCGCCACTCCCCTCCCGGAGCCGGTACCTGAGCACTCTGACCGGATAGGTTCTCTCAAGCGCCTCCGTCGGCGTATCGCGGGTATTGGTCATTGCCGGTGTGGACTCCCGACATCCCCGCCCTGGCTAGGTGTTCATCACCACCTGTGTTGGTCATCGCCGTGTGCGCCCCGTTCATGCCGGCCCGGCCCGGGCGGCCCCCCTGCCCGCCGCCGATGGTCTCGTAGTACACCCAGCCGGAGCGGCCGCCGAGGATCAGGTTGTTCATGGTCCCCTGGCCGGCCGCGCCGACCCGATCCGGTGCGACCTGGGCCAGGGCTCGCAGGCACACGTCCGCCACCCGCTGGCTGACCTCCACGTTGCCGGCGCCGACCGCGGCCGGCGGCCGGGCGCCGACGATGGTGCCGGGCGGGATCACCAGGTGGACGGGCCGGAGGGTGCCGCCATTGGCGGGGATGGTGGGATCGGTGACGGTGCGCAGCGCCCACAACACGGCGCTGACGGTCACCGCCGCCACCGCGTTCACGTTGCCGGGTTGCTGCGAGTCGGTGCGACTGAAGTCGAACGTGATCTCGGAGCCCCGGATCGTGAGCCCCAACCGGATGGCCACCGGCTGGCGCTGCCAGCGCTCGGGCCCGGTGGAGTCGATCACGTCCTCGGCTTCCCAGGTCCCGTCGGGAAGCCCCGCCACCGCAGCTCGCATGCGGCGTTCGCCGTAGGCCACCACTTCTTCGAACTCGGCCTGCCGGCCGGCCAGGGTGGCCAGGCGGGCGATGCCGACCCGGTTGGCGCCGGCCTGGGCGTCGAGGTCGCCCCGCCGCTCGCGCGGGGTCCGCGAGTTGGCCTGCAGTATGGCGGCCACCCCGGCGGTCAGCAGCACCGGCGGGATGCGTAGCCCCTCCTGGTAGATCTCCACCGCGGCGGGCGGGATGGACCCCGGCGCCATGCCGCCCACGTCGGCGTGGTGGGCCCGGTTCGCCACCCAACCAACCAGCCGCCCCCGGGCATGGCAGGGGGCCACCAGGGTCAGGTCGTTGAGGTGGGTCCCGCCGGCGAACGGGTCGTTGAGAACCACCTGGTCACCGGGTCGCAGGTCCAGCCCGGCCCCGATCGCTGCTTCCACCGAGGCCGGCATGCTGCCCAGGTGCACGGGGATGTGCTCGGCCTGGACCAGCAGCTCCCCGGCCGCGGTGAAGACCGCCGCCGAGCAGTCGGCTCGTTCCTTGATGTTGGGGGAAAGGGCGGACCGGCGCAGCACCTCGCCCATCTCCGTGGCCACGCCCGTCAGCTGAGAGATCAGCACCTGCAGAGTTGCGGGATCCATACTCAACCGGACTCAAGCGGATCGGGTGAGGAGCCAGGAGCCCGACGGGTGGGCGTCGGCCCGCCAACCGGGCGCGACCCAGATGGTGCAGTCGGGCTCGGCCAGGACGGCCGGGCCGGCGACCGTTCCGGTCCGATCCGGCCAGGGTGTGGTCACGGCGGTCAAGTCGACCGGCGAAGGCCACCGGGCGGAGGCCCGGATAGCCACCACCTCGATCGGAGTGTCCGGGAGCAGGAACCCGTTGCGCCGGGCGTGTTCGGCCTCGAACCCGGCCACGCGGCTCACGGTGAGCTCGTGGCTCTGGCCCGTGTAGCGGCAGTCCAGCCCGATCTCGAGGTCGGCGCCCTCGGCCGCGGCGTCCGAACCGAGGGCCCTGGCGGCCGCCTCAGCCCCGGCGTGGTCGGCCGGATCCGGCCAGGACCGCACCCGGTCGAGTTGCCGGGGGGCAGCCAGCAGGCCGACCGCGGAGAGCACCCCGGCCCGGGGCGGCACCACCACCGCGGGCATGCCCAGCGCCGCGGCCAGGGCGCAGGCGTGCAAGGGGCCGGCGCCCCCGAAGGCCACCAGGGCCAGGCCCGCCGGGTCGACGCCGCGCTGGACCGACACGACCCGCACCGCCTGGACCATGGCGTGATCCACCACTGCGATGACGCCTGCGGCGGTCACCCCGCCGGCGTCCAGGGCCCGCCGGGCCGCGACCGGGTCGAGCCGGCCCAGATCGGCCAGGCCTTCCGGGGGAATGCGCCCGGCCACCAGGTCGGCGTCGGTCACGGTGGGGAGCTGTCCCCCCCGCCCGTAGCACGCCGGGCCCGGGTCGGCGCCGGCGCTCTGCGGGCCGACCACCAGGGCCCCGCCCGGGTCGATAGCGGCGAGGGAGCCGCCCCCCGCCCCGATGGTGTGGACATCCAGGGCCGGCATCCGGATCGGCAGCCCGGCCACCCGCCGCTCCGCCGCCGGCTCCGGGCGGCCGCCGCGGATCAGGCAGACATCGGTGCTCGTCCCGCCCATGTCGAAGCTGACGCAGTCGGGGAACCCGGCCGCGGCGGCCGCCGACGCCGCGGCCAGCACCCCGCCGGCCGGGCCCGAGAGGAGCAAGCGGACCGGGCGGGCGACGGCATCGGCCAGGGGGATGAGCCCACCGGCAGAGGTCATCACCAGGACCTCGTCGGCCAGGGCCCCAAGGTCGTCCAGGTAGGACTGGCAGGGCCGGCGGAGGTAGGCGTCGGCGACGGTGGTCACCGTTCGCTCGTACTCCCGATACTCCGGCGACACCTCGCTGGAGCAGACGACGGCGCTGCCGCCCAGCCCGGTGCCGACCAGCCCGGTGGCGATGGCCCGTTCGTGGTCCGGGTTGCGGTCGGCGTGGAGGAGGCAGACCGCCACCGCGTCGACGCCGGCGGGAATGGCCGGCGGGACGCCGGGTGGCGCCACCTGGCGCCCGGCGGCATCCAGCCGGCCCCCGACCTCGAAGCGCAGACGGCGGGGCACCAGCGGAACCGGCCGGTCCGCCCAGGGATCGTAAAGCGAGGGGCGGGCCTGCCGGGCGATCTCGATCACGTCCCGCTGGCCCTCGGAAGTGACGAGCGCCACCTGTCCGCCGGCTCTCTCCAGCAAGGCATTGGTCGCGACGGTGGTGCCGTGGGCGAGCACCCGGGCTCCACCCACCAGGGCCACCCCGGCGGCGACCGGCTCGGCCGGGGCGCGGGGCGTGGAGTCGAGCTTCACCATCTGTCCGGTGGCGCTGACAACGTCGGTGAAGGTCCCGCCGGTGTCGACGCCGACCCGTGTCGCCATCACGCCCGTCGGCGCGGACGGTCAGGCGGCCCGAGGTCGGCGGGCGGGATCTCCCCCTGCCGCCCCGTCTGGGTGGTGGCGGCGGCGACGGCCAGGCGGTCGACGAGGTCGTTGTCGGGGTCACCGCTGTGGCCCTTGACCCACCGGAACCGCAGCCGGGCGGCGTCGGCCCGGTAGGCGGCGATGAGCGGCTCCCAGAGGTCCCGGTTGGCCACCGGCTTCTTCTGCGAGTTGCGCCAGCCCCGGGCCAGCCATCCCTCCCACCATCGATCCCGGAAGCAGTTGACCACGTAGGTCGAGTCGCTGACGATGTCCAGCGGGCCGGCCAGGGCAGTGACGGCTTCGAGGACGGCCTGGATCTCCATGCGCTGATTGGTTGAGCGGGCGGCCGCGCCGCTCGCATACCGGCCGCCGGGAATGGCCCAGGCCCAGCCGCCGGGACCAGGGTTCCCCAGGCAGGCGCCGTCGGTGTACACGGTGGTAACCGGGGTCAGCGCGGGGCGCCTCTCTCCTGGTCCGCTGCACTCGCCGCCGCCGCGGCATCCGCGGGGTATGGGCCTCTGGCGACCAAAAGGATCAAGGCCCCGGCCGCCAGCGGGATCAGCATCAGGATGAAGGTGTCGCGCAGCGCGGTGGCGTGGGAGCGCCCCGCCCCCGTCAGGGCGGTCGCCAGAAGGCCGAAGGTGAGGGGCCCGAGGGCGCTGCTCGCCAGGGTGAGCAATCCCTTGGCGGCCTCGGCCCGACCGCGGATGGAGGGACGAACGATGTCGAGTCGCACCGCGTCCAGGCACGGCGCCGACCCGCCGAGCACGGACGCGCCGAAGAAGAGCAGCATCGCGGCCAGCACGATGGACCGGGTCAGCAGGGCGGCCCCGAAGAACACGGTGGCCATCAGCTGGCAGCCCGACGCCACCACCAGCCGGGTGCTGCCACCGGCCGTCCGGGTCAGGCGATCGCCGAGGCGGCCGCCGGCGACGATGCCGGCGATGACCCCCAGGGCCAGGGCCGGAGCGAGGGCGTCGACCGTCGCGGTGGTAAGTCCGTAGCGCTCGGTGATGAAGAGGACCGAGAACGACGCCACTCCGGCGAAGAAGAAGTTGCCCACCGAGTCGGCCGCCAGCACCAACCGGTTGGTCCGAATCTCGACCAGGGCGCGAAGCACGGCGGGCAGGCTGGGCCCAGGTGGGCGCGTCGGTGCGGGGTCGTCGATGGTGCGGGTCCCGAACGCCAGGGCGACGCCCGTGGCGGCCAGCCCCCAGAACAGCCACCGCCAGTCGAGGAAACGCACGGCCACGGCGCCGAGCACGAAGCACACTCCAACGCCGGCCGCCTGGCCGGCATCGAGAGCGGCCAGGGCCCGGCCTCGCCGGAGCGGGTGGTAGAGGTCGCCGGCGAGCGACACGGTCGCGGGCCGGGCGACGGTGGCGAAGGCGCCGCTCACCAGGCGGGCCAGCCCCAACAGCAGCACTCCGGTGGCGAAGCCGGCGAACCCCAGGGCCAGGCTCCACAGGACGACGGCAACGCCCAGGATCACCGGCCGGTGCCGGCGATCCACCAGGCCGCCGGCCGGCAGGGCGCAGAGGGCGCCGGTGAGGCTTGACAGGGCGGCCAGCAGGCCGAGCTCGGCGTCGGTCACGTGCAGATCGGCCCGCAGGGCCGGTGCCACCACCCCGATGGTGGCGGCGTCCGCCTTGGCCAGCGCCACCACCCCGACGAGGATGAGGGCGTGAGGGTAGCGGCTTTCCCGCCGCTGCCATCCTCGTTCGGGTTCGGTCGTCTGCGTCGTTACGGTCAAGCGCCGGAAGTCTTGCACTGATTGCCCGGAGATGAGCGCGACGATGGAGAGGTGATTTTCGACGGGTTCTCGCATCAGCTACCTGACATCGATCCGGAGGAGACGGCGGAATGGGTCGACTCCTTCGATGCCGTCCTCGACACCCACGGCAAGACCCGGGCTCGCTTCCTGCTCATGAAGCTCCTCGAGCGGGCCCGGGCCAACCAGGTCGGCTTTCCCGCCACCGTCTCGACGCCGTACGTCAACACCATCCCGCCCGACCAGGAGCCCTGGTTCCCCGGCGACGAGTACATCGAGCGCCGCATCCGGGCCTACATCCGCTGGAACGCCGCCATCATGGTGGTGCGGGCCAACCACGCGGCCGAGGGGATCGGCGGCCATCTGGCCACCTTCGCCAGCTCGGCCAGCCTGTATGAGGTCGGCTTCAACCACTTCTTCCGGGGCAAGGCCAACGGGCAGGCCGGCGACCAGGTTTATTTCCAGGGCCACGCCGCCCCTGGCATCTACGCCCGGGCCTACATGGAGGGGCGGCTGAGCGAGGACCAGCTGAAATACTTCCGCCGCGAGCTCCAGGGCCGTCACGCCGGCCCGGGCGGCCTGTCTTCCTACCCCCACCCCCGATTGATGCCGGATTTCTGGGAGTTCCCGACCGTCTCGATGGGGCTCGGCCCGCTCAACGCCATCTACCAGGCCCACTTCAACCGCTACCTGCAGAACCGCCGGATCGCCGACACCTCGCAAAGCCGGGTGTGGTGCTTCCTCGGCGACGGTGAGTGCGACGAGCCCGAGACCCTCGGGGCCCTGTCGCTGGCGGCCCGCGAGCAACTGGACAACCTGATCTTCATCGTCAACTGCAACCTGCAGCGCCTCGACGGCCCGGTCCGGGGCAACGGCAAGATCATCCAGGAGCTCGAGGCCACCTTCCGCGGCGCCGGGTGGAACGTCATCAAGGTGATATGGGGCGGGAAGTGGGACGAGCTGCTTGCTCCGCGACGTCGACGGCGTGCTCCTCAACAAGATGAACACCACCGTCGACGGCGAGTTCCAGAAGTTCGCCACCGAGGACGGCGCCTACATCCGGGCAGCATTTCTTCGGCCCTGACCCGCGGCTGCGGTCCCTGGTCGAGCACCTGTCCGACGACGACCTGCGCAACCTCCCACGCGGCGGCCACGACTACCGCAAGCTGTATGCCGCCTACAAGGCCGCCACCGAGACCACCGGCCAGCCCACCGTCATCCTGGCCAAGACCATCAAGGGCTGGACGCTCGGGTCCGGAGATCGAGGCCCGCAACTCCACCCACCAGATCAAGAAGATGACCCCGCCGCAGCTGAAGCTGCTCCGGGATCGCCTGTACCTGCAGGACGAGATCCCGGATTCGACCCTGGAGAAGGGCGAGCCCCCCTTCTACTCCCCGCCGCCCGACTCGGTGGAATACCAGTACATGATCGAGCGGCGCCGGGCCCTCAACGGGTCACTCCCCCACCGCGTGGTCCGGGCCCGTCCGCTGCCCGCTCCGGCCGACAAGACCCTGGCCGAGTTCGAACGACGGCTCAGGGAAGCGGTCGGTCTCGACGACCATGGCGTTCGCGGTGATGTTGCGCAACCTGCTGCGCGACAAGGGTTTGGCCCAGCGGATCGTGCCGATCATCCCCGACGAGGCCCGCACCTTCGGCCTGGACGCCCTGTTCAAGGAGATCAAGATCTACGCCCCTCTCGGCCAGCTCTACGATCCGGTGGACTCGAAGCTGATGCTGACCTACTCCGAGGCCAAGGACGGCCAGATCCTGGAGGAGGGGATCACCGAGGCCGGCGGCATGGCCGACTTCACCGCGGCCGGCACCGCCTACGCCACGTGGGGCCAGCCCATGATCCCGTTCTTCATCTTCTATTCCATGTTCGGGTTCCAGCGGGTGGGCGACCTGATCTGGTCGTTCGGGGACATGCGCGGGCCGGGGCTTCCTGCTGGGTGCCACCGCGGGCCGCACCACTCTGCTCGGCGAAGGCTTGCAGCACGACGACGGCCACTCGCTGCTGCTGGCGTCGACGGTGCCGAACGTGGCCGCCTACGACCCGGCCTTCGCCTACGAGGTAGCGGCCATCGTGGCGGATGGCATCACCCGCATGTACGGGACCGAGCCCGAGGACATCTTCTACTACCTGACTCTCTACAACGAGAACTACCAGATGCCGCCCATGCCGGAAGGCATCGGGGACGGCATCGTGCGGGGGCTGTACCGCTTCGCCCCGGCACCGGAGGGGCCGTCACGAAAGGCGACCATCCTCTTCTCGGGCTCGGCGTCGCAGGCCGCCCTGGAGGCCCAGCGGCTGCTGGCCGAAGACCACGACGTGGCCGCCGAGCTGTGGTCGGCCACCAGCTACAAGGCCCTGCGCGAGGACGCCCTCTCGGTCGAGCGCTGGAACCGGCTCCACCCGACGGCTGCCGCCGCACACGCCATACGTCACCGAGATGCTCGAGCGGCGCGACCGGGCCCGATCGTCGCCGTCACCGACTTCATGAAGGCGGTCCCGGACCAGATCGCCCGGTGGGTGCCCTCGGCCTACATCCCGCTCGGCACCGACGGATTCGGGCGATCCGACACCCGGGAAGTCCTGCGCCGCCATTTCGAGACCGACGCCGCCCATGTGGTGGTGGCGGTGCTCGACGGGCTGCGATCCATTGGTGAGGCTGAAGCCGGCCGAGGTCGACAAGGCCATCGCAACCTACGGGATCGACGCCGACGCCCCCGACCCCCGCACCACCTGACCCCTGACGCCCCGGGTGAGGTGAAAGCGCAGGCGGGCTACCGTGGGGCCATGGCTGCCCTCCATCTGAGCCAGAATCCCGACGCCGATCAACTGCTCTCCGAGGATCCTCTGGCTCTGCTGATCGGCATGGTGCTCGATCAGCAAGTACCGCTGGAGCGGGCCTTCACCGCCCCGCTCGACCTCCAGGGCCGGCTCGGGCACCGCTTCGACGCCGCGGAGCTGGCCGGCATGGACCCGGACGACCTGGGGGCCATCTTCTCGGCCCGGCCCGCACTCCACCGCTTCCCGGCCGCCAATGCCAAACGAGTGCAGGAGCTCTCACGAGTGGTGGTCACCGAGTACGACGGCGACGCGGCCGCCATATGGAACACGGCCGACAGCGGGACCGAACTGCTGCGCCGGGTCCGGGCCCTGCCCGGCTTCGGCGAACAAAAGGCCCAGATCTTTGTAGGCCTGCTCGGCAAGCAGCTCGGCGTGCAACCACCAGGATGGCAGGATGCCGCGGGGCGCTACGGCGAGGCGGGCACCTATTTCTCCGTGGCTGACATTGTCGACACCGAATCCCTGGGGCGGGTGCGGGCCTACAAGGCCCAGATCAAAGCCGCGGCCAAAGGCGGCGCCTGACCGGTGGAGGTCCTCGCCAATGGCGCACCGGTCGCCCTGCCCGATGGTGCCCGCCTGACCGACCTCCTCCAGGTCCTGGGACTCGGGGCCAGGTGGGTGGTGGCCGAGCGTAACGGCGAACCGGTCGACCGGGCGGACATGGCCCTCACGGCGCTGGCCGACGGCGACCGCATCGAACTGGTACGAGCCGTTGCCGGGGGCTGATCAACCGGGGCCCCCTGGTCGTCGGGATCTGTCAGGGCGCCGGCTGTATCTGTGCACGCCGGACCGGGCCGATCTGGCGTCGTTCCTGGCGGCCTGCCTGCGGGGCGGGGTGGACGTGGTCCAGCTGCGGGAGAAGGAGCTGGATGCCCGACCGCTGCTGGCCCGGGCCGAGGTGGCGGCGGCGGTGTGTGCGGAGTTCGGGGTGCCTTTTATCCTCAACGACCGGCCCGATCTGGCCCTCGCCGGCCAGGCCGACGGCGTCCACGTCGGCCAGGACGACACCCCGCCGGAAGTGGCGCGCCGGATCCTCGGTCCCGACGCCATCATCGGGTTCTCCACCCATGCGCCGGCCGAGTGGGACGCGGCCGCCGGCTCGACCGCCGACTACCTGTCGGCCGGGCCGGTGACGCCCACGCCCACCAAGCCCGGCCGGCCGGGGACCGGCCTTGATTATGTGGCCTACGCCGCCGCCTCGGGCGAGACCCGGCCGTGGTTCGTCACCGGCGGGGTCACGCCTGACACCGTGCCGGGGCTGGTGACGGCGGGAGCCCGCCAGTTCGTCGTGGTGCGTTACCTGACGACCGCCCCCGACCCGGAAGCGGCCGCCCGGCGCTTGCGAAACAGCATCGACGCGGCCATCCCGGCCACCGCGGCCTGAGCGACCCGGCGATCAGCCCTGCTGGCGGTCGAGCCAGCCGATCAGGATGGCAATGGCGCGCGGATCGTGGCGGAGCCGGTGGGCGGCTCCCGCCAACAGCCGCAACTCCACCTCCCCGTGGGCCGCGTCAGCCAGGGCCCGGGCATCGAGGACCGGCACCACCTCGTCGTTGGCCCCGTGCACCAGGAGGATGGGGCGCGGCGGGATCTTGGCGATCAGGCCCAGGGGCCGGATCTCGCGAAGCTCCCGGGCCCAGGCGTCGAGGTCGGAGCGGGAAGCCGGGATCCCTGATCACGCCCGCGGCCCGGGCCTGGGCCACGAACCGGCGGGCGTCCACCGATCCCTCGGCGAAATCGGCGGGCGACGAGAAGGCGGCGACGCCCCGGAGCCGCGGGTCCTCCCCGGTCGCACAGAGGGCCAGGGCGCCGCCGGCGGCAAACCCGCAGGTCCATACGGCGTCCACGCCGGGGGTCTGGAAAAGGACGTCGGTGGCCGCCTTCAGGTCGGAGAGCCAGCCACCGAGCGAGAAGCTGCCCGACGACTCCGAGACGCCCCGGAAACTGAAGGTCAGCACCATCCAGCCCGTGTCGGCGGCCAGGCGGTCCGCCAGGTCGTGGAAGCCGCGGTCGGGATGGCCCCCCTCACTGGCCTCGAGCGGGAAACCGTGACAGAGGACCAGGCCGTGCCGGCCGGCGCCACCGGCGGCGGACGGGGCCGGCCGGGCCAGGTAGGCGTCGAGCGACACCCCACCCACCCGGATGGTGAAGGAACCTCCGGTCTCCGGCGCCGGCTGGGGGTGCGTGGTGCTCACCGACTCACTCTCGCGCAGCGGGGCCGCCCGAAGGCGACCCCGTTGCAAGGACTTACTGGATCAGAACGTCCGCTTTGGTGTCGGGTGGGACCAAGTTCCCGACCGGATACGTCCCGGGTAACTGGTGTGGATTGACCAGTGGTCCAGCGGCCGCCTAGCGACCAGCCACCTCCGAGGTCCCACATCGTTGACTGCTCAGCTGGACCACCTCCTTTCCTCGGTAGTCAAGATGCTAGTCAGTTCGCGGCGCTGCGCAAGCTCATTCCGCCAAAAGCGCGCCGGCGGAAATGTGGCTCGCTCAGATCCCGATCCGCTGGGCCAGCAACTCGCGGTGGTAGGTGGGGTCGCCGAAGAGCAGCTCCGAGCTCTTGGCCCGCTTGAAGTACAGGTGGGCCGGGTGCTCCCAGGTGAAGCCGATGCCACCGTGGATCTGGATGTTCTCGGCGGCGGCGTGGAAGTAGGCCTCGGAGCAATAGGACTTGGCCAGGCTGGCGACCACCGGCAGCTCGTCGCTGTCCTCGGCGGCGGCCCACCCGGCGTAGTAGGCGGCCGACTTGGCCGACTCCACCTCGAGCAGCATGTCGGCGCACTTGTGCTTGATGGCCTGGAAGCTGCCGATGGGCCGGCCGAACTGGACCCGGACCTTGGCGTACTCGACCGACATGTCGAGCACCTTCTGGGCCCCGCCGACCTGCTCCGCGGCCAGGGCCACGGCCGCCAGATCGAGCATCCGGGAGATGGCGGTCCACCCCTGGCCATCGGTGCCGATGAGGCGGGCCGGGGTGTTCTCGAAGATGATGCGGGCCTGCTTGCGGGTTTGGTCCATGGTCGACAGCGGGGTGGCATTGAGGCCCGAAGCGGACTTGTCGACGGCGAACACGCTCACGCCCGCGCCGGTCCGGGCCGCGACCAGGATCAGATCGGCGGTGTGGCCGTCGAGGACGTACAGCTTCTCCCCCGACAGCGTCCAGTCGTCGCCCGAACCGCTCGCCTCGACGGTGACGCCGGCCTCGTCCCAGCGCCCCGATGGTTCGGCCAGCGCCACGGTGGCGATGGTGGTGCCGCTGGCGATGCCGGGCAGGTACTCCTTCTTGGCGGCGTCGTCGCCCGACACGAGAAGCAGGTTGGCGGCCAGGGCCACGCTGGCGAAGTAGGGCGCGCACAGCAGGGCCCGGCCCATCTCCTCCAGCACCACGATCAGCTCCACGTACGAGAACCCGGACCCGCCGAACTCCTCCGGGATGGCCAGGCCCTGCAGCCCCAGCTGATCGGCCATCTGAGACCAGACCGCCGGGTCGTACCCCTCGGTGGTCTCCATGAGCCGCCGGACCTCGCTCTCGGGGGACTTGTCGTCCAGGAACCGCCGGACCGATCGCCGGAGCTCCTCCTGCTCTTCACTGAAGGCAAAATTCACGCTGACTCGTCCCCCTTGGGCCCATGATCGTCGTTGATCCTTTTCTACTCCATAGGCTGGGCGGCATGCATTACGAGGACAGCCGGGCCGAGATCCATCAGGTGGTCGTGGGGCCCATGGACAACAACGTCTACGTGCTGCGCTGCAAGCAGACCGGCGACGCCGTCCTGCTCGACGCGGCCAACGAGCACGACAAGCTGCTCGACCTGTGCCGCCGCCTCGGTGTTCGACAGGTGCTCGAGACCCATGGCCACTGGGATCACATCCAGGCCGTGCCGGCCGTGCGCGACGCCGGCTACGAGGTGGGCGTCACGGCGGCGGACGCCTCGATGCTGCCGTCGTATGACTTCGTCCTGGAGGACGGGTCGGCCATCTCGGTGGGCCGCCTCCGCCTGCACACCATCCTGACGCCCGGGCACACGGCCGGCTCCATGTGCTTCCGGCTCGAGGGGTCGCCGGTCCTTTTCAGCGGCGACACCCTGTTCCCCGGCGGTCCCGGCGCCACCGGCTTCCCGGGCGGGGACTTCCCGACGATCATCCGGTCCATCGAGGACCGCCTCTTCGCCACCCTCCCGGCCGAGACCCGGGTTCTGCCCGGCCACGGGGCCTCGACCACCATCGGGGCCGAGGCACCTCACCTGCAGGAGTGGATCGACCGGGGCTGGTAGGCGGCCGGCACCTCGCCAGCCCTCCCTTCTCCGCTCGCGGACGAAACGGAGGGAGCATGACCACGCAGAGCGCGGGTCCAGTCGGGCTTGCCGGGCCGGTGCGGCTTCACTGTCGCGAATTGAGCCCGATTGAAGCGTGGGGCGCGCCAGTAAAGGACAGCGAGCTCCCCGCCCGACCGCTTTGGGTGAGATGTCCCCTAAAAGCCTAAAGAGAGAGCCCGTCGGGTCCCAGGTGGGCTGGTCCCCCGCAGCGCTCAGGAACCGGTGAGGGGATGGCGGGGGGCGTCGACCAGCTCGAGGTCGCTCGGAAGCCCATCGACCTCCACCTTGTCGCCCTCGACGGTGACCGACACGCGCGAGCCGGCGAGCGGGATTCGCCCGACGTACAGGCGCCCGATCTGCTCCGGGAGGGCGGGATGCAGCCACACCTTCCCTCGCGGCACCCACGGATCGAGGCGCAGCAGGGTGCGCAACATGAGGAGCGGCGAGGCGGCCGCCCAGGCCTGCGGCGAGCAGGACGTCGGGTAGGACACCACCATCGGCAGCTCCATACGCTCCAGCCCGCTGAACAGCTCGGGCAGTCGCCCGCCCTGGCCCACCGCGGCGTCGAGGATGGACATGATCACCCGCTGGGCCTCGCGCACGTAGCCGTAGCGCATCAGACCGGCGGCGACGATGGCGTTGTCGTGCGGCCAGACCGACCCGCAGTGGTAGCTGATGGGGTTGTAGCCGGTCATCGACGCGGCCAGGGTGCGGACCCCCCAGCCGCTGTAGAGATCCGGGCTGATCAGCTTGCGGGCCACCGCGTCGGCCTTGTCGGCGTCGAGGATGCCGGTCCAGAGGCAGTGCCCCATGTTGGACGTCAGGGCGTCGATGGGCTTCTTGTCGCGATCGAGGCCCATGGCGATCCAGCCCTTCTCCTCGACCCAGAAGTCGCGGTTGAAAGCGGCCTTGAGGGCGGCGGCCCGGGCCCGGAGCTCCGAGGAGCGAGCCGCGTCGCCCTGCTCGGCGGCGAAGAAGGCCCGGGCCAGGTAGGCGCCGTAGGTATAACCCTGAACCTCAGCTAGAGCTATAGGTGGCTCGGCGAGGCGGCCGTCGGCGAAACGGACGGCGTCGTTGGTGTCCTTCCACCCCTGGTTGCGCAAGCCCCGGTCCGACGTCCGCTGATACTCGACGTAGCCGTCGCCGTCACGGTCGCCGAACTGCTCGATCCACTGGATAGCCCGATCGGCGTGCGGGAGCAGTTCGTCGACGGCCTCGCGGGCCAGACCCCACCGGCGCAGCTCCCCGAGCAGCATCACGAAGAGCGGGGTGGCGTCCGCGGTCCCGTAATAGATGGTCCCACCGCCGAGCGAGAGCGACGAGGCCTCGCCGAAGCGCATTTCGTGGAGAATGCGGCCGGGTTCCTCCTCGTTGTAGGGGCGGATCTCCCGGCCCTGAAAGCGGGCCAGCGTTTGCAAAGTACCGAGGGCCAGCTCGGGGTCGACCAGCAGCGCCATCCAGGCGGACAACAGCGAATCGCGCCCGAAGAGCGTCATAAACCAGGGCGCGCCGGCGGCCACCACCGTTCGCTCCGGGTAGTCGGGGTCGAAGATGCGCAGGGCGCCCAGATCCTCGGCACTCCGAGCGACGACGGCTCTCAGCCCTTCATAGTCGGTGTCGAGCACCGGGACGCTGCGCCGCCAGGCGGCCATGCGCTCGGCTGGTTTGGCCCGCTCGATCGGCTGGCCGCAGAGCCATCGGGGCTCGATCTCGTCGGCATCGATGCCACAGGTGAACTGCTGGCACAACGTCCAGGTCCCCTTGGACTCGATGATGACCTCCCAGCGGGCGGTGTTGCCCTGGAGCACGGCCGGCCGCGAGAAGGAGATGCGGAGGCTGCGGCGGTGGGCGCCGTTGCGGTGGCTGAACACGATCGATCCGCCGTCCTCGGTCACATCGCGCTCGCCGCCCTCGGCGGCCCGGGCCTCCTTGACGGCGAAGAGGTCGGCGAAGTCGGCCCCGTACACCAGCTCCGTGGCGCAGTAGGCCGGCTCCTCCCCGAAGTTGCGGATGACCAGGTCCTCCCGCATGCCGCGCCCGACGTAGCGCCGCCGCTCCACCATCAAATTGGAGTCGGCCCGATCCTGACGGGGCCGGCCCCTGGCGACAAAGGTGGCCGAATAGGGATCGGCCACGGCGCGGGCCAGGGCTTCGGGGGCCTGTCCGTTGATCCGCAGCGACCACCGCGAGAGGAACCTGGTGTCGCGGAAGAAGAACCCCTCCGCCGACACCGGGGACACGTCGCCATCGGAAGCGCAGATCACAAACGCGGACCCCTCGACCAGCGTGACCCGGTCGGAGGGTCCCCCGAGTGAGGCGCTCGAGTGCGAGGTCCATGGGCCGCCCATCGACGCGGCAGGCTACTTGCCCCAGGGGTAGGTGCCGCGCGCCCCCGGTGCCTATTTTCCCCTATCTCCGTAGTGGTAATAGAATCGTGGGTGTGGTTCCCCCGCTGTTCGAGGTCGAAGACCTGCACGTGGCCGTAGAAGGCACCGAGATCCTCAGAGGCGTGGACCTGACCGTCGGCGCCGGAGAGCTGCACGCCCTCATGGGGCCCAACGGCTCGGGCAAGTCCACGCTCGCCAACGCCGTGCTCGGCAACCCCGCCTATGACGTGACCGCGGGCCGGATCCGCTTCAAGGGTGAGGACGTCACCGACTGGCCGATCGACGTGCGGGCCAAGGCCGGCATGTTCCTGGCCTTTCAGTATCCCGAGGAGATCCCGGGCGTGTCGATCGCCCAGTTCCTGCGCCAGGCCCTGTCGGCCCGTCGGGGCATGGAGCTGTCGGTTCTCGAGTTGCGGGTGTCGATCATGGAGTGGATGAAGCGGCTGGGCATGGACCCGTCCTTCGGCGATCGTTACCTCAACGAGGGCTTCTCGGGCGGAGAGAAGAAGCGCAACGAAATATTGCAGATGGCCATCCTCGAGCCCGAGTTCGCGGTGCTGGACGAGACCGACTCGGGGCTGGACATCGATGCCCTGGGGGTGGTGGCCAGGGGCGTCGAGGCGGTGCGCCGGGCCCGGCCGGAGCTCGGAGTGCTGGTGGTCACCCACTACCAGCGGATCCTCGAGCAGCTGCACCCGCAGTTCGTCCACCTGTTGATCGAAGGGCGCATCGTCACCAGCGGCGGCCCGGAGCTCGCCCGCCGGCTGGAGGAAGAAGGGTACGAAGCATGGCGCTAGACGTCACCGCCATCAAGAAGGACTTTCCGATCCTCGAGCGCCAGGTTCACGGTCAGCGCCTGGTCTACCTGGACTCGGCCTCCTCCTCGCAGAAGCCGGTGTCGGTGATCGACGCCATGACCCGCTACTACGAGACCACCCACGCCAACGTGCACCGGGGGGTGTACACCATCGCCGAGGAAGCCACCGCCATGTTTGAGACCGGGCGGTCGGCCCTGGCTCGCTTCATCGGTGCTGCCCCGAACGAAGTGGTGTTCACCAAGAACGTCACCGAGGCGATCAATCTGGTGGCCTACTCGTGGGGTCGTTCGAATCTGAACGAGGGCGATGTGGTCGTCCTCACCGAGATGGAGCACCACGCCAACATCGTGCCCTGGCTGATCCTCAAGGAGGAGCGGGGTATCGACCTCCGATACCTCCCGCTCACCGGGGACGGCCAGCTGGACCTGTCGGACCTGACCCGCATCCTCGAGGGGGCCAAGCTGCTCGGCGTGACAGCCATGTCGAACGTGCTCGGCACCATCAACCCCATCCGGGAGCTGGCCGAGGCCGCCCACGCCGCCGGAGCCCTGATCCTCGTCGACGGGGCCCAGCACGCGCCCCACCTGCCGACCGACGTGAAGGCCCTCGGCGTCGACTTTTTCGGTTGCACCAGCCACAAGATGCTGGGCCCGACCGGCATCGGCACGCTCTGGGCCCGTCCCGAGCTGCTGGAGGCCATGCCTCCCTTCCTCGGTGGCGGAGAGATGATCCGCGACGTGCGCCTGGATGGGTTCACTCCCAATGACGTGCCCTGGAAGTTCGAGGCCGGAACGCCGCCCATCGCCGAAGCCGTAGGCCTGGCCGCGGCCGTCGACTACCTGACGGCCCTCGGCATG
This sequence comes from uncultured Acidimicrobiaceae bacterium, assembly GCA_963780345.1. Lineage (GTDB taxonomy): Bacteria > Actinomycetota > Acidimicrobiia > Acidimicrobiales > Palsa-688 > PALSA-693. The sequence continues at coordinate 668,621 of CAWABU010000006.1, forward strand.
CCGGCCGTTCGGGCCCACGAACGTTCGCTTACCGAGTACGCCATGGCCGCCCTGACCGAACGCCATCCGGACCTGGTCATCTACGGCCCGAAGGATGCGACGCTGCGGGGCGGGGTGATCTCGTTCAACTACAAGGATGTCCACCCTCACGACCTGTCGCAGGTCCTCGACGAAGCCGGCGTTTGCGTCCGGGCCGGCCATCACTGCGCCAAGCCGCTCATGCGTTGCCTTGGAATAGGAGCAACGGCGCGAGCGTCGTTCTCGGTGTACAACGACGAGGCCGACGTGGATGTCCTCGTAGAGGCGCTAGCCGCGGCGGACCGCCTCTTCTCCTGACCCCTCTACTGCAAGCAGGTACGCCCCAATGCCCGGTCTCGAAGATCTCTACCGAGAAATCATCCTCGACCATTATCGCAATCCCCGGAACCGGGGCGAGCTGCCCGCGCCACCGGCCCACTCCGAAACCGGATTCAATCCTCTGTGCGGGGATGAGATCACCCTCTACCTTCAGCTCGATGGCGACGAGCTGGCGGACGTCAAGCTGACCGGGCAGGGATGTTCGATCAGCCAGTCGTCGGCGTCGATGATGTCGACGGCGATCAAAGGCAAGAGCCTGCCCGAGGTCCGGGCCACCATCCGCAAGTTCAAATCGATGATGTCGATCCATGAGCAGCGCCTCGACGGCCCCGGCGAGGGTGACGCAGGTGAGGACGGGACCGGCGGAGGAACGGCTGAGGGCGGTGCGGCGGCCGGTGGGACCGGGGCGAGTGGGCCGGCCGAGCCGGAGGTGTCCCTCGGGGACCTGGAGGCGCTGCAGGGAGTGGTCAAGTTTCCAGTGCGGATCAAGTGCGCCACCCTCTCGTGGAACACCCTCTCGCAGGCGCTGGATCACCTCGAATCCGACCGCGTGGGCGCCTCTTCCTGAGTGTTCCACCGGAGGTCGCGGCCGCCGGAGGGTTTCCGGCAGCCGCCGGCGGCCGGAAACTAGCCCGCGTCCGTGGTCCGGTCGCGCCGGGACTTCGGCCCCCGCTCCCGGACGGTCTCGACCTGGGCAAAGGCCCGGCGCAGTTCGCCCATCCACTCCTTCTCGTTGTCGCCGACGAGTCGGACACACCAGGCCAGGGCTTCGCTCCGGCTCCGGGCCACCCCGGCGTCGATCAGGGTGTCGAGAACGCGACGTTCCGGCAGCCGGAGGCGCGTCATCACCGGCACGGAAGCGGTCGTGAAGACGACCACCATTTCCTCGATGCGGGCTCCCCACGACACCTTGCGACCGAACACCTTCTCCGCGGCCTGGGCCAGCGCCATCCGCTCGTCCCGGCTGGACTCCCGGAAGTGGCGTAGTTCGGCCAGATCCTCGGTGATCTCCCCGCCCTCCTCCGGAGCCTGGTGACCATCCGGATGGGCGGGCGGCAGGTCGGCGACCACCAGGATCTCATCCTGATCGGCGATGACCTCGAGGCCTCGGGTGTGCCACTGCTTCGGGACCCGCTCGGCGAACCACTCGTGGATCCCGGGGGTCATCCCGCCCATGGTGGCACGGCCGGGGGCCCTGGTGGTGGTAGCGCCGAGTAGTGGTGGAGCCGAGTAGTGGTGGCGCCCCGTGGCGGTAGCGATAGGGTCGGCGGCCGTGCGAGGGCGCGCCGTGGTGGTGGGAGCATCCCTGGCCGGGCTGCGGGCGGCCGAGACGCTGCGCAAGGGCGGTCTCGATGGTCCGCTCACGATCGTCGGCGCCGAGAACCATCTGCCCTATGATCGGCCGCCCCTGTCGAAGCAGATCCTGACCGGCCGGGCGGGCCCGGAGGACGTATTCCTACCCGTCGAGCCCGGACTTGAGGCCGACTGGGTGCTCGGCGTGGAGGCGACCGGCCTCGACCTGGATCGCAAGCACGTCCGCCTCTCCGGCGGCGTCGAGGTGCCTTTTGATCTGCTGGTTATCGCTACGGGCGCGGCGCCCCGGCTCCTTCCGGGCGCGGCCCCCGGTCCGGGCGTGCACTATCTCCGCACCATCGACGACGCCGTCGCCCTCCGCGACGACCTGGCCGAGGCCGAGCGAGTGGTAGTGATCGGGGCCGGGTTCATAGGACTCGAAGTGGCGGCGAGTGCCCGCCAGCGCGGTCTATCGGTCACGGTGATCGAGGTCCTCCCGGTACCGCTGGAACGAGCGATCGGGCCCGAGATGGGGGCGGCCATCGCCGCCACCCACGGGCGTCACGGCGTGGCGGTGCTCCTTGGCACCGCTTTCGACGGCCTGGTCGGCACCGGCCGGGTGGAGGCCGTCCGCCTGGCCGGCGGGGGTCACCTTCCGGCCGATCTGGTGGTCGTCGGCATTGGAGTGGCGCCGGCGACCGGGTGGCTGGACGGGTCGGGGGTCGAGGTCTCCGACGGGGTGCGGTGCGATTCCCGGCTTCGGGTGCGGGCGGGCGGGCGATGGCGGCCGGACATTGTCGCGGCCGGCGACGTGGCCCGCTGGACCCACCCGGGCTACGGAGAGGCGGTGCGCATCGAGCACTGGACCAACGCCGCGGACCAGGGCGAAGCGGCAGCCCGCACCTTGCTCGAGGGCGACGCGGCCCCCCCTTTCTCGCCGACCCCTTACTTCTGGTCGGACCAGTTCGGCATCAAGATCCAGTTCGTCGGCGACGCCCGGCCCGGCGATGTCGTGGCGCTGCTCGAAGGAGACCCGGCCGAGGACCGCTTTGTGGCTGCGTACGGCCGCTCCGGGCGCCTGGTGGCGGGGATCGGGATGCGCCGACCGGCCCGCGTCATGGCCCTGCAGCGGTTGATCGCAACGGGGGCGCCGTTCCCGCCGCCCGACCCCTGACGGGTGCCCCTTTACTGGCTCCGCCAGCCGCCGCGCCCGCTGATCGATGCGGGGCCGCCGTTCCGTCTGTCCAGCCTCCGGCGGCCGCCTATTTCTGGCTCCGCAGGACCCAGCCCCGACTCATTCCGGGGCCCGATCCGGCCCCCGGGCGGGTGCCCTTCACTGGCTCGGCACGGCCCAGCCCTGAGCCTCGGCGATCTCCTTGCACGTCGGACACAGGGGGTACTTCTTGGGGTCGCGATTCGGCACCCAGACCTTGCCGCACAGCGCCTTCACCGCGGTTCCGTTGACCAGACCTTCGACGACGGACGGACCGGCGGAGACGAAGTCACCGTCCTCGGGCTTGAAACCCTCCAGCACGATGTGGGCCATCCGCTCGTGATCGCCGTCAAGGAGGGGATCGCTGCGTACGGGCGAGACGGAGATATCGCTCATCCCCGTCAGACTACCGATCTGGCCTCGCGTCCCGTCGTCCGCAGCCGCGGAAGCGGCGAACGAAAGACATCGAACGGGATGGACCTGTTCGAGTTACGTCTATGACAACTCCTATCAATGGGGTGAAAACCGCGGACGCGATCCCTGGTTTGGAATATATGTGCGCCGGGCAGGCTGAGACCACAGCGACGATCACCGAACGCATGAATGATTACAGGACTGTAAATTCCCTTGTAAATGGCGGTTTCTCAGGTCGTAGTCGCTAGGACCGGCGGCTGCGGGTTGCGTATTGCGCCATTCGCGACGGAAGAAAGGTCGGAACCAAAGCCTTGATCTTGGCTGTCCCGCTGGTTTAGAGTGCGATCCCGTTGTGACTACGTGCACGTGGAATTTCCGACGGCACGCGCCCGGGCTGCTATCCGCCGCCTGTTTTTTGGTACTGGCTTCGAGTGTTGCCGTACCGCGGGCGTCCGCCGACCAGATTTCGGACTTACGGGCTCAGGCGAGTGCACTTGCGGCTCGCATCCAGAGCCTGGGCGCGCAGGAGGAGGCGCTCAGCGAGCAGTACGACAGTGACGTGCTCAACGTACAGTCGCTGGAGGGCAAGGTCGCCCAAGCAGCCAAGCAGGTGGCGCAGGCATCGGCGCAACAATCGCGGCGCAAGACCATCCTGCAAAAGGACGCCATCAACGCTTACGTCCAAGGGGGCGCCAGCGCCCTGACCAGCACCAACAACCCGCTGACGAGTGCGACCGACGGTCTCCTCCGAGCGGAGTACGCCAACAGCCTCGCAACCGATCAGAGCGAGGCCATCGACCAGTACCACGCCGCGGCGCTGCAGGATCAAGCGGCCAAGGCGCAATTGCAACAGGAGACCACGGCCGCTCAGGCCGCGGCCCGGCAGGTCAGCCGGGCCCGGCAAGCTGCGGCTACCGTCGCAGCCGATCTCCAGGGCACGCTCAACCAGGACAAAGGCCGCATCGCCGTCCTGGTAGCCCAGCAGCAGGCGGCGGCCGCAGCCGCGGCCGAGGCCGCGGCCCGGGCCCGATTGGCCGCCCAACAGGCCGCCCAACGAGCCGCAGCGGCTCAAGCCGCCCAGCAGGCCCAGCAGGCGGCCGCCGCCCAGCAGGCCCAGCAGGTTGCCGCCGAGCAAGTCCGGCAGGCGGCCAGCTTCCAGCAGTCCCAGCGGGTCGCCACCAGCACCCGCCAGGTCGCGCCGGCCTCCAGCCGGGCCGTCGTGAGCGGCACGGAACTGGCGGCCAGCAGCGCTCGGGCCGCACCCACCTCCACCTCCACCTCCACCTCCACCTCCCGCCCCGGTCCTCCCGAGCGCGCCACCCCGTTTCTCCGGTGTGGGCGGAGCGGTGGCTGCAGCCGAGAGCAAGGTCGGTGACGCCTACGTGTTTGGTGCCGCCGGGCCGAACGTCTTCGACTGCTCGGGTCTGGTGATGTGGGCGTTCGCCCAGGTAGGAATCTCTCTCCCCCACTTCAGCGGCGCACAGTACGCCGATACCACTCACATCCCGATGTCGGCCCTCGAGCCGGGTGATCTGGTCTTCTACGCCAACCCGGGGCAGCACGTCGCCATCTACATCGGCGGTGGCCGGATTGTGGAGGCGGCCAACCCTGCGGTCGGGGTTCACATCACGGCTCTCTATCCGGAGTTCGTTCTCGCCAGTCGAGTGGGGTAGCCGTCGGCCGACCATTCCGGCTTGTGAAAGTCGGCAGGGTCGCCCACCATGGTGTAATGCGGGTAGAGCGCTGCTTCGCGTTTGTCGACCTCTGCGGCTTCACCGCATTCATCGAGCACTACGGCGATGAGCGCACGGTGGTAGTGCTCGCCGATTTTCGCACCCGGATCCGGGAAATCGCGGCCCGCCGGGGCGTGCGCGTGACCAAATGGCTGGGTGACGGGGCGATGTTCAGCTCGGAGGACACGCAGGCGGTTGCCTCGGCGGTGCTGGAGCTCGGCGTCGTCGTGCCGAGTTCCATTCCGCTCGAGGTCCGGGCCGGCATCTCCCGGGGCCCGGTCATCATGTTTGAAGGCGACGATTACATCGGTCGGGCCACCAACGTGGCCTCCCGCCTGTGCGACGCAGCCCGGCCGGGCCAGACCCTCGCCACCCAGGAGGTCCTCAGCCATGTCCCGCGCTGGGTGGCCGCCGGCGAACCCCGTTTCTATCCGGCGCTCGGCTTCGACCAGCCGCTGGAGGCGAGCCTGATCTCGGTAGGGACCGCGGAAGTCGTGGTCACCGACCCATGCTGCGGCCTGGTGCTACCGCTCATTCCCGATCTCGACACCCGATTCGGGCCTGACGGCAGTATCCAGCGCTTCTGTTCGACGGCGTGTGCCCTCTCCTGGGAGGAGAATCAGCGCCAGCCCCCGGCGCCGATGGTCGGGAGGTTGGCCGGCACATGAGCGCCACCTGCCCTCACGGGTTCCCACCGCAGGAGTGTCTCATCTGCCGGACACTCGGGACTCAACCTCAAGTTCAGGTTGAAAGCGCGCCGCGAGGCCAGGCCCCCGGATCTGGAGGCACCACCGGTCGGTCCGGGCAGCCCGAGCGGGGCGGTCAGCGGCCAGATGCCGTGTACCCGCCCGGGACGTCCCCACCGCGGCCCCGTTCCCTGTCGAGCTACGCCGCCATGGCGGTCATCGGCGTGGTTGCGCTGGCAGTGGTCGCCTGGTTCCTGGCCGGGGCCGTCTTCGCCGCCCTGCGGGTGCTGGAGTTGTTGATCGTCGCCGGGCTGGCTGCCTGGGTCGGCTACAAGGTCGGGCACTATCGCGGCCGTCACAGTGGTCCGTGACGCATCCGGACGAGAGCGGCCGACCTCCCGCCGCCGCGACGAGCTCGGGCTCCGCCCGCTCACTGCTCGATCTGTAATCCTGTCGGTACTGCTCGGCAGCCACCCTCCCGTCCTCCCGGTGCGGTCGATCGTGCGAACGACCGAGCTGTTCGGCATCAGCGAGGGAACCACCCGGGTCGCCCTTTCCCGCCTGGTCGCCGATGACGATGTCGTCGCCGAGGACAGCCGGTACCGCCTGAGCGACCGTCTCGTGGACCGGCAGCGGCGGCTGGATGAAGGTCGGGCTCCGGCGACCCGGACCTGGCGGGGTGGTTGGGAGATGGCCGTGATCGGGGCGGAGGTACGGGGTTCGGGGGGACGGACCACCGTCGGGGCCGAACTGGCGGCCCTCCGCCTGGCCGAGCTGCGAAGCGGGGTCTGGGTCCGGCCGGCCAACCTCCGCCGAGGCTGGCCGGGTTCCCTGCGGGACCGGGTCTGGCGGTTCGAAGTCCGGCACCTCGGTCCCGCCGCGGAGCCGTCAGGAGGACCGTCGTCGGGAGAGCGCCCGCCGGGGGGGCCGGATTCGGGAGGGCCGGTTTCGGGGGGGCCAGCTTCGGGAGGGCCAGCGTCGGGAGGGCCAGCTTCGGGAGGGCCAGCTTCGGGAGGGCCGGCGTCAGGGGAGCCGGCTTCGGGAGGGCCAGCGTCGGGAGGGCCAGCAGGGCGGCCATCCTCGCGACGATCATCGCCCGAGCGGTGGCACCCCGCGGAGGACGGCACCCTGGCGGCGAGCCTGTGGGACCTGAAGGGATGGGCCCGCCGGGCGGAGGCCCTCATCGGGGCCTTCGGCGCCGATGAATCGCCGGCGCGCCGCTTCATGACGGCCGCCGCCATGGTTCGCCACCTGCAGACCGATCCGCTGTTGCCGACCGCTCTCCTTCCCGCCGGATGGCCGGGACCCCAACTGCGGCGGGCCTACGCAGACTACGAACGCGAGCTCGGCGAGCTGTTCCGGCGGGAACGGCGCCGGCACGGTTGACGCCACCCCGGGTGCCAGTGCCCGGCTGCCCCCACGCCGGGGTGAGGGTGCCCGGCTGCCGCCACGCCGGAATGACAGTGCCCCGGTGGACTGAGCCCGGCTGACCGAGCCCGGCTGACCGAGCCCGGCTGACGCAGTCCGGGTCACACAGCCCGGCTCCCGGGCACGAATTACAGATCAAGAGGCGCGGGAGGACTGAGGCGTCGACCCGGCGTCTGCGGGTCCGACCCGCCCACCATGACCGCGCTGCCGTCACAGCAACCGGTCGGGAGCGACGGTGTGACATGAGAGGAATCCGAGCAGATCCAGATTGCGCAATGAACCACCAAACCGGGCGGGGCGCGCTCTAATCTTTGAACGGCGCAACGGCGACCATCGATGGCTTGCTAGCAGCAGATTGGACAACTGAATCAGGGAGGGCGTCATGGCTTCGACATCACCGGGCCTAGCGCAGGCGACGGGAGCCGAGGGGGAATACCGTCTGCGGAGAGAGGTGGGACTCCAGGGTCTCACCATGATCTCGCTCGGGTCCATCATCGGCTCGGGCTGGTTGTTGGGTGCGATCACCGCGGCCAAATCCGCCGGCGGGGCCTCATTGATCTCATGGATCATGGGCGGCGCCATTTTGGCCTTATTGGCCCTGGTCCACGCCGAACTGGGCTCGACCTATCCCGTCTCGGGAGGCACAGCCAGATTCCCCTACATGGTCTTCGGGGCGCTGGGGGGATTCACCGGGGGCTGGATGGCCTGGTTGCAGGCTGTCACCATCGCCCCGATCGAGGTGGAAGCCAGCCTCGGTTACCTCAACTCCCGGTTCACGTCGCTCGCTCTGGTCAAAGCCAACGGAACCCTGACGGGCAACGGCTTCCTGCTCGGTATCGGGTTCATGCTCGTGTTCTCGTTTGTGAACATCATGGGCGTCCGCTGGCTGGCCGAGACCAACACCATTGCCGTCTACTGGAAAATAGCCATCCCGGTCATCACCATCTTCGCCCTCCTCTTCTCGGAATTCCACAGCTCCAACTTCACCGCTGGAGGCGGGTTCGCCCCCTACGGGTTCCACGGCATGTTTGCGGCGCTGCCCCTCGGAATCGTGTTCGCCCTCGAGGGATTCGAGCAGGCCATACAGGTCGGCGGGGAAGCGGAGAACCCCCAACGCAACATCCCGCTGGCTGTGATCGGCGCCATGATTATCGGCACGGTCATCTATCTGCTCCTCGAGGTGGCCTTCATCGGTGCGTTGAACCCCTCGGATCTGGCCCACGGGTGGGCCAACCCGATCTCCGCGACGGGCGATTATGGGCCCTACTACGCCCTCGCCAACCAGGCCGGGCTCGGCATCCTGGCCTTGTTGCTGATCATCGATGCGGTGATCTCCCCGGCCGGCACCGGCTTGGTCTACATCGGCACCTCGTCGCGCCTGTCCTACGGGCTCGGCAAGAACAAGTATTTCCCGTCCATCATCAGCCGGATCAGCGCCAAAGGCGTTCCCCTGATCTCGATCGGCATCGCGTTCGTGGTCGGCCTCCTCGTATTCCTGCCCTTCCCGAGCTGGAGCGGGCTGGTGGGTCTGGTGACCTCGGCCACCGTGATCATGTACGGCATGGCCCCGGTATCGCTATCCGGACTGCGCAAGCAGGATCCCGACCGGGTGCGGCCCTACCGCCTCCCGGCCGCGCCCGTACTGTGCCCATTGGCTTTCATCTGCGCCAACTTCATCGTCTACTTCGCGGGCTGGAGCACCATCTTCTGGCTGTATTGCGCCATTGCTATGGGTTTCATTCTCTTCGCCGTCTACCAGGCGTCCCTGCCCCAGGAACGCCGCACCATCATCGATTGGCGGGCCGCCAGCTGGATCATTCCCTGGCTGCTCGGCCTCGGCGTCATCTCCTCGCAGGGGCAGTACAACGGGAATCCGCCCAAGGTTTTCGGGATTACCTTGCTCGCCAGCAAAAACCTTCCGAGCTGGTGGGACCTGCTCGTCATCGCCGTTTTTAGCCTGGCCATCTTTTTCTGGGCCGTGAAAGTGGCAATGCCGCACGATAAAGTGCAGGCGGCCGTCCACGACGTGGAGCTCGAGGCGGAGTCCAACATGGAGACCCCGCTGTCGGTGGCCTGACGCCGGTCGCCGGTTGGGTCGACGCCGTCGGCGCCGGTGCCGCGATCGATTCGGGTGCGGGCGCGGCGGCGCGTAGAGCTGGAACTCGGCGCGGGCGAGGCGCCTACAGCTACCCGACCTAGTGCTCCTCGCGCACCACCAGCACCGGACAGTGAGCCAGCTGGGCAGTATGGATCGACACCGAACCCAGCAACATGCCCCGGAAGCTCCCGTGGCCTCTGGAACCGACCACCAGCATGGTGGCCGCCTCGCTCTCGCCGACCAGGACCTCGGCCGGGTTACCGGGCACGACCGTATGGGTGACCTCCAGGCCGTCCATAGGAGGCGCCGCCGCGAGTATGGCCTCAAACCGCTCGTGCGCCTCTTTTTCTACCTGCGGGTAATACTCGTGTGCCGTCGTTCCGAAGAACGACACCAGGGCCGGAAAGGCATGCACGATATTGAGCTTGGCCTGGCGCAGCCGAGCCTCTTCAATGGCCCATGACAGTGCGGCCGCAGCTTCGGGCGACCCATCCACGCCGACAACGATGGCCGCTGCGTTTCCCGAAACGGTGCTCATGCTCGTGTTCCTTCCTCCCTGTTGGGGCCCGGACCGACGTGACACACCAGCATCCATCATTCCGGGGTCCGAAGGAAGGATCCCCGCTATCGCTTCCCCTCCGGGCCGTGGCGCGACCGCTTACGGCGACCCTGATGCCAGCGCCCGCCAGAGCGCGAAATAGCTCGGGTATTCCAGTGCGGGAGTGATCCACCCGGCCGCCACCAGTTCCGCATGCAATTCCGGCAGACGACGCCACGGAATGCCGCTGTCCACGTGGTGGGCGAGATGCCAGCCCGTGTGGTACGGCACCATCCAGAAACGGGCCAGCGGTCGCTGGCGTACAACGTGGGTGGTCCGGCGCCGGTCGTTGGAGCGCTCCATGCCGGCGTGCTCGGCGATGGCCCGGAGGCGGTTGAGGACCCGCCAGACCGTCAGCCACGGGGCCAGCCATAGCACCGGGTAGAGCCACCATCGGCCACTGGCGAGCCAGAACGCGGCCCATAGAACCGCCTGCACGCCGAGGATCCGAAGGGCCAGCGCCCGTGATGATGGCCGCGTCGCCGCTCGCAACAGCGGGGCCAGATTCTTCCAACCGGAGATCCCCACGGCGTCGCGGCACAGTTTGCGCCGCAGCGAAGCCCGGGAGATCGGATACCCCGAGTACAGCGCCAGGTCCGGCTCCTCCGGTCCCATCTCATCCCGGTGGTGGGCCATATGCGACCTCCGGTAGAGGTCGAACGGCATAAACACGGGGTAGGCCAGCAGCCACCGCCCAACCAGATCGTTGATCCGCCGCCGGGAGAAAAGGAGCCGGTGGGCCGCCTCATGGCCCAGGATATTGAGCAAGGCGAAGGCCCGACCCATAAGAAAGAACGCCAGCAGGTACGCCCACCACCGGTTGATGGCGACGGCGAGAGCGACCACGCCGAACGACTGGGCCCACGCCCCGATGACCGTGACGGTGTTGCGGCCGTCCGGAATGCGCCGCAGTCGCTCTCTGATTTCCGGCGCCGGCCGTCCCGCGCCGGACAACCTGGCGGTGGGCAGGACGTCCGGGAGACGTCCGGCCGCAGGGACCACGGTCGCGACCATCGCTGTCACGTTACACCTCGAACCTGGCCGAAGCTAGGGGTGTAACGTCGACGGCGGCCTTCTCCTACCCTTCATCCACCTTGTGGGCCGGCCCGGGCCCACGTGAGCGTTGGGTGCGTCTGGTGCTTCGGGCGCGGTTTTGGCGGTTTTTCGACCTCAAGCGCGCCCAGAATGACGAAGCGCGCCCAGATTGCCGGAGCTGCGCCCGCCGGAGGTGCGGTGCGGTGCGGTGCGGGGGGGTGGGAGTGGGGAGGACGAGACGTGGGCCGCCCAGAGGTCCGGAAGTGGCGGCAAAAACGGCTGTCGTCAGCTGAGCGGGTCGGCAAACGGGTCGCCGCCGACCCCCGGACCGCCGAACGGGTCGTCGATCTGCGGCCGTTCGGGCCGCTCGGCTCCAGGGGCTCCCCCGTCGGTACCCGGGCGGCTCCCGCCGGCCTCGTCCTCCGGCTCCTCGGCCCAGCCGACGTAGCCGGTCCGTTCGAGCTCCTCGGCGAGCTCCGGCCCTCCGCTCACCACGATGCGGCCCTTGGACAGCACGTGGGTGTGGTCCGGGTGGAGGACCTGGAGCAGGCGGGTGTAGTGGGTGATGGCCAGCACCCCGAGCCCGGTCTCGGTGGTGGCTGCCTCCACCCGGCGGGCCACCGCTCGCAGGGCGTCGACGTCGAGTCCGGAATCGATCTCGTCAAGGACGGCGAAGCGGGGGCGGAGGACCCCCAGCTGAACGGTCTCGTTGCGTTTGCGCTCGCCGCCGGATAGATCCACGTTGAGCGGCCGGGCCAGGAACCGCTCGTCGAAGCCGACTCGGGCCGCTTCGGTCGCCACCAGCGCCGGCACCGCGCTCGGCGTCGCGGCCAGCCGCCCGCAGGGCTTCGCTCAGAACGTCCGCCAACGACACGCCCGGCACCTCGATCGGGTACTGCATCCCGAGGAACAGTCCGGCTTGAGCCCGCTCCCAGGTCGACAGGGCCAGCAGATCGACCCCGTCCAGGGTGACCCGCCCGGCCGTGACCCGATAGCCGGGGCGTCCGAGTATCACGTGGGCCAGCGTGCTCTTCCCCGAGCCGTTGGGCCCCATCACCGCGTGCACCTCGCCCGAACGGACCTCCAGATCCACGCCCGCCAGAATCTCCCGGCCGGACACCTCGGCGTGCAGTCCCTCGATCAGCAGTTCGCTGGCGCTCATCCCGGGGCTCCGTCGGTGACGACCACCTCGTCGCCGGCGAGGTGGACCTCATAGACCGGAACCGGCTGCGTGGCCGGCAACGACTGCGGCTGCCCGTCCACCAACGAGAAGGCGCTGCCGTGCTTCCAGCATTCGATGGAGCACTCATCGACGTCGATGTCGCCCTCGGCCAGCGAGTAGTCGGCGTGGCTGCAGCGATCGCTGATGGCGTAGAAGTCGTCGCCGATCCGCACCAGGCACACGCCGTCCGGACCGCCGTCGAGACGGACCGCCGACCCCGATTCGACCTTGTCCGCCTTGATCCGGCCCAGCTCCGCCATTACGAGCGACCCGCGGTTCTGGTGGCCTCCAGGGCCTCCGCTGCTTCCAGCTTGCCGGCGAGTAGCGCACGCAGCCCGCCGGCGAGGCCCGGTATCGGCAGCTGCTGGAGGACCTCGTCGAGGAAGCCCAGGGCGATCAACCGTTCCGCGATGTCGGTTGGGACGCCCCGGCTCTCCAGGTAGAAGCGCTGATCGTCAGCAATCGGACCAACCGCGGAGGCGTGGCTGCAGCGCACGTCGTTGTCCTCGATCTCGAGGTTGGGCACCGAATCGGCATGGGCGCCCTCATGCAGAACCAGGTTGCGGTTGGTCTGCATGGCGTTGCTGCCGCGCGCTCCTTTTTCAACCCTGATGAGACCGCTGTAGACGGAGCGGGCCGAGTTGGCCACCGCCCCCTTGTACAGCAGGTCCGAACGGGTCTTGGGCGCCTGATGATGCTGGATGGTGCGAAAGTCGTGCATCTGATGGTCGGCGCTGAAGTACAACGCCAGCAGCCGGCTATCGGCTCCGGGACCGGTGAGAGCCGAATCGGTGCGCAGCCGGGCGTAGTCGCCGCCGAGGGCGACGGCGGCGGAGACGAGCGAGCCGTCCCGAGCCACCCGGCTGCCCTGCAGACCGATCTGCCACGCCTCCGGGCCGAGCAACTGAACGTGAAGGTAGGAGAGGTGTGCGGCCGGTCCGACGTCGAGCTCGGTGACCGGAACGACCAGGGCCGCCCCGGGCCCTGCCACCACTTCCACGACCGATAGCCGGGCCGCATCCTCGAGCTCGACCAGGATCCGGGGAAAGACTCCCCCACCGTCCCGATCGACCTGGTGCACCACCACGATCGGGTCCGGATGGGAACCCCGCCGGGCCCGGATACGCACGGGAGCGGGGCTGAGCGCCCGGTTGAGCGCGGCCAGCGAGTCGGGTTCGCCGGCGATGGCGCCCAGTTCGACCGGCGGCGCGTCCGGGTCCGAGAGCTGCTCGACGCGGATGCCGTCGGTGCGCACCTCGACCCCGACCACCTCTCCATCGCGGGTCTGGATCACCCCGGCCCGGGGCCCGAGTGCGCCCAGCCAGATCGGCCACGATCGGATCGAGCGGCTGCGCCGCGCCCGGTCCGGCCGGGCCCGGCATCAGCCGGTAGCGCTCCAGATCGAGCGAGTCGATGCGGCTGTAACGCCACTCCTCCAGGGCGGCCGTCGGCAGCCCGTGTTGAAGGAACCGCTCGGCGGCAGTGCGACGCTGGGTCTGCAGCCAGGCCGGGCCGCGGAGATCGGCGACGGAATCAACGAGTGTGCTGGACAGAAGAGTTCCTTGGGGGCTGGCTCAGTCTGGGGGCAGGTCGACGACGAGGCGGCTCGGATCGTCGCGGTCGTAGCGGACCGGGATCGTCCCGCCCACCTTGACGCGGGAGCGGGCCGCCGGGGTCGGGAAGGCGACCCGGGTCGTCACCTCGACGGGCGGCCCGTCGCTGCGGGGAATCTCGAGCGTCAGACGGCTGCGCGTCACCGGGCCGATGGTCCGCTCGTCGACGACCGAGATGACCTTCGCTTCGGCCGGCTCACCCGAACGGAGCAACTCTGGTCCCCTGGTCTCGGGTTCGGGGACATCGGGCGCCGGCTGGGTCTCGGCCGGCGGGGGTGGCGGGGTCCGTCGGTCGCGGGTTCGGCGCGGCGGCGTGGGCGGGCGGGGGACCCTGGGGGGTCGCGGCGCGTTCGGCGTCTGAGCCGTGCGCTGGCTTTGCATGGCCAGGCTCAACCCGACCACCGCAATGACCAGCACGATCGCGAGCGCGACCGCCCCGGTCACGGGGACCTGCGGGCGCGCCCGCCGGGCTCAGCCAACCGAGCCTTCCATCTGCAGCTCGATGAGACGGCTCCACTCCACCGCGTACTCCATGGGCAGGGTGCGGGTCACGGGCTCGATGAAGCCGTTGACGATCATGCTCATGGCCTGCTGCTCCGACAGACCCCGGCTCATCAGATAGAAGAGCTGGTCGTCGCCCACCTTGGACACCGTGGCCTCGTGGCCCACCTGGGCGTCCTGCTCGCCGAACTCGATGTAGGGGTAGGTATCGCTCCTCGACAGTTCGTCGAGCAGCAGGGCGTCGCAGCGCACGAAGCTCTTCGACTGGTGGGCGCCCTCCTCGAAGCGCACCAGCCCCCGGTAGGAAGTCCGGCCGGCATCCTTGGAGATGGACTTGGAGATGATGGTCGACGAGGTCTCCGGGGCGGCGTGGACCATCTTGGCCCCCGCATCCTGGTGCTGGCCGGCCCCGGCGTAGGCCACCGAGAGCACCTCGCCCGAGGCCTTGGGGCCGACCAGGTACACGGCGGGGTACTTCATGGTCAGGCGGCTGCCGATGTTGCCGTCGATCCACTCCATGTGGGCCTCGGTCTCGCACAGGGCTCGCTTGGTGACCAGGTTGTAGACGTTGTTGGACCAGTTCTGGATGGTGGTGTAGGTCACCCGGCTCGACGGTTTGCAGATGATCTCGACCACCGCCGAGTGGAGGGAGTCGGTGGTGTACACCGGCGCCGAGCAGCCCTCGATGTAGTGCACCTGGGCGCCCTCGTCGGCGATGATCAGGGTGCGCTCGAACTGGCCCATGTTTTCGGCGTTGATGCGGAAGTACGCCTGCAGGGGCATCTCGACCTTCACCCCGGGGGGCACGTAGATGAAGCTGCCGCCCGACCAGGCGGCGGTGTTGAGCGCCGCGAACTTGTTGTCGTTGGCGGGGATGACCTTGCCGAAGTACTGCTTGACCAGCTCGGGGTACTCCCGGAGGGCGGTGTCCATGTCGCAGAACAGGACGCCCTGGGCCTCGAGGTCCTCCCGGTTGCGGTGGTAGACGACCTCGCTCTCGTACTGGGCGGTCACGCCCGCCAGGTACTTGCGCTCCGCTTCGGGGATACCGAGCTTGTCATAGGTGGCTTTGACCGATTCGGGCAGCTGGTCCCAGGCACTCACCTGCTTGTCGATGGGCTTGATGTAGTAGTAGATGTCGTCGAAGTCGATGCCGGACATGTCGCCGCCCCATGTCGGCATGGGCCGGCGCGGCGAAATGGCGGAGGGCCTTGAGCCGGCGGTTGGTCATCCACTCGGGCTCGCCCTTCATCCAGGACATCTCCCGGATGCTGTCCTCGGAGAGGCCCTTCTTGGGCTTGTAGACGTAGTAGTCCTCGACGTCGCTCCAGCCCAGCTTGTAGCGGCCAAGATCCAGTTCTGCTGTTGCCATGCGTCACCACTCTGTTGGTCGACAGGGGATTTCTCCTACGTCGATAGTAACAACCCGGATGACCTAGCCGGGACGCTATTCGGGCCGGCCGCCGGGGGCGCGAGCCCGGGCCCGATCAGGCCGAAGCGGCAGGCCAACCTACGGCCCGCCAGCCGACGGCGGGCCGGATGGTGGTGGGCCGGGCGGTGCTGGGCTGGGCGGTGCTGGGCCGGGCGGTGACTGGGCCGGGGGCGCGGCCGCCCGGAGCACGGCGGCCACCCGGCGACCCTCCTGGTGCTCCTCCAGCCAGTGGGTGACGCTGGCGTAGGTGAGCCGCGAGACAGTGGCCCGGGGCTTGGCGTCGAGCGGGTTGAGACCCATGGCCCGGACCACGGCGGGGACCGGTTCGATGGCGACGACCGGTACGCCGGCCCGGCGCAGGGCGGCGATCTCGAGGTGCAGGAGGAACCGGAGCGGCTGGCGCGCCACGCCGCTGGCGGCGGGGACCGGGCGGGCCGAAGCCTGTGTCATCGGGGAGATGACCAGCACCAGGTCGAGGCCGGCGTCGCCCAGCAGATCGGCATTGGTGAGCGAGCGAACGCTCCCGTCGATGTAGCGCCGGCCGTCGATCGATACCGGCCGGAAGTAGCCGGGAACGGCGCACGACGCCGCCACCGCCTGCCCGACCGGAACGTCGGGGGCATCGGGTCGCCCGAACACCACCCGCTTCCCGTCCCGCAGGCGAACCGCGCACAACCAGAGCGGGTCGGCCGGCCAGCCACCGGCGTGGAGGGCGTCGATGCCGGTGGAGATGGCATCGGTTTGCACTCCTCCCGCCGGGAGGAGCGCCGCCATCCACGGCCCGACGGAGTGGGAACGGACGTGGGCGAGCCCGTGAACGGCGCCGAACAGGTCAGCCACGGGCCGCATGCGCAGCACATCCGACAGATGGGCCCGGGGGTGGTGCGGTCGACCGAGAGCGGCGATCCGGGCCCCTTCAGCCGACAGCGGTAAGCCCTCCGTGGTCCGCATCAGATCGGCAGCCGGCAATCCGCCGCGAAGCATCGCGGCGCTGATCGAACCGGCCGAGGTTCCCACCAGGACGGCAGCCGAACGGGGGTCCCAGGCGGTCAGGTCCGCCAGGGCGCCGAGGACAGCACCGTGGTAGGCCAGACCGACCGAACCGCCGGCACCGAGGACCAGACCGATACGCACGCCCGAGGATTTTACCGCCGTGCATCCCTGTTATCGATGACAGCGATACGGGCTATCACAATTTCGGAAACAACTCCCGCTAGGGAGCTGGGCTCAGGCGCTCCGCTCAGGCCGGCGGCACTTTGACCGGCCTCAGCCCGGCCAGCGCCGTCCCGATCACCATGGCCACGCCGACGCCGAAGACGGTCCACTTGGCGACGTCGGGGGTGACCCAGATGGCGCCGACGATCGGCGAGGCCGCCATCAGCAGGGCAAACAGCCACTCGCCGGGCGCAAGGAGGGCGATCGGTCGCATGGCGGAAGCTTAGGCGAGCAGCCTGGCCGGCTCGACTGGGCTCAGACTGGCCTGGCTCTGAAGAGCTCGGCCGCCATCTCCCGGGCTGCCTCGACTACCGCGGGATCATCCACCGGGCCGACTATCAGGGCGAGGCGACCGGGTCCCTCTGTCGGATAGCCGACCGCGGCGGCGTTCGGGCCCGTCACCAGCACCACGTCGACCCCTCGCCGGATGAGATCGGCGGCTTCGCCGACCTGGTCAACGACCCGGGCCGGCGGGCCCAGATCCCAGGCCCGGTCGGCGGTCACACCTGCTTCGTCCGGAAGGCGCCGGTCAGAGGGGGAGCTGCAGCCCCTCATAGGCCGCCAGCACCTCAAGGCCGCACCTGTCCGCCTCGACCCTGGCCCCGGCGAGGAGGCCGTCGACCACGTCATCACCGTGAGCCGGGTCATGGTGAAAGAGGACCAATCGCTTGACACCAGCTTCACGGGCCACCTTCACCGCGTACCCGACCGTGCAATGGCCCCAGTGGGATTTCTCGGCGAACTCGGTGGAGGTGTACTGGGCATCGTGGATCAGCAGATCGGCGCCGTCGGCCAGCTCCAGAACGCTGTCGGCCACGGTGTCGAGCCCGACGGGCGCCTGATGGTCGCTGATGTAGGTCACCGTCGAGCCGGCCCGGCTAACCCGGTAGCCGACGGTCGGACCGCAGTGGGGAACCGGGCGAATCTTGACGTCGGCGGCACCGATGGTCAGATCGTCCTTGAGGACGTCGTGGAACACGATCTCACCCCGCAGTTCGGCGCACGTGACGGGGAAGTAGGGGGGGCGGATCAAGTCGTTCAACACCGATTCAAGAGAGCCGTCGTCCTGCTGCGGACCGAACACGTCGAAGACGGCTCCGACGCGGTCGGCGGGCGGGAAAAACGGCAACCCCTGGACATGGTCCCAGTGGATGTGGGTCAGCAGCGCCGTACCCCGGAACGTCCCGTCCGTGGGCTGGGTCTCGCCAAAGGGACGCAGCCCGGTACCGAGATCAAAGACAATGGGCGGCTGGCCAGCCTCGGTGAGCGTGACGCAGGCGGTGTTCCCGCCATAGCGGCGGTGGGCGTCGGACGGGCAAGGGCACGAACCCCGCACCCCATAGAAAGTCACTTCCAATTGCTCACCCCCGGTTTGCCTTTTGAGCCTACCCACGCCCTTCTAATCCGCATCGTCAATGTGACCGATGGCACTACAGAAGGTACGACCAGTCGGGTCCGGGCGGCGGAGGGGACTGACGCCTCGATCTGGGCCGGCTCTTCGATCAGGGCAGGCACCTTCGATCAGGGCAGGGAGAGTGCGCCGTCGGGCCCCACCACCACCAGCCCGTCCTCGACGAGGGTCTGGACGGCACGAGCCGCCCGCGCCGGCTGCTCGGGCCAGCCGGCCACGGACGCGAAAGCGTCCGGGGTGAGCCGGGCTCCGCTCGGGTTGCCGGGCCAGGTGGGCCAGATGGGCCAGCAGCCGGCCGCGTCCCTGACGGTCGGAGCCGGCGAAGGGGGACTGGGGTCGCGAGGTGCCGGCCGAGCCCGCGGCCGGATCGGGTCCGCCCTGACGCATCCAGGCGCAGAGACCAGCCCGGCCGGGCCGCGGCCCGAGCGGGCAGACCCCGCAGGCGGGGCGGCGGGCACTGCAGACCGTGGCCCCGAGGTCCAGCAGGGCCTGGTTCCAGGCCCAGGCCGCCGCCGGTGGGACCATCCGGTCGGCCAGGTCCTGAACGGCGGAACCGGTGAGCCGGCTACCGGCCACCCCCCGAGCCAGGACGCGGGCGGTGTTGGTTTCCACCACTCCGATCGGGTGGTCGAAGGCGAAGACCAGGACGGCCCGGGCCGTGTAGGCGCCCACCCCGGGCAGAGCCAGGAGGGCCGCCCGGTCGTCCGGAACGACACCCCCGTGGCGCGTGGCGATGGCGACCGCGGCCCGGTGAAGGAAGACCGCCCGCCGGTTGTACCCGAGCCCGTTCCAGCCGCCGATCACCTCCGCGATCGGTGCTCCGGCACAGGCGTTCGGGGTGGGCCAGCGAGCGAGGAACTCCTGCCACCTGGGAATGACCCGGGCCACCTGAGTCTGGGCCAGCATGACCTCGCTCACCAGGATGGCCCACGGGTCCCGGGTGTGCCGCCACGGCAGGTCCCGTCGGGACCTCTCGCCCCAGACCATGATCGCCCGCCTGAGGTTCGCCACCCGCCTCGGTGCAAGATCGGAGGGACCACGTAGCCCCGCCTCGCCCGCCGTCACTCCCAGATGTCGTCTCCATAGGGACGACGCCGGGGCGGGGCGCCGTCGCGTTTCCAGACCATCACCTTGCGGCGGAAGTAGCAGACTTCCTCGCCGCGCTGGTTGAAGCCCTTCGTTTCCACCGTCACCACCCCCCGATCGGGCCGGGAGTTCGACTCCCGCTTGCCGAGCACCCGCGTGGACCGCGTAGATGGTGTCGCCGTGGAAGGTGGGCCGGCGGTGGGTCAGCTCCTCAACCTCCAGGTTGGCGATGCACGACCCGCTGACGTCGGGGACGCTCATGCCGAGGACCACGCTGTACACCAGGTTGCCCACCACGACATTGCGGCCGTGCACGGTCTCGTGCTCGGCGAACCAGGTGTTGGTGTGGAGGGGGTGGTGGTTCATGGTGATCATGCAGAAGAGGTGGTCGTCGTATTCGGTGATCGTCTTGCCCGGCCAGTGCTGGTAGACGTCGCCCTCCTTGAAGTCCTCGAAGTAGCGGCCGAATGGCCGGTCGTAGGTCGTCATCGGGTGGCAACGCTAGCCAGGCCGCGGACGCCGTAACGTCGCCGGCCGTGATGGATCTCGAGCTGCGCAATGACGTCTACCGCCGGCCGTTGGTCACGGCCCTGGACCGGCTCGGGTTGCGTGAAGGATGGACGTGCGCGGATGTCGGCGCCGGCGGCGGCGACGTCACCGTGGCTCTGGCCCGGGTGGTCGGCCGGGACGGGCGGGTCTACGCCGTCGACTCCGACCCGGCCCGCCGCGACGAGGTGGCGGCCGCCGCGGCCGCGGCGGCCCAGGCCCAGGTGGTGGCGTTGACCCAGGCCGCCGAGGAGCTAACCTTGCCCGAGCCGCTGGACCTGGCCTTCTGCCGTTTTGTGCTCCTGCACGTCCACTCCCCCGTGGTCGTCCTGCGCCGCATGCGAGCGGCCGTCCGCCCGGGAGGCTGGGTGGTGGCCCAGGAGCCGGTGACCGGAGCCGGACGGATCGGGGGCCGGCCTCTCTCGATGCCGGACGCTCGTCATCCCGATATCGGCGCCCTCCTGCCGGCGCTCGCGGTACAGGCCGGCCTGGAGCTGGTCGATGCGTGGGCCGAGGCGCCGGCCTGGAGCGGTCCCGGCCCGGTGGCCGAGTACCTGGAGGCCATGACCGACGTTTCGCCGGGCGACGAGCCGGTCCTGCTGCCCCCGCTGGTCACCGTCGTAGCCCGCCGCTCCGGGCACTGACGCGACGGGGAGGGGTTGGGGTGCTGCCGGCGGCGAGTCGGTAGCCTCGCCTCTGATGCCGGAATTCATGCCCGATCTGGCCGGAGCCGCGACCGCCGTCGACCTGGCCCGGTCGGTGGTCGAGGTGGCGGCCGGCCATCTGGCCGCTCACGGTCGAGGCGCGGCCGACGTCCACCAGGTGATCGCTTACGACCTGGCCCACAGCGCCGCCGCCCTCGAAACGGCCCGGGCCGTCATCGACTACGGCGACCACGGTGAGCTCGAGGCGTCCCTGGCCGCCGCCTTCGCCGCCGAGGCGGTCTGGGAGCTCGCCACCCGCCTCCTTGGGCGCGAGCGGGAATGGGGCGCGCCACCTGGCGTCCTCGCCGGCCGCGGACTCGTTCATGGCGGCCCATCGGGCGCCCGAATGGCTGGCTTCGCTCGCCGGAAGAGCCGGCCCGCGCCACCTCGACCCGGACTTCGAGCTGGTGGCCGAGACCTTCCGCCGATTCGCGGCGGAGCGGATCGCGCCCGAGGCCGAGCGCATCCACCGCCAAAACGCCGATATCCCTGAGGGAATCATTTCCGGACTCGGGGAGCTGGGCGCCTTCGGCCTGTCCATCCCCGAGGCCTATGGGGGTTACGCGACCGGCGGCGAGCATGACTACTTCGGCATGGTGGTGGCCACCGAGGAGCTCTCGCGCGCCTCGCTCGGGGCCGGCGGCTCGCTGATCACCCGGCCGGAGATCCTGGCCCGGGCTTTGTTGCGGGGCGGCACCGAAGCCCAAAAGCAAGCCTGGCTGCCCCGGCTGGCCACCGGCGAGATCATGGCCGGGGTGGCCGTGACCGAGCCCGACTTCGGCTCCGACGTCGCCGGCATCTCGGTGACCGCGGCGCCCACCACCGGGGGTGGCTGGTTGCTCCGGGGCACCAAGACCTGGTCGACCTTCGCGGCCCGGGCCGATGTGCTCATGCTGCTGGCCCGGACCGATCCTGACCGGAAGCTGGCCCACCGGGGGCTATCGATCTTCGTCGTGCCGAAGGAGCGGGCCAACGGTGCGGGCTTCGTTCTCACTCAACCCGGCGGGGGCCGTCTGGAAGGGCGGCCGATCGACACCATCGGCTATCGGGGCATGCATTCCTTCGAGCTGGCCTTCGATGACTGGTTGGTCGCCGGTGAAAATCTCGTCGGCGGCGAGCAAGGGTTGGGGCGGGGCTTCTACCTGCAGATGGAGGGCTTCGAAAACGGCCGGCTCCAGACGGCGGCCAGAGCGGTGGGAGTCATGCAGGCGGCATACGAGGCGGCCTGCTCCTACGCGGCGGGACGGGTGGTATTCGGACGTCCGGTCGGCGACTACCAGCTCACCCAGGTCAAGCTCACCCGCATGGCGGCCATCATCCAGGCCTCCCGCCAGTACATGTACGCCGTCGCCCGGCTCATGGCCAAGGAGAACGGCGCCCTGGCCGCGTCGATGATCAAGGCCTACGTGTGCCGGGCCGCCGAGTGGGTCAGCCGGGAAGCGATGCAAATCCACGGCGGGATGGGCTATGCCGAAGAATTCCCGGTGAGCCGGCTGTTCGTCGATGCCCGGGTCCTGTCGATTTTCGAAGGCGCGGACGAGACCCTGGCCCTGAAGGTGGTGGCCCGCCGGCTCATCGAGAACGCCGCCGGCTAACCGCCCGTGATCCTCATCGACGAGGCCCGCTGGGCCTGGCGGGGGCGGTACTGGTCCCATCTGGTGAGCGACGACAGCTACGACGAGCTGCACCAGTTCGCCTCGCAGCTGGGCTTGCCTCGCCGGGTGTTCCAGGGCGATCACTACGACGTCCCCGCCGACTACCGCCAGCGCGCCATAGAGCTCGGGGCGGTGCCCATCTCCAGCCGCCAGCTGGTTCGCCGGTTGCGGGCGGCCGGGCTGCGCCGGCCACGGCCCAACCGACCGTAAACGGGTGAGTCGGCGGCGGAAGGGGCCATGGCCACCGATGTCCCCATTTCCCCGAACCCATTGGCGCCGGCACCCTGGCCCCGCCCGGCCGAGTCCATGGGCGCCTAGCGGGCTGCCTGCGAACTCGACGCCGGAAACTCGCGGCCTGGTGTCGTCATGCGACCAGGCGTTCCGACTGCCGAGTTCCGGCGTCGAGTTTCTGGCCGGCCCACTAGCTGGCCGGCGCCGATTCGCTGCGGGTCATACGGGCTCGCTCCCCCTTCGCCACCAGGGTTACCGCGACCTTCCGGGACGCCTCATCGATCATCTCCTCCCCCAGCATGACCGCCCCCTTGCGATCGCTTTCGGTCGCCTCCCGGTAGGCGTCGAGGACCTCCCACGCCCGGTCGAACTGGTCCTGAGTGGGTGAGAACATCTCGTTGAGGATGCCGACCTGGTCGGGATGGAGACTCCACTTTCCGTCGAAGCCGAGCACCTGCGTCCTCCGGGCGTACTCACGGAGGCCGTCCGGGTCACGGACCCTGACGTACGGACCGTCAATGACCTGAAGCCCGTTGGCCCGCCCGGCCATCAGGATCTTCATGAACACGTAGTGGAAGTAGTCCCCCGGATACTCGGGAATCAGCAACCCGCCCGAGAGTGACGGCATCCCCATCGACGCCGAGAAATCGACCGGCCCGAGGATGACCGTCTCCACCCGCCGGGAGGCGGCGCAGATCTCCTCGACGTTGATCAGGCCGCGAGCCGTCTCGATCTGGGCCTCGATACCGATGTGGCCGGCCGGCAGGCCGCTATTGATCTCGACCTGGGTGAGCAGCAGGTCCAGGGCCACGACCTCCGCCGCCGTCTGCACCTTCGGCAGCATGAGCTCGTCGAGGCGAGGCCCGGCCTGGCCCACCACCTCGATGACGTCGCCGTAGGTCCACTTGGTGTCCCAGGCGTTCACCCGGACACACACCACGGCATCGCCCCAGTCCTCGTCGCGGACCGCGGCCACCACCTTGGCCCGGGCCGCCTCCTTCTCCAGCGGGGCGACCGCATCCTCCAGGTCGAGGAAGAACATGTCGGCCGGCAGGCTGGGCGCCTTGGCCAAGAACTTCTCGTTGGACCCGGGGACGGCGTGGCAGGAGCGCCGGGGCAGATAGCGGGAACGCTCTGACATGGCCGAATGCTACGGCGGGGGCCCGAAACGATTCCAGGCCGGGTGGAGGTCGCGGTCCCGACCGCGCCCGCCCGGGGCGATCAGGCGGTCGGACGGAGCAGTTCGGGCGCCACCGGACAGGTGGCATCCGCCAACCCTTCCTCGGCGGAGACCAGACCACCGGGTCCCACCACCGCAGAGAGCAACGAGGCCGGCACCAGCTCGGCGTGGCGTTCCCACGGCTCGTCGCCGCTCTCGTCGAAGCGAGCCACCAGGGCGTCCCACAGCCGGTCCGGCAGCACCCGGCCCACGCCGGTCACCGCCCACACGGGTGTACCCAGGTGGCTGCCGACCGCGGCGGCGGCCAGCGACCCCGGCGACGCCAACACCCCGGCCGGCCCACCGACGAACGCCTCGACCAGGACCAGCTCGGCGACGGCGGCGGCCGAGCCGACCCGGCCCTCCGGGATCAGTACCGCCTCGCCGCCCGCATCCACCAGCCGCCGGGCCAGGACCGCGCCGTCGCCCCCGGCGTCGACCACCAGGGCCTCCACGTCCCCCCGCCGGCGCAGGGCATCCCCGACCAGATCGGGCCAACCGAGGATGGCGACCGATGCGCCTTCGGGCAGCGCCTCGACCAGGTGCCTCATGGTCCGGTCGCCGTTCAAGAGGGCGGCCGCCTCCCGGGCTGCAGCTCGCTGATCGTCGGCGCCGAGGACCCGCGCCGACAGCCACCACACCGGGCCCGATGTCAGGTGCCGCTCGACCAGCCGGCGGCAGGCCGGTACCAGCCCGGCCGGTTCGATGGCCGCCATCTGGGCCAGGGCGTCGGCCGCCTCGCTGGCCACCAGGGCCGGGTCGGCGCCGGACGCTCGCGCCACGTAGCGGAGATGCTCGATGGGATGCATCAGCTCCCCGGCTTGAACACCATGAGATACACGGCACCGACGACAAGCACATTGAACACCGCCCAGCCCAGCGAGACCCGCCGCTCGAGCTCGGCCAGTTCCCGTAGCTCGGGCCGCGAGCTGCCGGGGGCCGGCGGAACATCCTCCACGTGGCGGGCGAGGGCGATCAACCGGCGCTGGTAGCGGCGGATCCAGCCGTGCAGAATCGCAATGTCCACCAGATAAACCGCGAAAGCGGCCGAGAGCCAGGCCTGGCTGAACTTCAAGGTCGATTGGCTGGCCGTCACGGCGCCGACGCCGAACACCAGGGCGGCGTAGATCAGGAGTTCGGCCAGGCCGGAGACGAGGGTGTTGATCTCCAGGGTCGCGCTCGTCCCCGGTGTTCCCGACCGACGATGGGCCAGGTTCACGTACAGACCATTGTAGGAGACCGCGCCAAATCCACCGATTACGCACAGGATGTGTAGCATGACCAGAACCTGGAAACCCGTGCTCACGGGGGCGACGGTAGCCTCTCGCCCGGCCGATGGTGCCACCGACCGGCTGGCGGAACCGCTACCCGGGGGACACGGCCCGGCCCCGATCCCGGCTCGGGGCGCCGGCCACCGCGGACGCCGCCGACGCCGGCGCCAGGCTCGGCACCGCGCTCAGTCGACGGGGCCGCAGCACTTCGTCGACCAGGCCGTAGGACACGGCATCCTGGGCTCCCAGGATGTAGTCGCGGTCGGTGTCGGCGGCAATCCGTTCGCGGCTCTGGCCCGTGTGGCTGGCCAGGATCTCCTCGAGGCGGCCGCGCAGGAAGGCGATCTCCCGGGCCTGGTTCTCGATGTCGATGGATTGACCCTGCGCTCCGCCGTGGGGTTGGTGAATCAGCACCCGGGCGTTCGGTAGGGCCAGCCGCTTGCCGGGAGCTCCCCCGGCGAGCAGCACGGCGGCGCCGGAAGCCGCCATCCCGAGACACACGGTGGAGACGTCGGGCGCGACGACCTGCATGGTGTCGTAGATGCCGAGGGTGGCGGTGACCGAACCGCCGGGGCTGTTGATGTAGAGGGAGATGTCCTTGTCGGGGTCGTCGGCCTCGAGGTGGAGCAGCTGGGCGGTGAGCAGGTTGGCGCTGGCGTCGTTGATCTCGGTGCCGAGCACCACGATGCGGTCCTTGAGGAGCCGCGAGTAGATGTCGTAGGCCCGCTCGCCTTTGGCGGACTGCTCGATCACGGTGGGAACGAGGTAGCTCATCGATCCGGCCTCCTGGCCCTCAGTATGTGCAACTTGACGGTTGCACGATACCTCCAGCCAACAGAGATGTGCAACTCTGATGTTGCACTAATATCACGGGCATGATCCGGCGCCAGGTCGTCATGCCCGTCACCCCCGAACGGCTCTGGGCCGCGCTCACCGATCCGGAGCAGATGACCGGATGGTTCGGAGCGCGGGTCGAGTGGCAGCTCGAACCGGGCTCGCCCGCCCGCTTCCATGGCGACGACGGCCACGATCGGGCCGGGCGGGTCGAGGTGGTGCGCCCCGGGCGTCATCTGCGGTTCCGCTGGTGGCCGACGCCGCGGGGAGGGGCCCCCGCCGCTTCGGGGGTGGCCGAGGGAGATGACGTGGCCGAGGTGACCGAGGTCAGCTACGTGCTGGAGCCGGTGTCGGGTGGCACCCGGCTCACCGTTCAGGAACAACAGGTCGATCCGACCGCCACCGGCGCCGCCCGGGCGCGGGCGCAGGCCGGAGGCTCCCGTCCTCGTTGGACCGAGTGGGACGGACGGCTGGTGACGGCCTGGGCCGGGCTGGCCGCGCCGGCGCTCGAGGGTGTCCGGGCCTGAGGGGCGGCACCCGCCGTGGGGCTCCCGACGGCGGGGCCGATCCCAACGTCGACGCCGTCTTCGCGGCGCTGGCGGACCCCACCCGGCGCCGGCTCCTCGACCAGCTGTCCAGCGCCGGGCCGCTGACGGCCACAGAACTGGCCGGCAGCTATCCGGTGTCGCGCCAGGCCGTGGTCAAGCATCTGACCGCCCTGGCCGCGGCCGGTCTGCTCGACGCCGAGCGGCACGGTCGAGAGGTTCGCTACGGGGTGGTCCCCGGCCGGCTCGGAGGAGCATCCTCCTGGTTGGCCGAGGTGGG
This sequence comes from uncultured Acidimicrobiaceae bacterium, assembly GCA_963780345.1. Lineage (GTDB taxonomy): Bacteria > Actinomycetota > Acidimicrobiia > Acidimicrobiales > Palsa-688 > PALSA-693. Next base: position 695,241 of record CAWABU010000006.1, read on the forward strand.
GGCCCGCTGGGACCGGCGCCTGGAGGCCCTCGAGCGGCAGCTGGGTGGGGTCCGGGACTGAGCGCTCACCGCGCCGGGCCCACCTTTCCCCACCTCTGCCCACTTCTGGAGCGAAAAGTACACCAGGTGTATTTGAGCCACCAGAAGTGAAGGAAACTACCAGAAGTCGTCGGCACCATATAGATTGACACCCCATGAGAAGCGTCAACGGGTCAGTCGCCCGACTGCTCCAGGACCAGCACGGCCTGGTCCGGCGAGAACAGCTGCTTCGCCTCGGGTTCACGGTCCGACAGGTCCAGTACCGCCTCGACACCCGGGAGTGGCAGTCGGTGCATCCCGGCGTGTACCGATCCACGGTCACGCCGGTGACCCCCGAGCAACGCCTGCTGGCGGCCTGCCTGTCGGCCGGCCCCCGCTCGGTCGCCTCGCACGCCTCCGCCGCCTGGCTGTGGGGCCTTCTCGACCACTCGCCGGACCGCCCCATTCTCAGCGTGCCGGCCGCGATGCACCGGCAGATACGGGGCGTGGAACTGCATCGCCCGGCCGACCTGGACCCGGGCCGGGTCAGCTACCGCCGCGGCATCCCGTGCACGGATCCCCTGCGGGCCCTGGTCGATCTGGCGGCCGCCGCCGACCGCGAAGTGGTGATCCCGGCCCTCGACCAGGCCCTATCGAGCCGGCTGGTGTCCGGCCGGGCGGTGGCCGCCGAGCTGGAACGCCGGGCGGCGCGGGGTCGCCGGGGCGTCCGGCCCCTCCGGGACATCATGGCCGGCCGGGGCATCATCGGCGCCCCCCGGGCCAGCACCCTCGAACGGGAAACCATGCTCCTGCTCGACCGTTGGGGCATCCCCGTCACCGGGCACGAGGTCAAGGCCGGTCCCGACGACCGCTACCGGGTGGATTTCACCTTGCTCCCGCCGGTCGCCATGGAGGTCGACGGCTACACCCACCACTGGAGCCCCGAAGCCAAGGCCCACGATGAGGCCCGGCGCAACCGGCTGCGCCTCGACGGCCTCTTTCTGCTGGTCTACACGTGGATTGACATCCGTCGCGACCGGTTCCGGGTGCACCGGGAGCTGACCACGGCCCTGGCCCGCTATGCCCGGGCCGGCTAGCCGACGATGCCGCCGCGGGTCATGGCCTCGACGTCGAGGGCCCGGTCGACGTCGGCCTCCGACAGCAGCCCCCGTTCGAGCACCACCGTGCGCAGGTCCTTGCCTCGGCCACCGACGCCTTGATGACCTTGGCCGTTTCCTCGTAGCCGATGTAGGGGTTGAGGGCGGTGCCGATCGACGGCGACGACAGGGCAAAGGTGCGGCACCGCTCCTCGTCGGCCTCGATGCCCGAGATGCATTTGTCGGCAAAGACCCGGCTGACGGCGGCCAGCAGCCGGATGGACTCCAGCAGGTTGCGCGCGATCACGGGAAGCATGACGTTGAGCTCGAGGTTGCCGGCCGCACCACCGAAGGCCACGGCCGCGTCGTTGCCGAAAACCTGAGCCACGACCTGCGATACCGCCTCGGGCACCACCGGGTTGACCTTGCCGGGCATGATCGACGAGCCGGGCTGCAGGTCCGGTATCCGGATCTCGGCCAGACCGGTCCGGGGGCCGCTGCCCAGCCAGCGCAGGTCGGTGGCGCACTTGTACAACGACACGGCAATGGTGCGCAGCACGCCCGACGCCTCCACCAGGGCGTCACGAGCGCCCTGGGCCTCGAAATGATCCCGGGCCTCCCGCAGCGGCAGCCCCCGCTCGTCGGCCAACCGCCGGATCACCCCCCGGGCGAAGCCTCTGGGGGCGTTGATGCCCGTTCCCACCGCGGTCCCGCCGAGCGGCAGCTCGCAGACCCGGCCGAGCACGCCCTCCAGCCGTTCGACCCCGAGCTCCACCGCGGTGGCGTAGCCCCCGAACTCCTGGCCCAGGGTGACCGGGGTGGCATCCATCAGGTGGGTGCGGCCGGACTTCACGACGTCCTTGAACTCCCGGCTCTTCTTCCGCAGGGCCCGGCCCAGGTGTTCGAGGGCGGGGATCAGCTCCTGGCGGATCTGGGTGGCGGCGGCCAGGTGGATCGCCGACGGAAACACGTCGTTGGACGACTGGGAGGCGTTGACGTCGTCGTTGGGGTGCACCGGGCTGCCGAGGCGCTCGGTGGCGAGGGTGGCAAGGACCTCGTTCATGTTCATGTTGGTGGAGGTGCCGGACCCCGTCTGGAACACGTCGACGGGAAACTCCTGGTCCCACTGGCCGGCCGCCACCTCTGCGGCCACCTGCTGGATGGCGTGGGCGACCTTCCGGTTGACCGTCTTGAGGCGAGCGTTCTCGAGGGCGGCGGCACCCTTGATGGCCGCCAGGGCCGAGATCAACGACCGTTCAACCGTGGTCCCCGAGATCGGGAAGTTCTCGACCGCCCGCTGGGTCTGGGCCTGCCACTTGGCCGCCTTGGGCACCCGCACCTGGCCCATGGAGTCGTGCTCGATCCGGTAGGCCTCCCCTGATGTCTCGCTCATGCTCGGACGGTACTGCACGGAACCCCCGGAGGGTCAACGTGATGTCGATGTTGACCCTGTTGCGCGTGTGACTCTTGTGAGTAGAGTGAGAGATCGGTGAGGGTATCAAACCCGGCCCAGACGGCCCGGACGTCTCGTACGACCCGGACCATCGCCGCCTCCATCGTCGCCGCAGGACTGTGGTGGAGCGGTGCGGCCACCAGTCAGGCCGCGGCGGCCACGAACGGTTCGACCCGTACCGGCCCGGACCCGGCGAGCGCGGCCTCCTCGCTGCGCGTCCAGGCCCAGGAGCTCGCCGGCCAGATCCAGGCGGAAGGCATCCACCTCGACCAGCTGGCGGCGACCTATGAGGCCACCCAGTTGCGGAGTCAGCAGCTGGCGGGCCGGCTGCGGATCTTGCAGGCCAGGATGGTGCAAACCGACGGCGAGGTGACGGCAGCCCGGGCCACCCTGCGAGAGCAGGCCATCGTCTCCTACGTGGCCGGTGGGGCCCCGTTGACCAGGGAGATGCCCCTCCAGCCCGGCCTCGACCGGGCCCTGACGGTCTCCTACGCCGAGATCGTCTCCGGGGGTCAGCAGCGGGCCGTGAACGCCTACCGGGCGGTGCTGGCGACGCAGACGGCCCAGTCGAAGCAGCTCAGCGCCGACCACCGCCAGGCCGTCGCCACCCTGTCCCAGCTCCAGGCCGATCGGAACTCGGCCGAGGAGGTCCTGGCGCAACGCCAGCAGACGCTCGCTCAGGTCCGCGGCCAGCTCGCGACCCTGGTCGCCCAGGTCCAGGCCGCGCAGGCCCGGGCCGAAGAGGCCGCCGTCAAGGCCAGCCTGGCCCGGCAGGAACAGCTGCCCGCCGGCCAACCGGTTCGGGACGCCGCCGCCGCCCTCCGAACGGGCACCTCGGCGTCGAGCGGTTCGGCCCGGCCCGATGCCAACTCGACGAGCACCGGCGGGGCCGCCCCGTCGACCGCCGGAGCGGCCTCTGACGTTGTCGCGGTCGCCACCACCCGGGCGGGGGCGGCGACCGTGGCCGCACCCCCGGCGACCCGGGCCGCACCTCCGGCGACCCAGGCCGCACCGCCGCTCACCAGGGGGGCACCCCCGTCGACCCGGGCCGCACCGCCGCTCACCCGGGGGGCACCCCCGTCGACCCGGCCCGCACCGCCGCTCACCCGGGCGCTACCACCACCGACCCGGGCCGCACCGCCGCCGACGGCTCCCCCGACCACGGCTCCCCCGCCCCGCCGACCGGTCGTCAACGCACCGGCACCCGGGGCCTCGAGAGCCGTGGCCTATGCCTACGCCCAGATGGGTAAGCCCTACCTGTGGGCCGGGGCTGGGCCCAGCGCCTTTGACTGCTCCGGCCTGACCATGATGGCCTGGCGCACAGCCGGCGTGTACTTCCCGCACCTGGCTCAGGCGCAGTACGACCTGACCATGCGAATCCCGCTGGCCGATGCGCGTCCCGGAGACCTGATCTTCTTCGGGACGCCCAACAACGTCTACCACGTGGGCATCTACATCGGCGGGGGGGAGATGATCGACGCCCCCGAGACCGGAAAGTTCGTGTCGATCTCGTCGATCTACTGGTCGAGCCTCCTCGGCGCCGGCCGGGTGGTCGGCTAGAGATCGCGGCGAGGCCTCCGGGGGTCAGCCAGCCGGCCGCGCCCGCCGCGCCCGCCTCGCCCTGGTACTCAGATGGCGGTGAATCCGCCGTCCACGAGGAGCACCGCACCCGTCATATAGGAACTGGCGTCGCTCGCCAGCCACAGCAGGGCGCCGTCGAGCTCGTCCTCCCGACCCGGCCGCCCCAGGATGGTTTTGCGGCGGATCCAGGCCTGCGACCCATCGTCGGCAAACATCTCGCTCGTCATCTCGCTCAAAAACCAACCCGGGCAGAGGGCGTTGACTCGAATGCCCCTTCTCCCCCACTGGGCGGCCAGGTCGCGCGAGAGGTTGATCAGCCCGGCCTTGCTGGCGGCGTAGCCGGCCTGTGGGATCTGTCCGGAGCTGATGGTGCCGAGCATGGACGCCACGTTGACGATGGTTCCCTCACCTTGAGCCAGCATCTGGCGCCCGATCACCTGGCACAGGTGAAAGGCCGCGATCAGGTTGATGTCGACCGTCGCCCGGAATGTCTCAAGCGGTTCCTCCTCGGCGGCAACCACGTCGGTCATGCCGGCGTTGTTGACGAGCACGTCGACGCGACCGAACCGATCGATGACGCCGGCGGCGAGCCGGTCAACCTCGTCCGGTCGGGTCACATCCGCCGGCACCACCATGGCGTCGTCGAGGGTGGCCGCCACCGCTTCGAGGCGATCGGCGCGGCGGGCCACCAGGACCACCCGAGCCCCGACGGCCGCCAGTACCTGGGCGAATCGGGCCCCGAGACCGCTTGAGGCCCCGGTGATGATGGCCACCCGGCCATCCAGACGGAACCGGGTGAAGGGGTCGAAAGCCAGGCGCTCGGATGATTGGGCGGTCACGGGCAGGCAGCGTAGAGCGCGGCCGCCGGCGGATGGCGAGCTAACTCAGGGGGGTCTGCACCCGCTGCGGGGCCCGGGCCGCGGCGGAGCGGGCCAGCAAGAAGACGCCCGTTGACATGGCCATCAGGGCGATCACCTCCAGAACCACTTCCCCCGGTCCGGCGGCGATGTCCTCGCCGAAGGCCACCGCGCCGATCACAATGCTCACGATGGGGTCGACGACGCTCATGGTGGGCAAGGATGCGTCGAGGGATCCGGCCTGAAAGGCGCTCTGGCTGATCACCATGCCTCCGACCCCGGCGATGAGGAGAGCGTAAGGCTGCCAGTGGATCAGCAGATGGACTATGCCCCCGTCGAGCAGATGGGAGCTGGTCTTGGTCAGCGCCGCGGTGACGCCGTAGATCACCCCGGCGGCGCCGGACAGGAGCACGGCGCGCTGCCAGGCGGGACGGCCTCCGCTCGCAACGACGAGCGCCAGCGTGACCCCAGCGGCGCTGCCCAGCAAGGCGATCCATACGATCGGCGCCACGTTGTTGTGCCCGGGCTGGGGCGACGCCACCAGCAGAAACACCGCCAGGCCGCTGCAGACCAGGAGGGCGGCGATCCAGTCGCGTCGCCGTAAGGTGCGGCCGGCCAACGCCGCTCCGAGGGGAAGGGCAAAAAGCAGGCCGCAGACCAGCAGGGGCTGCACCACGACGATCGGCCCGTGTCCGAGCGCCACGAACTGCAGGATGTAGCCCGCGATGTCGCAACCCAGGCCCAGCAGCCACATCGGGGTCCGCAGGAGCCGGCCCAGCAGGCTCAGCCGCAAGGCCTGGTCGGCGGGCTGAGCCGCGGCGCTGCGCTGCTGGAGCACCGACGCCAGGGCGTACATGAGTGCGCTTCCCAGGGCAACGAGCACTGCGAGCACTCTTCGAGGCTATCGAACCTGCTCGTACTCGTACGTGAGTGGCAGACTCCCAGCCTTGGGCGCGTGGTGGAATGGCAGACACAGCGGGCTTAAACCCTGCGGCCTTCGGGCATGAGGGTTCGACTCCCTCCGCGCCCACCAGTGTTTTAGGTCTCTGACCTGGGGTTTTACCTTGTCAGACCTTGCCGAAACCAAAATGTGGGGCAAAATGTGGGGCAGAACATCCAGCGACCGGTAGAGACTCGACACGACTGGCGGCGGTTCTCTGCGCCGTTTGATGACTGCATTCGCGATCCATTCGCGCCACGGACGACGACCCCTCGGCATCAGCGTTGACGACGTAACAGATCCATGAAGAACCGGAGGAGGCTGTACACGGCGAAAATGGTGAGCGCCCCGGCCACGTCCGGTTCCCTCTGGATCACAGGGGACGCGTCGAGGAGGACGCGTGCCGCCTGGAGGTCGCTAAGGACAGCCAACCGGGCCTGTTCGTCACCTGTGCATGCGAGAGCAGTAGCGAGGACCAGCGCGACCAACCAGGGCGTGAGAGTCCTAGCCTTCTCCGCCGTCTCGGACTCCTCAACAGCAGCCTCCACCGGAAGGTCCAGCACCGCCTCTAGCGCAGCGAGGCTTGGGAAGTCGAACCTGGGGAGGGTCGGCGAAGCCGTAGCCAGCCAGGAGATCGACTCGGTGATCTGTCGAAGATACTCGTCAATCGGGAGTCGCCAGACCGGAAGCTGAGTGGCCCAGTTGAGCTTGGACGTTGCTGAGACTGCTGCCATCTGTTGCGCCATCTTGCTATGCGAAGCTAGGACCGGCGTCAGCTTGCTCATGGCCTGCGCCATTGCGGCAGTCTGCTGCCGGAAAACCGGCTGAAGGGCTTGCGCCATGCCCGCAGTTTTGGCCACCCGACAGAGCGTCTCCTGGAGGCCTGCCGAGAGCGGTTGGAAACCATCGTCCATGACGACGACCCTAACGACAGGGTGCGACGGCGAGGCGGATCCTTTAAGGACCTAGGGAGATTGGCTGTTAGTGATATGACCCGACTTACTGCCTACGCAACCAGCCCTCGGCCTCGTCGGCAACAGACGGCATGAAGGGAAGCAGCCGCTCTGTCAGGTTGGGGCGGCGTGGTCGGTTCCGAATGCCGTCGAGGATGAGGGTGAAGCCGGTCCCGGCCAGGACCACGGCAATGACGAGTATGAGGACGGGCATCGGCTCAGCGACCAGAAGATTCTCGGTCGGAAGTCGGAGCGTTGTAGGTGGGTGACGTGCGGCGCAGTAGCTCGTCCATCTGGGCGGAGAGCAGGTCGAGCTTGGTGGCCAGCCGGTCGCGCTCGGTCCTGGCTACGGCCAGTTCCTGGCGCAACTCGTTCTGGTCAGACTTGGTCTTGTCGAGGTCCTGGCCGACGAAGTAGCTGGCGAAGGTGGCAGTGAGTACGCCCAGGAGGCCGATCCCGGCCAGCATCAGGAAAACCGCCAGGCCCTGCCCAAACGGGGTGACTGGGTAGCGATCGCCGTAGCCGACCGTGGCGACGGTCACGACGGCCCACCACAGCCCCTGTCCCAGGTTGTGAATGTTGGAGCCGGGGGCGTTGCGCTCGGCAACCGTCACCAGCGCGGCGCAGGCCAAGACGATGATCCCGACAGCAAGAAGCACGAAATGCAGACCCTTGTGGGTCAGCACCGATTTGCCCCGTCCGATGGCCCGACCCGCCACAATCCCGACGCGGCCCAGCCGGGCCAGTCTGGCAAGGCGACCGATCCTAAGGGGGCGGAAGAACGGGACGGCGACGATGAGCAGGTCGAGGATGTGGGTGCGGACGAACTTCCCTCGATTCGGGGCCAGGAAGAGTTTGACCACGTACTCCAGGGCGAAGAGCGCCCAGACCATGTAGTCGATGACGGCCAGGGTTTGGGCAACCGACCCGTGTACCGGGCGAACCAGAGGCACGATCAGGACGGGGAGCCACAGGATGGTGACGACCATCATGGGCACCTCGACCGCCTGGGCGAACTTGTCGTAGGCCTCCTGGTTTCGCCCCAGCCGCTGGATGCCGGAGGCCTTGTTTTCGACACCGCCCATCGGGGCGAACACTATGCCCCCAGCGGTAGCCGTGCGACGTGGAGAGCCGACAGGCCAACACCTCCCTTAGTCCCACTGGCAACGCCGTGCCCCGATCCGGCCCGGCTGACAGCCGAGACGGCGGCGGCAGTTGCCGCTAGCTGGAGTGGGGTGGGCTGTAGGTCATCTGGCCACATTCCCGGCCCTCCACGAGGTAGAGGCAGAGCCAGGTGCGGTGGCCGAGGGCTGGGTAGCTGCACCGGCAGGTCAGCCAGCCGACCAACACCTTGCCCGCCGTGAATCGGTGCCCTGCCGGGCAGCGAACGGGACGGCGCTCCGCCCACACGGTCACGCCCCGCCGTGTTACCGGTACTAGCCCGGCGTACGGGTCGCCACCGGATCGCCCCATCCGCCGCATCGTACAGATGTTCGCCCTGGCAAGATGCGAGTCTTGTAATAACAGCACTGAGTCTCTTGTAGGCACTCGTATGAACTGCACGAGACATTTCGTGGTCTTGTGTGGCATCCTTGCGGCGTCGTCTCAATCGCGGAGGGTTGGGGGATGACACAACAGCGAGAAGCGCACTAGCGGGATGCCGGAATCTCTAGCCAGGAGGATCAGCCCATGACCTTCGATCCCACCACCGATTTTGATCCTGCCATGATGACGCCGACCAGTACGACGGTGTTGTGGGAAGGCAGCTCGAAGGATCTCATGAACACCGCCACCGGTGGGCGGGTCACCAATGCCAGCTACAAGCTCACCGAAGACGGGATTCACTTCGCTTCTGGCGTCATCTCAAATCACGAAGAGATAGTTCCGCTTTGGGCGATTCGTGATGTCGATCTCAAGCAGGGTTGGAGTCAGAAGGCTCGACACGTTGGGGATCTAAACCTGAAGATCGATGATTCCGCGGCAGCCAACTACGGTCAACTGAATCTGCAACTCAAGTCAATCTCGGACCCCCAGTCGGTCAGAGGCACCATTTTGAAGCAGGCCAACGAGGTCCGCACCTTCTGGAACGAGCGACGCCAGCAGCTAACTCTTGAACGGCAACGGGCCGGAGCCTCCCAGATCAATACTGCGCCTCCCCCGGCCCAGGATCCGGCTCCAGCCGCGCCACAGGATGACCTCATGGCGCAGTTGGACCGTCTTGGAAACATGAAGCAGGCCGGATTGCTCACTGACGAGGAGTTCGCGGCGGCTAAGGCAAAGTTGCTCACATAAGAGCGTCAGGGATAGCTCGACTGGAACCCATCCTCGACGGTGAGCGCCTCACCTGATGCAGCCAGAGACTCCCAGAAGCATCCAGAGACCCCCGTGTGGCATTCTGGGCTTCGTCATCCCCGTGAGGGGATGCACGGGCGGAGCCAATCCGAGGAGGTCCACACCATGGGCTGGTTGGTGAGAGACAAGCTGTCCGATAAGAAACGGCATCAACTCATCGAGGACGCCCAGGAGGTGCTTCGACCCGGCGAGACGATCCTGGACGTGACGGGGGGCATGGTCGAGGTCCCTGCCCGTGATGCCGTGCCCAGGCACGACGGACGGGGAACGCTCGCCCTGACCGACCAGCGGGTGTTCCTTCAGACCAAGCATTCCGGCCATTCCGAGGTGCAGGACGTCCCCTTCGACCAGTTGAGCCGCTGCGACTATTCCACTAAGGCGCATTTCGGCACCATCGAGCTTATCTGCGGCAACGAGACCACTACGGTAAGCCAGGTCTTGAAGGGCGAAGGGGAGCGCATCGTCCCGTTGATCCAGAGCCACTCCGCTGGCGGCACCCAGCCTGAGCTTCGTATGGCCATCACCAACATGATCGCCTTGGCCCAAGGTCAGGACAGCACGGATGCGGACTGGCCGCTGATGCTCAAGCCGGGAGAGAGATTGGCGGCGACGGTCCAAGATGGGGGCCTGTTCGAGCCTCGCCAGGGAGCCGGACACTGGGAGGGCCGTTCCGCCGGGGTGTCGGTCCCGACCGGAGTCGCCGGGATCCGAGTCCGGCTTGGCAAGTCTGCAGGAACCTACGTGCAAGGGGCCGAGACGCCCACCATCATCGACACCGGTAACGCCACCGTCACTACCCAGCGGATCGTGTTCCAGGGCGAGAAATACACCAGGGAGTGGGACTATTCCAAGCTGATCGGGGTCATCCACTACTCCGACAAGCCAGCGACGGCCATCCAGGTGTCCAACCGGCAGAAGACCTCCGGCATCGTGTATCCCGGCCCTTCACCGGAGCCACTCCGATTGGCCATGACGGTAGCTATCGCCATCTTCAATGGCGAGACCGACGAGACCATCAAGGAACTCCAGGAAGAACTAGCCAACCTCGACCCACCGGTAAGGCCAACAGCCCCGACCCCGGCACCGCCAGAGACGATTCAGCAGGCTCTCAAGCCGTATCCACCTCCGGCAGCGACGACAACGCCTGACAAGCCAGCGGCGCTGCCCAAGGCGATATGGGCCAACGACCCCTCCGGAGGCCATCAGTTCCGCTGGTGGAACGGAACGGCATGGACCGATTACGTGGGCGACAACGGTCAGCAATCTCAGGACCCACTTCCCTCCCAGCACTAGGAGACGAACATGCGAGCCAAACTGAGCGCAGTACTGCTGGCCATCGTCATCGCTGTCACCGCCGGGTGCGGAAGCTCGTCCAGTAGCAGTCTCCGTCGACTACCGCATCGAAGCCGGTGCCCACGACGAAGGCGCCGGCGACTCCGACGACCAAAACCACAACAACCACCCCTCCGACGACAGTCGCTCCCACGACAGTCGCTCCTACGACTGAGTTGACCACCCCGACGATTCCGCCAACGACCGCTTCGTCGGCTCCGGCGGGAGCCACTGCTCGCTGCAACGACGGGACGTATAGCTTCGCCGCCACTCATTCAGGAGCGTGTTCTCATCATGGTGGGGTGGCCGAGTTCTACAAGTGACAGTCGGCTGTCCGTGGCAGCTTTCGGAGCCGCAACACTTCCTCATCGAAGGCGATCAGTCCCGGTAGTGGGTGCTGCTCGCCGTCCTGGAGGTTCTTGATGGCCATCAGCGCCCACACGTAGTCCAGGATGGCCCTGGCTGTTCTTGCTTGCGCTCCTGGATCACAGGGGCGTCGAGCGGGTCATTGCGATCGGAGTCGAGCAGTTCCCGTACGTAGCCAATGGCCATCTCCAGTTGCTTGTTGAACACGTTGCCGCGGTGTCGACGGCTGCCGATATAACCGGACGTTTCCGGATACGAACTCGCCGGAAGTCTGGTGTGGATGGCGTGTTGTGGCACGACAAACCTCGCTCGCTCAAGCACTCCGGGGAGGCCATTCCTCGGAGCGCAACCATTTCTTGAGCGTAGGAGAGTCGGAGATACTGACCTTGGCCACCCCGCATACCTAAGGTGTTCCCCGGAATAAAGCTGAGTGAAGCGGCAGGAAGTTAGAGGGCAGCAAGCCCACCGTCGACTACTCGCTTACCCGCCGTCGACCCCACGGTGCGGGCCACGGGGGCGTCGTTGTAGTCTTTTGCCGCCCGCAACTGTCGTCCAAGCTCGGCGTATTCCGGCGTCTTGCTGGCATGCCGCATCACCGTCGACAGACCAAGGATTTGGCCTTCCAACTGTCCGATCGGCCCTATGTTGACCCCTCCGGTATCCGGCATCTGCCTCTCCTCTCGACGTCAACAACGCTACGCCGTTCGCTGCGTAGCCCCGGACCATGAGTGGTCAGGGGGGAACTGACGGTAGAGGCGAGACTGGAGGCATGCCGCTAGCGAAGAAGGCTCCAGCCAAGGCACCCATACGCAACAAGGCGGTCACCGGCAAGCCGTTGACGCCGAGCGGCAGCGGGACGGTCCATCCTGGTCGCGCCGGGCCGAGATCGAGTCCTACGAAGAGCAACGGCAGCAACGACAGGACAACGAAGTCAACCGCGACGAAGTCCACAGCGAAGTCCACTACGAGGACCAGGAGCAAGTGATGCCGGGTATAGAAGTCAGTCTCGATCAGTTCTGTGCCCGGCTTCGTCCGGACCAGGTGGCCTACGTGCGAGAGGCGTTGAGCAACGGCACGGGCGTGGCCATGTACGGAGGCGGCGACTGGCGAGACACGCAAACCGTGTTGACCTGGGGGAAGAAAGGAGCAGACTTTCCCGGTCCTCCTCCCGCAAGCGTGCCCCTGGGCGGTGAGCTATCCACCTTCGTCGCGGCCCAAAAGTCACCCGACCGATGGTCTCCCCGGCACTTTTGAATCGGGACGAGATCCCCCAGATCAAGCCGCCTCCACGAGGGCAGAGCCATACGGCCCACCCGGAGGTGAAGATCGCTATGCGGACCAGTCAGCATCCGCGTGGGGACGCGGCCTACATCACGCCAGGCCGTCCTCAGCCCGAACCGGTACTACAGCCGGAGGAACCTCTGTCACCGGAGCAGGCTTGGTGGCGAGACCGGCTGGGAGGACAGTGAACCAGACGGAGCGAACGCCGGTAGGCATTCCCGGCGACCGATACCGGGTGGAAGTACGGGGCGCGTCTCTCTGGGTAATAGATGCCGCCACCGGCATGGTGATGGGAGGGCCGTGGCGGTTGCGGGACGGAGGGGCCAGAGAGAAGGCCCAGGAGAGAGCGGACATGCTCAACATGGTCCACGGGAGGCGACATGCCTAGAGGAATACCGGACGTAAGGAACGAGTATCACGGCGGCACGCATCAACTGAGGCGGCATGAGCAGACCCAGAGGGGTGACCCGCTGAAACCTCATGGTGTCCCGCCGGGGTATGAGCATCCGCAGCCTCTCGGTAGAAGTGTGCTTGACCCCGGTGGACCACGCATCCTTCCCGTCAGTCAACAGGTTCAACACGGCCCGCAGCAAAGCCCCGAAGAGGCGTTTGAGCGGGAAGCGAGGGAGGCTGCCGCTGGCATGCACGACTTCTATAGCTGGATTGGATTCAAGGATCGCCGGGCCTTTGGGCGAAGGTACCGGGCGACAAACAACATCGAAGATCTCGATGGCCCACAGCAACCACCCCCACGAGGTGGTTGGCAGCGCGAACGTACCCTTTGAAAGATATATGGAGTTCTAATGGCAAGAAGAAGTGACAAGTTCGGGCAATATGCCGCCGATGAACCGGTTACAACGCCGGGCGATTTCAGCTATCGCAACCCAGTACATCCATACACCCACCCACCACGCCGGGGGGCGGCATTCTCCCTGGGTGGAGGCACAGGAGGGAGCGGAGGCGGAGGGGGCGGTGGCGCACCGCAGCAGCAACAGGAGAAGCCGGGGGACGTCTTTGAGCGGCGGTGGCGGCAGTCCGAGGGTAGAGCCGAGAGGATACGAGACAGCCTTTCGGGGAGGCCGTGGGGGCATCCGCAGGATTACGAGGACGTTTTAGGACCGAATAGGAGCGGTGGTCTGGAGAAGGTCACAACTGGACCTCGGCAGACCGGCTTACGGAAAGACGAAGGCTATGGTCCTAGCCCAGTGCCAGCAAAGCCCAAGCCGGGTAACGGGAACGGTGGTGGCTTGAGCGGCGGCGCGGCCCAAAAGGTGCCAACAGGGGTCGGTAGCCCGTACCTGTAGGACCACGATGGACGTGGTCTAGTACGCCTTAATGGGCCACAGCGAGGGATACGTATACGTCGAGGTGTAGCTCTGGTTGCTGCTGTCGCTGCTGGTCATCGTCATGAGGGTGAACATTCCGTGTTCTGGTTGGCTGAGCGTTATCTCGACAGTCGACGTCACCATGGTCCCGCTGGCGCAGTCCGGAATGCAGTTGCTGTTCGTTGTTGAGCCGATTCCCTGCGCCGCGTAGAGGCCCCAGCTTGACCAGGTGATCCCGGTGATGGTGACGTCGTGGGCACCGCCCATCTCCATGGTGGAAGGCCGACGTACGGATCCGCTCTGAGGGGTCACCAGTACCGGAAGGGCAACAGCGGTCGTCGGGGGTACGGTTCGATCGACCGTCGTTGCGGGGGCTGTGGTCGCAGGTGTCGTCGCTGTCGTCGTTGTCCTCGGAGTTGTCGCCGTCCGGGGCGCGGCTGGTGCTGCTCGTCGCGCTGGCTGCGACCGTGGACGAATGATGCGAGGAGTGTCCGATCCAGTACCCGATACCTCCGGCGACAAGGGCAACGCCGATGACCAGAGCGGCCACCATCAACGATCGCTTGGTGACCGTGAAGGCCACTGGATCCTTCGGCGACGTTGGGTCGGTCATCGCCGTGGTCCTCCACCTCTACTCAGGCGCACAACCTTGTCGAGAGTGAGGGTACCGAGTCGAGAGGCCGGGCACCCACCCACGAGGAAGACACGCGACGCAGGTTCTGGGGCTCACGCTCTGGGCGGCGCAGGCAACCGACTTCTTCGATACGCACCTTGGTCGGGCGACACTCATCGCCGCGTTCATCACGGCTGCCGTCACCATCGTGTACGTGGTCCTGACCTGGAAGTTGGTCGGCGTTGACCGCCAGGCCACGACGGAGGCGCAGGAGGCCAATAAGCTGGCCCGCCAGGCCATCACGGCTGCGGAGAACGCCAACAGGCTGGCCCAGGAGGCGGTCAGCAACGATACCGCCAGTACGCCCTGGCGGCCAAGAACCAGCAGGACGCGGCTGTGCCTGCCGTCGTGATCCGCTTCACCGGATCAGCCGTGCATGGTCTCGATCCACGGTCTGGACAGACGCAGGGTATTGGCACACCAAGTCGGGAAGAGTTCGACGGGATCAACCTGGTCATCGATAGCAACTTCCAGGCGACCAATCACGGTCCTGGTCCGGCTCTGCTGTGGGTCGAGATCGAGAGCGACCACGAACTACGAGCAAGCGTCGATGGGAACAACACCGGCAGATCCCCGCAGAGAACCCACCGCCATCAACGAGGTCCCGCCATACAACAAGGTGACTATTGGGGTCAGGGTTCTCACCACCGGCTCCAGGCTGTTCGAGCAGATCAGCGGCTGTGACTACGTCACGATGCGTTTCCGTTGGTCGGCCTACGCCCAGCGGGACACCTACGACACAACGGTTTTCGCCCTCAAGGGTGGATCCCAGAAGGTGCTGAGTGGCCAGATCAACAACGAGTTTCTCGGCCAAGTTGTCTCCCAGCCGCAAGCGGTGCTTGTACCTCAGGGCCGCACCTATCCGACAGAGGTCACTCCGAACGTGCCGTGACGGCCGGGGCGTCTACAGGCCCTCAGACAGAACCGACCTCACAAAGCCCTCCATGTTGGCAGAGGGATGCCACATCACCTGGCGGGCGGCACTCACCACCTGGATCCGGTTGACGAGGGCGACCACCGGTTGCGGAACGTCCAGGTAAGCCTGCCCGGGGGCCAAGCGATATTGAATGGAACCGGCTGACTGGCATCACGACCATGTCGGCATCAGGGAGCGGAACGCCTCCCAGCGGTCCTACGCCTGGATGGTTCTTCTTCACTGACTGGGCGGGAGCGTCACCGATGAGGAACTCCCCTTCTTGGCAGGTGCCAACCTCCAGCGAGTGACCTCTGACCCAATCCCTAGCCTGGTGGTAGTTGGCGACCAGTCGTTCGGACAGGAACGGGCCGGAGCGAAGCTGGTCCTCGATCTCCTGGCGCATCGCCGATGCGGCCACCGCCCTGGCCTGTAGGCCGACAGGCCAAAGACCGTCATGCAGTGCTTGGAAGATGGCATCGATGCTGGGATCGCTGACCATTTCTCGTTCTTGGCGAGCCAAGACGTGCGGCAGAAGTTGTTCGAACATCAGCACCAGGGTGAAACTGCGGGCCAGGTGCATGGCCAGACAGTCCTGAGCGAGGCCCAGAAGGACTTCGTCCTGGAACACGGTGCGGTCCTCGATGGCGGCGAGCATTTCTGGCAGGCGGTCCTCGACGGTCTTCCACAACGCTTCGAACTCAACGGCGTCGGCGGGATAGATGGTGTCCACGAAGGCAACGCCCTTCGGGCCAACCGTCTTCACCGTTCTCTTGGTCGCGGAGTCGCATCCTCTTCAGGTGGTTCCGGTCGTCGCAGAACTGGCGGAGGATGACCTTGGAGACCAGGTGATGCTCCCTCGGCACACCGGGCTGCCCGTCGCTGACCATGGACCCATTCTCTCTCTCTCTCTCTCTCTCTCTCTTCCGACACGGTGGAGTCGTCCGCGCTCTGCGGCCAGCGGCGCTGTGCGCCCCTGAGACGGTTTCGGGTCCCTGGGGACGGGGTTGAGGGTTAGCGGGGCGCAGGCGATTTTCTACGAGCCTCTGGTGATTTTTTGCAGGTGGGAGCGGCTAACCTCCGGGATGTGAGAGCCGAAGTCGGCAGCCAGGGGCCGGAACCGTGATCGATTTTCGGGACAAGAGCGCTCCGGGTTACAAGCCGTACACGCCGGAGGAGATCAGGCGGTACGGCAACTACATCACCTGGAAGCGACTATCCCACAGCGGTCGGCGCAGCCGAGCAGATCTGTCCTCAGCCCTGCAAGAGGAATGGGACGCCGCAGGTATCAAAGAGGGATCATGGTGGCCAGCGCTGGACCACGAAGAGGCCAAGCGCGCCTACCAGGAGACCACGAAAAGCTGAGCCGTACTTCCCTCGTGAGGGTACGAAGGTTGGCAGGACCTTCGCTAGTCGGGCAGCAGGTCCGGAGCGGAGCGGCGGAGTACCTGCTCGGAGAGGTCGAGTTACCGTTCCTCCTCGGCGCTCAAGCCATGCTCGGACCTCTTGGCCCGAAGCTCCACGATCCGCTCCGGGAACCCGGCGAACGCCTGAGCGATCTCTTCCGACGTCCGGGCCATGTGATTACCGGGGAGCGGGAAGTAGACGTCCTTGTCGGTCATGGCCGAGATTGTGACACCGGAGGTGCTGCCCGCAAAAAGCGCGATGTAGGTAGGTGAGTACTACCTACAGATCCGAGAGCTACGAAGGTGAGTGACCTGGCGTACGCCTCCCTAGAGTCTGGCTAAGGGTGGGGGTAGGTCATACCCCCATGGCGGTGAGATCTCTTTTGCGAAAGGCTAGTCGGTTCCCCTGGTCACAGACCAGCAGGATTCGCAGGATTAGGGCATCCGCTCTTCGTCGTTGTTGTCTTCGATCTCGTGCTGGATAGCAGCGAGACACTCGTGCCGCACGGTCCCAGGTCCCCGTAGTGGGTGACGTAGGGGCGTTCCTTGCACGCGTCACACAGGGCAGGCGCTCGGCTGCTTCCTCCACGGTGCGGAGGTAGATGTTCCTCACGCTCATGGCCTGCCAGGGTGCGCCACGCGCTTGGTCTGGTGACCCTCCTCATTGAGGACGGCGGCCGCTTGTGGTAGCCGAGTCCCTGACCGCGTAGGTCGACCAGCCGGGCCAGGCTGGTCTGCTCGGTGGGATTGGGCACCAGGAAGTCACCATCGGCATCCCAGCCGAAGGGAGCATGGTTGTAGACGCGGCCCTTGGCCTTCATGTCGGCCAGCGTCTCCTGGGTCCGCTCCACGATCAGCGCCCGCTCAAGCTCGCTGAAGATCGCACCGATCTGCGCCATCGCTCGCCCATGCGGCGTAGCCAGGTCGATCTTCTGCGCTATCGCCACGACGCCAACCTTCCCGGTCCTGAATCGCTTCAGGAGGGCGATCTGCTCGGCGGCATCCCGGCCCAGGCGGTCCATGCGGACCACCACGACGGCGTCTGTGCCGGGTCTGCGGGCTTCCAGCAGTTTGGCAATCCTCTTGCCCTCCGGACGGTCAGCGAGGAGCTTGGACCCGCTCACGCCCTCCTCACGGACGATCTCGACCACGGTGGCGTCGTTGGCGTCGGCCCAGCACGCGGATCTTGGATTCCTGGGCCTCCAACGACATGCCCTCGGTGACCTGCTCGCTGGTGGAAACCCTTACGTAGCCGGTGATCTTCATGAATCTGCCCCGTCGGTCTGGTCTGCTGACACCCTTCATTGTAAAGCCAGGAGCCTGCGTTTACAGATCAGGCAGGCGATTATCTTCAGGGATGACCACAGAGGGTGTTCTCGGCCTCAGAGCAGGGCAGGGTCGTCGTCCACCAACGATGACCTGAGACCCAGCACCGTCTCCAGCGCGCTCAACGCGCCTTCCCAATGCGTCCGGGTGACGCTATTGAGGTTGGCATCGGGATTAGCCAGCAGATCGCGGATCTCCTCCGCCAGAGCGGTGATCTCGGCCTTGGTGAGCGGCTTGCTGACCGGTTCACGGTTCACGGCGTTCATGATGGCGCAACGACTGGGCCAGTTGCTGGCCCAGTATCGGTGGTGCCGGAACTCGATCCCGGTGAAGATCCAGCAGCGAAGTAGAGGTCGAGCTTGGCTGAGGGTGGTGTTCCTCCGGGTCTCTGGGGCTTAATGGACCGTTCCTGTTGGTACGAGTCTCTACGGCTTCAGCAGGTACTAGAGGCGGTTATGGTGGAGGAGGCTGGGGTCAGAGCGTTGCCTGGTGCCCCACCGGGATGGGTGCCGAGGTGAGTTGATCCGTTGCGAAGCTGCTGTTGGATATTTTTTCGACCGATCAAGATGGATATTTTTTGCTGCTCCAGGACGGCCCACAATCACAAGGCGAACCCGCTTGATCGGAGGAAACTCTCCGGATTTTTTGCGCCAGATCGAGACTTCCGAAGGGGTGGAGGGGTGGCAGTGTCCACCCCTTCCCTGTCACCCCGAAGAGGGCAATAGGTATATATCGAAAGAGAATGAAAAGATATAAGAGTAGTAACCCCCCAGCCCGGAAGAGCCATCCTGACCGAGAGCCAAGGGGTGGCAGTGCCACCCCTCCCACCCCTTCCCTATGGCTGCTTCTCACCGGGGAAGAAAGCTCGGCTGTCCGAACCGGTATGACTTGGCTGATTTTTTTCCACGATCCAACCTTCTCCCAGGGCATCGGCAAGTCCCTCCTCAAGGACTTCTCGCCAGTACTTGAGGATTGAGTACAAGCTCCTCCTGCTGATCCCCGGCTCCTCTTTCACCCTGGCCCAGATCTTCTTGGCGCACTCCACGATGCGCCACTGCTCGTGGCAGCGGTGGCATCCACTTGTTTGCGGGCGTGTCGGGCCGACTCCCTCCGCTCCTTCTGAACCGCGTCAGCGGCGAGTTCGGCCTGCACCCAGGCCAACGTGGGGTCGTTCACGGTCTCTAGCATCACCTTGGCCCACCCCCACCACTCCTCGCTGACCTCGATGCCGGTCCCACTCAGTATGGACAGCAGCGCCGCCACCTTCTCCCGCAGCAGCAGGGCGTGAGCCTTCAACTCATCGATCTGTACTTCACCTCGCAGCACCGCTCGGCGGTGATCCTTGATCGCCTTCTGCACGGATTTGGTTTCCGGCACGATGTGAAACTTTGCATTCGTTTTTGCCTCGTCGGACCAGCCCAGATCGGCGTCCCGGCATTTCGGCCAATGGGATCAACTGCTCTGGACTCGGGCGACTCCCAGTCGAGCGGACCAGGCCAGTCGGCATCATCCTCCTCACTCGCCGGGCCAGTTGGGTCCAAGCTGGGCGTCCGGATCGAACCGGGCGGGTGTGCCAGCCACATATCCATGGAGGTGAGCAGTGGCCCCGCCAAGGCCGCTTGCAGGCCCACCACGACCCCGTACGCGTAGCGCCCCAAGGGCACGTACCAGGCGGCGATCCCGGCTGGCGTTGGTGTTGCCCAGCACACCCCCGGTCAAGATGGTGCGGATATTGGCCAGAAGGGTTGAGCCTGACCGATTGGCGATGGCCCCCAACACCGCCCCCTCATCGACGTACACGTAGACGTTGGTGTGGACTTGCTTGCGGACCGTCCTCTTCTTGCTGTCATGTATCTCCTGGACGTCGTCAAACAACACTTCGACCAAACCTTCGCCACTGCCCAGCGGCAACTCGTCCGGCAGCCCGCCTTGCCAAGGCAGCAGTTCGGCGGACCTTGCTGGCCGACGTCTTGCCCATGCCGGTTAGACCTACGTTGATGGTTCCCAGGCACAGCGGTACCTTCCCGCCCACGATGGGCGGCAGCATGAGGCTCGGTGGCAGACGGGACGCCACCCTGGCCAAGCAAGCCAACAGGAGCGCCTCCGGCGAACACAGGCGGTTGTTCGCCGCTTGGCGGATGTGCGCCAGGACCCGGTGGGCATTCCAGAACTCGTCGGGCAGGGATGGGGTCTTTGCCCCCTCCCGCTCGCCCTCCTCAGCGCCGCCACCCCTGTCACGGTCCGCATGTGTCCGACCCATTCCCTGGCCCTATCCCGCATCTGTCGGTCCCACTCCGGTGCGAGTCCGGAATGCTTGGCCCGCAGGGCCTTCGCCGCGGCTTTGAAGTCATCAGCCGTAGGCCCATAGTTCAGATGGACGTGCAAGCCCCAGGGGTCGTAGGTCTTGCGGTCGGCCAGCGAGGTGGGAATGCCGAACCCCGTGGACCAGATAGCAACGTGATCGGGATAGACCGTGGCGGAATGAGTGCCCCTCTTTTTGCCGGGCCGGTACCAATCGGCACTGCGATCCTTGTACGTCTTCGCCAGAGTTGACCCGAACGCCTTGAGTACGTCGCCGCCATCGTGGTGCTGGTTGAACCACTCGGCCTCCGGGTAGAGGCGACCTGAGCGATCCCGGTGCGGCTTCGGTGGTGGAGGCTCCGGGACGGGATCCAGCAGGTCATCGAAGTCGCTGGGGTTATAAAGACGCCCCCAGTCAGCGGACTCCACGAGTACCCGCCGCGGTTCTCCCGTGACCGTCTCACCCCGCTTGGTCGGGAAGCAGATGTCCTTCTGGTTGACGCCTCCGGGTAGCCGGGTGACCCGGTCCAAGTTGGAGATGTTGTCGAGGTGCAGCCCAGCGAAAATCCGCTGCCAGGTGGCGTTCCAGCCAGCCAGCAGAATCGGTGTCTCATCCGCCTCCAACGGTTCAGCGAAGACCCAGTAGGGCTGGAGGCCGAACCCTGTGTTGACCACGTCAGTGGCCGGGAGGGGGAACCGGTCGATGAGTGCCTTGGCCTCTTCGAAGGTGGCCGGGAGGTTCTGTTCCTTGTGGACGTTGGGGTTAGGGTGGTACACGTCGACGTCCAGGACGAGGGCCGATAGGAGTTTGCAGTCCTTGACCCCACCTTGCCGGAACCGCCCCAGGTTCTCTCGTCGGGTGGCCGGGCCGAACCAGATGTTCATCCCGTTGTACTGCTCGATGACCCCAGGAGCCTTGTCGGCGATCTCGCTAACGCGGATCCAGTCGTTGTAGGACTCGTCGGTCTCTGGGTCATGGGCGCGGATCACGATCCAGCCCTCAGCCACGCCACGGAAGAGGTGGAGCAAGAACTCCACAACCGCCTCCAGGTTGAGCCGTCTGCGAAGGTCCTCAGCGTCGACCTGCTGGTCTCTTACGACGCGCAAGCGACGCCGCCTGACCCTCCGACCCCCCTCTAAACGTCCCTCGCCGGGGCTTCCCGGCGCTCGACCAACCTGGTCAGTACCTGTGGTACCTTGCATTTTGTCTACTTCCTTCTGATTGCTTCCTCATGAGGTTGGGTGGACGTCGTTGGGACAAGTCAGGAGACCCTCGGCCTGGTGAACCGAGGGTCTCTTTTTTTTCAGCGCCTTCGAATACGGCGCGGCGTGATGAACCGCACCTCGGACACCTCAACATCCTCAGGTCGGGCCGGGCGGAACAGGACCGAAGGTGGCACACCCAGGACTCGTGCCACAGCGAGCATGATGCCGACCGGAGGATCCTTCCGTCCGTGTTCGTACTCAGCCATGGAGAACTGGCTGCGCCCGATCAAGGCCCCCAGCGTGGTCGTGGTCAGCCCGGCGGCTTGGCGGAGCGAGGCCCACCGATCGAGGTCGAGAACGTAACCGAGATCGGGATCTGCGTCGAGTTCCGGCGAGAGTTCACTCATATACCCAAGGCTATTCGCCCCTACCGTTCGCCCCTGTACCACTCTCGTAGCGCGATCTCCTCAGGGCAAAAGCGTTCGTAGGCGTTCCTACGACATCTCTGTTCTGCGCCACTCAGGGACGCCTGCATACCTGACGGTCCACGGAAGTGTGTCCCTACCGCGTCCACGGCTTCCGTGATCAACTCGTTTAGGGCCACCTGTACACGAAACGCCAGGTCAATGATTTCAAACCAACCGGACACCCGGCTCATTCGGAAGACACGCTTGGCGCGGTTCTGCACAGTCTCTGTCCCAGCGCACGTGCCTGGGCGCACCGGTTGGCTGGTGGGACATCACCTACCGTCGTAGCCATGGTCGGCGCAGCCGGAGTACCCAAGCGCACCGTGATCGAGGGGCGCGTCTACTTGAGTCGTCTAGCGGTGGCCGAGGCGTTGGGACGCAGCACTCGGACGGTGAAGCGGTTGGAGAAGCGAGGTGTTCTCCGGCCCTTGCAGGATCTCAACGGCATCGCGGATGGCCGGTGGTATCCCGAAACCGAAGTGGAAACTCTGCGCCGGATTGCCGAGCAGACCCGGTACCTCGATGGTCATGGGAGCTTCGACGCCTTCGTGGAGGCGGTAGCCGACTGGCGTGACCGGGAGACGGCCACGGAGACCGGTGGAGCCGGTACGGCCCGGCCCTGGCACCATCAGCGTCGACTGGCCAACCTGACCCAATACGCCGGGGAGGAGTGGGTTCCCCCCAGCGAGCGCCGGGTGGCCATGCAGCCTTGCTGTCCGCACTGCGGGAAGCCGACGCATCAGATCACCGATCAGTGGCAACGCCTCACCGGCATCTGCTCCAATCATGGTCGTGTCACGCCCGTGCAGGTGCCCTTGCCGGTCCAAGACGGAACTCGTTGGGGGGATGCTTATCAGCAAGCTCCCCCCGCCCAGACCTCCGAACCACCCCGACGACAGCGAGCCGGGCGCTTGCGCCCCGAACACCTGGGCGCGGTCCAACGCATCGCCAAGCCGGTGGCAGCACCTCGACCCCTCTACCTACCCCCCTACGAAGGACCGACCCACCCCTCATGAGTCCCTACCCGTACACAGGTCCCAAGCTCAAGAAATACGGCTACTCCTACGGGAGAGCCGAACATCAACCAGGTGTGCTGGTTGAACCCGAAGTCGCGCTCTGGCGGCAAGCACACGAGGAAGAGACTGGTGTGAGAGGTCACGGGCTGAGTGGGTACAGGTGGCGACGTTGCCGGTGCCCGACATGTCGGGCGGCGAAGGCTGTTGACGCCAAGGCGTACCGAGCGCGGCTCAAGGCTGAAGGCAGGCGTTCAAGCAACCGGTAGGACCCCGCCGGGCGGGAAACCTTGGACACCCGCAATGCAGGTCCCCCCTCACCCGAAAGTACTGGCTAGCCCGGCGAGGAAGCAAAACACCGAAAAAGAATACCTATAACCCGACCCCAAATCGTGCCTCTTTTTTGTCAGAATAAGGGCGTCCGCTATTCGCTACGAGCGACGGTAGAAAGCGGGCGGTGAGGCGAGGCGTTACCTGAGCCAGAGCCGGACCGGAGGCCATTCCGTGCGGGTCAGGGGCAAGCTGCCGACGTGCGGGATCAGAGGGGCTGGGCCTACCGACGCGCCCAAGGAAAAGGTGGAGCCTGAGGGATCCACGTCCCCGAACGCACTAGCTCGACGGCGTCGGTCATGTGGTAGCGGATCTCCAAAACGTGCAATATCTCATAGACTGATAGCACCCGATCCTTGCGTCCTGACCTCAGCGCCATTTGCATTACGGCTCGCATAGCGAGCCTCGGCTGAAGGGCAACTGTATTGTGGGCGAACTCCGCCGGGCTGATGGCATCGAGGCCATGGCGCAGCTTGTCAGGTTCAAAGTCTCGGTCCATGGTGACGATGGCTCCGGCTTGGCCGACAACGGCGGCAGCCAAGACGTGTTCATCGTCCGGATCGCGCAGACCAAAGCTGCCCTCTAGCGGCTCCCACCCGGTGATCTCGGCGTCATCGAAATAAGTCCGCATCTGTGCAACCAAGCGGGCCGCACGCTTGGTCGCCTCATCCTCCGACTTGCCCAGATTCCGCAGCTTCTCGGCCTCAGTGCGCTCTAACTCGTCAAGGATGGCCGCGCTCCAGATGGGCCGGTACAACCCTTCTGCGGCCAGGGACAATAGGAAGTCGCGTTGGGTGCCGGGCCAAAGCACACTCGTGTCGAGGAGAGCAGTGAACATGTGGAGGCGCTAGCGGCGCTTGGCCTCCTGGCGCACCCGGCGCAGCCGCTCCAGCACCACATCGACGTCCTCTTCGTCGTCGGGATCCACCGCGGTCTCGGCCAGGAAGCGGTACTGCTCTTCTCGGCGCTGCTCCCGGTAGCCCAGGACATCGTCCAGCAGTAGCCGCCGGTGTGTACCGACTTGCCGGTAGGGGATGCGAGCGGCGTCCAGCAGCCGGATCAGTGTCGGGCGGCTGATACCCAGGAGATCGGCAGCCTGCTGAGTGGTCAAGATGTGCGCCTGGGGAATCACGGTCACGGCCAAGCCCCGACTCATGGCTTCGACCACCTGCCGCAACACGGACTGCACCGCGCCGGGCACCTGAACACCGCCGATGTCTAGGTCGGCGTTCTCATGCTCGGCCAAGAAGTCGCGGATCTTGGCTACCTCCGGTCGCTCACCCTCCGGCAAGAGATATGTGCCCCCATTCGGTTCGTCCGTAGCCATGTTCTTGTCACCTCCCTACCGAACTAAATGTACCTGCTTTCGATTCGTTCGTCTAGACCCTGGTATGATCCTTCAGGAACTTTCCCCGAACGGGAGGATCCCACGATGAGATCAACGACAATCAGCGCCGTGGAGGTGGCATACCAGTTGCCAGGAAACCCCTCCTAACGCAGCCCACATTGTGCGGCCCCCGCACCGCGGACACGGTCGGGGGCCAGGCCACCACCTGAGGAAGAGGGAGTGACGTGACCAAGCCTACGAGTCCCACCGACAGGGCCTGCTGGCAGAAGCTGGACTCCGGTGGGAGGGCTGGCTGATGCCCAACTTCTGGTTTGAGGAGATTCCCCGACGCGGACGGGACGGGAAGCCGTGGACGAGCTACCGCGCCTTCGTGCGTGTCGATCCCGACAACCCCAACAAGCGGATCAGCGCCGTCTTCAAGTCCGACACCGCGGCGCTGGAGTGGGTCGGAGAGCAGCTTTCTGCTCTGAAGCAGGGCACCTGGAATGATCCAACCAAGCGCAAGCGATCCTTCAACTACTACGCCGACATCTGGCGCACTGTGATCGTCAAGCTACGCCCCGGCACCAGGGGTCCCTACGAGCAACTGCTCAAGAACCACGTCCGTCCCACCTTCGGGAGCAGGAAGGTCGGCAACATTACCGAGACCGATGTCGAGGTGTTCCTCGCCGCCAAGCTCAAGGCGGGCTATCGGCCCAAATACTGCAATGAGATGCACAACGTTCTCCATGGCGTCCTGGAGACGGCTCGCAAGGACAGGGCCATCGCCGAGAATCCGGCAGTCGGCAAGCGCCTGACGGTCCCGGAGCGGGAGGTCGACGTCTACACCATGGAGCAACTCGTGACGTTCGTGGAGCAGGTGACGCCGTGGTACCGACCCGCTGTGTGGTTGATGATCTTCACCGGGATGCGCCCCGGCGAGATGTGCGGGTTATTGATCTCGGACGTGGACTTCGACTCCGGCGAGGTCAGGATCAAGCGCACCTTCGCCCCGGTCCCCGCTCTGGACGAGGTCCCCTTCCACTACGCCGAGGGACCGGTGAAGACCGATGCCGGTAAGCGCAAGCCCTACATCCCGGAGTTCGTCTTCGACCAACTGCTGGAGCGCGTCCGATCCAGAGGCCTCGATCCGGGATCCCATGAACCTCTCTTCTTGAACATGGAAGGCAGCCGAGTGAAGCGAGACACCTTCAATGCCAAGATCATCAAGCCTGCGGCTAAGCGCGCCGCTCTCCCCTCCGGCTTCCGGGCCTACGACCTCCGGCACAACAACATCTCCCTGTTGATCGAGCTTGGGGCGAACCTCAAGGCAGTCGCTCAGCACGCCGGTCACACCAGCGACGCTTTCACCCTGAGGCGCTACACCCACACCCTCCCTGGTGCCCAACAGAAGCTCACGGCTCTGCTGGAGCAGGCCCGCCAGGAGGTCATGGAGGCCCGATCCGCCGGGGGCACAGTTATCCCCTTCGAGGGCCGTCGCCGGTCCCAGGGGGCCTGACCGGGAAATGTGGGGCAAATGTGGGGCAGACCCGGTCTGGGCGATGTGTACTAATCGGGCAAATCGGAGTTGATCAGTTAAGAGGCCTCAGGACAAGAAATGGTCCCTGACCAGGTAAAACGTGTCTCTGGGAGTCTCTAGGGGTCTCCACAGAAACATGGTTCAGAGGGTTCGACTCCCTCCGCGCCCACGCCAATCGTGAGGTAGGCGCCAGGGTCCGGGCGTGGCCCGGACGTCCGGCTCGCACGCGGTGACGGGCGTTGGACCCGCAGCAACGGAGGGTTCCGGCCAGCCAGGCACAATCTCGTCGACCCGCCACCGACGCCGCCGATCCTCGTAGAGGGGCCCCCACCAAAAGGGATCTTGCCGAGGGTCAGCGGAAAGGCGAGATTCCGTCGCTACTATCGGGCGATGTCCCAATGGCGAGCGGTTCGCACTCGACTCCCGATGGTGGACTGACTGGTGCTGCAATCCGCGCTGTGTACCCGGGATCAGCTCACGTCGGAGCGCTTCCTCAAATGGGCCGACATGCTCCGGCGGGTGTGGGATCCGGACCCGCAACACCCCCGGACCGTGAGTCTCCATCGCAAGTTATGGGAGTGGATCTTCATCCTCGAGGCTCTCAGCGAACGCGGCATGTTGGCGGCCGACCGTCGGGGACTGGGTTTCGGTGTCGGTCAGGACCCGTTGACGGCGGTTATCGCCAGCCATAGAGTCTCTCTCGTCGCCACGGACGCTGACGATCAGATCGCGGCAGCGGGCGGATGGCTGGAGACCGGTCAGCACGCCTCGGGCCTCGCGGACCTCAACCGGCACCATTTTTGCGACGATGCGTCCTTCAATCGATTGGTCGAGTATCGGGCCGTCGACATGAACCAGATCCCGACTGACCTTCGGGACTTCGACTTCACCTGGTCGTCGTGCGCTTTCGAACACCTCGGATCACTGGAGCACGGCCTCCAGTTCGTCCGGCGGCAAATGGATTGCTTGAAGCCGGGCGGTTTCGCCGTCCACACGACCGAGTACAACGTTTCGTCGAACCGGGAGACCGTGGACGAGGCTCAGACCGCGCTGTTCCGGCGGCGAGATATCGAGCGGCTGGTCAGCGATCTCAGGGACGACAATCACGTCATCGATGTCGATTTCACCACGGGGCGAACGCCAGCCGATCTCCACGTCGACGAACCGCCATTTACCGATACCCACCTCAAGATGCGCCTGGGCGGTTTTGCGACCACGTCGCTCGGGCTGATCATCGAGAAAAATCCCTGGGCGCTCAATGGTGTCACCCAGGTGGCCCCGCTCCGGGCACCGGAAGCGCTCAGCGCCAGCACGCCGCCGGCCCCGGCACTGCCGCGGCCGGACCCGTGGGTCGATGACGCTCGATCGTGGTTGAGAGAGGGGGCTGCGCTGTCGGCGCGGGCCGTCAAAGAGCTCGAGCGACGGATCCGGGGCGGTAACGGCCGGGCGGGAACGAAGACCCGATAAGACCTCCGCGCTCGGCCGGCTTCCTTTACAAACCGGCTAAAAATTGATATCATTTTGATAGGCGAACCGGTCCCGGTTCGCGGCGCACAGGAGGCACGGCCATGCAGGCATCGCTTCAGACGGCGAGCGGCTTACGCCAGACGGCGGCCCCACTGGAGGAACGGCCCTATCCCTCGTGGCCAGGTATTCCCGTCCTGGCCGGCGCCGTGGTCGCCTTCGTGGTCGGCGTGGTGCTCTTTATCATTCACAATCCGGTCACCATTGTCCTCGGGGTGGTGCTCATCGTGGCCGGGATCGCCGGTCTGGCCGGCCTCACCGCCATCAAGCCCGGCGAGGTCCGGGTCATTCAGCTTTTCGGCGGCTATCGGGGGACGGTCCGGACCACCGGCTTGCGTTCGGTCAACCCGTTCTCCGTCCGGCTCCGGGTCTCGGTCCGGATTCGCAACAAAGAGACCCCGACGGTAAAGGTCAACGACGCAGACGGCAATCCGATCGAGATCGCGGCGGTGGTCGTGTGGCAGGTGCGCGACAGCGCCCAGGCCACCTACAGCATCGAGAACGTCGTGACCTTTGTCGACACGCAAAGCGAGACGGCCCTCCGCCACGTCGCCAACAGCCACTCTTACGAGACCAGCGGAAGCGGGGCCCTGTCCCTTCGGGACCACACCGATGAGGTCGGGGGGCAGGTGGCGGCGGAGATCGCGGCTCGGGTCGTTCCCGCCGGCGTCGACATCATCGAGTCCAGGATCACCCGGCTGGCCTATGCCCCCGAGATCGCCCAGGTGATGCTGCAGCGCCAGCAGGCCAACGCGGTGGTGGCGGCCCGAGCCCGGATCGTCGAGGGTGCTGTCGGGATGGTCCAGATGGCCCTGTCCCGCCTGGCCAACGAGGACATTGTCGAACTGGACGAAGAGCGCAAAGCGGCCATGGTCTCGAACCTCCTCGTCGTGCTCTGCGGCGACCGGGGCACCCAGCCCATTGTCAACGCCGGGTCGCTGTACCACTAACCCGTGAACGACCACTCGGTCGAGCGCAAGAGCATCCTGCTCCGACTGGACCCCGCCGTCCACGACGCCCTGGCTCGCTGGGCCGGGGACGAGCTGCGCAGTACCAACGCCCAGATCGAGTTCCTGCTCCGCAAAGCGCTGTCTGACGCCGGCCGCAGCCCATCGGGATCCCGTCCCATGCCCAAGCGAGGTCGTCCGAGAAGGGTGCCCGGCCCGCCGTAGCCGGGCGGGTCCAGTGGGCAGGCGGTAGTTGGGCGGCCGGCGGGCCGGCCCGCCGGCCTGCTGTCAGCGGCGCGGCCGGAGTCTGGCGACCAGGACCTGGGGCAGCAGGCTGATATTTCTCCAGGAGACCCTCCGCTGATCGATGGGGTCGAGGCTCGGCGGCAGGGCCGGCTCCTCCAGCCGATCCAGCAGCAGACCAGCATCGAAACAGGCATTGAGGAGGGTGCTCATCGGACGGTGGAAGTAGTGCTGATCGACGGGTTGG
The DNA here is from genome assembly GCA_963780345.1 of uncultured Acidimicrobiaceae bacterium. Classification (GTDB taxonomy): domain Bacteria; phylum Actinomycetota; class Acidimicrobiia; order Acidimicrobiales; family Palsa-688; genus PALSA-693. The sequence goes on from CAWABU010000006.1 coordinate 724,259, forward strand.
CCGGCCACGCCGATGTCGTACTGCATGCGCGGCGTCAGGTAGTCGGTCACCTTGATCGAGACCTCGGTCACGAAATGGCGATCCCGGCGGACCTGCTCCCCGATCAGGCGAGCGTCACCGGAGTTGAACACCGGATGGGTGACCGAGAACACGAAGCGGCCGTCATGCGCCAGGAGACGGGGTAATAGCGAGAGGACCGGAGTGATGCGCGCCATGTCCATGAGGCCCATGGTGCAGACCGCAGCGTCGAAGCGACCCTCACCGAGGGCCAGCAGGGCGGAGGTGTCGTCGGCGCTCTGGATCCGGTAGTCGATTCTCGGCGCCAGTTCGGGCGGGGTGTGGTGGCGGGCCCGGGCGATGAACCGCTCGGAGTGATCGAAGGCCACGACCTCGGCCCCCCGGGCGGCCATCCGGCGGGTGAAGCGTCCCGCCCCACAGGCGATGTCGAGCACGGCCTCCCCCGGTTGCAGATCGAGCAGCCGCTCCTGGGTCGGCTCCACCAGCAGGTCCTGGGTGGCGTTGCCGCCGCCGATGGCCTCGTCCCACCAGTCCGCCAGCGCATCCCACACCCCGGCGGTCTGGGCCGCGTGCTCGGGAAAGTCAGCCGCCTGCCCGGGGTGGTCAGCCGGCACGGTTGGCCTCGTCCGCCATTTCCTCGAGCGCGGCCTGGACCGTGTTCGACTGCACCACCGCCGCCACGTGGGCCGACTCGGCGGGATGGGCAGCCCCGTAGCGGACATCGTGATAAAGGAAGGTGAGCTCCCGGAGGGCGTCGGCCGGGGCCGGCGTCAGCTCGGCGGACAATCGGCTTTCGAGCTCATGGGCGGTCTCCGACGTCATTCGACCCCGGCCAATGGCGCGGGCCGTGACGAGCAGGCCGCGGTAGGCCTGGCGCACGGAGGCCAGCTCGGCCTCCCCCCCGGACCCCTCCGACGCCGGCGGCGGGGCCTGGGGGCCCGGCTTCCGGCGGCGGGGCCAGCGCCACAGCGCGCCACGCAGCTGCGACCAGAGGTGGCCCCAGCTGAACAACGAACTCCGCTCTTCGTCCACGGCGGGATCCCTGGACAGCTTCGGCCGCCACCTGATGCGGGACGGAACGTTGCGTACCAGGAACCAGGCCGCCGCTACCACGGCCAGCACCGCGATGATCACCCACACCGCGGCCGGGACGAGGACCGAGGAATGGCCCTGGCCACCCAGGTGCGACTGCGGTACCCGCCCGGTACGGCCACCGACTCCAGGCGGGCGGGCCGGACCGGCGTGCGAACGGGGCACCAGGTGCCAGAGCCAGCCGACGGCAGCCGCCACGCCGGCCCAGCCGTCCTGGGCGGCCCGGGCCACCCCGTGGCCGACGATCGGCGCACCCGGGCCGATGATCACCGCGAGGAGCAGGGCGATCAATCCGATCCCCGCCATCGGCAGGGCCAGCACGCTGACCCAGACCAGGCCGGGCGGGCTCCCCGGGCGGGCCAGCCACGTCTCTTCGAGCTCGCGCTCACGAGCCAGGGCCGCGGCGGCCGCGGTCAGGGGGAAGAACACGAAGAACAGCCACCCGGCGCCCGAGGTGTTGGCGAGAAACGCCGCCGCGTGGTGGTCGCCGCGGCCGGCGAACACGCCGATGAACGCCGCGCCCCCGATGGCCAACGACCAGATCACGTGCCGGAACGACGGCGGACCGATACCCAGCCACACCCCCCGGCCCCAGGCCAATATGGCTCCGAGCCAGGCCACCCCGGCCACGACGGCGGCCGGGTGGCCACTCGCGGACCACGGCTGGGTCGCGGTCGACCACCAGGAACCTGACCGGGAAAGGGCCGCAATGAGGCCGGCACTGAGGGCGAGGCCGATCAGAACGCCGAGAGCCAGGAGCGGGGCCTTCCACCACCAGCGCCACCGCAGCCTGACGATCGCCGCGCTCCAGACCACGGCGACGACCGCCGGGATGGCCAGGGCGAGAAAGGGCAGCCGCACGTGGGGTCCCGGTGAGGCGTTGACGGCGGCGCCCAGCAGGATCGACGCCCAGGTCGCCTCGGCGACGACGAGCACCGCCGGAACGGCAACCTTATGCAGCGAACTCCAGGACGTCGACGCTTCTCCAGTCGTCGCGATAGGTCACCTCCCGAACCACATCAGCCGCGCCACGGGGGGGCGGATGCCCTTCATCGGCCCGGACCCAGATAGCCGTCACCGGTAGCCGCCGGCGCACCGAGGTGAGGGCAGCCACCGTCTGGGGCGAATAGTCGGTCGCCAGGACGACCACGCTCGCAGCCCCGCCCAGGTGCCCGCTCTCGCTCAGCAGCAACTCGCCGATCGACGTCCGGCCGTAGGGGGAAACCAGGGCCAGTGACTCCAGCATGGCGGGCAGGGCGCCGGGCGCGGTACTCGGCGCCCGGGCGACGGGGTGACCCCGCATGGTGCCCGACGAGTAGAGCCCGGTGGCAACCCCCCGTCCCGCCACGTTCGCCACCACCGACGCCGTGACCGCGATGAGGAACTCGGCCACGTCCGCGCTGCCCAGCGTCCGACCCCGCCTGGGCACCCGGATATCGGCGAACACCGCGATCCGCCAGGTGGCGCTGGGCTCGAATTCCCGTATCAGCAAAGCGCTGCTGCGGGCCGTCGCTCGCCAGTCGACATGCCGGAGGGCATCGCCCGGACGATATTCGCGGACCCCGGCCGCCCGGCTGGGATCGCCCGCCACCTCGGGGGCGGCCCGGTGATCGCCCCAGGGGACACGGGAAACGATCGGCGGGGTCGCCAGCCGGAACAACTTGGGGTACACGAGCAGCTCGACGATGTCGCCCACCCGGGCCTGGTGCTGGTGCAGACCGACGGGGTCGCCGGTGTGGACCCGGGCCGGGCCGAACTTCAGTTGTCCGCGCTGATCGCACACCACGGTCAGCCGGCGGCGGACCCGCTGAAAGGGCAGCATTGGAAGCAGATGATGGAGCTCGTCCTGCCGGCCGGCCACACCGCGACGGAAGCCACCCCCCCGGATGGTCAGCCCGGCGGGAACCTCGTCCTCGACGTGGAGCCAGGTGAGCGGCAGGAGCTTGTCGTTGACAAACTCCAGCTCCATCGGGATCTCCTCACCGAAGGTCGCCCGCCGCTGCCCGAGCCCCCGGTGGTAGCTCACGCCGGTGAGGCACTGGCGCTGCCACACCCACAGCACCACAGCCGTTACCGCCACCAGCGTTCCGACCAGCGCCAGCAGGGTCAGGTGCTCGGCCCAGCCCACGCCGGCGAGCCCGAGGCCGCCGGCCACCGGGATGGCCTCGACGTCGATCGACCGCGTCATCGGGCTAGTCCGGTGACCCGGACCGCTCCAGCGCCTCGTCCTCCACCGGAACGGGCACCTGGTCCAGCACCGCGGCGACCACGGCCTCCGCCGTGTGGCCGCGCAGTCGGGCCTCCGTGTTGAGGATCAGCCGGTGCGTCAGCACGCCCCGGGCCAGGGCCTTGACGTCGTCAGGTACCGCGAAGGCGCGACCGGCCAGCAACGCTCCGGCCTGGATGGCCCGGTGCAGCGCCAGCGCCGCCCTCGGGCTGGCACCGAGGGCCACCCGATCGTCACCCCGGGTGGAGCGAACCACCTGCAAGAGATAGGCGCGCACTTCGTCGCTCACGTGGACCGCACCTCGCTCCGCCTGCATGGCCACGATGTCGGCGGCGCTGACCACGGCGACCAGGCGCGAGAGCGGGTCGTCGTTCTCGAAGCGGCGCAGCATGGCGTCCTCTTCCTCGACGCTCGGATAGCCGGGGTGAACCCGCAACAAGAACCGGTCGAGCTGCGCCTCGGGCAACGGAAACGTGCCCTCGAGCTCGATCGGGTTCTGGGTGGCCAGCACCAGGAACGGCTCGGGCAAGCTCATGGTCTGCCCGTCCACCGTTACCTGACGCTCCTCCATGGCCTCGAGCAGCGCCGATTGAGCCCGCGGTGTGGCCCGATTTATCTCGTCGGCCAGGAGCACCTGGGTGAAGACGGGACCGGCCCGGAAGCTGAACTCCGAAGTGCGCTGATCGAAGACGCTCGAACCGGTCACATCAGAGGGCAGCACGTCCGGCGTAAATTGCACCCGGCGAAAGGAGCATCCCATGGTGGCGGCCAGCGAGCGGGCCAGGAGGGTCTTGCCCACGCCCGGGACATCCTCGATGAGGACGTGACCGCGGCAGAGCACCGCCACCAGAAGTTGATCGACCGTCTCGCTCTTGCCGACCACGACGGTGCCGATCGCCTGCCGCATCCTCGACAGGGCGTCCGCAGAATCCCTCATTCGTCCCTCCCCACCACACGTTAGCGACGATACGGGAGCACCGGCCTCGGTCGGCCTCCAGTTGACGTTCACGTCAACTACCGGTTAGGGTCATCGGATTCGACCACGCACCCAGAGTCCAGCCGAAGCCGTCCAGTTGAACGGGAACGCCGCCGGGGCCCTCGCCCAACCATCGCCAGCGTCGCTGGCATCGCCACCATCGTCACCGCTGGCGCCGGGGCGGATCACCCCGCGCCGCGGTCAACGATCCGAGCGCTACAAGTGGATCGCCCTGATCAACACCACCATGGGCGTCCTGATGGTGACGATCGACTCCTCGATCGTCCTGATTGCCATGCCCGCCATCTTCCGGGGCATCGGGCTCGACCCGCTCCTGCCGGGCAACAGCTTCTACCTGTTGTGGATGATCCTCGGCTTCATGGTGGTGACCAGCGTTCTGGTCGTCAGCCTGGGGCGGCTCGGCGACATGTACGGGCGAGTGCGGATCTACAACCTGGGCTTCGCCATTTTCACCCTCTTTTCCACGCTGCTCACCGTGACCTGGATGCATGGCCGAGCGGGCGCCCTCTTCCTGATCATCGGCCGGATCTTCCAGGGCGTCGGCGGCGCCATGCTCTTCGCCAACTCCGCCGCCATTCTGACCGACGCCTTCCCGGCCAACCAGCGGGGCATGGCCCTCGGGATCAACGGGGTGGCCGCCACCAGCGGGACGTTCATCGGGCTGGTGGTCGGCGGGTTGCTGGCCCCCATCAACTGGCGCCTGATCTTCCTGGTGTCCGTCCCTATCGGGCTGTTCTGCACGGCCTGGGCCTACCTGATGCTCTACGACTTGACGCCGCCCCGGAAGACCAAGATCGACTGGGCCGGCAACATCACCTTCGCGGCCGGACTGATCGCCATCATGATCGGCATCACCTACGGGATCGAGCCCTACCGCCACCACACCATGGGCTGGACCAACCCGTTCGTCGACACCGTCCTCGGCATCGGCATCGTGCTCCTGACAATCTTCGCCATCATCGAGCTCAACACGTCCGAGCCGATGTTCCGGCTGCCCCTGTTCCGTATCCGGGCCTTCACGGCCGGAACCCTGGCCAGCTTCCTTTCCTCGGTCGGCCGCGGCGGTCTCATGTTCATGCTGATCATCTGGCTCCAGGGGATCTGGTTGCCGCTGCACGGCTACGACTTCGCCCAGACGCCGCTGTGGGCCGGCATCTACATGCTGCCGCTGACCATCGGGTTCTTCGTCGCCGGCCCCATCTCGGGGGTGCTGTCCGACCGGTACGGGGCCCGGCTCTTCGCCACCGGAGGGATGTGTCTCACGGCCCTGTCCTTCTTCCTGCTGGAACAGCTCCCGGTGAACTTCGGGTACTGGGTCTTCGCCCCCCTGCTGCTGATGATGGGGTTGAGCAACGGTCTGTTCATGTCGCCCAATCGGGCGGCGGTGATGAACAGTCTGCCGGCGGAGGATCGGGGGGCCGGCTCCGGCATGACCTCGACCTTCCAGAACTCGGCTCAAGTGCTGTCGATCGGGATCTTCTTCTCGCTCATGATCGTCGGGCTGTCGGCGGCCCTGCCCAGGTCCCTTTACAGCGGTCTGGTGCAGCAGGGGGTGTCCCCGCAAGTGGCCACCAACGTCGCCCACCTGCCCCCGGTTTCGACCCTGTTCGCGGCCTTCCTCGGCTACAACCCCATGCAGCACCTGCTCGGCCCGTCGGTGCTGGCCCACCTGCCCCCGGCTAAGGCGGCGCTCCTCCAGGGACGATCCTTCTTCCCCCATCTCATCTCGAGTCCCTTCGTGCATGGCCTTCACACCGCTTTCGCCTTCGCCATCGGGGCCTGCCTGGTGGCCGCCGCGGCGTCGTGGAGCCGGGGCCGTCGTTACCTGCACGACGAGGGCGCTGAGGACCCGGCAGCCGGCCAGGCGGCGACCGAGGACCAGCTGGTCGACGCCCCCGTCGGCGAGGTGATCGAGGCATGAGCACCGCTCCGGCCCTGACCACCGAGACCGCCGCGGCGGCCTCGGTGCCGCTTCGCATCGGCGAAATGGCGCAGCTGGCGGGCGTGACGACCCGCACCCTGCGCTACTGGGAGCAGGTCGGCCTGGTGGCACCGAGCGGGCACCTTCACGGCGGCCAGCGGCTCTATTCCTCGGCCGAGGTGGATCGGGTCACCCGCATCCGCCACCTGCAGTGCCTGCTCGGACTGTCACTGGCCGAGATCCGGGCGGTACTCGACGTCGACGACGTGATCGACCGGCTGCGTACCGCCTACCGCGAGGGGGCTCGGGCCGATCGGCAGCGGCGCCTGCTCGAGGAGGCCATCGTGGCCAACGACCGGCTGATCGATCGCCTCGACGACACGCTTGGGCGCATCGAGGAGTTCCGGGGCGAGCGGGCGGCCAAGGCCGAACGCATGCGGGCCCGGGCCGCCGAGATCGACGCCGGAGCCGGAGGTGCCCCCGCGGCCAAGGCCTGATCGGCGGCGGGGCCAATCCCGCCGGCGTGCTTCTCGACCAGGGGCTCCGGTGAGGGTTGCCGGCGTCGAGGTCTCCGGCCGGCCGGGCCGCCGGCGCCCCCTGGTCCGGGGCGGTCAGACGGGTCAGGAGGGTCAGGCCGTCCCCGGCTGGACGGGTGGGACGGGCGGTGCCGGTGGGGCCGGGTTCGGCCAGTTCGGCGCAGGGGCCTCGCCCGGCCGGGTCTCCCCCGCCGGGCCTGCGCTCCCGGTCGCCGCCGCGCTGCCGGTCGCCGCCGCGCTGCCAGTCGCCGCTTCGTTGTCGGTCGCCGCTTCGTTGTCGGTCGCGGCCGCCGACGGCAGCACCGACTCCCCGGCCGTGGCGACGTCCTGCGGATAGGTACGCAGGGCCCGCAGGAGGATGATCCCACTGCCGCCCATGGCGACCAGCATGATCCCGAAGGTCCACTGCAAGCCGCTTCGTCCGCCGCCGAACACGTGGTCGGACACGGCCCCGAAGGTGAGGGGCGCCAACGATTGGGCCAGGGAACGCAACACGGTCCGCGTCGCCTCGGCCCGGCCCCAGAGCAGGGCCGGGACGATGTCCAGGCGGGCGGCGTCGATCGGCGGGTTCTGAGCGGACAGCATGAGGCCGGCGAGGATCAGGTACGGCAGCGCGGTGACCGGGCTCCGGGTGGTCAGCGCCGGGATGAACAGCACGGTTGCGCCCAGGGCGCACAGGGCCGCCACCAGGATGCGGGAGTTGAGAAAGCCCCGCTTCAACAGCCGGTCGCTCAGGGCGCCCGAGACCAGGACGCCGACGACCGCTCCACCTCCGACGATCAGGAGCAGGAAGTTGGCGAGGGCCTGATCGACGTTGAACTGCTCCTTGGCGAACTCGGTACCGAAGGTCTCGACGCCCGACAGGTAGAAGTAGCCACACGCCCCGGCGACGATCAGGATGACGTTGGTGCGGATGAGCAGCACCGCCCGTATCGCGCTGGCGATGCCCATCCGCTGGAGCCGCTCGGTCGAGAGCACCTTGTCAGGATCGGGCGCCACCCCCCGGGCCGCAGCCAGGCGCTGAGCGTCGGTCGCCCCGGTGCTGTCCTCGGGGGCGACGGTCATCCCTCCGAGTGTCGGGTCGCCGTAGGTTGCCGCCCCGTCCTCGTCGGTGAAACCGTCCGCCCGCAGGGGGGCCAGGGCCCCCCGGGCCGGCTCGGGCAGCTTGAGCACGAACCACGCCAGCACGAACGCCGGCACCGCCAGCAGGATGAACGCGGCCCGCCAGCTGAGGGCCGCGATGTCGCCCGTCACGGCGAACCCGATTCCGGCCCCGACCAGCTCTCCGGTGAGGATGTAGCTGTAGATGCGGCCGCGCTCTGATCCGTCGAAGTAGTCGCCAACCAGCGACGCCACCATCGGGCCGGCGGCCGCGGTCACGGCGCCGAGCACGATGCGGGCCAGGACCAGGCCCCCGAAGGTCGAGACCGTGGCACTCCAGATCATGGCCGCCCCCCAGGTGGCCACCGCGATCCCCAGGATGCGGGTGCGGCGAAAGCGGTCGGCCATGACCCCGAACGGCAAGCTGGCCAGGGCGGCGATCAGCGAACTGACCGTGACCAGCAGACCGATATCGGTATTGCCGATGTGCAAAGCGGACCGCAGGGGGCCGGCCGCAGCCCCGACGGTCGATGCGTCGGCACTGCTCAGGGCCAGAATGGCAGCCAGCGTCAGGATGACCCGGGTCCGCTCCTGGCCTCCCAGAGTGCGCTGAAGATGCCGCCCCGTGACGCGAGCCATCTGCCCGGCACGGGAGCGAATCTGGTTGGTGCCCGACCGTGGCATGCCGATCTCACCCTACGGGCCGCGGCCGGCGCGCAGGTGGTCCTGGCGGTCGCCCTCTACTTCTTTGTTTCCCAGAAGATCCTGTCGATCTCGGCGATCTGGGCCAGCAGGTTGTCGGCGACCGCCACGTCGGTCGTCCTCTTGGCCTGCCCGGCGGTCTTGGTGGCGGTCCAGAACAGGTCGTGGAGCTCCGGGAACTTCTCCTTGTGGGCCGGCGTGAAGTAGTCGGTCCACAGCACCCACAGGTGGTGCTTCACCAGTTCGGCCCGCTCCTCCTTGATTCCGACGGCCCGGGACTTGAACACACTGTCGTCCGATGCGTTGAACTTCTCTATGCATCCCTTGACCGACTCCGCCTCGATGCGGGCCTGGGCCGGGTCGTAGACCCCACAGGGCAGGTCGCAGTGGGCGTGAATCGTCTCCGGCCGGCTGAACCGATCGGCGAGGTTGAGCAAGCGAGCAACAATCGTCATCAAGGACGCTCCTGTCGTGGTTGGCGATGGGTCGTGGTTAGAGATGGGATCGTGGTTGCAGATGGTTCGTGAACTTCTTCACCCTACCCACTGGCTGCCGCGATATCGCCGGGTGCAAGTGGAGGGCGACAGCATGCTGCCAGGATTTCACGCCGGCGACCGCCTGCTGGTCGGCCCGCCGCGGTGGATCCGACCCGGCCAGGTCGTGGCCGTCACCGATCCGAGGGACCCGGGCCGGCTGCTGGTCAAGCGCGTCCACGCCATGAGCCGGTCGGTGGTGGATGTGCGGGGGGACAACGACTCGGCGAGCACCGACAGCCGCCAGTTCGGGCCGGTCCCCCGCTCGAACCTGGCCGGACGGGTCATCTACCGCTACGCGCCCGCCGATCGGACGGGCTGGTTCCCCGGCCGCCTCACTCGGCCGGCAGGATCCAGGTCTTGAGGTAGTCGTCACGTCGCTCCTCCCAATCCTCGGAGGTGATGGCGTATCGCACATGATCCTCCCAGACCCCGTTGATCTCGAGATAGCGAAGAGCCGTGCCCTCGTTGCGTAATCCCACCTTCGCGGCCACCCGGTGGCTCGGTGCGTTGCGCGGCACGATGGACGCCTGCAGCCGGTGCAGTCCCAGTTCGTCGAAAGCAAAGCGACACAGCACCACGAAGGCCTCCGGCACATAGGAGTTGCCGGCCACGGCCTCGTCGATCCAGTACCCGACGTAGGCGTTCTGATAGGGCCCTCGCTGCACCGAGGACAGGTTGATCTCCCCGGCGAAGCGGTCCCCTCCCGGGCCGACGAAGATTCCGAAGCCGTAGCCGTTGCCCAGCTGGCGCTCGCGCTCCCGGGCCCCACACCGGGCCGCGAAGACCCGACGGTCGGACGTGGCATCAGCCTGGCCGGGCAGCGGCCGCGGCTCCCATTTGAGCAGCCAATCCCGCCCGCGGATGCGAACCTCTCGCCACGCTTCGAAGTCGCTGACCGCGAGAGGGCGGAGCAGTACCCGCCGGCCGGTCAGCTCCGGCCATCCGGCTCGCAGGGTGCTCAACGGCCCAGGGTCTCCGAGAGGGCCGCCAGCAGCAGGGCGACATTGTGCAGGCGGGCGGTGTGTCCCATGCAGCCGATGCGCCAGACCCGACCGGCCCAGGGGCCCACGCCCCCGCCGATCTCGAGGCGGTAGCGCCGCAGGAGCGTGCTCCGTACTTCGGCATCATCGACGTCGGCGGGGACCAGGACCGTGGTCAGCTGGGGCAGCCGATAACCCTCCGAGGCCCACAGCTCGAGACCCATCTTCTGGAGGCCGTCCTGCAGGACCGCACCGCATTCGGCATGGCGCTCCCAGGCGGCCGGGAGCCCTTCTTCGAGGACCGCGCCGAGGGCGGCGTGCAGGGACATGACCATGGCGACCGGGGCGGTGTGGTGGTACCTGCGGGTGGCACCGGTCGTGTATTCGCCGATCATGCCGAGGTCGAGATACCAGCTGCGCGGTGTCGTAATGCGCCGTTCCCAGGCCCGGTTTCCGAGGGTGAAAGGGGCCAGTCCGGGTGCGACTCCCAAACACTTCTGGGTCCCGCTGTACGCGACGTCCACGCCCCAGCCGTCGATGTCGACGGGTATGCCACCGAGAGAGGTCACACAGTCCGCCAGCAGCAGGGCCCCGCCTTTGCCCGCGGCGACCGCAGCGACGTCGTTGCGCACCCCGGTGCTGGTTTCGGCGTGCACCAGGGCCATGAGCTTGGGCGCCGGGTGAGCCGACAGCACGGCATCGGGGTCGAGCGGCTGCCCCCACGGGGCCTCGACCCGGACCACCTCGGCGCCGCACCGGCGGGCCACATCACACATGCGCTCGCCGAAGAGACCGTTGACCCCGATCACCGCGACGTCGCCGGGGCCGACGGTGTTGACGAACGCCGCCTCCATGCCCGCCGACCCGGTGCCCGACACGGGCAGGGTGAGCGCGTTGTCGGTGCCCCAAACCGTGCGGAGTCGCTCGCACGTCTCGTCGAGGATGCCAATGAACTCGGGATCCAGGTGCCCCAACAAAGGCCGCAGCAAACCCGCCGTGGCCTCTGGGTAGGGGTTACACGGGCCTGGACCCATGAGTACCCGATCGGTTACCACCATGGCCGAGATGGTAGACGGCGGCTCACGGCGCCAGCAGCGTGGCAATCAGGCCGTCCAGGATGTCGGATTCCGATGTCAGGCAGGTGTCGAACTGGAATTGCCGCATCAACTCGGCCAGGACCACCGTGCCGCCGACGATCACGTCGGCGCGCTCGGGCTCCACTCCTGGCCGGCGCCGGCGGTCGGAGGTCGATTGAGACGCCAGGCTGGCGAGGAGCCCCTCGACGGTGTCCCGGGCCAGCAGGTAGTGGTGCACCCGTTGGCGGTCGTAACGCTGGAGACCCTGGGCGATGGCGGCCAGGGCGGCGACGGTGCCCGCCAGTCCGACCAGGGTGGCCGCCCGGCTGAACGCCGGCTCGGCCCGGCCGGCGGTGGCGAGCAGGTCGGCGACAAAGGCCCTGGCCTCGCTGACCTGCTCCGGGGTTGGCGGGTCGGACGTCAGGAACCGCTCGCTCACCCTGACGCACCCGACGTCGAGCGATCGCACCGCGTCGGGGGCTCCGCCCGCCTCGGACCCCACGATCAGCTCCGTCGATCCGCCACCGATGTCGGCGACCAGCCAGGGTCCCGACGCCGGGGTCAGCCCGGCGGTCGCCCCCAGGAACGACAAGCGCCCCTCCTCCTCCCCCGCCAGCAACTCGGGCCGCACCCCGACGATGTCAGCCGCGGCCGCAAAAAAGTCCTCCCGGTTGGCGGCGTCGCGCGCCGCCGACGTAGCGGTCATCCGCACCCGGCCGACCCCGCACTCGTCGAGGACATCTCGGTACTCGGCGAGCACCGACAGGGTGCGCCCGATGGCGTCGGGCGCCAGGCGACGAGTCTGGTCAACTCCCCGGCCGAGCCGGGTGATGCGCATCAGCCGGACAACCGGCTCCCCGCTCGGCCCGGCTACCAGCAGCCGGGTCGAGTTGGTGCCGCAGTCGATCGCGGCGACCGGCTGCAAGCGGCTGGCCACCCAGCGCCCGACCGGGTCGTCACCGCCGGCCAGATGCCAGGCATAGTGGGCGTGCAGGCACTTCACCCCCTTCCTGGTCCCGCCGACCCCACCGGCCGGCCGCGGGCCGCTCCAGTCGGCGGGGATCGCGGCGTCGCGCTCCCGGGCGTAGGCGGCGTGGGCCGCGGCCAGCTCTCCGGGATCGACGGCTCGTTCGGCGGCCCGTACTCCGCCGGCCGCCTCCAGGCGGTCCACGGCTGCCCGCTCCGCCCGCCCTACCAGCCAATAGCGGGTCGGCATCGGGCTGCCGTCGTCGAGGATGGGGCCGTTGCGAATGACGAGCGGATCACCGGCCGCATCGCGCACCACGACCCCGAACGGGTTCCGCGGGGAGCGACCCAGCAAGCGGGTCACTCGCTCGCGGTCACCCGCATCGCCCACTACGAGCTGGATCGCTGCCGGACCCGCCGGCGGGTCAGGACGAAGAGGATCACCAGCCCGGCAATCGCCGCCGGAATCAGCCGCTTCATGGTGGAGCCTCCCGCCACGGAGAAGAGGTCCACCGGCTCCGCATCGGGACTTTCGATGCGCCGGACTTCGCCGCTTCCGGTCGCCCCGTTGCCGATCACCGGCTCGGCGGAGGTCGCCTCGTCGCCCACCGGCCCGTCGCCTGATGACGCGCTCGGGTTCGCCTCGCCCGGGCCGGCCTTCTCGAGGTCCGCCTCCAGGGCATCCACGAACTGGCCGAGGAGCTTGGCGCTCACCTCGCCGAGGACACCCCGGCCGAACTGCGCCACCTTCCCGCTGACGGTCAGATCGGTCACCACCGACACCTTGGTGCCGGCACCGTCCGGGCTCATGGTGGCCGTGATCAGGGCGTTGGCGTTTCCCTGGCCCCGCGAATCGCGCCCGGAGGCCCGCAAGACCACCCGGCCGGCGGCTTCGTCGCGCTCCTCGAACGTCGCCTTGCCTTTGTACTCGGCCGTGATCGGGCCGACTTTGACCTTGACGACGCCGCGGTACTCGTCGCCTTCCACCTCTTTCAGCTGGGCGCCGGGCATCAGGGGGGCGATCCGCTCCACGTCGGTGAGCACCTTCCAGGCCTCCGGGACCGACACGCCCACCCGGAACTCGTTTGTCAACTCCATGTCTTCAGGTCCTCCCTGGTATCGATGTCGGCCGGGTCACCCTGGCACGGTACCTCCTGAACGAGATCCGGCCTCTGGTTGATCACGACCCGGGCCCCCTGATCCCCCGCCGTCGGGAGCAGGTCCCAGACGGCGGCGCTCAGACTGACCGGGTTGCGACGTTCCCCGTCGTAAGTGGCTACGGCAATCGCAGCATCGGCGCCCCCGACGGCGGCCCACGCCTCGGGTGAGATCAGGGGCTGATCGCCGAGGCCGACGACGAGGGCATCGAGTCCGGCAGCCCGGGCCGCCCGTACCGCCACCTGGAGCGAGGTGGCCTGCCCTTCGGCCCAGGCCGGGTTCGAGAGCACCGCCACGCCCGCGGGCAGGTGGCTCGAGAGATCCACCGCGCCCGTCACCACCCACACCGGCGCCAGACCGGAGGCGACGGCGTTGCCGGCCGCCACCCACACCAGAGGGTGGCCTCGCCATGGGGCCAGCAGCTTGTGGGCGACGTCCGGACCGGTCGAGAAACGGGAGCCGCCTCCGGCGGCCAGTACCGCAGCCCCTACCCGCCGGGTCAGGCCGACTCCTGCAGGGTGGCGCCGGCGAGATCCCGGTGGATGGGTCCGGCGCTGTCGCGCAGCGACGGGGCGGTCCGGCCCGTTCGCTGGGCGATGATCTCAGCGCAGATGGAGACCGCGGTCTCCTCGGGAGTACGGGCCCCGATATCCAGGCCGATGGGCCCCATGATCCGGTCCAGGTCGGCCTCGTCGACCCCGGCCTCGAGCAGGCGCGCCGTGCGATCTGTGTGGGTCCGCCGTGAGCCCATGGCTCCGAGGTAGCCGACGTCGGTGGCCAGCGCCGCCATGATGGCAGGGACATCGAACTTGGGATCGTGGGTCAGCACGCACACGGCGTCGCGCTGGCCCAGGGTGGCCCCCACCTCGGCCAGATGCTTGTCCGGCCAGGCGACCACCACCTCGTCGGCCATGGGAAAACGGGCCCGGGTGGCGAACACCGGGCGGGCGTCACAGACCGTGACCCGATATCCGAGGATTTTGGCCACCTTGGCCAGGGCGGCGGTGAAGTCGACGGCACCGAAGATGATCATCCGGGGGGGCGGAGCGAAGGACTCGATGAACACCGACACGTCGCGGGCTCTTGCCTCCCCGTGCCGACCATAGTGACGGGTGACGGACAAACCGGCCGCGAGCTCACCCATGGCGTCCCGTCCGATGACCCGGTCCAGATCGGTATCACCGACCGTGCCGATCGTTTCGAAAGGCGGGCCGGGGAGGACCAGCAGCTTGCCGCCCAGCAACTCGGCCGGTCCCTCGACCACCTCCGCCAGGGCCACCGGCTGCTCGGCCCGCAGGGCCGCGGCCAGGGCGTCGAAGAGCCCGCTCACCAGTCCAGTGGTTCCACGAAGATCCGGATGGTGCCACCGCAGGTCAGGCCCACCGCGAAGGCCTCGTCGTCGGAATACCCGAAGGTGCACAGCCGGGGCTTGCGGTCCCCTGCGAGCACGTCGAGGGCCTCGGTCACCACCGCGCCCTCGACGCAGCCGCCCGATACCGAGCCGGCCACCTCTCCGGCGTCGGAGACGACCATGGCCGCCCCTGGCAGCCGCGGTCCCGATCCCTCCACGCCGACGACCCGAGCCAGGGCCACCTGCTTGCCCTGGCGGCGCCAGCCTTCGATGTCTGCGAGTAACTCCTTCATGGTCGTGGCTCCTTCGTTGCCGTACCGGCGATGACCTCGGCCAGCCGCTCGAGGGACGAGACGGCATGGCCTTCCACAAATTGATCAACAAACGGAAGGGCCGCCGCCATCCCGCGGGCCAGAGGTGCGTATCCCGGCGACGCCTTGAGAGGGTTGACCCACACCACCCGGCGGGCCACCCGCGACAGCCGAGCCATCTCCGATCCGATCAAGTCCGGGTCACCCCGGTCCCATCCATCGCTGCAGATGACCACGACGGCGCCCCGGGCCATGCCGCGCACGCCCCACCGGTCGTTGAACTCGGCCAGGCTGGTGCCGAGCCGGGTACCACCCGACCAGTCCGCCACCGACTCCGCCGCCGACGCCAGGGCCGCATCAGGGTCCCGCCGGGCCAGCTCCCGGGTGATGCGGGTCAAGCGGGTGCCGATCGTGAACACCTCGACCCTCCCGGCGTGCCGCGATCCCACTGCTGCGTGGCCGAAACGGGCCAGTCCCCGGGCGTACGGGGCCATGCTTCCGGACACATCGAGCAGGAACACCAGCCGGCGCGGCCGGGTCTGAGGGCTGCGCCAGGCCCGCCGGATCGGGACACCCCCCGTGCGCATACTCCGCCGCAGGGTCCTGCGCAGATCCGGATGGCCACGCGACGGCCGCCGGCTGGGCCGGGTCCGGCGGGAAAGCTGCAGCTCGGCGGCGATCCCGAGGGCCGAGATCAGGCGTTGGGCCTCCGCCCACTCCTCGGCGGTGAGCGCCGACATGTCCTGGTGGCGCAGGATCTCCGCCGACGAGTAGCGCACGGTGATCACGTCGCCGGCGGGGGCGTCGCCCTCCTCGGCCTCGGCTGCCTCCTCGCCATCGTCGAGGGCCAGGGTCAGCGGTGGGGCGACCTGCAGCGGCAGCTCGAACTGTTGCGGGCGGTCCTGCCAGAACGCCGCGAAGGCCCGGTCGTAGGCGGGGATGTCCTCCACCCGCCGCACCAGCGTGGCCCGCCCGGCCCAGTAGACCTTGTCACGGGCGTCCACTCCCAGCAGGGCCAGCGACTGGGCGAACAGGATCGCCATGCCCATCGGCACCGACAGGCCGTTGGCGCGCAGGACCCGCACAAACCCCGTCACGATCCGTTCGGATTCCATATCGCTCAACTGCTGCTGCGTTCGATGGCCGCCCGGACCAGTCCGTCGACACCCGCGGCCCGGACCCGGGCCTGGTCTTCCTGATACTTGAGGACGGTCCCGAGGGTCAGGTCGAGGGTGCGCTCATCGATGCGGGTGCGGCCGAGAGCAGCCAGAGCCTCCGCCCAGTCAATGGACTCGGCCACCCCGGGAGGCTTGTAGAGGTGCTGCTCCCGGAGGGCCTCGACGGCCGCGGCCACCTGGCGGGCCAACTCCGGGAGCGCCCCGGGGGCCCGCAACCGGATGATGGCGACCTCGCGCTCGAAGTCCGGATGCTCGACCCAGTGGTAGAGGCAGCGGCGTTTGAGGGCGTCGTGGACGTCCCGAGTCCGATTGGAGGTGATGATCACTCGCGGGGGTTCTGCGGCCCGAAAGGTGCCCAGCTCGGGAATGGTCACTGCGTATTCCGAGAGGAACTCCAGGAGGAAAGCCTCGAACTCGTCGTCGGAGCGGTCGACCTCGTCGATCAACAGGACCGGCGGGGGGCCGGAGGAGTGGTCGATGGAGGCCAGAAGGGGCCGCCGGACGAGGAACCTCTCGCTGTAGACGTCATCCTCGCCGGCCGAGATCCCGCCCGCTTCCGCGGCCCGAAGGTGCAGGAGCTGACGGGCGTAATCCCACTCGTAGACGGCCTGGGAGATGTCGATCCCCTCGTAGCACTGCAAGCGCAGCAACTCCCCACCGGTCCACGCGGCCAAAACCTTGGCCACTTCCGTCTTGCCGACCCCGGCCTCCCCCTCGAGCAACAGGGGGCGATGCAAGGCCATGGCCAGGAAGATTGAAGTAGCCAGGCCCTCATCAGCCAGGTAGCCGTGGGCGGCGAGGGCTGCCGAGACCTCCTCTACCGAAAGTGCAGTCTGAGCGGGAGCAGTCACCCTTCCAGGCTAACCGGAGCCAGCCTCCTCTAGGGCCCTTCGGACCAGGACCTGGGCGAGATGGCGGCGGTACTCGGGGCTGGCATTGAGATCCGCGGGCGGCTCGAGACCGTCGGCGGCGTGGGCGGCGGCCTCGGTGGGCGATGCCCCACCGGCCAGGGCGGCCTCGACCGCTCCGGCGCGCAGGGGCACCGGGCCCATGTTGACCAGGGCGATGCCCGGGTGGGATCCCGTGACCGCGGCCACTCCGACGATGGCCCAGTCCTGGGCCCGCCGGTTGAACTTCTGGAAGGACCATCCGGCGCCATCCATCTTGGGCACCCTGATTTCGGTCAGCAGCTCGTTGGGCTGCAGGTCGGTCTCGAGGAACCCCCGGAAGAAGTCGGTGGCCGCAACGGTGCGGGTCCCGCTGGGTCCGACGACGGTGAAGCTGGCGTCCAGGGCCAAGCAGGCGGCCGGAAGATCCGACGCCGGATCGCCGTGGGCCACCGAGCCGCCGATGGTGCCCCGGTGACGCACCTGCGGATCACCGACCTGACCGGCCACATGGGAAAGAAGGGGCGCGTGGCTCTGGAGGACGTCGCTGATCTCGAGGTCGCGGTGGCGGGTCAGGGCCCCGATGCTCACGTGGCCGTCATCTTCCCGGACATAGGAGAGATCGCCCAGCCGGCCAATGTCGACCAGCACCGAGGGGGCGGCCAGGCGCAGCTTCATGAGCGGTAGCAGCGAGTGCCCGCCGGCCAGCAGCTTGGCGTCCTCTCCGTGCCGGGAGAGCCGCCCGATGGCGTCGTCGACCGACGTCGCTCTCTCGTACTCAAACGCGGCCGGGATCATGAGTGCACCTCTTCCAGGGCCCCGGCCGCCATGACGGCCTGAACGATGTTGTGGTACCCGGTGCAGCGGCAGAGGTTGCCCTCCAGGCCCTCGCGGACCTCGGCTTCAGTCGGGTGAGGGTGCTCCTTGATCAAGGAGACCGCGGCCATCACCATTCCGGGTGTGCAGTAGCCGCACTGCAGGCCGTGGTGCTCCCGGAACGCCTCCTGCATCGGATGCAGCCGGTCACCGTCGGCCAATCCCTCGATGGTGGTGATCTCGGCCCCGTCAGCCTGGACGGCAAGCATGGTGCACGACTTGACCGACTCCCCGCCGACGAGGACGGTGCAGGCCCCGCACGACGTGGTGTCGCACCCGATGTTCGTGCCGGTAAGGCCGACCACATCGCGCAGGTAATACACGAGCAAGGTGCGCGGCTCGACGTCGTGCTGCTGCGGCTCGCCATTGACCCGCATCGATATGTTCATAGGACCCCCTTCGCTGGTGGATTGGCCCCGCCGACATTACGCGGATCAGTGACCCTTCGGCGAAGGGACGGTCGTCGAGGGGCTGGTTCGGGGCAGCAGGGCGTAGGCCTGCTCGCCCGGCAGCACCAATCCGAACTCCTGCCGGGCCAGCTGCTCGATGTAGGCGGGGTTGCGAAGCTGGGCCAGCCGCTGGGCGAGGGCTGCGTTCTCGCGGGTCAGAGCGGTGTCCTGACGGTGGGCGACGGTGGAGGCTCGGCCCTGAGCCAGCCAGACCCTTCCGGGCAAGACGAAGAGGAACACGATCCCGCCCACCAGCACGGCGAGCAGCGCCCACCTGACGGCTCTTCTCATCGGGAACCGAATGCCGCTCGGCCGGGGTAGCGGGCGCTGTCACCCAGCGCCGCTTCGATGCGCAGGAGCTGGTTGTACTTGGCCACCCGGTCCGATCGGGCGGGGGCTCCGGTCTTGATCTGCCCGCAGCCGGTCGCGACGGCGAGATCGGCGATGGTGGTGTCCTCGGTCTCCCCGGAGCGGTGCGACATCACCGAGGCGTACGAGGCCCGGCCGGCCTGACTCACGGTCTCCAGGGTCTCGGAGAGGGTCCCGATCTGGTTGACCTTGATCAGGATGGCATTGGCGACACCGGCCTCAATACCTCGAGCCAGTCGGGTCTCGTTGGTGACGAAAATGTCGTCACCCACCAGCTGCACCCGGTCGCCCAGTTCCCCGGTGAGATTCGCCCAGCCGTCCCAATCGTCCTCGGCCATGCCGTCCTCGATCGAGATGACGGGATACCGATCACAGAGCTGCCCGAGGTAAGCGGCAAAGTCGGCCCCCGTCAGCGAGCGATCCTCACCGGCCAGCTGGTAGCGGCCGTCCCGGTAGAACTCCGACGCCGCGGCGTCGATGGCGATGGCGAGGTCGCGGCCCGGCGTCCGGCCGCCCGCTTCGATGGCGTCGACCAGAACCCTGACGGCATCCTCGTTGGAGGGCAGGTCAGGGGCGAACCCGCCCTCGTCGCCGACGGCCGTGGACAGGCCGCGCCCTTTGAGAATGGCCTTGAGCTGCTGGTAGGTCTCCGCACCCCAGCGCAGGGCTTCAGCGAACGACGCCGCCCCCACCGGCACGATCATGAACTCCTGGAGGTCGACGTTGTTGTCGGCGTGGACGCCGCCGTTGACCACGTTCATCATCGGCACCGGCAGCAGATGAGCGCCGGCCCCGCCGACGTAGCGGTACAGAGGCAGCTGGGTCTCGCCGGCGGCGGCGTGGGCGACCGCCAGGGATACCCCGAGGATGGCATTGGCGCCCAGGCGGGACTTGTTGGGGGTGCCGTCCAGGTCGATGAGGGTGGCGTCGAGGCCCCGCTGATCGAGGGCTTCGAACCCTTCGATGCTGCGGGCGATTTCCCCGTTGACGTTGGCCACGGCCCGCTGGACGCCCTTTCCCCCGTAACGGCTGTCGCCGTCGCGAAGCTCGGCGGCCTCGTGGGTGCCGGTCGAAGCCCCTGAGGGCACCGCCGCCCGGCCCGGTGGCGCCAGACGCCAGCAGCACCTCCACTTCGACGGTCGGGTTGCCCCGGGAGTCAAGGATCTCTCGCCCGATCACCTGGTCGATCTCGCTCATGAACTGTTGTGGTTGTGGCTCATGTGACTGGTGTTGAAAACGGTAGCCGCTGTGGGCTCCGAAAGGGGTCATGCTCCGCGCCTCCCGGGATGGGAGGGGACCGGTCTGTTCGATGTCCCTCGCACCAGGTCGCACCGGCCAACCGGGGTCGCCGAGACCGCGTGGCGCCGGCAGCCCAGCAGGCCCACCGGGCCCACTTTGCCCACCGTTCGCCCCCCTTCCCGGCCGCCCCCCCGGCCGACGCCGGGGCCGGAGCGCGGGATCCTTCGACACGACTCGCACCGGGTCGCAGCCAGACGTCGGCGCCGAGGCCCGGGCCGGCCGCACCTGGTGGCGGCTTGACCACCGCCCCGCCGCCAGCGGGCCCCTCGAACGGTGCCGGCGCTGCGACTGCGTGCGAGACGGGTCGAACGGACGCCGGAGCAGCGGGCCGGGGGCGGTGTGGGCCCGGGCCGAGGAGGGGTTGAGGAGGGTTGAGGTGAGCCGAGCAAGTGTGGGCGCCCCGGTCGCGGCGACAGGGTGCGACACGGATCGAACCGTTGACGAGAGGGCTGGCGCGTCGACGGGGGACTGCGGGGCGGAGCGGGCCCGGGCGGTGGCCGGGCCGGCTCCGGGTAAGTGTCACACCGGCGGAGCACCATGGCCGGGCATGGCGTATCCCGAGCGAACCCTCCCCTTCCACGTCGCCCTGCGGCCCCGCACGCTGCCGGGCGCCTTCCCGCCGGCCGAGCGGGTCATCGCCGCCTACCAGGACCACCTGCTCGCCGAGCTGCGCACCATCGACGAGCGGTCGGTCACCCTGGCGGCCTGGCGGGAGTCGATCGTGGCCGAGCTGCGCCGCTGCCGTGACGCCCGCGGCTGGGTCGACATGCACCGCCGGCGGGCGCCGCTGCCGGGCGACGTCGACGCCGAGCCCGACGGCACCCGGCTCATCTCCGGCTCGGACTTGCGGGACGCGGTCGTGCACGCCGTGTACACGGCCCTCCGCCCGGTCACGGTGTCGGAGATCTACCGGATGCTGTGCGCCTGCGGCCTCTCCCCCGCCGGGAGCCGGTCGCAGGCGATCAGCGACTCGTTGCGAGCACCGCTTGCCGCCGGGGTGGTCACCCGCGTCGGCCGGGGTGCCTACCGGGCGGGAGGGAGGCGGTGAGCGAGGCTTTGACCTCGTCCCACAGGTCGTCGCTGACCGGCACCCCCCGCTCCTGGGCCAGCGCCTCCACCGCCCCGAAGCGGGCGCGAAACTTGGCGGCCGCGTCGCGAAGCGCCGACTCGGGATCAACTCCGAGGTGGCGGGCCACGTTGACCACCGAGAACAGCACGTCGCCGAGCTCCTCGTTGACGGCGTCAGCCGAATCGCCGATGGCGGCTTCGAGCTCGCCGAGCTCCTCGAGGATCTTGGGCCACGCGCCGGCCGCATTTTCCCAATCGAAGCCGACCGAGGCCGCCTTGCTCTGGAGCTTGAAGGCGTACAGCAGCGAGGGCAGGTTGCCCGGCACTCCGTCCATCACGCTGGCCCGGCCCTTCTCGGCTTTCTTCAGCTCCTCCCAGTTGGGCACCGGCTCACCGGGGGGACCGAAGACGTGAGGGTGGCGAGCGACCAGCTTGTCGTGGATGCCGCGGGCCACGTCGGCGAGGGTGAACTGCCCTTCTTCGGCCGCCAGGGTGGCGTGGAAGACCACCTGGAAGAGCAGGTCGCCGAGCTCCTCCTCGAGATGCTCGTAGCCGGCAGGCCCGGCGTCGAGCTCGTCGATCGCCTCCAGCACCTCGTAGGTCTCCTCGAGGAGGTGGCGGGTGAGGGAGCGATGGGTTTGCTGGCGGTCCCACGGGCAGCGGGCCCGCAGGGTGCGGACCAGCTCGGCGAAGCGCACCAGTTCGGCCGCGGCTGGATCGGCGAGCGCCGGGATCCAGACGCAGGTGAGGTGGTCGGGGTCGACGGCCCGATCCAGGTCGGCCCACGGCACCGTGGTGACGGCCTCGTCGGGGAGCCCGAGGCGCTGCAGCACGATCACGTCGGGACCGTCCTCGAGGGCCAGCTTGATGTCCGAGAGCACGGCCCGCCGGTCACACTGGGCCACAAGGAGGGGGCCGGTCTGCCCCGCCGCTTCGACGGCAAAGCGGTGGCCATCGACGAGCCGGACGCCAGCGGCCACGGGATCGATCCCGAGCCGGGCCCAGGCCAGGTCGAGGAACGACAAGCCCGGCACGATCTCGACCTCGATCCGCGGGTCGGCCTGGAGGAGGGCCACCGTTCGCTCGGCCACCAGCGGCGAGCCGGGGACGGCGTACACCACGTCGCCGCTCGAGGCGGCGGCGATCAGCTGATCCACGATGGCGCCGTAGACCTCGTCCATGGAGTCGGCCCGCTCATAGAGCGAGTCGAAGGACACGGCGGGCTCGACCAGGGCCGCGCTCGGATGGCGGGTGGTGCGCACGAACCGGGTCGGAGTGGCGGCAATGGCCGCCCCGGCCCCCACACTGACGAGTCGCGGATCGCCCGGGCCCAGGCCGACCACCACGACCCGTCCGGTCATGAGCCGGAGTTCGGTAGCGCCGGCGGCTTGACCTGCAGGGACGTCCAGGTCCCGTACGCCGGATTGATGCGGACCGAGGCTTTCGACACCAGACCGGTCACGACCGGGTTGCCACTGCCCTGGGAGCTCATGATGACGAGGGAGAGCACCTGCTGGAGATCCGGTGTATAGGGCTGGAGGCTTTTGTCGACGACGCGGACCACCTGGTAGCCGTAGCTGGTCTTGAGCGGGGGGGACACGCTGCCGACGGGGAGGGTCAGCACCGCGGTCTGAAAGGCCTTGGACTGGGCCTCGAACTGGACCTGGTTGTAACAGGCCGAGATCCCGTTGGGAACCTTCTGGGCGACGATGCTGGCCGCCTGGCTGGCGCTGAAGGCCGACGCCGAGACGGTGCAGATCTGCAGGAAAAAGTAGGGCTGGTACTGGTTGTAGGTGCTCCGCAAGGTGGCCGCGGGGGCCGTGACCGGGGTGAGGACGGCCTCGTCGGCCACCCGGCTCACCAGCACGTCCCGGAAGGCGGGCGAGAAGTCCTGCCAGCCGACCTCACCGAGCTGGCTGACGGTGCGAGCCGCGGCCAGAGTGGCGGAGGAGGGAGGCCGGTCGGTCGCGACGACTCGCTCCCGGATCACGGTGGCGTCGACCATACCGCCCAGAATGCCCGCCACCCAGGTCGTGTTGTAGGTGCCGGGCGCGTCGCCGGCGACGGTGCTGTTCGACGAGCTGTGGTACGACGAGACGTAGGTGGGGTTGGCCGCCCAGGCCCGCAGCTCAGCGTTGAGCGCCACCTGACGGATGACCTGCGAGTTGACCCTTGCCGCGTACGGCGACGTGTCGCAGGCGGTCGCCGTCAGCGACAGGGCCAGAAGTGCGGCGACGCCCGCCAGTGTGGATCGCAGTCGTTTCACGGCGCCGGTGATGATACCGGCGGGGCCAGGTCGGCAAGCAAGGCGGCCAGATCAGCGGAGGGGTCCGAGTTGCGGGGCAGCGGAATGACCAGCTGGCCGGATTCCTCCTTGTAGACCGCCTTGGGGACGAGCCGGGTCAGCCGGACCCGCTGACTGGCCCGCAGCTCGAGGGGAGAGAGCCGGGCGGTGAAGCCGCCGCCGGTCAGGCCCACGCCTCCGGTCACGACCGCCACCTCCCGCACTCCGAGCCGGGCGCACTCGGCCCGCAGGCGGGCGATGCGCAACAGGGCCTGGGCCGGATCGGGCAGCGGCCCGTAGCGGTCGAGCCATTCGGCTTCGATGTCGTCCACCTCGGCGTGGGTGGTCACGGTGGCCAGGCGCCGGTAGGCCTCCAGTCGAAGGTCCTCGCGCGCCACGTAGTCAGCGGGCAGGTTCGCGGTGACCGGAAGGTCCAGCTTGATCTCGGCCGGCGGGCGCAGCTGCTCCCCCTTGAGCTCGGCCACGGCCTCGCTGACCATCTGCACGTACAGGTCGTATCCGACCGCGGCGATGTGCCCGGATTGATCGCCGCCGAGCAGGTTTCCGGCGCCCCGGATCTCGAGGTCGCGCATGGCGATCTTGAAGCCCGAGCCGAGCTCGGTGTGCTCGCCGATGGTGCGGAGCCGCTCGTAGGCCTCCTCCGACAGGACCTGGTCAGGAGGGAAGAGCAGGTAGGCGTAAGCCCGCTGCCCGGCCCGGCCGACCCGCCCCCGCAACTGGTGGAGCTGGCCCAGGCCGAGCCGATCGGCCCGGTCGACGACCAGGGTGTTGACGGTGGGCATGTCGATGCCCGACTCGATGATGGTGGTGCAGACCAGCACGTCGTAGGCACCCTCCCAGAAGTCCAGGACGACCCGCTCCAGGGCTCCTTCGTCCATCTGGCCGTGCGCCACCGCGATTCGGGCCTCCGGCACGAGGGCCCGCAGTTCGGCCGCCGTCTTCTCGATCGTCGCCACCCGGTTGTGCACGTAGAACACCTGGCCCTCGCGCAGCAACTCCCGGCGCACGGCTTCGGCCACCGCTCGCTCGTCGTACTCCCCGACGTAGGTGAGGATGGGCTGGCGGTCGACCGGCGGGGTGTGGAGGAGGGTGAGGTCCCTGATCCCGGTGAGACTCATCTCCAGGGTTCGCGGGATCGGGGTGGCCGTGAGCGTGAGCACGTCCACGTCGGTGCGAAGTTTTTTGATGGTTTCCTTCTGATGAACCCCGAACCGCTGCTCCTCGTCGACGATCAGCAGGCCCAGGTCCTTGAACTGGAGATCGCCCGAAAGGAGCCGGTGGGTGCCGATGACAATGTCGACGGAGCCGTCCGCCAGGCCCTCCACGACCCGGCGACCCTGGGCCGGAGTGAGGAAGCGGGAGAGCATCTCGACCCTGAGTGGGTAGCCGGCGAAGCGGTCGGAGAAGGTCTGGAAGTGCTGCGAGGCCAGCAAGGTGGTGGGCACCAGCATGGCCACCTGCTTGCCGTCCTGGATGGCCTTGAAGGCGGCCCGGATGGCGACCTCGGTCTTGCCGAAGCCGACGTCGCCGCAGACCAGGCGGTCCATGGGGGGGTCGGCCTCCATGTCGGCCTTGACGTCCAGGATGGCCTTGAGCTGATCGGGCGTCTCGTTGTAGGGGAACGACTCTTCCATCTCGTGCTGCCAGGGGGTGTCCGGGGCGAAGGGGTGGCCGGGGGCATTGACCCGCTTCTGGTAGAGGACGACGAGTTCCTGGGCGATCTCGTGGACCGCAGCCCGGACCCGGGCCTTGGTTCGCTGCCAGTCGCTGCCGTTGAGCCGGCTCAGGGCCGGCGACTCGCCTCCGGTGTACGGCCGCAGGAGGTCGACCTGGTCAGAAGGCACGTACAGCTTGTCGCCGCTCTTGTACTCGAGCAGCAGGTAATCGCGCTCGACGCCGCCGATCGAGCGGCGCACCATGCCGCCGAAGCGCCCGACGCCATGCTGATAGTGCACGACGTAGCCGCCGGCGGTGAGGTCGTCGAAATACGTCTGGGCGTTGGCCCTGCGGGGCCGGGCCCGGCGATGGGCCCGCCGGCGCCCGGTGAGGTCACCCTCGGCCAGCACGGCCAGCTTCAGCGGCGGGTACAGGAAGCCGCGTTCGAGCGGCTGGAGCACCACCCGGATGCCCGGATCGGTCAGTTGGGCCGCGATCGGCGCCTCGTAGAACGGGGCGGGCAGACCGTGATCGCCGAGAAGGGTGGCCAGCCGGGCCGCGCTGCCCCGACCCTCGGCGCACACGATGATCCGGTATCCGTCGGACCGGAGGCCGCGCAACTGGCTCATCAGCCGTTCGCCATCGCCGATGACCGGGTCCCAGCCGGCGGCGGCGACCACCTCGGTCCCTGGGCCCTCGGGGGCGGCCGTCATGGTGAGGGCGGCCGCGTCGGTGTGGGCCAGAAGGCGATCGAAGGGCAGGTGCAGGCGCGGGAACTCCTCGCCATCGGCCCCCCACGTCTGAGCCAGGGTGCCGGCGAGCGCGGCCTCCTCCTCCAGGAGCTCGGCGGCGCGATCGCGCATGCGGCGGGGCTCGACGAGCAGAACGAGGGCGTTGCCGGGCAGGAGGTCGATGAGAAGGTGCTCGTCGTTGGTGAGCCACGGCAGCCAGGACTCCATGCCGTCGAAAACCAGCCCCTCGCGGAAGCGCTCCCACTGCTGGCGGCCCCAGGGGGCATCGCCTACCAGCCGGCCGGCTCGTTCCTGGACCTCCGCGGTGGGGAGCAGCTCCCGGCATCCGAACAGCTCAATCTCGGCCAGGTCCTCAGTGGAGCGCTGGTCACCGATCGAGAACTCGCTCAGCCGGTCCACCTCGTCGCCCCACAGGTCGATCCGGACGGGCGCGTCGGCGGTCGAGCCGAACACGTCCACGATCGAGCCCCGGACCGCCAGCTCGCCCCGGTGCTCGACCTGATACTCCCGCCGGTAGCCCATCCCGACCAGCCGGGCCACCAGCGCCCCGGAATCAATCTGCTCCCCCTTGCGGATCACCACCGGCGCGGCGTCCTCGACGTGGGGGCCGAGTCGTTGCAGAAGCGATCGGACAGGAGCGACCAGGATCTGGGGTAGACGGTCGGCTCGACCGGTCGGCCTGCCCGGGCCACCTGGGCCCGCACCCCGCTGACCCAGGCGCCACATGGCGCGCAGGCGCCGGCCCATGGTCTGGACGCTGGGGCTGACCCGTTCGAAGGGCAGGGTCTCCCAGGCGGGGCACACTTCCACCTGTTCCGGGCCGACAAAGGCGGCCAGGTCGTGGGCCAGCCGCTCGGCTTCGGCGTTGGTCGGTACCGCCACCAGCGTGGGCCGCCGTCCGGCCGCCTGGGCCACTCCGGCCACGGCGAAGGCTCGGGCCGGCTCGGGGACCGCCACCACGCCACTCCGCAAACCGTGGAGACCGCTGAAGGTGGGGTCGGGGCGCAGCAGGGGCAGCAGGGGGGCCAGGCCGGCTGGCGGCACCGCGCCCGGGGGCGCCGCGGTCAGGGGAACGTCGGAGGACACCTCACCCATTGAACCGGTTTTGGGCGACGGCCACGCCCTCGGCGAGGATGCACTCGACCGCGTCCGCGGCCACCTCGACGCTGACCCCGAGCTCGGTGCGGTCCCGGCGGGACGGAGTGGTGAGGACGTGGTCGGCGCCGCGTTCCTTGCCGCCCGGCGGCTTGCCGATGCCGATCCGCACCCGGGTGAAAGCGTCGGAGTGGAGGTGGGCCTTGATGGATCGGAGCCCGTTGTGCCCGGCCAGACCTCCGCCGGCCTTGACCCGTACGATCCCGAGCGGAAGGTCGAGCTCGTCGTGCACGATCACCAGCCGGGTCAGATCCTCGATGCCGAAGCGGCGGACGAGGGGGGCGACGGAGCGGCCCGAGTCGTTGACGTAGGTCTGCGGGAAGGCCAGCGCCAGGCGCCGGCCGGCGACGCGGGCCTCGGCGACCAGGGCGTGCTCCCGGGACCGCTTGAGGCGCTCCCCATGCCGCTCGGCCAGCAAGGCGATGGCTGCGGCGCCGGCGTTGTGGCGGGTTCCGGTGTACTCCGAACCGGGGTTGCCGAGACCGACGGCCAGCAGGTCCGCCGGCGTGCCGGTCCGCGACCGGCCGAGCAGCTAGCGCTCCTCGGAGGCCGAGGCCGACGACCCCTCGCCGCCGGCCGTTCCGGCTTCGGCGCCGGCCTCGCTGCCTTCTTCGGCCTCGGCCGCGGCCGCCTCCTGCGCCTCCAGCTCGATTGCCGCCCGGCTGACCTGGGCCACCACGACCAGTTCGTCGGGGGGAAGGTCGGTGGTCACGCCCGCAGGCAGAGCGAGGTCGCTCACGCGCACGCCGCTGCCCACGGTGAGGTCGGCGATGTCCACCTCGAGGTGGGTCGGGATCCGCGCCGGGGTGGCGTTGACCGTAAGGGCCGTGAGCAGCTGCTCGACCAACCCTTTTTCCTGTTCAACGGCCCGGGCCTCGCCCACCAGGATGATCGGCACCTCGGCGGAGATGACCTCGTCGCGCCGAACGATCAGGAAGTCGACGTGGAGGACCGTGTGGCGGACGGGATGACGCTGTATGGCCCGCGCCAGGGCCAGGTGGGTGTCCGAGCCCACCCGCAGCGACAGCAGCTGGTTGAGCCCCGAGTCGCCCGACAGGGCGTGGCGCAGATCACGGCCGTCAACGGACACCGAGGTGCCGGCACCGCCATGGCCGTACACCACGGCGGGGATGCGGCCGGCGGTGCGCAGGCGCCGCGAGGAAGCCGACCCGGTGGGGCGGCCGGGCTCGGCAACCAGGATGATCTCTGCCATCGAAACGCGCTCCTACCCTGCAGTTCAAACCGACAAGAGGACCGGAAAAGTCTAGCGGACCGGACTCACGTCTGGTTTTCGCCACCGAAGATCTGCGAAACCGACCGGTTGGCGAACACGGCGTCGATGGCGTCGGCGAAGATCCGGGCCACCGAAACCACTTCGATCTTGTCGATCTGCTTCTCGGGCGGCAACGGGAGGGTGTCGGTGACGACGACGCGGGCGATGGCGGAGTTCTTGAGCCGGTCGGTGGCGGGATCCGACAGCACCCCGTGCGTCGCCATGGCCCACACCTCGGTCGCACCGCGGTCCAGCAGCAGGTCAGCGGCGGCGCAGATGGTCCCGGCGGTGTCGATCATGTCGTCGATGAGCACGCACATGCGCCCGTCCACGTCGCCCATCACGCCCAGGGTCTGCACCTGGTTGATGGCGCTCTTGGGCCGTCGCTTATAGACCGCGGCCACGTCGATGCGCTCTCCGGCGTGGCGGGCGGCCTGCTCGGCGACCTTGGTTCGGCCGGTATCCGGCGCCACCATCACGAAGTCCCCGGCCGGTGCGTGGAGCCGGAGGTAATCGGTGAGCAGGGGCACCGCCGTGAGGTGGTCGACCGGCCCGTCGAAGAAGCCCTGGATCTGGCCTGAATGCAGATCGACCGAGATGATCCGGTCGGCGCCGGCCGCGGCGAAGAAATCCGAAACCATCCGGGCGGTGATGGGCTCGCGACCCTTGGCCTTGCGGTCCTGCCGTGAGTAGGCGTAGTAGGGGCACACGGCGGTGATGTGCCGGGCGGAGGCCCGTTTGGCGGCGTCGATCATGATCCACTGCTCGAGGAGGGAGTCGTTGACGGACCGGCCGGGCGTCTGCCCGTGCGACTGGATCACAAAGACGTCGGCACCGCGTACCGAGTCCGAGAAGCTCGGGCGGATCTCGCCGTTGGCGAAGTCGACCAGGCCGGCATCCCCTACCTCGAGCCCCAGATGGCCCGAGATGTCGGCGGCCAGGGTGGGATGGGTACGACCCGAGAGCACGTGCAGCCTGCGGGTCGGCACCAGTTCTATCTGGCCAGTCTGCATCCGGTCAGTCCTCTCGGGTCCATCGATCATGAGAGATCGTCTTCGGCACTCCCTCCAGTGAAGCACGCGCCCGTGACCGAGCCCGGTGTCAGTTTCGTGCCGGGCGGCAGGTAGGCCCATGGGCCGACCCTGGCGTCGGCACCGACGGTGGCGTTCTGCCCGATGGTGGCGGTCACCACCGCTCCTCGCCCCACCTCGCAGTCGGTCAGCTGGGTGCTCGGCCCGAGTTCGGCGCCGGTGGCCACGACCGTGCGCCCCTTCAGGTGGGTGCCGGGGTACAGCACGACGTCGGGGGCCAGCTCCACCGCGGTGTCGATGTAGGTGTGCTCCGGGTCGATCATGGTGACGCCCCGCCGCATCCACCGCTCGTTGATCCGATCCCGCAGCTCGGCTTCGGCGATCGCCAGCTGATGGCGGTCGTTGACCCCGGCGACCTCCATCGGGTCGTCGACGACCAGCGCCTCGATCGGATAGCCGGCGTCGTGCAGCACGGCGACGATGTCGGTCAGGTAGTACTCGCCCTGGGCGTTGTCCGGGGTCAGGCGGCGGAGGGCCGGAGCCAGCACGGAGCGGCGGAACACGTACATCGAAGTGTTGATCTCGTCAACGGCCAGCTCCTCCTCGGTCGCCTCGACGTGCTCGACGATGCGGGCGACTCGACCGCTCCGGTCCCGCACCACCCGGCCGTAACCGGCCGGTTCGGCCAACCGGGCGGTCAGGAGGGTGGCCGCGGCATCGGACTGACGATGGGTCCGGACCAGGGAGGCCAGCGTCGGCGGCCGCAGCAGGGGGGTATCACCGGGCAGGATGACGATGTCGTGATCGTCGGCATCGTCGTCGGGGAAGGCGGTGAGGGCAACGAGCACGGCGTCCCCCGTACCCCGCTGGACCCGCTGCTCGACGAAATCGAGCCGCAGACCGGGAGGGGGCTGCTCGCCAACCGCCTTGGTCACCCAGGCGCCGCCATGCCCGACGACAACCACGGCCCGCTGCAGCTGGAGCTCGGCGAGGGCGTGAAGGACGTGCAGCACCATGGGCCGTCCGCACAGCCGGTGCAGCACCTTGGGCCGTTCGGAGCGCATTCTGGTGCCCTCCCCAGCGGCCAGCACGACCGCCGAAAGGGAACTCGCGTCGCTCGCCATGCCATTGTTCTACCAACCCGGAAGGCCGCATGTGGGCACGCTCGGCTGCCACACTGGAGGACGCCACACTGGAAGCGAGGGTGTTGGTCCCGCGGTGGCGGGTAGTTCAATCGGCAGAACACCGGACTTTGGATCCGGATGTTGGAGGTTCGAGTCCTCCCCCGCCAGCCACAAAAGGGCAGTTCAGCCCCATCGGATGATCCCGGTCCCATGAGCCCGGGCCGATGAGCCCGGTCAGACGTTTGGTGGAGCGGCGCTGATGGCTGCGAGCGCGGAGTCGGGATCCTGCTCGAGGGCAAGATCTCCCAGCGACACGACACCCACCGGACGGCCCTCGTCGAGGACGAGCAGGCGACGGAGGGCCCTATTGGACATGAGTTCCACGGCTTGCTCTACCGAGTCGGTCGGCGAGACGGTGGTGAGGTCGCGGCTGCAGATGTCGCTCAGGGCCACGTCGTTGGGGTCCAGGGCCTCGGCCACAACCCGCACGGCTATGTCCCGGTCGGTCACGATCCCGCAGACCTCGCCGTCCTCCTCCACGATCACGTCACCGATGCCGATGTCCCGCATGGCCACGGCCGCAGCGGTAAGGCTGGTGATGGCCGGCAAGCAAATCGGGTTACTTTGCATGACCTCGCGTACGACTTGAGACATCTCGGTGCACCTCGCCTTTACCGGAGTCGGTCATTATCGCCATACCCCTGTCGGCTCCGGATCAATCATCGATTTCACTGGCGTTCGAACACGTGTTCGAGTAGGGTTGGGCCCGTGACGTCGGCGCGAGCTCCCGACCTTCGCTGGCCGCTGGCGGACGAGCGCGATCACGCCGCCCCAGACGCCCTGTTTGCTGCCGACGACCTGGTCGAGCGGCACGTGGGCCGAGGCGAGTTCCGCGGTATGGAGTTCCTGCACGTCAACGCCCGGTCAATCATCAATGAAGTGCCGAAGGCGTCCCGTGTCCCCTTCCGGTACACCATCAACGTCTACCGCGGCTGCAGTCACGCCTGCACCTACTGCTTCGCCCGCCCGACCCACGAGTACCTGGGGCTCAATACCGGCGAGGACTTCGAGCGGCGCATCGTGGTCAAGGTCAACGCCGTCGAGCTGCTGCGGGTCGAGCTCTCGGCCCGGAGATGGGCGGGCCACCACATCGCCATGGGGACCAACACCGATCCCTACCAGCGTTGCGAGGGGAAGTACCACCTGACTCAGGGGGTCGTCCGGGTGCTGGCGGAGACGGGCAACCCGTTTTCGATCCTGACCAAGTCCACGCTGATCCTGCGCGACCTCGATTTGCTGGCCGAAGCAGCCCGGCGCACCAACGTGGGCGTCAACCTCTCAATCGGAACCCTGGATGAGGAGGTGTGGAAGCTGACCGAGCCGGGCACGCCCGCACCCCGCCAGCGATTGGAAGCGGTGCGGCGCCTCAACCAGGCCGGCGTGGCGTGCGGCGTCCTCGTGGCCCCGCTCATTCCGGGTCTGTCCGACCGGCCCGAGCAGATCGAGGAGGTGATTGGCGGATGTGTGGAGGCCGGGGCGGTCTCGATTACCCCGGTGGCCCTGCATCTGCGCCGCGGCGTCCGGGAGCACTACCTGGAGTGGCTGGCCGGCGCCCGGCCGGACCTGGTCGATGAGTATCGCCGGCGGTATCGGGGGTCGTACCTGCCGGCCGGGGAACAGGACGTGCTGGCGGCCCAGGTGCGGTCTTCGGTGGCGCGGGCCCGGACGGCGGCGGGGATGGACCCCGACGGCCCGGCCCGGCCGCGGTCCGCCGCCGGGTCCCCATCGCCGCCCCCGATCCCGACCGCTACCCGCCGGCCCGGCCCGGGCCCACGCCCAGCCGACCCAGCTACCCCTCGAGGTGTGAGCGGCCGGACGCGCGCGGCCCGGCCCGAGCTCGAATCCGCCCGCGGGAGAAGTGGCAGGGAGCCGTCCCAGGGTGTAGGACGAAGTCAAACCGGATCGGGGGAAGCCCATGCCTTGGGTCGACGTGAGTGGCAGCGACATCTACTACCACGAGGAAGGGGAGGGCCAGCCGCTGGTCTTCCTCCACGGGATGAGCTCCTGCGGCGAGGCCTGGTTCCAGCAGTTCCAGGCCTTCCGCCACCGCTTCCGGGTCATTGCCTACGACAGCGTCAATCACGGGCACTCGTCCAACTCGCCCCGCGGTGAGCCCGAGCCGGACCGGGCCGATGAGCTCGAGGGCTTCCTCGCTGCCCTCGGTGTCGACCGTCCGATCCTGGCCGGCAACTCGATGGGCGGGGCGACCCTCCTCCGCTGGGCCGCCCGCCACCCCGACCAGGCTGCCGCCCTGATCCCGTCGGGTGCCGGCGTGCCTCGCCCGGGAGGCGACGCGCCGGCGGCCGAGATGGCCCGCCGGCTGGCCCAACCGCTGGATCATGACACCATCTTCCTGCCCTTCGGCGATTCCCTCACCGACAAGCTGAAAAGGGAACGACCGATCCTCTACGACCGCTACTACCGGATTCGCTCGACCGCCACCCGTATCGAGGCCCTGCGCCATCCCCGTCAGGGCACCTCGGCCAACCCCAGTCGGGCCGAACTGGCCGATCTCATCGGCCGGGTCACCTCGCCCATGCTGGTAGTCGTCGGCAGCCTCGACCGGGCCGGGCCGGCCGCCGAGCACCTCCATGAGCTGGTGGCCGGAAGCCGGCTTACGGCCATCGAGGGCGCCCCGCACAACGTCTACTGGGAGGCGGCCGAGGAGTACAACGCCGCAGTGGCCAAGTTCCTCGACCAGGTTCTCTGACGTCGTGGACCGCGACAGCAAAACAGTCCCGGCGGAGAACCCCACCCGCCCCGCCGTTAGCCGAGGGCAGGAGGACATCGTCGATGTTGACCGTTCGGTCGACCCACCCGGCTTAAAAGTTCAATCCACATCGGCCTGGCTGGCCGCGGACGTGCCCGCGATGCGGCCGCCTTTGACATTCGGCCTGATCGCCGCGGGCGGCTCGAATCTCACCTACCGGGTCGATGACGGCGACGGCGGCAAGTGGATCCTGCGGCGCCCACCGGCCGCCGCCGTCCTGGCCTCGGCCCACGACGTCGCCAGGGAACACCGGATCATGGCTGCCCTGCGGGCGACGGACGTGCCCGTCCCGGAGATGCTGGCGTTCTGCGGCGACGCCGACGTGACCGGCGCCCCGTTCTACGTGATGTCCTACGCCGAGGGACTGATCCTCCGCCGGCAGGCAACGGCCGCCGAGATAGGAGCGGACAACTGCGGCCGGGCGGCCGTGGCCTTCTTCGAGACCCTGGCCCGCATCCACACGCTCGACACCACCAGAGCCGGCCTCGACGACCTGAGCCGAGCCGGCGGCTACGTGGAACGCCAGCTCCGGCGTTGGCTGGCGCAGTACCAGGCCTCGCTACGGAGCGACCCGAATCCGCTCGTGCTCGAACTGCACGAGAGAATGATGGCCAAACCCCCGCCGGACATCAGCGAAAAGGGTCTGCTGGTGCACGGCGATTACCACATCGACAACGCGGTGCTCGACCAGAACATGTCAGTGGTCGCGGTGCTCGATTGGGAGCTCGCCACCCTCGGGCATCCGATCGCAGACCTTTGCTGGGCCCTGATGTTCTGGGCCCGTCCCGGCGATCCGATGGTCATGATGCAAGAGGCGGTGACCGCCGCTCCCGGTTTTCCCGGCCGCAGCGAGATGGCCGAAGTTTATGAGAAAGCCTCCGGATACGCTTTGGACAATCTTCCCTACTTTCAGGCCTTTGCATTGTGGAAGCTGAGCTGCCTGATCCAGGGGAGTCTCTTTCGGGCCGAACAGGGCGGGCGGGGCGGAATGCAGCATGGTCGGGAGGTGGATTCCTCCGAAACCCTGGGCCGTATCCAGGCCATGCTGGAGCAGGCCAACGACTTCGCCAACGCGGCCGGTATCTGAAGCCTGGCGGGTCGGGGGTTTGTGACCGCCCTCCGTGGTCCGGGCTGTTTCGCCGCTCGCCGCTCGCTTTCGCCGCCGGCCCCTCACCCTTGCCCGTCGCGGCTCGCCTCTCGCCCGTCGCGGCTCGCCTCTTGCCCGTCGCCGCCCGCCGCTCTTGCCCGCTCCCGCTTGCCCGGCCGATCACAAAAGTTATCTTGACAAGATTTACTGTCGGTAGGAACATGGCCTCAGTGCTCGACGTGGCCGTGATCTCCGATTCATCTGCCGCCGAAGTGACGCTCGATCCGACCCGGGCCCGGCTCCTGGCCGAGCTGCGCCAGCCGGCCTCGGCCGTCGGGCTCGCGGCGCGACTGGGGTTGCCTCGTCAGAAGATCAACTACCACCTCCGCCTCCTGGAACAACACGGGTTGGTCGAGCTGGTCGAGGAGCGCCGCAAGGGCAACTGCACCGAGCGGCTCTTGCAGGCCAGCGCGGCCGCCTACCTCATTTCCCCGGGGGCGTTGGGCGCGGTCGCCCCTGACCCGGGCCGAGGGCAGGACCGCCTCTCCGCTCACTGGCTCCTGGCCCTGGCCGGCCAACTGGTCCGCGACGTCGGCCAGCTGCTGACCGGCGCCGAGCGGGCTGGACAGCGGCTCGCCACCTTTGCGCTCGACGCCCAGATCCGATTCGCATCTGCTGCCGATCGGGCGGCCTTCGCCGAGGAGCTGGCGACGGCGGTGGCGGAACTGGTCGGGCGCTATCACGACGAACGCGCCCCGCGAGGCCGAGAACACCGCATGGTCCTGGCTCTGCATCCGGCGACCAGGCCGACCAGGCCCGCCAGGGCGCATTGAGGCCAGGGCCCACTCCAAGCCAGGGTCCACACAAAGCCAGGGTCCACACAAAGCCAGGGTCCACACAAAGGAGGAAGGCGATGCCAAGAGAATTCGAGATCGCCAGGGAGGTCGGGCTCGAGGCGACCCCCGAGCAGGTGTGGGAGACGATCGCCACCGAAGCCGGACAGGCCGCCTGGTTCCAGCCCTCCCCGGTGGATCCGGCCAGCGACCTGGTCGTGGGCTGGGAGCCCGAGCGGCGACTGGCCGTCCGCACGCCGGAGGCGCCGGACGGGTCCACCCACGCCTTCGAGTACCTCATCACGGCCCGGGAAGGCGGCAGCACGGTCCTGCGCTTCGTGCACAGCGGGCTCCTCGGCGACGACTGGAACGGCGAGTACGAGCACATCACCGGCGCCGGCTGGGACATGTACCTGTACACCCTGGTCCAATACCACGCCCACTTCGCCGGTCGCCCGGCGGTCTACATCGAAGCCGAAGCTCCGGCGTCCTCGTCGGGGCCTGCGGCCTGGCCGGCCCTGGTGGCGGCGCTCGGTGCCGGACGCCCCATCGAGCTCGACGCCCCCCTCCGGATCACACTGCCCGGCATCGCACCTCTGGGAGGGGTTGTTGACTACCTCACCGCCGACTTCATCGGGCTGCGAACGCCGGACGCCCTTATCCGCTTCCACGGGCGGGCCGCACTGGGCATGACGGTGGCCGTCAGCCACCACGCCTATGGCGATCTCGACGCCGAGCAGACCAGGCGGGCCTGGGAGATTTGGTTGGCTGAGGTGTTCAGCGCCGCCAGGGTCTGACGATGGTGGGCGGGCGGCCGAGGTCGCGGGCCGGCGCGGGCGGTCAGGCTGCGGGCGGTCAGGCCGCAGGCGGTCAGGCCAGAGGCGGCGAGGGATCGGGCGGCCGGCGATAGGTTTCTCGGCGATATGAGCTCGGTGGGCGTGCTGCATCCGGGGGAAATGGGGGCCGCGCTGGCGCGGGCCATCCAGGCCACCGGGGCGGAGGTGACGTGGGTCGGGGCCGCCCGCAGTCCGGCCACCCGGGCGAGGGCGGAGGCCCTCCGGCTCCGGGACGCCGGCTCGATGGTGGAGATGACAGGACGCTCCGATCTGGTGGTGTCGATCTGCCCCCCGGACGCGGCCACGACCCTTGCGAGCGAGGTGGCGGCGACCGGCTTCTCAGGTCTCTATCTCGACGCCAACGCCGTCTCGCCGGCAACGGCCGGGCGGGTGGCTTCGATCGTGGAAGCGGCCGGCGCGGCCTACGTCGATGGCGGTGTGATCGGGGGGCCCGACCGGCCGCATCTCTACCTGTCCGGTGAGAGGGCAGGAGAAGTGGCCGGCGCCTTCGGCCATCCGGCCCGTGCGACCGTGCTCGCAACTGGCGGTCCGACCGCGGCTTCGGCCCTGAAGATGCTTTACGCCGGCTGGACGAAGGGCAGCACCGCGCTCCTGCTCTCCATCGCCGCAGCGTCCCGCCGGCTCGGCGTCGAGGACGCATTGCGCGCCGAGTGGGAGAGCAGTCAGCCCGCGTTGCCCGGCCGGCTGGCGGCGTCGGGGGGTCCGGCCAGCAAGGCGTGGCGCTGGGTCGCCGAAATGGAGGAGATCGCTGCCACCCTGGAAAGTGCGGCGCTGCCCGGCGGCTTCCACCAGGCGGCGGCCGAGGCCTACCGCCGGCTGGCCGGAAACAAGGACGATCGCACGGTCGGAGGCGACGAGGTGCTCGACGCCTTGCTCGCTGGAGCGAATGCGTCGGGGGAGGTCGGCGGTGTCGACAGCAAGATTGATGAGGCCGGGGGGCGCGGGTCGGCAGGCTGAAGATCGGTGGGCCGGTCGCAGCGGTCAGCCGGGCGCGGTACTTCGGCTCGTCAGCTGCCGAGGTCGGCCTCGATGGCTTCGAGCGACCGGTACAGGCCGAGGGCCGGCATGGCCGACGGACGGGCCTCGCGGACGATCGTCGTGGCATCGGCCAGCGATGTGCCCTGGAGCATCAGATAACAAATGGCCACGGCAGGCGTGCGAGACACCCCGGACTGGCAATAGATGCCGACGACGTGACCCCCGTCGACGAGCTCGGCGACCCGATGCCCGGCCGAGAGGATCAGCTCCTCCTGTCCGTCCACCAGGTCCTCGATGCGGATGTGGTCCACCGGCACGGGGAAGCGCGGCGGCGCACACTCGGCCCGCAAGTCCATGAGGTACGTCACCCCGGCCCCCATCATGAGGTGAGGATCGCCCGAGTTGCCGAGCCACAGATGCTCGCTTATCTGGTCCATCTTCGAGCCGGACCCCATTTCTGATCGGAGCCGGCCCAACTTCCGGGACGGCGAGAATCGTTCCGCCAGGCTACCCGCCGATGTTGAGTGACGCTAAACAACCGCGGAGTCGGCAGCCCCCAGCCAGCCCGGAGCGCGAAATCGAAGAGTGAACCAGCCCCGCCTCTGTAACCATCGCAGTCGTGTCAGACCAACCGGAGCTGCAGCGGCCGGAGTCGCGGTCGCTGGCGGCCTCGCTCGCCGAGCACGTTCGGCTGGATCTGACCCCGCTGCGCCAGTCGAGGGACCTGCGGCTGCTCTTCATCGGGGGCGGCGTTTCCTTCGCCGGCAGCATGCTCACCTTCGTTGCCATTCCCTATCAGACCTTCCGGCTGACCCACTCGTCGCTGGTCGTCGGCTTGCTCAGCCTGGCCGAGTTGGCGGCGTTGCTTCTCACCGGGCTGGCCGGAGGTGTGCTCGCGGACGCCGTGGACCGGCGCCTGCTCCTGCGCATCACCGAGGCGGGCATGCTCGGCGGGACCGTCCTGCTTCTGGTCAACTCACTGCTGGGTCAGCCTCGCCTGTGGGTGCTGTTCGCGGTGTCGTTCCTGCTCGCCGGTTTCGATGGCATTCAGCGACCCTCCCTCGACTCTCTGGTGCCTCGCCTGGTGCCGCCCGAGCAGGTCGCCGCGACCTCGGCCCTGATGGCGGTGCGGTCGGAGTTCGGCATGATCGTGGCCCCGGCGCTGAGCGGCGTGCTGATCGCGGTCAGCGGCGTGGCCATCGCCTATGCCGTCGACGCGGCCACGTTTGGGGTCTCCCTGGTCTGCTTGTGGATCATGGGCGCGGCGCCGCCCCCGCCCGAGGGTGCAGAGCTCAGCCTGAGGGCCGTGGCCGAAGGTCTGCGGTATGCCGTCTCCCGTAAGGACCTGCTCGGGTCCTACCTGGTCGACGTCAACGCCATGTTCTTTGGCTTCCCGAACGCCTTGTACCCGCAGCTGGCCAGCCATCTCGGCGGGGCCTCGGTGCTCGGACTGCTGTACGCCGCACCCGCCGTCGGCTCGGCGCTCATCACCCTGACCAGCGGTTGGACCCGACGGGTCCGCCGGCATGGTCGAATGATCGCCGCCGGTGCCCTCGTATGGGGACTCGGCATAGTGGTCCTGGGGTTGAGCTCGCTGGCGTGGGAGGCCGTCGCCGCCCTGGTCGTCGCCGGTGCGGGGGACATGGTGAGCGGGCTCGGGCGGATGACGATGTGGAACGAGTCCATCCCCGATGCCCTGCGCGGCCGCCTGGCCGGGATCGAGCTGTTGAGCTACTCATCGGGCCCGACGCTCGGCAACGTCGAGGCCGGATTGGTGGAGGCGCTGGCCGGCTTGCGGGCGGCCATCGTGTCGGGCGGGGTCCTGTGCGTGGTGGGGACCGCGGCCGTAGTCCTGGCCCTTCCGGCCTTCCGCAACTACGACGCCATAGCCGGCCGGCGCCTCCGGCTCCACGAACCCTGAGGTTCTTTTGTTAGTTTCGTCAACTACCGGTCGTGGCGTATTTGGTCTAGTGTTCTCGTTCAGCGCCCCTCGCCCAGCGGCCGTCAGCGCAGGACGAGGGCACGGTCAGCGTGTCCCTGGCTGCCGCCGATGCTCCTCCCCCCATAGGAGCCCGGCGCCAGGGCACGCCGACCGCAACGAAGTCACCGTAGCCAACAGGGCCGCGAAACACCGGGCACCGGGTGATGAGCTCGGAACGCCGAAGCCCGGCCCTGCTGGTATCGGCGGGCGGGCTACGCGGTGACGGAGGCGCTCAGGCGGCCGAGAAGCTCACGGTGACGTCGACCTCGTCCGTAGCGCGGACGACCTTCAACGACAGCGACCCGTCGGCACCAACGCCGTCGACCGCGGCAAGCAGGTCGTCGATGGAGGTGACCGCCTGGCCGGCGGCAGCGACGATCAGGTCGCCACGCAAGAGCCCGGCCGCGGCGGCCGGGCTTTCATCGGCCACCTCACGGATGAGCACTCCGTCGTGCGCGGGCAGGCCGACGGCCGCCCGCAAGCGCCGAGCGATATGCGGAGGGGCCAGCGCCACCCCCAGCCGGCGCCGGGTCGGTGCCTCGCCCCGGGCCAGGGCATCGACCCGGGTGCGCAGAGCCTCGGTGGCCGGCAGGGCCAGGTAGAAGCCATCGCCGGGCCGGTGGGTATTGATCGCCAGCAACCGCCCTTGCCTGTCGACGACGGGGCCACCGGAGGAGCCCCTCCCGAGCGGCGCGGTGTGCTCGATCCCGTCGGTGATCAACCGGCCGCGGGGGCCGCGAAAGCTCCGTCCCACGGCCGAGACGGTGCCGAAGGTGATGCGCGCCCCTCCCCCACCGATCGGGAGGGCCAGGGCAAACACCGGCGCCCCGGGCACCACCGGGGTGGCGTCGGCCCAGGCGATGGGCGTGATGTTGCCGGTGTCGACGGCGACAACAGCCAGGTCCCCGTCGGCGTCGACGCCCTTGACGGTGCCCGTCAGCGTCCGCCCGTCGACGAAGGTGACCGTCGATTCCTCGCCGCGCAGGTTGTGGGCGCTGGTCAGCACCGCACCGGCACCGATCACGACGCCGGCTCCTCGCCCCTCGGCCCGGCCGATCCGGACCACGGCCGGTCCCGCGGTAGCCAGGACGCGTCCGGTGAGCTCGGTAAGTTCATCGATAAATGACATGGGAAGACTCCTTGATCGGGGCTGAGGGAATCAGCGGGTTGCAGCAGGGGTGCGGTATTGCTGTGGTTTGGGGTTCGGTGGCGGTTGCTTGTAACTTGTTGATTGCAAGTTACTACCGTTGACGGCATGATGAAAGGAAAATTTGACCGTGTCGGCGAATAAGCGCCTCTCCGGCGACACCCTCACAGGCGATGCCCTATCGGCAGCCCTGGCGAGCGTCGGGGATCGCTGGACCCTGCTGGTGGTCGACGCCCTCCACGATGGTCCCCGGCGCTTCGCGGAACTGGAGGTGGCCCTTCCGGAGATCGCCACCAACGTGCTCACCCAGCGCCTGCGTCGCCTCGAGGCCGACGGTCTGGTGATCGCCACGCCCTATTCGACGCGGCCGCGACGCTTCGCCTACGCCCTGACCGAGCCCGGCCGGGACCTTGGCGGGGTGGTGCGCCTGCTTGCGCAGTGGAGCGCCGACCGCGGCGGCGGTGCCTCGGACACTCCCGCCCACGCCGAGTGCGGCACCCCGCTGGTGGCGCGGTGGTGGTGCCCGACCTGTGACCGCCTGAGCGAGAGCGAACCGGCCGAGGCCATCTGGATCTGAACGGGCCAGGCGCCGCCGGCCGGTCCGTCCGGAGACCGAGGGGCCGCCCGGTCGATTCCGGTGGAGCCCGGTCGAGCCCGGTCCGGCCCGGTCCAGCCCGGTCGAGCCCGGTCGAGCCCGGTCGACGGTGGGGGCCGGCGACGGGCTACGCAGCTCGGGAGTCCTCCGGGGCGGGGGCGCGGCCAGGGCCGACCGATGCGGTTGGTCCGGGCCTCACTTATGGTAATTTTCTCGACTTCTGGAGCCTTATGTACATTCTGTGTACTTTTCCCACCAGAAGTGGATGGATCTACCAGAAGTGAGGGGCGGTGTGGCTACGGGTGAATTGCCGGCGGCCCAGGTGGGAAGACCCGGGTCGCTGGCGCGGATGCAAGCCCGGGGCCTGGTGGAGCGGGACGTCTGTCTTTCCGATGCCCGGGGAGCGTTCGCCGTGCCGGGAACCGGCGGGCTGGCCGAGATCGAGCGGGCCGCCCCGCAGCATGTTGCCAGCGTGCGCCGGCACCTCATCGACGTCCTGGACGACGTTCGGCTGGAGCAGCTGGCCGCCATCGCCGAGCGGGTCGTCACCCACCTGCGCGGCGAGAGCGTCTGCCAGGAGGCCGTCGCCGCCGGGGTGCCGGACGGCATCGACGGGTCGTGCGGCCTCACGGGCAACGGTCAGGGCGCGTAGCTCCTATTGGCCGAGATGATCGATCCCCATTAGCGTGACCGCGGTGACCGCGACCGAGACGACACCCGCCAAAGAGCGGTGGAGAGCACAGTGGGCCGAGTTGTTCACGGAGGTGGTGACCAGCGGGCTTTGCACCGGCTGCGCCGGCTGCGTGGTGGCCTGCCCCCACGACGTGCTCGGTTATGACGACACCAACGGCGTGTACCGGCCTTATCACCTCGAAGACGAACTGGGCCCAGGGGACTGCGGGCATGGTTTGCGAGGGTGCACAAGCTGCACCCGGGCCTGCCCCCGCTTCCGCAACTGGGAAACGGAAATCGACAGCTACATGTTCGGGCGTGAGCGCGAGCCTGACGAAATGGACGGCGTCAGCAAGGACATCTTCCTGGCCCGAGCCACGGACCCGGAGATGCACGAGCGTGGTCAGGACGGCGGCCTGGTCTCCGCCATCCTGCTGTGGTGCCTCGACAACGACCGCATCGACGCCGCGCTGGTATCGATGCTCGAGGGCGACGGGAGCACCTGGAAAGCGATCCCCGGGTTGGCCCGCACCCGCGAGGAGATCCTGGCCGCGGCCGGTTCCCGCTACACCTATTCGGCCAACACCATGGCCTACTACAACGCCGTCCAGGAGGGCGCGGAGCGCCTGGCCCTGGTGGGGATGAGCTGTCAGGCATCTGTCCCGGGCGTCATGCGGGCCCGCAAGGCCGGCAAGGTCGGTCGCCGGCTGGCTCTCTCGATCGGTCTTCTCTGCTCGAAAACCTTCGACGACGCCATTTTTGATGAGCTGTTCGAAGCGAAGTACGGGCTGGCCCGCGCCGACATCCTGAAAATGAACATCAAAGGTGTCTTCCAGATCTGGATGCGGGACGGCTCCTACCACGAGATCAATCTCAAGGAATGCCACCAGTGGACCCGGGAGGGCTGCAAGAACTGCCCGGATTTCGCCGCCGAACACGCGGACATCGCGACCGGCGGCATCGGAGCCTTCAACGACTGGACCCTCACCCTGGTGCGCACCGACGCCGGGCGGGAGGTCATCGACGGGATGATCGCGGACAAGATCATCGAGACCCGGCCGGGCGACGACGACCCGGGTGCCATCGCCTTGCTCCGCAAATTGTCGATCGTGTCCCGCCGGCGCTGGCCGGAGACCGCCGTCGCCGCACCCCGCCTGGGCGTTCCGGCACGGAAAGCCAAAACCTGACGGCCTCTTACATCGACCGGCGCCCCGGTGGGCGCCGGTCCCTCCGGCGGGGGCGCGACGCGATCTCTAGACCGGGGTGTGAGCCGGGGCCGAGTGGCCCAGCTTCCGGTGGTCCCACGAGACCACCCGGGTGGCGTCGATGGCGACGACGACCCGGTTGTGCATCATGGCGTCGACCAGCGGTCGCTGCTCTTCGCTGTAGGTGCTGACGTAGCGCTCCCACATCGAGACCCCGAACTCCCAAAGCTGGGCCGGGTCGTCGACGATGTGGGCCCGTCCCACCAGTTCGACGCCCCGCAGGTTCTCGTACTTGTCGCCGGCCTCCACCAGAAAAGTGAGCCGGGGATCCCGGCGCAGGTTCTGGATCTTCTGGGATGCCCGCTTGGTCTCGATGGCCGGCCGGCCGCCGAGGAAGGCGTACCACATGGCGACGGCATGGATGGATCCATCCGGGTGCATGGTGCACATGGTCGTGGTCCGCTCAGAGCGGAGGAAGTCATCGACCTCCTCCGGGCTCATTTGTACGGCACTCCGCTGAGTAACCCCCATGCACGACCAGAGTAGCGGTCGGCCGGTCGGCTGGCCCGAAGGCCGCTTCGGCGGCTAGGTTGGCGCCCCGCCATGGGATCCCTTATCAAGAAGCGGCGCAAGCGGATGCGCAAGAAGAAGCACAAGAAGATGCTGAAAGCGACGCGCTGGCAGCGCCGGGCGGGGCGGTAGGTGAGGTAGTCGGACCGGGCACCGGGTGATGTGGTCCGACCAGACGCGGGGTGAAGTAGTCAGACTGAGCGTCGGATGAGATGAGGTAGTCCGACCTGGCGCGGTGAGGTAGTCGGACCGGGCGTCGGATGGCGACCGATTCTCCCGCCGGGCCGGTCCTGCCGGCGGACCGGTCCTGCCCCCGAACGGTCCCGGCGCCGGTGCCGGTAGAGCTACTCAGGCAGGCGACCAGAGGAACCGGCTGCGGCCGGAACCGGGGTCACCACCACCCGACCCTCGCCCGGGTAGGCGCCGGGGACGAACCAGGTGGACCCGCTGCCCGCCAGCACCGGCGTCTCGCCCGTCGCCGATCCGAGCCGGTCGCGCCAGGCGGCCAGGCGGGGCTCGACGTCCAAGGCAGCCGCCTCCAGATCGTTGGGCCCATCCGACCCGGCGCCACCCAGCCGATCCCACGCCTGGTACACGAGCCGGGTGGAAACGCCGAACGGCGGGGTCAGCAGGGTATAGGCAAGGTCCTCGACACCCTCGAAGGGCAGCGGATCGACCTGCTCCCCCACGCCCCGCACCCGGGCCCGACCGCCGACCATGCAGAAAGGGACATCCGCGCCCAGCCGGGCCGCCGCCTCGAGGTCGGTCGCGCCGGCCCAGCGCAACACGGCCGCAGCATCGGCCGAGCCGCCGCCGAGCCCGGCCCCGGCCGGAATCCGCTTGTGCAGGCGAACAAAAGCCTTCCGCCCGGCCGCCGCCAGGGCCCGCCGGACCAGGTTGGTGTCGTCGGCGGGCACGTGGAGTCCCGACCCGCCGATGACCTCCAGACCGTCGCCGGGGCCGAGCTCCAACCGGTCGCACAGGTCGATGGTGACCATCTCGGCGTCGAGCAGGTGGTACCCGTCGGCCCGGACGGCGGTGATGCGCAGCGAAAGGGTCAACTTGGCCGGGGCGTCCCGGACTTCGCTACTGACCGGGACCGAATCAGTCATGGACGTCGTCCCGGCCAGGGGCGGCGTCCTGGTCCGGGGCAGACTCCTGGTCCGCGGCAGACTCCTGGTCCGGGGCAGAGTCCTGGTCGGGAGGGCGTCATGGTCCGGGAGGGTGTCCTGGTCCGGGGCCGACTCCTGGTCCCGGGCAGAGTCCTCGTCCGGGGCCGAGTCCTGCCCATAGGCGGCGTCTTGGTCCGGGGCGGAATCGGGGTCCGGGGCCTCGTCCCGGCCAGTGGCGGCGTTCTGGTCCGGGGCGGCGTCCTGGTCCGGGGCGGCGTTTTGGTCCGGGGCGTCGTCCTGGTCCAGCGCGCCGCGGGCGACGACGGCCAACCGCCCCCACACGTGCAGGTCGAGGTTCTCGGCCCGGCTGTCCGGCCTTACCGCCGCGGCCTCGAAGGCGCCGGGCGGGAGCATGTCCGCCAGCGCCCGGCGGAGCATCTTGCGGCGCTTACCGAATCCCGCCCGGACCAGCCCGAAGAGGGTGGCGGCGTCGACCTGGGCCGGATCGAGG
Organism: uncultured Acidimicrobiaceae bacterium; assembly: GCA_963780345.1. GTDB lineage: Bacteria > Actinomycetota > Acidimicrobiia > Acidimicrobiales > Palsa-688 > PALSA-693. Next base: position 769,031 of record CAWABU010000006.1, read on the forward strand.
GCAGGCGCCGGGCGGCGGCGGATCGAGACCAGGGCGGAGTCCACCTTCGGGCGGGGGAGGAACACCGTCGGCGGCACATAGCCGACCACGGACGCCTCGGCCCAGTAGGCGACCTTCACCGAGACGGCCCCGTACTGCGAGTTCCCCGGAAGGGCGACGAGGCGCTCGCCGACCTCCCGCTGGACCATGATGACCATCCGCTCGACGGCCGGCACGCCGTCCAGGAGATCGGCCACCAGCGGGGTGGCGATGTTGTAGGGGAGGTTGGCGACCAGCACCCAGCCGGGGTCCGGTCCGAGCACCTCGGCCCAGTCCAGGGCCATGGCATCGCCATGCACCAGCCGGACCCCCGGGCCGACCACCGCCTCGAGCACCGGGAGCAACCGTTGGTCGATCTCGACGGCGGTCACCGCGGCGCCAGTCTCGACCAGGGCCATGGTGAGCGAGCCCAGCCCCGGTCCGATCTCGAGCACCCGGTCTTCGGGTCCGACTCCGGCCAGCCGGACGACCCGTCGCACGGTATTGGCGTCGGTCACGAAGTTTTGTCCGAGAGCCCGATTCGGGCGCAGCCCATGGGTGGTCAGCAGGTCGCTGATCTGCCGTGGGGACAGCGTCACCCGCCTTCTCCTGCCGCCGGGCCGGGCCCGTCTGGCCCGTCCGGACCGTCCGGACCGTCTGGCCCACCCGGCCGGTCGGACAGCCGAAACACCGCAGCGGTGTTGGCCCACGTGGCTTCCTCGACCACTTCCGCGGCCTCGCCGCGCACCGCCGCGACGGCGGCACCGACGACGGGCACCAGGGCGGGACGGTTGGGCCGGCCCCGATAGGGAACCGGCGCCAGGTACGGGCTGTCGGTCTCGACCAGGAGCCGGTCGATCGGGCAGGCGGCCGCAGCAGCCCGGACGTCGTCGGCGGACTTGAAGGTCACGATCCCGCTGAAGGACAGCATCGCCCCCATTTCCAGCCCCCGAGCCGCCTCGGTCGGGCCGCCGCTGAAGCAGTGCAGCACCCAGCGCTCCGGCAACCCGGTGCCGGCCAGGATCTCGAAGGTGTCGTCCCAGGCCTCGCGGGTGTGGACCACCAGGGTCAGATCGAGGGCGGCGGCCAACTCGATCTGGGCGGCGAAGGCCCGGCGCTGCTGCGGGCGGGGCGAATGGTCGTAGTAGTAGTCCAGCCCGCACTCGCCCACGCCGACCACCACCGGGTCGGACCGGTCCAGCAGGGCGGCGATCCCGTCCACTCCCTGGTCGGCGTCGTGGGGATGCAGGCCCACCGTGGCCCAGACTCCCGGTTGGGACCGGGCGATGGCGATGGCGGCCGCCGACTCCCCGTCGTCGGTGCCGATCGTGATCATCCGGGTCACCCCGGCGTCGCGGGCCTCCTCGATGGCCGCTGCACCCACGCCGTCATAGGACAGGTGGCAGTGGCTGTCGGCCCACACTGCCGGATCCTCAGTCGGTGATCCGGGGGAAGAGCGGCTCTCCCCGCTCCACCGTCAGCCCGCCCGGATAGCCACCCCAGGCAACGGCCTCCGGCAATCGCTGATCCTCCACCCGGCCGGGTAGCCCGATGCGAGACCAGATCTCCTGGGAGGCCCGCGTCAGGGCCGGACTGGCCAGGATGGCCACGATCCGCAGCACTTCCAGGGCGTCACCGAGCACGGCGTCGACGGCCGGGCCGGGTTCGGCCTTCCAGGGCTCGGCCGCTTCCAGAGCGGCGTTGGCCTCGCGCACCAGCCGCCAGGTCGCCTCCAGGGCCTCGCTGGGGGCAATCCGCGTCCAGGCGCCGGCGGCCGTTTCGTAGACCGAGGCCGCGGCGGCGGCCAGGGGGCTGGAAAGATCCGGGGCCGGGCCGATGCCCGCACACTTTCTCTGCACCACCGTCGCCACCCGGGCCAGGAGGTTGCCCAGGTTGTTGGCCAGATCGGCGTTGTAACGGCCGACCATGCCCTCATAGGAGAAATCCCCGTCAGGCCCGAAGGCCTGGTCCCGCAGGAAGTGGTAACGGAAGCCGTCGACCCCGAACACCGGCGTGAGATCGACGGGCGCGATCCCGGTGAGCGACGACTTGGACATCTTCTCGCCGCCGACCAACAGGAACCCGTGCACGGCAATGTGCGCAGGCGGGTCGATTCCGGCCGCCATCAGCAGCGCCGGCCAGTAGACGCAGTGGAACCGCAGGATGTCCTTGCCGATGAGGTGGTGCACCGCCGGCCACCAGCGGGCGAATCGTTCGGGATCGGACGCGTAGCCGATGGCAGTGCAGTAATTGATGAGGGCGTCGTACCAGACGTAAAAGACATGGCCGGCGTCCCATGGGACCGGGACGCCCCAGGTGATCGAAGTGCGGGAGATAGAAATGTCGCGCAGGCCGGATTTGATCAGGCCGACGGCCTCGTTGCGTTTCGCTTCCGGAATCACCGCCCCGGGATTGGTCTGGTACCACTCGAGGAGCGGGTCGGTGAACTCGGAGAGCTTGAAGAAATAGTTCTCCTCCGACAGCAATTCGACCGGAGTGCCATGGATAGGGCACCGGGTGCCGTCGATCAACTCCGATTCGGTGTAGTAGGCCTCGCACGAGACGCAATACAGCCCCTCGTAGGGCCGCAACTCGATCCAGCCGTTGTCGTAGGCGGCCTGCATGAGAGCGGCGGTGGCCTGGTGATGGCGGGGCTCGGAGGTCCGGATGAAATCGTCGTAGGCGATGTCGAGGCCGGCCCACGCCTCCCGGTACCGGGCGCTGGTCTGATCGGCCTGCTCCTGAGGGGTCAGGCCGTTGGCCTCGGCGGCGCGCTGCACTTTGAGGCCGTGCTCGTCGGTACCGGTCAGGAAGAACACGTCGTCCCCCCGCAGCCGGTGCCAGCGGGCGACAGCGTCGGCGGTCACCGTCGTATAGGCGTGGCCGATGTGGGGGGCGTCGTTGACGTAGTAGATGGGGGTGGTGATGTAAAACCGGGCCACGGGAGAGGAGGGTACCGGTTCGGCGGCTCTGCTCCCGAGCGGGTTTAGGGCTCCCGAGCGGGTTCAGGGATCGGGAGCGGGTTCAGGGTTCGGGACTCCCGCCCAACTTCTCCGGCCCCGAGAGTCCCAAGGCCGCTTGATACACCTGGCGCCGGGGCAGCCGAAGCTCGGCGGCCACGCCGGCCACCGCCTGCCGCCGGTCGGCGCCGTTGGCCAACTGGGCCCGGAGGGCGTCGATGACGTCCGCCTCGGAGGGGGGCTCGGAGGCCGACCCCACGGCGTCGGTGCCGGCCACGACCAGTACCCACTCGCCCCGGGGCTCGCCGCCGCCGGCCCAGCGGACGGCATCGGCGACGGACCCCCGCCAGAGCTCCTCGTGGACCTTGGTCAGCTCTCGGCCCACCGCCATGCGGCGCTCGGTCCCGCAGACCCGGGCCAGATCGGCCAGGGTGCGCAGCACCCGGTGGGGCGCCTCGTAGAGCACGGTCGTGCAGTCCCGGGAGGCAAGTTGGCCGAGCCGGGCCTCACGCCCCGAGCCCCGGCGGGGCAGGAACCCTTCGAAGCAGAAGGGCTCGGCCGGGAGCCCGGACCCCACCAAGGCGGTCAGCAAGGCCGAAGGACCGGGCACCACCTCCACCGCCACCCCGGTGGCGTCGGCGGCCTGGACGACCCGGGCGCCGGGGTCGGAGATGCCGGGCATGCCCGCGTCGGTCACCACGGCCACGGTGGCTCCGCCCCGGGCCAGCTCCACGGCGTAGGCGGCGGAGGCGGCTTCGTTGTGCTGGTGCATGGCGAGCAGGCGGGGCGCGGGAATACCGACCGCGCTCAGCAGCTTGCGGGTGCGGCGGGTGTCCTCGCAGAAGATGACATCGGCCTGAGCCAGGGTGGCCGCCGCCCGGGGCGAGAGGTCGCCGAGGTTGCCGATCGGGGTCCCGACGAGCACGACCCGGCCACCCGGCCCGGAGGGTTCAGGCCGTGGCGGCGGTGGCGTCAATGGCCGCGGACCTCGAGGCAGTCGCCCACCCGGAGGCGCCAGCGCTCGAAGGTCCCGGCGGGCGCGACCACCAGGCCACCTCCGCCGAGGTGGGGAGGCAGGACCCGGCGGGGCCCGACCGTTCCTATGCGCCGCACGCGGAGCGCCTGCCGGCCGGCAGTGAGCTCCGTCCTCGCACACCAGGCCACGTCGAGGGCCTGCGGCTGGCCTGCCGTTAGGGTCTGCACCACGGTCGGGCCCCGTAACACCAGGGCGCCCTGCAGCGAGGCCTGCCAGCCCCGCCGCCGGTCTTCCACCGATGCGAGCACGTCGCCGTCACGGAGCAGCCACGACATCGCGCTCACACCCACCGCGATCAGACCCATCGCGATCAGACATTGAAACGAATCTCGAGGACGTCGCCGTCGACCACCTCGTACTCCTTGCCCTCCACGCGGAGCTTGCCCGCCTCCTTGGCCGCCTGCCAGGAACCCAGGCGGAGGAGCTCGTCCCACCGGATGACCTCGGCCCGGATGAAGCCGCGCTGCAGATCCGAGTGGATGACCCCGGCGCACTCCGGCGCCTTGGCGCCGGCCCGGAACGTCCAGGCCCGGCTCTCCTTGTCGCCCGTGGTGAGGAACGTCCGCCGGCCCAGCAGGTGATAGGCGGCCCGGGCCACGCGCCGGAAGGGCGCCCTCGCCCAGGCCCAGGCCTTCCAGCAGCTCGGCCCGGGCCTCGGGATCGAGCTGGGCCGCCTCGGCCTCCAGCTCGACGCTGACGCCGAGCACATCCCCGTGGCCCCCCAGCTCCTGGGCGACGGGCTTGACGATGGCCTCGGTCTCGTCCACCTGGTCCTCGCCCAGGTTGACGACGGCGAGCACCGGCTTGTTGGTGAGAAGGAAGAAGGGTCTGAGGAGGGCCCGGTCCTCGGCGGAGAGCGACGACCGGTAGATCGGGATGCCGCTCTCCAGGGCCGACTGGGCCCGCTCCAGGGCGGCCACCTCCCCTGCCAGTGACTTCTCCAGCTTGGCCGCCTTGCGCCGCTTGTCGATCTGACTCTCGACCGTGGCGACGTCCGCCAGCACCAGCTCGAGCTCGAGCACGCCCAGGTCGGAAAGAGGATCGTTGTCACCGACCACACTGTCGTCCGGGAAGGCCCGCAGGACCAGGCAGAGGGCGTCGGCCTCGCGGATGCCGGCGAGAAACCGGTTGCCGAGCCCCTCCCCCGTCGACGATCCGGCCACCAGTCCGGCGATGTCGACGAACTCGACGGTGGCCTGCACGACCTTGCGGCTGGCGCTCATCACCGCCAGCTGGTCGAGCCGGTGGTCGGGGACGTGGGCCACCCCGACGGTGCTCTCCGTGGTGGAGAAGGGATGGGCGGCAATCGGCGCCGACCCTCCAGTGAGGGCATTGAACAGGCTCGACTTCCCGGAGTTGGGGAGTCCGACGATGCCCAGTCGTTCCATTAGCTCGCAGGGTACCCGGGCCGATCGCCGGGTATCGGCCCGCTAAGCTCGCCCCTCATGTCCAAACGCACCCACAAGGCCCGTAATCGGGCCAAGCACAAGAAAGCCAACCACGGCCGGAAGCCCAACCGGGGCCGCTAGCCCAGCAGCCCGGCCGTCCGGGCCAGGGCGGCGAGCGAGTGCAGCGGCCGGGCGCCGACGTGGCTGACGACCTCGGCTGCGGCCAGGGCGCCGAGTCGAGCGCAGTCGGCCGGGTCTCGATCCCCGACCACTCCGTAGAGGAAACCGGCCGCATAGCTGTCGCCGGCGCCGGTGGTGTCGACGACCTGGGTGACCCGGGCCGCGGGCACCGACACCATCTCCGAGCCGGTGGCGACGACCGATCCGTGGGCCCCGCGGGTGACGGCGACCGTCCCGCAGCGCCGGGCCAGAGCCCGCGCCGCGACCTCGGCGTCGTTCTGGTCGGTCAGGCCACAGGCCTCCTGCTCGTTGGCGAACAGCAGATCGACCCGGTCGAGGACGGCGTCGAGCTCCTTGCGACGCAGCCCGACCCAGGCCGGGTCGGAAAGTGACAGCGCCACGCGCACGCCGGCGTCGCTGGCGGCCTTCACCGCCTGCTCGGCCGCGGCGTCGGTGAAGCCGGCCCCGATGAGGTAACCCTCCAGATACAGCACCCGGGCGGCCCGGATGGCGGCCAGGTCGACGTCGTACGGGGACAGCTGGGCCCCGATGCCGAGGTCGGTGCACATGGTCTTCTCGGCGTCCGGGGTGATCATGATCAGGCAGCGGCCGGTGCCCGGGCCGGCGCCGCTCCGGCCGGCCGGCGCGACCGAATACTCGACTCCGGCGGCCCGGATGTCATGGATAAAGACCCGCCCGAGGTCGTCGTCCCGCACTTTGCCGATGAACCGGACCGATCCGCCGAGCGAGGCCAGACAGGCCGCGGTGTTGGCCGCTGAACCGCCGGACGCCTCCGTGGCGGGCCCCAGGGAGGCGTAGATGGTCTCCGCCTGCCGCTCGTCGATCAGGGTCATGGTGCCCTTCGCGAGGCCAAAACCAGCCACCAGCGAATCGTCGGAGGGCGCCAGCACGTCGACGATGGCGTGGCCCAGGGTTACCACCTCGGTATCTCGCTCCATACGTCGACCGTAGCGGGGATCGGCCGAAGCCGACGGGTAGTCGAACTAGGGTGACGCACGCTCAAACCGCAGGAGGCAAGAGTGACCGACCGCTCGGATTACCGGCTGCCCCGCAGCGCCCGGCCCCGGCATTACCAGCTGGAGTTGACGCCCGATCTGGTGGCATCGCGCTTCGAGGGGGAGGAGGTGGTGACCTTTGACGTCGACGAGCCCATCGAGTCATTGGTCTGCAACGCCGCCGAGCTCGAGATCCACGAGGCCCGGCTCGAGACGCCCGATGGCGCCGGCCTGGACGGTCGGGTCGAGCTCGACGAGGCCGCCCAGCGAGTCACCATGGGCTTCGGTTCGACCCTTTCGCCGGGCTCCGGCTACCGGCTGCACGTGCGCTTCACCGGGAGCGCTCAACGACCAGCTGCACGGTTTCTACCGCAGCACCTTCACTGACGACGAGGGGGTTGAGCACGTCATCGCCGTCACCCAGTTCGAGCCCGCCGACGCCCGGCGGGCCTTCCCCTGCTGGGACGAGCCCGAGTTCAAGGCGGTGTTCGCCGTCACTCTGGTCGTCGACGATCGGCTGACCGCGCTTTCCAATGCGTCGGTCGCCAGCGAGGAACTGCTCGGCGACGGGCGCCGCCGGGTGCGCTTCAACGAGACCATGATCATGTCGACCTACCTGGTGGCGTTCGTGGTCGGTCCCTTCGAGTTGACGCCACCGGTGGCGGTTGATGGGGTGCCCCTGCGGGTCGCCGCGGCCCCCGGCAAGTCACACCTGACCGGGTTCGCGGTGGAGGTCGGGAGCCACGCCCTGCGCTTCCTTTCTCAGTACTTCGAACTGCCCTACCCGGCCGACAAGATCGACCACGTCGCCATACCGGACTTCGCCTTCGGGGCCATGGAAAACCTCGGTTGCGTCACCTACCGGGAAAACGCCCTGCTGGTCGACCCGCCCGAGGCGTCACAGCTGGAGTTGCAGCGGGTGGGGACCGTCGTGGCCCACGAAACCGCCCACATGTGGTTCGGCGACCTGGTGACCATGAAATGGTGGAACGGGATCTGGCTCAACGAGGCCTTCGCCACCTTCATGGAGCTGACCACCAACGAGCACTACCGGCCCGACTGGCAAGTATGGATCGGCTTCGGGACCGGCAAAGCGGCCGCCCTGGCGACCGATGGGCTGCGCAGCACCCGGCCGGTGGAGTTCGACGTGGGCCGGCCGGAGGAAGCCGAAGCCATGTTCGACGTGCTCACCTACCAGAAGGGTGGGGCCGTCCTCCGGATGCTCGAGCAGTACATCGGCCCCGAGACCTTCCGCAAGGGCATCAGCCACTACCTGAGCATCCACGCCTACGCCAACACCGAGACCGGCGACCTCTGGGATGCCATCGAGGCCGTCTCCGGCGAGCCGGTGCGGACCATCATGGACTCCTGGATCTTCCAGGGTGGCTACCCCCTGATCTCGGTGGAAGCGGGCGGAGACCCGGGGACCGTACGGTTGTCGCAGCGGCGGTTCCTCTACCGCGACGGCGACGGCGCCTCCGGGCCCGACGGCGAGGAGCGGTGGGCCGTCCCGGTCAACCTGCGGGCGTCCGTCGGCGGGGTGGTGCAGCGGCAGCGGCTGCTCGTCGACGGCCCGAGCGCATCGATCGACTTCGACGGCCCGGTGGACTGGGTCATCGTCAACGACGGGGCCTGGGGTTTCTACCGGGTCCACTACCACCCCGACCTGCTGTCGCGCCTGCTCGCCGCCGGCCCGGCCACGGTATGCGACCCGCTCGAGCGAATGGCCCTGGTGGTCGACTACTGGGCCGGAGTCGTTTCCGGGACCACCCCCCTCGACCAGTGGATCGGAGTCGTCGAGGCCCTCGGCGACGAGGAGGACCCCGACGTGTGGGCGGCCGTCGGCAGCGCCCTGCGGCTGCTCGACCTGGTCGCCGCCGACGGGGACGACCGGGCCGCGCTCCAGGCCTTCGTGCGGCGCGTCGCCGGCCGGTCGTGGGCCCGTCTGGGGTGGGACGCCCATCCGGGCGAAAGCCAGCGGACGGGGATCACTCGCGGGCGGGTCCTGTCCATCCTCGGCCTGACCGGCGACGAACCGGCCCTCGGCGACGAAGCGGTAGCCCGCTTCCGCGGCTTCCTGGCCGACAGGACGGGGCTGGCGCCCGACCTGCTGACCCCGGTCGCCCACGTGGTGGCGGCCCGGGGCGGCGAGGAGGGCTGGGCATCGATACTGGACCAGTACCGGTCGAGTACCACCCCGCAGGACAAGGTCCGGTACCTGATCGCCCTCCCGGCGACCCGCGATCCGGCCCTGCTGGCCCGAACCCTCGACCTGGCCCTGGGGGACGAGGTCCGCACTCAGGACGGCTGCTTCCTGATCGCCGAGGTCATGGCCAATCGGGCCGGTGGGGCGCTGGCCTGGGAGTGGTTCGAGGGCCACTGGGACGAGATACGTGACCGCTACCCGCCGGCGTTGATCGCACGCAGCCTGGAAGGCATAGCCCTGCTCGTGGACCCGGCCGTGGCCGGCGCCGTCCACGCCTTCGCCGACAGCCATGACCTGCCGCTGGCCGGTCCGCGCCTCAATCAGCTGCTCGAGCGCATGGACATCAACGTGGCGATGGCCGCCCGCCTGCAGGGAACCATGGCCGCCGCGCTGTCCCGCTGACCCGCTCGCCGGTGGCCACCGTTGACGTGTTCGCGGTGGAGGATCGCGCCGTGCAGCTGGCCTGGTCGGGCCTGCCTTCGCCCGGGATGGTCCTCGAGGTCGGGGGCCAGCGGGTCGAGGTCGGCAGCCTGCCCCCGGCGTGGTACCGGAGGCCCGGCGGCCGCGGCGCCGGCTCGGCCGGATCAGGGGCGGGGTCAGCGGGCCCCGGGGCCGTGACCATCACCGGTCTCGAGCCGGCGTCGACCTACGACGTCTGCCTGACCGGCCCGGGGCAATCCCGTATCCGGGTGGCGACCGCCACCACCCTCCCGCCGCCTCCCGGACGCCTGCTGGCCCGGTTCGCGACCATCAGCGACTGCCATATCGGCGAGCAGTGGGTCGGGCCGCTGCACCGTTTTCACGATCCGCGGCCCCGGCCGCCCGGGCTGGCCGCCTATCCGGTGCGTTGCGCCCGGGCCGCGATCGCCGAGGCCGAGACCTGGGGCATGGAGCTGCTCGTGGCCAAGGGCGATCTGACCCAGTTCGGCGAGGCCACCGAGATCTACCAGGCCGTCGACCTGTTGCGGGAGGCGTCGGTCCCGATCGAGGTGATCCTCGGCAATCACGACGTCAAGGGCTCGATCGACGCGGCGGCAGCCATCGCCGGGTGCGGGCTGCCGGTGACCCGCCAGCCGCGCGCCCGGGACCTGCCCGGAGTACGGCTGGTTTTCGGACACAGCCCCCTGCCCGACCGGCACCACGGGGCCGTCAGCGCCTCCGATGCCGCCGGCCTGGCCCGGCTGGCCGGGGAGGCAGACACACCGGCGGTGGCCATCCTGCATCATCCACCCCTGCGCCTACCGGTCCAGACCCACTACCCGCCGTCGATCGGTTGGCGTGATTCGTCCCGACTCGTCGCCGCCCTGGCCGCCGCCAATCCGGCCACCCTCGTGCTCGCCGGCCACACCCACCGGAACCGCCGCTACCGGGTGGGCGGGCTGACCGTCGCCGAGGTCGGCAGCACCAAGGACTACCCCGGGCAGTGGGCCGGCTATGCCGTGCACGAGGGCGGGATCAGGCAGGCCGTGTTCCGTGTCGCCGACGAGACGGCCATAGCCTGGACCGAGCCCATCCGGCGGGCCATGGGCGGAATCTGGGGCTGGTGGAGCCCCGGCCGCCTCGCCGATCGGTGCTGGACCCTGGAGTGGCCCAACCGGGTCATCCCGGCGGGCTGACGCTCAATCGGGCTCCTGGCGACGGGGGGTGGTGAGGGCCTCGACCCGGGCCTGGACCTGGGCCAGGCGCTGCGACGCCAGTTGGTGGAGTTGTTCGGCCTCGGCGTAGAGGTCGGCGGCGGCCTCGATCCCGAGGTCGCCGGCGGCCAGCCGCTCGGTGATGGCTTCCAGGGCCGCCATCAGCTCTTCGAAGGTCCGGGGGTCGTCACTCATCTCGGTCATCTCGGTCATCTCGGTTATCGGTCATCTGGGTCTCCGCCGGATTTATCGGCGGGGCGGACGCTGGTCACCGAGGCGGCCAACCGGCCGGCGGCGAGACGAACGTCGATCGACTGGCCGGGGCGTACCGACGACGCCCGGCGCACCACCCTGCCGTCGACGGTGGTCACCACGGCGTAGCCCCGGTCCAGGGTCCGGGCCGGCGACAGGGCGCGCAGATGGCGCAGCTCGGCGCTGAGGCGGCCATCGCTGCGAGCCAGCGCCTCCCACATCGGCCGCCGCCAGTCCGGAGCCTGCAAGCGGGACCAGCAGCTACCCAGGCGGCGGGAGGGGTGCAGACCGTCGAGCCGGTCGGTACAACGATCCAGCCGGTGGGCGGCCCGGTCCACGCCCTGACCCAGGGCCCGGCGGGTATCGATCGCCCCGAGACGGCGGGTGGCCCGGTCGGCCCGGGTTTGCAGGGACCGGGCGGCGCCGGCCAGCCGGCCGTCTATCTGGGCCTGGAGGGCAGCGCGATCGGGCACCACCACCGCGGCGGCGACCGACGGCGTGGCGCAGCGGAGGTCGGCGACCTCGTCGCACAGGGGATGGTCACGCTCGTGACCGATGGCCGATATCACCGGCACCGGACAGGCCGCCACGGCCCGGCAGACCTCGTCCGAGCTCCACGGCAGGAGCGACGGGGCGTCGCCGCCGCCCCGGGCCAGGATGACGATCTCGACCCCCGGCCGGTCCGCTACGGTCCGGAGCGCCTCGACGATGGTGGTCGACGCCGCCGGGCCGGACACGGTCGTCTCCTGGAAGACCAGGGGGTAGCCGGGGAACCGGACGCCGGCGACCGACTCGATGTCGCGGCGGACCGCGGCGTCGGTGCCGCAGACCACCCCGATCCTGGCGGGCAGAACCGGCAGGCGCCGGCGCGGGCGGTCCAGCAACCCGTCGGCAGCCAGGCCCCGGCGGGTTTCGGCGATGAGCTCGGCGATGGCCCCCTCGCCGACGGGGGTGACCTCCTCGGCGACCAGCTGCACCTGCCCCCGGTCATTGGCCCACTGGAGGACACCGACCACGCACACCCGCTCACCGTGCACGGTCCGGCTCCGGCGGACGTTGCCGGCCGGCACCTTGACTTCGATCTGGGCGGCTCGATCCCGCAGCGTGAAGAACACCCAGCCGCCCCGTGAGGTCGTCGGCCGGTGAACCTCGCCCTCGACGGCGATGCGGCCGACCCCACTCAGAGCGCGGGCCAGCTCGCCGGCCAGCCGGATCAAGGTCACTCGACGGGGCGGGCCGCCGGCGGGTTCGTCCCAGAGTTTCATCGCCAGCCGGGCATCGTCATCGCGTTGAAGGCTAGCGATAGCCAGGGACGGCGTCGCGGGCCGCTAGGATGTCACGACGTGCCGGGTACGCCAGAGGCCCGCCGGGTGGCGCCGGGGTGACAAGTCCCCGCCGACCCGCCGGGCGCCGGGTGTGCGCCGGCCGAGCATGAAGCAACAGGAGCAGGTTTGACGACTACCGAGCTGCCCGGCTCGTTCGCCACCCTCGGGGTGGCGCCGGAACTGGTGAGCGCCCTCGAATCCCAGGGCATCACCGAACCCTTCCCCATCCAGGCCCTAACCATCGCGGATGCCCTCTCCGGGCAGGATGTGTGCGGCAAAGCCAAGACCGGATCCGGCAAGACGCTGGCGTTCGGTGTTCCCATCCTGCAACGCCTCGGGGAGGCCACCACCGCGCCGGATCAGGGTCACCGTCCGCCACGGGGCCTGGTGCTGGTCCCGACCCGGGAGCTGGCCCGCCAGGTCGCCGACGTCCTGCTGCCGCTGGCCGAGAAGGCCGGGCTCCAGTTGACGGCGTGCTACGGCGGCGCCGGCATGGATGCTCAGGTCAAAGCGCTGGCCGGGGGCACCGACGTCCTGGTGGCCACACCGGGCCGGCTGATCGATTTGCGCCAGCGGGGCGACGTGGACCTGAGCCGGATCGAGGTGCTGGTTCTCGACGAGGCCGACCGGATGGCGGACATGGGCTTTATGCCCCAGGTGGAATGGCTGCTGCGCCACCTGGTGCGGGACCACCAGACCATGCTCTTCTCGGCGACCCTCGATGGGGACGTTGACCACCTGGTCCGCCACTACCTCCGGGACCCGGTTCGCCACGAGGTGGTCTCGTCACAGCCGACGGTCACGGCGATGGTCCACCGTTTTCTCCTGGTCCATCAGATGGACAAGGTGAAAGTGGCGGCGGCCATCTGCCGGCACGCCCAGCGGTCGCTGGTGTTCACCCGCACCAAGCGGGGCGCCGACCGGTTGACGGAAGCCCTCCGGCGCGAGGGCGTCAGCGCCCGGGCCATCCACGGCGACCTGCGGCAGGAACAGCGGGAACGGGCCCTGCGGAACTTCGCTCAGGGCCGGCTGCCCGTGCTGGTGGCGACCGACGTGGCGGCGCGGGGCATCGACGTCGACGGCATCGACGTGGTGATCCACTTCGACCCACCGGAGGACCACAAGGGCTACCTGCACCGCTCGGGCCGCACCGCCCGGGCCGGTCGGGCCGGCCTGGTGGTCACGCTGGTGCTGTGGAACGAGCAACTGGAGGTGGAGCGCATCCAGCGCCGGCTGGGGCTGTCGGCGCCGGTGGTGGAGATGTTCTCCAACGATCCACGCCTTCGCAATCTGGGCGCCTGGGACCCGGCCGCGGTATCGGTGGCCTGACCGCTTCTTCCAGCCCGTGCGGGTTGCGCTGGACACCCTGGCGTTTGCCAGCGGGATGGTCATCGTCATCGGAACGTTGCTGTCGGCGATCCGGAGCACCATCCTGCCCCGCGGGGTGCAGAGCGCGGTCTCGAGGGCGCCGACCCGGGCGGTTCGCGGCGCCTTCCGGTTGTGGGTGGGACGGTCGGCCACCTACGAGCGCCGGGACCGGACCATGGCCATGCTCGGGCCCATCGCCCTCCTGGCCGTGCTGGCCACCTGGCTGATCCTGATCATGGCCGGCTACACCCTGATGTACCTGGCGGTGACCAGCCGGTCCTTCACTCAATCGGTGGAGCTGTCGGGCTCGTCGATCTTCACCCTCGGGACCACTACGGCGCGAACCCTCGGTCCCCTTCTCCTCACCTATACCGAGGCCGGGCTCGGCCTGCTCCTGGTGGCGCTCCTCATCACCTACCTGCCCACCATCTACGGGGCGTTTGCCCGGCGGGAGAACGGGGTGGCCCAGCTCGAGGTTCGGGCCGGCAACCCACCGACGGCGGCCACCATGATGATCCGCTACCACCGCATCGAACAGTCCCGTTACCGGCTGACCGAGCTGTGGCGGGAGTGGATGACCTGGTTCGCCGACGTCGAGGAGACCCACACCACCTTCCCGATCGTGGCGCTGTTCCGCTCGTCCCACCCGGAGCGCTCGTGGATCGCCTCGGCCGGGGCGCTGCTCGACGGCGCCAGTTTCTGGGCCGGGGCGGTCGAGCATCCCAAGGACCCCGACGTGCAGCTGTGCATTCGCGCCGGGTACCTGGCCCTGCGGCGGATCGCCGACATCTTCAAGCTGCCCTACGACGCCGATCCCGGCCCCGACAATCCCATCAGCGTCTCGCGGGAAGAGTGGGACGAGGCTATGGACGAGATGGCGGCGGCCGGCGTTCCCCTGCTCGCCAACCGGAACGCGGCCTGGGAAGCGTGGAAAGGGTGGCGGGTCAACTACGACACGGTCCTGCTCAACCTGGCCCGGTTGGTGGAAGCCCCGCCGACGCCGTGGGTCTCCGACCGCAGCCCGGTCTACGTCACGGGCTCCCACGGGTCCTGGCTTCGCCCTGGGGCGGTCGACCGGCCGGGTCGGTCTCGGCAGAAGCCTCGGCTGGACCGGAGCCGCCTCGCCGGCTGGCCCGCCTGGATCCGCCCCGCCAGCCGAAGACCACCCGGGTGATGGCGATGGCAATCACGATGACGGCCAGGGCGAGGAAGATCCCGTAGAAATCGGCGCTGTCGTTGTGCGGGCCGGGGATGTTGGCGGTGGCGTTCGGGCCCCCGTTGACGGTGATCAGGGCGCCCGGGGCGGTGGTAGGGGGGGTGGGTTGGCGGGCGAGGGTCGTGACGGTGGGAGCGGCGGGACTGGACGTGCTACTGCACACTATTCGGGGCATCGGCTGGGGGCTGCTCGGGCTTTCCATGTCCTCGGCCGGTCGCAGTGGGCGGGGCGTCGCAGATCGGGTCTCGCCCGCGACCTGCCCGGCGGGCCGGCTGGGTCCGGCGTCTGTTCGATGGGTGTCGCTTGGAGTCGCAGGCCGAGCGGGCAGCCCGGCCCCTGGAGCCGGGCTCGATCCGGGTCCACGACCCCGAGCCGTGCTGTAGTTGCGCCGTCGCTGTCCCGGGGCGCCTGCGACTCGGTGCGAGAGCCGTCGAAGGGCTGCCTCCGCCGGCACCTCGGCCCGCCCGCCGGCACCTCCGCCCCCCCTGCCGGCACCTCGGCCCCCGCCTGCCGGCGCCTCGGCCCGCCTGCCGGCACCTCGGTCCGCCCGCCGGCACCTCCGCCCCCGCCTGCCGGCACCGCCCCCCAGGGCGCGGCGTCGCAGGCCGGAGGGTATGGCTGGAGCGCACTGGGCGGCCCGCTACCCTGGCTTCACGTGTCGGACGCCTGGCTGATCGAACCCTCCGGTCCTCTTCGTGGTGAGGTGGAGGTGCACGGATCGAAGAACGCCGTTACCAAACACATGGTGGCGGCCATTCTCGGCCACGGACCGAGCGTCATCACCAACGTCCCCGAGGTCGGCGACGTCGACATCACCGCCCGTATCCTCACCGCCATCGGAGCCGGCGTCGAACGGACCGGAAACTCGATCACCGTCACCCCCCCGACCGAGGTGCTCCCCACGGTGCCGCTGTCCTTCAGCGGACTCAACCGGATCCCCGTCCTGCTGCTCGGCCCGCTCCTGCACCTCACCGGCGAGGCCTTCGTGCCCCGCGTGGGCGGGGATCAGCTCGGCAGCCGGCCGGTCAACTTCCATGTGGATGCCCTCCGGGCCCTCGGCGCGGAGGTCGAGGTCACCGACAACGGGATCATGGCCAAGTGCACCCGGCTGAAGGGGGCGATCATCGAGCTCCCGTACCCGAGTGTCGGCGCCACCGAGTCGGCCTTGCTGTCGGCGGCACTAGCCGAGGGCAAGTCCGTGATCCGGGGGGCAGCGACGGAGCCGGAGGTCCTCGAGCTGGCGTTGTTCCTGCAGCGCATGGGCGCCCAGATCGAGCTGCGCCCCGACCGGCGGATCGTGATCGAGGGTGTCCCGGAGCTTCGCGGCGCCCGCACCCGGCTGCAGGGCGACCGCAACGAGGCGTTCAGCTACCTGGTGGCCGGCCTGTTGACGCGGGGCCAGGTCCGGGTGATCGGCTGCGGCCAGGATCGGCTGGTGACCGCCATAACCACGCTGGTGCGCATGGGCGCTCAGGTGGACGTCGACGATCAGGGCATGACGGCGTGGGCGCCGGACGGGCTGCGGGCCGCGGCGGTGCAGACCGAGGTCCACCCCGGTTTCATGACGGACTGGCAGACCCCCCTGATGGTCCTCTTCACCCAGGCCGAAGGCATGTCGGTGCTGCATGAAACCGTGTACGAGGACCGATTCGTGTACGTGCCCGCCCTGCAGCAGATGGGCGGGGAGATCGAGCTGTTCGCTACCTGTCTCGGCGGCCCGGCGTGCCGTTTCCACGAGACCAGCAATCTGCACTCCGCCGTGGTCCGGGGGGTGTCGAAGCTCCGCGGCGCCGAGGTCGAGATTCCCGATGTGCGCGCCGGCTTCTCGAGCGTCATCGCCGCGGCGGCGGCAGAAGGACCATCGTTGCTGCGGGGCGTTCATCACCTGGTGCGCGGCTACCACCGCCCGGCCGAGCAGTTGCGTTCGCTGGGGCTGGACCTGAAGACCACCTGACCGGATCAGGCGCAGCCGGGCCGCCGGCAACCGGCGTCGTATGCTGCCGGACGGAATGGGCGTGGTCGAGAGGATCATGGCTCAGGCTGAGCGCCTGACGTCAACCGAACGGAAGATCGCGGAAGTGCTCGCTCGCGAACCGCAGGTAATTGCCTTCGGCACGGTCGCCCAGGTGGCCCAACGGGCCGGGACGAGCGGGCCGTCGGTGGTGCGGCTGGCGGTGAAACTCGGCTACGACGGTTTTGTCGGCCTCCAGGCTGACGTCCAATCGGAGCTGGCCCGACAGCTCGGCCCGGCCCGGGACCGGATTCGCCAGCGGCTGCCGTCCGACTTCCTGGCCCGGGTCCAGGCGGCCGAGCAGGACAACGTGCTCCGGACCCTGCACGGGATCAGCACCTCGGCGCTGGAGCATTCCATCGCCCGGCTGGCCGACCGCCACCGCCAGATCTGGGTGCTGTCGGCCGAGATGACGGCGCCCATCGGCATGGTGCTGGCCAGCCTGCTCAGCCAGCTGCGAGGGGGCGTGACGCTGCTGGAGGGCTCCGAGGTCACCATCAGCCGGTCCCTCGCCGCACTCGAGCCCATGGACAACCTGATCAGCATCGACGTCCGGCGTTACGAGCGTTCCGTGGTCGGCCTGACGAAATGGGCCGCCGACCAAGGGGCGGCCGTCATGGCCATCACGGACAGCCCGCTGTCACCGCTCGGGGCCAGCGCCTCCGAGACGTTTTTCATCTCGGCCCACGGGGTGGGGCCCTTCGACAGCGTGACCGGCGGCATCGCGCTTGCCAACGTGCTCGTCGCCGGGGTGGCGGCCCGGCTGCGCCAGAGCGCCCCGGCCCGTCTCGACGCCATCGAGGCAGCCTGGTCAAGGCTCGGTGCGCTGGTCGCGGAACCGGGCGGGAGCGGCCCGCTGACCGCGATGGACCGGATCGCCCACCCGCATTCGAATGGCGCCGACGAATCGCGGGGTCACCCCGGGACCGGGACAGGCGAGTCGGAGCCGGCCACCCCCTCGGCGGAACCGGCGTCCAGCGACCTGACCGCGGGCTGATGGTCGGCCCGCTCGCGGGTCAGAGGGCGAGCTGAAGGCGCCGCAGGGCCAGCGCGGTCACGGCCAGGGGGTCCGGGCCGTCCGGCGGCAACGTCCCGGTGAGCAGCGCGGCGCGGCGCCAGCTCCCGATCGTGGGCCGTCTCCCACGCGGCCACGGCAGCAGGGACCGAGAGCGGCTGGGCCAGCGCGGCGACGGCGGCCGCCTGCTGCCAGGCGCGGATGTCGTCGAGCAGCGCCCGGCCCTCCCAGGCCGTCAGCCGGCTCGGGGCGGGGACCGCGGCGAGAGCCCGGCTGACGGCTTCCCCCAGCCGATCCACGGCGGCGGCCCGCCCGACCAGCTCGATGGCTTCCACGGCCTCGGCCACCGGACGGCCCGTCCGGCGCGCCACCGGGCCGGCCGCACCGATATCGGCGCGGGCCGCCGCCAACACGAACCGGTGGGCCACCTCCGGCGGCACGCCCAGCGCGACCAGGGCGTCTTCCTCGGTCTTGGTCGCCTCGCCGGCGCCGGCGGCCACCATCTGGTCGGCGAGCGGGACGTCGCGGGCGATGAGGGGACCGAGCGGCATCGCTTCGCCGCTGGTCAGATAGGCCCGGGCCAACTTGATGACGGCGTCGCTGACGGTGGCTTGCAGGGCCGCTTCGGCGTCCGCCGACAACACCGCCGATCGTTGCTCCAGATCGGCCCACTGCTCGCCCGCTCCTATCACCTCCCGGGCGGCCCAGAAGGCACCGGCCACCTCTGCCACGTCCCGTCCGAGCTCGGCGGCGGTCTCGTGGGCCCAGACCATCCCGAGCTGGTCGATCAGCTCGCCACCCACGTCGGTGGCGACCAGCTGCGGGTACAGCCGGTGCCGCGGGATCAGGTCCTCGAACGCCTCCCGGAGGGCAGCCGGAAAGTACGGGATGACCGCGTCCGCCAGGGTGGGATCGCCGACCAGGGGCGACGCTTCGATGGCGGCCACCACGTCGGACTTGGCGTAGGCGAGGAGCACGGCCAGCTCAGGCCGGATGAAGCCGGCGCCGGCCTCCCTCCGGACCTTGAGCTCGTCGGGGGATGGCAGGCTCTCCACGGCGCGATCGAGGCGTCCGGCCTCCTCCAGGGTGTTGAGCAGGGCGACGTAGGCGTCGAACTGCCGGGCGCTGTCGGGGACGGCCCGGGTCAAAGCGACGACGCTGTGGTCGACCTGGCGCAGCACCGCGGCCGCCACCTCGTTTTCTGAGCGGGCCAGGTAGTCGTCACGCTCGCCGGGATCGAGCCGGCCCTCCTCTATCGCCAGGGCCAGGAGGATCTTGCAGTTGACCTCACGGTCGGACGTCGCCACCCCCGCCGCATTGTCGATGAAATCGGTGTTGATGCGTCCACCCCGGCGGGAGTAGCGGATTCGGCCTTGTTCGGTCACGCCGAGGTTGCCGCCTTCCGCCACCACCCGGGCCCGGAGCTGGTCGGAGGTGATGCGAACCGCGTCGTTGGCATGATCGCCCACCGCGCTGTCCGGCTCGTCGGGCGCTTTGACGAACGTGCCGATCCCGCCGAACCACAGGAGATCGACCGGCGCGGCGAGGATGGCGGCGACGACCTCCGGCGGGGTGAGCGACCCGGCCGTGACGCCGAGGGCGCGCTGCGCGGTCGAGCTGAGCGGGACCGTCTTGGCGTGGCGGGGCCAGACCCCTCCGCCAGCGGAGATGAGCTCCTGGCGGTAGTCGGCCCAACTCGAATGCGGCCGGGCGGCCAGCCGGGCTCTCTCGGCGAACGACGTCGACGGGTCGGGGTCAGGGTCGAGGAAGATGTCACGGTGATCGAACGCCGCCACCAGGCGGATGGTTCGGCTCTGCAGCATTCCGTTCCCGAACACATCACCGGACATGTCGCCGACGCCCGCCACCCGGATCGGTTCCGTCTGCACGTCGATTCCCAACTGGCGGAAGTGGCGGCGGACCGCGACCCAGGCGCCCCGGGCCGTGATTCCCATCGCCTTGTGGTCGTAGCCGCGCGACCCTCCGGACGCGAAGGCGTCGCCCAGCCAGAACCGGTACTCGTCAGCCAGGGCGTTGGCCACGTCGGAGAAGGAGGCCGTCCCCTTATCGGCGGCGACGACCAGATACGGGTCGGGCCCGTCCCACGCCACCACCCCGGGCGGATGGACGACGGCGCCGCCGACCAGGTTGTCAGTGATGTCCAGGAGGGCCCGAATGAAGGCCTCGTAGGACGCCTGCACCTCCTCCCGGGTGTAGGCCGCCACTTCTGCCGGGAGGCCGGGCCGCCGGCAGACGAACCCGCCCTTGGCCCCCGTCGGAACGATGATGGCGTTCTTTTTGACCTGGGCGAAGGCCAGGTCGAGCACTTCGGTGCGGAAGTCGTGCGGCCGCTCGCTCCAGCGCAACCCACCCCGGGCGATCAGTCCGGCTCGCAGGTGGACGCCCTCGACCGTCGGCCCGTGGACGAAAGCCTCGACCTTCGGGCGCGGGGCGGGAAGGTCGGGCACCCGGGCACTGTCCAGCTTGAGGGTCAGCGCCGGCCGGTGGCGACCGGCGGCGTCGACCTGGAAGTAGTTGGTGCGCCAGGTGGCGTCGATGAGCCGCAGATAGCCGCGCAGGACCTGATCCTGCTGGAGTTCCGGCACCAGATCGAGCTCGGCCGTGCAACGGGCCCGCTCGATGGTGTCGGCGGCGGCGACCGCCTTTTGGCGCGCCACCTCGTCCGGCAGCACCCGTCCCGACGAGGTGATGCGGCCGGAGTCCTGGTCCGGCCCGAAGCGAGCTTCGAAGTACCCGATCAAGCTCCGGGCCACATCGGGGAAGGCCACCAGCGGATCGGCGAGCTCCGAGGCGGAGTAGGACGTCGGACCCTGCAGCCGGTAGCGAAGGTACGCGCGCAGCACCGTCACCTGACGCCAGTCCAGACCCGCGGCGGTCACTAGGCGGTTGAGGGAATCCACCTCGTTCTCGCCCCTGGCGACCGCCTCGAGGGCGGCGACGAGACGGGGGCCGTGGATCCGGGGAACGAATCTCAGGGCCTCGGGCCCGTGGGGCGCGTCGAGGCGGACGCCGACGTCGTCGATGTGGACCGGCGGTTGTCCGTCAGGACCCGGGCCGACCAGGAGCGGCACCGACTCCACCACGACCAGACCAAAGCTCTCGAGGACGGGCAAGAACCGGGTCAGCTCGATCCCGTGCTCGCCGTAGCGCCGAATGCGAAAGGTGCTTTCATCGCCATCCGGGGCCGGACGCACCGCCAGCCGGTGATGGCCGCCAAAGGCCGATCGCGCCCACTCCTCATCGTCGACGGGGCGAGATGTGTCGGCCAGGGCGGACAGCTCGGCCATATCGGCGGTCGCCTCTGCGGGCGGCGTCCGCTCCTTGTAGCTGGCGGGCACCCGGGCCGCGAAGGCCGCGGCGTCGGTACCGGCATCCGCTTCGGGGAGGAGGGCAGCGACGGATTCCTGCCACGAACCGGGCGCGCCAGCGGCGCCCACATCCGGATCCGTACCGGGCCCACTCACAACGGCAGCTTCGCGCACCGGGCGCCCTTTGCGGCGGGGCTGCTCGGCTACACGCTCATCCCCGGTTGGGGTCGGGGCCATCGGTCCCGGTCGGCCGGTCCGGGCCGATCGCGCCGGAGCGAGGCCTGACGAGCCCAGGCCAGGTCGAAGGTGTCGCCGAGGACCCGGACGGCGGCCACGTTGGCCCGCCGGGGCAACGTGGAGTAGATCCGCATCCCCGCCTCTACCGCGGCCGCGCTCAGTCCCGTGCCGCGCCCGTTGAGGACCACCACCGGGGCCTGGCCCTCCGCCTGGATCAGCTTGTTGACCACCGAGCGGGCCCCCGGGGGCCTTCCCCGCTCCTCCGCACCGAGCCAGGATTTCACCTCTACCGGCGCCCCACACACCAGAAGATCGGGCGTCCGGCCCCGTCCCCGGCGGGCCGCCAGCGACCGGACATCGTGGCCTTCGGACGCCAGCTGCAAGGCCACCGCGAGCTCCTCATGGGTCAGGCGCCGGGCCGTTTCGTCGAAGGTCCCCCCGATCGGGCCGTGATCCCGATCGCACCGGACCGCCCCGGCCCCGGCCGCCCGGCCCTCGACCGGCGCCAGCGAGGGGTCCGGCCGGCCCCTAGGCGCGAGCACCGTCGTCCTCCTCGGCACCGGCCGACGCACCCTCGCCCGGCGGGCCGCTTCCTTCGCCGGCGCCCCGGCCCGAACCCGGGCCGGCGCCGACCAGCCGGTCGCGGTACTGCAGGTCGTGAACCAGGAGCACGGGCCAGCCGGGACCGCGCTGGATCTGCTGGGCGACCCGGCGCAGCAAACTCGCCTCGGCGGTGTCGTGGGGCCGCACGTCGTTGGGCAAGCGGGCGGACAGGGCGAACCGGTAGCGGCTCAATGACAGGTCGCCGTCGTCGCGGTACCTGTTTTCGGCCAGGACGGCGTGCACTTCGCCGTCGGTGAGACGCCAGCAGCGCCCGTCGGGCTCGAGGGCGAGCGGCGAGCCGACCTGCCGGCCGACAGCGCCCGCCAACTCGTCGAGCGGCAGGTCGGCGTCGATGAAGAGATCGACAGAACGAGACATCAAGAACCTCCTCGCATTCGGGAAAGCCGGGCCGGCGCGGCCGGCGAGCAGGCACGCCCGAAACGTGCGAGAGCGGAACTGGAGTCCCGGCCCCATCATGACGTTTACGGCGCCGGAGGACAAGACCCCGGTGGTCGCCGGGCGATTGGAGATGCGGGGCGGCCCGATGGTCGCGAAACTCGCCGGGTGACGACTGACGGGGCCATCACGGGCGTGTGGTCGCCCGGTGTGCGCCGCTTGACCGCCGGCCTGGCCCTGACCGTCACCGTCGTGGCCTTCGAGAGCCTGTCGGTGGCGACCATCCTCCCCGTGGTCAGCCGCCACCTCGGCGACCTGCGCCTCTACGGCTGGGTCTTCAGCGCCTTCTTCCTCGCCAGCCTGGTGGGCATCGTGGTCAGCGGAGCCGTGTCCGACAATCGGGGCGTTGGGCTCCCGCTCGTCGGGGGGCTGCTGATCTTTGGCGGCGGCCTCGTCATCGCCGGCACCGCCGCCAACATGCCGGTCCTCGTGGCCGGCCGGGTGGTCCAGGGCTTCGGAGCAGGCGCCGTGCCGGCCGCCGCCTACGTGGCCATCGGGCGGGCCTATCCGGAGCGATTGCGGCCCAGGATGTTCGCCACCCTCTCCACCGCGTGGGTAATCCCGGGCCTGGTCGGGCCGGCGGTGGCGGCCCAGGTGGCGGTCCACATCGGTTGGCAGTGGGTGTTCCTGGGTTTGCTACCGCTGGTCGTCGGCTGTGGCGCGGTGATCATGCCGTCGGTGGCGCAGGTCCCCCGGCCCGTCGGTGGCGACCCGGCGCCGATCGCTCTCCCGTCCGCGCTGCTGGTTGCTTCCGGAGCCGGAATGCTGCTCGGCGGATTGACAGTGGCCGAGCCCGTACTCTCCCCCGTTCTGATCGGCGCCGGCGCCGTGCTGGCCATCCCCGCCCTGCGGCGCCTGACCCCGCCCGGGACGCTTCGGGCCCGATCCGGCTTGCCGGCCACGGTGTTGATCCGGGGTCTGCTGACCTTCACCTTCTTCGCCGGCGACGCCTACGTGCCGCTCACCCTGACCTCGATCCGTCACTCCACTCCCACGTACGCGGGCGTGACTCTGACGGTTTCGACCGTCGCCTGGACGGCCGGCTCCTGGGTCCAGGCCCGGGCCATCCAGCGCCGGACGCCGCGGATCCTGGTGGCGGCCGGTCTGGCTTTTGTCCTCGCCGGCCTGGCCGGGATGGTGAGCCTCCTGTGGCCGGCGGTGCCGGCGTGGATGGCCCTGGTGGCCTGGACGGTGGCCGGCTTCGGCATCGGGCTCGCCTACGCGCCGATCAGCCTGACCGCCCTCGGGTGGGCCCGGTCCGGCAACGAGGGCCGGGTGAGCGCGTCGGTGCAACTCTGTGATGTGCTCGGCACGGCCCTCGGCACCGGCGCGGCCGGGGCCGCGGTCGCCATCGTCCACCAGCACGGCGGTCCGGCCCGGCTCGGCCTGGGGCTGGCGTTCGCGATCGCGGCGGCGGTCGGCCTCCTCGCCCTGGCGGTCGCGCCCCGCCTGCCGACCACCACCTCGCCTCAGGTGGCGGCCGGTGGCGCCGGCGGGTCGGAGCTCGGGAAGATCGCGCCGGACCCCGGGGTTGCCGTTGGTGATGAGTGACTCCCAAACGATGACTGACGCGGCCCCGTCCAGGGATGCCGCCGATTTCTGGTTCGATCCGTTGTGTCCGTGGGCCTGGATCACGTCCCGGTGGATCCTCGAGGTGGAAAAGGTGCGTCCCGTCGACGTCACCTGGCACGTCATGTCCCTGGCCGTGCTCAACTCCGACCGCGACGACCTGCCAGAGGGCTACAAGGAGCGCATGAAGCAGGCGTGGGGACCGGTGCGGGTTTGCATGGCGGCGGCCCAGGCGCACGGCGAGTCCGTGCTCGGCCCGCTCTACACCGCGCTCGGAACCCGCTTCCACAACGAGAAGCAGCCGCGCGACCGGGACACCATTGCCGCCGCTCTGACCGACGTCGGCCTGCCGGCGTCGCTCGCCGACGCCGTGGACTCGACCGACTACGACGACGCCATCAAAGTCTCCCACGACAAGGGCATGGACCAGGTGGGCAAGGACGTCGGGACGCCGGTCATCAGCGTCAACGGCAACGCCATCTTCGGCCCGGTGGTCACCCCCATCCCTCGGGGCGAGGCGGCCGGCCGGCTGTGGGACGGCGTGGTGCTGGTGATGGGCACCGACGGCTTCTTCGAGTTGAAGCGGGGCCGCGACCGCAGCCCGGTGTTCGACTGACAGCAGACGCGGCGGTGGCGCGGCCCGGGAGCCGCGCCACCGCAACGCAAGGGTCAGCTAGAAGGTGATGACGCCGCGAAGGTTGCGGGCGTCGCGCATGTCCTGGTAGCCCTGGTTGATCTCATCGAGATGGTAGGTACGGGTCACCACCTCGTCCAGCTTCAGCTGGCCATCGGCGTACAGCTGGAGCAGACGCGGGATGTCGGAGCGCATGTTGGCCGACCCGAAGAGCGAACCGACGACCTGCTTCTCCATCGAGGTCAGATCGAACCCGTTCATGCTGACCTGGTTCTCGAGGGCCGGATGGATGTTGGTGATGACCACCCGGCCGAGCTTGGCCGTGACCGCCAGGGCGGCCCCGATCTCCTGACCGTCGCCCACGCCCATGGTCATGATCACCTTGTTGGCCATGCGGCCCCAGGTGACGTCGCTGATGAGGGACTGGGCCTCCTCCAGGGAGGCAGCCGTGTGGGTGGCTCCAAACGCCCGGGCCTGCTCCTGCTTGAACGGCACCGGGTCGATGGCGAAGATGCGGTGGGCCCCGGCCAGCTTGGCCCCCTGGATGGCGTTGATGCCGATGCCGCCGATCCCGACGACGGCCACGTCATCGCCGGGACCGACTCCGGCGGCGTAGACCGCAGAGCCCCATCCCGTGACCACGCCGCAACCGAGCAGGCAGGCCTTCTCCAGGTTGACGTCCGGCTCCACTTTGATGCAGCTGGCCTCGTTGACCACCGTGCGCTCCGAGAAGGTCCCGAGCAGGCACATGAGGCCGAGGTCCGTCCCGTTCGCATGGTGGCGGGCGGTCTGATCGCTGATCTGGCGGCCCGAGGCCAGATGGGCGCCGAGATCGCAGAGATTGCTGTGGCCGGTGGCGCACATGGCGCAGCGCCCGCAGGCCGGGACGAAGCCGAAGATGACCGGGTCACCGGGCGTCAGCCAGTCCACCTCGGGGCCGACTTCCTCGACCACGCCGGCGCCTTCGTGGCCGCCGATGATCGGCAACGGGAACGGCAGGTCACCCGTCAGCAGATGCTCGTCCGAGTGGCACAGCCCCGAACCGACCAGCCGCACCAGCACCTCGCCCTTTTTCGGAGGATCGAGATCTATCTCCTCGACGCTCCAGTCCTTGCCGACCTCCCACAGGATCGCGGCTCGCGTCTTCATGGACGCCCTCCCTCTATCGCTGAATTGCGTGCAGTGTAGCCAGGTGACCGGAGATCGCTAGAGGGTGAGACCGGCCGCCATGGCGCCCCCGAGCTCCCGGGCCGCGTCCAGCTCGCCCGGCCCAGGATCACCGGTGACGACCAGCGGGGCCTGGGCCGCCTGCCACTCCAATCCGGTCACGATGGCGTCGAGGGCGCGGAGGGCGCCCGTGGCGTCGTTGTTGGCGTGCAGGTACACGCCAAAGGGCCGCCGCCGGGTCGCCTCGAGGCAGGGGTAATAGATCTGGTCGAAGAAGTGCTTGAGGGCGCCGGAGAGATAGCCGAGGTTGACCGGGCTCCCGAGCAGGTAGCCGTCGGCTGCCAGGACATCCACCGCGCCGGCCGTGAGCGCCGGCCGGACGACCACCTCGACGCCGGTGATTGACGGGTCGTGGGCGCCTTCCATCACGGCCAGGTGCAAGGCGTGCATGGCCGGCGAGACGGTGTGGTGCACCACCAGCAGCGTCTTTTTCACCGGGTAACGGCGCTGGCAGCAGCCCCCGCATAGATCTCGGTGGCCCGCCAGCAATACCAGGCCGCGACGGTGCGATAGGGGCGCAGCTCGTCACCGAGCGGGCCCAGCTGCTTGGCAGTCGGCGTCGGTACCCCCCAGGCCAGCCCGTAGCCGCGGCGCACGCCCAGATCGCCGGTCGGCCACACGTCCAGGCGGCGCAGCTGGAAGATCAGAAACATATGGGCGGTCCACTCGCCGATGCCCCGAACCGCAGTCACCCGGGTGATGACCTCCAGGTCGGACTCCCGGCGGAGCTTCCTCGGGTCGAGCACCACCGTGCCATCCAGGGACTTGGAGGCCAGATCCCGCAACGAGAGCACTTTGGCGGCGGACAGGCCCACCGATCGCAGCGTCTCGTCCGGGAGCAGCAGCAGGGCCTCTGGCTCGACCCGGCCGTCGAGGGCGGCCACCAGCCGGCCGTGGATGGCCGCGGCGGCGGCGCCGGCCAACTGCTGATAGGTGATGGCCCGCACCAGGAAACCGAAGTGGCTCTCCTGGGCCGGCCGCAGCTGAATGGGCCCGGCGAGCTCGATGAGCTTGGCGATCACCGGGCTCCGTTCGGCCAGCAGCGCGGCCGCGGCGCGGGGGGTGATCCTGGCCCTCGAGACCGCGGGAGTGGGTGAGGGCAGGCCGGACATCGGGTAGCACCATATCCGTATGATCGACATCAGGGTCCGGGACGTGCCAGACTCAGCCGACAAGGCTGCTGCTGGTGTCCGATGGCCGCTTGACCGAGAGACGAGGTCGCATTTGTCCACCACCGAGGCGCTGGTCGATCCCCCTGCTTCTGCCGAGACGGTCGAGCCTTTCGAGCTCGGCGATCCGGTTGAGTACAAGAAAGGGTACGAGCAGGTGGTCCTGGCCCTGTTCATCATCGTGCCCTTCCTCGCCCTCGTCGTCGCCGTGCCCCTGCTCTGGATTACCGGATTTCTGACCTGGCAGGACACCGCCATCGCGGTCGTGATGTACCTCGTCGCCGGGCACGGGATCACGGTCGGCTTCCATCGCTACTTCACCCATCGGGCCTTCCGGGCCCAACGGTGGCTGCGGGTGATGCTGGCCGTCGCGGGCAGCCTGGCCATTCAGGGACCCGTCATTCAGTGGGTTGCAGACCACCGCAAGCATCACCGCTTCTCCGATCGGGATGGCGACCCGCACTCGCCCTGGCGTTATGGCACCAACGCCTATGCCGTGGCCAAGGGCTTCTTCTACTCTCACGTGGGCTGGTTGTTCGACTGGGAGAAGACCTCGGAGCGTCGTTATGCCCCGGAGCTGGTGGCGGACCGGGTCATCCGCTGGGTGTCACGGACGTTTCCGCTGTGGGTGGCGATCTCCCTCTTGATCCCGCCCCTTATCGGCGGGCTCTGGACCTGGTCGTGGTGGGGTGCCCTCACGGCTTTCTTCTGGGGGAGCCTGGTGCGGATCGCCCTGCTCCACCACGTGACCTTTTCCATCAACTCGGTCTGTCACATCAAAGGCCGGCGGCCCTTTAAGACGAAGGACCGCAGCCAGAACGTCTGGTGGCTGGCTTTGCCGTCCATGGGCGAGTCGTGGCACAACTTCCACCATGCCGACCCCACCTCCGCCCGTCACGGGGTGCGGTTCATGGAAATCGACAGCAGCGCGGTGCTGATCAAGGTGATGGAGAAGCTCCGCTGGGTCAGGGATGTCCGTTGGCCGGACCCCACCCTGATCACCCGCCGGCGCATCGGCGTCGAACCGGCGAGCTGAGTGAGGCGCCGTGGGCCGCGGCGCCAAACAGCAGAAGGGCCGGACAGCAGAAGGGGGAGAACATGACCTATTCCCGCATCCTGGTCGGAACCGACGGTTCCGCTACGGCCAACCAGGCGGTGCAAGCGGCGGCCGAACTCGCTCGGCAGCTCGGCGCCGAGCTCCATGTGGTCACCGCCTACCGGGCGTCGGCGCCGGGTATGGGCAGTGCATCCGGGGCCGGTCTGGGCGATCTCGGCGCCGGCGAAGGCCTGCGCACCGAGGCGGCCAAACAGGTCTCCCAGAAGGCCGTCGACGCCTGGGGCGCCGGCCTCACGACCGGCGCCCACGCCGCGCCCGGTGCCGCCGCGGACGCCATCGTGGAGACGGCCCGGTCGATCGGCGCCGACCTGATCGTGGTCGGAAGCAAAGGCATGCGGGGCGCCCGCCGGGTGCTCGGTTCCGTGCCCAACTCGGTGGCGCACGCAGCCGACAGTGCGGTCCTGATCGTCAAGACCGGCTGACGCCCCGGGGCTCACCGGGGCTCACCGGGGCTTACCGGGGCGCGGGCGCACCGCCAGCCCCGCTCCCGGCTCGCTCCAATGGCCAACCCCGATCCGGGATGGTCCGGGCAAAGGTGGACCGCTCGAGCGGCATCCCGGACAGGCCTCGATCGGTGCGCACCGCCAGCACCTGATGCAGCTCGATGCGGCGTTGAGCGAAGCCCCAGCGCGACGCCGCCAGGTACAGACGCCAGACCCGGGCCCGCCCCTCCCCCACCTCGGCCACGGCCTCGTCCCAGTGGTCTTCGAGATTGGCGCCCCATGCCGCGCACGTGCGGGCGTAGTGCTCCCGGAAGTTTTCCTCGTGGCGAATCTCCAGGCCGTGGTCCTGGAGGACCGAAACGATGGTGCCGACCCCCTCCAGCTCACCGTCGGGGAAGACGTAGCGGTTGATGAACCCGCCCGCTTTCGGGGGCGCGGTCGTGACCGGCCGGGTGATGCAGTGATTGAGCAAACGACCTTGCGGTCGCAGCTTGCCGGCCAGGAAGCCGGCGTAGCCGGCCAGGTTCTTGGCCCCGATGTGCTCGGTGAGCCCGATGCTGCTCACCGCGTCGAAATTGCTCTCGCTGATGTTGCGATAGTCGTCGTGGCGGATCTCGGCCAGCTCCGTGAGCCCCAGCTCGGCGATGCGCTTCTGGCCCCACTCGGCCTGCTGGCGGGAAAGGGTCACCCCGATGACGCGCACTCCGTACTCGGCGGCGGCGTGCAGCACCATCGTCCCCCAGCCGCAGCCGACGTCGAGCAGCCGCTGCCCGGGCTGCAGGTCGAGCTTGCGGCACACCAGATCGACCTTCTCCTCCTGGGCCTCGTCGAGCGATGCGCCCTCATCGGGATAGACCGCGCACGTGTACGCCATCGTCGGTCCGAGGATCCACCCGTAGAACTGGTTGGACACGTCGTAGTGGTGGCTGATGGCCCTCGAATCGCGCCCCAGCGAGTGACGCCAGCCCCACCAGAAGCCGGGACGCCGCTCCTCCGGCGGCGGCGCCAGGGGCCGCAGGATCCAGGGCCCGAGCTGGCGCAGCACCTGGACGCGCTCCGACCAGGTCACCGCCCCGAGCTCCTCGCGGGCGAGCAGCTCCAGGGCGGCGTAAAGCTCGCCTTCGACGTCCAGGCTGCCGGACACGTAGGCCCGGGCCAGGCCCAGATCGCTGGGGGCAGTCGCGATGTACCGCAGCGCCCTCGGGTCCCGGACGATGATCCGGGTGACCGGGTCCGCCGGCCCCGAGGTGCTCCCGTCGTAAGCCTCGATGCGGATCGGACGTCCGGGCGGCACGATCCCGGCCAATGCGGGTGCGATCTGCGAACGAGCGGGCATCCGTGTCTCCTTGTCTGATGGGCGGTGGGGGGTGCCGAGAGGGCCGGTTGGGTCGGTGGTAGTTACGCCGTGCACTTTTGGTACAAGTCCAGCAAACGTCCACCGGGGTCGTAGCGGCGTTTGAGCTCCCGGTACACGGGACCGTTGTACAGGGCCCAGAACCGGTCTTCGGGATAGTGCACCGTCGAGTACAGCGACTTTCGACCGCCCAGCCGGTCGACTTCGTCCTCCACCCAGCGGTTGTGGTAGTCAACGTCCATCCCGGGCTCCAGCGGGACGCTCGACCAGAACCCGACGTTGACATAGAGGGTGGAGGGATCGAGCCGGTAGAGCTCCCACGTAGCCGTGGCGTGGCGCTGGCGGATCGGGCAGAGCCAGAACGGCGAGATGGGGACGTGGCGCTGGAAAGCCGCGACGAAGTCCGGCAACCGATCGATGGGCAGCTCGACGTCCTGAATGACGTTCTCCCGGCGCGGCCGGCCCAGCCAGCGATCGACCGTCGCCTTGGCGTGGTAGCGCTCCTCGAAGGCCAGGATCCGCCAGTACACGTCGCTTCGCAACAGGCGCGGGCCGGCCGGGCTGGTCCCCACCAGACGGCGGATCCACGGTCGCTGCATGCCAAAGGCCCGGGAGCACCAGAACCAGTCGGTGTCCCAGCGCCACAGGTAGCCCCGCACCGTGAGCCAGTCCTCCCGCCGGGACTGGATGGAGCGGTAGTAGATGCGGTCCCGGGTGTAGTCGCTGACCGCCGGAGCGGCATCGGTCCAGGAGCCCAGCGTCAGATAGCACTCGTCCGGGGAAAAGACGGTGCCGTCGATGAAGTCGACCCCCTCCCCCTCATAGGACCGGGAGGCGCAGACCGCCGCCAGGGTGGCGGCCAGCCGCTCGATATTCGTGAAGGGCACGTGGCGAAGGTGGACATAGGGGCGCACCGGCTCCAGCTCGATCCGGGCCCGGAGGGCGTAGCCGAGCGTCCCGTAGGAGTTCGGGAACCCGAAGAACAGGCCGGCATGCTCGCCGGCCCGACTGGCGGTGACGACCCGGCCGTCGCCCGTGAGGATGTCGATCTCCAGCACCGACTCGTGGGGCATCCCATTGCGAAAGGAGGAGCTCTCGATCCCGAGCCCGGTGATGGCGCCGCCCAGGGTGATGGTCTTGAGCTCCGGCACCACCAGCGGCATGAGCCCGTACGGCAGGGTGGCGTCGACCAGGTGCTCGTAGGTCGTCATGCCCTGCACGTCGGCGGTACGGGCCACCGGGTCGACCTCGATCACGCCGTCAAACGCATGGACGTCGAGCCCGGGCGCGGTCGGCTTGGGACGCGGGCGGAACAGATTGGAGGTCCGCTTGGCCAGCCGCACCGGCTCTCCCGTCGGGATGGCCGCGTACTGGCGCTCCAGGGTCGCCACCCGGTCCTGATAGTCGTTCCAGCGGGCCCGCTGATCCCGACGGGGCGGGCGGGCCGGATGGATGGCGTCAGAGGCGGCGAGGGTCACGCACGAAAGCTAGCCCGCCACGCCCCTGCCGCTCGATGACCCGCAGGGTCTTCACGCCTGACCTGACGCCATTGCCGTCGCCGTCGCTTCGGGTGTTTGGGCCCGGCCGAGCGCCCACAGTTGGGCGGTGGCCAGGGCTCGCCAGGGGCGCCAGCCCTCCGCCACGGCCTCGGCCGGACCGCACCCACGGGCGCGGAGGGCCCGCCGAACGCCCAGGTCGGTGGCCGGGAAGGCGTCGGGTTCGCCGAGGCGGAGGGCGACGTAGTGGGCCGTCCAGGGCCCGAGCCCGGGGACGGCGATCAGCGAGGCGACCAGGTCGTCGAGGCCGACGCTGCGGTCCAGGCGCACGTCGCCGCCGGCGACGGCCCGGGCGAAGGCCACGACGGCCCGCTCCCGGGCCCGGGTCAGACCCAGCCCGGACAGGTCGGCTTCCGCCAGCACGTCTGGACCCGGGAAGGTGTGCGACAGGCCCATGGGAGCGAGGCCGGGGACGGTGACGCCGAATCGGGCCGCCACCCGGCCGGTCAGGGTGGAGGCTCCCGCCACCGACACCTGCTGGCCGAGGATGGCCCGCACGCCCGTCTCGTAGGCGTCCCACGTGCCCGGCGGTCGCACCCCGGGACGGGCGGCCACGAGCGGGCCCAGGACCGGATCGGGCGAGAAGAGCGTCGTCGGGGGGGCGAGATCGAAGTCCAGTCCGGCGATGCGGCGGGCGCGCTGGACCACGTGGATCAGGTCCTGCCAGTGCGGCAAATGGACCCGCAGGATCAGGTGGTCCGACCCTCCCGCCCCGAGCTCCAGCACCCCCGGGTCCCCGTCGACGACGATGGTGCGGCGGTAGGTCCCGCCGTCGACGTGCTCAACTCCGGGTATGGCCCGGGCCCGCAGGTAGTCCAGCAGGTCGGCCCAGTCGAGCTCGCCGTCGTAGGGCAGGCGCAGGGCCAGGCCGCCGTCGGCCGCCAGTCGGTCGGTCGAGCGCCGGCGGGCCCGCAACTCGCCCGGTGCGGCCCGGAAAATGTCCTGGCAGGCCCGCTGCAGCTGGCGCACGCTCCCGAACCCGGCCGCCATCGCCACGTCGACGGTCGGGAGGTCGGTGTCGTCCAGCAGCCGGCGGGCGAAGTGGGCCCGTCGCGACCGGGCCAGGCCGTCCGGCGTGACACCGAGCTCGGCCAGGAAGAGCCGCCGGAGATGGCGGCTCGAGACGCCGAGCCGCGAGGCCACTTCGCCTTCGGTGTGTCCGTCGAGGGCCCCGTCGATGATCAGCTGCACGGCCCGGCACACCAGCTCGGGCCCGGTCCAGAACAACGGCTGGGCCGATCGATAGGGCCGGCACCGCAGGCAGGGTCGGAACCCGTCCGACTCCGCGGCCGCGGCCAGGGTGTAGGGCCGCACGTTGGCCGGGAGTGGGCGCCCCCCGCAGCCAGGACGGCAGTAGATGCCGGTGGTCACAACCGCCGAAAACGCTTCCATGACCAGAGGTTTACCGGCTGGAGGGCCGGCAAGGGCGACAGATCCGGACAGCCTCTCCACCCCGTCCGGATCTGTCGCCCGGATGGCCAGCTCGCCGGTCCAGTATGGCCCCATGAACGCCACCACCACCTACCGTCACGTCGACTCGCCGCTCGGGCGCATCCGGCTGGTGGGCCGCGACGAGGTGCTGACCGGCCTCTACCTGGCCGACCACCAGCGCTGCCCGCCGCCCGACACCGCGTGGGCGGCCGACGAGGATGCCTTCGACAAGGCCCGGCGACAGCTCGACGAGTACTTCGCCGGCGACCGCAAGGAGTTCACGGTCCCGATCGACCTGGAAGGCAGCCCGTTTCAGGTCGAGGTGTGGACCGCCCTCTGCACCATCCCCTTCGGGGCCACCGCCAGCTACCGCGACATCGCGCTGGCCATCGGGCGGCCGGCGGCCGTCCGGGCCGTCGGCGCCGCCAACGGACGTAACCCCATCTCCATCATCGTTCCCTGCCACCGGGTCGTCGGCGCCGACGGAAGCCTCACCGGCTACGGGTGGGGCGTCGACCGCAAGGCCTGGCTGCTCGCCCACGAGCGGGACCGCCGGACCACCCTCTTCTAGTCACGTCAACTCCCCGGGGTAGGCGGCCTCGGCGACTGCGGCCAGGCGGCTGGCCTGCCGGCGCACCACCAGGATGGTGGCCAGGATGACGATCACGGCCACGACGCCGAGGATGATGTTGGCGACACCGGAGAAGCGGTGGATGGTGCTGCCGGCGGCGTAGGAGGCGAAGGTGTAGATGGCCGACCAGAGGATGCCGCCGGCCGCGTTGCAAACCAGGAAGTGCCGCCACCGCATGCGGTTGGTGCCGGCCAGAAAGGCGGCGTAGGTCCGCAAGATCGACACGAAGCGCCCGAAGAACACCACCCGCCCGCCGTACTCGTCGAACAGGTACCTGCCGATCTTCATCTTGGACTCGTCGACCCGGATGTAGTGGCCGTACCGGCGGAGCAGTCGATACCCGCCCTTGTCGCCGATCAGGTAGCCGAGGTTGTCGCCGATGATGGCGGCCGCCGATGCCACCAAGAAGATCAGCCAGGGCGACAGGTTGCCGGTGCGGCCGGCGTAGGTGCCGGCGGCGATCAGGGCGGTTTCGCCGGGAAGCGGGATGCCCAGGCTCTCCAGAGCCACGAAGAGGAAGACCGCCAGGTACCCGTAGGTGCTGATCAGGTGATTGATGTTCACGATCGCCGAGCGCGGTCAGGGATGGGTGCCGGGCTCGTGCTCGGCGTGGCTGGACGGCTCGAGCTGGAAGGTCGAGTGCTCGACGTCGAAATGGCCCGCCAGGCAGTGCTGCAGCTCGTCGAGCACCTGCGGGGCATGGCCGTCGAGGAAGCAGGAGTCGTCGACCACCACGTGGGCCGAGATGGCGGGCAGATCGGAGGTGACGGTCCACACATGGAGGTCGTGGACGTCCCGGACGTGGGGCGGCTCCAGCAGATGAGCGCGGATGACCGCCAGGTCGACCGCTTCGGGAGCCGCCTCCAGCAGCACCCGCATGGACGCCTTGAGCAGACCCCACGAGGCCCGCAACATCAGCACCACGACGACCAGCGAGGCGATGGGGTCGGCCCGGTCAAAGCCGGTGGTGACGATGATGACGCCCGCCAGGACGGTAGCCAGGAACCCGTACAGATCGGAGAGGATGTGCTGGAACGCCCCCTCGACGTTGAGGCTCGAGCGATTGGCCCGCGACAGCCCCCAGGCGGCCGCCACGTTGATCCCGACGCCCACGCCGGCGGTGATCAGGACGGCCAGGCCGTGAACCGATTGGGGGTGGATCAGGCGCCGGACCGATACGAAGGTGAGGAGCGACGAGACGACCAGCAGGGTGATGCCGTTGCCGGCGGCCGAAAGGATCTCAGCCCGCTTGAAGCCGAACGTCCAGGGATCCCGGGCCGGTCGGGCCGCCAGGTGCAAAGCCCAGAGGGCGAGACCGAGGGCGCCCGCATCCACGAGCATGTGGCCGGAGTCGGCCAGCAGCGCCAGCGAGTTGGACGCCACGGCCACCGCCACCTCAGCGACCATGAACGCCACGATGAGCACCACGGCCGCCCACAACCAGCGCCGATCGCTGGCCGCGGTGAGCCGGTGCTCAGGCGCGGTGCCCGCCGCGTGATCATGGTGCAAATGGGCGCCCACCGCGGGCAGGATAGCGAGGCTCGCGCCGATCCAAGCGGGCGCGCCAGTATGTCGGCCGTGCCGCCCAGACCTGCCGATCCCTTCGGGGCTGGACCTGTCGATCCCGTCAGGGCCCTGGCCCATTCCGGTCTGATGGCGCTGACCGGCTGGCCGGACCGGGCCCCGGTCCTGCCGCCGCTCGCCTTGCCCGCCGCCCTCGCCGGCCTGGTCGGCGAGATCGAGCGCCGGACCCGGGCCTTCGGGCGACCGGTGCGGGTCGACTGGGAGGCGGCCCTGTCGGGCCGAGCGGCGTTGTTGGGTCTGCGCCGGCAGGGCCGCATCTCCGCCAACGGTTCCTGCCGGCTGCTGCGGGCCGGCGACGGGTGGGTCGCGCTCAACCTGCCCCGTCCCGACGACGCCGACCTGCTGGCCGCGCTCACGGGGGGCGACGTCGCCGATCCGTGGCCGGATGTCACGTCGGCCGCGGCGTTGACGTCAACCGAGGCCTTCGTGACGCAGGCCCGGTTGCTCGGGCTGGCCGCGGCCCCTCTCCCAACCGGCCCGGTCCCAACCGGCCCGGTCCCAACCGGCCCGGTCCCCACCGGCCCGGTCCCAACCGGCCCGGTCCCAACCGGCCCGGTCCCAACCGGCCCGGGCCCGGGCGGACCAGCGCCCCCGGACCGGTGGGACCAGACCCGGCGGGGGACGGCGGCGACGGTCGGCCCCAGCCGATCCTGGCGGGTGGTCGACCTGTCCTCACTCTGGGCCGGGCCGGTGACGGCACGCATCCTCGCCGCCGCCGGCGCCCGGGTCACCAAACTCGAAAGCAGGGCCCGGCCTGACGCGGCCCGGACCAATCCGGCCTTCTACCGCTGGGTGCACGGGACCGGACAAGCCTCCGTGCGGCTGGACTTCCGCAGCCCGGCCGGGCGGGCGGAGGCGGCGGCGCTGCTCGACGCCGCCGACGTGGTCATCGAGGCGTCACGGCCCCGCGCCCTCGAACAACTCGGCCTTGGACCCAGGGACCGTCCGCCGCGCCCGGGCCAGGTGTGGCTGAGCATCACCGGCCACGGCCGGCGGCCGCCCGGCCGGGACTGGGTGGCCTTCGGGGACGATGCCGCGGTGGCGGGCGGCCTGGTCGGGTGGGACGAGGGCCAGGAGCCGGTCTTCTGCGGGGACGCCATCGCCGATCCGATCACAGGGCTGGTCGGGGCGGTGGCCGTGCTGCGAGCCCTCGCCGACGGTGGTGGCCAGTTGATCGACCTGGCCATGAGCCGGGCCGTTGCCGTTGTTCACGCCCCGGCCGGAGAAGCGGGCCCACCCCTACGGCCGCTCTCGGTGGAAGCCGCCGGCGCCGGGCGCTGGGTGGTGCGGGCCGGCGACCGCGTCGAGGAGGTGCGGGAGCGGCCGCCGCGGCTGGAGTGGATCGGTACGGCCTGAGCCACCCGGCTCCCTATTTCCCCTCGTAGAGCTATTTCCCCTCGTAAATCAGGCTCCCGCCGATGACGGTCGCCCGGACCGGGACCAGGCCGTCGCCCTCCAGGGCCTCGGGCAGGGGAACCGCCAGCACGACCAGGTCCGCGGGGTCGCCCGGTCGCAGGCGCCGGCGGGTCGTCGGGGCGGGGCCGGTCCCCCACCACCAGCTGAGCGCCACCGGCGTCGGGACCGTCTCATCGCCGCCCAGGACGTGGCCGGACGGCGTGCGCCGGCGGATCGCAGCCCGAATCGCCGGCCACGGATCGGCCCACCCGAAGGGGGCGTCGGTGCCGGCCGCCACGGCAATTCCGGCGTCGACGAGCGAACGGGCCCGCCACAGGTCGGGCAGGTCGTCGGCCGGCACCTCCGACCGGTACTCGTCGCCACGTTCGGCCACGAAGTTCGGCTGGGTGACCACGGTCAGGCCGAGCCGGGCCACGGTTGGGAGTGTTTCGGCCGGGACGACGGCCCCGTGCTCGATGCGATCGCCGCGTCGAGCCCCGGCGAGCTCGAGGGCGGCCAGGGTGAGCACCAGCTGGACCCGGGTCACGCAGTGCACGGCGACCGGGTTCCCCTCGCGGTGGGCCCCGGCGATGGTCGCCACCAGCGCCTCCAGGGCCGGGAGGTCCGGATCGTCCAGAAGGATTTTCACCGGCCCGGATGTCACCCCCTCGGCGCCGCTGCCGGCGATCGCCGCCGCGGCGCGGGCCGCGCCGCCGGCCGGCAGCATCAGATGCAGGCGCTGCCGCACGGCCCCGCTCCCGACCGCTTCGAGCAGCAGCCCGGTGTCGCCATCCGGGCGCTCCGGGGTGGCTTCGGTCCAGCCGGTCACCCCGACGGCGGCGGCGGCCTGACTCAGCCCCGCCAGGTCGGAGAGCATGGCCGGGCCGCCGGGATGGAGCCGGGCGCCGGCCGGATTGAGCTGGTGGCCCAGCCAGCGGTCCATCCTCCAGAGCCGGCCGGTGAGCCGGCCGGCGGCATCGCGTTCCACACCGGGCGCGGTCTCGTGCTCGGCGTCGAGGGCGGCCAGGGCGGCCGAGTTGCACACCCACAGGATCCCGCTGCGGTGCTGGACCCGAACCGGGCGATCGGGGATCATCCGGTCGAGGACATCTCGATCAAGGTCGCCGGCCACCGATTGGTGGTAGCCGACGGCGCGGATCCAGTCCGGGCGGGGCTGGGCCGCGGCGGCCGCGTTCAGGGCCGCCAGCAGCCCGGCCCGGTCACGGACCGCCGGCGGGCCGACCCGGACCGACCCGGCCGCCGCCACCGAGGCCAGGACGTGGAGATGGTGGTCGTGGAAGCCGGGGAGGACCTCGCCGCCGGCGGCCTCGACCACGACATCGCCCGGCTCCCGGGGGGCGCCGGGACCGACCATGACGATGCGCTCACCCTCGAGGCGGAGGTCGGTCCGGGCCGGGCCGATCCGGGCCTGGCGCACCACCAGGCCGGTCAGGGCGAACCATCCCTCAGCGGGGACCACCTCCGGACCGGGCTGGGCCACCTAATCGGATTGGGCCAGCTGATCGGATTGGAGTAGGCACGCCGGGTCAGGATACGACCGGGATACGCTCCCCTGGTGCTCGACCCCCTGAACGTAGAGGAAGCGGTCGACCTGCTCCACCGGGTGCGGTCCGGCCGGGGCGGCGACGAGTTCGGCGTCGCCGTCGGACGTCCGGTCCTGCTGGTCGAGCTGGACCAGCCGGTGCCAGCCGGCGCATTACAGCCGCCGGTGGGCTGGCCCTGCGTCCTGGTAGCCACCAGCACGGCCCCCTACCCGCCGGTGGCACCGTCCGGACCCGACGTCCTGATCAGCGCCGCCACGGCGCCGCCGCGCCCGTGGGTCGGAGCCAACGGCCGGGCCAGCGAGGCCACCTGGGCGGTGGAAGAGGCGGTGCTGCGAAATCCGCAGGCGGCCACGGCGCTGGCTCAGGTCATGCGGCTGGGCGCGACGCTCGAGCCGGCCGCGGCCCTGGTCGTGGAATCGCTGGCCTACTCGACCCTGCAGAGCGGCCCCGAGCATGGCGAGTGGCTCGCCACCCGGCCCAACCGGGGAGCCGACGCCCGGACCGATCCGGTGGTGCAGCTGGATCGCCAGGGGGACGACCTTTGGGTCACCCTGGACCGGCCGGAGCGACGCAACGCCTACAGCGCCCGCATGCGCGACGAACTGGTCGCCGCCCTGGAACTGGCGGCCAACGATCCATCGGTGGCGTCCATTCACCTTCGAGGCAACGGACCGAACTTTTCCAGCGGGGGCGATCTGGCCGAGTTCGGCACCCGCTCCGATCCGGCGACGGCCCATGGCATCCGGGTCCAGCGCAGCGCCGGCTGGTGGATCAGCCAGCTGCGCCCCAAGGTGACCGCCCATCTCCACGGAACCTGCGTCGGAGCCGGGATCGAGCTGAGTGCGTTTGCGGGCACGGTCGAGGCCGCCGAGGGCACGACGGTGTCGCTGCCCGAGGTGAGCATGGGGCTGATCCCGGGGGCGGGCGGGACAGCCAGCATCCCCCGCCGGATCGGGCCGCAGCGAGCCGCCTGGCTGGCGCTCACCGGCACCCGGCTCGACGCCGATACCGCGGTGCGGTGGGGGCTGGTCGACCGCATCGGCTGCGCTCCGGGCGGATCGGCGTCGTAGGAGGCCACGCATGCCTGAGCCGACCGACCCCACGGGGGCCATCGCCGCCCTCGAGCGGATCGCCTACCTGCTGGAACGAGGGCGGGCCGAAACCTACAAGGTGCGGGCGTTCCGTCGCGCCGCCCGCTCGCTGGCCACGATCGAGCCCGAGCAGCTGGCGGCCCTGGCGGCCGCCGGCCGGCTCCACGAGATACCGGGCGTCGGCGACACCACCGCCCGGGTCATCGACGAAGCCCTCGCCGGCGGCACCCCCGCCTACTTGCAACAGCTCGAGCAGGATCCGCGGGTCGCCGTGGCTCCGGAAGTCCAGCGCCTGCGCCAGGTCCTCCGGGGCGACTGCCACAGTCATTCCGATTGGTCCGATGGGGGCAGTCCCATCACGGAGATGGCCCGGGCCGCGGCGGCCCTGGGCCACCGGTACCTGGCCCTGACCGATCACAGCCCCCGGCTGACCGTCGCCCACGGCCTGGATGCCGACCGGCTTCGCGCCCAGCTGGACGTGGTGGCCGAGGTCAACGGGGAGTTCGGCGGAGAGTTCAGAATCCTGACCGGCATCGAGGTGGACATCCTCGAGGACGGGTCACTGGATCAGGATGAAGACCTGCTGGCCGGGCTCGATGTGGTGGTGGCGAGCGTGCATTCGAAGCTGGCCATGGACCCGCCGGCCATGACCCGGCGGATGCTGGCCGCGGTCGAGAATGCCCACACCGACATCCTGGGCCACTGCACCGGGCGCATCGTGGTGGGGCGCGGCCGGAAGCCATCCCGATTCGACCCGGACGTGATCTTCGAGGCGTGCGCCCGGACCGGGACCGCGGTCGAGATCAACTCCCGCCCGGAACGGCGCGACCCGCCCCTCGAGTTGCTCCAGTCGGCGGTGGCCCACGGGTGCCTCTTCAGCATCGACACCGACGCCCATGCCCCCGGGCAGCTCGAGTGGCTCGAGCTGGGCTGCCAGCAGGCGGTCGAAGGGGCCGTCCCCGTGGCCCGGATCGTCAACAGCTGGGACCGGGATGAGTTCCTGGCGTGGTCCCGCGACGGGCACACCGGATGACCTGTGCCACTATGCCGGGATGCCGCCGGCGACCCGAATCGGAATTCTCTCGGATACCCACATGCCCGGCTCGCTCCGGGAGATGTGGCCCGAGGTCGGCCAGGCGTTTGCCGGAGTCGATCTGATCCTCCACTCGGGCGACATCTGTCATCCGGTGGTGTTGGACCAGCTCGAACAGTGGGCGCCGGTGGTGGCCGCCCGCGGCAACAACGACCTCTTCGGGCCGGACCCGCGGGTCACCGACCTGCAACGGCTCGACGTCGAGGGCTTCCGGATCGCCATGGTGCACGACATGGAGCCCGAGAACGAACCGATCGAGGAGCTGCGGCGCCAGTACCTGCACGGCGCCGAGGTCGACGTGATGATCACCGGCCACACCCACCTCGAGCGCCTGGACTGGCGGGAAGGCGTGCTGCAGATCAACTCCGGCAGCCCGGTCCACCCTCATCTGTGGTCCACCCGTCTCGGCACCGTCGCCCTCCTCGAGATCGAGCCCGGCTCGCTGCGCGCCCGGATCACCCGTCTGGGCGAGACCGACGGCCTCAAGAATCCCGGCATCGAGTACGAGTTCGACGGTCAGGCGGTGCGGCGGCTGAGCGCGTGAGCGGGCCCGGGCCGCCGGGAGTCGGACGACCGGAGGTCGGGAGCCGACCTATCCCGACCCGTCGGTCTCCTGCACCAGCTCGGGACGAGACACCTGGCCTGGCGACCACCGCGGATGGTCGGTGCGGCCGGTCGCGGCCACCTCGGTGACCACCTGGTACACCGCCTCGAGCTCGTCGTCGTCGTCGCTGCGAGACGAATAGAACTCCGGGATGTGATAGCCGCCGAAGTGCCGCACGATCCCCGGATAGTCGTCGATGACGAAATCGGGCACCGGGGTCACCTGCAGCCGCTGGAGGCCGGCGTCAAAATCGTGGAGGGGCTTGCCGAACACGCCGCTCAAGTAGGGCTCGAGCTCGTGCCGGCGCACCACCGACCAGCGGGCCCCCTCCCCCGACCAGAGATAGACCTGATGACCGTCTTCGACCAGGCGGCGGAAGACCTCTTTGGTCTGACTCCGCAGGGCCTGGTCGAACGACAGGATGGTGTAATCGCAGTCGAAGAAGATGTGCACAGCGACGAGAAGGTTAGCGCCGCCGGCCGACGACGCGACAAACCGGCCCGCCGCGATTATTTGATGGCCAGAGCATTCGGCGGCGACCCGATGCCACCGGGCGAGTTGAGCGGCGCGCTGGTGAAGAACATCTCGTACACGCCATCGGCGGCGCAGTCGGCGGCCAGGTTCTCGGTCCACCACAGCTCCCCGAGGGCCATGCCAAACTGGCCGATCAGAATCCGGTGCAGGAAGCCGGTCACCCGTTCACGATCCGGGAAGGGCGTCGCCTCCACCGCGAACGTGTCTGACGCCACGGCGGAGACGTGGCTGTCCCACAGGTACCGACACATCTCCTCCCCCTGAGCCACACCCGGCGTCGACGGGGCCCGGTTCTGCTTCCATCGCTCGGCCGGAGGTTGGCTGGCGAACCAGGCCGCGAAGCCGGTGTGGATCAGGAGGACATCGCCCGGCTGATATTCCACTCCCGACCGTTTGCGGGCCAGCTCCAGGTCATCGACGCTGAAGGCCGTATTGGTGCCTGGATCGTACGGGCGCCCATCGTCGGCGAGGGTCGCCACCAGGTCCAGGAGCACCGCTCGCCCGGCGATGCCGCGTCGGGCCCAGTGGTCGATGGTGTTGCGCCGCCCGGTGGCCACGTCCTCCTCGGTGGCCCCGTTGTAGAACATGTTGGGGGCGTAGCCGACGTGGCCCAACGAATCCCACTGGCTCGAACCTTGAGGGAAGAAGTTGTCCAACACGTCGTCGAACCCGAAGGTGCCGGGCACGTGCAGGACCCGGTGGCGGGGAACCCCCCGGCTGGCCGCGATCGGCGGGTTGAAGGTGTCGACGGGAGCATCCAGGGGAAACACGGCGCCCCTGCGGATGAGTCGGGCCGCTTCGAGCACCCGTTCGGGCGTCTGGAGATTGAACAAGCCGACGTTGTCGTCGGCACCGAAGACTCCCCACGCACTCCGACCCCCTTCGGGGGCGGCGGGCAGTTCGTCGTAGCTCGGCAGTTCGGCCATCGTCCCTCCCTTGGGGCCGGCCATCGGCCCGGCCCACCTCGGTTGACCAGCGACCGGGCCGAGCGTACCGGTCGGGGCGGAGGGCGGCGAGCCGAGGAGAGGGGGGCTTGACTCCCGCCCGGCGGCGGTCCGCGAAGGCCGCCACGCCCCCTGGAGGGTCAGAGCTCCGGCAATCCCCGAGTCAGCTCTCTATCCGGCGTCACGGTAGCCTGCTACCTTTGTGATATATTTGGCGCGTATTACGCGACTTTTATAACACAAAGTGTCGCAACCGGCCCGGGAGGCTGGCTACGAGGAGCCGGTGGAGCCCCGGGCCAGGGCCCGCCGGCGCCGGGTCCCGGTGGAGCCGGTGGAGCCGGTCGAGACGGAAGGGGCCGGAGGGGCGGGCGGGGCCGGCGACCCACAAGCCGACGGCGCAGTCGCGGGGCGCTGGCGGCGCGACCGCGAACGGACCGGCCTGGTCGGCGTGGGGAGCCGCCCCGGTGCGATCAGACCGTCGGGCAACTCCGCACAGGGCACGCAGCGGTCCCGGAGCAGGCCGCCCCGGTGATCGGCGCTCACGATTTCCACCGTGCCGGTCAAGCTGTGGCGGAAGACGTCCCTCGCCTCGGCCCGGCCAGCCTCGACCTCTTCGAGCATCCGGGCGCTGACCTCGGCGCACACCCAGACCGGGGTCTCCGGCACCCGGCGGTGTTGAACCAGCCACCGTTGCCCCAGTCCGTCGGTGGCCGATCCGAGGAACCAGCTCTCCGACTGACAGAGGACCTTGTCGACTTCCAGCTGCAGGTCCCATCCGCACAGTGTCAACATCGCTGTCCTCCCTTCGTTGTTGTATCAGATCCGGGCCCCGGCATCGGTGATACGGCGGTGTACGATCGGCCAGGTCCGCCGGCGGGTCGGCGGAGTCGTAGATGCTGCGAGGCTGGCTCTCGGACCAGGCCGGCGTCCTGGCCGGCGTGCGACCGTCCGGACCGCCGACATTGACAGTCCGTGCCAAGGCGCAGTAGCCTCACCGCAACGGGCGCGGGCCCGTTGCCGATCACCCCCCCCGATCGATGACGGGCCCGGCCCTTCTCCGCACCGCTTCTGAGGTCGCCACGCAGCAAACCACGAGCGAGCCCGAGGTCAGTTCGAGGCCCCCCGCCGACGGATGGCAGCGCCGGCGCGAGCGCATCTCGCTGGAGATCGAGCGCTCGGCGCTGGAGCTGTTCGCGGACTCCAGCCCCGATGACGTGACCATCGACCGCATCGCCGCCGCGGCCGGCATCTCGAACCGCACCTTCTTCCGCTATTTCGCCACCCGCGACGAGGTGCTGGCCGCCCTGCCCCGTCGTTCCCTGGACCGCCTGTCCGACCTGGTCCGGGCCCGGCCGGCGTCAGAGAGCGTCTTGCAGGCCTTCATGGAGGCCGAGCACGCCGGCGGGCTCGACCCATCGGAGCGCGAATTGGCGCTGCTCTGGGGCATCGTCGTGGAGCGGTCACCGATGGCAGCCAACAAGGCCCTGGCCCATTCGGCCGTCAGCGCGGCCGCCACCTATCAGCAGTTGATCGCCGAGCGGACCGGAGCGGACCCGGATGACCCCGAGGTGGGGGCCATGGCGGCGGCGATAGCCGGGGTTATCAGCTACACCTTCGGCCGCTGGTTTCGTCTCGGGGGGAAGGATGCGTTGGGACCGATGATCGCCGACGCCCTCACCGTGCTCAAGGACATCGACAAAGCTCCCGCCGACGACCCGACCGGCATCGCAGGCTGAGGGCCGCGGCGCCGGGTCAACTCACGACAGGGCCGACGACTGCACCTGATCGGGCGTTTCCGCCGCGCCTCGATCGGCCCATTCGGCCTGATGCTTGGCAAACATCTGCTGGGCTGCCCCGACCCGTTTGCTGACGATCTCCTCCTGATTCTCGGTCACCCACCGATACGAGTCGATCCGGTTGCGATTGGCGCCGGCGAAATGGGGGATGACGTACTGGGCATACAGCTCCACCGACCGCTTCAGGGCGGGCCAATCGGCCCAGTTGCTGATCTGGAGCAACAGGCAGCCGAACTCGCCCTGCTTCTCGTACAGCCGCTCGATACGCCGAATGGCATCGTCAGGGGTGCCCACCACACCAACCTCGTGTTTCACCACCCAGTCGACGTAATCAGCGCCATCAGGGACGTCGAACCGGGGCTGATTGTTGTTGAAATAACGGATGGACTCCTC
The DNA here is from genome assembly GCA_963780345.1 of uncultured Acidimicrobiaceae bacterium. Lineage (GTDB taxonomy): Bacteria > Actinomycetota > Acidimicrobiia > Acidimicrobiales > Palsa-688 > PALSA-693. The sequence continues at coordinate 813,411 of CAWABU010000006.1, forward strand.
GGTGCCAAAGCGGATATCCGCCACCGCCTGTTCCTTCGAATCCGCCAGGTGCATGTTGACCACACAGCGCACGCGGCCGCGGTCCATCTTCCGTCCGTCCTCGGCGGCGATCTCACAGGCGACGTTCCAATTGGTGTCCAGGGCGTTGAAGCCGGCCCGATCACCGGCGGCCACGCAGAGCATCCCCAGGTCGTAGCGACCGGCCAGGCGGCCCGCCGACGGTGTCACCGCGCTGGCCACGCACACCTCCGGATAGGGGACGGAGTACGGCCGCAGATGGGTCCGGGCGTCGCGCATCGTGTACCAATCGGTCTCCTCGGTGACGGTCTCGCCTCTGAACAGGCGGAGGATGACATCGAGGCCCTGCTGCAGCCGGTCGCGGGTGACCTCCGGTTCGATGCCCATCATCAGAGCGTCCGACGCCAGCAGTCCCGGTCCGGCACCGAACATGACGCGGCCGCGGGTCATGTGATCGAGCTGAATGATCCGGTTCGCCACGTTGAGAGGGTGGTGATAGGGAAGCGACACCACGCCCGTCCCGAACTTGATGTGCTTGGTTCGCTCGGCCGCGGCGGCGATAAACATCTCCGGCGAGTCGATGGTCTCGAGCCCGGCCGAGTGATGCTCACCGATCCACGCCTCATCGAAACCCAGCTCATCCAACCACTCGCAGAGCTGAAGGTCCCGCTCCAGGGTCAGGGTCGGGTTCTCGTGGATGGAGTGGAACGGGGCGAGGAACATCCCGTGGCGCAGTGGGATCGTCATGCCGTGCAGACTAACGGGGCCAGGCTGCACCGGTAAACGGCTCCTGCCGCCAGGCTCTACCGCACCAGGCGGAAGAAAGCCCGCACGTCCTCGACGAACAGGTCGGGCACCTCCATGGCCGCAAAATGGCCGCCCCGCTCGGGATTGGTCCAGTGCACGATGTTGTACCGCCGCTCGGCCCAGGCTCGCTCGGTGCGCCCCATCTCACCCGGGTAGTTGGCCACGCCGGTCGGGACCGTGATGGTGCCCTGCGGCAGGGCGGACCGGCCGGCCTGGCGCATCTCCCAGTACAGCCGACCGGCCGAGGTGCCGGTCCGGGTCACCCAGTAGACCATGACATTGGTGAGGAGCTGATCTTTGGTAAAAGACCGCTCGGGGTCGCCGCCGCAATCGCTCCACTCCCGGAACTTCTCGACGATCCATCCGGCCAAACCCGCCGGTGAGTCGTCCAGCAGATAACCGATGGTCTGGGGCTTGGTGCCCTGGATCTGCTGGTAGCCGGTCCCGGTGGCCGCGAAACGGGTCGCCGGCTCGTGGGCCGGCGGTTGCTCGCCCTTGGGCGGAGGGACGCTCAAGAAGTTGACGTGCAGGCCGACGACGCGGTCGGGCTGCAGATCCGCCATGTCGCAGGAGATCAACGAACCCCAGTCGCCACCCTGCACGCCGTATCGCGGGTAGCCCAGCTGTTCCATCACGGTGCCGAACGCGGCCGCCATACGGCGGGGGTTCCACCCGAGATCGGTGGTCGGGCCGGAGAAGCCGTATCCCGGCAGGGACGGCACCACCAGGCTGAAAGCGTCAGCCGGATCCGGCGGGTCGGTCAGCGGGCCGATCACGTCGAGGAACTCGACCACGGAGCCGGGCCAGCCATGGGACAGCACCAGGGGCAGGGCGCCCGGGTGGGGTGAAGGCACGTGCAGGAAGTGAATGCGCTGCCCTTCCACTTCGGTCAGGTACTGCGGATAGGAGTTGAGACGGGCCTCGGCCGCTCGCCAGTCGTAGCCATCCAGCCAGTACTCGACCAACTCCTGCAGATAGGACCGCGGCGTGCCCTGAATCCACGGCTCCGCCGGCGCCTCGGTGGGCCAGCGGGTACGGGCCAGGCGATCGCGGAGATCGACCAGATCCGCCTCGGGCACCTCGATTCGGAAGTCTTCCATGACCAACGCTCCTCCCTCTGCTCCCACTGCCCCGCGAACCCGGAATCCGGCCTGCGGTCAAACGCCCGGCCGGGCCGGGGCTGGGCCACCGGGCCACCGGGCCACCGTAGCGTGACCCGCTGGCGGCGGCGAGACCGCAACGACCGGGCCGCTAATCCCTTCGACCGGCGTCGACCAGCACCCGGACGGCCCGGGCGGCCCGGGCCGGGCTCGGGTACCAGGCCACTCCCAGCTCGGCCAGGGCCTCGACGCTGGCGTCCCCAGGGTGGGTGTAGGAGTACACCACGATCGGTTTCTGGGACGCCTGGAGCAGGCGGCGGATCTCGGCTTCCTCCCGCCGCAGCATGTGCGGTCCGGCGAGCGAAGAGATCAGGATGATGGCATCGAGCTGGGGCGACGAGGCCAGCAGCTCGAGCGGCGGGGCCACGCCGGCCCGGTTGACCACCTCGGCCGTCACGTCCACCGGGTTTCGAGGCGACCCGTAGCTCGGCATGTGGGGGCGCAACTGGGCCTGCAAGGCGGCATCCAGCTCCGGAACCTGGAGACCGGCGGCGTCACACGCGTCGGCGACCCAGACGCCCGCTCCCCCGGAGGTGGTCAGGATGCCGACACGCGGGCCCGCAGCCACCCGCCGGCGCGACAGGGCAAAGCAGGCGTCGAGCAGATCCTCCTGGTCGTCGACCCGGACGATACCGAGGGTGGCGAAGGCCCGCCGGTACTCACCGTCGTCGCCGGCGTGATGGGCGGTGTGAGCGATGGCAGCCTGACTACCAGTCACCGAACGGCCGAGTTTGGCGATGACCAGCTTCTTGCCGAGCTCGGCCGCCCGCGCCGCCACCGGCGCCAGGTCCTCACTATCGCGAAACCCTTCCACCAGAAGGGCCACCACATCGGTGGCGGCATCCTCGAGGAGGTAGGCGGCGATCTCGAGGGCCCCGAGATCGGCCTCGTTGCCGGTGCTGACCACGTAGCTCGAGCCCAGGCCGACCGCCTGACCCCAGTTGAAGAGGGCGAAGCCCAGACCGCCGCTTTGAGAGACGACGGCCACATTGCCGGCTACCAATCGGGTCAGGCCACGGTCGTAATCCACCGTCGGGCTGAAGGTCACCGGGATGCCGCCGGTCAGGTTGAAGAAGCCCTCGGCGTTGGGCCCGAGCACCCGCATACCGGACGAGCGGGCGATGGCGGCGATCTCCTCCTCGGCTCGACGCCCGTCCATCCCCTCCTCGGCGAACCCGGAGCTGAAGATAGCGGCGGCGCGTACCCCGGCGTCGGCGCATTCGCCCAACATCTGCGGCACCAGGGCGGCCTTGACGATGATGGCGGCCAGGTCTACCGGGCCGGGCACCGCCGCGATGTTCGGATAGGCCGGCAGGCCGCCGACGGTCTGGTGGCGCGGGTTGACCGGGTAGATGTGGCCCGGGAAGCGGTGCTGCAGGAGGATCTCCAGCGGTCGCCCCGACAACCGGGTCGGGTCCTCGGAGGCGCCGATGATGGCGATGCTTCGCGGTGACAGCAGCGGCTGGAGGTCGGGAACACCGGCCGAGCCGATCGGTTGGCTGCTCACGAGGCAGCCACCAGCCCGGTCGCCACCCGGGGCCAGAGGGCGTCGGCGCCAGCCGCGATGACCTGCTCCCCCACTGCCCGGGACCAGCGTCCTTCGGATCCCCACTCCTGGCGCCAGGTCCACAGCCGGCGGGTGAAGTGGTGAAGGGCGTACTCCCGCGTCATGCCGATGGCGCCGTGGACCTGATGGGCGTGGGTGGCGACCTCCGACGCGGCGCGCCCGGCGCTGGCCTTGGCCGCGCCGACCTCGAAGCCGGCTTCGACGCCGACCTCGGCGAACCGCCGGGCCGCAACCTCCGTGGCCAGGATGCCGGCCTCGGCCTCCGAGCTCATTCGCACCAAGCGCTGGGCGACGGCTTGAAAGGCGGCGATCGGGCGGCCGAACTGTTGGCGCTGGCCCGCGTAGTCGACCGTCAGGTCCGCCGCCGCCTCCATGGCACCGGCCAGGAGCAGGGCGCGCGACAACGCCCCGCGGAGCGCCAACTCGGCCGCCACGTCGCCCTGGGGCGTGCCGACCATCCGGGGGAGCGCGCTATCCCAGGTCAGGCGGTCGCGAGGTTCGCCGGCCACGTTGTGCCCGGGCTGGACCGACGCCAGAGCCGGGTCCAGGGCGACCACCCGGGTGCCGTCCGCCGGCGCCGGACCGGCTGCCGCCAGCGCCACCACCAGTTCGGCCCGAGCCCCCCAGGGGACCCGGGCCAGCGTCCCGGTGACCTTGCCGTTCTCGATCACGAGGCGGTCGGCGGCCCTCGGCACCGCCATCGTCACCACCCCGCCGGGCAATTCCAGACCGGCGGCGGCCAGCAGCCAGCCGCCGAGCAGGCTGCCCTCGGCCAAGGGCAGGGGGACGGCATGACGGCCGGCGAGGCGCAGGAGGGTGCAGGCGTCCGTCACGTCTCCACCGGACCCGCCGGCGCTCTCGGGTACCCCCACCCACGGCAACCCGGCCTCGCTCAGGGCATCCCAGCACGGACCGGCCCAGCCCTCGGCTTCGGCGGCCTGGCGCTGCTCGGGACCGCACCGTTCCGTAAAGAGACGATCCAGGGTGTCCTCCAGCAGACTGGTCGCCGATCCGCCGGTCGCGCTCATCGCCGGGCCTTCAGGCCGCGCGCCGCCACCGACCGCAGGACCTCGGTCGTGCCGCCCCGAATGGTGTACGACGGTGCCGTCACCAGCGACTGGGCGAGCAGCGACTCGAACAGGGACGAGGAGCCCGGATCGGGATCGTCCTCCACGAGGGCCTGGAGGGTGGCGACCACCTCCTGCTCGAAGGTGGTGCCCAGGTCTTTGACCATGGCCGCCTCGACGGCGGGCGCCTGGCCCTGCTGCAGGGCCCGGGCCACCGACAGCGACAGCTGGCGGACCGTCCAGAACCGGACCACCAGCCGCCCGACGGCCTCCGCCGCCTGAGCCGCCTCGTCGGGCCGCTCGGCCAGGTAACGCTCGAGCAGCAACCAGGAGGAAAGAAAGCGGTCCGGACCGGACCGCTCGTAGGACAGCTCCGAGGTCACCTGCTGCCAGCCCATCCCGACTTCGCCCAGGACCATGCCGTCGGGCACGAAGACCTCGTCGAGCACGATCTCGTTGAAGTGATGGCTGCCGTCGAGGAACGGGATGGGGTTGATGGTGAGGCCCGGTGAGGTCAGATCGACGATGACCTGTGACAGCCCGTGGTGACGGTCCTCCTCCAGCGGGCTGGTCCGGCAGAGAACCACAAAGAAGTGATTGACGTGAGCGCCGCTCGTCCAGATCTTGGTACCCGAGAGCGACCAGCCGTCCGGAACCCGGGTGGCCATGGTGCGCACCGACGCCAGGTCAGAGCCGGCGTCGGGCTCGGACATGCCGATGGAGAAGTAGCACTCCCCGGCCGATATGGCCGGCAGGAACCGCTCCCGCTGGTCCTCCGTGCCGTAGGTCAGGAGGGTCGGGGCGGTCTGGCGGTCGGCGATCCAGTGGGCTCCCACCGGCGCGCCGGCCGCCAGGAGCTCTTCCACGACGATGAAGCGGTCCACGGCCGTCCGGCCGTGCCCGCCGTAGCGGGGCGGGACGGCCATGCCCAGCCAGCCTCGCTGGGCCAGTTTCTTTGAGAACTCAGGCGAGTGCGAGCCGTTCATCCCGAGCCCGGGGGCGTAGCTGCCCGCCGGTAGCTCCTCGGTCAGAAATGTCCGGACTTCGCTTCTCAGCTGCTCCTCGTCCTTGGTCAGGACCGCCGGAGTAAAGCGCGCCACAACCAGTCCTCCTCTGGGGTTGAACCCGACCGACAATACTCAGCGCCCGGTAGGGGCGGGCGTGGCACCCGCTGGGGGTGGACGCGTAGGGGGCGGCCCGAGGGTCGCGGCAGTCGGGCGGCAGGCAACGGGCCAGGAATTCTTTACTGGCGCGCGCCACGCTTCAGGTGGGCACAGTTCGCGCCAGTGAAGACCGGTCGGTCCCAATTCGGGACAGAGAAATGGGGCGGCCGTCGGCGGGAGGGGATGGCAACGGTGGAGGGGACGCGCCGGGCGGGTCGTGCGCCGGCCCAGCTGCCGACGTGGACCCGCCGGCAGCTGGGCGCGTCGCGTCTCCCCCACTGCGCTGGCGCCGTTCGGCCCCTCTCGGTAGGGTCCGGCCATGGTGGAACGCATCGAGTACGACGAGTTCGGGCTGTTTCACGAGAATGCGGCGGAATTCGGCCTGCCCTACGACGGCCCCCCGACGGTACGCCGCGAATTCGTCACCATCGATGCCGACCGGCGGCTGAGTGCGCTGGTGTGGGGCACCGGCGAACCGGAGTTGGTGCTGCTCCACGGCGGGTCTCAGAACGCCCACACCTGGGACACGGTGGCCATGGCCCTCGGCCGGCCGCTGGTGGCCATCGACCTGCCCGGTCACGGGCACTCCGACGGGCCCGGGGAACGACCACAGGGCGAGATCTCCCCGCAGGGCAACGCCGAAGACGTCGCGGTCGCCATCCGGGCCCTTGGGCCCAACGCCCAGGCGGTGGTCGGCATGTCCCTCGGCGGCCTCACCACGGTCGCCCTGACCCGACAGGCGCCCGATCTGGTCCGCAAGGTGGTGCTGGTCGACGTCACCCCGGGGGTGAACGCGGCGAAGGCCAAGCAGATCACCGACTTCGTCAACGGGCCGAAGAGCTTCCCGAACTTCGACGAGCTGTTGGCCCGGACCGTTCAGTACAACCCGACCAGGACGGAATCGTCGTTGCGGCGAGGCATCCTGCACAACGCCGTCCAGCGTGACGACGGGACCTGGGTCTGGCGCTGGGCTCGCTGGCGGGAGGGGATCGGTGGCGGACGCCCGTCTGGCGAGGCGGCAAGCACGTCGAGCGCGGCGACGGGCCCCGCGGCCGGCGAGGCGACCGGCGACGCGGCGGAACAGCCCGGTCGGTCGGCCCTCTTCGGTGAGCTCTGGAACATGGTCGGCGAGATCCGGGTCCCGCTCCTCCTGGCCCGCGGCATGCTGTCGCAGTCGGTGGTCGACGATGAGGACGAAGCCGAGCTGCTCCGCCGGCTTCCGGACGCCCGGGTGGTTCATTTCGAAAAGGCGGGGCACAGCGTCCAGGGCGACATGCCGGTGGAGCTGGCCCAGGCCATCGAGGCGTTCGTCTTCGAATGAGTTCGAAGCGACCCCCCGCCCACCGGGCGTGCCGGCGTAGCGCACCGGCGTAGCGAGCCGTCGTAGTCTGTCGAATGCCACTGCTCGGTACGCCCGTTCCCCGGGTCGAGGACGCCCGCTTTCTCGTCGGCGCCAGCCGGTATGTCGCCGATCTCGATCTTCCTGACGTCCTCACCGTCACTTATGTGACGTCCCCGCTGGCCCACGCCGAGATCCGTGCCATCGACGTCACCGCGGCCAAAGCGACTCCAGGCGTGGTGGACGTGGTAACCGCCGCCGACCTGGATCTCGGACCGCTCCCCGCCTTGAATCCCGCCTATCCGGAAGCCATGCTCCGCCCGCTGCTGGCCACCGGGCGGGTCCGTTTCGTCGGTGAGCCGGTGGCGGCGATCGTGGCCGAGACGGAGACCGCCGGCGCCGACGCCGCGGCCCTGATGGAGGTGGACTACGAGCCGCTTCCGGTCGTCGTCGATCCCGAGGCCGCCGGGCGGGATGAGCTGCTGCTCTTCCCGGACGCGGGCACCAACGTCGTCATGCGACAGCACGGCGGCCGCAGCGAACCCGATGCGGCGGCCGGCGGCGGTGACGTCGTGGTGGTGCGAGGCCGTTTCGTCAATCAGCGGGTGGCCCCGGCGCCGCTCGAGGGCCGGGCGGGGGCCGCCCGGTGGGACGAGAACGGCCGGCTCACGCATTGGTCGTCCTGCCAGGGGGCCCACCCGGTGCGCGCCGTCATCGCCGGCCTGTACGGCCTCCCTCCCGATCAGATCCGGGCCATCGCCCCGGACGTGGGCGGCAGCTTCGGGGCCAAGGCCCGTCCCTATCCCGAGGAACTTCTACTGCCCTGGTTGGCCCGCCGCAACGGCCGCCCGGTGCGATGGGTGTCACCCCGATCGAGCGACATGGTGGGACTGGGCCACGCCCGGGCCCAGATTCAAACCGTGGAGATCGCGGGCCACCGGGACGGCACCATCTCGTCGGTCACGGCGCACATCCTCTCCGACGCCGGCGCCTACCCGCTGGTCGCCCCGATACTGGCCGCCAACACCGGCCGGCTGCTGGGCGGGGCCTATCGCATTCCGTCCCTGACCTGGACCGCGGACGCGGTTGTGACCAATACCACGCCGGTGGTTTCCTACCGGGGAGCCGGCCGCCCGGAGGCGGGAGCCCTGATCGAGCGGGCCATGGACCTCTTCGCCGCCGAGATCGGACTCGACCCGGTCGAGCTCCGCCGCCGGAACCTTCTGCGCCCGGAGGACTTCCCCTACCAGGCGCCCACGGACGTCATCTACGACAGCGGGGACTATCAACGAGCGCTGACTTTGGCCCTCGACCACGTCGGCTACAACGACCGGCGCGCCGAGCAGGCGGAACGACGCGCCCGCGGGGACACCCAGCTCCTCGGCGTGGGGGTGGCCGTGTTCGTGGACCGGACGGCTGGGGTGGCGGGGTCGGAATACGGCGCGGTCGAGCTGCGCCCCGACGGCAGCATCCGGGTTCGCACCGGGTCCAGCCCCTACGGGCAAGGCCATCACACCGCCTGGGCCATGATCGTCGCCGACCGCACCGGAGTGCCGCTCGATCGGATTGAGGTGGTGCACGGCGACACCGACGTCATCCCCCGGGGCGGAGTGACCGGCGGGTCCCGCTCCGCTCAAAAGGCCGGGTCGGCGGTGGCGGAAGCGTCCGAAGCCCTGGTGGTGGCCGGCCGCGACGTCGCCGCGGAGTTGCTCGAAGCGGCCAACGACGACGTGGTGCTGACGACTTCAGCAGGAGGTCGTTTTCACGTCACCGGCACGCCAGCGGTTTCGGTGGGGTGGGTTGACGTCGCCGCCCACCGGAGTGCGGATCCGCTGGCCTGTGAAGCCGACTTCGAGGGCACCGGATCCACCTTTCCCTTCGGCGCCTACGTCGCCGTGGTGACCGTCGATGCCGAAACCGGAGCGGTGCGGCTCGATCGGATGGTCACGGTCGACGACGCCGGCACCATCCTCAATCCCCTCCTGGCCCTCGGGCAGGTGCACGGTGGGGTGGCCCAGGGGGTCGGGCAGGCGCTCTTCGAGGAAATGGTGTACGACGAGGCGGGGAACCCCTTGACGTCGACCTTCGCCGATTACGCCCTGATCTCCGCCTGCGAGCTGCCGTCGTTTGAATGCGACCTCACGGAGACGCCTTCGCCCCACAACCCGCTCGGGGTGAAGGGGATCGGCGAGTCCGGCACCATCGGCGCTCCCCCGGCAGTGCAGAACGCGGTGGTGGACGCCCTCTCGCACCTCGGGATCCGCCACATCGACATGCCCGCCCGACCAGAACGGGTCTGGTCCGCCATCCGCCAGGCCGGCTACGCGGACACAGGGCAGCAGTAAAGTACCGATCATGATCGACCAGGCAGAGTTCGGCCGGACGGGACATGGCAGCAGCCGGGTGATCTTCGGCGCCGCCAGCCTGTCCCGGGTCAGCCAGGAGCGAGCCGACGAGGTGCTGCCGCTCCTCATGGAATTCGGGGTCAACCACATCGACACCGCGGCCGGGTACGGCGACTCGGAGCTGCGCCTGGCGCCCTGGCTGGCGAGCCACTGCGACGAGTTCTTCTTGGCTACCAAAACGGGAGACCGGGACGGGGCCGGGGCCCGGGCCAGCCTGGAGCGGTCGTTGACCCGGATGGGGGTCGACCACGTTGATCTGATCCAGCTCCACAACCTGGTCGAGCCCGACGAGTGGGAGCAGGCTCACGGCCCGGACGGGGCGGTGCCGGCTCTGGTCCGGGCCCGGGAGGAGGGCCTGACCCGCTTCGTCGGGGTCACCGGCCACGGCCTGCGCATCGCCGGCATGCATCTCCGGAGTCTGGAGCGGTTCGACTTCGACTCGGTGCTTTTCCCCTACAACTACACCCTCCTGGCCGACGCCGGCTACCGCGCCGATGTGGAATCACTGCTGCGCGTCTGCTCGGCGCGCCGGGTGGCGGTGCAGACCATCAAATCGGTGGCCCGGCGGCGGTGGGGGCCGGACACGGAAGGGCCGCGTTTCAGCTGGTACGAGCCGTTGCCGGACGGCGATTCACTCAATCGGGCGGTCCGCTTCGTGCTCGCCAACCCGCAGCTGTTTCTCAATTCGTCGAGCGACCTGCGCCTCCTCCGGCCCATCCTGGAGGCTGCCACTGCGGGCGGTCCGGCGCCGGCCGACGAGGAACTGCAACGCGACGCCGAGGACCTGCGGATGGAGCCGCTCTTCGATGGGAGCGAACTCGAGCGCATCTGAGCCCTGAGCCCTGGGCCCTGGGCCCTGAGCCCTGGGCCATCCGGGGCCCTGGCGACGACGGCGCCCTAACATCAGGCGCCATGGTCACCACCACCCGCTACATCGATCCCGCCATCGCCGGCATCCTGGCCGGGCTTCCGACCCCGCTCGGCGACCTGAGCGCGGAGAGCCTCCCCACCCTGCGCACGCAACGCCTGACGGCGCTGGCGCAGGTCGAGCTGTCCGACGCGGTCGAGCGGACCGATTACACCGTGCCCGGTCCGGATGGCGCCCCGGACATCCTGCTCCGGGTCCACCGGCCCAAGGACAGGTCCGGAGACCTGCCGTGCGTCTACTCCATTCACGGCGGCGGCTACATCCTCGGCACCCTGGACATGGAGGACCTCCGCTTCGACCGCTGGTGCCCGCAACTGGGCGTGGTCGGCGTGGCGGTGGAGTATCGCCTGGCCCCCGAAACGCCCTATCCGGGTCCGCTGGAGGATTGCTATGCCGGCCTGCGATGGGTCTTCGACCACGCCGCCGAGATCGGGGCGGACCGCGGCCGCATCGGCATCAGCGGAGCCAGCGCCGGGGGAGGCCTGGCCGCCGGGCTGGCGTTGCTGGCGCGGGACCGGGCCGAGCTGGACCTGGCCTTTCAGCTGCTCATCTATCCGATGATCGACGACCGCCAGGTAACGCCGTCGAGCCACTGGGACGTGCCGATCTGGAATCCGAGGGCCAACGAGTTCGGGTGGCGCTCCTATCTGGGTCCCCTTTACGGCACCGACGACATCCCGCCCTACGCGGCCGCGTCCCGCGCCGAGGACCTGGAGGGTCTCCCGCCGGCCTTCCTATCGGTCGGGACCATGGACGGCTTCTGCGACGAGGACATCGCCTACGCCCAGCGGCTCAATCAGGCCGGCGTACCGACGGAGTTGCACGTGTACCCGGGCGCCCCGCACGGCTTCGACGGCATGGCCCCGAGCGCGCCGATCGCCCGGCGGAATCGCAGGGACATGGCGGAATGGCTGGAAGCCGCCATTCAGCCCTCGGCGTGACAGCCGGGACGGCGCACCTAGCTGGGCTGCCTGCGAACTCGACGCCGGAAACTCGCGCCAGCTGTCGTCATGCGACCAGGCATTCTGATGGCCGAGTTTCCGGCGTCGAGTCTCTGGCCGGCCCACTAGCGGCTTAGTCTCCGTCGATTTTGAGGAACATCTCCTGGGTGAAGGTGGCCAGATGGCGCCCCTGGGTGTCGAACATCCGACCCAGCACCAGCCCCCTCGAATCCCGCACCGTCAACGGCTGGACGTCACAGAAGACCCACTCATCGACGACGGGTGTCCGGTGATACCACAGGGCGTGGTCCAGGCTGCCGAAATTGCCGAAGTGGCCTCGCCAGCGGCCCTCGGCGTCGCGGTCCGGGCGCGGCGGAAACCCGAATCCGATGGCCGCGGCCGCGGCGCCGCCCGCCCGCAGGTCTGATTCGTACAGCAGGGCGCAGTAGTGCATGACCGGATCGGGCGGGAATGGCGGCCGGACCCGGCCCCACCACTGCACCGTCGGGCCTTCCACTTCGACGTGGCGGATGTCGACTCCCGAGGCCCAGCCGAAATCCTCGTCGGAGGCGGCCACCGAGTCCGGGTCCGGGACACCGCCCGGCATGGGGTGGTCGAACTCGCGGCCCGGCTCGTCGGCGTGGAAGGAAGCCAGCATGGCGAAAATGGTCTTGTCCTCCTGGCGGACGTCCACTCGCCGGCTGGTGTAGGTCCGCCCGGCTCTCACCCGTTCGACGTGGAAGTCGAGGGGAAGGTTGGCCTGTCCCCGGCGGAGAAAGTATCCATGCACGGAGTTCGGGCGATGCTCCGACACCACGGTCAGGGTGGCCGCCCGTAAGGCCTGGGCCGCGACCTGGCCCCCGAAGATGAAGTTGTCGGGTCGGGGCGACCCGGCGGGCGTCCAGCCCCGCCACGTGTCGTCACCGGCGGCTTCGAGTTGCAGGATGCTGGACAGGTCCACGGGGCGGGCAGTGTAACGGCTGTTCGGGGTCCCACCGGATCGGCCGGAGCCCGGCTCCGCCGCCAGGACCCGGCTTCGGGCGGTAGGCGGGCGGTGAGCGGGGGCGTCGCCCGGCGGGCGCGCCAACGCAGCCGCCACCCGCTCACGCGGTGGCGGCTGCGCTCGACGGGTTGTCAGCCAGGGACGGTCAGGCCGCCGACTTCTCCAGGATGTGCAGCCCGCAGGCGCTGCCCAGCCCGATCACGTGGGCCATGCCGACCTGGGCGCCCTCGATCTGACGAGGACCGGCCTCGCCCCGCAGGTGGGTGACGACCTCCCAGATGTTGGCGATACCGGTGGCCGCGATGGGATGGCCCTTGGACTGAAGGCCGCCCGAGACGTTGACGGGGGTCTTGCCGTCGCGCCAGGGGGCGCCGCTCTTGAAGAAGTCGACGGCACCGCCTTCCTCGCAGAGCAGGAGGTTGTCGTAGTGCACCAGCTCGGCGGTGGCGAAGCAGTCGTGCAGCTCGACCATGTCGAGGTCATCGGGACCGATCCCGGCCTGCTCGTACGCCTGCCGGGCCGCGTTCTTGGTCAGGGTGTTGACGTTGGGCAGGACCTGACAGGCTTCCTCCCAGGGGTCGGTCGTGAGGATCGAAGCCGAGATCTTGACCGCCCGCCGACGCTGCTCGGCGGAGAGGGTCTTGAACTTCGAGTCGCTCACCACCACGGCCGCCGCCGCCCCGTCGCAGTTGGCCGAGCACATGGGCCGGGTGTTGGGGTAGGCGATCATGACGTCGTTCATGATCTCCTCCACCGTGAACTTCTTCTGGTAGGTCGCCTTGGGATTCAGGGTGGAATGGGCGTGATTCTTTTCGGAGATCCGGGCGAACAACTCGAAGTCCGCGCCCCCGTACTTATGGTCGTACTCCATGCCGACCTGGGCGAACACGCCCGGCATGTTGTCCGTCCCCAGCCAGCCGTCCAGCGAGGCCACCTGGCCGACCCGGCCTTGCGGCGTCCACTCTTTGGCGCCCGAGTCGCGGCCTCGTGCGCCGAGCAGGCCGGCACCGGCCAGCTTCTCGACCCCGACGGCCAGGCCGTAGTCGCACTCGCCGGCCTTGACCGACATGACCGCAGCCCGGAGGGCGGTCGCCCCGGTGGCGCAGGCGTTGGCCACGTTGTAAACGGGTATGCCGGTCTGGCCGATCTGCTTCTGCAGGTTCTGACCCACCTGACCGCCCATGAGGTTGCCAAACCCCAGGACTCCCATGTCTTTCATCGAAACCCCGGCGTCCTTGACCGCTTCCATCGAGGCCTCGGCGGCCAGGTCAATCACGTCCTTGTCCGGGTGCTTCCCGAACTTGGTCATATAAATACCGAGAATCCAGACATCCTCTGCCATTGTTTCTAACCTCCGTCTCAGGCCGTCAGCTCACCGGCTCGTAACCAAATCCAACCGCTTCTGTACCCGCGTCGTCCGTACCCATCGGGAATGTCGCCAGTCTGAGCTTCATGCCCAACTTGATCGACTCCGGGGTGGGATCGGTGTTGATCACGTTGGCCCGTACGGGCGTGGTGTCACAGTCGATGATCCCGGATACAAATGGGACCGGGACCCCCGGCGCGGCCTGGGCGACAATGGTAAAGGTCCGGAGGGTGCCCTCATTGGGGACACGGACCTCCTTGAACTCCGTACCGAAGCATGATGCGCAGGCGTTGCGCCGCCCGAAGTACCGGGATCCACACGAGGTGCACTCGTGTGCGACCAGGTGCGGATCGTCACCCAGGACCAAATAATCGACCAACGGAACCTGGTTTGCCATCACCCTCCCTCAGCGACCGAATCGAGGACCTCGAGGCCATGGACCCGGATGCCCGTGTTGTTTCGTTCACTATACTGCAACCCGGCTTGACGCAACCGAGGCCGGCCAGGCCAGGCCCTGGGCCGACTTGTCGACGACGAAAGGGGACGCCGTGGCGATTGATCGCTTCCCGATCGAGGAAGGGCACATACTCCTGTTCGCCCGGGCCGTCGCGGACCCAAATCCGGTCTACGCCGATGCCACCTACGCAGCCACGACCGAGCCGGGCGGCATCATCGCCCCGCCGACGTTCCCCCAGGCGAGTGCCCAGTTCGATCCGGACTACCCGCTGCGGCCCAAACTCGGACAGCCCTGGTTCGGCTCGGGACGAACGCCGACCGGCCTGAGCGACCGGCCGGGAGAGGGAGGCGGTGGGAGTAGCGGCGGGGGCGGCGGGGGCGGCACCGGCCTGCACGCCGAGCAAGAGTTCGAATATCACCGTCCGCTGCGGCGCCGGCGACGTCCTCTCGAGCACCACGCGGCAGGGCGAGCAGTGGGAAAAGCAGGGCCGATCCGGCAAGCTCGTCTTCTCGGAGTCGATCACCGAGTACCGCGACCAGCACGGCCAGCTGGTGGTGACGGCCCGGTCGGTCGGAGTCAGGACGGAGCGCCCGGTGGCCAGGGAGGGCGCGCTGATGGCGTTGCAGGTGAGCCAAATTGCGGTCGGCGACCACCGGGAGATCGACCTGGTCGAGAACCTGACCAGGACCCAGATCGTCCAGTATGCGGGCGCCTCCGGCGACTACAACCCCCTGCACACCGACGAGGTGTTCGCCACTCAGGTGGCCGGCTATCCGACGGTGTTCGCCCACGGGATGCTGACCATGGGCATGACGGCGCGGATTCTGACCGACTGGGTCGGCGACGGACGCCTGCTTCGCTACGGCGTCCGCTTCGTCAAGCAGGTGTGGCCCGGCGACGCCCTGACCGCGTGGGCCAAGGTCACCGCGGTGCGTGAGGTCGACGGGCAGCCAGTCGCCGACTTCGAAGTCGTCACCCGCAATCAACTCGGCGACGAGGTGCTGACCGGCACCGCGACGGCCAGGCTCGACCGGTAACGACGGCACGTCGGCCGGCGGGAACGCGGCCAGCCGGCGCCCTTCAGATAACCCGAGGGCAAGACCGGCGACGGTGGGCAAGCCCGCTACCAGGTGTCCCAATGCACGATCTGATCCAGGGGACCGCGTGGCGCCGGCCGGAAGTCCGTGCCCTTGGTGTAGGCCACCGGGATCAGACCGGCCTGGGCGCAGCGGTCGTACGGAAGGCCGAGCACGTCCGCGGCCTCGCGCTCGTATCCCAGGTGCAGGGTGGTCCAGGCGGTCCCCAGGCCCCGACTGCGGGCCGCGAGCATGAAGCTCCAGACGGCCGGCAGGATCGAGCCCCAGTAGCCCGCCTGGTTTCCCATCCCGTCCACGGGCCGGCCCCACTGGCACGGGACGAGCAGCACCGGCACCTCGTGGAGATGCTGGGCCAGGTAGTCGGCGGACAGCCAGATCCGTTGCGTGGCGTCGTCCATCTGATCCTGGGCCTCCGGGCTGTAGGCGCCACGGAACATCTGGTTGTACAACTCGGCCAGAGCCAGGCGCTGGCCGGGATCGGTGACGAAGACCCAATGCCAGCGCTGGCTGTTGGACCCTGACGGGGCCTGGACGGCCAGCTCGAGGCATTCGAGGAGCACCTCGCGCTCGACGGGGCGCTCGAGATCGAGTCGCTTGCGAACGGCGCGGGTGGTGGACAGGAGCTCGTCAGAGGTCAGAGACAGGCGCATCGCCGAACATTAAGCCAGACCGGCCGGACCGCCCGGGTTTGCGGCGCGGGCGGGTTCGCCCCCGTTGGGCTGACTCGCTAACATGCATCCGCTTTGGTCACGAATATGCGCATTGGTATTCATCTCCCTCAGTTCGGCCGGGCCATCTCCACCCGGGGGATCCAGCGGGCGGCCGTACAGGCCGAAGGCCTCGGCTTCGACGACGTCTGGGTCAGCGACCACCTCGTCGTGCCGGCCGACCAGGCCTACCCGGGCCCCTACCTCTACGACCCGCTGATGGCGCTGGCCTTCGCCGGCGCCGTCACCGATCGGGTGGGGCTCGGCACGAGCGTGCTGGTCGCGACGCAGTACCCGAGCCCCCTGGCGGTGGCCAACAGTCTCGCCAGCCTGGACTACATGAGCGGTGGCCGGCTGATCGTGGGCGCCGGCATCGGCTGGTCGCGAGCCGAGTACGAAGCCCTCGGCGCCGCGTTCAGCCAGCGCGGCCGGCGGCTGGACGAGATCATCTCCTTGTGGCGGACCGCCTGGCGGGACGATCCCGCCACCCACGCCGGCGAGTTTTACCCGTTCGAAAACATCCGGATCCTGCCCCAGCCGGCCCACGCCATCCCCATCTGGCTGGGCGGGACCAGCGACGCCGCCATCGATCGAGCGGCGCGCCTCGCTGACGGCTACCACGGGATCGGGGTGAGCCCCGAGGATGCCGCCGCCCTGGTGCGGCGGATCCGGGCCATCCGCCCGGATGAGCACTTCACCATCTCCATGCGCCTGGGGTGGGACCCCGGCGTCGAGCCGGAGACGGTGCAGGCGAACCTGGCCGCCTACGAGGCGGCCGGCATCCAGCACGTCCTGTACGCCCTGGACCGCGGCGACATCGAGGCCTGGCTGCAGGGAGTCGAGCGAGTAGCGGGAGTGGTGGGCCTCGCCGCCTGAGGACCCCGGCG
The DNA here is from genome assembly GCA_963780345.1 of uncultured Acidimicrobiaceae bacterium. Classification (GTDB taxonomy): domain Bacteria; phylum Actinomycetota; class Acidimicrobiia; order Acidimicrobiales; family Palsa-688; genus PALSA-693. The sequence goes on from CAWABU010000006.1 coordinate 830,323, forward strand.
GCGTCGACACCGGCCGGCCGGATTGTTGACCGGTCGCGTTATCTTAAACAGGGCCCCTTCTCGCCCTCTTCGTTGGAATGGAAAGTCGGACCGGGGAGATGGCAAACTTGGCATCGTTGAAATCGGAGGACGGAAACACGTGATTACACAGATGAAGCCGGGTGCGAGGTTCCGGTCGTCGGTCTGCGACGTCGAGGTGATCGTCATCAAGGCCGGATCGTCAGAGGTCGATCTGCGCTGCGGCGGTCGCGAGATGCTCCCGGCCGGCACTCCGCAACCAGAGGGGCAGACCCCGGAGCCCGGTTTTGACGGGGGCACCCTGCTCGGCAAGCGCTACACGGACGAGAAGGGCACTCTCGAGTTGCTGTGCACCAAGGCCGGCTCCTCGTCATTGTCGGTCGGCGACACGGTGCTGCAGGTCAAGGACGCCAAGCCCCTGCCTTCCTCGGACTGAACGGCCTGCTCGGAACCCCCGGGGGCCTCTGCGGAAGGGGCCGCCGGGGCGGGAGTGGCGGGGCTTCATCTGGAGGGGCGGAGAACTCTGGTCAGCCTGAAGCGGGAATCACCGGCAGAACCAGGTGGCTGGGATGGCGCGGCTCGTGGAAGACCTGCTGCCGGGCGACACGCACGTCGGCGTCGGTGTCCGTGCCCACCGGATGCCCGGTGTTGGGGTTCGGCTCCCACTCAGGAAAGCTGCTCGATGAGATGTGAAGGCGCAGCCGATGACCGGCGGGCACCACCACGCTGGTGGCGATCAGGTCCACCGTGAACCGGTAGACGGCGCCGGCCACCAGCGGCGTCGGGGTGCCGCTATGGCGAGCCCGGACCGCGCCCTCGCTGAGGTTCCACCCGCGGCCATCCGGATGGAGGTCCACCAGCACGGCCGTGAAGTCGGTGTCGGGCGCGTCGGTGGCGGCCCAGAGGTCGACCCAGAGCGGCCCGGTCACCTCCATCGGCGCCTCCAGCGGCTCCGAGGTGTAGGTGAGGACGTCGGCCCGCTGGTTGAGCGGCGACTGCTCGACCGGCCCGGCCACCTCGCCGGTTCCCAGCAGCCGGCCGCCGAGCGTCGGCGCCGGGTCCCGGGGATCGTAGGTGAAGGCGTCCGGCGGCTCCGCCTCCGCCGGCTCCGACGGCCCTAGCCGGCCCCCGGCACCGAGGTACCAGGGGGTGTACTTCGTGCGCGCCAGCGGCCACTCCTGCTCGTCGCGCCACTTGTTGGCCCCCATGACGAAGATGCGCACCGGCGCCCAATCCGGCTCGGGCCCCTCCTGCAACCAGTGCTTGAACCAGGCCAGGCGCATCCGCGTCGGGTTGAAGGTGGCTTCGGGCCCGAAGTCGATGTCGCCAACCACCGGCACCAGGGGCGTCCAGTGGGCCCATGGTCCGACGACCAGCCGCTGGGCCTCCCGGGACCGGCCCGTCGGGGCCTGGCGCCGCATACCGGTGAAGTTCTGCAGTATCCCGGCCAGGTGCACGTCGTACCACCCGCCGACGTGGATGGCCGGGAGGTCAAGGTCGGCGTAGTGGGTGGACGGGTTGAGCCGGCGCCAGTTGGAGTCGCCGCGATCCTCGTGATCGAAGATCTCGTCGAGCCAGGTGGCCCGGCCATGCCAGAGCTTGTTCTCCTGGATCGGTCGGGTCCGGAACACGTCGTCGAGGAGGGCCTTGCTGGCTTGGCGGGTCGTCCGGATGGCGGTGGCGTCGCCCTGGACGACTGCGGTGCGGGCCTCGAGGAAGGCCTCCCGGAGCCGGTCGAGGGCGGGGTCGTCGATGCCCCACTCCGGAGCCATGGCGGCGATCAACGACGCCGTCCAGCCCAGCCGCTGGGCCAGTCGGAAGGTGCCGCCCGGATCGAACGACGCCACCCAGTAGTCGGCCGCACAACACTCGGGTGCCATCACCTCGAGGTGCGGGGGCCGCAGCACGGCAGCCAGCCACTGCGTGTAACCCATGTACGACGCCCCGAACATGCCCACCCGGCCGTTGGACCACGGCTCCGCCGCCGCCCACTCGACCGTGTCGTAGCCGTCGGGCGCCTCACATTCGATGTACCCCCACTCACCCTCTGATCCGAACCGGCCCCTGCAGTCCTGAATCACGACGGCAAAGCCGGCTGCCGCCAGCTCGGCCGGCTCCGACGCCAGGGCGATCATGGACCGCCCATAGGGGGTGCGACTGACGAGGACCGGCACCGGCTGGTCGGTGTCGGGGCGCCAGACGTCGGCCGCCAACCGGACGCCGTCGCGCATCGGGATCAGGACGTCTCGCTCTTCGATCAAGGGGGCTGGACCGGGCAATGGAACTCCTTGGCCTCTGACGTTTCGGTCAGCGGTGCGACGGGAAGCCAGTTAGTGGTGAGAGGTAGTTGCAGACTATTCGGGTGGGTGGAGGGCCGGCGGAGAGGGGTTAGCATCGCGTCCCCCGCTGATCGAGGCGGTCGAGGCTAGGAGGCCGAAAACGAAAGTCGACACTTACCTGGCCGGTGAGCCGGCCGACGCCGAGCTCGTCGCCACCCGCGCCCGGGCCGCCGGGTACGACGGTGTCTGGTCGTCGGAAGTCCGTCACGATCCATTTCTCCCGCTGGCCCGGGCGGCGACCGTGCCGGCCCCGCTCGAGCTCGGGACCTCGATCGTGGTGGCCTTCGCCCGCAACCCGATGACGCTGGCCTCCACCGCCTGGGACCTGCAGGCGATGTCGGGAGGCCGTTTTCTGCTCGGGCTCGGCTCGCAGGTGCGGGCCCATATCGAGCGGCGATTCTCGATGCCGTGGTCCCATCCGGCCGCCCGCATGCGCGAGTTCATCCTGGCCCTGCGCGCCATCTGGGCCTCGTGGCAGCACGGCACCCGGCTGGATTTCGATGGCGACTTCTACCGGCACACCCTGATGACCCCGGCCTTCGACCCCGGCCCGCTGCCCTTCGACCCGCCCAAAGTGCTGCTGGCCGCGGTTGGCACCGGTATGACGCGCGTGGCGGCCGAAGTGGCCGACGGCCTGCTGGTGCACGGCTTCACGACGCAGAGCTATCTGGGCCAGGTCACCCTGCCCACGCTGGCCGCGGGCCTGGCCAAAGTGGGTCGGCGCCGGCAGGACTTTCAGGTGAAATACTCCCCGTTTGTGGTGACCGGCTCCGATGAGAAGGAGCTGGCCGAGGCCGCGGTCGAAGTCAGGGAACGAATCGCCTTCTACGCGTCAACCCCTTCCTACCGTCCGGTGCTGGAGCACCACGGGTGGGGCGACCTGCAGACCGAGCTCAACCTGCTGGCCCGCCGGGGCGAGTGGCAGGTGATGGGCGGCCTGATCGACGACGAAGTGCTGGCCGCCTTCGCCCTGGTGGCGCCGCGCCCGGAGCTGCCGGCGGCGCTGGGCCGATGGATACGCGGCCTCGCCGATCGGACCACCTGGTCCTCCCCCACCGGGACCAACCCCGCGGAGACCACCGAGGTGCTGGCCACGGTGCGCGCCGCGTCCGAGCCCGGGCCGGTCTAGCCCGGCCGCTCGGCGGCCCGGCGGGCGGCCCTAGCCGGGCCGGACCCGTTCCCGCAGCACGAACTTCTGGATCTTGCCGGTCCCGGTCTTGGGGAGCGGGCCGAACTCGATGCGCTTGGGCGCCTTGAAGCGGGCCAGCCGGCTCCGGACATGGTCGGCGAGCTCGTCAGGGGTCACCTCGGCGCCTTCCCGCAGGGTGACAAACGCCACCGGGATCTCACCCCACAGCTCGTCGGGGGCCCCCACCACCGCGCTCTCCAGCACGGCCGGATGACTGTCGAGGGCCTGTTCGACCTCGATGGAGGCGATGTTCTCACCGCCGGAGATGATGATGTCCTTGCTCCGGTCCCGCAGCTCGATGGCGCCGTCGGGGTGCATGACGCCCAGATCGCCGGAACGGAACCATCCGTCCGGGATGGCCAGCCTGGTCGCGGCCTCGTCGTGCAGGTACCCGAGCATCACCGAGCCGCCCCGGATGGCGACCTCGCCCATGGTGATGCCGTCGGCAGGGACGTCCTGGCCGAGATCGTTGACGACCCGCAGGCGCCGGTTGGCGATGTTGGCGCCCCCCTGGCGGGCGGTCAGAATCGCCCGCTCGGCCACGGGCAGGCTCCAGGCCTCGGGCGGGAGCTGCCGGATGGCCACCGGCCCGAAGGTCTCCGTCAGCCCGTACAGATGGGTGACGTTGATGTCGAGCGTCGCCATGCGCTCGAGCAGGGCCGGCGACGGAGGGGCACCTCCGGTCGCCACCGTGATGGGACGATGGACCCGGGCCGGGTCCGCGGCGGGGTCGGCCGCCAGCATGGTCAACACGGTGGGAGCGGCGTTGAAGTGGGTGACCTGATAACGCTCGATCATGTCCCACACCGTCGCCGGGACGACCCGGGGCAGGCACAGGTGGGTGCCGCCGGCGGCCGTCACGGCCCAGGTGAAGCACCAGCCGTTGCAATGGAACATCGGCAGCGTCCAGAGGAACACGCTGTCCAGACCCAGCCCGGCGTGATACGCCATGGCCAGGCTCTGGAGATAAGCGCCCCGGTGGTGGTACATGACCCCTTTGGGGCGCCCGGTGGTCCCGCTGGTGTAGTCGACGGCAATCAGGGACCACTCGTCGTCCGGTGACACGCCGTACGGCGGGGCGGCGGCCAGACCGGACTCGTAGTCGGCGCCGATCAGGGTGACCGGAACCCGCAGCTGGTCGGCGAGGGTGGCATGGGCCTCGTCGAGCACCAGCACCCTGGCCTCGCTGTGATCGAGGATGTACTGGAACTCCGGCACGGAGAGCCGGGTGTTGAGGGCCACCAGGACGGCTCCCGACAAAGGAACGCCGTAGTGAGACTCGAGGAGCAGGCTGTTGTTGAGGGCCAGGACGGCCACCCGGTCGCCGTCCTGCACGCCGGCGGCGCGAAGGAGGCCGGCCTGGCGGTGGACCCGCTCGTTGAACTCCCGATAGGTCCACTCGCGATCCCCGTCGATCACGGCCCGGCGGTCCCCGAAGAGCATGGCGCTGCGTTCGAGAAAACCCAGCGGAGTCAAAGGCTCCGCCGCCGCGGTCGCGGGGTCGATCATGGCTTACCTCTCGGTGTGTCTGTCTCCATATCTACGGGCGCCAGGAAGCTACTGAAAGGCCAGTCTGAGGCCCGGGCGAGGCCATCGGCACGAGACCAACCGGCCGGTGACCGAACAGGTGAGATAGGCGGTCTGCAGGTCGGCGCCCCCGAAACAGATGTTCGTGACGGCCCCGTCAGCGAGGTCGTCGGGCAGGGTGAATTTCTCGTATTCCCCGTTTTGGTGGACCACCGTCACCCCACTCTGCAGCAAGGTTCCCACGCACACCGCGTCGCTGGAGTCGACGGCCAGCGAATCCAGCTCCTGGGCGCCCGGCAATCCCACCAGGAGGGTCCAGGGGTCGGGCGTGTCGCCGCGCAACAGGCTCTGAACGCTGTACGACGCCGCCGGCACGACCTGTCCCGGCTCGCTCAGCCGGCGCCGGTGGACCTGGCGGGTCATCGTCTCAGCCCAATACAGGACGTCGCCGTCCGGTGACAGCCCGATGCCGTTGGGCGCCCGCAATCCGGACAGCGCCCGCTGGACGGAGGTTCCATCCGGGCGGGCGTAATAGATGGCTCCGCCCCCCAGGTCGGTAAACCAGAATCCACCCGTCGCATCGAAGACCAGGTCGTTGGGGGATGTGAAGGGCCGGCCTTCCCATTCGGTATACACCTGCTCGACCGCGCCCCGGCCTGGGTCGACGCGCTGGATCGACGGCGGGCCGGTCTTCTCCCGGCCGAGACCGCCGTTGTTGCAGACGTAGAGCGCGCCATCCGGACCGACCGCGGCGCCGTTTGGTCCGCCCCCGACCTCCGCCACCACGGTCACCTCGCGGTCGGTGCCGACCCGGGACAGGCGGCCGCGGCTGATCTCACAGACGATGACCGAACCGTCTGCCATTGCCACCGGGCCCTCGGGAAACCCCAGCCCATCGGCCCGGACCTCGACGTCCTGCAGTTCCATTGCTCCGCTCCCCGGTCAGCAAACCCTCATGTCGATGTTCCCGGCACAGTAACAGCAGGGTCGGACAGCTTCGAAGGCCGCGATGGGGCCGCCGGCGGGCCCGGCCGGGCGGGCAGGCGAGCCGAGACGGTCAGCCGAACTGCGGGTTGGTGAAGCGATGAATGGTGACTTCTTCGCTGTCGGTATCGAGGACCGCGTAGCTGACCATTCCCGGATGCGCGGGGTCGCCTCCCTGTCCCAATGAGCCCGGGTTGACGACGAGCGTGGTGCCGACCCTCTCGGCCATGGGAATGTGGGTGTGGCCGAGGACCAGGATGTCGGCGTCGAGATCGGCGCAGCGGGCCAGCTCAGGGCTACCCGGGAACAGGTAGTCGCTGTAGGGCGCAAAGGGGCTGGCGTGCACCATCAGCAGCCGCTTGCCGGAAAGCCGGGTCTCGTGCCGGGTCGGAGCCTCCGCCATGAAGTCCAGGTTGTGGCGACGAACGGCCGGGGCGGACCGGGCCCGCTCGCCGTCCTGGCTCAGGAGCGTCAGCTCGTGATTGCCGACGACGTAGGTGATGCCGTGGTCGCGGACCCTTTCGATGACCTCGTTGGAGAAGCGGTACTGCAGCACGGCGTCGCCGGCCAGCCACACGTCGTCGACGCTGTCCTCGAGCTCCTCGAGGGCACGGTCCATGGCCTTGGCGTTGCAGTGCACGTCCGAGATGATCCCGAGCAGCATGGGTCCGACCGAATCCTTTCGCTTTCTAAGTATTCTCGGCCGGCCCGCGGCCGTGCAAGTCGAGACGTAGGCGTCAGGGACTGGTACGGCGGTCGCGACTGCTGCCCTGAGGATCTCCTTTTCTCGCTCCGGTAGGTACCCAGAGTGGGCAGACGGCTGTTCGACGTCGCTCGCACCGGGTCGCAGACGGCCGAGAGACTCGGGAGCCGAGGCCCGCCCCGGCGTCCGGTGCCACCGTCCACTCGCGGCCGGCGCCGCCACGGGAGCGGGGTCCTTCGACGTTCGTCGCACCGGCACGCGGTGAGGTGGGGCCGCCACAGGGCGGGCGAGGGCGCCGGCCGGCCTCTGACGACCAAGACGGTGTCCGCTGACGGCCCAGATGGGCCCGCCGGCGCTGCGACAGTGTGCGAGACGGATCGAAAGGCCGGCGATACAACCGGACCGGGTGCAGGCCGAGCCGGGTGAGATGGGCGCAGGAGGCCAGGGGACCTCCGTCGGCGCGGCGACACCGAGCGACACGGGTCGAACAGACGCGGCGCAAGACGCCCGGGACTCGAGGGCGACAACAGGTCGGCTGATGGTCGGCTCACGGTCAACCCTGGTCCGCCACCCGCGAGCGGCCGCCGCGATGGTAAATCTGGGGCGGGAGGCGCGGGCGTCGCAAAGCCCCCGCGGCGCGGCGCTCAGCCGGGCTCGGGAGCGAGTGATTGAGCCGGTTCTACCGGCTCGCCCGTGGACTCACCACCCACGGCATTCATGGTGGCCGACTGGATGTAGGCGTGATCGCGAAGCGGTATCTCTTTCAGGATGAGAACGAAGGGCAAAGTCAGCAGCGCAATTGGTGTGGCCCACAGGAACACGGCGTGCAGCGAATGGGCGAACGCCTGGATGATCCCCGTCTGTACGGGACCGGGCAGGTGGTGTACCGCGCCCGGGCTGAAGGCCACCGCCGTCCCGGAGATGTGCAATGCGGTCTTCGGCACCAGCCTGGGAATCCAGTACGCCAGCTGGGCGGTCATGATCGCTCCGAAGATGGCCACCCCGAACGAGCTCCCCATCGAACGGAAGAAGACATTGGACGAGGTGGCGGCGCCGAGATCCTTTTGCTCGGATGCGTTCTGGAGGGCGACCATGAGGACCGGCATGATCAGGCCCACCCCGGCCCCGAGCGGGAACATGTACAGTCCGGCCTTCCACGTGGGCGTGTGCTCGTTCATGGTGGAGAGCAGGAACATGCCCAGGGTCATCAGCACCGATCCCATAATGGGCCAGAGCTTGTAACGCCCGGTGCGGGAAATCAGGCGCCCGGTGATGATGGAGGAGACGGTCACGCCGGCCATCATCGGGAACATCAGGAAACCCGACAGGATGGGCGAGACGCCGGCGACGAGCTGGAGAAACAGCGGCATGTACACGGTGGCCCCGAACATCGCCATTCCGGCCAGGAAGCTGATGACGTTGGTTACCCGGAACACGGGGTTGCGGAACAGGCGGAGCGGCAGCACCGGCTCTTCGGCGCGCCGTTCGTGCCACACGAAGAAGATGAGCAGAAGGATGCTGCCGACCAGCAACGACATGATCTCGGGCGAATTCCAGGCGTAGGTACTGCCGCCCCAAACCGTTACCAGGAGCAAACCGGCCACCGAGCCCATGAGCAGCGCGGCGCCCAGATAGTCGATGCGGCGCTGGATCTTTTGAAAGGGCAGGTTGAGCACCGAGCTGGTGACGATCAAGGCCACGATGCCGATGGGGATATTGACGTAGAAGCACCACCGCCACGACAGGTTCTGGGTGAAGAAGCCGCCGATGGCGGGGCCGGCGATGCTGGAGAGGGAGAAGACTCCGACCATGTAGCCCTGGTAGCGCCCGCGCTGACGCGGCGAGAGGATGTCGCCGATGATCGCCATCGGCAGCGACATCAATCCTCCTGCGCCCAGGCCCTGCACGCCGCGGAAGAGGATGAGCTGCATCATGGACTCGGTCAGGCCCGACAGGATCGACCCGATCAGGAAGATGACGATCGACGCCTGGAACATGCGTTTGCGCCCGTGCAGGTCGCCGAGCTTCCCCCACACCGGCGTCGAGCACGTCGACGTCAGCAGGTAGGCCGTCACCACCCACGAGAGATGGTTGAGGCCGCCCAGATCGCCCACGATGGTGGGTAGCGCGGTGGCGATGATGGTCTGGTCCAGGGCCGCCAGCAGCGTGCCGACCATGAGCGCGCCGTAGATGATCAGGATCCGCCGATGGGTCAGACCCCCCGCAGCGGCGGTGTCGACCGGCCTGGATGCGGTGGTGGTCACGGCCGGACGCTCCCCAGGGCCGCCACGACGGGCTCCGATGGGCGGGCCGGCCCGGGGTCCGGTGGTGCTGCCGGCGCGGCCGGGTGCTGCGGGCCGGGCGAATCGTGCGACACCCGGGTCTCCATGGTGTCAGCCAGGCGGGCGACCAGCCGGGCCAGGGTGCGCTGGTCGGAGTCGCTCCAACCCTCGATCAGCTCGCGGAAGGCATCCTGACGGGCCTCGCGCACCCGACCGAGCAAGGCGCGCCCATCGTCGGTCAGGCGGAGACGGCAGGCCCGCTGGTCGGCGGCGTCCGGTGTCCGTTCAACCAGGGCGGACTGCACCAGGTCCCGCACCTGGCGACTGACCGCCGACAGGTCGATCCCCAGGATCTCGGCCAGCTCCGTCGGCCGGATAGGCTCGCTTTCGTCGATCCGGGCCAGGGCGGCGTAGACCGCTCTGTCCATCGTCACGCCGCTCACGGTGGTCAGCCACCGGCCGACGGCGGGGCGGGTGGCCTGCCGCAGGAAGCGGGTCAGGGCGTGCTCCACGGCGACGAACGGCTCCATGGCGGGGAGACAGCCGCTTGTTTCGACAGGCTGTGTCATCTTCCCGCAGGCTCGCATAAGTTGCTTGCGCCAGTCAAGCAGTCACGGCCGCTGGCGGTGGGCTGCGGGCTCCGGGGGGAGACCCAGGACCCGCTCGCCGATGATGTTGCGCTGGATCTGATCGGTACCGCCGGCGATGGCCACCCCCGGGCTGGCAATACAGGCCTGCACCACGCTCCCCGCGCTCCGTCGCCGGCCGGCCCGCCCGGCCGCGGCCGGCGCATAGTCCTCGTCGAGCAGTGCGCCGGCGGGGCCAAGAAGGGCCGGGGCCCATTCCGCCAGCCGACGACCGGTCGTGGACCGGGCCAGCTTCCCGAGCGAGGCTTCCGCGCCAGAACCGCCACGGGCGCGCAACACACCCGACCGCAGCTGCAGCAACCGCACCACCTCGGCGTCGACCCAGTGCCGCATCAGCTCGGAACGCAGAGCCCGGGCGGCGGGCGAGCTCTTGTCGGGGCGCGCCTGCCAGGCCGCCAGGACCACGCCGATGGGGCCCTCGCCCCGGTCGCGAGTCCGGTGCCCGCCCGACCGCTCGAGGGCGAGCGTGTGCTGTGACACCGACCAGCCCTGGTTGATCTCCCCGAGGCGCGCCGAATCGGGCACAGGTACATCGGTAAGCAGAACCTCGGCATAGGCGGCGTGGCCGGTCATCTGGCGCACCGATCGCACCTCGATTCCCGGCGCGCCCAGGTCCAGGATGAACTGCGTCAGTCCGGCGTGCCTCGAGGCGTTGGGGTCGGTACGGGCCAGCAGCATGGCCACGTCCGCCTGGCCGCCCACGGCGCTGCCGACCTTAAGCCCGTTGACGATCCACTCGTCACCGTGGCGTTCGGCACGGGTCGAGAGGGACGCCAGATCCGAACCCGAACTGGGCTCACTGTAGAGCTGGGCGCCAATAAGTTCGCCGGAGAAAAAGGGGCGAAGATATCGGCGCTTCTGCTCGTCGCTCCCATAGGCCATGATGCTGGCGGCGCCCTGGCCGGCGGCGACGGCATTGGTCACCCGGCCACTCGCGGGGGCGCCAGCGGCGGCGAGGCGCTCGTCGATGGCTGGCTGCATGCCGATAACCAGCCCCAGCCCGCCGTACCCAACAGGAAACCAGACGTACGCAAGTCCGGCGTCGAACTGAGCCCGCAGGAAGGTAACGGAGTCGGTGGTCGCCGGCGGATGCTCACGGAGCAGGCGGTCGATGGCCTCGTCGACGGTCTTGAGCGCTGGCGTGTCCACAGAAATCGCACCCTACCCACCGCTCACGGGCGAGGTCATCTCCACGTTGCCCTGGAGGGTGGTCGGCACCTCCGCGGTTAGGATCGGGCCATGGCCGACTCGTCAGAGCACGATCACGACATCGCCATCAAGGGGGGCTCGATTCTGCTGAGTGATCTTGGCGCCCTGCTGCCCGGCATGGCCGAGATCATGCCGCTCGTCGGACAGCGGATCCACAAGTGCTATTACGCGGGCAAGGCGCACAACAAGGTGCTGGCCCGCTTTCAGCTTTCCGAAGCGGTGAACCTCATGGAGAAAGGCGCCATTCTCCGGCCGAAGTACACCGACAACATGGACAAGTTCATCGCCGAAAGCGTCGCCGCGGTCCGCGATTGCATCGAGGCCGAGGACTGGGCGGGATTCGAGACGGCATTCGCGGCGATGATCGAGCAAGCCAACGCCAACCATGAGTTCTATGACAAGTCGTTCTTGCGCTGGAAGATGCCCGACGAGCCTCCGTCCGACCTGGATCTGACTGCCACCTAGTCTTCGCAGGCAGCCCACTAGGTCAGGGTGTACTGCGGTCCCGACCCACCTTCGGGGGGTGTGAGCCGGCCCCCCTTGGCGGAGATGGCCCCGCACTGGATGCAGTTTGAGGCGGCGATATCCACGGTGACCAGGCCGTCGTCGTCGGCCGGGCCGGCGCGGTAGACCTGGGCCGGGCAGAGATGGACCCACAGGTCGGCCAGGTCGGCGGGTACCCGCCGGGCCAGACGGATGTGGTTGGGCTGATCGTCGCGAGTCCGGTTACCGGCGGCGTAGACCGACGAGAGCTTGTCGAAAGTGAGCTGACCGTCGGCCGGCGGGTAGGAGCGGTCCCGGTCGGTGCGGACCACCGGCTGGTAGCTGTCGGGTTCGCCGGCGACTTTGCCGACCGTGAGTCGCCCCCTGGAGACGGTCATCAGACCGGCTGCCGCTCCGCCCAGGAAGAAACCCCGGCCGAAGGCCTGGCGGACGTCGCGGGTCTGGTGCAGGTCGCGGCCGATGAAGCCCTGGCGGACGGCCTGGTCGTAACCCGCCAGGGCGACCGGCTCGGCGTCGGGGCGCTGCAGGGCGGTGAAGATGGCCTCGGCGGCCAACCGACCCGACTCGATGGCGTAGTGAATGCCTTTGAGGGTGGGGATGTTGACCAGCCCGACCCCGTCGCCGCAGAGCAACAGGCCGGGGGCGTGTAGCCGGGCCGGCAGGGCGTGATAGCCGCCGCTCGGGATGGTCTTGGCCCCCCACTCCAGACGCTCGCCTCCCATCAGCAGCGGACGGATGGTGGGATGGGTCTTCAACTCCTGGAGCAGATCGTGCACCGACAGGGCGGCGTCGCGGTAGTCCAGACCGACCACCATTCCGATGGCCGCATGCTCGGTGCCGAGCGGGTAGAGGAACGAACCGCCGAACTCCCGATAGGCGGCCCCGGCCCGGAGCGGCCACCCCATGGTGTGGATGACCTGGCTCAATGGCCGGGGTACCCGCCACACCTCCTTGACCCCCAGCTCCCAGGTTTGCGGCACCGGTGACCTCAGCCCGAAATGATCCAGGGCCACCCCGGTCAGGTGCCCCTGGGTCCCCTCGGCCAGGACCGTGAAGCGGGCCAGGATGTCGCTGCCGGGCTCGAAGTTGGCGAGCGGCTCCCCCTCCGGACCCTGGCCCCTCGCTCCTGTGCGTACCCCGACCACCCGGCCGGCGCCGACCAGCAGGGTGTGCGCCGTGGTCTCGGTCAGCACCATCGCCCCCGCCGCTTCGGCCCGGGTCGCCAGCCATCGGGCCAGCCGCGACAACGAGACGATGACGTGGCCCCGGTTGCGCATGGGAGGCGGCGTCGGGATCGGAAGGGCGTGCTGCCCGGTGAGCACATAAACCCGCTCCCCCGGCACCGGCCCGAAGCTGGGCATCGTTTCGAGGCGGCCGCGACCTCCGATCAGGGCCCGCAATGATATGGGGTTGAGGACGGCCCCCGATAGCAAATGGGAGCCCGTCTGCTGGCCTTTTTCCACCACCGCGACCGGCACTTCTCCCAGCGGAGCCCCCACGTCGGGGTGGGCCTCCAGCAGCTGGCCCAGCCGGATGGCACAGGCCAGCCCGGCCGGCCCTGCGCCCACGATGGCGACGCCCACCTCGATCTGCTCCGCCCCTCCCCCGCCGGGCTGGTCCACGAACTCGGCAGCACCAAACGGCGGCGGGTACTCGGCCGGCCGCACCATCTAGGCGCCCTTGTGCTGGCGCAATCGGGCCAGCAGCTGGGGCACGATGGTGTGCACGTCGCCGACCACGGCCAGATCGCTGAAGTCGAAGATAGGGGCCGCCGGATCGGTATTTACGGCCACCACGACCTTGGCGTTTTGCATGCCAACCTGGTGCTGCACGGCCCCGGAGATGCCGAGGGCGACGTACAGTTTCGGCGCCACGGTCGTGCCGGTCTGGCCGATCTGGGCCGACCGGGGATACCAGCCCGCATACACCGCGGCCCGGGTGGCCCCGACGGCGCCGCCCAGCTCCCGGGCCAGGTCCTCGGCCAGGGCAAAGTGCTCCGCCGCACCGAGCCCCATGCCGCCGGCCACGATCACGTCGGCGTCGGCCAGCGAGACGCCGTCGTCCTCGGCCGGAAGCTCACGGCTGGCCACCACGGCGGCCAGAGAGTAAGGCCGGAAGTCGACCGTCACCTCCTCGGTCTCCGGGTCGAGTGGGCCCACCGGGACGGGATCAAACACTCCTGGTCGAAACAATCCCACCCGGCGTTCCCCCCGCCAGGCCACCTCGACCAACGTCGAGTCCAGAAACGCCAACCGCCGGGCCGTTGGCTCCCCTGCTCGCTCGGCCAGGTCCACCAGGTCCCAGTTGAGGCCTGCTCCCAGCCGGGCCGCCAGTCCGGCGGCCACGTCGGCGGCCAGCACCGAGGTCGAGAAGAGCACCGTGTCGTAGCCACCGTCGATCACGACCTGTTCCAGGACATCGACGCGCGGCTGCGGCAGCGGCGGATCCAGCAGCTCGCTTCGGGCCAGATGGACCCGGGCCGCCCCAAGCCGCCCTGCTTCAGCGGCCAGCACATCCAGCTTGCCGCCACCGGCCAGTACCGCCCCCACCGGTTCGGTCGCCAGGCTGGCCGCTCTGGCCAGCACCCCCGCCGCGCCCGGCAACAGTCCGCCCCGTGCCTGTTCCAGGAAGACCAGAATCTTCACACCAGTTGCCGGTCGATCAGGAAGGCCACAATCGCCTCGGCCGCCCCCGGCTCCTCATCTACCCGGGCGGCCCTGGCCCTCGCCGGCGGAACCCCCACTCCCTCCACCCGGGTGCCGGCGCCGGCCCGGCCAGCCGCGGCGGCCGCCAGGCCCACCTCCGCCAGCGTCAGGGTCTCGAGTGGCTTCCGCTTGGCCGCCATCATCCCTTTGAGGGACGTGTAGCGCGGCTCATTGATCGCATCACTTACCGACACCAACGCCGGCAGGGGCGCATCGATCACCTCGTCGCCCGCTTCGGTCTGCCGGGTGGCGCGGACCACCTCGCCGACCTCCAGCTCGGCCGCTTGCGACACAAACGGCCGGCCCACGAGCTCGGCGACCGCGGCCACCAGGAGCCCTCCTACCCCGTCCTCACTCTGCTGTCCAAAGATGGTCAGATCGGGCTGTTCCTTAGCCAGCACGGCCGCCAGCACCCGGGCCGTGCCCAGGAGATCCGACCCTTGGGCGCCCTCGTCGCAAACGAGCACGGCCCGGTCCGCACCCAACGCCAGCACCGTCCGCAACGACTCGGCGGCCGCGGCCGGTCCCATCGACACCGCCACCACCTCGCTGTCGACGGTGCGCTCTTTGAGCTGCGCCGCCGCCTCCACCGCGTACCGGTCGAAGCGATTCAACTCGCCCGGACCGCTGCGATCCAGGCTCCACGCGGGAGGATCAAGCCGTCGCCGACCACTCGGCACATGCTTGACACAGACCACGATTTTCACCAGATCCGATCCCATCCTCCGGCCCGAGCGACGACCTCGCCAACCATAACCCGATCCCCATCGGCGGAGACGTTCGGGCGGGGGCGCCCGGGACGGACCGGTGCAGCAAAGCAGGGCTCCCGATAAGATCCGCCCACAGCCGAGTCTCCGGGCCGCGTTGGGGGCGCGGCCAAATGGGCAGATGCCGATGCGTGCGATGAGGAGGTTCACCCGTGGCCAGAAAGTACATCGACTACGAGACCATCGATGACGGCAGGATCGCCCGGATCACCCTCAACCGGGTCGAGGCGCGGAACGCCCAGAACCGGGGCCTGCTGGTCGAGCTCGGCGACGCCTTCCTGGAGGCGGAGGGCGACGACCAGGTCCGGGTGGTCATCCTGGCCGGCGCGGGCCCGCTCTTCTCCTCCGGTCACGATCTCGGATCCAAGGACGCAGTCGCGGAGCGGACCCCGGGCCCGGACTTTCATCAGAGCTATGCCACGAATGGGGGCAGCCGCAAAGGCGCCGAGGCCCGGATGCTCCAGGAGTGGCACTACTTCTTCCAGAACACCTTCCGCTGGCGGAACCTCCGCAAGATCACCATCGCCCAGGTCCAGGGCAGTGTCTACGCCGGGGGCCTGATGCTGATGTGGTGCTGCGACCTCATCGTGGCCGCCGACAACGCCCTCTTCGCCGACGTGGTCGGCACCCGGCTCGGGATGTGCGGTCTGGAGTACTTCGCCCATCCGTGGGAGTTCGGGCCGCGCAAGGCCAAGGAGCTACTGCTGACTGGAGACTCGATGGACGCCGAGGAGGCCCATCGCCTCGGCATGGTGTCGAAGGTCTTTCCGGTGGACGAGCTGCCCGAGCGCACCCTGGAGTTCGCCCGGCGGATCGCCGCCCTGCCGAGCATGACGTCGATCATGATCAAGGAGTCCGTCAACCAGACCGTCGACAACATGGGCTTCTACACCGCCCTGCACGCCTGTTTCACCTTGCACGAGCTCAACCATTCGCACTGGGCTGAGATCCACGACAACAAGGCCCCGGCGGCCCTGCCCGAAGACGGGATACCCAACTGGCGGGAGGCGCCGCCGGTCGTGCCGGCCGTCAAAGATCAGGTGAGGGCGCCCGCCCCCACCCGGTAACTCGACGGGCCCCGACTGACGATGCCGGCCGATCAGGACAGCAGCAGTCCGCGCAACGTCTCAGGAACCGAAGGGTCCACCTCCGCCGGGCCGGTGAGGTAACCCTCGATCCCTCCATAGCGCCGCTCCAGCTCAGCCAGGGCGCCTGCCATGGCCCAGCGGGGCGTACGCAGAATGGCGGCGGCGACCTCGGGTGTAACCCCGCGCTCGTCGCGCAACCGCTCGATGATGGCTTCGGTGCGAGACGGATCGCGGTACCGCGACGTGAGCTCGTAGTCGTCCAGGATGTCGGCTTCGGAAACTCCCAGCACCGAGAGCAGCAGGGCCGCCACCATGCCGGTGCGATCCTTGCCGGCGGCGCAATGAAAGACCGCCGGCAGGCGGGCTTCATGGGCCAGGCCGGTCAGGATGCGCCCGAAGATGACAGCGGCGCGTTCGAGCAGGCGCACGTAAATCCCGGCCAGGAAAGTCTCACCGTCGGCGAGCATGTCGTCGATCGTGGGCAGGGGGACGGTGGTGCTGGTCATGAGGGGGATCGACTCGACGATGTGCTCCCCATCCGGCAGGACGTTCGGCGTCCCCTCCCGCTCGTCGTCGGAGCGCAGGTCCACGATGGATCGAACGCCCAGCATCCGGAACGCCTCGAAATCCGGCGCTTCGAGCACCAGGGCATCCGCACGGAAGACCCGTCCCCAACGGGTTCTGGCCCCGCCGGCGCCCACATAACCCCCCAGATCCCGGAAGTTGGTGGCGCCCACCAGGCCGACGTTGCGCTCACCGGCGATCAGAGCGGATCCGCCCCCTGACGGGGCGACCGATACGTAGGCGCGCCCGGCCGGCATGTCGTCGAGAAAGACCCGGCCCAAATCCGCGTCCACTGTCCGGGTGTGCTGATGGTCGATGGCGTCTGGCCGGGTGGCCACGGCGATGTCGACCCGGTCGCAGTCACCCGCCACCGCCCAGGCCACGACGCCGCGCCGTGCCGCGTCGCGCTCGAAACTGACGTGCGTCACCACCCCGGTCATCGCCACCAACGGTACCAATCCCTTTTCAGGCCAACGACGGGATCCAGAGCCGGCCGAGCCTTCTATTCTCGCTGGGAGCTGGGAAAGCTACTCGTGTTCATTCGTCGTTCACCAAGGAGTCATGTTCATGGAGTACACCACGCTGGGCCGTTCGGGTCTCCACGTGTCGCGCCCGTGTCTCGGGGCGATGATGTTCGGCCACGGCCAGGGCGCCCCGACCAACGAACAGGAGAGTCGCCGGATCATCGACGCCTTTCTCGACAGCGGCGGGAATTTCATCGACACCGCCAACGTCTACGTGGGGGGCGAGTCCGAGGAGGTGGTGGGCCGGGCCATCAAGCCCCGGCGGGACGAGGTGGTGCTGGCGACCAAGGGCTTCGGTGCGACGGGCCAGGGCCCCAACGACACCGGCCTGGGTCGCAAGTATCTCACCCGGGCTCTGGATGCCAGCCTCCGGCGACTCGAGACCGACTACGTCGATCTCTATCAATGCCACCGCTTCGACCCGGACACGCCGGTCGAGGAGACCATGGCCACCCTTCACGGCTTCGTGGAAGCCGGCAAAGTCCGATATCTGGGCTGCTCCAACTGGACCGGGTCACAAATCGTCGAGGCCCAGACCGTCGCCGCCCGCTACGGGTGGAGCCCATTCGTGAGCCTTCAGCCGCGATACTCGCTCACCAGCCGGCGGATCGAGGAAGACGTCCTGCCGGCGTGTGAGCGGCACGGGCTGGGCACCATGATCTACAGCCCGCTCGGCGGTGGCGTCCTGACCGGGAAGTACCGGCGAGGCGAGGCCCCACCCGAGGGCAGCCGGGCGGCGCGGGGCGGGTTCTGGCGCAGCATGCTCGACGAGCAGAGTCTCGAGACCGCCGAAGCGGTGGCCAAGGTGGCCGCCGAAATCGGCTCGACGCCGACCGCAGTGGCCATGGCCTGGGTGCTCTCGCGCCGGGGTGTCACGTCCGTCATCATGGGGCCTCGCACCTTCGACCAGTACGAGCAGAACATGGAAGGGTTTGACCTGCAACTGGATCCAGCCCTGATCAAACGCCTCAGCGACGCGTCTCGCTGGGCGCGCTAGTCGTCGAGAGCCGGGAGCAGAGCCGACACATCGGCGAGGGCGCGCAGGGCGTCGTTGAGATGCGTGCAGCAATCGATTCCGTTGAGAATCTCCACCACCCGGCCACGGAGGCCCGGCAGCGGCTGGCCCAGCAACCGGTCCATGTTGGCGGCGGCCGCCGGGCACTCCGCAAACGGGAGGACACGGGGGATCGCCACCAGCGTGGTCACCACC
This sequence comes from uncultured Acidimicrobiaceae bacterium, assembly GCA_963780345.1. GTDB lineage: Bacteria > Actinomycetota > Acidimicrobiia > Acidimicrobiales > Palsa-688 > PALSA-693. Next base: position 848,583 of record CAWABU010000006.1, read on the forward strand.
AGTTGATCGGCATCAATCGTGGCTTCGATGGTGTATTCGTGCACACCGATGAGCCCGAGGCGTTCGTCGGCGCAGCAATCGCGAAAGTGGGCATCAATCCGGTAGGTCGCGCCCTCGGGCCACACATCCATCCGTCGAGCCCGACGCATGGCGACGCCCGTGAGCGGGTCGAGGTGGTGCCATCCAATCGGATCGTCCGGGTCGACGAGCGGCCCCACGACGACCGCCGCGCTGCGAGCTTCCTCGCTGATGGTGCCGTCCGGCTGGAGGGCGGACGAACCAGGGCGAAATCCTGAGCAGACCCCCATCATGGGCCGTCGAGGAGCGCCGGAATCCCCGCGTGGCGGCCAATCGCTTTTGACGCCCCCGTAGCGTGACCAGGCGAAGCCGCTGATCACGCTGGCCCCGGCAATGTCATCGAGCAGCAACGCCAGGGGCGTGTGCCGGCGGCGGTCGTCCGGGATCGCGGCGTCGATGGCCGCCCGCAGACCCCGGCCCGCGGTGGCCCCCACCAGGTCGGCGATGGTAGGCCGGCCCGGCTCCACCTCGATGTCGTCGATGGTGCGCGTCGGGCTCATTCCCACCCGCATCTCATCCTCGGCCCGCACCACCGCGAGGCCGTCCCGCTCGGTCTTCAGGTCGCGGGCCCGGCCGGACAGGCGCATCTGGCTGCCGAGGCCGCCGGGCCAGGTCATGTCGATCGAGCTGGTCCGGCGTACTGACCCCGGCCGCCGGGCAGGCGGCCGGTCCAGGGGACCCGCGAGCGGCAACCCCATTCCGGCCGTCAGCCGCGGCGCGCCTGGTCGAGCGGCCAGCTGGCCGTGCCGCGCGGCGGGCCCGCGGCGGTATGGCTGGTTCCAGGCGGATCGACGGCCCAGTCGGGCGCCTGCCCCCACCCCTCCCCGTACACCAGCTCGTGGAGGGGACGGCGGCGCACGGGGCCGTGGCCGCCTTCGGGCTTGCCGATCGTGATGGTGGCGGCCATGAACGCCGCCTCCGGTACTTCCAGGAGCGCACGCAGCTCCGCCTCCACCCCGAAGTGGAAGCCGGTGATCACACCGCCATAGCCGAGCGCCCGCGCCGCGAGCAGGATGTTCTGACAGGAGGGAAAGACCGACGCCCCCTCGAAGGAGGTCGGCGGGCGGTACCGGACCAGGCACGGCAGGATGAGCACCGGCACCCGGTCGAAGTCATCGACGTACCGCTGCATGGTGCGGGCCATACGGGACTTCGGCGTGTTGTCGCGGCCGCCCGAGCCGCTGTCGTACTGGTCGGTCTCCCGCTTGCTGTTCCAGGCCCGGCGCGCCGACTCGGCGATCAGCCGTTTGGCCTCCCCGGCTTTGGGGCCGTCGGTGAGGACGATGAACCGGTACGGCTGGCGATTGGAGCCGCTCGGAGCCCGGGACGCGGCGAACAGTATGGCGCGCAACGCCGCAGGCGGTACCGGTTCGTCACGGTAGCGGCGTATGGCCCGCGTGGAAGCGATGCCCTCGAGCAGACCGACCGCGTCGGCGGGCAGCGGTTCTTCTTCCAGACCCATGGCTCATCCTTTTCGAAAGCGAAAGGCCGCGTCAAACCTTAGCGGCCGGCCGGGAGGATAGATTCTGAGGCAATGGATGTCTTTGAAGCCATGAGCACGGCCGTGTCGATGCGCTGGTTGAAGCCGGACCCGGTCCCGGACGAGCTGATCGATCGGCTCATCTGGGCGGCGACCCGGGCTTCGAGTCCGGGCAATGTGCAGCCATGGGACTTCGTCGTCGTACGGGACGAGGCCACCCGGCGGGACGTGGCCCAAATCATCACGGCTGGTCTGACCGGACTGCGCCGCCTGGCCAGCGCCCCTCCTCCCGAGGATCCGACCCAGCGCCGGATGCTGCAGGGCGTCGCCCACCTGGTGGAGCATCTCGGCGAGGCCCCGGTGCTCGTCTTCCTCTGCGGCAACAACGTGTACCCGCCAAACGCGCCTCAGGAGCACATGATGTACTCCGCCGTGTTCGCCGCGGCGCAGAACCTGATGGTGGCGGCCCGGGCCCTGGGACTCGGGGCGGCCTACACCACCTTTCAACTCGGATGTGAGGAAGAAATCAAAGGCCGGCTCGGCATCCCGCAGCCAACAAAGATCTGCGTCACCATCCCCGTCGGATGGCCAGGGAGGCGGTCGGGCCCGTTGACTCGCAAGCCGGTCGAAGAGGTGGTCCACTACGAGCGCTGGTAGAGGCCGGGTCGGGCCGGGCCGAGGGTCCCTTTCTGCCCCGGTAGGGTGGGGCGGTGCCCGATAGCTCGATCAGCGTCGATCTGCACGGCCGGAGTTTTGTGAAAGAGCTGGATTTCACCGCGGCCGAGCTTCTCTTCCTGCTCGAGCTGGCGCGTGATCTGAAGGCGGCCAAGCGCGGGGGCTACGAGCGGCACCACCTGGCGGGCAGGAACATCGCACTCGTTTTCGAAAAAGCCTCGACCCGCACCCGCTGCGCCTTCGAGGTCGCCGCCTACGATCAGGGCGCCCACGTGACCTACCTCGGACCCGAGGGCACCCATATCGGCCACAAGGAGTCGATGAAGGACACGGCCAGGGTTCTGGGCCGCATGTTTGACGCCGTCGAGTACCGCGGGTCCAGCCAGCAGATCGTCGAGGACCTGGCGTGTCATGCCGGGGTGCCGGTTTACAACGGCTTGACCGATGACTACCACCCGACCCAGATGCTGGCCGACATCATGACCATGCAGGAGCATTCCGCCAAGGCCCTCGCGGACATCTCCTATTGCTATGTGGGCGATGCCGCCTTCAACACCGGCAACTCCCTGATGATGATCGGCACCAAGCTGGGGATGGACGTGCGGATCTGTGCGCCTCGCCGCCTGTGGCCCAATCCCACCCTGGTCGAGACGGCCCAGGCGATCGCGGCTGAGTCAGGGGCCGAACTCACGATCACCGACGACGTCGACGAGGGCGTCGAGGGCGTCGATTTCCTGTGCACCGATGTGTGGCTCTCTATGGGCCAGCCCGCGACCGAGTGGAAGGATCGGATCGAGTCGCTCCTCCCCTACCAGGTCAACGCCGAGATGATCGCTCGCACAGGCAATCCGGCGGTGAAGTTCATGCACTGCCTGCCCGCCTTCCACGATCGGAGCACCACCGTCGGCCAGCGCCTGTACGAGACATACGGGCTCGACGCTCTCGAAGTCACCGACGACGTGTTCGAATCGCCTGCCTCGGTCGTCTTCGACGAGGCCGAGAATCGCGTCCACACCATCAAGGCCATCCTGGTCGCGACCCTCGGTCGTTGAGGACGACGCCCCCGCAGTCATGACCGACTCAGGCGCCGGGACACCGAGCAGTGAGATGGCCAGGCTGGAGTTCCGGCCCCGGCCCAGCACCGGCACGACAACGCCTCGCGATGGGCCGCTCGGAATCTGGCCCGAGCGAGACGGCGTTCTGTATGTACCCGAGACGGCCGAGCCCGGCGCCCCCATCCTGGTGTTTCTCCACGGGGCCAGCGGCAATGGCCGACGGGTGCTGCGCGCCGTGCTCGGGGCGGCCGATCGTTACGGCGTGGTGATCGCCGCCCCCGACTCACGGGGACCCACGTGGGACATCATCTCCTGGCACGAGTTCGGCCCTGACGTGCAGTTCATCGACCGGGTGCTCAACAAGGTCGCCGACCAGTGCGACGTCGATTTCGGCCGCCTGGCGATCGGAGGCATCTCGGACGGTGCGTCGTACGCCCTGTCGTTGGGGCTGACCAACGGCGACGTCTTTGGCTCGGTCGTGGCTTTCTCCCCCGGATTCCTCGTCACCATCGAGGTGCACGGGAAACCCCGCGTGTTCATCTCCCACGGAACCCAGGACCAGGTCCTGCCCATTGACGTGTGCGGGCGGCGGATCGCCGCTCAGCTCGACCACGCCGGCTACGCCGTGACCTTTCACGAGTTCGATGGCGGCCACACGGTGCCGGCGGAGGTCGCCGATCTCGGTTTCGGCTGGTGGATCAACGGCTGACCGCCCTCCCCGCCGGCCCGCCCGGGTCAGATACGAGGTGCTCCGCCGGCGAAGTACTGCTCGACGGCTGCGACCAGCCCGGCCGATCCGAGCACGCTGTCCGGGGCCACTCCCCCATCAGGAATGTCCCAACCATGGGCGTTGAGGGCCGACAGGACGTCGGCTTGCAGCAACCCCGCCAGGCGGAGATTGGCTGCGGCGAAAGGCCGGACTCGTGGTCGGGGCGCGCCCTGACCCAAACTCCGGAACCAGGCCCAGCCGCCCGGGCCAGCGCCGCATTTCGACCACCAAGGCCAGCCGAGTCCTGGCGCCGCGGCTGGCCTGTGGCAGTTGGGCCGCCCTGGCCCCTATCCTGAGTCGCAGTGCCGCCCCAAATCGATGAGAACATGTTCCGGAACCACGACGCGACCTATCGCGCCGTGCTCTCGACGCGGGACGAACTGGTGGCTCGGCGCGAGGCGCGAAGCGGCACAGTTCATGCGCCTGATCCGCTCGGCGATTTCATCGACAAGGTCCGCACTCTGCTGCCTGCCACCTCAGGGGTGGCGGTCGGCGAGGTTCTGGTCGATCTGGTCGATCGAGACCGTTTCAGCGCGGATCTGGCTCTGAAGTTCCCGGGATTGCTCAAGGACGGCGGTCCGCGTCGGTTCGCGACGGACCACGCACCGGCGATCCGCGCCGCCCTGGGAGGTCCCGAGTTTGCCGAAGAGGTTGCCACCGTTGATTCCGTCGGTATGTACATCAACGTCAGGCTGCGCGACGAGTGGCTGCTGTCCGCCGCCCGGTCGGTGGCCGGTGCCGGTTCCTCCTACGGCCACTCCTCCCCGCTGGTCGCTGAGCGCTATGTCGTCGACTATTCGTCGCCGAACGTCGCCAAGAGCCTTCACGCCGGCCACATTCGTTCGACCATCATCGGTGCCGTTCTTTCCAATGTGCTCGAAGAAGCGGGCGGGCTCGTCTTCCGGATCAATCACCTCAATGACTACGGGGGCTTCGGGTTTCTCCTGGAAGGGCACCGGCGGTTCGAGCACAGCTTCCCCCCCGGCTCCGACATCAACGAGCGGTCGCTCGAGATCTACCGGCTCCGGCGGGTACTCGAGCGGGCCATCGCCGATGGAGCGTCGGTCGCCGACCTGCCCGGCCCCGACGCCGACCTGATCCACCTGATGCTCCCCGGGGTTCAAACCGGGGACGAACTCAGGGAAGCCATGGACCAGTTCGAAGCGGCCGCCGACGGGCGCTTCGAAGCGCTTGAATCCGGGGATCCTGAGGAGATGGCGCTGTGGAGAGAGATCGTCAGGGCCAGCCTTGAGGATTTCTCCACGTTCTATCGATCGCTGGACATCTCGTTCGATTTCGTCATCGGTGAGAGCTTCTACGCCCAGCTGGGTTTGACCCTCGTCGACGAGTGGTTGGAGTCAGGAGCCGTGGTCCAGTACGGGGAGGGCGAGGCCGCTGCCGACCTGCGCCATCTCCAGGACTCGCTCGCCGCCGGCGAGATCGGGGCATCCGAGTTCGAGTCCCTCGGACAGGCCATCCGCAAGGACATCGGCGCCGTCGTGGTCCGGCTCAGTCCCTCCGAGCGCTACGTGGTCAGACGCGGGGACGGCCGGAGCATTTACGCCACCCGGGATCTGGCAGCGGTCGCCCTCCGGCAGCAACTCTTTGAGCCCACCAGCTGCATCTATGTCGTGGGCCAGGAACAGAAGATCCACTTCGACCGGCTGTTTGCCGCCAGCTATCAACTGGGGCTGGCCGATCGACGCCGCACCACCTTCGAACACATCTACTTCGGGTTCTACGTCGACGCTCACACGCACAAGAAACTTTCGAGCCGCGAGTCTGCGACCGGTGTGACGGAGCTGTTCGAGACGGCGCAGGCGTATTTCCGGTCCCGGATCAGTGATCGGCTGGTCGAGGGGGACGAGGATCCCGAGACGGTCGCCCGCCAGCTCACCATCGCGTCGATTGTCTTCAACGACCTCAAGCAGGACACCCGCTCCACCGTCGAGATGGACATGAAGAACCCGACTGCCATGGTGGAGGTCTTCGACAAGTCGGGTGGCGCTTACGTGATCTACACGGCCTGCCGGGCCGGCAGCATCGTCAGGAAGGCTGCCGGGCGGGCGGAGGCCACCGGGCCCGACGCCCCGACCGGCCTCAATCCCGAGGAAGCTCGCCTCCTGCTGCAGGTCCTCGATTACCCCACAGTCGTCGCCTACGCGGCCGAGCAACGAAACCCGTCGGTGCTGGTCCGCCACATGTTCGACGTCAGCAACCTCTACAACTCGTACAACGCCAAGGCCCGGGTCATTACCGATGCCGGCGTCATCACCTCCCGACTGGTCACCACGGCGGCGGTGGAGCAGACCCTGCGCAACGGGCTGAAGCTCTGCAACGTCGATTGCCCGGAGTACATCTAGCCGGCCGGCGAGAAGCCCGGCGCCTGGCCGTTCGCCGATCGAAGCGCCGGGCGGGGCGGGTGGACGGACCGACCCGCCCGGGCGGGGCGGGTGGACGGGGCGCCCGGCCGCGGTCAGTTGAGCCGGGCCCGCAACGACACCGCTTCGGAGCGCAGCCGGGCCGCGACCTCCTCGGCGGTCTGGACCTCAGCCAGGTCGTCGAGGACGTCCGCAGCGTCGTCGAAGCGGCCGAGAGTGCCCAGCCGGGCCGACAGATGGACCCGGTCGCCGGAAGGCAACTCGGGGATCCTGAGGCGCAGGCGGGACACCCACAGCAGCGATCGGTAGTCGGCGCGGCGCTCGAAGCTGCGATCAAGGTTGGCGAGCATCCGGGCGAGTATGGCCCGGGGCCCGGTCGGGGCCAGCATGCTCGGCGTCAGGCCGGCCTGACTGCCGGTCGCGGTGCGGAGAAGGCGCTCACAAGCGGGCGGGTCGAGCCGCTGCCCGCCGTTGAAGGCGTCGATCAGCAGTTGCGGCGCCGTCGGGTCGCGCACCAGAAAGTGGCCCGGCATACCAACCCCCTCGAGCTCGACGCCGCAGCGACGGCCCACTTCGATCAGAAGGAGGGAGAGCGAGATGGGGATCCCCAGCCGGCGATCCAGAACCTGGTCGAGGTAGGAGTTGAGGGGGTTGTCGTACCCCTCGCGGTCTCCGGTCAGGCCCAGGTCCTCGAACAGCACCCGGCACACGGCCGGGGCGTCGGGCTGGCCGACCCGGGCGGCCACGCCGTCGAGGCGCTGGAGCTGAGCGGGCACGTCCAGATCCGGGTTGGCATGGGCGGCGATCAGGAGGGCGGCCTCATCGAGGGGGAGGTCCGCCTCGGGACCTTGCATCAACTCTCGCCAGCGCGCCGCCGGTTCCACGTTCGGGTGGCTACCGATGGTCCGGTTGCCACCCACCGGAGAGGGGCGGGACGTGGAAGGAGCCGCACTCGATCGGGTGACCCGGGTGGCCCGGGTGGCCCGGGTGGCCCGGGTGGCCTGGCACCGAGCCGGCCACGCCACCGCGGCTGCGATTCGGCATACCATCCACGATAGCGGCCCGACGGCCGTTCTCCTGGTGGCCGCATTTGGAGCAGGACGCGTGGAACTGGCCGACTTCGAGGCTATGAGCTTCGATTGTTACGGAACGCTCATCGATTGGGAGGCCGGCCTGGCGGCCGTGCTCAAGCCCTGGGCCAGGTGGCAAGGGCTCGATGCCCCGGATGAACAGCTTCTGGCCGCTTTTTCCAGCCACGAATCCGCGGCCGAGGCCGAATATCCCGGCGAGCGCTACCCCGAGATCCTGGCGCGGAGCATGCGGGCCCTCGGGCAGGACCTGGGCATCACTGTCAGCGATGAGGACGGAGCCGCGCTGGCGCGCTCGGTACCGGACTGGCCGCCTTTCCCGGACTCCCACGATGCGCTGGTCCGGCTCGGCCGGGGCCGCCTGCTCATCATTCTCTCCAATGTGGACCGTGCGTCTTTTGCCCGTTCGAACGCCCGGCTGGGCGTGACGTTCGCCAGCATCCTGACCGCCGAGGACATCGGCTCCTACAAGCCATCGCCGCGCAACTTCGAGGCGCTGGAGGAGGAGGCGCGCCGGCTGGGCGTGAGACCCGGCAGGTTGGTGCACGTGGCCCAGAGTCTCTTCCACGATCACATCCCCGCCCAGCGGGCCGGCCTGCCCACCGTGTGGATCAACCGGCGTCACGACCGGCCGGGATGGGGCGCCACGCCCGCGCCCTCCAGGGCGGTCACTCCGGATTGGGAATTCCCATCGATGGCGTCGTTCGCGGCGGCCGTCGACGCCGGCTGAAATTCAGCTGAGTTCGGGAACCAGTCGCCTGCACCCGTCGTATAACGCTGATAACCGACCGGCGCCACCGAGAACCTCGGCGACCGGACGGAACGACAGGTAATCGTCCCGATCATTCAGATCATCCCGATCAGCTCGGCGGCCCCGACGGGACCAGGACCAAGGCAACCGGGCGGAAGGAGGGGTTTCGATGTTGCGGTTTTGTGGATTTGACCTCGAGTTGCTCGTCGACGATGTGATCAGCCGCGAGGACTGGCCGGCCCTGTGTGAGGCGCACGATGAGGCCGGCGCCCACTGGCTCATCGTGCAGGTGGACGGCGACCGGGACCATCCGGCGTGGCTCTGCGCGCCGGTATCAGTGCGGGCCATCCGGGCCGTACTTGACGGTCAGGCCTCGCCGTACGACGTCTTGCGCCACAGCGCTACCGGGACCGTCGAGCTGGTGAGGGTCGCGGCGGGGCGAGCCATCCCCGATCGGTGCCTCCTGTGCTCCGAGGTGGATGAGCGGCTTTCCTCCCCCGCCCGACGGCCGGGCGGGGCGGGGCCGGGCGGGGCGGGGTCGGGCGGGGAGGGGCCGGCGGGGGCCGCCTCGGGCGGCGCGGGGCCGGGCGTGGGGGTGCCGGCGGGGGCCGCGTCGAGCCCGGGAAGCGCGGGCCGCCCGGGTCGGCCGGGTCGGGCAGTTCTGGCGGCCTGAGGCGCCGCCGGGCCTTTCCTGGCGCGATCAGTGCCCAGTCAAACCGTGGGGCGCGCCAGTAAAGCTCCGGAGGTGCCGCACCCGGGCCAACCGGGCGGTGAACTCGCGAACGGACGGGACCCGGAGTCACGGCCCCGACCACACCCGGTCGCCGAGGGCCGAGGAGGTCCGGCGGTCCCCATATCATGACCGCCCAGTGGGTACCTTCGAGCGGGGCACATCGGTCGAACGGGTCGCTGACGGCTTGTGGGCAGCCCTGATCGAGCCGACGTGGACGATAGGGGACGCCGTGCACGGCGGCTGTGCGCAATGCGTCGTCGTACGCGCCGCCCTCGCCGAGAGCGGCCATCGCCATCCGGTCGCCACCAGCGCCCACTTCCTGGCCCCGACGACACCGGGACCCGCCGAGGTCGCGGTGGAATCGCTGCGAGAAGGGCGGACGGCCTCCACCCTGCGGGCGGTGTTGCGCCAGGACGGCATCCAGAAGATCGTGGCTCACGTCACGGTGGCCACTCTCGACGACCAGGCGCCCGTCTACCAGGTAGCCCGACCAGTGGTGCCCTCGCCCGACGAGTGCATCCCCCGCCCGGGCCGGCTACCGGACGGGAGCGAGGTGCGGTTCCTGGAGTCGATCGACGTCCGCATCGATCCCCGATCGATGGGCGGCGGGCACGAGGGGCCGTCCGGCGTCCCCGAGGTCCGCGGCTGGATCCGGGCCCGCGACCACACTCCCCCGGACGCGGCCTTCCTCGTCTTCTGCGTCGACGCCATGCCGCCGAGCGTGCTCGAGCTTGGCGGCCAGGGCTGGTCGCCGACCGTCCAGCTGTCGACCTACGTCCGGGCCCTCCCCGCGTCGGGCTGGCTGGCGGTGGTGGTGCGGGCGTCCGCCGTGGCGGGTGGCTGGTTCGACGAGGAGTCGGAGGTGTGGGACAGTCGGGGACGCCTGGTAGCGCAGGCCCGCCAGGTCGGACGTTACCGGCTGGCCGTCGATGGAGCCGCCGACGGGCCTCCTGCCCGGCCGCCGGCCTGAATCCCGGCTTTGCGTCGGCGCGCCACGGTCGGGGCGCGCAGGCGTCACGGTGAGGGAAGCACCTTCGGGGTCAGGATCCGGCGACGACGGCAAACCGGGGGGGGACGCCCAGGAGCTGTCCGGAAAGTCCCAGCCCGAGGGCCGAAGCCCATTCGATGTCACGAAGCCGGTGGAGCCGGGGGGCGGGCCAGCCGGCGTCGGCGACCAGCGACACCAGGGCGGCGGGCGTGGTGCCCGCGCCGAGGGGCATGAGTTCCCGCAGGCGGGCGGGATACTCGGCGTGATGGCCGCCCCGCCGGAGCGACGATCCCCCGGTCCACGGCCCCCGGGCCAGCACGTCGCGAGCTCTCCGCCGTAGCCGCTCCATAGGGTCGGCCGCCCCCCAGAGCCCCTCAAAGAGCACCAGCCGCCCGGCAGGGGCCACCTTCCGCCAGGCTCGCAGGCTCCCGGCCGGATCGGGCAGCGTCCACGTCAGGTGTCGTTCGATGACGGCGTCGAAGTCCCCGGACGGAGGCTCCTCAGCCGGACCTTCGACCACCTCGACAGCGAGGCCACCGGCAGCCGCCTTTTCCCGAAGGCGTTGAAGCATCCCGGGTGACAGGTCGAGGGCCGTAACCTGATAGCCGAGGCGAGCCGCGGCGATGGAGAGAAAGCCGGTTCCGGCGCCGCAATCAAGAATCCGCGCCGGTGGCGGCGGCAGCAGATCCCGGAGCGCGGCCGACCAGGCCGCCTGCTCGGCGATATCGGTGGGGTGATGATGGGGTACATCGTCATAGACGGCGCTGTCTTCATCCCAGTAGCGGCGAACTTCATCAGCAACAGACATGGACCCAGCTTGGCACCTCCGCTACCTGTCGATTCGGCGTGACGCCGCCGCCGGCCGAGCCCGATGGCGATGTCACAGGTGCCTCGTAGGATCTCAATGGAGGTGTGATGACCCAATCGTTTGAACTACCCAATAGTGCGCATGCGCTGCCCGAAGGCGCCCGGGACGAGGGCGCCGTCGGGGGCCGAGATCCGGTGTCCGTCACCGTGTACCTCCGGCCGAATCCTGACGCCACGCCGCCTTTCGACGTGGCCGAGGAGGCGAAGAAGCCCCCGAGCCAACGGCGGTACCTCTCGGCCTCGGACGCGGCCGAGATCTACGGGGCCTCCAGTGCCGACATCGAAGCGGTGACAGAGTTTGCGGCGGCCCACGGACTTGACGTGGTGCGGGTCAACCCGGCAGCCCGCAGCGTCAAGATGACCGGCAGCGCGGCGGCCATGCAACGGGCCTTCGGCGTCCAATTGCGCCAGTTCTCGGATGGCCCCGCCAGCTATCGCAGCCACCAGGACCCGGTGACGGTGCCCGCCCAGCTCGGGCCGGTCATTCAGGCCGTATTCGGGCTCGACACCCGGCCTCTGGGTCAGAAGCAGCTGCGCCTGGCGCCCCCCGACCTGAGCGCCACCCTCCAGGCCGAGGCCCGCGCCGCCAAGCAACCGGCCAACACCTACCTGCCGCCCGAAGTAGCCGCTCTCTACGATTTCCCGAGCCAGGCGGCAACCGGCCAGACCGTCGCGGTGCTGGCCTTCAACGGCGCCGTCCCGACCGGTTCGGGTGGCTACCAGCCGTCGGTCCTGGCCCAGTACTTCACCAACACGCTCAAACTCCCGGTTCCCCACATCACCGACGTCGTCGTGCAGGGTCCGGGCAACGATCCGGGCGACGGCACCAACCCCAACGACTCGACGATCGAGGTGTACCTCGACCTCTCGATGGTCGGATCGCTGGCGTCCGGGGCGGACATCGTCATCTACTTCACCGAGTTCACCGAACAGGGCTGGGTCGACGCGCTCTCCGAAGCAACCACGGACACCGCCAACGATCCGGGCGTCCTCTCGATCAGCTACGGCAACCCGGAGGAGGGAGACGGAACCGCATGGACCGCGGCGGCGGTCCAGCAGGTCAACACCTCGTTCGAATCGGCCGCGGCTCGCGGGATCTCGATCACCTGCGCTTCGGGCGACCAGGGCGCCAGCGACGGTGAATCCAGTGGCGTTCATGTCGACTTTCCGGCGTCGAGCCCGTGGGTCCTCGGGTGCGGGGGAACCCGGTTGGAGAGCTCCGGCCCGGCCATCACGTCCGAGGTGGTGTGGAACGACCAGAGCACCAATCCGCAGCAGGACCACGGGGCCACCGGCGGGGGCGTCTCCATCGTCTACCCCTTGCCCAGCTGGCAGGCGTCCGCCAGGGTGCCACCGATCGCCGGTGGCACCACGACCGGACGCGGCGTCCCCGACGTCTCGTCGGTAGCCGATCCCCAGACCCCGTTTGTAATCCCCCAACCCGACGGCAGCGTCGGCGGGGTCGGTGGTACCAGTGCCGCCGCCCCGCTGTGGGCGGCCCTCCTGGCCCGCTGCAATGCAGCCATCGGCAAGCGGGTGGGGTTTATCAATCCCACCCTGTATGCGATGCCGGCAGGCACCCTCCGGGACATCACCCAGGGCAACAACATGAGGCCCGGGGGTCCGGGCTACGACGCCGGGCCGGGCTGGGATGCCTGCACCGGCTTTGGCTCCCCGGGGGGCTCGTCGCTGCTGGCGGCCCTCTCGGGCTGATCCCGATCGCCGTCGGGCCCGTCGCCACCGGGAGGTTCAGGCGGACCGGTAGAGGCGAACCGCGAGGGGAACGAAGCACACCAGCAGGGCGCCGGACCAGATGAGCGCCAGTCCGACGTCACTGCCGGCCCCGACAATCAGGGAGCGAACGGCGTTGACCATGGGCGTGATCGGCTGGTAGCGGGCGAACGGCTGCATCCAGCCGGGCATGGTTCGCACGGGAACATAGGTGCTGGAGATGAAGGCCAGGATGAAGGCGATCATGGACATGCCCTGGGCGGCTTGCGCGTTGGGGGCCACCAGGCCGATGACCATGAACACGACCGTGAACACCAGACCGAAGAGAAGGCACAGGCCGAGTGCGGCCAGCCCGGCCAACAGGGTCCCACCCAGTCGGAATCCGAAGAGAAACCCGAGAGCGGCGGTGAAGAGGATCGCCCAGCCGTTGGTCAGGAAATCGGCCGCCGCTCGGCCGAAGACGATCGAGGACCGGGGAATGGGGAGCGAGAGCAGCCGGTCGGTGAACCCCTGCGCCCGGTCCTCGGCCACCGCCACGGCGATGCCACCGCCGGTGAAGAGGACGATGGTGGCCACATAGCCCGGGACCAGGTAATCGACGTAGCGCTGGCCGCCCGCCACGATGGCGCCCCCGAACACGAACCGGAAGCTGAAGAGGAAGAGCCCGGCCTGAACCATTCCCATGACAAACAGACCCGGCGTCCGGAAGTACTTGACCAGCGCCCGTCGGGCCACTTCGACGGCGGCCCGGCCCGCCCCGGGAGGGGCGGCAGGGGAGGCGACGGCGGCGATCATCGGAGACTCCCTTCCGGGACCCGCTCGGCCGACGGGCGGCCCTGGTCGCCTTCACCGACCAGGGCGAAGAAGACCTCGTCCAGGTTGGGTCTTCGCAGGCCGACTTCGTCGACGCCGATGGCGGCCTCGTCCAGAGCGCGGATGAGGGCGGCCAGGTCCCTCGTCCCGGCCGCGGTCGGGGCGCTGGCCCGGCGCCGGTTGGGGTCGAGCCGGGCCGGCGACGAGGTGACGGTTTCGAGGAGCCGGCCGGCGGTGGACAACTCGGAGGAACTGGTCACGGCCAGCTCGATCAGGTCGCCCCCCACGCCGGCTTTGAGGTCGGCGACCGTACCCGCCGCGATGGCCCGGCCCCGGTCGATGACGACGACGTGATCGGCCAGCTCGTTGGCCTCGTCCAGGTAATGGGTCGTGAGCAGGACGTCCGTCCCTCTGCCGACCAGCGAGCGGACCGTGTCCCACACCTCGGCTCGCCCGGCCGGGTCGAGGCCGGTGGTCGGCTCGTCGAGGAGGAGCAGTTCCGGGGCGCCGACCAGGCCGGCGCCGAGGTCCAGCCGCCGACGCTCACCTCCCGAGTAGGTGCTGCACCGCCGATCGGCCACCTTTCCCAGCCCCAGCTGCTCGATGACCAGGGCGGCCGCCCGCCGGGCTGCTGCCGGCTGATGCCCGAACAGTCGGGCCGTCATCTCCAGGTTCTCCCGTCCGCTCATGGTGGGCTCGACGGCGGCAAACTGCCCGGCCAGGCCGATCCGGCGGCGGACCGCCATGGGGTCGCGGCGCACATCGTGACCCCGGACGCGCAGTTCACCGCTTGTCGGCGGCACCAGCGTGGCCACCGCCCGGACGAACGTGGTCTTGCCCGCACCGTTGGGTCCGAGGATCGCCACCACCTGCCGGGGCGGCACGGTCAGATCGAAGCGGTCCAGGGCTTTGATGGGGCCAAAGGCCACGGTCAGGGCCCGGGCTTCGAGAAGGGGCTGGGCCTCGGGTGGCAAGCGGGAGGGATAACGTCATGTCCGCTATACAACCATGAAACTAGTGTCTGAGCAACTAGATTTTTTGGCACTAGGGTGGTATACACTCAGGGGCATCGACACCGAGAAACGTCCCTCCCCCCTGGCCCTGGCCGTACTCGGGCTGCTGGCGGGCGGACCCCTGCATCCGTATCGCATGCAGCGCCTCATCAAGGAGTGGGGCAAGGACCAGGTCGTCAACGTCGGCCAGCGGGCCAACCTGTACAAGACCATCAAGCGCCTCAACGACGCGGGGTTGATAGCTGTTCACCAGACCGAGCGCGACCCCGGCTATCCGGAGCGGACCGTCTACGAGCTGACCGACGCCGGCCGGGAAGCCGCCCACACCTGGCTGGTCGACCTGGTCTCGACGCCACGGAACGAGTTCCCCCAGTTTCCGGCCGCCCTCTCCTTCGTGATGCTGCTCGGCCCGGACGGGGCCCAGGTCGCGCTGGAACGGCGGTCCGAACTGCTCCGGGAGGGTCTGGCCGGCTTCGACCAGGACCTGGAGCAGGCGAGCCGCGGCCTGCCCCGGGTGACCCTGCTCGAAACCGAGTATCAGCGGGCCGTCATGGCCGCGGAGCTGGCCTGGGTGGACCGCATCGTCGATGATCTCCGCACCGGCGCCCTCCACTGGACCGACGACGACTTTGCCATGGCCGCCGACTCCTATCTGCTCGAGTAGGCCCGCCGCGCCGGCGACCGCAGGGCATCAATCCGCCAGCAGGGCGCTCAGGTCAGCCGCGTTCCGGACGCCGTAATCCTGATAGCAGTTGTTCATGAGGGCATGAACCTGCTCGGCCCGGTCGGCCAGGCGCTCCAGCCTGGGAACCCAGGCCCGCAGCTGGGGTTTCGAGTAGAGGTATTTGAAACGCTCCGCGGCGGTGGTGGCGGCCTTCTTCCAGGTGTCGTCGTTGCGACCGTGGAAGCGAACGACCGCCAGCTGCGGATCGGTGACCTCGACGACGGTGGAGAGCTTCGACGACCTCGGCGCGTCCACCACGACCAGAGCCAGATGGTGGTCGGACAGCGTACCCAGCGTTCGATCACGGTCCTCGGCCGTGGCCAGCCAGGTGGGAGAGCGGAACTCCACACACACGGGCAGGTCGGCCCAGCGATCCCGGATGGCGGCCAACCCGGCCCGATTGTCCCTCTTGGCCGTGAACCACTCGGGATACTGCATCAGAACCGCGCCCAGCTTCCCCGCCTGGTGGAGCGGACCGAGCGCGTAGCGGAACCGCTTCCATACCTCGTCGATCGCTTCGGGGGGCAAATGAGAAAGGTAGACGTTGCGTTTGCCGGAAAATTCGGGTTTGATGGCCTCGCGCAGGTCCGGCCACAACGAGTTCGGCTGGGCCCCATGACCGGTCAACAGCGCATAGGCCTTGACATTCATGGTAAAGCCCGCCGGTGTCCGGTCGGACCACCCCTCGGCCAGCTGACGCGACGGGGGGAAGTAATAGGTGCTGTCGGCCTCAGCGATCGAAAACCGGGCCGCGTAGAAGGCCAGGCGCTCGGTTGCGGACATTGACTTCCTGGGATACCAATCAGTGTCCTTGACCAGGGTCGAGTCCGTCCACGAGCAGGTGCCGACGCGGATCCGTGGCTGGGGCACGCTTCCATCCTTGACCGCTCGTGGGCGGATCGCAACTGATTCGCATCGCCGGTGCTTGCGCACTGGGTATGCTCGCCGCTTCTGGCTCTCCAGTGAGACCGGGAGTGGGTGCCGAGCAGGGCGAGCAGGAGGTGGACCCGCAAATGAACGGAGGCAGCCAGGCCCCGATGCCAACGCCGCAACCGGTGCTGACGCCGCTGACCGAGGCGGCGATGTTCCTGGTCATGACCATCCACGACGGAGGAGAGGCCGCCGTACGCGATCTGCTCACCGATCTATCCGGACTCCAGCGGACGGTTGGCTTCCGCATCCCTGCCCGCGAGCTGGCCGTGGTGGCCGGCATCGGCAGCGAGGCCTGGGGGCGCCTGTACTCCGGGCCCCGGCCGGCCGGGCTGCATCCCTTCAAGGTGGTGCGCGGGACAGCCCACCACGCCGTCTCGACCCCCGGGGACCTCCTGTTCCACATCCGGGCCCACCACATGGACGTCTGCTTCGAACTGGCCTCCCAGATCATGGACCGGGTCGGCGGCCTGGTCCGCGTCGTGGACGAGACCCATGGGTTCAAGTACTTCGATACCCGCGATCTGCTCGGCTTCGTGGACGGAACCGAAAACCCGGGCGGGGTGGACGCGGCCGCGGCTGTGACCGTCGGCGCCGAGGATCCGCCGTTCGCCGGCTCCAGCTACGTCATCGTCCAGAAGTATGTCCACGATCTGACCGCATGGAACGCCCTGACCGTGGAGGAACAGGAACGCGTCATCGGGCGCACCAAGCTCGCCAACGTCGAGCTGCCCGACGACGTCAAACCGTCGAACTCGCACGTGGCCCTCAACACGATCGTCGGGCCCGACGGTGAGGAGCAGCAGATCTTGCGGGACAACATGCCCTTCGGATCGATCGGTGACGGCGTCTTCGGTACGTACTACATCGCCTATTCGAGCTCGCCCGATGTCACCGAGGAGATGCTCGAACGTATGTTCATCGGCGACCCACCGGGCAACTACGACCGCATACTGGATTTCTCGACGCCCCAGACCGGCACCTTGTTTTTCGTGCCGACGCTGGACTTCCTGGAGAACGCGCCACCCCTGGTCCATCCCGGCGCCCCCGCCGTGGTCCGCGAGGCTGCGCCCACGGCCGCGGGCGAGAACCCTGGGCCGCCTGCCGCGCCGGACTCGCTCGGCATCGGGGGGCTGCGCGGCATTCCTCAGAACCCTGGCCCCTGAAGGCGGTATGATTAGCTAGCATGGCTAACTACCAGGGACCTGGCTGCGGCGAGGCACCCCGGGCGACGAGAGACGTGGTCGGACGATGAAGCTGGCGCTGGACCATTCGCTCCGCGGTGAGCGTCTGCCGGAACGAAGGCGGTGGAGGCGGCCGCGGTTGACCTGGCCGCCGCATCCTGTGGACTGGCGTCAGATGGTCCGCTCGCTCCGACAGCGGAACTACCGGCTGTACTTCTTCGGCCAGCTGGTCTCGGTGGCCGGAACCTGGATGCAAACGGTCGCCCAATCGTTTTTGGTGCTGCGGCTGACCGGCAGCGGGACCGCCCTCGGGCTGGCGACCGCGGCCCGCTTCCTGCCCATGTTCATCGCCAGTCCGCTGGGCGGGTTGATGGCGGACCGGCTCGACAAACGCCGGGTCCTGTACGTCACCCAGACGCTGCAGGGCCTCCTCGCCGCCATGTTTGCCATCTTGATCGCCACTGGCACCATTGAGATGTGGATGGTCTACCTGCTGGCGCTGGCGCTGGGCTGCGTCAACGTGTTCGACAATCCCGCCCGGCAAAGCTTCATCGCTGAGCTCGTCCCCCCCGAGGAGCTCTCCAACGCCGTCACCTTGAACTCGGTGTCGCTCAACATGGCCCGGGTGTTCGGCGCCGCCCTGGGCGGGATCTTCGTCGCCGTGCTCGGGCTGGCCACGTGCTTCGCTCTGAACGCAGTGTCTTTTCTGGCTGTCCTGATCTCGCTGGCCCTATGCGCCGCGCCGACCTGCGCCCGAGCCGGCCAGTCCCGAAGGAAAAGGGACAGGTCCGGGCCGGGCTGCGGTACGTGCGGTCGACGCCCGAGCTGATCGTCCCGCTACTGATGATCGCGGTGATCGGTACGCTCGCCTGGGAATTCCAGGTGAGCCTGCCCTTGATGGCGCGGGACACCTTTCACCGGGGAGCCGGGGTCTACGGGCTGATGGCATCGGTGATGGGCGCCGGGGCGGTGGTCGGCGGTCTGCTCACGGCCTCCCGGCCGAATCCCCGGGCCCGGGCCCTGGCGCTAGCGGCCATCGGGTGGGGCATCGCCATCCTGGCTGCGGCGGGGGCGCCGAGCCTGCCCACGGAGCTGGCCGCGCTGGTGTTCGTCGGCTACGGAAGCATCACGTTCAATGCCATGGCCAAGACCACGCTCCAGCTGGCCGCGGTTCCCGTCATGCGCGGTCGGGTGATGGCGCTCTGGGCCCTGGCCTGGTTGGGTTCCACCCCGATCGGCGGCCCCATCATCGGCTGGGTTGGCCAGGACCTGGGCGCCCGGTGGTCGCTGGTCGTCGGCGGCCTGTCCACCGTGCTCATCGGGCTGGCCGCCTGGCCGGCCCTCAAGCGGATCGACGAGCGGGCCGCGGCCTTGCCGACCAGTCGAGCATAACGACGCCCGGGAGCCCCATGTGGAGGCTCCCGGGCTATCGGCTAGACCAATTGCAACTGCTACTCGTTACTCGTAGTTGCTGGCGTTATAGGTGGCCGGCTGCGGGTTCTGGCTGGTCTCGCCGGTGAGCAGTGAAACGAACGGCGTGACCCGAGGGAGGTTCTGCCCGGTGGGGGTCCACTTGAAGCCGGCGGCCCAGGCTCCGAAGACCCGCGGCCCGAAGGGGTTGGGAATGGGCTTGTTGTACGACTCCGATGGGAACACACCCGGCCACCAGTTGGTGAGGTTGTTGAGGTAGTTGAGCTCGTTCTTGGCCGTTACGTTGGGATAGATAGCGTTGGCCGCGTGGATCATCACCTGCAGGTTTTGCCAGTTGGTGGCGCTCACCGCTTCGAGGTCCGGGGTCTTCGACGAGTTATAGGCCGTCTGGTCATGAACCCACTTCGCCACCACCGGGTTGGATGTGTCGGTCGGCGGCTCCGACGCCCCCAGCAGCACAATGTGGTCCCCGAGGGCGTTGATCAGCGGGGTTTCGGCGGCGGCCGTTCCCGGGATGGACAGGCAGGCGGTGCAGATGACGGTCTTCTTGAACTTGCCCTCGTTGGCCAGCGGGACCAGCTCCTTGAGCGCACTGATGGCCTGGACCCCGACCGCAGTCTCCTCGATGCAATCCGCGCCCTTATTGGCCGCCTCGTCTACGTAGGGCGCCAGGTCGGGAGCGCCTGACGGCACGGTGACGTTGCCCTTCCAGGCCACGTGGAACCGCTCGGCGGCCGATTGCTCGGCTTTAGTGAAGTATTGAATGGCCGTGGACGTCGATCCGACCAGCGCCAGCACCGAAGCGACGCTCTTGCATCCGGCCTGGGCGAGCAGCGCGACGTAGCCACTGGAGACCAGGTCGCTGAAGTCGTTGGTGATGAAGGAGACCGGCGAGGTGTACTCGAGCGGCAGGCCGCCGCCGGTGAACACCGGGATGTTCGCGTTCTGCAGGTAGGGAATCCAGGTGTCCTCGCCGGAGTCGTCGGCCATGACCCCGATGACATGATTGGACGCCATCTGCTGTCCACACGAGGCGGCGGCGTTGTTGTTGGCCTGCGAGTCGCAGACCACCAGGTCGATCTTATGGCCGTGGATGCCCCCGGCCGCGTTCGCCGCTTTGACCGCGGAGTCGAAGGCATCGATGTAGGGCTTGTTTGCACCCTGATTTCCGGTTTCGTCGACGATCTCGCCGATCTTGAAGGAGCTACCGCTGGCGGCACCGGAACCGCTTCCAGTGCTTCCGGTACTTCCCCCCGTGCCGGCACTCCCGGTACTGCCCGCGCTTCCCGTGCTGGCGGTGGTCCCTGTGGAGGAAGAGTGCGAACTCGAACCACACGCCGCAGCCAGGAGTCCGATGACGCCGACGAGCCCCCAAACGAGGTGATGCCGCCTGCGTGGCCGGATGTTGAGCATTTGCAATGAACCCCCCATGATGCGTACTGCGGACCACAACCCGGTAACCATGATCGGAAGGGCCGAACGCCAATCCCGTATCACCCATCTGCCCCAGCGGAGACAGCCCCCCCAGGGCAGGATCAGTGTAACGACAAGACCCGCGGCGGGCAAGGCAGGCATCGACGGTGGCCGTCCGGCGCCCGGCGCTCACCCGGAGCGCGGCCCGGTGCGGCCCATCACCGGCCATTGCATGACGTCCAGGAGCGATCCCATCCGGAGGATCGCACCATTACTGCGATCGTCAAGAATTGTCTGGACTACGTCAACTGGTCCGCAGCTGAGCTTCCCATCGGCTGCCCGTGCAGACGTTCGGCCGCCAGGCGCACCCCGTCGACGATCGTCTGATACCCGGTGCAGCGGCAGATGTTGCCTGACAGCGCCTCCCTGATGTCGCTGTCGGTGAGCAGCCGGCCGCTGGCCAGCAGGGCCACCGTGGACATGACAAATCCAGGGGTGCAGAAGCCGCATTGAAAGCTGTGGCTGTCGAAAAAGGCCTGCTGCACCGGGTGCAACACCGATCCGTCGGCGAGGCCTTCGATGGTAACGACCTCGGACCCGTGGGCCTGGACCGCCAGCATCAGACACGACCGAACGGCGAGCCCATTGACCAATACCGTGCAGGCCCCGCACACCCCGTGTTCGCAACCAACGTGGGTTCCGGTCAGCGCCAGGTCGTCGCGCAAAAGGTCGGCCAGCGTGCGGCGAGCCTCGACCCAGGCCTCCCGGGTGCTTCCATTGACCCGGACCTCTATCGGGTGGCGCGTCATGGCTCCGGCTCAACCACCGCGTCAGCCAGGGCGGCGACGATGGTGTCGGGCGAGAGGGGTTGGCTGGTGAGGACCACGCCGAAGGGACTGAGGGCGTCGGCGACGGCGTTGACCACCGCCGCCGGCGAGGCGATCGCCCCTCCTTCGCCCATGCCCTTCCAGCCGCCCGGGTGACGGGATGGCGTCTGGATGTGCCCGTATTCGATAGCCGGCACATCGGCGGCGGTCGGCAGCAGGTAGTCCATCATGGTCGTCGTCAACGGGTTGCCATCCTGGTCGTAGACAAAGTTCTCCAGGAGCACACCGCCCACGCCCTGAACGACCCCACCGCAGATCTGCCCTTCCACCACCTTCGGGTTGATCATGATGCCGCAATCTTCGCTGACGATGTAACGGAGCAAGGTGACCCGCCCGGTTGTGGGGTCGACCTCGCAGGTGCAGGCATGCGTGGCGTTGGACCAGGTGACGCCCTCGGTCGTGAAGCGAGAGGTGATCTCCAGGCCCGGCGGCAGGCCGGCGGGCAATTTGTGAGGAGTGAGATAGGCGAGGGCGGCCACCGACGCGAGCGAAACCTGCCGGGCCGGCGTGCCCTTGACAAAGATGGCGCCCGAGGAGATCTCCAGGTCCTCGGGGGCGGCCTCCATCATGTCGGCCGCGATGGTCACAATGCGGTCCCGCATCTCCGCCGCGGCCAGGCGGGCGGCCCCGCCGCCGAAGACGACGTTGCGGCTTCCGCCCGTTGTGTGTCCTACCGGAACGGTGTCCGTGTCCCCGTTGAAGAAGATCACATCCTCGATGTTGACGCCCAGGCCCTCGGCCACCACTTGACTCATGGTGGTCTCGACGCTGTGCCCCTGCGAGTTGACGCCACTCATGATTTGCACCTGCCCCGAGGGATCGATGCGAATCGTGCACGCGTCCGTGGCCCCCATGCCAAAAGGCATCGCCGACGGCTCGATGTAAACCGAGAGGCCGACACCCAGATAGTGGCCCTTCTGGCGTTCGCGGGCCTGCAGGGCCCGAAAGTCCTCGTAGTCCAGGATCGCGGCCGCCTGCTCCAGCGTTTCCCGCGGCGTGACATCGTCGAAGACCTGGCCCGAAGGCGTGGTATAGGGGAGGTCCGTTGCCCTCAGCAGGTTGCGGCGCCTTAGCTCAAGAGGATCCATTCCAATCCGGCGAGCGACGATGTCCATGAGGATTTCCCGGGCGACGGTCTCGAACAACCACGGCCCCCGATACGCCAACCGGCGCGACGTATTCGAGCGCACGCGAGTTGTCGATCCGCCGGAGTGCTCGATCCGGTAGGGTCCGGCAATCAGCCTGGGGACCATGTCACCGGCGAGCACCCGCCCGTACGACCCCGAGTTCTCGAAGTGGTCGATGCGCATGGCCGTGATGGTGCCGTCACCATCCAGAGCCATCGACACCGTGCCGCGCTCCTCCCGGGCGTGCGGCGCCGCGGTCAGATTCTCCCAGCGATCCTCGACCCACTTGACCGGGCGGCCGACGAGGCGAGCGGCCAGGACCACGGCGCCTTCCTCCCGGCCGACCTGTATCTTCTGACCGAAGGCTCCACCCACATCGCCTACCAGCACCCGCACGGACGTGGGCGGAACCTTCAGCAGGGCGGCAAAGTGATCGCGGGCGGCGTGAGCGCCCTGGGTCGATATCCAGACCGTCATGTGGGGCGGGAAATCCTGCCAGCTGGCGGCGACGCCACGGGCCTCCATAGGGCAGGCCACATACCGGTGCTGGGCGATGTTCTCCTCCACGACCCACGTCGCGGCCTGGAAGGCTTCGTCCAGGCCATCGCGCTCGGCGGCCCGCGTCGTGCCCACCAGGTTGGGCGTGCCCGGATGCACGGGCGGGCCGTCCGGGGCGAGACCGTCGTCGATGGTCACCGCCGCGGGCAGGACGTCGTAATCGACGGCAACCAGCTCGCAGCCGTCCTCGGCCTCGGCCCTGCTCTCCGCGCACACGATGGCCACGGGGTCACCGACAAACGCCACATGCCCGGGCGCGAGCGGGGGAAACAGCCCCCCGTCAGTCCCGAGGATCACGTCGGTGTTCCCGGCTGAAACCAGGTCCTCCAGGGCAAACGCAGCCACCACGCCGGGAGATTCGAGGGCGGGCTTGACGTCCACGATGGTTACTCTCGCGTTGGCGTGGGGACTCCGGACAAACGCCGCGTACAGCTGGCCCGGAACCTTGACGTCGTCGATGTAGCGACCCTTGCCGGTGAGCATCCTCAGGTCTTCACGGCGCCGGACCGGCTCGCCCACGTAGCGGGTGGCGGAGACCATCAGTTGTCAGCTCGCCGGGACCAACGGAGAACTCGGCCACGGAAGGGGAATCGAACGGACCCGGCCATATCGGCTCCACCATAGAAGATCGATGAGCGCCCGGGCGGCGAGCGGTATGGTGACCGGCGTGGTGCAGGCTGGAGCGGGTTCGGAAGCGGTTGGGGCTCCCCTGCTGGCGGGCTTGCGGGTTTTGGATTTGACGGATGAGCGGGGGGCGATGTGCGGCTCCATGTTCGCCGAGTTGGGGGCGGACGTGATCAAGGTCGAGCCGGTGGGTGGGTGCCGCTCACGGCGGGTGGATCCGTTCCTCGACGGGGTCCCGGGCCCCGATCGGAGCCTGTATTTTCTGGCCTACCAGGCCGGCAAGCGGTCGGTGACGTTGAACCTGGAGTCGGGGGCGGGGCAGGAGGTGCTGGGCCATCTGGTGAGCCAGGCCGATTTCCTGGTGGAGTCTTGGGGGCTGGGCTATTTCGAAGCACGGGGCATGGGCTACGAGACCTGGGCCGCGGTCAATCCCCGATTGATCTATTGCACCATCACTCCCTTCGGAGATCGGGGGCCGGGCGCAGGGTGGGTGGCCGCCGACCTGGTCAGCTGGGCGGCCGGAGGCATGGCCTTCCTGGCCGGGCTGCCGGGCCGACCGCCATTGCAGATCAGCCTGCCCCAGGCCGGCCTGCACGCCGGGGCGGAAGCGGCCACGGCCAGCCTGCTGGCCCACTTCGCCCGCCTGGCCAGCGGGCAGGGCCAGAAGGTAGTCATCAACACCCAGGCCTGTGTGGTCTGGACCTTGATGAACGAGCAGGCCTTCCCGGTGTTGCACGGCGACTACATGACCAGGGCCGGAGGCCTTTCCGGCGCCGCCCGCCAAGCCCGCCGGGGCTTCTGGGCCTGCGCCGATGGCTACGTGGTCTACGGGTTTGCCGGCTACCCGTACGCCGAATCGTCACGGCATATGGTGCAGTGGATGGCCGAGGAGGGGGCCGCTCCGGACTGGCTGCAGGCCGTGGACTTCAACTCCTGGTCCCTCGCCCGTTTCGTGGAGGAACCCGACCCGGAGTTCCTGGACCTGGTCCACAACGCCCAGGAAGCCCTCGGCGCCTTCCTGGCCACCAAGACCAAAGCCGAACTCTACGCCGGGGCCCTCTCCCGCCGGCTCCTGCTGGCCCCGGTGTCGACCGCCAGCGACATCGCCGAGGACGAGCAACTGGCCGCCCGCGACTATTTCCGCACCGTCGCCCACCCGCACCTGGGCCGGGATCTGGTCCTGCCGGGGGCGTTCGTCAAGTTCAGCGCCAGCCCAGCCGCCACCCTCACCCCCGCCCCCCGTCTGGGCCAGCACAACACCGAGGTCTATGCCGGCCTGCTGGGCTACAGCCGCAAACGACTCCAGCACCTCTACGCCACCGGAGTGATCTAGCGATGGCCGACCAACCCGAGGGGGCGGCGTCCGGGGTGTCCATCCTGGACTTCACGTGGTACGGGGTGGGACCGATCACCACCAAATACCTGGCCGACAACGGCGCCCATGTCGTCAAGGTGGAATCCAGCGTCCGCCCGGACGGGTTGCGGCTGGCCGCCCCGTGGAAGGACGGGAAACCGGGCATCAACCAGAGCCAGTTTTTCGGGAGCTTCAACTCCTCCAAGAAAAGCATCGCCCTCGACATGCACCGACCCGAGGCCCGCGACATCGTCCGGCGACTGGTTCCCCATTTCGACGTCGTGGCCAACAGCTTCACGCCCGGCGTGATGGTCAACTGGGGCCTCGGCTACGACGACCTGCGCCAGCTCCGGTCGGACATCATCGTGCTGTCCACCTGCATGCAGGGTCAGACCGGACCCCATGCCCACTATCCCGGGTTCGGCAACCTCATGGCCTCCCTGTCGGGTTTCTACTATCTGTCGGGCTATTCCGCGTCGGAGCTGGCGCCACCCTATGGCGCCTACACCGATTTCATCGTGCCCCGGATGGCCGCCTTCGCCCTGTTGGCCGCCCTGGACTACCGGCGCCGCACCGGAGAAGGCCAGCATCTGGATGTTTCCCAGCACGAGGCGGCCATCCGCTTCATGGCGCCGGCCCTGGTCGACTTCTTCGCCTCCGGGCGGGTCATGCAACCGGCGGCCAACCGCTCCGAACGGTACGCCCCCCACGGCACCTACCGCTGCGCCGATGACGCCGGCCGGGAGCGCTGGATCGCCATCGCCGTCGCCGACGACCAGCAGTGGTCGGCCTTGCTCGAAACCCTGGGCGCCCCGGCCGAGCCGCGGTATGCCACCGCGGTGGGCCGCCTGGAACAGCCGGCCGACCTGGACGACTTCGTGCAAACGCTCGTCTCCGGGCGCCATGCGACCGGACTGACCGCCGCCCTCCAGGCCGCCGGAGTATCCGCCTACCCGGTCCAGAGCTGCCTCGACCTCCACACCGACGAGAACCTGGTCGCCGACGACTTCTTCCAGTGGCTCGACCAGCACGACGCCGGACCCATGCCCTACGACGGGCTCTCCTACCGGCTGGAGACCGGGAGCCACCAGAGCGCGGCGCCCAGCCTGGGCCAGCACACCGACGAAATCCTCGGCCACCTGCTCGGTCTGAGCCCCAGCGACCTCGACGACCTGCGCAGCACCGCCATCATCGCGTAGGCGCGTGGCCGCCCCGGTCGGGTAGACCGTCACCGATGTCCTCGTCGCTGGTCGTCGCAGTTCGCAGGCAAGTGTCAGCCGCCACGGGCAACCTGTTCTCCCACGGGCCGTACGCGCTGGCCCGCACACTCGAGTACCCCGGTGATCCCGGTTTGTTCGGCCCGGGCTCGGCGACGTGGGCCGTGGTGGGCGATACATCAGTATTCGTGGGCGGCATCCGGGCCCTCCTGATCCAGGCCGCCCATCCCGAGGTGGCGGCCGGAGTGTTCGAGCACTCCCGCTACCGTGAGGACCCGCTCGGGCGCCTCACCAGAACGGCGGCTTATGTCACGGCCACCTCGTTCGGTGCCGGGCCGGAGGTGGAGCGAGCGGTGGCCGTGGTCCGCCGGCGGCACCTCCCCGTCCGCGGCTGCTCCCACCGAGGGATGGCCTACGACGCAGCCGACCCCGGTCTGGACGCCTGGGTGCACAACTCCCTCACCGACTCCTTTCTCACCGCCTACCAGACGTACGGAGCCGGTCGCCGCTCCCCCGGTGACGCGGACCGGTACGTCGCCGAACAGACGCAAGTGGGCCGACTGCTCGGAGCCGACCCTCTGCCGGCCACCGCCAGGGAGCTCACGGCGTGGATCGTCGAACACCCCGCCCTTGGTCCCTCGCCCGGATCGGACCAGGCGGTCCGGTTCCTGCACCGCCCACCGCTGTCCTGGCCGGTGCGCGGGCCCTACGCCCTGCTGTTTCGGGCCGCGGTGGCGACCCTGCCGGACCGCATCCGCCAGATCATCGGCGTGCGCAGCCGGCCTGGGGATCTCCAGGTGGGCCGGGCCGCCGTCGCTGCCCTCCGATGGAATCTGGGCGCCTCACCGGACTGGCAGCTGGCGCTGCGCCGAATGTCGGCGCCGACGCCGCCGGGGGTCCACTTCCGGCAGCCGCCCCGCCGGGTGTCCTCCCCGACCTGACCAACGACTGGCAGGCGGGCGGTCAGGCCGGAGTCTCGCGACGCACCTCAGCGGCGGCTTTGTCGGGCCGCAGGCCCTGGAAGCTCGGATGGCGCAGGCGGCCGTCGGTGGTCCATTCCGTGAACGCCACCGCCCCGACGAGGTCGGGCCGGGCCCAGTGGGCTCCCTTCTCCCGGGCCAGATCGACGAACGGCGACTCTGGCAGCTGGCGCGCCAGCAGATCCCGGTGCAGGTCGAGCAGCATGCGGTTGGTGAATCCGGTGCCAACCTTGCCGGCATAGCGCAGGCGGTGTTGCTCGTCGTAGTACCCGACCAGGATGGCACCCAGGCCGACCCGGGACCGGGTGGGCTCGGTCCAACCACCGATGACCAGTTCCTGGCTGGCGGTGCATTTGAGCTTCAACCAGCTCGGTGATCGACCCACCTGGTAAGGGGCGTCGACGCGCTTGGCGACCAGGCCTTCCCAGCCCGAGGCGCACGCGGCCTCGAGCAGCTCCGCCGGGGCGCCCGCGAGCGGCTTGACCAGCAGCAGGGGTGCGTGACCATCACTGAAGGCGGCGGCGAGGAGCGCCTGGCGTTGGGTCAGGGGCAGGGCGGTCAGATCGTGGCCGTCGAGGTGGAGGAGGTCAAAGACGCAGTAGGTGAGATGGGCGGGGTGGGGCGAGCTTTGCAAGAGCGAAAAGCTGGTCTGGTCGCCATCGAAGGCCACCAGTTCGCCATCGACGGTGAAAGTGCTCGACGACAGGTTCGCCAGCGCGGCGATCACCTCCGGGAAGCGGGCGTTGAAGGACAGCCGGTTCCGCGAGTACAGGTCCACCCGGTCGCCGTTGCGAACCGCCAGGCCGCGCAGCCCGTCCAGCTTTCGTTCGTACTGCCACTCCCCCGGCCGGCTGCTCCGGAAATGGTCGGGAGGCTTGACCAGGGTGGCGAGCATCGGAGCCACGAAGGCCGCCCGGCGGACCGTCACAGATCTCACGCTAGCAATCAACGTGCGAAGCGATCGGGTGGATGGGCGATCGGGGTGGATGGGCGATCGGGGTGGATGGCCGATCGGGTTGGCCCGTAGACTCCGATCGAGTGCGAGCCATTCCTCCGCCCCGCCGCGGCCGGCGCCAGCAGCCGGCGCGGCGTCATCGGCCCGGGAGGCTGGAGTGAACGGGCGGAATCCAGAAACCGGAGGGTCGCATCTCCCCGGTCCCGCCATCGGCCGCCTCGAGGCGTTGCGCGAGCCCGTGTCAGCCGACTTCGACGGCACCCCCCCGCCCGGGCCGCCGTCCCGCGGTGCTCTCGAGGGCATATTCCCTCCGATCGCCGACTACGCCTTCCTGTCCGACTGCGAGAACACCTGCCTGATCTCGCCAACCGGTGCGGTCGAATGGCTGTGCATGCCGCGGCCGCACGATCCGAGCGTGTTCGGGACCATCCTGGACCGGGCGGCCGGGTCTTTTCGATTGGGACCTGCGGACACGGCGGTACCCGCCAACCGCCGTTATGTCCCCGGGACGCTGGTGCTGGCCACAACCTGGCAGACCCGCACCGGCTGGTTGGCGGTGCGGGACTTCCTGGTGGTGGCCCCCTGGCACCACACGAGCGACCGATCGGCGTCCCACCGTCGCACCCCCGGCGACTTCGACGCCACCCACGTCCTCGTTCGCTCGGCCACCTGTCTGCACGGTTCGGTTGACCTGGTCCTCCAATGTGAACCGGCCTTCGACTACGGCCGGGTGGAGGCCCGGTGGGAGTACGCCGAAGCCGGCTACAACCGGGTCACCACCACCAACCCCGGCCTTCCGAAGCTCACCCTGGCCGGCGATTTGCGGCTCGGCATCCAGGGAGCCGGAATCCGCGCCCGTCACCGCCTGAACCAGGGTGAATCGTGTTTCGCGGCCTTGAGTTGGGGAGACCTGCCGCCTCCGGCCACCGCGGCGGAGGTGACCGACGCCCTCACCGAGACGGGCCGATTCTGGCGGGGATGGATCGACGGGGGACGGTTCCCGGACCACCCGTGGCGGGAACAGCTCCAGCGCAGCGCCCTGACCCTGAAGGCTATGACCTATGCGCCGACCGGCGCCCTGCTCGCCGCGCCCACCACTTCGTTGCCCGAAGACCCCGGCGGGCATCGCAACTGGGATTACCGCTACACGTGGGTCCGGGATTCGGCGTTCGCGCTGTGGGCCCTGCACGCCCTCGGGCTCGACGCCGAGGCCGACGATTTCCTGGCCTTCCTGGCGGACGTCCGTGAGCCCGACGACCCGCCGGCCTCCCCGGGGCCCGCCAACCGGGCCCTCCAGGTGCTCTACGCCGTGGACGGAACGAGCATCCTGACCGAGACCGAGCTCGACCACCTCTCCGGCTACACGGGCAGCCGTCCGGTCCGGATTGGCAACGCCGCCTATTTGCAGCAGCAGTTCGATTTGCTCGGCGCCATCGTCGACTGCGTCTACCAGCACACGCGCACCCGCGACGCCCTCGGCGAACGGGCCTGGCGGATGGTCGTGGACGCGGTCGAGATGGCCCTGGAATGCTGGCGTCGACCGGATCACAGCATCTGGGAGACCCGGGGCCAACCCCGGCAGTTCACCTTCTCAAAGGTGATGTGCTGGGTGGCCGCCGATCGGGGCGCCCGGCTGGCGGCCCTGCGAGGCGAGTCCGACCGGGCCGATCGGTGGTGGACGGCGGCGCTCGAGATCCACCAGGACGTGTGCGACCACGGCGTCGACAGCAAAGGTCGGTTCACGCAGTACTACGGCTCCGAGGCCCTGGACGCCTCGTTGCTGATACTCCCGCTCGTGCGGTTTCTCCCGGCGAGTGACCCGCGGCTGCGCGCCACCGTCATGGCC
Organism: uncultured Acidimicrobiaceae bacterium; assembly: GCA_963780345.1. Lineage (GTDB taxonomy): Bacteria > Actinomycetota > Acidimicrobiia > Acidimicrobiales > Palsa-688 > PALSA-693. Next base: position 878,235 of record CAWABU010000006.1, read on the forward strand.
ATCGCCGAGGACCTGAGTGACGACGGCTTCGTCCGGCGGTACCGGACCGATACCACCGATGATGGCCTCGACGAGCCGGAGGGCACCTTCTCGGTCTGTTCGTTCTGGTTGGTGTCCGCCCTGGTGGAGATCGGGGAGCTCGAGACGGCTCGCACCCTGTGCGAGCGTTTGCTGGGCGCCGCGAGTGTCCTCGGCCTTTATGGCGAGGAGCTCGATCCGGCCACGGGCCGCCACCTCGGCAACTTTCCCCAGGCGCTCACCCATCTGTCGTTGGTCAACGCCGTTCTCCACGTCATCGAAGCGGAACGCCGGGCCGGCGACGCCACTCCGGTCGAGGTCGGGGCGCCGGCGGCACCGAGCTGGTGGACGGCGCCGACGGGAAACGACCGCCCCGGCCAGAAGGCGGGGTAATCGGGGGTCAAGCCGGCGGCCGGTAGCTCCGATGTCCGTCATCCCCGGCCAGGGCGGCGGTGGCGGCCGGTGCACCCCATGCCGATGGGGCCGGACCGTTGGCCGCAATGGCCGCCTCGGGCATCCAATCGGAAATGATGGGTAGCGTCATCCCGACGGGAAGCTGCCTCAGATGGGCGTCGACGTGGGCCCGGTGGTACTGCTCGATGAGCGGGAGGAAGCGCGGATCGGCGTACACGCTTCCGTCGACAACGGGACCGCGCTCGCCGATCATCACGGCCTGCACGTCCTCGCCGCTGAGCGTCTTGTGGGATTCGAGGGCGTGGGCCAGGGCGAGCACCTCCCGGCGGTTGTCGGTGACGAGACGCTCGGTTCGGTCCAGCAGCTCGCTCAGCTTGCCCTCGATGCGCGAGCCCAGGTCGCCATGCAGCAGCCCTTTTTCGTTGCCGTTTTCGCGGGGCGGCCCGCCCCGGCCCCCCGCGCCGATCTGCTGGGTCACCCCGTGCGAGGCGATGGTAGATCCCATGCCCCAGTAGCCCTCCATCAGACTGGCGATGGTGGTGGCCGACTCCAGGTCGCCGGATACCCCGGAGGAGCTGTCGCCGGCGAAGAAGAAACGTTCGCCGGCCAGGGAACCGAGCGCCACCATGACATCCGCCTCGTACTCGCTGCGCCAGGTGGTGAACCGATCTTCCGGCTTGATCGATGCCACCAGGCCCAGGTAGGAGCCGCCCTTCTCGATGGTGGCCACGTCGATCTGCAGGTGGTGCCGGACGCGGTAGGCGACGACCGCATGACAGGCCTCGTGCACCGCCACGGCATGGCGTTCGCGCTCGACGTACTCCACGTCCTCGGGCAAACCGAGCTCCTTGAGCTGCTTCGCCCGCAGGATGTCAGGCCAGGTGATGTGGTCACGGTCGTCACGGATGGAGATGATGAGCGCCTCGTTGACGAGATCCTTGATGGTGGCGCCGGTCGCATACGGGGTGACCGTGGCCAGCTTGTCGATCTGGTCGGGGGTGAGGTCATGGGCCACCTTGTTGAGATATCCCTCGTAGGTCCGCACCCGTCCGGCTTTGGAGGGATAGCCCACCTTGTAGATCCGGTCCAGACGCCCGGGCCGGAGCATCGCTTCGTCGAGGGCCTGGGGCATGTTGGTGGCCATGACGACCATGATCCGGTACTTCGGCGGCGCCTTCGGGCGGGAAGCCCATCACCCGGCGAACGACCCGGTTCATGAAGCCCCGCGGCTTCTTCAAACCGGAGAGCTCCGTCAGCAGGGCCTGCAGGGTGCCCATGCCGCCGCCGCCGCCCCGGCTCCACCCATCACCGGCATCATGCCGTTGACGCCGGCGCCGGACTGAAGCAGGGCGGAGACGCTGTTTGGAGAAAGATAGGCGCCGCCGTGACAACCGCCCCATTGATCAAAGATCGAGGGATGAGGCGGGGCCAGGCCCGCTTCGGGGGCGGGCGTCGCCGCGCCACCCACGCCGCCCGGACCGAAGACTCCTCCGGGCCGGAGTAGGCCCCGGTTGCCGAGCGAGTCCGCCTCGTCGAAGAACACGATCACCCCGCCATAGCGCACTGCGAGCTTGCGCAGTTTGCGGAACAGGCTTTTGACCTTGAGCACGCCCACACCGAAGAACATGTTGATAAACGCACCGGGGTCGACGAACACGAAGGGCTTGCCGGTTTCGCCGGCGACGGCCTCGGCCATCAGGGTCTTCCCGGTTCCGGGCGGCCCCCACAGCAGAATTCCCCCCGGCACGTACCCGCCCCGGTCCTCGATCGAGGCCGGGTCGTCCAGAAACACCAGGGTCTCTTTCACCCGTTCGAGAACGGCGTCCTGACCCCAGACGTCGGAGAACCGCGTCTTGATGTCGTCGGGAAAGTAGACGTCGACGCCGCCCCGGGAGAGAAACCAGAAGATGGCCGCGAACTGCCCGACCGCCAGTAGCAGGACGGCGAGAATCTGGAAGACGAACGGCAGGGCGTGGTACAGCCGGCTGGGTAGCTGGAAGAGGCCGTCGATCGGACTGGTGTGCCAGACGGCCCCGGCGATGATGGCGACCGCGGCGACGACGAGGACGATCGAGGTGATGCGGCCCAGCCGGTAGCGAGTCCAATCGCTCAAGCGCAGCGACCGGGCGTGCAGGCGGCCGATGACTCCGTACGTCCAGGCCCGATGCCACCAGGACACGTGCTCGGAAATGAGGTAGTGCAGCTGGCGCAGCACTTCGAGACCAAACAGGGCCTCCAGCCACCACTTGGCCCGCAGCTGCTGGATGACGGCATCGTGGACGCTGAGCAGCGGATCGTTGGACAGGGCCGACCACAGCGCAGCCCCCCACACCACCGCGATCAGGATCAGCAGCTTGACCCGATCCCACAGCGGGACCGGCTTGCGGGTCTCCCCGCGGTAGGGCACGATCTCGACTGCGTCCTCGTCGGTCGCCCCGTTCCAGGAGCCCGGATCGCCGGGAGCCGGCGGCCCGATCGACGGGTGGGCGGACTCTGGGTCAGAGGTCATTTGCGCCCTGCCTTCACGATCCAGGAGTTGACAACCCGGTCGATCTGACCGCGTTGCTGGGCGAAGCACGCCGGTGAGCAGCCCATAAGGAGCACCCAGGTCTTCGTCGTGGGCGCGTTCACCAGCGAGATCTGTTCCACCGACAGCGGAGCCTGGCCGGTGACCGAAAGCCGCAAAGCCGCCTGAATGCCGCGGAGGTTGCCGCGAGTGATCACCCGGCTGGGCGAGAGCTGGGAGACCGAGTCGCCCGACGCTTGCTGGATCTGATCGATCGGGAGGACCGCGTTGAGCAGCGAGTCCAGTGAGAAGTTGAGCTGATTGCTCTGGGAGATCGCGTCCACCTCGGCGAGGCCCCAGGGGTGGGCCGAGGCACCCAGCACGTGTTTCACGTCGGGCTTCGGGTCGGCATCAAAGGCGACCAGGTAGGGCAGGCTGCTCGTGACCAGCCCATCCCGCTTGAGCGTGCTCTGAGGGTAGGTGCGCCAGGCGTGGGGGATCTTGAAATACATTCCCTGCGACGAGGTGCTGAGATAGGTGGAGTCCGGCGTGCACGCGCTCGCCAAAAGCACCGCCGCCAGCGCGATCACGACGGCGAGGAGCGCTCCACGCGGCCGGTCCATGCCCAATTACTGCTCTGCGGCCCACCTTATGCTCTGATCAAGGTAGGGCCGCCGGGTAAAGGGAGATGCGTGATGGCAGTAAGCAACGGATCAGACGGGCGTCCAGCCGACGTGGACGTGGTAGTGGTAGGTGCCGGTTTTTCCGGACTGTACCTCCTGTACCGCCTGCGCCAGCTGGGCTTCTCGGCCCGGGCCTTCGAGGCCGGCGCCGACGTCGGCGGAACCTGGTACTGGAACCGCTACCCGGGCGCCCGATGCGACGTCCCCACCACCGACTATGCCTACAGCTTCGACCCCGAACTCGAGGGCGAGTGGACCTGGTCGGAAAAGTACGCCACCCAGCCCGAGATCCTGGCCTACCTGGGGCACGTCGCCGACCGGCACGACCTCCGGAGCAGCATTGAGTTCTCGACCCGGGTGCAGGGTGCGGACTGGGACGAGGCGGCGAGCCGCTGGCGGGTGCGCACCGAAGGCGGCGACGAGGTGAGCGCCCGGTTTTTCGTGATGGCGACCGGCTGCCTCTCGATCCCCAAAGCCGTCGATATCGAGGGGACTGGCCGGTTCCACGGCGACGTGTACTTCACGAGCAGTTGGCCCCATGAGGGGGTGGACCTGACCGGCAAGCGGGTGGCGGTCATCGGCACCGGTTCGTCCGGTATTCAGTCGATCCCGCTGATGGCGGCGCAGGCCAGCCAGCTCACGGTGTTCCAGCGCACCCCGAACTTCTCGCTCCCCGCCCACAACGGGGCGCCCTCCGCGGAGCGGCTGGCGGCGCTGGCCTCCGACCGGACCGCGTATCGCGACTCGGCCCGGTGGTCGCGCGGGGGCGTTCCGCTCGAAGACACCGACCTGACCGCTGCGGCCGCGTCCGAGGAGATGCGGCGAGCCCGGTTCGAGGCGGCCTGGGACGCGGGAGAACTGTTCGCCATCCTCGGGGTATTCGCCGACCAGGGGTTCAACAAGGACGCCAACGACATCGTGGCCGAGATGATCCGGGACAAGATCCGCTCCATCGTCGACGACCCCGAGACCGCGGAAACCCTCTGTCCCAAGGACCACCCGTTCGGTACCAAACGGCCCTGTCTCGACACCAACTACTACGCCACCTACAACCTCCCGCACGTCCGGCTCATCGACCTGCGGAAGCATCCCATCAAGACCATCACCGAGTCCGGGATCGATACCGACGACGAGTCGCTGGAGTTCGACGTCATCGTTTACGCGACCGGTTTCGACGCCATGACCGGTCCGCTGGTCGGGATCGACCTGAAGGGCCGCGACGGCATCACCCTCAAGGAGAAGTGGGCCGATGGCCCGTCGACCTATCTGGGGCTCACCACGGCCGGCTTCCCCAACTTCTTCATGGTCACTGGCCCTGGCAGCCCGTCGGTGCTGTCCAACATGATGGTCTCCATCGAACAGCATGTCGAGTGGATCTCCGACTGCCTGCGGGATCTGCGCGAGCGCGGCTTCGAGACCATCGAGCCCACGGCGCGGGCTGAAGCCGGATGGGACCGGCACGTGGAGGACTGCGGCAACATCACCCTCTATCCCCTGGCCAACTCCTGGTACATGGGGTCCAACGTGCCCGGCAAGCCCCGGGTGTTCCTGCCCTACATCGGCGGCGTCGACGTGTACCGCAAGGCGTGCAACGACGTGGTCGACAGTGACTACCTCGGCTTCGCCCTGGCCGGGCCGGGAGTCTCGCAGACCAACGACGGGATCATCCGCCGCCTCCAGCCCGACGTGGCGCCGGTCCTCGAGGCCATGGCGGCGCTGGGCCTGCCCCCGCTCGAGTCCATGTCCGCCACAGAGGCCCGGGACTTCATGGCTCAGGCGGGCGCGGTGCGCCCACCGGGTCCTGACGTCGGCGAGGTTGTCGACGGGGTCCTCACCGGCGCGGCGGGAGACCTCGATTACCGGCTCTACCGGCCGGCCACGCCGGGACCCCACCCGGTCGTGGCCTACTTCCACGGCGGGGGCTGGGTGCTCGGCAACCTGGACTCGGACGACCCCTTCTGCCGTGACCTCTGCGCCCGCTCCGGCGCCGTCATCGTGTCGGTCAACTACCGGCATGCTCCCGAGGCCCGGTTCCCGGCCGCGGCCGACGATGCCTTCGCGGCCGTGCAGTGGATCGCCGCCAACGCGGTGGCCCTCGGGGGGATCCAGGGGCAGCTGGCGGTGGCCGGATGGAGCGCGGGGGGCAATGTGGCCGCGGTGGCCTGCCAACTGGCGCGGGATGCCGGCGGCCCCCAGATCCTGGGCCAGCTCCTGATCACCCCGGTGACCGACAGCGACATGAGCCGCGGGTCCTACGAGGAGAACGCCGACGGCTACGTGCTCACCACCCCCCTCATGCACTGGTTCTGGGACTATTACGCCGATCCCGACCAGCGAACCGACCCCAGGGCCGCTCCGCTCCGGGGTGACCTGTCCGGGCTGCCGCCGGCCTTCATCGTGACGTCGGAGTTTGACCCGCTGCGCGATGAGGGGGTCGCCTACGCGGAAGCGCTCGCCGCCGCCGGCGTGCCGGTGCAGCATGTGGCCGCCCGGGGCCACCTGCACACCACCCTGACGATGGTCGACGTCGTCCTGTCAGGGGCGGCCATTCGGGCCGAGATGGCCAAGGCCCTGCAAGGGTTCTTCCCCGCCCTGGTCTCGGCCTAGGGCGGCTCCGGCCGGGCGTCAGGGCCGCCCTCCTGTCCGCCGGGACGCCGATTCACGCTGCCGCGCCCCGGTCCCGAAACCGGGTGCCGGCCCGTCCGGCTCTGCGAGTCGGGCGTCTGTTCGATTTGTGTCGCCCTGAGTCGCAACGCCCCGTGGGGCCTCGGGCGCTCGAACCGGTGCCGGCCGGTCCGGCTCTGCGAGTCGGGCGTCTGTTCGATTTGTGTCGCTCTGAGTCGCAACGCCCCGTGAGGCCTCAGGCGCTCGACCCGGTCACTCGGCCCGCCCGAGCGGCCTCATGCTTTGTCGCATGCGCCGTCGGTGTCCCCACCGCCTGCGACTCCGTGCGAGACCCGTCGAAGGAGTCGTCACGGCGTGACGGCCAGAGGGACAGACCGCTGCCAATCCGAGGTGCGACGGCCAGATAGGCCGGGACCGCCGGGCCCCGCGACGGTGAAAGGGACGCAGCCCCGGCCACTCCCGGAGGTCTCGCCGGCGGGCCGCGTGTTGTTGCCCGCCAGGGGTCGAGCCCCGGGTTCCCGCCGGGCCGGTAGCCTTGTGCCGTCTCGACCGCAGGAGGTTGGACCGATCAGCGAGGTTGTGAAAGCGGAAACCGGCGAAATTTCCACGGTGACGCCGGAAACAGAAGCAGAAACGATCCTGCCCGGTTGGACGCGCCCGGTGGCGGGACATCCGGGGGCGCCGCTGCCGGAGTCGCGCGCCTACCGCCTCAAGAAGCGCCTGCTCGGACCGCCGTTGATCAGCGATCAACTGTCAGGTCAGCGCCTGAGCAAGCCCACCGCGCTCGCCGTCCTGTCCTCGGACGTGATGTCCTCCTCGGCCTATGCCACCGAGCAGATCCTGCGGATCCTGATCCCCGTCGGCGGTCTGGCCGCCTTTGCCCTGGTCACCCCCATAACCCTCCTCATCCTGGGGGTGCTGGCGGTGGTGACGATCTGCTACCGGGACGTCGTCAAGTCCTACCCCAAGGCCGGCGGCTCCTACGTGGTGAGCAGGGACAACTTCGGACCGAATATCGCCCAGATTGCCGGCGCCGCGCTGCTCATCAGCTACACCATCACGGTGGCGGTGTCGGTCGCGGCCGGCACCGACGCCATCATCTCGGCGGTCCCCTCCTTCGGCTCCGTGGCGGTACCTCTGTCGGTGGCATTCGTGGTCCTGATCGCCTGGGGAAACCTGCGCGGCCTGAAAGAGGCCGGACAGGTCTTCGCCATCCCCACCTACTTTTTCATCGCCAACATGGCGGTGCTGATTCTGGCCGGGCTGGCGAAGGCGGTCGCCGGCAACCTCGGCCATGTTCCGCCGGCCCAGGGCCAGATGCCTTTCGGGCACGAGGGCACCGGGCTGCTGCTGGGCGTATCCCTGTTTTATGCCGCCCGGGCCTTTGCCAACGGCGGGTCGGCCATGACCGGCACCGAGGCCATCTCCAACGGCGTCAGCGTGTTTCGCGAGCCGCAAGCGAAAAACGCCCGCACCACGTTGGTGGTGATGAGTTGCATTCTGGGCGCGATGTTCCTCGGGGTCTCGGTGCTGGCCGCGCTGGCGCACGCTCGGCCCTTCGAGTCGGGCACGCCGACGGTGGTATCCGAGCTCGGCCGCCTGGTCTACGGCCAGAGCGCGGCCGGCTCGCTTCTTTACGCCCTGCTGCAAGCGGCGACGGCGGTGATCTTGATCCTGGCCGCCAACACCAGCTTTACCGGCTTTCCGTTCCTGGTCAGCTTTGTCGCCGAGGATTCCTTCCTACCCCGGCCCCTCACCGTGCGGGGACATCGGCTGGTGTTCTCCAACGGGATCATCGTCCTGGCCGTGGCGTCCATCGCCCTGCTGCTGGCCACGGGCGCCAAAGTGGCGGCCCTGATTCCGATGTACGCCATCGGCGTGTTTACCGGCTTCACCATGGCCGGGGCCGGGATGGCCAAACATCATCTGACCCACAGGGACCCGGGCTGGAAGCGGAGCGGGATCGTCAGCGCCATTGCGGCGGTCGTCTGCCTGTTGGTGGTGTTGATCTTCGCCATCACCGAGTTCACCAAGGGCGCATGGGTGGTCGTGGTCGTCATGCCGCTCTTGATCTACGGGCTCACCCGAACCAACGCCCAGTACCGGAGTGAAGACGCCGTCCTGGCCGAAGGAGCCGCCGCGGCGGCATGCGAGGCCCCGGTATTGCGCCGCCACACCGCCATCGTCCTGGTCGATCGGATCGACATGGCCACGGCCCGGGCCATCCAGTACGCCCGCAACCTCAACCCCGACGAGGTCTACGCGGTGCACCTCAACATCGACAACCGGCGAGCCGAGGCCATCATGCGGCGCTGGACCGAGCTGGGCCTCTCCCGGCTGCCCCTCGAGGTCATCGAGGTGCCCGACCGGCGCCTCTCCCGGGCCGCCCTGGAGGTAGCCAACCGGGCCGCGGCAGACGGCCAGACCGAGGTCAGCGTGCTCATCCCCACCCGCGCCTACCGGCGCAGCTGGTCGGTGCTCCTCCACGGCAAAAATGCCGACCGGCTGGTCAAAGCCCTGGGCCAGATCCCCCACGTCAACGCCACCATGGTGCCCTTCAATGTGGCCGACATCGCCGCCGCCCAGAAGATGCTCGGCCACGTCCACGCCCCGGACCCGGCCGGCCGCCAGGAACCCGTGGCCGCGTCCGGCCCGAAATTTGCCCAGGTCCCCGGAGCCACACCGATCACCGAGCTCCAGTACCGCCAGCAGGCGACCGTCGCCGGGCGGATCCGCTCCGTCCGGGTCCATCCCGGGTTCGATACGCCTTCACTCGAGGCCACGGTGACCGATGCCAGCGGCGGGGAGCTGCTCGTGGTCTTTATCGGCCGCAAAGCCATCCCCGGCGTCCGCACCGGCACTCAGATCCTTCTGGCCGGGACGGTCGGCGATCGCCGGGGGCGGCTGGCCATGCTCAACCCCATCTACGAGCTGCTCTCCATACCTGACTCCGAGGGTGGGGAGGGGTGAGCGAATCGGTTGTCGGTCAGGCGATGAGCTCGAACCCCTCGTAATCGCGTGCGGCGATGTCGCTGCAGATGTCGGTGTAAGCGTCGAAGCCGCCGATGTACACCATGAAGACCCGCTTCTTGCCCTCGATGTTCGCTCCGAGGTACCAGGAGTTGGCCCTCTTGTAAAGCGTGCGGTCGGCGGCCTGGTCGACCTGCTGTCCCCACCAATCCTGGCGCGCCTCGGTGGTGTCGACGGCCCGGAAGCCCTTCAGCTCCATGTGGCGGATGAGCTCGTCGATCCACTGCACCTGCCACTCGGCGCCCATGATCATCTGAGCCAGAACCGAAGGGCTCTGCGGACCGTGGATCAGGAACAGGTTGGGAAAGCCGGCGACCATCAAGCCCAGGTAGGTCTTCGGCCCGTCCGCCCAGGCTGAGGCCAGGTCGACGCCCCCCATCCCCCGGATGTCGATGCGGGTCATGGAGCCGGTCATGGCGTCGAACCCGGTGGCAAAGATCAGGATGTCGATGTCGTCGAAATCCCGGGCGGTGGTCCGCAGGCCGCGAGGCGTGATCTCCAGGATGGGATGGCTGCGCACGTCGACCAGGGTGACGTTGGACCGGTTGAAGGTCTCGTAGTAGCCGGTGTCGAGGCACAGCCGCTTGCTGCCGATCGGGTGGTCCTTGGGGCACAGGAGCTCGGCGACCTGTGGGTCTCGAACGACCCCTCGGATCTTGTTGCGCACGAAATCGGCGACGATGGTGTTGGCCTCGAGGTTGACACGCGTGTCCTTGAAGGCGCCCACGAACCGGAAGCCGCTGCGCGACTGCCACGCCGCCTCGAGGATCTGCTCCCGCTCCTCGGGCGTGACGTCGAAGATGGACCGCGTCATCTCCATGCCGGTGAGCACGGCCGCAGTCTCGGTGCGCATCATCATCTTGCGCCGCTCGGGGTAGTGGTCCTTGTAATCGGCCTCGTACTCCGCCTCGAGTGGCCGGTTGAGGGAAGGAAGGCTGAAGTTCGCCGTGCGCTGGAAGACATAGAGGTGTTCGGCCTGCTCGGCCACCACCGGGATGGCCTGGATACCCGTCGACCCGGTCCCGATGATGCCCACCCGTTGGCCGGCGAATTCCACTCCCGCCCTCGGCCACTGCGAGGTGTGATGCCAGGTCCCCTCGAACGTTTCGATGCCCTTGAAGGGGGGAACGTTGGTGGCGTTGAGGCTCCCGGTGGCAGCCACGACGTATCTCGCCAGGTAGCCATCGCCGGTGTCGGTCCGGACGGTCCACTCGGCCCGGTCCTCGTCGAAGTGCAGGCTGGTGACCCTCGACCCGAACTGGATGAGACGACGCAGATCAAAGCGGTCGATCACATGGTTGGCGTAGACCTCGAGGTCTTCCTGCGGGGAGAAATGCTCGGGCCAGTGCCACTCCTGCTGGAGATCATCGTCAAAGGAATAGGAGTAGATCATGCTCTCGATATCGACCCGGGCACCCGGATAGCGATTCCAGTACCACGTGCCGCCCGGACCGTCCCCGGCCTCGATGCCCTGGACCCGCAGCCCGCTCTGGCGCAGCCGGTACAGGGCGTAGATCCCGCCGAAGCCGGCGCCGATAACCACGACATCGAACCGTTTCGGAGCGCTGTTCCCCCCAGGCGACATGTCAACCTCCCGCGACGCTGGTAGCAGATGGGCTGGAGCGGCGCGGCCGATCAACCGCGCCACCATGCAAAGGAGGCTGCCACCCGACGAGACATGGTGTCAACCGTGTGGGCCGGCCCCGCCCGTGGCCCGGACGGCGAGAAGGGGCGTCAGGCGGGCGTGGGTTCGTAGTACAGCAGGGTCACCGCCTCGTCGCCCCCGTCGGCGAACACGGGCCGGACCCGCATTCCGATCTTTATCTGCTCGGGCTCCACGTTGACCAGCTCGGTGCTGAGGCGGGGACCCTCGTCCAGCTCCACGATGGCGAGGAGCTGGGGCACGGCATCGGCCCAGGGCGGCGCCGTCGGCCGGCGGGCAATGGTGTAGGAGTACAGCAACCCTCCCCCGCTCACCTCCCGCCACTCCAGATCGTCGGAGAGCGTTCTCGGGGCGAGGACCCGGGGATAGAACACCCACCGGTCGGTCGAGGGCGAGTACTGCAGCCAGACCTGGTGCTGACGCAAACCGTCCCAGAACGGCTGCGTGGTCGGCGTCGGCACAGGCATCGGTTTTTCCATCAGTCCCCCTCCAGGACCAGGGCCACCTGTTCGCTCATGATGCCGCCGTTGCCCGCCACGTAGGCCCGGTTGCAGTCCGCGACCTGGGCGGCCTCGGCCCGTCCCATGAGCTGACGGGCGGCGTCGCACACGTGGGACATGCCGCCGGCCAATCCGGCTTGCCCGAACGACAACTGACCGCCATGGGTGTTGAGCGGGAAGTCGCCCCGGTAGGTGAGGTCATGCGAGTTGAGGAACTGGATGCCCTTGCCCTTCTCGCAGAAGCCTGACGCTTCGAGAAGCATCAAAACGGTGATGGTGTAGCAGTCGTAGAGGGACGCCATGTCCATGTCCTGGGGTGTGAGTCCGGCCATGGCAAACGCGGTGCGGGCCGCCGGGGCGATCGGCGCCCAGAGCAGGTCTTCGGCATAGGTGGGCGTCTTGAAGGCCAGGCGCTCCCCGAAGCCTTTGACCCACACCGGCCGGTGAGCGCTCGCACGAGCCACGTCGGCGTTGGCGACGACCACCGCGGCTCCGCCCGTGACGGGCATCACGATCTCCAGCAGGTGGAGGGGATCGGCGATCATGGCGCTGGCCAGCACGTCGTCGACGGTGATGGGCTGGCCATAGAAGATGGCTTGCGGGTTGGCGCAGGCGTTGGTGCGCTGGTCCACGGCGATCTTGGCCAGCGCCCGGGGGTCGTAACCAAACTCGTAGGCATACCGCTGGGCGATCTGGGCGTACGGCGCGTTCTGGGCCACATTGCCGTAGGGAATCTCGAACTCGGCCTGGGGCGAACCGTAGGAATTGCTCGAGGCCCCGAACCTCCACCTGCGATCCGGAGGCGAGCTGGTTGGAGGTTGCGGCACGGGCGATGACGGCGCGGCGCAGACCACCACATCGGCGATGCCCAGTTCGACGGCCGCGGCCGCCCGCCAGATCATCCCCGCACCCGTGGCCCCGCCGAGGTCGACATATTCGGCAAAGTCAACCGGGATACCGAGATACTCGGACACGGTCGCGGGGACGAACATCGCCGACTCCTGGATACCAGAAGTCACGATCCCGTTGACCTGTTCGGCGCTGATGCCCGCGTCATCGAGCGCCCCTTTGGTCAAACGGGCCCACTGTTCGATGTTGAACTCACGGCGCCGGGCGCCCCTCCGCTCCGGTTTCCACTCGACATAGCCGACGATGGCGGCTTCTCCCTTCAGGCCCATCTTCGTCTACCTCCCGAGGGCCCCAACGGCCCAGCTGATAAGGGCGAAATGGATTGACACGATCATGTCTGCGCTTCTCTCCTTCTGAACGGCCCTCAACGGGCGATCATCGCGGTCCAGGCCGGCGCCCCCAACGGTCCCTTTTTCCTAAACTCGTTGCTCGTCGGCAATCAGACCCCGATCAATCAGATCCTGGTAGGCGGCGTCGCTGTAGCCGAGAACCTCTTTGTACACGTACTCGTTGTCCTCGCCAAACGACGGCACCGGGCGACCCCACGCGAGAGCGAAGCCGTCGGCCCGCCACGGGTGCCCGATGTAGCGGTGGGTGCCGATGGCGGGATGACTGCGCTCCTGGAACCAGTGCCGGTCCTCGAGGTGCGGATCCTCCAGGACCCGTAGCTCGCTCAGGACCTCCTGGGCCGGGACCCCACCGGCTTGCAGCTGCTCAACGACCTCACCTGCCGGGCGGGAAGCCGTCCAGGCGGCGACCACGGCCTTGAGGGCGTCGGCGTGTTCCCGGCGTCCCATCATGGTCGTCCCGGCGGCGAGCGCCTCGGCCCGCCCGACCACGGCGACGAGATGCTCCCAATCACGGTCGTGGCGGACGGAGATGGCGACCCACGTGTCCGGCTCGCTGGTGAGGAACACGTCCTGGAACATCACCGGGTCGGAATTGCCCATCACCTTCGGCGACCGGTGGTTCATCTGGTAGTCGAGAAAGTACTCGCCAATCTCGACCATCACGTTCTCGGCCTGCGGGAACTCGATCATCTGGCCGACACCGGTCACCTCCCGCCGCCACAGGGCGGCGAGCACGGCGAAGGCCAGGCCCCCCGGCGCGGCCTCGTCCATGTGGTAGTTGGCCCCTGCCGTCGTGGGGTCCCCGCCCTCGTAGCCGTCCATGGCCTGGATCCCGATCAAAGAATTGAAATTGGGCCCGTAACCCAGGTAGTCGGAAAGCGGCCCACTCAGCCCGAGCGGCGGCATGCGGGCCACAATGAGTCGAGGATTGACCTCGTGCAGGACCTCCCAACCGAGGTCGAGTTTCTCGAGGGCCCCGTTGGAGTTGTTCTCGATGAGCAAGTCGCTGCGCTCGGCCAGACGCAGGAAGGCCTCCCGACCCTCCGGCCGCTCCAGGCACATGGCCACGCTCAGCTTGTTACGTGAGTGCCAGTTGAAGATCGAGCTGCGGTCGTAGGGACGGGGCCCGGGGTCGGCATCGGCGTAAGTCGTCACGGCCCGTCCGGCCAGGGCGGCCTTGGTCACCCGGGCGGAAACCATGCGGTTGACGCGGTACACGCCCTCCGGGCGGATGACCTCGGCCCCGAGATCCCCCAGCAGAGCGGTGGCGCCGGGACCGGACCACACCACCGTGAGGTCGATGATCCTGACCCCTTCAAGCGGTAGCTCGTTCACGCGCCCCCTTCCGTGGTCCTGACGTCGCTCCGGCCGGCCCGGCTCATATCACCCCGGCCCCCCGCAGGGCAGCCAGCCGGTCGACCGATACTCCTACCTCGCCCAGCACAGAGGAAGTGTCGGCGCCGAGCAGGGGTGCGGTGGTGCGGAGCGTCCATCCTCCCTCCATTCGCCAGGGCGCCCCCACGTATTCCAGCCGGCCGGCCACCGGATGGTCGGCAGCCACGAAACAACCCCGGTCACGGAAGTGGGGGTGAGCGTGAACCTCGGAGACGTCGAAGAAGGCCGTCAGCGGGATCCGGCGCGCCTCCCCTTCCTGCATGATCTGGACCTTGGGACGGGCCGCAAACCAGGCGTGGAGATGACGGAGAAAGGCTTCCCAATCGTCGGATCCCTGCATGGCGAACCGGCCGCGATAGCAGTTGCGAAAGTCGTCGTCGTCGCCGGCGATCAGATCGACCAGACGATCCCAGAACTCCGGGTTGGTGACAAAGAGCATCACGTAGCCGTCCTGGCAGCGGTAGGCGCCGCTGAAACCCACTTCCCGGGGGGCGTTGACCCCCGAGTAGGCGGCGGCCATCAAAAACGAGGCCCGTCGATCGGCGCCGGCGAGCAGCGTCTCCATGCCGGAAACGTCGATCACCGATCCGGTGGCGGTGCGGCGGGCCACGGTCAGGCCGGCCAGGCTGGCTTCCCCGGCCATGCGCCCGATCGTGTAGTGCTCGAGCAGCCCGGGCTTGCGGTGCGGGGGGAGGCCAGCCGTCCCCGTGGCATTCATCGGACCGCCAGCGGCCTGCAAGGTCAGTCCGGTGGCCTCCCGATCCCGGTAGGGTCCGGTCTGCCCGAACGCCGAGATCCGGGTCACCACCAGCCGCGGGTTGCGGCGGCGCAGGACGTCGGGGCCCAGCCCGTGCCGCTCCAGGGTGCCCGGCCGGAAGGATTCCACCACCAGGTCCGCTTGGTCTACCAGGCGCAGCAGCAAATCCCTTCCAGTGGGAGATGAGAAGTCCAGGGTCACCGATTGCTTGTTGGTGTTGAGGTGAAGGAACAAGGCGCTGGCTTCCAGGTCCGGCCGATCACCGGGGAACGGGCCCCACCGCCGGGTGAGGCTGCCCTCCCCGGGGCGCTCGATCTTGACGACCTTGGCGCCGAAGTCGGCGAACATCTTGGTGCAAAACTCGCCCGCCACCCACCGGCTCAGGTCCACGACCCGCAGCGACGAGAGAACCTGGTCGCCGGCCCTGCCAGCCACCGCGCCCGCCTGGCCCGGGGAGCTTGACGTCACGGCTCAGCCGGCCAGGTGCGACGCCCGGCGAGCTTCGGCCCGCGAGGCCGCCTGCCGGTCGTGGCGCGCAGCACATCAGACCGGGTCACGCGATCCCATGCCACCATCTCGTCCCACTCCTTCGCAGGCTGCAACGGTCTCGTCGACTCGACGGGTCCAGGGCGATGATAACGATGCCCGGCGCATGCCTATGGATCGATGGGTGGCCGGGGGTACCGGCTCCCGGGCGCCCGTCAGGTGGAGAGACAGCTCTGGATGGCCTCGAGGAGACCCGCGACCCGGGGATCGCCACCCATACCACCGGCCATCTGGTTCATGACGTAGCCGAAACCGACACCGGCGTCGGGGTCGGCAAATCCGAGAGAGCCCCCGGCCCCGGGATGACCGAACGAGTGGGGCCCAAGTCCGGGCATCATCATCGACTGGGGCATAAAGCCGAGACCGAACTGCATGGCGAAGCCCTGCATTTCCGCAGGGAGTCCGAACGGAATGGAGTCGGTCGTTTGCACCGTGGAGGCCCGGACCACGGACTCTGGCTGCAACAGCCGGCAGCCGTCGACGGTTCCGACGGTTGCCGCATACATGCGGGCGAGGGAACGGGCGTCGATGACCATGTTGGCGGCGGGAAACTCCGCGGCCCGGGCCATCGGCGCATTCAGGCCACCATCCTCGGTCACCAACCCGGCCGGAATCGCACCGCCCAGGGTCAGGGAGCGACCCAGAACGGAATCCGGGCCCGAGATCTCGGCCATCATGGCAATGATGGCCGGGTCCGTCGGAGGGGGCTGCGCCTCGAGTCGGGCCACCCGCTTCTCCTGTTCTGCGGGCAATCCGATCCACACGTTGAGGCCCAACGGTTGGGCTACATCGTCCCGGAGGAACCGGCCGAGGCTCTTCCCGGTGATTCGGCGCACTACTTCCCCGACCAGAAAGCCATAGGTCAAGGCGTGATAAGCGTGAGCCGTCCCTGGTTCCCAGAGCGGTGCCTGCCGCTCGAGGGCGTGGATGACCGGCTCCCAGGCGCAGGCCTCTTCGAGGGTAAGCGGCGTATCGATAAGGGGCAGGCCGGCCTGATGGGTCAGCAACCAGCGGACTTTAATCCCGGATTTTCCCTCGGCACCGAACTCCGGCCAATAGGTGACAACCGGGGCGTCGAGGTCCAGCTCGCCCCGCTCCACCAGCATGTTGGCGCAGATCGCCGTCGCCCCTTTGCTGGTCGACATGACCAGGACGATGGTGTCCTCGTCCCACGATCGCCCGCTGGCCTGGTCGGCCACGCCCCCCCAGAGATCGACCACCGATTTGCCGTCGACGTAGAGGCCGACTGCGGCGCCCAGCTCACCGTGCTCGTCGAAGTTGGTCTGAAAGGCATCCGCGACTTTGCCCCAACCCTCGTCGGCCGTACCTTCGATCTTGGTCATCTACAACTCCCTTGCCCACTTGCCCGCGTCATCTTGCCGGTCTTCATTGGTCGTGCTGCCGGAGGCCCGCTCCGGGGCTTATCCGGGTGCCGTCACTTCGACGCCGGGCAACCTGGGCTCCGGCAACTCATGAACAAACGGCAGAACCTCTTTGGCGAACAGCTGCATGCTTTGCTGGGCGTCCGCGTAGGAGATCCCGCCGAACTTAAAGTCGAAGAGCATCTGTTGTGGATGTAGCAGCTCGATAATCGACTGTATCTTCTGGATACACTCGTCAGGGGTGCCCTGCGGCATATCCCCATACGGAGTGGCATCCCCGCTGGTACCGGCCTCGGCCGCCGCCCGGGCCTGTTTGAACATCTCGGCGTAGTGCTCGTAGCCCGGCACGTCGCCGTGGTAGCCCTGCGAGAACTCGTAGTTGACATCGCCCAGCGCGAAGTTGCCCATGTTCCCGTACTCGGCGATCGCCTGGGCCTTCGCGGCGGTCGGTGCACACACCGCCCAGACCGCCACGGTTGGACTGGCCGGCTGGTAACCGGCGCCGACGCGGGCCTCATTGGCCACGGCCAGCTCCTTCTCGTATTCGATGAAGCCTCGCTGCGGGATGACCAACGGCTTCAGTCCCAGGGCCCCCAGAATCGGGGCACTCTGCGGGCTGCCCCAGGCCCCATGAAAGTTGTCGACCAGGCGCTGACCGTCCCGGGGGCGGGGGCGCAACGACAGATGGGGGCTCTCCGGCCGCTGGGCGACGTCCGGGACGGTGTAGAACTCCCCGTTGAAGCTGAAGCGCTCCTCCGTCAAGGCCGTCTTGACGAGCTTCACCGCCTCGTCGAAACGCGGGCGTGACTCGCTCTGAGAAATGTTGAAGCCGCCGTACTCCCGGCGGGCGGCCCCCCGCCCGAAGCCGACGGTGAGGTCACGGTCGCCCAGCATGTACTGCAGCATGGTTATGTCTTCAGCCACCCGAAGCGGATGGTGCCACGGCAGCACGACGACCATCGTCCCGAGGCCGATGTGCTCGGTCCTGGCCGCCCAGTAGGTCAGGTACTGGAGGGTATTGGTGATCATGGCGTAGGGCGAGAAGTGGTGCTCAACCGTCCACATCTGATCGAAGCCCAGGGGTTCCACCAGGGCGCCGAAGCGGAGCTCCTCCTCCCAGAGCTCCCGGTCGGGATTGCCCTGGCTGAGCGAGTGGTCGCCAGTGGCTTCGTAGGCGACGAACCGCTCAAGGTCTGCGCGGTTCTGAGGGTAGATAAACACGCCGGCCTTCATTTCCCCTCCCGGGACCGGTGGATCCCTGTCCTCGGGATCCATTGAGTGCACCCTAGGTCTGGTCCCTCGCGGTGTCAATCGTTGTCCGCTTTGACCGAATTGTCCGGAGGGCCGGGGTGCGGTCAGCGAGCGTTTGACGAGGGCGGTCGCCGGGTCCTAGCCTAGACTCGGAAGTTAGCGACTGTACAATCTGTTACCGAGGGCCGTGCTGGCGAAGGCTGTGCCGGCGAGGCCTCTGTTTGGGAAGGCCCGTTGGCAAAGGCCGTGTTAGCGAAGGCACTGAGGTGAAATCGATGAGCATGCCCGGAGTCGCTGAAGGCGGGCCCGTCGGCGCGGACGCGAGTGATCCCTTCGAGGCCTTGCCGCACACTCGGGCCGTCCGGACGGCGGTGCGGGCCCTGGCCTCGGGCCAGCTGGTCATTGTGGTCGACGACGCGGAACGCGAGGACGAAGCCGATCTGGTCGCCTCCGCGGCCAGCGTGACCCCTGAGCAGATGGCCTTCATCATTGCCAACACGTCGGGAATCGTGTGCGTGCCGATGCTCTCCGACCGCTGCGACGAACTGGCGCTCCAGCTCATGGTTCACGACAACACCGAGCTGCACGGCACCGCGTTCACCATCAGTGTGGACCACGCGTCGACCAGCACCGGCGTCTCGGCCGACGACAGAACGCGCACGGTCCGGGCCCTTGCCGATCCTTTGACCCGGCCCGCCTCCCTGCGCCGGCCCGGTCACATCTTCCCCCTCCGGTATCGGGAAGGCGGCGTGCTCAGGCGGGCGGGCCACACCGAAGCCTCGATCGATCTGCTCAAGCTGGCAGGGCTGTCGCCGACGGCGGTGATCAGCGAACTCATGGCCGCGGACGGCTCGATGTTGAGGGGGGAAGCCGTCACCGCTTTCGCCCGGAACAGTGGGCTACCGATGGTGCGGGTGGCCGACATCGTGGCCTACCGGCGGTCCTCCGAACGTCTGATCGAGTTAGCGGGCGTCGCCGACCTTCCCACCCTCTACGGGACCTTCCGCGCCATCGCCTACCGGTCATTGGTCGACGACACCGAGCACCTGGCCCTGGTCATGGGCGATGTGGCCGTATCGGGAGGCGGTGACAACGATGTCCTGGTGCGCGTCCACAGCGAATGCCTCACCGGCGACACCTTCGGGTCGCTTCGCTGCGACTGTGGCAGCCAGCTCGAAGCCGCTCTGGGGCTGATTGCGGCGGAGGGGCGGGGCGTTCTGATTTATCTTCGGGGCCACGAGGGACGCGGCATCGGCCTGGCTCACAAGCTGCCGCGCCTACGAACTCCAGCAAAACGGCTACGACACTGTCGATGCCAACCTTAAGTTGGGGTTGCCGGTCGACTCCAGGGAATATGGCATCGGCTCGCAGATGCTGGCGGATCTCGGGGTCCGTCGCCTACGCCTCATCAGCAACAACCCGAGCAAGTTTGCCGGCATCGAAGGTCACGGTTTGACCATCGTCGGTCGAGTCCCGCTGCCTACGCTGGTCACCGATGAGAATCTCCGCTATTTGAAGACCAAGCGGGACCGTATGGGTCACCTTCTCAGCCTCGCCCCGGACGGCACCGAAGCCTACCCGCCCACGCCCTCCTGACCTGGGCCGCCCCGCTCGGTCCGGTCAGTCCGGTCAGTCCGGTCAGTCCGGTCGGTCCGGTCAGTCCGGTCGGTCCGGTCAGTCCGGCCGGCGAGTCCCGGCTCGTTTCTTGCCGGCCTCGGGGACCCGTCGGGGGTCGCCGACGCCCGGTGTCCGGCCCAGCAAGGCGTCGGCCCAGAGGCCGGCGAGGAAATCGAGGGTCGCTTCGACGTCAACCGGGGCCCGGTCAAGGGTTACCCAGTTGAAGGCGTGTGAGGTCATGACCTCGAGCAGCGAGACACCCAGACGGGCTCGCGCCCGCTGGGCGCCGGGGTAGGAACTCAGATACAGCTCCATAACGTCGACGAGAAAGGTCGGGTCGCCGAGCTCATCCAGGATTTGCGGCTCCACAATGGCCGCCTCACGCAAGGCGCTGAGCAGGGCCCGATTCTCCTGCCACCAGACCAGCCAATCCGCCAACCAGGCCCGCACCTCCTGGCCCAGAGAATCCGGCCGGGAGTTGACGATCGCGTCCAAGGCTTCGTAACGGGCGATGAACCCGGGCCGATCCTCAAAGTATTTCGCAACAATGACGTCCCGCTTGCTCTTGAAGTGCAGATAGAACGTCGCCCGGCTCGCCCCAATAGCCCCGCAGACATCCTCGATGGCGGTCTGCAGATACCCCTTTTCCTCGAACAGCTCGAGGGCCGCGTCAATGAGCAGCTGCCGCGTCCGCGCCCGTTGGCGCTCACGCAGCGTGGGCGCCGGTCCGGGCACAGTTACGGGCGAAGTCGGTCACGGGGCGGTGCGCTGCAGGACGTTGAGGTAGTCCCGCGCCCAGGCCTCACGCACTCCCGCGACGAGTTCTTCCGGCACGTTCTGCTGATAGATGGTCAGATTGGATCCGCCCGCCTGGTCGGACTTGGCCATCACGGTCACCGTGGAATAGTGGCCCTCAGGGTAAGAGCGGGGATGGAGGGCAAAGCTGACGTGGCTGTTCTCGATGTATTCCATCAAATACCCGTCACCCTCGTCAGGCCCAAGTCGCACATGGGCGCCCACCACACTTTTGACCGTGACCGGATGTCCAACCAGGGCGGAGTGGCGCTGGCTATCAACCAGCGTCTCCACGATGTCGCCGGGCGACATCCCGACCCGGCCGGTCAGCAACGCGGTTTTGACCGGGCCCTTGAACTGGCTGCCAAAGGCGAGCTGGAACCGCAGCATGCGGACGTCGGCGACGTCGTCCTCCTCGGTCTCCGCTCCGGCGGTGGCGCGGCTGCCCGTGAAGGAAGCGGTCCCGAGTGGGCCCATCTCGGCCTGGCCGGTCATCGAGTCTCCATCGACGGTGGCGGTGCACCGGACCGTCATCGGGGTTGGATCGGTCACTTCGAGCGACCACGACAGGTCCGATCCGTGGACGGTGCCGTCGTCGAACGGGACAATCCGCATCATGACCGACATCTGGCCGCTCAAGCGGGATCCGCTGGTTACCAGCTCCACGCTCGCCGGCAGCTGGCCGTTGGGAGTGTCGAGCCTGAGTTCGTAGCTTCCGTCAATGGTCATCGCTCAGATCCAGACTTGCTGTCGACACAGTAGGCCACGTCAACGGTTGGCGACCGGCTGGGCCGGATCGTAGTCGTGCATCACCGGCAGGACCTTCTCGGCGAAGAGCCGCATACTGGCCTCGGCCTTCTCGATCGGCATGGCTCCATACCGGAAGACGCCAACGAAATGGTCGGCGCCGACCGTCCGCTGGATCTCCTGCATCCGCTCGATGCACTGCTCGGGCGTTCCGAACACCTGGGTGTTGGCAAACCCGGCATTGGGATCGGTCGCGGCGTTGGCTCGCATCTCGGCCAGATTCTCGGCGAGCTTCTGGTAGTACTCATAGCTCTGCACGCCGCGGAACTCGTCGGGGGACGCGAAGCCATAGTGGCGGGCCGCGCTGTCCCAATAGTTCCCCATCCACGCCTGGGCGCCGACGGTTGCCTCGGTCGGATCCTCGTGACAGTAGACCCAGCACACTGCGATCGGGGCCTTCGGACCCCAACCGTTGGCGGCCCGTATGGTGTTGTAGTCCTCGATCTCGGGGACGTAGTCCGCCCACGGCTTCATGGGTATGATCAGCAAACCGAGGCCCGCCTGCGCCACAATCGGCAGAGTCTGCGGGCTACCCCACGCACAATACATACGGTCCCCGAGGTCGGAGGACCTGGGTGCCGGCCGGAGTGAGGTGGGCGAGACGGTCCAGACCTTTCCCTCATAGGAGAACCGGGGCGTCGTAAGGGCTTCCCGCACAATGTCCAGTGATTCAAGAAAATACTGCCGGGATTCCTCCATGGAGATTCCCAGTGGGTCATATTCCTTGGCCGACGCGCCCCGACCGAAGCCGACGTAGAACTGCCGGCCCTGGAGGAGGTTGTCGAGCAGGGAGATGTCTTCAGCCACGTGGAGCGGATGATGCCAGGGCAGAACCATCACCATGGTCCCCACATCGACACGGCTCGTCCGCCCGGCGTAATAGGACAGCAGTTGGGTGGGATTGGGAATCATGGTGTACGGGGTGTGATGGTGCTCGACGGTCCAGATCGAGTCGAAGCCGAGGGGTTCGGCGAGATCGCCGAGGGGAAGTTCCTCGTCGTAGATGGTGCTGTCGCTTATCTCGGGCGGCGTATCCCACTCCTGGGCGGAGTAGCGTTCCCAGTCCAGGTAGTTCTGGAAGAACAGGGTCATGCCTACTTTCATGTCCGCGCTTTCCTTCTCTCTCTTAGCTTTCGCACCGGTTTATCGTCGGCCGGGTTGACCCGGGTCACCCGGGTAGCGGGGCGCGGTCGTCTTGCTTGCGCATCCGGTTACCCCCAGTCAAGTGACGCACGCCAGCCAGCATGGCACGAAGCCCGACAGTGAGGCAAGTGAGTGACCCCTAGATCCGGGTTGTGGTCGCGGCCCGACCAGATCCGGCCGGGTCCCCGCCACCCCATGGAAGCGGCGGCACCAGGCGAGGGTCTCCCCTGATCAGAGGGCTGGTCAGGATTACGGGACTCAGCGTACGCAGTCGGCGCCCGGGAGGATTCACCATCCACCGTTGGCGGTGAGGCCCGAGCCACAACTCCTGGCCCCATTGCGGCCGGCTTTCGCCTGTATTACGGGACTGTTTCGACTCTTTACGAGCCGTTTACCCGGATATTACGTTTCTGTTTCAGGTCTTTACAGGGCCGAAGCCGCGTGGTAACTTTGGCCGCCGCAGGGCCCGCCCTGCCGGAATATCACCATTCAGACTCCAGCCCGAGACGGTGTATTCCGGGCGGTAGGTCACGCGGTAACGACAAGGAGACATATGTTCAGGAACGCCCACCGACACGATGCTGCGCGCCCTGCGGGGCGCCTGGCCCTGCTGGCCGGTCTGCTCTCGACCATGGTGGCGGTGCCCGCGCTGGCCACTGCCGGCCCGGCATCGGCTGCGGGGCCGTCGGCGATCGTTGACTCGGGTAGCGGCTGGAGCGTCTCGCAGGTCCCCGGAGGTTACCAGGTGGACGTCACGCTGGCCTCGCCTCTCCCCATCAGAGATGACGTTCCGATCCTGGTGGCCGACGGCAAGGTGCTGGGGCCGGCTACGGAATCCAGCGATGGGCGCACGCTCAGCCTGACGACGACCGACGGCGCAGTGGCGACGGCCGCCGATGTCCTGGCCGAATGGTCGTCGGGTGACCCGGTCAGCGCCGAAACCCCGCTCGCGGGCCCGGCCGCCGGGCCCGCCGCCACTCCCGCAGTCAGGGCCCCGATCAAGGCCGCTCCGCTCGCGGCGCCGGCGATCGGGCCGACCACCACCCCGACCGGCAACCCCATCCTGTCCAGCGACCCGACGACGCCGGGGGGCTTCTCATACCGGGTGGCCGACTACAACTTCGGGGCCCAGGCCCAGGCTCTGTCCGACATCGGTGGTGTGCGGGGTGAGGTCCAGGGACGCATCTACCTCCCGAACGGCAGCCAACCGCATCCGCTGGTCATCTTCATGCACGGACGCCACGGGACCTGCTACAACCTCGCCACCCTGCAGTCTGCCAACGTGTGGCCCTGTCCGGCCGGCGACGGCGAGATCGACAGCTACGCCGGCTATGACGGCGGGGCCGAGGCCCTGGCCAGCCACGGATTCCTGGTCGTCTCGATCGGAGCGAACGCCATCAACGCCAATGACAACCAGCTGTCGCCCGACGACGGCGCGGCCGCCCGGGGTCAGGAATTCCTGGACACCTTGACCTGGCTGCAGAAGGCGGACCGGGGCCAGCCCGTGAGCTTCTTCGACGCCCAGACCCAGCAGACCGTGAGCCTGGACCAGGCCCTGACCGCGGGCCAGGCCGCGGCGTCGCAGACGGGAGATGTAAAAGCAGCAAACCTGATGGGCACCATGGACTTCAGCGACATAGGGATCATGGGACACTCTCGGGGCGGCGAGGGCGCCGCGACGGCCGTCAGCCTCAATGCCGGGCTCACCCATCCGTGGGCCATCAAGTCGGTGTTCGAGCTGGCCCCAATCGACTTCACCCGTGACACCGTGCCTGACATCCCCGAAGCAACCCTCCTCCCCTACTGCGACGGGGACGTCTCCGATCAGCAGGGCGAGCACTTCTACGCCGACTCGAAGGGTGCCTTCGCCGACAACGTCCTCCGCTCGGACATCTGGGTCATGGGCACCGACCATGACTTCTACAATCAGGACTGGACACCGCCCACTCCCGGCTCCTCCGACGACTGGACCGCCGGCCGTCAGCCGGCGACGGACCCGGTATGCGGCGAGCAGGCCCCTGGCACCAGCCGCCTCACCCCCGGCGACCAGTACCAGGTCGGGGCGGCTTACCTGGCCGGCTGGTTCGAGCTAACCCTCAGCGGCCAAAAGCAGTTCCTGTCGATGTTCGACGGGACGGGTGCGGAACCCCCATCGGTCACCGACTTCACCGACAACGGGCCGGGCTCGATCACCATCCCCAGCAGCCCGAACCCGGCGACCACCTCATGGGTGACCGGACCGTCGGAGGCCGACGTGCGCACGGTGGCGACCGAGCCGGCATCGGAGCGCGACGACATTGCGTCGTTTACGTCCACCAGCCCGCTCATCAGCACGAGCGGGACGGCCACGGCAACCCTCTGCGCTGACCGGGACGGGCGAACGGTCCCGGTGGCCCTGCCCTTCTGCACCACCGGGGTAGCGTCCAGCGCCCAGCAGCCGTACTGGACCCCCGCCAGCTTCGCCCCGAACGTCCCGCTCAACCAGATGACCCATCTCGCCTGGACGGTGACCCCGGGAACGGGTGGCAATCCGCCCTCCGCACTGGGCACGCTGAGCGTTGACCTCCCGGCCGCCAGGCAGAACGTATCCAGCTACGGGGAGCTCACCGTCAACATGTCTCCCGACGAGAGCGTGGCCAGCAGCACCGACCTGACGCTCGCCGTCTCCGACAGCGGCGGGCACACCTGGCGTTCGCCGATATCGGCTCTCAACAAATGGGCCGTCACCCGAATGCCGGGAAGCACCTCCACGGACCTCGGGCCCGGAAAACTGGTTCTCCAGCAGGTGCACGTGCCTACGGCCACCCTGGCCGCCTCGGGTCTGGACCTGTCGCATATCACCAACGTGAGCTTTACGACGGTGGACCCAACGACCGCGGGTGGCGAGTACTTCCAGGACCTCACCTTCGATAACGAGGCTCTGGGCAGCCCTGGCGTGCAGACCCGCCCGACGGTGAATGTGGCCTCGACCAACGTCAACGAGGGCACGGGGCCCGGCACCGATCAGGTCGCGGTCTACCTCGACAAGGCGTCCCGCACGCCGATCACGACTTATCTCTCGGTGATCGGCTCGGCCACCGGCGCGGTCGGTCTGGCCATGTCGCCCGTCACCTTCCAGCCGGGCCAGACTTGCCAGGATGTGGAGATTCCCGTCACCGGTAGCGCCACACCGGCCACCACGGCGTCGACGTCGTTCAAGTTTGCGGTGTCCGATCCCAACAATGCGGTGCTCGGCCCCAATGACTTCGGCAAAATCAACGTCTTCGACCCCAATGTCGCCGCCGGCGTCACCGCGGCCCCACCGGTCGGTGGGCAAGGTGATCCGTGCGCCGAGTTCCACGCCCTGTCAAACCCCGGCACCCTCACCATCGCCCCTCACGGCAGCGTGGCCGCCGGCGACGTGGTGACGTTGACCGGCCACGGCTATCGCAGCGGCGAGAGCGTGGCCTTTACGCTGGGCCCAATACCGCTCGGCAACGCCGTCGCCGACGCCAACGGCAACGTCGTCCTGGCTGCCGGGGTGCCGGCGGGCACGCCTCGCGGGAAGGACGTCGTCACCGCTGTGGGTGCCGGGTCCGGCTACAGCTCAACCGTGAGGGTTAACGTCCGCGCTGGCGGGGGCTAAGGCTGTAACCGCGGCGGCGTCTACGGGTGATCGGGCGGGGGGAGGACCTCCCGCCCGGCGCCCGGCGCCGGGCGCCTTGATCCATATCCATGCGACGAGGCGGCACTCCCCCGCTGGCATGGTCAGGCGTCTTCCCCATGCCGAGGCGATCGGGCAGCGTTTGAGTCGCCGGCGGTCGTCCTCCGCCAAATCTGCCGGGCATCGAGTTTGCCGCTACGCTCGCACGGAGCTACAACTCCCCGGCGCAGAGGTAATGGGGCTACCAAAGGGCGGTGCCTGGTGCCTGGTCTTGACTCGATCGATCATGTGGTGCTCGTCATGCTCGAGAACCGTTCCTTCGACCACATGCTGGGATTTTTATATCCGAGGTCTGACGACTTCGACGGCCTGGACGGCACCGAGTCGAACCTCGATGCCAACGGGCATGAGGCGAAGGTGTTCGAGATCGCCCCCGGCGCCCAGAACGCCTACTACTTTCCTTTGGCCAACCCGAGCGAGGGCTACCTGGCCACCAACCGCCAGCTCTTTAGTTCGGACACGCCGCCGGCGTCTGGCCAGGCCGCCAACAGCGGGTTCGCGACCAGCTTTGCCAACGAGCTCCAACACCCCGCCCACCCGCTCGACCCAAAGCTCGCGGGGGCGGCGCCGACCTCCATCCTGGGTATGTACACGACCGAGACCCTGCCGGTGCTTTCGAACCTGGCGAAAGGGTTCGCCGTCTGCGACCGGTGGTTCGCCTCGGTGCCGACCCAGACGTTCCCAAACCGGGCCTTTGCCGTCGCCGGTACGTCGCTGGGATACGTCGATAATTCGGCCCGTGGCCACCCCGCCTTCGATACCCCATCGGTGTTCGGGAGGCTTGCCGATGCCGGACAGACGTGGAAAATCTATGGGTACTCAGGGATCCCCCTGACAGCCGGTGACTTCCCGGATACGGTCAAGCCCGGTCCGAACGGGGAGGTGGTTTCGGGCTTCACGAGATTTCAGGATGACGCGGCCAAGGGCCAGCTGGCCGCCTTTTCTTACATCGAGCCGGAGTGGGCCACGTACCGGGCGGGCACCGGTGACCACAACTTTCAGATAGAAAATGACCAGCATCCGGTCTCGAACCTGGCCGTCGGCGAAAAGCTGCTCTACGAGGTCTACCAGGCCCTACGTAGCAACGGCGCGGCCTGGGAGAAGACCGTGCTCATCATCACCTACGACGAGCACGGCGGCAACTACGACCACGTGCACCCGCCGACGGGAGCGATCGCACCCGATGGCATTGTCGGGTCCTCAGGGTTCGACTTCACCCGCTTCGGTGTTCGAGTGCCCGCAGTCATCGTCTCTCCCCTCATCCCGGCCGGCACCATCCTGCGTGCGCCGGACAACGGGCCGCCGTTTGACCACACCTCGATCATCGCAACCCTCCGGGTTCGCTTCGCGATCGCCGCCCTCAAAAAGCGCGACGCCGCCGCACCGGACGTCGGCCCAGTCCTCAGCCTGCCAACGCCCCGTAGCGACGATCCCCTCGCCCTTATCAAACCTCCGACGGCAGCAGACCCCGTGCTGGAACCAGGCTCGCCCCCCGTCGGCGCCGCGCCCAGCTCCTTCCTTCACGCCAAGGCCGTCGCCGCAGCCGCATTGCCCGTCCCCGGCGCCCCAATCCCGGACCCCGAAGCCAAGGTGAAGACGCTCGTCACCGCGGCCGAGAACTACCAGTTCATCCAGGAGCGTCTTGCGGCGTGGCACGCAGCGGGGCGACCTTTAGAGTAGGCCAACACCCCCGAATCTCAGCGGCCAACGCTCCTCACCGAGCCGCTCAGGAGGAAGTACTCGCCTGCGTGATCCAGAGAAGCGACGTGCAGCGTGGCGACGGCTCATCGACGCGACCAGGGAACTGGAAGGTCGGTACCCACCAGCACTGAACCGCTCAACTGAACCAGGCGCATGGGCATTTTCGGTAGCTGCGATGCGACGTGGTCATGTGCCGCGCTCGTCCTCGCTGCGTTGCTCGTCTGGGCTGGTGCCACCCTGCTCATCGAGCCTGGTTGCGCCAAGCGCCTGGTCCCGACCTGACCGAGCGGCTTCGTCCCTATCAGCCGACTGTTGCCGAGGAGGCCGAAATGTGGCTCCGGCGAGAGTGAATCAGTTCCCTCCTGAGGACGACGGTGGGGTTCAAGCCGCCTGGCTAGATGCCTCTAGGCGGAACTCACGGCGGGAGTCCCCTCGACCTTGGCGCCCAACGGCCACGGGTTCCGGCGTAGGCGAGAGCGGCGAAGGTGTAGCCTGCCGCGCATGGGCTTCTTCCCGAGGCCCTGAAAAGGGGCACAAAAATGGCTCACGCTCTCGTCATGCAAGTCGAACTATCGGCGCACGACCCAGAGACAGCGACCAAAATGCTCAATGAAATCGTGGTTCCTGCCGCCAAAGCCCAGGACGGCTTTCAACGAGCGGCCTTCATGCACGAAGGCCCGAACGGCTTGGGCATCGTGTTCTTCGACACCGCGGAGCAGGCCAAAGCCGCGGGCGAGACGTTGGGGCCTCCCCCTGGAGGTCCAGTTCTCGTTTCCAGCACCATCTACGAGGTCACCGTAGAAGCCTGACCGCGCAGGTCACCCCGGCGACGGACACGGGCACCGGTGTAAGTGACCAAGAAGGTGGAGGTGGCGCTCTGCCATTCTAGCCGCCTGAGCTGGGCTTTTCTCAGTTCCGGCAGGGGCGGCTTGATGGACTACGACTTCCGCATCACCTTCGCCCGGCCTTTGACCGCCCCTCCCACTCACTGACGATCCTCAAAATCGCCCGTGCCGCTCACGCGCGCCCCCACGCCTGTCGCCCGCCAGCCACCGATAAACGCCAACAGAAACGGACATCGACTCGGTCGAAGACTCTTGACATCGAGCGCTTCTTCAGGAAGGCGATCTGAGCCGGGGAGCACGGGACCGTCCTTACTGCGATTGGTCCGCAGGTAAGGTCTCGGCCATGGACGAAAGATTTGAGGTCGTCTGCGAGGTCGAACCCGCGACCACCCCCGATCTGCGGTTGGTGCGTCATCAAATCGGAGTGCTCACGTCCATCTCCTCGACCTTCCTGATACCTGATAACCACATCGGTCGGGCGACCGTGTCGAGCATCGCCGTCGCCCACGAGGTGTTGCTGATGGGCGGGAGGGCCATTGCTTGCATGAACGCCCGGGACCGCAACACCTTGGGTTTCCGACGGGACCTTCTCACCGCTGCGGCTTATGGCGTACGCGAGTTTCTGTTCGTCTACGGGGACCGGCCCGAGTCGGGACAGCGCTCCGACGATCTCACCGTCCGTTCTATGATCGAGCAGGCACAGATCTTCGCTGCCGAGCACTACCCGGGCACCGACCCGATCCGCATTGGGGTGTCGGCTGGTCTGGGACCCGTCCCGGCCTGGAAGCGCGAAGCAGACTTTCTCTTCGCTCAGGTCTGCTTCGACTCGGATCAGCTCCTGCGCTGGCGGGAGACGATCAACTTCGCCGGGCCGGTCTACGCCGGGGTCATGGTGGTGGCCAGCGCCGGGATGGGCGAGAAGCTCAGTGCGGACATTCCGCAGCTCGCCGTCCCTGAGTGGCTGATGACCAGGCTGGGTGGAGACGACTCTGCTGGTGTCGACTTCGCCTGTGAGATGGTTTCGCGGGTGCGGGACTCCCGCGCCTTTGACGGGGTGCATCTCATTCCCGTCCGCCGCTACAGGCAGATCGCTGATCGGCTAGAGGGACTACTCTCCCCACCCTCTAGCCGCTCATAAAGGCGGCGCACTCGGTTACAGGACGACGACAGGCTGAGGCGGACCGATTCGGTGATCGGCGCTCGGGAGGAAAGGGTCGTGGCTAAGCGCGCTCGTCCCGGTGCAGGGACTCCGATGGTCTGCCGTGGTGGAAGAACCTCTGGCGTTACCGAGGTGGGATCACCTCGGCCGCCCCTCCCGGCCGGAGGCCGGAGGCAGGAGGCAGGGGCGTTGAAGAGCTATAGAAAGTTTCGACGCGATCCGAACTAGGCATCCGAACTAGGCATCCGAACTAGTGGTGTGACGCGATCGAGGGCGGCCCGTCCTCGCTTGACCTTCGTGATGTCGTCGACGGTCTTGGCCCACACGAAGGGTTTCGGGCGTCGT
Organism: uncultured Acidimicrobiaceae bacterium; assembly: GCA_963780345.1. GTDB lineage: Bacteria > Actinomycetota > Acidimicrobiia > Acidimicrobiales > Palsa-688 > PALSA-693. Next base: position 908,379 of record CAWABU010000006.1, read on the forward strand.
TCCCGTGTGATGCCCCCACGTCGAATCGCGCCTCCGGTCTGCGCAAACGCAGCCGGAGGTCCGATCTGGTGTCACCGTCCGCAGGAGACTTCTTGGCGTACCCGCTGAGATCGGTCAACGGCGCACCCGATAGCGCAGGTGAAGCACCCGGCTGCCCTGAACCACCACGTCAGGATCCTCCAACAGGTGCTGCGCGTGGACCGACCCGAAGTAGCGCTTGCCGGACCCGAACACGACGGGTACGACGTCCATGCGCACCTCGTCGACCAGGCCTGCGGCAAGCACCTGGCCACCGACGTCGCCAGCAGCGACCTCGACCATGCGGTCACCCGCAAGCTCCTGCGCCTTGGCCACGGCTGCCTCGACGCCGTCGACGAAGTGAAACGGCGCCTCGGGGTCCCAGCCCTCCGGCTCCGGCCGGTGCGTAACGACGACCACGTGGTCGACCCCGCCCGGAGGCTTCCCGTCCCAGCCGTCCGTCATGTCGAAGACGTGGCGGCCGACGACGGTCGCCCCGATCTGGTCCCAGTACGGCCGGGTGTAGTCGTAGGAGGTCTGCGACACCTTCAACTCGCCGCTCTCGTCCAACGGCACGTCACCGCTGGACAACCAATCGAACAGGGGTCCGGGCTGGTCGTCCTCGTCCGCGATGAAGCCGTCCACCGACACCGAGCTGTACATGACCACCTTGTCCATAGGGCGCTCCTCTGCTTTGGGATGCCCCCATATTGGCGTGCCGTGAGGTGTCGCTCTTGTAAGAAATCAATCGGCCGGCAGCGGCCAGCTGACCAGCACGTGGCCGGGATGTTCGTGCAGGAACCGCCGCCGGACTTCGACGTACCGGGTCGGCGTGAGCCCGGTGAGCCCGGAACTCGTGGCCGAAGTGGGCCTGGTCGAAGTAGCCTGCGCCACCAGCGAGGTCGCCCCAGTCGATCGGTCCAGCGGGGTTGATCGCGAACACGGTGGCGGCGAAGCGGTAGGTGCGGGCCAGCCGCTTCGGCGTGACGCCGATGAGCTCCTTGAACCGCTGTGCGAGATGAGTGCTGCTGACACCGGCTGCCACCCTTACCTCGCTTTGGGGCTGCTGTTGGCCCAGCAGCTCTTTGCGAGCAGGTCCTCGACGTGGCCCCGAAGTTGGCGGCCAAGGCCCGGCTGCTGTCGGATGAAGCGGTCAACAAGAACGACCCCAACGACTCCCGCTCGGTGGCGGTGGCCGGGCTGTGATCGGCCAAGGTCCGCCCCGCGGTCATCGAGGACTACTCGGTGGTGATGGGAATGTGGTCCGACCGCTACCTCGAGCTCTCCGCGGCACGCAGCCAGGTCGTCTGCCGCCTCCACGCCGTGCTCTGTGAGCTGATCCCGGGCGGATATCCCGGCCAGCTGCGGGCATCTGGGGCCAGAGAGGTCCTCGAAGAGATCGAGCCGGCCACCCCCGCCGACCACACCCGGCTATCGAACGGTCACGCCCTGGACGGACAGGGTTGCACGTTCTGGCAATCTAGGCTCCTCTCCCGACGGCCTGGGGACCTGGCACGTCTGTCGCTTCGGTGGCTGCCGGCGGGCTGGCGGGAGGCTCCGCCTTTTTGGGCTTTGGCCCGAACCGAGCCATCAGGCGCTCAAACTGCTCGGCGGTCCTTCCGGCAATGCCGTCCGGGTTGACCATGACGGTGATGATGAGGCCGATCCCGGCGATCGCGGAATACCACTTCCCAGAGTTGTGGTTGTTGAGCAGCACGAAGACGAAGCCAAGGGGGGCGATGGCCGCGGCCAGAGCTGCGCCGCCGATGCTGGTGATACCGGCGAGGAATGCGATGGCGAACAGCAGGATCCCGGTATCCACCTCGAAGGAGCCGGTGGACAGCTGCCCCTGGCTGTAGCCGACCAGAGCACCGGCCACCCCGGCCAGGAAGGCGGAGAGGGCGAAGCCGCTGATTTTGGTGGTGGACACGTTGATGCCCGCGGAAGCAGCCGCCCGCTCGTTGGATCGCACGGCCAGCCAGGCTCGGCCGGTCCGGCCCCGGGCCCATCGCAACAGGCCCGCGACGCAGAGGAGGAGGATGACGAACAGCAGGAAGCCGAACGGGAGGCTGGCCACGTTGTGGTTGCCTTCGACGGCCAGGTTGATTCCGAACAACTTCGGCGTCCCGACCGGGTTCCCTTGCGCCGAGGTGAAGTAGGCGTTGTCAAACACGAAGGCCTGGACCGCGACCGCGGCCGCCAGGGTGACGATGGCCAGCTGGACGCCCCGGAAGCGCAGGGCCGCCACGCCGATGAGGATCCCGATGGCGGCGGCAAACAAGGCCGAGATGAGCAGGGCCCAGGGGAACCCGAGGTTCCAGTTCACCGTGGCTTTCGATAGCAGGAAGCCCGACGCCCCGGCGAAGGCGATCTGGGCCAGCGAGACCTGGCCGAGATATCCGGTGATGATGGTGTAGGACAGGATCAGCACCATGGTGATCATGCTGGTCATGACCCCGAATCGGGTGGGGCCGGACGTGGCCAGCAGCCCGACGAGGGCGATGCCGCCGACCACGATGACGGTGAGAAGCGGACGTCGGGGCAGGCGGACCTTGGGTAGCCCGGCCCCAGTGGTCACGTCCCGGGTGCCGATCCGGTCACCGACGATAAACAGCACGATGATGGCCACCAGGAACGGCAGGGCTTCCGGCAGGCCGGTCCGAATCCAGGTCGGCCACCAGGACTTGACGCTGTAGAGGGTGATCAGGGCCTGGACCGAGCCGAGCACGATACTGGCGATGGCGATCACGAGCAGCGATCGCATCAAGGCGACGAGCAGTATCGCCAGCGCCGTCACGACCAGGGAGACCTCCGCGCCGTTGAGGGAGATAGTCGGGGCGCCGAGGATGACCATCAGGGCGCTGACGACGGAGGCGATGGCCCAGGCCGCGGAGTCCAGGGTGGTCGGGCTGTAGCCCATCAGGCCGAGGGCTTTCTGGTTGGAGGAGGCGGCCCGGGTGGCCACGCCCGGCGTGGTCCAGCGGAAGTAGGCGCCGACCGCACAGGCCAGCACGATGGCGATGGCCGCGATGACCAGGTTGGCCAGCCCGATGTGGGCGCCGCCGATGTTGTAGGTGTGGTTGGGCAGCAGCGACGGCACCTCGTCGGCATCGGCCCCGAAACGGACCGCCGCCAGCCCGGGCAGGGTGATGAGGACCGCGACCGAGGCCACGATCTGGGCCATGACCGACGCTTGGCGCAGAGGCCGGAAGATAACCAGGTGGATGATCTCGCCGAGGACTACCGTCATCACCAGGGCGATGACCAGGGCCAGGGCCGACCCCACCCTGTTCCCGAGCGTGACCGTGCCCACCGGGAAGACCAGCTTCCCGCTCGTGCGCAGGGCCGCGAATACGTAGCAGCCCCAAATGGCTATGGCCGCCTGGGCGAAGTTGAGGATCCCCGACGACAGGTAGACCGTGACCAGGCCGACCGAGATGCCGAGATAGATCGCCCCACTGGGAAAGCCGAGAACGACAAAAGTGATGAACTGTGACATCGACGGTCCGTTACCCTACTTCTTGCGGGCGATGGGCCGGCGCTAACACCAGCACCGAGCAAGAGCGCGGGCGCTAACACCAGCACCGAGCAACAGCGCAGTGCCGTGTTCGAAGCCGTGCGATAGCTACGTAGCGCGTTCCCGGGATCGGTGATCGGCCCCCCTCACGGGGACGTAACCAGCGAAGGGTCCCTCGCATCACGGGGGTTGCTCCACGCACAGATTGTTCCATGGTGAGCGCAGGTAGGCGACCCGCTGACCGGCGTCGGCGAGCGCGCACTCGGCGTTAGGGCGTCTATCTGGGTTTCTGCCGATTGATGGTATCCGTGGCGAAGACGGGATTCGTCGGGGTGGGCGACGACTGCTTTGATGACCGTGTTGGCGAAGATCTCCTCGACGCATTGGTGGGATGCGCCGAGGTAGGCGCAGTTCGTCATGTCCAGGTCGAGCCCGGTATGCCAGCACCAGGATCGTTCTTCGGGCCACCACCATCGCGGGTAGCTCCAGAGTCCTTCCAGGCCCGGTGCGGCCCGGTGAACACGCAGTAGTCGGAGGAGGGGCCGTGGTCGACCTCGAGTACCTGCGGCTACGACCGTGGGCTCACATGCTTGGCTTCCGCGGTCACTTCTCCAGCCACAGCCGCTGCTACTCCACCACCCTGGGCTGCCTCCGAAGAGCCCGGCAAGAGTGGCGCACCGCCAAAACCCTTGCCAGTCATGGCCTTGATCCCGATCCCCCGGTCCGCCGATCTAATGCGAACGACCTGAACGAAATCCCCCGAACGGCAACCAAGACACCGTGCTGGTAATTGGCAGCTGGACATACGCCGGCCGCGGGCACTCGGTCGGGGAAGCAGTCTTCGCCCGCACGATCGCCGATGACATCACAGAGAACCGTCGCATCTGCCGCCAGGTTGCCCATGACGACGAACTGCAAGGAGAATAAGGATGCGCACCGAGCACGAGCCGATTGCCGAAGTCCTGGCCTACGACGTCCAGCCACCCGCCGTCGTGGGCTGCCAACAGCGCCGAGACCGCCACCAGATCCGACCGGTAGGCCTTCAGCGTGGCCTGGGACACCTTGCGGATGGCCAGATCCTCCATGAACACCGCGATAGCGTCGCCAAGCGACAAACCGTGAGCGGTGCTCAGTGGCTGGGGTGGTGGTGCAGAACGCGACCCCACTTGTCAGCCACGAGTGTAGATATGAGACGTTATCGAGACTACCCCTACTTCTTCCCGTCCCGAGCCTGCGGGGCGAACAGGCCACCGCGCTATGTACACCCAGATCGTCCACCACTCACTTGCAGTTCCTTGCCGTGCTTCTCGAAGAGGATGCCTGACCGGATATTACGAACGGCTTTGCGGCGCCGAACCGCAGTGGTGTGCCAAAGCCCAGCGCACCTCCTGGAGATAGCTGCACTCGGTGGGATGCCTCGGCGATGCCGTCGAAACAATCATCCCGGGCCCGCCGCCCTCTCCGTGCGTCTCCGCGACATCGAACGGTTCATGGTGCCGCGAGCACCACGTCTTTTACCTCGACCGCTCGATTCGCACCCTTCACGGACCCTCGATGGGCCCGTCGGTCACGCCCTTCAGCTCAATGGCCACGGCCGGCTGGATTGCCGAGCAGGCGTGTCGGGGCGGATGTCCGGCCCTCCGCTGGTGCGGTGGTTGGCGTCGCCGCGGCGAGGCCCGCCCAGGCCAGGAGGGCTGCCGCGCCGATGGATTCGAGAAGGATGGACTCGACAACGAACGAGGCCCCCAGCGATTCCTGAAACCCGAAGAGGCCGACGTTGATGCTGAGAATGAGTCCGGCGAGGGTCGAGATCATGAAGCCCGCCCCCAGCAGGCCTGCTAACGGGCTGGGCCACACCAGCAGCAGGGCTGCCAGCACAAAGCCACCGACGGCGTCAGCGAGGAACAGGGGGCCGATGGTCGGGATCTCCCGGTATCCCTCCGACCACAGATGGAGATGGACGGCGCCTACCCAGACGAGCAGCCCGGCGCAGGCGAATCGGAACACCACGGCAGCCAGGAATCCCGGCCGGGTTCGGAACCGCGGGCGTCGCGGTGAGGCCAGTTTCCGGATCAGGGTCATGGCGAGTTGAGTCACACGAGTTTCCTTTTACGATGGGAGTCTGACGATCTGGGGAAGGCCGCACCGGAAGCCGTTTCAAGCGGCGCCCGTACGCCCCTACCGTCAAAAGGTCAGAGGTTGCCGTCGCCGTCGCTAGGGCCGCCGTTGTTGTCCGCGTCGTGGTCCCCACCATTGCCTTGCGCAATGCCGTTGTTGGCGGTAGGAGGGGGCGGCGGCGTAGTGGTCGGCAGCGGGGGCGGCGTGGTGGATGGCGGCGGCGTCGTTGCCGGGGTCGGCGGTGGTGACCTCCGAGCGGAGATCTGGTCCCCTGCCGGAGAGAGGGCGAACCAGGCGGCCCCGAAGGCGGTCACGCCCTCGCCGTTGGTGTCGCCGGGGTTCTGATCCTTGATGAAGAGGTAGACCGGATGGCCGTTGTAGGTGACCTGGTTCCCGCCATCGGCGCGGGGGGTGGTTCCCAGTCAGCGCGGCGTTCGCCCCGCTGCCGGCAGTGGGCTGGCCGGTGACCCGCAGCGGGGGCCAGGCCGTGGCGCAGGCACCGGCACAGGTGCTCATGGTGCCCGAGTCCTTCCCGAATAGATACAGGGTGCGGCCTTGAGAGTCCACCAGGATCTGGCCCGATCCGCTGCTGGCGACCTCGACCGTGGCCGCCGCGGCAACGGTCGTCGGGGGCGGTGTCGGCGAGGCGCCGGCACGCCCGCCGCTGCTGCCACACGCCGCCGCGGCGAGCGCAACGAGCGGTAGCGCAGCCGTGCTGACCAGCAGACTGACGGATCTCCTGCGAATCATGATCGTTCCTTTCCTGGGCGATACCAGAAGGATCGACCCGGCAGCCTCCTGTTCGCAGCGGGGTAACCCCCCCATAGACCCCCCTGATTTCTCAAATGGTGGGGCGATCTGGCCGCCATCACTGCTCGTCAACAAGGCAAGGCCGGATTCGGCACAAAGCACGGGGGCGGCCGGCAATGTCGGAGGGATTTCAAACAGGCGCATCAGAGCGCTGGTCCGGTCGGGTCGAAGTTCGTTTGGGTTGAGCTTGCAGGACAATGATCGTCCAGGCGAGAAGGGCAACGGCGCCGACTGACTCAAGGAGGATTGATTCGACCACGAACGACGCCCGGATGGGCTCTTGAAATCCGATTAGGCCGACGTTGATGCTGAAAATGAGTGCGACGAGGGTAGAAGCCAAGAAGCCCGCCCCGAGAAGTCCGGCTAACGGCAGGGGCCAGACCACCAGTAGGGCTGCCAATACCAAACCACCGATGGCGTCGGCGAGGAAGAGCGGGCCGTCGGTTGGAATATGTCGGTATCCCTCCGACCACAGGTCGAGATGGATGGCGGCCACCCATACCACGAGTCCTGCACCGGCCAGGCGGATTACGACCATACAGAGGTAGACGGCCAGGTATACGGCTCCGTGCCGGGATCCGATCTGCCACCACACAGTGGCTCATGTAGTTGCTGCGAAGGTGGAAAACGGTGGTCGCCCCTGCGGGTTGCAGCCACCGCCAAACGCGGCGCCGTCCCGTGTGGCCGCCCTAGTGGGCTGCCTGCGAACTCGACGCCGGAAACTCGCGGCCAGCTGTCGTCATGCGACCAGGCATTCTGATGGCCGAGTTTCCGGCGACGAGTTTCTGGCCGGCCCACTAGCCGGCTCCGGCCTCCCCGACGGGCGACGCCGCGACCGCAGCCCCGACGCCACCAGATCCTGCCGGCCCTTACTGTCGCGAATCATGCCCTTCGAGCTTTACTGGCGCGATCAGTGCCCGGTTGAAGCGGGGCGCGCGCCAGTAAAGGTCTGACTACCGCCCACAATCCAACCGGCTCACCCTTCCTCTCGCGACCAGGCAGTCTGATGGCCGAGTTTCCGGCGTCGAGTTTCTGGCCGGCCCTCTAGGCGAGCGGGTAGGCGGCGACGGCGCGTTCGAGTTGGACCCAGAGGTGGGCGGGGTCTCCCGAGGGAGTCGCGGCAACCACCACGCTGGCCGCGGAGGTGGTCATCACCAAGCAGGCGACCTCGTGGAAGTGGTGATGACCGACCTCAGTCACGTAGTCGTCGGTGACACACGAGCGCATGGTGTTTTCTGTTTGCACGGACTGGACAGCTCCGTCCTGGGTGGCCGAGATCGTCTCGTCACCCCGGAGGTGGGCAAGGCGGGAGCCAGCCCAGTTGGCCAGACGCTCGTCGCCTTGCCGTGGCGTCACATTGAGATATCCCAGGTAGGTGCCGTCCGAGCCCAGAAGTGCTAGCGAGGCCGTTCCGGGATCGCCGGGAACGGCACGGAACCCGGGGGGAACGGAGAGCGAACCGAGGCCGGCGGGGAGGGTGAGGCGCGTCCAGGTGGTCGGCGGCGCGGTCGAGGCGAGCCAGGCGAACGGGCCGGGTAGCGAAGCGGGCCCGGTAGCGGGGGCGCGGCTACTGGCGCGGGCACCCTTGGCAGTTGGCCCGCTTGGCGACTGGGGCGAGTCGACGGCAACGGCAATGCCGTAACCTGCGGCCGCAAGCACCGCCGAAGAAGCGAGCATCACAAGCGCCTGGCGGGTGGACCGGGGCAATCCCGACCATCGACGGCCCAGCGAGGCTGCGGATAGGGATCCCTTATTCCGCCACGGCCGGGACCGCCCCTCCGGTCGTTCAGGCGGCGTCATGGCCGTTCGTCCCTGAGCATCGCCTCGCCAGCCGGTAAACGCCGGCCAGTTCTAAGCGATAGCGAACTTTCCGCGAGGCACCACATATCCCCGCGTGGCCGCCCACCGCCCGCACCCGGCGTACCGACCCAACAATGGCGCCTATCCCGACCGCGTCGATGAACTCGACCCGGCACAAATCGATGACGACCTCGACGCCGGGTCGGAGTGAGTCGCCGATGGCGCGGCGCAGGGACACGGCGGCGATCCAGTCAAGGCTCCCCGAGGGACGACACACAATGCTCGAGTCCGCCAGCACTCGGGTTTCGATCACCGGGCGCCTCCTTTCTGAACACGATGCTCTGCCAACCGGTTCAGTGACGGCGAGCTGGCCGGCGTTCTGCAGCCATTGGTGTGCTCGGACACTGGCCCGCGACGCGTTCGGGCCGCCGCTGCTCGGGCCGGCGCCCGGCTAGTAGCCACCTGCCCCTCCTGAGCTGGACGTGGACCCGCTCGGGGCCGCCGCGGTGACCTGGTTGCCTGTGGGAGATAGGACGTACCAGTTGGCACCGAAGGCGTTCACGCCCTGGCCCTTGGAGTCGCCGGATTTCTGATCCTGGAAGAACAGGTAGACGGGGTGGCCGTTGTAGGTGATCTGCGGAGCTCCGTCGGAGCGGGGGGTGGTCCCCAGCAGGGCGGCGTTCGCCCCGCTGCCGACCGTGGGCTGGCCGCTCGCCCGGAGTGGGGGCCAAGAGGTGGCGCAGGCGCCGGTGCAGGTGCTGGTCGTGCCCGTGTCCTTCTGGAAAAGGTACAGGGTGCGGCCTTGGGAGTTGACCAGGATTTGGCCCAGGCCGGTGCTGGCGACCCCGACGGTGGCCGGCTGCCCGGTGGGTGTGGTGGGCAGTGTCGGTGAGGCGCTGGCACCTCCGCTGCCGCCACCACAGGCGGCCACGGCCAGAACGATCAGCGGTGCCGCTGCCGCGCCGGCGAATAGAGTGAGAGGTCTGATCCGATTCATGATGTTCCTTTCGTCGGTACTACGAAAAGGATCGGCCGGCGACCCCGGTGTTCGCACCGAGGACACCCCCCAATACACCCCCCTGACTTCTCCAAGGACGATCTGCGCTCGACGCGCCAAGCCATTGCCGGGTCGGGGCGGATCACCGGGGAAGGTTGCTGTAGATATTGGTCAGGTACTCGATTAATCGGGGCGAGTACGCCACGACCAGATCTCGGCTGAGGGGGAGCTCAATGGTCGGTTATTCGAGGAGTCACACATATCGAAGACGATCGTCAGCACGGGCACTGGTGGAATGGGGCAGGGCCACCTCGAGCAAGTTCGCTGCTGAAGGTGGAATGTCGTCGCAGCGACCAGGCTGGCTTTGGTGTACTTGCGGGCGTCCTTGGTCGCCTCCAGCACGCCGTAGGCGCCTCCGCCCCTCGCGTGCACGCCCCGCTCCTGAACCTGCTCGCGGCTGAACTGTGCCGTGGTCTGCGCACGGTCCAAGGGAGGTCAACGATCCTGCAGCTGTAGGGGCCCATTCGGCTCTAGCGACTCGGCGAACTCGTCGCTCGCGCCGGCAATGTCGGCGTCGATCGTGGTCACCGGACGATGATCAGCTCATGTGACGTTGGCTCGCTGTACTGTTTCTAGGCGGCGGTGTTCGGCACAGGTCGCCCTTCGTCACGCTTTCCCGCGACCTTGCTGTGGGTCACGAGTTCTGTTCCCTCCCCGGGTAGAACGGCCACCTCAGTCCGATGCCGGTGTGAAGGATTATGCCGGCTCCGGCGAAGCTGAGCGCGGCGGTGGTTATCCAATCATCGGGGGTCGCTCTGGTCCAGTGCACGCTGTCGGCGTAGGCGGCCAGGATGCGGTTCAGGGCGAATGCCACCAAGGCGGTGAGGACGAGGGTTACGGCCCGGCCTATCGCGGGGCGCAGCAGTGTGCTGGGCCAGTTGTCGAAGAGCATGCTCACCACGAGGACGGCGCCGATCAGGCATCCGCAGGCGGCGCCGATAGCGTCGGGTGCCCAGTGGGCGAGGTCCCGGAGGACCAGGTAGGTGAGCGTGCCGAGACCGATGACGATGGTGTTGCCGGCGAGAACTCGGACCGGGCGGCGGGTGATGGCGCTGACCGGCCAGCCGTGCAGGCCGAGGTAGATCACTGCCTGCCAGACTCCGACGGCGATCAGCGCGGACCCGAAGTCGGGTCTGGCGACTGGGCCGGCGGGGTGGTGGAGTCCGGCGCGTTGGCTGGCTGGCAGGTAGCTGAGGCTGGCAAACAGGAAGTAGGCGCCGGTCCCGATCGCCCAGGAGAGGGCGAGCGCGGCGATGCCAGACTTGATCCGCCTGATGCCGCCGAGGGGCCAGCGTTCGCATACCAGTGATAGCTGGAGCGTGGCGGCGAATGTGGCACCGGCCAGGGGAAGAGTGGCGGGAAAGGTGACCGGGAGGCCGGGGGCGCGGTGGGCTTCGAATACGGCCCTAATATCGGGCCGCTCGACGATTGCCTGCCCGGCGATGGTGAGCAGAACCGCGGCTGCGGCGACGACGGCGGTGTCGGTGATCCCGGTCCAGGGCGTTGTGAGGCGGGAGCCGGGCCAGTCGTTCCACCAGAAGGCGATCACGGCCACTGCGGGCAGCGCGAAGGTGGCGATCGGGCCGAGGACCAGCAGCGATGTCGCGAGGCTGCCGGTACCGAGGGCCACGGCGAAGAACACGACCGCGGCCAGCAGTAGACCGCCCAGGCCGGCCCCGGGCTGAGCGGCCGGCTGGCCGGCCCGCGGGCCGGGGTTGGGGCTGGGTTGTAGCGCCGGCTGTGTGGTTGTAGTCATGCGCCTGATTGGATTGTGACCGCTCTGGTCGTCGGGTTGGCGGCCAGGTGGGCCAGGAGGTGCTCCATGGCGATGGGTAGTTCGCGGACGCGGTAGCCGGTGGCGTGGTAGACGGCGTTGGCGATCGCGGCGCCGGAGCCGACCTGGCCGATCTCGCCGACGCCCTTGACGCCGAGCGGTCCGGTTATGTGGTCCTGGACCTCGATGAGGTCCACGTCGACGTCGGGTGCGTCGGCGTTGACCGGAACGAGATACTCGCCCAGGCTGGTGCTGGACCAGCCGGCGCGGACAGTGTCCATGCGGTTGCCTTCGAGGAGCGCTTGGCTCATTCCCCACAGCATCCCGCCCATGAGCTGGCTGCGGGCGGTCCGGGGGTTGAGGATCCGGCCTGGAGCGAACGCCCCGGCGAGGTGCCGGACTCGAATGATGCCGAGGTCGGCGTCGACGGCGACCTTGGCGAACTGAGCGCCGAAGGTCATCAGCCCGTAGGGAGTGTCGGCCGGTGGAGGGTCCCAGCTGCCCATGAACTCCAGGTCGTTTATTCGGTGGCGGCCCATCAGTTCGGCGTAGCTCTCGCCCGTGTGCGGATCGGCGGCGAGCATGAGCCGGGCGCCGGCCGCGGTGAGCGTCACGGGGTCGGCCCCATGCAACGGGGAATGCGGGTCGCCGACGGCCAGGGCGATCAACTGGTCGCGGACCGCGATGCCAGCGTTGTGCACGGCGGCGCTGATCATCATGGCGCCGTTCGAGCCGACGGGCGAACCGGTTGCCGGCAGACTGGTGTCGCCGAACTCGACCCGGACGTCGCGCAGGTCGACACCAAGCGCGTCGGCGGCGACCTGGGTCAGCACGGTGGGTGTACCGGTGCCGAATTCCTGGGTAGAGGTCTGCACGATGGCGGTGCCGTCGGCATACAGGTGGGCTCGGGCGCGCTGGGTGCGCATGAAGAAGGCGACCGGGTAGGCAGCGGCAGCCATGCCGGTGCCGATGAGCCAATTCCCTTCCCGTGTGGAACAGGGCTGGGCGTTCCGGTTGGCCCAGCCGATCCGCTCGGCACCGCGCTGCAGGCATTCCCGCAGCCCGTAGCTGGACCAGGGGTTGCCGCTGTTGGGTTCTGTCTCGGCCAGGTTGCGGAGCCGCAACTCGATTGGGTCGATGCCGAGCTCGGTGGCGAGTTCGTCCATGGCGCATTCGAGGGTGAACACACCGACAGCCTCGCCCGGCCCTCGGGTGAACGTCGGGGTCATCGTGTTCCCCCGTATCAGCTGGTGCACGCCTTCGTAGGCGGGGCTGGCGTACAGCTGGGAGGCGACGCCGAAAGCGGGCTCGGCCCAGTCGTCGAACGGTGAGGTGACCGAGATCTTGCGGTGCTTGATGGCAGTGAGGTGCCCGTCGCGGGTCGCCCCGAGCCGGATGTGCTGTTCTTGTTCTTCGCGGTGCCCGCAGGAGGTGAACATCTGCCCGCGGGTGGCGGTCAGCCGGACGGGCCGCCGCACGTGCTGGGCGGCCAGCGCGGCGAGGCTCACGTGGGGCCAGACCATCGCCTTAGCGCCGAAGGCGCCGCCGACGAACCGGGCCAGCACGCGGACCTGGGACGGGGAGATCCCGAGCAGCGCGGCCACGGTGAACTGCACGGCCTTGATGCCCTGGCACGAGTCATACAGTGTCAGCTGATTACCGTCCCAGACGGCCGTGGTGGTCAGCGGCTCGAGCGGGTTGTGGTGGTTGGCGGCGAAGCGGAACAGCGCGTCGACGCGGACATCCGCAGCCGCCAACCCGGCGTCGACGTCGCCGCGCGCCGTTCGGCCTGGCATCAGACCACCGAAGATCCGCTCCGCGTCGTACGCGTCCGCCCGGCCCTGGTCGATGGTGGTCACCGAGGAGGTTTCGCTGTAGCTGACCCGGATCAAGGTGGTGGCGTACTGCGCCTGCTCCAAGCTGTCGGCCACGACGACCGCGACCGGCTGGCCGGCGTAGTGGATCACGTCGTCCTGCATCGGGAAAAACGTCTCGCCCGGTGCCGGGCCGCCCAGCAGCGAGGGGACCAGCGGCACGCTGCTTACCTTCGGCGTGTTGTGGTGGGTGAGGATACCGATTACCCCGCCGGCGTGCTCGGCCTCGCGGGTGTCGATCGAGGTGATCCGGCCGCTGGCTACCCGGGCTCCGACCATCTGGGCGTAGGCGAGGTCCGCCATAGCGATCTCGCCGCAATACCGGGCCGAGCCGGTCACCTTGGCCGGACCGTCAACCCGGGGTACGTCCTGGCCGACGAATCCGCTCATGGTCCTTCTCCGTCCGTGAGTGTGTTCAGCGCCCGGACGATGGCCGCCTGGGCGAGCTCGACCTTGAACGCGTTCATCGGCCGCGGCGTGGCCTGCGCCAGTTCCTCCCGGGCGGCGGCGGCGAAACCGGCCGGAGTCGGCGGCCGGCCGAGCAGGGCAGCCTCGGCTCGCCGGGCGCGCCACGGCTTGGTGCCGACCCCGCCGAGAGCCAGCCGCACCTCGGTGAGCGTGCCGTCCTCGATCCGTATGGCCGCCGCGACCGAGGCCAGCGCGAATTCGTACGACTGGCGGTCGCGGACTTTCAGGTAGAGCGACCGGCGCGCCACCGGCGCAGCGGGCACCTCCACGGCGGTGATCAGCTCGCCGTGCACCAGGGGATGCTCGCGCTCGGGGGTATCGCCGGGGAGCAGAAAGAAGTCATCGATGCCGATGGCCCGCGGCCCGTCTGGCCCGCTGGTGTGCACAACGGCGTTGAGCGCGGTCAGCGGGACGGCGACGTCGGACGGATGGGTGGCGATGCAGTGATCGCTGACCCCCAGGATGGCATGGCCGCGGTGGATGCCGTCCAGGGCGGCGCAGCCACTGCCAGGCTGGCGTTTGTTGCACGGCGAGGCGGCGTCCCGGAAGTAGCTGCACCGGACTCGCTGGCACAAGTTGCCGCCCATCGAGGCCATGTTCCGCAGCTGCGGCGACGCGCCCTGCAGGAGCGCCTGGGAGACCATAGGGAACCGCTCTATCACCGCCGCCGCTCGGGCCACGTCACTCATCCGGGCCACCGCCCCGATCCGCAACCCGCCGTCGGGCCGGTCCTCGATCGAAGTCCAGCGGCAGGTCGTTGATGTCGACGAGCAGCCCCGGCCGGACCACGTCCTGGCGCACCAGGTCGACTTCGGTTGTTCCGCCGGCCAAAAACGCGCCGTCTGGGTGCTCCCGGACGAGCGTGATCGCCGACGCGGCATCGGCAGCCCGGGCGTAGCTGAACGGCCGCATCAGAGTTCGCTCCCAACCGCGTCCCGGACCCCGCAGATCGCGGCCCGAATATTCGGGTACGCCGCGGACCGGCACAGGTTGCCGCTCATCCATTCCGCGATCTCGATGTCATCATCCGCGTGGCCTTCTTCCAGCACCTTCACCGCCGACATGATCTGCCCGGGCGTGCAGTAACCACACTGGAACGCGTCGTGCTCGACGAACGCCGCCTGCATCGGACGCAGCTCACCGTGGACAGCCAGGCCCTCGATCGTGGTGACCTCACGACCCTCGCACGTGACTGCCAGCGTCAGGCACGCCAGCACCCGCCGTCCATCCACCCACACCGTGCACGCCCCGCACGTACCCTGATCGCAGCCCTTCTTCGAACCGGTGAGCCCGGCGTGTTCGCGCAGAGCGTCCAGCAGGCTGACCCGCGGCTCAATCCGCAGTTCGTACGCCTGATCGTTGACGGTGAGCACTACCGTTCCGGGCTCCGGCCCGAACCCAGTCACCGGCAATACCACATCGGTAGCCATCGCCATCTCCTATCCTCCTATCCGCTTGTCCGGCAGTGCCCCCGTTGCCAGGCCGCCGCGCACCGCGCGCCCGGGCGCGGCGCAATGCGGCACGCCGATCCAGAGCGGGCCCCCGCTCGATTCGCGGCGGTCGTGGGCGCCCCCGTGGACCGACGATTCGTCGTTGGCGTGGCAAGTGCCTATGACCCCGGGGCCAGGCTCGAGTCTCCCATCGATCCCCCCAACGAGGGACACCTGCGCCGACGGTCCACCGCTAATATCGCTGGTCCTCATCTGGTGGGGAGCGCCGTGGCCAGCAGGCTGAGGGGTCTGCTGAGATTCATGATTTTCCTTTCCTTTCGTCCGCGCTACGGAAAGGGTGGGCCACCAACCCGAGTGTTCGCACCGGGGCAAACCCCCGACAGACCCCCCTGATTTCTGCCGCGGCGATCCGGGCCGGCCCGTCGTGAGGTCGTGTTGGTGATCTCGGCCGGGGGCGAGCACGATGGTGGGTTGCTTGAGCGGCACCGAGAGCTCGAACGGATCGGCTGGTGCCAGCGGCGGACAGGGCCACGGCAGGGCGCTGGTGGTTGACGACGCCCACTGGGCCGACGCCGCGTCGCTGCGCTTTCCTCGACTCGAAGGCGGCATCTGAAGGCCTCGGCGACCGTTACTCAGCGAGCGTCGCTGGCTTCGGTCGGTTGTCTGGTCCGCCGTTCCTCGAGCATGGAGAGCAAGGCTCGCCGGACCACTCCGTCGAGGGTTCTTTCGCCAGGGTGATCTCCTTGGGTTCCCGATGAGCAAGGCGTCGAATAGCGACGCGCCAGTGGGTAAGGAGGCCGGTCGAGCCAATCGGCCGAGCGATGTCGATGGCGTCAGCGAGTCGGGAGGATGGCTCAGGAAGGCCTAGCTCGGCGCGCCAGATCGCGCCCGGGCCCGCCGCGGCCAGCAGCCCGTCGATGCACTCGGGGGCGTAGGCCGCGGCTTCGGAAACGCCCTCGGCCCAGGACGTAAGGATGGTGAGCTCGTCGAGTTTCAGAACCGGCCCGGTCGACGTGGTGGACGGTGACGGCGGTGTTCCTGAGCCGACGCTCGCGGCGTGGACTTGGTGGCCGGCCACCGCGTAAAGGGAGGTGCTGTTATCGACGGGCCGGCGCAGGTCGGCGCTGTAGCGGGCGGCGCGGTCCATGCAGACGGTGATCAGGACGCCCTGCGCCCCGGATTCGAGCGGAATCTCGCGGACGCCCCGGGCGGGATCCTTCCACAGCCCGATCACCCGAGAAGCCTCCCGGCCGTGCGGTCGCGAGCGCTCCACCATCCCGAGCGAGGTCAGCGTCAGCACGGCCGAACCGGGATCGTCGGCCAGGACGCTGGCGTAGCGGGCCGCCCAGCGGGAGGGGAGCTGCGGTCCGTCCAGCAGCACATTCATGACCACCGTGGGGCCCACGGAGCGGATGAGCTGGGCGATGTCGTCGTTGTGGGCCAAGTCCTCGCACACCAGCGAGGTCAGCACCAGTTCGGCGACCTCGACGAACTGGATCGCTCTGCGGGGTACGTCCATGGCTTCCCACCAGCGGATGTGGGGGTGCAGGGCACCGCCGAGGTGGTACTCCAGTACCTGGCCTTCATCCAGGGACCAACGGTGGTGCTTGTTCTGACGGACGTGAAACCACGGTTGCTTCCTCTCGCTCGGCGGCCGTCCCCCTTTCTCAAGCCTGGGGTTGAAGCCCATGTGCAGCCAGTTGCTGGGGAACCGGCCCGGCTGCCGCTCGTGCTGGCGGACCCCGGCCACCAGGGCGATCACGCCGTGTCCGTCCAGCAGCGTTTCGAGGTCGTCGATCTCGCCCTCTTCGACGGCGCTCTCGGGCAGCAGGACGACGTCGACGCTGCCTGCCTCTTGGCGGGCGGCGACCAGCACCCGATCCAACAGGTCCAGATCGAGCCCTTCGGCCGGGACGAACTCGAAGAATCCATACGGGTCCTTGCCCAGCCGCTGCACCGGGCCCACCGAGTGAAAGTCGGACGCGTGCACCCGCAGGGGCCAGGGCAGCAGCAGCAGGGTGGCGTGCTCGGAGCGCAGGTCAGTGCCCCGATGCCGGGCCGGGATCTTGTGCCAGCGGGCCTCGATGCTGGGGCCTTGCACGCAGGCGTAGCGCGAAAACGTCGGTCGTCCCGTTGGCGGAGTGATCACCTTTGGGAGGACGCGCAAAAGCCGGGCGTCAATGCGGGCCAGCGATCCGGTACGGGCCAACAGCTCGCGGCCGCGGGCCCGGTACACGCACCCCTCGGCGCTGGAGCTGTCCAGGGCCATGCCCAGCCCGGCGCAGGCCTCGTCGGCGATGGCATGCAACGTCAGCAGCGCCTCGCACACTCCGTGATCTCGCCGGGGTTCCACGTGCTCGAGCGGCATCTCGGCGCCTGCGCAAAATACCTGCCACTCTGCGGCCACCAGCTCGGGCATGGCGCCGGTGCGGTCCTCCGTCCAGGCGCTCCAGCGCCGGCCTGCCTCCTCGACCGCCTGACCCCAGTTGCCAAACCCGCTGGGGGGCCAATCTGCGACGGACAGGGCGAAGCGAAACGCTTCCGCCCGCGCCAGCACCACATTGGTGAGCGCGAATACATCCGGGGGCCACTCCAGGAGCCGGTCCGTAATCGAGCCTCCGCTGGCCGCGTACCAAGTCGACGCCAGAGTCAACTCGCCCACGCGGTCATGGGTCCCACGGACAGGCCGTTCGGTAGCGCTGCCCGGTCCGAGTTTCCCATTCGGCCCTCCGACGAGGGACACCTCCGCCGACGGCTCACCGCTAATATCGGCACTGCCAATCTCGTGGGGAGCGCAGTGGCCGGCAGGGGGGAGGGGTCTGCCGCGATTCATGATCTTCCTTTCGAACGGTGCAACGAAAAGGGTGGGCGGCCAACCCCGGTGTTCGCACCGGGGCAACCCCCCGTAAACCCCCCTGACTTTTTCAAGTTTCGTGCCATTAAGAGTCGGATACGTCATGACCCATTCGCGGTATCGGTTTTCACACCGTGGCAACCCTGTGAGGAGCCCTGACTTCTGAGCGGCGGCCCGTCGGAGGGGCTGGGCGCGGACTGGGGTGGGTGGCTTGCCAGGGGGAGCCAGAGCCGGAAGCTCAGTGCGAGCGTTGCCTTGTCGGGCGCAGATCTCCGGTCGTCTACCCGAGCGAAGGGGGGTTGCCAATGGAACTTTCAGCCGAACCGTACTGGGCAGGAAAGGAGATCTAAAGATCATGCCGAACGACGCTTGGCGCGGTCAGGTGCGAAGGCGGTCGCGCGTCTCGTACAGGAGCTTGCGGGCCCCGTCCACGTGGGCACCGACCAGCCTCCCGTCCCGCTTGACGACGTCGCCTCCGACGATCACCGTTTCGACATCGGCTGGTCCAGCCCCGAGGACGAGGACCGCCACGGGGTCGCCGAACCCATCGAGATGGGGGGAGGCATGTCGATGATGGCGATGTCGGCCTGCTTGCCCGGGGCGAGGGCTGCCGACCTGGTCGTCGAGATTCCACACGCGCGCCCCGTCGATGGTGGCCAGTCGAAGCATGTCCCGCTGGGGCAGGTCGACGCTCGAGACCTCCTCCCCCGGGCCAGGGCGGCGGCGTTGGCCCGGGAACGCTCCGCGGCGAGCGCCAGGCGCATCTCGGAGAACAGGTCGGTCCCGGCCGAACAGATAGTATCGACTGCCAAACCCGACAGGATCCCCCCTTGGAGGGCGGGGCCAGTTGCCGGGAAGGTCCCGAACTGCATCAGCATGTCGGTAGAGGGGGTGATCGACAAGGTCCCGTGGCTTGCCGCGATCAGGTCGAGATCCTCTCCTGTCAGCATGTTCCCGTGCGCGTGGTTCACATCGGCGCCGAGCAGTCCGTCACGCTGAAGGGCGGTCACGGCGTCGGAGGTGCCGGCCATGCCCACGTGCAATGAGATCGGCAGCCCGAGGTCGCGGGCGAACGCGAAGTCTTCGGCGTTGCGTTGCGGAGTGGTGAAGCACGGCCCGCGTAGCCCCGGAGTAGACATCATCGGCGCGGTGTTTGGGGGCGATCCCAGTCAGCACAGCCGGCCCGTACCCGGCCCCGGTTATCTGGGGGGTGAAGCCGCCGATCGCTCCGTGCCACACGTGCCGGTGGGTATCCACGAGGCCCGGAATGACGAGCCGACCCTGGGCCTCGATCATTTCGCCTGCGGAGCGGACGTTTCCAGCCCGGGTCGGACCTCGACGATAACCCCGTCACGAACGAGGACGTCAGTGTCGGGCTGGTCCCCCAGCGCAGGATCCATGGTGACGACGTGGCCACCTTTGATGAGGAGTTCGTTGGGCATGGTGGTTCACCAACCTTTCTCGGCACTTGAGGGGGAACGTCTACGGATTCGGGAGGACCAACCCGGTCAGCTCCGAGCAGCCGTCGAGCAGCCGGTCTTGAACTTCGACTGAGCGGGCTGCCGGGTGAACGGCGCGTGGCTGCTGGTGGTAGTAGTAATTGCCGGTGACGGTCGCTGCTGGGTCGTCGCTGACCGCCAGCCAAACCTGGGTCACCGCTGCCAAGGAGAGATCGTCGGGGGCGCCGGGTCCCCCCATCCTGGTCGGCACCCAGCCGGGCGCAAGGGCGTTGGAGAGCACGCCGGGCCAGCGGCGGGCGACGGCGAAGGCCAGCACGACATCGAAGAGCTTGCTGTCGGCGTAGGCCTGGGCCCCGTTCCAGCGGCGTCGGGCCCATTGGAGGTCGTCGAGGTCCGGGTTGCCCCCTTCGTGCATGCCCGAGCTGACATACACCAGCCGACTGGGCCGAGTGATCAGGGCGGTCAGCAGGTACGGGGCCAAGACGTTGACGGCGAAGACGTGCGAGAGTCCGTCGACGGTCTCGACGCGCCGGGGCTCGCGGTAACCGACGCCGGCGTTGTGGATCACCGCGTCATACCGTCCGAGCCCGTTGGCCTGCTCCGCGACCTGGCGGGTCCCCTCGATGCTGGCCAGGTCGCCGACGACGACGCGCTCGGCCGTCGAAAGGGCCCGACGAGCGTCACCGGCCCGCTGAACGTTACGGGCGTGCAGGGTGACCGCGTGGCCGGCATGGGCGAGCAGTTCGGCCGCCATCAACCCGAGGCCGTCGCTCGAACCGGTGATCAGTACTCGCGCCATCTTCCTTCCCTCCTCGTTCGGATTCGCTGGCCGGAATCATCGTCGGACCCGGTGATGCCGGAGGTGGTGGAGTGGAGCGACGCAGCTCCGCTATGGCGAGCCCTCGGCGACGGTCTCCAGATCGTTGATCTAATCGGACGGTTCGCGTGGTGCAGGTGGATGTCCTGTCGCTCGTGCGGTAGCCGACGGTTTCCGGGTCCATGTTCGATCCGCTCCCCTGGTGTTCGCACCGGGGGCACCCCCATGGCACTCCCCCCTGACTTTCCAGTCCGGCTGGGCACGAGGCGAGCTAAATGCGGGCCGCGGGGCGTCCAGGTCGGCTCTGGGGCGGTCCGCACTGGCACGACATAGGGTGGGTCGGTGATCTCGGCTGAGGGCGAGCACGATGGTCTGCTGCTCGAGCGCGACCGAGAGCTGGAGCGGATCGAGGAATGCCTGCAGCAGGCCCGGCAAGGCCACGGCCGGGCGCTGGTGGTGGAGGGGCCGGCTGGGATCGGCAAAACCGTGCTGTTGGCGGTGGCCCGGGACGCCGCGGAGGGAGAGGGTTTCCGGGTACTGCGAGCGCGTGGCGCTGAGCTGGAGCGCGAGTTCGCGTTCGGGGTGGTGCGCCAGCTGATCGAGCCGGTGGTGGCGGCCGCGTCGGAGGAGGAGCGGTCCCAGCTATTGGACGGGCCGCCCGGGATGGCGGCCCGGCTGTTGGGTCTTCCTGGCCTGGGTGACGCCGCGGCTACGGCTGCGCCCATCGCCCCGGACCCGTCGTTCGCGGTGCTGCACGGGCTGTACTGGTTGTGCGCCAACCTGACCGCGCAACACCCGTTGGCGTTGGTGGTGGATGACGCCCACTGGGCTGACGGCGCGTCGCTTCGCTTTCTGGCTTTTTTGCTGCCCCGCCTGGAGGAGCTGCACGCCGCGGTGCTGCTCGCAACCCGGCCGGCCGAGGCCGGAGCCAGTCGGGAGCTGTGGGCCGCCTTGACCTTGGATCCGGCGACCGAAGTGGTCACGCTGGGGCCGCTCAGCTTGGGGGGGGTGGCCACGCTGGTGGCGGCCGGCTTGGGTGTCGAGCCCGAACCTGAGTTCGCGGCGGCCTGCTGGGAAGCGACCGGCGGTACGCCGTTTCTGGTCCGCACGCTGGTCGAAGCGTTGCGAGAGGAGCGCATCGCCCCGATCATCGCGTCGGCAGGCAAAGTATGGGACGTCGCCACCGTCAACTTGAGCCGCTGGGCGATGCTGCGCCTGGCGCGGCTGGGTCCCGAGGCGGCGCGCCTGGCCCGGGCGGTGGCCGTTTTGGAGCGGGCCGAGTTGGAGCAGGCGGCCCAGCTGGCCGGGCTTGCGCTCCTCGACGCGGCGCGGGCCGCCGATCTCCTGGTCGGGGCCGGGGTGCTGGACGAGGCACCGCTGTGTTTCGCCCATCCACTCCTGCGCGGCGCCGTCTACCGTGATATGGCGTCGGCCGACCGGGTCGAAGCGCACGGGCGCGCCGCCAGGCTGCTGGCCGAAGCACACGCCAGCCCCGCCCGCGTCGCCGAGC
This sequence comes from uncultured Acidimicrobiaceae bacterium, assembly GCA_963780345.1. GTDB lineage: Bacteria > Actinomycetota > Acidimicrobiia > Acidimicrobiales > Palsa-688 > PALSA-693. The sequence continues at coordinate 929,907 of CAWABU010000006.1, forward strand.
ACCTGCTGGCCACCATCCCGACAGGCGACAGCTGGACGGTCGAACAGCTGCGGGCTGCCGCCTGGGAGGCGACGGCGCGGGGTGCGCCGGAATCAGCGGTTACCTACCTACGCCGGGCCTTGTCCGAGCCCCCCTCGCCCGAGGCGGGGGCGGGCCTATTGCTCGAGCTCGGTCTGGCCGAGTTCAGCGCCGGCCAGCCGGGCTGGCACGACCAACTCGCAGAGGCGGTGGAATCGGCCGCCGACGACACCACCCGTATCGCGGTCACGCTGCTGTTCGCGAATGCGCTGCGCTGGCACGAGCGGGCCGGCGAGGCGATCGAGGTGTGCGATGGCGTGGCCGCCCGCCTCCACGGCAGCGACGGGGAAGGCCGTTTGACGTTGGAGGCCATGGCCGTCGCCTGCGGGGTGGGTGATGCCGCCACCGCGCCGTTGATAGCCGAGCGAGCCGGTGCGCTGCTGGTGTGGGGTGCTGAGGGGTCGGTCCCGCGCCAATGTGTGGCGGCGGCCGCGTACCTGGCGGCCTGGGCCAACCAGCCGGCCGACCAGGTGGCCGACCTGGCGCTGCGGGCCATCAGCGCCGGCACGGGACCGGTGCCCGAGCCAGGCGACCCGCCCTGGTTACCCGGCGGTGCGTTTCGCCACCCGAGCGCCGTGGTAACGCTGCTCTGCGCTGAGCGCTACGACGCCGCCCAGGCCCTGGCCGACGCCGCCGTGGCGGAGGCCCAGGCTTCGGCCAACGGATTGATCCTTCCCGCCGTGTTGGCCCAGCGGGCCTGGCTCGCCTCCCGGCGCGGTGATCTCACCGCCGCCGAGGCCGATGCCGCGGGCCCTGCTCGACGCCCCCGGTCCGGCTGCGCCGCCGCTGTTGCGCAACCGGGCGGTGAGCGTACTGGTCGAGGTGCTGGTTGAGCGGGGCGACCTCGACGAGGCCGAGCGGACTCTTGAGCCCCTGGGGGTCGACCTCCCCGGCACGTCGCAGACCGCGGTGTTACTGCGCCACGCCCGGGGCCGCCTTCGGTTCGCCCAGCGTCGCTTCGGTGAGGCGCTCGGCGATCTCGTGGCGGCCGGTGAGATCGCCACCGGTGGCCTGACGATCAGCCCCTGCTACCTGTCGTGGCGTTCCGAGGCCGCCCTGGCCGCGCTTGCCTTTGGTGAACCCGACACGGCGCGACGCCTCAGCGCCGAAGAGCTCGAGTTAGCCCGGGCCTTCGGTGCCCGGCGCGCCCTCGGCGTGGCGCTGCGGGCCGCCGGGCTGGTCGCCGGCGGACAGGTTGGCGAGGCCCTGCTGCGCGAGGCGATCGAAGTGCTCGCCGGCCCTGATACCCGCCTCGAACACGCCCGCGCCCTGGCCGACCTCGGCGCCCACCTCCGTCGCCGCAACCACCGAGTCGAGGCCCGCCAACTTCTCCGCCAGGCGGTCGACACCGCCCACCACCTCGGCGCCGAAGCGCTGGCCCAACGGGCCGAGACCGAGCTGCGCGCTACGGGGGCCAGGCCGCGCCGAGCGCTGCTTACCGGACTCGAAGCGCTCACCGCCAGCGAGCGTCGCATCGCCGAACTGGCCGCCGCCGGGCTCACAAACCGCGAGATCGCCCAAACCCTGTTCGTCACCGCCCGCACCGTCGAGGGCCACCTTACCCACGTCTTCTACAAGCTCGACGTCAACGCCCGCACCGCGCTCCCCGCCGCTCTCGCCGCGCCGACGAGCGCACTCCGCGCCTGACCCCACCGACAGGCCAGCCGCCCAAAGTCAGGGGGGTCTGCCGGGGGTTCGCACGGCGTGAAGACGCATCCCGAGAACGCGCATCATGAGGTGTCCGTCTTGCCGAGCCACGACCGCGAGGTGCTAGTGGAGTGTCCTTCAATTGACGTGCGCTTGGATTTCGGCTAGAGCGACTCTCCCTCGTCGCACCTTCTCGATGATCTCCTCGGCGGTCTTGGTCCACTTGTACGGCTTGGGGTCGTGGTTGTGATGAGCGATGTAGTCCTCGATGGTCGCAACTAGATCGGCGACGCTGGTGAAGTTGCCGCGCCGGATCCTCTTATCAGTGAGTTCACGGAACCACCGCTCCACGAGGTTCAGCCAGCTGGAACTGGTAGGAATGAAGTGCAAGGTGAAACGCGGATGCTCGGCCAGCCAGGCTTGAACCTTGGGATGGGTGTGGGTCCCGTAGTTGTCGACGATCAGATGGACGTTCTTGGCTTTGCTCACTCTGCGGTCGATCAGACGCAGGAACTTCAAGAACTCGCCGTTGCGATGCCGGGGCATGCACTTGAACAGCAGCATGCCGGTAAGAACATTCAACGCTGCGAACAGGGTGGTGGTGCCGTGACGCTTGTAGTCGTGGGTCATGGTCCCGGCCCGCCCCGGCTTCATGGGCAGGGAGGGCTGCGTTCGGTTGAGCGCCTGGATCTGGCTCTTCTCATCGACGCTGAGGACCACCGCATCGGGGGGCGGGTTCACATACAGCTCCACCACGTCCTTGAGCTTCTCCTCGAAGCGTTTGTCGTTCGACAGCTTGAAGGTGTCCACCAGATGTGGCTTGATCCCCCTGGCGTTCCAGATCTTCTGCACTGTCGACTTCGACAGTCCCGAGTGGCGGGCCATCGACCGCACCGACCAGTGGGTAGATCCGTCATCCGGGCGGGCGTGCAAGGTGTCGTGCACCATCGCTTCTATCCGCGCCTGCGGAATGGACGGCTTGCGCCCCCTGCCCGGTCGGACCTTGCCCACCCACTCCACCCGTGTTCGACGAAATGCTGTCTCCATTCCAACACTGTCGAGCGCGACACCACGAGGCGTTCGGCGATCACGCTATTGGCCACCCCATCAGCGGCCAGCAGCAAACCTCTTGCTTTCTCTCACAGCCCGATCCGAGAGCGAAGGACTCGAAGCGATCTCCTCCAACGCCGTCTGCTCCTCTGCCAAAAGCTCCAAGGCGTCAGCGGGGGGATGAGCCATGCCACAGCCTACGCCTACCGCGCGATCAATAAGTGGACACTAAACTAGGAACCTGCCGGGCGGTCATGACTCCTCGCCGGGCGAGGGCTCGTGGGCTTCGCCCGCTGGCAACTTCCGGCGGGCGATGACGTGCACGTCAATGCCATCTGCGCCGGCCTCGCGGATGATACGCCGCACCATAGAGCCGCCACCCATCAGTTCTGCCACCGGCTGCACCGGCTGGATCCTATGACGAGCTGGGTGATCTGATGTTCCCGGGAATGAAGAGAACAGCGTCGTCGGATCGGCCCCGTTGCTGGCGGCTTTCGAGAATAGCCGCAGCTTCCTCACCGAGCGCTTCAATCGCGAGCTGCTGGGGTGGCAGGACTTCCAGAGAGCCAACGGGTACTCGTCGCAAAACGCTCATGCTCGGCGCGGGGGCGGGCTACGCCGTGCGAGCGAACATGCGGGTTCCGGTCCTGAACGCGGGCGCCATGTGGGACTGGGAATCCAAGCTCCACGACTACTCACGCCCGCACGACCACAACTTCTCGTTCCTCGCCATCGGGTAGTTGGGGCCCGGGTACAGTACCTCGATCTACGAGTGGTGGGACCGTCGATGGTCCGACTCGGTGGGCATTGTGGAGGCCGGGCTCCAGGCGGGGGCGAGACGGTGCGGCCTCCAGCAGGGCCTTTCGGGCAGAATCGACGAACTCGCGCTAATTTCCACGGACGAGACAGGTTGGCTGATGATTTCACCGGTTCAGTTGGACATAGTCGTTACCGGGAGGGCGAAAACATGACCTTCGAGTCGAACGTCGCCGCCATCGAGGCCCTGCTCGCGGCTATCCGCGACCGCGACGAAGCCGCCTTCGGCGCGGCGTACGCTGACGACGCGGTCGTGCGGCAGTCGGGAGTACCGGAATCACTCGGTGGCGTTCTACGCGGGCGAAATGACATCGTGGAGAATTTTCGGCGCCAGGATCCGGCCGCGGTCGATGTCCACGTCGTATTTGGGGACGAAACCCACGTGTGCGTGGTCGGCAAGCTTTCGGGGATAATGACTGGCACCGAGAAGTTGAGGGGGAACAATCAGCCCTATACGACCTACGAATGCACGGTCTATAGGCTGCGTTACGGACTCATCGAGCAGCAGCTCGCGTTTGTCAATTGGTTGGACCCCTACGTCCAGGCCGGCCTCGTCGACATCGCCAGCTTGCTGTTCTGACCAAGGGATTTCGCGGATCGGACTCGGCCCGAGTCCACGGTGAGCAAGACATCGGGCGCGGTCTGGCCGATCGATTCCTAGCCGGCCTGAGTCACAGCTGGCGAGATCCGGGCGTCGAGTCAGCTGGTACCAAAGCTCCGGGACCCGAGCGTCGCCGCGCCAAAGCCACCCGCTGTCCGTCTGCCGTGACCGACGGGTCGGCAGATCTGCTGAAGCTGTCGCACCTGGTCCCGGACCGCTCCGCACGGTTTGCCGCTCGAGGGCCTAGGCTGCCGACCACGAGATACAGAGGGGAGCCGAGTATGGCCGAGAGCGTGTACAAGATCATCGAGCTTGTTGGCACGAGCGAGGAGTCTTGGGAGAAGGCTGCGAGCGCGGCCGTGGCCCAGGCGGCCCGATCATTGCGTGACCTTCGGATCGCTGAGGTTTCCCAACTCGATCTGCAGATTGAGGATGGGCACGTCAGGGCGTACAGGGCCAAGGTGAAGCTGTCGTTCAAGTACGAGGGCGGCGACTGAGCTTCTATATATCCGGTCCTGCCCCTACGCCGCAGGCCACACTGCTGTCACGTGGTTGGTGATCACCGGGCGCCTGGGTGGGCACGGGACCGTATGCGCCCTCTTGTCCGAACTCCGCCCGAGAAAATTTTCCCCGAGCGGTCAGCTCAGCAGGTGGGTCGAGTGGCCGGGGGGAATCGCACCCCCCGGCTCTCTCAGAACCGGACGTGAGCCTCTCGACTCATCCGGCTCCTGTCATCCAGCCTCACGGTCTTACATAGCGCCAGTGGGCGAACAGGGTGGGGTCACGTCGGGAGACCGACCGTAGCCACCGCACCGCCCGAATGACGTGGTAGCGCAACCGCTTGTACTTCCTCGTAGCCCAACGAAGCAGATATTCGTTGATGCGCCGCAGGAGGGGATACAACATGGACTTGTAGAAGCGCCCGTAGTAGTTGACCCAGCCGGCCACGATGGGATTGACCATTGCGGCCAGATCCTTGAGTGCCTTGTCACTGCGTCGGTTGAGCCGCCAGCGGCGGATCTCGCTTCCCATTTTCTTCTTGGCGTCGTTGCTGACCGCGGGCGAAGGAGAAGAACGTGCCTCGCTTGGTCTTGGCCCGACGGGCTCGAAACGTGTAACCCAAGAAGTCAAACCGCTGATGCTCGTGTGAGACAGCGGAGGGAACCTTGCAGTGCACGATGCGCGTCTTGTCTGGATGAAGCTCCAGGCCGACCTGCGACATCCTTTCGGCGATGGCAGCCAGCACCTCCTCCGCCTGGGCCTTGGTGACACAGTGCACCACGGCATCATCGGCGTAGCGCTCGAACCTGATTCCCGGATGGTTCCGGGTCAGCCAAACATCGAACGCGTAATGGAGAAACAGGTTCGCCAATAAGGGCGAAATCGCTGACCCCTGGGGGGTCCCTCGATCTCTGGCCTCGATGGTGCCGTCCTCCCGTTGCAGCGGCGCTTCCAGCCACCGCCGCACGTAGAGAAGGACCCACCCTAGGTTCGTGTGCTTCGACACCGCTTTTAGCAGCAGCTCGTGAGGAATGCTGTCGAAAAACGCCCGGATGTCGAGATCGATCACCCAGTCGTATCGCCAGCAACGCTCTCGGCACGCCCCGACCGCATCCAACGCCGACCGCCCCGGCCGATACCCATAGGAATCCGGGTGGAACCGCGGCTCCACCTCAGGCTCCAAATAGGCACGCACGACCGTTTGGGCGATCCTGTCCGCGACCGTGGGCACGCCCAGCGTTCTCACTCCCCCTGCCTTCTTCGGTATCTCCACCGCACGCACCGGCGGCGGGAAATAGCTCCCCGAGGACATCCGATTCCAAAGCTTGTAAAGGTTCCCCTTCAGATCCCGCTCAAACCCCGCAATCGACTCCCCGTCGACACCAGCGGCCCCCCGGTTCGCCTTGACCTTCTCGTAGGCCTCCCAGACGATCCACTTGGAAATCGCATAAGGCTTCGGCTCGCTCACCGGTTCATCCCGCCCAGAGACGGTTGACCGCTAACCGAGCCCGGATGACCCGTCCCCTTCGCTCCGCCCGCATTACCAGGCCTCACCGCTACTACAGGACGGTCCGTCCCCGTGCCCCGCGTCGGTACTCTGCCCCTCACAGTTCCCGCTGCTTGGGGTCCTCCCTCTGGCCGATCGGGGGGGCCAGCCGGCCCAGTGAACGATCGACGGTATCAGGGCGACAGGTTCCCACGTTCCATGCCAGAGCCTGAACCAAGCTCGCGCCGTCTCCATGCCGGACACCGCCTAGGCAGTAAGCAGGTTGCCCCCAGGCTCATCCGCAGGTGATCATCCCCCGGTTTCGATGTCATTCCTACACTTTCGACACGTCGTCAACGGTTCGCTCTCGCTCGCCTTCCTGGCTCGTACCTGAGGCGCTCGGAGCGCCCCTTTTCCGCAACGCTCACCACCCCGGCCCTTAACCGGCGCAGCTTGCGGTGGTTTGAGACCTCCCCCTGCAGGGCGATCTCGGAGGACCTACCTCCATCTCTGACACAGCACCGCTCAGTCAGGTCCGATCTTCTACATCGATCCCTCCTTCGCGTTCGTGGCGCACATCACCCGAATAACCGGGGGTCTGTGATAAGCCGGGAAAAAACCCGCATGAAGGATTTGGGACGGGGCGCCACGAGCGCTGAAGGAGGAGTCAAGTAGGAGACAACTTCGGAAGCGTGCTGTGCGAGAGATGGAGCATTGTTGGCTCTCCCGCGTCGGCCTTCGGGGCGGGCGTCAAACCACTCTGAGCTGCGCTGGATGCTCGGCGCGTCAACTGATCGCTCGGGAGGCGCCGATACTCACCACCGCGACGAGAACCTGTTGCGATCGCGCTAAGCCTACGGCCGCTGCGGCTACGAGGGGTGGCTGGTGGTCCGCCGCGACGCGGCGTGGTAGCGGGTGAGAAAGGTTGACAGTGTGGACTGGGTTTGTTCCATGGCGCGCACCCAGGTCTCCAATACCTTGGTGCCTGCCGGGCTGAGGTCGTAGGTCCGTCGTGGAGGGCCGGTGGCCTGCGGAACCCACTCGGACTTGACGAGACCCTCGAGCTCCAGCCCGCGCAGCACCCGGTACAGGTTGCCGATGTCGGCGCTCGTGTGGTCGCCGGCCAGCTGGGTGATCTCGTGGGCCAGCTCGTAACCGTGCCGGGGGCGTTCGCTGAGTAGCAGGAGAAGTGCTGGTTCGACGAACCGCTCGATGCGAACTTGCACCTCCCAGCGCCCGGGCGCGATCTGCCACCGGCATCGGGCTCGCGAGTTCAAGGTCACCCAGACATTGTAGCCAGCGCGCTCACACCGTTGACTGCTATCAGTCAATGACATATATTGGTCATGCCGATCCACCGGTGCACCGAGAAGCGCTCTCGAAGGAGGTCGTCATGATCACCCAATCGCCGCCCCCCTCTCGCCTCCTGCGTTTGGCTCGGCTCGCCGAGCCGTACCGTGCCGGTGGGGAGCTGGCTGCCTTCGCCGCCTGGCTGCCCAGGCTGCGACGCGCCCCCCGCGGCGACGGCCATCCGGTACTGGTCCTCCCTGGCTTGCTGGCTAGCGACGAGTCGACTCAGACGCTGCGATGGTATCTCCGCGACCGCGGCTACCAACCCCACGGCTGGGACCTGGGAGTCAATCGAGGTCCAGACGAGCGCATCCTCAGCGCACTGCCGCAGCGGCTGCGCTCACTGGCCACGCCCGACCGACCAGTGAGCCTGATCGGATGGAGCCTGGGCGGCCTCTTCGCCCTCGAACTCGCAGCAAGCTCCCCTAACCTGGTTCGCCGGGTCATCACGTTAGGAAGCCCCCTGGCCAGGGCCTCCGTTCGAGCACGCCAAACGCCCGTCCCCGTCACCGCCGTGTTCAGCAGGACCGACAGCATCGTAACCCCGGAGCGAGCCGTACTCCCGCCGGGACCCCACCGTGAAAACGTCGAGGTCCAAGGGAGCCACGTAGGGTTGGGCCACAACCCGCAAGCGCTCCTGGTCGTGGCCGACCGGCTGGCATCTCGCCCGGGCTGAGCGCCTCGAATCCGTGAACGGAATCAGCGAAGCCGTTCGCTCCGGCGGGCCGTTACCACGGGGCATCAGGTAGTCGGCCGGTGGCCGATTAGTTCTACGGTTGGACGCTACTCGGCGGCCCTGCCGAGGTCGTCAGAGCGTCCGGCGGCCAGCCGGGACCACTGGGCGATAGGCCGTCCAGCAGGCCACATCGACATCGGTATTGGTGTCCCATGCGGGCGGACCGTCGGCAGACCGAGTACTGGTGGGCTTGTGGCCAGCGGAAGGCGAGTCCTCCCAGCCCTCCTGGCGTCCATAAACGGTCAGATCCATCAGCGCGTAGTTGTAGTCCATTGCCTCTGCGCCCCGGCGCGTCGTCCAGTAGGTTTCGAACACACGGTCCGCCGTCGCGCACGTAGCACACCAGGTGAACAGGCCGGATCTCCAGCCCGACGAGCAGCCGGTCCAAGGACAGGAGTGCTGAGTACCACGGCGAGTCCCAACCCATGAAGTCGTTCTAATGGATACTTTCGTCATAAACATTCTGGGCCCCCCGGACGACGCTCGCAGGCCACTCAGCCCAGCGCGGTGACACCCAGCACGCCGTCTACCCGGCCCACCGCGTGTTCGGCCGCTATGCGCTGGAGATGGTTCCGCACTTTGCCAAACAACGCGGCGTAGCCATCTTTGACCTCAACAGTGACTGATCCCGTGGGGATGATCCTGTCGGCCTCGAGGGCGAGTGCGCAGGCCTTGGCGACCTCGATCGGCGACCCCCGCTCCGCTGGCCCCGACAAGCAATTGGTCGTCGACGGTTTTGACCCTGCGACGAGGCGGACGTCCTTGGTTGCCCGTTCCACGTCCTCGAAGCTGGCTACCGCCCCGGTCAATCTGACTCGCTCGTCGTTGAACTTTACCACGATGCGGCTGTGGTCGAGCATCGGATCGTAGTCAAAGGCCTCCTTGACATCGGACTCGAGCAACGAGTTCGGCGTGTGCGGCTTCTGCATGTGAGTTTCTTTCTCCTGAAACACGTTCCGTTCCCGAATCCCCGGAGTTGGGGCTGCCCGGCCAGGGGGCATAACGCGGCTATCTCTTATCGAGCGCTGACGACTAGGCGGTGAAGGCTCTCTCAATCTCGAAGTTGTTGCTGCCGGGCACGACGCTAAGGGAGGACGGCGAACGGGGCGGGAGCCGAATCACCCGACCGGTGGTTCGGGGCCGATCTCGGAGCAGCCAGCGTGGCCTCGGGTTCAGGTGGTCGCGTCCGACACCTCCAACGATTGGTTTTCTTCTTATTTGTGAAAAAGGGCTTTGGTGGGTGTGATCTGCAGGATGGTGCGCTGCTGCTCGTCCAGGGTGGGGACGAGTGAGGTGGGGTCGGGGCGGGGTCCGCCGGAGAGTCGGCCGAAGACATCGGCGGTAAGTTCGGCCCGGCGGGGGTCGTCGGCCACGGGGTCGGCCATGCCGTAGATGACCAGGTGGGCGCGGCCGTCGGTGACGGTGAGGCTGACCTGGGGTTGGCGGATGGCGTTGTGCCATTTGGCGGTGTAGGCCTTGGTGGAGATGATGATGCGTCCGGCCGGGTCGAGGGTGTAGCCCACCAGCGACTGCTGGGGGGAGCCGTCTTGGCGGCTGGTGGCCAGCACCGCCCACTGGTGGGCGGTCAGGAATTCGCATTGCTCTGGGGTGAGGACGGTGGTCATCGCAGGGCCATTCCGCCGTCGACGAGGAGGATCTGCCCGGTGCTGTAGCGGGCCTGTATGAGCCCCAGGCAGGTGTCGGCGACGTCCTGGGCTGTCCCGGCCCGTCTGAGCGGCGCCGTCTGGCACACGACTTGCCGCACGTCGTGCCAGTCGGATGTCCAGGGGGTGTCGATCAGGCCGGGGGCGATGGCGTGGACTCGGATTTCCGGCCCGAGGACGTTGGCCAGCAGCACGGTGAGGTGGTTGACGGCCGCTTTGGAGACGGCGTAGGGGATGGACGAGCCGACCGGTCGCACCCCGGCCAGTGAGCTGATGTTGATGATGACGCCCTCGCCCGCCTGGCGCAGCGGGGGGGCGGCGGCCCGGATGACGTTCCAGGTTCCGATCACATTGACGCGCAGGATCTGTTCCCAGATGTCGGGGGTGGCAGCGTCGAGGTCGTGATGCGCGATGACTTGGGTGGTGCCGGCGTTGTTGATCAGAATGTCGAGCCGCCCGTGCCGTTCCACGGTGGTCTCGATCAGCCGGGAGGCTTGGTCGGGCTGGCTGACGTCGGCCTGTATGTAGCTGGCCTGTGGGAGCCCGGCTGCCAGGCGCTCGCCGGCCTCGACCGAGGTGGCCGAGTTGACGACCACGGTGGCCCCGTGGTGGGCCAGGGAGGTGGCGATGGCAGCGCCGATGCCGCTGGAGGAGCCGGTCACCAGGGCGACCCGGCCGTCCAGGGCCGCGCCAGCTGACTGGCCGGCGCCGTTCGTGTTGTTGGTGTGTATCACATTTCCAGTCTGATCGAATGATAAGGGTATTGTCAAGTCCCTTCTCATTTGATAAGGTAGCGGCTGTGAGCGGATCAACCACCACGACGCCCCGGGCCACCCGACCCTCGGCCGACGCCACCCGGGAACGAATCCTGGCCGCCGCCTTGGACCTGTTCTCCGAGCTGTCCTTCGACGGGGCCACCACCCGGGAGATCGCCGCCCGGGCCGGGGTCACCCAGCCCCTGCTCAACTACCACTTCAGCTCCAAGGACGAGCTGTGGCGGGCGGCCGTAGACGGCCTGTTCGCCGAGCTCAACCAGGTGCTGCGAGGGCGGGCGGAGGGGTTGCGGGGCGTGGACGACCTGACCGTCGCCCGCCTGGTGGCACGCGAGTTCATCTACTTCTCGGCCGCCCACCCCCAGCTGCACCGCATCATCACCCAGGAGTGCAAGACCGACGGGCCTCGCATGGACTGGCTGGTGGACCGCCACATCCGCCCCAACTACCAGTGGGCCACCGACATGTTCGCCCGCCTGGTCGACCAGGGACACCTGCCCGATATCCCCGTCGCCCATCTGTACTACCTGCTGACCGGGGCCGGCCCCACCATCTTCGTGCTGGCCCCCGAGTGCCGGCGCCTGGCCGGCATCGACCCCCAGGCACCCGAGGTGATCGAGGCGCACGCCGACGCGGTCATCGCCCTCATCTTCGGGCCCCAACCAAAAAGGAGAGACAAGTGAAAACCGAGCTCGAGGTGGCTTATGTCGGGATCGAGGTACCCGACCCGGCGGCACTCACGCCGTTCCTGGCGGACCTGGTCGGGCTGGTCCCCGGCGACAACGCCGGGGCCGCCATCCAGACCTGGCGCAACGACGACAAGGCCCACCGGGTGATCGTGCAGCCCGGCCCAGCCAACGACGCCGTGTCTTTGGGATTCGAAGCCGCCGACGGGGTGGCCTTCGACCGGGTGGCCGAACGGCTCTCCGACGCCGGTTGGCCGCCGGCCGAGTCGCCCAAAGCCGACGCGGCGGCGAGGCGGGTGGCTCGCATGGCCCACGTCACCGCACCCTGGGGGATCCGCCTCGAACTGGTCCAGGGACTCGAGAGCCGCGCCCGCGCCGTTCGCCTCGCCGCTGGTCCCGGGCGGATTCCACACCGAGGGGGTCGGATTCGGCCATGCCGTGTTCGCCACCACCGCCTTCGACCAATCACACCAATTCCTCACCGCCGGGATGGGCTTCGCCCAGTCCGACTGGCTGGAAATGGCCATCGGCGAGGGTATCGAACTGGAAGTGCGCTTCTACCACTGCAACGCCCGCCACCACTCGATCGCCCTGGCCCGAGCGCCGTTCGAGCTTCCCCAGAAGCTGCATCACCTGATGTTCGAAACCAACCAGCGCGACGACACCGGGGCGGCGTTCGACCGGGCCTGGGACAGCGCCCTGGCCATCCCCAACGGGCTAGGCCGCCACGACAACGACGGCATGTTCAGCTTCTACGTGGCCAGCCCGGCCGGGTTTTTGGTCGAGGTCGGCCACGGCGCCCGGGTCATCAGCGACGGCTGTGACGACAACCGCCGCTACGATCGCATCAGCCGCTGGGGCCACCAGCCCCTCCGCACGCCATGACCGCCGTCGCAGTCGACGCCGACGTGGCCATCGTCGGCTACGGGCCGGTCGGGGCCACACTCGCCATCCTGCTGGCCCAGCAGGGCCGCTCGGTGGTGGTCCTGGAACGGCAACCCCACCCCTATCCGCTGCCGCGCGCCGTGCACCTGGATCACGAAGTGGCCCGCATCATCCAGTCGTGCGGTCTGGGCGAGGACCTGGCCCGGATCAGCGAACCGGCTGACCTTTACGAGTGGCGCAACGGCGACGGCCTCACCCTGCTGCGGCTAGGCCGGGCTGGCGTAGGCCTGTCCGGTTGGCCGCAGTCGCTCATGTTCAACCAGCCGGCCCTGGAGGCCCTCCTGGACCAGCGGGCCCGCCACCTCGGGGTGCATGTGCGCCGCGGTGTAGAGGTAACCGGCCTGACCCAGGACGAGACGGGCGTGACCGTTGAGACGGCTACCGGGCAGACGCTACGAGCCGGCTATGTCGTCGCGTGCGACGGGGCCAACAGCACCGTCCGGCAACTGTGCCAGGTGCCCGTGGAGGACCTGGGCTTCTTCTACGACTGGCTCATCGTCGACGTGGTGTTGAACGAGCCCCGGGTGTTCGATCCCATCAACCTGCAAGTCTGCGACCCGAGCCGGCCCACCACCGTGGTGTCAGGGGGTCCGGGCCGCCGCCGGTGGGAGTTCATGCGCCTGCCGCACGAGACCCTGGACGAGCTCAACTCGGCCGCCCGGGCCTGGGAGCTGCTCGCCCCGTGGGACGTCCACCCCGACAACGCCGAGCTGGAACGCCACGCCGTGTACACCTTCAACGCCCGCTTCGCCCAGCGCTGGCGGACCGGCCGGGTCTTCCTAGCCGGTGACGCCGCCCACCAGATGCCGCCCTTCGCCGGGCAGGGCATGTGCGCCGGTATCCGGGATACCGCCAACCTGGCCTGGAAGCTCGACCTGGTGCTCAGGCGTGGCGCTCCCGATGGGCTGCTGGACACCTACGAATCCGAACGCCGGCCCGAGGTGTGCGCCAGCATCGAGTTCTCCATGGAGCTGGGCAAGGTCATCTGTGTCCCCGACCCCGCCCAGGCGGCCGCCCGGGACCAGGCCATGTCGGCGTCGGTTGGCCCCGAACCCACCGAAGTGCCCCCCCTGCCCCCCATCCAGGCCGGCATCATCGAACCCCGTTCAGCGCAAGCCGGGCACCTTTTTCCCCAGGGCCGCGTCGACGGCGAGCTCTTCGACGACGTGCACGGCCCGGGATGGCGACTCGTCACCGTCGGCGACACGCTCGAGATCGACGACGAGGTAGCCGGCTGGTTCGACGGCATCGGCGGCCGGGTCGTGACCGTCGCCGCCGGCGACCCCGTGTACGGCAGCTGGTTCGCCGAGCAGGCCTGCACGGCCGCACTGCAACGCCCCGATTTTCACCTCTACGGCACCGCCGCCCACCCCACCCACACCAGCGCGCTCCTTTGGGGGCTGCGGGCTCGGTTCGCAAACCTGCCACAACCAGAAGGAGTTCTACAGTGAAACTGGCCAACGCCGATGGCCGCGCCGTCCTCGTCCTAGGCGACGAGATCGCCGACATCGCCACCGCCTCCCAGGGACGCTTCGGCCCCGACCCCATGACCCTCTACCGGGACTGGGACGCCTTCGTCGGGTTCGCCCACGGTGTGACAGCGGGAACCGGCCCGCTCGTCCCCGACGAGCTGCAAAACCCGGTGCCCCGACCGGCCCAGGTGTTCGCCGTCGGCATCAACTATCGCAGCCACGCCGACGAAGCCGGCCTGGCCATCCCCGACGTACCGGCCGTGTTCACCAAGTTCCCGGCCAGCCTGGCCGGCCCCTACGACCCGGTGGAGGTCGCCGGGCACGCCATCGACTGGGAAGCCGAACTGGTCGCCGTCATCGGCCGCCGGGCCGACCGGGTTGGCGAAGCCGACGCCTGGTCCCATGTGGCCGGGCTCACCGTCGGACAAGACATCAGCGACCGCCACCTCCAACTCGCCGCCGGCGCCCAGTTCTCCCTGGGCAAATCCCGGCGCGGCTACGGACCGCTCGGCCCGTGGATCGTCACCCTCGACGACATCGACCACCCCGACGACCTCGCCCTCGGCTGCAGCCTCAACGGGGAAAAAATGCAAGACGCCCGCACCAGCGACCTCATCTTCAGCGTCCCCCGGCTCATCGCCGAGCTCTCCTCCGTGCTGCCCCTCCTGCCCGGCGACATCATCTTCACCGGCACCCCCGCCGGCATCGGCGCCGTCCGCCACCCACCCCGCTTCCTCCAGCCCGGCGACGTCCTGGAAACCTGGATCGAACAGATAGGCAACATCCGCAACCCCTTCATCGGCCCAGACAGCGAAAAACGCTGATAGCCGGCGCTCGGACCTGACGCCCGGGAATGCCGGCCGGGCGGCCACAGCGACATTGAATGATCAAACAAGTCCTTTGATAAAACAAGAGGTTTCTTTGATGGCTATTGTCGACAACGTAGTGGTAGTCGCATTTAAGGAAAATAGCCAAGCCCAGCTACACCCGCCCTACCAGCCCCCGGCGTACCGCCGAGGACGCGGAGGAGTGGCTCAACGGTCGCGACGAGCTCCGCGACCTGGTGGAGCGCACCGAGGGATGGCCGGCCGGCCTTTGCCTGGCCGCGTTGGCCATGAACACACTGGCAGCCCTCGGGCCAGGCGGTGTTCTCCTTTCCGGGCGTCGACGGTTACCTGGCGACTACCTGCGTTCCGAGATCCTCGACGCCCCGCTCGTGTTTGTCGATCTCATCGAAATAGGTCAGATCCGAGAAACGGACGAAGGAGATCCTAGCCGTCCGACTCGGGCCACTCGACGGCTCTGATATACCAACCGATCCCTGGTCCGATTTGTAGGGTGGGTCCTTGGTGCGCATTGTGGCCGTCGTTGCTATCGGCGACGTGGGCGTCCTGCTTGGTGCGCACCCAATGCCACAGGGCCAGCGTGAGCCCACCGAGGACGGCCCAAATCGCCACTGCCTTCCCAATGATCAGGAGTGCCAGGACGGCCACGGGGCGACCGTAGCGCTCCCCGGTCCCCCATCAACCCAACGGCGTCCCAATAGCCGGACAAAGCATCGGTCCCTCAGCGACTGCATCAGGCCGAACGGTTACAGTGCACCCACCCAACGCGAACAAGGAGGGGTGAGGCGTTTGTTGAAGGATCGCCTGCTCGGAACCTGGGGGTTGATCTCCCTGGAGACCCGCCACTCGGACGGCGCGACGACACAACAGTTCGGGCCGAACCCCACGGGTCGCTTCATGTTCGACGCCGATGGTAACTTCTCCGTACAGTTGATGAACCCGGATCGACGAGACAACGATCCGAATGGTTACGTCGCCAGCTGGGGCGACTACGAGATCGACGAAGAGCAACAGACCTTCACGCTCAACCTCATCGGCAGCGTCCATCCCGCCACAATCGGGCTACGAACCGTGCGCCACGTCAACTTCAAGGACGGCAGCAACCGCGTCGCCGTGTTCAACACCGACCCGCAGGTCGTCGACGGGCGGGAGGAACAGACCTTCATCACCTGGGAGAAACTCTCCCCAGCCTCGACCGCCTAGCGCTTCCCGGCCGCTACAGCTTCAACGATCCCCGCCTCCGCGGCCAGTTGCGCCCCCGATGGAAGGCAGACGGATGCACCGCAACGCCAGCCGGGGTGGTGTTGAGCTGGATGGTAGGAAAGGTCACGGGCGGGGCGGGTGTCGGGTTGGTGGGCCGGGCGGATGCCGGCCCGGCCCCAACCGCGGCGGCCACCGCCAATGTGGTCAGCGTGACCGCACAGGCAGCTATAGACGCAGAAAATCTCACCATCCCTCCTCGGGCATGGCCCAGCCGCCGGGTCCTACCGCGGTCGACGTCGGGTTCGTGGTCGCTCGTGGAGGTATACGCGGGCCCCGATGATCCGGTTCACCACGCCTCGCAGACGGCGGCCCAAACCAAAGCTGACTTCAACGGCCATCGGGGATGGCCATTGGCGACCGGCTCTCAAGCATCGTCAGGCCTGATGGCAGCGGTCGCGTGGCTGCGGTTGATCAGCTCATCCAGAGTCTCGGTGGGAAGGTCGAGTCCTTCTATCTCGCGTTCGATACCAGCGACGCATACGTGATCGTCGATCTTCCTGACAACTCTTCTGTTGCGGCCGTCGCTGCCGTAGTCGGGTCCTCGGGGGCGCTGAGCAGTTACGAGACGGTGGTGCTGCTGACACCGTCAGAGGTCGATGAGGCGATGAGGAACGCGGCGTCCTACCGACCTCGGGGGGGTGAAGCGCGATCGGGCTGTGGGGCCACGCGCCGAATCACCGGACGTGTAGCGACGTCTGATTTCGATAGCCGGTGCCCGATCTGGCTTTCGGGGAATCCCACGCTCGCGCCGGATGCCGGTGGACTGAGCGCCTGACGTTTACGTGCCACGCCCGAAGAAGCGGCCAGCTGCTTCCCGGCTTGGGTCCCGACGGCGTTGCGGCGTCGGGGAGAGTCCACCCCAGGGCCTCCCGGGCGGAGCGAAGGAATCCCAACGTCGGGTCATCATCTGGCTAGTCGCGGTTCCCGACCCGCGAGTGAGTCGAGCCCGGACAGGAACGGTCAATCAGGCTTGCGACCACATGTGAGGAAGAGGAGCCCGTGGACAGCCACGGTGGCGGGATCGTCAAGATAAGCGCGGGCCTCGGCGTCCAACTCGTCCAGCTCCTCTGGGCTCGCCAGCCCCATCTCCACGACCTGCGGGCGAATGCTGCGGAGGAGGTCGAGCCGGATGGTCCGTCGGGTGTGCCCGGCGGGGTAGGCCTGGGCCGTGACCTGCACGCCGATATCTTCCAGCCCGGCCTGGCGGAGTAGTTCCGGGACGCGACGGCCGATCCACGGGTCGGCTCCGTTGCGGCTGAACACGGGCGGGAAGAACGTGGATATCCGGTCGTAAGCGGCGTTGGTCGGGTGGCACAACATGAACTGGGTGTCGGGCTCCACCGACGCCACCCAACCGCCCGGCCGGGCTAGGCGGGCCATCTCGGCCGCCACCACCGCGGGTTCGGGCACCGTGACCAGCAGGGTGCGAGCGTGCACGACGTCGAACGAGCCCGACGGGAGCCCGCTGCCCCTCGCGTCGGCGGCGAGGACCTCGACATTGCCCAAGCCGCGCCCGGCCGCGAACTGCGTGGCCATGGCGACGTGGGTCGGGTCGGCGTCGACGCCGACGACCCGGCCGCCTGGCCCCACCCTGGCCGCCAGCAAGTCGAGGACGCCCCGTGGACCGCAGCCCAGGTCGAGCGCGCTCTGACCTGCACCGAGACCAGCCCGGTCCAGGACCATCGTGCTCTCCGGCGCCAGCTCGTCGGCCTGCCGTTGCAGCCGGGCGCTTTCTGCTGGGTTCTGTCCGAGCGCATACACCGCATTCGGGTCCCCGCGCAGACTTGGCTCAGCCATGGTCCACCACCTCCGAATTCCGAGTCTAAGCAGCGGGCGTGGTGTGTTACCTAAGCACGCGGCCCGGATTCAGCCAGATGGTCAAATCGTGCTCAGACGCGCCCAAAGCGCCACACCTCGGCACGTTCATCCGTACCGCGGTGGGCGAGACCAACCCTGCTGGGCGGCGACCGCGGACGCCGGCTGCTTGATGAGATCCGCGACGGGGGCCGGTTGCGAGACGTAGACGGAGTGACTGGCCGCCACCTCGACTACGGTCGCCCCGGCCCGCTGGGACATGGTGCGCTGGGCTGCTGGGGGGATCATCCGGTCCTCGGTCGTGACCAGGTACCAGCTCGGCTTGGCCCGCCAGGCGGGGTCGGTGACCGGCCCGCCCAGGGCGTCCAGGCCCCAATCTCCGTGTGCTCAGTGAGAAAACCAGCCAGTTTGAACAAGGCGTTCTCGGCTGAGACCACGCTGGCCGGAGCCAGGAACGCGGCCGTCTGGTTCAAGTAACGCCACATCGTGGGGGTCATTTGCGGAGCCGAAGCCGTGATCTTTCCCAGCCAGCCCACCGCAGACGGGCGTAGGACGGCAGGCCTGAAGCGGCGGGGACGGCCATTTAACCCGCCACCTCTTGGGCGCTGATCATTTCGGCCACGGCGGCCTGGTCGGCCTCGATCAGCATCGCGGCCCGGTGGCACTCGTCGGCCAGCCAGTTGTTGGTCAGGTGGAGATGCATCCGGGTCGACTCGATCGACCGGTGCCCGGCTTGGGCCTGGACCGCCTCAAGGGCCATGCCGGCCTCTCGCAGCCGGGTCAAGCAGGTATGTCTGAGCTCGTGGCAGGTGGCGTGGGAAAGCCCGGCGCCCCTCGACGCCCCCGGGACGACCGGAGGATCAGCTGACGATCTCGCTCGTCTGCACCACCGGTGTGATCGTCGTGTAGTTCGCGACGTCCGCGGCCAGCTCCGCACCACCGGGCCGGGCCGGGATGCCTCGATGGCGTCGCCACCCATCGCCTATCGGGCGAGGCGGTCGGCGGGCAATGGCGCCGGGTACCCCGCCGGTCGGTGACGGTGAAGTAGGCCACGGACGCGCCGATGAGAAGGGCTCCGATGCTGCTCGTGGTGGTGGGTGTCTCCCCGAGCAACACGACCGCGCTGAGCAGGCCGAACACGGGGATGAGGTTGAGGATGGTGGCGGCCCAGCCGGCTTCGACTTGAGTGATCACGATGTTGTACAGCAGAAGGCTCATGGCAAAGCCGACGACGCCGACGGCGATGGCAGCCAACCAGTATCTGGGTGGAACGGCCGCCACGGGCTGCTCTCGACCGGCTGACCATCGCACAACGAGGATCGATAGCGACACTATGGATGCCGCGGAAAACTGCCATGTCGTGAGGGAGAGGGCGTCGGAGCCGTCGTCGAAGCGTTTCACGACGATGGTATAGAAGCTCGCACTGAGGATTCCGCCGACGACGTAAAGGTCGCCGAGGCTGCTCGAGTGGCGCCGACCGACGCCGGTAAGTACGACCAGCCCACCCAAGGCGACAATCACGGCCAAGACGACGGGGCGGGTGATGGCCTCACCGAGAAAAACGGCGGCCAATACCACGACGAGCGCGGGTTCGAGCCCCGAAAGGATGGATCCGTCGACGGCGCTGGTTCTCGACAGGCCGCTGGTGTTGGCCAGGTAGGCCAGGGCGGGCTCCAGCAGGCCGAGCAGGGCCGGGAGCCGCCAGCTGTGTGGGGGTTGGTAGCCGCGAACGATGTGAATGGCCCACAGTGCGCCGGTAGCGGCCGCCAACTCCACAGAGAGCAACGTGGTCGGGTCGAAGCCGCGCAGGGCGTACTTGGTCCCGCTGACGGCTCCGCCCCACAGGGTGGCCGCCAGCAGCAGGGCCGCGAGGGGGCGACGGGAGTGGGCCGGCACGCCTACCGGGCCCCCCGGGCGCACCGGCCCCCCCAGGCGCACCGGGTCCCGCGGGCGTACCGTCCCAACCGGGCGCACCGGGCCTCCCACGCCCCCACCGCGTTCCCCACACCCCCCACTCCCCCCTGGTATTCGGGCGGATGCTGCGTCACGGCCGCACCGCCCTCTCATCAGCATCGGCGACGAAGAACGTGCGAAGCGGCTGGAAGCCGTTGAACCAGACCGAGGCGTAGGAAGAGGTGTAGGCGCCGGTGGACAGCAACTGGATCCGGTCACCGATTCCGAGGTCGGTGGGTAGTTGGTACCCGGCCCGCTCATAGAGAACGTCGGCGCTGTCACACGACGGGCCGGCCAGGACTACCGGTCCCGGTGGTCCGGTCCTCTCCGGTACGGCGATGCGGTAGCGGATCGC
Organism: uncultured Acidimicrobiaceae bacterium; assembly: GCA_963780345.1. Classification (GTDB taxonomy): domain Bacteria; phylum Actinomycetota; class Acidimicrobiia; order Acidimicrobiales; family Palsa-688; genus PALSA-693. The sequence goes on from CAWABU010000006.1 coordinate 949,943, forward strand.
CTCTTCGAGGGTTTCCGTAAGCCCATTGAACATGCCGATATCCAGGTACACCCAGCGGGTCTCGTCGTAGGCGGGCCGGCGGGAGATCAGTACGATTTCCGTCTCGATCAGGCCGGCTTCGCCCACCAGGTACCGTCCGGGTTCGATCAGGATCTCGCCGGCAAACCTGGCCCCCAGATGCCTTATAAGCGACCGGCGGATGGCTGCACCGTAGTCGGCGACGTCCGCCACATCGTCCTGGTAGCGGCAAGGCAGCCCCCCTCCCAGATTGACTCCGACGGCCTCGAAGCCATCCGCGGCCATGGTGTTCAACAGGCCGGCCACAGTCGCCAGCGGACCTTCCCAGGCCGTGATGTCCCGTTGCTGGGAGCCCACATGGAATGACAGGCCAAAGCCCAGGCCGGCGTACGCCGCCTGGCGGAGCAGGGCCAGCGCATCCTCCGGGCTGCACCCAAATTTCCGGGATAAGGGCCAGTCGGCCCCTTTCCCCTCGGTAGTGATGCGCACATAGACGGTGCTGTCCGGGGCCTGGCGGATGACCTTATCGAGCTCTGCCCCGGCATCCACGGTGAAGGTCCTGACCCCGCTGCGGTGCGCAAAGGCGATGTCCTTTTCCTTCTTTATGGTGTTGCCAAACGACAACCTGGCGGGATCGATACCGAGCTTGAGACACCGTTCGATCTCGCCCGGACTGGCCACATCAAAGCTGCACCCGGCATTCGCCAGGCGCGTCAGCACCTGTGGCGCCGGATTGGCCTTCACGGCGAAATGGACTCTCGCCTGGGGTAGAACAGCGATCAGCTTGCGGTAACGGGCTTCGATCAGATCCAGGTCGACCACAAGAAACGGCGTGGGCAGCGTCGAGTTGTCCCGCAAAAACCGACTAATCGGCTCGGTCGGTCCGGTTGCTTCCAACCCCCCGCCCCTGCAGGTTGCGGTCATCGACTGCTAACCGCCTTTCGTATGGCTGGAGTCAATCGGGCGGGAGCGCAGCAGCGGGGAATGGGATCGCCCCTTCCGGGGCAGGCGGTCTTCACTGTCGTCCCCGATCAAGCGACCCGAATTTGGTCGCCCGGCCAGATATTCCCGAAGTTGCCGGCGGGATGCCCGGCGCCCGGATTGAGGGTTTCGATGGCGCCCAGGCTGAGGCCTTGCCGAGCGGCAATGCCCATGAGGGTGTCACCGGGGTGCACGAGGAGGAAGGACGGTGGCGGCGAAGGTGTCGGTGAGACGCCCGTAACCCTCAGGACGTCTCCCGGCCAGAGGTTGGCAAAGTTTCCCATCGGGTGCCCGGCGTGGGGGTTGAGGGCCTCGAGTTGGGCGAGCGTGAGATGGTGGACGGCGGCGATCGCGCTCATGCTGTCCCCCGGCTTGACGGTATAGCGCCCCGCGGAGGGCGACGCACTGACTGGTGTGAGCGGAGCGGCCGGCGTCGGGGTCCCGGTGATGCGTTCGGCCAGCTGGTTCATGATGCTCACCACAGAGACGGCTTCGGCATCGTGGCTGGACGAATACCTTACGAAGACTCCGTGGGGCGTTGCGCCGTTGAAGAATGGCTGTCCTGCGTGGAGATAATGTTTGTTGAGGAAGTCGGCGTAATCGAGAATGCTTATTCGCTGGCTGGCGTAGGAACTGGCCAGGTCCGGGTCGCTGTCGACCGCGTTGAAGCCAAACAAGTTGTTTCGTTCTCTGGCGAAGACGCTGGTGCCCCACGCACTCTCGATGGCGGCGTGCGCGACCATGAAGACGCTGTTGAAGTCATATTGGTTCTCGGCGTCCACGAAGGCCTGGAAGTCCTCGAAGCCATTGTGACTGCGGATCGCGTTGCTCGCGGCCTGTAGCTCGCCAGCCGTGTAGCTGGTTTTGGTGAGAAGATTGCTATTGATGTTGTAGGTCATTTGTGCCTCCTGGCTCATTTTCAAGTGATTGGGGGTCGTCGGGTCATCGGGGGCGGCTCCTGTCGCCTGATGCTCGTCACGGGTCGTGGTCACTCCCGGCTGAGCGGTGGGCGTCGACCCGGTGCACCGATACCGGGCCAAGGCCGCTTGCTTCGGCCCATCGTCGGAGGTGGGCGTCGCTCGGGGCTCGACATACCCACGTGGTCTGAGCACCGACTTCGTCGTGGGCGACATAGCAGTGCTCAACGGCAATCTCCGGGAAAAGCCGGGCGGCGAGTTGCCGCGCAGCAGCAGAGCCTGACGAGGCGACCGTCCGGGTCTGCACGAGATACCTGGGCATCAGGACCTTTTCTCCGTCATGTCGGTGAACATACGAGTCCGGCGTTAGCGCGCCGTTACCGGGCTTGACCGCGGTGAACCTCGGGACCTCCCTCGCCGGAACCGGAGATTGGGGCACCTTCCCACCCGGCCACCGGCACTCTCGGCCGCCTCGTGCTTCGGGACCAGAAACGCGGCGGTCGGTACTCTGGGTCGGTGCCCCGGCCCTTCCGGTTCCGCCGGCCCACGGCGCCACCGCGATGTCTGGCTCGGCCGCGCCTGCTCGAGGTTATGGCCCGGCGTTGGGACCACCGGATGGTGACCGTCGTGGCCGGACCGGGCTTTGGGAAAACGGCGCTGCTGGTGGCAGCGATGACCCACAGCCGGCCCGAGGAAGGCCTGGACATCTGGTTGTCCTGCGAGCCCGGCGACCGCTCGGCGACCCACCTCGCCGGGGCCCTCGCCCGGGTGCTGGGTCTGCCCTCTGGGGCCGACCTGGACCGCATCCTCGACGCCGTGTGGTCGCGCGCCCCGGGCAAGGTCTGCCTGATCCTCGACGACGTACACGAGATCCCGGCTGGCTCGGACGGCGCGGCCCTGCTGGCCCGCCTTGCCACCGACCTGGCCGGCAACGGCCACCTCGTCCTCGCCTCTCGCGATGGCGTGCCCGTCCCGTTGGCCCGTCTGGCCGCCGGCGGGCAACTGATTCGCCTCAGCGAACCGGACCTCGTCTTCGACCCGATCGAGCTGGAGGCCTTCGCCGCCGCCCACCATGTGCCGCCCCAACTCCTGGCCTCCACCGGTGGCTGGCCAGCCCTCGCTGAGTTGACCGTCAGCGCCGGCGCGGACCTGGTCCTGGACTACCTCTGGGAGGAAGTACTGGGCCGTCTCGGACCGGAACGGGCCCTGCTCCTGGCTCGCTTCGCCGCCGCCGGCGGCGGCGACGACGAGGTGGCCCGGGCTCTTGGGGGACCGCAGGTACGGGTCGATGACGTCATCGCCTCGGTGCCCCTGGTCGAGAAATCGACCGGCGGCTGGGCGGTTCCGCACCCCCTGTGGGAGCCGGCGCTCCGGCGGATACTCAGCGATGACGCGGCTGCGGCTGCCCAACTGGCCGCCGCGGCCACCCACCTTCGCCGCGGCCGGTACGCGGCCGCTGTCGATCTGTTCATCGAAGCCGAAGACTGGCGAGGAGTGCTCCAGGTCATCGTCGACGCCGAACGGTCCATGTGGTTGCCGGCGATGGAGTTCGGCCCATGGTTGGCCGCCATGCCACTGGAGTGGCGCTCCCAGCCCGAAGCGGTGCTGGCCGCCGGACTCGAGCTGCAAACCCGAGCCCCCCTCGCTGCCCTGGACAAGTTTCAAGTTGCGGCCGCCCGCTTCAAGGCCGCGGGTGACGTCGACGGCGAGATCGCCGCCATCTCCCACGACGGACTGGTGCGCTGGTGGCTGAACGACACGGCCGGCCTGTTCGAGCTGTACCTCCGGGTGACCGAGCTGGCCGCGAACGGATCGGCGCGTGCCGGCGTAATCGCCGCCATCGGCGCCGCGGCCGTGGCTCACCTCCAGGGTGAGTCGGCAGGGGTGTTCGCGGCCCTGGCCGGCGTGGACGACAACATCGACCAGGGCTGGCGCACGGTGGTCAGCTGGCTGCGCAGTGTCGCCCACCGTCGCAACGGCCACCTGGCCCCCGCTCACGAGGAAATAGATCGGGCGCTCCAACCTGCCCCCGCTCGGCCCGAGCTACAGCTCGAACTCGCCCGCCTGCGCACCCGATGGCTGGAGGGCGACGTGGATGCGGTCGGCGTCGGGCTGGCCGAGCTCCACACCAGCTACGTCGGGTCCGGGGAGACCTTCCATGTGAGGGAGTCGGCACTCGAGGCCGCCGGCAAGGCGGCCTGGTTGGGCGACCTCGAGCGGGCGCTACCGCTGCTCGATCTGAGCGAGCAGATGCTGCCCGAAGTACCCAATGTCGTCGCACGCGTACTGGAGGCGATTGCCCGGGCTGCTGTCGCCGTGGAGCGCGGCGACGAAGCCGCCGCGGCCGACGCCCTCACCGGTGAAGTGACATCCGGATTGGCTGCCCTCGGTCGACCGGAAGGCTGGTACTGGCGTGACCGCGCCGCGATCGCGCTGGTCCACGTACTGGTTCCGTCGACCCGGACGCTGTGGTGCAGTGAACACCTCGGGCCTGCCCACCGGCCAGGCCCAGCCCTCGCCGAAGCCCTCGAACGGACTCGTCACGGTGACCTGGACGCCGTCCGTGCATTGCGGTGGCCGGCAGCCGGGATCGTGCGCGCCCACCTCCCCTTGCGTTGGGCGATGGAACTGGCCGCGGCCGCCACAGCCGTCCGGAACCCGCCTCCCGAGGATTTACTCAAGGCGGTCGGGGCCCGGGCCGGACCCGCCCTTCGGGCCGTTGCGGCCCGGCAGACCACGCGATCGCTTACCGCCGCGGCCAGGCGCCTGGCCGGGGAGGTCCCCGCCGAGCCGACCTACCGGCTCCGCATCGGTGTGCTCGGGCAACTGCGGGTGTGGCGCGATGGCGAGCCCGTCGCCCCACCTGAACTGCGACGACCAAAGGTCCGGGAGCTGCTGTCCTACCTGCTGATGCGTCGACATGAACGCCGCGAGGCGGTCGCAGCAGAGCTGTGGCCCGAGGCCCCCGACCCGGGCCCGAGCCTGCGGGTCACCCTCAACTACCTCCAACGAAGCTTGCAGCCGGAGCGGACGGCTGGCGAGCGACCCTTCTTCGTGAGGGCGAACGGGCCGTGGCTGGAGTTGGCCGTCACCGATCGGCTAGAGGTGGACGCGTGGCGTCTCGATGAACTCCTCGATCGAGCCGACGCCGCCGAGCGGGCCGGGACGGTCGCTGCAGCGATCGACGCTTACCAGGGCTCGCTGCCTCTCTGGCGAGGCGAACCGTTCGCCGACATGCCCTACTCCCTATCGGCCGAGACGGAACGAGCCCGCCTTCGCGGCCGCTACGTCGCGGCCTGCCTCCGCCTCGGCGAACTGATGCTCGCCGCCCACGGGGCCGCAGCAGCCATCCGGGCGGCCGAGAGTGCCATCAACGCCGATCCGGCCTCCGAACCCGCCTACCGCCTGCTGGCCCGGGGGCACCTCGCCAATGACGACGGTTCCAGTGCCCGACGCGCCCTCGAGCAGTGCGGACTGATGCTCGCCGAACTGGGTGTACAGATGGACCCCGCTACGAACGCGCTGCTGGGCTCATTACGCCATCCGGCGAGATGACAGCGCCGCGACCTGGCCCGGCCACCTGACGGTCCAATGTTTTGCTGGCGGTGGCTGCTGCGCAGGTCAACGGGACAGTCTTCAGGAACCGATCTCGCAGCCACGCGCCAGGCTTTCGAGCTTGGTCCACGCCACGTCGGGGTCGATGCCTCGCATGCCGACCTGGATGGAGAAAGCCACAATCCACACCGGCCATCAGGCGATCAGGGCCGACCACTCCGGGCCACCGCTCCAGCCACTGGGCCACCAGTTCGGGGGTGCTCGATGTAGTTGGACTGGGGCTCGATCACGCCGGGGCAGATGACCTTTGTCGTCGGGAACGCCGAGCTCGGCGAGCGTGGTCCACTCGTGCGTGTGACGGGGGTTGGCGCGGGCCTCGGTGCGGTCCCGGCGGGCGCTGTTGCGCGCCACGCGGAACACCCGGATCATCTCCACGGCCCCGTTTCTGGCCTTGGCCAGCCCGGCGGCGTCGCCCGAGCGGGTGGCCCGGGCGGCGGAGAGGGCGTCGATGGGATCGTTTTTCCCGCCGTCGGCGGTTCTGACGGTTCGGGCAGTCGACCTCGATCACCGTCACCCTGGCGTGGCCTGGGAATCTGGCCAGCCCGGCCCCATAGGAGCCGCTGCCCTCCACGCCGACGCGGGCCAGGGTGCCGAAGTTCTCCAGCACGCCAGCAGCGCCCGATTGCCGGCCGCCGTGGTGGGGAATTCTTTGACGCCCAGCTCGCCGCCGATGCCGTTGAGCGCCGCGGCCATGTTGGTGTCGAGATGGGTGTCCACGCCGGCCACGACCGTGTCTGTATCCGCGTCGAATATCTTGCCGGTTTCTGCCATGGTGGTAGTCACTGCTGTCCCTTCATTGAGCAAGTTGGATGGGACGGCACACACCGCGGGAACGACGGACAAGACAGCGAAGAGTCTCTGAGACAGACTCCTAGTAGGTCACTCCGTCCGATGATCGGTCAGAGCTCCAGCACCCGGTTCTTCTTTGGCTCATAGTCGGGATCGTTGGAAAGCTTTCCTGGTCTTGGTGGCTTGAGAGGACACCTGCTCCTTGCGGAGCAGGGCCCGCAGGCCCTCATGGCTGATGTCGTCGACCACCCCTCGGCGACCAGGAACTCGGCCAGCTTGGACAAGCTCCAAGTCGAGAAGGGCAGACCGTGATCGGCCGGGCGGGACAAGGCCATCTTCTTGATGGCCTGGCGCTGCGGCAAGGTGAAGGTGGGCGGCCGACCCCCGGCGTACTTGGGGTACAGCGAATCGAAACCATCATCGTTGAAGTTGTGGATGACCTCCCGCACCCGGTCCGGGCTGGTAAACGTCACTCTGGCGATGCCCGCCACCTCCATCCCCTGCACCGACAGCAGCACCAGCTGCGACCGCCGCCAGGTCACCACCGAACCCGACGAACGCCGCACGATCCGCAACAGCCGGTTTCCCCTCCTCGATCGAGACCTCCCGAAACCGCCAGCCTTCCCTGGACACCACCACCTCCGATGCGACATCAGACAATGCCCGATCAGCGTGTTTGTTGGCGGCAGCACCCACAAGTGGTGGACCTACAAGGCCAACGTTGCCTGACGCGGCACTAGCTCTTCGGGCTTGGCGAAGTTGCTCGACCCTGGCTACCGCTGACTCACCGGAGCCGGACAGCTTTCCCCACCGCAGCCCACCACCCCGAGGCCCGATAAACAATGGTGTGTCGGGCGAGCAGCTTCCCATCCGGGCCAGCCGGCTGCGCAATAATCCGGCCAACTGAGGGCCCACGATTACGGCGCGGGTCTCGTCCGCTCTTCGGGGTTGGATTACGCGCTCGGCGGCCTTCGACCTCGACGACCGGCTCCCGGACCCACACCCGTTGCGACGCCAGGTCAACGTCGCCTACTCGCATCCCGGCCACCTCGGAGCGGCGACCTCCAGTACCCAACAGCAGTTCGAAAATGAGTTGATCATCTGGTTCCATCAACCGATCGGCGAGGAGATCCAAGAACCGGAAGTCAGGTACCACCACCTCCCGCACCCGATCCCCGACGGCCTCCACAGCCACCGCAGTACCGTCCGCCGGACTGGCCAGCAATATGCCGGCAGACACAAGCCAATCGAAGAAGGCGCGAATCATTGTCCAATGTGTACGGATCGTGTTCGGCGCCCGACCCGCAGATTCCATCTCACGAAGCACCAGGGCAAGCTCTGACTGATCGATGGTCTGCGGCAATCGGTCGCCGATGCTCGGTGCCCACCAGGTGGCCCATTGAGCGTAATCTCTTGCCGCGGTCGACTCTGCGCCACCCCGCCCCCCACCCACCCGGACGAGAGATCGCCGATCGCGCTTCGCGTCCTGCCAACGCTCAAACCATTCACTGCAGCGAACACCACCAGCGACGGCATTCGGCGAAGGCTGACTCAAGGCTTCAGGATCGTCCGCGGGCAAGAGATGACTCAGTCGCCATCTCGCCTGCGCCCCGAAGGCGTCCTCTTCGGTATCAAAGACGCCGTATGTCAGCTGGCGGCCGCTAAGCCGCACTCGAAGGCGCCACCGTCCACTTGGAAGCTGGTCGATGCTGCCCGCATCGTTAGGGGCGCGGCGACGCTTCGCTTAGCCATCGTGCTTCCGTATGTCGGCATACTTCGAAGAATGAGTCATGTTGAGTCATGCGACTCTACCTGCTGGACGAACTCGCCTTGCCACCCCCTCACCAAGCCCACCTGGACTGGACTTTTTCGGTGGAGGTGACCGGATTTGAACCGGCGACTTCTACGATGCGAACGTAGCGCTCTACCGAACTGAGCTACACCCCCGAGACGGGAACGCCCAGCGTAGCGCGCCGCCGCTTAGGGTTCGTCCTGCACCCTCCGCTCCAGGGCGGCCTGAAGGCGGAACTGGAGGAGGGTGGTGGTCAGGTCGCTCCGGGTGCGCTCGAGCACGGCACGTAGGGCGTCGGCGCTCCGACGGAGCCCTCCGGTGATGGCATCGGGAAAGTCGACGCTGACGATCAACTCGTAAGCGTCCTCCATGGTGGCGAGCAGGCGCTCGGCCACCGGGATCCGGCCCTCCCGGAGGCGGTCGAGCAGATGGCGGCGCAGCTCGGACGCCGCTTCGGCCAGGCCATTGAGCCAGGCCGGCGCCTCGATCTGGAGGTCGGTATGGCCCGGCAGGGCCCGCCCGGATACCAGGGCAATGGTGAGTGCCGCCTCCGCATACTCCTTCTCGGCGTCGTGGAGAAAGCCGGCGTAGGCCACCCTCGGAAACCCGTGGACCGCCTTTTGCGCCACCCGCAGCTCAGCTTCGGATTCGGCCAGGAAGGCCTCGGCTTCCCCCGGCCGTTGGCGATGGACGGCCCGGATGGCGCTGCCGGCGGCCCGGATCACCCGCCGGCAGGGGGTCAGGCCGGCCTCGCGTGCCGCGTTGGCTCCTCCGAGCTCGGCGACCGCGGCCCCGACGAGGCGGGCCAGGTCCTCACGGCGGGAGTGGTCGCCGGCCCCGGCCGGCGGGCCCAGGCCCTCACCACGAGTTTCTGCGGTGCCGCCGGCCGCGGACCCCCGGCCGGAGTCGGCGCCGGCGGGCGAGCCTCCGCCCGTACCGCCCTCCCGCGGGGGTCCGGCGGCAGCGCCGGGCCGGTACTCCCCACCGCCGAGCGTCTCAGCGGCCATCGACGCATCCGGGGTCTAGCTCGGCTAATCCAACCGTGGCCATCCGGCGATGAAGTCGGCGGCGTGCCAGCCCGGGACCCGGTGCGCCTGGCCGAGCCGACGCGAGCAGTGGGTGCGTTTGGCGCTTTGGGCGCGCTTTTGGCGATCTTTCGACACCAACCGCGCCCAAAGTCACCAAGCGCGCCCAGTCGTCACGAGGGGCCAGAGCCGACGAGGGTCAGTTGGCGGCCCGGCGGAGGCTGAGTTCGCCATAGTCGCGGTTCAGGTCGTACGCCGGCCGAGGACGACCCGCCCGCCGCTCCGGGGGTATGAACGTCAACTTCGCCGCTCGCTCGGCCGCCAGGTTCTTCATGCGGATGAGCAGGGCGACGTAGGCGAGGAAGAGGGCGTCGAAGGCGATCTGCACGGGCCACATGATCTTCACTCCCGGCAGGAGAGCCACCACGAAGGTCCCGATCACTCCGGTCAGCAGGGCGAAAAACACGTCCCGCCGGCGCTTCTGGGCTTGCCGGCGCCGCAGAACCGCCCGGGGCGGGGGCCGGAGGCCGGCCGTGCTGACCATCGGACGGTACGAGAAGCCGCTCCGACGCGCCGGGACCGGCCGCACCGGCTGACGGCCACCGACCGCACCGCTTCGGAGGCGATTGGCCGGGGCCACCCGGAGCGGGGTTGCTCGTTCGAGCACGGACAGGTGCCGGCGGAACGAGGCGACCGAATCGGAAAAACTACCGTCGGTCCGCGACCGCAACCACGACACCAGCAGCACGGCCCAAACTACGGCCAGAACCAGCAGAACCACAGTAGTCAAGACTCCTCGGCCTACCCTTCGGTGTCAGGGACCGTACGTCACCGGGGGCGCGCAGTGGTGGATCTCCACCCGCACACGCCTCCGGCGAGAGGTCCGGCTGGAAACTGCCGGTCACCCTTTCAGGCAATGTTCAGGAAAAGGTAGCCGTACGAATCACCGAGGCGCTAGAGAGTCGAAGAAATTGGGTGCTGACCTGGCCGGACACCCGGGACGACTACAGCGGAGAGTCTGGCTCCTGCCCGCCGACCAGGCCTTCGATCTGCTCGTCCAGGCTGACCACCGGATTGGCGGCGGCATTGGTCAACGGGCCGGCCAGGTCGCCGGTCCGGCGCCGCCAATGTCCGCTTCGGCCACCGGTCTTCTCCCACAAGGCCAGATCACCGATCACCATCGACCGGTCGGCGGACTTACACATGTCGTAGATGGTCAGGGCGGCCACCGCGCAGGCCGTCATGGCCTCCATCTCCACGCCGGTCCGGTCGACGGTTTCGACGTGGGTCTCCACCTCTACGAAATCGTCACCCAGGGTGAAATTGATCGTCACCGCTCCCACCAGCAGGGGATGGCACAGCGGTATGAGGTCGGCCGTGCGCTTGGCCGCCTGGATGCCGGCGATCCGGGCCGCGCCCAGAACGTCACCCTTGGTAATGGCGTTGCTGGCCACTTTGTCGGTTGTCTCGGGGAGCATGAACACCTTGCACCTCGACATGGCTCGCCGATGGGTGGCTTCCTTGGGCGTCACGTCCACCATGCGGGCTCGACCTAGGGGATCCAGATGGGTGAGGCCGCGGTCCGACATGCCGGGGAGTCTACCGGGGACGATCTACCGGGGATGGCCCCGACCGGCGGAACCGCGGTCCGGCCGCACTCAGCCTCCGATCTGGCTCATGCTGCGAGCCGGCCGGATGAAATGCACCTGGCCGATGGCGTGCCCCGCCCACTTGCGCCCCACCTCGGCCTCGACGGCGGCCGCCAGGTCGTCATCGCTCCCCCCGCTGCGCAAAATGGCCCGCAGGTCGGTCTCGCGCACCGAAAACAGACAGTTGCGCAGCTGCCCTTCCGCGGTGAGCCGGATCCGGTCGCAGGATTCGCAGAAGGGACGGGTCACGCTGGCGATCACCCCCACCTGCCCGGACCCGTCGGCGTAGCGGTAGGACTCGGCCGGAGCCGAGTCGCGCACACTCCCGCCCTCCGGGGCGACCAGCGGCCACACCGAGTCGATGGTCTCGATGATCTCGGTGGCCGGCACCACCTGGTCCCGGCTCCACTGCCCGCCGGCGTCGAGCGGCATCCACTCGATGAACCGCAGCTCCACCCCCCGATCCCGACCGAAGGCGGCAAAATCGAGAATCTCGTCCTCGTTGTCCCCGCGAACCACAACGCAGTTGATCTTGACGGGGTCGAGGCCGGCCTCAAGAGCGGCGTCGATGCCAGCCAGGACCTGGTCCAGGGCGTCGCGCCCGGTGATGGCGGCAAAGCGGTCCCGTCGGAGCGAATCGCAGGAGATGTTGATGCGTCGCAGGCCGGCCCGGGCCAGATCCCCGGCCTGGTGCGTGAGGGTGGCGCCGTTGGTGGTCATGGCCAGGTCGACGCCGAGGGCGGCCAAGCGCTGGACCAGGACCGGCAGGTGGGCCCGGACCGTCGGCTCTCCCCCGGTGATACGGATGCTGTCGAAGCCGAAGCGATCCACACACACCGCCGCCACCCGGGTGAGCTCCTCGTAGGTGAGCAGCTCATGGCGAGGCAGCCACTTCATCCCCTCTTCGGGCATGCAGTAGTGGCAGCGGAAGTTGCAGCGGTCCGTGATCGAGATGCGCAGGTCACGGACGGTGCGGGCGAAGGGATCGACGAGCGGGGTGCTCACAATGCGTCCAGCCTACGGGCCGAGCAGCAGTACGGGCACGCTGTCTCCCGTGGCGACCGTGACATCGGCGGGGACCACCGCCAGGCCGTTGGCCAACGCCATGGCGTAGAGCTGGTGTGATCCCTGGCCGCCGGCGCTGCGGACGTGGTAGCGACCGTCCGGGCCCATGTCCACCTCGACCCGGGCGAAGGTGGTCCGTCCGTCCCCGGCGCCGCCCCACCCGTTGTCGTCGACGATCGACGGCACTGCCGGTCGGCGCAGGTCGGCATCGGCCCGACCGGCCATGCGGCGGAGCCCGGGCCGGGCCAGGACCTCGTAGCTCACCATGGACGACACCGGGTTGCCGGGCAGGCCGAACACCGGGGTGTCGCCGATCCGCCCGAAGGCGAACGGCTTGGCCGGGCGGATGGCGACCTGCATCCAGTGCATGACGCCGATGCGGTCCAGGACCACCTTGACCAGATCGAAGTCCCCCATACTCACACCGCCGCTGGTCAGCACGGCGTCGCAGCGGGCGGCGGCCTCGCCGAGCCGGCGCTCGATGTCCCCCTCGTCGTCGCGGGCGATCCCGAGATCCACGGCCGTGAAGCCGTCCCGACGCAGCAGGGCCATGAGCGTGCGCCGGTTGGAGTCGCGGATCTGGCCCGGGAGCAGCGCCCCGCCCCCCTCGATCAACTCGTCGCCGGTCGACAGCACGCCGACCACGGGAGCCGGCACCACGGCCACCTTTTCCCGGCCGACACTGCAAAGCACACCGACGTGGCCGGGCCCCAGGACGGTGCCGGTGTCGAAGACCCGCTGGCCGGCCACCACGTCCTCGCCGGCCCTCCGCACGTGCACGCCGGCGGTCGCGGGCGCCGACACCCAGACCTGGTCACCCTCGCTGCGGGTCGTCTCGACGATGGCCACGGCGTCGGCACCCTCGGGGAAAGGAGCGCCCGTCATGATGCGCAGCGCCTCGCCCGACCCGACCGGGACGCGGGGAGCCTGGCCGGCCGCCAGCGTGCCGATCACCGTCAACCGCGACGGATGGTCGACGCTGGCCGTCGCCACGTCGACGGCCCGCACCGCGTAGCCGTCCATGGCCGTGTTGGCAAAGGGGGGCACGTCGTCCGCGGCGGTGACCGGCTCGGCCAGCACCAGCCCGGCCGCCTCGCCGACCTCCACCAGGCGGGCCGCTTTGGGCGGGCAGGCGTCGATGACCTCGGCCTGGGCGTCGGCGAGAGGGATCATGAGAACCTCAACCTTTCCTGCAGGTAGGCGCGCAACGGCGGGCCGATCTCGTCGCGCTCCAGGGCCAGCTCGAAGGTGGCCTTGAGGTAATCCAGCTTGTTGCCGACATCGAAGCGGCCCTCACTGAAGGTGTACCCATAGACCGGCTCGGTGCCGAGCAGGGCTTTGATGGCGTCGGTGAGCTGGATCTCGCCGCCCCGACCGGGCGCGGTCCGGTCGATGGCGTCGAAGATCGCCGGGGTCAGGACATAGCGGCCCATCACGCCCAGATTCGACGGCGCGTCCTCCGGGGTGGGTTTCTCGACCAGGTCTCGGACCCGGACCAGCGACTCCTCCACCTCCTCGGCGGCCACGCTCCCGTATTGAGCGATCTCGTCCAGGGCGACCATCTTGAGGGCGAGGACCGAGGCGCCGTGTCGTTCGTGGGCGGCCAGCATGCCGGCCAGGATCCCCGACTTCTCGTGCATGATGTCGTCGGGGAGCATGACCACGAAGGCCTCGTCGCCGACGTGGTCCCGGGCCACCGACACGGCGTGGCCGAGGCCGAGAGGTTCACCCTGGCGCACATAGTGCATGGTGGCGAGACCGGCGATGGCGCGGAGTTCGGCCAGTTGCTCGTGCTTGCCCGCGGCCTCGAGGCGGTGTTCCAGCTCGAACGACCGGTCGAAATGGTCCTCCAGGCTGCCCTTGCCCCGCCCGGTGATGACCACGATGTCGGTGATCCCGTTCTGGGCCGCCTCCTCGACCACATACTGGATGGCCGGCTTGTCGACGAGAGCCACCATCTCCTTGGGCTGGGCCTTGGCGGCGGGAAGGAACCGGGTGCCGAGGCCGGCGGCGGGAATCACCGCTTTCTTTACCGCGTGAGCCACCCGGTTGTTCTATCACTGTCCAGGGTGATCGCAGCCTCGCCGATCCCGCTGCCGGTCCAGTACACTTGGCAGTCAAGTGGCGAGAGTGCTAAAGCCGATGTCCTGAGGGAGGGTCCGGACCGCATGCCGACCTACGAATACGCGTGCAAGAACTGTGGAGAGCACGTCGAGGTGGTGCAGTCGTTCAAGGATGACCCTTTGACCGAGTGCCCGGCGTGCGAGGGTCCGCTGCGGAAGGTGTTCGGCAATATCGGCATCGCCTTCAAGGGCAGTGGGTTCTACAAGACCGACAGCCGCAAGACGGCCACTTCGAGCCGGGCGAGTTCGGGCGGCGATTCCGGCTCGAGCTCGGGGTCGGGCCCGGACTCAGGGTCGGGTTCGGGTTCGGGTTCGGATTCGTCCGGTGACGGCGCCAAGAAGAGCGAGAACGCCGGGGCGTCGAAGCCCGCCGCCGCCAGCTCAGGCGGCGGCTCGGCCTCCCCGTCGAGCGCGGCGGCGTCGTAGCGCGCCGAGCGGGTGAACGCTCCCGTTCAGGCTGAGATCGCGGTCATCGGAGGGTCCGGCTTCTACCGCTGGCTGGACGGCGCCACCGAGGTGTCCCCCACCACGCCCTACGGATCGCCGTCCGCGCCCATCTCGGTCGGGCGGGTCGGGGGCCGGTCGGTCGCTTTCCTGCCCCGGCACGGCTTGCGGCACGAGTGGGCGCCCCATGCCGTCAACAACCGGGCCAACCTGTGGGCGCTCCGGGACCTCGGCGTCAGCCGGGTCATCGGCCCGTGCGCAGTGGGCTCCCTCCGTCCCGATATCGCACCAGGGGATGTGGTCGTGCTCGATCAGCTGATCGACCGGACCTGGGGCCGGGACGACACCTACCTGGTCGGCGAGGTGGTCGAGCACGTGAGTTTCGCCGACCCCTATTGCCCCGAGCTGCGCACCGCCCTGGCCGGCGCCGGGTGGTCAGGCGGGGACATGCACCAACGGGGCACGGTGGTCGTGGTCCAGGGGCCCCGCTTCTCCACCCGGGCCGAGTCCCGGTGGTACTCGACCGCGGGGGTGGACGTCATCAACATGACCCAGTACCCGGAGGCTTACCTGGCCCGGGAGCTCGGCCTGTGCTACGCCGGCCTGGCGCTGATCACTGACCGGGACGTGGGCGTCGAGGGAGACCCGGACAGCCGCCCGGTCACCATGGAGGCGGCCCTGGCGGTGCTCGCCGCCAACGTGGAACACACCCGCCGGCTGCTCACGGCGGCCATCCCGGCCATCCCCGCCGACGCCGGGTGTGGGTGCAGTGCGTCGGGCGCGCCCAGCCTGCGGCTGTAGCGGCCGGCTGACAGCTGACATCTGACAGCTGGCGGGGGGCGCCCACGTTCGTCCCGGTCCGGCCTTTGTGTTATAAAAAGCGCGTGATACGCGCTTTAGATATCACAAAGCGCCAGCCGGCCGGCGCCCCGTAGAGCGGCCCGGCGGGTGACGGCCTGGCGTACGACGATACGGGCCGGCCGGGGGTTTGCAGCCATTGTGGTGACAAGCAGGACATATCTGTCCTGCTTCTGTACGCAATCGATCCGGGGCGGGCGGGCGGCGACCCGTTAGCCGCCGCGGATCGCCGTGGCGTCAAACATCCTGACCTTGTCGTCGAGGGACAGCGAGATGCGAGGTTGCAGGTACCGGTGGCCGCCCTCGGACACCCGGACCGCGGTCCCCCAGGCCGTGAAGCCGATGGCGTGGCCGGCGAACTCCATCGGCCCCTCGGACACCCGCACCGCCACCACCCCTTCGGCGCGCTGTTGCAGGGCCGAGGTCTGCATGCGCTCCATGGCCGCCTCCCGGGCCGCATACATGGCCTCGGTGAAATTGGTCAACTCCACGTTCTGACTGGTCTGGCGCATGGCCGTGCTCGCGCTCCGGCGCGGCACCCGGACAAATGCGGCGCCATAAGCCAGCCCGCACGGTTCCCAGCCGGCGTTGTGCAGCAGAGCAAAATCCCGGCCGGACAGGTCCGAAATAAACGGCGCACCCCGGGGCCCGGATCGCCCACCGGGCGCCACCGCGGAGCCGACCAGAACGACGCTGGCGGCATGGCGCTCGATGCTGATGCCCACCCGGACGCCGACCACGCCCGCACCGCCCACATGACTGCACTCCTGCTCCAGCCGGCGAGCCGCCGCCCCCATGGCCATGGTGGCCGCATACGACGCAGCCGAGATCTCGCCCGGGTCCGTCCACTGCCAGCTGCCCTGCGGGATCGAGAACACACCGGCGCCGCACACCAGATCCACCGGCTCCCATCCAATCGAATGGAGCACCAGCGCCTCGTCGATGGTCAGATCGGAGGTAACCGGCCGAGCCTTCCGGGACGGGCGTGGCGCCTGGCCCAGAACCTGCACCGCGTCGCGGACCTCCTGCCGCCGGCTTTCCCACACGTCCGATGCGGTCATGCCCGGTTCCCCTTATCGCATGGACACGGTCGGGACGGGGGCAGGCAGCGGGTCGGTCTCCCGGACCCGGCGCACCCGGGTGCCGCGCAAGGTGCAATGCCGTTCGAAATCGCCCTCTCCGATCTCGTGCCACCCCACCTCGACGGTCGCCCCATGGAGGCTGTCGCCGCCGAATCCCCGCTTGATGCGGTCGCGCGCCACCCGGCGGGATTGCATCTCGGCGTCGGCGACCTGCACGATCTCATCGCCGGGGTTCACCGCCCCGTAGGAGTCGTACGACCCCCGGAGCAGGGTCTCCGTCGAGCACACGGCCCACACCCGCACCGAGGCCATGGCGGCCACCACCGAGACCGGGAAGAACCCGGCCTCCACCAGTTTGGCCAGTCGTTGACCGGCCAGGTACGACGTCCAGATGTCCGCCGGGCGTTCGGCGCCCTCGACGACGACAGCCGTTCCGTACATGTGGAACTCCCTGATGGCACCCTCGACCAGATGCGACGTCGAGTCGATGACCCCGACGATCCCGTGGGCGCCGGCCTGCGCCGCTTCTTCCTTCATCCGCCCGAAGGCGGCGTTGTAGCCGGCCTGCCAGGAGTCGGCGACCCACGGCTGCTCGACATTGCTCCCCCAGCTGCGGTGGTCCGCGTTCCGGGCCACGTAGCCATAGTGGGGGCACTGGTAGCTGCTGAGGCTGCTGCCCCAGCCCCCCGTCGCCCAAAATGACGACGTGGCGTACTGCGACCCCGCCCCGTACCACGACCACTTCATGACGCAGTAGCCCTGGACCAAGCCCACCGGCCGTAATCCCATCTGAAGGCAGGCGGCGAAATCAGGGACGGTCAGCCCCGAGCTGAAAGCGGCCCGCCCGAGCCGGCCGGCCGTCTCCGGAGGCAGATCCGTGGTCGACATCAGTTGTCGAGCGAGATGACCGTCGTCGGGGTTGGCAGCGTGACGGCATCGGTGGTCTTGACCACTGCCGTCCCGAGGGACAGGAACTCAATGGTATGGCTGCCCCACATGTGGCTCTTTTCCTCCAACCGGACGCCGACGATCCCGGTCGCGGCCAAACGCTCCGCCTCGTCCTGCATGCGGGTCATGGCCAGCTCGCGGGCTTCGTAGAGGGCCTGGGTGAAATTCGGCAGCTCCACGTTCTGCCCGACCGAGCTGAGGGTCTGGCCCAAGCCCCGGTGGGCGATGTGAAACACGCACGTGCCCATGACCAGGCCCTGAGGAACGTGACCAGTCTGCATGATGGTCCAGAAATCCTGGCCCGACAGATCGGACGTAAAGGGCTTGCCGAGTTTGTTTCTGTAGGAGAAGCCGCTTTCGGCCTTTACCGCAGTGCCCATGGCGATGAACTCGGCGGCGTCCTTGCCCCACTCGTAGTAATTGACATCGAGGCGGACGCCGACGACGCCATCGGCTCCGAGTTGTTCGGCTTCTTCTTCCATACGGGTCATGGCCAGCTCGCGGGCGTTGTACATGGCCTCCGTGAGCTTGGTCAGCTCCTGCGACTTCGCCCACTTCCGGGCCTGGATCCCGGTGTGGTAAATCGACGAGCCCATGACAAAACCGAGCGGGTGGAAGCCGACCTCCTTGATGAGGAGGAACTCGTTGACCGACAGATCCGAAGTGAAGAGACCCTTTTCCAGTTCCCGGAGCCGCCGCCCGGCGTCCTTGGGCAAATCGGCGGGCGCGGGCTCGGTCCCCTCGCCGCCTGGCCTCTCGTCTGTCACTGCGGACCTCCAATCACGATGTTCTCGAGAGCCAGCCGGGCCGCCTGGTTGTGAGCCGCCTCGGCCTGAAGGCTCCCGAGCAGGCGCCGCAGCCACTCGTCCATCTCGACCTCCTCGCTGCGGATCCGGATGCCGCCCGACGAGTGGCCCACCCGACACAGCACCGACGGCCCTTTCACCTCGACGGCGAAGTCGTCCTGACCGATCGAGGCGCGCAGCGACTTGACGTCGTCGGACTTGTGGAGAAATCCACCCTGCCGTTGGACCTCCAGCCGGTCACGCAGGGGACCGGCGAGCTGTGACACCAGAAGTTTGAGCAAAACCCGGACGTCGTGGTTGTCCGCCAGGATGCCGGTGGCGGCCAGCTCGAGGTCGAAGGCGTCTTCGCTCACTGCGGCACCATCCAGGGGCGGTTGCCGCAGCCGGCCACATTGGTTCGCTCCGCCAGGTCGCTCACTACATTGGTTCGCTCCACCAGGTCGCTCGCCACATTGGTTCGCTCCGCCAGGTCGCTCTTGTCGAGCTCCCGCGGGATGTTGTCGTGGCCGGTGCCGGCGTCCTCCGGGATGTCTGACTCCAGGAGCTCGTCCAGGCCGCGGGAGCGAGCCTGCATGCCGGCGATCTGGTCCTGCGCCCTCGTCAACGCGGCGCCCGGGTCACTGATCGACTTCGAGATTCCGGCGACCCCTTCGTTGACCGAGGTCATGGCCGGGGCGGCGGTGTATTGGGCCTTGAAGGTCTCCTCCCGGCCTTGTCGAGCGCCCGATTGACCTTGGCCTGCATGATGTCGTGAGCTCTGGAGAACAGTCCCATCCTCACCCTCCATGTCCGTCTCCGCGGCGGCGCGCCGCATCCTTGCATAAATCAACCCGAATCAGAGAGCGGTGGGTTAGCCAAAGTCCTGGAGCTCTCCCATGTCGATCGGACCGTCGACGCTCAGGGCCGGTGGCCAGCCGCCCGCCAGAAACTCCGGCAGCTCCTCGACCAGCCAGCCCGGTATGACCCGGCCCCATCGCCCGTGTAGGCCGCCAACTCGTCGATGGTCCACCATCGGGCGCCGCGGAACGCCATCGCCTCCAGCAGCTCCAGACCGGCCGGCCGGTATTCCTCGCCTCCGGCGCTGCGGGCCACGTGCACGAACTCGTGCTGATCGAAGTAATAGGCGGCGAACTCGAAGGTGGCGTGATGGCGCCACACACACGGGCCCATCTCCATGGCGACGACGCCGGTTTCCTCATACAGCTCGCGGGCCGCGGCCCGACCGGTCTCTTCGCCGGCTTCGATCCCGCCGCCGGGCAACTCCCACCAGGTCCCTTTGGCGGGCCGGTAGGGATCGCTGCCCTCCAGCAGCAGGACCCGATCGGAGGGGTCGAGCAACACCACCCGCGCCGCCTGGCGGCGCAGCTGCCACCTGGCCACCCGCCGGTCGACCGGCTCTACTCGCCGCTCATGGAGATGTCGGCGATGGCGAGCGTCAAGCCGGCGGCGGACGACGGAAGCCGCTCGAGGTCGTCGCCGACGGCCACGATGCCGCCGAGCATGCGCTGGATGGTCGAGGCGATGGTGAACTCGCGCACCGGTCCGGCCAGCTCGCCGCCCCTGATCAGCACGCCCTCGGCGCCGACGGAGAAATCACCGCTGATGGGATTGACCCCCGAGTGGACGCCGGAGACGGACTGAACGAGGAGCCCGTCGCCCACCTCCGCCAGGATCTGCTTCGGCGACCGGGTGCCCGGCACCACTTTGAGGGCCCGGGCGCCGGTCCCCGGGGCGCTCTTGAAGCCGGCCCGCACTGCCGACGCCGTCGAGGCCGTCCCCGCCCGGGCGGCGGAGTAGGTGTTGTAGAGGAAGGTGCGCAGCACGCCGCCTTCAATCAACACGTTGCGGCGGGTGGCCAGACCCTCGGCATCAAATCGTCCGGCGCCGTAAGCATCCGGATCGGTGGGATCGTCCACCAGGGTGAGGCCCGGTACCGACACCTCCTCGCCGATCCGGTCGGCAAACAGGGACCGGCCCTTGAGCACCGATTCGCCGTCGAGGGTGCCGCCGATCACCGATAGCAGGGTGGCGGTGATCTCGGGCTCGAACACCACCGTGAGGTGGGCGGAACGGGGCTTCACCGCGCCGAGCAGCCGGGTGGCCCGCCGCACGGCGTCGGACGCGGCCTTGTCCAGATCCAGGTCCGCGGGGCTGCGCCCGACCGAGTAGCCGCTACCGGTCTGGGTGTCGGCGCCTTCGCCGGCCACGGCGTAGGCCGAGAGATAGCACGCCGTCCGCCGCGAGGAGGCCCGGATCCCGGTGCTGGTAGCCACGGCGGATTCGACGGCGGCATCGCCCCACTCGGCGCTCTCGACGGCCCGGATGCGGGAATCACCGGCCCGGACGGCGCGCTCGAGGTCCAGGGCCCGGGCCACCTTCACGTCAGCGGGGTACTCGGCCAGGTCGTCACGCCAGAGATCGAGGTCCGCGGGGGCAACGCCATCGGGATGGGCCAGTCCGACCCACTCGTCCGGCGACGCAAACCCGGCGTTGTCCCGGGCCTCTTCGAGGGTTTCGGCGATCACGTCGGCATCCAGGGACCCGGCGTAGGCAAAACCCTGGCGATGGCCGGACACGACCCGGATCCCGATCCCGCCCGATTCGGCCGAGGACAGCGACTCCACCTCGCCCTCGTAGACGCGGATCTCCGTTTCGCGGCCGCGCCCCACGTAAGCCTCGACCTGCTCGCCGTCGCGAGCCCAGCCGGCCACCCGGCTGGCCAGCTCCAGCAAGCCGGTGTCGCTCATCGGGCGGTGCCGCCAACTGTCAGGGCGCTGACCCGCAGGGTCGGTTGGCCGTCGCCCACCGGCACGCCCTGGCCCTGCTTGCCACACGTCCCCGGAGGGCCCATGGCGAAGTCTCGGCCCACGGCGTCGATGAGCCGCAACACCTCGGGTCCGTTGCCGATCAGGTTGGCGTCGCGCAGGGGCTCGGTGATGCGGCCGTCCTCGATCAGGTAGGCCTCGGTCATCCCGAACACGAAGTCGCCGGTCGCGGGGTTGACCTGGCCGCCGCCGAGCTGCGCCACGTAGACACCGTGCGGTGTCTGGCGCACGATCTCTTCCGGATCCTCGGTCCCGGCGAGCACGTAGGTATTGGTCATGCGCACCATCGGCAGGTGTTGATAGCTCTCCCGCCGGCCGTTGCCCGAACTGGCCCGGCCCTCTTTGCGGGCCCGCAGCCAGTCCCACATGTAATCAGTCAGGACTCCGTCCTGGATCAGTACGTTCCGCCCGGCTGGATGGCCCTCGTCGTCGATGGCGAGGGCTCCCCACTCGGGGCCCATGGTGCCGTCATCGACGAGCGTGACCAGCGGGCTGGCCACCATTTCTCCGATTCTTCCGGTGAAAACGGACACGTCTTTGGCTATATGGTCCGCCTCCAGCCCATGCCCGCACGCCTCATGGAAGAGGACGCCGCCGCTCCCCTGCTTGATCACCACCGGCACGCTCCCCGACGGCGCCGGGCGAGCGGCCAGCTTGGTGAGGGCCCGGCCGGCGGCGGCCCGGGCCAGGTCCTCGACGATCAGCCGATCGAACAGCTCGAAGCCCACGGTCGCACCCACCGACTCGCGTCCGGTCTGCAAGCCGGTGTCGCCGCTCGCCACGCACGACACGGCAAACCGGGTCTTCACCTGGTCGTCGTGGCCCAGGACGCCGTCGCTATTGGCCACCATGACCCGGCGTCGGCTGTCCCCGTACACCGCCGATACCTGTCGGATCGCCCCGCCGGCGGTCCGGGCCGCCTCGTCCGCCCGCCGCAGCAACTCCACCTTTTCGGCCTTGGCCACCCGCTCGGGCAGGATGCTGACCTCATTGGGGGCGGGCGCCGACACCGCCTGCAGCGCCACGGTCCGGACCCCACCGCCGCCCTGACGGGCGGCCGCCGCGGCCGCCTCCGCCGCGGCTCGCAGGCCCGGCTCGCTCAGGTCGCTGGTGTGGGCGAACCCGGTGGTCTCACCGACCACGACCCGGATCCCGGCGCCCCGGTCGCGCCCCGAGGCCAGGTCCTCAACGCGACCATCGTCCAGGCGGGCGGCGCTCGCGCGCCGGTCCTCGGCGAACACCTCGGCGAATTCGCCTCCGGTGTGCAAGGCCACGCCCAGCACCCTCTCGACCACCGATTCGTCGATCAACGTGTTCTCCCGTCTGCACTGACGCTGCGATATTGGAATTGATCGAGGGTACCCGCCTACCGTGAGAAGCTGTGCCGGTCATCGTCGGAGCTTGCGGCCACGCAGAAATGGTCGTGACCGAAGCTGACACGGCCCTGGCCCTGGCCACCGGGGAGGTGGCGGTGCTCGCCACGCCGCGGCTGGTGCAGCTGTGCGAGGAGGCGTCCGTGGCTGCGGTCGGACCGATGCTGCCCGGGGAGACCACGGTCGGCCTGCGCATCGAGATCACCCACCTGGCCCCGATTGCGGTAGGCAGCTCGGTGATCGCCACCGCCACCCTCGAGCGCTGCGAAGGCCGGCGGTTGGTCTTCAACACCAGCGTCAACGACGCTCGCGGCCTGGTCGCGGCCGGCCGGGTTACCCGGGTCCTGGTGGACACGGCTTCATTCCTCGACAAGGCCCGCTAGACACCCGACAGCAAAAAGGCGTCGCTAAAAACAGGGTGGCGACCACTAATGTGGCTCTAATCGCGATGCACTCTGCCGTGAAGACGTCGCCTGGGGTACCCGACATCGACATCGCCACCCGCCCGGTCCAGCGTTCCCACTGGTGGCGGGAGGTGCTCCTCATCGCGGCCTTCTACGGCCTGTACACCGTCGTGCGAGACGTACGGGGGGACACTCCGGTCTCGGTCTTGCAGGCCACCACCAACGCCCACCGGATCATCAGGGTCGAGCGAGCCCTGGGGCTGTTCCACGAGGCCAACATCCAGCACTGGTTCCTGCAGTACCGGGAGCTGATACGTCTCTGTGACGACTATTACGGGACCATCCATTTCGTGGCCGCGGCAGGCGTACTCGGGCTGCTCTTCTTCCGGTACCCCTGGCGTTACCGGTTGTGGCGCAACACCCTGGCGATCGCCACCGGGCTGGCCCTGATCGGCTTCTCGTTCTTCCCGCTCCTGCCGCCGCGCCTGCTCCCCCCCGGCTATGGCTTTGTCGACACCTTGCAGGTCGTCGGCGGGCTCTGGAATTTCTCGTCGGGTCCGGTCAACGACGTCTCCAATCAGTACGCGGCTATGCCCAGCCTGCACACCGCCTGGTCGGCCTGGTGTGCGATCGCGCTCATTCCATTGATCCGGCCGCTCTGGGGCAAGGTCCTGGTGCTGCTCTATCCGGCGGCCACCATCTTCTGCATCATCGTGACGGCCAACCATTACATCGCCGATGTGATCGCGGGCGTGCTTCTGCTCGCCGCCTCTTACCTGCTGGCGCGCCTGCTGACTTCCGGCGTGGATCGGTGGCACGCCCGGCGAGCTATTGCGGCCGCGTCGCGCGAGGCGCTGGCCGACAGCCCCCCGCTGTGAAGGACCGGCCGGGCCCGGGCGCGCCCGGATCCCTGGCCACCGTGGCCCCGCGGGTGGACCGCCGTCTCGACCAACTCCTCCTGCCGGAGATCGAACGGTGGGCGGCGATCGACCCGGACCTTCGGGTCCCTCTCGACGACGCTGCGCACGGCCGTGGTGGGCGGGGGGAAGCGGCTGCGCCCGGCGTTCTGCTACTGGTCGTTCGTCGGCGCCGGCGGCGATCCCGAGGCCGCGCTGGTCCTCGACGCCGGCGCGGCCCTCGAGATGCTGCACGCGGCCGCCCTCATCCACGACGACGTGATCGACGATTCCGACCGGCGCCACGGCACCTCCACTGTTCACGTCGCCTATGAGGCGCGCCACCGGGAGGGGACGTGGCGGGGCGACAGCACCCGGTTCGGAATGGGGGTGGCGATCCTGCTCGGCGACCTGGCGCTGGCCTACAGCGACCGGCTGCTGGCGGGGGCCCCGCCGGCGGCCCGGGCCGTATTCGACGAGGTGCGCATCGAGGTCAACGTGGGGCAGTACCTCGACATCCTGGGCGCGGCGCGGATGGCGGTCGGGCGGGCGGAGGCGGAGGGGTCCGGGCCCCGGGATAGGTCCGGACCGGCGGAGGGGTCCGGGCCCCGGGATGGGTCCGGGCCGGCGGAAAGGTCCGGGCCGGCGGAGGGGTCCGGGCCGACGCCGCCGACGGCGGTGGAGGCCGCGGTCGAACGGGCCCGCCGGATCTGCCGCTACAAGACCGCCAAGTACACCGTCGAGCGCCCTCTCCACCTGGGCGCGGCGCTGGCCGCCCCCGCCCGGGCCGAGGAGCTGGCCGATCCCCTGTCTGCCTTCGGGCTGCCGCTCGGCGAGGCTTTCCAGCTGCGCGACGACCTGCTCGACGTCTTCGGCGATCCCACCCTCACGGGCAAACCGATCGGCGACGACCTGCGGGAGGGCAAGCCCACCCTGCTCGTGAGCCTGGCGGGCGCCGGCGCCTCCGCCGCCGGCGCCCGGCTGCTGGCCGACCGCCTCGGCCAACCCCACCTCTCCGAAGCCGACGTCCTCGAGCTGCGGGCGGTGATCGAGGCCTCCGGGGCGCGCGCTCAGGTGGAAGCGGCCATCGAACGCCTGGCCGCGGCGTCCGAGGCCGCCCTCCAGATCCTCCCGGTGGTCGCCGAGGCCCGGCAGGCCCTGGGTGAGTTGGCGGCCTTCGCCACCGGCCGCGCCTACTGACGCCCCGGCGGGACGGTCCTCTTCTTTACTGGCGCGCGCCACGGTTTAGGTGGGCACAGATCGCGCCAGTAAAGGCCGAAGGACCCCGATCAGGGCACTCTTCGCGCCAGTAAAGGTCGATGGCAGGACGGGCGCCCAGGCCGGACGACCAGCGGGACCCGGCGGCCCGCCGGCCGCCCGACGCCGGCTCCGGTTCCAGATGCACCGACCGGTCCGCGGCGGCGGGGTAGCCTGAGGCGATGCTGCTGGAGGCGATCAACTCCCCGGCCGATCTGGTCCGGCTCGACAGCGACCAGCTCGCCACTCTGGCCGAGGAGATCCGGGGCTTCATCGTCCGGGCGGTATCGGCTACGAGCGGCCACCTGGGCTCCAACCTGGGTGCGGTGGAGCTCACGCTGGCGCTCCACCGGGTGTTCAACTCGCCCCGGGACATTCTTCTCTGGGATACCGGTCACCAGGCGTACGTGCACAAGATCGTGACCGGCCGGCGGGAGATGTTCACCACCCTGCGGCAAACCGGCGGCCTGTCGGGCTATCCGTCCCGGGCGGAGTCGGTCCACGACTGGGTGGAAAACAGCCACGCCTCGACCATCCTGAGCTACGCCCACGGCCTGGCCGCGGCGGTGGCTCGCAGCAGCAGCCCGGAGCGCCGGGTGGTCGCGGTGGTCGGCGACGGGTCCATGACGGGCGGCATGGCCTACGAAGGGCTCAACAACCTCGGGCACAGCGGCAGCCGGGTGGTCGTGGTCCTCAACGACAACGGCCGCTCCTATGCGCCGACCATCTCCCGGCTGTCGGAGAGTCTGACCAAGATTCGCCTGCATCCCGGCCTGACATCGGTGCGCGCCCGGTTCGAGGAGGGCCTGCGGGACCTGCCGGGCGTCGGGAACCTGGCCTACTCCAGCTTGCAGGGCCTGTACTCGGCGGTGCGGGAGGTAATCGAGCCGCCGGCGTTCTTCGAGGCCCTTGGCGTCCGCTACGTCGGTCCGATCGACGGCCATGACATCGCTCGCATGGAGGTGGCCCTGCGGCAGGCGACGGAGTTCAATGGGCCGATCGTCGTGCATGTAGTGACCCAGAAGGGTCGGGGCTACGGGCCGGCGGAAGACGACGACGAGAAGTGCCTGCACGACGCCCCGGTGTTCGATCCGGCGGTTGGGCCGTCACAGGGCTGGGCGGCGCCCAAGGGCTACACCCAGGCCTTCAACGAAGCCATGCTCGACGTCGGCGAGCGCTATCCCAACGTCGTGGCCCTGACGGCGGCCATGCCGGGCCCGACCGGTCTGCTTCCTTTCGCCGACCGCTGGCCCGACCGTTTCTTCGACGTCGGGATCGCCGAACAGACCGCGGTCACCTCCGCGGCGGGCATGGCCATGGGCGGCCTGCGACCCGTGGTCGCCGTGTACTCCACCTTCTTCAGCCGGGCTTTCGACCAGGCCAACCTCGACGTCGGACTCCACGGGTTGCCCGTGGTCTTCGCCCTGGACCGGGCCGGTATCACCGGACCCGACGGCCCCAGCCACCACGGCGTGCTGGACATCGCCCTGTGCCTCCGGATCCCGGGCCTGACCATCTTTGCCCCCTCCTCGGCGCAAGAGGTGCCGATCATGCTGGACACCGCGCTCGGGCTGAAAGGCCCAGCCTCGATCCGGTGGCCCCGGACCGCGGCCCGCTACGTCAGGCCCGACCAGGTCGGCGCCGGTCTTCGCGGCCGTCTGGTTCGGCGGGGCAACCCGGCCACGCCCGGCTCCATTTGTATCCTGGCCATCGGAAAGATGCTCGAAGCCGCCGAGGAGGCGGCCGACACCCTGGCCGCCGACGGTCACGACGTCACGGTGTGGGATGTCCGCGTCGTCCGGCCGCTCGACCCCCACATGATTGCCGACGCCGGGCGTCACGACGTCATCGTGACCGTTGAGGACGGGGTGCGCTCCGGCGGGGCCGGGTCGTTGATCGCTGACGCCGTCGCCGACCTTTGCGAGACGAGGACCAGCCCACCGGTGCTCATCCTCGGAATCCCGGTGGCCTACATCCCCCACGGGACTCCGGAGCTGATCCTCGCCCAGCTCGGGCTGGATGGACCGGGTATTGCCGCGGCCGTGGCCAAGAGCCTGCCCCGCCTCGGCGACCTCGACGGGTAGCCCGGCCCAGCCACCGATCGCCGCCGGTCGCCGCCAGCCGCCCGCCAGCCGCCAGCCGCCGGCCGCCGGCCGCCGGCCGCCCCGGCAATAGCGAGCTGGCCCCGGCAGCCACCGGTCCCGGGTAGCCCGGAGTAGGCGTCCTCTCGCGCCCGGCGCGAGACTCGCCCCATGGACGCGCTGCCGTACGCAACCATCCTGGCCGCCGAGGGGGCGGCTTTCGCCGACTCCGCAGAGGGACACTTTGACCGGCCGGTGCCCAGCTGCCCGGAATGGAACGTGGCCGATCTGGTGGCCCACCTGGGCGGGGTGTACGCATGGGCCAGGTACGCGGTGGCCGCCGGCGGGGAACGGGTAAACCGGCGGGACGTGCCGACACCCCCCGCCCCCGAGCACGCCGCGGACCTGCTCCCCTGGTTCCGGACTCGCCTCGGGGAGCTGCTCGAGGCGCTATCCGGCGATGCCGACGCCCCGGCCTGGACCTTTCCGCCGAACGCGCCCAACACGGCGGCCTGGTGGCAGCGGCGTCAAGCCCTCGAGACGGTGGTGCACCGATGGGATGTGCAAACGGCCGCCGCTTCCGGCCCCGTGGATCCGATCGCGCCTGACCTCGCGGTGGAAGGGGTCGACGAGTTTCTCGCCGACTTCCTCCCCCGTGTCATCGCCGCGGACGCCTCCGGCGCCCTCACCGGGACCCTGCACCTGCATGCCACCGACACGCCCGGCGAGTGGTGGCTGGACTTCGACGCCGAAGGGCTGGCCACCCGGCGCGAGCACGCCAAGGCGGACACCGCGGTGCGCGGCCCGGCGGCCGGGCTGTACCTCTGGCTGTGGAACCGGCAGAGCCCCGAAGCCGCCGGGCTCGAGGTCTTCGGCCGGGTCGAGACGGCCGTCGGCTGGCCGGACGCCGTCAAGCTCTGACCGGCGCCGGGGGCAGGGGGGCGAGGAGCTCGGGGCCGTCGTTGCGGACATTGTTGACCAGGGTGCTGACCGGGTAGAGCTCGAACCAGGCGGACGGGGCCGGCACCAGCAATCCCTTGACGTCGGTCACCGCTGAGGCCGGGTCCAGCCAGGTGGCCCAGTCTCCGGGCCCGAGCACGACCGGCATCCGGGGGTGGATGGGGGCCATCAGGTCGTTGGCGCTCGTGGTCACGATGGCGCAAGTAAAGAGCGGGGCGGCATCCGACCCGGCGGGTGGGCGCCACACTTCCCAGAGCCCGGCGAAGGCCATGGGCTGCCCGTCGCGCCGCTGGATGGCGTAGGGCAGGCTCCCGGCCGGGCTGCCGTCGCTCCGGGTACGCCGCTGCCATTCGTAGAAAGCGTCGGCCGGGATGAGGCAGCGCCGCCGCTCCAGGGCGGCCCGGTAGGCGGGCTTGCGGTCGACTCCCTCAGCCCGGGCGTTGATCATCCGGCTGCCAACCGATGCATCCTTCGCCCACGACGGGACCAGCCCCCAGCGGAAGGTTCCGAGGGCCCGGCGGGGACCTTTCACCGGGTCCGTCCGGCCCCGGATGGCAACCGCATATACGTCCAGAGTGGGGGCCACGTTGTAGCGGGCGGGCAGGGGATCGGTCCGGACCTCGTCGACCTCGAACACGTCAGCCAGATCGGAGAGCGCCGATGAGGAGGTGTACCGCCCGCACATGGGTGTGAAGGGTACGGGCGAGCCCGGTCATCAAGCGAACAGAGTTTCCACCGTATTGGGTATTTTGACCCATTAGTCCATACCGCCGCCGGGAAGGTGAGTCGGGCCCGGCCCTGCACGGGTACAACAACCACTGTGCGGCCGGTTCAAGGAGTGACCAATCGGTATAAGCCGCCGATTACGGGCACCCGACAACTAGACTCTCGAGGGCTGGGCAAATCTCCCATGGCATTTTCCTACCCCACTCCCCCCAACGCCCTTCCGGGCCGTAACTGGTGGCGGGAACAGGCCGACGGTCTCGCACCCGCACTGCTGGCCCTGGTCCTGGCCTCCGTGGTCTGGCTGTTGGGCTGGCGCGGCGTCGATCAGGCGGCCCAGTTCTACCGGGTCATGGAGTTCAAGGCCCACGGCCTCATGCTCCTCGACGCCGGCTGGTATGGCGGCAACTTCCCCCTCGGCTACAGCGTGCTGGCGCCCGCGATCGGTGCGGTGGTGGGCATCCCGGTGGCGTTCGTCGCGGCCGCCGCCCTGGCGACGTGGGCGTTCGACCGGCTGGTGTCGTTCAATCTGGGCAGCCGCCCGCTGGGCACCTGGTATTTCGCCATATCCACCGTGCTGCCGGTCGCTATCGGCCAGTTGCCCTTCCTGTTGGGCGAGGCGCTCGGCCTGGCCGCCCTGGTGGCTCTCCAGCGGGGCCGGCGTCCTTTGGCCCTGGCGCTCGGGATCCTGGCGGCCCTCTGCAGTCCGCTGGCAGCCGCCTTCCTCGCCATGGTTTGCCTGGCCTGGGCCGCCTATGCGACCGGCCGGCGGGGCTGGCTCATGGGCACGGCCGGAGTCATTCTCGGCGTGATCCTGCTGCTCGGGTTGCTCTTCCCCGGTCAGGGGGCGTTCCCGTTCCCGTGGCAGGGCCTGGTCGTGACGGAGCTGCTGTGCCTGACCGCGCTGACCCCGCTGGTGCGGACCACGCCGGCGGTCCGGCTCGGGGCGCTGGTGTACGCGGCCGCCACGTTTTTCTCCTTCCTGGTGCCCAATCCTCTCGGAGGCAATGCCCCCCGGCTGGCGGCTTCGATCGGAGTGCCGCTGCTGGCCTGCTTCCTCACCGCTCCCGGACCGGCCCTCGATCGACTCAGCCCGGCCCGGCTGGTCAGCCGGCTGACCGGCGGCCGGGTCATCGAGCTCGGTCCCCGTTGGCGGGCCGCGGCGGTCGCCCTGGTCATCCCCTTCGCAGTGTGGCAGTGGGCTCCGACCGGGTCGGTCGTCACCTCGCCGTCGACCGATCCCGAGCTGCACCAGAGCTTCTACCAGCCCCTGGACGCCGAGCTCAGCGCGGTGGCGCCGGGACCCATCCGCGTCGAGGTACCGCCGACCCTCGAACACTGGGAAGCGGCCTTCGTCGCCTCCCCGCACGTGACCCTGGCTCGCGGCTGGGAGCGTCAGCTCGACGTTGCCAATAACTCCATCTTCTACACCACGGGCGCCCTCACTCCCGCGTCCTTCAAGAACTGGCTGGACACCAACGGGATCACCTGGGTGGCTCTCCCCTCGGCGCCCCTCGACTACGCCGCCCAGCGCGAGGCCCGCCTGCTGTCCTCCGGGGAGGTCCCGGGATTGCAGCTGGTCTGGGCGACCGCGGACTGGTCGCTCTGGCGGGTCAACGACAGCCCCGGACTGGTGAGCGGGCCCGCCACCCTCACCTCGATCGTGCCCGACCACCTCAACCTGTCGGTCAGCCAGCCCGGTCCGATCACGCTCCGGGTCCGGTACACGGCGTTCTGGACCGTGACCAAGGGGTTGGCCTGCCTGTCGTCGGCACCCGGCGGCTGGATCGCGATCAACGCCCTCACCGCCGGGGCCACGGAGCTGTCGGCCACCATGCTGCCTCGGTCGCAGCCGGCCTACTGCCCCAGCCACAAGTAGCCGGCCGGCGCCCAACAGCCCGCGGCCCCCGCCCGGCCCCCGGGCCGGGCCCCCAGCACCGGCCCGCGGACTGCTGCTCAGGCCAGCGCGGGTGCGCGGGCGCTCAGGTGGGCAGGAATTCCGCCGCGCCCAGGTCCAGGGCGTGGCACCCGTGGCGGCGGATCATGGTCAGCGCCAGCTCGTCATCAGGCACCCACGGCCCCTCCAGGACCGAGGCCGCGATCGCCATCACCAGGCCGTCCAGGCTGTAACGCCGGTACCCCTGCCAGCAGTCGTCCCAGGCGAGTTCCACTCCTCCGGACTGCAGGTGCCGGTGGTAGGCCCGGACCAGATCGCACTCGAAGTCCCGCCGCACCTCGGGCACCAGCGACGACCCGATGAAGTACGACACATCGGACAGGCCGGGGCCGATCTTCACGGTGTGCCAGTCCACCACGGTCACCCGGGGCCGACCGAAGAGCAGGTTGTCGAGCCGCAGGTCGCCGTGCAGCAGGGTCCACGGCCCGGGGCGATCGGCCAGATAGTGGTCCAGGGCGCCCATCAACTGCTCACACAGCCGGACCACCTCCCCGTCCAGGCCGGCGCCATACCGATCTACGAAGCCGCCGAACAGACCGGGCCAGAGCTGGGCCCGGGCCCGTACCGATTCCGAGGCCGGTTGCTCGAGGCAGCCCAGATCGGGCAGGGCGGCGTCGCCCCAGCGGGGACCGTGCAGCGCCGCCAGCTCGGGCATCACCGCCGCCGCCTCCGGGGCTGAGCAACCGGCCAGGGGGTCGCCGGGCCCGGCCGGCAGCATGTCCTCGAGCAGCACGACATACCCCGCCTGCGGCCGGCTGTAATGGGCGAAATAGCAGGTCGGACGGCTGATCCCCACCGTGGCGGCCAGGTCGGTGTAGAAGGTGGCCTCGCGTTCGAAGGTCCCGGTGGTGAACCCGGTGAGCCGGCTCACCCCGTCGGATGAGGGCACCTTCGCCACTACCGAAGGCGGGGCAGCGGTGGGCCGGTCCCAGCTCGGGACCAGCCGTACCGAATCTGAGACCCGGCCGCGGGCGATAGGAACGGCAACCAGGTCGGTGACCCGGGCGCCGTCGGCGCGCTCCACCAGGGCGGCCCCCAGCCATTCCGGGCTCAGATCCCCTATTCCCCTCGGCACCGTCAGTACAGACATGTGCAGCTCCGATACCGATCCGTGTGCCGGGAATGGTAGCGCCCGGTTCCGACGTCCGAAAGGGCCGGGGAAGTAGCGTTTCCACCGTGGCCCTGACGTCGTCCTATTCGCACGGCCCCTCGGATCTCCCCCTCCTCGGCGAGACCATCGGCGCCAACCTGGCCGGCACCGTCGCCCGCTTCCCGGACCATGAAGCGCTGGTGGATTGGCCCTCAGGACGGCGCTGGAGCTACGCCGACCTGCAGGCCTGGGCCGAGTCGGTCGCCGCTGGTCTGGTCGCTCGAGGGGTGAAAAAAGGCGACCGGGTTGGTATCTGGTCCCCCAACTGCCCCGAGTGGGTCGCGGTGCAGTTCGGGACGGCGCTGATCGGCGCCATCCTGGTCAACGTCAATCCCGCCTACCGGGTGACCGAGCTGGAGTACGTGCTGCGCCAGGCCGGCGTCGCTTGCCTGATCAGCGCCACCCGGCACAAGACGAGCGACTATCAGGCCATGGTGGAGGAGGTCCGGCCGGGGATCGAAGGGCTCAGGGACGTCATCTACATCGGCGAGCCCTCCTGGGACGCCCTGGAGGCGGGCGGCCGGGATGTGGACCGGGCGGACATCGCGGCGATCGGCGCCACCCTGGCCTTCGACGACCCCATCAACATCCAGTACACCTCGGGGACGACGGGCTTCCCCAAGGGGGCCACGCTGTCGCATCACAACATCCTGAATAACGGCTACTTCGTGGCCGAGCTCCTCGGGTACACCGAAGCCGACCGGGTCTGCCTGCCCGTGCCCTTTTATCACTGTTTCGGCATGGTGATGGGGAATCTGGGGGCGACCACGCACGGGGCGACCATCGTCATCCCGGCTCCGTTGTTCGATCCCGCCGCCACCCTGGCGGCTGTGGCCGGTGAGCGGTGCACCTCGCTGTACGGGGTGCCGACCATGTTCATCGCCGAGCTCGGCCTCGACGGGTTCGCGGGCTACGACCTGTCGTCACTCCGCACCGGGATCATGGCCGGGTCGCCATGCCCGGTCGAGGTGATGAAGCGGGTCATGACCGAGATGCACATGGCCGGCGTGGCCATCTGCTACGGCATGACCGAGACCTCGCCCGTGTCCACCCAGACCCGCGCCGACGATGACGTGGAGCGGCGCACGGCAACCGTCGGCCGGGTCATGCCCCACGTCGAGGTGAAGGTGATCGACCCCTCGTCAGGGCGGGTGTTGCCGGTAGGCGAGGCCGGGGAACTGTGCACCCGGGGCTATTCGGTGATGCTCGGCTACTGGAACGAGGCCGAGAAGACCGCCGAGGCCATCGACCCGGCCCGATGGATGCATACCGGCGACCTGGGCGTGATGCGCCATGACGGCTACGTCAACATCGTGGGGCGCATCAAGGACCTGGTGATCCGGGGCGGCGAGAACATCTACCCGCGCGAAGTCGAAGAATTTCTGTACACCCACCCGGACATCGAAGACGTCGCCGTCATCGGGGTACCCGACGAGCGGTACGGCGAAGAGATCATGGCCTGGATCCGGCTCCGCCCGGGCGCCGCCGCCCTGGACGCGGCGGCGCTGCGATCCTTCTGCCAGGGACGGATCGCCCATCAGAAGATCCCCCGGTATGTGCGCATCGCCGACGAGTTCCCCATGACCGTGACCGGCAAGGTCCGCAAGGTCGAGATGCGCCAGGTGAGCATCGTCGAGCTCGACCTGGAGGGCGCGGCCGCGATCGACACGGCGTAAGCGCCGGGGGCGGGGAGGCGGCCCGCCGGGTCGCTACTGCCCGCCGGGTCGCTACTGCCCGCCGGGTCGCTACTGGTGGACCGGTTCGAGCCGGCTGTCGGCGGGAGGCGGGGCCGAACCAGGCGCACCCGGCTGGTCCGGGGCCTTCACCGCCGGGAACCGGACGGAAAAGACCGCGCCCGGACGGCCGTCGCCCACCTCGATGCTGCCGTTATAGGCCTGACAGAGGTCGGCCACGATGGCCAGGCCGAGACCGAACCCGCCATGTTCACGATCGCGCGCCTCGTCCAGGCGGACGAACCGCTCGAAGATCCGCTCTCGCTCCGCCGCCGGCACGCCCGGGCCGTCGTCATGGACCTCGATGGTGGCGGTCCTGGCCCGGGCTCGTATCACCACGTCGACCCGGGTGGCGGCAAACCGGCGAGCGTTGTCGACCAGATTGCCGATCACCCGCTCCACATATCCGACCGGCACGAGCACAAAAGCCGGGGTGCCGGTGATGGTCACGACCGGAGGATCCGGGTAGGCGGCGGCGGCGGCCACGGCCCGGGCCACCGCCAGCAGATCGCAGGGTTGCTCGACGGGGGCCAGCCGGCCCTCGTCCGTACGGGCCAGCAAAAGGAGCTCCTCGACCAGCCGGGTCATCCGGGCGTCTTCCACCAGCACCTCGTCGGCCACCCGGGGCCAGTCGGCGGCATGAGGGCGATGCCGCGCCACCTCCACGGCCGTCCGGATGTTGGCGATCGGAGAGCGCAGCTCGTGGGACGCATCGGCCAAAAACCGCCGCTCGCGGGCCGAGGAGGCCTCCAGGCGGTCGAGCATGGAGTTGAGGGTCCGGGCCAGGCGGCCCACCTCATCGTCGGTGTGCGGCTCGGCGACGCGGTGCTCGCCCGGCCGGAGCGCCACATCCGCCACCTCCCGGCGCAGCGACTCGATCCGGCGCAGGGCCCGGCCCACCATGATCCAGCAGATCAGACCGACCACGGCGAGCAGGATCGGCAAGCCGATCTCGAGCAGGCGGGTGACCGAGAGCAAGGTCCGGTCGTACTGGTCGAGCGAGACCAGGACGACGACCGTGCCCTCATCGGGACCGACTTTTACGGGGACGGCCACCATCTGCACGTCATGCCCTCCCGGGCCGATGCTGGCGTCGGGATTGTCCTGGATCATCGGGTCACCCGGCTGCCACAGCGGATCCAGGCGACGCAGGGAGTGGCTGACCCCCACCACCCGGCCGTCGAAGAGCACCTGGACCAGACCCGAGTGCAGGTTGGGCGTGGGCGGGAGGTTGACGGGCGGTCGGAGGGCCTGGTTGAGGGCGCTGACCTCCTGGGCCTGAACCCTCGCCGTGGTCATCAGGACGTTGTGACGGTCGTGCTGCAGCGTCACCTCGACCACGGCCGCGGACACGCCGAAGGCGCAGGCCACCGCGAGCACGGCAGCCGCCGTGACCCGGATTCGCACGCCGGAGAACAGGTGGCGGATGCCCTTAACCATCGCCCTTGCTGCCGGTCCGGGCCGGCGTTCGGCCCGACAGCCGATAGCCGGCGCTGCGCACCGTGTCGATGCAGGATGGCTCGCCCGGCGGGTCCAGCTTGCGCCGCAAGTAACCGATGTAGACCTCGACCACGTTGCCGTCGCGCTCATCGGAGGGATCCCAGACGTGCTGGAGCAGGTCCGCTTTTGATACCGGCTCGCCGCATCGGTGGAGCAAGTAATCGAGCAGGGCGAACTCCCGAGCGGTCAACCCCACTTCCTCGTCGCCCCGCCAGCAGCGGTGCTCCCTGGTGTCGAGCCGGATGTCGCCATGGCTGAGGACGGCCCCCTGCGATGACCCGCCCCGGCGAATCAGGGCCCGCAGTCGGGCCAGCAGCACGGGATAAGAGAACGGCTTGGACAGGAAGTCGTCGGCCCCCGTGTCGAGAGCCTCGGTTTGGTCGAACTCGCCCTGCTTCGCGGTCAGCATCAACACCGGAGTCCCGACCTCGCGCTCCCGCAGGGCGGCGGTGACCGCGTAGCCGTTGAGCCTGGGCAGCATCAGATCCAGGATGATGGCGTCGTAGCTCTCGGTCGTGGCCCGGTCGAGCCCGTCCTGGCCGTCGAGGGCCACGTCCACGGTATAGCCCTCCGTGGTCAGCCCCCGTGTCAGCGAGCGGGCCATCGAGACCTCGTCCTCGACGATGAGGATCCGCATGGTCAGACAGTCTGCCCTCTGAGCAGCGAGGACGGTCGGCAGGGGCCGGGCGGGTGCGGGCTGGCCGGTCCCCGGGCCATTACGCTCGGTGCCCCATGGGCGAACTCCAGGTTGAAGTTGAGGCCGCCGAAGTCGGCATGGACGCCGAGCGTCTGGCCCGTCTCGACCGGCATTTCTCGCAATACGTCGACGACGGACGCCTGACCGGGTGGCTCATTGCGGTGAGCCGGCGGGGGCGGATCGTCCATCTGAGCAGGTACGGCATGCGCGACCGCGAGCAATCTTTGCCGGTGGAGGTCGACACCATCTGGCGTTTGGCTTCGATGACCAAACCCATTACCTCCGTGGCCGCCATGATGCTCTACGAGGAAGGGGCCTTCGAACTCAAGGACCCGATTGAGCGGTGGATCCCGTCGTTCAAGGACATGCGGATCTATCGGGGCGGCTCGCTCGCCACCACCGAATCCCGGCCGGCGGTCGAGCCCATCCGGGTCTGGCACCTGCTCACCCACACCGCGGGGCTGACCTACGGGTTCCACTACGCCCATCCGGTCGATGCCCTCTACCGGAGCGCCGGCTTCGAGTGGGGTAATCCACCGGGCCTGGATCTCGCCGGGTGCTGCGATGTGTGGGCCGGTCTGCCCTTGCTGTTCGAGCCGGGCAGCGAGTTCAACTATTCGGTCGCCAC
Source organism: uncultured Acidimicrobiaceae bacterium (assembly GCA_963780345.1). Lineage (GTDB taxonomy): Bacteria > Actinomycetota > Acidimicrobiia > Acidimicrobiales > Palsa-688 > PALSA-693. Next base: position 986,239 of record CAWABU010000006.1, read on the forward strand.
CGACGTGCTCGGACGACTGGTCGAGGTGATCTCCGGCCAGTCACTCGATGAGTTCTTCCGGACCCGGATCTTCGAGCCGCTGGGGATGACCGACACCGCCTTCTGGGCCCCCCCGGGCCCGGCCGCAGAACGTCTGGCCGCGGCCTACATGCGCAACCCGGAGGGGGCGGACCAGCCGGCGGTCGCGACCGACGGCAGCTCCGCCCTGCAGCGGCCGGCCGTGCTATCCGGAGGGGGCGGCCTGGTCGGGACGGCAGGCGACTACCAGCGTTTCGCCTTGATGTTACGGGGCGGGGGCGAGCTGGAGGGCGTCCGGCTGTTGTCACCGCGAACGGTCGCCTACATGGCCCGCAATCAGCTGCCGGGTGGCGCCGACCTGGAGCGCTTCGGCCGGCGGCTGTTCGCCGAGACCACGTTTGACGGAGTCGGCTTCGGCCTGGGCTTCTCGGTGGTCACCGATCCCGCAGCGGGCAAGGTGCTTTGCGGGAAAGGTGAGTTCGGATGGGGTGGGGCCTACAGCACCGCCTTCTGGGTGGCCCCGGAAGAGGATCTGACGACGATGTTCTTCACCCAGTTGCTGCCGTCGAGTACCCACCCGATCCGTTCCCAGCTCAAGCAGCTGGTGTACCAGGCCATCGTGGACTGAGCCCGGCGAGAGCGCAGTACGAGGGCCGTTGGCCGGCGGGACTATGGGCGGACCCAGATCTGCAGGCGCCCTGATTCTCCCGGCGCCTCGGGTCGGCGCACATCGATCCGATCGAGCCGGTAGCCGAGCTTCCGGGGAATGGCGGCACTGCGTACGTTGGCCTCGTCGGTGTGGATCTCTATGCGGTCCACGTCGTCGAGGCCCTCGGCGGCTTCGGTGACCGCCCTGGCCGCAGCACTCATGAAGCCCCGGCCGGAGTGGTCGACGTGGGTCCAGTAGCCGATCTCGGCGGCACGCGGCCCGATCCGCCGGTGCAGACCGATGATCCCGACGATCTCGTCGTCGGGCCCGTCGGCGCGGCGCATGGCGTACACGAAATCGGTACCCCGCTGCCATCCCATCTCGACGTCGGCGATACGCGCCGCCTGTGACTGCCGGGTGGCCGCCCGGGGCTCCGCCCACGGCATCCACGGCTCGAGATGCTCGAGGCTTTCGCCGATGGCGCGGGCCGTCGCTTCGGCGTCTGCCGGCCGGTTGCGCCGCAGGACCACCGGTCCGGCATCGATCACTTCGGGGGGCTGGCTCCGCCGGCGCCTCATCCTCGCAATTGGACCCAGTTTGGCCATCTGTCGCAAGCTCACATCCCAGTCAGGTGTGGACAGCAACGACCACCAGGCTCCCACCTGACGACATCCACCCGGCTCGTCACCCGCTTTCCGCCTCTACTCCACCTCCGGGCGGAGCGTAGTGCAGCCCGCCGCCGCGGTGATTCGACGGCATGCGAACAGCCGGTCAGGCGCGACTGCTCAAATAGAGCCATGCCCAAGAACGTTCTCGGCGGTGAGCTCGAGCCCTGCAGCTTTGACCCGCTGACCGGCTTCTACCGCGACGGCTGCTGCCATACCGGTGCCGATGACGCCGGCGTCCACGTGGTCTGCGCCCGGGTGACCGCCGAATTCCTCCAATACAGCAAGGAGGCCGGCAACGATCTGAGCACGCCTCAGCTCGGTTTCGGCGGCCTCCAGCCTGGCGACCGGTGGTGCCTCTGCGCCCCCCGATGGCAGGAGGCCTTCGAGGCGGGGATGGCGCCCGACGTCATCCTGGAAGCCACCCATGTCCGCGCCCTGGAATGGGTCAACCTGGCCGACCTGCGCCGCCACGCCGTCGCCTGAGTCGCCGAGCATGAGTCGGTCGCCGGCCGCGTCGATGGTTTGGACGGCCTCATCCGCACCGGCCTCGCCCCGGCAACCGGGCCGGCCCGCCTGGCTTCCCGCCGCCGGTCCAAATCGTCGCTGGTCGTTGACCCCGCTGGCGGTCCCCCTCCTGGCCGCAGCCAGCGTCGCGATGGGCATCGGCCTGGGCTGGCGGGGCGTCGACGTGCCCGCCCAGCTCTACCGGGTGGCCGCCTTCCGCGCCCACGGCCTGGCCCTCTGGGACAGCCAGTGGTTCGGAGGCCACTGGGCCCTCAGCTACAGCCTGCTCTACCCACCCGTGGCGGCCACCATCGGGGTGGCGACAGTAACGGTGCTGGCCGCCGCCGTCGCCGCCCTGGCCTTCGAGCGCCTCGCCACCGCCCACCTGGGCCGCGGCGCCACCCCCGCGGCGCTGGTGTTCGCGGTGAGCACGGTGGTATCAGCCGCCATCGGCCAATGGCCGTTTCTCGCTGGCGAAGCCCTCGGCCTGGCGGCGGGCTGGGCCGCCAGCCGCCGCCGGTGGACGGCCGCGACGGTGTTGGCCCTGGCGACCGCGCTCACCAGCCCCCTGGCCGGGCTGTTCGTGGCCATGGCCATGGTCGCCTGGCTCCTGGCCAGCCGCTCCGCCGACCGGCCGTGGGGCGCCATCGCGGTCGCCCTGGCCGCGGCGGGGCCGATCGCCGCGAGCGCGATCCTCTTCCCCGGCCAGGGACCGATGCCCTATCCGGTGACGGACTACCTGTGGGAGCTGATCATCGCCGCCGGCATCTGGCTGATCGCCGGTCGGACCCGGAGGGTCCTGGGCGCCGGCGTACTGCTCTTCGCCGCGGTCGCCACCGTGTCGGTGCTGGTCCCGTCCCCGCTCGGCGGCAACATCGGCCGGATGGAGGACGCCCTGGCTCTTCCGCTGGCCGTCGGCCTCCTCTGGCCCCTGGGCCCGGCGACCCGCCGGCTGGTCCTGCCGCTGGTAGCGGTGCCGCTGGTCCTGTCCCAGTGGGGGCCGGCCTGGGGGGCGATGACCAGCGATCCCGGTCAGCCGTCGACGCACCGCTCGTTCTACGCCCCCCTGCTCACGGCGCTCACGGCCGCCTCGGCCGGCCAGCCGGCGGGCCGGGTGGAGGTGATCCCCACCGCATTCCACTGGGAGGCCGATTATGTGGCCCCGGCCTGGCCACTCGCCCGGGGATGGGAACGGCAGCTCGATGAGGGGGACAATCCCCTGTTCTACGGCGGGGCCGGCCGCCTGACCGCCGCCTCCTACCGGTCGTGGCTGGTGGACAACGGCGTCCGCTATGTCGCCCTCCCGCACGCGCCGCTTGACTTCGCCGGCACCGGGGAGGCCGGTCTGGTCGCCGCCGGCGTACCCGGGCTGGATCTGATCTGGCGATCAGCGCAGTGGCGCCTCTACCGGGTCGATGGCAGTGCGGGCGTCGTCGCTGCTCCCGCCCGGCTGCTAAACCAGAACGGTGGCCGGCTCGTCGTCACTACCCCCACGCCCGGGCCGGTCCTCGTCCGCGTCCGCTACAGCCCCGACTGGCAATTGGGGTCCGGACAGGGGTGCGTGGCCCGCGCCCCGGCCGCGGCCGGGGGCGGCGACTGGATCGAGGTCGAGGTCCCGAGAGCGGAGAGGTTCAGCCTCCGCCTGGCGCTCTTCTCCGGCCACCGCGCCTGTCCGGCGGGTCGCTGAGTCCGGCCACCGGGTGACCGCCAGCAGCAGCAGCGGACCGGTGCCGGGATCGGTGCTCGGCCCGGTGAGCACACCGCCGAGATTCTGGCCGGCCAGCCCGACGAAGGCGAGGTCTGGCGCTTCCCAATCGATTCGCCCGCCGGACGCACTCCGTTCGCCATTCAATCGATTGAGCGTTCTCACTCGTAGTATTGATCATGGCCCGCATTGGTCTCCCCGCGGAACGCATGGCGGATGACGCCCTGCTGGCGGGGCTGGCCACCGGAGGGCCCGAGGTAGGGCTGGCGTTTGTACGGAGGTTCCAGCGTCACGTGTTCGGTGTCGCCCTGGCGGTAGTGGGCGACCCCCATCTGGCGGAGGACGTGGCCCAACAGACCTTTGAGCGGGCCTGGCGGCGGGCGGCCAGCTTCGATCCGGGCCGAGGCTCGGTACGCACCTGGTTGACCACCATCGCCCACAACCTGGCTATCGACGCGGTGCGGGCCCGCAAGCCCACGCCGGTAGATCCGACCGACCTGATCCGGCTCCTCGGGCCCGGTGCCGATGAGCCCGAGCGGCGCTCGCTCGGCTCGGAGTCGGCGGATGAGCTGCGGTCGGCCCTCGGCGGGCTCCCGGCCGAACAAGCCCGGGCGGTAGTGATGGCCGGCGTGTACGGGATGACCGCTCAGGAGATCGCCACCGCGGACGGTGTACCTCTCGGCACGGCCAAGACCAGGATCCGCTCGGCCATGATAAAGCTGCGACTGGCGCTCGATCCGGAAACGGCGCGGCCATGACCAACCTGACCTGCGCCACGGCGCGCGACGTAGCCGCCGAATATGCCCTCGACATCCTCGAGCCCGAAGAACGCAGCGCCCTGGCGGCCCATCTCCTGCGCTGCCCCGAGTGCCGGGCCGACGTCGACGCCATGTCGAGCGTCGCGACCCGTCTCATCGAGCTGGTACCCGGGACCGAACCGCCCCTCGGATTCGACCGGCGAGTGCTGGCCCGGGTCCGCGACATCACTCCGGTGCCGTGGTCGAAGCGGCTGGTACCCCTACGGACTCGCCGGGCCCGGTTGCTCGCCGCCGTGGCTGGAGTGGCGGCCGCGGTCGCCCTGGTGTTCGGCTCGATCGGCTGGTTCATGGGGCACTCAGCCAACCCGTCTTCACAAGGGCTGCTGACCGACGCCGCCTTGCACCAGGGCAGCCGAGACGTCGGCGAGGTGTACGTCTACCGCGACGACGACGACCCGATGTGGTTGAAGATGACCGTGCACGACGTGAAGGGGGGGCCCACGGTGACGTGCGAGCTGGTCGCCGCCGACGGGCGCCTCACCCCGCTCGGGTCCTTTGACCTGGTCGATGGCAGCGGCTCCTGGGGCGCACCCGATCCCGTAGGTATGGGCGGCATCACCGGAGCCCGGCTGACCGACAGTCACGGCCGGCTGATCGCCATCGCCACCTTTCCCGCTTAGGCTTCGCCGTCACCCACAACCGAGCAGCGAGTCGAGGGCGGGGCCGATGGCGGCCTCGGCAGCCTCGTCGGCCGGACTCGGGCCGACGGTCCGGGAGTCGCACAGGCGGCTGAGCACGCTCACGGATACCTGGCCGCGCTCCACGGCCCCGCCGTCGGTTCCCTCCGGCAGCGAGACCGCGGCCCCCCACTCCATCGCCACCCGGAAGCTACCCGGGTGGCCCACCTTCGGTTCCAGACGGGCCTCGGCGATCACCCGCGGCGGGACCCGTCCGACGGTCGTATGCCGCCAGCCCGCCATGTCGGCGACGGGAAGATTGGGGACGTTGAGGTTGACCACCACCGGTCCAGCGGACAAAACGGGCCGGGCGGACAGGGCGGGCCGGGCGGACAGGGCGCCCACCACCGCGCTCGCCGTGGCCGCCGCCGCGTCCCACAGCTGGCCGGTGAGCATCTCGTCCCACCCCTGGCCCTCGACCCCGTACCCCCGGACCGCCTGACTCACGGCCACGCCGCTGATGCCGCCGACCCGCGCCGTCAGGGCGGCCCCGACCGTCCCGGAGTGATACACCGAGCGCCCGACATTGATGCCGGGGTTGATGCCGGAGACCACCAGGTCGAACGGCGGACCGAACGCCCCGAGGCGGGCGAACATCACGCACAGGGCGGGTGGACCGCTGACCGCCCAGGCGTCCGGAAGACCGGCGAGCTGGACCCGATGGACCTCGGGCTGCATCCGGTCCAGCGCGCCGAGCGACGCCCCGGCGCCCGAATACTCATCGTCGGGAGCCACGACGGTGACCGCACCGTGCTCCGTCATGGCCCGGGCCAGCACGTGGAGGCCCTCCGAGTCGATGCCGTCGTCGTTGGTGACCAGGATTCGCACCGTGCGGTGATATCACGCTCCGGCCCAGCAATGGGCGTGGGCAGCCGGTTCGGGGCGGCCGCTAGCCTGCTTTCCGTGCTGCATGCCTGGGGCTTCGAGCGGGTGGGCGTGGTCGCCGGCGATCTGTACTTTCTCGATCCGGATCCGTCCCCCGGCCAGGAGGGTGCGGAGCGGGGGGTGCGCGTGGAGGTTCGGCTGTTGGAGCGCCCGCCGCTGACGGGCTCCATCTACGCCGCCCAACCCATCGTGATCGACCGGCCGGTGTGGCGGGCCGACCTGTTCGAGACGGTGGCCGGCGATCCCGGCAGCCACGATCGCACCCACCACCATCCGCATTTCCGCGGCTGGGAACCGGGGGGGCGCCAGTTCGATCCGGCCCTGACCAAGGACCCGATGGGGTGGCTCGCCGATCAGCTCACCCACCTGCCCGACCTGCTGGCCGGGGCAGACATCGACGCCAGCGAGATGGGGCCCGACGACGCACGGGACCTGGCTGCGGCCGCGCCCGAGATCGTTCGCACCGTCGAGACGTTGCTGCGCCGGGTGCGGGCCGGCGAACTGGGCCGGGCTCCGGCCGGGGTCGAAGCGGCGCGGGCAGCAAGCGGGGCGGGCGAGGCGGGTCAGGCGGGCCCGACCGGCGGGGCGGGCGATCTTGCGCCGGCCAGCGAGCCTGCGCCGGCCAGCGAACCGGCTCCCCCGCTCGGCGCCCGCGCCGGCTGGCTCTAGCCCCCGGCGACCTCGTCGGCGCCCGCGCCGGCTGGCTCTAGCCCCCGGCGACCTCGTCGGCGCCCGCGCCGGCTGGCTCTAGCCCCCGGCGACCTCGTCGGCGCCCGGGCCGGACCGGCCAGCCCGCGACGCCCCGCTACGCCTTCGGGCAGCCGAGGGCGACCAGAAGCTGGCGCATCTGGTGGTCGAACAGGTCGTCAGCAGGGACCAACTCCGCCGGCACATGGCCGAAGACTTCCAGGGCGATGGCCCCGTGCAACTGGTTCCAGGCAAACAGGCACGCGGCCAGAGCCGCCGGCGGCAAGACCTCGCCTTCGTGCGCCTGCGCCTGCCAGCGCCGCAGCTTGGCCCGGACCTTGCCCGCGCCCGGACCGGTCAGCGGGGCCGGCTGGAGGACGCCGCTCTGCACTCCCGTGATCATGACCCGGAAGAGCACGTTGACGCCGCGGATCATCTCCGCCTCCAGCTCCGGGCCATCCACGTCGAGGCCCGGTACCGGGGTCCCGAACATCAGGGCGTATTCCGATGGATGCGCCAACGACCAGGCCCGGTAGGCACCGACGGTCCGCAAGAAGCGCTCGTCGAGTGGCTCCTTCCCCTCCGCGGCCCCGGCTTCCGTTGCCTCCAGGGCGTCGGCGAGCGACGTGAAGCCGTCGCGGGCCAGGGCGGTGAGGAGCTGATCCCGACTGGCGAAATAACGGTACAGAGCCGACGACGTCATTCCCATGTCGCGGGCGATGCCTCGCAACGACAGGGCCGGGGCGCCGGACTCGGCGATTTGAGCCCAAGCCAGGCGTTTGATCTCGGCGACGGTGGCCTGGCGCAGGCGATCCCGCCGGCGCTCTGGTGTCGATTGACGAACTGCGGCTGACGTCTGGTTGATCGCACCACCATAGCGACCGAAGTCACACGAAGTGAGAGCACTGCTCGCTCTGTGATAAATGATCTTGACTTGGGCACCGGCGAGCGCGGAGGATGGGGTTTACCGGACCGGCGTACCCCCCCTCCCCGAGCCTGGAGTCCCGATGTTCAATCGCCTGGGCCATTTGGCCACAACCCGTTCGCGCCTCGTACTCATCCTGACCGGGCTCGGCATCGTGCTCGCCGCCGCAGCCGGGATCCATGCCCCCTCCAAACTGAAGTCGGCTGGTTTCGTGAGCGCCAAGGCGCCGGCGCAGCTGGCTCAGAACCGCCTCGACGGGCAGTTCGCCGGCGGTTCACCCAATCTCATCCTTCTGGTCCGGGCCCGGTCAGGTGACGTCGACCAACCTGCGGTCGCGGCCGCCGGTCGGTCCATCGTCGCCCTGGTCGCGGCCTCGCCAGGGGCGAGCCAGGTCAGCTCCTACTGGACCACGGGAAGCAAGTCCATGCGGAGCCGGTCCGGAACCGAAGCACTGGTCGTCGCCCATATCGCCGGGGGCGACACGGCGCTCAAGAACCGCACCAACGCGGTCGTGGCCAAGGTCGCCGGCATCGCCGGCCCGACCGCGCCGGTCACCGTTCGAGCCGGCGGCCTCTCAGCCGCCAACGACGCCGTCGGCGCCCAGGTCTCCAGGGACCTGGCGGTGGCGGAGTCGATCGCCATCCCGCTCAGCCTGGCCCTGCTCATCCTGGCGTTCGGCAGCGTGGTCGCCGCGGCGTTGCCGATCAGCATCGGTCTGGTCTCGATCGTGGCCACGCTGGCCGTGCTCTGGATCGTCGCCAGTCTGACCAACGTCAGCATCTACGCCCTCAACCTCACCACCGCCCTCAGCCTCGGGTTGGCCATCGACTACTCGCTCCTCATGGTCAACCGCTACCGGGAGGAACTGGCGGCCGGCCAGGACGTGGCGGCCGCAGTGCAGCGGAGTGTGGCGACCGCCGGCCGCACCATCGTTTTCTCGGCGGCGACGGTGGCCGCCGCCCTGGCCGCCCTGCTGGTGTTCCCCGTGTACTTCCTGCGGTCCTTTGCCTACGCCGGCATCAGCGTCGTCGTGGTGGCCACGCTGGGCGCCCTGGTCATTCTCCCGGCCTTGCTCCACCAGCTGGGCTACCGGGTCAACGCCCTGCCGGTGCGGATGGGCCGCAACCGACGGCCCGCATTCGGACAAGCCGAGTCACCGTTCTGGCGTCGGGTGGCCGACGCCGTGATACGACGGCCGGTCGCGGCCGGACTTCCGGTGGTGGCGATCCTGGTGATCCTCGCTATCCCTTTCGCCCACGTGCACTTCGGCACCCCCGACGACCGGGTCCTGCCGACGAGCGCCCCCGCCCGGCAGGTGGGTGACGCCCTGCGAACCCAGTTCCCGCTCAATGCCAACGACACCATCGACGCGGTAACCAACGCTCCGCTTGATCCGGCCGGAGCGGCGGCCTACAGCCACGCGCTCTCGTCGCTGCCCGGGGTCGTGCAGGTGACCGGTCCGGCCGGGGTCTGGGCAGATGGGGCGCCCGTGTCCTCGGCGGGCCGCGAGGCGGCGAGCCACCAGAGCGCCAGCGGCAGTTGGTTCTCCGCCATCATCTCCGCCGATCCGGAGAGCGGCGCCGCCCAATCGCTCGTCCGGCAGGTCCGGGCCCTCCACGGGCCTGGCGCGGTCACCACCTACGTCGGGGGGAACGCGGCGATGCTGGTCGACCAGAAACACGACCTCGGGGCCGAGTTGCCACTGGCGCTGGCATTGATCGTCCTGACCACGCTGGTGGTCCTGTGGCTGTTCACCGGCAGTGTGGTGCTCCCGATCAAGGCCCTGGTGCTGAATTTCCTGAGCCTGAGCGCGGTCTTCGGGGCCATGGTGTGGATTTTCCAGTACGGCCATTTTTCCGGGCTGCTGGGTTTCACGCCCACCCCCACGAGCACGACCATGCCGTTGCTGCTCTTCTGCATAGCCTTCGGCCTGTCGATGGACTACGAGGTGTTCATCCTGTCGCGCATCAAGGAACTGCACGATGCGGGGGTCCCCAATCCGGAGGCAGTGGCCGGGGGCCTGGCCCGTACCGGTCGCATCGTGACCACTGCGGCCGCCCTGATGGCCGTGACCTTCTTTGCCTTCGGGACGTCGAAGGTCACTTTCATCCAGATGTTTGGAGTGGGGACCGGACTGGCCATTTTGATCGACGCCACCCTGATCCGGGCCGTGCTGGTGCCCGCTTTCATGCGACTGGCGGGGAATGCCAACTGGTGGTCGCCCGCCCCGCTGCGCCGTCTGCACCGACGCCTCGGGCTCCGCGACGCCACGCCGGCCGCCCGGCCGCAAACTCCGGTTGCGGAGTCGGTGCCGTTGTAGCCCGCCCGTGGCTGCAGCGCCGCTCGAGCCTCCCCGCCACCACGGAACCGGCCCGTCGGGCCGCGGTTCAGGCCTCCGGCGCCTCGGGCAGCGGCGCGTCGAAGGCCGAATGGGCGTCCTGACCGCCCGGGCCGGCCGGCAGGGCCACGTCCTCATTGGCGAGGCCGTGCACCGTCAGTGGCACCATGGTCTGCTCCTCGGCCCGAATGACGTGCACCACGGCGTTGACCAGAGCCAGGTGGGTGAAGGCCTGCGGGAAGTTGCCGAGGTGCCGGCCGGTATGGGGATCGAGCTCCTCGGCGTAGAGCTCCAGGGGGCTGGCATAGGACAGAAGGCGCTCGCACAGCCGCCGGCCCCGCTCGATCTCGCCGATCTCGATGAGCGCCGACACCAGCCAGAAGGAGCAGATGGTGAAGGTGCCCTCGGCGCCGCGCAACCCGTCGTCGGTCTCGTCGACCCGATAGCGGAGCACCAACCCCTCGTGGGTCAGCTCGTCGGCGATGGCGAGAACGGTGGCCCGGATGCGGGGATCCTCCGGCGGCAGGAAACGCAGCAGCGGGAGCAGCAGCAAGGAGGCGTCGAGGGCGTCGGACCCATACCGCTGCACGAACACCCCCCGCTGGTCCACGCCGTTCTTGCAGATATCGGCGTGGATCTGATCCGCCAGGGCCTGCCACTTCTCCGCGTACATGGGCTCGTCGTACATCCGCGCCAGCCGGGCGCCCCGATCGAGCGCCACCCAGCACATGAACTTGCTGGATACAAAGTGCTGCGGCTCGCCGCGTACCTCCCAGATGCCGCGATCGGGCTCCTCCCAGTGCTCGGCCGCAGTCTCGACCTGACGTTTGAGGATGGGCCAGAGCGATTCCTGCAACTGGGACCGCGAGCGGGCGTGCAGGAGGACGGAGTCCAGCACCGCGCCCCACACGTCGTGCTGTTGCTGCTTGTAGGCGGCGTTGCCGGTCCGGACCGGCCAGGCGCCCTCGTAGCCGGAGAGGTGCGGCAGCGATTCCTCGTCCAATTCCCGTTCTCCGCCCACGCCGTACATGACCTGCAGGGGCTGCCCGTCGTGGCACGCGTCAGCGATGAAATAGAAGAAGTCGTTGGCCTCCCGGTCGAACCCCAGGGTGTACAGGCCCCACAAGGCGAAGGTCGAGTCCCGGACCCAGGCGTAGCGATAGTCCCAGTTGCGCTCCCCCTGGGGCGTCTCGGGCAGGCTGGTGGTGGCCGCGGCCAGCAGCGCCCCTGTTGGGGCGTAGGTGAGACCCTTGAGCGTCAGGGCGCTGCGCTGCAGGTAGCTGCGCCAGCGATGGTCGGGGAAGTCGCCCAGGGTGATCCACTGCCGCCAGTGCTCGGACGTGCGGTGGATTCGCTCCTGGGCCTCGTCGTAGGTGAGCGGCGCCGGCAGTGGCGACCAGGACAGGGCCACGAAATGACAGTCCCCCTCGACCATGCGGGTGCGGGCATTGAGGCCGCGGCGCTCGATGCCCGGTCGCAGATCGCTGGTGACGCGCAGCTTGATCGGAGTGCCCTCACCGGTGGCGACGACCTGGCCGTAGCCGTCCCCTTCGTACTGCCAGTCGGGCTGAATGCGGGCGTAATCGAACATGGGGTCGCAGGTCATGGACAGGTCGACCGACCCGCTCACGCATCTGGCCGTTCGCAGCAGGCAGTGCTCGGCGTCGTAGTCGGTGGGCGAGCGGCGATGGGTTTTGGAGCGCTCGGCCAGGTTGTGCCACGGGCCCATGCACAGGGCGTCGCGGACGATCAGCCAGCCGGTGCGGGTCTGCCACGTCGTTTCGATCATCAGGCTGCCCGGCAGGTAGCGGCGCGCCGCGGGGACCATCTCGTCGTAGGGGCCCAGGCGGAAGGACCCGGCGCTGCGATCGAGGAGGGCGGTGAAGACCGACGGCGAGTCGGGCCGCGGCACGCACATCCACTCCACGGCTCCGCTCGGCGCAATCAGACAGGTGGTTTCGCAGTCCGACAGAAAGGCGTAGTCGGCGATCGAGGGGAACGGGCTTCGCCCCAGTCCCGCCCAGTTGGCATCAGCCGAGAACGCCCCGGTGGTCGGGTCGGGCTGAAGTCGTTCGGTGGCCTTCACAACGCCGCATCGTACTTTGCAGTCGTGGAGTACCCCTCACCGCGCTCGGCGGCCGGCCTGACGCCTCACCGGGGCTGCAGCACGATCTGGGACTGCGAGGTCCGGGCCACCAGCCGGCCGGCGTCGTCGCGCACCTCGGTGTCCACCACGATCAACGTCCGGCCCGCGTGCAGCACCCGCGTCACGGCCTCGACGTGGCCCTGGCGCACCGCCCTCAGAAACCGGGTGTTGGAGTCGGTCGTGGTCGTCCCGGCCCCCTCGGGCAAATGGAAGGATGCGGCCATGGCGCCGGCGGTGTCGGCCAGAGCCATCAGGGCGCCGCCGTGCATGGTTCCGCCCGAGGTGCAGATCCGGGAGGACCACGGCAGCCGGAGGCGAACCTCGGCCGGGCTGACGTCAACAGTCTCGATGCCGAGCAGGCCGACGAGCGGCATGACCTCCGCCAGCGGACGGCCGCCGAGGGGAAACGAGCCAGAGGGTGAGGAGGGGGTGCTCATGCCCTCAGCCTGCCGCACAGGGGTGGGACCGTCCGCTACGGCCGCCCTCGCTGTAGCGTGACGCGTCATATGGCCCCTCCGGATCGGCTGATCTCGTCCCGACTGCTCACGCAGGCCTCGTCCGAACTGCTCCAGCTCCCTCCCGACGCGCTTGCCCACCGAGCCGGGCAGACCCGTGATCTCGCCCATGGGACGAGGATCACCTTCTCGCCCAAGGTGTTCATCCCGCTGACCATGCTGTGCCGTGACAAGTGCGGCTACTGCACCTTTGCCAAGGCCCCGGCCCGACTGGAAGCTCCCTACCTGACGCCGGAGCAGGTGGTGGGAATCGCTCGGGACGGCGCCGCGGTGGGCTGCCACGAGGCGCTGTTCACCCTGGGCGAGCGGCCGGAGGAGCGTTACCCGGTGGCTCGCGAGTGGCTGGCGGCCCGGGGCTACGGATCAACGGTGGACTATCTGGAAGCCATGTGCCGCCTGGTGCTGGACGAGACCGGCCTTTTGCCGCACGCCAACGCCGGGGCCCTGTTTCCCGAGGAGCTGGCTCAGCTCCGGACGGTCAGCGCCAGCCAGGGGATGATGATCGAGACCCTCCGCGAAGACCTGGCCGCCCACCGGGGCGCACCGGACAAGACCCCGGGTCGCCGTCTGGCCACCCTGGAGGCCGCCGGCCGGCTCGGCATCCCCTTTACGACCGGCATCCTGGTCGGCATCGGCGAGGACCGGGCCGACCGGGTCACGGCCCTCGAGGCCATCGCCGCCAGCCACCGCCGCCACGGCCACGTCCAGGAGGTCATCGTCCAGAACTTCGTGCCCAAGGCGGGCACGGCCATGCACCGGACGCCGGCCTGCCCCACCGAGGACTTTCTGGACGCCATCGCCCTGGCCCGCTGCATCCTGCCGCCCGACGTGCACGTCCAGGCTCCGCCCAACCTGTCCGACGATTTCGGAGCCCTGCTCGACGCCGGCATCGACGACTGGGGCGGCGTCTCCCCCATCACCGCCGATCACGTCAACCCGGAGCGGCCGTGGCCGGCGCTGGACGTGCTGCGGGCGGTCACCGAGGCACGCGGCTTCGAGCTGGCACCCCGGCTCACCATCTACCCGTCGTTTGTGGCCGGGCCGGAGCGCTGGCTGGACGACGGCATGCGCTTCGCGGTGATGGACCGCAGCGATGCGTCGGGATTGGCCCGAGACGATCCGGGAGCGGTGTTCCCCCAGAAGGTCGGCGAGTACAAGAACGTGGGCGACGGGGCTGAAGTGGTGCTGGTCGGGCGCCGGTCCACGCAGTGGTACTCGGGCGCCGACGTGCATCCGCCCACCATCCTGCCAGGGACGCCTCGAGCCGGGAGCGCCGTCGGCGAGGTGTTGGGCGGCGTGCGGATGGGCCAGGAGCCGGGCCTGGACGAGCTGGTGACCCTGTTCTCGGCCCGGGGCCGGGAAGTAGCGGCGGTGGCCGGCCTCGCCGACGAGCTGCGGGCCGCGGCGGTGGGCGACACCGTCACCTGGGTCAGCAACCGCAACATCAACTACACCAACGTCTGCACCTTCAAGTGCCGTTTCTGCGGGTTTTCCAAAGGCCCCCTGTCGCTCAACCTCCGGGGCAGCCCGTACCTGCTCACCCTGGAGGACATCGCCGGGCGGACGCGGGAGGCCTGGGAGAAGGGCGCCACCGAGGTCTGTCTCCAGGGAGGCATCCATCCGGACTTCGACGGTGACTATTACATCGAGGTCGCCAAAGCGGTAAAAGAGGCCGCCCCTGATATTCACGTGCACGGTTTTACGGCGCTCGAGGTGACTGAGGGGGCCCGCCGCCTGGGTGAGCCGCTGGCGTCGTATCTGCGCCGGCTGATGGCGGCCGGGCTGCGCTCACTGCCCGGCACCGCGGCGGAAATCCTCGACGACGAAATCCGGGCCACCCTGTGCCCCGACAAGATCAACACCGAGGAGTGGCTCGAGGCCCACCGCACCGCCCACTCGGTGGGGCTGCGATCCAACATCACGATCATGTTCGGGTCCATCGAGCAGCCCCTCAACTGGGCCCGCCACCTCGTCCGGACCCGGGACCTCCAGAAGGAGACGGGGGGCTTCACCGAGTTCGTCGGCTTGCCGTTCGTGCACATGGCCGCCCCGATCTACCTGCAGCGCCGATCGCGGCGGGGCCCGACCTGGCGGGAGGTGGTGCTCATGCATGCGGTGGCCCGCATCGCCTACCGCGGGCTCATCGACAACGTCCAGGCGTCGTGGGTGAAGCTCGGCCCCGACGGCGCCCGCCAGCTCCTGCTGGCCGGCGTCAACGACCTCGGCGGCACCCTCATCAACGAGAACATCTCCCGGGCCGCCGGCGCCAGTCACGGTCAGGGCCTCGATGAAGCCGGCTTCCGCGACATCGTGGAGCCGCTCGGCCGGCGGCTCGCTCAGCGGACCACCCTCTACGGCCGGGTCGGAACCGCAGTGGCGTAAAAGGGGATCCGGCCCCGCCGGCCATCAACCGGTTCTCTGTCAAGGCTCGGTGCTGGTTGGCGTCCAGAAGTGAGTTGCATTATTGAACTCTTTCCGCTACTGTTCATTGCATGACAGAACCCACGGGTGGTGGAGGGCGTCGGCGAGTCGTGTTCGCCGTCACGGCCCTCGGTGCGTTCATGGCCTCGCTCGACCTCTCCATCGTCAACGTGGCCTTCCCTGCCCTGCAGCGGTCCTTCCCGCACGACTCGCGAGCCACCCTGGCCTGGGTCATCACCGCCTACACCATCGTGTTCGCGGCCCTGCTGGTCACCGCCGGCCGCACCGCCGACCGGCTCGGCCGGCGTCGGATCTTCTTCGGCGGGCTCGGCGTGTTCACCCTTGGTTCTGCCCTGTGCGCCCTGGCGCCGTCGGTGGCCCTGCTGATCGCCGGGCGGGTCGTGCAGGGCGTGGGGGCCGCCGCCATGGTGCCCTCTTCGGTGGGCCTGCTGCTGGGCGCCTTTCCGGCCGAGCGGCGCTCGCAGATCGTGGCCCTCTGGGGTGGGGTGGGCGCCCTCGCAGTGGCGACCGGACCGTCGCTCGGGGCGGCCCTGATCTCGGTCGGCGGCTGGCGGTGGGCGTTCTTCATCAACCTGCCGGTGGGGTTGGTGGCCTGGCTGGTCGGCCGCCGGGTCCTGACCAAGGAGCGCGGTGCGGTTCGCGGGGCCCGGCCGGACGTGGCCGGGGTGGCGCTGCTGATCGGGGCGCTGGCCGCCCTGGTGCTGGCGATCTCCGAAGGGCCGAGCTGGGGCTGGACGAGCGCCCCTCTCCTGGCCCTCTTCGTGGTGGTGCCCGTGCTCGCAACCGCATTCGTCCTGCGCTCCGCCCACCATCCCGAGCCCGTCCTGGACCTGAGCCTGTTTTCGGCCCGGTCATTTTCCGTGGCGAACGCCGCGGTCGTCCTCTACGCCATGGGCTTCTACGCCATGCTGCTCGGCAATGTGCTCTTCCTCACCGGGGTCTGGCACTACTCGATCATGAAGGCCGGGCTCGCCATCACCCCCGGCCCGCTGGTGGTGGCCGCGGTGGCAGGACCGGCGGGCAAGCTGGCCACGCGCGTCGGATTCCGGGCCGTGCTCGTCAGCGGGGCGGCCCTGCTGGCCGGCGGCCTGATCTGGTACGCCACCCGGGTCGGCGTGCACCCCGCCTACCTCACCGAGTGGCTGCCGGCCACCATCGTGACCGGGCTCGGCATCGGGCTCACCTTCCCGGTCCTGAGCGCGGCGGCGGTGTCGAGCCTGCCCGGAGACCGTTTCGCAGTGGGGAGCGCGGTCAATCAGACGGCCCGCCAGGTCGGTGGCTCGATCGGGATCGCCATCCTGGTCGTCGTGCTCGGAGCCCCCGCCACCGCCGGGGCCGCGCTGACAAACTTCCATCACCTCTGGCTTTTCGCGGCGACCATGTCGGCGCTCTCGGGCCTGGTGGCGCTGCTGCTCGGTTCGCCCCGACGGGCCGAAACCCGGGGGCCGGTGGCGGACCCGGCCGTTCCCCCGGCCCTCCACCCGCGTACGCTGCAGGCTGCGTACCGAGGAGGCGACAGATGACAGCTCCGATTCCGCAACTGGACCCCGCACTGGTCGCCGAAGCGGGCGGTCTGGTCGACGACGCCGTCGAACTGCGCCGGCGCATCCACCGCCACCCCGAGACCGGCCTGGACCTGCCCGTGACCCAGGAGGTCGTGCTCGATGCACTCGTCGGCCTCGACCTGCAGTTGACCACCGGCGTGGGCACCACCTCGGTGATCGCCACTCTGGACGGCGAACGCCCGGGACCGACCACCCTGCTGCGGGCCGATATGGACGCCCTGGAGATGCCGGAGGACACCGGGCTCGATTTCGCCTCCGCGGTCCAGGGCAAGATGCACGCCTGTGGCCACGACGCCCACGTGGCCATGCTCGTGGGCGCCGCCCGCCTGCTGGCGTCACACCGGGCCGAACTGGCCGGGCGAGTGGTGTTGATGTTCCAGCCCGGCGAAGAGGGGTTCGGCGGAGCCCGGGTCATGCTCTCGGAGGGCCTGCTCAGCACGTTCGGCGCCGTCGACCGGGCCTTCGCCATCCACATCACCCCGATCCTCACGTCGGGACTGGTGGCGTGTCGCGCCGGGCACCATGCTGGCGTCCTGCGACGAGTTCCAGATCAAGGTGATCGGCCGGGGCGGCCACGCCTCGATGCCCCACGACGCCACCGACCCGGTTCCTGTCGCCTGCGAGATCGTGACCGCCCTGCAAACCATGGTGACCCGGGGGATCCCGGCCTTCGACCCGGCCGTGGTCACGGTGACCCGGATCGAAGCGGGTACCGCCTTCAACGTCATCCCCGAGTCGGTGACCTGCGACGGCACCATCCGCTCCGTCTCCGACGGGTCGCGGGAGCGGGCCATCGCCGGCCTGCGCCGGGTGGCCGAAAATGTCGCCGCCGCTCACGGGTGCCGGGCCGAGGTCGATCTCATCGAGGACCGGCACTATCCGGTGACCGTCAACGACCCGGGCGCCGCCGATCGCACGCTCGCGGTGGCGCAAAGCCTGATCGGCCCGGAGCGGGTGCTCCGCATGCCCTCGCCCGTCATGGGAGCCGAGGACTGGTCCTATGTCCTCCAGCAGGTGCCCGGGTCGATGGCGTTCCTGGGCGCGGCTCCGGCGGGCATCGCCCGCCCCGCCCCCAATCACTCCAACCGCATGGTCATCGACGAGCCGGCCATGGCGACGGGAATCGCCTTGCACGCGGCCATGGCGCTCAGCTAGCCCGACGCCGGCGGCCTACGCCCGACGGAAAGGAACCAGGATGAGCTTGCCTGCGCAGCCCGAGACGGACCCGACGTTCTACCGCAGCGCCGCCGAGGCCGCCGCCGGCCCGCCGGAGCGGCTGGCCTATGTGGTGGCCTTCGATCGCAGCGCCGAGCGTCCCGATGCCCTGACCGTGGTCGACACCGATCCCGGGTCAGACCGCTACGGCGAGGTGATCGGCTGGACGGACCTCACCACGCGTGGCGACGAGCTGCACCACTTCGGCTGGAACGCATGCAGCAGCGCCCTGGCCCACGCCGGCCACGACATGGACGGCCTGCAGCGGCGCTACCTGCTGTTGTCCGGCCTGCGGTCCTCCAACATCCACGTCTACGACACCCAACCCGATCCGCTCCGGCCAACTCTGGCCCGTCTCATCGACGCCGCGGAGCTCGCCGGCCGGGCCGGCTACTCCCGCCCGCACACCCTCCATTGCGGCCCCGACGGGCTCTTCCTGTCCTGCCTCGGAGGGGGCAACGGGGCGGACGGGCCAGGCGGCATCGCCCTGCTCGACCACAGCACCTTCGAGGTGCTGCGGGCCTGGGAGACCGACCGCGGCCCCCAATACCTGGCCTACGACGCCTGGTGGCACCTGAATCAGAACACCCTTATCACCAGCGAATGGGGCACGCCGTCGATGATCGAGGACGGGGTCAACCCCGAACTGCTGCTCGCCCATAAGTACGGGCACGCCCTGCATTTCTGGGATCTGGCCACCGGCCGGCATCAGCAGCGAGTGGACCTCGGTGAGCAGCACCAGATGGTGCTCGAGCTGCGCCCCTCCCACGACCCCTTCGCCACGTGGGGGTTCGTAGGGGTGGTGGTCAGCACCGAAGACCTTTCGGCGTCGGTCTGGCGGTGGCACCTCGAAGACGACGGATGGCAGGCCGAGAAAGTGATCACCATCCCGGCCGAGCCGGCGCCGACTGAAGCGCTGCCGCCCGCCCTGCAACCGTTCGGGGCGGTCCCGCCGCTGGTCACCGATATCAACCTGTCGGTCGACGACCGGTTTCTCTACGTGTCGTGCTGGGGTACCGGGGAGCTGAAGCAATTTGACGTCAGCGACCCGGCTCACCCACGCCAAACCGGATCGGTGCGTCTCGGTGGCCTGGTCGATCGGGCCGCCCATCCAGCCGCCGCGGGCGAGTCACTCGCGGGGGGACCCCAGATGGTCGAGGTCAGCCGCGACGGCCGGCGCATCTACCTGACCAACTCGCTGTACGGGGCGTGGGACGACCAGTTCTATCCCGACGGGGTCGGCGCCTGGATGGCGAAGCTCGAGACCGATCCTGACCGCGGCGGCGGCCTCCGCATCGACGAAAAGTTCTTTCCTCACGGCGACGACTTCCGCGGTTTGCGGGTCCACCAGGTCCGCCTGGAGGGCGGCGACGCCTCATCCGACTCCTACTGCTATCGCTGAGCTGCAGTCGGGCCGGCTCACGTGGCGTCCCTCTTCATCTGGAGTCGTGGAAGATCAGGCCCAGCGTCCGGCGCCGCCCGCCTCGCAGCACGCTCACCCCGTGGCGCATGGGCGCCGCCGACCAACCCCGCGCCGACCGGACCGGTCGCTCGCTGGTGGTGAAAACCAGGGCCTGGCCCTGCCCGATCGATGTGGTGGTGGCACGCGATTGGGCCCGGGGGCGCTGCTCGACCACCACGAACTCGCCGCCGGCATAGTCGTCGCCGGGCCCATCGAGGCCGACCACGATCTGGAGCGGGAAGATGAGGTCGCCGTACAGGTCCCGGTGCAGGGCGTTCCAGTCCCCGGGCCGGTAAGACAGCAGCAATGGTGTGGGCCGGGTCTGTCCGGCCGCGTGGCACCGATCCAGCCACTCGTCGAGGTCGTCGGGCCAGGGAGCCGACCGGCCCAGGCGGCCGGCCCAGTCCCGGGCGATCGGCAGCAGGTGGGGCCACCAGGCGGCCCGGAGTTCGGCCACCAGTCCGGGCAGGGGGTGGTCGAAATAGCGGTACTGGCCTTCGCCGAAGCGATGGCGAGCCATGTCCACGGTGGCACGGAAGCGCCGATCGTCCTCGTACCAGCCGGCCGCCTGACCGCACTCGGCGGGTTCGAGTACCGGCGAGGTCAAGGCGCAGCCGAGCCGGTCCATCTCGGCCGCGACCGTCGGCCAGTCCAGCGCGTCGACCCGGGCTGCGATCGGGACCGCCGTCACGGGGCACCGGCTTCCAGGGCCAGCAACAGCTGCTTGGCCTCGGTTCCGCCGCGATAGCCGCCGGCAGAACCGTCGCTGCGCACAACCCGGTGACAGGGGACCACGAGCGGAACAGGGTTCCGGGCACAGGCGGACCCGACCGCCCGTACCGCGCCCGGGCTCCCCGAGGCGGCGGCCAGCGTGGCGTACGTCGCGGTCGTGCCGTAGCCGATGTCGCGGAGGCGATCGAGCACGGTGCGGCGAAAGCCCCGGGCCAGGCTCAGGTCAACGTCCACATCGAAGCGGCGGCGGTGGCCGGCGAAATACTCGTCCAGTTGCCGGGCGGCGGCGTCCAGGCGGAGCGGCGCCCGCAGAATCCGGGGACTGATGGCCTCGGCCAAGTGGTCGAGCACCTCGTCGTGGTCCTCCCGCTCGAAGGCGACGCGAACCAGCCCCGACGGGGTGGCGGCCAGCAGCAGGGACCCCACCGGGCTGTCCACGGTCCGGTAGGCCAGGTCGAGCGACCCGACCCGTTCGGCGTCCAACTCCAGTCGGCCGTGCAGCCGGGCGGCGGTGCCGCTGTCCCACGGGGGAACCGCCGCCAGCAGCCGGTTCGTGATCGTTTGGTCGGTGGCGGGCATCATGCGGTTCCTGTTCTGTCGTGGGGATAGCGGGCGCGCAGGCTGGCGATGCCGTCGGCCGCGCTGCGGCGGGCGGCGGCCTCGCTGCTGCCGAGCAGGGGCCCGATCTCGGCGTAGGGCATCCCGGCCAGGTAGTGGTAGGTCACCGCGGCCCGTTGCTTGAAGGGGAGCGCCTGTAACTCGGCCCAGAGCTGCGGGTCCCGGTCGCTCGGCCGTTCGGGCTCGGCCACCGGCTGGCGGTCCGGCCGCCGCCCCGCCCCGGACAACTCTGGGCCCTCGATCTCGGGCACCGGCACCGGGGCCCGGGCCATGACCCGGATCCGGTCGACCGCCTTGCGGTGGGCGATGGTGACCAGCCACCCCTGAACGTTGCTGTCGGGGCGGAGGCGCGGATAGGCCCGCAGGGCGGCCAGAAACGTCTCGGACCAGGCGTCCTCGGCGTCGGCCGGCGCCAGGAGGGCCCGGCAGACGCGCAGCACCACCGGTCCCTGTTCGGCAACGACCTGCTCAAAGGGGGGAAGGGGCGGCATGGACACCCTCAGTAAACGGCGGCGCCCGGCAAAACGTGAGCCAGAATCTCGCCATGCGCCTGCCCCCCTCCGCTCTGGTCGTCCTGGTCGGGCCGTCGGGAGCCGGCAAGTCGTACTGGGCCGCCCAGAACTTCCGACCGGAGCAGATCGTGTCCTCGGATGCGCTGCGGGCCGCGGTCGGCGTCTCCGAACAGGACCAGCGGGCCGGCACCGACGCCTTCGACGTGCTGGACCTGATCGTCGAGCGCCGGCTGGCCCGGGGTCTGCTCACCGTGGTCGACACTCTTGGGCTCGATCGGGACCGACGGGCCCGGTACCTCGACCTGGCCCACCGCCACCGGACCACCGCCCACGCGGTGGTCTTCGACACCCCGCCTGACGTGTGCCGGACCCGCAATCGCAGCCGGGCCCGGCCCCTGCCGGCCGCGGTCCTGGCCGCCCAGCTGAAGGCCCGGGATCAGGCCGCCGCCGACCTCACCGGTGAAGGCTTCGACGGCGTCCTCGCCCCCGAGCCGGTCGATGTGGTCCCATCCGAGATGCTGGAGCCGGGCCGCGCCCCGCGGACCCGCCTGCGTTTCGGCCTGCAGCTGTCGTCGTTTGCGGGCGACCCGGACGGCGGCCCGCTGGCGGACCGCGTCGCTGAGGCCGCCACCATCGCCGAGGCGGTGGGCTTCACCAGCCTCTGGGTCATGGATCACATGGTGCAGATCCCGCAGGTCGGCCGACGCTGGGAAGACCTGCCCGAGAGCTGGACCACCCTGGCGTGGCTGGCCGCCCGCACCCGCACCATCCGGCTCGGCACCCTCGTCACCGGCGTCACCCTCCGCAACCCGGCCCACCTGGCCAAGATCGTCGCCACCCTGGACGTCCTGAGCGGCGGCCGGGCCATTTGCGGGCTGGGCCTGGCCTGGTGGGAGTGGGAGCACCGGCTCTACGGCTGGCCCTTCCCGGCCACGGCCGACCGGTACGCCCTCCTCGAGGACACGCTGCGGCTGCTGCCGGTGATGTGGGGCCCGGGATCGCCCCCCTTCTCCGGCCGGACCGTCAAGGTGGCCGAGACCATCTGCTACCCCCGTCCGCGGCAGGAGCACCTCCCCATCCTGGTCGGCGGGTCGGGGCCAACCGCCACGCTCCGGCTGGCCGCCCGCCACGCCGACGCCTGCAATCTGTTCGGCGACCCGGAGACCGTGGCCCGCAAGCGCGCCATTCTGGTCAGACACTGCGCCGACGCCGGCCGCAACCCGGCCGAGGTACGGGTGACCCACCTGTCCAATGCGGTGGTCGCCGGCTCGCGTCGGGAGGTGGCCGCGGCCATCGAACGCCTGCGGCCTTTTGGCCTGCCCCCGGAACAGGCTGCGGACCGGTGGGGCGCCGGAACCGTCGAGGACCAGATCGGGCGGTATCGCCAGTACGCGGCCGCGGGCGTCGAGACGGCCATTGTCGCCCTGCCCGACATTTTCACCCCTGGCGCCCTCGAAGCGTTCGGAGAGGTCATCGCCGGCTTCGACGCTCCCCCGCCATCGGTGCCGTGGTAATGGCTGCGGTCAGTCCGCGGCCACCTCGTAGAGGGGCTCGCCGCGGCGCAGCCGGGCCGCGATGCGCACCACCTGCGGCAGCTCCCGCCGGGTCGGCGTGTGGGCGGCCAGGAAGCGGGCGGCCCCGGCCAGGATGAGGCCGACCGGCTCGGAGCCCTCCGGCCAGGCCAGCGACTGCCGGACGGCCGCCTCGTACATCTGGAACCAGTGGAACTCGGCGTCCTCGCGGAGCAGCGCCGAGCCCAGGGCCGCCAGCACCGCGGCCCGCGACCCGCCCGTGGCCAGCCATCGGTACACGATGGCTCCGGCCTCGTCGACCATGTCCTGCTGATCCCAGCACCCCTGCAGCGCCCCGAGGTCCGGGGGCGCCGCCGCCAGGGGATGACGGCCGGGTAGCGGGGCGGCCGGCACGTTGAGGAAGCGGTCGAGGAAGACCTTGCCGGCCCCCTGGTAGACACCTCGGGCCAGGTCCGGAGTGGCCGATCGACCGAGAAGCTGGTGCACGGCGTTGGCGGCGGTGAAGGCGTGATGGACGACATCCCAGTCGCCGTGGTCGTTTTGGGTGTGGAAGCGCGTCACCCGCAGGGCGGCGGCGTAGGCCACGGCCCGGGCCAGTTCCTCCACCGTTGCGCCGGTGGCCACGGCCCGGTCGAGGGCGACGATGATCTCGGCCGGGTCGTCGCCGAGGATCACCCAGGCCAGGCTGTCGACGTCGTCGTCCCCCGCGAAGGTGCGCGGTCCGGCCGCGGCGAGGCGACCGGGGAGCTCGGCGGCGGCCCGGCCGAGGAGGCCGGCCAGGTCATAGGGATGGCGCCAGGCGGCGGTCTCCTCGGCCCGCGATGCGCCGGCCGTCTGCTGGGCCAGCGTGGGCAGAACCTGATCGGCGTGGGCCCAGCCCACGTGATCGAGCACCTCGAAAGCCTTGCTGGTGAAGTCGATGGTGTGACCGCCGTCGAGGAACACGTGGTCGGTGGCGGCCGCGCCCATGATGGCGGTGAGCCCCTCGGGCCCGAGTCCGCTTTTGACCGCGCTGGCCAGGCTGCGCTCGGCCGCATCGCCGCTCCGGGTGTCGATGAAGCGGCGATACCAGCTGCCCAGCCGGGCCGCCGGGAGCGCCGCGGGCAGTGGCTCCAGGGCGAACCTCGGTGCGTGGCCGCGGGTGTCCCGGGCCACGAACGACAGCCCGTGTACCAGGGCCAGAATCCGGTCCTCCTCCTCGAGCCCGTCGAGGACGTTGGCCATGCCGGTCAGCACCGTGAGCCCCGACCCCCACCCCGCGCCGCGGTAGCGCGTCCCGAAGTCGACCCCGGCCCGGACGGTCGCCGAGGCGGCCTCGACCGGCCCGAGGGCGTCGAGCAGGCCGAGGACGGCCTTGGCCATCACCAGCGTCAGCCCTTGCTCGAGGCCTTCGTCGAGGCGACGCAGCAACTGAGGTACGCGGTCAACGGCGGCCTCCACGGCGACGATGACGTCGTTGCCTTCCAGCTCCACCGGGTAGGCGCGCACGTCATCGGCGAAGGGATCGAGAGTGCCGCCCGACTCGAGGTCGAAGCGGGCGTGGTGCCAGTGGCAGGTGAGCAGGCCGTTCTCGACCGTGCCCCGATGGAGGGGAAAGCCCATATGCGGGCAGCGGTCGTCGACCGCGTAGGCCCGGCCGTCGGACCAGAACACGCACACGGGCTGCGACCCGATCTTGCCGGTCAGCTGGCCTTTGGCGATCAGGGCGTCGGCGCTGCCGATGCGGATGCGTTCGTCCATGGACGCCTCCATTGGGGTGCGGGGTCTCCCCTGTGAGGGTAGGTCGTGGCGCCGGGGGCGGGCCGGCCGGCCTGCTCGGACCGGCGGGCCGGGACCTCGCCGCTGCTGTTGCTGCCGCTCCCGGTACCGCTACTGCTGCTTGGCCAGCTCTGTGAGGTCCACCTTGAGCACCCGCCGGAGCAGCTTGCCGGTCTCGTTGTAGGGCAACGCCTCGCGGATCTCGATGACGGCGGGCATGCGCGACGACCGCAGGTGGTCGCGGACCCACGTTTGCAGCTCCTCCTGGCCGGCCGTGGACCCCGGCTCGAGCACGATGGCCGCAGCCACCACCTCGCCCCATTCCTCGTCGGGTACTCCGACGACCGCGGCGTCGGCCACACCCGGGTGCTGCAGGAGGACGTCCTCGATCTCGCCGGGCGACATATTCTCCCCACCCCGGACAATCACATCGTCGAGGCGGCCCTCAACGAAGAGGAAACCGGCTTCGTCCACATGGCCGCCGTCGTTGGTCGGGAACCATCCCTCGGCGTCGAGGGCGCTGCGCCCGTGGTACTCCCCCGCGATCTGATCGCCACGCACGTAGATCTCGCCGGTCTCACCCGGAGGCAGGACCTCCCCCTCGGGGCCGCGGATCTCCAGCTCCAGCGTCGGAAGCGGGCGGCCGACCGAACCCAACCGGGCCCGGACGTCGGGGTCGTCGCTCGCAAAAGCCGTCCGATGCTCGTCCGGCCCGAGCACCGCGACGGTGGAACTGGTCTCGGTCAGACCGTAGGCATTGACATAGCCGACCTGCGGCAGCAGGCTCATGGCCCGCTCGATGATGGGCACCGGCATGCGGCCGCCTCCGTACGACAGGTGATGCAAGGCCGGCAGGCTGGATCCCGCTTCCTGGGCGGCATCGAGGATACGGCTGAGCATGGTCGGCACCACCATGGCGTGGGTGATCCCCTCCTGCTCGGCGACCTGCACCCACTCCTTGGGCTCGAACTGGGGGAGATACATGATGCGCCGCCCCGAGTAGACGCTGGAGAGGATGGTCGCCATGGCCGCAATGTGATACGGGGGAACGCTGACCAGCGTGGCTTCGTCCTCGTCGGCGGCCATGTAGTCGATCGTCGACAGCACATACGAGACCAGATGGCGATGGCGGAGGAGGGCAGCTTTGGGCTCGCCGGTGGTGCCACTGGTGAACAGCCAGATGGCGACCTGATCGGGGTCGGTGTAACCCTCGCCGGCGGGCTCGAGGGCGGCCAGGCGATCGGCCAGCTCCTCATTGGTGACGACCGAGATGCCCTCAATGCCGCGGACCCGGGCCGCCGCCCCGGGATCGGCGATAAGGATCGCCGGCGCGATGCGGGCGCAGATGGCCTGCAAGCGATCGTCGGCCAGGCGGTAATTGAGGGGCGCGAACGGCACCCCGGCCACCGCGCTGCCGAAGAGCAGGGCGGGAACATCCGGAGAGTTGGCCGCCACCATGCCCAGGCGCTCCACGCCTGGCATCGCGGACCAGGGTGGCCACGCGACGAGACCGATCGAGCAGGCCCGCATAGGTCAGGCCAGAGGCTCGGGGGCCAACCCCGATCCGGTCGCCCATTCCGTCGGCGGCCATTTCCAACAACATGGCGATATTCAACTGGTCCCTCCCTGGCTGGCGGAGTTGCCGACGCAGGCTCAGAGCACCCGGAGGGCTCTGGGCGGCGTCACCGTCTCTGCGAGCGTAGTGACGCCGGGCCCGACGGGCGAAGTCGAACGCGTCAGACCGGGTCAGGCCGGGTCAGAACCGGTCAGGCCCGGTCAGGCCCGGTTCGACTTGGGTTCACTCCGCCGTCGGCCCGTCAAAGGTGGGGGCCCGCTTCTCGACATGGCTGGACAGGCCCTCCCGGGCGTCAGGCCCGCCGAAGCCGTAGAACTCGTACGCCAGGCTGGCATCGAGCACCGCGGCCTGGGCCCGGTACCAGTTGTTGAGCGTCTGCTTGGTCCAGCGGATAGCCGATTGAGCACCGGCGGCCAGCTGGGCTGCGACCGCCAGCGCCCGCTCCTGCACTTCTGCCTCATCCACGCAGAGCGAAACCAGCCCGATGCGCTCGGCTTCTTCGCCGGTCAGCGTCTCGCAGGTCAGCAGGTAGTACTTGGCCTTGGCCATGCCGCACAACAAGGGCCAGCAGATGGCGGCATGGTCTCCAGCGGTGACCCCCAGCCGGGTGTGGCCATCGATGATGCGGGCGGTGCTGGCCACCACCGACACGTCGGCCAGGATGCCCGCCACCAGGCCCGCCCCCACCGCCGGGCCGTGGATGGCGGAGACGATGGGCTTCGAGCAGTTGATGACGTTGAAGACCAGATCGCGTGCTTCGCGCATGACCCGGGTGCGGGTGGCGTAGTCCGACATGAGGGAGTCGAGCAACTCGAAGGAGCCCCCCGCCGAGAAGGCCTTGCCCGCCCCCCGCAGGACCGCTACCCGGGTCTCAGGATCCCGGTCGACGTCCAGCCAGATGTCGGCCAGTTCGCGATGCACCGAAGGGCCGACGGCGTTGAGGCCGGGGCCGTCCATGGTGATGCGCAGCACCCCCTCGGACGGGTGGTCGATGACCAGTCCCGGGTAGGCGTCGTAGCGCCCGGTCATCGGGCGGGCGTTCCTGCCGAGGTGGCGGAGGTCAGAGCGGGCCGAACTCCCCCGCGCCAGTCGTTCGATGTCTCTCGCACCGGGTCGAACATACCTGACCGGGTCGACAGTCGGGCGGGGACCGGGGTACGCCACTCGGCTCGGCCGGGGTGAAGCCGACTGCGGCGGCGATTGGCGCACAACGCCCACATGCGCCAAAAGGGTGACAAAGCCCGGGTCAGGTGGATCGCCGGATTCGGGACCTCTCGCACGGCTGCGCCCGGGTCAGCAACGACGCCATGGGCTGGGTCTGGGCTGACAATCTGGCCCCGATCGGCACCAAGGTCGGGGTGTACTGACCGGATTGACCGATGCTGGCCCGACGATGCGAACAAACGGCCGGCGGGGCCGCCCGTCATCGCTCCCGACCCGTCTGGCCATGTGCCGCCCGAACGGTGGCCGGCTACGAAGGTGCCGGGATCCCGTCGATGTAGGTGACCCGGTTGGTGCGCACCGCCGGGATCACATCCCCGGGCACGATCAGTCCGACCAGATTGAGCGGATCGGTGGCGTTGACAGCCACCCGTTCTCCGCTGGGCGGAGTCTTGCGAACGTGGGCCAACTGCTCGGCCGCCTCGGGCAGGGCGTATTGCTCGCCGCTGAACCCGGCCACAAAGCGCCCGCCCCGGACCAGGCCCCGGTCCTCGAGGCGGCGAAGCGCCCACTGCAGGTCCCGCCAGGGCATCCGGAGCGAGTCGTGAACGGCCAGGTCGCGGAACACGATCCCCCACCGGCGCAGCAGCTGCTCAGCCACGGCTTCAGCCAGTTCCTCGCGATCGCTGCCCGGGCCGGAGGAAGGGCAGGGAACGAGAGCCCACCGCCCGGCCGACGCGGCCGTCGGTTGGGGCATCCGGCCGAGGCGCGACAAACGGGGCCGGCCGGCCGGGGGGCGCTGGCGGCCGCCCGCAATACGCGCCCGGATGGCGCCGAAGCCATCGCACATGATGAGACCTCGGGTCACGCCATCCCACAAACCGCGCTCCACGTCGTCAGGCAGGCGCCTGGTCGCGGCCGCCAGGTCGGCGGCGAAAGAGGCGCCCGACCGGCCCAGGCTGTCGAGGATCTCGGCGGTGGCGCCCACCGTGGGCGGCAGGGGTGGGGTGCCGCCGCGCTCCGCTTCGAGCAACCAGGGCAGGTCCGTGCGGAAGACCACGGCGATGGGCGTCGCTTTCGACGGCGCGGCCGCCGGACCGTCCAGCTCGCTTCGAGGGCGGGGCGCCAACCGGAGCCAGGCCACCTCGCCGCCATGACACAGGGCGTCGAGCCATCCGGGGGAGTAATGGTGCAGGCGACGAGCCAGCAGCTCGGGCTCCCATGAGACGGCCGCCGCTTCATAGCCCTGCAGCTGCTCGATCACCGCGGTGAGGCCGTTGTCGCCGGCGAGCTGGGTGCCGGGAGCGACATGCTGCCAGCGAAAGAGGAAGCGCATCAGATCCTGTGCGGTCGCCGGCTGGACCCTTTCCCGTCTGGAGCGCCGGGAGTAGCTGTGCATGCGGGCGAGCAGCCGCCGTGACACCCACTCCGTATCGACGGCATCGGCGGTATAGCGCCCCTGAAGAACAAAACCGTCGCGCTGCAGGACGGCCAGGGCCACGGCGACCCGGGTCGGGGCCAGCGTGGTGGCCCGGGCCAGACCCTCGACGGTGGTGATGCCCAGGAGCTCGAGGTGGCCGCGAACCATCCGCGCCGCGGCCGAGTCATCGTCGTCGAAGGCCAGCGCGGCCTCCCGGCTCAACTCGGCCGTGCACCACAGCTCGTCCCCACCGGGCCGGAACGCCCGGGACCGGCCGCGTCGCTCCAGCTCTTCCCACAGGAGGCGCCAGTCCTCCCGGGCCGGGATGGCGACCAGCGAGGACAACAGGTCATGCAGATCGTCGGCGGTGGCCAGGGTGGGGGCGATCTCGCCGTGCACCTGCTCGATGGCATCGGGATCCAGGCTGCCTATGGAGTTGAGATCGACATGGAGCCCGCGGCGCAAGCGCACGGCGTTGGTCCGCCGATTCTGGAACTCCTCGTCGTCGAGGAAGGCATATGGCCGGGCGGTGATGATCTCGTGAGCCAGCACCGACGCTTCGGTCGTCTCGCAGCAGTGGACCTGGACGGCGCCGCTCTCGATTCCTTCGAGAAGGCGACGCAGCCCGTCGACGTCGAGGGCCTCGTGCAGGGTGTCGTCGATCGTCTGGCGGACGAGCAGGTGATCGGGGATCTCGACCGGCCCGACGGCGTTGTCCTGGCAGGCCGCGGCCTGAGGGAACACCGCCGCCAGCAGGTCGTCGGATTCCATGCGCTGTATCGGCGGCGGGTTGCGCTTCCCGCCGCGAAAGCGCAGGACGAGGAGCGAACGATTGAGATTCCATCGCCAGCGGGCCTGGAACATCGGCGCGTCGAGGATGGCGTGTTCGAGGGTCTGAGTGACGGTCCCGCTCGGGACGTATCGGGGCACCTCGTCGAGGGCAAAGCTGTGGTGGGGGCCGAGCGACAGCACCACGGCGTCATCGGTGGCGGCGGCCTGCAACTCGAAGTTGAAGGTCCGGCAGAACTTCTTGCGCAGGGCCAGGCCGAGTCCGCGATTGACCCGTCCCCCATACGGGGAATGCACGACCAGCTGCATGCCGCCGGTGTCGTCGAAGAATCGCTCGAGGACCAGACACTCCTGGGTCGGCATGGCCCCGAGGGCGGCGCGGCCGACGGCCAGATAGTCGACGATCATGGCCGCCGCCTCGGCGATGATCCCGCACACCTCGACGAGCCACTGGCGCGCCCCATCCGGGTCTCCGCGAACAAGAAACTCGTCGATGCGGTGGCGCAGGGCCGACACTTCCTCGGACAGCTCGGCGGTCCGGGCCGGCGCCTCCCCCAGCCAGAACGGCACGGTCGGCGGAGTGTCGCCCGCGTCGCGGACCCGCACCACTCCTGGCTCGATCCGGCGGATCTGCCACGAGTGGGTGCCGAGGAGGAAGATGTCGCCGGCCATGGACTCCACCGCCCAGTCCTCGTTGACCGTCCCGACCAGGGTGTCGTCCGGATCGGCCAGGACGCGGTAGTCACCGGTCTCGGGGATGGCCCCGCCGGAGGTGGCGGCGGCCAGCCGGGCCCCCGGGCGGGGGCGGAGCTCACCGTTGATGGCGTCGTGATGCAGGTAGGCACCGCGGCGCCCCCGCCCCGTCTCGATGCCGTCGCTGACCAGGTCGACTACCTCGTCGAACTGCCCACGGGTCAGGTCGCGATACGGCGCGGCCCGGCGGACCAGGTCGAACAGCTCGTCCGTCCGCCATTCCCGGGCCGCCACCTCGGCCACGACCTGCTGGGCCAGAACGTCAAGGGGTAGCCGAGGGGGGTGAATGGCGTCCAGCCGCCCGCCGTGCACCGCGGCCAGGAGAGCGGCGCACTCCACCAGCTCGTCGCGGGTCATGGGGTAGAGGCGGCCTTTGGGGGTGCCGGACCGGCTGTGGTTGGACCGACCGACTCGCTGGAGGAAGGTGGCGATGCTGCGAGGCGAGCCGATCTGGCACACCAGCTCGACCGGACCGATATCGATGCCGAGCTCCAGCGAGGCCGTGGCTACCAGGGCGCGCAGCTGACCGGCCCGGAGGCGCGACTCAACCCGGTAACGCCGGTCCTTGGACAGGCTGCCGTGGTGGGCGGCGACCACGTCGTCGCCGAGGCGCTCGCCCAGCTGATGGGCCAGCCGCTCAGCCAGCCGCCGGGTGTTGACGAAGACCAGCGTGGTGCGATGCTCGGTGACCAGGGCGGCGATGCGATCCAGCACGTCCGAGAGCTGCTCGGCGGACGCAACCGCTTCCAGCTCGCCATCCGGCAGCTCCAGGGCGAGGTCGGCGTGCCGCTGATGGCCCACGTCGACCACCGCCGGCAGAGCGCGGTCCCCGACGAGCAGCCGGCCGACAGTGTCGATCGGACGCTGCGTCGCCGACAGCCCGATCCGGAGGGGGCGCCGGTCGCAGAGCGCCTCGAGCCGCTCGAGGGTCAGGGTCAGGTGGGACCCCCGCTTGTCGCGGGCGACCGCATGGATCTCGTCGACGATCACCGTCTCGACGGTGCGCAGGGCCTCCCGTCCCCGCTCGCTGGTCACCAACAGGTACAGCGACTCGGGGGTCGTCACCACGAAGCTCGGCGGCCGGCGGACCATCAGCGACCGCTCGGCGCTGGTCGTGTCCCCGGTGCGGACCGCCACCCGGATGTCGGGCGGAGAGAAACCGAGCTCGGCCGCTACCGCAGCGACCTCGGCCAGGGGGCGCTGGAGATTTTCGGCGATGTCGACGGCGAGAGCACGAAGCGGCGACACATAGACCACCCGGGCCCCGACCGCCACGTCGGCGCCGGCTTCGTGGGCCCGATACAGGGCGTCGATGGCGACCAGGAACCCGGCCAGCGTCTTGCCCGACCCGGTCGGCGCGGCGATCAGGGTGTCCCGCCCGGAGGTGATCAAGGGCCAGCCCCGGGCCTGTGGCTCGGTGGGACCTTCGGGGAAGCGGCGCAGGAACCAGGCGGCGACGGCCGGGTGGAACGTGGCCAGGTCCGGGTGCGGCGCGGTCAGGTCCGGGTGCGGCGCGGTCAGGCCGCCGTCAGGAGACAAGACGAGCGGCGTCGGCGCGGCCAGAACCATGCTCATGATGGTAGGCCCAGGGTGTGACATCGAGGGCCGTGGGCCGGCACCCCGTGGGCGGGCTGGCACGGAGCCAGAGAGAGGTCAGCAGGCCGACCGGGGCGGCGCGGCAAGCAGCAGGCCTGCTCGACTTTTGGTAAATCGCGTCACTTATGGAGCCTGAAGTACATCAGATGTACTTAACCGACCAAAAGTCGTCGACGCGGGTCAAAGGTGGGGGTAGGGGCACGACGGCCAGCTCACAACGGCCCGCGACCGCCCGCGACCGCCGGGGCGGCCCCGGCTAGGCCCGACAGAACCGCCTAGACGGCGAGGGGCTGGATGGTCAGGTCCTCCGTGTAGTCACCGCGCAACACCCGGACCGCCAGCTGCCCGTTGGCGAGGGTCGCCTCCAGCCCGCGACCGAAGCCGGCGGGCAGGTCGATCTGGCGTTCGTAGCAGCCGTACTCCCACTCGTGCAGCAGGTACTCGCGGGGGCCGGCGCTGCGCAGACGGGCCCAGAACCGCATGGTGCCGGGGCGGACCTCGACGGTGACGTCCTTGGCGGTCACGGCGGGAACGGGTGCCAGCACGACCAACGCGGCCGGCGTCTCGTAGACGTTGACGGGGACCGATTGGGGGCGCATGGTGGCCTCGGTCGACGCCGTTGCGGCCGCGACCTCATCGCGGGTGGGGTGGGCTGCAGCCATATCGGTAACGGTACCCCCAACGGCCCGCCCGGTCACCTACGGCTCGGCTCTTCCCCCCAGATGCTGAGCCAGGAAGGCCTCGGCCGCGGCGTAGAACTTCAGCCGGTTCGCCGGCTTGGCAAAGCCGTGACCCTCGTCGGGAAAGAGCAGGTAGGTGTGGTCGATGCCCTTGTCGTTGAGGGCCTGCACGATCTGCTCCGATTCCGCCTGTTTGACCCTGGGGTCGTTGGCCCCCTGGGCGATGAGGAGCGGGATGCGAATATCGCCGGCCCGCGACAGCGGCGAGCGGGACCACAGGAACTCCTCCTCGGTGGTCGGGTCGCCGACCCGGCGCTTGAACTGCTCCAGGACCGCGACCCAGTAGGGGGGAACCGACTCGAGCAGGGTCTTCAAGTTGGAGGGACCGACGATGTCGACGGCGCAGCAGAACACGTCCGGGGTGAAGGTCGCACCCACGAGGGCCGCGTAGCCACCGTAGGAGCCTCCGTAGATGCACACCCGGCTGCGGTCGGCGTAGCCCCGGGCGGTCACCCAGTCGACGGCGTCGATCAGATCGTCGTGCATGCGGGCGCCCCACTCGCGGTCGCCGGCGTTGGTGAATTTCTTCCCGTAGCCGGTCGAGCCGCGGAAGTTGACCTGGACGCACAGATAGCCCCGGTTGGCCAGCCACTGGGCCTCGGGGTTGAAACCCCACACGTCGCGAGCCCAGGGCCCCCCGTGGACGTTGAGCACGGTCGGCAGCCCGGCGCGGTCGGCGTCCGGCGGGAAGGTGAGGTAGCCGTGGATGGTCAACCCGTCCCGACTCTGGAACGAGAAGGGCTCCATGGCGGCCAGGCCATAGTTGGTCAGGTCCTGGCGGTTGGCAAACAGGAAGCGGGCCGAGCCGGTGGTGCGGTCAAAGAGGTAGGTGCGGGCCGGGCCGTCGTCGACGACGAAGCTGACCACCCAGCGCCGCCCCTCGTCGTCCCTGCTCTGAATGTGCACCTCGCCGGGACCGATGGCCCGAACGGCGGCGAAGGCCTCCGCCACGTCGGGATCGAGGACGACGTGCTCGAGGCGGTCACGTTCAAACCCGACGATCTGCGGTCGGTGGGTCGTGGGGTGCAGCACGACATCTCCGACGTCGTAGTCGGGATCCTCGGCGATCACCTCCTCCTGTCCCGTGGCGAAGTCGAGCCGGACCAGGCGGCCGGTATTGGTGCCCCGGGACGACACCAGGTACAGCCCGGTGCCATCCCCCGATACCGCGAGGGTGCTGCTGGTCAGGGCGTCCTCGTAGTCGAAGGTCTGGATCACCCTCCAGTCCTCCTCCCCGGCGGGCCGGTCTTCTCCGGCGGGGACGCACAGCTCGTACCCGCCGCCATCCGGCGTGGGCCGCACGGCGGCGCGAATCTCGAGGTCGTCGTCCGCAATCCACGCGCTCCCCCAGGGGGACCCGAAGCCGGGGTTGGCCCGCTCCAGCTCCAGCTGGCCGGTGTCGAGGTCAAGACGGTAGGCGTCGTGGTAGGCGGGGTTCTCACGGTTGATCCCGACGAGCATCTGGTTGGGACGGCGCGGGGACAGGCGGATCGGTTGGGCCTGCACCCCGTCAAAGGGGGTCAGGTCGGCCACCTCGCCCGTCGGCAGATCAACGCCGTACAGCCGCCAATTCTCATCCCCTCCCTGGTCCTGGACGTACAGCAGATGCCGGTTGTCGTGAGCCCAGAGGTAGGCCCTGATGCCCCGGTCGCGGTCGTCGGTCACCGGCCGGGCGTTGTCGCCGTCGGCGTCGCCGACCCAGACGTTGAGGACGCCGTCGACGGGGGCCAGAAAGGCAATCCTCGAGCCGTCGGGTGACACGGTGCCCAGGGCCTTGTCGGGATTGCCGAACAGAATCTCCCGCGGAACCAGCTCTACGGTCATGCGACTCCTTGCGCGACGCTCGTCAGCCGCAGGAGCATAATTGTTGCGGCGGGTCGGGGAGCTAAGGAGCGCTCGCCGCCTTCTCCGGTCCATAGGCGGCCAGCCAGCTGCGGTCGAGCTCGCCGATCGAAGACGCACCCAGCAAACGCATGGAGCGGACGATGTCGGCCCGGATGATCGACAGCATCCGGTTGACACCGGCCTCGCCGCCCACGGCAAGTCCCATGGCCCCCAGACGGCCGATCAGCACGGCCTTGGCTCCGATGGCCACGGCGCGGAGCACGTCGTTGCCACGGCGGACGCCACTGTCGAGCAGCACTTCCAGCCGATCTCCCACGGCGTCGACGATCTCCGGCAGCACCTCGATGGTGGCCGGCGCCCCCTCCAGCTGGCGACCGCCGTGATTGGACACGACCACGCCGTCGGCACCGGCATCCTCCGACCGGCGGGCATCGTCAGCCGAGAGGATCCCCTTGACCAGCATGGGACCCTTCCAGTTTTCCCGGATCCAGGCAATGTCCTCCCACGTCGGCGACTGAGTCTCCGTTGCCAGCCGAGACATGGCGGACAGGTACATGACCTTGCCGTCGGGCCCCAGGGTGTTGGACACCTGGAACGGCATGCCGTCGCGCACGAAGCCGTACACCCACTCCGGACGGGTCACCATCTGCGGGGCCAACCGCAGGGCGTTCCGGGGGTTGACTCGCAGGTTGTAGGAGAAGCCGTTCTTGAAGTCCTTTTCGCGGTTTCCGACCACCTGCGTGTCGACCGTGACCACCATGGCTTCGTAGCCGGCTGCCTGGGCCCGATGAACCAGGCTCTCCATCAGGTCGCCGTTGAAGAACCGGTAGAGCTGGAACCACTTCGGACCGGCCGCGCTGGTGGTGGCGATCTCTTCCAGGGTGAAGCACGAGGCCGACGAGACGACGGCAATGGTCCCGGCCTTCGCCGCCGCGTTGGCGATGCCGATGTCGCCATCAGGGTGCACCAGGCGCATTCCTCCGCACGGAGCGGTCATGACGGGCATCGAGATCGGGGTGCCGAGGACGGTGGTCGCCAGATTGGGCTCGGGATTGCGGACGGCCATGCGGGGCCGAAACGTCAGCTCCTTGAACGCGTCCACGTTGCGCCTCAGGGTGGCTTCGTCCTCGGCCCCGCCGTCGACGTAATCAAACACGGCCCGGGGCAGAATCCGGCGGGCGCCCTGCCGCGCATCCTCGTAGCTGAGGATTCTGGCGACCCGGCGGGCCCGCATCTTCTCCACGGTGGACATCATCGTGCTCATGCTTTCCCACCTCGGTGATTGGACCAGGCGGGGACGGCCCCCGCCATCGATCGACTGGTGCTGGTAAAGCGTACTCCTCGTTATTTCACCACGACCGGCGTGATCGGCGATCCGACCGACGCGGTGACCTTGAGGCCGATTCCAGAGAACAGGAATTCCCACGCCCCGTCCTGGTTGCAGTCGGCCGCCAGCTGCTCGAAGTTGAACATCTCGCCCAGCGTCATGCCCAGATCCCGGATCAGCACCATATGGAGAGGAAGCGACGCCCCCTCCTCGGTGCTCGGGAGGCACTCGACGGCGAAGTTGTCGCCGCACACCGCCGCCACTTCGTGGTCATGCAGCCACTCGGCGGTGGAGAT
This sequence comes from uncultured Acidimicrobiaceae bacterium, assembly GCA_963780345.1. Taxonomy (GTDB): domain Bacteria; phylum Actinomycetota; class Acidimicrobiia; order Acidimicrobiales; family Palsa-688; genus PALSA-693. The sequence continues at coordinate 1,022,113 of CAWABU010000006.1, forward strand.
CCCCAAGCCGGCCGACTCGAATCCGAGGTACAGGGCGTGGTTCCCCTCGGTGTAGTGCTGATACCAACCGGTACGGAACAAGAGAACGTCCCCCGAACGCACCTCCACGCCCTGTCGGGCGGCAGCCGCATCCAGATCGTCGGCCGTGATCTCCTCGCTTTGCGCCAGCCGGTCGACCCCCTTCAACCCGGCGATGTCCAGGAGCACTCCACGGCTGATCATGTGCGAGACGACCTGGTCAAACGAGTTGCGGGTCGCCCCCCGGAAGGCCGACACGGCCGACGCGGGCGTGTTGTTGTACAGGAGTCCGTCGTAGCCGACGTGGGCCAGGCTGTCCCACTGGGTGGCGCACTGAAGGGGCATGGTCACCACGTCGTCGGCGGTGATGAACCCATCGGGGAAGAGGGGCGGATCGGTCGGAAGCATGGTCATGGTGTGGATCGGGTTGAAGCGCCCGCGACCGGACTGGGGGCCGTCCATCCCGAACGGCATCCCGAGGTCGATCACCCGACCGGACCGGACCAGGCCGGCGGCCGCTTTGCGGACGGCGGGCGTGATGAAGTTGACGGTGCCCAGCTGGTCGTCGTCACCCCAGCGACCCCAATTGCTCAACCGGGCGCCCAGCTTCTTGAACTCGTACTCCCGCGCCGTATCGGTCACGTCTGGGTCTTCTGCTTGGTTTCGGTCAGACCCCGCTCCAGGGCGGCCCGGGCGCCCAGGATGGCGAGCATGGAGTCCATACCGACCGAAATGAAATCCATCCCCCACCCGATGGCCAGCGGGACGTCAGGCGGGGTGAGGGCGAGCATGCCGGCCTTCTTGCCGGCCCGGTGGGCGGCATCGATGATCTGCTGGTGGCGGTCGGCCGTCACCGGATCCGTGTAATCCATGGTTGGCTCTCCGCCGTAAGAAATGGACAGATCGCTCGGGCCGACGAACAGGGCATCGAGGCCGGGCGTCGCGGCGATGGCGTCGAGATTCTCCATGGCTTCGCGGGTCTCAATCTGGCCGAGCGTCACGATGGTCTCGTTGGCGGAATGAAAGTACTCTCGGGGTCCCTCTTTGGTCCGGAAAGCTCCATTGCTTCGAACGCCCATAGGGGGATACCGGACAGCCCCGACGAACGCTTTGGCGTCGGCAGGGTTGTTGACCATGGGGCACATGATCCCGTCGGCGCCGGCATCGAGGACCTTCTGGATCATGGAGGAATCGTTGCCCGGCACCCGGACCAAGGCGGCCGTGCCGGTCCCGGTAAGCGCGATCAGGCAACCGACGATGTCCTTGAAGTCCGCCATGGTGTGCTGCATGTCGATGACGACGGAGTCGTACCCGAGCTTGCCTATGGACTCGGCAAGGGTCATCGATGATCCCGATAACCAGCAATCGATGACGACCTCGTCCCGGCTCCACCGCTCTCTGATCCTGTTCGTGCTCACTCGAACCTCCGCTTGCTCAACGGGCCGCTGCTGCCAGCCGGTGGCCAGGTACCGGCGCGGACACTGCATGACACGATCTCGAACGACGCGCCGCTCCGAAAAACGGCCCCCGGTGCCGCAACGGGCGAGACGCTAGACGGTCCCGATCTGGGCGGTCAAGGTGGCCGGCCGCGCTCCGGGGCAGCCGGAGACCGGCGAGGCCACCGGTGATGGAGCGAGATCGAGCGAGCCGGCGTCGGGCCTGGATAGGGTCGAGAGGCCTGACGACCAAGATGAGAAGGACGACCGGAAGGAGCTCAGCCATGAGTGACAGCGACGTGCTGGCCGGCAAGGTAGCCGTGATCAGTGGTGGAGCCCGGGGGCAGGGAGCGGAAGAGGGCCGCCTGTTCCGCGATGCCGGGGCCACCGTGGTCCTGGCTGACGTGCTCGACGAGGACGGCCGTCAGGCGGCGAAGGAAACCGGCGCTGCCTATATGCACCTCGACGTCACCTCCGAGGAGGAGTGGGATGCGGTGATTGCAGAGGTCATCGAGGCCCATGGGCGGCTGGATGTGATGGTCAACAACGCCGGCATCTTCCGGCGAGGCCAGCTCGTCAACCTGAGCCTCGAGGAATGGCAGCAGGTGATCTCCATCAACCAGACCGGTGTCTTCCTGGGCATGCGCGCCGCTGGCAAAGCCATGATCGCGGCAGGCCATGGCGGGTCGATCATCAATATCAGCTCGGTGGCCGGCCTTCAGGGGACGTTTGGGTCGATGGCCTACTCCGCCTCCAAGTGGGCGGTTCGGGGCATGACCAAGGTGGCGGCCAAGGAGTTGGGGCGCCACGGGATCCGGGTGAACAGCATCCACCCCGGCCTGATCGCCACCGCCATGACCGCGGACTTTCCGGCCATGGTCGACGAGGAGCAGCGGGCCCGGACATTGCGGAGAACGCCGATGGGCCGGATCGGTACCGCGACCGACGTCGCCAACATGGCCCTGTTCCTGGCCAGCGACGCCAGCAGCTACTGCACCGGACAGGAGTTCGTCGTCGACGGCGGCGTCCACGGCTGAGTGCTGAGCCCCGCCTCCGGCCCTTGAACCCGATGGACGGGCGTGCAAGGGTGTCGCCACCACAACCGACGAAAGTGGGGTTTATCGATGGCAGCCGTGTACTTCGTGGCCGTGCACAACGTCACCGACCCGGATCAGCTCAAAGAGTACCTGGCGGCCGCGAGCGGCAGCGGCCTGGGCCCGGCCGAGGTCGTCGCTGCAGACGAGGCCGCCATCACCTACGAGGGGGATCCCCGGAGCCGGATCGTGATCCTGCGCTTCCCGAGCCAGGATGCGGTGGACGACTGGTACAAGTCCGAGGCCTACCAAAAGGCCCTGCCGCTCCGGCTGAACTCCATATCGGACAACTGGGCCGGCGTGGTGAAGGCGTTCGGCTGATCGTCCGCCTGCCGGTCGTGCCGTGCTGAAAGTAATCGAGCGAGGGTCGAGCGTGGCCGGCGCCTACTGCGGTCGGATCCTCGGCCTCCTCGGGGCCCGGGTGGTGAAAGTCGAACCTCCGAGTGGTGACCCGATACGGCGTCGGTCGCCCCGCTGGCGCCGACCTGATGGCGGGGAATGCAGTGCCCTCTTCGAATATCTCAACTGCAACAAACGCAGTGTCGCGCTCGACGAGGGATCGGCCGACGGCCAAGAAGCAGTGCGCCGCTTGGCGTCCATTAGCGACGTCGTTATCGATTATTCCGACGGAGATCCGGACCGGGTGCGACTGGCGTCTGCAGAGATGCAAGCGATCAATCCTCGCATCGTCTACCTGGCGCTATCCGGATTCGGCTTGACGGGACCATACCGCCACTTCCGGTCCAATGACTTCCTGGATTTAGCCGCGGGCGGCCAGCTCTACCTGACCGGTCAGCCGGATCGCCAACCCGTCCAGGGGGGAGGACCCTGGGCCGGCTACGCCGCCGGCACGATGGCAGCCAGTGCCGGCCTGGTCGCGGCTCGACGAGCGAGGTCGTCGGGCCGCGGCCAGCTGGTCGACCTCGGCGCCATGGAGGCACTGGCCAGCCTCCACCAGTGGACCCTTACCCTGTACACCCATCAGGGCTACGTGAAGCGGCGGGCCGGCAACCACATGGCCGAGTCCTACCACCCGATGGATCTGGTGGCCTGCCTGGACGGATGGGTATCGCTCGCCGTCTCGGGAGGCGCCAACTGGGAAGGCTTTTGCATCGCCATCGGCATGCCCGAGCTGCTGGCGGACCCTCGCTTCGGGTCCGGAGGCGACCGCTTCGACCACGCCGATGAGCTCGACGCCCTCATCGCCCCGTGGTTCGCAGCGACGACGGTGGACCAGGTGGTGGCCAGGCTCCAGGCCCACCGGGTTCCGGCCGGCCCGGTCGTCCCCGTGCCCGAAGTGCTCGACGATGACCAGCTGAAGGCCCGCAATTTCTGGACGTCGGCGCCGCATTTCGGGGGGCGCGGCCGGATGCCCACCCGGGCCTTCCACACTCCCGGTGACGCCGCCCTCGCCTTCGCCCCGTCACTCGGCCAGCACACCGGCACCGTGCTCGCCGAACTGGGCTTGGCCGCCGCTCCGAGGTCAGAGCCTTGATCGGGCGGTCAGGGCAGGGCGGCCGATGTTCCTAACCGGTGTGAGGGTGCTCGAGTTTTCCGTGGCGTGGGCCGGCCCGCTGACGGGCCGATTCCTCGCCGACTTCGGCGCCGAGGTCATCCATATCGAGCGCTCCACCTCGCGCGGCACCGGCCACATCGGAATGGACCCAGCCGTAGTGGCCGAAGACATTGCGGGATGGGAGTGGGGGAAGCTCCCGGGTCCGATCTTCCGGTCAGGAATCTATCCGGATGCCGATCCCGGGGAGCATCCGTGGAACCGGCAGGGCATCTTCAACAAGATGCACCGCAACAAGCAGAGCCTTTGCATCGATCTCAAGACCACACCGGGCCGCGAGGTATTTGTCGACCTGGTACGGATCAGCGACATCGTGCTCAACAATTACAGCCCGAGAGGAGTGGCGAGCCTCGGCCTGGACTATGAGCAGCTGTCGAAGTACAACCCCAGAATCATCACGGTCTCGATGTCGGGATATGGACTGACGGGACCGGATTCGATGCGGGTCTCCCTGGGCCCCGTGCTCGAAGCTCATTCCGGGCTGGCTTCCGCCACCGGTTACGAGGATGGGGGGCCGTTGAAAATGGGCGTGGCGTTTGCCGATCCGATCGCGGCTCTGCACGCCCTGGCCGCGACTCTGGCTGCGCTCGATCAGCGGGACCGGACCGGCGTGGGTATGGGACTGGACTTCTCCCAGTTCGAGGCCTACGCGAGCATGGGCGGCGAGCTCTACCTCGAGGCCTCGGTCACCGGGCAGGCGCCCCGCCGGCGCGGCAACCGTTCCCCCGACGCCGCCCCCCAAGGCGTGTACGAGTGTGCCGGCGAGGACTCCTGGTTGGCCGTGAGCGTGCCATCCGATGAGGAGTGGCGGGCCCTGGTCGCGGTGCTCGGCGGCGAGATGGCATCGACCCGCTACGAGTCGTTGGCGGGGCGCATCCGGCACCACGACGAGATCGATCGGGTTCTCCGCGCCTGGACGGTGAAACGCGACAAGTTCGATGCCATGGCGCAGCTGCAAGGCTCGGGCGTGAGGGCGGTAGCGGTGATGACCAGTCGCGACCTGGTCGAGGGAGAGCACTTGACCGCCCGCGGCTTCATGGCGGAATGGGATCAGGCCGAGGTCGGCAGGCGGCGCTTCCCGGGTTTTCCCATTCACTTCGAAGACCCCCCGGAGATCGAGATGCAGGGGACGGCCGCGCTGGGGGCCCACAACGAGTCGATCTTGCGCGAGATCCTCGGCTACCCGCCCGAGCGCATCCAGGGTTTGATCGACCGCGGTGTGCTGGCCACGGGACCGCCGGAGGCGCCCTGAGCCCGGTGGTGGACTGGTCCGGGTACGTCTGCAACACTCTCCAGTGCCGCGCCGGACGGCGCCAGCCAGTTAATCCAGGGAGGCCGCCAATGCCCTACGACCTGCTGATCCAGGGGGGAACAGTGGTGGACGGCACCGGGGCGCCGCCTCGCACCGCAGATGTGGCCGTGACCGGCGGGCACGTCGTTGAGGTCGGGCGGATCGACGGCGGGCCCGGCGCCGCGGCCCGGACCATCGACGCCGACGGGGCGCTGGTCACACCGGGCTTCGTGGACATCCACACCCACTACGACGGACAGGCGACCTGGGACGAGCGCCTCCAGCCGTCCGCCAGTCACGGTGTCACCACGGTCGTGATGGGCAACTGCGGCGTCGGCTTCGCCCCCGTGCGGCCGGCCGACCGGGCCCAGCTGATCGAGCTGATGGAAGGGGTGGAGGACCTGCCCGGCACGGTCCTGCACGAAGGGCTCACCTGGGAGTGGGAGAGCATCGCCGGCTACCTCGACGCCCTGGAGTCCCGCCGGCACGACATCGACCTGGCCGCCCAGGTCTGCCACGGGCCGGTCCGCCTGTACGTCATGGGCCAGCGCGGCGCCGATCGGGAACCTGCGACCGCGGCGGAGATCGCCGAAATGGGACGGCTGGCGGCCGAGGGCATCGAGGCCGGAGCCCTGGGCTTCACCACCTCGCGCACCCTCAACCACCGCACCAGCCGGGGCGAGCCCACGCCGACGCTCACCGCGGCACGGGAGGAGCTGGTGGGCATCGCCCGGGCGATCGGCCACACGGGCAAAGGGGTGCTGCAGGTCGTCTCCGATTTCCCTGACTTCCAGAACGAGATCACCACCCTCATGGAGATGATGCGGGTCTCCGGCCGGCCCCTTTCCGTTTCGCTGGCGCAGGCCCGCCCCGGTACCGGGTACCGGCGAACCCTCGACGCCCTGGAGGCCGCCAACCGCGAGGGCCTGCAGATGCGAGCGCAGGTGGCGGCCCGGGGCATCGGGCTCCTGATTGGCCTCCAGGGCTCCATCAACCCGCTCCGCGGTTCGGAGACCTACGGCCAGCTGGAGCACCTCCCGATTGGCGAACGGGCGGCCTGGCTGAGCCGGCCCGAGGTCCGGGAGCGGGTGCTGGCCGAGGTGGCAGCGCGGCCGGGCGGGATGCGGCTGTCGTTCGATCACATCTTCGAGCTCGGCGACCCGCCCGAGTACGAGCCGGAGCCCGACGCCAGCATCGCGGCCCGGGCCCAGGCCGCCGGTTGCTCGGCCGAAGAGCTGCTCTACGATCTGCTCCTCACCGGTGGGGGCACGACGCTGCTGTACCTGCCGGCCCTGAACTTCTCCGACGGCAACCTCGACGCCGCCGCTGAGCTGCTGGCCCACCCGCACTGCGTCCCCGGCCTCGGCGACGGCGGCGCCCACGTGGGCACCATTTGCGACGCCAGCTTCCCGACCACCCTGCTCACCCTCTGGACGAGGGACCGGCGGCGCGGCAGCCGGTTCGACGTGTCCTGGGTGGTCCGCCGGCAGTGCCGGGCCACGGCCGAGACGGTGGGCCTCCTCGACCGCGGCGTGCTGGCGCCGGGTTACAAGGCCGACCTCAACGTCATCGACCACGACCACCTCCGCCTCGGGCCGCCGACCATCGCCCAGGACCTGCCGGCCGGCGGCAAGCGGCTGCTGCAATCAGCGGCCGGTTACCTGCACACCATCGTTTCCGGTACCGAGACCTACCGCGACGGCCAACCGACCGGCGACCTGCCGGGCCGGCTGGTGCGGGGACCACAGGCCGAACCCGGCAACCCGGCCTAGCGGAGGCGCGACCGGAAGCGCCGAACCCAGTGATCGAAGGTGGCGGTCCGCAGTACAGTCACACCTCCGCCCCAGCCCCGCCGGTAGCCGGCCACGTCGAAATCGACCGACGCCACGATCTCGGCGGCCTTTGGATCGCGCAACACCGGGCGCCGCTCTCGGGACTCCCGGGCTCGTGCGGCCAGCGGAATGAACAGCGTCTCCTGAACCCTGCCCAGGCGGACCGGCACCTTGTCGGGCATGGCCGGCCTGCCTGGCAGGCCGTCCGGGGCCTGGACCAGTCAATAACCCGAGCGCAAGTTCAACCGGGTACGGCGGCTTTTAGAACTCGAGGACCAGCCGGCCCCGGGTGCCGCCGGCCTCCAGCCGGCGATGGGCCGCCGACGCCTCCTCGGCGGGAAGGACCGCGGCCACCCGCAAGGTGACCCGTCCGTCCTCGACGAGCTGGCGCAGCTGGTCGAGCTTCGCCTGCTCCTTGGCGTAATTCCGAACGAACACGGGGTAAAAGGTGATGCCTCGTTCCTCCTCGCCCCGATAGCCCCGAACTGTCGCGATGCGGCCTCCGTCGCGAACCGCAGGGACCACCAGCTGGTCAAGGAGAGCGGCGTCGACCACCCCGTCCACTCCTTCGGGAACCGCGTCGCGCACCCGATCGGCGAAGTCGTCGCCCCGGGCCACCACGATGTCGGCTCCGAGGTCCCTGACCAGCTGCTCGTCGGCCGGGGCGGCGTCGGCTACCACCCGGAGCCCTTCGGCTTTCGCCAGCTCAATGGCATAGCCGCCCACCGCGCCGGGCGCGCCGGTGACGGCCAGCGTCTGGCCGGGGTGGAGGTCCAATTGGTCCAGCGCCATCCGGGCGGTCAGGCCGTTCATGGGCAGGGTCGAAGCCTCGGCGTCGGACGACCCGGCCGGCACCCGGGCCACCGAGTCGGCCGGAACCACGAGCAGTTCCGAATAGGCGCCGTGGGAGCCGTTGGGCACCACGATGGCCATGACGTGCTCGCCCGGCTGCAGGGCGGTGCTGACACCCTCACCGATCTGATCGAGCACGCCGGCCGCGTCCATGCCGGGCACGTACGGCGGAGGAATTTCCTTGAGCTGGGCGGCCCGGGCCCCGCTCCGCAGCCCGGTGTCGGTCGGGTTGACCGTGGCGGCGCGGACCCGGATCCGCACTTCCCCGGGTCCGGCTTCGGGATCAGGCAGCTCGACCGTCTCCAGCGCATCCGGACCCCCGAACGAAACCACTCCCACCGCTCTCATGGCTCGGACAACCCGGACGGCGGCGCCGTATTCCCTGGCAGGCTGCAGCTATGGCCGCCAAGCGTCTGGTCCTCGTCCGCCACGCCAAGTCCAGCTGGCGCGATCCCGATCTGGCAGACCACGACCGGCCCCTCAACGGACGCGGGCGCGACGCCGCCGACAGGGTGGGCCGGCATTGGCGCGATTCGGGGTTGCGCCCCGACCTGGTGCTCTGTTCGTCGGCGACCCGGACCCGCCAGACCCTGGAGCGGCTGCAATTCGACGACGCTCCCGTCCTCATTGAGGACCGGCTCTACGGGGCGGGCACCACCGCTCTGCTCGACCGGGTACGGGCCGTCCCCACCGAGGTGCAGACCCTGGTCGTCGTCGCCCACAATCCCGGGATCGAGCAGCTGGCCCATTTGCTGGCCGAACCCGACGACCAACTGGCGGCGGCCCCGAAGTTCCCGTCCGCGGCCGTGGCCGACCTCGAGTTCGCCATCGACACCTGGGCGCAGGTGGCACCCAGCCGCGGCCGGGTCCGGGCCTTTGTGCTCCCGCGGGATCTACTTTAGTGGGCAATAATCCTGTGTTAAAGTAAATTCACGTGAGTGACTTCTCCTGGCTGGACCCCGACGAGCAGCGGGTGTTCCGGGCCTGGGCCCGTTCGGCGCGTGCCCTCTTCGTACAGTTCGATCGGGACCTGCAGCGCGACGTCGGCATGCCGAGGACCTACTTCGAGATCCTCTGGCTCTTGCACCAGGCCCCCGACCGGGCCCTGCGGATGAGCGACCTGGCCGAGCGCACCGGATCCCAGGCCAGCCGGATCACCCATGCCGTGGGCCGCCTGGAGCAGGCCGGCCAGGTCCGCCGCGAGCTGTGCACCGAGGACCGGCGCGGCTGGTTCGCGGTCCTCACCGATCAAGGACTCGAGACGCTGCGGGTGGCCGCACCTCGCTACGCCGAAGTCATCCGGGAGCGGTTTCTGGCCCCGCTGTCCACTTTTCAGCGAGAACAGGTGACGGAGATCGGAGAGATGCTCCTTTCGCAGCTGGACTCGCCGCTCGGGGCTTCCGACACTCTTTCGCCGGCATGACGGCCGCCACCCGTCCCGACCGGTACAAATGGATCGCCCTTTCGAATACCACCCTCGGGACGCTGATCGCCACCATCAACTCGTCGATCATCCTGATCGCCCTGCCGAACATCTTCCGCGGCATTTCGCTCAACCCGCTGCTCCCGGCCAACACCAGTTACCTGCTCTGGATGCTGATGGGGTTCATGGTCTGCACCGCCGTGCTGCTCGTGAGTTTCGGGCGCATCGGCGACATGTTGGGCCGGGTCAACATGTACACGCTCGGTTTCGCCGTCTTCACCAGTTTCTCCATCCTGCTCTCGGTTACCTGGATGAACGGCCCGGCCGGGGCCATCTGGCTGATCCTCATGCGCGTGGGCCAGGGGGTCGGTGGGGCCTTCCTGCTGGCCAACTCGGCGCCCATCCTCACCGACGCCTTCCCGCAGAACCAGCGGGGCCTGGCTCTCGGGATCAACAGCGTGGCCGCCATCAGCGGGGCGTTTATCGGTTTGGTGCTCGGCGGCATTCTCGCTCCCGTCGAGTGGCGTCTGGTGTTCCTGGTGTCGGTCCCGTTCGGGATATTCGGGACCCTCTGGGCCCGTTTGAAACTGCGCGACCGGGCCGAGCGGCATCCGGCCAGCATCGATTGGTGGGGCAATGGCACCTTTGCCGTCGGGCTGGTGCTCGTGCTGGTCGGCATTACTTACGGGATCGAGCCCTACGGCGGCCACACCATGGGGTGGACCAACCCGAAGGTGCTGGCCGCACTCATCGGCGGGGTGGTCCTGCTCGGTGGCTTCGTGGTGATCGAGCGCCACGTGCAGCGGCCCATGTTCAACCTGTCGTTGTTCCGCATCCGGGCCTTCTCCTTCGGCAACATCGCCACCCTGCTGGCATCGATCGGTCGCGGCGGATTGATGTTCATTCTCATCATCTGGCTGCAGGGCATCTGGCTGCCCCAGCATGGCTACAGCTTCGAGGTGACTCCGCTGTGGGCCGGCATCTACATGCTCCCGCTCACCATCGGCTTCCTGATCGCAGGACCGCTGTCGGGGATCCTGTCCGATCACCTCGGCGCCCGGCCCTTTGCCACCGGCGGCATGCTGCTGGCGGCGCTCAGCTTCGGGCTGCTCGAGGCCCTGCCCGTCAACTTCAGCTACATCTGGTTCGCCCTGCTGCTGTTGCTGATGGGGACGGCGATGGGTGTGTTCTCCTCCCCCAATCTCGCCGGCATCATGAACAGCCTCCCTCCCGATCAGCGGGGGGCCGGGGCCGGCATGACCAGCACGTTCCAGAACTCGTCGCAGGTGCTGTCGATCGGCGTGTTCTTCACGCTGATCATCCTGGGCCTGGCCCACTCGCTGCCGCACACCCTCTACAGCGGGCTGGTGGCCCAGGGCGTCCCCGCTGACGCGGCCCGACAGGCGGCCTCGCTGCCGCCGGTCGCCAGCCTGTTTGCGGCCTTCCTGGGCTACAACCCCATCCGCACCCTCCTCGGCTCGTCGCTGACGTCGCTGCCACCCGACCGGGTTAGCTACCTGACCGGCCGGAGCTTCTTCCCCCACCTGATCTCGGCGCCGTTCCATTCCGGCCTGTCCGAGGCGTTCACGTTCGCCGTGGTGGCCTGCCTGGTGGCGGCCGCGGCCTCGTGGATGCGGGGTGGGAAGTACCACCACGGCGATGCGGCCCAGGTTGGGGTAGAGGCCGCGGGGGCGGTGGCAGAGGCGGCGGTGGCAGAGGCGGCGGTGGCAGAGGCGGCGGCCGCGGGCGGCGGCCGCGGGGGCGGCGGCCAGAGAGCGCCCGCAGGGGTCGCCGGCCCCGGAGGTCGTCGCAGCCCGCCGAGCGAGCACGGCCCCCCGCGAGGACCCCATCGACGCGGCATCGGCCGGCGTCGGCGACCCGGAGAAGCTGTCGCACCGGGTAAACCGGTAGCCTCCAGGACGTGCTGGTCGATCATCTGGACCTAACCGCTGACGAGTTCGCCGCCGGCACCGGCTGGACCATCAAACCAGAGGGGGCATGCAAGGCCGACGTCTGCGTGCCGCTGGGCGCGTCGGGCTTCGATCTGCTGGCCACCACCGAACGGCTCCGGATGGCGGTCGTCGCCGACGAGGACGCCGGCCTGTGGGCGCTCGGACCTGAGTCCCTCGGCCAACGGGCCCTGGTGTCGGCCGAAGCACCGGAATTGGTGTTGCCCGAACTGGACGGCCACGAGTTCCGGCTGTCCTCGCTCCGCGGCCAGAAGGTGGTGCTCGTGTCGTGGGCCCCGTATTGAGGCTGTGCCTGGGACCTGCCCGGGTGGCAGGCACTGCGTGCGGAGCAGCATCCCCGCGGCCTCGAAGTCGTCACCGTCTGCCTCGAGCTCAGCGGGCCTGAGGCCGCCCGCGGCTATATCGAAGCCGCCCACCCGGAGCATCCGTCGCTCATCGACACCGCGCACCGCATGGATGCCCTGTTCGGCGTGGTCAACATTCCGAACGTCATCTGGATCGACGAAGCGGGGGTCATCGTTCGTCCACCCGAACCGGGTTGGCCGCCGCATGTGGGCGAAGGTGACCGGCTCGCCGAGTTACAGGAGGGCTTCCGCAGCCTCCCGGCCATGGGCCGAGCCCCGACCGCCCCACCGCCACGCGAGACGACGACGCAAGGCAACGTCCTGGGTTCCGGGCAGGATCGCGACGCCTACCCCGATGCCATCCGGGACTGGGTCGCCAGGGGACCGGCCAGCCGCTTCGCCTTGACGCCGGCGGAAGTCGTGGCCCGGTCCCAGCCCAGGGATGCCGGTGTTTCGGCGGCTGCGGCTCACTTTGAGCTGGCCAACCACCTCTGGCGAGCCGGGGCGCGGCCGAGCGCCATCCGGCACTTCAACGAGGCTCACCGGCTGCAGCCCAACAACTGGACCTACAAGCGCCAGGCCTGGTCGCTCGTCGGTCAAGAACGGGTCGGGGGTCCGGTCGGGCGATTCTTCCAGGGCCCGGTCGAGGGTGAGGAGGGCGACTGGCCGTTCGACTCCGACTTCTTCTCCGACCTGGCCCAGCTCGGCGAGGGCGAGTACTACCCCAGGACCATGTAGGGAAAGGGGCGGCGCCGCGCCCGCATCGGGGCGGCCTGAGATCTGGACGCCGGAAACTCGGTAGGTGAGAACCCCCGAGCTGCGACCAGGCTTTTCGGTCAGCGAGTTTCCGGCGTCGAGTTTCTGGCCCGGCCCGTAGCATGCATGCGTGACCGAGCCCCGGAGGGACCATCGTTCCCCGCCGGCCGATCGGCCGCCCTCGGTCAACTGGCTCGCCCAGCAAATGTCGCCGACCGGCCTGCCGGCGCCCGTACTGGTCGACGTGGCCCGTTCGGCCATCGCCGCCGCGGTCGAGGCCGGCGATCCGGGCTCGGCGTCGGCCCGGGCTCACGTCTTAGCCGGCCTCGAGCAAAGGCGGCTACTCCAGCCGGTGATCAATGCCACCGGGGTCCTCCTTCACACCAACATGGGGCGAGCGCCGCTGGCGGTGCAGCGCCCGGCGGGCTACACCAACCTGGAGCTCGATCTGGGGCAGGGGCAACGCGGCGATCGGTCGGCCCACGCCGGCCGGTTCCTGGCCAAAGCAGGCGGCGCCGAAGCCGCCCTGGTCGTCAACAACGGGGCGGCGGCGATTTTCCTGGTTCTCGCCGCCTTAGCCGTTGGTCGGGAAGTGATTGTGAGCCGGGGCGAGCTGGTGGAGATCGGCGGGGGGTTTCGGATACCCGATGTTCTCGAGTCCTCCGGTGCCCGGCTGGTCGAGGTGGGTACGACCAACCGGACCCGACCGTCGGATTACCGGGGCGCACTCAGGGAGAACACGGCCCTGCTCCTCAAGGTTCACACCTCCAACTACCGGATGACCGGATTCGTGGCGGCGGTCAGCGTGGCGGAACTGGTCGAGTTGGGGGGGCGGCCCGGGGCGGCGTCGGGGGGCGGTGCAGGCGGCCCGGACGGCCGAAACCAGGAGATCCCTGTCGTGGCGGATCTCGGGTCGGGCCTGCTCGACGCCAACTGCCCGTGGCTCGAGCACGGGCCGCCCGCCTGGCTGGGCGACGAACCGGCGGTGCGCCAGACGCTGGCCGCCGGCGCAGCACTTGTGACTTTTAGCTGCGACAAGCTGCTCGGCGGGCCCCAGGGCGGTGTGATCGCGGGTCGTGCCGATCTGGTCGAGCGGTGTCGCCGCCACCCCCTGGCCCGGGCCCTGCGGCCGGGCGGGCTGGTGCTGGAGTCCCTCCAGGATGTGGCGCTGGCCTACCTGCGGGGCGACGCCGGATGGACCGTGCCGTTGTGGCAACTGGCCAGCACCCCGCTCGATGTCCTGCGTCGGCGGGCCGATGCGGTCGGATGTGGTCAGGTCATCTCGTGCCTGTCGGTCATGGGCGGCGGCGCCCTGCCTGGCCGCACCATTCCATCCATCGGAGTCGCCCTGCCCGGCGACCGCACCGATGATCTCCGCGCCGCCAGCCCCCCGGTCCTGGCCCGGGTGGTCGACGGGCAGACGGTCTGCGACCTGCGCACGGTCTTCCCCGAGCAGGACTCCCTCCTCGCCAAAGCCCTGGCGGGATGAGGGTCATCGCCACGGCCGGACACGTCGACCATGGCAAGTCGACGCTGGTCTGGGCCCTGACCGGAACCGACCCCGACCGCTGGGAAGCCGAGAAGACCCGGGGCATGACCATCGACCTTGGTTTCGCGTCGACGACCCTGCCGTCCGGCGAGGAGATCGGGTTCGTCGATGTGCCCGGCCACGGGCGGTTCCTCAAGAACATGCTGGCCGGCGTGAGCGAGGTCGACGCGTGTCTGTTTGTGGTCGCCGCCACTGAGGGGTGGATGGCCCAGTCGGAGGAGCATCTGCGGATTCTCGAGCTGTTTGGCCTCTCCCGCGGCCTGGTGGCCCTGACCAAAGTCGGCCTGGTCGATGACGAGATCCTGGAGCTGGCGACCCTCGAAGTGGCTGAGCGACTGGAAGGGACCTTCCTGGCCGCCGCCGAGATCGTTGGCGTCGACGTGCCCGGCGGCGTTGGGGTCAACGCCCTCCGGGCCGCGCTCGACCGGCTGGTCGATGCCACTTCGGCCGCGGCGGACCGGGGCCGGCCCCGGCTGTGGATCGACCGATCCTTTCCGGTGCGGGGCGCCGGGACCGTCATCACGGGCACGCTCGGCGGCGGCCAGGTATCGGTGGGCGACGAGCTGCTGATCGCGCCGACCGGCCGTCCGGTCCGGGTACGCGGCCTGCAGAGCCATTACCGCTCCCTTTCATCAGCCGAGCCGGGGCGACGGCTGGCCGTCAATCTCAGCGGCGCGAGCCACCAGGAGGTCGGCCGCGGCCATGCCATGGTGCGGCCCGGACAATGGCAGCTGACCCGAACGGTGGACGCCTCGCTTCAGGTGCTGGCGTCGGTCGGCTCCCCGCTCGGCAGCCGGGGCGCGTTCGCGATGTACGTCGGGTCAGGCGACTTTCCGGTGCGGCTCCGGGTGCTCGGCCAGCGGCAGGGCGCGCCGGGCATCGAACCGGGCCAGGAGGGACTGGTTCGCCTGTGGCTGCATGGCGCCGTTCCGGTCCCGCTGTTGCCGGGCGATCGCTACGTCCTGCGCGAACTGGGGCGGGGTGAGCTGATGGGGGGTGGTGTTGTTCTCGATGTCGAGCCACTGCTGCCTGCCTCCCGGGCCAACCCGTCGCGGTCGGTCGAGCGGGTGGTCGGGGAACGGGGCTGGGTTGACGTCGACCACCTGGAACGCCTCACCGGACAGCGCGTGGCGCCGACCGCGGGTCGTTGGGTGATCGATCCGTCTCGAGCGGCAGCTATCGAGGAACGGCTCCGGGCCGGCTGCGCGGCAGCCGGGTCCGCAGGTGTCGACCTGGCCGGCCTTACCAGCGTGGAGCGGGCCCTGCTCGGCGCCGGTGTGGAGGGGCTGGCGGTCGTCGACAATCGGGTGTTCGCCGAATCCGAACTCGATGCGGATCTCAGTGATCATGCGGCCCGGATTCTGAGCACCCTGGAGCGCGATCGCTTGAGCCCGCCGGATTTGCCCCTGTCGGACCGAGGTGCCCTCCGGGAGCTGGAGCACCGGGGCCTCGCCTGTCAGGTCGGGCCGCTCTGGCTGGCCAGCTCGGTGGTGGACGAGGCCATCGAGGAGATTGCCCGGCTCCTGAAGTCGGAGCCGGAAGGATTCACCGTGTCCGAGGCCCGCCAGGCCCTGGGCATCTCGCGAAAGTACGCCCTGCCCCTGCTCACCCATTTCGACGCCACCGGCATCACTCGCCGGCACGGCGATCGAAGGGTCGCAGGCGCCCGGCTGATCCGGCGGCCGTGACAGGGAGGGCCGGCGGTTGACGACGCGACCACTGACAGGAAAGGTAGATGTCCGTGAAGCTCACTGAATGGACCACATGTGGAGGCTGCGCGGCGAAATGGGGAGGGGCGCCGCTCACCGCCCTCATCGCCGATCTGGCCGGCTCTACCGATCCGGATCTGCTGCTCGGGCTGGCCCCCTTTGACGACGCGGCCGTTTACCGGCTCGGCCCGGAGACGGCCCTGGTGTCCACGACCGACTTCTTCCCCCCACTCGTCGACGACCCGGCCGATTTCGGTGCCATCGCGGCCGCCAACGCGTGCAGCGACGTATTCGCCATGGGTGGCCGCGTTGTGCTGGCGCTCAATATCGCCGCCTTCCCGGAGGACTTCCCGCCGGATGCCATTGCCGCCATCTTCGAGGCCGCAGCCAAGGTGGTTGGGGAGGCGGGCGGTACCGTTGCCGGCGGGCACACCATTCGCTCCGCCGAGCCCATCTTCGGGCTTGCGGTTCAGGGGATCGCCCACCCGGACCGGCTCTGGACCAAGGCCGGGGCCCGGCCGGGCGACCGGCTGGTGCTATCCAAGCCCATCGGATCGGGGATCGTCCTGGCGGGTGGGTCAGCCGGCGACAAGGCCGCGACGGTGGCCGTCATGCGTACCCTCAACGCCCGCGCCGCCGATCAGCTGCACAAGCTGGTGGCGGACGACGGAGGCTACCCCGTGCACGCGGTCACCGATGTCACCGGGTTCGGTCTCGCCGGCCATGGCTGGGAGATCGCCGAGCGGAGCGGGGTGACGGTGCGTTTCCACCTGGCGGACGCGCCCCTCTACCCGGGCGCCTGGGGCGCGGCCGACGCCGGCGCCCGGACCGGGGGGGACGCCCGCAACCGGGCCTACCTCGACGGCCGGCTGCGAATCGAGGTCTCGGACCCGCTCGCCGCCCTGGCCATCGACCCGCAGACGTCAGGGGGCCTGCTGGCGGCGGTCGGCCCCGACCAGGCCCCCACGCTCTGCGCCTCTGGCTGGTGGGAAGTGGGCGAGGTGCTCGACGGAGACCCGGCCGTCGAGCTCGGGTAGGGGTCCGCCTGCCGGGGGGTGAGAGCTCGGCGCGGTGACCGGTCGGCGCCGGGAGGAGGGGGGGTCGGGCGACCGGTCGAGCGCCAGGAGGACCCGGGCGGGCCACCGGTCGGCGCGGCGAGGCTCCGGAGGCGAGGGACGGGCCGGGCCCGCTAGGCTCGCCGGCGGAGGTGTCCGAGCGCCTGGTGGGCTCCGCCGCCTTCAAAGCGGTTGGCTGTGGCGATCCCACAGCGGCGGGTTCGATTCCCGTCCACCTCCGCCATCGAGCCCGCCACCGCCGGTGACCGCTTTCTGGCGCGAATTGGGCCCAAACCGGGGGTACCCAGAGCTTTACTGGCGCGCCCCACGGTTCAAGTGGGCACAGATCGCGCCAGTAAAGCTTGGGAGAGCCCGGAAACGGGCACCGTTCGCGCCAGCAAAAGGTATGGCCCATCAGCCGCAAGACCGGCCTCCGGCCGGGTGTCGGAAGAATGCCGCCGGCCCCACGAACGAACCTATCCGAGCATGGTCGGGACCGCGCTCCCTCCGATTTGGGACCGCGCCTGCCCCGCGGGTCACTCCCTCCCGGGGTACGGCAAGGCGGGCTCGGGTCGCCAGATTTCAGGTCAGGGGTCGGAACCGCACCGCTCCGCCCGTTTGAGGACGGACCTAGGCCTGGGCGACCAGGGCGGCGAGCAACTGCTCGAAGGCGGCGTCGGCCAGCGCCCGCATCTCGTCGTCGCGGCGATCCTGGATGGGGTGGTCGACGAATACCGATGCGGCCGGAAAGCCGAGAGCCGCCGATTGGGACTCGGCGCCCGTGACGAACTCTCTCGACGCCACGAACACGCCCGGGAGGCCCCGACTCTCGAGATCAGTGATGTCGTGCACACTGCACGACGTACAACTGCCTCAATCGGCGAGCGCCTCGATCACCACATCGCACTGCATGGCGATCTCCTGCCGGAGGTCGATGGGCGCCGGCTTGGTGAAGGTCGGCTTGGCGAACCGGCGCACCCGCCAACCTCTCTTGGTCAACAGTTCGTCGAGGCGGTCCAGGAACACGTCGCCACGCGGCTTGCTGATATCGAGCAGGCCGATCGTGAGCCCGTCGAGGCTCGCCGGGCGCGGCTGGCGGCTCCGCGCCACGGGTTCGATCTCTGCGGTCGGATCGAGAATGGTCGTCACAGAACCACCTCCCTGGTTACCGGCACACTACCGCGTGGGCCGCTGAGCCAGCCCTCGATGATGGCCGAGAACAGCCCGGCGGGGCCGCCGGCGTACGCCAGCAGCAGTCCCCCGTCGCGGGGATTCGGGAGGCGCTCGCCGGCTGGCCCGGGAGCGGCGCCCTCGTCGATGGCGCCCACTTTCCGGAGCAGCTCGCCGGCAGGCAACGTCAGCAAGTCCGCCAGCTCCTGGCGCAGCCGGGCACGCGACCAGCCGGCTTCGCGGAAGAGCCGGCCGTGGTCGGGCGAGATCACCAGCATGGCGTCGGAGCCGAACATGAACCTGGAGTTGCCGCCCCGCAGTCCGAACGCCAGGGAGCGAGCGAGGGACTCGGGGGTCCGGGATCTCTCGTCCCCGACCGCACGCGGGCCGAAGCCGGCGAAGGCGGTCACCGCCGACACCCCCGCCGCGACGCCTCTCTCGACCGCCAGGGGCTCCCACGGAGAGCCGGCCTCGTCCTCGGCGAAACAGAAGCTGTATTTGCCAGGGCTTCCGAGCGTGGCCCGGTCGACTTCGCCCGGCCGGCCGCCCCCGACGTTGCGGATGACCAGCTGCAGCGCCCGCCCGATAGTGGCGTTGGCCCGATTGCCCTGACCCAGCGCGTTGATACCGGAGTTCATCCCGATAGCCCGGGCCACGGGCCCGTTGACGACCAGGACCGGACCGACGAACCAGGTGGTCGCGAGCACCCCGTGCATATTGAACTCGTCGGTGCACACCGCCTCGACTGCCGCCAGCACCACAGGCAGGTACTCGGGCCGGCACCCGGCCATGACCGCGTTGATCGCCACTTTCTCCACCGTCACAGGCGCCAACGTCGGGGGAACGATGGCGACCACCTCATCGGACGCCCGGCTGGTGCCATCCAGCATGGCCAGGACCCGTCGTTCCGTTGGGGGGACGACCGGGAAGCCGTCGGTCCAGCCCCGGTCCCACATGGCCTCGAGCTCATCCTCCAGCACACCGAGGTGCACCCGCCGGGACCGGAGCTCACCGGCTCGAAAGCGAACGGTCAACTCGTCGTGAACACCCGGATCGAGATGCCTGGAACCGCAGCCGGGCCCGTAGTCCGGCAGCCCGGGGCCGAGTCCGGAGACTCCGGTGAAGGACTCCCACTGCGAGCGATCCCAACCGATGATCCGCTCTTTCTCCTGGCCTCGTTCCACGTGCAGGAGAGTCGGAACCGTCGTGAGATCGAGGCGCCAGGAGACCTCCAGGTCGCGGTCGTCGAGGACCGCCCCCACCCCGGCCGGAAAGCTCGGATCGTCCTGCGAGTACACCGTCAGCCGGTCGCCGAGGGCGCGGGACAGCTGCGCCAGGACCGGTTCGACGGTTGCACACGTGGGGCAGTCCCGCTTGACGACTGCGACTACTCCGTCAGGAAGCTCCATCGTCATCACGCCTGTAAGGCTGCCAGGCGGAGGTCGGTCGCGCCACCCCTTGTTGTGAGGGCTAGCTCCTCAAGCTGCGCGCCAGTCGCCGGACCCCCTCGTCGAGGTCGCTCGGCTGCGAGGTGCCGGCGTAGGTGAGCCGTAGATAGGCGGCGGGTGGTTCGGCCGCGTAGAAGGGGCGGCCCGGGGCCACGACGACTCCCTCGGCCTGGGCCCGCTCTGCGACCCGCAGGTCGTCGAGGCCATCGGGAAGCCTGGCCCAGATGTGCATGCCCCCGGCCGGAAGCCCGACCATGTGCAATTCGGGCAGGTGCCGGGCGAGCGCCCGGGCCAGGGTGTCGCGGCGTAGGGCCAGGGCGGCCGACACCGCCTTCAGATGCCGGGTCCACGCCGGACCGGTGACCAGTTCGAGGGCGGCCTCCTGCACGAGGCGGGCCACGAAGAAGTCATCCACCAGACGGAGGCTGCGTAGTCGTTCGAGCACCGGGCCCCGGCCGATCAGGGCGCCGATACGGAAGCCGGCCGCGGTGGACTTGGTCAGCGATGCGATCAGCACCACCCGACCGGCCGTGTCCCGGGCCGCCAGCGGCGGCGGCGCCGGCTTTTCGTGTGACAACCACCGGGCATAGTCGTCTTCGATCACAAAGGCTCCGGCGTCGGCACAGATCTTCAGCACCTGGTCTCGCCGGTCCTCGGCGAGGGTCATGCCGGTCGGATTCTGGAAGTTGGGCTGAAGGTACAGAGCGCGGGCCGAGGTGGCAGCGAAGGCCAACGCCAGATGGGAGGGCTGGATGCCGCCTCCATCAACAGGGACCGGCACCGGTCGCAGACCGGCGGACTTGGCCACGGCGAGCGCCCCCAGGTAGGTCGGCGACTCGACCAGGATGGGGGCGCCGGGCGGCAGGATGGCCCGAAAGGCCGTGGAGAGCGCCGCCTGGCCGCCAGTGGTGATGACCACGTGATCGGGTTCGATCGCCCTGCCCACCGTGCGGGCGAACCACTGGCGGAGCCCGACAAGACCGGCAGTCGGCGGCCGATCCCAGACGTCGCGGCGCCGGGCCACCCGGCCAACCGCAGCGGCCAGGGCCCGGGTGGGCACCAGGTCGGAGCCGGGATAGCCCGACGCCAGAGAGATCACGCCCTCCGGCGGGGGCTGTAACAAGCCGGCCAGGCGGGTGGTGTCCACCGTCCGGTCAGAGAGCGGCACCGCCTGCCAGGCCAGGTCCGCCTCGTTGGTGGGCGGCAGACTGGGGCGGCCCGTCACGTAGGTACCGGCCCCGGGCCGGGTCACGATCAACCCCTCCGCGACCAGCAGGGCCAGAGCTCGGGAAACGGTGACTGGGCTGACCCGGTACTCGTCCACCAGGGCGCGAGTGGACGGCAACGCATCGCCGGGGCGCAGGCGGGTGGCCCGCCCTTTAATCCGCTCGACCAGGGTGGCGATACTGCTATCGTCTGACATGAAAGCGAACGATAGCGCTACTCGCCCCCGCCCGGTAGCGCTCGCGCTGGGTCGGGCCTCTCGTGGCCTGCTCCGCCGGCTCGGACGGGGGTGGCGCGACGCCGTTTACCTGCACGCCCGCATGCTCGACTGGCAGCGACCGTGGGAGCAACAGGGCCCTCTCCAGTGGCGTCGCGAGATTGGTGGCACCCGACTGATCGGATCCCGTCTGCCGGTAGTGGATTCCTGATGGATTGGAGTCACGGCAAGAAGGCCCGGCGTGTATCCCCCGGCGCTCGCTGATCAGGTCGCCCGGGCTCGCATGGCGGAGTTCCAGCGCCAGGCCGCGCCCTACCGGCAGACCACGACGTCCCGGCCATCGCGATCGACGGCGGCTCGCCCTCGCCCCGCCCGGCACCGCCGGCAGCCCTGGCGAGTGCGGCCGGGCCTTCTCCTGGCCCGCTGGGGTCGGGGTCGGCCCCGACGCACCAACCGCCGCGAGCAGCCCGGAAGGTCCTAGAAGATCCAGGCCAACTCGTCGGTCAGCGGAACCGCCGAGGCGAACCAGAACTCGAACCCGGCCTGGGTGGCGTAGTGCTCGTCGACGTCGGTGTCGCCGATATGAATCCACCGATCGCATTGGAAGCTGTCGCGGATCGTCTCCAGGCGATGCTTGTGGCCCACGAAATCAGGGTCGATGCCGAGCCGCTTCCACATGATCCGCTGTTCGCTGAGGGTGCGATCCGACGCGCTCCCGATGACGTGCCCCTGCCGGCGAGCACGGCGCACCACTTCGATGGAGATGGGACCGGGTGGATCACCGGTCTCCAGGGTGCCGTCGATGTCGAAGCTGACGAGAAAGGCCATGAGCAAGTCCGGGGCTAGGCGACGGCGTGGAGTGTAGCGAGTAGCCAGTGCGGATAAGCCAAGCGGTGGCAAGTGATGAGCCGCGAACCACGAGTCGGCTCTGAGGCCGTTTGAGGGACGCGGCGTGGATTAGAGGCCGGCTTCCTTGTACCGGCGGGCCATGAGCCCGTAGCCGTGCTCGGCATTACCGGCCGCCTGCGCCTCCAGGCGTTTCAGGTGTCGTTCTGAGATCGGCTCGATCGTCGCCGGCGCACCCGACACAAACGATCGGTCCGGAACTTTCACCCGTCCGAGGACCAAGGACCCGGCGGCCACGAGGCAATACTCCCCGATCTCGGCGCCGTCGAGGAGGATGGCCTGGTTGCCGATGAGACAGTTGGACCCGACCCGGGCGCAGTGGACCACGACGGAATGACCGATGATGATGTTGTCGCCCAGGACGAGCGGCTGCCCGGTGTGGACCACACAGTTGTCCTCGATGACCGTGTTGGTGCCAATGGTGATGGAGGAGAAGTCCCCGCGGACCACGGCCCCGGGCCAGACGCTCGACCCTTCACCCAGCTCTACATCGCCGACCACATAGGCCGCTTCGCTCACCCACGCGGTCGGAGCGAGGCGCGGCGCTTTGGCGCCGAGACTCCTTACCGTCAACGAAACTCAGTTGATCAGACGCGGGCGAATTTCTGAAAGGTGTGCGAATCCGGTGGGCACAGGCCCCCTCGCACCCCCACGGTGTCGGTGACCTCGGCCATGTACAGCGATCCCTCGTCGTCAACCCAGATGCCGTGCGGCGCGATGAAAAAACCATCCCTGGTCGGGTCGAGATCGCCCCAACGGAGCAGGACATTTCCGTCGAGGTCGTAGATGCTCATGCGGGCGGGCTCGTCCTCCAGGATGGGCCCTCGCCGTGAGGCGACGGAACCCTTGCGCCAGCCCAGCTCCCCGATGTAGACGAGCCCGTCCTGGATGAAGATGTCCTGCGGGCGCTGGACGTCGGTCCATTCGGTCAGGTACTCGCCCGTGGGACCGAAGATCTGGATCCGATCATTCTCCCGGTCGGCCACAAAAACCCGGCCGTCGGTGTGCACCCAGGTGCTGTGAGGCGTACGAAACTCCCCGGGCTCGCCACCGGGCTCCCCCCACGATTGCAGGTGATCGCCGTCGTAGCTGAAGCGATGGATACGGCAGTTCCCGTACCCATCGGACACGTACAGATCGCCCGATGGGGCCACCGCCAGGTTGGTGGGCCGGTTGAACGGGGGGCCGCCGTGGGTAATGCTCGACAGGCTCCGGCCGTCGAACCCGGTATCGCTCTGGCCGCCCTTGGGACCGATCTGCAGGAGCAGTTTCCCGTCGAGGGTGTACCGGCCGACCGAGCTTCCCCCGTCGTCGACGAGATACAGCTCGTCGCCGCCGTTCATGAAGCTCCCGTGGGTCCGGTAACTGAACTCGCCCTCGCCCCAGGAGTCGACGAAGCGCCCCTCGCGGTCGTAGATGATGATCGGGTGGTCACCCCGGCAGTACAGGAAGACGTTCCCGCTCGAATCGGAACACACGCCGGCCACGTCCGGGTGCGACCACCCGTCGGGGAGGCGCTCCCAGCCCTCCACCAGCTCGAACTGCAGGGTCCCGGACCCGAAACGGATAGCCATGTTCACCCCCGGTGCGTTGGCGTGCGCTGAGCACACTATCCGCCCGGAGGCGGGCAGGCGCCCTGAGCCCGGAGGCGGGCAGGCGCCCGGAGCCCGGAGGCGGGCAGGCGCCCGGAGCCCGGAGGCGGGCAGGCGCCCGGAGCCCGGAGGCGGCCAGGCCCCCCGGTGCCGCCAGGCCGGTCCACGGTGCTCACCCGGCCATGGTGGCAGGCGGCCGGGCGACCACGGAAAGGATACCTCGGCGAAACATTTGACATCCAAACTTCTGGCGTCTAGTTTGGTATCCAAACATTCGCCGATGTCAGGAATTTTTGCTCATGATGCTGCCGCCGCCCAGCGGGACGACCGGGAAGGCCTCGTTTCGAGACCTCGATCCCCACGTGCGCCGGATTGCGATCGTGGTCGTGCTCGGTTCGATCATGACCGTGCTGGACACCACGATCATCAACGTGGCCCTCGAAACGCTGTCGAAGGATCTCCACAGCTCCCTCAGCGAGATCCAGTGGGTGGTCTCGGCCTACCTCCTGGCCCTGGCTGCGGTCATCCCCCTGACAGCCTGGGCCGGCCGCCGCTTCGGCGCCTACCGGGTCTACATGGCGGCGATCATCCTGTTCACTCTGGGTTCGGCCCTCTGCGGACTGGCGACCTCGACCAGCCAGCTGATCGCGTTCCGGGTGGTCCAGGGCGTCGGCGGGGGCATGCTGATGCCGATCGGGATGACGCTTCTGGTCCAGGCCGCGGGACGGGAAAACCTGCCGACGGTGATGAGCGCCATCGGGGTGCCGATGGTCCTGGCGCCGGTGTTCGGCCCGACTCTCGGCGGCCTGCTCCTCCAGAGCGTGTCCTGGCACGCCATCTTCCTGATCAACGTGCCGATCGGCATCGCCACGACGTTCGTGGCGGCCCGACTGCTGCCACGCGTGCAGCCGCAGCCCGGGGAGGCCGGTCGCCTCGACTGGCTGGGCCTGGTCCTGGCGGCGTCGGGCACGGTCGGGGTTACCTATGGCCTGTCACAGAGCGCCACGACCGGCAGCATCACCTCGCCGCTGGTGGTGTGGCCCATCCTGATCGGTCTGGTGCTCATAGGCTTGTTTGTGCTGCGATCGAGATGGGTTGAAAATCCGCTCCTGGATCTCAAGCTGTACCGGGTCCGGGCCTACAGCGCGGCCACGGTGGTGATGTTCTTCCTCGGCGCCGCCCTCTTCGGCGCCATGATCCTCTTGCCGCTGTACTTCCAGGTGGCCCGGGGCGAGGATGCCATCCGCACCGGTCTCATGCTCATCCCGCAGGCCCTCGGTTCCGCGATCGGGATGAAACGCTCCGCCGTGGCCACCCATCGGCTGGGGGCCGGGCTGACGTCGCTGTGCGGCGGCATCATCCTGGTGGTCGCCACCATTCCGTTCCTCTTCATCAGCGACACCACGCCGTACGTGCTGATCGCCAGCGCCATGGTGATACGGGGCATCGGGATCGGCTTCGCCATGATGCCCGCCATGAGCGCGGCTTTCGGCTCCGTCCGGCACGACCAGATCCACGACGCCAGCCCCCAGCTCAACGTCATCCAGCGCGTCGGCGGTTCGCTCGGCACCGCGGTCATCGCCGTCGTTCTGCAGGCCAACCTCACCCACCTGGCCGCCCCGGCCAGCGCCAACGGTATTGCGAACGCCTTCGCCCAGACCTACTGGTGGGTGGTCGGCATGAGCGCGTTGGCGTTGATTCCCTCGGTGGTGCTGTGGCGGGTCGAGCGGCGAGCCCGGTTGGAAGCGGATGAGTCGGAGATGGACACGCTCACCGTCGAGGCCCTGGCATGAGCATGGTCGAGCCCCGCACGGGCCGCAGCAGCGCCCTCGAAGAGGTTCGCATCGCCATGGGCGAGCTGTTTGGGGCCGAACGCCGGCTGCGCGCCCGCGATCACCAGCCGCCCGGCGGCCTCACCCAATCACAACTCCGGGCCTTGATCCTGCTCGACAAGGAGGAGACGGTCACTGCCGGCCAGCTGGCGAAGAGCGCGGACCTCAACCCGGCCACCGTGACCGCCATGCTCGATCATCTCGAATCCAACGGCATCGTGGAACGAAAGCGTCATGCCACCGACCGCCGGGTCTGCATGGTGTCGCTGACCGGCAAGGGGCGGGGCATCGTGGCTGAGAAACGGGCCGCCTGGCAGGCGCTGTGGGAGGAGCGCCTGGGCCACCTGTCCGAATCGGAGCTGCTGGCCGCCCTGCGGGTTCTGAAGACGATGACCGACATCATCGACGAGGCCTGACCACGGGGCCTCGCGGCCGGCGTGACCGCGGTTCGTGGCGGTCGTGCCGGTCGTGCCGGGTGGGGGGCCGACTCAGGGATCGGGCCACGGCGCCACCTGACCGGAGGAGAGGCCCTGAGCCTGAAGACCCGCGTCGGGCGATTAGCGTGAAGGGCCTTGGACGACTCCTATCGTCTGTCGAACGCCGATCGCGAACTGACGGCGACCTGGTTACGCGACCACCTCATGGCGGGCCGACTGACCCTCGATGAGTTCTCCGAACGGGTCGAGACCGTGTACGCGGCGCGCTTCGGTCAGGAGCTGGTCGCAGTGCGCGAAGGACTGCCCGACACCCCCGTGTCGCGGCCCCTGTCGCGCCGGAAGGCCACCCGCGTCACCCTGGCCGTGTTCAGTCACGTGGGCCGGCGGGGCCGCCTGCGGCTGCGGCGACGAACCGCGGCCATCAGTGCGTTCGCCGACATCGACTTCGACCTCCGTGAGGCCCAGGTCGACCGGCCCGAGACGTCGGTCATCGTGCTGGCGCTCTTCGGCAACGTGGACGTCTACGTCCCGGAGGCCGTCAACGTGGACCTGGGCGGCCTGACCATCTTCGGCCACAGTCGCGAATGGGGGCCCGACGTGGCCCGGCCCGACGCCCCTACCATCCACGTCCGGACCCTCGGATGCTTCGGGACCATCGATCTCTGGAGGGTGCCGCAGCACGCGCGCGGCAGCTACAGCGACATCACCCGGGAGCTACAGGGTCGGCGCCGGCGGCTACGCCTGACCAGGTAACGCCGATCCAGCCCGGTTGGGGCGCGTGAAGTGGCACCGGCGCCTGGTCGTTCAGGAGGCCTCGCTCGATGAAACGTAGGAGCGGGCGGCCTCGTAGCCGCGGAGCCAGGTCAGGGCCGCCCTGGTCCCGAGCACCGTGCCCATGCCTTCTCCGGCGGTGAAGTCCATCGGCGCGGCGAAGAAGCGGTAACGCGGCCGGCCATTGAGCCGTTGCCGGGCCACGTGCACTCCGAGTTGATCGGCGAGCGCGAACATCTCGGCCTCCGTCGCCGTCATCGGGTAGACCTCGATCCACGCGACCGGCGGTACGCCCCATTCCCATCAGGCCCAGCGCGCCGGGCCGGACCTCCGGTGGGCCGGAGCGGGCCGCGACGGGCCGGGCCTCTGACCGCGGCCCAACGAGCCGGCCGGTCTGGCCATGACCTGCTGCACATTTTGCTGCCCCTTCTTTGCGAAAAGAAAGGTTAGCACGGTTCAGTAGGCTGGGGGCTGCAGCCACGGAAAATGCCCTTCGCCCTCCAGGTCCTTCGAGGCCGCGCCGATGACGATCAGGGCGCTTCGTTGCCGAACACGAGGGTGCAGGCCGCAGCAAACATGCCGCCCACCCCGTGCACCACACCGATGCGCACCCCGTCAACCTGGGCGGGCGCCACCCCGCGGAGTTGGCGTATGGATTCCTGCAGCGCAAACATGCCGTACATGCCGGTGTGGGTATAGGAGAGCCCACCACCGTTGGTGTTGAGCGGAAGTCTCCCGCCGGGGGCGGTATTCCCCGAGGCAATAAACTCGCCGGCCTCGCCCCGCCCGACGAACCCGAGGTCCTCGAGACCGTAGATGGGATTGTGAGCGAAGGCGTCATAGATCATCAGGTGGTCGACGTCGGCGTGGGTGATACCGGATTCGGCAAAGGCCTTCGGCGCGGCCGTGCGGAAGGCCCGGGACGTGGTGAGATCCGCCATCTGAGAGATCATGGTGGTCTCGCAGGACTCGCCGGTACCGAGCACGTAGACCGGTTTCCGCTCGAGATCGAGGTCCCGGGCCCGCTCGGCCGTGGTCAGCACCAGAGCCCCTCCGCCGTCGGTGACCAGGCAGCACTCCAGGAGATGAAGCGGATAGGCCACCAGCCGGGACCCGAGGACGTCGTCCACATCGATCGGATCGCGCATCATGGCCCGAGGATTCATGGCGGCCCACTGCCGCTGGACCACCGCCACCGAGGCCAGCTGCTCGTGGGTCAGTCCGAAGTTCTTCATGTACCGCATCACGCCCATCGGGAACATGCTGGGAGCGCCGGACGGGCCGTAGGGCGTCTCGAACTGGCCCTGGAGGGATGCCGCGTCGACGCCGAACCGGCCGGCCCCGACCCGCGAGCGGCCGGATTCGCCGTGGGTCACGAGTACCACCTCGCACATGCCCTCGGCGAGCGCGGCGGCAGCATGGCGGACGTGGATGAGAAACGAGCATCCCCCGACTGCGGTCCCGTCGAGCCAGGTGGGCGTGATACCCAGGTAGTGGGCCACCGCGACCGGGCTCTGGCCGGCACAGGCGACGCCATCGATGGACCGTGGATCCAGGCCGCAATCGCGGATGGCGTTGCGCGCCGCATCGGCGTGAAGCTGGATGGCCGACATCCCCGGGATGCGGCCGAGCTCCGTCGTCTCCGCCGCTCCGATGATGGCGACGGCCCCCTTGACGCTCACCTGCTCGCCCCGGCCGGACCAAACTGGGGACTATTCACCGCGTTCCTTTCCTCGGACCTGACCTTCGGCTGTAACCACCTCGTAGGCTACGGGACCAGGAGTTGAGGTCCAAAACCCTCGACGCCATAGTCTCGAGCACCTTGTCCCGGAGGGGGTTTCGCTGATGGTCGAACGCCGACTGGCAGGAAAGGTCGCCATCGTCACCGGTGCCAGCCGTGGCCTCGGTCAGTACTGCGCCGTCAATTATGGTCGTGAAGGCGCGACGGTCGTGATTGCAGCCCGCACGGACCAGCAGAGGAATCCGGATCTGCCTGGCACCATCCACCAAACCGCTCGCCTGGTCGAGGAAGCCGGCAGCGAGGCCTTGGCGGTGGTCTGCAATGTGGCCGACCCTTCGTCGGTCGCGTCCATGGTCGATCAGGTCATGACCCGGTACGGACAGATCGATGTATTGATGAACAACGCCGGCATTGTGCCACCAGGTAACAACTCCACCATCGAACCGCGCCATTGGGACCTGGAGTTTCGCGTCAATGTCCATGGACCCTTCTATTGCACCCGGTCCGTCCTCCCTCACATGTCCCAGCGGGGCGGGAGCATCATCAACATCTCGTCGTACGGATCGCTGAGTGGAAGCCACTACGGAGCAACCAAACGGGCGCTCGAGGCCATGACCGTTGGATTCGCCGACGAGCAGCGGCCATACGGCATTGCCGTCAACGCCCTCAAACCACTTCAGGCGATAGAGACCCCGGGCATGTTCTTTCCGGGTGCAGGCGTGGCAGCCACCCCGGGAAAGGCGGTGTCCCAGAAGCCGGACCGGTACGTCGAAGCGGCTGTCCTGCTGGCTCTGCAAACGCCGGAAAGCTGCACGGGGCAGATTTTTGACGACGCCCAGGCCATACGGCAACTGGGCGATTCTGCCACCCGGGCCCATTTCGAGGGCGACGAATGGCCCCAGGAGTACGCCACCCGGTAATTGCCATTCGTCATCCGGACCTATGAGCTTGCCCCCGCCGACCCGAAGGGCTTCGAGGCGGGCGTGCTACCGTAATGCATGCCTTCTGGTCTCGCCGACGAGACGGACCCGGATCTCGATGGCAACGCCAGCCGGGTCAACCGCCGCCGGAGCCGCCGTCGGGCCGAGCTATTGACGGTGGCGGCCCGCCAGTTCGCTGAGTACGGCTACACCGAAACCAGCCTGGACAGTATTGCCGAAGAGCTCGGCCTCACCAAGGCCAGTCTTTATCATTATGTCGAGAGCAAAGAAGGCTTGCTATGCCGTATCGCCCTCCGGCATGTGCGGCGGATCATCGCCGTTGCGACCGCCGCCAGCGAGCAGGAAGGGCCCCCCGATATGCGGCTCTTTCGGCTCATTGTCGCCCACGTCGAGGAGGTGTGCAATGCTCCGGAGGGCCGTCTGGCCCCCTTCTATGACCGCTATCTTTTGAGCGGCGAAGCCAGCGGTATCGGAAGCCTGATCTCAGAATGGCGAGCCGAGATGAGTGGCTATACCGGCTTTGTTCGGAATCTGGTCCGAGAAGGTGTCACCTCGAAGACGTTCGTTATCACGGAGGTTGATTTCACCGTCGACACCATTCTCGGCGCCGCCAATGCGTCCGGCAGCTGGTACCTGCGACGGCAACCCTCGTGCACACCCACCCGCCTGGGGGCGCAGCTCGCCCACATGCTCGTCGGCGGAATGGTAGGTCCGTTCCGGTCCGAGAACCGGTCTCCAACCAGGGCCCCGAGGCAGAGCCAGGGCCCAAGCTAAAAAGAGTTCGCTACCCGGACAGATAGAGCGCTTCGATCTCTTCCCTACGACCTCGAAGTTCAGCGGCGTCTCCGGAGAGCTTGACCTCTCCGGAGGCAATGACGCACGCCCGGGTGGCGATCTCCAGGGCGGTGACGGATTGCTGCTCGACCAGGATGATTCCGGCCTGGTCCTCGCGGGCGGCCTTGCGGACCTCGGACAGCAGTCGGTCGACGATCAGGGGGGCCAGGCCCAGGGACAGTTCGTCGATGAGCAGGATGTCGGGTCGGGCCGCCAGCGATTTGGCCAGAACCAGCATTTGCTGCTCGCCGCCGGATAGCAGGCCCGCCTTGCGGTTACGCAGCGGGGCCAGTTCCGGGAACCGCTCGAAGGCTCCGTCAACCAGGCCGTCTCCCAGGCGCAGGTTGTCGAGCACGCTCAGGCGGCGGATGATGGCTCGCTCCTCGGTCACCAGACGCATGCCGTTGCGCACCCGGCGGTGCAGTCCGGAAGGCGGTCGGTGGCCCAAAATGGTGACCGTGCCGCTGATGACCGGGACCAGGCCGGCGAGAGTGTGCAGCAGGGTGGTCTTGCCCGCCCCGTTGCGACCCAGCAGAGCGACGATTTCGCCCCGCTTGAGGGTGAGATCGACGCCCGACACCACTGGCACTCCGGAGTAGCCGACAACCAGGTCCTCAGTGCTGAGCAGCACCTCGTCGGCTCGGCTGTCACGAGCCCGATCGGCAGTCTGGCGGTCCGTTTCCACGGTCATGACGTCTGTCCCCCTCGTGACACCGTTTCCGGGCTCACCGGGACGGCGGGTTCTTCGACCCCGGTCTCGCTCAACACCTCGGTGTCAGCCACGTGCGAGCCCAGATAGGCGGATACCACCGCCGGCGATCGCCGGACGACTTCCGGGCTGCCCTCGGCGACGACCCGGCCAAACACGATGGCAACGACCCGATCGCAGACCCGGAAGACCAGATCCACGTCGTGCTCCACCAGGAGGACACCGACGTTCCATTCGCGGGCCACCCGGCGCAGCGTTTCGCCGAGCTCCATCCGCTCTTGCGCATCGAGGCCGGCGGCCGGCTCATCGAGAAAGATGACTCCGGCGTTGCCGGCGAAGGCCCGAGCGATGGCCACTAGCCGCCGGCGGCCGTGGTCGAGGTTCCTCGGGGTCATCCCCAGGAATTCCTCCAGCCCGAAGTCGTGGGCGGCCTGGATGGCGGCCTGGGTGGTGCGGGCCCCGCGAGGCCAGATCAGATCCGTGAAGGCCTGCATGCGGGTCGGCGACTCCGACGCGGCGAGCAGGTTCTCGCCGACCGTCATGTCCTCGAACAGCTCCAGGGACTGGAAGGAACGGGCCAGGCCGAGCCGGGCGCGCTGGGAGGCGGTCATGCCGTCGATGACCTTGCCGTCCAGGCGGACCTGGCCGGCAGTCATGCGCTGGGCCCCGGAGACGGCGTCGATAAAGGTGGACTTACCGGCCCCGTTGGGCCCGATCAGCCCCACAATCTCGCCCGGGTTGACCGTCAGGCTCACCCCGTCGACGGCCCGGACACCCCCGAAAGTCACGACCAGGCTGTCCACCTCGACAGTGGTGGGATGGCGCCGCTGGTCGGCCTCGCCGGACACCGTCGCACTCCGGACGGCCCGGGCGAAAGGATCCTCGCGAGCCGGGATCGGCCCCCACCCCAACCGCCGCCGCACCCATGCCCACTGGGCGTCGATCTGGGCCTTTTGCAGCCACATGATGCCGTCGGGGGCCTGGATGACGATCAGCAAAACGCCGGCGCCGGTAATCACGTTCAGCCAGTTGGAAGGGGTGATGATCAGCGACAGGATCTTGTTGCCGATCCCGCCGGGCACGCCGGTGCTGGCGAAGACTCCGCCGGCCACCATGCCGACCCCGCCAATGGTGGTCTGGAGCACGGAGGTGATGGAGCCAAACGTACTGAAGGTGCCGAACTCGGCAAACGACAGCTGGGCCTCGAGCAGGACGCCGCATATGGCCGTAATCACGGCCGCCACGGCGAACCCGTAGAGTTTCATGGACGCCGGATTCACGCCCAGGGCGGCGGCCGCACCCGGGTTGGTGCGGATAGCCAGCAACCGCCGCCCCATAGCGCTCCTCCGCAGGTTGGCCACCACCAGGCAGACCAGTATCAAGACGATCATGACCAGGATGGCGTAACGGCGGGGATGGCCGATGATGTCGAGCTTGTATCCGAACAGCTCCAGCGGGGGCAGGGCGCCGGACTTCATCCACGCGGCCGTGCTCGGGTTCCCGAGGATCAGGTCCTCGATGACCACCACCAGGCTCAGAGTGGCGATGGCGAAGGCGGCCCCGGTGGTCCGGAAGGCGGGGATCGCCACCACCATGCCGACGGGCACGGTCATGACAATGGCCAGGAGTAACGACGCCCAGAGGGGCCATCCCCATCGGGCCGAGAAGAGCGCCATAAAGAAGGCGCTCATCCCGGCCAGGCCGAACTGAGCCAGCGACAGCTGACCGGCGAAGCCGGTCAGCACCACTATCGAGAGCATGGTCACCGCCAACACCACGCTCGTGGTGATGGCACTGATCCAGTTGACGGAGACGAAGACGACCAGCAGGATCCCTGCGACTGCGGCCACCAGGGCCCCCCAGCGCATGACACCGGTGCCGACGCGCGCCAGCCGCTGGGCCACGTTGGAGCGGTCATAACGCGTTGGCTTGCGGATCATCAGGATACCGACGATCACGATGAGCGGGGCGGCCTCGGCCCAGCCGGGCGCGGTGGTGAACAGCCCGACCTCCGCCTCGCCGATACCAATCGCCAAGGCCCCCACGAGGGTCAGGACGATCGAGTCAAACTGACCGACCAATGCGGCACCCAGGGCCGGCACCACCAGCAGGGTCAGGAAGTCGGGTGAGAGTCCGGACACCGGCGCCAGGAGGATCAGGGCCAGCGCGCCTATCGCGGAGCCCAGGGCCCAGTTGGCGGCGGCGATGAAGTCCGGCGACCAGCCCATGCCAGCCGCCACCCTCTCGTTTTCACAGACCGCCGTGGTGGCCAGTCCGAAGCGGGTGGCCCGCTGCAGGACGAGCAGGAGGACCGTGACCGCCGCCGCGATCCCGATGAGGATGGGCCCGTCCATGTTGAAGCTCAGCTTCGTGAATGGGTGCAACTGGCTGGTCGGCAAAAACGACTGGACCGACCGGATGGCGCCGTTCTTGGCGAAGTACTGGTCGCACAGCGACTGCACCAGCAGCATCAGTCCCAACGTGGCGATGATCCTCATCGCGAGTGATGACTGCCGCAAACGACGCATCACGATCATGTGAAATCCGGCGCCGATGGCGGCGGATGCGGCCAGACCGATCAGCAGGGCGATGGGCCAGGGGATCCCGTGGTGCGGCCAGAGGTCATAAAAGACGTAGGTCCCGACCACGCCCACGCCCGCAGCGGCGAAGTTGGTGACTCCGCTCCCACGGAAAACGATGACGATGCTCTCGCCCAGCAGCACGAGTACGGCGGTGAAGACGAGGCTGCCCGCCGCCAGCTGGATGGCGTTCATGGAGTCCTCCCCGAGGGCTCTACGGTCCCGGTCGTCAGAATCGGGACGGCATCAATTGCCACTCTTCTCGTCCCCCCCTCGGAGTCGGGCCCGAAGGTGAAGGCCCGGGGGCCTGGTCACCGACTTCGGCTACGTTTCGTTCCGCCGCCTTGATCGGATGCCATTCCCCCACTGCCCGAATTCCTTCGTCGTCGCGCTCAGTCTGCGCACTCCGCCGCAGGTTAGACCGGGTGCCGCCGGGAAGCAAGGGTTGCTCCTCGCCCTGGGGTCAATTGACCACGCCGGCCTCATGCAGTCGAGCGATCTCGGCCGTGCTCATGCCGAGCATTCCGCCGAGGATCTCCTCGTTGTCCGCCCCGAGACTCGGCGCGGCTGTCTGCTGGCTGCCCGTCCGATCGAGCCGATAGGACCGTCCGTCGTAGGGCATCATGCCGGCGTCTCGTTGCTCGAGCCATTGCCAGTATTCGAAGCCCACCAGGTTCTGATCTGAGTGGAGATCCAGACAGCTCTGGACCGGGTAGGCCGCCACGCCCGCGGCCTGCAGGGACTCCACGACCGTGGGCGCGTCCCGCTCTCGCACCAGTTCCTGCACGTACTCGTCGACCTCCTCGGCCGCCTCGATCCGGTCGATGATGGTCGTAAACCTCGGGTCGCCGGCGGGTTGATCGAGGACGTGGAGGAGGTTGCGCCACTGCTCGTCGTCCTCCACGGCGATGCTCACCCAACGTTCCTCGCCCCCGTCGTCTGCGCACCGGTAGGCGCCGTGGGGTCCGTAGCGGTCTGACCGGTTGCCGTGCGGGCGGACCAGTTCGCCGCCGGCCATGTAGTCGATCAGGACGGGGGCCATGAAGTGCACCGCGGCTTCGAATTGCGAAATGTCCAGATGCTGTCCCTGACCGGTCCGCCGTCGATGCTCGATCGCCCCCATCAGCGCGAAGGCGGCCATCCGGGGCACGATGAAGTCGGTGTAGGCGCCGTACGGCGGGGCAATGTCCTCGACCGAATACCCGGACATGTAGTAAAAGCCGGTCAGCGATGCCATCAGATTTCCGAAGCCGGGATACCTCGCGTGCGGACCGGTCTGGCCCTGCATACACGTTGACAGCATCAGAAGATCGGGACGCAATTGCGACAGATCGGAGTAACCCAATCCCCATTTCGTCATGGTCCCTGGGGTAAAACTCTCGGCCACGGTGTCGAAGTGCGGGAGCAGGCGCCGCACGATGTCTCGCGCTTCGCCCTTGTTCATGTCCAGGGTAATGCTCTTCTTGGACGAGTTGAAACTGCCGAAAAACTGGCTGGCGTTGACGTTCCCGGGCTGCGCATCCTTCCAGGGAGCCGCCAGCCGTAGACCGTCCAGACGGGCATTCGACTCGACTTTGACAACGGTCGCGCCGTTGTCGGCCAGATATTTGGTAGTGATCGGTCCAACTCCGAACCAGCTGAAATCCAGGATGGAGACGTCTTCCATTGCGGGTCTAACTGTCGAATCAGACACTTAAATCACCCCCGTCGAATAGAGGTAACGCATGCGTTCCATGCTCACGCCCAGGAGATCGCGGTAGACGTCCATATTGTGCTCACCGAGCCGGGGCGCGGGACTGAGATGGCCGGTCGACACCGCACTGAAACGGGCGAACCGGCCGGGCAGGCGAAGGTCCTTTCCTACCGTCTCGTGCCGAACGGTCCGGAAGTAGTCACGAGCGGCCAATTGGCGATCTTCGGCGATGTCCCTCGGGGTCGATACGGGCGCCAGCAGGATCCGCCGCTCGATGGCGCCGAGGTACAGCTCCATCTTGGTCTTCCCGGAGAAAAACTCCTGCACCGCTTGCTCGCCCTGGCGGACGAGATTCATGAAGGCCCGGTCGCGGTCGGCCATAAATCGGGCCAGGGTCCACTCGTCGAAGTCGATGTCCTTGAGCCAATCCGGAGCCGCCCCCTCTTCAACCATCCAGTCGACCAGCAGCCGGGAGGAGTTGGCGTAGGGACTGCCACCCGTCAGGATGAAGGTCACATAGCCATCGGCGCAGGGGTAGACGGTACGGCGGGCGATATCGGCCGACCCCATCAAAGGACCGGTCCGTCGCAGGAACTCACCGTGGAGCACGGGATAGGCCTGCTCGTTCATCAGCGTCCAGACCACGCAGGCCTGGGTGTCCACCACCACCTTCTGGCCGCGGTCGTCGTGCAGCCGCGAGAAGTAGGCCAGCATGCTCGCAGTGGCGGCTTCCGCACCGGCATGGAGAAAGGCCTGCGGAACCGCCATCTGCAGGGGCGGCCGGCCGGGCAGGCCGGTGAGGAACATCATGCCGCCCGCCGCCCAGCAGTTGATGTCGAGGGCTCGCCACCGGGCGCTCGGACCCCGGTCGCCAAAGGGGGTTATGGTCGTGAAGATGAGCCTCGGGTTGAGGGCGCTCATCCAGTCGTATCCGATCCCGCGTGAATCCAGGTAATCGGGGCCGAGGGACTCGACCACGACATCCGCGCCCCGCACCAGCTCGCCCAGCAGGTGTTGCCCGTCGGCGACGTCCAGATTGAGCGTCACCGACCGCTTGCCGGCCTGGTAGGCGATGAAGTAGAGGCTCCGATCGGCTCCGGGAATGCCATCCAGAAATGGACTCACCCGTCGGGTGGAGCACCCGGCCGGCGGCTCCACCTTGATGACGTCGGCCCCGAGCTCGGCGAAGAGGCGCCCGCACAGGGACCCGCGCTCGTCGGCGAGGTCGAGTACCCGCAGCCCGGAGAGCATCGATCCCCCCGGGACAGCCGGACCTGCTCCGCTGTCAGTCACCGTGCCACCCCAATCCGCAGCTCTCTCGACCTCCCTCCCGGCCGCGGAGCTATCCGACAGCCTCCCATTGCACCAGGGTGACGTTCTTGTCCGGATGATCCTCGAACACGGCTTGCACTTCGCTCCCGATCACCACATCCTGCATCGGGTCCCCGAGGAGGTTCCCGACCATTCTGACGTTGTCGGCGTCGGGAAGCTCAACCAGAACGACGATGTAGGGGCCGGCGCCGGCCAGGGCGGGATGCACCGGATGCCAGGGCCGTTCCCAGCTGTAGATCCGGCCGCGACCGGACACCTGGGCCCAGCCGACGTCGAAGGAGTGGCAGTGGTGGCAGACCCACTCCGGCCCCCACTGGAAGGTCTGGCAGGCGTTGCACCGTTGGACGACCAGTTCGTGGCGCTTGGCGGATTCCCAAAACTCGGTATCCAGGCCGTCGCCGGCCGGCACCGGCGCGGGCAGACCACTGGGAAGGTAGGTCTGGGATTCGGTCGATGGTGTGGTGGCAGTCATCCTTGTCGTCCTTACCCTCGCAGGATCAAATCGCTAACCGGCTGAACCATCGGCCCGGAGCAGACCATGGACAACTCGACGTGGTCGGCCTGACTGGTCGATGTGCCGCGCACCTGGCGCACGGCTTCGGTGACCAGCTCGAGCCCGTGCATGTAGCACTCGGCCAGGTTGCCGCCGCTGGTGTTGAGCGGCAACTTCCCGTCCGGAGCGGAGAAATGCTCGAGGGTCATGAACTCCTCAGCCTCCTCGGGGGCGCAAAAGCCGTGCTCGACCAGGCTCATCATCACGCCACCGGTGAAGTTCTCGTACGACTGCACCACGTCGATGTCGCCCGGCTCGACCCCTGCCATCCCGTACAACCGCTTGGCCACCGTCTTGAAGTTCGAGGTGGCGTAGTCCGGGGCGTTGTGGACCGGCGCAGCCTGACGGTAATCGGATCCCTGGGCCGCCGCCATCACGTAGGCCGGCTTCTGCTGCATGTCCCGCGCCCGCTCGGCCGTGGTGAGCAGGACCGCCGCCCCCCCATCGTTTTCCATGCAGCAGTCGAAGAGGTGAAAGGGCTCGACGATCCAGCGGGAGTTGTTGTAGTCGTCCTCGCTGAGCGGCCGGCCCCTCATGACCGCTCGCGGGTTGGCCTGAGCGTGCCGGTAGGAAGCCATCGAGATGGCCCGCATCGGACTCTGGCCCACGTCGTAATCGTGCATGAAGCGGCGCACGCGCATGGCGAACATCTGCGCCGCCGACATGAGGCCGTACGGCATGGTGTAGGACATCGGGTAGCTGATCGCGGGTATCGGCGGGGCTTGGCCAAACCGCCCGAACTGACCCTGGGCCAGGCCCCGAAACACCACCACGTAGTTGGCATAGCCCGCCGCCAGGGCCGCAACGGCGTTGGCCACCGCGCCGGAGCCGCCACCGCCGCCGCCCCCCCACACCATGTTGGAGAAGGCCAGATCCTTGGTCCCGAGCGCCGACGCCAGTCGAGGCGGATCGTTGCGGTCGTTGCTATAGGACGCAAAGCCGTCGATGTCACGAACGTCGATGCCGGCATCGTCCGCAGCCTTGGTGATCGCTTCGATGACCAGGCGAAATTCGGCGACCGGCGCGCCCCCGTGCTTGTAGTAGGTGGTCTCGCCGATTCCGACGATTGCCGTCTTATCCTTGATGGTCTCCATCGTCCCCTTCCGGAGGTCGGGTTCTTTCTGGTTACACGCTGCGCTGGGTTACGGCGCAGCACAACTCGGCTGGTCTGGACGGCGGGCGGTCAGCGCTTGGGGAGCATGACCGTCGCCTTCCCCGGGGTCGTCGTGCCCTCCCGGCTGTTCTCGAGCCATACATCAAGGTCCAACAACCCCGTCCCGTCGTCTTCCAGATACTTCCTGGTCACTTTGCCTCGCGCCCGAATCGTATCGCCCGGACGGTTCATGCGCCGCATCGAGTACTCCAGGAGCCGCGTCCACCCCTCGGTGCCGACATAGTCGCCGAGCAGCCTCCCCAGGGCGGCCCGGGTGAACCCGGTGTTGAAGAA
Organism: uncultured Acidimicrobiaceae bacterium; assembly: GCA_963780345.1. Classification (GTDB taxonomy): domain Bacteria; phylum Actinomycetota; class Acidimicrobiia; order Acidimicrobiales; family Palsa-688; genus PALSA-693. The sequence goes on from CAWABU010000006.1 coordinate 1,060,441, forward strand.
GACGTCCTCATGGCCGCCGGCTCGGGCAAACTCTCGATCATGGTGGACCGGGTAGAAGTCCTGTGACCCGCTCACCTGCTCGACCATCTTGGTCTCCGAGAGGTACAGCTCGAAGCCCGGGATCTCGTCGCCCTCGGTGACATCGTCCCAATAACGCGGCTGGCGGGATTCCCGGGTCACGGACATGCCGCCACCTCCTCCGGCTCGCGGTGAAAGAGAGCCGTATTCCGGATGGTGGCCACCAACTCGTCCGCGTCGTTGGTGAGGCGGATCTCGAACGTTATCCAGACCGCCTTCGGGTCCAATCGGATGGGCTTCTCGAATACGTCGACGATGACCATCTGACTGGAGAGATGCTCACCGACGCGGACGGGCCGGTAAAAGGTCATTTCCTGGTTGAGGTTGATGACCCGGTCGCCTCGAGTCGGGACCTGCTGCATGATCCTCGGGCCCTCGACGACCGGCGGCCAGATCCCCTGGCCCGCGAAGTAGTCCAGCATGACCGGCGGCGCGATCACGGTCCCGAATCGGGTCGCGGCCGCGAATTCCGGATCGAGAAAGAGCGGATTGGTGTCCTCCACCATGTGACAGTGCCGGCGGATGGGGTCGAACTCCACCGGATAACGGCCGCGGGTCTTCTCGCTGGCCTTACCGATCCACTCCGACCGAACAGCATCGATGTCGTACGGCCCCTCAGCTTTGACCACTGATCCCCCCCTCACCGGTATCGACCAGACCTGGCTTACTTGGAGGGTGGTACGGTATCGAGGCGCAAAATGGGCTGTCAATTGAGGGCGATAGGTCGAGGCCCATCCAGCTGCTTCGAGTGGGCGCAATGGTGTGCCGTCCTGGAAGCGAGCGACGCCTGCTTGGCCCCGGTCCTCTCCGTCGAGGAGACCCACGAGCATCCGCATCACTTGCACCGGCAGACTTCACCGAAAATCGCCGGGGTGCTGCAGCCGGCTCCCGCACCCCGTTTCAGCCGGACCGTCCCGGCCGTCCCGGCCCCGCCGGCCAAACCGGGTCAGCATACCGATGAGGCGCTGCTGGACTGGGGGCTATCGGCCGCGGGGATCGCCGCCCTCCGGACCGAGGGCGCCATCCGCTAGCGGGCCAGCCAGCCAGAGCCAGATGGCCGCCCCGGCGCAGGTCTGGCCCGGCCAGCGCGAACGGTCGTCGCCCGGACGGTTGCGGGCGAGCGGCTAGACGCCCAGGCGCTGGGCCAGCAACTCGCGGTGATAGGACGGATCGCCGAGCAGGACCTCGCTGCTCTTGGCCCGGCGGAAGTACAGATGGGCGGGGTGGGCCCAGGTAAACCCGATACCGCCGTGCACTTGAATACTCTCCGCCGCGGCGTAGGAATAGGCCTCCGAGCAAAAGGTCTTGGCCATGTTGGCGGCGATAGGAAGCTCTTCATCGCCTTCGGCCGCCACCCACGCGGCGTAGTAGGCCGCCGCCTTGGCCGATTCCACGTCCAGGAGCATGTTCGCACACTTGTGCTTGATGGCCTGGAAGCTACCGATGTACCGACCGAACTGCACCCTGCTTTTGGCGTACTCGACGGCCAGGTCGAGCACCTTCTGGGCGCCCCCGACCTGCTCTGCGGCCAGGGCGATGGCGGCCAGGTCCTGCATCTTCGAAATGGCGAGCCAGCCCGCACCCTCGGACCCGAGCAACCGGGCCGGCGTGTTGCTGAAGGCGAGTTTGGCCTGCTTCCGGGTCATGTCGAGAGTCGTCAGCGGCGTGGTGGTCAGCCCCGGCGCCCCTCGTTCGACGGCGAACACCGAGACGCCTTTGGGCGACCGGGCCGCGACCAGGATCAGATCGGCGGTGTTGCCGTCCAGGACAAACGACTTCTCTCCGGTCAACGTCCAGTCGTCGCCGCTCCCTTGGGCCGGCAGGGTGATGCCGTCCTCGTCCCACCGGCCCGACGGCTCGAGCAGGGCCACGGTGGCGATCGTGGAACCATCCGCGATCCGGGGCAGATACGATTTCTTGGCGGCCTCGTCGTCCAGCGTGATCAGCAGATTGGCGGCCAGCACGACCGAGGAGAAATACGGCGCGCACAACAGGGCCCGGCCCATTTCTTCCATCACGATGGCCAGCTCCCGGTACCCGTACCCCGAGCCGCCGTACTCCTCGGAGATGGTGAGGCCCTGCAGGGCCAGGCTCTCCGCCATCTGCCGCCAAACGACCGGGTCGTAACCGTCGGCCGTCTCCATCAGCTTTCGGACCTCTTCCTCGGATGATTTGTCCTCGAGGAATCGGCGAACCGTCCTTCTCAGTTCCTCTTGCTCTTCGTTAAAGACAAGATCCATGGTCTGCGTCCCTTCGGGGCGTCGATAGCTGACGCCTTCCTAGCTGATCTAACCTTCGCTCTGCAACCAGCTGACCGGAGGCAACGGCCCGGCTACCGGCCGTCACCGGGGCCTGATGCGGGTCTCCGATCACCACCGGCTCCGCCCTGGTCCCTCCCTTTGTATAGCGGTAATCGCCCTCTCCAGCCCGCTCTGGATGGTTGCCGCAATTGTCTGAACAATCGTCAGGCCCGGAATGGCCGCGCTCACCTGTCAGCCCTCAGGCCTCTGCGCTCAGCTGAAGGGAAGTTCCCGGAAAGGGGTGCCCGGATCGAGACCCGGTTCCTTGGCCAGCCCGAGGACCCGCTCACCGAGAATGTTGCGCATGACCTGGTTGCTCCCGCCGGCGATGGTGGACGCGGGCGCCGACAGCAGCATCTGCACGGCGTCGTGCTCGTCGCCATCGGGGTCTTCCCAGGCCGCCCCGGCCGGTCCGGCCAGCCGGGTGGCGACCGCAGCCGACCGCTTCGAGAGAATGGCACCGCCCAGTTTGTTGAGCGACCCGTCCGGACCGGGCACCGCTCCGGGCTTGAGGCCCTGCTGCTGCCGCACGCCGAGGAGATCGGCGGCCCAGAAGCGGACCACCAGATCCATCAGGTCCTGTCGCACCACCGGGTGCGAGGTGATGCCCCTCGAGCGGGCGATCTTCAGGTGAGTCGAGATGGGCGCCAGCCGGGACGTCTTCTCGGCGCTGGACCCGGCCACGGACACCCGCTCGTTCATCAACACGGTGATGGCGCACCGCCACCCGTCTCCAGGGTCACCCACGATACGGTCTGCGGGGATCCGCACGTCGTCGAAGAAAACCTCATTGAAGTTGGCGCCGCCGGTCATCTGGCGCAACGGCCGCACGGTAACTCCGGGCGCATTCATGTCCAGGATGAACATCGACAGGCCGCGATGCTTGGGCTGGTCCGGGTCGCTGCGCGCCAGCAGGATGGCGTACTGCGAGTAGTGCGCCCCCGAGGTCCAGACCTTCTGGCCGTTGAGCACCCACTCGTCGCCGTCCCTCACGACCGACGACCGCAGGCTGGCCAGGTCCGAGCCCGACGACGGCTCGGAGAACAGCTGGCACCAGATCTCCGCGCCCTTCAAGGCCGGGCGGACAAATCTCTGCTTCTGCTCCTCGGTCCCGTGCTCGAGCACGGTCGGCAGGCACATGCCGAACCCGATGGCGAAGGGCCCGGTCGGCAGGTCGTACTGGGCGGCGATATTGTTGAACAGCGTCTGGTAGCGGCCCGGCAGCCCCTGGCCCCCGTACGGCTCCGGCCAGGTGAGACCGGCCAGGCCGGCGTCGAAGAGCGACGCCTGGTAGGCCTGGGCCTGGCTCACGTCCATCCTGTCCTCTGTCTCGGGTCGGTCCTCTGTCTCGGGCTGCCCGTCACCTCGCAGGCTGGCGTGCGCCGCCAGGAAAGACCGAACGCGGGACTGGAACTCGTCCTCAGCGACCAGATTGGTCGTCGTCACTGTCAAGACCCCCCTGATGGTCGCTGTCTTACTGTCGTTAGCTGAATGCCGACGCGTTACGAGATCTGGCTTCTCTGCCTGGTGCCCCGCGAGAGCCCAAGCCCTCCGGGGTCGCCCGGACGTTACCAACCCGCGTTCGGACTGTCAACCCGTCGTCACCATGCTGACAGTACACATCGGCTAACTGGCAGTACATCGGCTAACTGGGTCGGGGCCCCGGGTGGGGCCGGTTCCGGGCCCGGGTGGAGGTCCGCCACGGCGCCGGGACGAGGCCGACCGGGATGAGGCCGACCGGGACGAGACCCACCTCGACCGGGTTGACCTGGACCGGGTTGACCTGGACCGGGTTGACCTGGACGGGCACCTCGACGGAAACTAGACGTGAACGAAACTTTGACCGGGCGGTCTCTGCCCAGTACAACTCAGCATCCCGAATTCGGAGGAGCGTCGTGACTCAGCTGGCTGACATCCCGGTAAATCCGGAAAACACGTGGCGCGTCGAAACGCCGGCACCCGAGGGCTGGGCCCGTTCGGTCCAGCGGGACGCACCCAGGAAGTACTTCATCGTGTCCTGCGACTCCCATCTGACGCCCCCACCCACCCTCTTGCGGGACCGGATCGACGAGCGGTTCCGCGACCGCTTGCCGCGTATGGAACGCGACGCGGAAGGCAAGACGGTCATGGTGCAGGAGGGGATGCGTCCGTCGCGGCTCCCCAACTTTGAGATGGCCGGCGAGGACCTGTACCGCTCGAAGACCGGCAGCGCGGGGTGGACCTTCGACGCCGAAACCATCGAGACCCGGCTGGCGGAGCAGCGGTTCGACGGTGTTGACGCCGAGCTGATCTTCCCCAACGGTGCCCCGCTCCTGATGTGGAGCTCGGGCGACCACGAGTTCGTCGAGGCGCAATGCCGGATCTACAACGACTGGGCCATGGAGGTCACGGGGCCCTACAAGGATCGCTGCAACGTGGCCGCCGCCATCCCAACGGCCGATCTTGACGGTGCCATTGCCGAAGTGGAACATGCGGCCGAGCTCGGCTATCGCGTCTTGATGCTCCCCTGCAAGCCGATATGGGGGCCTCACGATGTGGCCCATCTCAACTACAACCTGCCCCACTTCGATCCGCTCTGGTCCGTCATCCAGGACGTGGATATGCCGATTACCTTCCACGTCTCGACCGGAATGGACCCGCGCCTGTCCCGGGGCAACGGGGGCGCGGTCATCAACTATGCGGTGTTCTCGCTGGCGCCCACGGCCGAGCCGGTCGCCAACCTGTGCGCTTCGGGAGTCATCGATCGGTTCCCCAACCTCAAGTTCGCGACCATCGAGGCCAACGCCGGCTGGGTTCCCTGGTTCCTCCAGTGCCTGGATGAGGCCTACCTGAAGCACCACTTCTGGGTGCGACCGAAGCTCGAACGCATGCCGAGCGATTACTACCGCACCAACGGGGCGTCCTCCCTCGGCGAAGACCAGGCCGCCCTCGATCTGGTGGAGGCACACAACCTGACCGACAACTTCATGTGGGCCAACGACTATCCCCACCACGAGGGCTCGTGGCCCCATTCGGCCGAAGCCATCCAACGGGAGATGACCGCCGTCTCCGAGAGCACCCGGGCCAAGATCCTGGGCCTCAACGCGGCCCGATTCTTCAAGTTCGACATCCCCCAGGAGTATCTCGACTCCTGACGGCAGCGGGTTGGCTCGTGCCGGCCGCCGGGTTGGCCCCTCATGTGGGGGTGGGGTCGACCCGGCGGTTCAACCTGGGGAAGAGATTCCGGGGGATGGGCTGACCCGACGGTGGCGTTTGCACCGACGCTGCCGCCGGCCAGTCGTCCTATCGCCCGGCCGTCGGCATCCTGGTCCGCCGGGTCGGGCCGCTGATCAGGCTCGCGAGGGCAGCGACACCACCGCCCGGCCGGGCGCCGTCTTCTCATCCTTCTGATTGAGAACGTTGATCGTCAACACGACCAGGTTCTCACCGTTTTCCTGCTTCTTTTCCGTGATGACGCCTTCGGTCCGGAGGACGTCGTTCTTGAAGTTGATGGCGCGGAACTGCATGCCCAACTCCCTGACCTCGGCCTCGTCGCCGATCCAGCCACGAAGGGCATTGAGGACATAAGCCCAGCGCAGGTTGCCCATGCCGAAGGCCGCACCCTGTCCGGCGGCTCGGCCCGCCTCATCGTCCATGTGCACGTAGACGTACTCTTCATTGACCGCGGCGTAGCGGTTCCAGTGCATGAAATCCGTCTTGCGCTCGAACGCCGGGATGGTCTGGCCGACCTCGACGTCCTCGAAGTACACGTTGTTAGCCATGCTGTCTCTTTCGCTCTTTCGTGTCCGCTCTAGTACCGAATTCCCGTAGAGATGCGGGTCTTCACCAACTCGCCGTTCTGGTTCCGCCACTCCGTCTCGTTGTAGACGTAAAGGGTGAGGCCATTCCGACCCTGACGCTCTTCCCAGTGGGACAGCCGGCTTCGGCTGGTGATGACGTCGCCGGGGCGCATGGGGACCCCGAAGGTATCGACCTGGCCGCCATTGAGAACATTCTCGCCCTTTTTGGGGGTCCGGCCCGGCACCGCGCCCGCCGGTTTCGGCTGCTCCATGGGGACCGCCCAGGCGAAGGGATTGAAGTCCTCGGGGGCGATGATGCCGCCCCATCGAGTGCCCTTGGCGTACTCGGGGTCCCAGTAGATTCGCGGCGGTGTCTCGCCCCAATACACGGCAATGGCCCATTTTCTGATGTCGGACTCGGAGATCGGGTAAGAGGTCCTTTCCTCGCCCCAAACCCCTTTTTTCTCTTCCATGTCAGGGGTGACGAGCGTCTCAATCTGACTCACGGTGCTCCTTTCGTCCACGTCCGGCGGGGCGTTCGCCAGTAGCAGGTACCCCCACCCAGCGGGCGGACTGTACCATCCGGCCTCGCCGGAGGACAACCGTCGTACCCGGGCCCAGGGGCGACGAGACCGGCTGGGCCAATCGGCTCTAGCCCGGGCGAGTACCGACCTCGTCGAGCAGCCGGTTGAGGAACCCGCTCAAATCACGCTCGGCCTTCCTCCCCAGCTCGGTAATCCGGCGAACAGATTCCGCGTAGGCGCGGGCGGAGAAGAAATACGGCATCCAGCCGTCTCCAACCAGCGCCGCCCGTCTGATGGCCTTGGTCCGCCCGGCGATGACGATTGGAATCGCACCGCCCTGAGGGGGCGCGGGGCGATGTGGGGCCCGGTCGATGTGGTAAAAGCGGCCGTCGTGGCTGACGTCCATTCGAGCCGTTCGACCTCGTTGATGTCGCCGCCGACCGTGACCCCGATCTTGAGACGTTCCGGCATTTCGTTCCTCCTCCCTTTCTGGGTGCCGACCAAATCGGGAGCCTGGCCCCCGGGTCAGGGATAGAAAAGTCTGCGAGCCGCGGCTTCAAGCTCGTCGCGGAACTGCGGTGCCGCGATCCGGGTCAACTCGGCCGCCCGCTCCCGGGCCGTCTTCCCCCAGAGGCGGGCCACGCCGTATTCCGTGGCCACCATATCGACGAGGGTGCGGGGCACCGTCACCTGTGTCCCCTCGATGAAGTTGGGAAGGATCCTCGATCGCTCCCCACTGGCGTCGGTGGCCGTCAGAACCAGCAACGACGACCCGCCGTTCGACCACAACGAGCCGATCATGAATTCGATCAAGCCGCCGGTACCACTGCGCATCTCGGTACCGACGCTTTCGGCCGCGGCCTGACCGGTGAGGTCCACCATCATGACGCTGTTGATGGCCCGGAAGTTGTCAATCGACGCCACGGCCCGCGGATCGGCCACCTTCCAGATCTCCCGCCCCTCGATGGCCGGATTCCGCTCCATGAACTCGCGGTGCTCCTCCGGGACCGGCCACGAGGAGGAGATGGCCACACCGGGATGGGCGCTCGTCCGCCGCGACGTCATCACCCCGGAACGGATCAGCGAGGGCACGCCGAGCTGGGTGGTCTCTGAATGCCAGCCGAGATCGTTACGGTCCGCCAGCAACTGGAAGAAAGGGGCAGACACCTTTGACGCCGTACCGGCGCCGATCTGCAGCGTGTCGCCATCGCTGATAATCGACGCCATGTTCTCGGCCAGCCGCCGGTAGACGTCGGTGATCTCGGTGCCCATGGCGTAGGTGACGGGCGTACCCTCTTCCACGAAATAGGTCACCAGGTCGGCGGGAAGCTCGCCGTCGCCGCAAAGAATCGGCATGTCCGGGACCACTTCGGCGATGACCAGGTCGGCGCGCCGCATGTACTCGGGCGCGTCCCAGATGGCCCGGCCCAGGTTGACCATGCCTCGCTCGTCCGGCGGCGAGGTCTGCACGCAGACCACGTCGACGTGGCGGCGGCCTTCGGAACGCCCATCGCGCTCGGCCTTGAAACGCAGGGAGAACGGCATCGGCATGTAGTCGAACTGCCGGGACTTCATCATCGGCCAGTTGATCGGCGAGGCCCAATGCTCCTGGACCACCGTGAAGCTCGGCTCGAATCCGGCGGAGAACCAGGGAAAGGGTCCGATGGCAGCGGTGTGGACGAGCTCGACGTCCGTGAGCTGTCCCGCCCGGGCCGCCAGCTGGTCCGCCACCGCGAGGGGGACCTGACCGACCGGGAACCGTACTCTGCTGCCCGGCTGGATGGCGGCGACCGCCTCCTCTGCGCTCACCAGCCGGGGCGTGCGTGTTGAAACCATGTGCCGATCCTCATCCCCAGACTCTTGAGGTACCGGCGACGACTATAGGACGTCCAAGCATTCCGCGTCGCCGCCGGACGTCAGTGAGCCGGCACCCGGCTGAACGTCGGCCTGGAAGGCTCAACTCGATGCGACAGGGTGGGTCGGCCGCGCTTAGCGTCTTCGTCGGAGCGCTCGCGACCGCCCGACGCCGGAGCGGGCCACCAGTCAGGAGGTAAGGGCAGGTGTCGCAGAGCCGAGTGCTGATCGCCAATCGGGGCGAGATCGCGATCCGGGTGGCCCGGGCCGCGTCCGGCCTGGGGTTCGAGTCCGTGGGCGTGTACGCCCCGGCCGATGCGCTCAGCCTGCACACGCGCGTGGTCACCGAGGCCCGTCCGATCGGCGGGAACGGGGGGGCCGATCCGGTGGCGCCCTATCTCGACGCCGGCGCCCTGGTGACGACCGCCCTCGAGACCGGGTGCAACCTGGTCCATCCGGGCTACGGGTTCCTCTCCGAGAGCGCGGCCTTTGCCGAGGCGACGGCGGCCGCCGGGCTGACCTTCGTGGGCCCGGGAGCGGGTGCGCTCCGCCTTTTCGGCGACAAGACCCGGGCCCGATCGGTGGCGGCGTCGCTCGGGATCCCGGTGGTCCCGGGCAGTCCCCCGGTGGGGTCGGTCGAGGAGGCATCGGCCCGGGCCGAGGAGCTTGGCTATCCGGTGATGCTGAAGGCGGCGGCCGGCGGGGGCGGCCGGGGCATTCGCCTGGTGTCGGACCGGGCCGCCATGGCGGAAGCGTTCCAACGGTGCCGCGGCGAGGCGGCAGCCGCCTTCGGAGACGGCACCCTCTTCGTGGAGCGGGTGGTCCCCCGCCCCCGGCATATCGAGGTGCAGATCCTCGCCGATACCGACGGAAACACCCTCCACCTCCACGAGCGGGACTGCTCCGTGCAGCTCCGCAACCAGAAGGTCGTCGAAGTGGCGCCGGCCGCCGGCCTCGACGACGCTGTGCGCGCCCGTATCCTCGACGACGCGGTGCGCCTGGCCCGGGCGGCCCACTACGTAAACGCCGGCACCCTCGAGTTCCTGGTGGTCCCGGAAACCGGCGAGCACTTCTTCATCGAGGGCAACCCCCGGATCCAGGTGGAGCACACCGTCACCGAGCAGGTCACCGGCATCGACCTGGTCGAGGCCCAGCTGCGCCTCGCCACCGGGGCCTCCCTGGCCGACCTGGGCCTCGCGGATCAGGCGGCGGTCGGGACCCCGCGCGGCTACGCGGTGCAGGCCCGGGTGGTGGCCACCGGCACGGGGACCATCTCGGCCTACAGAGAACCGTCTGGTCCGGGCGTCCGGGTCGACTCGAGTGGGTACGTCGGATACGCCCCGCCACCCCAGTTCGATCCGCTGCTGGCCAAGGTCATCTGCTCCACCCCCGTCGGGGCGCCGCTCAGTGCCGCCGTCGATCGGACCCGCCGGGCCCTGGACGAGTTCCACCTGGCCGGCCTGCCCACCAACATCGGGCGGCTCCGGGCCATCCTCTCGGCCCCCGAAGTTCGAGCCGGGGACGCCCGCACCACCTGGCTCACCGAGGCACCGGCGGTCATGGACCAGTTGACGTCAGAGCCGCCGGCCGGCGAGGCCGTAACGTTCCTGGAGCAGCGGGCCGCGGCCACCCACGAGGGCGTCCCGGCCGACGCCAGCCCGGCGACCAACGGCCGCGCCACCTCCGTGCCGGCCCTGGCCGACGGGCACCATGGCGTGGAGTCTCCGATGGCCAGCGCCCTGGTCGAGTTCCGGGTGGTCCAGGGCGACACGGTGGCCGAGGGTGACGCCCTGCTGGTGGTCAGCGCCATGAAGATGGAAACCGTCGTCCTGGCGCCCCGCTCGGGCGTCGTCGCCTGGCTGCCATCACTCGAGCCGGGGGCCGAGCTGGCCGCGGGCGACATCCTGGCCGTCATCGACACCCTGGCCGTGATCGACGCCCGCGCCGCCGATGAGGCTGGGGCGTCGCGCCCCCCAGCCGCCATCGAGGGCTGGGACGACGTGCTCCGGGACATCCGGGACCTGCAGCAGCTGGCCGACGACCGCTTTGCCCCCGACTCCGAAGACCCGGGCGTGCTGCGCCAGCGCAGCCGGGGCAAGCTCACGTGCCGCGAACGCATCGACCTGCTCCTCGACGAGGGAACCTTCCGTGAGGTCGGCAGCGTGACCGGCTTCGCGTCCTACGACGACGACGGGCGGGTGTCGGCGTTCACCCCCTCCAACCACGTCGGCGGCCGCGGCGCGATCGGCGCCCGACCCGTGGTGGTGTGCGCCGACGATTTCACCTCCCGCGGCGGCCACGCCGACGGGTCCATCGGCGGCAAGAGCACGTACCTGGATCGGCTGTCCGTGCAGCTGCGCACCCCCTCCATCCGCCTCCTGGACGGATCCTCCGGCGGCGGCAGCGTGGCCGCCATGGTCCCCGCCCAGCAGCGGGAGGGAGAAGCGTCGGTCCTCGAGAGCCGGGGCGCCATCGTCGCCGGCCGGCCCCGGGTCACCGGTGGCGGGGGCTCGTTTCTGCCCGGCCACCTGGGGAGCACCATGTTCGCCGAACAGCTGTCCACGGTGCCGGTGATCAACATGCTGCTGGGCAGCGTGGTCGGGATCGGTGCGGCCAAAGCCGTGCTCGGCCATTTCTCGGTCATGGTGCGCGACATCGCCCAGCTGTTCGTGGCCGGGCCACCCGTCGTGAGTCATGCCATGGGCTACGACATCAGCAAGGAGGATCTCGGCGACTGGCGCGTCCACTGCCGGAACGGGTCCGTCGACAACCTGGCCGACACCGAGGAGGCGGCGGCCGCCGAGGTGCGCCGGTTCCTGTCCTACCTCCCCTCCAGCGTGTACGAGCCGCCGCCGGTGCAGCCGCCGCACCGCGGGGATCCCCCCGAGCGGTACGAGCCGGAGCTGCGAACGCTCATCCCCCGCCGCCGGACGACCACGTTTGACATCCGCCGGGCCATCGAGCTCATGGCCGATGAAGGCTCGTTCTTCGAGATCGGGCCGCGGTGGGGGACGGACCAGGTGGTCGGCTTCGTCCGCTTCAACGGCCACCCGCTGGGCGTCCTGGCGTCGGACAGCCGCCACGTCAACGGCGGAGCCATGACCGCCGACGGGTGCCGGAAGCTGTCGCGCCACCTCGACCTGTGCGATCTGTTCCACGTTCCGATTCTCAACCTGATCGACAACCCCGGCTTTGCGGTGGGGTTGGAGCACGAGCGGGCCGGGACCATCCGCGCCGGTGGGCAATGGATGATTGCCTTCGCCCAGATCGCGGTGCCGATCTTCACCGTGGTGATGCGCCGTAGCTTCGGGGTGGCGGGCAACAACTTCGCCACCCCGCAGGCGCAGGCCTCGGTGCGGGTGGCCTGGCCGTCGGCGGACGTGGGCGGCATTCCTCCCGAAGGCGGGATCGAGGCGGCGTACAAGCGGCAGCTGGCCGAAGCCGAAGACCCCGTGGCCTTGCGCGCCGAGATAAACGCCAGGATCGAGAGCGCCCGGGGCCCGCTCGGCCCCCTCTCCAAATTCCAGATCGAGGAGATGATCGATCCCTGCGACACCCGCCAGATGATCTGCGAATGGGCGGAGACCGCGTACCGGGTGGTGGGCCACCCGGCCTCGCTCGGCCCTCGGGCCATCCAGTTCCGTCCGTAACATCAACCGCCGGGTTGGCTCGGCCGGGCGCCCTGGGCGCGGCCGGGCCCGGCCGGCCAGCCGGGGTGCCGTCTCCCCACCGGGCCGCTTACGATGAAGCACCGCCAACCCGAGGAGAGGGAGGAAGGGTGCGCATCGCCTTCACTGATGAGCAGGAGTCGCTCAGGCAGGAGTTAAAAGGGTACTTCGCGGCTCTTTCCACCGAGTACGACCTCGACGAGTCCTTCGACTCCGAAAGCGGCGACGCGGCGGCGGGCGGCACCTACAAGAGCATTACCCGCCGCCTGGGCCAGGACGGCTGGCTCGGCCTCGGCTGGCCGAAGGAGTACGGCGGCCAGGACCGTTCCATGGTCGACCAGCTGATCTTTGCCGACGAGGCCATGCTGGCGGGCATCCCGCTTCCGACCCTGACGCTGAGCACCGTCGGGCCGATGATCATGGAGTACGGCACGGAGGAGCAGAAGCAGCTGTTCCTCCCGCAGATCGTGCGGGGCGAGCTGCATTTCTCCATCGGGTACTCCGAACCCGAGGGCGGCACCGATCTGGCCAACCTCCGTACCCGAGCCACCAGAGATGGCGAGGAGTACATCATCAATGGCCAGAAGATGTGGACCAGCCTGATCCAGTATGCCGACTACGTGTGGCTCGCCGTCCGGACGGACCCCGAAGCGGCCCGTCACTGGGGCTTGTCGATCATCCTGGTCCCGACGACGGCAACCGGCTTCAAGTGGACACCGGTGCGAACCATGGGCGGCTCCTACACCAGCCAGACTTTCTACGACGACGTCCGGGTGCCGATCACCAACCGGGTGGCCGGCGAAAACGAGGGGTGGAAGCTCATCACCGGCCAGCTCAACCGGGAGCGCGTCGCGCTTTGCTCGCCGGCCGGCGTGCAACGGCTGCTCGGCGACGTGCACCAATGGGCCCTGGAGACGACCGACGGGTCCGGTCGCCGGGTGATCGACCGCGAGTGGGTCCGGGTCAATCTGGCGCGGGTCCACGCCAAGACGGAATTCCTCAAGCTGATCAACTGGAAGGTGGCATCCGACGTCGGGCGCGGGGTGACGCCGGCCGAGGCGTCGGCGACCAAGGTGTTCGGGACCGAGCTCTACTGCGAGGCCTACCGATTGCTGATGGAATGCCTCGGCGAGGAGGCGTACGTGCAGAGCGGCTCGCCCGGCGCCAAACTCCGGGGCCGGCTGGAGCGCATGTACCGGTCGAGCCTCATCCTGACCTTCGGCGGGGGGACCAACGAGATCCAGAGGGACCTCATCGCCGCCACCGCACTCCACATGCCGCGGTCCCCCCGCTAGTGGGCTGCCTGAGTTTCTGGCCGGCCCGCCAGCGGCCGCGCTGATCAAACGGAGGCTGAACACCATGGACTTCCACTTCAGCGACGACCAGCAGGAGCTGGCCGCCCTGGCCCGCAGAATCCTCACCGACAAGGTGAACCCCGGCCTCCTGCAGCAGGTCGAGGAAGGCCAGGACCGCTTTGACCCCGACCTGTGGCAGGCCCTCGGCGCGGCCGGCTTGATCGGTATCGGTCTCCCCGAGGCCTTCGGCGGAGGCGGGAGTGGCCTCATCGAGCAGTGCATCGTGCTGGAGGAAGCCGGCCGGGTGCTGGCGCCGGCGCCGCTGCTGCCGGCCTTCACCGGCGCCGCGGCCATCGCCCGCTTCGGGACCTCGGCCCAGAAGGAGGCCTGGCTGCCCCGGGCGGCCAACGGGGAGATGCTGATCACCATCGCCGTCAGCGAGCCGGCCGCGGCCGACCCCGAGAGCGTCCAAACCGTCGCCGAGCCCGCAGGGGAATCGTGGCGGCTCAACGGGGTCAAGACCGGTGTCACGGCCGGGATGATGGCCGATCTCCTCCTGGTCTCGGCCCGGGCCGGGGACCAGGTCAGAATCTTTCTGGTCGGTCCGGATGACCCTGGCGTCATCGTCACCCGGCAGCACACCTCCAACCGCGACGGCGCCGCCTACGTCGAGCTGCATGACTGCCCGGTCGGCGAGGACCGGCTGCTCGGAGGTCCGGCGGCCGAGCCGGGCGCCCTCAAATGGGCCATCGAGCGAGCCACCGTCGGGCTGTGCGCCCTTCAGGTGGGCGTGCTCGAAGAGGCCCTGGCGGCCACCGCGGCGTACACTTCGGAACGCATCGCCTTCGGGCGGCCCATCGCCACCTTCCAGGCCGTCGGGCAACGCGCCGCTGACGCCTACATCGACGTGGAGGGTGCCCGGCTGACGATGTGGCAGGCAGCGTGGCGGCTCGCCGAGGACCTCCCCGCCAGCGTCGAGGTCGAGGTGGCCAAATACTGGGCGGCCGAAGCCGGCCACCGCGTCGCCCACTCGGCCGTTCACCTCCACGGGGGGATGGGCGTGGCGGTGGAATACCCGCTGCACCGCTACTTCCTGTGGGGCAAGCAGCTGGAGTTCTCGCTGGGTGGGGCCAGCGAGCAGCTGGTCAAGATCGGCGACGCCCTCCGGGAGGAGACGGCATGACCGCCAGCAGGCCGGCCCTTCGCACCGGGGCCTTCGCCGGATGACCACGGATCGGGGCCGTCTGCCCCTCGAGGGCATACGGGTCCTCGACATGGCCGAAGAGAAAGGCGAGCTGTGCGGCCGGCTTCTGGCCGATCTCGGCGCCGAGGTGGTCCGGGTGGAGCCGCCGGGCGGGAGCCCCTCCCGCCGCCTCCCGCCTCTCACCCCCGACGGGACCAGCCTGTATTTCGGGTACCACAACGCCAACAAGTCGAGCATCACCCTCGATCTGGCCCAGGACGCCGAAACCCTCCGGGCCCTGCTGGCCTGGGCCGACGTCTGGATCGAGACCACGCCGCCCGGGAGCCTCGCCGGGCTCGGCTTCGAACCGGCCGAGGTGAGCCGCCAACATCCAGAGCTGGTCGTGCTGTCGATGACCGACTTCGGCCAGACCGGTCCCTACCGGGACTACCGGGGCACGGACCCGGTGCTGGTGGCCATGGCCGGCATGCTGTTCCGTTCGGGCGGAGCCGACCGACCGCCCCTGCTGCCGCCGGGGACGGTCGCCTACAACGCGGCGTCGGTGACGGCGTGCTTCGCCGTCCTGTCCGCCCTGCTGCGACGAAGGGTCGCCGGCGGCGGGGCCCATCTCGATCTGTCGGTCATGGAAGCCATGGCGCAGATGTCGGACTGGGGGGTGCCCAACTCGTCGGTGTTGCAGCAGCTCGGTTTTCCCGTCGTCGAGCGGCGCGACGGGTCGGGCAACACCTATCCGATCTACCGCTGCACCGACGGCTACGTGCGGCTGATCGTGCTGAGCGCCCGCCAATGGAGATCCCTGTGTGAGTGGATGGAAGCACCGGACTGGCTGCGGGATCCGCACTGGGAGAGCATGCTCAACCGTTCAGAGATCACCGACGTGCTGGACCAGTTGATCGAGGCCCACTTTGCCCGCCTGTCGCGCCTGGCGGCGGCGGAAGAGGCCCAGCGCCGGGGTGTGGCGGTGACGCCCGTGCTGCGGCCCCACGAAGTGCTCCACCTGCCCCACTTCGAAGAACGAGCGACGTTCGTGACCGGCGAGATCACGCCGGGGCTGCGAGGGTCGACCTTCGGCGGTTTCCTGGAATGGAACGGCTCCCGTCTGGGTTTCCGCCGGCGCGCCCCCATGATCGACGAGGACCGCCAACGGGTGCTGGAGGCGGCCCGGCCGGCCCCGGCCCGCACCCGGGGAGCGACCGGGACCGCCCCGGCCGCCGATGGGGCGAGCGCCGGTTCGGGCCCCACTTCGGGCCCCAGCCGGCCATTCGAGGGTGTTCGGGTCCTCGACTTCGGCATCGGCGGCGTCGGAGTGGAGGCCGGACGCATGCTGGCCGACTACGGGGCGGACGTGATCAAGGTCGAGAGCCGCGGTTATCCCGATTTCATCCGGACCATCGCGGGCACGGAGATGACGCCGTCGTTTGCGTCGTCGAGCCGCGGGAAGCGCAGCTTCGGCATCAACCTCAAGTCCGAGGCTGGACTGGCTTTGCTGCTGCGCCTGGTCCGGGTGGCCGACGTCCTGATCGAAAACTCGGCAGTCGGGGTGATGGACCGCATGGGCGTCTCCTGGGCGCGCTGCCACCAGGAGAACCCTCGCCTGGTCTATGTGAGCAGCCAGCTGATGGGGCAGCGGGGGCCCTGGGCCCACTGGCTCGGCTACGGCCCCAGCACCCGGCCGCCGGCCGGCATGACCTACCTCTGGAACTACGAAGAGGCTCCCGAGGAGAAGCCGCCCGGCTCCCGGGTCATCTACCCCGACCACCTGGTCGGCCGCATGTGCGCCCTCGGCGCGGTGGCCGGGCTGCTGGCCCGGGATCACACCGGCGAAGGCTGCCATGTCGAGATCGCTCAGGTCGAGACGACCATCGGCATCCTGGGCGACCTGTATCTGCAGGAGGCGGTTGAGGAGGGTTCGGTCCGCCCCCGGGGCAATCATTCCCAACGGGGCGCGCCCTGGGGTGTGTACCCGTGCGCCGGAGAGGACGAGTGGTGCGTCATCACGGTGACCGATGACGCGGCGTGGCTCGGTTTGCGATCGGCGATGGGCCAGCCGGCCTGGGCGCGGGATTCCGACCTCGATCGCGCCGCCGGCCGCCTGGCTCGGCGGGATGAGCTGGACGAGAGGGTGGCGGCGTGGACCAGGGATCATGATGCCCGCCGGCTCACCGAGGTGCTGCAAGCCGCCGGGGTGGCAGCCGGATTCATGATGACCGCCAGCCGGATGGTGGATGATCCGCATCTGGTCGCCCGGGGCTTTCCCGTCCCCGTCGAGCAGACCGGCTCCGACGGGCTCATCCTCGAGGGTCCGGCCTTCCACTCGACGGCTATCCCGGACCCGCGCCCGATGCCCGCACCCGGCCTGGGCCAGGACACGATCGACATCGGCCGCGACCTGCTCGGCCTCGATGACGAGGAGATCGCACTTCTGGTAAAAGACGGCATCTTCGAGGTCGACCCGCCGGCCGCCACTCCTGCCGGTGGCGGCGGATCCGGCCTCGCCCCCACGGCCGCCCGGGCGCAGGAGGAAGACGGGACATGACCGCAATGAAGCTCGGCCTGCAGTTCGGCTACTGGCAGGCGGCACCCCCGACCGGAGTCCAGGAACGCCTGATCGAAGCCGAGCGGCTGGGCTACGACGCCGTCTTCACGGCCGAATCGTGGGGATCCGACGCTTTCACCCCGCTGGCCTGGTGGGGCGGTTCCACCAGCCGCATCCGGCTCGGTACCGCCGTGGTCCAGATCTCGGCCCGGACTCCCACGTCCACGGCCATGCATGCCCTCACCCTCGATCACCTCTCCGGTGGGCGCCACATCCTTGGCCTCGGGGTGTCAGGGCCCCAGGTGGTGGAAGGGTGGTACGGCCAGCCGTTCGGCCAGCCCCTGGCCCGCACCCGCGAATACGTCAGCATCGTCCGCCAGGTGCTCCAACGGGGCGGCCCGGTGGAGAACGACGGCCCCCACTACCCCCTCCCCTACCACGGCCCGGGCTCTCTCGGTTACGGCAAGCCGCTGCGCCCGATCACCCACCCGCTCCGGGCCGACCTGCCCATCTGGCTGGGTACCGAGGGGCCCAAGAACGTGGCCCTGACCGCCGAGATCGCCGACGGGTGGCTGGCCATCTACTACTCACCGGGCGCGGCGAGTACGTATAACACCTGGCTCGACGAGGGCTTCGCCCGGCCGGGCGCCCACACCACCCGCCAGAACTTCGAAGTGGCAGCCAATTGCGCCGTCCACCTCACCGACGACCGCGAGGCCGTCCTCGAGACCATGAAGCCCAACGTGGCGTTCTACGTGGGGGGCATGGGGGCTCGCGAGATGAACTTCCACAAGCAGGTGTACGCCCGCATGGGCTACGAGAAAGAGGTGGAGGAGATCCAGGATCTCTTCCTGGAGGGCAAGCGCGAGCAGGCGGTGGCGGCGGTGCCGACCGCGATGGTGGCCGACACCTCGCTCGTGGGGTCGCGGGAGCAGATCCGCGACGAGCTGGCCCTCTGGCGCGAAGCGGGCGTGACCATGCTGGTGGTCGGCGCCCGGTCCGGCGACGAGCTTCGGTCCATCGCCGAGGTCATCCTGGAGGCCTGAACAACTGAACGAAAAACAGGGGCGAGCGGTCTGGCCATTGGCCGCGGACGGCGTAAACGGCGCGGTCGACGCTTGAGGGTCGGGCTGGAAAGGTTCGACCCGGCCGCCAGTTTGGGGGTGGTGAGGCGGGTCAGACCGCCTGACTTCTGGTAGTTCCCTTCACTTCTGGAGGGAGAAGAACACTATGTGTACCTTTCGCTCCAGAAGTCGCCAGGCCAGGACAGAAGTCAGGCCGCCGGGCGCGGGCCGAGCGGGCGCCGTCCGGGCCGGGCGGCTAACAACCCCGGCGGGTAACGTTCCCGGCACGCCCATGGAGACAAACGCCCGGACGATCCAGGAGCGGGTCGTCGTCCTCGTGTACGTCATCGGCCTCTACATGAGCGCCCTGGACACGACGATCGTCAACACCGCCCTGCCTTCGATCACTCGCGACTTCCATACGACCATCGCATCGGCGCAGTGGGTGGTCCTCGGCTACCTCCTCGCCATCGCCGTCTGCATACCCTGCTCGGGCTGGCTGGGCGACCGATTCGGGACCAAACGCGTCTACCTGGCGTCCCTCTGCGTCTTCACGGGAGCCTCCGTGATGTGCGGGCTGGCCCCGACCCTCAATCAACTGATCTTCTTCCGGGTCATCCAGGGACTGGGGGGTGGGCTGCTGGCGCCCGTCGGTCAGGCCATGCTCTTCCGGACCTTTGGTCCGGCCCGGCGGGCCAAGGTGGCAGGCATCGTGGCGCTCGGCACCAGCCTCGGTCCCCTGACCGGGCCGGTCCTCGGCGGCATCCTGGTGACCACGCTCTCCTGGCGCTGGTGCTTCTACGTCAACGTGCCGTTCGGCATCGTGGCCCTGATTGTCGGGATCCTGTTCCTCGCTGAGCATCGAGAGCCGGTCCCGGGCGAGTTCGACATCGCCGGATTCCTTTTGGCCGGCGTGGGGTTGGCGCTGTTTCTCTACTCGATCAGCGAAGCTCCGACCGTGGGCTGGACCGACCCGACCGTCATCGCGACCGGTGTGATCGGGATCGGAGCGCTGGTCGCCATGGTCTTCGTAGAGCTGCGCAAGACGAACCCGATGCTCAACCTGAGGCTGTTGAACGATCGATTGTTCCGCATCACGATGATCGTCGGGTTCGTCAGCCTCACCGCCTTCCAGGGCAACCTCTTCCTCGTCCCCCAGTTCCTCCAGAACGTACGGGGCGCCTCCGCGCTCAGCTCCGGACTGACCACCTTTCCGGGTTCACTCGGCCTGCTCGTCACCTCGCAGATCGCGGCCCGCGTCTACCCATTGGCCGGCCCCCGGCGCCTGGTCGTCGGCGGACTGACCGGGGCCACGATCATCCTTCTGACCTTTAGCTTCGGAGTCGGGCTCTCCACCAGCACCTGGACCATCCGGGTCCTGGCCTTTTTGAACGGATGCTGTCTGGCCTTCGTCACCATCCCTATCCAGGCCTCTTCCTTCACGACCATCTCCTCCGCCGATACCGGGCGGGCGTCGGCCCTCTTCACCACCCAGCAACGGGTCTCCGGCAGCTTCGGCGTGGCCATCATTGCCACCGTCATCGCCTCGTCGGTCCACCTTTCCCCGACCACGACGGGGGCCGACCTCATTCCCGCCTACCACAACGCCTTCCTCGCCGCCGCCGCCCTCCTTCTCATCGGCGCCTTGCTCGCCCTCAAGATCCACGACTCGGACGCGGCTCCGACCATGCGCCGGAGAGGGGCGGAACCGGCGGTTCTCGAGCCAACCCCGGACGGACCGGGCGCGGAGCTACCAGCCCCCGCTACCGCCCAGCGTCAGCAGCGAGAGGACTAGCGCAGCTGGTCCGCCGAGGTCAGGCGGTCGTCGCCATCTGACCGGACTCGAGCGAAACCGGCAGATGCTTGATCCCACCGATGAAGTTTGACCGGAGCCGCACCGGCTCGCCCAGGGCTTCGACGTGCGGCACCCTCCGGGTCAGCTCCTGGAAGAACACCTTGAGCTCGATACGGGCCAGGTTGGCGCCGAGGCAGAAGTGCGGGCCGCCGCCCCCAAAGGCCACGTGCTCGTTGGGCTGACGCCCGATGTCAAAACGGAACGGCTCGTCGAAGACGTCCTCGTCGCGGTTGGCCGAGATGTACCACATGCTGACCTTGTCGCCCGCCTTGAGCTGGTGGCCCTTGTAGTCGATGTCCTCGGTGACGTTGCGCTTGAAGTACATCACGGGCGAGGCCCAGCGCAGGATCTCCTCGACGGCGGTGTCGATCAAATCAGGGTTGTCGATCAGGCGCTGGTATTGGTCGGGATTCTCGAGGAAGGCGTTCATGCCGTGGGAGGTGGCGTTGCGGGTGGTCTCGTTGCCGGCCACGGCGAGAAGCAGGAAGAACAGATTGAAGTCCATGGCGCTCAACTGGTCGCCGTCGATGTCGGCGGAGAGCAGCTTGCTGATGATGTCGTCCTGCGGCTCCTCCCGCCGGCGGTCGCCCAAAGCCTGGGCGTACATGAACATCTCGATCTGCGCTTGTTGCACCTGCTCCTGAGAGACGGCGTACTCGGGATCCTCGCTCCCGATCATCCGGTTGCTCCAGTCGAACATCTTGTGGCGGTCCTCGAGCGGAACTCCCATCAGCTCGGCGATGACCTGCAACGGCAGCTCCGATGCCGTGTCAGCGACGAAGTCCACCTGACCCCTGGCGATGGCCCCATCGATGATCTCGGCCGTCACCTCCCGAATATGGGGCTCGAGCATCCCGATCATCCGCGGCGTGAATCCCCGGTTGACCAGCCGGCGATAGCGCGTGTGTGACGGCGGGTCCATCGTCAGCATCATCTGCCCGGATCCGTAGTTAGGGTCCGGCGGTATGTCCTCGAGGACCACCACCCCGCCCCGGGCCTGGTCGGAGGAGAAGCGTTTGGCGTCGCGTCCGATGGCGACCACGTCGTCGTATTTGGAGAAGACCCAGAACCCCGGGCCCGGCGCCGGCTCCGCATGGTGGTAGATCGGTGCGTTGTGCCGCAGCCAGGTGAACCACTCGTGCGGAATCCCCTCGGTGAACCGATCAAGGTCGAGCAGGTTGATGTCGCCCTCGTTCATGGCACCTCTCCCTCGGTTGCGGCGGCTCTTGCGTCGCGCCCGGTCCGTTTTTAACAGATGAGGGACAAGCCGTCGAGGCCAGAGTTATCAGCGATCCGAAACCGCGTCAAACCGGCCCTTATACTCCCCGGGATGAACGGCCCTCTCGACGGCTGGCGCGTCCTGGATCTGACCGACCTGCGGGGGGCGCTGTGCGGCCGCATCCTGGCCGACCTGGGCGCCGACGTGGTCAAGGCCGAGCCGCCCGGAACCGATCCCGGCACCATGGCCACGACGGTCTACCGTTACCGCAACGCCAACAAACGGGGCACGGTCATCGATCCCACCACCGCCCCCGGCCGGGTCCGACGGGACGGTTTCCTGGACTGGGCGGACATCCTGATCGAGAACTTCGGTCCCGCCGAGCGGGGGCAGCTGGGCCTGGCGCCGGCCGCCGTGGCCGAGCGCTTCCCCGCCCTGGTGCACGTAGCCCTGACCGACTTCGGGCTGACCGGACCGAGAGCCGGCTGGACGCTCGATCCCCTCCCCGCCCTGGCGGCGTCGGGCACCCTGCACGCCAGCGGGTTCCCGGACCGGCCGCCCTGCTGGCTGCCCGGCCACCTGGGCCACGACTGCGCTTCCGTCTATGGCGCCGTGGGCGCGGTGGCGGCCATGATGCACCGGGATCGGACCGGGGCCGGGCAACTGGTCGAGGTCAGCGTCCAGGAGGCCGCCCTGGCCGGGACCGCCCTGTGGTCGGTGGCCGTCGAGGATTACCTCCGGGTGAATCCGTTCCTTCCGGCCAAAGGCACCCGCAGCGCCGACGGCTCTTACTGGGTCCTGCCCGCCGCCGATGGCTGGGTCCGCGCCGTCATCGGGACCCCCCGCCAGTGGAACGGCTTCACCGCCCTGCTGCGCAAACCGGAGGTCTTCGACGGGCCCGAGTGGAGCCAGACCGGCTTTCGCCTTCAGAACACCGACGTGATCCGCCTGGTCGCCGCCGAACAGCTCACGGACCGGACCCGCGAACAGTTGTTCGATGAGGCCTTGAGGGAGGGAACCACCATCGGGGTGATTCATCTCCCGTCCGAGTTCGTGGCCCATCCGCAGTCCCGGGCCCGCGGCACGTTCATGGAGACGGAATTTCCGGGCCTGGCCGGCGCACCGTTCCTCACTCCTCCGGTGCGGCTGGCCGCGACCCCTGCGACGGTGCGTATCCCGGCGCCGGCCCCGGAAGACGACCACGACCCGGGCCCGCCGCGCTCGGTAGGGGCCGTTGCCGCCGACGCGGGCGGGCTCCTGCTGGACGGGATCCGGGTGGTGGAGTTCGGGATGGCGGCCGTCGTGCCTGAGCTGTGCCAGGCCCTCTCGGAGCTCGGCGCCGACGTGGTCAAGATCGAATCCGAACAGCACCTCGACGTGCTCCGGGCGGCCGGGCTGGGTCAGGTCAACTGCTCCTTCGCGTTCAATGCCGAGTCGCGGGGCCGCCGCAGCGTGGTGCTCGATGTGCGGACCGAGGAGGGCCGGCGGCTGGCCCTGGAACTGTGCGCCCGCGCCGACGTGGTCGCCGAGAACTACCGCGGCGGCGCCCTCGAACGGGTTGGTCTCGGCTACGAGGCGGTAAAAGAGGTCAACCCTTCGGTGGTGTACGTCTCGTCGCAGGGATACGGCCGCGGCGGACCGCTCGGCGAGATGCCGTCGTACGGGCCGCTCAACAACGGGTTCGCCGGGCTGCATCACCTCTGGAACCACCCCGACGCGCCGTACCCCTGCGGCACCGCCCTCAATCACCCGGATCACATCGCCGGCAAGCTGCTCGCCGTCGGGGTGCTGGCCGCCCTCGACCACCGGCGCCGCACCGGCGAAGGTCAGCGGGTGGAGATGGCCCAGACCGAGGTGGCCGCCTTCCTGCTCGGCGAGGTCTACCTCGACGCCGGGCTGCGAGGCACGGATCCGCAGGCCCAGGGCAACGCCCGCGACGACGCGGTGCCCCACGGGGTGTATCCGGCCGCGGGAGAGGACCGGTGGCTGGCCGTGTCGGTGCTCGATGACGAGGCCTGGCGTCGTCTTGGCCAGGCCACCGGCTGGCCCCTCGAGGCGTCCACCGCCACTCTGGCCGGCCGCCTGATCAATCGGGAGGCGATTGACAAGCAGGTCGCCGAGTGGACGTCGGCCCGCACGGCCGAGGAGGCCGCCGCCCGGTTGCAGGCCCACGGCGTGTCGGCGATGGCGGTGATGGGACCGCAGGACCATCTGTCGGATCCGCACTTGCAGGAGCGGGAATTCATCGTCACCCTGCAGCACCCGGAGGTGGGATCGGAGCGCCACTGCGGCAATCCGATACGCCTGTCCCGGCTGGCCCAGCGGACCGCCCGGTCGGCGCCGTGCCTCGGTGTCGACACGGAGGACGTGCTGGACTCATGGCTCGGGGTGGCCGCCGAGGAGGTGGCCGACCTGCGCGCTCGCGGCGTCTGCCGGTAAACCGCGATCGCGGTCTGGTGACCGGTCCGTGTCCGAACCGGTCACCAAACACGCGGAAGTCGATCAGGCCAGTTCGAAGCGATCCAGGTTCATGACCTTGTCCCAGGCGGCCACGAAGTCGTGCTGGAACTGGTGCTGGGCGTCGTCACAGGCGTACACCTCGGCGATGGCCCGCAGCTGGGAGTTCGAACCGAAGACCAGGTCGGCCGCGGTCGCGGTCCACTTGACCTGGCCCGTGGCCCGATCCCGACCCTCGAAGACGCCCTCCTCCGTGGCCGACGCTTTCCACTCCGTGTCCATGTCGAGCAGGTTGACGAAGAAGTCGTTGGTCAGGGTCTCGGGCCGATCGGTGAAGACGCCGTGCTTGGTCTGGCCGAAGTTGGCGTTGAGGGCCCGCATGCCAGCGAGGAGCACGGCCATCTCGGGGGCGGTCAGCGTCAACATGTAGGCCCGGTCGATGAGCAGGGTCTCGGCCGGCAGCTTCGATCCGGCCGGCAGGTAGTTGCGGAACCCGTCGGCGGCCGGTTCGAGCACGGCAAAGGACTCGGCGTCGGTCTGCTCCTGGCTGGCGTCGGTGCGCCCCGGCGTGAACGGAACGGTCGTCTCGTGCCCGGAGTTTTTGGCGGCCTGCTCGACGGCCGCGCACCCGCCCAGGACGATCAGGTCGGCCAGGGAGACCTTCTTGCCGCCGGACTGGGAGCTGTTGAAGTCCTGCTGGATCTGCTCCAGCGTCTGCAGCACCCTGGCCACTTCGCCGCCGTTGTTGACCTCCCAGTCCTTCTGGGGAGCCAGACGGAGCCGGCCGCCGTTGGCCCCTCCCCGCTTGTCGGTACCCCGGAAGCTGGCCGCCGCCGCCCAGGCGGCATAGACCAGTTGGGAGACGGACAACCCCGACCCGAGGATCCGGCTCTTGAGGGCGGCGATGTCCTCCGTCCCGATCAGCGCGTGATCGACGGCGGGAACCGGGTCCTGCCACAGCTGGGGCTCGGGGACCCACGGGCCGAGGTAGCGGGAAACCGGCCCCATGTCCCGGTGCAGCAGCTTGTACCAGGCCCGGCCAAAGGCGTCGGCCATCTGATCCGGGTTCTCGAGGAAGCGCCGGGCGATGGGCTCGTAGATCGGATCCAGCCTGAGGGCCAGGTCGGTCGTCAGCATCATCGGGGCGTGCGTCTTGGATGGGTCGTGGGCATCGGGCACGGTCCCTTGAGCTTCGGCGTTGGTCGGCGTCCACTGTTTGGCCCCGGCCGGGCTCTCCGTGAGCTCCCACTCGTACCTGAAGAGGTTTTCCAGGTAGCCGTTGTCCCACCTGGTCGGCGCGTTGGTCCAGGCGCCCTCCAGCCCGCTGGTGATGGTGTCGCCGCCCACACCGGTCCCGAAGGTGTTTCTCCAGCCGATCCCCTGCTGCTCGATGGGCGCGCCCTCGGGCTCGGGACCGACGTAGTCGGCGCCGGCCGCGCCATGGGTCTTGCCCACGGTGTGGCCGCCGACGATGAGGGCGAGGGTCTCCTCGTCGTTCATGGCCATGCGAGAGAAGGTCTCCCGGATGTCGCGGGCCGCGGCCAGCGGATCGGGGTTGCCGTTGGGTCCCTCCGGATTGACGTAGATGAGCCCCATCTGCACGGCGCCGAAGGGCGCGGCCAGTTCCCGGTCCCCGCTATAGCGTTCGTCGCCGAGCCACGTGTCCTCCTCACCCCAGAAGATCTCGTCGGGCTCCCAGATGTCCTCTCGCCCGAAGGCGAAGCCGAAGGTCTTGAAGCCCATCGACTCGTAGGCCACGTTGCCGGCAAAGATGATGAGGTCGGCCCAGGAGATCTTCCGGCCGTATTTCTGCTTGACCGGCCAGAGCAGCCGCCGAGCCTTGTCGAGGCTGGCATTGTCGGGCCAGCTGTTGAGAGGGGCGAAGCGCTGGGCGCCCTCGCCGCCACCGCCCCGGCCATCGTGGATGCGGTAGGTGCCGGCCGCATGCCAGCTCATCCGGATGAAGAACGGCCCGTAGTGGCCGTAGTCGGCGGGCCACCACGGCTGCGAGGTGGTCATCACCTGGATGAGGTCCTGCTTGAGGGCCTCGACGTCGAGGGTCTTGAACTCGTCCGCGTAGTTGAAGTCCGGGCCCTGCGGGTTGGAGGCGGCCGGGTGCTGGTGAAGCACGCTCACGTTGACCTGATTGGGCCACCAGTCCTGGTTCGACATGGGCCGGTGGGCTTTGGGAGTCGGGGAGGGAATTACTGGGTTTTCGCTATCAGACACGCGGGTTTCCTCTCCTCTGGGGCGGTTTCGTGGTGATGCCTCTGGGCGGCGTTGCGCCTGGTGGTAACCTAGCTACAGGATTAGAACCGGTCAAGAGCAAGAACGCATCGAGTGCTCGACGCTATCGTCTCGAGCCGGGCAGCCATGGAGGAGGCACCCATCAGCGAATTGGTCCAGCGGCTCAGGGACCGGGGATGGCGGCTCACGGTCCAGCGGAGAGTGGTGGCGGAGGTCCTGGCCGGTGACCACGTCCACCTGACCGCGGATGCCGTCCACGGCCGGGCTCAGGTCGTTCTCCCCGAGATCAGCCTGGCGACCGTGTACAACACCTTGAACGAGCTGGTGGATATGGGCGAGGTGCTGGAGATCTCCGCCGGCGACGGTCCCAAGCGCTACGACCCCAACACCACCATCCCCCACCACCATCTGTACTGCCTCCAATGCGGGACCCTGTGGGACGTGAACCCCGAGGGCGCCGACGGGCTGGCGTTGCCGGCCAGCCAGCAGCACGGGTTCGAGCTGATCGACGTGGACATCGTCTTCCGGGGCCGCTGCCCCGACTGCAGGGCTGCCAGCAGCCCGTTGGCCTGACTCCCCGGGGCCGGTGGCCCAACTGCGGGCCCCGGTTCGACTTCATCGGTCCAGGTGACCGGCAAACCAGCCCGCCGCCAGGTCCGCCACCGCTTCGAGGGCGCCGGGCTCCTCGAAGAGATGGGTGGCGCCGGCCACCACGTCCAGGCGCCGTTCACACCGCATCTGCGCATAGGCCTGCTCGTTCATTTGCTTGACGACGGGGTCACGGCCACCGACGATGAGCAGGGTCGGCGCCGTGACCAGCGGCAGGAGCCCTTCGGCCAGGTCGGGACGACCTCCACGCGACACGACGGCCGAGATGCGTGATCCCTGGCGTACGGCGGCCACGAGCGCCCCGGCGGCGCCGGTGCTCGCCCCGAAATAGCCGAGGGCCGGCCGCTCCCCTCGCCCGTCCACCCAGTCCACGGTTGCGACCAGGCGGTCGGCCAGTTGATCGACGTCGAAACGGAGCCGTCCCCCCTGCAGCTCGACCCGCTCCTCGGACTCCGTCAACAGATCAAGCAGCAGGGTGCCGAAGCCCTCCGCTCGCAGCCGGGCCGCGACGGCCCGGTTACGCGAGCTGTGGCGGCTGCTGCCGCTGCCGTGGGCGAAGACGACCAGCGGACCGCCAGTCTCGGCGACGGCCAGATCCCCCCGCAGGATTCCGACGCCGGCGACGCTGACCTCGACGGCTGCCTCGGGGGCCGGCACGCACTACCGCCCGAACGACGACCGGGCGGCCCGCAGAGACTCCGTGAACCCCGCTCGATCGTAGGCGTCATTGATGAGCTTCTTGTCGGCCTGCACCGTCTTCGGCGGCAGGGATGCGATCCGCCTCGCCACGATAGCGTCTCCTCCATCAGCCGGTCGCGGGGTACGACCCGGTTGACCAGTCCGAACTCCAGGGCCCGGTAGGCGCTGAACTGGTCGCCGGTGAGCATGTACTCCTTGACCTGCTTGATGTGCATGGTCGACGGGGCCGCGAAGATCGGCGGGCCGGCACCGAGATTGATCTGGACCTCGCCGAAGCGGGCGTCGTCGGACGCAATGGTGATGTCGCAGATGGCAGCGACCTCGGCCCCCTGGCCGAGGCAGTAGCCGTGCACGGCGGCGATGACCGGCTTGCGACAGTTCCAGATGGCCAGGCCGGTGTCGAGCGGGTCGGCCGACGGCATGGCGGCCATTTCTTCCGGTGACTGGCCTCTTTCTCCGCCTGATGAAAACGCCCGCCCCTTGGCCGAAAGCACCACGACGCGGACCTCGTCGTCGCCGTCGGCCTGGCGCAGGCTCTCGACGAGGCCGTGATGGACGGCGGCGTTCATGGCGTTGAGCACTGCGGGCCGGTTCAACTGGACGTGGGCAATGTGGTCAGCCGCGGCGTACAGCACCCGGGGTTCGTCGGGCTCCGCCGGCCGGTTCTTGCGGAACCGGTCCTCGGTCGGGGCGTTGTTGGTCGGCGCGTCGGTCATAAGCCTTTCCGAAATGGTGGCGAACGGCTCACCCTACTCAACGCGTCGCCGGCCCGACCAGACCGCGTCACCCGGCCCGGAGCACCGCCCCTTGCGAGTTGAAGAAGAAGCCGCCAATGAGCAGCAGAGCGGTAGAGGCGCCGTCCATCTGCCGTTCGCCGGCCAGACCCTGCAACTGATGCACGGCTTCCCGGGTGTGTCCCGACCCCTGGGTGGCTCCTTCCGAGAGGCCCCCACCATGAGGATTCACGGGGACCCGGCCACCGATCAACAGACGCTGCTGGTCCGAATCCCAGTTATCTTCGATGAAGCCGCGCCCTTCGCCGAGCCCACAGAAACCTATGTTCTCGAGCCAGCTCACGGTGATAAACGAGAACCCGTCGTAAGGGAACAGCAGGTCAAAGTCGTTGAGCCAGTAGTCGCTCTTGCTCCGTAGTGAGTCAATGACCATGTGCTGGCCGTGTCGGCGCAGGCTGATCGCCTGGTCTTCCTCGTTGTACTCGGCCTGGCCGGTCGTGCAGCCGTGAATCAGGACCGGAGGCAACGCCATATCCCGTGCTCGCTCGGTGGTGGTGATGATGAAGGCGTCGGCGCCATCTACCGGGATGTCCATATCCAGCACGCAGAGCGGCCAGCGGATCATCCGGGCCTGGAGATAATCGTCCATGGTAAACGGCTCACGCGCCGTGGCCGCCGGGTTCCTCGATGCGTTGGACCGGTCGTTAATGGCGATGTAGCCGAAGAGGTCGCGGCGCTCGTCGTACTCGTAGAGATAGCGAGCGGCCCAGGCGGTGTAGCCCGGAGCCAGCCGCAGGGAGTCTGGCCCGAAGCCCTCATCGCCCGGCCCGAACCCCCCGAAACCGCGCATGGCCGCCAGCCGGAATGGATCGTTGGCCGCCGAACGCGACATCGCCGGGGTTCGATACAGGGAGTGGTAGGCCAGCAGCACGTCGCACTGCCCGGACGAGATCGCACCGACCGCAGTGGCAATGGCAAACCCGAACGGCGCGACCGTGGCGTTGTAGTAGTTGACTTCAGGGATCCCGAGAGCGGTCTGGATGTAACCGTTGTTGGCGCCCAACAGACCGTTGATCTCCCGGCGATCAATGCCGGCGGCTTCGATGGCCGCGACCGCAGCATCGACGGCCATAGAACTGGCGGTCACGTCGCCGGCGCTACGGGAGAACCCGGTGGTGGCGGCGGAGGCGAAGGCCACCTGGTCTTTGCTCGGATTGCGCCTGGCGATACTCATGCCCCGCCGCCCGCCTCGTCGGTGACTTTGTGCCACACCGGAAAGGGATGACCGGAGCGGACGGTCCACTCCAGGGCGACGCGGTCGCCGATGCTGAGCTCGCCGTCATCGGGGGCGACGGCTGCAGAGGTGAAACGGAGGCCTTCCTGCTCGTCGAGTTGGACGGTAGCCACCGGATGCGGAGTGCGGTAATCAACGCCGTCCGCCGGAGGACCCTGATGCAGGAACATCAGCAGGTACACCGTTCCCCGACCGCTGACCGGAGTCGGCGTCACGTTTCTCGACCAACAACGCGGACACCGCGGCTTGGGGCGGTGATGCCACGCCCCGCAGTCGTCGCAGCGGTTGAGACGCAACTCCCGGTGGAGCATGCCGCGATAGAAATGTTTGTTGACATGATCGATCTGCACCCCGGGGAATCGCTCGAACAGTTCCGGGTCGCTCACTTCTTCAACGTTGGCCATCGATCCCCTTCCAGAGGTTGACAGGACACGCGGGCTGTTCGGTTAGAGCACGCCCTGCTCGGCGAGTGCGGCAATCTGCTCCCCGTCGAGCCCGAGGAGCTCGCCGAGGACGTAGTCGTTGTCCTCGCCGTAGTTGGGCCCGTGGCGGTCGATCAGGCCGCCCATGTACGGCGGCGTTACGCTGAATTTGGTCGGCAGCTCTTTCACCGGCCAGCGCCCGATCTCGCTCTGCTCGAGCTCGACGACCCATTGCAGGTGATGGAGCTGGGGATCCCACTCGTAGCGATCCCGGGTTGTCTCGCACACGCCCGCCGGCACGCCCGCCGCCTGCAGGGCGGTCATCAGCTGGTAAGGGTCGCAGCCGGAAATGGCGGCGGTCATGAGCTCGTCGAGATAGTCCTGGTTTTGCAGGCGCAAGGCCAGGGTGGCCAGTCGGGGGTCGACCGCCCATTGGGACGTGTCGAGGACCCGGGTCAACGCCAGCCACTGATCCTGGGTAAAGGCGGTGACGGCGATCCAGCGGTCCGTCCCGTCACAGCGGTAGGCGCCGCAGGGGGCGGCCGGCTTGTGCGGCGAACGATTGCCGTAGCGGCTCCACCGCCGGCCGTTGGCGGTGTAGTCCAGGATCGACGGACCGGTCAGATAGATGCCGGTTTCGACCTGGGAGGAGTCGATCCAGCAGCCCTCGCCCGTCATACGCTGGCGGTACAGCCCGGCCATCATGGCCGTGGCCAGCTGGTAGGCCCCGAACCAGTCCAGGAAGGAGTAGCCGATGCCCGCCGGCGGGTACGGTTCGGGCAGTCCGGACATGTCGCTCAGGCCCGAGAAGGCCTGGGCGGTGGGCCCGTAGCTGCGCATCCGCCCATAGCTGCCGCGCTGTCCCATCCCCGACTGCTGCACGTACACCAGCCGGGGGTTGATCTGGCGCATGGCCTCCCAGCCGAAGCCCATGCGCTCCATGGTGCCGGGCGAGTAACCCTCGACCACGATGTCGGCGATCCGCAACAACTCGGTCAGGATTTCCTTGGCCTGCTCGTGCTTGAGGTTGAGGCTCAGCGCCCGTTTGCCGGCGTTGATTTCCATGAAGTTGCCGCTGCGGTTGAGACTGGTGGACCTCGGGGTGACAATCGGGCCGGTGGCCCGGTCCCGCTCGGCCCGCAGTCCGGCGGGGACCGACCCGCCGAGACGGCTCATATCCAGCTTGGCGACATGCTCGACCTTGATCACCTCGGCGCCCAGGGCGGTGAAAAACCGGCCGCCGCCGGCGCTGGCCAGGATCCAGCCGAAGTCGACGACCCGCACGCCGGCGAGAGCAAACGGCCGGCCCCGTTTGCTCAACGGTCGGGCCGCGGGCTTCTTGATCACCGGCTCGGCCCGCTGGAGCCGGTCGGGCTCGGCCAGCACCTCGGCGGTGTGCTCGCCCAGCAGCGGAGCCCGGGGCCCGCTCCGCCAGGGCAAACCCGGCGCCGTCCATTTCGCCCGCCCCTGGCGGAACGTCTGGCCCAGCTCGGGATAGTCCACGTCGACAAAGGTCTCCCGCCAGGCCCAGTGCTCGTCGGCCAGGTTCTCCTCCGGCCGGCGGATCGGCCCCCAGGCGAAGCCAGCCTCCTGGCCATCCAGCCACAGGTCGCTCTCGTAGGTGGAGCTCAACATCAACCGATCGATGAGGGCGTCAACCTGGCGGGCGGCCTCGGGGGTCTGGAGGTATTCCGGGTCGCTGAGCTTCTCGTCGACGACCGAATCCAGGCCATGCTTCCGGACGATGCCGAGCAGATCGGCCAGGGTCCTCGCCCCGGCCGGGCCGGGCATGAAGGTCCGGTAGGGCAGGACCCAGCGCCCGTCCTTGGTCATCGAGATGCGCGACATGCCGCCGCCCGCGGACTGGCCCGGCCGGCTCGACGGGAACGAGTGGCGGCAGGTGACCCGGTGGTGCTGGCGCGCCGAGTACACCCAGTTGGGGGCGTCGGTCTCGGTGCTCTTGGCCACGGCGTCGTGCACCGCAGTGGACAGGCTTTGGCCCCGCCCGGTATCGAGGCGGTACTGCAGGGCCCCCATGACCGCGATGGCAGAAACCTCGCCCGCGATCTGGTAGGACTGCCACATCTGCGGCGCCACCGGTGGGGTGTCGTAGGTGCCCTCCGGGGTGGGGTCGTAGCCGCAGTTCATCATCACCCCGCCCAGGGCCAGATGCACCAGATCGCTGGCTGCATAGGACGCCCAGGGGCCGTCGTCGCCAAACGGGCTGATGCGCAGGTAAATCAGCCCCGGGTTTTCCGCCGCCAGGCGCTCGTAGCCGATGCCCCGATCCCCGAGATAGGTCGGCGATCGGGTGTCGATGACGACGTCGGCCGAGCGACAGAGTCCGGCGAAGCGATCCCGGTCATGGTCTGTCTCGAGGTCGAGAACGATGCCGCGCTTCCCGAAGTTGTAGTGCCAGAAGTAGATGCTCCGGTTGGGGTGTGGCTGGTCCTGGTAGAAAGGGCCGTAGGACCTGGTCTTCTCCCCGCCCGGCGGCTCAATCTTGACGACATCGGCGCCGAGGCCGGCCAGCAGCTTCCCGCAATACTCTCCCAGCTCGTCCGCGAGCTCAAGAACCCGCACCCCGGTAAGGAAACTGCCAATGGATGGCGTCACGCCGGACCTCCCGATCCTCGGCGGTTGGCCCCAATCAAGATCACCGCGACTCGCGCCGGCTCGCGGCCGTCGTTGCGCCAGCGATGCCGTGTCCCGTTCTGGATGATGGCGTCACCAGGGCCCATGGTCTTGGTCACGCCGTCGTCGAGCTCCAGCGTGATCTCCCCCGACACCACGATTTCGAGGTCGACGGTGTCGCTCGTGTGCATGCCCGGTTCGTCGGGCTCCATCACGTCGGTAAGCCCCGGCATCAGCCGGTTGAGCTCGTCGGTATCGATCGTCTCGCCCGTCGATTCGGGCCGCGGTCCGTCGCCGGGGGCAATGGTCATGAGCAGGTAGCGAAAGCCGCCCACCGGCGGCCAATAGCCGGTAGTCGGGGGCAGCGACCCATCATCGGGGAAGGTTGGAGCATCGTCGGCGGACCAGATGGGATGGAGCGTCGACGCCCTCGATACCGAGATGGGCTCTACCTGCTCGTCACTGGCGAAGACGGCCTGGCCATCAGCCGAATGGCCGGTCACGACGCGCCGCAAGCCTGTCATGGCTCCTCCTCCTCCTCACGGTCGTCGATCCGACGACCCCTGATCTGCGGCGGGCCGCGTATCGCCGCGGTTCCGCCGGTGGACTTTCCCTGAGCCTGATGCCCCTTCGAGCATCCGGCGATGGTATCCGGCGCCTGTCGCTGCGTCAGTTTTGGGGGCGGGGCGGGCCGGGCGTAACCGCCGGCACCCGGCCGACCGCCGCCTGCATGGCGGCAGGACCCAGAGAACCAATATGCCGAAACCGGTTTGAGGGTAGAGGCCGTCAGGCCCGTTCGCAGGCGATGCCGTCCTTGTCGGCGTCGCGCCGCGGTTGCCGCTGTAGATCCAATTGCTGACGTAGAACGTGGTAACGGGGGTGCCGGAGGTGTGATCGACCGCCCCAGCCTCGCCGACACCATGCGGGAAGACCTGGTAGAACGCCGGGGAGCCCGCTGTCCTTTCGGCATTTGGCGCCAAGATTAGCGGTACCTACGGGACAAACAGCCCGCCGCTAGGCCGCCTCGGTCTCCTCGCCGGCGATGCGCACGTGCCACATCAGGCGTCGTTGCCTGAGATCCCACGGCTGCACCCGGTGCAGCAAACAGCGGTTGTCCCACACGATGACGTCGCCGACGTTCCATTTGTGGGCGATGACCCGCGGTGGCTGGCAGGCCGCATCGAGCAGGTCGGCCAGCATTCTCTGGGCCGCCAGCAATTCCATTCCCTCGATGGCACACGCGTGCCGCCCGATATAGAGCGACTCCCGGCCGGTCTCCGGATGCCGCCGCACGATGGCGTGCCACGCACCGGCGAGGGTCGTCGGATCCGCGGGTACGACGGCTCCCTCGACCCCCCTGAGGGCCTGGGAGTACTCGAGGGAGTGAAACACGCGGAGGCCGGCGATACGATCCCGCTCGGTAGGCGATAGCGCTTCGAGGGCGGCGCGCATATCCGTGAAGGCGGTCTCCCCGCCCTCGGCCGGGCATTCGACGCAGCTCAAGATCGACGCCTTCGCCGACACCCGGCTGTAGGAGTTGTCGGTGTGCCATACGTCGTTCCCGGCCAGGTACAAGACCTGAGGATGAGCCGGATCGCTGATAATCCGCCCGTCGACGTCCACGTTGGACATCTCGATCACGCCGTCGGTCGCCCGGGGCAGCCCGGGATGCTGCTGGCGTGCCGTGGGCGCGTAACCGCGGGACGAGAGTTCCCCGAACCGCCCACCGAAGGCCACCTGCTCGGCCTGGGTGAGCTTCTGTTCCGGGAACATCAGCACGCCGTACCGGAGGAAGGCGGCGTGGATCTCCCGCCACTCATCGTCGGTCAGGTCCGCCAACCGGACATCGGATACGTAGGCCCCGAGCGATGCCTGCGCCGGCTCGACTTGCATATCGGATCCTCCTGGCTGGTCGGCTCGCGTCTCCAGGAAAAACGAGGCGAGCCGCGGGGAACGTACCACTCAAGCCCGCCCGAACTAATCCTTGACCTCAAGCGCACTTCAGGTATTAGCCTCACACCATGACCCGCCAACTGCTGATTGGAACAGAGGACGGCATCCACCACCTCGATTCCGAAGTCGTGGACCTGGCCGGACATGGCATTACCGCGCTCGCGGGGAACTGGGCCATTACTGACCGCCGCCAGCTCTGGCGCCTGGACGGGAGCGGGCCGCCGGTCGAGGTGGCCCACCTGGACGGAGCGCGTCCGGCGACCTGTCTGCTGGCGATCGACGGGACCGATACCGGCACCGTCCTGGTCGGCACCGCCGAGGGCCACCTGGTGCGGGTGGAGCAAGGCGTCGCCGGTCCGGTTGGCGGGTTCGACATGGTCGAGGGCCGGGAGGCCTGGCACACCCCCTGGGGCGGTCCGGCTGATGTCCGTTCCATGGCCCTGGGCGACGACGCCGTCTACGTCAATGTCCACGTCGGTGGCATCCTCGCCTCGCCGGACGGCGGCGTCACCTGGAGCCCAACCGACCTGGACATCGACACCGACGTCCACCAGGTGTTCGCCGTCGAACACCGGGTGCTGGCGGCCCTCGGTCACAGCGGACTGGCGAGCAGCAGCGACGGGGGCCGGTCGTGGACGGTAACGACCGACGGTCTCCACGCCAGCTACTGCCGGGCCGTCGCCGCGTCCGACGACCGGGTGCTGCTCAGCGCGTCCTCCGGCCCGCGCACCCGTCACGCTGCCCTCTACCGGGGCCGCCTCGGCGGAGACACCTTCGAACGGTGTGAAAAGGGACTGCCCGAGTGGTTCGCCGACAACATCGATACCAGCTGCCTGGTGCTGGACGGAGTTACCGCCGCCTTCGGGACCTCCGATGGCCGGGTGTTTGTGTCGGACGATGCCGGCGATTCCTGGACCGAGGCGGCGGCGGGTCTCCCCCCGGTCAGGGCCGTGCAGCTCACCGCGGCCTGACCGGCCGGCCGGACTACCCGCCGCCCACGACGAAATCGAGCGACACGATGTCGATGGTCCGGGGTTCCTGGTCAGGCTGGTGCAGGTCGCGGTCGAAGATCCGCACCACCGAGTTCCCGGCGATGTCCTCGAGTACCGGATCGATGAGCAGGCGATGCGGTCCCTGGGCCCAGGGCGCATCGGGAACGAAGGACCACGACTGCTCGCCGGCCGCAATACGGGCTTCGCCGGCGACAATCCCCGAAGTTCCGGCCACGGCCAGGCAGTCCTCGAGGAGGGCCCGGTCCAGGGATCGATCAAAGCGGGCCACCAGCGGCTGACGACCGCCGGCCTCGGGGACGTCGAGGACCCAGGTCCAGGGGTCGACGCGGCGGCGCAGATCAGGGCCGACGTCGTAGCGCCGGCGATAGTCGGCGACCATCGGGATTCCGGCGGCGTCGCAGAAATCTCGCTCCACTACCAGCACCACCGCGACGCCCGCCTCAATCGGGTAACCAGCCTCCCGATGAGGCGTCAGTCCCTGTTTGATGCGGGCGGGGTCGAGCAGGACGGTGAGCCGGCGACGCAGGGGGTCCCACAGCTCGAAATCCATGGGCGAGAAGGCGCCGAAGAGCCGCTCACCGGTGCCGGCCGACTCCAGGTGGATTCGCCGGGCTGCCTCTCCCTCGCTCATCGGCGCCGAGAAGTGGACATAGAAGCGAAGAGCATTGCGGGGCAGGACATCCACGCCGGGATACACGCCCATGACCTCGGTCGATGGCGCCCGGGCCGGAGCGGGTCGGGCGATTCGCAGCACCGCCACGTCGCCCCCCAGCTGCAGGGGGCGGACCATCATGGCGTAGGACGAACCGGCGAGGAACGGAAAGCGGGGGGCGAAGCGCACCTCTCCGGCAGTTACGGCGTAGCGTCCGGCCATCGATTGCAGCCCGTCTCCGCCCCGGCCGGCGTCGACGACCTCGCCCGGCAGGACGGGGAGCTGTCCGGCCAGCTCGTCGCGAGGGCGCAACGCCAGAGCATCGAGGGTCTCGGGCGTCAGCCCGCGCAACACCAGACAGTCGACGCCGTCATGAGTCGCCCAAGCAAGCGTTGGGGCCACGCCGAGGCGCGGGATATCAGAGAGAAGCGGTCTTGAGCGAGCGCAGATGCCGCTCGCCGCTCTCGTCCCTTTGCAGGGCGAGCACGTAGGACCCGTTGAGGTTGGCCAGCCGGCTGACGCCCGTCAGCGTCTCAACCTCGCGGGGCACGCCGACCGGACCCTGAGCCTCCGTGAGCCCCGATTGGTTGTCGATGTCGGTGCACGCGATCTTGATGAGACCGTGATTGCTGTTGGAAACCAGGAGGTATTCGCCGTCGTCCTGGTTGAACGCCACCATGTCGAGCGGCTGATTCATGGCGCCCAACTCGGCCACGGTGCGGCCGGTGGCCTTGGTCCCCGAGGCCAGGTCGGCCACAGGGAAGTGGACGACGGGCGTACACGTGTAGCTGGCGAGGATGCTCCGGCCTTCCTCGTAAGGGACGAAGGTCTTGATGGGCGCCGCCGTCTCCCACTTGCCATGGGACACGTGGAATATCTCCAGGCTGTTGTCGTCGATCGTCCCGCTGAACGGGAAGGGAATGCGCCGGAGATTCGAGGAGAACTCCTCGTTGGACATGCCCGCCACGAGGAGGGTCCCGTCCACGTAGGACATGTCGGTCACCGTCGCGGTGCGAGCCGGGCGTCTCCAGATCCGGATCTTGCGGCCGCCGACGTCGATCTCCTCGCCCTCGGGGCCCTCGGGAAGCTCGATATTGAAGCGCGGGTCGTCCTGGGCCGGGGCGTTGGTGATCGGCGCGGCGGCGAAGGCGACGTTCTCGCAGCTGACTTCGCTGAGCGACCCGTCCACGACGCCGATGCGAACGATCACCGGCAGCGCCGCGTCACCCCGACCTCGCATGACCGACAGATAGACATCGTGGCTACGCGGATGGACGGCCATGTCCCGGATGCCCACCTCATCCGGACTGCAGCCGAGGAAGGCCGCCAGGCGAGTGTCGACCTGGTCGAAGTCAAACGGGCCGCTACCGGTGGCGGCGCCGGCCGGATCGGCCACGTCGAGAGCGAATACCGTGGCGGTTGCGTTGTCGGCGACGAAAAGTATGTCGTCGGGCCCGAACGTGATCGGCCCCACCGATCGGATCTCGGGTGTGCCGACCTTCAGCCCGTAATCTCCCACGGCCGACCTCCTTGTTTCGGGGGTGTTCCCCACCCCATCGCTC
This sequence comes from uncultured Acidimicrobiaceae bacterium, assembly GCA_963780345.1. Classification (GTDB taxonomy): domain Bacteria; phylum Actinomycetota; class Acidimicrobiia; order Acidimicrobiales; family Palsa-688; genus PALSA-693. Next base: position 1,098,093 of record CAWABU010000006.1, read on the forward strand.
GGCGAGAGGCTACCGACGGCCGCCTGCCCCTGCAACGCCTGGCCCTGCAACTATCGGGCCGTAGGCCGCCCCTGACCCGGGCGAGCGGTCAGCCGGACTCAAACCGGGCGGCGAGGCGGGCCATGACCTGCGGATAGCCGGGCAGTTCGACGGGTGCGCCCGGCGAGCCGCTCGGCGCCGGTCTGGTGGCCGGAACGCCAACCGCAGTCGCCAGCAGCACCGCGGACTCGGTGCGAAAGTACTGCCCTACCAGCCCGTCGTAGAACGTCAGACCGGTGGCCCCGCCCTGGAGGGCCGTGGCGTTGAGCGCCAAACGGCCGCCGACCAGACCGGCTTCGAGCATGGCGGCCCGGAAGGCCCGACCGCCGAGAGCTGCTACCAGGAGATCGAGGGGCGCGGCGTGAAAGACCGTGTAGGCGGAATCGCCGCCGAGCGGTTGATCCAGGCACAGCCGGGCCCCATAGGCCCGGGCGTCGTCGGATCGACTCCGGCCCTCGTATCTGTTCTCACCCGTGTAGGCATACCCGCCGGGGGCGAGACCGGGGATGCCATGCACGTTGACGTAGTGCTCGAGCAGTGTCCCGGTCGGAGCGGCGTCCAGGCAAGAGGCCGTCGTCGCCGCCGCCAGTCCCCAGCTCAACAGCTCAACCGGCGCCATCTCGGGGCGGAACAGCCGGGTCGATCCCCGGCGCAGGATCACGTCCTCGATCCGATCGGTACGGTCGGCGTGTGGGGGCGGCTCGACTCGACCGGGCGCGGGCCGGACTACCCCGGCCGCGGCCGTGCGCCAGTCCGCCACCTCGTCCAGGCGGAGCGAGCTGCCAGCCTGGGCTTCCACCACCAGCGGAAAACGCAGCACGTCGCGTGCGACCGGTTGGGCGCGGGCCGTCAACGGGGTCAGGGTGTCAACTGACGGCCAGGCGGCCACCTGCGGCCCCAAATGGACCAGCGCGAGAGGTGCCTCGTCGACCCCATCGATACCGATCAGTTCGGCCACATTTTCATCAGGGAAGGCAAGTTCTACCCGGCAGGCCACACCGTGAGCGGCGGCCGCGGCCAGCAGATTGGCGAGGATGCAACCGGCATCCCACCAAAGATGACGCCAGCCTCGCTCCCCATATTTCCAGCAGGTGCGGAACGGGATGCCGGTAAGGACCAGCGTGGCCCCTCCGCCCGGGCCGCTCGGAGCGGGCCCGACCGCTTGGCGCAGCGGCACCAGGGCATGCTCGAGGGGCTGGTAGTGGTGCACACCCTCGCGCACCACGTAGATCTCGACCGGATGGAGGTTCCCCGCCGACATCGAGGTCCGGAACCAGGTTGGTCGATCGCCGGTCGAGTACGAGACCCTGGTCACGCCGCCGGCGAGGAAGAGCAAAGTGCCGAGCAGACGGTCATCCAGACTCGAAGACTCACCGGTCTGCCCCGACAGCACATCGGCCGCCGCCGGCGAAGAGGGGCGGAGCTCCCTGGGGAGGGGGAGGGCCGGTGTGTCGTAGCGCTTCAACGGCTCCGGTCGGTTCCCGGGATCCAGGGGACGGAATGCCAGCAGGGCCTCCGGGTGGGCCGGCGCATCGCCGTGCCGGGTCGCCCGGTAGAGCGCCTCCGGGCCGCCGCGATGGTCCACGCCTACAGTGTCGCACCAGGACGCACGCCACGGTCAAGGAGGGCGACATGCCGCCGACAGAAGCGCTGCAGGTGGAAGGGCCGATCCCCGGGGCTGGCGCACCCGCCCACCTACGACCTGAGCGTGTCGGGCTACGTGGAAGAGGAGTTTTTCCTGGCCGGCACAGCCCACTCGTTTGCCCTGGACGGCGAGCGCAGCGAGGACGGGCGATGGACCGCCACGCCGGCAGCCACTGCGCCCTTCAAGACCCGGATGCTGGTCCGCCGCCCGGCCGAGGCCAGCCGCTTCAACGGGACCGTCCACGTCGAGTGGCTCAACGTGAGCGGCAACACCGACGCCGGTCCGGACTGGAGTTACCTGCACCGCGAGATCGTCCGGCGCGGGGCGGCCTGGGTGGGGGTCTCCGCCCAGAAAGTCGGCATCGACGGCGGAGGGCTGCCATTTGTGCCCGACGCCAGCCTCAAGAAGCTCAACCCGGATCGCTACGGGTCGCTCCTCCATCCTGGCGATGCCTTCTCGTACGACATGTTCACCCAGGCGGCCCGGGGCCTGGCCGGAAACGGCGGTCCGCTCGCCTCCCTCCGCCCGGAGCGACTGCTGGCGATCGGCGAGTCCCAGTCGGCGGCCTTCCTGGTCACCTACATCAACGCCATCGACCCGCTGGAGCGGCTCTTCGACGGCTACTTCGTGCACGGCCGGGGCGCTGTCCGGAGCAGCCCTCGATGGCTTCCGTCTCATTCCCCGCGACGGTGGCGAGGTCGATCTGGACGCGGTCCGCCGGATGCAGGCCGCAGAACGCATCCGGTCGGATGCCCGCACGCCGGTTCTCGTGCTCCAGAGTGAGACCGATGTCGTCGGACTGGGCGGCGGGCGGCCGGCCCAGGACGACGGTGAACGCCTGCGCCTGTGGGAGGTCGCCGGCGCCGCCCACGCCGATTCCTACCTGCTCCTGGCTGCCCCTTCGGACACGGGTCAACTGCCGGCCGCAGCGATGGCCCGCCTGATGGCGACGACAGAGTTGCCGCCTCCGATGACGACGGACGTGCCCATCAACAGCGGCCCTCAGCAGCACTATGTGGGCCAGGCGGGATTACGCCGGCTCGAGCAATGGGTGGCGGAAGGGATCGCCCCGCCCCGGGCCGATCGCCTCGAGGTCAAGGGCGACGGCTTCGCTACCGACGAGCACGGCATCGCCCGCGGCGGGGTTCGCACCCCGTGGGTCGACGTGCCGGTGGCGGTCCTCTCCGGGCTCGGTCAGAGCGGAGCCGGCTTCGCCTTCCTGTTCGGGACCACCAGACCGCTCGACGCCGCGGCGCGGGCTCGCCTGTACCCGGGCGGCCAGACCGAGTATCTGGCCCGTTTTGGTGACGCCCTCTCCCGGGCGATTGCGGCCGGCTTTCTCCTCGAGGAGGACCGCCAGGAGATTGAGGCGATCGCCGCCGCCTCGTGGCCGGGGTGAAGAGAGGCACCCTGCTCAGCCCCAACCGACGCTCGACGCGGCAATGAGGTCCGCCGGGGGATTCGACCACTGGTACAGCCGGGCGGCATTTTCGTAGCAGACCTGGCGAACCAGCCGACTTTCGAGATCCCGCGCTTCGTAGCGCAACATGGCTTGCTGGGACGGCCAGACCGTATCCCCATGCGGGTAGTCCGTCTCGACCATGACCTTGTCCTCGCCGATCTGGTCGAGATTCTGGAAGGCAAACGGGTCCTCGATCGAGCAGAAATAGAAGCTGCTCTGGAACTGCTCCAGGACGTCGGCCTCGCCGCGCCGGTAATGGGCCAGATCCTCTTCGGATATCCGGGTCTCTCGCCGGAGCCGGCGAATGACGGCTTCGTCGGCATTCTCGTCGGCCACTTTGTCGGTGGTGAATCGGGACGCCCGCCGCAGCCGCTCGGTGATCATGGGCACCCACGAGACGCCGGCTTCCGAGAGGGCGATCTTCAAACCCGGGAAGCGCACCGGTATGCGAGCGAAGACCCAGTCGACCGAGGCGAGGAGACCGCCCAACGGAAACAGGGCCGTCGTCACCGCGCCCGGCGACTCCGCCGAGGGGCGGGCGACCAGACCGGACGAGCCAACATGGAGATTGATCACGGTGTCGGTCTCGGCACAGGCGGCCAGGAAGGGATCCCAGAAGTTGCTGTAGATGCTCGGCAGTCCCAACGGCTCCGGGTTCTCGATGAATGAGACGCAACGGAACCCCCGGGCACGGTTGCGACGGATTTCCCCCGCAGCAATCTCCGGATCGGCTAGCCAGGCCAGCTGTCCCGGTATAAACCGCTCGGGATACGAGCCACACCATTCCTCCAGCATCCAGTCGTTGTAGGCCTGGAAGGCGGCGAAAGCGGCCTGACGGTCTTTCATCTTCAGGAATCGGGATCCGGCAAATCCCCAGACAAAGGAGGGGAAGCAAAGCGAGGCCCATATGCCGCACAGGTCCATGTCCTTTACCCGTTCGAACAGGTTGTGGACCCCCGGCCGATAGTCCTCCAGTCGTTGTGGACCGGCCAGACTCCTGCCGATGGGCCGGCCCACCGAACCGTCCGCGATGGTAAACGGAAAGAGCTCGCCCTCGATGAGCCAGTGAGGAAAGGCGTCCTCTTCCACCACGCGAGGGACCCGGTCCCGAAGCCGGGCCGCGACCCGGCTGGTGAACACGTCACCCGGTTCGAAGGCATGATCGTCAACCGAGATGATCGGGCAGAAGAGATCCTCGGCCGGGGGATCCTGCAGAAAGACCGCTCGATGCTCGTCCTCGAGCCTGTGTCCGCCGATCTCGCTGATCAAGGTATCGAGATGAAATGTCTCCGGCATCGGCCCTCTCCTCTCTTCGACTCTCTTCGACGCTCTTCGACTCTCGTCGACGATAGGCAGGAATGCCAGAGGCCTCAGACGTCGATCGGAGCGGGCCCCTTCGAGTGGAGGTCCGATTCCCGCAGGCCGGCCAGGCGGAGGTACGAGCCATCGAGGTCGCTGACCGAGGCCACCCCGAGGAGAGCCATGGTCATGTTCATCTCCCGCTCGAGCACACCGAGCATGGCCTCGACCGCGGGCTGGCCGCCGGCGCCCAGGGCGTAGACCCACGCCCGGCCGATCATGCAGGCCCGGGCGCCCAGGCAGAGGGCCTTGATGATGTCGCTCCCCCGCCGGATGCCCCCGTCGAGAACCAGGTCCATCCTGTCGCCGACGACGTCGCGCAAGGTGACGAGCTGCTCCAGGCCGGTCTGGAGGCCGTCGAGCTGGCGCCCGCCGTGATTGCCGACCATCAGGACCTCGACGCCCATATCGGCCAGCCGGACGGCGTCCTCGATGTTGAAGGCGCCCTTGATCGCCAGCGGACCGCGCCAGTAGCTGCGGATCCACTCCATATCCTCCCACGACATCTTCGGGGAGATAAACGTCATGGACCGGGCGGCGGAGGTGGAGGCCCGCCGGATGAACGTCCAGGGGGACGGCTCCTGCGGGTTGAAGTTGCGCAGGGTGCCCCGCCGGTACCGGAAGGTGTTGCCGACCCAGATGGGGTGGCGGCCGTACTCGATCACGTTCCCGAGGAGGCGGGGCGGCGCCGTCCAGCCGTTGGCCCAGTCCCGTTCCCGGTTGCTGCCGACGGTGGTGTCGACGGTCAGGGCCAGCCCGCTATAGCCCGCGGCCCGGGTGCGGTCGATCATCTCCTTGAAGAAGCCCCGGTCCTTCCAGGGGAACATGTCAAACCACTGGGCCGGACCGGGAACCCGTTCGGCCACCTCTTCCAGCGAGTAGGTGCCATGACCCGAGACGACGGCCAGGATGTCCTGCTGCGAGGCCACGATGGCGCTCACCGTCTCCCCACCCGGATCGACCAGGCCGATGAGGCCGGTGGGGGCGAAGATGATGGGCAGGCGGAGCCGGCGCCCGGCCACACTCACCGAGAGGTCCTTCTCGGACACATCCACGAAGAGCCGGGGGGTGAAGCGGAGCTGGCTGAACTGCCGGTGGTTCTCGCGGAGCGTCTCCTCGTCCTCCGCCCCACCGTCGACGAAATCGAAGAGGGGTTTGGGCAGCCGGCGCCGGGCCATCCGCCGGAACCCCTCGACGTTGTACGGCCACGTCCTCGCCATGGCGACTGCCTCCCTTGGCCTCCCTGGCTTCCTCGCTCCGGCGAAGCTACCACCCGGTCGGCCGACACCAGCCGGGCCGGGCGCCCCCGGCCGGCCAGCCCGCCGGGCGCCGGGTCGTCGGGCGCCGGGTCGTCGGGCGCCGGGTCGTCGGGCGCCGGAGTGGGCGGGCGGGGTCGTCGGGCGGGGTCGTCGGGCGGCGGGGTCATCGGGCGGCACGGTCGTCGGGCGGCACGGTCGTCGGGCGGCGGCTCGGGCCCGCCGCTGGCCCGTCAGGGCGGGGGACCGCCGGGCGGGCTTGCACGATCGCTCCGCCTCAACCACGCTGTCAGGTGGCGTAGCCCGAGGGACGCGAGCGAGGAGGACGACCCCATGACGACTCTGGCCGAGGTCCAAGGGACGACGGCAGCGAGCTTTCCCACGGAGGCGGTGTCGGGAGGGGAGGCGGTGTACTGGGCTCTGCGGGCCCTCGGCGTCGAGTGCGTGTTCGGGATCTCGAGCATCCACAATCTGCCCATCTTCGAGGCCCTCGACCGCCTGGGCGGCGTGGCCCACGTGAGCTCCCGGCACGAGCAGGCCGCCACCCACGCCGCCGACGGGTACGCACGCGCCACCGGCAAGCTCGGTGTGGTGATCGCCAGCACCGGGCCGGGCACGACCAACACCGCGACCGGGCTGCTGGAAGCGGCCTTCTCTTCGTCGCCGGTGCTCGTCATCGCCGGCCAGGCCTCGTCATCGGCGCTCGGCAAGGGCAAGGGCTACCTGCACGAGTTCGAGCGCCAGCTGGACTTTCTGCGCACCCTGGTCCCCCACGCCGAGTCGGTGCGGTCGCGGCCGGAGATCCGGGATGTGCTGCTGCGCATCGGGCGCAGCATGCTCGGAGGCCGCCCCCAACCGGGGGCGGTGCAGATCCCGATCGACTTCCTGCACGCCAAGGCGGTGGAACACAACAGCCGATTCGATCCCATACCGCCGGCCGCGCCCACCCCGGAGACCGTCGACGCCGCTGTCGCCGTGCTCAATGCCGCCCGCCGCCCGGTCGTGTGGGCCGGAGGAGGGGTGTCGATCGCCGGCGCCAACGAGGCCCTCCGGCTGGTGGCGGAGCAGCTCGGGGCCCCGGTCTTCACCACGGTCAACGGCCGGGGCGCCCTGCCGTGGGAGCACCCCAACCTGATCGGCACCTTCGCCGACCGCCGCAGCGCCTGGGGCCTGCTGCAGGAGGCGGATGCCATGCTGGCGGTGGGCACCCGGTTCGATCAGATAGCAACCCAGGAGTGGCGGGTGCCGGTGCCGGACCAGCTGATCCAGGTGGACGCCGACGCCGGCATCGTCGGGCGCACCTACCGGCCCGCAGTCGGAGTCGTCGGTGACGCCCGTCTGGCCCTGGAAGCCATGGTCCCCAAACTGGCGGGCCAGAGCGACGGCGCCTGGCTGACCGGAGCCCAGGCCCTCAAGGGCCGGCTCGAGCAGGAGTTGCTCGACGAGGCCGGGCCCGAGTGGGTGTCGCTGATCGAGGCCTTTGAGCGGGGCGTGCCAGAAGAGGCCCTCTTCCACTCGGACACCACCATCCCGGTCACGTTGTTCCTGCGCCGTCTGCTACCCGTGCGCCGGCCCCGGGGCGGCTACTACCCCTCTTCCAGTGCCATCGGCCCGGGGCTTCCCACCGCCCTCGGCGCCGCGGTCGGCACCCGGGCCCCTGTATTGCTGCTCCAGGGCGACGGCGGTCTCATGCTCAGTCTGGCGGAGCTGGCCACCCTGGCGGAGACCGGCGCCCAGGTCGTCGTCTGCATCCTCAACGACCGCGGCTACGGCGCCATCCGCATGCTCGAACAGATGTACTTCGGGCGCAGCCACTTCGCCACCGACCTGCGCACGCCGGACTTCGTGGCCCTGGGCGCCTCCCTCGGACTCGAGGGCGAGCGGGTGGCCAGCGGCGCGGAGCTCGAGACAGCCCTCAAACGGGCCTTCGCCTCCGGCGGCCCGTACCTGATCGACGTGGACCTCACAGCCATGCCCGACACCGATGCGGTGGCGACATTTGAACGGAGCCGGGCCCTGGGCCGTCGTTGACCCCTATCCGCTTCATCGTCCTCTCGGACCTGCACTTCGGAGCGGAGAACAGCCTCATGACTTCGGTCGTCGAGCACCCGCCCGGAGCCCCATCGGCCGCGGCGGCAGGGGCCGCCGGGCCCGAGCCGTACGAGCCGGCCCCGATGACCCCGAGCCCGGTTCTGGTGGCCGTGACCGACGCCCTGCGCACGCTCATCGAGGGCCAGGACCATCCCCCGGTCCTCATCCTCGCCGGCGACGTGCTTGATCTGGCCCTCTCATCTGACGCCATCGCCGCGACCGCGTTCGAGGGCTTCGTCGACGCCGCCTTTGGCCAGACGCCCCGTCTGTTCGCCGACACCGTCTACTACCTGCCCGGCAACCACGACCACCACCTGTGGGAGAGCGCCCGGGAGGCGCAATACCTCGGTTATATCGAAGAGCTGGATCCCGGAGCGCCCGTCGGAGAACCCTGGCATGTGACCGGCCTGCTGCCGGGCAGCCTCCGCCCGTCCCGGGACAGCCTGCTGCAAGCGCTCATCAGGCGACGCCCGGGCGGAGAGGACGTCACCGTATTGGTCGCCTATCCGAACCTGGCGCTGGTGACTCCGGACGGCCGACGATGCCGGGTGGTGAGCCACGGCCACTTCAGCGAGCCCATCTACATGCTGATGTCCCAGATGCGCGACCTCCTTTTCCCCGAGCAGCGCAATCCTGCCGGTCTGACGATTGCGGCCCTCGAGGCCGAGAACTTTGCGTGGATCGACTTCTTCTGGTCCACGCTCGGGCGGTCGGGGGAGGTCGGCAGCGACGTCGGTCTGGTGTACGCCGACCTCAGCAGCTCGGTCGAGCTGGGCCAACTGTCGGCCAACCTGGCCCACAGCCTGGTGGCGAGGAATCACGGCCCGCACTGGCTTCGCCCCATCGAAGCGGCGCTCATCACGGCCATCACCAAACGGGAGGTCAAGCATCTGGCCCGCAGCGAGCGAGGCACCCCGGGCCAGACCCTCAGTGCCAGGAGCGAGTCCGGGCTGCGCCTGTACCTCGAAGGCCCGGTGCGCCGCCAGATAGTGGACGACCTGGGCGGGGTGGGCGACGATGTCGGTTTCATTTTTGGCCACACCCACAAGCCGTTTGTTGTGGACCGCCAGCTGGCCGGATACCCCTCGCCGGTTCGCATCTCCAACACCGGCGGGTGGGTCGTGGACACGTCCACCCCGGCCCCGACCCAGGGCGCGGTCGCCATACTGCTGGACGAGGAGCTGAACACCGCATCGCTCCAGTTCTACCGCCAGGAAAGCAGCGGTGGCACGGACCCGGTCCGGGTGCTTGCTCCCGCCGACCCCGGCGAGAATCCCCTGCACGACATGCTGGCCGCCGTGATCGACCCCGACACGGGGGTCTGGCGGGCCGTGTCAGATGCGACCGCCCGGGTGATCCCGCAGCGTTACCAGCTGCAGGCCGACCTGGTCCGACAAGCACAGTAGGTTAGGCCTGGCGGTTCGGTTTTGGAGGATCAGCGAGAGATGACGTCGGATTCGGAGAGGGTGCTGTCCGCCCGGGCCCAGGTCTATGACTCGGCCCGACCGGATGTGGTGCGCGCCCGCCACGAGTCGGGGTTCCTCATGCCCCGCGAACGCCTCAGCCGGTTGCTGGACACCGGGTCCATGGTCGAATACGGCATTCTCTCGTCTCATTCCAAAGAGCTGGGCTGGATACCCACTCGCGGCGGCGTCGATTGCGTCGGAACCGTACATGGCCACCCCGTGGTGGCCTCATCCACGGACTACACCGACCATGGCGGCGGGTACGGTGCCGACAGAATCAATCGCCTCATCGCTCTGGCCCACGAACACCGGTGGCCCATGGTCTTGTTTGCCGATGGAGGTGGAAGCCGGGCCTCCGATCCGCTCAGTCGCCGCTCGGGCAACATCCCGATAAACGGATCGATCGGTCGATTCAGCTTCTTCGACGGCGTTGCCGAGCTGTCGGGCCGGGTCCCGACTATCGCCGTGGTCTCCGGACCGTCCTATGCTGGCCACGCCAGTCTGGCCGGCCTCTCCAATCTGGTCATTGCCACCCGTGGTTCGTCGATAGGAATGGGCGGTCCGCCGATGGTCGAGGCAGCCCTGGGCCTCCGCCTGACCCACCAGGAACTCGCCCCCGTGGAAATGCACGACGAAACGGGGGGCATCGACGTGCTGGTCGACGACGAACCGGCCGCCATCGAGGTGGTGCGACGGATTCTGGGCTATCTGCACGACGACGCTGACGGCATACCGCCGCCCTCTGCGCCGATCCTCGACACTCTGGATGTGAAAGACGGCCGCTATGACATGCGGCCGGTTCTGGACGCCATCATGGACGCGGGCAGCGTCTTCGAGCTGCGAAGAAACTGGAGCCCATCAATAATCACGGCCCTGGCGCGGCTCGGGGGCAAAACCGTCGGCATTATCGCCAGCCAGCCATCGTCGCCCCTGAACGGCGCTATTGACCAGGGGGCCGCCGACAAGATCGCCCGGTTTGTCGAACTCTGTGACGTGTACGAATTTCCGCTGGTGGCCCTGGTTGACACTCCGGGATTCGTTCTCCGGCGAGTCGATCAGGAGGGACTCGTGCAGCCGGGCATGACCCGGCACCACGTGCGGCCCTTTCTCGCCCACCACCACCGGACGGTTCCGCTCTTCAGCGTGCAGGTCCGCCGGGGTACCGGGCTGGCCCCGTTTGCCCTCACCGGCGTCGGAAACGGGCGATCGATCCCGGCGCTGCGGCTGGCGTGGCCCACCGTCGAGCTGGTGAGCAGCGACGGGTTCGTTGTTCCGGGGGCCACGAACTTCGATGACATCATCACTCCGGGCGAAACCCGGGGCCGGATCATCGGGATCCTGCGGTTGGTAACCCGTCCCACGCCAAGTGGGCAGAAGAAGCATCCCGTGGACACGTGGTGAGCGGCTCCGACGCCGGCGGCAGCGGGTCGCTCGGGGGGATCACTGGAAGGATCGGCCCATGGAACAACGCCTGATCGACGAGATCCTGGCGGCCCGGTCCCGGGCCTATGACCATGGTCGTCCCCGGGCGGCCGCCGATCTTCATCGACGCGGCCACCTGACGGCCCGCCAGCGCATTGCGCTCCTGGTCGACGAAGGCTCTTTCCGGGAGTACGGGGTGCTCGCGGAGGGAGACCCGGACTCGCCGGGGGCCGCTCCGGCGGACGGACTGGTCGGCGGCGTCGCCACCATTGACGGCCAACCCGCTGTCGTCATGTCGTACGACCTCTCGGTCCATGCCGGGACGCAGAGCCGGCTGAACACCCGCAAGGTCGAGAAGCTCATCTTCCTGTCGCATCAGCACCGCTGGCCCTTCGTGTGCTTCGCGGCCGGTGACGGCACCCGGATGGGAGACCACGGGTACCCGGGATCGTTTGGCGCCACCGCACCTTTTGGCGTCTTCGACGGCCTGGCCGAACTCTCGGGATGGGCGCCAACCGTCGCGGTGGTGGCCGGGCCGGCCAGGGCCGGGAACGCCGCGCTCGCCCTCTTTTGTGATTTCATCGTGGCCACGCAAGGGTCGGCGCTGATGGCGGGGTCTTCAGCCGAGGGCGGAGACGGCGGCGAGCACGGCGAGTTGCCGGCGGTGCAACACGAGAAGATGGGTGATATCGACCTGATGGTCGCCGACGAGGCGGCCGCGACTGCGGCGGCCAGGCGGTACCTGGGCTACTGGTCGACTGATTGGCCTTCCGGTCGGCGGCCCGCGAACGCGGACAGTATCGGCGCCATCATCCCGGAGAATCGCCGGCAGGCCTATGACGTCCGCAAGGTCCTGACCGCCTTCGCCGACCAGGACTCGGTATTCGAGCTCCGCCGCAACTGGGCCAAATCGCTGGTGACAGCCTTCGCCCGGCTGGATGGTCGGGCGGTCGGTATTTTCGCCAATCAGCCGCTCTCCAGCATCGGCGGGGCGCTGGACTCAGATGCTTCGGACAAGCTGTCGCGGTTCGTGGAGCTCTGTGACACCTATGAGCTTCCGCTCATTTCCTTCATCGACAATCCCGGCTACATGGTCGGGCCTGAGGCCGAGCGGGCGGGCATCGCCAGACACCACGGCCGCCCGCTTATGGCCCTGCAGCATCGTTCCGTGCCGCTGCACAGCATCCAGATCCGAAAAGCCTATGGACTCGGCCCCTTCGCCATGTCCGGTTATGGCGCCAATCGCCTGGTTCCCGAGCTGCGGCTGGCCTGGCCCACGGTCGAGAGCGGAGGGATGTCCCTCGAAGGGGCGGCATCGCTGGTGCGGCGGAAGGAGATCCGCGCCGCCAGATCGCAGGAGGAGGTCAATGCGATCCGCGAAGACTACGCCCGATCGGTGCGCGACCTGAGCTCGGGCCTGCGAGCCGGACGCACCTACTCATTTGATGACATCGTGCTGCCCGGGGAAACCCGCGACGTGATCGCGTCCTTTCTCCGGCTGACCCCCCGCTCCCGTCCACCGGAGAAGAAGCACTATGTCGACGCCCTCTGACCCTCCGGGCGGGCACTCATGGAAGCACTTCAACTGTGATGATCGCTACGAAACGAGGAAGAGCATTGACTGAGCTGCAGGCGGAAGTAACCGGGACCATCTGGAAGGTAGTGTGTCAGGTGGGCGAGGCTGTCGTTGAGGGCGGGATCGTCCTCATCATGGAGTCCATGAAAATGGAGATTCCGATGGTGGCCACTGAAGACGGGATCATCAGGGAGATCCGCTGCCAGGAGGGGCAGGCCGTCCAGGAAGGCGACATCCTGGTGGTGCTGGAGTAGTGGCGGACACCGCGCCGACCTGGGTGCAGCGTGACCGCCGCCGGGTCTGGCACGGCTTCACCCAGATGGCCGCCTACGCCGCCAACCGGCCGGTAGTCGTCGAGCGGGCCGAGGGGCGCGAGCTGATCGACGTGGACGGCCGCCGGTATCTGGACGCCATCTCCAGCCTGTGGGTCACCACGCTGGGCCACCGGGTACCCGAGCTGGATCAGGCCGTTCGCGACCAGCTGGAGCGGGTAGCCCATTCGACTCTTCTCGGCAACGGCAACCGGGCCGTCATCGAGCTGGCCGAAGCGCTCAGCCGGGTGGTGCCGGTGGACGACCCGATGTTCCTGTTCGCATCGGACGGGGCGGCCGCGGTCGAACAAGCGTTGAAGATCGCCTTCCAATTCTGGTGGAACCAGGGGGTCCACGGGCGAACCGAGTTCCTGACCCTCGGCGACGCCTATCACGGCGACACGGTCGGATCCCTGTCGCTCGGTGCCGGAGGGTTCGGAACCGATCTGTTCGACCCGTTGCGCTTTCCGGGGGTGATCCGCAGCCCCGGTTACCACCACCCGGGCTGGCTCGACGCCGCCCTGGCCGCCCTGGCGCAGCACGGTCCTCGCCTGGCGGCGGCAGTCATCGAGCCGCTGGTCCAGGGGGCCGCTGGCATGTATATGGCCGAACCGGAGGATGTCGGCCGGTTCGGTGCCGCGTGCCAGGCCGCCGGCGTCCTGCTGGTGTGTGATGAAGTGGCCACCGGATTCGGGCGCACCGGGACCCTGTTCGCGTCCGAGCAGTGCGGACTGCGACCCGACCTGATGGCGGTGGGCAAAGGGCTGGCCGCCGGCTATCTGCCGATGAGCGCCACCGTGGCCGCCCGCCCGGTCGCCGACGCTTTCCTCGGCGCAGACCTGGGCCCTCAGGCCCTCTACCACGGTCACAGCTTCGCGGGGAACGCTCTCGCCGCGGCAGTGGCCCTCCGCCACCTGGGCCTGCTCGAGGAATGGGACGTACTGGCCAACGTGCGAGCGCGCTCGGAACAACTGGCCGGCCGCCTGGCCGAGCTCAAGGGCGTCCCGGCGGTCGCCGAGGTGCGAGTGTGCGGCCTGATGGCGGGAGTGGAGCTGGCCCCCCCGGAGGAGGGACTGCGCTGGGGTCGCCGGGTGTGTGCGGCCGCGGTGGAAGCCGGGGTCCTGCTCCGACCGCTGGGGGACGTGGTGGTCCTCATGCCCATCCTCACCTCGACGGCCCCTGAGATCGATCGCATCGCAGCCGTGCTGGAGACGGCCATCCAATCCGTTTGCCAATGAGCCCCGCTTGTCAGTGAGCCCCCATTGGCCAGTGAGCCCCATTTGCCAGTGAGCCCCATCGGCTGGGACGAGTGGGTCGACTCCGAGAACGAATCGATCCGGGCTCAGGGGCGATGGCGGCGGCTGCGGCCGCTGGATGGGCCGGGACCCGACTTTCGGTTGGCTGATGGCACCCCAGTGATCTCCTTTGCGTCCAATGACTACCTGGGTCTGTCGGCCCACCCGGCGGTTCGAAATGCGGCCCTTGAGGCCCTGGAGCGATGGGGCACCGGCACCGGTTCATCCCGGCTGATCGTCGGCCACCGGCCGGTCCATGGCGTTCTCGAAGACGACATCGCCGCCTGGCGGGACACCGAAGCGGCTCTGGTCTTCCCGACCGGCTTCCAGACCAATATGGGCGTCCTCACCACCTTCGGGGCGGGAGCGCGGATCGTCTCGGACGAGCTGAACCACGCCTCCATCATTGACGGCGCCCGGCTGGCCAAAGCCGACGTGGCCGTCTACCGCCACGGCGATGTGGAACAGGCCGCCCACCTCGTCGCGGGCGCGCCGGGCCGGGTGCTGGTGGTCTCGGACACGGTCTTCTCCATGGACGGCGACGTGGCCGACGTCAAAGGCCTGAGCGAGGTGTGCGCCCGCGCCGGAGCCCTCCTGGTGCTCGATGACGCCCACGCCGTGTTTGGCGAAGGGGCGCTGATGGCTCCCGGGCCGGCGTGCTTGCGGGTGGGGACCCTGTCGAAGGCCCTCGGGTCCCAGGGCGGGTACGTGACCGGCCCCCGGGCGTGGATCGATCTACTGATCAACCGGGCCCGCAGTTTCATCTTCACCACCGGGCTGTCACCGGCGAGTGCTGCGGCGGCCCGAGCCGCCCTGGCCGTCTGCCGGTCATCCGAAGGCGACGTCCGCCGGGAAACCCTCCGCCGCCACATCGCCACCATCCGACCCGGTCACCCCACACCGATTATCCCCATCATGATCGGTGACGAGACCGCCGCCCTGGACGCCGCCGACCGTTTGCTGCAGCACGGCGTTCTGGTGCCGGCGATCCGGCCACCTACGGTTCCGATTGGTACCAGCCGGCTGCGGGTGTCCCTGTCCGCCGCCCATTCCGAGGCCGATCTGGCCCGGCTGGTCGAAGCCCTGAAGCGGCTGCCGTGAAACCCCGCCTCGTGGTGGCGGTCAGCGGTACGGGAACCGAGGTGGGCAAAACCTTTACCGCCGCCGGGCTCCTGCGCGGCCTGGCCTCGCAGGGGCTGAGCGTCGCAGCCCGCAAACCGGTCCAGTCCTATTCGCCCGGTGAGACCACCGACAGCGAGGTTCTGGCCGGGGCCAGCGGCGAATCGGCCGATACGGTGTGCCCCCCTCACCGGTCGTATCCCCTCGCCATGGCTCCGCCGATGGCGGCTCAGGTTCTGGGCCGGCCGTCGCCCACGCTCGATGATCTCGTCGGCGAAATCAACGCCAGCTGGCCTTCGTCCCGGCCCGCTGACGTGGGCCTGGTCGAAGGGGCGGGCGGAGTGGCATCACCGTTGGCCGAGGACGGCGACAGCGCCAGCCTGGCGTTCCGTCTGCCGGCAGACGTGGTGGTCCTGGTGGGCGACCCGAGCCTGGGGGTGATCAACCTGGTCCGGCTGTGCGCCCGGGCGCTGGCCACGATGCCGTTGATCGTCCACCTCAACCGGGTGGATCCGGATGACAGCCTGCACCTTCGCAACCGGGACTGGCTGGTCGAACGGGAGGGGCTGACGGTCACGACCTCGGCCGGGGCGCTGCTCGACGAGATCCTCTGGCGGTTGGCCGGGAAAGGTGGGGGTTAGCGGGGGTTGGCGGCCGGCAGCGTCCGGCCGAAGCTGACTGCCGCCCGGCCCGCCCTGGGCCTCGCCCCACCGTCCTTGCCCCGCCCGCCCTGGGTCCGCCCGGTCTGACCCCGCCCGCCCTGGGCCCGCCCGGTCTGGCCCCGCCCGCCCTGGCCTCGCCCCACCCCCGAGCCATCGGGCTCCGCCCGCTTTTTGGCGTATGTCACGGTCTGGACCGGACCGGGTGCGACTCGGTGGGCGATATAAACAGATCTGGCGCCCAGCGTTACATCTCGTTCGACTGCGGCGGCGAGAGTGATCGCCGGCGAGTTTGCCTGACGGCCCTCCGGAACCTCGGAGCCTGGGTCGCCAACTACGGCTGGACACCCAATGGACAGAACCTGCCCCGGATATCCCCCTACGTTTCGGTCCTCAACGGCAAGGTGGACAACAATCCCGTCGCGGCCAACTTCGAATAGGCGTTGGCCTCCTCCCGCGATCTGCCCGCGAAACGACGAATTGACTGGCGAGCACGGTTCAGCCCCACGGACGATATGTCCATCGAAGACGGCGCTAGCGGGCCGCCCATGGACACCCAGACCACCGGAATCGATCTGATCGGCGGCCAGCCTGCATCACTTCACCGCGACGGACAACAACCATCTTCGACAGCGACATCGGTGCCTGGCCGATCCCGGGTCCAGTCGGGCTTGCGGGGCCGGTGCGGCTTTACTGTCGCGAATTGGGCCCGGTTAAAGCGTGGCGCGCGCCAGTAAAGGACAGCGAGCTCGCCGCCCGACCGCTTTGAGTGAGATGCCTCCGCCCAAGATAGAGCCCGTCGGACCAGGGACCACCACTTCATCCACGTCACCACCCCGGTATTCGACGCCTCGTAGCAGGCGGTTCGGAGCCCGCCCCTGAGCCGGCTCCGCCAGCGGGTCCGGACTAGTCGATCAGACGGGACAACTGAGCCTGCAAGCTGTCGACGCGAGCCTGCAGCAAAGCGACTTCAGCGGCCAGGAGACTCAGAGAGGAGCCGGATTCGTCAGCGGTCACCGGCGGGGCGTCCGGTGCCCGGCTTCGGGACCCTCCGTCGGGTGCGGTGGCATCGGTTACCACCAACCCGGGATCTCCGAGAAGGGCGCCGAACTTCGCCGGCGAAATGGTCTCCCGGGACCCGACGCACCGGACGCAGGACGGTTGAAGTTGCAACCACCCCGTGATCCCGGAACCGCTGTCCACGAGCACGCTCGCCGGCCTCCCACACGAGCAGCGATTGAGATGCACAACCAGGACGCGTTGCTCGCTGTAGCGAAAGCCTTCCTCGTAGCGGATGAACCGTCCGGAGACTTCCACGTCGAGAACCACGCTCGATCGATACTGTGATTCACACGCCATGGCCCGGGCGGCGTCGGCGGAGTGGAAGCAATAGAATCCGCAACCGCATCGGCGCTCAGGGGGAGCGTGGCGATTGTTCCAAAAGCAAACCGCGGCGTCGCGGACCTGGTAGACAGGTTGGGCGCTGGCCCAGACGCCCTTGAACCCGGCGGTAGCACCGTCGCCGGACAGCATCGGGTAGGCCAACTTGTGGCCCCGCAGGGGAGCGGGTGGCCGCTCAACCGGAAGCGGCTGGCGGAACGATAGCCTCATCCCGCTTTAGCGAGACCGGATGAGCGCAACCTGCTCAGAGAGCCCGGAGACCGGCGAGGTGTCACTAACGACTTCCTCGGCGAACTCCCTCTGGTCGGCGTCGTCCGCGCCGGGCTCGTCACGGACTTTGGAATCAGCACCGGCTGGCGTCTCGACCACTCCGATTGCCTGCTCTTTGCCCAGACGCATGGTGGCTTCCCTCCTAGCGGTCGACTTGGGTGCAGCCTACCGCGCCCTGACGAGAACCATTGACGCAGCCGCTGTCAGGCCCGGGCCGCCAACGGGGGGACCGGTCTGACCCTGGTTGGCCGCCGCCGCGTGCTCCTCGGCCCGTCGGGATCCAGATCCCGACGGCGGCTGGCCAGGGCCACCTGGCCAGCCACCTCGTAGCGGTCGAGCTTCGCGGGAGGCCCGGCCGGCGTGATCGAGCGCGCCGGGTGGCCCTGCGCCAGCAACCACAAAGCCTCCGCCGCGCCGGTGGGGTTACCGGCTACCCGACGATGGCGAACTGCACCCGCCCTTCGTCAACCGGGGCGGCATCAAGGGTGCGCCCGTCGACCATCGGAGCAACCTGTTCGTCCAAAAACACCTGGCATCCCGCCTGCTCGACAACCTCGTCGGTGGGCTCAGGAGCCTCCGATATGGACAGGCCGAGCCGCAGCTCCTGGTTGTCCGTCGGCCCGGGATAGATGCGCAACCCCGCGCCCGGATGATCCGCTACCAATCCCTTGATTGCTTCAGTTGCACCTTCCGTGAGAGTCAGCATGACGCCTCCTTGTGATGGGACCGAGTCAGGTACCCGCCCGGGTCGCGCCCAAACAGCAGAACCTGCTTTTTGATCCCTGCCGCCTGCCTTGACAGCGCGACACGGAGACTTGTAACGTTCGCGCATCTTGTGAACCTTTGGGTTCGAACAGGGGGGGTTTCGAATGCGTCGGAAAACAATGGGGGTTGCTGGCGTTTTGGTACTGGTGGCCTCGTTACTGGCCGCGTGCGGTAGCTCGAGTCATTCCGGCTCGTCCGGGGCGACCAGCGCGACGACCAGCGCCACGACCAGCGCGCCTTCGGGCTCGGCCACGGGTGCCACCACTCCGAGCGCGGGAGCGACCGCGAGTCCGAGCGGGACGCCGCTCAACCTCCTGACCCTGGCATCGGTCAATTACGCGGGACCGACGTACGCCAACATCATCACCACGGCCAAGCTGGCAGGCCAATGGATCAACGCCCACGGGGGAATCCAGGGGCATCCGGTCAAGGTGACGACCTGCGACGAGCAGGGTGACGCGACCAAGACGGCGCAGTGCGGTCGCGAAGCGATCGCCAACCACTCGGTGGCGGTGGTCGGATCGTTCACTTTGAACGGCAGTGCCATCATCCCGGAGCTCGCGGCGGCGAAGACGTCCTGGTTTGGCATTTGTTGCGCAGCCTCAGCGGACGAGTTGACCAGCACGGACGTACAGCAAATCGGGAGCACGGGCGCGGCCGCTCCGGCGCTGGCGGTCAAGGCCGTGGTCGACGGGTGTAAGCACATCGCCGTGGTGCTGCTCAACGCCGGGGCCGTGGATACGCTCACCGAGTTGCTGGTCAAGAACGCCCTCAAGTCGGTGAATGCCAGCCAGGACCTGGCCAAGATTGTCCTGGTCCCCCTCACCGCCCAGGACTATTCGTCTGAGGTGGCAGACGCGACCACCGGGACGGATTGCATCCTCGCCGAGTTGGGCCAGGCCAACTTCCCATCGTTTATGCCGCCTTTCCAGGCTACGGGAGCCCATCAGCGGCTGTACGGCCTCCAGGGCAACCTGGACATCACGGTGACCAAGGCCTTCCCGTCGGCTACCCAGAACACCGTGGTCGCCGGGGCCTACTCGGACATCTCGCTGCCGGCGTGGGCGGACTACCGGGCTGCCATCCAGCAGTACCACGCCCCCAGCAACGAAAACTACAACAGCCTGGGCGGGCTGGGGACCTGGGCGGCCTACATGGCATTCGAGCAGGTGGCTAACTCCATCAAAGGACCGATCAACAACGAGACCTTCCTGGCCGCCGCCCAGAAGGCAACCATCAACCTGCCCGGCGTGCCGGTGGCCAACTTCGCCCAGAAGTTCACCGGCCTCGGCGGGAGCTTCCTCAATGACGTGAGCCGGGAGATCACCTTCGACGTGGTCCACAACGGCGTCCCCGTCGGGTGGAATGGGGGCAAGTTCTTCGACATGACCAATGCCTTCATAGGTCAGCCGCTCAGCGCCGCAGATACGCCTCCGCCCGGACAGACCGGCTAGGGCTGAACGCCGGCCGCCCCGCAGCGCTTTTTCAAGGCGGCCGGGCAGGGCAGCCGACTAACTTCAGCGGGGATGAGGGTCAGAACATGAGCACCGTCCCCCTCGACGGAACGTCCGTCGAGCGGGGTGACTCCGACCACCTGGTTCGGTCGCTGTCCCTTGTCATCTTTCTGCAGTGGCTCGGCGCCAGCGCCATCCTGCCCCTGCTGCCGTTGTACCTGCGCAGGGAGGGCGGCTCGGACCAGATGGTCGGGGCCGTCATGGCCGCCTATTTCGTGGCGGCGGTGATCTTCCAATACCCGGCCGGCTATCTGGCTGACCGGATCGGACGACGCACCGTGCTGCTCGGTGGTTTGGTCATTTACGCCGGAGCCAGCCTGGTATTCATGCTCGATATTGGCCCGGCCGCCGATATCTTGCTGCGCGGGCTTCAGGGCTGTGGCGCCGGCGCCGTCGAGGTGGCCGCCCTCGCCATGATCGCCAGTTCGGTCCCCCTGGAGCGGCGGGGCCGCGCCTTTGGATCCATCTACCGGGCGCAACTGGGCGGCATGGCCATCGGACCTCTCGTCGGCAGCCTCATCGGGGTGAGCTCGATGAACTTCATCTTCGCCGGGGCCGCCCTGACCTCGCTGATCGCCTGCCTCACCATCACCAGCGGCTCCTGGCTGCGTGGCTACGCCGACCGGACCGGCCCCCCGTCCGGTCCGCCCGGGCGCGGCTTTCCGCGACTCAGCCGCGCCGCGATCGGCTCGCTGATCGCAGGAATCGCCGTCGGCCTCACCATCGGTGTCTATGAGACCTGCTGGACGCTGCTGCTCCACCAGCGGGGAGCGAGCACCTGGCAGGTCGGGCTGTCGTGGACCCTGTTCGCCGTTCCCTTTGTGCTCATGTCCCGGCCCGGGGGCTGGATCGCCGATCACCTCGACCGGCGAGCGCTGGTGGTGGGGACGGTCTCGGTCAGCCTGGCCTTCTGCGCCATCTACCCTTTCATCACCGAGATCGCCTGGCTGTTGGGGCTGGGCGCGGCCGAGGCCATCGGCGCGGCCATCGCTCTCCCGTCGATCCAATCGCTTTTGACCCAGGACACCGAGCCGGACGCCTACGGCCGGGTCCAGGGCACCTACGCCACGGCGGAGACGGCTGCGATCGCAGTGGCGGCGGCGGCCAGCGGGGCTCTATTCGCCCTGGCCTCCTGGGTACCCTTCGTCGGGGCGACCACTCTCGGAGCGATGTTGATCGCGACGCTCCCGATGGTCTGGGCACCGGTGCGCGGCCGGGTCAGCGACGCCGCCGGCGATGAGGTGCCGGCCGTGGCACCGGGGGTTGCCCGCCCGTAGCCGACCGCCTGCTTACCGAGCGCGACTATCCCGGAGGAGGAACGGCCCCAGCGGGAGCCGTCCTGGCGGGACGAACCGGGCCTGAAGCGGGCCATCGGGAGAGCCGTGACCCGCGGGGCGCCGCTCCGTGAGCTGAAAGAGTCGGTGGCGGATCTGGCCGTGGAGGTCACCCTGGCCGACACCGATGGCAACCTGGCCCTGGCGGCCCGGCGGCTTCAGGTGACCGAGCGGGCCCTCCAGCTGCGGTTGGCCTGCCCGTAGCTGACGCTGGAAAGTCGCCAGGACCGTTCTCGAGGTACGACACGCACCCAGCGACCGGGCATCTGGGCGCGTTTGATCACTTTGGGCGCGGTTGAGGTCGTAAAACCACCAAAACCGCGCCCGCAGCACCAACCGCGCCCACTCAGCAGGCAACCATCTCCCTGCATCTCCCTCCGATATTTCGCCACCGTCCGCCGGGCGGCGAAAATGCCCTGGGCCCGCAACATCTCACTTCGGCGCTGATCGGAGCACTTCTGTCCGGTCGCCAGCAACCGGGCCACGGCTGGCCGCACATCGTGGCCCGACCCGAACATGGTGGCCAGGGGTACGACCCGGCCATCCGGCAGCTCGGCCGTGCGGTCCTTGACCGCCCGCGACACGGTGGACTCGTGAAGGCCCAGGGCCGTGGCCACGTCGCGCCGGCGCAGCTGGCCGTACCGGTTGCTCGACAGCTCATGCTGGATCCGTTCGTCCAGTTGCGAGGCGTCGAGGGCGAGCCGATCGGCGGAGAACGCCAGCAGCGGCACCGTGTTCATCTCCATCCGGGCGACCTGTTCGAACGCCAGCACTACGCCATCGACCGCCATGGCCGGGACCCCCTTCTCGAGCCTCCGTCGCCAGACCATGAAGCAAGTTCCGTGCCAACTTGCTCGAGTATGAAGGCGGGTCGGGCAAATATGTCCGGAAGTACATATTGCGGACGAACGTCTGATTGACAGCATGAACCCGTGCCCTTTACACTCCCGCGGCCGACAGGCAAAGACCAAACTCGTCGAAAGTCGAAGGAAGGGCTGGTGGGGGACCCAGAAGTCGTGCTCATGTCGCGTGCCGACGGTGTCATGTACCTGACCCTCAACCGGCCGGAGAAGCTGAACGCCATCAACTACCGGATCATCTGGAGTCTGCTGGGCCATCTCGACGAGTCGGCCAGAGACCCGGAGGTCCGGGCCATCGTCCTCACCGGTGCGGGGCGGGCGTTCTCGGCCGGCGACGATGTCCGCGGCATGGGCGAAATACCACCCGGGCTGCCACCGGGAGAGCATCCCGTTCGATTCATGCAGCAGCGTCTCATGCGCCGTTGGTTCTGGCTCGACAAACCGACGATCGCCGCGATACACGGAAATTGCCACGGCATTGCGGGGGACCTGGCCCTGGCCGCGGATTTTCGTATCGTGTGCCGTGACACGGTGTTCGGTGACCTTCGCGTCCGGCGCGCCATTCCCATAGGCAGCGGCGGGACCTTCCTGCTGCCCCGACTCATCGGTCTGTCGGCCGCCACCCGGATCATCCTGACCGGCGAGACCATGACCGCGTACGACATGGTCCGCCTCGGTTTGACGTCTGAGGTCACGGAGCCCGATGCCTTCGACGAGACGGTGCGGGACTTCGCTCAACGTATGGCCCAGGCGCCGACGAAAGCCATCGGAGTTATGAAGACGGAAATGCGCCGCAATCTCTCGGCCGGCTCGTTTGACGACGCCCTGGAGTTCGAAATGGCGCTCCTGGACACACCCGTGGAAGACCGAGCCGAGGGAGCGCGCTCGTTTGCCGAAGGCCGTAGACCGACGTTCACCGGACAGTAGGCAGCCGTGACTGATCAGGACAAAGTTCCGCTGGATGGCCTGCGCGCCAGATTGGCCGACGGCGCCTTCGCGACGCAGGTCGCCGGTTGGTGGCTGTCAGCGCTCGGCGCCGCGGTCGAGGCGGCACCGGCGACAGGCGAGATCGACGCCGACCTTCGCGACGTGATCCGGCGCTTCCTGGCCCGACGGGTGAAGCGGACCATCGGGACAGACGTCGAAGTGGTGGTGGGAAGCGGAACGGGGAAGAAGGCGCCCCAGGCCAGACCGCGGTTTTTTCATCATCGAGCGGACTGGCGGACGGGATGGCCGCCGAGCAGACGCTGTGGGCCGAGTCCGGACTGGCCGATCTGACGAGAGAATCGCAAGGTCATGCCGACAGCGGGGATCCGTGCGTTCCGTCGAACCGGCAGCCGTCGTTTCTCAGCGGAACGACGATGGCCATGCTGGCGGTGGCCGCCCGGATCGCCACCGTGCAGGGCGGAGAACCCCCGGCCAGCATGGAGGTGGACCCCCGCAACCTGCTGGCCCTGCTGCCGATGCAGCCTCTGGCCCGAGCCCAGCTCGCTCCGGGGCCGACGGTCGTGGCGAGCGCGGCGGTTCCCGGTGGGGTTTTTGCCGCTCTGGATGGTCCGCTCTACCTCCGGCCGGTGGAGCCGGACCACTGGCGGGAGCTATTGCGGGGCATCCCGGAGCTGGGTGAGCCCTCGGGCGGGCCTTTCCTGGGTTGGGAGCCCGACGCCGTCAATGCGGCCCTGGCCGCCTGGGCAAAGCGGCAGCGGCGAGACGACGTGGTCGCCATGCTTCAGGGGCATCACGTGCCAGCCGCGCCCATCACGTCCGTCGGGCAAATGCTCGACGACCCCAATCTGGTCGCCCGGGGCTTCGCCACCCGCGGCATCGACCCTGAGGTCCGACCCCCGTGGATCGTGCTGGGCCATGGCCAGGGTGAAGCCGCACCGCCCGCCGGGTCTCCATCACCGGGCCTCCCGCTGGCGGGGGTGCGGGTGCTCGATCTGACGTGGGCCTGGGCCGGTCCGTTTGCGACCAGACTGCTCGCCGATCTGGGGGCCGAGATCCTCAACATCGAGTGGTATCCGCGTGCCAGTAATCTGCGCACCCAGGCGCCCTTCGCTTCTGGCCACTACCGATCCCCCAACGCGAGCGGCTGGTGGAGTGCCAACCAGCGAGGCAAACGCAGCATCGGGGTCAACCTCAAGCACCCCGAGGGTCGGGACCTGGTCCTCAAGCTGGCCGAGACGTGTCACTTGACGATGGAGAACTTCGCCGTCGGGGTGGTGGAGCGGCTGGGGCTGTCTTACCAAGACGTGGCGGCCCGCAACCCCGCGATGGTGTATGTGTCGATGTCAGGATGGGGTCGTGGCGGCCCCGCTCAGCACTGGATCGGGTATGGCACCCAGGTGCAGGCGGCGGCCGGCGCCAACGTGGCCATGCCAGGATCATCGGGCCGCCCCTCCCAAATGCTGATCCCCTATGCCGATCCGGTCAGCGGGCTGTGCGCAGCCCTGGGCGCGGTTGCTTACCTGTACGCGTCGCTGGCCACCGGACGGTCTGTGCATCTGGACCTGGCCGAGCTGGAGTGCATGGCGCTGGCGCTGCTGGAACCACTGGTGGAGGCGGCGGCGGGAGACGAACCCAGTTTGTATCCGTATCGGGTCGTTCCCAAAGGCGAATCGTTCCAGCTCTATCCCTATGGGGCCGACGGCGCCGGGCCGCCCGCGCCGGTGCACACTATGGGCGATGTTCTGGCCGACGAGCGCTTTGGCCCGTACTGGATCGATGACTGCTCCGAGGAACTCCGCGCCGACCGGGTGCAGATCGCTCGTCCTCCGTGGACCATTGACGGACAGCTCGTGGGCGGCGACCAGGGCGCGCCGACCTTGTTTGCGGACACCGGCCCCGTTCTCCGTGACGTGGTTGGTCTACCGGAGTCCGAAATCTCTCGGTTGGTGGAGTCGGGCGCGATTGCTGTCGAGGCATCGGGATGAGAGCGGAGCGGCCGGCCCTGCCGGGATTGATGCCTCGACGGTCGAGACCTACTGGGAACCGAACTTGCTTACGTCGAAGTAGTCCCGCCACAGGGTGATCTTGTCGGTAGCCGGATCGACCTCCCAGACACCCGCCACCGGAATAGTGATCTCCGTGCTCCCCATCAGCACGCGGTCGACTCGTTCGTTGAAGACGACATTTCCCTGAGCGACCTGCCGCTCGATCTTGAATTGAGGGGGATTCTGAGGCGTGACAAACGTACTCAGCGTCTGGCGTATGGCGTCGGGACCAACGTTCTTCCCGATCGGAACATTGTCGTATTCGCAGTCGGGCGCCACGTACCCCAGCGCGGCGTCAAGATCACCCCGCTCGATGGCGGCGATGAAGTTCGTCACGACTTCCTCTGATGCCACGGCAGCCTCCTCGCGAAAATGGTCAACGGAGTGTACCCGGCCCGACATCCCGGCGGCAGGCCCGGATACCCTTCTGAGATGCCACCGGCCCAGGCCCCGGACGACCACCCCCTTGAGCTTCTCGTCCCGCTCAGCCACCAACATCTGCCGGCCGGCGTTCAGGCCCGCTTCGTGCAGACGCGCACGGGCTTGAGGACGCATTTCCTGGAAGCCGGATTCGATCGCCCGGCGGCTCCTCTCGTGCTGCTACTGCATGGATTTCCGGAGCTTTCGTTCAGCTGGCGGAACGTCATGGTCCCCCTCGCCGAGGCCGGGTTCCATGTCGTCGCCCCTGACCAGCGAGGGTACGGCCGCACCACCGGATGGGACGGCGACTATGACGGCGACTGGCAGAGCTTCGGAATGCTGAGCGTAGTACGCGACGCCCTGGCCCTGATCCGGGCCCTCGGCTTCGATGAGGCCGCAGGCGTGGTCGGACACGACTTCGGCTCTCCGGTTGCGGGCTGGTGCGGCCTCATCCGCCCTGATGTGTTCCAACGGGTGGTCATGATGAGCGCCCCGTTTGCGGGGGTGCCGAGTATCCCCGCCGGGGAGAGTCCAGCTCCGGCCCGGGCCGACATCGACCGGGAGCTGGCCACCCTGGACCAGCCCCGCAAGCACTACCAGCGCTACTACACCACCCGCGAGGCGGACGATGACATGCGCCATTGCCAACAGGGCCTCCACGACTTTCTGCGGGCCTACTTTCACGTCAAGAGCGGGGATTGGCCGGGAAACGAACCGGTGGCGTTAGCCGCGTGGACGGCCGCAGAGCTGGCCAGGATGCCGACCTACTACATCATGGATGCCGGCCTCACCATGGCGGAAACGGTCGCTCCCGAGATGCCATCCGCCGATCACATTGCCCGCTGCCAGTGGCTGCCCGACGAAGCGCTGGCCGTGTACACGGAAGAGTTCGAAAGAACCGGCTTCCAGGGCGGGTTGCAATGGTACCGCTGCGCCCTGGCGCCGCCCGTGCAGGCACAGCTCCTTCTCTTCGCCGGCCGCACCATCCAGGTTCCCGTTTGCTTCATCGCCGGCGCCCGCGACTGGGGTGTCTACCAGTCGCCCGGGGCGGTAGAAAACATGCAACGGGTCTGCCCGGACTTTCGGGGCCTGCACCTGCTCCAGGGAGCCGGGCACTGGGTCCAACAAGAGCGCAGCGAAGAGGTGGTCAAACTCATGCTGGACTTCCTCCTCGCTTAATTCCTCAAATCAGGCTCTTGCTCTGACCACCGTCGACATTGATGCACGCCCCGGTGATCAGGTCGGCGCGTTCGGAGGCAAGGAACGCCACAATGTCGCCGACCGGCTCCGGCCAACCGAACTTTCCCATGGGCAGGTTGGTGGCGATGAAGGCATCGACCACCGCTTTCGGCTGGGATTCAGTGAACTGTTCCCAGCTGCCGCCAGGAAACAGGATCGATCCGGGGGCAACGGTGTTGCAAAGGATATTGTCCTTCGCCAGCTCCAGGGCGTGATGCTTGGTGGCCGCGATGAGCGCGGCCTTGGATGTCATATACGCCAGCGGTCCACCATGCTCCCGACCGAAGATCGAGGCAATGGAGATGATCCGCCCCCACTGTCGCTCGCGCATTGCCGGCACAGCCAACCTGATCAGATGCTCGGCGCCGAAGAGATTGAGACGGAAGCCGGGCATCAGCTCTTCTTCCCCCGTGTCCGCCACTCCGAACCCTCCCCCGCCGAGCCCGCCGACGTTGTTGACCAGGATGTCGACCTGGCCGAATCGGTCGACCGCCGACGAGAAGAGCCGCTCGCGGTCCCCGACGATGGAACAGTCGGCCACCACGCCATCGGCCTCGCTGCCGGCGGCGCGAAGCTCCTCGACGGTCTCTTTCAGCTTGTCATCGCCGCGAGCACAGATGACGACGTTGACTCCCTCGCCCGCCAAAGAGAGGGCAGCCTGGCGACCGAGGCCCCGGCTGCCGCCCGTGACAATCGCGACGCGGCCCTTGATTCCCAGATCCATGAGCGAGGACCTTAGTGGTGGCTCGACCATTCGTGCCTACCCGCCCGGGCAGGCGGCCGATCGGCGGGGCCCGCCGGGCCGGCTGCCCGCCGAACCGTTCGGCCGCCAGCGTGCGGGCCCGATCCGGTCGCCTCGGTGGCCGGGTTCGAAGCCGGGGCGCCCCGGGCACCGATCTGCTTGACGCTTTCACGGCCGGATTCTTATGCTCGGTCGGTCCGGCGAGGAGGAAGCTGAGCAGAGTGGAACTTCTGAACCCCGATGAGGCCGCCGCCCTGGTCCAATCCGGGGACACCATCACCGTCAGTGGATGTGTCAGCAGCATGGTACCGGAGGAAATACTCAAGGCTCTCGAGCTGCGCTTCCTGGCCACCGGCGAGCCCGACCAGCTGACGGAGATCCATCCATGGTTGTACGGGTCGGAGGACGGCACCGGCCTGAACCGCTGGGCCCATGACGGGTTCCTCAAGAGAACCATCGGTAGCTGTTACATCCTGCCGGCCACGAGCAAGACATCCGAAATCAACGAGTTGGTGCTGTCCGGAGGCGTGGAGGCCTACTGTTGGCCGGGTAACGCCATCTTTCAGATGCTACGGGCGGTCGGAGCGGGCCGGACCGGCTTTCTCACCGAAATCGGCCTCGACACCTTTGCCGACCCGCGTCGGACGGGCGGCCGCCTCAACGCCCGGACCGTCGAGGAGCTCATCCAGGTCGTCGAGGTGGACGGACGGGAGCACCTCTTTTACCCATCCATACCAATAGACGTCGCCGTCATCCGGGCCTCCACCGCTGACACCGACGGCAATATCTTTTGCGATGAGGAGGGCCGGACGGAAGGAATCCTCCTGCAAGCCACCGCGGCCCACAACTGCGGAGGCATCGTGATCGCCCAGGTCAAGCATCTGGTCGAGGTGGGGACCATGCACCCTCTGATGGCGGAGGTCCCGGGCATCCTGGTCGACGCCGTGGTGGTATGCGAGGAAACGCGACAGTTCGAATATGGTCCCCTCCAGGGTGACCTCCCGGCCACCACGGGAGCCCGGCGGATCCCGTTGCCCCGGTTCGAGGAAGTGCCATTCGGGCCCAGGAAGATCATCGTCCGCCGGGCCCTCATGGAAATGGCATCAGGCGACGTCGTCAATATCGGTGCCGGAGTGCCGTTCGGGCTGCTGCCCGTGGCTGAGGAGGAAGAGGTCGGCGACCGAATACGATGGAGCGTTGAGCACGGGGTGCTCGGGGGACGGCCGTTCGGCGCCTGCTCATGGAACCCCACGTCGATCAGTTCGCCGGCCTGGTTGCTGGACTTCTACCACGGCGGTGGCCTCGATCAGGCCTTCCTGGCCCTACCCCAGGTGGACGCGGCGGGCAACGTCAACGTCGGCCGCCTCGGCGATCAGCTGCCGGGCACGGGCGGATTCACCGACATCGCCGCATCGGCTCGAAAGGTGAGCTTCCTCGGGACCATGACCTCCGACGGCCTGGAAGTCGCCGTCGATGAGGGCAAGCTGGTAATCGCCCGGGAGGGTCGGACCCGAAAGTTCATTCAGGACTGCGAGATGGTCTGCTTCAGCGGGACCAAGGCCAGGGAACGAGGCTCCGAAGTGAAGTACATCACCGAGCGAGCCGTCTTTAGCCTCGGCCCTCACGGTCTGGTGCTGGACGAGGTCGCTCCCGGGATCGACATTCAGAGCCAGGTGCTGGATCTGAGCGATTTCCCGATCGCGGTCAGCCCGAACATCACGATGATGGACAGCCGGCTTTTCCGGGAGGAGAGGCTGAACCTCCAGCTGGCCGAAACCCCCCGGAGGCGGAGGGGGATCGGGGTCGATGTCGGCATCGGGCTCGCTTACGGACTGCAACGGCACGGGATGGAGTGACATCGTGGGCATCCGGACCGATACCGGACCGCCGCCTCGTCGAGGGAGAGGCCCAACTGGTTAGCAAGTGACGCCAGCCAGGCCAGGACGTCTCCGGCCTCGTGAATCTGTTGCTCACGGCCACCTTTTCGAACCGCCCTGGCCAACTCACCCACCTCCTCCGCAAGCCAGGCGATGGTGGCCGGGATGCCCCGGTCGCGATCCCGCTCCCCGTACGTCGCCTCCATCAGCTGCTGCAGCTCTGCCAGCTCCATCCCGACCTCCCTGACACCTACCTGGCACCGATGGGTTCTGAGTCTTCGTCCTGCGCCCCGGCGACGGCGAGGACGACCATGATCTTCGCCGATCCCTGGCAGACTCGGGTCGTGCTGTTCAAGGAGCGGTTCTGGGCCGGTCTGCGAGATGGCTCCCTGACGGTGGCCTACCGGCGGTGGAAACGGCCTTCGGTGAAGACCGGGGGCACGCTGGTCAGCCCCGGCGGTCAGCTCGCTATTGACTCGGTCGAGGTCGTCGACGACGCTCAAGTGGACGACGTAGCGGCCCGGCGGGCGGGCTATGCGAGTCGAGACGACCTCTTCACCAGCCTGCGAGGCGATGGCCAGCTCTATCGCATCCGTTTCCACCGCCTCGGCGAGGATCCTCGAGTGGACCTGCGGCAGCGGGCCGAGATGACGGCACCGGAGTGGAGTGCGATCACCGGGATGCTGCAGCGCAACGACTGGGCGCGGCCCTATCTCCGGCTCATCGAAGAGTCGCCGGGCATCGTGAGCACAGAGCTCGCGGCCCGGGCCGGCGTCGAGCGCCCGGTCTTCAAACAGCGGGTCAGGCGCTTGAAGGCCCTCGGCCTGACCGAGAGCCTCGAGGTCGGCTACCGGATTTCTCCCCGCGGCCAAGCCGTACTGGCCGATCCCGGAGTCCACGAGGGCACCACGGACACCGGGTTGTAGTAGCGCTAGAGTTCGTTCGTGGAACTCCGAGAAGCGCTGTATACGACCCGCGCCATGCGCCGCGTCGATGACCGGCCCATCCCCCATGAAGTACAGGCCAGAATTCTCGATGCGGCCGTGCGGGCCCCGAGTGGCGGCAACGGACAGAACTGGCGATTTCTCCTGGTCGACGACCCTCAGGTGATTGCCCGCCTCGGCCCGATCTACCGCGATTGCCTCGCCAGGCTGTGGACCGGTCCCTACGCCGACCGGGCGGCCGCGACCGCTGCAGATCCTGACGACCCGGATTCGAAAACCTTCACCCGCATGCAGCGGTCGGCCCAGTACCTGGCCGACAATTTCGAAGCCTATCCCCTGCTGCTCTTCGGCTTCTCGCAGTACGACACGTCGGGCGGCTCGATCTACCCGGCCATCTGGAACGCCATGCTCGCAGCCCGAGGCGAGGGGGTCGGGAGCGCCCTGACCTCGCTGATGGCGCAGCGAGCGACGGAGGTACTCGACATTCTCGGGGTGCCGCAGGACGAGGGGTGGATCATGTGCTGCTGTATCACCCTCGGCTACCCCACCGGCCGCTGGGGCGTCGCCGAGCGCATCCCGGCCGAGCAGGTCAGCTTCAGCAATCGTTGGGGCACTCCCCTGTCGTTCGAGGTCAAAGGCCCGCTCTGGCCGTGACCGGCCGGTGTGGGTCGTGATGCAGCAGTCGCGGTCGGTCACGACCACGACTTCCGTCACGACCCGGGGCCCGAGCTAAACTGCCCGTCACACTCTCTCGGGGAGGATTCAGTGAACAGCACCTCGACGGCAACCGGTGACGGTCTGTTGATCGTTGATTCCGACACCCATCTGACTGAGCCGTGGGACCTCTGGACGTCGCGCGCGCCGGCGGCGCTCGTTGAC
Source organism: uncultured Acidimicrobiaceae bacterium (assembly GCA_963780345.1). GTDB lineage: Bacteria > Actinomycetota > Acidimicrobiia > Acidimicrobiales > Palsa-688 > PALSA-693. The sequence continues at coordinate 1,129,031 of CAWABU010000006.1, forward strand.
CGGGTTCCTCAAGTGCGCCAGCTCGATGACAAGCTCAGGTGGGTGGTTGACGACCTGCCCCTGGGTCCGGCGGGAGCCGTCTGCGTGGTCGATCCCACCGGGATCAAGCATCTCGGATCGGAGTATGCGTTTCGTAAGCAGGTTCAAGACGTACATCCCGGGGCATCCCAGGTCACACCACGCCTGGCCCTCATGGACCAGCAGGGCGTCTGGGCCCAGCTGGTATATCCCAACACCGTCGGATTCGGGGGGCAGCAGCTGGGGAAGGTTGCCGACCTGGAGCTTCGCAACGCCTGTGCCGAGATCTACAACAACGCCATGGCCGACCTGCAAGCTGAATCCGGCAGCCGGCTGTTCCCCATGGCCGTGTTGCCCTGGTGGGATGTCGATTCCTGCATTCGCGAGATAGCACGGGTCAAGGAACTCGGACTGGTCGGGGTCAACATCACGCCGGATCCGCAAGAGCACGGCTTGCCGGACCTGAGTACGGACTACTGGACGCCTATGTTTTCGGCGCTCGAGGATTACGATATGCCGCTCAACTTCCATATCGGCGCCAGCGCCACGCAGTCGACTTACCATGGAACCGCCCCGTGGCCTACTCGGGATGCTGACGAAAAGCTGGCCATCGGTTCCGCAATGGTCTTCCTGTCAAACGGCCGGGTCATCGCCAACATCATCTTTGGCGGCATCCTGGAGCGGCACCCCAGGCTCCGGGTGGCCTCGGTGGAGAGCGGCGTGAGCTGGCTGCCGTTTTTCCTCCAGGCGCTGGACTACCAGCTGGACGACACCGCTCCAAAGCTGAGGAAGAAGCTGAGTCTGAGGCCCTCGGAGTATTTCCGGCGACAGATGGCCGCCTGCTTCTGGTTTGAGAGCGACCTGCTGATTCCGTCCATCGAGTGGCTCGGAGTGGATAATTGCCTTTTCGAGACGGATTTTCCTCATCCGACCTGTCTCTATCCCGATCCTGTCACCCGGGCGCTGGCTGTGTTCGAGGATGTCGATGAGACGTTTCGCCGCAAGGCCTTCGGCGAGAATGCCGTTCGCTTCTACGGCCTTCCCGTACCGGCGGTCAGTCAGTCCCGCTAATGACACGCCAATGGCGAGGGTCCCCTGGCGCCCCGTGGGCGAGGCGGGCCGGCGCCTGAGGGGACGAAACCGGCGCGGCCCATCCCGGGATGACATGCTGGGCATATGCATGTTGGAGATCTGGAAATCCGGCCGGTGCTCGACGGCGTCGCCCGCATGGTGCCGTCCGAGGCCTACAGCACGCTGGGGGCAGAGTCAGGGGTCGCGGGGGTGATCCGAGCGACTGGGCGCCGCACCGCACCTTCCTGACCGACGACGGCATGCTCGAACTGGCGCTGGGTGGCTTCCTGGTGCGGATCGGTGATCGCGTCGCACTCATCGACACGGGCGTAGGCGACCTGCACCGGGACCCCTTTCACGGCGGCCGCCTCCTGGAGGGACTGGCGGCTGAAGGCATCAGCCCGACAGATGTCACCGACGTGATCCTCACCCATCTTCACTTCGACCACGTGGGCTGGACCACCCGGCACGGTGAGATCGTGTTCCCAAACGCCACCTACCGCTGTGACCAGCGCGATTGGCACCACTTCGTCGGGCCAGATCCCGGCGCCACCAGGAAGCTCAGCCCGATCGAGGACCGGGTCGAGCCGTGGGACGGCAGCGGCCCGCTGCTGCCGGGGATCGACACCATGGCCGCCCCCGGCCATACCCCGGGCAGCACCATCATCGTCATATCGTCCGGGACCGAACGCGCCCTCCTCCTCGGGGACGTCGTACACTGCCCGATCGAGTTAATTGACGACGAGTGGGCCGGGATGGGGGACGTGGACCCGGCCCTGGCCCGGCGGACTCGCGAAGCTCTGATCCGCGAGCTCGAAGGCTCCGATGTGCCGGCGGCGGCCGCTCACTTCACCGGCATGAAGTTCGGCCGGCTGCTCACCGGCGAAGGGACCCGCCGATGGGTGCTCGGGTGATCACCGTCTGGCGCCGAGCGAACCTCCTGGACACGCCGCGCCGGCCATAGTGGTCACCAGGACCCATCACGAGTCCGTATCAGGCGCCGCAGCATCGGGGACGGCGATTGTTCCGCCAGGCGACGGATATGGCGGCGGATCCCCTGTTGAGTGGCGGCGGGGTCGTCCGTGGTGAGCAGAGGCCAGGCGTGGTCGCGGGCCATTTCCAGCAACACCGACCGAAGCGCGGCCTGATGGGAGAGGAAGGTTTCGGGGCGGGAGTCAGGGTCGGTCCCGCATTCGTAGGGTGAGAGATCGCCGTCCTTGCGCTGTAACGCGACCTGGGGGGTGACGTCGAGCAAGATGACCAGGTCGACCCCGGCTGTGGCCTCCCGTACCGCCGATACCAGGCCGGGGCTACCACCGAGAACGATCTCGCTCGCCGCGTGCTTGAGAAGGTATCCGTCCAGGAGTACCAACTCCTCAGGCGCGGCTTTTGCTTGAGTGGCTGCGACGGCATTCATCCAGCCGAGAAACAGGATTCGCTCCGTGCTGCCCATCTCGGCGATGCACTCTCGCAATTCGATCCGGTCGGTGGCCCGCAGGAACCGGGCGAAAGGCAGGCGCACCGCGTCGAAGACATCCCACTTGCTCACGGTGCGCGCCGATACGCCGTGACGTTGGGCCCAGGCCATGAGTTCCCGGCATTGCGTGCTCTTGCCGGCTCCGTCGGGGCCGTCGAGGGCGACGATCATGGGCTCACTCGATCTACCGGCTGGTGGCCCGGGACGGGACGGCGATCCACGTCCGCAAGAGCATCCGCCGGCGGCCGGCATCGGGCTCGTAGTCGAACGCGGTTCGACTGTGAAGGAGAGACCGGTTATCCATCACGATCGCCTGGCCCGCCTCCAATCGCACCCTGATCTGGACCTCGGGCAATTCGAGCACCGTATCGAGCAGGTCAAACGATTCGACCTGCAGCGGGGTCAGGGCGGGGACGCCGTCGCGGCCATGGGCGCTTTCGATGTAGTCCCGGAGATAGTTGACGCGCGGAAGGGCGCCGTTGAGATCGAGCACCGGCCGCCGGACCGAGGTAGGCGTCCCCGGTGAGGCCTGCTCTCTGGTGTCGAAGTGGACCGGCGTCGAGAGGCATCGAAGAACGTCCGGTCGGTCCCTGAGTCGCGCCGCGACGTCGGTCACGCGTACCAAAATGAGGTCGCCGCCTTTGGGGGCCTGACGCACGCAATACAGCATGACCAGGTCCGGTATCGGCCCGGGCCGGTGGATACCATCGGAATGCGGGTTTCCGCCGTACCGGTTGTCCGAGTAGCGGAGCTGGTGGCCTTGCTCGAACTCCCCGCCGCGATCCATGACCGGCCGAAGCAGTTGTCCGTTGCGGTCCTGAGGCAGAAGGCTGCCGATCCGTGCTGAGGTCTGAAGGGCGAATCGAGAACCGTCCGATTCCGATAGCTTGCGGCTCCCGTCGACGATGAAGTACCCGGGCGGTGACGACAGGCATCGATGAGCGTGAGTGACCAGTGCTGATCCGAAGGCGGCACACTCTCGAGGCCAACCGCCGACCGGAGGTGCGTGGCACAGGGCCCGGGCGACGGTGGTCGACACTTGGCACAACAGCCCCGGCGGGCCGGCCGACGGCGCTTCAGGCACTGATGTCACAACCTGGGCCCGCCCCGGCGCCTTGGGCCTCTCGCAGCCAGGCCCGGATTTCTCCGCTGACGGTCTGGGCCGGCGGGATGGTGCTCGTTTCCATGGCGCGGCGCAAGTGCATGACGGTAGCCTCACGCGAGTCACCGACCACCAGGACCTGCGCAACCAGCTCCTCGAAGCGAAGACCCAACGTCGGTTGTACGGCGCATGCATAGGTGACGCCCGGGGACGGCGCCAGGCGGAAGCCGTCGAGAACCACCAGTTGATCGTCGGCCGCCCGGACGTCCGGGCGGAGATAGATCCGTGCTTCCAAACAGTGCGTATGTCGGTCGATCGGGACTTCCAGCGGGCTCAGGCGGTATCCCATATGAATGGCCAGCTGCAACGCGATCAGGTCTTTACCAGTCTGGGCCGTGCTCATCCGCCAGCCGCCGGTCAGCCTCGGGTTGACCTCCATAAAGAAGTACTCGTCCTCGGTGGCGATGTACTCAAATGTCATCACGTTGGTCAGCTCGAGACACGCCGCCAAGCGGAAACTATCCCGTCTCATCTGGACCAGCATCTCGGCGTCCACCCCCAGGACCGGCGACGCATCGACCAGCTTGCGCGCCCCCCCAAGAAGCAAGGTTTCCCGTTCGCCGAGCCCAATGGCAGTCTTGTCGGCGTCGACGGCCACCGTGACGGCGACCACCACGCCGACGGGGAGATACCTCTCGCCATAACATGAAGCGGCCGTCGAGATGGATCGGGAGGTCAGGGCCGCAGCCAGATCGGCCCTGCTCCAGGCGACATTGACGTCGCGGCCCAGACCACCCCGCAACGACTTCAACACCAATGGAAACCCGAAGTCGCGAGCCAGGCGGTAGATCGCGGCCGGCCCGGTCGCGTGAGGCAGAACCGGAATCCCGACCGTGGCGGCCGCTTCGACGGCAGTCGCCTTGTTCGCCGCCCGGGCTAACGCTTCGGGTGTTGGCCCCACGAATCCGATGCCTGTGGCGCGAAGCCCTTCGGCCAGTTCCACGCTTTCGGCCAGCATCCCTGTTCCCGGGTGCACGACGTCGGCCGAAGCGGCCCGGGCGGCGGAGACAACTTGATCCGCCAATTCATACGGGTCGTCAGATGCGCCTCCGGAAACCTCGACATGATCAGGCCCCGACCGGAGATGCAGGCGTTGTGGATCCGATCCATTTACCATGGCAATGGGAACGAATCCGGCGCGGCGACCGGCGCCCATGATGTCGATCGCCTGGGCCCCCCGGGCCGCCACCAGCATCCGTCGGGGCGTCAATAGAATCAGTCCTTATCGTCCGGATCGGCGAAAGTCGCATCGCCAGTGAAATGACCCGTCGTCAGTCTGATCGCGATCAACTGCGCTCCTCAGATCGAAGCCGGAATGTAGCCGCCGAAGGTCGTCAAGATCGGCATAGAGATGCGGATGCACCTTGTCGTCGCGAGCATCTGCCTGGCAGAACGTGTTGCTGCTGACCTCTGTACCTCGGCCATAGTCGCGATGACGCTTCGAGAGCATGGTCGACAAGTAGATCCCCTCCGCCCTGAGTACCCGTCGGATCTCGCCGAGGGTGGCGGCGAAGCCCGCCTCGTCGTTGTGATACACCACATTGAAGGCGAGGACTGCATCGAACGTGCCCGTTGGGAAGGGAAGCCCGAGCGAATCCCCCATCGCAAATCCGATCGGAAGCCGCGCCGCCCGGGCGGAGTCGGCGGCGGCGCGAACCGCCGACCAGCTCATGTCGGTAGCTTGCACCACGAAATTCTCCGAAGCGAGGAGGAGCGAGTGTCGCCCGACACCACATCCCAGGTCCAGCACTTGGCGAACCTGCAGATGGCGGAGGACAGCGACGTTCGCGACCACCCACGGGTCGGGCGTAGCCCACTCTGCTCTGCCCTCATTGGTCTGCCAGACCCGGTCCCAATACCGGTACGCCGTCATAGGTTGTAGTCCAGTGTAGGTTTCCGGAGGAAGATAGGTCCGCCCGACAAAGTTACACTAAGACTCTTGATCTCCGACCTTTCGCAAGGTAGGGTCGCTTCCTGCGGGAAAACTATCTATACGCCAGGGCTCCGGGCGCATGAGGCGGGGGCCGATCGTAACCTCGCGTGAGGAGGGACCAGAGTGGCCACAGAGGAAGAACGGGTAGCCGAGGTTGAGCGACTGGCCCATGCGGCCAGCATTCTCCGGGAGACCCGCACCGGCCTGGTGCTAACAGGACGGATCAAGAACGGGAAGCTGGAACTCGACCAGGCCACTCTGGACGAAATCGCCTCCCGCTTCCCGGAAGCCGATACCGCGTTCATCGCCTTGAACTCACCATTCGATAGCGACTCCATCTCCGTCAGGTCGATCGGCACCGCAGTCTGACACCGGCTATTCCCCGACCGGATACCACCGGTACTCCTCATGCCCGCACGGGAGCGGCAGGCTCCCATCGATGCCAGTCCAAATGACGCCCTAAGCTCCCTTCTTCACGGGCAGCCATCGCCAGGGCTCATCCACGACATCGCCGCCGTGTCGATGGATTACTGGTACCCAGCCCAGGATTTCTCAACCTACCTTGGCTGCCTGGACGCGGCCGTCGTCCTGGAGCCTCCTCCGTTCGGAACTTTCGAATACGGCCAGATTTACCGGACCGCTGCTGTCGATCCTCGATGGATGGCCGTCTCGGTTCTTACCAACGCCCAGCGGGAGGGTGAAGGAGCGACGCGATTGTGGTCGCTCGCCGCCTGTGCCCAGGACTTCGAGCACAAAGACCTGCTGAAGCGGCACGCATGGGACGAGTCCCGGCACAGCTTAAACTATTTGACCCTGATGAAGCTGTCGTTCCCTGGAGCGCTATCACCTGAGTTCGCCACCAGCCTTCGCCAGCTGTCACCAAGATTTTCGATGGCCGATGAGCCGGTCCCCGTCAGCGAATCGGGGTTTGCCCGGACACCGACGCTCGACGACTTTCTGCAGATGAATATCGCCGAAATCCGCACTGCCATCCACCACACTCTCCAGCGCCCCATGCTCAGCTCGCACGTGCCGGATCGGAATCGGAGCAAGATCAAGAGACTGCAGGACGATCTCCTGAGCGACGAGTTGCGTCATATCGCCTACACGGGAGCCTTGATCGAGCGCATGGCGTTCGGATTGGACACTGAAGATTTGCTCAGACTTTTTCGTCGGCGTTTGCGAGAATTCAACGGTATGACTACGGCCGAACTCGGCGGAAGCGTCGCCGAGCGCGCCCGAATTTGCGGCGCAGCTCCGGCTGACTCCGGACGCCAGCTCCAGGCGTGATCGAATCTGATCGTTCACCGGCTCGCTCGCGCCGGGTGGGTGACGCCGGGCCACCCGGCCGGATCGATGCGCCGTTGTCGGTCGACCTCAGCGACGTACTTGGCCACGCCGGTAGCTCCGAAGCGGAGCTCGTCGAGCGAGTTGACCGCGAGTGCGAGCTCCGACCGGGTGACGTCCTCCTGGCGGCGGGATCGTTGGTCGAGGGGCTGGGGAACACCAAGTCGGACATCGACCTGATCCTGATCCGTACGGACGACGCCGATGGCACCAAGCTTGACGAGGACTTCGGCTTCATGCTGGGTCGGGTCGTGACCGACATCCGGGTCCTGGCGTCATCGTCAGTTCAACAGCTCACCGGCCGGCTCCAAGCTTGGGCCGGTCAACCATGGGCGGTGCTGAGGCTGGCGGACTTCAGCCTGGATGAAAGGTTGCTTCTCCATCGCCTCGCCCACGGACGCCAGATCCACCCGGTTGGACCGCGGACGCCGGTGATCCGGTATCCGGTATCGAGGCGCGACCTGTCGAGACTCAAGCTCCACATCGCTCGTCACATGGCCCGAACCATCATGGTCGACATGGTGGGCTACCGGGATGTGTTCGACCACGCCTCGCTGGTCTTCGCGGCCCAGGATCTTCTTGGTCATGCGGTCGATGGACTGCTGGCCGGGTTCGGTGTGACCAACCCTCACGCCAAATGGAGGAACCGCCTGCTCGCGACGCTCCCGGATGGCTGGTCGACCGGCCTGGGACACCGGCTATCCGAGGTCGGGCCGGCGGACGCCCATTGGAGCTTGCACCAGGGGCCTCCAACGCGCCAACGCCAGGCCGCAACAGCTTATGCGCAGCGGATCGCCGCCTTTGCCCGAGCGACATTGGCGTGGAGCGAATCACAGCTCGTGTGGCCGGTGACCTCATCAGACCTGGTCTACCAGTGGACCTCGAGTCCACGAGAGGGTTCCTACGTCCTGCCCCAACTGGAGTTCGATGTCGATTTCGTGTTCGCGGCCGGCGGCATCGCGGTCGCCCGGCTCAACGAGCCCGGGATCCCTCTACGCCTGAGCGGACCCGAGTTCGCCCTGTTGCTTCTCTTCGACGGGCGCACTTCAGCCTCCGAAGCCATATCGGCTCTGGGAGATCGTGCGGGCGGCCCGCTCACCGAGGACGAGATCTCCTCCGTGGCGACGCTGGCCATCGGAGCCGGAATCTGTGTCGGCTCCTGAGGTCGAACGGAAGCCACCAGTCAACGGCGGCGTCCCGGGGTCCGCGTTGACGGTCCCGCGTCCCGTCGCGGCGGCCATCGCCGATCTGGGCGACGCGCTCGGTGCGGTCGGCTACGGCGACCTGGTCACGGCTTTCAACCCGTTGGCACCGTCCTCATCCGGGTGGGAACGCGGCCCGCGGCTCGGTCGATGACCGGCTGCGAGCCGTCGTGGACCTCTTCTTGTTTGGTGGATCCGTGTCGCCGGACCAGTTGCCCGATCGGGTCCGTGACCATCTGGACCTGCTCGCCGGCGCCGGCCTGCTCGTCTTCGAAAGCTCAGGGACCGTCCGCACGGCCGGAGTAGTGGTACAGCTGCTGTTCGGAAACTGGATGATCTGCCAGCCGCCTCAGGCCAATCCTCAGCTGTACCTCGGCGAAGACTCCTTGGCGCTGCTCAGCCGGCTGCGGCCTGGTCCCTCCCGCCGGGCCCTCGACCTGTGCAGCGGCACCGGACTCCAGGCCCTTCACTGCGCCCGTCACGTCGAGCACGTCACTGCGGTCGAACTCGACGTGGGGGCGGCGACCGTGTGCTCTCTGAACGTCGAGATGAACCGCTTGCATCAACAGGTAGAGGTCCGGAACGGCGACCTGTACCAGCCCGTGACGGGCCGAAGATTCGACTTCGTCTCGGCCAACCCACCGACCCTGCCCTACCCCGACGATCTACCACCACCAGCGGTGGGACACGGCGGGACGGACGGCACCGATGCCACCGCCCGAATACTGTCCGGACTGGATGTGGTACTTGACGCCGGGGGGCACGCCCAGATGGTGGGAATGGCCCTCTCGGAGGGGCAGACCCTGCGAGGTGCAGATCGGATGGCCACCATCGCTTCGGAACACGATCTTCAGGTGCGCTGCCTTGTCACCTCGCACGCCTCGCTGGGTGAGAGCAGCCCACTTCTGGAACAACTCGTGCAGTCGGTATCGGCGATCACCGCTTGCGATCCGGCGCGAGTGCGAAGTTCCTACCTCGATCTACTCGCCCGAGTCAGCTGTGATCACCTCAGCACCTTCTTCCTCCACGTCACCGCCGGTCCGGGACGGTTGCAGATCGTTGACGTCGCGCCTCCAGCCGACCAGCTGCGTTGGCATGCCTGAAGCCCGGTCGACCCCGACGGCACCGACCCTCCGCGGCGTCAGGCTGGTCGCCGGGGCCTATGATGCCATGAGTGCCGCCCTGGTCCAGCGGGCGGGTTTTGACGCCGTCTGGGCCAGCGGCTTCAGCATCTCGGCGTCGAGACTGCTACCCGACTGCAACGCCATGACCGTCGAGGACCTCGCGGAGCGCGTCGCCCAGATGACCCCTGCTCTCGAAGTGCCCATCGTGGTCGACTGTGACGAAGGGTACGGCGCCCTCGACGACACCCGCCGCCTGGTCCGTCGCCTCGCTGCGTGCGGTGTCGCCGGTGTGTGCATCGAAGACACCGTCTACCCCAAGACGAACAGCTTCTGCGACGATCCATCACGAGCCCTGATCGAGCTCCCGGTCTTTGCCGAAAAGGTGAAGGCGGTCAGAGACGAGGCTCCGCACCTTGCCGTCATAGCCAGGACCGAGAGCCTCATCGCCGGCTACGCCCTCCAGGACGCGATCGACCGGGCCGACCAAATGGCGCAGCTCGGGGTCGACTACCTCGTCATCCATTCTCGATACCGGACGATGGATGAGTTTCGCTGGCTGGCCTGCGCCTGGTCAGGACGGGCGCCGCTTATCGTGATCCCGACCCTCCTCGAGGATGGGTCGTGGCAGGAGCTGCTGGACATGGGTTTCGCCATGGTGATCTACGCCAATCAAGTTCTGCGCGCCGCGGTTACCGCCCAGGAGCGAATCCTCGGGCAGATCCTCAACCTGGGGATCGGTGGTCCGGGCCAACAGGAGTTGGCATCACTGGACCATCTCTTCGATCTGACGAACCTGCGAACCAGTCTGACCCGGCTCACCTGACGCTTCCACATGCCAAGCAAAGCAGCCGTCGATCGGATCATCGAAGCCCTCGATCGACAGCGAATCGATTGCCTTCTGACCGTGCCCGCGGCCGGGCTGCACGGCCTGTACTCTTCCTTCGAATCGTCGGCGCAGCTGGTATACGCCACCCGCGAGGAAGAAGCCGTCGCCCTGGCCTGCGGCCTGGTCCTCGGCGGTCGCCGGCCGATCGTGGTCATGCAGCAGACCGGAGTCGGGAACGCCATAAACGCCGTGCTATCGCTTGCTGACGCCTACGAGTTGGCCTTCCCCATCCTGGTGGCGGACCGTACCGCGCAGGATCCCAATCCGGTGCAACGAGTGAGCTCGACCGGCACCAGGCAGGCGCTCGGTGGCCTGGGCTTTGTCGAGATCGACTGGGAAGCATCGTCGGCCATCGATCGGTTCGAAGCCCACGTCGCCGGTGGCGTCCGTTGGATCGTCAGCCCTATGGTCGGGGCCGGGTAATGGACCGGGCTACTGCAGTGCGGGCGATCATCGACGCCGCCGAGCCACGCGACTTTTTGGTGGCGGCCCTGGGCTACATCAGCAGGGACGTCAACACCTTCGGCCGCCAGATCGCCGATCGATGCTTCTGCTGCATGGGCTCGATGGGAAGCGTGACCCCCCTGGCCCTCGGCATATCACTGGCCCGCCCGACGGAAAGAATTCTCGCTCTGGAAGGCGACGGTTCGTTGCTCATGAACCTGGGGAGTCTGGTAACCCTGCGTCGATACGGGTCGCCGCAATGCCGGCTGCTGGTCTTCGACAACGGCTGCTACGAATCGACGGGCGGCCAGCCGTCCCAACCGGCCGGGTTCGAACTGGAACGGGTGTGCGCCGCCGCTGGCCTCAAGACCGAAGTGACGGAGTCCGCGTCCGGCATCGCACCCTTTCTCGCCGATCCGCTCGGCCAGGTGCTGGTCATCAAAGTTGCTCGCGGCGGCTCGTCTCCGAGAATCGATGCGATGCCCGCAGAGATTGCTGGTCGCTTCGCCCGGCAGCTTCAGACGGGCGGATGATCAGCCCGGACGGTTGGGAGACCATCGGAGGCACCGTTCGTCGGCCGCCGCCAGCAGTTCCTGCCATTCCGCCTTCACACAACCGCCGACATCGGTGGTGGCGAGAATGGCCGCCAGCTCGTTGCGCAGGGCGACCGCCGATAACGGGACTCCTGGCGCATCCACCCAGAAATTGACGTTGACGTTGACCTCACCCAGATGAGTGAAGGAGTGATACCAGTAGGCGGGCAGCAACAGGAGATCGCCGCGGCCGAGAACGCCCTCGAGCGCTTCGACGCGGCTGAAGCGAGGGAACGCCTCGAGGTCCGGACTGAAGTTGTCAACCCGGGTGAAATGGTAGAAAGGGGAGGTGATCGGAAGGGGGTAGAGGTGGCTCGCTTGCTCCGGCGACACCATCGTCACCCGCTTGCTGCCACGGACCTGGGCCACAAAGTTGTTCTTGCCGTTTCGGTCGTGGTGAAGTCGAGTCCGTACCCCGGCTCCCGATAGCCACAGGCTCATCGTGTCCAGCCCGGCCTGGTCGATGAACCACGGCCACTCGACATCGGCCAGAAGCGGGGCCAGATGCGGATTTGCCGATCCATCCCTCGCTCGAAGCTTGGCGAGGTTGCCGTCCACAAATACGAGCGGGGAGTCGACCATGAGGGTGAGGAAGTCGGCGAGGAGGCACTGCCGGTTGAGTATTTGTACGGCACCGCTGCTGTCATCAATCAGCGGATGGACCCCACTCGACGACAACCGGAACTCGATCGGCGCCTCTCCTACGGTCTGGCGAAGATACGACGGGGTCCATTTCGCACCCGCCGGCCAGCTATCGACGGCGCCAGCCAGTATGGCCGGCTGACCTCGCGCCATCCGATCTTCGATCGCCGCCTTATCGGTCGCGTCGATCCGTTCGATCTCCCCGACAACGTTCATAGCCGACCGTCCCGGACCGGCCGGGCTGCTATCGCCAACATGACGCGACGCGTGCTCTGCCCCTTGATGCCCGGCGAACTGCGATCTCCGCCAGAGTCTCTGTCCGCGCCATCGAGACGGACCCTAGCCCACCGGACCGCCGTGCGCCACGGATTCGGCGAGCGGGTCCCGGACCATCCGGCCGCGCCGAGGCGGGCGGGCTGATCAAGGGCGCACGATGTAGCTCGGGCCGAGGGGCGAGCCGGCGGTCTCGCGATGGAAGCGCAGCAGATCGCAGAGGAGCGGTCGCGTGTCGCGGGGGTCGATGAGCTCTTCGAGGGCGAAACTCTCGACGGTGCTGAAGGGATTGCGGAACCTCAGCAGCCTGGCCTCTATCTCCTGCCTCTTGGCCACCGGGTCGTCGGCCGCGGCGATCTGGCGCCGAAAGGCGGCGTCCACCCCACCTTCGATGGGGATGGAGCTCCACTCGCCTGACGGCCATGCCATCCTCAAGTTGACCCGATGCGGAGTACCCATGGCGTTGGCGCCCATGCCGTAAGCCCGTCTGACGAGCACCGTAAACTGCGGCACGGTGGCAGTATGGCCGGCCAGTACGGCGCGCATACCCTTGCGCAAGGTGCCCCGGCGTTCCGCGGCCGAGCCGATCAGGAACCCGGGGACGTCCGCGAAGTACACGATCGGCAGGTGGAATACGTCGCACAGCTCTATGAAGTGAGCTTCCTTCTCCGCGCTGTCGGCGTCGAGCGCCCCGCCGGCCACCAGCGGGTTGTTGGCTACGACGCCGACCGCGTGCCCCCCCAGCCGGGCGAAGGCGGTGATGATGGATCGGCCATAGGCGGCCTTGAGCTCGAAGATGGATGCCTGATCGAAGACCAGTTGCAGGACGCGACGCATGTCGTAGGGCTGCTTCCGGTTCTCGGGCACGATGGACAGCAACTCCTCCTCGCGCCGATCTTCGGGGTCCTCCGTTGGGACAGGGGGAGGAGCTTCCCAAACGTTGGAGGGCAGATAGCTGAGAAAGCGGCGGATGGCGGCGAACATGTCGGCTTCCGAATCAAAGGCATCGTCGGCGACACCGGTGATACGGCAGTGGAGGTCAGCGCCTCCTAACTCTTCTTTGGTGACCGTCTCACCCAGGGCCCGGGCCACGACGGGGGGCCCAGCGGCGAACAGGTACGAGCTGCCGCGGACCATGGCAATCCAATGCGACAGCAGAGCGATGCCGGCGGGACCCCCGGCGGCCGGTCCCACCACCGCGGCGACGACGGGAACCAACCCCAGCAGGCGCCCTTGCTTGCTCCAATCCCGATACGGAAGGTACATGTGCCCCGACGTCTCCATACCGCGGACGTCCGCCCCGGCGCCGTCGATGAAAAGCACCAGGGGGCAGCGATACTCCGAGGCCGCCTCCTCCAGATATTCCTGCTTGGTGCGAAGACCGTGGCCACCTTGCTGGGATCCGCCCCGAATGGTGAAGTCGGAGCCCCCGACGCACACCAGGCGGCCTCCCACCCGCCCGATGCCAGCCACGTAGGCGGCGGGAGTGTACCCGGTGATCGATCCATCCGGACCGTAACTCACCTCCGCGGCCAACTGTCCCACTTCCCGGAACGAGCCAGGATCAACGAAGCTCTCGATACGCTCCCGGATGGTCAGTTTGCCTTCTTCGTGCTGGCGCTTGACCCGCTCCTCCCCTCCGAGGCGCAGCGACCTCTCCCGTCGTTCCGCGATCTGGCGAACTTCAGCTTCCCACGCCATCCGGTCCTCCCTGTCGTTGCGCCGCCGGTCGCTTCCGGTTGATGTCCGTCATGCTGACTCGCGGAGGATCTCGGCCACGGCGTCCTCCACCACTGTGCCGGCGAAAAAGCTCGGATTGTTGCCGGTATGCAACCGGGCGACGTTGGTGAACGTGAACCGCTTGAAATCCTCGGGGTCCATAAGACCATGATCGACCAGCTCCCAGGCCTCCTCCAGGACGCTCGTCATATCCGCGACGTCGAAATGGCCGATATCGGAACTGAAGATGGGCTTAAGGAAGGCGCCGAGCCGCCGGTCAAAGGCGATGGCAGCCATGATGTCGTCCGATTCACAGCCAAAATAGAAGCTGCGTCGAAACTCTTCCTTTAGCTGGTCGGCGGACTCTATCCCGGACAAGGCAAATTCGTTCCTGATGTCGCCCTCGCGATCCGTTAGGGCCTGGGCGTCAAGAAACGGCGTTACGCAGCTAATGCTCGCGAGGACGGCCTCAACCCGACCGGCCATTCTCGGTCCGGCGTACTTGTCGTAGAAGGTTCGGAACTCGTCTGGATCGATGTTGCTCGGCCGGAGTACGTCGCGCAGCGCTGAAACGCTGCGCCGCTCAAAGTGCCCAATCAGATCGAACATGAGCTGACAGGCCCAGCCCACGCCACCTTCGAGGAAGCCGAAGTTGAGGGCCGGGAACCGCCTGGTGACGCCGCCGAGGAAGATGGCCCGGCAGCCGGCATGCTGTGATTGAGCGAAATGACCGAGATGGTTGAAGACATAGTTGTCCGGCGATTGACGGTCCGGCCAGCCACCGGAGCCACCGTGGTCGGTGATGGCCACCCCGAGGTCGGCACATCGGGCCCAGAACGGGTCGTAGTCCTGGTCGTTGTTGAGCCCGAGGGCGTCGATGTAGGTGACCGCCGGATCGCCGGAGGCTCGCCGTTTCACCCGGCCGCCGATCATGATGGCACGCATTCCGAGCTGCCGGACGGCATAGGTCACTTCCTCCACGGCTTCATCAGGAGTGAAGACGGGCACCGTTGCGACCGGTGTCATCCGGTCGCTATAGGGAGCGAACAGCTCGGCACTCATGCGGTTGAGCGCCCGGCAGGAGGCCTGGCGGATGTCATCGGGGAAATTCTGAGTGATGAGGCCGAGGGTGGGATAGACCAGCGCGAAGTCGACGCCGAAGTCACCGAGGCGGTCGTACATCAGGCCCGGCAACATGGCGGTGGCTCGGTCGAGGGTCCCACCCGCTTCGGTCCACCATGACCCTCGCGGGATCCGCCGGCTGGCGCGTTCCTCTGACCCGACGTCGTACCACCGGGAATGTTCCCGCGTCCGCTGACGGTAGGCGTCGACGCCGCGTGAACCGGCCTCCTCTTCGAGGAAGTCGAGGTAGATCGGGATGGGCTCAAGCCAATGTCCGTCGGCGTCGATGACGGGGTGGTCGAGTCCCTGACGGACTTCTGCGGAGCGAGATACTGAAGAGGACATTTCGTCTACCTCTGTTTGAGGTGCTGAGAAGTGGGCGGGGGCTCGGTGGCGATAACGCCCCGGCTCTCGAGTTTGTCAATGGTCGCCTCGTCGTAGCCGAGGAGTTGGCGCAGGATCGGGCGGTTGTGCTGCCCGAGCCGCGCCGCGGGTCGGACTTCGTATTCGAGGGGCGGGTCGAAGCGGATCGGCACGCCCGGGTAGAGGCGGGGCCCGATCCCGGGTTGATCCCATTCGACCATGAAGCCCCGGGCGGCGAGTTGCTCGTCGTGGACGAGGTCGCTGTTGGTCAGGACCGGGAAGGCGACCAGGTCGCGGTCGCGGAGGTGACGCCAGGCGGCCCACTTGGTCTGTCCGGTGGTCCAGGCTGCGATGATCCGATCGAGGTAAGGCTGTTCGCGGGCTCGCACGGCGGGGTCGGCGAAGCGGGAATCGCGGAGCGGCGGGACGTCGAGGAGCTCGACCAGGCGCCGCCATTCGGCCGGCGAGCGGACCGTGATGGCGATCCACTCGTCGTCGCCTGCGCACGGGTAAGCGCCCTGCGGCGCCCACTGCAGAGATCGGTTGCCGTGCCGGACGGGCGCAACTCCGGTATCGGACGCGACGAGGAATGCCTCGCCTCCGATGGCCGCAAACGCTTCCAGCATGGATACATCAACATGAAGGCCCTCGCCGGTGGCGTCGCGCCGGGCCAGGGCCGCGATGACGGCGAGCGCACCGCTGAGCCCGGAGATGGCGTCGGGCATCGCCGCGCCCAGCTTGGCGGGCCCGCCCTTGCGATAGCCCGTCAGGGCGGCCAGCCCGGACTCCGCTTCGATGATCGGCCCCAGGGCGACGCGATCGTGGTGGGGCCCGGTGTGTCCGTAGCCTGAGATCGAAACAACCACAATCCGCGGGTTGACCTCGCGGAGGACGTCGAAGATGACGCCCAGGCCGCGGGCGCCACGGGGGCTGTAGTTTTCCAGGACGACGTCGCTGACGGCCACCAGGCCCCGAAAGATCGCCTGCCCTTCGACCTCATGCAAATCGACACACAGGCTCTGCTTGCTTCGGTTGAGCTTGTTGAACGACGCCTGCCGGTTCCAGGGGTCCGGCCCGGGGTCGGCATCGGGGAAGAGGCCAGCCCGGGTACTCGGCTCCGGCATGTCACCCCACTCCCAGTCCGGGCTGGCCGTCATGGCGAAGCCCGCCGTGCCCACCACGCCTGCACCCCGGGCGGTGGCGTACTCGACGTGGATCACCTCGGCGCCGAGATCGGCCAGCACCCGGCCGGCGAGCGGGCCAGCCCACGCCCGGGTCAGGTCGAGCACCCGGACACCATCGAGCAGAGACATCAGACTCTCTCCCCCAAACCGGGCTTCGCCCCGGCCGGAGCGGCGCCGATTTCGGACAGCACGGAGGCCGAATGGGCGCCCAGCGCCGGCGCCGCCGTCCACGTCACCGGCTCGCCTAGCTGAAGGGGGGAGCCCGGCATGTCGAGCGGTGCGCCACCCACGTCGATGGTCTGAAAGAAGCCCCGGGACCGCAATTGCCCGTCATCGAGCATCTGGACCACGTCGGTCACGGCACCGGCGGGAACCCGGTGGTCCTGAAGGATGGCCGCCACTTCCTCGGTCGTGTGCGACAGGAGCCACGGACGCAAGGCGGCGTCCACCTCGTCGGCGTGGTCGAAACGCTCGCCGCTCGATTGGAATCGCCGGTCGGTGAGCAGCTCGGGTAAGGCCACCGCCTCCGACAGGCGCTCCCACTGCACCGTGCCGGCCGCGGCGATGCACACCCAGCCGTCGGAACACTCCAGGAACGCCACCGGATGGTGGAAGTCGCCATGGCGGTTGCCGACCCGCCGTTTGATGAAGCCCTGGTAGGTGTACTGGGTCAGGGTCCACTGGTGCAGGGCGGCCATGGATTCCATAATGCTCACATCGACCAAACGCCCCGGGCCGCCGTCCCTGGCGTCGCGCCACGCCGCCAGCGCGCCGATGGCGGCGGTGAGCCCCGCCGTGTAGGCCGGGAACGGTCCCCCGCCGGCCAGCGGCTCCCGGTCCGGTTCTCCAGTGACGAACATATAGCCGCTCGCGGCCCAGTCGGTGATATCCGAGCGCGGCAGGTCGCGGTAGGGGCCGGTCAACCCGTACGGGCTGAGCACGATCCGCACCGAGGACGGGTTGATGGCGGCGATGTGGCGCTGTCGGCCGTCGACCAGGTCGGCGTCGCCGTCCACACCGAGGATGACGATATCGGCGCGGCCGACCAGGGGTCCGATCTCGTCCCACCCGGCGCGGGCAGACACGTCGGCCACCAGACTTTCCTTGCCGGCGTTGAGGTACTGGAACAACCCGCTGGACTCTCCCGGCGCGCCCCGGCGCAGCAGCGGCGGCGCGAACCGCAGCGGATCTCCACCCGGCGGCTCAACCTTGACCACGCGCATCCCGAGGGACCACAGGGTCCGGGCGCAGTAGCTGCCGGCGACGTCGTCCACCGACAACTCCACCACCAACCCGCTCCCCGACCGGTCCCCCACCCTCTGACTCACGAGGGGCATCAGACGACGAGGAGGCGGCGCACACCGTCGCCGACGGCACTCACACAGAGGGCGGCGAGCGTGATGGTGATTCCGGGGGCGACCGTGTTGAGGGGGGCGGCAGTGAAATTGGTGTACGCCTGGGCCAGGTCGGCCCCCCAGGACGCGGTCGGGGGCTGCACACCGAGACCGAGGAACGTCAGCCCGGCCTCGATGATGAAACACAGACTGGCCAGGCCGAACAGCTGCACCAGGACGGGGGCGAAGGCGTTCGGCAGCACGTGGCGGACAGTCACCCGAACCGGATTGGCACCCAGCGACCGTGACACCATCACGAACTCGGCGTTGCGGAGCGGAAGGACGGCCGAGCGCATGAGCCGGGCGATAACCGGGGAAAACACGAAGGCGACCGCCAGCATGGCGTTGCGCTGACTCGGACCGAGGATGCCGGTGATGGCGATGGCGAGAATGAGACCCGGGAAGGACAGAACGGCATCAGCGATCCGCATCAGGATCTCATCGATAACGGGGCCGCCGTAGCCGGCGATCAGGCCCCAGGGGACGCCGAGCAGAACGGTCCCGATCAGGGCGATGGCAACCCCCTGGATGGCGTCGCGTGCCCCCCAGATGATGCGGCTCAGGGTGTCACGACCATCGGAGTCGGTGCCGAGGAGATGCTGGGCGGTGGGCCCGCTGAGTCGAACGCTGATGTCCTGGGCGATCGGGCTGTAGGGCGCCAGCAACCCGGGGACGATGGCGCAAAGGAGGATCAAGCCCATCACGCCGAGGGCGATCCGGGAACCCCACCCGAACCGGCGGTCCGCCCGGCGCCGGGCGCGGGGCCGGGCCACGGGAACAGCCTGCTCCGCCTGGTCGGCAGTGGCGGTGAGGTCGATCATCGCCCTCTCCTCCCGATCGGACCGGAAGCTCGGATCCGCCGGGTCATCTCCGGGAAAGACGTGACGGGCATATCAGGCCTCACCGTGCCGGCGGGTGCGGGGGTCGATGAACCCCAGGGCGAGGTCGGCGAGGAAATTCAGCACCACGATGGTCAGGGCGAGGAACAGCACGATGACCTGGAGCACGGCGTAGTCCCGGGCGGTGACCGCGGCCACGATCTCGCTGCTGATGCCCGGGATGGCGAACACGATCTCGACGATGACCGACGCCCCGACCAGACCGGCCACGACGAGGGGCAGGAAGGTGATGACCGGACCGAGCGAGTTGCGCACGCCGTACGTCCAGTACACCTCCCGGGGCTTGAGTCCCATAGCCCAGGCGGTGCGGGTGTAGGGGCTGCGGAGGGCGGCCACCATCGAGCTCTGCAGGTGCCGGGCAAAGAAGGCCCCGCTGGAAAGGGACAGCACCGCGATCGGAAGGATGAGCGAGCGGACGTTGTTGGTCACCCCTTGCGAGAGCGGGGTGTAGCCGACCGCGGGCAGGACCTTGAGCGACAAGCCAAACAGGCCGGACGCAATGGTGGCCAACCAGAAGTCAGGTACCGATAGCCCGAGGCCCGTGGCCCCGAGCACAAAACGGCCGCCGGCGTCCTGGTAGTGGATGGCGGACCAGATACCGATGAGGCTGCCGAGGACCAGGGCGACGATGAGGGATCCGAACACCAACTCCAGGGTGGGGTTCAGCCGCTGGACGATCACCGTGCTGACCGGCTGGCGACTGGCATACGAGACGCCAAAATGCCCCTGGAAGACGCCGCCGATCCAGCTCAAATACTGCGACACGATCGGACGGTCGAGGCCGAGCTGACGGTTGAGCACACCGATCGCCTGCGGGGTGGCGTTGGTGCCGAGGATGGCCTGGGCCGGACCCCCCGGGATAAGCACGCGCAAGGCGAACACGGCCACCGTCACCACGAACAGGGTGGGGACCAGGGCGATCGCTCGCCGGATCAGGGCCTGCCTCACGGGACTATCCCCGCCCGGCTGTGGTGGACGTCCGAGGCGTGCCAGCAACGCACCAGCCGCAGATGGTCAGGCTCGCCGTCATCGAAGTCATCGAGGGGGGGATTGGTTTCGCAGGCCTCGGTGGCCCAGGCGCACCGGCTCGAGTACGGGCAGCCCGGCCCGACCGCGGCATCGCCCCCCAGGGTGACCGACGCCGGGCCCCCCGTCTGTTGACCGTCGACCCGAGGAAGGGACCGCAGTAGCGCCGCGGTGTAGGGGCTGGCCGGGCCCCGGAGGATGGCGCCGGCCGGTCCTTTCTCCATAATCTGACCCTGATACATGACGATGAGCTCGTCGCAGAGCTGGGCCAGCACCCCGAGGTCGTGGGAGATAAGGACCACGGCCAGCCCGTGGTTCTCGACGACCGATTTGAGAAGGGCCAGGACCTCCTGCTGGACACACACGTCGAGGGCCGTGGTGGGCTCGTCGGCGAGCAGCACCTTGGAGCCGCAGCTGAGGGCCATCGCGATGACGACCCGCTGGCACATGCCGCCCGACAACTCGTGCGGATAGCTGCGCAGCACCCGGTCGACGTCGGACAGCCCGACCTCACGCAAAGCGGCGCGAATACGGTCGGCCCCCGCCCCTTGATCCCGCCCGGTGGCGTTCCGAGCGGCCAGGGCCATCTGGCGCCCGACCGGCACCACCGGGTTGAGGGCCGAAACCGTCTCCTGGAACACCATCGCGATATCCCGGCCTCGCAGGTCGCGCCAGCGCCGCTCGGACGTCCCGACGAGCTCCTCACCCCGGTACCGGATGGAGCCCTCGACGTGGGCGGCGCGCGGCAGGAGCCCGATGATTGACAGGGCCGAGACACTTTTGCCGCTCCCCGACTCCCCGGCGATCCCGACGATCCGGCCGGGGGTGAGGGCCAGGGACAGCCCCTGAACCGCCCGCGGTCCCTGGCCGCCGGAGAAGTCCACCTCGAGGTCGGACACCTCGAG
Source organism: uncultured Acidimicrobiaceae bacterium (assembly GCA_963780345.1). Classification (GTDB taxonomy): domain Bacteria; phylum Actinomycetota; class Acidimicrobiia; order Acidimicrobiales; family Palsa-688; genus PALSA-693. The sequence continues at coordinate 1,149,815 of CAWABU010000006.1, forward strand.
AATGGCCCCCGGCGTCCGCGGCGCCGCGACCGGCGCCGGGCTCTTCCGGGAATGGATCAGCTTCACGGACCGAACGTCACTTGCTCAGCGAGATGGAGGCGAAGTCCTCCTTGCCCAGGAAGTTGGGGACATAGTTCTGCACCTTGGTGGACAGGGCCACGACCGCCGGGGCGGAGTAAAAGGGGGCAAAAGGCGCCACCGGAGTCATGGTCTTGACGATGTTGGCGATAACCGCGTTCCGGGCCGGGGTCTGGTAGGTGGCGTAGAGCTGGTTGATCAGCGAATCGACGCCGAAGTTGCCCTGACCCGGATTGAAGGGAGCGGTGCTGCTGAAGATCTGCCCGTAGGTCATCGCCGCGTCGGGACGGCCGCTCCAACCGGCGAAGTAGCAGGGTACGTCCTTCTTGGTGAAGAAGTCGTTGTTGGACTCCGCGACCGTCTCGAACTTGATGTGGACCTTGAAGCCGGCCGCCGCTTCCTGGGACTGGATGACCGGACCGGTGTTCTCATAGCCGATCCCATTGAGGGTGACACAGTTGAGCGTGAGCCCATTGGGATATCCGGCTTGGGCCAGCAGGCTCTTGGCTTTGCTCACGTTCTGGGGCCAGGTGGGAGACTCGGTCGCGGCATAACCGGGCGAACCCTGGGGGAGAACCTGCCAGGCCACGGCACCGAGACCGCCGGTGGCGACCGTCAGGAGGTCCTGGCGATTGAGGGCGTAGTTGAAGGCCAGGCGGACGTCGGGATTGCTGACCGGGGCCAGCTTGGCGTTGAAGTACATATCCGTGATACCCGACGACGGGCCGACGTTGACAACGAGCTGGGAGTCGGCCTTGAGCGAGTTGACGTCATTGGGCGACACACCGGAGGCCACCTGGACGACCCCGGTCTTGATGGCGCTCACGAGGGCGGTGTCGGTCTGAAAGACCTTCCAGTCGATCCCGGCCAGAGGAGCCGGGCCGCCCCAGTAACCGGGGAACCGGACCACGTTGACAGAGTCGTTGGTCACCTCGGACACAAACTGGTACGGCCCGGCACCAACCGGGTGGGTTCCGAAGTTGCTGCCGTACTTGGCCACTGCCGTCGGCGAGACGATCATGCCGGCCCGGTCGGCCAGGATGGCCGGCAGCGGGGAGTAAGGCGACTTGAGGGTCATGACCACCTTGTTCGAGGACGGAGCCGTGATCGACGCGACCGGCTGGAGGTCGTTGAGCAGACCGATCTTCTGGAAATGCTGAAGACTGGCCACCACCGCGGCCGCATCGAGCGGCGTGCCGTCCTGGAATTTGACCCCCGGGCGGATGGTCATGGTGAAGGTCAGATTATTGGCGCCGCTGAAGCCCCATTGCGTGGCCAGGCCCGGCTCGATCGCACCGGACTGCGGGTTGAAGTTGAGGAGGCGGTCGTAGATGAGATACAGGTACGAGTAGTCGCCGCCCGAGTTCCCGTTCGCCGGGTCCAGGCTGGTCGGATAAATAACGTTCCCGATCGAGACCGTGGCGTTGGAGTTGGAGTTGGAGGCGCCGCCACCAGACGTGGCCCCGGTCGAGGTCCCGCCGCTGGCGGTGCCGCCGGTGGTGCCGCCGGTCGACTGATTGGATTTCGGCGAGCTGCTGCCGCACGCGGCCAGGATCACGGAAAGCGCAGCGACGATGACGAAGGAGCGGAGGCCTCGGCGGCCGATTGGTTTCAAGGTTTCCCCCTTGGTAGTGGCGGCCGGACGGCCTTAGCGGACATCTGGATCTGAATCTCTGGTGAGGACCTGGCCCCGCTGCAGCGGGGGGACGGCATCGATGAGTCGCCGGGTGTACGGATGCTCCGGATTATCGATCACCTCGCGGGTCGGGCCGAGCTCGACAATCGAGCCCTCGAACATGACCGCCGTGGTGTCGGCGATGGTGGACACCACCGAGATGTCGTGGGCGATGAAAAACAAGGAGATACCGGACTCCGCCACGATGTCCTTGAGCAAATTGAGGATGGCGGCTCGCACGGTGACATCCAGGGCCGAAACGGCCTCGTCGCAGATGACGATGGCGGGCCGGGCCGCCATGGCGCGGGCAATCGCCACCCGCTGCTTCTCGCCGCCGGACAGGCCGCTCGGACGGCGGGCGGCGGTCGGCGCACCGAGTCCGACCTGCGCCAGGCGCTCGACGGCCCAGGCCTTTCGCCCGGATCGGCCCACCCCGCGGGTGCCGGGCGGCAGGGCCTCGGCCACGCTGCGCCACACGGCCAGGCGGGGGTCGAGGGCGAGGGCGGACTCCTGAAAAATCATCTGGACGTCCCGGATGCCCCGATTGGCGCGGATATTGACGTCGTGCAGTTTGCCGTCCTCGCCGATCAGGCGAACGGCGCCGGTGGTGGGAGGCGTGAAGCCGGCCAGTACCCGCCCCAACGTCGACTTGCCCGAGCCCGATTCGCCCACGACTCCGAATATCTCGCCCCGGTGGAGGCGGAGCGAGGCGTCCTTGACCGCATGGACCAGGGGACGCCCGGGCGTTTTGTAGTCGACGGAGACTCCGGCGACTTCGAGCACCGCAGTATCCGCCTGTCCGGCCGGCTCTCCCGCCTCTGGCTGAGAAGACCCGGTCGCTGGGGCCACGGAGCTCATCGCCGGACGGCCGGGCCCATCAAATGCCGCATCATGACCTCGCCTTCGCTGTCGCTTTGGACACGGGCCGTGATGTCCGAAGGGCGGTGCCGCGATCGGCCGGATCGGCGTCGGCGAGGAGGGACCCGAGCACCATGACGCGGAGGCGGCGCGACAGCCGGGCGATCGGGAGAGTGGATCGATAGAAGGCCTGAGACCGAATGAGCCAGAAGGCGCTATCAACCATGGCCAACCTCTCGGCCTCGGGAAGCTCCGGGCGAAGTCGGGCCAGGACAACCATCCACATGTCGGTAATGGCCCGGTACTTGGCGCCGAGTTTACGCCGGATATCTTGATCGAGGTGGGGATGCTCGTGGGTGTAAGTCAGGATGAGCGCCCTGTTCCTGAAACTATCGTCGACCCAGGCCGCCACCATGAGGCTCAGGGCGTCCAACGGGTCGAGGCCGGGATCAAGTAGAGAAGTGGTCGCTCGAATGCTCGACTCCTGGGCCCGGTCGACGACCCGGAGCAAGAGGTCGGATTTACTGCGAAAGTGGTAGTAGATGGCCGGACCACTGAGACCAGCCGCTATCCCGATCTCGTCGATGCTGGTTTTCTCGTAGCCCTGGTTGAGAAAGAGTCGCGTCGCCGCCGTGAGAATCCGCTCCGGGCTCGAATCCGTAGATGCCTGCCGGCGACCACCATCAGGTGCCGCACCCCTTTCCGATCGGGTTACCGACGCATTCGTTGGCATAGCTTTAAATATCCGAGCGCGATTCTTCGATTTCGTGGTCAGACAGAACTGGTAGGGCTCAGTCCCAGACCGCAGCCGGCCTGAGACCGAGCTCGGAAGGTCATGCCTCGACGGTGTTCCGCAGCGCAACCGTCAACAAAAACTGCATATTCCCCCTGCTTGACGAACAACCATCTGAACGATACGCTCCCTCCGTTTGAAACGCAAGAGTGAGCCGGGAGGCGAGAAGCTCGGACCCGGCTATCTGTGGGCCATTTGACGGGCGGAGCCCGTCTCGTTCACTGGTCGCCGACTGGAAGCGCAACGGCTGACCGCCATCGGGATGCCCCGGTTAACCCCAATTGAGGCCCCGGTTAACCACATTAAGAGAGGACCCTTTGACGGAGCAGACCTGGGAGGACGACCTCGATGAACTCGACCGGCGCCTGCAGCTGGCCGAGCGGATGGGCGGCCGCGAGGGCATCGAACGTCAGCACCGCAACGGAAAGCTCACGGTGCGTGAGCGGCTGCCGCTCCTGGTGGACAAAGACTCTTTTCAGCAGTTCGGAAAGCTGAGAGGTCGAGCCACTTACGACGAGACCGGTAACCTTATCGATGTTCTCCCAGACGGCAAGGTCGACGGCATCGCTCGGATCGGTGGCCGCAAGGCCATCATCACGGCCGGGGATTTCACCGTTCGCGGGGGGTCAGGCGAGAGCAGTGGGGGCGGTCTCGGACAGGAATTGTCGGCCAGTGAGCGGGCCCTGGTGTGGCGGCTCCCTCTGATCCGACTGCTCGACTCCTCGGGCGGGAGCGTGCGGGGCTTCGAGAACCTCGGGCGGACCTACCTGCCCGACGGCAACTCGTTTACCCACTGGGACGTGTCGCTCCTCAACGTGGCCCCGGTCGTCTCCGCGGTTATGGGCGCGGCGGCGGGCATCGCTGCCCTGCAGACCACCCTGGCCCACTGGAATGTGATGGTCCGAGATACTTCTCAGGTCTTCCCCGGCGGACCGCCGGTGGTCAAGGCGGCCCTCGGGGACGAGATCACCAAAGAGGACCTCGGCGGTGCCCACATCCACGCCTACGAGAGTGGGGTGGTCGATAATGTCGCCGACTCCGAGGAGGAGGCCTTCAGGCAGATCCGCACCTTCCTCTCCTATCTGCCGTCGAGTGTCGACGAGATGGCGCCGCGCGGCCCAGCCGCGCCGGTGGAGGACGCCCGACAAGACGAGATCCTGACCATCGTGCCTCGCGAAGCCCGCCGAACGTACAACGCTCAGCGCCTGGTCGAGCAGATCGTGGACGAGAACTCCTTCTTCCCCATCGCCCCGTACTACGGGCGGGCCCGGATCACCGGGCTGGCCCGCATCAACGGTTTCCCCGTCGGGGTCATGGCCAACGATCCCCGCCGCCTCGGAGGAGCCACTGATGTGGCGGCCGGGCTCAAGACCAGCCGTCTGCTCCAGCTGTGCGACACCTTTCACCTCCCCCTGGTCGATCTCGCCGACGAACCCGGGCTGATGGTCGGGCTCCAGTCCGAGAAGGCCGGGATCGAGCGAGCCGGGGCCCGCCTGATCTCCGTCATGTGCCAGACCCGGATGCCGTGGATCACCATCGTGGTGCGCCGCCTCTTCGGAGTCGGAGGTCAGGCCCATCACCGGCCCTCCGGCCTGTACCGGCGGTATGCCTGGCCTTCGGCGAGCTGGGGGTCCATGCACATCGCCGGTGGCACATCAGCGGCCTATCGCCGGGAGATCGAGGCGGCCCCGGACCCGGAGAAGCGGCGCCTGGAGATTGAGCAGCGCCTGCGCACCGTGGCGTCCCCCTTCCGCACCGCTGAAGCGACCGGCCAGGACATCATCGATCCGCGTGACACGCGGGCGATGGTGGCCGACTTTGTCGAGGATGCTCAGCGCATTCTGGCCAACCAGTTGGGACCGCCGCCTTTGCTGTATGTACCTTGAGCACCATCGCCGGCCCCGCCGCCGGGCGTAGTTGGAACCCTCAGGTCAGGTGGCCCGGACCAGCCCGCTACGGCGGAACCAGGTGAAGAGAATGGCGCACGAGGCGGCCAGGCTCCCGAGGCCGAACACCACGAAGGTCCATAGCGACGTGACGTGGCCGACGAGCCAGCCGAAGTTCATCCCGAAAAAGCCGGTCAGGAAGGACAGGGGCAGGAAGATGGTAGCGATGACGGTCAGCTGCTTGGTGGTCTCGTTCTGACGGACGCTGATATCGTTTTGCTCCAGCGATATCACGGCGATGTTGGCCTGCAATACGGAGGCCAGTATGTCCCGCAATCCGACCACTTCTTCGTTGACCTGCTTGAGGTGGTCGTTGACGTCGCGGAAGAACGGTCTTAGCTGTTTGCGCACGTGGGGATAGGCGGCCCGCTCCAGGGCGTCGAGCGGTCCGAGTAGCGGGTGCACGGCCCGGTAGAAGTCGGTCGCTTCCCGGCGCAGCTTGTAGATCCGCTCCGTGGCCGCGGCCGTCCCGCGGAAGACCGTGGCCTCGATCTGCTCGACGTCGTTTTCGAGGCCGGCGATGACCGGGGCGTAGTCGTCGACGATCTTGTCCAGGATGGCCCAGAGCCCCGCGGCCGGCCCGGCTTTGAGGAGATCAGGTTGGGCTTCGAGGCGTCGGCGGGCGGAGCCCAACTCGCTGGCGACGCCGTGGCGCACCGTGATGAGGAAGCGGCGGCCCAGGAAGATCGACACCTCCCCGAACTTGACGTCCTCCTGCTCATCGATATACTCAGCGGTCCGGATCACCGCGAACAGCACCTGCCCGTCATCGTACTGCTCGACCTTGGGGCGCAGATGAAAGGTCTGGGCGTCCTCCACGGCCAGTTCGTGCAGTCCGAAAATCTCCTGGACCCCCTTTAGCTCGCCGGGGTCCGGCTCCAGCAGGGCGATCCAGACAAAGCCCGGCGCGTCTCGGCGGTACACTTCGGCGGCCGCATCGAGATCCATGTGTTCCTCTTGCTGGCGCAGGCCGTCAGCGTAATGGGCACAGTCGACAATCACCTGGATCCTCCTTCGGATGTCGCAACTGCATGGTCAGACCGATCAGAATCGCCTTGGACGAGGATTCGCCACATTGCGCATTCTTAGCCCATGGGGTGGGGAGCGTCTGACACCAGGTCTGGCTCGGTGGGCCCTGGCCGCCCCTGGGGGGCCGGAAGCGTTCAGCCAGATGGGCGTGGACCTCTCACGGTGGGCGCCGCCGCTCCCATCGGGTGCTATCGCACAAAGCTCCCATCGCCGATCACCGTCACGCGACCGGTCGGATCCTGGACCTCAAGGTCAAAGTCGTAGCGGTCCCGTCCGAGCTCGCTGACCGGCTCGTCGACCCGGCTGCCGACGATGCTGATCTCCATATTTGGCCAGAGGATATCAACGAAGCGGATTGCGAGCCGGGCGCCTGAGAACAGCGACCGGCCGAGGTTCTGGGTGAGCATGTCGCCGATATAACAGACCGACATGGGCCCGCCGACCACGATGTCGTCGAAGCCCATTTTCGCAGACTCCTCGGTGTCGGTGTGATAGTTCTTGCTACCACCGAAGAACGCGGTACACATGTCCTCGGTCACGTACCTCCGGAGTGGTTGCATGGTCGTGCTCCCGCGCCGAGCGAGGCCTGACGAACGCGGGGGTCGCTGGTCGGCCTTGCTGCGGACGACACCGCGGTAGTCTCTGTCGACGAGGAACGTCTGGGTAGTACGGGTATGTAGAGCGATCCGGTCGGCGCCGTCGTACACATCGACATCGCAAGTGATATGCCAGCGCTGGCCTTTGCGCTGGATCTGACTGACCCAAGCGTGGCTGCGGGTGCGCTCTCCGACCAGCAGGGGCCGGTTCCAGTCCAGAGAGATGCCCGCGAACAAAGTGCCGTACTGGTTGTCCGGGAACCAGCCCGGGTTGTGCTGGAAGGCTCGGAAGTGCAGGAAGGTCGCAGGCACCAACGGCCCACCGAACGGCGAATCGCCCCGGTACCAGGGGTTGTCGTCGCCCGTGATGTCGATATAGTGATCAATCGCCGAGGGGTCGGTGTCCACCTCTGCCCATCCCAGGTCCTTGCCGACGAAGACGTCGTAGACCCCGCCACGCCCATCGATCGTCTCGTACTGGTTCTGGATTTCGGTCATTGGCCCTCCTCGGTTGGCGGGTGTCTCTTAGCGCCAGCTCTGGCTGGTCGGCTGACGTGACGTGACGCCGTCAGCCTCAAGCGTGGCGAGTTCTTCCTCAGATAGGCCGAGCAACTCCCGTAACACCTCGTCGGTGTGCTGGCCGAACAACGGCGGAGGGCACGATGGGCCGCCCGGTGTTGACGTCAGGCGGACGACCGGTCCAGGGATGTAGTTTGGATCAATCTCCGGGCGCTCGATCAGGTGGTAGAAGTGGCGCGCCCACAGGTGGTCGTCGGCCATCAACCGTGAAGGGGTCATGACGACCGCCGCCGGCACGCCCTCGGCTTGGCACGCCCTGACGACCTCCTCGGCGCGGCGTTCAGCCGTCCAGGCGCCGATCGCGGACTCGAGACGATCCACTGAATCGCTTCGCCCGGTCACCGTCGAGAGTTCGACGTCGGCGGCAAGCTGAGCCCCCGTGACGCCCATAGCCCGGCACAAACCGATCCACTCGGCGTCGGAGGTGACAGCTACCGTCACCCACTCTCCGTCGGGTTGGCACGCAAACGCGCCCTGCGGCACGCATCCGGGTCGTCGGTTGCCGCGGCGGCCGGCCGTACGGCCTTGACTGAGCTGGGCGTCCACCAGCTCTCCTCCGATCAGATCGGTCAGCACCTCACACTGGCTGAGGTCGATGAACTCGCCCACGCCGGTCTTCTCGCGCCGCTCGAGGGCGGCGACCACGGCCAACGCCCCTATGGCGCCGGCCAACGCGTCAGTGACCGGCTGACCGACCGCCTCTGGTGGTCCGCCGGGCACGCCGTTGAGATAGGTGAGGCCGGAGACCTGCTCGGTAGGAAAGGCGAACGCCGAGAAGTCGCGCCACGGGCCGGTACCGCCAAATCCCGACAGGGCAATCATCACGATGCGATCGTTGACTTCACGGAGCTGCTCATAGGCCAGACCGAAACTTGCCATCACTCGGGGCGTGTAGTTCTCGACCACGACGTCGCAGACCGCGGCGAGACGCAGGAATATCTCTCGTCCGGCCGACGTCCGCAGATCGAGGGACAGCCCCTTCTTGTTGCGATTAATAGCCAACCAAATCGGGTTGCGTTCGTAGGCGCGGTCATCAACCAGGCCGCCGCCGCCCCGCCAGCCATCGAGCCGGTCGGCAGCCTCGATCTTGAGCACCTCGGCGCCGAAGTCACCCAGCACCATCGTCACGATCGGGCCGGCTTGCCACGCGGTCACGTCGAGTACCCGCACGCCGTCGAGTACTCCCCTCAAGCCAACACACCCAACGCAGCGAGGGCGACCTGATCGGCCGCGGCGACGCCCAGCTCGTCGAGCACCTCGCCGGTTTGCTGGCCAACACTCGGCGCCGGCCGAAAGGCGGCGAAGGTGCCTGCACTGGCCCGGTAGAGCCGACCGGGCAGGCGCAGGGGCCCGAGACGCGGATCGGTACACTCCAGCCAGTAGTCCCGCGCCCGATATTGCGGCGAGGCGAGCACCTCGGACGGCGACGGAACGATCGAGATCGGCACCCGCATCGCCTGGCCGGCCTCGAACGTCGCCATCGCGGGCTTGTCAGCGAACCAGCTGCGGATCTCGCTCATGATCTCCTCCGCGGCCTCGGGGCGGGCGCGCAACGAGCTATTCGCCAGGTGCGGCCGTTCCAGCAGATCGCGTCGATCCATGAAACGGCACAGCGCCTCCCAGTGGCGCTGGGTGAGAATGCTCACGCCCAGATGACCATCGGCGCAGGCCACGATCATGAACGGGAATCGATCTCCGATCCGAACCTCATCGACACCGAGCCAGGCGAAGAGAGCGGTCGGAAAGGCCAACAGACTCAGCAACCCTTCCTGGCGGGGTACCTCGACGAGCTGCCCGACCCCGCTGGTCCGACGCCACCTCAGGGCCAGCGCGGCGCCGAGCGCGGCCAGGGTCCCCACCCCCAGCTCGCCGCACGAAGTGCCCGGCATCAACGGGGCGCGGTCCGGGTGTTGGGCGTTCCGGGTGAGCCAGCCCGACGCCGCCAGATCGCACAGTTCGCTCGATCGGTAATGGGCCTTCGGCCCCTCGAGTCCATAGGAGCTGAGCGCAACGACCACGAGCCCAGGATGGGCAGCCAGGAGAGCGTCGTAGCGAGCCCGGACTTCCGGCGGCGGGCCCAGCACGCCGTCGTCGATAACCACGTCGACCCGGCCGGCGAGCCGCTCAAACAGAGCGCGACCGGACGGCGTGGCTACGTTGAGAGCAATGGAACGCTTGCGGGCATCGAAATGGACGTGAGCACCCCCGGTCTCAAGGTCTGGTCGGTCATCGACGAAGGGCCCGGTGGTCCGCACGACCGGCGGCCGCGCCCCGGACTCGACCTTGACGACGTCCGCACCGAGCTGGGATAGCAGGTGACCGCAATAGGCCCCGGCGAGGCCGGCGTCCAGCTCGAGCACCCGCACCCCCTCGAACGCCGGACCGGCCGTCCCGTTCGCGGGTTCAGCGCTCACCGCTCACCGCTAAGGTGATCGCCACGAAGGCGGGATCCGCCCGGGGCGCCCCCACCTGCCGCGGTCCTGGTCCTGCTCGTGTCCGGCCACCGAACGCGAAGTTAGTCGATGCTCACGGAGCAGTGCGACTCCCCTGACGGAGGGGAGTAGGTACATTCGTTTCACTTTCGAGCAACGATACGAAAATGGTGTCCGACGCCTGGGACGTCTCGCCCTCGTCAAGAAACCGACGCTTCGCAGGGTCGACGCTCCGTCGCAGCAACGCGGATGAGTGCGCTCGTCTCACTCCACACCACTATGGAGGCGTCGAACGGTATCGGCGTCGACGAGCTCAGTGAGGATGCCCATGGTCGATCGAGGATAGAAAAACGCGGCTCCTGCATTCGGTCCCATATCAATCTGCTCGAGCCCCCGTCCGCGCAGCTCGGCGGCATGCTCCTCCACGTCGTCGACCAGGTAGGCAATATGGTGCACGCTGGGGCCGCGCCGATCGAGCCACCGGCCCATCCCGGTCTGCCTGTCCCGGGGCAGGAGGAGTTCGAGCCGGGTGTCGCCCTCGCCCACCTTCACGAAGTAGATGTCGGCATTCTCCCTGGCCATATAGATGCCGTCCGGCATCGGCGTGCGATACCCGTCCATGGTGAAGCCGAGCCGGTCAAGCAATAGATCGGTAGCTTCCTCGAAGGTTCGGGCCACGAGTCCGATATGGTCGATTCGCAAGATCACGGTCTCATCGCCTCCTGACTACGACCGCTGGCACCCACTGAGACACATGGGAGTGCCCCGGCTTCACCGCATGAGCAACCGGTTTGCTGTCTCACCGGACCACCGCAAATGGTCAACAGTATCCCCACCCCTCTCGTCAGGCCCCGCGTCTGGTCAGGCGGCCGGGCACCCGACTCTTTGGGGGGAGGAGCGCGGGCACCCGGCCGCGAACGCGTGTACTCCTCTTCGGGGTGTCGAAGGACCTCCTGGGTGCTCCCGTGTTCGACGAGTCCCTTGTACAAGACCACCACCCGGTGGCACGAACACGCGATGGGGGCGCTGACGTGAACACCGACCGATCCGGACGGAACGACCTGGCTGGTACCCAACCCGAGGGCGGAGACGGGATGACCGGGATGGACCCAAGGCGAGGCGGCCCGGTTCAGCCGCGAATATTCAGCCGGCGAAAGACGCTCACCGCAACGACTGCGAGCACCACGATGGAACCGGCCACGCCGAGCAGGCCCGAGACGTACCCCGGGTAACCGGCATGGCCGGGAAAGGCGTCGACCCAAAAGTGGTAGATGACATAACCATGGGAGCGGAACCGCATCCAGCCGGACACCCACCATGCCAACGTCCACGGGGCGACGGCGGCCAGGTTGCCGGCGCAGGTGATCGAGGCCACCAGGATGCCGCTGGAAATGGCGAACGCCCCGATCGTGTTCCGCACCACAACGGCAGTGGTGACTCCCAGGGTGGCAAAGACCGCAATGACAAGTGGCGCCCGGGTGGCGTCGGCGGCCACTGCCCACCAGGCCGCCGACCACGACAGACCGGGATGACCGAGGGGGTAGGCCGCCTTGAGGATCGGGCTGAGCAGCGCCAGGGCGATCCAGTCGACTGCCACGATGGCCATGGCTGCGAGCCACAGGCTGGCCGCCTTCGCAGCCAGGACCCGCCACCGACGTCCTTCCTGGGTCAGCACCGTCTTCATGGTGCGGCCGTTCCATTCATTGGCAACGTGGCCGGCAGCGAGCAGCAGGATCAACAAGGCCCCCGGCAGTGAAGCCATGAACCCGACCGCCACCTTCCCGGCCGCCAAGGGTTGTTCGACCGGCAGGGCGTCCTGGCGATGGGCGTTGTGGCGGGAGTCGGGCGCCGCGGCCGCCTGCTGCCGGCGGTAGGCGTCGATCTGCAACTGGACGGCGACGGCGCGCCGGCAGAGGGCGCCCGGAGGTAGCTGCAGGTCTTGGCAGGTGACGACCCGAGCCGGGGCCCGTGACTCCGGCGATTGACTCGTCGCCAGGTAGGCGTTGCGGACCCCCTGCCAGGCGAATGACGCGCTCGACGAGCACGGCGACGGCAAGCACACACCAAGTGAGCGGGCGGCGCAGCTTGGTCAGTTCAGCGCTCAGCAGGCGCACCGTGGCCCCCCCGGGTCAGGGCCAAGAAGCGCTCTTCGAGGCTGAGATGGTCAGCCACGATGGCCGTGGCGTAGATACCGGCCCCAGCCAGGGACTGGTTGGCTGACCGTCCGTCGGTCCCGGCCACGATCAACGACCCGGGCGCCTCCCCTTCGGTGACCTCCAGCGGCGCCAAGGCCATCCTGGCCGCGGCCACCTCGTCAGCCTCGACGGTGATCCGCAGCCGGTCGGCGACCGCCGCGCCGTCTCTCCCGATGGCGCCCACCGATACCAGGCGGCCCCGGTCGATGACGGCCACCCGGTCGCACACAAGTTCCACCTCGCCCAGGAGGTGGCTCGAGAGAAGCACCGCCGTTCCCTGGTCGCCCAGCCGACGCAAAAACTCCCTCAGCTCGCGGATGCCGGCAGGGTCAAGCCCGTTGGCCGGCTCGTCGAGCAGCAGCAGGGCAGGCTTGCGCAGGATGGCCGCAGCGATCCCAAGACGCTGGCGCATCCCTTGCGAATAGGTGCCCACCTTGCGCCGGGCGGCAGCTGCCATGCCGACCGCATCCAGAGCGTCTTGGGCCGCACGTGGCGTCACGGCCGCCCCCTCGCAGGCGATCACGTCGAGATTCTGGCGGCCGGACATCCAAGGGTAGAAGGCCGGTTCTTCCACCAGGGCGCCGATCTCTGCCAGTCGCTGCGGGCAAGGCACTCGAGAGCCGAGCACCCAGGCCTGGCCGCCGTCGGGCTTCACCAGGCCGAGCAAGATCCGGATCACCGTGGTCTTCCCGGCGCCGTTGGGACCAAGGAAACCAAACAACTCGCCCGTCTCGACTTGTAGGTCCACGCCGTCAACGACGGTCGTGCCTCCGTACAGTTTCGTCAGCCCGCGGCACTCCAACGCCAGCACCTTCAGTTGTCCTCCTTCGATGTCTTCGGCCGCCCCTGGGCCCAGGTTGATGATGAAGGTACGGGCTCGCCCTGCCATTGTCGCCACACCGCATGGTGAAATCGGAGCAGCTCCGGATCCCCCCGCGGGAGGAGCGCAGATCACCCCGCGAAAGGATGACAAGCCCCGCCCGACCCATCTACCCTCGACCCGTGGTCCACGAGTCGGACAAGCTCGGCCCCTGGGTGCGCGCCCATCCGTTGATCCTCGACACCTTGCTGGCCGGGATCGTCCTGGCCACCTTCGAGATGCCCGCCTTCGATCCCTACCGCCACGACGGCCACACCTGGTGGGCGTTCTGGGGGGTGCTGATCGCATTTCCGCTGCTGTGGCGGCGTCGGGCTCCCCTGACCGTGCTGGCGGTCACGCTCGCCGGCACGGTGGGTGGAATCCTGACCCGGTCGGGTCCCAACTGGGGGGTGCTGAGTCAGATCACGGCACTGCTGGGCCCGGCGTTGGCCCTGGGCACCTTGGCCTTAACGGCCGGCGCGCGGCGTTCGCAGACGGCGGCGGTGATAACCGCAGTGGCGGTCATGGGGGCGACCCAGTCGGCTCGGTCAGGAGCGCCCGACGTATTCGTCGCGCAGGGTATGGCCCTGGCCGCGAGTTGGCTGGTGGGCGAAGTGGTCCGGGCCCGAAGAAGCGAGGTCATGCTGCTGCAAGGCCGTATCGTCGACCAGGCGGCCCAGGCCGCCCGCGAGGAACGCAACCGCATCGCCCGGGAGCTCCACGATGTCGTGGCCCACCAGCTCAGCGTTATCGCTATCCAGTCCGGCGCCGCCCGCCTGGCTGCTGGCGACGGCCGGGATGTCACCGGCAACCTGGTTGCCATCGAGGGGGCAGCTGGCGAGGCGCTCACCGACCTGCGGAGCGCCCTCGGCGTGCTGCGCGCCGACAGTTCGGCCGGGGTGGCCCCGCAACCTCGTCTCGAGGAGCTGGATCGGCTCGCTGGCCGACTCCGGGACGCAGGGCTCCCGCTCGAGATGACCACCACCGGCGACCTGGCGACAGTCCCCGTGGGCGTCTCGGTGTCGGCATTTCGCATTGTGCAGGAGGCCTTGACCAACGTGTTCAAGCACGCTGGCGCCGTCGCGACCAGAGTCCGGGTGGCGCGCACTCCCTCGGGCGTTGAGCTGGAGGTGTGCAACGACGCTCCGGCGGCCGCTGTCGCCGTTACCGTCACGCTCAACGGGCAGGGGCTGGTAGGCATGCGTGAGCGGATCGTTGCCTACCGGGGCCAACTTGATGCTGGACCGCTTCCGACTGGCGGGTTTGCCGTGCGGGCCCGAATCCCGCTGCCGTGACGATCCGGGTGGTGATCGCCGACGACCAGGCCCTCGTGCGCTCCGGTCTGGCGATGATCCTGGAGACCGATCCCGAGATAGAGGTCGTCGGCGAGGCCCACGACGGGACCAGCGCCGTAGCCGCCGTCGAGAGACTCCGCCCCGACGTGGCCCTCCTGGATATCCGTATGCCTGGCGCCGACGGCCTGACCGCGGCAGCCGCCATCGCGGCCAACCCGAAGACCTCCGCCTGCCGGGTAGTGATGCTAACTACGTACGACTTGGACGAATATCTGTTCGAGGCCCTACACGCTGGGGCGGCTGGCTTCCTCCTCAAGGGCGTATCCCCCGAGGAGTTGATCCGGGGCATCCGCCAGGTGGCCGGCGGCGAATGCCTGCTCGCCCCCTCCGCCACCCGTCGGCTCATCGCCGAGTTCGTCGACTCCCGCCGAATGAGTGAGGACCCGGAGCCGGCCCGGCGCCTCCTTGGCACCTTGACCCCACGGGAGATAGATGTCCTCACGCTGATGGCCCGCGGTCACGCCAATAGCGAGATCGCCACCGACCTGATCGTCGGCGAGAACACGGTCAAGACCCACGTCGGACATATCCTCACCAAGCTCGGAGCCCGCGACCGCGTCCAGGCGGTGATCATCGCCTACCAGGCGGGCCTAACGGGCGTCCGTCACACCTGATGAGTCACGCCGCGGACTAAATGCCGATCACCCCAGGCCGGTGCTGTGGGGTCGCCACCCCACAATCGTCAATCCCCAACCGGCATTTCTCGGGGAACAGAAGCAAGCAGGTACGTCTCGAGTCGGATATGAACGTCGCTGGTCAACCTTGGGAAGTCTGAGGGGCGACCGGGCCGAAATCCTCGGCAGCTCTCGTCGCCTCGTCAAGTGATTCGTCGGACAAGTTCACTCGACAGCCAATTCCCGGTCCTGAGCAAAGGTAAGGGCCTGATGGATGAACCTGCGTTGCTAGAGTCTCGACTGCTGGTCTAAGGATGAGGTGGGTCATGACAAGTGGTGGCTCCGTCAGCGAGTCCGCCCAGAGCGCTTCCCGGGTGGTGGTAGGAGTAGACGGCTCGCCCACCGCCATGCGCGCTCTGGCCTGGGCCGCCCAAGAAGCGCGCCTGCGTCACGCCACCCTCGAGGTCGTGCACGTCGATACGTTCCGACCCGAAGTCAGCAATCTGTTTGGAGGCGATCTTCTTGGCCGCGAGAGCGCAGTCCTGGATCGAGCCGTTACTCGTGCCAAGCAGCTTGAACCGGACGTTGTCGTCACCGGACGATTGTGTGAACCGCCGACGGCGAAGGCGCTGGTGGGCGCCAGCGCGGGTGCGGAAATGCTGGTGGTGGGCTCCCGGGGCCTGAGCGGGTTCAAGGAGTTGACCATCGGTTCGGTCAGCATCGCCTGCCTCCACCAGGCGCGATGTCCGTTCGTCGTCATCCGCCCCCAAACGGAGGACACGGAAGGCATGGCCGGGCGGGGCGCCGATCTGACTGTTTGACCGGAACAAGCCCGCGGGGTCGAGCGATGGCCTATCTTCACAGGAGGTCAATGGTCGATCTCACGATGGCATGACGTTTCGGGCTGAACCCACGCTGGACGGCGGACAGCCGTCTTCTGCTTCCACTGGAGCCGGCGAGGCGTTACCGGCGGATTGGCTACAGATGGGGCTGACCGCCTCGGCGGTGACGGCCCGGGTGGAGGCCGGGGCCATCAATCGGACGGACCCGGCGGCCTCCCAATCCTGGAACAGCATCTTTCGACGGAATGCCCTCACCCGGCTGAACTTGTTGCTGGTGACGTTGGGCGCGGCGACCCTTGCTACCGGGTCGGGGCCTGACGCCACCTTTCTGGCGATCGCGGTGATCAACACCGTCGTCGGGTCGGTCCAGGAGGTTCGGGCCAAACGCTCGCTCGAGGCGCTGGCGGTGATCAACGCCCCCCGGGCCCGCGTGGTGCGCGACGGCCAAGTGCAAGACATCGATCCGGAATCGGTGGTCGTGGATGACCTGCTCGACCTGCGACCCGGCGATCAACTGACCGCCGATGCCATCGTGGTCGCCGATCACGGGGACCTGGACGAGTCCCTGGCCACCGGCGAACCCGATGCTGTTTCCAAGGCCGCGGGCGACGCTTTGGTGTCGGGCTCCTGGGTGGTGGCGGGGGCCTTGCGAGCCAGAGTGGTGAGGGTGGGCGCGGACTCTTTCGCCAACAGCCTGGCCCGGCAAGCTCGCCGTTTCACCCTGGCCAACTCGGAGCTGATGAGCGGGATCAACCTGGTGCTCCGGGTGTTGTCGTGGCTGATGGTGTTCATCGGCCCGGCGCTGTTCCTTCGCCAGCTGCAGTCCGAGCCGTGGCGACTGGCCATTCGGTCCACCGTCGCCGGCCTGGTTGGGATGATCCCCGAGGGACTGGTACTGCTGACCACCCTGGCGTTTCTCACCGCCGCGGTTCGGCTCTCCCGCCGGCAGGTCCTGGTCCAGGAATTGCCGGCGGTCGAGACCCTGGCCCGGGTGGACGCGCTGTGCGTGGACAAGACCGGCACCCTGACCGAGGGCGGTATCGGCTTTGCCGGCCTCTGGCCTGGCACCGGCGCCAGCTCATCGGAAGTAGAAACGGCCCTGGCCAGTCTGGCCAGCTCCCGAGCCGCCAATGCCACCATGCTGGCCATCCGCGGCGCCATCACCTCCACCACAGAGTGGCAGCCAATTAATGAGGTGTCGTTCACCTCGGCCCGAAAGTGGAGCGGCGCCACCTTCGCCGGCCACGGCACCTGGGTCCTGGGCGCCCCCGAGGTCGTCGAGGCCGCCGATCCCGACGGGTGCCGCGTCCGGGCCGGCGACCTGGCCGAGCAAGGGGCAAGGGCCCTCGTGGTGGCTCGCGGCCGGTCCGGGTTCGACGGCGAGACACTCCCGGCCGATCTGACCCTGGTGGCAGTGGTGGAATTGCGCGAGCAACCCCGACAACAGGTCTCCGCCACCCTCGCCTACTTCACGCGCCAGCAGGTGACGGTGCGCGTCATCTCCGGGGACAGTCCCACCACCGTCAGCAACCTGGCCGAGCGAGTCGGTTTGGTCGACGCCAGCCGGGCCGTAGACGCTCGTACCCTGCCCTCCGGCGCGGCCCTGGCCGACGCCGTGGAGACCAACCGGGTCTTCGGGCGAGTAACCCCCGAGCAAAAACGGGAGATGGTCGTCGCCCTACAGGGGCGCGGCCACACGGTAGCCATGACCGGCGACGGCATTAACGATGTCCTGGCCCTCAAAGACGCCGACCTCGGGATCGCGATGGGATCGGGCTCGGCCATCACCCGCGGCGTGGCCCAACTCGTCATCGTGGACGACGACTTCGACGTGCTGCCGGCGGTGGTCAGCGAAGGGCGCCGGGTGCTGGCCAACATCGAGCGGGTGGCGTCCCTGTTCCTGGTAAAAAACGTGTACTCGCTGCTGCTGTCGGTGGCCATCGCCATCACCGGATGGCCGTACCCGTTCCTGCCCCGCCACTTGACCCTTATCAGCGCCGTCGGAATCGGAATCCCGGGATTCTTTCTTGCCCTCGCCCCCAACGATCAGCGATTCCAGCCCGGGTTCCTGCGACGGGCTCTGACCTTTTCGATTATGGCCGGAACCCTCACCGCCGCCGCGGTGATGACCACCTACGCCAGCGCCCGCCAGGAAGGGCTGTCCGGCGACGCCTCCCGAACCGCAGCCATCCTCGCCACCATAGTCGTCACCCTCTGGGTCCTCCTCATCGTGTCACGACCCCTCACCCTCCTCCGCTCTCTCCTGGTGGCCGCCATGGGCGGCATCTTTGCCGGCGCCTATTTCCTCCCCGGAGTCAACACCTTCTTCTCCCTCGACCACCGCCCGAGCGTCGGGATCACCGTGCAAGCGCTCGCCATCGGCGCTATCGCTGGACTCCTGATCGACGTTCTGCAGCGCTCCCGCGCCCTCATCCGTATAGTCGACAGATTCAGTCACCCCCGCACCCCGGCTCCCGACGGGGGCCGACCGGGCTAGGAGTCCCCGGGACCCCAAGTACCGGGACCTCGATGGGATTCGCCGATCCCGCGGCTTTCCTGGGCTACGGCTACGTGACCGACAAGATGGGCATTGGGTCTGCAACGCGACCCCCGCGACCTGGCTCTGCGCCGCGCCTTGACCTCAGTCCTTGCCGCGTGAGAGCCGCCGTGCCTGCCTTACCCTTCGCAGGGCACCGCCTCAGGCTTTGCGGTCCCGCCTCTTCGGCTCTGCCAGACGGCACCCACGACCGCACCCAGGGTGAGGACTGCCCCGACGGCGATAAACCAGGTGACCAGCGTGAAGGTCACGCCGATGGTGCCATAGGTTTTGCTGTCGCCGACGATCGTCGAAGAGAAGTAGAACGCGGCAAATACTCCCAGGCCAATCCAGAACAGTCCGGTGGCGATCGCGGCCGGGCGGACGTGCCGCCACGATTCCCGGCCAGCCAACAAGAAATGTAGTGACCACCAGAAGAACAACGTGAACAGGGCAAACTCCACCAGGCCGAAAACCACCGGACCGGCGTCATCACGCAACGCCTTATCGATGGCACCGTCCGAGATCAGAACACCGGAGATGACCAGCACCCACACCAGGCAGCGCAGCCAGCCTTGACTCCGGGCCAGCGGGGGGAGGTCGAAGGCTCGCTCATAGATCACCTCCACCGAACGGGCCACCGCGACGGTACCGGCTAAGGACAGCAGCAGGCTCACAAAGATGGCCAGGTTGAACGACGAGACCGAGGCCCTGAACAAGCCTTCCACCACCCGGGTGCCCTGGGCGCTCAGACCCAGATGCCGTGCTATATCGTCCTGGACCCGGTGACCGGCGTAGGCGCTCAACACAATGATGAGCGGAAGGACAGAGAGCAACATGCACGCCCCAAAGATGATGATGCGGTCACCGAACTCCACGGCACCCAGTCCTCCCACCAAGTCCTGGGCAAACGACCCTTCATACCGGGCACGCCAGGCCGGGCCCAGCTTCTGCCGGCCTGACATGCCCATCTCCGATTCGTCCGCTTTCTGATCCGGATTCTCCACTTTCGACTCCGTAGCGATCTGCGCTAGCCGGCTTAAGGACCGTTATCGACAATACGTAAGGTCGAGGGCCTGGCTGCCGCTCGCCCCAGGTAAGCCAGCTCCGCACCCGTGGAGGCCGACTTGGCGGCCACCCGGTTTCGCTCGTTCTTCTGAAGCGTCAGCGGTCAGTGTGGGCTGGAGGATTGGCAGGCGCGGTTGGCCCAGAAGGACGCCATCTCGGAGTCGTCGAGGTCCACGGTCCAGATCCGGTCGATCATTCCTTCCGGGGTGAAGCGATTCATCCACAAGGCCCGGTTGTCGAATTCAGCGTCGGGTGTCGTGCCGGTTTCATGCACCACAGCGATGGCCCAGTCGTCGTCGGCGTAGATGCAGCGGCCCTTTTGGTGGAACGATCCGGCGAAGACTTCGGCGAAGAAGACCGACATCTCCAGTAGGCGGTCGACGCCTTCACCGGGTCCAGCGAATGGCCCGGCGCCGGGGCCGTGGACCATGGCGACGTCGGGAGCGATGATCGCTCCGATGGGGCTGAGGTCGCCCTGGTCGATGGCGTCCCAGGCCGCTTGGATCCGGAGGTGGTTGGGGTGCGTTGTCATGTGACCATCCTGCTCTGGGACTGAGGCGCGAACCTCCCCCATCTGGGTGATATCAGCGGTCGATCGGCCCGAGCCGCCGGCTGGCGGTCGCGGCCAGCTCAGCCCGGGTGCGGAGGGCCAACTTCATGAGCGCGGACGAGACGTGGGACTTCACCGTGTCCCGGCTGACGTACAAGCGTCGGGCGATCTCAGGGTTGGTCAGACCCTCGGCCACCAACTCGACCACCCGGATCTCGGCCGGCGTGAGACTCTCCCAACCTGACGACGGCCTGCCTCGCTGCCCTCGTCTCGACGTCGCCAGTCGCAAGGCCTCATGCAGGGGGAGCGCATCGGAGGCGGTGGGTCCTTCCTCCACGAACGTCTCCGGCGCAGGGCCGAGGGAATGGGCATACCCAATCTCTGCCCGGGCCGCGATCGCGGCGCCCGCCAATGCGCCGGCGACCTCGTTGGATCCTCGCCCGGCGGCGATGCGAGCAAAGATCTCCAAGCTGTCGATCATGGTGAGCCGGTCGTCGATGGCGATGGCCGCGGTCACGGCTTCCGTGGCCCAGCTGGCCGAGTCGCCCAGCTCGCCGGCCTCCAGGAGGGCGTAGGCCCGAGCCAGTCGGGCCCGCCCTCGAGCCCACACCTGGGGCGAAGACGCGGCAAGCTCATCTGCATCGGCGAGATGGTCTCGCGTCCGGTCTCTGTCCCCGGCGACGGCCGAAATAATCGCGAGCCGGCACAACGCTTCGACCGCGACATAGCGGGTGACGAGGCGGATGACAGGGATCGACTGCTCGAGCAGAGCTTGGGCCTGATTCAGCTCCCCTCGAAAGAACGCCGCCAGGCCCCCTGCCGAGTCGGCCGCCGAGACCAGCAGGTCGTTGCCCGTCGCGGTGGCCGCTTCGGTCGCGGCAACAGCCGCATCCTGCGCCGCCTGGTGGGAGCCCTTGAGCCCCGCGATCCACGCCTGGACGACATAGAGCAGCACGATGTAGATGCCATCGTTTACTTCATGTGCGGTCGGCAGCGCCTCCGCGCTCGCCTCCCACGCCGGTTCGAGGCGCCCCCGCATCAGCTCCGCCGTCGCCAGGAGAGCGACCGCATGGCAGCGGGTGATGCGATTCCCAGTCCGCTGCGTTAGCTGCAGGACCTCTTCAAGCGCCACCAGGCCGTCTTGTAGATCGCCCGCGTTGACATCGGTGTAAGCCATCGCGTTCCGGGCGTCGGCGAGGACCGTGAGGTCGCCGACGCGGCGCGCCAGCTCGATCGCCTCAGCAAGGTGGCGCCGGGCGGGTTGTGGATCGTAGGTCGCCATCATCCAGCCCAGCCAGCATCGAGCCAGCGCTCGAATGCCCGGATCCCCGGCGGTGTCCGCCGCGGCCACCGCCTGGTGACCGAAATCGACCGCCAACATGAAGTCGAACCGAGCGCTGGCCGCGAGGACCGCGGCTACGAGCGCCCGCGCTCGATTGGCCGGCTGGCCGCCCTCGATACTCAGGGCGGTATGGATCGCATCCAGTCCCTCGCCGCTGGCCCCGGCCCACCAGAAGCGCCACAGGTCACCGACGAGCTCGAGGGCTTCGTCGGCGTGGCCGTGCTGGGAGGCCCAGTCGATAGCATCACGGACGTCGGCCAGGTCGCTCCGCAGTTCCACCACCCACTTCGTGAGGTCTGGCCCCTCAAACACGGGCCCGATCCACTCCGCCAGGGCCACAAAGTGGCGCAGGTGTCCTTTCCGCGCCCGGAGTTCTTCGTCCACTCTTTCGGACAGAAGCCGCCCGGCATAGGCCCGTACCGTCTCGAGAAGGCGGTACTTCCCGGGGTCACTCGTCACCAACAACGACTTATTGACCAGGCTGGCGACGAGCGGCATGGCCTCATCGGCCGGGTAGGCGCCGGCTATGACGGCCTTTGCACCGTCCAACCGGAATGCAGATCGGAAGACTGACAGCAGGCGCAGCGCTTGCTGCTCTTGCTCGGTGAGCAACCGGTAGCTCCATTCGAGGCTCGACTCGACGCTCGAGTGCCGAGATGTTCCGAGGCGCGGCCCGGCTGAGCGCAACGTGAACCACTCGGCCAGCAACCGTTCGATGTCATCGAAGGAGAAGGCCGAGAGCTGAGCCGCGACGAGCTCAATAGCAAGGGGCAGGCCGTCCAGCCGCTGGCACATGCCGGCAAGGACATCACCGCCCGGCAGCTCAACGTGCGGCGCGGCGCGCCGAGCCCGCTCCACGAACAGCTTGACCGCGTCCCCGGCCCCCCCGTCGCGGTCTGACACCGACAACGGACCGAGCACGAAGCGCCGTTCGCCAGCCACGCCCAGCGGCTCACGGCTGGTCGCCATGACGACCGCCTCCCGGCATTCGGAAATGATCACGCCCGCGGCCCGGGCGGCCTCGTCGACCACGTGCTCGCAGTTGTCCAGGACAACCACCACCGACCGATCCCCGATGTATCGAGCAGAGGCGTCAAGCGGCTCATCGGCCGGCCCGCAGAGCGCTCCGGTAGCTCGGTCGACAGCGAGGCCGACTCCTGACCGCACGGATCCGAGATCGACGAATACGACTCCGCCATCTCGATCCTGGACCGTCCTGCGGACCACTTCAACCGCCAGGCGCGTCTTCCCCGACCCGCCCGGACCCGTGACGGTGACGAGCCGATCGCTGGCCAGAAGGGCGCCGAGCCCGCGGAGCTCCTCGTCGCGCCCCATGAAGCTCGTCAGGGTCACAGGGAGCCGACCAGATCGCACAGCTACATCTTGCCAGCCTGGTTCTCAGCGATTCCGAAGGGCGGTCAGCCGGACCGGGGCAGACGGACCCCCCATCACGCCGCGGCTCATTCGGAACCCAATTTTTTCGCCCGGTCCGGGAGGACGGGCGCTGACGCCATAAATAACCTCGCCCCCACTACTCCAGCACCTTTGCCGCCGAGAGCGACCAGAGAAGTGACGGGATGACTCATACAAGATTCGCCGCATCGCCAGTCTGCTTGGACATCCCCCTACACCTGGCGTTGGTCACGGACGGGAGGCCGCAGGCCGTCCATGAGGACGTTCAGCAGACGACTGGCCTGGGCTTCGTGACCGGGCAGGGGGGCCACAGTGAAGACGCCGATGAGGCTGGCCGCGACGTCATCGGCGCTGACATCGGAGCGGATCTCGCCCGCCAACTGGCCGGCGTCGAGGATCGTGGTGATGGCCGCCAGCAGCTCGCTCCGGGTTCGGGCATGGGCGATCTCGCCCGACTCGATCATCGCAAGCAGCGTGCCGAGCATACCGTTCTTGGTCGCGATCCAGTCTCCGAACAGGTCCATCCAGCGCCGCATCGCCGTGGCCGGAGCCAGTTGGCTGAGCAACTCGTGGGCGCCGGTCGTGAGTCGCGTGACCTGGTCGCGATAGATCGCGTCGACCAGTGACTCGCGGGTGGGGAAGTGCCGGTACAGCGTGCCGATACCGACGCCGGCCTCGCGGGCGATGGCGCGCATGGACGGCTCGGTGTCAGCCGACGTGAATACGCGTGTCGCCACCTCGAGCAGCTGTTCGCGGTTGCGGGTTGCGTCCGCCCGTAACGCCTGGCCCTCGGTTTCCGTCAAATCGGATCACGCTCCGTTTGTGCTACGGTCTCCAGGCAACCGGAGCGTAGTCCGATTCGACGCGCGTTCCCTGACATCCAAGGAGACAGGCGAGATGCAGGCGCAGAGCGATCAACCGCCGACGAGCAGGAGCAGGGCGGTTCGGCTCGATTCGTTCGGGGGCCCCGAAGTCCTGAACGTCCGCGAGGTATCGACGCCGGAAGCCGGATTCGGGGAGATCCGCGTGCGGGTCACCGCGGCCGGACTGAACCCGATGGACTGGATCATGACCGCTGACGCCGACACCGCAGCCCGGTTCGGGTTGAGCCTCCCCGCCGGCTTCGGGACCGACTACGCGGGGGTCGTGGATCAAGTCGGTGACGGGGTGACCGGATTCGCGCCCGGGGACCGGGTGTTCGGCGGCGCAGTGTCTCGCGCCATCGCCGACTTCGTGGTGGTGGATCCAGCCGGAGGCCTGGCGGCGGGCGCGGCCCACCACACTCCCGATGGCGTCGACGACCGCACCGCCGCCACCCTCGCGATTGCAGGGAGCACGGCCGCCGCCGCCCTCGCCGTTCTCGATCCCAGCTCCGCAGACACCGTGCTGATCGGCGGTGCTGCCGGCGGGGTCGGAGTGTTCGCGGTCCAACTGGCCCGGCTTGCGGGGGCGCGGGTGATCGGGACGGGGTCCGCGACATCATCCGACTTCCTGCGCGGCCTCGGGGCCGAGCCAGTCGCCTACGGCGACGGTCTGACCGACCGGGTCCGCGCCCTCGCTCCCGACGGTGTCACCGCGGCGATCGACCTGTACGGGACGGAGACAGTCCACGCCGCACGGGAACTCGGCGTCCCGGACGAGTGCATCTGCACCATCGCCGCCCAGGTCGACGGGGTCACGCCGGTGAACGGCGCCAATGCTGCCACCGGCACCCTGGAGTACGTTGCTCGTCTGGTCGCCGCCGGTCAGCTCCGCGTGCCCATTGCGGCGAGCTTCCCGGTCGAAAAGATCCGCGCCGCGGTCCAACTGCAGGCCGGCCGCCACGTGCATGGCAAGGTCGTTATCGATCTCTAGATAAAGACTCCCGAGGATTTCGGTCTCAGGTGTGGCGCGCACCACCCCGGATTGCATCGCGTTGACCTACGGCGGAAGTGACCGGGTCAAGACGGTTCTGGCCAAGGGCACATATGTTGTCGAAACTCGTGGACGCAAAATCCACCTGGCTGAACCGAAACGCCCTTCATGACCCGGGCCGCCATGTCGTTTCGATACCGGTCCGATGGACCCTCTGGGTTGTCGAGGTGGCGATCTGCAGTGTCAGTTTTGATTGACACCGCCCGGATGTCAGTCCATACTGACGGGCGTGGACATCGAAATACTCAGCGTGAATCTCTCATCGGATGACCCGGCAGTTGGGCTTCGCGCCTCGTTGGCACTACATCGCTTGGCTGAAAGGGTCGAAGCGAACCAGGTCGCGTCGGCCCGGGAAAAGGGCTGGTCGTGGCAGCAGATTGGAGACGCTTTGGGCGTGACGCGCCAATCCGTCCACACCAAATACAACAAGGAGTCATCATGACCACCGAATCCCTTGTGCCAGACGTGCTTCACGTCTGGAACATCTATTTGCAGGCCAGTGAGGAGGCTCGTCGCCGTGGTGATCGCCGAACTGGAACCGACCACCTCTTGCTCGCCTTGTTGGAGACTCCCTCGATCGAAGTCGTGTTGGGCGTGCGCCTGCAGCAAGCTCGCCAGGCCCTTGAGTCGCTCGATCAGGAAGCCCTGGCTGCCCTGGGCATCGGGTCCGGCACCGACGCTCCCCCACTGCGGATGGGCACGGTGCCGAAGAAGCCGACGATCAGAGTCGTCATGAAAAAAGATCGCCTCCGGATGACGCCCGCGGCAAAGAAAGTGCTCGAGGAGGCCGTCAGGCCGAATCGCCGGAAGACCCAGGTCACGGCCCAGCAGGTGCTGGCCCAGATCCTCACTCTCCAACCCCCAGACCCTGCGGTGGTGTTACTGGGCGCCCTCGGCGTGAACACGTCAGAGGTTCGGCGCCGATTGGATGCGGCCACGCCCGACAGGTGAGTCCCAGCGACCTCCACGAGACGTTTATCGGTTCGGTTGCACTGGGACTCTGAGCCTCAACCGGCCAGAAGGAGCTAACGGCGGTTGCCGGACCTGCGGTCGCGGGGCACAGTAGCGAGATGAACGGATTTTCGTGGCCAGCGACTCGCCGGGCCGTGGTCAGCTTCGGCGGCACGACGAGCGGGCCGGGCCGGGGGCCAGCTCCTCCGTCCGGAGTGCCGATCCGCCCCGAGCTCGCCGATCTGGGCCGGCTATGGAGACATATGGCCCGCGGGCTGCTCGGCGCCGCCCGGGTTGAGGACTCCCCCACCTTCCCGGCACCCTGGCTGCGCACCTCGGACCTCACGTCGGCGAACTGCCCGTTGTCGGAGACGCCTGGCCCCCTTACGAGCACGTCAACCTCCAGGTGGCGCTCGATCAGTGGCTGGCCATGGAAGGCCGCAGCCATCAGCTCATCGGACTGACCGGCTTTCAGAACCGGATGTTCACCTTGGCGGACCTGTCCCAGCCCATGACGGCCATGCACGGGCCGGGCATCGGTAGCGTCGCCTTCGAGTCCGTTCCCCGCGGCCTAGGCGGCGAGACCATGAGCTGCGTGCGCTGCGGGCTCTACCTGGTTGAGGAGGACGGTGACCGGCTAGCCCTGCTGTTCCGGGAGGAGCTCCAGCACGGCCCGAGCGGCACAGGTGGGATCGCCATCGAGGTGGTCGGCCCCGACCCCGCTCGAGGTTCTCAGGTCCTGCAAGACCTGCGGGAGCTGGCCCTACGTCACAACGTGTTCCGGCGCCAGGTTCTCTCTTTCGACCACGAGATGTTCGGCCCTGAGAGCGGGCCGGTGAAGTTCCTCGAGCGGCCTCAGATGAGCCGAGACGACCTGGTTCTTCCCGAAGGCACCCTGGATCTCGTCGAGCGTCAGGTCCTAGGCGTGGCAATCCACCGCGAGCGGCTGCGCCGCTCCGGCCAACACTTAAAGCGGGGTGTGCTTCTCCATGGCCCCCCGGGCACTGGCAAGACCCACACCGTGCGCTATCTGCTGTCGTTGTCGCAGGACATGACGGTGATTGTCCTGTCCGGAGCCGCCCTGGACCGGATCGGACAAGCCTGTACGATCGCCCGAGCCCTGCAGCCGTCGATCATCGTGGTGGAAGACGTCGACCTCATCGCCGAGGCACGCAGCATGCACTGGGGCCAGCATCCCCTGCTGTTCGAGCTGCTCAACGAGATGGACGGCCTCGCACCCGACGTCGACGTGGCCTTCATCCTGACGACCAATCGCCCGGACCTGTTGGAGCCGGCCCTGGCGGACCGCCCGGGCCGGGTCGACCAGGCCGTGGAGATCACTCTGCCGGACGCCGAAGCCCGCCGTCGGCTGATCGAGTTGTACCGCGGCAACCTCTGCCTCGACGGGACAGACATCGACCCAGCCATCGAGCGCACGGAGGGAGTCACCGCCTCATTCCTCAAGGAACTGTTGCGCCGCGCCGCTCTCATCCGGGCCGAGTCCGACAGCGGCCAGGGAGACGTCATCGCTCTCACCAGCGAGGACCTGGCGGCCGCCCTCGACCAGTTGCTCGACGAGCGCAACCGTCTCACCCGAGTATTGCTCGGAGGCTCTGCGACTACGAGCCCGGGCGGGCTTCCCACCAGGTCCGGGGATCAACAAGTTCGGCTGGCGCTCAGCGATGGCAACGATCCGCAGACCCGGCCGCCAGGCGCAGGAGGCTTCCTATAGTGTCCGGCCGCCGGCGCTAAAGGCGCCCCTGAGCGCCGTTCGTGTCTTGACGGGGATATACACACAGAGACCGAGACGCGACACAACGTCACTCCGGTTGCCGTGATCGTTCGCGCCACGTCGTTACGGAGACGTTCCAGCGCCCCGCCTGTCCGGTAGTCCGGCGACGGACAGGCTATCCCTTGACGTCTGGGTCAGGTTCCCTTGTAGTTGAGAACCTGGCGCAGGGTGTGCAGGACCTCTACCAGGTCGGCCTGGTCGGCCATGACCTGGTCGATGTCCTTGTAGGCGGCCGGAATCTCGTCCACCAGGGCCTCGGCCCGCTTGGACAGCCACACCTTGCCGGCCATCGAAGCGGCCAGATCCGCCGTCGTGAACAGCTTCCTGGCCTGGGTCCGGCTGTGCCGGCGGCCCGCGCCGTGCGAGCAGCTGTTCCAGCTGACCGGGTTGCCCTTGCCGGCCACGATGTAACTGCGGGTGCCCATCGAGCCCGGGATGACCCCCAGGTCACCCCGATCCGCCTTGATGGCTCCCTTGCGGGTGATCCACAGCCGCCGGCCCGCATGGACCTCCTGTTGGGTGAAGTTGTGGTGGCAGTTGATCCGCCCTGTCTCAATGCCGAAGCCGAGGAAGGAAAAGACCTCGCCCATGGCATTGTCCATCATCTGGTCCCGGTTGGCCCGGGCATAGTCCTGGGCCCAGAGCATGTCCGCGATGTACGCCTCGAACTCTGGGGTGCCCTGAACGAAGTAGCCCAGGTCCGGGTCCTCCAGGGAAAGCATCGCCTCCTGGGCCAGCTTGCGGGCCTTGGCGATGTGCGTCTGGG
The DNA here is from genome assembly GCA_963780345.1 of uncultured Acidimicrobiaceae bacterium. Lineage (GTDB taxonomy): Bacteria > Actinomycetota > Acidimicrobiia > Acidimicrobiales > Palsa-688 > PALSA-693. Next base: position 1,177,998 of record CAWABU010000006.1, read on the forward strand.
CCAGCTGGTTGCCGATGCCCCGGCTGCCCGAGTGCAGCACCACCCATACCCGGGACCGCTCGTCGACGCACAGCTCGAAGAAGTGGTTTCCCGAGCCCAGGGTGCCGAACTGCTTGAGCACCTTGGTGGTGCGGTCACCGGCCAGGTCGGTGGCCGGCCGGTTGGCGGCCAGCCACCGCTCGGCGTTGCTGGCCACAGTGTCGTGGCCCTTGCCCACGCCCGCCGGGATCGCTTTCTCGATGCGTGAGAGCAGCGGCTCCAGGTTGTCGGGCAGCTGGCTCTCGATGACGTCGAGCTCGGCGGCGATCATGCCGCAGCCGATGTCAACGCCGACGGCGCTGGGGATGACCGCCCCGCTGGTCGGGATGACCGAGCCAACGGTGGCGCCGATACCGACATGGGCGTCGGGCATGAGCGCCACATGGCCGTCCACGATGGTTAGGCGGGCGGTCTTCTGGGCCTGGCGGATGGTCCCCGGGTCGATGTCACTGGCCCAGGAGATCAGTTTGTCGTTGATAGCGGTGGGCATGTCACCCCCTCCTTCGTCTCATAGTTGTGATTGCTGAACATCTTCCTGGATAGCGAACCCCAGCCGGCGGTTTTGGAGACCGCGGCGCCACCTTCGTTCGAGCGCAAGGAACATGAGGTGGGAGCGCGCAGGTCGTTGGGCGCGCCCGTACAACGGTTGGTGGAGCTCAGAGGAGGATCAGCGCCGAGTTACCGGCAGGTCGCGACGGGCCTGCCGGCATTGCCAGGTTCCCGTCGTGCCAACCAACGCTCATGATCTAGCGGTTGGCTATCTGGGCACCCGAGCGCGCCATAGCTCAACGAGGATGACCCTCGGAGCGTTATGTAGGCGAAGAGCTTGCATGCCATAGGCAGACGATAATGAAGCATCCTCGGTGCGATGTCAACGGAATATTTGTGGTCGTTGTCGGGCGAGTCTCCGTGATGGCAGTCAGACGTTCCAAAGCCATAGATCAGTCAACCTGAAACCGTCGGTCTCGACGGTGCTGGCTACGTCTGATGACCCGGGCGTTACTCAATAGGGCGCTGCCGGTTACGACGACGCTCGGCGCGCCCCTCGGCGTCCGTGAAGGCTCAACGTGACCCGCTTATGCGCAGGTCTTCACGACCAGATGTATTCCTCGGCGATTGCGCCGTTGGTCCACCGGGCGACGGTCACCATCCGTCCGCCTCCCTCGAACTCGCCAACCACGCACGTCCACTCCCCTGATCCGAACTTGATCGGGTGCGAAGTGATCTGAGGCGGCGCGCCTCCCGCAGACTCCACGTAGTCCTTCATCGCGGCGATGTGCGCATCGATACCGTGAGTCACCGGTTGGCCCTTCCAATCGACGATCACGTCGTCGGTGTGGTGATGGGCGAACACACCCTGCCAGTCGGCGCTATTCCATCCGGTGAAATCGAGGTCGTCCATGCCTTGGAGGTTGGCGGAAACCTGGTCATCGTTCACGGGGTCACCTTTCAGGAAGCAGCGGCGAGTGCTTGCCGTTTCTGTTCACGGACGTGGAGGGTTCGACGCCCGTTGTGTAGGGCGGAGGAGTCAGGAATGGCCGCGTCTCTGGCTTTGCACGACCGGATCTTTCACAGGCTATCGAATCGCTGATGGCGGCGGCCCGTATGCGGTTGGGCACGAACGGGCCCAGACGGCCGCGTCCGGCCCTCCGCCCGACACCGCCATCACCGAGATATGCGCGACACCCAGACGATCGGCCAACACCGCATCGTCGGCCCGGTCCACAACCGCTGACCTCTGTGAGAACGGGTGCAAGTCGGATTTCCGGACGCGCTGATCCGACCAATGGCAAGTTGGCGCGCTCGATGTCTCCACCTAAACGCGCCTTCGTTTAGGATGGGCGGGTCGCTCGAGAACTGGACGTGACCATGCCCCTCGACCCTCAAGCCCAAGCGTTCCTGGCCCAGGCGGCCGAGGCCGGCGCGCCGCCGACCGAGCAGATGACGCCGGCCGACGCCCGAATCGCCGCGCTGGCGTACGGCACCCTCGGCGGCGAGCCGGAGGAGGTCTCCGAGCTCGGACACCGGTTCATTCCCGGCCCCACCGCCGATCTCCCGGTGCGCATCTACCGGCCGGCCGGCGCCGGTCCCGAACCGTTGCCTGCCCTGGTGTACTTCCACGGCAGCGGCTGGGTCATCATCAACATCGAGGTCTGCGACACCACGAGTCGGGCGATGGCCAACCGGACCGGCTGCGTGGTGGTGGCGGTCAACTATCAGAAGGCGCCGGAGCACAAGTTCCCGATCCCCTTCGACGACTGCTACGCCGCCACCTCTTGGGTCTTTGACCACGCCGCCGAGCTCGGAGTCGACCCGGCCCGCATCGGCCTGGTCGGCGACAGCGCCGGCGGCAACCTGGTCGCGGCCGTCGCCCTCAAGGCCCGCGACGTCGGCGGTCCGCCGATCGCCTATCAGGTGCTGATCTACCCGGCGCTCCAGTACGGCTGGGACACGCCGTCAGCGCTGGCCAACGCCGAGGGCTACGGGCTGCAGCGGGCGAGCATGGAGTGGTTCTGGAACCATTACGTGAGAAGCCCCACCGACGGCCTACACCCGTACTGTTCGCCGTTGCTGGCGCCACTACACTCCGGGCTCCCGCCGGCGTTCATCGTCACCGCCGAGTTCGACCCCTTGCGCGACGACGGGTCCATGTATGCCGAAAAACTCGAGGCCGCGGGCGTCCCGGTGCACCTCCACAACTATGAGGGCATGATCCATGGCTTCTTCTGGATGTCGGGATCATGGACCAGGGACAGGCGTTGCTCGACGAAGTCGGCAAGGAGGTCCGCGCCGCGCTCGGTTGACCACTCGGCGGTCTGTTCACCTCCGCCCTCGATGCCGAGGGCGGTGTGCCGGCCCTTCGACGGTCGTCGGCGCGCGGGCGGTGGCGCGCCAAACGGGGCGCGGAGCTTTGGGCACCGATCTGTCCCAACGCCTCGCACGCAGGCGCTGGCCGCCACGGCGACCCCCGCCGCGTGCCCCTCTCCCCAAGCTCCACGATCCCCGCTTCCTCGAGCGCAGCCCGGAGCCGGTCTCTCTGGGAGTAAGGCACCTCGCGCATGAGGTCGATGGTCACCAGCGCAGCTACGGGACCATGGGCGGCATCCATGCGCAACAAGGCCGGACGGAGCTCCTCGGCCAGGCGTCAGTGCGGCTGGGTAAGTGCCGATGAAACCTTGACCCTTGCGCCCGGACCGAACCCAATTGACTTCGACCTGTTGAGCGATCCCCCCATCCAGCTACGTCACCAGCGACCGTGCACCGACTCCTCACCGCTTGCGGGTGCAGGAATACTCGTTTTCCGTCGGTCCAGACCGATCGCCTTGGGCCCCCGGGGATCGACGCCGACAATCCATCCTGCTGAACTCCGGATCATGCGGCCCCCTCGGGCTGCGACTCGTGCCATTCGATTCCGACTTCGACGTCTGCCCGGTAGCGATGGATCAGGTCGCTACGGGCACGCAATGCATGAGTCGGGCGCGCCGTCTGGGCGTCATCAGCCCGACCGCCGGTTCTTCTGCTGGGAGCTGTCTCCTTTAGGCGGCGACGCCGGCGAGAAGGGCATCGATCTGGCCCATGCAGGCCTTCATGCCTTCCGCTACGCCCGTGGCGATCGCTTGCTCCATCCCTTCGAGCGAGTGGAAATGGGTGGTGAGGATCATGCGGGTGTTGTCGCCCGCCGCTTGGATGTCGATCTCCATACGAGTCATGGAGTTGCCGTCGCTGGGCGTTCCGTCATCTTCGACGATGGCGTCTTCGACCACGAGCCTGGTCGGGACGTCGACCTCGACCACATTCCAGGTGCCGTCGAACCTGTCGCCGTCGTCGGGTCCGGACATGAAGTAGGTGATCGTGCCGCCTGGCGTGAGGTCGTGATGTTCGAAGGTGGCCGGGAACCCTGGCGGACCCCACCACCGCTCGAGTAGGCGGGGGTCGGCCCATAGCTGCCACACCCTGGTGATGGACGCCTTGAACTCCGCGGTGATGACCATTGTCTTGGCCTCTGGGTTCTTGTCGACATTCAAAACCGTCATTCGGGTTCCTTTCCGCTGGTTTCGTTGAGGACGTCTTCGAAGCATTCGAGGCGGGCTCGCCACAAGGATTCGAGTTCATCGAGAAGTTCGTGGGCGCGGCGAAGTTGGTTGACCTGGCCCCGCACGAGTTGTTCCCGTCCGCTCCGATGCTTCGAGACCAGACCGGCGTCGATCAGGATCTCGACGTGCTTCTGCACCGCGGTGAGGCTGATCGGATACAGCCGGCCGAGCTCGCTGACGGAGCGTTCACGGTCGAGCGTCAGCGTGACGATGTCGCGCCGTGTGGCATCGCAGAGCGCGAAAAACAACCGGTCGGTCTGTTTCTTACGCTCCCGAGAACCTACAACCATTTGGTTGTAGGTTATGCCTCCCCGCCGACGATGTCAAGCTGCGCCGGGCGAGTCCTCGGGCCCCTTGTCAGCGGCGGCGGACCGCGCCGAAGCCGAGTTGGCGTCGAGTTGGCGACGCCCTTCTTGGGCTCTGTGAGCCGATAGCTGTCGGTCACGAGTTCGGCGATCTCATCCCTGTCCGTCCAGATCTCGATCCGCACGGCGACCTGCAGGACGGAGTCAGCAGCGACCGCCTCGTGCGCAAGGCGAGCTCCGTTTGGGCCACTGGGTGGAACTAGCCGCTAACCGAGTTCGTTGTCGGCGAAGGCAGCGTCCCGTGTTCGACGATGTGGTCATATATGGCTTCGAGCGCCTGGCTCAGTGGGGCGACCAGCTCCTTGGGCAGGCCGCCGAAGAAGAGATGCCGAACCAGGTCGACGTGGCCAGGGGCGGCTTCGACGATGGCCCGCTGCCCTTCGGGAGTCAACCTGACCTCGGTCCCCCGCCGATCGGAGGCAGCCACGTCGCAGTGGACCAGACCGCGGCTTTGCATTCGCTTGGCATGATGAGATACCCGGCTCCGCTCCCACCCGATCTGGGCTGCCAGGGCGCTTACCTGCAGGCATCCGCCGGGTACTCCACTCAGGGCGTTGAGGACGTCATAGTCAGCAAGCGACAACTCACTGTCTGCTTGCAGCTGGCGGTTCATCTCGTACCCGAGCCGTTGCTGAACCCCCATGAAGGCGAGCCAGGTACGCAGTTGGCCGCGAGTCAGCCAAACGTCAGACCCAGCTTGGTCTTGTCTACCCTTACGTGACACATCACAGATTGTAGACGCTAACGGGGGGCATCGGTGATCACCCACGATTGTTCGCGGCCCTGGCTCCTGGGAACTGTCGGGTCTTCATGGTCCACCATGGAACGGTCGAGTCGACCACGCCCGCATCACCTTTCGGAGTCGAGACAAGCCGACGGCCCTTATCCAGTAGGGGGAAGGTGACTCTTGACATTAGGTGATAGATCACGTAAACTGCGTGACACGTCACTTAACGGGTGATGTGAGCCGATCGACCGGCCTGTCGAAGTCACTGCCGAAACCCGTCCACGCCCCGGAGGAGCGATCGTCCATGCCCAAAGCTGCCATCCTCACCAAGTACGGAACCCCAGATGTCCTGGTCTGGAGCGACGTACCCCTGCCCGAGCCAGGCCCCGGCCAAGTGCGCATCCGCATCAAGGCCGCCGGGGTCAGTCCCACCGATCTAAAGCTTCGCCGTGGCGACCTCAAAGCCGCCTTCCCACTTCCCCCCGAAGCAGTCCTCGGGTTCGAGGCATCCGGTGTCGTCGACGCCCTCGGTCCGTCGGTCTCGGGTGTCAAAGAAGGAGACGAAGTCGCCAGCCTCCTGTCGGGACTCGGGGGCTACGCCGAGTACGCGCTCGCCTCCTCGTGGACCCTAAAGCCTCCCAACGTCAGTTGGAGCGATGCCGCCGCCCTACCGGCGTCAGCAGAAGCCGCCGTCGGCATCTTGAAGCAGCTCGGGATTTCACCGGGCGAGACACTCCTCATTCTCGGCGCGGCCGGCTCGGTCGGAATGATCGCCACCCAGCTCGCCGTCTCCCGGGGCGTCAAAGTCATCGGCGCCGCGTCGCCACGGGACCACGATCTTGTACGCGACCTCGGAGCCGTCCCGGTCCCCTATGGCGCTGGCCTCGCCGATCGGGTGCGGGACCACGTCCCGTCGGTGGACGCCGTGCTGGACGCGGCCGGAAAAGGCGAGCTCCCCGATGCCATCACCGTCGCCAATGGCCCCGCCAGGGTGATGACCCTCGCCGATGAGCATGCGACCGAACTCGGCGTTCGCCTTTCCGCCCCGACGCCCGATCGGGCACCAGAAGCTGTCGATATCAGCATGCAACTCCTCGCCGCCGGCGAACTGCGCCTGCGATCACAGCAGTCCCTACCGATGTCTTCGGCAGCCGAAGCGCACCGGCTATTGGAGAAAGGAGAGACTCACCAAAAGCTCCTTCTCACCACTAACGCAGAATCCGCGGTCGCGACATGACGACAATACCTTCCACGCAGTCAGTGAACGGTCCAGAGCCAGGCCATTCCGTCGGTAGTCGACGACATCGACGCGGATTCTGGGTAGTGGCGTTCGCGTTTCTGGCGGTGATGGCGTTGGGGACCGTGCCCAGTCCGCTCTACGGCTTGTACCGCCAGCGCGACCACTTCTCGCTGTTTATGGTTACCGTCACGTTCGCGGTGTACGCGGTCGGCGTTATTGTCGCGCTGCTTCTCGCCGGGCACCTCTCGGATCTCTACGGGCGGCGGCGGCTACTGCTCCCGGCGGTCGGTATCTCGATCGTCAGCGCGATCGTCTTCGTGGCCTGGAAGAGCCTCGCGGGCCTCCTGGTCGCCCGGTTCATCAACGGGATCTTGATCGGGATCGTCGCGTCGACCGCGACCGCGTTCCTCGCCGAGCTGCACGCCATTGCTCGCCCGGGCGCGACCGCGGGAAGAGCGCAACTCACGGCCTCGGCCGTCAACGTAGGAGGGCTGGCGGTGGGCGCGCTCGTGGCGGGGCTCCTCGCCCAGTGGGTCGCCCACCCGCTGACAGTGCCCTACCTGGTGTTCCTGGCGGCCCTGGTCATTGGTGCGGTCGGCGTCGCCCTCGTCCCGGAGACGCACCAGGCCCCGAGGCCACTCCCGCCCTACCGCCCGCAGACTCTGTCCATACCGCCGGCGGAACGGGGCCGCTATTTTGCCGCGGCTCTGAGCACGTTCGTGGCCTTCGCCTCGAACGGTCTGTTCGCCGGACTTGCGGGGCTGTTCCTGGCCGCCACGCTGCACCATCCATCTCTGGGGCTGGCGGGCACCGTCGTAGCCAGCATGTTCGGGGCGGCCGTGGCCGCGCAGTTTTTGACCGCAGGTTGGTCGGTCACCCGTGACCTGCAGGCCGGGATGGGCGCGATGCTCATCGGAATCGGGCTGGCGGTGCTGGCGGTATGGTTGCCCACGCCGTCGCTCGCGCCGTTTATCGCCGGCGGCGTCGTGATCGGCGCGGGCTCAGGCGCGATCTTCAAGGGCGCGGTCGGAACGATCATGAGCATCTCGCCGGCCGACCGCATCGCAGAGTCCTTGACCGGAGTGTTCCTGGCCGCATACGTGGGTATCTCGTTGCCTGTCGTGGGCGCAGGGATAACCCTCGCACGCCACGTCACCCCGAAGGTCACGATCCTGGGCTTCGGGATCGCCGTGACGGTCGGTATCGCGGCAGCCGCGATCAAGCTCCTGACGCCGGCGACGACGCCCGCACCGGTCCGGCCGACCCCTGCCACGGGCGTCGAGGACGCCCCCGGTGCCGCGCGGCACAGCTGAATCCCCCTGGTATCGGCTCAGCCCACCCATCCACACCACAAACAAGGAGACACAAGTGTCAGACAACCCGAATCAGATCACGATCGACAACTCAGTCCTCATCCTCGTCGACGTCCAGCCGTGGGTCGCGTTCTCGGTCAAATCCATCGACGCCGGGTTACTCAGCAACAACCTGGCGGGCCTGGCGGCCAGCGCGAAAGCGCTCAACGTACCGATCGTCCTGACCACGGTAGGAGCGGAAGGGGGAGCGCTCAAGGACCCGCCCATGAAGGCCCTCGCGGACGTCATCACCGACGTGAATCCAATCGATCGAGTGTCAACGAACGCCTGGCCGGACATCCGCGAAACCGTTGAGGCAACAGGACGGCGGACGTTGCTCATCGCCGGACTGTGGACGGAGGTCTGCCTCGCCCAGACCGCGATCTCGGCCATGGCCGATGGCTACCGGGTCTTCTTTGTCAGCGACTGCTCGGGCGGAATGAGCACAGAGGCCCACGATGACGCCAAGCACCGCCTCCTCCAAGCCGGCGCCACGCCGATCAACTGGGTAGCAGTCATCTGCGAATGGACGCCCGACTTCACGACAGAGGACCGCCATCGTGTCAACCTGCCCGTGATGAGATACGGATCCATGGCCGGTCTCGCCCTCGAATACCTAGTTGCTCAGCAGGACGTGGTTGCTCAGGCTGGGTAGCGCCATCCCCTAGCGTCCGACCCAGGTGGTCGAGTGGACACTCGATGGCACCTCGCAAAACGACACCTAGCCAAACCCCGGCCTCGTCGCTCGCAGCGACGGCCTTGGCCCATCCCTCGACCAATAATCGGCCCATACGTCCGTCAGGGCAAAGCACCGTTTGAGCACCCACCGAATCGAGTGGATTGCTAAGGTCACCGAAATCAACCGCAGGAGGAGTCAGATGGAGAGCCCGATCGAAGTGGTGCACAGATTCTGCGCAGCGTGGTCCGAAAATATCGGGGCCGCCGAGCTGGCCGGATTTTTCACCGACGACGCCATCTACCACAACATCCCGTTAGCTCCGATCACCGGCCGGGAAGCCATCGCCAACACCATCGCATCGTTCATCCGCCCTGGCCCACCAGGCATCGAGAGCATCGAGTTCCGGGTGATCAACATCGCGGCCGATGGTCCAGTCGTGATGACAGAGCGGGTGGACGTCTTCAGGCTCCCAGACAAGTCGTTCGAACTGCCGGTCATGGGGACCTTCGAGGTCACCGAGGGCAAGATCAACGCCTGGCGCGACTATTTCGACATGAGCCAGTTCACCAGCCGGATGGGATAACGCTGCATCCACTCAGCGCTCGAGTTCGCACCGCTCGAGCAATTCCCTATGGTCATGGAGGGCTCTCCCTTCCATCCGCGACGATCGGCCCGTACCACAGAAGTCCCCTTCTCGGGTGAACACCGATGACGACCGCTCCTGACCGGCGGCCGATGGCGGGGCATGGACGCCCCATGGACGCTCCATCGATGCCCCAGAGTTGGACTCTCGGACTTGCGGTCGTGGCGCGCCATTTGGGTGGCGCGCAGCTAGGCGTGCATCTCCCATGGCGCTCGAGGAAGCACGGACCCGGTCTCGAGCAGGGACTTGAGGTTGGCGCACACGGCCGGCCAGCCGGCAGAGATCGCCTCCAGGACTTGATCGTTGGCCAGATTTTCGTGAGTGACGGTGAGGCGCACTATTTCGTGGTACGGCTCGATGTCGAAGGTCACCTTTGACGGACCACCCGGTGGAATTTCACCGGGAGAATCAAAGGTCATCGCGAGTCGGCGAGGCGGGACGGACTCCAGAACCGTTCCGATGACGTCGGCGACGCCGGAGTCGTCGAGGCGGCGGTGCTCCCAGGGCGAGCCGACCTTCCAGTCTGAGACGTTGCTGTGCCCCCAGTACTGGCCGGTGGCTCGCACAACTCTCTGAGACTCTGGCCGTTGCGCTGGCGGCGGCGGTCGAGAAGCAACCTGCGGGTCTATGGCGTTGGAAAATGAGCGTTCGACGCATTGACTCGCCCACTTGACGGGCACAGAATGAGCGTCATGACCAAGGAGCTCACTGGTCGGAGGGCGAGGACCCTCACCGAGTTCCCCGAACGTAACGCCGCCGCCTGGCCAGCGGATAGCTGGCAATCTATTTGACCGGAGAACTTCCATGATTGATCACGTCTACATCTCCGTAACCAATCTCGATAAGTCCGTCGAGTTCTATACCGCCGCACTCGAACCACTCGGGTGGCGCTGGTTCGGAAAATACGACTCGTCCTCTGGTCCCGCCGACGTTCCCGATCTCTATGGACTCGGTGATGCTGAGTACCTGTCCGGCGAAGCCGTCGGATCGAGCATCTGGCTACGTGAGCGGAAGCCCGGCGAGACCGGGCTCTATCTTGGAATCGTCTGTGACGGTCGAGAAGAGGTTGATGCAGCCTACGAAGCGGCCATCAACGCTGGCGGCACCGACGAAGGTCAACCGGCCGACCGCACCTACTTTGCTCCCGGGTACTACGCAGCCAACGTTGGCGACATCGACGGCAATCGCCTCGAGTTCGTCCACAAGAGCTGGAATCCAAAGCGACATCCTCCCCGCGAACGGTCCTGATGGTTCTCGATCGCGCTGGCCGTCCCCGCTGAGCCCTAGCGTGGCGAGCGGAGCCATCAGCTTGCATAAGGGGCATGCGGGCTGAGCCGTCCAGCTTCTGGTCATCGCTGTTCTCGGATCGACCACCGATGAGAGGTTCCCTGAGCACCTGTACCGGCTGCAAACATGGATAGGCGGACTGGTAGGCACTCGACGAATCGTTGATCGCCTGGCTGAAGTTTGTCGCTGAGGCCGCGCCAGCCTGACTCGACGAAACCTCGCTCACACATTTCCGCCCTGCGAACGGTTGCCAGACCAACGGCTCTCGTCCGGCCCGGGGGCTCGCCGGCACGCAGATACCTCCTGGAACCAGCTCTGATCTTGAAGATGACCCGCCTCAGGCGTCGTCTTTAGGACGCGTTTTGGCCCAGTAGCTGTCCGACACATGGCCGTATCGTGCGATGTCTTGGTGGCCGCTCGCCCCTCGTCCGGCCGCTTGCCCCGCGGGCACGTGAACGGAGCCTGAAGTGGCCACGGAAGGTACGCTCCGAGTGTGAGGATCCGACGGTGAGCGCCACCAGCGGCCTTCCCCTTCGTGGCCGCGACCAGGAGCTCGTGCTCATCGAGTCATGCCTGGACGAGACCAAGTCAGGGGTCGGGTCCGTGATGATCGTCGAGGGGAGAGCGGGCTCTGGTAAGACTCGGCTTCTTGAGGCTTGCGCATCCAAGGCTGGAGCTCGCTCATTCCGAGTCGGGCGCGGCGAGGCCGATCCGGGTCGCACAGTGGTCGAACTCGACGCTCTCTTCGACGCGCTGTTCGGGGGGGAGAAGCCGCTCATACCTCGCCGCGCCTTGAGCGATACTCACTCCTCACCAGAGCAGCGGTTCTGGTTGCTCCAGGACCTACAGGCGCTCATCGAGGAAGCGGCGTTGAAGTCGCCTCTGCTCGTCTGCCTTGACGACCTCCAGTGGGCGGGCGACGGCTGCGCTGTCGCCATGCGACAGCTCCCGCAGCGACTCGCTTCCCTTCCCGTTGCCTGGGTCATGGCCTTCCGCCCCGACCAGGGTCTTCCTCAGGTGCAAGGAGCCAAGGACCAGCTCCTAGCCGCCGGGGCCACCATGATCCGACTCGGACCACTTGGGCGCGACGCAGTGGCGGAGATCGCGCTGGACGTCCTCGGGGCTCCGCCCGACGAGAAGCTGCTTAGGCAGGTCGAACGGGCCCAGGGAAATCCGTTCCTCGCGGTCGAGTTCTTTCGCGGTCTTCAAGACGAAGGCATCGTGTCGATCGAGTCCGGGAAGGCGACCCTTCTGGAAGAGCGAGTCCCGCGCCGGGTTAGCGACGACATGCGCTGGCGACTGCTGCGCATGTCGCCGCTAGCAGACCGGGTTGCGACCCTTGCTTCCGCGCTGGGCCGACGATTCTCCGTTTCAGATCTTGCTGAGATGACCGGGATGCGCATCGCAGACCTCTTGAAACCGGTGAAAGAGCTGATACAAGCCGACATCTTCGTCGAGCATGGCTATCGGCTGGCATTCGGGCATGACTTGATCCGCGAGGCGGTTCGATCGAGCAGTCCCGCGCCGGTTCGTCGCGCTCTTGACCGGCAGGCAGCCGGTGTCCTCCTTTCCCGTGGCGCGCCTCCGGTCGAGGTCGCTCAACAACTTGGGGACAGCGCTGAGCCAGGCGACGAGGTCGCAATCGAGACGTTGCTCCAGGCCGCCGACGCTCTCGGGTCCTCTGATCCGGCCGCGTCGGCGGAACTTGCCGCTCGAGCCCTCGAACTTGCGCCGCCGTGGCACTCGCGTCGCGGCCCCCTCGCGGCGCGACGGGCCGTGTCGCTGTTCGCGGCGGGCCAGGTTGATGAGGCCGAGCGCTTCGCCGACACGGCCCTGCGCCAGGCGTTGACGCCGGAGGAGGAGGCACGAGTTCGTCTCGCCGTGGCGGGCATGTTCGACGTGTCCCCAGACATCAGGGCCGACAACGCTCGGGCTGCATTGGCACTGCCCGACCTGTCAGCTGACATCCGGGCGTTGCTGTGGGGATCCCTGTTCCACAATGTGGTGGCGGCAGTGCGACCAGAAGAAGCGTTCAGTTTGTTGCCAAAGGCCCGCGATGCCGTCCACGCCAGCCGTGATCGGGTCGGATGGTTCGCATTGGAAATTGCGCGCTCTGCCCTTCAGTACCAGTCCTCCAACTTCGAAGAAGCTACCGAGATCCTCGCCGCGGCGGCGCGCCGGACAGTTCGAAACCAGGAAGACACCAGGCAGCGACTCGCTGCCGAATTCATGGCGTCGGACCTGGCCGCTCTTGACCGCATCGACGAAACGTTGCAGCTGGCTGACGAAGGACTCGCGGCGGCGCAGCGAGATCGCCAGGATTGGGCCTTGCGGATGTTCGAGACGTTGAAAGGCCGCCAGCTCTTGCAGACGGGCCGATTGACCGAGGCGGCGGCAGCGCTCGAGGGCCGATACAGCGTAGCGGATGCCCACCGCGTGGTCGGCATGTTGGATGCGCCCAACGTGGTAGCCCTCGGGAAGCTCAGAATCCACACCGGCGACGACAAAGGCGCCGATGAGGTGGCCGACATGGCAAAGATCATGCTGCGAGCAAGCGCGCCAGGCGTCCAGAACCACGCCGCCTGGTTTCTGGCCCTGCACGCGATGTCACAAGGCAAGCCGATCGAGGCGCACGACTGGCTTTGCGCCGGCGGTCACGACAATCGTCTGAAGCTCTTCCCGCTCTTCCCGTTCGAGATCGCCGACGACCCCCAACTGGTGCGGATCGCGGTCGCCGTGGCAGACCACGAGCTCGTTGAGGCCGTCGTCGAGCGGGCGGCGCGACGATGCGAGCTCAACCCCAGCGTGGCCTCGTTCAGAGCAGGGGCAGCTCACGCTCGGGGACTAGCGCAGGAATCGACTACCGAGTTGGAGAGGGCGGCATCGATCTTCGGCCATGGAAGCCGTCCGCTGGCCACGGCGTCTGCGCTCGAAGACCTCGGCCGACTGCTGGTGAAGGCAGGCGCCAACGATGAAGCGACGACGGCACTCGATCGAGCGCTCGAGATCACGGTGCAGGTCGGCGCCGGCTGGGACGCGGCGCGCGTACGTGGCCGACTGAGACGGCTGGGTGTCCGCAGACGGGTCGTCGCCTCGAAGCGTCCCAAGACCGGCTGGGAGGCTCTCACAAGCGCCGAGACGGCCGTCGCCCAACTTGCCTCGGAGGGGAAGACCGACCGCGAGATCGGCGAGTCGCTCTTCATATCACCCCACACTGTCAACACTCATCTGAGGCACATCTTTGAAAAGCTCGGGGTTAGGTCCCGCGTCGCCCTGACCAGGGCGGCCGAGGCACAGCACCACCGGGCCGCCAACTGAGGGCTTCACCGGTCATCTCGAGGTCAGCCGGCTGACCGCGATCGAGTCGAGGCATCAAGCTCAGGGGAACGCACGATGTCGTTCGCATCCCCAATTCCTGTTTCCCGGAAAATATCGTTTGATCAAGCGATGCTTTCCAGGGCTCGTGCCGGTGACGCTGAATGCCGACGACGACCCTGAAGGAGCAACCTATGGCAGCGTGTCCTACTGTGGTCCTGGTGCACCTCGCCTTCGCGGACGCCTTCGGGTACGCCGGGGTGATACGTGAGCTTCAGTCCCAAGGCGTGGAGGTAAGGGCGCCGATGAACCCTCTCCGGAGCCTTGCCTTCGACGCCGACTCCATCGTTCGATACACATCCACCATTGATGGGCCGATCGTTCTGGTTGGCCACTCGTACGGCGGTGCGGTGATCTCCCTGGCTGCCGCTTCGGTGAACGATGTCATCGCCCGGGTGCGTCCGACGTCAGATGGCGGTGCGGCCGCCGTCGGCCGCGACAAGAGCGCCAGTGATATAGCTGGCCTTCGGAGATGCCAAGAAGGCGATGACCTCGGCAATCTCGCCCGGTTGCGCCGCCCGACCGAGGAGCGTAGTGGCCCCCAAGCCTTCGATGCGGTCCGGCGAGGCTCCTCCAGTGAAGACAGGGCCGGGGGCGATGGCGTTCACCCGGACGCCGGCGGAGCTGAACTCGGCAGCCCAAGACCGCGTCATCGACGCAAGGGTCGCTTTGGTGGCGCCGTAGGCGGCGGCGCCCGCAAGTCCGACTTGCCCCGCCATGCTTCCCAAACTGATGATGCTGCCGCTCCCCCGGGCCGCCATCTTCGGGGCCAACGCCGCGACCAGAAAGTAGGGCGCCCGGACGTTGGCGGCAAAGAGCCTGTCGAAGGTCTCCACGTCGAGATCCGCCGTCGGCCCGAACCAACTGAACCCGGCGTTGTTCACGAGGATGTCGATGGCGCCGATTTGCGAGACGAGATTGTCCAGTTCGGCGAGGTCGGTCAGGTCGCCTGCAAGGAATTGGCCTTTGCCGCCCTCGCGAAAGATCGCGTCGACGACGGCTTGGCCGCGGGCCGCGTCGCGTCCATGCACGATGACGTCGGCGCCCTGCCGGCCAAGCTCCTCGGCCACTGCCTTGCCGATGCCGGAGGTGGCCCCAGTGACGAGGGCACGGAGCCCCTCGAGATCTCGTTGTGCGGTCATGACATGGCTTTCTCGGTGACCACGACTCGCGAGACCACTGGTTGCGTTTCGGAACCCCCGAAGGTCGACGTCGGTATGCTTGTCATGCTGTTTCCTTTGTCGGTGGAGGTGGGCGGGAGGATGGTCGGCTTCGCAATCGGTGTCGCCGGCTCGGCGGGAACGAGGGCATCAAGGTCCTGTCTACGGTGATCCGGAGCCGGGTGGGCGACAGTCGGACGGCTGAGTAGGACTCCACTATCCAACCGGGGCGAGCTCTGCGCCAGCGAGTTCTGCGTAATACAGAAAACCGAAGGGGTCCGACAGCTGGCGCTGCTCCATCAGCCGTATCAGGACCGATTGGCGGAGCTCGGCGAGCTCGCTGTTCGTGGGGTGGCGGAGCAGGCCCGGAGCAAGGATTTCGAGGGCCAGGGTTAGGTCGCCCTGGCCGGCCAGCGTGGCGGCGGCCTTGACGAATGCCTCAGCCCGTTCCCCGGCGAGCAGGTCGAGAGCGGCCGCTCTTTCTTCCGGACCGCGCGGGTCCAGCCCTTGTCCGTCTGGCTGCCAGTATCCGGTGCGCTGGTGATAGAGCCTGGCGATGAAGCAATCACGGGTGACCAGGTATGCCACGACCGCGGCCGGGTGATCCCGCAACGAGGCGGGCAGATAGCCAAGGTCCAGGATGGACGGTAGCAGCATGTTCATGCGGATCCGGTTCAGCGTGAAGTCGTGCAGCTCGGTGAGAGCCGGCTCCAGGCCGGCCAGAGCCTCGATCGTAAAGTTGTCGGTCAGCGTGGTGTGACCCGCTATGAGCCGCCGGGGTGTCAGCTCGTTGATGTAGCGCAGTGCTTCCAGCAGTCCCTCCGGCGAACCCTCGGGCGTATATGGCACGCCGAGGTAGGGCATGATCACGTCCCCGACGAACAGCAGCCCGCTGGCGGGCAGGTACACCATCAGGGCGTCTGGCGTCTCGCCACCCCTGACAGGAATCAGCACGAACTCGGTGTGGCCGACGATAAGAGAGGTCTGTTCGCCGATCAGCCGGTCCGGCTTCACGTCGGAGGCCGGGCTGGCACGGGTTCCGGTGTAGTAGCGCGGGACGCTCCATTGGCGCTGCCGCTCCGCTTCGGCCGGGAATCCTGAAGCCGCGATGACGTGGGTGTCCGGGCCACGCAGGGCTGCGGTCCCCCCGACGTGGTCGAGATGAGCGTGCGTGAGGATGAGGTGACTGACGGCCGCGTCCTTCAGGCCAAGATCGGCCAACGCGGCCAGCACGCGGTCGGGGCTGGTACCGGCGTCGATGGCGACGACTCCCGACGTTGTCTCGATGAACGCGAAGTCGCCAAAATCATAGGACTGGGCGACGTGCACACCCGGCGCAGGACTGAGGGCGCTCGGAGTGGACAACCGCATTCCATCCCGGGCGTTCACCGAGAAACTCGTGAACATCGGCTGCCGGCCCGTCGTAGCCAGGTCGAGGCCTGACCGTCGCCGCGCTGCTGCGGCCTGCTCCTTCTTCCCGAGCACCAGGTAGCCCTGCGCCAGGCCCTGGTAGGCGGCGCGGAGCAGGAACACCGGGAGCTGATCACGTACCGCCAGCACGAACTCGAGGTCGGCGATCACCTGGTCCGCCCGCCCCGTATCAGCCGCGGCCACCTCCACCTCGGACGGGCCACCGTCGGGCAGTAGCTCCGCCAGAGCCAGGCCGCGGAAGTATTGTGGCAGTCCCAAATCCATGGTGGCGGCCTTGTCCAGCTTAGTTATCGCCTCGTCCACATCGTGGCCGCCGGAGCGCACCTGGAAGAAGCCGGCCAGAGCCTGGGCGGTGGCATCGCCAGGGTTGCGCTCGGACAGGTCCTGAAAGTAACTACTCCCCTCCGCGTTGGCCCGCGCCGCGACCAGCGCAGTGGCCAGTGCCACCAACGTGTTCCTGTCTGCGCCCGGCCAGCCGGCCGCCTCCTTGAGCGATTGGAGCGAGCGATTCCGAGAAATTGGTGCGCTCATGGAGACTTCCTTCCCGCGGAGACCGATGAGGTCCGCGGTCGTGAATTCGTGCAAGGAATCATCTTTAGGGGTGTGAACTGGCTCGGAGTGCCGAGCTGCGAAGCCGTCGCCGGGGGCCCGGTCATGGCTTGACTGCCCGCGCCGAGATCCACAGCACGCCGGGGTTCACGCGGTCCGAATAGATGGCGAGCATCTGGTCGTACAGCACGCGTGCGGTTGTCGTCGTGGCATCGATACGATCGAAATCGCGGATGTACTGGCGAGTCTCTTCGAGGGTGTGCGGATCGTCGGCCCGGCCGGCGCGTTTGTGGCCCGAAATCACGGCGCGGGGCTCGAGCGCCTCAATCCGGTCTATGGCTGAGATCCACGCATTCCGGCGGTCCGGATCGGACTCAGCGAGGTAGAGGTGTACGTCGTTGTACACCGCATCACCGGCCACCACGAGGCCAATATCCGGGACGTGTAGACAGGAGGTGTCGTCGGTATCGGTGTGGCCCAGTTCCATAACCACGAGGTCGTGGCCTTCGAGTTCGAACCCCCCATCTTTCAGCGGTTCGGCGACAACGAGCCGCTCGGGGATTTGACCGGGCAACAGCTCGGCCCAAAACGACGCTACGGCCTCTGTGTCAACTGACTCTCGCATGCGCTCTACGACCGCGGGAGCGGCTACCGCTCGAGCCCCAGGGAAGCGGTCAAGGATCACGCTGAGCCCAAAGTGATGATCGCCGTGCCCGTGAGTCACGTAGATGGTGGTGAGGTTCTTTCCGGTGTGGGCTATCCAACCGGCGAGGACTCGTGCCTGAGTCGTTGTCATTAGCGGGTCAATGAGCACCGCGTCGCGCTCGCCAGTGATGAGCGTCGACGAGATGGGCGACCACGTTTCGTATTGGACGCCAGGCGGCAGGTCGTAGAACCCGGGTAGGGCGGGTCCGGCGCTGCGACCGTCAACGACAGTTAACTCGAGCGGTGATACGAACACCTCCCATGTGAGTTGTGTGGTGATTGTCATGAGGCTTCTCCTATTCTTGAACTCATTAAGTTGTTCGATAGCTCGGAGACGAGTCAGTCCTCTCCGTCGGGTTGGCTTCCTGTCCGTTGCGAACGCATATCTCACGAAGGGCTTGGTCCAGGAGCTGCATCGCTCCTTCAGCGGTCATTGCTCCGGCATGCCAGGCCACTCGCAGCTGCGTTGCGACAAGGGCCAGCCGCAGGGCCTCACAGATCACCTGATCAGTGGTCGGGAGAGACGCGCGGCGCCTCGTTGCACCGCCGCCGGTGTCATTGCTCGGGGAGTCCAATACGACAATGTCGTGCACCGGTGATCACCCGGTGGGCTGGCGGGCTTCAATGGCAGCCTCGGTGAGCTTCGCTACGTCCCCTGGATGCGAGACCATCGCCAGGTGGCTCGACGGCACTTCGACGACGGTTGCACCCATGCGCTTGGCGAACTGCCGCTCGGCGTCGGGTGGAAGGGCCTCATCGTCGGTGGCGACCAGATACCACGAAGGCAGAGACTTCCAGGCCGGGACGCCCATAAGTTCGCCGAATGCGGCAGCGGCTAAGGGCTGCTGAACGGCATAAAGGACTTTGGCCTGGACTGGATCGACATCAGCCGCGAAGTGATTCACGAAGTCGTCCTGTGACAGCCAGACGAAGCCTCTCTCGTCGACGAACTGGTGGGCCAGCGCCGGGGTTGGAGGGCCCTGCCCCAGGAGGGCACCGAGTGACTCTCCTTCGTCCAGCCCGAAGGCGGCGATGTAGACCAGAGCGACGACGTTCGGTGCGTCCGCCCCCAGTGCTGTCATGATCTGACCACCGTAGGAGTGCCCGACGAGGACGGTCGGGCCATCCTGGAGGGCCAGCACCTGGCGGAGCCGGGCGACGTCGTCGGCCAGAGAGGTCAGTGGAAACTGGGGGGCCGTGACCTGGTAGCCCTCGGCCTGTAGTTGCTCGATGACGGCGCTCCAGCAAGAGCCTTCCGCCCATGCTCCATGGATGAGGACGACCGAAGTTGCTGATTTGCTTGACTCCATTTTCGTTTTCCTTTCTCTTTCGTCGTACACCACGATTCGATATGTCACCGAGGACTCAGGTCACCGAAGGCAACCGGAAGCAGACTGGTTCAGTGGTGCCGGCATCTCGGAGGACCGGCGCTGGCAGGGTCCGCCGCGACACCGCTCCGGACGCCACCGTTATGACGTGGACCGCACGGCCTGGTTGATCACGTTGGCCACTGCCCATGGTCGCCTGATCATCGACAGGTGACCTGCTTTCACATGGGTGATCTGCGAGTGCGCACGCTGAGCCATGAAGGTCAGCTCGGCCGGCGGAATAACCTGGTCGTCAGTGCCGATCACGGCCCAAGACGGAATATTCTCCCACGCAGGAGGTCCAGAGGGAGCCGTGAAGGCGCCGAGTGCGATCGGGCGTTGCGTCGCTGCCAGCACGTTCGCCACCTGCGTCGGAACGTCGGTCGCGAAGCACGAGTCGAAGCCGGAATAGTCCGTACCGGGGGAAGTCTTCAGGTACAGGTCGTAGTCACCTGCCGGTTGCGACGGGTTGACCACGAAGTTGACCACGTTGTTCAGGTTGCCGCCTCCTGCCAAGCAGGACCCGGGCTGTGCGAACGTGAGCTGCTGGACCGTCTCGCCCGCGGCGGGCTCGAAGGCGTCGGCGTAAACGAGTCCCTTGACGTTCGGGTTCCCGATGGCGGCGTTTGTGATAACCATTCCACCGTAGGAGTGCCCCACCAGGATGATCGGACCAGAAATTGTCTTCAGATAACTGGCGAGATAGGCCGAGTCCGATGCAAGTCCCTTCAGTGGGTTCGGCGGCGCGTTGACCGTATACCCCTCCCGCTGCAGTATCGAGATCACTTGGTCCCAGCTGGACCCGTCGGCAAAACCTCCATGCTCGAGCACGATGGTCGGCTTGGGGCCATCAGCCCGTTCTGGTGAGACATGCCGCACTTGTGCGCTAGCGAAGACGGGCACCACCAACAGCGATGCGACTACAACCGAGAGTGCGGCAGCGCACACGGCTGAGATACGCCAGATGACCTTGCTCTTCATCGTTTCTCCTTCTGATTTGACCGCACCGTCGTTGGGACGGCGTGCCGAGCGCCGGGTCGCGCTAGGACTTGAGTGGCGTCGGGAGGCCGCCACGACGCTCGGAGTCGTCGACAATGAGCGGGAACATGGATCCTCTCTGGTCTCGGTCGCGGCACTGCGCCTGGCCGTGCGTTCCTTCAATATGCGCCTGTCCGGTCCGGGTGCATATCCCACGTGCGCGGTATTCGGAAGGCGTCCGACCGAGTGGTAGAGGCCGAAGTACGCCAAGGGTCCGCCAGACGGACCACGACGTGATCTCGTGGGAGAGAGTCCTCATCGGCCAAACTCGGGTCCACTCGGGGGGGCGACCGCCACTTCGCCGCACACCCCTCGCCCGGCGCGACCGCCTGCACCGGTACGATCCCAGTAGTGAACTCCCGACCGTCTCGGCTGCCATCAGGTCGATTGGGCCGAGGCTAAGTGATGTCCTTTGGTGTCATCCTACTGAGTTGCACGCCGGAACATACGCTGGTTGCTCGCCGTCACGTCGAGCCTCGACCGGAGTCGTACGACACCAGGCGATACCTACCTGCGTTGCGATACATTGCCACCGTGGGCAGCCGGCCAGGACGCTCCTTTGCCTGATGTCGACTCTTCCCGCCTGACCCGACCGTTATCAGACCTGGCCGAATCGCGGGGGTTGCGATCTTCTCCTCGAGAGGAGATCAGTATCTCATGGCGGAGGTCCAACGACGCGGGCTTAGATCCGCAGCATCATCACGTCCCTTGGATCGACGAGATCGACCGTGAAGCTCTCCTCCTTCGCGTGTCACGACCGGTGGTAGACGAGCTCGTAGATGACCTGGGTACGGTGAAAATGACCGTGGTCGTCGCTGACAGCCATGCCCAGGTGCTAGATCGCCGTGAGACCGACCGGGCCTTGACCGCGCCTCTCGACCGCCTCGAATTCGCCCCCGGCTTCGTCTTCGCCGAAGAGGCGGTCGGTACGAACGGCATCGGCTCGGCGATCGCTGAAGGCAAATCTTTCCTCGTCGAAGGTTCCGAGCACTTCTCGGATGTCTTCACCGGTTTCGCATGCGCCGGCGCACCTGTTCTGGACCCTAAAAGCGGCCGGATACTCGGCGTCGTCGACCTGACCTGTCCGGCTCCAGATGCGCACCCGCTCATGTTGCTGACGGCTCTTCGTGTAGCCCGAATGATCGAGCAGCGTCTCATCGACGAATCGAACGTACGAGAGAAGCTGGTGTTGCAGAAGTTCCTCCGGAAGCAACGCAGCGTCCGGGGCCCCGTCGTCTTCGTGGGCCCGAGAACGACGCTCTCGAATGCGGCCGCAAGCCGGTTCGTCGATCACGCAGACGAGGAGCTCCTCCGAGACGATGCGCAACGGATAGTGTCGGAAGGCCGACTGGGATTTCAAGAGATCACCCTGAGCACCGGTCGACACCTGCTCATTCGTTGCGAGAAAGTGGTCGACGGCGGAGATCCGATCGGGATCATGTTGGAACTACGAGCAGCCGCAAACCTCGAGGTTGAAGTGGTTGACTCTTCCAACGGCCGTAGGCCGCGACGGACGGGCTTGACACGGGCCGAGCAAGGCGTGGCTGAGTTGGTCGTAGACGGATTCACGAACAAGCAAATAGCGGAGCGACTGTTTATTTCCGCTTACACGGTGGACTCTCACCTTCGATCGATCTTCAAGAAGCTTGGTGTGAGCTCCCGCCTCGAACTCACTCGGGTCGCGCTCGCCTTGCAACTCGTCGTCCCCGATTGATCGGCCGAGAACGTCGGGAAGGTAGGCCGCGGCCGGGTCAGCCCAGCACCAGCCGGCAGCAGTGTTGAGGATGGGCCAATCAGCAGCGCGACGGCGAGGATGCCGTCGATGGTGGTCAAACTCGGGGCCAGGTTTTGGCAGCCGCCTAGCCCTCAGCCCGCGACGGTTAGCGTCAGCGCCGGTCGCGTCTGTCGTCGCGTCGGTCCTCCCGCCGGTCGCTGCGACGGTTGACGCCGTGAGCGACGACGGCTGCGGTTCCAACGACT
Organism: uncultured Acidimicrobiaceae bacterium; assembly: GCA_963780345.1. Lineage (GTDB taxonomy): Bacteria > Actinomycetota > Acidimicrobiia > Acidimicrobiales > Palsa-688 > PALSA-693. The sequence goes on from CAWABU010000006.1 coordinate 1,200,029, forward strand.
GCTGCGGTGCGCGCGACGGGGGCGCCGATGACGCCGCGCCGGGCTGCGCGTGCGGGTCGGAGTGGCATGTCAGTCTCCTTCTTCGTCGGCCTCGAGTGAGGCGAGGATGGCCTGGATTGGGATCCGTCCGTTGGCGATGAGCTGGCCGCCGGATCGGCGGGCGGCGGAGGCGAACGGCGCCGCCCAGGTGTTCTCCCATACCAGCACGCCGGCCGTTGTTCCTGGTTCCATGGCCGCGGCCAGGTGGGTGATGTCCTCTGCGGCGAGCAGCTCGGCGAGCTGGGTTTCTGCGGTGCGCAGCTCGTCGAGTTGCTCGAGGTCATCTATTTCCATGGCCTCGATTGCTCCGTCGGCGTCCTTGGCCAGGATGACGAGGTCGAGTAGGCGGATGGTTCCCGACTCGACCAGCTTGGCCAGTTCCTTCGCCATCTCGCCGGTGAAATGGGAGGCACCTGGGGGGAACTCGACGACCAGGTAGTCTACCGGACCCAGCTTATCAACATCAACATCAGCCATTGCTGTCCTTCCTCATTTGTCTCGGGCGTGAGAAATCTGCCGGAGAGTTCGTTTCGGGTGGCGCCCGCCTTGGTTTACTGGCGGATCGGGTGCAGACGCATCTCTGCTTCGTCGTCTCTTATCAGGTCGCCGCTCAAGTCTACGGTCACTCGGTGCAACGTGCCTGTGAGCATGACGGGTGGCTTGTGGTCGGGGGTGACGGGTGACTCAGGGTTGGCGCCGCAGGTCAGCGCGCCCGGATTGAAGGCGATGGGCGTGGTCATCGGGACGTCTTCTTGGCCAACCAGATTGTCGTCGATGTAGAGCTGAGAGTGTCCGCGGGCGCCTCGGACGTGCATGATTTCGATGTCGCCGGTCGGCTCGAACTCGAACCGGAGCCGGTGCTTACCGGTTGAGACGGGCTCGGCCGAGGTGACCGATACAGCTGTCTCCCTGAGTAGTTGTGGACGTAGCGCAGCCTGGCGGCTTGCACGTAGAAGGAGTAGCCACCGGCGGCGGTGGCCTGGCAGAGGAGCACCCCCTCGGCGCCGCCGTCGGGGAGGTCCACGTCGGCGGTCATGCTGTGCGGGCGGTTGAGGACTCGCGGGGGCGGCGCAGAACGGGACGGTCCGGATGTGCGGGAAGTACACGTCACGGTCGCGTCGTGCGGCCACTTACCGGTTTCTCTCCATGAGTCGCACCAGGCCGCTGCCGTCGACGGGTAGCACGTCGTAGCGGCCGGCCTCGACGTACCAGGTGGCGATCATTTCGATGAGCTTGTCGCGATGCTCGGCGGCCACATTGTGGTTCTCGGCGAAATCCTCGCCCACATGGTACAACTCCCACCCCCGATGATCGAGTTCGGTCAGGGTGCCGGGCGCGAGCGACTCCCACTCGGGCACGTCCGGATCGTGGCCCGACAGCTCGGCGGCGGCGGGGACCACGCCCAGCTCCTTTCTGACGGGCGAAGACCCTACGCGATAGGCGTCCCAGCCGTTATCGAAGACGCCGGCGTAGCGGTCGGCCCACTCCTTGGCCACGTGGTGCGGGCTGCGCAGGGCCAGCCGCGCCGCCGGCAGCGAGGTGAGGGCTTCGTCGAGTTTGCCGCCCGCCGCCCAGACCCGAGCCCCGTCCAGTTGGGCCAGGTAGTCGAAGGCCGGGCGCCCACCGCCGAGCATGCCCAGGATACGTTCGTTCACCTCGGCGGCAGCCGCCAGGTCGTGGCGCTCCAGGGCCAGCAGCGCCACGGTGCGCGGGCCGGAGATGGCGAAGTAGTAGCGTCCGAAGCCGAGCCCGGCACCGGCTGTCAGGGCCTGGTCGCTCAACGCTTCGGCCTCGTGCAGGGCCCCCTGGGCCCGGGCGGCGTCGCTGATGACCCCAGGGCATCGCACCTGCGAGACAGCCGGACTCGACTGGGCGGAGGCCACAGTATCAGCGAGCTGGCGAGCTTGGCCGAACGGAGGTAGGCGTGGCAGCACATGGCACCACGTCGACCCCGACGAGCCAGTCGCCGAGGCGGACGATGCCGGTCGCTGCCCAGCCCGAGCCAGGTAGTCGGCGGCGGTCGTCTGCAACTGGCGCTCCAGAACGGGGTCACGACCGTGGAGCTCGGCTCGGACGACTTCTTTGATGAGCTGGTGGTAGCGGTAGGTACCGGCCTCGGCGTCCATCATTGTCACGAACAGGTGGGATCCGGCTCCGCCCGACCGACGATCGTGGTGGCAGCGGTCCATCCTCTGCGGGCACCTGGTGTCCGAGGATGGTTGCGCATATCGGAGCCTGTTCTCGAGTCGGTTCGGCCGCCACCGGTACTCGCGAAGATGGGTCTAGAATATTAACCAGTCCACCTCGGACGCAGAGTCCTCGCTTTTTCGGGGGCAGATAGGGGGTTCCAATGGGAACTCCAACCGCATTCGTGTCCTTTGATCTTTGGTCTGGCTGAGGAGCGTCCGGTTATGTTTGGTTGGCATATTCCTTCGCCGGACGAGGCGATGTTGATTAGCGGAGCTAAGGGCCGCAGTGACGCCGCGCCGTTCAAGATCGTGAAAGGCCATGGGGCCTTCGTTTTGCCGCTTCGGTCCAAAGTGTCGTTTCTTACCTTGTCGATGCAGGAGGCCGAGGTACTGGAACCGTGCGTGACCCAGCAGGGAATAACCCTGGCCGTGAAGGCGGTCATTGCCTTCAAAGTTGGCAACGATTACGAGTCGATCACGAACGCGGCCACCCGCTTCCTGGCCGACGAGGATCAGATGACCCGGCTGACCGGGCGAATCTTTGCCGGACATCTCCGGTCTATCGTTGGGTCGATGACCGTCGAGGATCTCATCCGTGAGCGCCAGAAGCTCGCCGCGGAAGTCCTCGATCAGTCGAAGCCCGAGATGGCCACGCTGGGTCTGGTGGTTGACTCGCTGCAGATCGAATCGATCGACGATCAAGGCTCGGGCTACATCAAGGCCCTCAGTCAGCCTCACGTGGCCGCGGTCAACCAGACGGCGGCCATCGCTCAGTCGGCCGCCGATCAGGCCGCTGCTCAGGCCCGCCAGGAGTCGGACCGCAATCAGGCCGAGTACGCCCGCCGAACGTCCATTGCCCGGGCCCAGTACGACGCCGAAGTAGAGGCCGCCCAGGCGAAGGCAGCTCAGTCAGGTCCGTTGGCTGCGGCCCGGGCGCAGCAGGAGGTCCTCGCCGAACAGGCGAAGGTGGCCGAACGCAACGCCGAGCTTCGCCAGCAGCAGCTCCTTGCTGAGGTGGTCCGCCCGGCGGAGGCCGAGGCCGAGCGGATCAAGGTCCTCGCCACGGCCGAAGCCGGGGCCACGAGGGTACGGGCCGAAGCCGCCGCGGCGAACGACCGGGTTGCCCTCGACCAGCAACTCATCGCCATGCTTCCCGAAGTGATTCGGGGCACCAGCGACGGTCTGGCCCGAGCCAACATCACCGTTCTCAACGGTGCGGAGGGGTACAACCAAACCGTCTCGGGCCTGGTCGGCCAGTCCATGGCCGTCCTCGAAGCGCTCCGCGCCGGTATCCACAGCGGGGCAGTCGAACACGACACCACCGCTAATGGCGCCGTGCCATCCGAGGCTATCGCCCCGTAGCACTCCCCAACCTCGGCCGATGTCGAGCCGTTCTGGGCCATGGTGAGACTCGACCCTGCTTGCTACAGCTCCCACAGCCTGACTCAACGGAGGTTGGCCGAGAGCCGCAACAGGCCCAAGTGAGTACCGGCCGTCCGGACGGCCTGGAGGAGAAGGAGGGCCGTCATGAACTGATGGATGGGAAGGACCCCGGCTACTCGCGGGCTTGGTGGCAGTCAGCCATCGCCTCCTCCAAGCTGCAACCCCCGCGGAGCGTGTCGTTGAGGGCGGCGGCGCACCGCTCGGCGTCGTGGAACGCGTCGCAGATGCCCTGGGCCGTGATGGGGTCACGGGCGTAGCCGGGAGTCCCAGGCGTGTCTTGTCAACCGCTGAGCGTTGCCGTGTTCGTCGGAGGCGACCAGCTCCGGGTGAGTTACACCTTCCAGTGGCCATCGGACCGGACCGCTGACCAGCGCAAACGGAGAGATCATCGGAGGCACCGGTTCCTACAACGGCGCCCGAGGCCACTTTTACGAATCGGCCAACCCCGATGGTTCATTCCAGGCTGAAAGAGCCCCTCGTAGTCAGCAACCCATGACCGTCAGCTCGCGGTGCCGGCCAGCGAACTGATCTGTGGCCACTTGCCGCGTCTATCTGACCAGGTCCATGCCGCAAAGACGTCGACGCGGGTGTCACCACCCCTATGCTCGCCGTGATCTCGCTGGAGAGGAACCTCCAGGCTACCCTGGACGCCGTGGCCCAGTTAGGTTCTGTCGACCGCTGCTGCGAACAAGTCCCGCAGCAGTGTCCCTCCTTTCGTCTACCCGTAGCCGGGTAACGAGCATCCTTCTTGTTGGCACATCAACGGTCGCGCCATGACCAGGAGGGAGACACTTGGATGTCGGTGATGCCTCGGGTACTGGAGTTCGGGTCGAGCGTGGCAGGAGGCTACTGTGGCCGACTGCTGGCCATGATGGGCGCCGAGGTCATTCGGGTCGAAACCGAGGTCCCGTCTCCGCTCACTAACGGCACCGCGCCTGAAACCCTGAGCGCTTTGGACGAGTATCTGGGCTGTTACAAGTCCAGCCTGGCTATCGATGCTGACACCGCGGTCGGCGTCCAGGCGATGGAAAGGCTCTATCGCCAGGCGGACATCGTGGTGGAACACCACGAAGGCGACCCCAAGCCGGTGTTCTCGAAGTACGAGAAGCTCCGACACCTGAACCCCGGACTCATCTATGTCGTGCTGTCACCATTCGGGCTTACTGGTCCATATAGCAGCTACTTGGGCAATGAGTTTATCGACCTGGCCGCGAGCGGTCACTTGTCGATCACCGGCGACCCGGACCGCGAGCCCTTGCAGGCCGGCGGCCCCTGGTCGGGCTATGCGGCCGGCACCATGGCCGCCATCGGTGCTCTGGCCGCCTTGCACCGCGTCGAACGGACGGGCGAGGGGCGACTTTTGGACATCGGGCGGATGGAAGCCATGGCGAGCATCCACCAGTGGTCCCTCATCATCTATACCCATCAAGGCTACGTCATGCGCCGTTGGGGAAACCGGATGGCGGAGTTTCTCTACCCCTATAGTTTCTTCCGCTGTTCGGACGGCTGGGTATGCATCGGGGTTGCCAGCCCGCTTCAATGGGAAGGCTTCTGTCTTGCTATAGACCGCCCGGAGTTCCTCCTCGACAAACGCTACGAGACCGGCGGCGATCGCTTCGACCACGCCGATGAGATCGACGCCACCATTTGCCCGATCCTGGAGGCGCTCTCGGTTACCGAAGTCGTGGCGCGCATGCAAGCGCACAGGGTGCCGACGGGACCCATCCTCGAGCGCGGTGGAGACGCTGCTGGACGAGCAGCTGGAGGAACGCGGCTTCTGGGCGCCCCTCTCGCACCTCGGACCTCAGGCGAGGGTTCCCGAGCGATCGTTCCGCCTGGAAGGCGAATCACCCTTCCGCCGGGCCCCACGAACGGGAGAGCACAGCGTTCAGATCTTACGTGAGATCGGGCTGTCAGAGGCTGAGATCAATGAAGCGTTGGCGGACCGCCGGACCGGACAACCAGGAGGGCGTTGTGTTTCTTGAAGGCATTCGCGTGCTCGAGCTCACCATCGGATGGGCCGGGCCGTTCGCGGGCGCCTATCTTGGTGACCTCGGCGCGGAGGTGGTTCACATCGAGGGGCCCGCTTCTCGGGGGCCGGCCATGACCGGGGCGAACCGTTCGCAGCTGGCAGCCGAGCTTGCGGCCTGGTCATGGGGCCAGTTACCGGGCCCGGCCTTGCGAGCTGGAACGTTCCCTGACGCCGACCCCGGCGATCGACCCTGGAACCGCAACGGCCACAACAATCTGTACAACAGGAACAAACTCAGTGTTTGCATGGACATGAAACACCCACAAGCGCGGGAGGTCTTCCTCGACTTGGTCCGTGTGAGCGACGTCGTGATCAGCAACTTCAGCCCGGAGGGCCAGAGCCACCTCGGCATCGACCACGACCAGCTCGCCAAACACAATCCCATGATCGTGACCGTGCAACTGACCGGGTACGGACTGACCGGTCCCGCAGCTCCCCGGCGGTCTTGGGGCCCGATCCTGGAAGGTCATTCGGGACTCGCCGCCGCGACCGGCTACGAGGGCGGCGGCCCCATGAAAATGGGAGTGGCGCTGCCAGACGCCATCGGGGGGCTTCACGGGGTAGTGGCCACGCTCGGGGCTCTGCGACTCCGCCACCAGTTGGGCCACGGAATGGCAGTCGATGTCTCGCAGCTCGAGACCTACTCAAGCTACGGTGGTGAACACTTCCTCCGCGCTTCCGTGACCGGCGAAGCACCACCGCGACGGGGGAACCGTTCGGCCACCGCCGCCCCCCAGGGCGTCTACCGCTGCACCGGGACCGACGAATGGGTCGCTATCAGCGTCGAGTCGGACACTGAGTGGCGGGCTCTGTGTCACGTCATCGGCGGTGACGGTCGGTCGGCGGCCGACGCCTCACGCGAGCGGCGAATTCAGATCGCCGATGACATTGACGGCTGGATTGAGGGGTGGACTGCGGTTCGGACCAAGCATGACGCGATGCAGATCCTGCAGGCCCATGGTGTACGAGCAGCGGCCGTGATGACCAACAAGGAGGTGGTCCACGACCCACACATCGCGAGCCGGGGGTTTATGGTCGAGTGGGACCAGGTCGATGTGGGGTGGCGGCAGTTCCCCGGGTTTCCCATCCACGTCCACGAAGGGGACTCGATCCCACTCCGCGGCACTGCCGCCCTCGGTGCCGACAACGCACATGTTCTCACCAAAGTGCTTGGATATCCGGATAGCCGGGTGGAGTACCTGACCAGCACAGGCGTCCTTTTCAGTGGCCCGCCCATGCCGGACGAGACTCACTGATGTGAGGGTGGCACGGCCGGGAGTCAGGAGTTGAGCGGGGGCCGAGACCCGGGCTGCTCGCAACGGTGTCCCTGGTCCTGAATACCCCATCCCGACGAGATCATCGTCGTAATCCGGGCCGTGTCCCGGCCACCGGACACACCTCGGCCGACGGTGATTGACTGTCGCGCACCCTTTCTGAGCAGCCCTTTTCTTCGAGGGGGCACCTCTGACGGCGCTCCTGACTGGCGGCGCACGACCGGGCGTAGATGCCCCATAGATGGCCAAGATTGGTCTCTCAGCACAGAGCCAAGAGCAAGGAGAAAGAGATCAATCCATGGGCAGGTCCGGGGTGTCTTACCTACCGTTGGTCTGAGCCGGCTGGCCAGCGTCGTTCGGGTCATGGCGGTACCGCCTCGAGCGTGTCGGGGTTCGTGCAGCACGCCGTCGGTGTCGCCCTTTAACCGGGCCCGGCGTCGTGGGAGCCCTCGGCGCCAGACCTCCGAGTGTCCCCACCTCCGGGGTCTATATGGGGGTATCAACATCGGGACCCGAATATCAACCACACGGCGAATCAGTGTGGCCTGTTACACCGTCGGCGTGCAACGGCCGGGCCGCGCCCCCAAGCCTGAGCAACCTCCCCGCTCCAAGCGAGAGCGTGCCGGACTACCTGATGCACACAGGTGGATATGGCGTCGCCGAACGATGCGGTAGGATATCCAACCGGCTTCGAATAAGGGGGTAGGTTGATGAAGATCCAGGAACTCGGCCATGTGGTGATCAAGGTCCGCGACCGGAACAGAGCCGAGGGGTTCTATGGAGGGCTGCTCGGCTTGTCCGTCGTCGCTCGCCGTGACGAACCGCCGATGACGTTCTTCTCCTTGGGTAATCACCACGACTTTGCCATCCTGGCTGTCGGCGACGGCGGACCCGACGCCGCCCCAAATGCTCCGGGCCTGTTCCACGTCGCATTTAAGGTGGGCGAGACGATCGAGGACCTTACTGACGCCAAGAACTACCTGGAGTCCCGGGGCGTGCCCATCGGGATGATTGCCGACCACACCGTCACCAAGAGCGTCTACTTCTCGGACCCGGATGGCAACATGATCGAGGTCTATGTCGATGTCTCGGATGTCTGGCACGCCGATCCCCAGAGGGTCGCCGACTTCGAACCGTTGACGCTCTGACGCAGCGATTCGCGACACATCATTCCCATTGCGTCGTCGGCCAAGTGGGTGTGGTATTCCAGTCGAGGTAACTGGCTAGCCAGCTGGCGGGGCGGTTCAGGTTGACCAATCGTCTGCCCTGGGCGGGGATGAGGCACGCGGCGGTCGATTACGGTGGTGAGACGATCAGAATGTCGGGGAGCCAAGCGCAAGGACCGGCGTGCGCTCAACCGACACCATGGCGTCGATCCTTGACTCAGGTGAACAGGCCGTCGCCCATTCGCTCGCTGACCTCGCCCTCGTCGAGGCCGAGGAGCTGCGGGTATACGTCGAAGTTATGCTCGCCGAGATAGGGCGATGGTCGGTAGGTGGGGGCGAGTTCCGAGCCGTCAGCGTCGCGAAGGATCGCCGGGAAGCGGTCGGTGTGCTGCGTGCCGCAGATGCCGCTGTCCATGTGGACAAGCCAGTCGCGGTGGCGCAACTGCGGGTCCTGCTCGGTGAGGTGTACGGCGTTCTGCACGGCTGAGGCGGGAACGCCGGCGGCTTGCAGGATCTCAGCAGCTGCTGGCGCCGGGCGGCCGGATGCCCACGTGGCGAGGAGATCGCGCACCTCGTCGCGACGGCGCCGGCGGCTCTCGACGGTTTCCAGACCGGCGGGCGCGTCCACGATGGGGGCGAGCCTTCGCCAGTCGTCGTCGTCTCGAGCCGTCATCGCTAGCCAGCCCCCGTCGCCAGCGTGTACGACGTCGTTGGGAACGGGGTCCGTGAAGGCGTCTCGCGTCCCCGCGGCCGCTGCCTCCCGCCGGTTGGCGCGCCAGTCCAACAGCGCCGGGCCGATGAGATAGCTGGCAATCTCCAGCTGGGACACGTCGATGTGCTGGCCCCGGCCGGTGCGGCGCCGCGCCTCGAGCGCTGCGAGCACGACGACCGCAGCGGCGAGGCCGCTGGCGAAGTCGTTGATCGACACCCCTGGCCCGCAGTCCGAGCGGCCGTCTGGTCCGGTCAGCGCGGTCAGGCCGGACAAAGCATGGACGGTCGGAGCGAACGTGACGTAGTCACGCCACGGCCCGTCGACGCCGGCGCCCTGCATCGACACGTAGACCACCTGGTCATTCCACGACGACAGCTGGGCCCACCCAGCTCCCCACTGGTCGAGCACCCCGGCGGAGAAGTTCTCGATCACGACGTCGGCCTGCTCGACCAGACGCTGCAGCACGGTCAACGCCCGCTCGTCGGTCATGTTCAGCGTGATCGAGCGCTTCGATCGGTTCCACATCACGTTGTAGGGAAAGTCGTTCGCGTACGGACCGCGGGCGCGGCGCTCGGTCTGCACTTTGATCACGTCAGCGCCAAGATCGGCGAGGACACGGGTCGCGAACGGGCCGGCCAGCACATGGGTGAAGTCGACGATGCGCACACCGGCTAGCGGTAGCGACCCGGTAGATGAACGTCCGGGGGAACCCCCGGACGCCGGCGTTGACCAGCGTTCCAGGACCTCGTCGGCGGCGGTCATCGCCTCGGATCCAGGCGGTGCCGGAGGGGGGCATGGAGTGGCGCTGAACCGGGCCAGAGGACCAGGCACCTCGACGCGGTCCTCGGCTCCTGCGACCGGTCGGAAAAATCCACGGGCGAGGTGCTGGGGGCACTCGGCCGCCAGCGGCACCGGCAGCACCTCACCGAACGGCACGTGGCGGGCCTGCCCGCCAAGGAACACTTCGGTGGCGTCGAACTCGAGCGCGAAGTCGCGCAAGGCGGCCATGAACGAAGCCACCGCAGCCGGAGACGCCATCTCCCGAGGGTCGTCGGGCAGCACCGGCGCATGTCCGCGGTCGGCCATCCAGGCGATCAGCGCGGGCACGCCGCTCGCGCTGGGCGACACCATGCAGTGGCCGCGCGCGCACGGGACCACCTCGTAGGCGCGTATCCAGTTCAGCGAGCCCTGACGGGCGGCGATCGGCGCGCCGATGGGCGCGAAATAGTCCGGCCACCACCAGAACATCAAAACGTGCTCGCAGCACGACACGACCGCCTGCTGGTGCGACAGGTCGAAGTGCGTGCCGCGACCGGTTGACCTGGCCCCCACCAGACCAGCCAGCGCACAGATGGCTGCATAGAAGCCGCCGATGTTGTCCATCTGGCGTCCCCACATCGACACCGGCTCGTCGGGGTACCCGTTCACCGACAGGATGCCTCCCGCAGCCGCCATCACGAGATCGCTCCCCTGCCACTGAGCGCGGGGCCCCTCGGCGCCGAACGGCGTCACCGAGACCTGGACCAACGCCGGATTGGCCTCGGCCAACTGGGAGTAGCCGAGCCCGAGCCGGGCCAGGCGGCCCGCGGGTGCGCTGTCGATGAACACCTCGGCGCGTGACAGCAGCGCACGTACCCCTTCACGGTCCGCGGCTCGCTCGACGTCGAGCGGCAGCCGGCGAGTACCGCCTTCGTACCACCAGTCCAGCAGACCACCGGCCACCTTGCTCATCGGCAAGCCGGCCTCGCCAGGACGCAGGCGGACCACTTCGGCGCCCATCTCTGCCAGCAGTTTGCCGGCGAGGCGCGCCGATGAGTCGGTGAGGTCGACGACCCGCACTCCCTGCAGAGGACCATGACTGGAGCTAGATGTCCCCACGCCGCTGTCGCGGATGAGGCGTGTTCTACTACACCGCACTGCGAGGTCGTCGAAAAAGTGGCGTCCTCGTCAACGGCCCGTGTCGCTGGGGCGCGACAGCACATCCTCCGCGGCCTCGACCATCCCCGGCTGCACTCGAGCCCGGGGACTCAGTCTCCGTTGTGACCACCGCATCGCAGGCGTCCAACAGCAGCGGTGGGACGGTCATGGTTCAAGGCAGCCCGGTTCTCGTCGAGTGCCAGCCCGGATGGAACGCCTACGCTCGGTTCGGTAGTTGTTCCGTCTTCAAACTGGATCCGGGGAAGAGTTTCGTTCGTAGCTCACCAAAACTGGGTCTAGACGGACTGCGAAATCTAGAAGAGGATCCCGATGGTCGGCCTCGACGGTTTACGCCCGCAGATCTACAGTGTTCTACCCAGCGCCTTCCAGGTCCCAGCCGCCACCGCCCTGGGCCGTCGACGGCGTGGGAGTTAAGACACGCTTCCAGGAGAGAGCCACACACGACATTTAGCGGCTTGGGGATGCACATCGGCAACCTCTCGTCCTCTCCGATGCCAAGACGCGGTCCATAAGCCCAGAGAACTTCGACGGATCCCCGAGCGGGGGCGCCGAGCCACAGGGGGCACGGGCGCCGGGCGTCCCGGGATCTGGGCCCGGGTTGCAACGTCTCCCCGTCTGTGGTGGTGCCGGCCCACGGCGGGTTCGATCTGGCCGATATCGAAGGCCCGGGGGCCATCCAGCAAATCTGCATGACACCGATCAAGCCGTGGCGCCGGCTGATCCTGCGCATCTAGTGGGATGATCAGAAGCACCCGTCCGTCGAGAACCCGATCGGCGACTTCCTCGCTTGCGGATGGGAATCCTTCGCCCAAATCAGCTCGCCGGCCGTGTGCGTGAACCCGGGCTCCGGATTCAACACACTCGGGGCGTCGCGCGCCAGCTTCAACGCGGTTAAGTCGAAGAGCGGTCAGATCATGACCGGTTCGTTCGACGCGAGCGCAGCGGCATCCGGACGGATAGTTGGCCGGGGGGCCTGCTCAGCCCCAGTTGCCCCGCCGGCGCTTCCGGACCCTCAGGACCACCAATCCGGCCACGCCCAGGGCCGCCGCCCCGACGGGCACGCCAGCTCGAGTGTCCACCCCGGCTAGGCGCAGGTCCGACGTGGGCTGGGACTGGTGCTGCCCGCCGCTCTGGGACGGGCCGCCACTCTGGTGGCCGTCAGCTTGGGTCCCGTGTCCTTTTTGTCGGCCCAGCGAGGATGGGCACGCTGCGGACCTGACTCGCACGCGCCGCGAGTCGCTGTTGCCGACCGCATCGACTGCGAAGACATCCCGTGTCCCGGCGGTGACAGAGCAGGGCAGGGCAAAGGTGTTCGAACCCTTACCCTTGGCGTCGGTGAGGACGGTTCCGAGCGCCTGGCGCATAAGACTGACAGTGAAGATGTCGTTGAAACACTTGCCCGACAACTTGACGGTAATGGTGCCGCCCTGGTCCACGTTTGGCGGCTTCACCTGGACCATGACCCTGCAGGGTTGGGGGCCATAGGGCGGGGGGCCGTGGTGGTCCCCCTGGCCCGTGGCTGCCGCCGGGCTGGCGATCCATAGGGTGCTCCCGACGGAGACCGCCATGAGTAGGACGACCGGTGCTACAAGCAGCCTTCCAAGCCTCAGTCCCATAGTGGAACCCCCTTGGATCAACCCAGACCCCATTCCGCCACTCCACGTGCCTAAATCGCCACAATACTACCTTGCCAGCTAGCGCGACCGGTCCGTGCCGAGTGAATCCTCTCGGGAGGACAGGCCGAGGCGCACGAGAGGATGCACTCGCACGGCCAGCTGCCGAATCCCTTGCCCGGCAAGGGATTCTCGGTCTTACTCGGACGCGTGGACCCAGATCGCGATGAGGACGGTCGGTTCGAGATCGTCGTGGGCGCCGAGCCGTGGTCGCTGTTCGGCATCAGCGTGGTCGATCCGCGGTCGGCCGAGGGCGAGTTGGTCCGGCGCGCCCAGCGAACGGCCACCCCGCCCATCGAGGTCGACTGCCGGACGGAGGCGATCGTCCGGCCCGACAGTCGGATGGAGTGGGGCGACGCCCCGACGCCGCCTGCCCGCCCCGTCGTCGGGGTGTCGGCCATCCCCGCAGCCTGCACGAAACTATGAGATCACCGGCCGCGCTGTATTGCCGGTGATTCCGAGAGGCCGTCGAAGAATAGCTCCCGATCATCACCGAGCAGAAGAAAGTCCTGGCCCAGCAACGCTCTGACCAGGACTCTTAGTGGCGGGGGCTGGATTGACCGTCGACCAGGCCATGGACCGCGTAGATGCCTGGTTGGGCGCCGATCCCGCTATCGGTGCTCGCACCGACCAGTGACCACGCCCGCCTGGTCCGCACCCTGCTGGCGGCGGTCGGATCGGGCGGCAACCTCGTCAACGACGCTCATGTGGCGGCCCTATCGATCGAGCACTGCTGCGGCACCGTGTCCTTCGATACGGACTTCGGCGGTTCCCCGGCGTAGACTGGCACCGCCGCCCGCCTGATCACAGTGTTCAGGTGCGAGGCGAGCAGCATCGACCTGGCACCACCCAAACGATGTCAAGCCTGGTCCGCCGTGTGTGCGGACGAGGCCTGACGTCAGATCTGGCCAGCACGCTGGCGGATCATCTGTCCGAGGTCACCGCAGTGCCTGCCGCATGAACGTGGCCACGGCGACCGGCTTGGCGATGAACGCGGTGTGCGAGCCGTCAATGGTGTCGGTTGTGGCGCCCATCCGTTGTGCCATGAACCGTTCCGCGTCTGGCGAGATCGCGTTGTCGTGCTCGGAGACCAGGAACCACGACGGCTTGCTCTTCCAGCCCGCAGCGGTGGCGTTCTCGTTGAGCGCCGCGACCGCGAGCGGGCGCTGGGTCGCGAACATGACATCGGACATGTCCACCGGTACGTCGGCGCAGAAGGTCTCCCGGAACTGGTCCTTCTTGACGTAGAGTTCCGGACCGCCCGCGGCGCCGGGCGCGTCGTAGGGGGTCGGGGCGACCGTCTTGGCGAGCAGGGGTGGCGGGAACGGCTGCTGCACGGTCGCGCAGCTCTCGCCCACCTCCAGCCCGAACGCCGCGAGAAAGACCAGGCCGATCACGTTCTCCAGGCCGGCGGACGCCTGGGTGATCACGGCGCCTCCGTAAGAATGTCCGACCAGCACCACCGGGCCGTCGATGGCCTTGACGACGCCGGCGACGACGCTGGCGTCGAAGGCGACGCCTCGCAACGGATTCGGCGGGGCCAGCACGGTGTAGCCGCCGCTCTCGAGCTCGCGGATCACTCCCGCGAACCCCGATGCGTCGGCGAACGCGCCGTGGACGAGGACGACGGTGGGACCAGGCATGGGATTCTCCTCAGGGTTGGAGATGGGGGCCCCGACGACGTTACGTCACCGGACCCGAGCGAGTGGCCCAGGGGTGCGCCGCCCGGCAAGCGACCGGTTGTTCTGTAGCGCTCAACCGCCATCCGACCACCACCTGCAAGGGGTACCGAGTCGGCAGCGAGGCCGTCTCAGGATTGGATTCCAGCACTTCGCCCGCCACCTCCGTCGAGATCGCCGATATCGAATGTGCAAGCTGACCGGTGTAATCGGCATTTTAGCGGAGGCTTTCGGGGGTTGCGTCGGCGGCGGTGTTTGGCGAGGGCGGACCGCGTGTCGGGTGGGTGTGTGGCGACGAGGATGACGTGTCCCTGCCCGCGAGGAGCCCCACCCGCCGTTTCGGATGTGCTCGATGTCGACATGACCTCGCCCAGGCGCCGCGGCCTCCGATTGAGGTGAGAAATGAGAAAATGGCACTGCTCTGCCGATGAGTGTCAATGAGGCGGATCCAGCGGTTGCTGGCGTGCCAGGTAACAGTTCGACGCCGAGGTCACCAGATGAGTGTGCGCTGGCGCGGCCGGCGAGCCAAGCAGGCCTGCACGTATTTCGAGGGGGTGCCCACACCCCCGCGCGTCCTTTGGGAACGTTCTCGAAGAGCGGCTGGGTCACTCGGTATAGGCCGCAGCACGGGTACTACAAGGCTTCCTTGTCAACATGCCTTGTCCACCTGTAGAGTGCCCTATGGCTATCGCAGAGTTCAAGGTCTCCGATCGCGGGCAGATGGCGCTCCCTGCGGAGGCACGACGCCGATGGAATCTCGACAAAGGGGGAACCGTCGAGATCGCCGACCTCGGAGACTCCCTCCTCATCGTGCCAGCAGGTCGGGGCGGTCTGCGTGCCCTTCTCCGTGCAGCTATTGACGATGCCGGGGGTTACGCCAAGCTGGCGCAGGCGGCGGTCGCTGACGAACCAGATCTGGCGTGAGGGACAATCTGTTCGTCATCGACGATCACATTCTGCTGCGCATCCTGCTCGCCGACGAACCGCTGGATCTGCGTCCTGGCGGTGGTCGCGTCTTCACCACGGGGCTGTGGTATCACCGTCTCTGCCGGTCCGTCGGCCATCGCTCTGTGATCGGGGTGTTCTCCCGCGCCCTCGGCCACTCTGAACCCCTTGTGGCCGCCGCGGCGATCGAGGCGGTGACGCGCCTTCCCGATTCGATCGATCTGCTCTCCCTTCGAGAACTGGCGTGGCCCATGGCCCGCCTCGTCGATGACGGTGTCAGGCTGAACCTCATGTCCCTCGAGGCACTCGCCGCCGCCGAGCACCTCAACGCTGAACTCTGTCTTGCCGTCGCCGACGAGAACCCGCCCCTGCTGGCGACCGCCCAGGCCCGCACCACAGCTGTACGCCTTCTCGACTGACAACCACCGCCGGCGGCTGAGAAACAGGGGCAGGGGCTAAGCCTTGCACCCGCAGGCTTTCCGCCGCTTCGCGCCACGAGGTCCCACACATCTGCGATTAGCGGACACGGTCAGCAGCATATTTCGTGAATGAGTTATCGAAACTATGTCTCTTTGGGCACTTGCGCTAGGTCCGATCCAGTCCCCCGCCGAGTGATCCTATCGTGTTGCACACCACAATTACCTAGTGTCGTGCCCTGCACCGTCGTGCTCGTTGCTCTCGATGAACAACCCCACATCCGGGTCGTAGGTGATCTTCTCGGCGATGCTCACGAGGTCGCCCCTCGCCCCGGCCGGGCGGATCGTGATCTATACAGCCGCCACCGCGCCCCCACTGATTCGCCGCCGCATGCGCCTCTACGGCGACGGCGATCTCGTGGGCATGCTCGAAGCTGCGGGCTTCGAGCACCTGGCGTTGCGACGGACGGGACCGCGTGGGCGAGATCAAATTGGTCACCGCCCACAAGCCGGCCAGCTGCCCCGACCCCGCGACTATGACCTCAGGGTCGACGCCTGACCCGGTTGGTGCGCCGTAGTGACGTTCCGTCTTCCGCCTCGACCAGACCGAGTTCGTGGAGGTGAAGGAGAACTGCCGACTAGGCAAGAATGCGCTGGCGGCGCTCTTCGGTGAAGCAGTCGGCGTCCACGCTTTCGGGACCGATCATGCTGGACACCAGGGTCAAGATCAGTGACGGATCCTCGGCGAAGCGGGCGGCGGCGCGCCGCCGGCGGGCCCGGGCCTCCTCGCCGAACTCAGCGTAGAGCGCCGACTGGATCTGGGCGGCGAACCGCAACCGGCGAAGGCGCTCCCGGCGTTCATCCACATAAGGCTCAAAGGCGGCCGCCGACCAGTCCGATGACGCCCGCAGGATCTCGGTGACCCACCGCACGTCTCGTAAGGTGATCGACAGTCCCTGGCCCGTGATCGGGTCGTTCCATCCGCCCGCGTCGCCGATGAGGATGGCCCCGTCGGTTACCGGCACGTCGACCCAGGCGTCCTCGTTCGGATAGGTGGCGCACGGGCTGACGGGCGTGGCCCCCGCCAGCGCCTCGGACTTCGGCACGCACGCCAAATGGAAAGCGCGGACGAACTCTGCCGGTCCTTTTGGCCCGGAGAGCCGATGGCGCTCCTCGAGGGGTAGCCCGAGATACAGGCGGACGCGCCCTCGGCCCTGTGGGAAGGCGAGGAAGTGAACATCGCCCTCGGCTCCGGCCATCTGCACCTCCTCCGGCCAGTCGTCTGCGCCGTCGACCAGCAGACCGGAGAAGGCGTGGTGGGCCGGATCCTTCTGCAACTCGAAGCCCAGCATGCGACGTACCACCGAGTTGCGGCCGTCCGCGCCGACGAGCAGGCGGGCGGTCGCGGTCCGGCGGGCACCGTTACCATCGGAGAAGGTAACGGTCGGAGGGCCCAGGCTGATATCGATCTCTTCGACGCCCCGGTGCACGCGGGCACCGGCGGCCACGGCCGCGTCGAGAAGCACCTGACAGGCGTCGGGATGGCGTTGGGTCATGGGACCTTCTATCCCCGGAATGAGGTCAAGGGCCAGGCTCGCCGCCTCAGCCTCCGCAGCGTCTACCGTCTCGTCATAGCCGACGTGGCGACGCAACACATGGCCGCGAGCGGAGGCGATGATGTCCTCCAGCTCCAGGCGGCGGGCCTCCACAACACCCCAGGGGGCGATCCACTCACCCTTAGTGCGGTCGGGGAACGCCGTGGTGCGCTCCAGGACCAGGCACGAGTGGCCGGCGCCCGGCATCACGGCGGCCAGTGAAGCACCACCGATGCCGCCGCCTACAACGATCACGTCGTAGTCATACTCAGCCATACAGTCCAGCCCCCTTCGTCAACAAGCCCTACCCGATACGAGGGCGCCACAGCGCCGAATGGTAGCAAGGACACCGACCGGGATCGCCGGTGCGTCAGCACCATCGCATAAAGTGTCGGAACCATACGCTGCTTGGGGGTGGCCGATGACTGTCGATATTCGCGGAGATCCATCCGCGATTGACGCCGTGTGGCTCACCGAGAGGCTCGAGGAGGCCGGGGTGGCGCGCCGGGCGAGCATCGTCGAGCTGACGTGCACCGGCCTAATCGGCACCGGCCAGATGAGCCGTAACGCCCGCTTTCAGCTGAAATGGGACCAGCCCGAGCGGCCCGCGACCGTTGTGGGCAAGTTCCCTTCCGCCGATCCCGCCACCAGGACGGCATCGTTCGCGAACGGCGCCTACCTGAGCGAGTACACCTTCTATACCGAGATCGCCGACACCGTGGACATTTGCACCCCGACGTGCTGGGTCGCCCGCTACGACGACCGGCTCCTCGACGGCGTCCTGATCATGGAGGACCTCGTCGGGTCCGTGCAGGGCGACCAGTTCAGCGGGTGCACCATCGAGGAGGCCGAGCTCGCCGTCGACCAGGCAGTCTGTTTGCACGCTCCCCGGTGGGGCGATTCCTCGCTCGCCACGGTGCTCCAGCTACCAAACCGTGAGCGGGCCGTGCGGATGGAGGAGTACTACCGGGCGTGCGTGCCGCCGTGCCTCGAGCGTCTGGGAGATCGTTTCGACGACGACGTCACCGCGCTGCTGGAAGCCTTCACCGACGTATTACCGGCATGGGTGCTCGGCCCGGGAACGCCGCCGACCGTCGTTCACGGCGACTTCAGGCCCGATAACTTCCTGCTCGGGCGCACAGCCGAGGCACCCCCTTTGGCTGTAGTGGACTGGCAGACCGTAAGCGCCGGTCTCGGCGCTTGCGACATCGCGTATCTCATCGGCGGAGCCTTCCCGCCCGAGCAACGGCCGTCAGTGGAGCGCGACCTGGTGGGCGGGTATGTCAAGCGGCTCGCTGTCGCTGGCATTGACTACAACGCCGACGACGCCTGGCGCGACTACCGTTGGGGCACCCTCCATGGGGTCCTCATCGCCGTGCTCGCCACGGTCATGGCCGAGCACACCGAGCGGGGCGACGACATGCTCTCCCTCATGGCTATTCGCCATGCGAAGCACGCCCTCGATCTGAACGTCATCGACCTGGTCAGACGAAGTCAAGTTTGAGCTGACCCCCGGCGCCGGCTGGGCTGGTCGACCTGGTCGACCGGTGTGGCCCGGTGACATGGGCCAGGTGCGACAATGACTTTGACCCGGACAATGTCGCCTGGCTTCACGACGTCGCGGGGATCCTTGACGAACGTCGACGATATGGCCGAAACGTGGACGAGGCCGTCCTGGTGTGCGCCGATATCGATGAAAGCGCCAAAGGTGGCGACATTGGTGACGACGCCCTCGAGAACCATGCCGGTGATGAGGTCGCCGATCTGGTCCACACGCTCCGTGAAAGTTGCCGTCTTGAACGCGGGGCCGGGGATCCCGGCCCGGCTTTTCCAGCTCTTTGAGGATGTCGGACACCGTTGTCAGGCCGATGGTGTCGTCGATGAAGTCTTCCGGGTTGAGTCCATCCAGAGCGGTGCGGTTGCCGATCAGCGCGGCGGTGTCACGGCTTCTTCTCAGCAATGCGGCGGACCACTGGATACGACTCAGGGTGCACGCTGGTGGCGTCAAGGGGATTGTCGCCGCCGCGAGTGCGGAGAGAGCCGGCGCCTTGCTCGAACGCCTTCGGACGGAGCCTTGAGACTTCTTTGAGGGTCTGGCGTGAACGAAACGGACCATTGGTGTCGCGGTGGGTCACGATATTGTTCGCCAGGCCCTCTCCGATGCCCGACACGCGAACTCAGTAAAGGGGCCGAGGCGGTGTTGACGTCGACACCTACGGCGTCCGAGCAGCTCGACCGCCGCAACAACCTGCCGTTCGCGCACGCCCAGCTCATCGGCGATCCTCGCCTGAATGAATGCAATCACGATGTTGATCGACCTGGCGAGATGTGATCAGGCTTGGGGACGGGGTTGCCCCGGAGCAACCGTCCGAGCCAGGATTCCGAGCGTGGCACGGAGTGCGGCTTCCGGGATGACGGGGAAGATCCCGCCGTCTTTCCACGATTGTTCGACGCCGGACCAGTCATAGTATGAGGTGACCAGAGTTCCTTGTTCGATTGGCTCGAGCTTGTACCCCATAGACGTGCCCGAGGTTGAGTTGCCCCTCGACGGTCCAGGCGATGTCCCGGTTTGGATCAAACGTGATGATCTTCACGGTGACGTCGTACAGGCCCAGCGGGTAGTCGTTGAGCGCCTCTCGGTCCATGTGTACGACGAAGGTGTCGCCGACCGCTCCGACTCGATCGCCGGAAGCGGCCATCAGCATTCCTGAGCTGTCGATGGCGACATGACCCGCGGGGTCGCTCAATAGCCTGAAGATGGCCTCCGGTTCGGCAGCGATGGACCTTTGCACCTCGAACCGCTCCGTCATGGAACCATTATCGCATGCCCGCAGTGCTCCGATGGGAGGCGAGCTGGACGCCGCTCGCGCCGTCGGTTCGTAACTCCGCCGGCCCGCGTCATGCCACCGAGCGTTCAATAGTGAAGCTCCTCGACGGCGATCGATCTCCGCCGGTGTCAATCGCGGCTATAGCCGCCGATGACCATCCTCGACCAACTCATCGACAACCCGGGCGTCTACCTCGGGGTCGGCACTGACCCGGGCGGTCAGCGGGACCAACCACAAGGCCAGGCGGCCCGAATCGTCATTGCGCCGCGGCCGGGCCGCTCGGGCGTGACTGTGGATTGTGAGACCTTCGACCCGGCCCACCCGGAACGGGTCCAACCACCTGACCTTGGGTTGACCGTCCACCCGAAGCAGTTCCGCGACGCTGGAGACGCCGTCATCGTGAAGGGTAGGTATACGGGGACGTATAAGTCGACCGGTAGGAGCCATGAGGCCCAGATGTGCCACATATGGCGACTGCGCAACGGCAAGGTCGCCGGCTTTCAGCAATACCTCCATCCCGCCCGCTCCGGAGCGGCGTGAACCCACAGGCCTAAAACCAAGAAGGAGCGGCGGGGGCCCCAGCTCTACTGTGCCCGCGGGCTAGAGATCACGATCTTGCCTATGTGATTGGCACGCAGCATGGCCTGATAGGCGTCGGCGGCCTGGTCGAAGGGGAAGGTCGAGTCGATCACCGGTCGGGAGCCAGCGACGGTCATGGCCCGAGCCAGGTCGGAGAGCATGGCCGTCGATCCGACGTAGACGCCGCGGATCGTGACGCACTTCTGCAGGATCACGGCCGGGCGGATCTCTACCCCCGGTCCGTCCGTGCCGAGGGTGGTACCGATCACGGTGACCGTCCCGTTTGACGCCGCCGCTTGAACGCTGGCGTCGATCTGGCCGGTGACTTCGACCACATGGTCGGCTCCTCGTCCCGCCCGGCTGCGCACCTCGGCGGCCCACTCGGGACGGGACCGGTAGTTGACCCCCACGGTCGCCCCGAGCTGAGCGAGGGCATCGAGCTTACGGTCGCTGCTCGAGGTGGCCGCGACGTCAGCACCAGCCGCCACCGCCAACTGCAGGGCAAACACCGATACACCTCCGCTGCCCTGGACAAGGACCAGGTCCCCGGCCCGCACGACCCTGTTCCCATAAAGGGCGTTCCAGGCCGTCACCCCCGCGCAGGGTAACGTGGCCGCCTCCTCGAAAGACCACCCGTCAGGTACCGCCACGATCGCATCCTCCTCCAGGACGACCAGCTCGGCCAGCATCCCATCGATCGCTCCGCCCAACGCCGACGAGCCGTAACGAGGATGCCAGGGGCCATCCACCCAGGTCTGAAAAAAGTTGGCCATGACCCGATCGCCGGTCTGCCAACCGGTCACCCCCGGACCCAGACCCACCACCACGCCCGCACCATCGCTGGCGGGCACGAGCGGCGCTGGTGTCCCGCGGCCAGCCAGGCCCAGGTCCCGGTGATTGAGCGAGACGGCCTTGACCCCCACCAGCACTTGACCGGGACCGGGCACAGGGTCCGGCCGCTCCACCTGGCTCAGCGCCTCGATGCCCTGCCCGGCCAATTGCCATGCGATCATCCGGCCATCCTACGGTATGCCCTATCCCCGCCTCCCCGGCACAGAACCCGCACTCGTCGCCCAGGTGGTACGCCACGAAGCGGCGACCTTTCGGCGGCGGGGCGGTCTCGACAGACCGGTCCTCGGACGCGTCGTCCGTTACGAGGTGCGGAGTGCCCTGCTCACAGGAGCGTCCCATTCGTGTGTCATCGGCTATCCGACCAGGGAGCACGCAAGCGGAAGAACAAAAGACTGGGCTCGGTACGAAGGGTCTGGGCGACAGTGGAGTCTCGCTGGTCCGCCTTGGGTAAGGGTTGCGGCTCGACCAGACGCCCGATAAAGAAGCCAGCCGAGGAGATTCCGCTGGTCATGGCGATCAGCGGTATTGCGAGTGGGTCGGCTCAGTCAAGCGTCATCTCTACAACCAAGCTTGGGTGGATCGCCTCGTGAGCGAGCTGTCCAGGGCAGAGGAGTTCCGGGCAGCAACGGGCGTGGACGCCGTACCCAGGAGTTAAGAGCCGAAGCGCCGAATCTAGTGAAGCGTCAGCCAACGTTGGCGATGTAGGTCCACCACCTGGGAGTGCTGGTCGCGCAGTTTGATCGGAGAAATCGGGTGTCCGATCGGAGGTGGTGGTGTCCAGGGAAGGTCTGAGGGTTCGGGGGCTCTCGAATGATGAGGGCAACCGGTTGTTGCGGATAGTGCGGCGCTCGTCGGGGTCGGTGGTGACATGGCGGCGAGCCCAGATGGTACTGCTGTCGGCTCAGCGTATGGATGTGACAGCGATTGCCAAGGTCACGTTTACCAGCCCGACCGATCATCGGTTCGGCACGGACCAGCTGACGGAGCTACGCCGGCGGGCGGAATCGCCCCTCAAGGCTATTTACGACCTGACCCTTCCTGTGGGAGGCCCCTGTCGGCGGTGGGTCCAGAGGGTTCGGAATGCGGGTAACGGTCCGGTGGCCCGGGGGGCTCCTCCTAACGTGGATGCAGTGACCGGCTATCAGAGTGTTGCCGAGCTCGTGATCGCAGCGGGCCGAGGCCTCGCAGAGGCGTGGGCGGGCTGGTGGATCGCTTCCAGGACCTTGCCGTAGCCGTGAGCCTCGGGAGGCTGGCTGACCCGGTGGCCGCCCAGGACGCCGCCCTTCGCCCTCTTACGCCGCGGTCGGGCTCACCTACGGGCTCCCCGCCATCGGCTTGGGCCAGCTGGTCATGCTCACCGAGCTGGCCGACTGCGTGACCCTGGCCCGATGCCGGTGGACCGGGTTCGCCCACGGCCCCGCCGACCAACCCGCAGTCGAGACGGCTGGCACGAGTCCGGCCTTTCCGGGGCCCTCCGCTTGATTCCATCGGGAGGGGAGCCCGCCGCGAGACGGCATGCTTCCGACGTCTTGGACCGACTGGCCGCCGACCCCAACAACAAGTTCGTGATGCCGAGCGCAACGGCGGTCCGCCAGCCCCGATTTCGTCAGCCGTGATCGCGGCCGTTCAGCGGTCCTCAAGGCGGGCGGCGCTGGGTGCGCTGCGGATGACCCTGCGTCGAGCCCTACAGAAGGCCAAGTACCCTCCGCAGCGCCGAGCGGCACCACCGTCGGTACTGGTCAGGAGAAGCCCTTCGGCCGAAAGAGCTGGCTGAAAAGTCCGGATTGGCCCACGGAGGCGCTCCGCCGAGTCCGCCCACACGCTGCTGACATAACAGCTCCACGTGGGCAAGCCTGCGGTCCGGGCGGTCGCGAGCTTAGACCAACTCCAGGTTGACACCAAGGATTAGGGACTGTATGTCTTGTGACAGTGTGACAGGGTACGGGAGGAATGCGAATGAGTAACGCTGGGGCATCCACGCCGTCCCACGGATACGGAGGGCCGGCCAAGTTGTCCATCGATCTGGGGTGGAGTCACTCAAGAGGTTCGGCGCCCGACCAGCACGAGCGGAGGCGCAAGACCCGCAAGGTCGACCACCTCGACGGACGCCGGCTGATGGGGGGCTAAGAGACGTGCGGGTTTACGTCGACCGGGACAAGTGCGTCGCCAGCGGGACGTGCGCGCTCAGCGCGCCCGAGATCTTCGAGCAAGACGAGGACGGTGTCGCGGTCGTCGTCATGGAGTCGCCCTCGGCCGACCAGGTCACAGCGGCCCAGAGCGCAGCGCACGCCTGCCCGGCAGCGGCCATACGGCTGGAGGACGAGTGATGACCAGCGACCCTGGCACTGAGCTCAACCCCGACACTGACCAGGACAGCTCGGAGCGTCCAGGGACCTCCCGCTCGGCGCCGAACGACTGCCCGGTCGTCACCCAGGACCTGACCGACTGGGCGTTCAATCAGGACCCGTTCCCCGAGCTGGAGCGGTGGAGGAGCCTTGGCTCAGTCGTTTATAACGCTTACCACGGGCACTATATGGTGACCTCCTATCGCAACTGCGCCAAGGTGTTGAGTGATTTGGTCCACTTCAACTCGCAAAAGTACGTAAAGGCGTTTGTTGGGGCGTTCGGTGGGATCACCATGGAGGCACTGGACACGCCGCGCCATCACGAGATCCGCGGGGTATGGGCGCCCGATTTCACGCGGGCCGGCCTGGAGTCGCGCCGATCCCTCGTCGAGGCGATGGTCGCGGCCCGGGTCGACCCGTTTGTCGAGCGAATCCGGGCCGGGGAGGTCCTCGACGCTATTCCCCACATGACGCGGGGGATCCCGACCCTCGTCATCGCCCATATGCTCGGGATAGAGCCCGAGATGTTCGAGCAGTTCAGCGACTGGAGCGACGCCATCGGAGCATCGGTCGAGGGGGCGCTGGACCGGTCGCCCCGGGGCGACACCCTGGTCGCCGAGGGTCGGGCCGCGACCCGGGAGCTCAACCAGTACCTCGCCTCCGCCATCGAGCGGCGCCGCCACGACGGCCCGGGCGGCTGTGACCTGGTGTCGACCATGGTGTTCCACGACTTCGCCGCCTCGATGGAGGAGTCCGAGATCGTGGCCAGCAATACCCAGCTGGTGTTCGCCGGCAACGAGACAACCGCCAAGCTCATGGCCTCGACGCTCGTCGCGCTCGGGCAGAACCCCGACCAGAGGCGGGCGCTAGCGGCTGACCGCAGCCGAGTTCCGCAGGCGTTTGAGGAGGTGCACCGCTGGATGACTCTCACCCAGGCGATCCCCAGATTCGCCTGCAGCGACGAGTCTGCCATCGACGGCGTGCCCATCCCAAACGGGGCCCGGGTCGATCCCCTCCCGGGTGCGGCCAACCGGGACCCGACGCGCTGGAAAGACCCGGCTGCCTTCGATATCTTCCGGGAGCAACGCCAGCACCTCGGCTTCGGCTTCGGCATGCACGTCTGCCTCGGTCTCAACCTGGCTCGCCTCGAGGCGCAGGTGTGGCTCAACCGACTGCTCGACCTCCTCCCCGACTACGAACTGTCGGCGCCGATCGACTATGGCCGCAATTTTGTCCTGCGAGGCCCTACCGGAGTCACGATCGCCAAGGCATGAAACAAGTAGTCCGACTCGCCCTCGTCAGGTTGGGGTCCGTTGTCGAGGCAATGGACCATCTGTTGAGCGACCAACGAACGTCAACTTTCGACACGGACTCCCGATGGTCGAGAACTGATCCATCCTCTGAGTTCGCAACAGAAACCGGCCAACAGTAAGTGCTGCAAAGAACGCAGCGATTGTCCGACCATCAGGGCGGTCGTCAGTGCCAATCGAGCCATGCCATATCGCGCTGCCGACCCGGCATCGTTCGGTGACATGGCTGCGTCGAGGTGATGGATGACGTTTGGGGATAGCGGGGGCTGTGCGACGATGGGGCGGCGCTGTTGGATGTCCCGGTGAGTTCGGGCGAGGATGGGGTTGTGGACGG
The DNA here is from genome assembly GCA_963780345.1 of uncultured Acidimicrobiaceae bacterium. Taxonomy (GTDB): domain Bacteria; phylum Actinomycetota; class Acidimicrobiia; order Acidimicrobiales; family Palsa-688; genus PALSA-693. Next base: position 1,225,378 of record CAWABU010000006.1, read on the forward strand.
CATCAGGGGAAGTGGGGATGGCGGCGAGTGGGTGGATAAGCCGACGGCCAGCTTGGTTGGTCGTGTTGCGGACTCGTTGGGCCTCCGGGTGGTGGGCCCCCTGGCGGGAGGGCTTTTCGGTGCGGTGCTGGTGACCGGCTCGAAACTCGAACGCCTGGTCCTCAAGGTTCTGCCTCAGGTGGAGTTGGCCTCGGTCTGGGCTACCGGTGCGGCAATGGCGACCAGGCTAAGGGAGGCCGGCTACCCGGCCCCGAGGTATGTCGGGACCGGGACCATGGGGGACACCGTGTGGTCGCTGCAGGAGTGCTTGGCCGGTGAGGTGCCGCGCCGCCTGGGATCCGATCATGCCCGGCAACTGGTGGGGTTGGCGCGTCGACACGACGCCGACTCTGGCCTTCGCCGCGATTGGCGCGCTGACGCTAAGGCCGCGGCGCGTGGTTGGCTGGCGACTCTGCCGCCATCGGTTCCCAGAGCTCTCGAGCAGAGGCTCGGACACGTACTCGATCGACCCGGCTACCTGGAGATGATCGAGACCTCGATCGTTCACGGCGATTTCCATCAGCGCAACTGCGTGGTGGATGGCGACGCCGTGTGCGGGGTATTCGATTGGGAGATAGCCGGACCGGGCGACTGGCGATTCGACCTGGTGAACCTGACCTTCTGGTGCCTCGTTAGCTCCTCGTCCTGCGAGCACGACGCCGCTCAGATCGTGATCGAGGCGACCAAGGCGGACACACCTCGCCCGGTGGCGACGTTCATGATGGCCTGTCAAGTGCTGCGGGCGCTATCGATTGCAGCCGCCTATCGGCCGTCTCGCCTGGCCGCGACCTGCCAGCGGATCCAGGCCAACCTCGCGGAGTGGTTCGAGCCGGCCGAGACGTGGTGAAACTACTCCATCCGTCGACATCCAGGCCCCGTGCTCGGTCAGAGCTGGCCGGGCGGGCCCGTTCGCCTCGGTATGCATTCGACCCGGCATCTGCACGAGGCTGAACCCGGTTGTTCGGCCCCCACACTGTGCGGCCACTCCTGCCACCCGGCGCCGGACCCTCGGCCAATGCCGACCAGGCGTCACGGCGGTCCTCGATTCGTGGCCCGACGGAAGGTCATCGGACTACCATGTAGGTGACGGGACGGACGCGCAGTGGTTCGTGAAGCATCACCGCGACCCCGAGCGGCGCGGCGGTCGTCCCTAAGCCCTCAGCCGCGTCGGCCGCGTTCAGCTCGTTGCACTTCGCCACCCACGCCGCGTCGCCCCTGGCTTCGATCTGGGCATTGAACCCGAGGACGCAGTCACCAGGTACACCGAAGCGGTGGCGAATCCCTAACTCCTTCAACCGGTCGGGAGGTAATCGCCAACAGAGCGAGTCGTCATATCACAATGCTCTCTTCACTGTCTGAAGGTCCGATAGTGGGGAACGAAACCACAAGCTGTCGTCCGGCCGGGGCACGTGGAACCAGGTCAGCGTAATTCAGGTCGTCGGCGTGGCGCCGATCGGCTGCGGAACAGGGCCCGATCGCTGCGAACCGGCGCGGCCCGAGGAGCCAGTGGTATGTTCGCTGCGGAAGTGAAGCATACGGATCGCATAGCAATGACTTACTCGGGGGAACTGCACCTTCAGGGGGAAATAGAGTGAAACGTTCCAACAAAAGGGGCGTGCGCGCCATTGTGGGGGCGTGCGCCCTGATGAGCAGCATGTTCGTTGCCACCGGGACCTCGGCCGGTGCGCAGCCCACCACTACATCCGCGCCCGCCTGCGCGGGGAATCCGGCGCTGGCCGGTGCCCCGGGCATCACGATCAGCAACCCGAACTGCGATAGCGCCGCCCCGGGCGGCCTGTTCGCCTCTCTTGACGGTTCGAGGGTGTGGGCTGGAACGATCGTGGACAGCCCGGCCGGCGGCGTCACCCTGCCGGGTGGCAACGGCGGTGGGGGTATATCCGGATTCCGTGTGGAGGTGCCCGCCGCGTGGAACGGATCCCTGGTCATGTTCGCCCACGGCTATGCCGGCACCGGTCCGGTCGTGGGGGTCAGTGATCCCAATCTGCGCCAGTGGTTTGTCGACAATGGCTACGCCTGGGCCGCGTCGAGCTATGCCATGAACGGCTACGACGTGGGCACCGGGGTGGTTGACACCCACGATCTGCTGGAAGCGTTCCCGTCGATCACCAAGCTGAAAGCCCCTACGCAGGTGATCATGAGCGGGCTTTCGATGGGCGGCGCGATCACGGCGGTAGAGATCGAGCACTACCGCAACACCTTCGCCGGCGCCATGCCCTACTGCGGGGTGCTCGGCGGAAACGACCTCTTCAACTTCTTCCTCGGCGCCAACGTGACCGCCGCTGCGCTCACCAACACGCCCATCTCGTTCCCGTCGGTGGCGGACTCGGCCAGCTACGTGCCAACCTACGACACCCTGGTGCAGGGCGAGGTTCCGGCGCTCGGGATCGGGTCTGCCACCGGCCTGACGGCGAAGGGCCAGGCGTGGGAGACCGCCGTCGAGAACCTGTCGGGCGGTACCCGGCCGGGCTTCGACGGCTCCCTCGCCTTCTGGGACAGCTTCGGGTTTGCTCCGTTGAGCAATATTCCGTTCCTGTTCGGGCTCTATCCTGGCCTGACGGGCGGGGGCGAGGGATTCCTCAACGGAAACGTCACCGACAACCAACACGCCTTCTACCGATTCAGCAACAGTCCGGGACACAGCGACCCGGCATCGCGAGCGCTGAATACCCAGGTACTGCGGGTCGCGCGCACGGTCCCCTTCTCGACTGACCCAACCGCGACGGAGCTCCCGGACGTCACGGGCACGCCGCGCATACCCGTAGTGTCTGTGCACGGTATCGGCGACCTTTTTGTGCCGTTCTCCATGGACCAGGACTACGCCCGCCTCGCCGACGCCCACGGTCAGGGCGATCTGTTCGTCAGCCGGGCCATCCGGGAAGTCAACCACTGCGACTACAACAACTCCGAGCTGGCGTCGGCGTTCAGCGCCCTGACCAAGTGGATTTCCACCGGACAGCGGGCCGCCGGTGATCAGATCCTCAAACCCAGAGCTGTATCGTCACCGGACTTCGGCTGTCGCTTCACGGTCGGCACCCACGCCTTCTTCCAGGGGCCAGCCTGTCCGCCGTCCCCGCCCGGCCCTGGCCGCGGGCACGGTCACGACGCCGGGTGACCAGAGCGGTTTCGGTGGTGCGATAGCCGCAGCGTTGTAGTCCGTAGTCCGGCGACTGCGTCCTGCCGATGACTTGACCCCTGTCCAGATAGGGCTGGCCCAGTTGGGCTTCGGCACCCGACGGCTTGTGTCCCCGCTCGGATCCGAGAAGTCGGGCCCAGAGCACCGGAGCTGCCCCTATCTTGTGGGCGTGGCTGCTCTCGTTCGGGCCTTGTGGATTTGTGGCCCCTCTGGCGTGGGAAAGTCGACTGTCGGATGGGAGCTGTACCAACAGACCCGTAGTTCCTCCGGCGTGCGTGGTGCCTACGTAGATCTCAACCAGATCAGCTTCTGTCGCCCTGAACCCGACGATGATGCCGACAACCACCAGATCAAGATGTTGAACCTGGCCGCGGTGGGATCCAACTTCCGGTCGAGTGGCGCCTTGTTCTTGGTTATGACCGGCATTGTGGACGACCACGAGACGATTGCCGTGCCGGCGCGTGCTGAATGAGTTCTCAGTGATAGTGTGCCGCCTGCGGGTCAACGCCCGGGAGCTGCAGGAGCGGATCTTCTTGCGGGGCGGGGCGTCGGCCCGCCACTTGCTGGCGACGGCCTCAAGGGGCGGCCCAGTGACTATCTCAGCCGTTCGCGGGCGTCTCGGCTAAGAACGCCGTCCAGCTCGAAGACGCGGCTATCGGTCACTTCTGCGTGGATACGCCTTAGCGTCGCCGAGGTGGTCGACGCCGTTCGCGCCGCCGCCGGGAAATGGGTCGGGTGCCGGTACCGCTGAACGATCCGCGCCTCCGCGGCCAGTTGCGCCCGTTGGGGTAGGCCGACGGCTTTCCCCTCCCTGACAGTTTCGTGGGGGTGAATGCACGCGTCGGACCAATGTGCCGACGAGCCGAACCGTACGTATCCGCGGAGAACCTAGAGGTGAAGGCCTATGACGGATCACGGTGCGGTTCGTCGTGGCGGGTGGCCGCCACGGCTAGCTCGGCGCGAGAGGTCACGCCGAGTTTGGTGAAGACGTGGGCCAGGTGGGTTTTCACTGTGCCGCGGCTGATGAACAGGCGCTGACCGATCTGGGGGTTGGTGAGCCCTTCGGCGACAAGGTTGACGACCTGTTGCTCGGTCGGGGTGAGGCTGGCCCACCCTGTCGATGGGCGGCGTCGCTGGCCCCGCCCCCGGCGGGCGTATTCGCAGGCACTATCAAGGTCGAGGCTTTCGCCGTCGGCGAAGGCGCCCTCGCTTCCGTCGCGGAGTTGTTCTTCGATCCGCGCTCGTGTCGAACGGATCGTTACTCGTTCCTCGGCGCTAGGGAGCAGCGCCATTTCTTGCCGGGCTCTGCCCGCGGCGGCCAGGAGGCGGGCTGCCTCGACCGGCTCGTCGCCTGCGGACAAGGACCCGAGCAGCTCGAGGGAGCGCACCATGAGGGGCCGGGCGCCCAGCGCGGCGGCTTCGCCCAGAGCAGCCTGGGCCGCCTCTTCGGCCGCGTCGGGATCGCCGGCGACGACGGCGTTGGCGGCGAGTTCGTGGTGGGCCGCGGCGCGGCCGTAGGGGTTGCCGTAATTGTCGGCGGCTCTGAGGGCCTCAGCTGCCGCCTGCTGGGCTGCGGGAAGGTCACCGGCGAGGCGATGGCCGTTGGCCAGCACGGTCAGCCCGATGTCCGTAAGCAGGTTGACGCCCGCTGCTGTCGCCGCGTCGACCGAGGCCCGCACGTGGTCCACCGATTTTGACCCGTCACCTGCCAACGCCAGGACCCGGGCCCGTCCGAGTGCCAGTTCTTCGGAGGTGAACATCCCGGGCCGGCGGATCAGGGCCAGTTCAGTGTGGTCGAGCTCGGCCAAGGCCTCGTCGAGGCGGCCCATCTCGGCCAGAGACCAGGCCAGCTGCAGGGTGGCGAAGGCGTCGGTAGTGCTCTCACCGACGCGCCGGCCGCCTCGCTGGCCCGCTCTCGCCGTCCGCTCGGCCAGGCCCAGGTTGCCGGTCAGGTTGGCGATCCAGCTCCGTCCGCCCCCGTCCCAGCCGAGCAGATACCCGTGCTGCCAGCCCTCGGCGATGGGCAGGGCGACGTCGAGGTCGGCGATGGCTCCGGTCCAGTCCGAGCGGGCTGCTTTGATGAAGGCGCGCAGCTGGTGGGCTTCGGCCACCGTCCAGGGGTCGCCGCCGGCCGAAGCCTGCTCGACGGCCCGGTCGAGTTGTTCCAACCCGCTGGCCGAGTCGGCGAAGCCGGCGCAGATACCGATCACGTTCAGGGCTCGGGCCTCGATGGTGACCAGTCCGGCCTTTGGACGCGTCGACGGCGAGTTGGCCGGCGAGGCCGAGGGCGGCCATGACATCGCCGCCGTAGAAGGTGGCGTTGAGTTGCGCCCAGCGGGCGAGCAGGGTCTCGGGCGCATGGGCCGCGCCGTCTGCGGCCGCCAAGACTCGTTCACACCACGTTGCCCCCTCCCGGTAGCGACCCCGCAGCGTCCACCAGAATCCGAGCCTGCCGCACACCTCGATGGCGGTTGCCGTTCGGGCGGGATCGGTGCAGCCCCAGTCCAGACCCACCCGGATGTCATCGAGATGGACGTCAAGCCGGTCGAGCACGGCGACGTCGCCCCGGTCGAGGCGGGGTGCCGCCGAGCGGGCCAGGGCCAGCAGCCAGCCGAGGTGCCGGTCGCGGACCTCGTCGATCTCGCCGGCGTCGACGAGACGGTCCCGGCCGAAATGGCGGATGGTGTCGAGCAGGCGGTAGCGCACCTCGCCGCCCGCCTCGTGGTCGGCTTGCACGAGCGATTTGGTGACCAGCGCCACGAGCAGGTCGAGGACCTCGACTTCGGCGATGTCGCCGCCGGCGATCACCGCCTCGGTGGCGTCGAGGTCGAAAGAGCCAGCGAACACCGAGAGGCGCCGCAACGCCACCTGCTCGCGAGCCAAGAGGAGATCGTGGCTCCACTCCATCGAGGCCTGCAATGTCTGCTGGCGGGGCAAGGCCGTGCGGCTGCCTCCGGCCAGGAGCCGGAATCGGTCAGCTAGCCCGGCCAGTATCCGCTCCGCTGACAGCGCCCGCACCCGCGCTGCCGCCAGCTCGATGGCCAGCGGAATGCCGTCGAGGCGCCGGCACACGTCGGCCACGATCTCGGTGTTGGCGGCGTCGAGCGAGAAGTTCGGCCGGGACTGGCGAGCCCGTTCCACGAACAGGCCTACCGCGTCATCAAGACACAACGGCGGTACCCGCCAGGTTGTCTCGCCGCCGACGCCCAGGGGCTCACGGCTGGTCGCGAGCACAGCCAGATGCGGGCAGCCCGCAAGCAGGCGCTCCGCCACTACCGCGGCCGCGTCGATGAGATGCTCGCAGGTGTCGAACAGAATCAGTGCCCGCCGGTCCCGCAGGTACTCTGCCACCCGGTCCAACGCCGCCACGCCCGGCGCCTCGCCCACGCCCACGGCTCGGAGCAGCGAATCGGCCAGCAGATCGGGGTCGGCCAGCCCCGACAGCTCGACCAGCCACACCCCTCCCGACCGGTCGGCCGCGGCGTCCGCAGCGGTCTCCAGGGCCAGGCGAGTCTTGCCGCACCCGCCCGGACCGGTCAACGTCACCAGACGGTGAGCAGCCAGCAGGTCGGCGACCTCGGCCAACTCGAGGGTGCGACCAACAAAGCTCGACACCGAGCTGGGCAGGTTGTTCGGCACCGCCGCCAGGGACCGCAACCCGCCCTCGACCGCGTCCAGCTCACGATGGCGGACCTCGAAGACCTGCTCGGGCCGCGACAGGTCCCGCAGCCGGTGCCGGCCCCGGTCGACCAGACTGACCGACTCGGGTAGATCGTCGGTGGTCAGGTCATGCACTGCCTGAGAGACCAAAATTTGTCCTCCCCGACCTAGCTCGCGTAGCCGGGCCGCCCGGTGCACCGCCGCCCCCCGTAGGTGCGCTCGTCGCGCAACCGTGCATCTGCCACGTGAAGCGCCACCCGCACTCGCAAGGCGGCCCCGGCGGGCCAGGCCTCGCTGGCATGCGCTCGCTGGATCGCCACCGCCGCCGCCAGGGCGTCGGCGGCCCGCTCGAACACCGCCAGACGGCTGTCCCCCTCGCCCTGCTCGACAGGCAGGTACCCTCCGTGGGCGGCGACGGCGTCGTCCACCAACGCCAACGAGCGGGGCAGAGCGGCCGCCATGGCGTCGGGCGCGTCCTCCCAGCGACGGGTCGAGCCCTCGATGTCAGAGAGCAGGAACGTGAGCGTGCCAAGCGGAAGCGTCACACCCTCCATCATGCTGCTCATCCCACACCAACCGCCTGGTTTCCGGAAAGGCGGCCCCGGCTCGCGACGTCCGGGTTCGCAAAGTCTTCGAAACCGGCGTGATTGGGCGGGTGAGCGGCCAATACTCCCACGAGCGTCCCGTTGATGGTCGTACCGGGGCTGCCGGCGGCAAGATCTGAGATCGCGGCAGCCACGCCGCAAGGGATTCTGGCCCGTTCGAGCCCGGTCCGAGGTCGTACGTCTCGACCGATCGACATGCGCCACTGGGGGGGATGGCCGGACCCGATCGGCCGATCGCATCCTGAGCAACCGGTCAACCCAGCCTCCGGCCACCTGCTGCGGGTCCGTCTGGTCTAGATCGCCGCGCAGCCGGGGCCTGGTGGGCATCCGGGTCGCCGTCGCCACCCTGATTTTCGGTTCGGGTCATGCCGGCCAGCGTGACGGAGTCAGCCTGGCAGAACATCGGCCACCTGGCACATATGTCGCTTTCAACGGCGCCCCGGACCGCCTGCCGTTCCGGCTTGGGCCGCCCCATCGCAGGTGCCGTCCCCGGGACTCGCCCGACGACGGCGCTTAACGTTTCGGCCAGGTGGCTGATGTTCCCCCGTTGGGCCGAGCGCATGCTGGCGCCATGACATCCACGACTGATACCAGTACTGATCTCGTTGACTTCGCCCGCCGGTGGTGGGCCGCCTTCGAGCGAATCGACGTCGAGACTCTGCTGTCGCTGGCTGCCGACGACATCGTCCTCCGTGCCAGCGGTCGCAGCCGCTGGGCCGGCGAATATCACGGCAAGGAACCGCTACTCGAATGGTGGGGCGGGCTCACAGCCGCCTATCCCGACCAGCAATACCAACTTGACGACACCCTCGTCGGGAGCGAGCACGTCGCCTATCTCGTCCGGCTCACCATCGAGCGTGACGGGCGCCGGGTTCAGGACAACAGCACCTGGATCCTCCGCGTGCGCAACGGGCTTGTCATCGAGCACGGGCTTCGCGACGGCGACCAGTACGCCATGGACGAGTTCTTCGCCAACTTCGACAACGTCGACTCGACGTCCGCTACTGCCGCCTCGTAGCCAGCGTGACCCGCCACGTCTACTCCGGCGCCGACCAAGAAGGCGTGGTCGACGCCGCCAACAGCGACGTTCTCGGGTGGCTGGCCGATGGCGACGCCGGCGTGGGACCCAACGCGAGTGCTGACTGCCGAACTGAGGTAACCCGACGATCAAACCTCTCCCACAGCAGGCAAGAAGGAAACGCCGCCTCCAAGAACCCAACAGACAGTAACAAGCGAGAAAGGACTTCACCGTGTCAGGAACACGAGGCGGGCCCGAAACCCGAACGATGCGGGTGTTGCTCATGGCCAGCGGGATCAACAGTCTTACCCAGCGCATCCTGGTGGACCTGAAAGACACCGGCTACGACGTAACCGTTAAGGCGGTAGCCGACCAGGAGCAGATGCAGGCCGCCTTCGACCAGGCCAGGCCGGACCTCGTGGTCGCTCCCTACCTGAAACGGGCCATACCTGAGTCGGTGTGGTCGGCGCGACCGTGCCTAGTTGTACACCCGGGCATCCGGGGCGATCGGGGGCCGTCTTCGCTGGACTGGGCCATCCACGACGGCGAGGACCGTTGGGGTGTGACGGTTCTGCAGGCCAACGCCGAGTTCGACGCCGGCGACATCTGGACTGACCGGGAGTTCGCGATGCGACCGGCCAGCAAGAGTGCGCTTTATCGTCACGAGGTCGCGGACGCCGCCAGCGAGGCGGTTCACGACGCCCTGTTGCGCTACCGGACCGGTACCTTTACCCCTTCCCCGTTGGACTATGGCTGCCCCGATATCCTCGGTCGGGCTCGACCGGCTATGAAGCAGTCTGACCGGACGGTGGATTGGTCGGCTCCCACGGCCGAGATCATGCGCCACCTGCGCTGCTCGGACAGCAGCCCCGGAGTGTCCGACGTCTTCGCCGGCGGGCAGTACTACCTCTTCGGTGCTCACGAGGACGACTTCCTGAACGGCCCGCCCGGGACCGTCCTGGCCCAACGACACGGCGCTATCTGCCGAGCCACCGGCGACGGCGCCATCTGGATCGAACGACTAAGGACGGCGGAGCCTGGCAGCTTGAAACTTCCGGCTGCTGACGCCCTGCGAGGGCATCTTGGTCACTTGCCCAAACTGGACATGTCTCCTGACCAGGCGGCCGAGGGCCGCACCTTCCGGGAGATCACCTACCAGGAGCACCACCAGATCGGCTACCTCCACTTCGAGTTCTACAACGGAGCCATGAGCACCAGCCAATGCCGCCGCCTGCAGCACGCCTACCAGTGGGCCCGCCGCCGGCCCACCAAAGCCATAGTGTTGATGGGCGGGCACGACCTGTGGTCCAACGGCATCGACCTGACCGCCATTGAGGCCGCCGCCGACCCTGTTCTGGAATCGTGGCGCAACATCAACGCCATCGACGACCTCGTCCGCGACATCATCACCACCGAATCCCAGCTGACCTGCGCGGCCATGGCCGGCAACGCCGGCGCCGGCGGCGCCATCTTGGCCCTGGCCGCCGATGTGGTCTGCGCCCGCGACGGGGTGGTCCTGAATCCCCACTACCAGACCATGCACCTGTTCGGCTCCGAATACTGGACCTACCTGCTCCCCCGGCGAGTCGGCGCCCGGCAGGCCCGGGAGCTCACCGACCGATGCCAGCCCATCAGCGCCAACACGGCCAGAAGCATCGGCCTGATCGACACAACCTTCCCCGGGCCCGTACCCGTCTTTCACGGCGCCGTACGCCAACACCTCGAAACCCTCACCGGCGGCGATGACCTCGAGCGCCGGCTCCGAGACAAGCACCAGCAACGGCTCCGCCACGAATCGATCAAACCGTTACGGGCCTACCGCGACGAGGAGCTGGCGCAAATGCGCCACGACTTCGCCCACTCGGATTATCACCGAGCACGCCGCCGCTTCTTGCACGTCGCGCCGTCACCGGCCACGTTGGGGGCGGCTGCCAGCGGGCGTCGCTCGCAACTTGTTAGCCAGGTAGCCGGCGTTCCGTCGGGATAACCGGCCCGTCCGTGATGGCACCCCTTGCGAGCAGTCAGAGGCTGTGGCCGTGGTTCGCCGGCTGGGTTGTGGTGGGATCCGCCTGGTTGTTGGCCGGGGTCGCCGTCTTGTCGGTCGGGCTGTTTGTGGTGCCCGCCGCGGTGGCCGGGACCGTCCTGCTGGCGCGAAAGGGACCGCCCGGAAGCAGTCGATTCGGGGTTGTCACCGGGCTCGGTCTCACCCCGCTATATGTCGCCTATCTCGACCGAGAGGGCCCAGGCAACGTCTGCTCCGAGATCGCCCATGGGGGCCACAGCTGCCTTCAGGCGTGGGATCCGTGGCCCTGGGCGGCTGGGGCGGGCTCGTGGGCGGGCACCGCCCTTGTGGGCTTGCAAGTTCTTCCGGGGGCCCACACAGCCTGACGATCGTCGAGCCAGGTCGCGGTGGAACGGTTGATCGGGCGACCGTGGCTCCGGATTTGTCGAGTGACCACAAACAACAAACAACAAGGAGGACCCAGAATGTCCGTTACCTCAATCGCCGTGGCACCTCTGCCTGATCATCGGCTGCAGTTGTTCGCTTCGTTGGATGGCCAACTGTGGAGCACCTGGAAACTGAGTGGCACCGACGCCAACTCGAACTGGACGGATTAGTCAAAGTTCCAACCGAACAACGATGAGGATTTTGTCAGCTTCGAGTTGGGGCGAGCAGCCCCGCTTCCTGACGAGGCGCTGCCAACTGTTCGTTCGGGCCGGGGTGCCCAACGAGATCAATGTCCTTGGCGGTCCAGTCGTGGCCACCACGTGGAAACTGGGCCCTGACGCTGATGCCACCTGGGCCCCCTGGGACCCACTTTACGCCGGCTCGTTCGGTCCGCCAGGTTCGCCGACAACAGGCATCGTGGCGCTAGACGTAACGGCCCTAAGCGACCTTCGACTGCAAGTCCTGTAGGCGAGCTCGACCCGGTATCTGACGTCGATGTTGCCCGGCGGCCGAACGTCACGCCACATGCCGACTTTGCCCCGGTGATGGCAAGCGCGGACACGGTACATGTCGGGGTCTCGTTCGAGTCTGGGCTGTGGCCGGGTGACGTTCGTGCACCGCTCACACGGCACTGGGATCTCGATTACGGCGTCACGGAGGCGCAGGTAACGGCCGGCCCAGCCGTCCTCGAGCTACCAGCCCGAGTCGCCAATATCGCAGTCGATCCCCGCATGGAAGAGCCCAGCGACGTTGCGCAGCCGAAGTCGCGGCGGGCCGCTGTCTCGCTCAGGGTGATTCGGGGGCGCCCAGGTTCTCCAGGGCGGCGAAGAGGTAGCTGACGATCTGATCGCGTTCGAGCTGCGCCCCTCGCCGCATCCATGCTGCCGATTCGGGCAGGTGCGCAAGGCGGACAAGCGCCTGTCGGCGCCGTTCGGGGGGTATGCCGTGACGGATTCCTCGCGCCTCGAGGTAGCCGAGCACCACGGCCGCCGGTTCGGCCCGGTCCCAGTTGAGCAGCTCAAACGCGGCCAGCTCCGCCGCCATCCAGAATGACCAGGCCCGCATGGTCCATAGCTCAGCGAGGGCGTCGCGCAACTCTGGCCCGGCCCCGGTCTGCTTGGCTTCGATTGCGATGTTCGCCAGCGACCATCGGGTTTCGCTGGTGGTGTACCGCTCCCCCATCCGCTGCCCGAGGGCCAGAGCGCGAGTGAAATGCTGGCGCGCCTCATCGATGCGCCATTGCTCCTTATCGAGGCGCCATCGACGCCAGGCCACGTGACCGGCCGCCCAGTCGGCATCGTGCTCGATGCTCACGCTGCGCAGGACCGCGGCGAGGTGGCGGCCTCGGCTGAGATATTGGTCCGGTTACTCGGTGGCGTCATGGCGGCGTGGGCGGCCATCGTCAACACCGCTTTCCCGGCGGCGTAGGGCTCGCGCCGGGCGTCGGCGGCGCGGTCGAGGCGGGCTTCGGCTTCCTGACCTTCGCTGACCCGGGCCGAGTAGTAGTGGCCGAACGTGGTCGCATACCAGCAGACCCAGTCGTCGGTCCCGCCATGTGAGGCCAGCTGGAGACCCTGAGCGGCCACGGCGATGCCGTCATCATGGGCGCCCCGCTGCACCGTGAAGAAGGCGGCGACGCCATAGGAGAGAGTGTCTCCGATGCCCGCCCGGATGAGCTGTTCGGCCCAATCTCCCAGCTCGTGGCGAGCGTCCATCCAGCTGAAGAAGAGCAGCGCCCTCAAGAAGATGCGGGCCTTCACGACATCTTCCTGGTCGACCGCATAGCGGAAGGCGGACCGAAGGTTGTCCCACTCGGCGGTGAAAATGGCGACGCCGCCGGCGTGGTCGTCGCCTTCGTAACGTCGCCGCCCCGTTTCGGCGAGGGCGGCGTAGTAGGTGAGGTGCCGGTGGCGTGTCTCCCCCAGGCGGCCCTTGGCCCCAAGCTGCTGTTCGGCGAACTGTCGTAGCGTCTCGAGCAGCCGGTAGCGCGTTCGCCGGTGGACCCGATCGACGTCGACCATCGACTTGTCGACCAGGGAGCCGAGGATCTCCTCGGCCGTGACCGTCGAGGAGATCCCGCTCACCGCCTCCGCCGCCGCGGCGTCGAAACCGCCAACGCAGACCCCGAGGCAGTCGAACACTTGTCGTTCGTCGTCGGTCAAAAGGTCGTACGACCATTGCACCGTGGCCTTCAAGGTCTGCTGGCGTCCGATGGCGTTGCGGGGACCGTGGCGCAACAACTCGAACCGATCATTGACGCGTTCGGCGATGTCCGCCAAGGCCATCACCCGCAGGCGCGCCGCCGCCAGCTCGATGGCCAGCGGGATGCCATCGAGCGAGCCGCAGATCGCTTGAACGAGAGGGACTCGGTCGGTTGCGTCGGTGACTTCGGGTTCGGCCGCCCGAGCCCGGTCCATGAACAATTCGGCCGCCTCGCCGGGTTCGAGCGGCGAGAGGCGCTGCAGATGTTCGCCGGCCACATTGACAGCTTCGCGACTGGTCGTCATGACGGTCACCGACGGGCACCAGGTCGTGATGGCGCCTGACAAGTCGGCCACCGGGGCGAGGACATGCTCGCAGTTGTCGAGGACCAGCAGGAAGCGACGCCCTTGTAGCCAGTCGATGATGGCATCCTGCAGCGGCATCTGGCCGTGGACTCGCACGCCCAGCTGACCGGCGACGGCATGAAGCATCGACGCCTCGTCGGCCGACGCCAGCTCACAGAAACAGATCCCGTCCGGAAAGTCGGACGCGACGAGACGGGCCGCCTCCAGTGCGGTTCGGGTCTTCCCCACCCCGCCGACCCCGGTCACCGTCACCAGAGGGCAACTCGTAAGCGCAGCAGCCAGGCGTTTCAGGTCCGTCGAGCGGCCCACGAACTGCGTGGCATACGAGGGCAGCGGCGACCCGCCTAGTCCGTGAGCACCCCGGTCGGTCGGCGCGCCGAACCGGCCGGTCGGGGTCGCGTCGGGGCCGGCCGGCGGCTCGGCGAAGACAGCCGGCTCCCGGGGTCGCCAGTCGAGGGTCGCGTCGTGGGCCAGGATCGCCGACTCCAGAGCGCGCAAGGCCTTGCCCGGCTCCACGCCGACCTCGTCGCCCAAGGCCACCCGCACTCGCTGGTAGGCCCGCAACGCGTCGGTCTGTCGTCCCGACCGGTACAAGGCCAGCATCAACTGACCCCACAAACGCTCCCGATACGGGTAGACGCCAGCCAGGCTCTCCAGCTCACCCGAGAGCCCGTGGTGGAGACCGAGACGAAGTTCGGCTTCGACCCGTTCCTCCGTAGCGACGATGAACAGTTCGTCCAGCCGCGACGCCTCGCCCCGCAGATAAGACTCGCCACCAAGCTCGCCGAACGGCCGACCATGCCACAGCTTCGTCGCCTCCCGCAGCCGGTCGACAGCTACCTGCTCGTCGCCCGCCTCGAGGATTCGGCGCCCCTCGTCGACCAACCGGGCGGCCCGGCCGGCGTCGACAAGATCTCCCGCCGTCCGAAGGACATACCCCGGCCGGGCCGTGACCAAGGCCGGCTCGGGGACACGGGCGCCCCGATCCCCGTCGATCAGCCGGCGCAGATTCTTCACGTACGTCTGCAAAGTCGCTTTCGCGCTCGGCGGGGGGTCCCCCCGCCAGATGTCATCGACCAACTGATCGACCGACACGACATCGCCGGCGTGAACAAGAAGGTCGGCCAGCACGGCGGCCTCTCGGGTAGTGCCCAGATGATGCACCCGGCCGTCGGCCGCAATGACCGTGACGGGACCGAGAACCCGGAACGCGACCACGCCCCCCACCCTGCCACGCCCGGCGCTCCCTCACACACCCTGCCTGACCGAACCGCCACGCTCCACCCCGCCCCAACCCCTCCGTGACCCACCGGGGACAGCGGCCCATCCTGGCGGTGAACTGCCCGAAGCGAAGCAAAGGACACCACATGAGCCCGATGAGTGGCGATCTCTCTGCGTGCCAGTGACCAAAGGGCGTGGGTCGCCAGGAGTTGGCCAAACAGCACGATCATCCTTCGATGGGGACCAGTTCGCCGGCATGAACAACAAGGTCGGCGAGCACAAGCGCCTCTCGTGTCTCCCCCGGGTGGCATTCCCGCCCGTCGGCCGAGACGATCGTGACCGGACCGAGAAACCCGCACCTCGACCACGACCCCAGCTTGCCACGGGCCACGCCGCCCACGCACGCCCCTGGGTCGCCTGGCCCCTAACGGACCTCCAGCCCAGCCCCAGAATTCCTCCAGGACGCGCCGTCATACTGCCGCTCATCGGCTGCGTTGCACAACCGACGCGAAGCAAGGAGATGTCATAAATGGGCTCATGTGCGGCGAGGATTTCGATGGTTTTGGCCCGCGGCAAACAGCCACGATCGCCTGGCGATGGTTTCTTGACAGACGGCATCGTGTCAGCAAGCTGTGACACGAGGTCACCGTCGCCAGTAGCCCTTCTCTAAGCCGTTGCCAGCTCGAAGCGTGCTCGGCATTCCCGATCGTCTCACCTCGAGGCTGCGCAGGCCCACCTGCGTCACGCCACCCGGCTAACTACGAGCTCCGTCAAGATCCGGTCATCCTCTGATGCGGATTCCGCCCATGAGAACACCAACCAGCCACGGTCGGCCCAATGACCTCTCCGTCGCGCAAGCGACCCGCCAGAAGCACGTTGCGGCCCAGGCAATCGCCTTGCGAGACAGGTTGTCGTGTTTGCGTGCCACCCCTGTCATATGTCATGTCATGACCGATCCTCTCCGGATGCCGGCGCGAGATGAGGCCCGGCCTGAAAGGAAATCATCGTGTCCTACAGCCTTCGCACTCGATCCGCCATTGTCCTCGTCGCTGCTGTGGCCGTTGGAACCCTCGGAGTCGGCGCCTGCGGGTCCTCGGGCAGCACCTCGACTCACGCCTCAGCCCAGACCCAATCGGCGATTCCGCATCTGAACCCTATAGGCGTGGTGCCCAGCTGCCTCGCCAATTACTGCGCCGGCCTCCCGGACGCAGTAGGTGAGCGCGGCGGGCCATCACCGTCCTCGGGCAACACCTCGACTGCCGCCGCCTCAACTCAGACCAAACCGGCGATTCCGCACCTGACCCCTATAGGCGTGGTGCCCAGCTGCCTCGCCAATTACTGCGCCGGCCTTCCGGACTTAGTGGCTGAGCGCGGCGGGCCATCACCTCGCCGCTAGCGCCCAAAGGCGCTTCGCCAGGCCATAGTGGCCTCCGACTGTCGCTCACGTCCACCCCAATCAGGGCAGAAGGGCGGCGGAGTCATAACCGAAACTTGAAGATCGACCGATGGGGGGGACTGTAACCTGACGCACTCGATTCATTGGTCAGGAGGCTACGCCGCGCCCCCGGCGAGAAAGGAACGCCAAGGTTCGGAGTAGTAGCTGATGAACAGACCGGCGCGGAGATGACCTTGAAGCTGGATGAGATCGTGCGCGAGGGGACCCGGCGGATGCTGGCGGCGGCGCTTGAAGCCTAGGTGGACGCCTGAGCATCCCCCCGTTTCGTGGTGGCATCGCGTAAAGGAGTAGCGATGTCAGAGACACGACGAAGGTTCGATCCGGACTTCAAGGAAGGTGCGGTCCGGATCGTCAGGGAGACAGGCAAACCGATCGCCCAGGTGGCTCGGGATCTGGGGATCCACGAGGGCACGCTGGGCAACTGGCTGGCCAAGGACCGTGCCCAGAACGGGTCTGCCGGCGAGTTGTCCGCGGACGAGCGGGCCCGTCTGCGGGAACTCGAGCGGGAGAACGCCGAGTTGCGGATGGAGCGTGATGTGTTAAAGCGATCCGTGGTCCTGTGGGTCAAGGAAGCGACGCGATGACCGTGGCATCGTTTGTCGTCACCCAGAGGACCGACCATGATGTCCCCCACGCCATCAGTTGCCGGGCGCTCGGTGTGTCGGAGTCTTGGTTCTACAAATGGCGGGACCGGCCGCCCACTGCTCGCCAGGCCCGCCGGGCGGACATCGACGCCAAGGTCAAGGCCGCCTTCGACGCGTCGGGGGGCGCCTATGGCTCTCCTCGGATCCTCGACGAGTTGAGAGACGCCGGCGAGGCGGTCTCGAAGAAGACCGTGGAGCGCTCCATGGCCCGCCAGGGGCTGGTGGCTCGCCCGGGTCCAGCACGGCGCCACTGGCTGACCCGCCAGGCTAAGAAGGCAGCAGCGGCGCCCGATCTTCTCGGTCGGGACTTCCACGCCGCCGCCATCAACGTGAAGTGGTCGGGGGACTTGACCGAGATCCCCACCGACGAGGGCAAGCTGTATCTGGCCGCAGTGCAGGACCTGGCCTCCAGACGGGTGGCTGGTTTCGCCATCGGCGAACATCACGACGCCGAGCTGGCCGCGGCGGCGATCAAAATGGCCGTGGCCGTGCGCGGCGGCGACGTGACCGGCGTGATTTTTCACACCGACCGCGGCTCGGAATACACCGCCGGGGACTTCGCCAAGGTGTGTGAACGGTTCGGGATCACCCAGTCCATGGGCCGGGTCGGCTCGGCGCTGGACAACGCCGCTTCGGAGAGCTTCTTCTCCACCTTGGAATTCGAGTGCCTGCGCAAGCACCACTTCGAGACCAAGGCCCAGGCTCGCCGGGTAGTGGCCAACTGGATCGACGGCTTCTACAACCGAGTGCGTCGCCACAGCTACTGCGAGGGGCGCTCACCCCTCGACCACGAGCTCCTGCTCGCCGCCCGAGCCCTTGACCCAGCTGCCCGGGCCCGGGCCGCATGACCCCCGTGCGCGACGACACCGCGACGATAGCTTGCGAGGTGTGCGGGCAGTCCTTCACCCGCTCCGGCCGCCAACGCTGGTGCTCGACCAGCTGCCGACAGCGGGCCTGGCGCCGCGGCCGGCAGGCACCCACCCCGCCGCTGCCCGCCAAACCCACCACCGTCTACGAGTGCGACAGCTGCGGCGAGCGGGCCCTGGGCGACCAGTACTGCCAAGACTGCCGGACCTTCATGCGACGCGTCGGGCCCGGCGGCCCCTGCCCCCACTGCGACGAACTTGTCGCCCTCCAAGACATCATCAACGACGATCAGCTCTCAAAAACAGGTCGCCGACGGTGAGCGCACACTACCGTTACCTACAAGCCAAACCTCCACGGTTTGGGGGGAAGCCCACGCCCATGTGGCCGCCTTCGCGGACGAGCGGGGATGAGGCCGGGGAGGCGCCTGGTGGTCCGCAACGGTCACGCCCCGACCCGTACAGTCACCACCGCAGCCGGCCCAGGTGGAGATGACCCAGTCCGGGGTCAACGACCGCCTAGTGGACGAACGACGGGCGAGCGGTGCCCGTTCCGCAGCGGGATCATCCCGCCGTGGGCCGGACGCCGACACCAAGAGCCCCTGGTGCCCGAGGCGCCGCCCTTGCTGTACCTGCACGGGATGAGCGCGAACGATTTCGCTTCCGGCTTGGAAAAGTCCGCCGGCTCGGCGGCCGGCCTGTCCCCCTCGGTCGTCACCCGCTTGACAGCCCAGTGGCAGTACGAGCATCACCGCTTCTGCCGGCGCAATCTGGCCGAGGTGGTCTACATGTACGTCTGGGACGACGAGCCGCCATGGTCTGGCCGTCCGCAGTCCCGCGGTCGCATGATCGCCCGACTCCACCTCACGTCGACGACAGGCTCTTTACGAGCCCACGACTCGGCTCCACACTGCCTCAAAACGCGTGATGGAGGGGCGTTCTACAAGCGGTGGGCCAAGGCCGGGGCTGGTTCAATTCCGTGGGAGCAAGCCGCTCTCCGGCGCGGGCAACACCGGTATCGAGCCCGGACCTGGGAGAACGCCTCTGTTGAATCGTTGAACTGTCGGGTTTGTTCTCAGCTTCTGGGTATGGAGCAAGGCGGGCTCTATGGAGCGGGGGCTTCTTGCTCGTCAAGAAGTGCTCGGGCATAGTCGGTTGCGTCGGTGGGCCTCAATGAGCGAACCGCCTCGTTTGCGCCTTGCCGCTGCGGTGCTCGAAGAAGTCGTCGTCTGACCTGATCCACCGTCGTAGCCAGAGGGCGTACTCCTCCGGGCCGCTGGCCAGCAGCCCGGCGAAGCGCATCGGCGGCGGTGAAGATGGCCGCAGCGGCGCTGATGTCGCCTCGTGAGTCGACAACGAGTGCGGCCATCTCGAGGCCGTCGGCGAGCCACGCTTGATCGGCACGATCGCGCGCCAGACCGAGCATCTCGCCGATCAGTCGAGCCGCGTGTTGCTGCGAGCCGGCCAGGAGTGCGGTCTCGGCGGCGCGGCAGAGGGCCATGAGGACGACGCTGGCGAAGGCAAACCGCCGGGCGGCGGCGAGCGCCTGGTCGGCAAAGAAGAGCGCTTGTTGTGGCTCGCCGAGGGCGGCGGTGACGGGGGCGAGGGCGGCCAGTGCGTGGGAGAGCAGCCAGGCGCCATTGGTGTCTGCCAAAGCTAGAGTCGCCGCTTCGTCGAAGTGGGCCCGAGCGGCGTGAAGGTCGTCTTCAATGATCGCCGCCCAGCCAAGGTGCTCGTAGCACCACCCGGTCGTGGCTGGCGGGGCAGTCTCTCTGTAGGCGTCGATCGCAGCCGTCAGAAGGTCCCGGGCTTGGGCACCGTTGCCCCAGGCGAGGTGAAGCTCGGCGCTTTTGAACTGGATGCAGGCGGTGACGATTGGATCGTCCAGCCGACCGGCGACGGCCATGGCATCGGCCATGAGTTGGCGCGAGCGTCGGGGGTCGGGCTGGGCTGATTCCTGGACGATTAGCGCGAGCATTATCAATGCCTGGGCGCGAGCCGGATGGGTGGACGGCTCCGGCTCGGCGAGGATGGTTTCCAGCCACTGGCGGAGGCGAAGGTCGCGGTTGTCGATGCGCGCCTGGCTTTGCGGTGCGATCAAGATGAGCGACGCTTCAATGTCGCCGTGCTCCCACGACCACTCGAGGGCTGCCCGGTAGTTGTCGAAATCGGCGAGCCCCGTCGGACCGATATTGAGCCGGGCGGGGCGTGCCTCGTCGTCACGAAGGGCGCGAGCTGCGAAGTGGTCTCGGTGACGCCGTCGTGCCCGTGTCGTCTCCTCCGCCGAGGCCAACTTTTCGGCCGCGTACTGTCTCACCGGTTCGAGGAGCCGATAGCGAGCGGCCGGGCTTGACAGGTCGGCGACGACAAGCGACTTGTCGACGAGATGCGAGATTAGCTCCAGAGTGGCGACCGGCGCCGCCGGAGACCGAAAGTCAACGTCGTCTCCTGCGACCACGCCGTTTGCCGCCTCGAGGTCGAATGTGCCCGGGAAGACACTCAGCTGCCGAAGCCCTGACTGCTGCGTCGACGGGAGGAGGTCATAGCTCCAGTCGAGCGCCCCCCTGAGCGTCTGCTGTCGGGGTGTCGCAGTGCGCGCCCCAACGACGAGAAGCTGGAGGCAGTGGTCAAGCTGGTCAGCGATCTGGCTGAGCGTCAGCGTGCGGAACCGGGCCGCAGCCAGCTCGAGAGCCAGCGGGATGCCATCAAGACGGCGGCAGATGCGCACGACTACAGGAAGGTCCAGCGGTCCTGATCTGAGGTCGGGGCGGGCGTCGCGAGCTCGATCGCAGAACAACACGACGGCGTCGGCGTCGGCGTCGATCCTGGCATCGGCGGATGTTACGGCGCCGGTAGGCAGCTGAAGCGGAGGCACCGCAAACACCACTTCGCCCTCCACCCGTAGAGATTCACGGCTCGTCGCAAGGATCGCCACGTCCGCGCAGGCTCGGCCGATAGCGGCCACAATCCGCGCCGCCACCTCGATCACATGCTCGCAGTTATCGAACAGAAGGAGCAGCTGTCGGGTCGACAGATGCTCGCAGACCAGCCCTATGACCGCGTTCCCGTCGCTGCCCTGCTCTGGATGGATACCGAGGGCCGCGACGAGCGCCGACAGCACGTCGCCTTCGTCATTCACCGGCGCGAACTCGACGAGTCTGACCCCGTCGAGGTAGCGGCCGCCGGCCTCGGACGCAGCTTCCAATGCGAGACGCGTCTTGCC
This sequence comes from uncultured Acidimicrobiaceae bacterium, assembly GCA_963780345.1. Lineage (GTDB taxonomy): Bacteria > Actinomycetota > Acidimicrobiia > Acidimicrobiales > Palsa-688 > PALSA-693. The sequence goes on from CAWABU010000006.1 coordinate 1,246,277, forward strand.
GACGCCTCCGACCCCGGTCAGGGTCACGAGGCGAGCACCGCCGCCGAGGAGGGCAGTGATCCCGGCACGTTCAAGGGCTCTCCCGACAAAGCGCGTGAGCGGCAGCGGGAGGCTCAGAGGAGTCTGGCCGGCGGCCCCGCCCGACGGATTCTGCCTTGTCGCTCGCTGGGCTGCCGGGACCCCGTCTGCCGTGAGAGCGGGTTGCCGCGGCCGCCAGTCGAGGGCCGGATCGTGCAGCAAGAGAGCCGCCTCGAGAGCGTGGACCGACCCGTCGCGGGCGTCTTGGATGACCTGATCCTCTTCCACACGTCGGGGGCTTTTCGGGCCGTCCAACTCCGGTTTTTGGAGCAGGATGGCATCTTCGAGGGCTCGTAGTTCGACGCTGGGTTCAATGCCCAGCTGGTCGGCCAGCTGGGCTCGCAGCCGCTGGAACACGCGCAGGGCCTCGCTTTGGCGGCCTGCCCGGTAGAGGGCCAGCATCAGCTGAGCCCAGCGCCGCTCCCGCAGCGGCTCAGCGGCCACCGCCGCCTCCAGTTCTCCCACTAGCGAGCGGGCCTCGCCGGCGGCCAGGCGGGCCTCGACCAGCAGCTCCTGGCAGTTCCGTCGATCCTCTACCAGGCGGGTCGCCTCCGCCGCCCCCCACGGCCGGTCGGCCAGCTCCACCAGCGGATCACCCCGCCACAACCCCAGCGCCTGGTGCAGCCACCCCACCGATGCTTCGGCGTCGCCAGCAGCCAAGGCTCGCTGCCCCGCAGCGATCAGACGCTCGAATACGAACACGTCCACGGTGTCGACACCCACCTGGAGCCGGTAGCCGCCCCCCGAAGTAGCGATAACCCCGGCGGGCAGTCGCCGCCGCAGCGCCGACACATACGTCTGGAGGGTCTTGGCCGCCGAAACAGGCGGATCCTCGCCCCACAAGGCGTCGATCAGCTCCCACACCCCGACCGTCGTCCCCGCCCGCAACCCCAGCACCGCCAGCACCGCCCGCTCCTTAGCCGCCCCCGGCACCCGCACCTCGACCCCGTCGTCGTCCACCACCGTAAGCGGCCCCAACAGCCCCACCTGCACCACCGCGCACCTTACCCCAACCGGGCCCGCCGTCGCCCTCTAACGAACACCGGCCATCCCCCTCTTCCAACGGCGAAGGCGTCGCCGACCACCACTGAAACGGCGGTAGAGGCCGGCCCTACCAAGCCCCGACCCAGCCCCAAGCCGCCCCGCCGACACTCACCTCGTCCCCGCCCCGCCCAGCGACAGCAGGTCAAGGCCCGGCGGGCTCGCAGCGTCCCGGCGCTAACAACTTGAAAGGAAATCATCGTGTCCTACACCTCTCGAACTCGATCCGCCATCGTCCTCGTCACTGCCCTAACCGTCGGAACCCTCGCAGTCAGCGCCTGCGGATCATCGGGCAACACCTCGACTCCAGCCGTGCCAGTCCAGACCCAACCGGCGATTCCCCACCTGAACGCTATAACGACGATGCCCGGCGCTGATTACTGCGCCGGCCTCCCCGACGCAGTGGGTGAGCGCGGCGGGCCGTCACTCCGAGGCTAGCGCCCCCAAAGCGCGCCACCAGGCCAGAGCCGCCCCCGACCTCGTCCGCCAATCGAGCAGACCGGGCCGGCGCCTGGGCCGCCACCGGCTCGGTCTGCGCATGGCCGTCCACTGGCATTTCGCGTGTCTCCAGGCCGGCGATCCGACGATCAATGCCATGCACCCGCCGTTTCTTCGGGATCCGACGAGTCGCAGGTTATGGGAGGGGGAGGTCGGACGAAACGTACAGGTGACCGGTAGCCGGAAGCGTTGGATCGACGGGTGTTGAGCCCGCTCGCGGGAGAGGCCGCCCTTCTATATGGCAACGGAGATAGCTGCGGAAGCCACCTGGGAAAATATGTGCTGCTCGCCTCGCCAAGATCGGGTCCACGGTGACAAGACCGTCTTTCGGTACTCGATTACCGGGCAGCAGCAACTTCAGCTCCGTAATCCGTTGACGAGAGCATCCCCGATAAGCCGCCACGGCGCGACCCGAATGGACAGCTGGTTCCCATCCCCGAGGTGACGGCCCGTGCCGGGGCGGCCCGCAGATCGGAAACCTGCCAATCATCAGCCGCCGCGAATCCCGGAGGTGAGCATCATTTCAGGCCCAACCGGCGGCAGTAGCGAAACCAGTGGATCACCGGCGCGATAGCGATGGTTTGGTCACCGACCAGTTCGGCGACCATTCCGAGAGACTGCCCGCCCCATTCGGCCAGCCATCCCCCCTCGAGGACGTCCGATTGGGCAAGCCGTCGAGGCACGACGAGCCGGCGACGGTGCTCAGCCGTCGTGAGGAACCGGTCTTGGCACCTCGGAGACCCTGTACCTACCCCGTTTCATTGTCCCGCCCTCTCGGCCGTATATGTCAGCTCGAACGGTCCCGGCTGGCGCTGGCCCACGCGGGGGCTAGCCGTCGCCTGGTGACGACGGGGACCAAGCGAGAGTCACCAGGGAGACGACAACTCAAGACGCACGAAAGTGGGGATGCCGAGATCGTTCTGATTGATCGTTGCGCCAAGGCCCGAGGTTGCACTGAGATTCACGTGAGCGATGGAACCCCCAAAGCTGACACGACACCGCCGATTGCCCGAACCACGACGATGCCGATGAGCGCGACCGCGACAACGTCGAAGACCTCGACCAGCGGCCATCGACCCCGCTCCTGTGGTCCCGTCGGGGCAGGTTCAGAGTCCGCTATCACACCGAAATCTTGTCACGGCGTCGCGTTTGGAAGACCAGAGTTATCGGAGGTTGGCTGAGGCGACCGTAGGTCGGGCAGAGTCGGCGGTGGCCCGAGCCACAGCCTGGCAGCCGCTTGATCGGGGCGGAGGTTGATGGCGTCGGGCTCAGCGATGAGGAGCTGCTCGACATCGTGTTCCTGATGCTCATTGCCGGGCTCGACACGGTTGGCGACTCGCTGAGCCGCTTCTTTGCATTCTTGGCCACTCACGAGGACCGCCGCGGCCAGATGTCTCGGACCCTTCCATCATCCCAGCCGCGGTCGAGGAGCTGCCGCGCTGGGAGTCGTCCGTCCCCGGGGGCGTGGCCCGGTTGCCACGTCGGACTCGGAACTCCCCAACGGCGAGAAGGTGGCGGCCGGTACTGCGCTGATGATCAGCTACGCCCTGGCCACATGGACCCAACGGTGTTCGGCCCGATGCGCTCAAGCCGCGACTCGACCGCAATACCAACCCCCACGCGGCCTTCGGTGGCGGGTCCACCGCTGTCTCGGCTCCCACCTCGTCGGTCGAGAACTGCGCGTAACACGGTACGCGAATGGCATCGGCGGATCCGCGAGTACACCCTTTAAAATCTGGTCGCGAGCTGTGCCTGTCACTGGCCGACGTAGCCGACGTCGTGGCGGAGAACTTCCGTCCGGGCGTGATGGATCGTCTCGGACTCGGCTGGGAGGTCCTCTGCGAGCGGAATCCGCGCCTGGTCTACGCCGCGATCTCGGGATACGGACGCGAGGGCGAGCACGCCCAGCGCCGGGCGCTGGCGAACGTCGTGCACGCGGAAGCCGGCTTGCTCGAACGCCAAGCCCGGAGGGACGGACGTACACCCGTGCCTATCAAGTGGTCGGCGGCGGACACCTACTCGAGCCTGGAGCTCCTCGCGGGTGTGCTGGCCGCGCTGCTTGACCGGGCCACGACAGGACTTGGTCAGCGCGTCGAGGTGTCGATGATCGACTCGATGCTATCGGTCGACGACTTCGCGGCGTTCGACTTGTGGCCTTCCGGGGACGAGTTCGAGGCCCAGCCGGACCCGATCCTGGTGCCGGCTTCCGACGGTTGGATGATGATCTCGGCGAATCCGGTGCTGGTGCCGGAGCCGTTTTTCGAGCTGATGGACCGTATCGACCTGCTCGCCGATTCGCGCTTCGTCACGCGTCAGGCGCGCCAGGCCAACCGGCAGGGTCTGATCGATGAGATCGCCACCTGGTCTCGCGAGTTACCCACCGACGCGCTTGACCACCTGTGCGCCGCGGTGGGCCTGGCCGCCGGGGTCTGCAGGACGACACGCGACGCGATCTCGATCCGGCGGGACACGGCGATTGTCGACGTGTCCGATCGCGGCGACGGCCTGGTGCCGCTGATCTCGTCTCCGCAGCAGTTCTCCCACGCGGAGTCGGGGATCCATGGAGTCGTGCCGTACCTGGGCGAACACAACGACGAGGTTCTGCGCGAGTGGCTGGGTCGGACCGAAGCGGGGGAGCTCGCGCGGCCGGGGTGCTGCACTCAGCTCCGAGGTCGGATTAGATCGTCGCGGGACAGGAGATTCCATCTTTGGATCCGAGCACCTACTCGATGGGACACAACGTCGCGCACTGGACGACGTCCGCCGCGCATCGCCGTCGCCTATGACGAATACGAAAGCGCGGCGGAGGACGGAACCGTCTCGTTTCGCGTTGGCTGCGCTATCGACGACCAGGATGTGGCTGGCGGCCCAGCCGTGAGACTCATCGAGCTGCCCGGCGCGGCGGCGGTATCCGCGGTCTAGGTGTGACCACCGTTGCCCGACTTCCTCTCGCCGGTCACCCCGCGTCGACCGTGGCCGTGCCGGTCACAACTCCCCTCGAAGATCAGGGTCCTCATCAACGACACGATCGCCCTCATCCACGGGCGAGACCAAGTCACTCAACTGAGCGCGAAAGGCGCCTTGATGTTGATCTCGAGCATCGCCTGGATCCGCCCAACGATTCCCTGGTCGCGGAGACTCGTGCCCAGCGAGCCTGGCGTTGTTGACGAGGCCGTGAAGGCGAGCGCAGCGATCGGGGGTCTGTGGCGACGAGCCGGTTCTCGGCTATGGCGCTGGGGCACGCCGCCGCGCACAGGGAAGGTCCCCGCCTTGTCGTCGGCGAGGGCGGCGAGACGGTCTTTCCCTCGAGCCGCGGTAGCACCTGGGCTCCTCGGTGGGATCGGGGCGCCGATCCCCGGACTGGAGCCGGTAACGACGATCTCCCGCCCGGCCACCGAGAAGGCCGCGGCTCGGTGCCTCGTGCCGCCGCGAGGCTGCTCGTCGGGGTTCAGGTCCTTCGTCGTCAGCATCTGGCAGCCGTAGTTGGCGGCTAGCGGTACCCGCCATGAGCGCGGCCGACGCCGGCGTTGGCCTCATCGTCTGAGCCCATCGAGATGCAGCCCGATCCGCCCCGCCTGCGTCGCTCAGCCACATCAGGAGCGCGACCAGTGTTAGCGTCTCTGGGCGTAAGGAGTGGCCTACCGCGCAAACCACCCGCCGCATTTTGGGTCCGATCGGAATTCACCTCTGAGCGCGCGATCGCGGGGTCACACGCTTGCTGGCGGTTCGGTGCGACTGCGGCGGTGGCGTCAGGGAACGTACCGCCGGACTTGAGGAGATTCAGTGCTGTTTCACGAGAGAATCGCACGTTCTTTACGAAATCACGGCATCCAGACGATCTTCGGTGTGCTGGGTGATGGCAATTTGTACATGATGGACGACTTCGTCCGACTAGCGGGCGGCAGCTACTACTCGATGGCGAACGAGGCGGGAGCCGTCCTCGCGGCAAATGGCTATGCCCGTACCTCCGGTGAGGTCGGCGTGGCGACGGTGACCCACGGCCCGGCGCTGACGAATACGGTCACCGCGCTCGCTGAGAGCGCGAGGGACCGCACGCCCATCTTGCTCATCGCCGGTGACACGGCGGTGATCGACCGGGAGAACCTGCAAAACATCTCCCAGCGTGACGTCGTGCTGTGCAGTGGCGCCGGCTTCGAGCAGGTCCGCACCCCCGAGACCGTCGAGGAGGACATCGCCCGCGCCATCCGTATCGCGGTGCTCGAGCGGAAGCCCGTGGTGCTGAACGTGCCGGCCGACTTTCAGTGGCGCGAGGTCGAGGAGCAGCCGGCGGTCAAGCCGAGGTCCGTTTCGCCCCAGACGGTGCGCCCCGATCCGGCCGCGCTGGACATCGCGGCCGGCCTGGTGGCCAGCGCGGCCCGTCCGATCGTGGTCGCCGGATGGGGCGCGAGCCGTCCTGACGCTCGCGCCGCACTGCTGCGTTTGGCCCGGCGAATCGGCGCCCCGGTGGCGACTTCGCTTCGCGGCAAGGATCTCTTCCGCGGTGAGCCCCACAATCTCGGCATCTTCGGCACCCTCACCCACGAAATCGGACTGGACGTCATCGGCCGGGCTGACACCATCATCGCGTTCGGTGCCGCGCTGAACCGCTGGACCGCGGCGGAGGGCTCGCTGCTCAAGGGCAAGGCCCTCATCCACGCGGACGCCGAGCGGGCCGCGCTCAACCAGTGGTTCCCCGCTGACGCCGCGGTCGTCGGAGACGCCGGGGCCGTCGCCGACGCTCTCGTCGAACTACTCGACGAGGGCGGGATCGAGCCGACCGGCTTCGCATCCCCTGAGCTGGCCGAACAGCTGGCGGCCCGCACGGACGCCGACTTCACCGACTGCAGTACCGAGGAGACCGTCGATCTGCGGACGGCATTGCTGCGTATCGAGCTGGCCTTTCCCGACGAGCGGACGGTGGTCACTGATGGCGGTCGTTTCGTGATCAACACCTTCACCATGCTGCACGTGCCCGAGCCGAGCGCCTACGTCCACACGCTGAACTTCGGCTCGATCGGGCTGGGCATGGGCAATGCAATCGGGGCCTACATCGGTGCCCCCGAGCGTCCCGTCCTGATGGTCTGCGGCGACGGCGGCTTCATGCTGGGCGGGCTCGCCGAGTTCAATACCGCCGTGCGACACAAGATCGACCTGGTGGTGGTCGTCTTCAACGACGGTTCCTACGGGGCCGAGCACGTGCAGTTCCGCAATCACGACAAGGACCCGTCCGTGGCGATGTTCGACTGGCCGGAAATCGGGCCGGTCGCGACCGCACTCGGCGGGCAAGGTTTCACCGTCCGCAACCTCGCTGAGCTCGACGTGGCCCTGAAGGCGATTCCTGGCCGGGACCGTCCCATCCTCATCGACATCAAGATCGACCCCGACAAGGTTCCTACGCTCGGACACTGAGGAGCATCAGAACGGACGGAACTCTTTTGTACGAGGCCTCGACGAGCACGACCCTGGCCCCGAGCGAGGGGCTCCTCCCGAGACGGAGCGGGTCCTGGTTAGTCGACGCCGGCAGACTCGTCCACGATCTGCTCCGAATCCCTGACAACCCGCAACCCCGGGGGGCTCGATGGCCACTCCCTCCCGGTGCCTTCCATCCGCCCTCACCAGCAGACCTAATCGCTGGTGGGGGCCCACTTTTTACACTTCCCGAGGCTTTCGACCCACCTAGTCGTCTGTCTGCGAAATGGCATGGATAGTTGTAACAAGTCGTACCGGGAACCGGTGACCTGCGCCAGATCCGATCAGGAGCGCTACGATTCTGACACCAAGCGGTCCCCCGAGGATCAAACCGCCGGGGGGTAGCACGAAGGGGAGGAGAGGCTCATGCACAAGTCCCTTGTCAGGAAGCTCTGGTGTGTCGCTGGTCTGGCAACCATGATCGTCGCTGCGATGGTCGCCACAAGCGGGCCGGCCGTGGCCTCGACCCGCATCACCAAGGGCACCGCACAGGCTAGTCTGCAAGCGGCAGAGACGGGCGGCAACATGGTGCAGCTGCACAACAAAGTCGTTCAGGCCGGCCCCGGCAATTTCGCCGGCGACATTAGACCGTTCGATGATCCCGGGCTCCATTATTGCTCTCTCGACTGGCACGTCATTGTGTTGGGAGATCTCGAACTTGGCCCCCAGCCGAACGCTCAGGCGATCATCTCTCAATTAAGCGTCGTGATGACGTTGGATGCTCAACAGCTCAACTTGACGCAGACGGCGGTCAAACGTTTCACCGGTTCACAGTTGATCTTCGGAGTTCCGTCGGTGTACTGGAGCCAGTGGGGTCAGGTCATGTCGCCGAGTTCGCTCACAATCGGCTCCCATTCCCTTGATGGTGTTTTGACCATGGCAGGCCAAGTGTTGGAGGAGGACCAGACCACCTTCATCGTCGACCCTGCGAACTCCGGTGCGTGTCTCTAGTTCGTAGCTCTTTTGGTTGATCGGGGATCTGAGTACGTGGCCAGGTGAAGGACGGGCCGCCGCGGGCGTGCCAATCGGGGAATCACCGAGCCCGGGTGCCCTCAAACGCCAGTAATCGGAGTCACCCACGAAGTCATTTGGCCGACAGACCAAGCTAGGGCAAAGCGAACAGATGGTGGTAGGGGAGAAGACGACACTCTCCCCGCTACCTCTACACTCAGTTCCCCACTTACCTAATCCATAGGGAAGTGGAAGTCGGAAGTTCGAGGCGAGTCTCCCCGAGGGCACGTCGTCCGTCCCTTCGGTCAGGATAACCTCGTCATCCGATGGTCGTGCTCAATCCTGCCGCTGAGGACTATGACGCGTTCATCGAGCACCTAGCTGTCGACCACCGAGCCCTCACCGTCCCCGACGGACCGCCCACGCCGAGATAGGCCAACCCTCCGGGCCTACCTTCGGTAACGCGGCGACACCACAGCACCCACCTCAACAATTGCGACATCGGCGCAGTTCGAGCAGGAGACCTCCGAATCGGCCACTGCTGCCACACGCCTTTCAGCTAGTCATCCGTGTCAGGCAACGTTGAGGTGTCCGCCGCGCATCAGGTCGGGCATTCGGTATCGCTCGCCACTGCTGACAGCACCCCCCCCCCCCCCCCCCCCCCCCCCCGCTCCACGGCGATGGCGGCCATCCAGCAACTTGCCCCGCCGTCCTCAGCCTGGCAATTCGAGGATGAGGAGCGCCGGGCACATACTCATCGAAGCGTGATATCAATGCCTGCGCCGCGGAAGGGCGGCCCCATCGCCGCACGCGGTAGGGAGGGCAGATGAAGCCTTTGGGTATCGAAGACCGCCTGGCAATTCTCGATCTGATCGCACGCTACTCGTACACCTTCGACGAAAAGGACGCCGAGGCTTGGAGCGAGCTGTTCACCGAGGACGCGACCTGGGAACTGCACGATCACGGCAGCGCCGGCACTGAGGAGGTACTTCACACTCGATCCCAGATGCGGGACGCGGCGGCGACCGCCTTCGCAGATCGGGATGTTGGCTGGCAGCACTGCCACCATCAGGGGAACACCCTGATCACCGAGGCCGCAGTCGACTCGGCGAGGACGAACGATGTTCTTCGTCACCTCCCAGCGCACTGACCAGGCGCTCCCACGCGCTTCTCTGAGTGGTGTGTACGAGGATGAGTTCGTGAGAACTGAGGCGGGATGGCGGTTCGCCAAGCGAATAGCACACACCGGAGGTCCACGGCCTGAACCGTGACACCGTTGGGGCCACGGTGTTGGGCTGACCGGTAGTGCGTCCCGATCCGCAGCGCGCCAGCGGCCATCGTTTGGTCGACGCTGCGGCTCATGCCGAGGACCTCGGGCGCTTCTGTCGGCTTGTAGAGCAACTTGGTCATTTCATCCCCCCTTTCTCGATTCGTTCCGATGCTCCGATCTGTTTCCAATTGCTTCAGGGGGACAGGCCACTAACCGAAGCGGGTCGGCTGGCAGTGGTGAGAGAAGCGCCCATGGCGAGTGAGCGGGCGCCCCTGCTGGACGTAAGACCGCGAAAACCCGCCAACCGTCCCGTCTCCCAGTGGCGTGGGGCTTGGCAGAGCCAACCGCAACTCAGGCGGCCCATCGGTGGCCGGTAGAAGCTGTCGCCCGCTGGCGGCCGAAGAACCGCTGATGACCCCGCTCCGTGCTGTTCAGTTTCTTGGTAGGAAATGTGAGAGCTGACGCAAACGCCGATTCAGGGGTGCTGCAAGGCCACACCCGGCGGGTGACAGGGTGTGCCATTTCTCCCAAGGGCACCGCCTGGCTCAGCAATGCCGGCCCACCACAGTTGAGGACGACAACGAGAACCCGACCGATGCTCCGGTACCATCGCGCTCGAACCGCGATATCGTTGCTCGCACCGCAGCCTGCGCGGTGGAAAAGTCACCATCGAAGTTCACCCGTACCCAGTCCCATTCCTCGAAGTGAACTCGGCAAAGGGGCACGCCAGCGCCGGGCACACCATCGTTTACGAAACAGTTATCGAGCCGCCTGAGCGCATCGACGGCCTTCCCTATCGCCCGCCTTACCGTACGTGGTCGCCAACGTCGCCCCGCCGCGAGACCGATCGGCGCCCCGTAGCCGACACTTCGGTCGCGACACGATCGTTCTCGTTGACGATGGTCCATAATTGCGATGTTGTCCGGGTCATCAGCACTATGATGCTCTGTGGCTCATCGCAGGCGGTGGCCGCACAGAGCTAATCTCGACTCTGGCCATGGCCGGCAGCTTGTCCGGCATGGGAATCGAGCGGCGAGTGTGTCGCCGTGACATACTTCGTCCCGTGCAGCAGCTCAGTCCTCAAGATGCGTCGTTCCTCTATACGGAGACGCCCAAGGCGCCGATGAGCGGCGGCGGGCTGCGATCTACGACCCGTCGACCGCTCCGGAAAAAGTGACATTCAAGGGGATGATGAAACACATTGAGGACCGTCTCCACCTGGCGCCGCCGTTCCGGCGCCGGGTCGCGATGGTCCCCTTTGACGCTGACTATCCGTATTGGTTCGAGGACGAGGGCTTCGATATCGAGTTCCACGTCCGTCATATCGCGCTCCCCGAACCAGGTGACTGGCGGCAGCTGTGCATTCAGTGCGCTCGGCTCATCAGCCGGCCGCTCGACCTCAGCAAGCCACTGTGGGAGATATACGTCATCGACGGCCTGGACCGGGTCAAGGGGTACCCGCCCGGCTGTTTCGGCCTCCTGAGCAAAGTGCATCATGCCGCGGTGGACGGGGCGTCGGGCACCGAGATTGGGGTGGCCACCCAGGATCTCACGCCCGACGCCCCCCCGCCCCCTCCACCCGTCGAGCCGTGGCGGGGGGAGCCCGAGCCGTCCCCGGCGGAGTTGCTGGCGCGTGCCGGCTGGAACGCCGCCACCCAGCCGTGGCGGTTCCTCGAGACCTGGACCGGCACGGGCATGGCCGACCGTCTACGTCAAGCCGCCGCGGCCCAGAGCGCCGCTCCGCCCCCGGCTCAGGTGCCCCGCACCCGCTTCAATGCGGCGGTGTCGGCCCACCGGGTGGTCGACGGAGTGACCTTCGAACTCGACGATATACGAGCAATGCGTTCCATCACACCGGGGTCGACGGTCAACGACGTGGTGCTGGCCATCGTGGGCGGGGCGCTACGCGAGTACCTGTCGGACAAGAAGGAGTTGCCCGACGTGTCGCTGACCGCCATGTGCCCGATCTCGTTGCGCAGCGAGAACGATCGCACCCCGGGGAACCAGGTGGGCGCCATGTTCGTGCCCCTTCACACCAACATCGGCGACGCACCGGCCCGGTTGCATGCCGTGCATGCCAGCACGGGGGCGGCCAAGGAGCTCCAAAACGCGGTGGACGCCCGGGCGTTGACCGATCTCTCCAAGTTCATCCCCGCGGCCACTGCGGCGCAAGCCGGGCGTATGGCCGCGACGCAAGCCATCGCCAACGAGAACGTCGCGCCCCGTACAACACGGTGGTCACCAACGTGCCCGGTCCTCAGGTGCCGCTGTACATGGCTGGCGCCCGCATGGTGGCGTCCTACGGGTTCGGCATGGTGCACGACAACATGGGCCTGATGAATGCGGTCGGCAGCTACATCGGGCGCTTGTCCGTGAGCCTCGCCGCCGATCGCGACATGATGCCCGACCCAGCCTTCTACGCCGACTGCATCAAACGCCAGCACGATGAACTGAAAGCCGCCGTCACGGGCTGAACTTCGCCCACGTTGGCTCGCCGCAAAGCACGAGTCGCGTCAGACAAACATGCACCCGCCGCCTCATCCGATCCCGAGCACAGAATGCCCATTCCTCCCTTTGTCGGTAGTGCCGCAGAAGATGGCGTCTTGCCACCACCGCAAGATCCGGGTGAGCTGCCCTGGGGGGAGCCACGCGGCCTCCCTATGCGACAGACTCGCACGCGAAGGAAGAGCTGCCGGATCACCGTGACTCGACGGCTCACCGTTTCACAGCCGCCTTCCGGGCACGCATCTGCTGCCCTCCCGAAGGTGACGACGCGTGCGGGCCACGTTGAGGACAAGCCCGCCTTTCGATGACGTCTGGCCGGTCCAGGAGCGCCCGTCCCAATAGCGCATTCTGCTGGCGATGCCCCAGGGGTCCTGCTTCCCGCCGGGACTCATGTCCCTCCGCGGGCGTTGTGTGACCGGGCCGGGCTGGGAACCCCGTGATGCGGGCCAAGGGTTCGCGGGCCCCCACGTCTGCCCGTCCCACCAGCGCATTCACCTCTGATTGGCGGGGTCAGCGTAACAGCCGGGCGGGGTCTCATCAACCTGCACAACGGCTGAGCAAAGTCCCTTCCCTAAGAGACCCGCCCTCCGGGGCGGGTCTCTTAGTTCTATGGCCGTCCGGCAAGGGCTGGCTGGCGATCAGGGCGCCGTCGTCTCCCGGCTGTGCGGGTCGCAGGCTGATAACGCCGTGGGTGAGCGGCCAAGGCGGCGCCCCCTTCGGCTTCGGTCATGAGATCCGGGTGGCGTGGCGGCCGGGCCCGAAGGTCAGCGGGACCTCTTCGGAGCTTCGGCTGCCGTTGACACGGGCGATGACACGACGAAACCGAGGCCGCGGCCCCGGTCGGACAGCAGCATCGGGGCGTTCGGGCTGGTCTTCTATTCGGCCGCCCGATTGAGCCGCCCCGGCCTGCATGAACCGGTACCAGAGGTCCTCAACACAGCCTCCCGGGGGCCATCTCTCAGCTCGACTTGGACTCCCTTGGTGCGGACCTGTTGAGGAGTGTCGCGCCCACCAGGCGGCGCTTCGGAAGGTGTACCAGTCGGCGCCGGAATGCTCGCCGTCGTCGGCGCCGCTGGTAGTCCGTCTCTACAGGTCGGTCCTGGGAAAACCTCCCATCGACGCCCGTAGACAGGACCCGTGGCTGTCCACCGCATGAGCGAGGATCTCCTATACCGGTATGCTCCCGCCGAGACCGCCGCGTCGGAACTCTCTTGCCGCCCGGCCTGACGGTTCGCTCCGGCCGCATACCGAGTAGTGCAACAGTCTCGAGGATTTGGTCCTCAGGTTGGACCGCCCCCGAACACTTTCGGACCCACATGAGGGGTGGCGGGTTGCCACGATCCAGCACCTTCGAGAGCTCGGTTCGTCCGTCGGTTTCAAGCGGTCATGTTCGAAAATGAGATGGTCCTTGGTGGGGTAGAGGCGGTACATCGTGGCCTTGTCGAGTCCGCTCGATTGGGCTAGCTCAACCTGTCTGGTGAGTGACCCGTTCGGCCCGGGTGACCCGGTCCTGCTCGACTGGCTGGCATTGCCTAGCCGTAACGGGCAACCTTTACGCCGCGCTGCGTGGTCACCACCCTACGGAGCGCCCACGTTGACGACGCAGAAAGCGTTACCGTCAGGGTCAGCCAGCACCACGAAGTCCGGATCGGGAGGGTACATGTCCCAATCCATCCGGGTCGCGCCGAGTCCGACGAGTCGCTCGACGGCCGTTATCTGCTCGGCGGCATCGTCGACGAACAGATCGACGTGGACCCGTGGGTGGGCTTCTAGGGGTGAGTCGCTCCGTTGCAGGCCCAAGGCTCTACCGGAGCGGTCCGCATACACCAGCGTTGTCCACTCGCTCGACTGGTGCTTACCAGCAGCCTCAAGATCGAGCGCTGCACACCAGAACGTCACGGCACGTGACATATCCGACACGCCGATCACCGGCACCCCGAGCCTGAGCACACGACCAACCTACTGACCGAAGCCCCGGGAGTGTGATTGCTGCGACGTCACGGGTGTCGTTCGGGGCCTTGCGGCCGAGGCCGAAGAGGCTCTGCGAAGAGGTCACGGCGGCGCGACAGTCAAAGTCGGCTCCGGGGTGTTGGCGCACCTACCGGAGGGCCCGCGTAGTAGTCGCTGCCGGCGGACCGTTACTCTCGCTTGCTCGACGCCCATTTGAGCGTACGAAACGAAGGGCAGGCTTGGTAACGAGAGACAACCATACGAACGCGCCTCAAGGCCGCCCACTATGAAAGGGAAGCCCTCTAGAGCCGGCGAACACGCCATCAACGGCTTCCGGAACCGTGACCTCACCAGACGCCTCTACCGCCGGCCACCACACGACGGCGAGGAAGCGCATCAACGATGCGAGCGGGTCTCACGTCTGGTCGTCAAGTTGCGCGGACACGGCCTTGTCGCCAAGGTGCCACGAGCGGCTTTACCGCGTCACCCGCTACGGCAACCGAGTCCTCACCGCCGCAATCGCCCTCCACGCCGACAACTATCCCAACCGCTATCTCGCTGCCGCCTGAATCAAGCCCCTCCTGTCTCTCGCGACACGCAAGTCTTGGGCGCGAAAGTTATACCCCCGGCTTGGAGACCATTATCGGCAGGATCTGTCTCGGCAGCGCTCGCTAACACTTGACTTGCTACGGGCGGTCGATTGAACGGAGTTGGGCCGCTCCGCTCGCCGCCTGTCCGTGGTCAGTTGGGGCCATATGAGGTCGTCGGGCCGGGCCATTCAGAAGCGTTACTTTCAGCTGGGAATGGGACTGGGCAAGGCTGGTCGGCGCGGCGTGATGGTGGCCGAGGACTAGTCCAATCGGGATATCGGGGTGTGGGTATCTGCTGCATCTCGATTTCACGACGGCTTTGGCTCGCGTCCACATTGACACCGCCGAGGGAGCACCGATCACCGTCGATATCAAGGCGTGGCCAGCACGGTGCTGCCCGGTCAGACGCTTGCGGTAGATATCACCTGATTTTGGTGACACCGTACTGAATCACGTTGATCACGGCGATCTGGCCCATCTATCTCCCACAAGGCGTAGCCCTCCAGCAGCAGCCCTCGCAGGGTGGTGCCCTCGACACGGTTTGACCCTCGGAGGTCAAGGCGGTGTTGATCGGGATCGGCCCTGGCGGCGGGCTGACCTTGTCGTACACCCCGTTGTAGGGCATCTCACTGAGATGGACGGCGATAAAATCGTCGGCCTCAGGCGTTGGCCCTGCGGACCGTTGACTAGGGCCGCGTAGTGGTCCAGGCAGGGGGCGATCTTGGGCTCGCCAACACCGGCCTGCCCTTGGCCGGGAAGGTGAACTGCATCCCAGACAGGCTCGCTGCAGTCCGTGGGCGACCGCGGCCTAGGGCCGAAAGTGAGCATCCCCCCGTTTCGTGGTGGCATCGCGTAAAGGAGTAGCGATGTCAGAGACACGACGAAGGTTCGATCCGGACTTCAAGGAAGGTGCGGTCCGGATCGTCAGGGAGACAGGCAAACCGATCGCCCAGGTGGCTCGGGATCTGGGGATCCACGAGGGCACGCTGGGCAACTGGCTGGCCAAGGACCGTGCCCAGAACGGGTCTGCCGGCGAGTTGTCCGCGGACGAGCGGGCCCGTCTGCGGGAACTCGAGCGGGAGAACGCCGAGTTGCGGATGGAGCGTGATGTGTTAAAGCGATCCGTGGTCCTGTGGGTCAAGGAAGCGACGCGATGACCGTGGCATCGTTTGTCGTCACCCAGAGGACCGACCATGATGTCCCCCACGCCATCAGTTGCCGGGCGCTCGGTGTGTCGGAGTCTTGGTTCTACAAATGGCGGGACCGGCCGCCCACTGCTCGCCAGGCCCGCCGGGCGGACATCGACGCCAAGGTCAAGGCCGCCTTCGACGCGTCGGGGGGCGCCTATGGCTCTCCTCGGATCCTCGACGAGTTGAGAGACGCCGGCGAGGCGGTCTCGAAGAAGACCGTGGAGCGCTCCATGGCCCGCCAGGGGCTGGTGGCTCGCCCGGGTCCAGCACGGCGCCACTGGCTGACCCGCCAGGCTAAGAAGGCAGCAGCGGCGCCCGATCTTCTCGGTCGGGACTTCCACGCCGCCGCCATCAACGTGAAGTGGTCGGGGGACTTGACCGAGATCCCCACCGACGAGGGCAAGCTGTATCTGGCCGCAGTGCAGGACCTGGCCTCCAGACGGGTGGCTGGTTTCGCCATCGGCGAACATCACGACGCCGAGCTGGCCGCGGCGGCGATCAAAATGGCCGTGGCCGTGCGCGGCGGCGACGTGACCGGCGTGATTTTTCACACCGACCGCGGCTCGGAATACACCGCCGGGGACTTCGCCAAGGTGTGTGAACGGTTCGGGATCACCCAGTCCATGGGCCGGGTCGGCTCGGCGCTGGACAACGCCGCTTCGGAGAGCTTCTTCTCCACCTTGGAATTCGAGTGCCTGCGCAAGCACCACTTCGAGACCAAGGCCCAGGCTCGCCGGGTAGTGGCCAACTGGATCGACGGCTTCTACAACCGAGTGCGTCGCCACAGCTACTGCGAGGGGCGCTCACCCCTCGACCACGAGCTCCTGCTCGCCGCCCGAGCCCTTGACCCAGCTGCCCGGGCCCGGGCCGCATGACCCCCGTGCGCGACGACACCGCGACGATAGCTTGCGAGGTGTGCGGGCAGTCCTTCACCCGCTCCGGCCGCCAACGCTGGTGCTCGACCAGCTGCCGACAGCGGGCCTGGCGCCGCGGCCGGCAGGCACCCACCCCGCCGCTGCCCGCCAAACCCACCACCGTCTACGAGTGCGACAGCTGCGGCGAGCGGGCCCTGGGCGACCAGTACTGCCAAGACTGCCGGACCTTCATGCGACGCGTCGGGCCCGGCGGCCCCTGCCCCCACTGCGACGAACTTGTCGCCCTCCAAGACATCATCAACGACGATCAGCTCTCAAAAACAGGTCGCCGACGGTGAGCGCACACTACCGTTACCTACAAGCCAAACCTCCACGGTTTGGGGGGAAGCCCAAAAGTCCTTTTTGGTGGGGCGGTGGGGCGGGGTCGTTTGGCTCTGGCTGGCGCGTGGGAATGGGGGTGTAATGGTGGGAGGAAGGGAGGGCGTGGTGGATGTTTCCAAGTTGAATTCGGGTCTTGAGGAGCTGGATCCGGTGGAATGTATGGAGTTGGTGCGACAGGAGGTGGTGGGGCGCCTGGGTATCGTGGTGGAGGGGCGACCGGAGATCCATCCCGTGAACTTTGCCGTCGCCGGTGAGGAGGTTCTGATTCGCAGTGACCAGGGCACCAAGCTGAGCAGTGCGCTGGGGGGGCCGGTCGTTTTCGAGGTGGACCGGATCGACCCGGTCACCCGTACGGGGTGGAGCGTCATGCTGCACGGAAGGGCGGAGCTCACTGATGCTCGGGCCGGTCGGTCGGGAACGCAGAACCGGGTTCTGCGCTCCTGGAGGGAGGCTGAGCTGCCACAACTGTTGCGTATTGTGCCGAACAGGATCACCGGGCGGCGGATCTCAACCCCGACCGGGCACCGGTGGCCGCCGGCCGGATCGACCTCGCCGTGAAATGCCGGCCTGATGGGTCGGAAGTGAAACGAGAAGGGCAGAACCCCATCCACGCGGTGTGTGACGCCGTTGTCGGTGCCGTCGATGGGGACGTTCGGCCCTAGCTGAGGGGTGGGCCTATTCGCCAGGCTGGGGGCATCGCTCAACGAGAGGAGCCGGTCGTGACGGTACGGGTTGGAATAAATGGGTTTGGTCGTACGGGCCGGGCCCTGCTTCGTGCTTCCCTGGCCCGGGATCTGGGTGTCGACGTGGTGGCGGTCAACGAGTTGGGCTCGTCGACGGGCGCCCCGTCGCCTACTTGAGCGAGAGGGAGCCCGCCGCCCTCCCCTGGGACAATCTGGACGTCGAGGTCGTGGTGGACGCGACGGGACGATTCCGCACCCGGGCGAGCGCCGCCGCCCATTTGGACGCCGGTCCTCGCGGGTCGTGATCTCGGCCCCCTGCCAGGACGCCGATGCCACTATCGTGCTAGGGGTCAACCACGACCAATTCCATCCGTCCCGCCATCGGGTGGTGTCCAACGCGTCCTGCACCACGAACAGCCTGGCGCCCATGATCAAGGTGCTGGATGAGAGCTTCGGGGTGGAGCAGGGCTTCATCACCACCGTGCACGCCTACACCGGCGATCAGATGCTGGTGGACGGACCGCACAAGGATCCCCGGCGGGCTCGGGCCGCCGGCGTCAACATCGTGCCGACCTCGACGGGCGCGGCCCGGGCCACGGGTCTGGTCCTGCCCCAGCTCGAGGGCCGTCTCGACGGCGCTGCCCTCCGGGTGCCGGTGCCCGACGGATCGATCACCGACCTGGTGGCCTGGGTGTCCCAGCCGGTGACCGTCGAGGAGGTCAACACTGCGTTCCGGGAGGCGGCTGGGGCCAGCCTGGCCGGGATCATCGAATACAGCGACGAGCCGTTGGTGTCCTCCGACATCGTGGGCGCGTCGGCCTCGTGCGTGTTCGACTCCGGTCTGACCATGGCAGCCGGGCAGATGGTCAAGGTCTACGGCTGGTACGACAACAAGTGGGGCTACGCCAACCGGTCGGCCAGGTGGCCGCCCTGGTGGGCGGGGCATAGCCGCTGGAAGCGGCGGTTATGAGCGTTCGGCCTCGAGGCCGGCGCAGGTGTGGTCCCGGCGCAGCCCGACGACGAAGCCTTGATCATGCGGGAGCACGACGTCTATGAGCGCACTCACGTCCTCCAGATCGAGGACCGGCTCGAAGCCGGGGAGACCACATAGGGAGTCAACACCTCGGTCATGGCGCCAGCTACCGTGATCCATTCCAGTCCTACTTCGGCTACGGGGCCGGACCATTCCGGGTATCCAGGCGGCAGCACTGCTATCGACGTCTCTCTGGGCCGACGGTACCCCGACGTCGCACGCGATCCAATGGGCGAAGGTCCCGTCCCGCCCGCCTGCTGCACCGGCGCCCGGCTCACACCAGGAATAGGACTTTCGCCTCTGCCCCGGTCTGGTTGGATGAGCCAAAGTTTTTGGTGTACGCAGCTGAAAGGACAATCGCATGCAGGACGACGAAGGTCACGGCAGGATACTCGTCGGTGTCGATGCCTCCCATGGCAGCCGGACTGCGGCCAGGTGGGCTCTTGAGGAAGCCAGACGACGAAATGCGGAGGTCCTGGCGGTCTACGCCTGGCACGTACCCGCCATGGCGTATAGCGCGCCCGGATACGGGGTGTCATCCGCAGACGATTTTGTGGCCGGGGGACTGGCCTTGATCGACGACGCCATCGGCGAGTCGTCCGTTCAAGACGTCAAGGTCGAGCCCCGGGTCGTCGAGGGATCGCCCGCCAAGGTCCTCAGTCACGAGGCGGACCAACCGGACATCGAGCTGGTGGTCGTCGGAAGCAGGGGGCACGGCGGCGTCACAGGACTGCTGCTGGGTTCGGTGAGCCATGCCCTCTCCCACCAATGCCCGAAACCGCTAGTCATCGTTCCTCAAGCAGGCTCCGTCGATGCGCGGGGGCGTATCGTGGTGGGTATCGACGGGTCCTCGGATGCCGACACCGCGTTGAGGTGGGCAGCGAGGGAAGCCCACTGGCGTGAGGCGACGCTCCAGGTCATCCTGGCGTGTTCGGACGAGAAATTTGCCCACTACGTGGAGGAGTCGGGACGACAGTCCTCTGTCGCCGCGGGGCAGGAAATCGTCGACGCGGCGATCGCGGCCCTTGGCCCGACTGGCGTGACCATCGAACGAGCCGCGGTGGAAGGGCGCCCGGCCCAGGTGCTGGTCGATGCGGCCGGATCGGCGGATCTCTTGGTGGTCGGGACCCGCGGCCTCGGCCGGGCCCGGGAGGCTATCCAGGGATCCGTGAGTCACGCCTGCGCCCACCAATCGCCAGTACCGGTGGCGATAATCCCCCACCACGAGTAATCCACCCCGGATCTGGTGGACGGGTCGGGGGCAACAATGGGCGGCGGAGCGGCCTCGAAATCCAGTAGGAACTGGTGGAGCGAGCCCCGTTCCGGCATTGAATTCGCCGAGACGCATGTCTCATGGCTGGTCCTGACCCGCGACCGGGTCTACAAGATCAAGAAGCCGGCTACCTTTCCTTTCATTGACCTTCATGACAGCAGCGCCCGCGAGCGGGCCTGTCAGGCCGAGGTGGACCTCAACCGGCGGCTCTCGTCCGATGTCTATCTCGGTGTCGGCTCGTTTGTCGAACCAGACGGCCCGACCGAGCCGGTTGTGGTCATGCGCCGCCTTCCTCATGAAAGAAGCTTGACCTTCCTCCTGGCTCGAGCGGACCCTGCCTTGCCCACCCGCTTGAACGAGATCGCCCGGCGAATGGCGAGGTTCCACGAGCAGGCCGAGCGGGGTCCGAGGGTAGATGGAGGACGCCACGCCGAGATCCGTCCTCCGCCTTTGGCAAGGGAACCTCGCTGAGCTCAAGTCCGTGGCGGCTGTTCTCACAGGCGACGAACTCGATCAGGTCGAGAAGTTCGGGGACAGCTACGTCGCCGGCCGGGACGAGTTGTTCGTCAGCCGCGTCGAGCAAGGCAGGACCGTGGACGGGCACGGCGATCTCCTCGCCGCGGATGTCTTCTGCCTGGATGACGGACCACGACTACTGGATTGCCTCGAATTCGACGACTCTCTCCGCCATGTCGGCGCCCTGCTCGACATGGCCTCGCTCGCTATGGACGTCGAACGGCTGGGCCGACTCGATCTCGCCAGCCATCTCCTTCGCTGCTACCAGGACGCCTCCCGCGATAGCTGGCCGGCCTCGCTCGAGCATTTCTACATGGCCTACCGAGCCCTCGGTGCGGGCGAAGGTTGCCGCCCTCGATGCCGGCGGAGGCGACGTCGAGTCGGCCGCCACCGCGGCAGCCGCTGCTCTCACTGGCCCGCGAACACGGGCAAGCCGGGACGTTCGTCTGGTGCTCGTAGGAGGCCTGCCCGGTACGGGCAAGTCGACCCTGGCGACGGCAGCGAGCGAGGCGACCGGATGGAGGCAGCTGCGCTCCGACGTCGTTGGCAAAGAGCTGGCGCCCATGGAGCTCTCGACTCCGGCGACGGGGGACTACGGCGCCGGCCTCTACCAGCCCGAGCACGTCGACGCGGTCTACTCGGAGTTACTGCGCCGGGCCGAGCCGCAACTGCGCCACGGCTACACCGTCCTGCTCGACGCCACCTGGGCGCGACGATCGTGGCGCAACGCCGCCCGGCACCTCGCCGCGAGAACCCGGTCCGAGCTGATCGAGCTTCGCTGCGAGACTCCAGCGGAAGTCGCCGAGCGCCGCCTGGCCGGCCGCGCCCGCGACGCCGCCGATCCCTCTGACGCCAGTCCCGCCATCGCCCAGACGATGGCCACCATCTTCGAGGACTGGCCGGAATCCTCGGTCGTGGACACCGCGCGCCGGGCGCCCATGCCCTCCAGGCCGTCCTTGACGGGATCGGTTACCCCGCTCGCCTGCTCATCGCCCGGGAGTCCGGCGGAGAGTGACC
>CAWABU010000007.1:0-275780 GCA_963780345.1 uncultured Acidimicrobiaceae bacterium
CAGGAAAGTGCAGGTCAGAGGGATCGTCTCGGCCGAGAGCAGAGCCTGATACCCCCTCGCTATACCACGTTCGTATACCATCCGAGCGCAAAGGATCTGGCTCTACGACGAGGTGACCTGTGGTTTCGTCTTCGGCGACCTCCAGAAAGCACGCGATTGGCGGCCCCGGGAACCCGGAGGGCGGCGGCTCGCATGTCGACGCGGAGGCGCCCAGAGCCCCCACGAAGAGGAGGCCACGGCGGCGGGGGAGTGGTGGAATATTTCCACTACGAGAGGGCGTGTGGCGGGTTGACGTCGAGGTTGCTCGTGATCCGATCACCGGCCGGCGCCGTCGGGCGTCGAGGACAGTGGTCGGCACCCGAGACGATGCCGAGATCGCGCTCGCTCGGCTCAAGGTGGCTGACCACGAGAGGCGCCTGCCTGCTGGAGGGACGAAGGCCCGTTCGGTCCGAGCAGCATTCCAGCTCTACCAGCAAGCCGTCGACGTCGGTTTGGTCGAGCTGGCTCCGCGGACCAGGGTCACGGTTCGCTCGGCAGCAAACACCATGTCCGCGACCACGCTGGCTGATGGTCGGCCGTTCGGCGTCATACGCCTCTCCCGGCTTACCTGGCAGGACATCGAAGCGCTCTACGCATCAATGCGGGCGGCCGGGCACGGAGCCGCCTGGATTCGACGGTGTGCGACAGTGCTGAATCGGACCCTGGAGTTGGCCCGGAAGCGTGGGCTGCTTGATTCCAACCCGGCCAAGGATGCGGCGCGCCCTCGGTTGACCCGGACTAAGCCGTTCGCCCCGAGCGCTGAGGAGGTGCGGGAGCTTCTCGGGCGCGTGCGACACGTCGACCCCGAGCTTGCGGACGTGGTGACAGTGCTGGCGAGCACAGGAATGCGCTTGGGAGAGTTGCTGGGGCTGTGGTGGCGGGATGTCAACTTCGGGGCCAGCGAAGTCCACGTTGGATGGGCGATCTCCGACGGGGGCCCCGGCATCCGTCTCGTGCGAAAACCGACCAAGCGCGCTGACTGGCGGGATGTGCCGTTAACTGAAGCTGCCATTTCAGCGCTCCGCGGTCAGTGGGCTCGCCAACACGAGCTGCCTGGGGCTGATCCGATTGCCGATACGTACGTCTTCCCCGGTGGCATCGACCCCACAGTGCCGACGCGTCCGGAACGGCTGCAAAACCGCTGGATCGCGGCCCGAGGGTTCTCTCCAGTCACGCTCGGGCATCTCCGCCACTACGCCGCGACGGCAATGCTCAACGCCGGCGAGTCTTACCGCACGGTCGCCGACATCCTGGGTAACAGCGAGTCCACGCTCCGGCTTCACTACGACGGCCGCACGGATGTGGGCAAGCGCAAGGCGATTGCTGCGTTGGAACTTTGACCTGGAGGCCGATCAGGTGTTTGACGAGCGGGCACCACCAGATGATCCGTGGGCGCGCTGCGCCGGGCTACGAGGCCCTGGCGCGGAACTCCTCGATCGCATCGTCGGGTACGTGGGCGATTCCCTTCACCATCACGAAGCGGATCTTCCGTTCGTGAACGAGGCGAAGCAGCTCCTTTGTCGGCATATCAAGCCGCCGGGCTGCTTCTGAAGCTGTAAGGAGATCAGGGGTCATCTCCACCTCCAGAGGAACGGTCGAAGCCAAGTTTACGGCTCAAACGGGCGATCTCCTGTTCGACTTCGGCGACGACGGCCAGGTGGTCGCTGTCGGCCAGAGCGTCGCGGGCGTCCTCAAGCGCGGCGAGGAGTTCGAGCGATTCCTCCAGGTTGTAACGGACCTCCTCGGGCGGACCGGGAACGGTCATCCTTGTGGCTGCGGGCGGCCCCGTCGGCGATTCTTCATCGGCGTTTCGGCCTCGACTGAATCTTCGGGCAGGTCCACCAGACCCACGTAGTCGCCGTCGTTGAGTCGTTCGGCGACGAGGCCTCGGATGCCGACTTGGCGGAGGTGGTCGAAGAAGGTGCCGATTTCCTCGGCGGCCCGGTCGACCTCGTCGGTGTACTCGTCGAGCAGGGCCAAGAGGAGTTGTTTGCGCCGCTCCCGGTAGCTGGACGTGCGGGCTCGGCTGGGCCGGCCAGTCAGGTTCTCGATGGTCCGGTCGACTTCGGTGGGCTCGTCGATACGCAGCTGACGGAGCCGGTCGTAGACTGGTTGGAGTTGGGTCTCGCGTCCGAAGACGATGCCGTAGAGCTCACTGACGATGTTGGTGGTGTGGTGCAGAGTGCGGTGGTCGCGGGGTGGGGGCAGGAAGAACCACACCAGGGGGAGGTCGAAGGCCAGGGCGAAGGCGAGGATCTCGTGAGCGTCGAATTCCCGGTGGCGTTCGCCTTCGTAGGCGCGTTCGATGGCGGAGATGCTGGCTTGGGGTAGCCGCTGGCCCAGGAGTGGCTCAAGAGCTCGCGCCGTGTCTTCCTGAGTCAAGCCGCGTAGCTCTCGGGCGGCGCGGAAGTTGTAGGCAACGATCTCGTTGAGGTCTGCCTGACCGGGGCGGCGTACGAGGTCGGGGGGTCTGGTGTCCGTAGGTGTCCGTCGGCGTCCGACCATAGTGGGATCTTAGCCATTGCCTCCAAATTGTTGGCGTATTCCCCACAGACACTCCACCATGTTATAATCCCACCGGTGTTATTCCACGTCCGGGAGGTGTTGTCATGAGGGCTGGAGAGGTGGCGTTCCTGCGGGTGCGGGAGGCGGCGTTGGTGTTGGGGATCTCAAGCTCGGCGGCCTACGAGCTGGCGAATGTCTGGCTGGCCACTGACGGCCGGACGGGACTTCCGGCCGTTCGTATGGGCCGCCGCATCCTGATCCCCCGGGCGGCGATCGACCGCCTGGCGGCCGTCGGCAGCGACGACGGCCATGACGTCAACCTCGTCGGCTGAGTCCGCGCCCGCGAGCGGTGACTACATCTGACGGCTTCAACGAACCGGGACTCGTTGTGTCCGCGGCCAGCCGGGGCCTGCGTCGGCAGCTGCGCGCCCTCGCCTGGGTGACGCTGGAGGAGGTGGCCCTGGACGCCGTGGATGAGGACGGCCGGCTGGTTGCGCATACGTCGGCACGTCAGGTTGCCGAACGTCTGAGGATCGACCCCGGCACCGCCGCAGGCGCCCTGCGGGAACTTCGCGACCGGGGCTCCTCCACCTCGAACGCGAGCACGGGCCTGCGGGCCGGTTTGGCCTGTCGGTCTATATCATTGGCTCGGTCCCCGGCCTGACGGTGGTCCCACCATGGGCGGCAGAGCCACGTGTGGAGTCGCCATGGATGGAAAAGGCCGCTGTGGGCAATGCAAACCGTTTGCTGGCCGCAGCCGATCGCAGACGCTTCGATCCACCACGCTTAGCCCAACCACGCATGGCTGAGCCAAATATGGATATGACGACGCCGTCGCCCTCTCTGCAATGCCCTGGCCAGGCGGCGCTGGACCCCGGAACGGCCCAGTCGTGAGCGCGGCGGCTCTTGGGTTGCCTCCCGGAGGGTGGCAAGTGTCTGTGCGGGGTTGGGTTGTTGGGGTGAGGGTTGGATTGGTCGGTGGGGTGATGGTGGTGGGGATGGGAGTTTGGTCATTGGATGGGGGTGGCGTGGATGGTGACGAGGTTGGGGGTGGTGCGGTGTGTTGACGGTGACGCGGTTGACGGACGCGGAGTACTTGATCTCGTCGGTGGCGCTCAGCATCGACGAGTACTACGCCGGGGTGGGCGAGTCGCCGGGGGTGTGGGCGGGGCGGTGGTCCGAGGGTCTCGGCTTGGCTGGCGTGGTGGAGGCCGGCGAGCTGCGCGCCTTGGTCGAGGGGAGGCACCCGGTGAGCGGCGAGGATCTGCTGGCGGGGTCACGGCCGCGCAAGGTGAGCGCGTTCGACTTGACGTTCTCGGCGCCGAAGAGCGTGTCGCTGTTGTGGGCGTTTGCCTCTGAGCCGCTGGCCGAGGCGGTGGCGGCCGCGCACCGGGAGGCGGTCGAAGCCGCGTCGGGGTTCTTGGAGGAGAACGCGGCGGTGGCCCGGGTGCAGTCGCAGGGACTGCGGCGGCGGGTAGCCACGGAAGGTTGGGTGGTGGCCGGGTTCGTGCACAGAACGAGCCGGGAGGGCGATCCTCAGCTGCACACCCATTGTCTGGTCCCCAATCTCGTGCGCCGGACCGGCGACGGTCGGTACGTCGGCTTGGACGCCGGCCCGTTGTTCGAGTGGGCCCGGGCGGCCGGGTCGGTCTACCAGAACCACCTGCAGCGCACGCTCTCGGATCGGGTGGGGGTGGTTTGGGGTCCGGACCATCACAACACAAGAGAGATCGAGGGTTTCTCCCGGACCCAGCTGCGGGCGTTTTCCAAGCGCAGTGCCCAGATTGAGGCGGAGCTGGAGAAGAAGGGGGCGGTGTATGAGTCGCCCGCGCTGCGAATGCAGGCAGACGACGACGCATCTTTGGCCACCCGGACCGGGAAGGATCATTCGTTGACTCCGAGCCTGCTGGCCGAACGGTGGCGCAGGGAGGCCGATGCGGTGGACTTGGCGGTCGGGACGGTGTTGGAGCGGGGAGTGTGTTTCGCGAACCCGGGCGTGGAGGCACCGGGCTGGGAGGAGATCACCCGCGTCCTGACCGATCCCGACATCGGGTTGTGCGCCCATTCGGGCCGTTTCATCCGCGCCGATGTGGTCGAGCACGTCTGCGCCATCTCGGGCGGCTGGCTCGACCTCGAGGAGATAACCACCATGGCCGACCAGTTCCTCTCCTCGGATCTGGCAGTGCGCCTCACCCCCGACGACCAGGTCGGCCGGCGCAAGGCCCCGCAGTGGTCGACCGCCGCGCACCGGGCCACCGAGGACCGCACTCTGGCCCTGGCCGACAACCTGGCCGCCCGAACCGTCCCGGCCATCTGCGCCTCGGCGGTGACGGAAGCGCTGCGGACGGAGCCGGGCCTCGGTTCCGATCAAACCGCGGCCATCATGATGCTGACCGGTGAGGGCGCCGGGGCGCGGTGTGTGCTGGCCCCAGCCGGTTACGGCAAGACAACCATGCTCCACACCGCGGCCCAAGCCGCAACCGCCGACGGCCGGCCCGTAGTTGCCGTGGCCACGACCGCCAAGGCGGTGGCCGAGCTGGCTGGCGCCGGTCTGGACGCCCGCACCATCGCCCGGCTGCGCATCGACCTGACCGACGGGCCTCTGGCTGTCGGAACGATCGTGGTGTTGGACGAGATCTCCCAAACCCCGACCCGGGAAGTCGAGGCGGTGCTCGCGGCGGTGGACGCCTGCCCGGGCGGGAGCATCTGGATCCTCGGTGACCTTCGCCAGTCCCAGCCGGTGGGGGCGGGCGGGATGGCCGACCACATCGAAACCCTCGCCGCCTCAGGCCGAATTCCCTCGGCCCATCTCACGGTCAACCGCCGCCAGGTCGACCCGACCGACCGCCAGGCTCTCAGCCTGCTCCGCCAAGGCGAAGTGGCCGGTTCCCAGCAGCTGCGCGCCGGAGCAGGGCTGGGAGCACGAGCACGCCCGCCCGGGCGAAGCCCGGCAGGCTATGGCCTTCGCCGTATGCGACGATATCGCCACCTACGGCGCCGATCAGGTGGCGGCGTTGGCGGTCTCCCATACCGATGCCGAGGACCTCGCCGATCGAATCCGGGCGTCCCTGACCGACAGGGCCGTGATCGGCGGGCCGATCATGACCGGGCCGGGATGGACAGCCGAGCGGGACTACCAGGCCGGCGACCGAGTGCTCCTGCACGCCCGCTGCGGACCTTCGGGCAGCCAGCTGGTCAACGGCACCACCGCCACCGTCACCCGCGTCGACAACACCCGGCTGACCGTCCGCCTCGACCGCACCGGCCAGGACGCGACGCTGCCGGCTAGCTTCGTGCAAGGCACCCGCAAGGACAGCTCCCCGAACGTGTCGCACTCCTGGGCCCGCACCGTCGACAGCGCCCAGGGCGGCACCTGGCAGGCGTGCCACCTGCTGGGTAGCGCCACCCTGGACTCCTACCGGGGATACACCGGCCAGTCCCGCTCCCGCCATCCCACCCACACGTGGAACACCAAACAGCTTGTCTCCGTCGACTACGGCGGGATCCTGGCCGACCAGCGCGACCCGGCCGAGGTGGTCGCCCACGCACTAGCCCGCCAGCCCGATCCCACCCTGGCCGCCCGCTCGGATCCCTGGACGGTAGACCACCAACTGCGCGACCAGATAGCCGAACACGAGCAGGTCCTCGCAGGCCGTCCGGCTGATCCGAGCGGGGCGCTCGCCGGGGCGGTCGAGCAGCTACGCCCTGCGCAGTCGTGGCTTGAGGCCATGGAGACTCTTGCCGTCGGTGCCGCCAGGCAGCTCGACGATCTGGGAGCGTTCTCCGGGCTGAGCAGACGGGGCCGAGAACAGCGCCGGTACCTCGAAGAGAGGGTCGCGGCCGATCGCCAGCAGGCGGCGGCCGCCCGGGAGACACGTGACGGCATCGCCTCTCGAGCCCAGGCGCTCGAACGCGACCAGATAGCCTTCGAGCGCTTCGAGACGACCGAAGGTTGGCGCCAAGAAGAACTGGTCCGGCTTCGCGACCGGCTCGACGACCACTGGGCCCAAACGGTGGCGGCCTGCGTTCGGGCCGAGGATCCGCTCGCCTTCGGGATCGCCAAGCTCCGCCACGCCCGCGCCACCACCGCCGCCCGCATCGAGCAGCTCGACGCCTCCCTGCCCCCCGACCGGGGCAGCGAATCGCAAGACTCCTGCGCCCAGCTGCCCCAGGTCCTCAGGGCCCGACACGACGCGGAGCGGGTCCTGGCCGACAGCCAGGCCAGCCTCGATGAAGCGAGGCGCCGCCACTGGGGACGCCACGACCGCGACGCCATCGCCGCCGCCCAAGGGAGGGTCGCCTACAACGAACATTGCTTGGAGCAGGCCCGGAATGCAGAACGCGATCTCCGGGATCGTCTCGCTTGCATCTCGACCTATCAGCAGGAACGCCGGCAGGCGATCACCGACAGCGCGTCGAGACGCCGAGAGCTTGAGACCGCGACCGCGCGAGTTGGACGCCGCGCTCGATTACACCCGCCCCCAGCGGGTCGAAGCGTTGATATGCGACCCCTCACCTCACCTTATCAAGCGTCTCGGCGAGCCTCCGGCATCAGCCGCCGGCCGGGCCGTGTGGTGCCATCACGCCCTACCCATCGAAGCCGCCCTCGACGGCGACGACGGCGTCGGCCCGCCCCAAACGGGACGGAGCCGACACAACGATCGGGCCCGCCAGGAGATCGCAGTCGCCGATCGCCTACTCGAAGCCAAGTCCGCCGTCACCAACCCCACCGTGTGGGCCGAACTCGCGCGGCAGGCAGGGACGCTCCGGGAACATGCGCTCAGAGACCTGAGAGTCCGGAGGGCATACCCGGAGACGATGTCACCAACCCATCAGGCCGAGCACCATCTCTACATCGACCACTCAGTACGCCCTCGAGGGCCCGAGATCGACCTATGACAGCACGCTGCCCATTCTGCGGAGGATGCTTCGAGGCGCTTGCGCGGAGCAAGCAGGCCACAGGAACAGGAAGCTGATAAGGGTCACTACAGACTTCCGGCGATAGGTGGCACACCGGCATGAACGTTCTGGGCGGACCATATGGGACAGGTGCGCTCCAGTCCCCCCGAGGGGCGGGGTCAAGGATTCCTGCTCTTCACAGAATCCTGTCGCGGGTGCAGGACGAGCGGCTGAGTGTGGAGGGTGAAGCGTGTGCGGAGGTGGTGGGAGATTCCTCCTGAAGGCCCTATAGGGGGTTCGCCGGGTTCCGACTCCCCGATCGTGTCTCAAATGTCCCATTGCGCCATCGGCCGAGATCAGTTTCGATGGTCGTATGGCAACGATCCGCCTCGATACCACCTTCGGACACGGCGGCTGGGTCGGGCCGACGACGACGGGCATCGAGTGGCTGACGTTCGCCCAGATCGGTCTGATTCGCGCCCGGACCGGAATCATGGTCGCCGCCGGGACCGGCCACCGCTCCGATGGTGAGCATTTCTACCTGACGGCGTACGAACCCGACGGCCGGCTCGATTCCCGCTTCGGGGAGGAGGGCGCCGTTGTGAGCGAGCTGTTTGCGATCGGATGGGCGCTCGCAGTCCAGGATTCCGCTAAACGTCCTGTCGGGCTCGAACGTGAGCCGGCCCAGATGTTGCTGGTCGGGGGTCAAGCGAGCGACCCAGAGTCCGGCAGCAACGTGTTCGCCCTGCAGCGCTATGACCTCTCGGGCCGCCTGGACCGCCGATTCGGAGTAGACGGAACGGCGCGCCTGGATGTGGCTCCCTTGACGGGGCCTGCCGACGAAGACGACGAGATGCTATTGGCGATCGGCGTGCAGTCCGAAGCCGGCATTCTGGGGACGGGCTACGTAAGCAAGGCTAACGGTGGCCGGGGCGCCCTCGTCCGCTGGCATGCCGACGGACGACTCGACGCTGATTTCGGCGGTTATGGAGGGGCCGGTCGGGGCCGTGTTGTCTATCCTGCGTTGAACGCCCCGGGCGACCTCTGGGGCAACGTCCCCGACACCGCGTTCCAGAGTCTGGCGCTCCAGGGGGACGACAAGATCGTCGTGGGCGGCACCTACGGCGCCCAGCTGTTGGTTGCACGATTCACCCCTGATGGTGCCTTCGACCTGCGTTTCGGGGAGAACGGGCGCGTTGTGCTGACGATCGGGTTCGGCGCCCTTGGCGCGCCCCGGATCCTGGTGCAGCCGGACGGCCGCATCCTTGTCGTCGCCACCGTAGGATCACCGACAGGCGGGGGCCTCGACAGCGACGTGACGGCAATTGGCCTGGTCCGCCTTCTGCCCGACGGATCCCTCGACCCAACCTTCGGGCGACTCGTCGTCTCGCCGCCGCCTCCGCCCGGGCCCCGTCCACTTCCGCCGGGGCTACCTCCGCAGCCAACACGTCCGGCTACCTACCGGCTGGGATGGCAGATTCAGAACGTTCCCGACGCCGGTTTCGAGGGTGTGAACGACGCGGTCATACTGGCCGGCCCGCACGAGTCGATCATCGGCGTGGGCGGGACCAACGTGGGAGCGGCGTTCCAAGGAGACTTCCTGATAGCGCGGTATCTTGCCGACGGCGACGTCGACACCACATCCACCGGCTCCCAAGGCGCGGTCGAGACGGGACTCCCCGGGGGAGGCGGCTACGCCACCGCCTGCCTGCTGGACGCCGAACGAGGCACGGTCACCGCCGCAGGCGGGATATCGATGAATGGTCAGCAAGGCGTCGGCCTTGCCCGCTACTTACTGAATGGCTGAGGGCGACAGTCGAAAGCGGTAACAGAAGGGCGCTCCAACCTGTCAATCGTTGACAGTCCGGGACCTTCAGCGACGTTGCTCGGGTCGACTTCACCTTCACAGACCAAGGGACCTGCACCCTACATCCGCGTATGGTTGGCGGCGTGCCCCCAGGACGTCAAGGACCTGAAGCAACCGGAGCGACACATGGCTATGTACTTGGCTCCAGCGATCCCGAGCGACAGCGCCTTGTGCGGCAAGCGGAGGGCATTGCCGCTGAGGCCTCTTGGCTGCTCGACCGGGTAGGCGTTGAGCGGGGCCGCCGGGCCGTCGACGTTGGGTGCGGCCCGATCGGGATCTTGGACCTCCTCTGCGACCGCGTCGGGGTCTCCGGTGAGACGGTGGGTGTTGACAACGACGCCCGGATGATCGCCATGGCCCGGGAAGTTGCCGCCGAACTCAACCTCACGAACCTCACACTGGTCCAAGCAGAGGCAGCGGACACGGGGCTGAAGCCAGCATCGTTCGACATTGCCCACGCCCGGCTCCTGCTCGTCAACGTGTCCAACCCAGAGCGGGTGGTAACCGAACTGTCGACATTGGTTCGTCCGGGGGGAGTCGTCACTCTCGAGGAGGTCGACTGGGTCTCCTGGGTCTGCGAGCCTCCCCATGACGCCTGGGACCGCCTCCGCGACGCCCTCCGCGAGTTCCGCGCCCGACGCGGTCTCGACGTCCACATGGGCAGGCGCCTACCCGCGCTGTTGCGCGGCGCCGGGCTCGACGAGGTTGGCTTCCGGGCTGTTTGTCCCACCTACGTCCACGGCGACGACGACAACCACAATCACCTCCTCCTCGTCAGCTTCGCCAAGCTCCACGGCGCCGAGCTGGTGGCAGATGGGCTGGTGCCAGCCGACGAGCTTGCCAACCTGGTGAACGCCTTGGAGGCCCATCTCGCGGATCCGGCCACGATCACCCTCTACACCCTGCTGTGCCAGGCCTGGGCTCGGCGGCCATCACAGACCTAATTCATGGCATCTTTGCGCGAGCCGATATCGGGTCACGTCCGCCCGCGCCCCCGCCCCGCTTGCCCTCATGGACGGTGGCGGCACGACCCGACCGTTGCTCGCCCGGCAGGCCGCCACTCGGCAGTTCTGGCGCGGTGTTGCGGCGCCCCGATCGGATCTTCTGGGCCATCGCTCCCGCGTCGGCCTCGCTCGCTAGTCATCTCCTGGAGTCGTTGTAGGTCCTGCTCTTCGATGGCGATGTTGTCGCATACGGACACGCCGGCGGTCTGATCGGCGAGTCGGAGCGTGCCGCTGGGGTAGGTGACCGATTCGATCAGGCGCAGCCCGGCAGGCACGGCCCCGTCGGCGAACACCCGCCGTGCCGCTCCCGAGCAGCAGCGGGTACAGCCACAGGTTCAGCCGATCGACGAGGTCGAAGCGCAACAGTGACTGCACGAAATAGAGGCTGCCGGTGACGTTGTCGTGGCGCTCATTCATGGCAGTGATGCCCCTTTACCAGGGTCCAGCCGCTCGCTCGGTCGTAAAGGTCCAATAAGTCCGCGACGTCGGCCTATTCCACTGACCCACCTCCTTACTGGCTCTCCAAAGGTCTTTCTACGTTGAGAGTCCGGAGAGAATCGAGTTGATTGACCTCGGGAAGATCGTGATCCGGAGCCGGCGTCGTGCCGGCCGAGCTGCTACCCCCAGCGTTCCACCTTCCCGGCCCGTAGGCCTTGGCTTCAGCCGAACACGTCTTCCGGCTTGACGCCTGCCTCTACCGCCAGACGCCGAAGCTGCTCGAGGGCGCGCACCCGGGCCGGTTCGATGCTGCCGATCGGGATATCCAGGGCCTCGCTGATGTCCCGATTACTCAGGGGGGAGTCGGCGGCCAGGAGACGCAGCAGGGTCTGCGACGGGGTGGCAAGCTGTTCGATCAGTTTGTTGACCAGGACGGCTCGCTCCTGGGCCGTGATCGTGGGCTGGGGCGGTCGCAGCGCAACAGGGTCGGGCAGCAGGTCAAAGTCGCCGCCGGTTTGGGGGGATGTCAAGCGCAGTGCCCGGAGCGATTCGCGACGGGCCGCCGTGGCCAGCCAGGCGCCAACCCGTTCGGGCTGTGCGATCCGATGCAAGTTCTCGACCAGTCGGAGCCACGTCGTCTGAGAGACATTGGCGGCGGCGGATGGGTCCAGCCGGTGAGCGCGAGCGATTGCCCACACGGTGGGCCCGAATCGGTCCACGATGGCGTCCCATCCCGCCTGGTCGCCAGCCTCGGCGTCCGTGACAAATGCCGCGACCTCTGAGCGGTCCTGGCTGGTTGGGCTGTGAGCGGGTTTAGTCACCGGCCCAGGGAGGTTGTCATCGACATGGGTCACGGCGGGCACGAGAGGAGCCGTCGTGATCCACGAACCGTGGGACCGGTTGGCCGCTCGTACTGCCCAGTTTTCACTCATGACTGGCTAACCCCTCCGTGACTGCCGACGTCAGCGATTCAACAGCGGCCACGCCTATCAGTCTCCCAGGGACCCAACAACTCCTCATCAACTGCTACCGGGCCGATCCCCCGACGTCCAGAGGTGGCGTTGCGAAGGACATCCCCGGCCATGGTGTCGCGATGGTCGGTGGAGCCGTTTTTCCCCCGCCGCCCACTCAGCCCTGGTCAGGGATACTGCTGGCCACCCGAGCAGGTGCGGAGCTGGAAGTTCCCTGCCCTTGCCAGGTTGACGACGATTGCCATGGTCGAAAGTCGGGAATAAGAGAAACGGAAGGTGAGCCGCGAAGGGTCAACGTTGGAAGTGAGCGTGCGTGTGCAGTTGGCGTCGGGCCTGAGGTGCTCGCCGCGGCGCGGACCGTGGTGCGTTTGGTGTTGGACCTGTGGGACTGCGATGACCCGGATGACGCTCTAGCGTTGCTGACCGGTGAGGTTGTAACGAACGCGGTGCGTCATGGGGCCGGGGTGCTGGCCACGCATGTCGACCTGTCCTTGCTCGACGGCGTCTTGCAGGTCGCGGCGGAGGTCTCGACCTCGGCCCGACCCGTCCCGAGGACCACTCCTGCCGATGCCGTCGGCGGCAGGGGTCTGCTGCTGGTCGAGGCGCTCGCCGCCCGGTGGGGATCGACCCCGACGGATCGGGGCAAGGTGGTGTGGTTCGAATTCCCCGTCCGCCGCCCGGGAACAGGCGGCAACAGCGGTCCCGGCGGCGACGGCGCCCGATCCCGCAGCCCTGATGAGCGAGCCGCTGAGGCCCGATCGGTTGGCTGAGTTTGTCGCCGAGCTTTCCGACGGTCACCGGTGGTCGCTGCTCAGAGCGCAAGGCTGGGACGGACTTCGCCCAGCGGCTGAGCGATATCATCGTCGAGCTGCCGCCTCGGCGACGGCAGGCGCTGATCATGTTGCTGTTCGCCCTGATCTACGAGCAGCTCACGCCCGACGACGCCGAGGCGTGGCTCGACGACCACGACGTCGACAGCGCTGACGGCATCGAGGCGATGATCTCCTGGCTGCGCCAATTCCGTTCGCCCCAGCCGCCGCCAGACCTGACCTGAGCTACTTTGATCCGCCGGGCGTTCATCGGGCGGTCTCCGTCATCCGGCTGTCGTCGGCGTCGACAGCTGCGAGGTAGCCGGCCCGACCCGGGCTCTCCCTTCCTGACGTCTCATGGCGATCGGGCTGCGGGGCAACGGGTTGGATTTGTGTCAAGGCTATGGCCGTCACCAGCCGTCGATCCCGGATCGTATGCCGGTGAAGGGCTGTTGGTCGAAGACGATGCCGGGGATGCGCTGCTGGTCGAAGACCTTCTCGACGCAGCGGGTGCAGGGCTGACCACGGTCAGAGTTTCGTCTCTGAGCGAGGTGACGGGCGCCCTGTCGAGGCGGACGGTGTGCATGGAAACCCACGCGCCCGACTCGGTGCTCCACGGACAATACGCCCGGTGGTGCTCTCGCTTCACGCCGGCCTTTCAATGCGGCATCCACCCGGCGGGTGGTCCGCTCCGAACCCGCATAGCCGACCGCCACCGGGGCGGTCGGCGTCACGGTGACCGACGGCGCACCCGTTCGGCCTGATGCAGTCGGGGAGGGACCGATGCTTTGTCCGGCTGTTGGGACGTCGTTGGGTTGATGGGGGACCGGGGGGCGCTACGGTCGCCCCGTGGCCGTCCTGGCATTCCTGATCATTGGGAAGGCAGTGGCGATTTGGGCCGTCCTCGGTGGGCTCACGCTAGCCCTGTGGCATTGGGTGCGCACCAAGCAGGACGCCCACGTCGCCGATAGCAACGACGGCCACAATGCGCACCAAGGACCCACCCTACAAATAGGACCACGGATCGGTTGTTATATCAGAGCCGTCGAGTGGCCCGAGTCGGACGGCTAGGATCTCCTTCGTCCGTTTCTCGGATCTGACCTATTTCGAGGAGATCGGCGAACACGAGCGGGGCGTCGAGGATCTCCGAACGCAGGTAGTCGCCAGGTAACCGTCGACGCCCGGAAAGGAGAACACCGCCTGGCCCGAGGGCTGCCAGTGTTCATGGCCAACGCGGCCAGGCAAAGGCCGGCCGGCCATCCCTCGGTGCGCTCCACCAGGTCGCGGAGCTCGTCGCGACCTTTGAGCCACTCCTCCGCGTCCTCGGCGGTACGCCGGGGCTGGTAGGGGCAACCCGTTCAGCCAAGGTCGGTCGTCGTTGGCGTCTTATCCACGCGTTGAGCACCAAGGTGGCCCCAACCCAGATGAGAAGACTGACGACGATCAGGAGCGCCGACGACACAACTGGAGGCTATCGGGTGTGGCTGGGATTGCCCCGGTCCGCCGGACAGATTGATTATGCCGCTTGAGTAGCGGCGGGTTGGTGGATCTTCTCGTAGTTGGCGGGGCTGATGCCGCCGAGACTGGAGTGACGGCGCCGAAGGTTGTACCGGCCTTCCATCCAGGTGACCGTTTCGGACCGCAGCCCGCCGATGCTGGCCCACGAGCGGCCTCGATCATCTCGAGGGTTCCTTGTTGGAACCCCCACCGTTGCGACCCCACCCACTGACCGAGCCGGTATCCGTTGTCTCTCGATGAGTTGAGCGCGGCCCACCGGTCTCTCGGCTTTGTGACCGCGGTGAGTCACTTGGCGGAGGTGCCGTCCTCGGCGGGAGGCGTGTGTGGTTCGAGGTTACCCCGTAGGTCTCGGATCTCCTCGTCGGTCCACCCTGGCGCCATTGTGGCGGCCGATGAGCGGCGGAACAGGTTGCGAAGCGACCTGAGCAGCATGGGCTCGACGGTAGCGGCATTAGTCGGCATCGTGGACCAGCCCCTGTCACGAGGACAGGATGACCTTGACGCTTCCTGCTACCAATCTTCGACACCGCCGCTCTGAGACCAACGTCGATTCGAAATCCTTTGATTAGCCCCGGAACCTCCTCAACCCGAACCTACGTTGAGATGGGTGGATGGTTTCTGGGGTGGAGATTGACGCGGACCGGCCTGACCTCACGGAGCGACCATACGGATGGAGAAGCGTGTCCCCTCGACGACAGGGCTGGTGCGGTGCCACCGGAGCGGAGCGCAAAGTCGGCGACTGCCCCGCTCGACGGTCGGCCCAATACGGGATCGCACGGAGGCAGGCGTCCTGTGCTATTGTATGGTGTCTCAGTGTATTTTTACCCAATAATTATCGTTATCCGTACCAAAGCACCCAGCGTTCTTTCTGTCCCGACGTCTTCGAAAGCCGCCACCGCTTCTTGATACAACTGGGAAGCCGTTGCGTTCGAGGCCCGGAAGTGGTCTAGCCGAGCGCCCTTCTCTGGGTCATCTATCCAGGACTCTGGCCGTCTGGGTAATCGAGCGGCTCATTCGACGGACAGTCATTGCGGTAGTGGTAGTTCGAATGGTTTTACTTTCCGACTCGATTCCCGTTGTCGCACCGCGCCGCAACCGTACGTAAGGAGCGGTCGCACGTGGCTTCGCACATTCAATGGACAATCGGTAGGCAGTTTGCTCTACCGTCGGCCATGCTCGAATCAGGTGAGTAAGGTCTGCGTTGGCGGCGTCCTCCATCAAGAGCCAGATCGACTTGAAGGTCGGATCTAGTGTGGCGACGTCTGTGGCGATTGTGTCAGGGCAAAAAGTCTCGCCCCCGTGCTCGCGGACTTTCACGAGAAGGTTGCGATTCTCTCGACCGCTGCGTTCCTGCTTGTCTACCTTCTTCTTGATAATAGCGATTAGTTCAGGCGTGTGACCTTCTAGCTCGGTTACCTGCACATAGCGATGCTCGATTGCGTCCGGGTTGATGGGGCTTATGTTGACAGCGTGGACGTCGACACCTGGTAAACCGCCGTAAAGGCTCTCGCCGGGTTGAATGAAGTAGAAGATCCTGTGCGCTGCCTCAAGCGGAAGGAAGAACCCACCCCGGCAAGCAACTCTTTCTCACCCTGAACCGATCCGACCAGCTAACCGTGTCGAATCCCAACTTGTCGAGAGGTTGTTGGAAACCTTAAATAGCCGTCGTCGGTCGACAATAGATGTCATCCGGCCAGTCTGTCGCTTCCACGCCATACTCTTAGCACGACGGGACGGTGGGGATGCTCGGCTTTCGAGGACCCATTCGACGCCGGTGGCCGGGCGACGACGCTTAGAGCAGAATCTCGGCTGGTGTCTGCCGTCGATCCTCTGCCTGGATCAGACCAAGCGGGCTGAGGGGGTCACGGGACGCGGCGCCGAGCCGACAACGAATCGAACCTCCGAGCTGGCTCTCATTGCGCTGCGACCATGCCGGGCCCATCGGCCAATCAGTACTCAGCCAGCCGTCCTCGTCCGCTCTCGGGGCTCGGGGGAACCTAGGCTCATCGACGCCAAGCGGAACTAGCGGGGAGCCGGTTCAACAGATCCAACGTCACCTTGGAGGTGGACGAACTGGATCTGGCGGGCCGTTCCGGGTGAAGCGTAGTGGTACGCGGCGCCGCTCATGAGCTGAGCCCAAAGCAGACTCCGACCGAGACCAGCGGCGCGGTGCCGTGGGCGCCCGGCGAGCGAGTTCACATGGTGCGGATCGTCGCCGACCAGATCACCGGCCGGCGGGTCCGCCCCGGAGAACTGCCGCCGGCCACCGATCTCCGCGGCTTCCTGTAAAGCCGCGTCGGCCGACGCGCTCATCGGTGGACATCTGGCCTGAGACCACCGACCGGGAGGTTGGCCATGGAATCGCTCGTGCATTACGAGCCGGGATCAAAGGCGTCGAAGGAGATCGCCGACCCTGCGATCGAGGTGGCCACCGACGCCATCGTGCGCCTGGATACACCACTATCCGCGGGGTGCCCTGCACATCTGGAAGTCTCCACTTTGGCCCCGCTCCGTTCACCATCAGCCCCGGAACCGGTGAGGGTGGTCACCACCCGGTCACCACCCCATCATCATCCGTAAACGTATCTGGACGATTCTAGAAGTCTGTTGCTAGAGTCATAGATCTATAGTAAGGTGTCAGTAGACGTTCGAGGCACCACGATCGCAGACCGTCAGCCATTCGAGCGTCAACGAAAGGATCCACCATGTTGATGCGATTCGAGCCGCTCCGCGACTTCGAGCGGATCACCGAGGAACTGCTGGGCGAACGTCGAGCTCGCCAGGTCCCCGTGGACGCCTACCGCCGCGGCGACGAGTTCAAGGTCCACTTCGACCTACCCGGCGCCGATCCCGGCTCCATTGACCTGACCGTCGAGAAGGACGTGCTCACGGTACGAGCCACCCGGACATGGCTGCGAGAGGAAGGCGATGAAGTTCTGGTAGCCGAGCGAGGCCACGGCAACTTGGCCAGACAGCTCTTCCTCGGAGAGAGCCTGGACCGTGAACACATCAGCGCCATCTACCTCGACGGTGTGCTCACCCTCACCATCCCTGTGGCCGAACAGGCCAAGCCCCGCAAGGTCGACATCACCCACGTCGGCAGCGTGGCTCAAGCCGTCGAGGCGGCCTCCGTACCCGCCTGACCATCCCCCCGCGGCCACCGACGAAGCGTCACTTCGGCGGTGGCCAGGGCGAGATGCTGGGTCTCATGAAACTTGGCGCCACCGGATCTGGGAGCTTTCAGATCTCATTTTGCCTGGACTGCTGATCGTCCCCCAGGAGGACCAGTCCCTTAGAGGTTTTCGACCCTCGGCGGAAGCGGCAGCTAGCAGCCGAGCAGTACAACTTGGGGGTTTGGATCCTCACCAATCAAATGGGTCACTACCAAGGCGGCCCTGAAGGGCCATCATTGACCGCATGGCGGCTTCGATGAGCAGCGCCAATCTGATATTTGTGCGCCCCCGTGTACGAGGCAAAGGATCGAGGATGGGAACGCGAACGGAGAGTGGAACTGTCACGCCTCGAGGAGGATGTTATGGGGACTGCGACGGCGATCGGTTGGCGATAGGATCGCCACGCGGTGGGGCGGAGAGCCCGTGCTGGCCCGGCGGCGAAATGGGTCGACTCTTCGCCAGGCCCGGATGGTCGTAGTTCCGGCCGTGGTATCCCATAACCCGTCGGCTCGAGCACCGAGTGTGATGATCGGCTTGAGCGGCTAGTCGAGGCTGTGATGCATCCCGGACTCGCGTGCAAGAAGTGCACTACCACCGGGAGCCGGTCGGCTCCGGAGATCGAGAGGCAGACCATGTTCGGATTTCACGTCATCACCCAATACGAGCAGGGGATCGTGTTCAAGTGGGGCAAACTCCAGCCCAAGGTGCGCCAGGCCGGCCTGGCCTGGATCAACCCGTTCAGTTGGCGGCTGGTCAAGGTCAACATGCAGACGGTGGTGGCTGGTGTGCCCGCTCAGGAGGCCATCACCCGCGACAACGTCACCCTGACCGTCGACGCCGTCGTCTACTACAAGGTGGTCGACCCCATCAAGGCCGTCATCAACGTGCAGGACTACCACCAGGCCATTTCGCAGGTGGCCCAAACGTCGTTGCGGTCAGTTATCGGTCACGCCGACATGGACGAGCTGCTCTCCGAACGCGAACGAGTCAACGCCGAGCTCAAAGACGTGATCGACCAGCCCACTGAGGGGCCGTGGGGAATCCACATCGAACGGGTCGAGGTCAAAGACGTTGCCCTGCCCGAGTCCATGAAGCGGTCCATGTCCCGCCAGGCCGAAGCCGAGCGCGAGCGCCGAGCCCGGGTCATCGCCGCCGACGGCGAGTACCAGGCCTCCGAGAAGCTCTCCCAGGCCGCCCAGGCCATGGCCGCCACCCCCGGCGCCTTGCAGTTGCGCCTCCTCCAAACCGTCGTCGACGTCGCCGCCGAGAAAAACAGCACCCTGGTCATGCCGTTCCCGGTCGAACTGCTCCGCTTCTTCGACCAAGCCACCAGGCCCGACACGGCCAACGCCGCCGCCGTTGTCGCTACCCCCGCCGACACCGCGCCGGAGCATCCACCCGGCTTCCCCTCTAACATCGGCAACGGATCCCACATCCCGGCCCGCTGACGACGGTAGAAGAAGCGACCGCGATCGCCACCGAACAGCTGACCGCCGTTGCCGTTGAAGGAATGTGGCTTGGTCTCCCCAACCCGGTGCGGTACTGGGTCGCTTCACCGACTTCGGCATCGTTGATCGAGAACACCGGTGGGTAGAGACCATCGATCACGTCGACCCCTCTCTCCCGGCCGGATGCATGCCCAACTGCTAGCAATATGATTCTAGAATCAGGCGGGCTAGACTTCTCGGTGATGATGGAGTGGAGCTTCCTCACCAACCATGCCCGGGTGCTGGTCTGCATCGCCCACGACCTCGGGGTCCGACTGCGCGACATCGCCACCACGCTGGGTATCACCGAGCGCAGCGCCTATGGGATCGTCACCGATCTGACCGCGGCAGGCTGCGTGGTCAAGGACAAGGACGGTCGGCGCAACCGCTACCAGATCCAGGTCCACCTACCTTTGTGAGACGAACTTCCGCCGAGAACGGACCATCGGCGAGATCCTGGACGTGCTCGTCGACAACAACACCCACAAACCAACCCCACACGCCCGTGGTTGAATCCGGGCGCGACCGCGTGCTCGCATCGCAACGGGCAGCAGTAAGAAGGAGGCGGTCTCTTTCTACCTGCGCCCACGAAAATCGACACCGGCCGGGATAGAGCAGCTTGGTCGAGCAGGCGGTAACGACGGAGCGATGCTACTTATCTGAGAAACCGATGAGGTGCTGGCGGTTTAGACATCGCAGCGGACAGTATTGAGAGCAAGAAGAGCCAACTATCCGCAGTTGGTTTCGCTAGAAGGATTGCCCCCAGCCGCGTCGACGTCCATTCGCCGGCGTCCACTTGCCCAGGCTTCGCTGACGTCCATCGGACCTTCCCCCCTTGCTAGCGGACCGACAAGTCGATGCGACGTTCGTCGCTCACAACAACACGCCGCGGGTTAACGCCGGCGACATCTGAGCCCGGCACCAGCCAGGATGGAGATATGACTACCTGGGAGTACCTGATCGTGGCTCTTCCCGGCTTCGAGGCCCCAACCCACGCGCCGGGCGCCTCTGCCGCAGTTCATGCCCTCAACGACGAAGGTGAGCGGGGCTGGGAGGCCGTCGGGATGACTCCGTTGGCCGACGGAAGGATCGCCGTGCTGCTCAAAAGACCCCGACCGGAGTAGAAGAGCGGCCCCTCGTGCGCCCGATGAGTGGGCTACCTGGTGAGGACATTCATCGGCGGTGTCGTCGGCGTCGCCTGGATCGCGCCAGGCCTGCTGAGCGAAACCCCGAGCGACGCGGCCAGACGGTCAACTCCCGGACTTGTCAGCCAGACTTGAGTTTCGTCGCCGTCCGCGGGCGAAGCGGTCTATGTTGTCTCTGCCTGCGAGGGCCGGTGAAGAGGGGCCGGGGTCGCGTTAGCGGCGCAGCCGTCCGCCCGTGTGGGCGTGCTTTGTCGAGGTGTACCGTAGAAATGACACGGACTGGGTACCCGCAACCGTGCCGCTAAGAGGCGATGATCGGATGGGCTGAGCACAGTCTCCTAGTCGATGGTCAGCCAGTCCGGTCGACGTGGGTACCGGCGTTGTGATCAAACCGCTCGTGATGCTGCCGGAGGAGATCGATACCGTAGTCACCGCCGTTTGGCGTGCGAATAATGGTGTGGATGTGATTACGAGAGGGCACGACATTGTCGAAGGCAACGCCAGGATGATGATCGAACTCGATCAGCATTACGGGGCTATGGACCCGGTAGTACAAGAGGCCATCATCGGTTACCGCGCCCATCCAGGCAAAGTAGGTCTCATCGAGATGTTGATCGACTCGCCCATCTTCACCCCGGAGTGGCCTTCGGCGGCCCACCAACATAGACAGCGACCACG
The DNA here is from genome assembly GCA_963780345.1 of uncultured Acidimicrobiaceae bacterium. GTDB lineage: Bacteria > Actinomycetota > Acidimicrobiia > Acidimicrobiales > Palsa-688 > PALSA-693. Next base: position 20,534 of record CAWABU010000007.1, read on the forward strand.
GCCCGCAGGCGGAGGCGTTGAGCGTAGGTCAGGTCGGCGGCGCAGACTCCAGCGAAGGGCGGGCGGGCCAGGCCGCTGCTCGACGAGTCGGCAACGGTAGCGCTCAGTCCGGGTGGAGGCCGGTCGTTCCCCCTGGGGCGACTTATGGCAGAACGCCGGCTGGGGTGTGGGTGGTTGCTCAGGATGGTTTGGACGGCGGGGGGGCGAGGGCGGAGGCGGCGAGGGTGCCGTCGATGACGTCGTGGGCGACGTCGACCAGGCGGAGGTTGTGGTTGCGGGCATGGTTGCGCAGTGTCGAGAACGCTTGTTCCATGTTGAGGCTCTCGTGCTGTGCGACCATCCCTTTGGCTTGCTCGATGACGATGCGACTGTTGAGGGCGTGCGTTAGCTGTTCGTTGACGGCCTGGGTTTCGAGCGCGGCTCGGTGTTGCAGTACGGCGATGGTGGCCACGTCGGCGAGGGCTTGGGCGGCGTCGACATCGGCTTGTCGCATGTGGCCGGGTTGGAGGTGGAAGAGGTTGAGGGCGCCGATGACGGTGCCGCGCAGTCGTAGGGGCAGGGCGTGCACGGAATGGAAGCCGGCGGCGAGGGCTTCGGCCGAGAAGCGGGGCCAGCGGTTGTTGGCCGCGGCCAGATCCTGATTTACGACTGGCAGCCCGGTGCGATGGCAGTCCAGGCAGGGGCCTTCCTGGGATTGCAGTTCGAACAGTTCGAGCAGGCGCATGGCCTCGCTGGAGGAGGCCATCACTCGCAGGTTCCCGTCGGGTCCGGCGAGCATGAGCCCGGCGGCGTCGACTTCGAGCACGTCGACGCAGCGGTCGGCGAGCAGAGTCAGTAAGTCGATCACGTCGAAATCAGCCACCAGGGTGTCGGCCAACTCTACGAAGGTCCGGGCGAGCAGCGCTTCTCTGGGCATTTCGACCTCCCGTCACCACCAGCTCGGCCGTGGTCCGTCCTGTAGCCCGAGCCACACCCACCGAGGTTAGACCGCCGCAGACCCGGGCGGCGGGCCAAGCACCGGGCCGACCTCACCTCCCGGCAGTGGGACTGTCCGCCGTGTCAGTCATCGAATCGAAGGCTCCGGCCGACCACGTCATCGGCTACCGCGGCCAGGGGTCGGTCATGGGCGAAGGCGTACGCCCGCAGCCGGATCAGAGCCTGGCCGACGCTGACCTCGAGCTGGGCCGCGACCATGCCGGAGGCTTGGTGCACCGCGTAGTGGAAGTCGGCGCCCGCCTCCAGTTCCGCGGCGAGGTCGCCTGGCGGTGCGTTGGCCTGCAGCACCAGCACAGCTCGGGCGGCGACGTCGGCGAGGACCAAGGCGTCGGCGTGCTGGTCATCGTTGAGAGACCCGGGCTGGTCGCGGTACAAGTTGAGAGCCCCGAGTCGGACCGCTCCGACCTGGAGGGGGAAGCCGAACACAGCCCGCGCGCCGGCCTGGACGGCTGCGCCACCGAAGGCCAGCCAGCGGGGGCTCGCCGGATGCACTAGATCAGGCTCGAGAACGGGCCGGTCCTGGAGGAAGGCGTCCACGCCGGGGCCTTCCCCGAGGCCGTACTGCAGCTGCTCGAGGAGGGCGCTCACCGTGTCGGTAGTGCAAAGTGAGCCCCGAGGCACGTCACCCGACATCAGCATGATCGCGGCCCCGCTCATGCCGGTCACCTCGGCGCACACCTGGCAAATCCGCTTGGTCTCTAACCCCGGGGCTGTGTCTCCGACCAGCTGGGCGAGGATGCGTATGCGCCGTTCGCCGGCCACCGCTCAAGGCCTCCTCCGGCCGTCCGCGCTGGTGGTGCGCTTTTCTATCATATGACGGCTATCCGCCGATGACTCGCCCCCCGGGGCAGTCATGCAGCCCCTGAGGCCCGGAGCGCTGCGGGGCGGCGGCCCTGACCTCTCGGGGCGTTGGGCGGCTCGACCGGTGGGCGGCACAGCAAGCCGGCGAGCGAGCAGGTCGGCGGTGCCCGTCACGTCCGTAGTGTCTGCGGCTTCGGGATCGACGAGATCGGCCAGGCCGGAGCCGCCGAGGGCGCGCCGGGCGGGGGTCGAGGGGGATCGCAGCGTCAAGGACCTCGACCGGTGTCGAAGGAATGTTTCGGCCCGGATCATCACCTCGACCGTGGCCGCGTCCATGAATGTCACCTCGCTCAAGTCGACGACCAAGTCGGTGTCGTCGACCGCGATCGCCCCAGCGAGGGTCATGCACAGCGCCACCACGGTGGATGCGTCGTGCCCGCCTCGGACCCAGACCACACTGTGATCGGCGTCGCCCCCCCAGAACGCCGGTGGGCCTCCACGCGGGACACTCCCGGACGAGACCTCGACTTGAGCCATCGCATTCTCCTGGCATCCGGCGCTGCGAATCAGGCGTTACCAGGGTCCGGAGTATCGCTCCCCGGCCAGGCGACCTGGCCCGACACGACGGGGATGTTTAGCGTGCCACCAAACCCTACACCCGTCCGGCGACGCCCCCCGCCTGAGGGTCCCGCGGCCAGACCATCCACCGGTCAAGAATGCGGTTCAAGAGGCGTACGTACTCACATTCCTGCCCCCCCCGTGGCACCGCCCCGCCGTGAGGGGCATGGCGACTCAGTTCGATGTTGATGACCATCACCCAAATTGGTGGACGCCCGGTACCGCTGGCCGGTAAATGCGACCCAATCTCGACGGGGCGATCATCGTCGCCAAAATGGGGCAAGTCTGGATTATGGTGGACGCCGGTGAGGACGGGGCCGGTATACCGAGAGATCGTTGTCGGCACGGACGGATCCACTGCGGCGTTGCACGCCCTCGATCACGCCATCCATGTCGCCGCCCAAGAGACCGGCCGCCTGCACATCGTCACGGCCTACCGACCGCTCACGCCCGACGAGATCTACCAGCACCAGCGGGGCCTGCCTCCCGACAGACGGGCCGAGGTCGACGGCGCCTACGTGGTCCGGTCAATGCTCAGCGCCGCCGCTGACCGCGCCGACGAGGCCAGGGTTCCCTCCCAGACCTATGCCCGCCTGGGCCACCCCGCGTCGGTGATCCTTGACGTAGCCGCCGAGGTCAACGCCGATCTGGTCGTGGTCGGCAATCAGGGCGCGGAAGGCAGCAAGCGGTTCCTGCTGGGCGGCGTCCCCAACAAGATCTCCCACCACTGTCCCTGTCACCTGCTGATCGTCCACACTGCCCAAGCAGCCGACCTCGCTCCCTAACCTCGGTGCAGCCCGGCCAGCTGTCGGGCATCCGCGCTGGTCGATCTTGACTCGATCCCCCCGGCCTGTGGGCACCAAAGACGGGGCCACCACGTCGCAGCGCACCCCCATCGAGTTGAGCAGACGGCAGAGGTCGTATCCAGTCGGATCGGCCTGATAGCGGGCCCGGATCCCCGCTGGCCGTCGACCCGTTTGATCAGCCGGCGGCTCCGACTCGGCGTCGGAGGAGATCTTGTTGGTCACTGCCACGTCCCGAGCGGGCCAAGATGGCCACCGAGATCGAGTCTTTGGACACGTCCATCCCTAGATGAACGAACCCGCGATGGGCCAAACTGGTCATGGCCGACTCGATTCTCCGTTTGTCGGCAACGTTGGTGCCGTAACAACACGAGTGATCCACGTAGATTCGGTCCCAAGGGAGTCCCATCCCGACAACGCTAGCCAGCCGGCCTGTCACCATCTTCCCTGTGCTTCGGACAGACCGAAGCGACGCAGCCTGCGTCGCTTCCATACCCGCCCCCCGGCCACCCCGAAGCCGCAGTCAGGGGACGGCCGAGTGCCGAGCGAGCACCCCAGCGTAGCGGAGGCTCGCCGCGGCCCATGACGCCAGGTGGAGGGCGTGACACTCCAGCCCTCGCGTCCGCCAACCCAAAGACCAAACGACGTGTGGGTGCGGGTAGCGTGTGTTGCGGTTTCCAGGCTCGCTTTTTGCAGGCGTCAGAGCAATAGCGCCGAAGTCCGTGAGGTGGGAATTCGGTTTGACAGACGATAGTTCTAGAAGCACATTACTAGTGTTATAAATCTAGAGTAGGATGAGGGTGGACCTTCGAGGCACCGCGGTCGCAGACCGCGGTTCGACCGTGACCGAAAGGATCCAGCCATGTTGATGCGATTCGAACCGTCGTGACCGTCCCCCAACGGGGCCGAAAGAAGCCGACGGACATGCACCAAAGCGATCCCACCTCAATCCTCCCAGACGCCCCTTCGGCACCCACCGGACCCAACGCCCGACCGCCCTGGGTTGGGCAAGGCAGCGCCTGGCTCGTCCACGACGCCGCCCGTGACTGCTATCACTGCTATTGGCTCGTCGGGCCAGCCGACGCTCACCTCCTCGAGCACACCGACGCGCTGAGCGCGGCCGTCGCCGTGGAATGGGCCCGGTCTCGCACCCCCAGGGCCCGGATCCGTCTACCGGACCACCGCACCTACTGGGCCGGAACCGACCCCTCCCCGGGAGGATTCGCCGGCGCCTGGACGGTAGCCGGTCCGACCACCACCAAATCTGTCCCCCGAAACCACGCCTCACCGGGCAGTCGCCCAGACGGCCTGAAAGGAGATATTACTGGCGTCTAGGTGAGCGGGCAATAAGCCCCGATTTGATCCCGGGAACGAAACGGTCGAACCACCTCCGCCCACAATGGTTCAGGAGGCGCTCAAACCGCTTGGAGGTCTCAGAAGGCCCGCTTTTCGGACCGCTCCCAGAGAGGCCGCATCCGCACCGACTTTATGACGGTTCACCTAGAGCGCGCTACAGGAAGGAAGGCCCGATATCTTCGAGTTCCGCGTCATCCGCCAATACGAGCAAGGCATCGTGTTCCGTTGGGGCCAGGGCTGGCTGGAGGTAGAGCGTGGTCGCGGTCGGCGCCACCATGAAGACGCTCGAGTCGACAACGTGCCAGATTCCGTCGTTGTCCAAGGTGTGCTCCGGGGAAGCGCCTCATCTCGTTCCGCCGCAAACCTATGAGCCTTGATTGACAAAAAGACGACCTCTAAGGGTCGCCCTTTTGTCATTAATGCTTCTTATGGTCGTCATCATCCCGGTTCCGCTCGCACGGGTGGGACCGCCTCGTCTCAAGCGTGCACCGTAGCGCAGCCCGGACATTGGGCCGGTTCTAGTCGACGAACTGGTCTTGATGACGTTTCGGTGTAGGACCCCAGCGGTGATCACTTGACGTGATCGCCTCCAAGGTCCAACTCAGTCAGACGGGCCAACCTCAACGGATGAGCTTTGTGTATTCACATCGCCCTCCTCTCTGTCATTAGAGTCTAGCACCTCTTGGCACTTCCCGTCGGATGCAAGTCGCTCACTTCGAGTCATTGGGCCGCCACTGCACAGGGCGAAATGGGGAGGCTCCGACGGAACCCAGACCTCAGCCCTAACGATCCTCGCCGAAACGGGACCTTCTAGAGAGGGGGCACTGTCTGAGTCGTCCAAGGATCCTTTGCAGCGGGTGCGGGGCCATTTGTCTGGGTGGAGGCTCACCAGCGCAGCCGGGCCTGAGCCTTGCACGCGGGCGGTTATCGCAAAGGTACGACCCTATAAGATGATCGTCTTGCCTGTCTGGAGTGAGTTCTGGCGAGAAGTTGGCTCGACGAACCACCCGCCGAGCCTCCAGCTGCCTGCTCCCCAACCATTGCAGTCGCAAGCAATACCAGCATTTCCTATCACGATTTAGGGTTTGATCGGGGTATTCTGAGATCGCTGAGGTGCGCCGTGGGCGGTCATTGACCCCGGACCGACGGCACTCGCCAGAACAACACTGGCCAGAAGGATCTGTCCGGGTCATCGAGACGAGGACGAGTGCCCAACCGCCACACCGCCCAGCCCGAGGAGGACCTAATCCGCCTCTATCTCAACGACATCGGTAAGTACGCCCTGCTCCCCAAGAACGACGAAGCCCGCCTGGCCCAAGCCATCGAGGCGGGCCGGGAGGCCCGGACCGAGTTCGCAATCGCCGAGGGGATCAACCCGGCGCGAAAGCGGAAGCTGCGCCGGCTGATCCGAGACGGAGACCTGGCCGCCGAGACCTTCGTCCAGGCCAACCTGCGCCTGGTGGTGTCGATCGCCAAGAGATATCAGGCGGCCGAGCTCCCGCTGTTGGACCTGGTACAGGAGGGCAACCTGGGCCTGATCCACGCGGTACACAAGTTCGACTGGCGCAGGGGCTTCAAATTCTCGACCTACGCCACCTGGTGGATCCGCCAGGCCATCACCCGCGGCATCGCCAACACCGGCCGCACCATTCGACTCCCGGTCAGCGCCGGCGACCTGCTGATCCAGGTGACCAAAGCCCGGGGCCGCCTCGAAGGGCAGCTGGGCCGGCGCCCCACGGTGGCCGAGCTGGCCCGCGACCTCGAACTGCAGGAGGAGAAGGTCACCGAGATCCTCCGCCACGCCACCCAGCCGCTGTCGCTCTCCGAGCCGCTGGGCGAGGACGGCGACGCCGAGCTCGGCGACACGCTGGAGGACCGATCCGCGGTCTCCCCCGTCGACGCCGCCGCCGCGGCCCTGCTGTCGGGCGAAGTCAACAAGTTGCTCCTCGCCCTCGACGAACGCGAGCGAGAGATCCTTCGGCTGCGCTTCGGCCTCGACCGGGGCGAGCCCCGCACCCTCGGCCAGGTCGGCGAGCATTTCAACCTGACCCCGGAGCGGATCCGCCAGATCGAGTCCCAGGCCATGTCCAAGCTGCGCCACCCATCGACAGACTCCGACCCCCACGCGCTGCTCACCGGCTAAGGCCACCACCCGGTGACGGATCCGTCCCGTTCGAGAGGTTCGTTCCACGACGTGACGAGCCATCGGCCTACGTGTTCGTCTACAACCGCAAGTCGACCGCAGCTGATCACGCCTGGCTCGCCGGCCTTCCTTGCGTCCATGCCAGCACTGACACAGTCCCGCAGTACTGCCGTCGTCGCCTTTGGGCACGCCCTGATAGAGGACCTGCACCGACACGGCGAACCCGGCGTTGATGACTCCAGCCCGGGAGCGGGTTGCAGCCTCGTTCGTGGCGCGCACGGCGATGGTCCGATTCGGATCGGAGGCCGCGGGGCCCGCTTCACGCCTCCTCTTGCTCGCACAGCCCGAGCCGCGGCGGTGCATCCGACGTGGAGAACGAGCTTTACCCCCCTTTTAGCCTATGTGTATGCGGATCCTGTTGGTTCCCACTTGTACCAATGGCATGGTCAGGGGCGAAGTCGATGCTGCCAGCGACGCCGTGGGCTACGGGATCACCGCCGCCGCGGTGTTGGTCGAACAGTTTGGGTGTTCTCGGACATGCCGTGGACACCATCGGCACTGTTTCGCGCGCCCGCCCGGACATCCTAAAAGGTGCCCCGGCCTTCGCGCCCGGCGGTGGTGCCGACGTGGTTCTGGCGGCGCCGGCTCGGGCGCGGTGAAGCGCGCGCGGGTCGTTCCCCCCGACCATGTGAGTGCTGTTTCGGCGCTATCCGTTCTGACCGCCCGATCAGCCAGAAACGATGTTCGTTCTGATCACCAGATCTAGGTCGCTTCAGACACCGACGCAGCTGCGCGTGCCGAATACCTCATCCGAGCACGCTGGCCACACGTTTGCTACTAAATCAGCACGCTCCTAGAGAGAGTACGAACCCGAGACCCGGTCGAGCCGTTGTGTCTGTCGTCGGAGCGGCGACCTCTCAATAACCCTTTCCGCGTCGCGCTCCGACGAAATTGGGGGAGCCGCGGGTAACGTTGGTGCCGGAGGAACAGCATGTTCGAACGTTTCACGGACCGAGCCCGAAAAGTACTGGTCTTGGCCCAGGAAGAGGCGCGACTGCTCAACCATAGTTTCATCGGGACTGAGCACATCTTGCTGGGCCTGATCCACGAGGGTGAGGGCGTGGCGGCCAAGGCGCTCGAATCCGTTGGGGTGAGCCTGGAGGCCGTGCGCGGGAAGGTCGCAGAGACGATCGGCCCGGCCGATTCTTCGACCACCGGTTCCCCGCCGTTCTCACCCCGGGCCAAGAAGGTCCTGGAACAGTCGCTACGGGAAGCGTTGCAGCTCGGCCACAACTACATCGGTACCGAGCACATGCTGTTGGCGCTGGTGCGTGAGGGCGAGGGCGTGGCCGCTCAGGTGCTGGTCAACCTCGGCGCCGACCTGCCCCGGGTGCGCCAGCAGGTGATCCAACTCCTGTCGGGCCAGTCGCCCGGTGGCCAGGAAGGCGCCCCGGCTGGCGCCGGCCCGGCAGGCGCCCAGGAAGCCCCCAGCGGCTCCCCCGTTCTCGACCAGTTCGGGCGCAACCTGACCCAGCTGGCCCGCGAACGCAAACTCGACCCGGTCATCGGCCGCGAACGCGAGATCGAGCGGGTCATGCAGGTCCTGTCCCGGCGGACCAAAAACAACCCGGTCCTCATCGGCGAGCCCGGCGTCGGCAAGACCGCCATCGTCGAGGGCCTGTCCCAGAAGATCGTCTCCGGCGACGTCCCGGAGACCATCAAGGGGAAGCAGCTCTACACCCTGGACCTGGGCGCCCTGGTGGCCGGGTCCCGGTACCGGGGCGATTTCGAGGAGCGCCTCAAGAAGGTGCTCAAGGAGATCCGTACCCGGGGCGACATCATCCTGTTCATCGACGAGCTGCACACCCTGGTCGGCGCTGGCGCGGCCGAGGGGGCCATCGACGCCGCGTCGATCCTCAAGCCCCTACTGGCCCGGGGCGAGTTGCAGACCGTCGGGGCCACCACCCTCGACGAGTACCGCAAGCATCTGGAGAAGGACGCCGCCCTCGCCCGCCGCTTCCAGCCCATCAAGGTCGAGGAGCCGTCGCTCGGCCACACCATCGAGATCCTGAAGGGCCTCCGCGATCGCTACGAGTCCCACCACGGCGTCACCATCACCGACCAGGCCGTGGTGGCGGCCGCCAACCTGGCCGACCGGTACATCGCCGACCGCTACCTGCCCGACAAGGCCATCGACCTCATCGACGAGGCCGGCAGCCGGCTCCGTATCCGCCGCATGGCCACCCCGCCCGATTACAAGGCCATCGAGGATGACATCGCCCGGGTCCGCAAGGACAAGGAGCTGGCCATCGAGAAGCAGAACTTCGAGCAGGCCAAGAAGTTCCGCGAGCGCGAAGAGGAGCTGCTGCAGCGCAAGGCCGCCAACGAGCAGGAGTGGCGGGCCGAGGGCGTCGACTTGTTCGACGTGGTCGACGAGGAGGTCATCGCCGACGTCCTCTCCAACTGGACCGGCATCCCGGTCTACAAGCTGACCGAGGAGGAGACGGCCAAGCTGCTCCGCATGGAAGACGAACTCCACAAGCGGGTCATCGGCCAGGAGGACGCCATCCACGCCGTGTCCCAGGCCATCCGCCGCACCCGGGCCGGCCTCAAGGATCCCAAGCGGCCGAGCGGCTCCTTCATCTTCCTGGGCCCCTCCGGTGTCGGCAAGACCGAGACGGCCAAGACACTGGCCGAGTTCCTCTTCGGCGACGAGGGGTCGCTGATCCAGCTCGACATGTCCGAGTACATGGAGAAGCACACCGTCAGCCGGCTGGTCGGTTCCCCGCCGGGATACGTCGGCTATGAGGAAGGCGGCCAGCTGACCGAGGCCGTTCGGCGTAAGCCCTTCTCGGTGGTGCTCTTCGACGAGATCGAGAAAGCGCACCCCGACGTGTTCAACGCCCTCCTGCAGATCCTGGAGGACGGGCGGCTCACCGACTCCCAGGGCCGCAGCGTCGACTTCAAGAACACCGTCATCATCATGACCTCCAACGTCGGTACCGCGGACCTGCGCAAGGCGTCCGTCGGCTTCGCCAAGACCAGCGAAGCGGTGACCTACGAGAAGATGAAGCTCAAGGTCAACGACGCCCTCAAGCAGCACTTCCGTCCGGAGTTCCTCAACCGCATCGACGACGTCATCGTCTTCCACGAGCTGACCAAGGACGAGATCACCGAGATCATCGACCTGATGATCAAACGGGTCCGCAGCCAGCTGGAGAGTCAGGGCCTCGGCCTGGAGCTCACCCAGGCGGCCAAGTACCACGTGGTCGAGAAGGGGTACGACCCCACCATGGGCGCCCGTCCCCTGCGTCGAGCGTTGCAACGGCTGGTCGAGGATCCGCTCTCCGAGAAGATCCTCTGGAAGGAGTTCCGGGCCGGCGAGACCATCATCGTCGACGTCGAACCGGACCCCGAGGCCGGCGAGCCGGTCATCGTGTTCCGCTCCATCGAAGGGCTGCCGCCGCCGCCGGTCGAGATGGCCGGCGCCGGAAGCGGGGAATAACCCAGACCTGCGGGGGACAGCGTCCCGCGCAGGCACTGCTGCATTCAGGCAGCGCGGGCGGCTGAGTCCACCTGACGAGGCGTCGAACATGCCTCGAGGACCGGGTGGCCAACGGCGGCGAACAAGGAAACCTGATGCCCGAGTTCGATGATCGAGAGCGGACGCTGACCCTGACGGCGCTTTGGAACTACAAGCTTCAGGCCGGCCAGGTGAACGCCCCGACTGGGCGCTGCCGACGAGCAGCGCGGCGCCAGCGAGCAGACCCCGGGCGGGACCGACGATCAGATCCACGCCCTCGTCGCCAAGATGGGCGGGAACCCCGATCTGCCGCGCTTCGGTCTCGGCCGCCCGGTCGCCCAACAGCGCGGCGGGAACAACTCACGCCAGTCACCTCCGCGTCCGTAACGCTGCCCTGGTCCACGACTGGACCGCCCGGTACCCCGGACTCCCGGCAATCCGTCGCACGGCTCAAGGCCGCCCACGTGTGGCCCTGGCCCGACGTAGAGGCGTGCGCTCTGCGCGACCGCGCCGGCTACAGGAAGGATGAAGTCATGAACCAAGATCCTGGGATGACACTGAACGCTCTTGATCAACTCCGGTCGCTCACGATCGCGCTGCGGATGGCAGTGAGCGGAGAAGCCGCGGCGACGACCCTCGGGTCAGAGCCAGCCGCCTACGACTTCGCGTGCGCGCTCATCGTCGCGCTGACCGAATCCGGGAATCTGGGCATCCTAGGGCCGTTGCCACCCGAGGCGACGGTGGCCGGTCCCGCAACCTGACGGTTGCACACTCCAATAGCCCTTCGCCGTTGGTAGCCGACTTTGCCGAGTCAGCTCGGGCCGGTCGGAGCGATCAGGGCGAAGCTGGGCGCAAAGGACGTTACTGATGATCTGCAACGCCTGCTCCGGTCGAACCGCAGCCTGGGGGTCTTTGGGCATCCCTCGATCTCGATGTTGTGTTGCTCAGCCGATTCTTCTACCCCCTTTTCCCGTCAGGAGTGGTGCCAACTGAACGACGACTTCGAGCGCAAATGAGAATCTCCCAGCGTGCCGGGCCCTCGCGGGTTCTTCGCGCCCCCCTGCCGGTTCGGTATTGGCCGGTGCGCTGTAGCGCCGCGAGGGCCGAACCCACCCAGCATTCCCTGTACTGGGCGGCGGCCAGGCTCAGGCGTTTCAACCTCGAGATCTAACGAACCACAGACGGATCTGCCACGCCTTACGCCACGGTATTGGAGTCCAGGGCGACATTTCTCCAGTCCGCCCACATGGCGGAGCGTTTTAGAGACATAGATGCCCAAGGTGGGCTCCAGGATCTGGCGATCGAATCGATGGATTGGAAGCGAAGATCCGCGGTCGATGATGAACCGTTGGCCGTGTAGGCCGACGAGAAACTGCCGTCTCCAGCTCGAAGCTGGCGTTGCGGTCCCGAGGCAGCCCAGACTGAACACCAGCAGGTTGGCGTTGTCATCACCGAACTCCTCACCACGGCGTACGGCCGCCCAGCTAAACCGTTTCGCCGCTGTCAGCTGTCCTCCAACTCAACCGGCCGCCGCCCATTGGGCCTGCCCGCAATACTGGGCTCGGCCGCCGGATCGGTCACCGTCGAGCGCCATGCTCAACTCACTCTCGGGGCGGCTCACCGGTGTGATCCGCTGCGGGGGCCGCCGGGTCCGGCCAAGGGCGGCTGTACCGTCAGGCGTTAGTCAGCCTCAGGCAGGTTGGCGGTGCGATTCCCTTTTCGGGTGGGGATCGGACGTTTTGGTGGTGTCTGATGCTGGAGCAGCCTCAGCCCGCGGCGGCATTGTTGCCGTTGGCGGCCCTGGCGTTGGTTGCGGTGTTGCCGTTGGCGAAGGACTGGCCCAACGAGCTAGTCATTCTGGCCAGGAGTCCGGATAGCTCCATGGGGACCACGAACTTGGTGGCGGGCGAGGCGCCCAGCTTCTTGAGGGCGTCAAAGTATTGGAGGGTCATGGTGTTGGCGTCGAGCCCCTTCGCCGACTGGTAGATCTGCTTGAGCGCCAGCGCGAACCCTTCGGCCTGCACGATGGCCGCCTGCCGGCCGCCCTCGGCGGCCAGGATAGCCGACTGCTTCTGGCCCTCGGCCACGGTGATGGCGGCCTGTTTGGTGCCTTCCGCCTCGGTCACTACCGCCCGCCGGGTCCGCTCCGCCGACATTTGACGGGTCATGGCGTCCAGCACGCCGGGGGGCGGGTTGATCTCGCGGACCTCGACGTTGGTCACCTTCACTCCCCAGCGCTCGGTGACGTCGTCCAGCCTGAGGCGCAGGGTGTTGTTCATGTCCTCTCGCTTGGACAGCACCTCGTCCAGGCTCATGTCGCCCACGACCGCCCGCAGGGTGGTGGCAGCCACGTTGAGGGCCGCGCCCCGGAAGTCCCTGACCGCGAGCACCGACATGACCGGGTCGAACACCTTGGTGAAGATGATGAAGTCGATGGCGATGGAGGCGTTGTCCTTTGTGATGGCCACCTGGTGGGGCACCTCGAGGAACTGCTCGCGCAGGTCGACCAGGGTGACCCGGTCGGTGATCGGGTTGATCACTATCAGTCCCGGACCCCGGGCCCCGCTGGATCGGCCCAGGCGGAAGACCACCACCCGCTGGTATTCCCGAATGATCTTTATGGCCGCCGCCGCCCCAGCCAGCAGGGCGACCACGATGACAGCGAGAGCAACGATAACGGCGATCACAGCTGATCCTCCTTCATGTCAAAAACGTTGGCGTCCGGGACCGTGCCCACCTCGGACCACACCTCCAGGCAAACCCCTCGGGCCGCCAGCACGTGCACCGGCGCACCGGCGGCCAGCGGGCCGCTCACCGACGCCGCGCTCCAGGTCTCGCCCCCCACTCGCACCACCCCCGCGGGCCTCAGCTCGGTCACGGCCACGCCCGCCGCGCCCCGCAGAGAGGGCAGGAGGGCCAACCCTCCCCGTAGCCGTCGACCCAAGGCGGTGCTGGCCACTATCACGCCGCCCCCACAGGCGGTAGCGCTCAAGGCCACGAGCCACCAGCCGGCCACCGCGCCATGGCTGGAGGCGGTCAGCGCCCACACCGCGGCCAACGCTAGGGCGGGCAGCGGCACGAACCAGGCGTGGCCGCCCGCGTCGGCGCACAACAGCCACGTCGCGCCCAGCAGCACCAACAGGACGGCGCCGGTCCCTCACCGCAAGCCGCCGGGGGCGGCCACCGCGGCGACCGCGAACACCACCCCGCCGATGGCGGCCACCACCGCGATCGTCAACGCCAGCAGACCCACCCGGGTCACCCGCGAGACGGTGACCAGGTCACCAAGATCCCGGGGGCGCCCCTAATGTGACCAAGCGAACGTGACGCGCCCCCCTACCCGACGTGGCTCGGACGACCGGAGCGGATGCACAAACATTTGGGGAAAACCCCGATCTGCCTCCTTGACATCGGACCGAACGTGGGACGTCATCAAGGCGTAGCACCACTATACCCCGTCCGGGACATTCAGCCCACGCGTCTCTCGTCGAGCCGATGGATGCGCCCTCGTCGTCTCGGGCCCCCGAGGACCGCCAACCCAAACGGGGTCCCTGGGGTTGTCTTCAGCTACGGCCGTGAACTGATTTGAGCTCGCCGGCCCGTGCATAGTCGTGCATCAAACCATCCGGAAGATGAACGTTTAACGCGTGACTTCCTAGCCGAGCATGGTGTTCTCTTGGTCGCCGGTCGGCTCTCCACGTACTTTCTGGATGTGGGACTGCATGAGTTCGGTGTCTGATTGTCATCGCCACCCGATCAATGTCCCGCAACTGCCGTGGTAGACCGCTCTACAACACGATGGAATCCTGGCAGCTGGACGGACAACGTGTTGGAAAAAACCGCACGTCAACGGCCTGGAGGAGATCGTCTGGAGGCCGATCAGTACCTTGCCAAGGTGAGGGTCGCGGGTTCGAATCCCGTCGTCCGCTCCAGGAAAGTGCAGGTCAGAGGCCCTCTTCGAGAGGGGCCTCTCTCGTTCCCCCGGCTCGTCTGCTACTCCGTTGCTACTCTTTTGCTATTCCGGGACGTAGACTCCGGCGCCAATAACACTGTGAGTGAGGTGTCGATGCCCGGGCACTGGCGCCAGCGGGGCGACAAAGTCGAGTTGCGCGCCTTCGTCGGTCGGGACCGCTCAACCCGCGCCGGAAGGTCTACGCGACCCATCCCCGGCGTCGGCAAGCGTGAGTCGGACAGGGCGCTCGCCACCTTCGTCGCCGACTTGGCGGCGGGCAAGGGCGGCCGCACGTCCATGCCCGGGATAGGTCCGCGGACCGGGTCGAGGATCCTGGCCGAGATCGGCGACGGCACCCGTTTCGTGGACGGCGACAAACTGGCCTCCTACACCGGGCTGGCCCCGGTGACGCGCCAAGCCGGCAAGTCGATCAACGGTGAATCGAAGAGCAGAAGAAAAACCACGGGCTCAAAAATCGCCATGTTCCTGGCCGCCTTCGCCTCGTTGCGCGCCCCGGGTCCAAAGCGTTCTACGACCGAAAACGAGCCGAAGACAAACGCCACAACGCCATCTAAGTGACCCACCATCCAAACAGGAGCCCCAACCGAAAGGACCATTACCATGCCCGAGACGCTCGCTACCGCGGTGCCCCAGCCCGTCCGCGACTTCTTTGTCGCCGCCAACGCCTTGGACAGCGACGGCATGATCGCCCCGTTCACCGACGACGGCCTGCTCAACGACATCCAACGGGAGTTCTGGGGTTCCGCCGCCATCAAGCGTTGGGCCGACAAGGAGAGCGTGGGCGACCACGTCGTCACCACCGACTTCACGGACGTGAAGGAGCACCACGGGAGCTGGATTATCTCCGCCGCGGTCGACGGCGACTACGACAAGAGTGGCCTCCCCGACCCGCTGATCCTCACCTACTACTTCACTCTCGACGGCAACAGGATCGCAAGCCTCATCATCCTCGGCAACAAGCCCGGCTACTGAAACGATGAGCACCGTCGTGGTTGCGGCGCCACAGGAGGGGCTGTAACCACGTTGCCACGCAGCTGCGCGGAGCCGGCGACGCCGTTATCGGCCTCGCTCGGCGAGAGCGAGCGCGAGCAGGCTCACGGCCAGAGGCGGGTGCCCGAAGAAGCTTGACCTGCAACACGCTGCCCTGCCCGAGGAAATGAAGATTCCAAAGCCGATGAAGAAGGCGAACACCCCCGTGAGAATCGCACGAAGAGAACTTCGGCGACACTCGTACCGCGGCGACAATACTGGGCGGATGGGATTCCGAAGCGACATGCCGCCTTTGTCCGCACCGCCCGGGCGACACAGACTGGCGGGTCTAGTTCATCGCCGCAGGGAATGCCCGATCCCAGGAACCCGAGCAGATGGCTCGTCGCTCGCTAGGCGCAGTGAGCTCGGGGCCGTACCTGCCCCGTATTGTCCGCTCAGAATGTCCCGGAAGGTAGGTGATGGTGAAACTAGCCGTATCACCTACCGCCGTATCTGAAGAAGCGCTTCGTGTAAAGGGTCTTCGACGGAGTCGAAGTCGATTTTCTGGGGCGTTGTGGGGGAAAGTGTCGGCGCCGGGGCGCGCGTGAGCCCCGCCGGACGATGGCGCGGAATCGTTCAGCTATGGAAGGGGCGGTCAAGGCGGCCCGGTAGGGCGGCCCGTAGGGGGAGCCTTGAGGGCCCCGTGGTTTCGTTGTCGCCAGCCACGATTGGCGCGGGACCGCCCCCGGCGGTCCTTGGCTGCCCTGGTGTGGTTGGACACAGCGGACCTTCACCATTGCGCTCATGCTGAGCTAGGCGACCGAGATGCTCGGCGACCGGCCATTTCTTCGCGGTGGTTCGCATGGTGTGTTCCGGCCACAGCCAGACGGGCTCATTCAGCTAGACGGCCTCGCCACCTTGGTGGGGGCCACGGCGATAGTCGAGCTCGCGTCTTGGCTGTGTCCGAGCCTGCTCAAGCGGCCTCCCGATACAGGCAGCGGATCTCGCCGTCTCGCAGTCCGTAGAAGGCCAGGGTGAGCAATTTTCGGGCCGCCGCGACTCGGGCGATCATTTGCCCGCGCCGCTCGGCGATGCGGCGGAACGTGGGGGCGATGGCCTCTCCGCCGTGGTAGCGGGCGACGGCCTCGACGACCGCCCATCTGACGATCATCGATCCTTGTTTGGTGATGTGCCCCCGCCGGGACTTGGTGTCGGACTCGTGCAGGCTGGGGGTCATCCCGGCCCACGAGCACAAGTGGCGGGCGGAGGGGAATCGACTGATGTCTCCGATCTCTGCCACCAAGATCGCCGCGGTGATCGGGCCGACGCCGTGCAAGGTCTGAAGGGCCCGATAGCCGGCGTGGTCCTTCAGCTCCTTATGCAGTTGACGTTCGACCAAGGCCAGCTCCCGGTCGTAGATCTCCAGCAGATCCCGCAGGGACTCGACCCGCAGCCCATAAGGTCCGGGGAAGTCCATCTCATCGAGGGCTCTCTGTCCCTGCATCGTGAACATGTCCGGAAAAACAGGCAAGATCCCCACCTTGGCCATCACCGCGTGCACCTGGGCCTTGGCCGAAGTTCTCAGCGCGGTCAGCTTCGCTCTGTACCTGACGAGCTCCCGCAGTTCACGCACCTCCGGCGGGGCGATCCACGCCTCGGGCAGATCATTCCGGCGCAGCCGGTGGGCCAGCTCGGTCGAATCCTTCACGTCGTTCTTGACCCGGCGGGTGTCCCAGTGCAACCCCAGCGGGTGCACCAGATGCACCCGAGCGCCCTCCGCTTGGAGCAGATCGGCGGCCCAGTACCAGCCATAGCACGCCTCGAGCGCCACCTCCGGGTTCGGCCCCGCCTCGGCTATGGCCATGGCCAACGCCACCGGATCGTTATCGATCTTGGTCACATCCAGCACATCGCCGGCGTCGCTCATCCGAACGATCACCGACCGGCGCCGGTGCAGATCGATACCGACATACTGTTGTGAGTGCTGCATCGGGGTCCTCCTCCGTCGAGCGGGTTTGGTTTGGGAAGCCCCGAGTGTGCCGACACTCGAACCCTCACGGCGGGGCGAGGACCCCCTGGCCGCCATCACCCCTCCCCCAACTCCTCCACGGTTACCAGCTCGCCGCAACTCGGGCAGCACCCGCCCACCCCCAGCCGCCGGCAAAACACGTTGCAGTCCGGGCAGCGGCGCTCCAACAGTCGCTCACCACACCCCGGGCACTCATACACCACCAAGGCCGTCATCGCTTCCAACTCTTTGACCTCACTTCAACGGCGCCGACCCGCACCCAGCAAGCCCGTCACGCAAAAGCGGCGCTGCGCTTCTTCATGACATCAGCTGCGGGGCGATATTCTGCGCTCCGTCCGGACCTCGCCGGCAATCCCGACGGACGAGCCGAACCGATTTTGTGCGCGGACCGCTCATGACCACATTGCCGCGCACGCGCACCGATTGCCTGGTTATCTATTCTGCCTGCTCCGCTGAGGCTGCCTGGGTGCACAGCTTGTATGGCGATGACTTCTGCTCTCTCATTGGACGGAGTCTCGCTTTGGGCGGCATCCTTCCTGGTGGGAGACATCCAACAACCGGCAACGAGGGGTACGAAACACAATGGATCTCAAACCGACCGAGCTTTTGCAACAGGAGGAGAAGTTATGGAGGCTACGACAGGTAGACCGGATGCGGAGTTCCTCAAGTTCCTCGAGCGGTGTCATGACGCCCTCAGGCAGCACACCGGCGGCAACCCGCGGCCGTATCTTGAACTGTGGTCACATGCTGACGACGTTTCGCTCATGGGAGGGGTTGGCGGTCACCAGGTCGGTATTGACGTGGTGAGCGAGCTCCTGACCGCAGCAGCCAAAACGCTCAACTACGAAACCTGGAGCGCCGAGAACCTCGTCACCGGTTCCGACGATACGTTCGGTTTCACAGTCGAGCTTGAGCGGCTCACTCGGCATATCCACGATGAGACGGAGGAAATGAGGCTGAGAGCGACGTCTATCTACCGCCGAGAGGACGGCGCCTGGAAGGTAGTCCATCGTCACGGTGACAGCCTGATGACCGTCGAAATCGACCCAGAGGGCAGACGCTGAGACCGCCCAAAATGACCCTCTGAGCAAGGTCCAGAAGCCTTGAAGCGGCGAATTGCAATCAGGCCCAGCCGTGCCCGGCCCGGGGTAGACACATCAGGTGTCCAGTCGACCAGATCCGGGCCGCTCGGAGCCGATATGCCTCCCGATCCCGCGCCTGCCCCTAAGCCCGCCAGTTCGTATCCCCAAAGTCCGCACCGAGACCGCCCGTAAACGCTCGGTGTCGTATCCGGATCGTCCCGAGCCTGGCTCGCTGGGGAGGGCTGGCGGAGGCGCTCAGCGATCAGCTTGCCGACGAGCGACCTGGGTAGTGGCCCGTTGATCTTGAACCGTAGAGCCCCCGACGAGCTCGTGTAGCCATCCGGCTCTTCGCAGTTCCGGGAACGCGATCAACACTTCTCGAGCGACACGTTCGGTACCCAGGTGCTGGCACCTGGCCTCCTTGCTCGGGCTATGGGCGCCCTTGGCTGTCGCCCTGCTCGGGGCCAACCAGGGCGACCAGCTGCGTACGAGACTGCGTGCTGGTCTTGCGCAGCAGCGCCTCGACATGCTTCTCGACCGTGCGCGGTGAGACGTGGAGCTGGTCCGCGATCTGCCGATTCGAGAGCCCCTGGCTGACGAGGCGCAGGACATCGGCTTCGCGATCGGTTACGCCGAGCCGGGTCCAGCGGCCCACCGCGGGTTCGGACTGTAGGCGACGGCTGCGAGCCGCCAGTTGATCAATACCGAGCGCTTCGAAGGTGCTTGCCGCGGCGGTGAGCCATCGCCGGGGCTCGCCCCATCCTGCAGTTCGTGCTGGTTCGGCGGCGAGAAGCCCGGCGAGGTCGGACCAGACCGGGTAGTAGCGCAGGTCTCGCTCGGCTAGCTCGGCGAGGACGCTGGCTTGGTCGGCATGGCCGGCGCGTCCGGCAAGGATGGCGTTGGCGAAGCCCAGGAACCCGCGGTTGATGCGGTTGACCGTCAGGCCGGCACCCGCGGCGCGGTCTATGGCGTCGGCCGCCTCGGCGTCGGCGTCGCCAACCGCTGCCAGCAGCAGCGGCCAGAGGCCGCGGTAGTGGGCCGGCCCCGTCGGTGGCAGGCGGTCGAGGAGGGCGATGCCCCGCCGCAGGACGTCCACGGCAGTGTCGACATCGTCGTCGAGCAGGGCCAATAGCCCGGTGACTCCGGCCAGGGCACTACCCGAGATCTCGAGGTCACCGGGAGCTGCGGCCTCGGCCAGCGCCGCGAACCGTTCGCCCTCGTCGCGGTGACGGCGCAGCGCACAGGTCTCGGCGATGAACAGCAGCGCCGTGGCGCGGACCTTTTCGAGCCCGAGGCGGGTGCTGAGCTCGAGCGCGGCGTGCGCATGCCGTTCGGCGCTATCGAGGTCGAACCGGAACAAGGCAGTCGCCGCAAGCTGCACGTCGATCACCGCGCCAGTGCTCACCGCGCCAATGTCCGCGGCGAGGCGTCGGGCGTGAGCGAGCCGTTCGGTGCCGGCGTGGTCGAACATGTCGACGGTTCCGAGCTGGTGGAGGGCGCGCAACCGCCAGACCGCCAGCCCAGCAGCTTCGGCGTGAGCGAGCGCCGCCTCGAACCAGCGGGTTGCCGCGGCCAGATCGGTGCCGCGGGCTATACGCCCCAGCAACTCCAGCGCCTGGCAGCGCACCTCTGCGCTGACCGCCTTGGTGACGAGAGACGCCTCGGCCAAGGCCCGGGCCTGGTCGAGGTCGAGGTCCGCGTAAGCCACCTCGGCGTAGAGCACCGCCAGCTGCGAGCGCAACGCCGGCTCCGGGTTGACTCCCAGGGCCTCGTCCGCCAGCTCGACCTGGTGGCGTGCGAGCGCCCACCTGGTGGCGGCGACGGCGGCCTGCGCCAGCCGCACGTGGACGGTCGCGGTCGCGGTCGCATCAACCGATGGCGCGGAATGGCGGATGACGTCGCTGACCTCGATCGCTTCGGCCAGCCGACCAGCGAGCGCCAGGGCATCGAGCAAGCTGCGGTTGGCATCGACTCCCTGGTCGCTATCGCCGAGCAGGTTGACAGCTCGGCGCAGCGTGTCGATCGCCGTAGCCAAGGCCCCACGACCGATCGCCTCCCGACCGGAAAGGAGCAGCAGGCCGCCCGCCCGCGCCTCGTCGCCCGCGGCCAGGGCCAGGTCCACGGCGACGTCGCGCCACGAGCCGGACAGCTCCGGGTGGGCCCGTTCCACGGCGTCGAGGACGGCCGTCGCGATCTCGGCCTGCCTTGTCGGGGAGATGTCGGCTACGACCGCGTCGCGGGTCAGTACGTGGCGGAACACGAAGGTGCCGTCCTCGATGGCCAGCAGCCGCGCATCAACGGCGTGCTCCAACGCTTCGGAGACCGCCTCGTCGTGCAGGCTCGTGGCGGCCGAGAGCACGTGCCAGTCGAAGCGGCGGCCGAGGAGCGCGGCGGCACGCACCACACTGCGGTCCGCTTCGCCAAGCGACGCCAGCCGGGCGGCCACGCCGTCGCTGAAGAACGCTGGCAGGCCTGGAGCCGCCACAGCCTCCTCGACCAGGAACGGCACACCATCGGCGGTGGCCTGTACCCGCTCGATCACTTCCGAGGTGGCGTCGGGCGCGCAGGCCCGGACCATGGCCTCGACCTGGCCGGCATCGAGTGGCGAGAGCGCAAGGTGGGTGCCGGCACGGCGGGCGCGCAACCGTTCGACTAGTTCGGAGGCGGGAGTCGACGGGGCGACACGGGTCGTCGCCAGGCAGAGCACCGCGGCACCGGCTGCGTTGTCGCAGAAATACTCGACGATCGCCAACGTGTCCGCATCGGCCCAATGAAGGTCCTCCAACACGAGAAGCAAGCCCGCAGGCTGCGCCAGCTCGCCGAGCAGCTGCCGCACGGCCTCACCACGCGTCGCCGGCGAGTCAGGTGCCTCGCCGGCGGAGATTGACCCGATGGTGGGGAGGAGCGGGCGGAGCAGCGGTAACCACGGTTGCAGGGGGCCGATCTCGCCGACATGGCGGTGTCGCAGGCCTTGCAGGAGGGCCTCGGTGATAGGCCTGAACGGGTCGCTGGTGCTCTCCGGTGTGGCCCGGCCGACGAGGACCGCAGCGCCGCCTGACCGGGCCGACGCGGCGAGGTCGTTGACCAGCCGGGTCTTGCCAATGCCCGCTTCGCCGGTGAGCACTACCAGCCCCCCACCACCGTCGGCGGCCGCCTGCAGCGCGCTCGTGAGCACGCCCCACTCGACGTCGCGACCGATGCGCACCGGGCAGGCAGCGGAGGGCACCCGCTCATTCTCCCACTCGGCCCGGTAGGACTACGTAGGCGAATTCGTGTTTCCACCGATGCGGCACGGCCGGCAGTCCTGGACAATGCGCGTAACACCGAAGCAAGGAGGCGCAAGAATGGGAACAGCCCACCAACAAGGACAGCTGTGGGGACCGGGCGCGCGCGACTGGTCCGACTACAACGAGCCGATGTGCACGCCGTTCTACGAAGCGGTGCTCGACGCCACCGCAGTCGGACCACGGACGCGGCTGCTCGACCTCGGCTGCGGCGGCGGGTTCGCGCTGCTGCTAGCCGCCCGTCGGGGAGCGACCGTTGCCGGCATCGACGCCACCCCCGAGCTGATCGACATCGCCCGGGAACGCGTACCCGGCGCCGAGCTCGTCGTCGGCGACCTCGAGGAGGCGCTGCCCTTCGAGCCTGAGTCCTTCGACGTGGTCACGGCGTTCAACTCCTTGCAATACGCCGCCGACCCGGTCAGCGTGCTCAAGCAAATGGCGCACACCGCCAAGACCGGCGGGCTCATCGGCGTACTCGTGTGGGGTCCACCCGAGAGCTGCGAGAGCGGCGTGATGTTCGCCGAGATGGCACCGCTGATGCCGCCCGCTCCGCCCGCCCCGCCTGGCACCATCGCGTGGAGTGAACCGGGCCAACTCGAGCAGCTTGCCAGCTCGGCCGGACTGACCCCGGTCGCGGTCGACGACGTCGCCAACCCGCTCATCTACCCGGACCTGGCCACCGCCATCCGCACCCAGCTCAGCTCGGGGCCCGCCCAAGCCGCCATCCACAACGCCGGCCTCGCCGCTACCCGCGGCGCCCTCACACGAGCTTTCGCCGGCAGCCGCAAACCCGACGGCACCTACCGGCAGGACAACGTGTTCCGGTACCTCATCGCCCGAGCGTGAATCCTTCACTCTGCTGCCGTGGGGCGCGCCCTCCGAACCCGGAGAGCACAAGCTCACTTCGGGACTGTCATCAACCGACGGACACTGCAGACCACCGACCTCGACCGGTCGTACCGAGCTGGCCCGAGCCGCGCGGGCGACTTGCTGATCTGGCTCTGTACTCGGTCGACGCAAAATGCCGCCCGGACGACTCGACGGCGATCCACGTAGGATTCCTACGGTCAACTCGACGACGAGAACGAGTATCTCCGTCGCCGCAACCTCCGATCCTTGTCGAAATCCACGGCGACTGGAAAAGCCGGAATCCCCGTCGGTCAGGATCACACCAACGCAGCCGTGAGAGGAGGCGACTTCGATCTGTCCCGGGTGAGTCGAGGTCGCGGACGTGCTTGATAGCGGTCGCGAAACGGCTTGCTGGCGGCGGGGCCGGCGGCGAAGACGAAGTCCGGCCCGTCGAGGCGCCGACCGGTGGCCCGGTCGACGACCACCGGTTCGGCTTCGACCCCGGAGGCGGCGTTCACGAGGACCATGCTGCGGTTGTTCGCAGTTAGGCGGGCGTTGCCCTATCCGGCGAGGACGACGATGACCGGGCGAAGGGACGAGCCGAGTTCGGTCAGGACGTACTCATGGCGCGTCGGCTTTGTCTGATACTGGCGCCGTTCGAGCAACCCTTTGGCCACGAGCCGCTTGAGTCGGCTCGTGAGCAGGCTGGAGGAGATGCCGAGGTTCTCCTGGAACTCGTCGAAGCGGGTGTAGCCGTCGAAGGCGTCGTGCAGGATCAGTAAGGTCCGCCATTCGCCAACCAGCCGAGCATGGCCGACAGGGGGCATTCCCGATCCTCGAGTCTGATTTTCTCGGCCACCTTCACACCACCTCCCGAGTTACTGCTAACTTCGAAGCTACTGGCTGCAATCTTAGCAGTCACTGGGTCTGAGGCGGGGCGACAGCGCCGTCGTAAAGGGAGTTGCCATGACGATCTCGCCGCCGGCGATCATCTCCGAGTACCTGGCTGCTGCTGACCGCGGCGACGTCGACGCCGTGGTCGCTTGTTTTACCGAGGACGCCGTCGTTGTCGACGAGGACCAGGAGTTTCGCGGTCCGGCCCGGATCCGGCGCTGGCGGGAGACGCTGGCCACGGCGTACACGTACACCGTCGAAGTGCGCGGCACGGCCGCCCTCGGGGAGGTCGACGGGGTGGACCGCCACGAGGTGTACAGCCATCTCGAGGGCAACTTCCCCGGTTCAACGGTCGACCTGACCAACCGGTTCGGTCTGCGCGCCGGACGCATCGCCAGCCTCGAGATCCGCCCCACCGAGGCGGCCCAAACGTGACCACCCCCGGCACCGCACTCCGGCTGGGCCGCATCGGGGCCTGGTTCAACCCCGCTACGACGATGACACCCGCACCGATTTCGTCGTAGAAGCCGAGTCGCTCGGCTTTCTTACGACCTGGCTCGGATTCGCCCGGGCAGCGATCAGCGACCTCGCCCTCGTCGAACGGGTCCGCGACGCCACTGCCACCATTACCGTCGCCACCGCCATCGTCAACATGTGGACCAACGACCCGGCCGACCTCGCCGGGGCCTACCGGCGCATCGCCTCCCGGCACGGTGACCGCTTCCTGTTGGGGATCGGCGTCGGCCATCCCGAATCCATCACCACCTACCGGGCGCCGTACGCCGCCATGGTCGACTATCTCGACCAGCTCGACGCCGGCGGCGTCCCCGCCAATCGACGCATTCTGGCCGCCCTGGGTCCTCGAGCTCTGCGCCTCGGCGCCGATCGGACACTGGGCACCCACCCGTACCTCGTCGTACCCGACCACACCCGCGAAGCCCGCCGACTCCTCGGACCCGGCCCGGTCATCGCCCCCGAGCACAAAGTCATCCTCGAGACCGATCCCGATATCGCCCGACAAATCGGCCGACCGTTCGTCGCCAACCCGTACCTCAAGCTACGCAACTACACCAGCAACCTGCTCCGCCACGGGTACACCGACCACGACATAGTCGACGGCGGAAGCGACCGCCTGATCGACGCCCTCGTGCTACACGGGACCACCGACACCGTCGCGGCAGGGCTCCACGCCCACCTCGATGTCGGCGCCGACCATGTCGCCATTCAAGTCCTCACCGCCAAGGAGAACAACCCGATGCCCGCCTACCGCCAACTAGCGCACGCCCTGCTTTGACTGAACAATCCTGTAGCGCGTCGCCGGTGCGCACGGCCCAAAGCCATATGCCCTTTGCCTGCGGCGCCAGACGTTGATGTGCTCGCCTGGATCCAATCAAGTACATAACAGCATCCCCTAACGCTCAGCTCGTCATCGCCTCGAGGTTGCCCGTAAATCGCCGGATCCGGGCCAGATATTCTGCGCCCCCGGGGACTGGGGCCGGAGCGACCAGGCCACCCGATCCGAACGCCGAAGCCGCATCCGGCCGGGACACCCGCTAAACTCACTGCGGGGCGCAAGATGGAACAGTATGTCCTTGACTGATGCGGTTGACGACTCGGCCGCGGCTGTCGACAGACCTGCTCAGGGCGGGTATCGAACCAACATGGGTGAGGTTGCGCCAAATGTTCCGGGAGAAGGGTCCTTGGGCCCTCAGTGGTCGTGTTGGCCGAGATGTACCTCGATGATCCTGGGATGGAGTTCGGGATCGTCATCGCCGCAGGCGGCGCCGTTCACGAGTTCGACGTCATCCAGGGGAGGGTGACCTGCAAACTTAGGCTGCCACCGCGACCATCCGGAATTGGCGTGACCGATCGCTTGACTGGCAGCAGGGGGCCCACCGCAGCGCGGCCGAAGCAGGCTTTCGCGTTTTCGACGGCGGGAGCGCTAACGCCGAACCCGGATGATCCTCGCCGCCCGGCAGGCTCGCTGGCCCAGCGCGAGATAGAACGTTCTGGTACGGGTCACCGTCTGTGGCGATCGCGTGGAGGTTCTCGTTTGCTATTGAAGAGGAGCTCGACCGGGCTCGTGTGTGGCGCCAGGATGTCCGCTACGTCGTTGTCGACCCTATTCACCTGGGAGCCCGAGCACAGCTTTGATGTGCTCTTCTTCTCGTTCTGGCTCTCCCATGTGGCGCGCAGCCGCTTCTCCAGGTTTTGGGAGCTGGTCTCGTCCGCCCTCGCGCCAAGTGGTACGTCGCCAGTCTTCCCGCCGTCTTCACTGAGCACAATGGGTAGGTAACCCCACCACCGCCGACATGACGGCCCAGCACTATGGCCACGATGCCGAGGCTATTCTTGTGCAGCCTTACCCGGTCTCCTGGTATTAGTCGGCGATCAGACGGGCGAGCTGATCGAGTGTAATCACCGACTGGCTGCCCCCCATGATCGCACCGTCCATCTCGTCGGCCGCTATATTGAAACGCCACTTGTCCGAGATCCCTGCTGCCAAGCCTCCGCTGGAGCCGGTCGGTATCTGGCTGTCGCCTGTCAGACCCGAAACATTGTAGCCATTGTTCTCCAGAATCTGGAGTAGCCCACTTTTCACTTCATCGAAAGACGGCATGAACGAGAGGATACACCAGGCTCTGCCTCGTTCTGAATGGAGCTTCGGCACGGCACACATAAATGTCTGATCGGCGCACCCGGGCAATCCGCCGGCAAGGCGGAGGGCGCCCATGACGTCGCCCCCAGAACGTCCCCGAAGGTCGGACGGCGACGGCGGTAAGAGTGTCTCACCCCGCCGGCTGGGGGGGCAGGGCTCTGGCCCTTTGCGAGCCGCGGTTGCCGGGTGCTCCGCGAACTCGGCTTCGCCGGTTATCGAGCTAGGTCGGAGCGCCTGGGGAGCCTTTCGTCGAGTGCGAGCCGTGTGAGGATGGAGCTGTGGAGAATATGCCGCTCGCAGATGCGATCGAGGTGTAATGTCAAGAGCTGACTGCGGCGATGCTGGCGGGGGAGCGCAGCGCATCGCGCTACGAGGCGAGCGGGCTGAGCCTGGACGTCCAAGTGGCGGTGTGGCGTCAGTGCTACTGTCCGAGTGGTTCGTTTCAAAACCACAAGGACGGCGGACATGACGACGATCACGATCCATTCACAAGGTTCTCCTGGCGCGCCCTCACCCATTCTGGTGGACACCTGGGACCAAAGCTTTGTGGCGGCAGGCGCCAATCGGACCAGTGGCACTGGCGCCGACCCTACTGTTTATGACGATCCCGCCGGCGCAATCACCGAGGCCCAGGCCGAAGGAATCGTCGGCGACGGCTGGATGGTCACCATCTCCTGACCTTCTGAACCAGTTGGGGGGAGGGCTGGGCGTCGATAAGCATTGGCGGCGCGGGTTCGATCCTTGTCATCACCGGGCCCGCCTGGTGCAGGGAGGTCCTCGGTCGCACGGCCTTGCCAACATGATCGATCCGAGCGTTCTCATCGAGGGGGAGGCTTTCTCAGGGTTCTGGTCAGTGGGGTGATCGATCCGTGGCTTCCCGGTGCGAGCGAGCGGAATACGGCTGTCATCTATGATGGGTCACTCGGGCCGTGGGTTTCTGCTGACTTTTGGCGCGGCAACGGACTCGATCAGCTCGAACAGGTGGTCCTCCTGCCGTCAGTCGATGATCGACCGGTCCTTAAGGACGAGGGCCGCCAGAACGACTGCAACGCGATGACTGAGGGTCATCACCATCGATGAGCTGACTGCTGCGTAGTGTCCCGCGAAGGAACTTAGTCTCGCGGCGCCGAAGGGGGTCCAGAATGTTCCTCGGGACTGCCCTCAAACGTCAGAGGTGACCCTGCCCCATAGCGCCGGTTGAAGGGCTCTCATCGGGTGGCTCGGCCCGATCCCCCGCTTGTTATATCAAGCACGGTCGAGCCGTGGCCGTGCGGCACTTGAAGGGGATGTCCCACGTGGATATGCGTGCGCGGTAGGGGGCAGGTGCAGTTCGGTCCCCGGGTCGAGGCTGTCCCGTCAGAGTGATCCCACGACCGCCCGACGCCAGTCGCGCAGGACGTGCCGTTTGCGGGGATGGAGGGGACGCTTCGGGCCTGGGCTTGAATGTCCAAGGTCGTCTTCAAGACCGGGAGCTGGGCGAGCTGCCCAGCGAGCGGTTGGGTGGGGGGTGGAGACGGAATCAACCTTGGAGTCAACCCGTGGGGCGATGTCGTGTGGCCCGGCGATGTGGACACTAGGTGCATGACTATTACCGAGTATCTGATGAACATCTCTCTCGTCGGTCTGGTCGTGTTGCAGATCCGGGGCCACAAGATCACCCGAGCCCGCCTGATCTTCCCCGTTGTGATCACGGTTTGGGTCGCGTCCCAGTTCCTCCACGGCATGCCCTCCGCCGGCAACGACACCGTCCTCGAGTTCGGCCTGGCCGCCACCGGAGCTGCCCTCGGCGCCTTGGCCGGCCTGGCCACCAGCGTCCGTCGCGAGGGGGCCGGTGCCTTCGCCCGGGCTGGGTTTGTAGCTGCGGTCATGTGGGTTGTCGGCATCGGGGCCCGCGTGGTCTTTTCGGTTTGGGTCACTCACGGGGGACAGCACAGCGTCGCCGGCTTCAGCGTCGCCCACCGGATCACCTCGGGCACGGCTTGGACGGCCGGCTTTGTGATGATGACGATGCTGGAAGTGGTCGTGCGGACTGGCGTGCTGTACGCCAAGGCGGTCCGCTCTGGGGCGGTCATCCCTCGGGGCGGTTTGCGTCAGAGTGCTCTGGCGGCCTGATCTGGACGGCGTTCGTGTTCGGGAGCGGAGTGGGATGATGTCCGCCGTGGATGTGACCTTGCGGTCGCTGTGGGGGACAAGGTCCACGCGGATGCTGACCGCGGCTCGCCTGGGAGGTTTGGCGGCTCTGTTGTGGGGATCGGCCAACCAGATCGCACCCCACCTGGCCGGTCGGCAGTGGGCGGTCCCCGTACTCATGGCTGCCACGGTGGTGGGCTGGGTCGCCTGGATGGCCAGCCGCCGTCTCGGTGCCTCAGATCGGATCACCTGGGCGGCGTTAGCCGTCCTGGCGGCCGCTGGAGGGCTGCTGGCTGGGTTCGCCCCGGTAGCGGTCGGGTTCGTGGCTGTGGCCGGCCTGGGGGCGGGCATCGCGTTCGAGGCCCAGCCGGCGGTGGCGGTCGCGGTCATCGGGTTCGCTTCGCTCGTCGTCGCCGTGCTCGCCCTGGGCAGCCCAGTCCTGGGGAAGTCATCGCCGAAGGGGCCTTGGCGGCGGTAGCGGGTTTCGTGGCCGGCGCCAGCCGCCGCGGCTACCAGGGCCGTGCCCTGCAAGCCGAGCTGCTACTCGCCGAGCGGGTACGCGCCGACGCGGAACGTGATCGGGCTGCTGCTCTGAGCGAACGGAACCGGCTGGGACGGGAGATACACGACGTGCTGGCCCACTCGCTGGGCGCCTTGTCGGTCCAGCTCGACGCGGCCGACGCGCGTATTGGAGTCCGGTGACAACCAGGACAAGGCTCGCCGTCTAGTCCAGCAGGCCCGGGGGCTGGCGGTGGAAGGCTTGGAGGAGACCCGCCGGGCCGTTCATGCTCTGCGCGCCCAACCGGTTGACCTTGCCGAGCAGATCGCATCCCTGGCGGCACGTGAAGGCGCCCAGCTGTGTGTCACCGGCCAGCCTCGCACCCTGGGCCCCGAGGCCGGATTAGCCGTCTATCGTGCTGCCCAGGAAGCGTTGACAAATGCCCGCAAGCACGCCCCGGGCGCCGAGGTCACGATCCGTCTTGACTTCGCGCCCGCGGCTACGGTCCTGGTGGTGACCAACGCTGCCACTTCCGACCCCACGTTGACCGCGGAGTTGGCGGCTACTGGAGGCGGGTTTGGGTTGCGAGGAATCCGCGAACGCATCGAAGAAGTCGGTGGTTCCCTCCAAGCCGAACCGGGCAACTCCGGTTGGACGGTCGAGATCGCTGTCCCGTCGTGAAAGTCGTCGTCGCCGATGATCAGACCGCCGTCCGCGAGGGTCTGGTCGACGCTTCTTGAGACCATGCCAGGCGTCGAGGTTGCCGGTACCGCCGCCGACGGAGAGGAGGCCATCGCCATCGTGGCCGGCACTTCTCCGGACGTGGTCCTGATGGACCTGCGCATGCCCGGTGTGGACGGCGTCGAAGCCACCCGGCGGATACACGCCGACCATCCGGCCACCCGGGTGGTCGTTCTCACCACCTACGCCGACGACGAGTCGATCCTGGGAGCGCTGCGAGCCGGAGCCATCGGCTATCTAACCAAGGACGCCGGTCGAGACCAGATCCGCCGGGCTATCGAGGCGGCCGCCGCCGGTCAGGCGATCCTGGATCCCGAGGTCCAGGCCCGGCTCGTGCAAACCGCCGCTCTGCCCTCCCAGTCTGGTGCTGGCCCTCTACCCGATGGGCTTACCGAACGCGAAGCGGAAGTGCTCCGGCTCATCGCCACCGGCCTGTCCAACTCCCAGATCGCCCAGCAGCTCTACCTGAGCGAAGCCACGGTCAAGACCCACATCAACCACATCTTCACCAAGACCAGCAGCCGCGAGCGCTCACAAGCCGTCGCCTACGCCCACCGCCGCGGACTCGCAACCTGAGATCTGCACCAGGTACGCGATCATCCACAGTCTCTAACCGGGTCGGCACTCATCGGACCGACATGGGATGCGAGGCGCCATCCAGGGTGAAGGGCGGGTACTCGTCGGTGGCTCACGCTCCGACGGTGTAGTAGTGACCTGCCACGACCACACAGCGCCCCCGACGT
Source organism: uncultured Acidimicrobiaceae bacterium (assembly GCA_963780345.1). GTDB lineage: Bacteria > Actinomycetota > Acidimicrobiia > Acidimicrobiales > Palsa-688 > PALSA-693. Next base: position 50,626 of record CAWABU010000007.1, read on the forward strand.
TGAACTCGAACAATCAGGGGGGGTACTGGCGGCTGTCGCCCATGGTTGGGCGATCATTGCCCTTCATCACTACCAGGTGCCCACGTCTGCTGGGCACACGAAACGTCGCTAGACCGCGGCCAGAGGAGCCGGACTTGAATCGGGTTCGCCCGGCCGCGAACACAGGCCTACCGGCACTTTGAGGATGCGGTCGCGGCTCGCCGGCGCCGTCGTTATGGGACGGCCCGGCTACGCGCGCGATCGCCGGCTATGTGCGCCTCGACTTGGGCTACTTCGTCTGACTCGTGCTGTGTTAGGTGCGGCCCGGTGGTCTCGGTCGGCTGGCTGTTGCGGATGCCCGGAGGCGCTCTGGGAGGCGCCCGTTCTGGTCTGCCGAGTCCAGTGTCATGAACGAGCGACGTGCTTGCCGCCGGTGTGATCGAAGCGCTGGTGGTGTTCGGCCAGCAGGTCTCGGCCGTAGTCGCCGCCGTTTGGTGTGCGCACGAGCATGTGAATGTGGTGGCGGGACGGATCGATGTTGTCGAAGACGACGCCGTCGTGGTGGTCGAACTCGATGAGCGTCACCGGGCTGTGCACACGGTAGTAGAACGCGTCGATCTTGCCATAGCCGCCGTACCAGGAGAACCACGTCTCGTCGAGGTGCGACTCGATCTCCCGCGTCGACGCGGCGGCGTGGTCGTCGGCGTTCCAACCCGTGTAGGTGCGGGCGACGTCGAGCAGCAGCCGGCGCTGGGCGTCGGACAGATCGCTCGCCACGAGGCCTTGGTACGGCACGACGCGGTTGTCGTTGCCCATGCCGCCCACCTGACGACCGTCGAACGGGTTCTGCAGCGCGGGGTCGGGCATGTCGGCCTTGGTGATCGACGAGTGGATGATCGCCTTGGTCCGCTGCTCGTTGGTGAGCGAGCGCATCAGCAGCAGCCCCGCCTCCTCCTCGAGGTCGAACCACGATCTGTCACCGATCGATCGGGGCTCGGAGCCCATGAACGTCGGCGTCGTGACGATGCGGCCGTCGAACACGACGGTGGCGATGCACAGGTGGTGGCCGTCGATCTGCCAACCCCACGGCTCGCCACTCCCGGGGTCGGCGTAGATCGACAGGAAGTACAGCCACTGCCCGTAGGAGTCGTGGTCGTCCTTGAGCTGGGCGACGAGCTCGTTCAGCTCCATGATCCCGAGCGCGTAGTCGTAGCCCCGAGCCGACAGCGTCGCCCGTAGCAAGCCGAGGGCGAGGTCACGCGTGGCCGGCGGCAAGTCGTCGAGCAGCACACCGTGACGCCAGAACGCCACGTGCACGTTCGTCCACGTGCGCCACTCGGGCGCGTCCATGGCCAGGCACGCCTTCGACCGCTGCTCGGCGGACAGGGCACCGAGGAAGGTGAGCGCGGCGTCGGCGATCGGCGCGGTGTCGACCTTCACGGTGGCGTCCAGGGAGCGGAGCCCGCGGCGCAGGGTGCCATCGGTCGTCACGCCGACGAACGGCGCGTGCATGCCCTCGACGCGTGGACGGATCAGCGGTGCGAACGGACCCGGGACCACCTGGTTGGACCTGCCCGACAGCGGGGACAAGCCGCCGTAGCCGAAGGCGCGCCAGCCGTCACGATCGGCGCCGGCCATCAGTTGTGCTCCCCCGTCGCCTCGCGCCGCACGCCCGTGTCCCACCGATGCTCCGGGCTGTTCAGCAGCTCGTGTTCGGGAGCGCCGCCCAGATTGGACTCACTTCGAAACGGCGACCTCGTTCGTCTCGGCATGGTGGACCTCCCCGCTGTTCAGGTTACGCGGGCGCAGATGCAGCCGTTGTTCCTCCCGGGCGGCGCAACCCGCACCGAACTGACGCTCCATAACGCGGCGAGCGGATACGGCAATGGCGAGCAGAACGGCGCGTAGGCGAGCGGGCACGCGCCACCTAACGAGCGTCCCGAAACGTCGCGTGCGACTGCCCTCGAACGCCGGCCGGGGAGGCGCTTATCCTGTAACCGAGGGCGCTCGTTGGAGTTGCTTCGCCCGGAGCGGCAGCTCGGGGACGCTTCGATCTAGGAGCACCGGCCGTTGCGACCCCCCCGTGCAACATGATTCCGGCGGACAGGCGGCGGGAGGTCGATGCGCTGATCGCTTGCGCACATTATCGCTGGGGCTGGCCGTGACTCCACAAGCACCCTGGTCGGTCGGCCGTTGAAGACAAACTCCGCCCGATGCACCCATTGATCGGGTCCGAGGTCGGCCTGGCTGCAGTCCAGGGCGGGCACCTGGTCCACTTGCTACCCTGGCCTCTCGTTAGAGATCGTGGTTCCGACCGTCAGGAGGGCTGCCAGTGGTCAGACTGATAGGACTGTGGAGCAAGCCGGCCGACATCGATGCGTTCGAACACGACTATCTCGGATCTCACTTCCCACTGCTTCACGGGCTCGCCGGGTCGCAAGCTGCTGTAACATCGAGATGCATCGAAGGCCCATACTTTCGCGTGACCGAGGTCAGCTTTTCCAGCGCCGACGATATCAACACCGCCCTGGATACGGAGTTGGGCAAGGAGATCCTGGCCGGGGCCCGCAGCCTCGCCGAGAAGTATGGACTACAGCTCGAGGTTCTTGTCGTGGCCGAAGCCGGCTGATGCGATCAAGGGGCTGGCAATGGCACGGCTGCGCCAGAAGGCGCTTGCTAGCAACCATGTGGCTGTAACGCACTTTTGTCGGCATTTTTGAGCAAGCCCGGATCCCGACCGGCGGTTAGGCGAGACGCGTATAACGAACTGCCGCGTCGAGGTCTCCGCTAGGGTCAGGTAGATGCGCTGACGAACCTGCGTTCCGGCCTGGAGATAATATTTTCGAGCCGGACGATGAGGCGATAGGCCCGTTACTTCTCCGGCGCAGTCAGGATTGAGCAAATGAAACCGCCTGATATCCCCCGCACCAGGTCACCATTCCCTGCTATTGGCGAGTACGGATTCATTTCCGATTGCGAATCGGTCGCGCTGGTTGCTCCTAGCGGCAACATCGAATGGCTTTGCCTGCCCCGGGCGGACTCACCCAGCGTATTTGGCAGCCTTCTTGATCGGCACGCCGGCGGCTTTCGGCTTGGACCCGCTGAGGTTCATGTGCCCGCCGCCCGGCGCTACCTGCCGGGCACGATGGTCCTCGAGACCAGCTGGGGTTCTGCTACCGGCTGGATCGTCGTTCGGGACCTCCTACTGATCGGTCAGTGGCACCACGAACACGAGCTGTCGCGGACGCATCGGCGCGCCCCTACTGACTACGACGCAGACCACGTCCTTCTGCGCACCATCCGATGCGTCAACGGCGAAGTTCAGGTTGAGCTGGACTGTGAGCCCATGTTCGATTACGGACGGCGGCCCGCCACATGGTCGTTCACCGATCGTTACTACCACCAGGGGTTGGCCCAGGCCAGCCCTGCAGACCTGGAAGTGCGACTGACCACCGACATGCGCATCGGATTCGAGGGTGGTCGAGCCACGGCCCGAACCCTCCTGCGAGAGGGCGACCTGAGGTTCTGTGCGCTGTCGTGGAGCGAGCATGAGCCGCCCTACAGCTACGAAGAGGCCTACCGCCGGTTGGTCTGGACCGCCCACCATTGGCAGCACTGGCTGGCACGTGGGCGCTTCCCCGACCATCCCTGGCGTGCCCATCTGGAGCGCAGTGCCCTCACCCTCAAGGGTCTTACCTTCGCGCCGACCGGCGCCCTCTTCGCGGCCGCAACCACCTCGTTACCCGAGACGCTGGGCGGTGAACGAAACTGGGATTACCGTTACGCCTGGATCCGCGATAGCGCCTTCGCCTTGTGGGGCCTGCACACGCTTGGCTTCAATTGGGAAGCAAACGACTTCTTCTGGTTTGTCGCAGACGTCGCCGAACACGACGAAACGCTGCAGATCATGTACGGCGTGGACGGAGAGCGGCAACTGGAGGACACCATTCTGGACCATCTGAGCGGCTACGAGTGGTCGCAACCGGTTCGGACCGGCAACGCCGCCTACGCCCAGCACCAGCACGACGTATGGGGCGCCCTGCTCGATTCGATCTATATCCATACCCGGTCCATTGACCGCCTCGATGATCGACTATGGCCCATCCTGATGCGTCAGGTCGAAGAGGCTCTGGCCCGGTGGCAGGAGCCCGACCACGGCATCTGGGAGGTCCGGGGCGCGCCCCGCCACTACACGTCATCCAAGATTATGTGCTGGCTGGCAGCCGAGCGCGGCTCCCGGCTCGCCGACATTCGCGGCGACAGCGGGCTGAGTTCCCGCTGGGGGGAGGCGGCTGCGGAGATCCACGCGGAAATCTGCAACCGCGCCGTGGGATCCGGCGGGGTGTTCCGCCAGCATTACGACACGGACGCCCTCGATGCCTCCTTGCTGCTCATGCCTCTCGTGGGCTTCCTGCCCCCGGACGACCCCCGTGTGCGGGCCACCGTCGAAGCCATTGAATCAGACCTGACCGAGGAGGGTCTCGTCCTGCGCTACCGGACCAAGGAGACCGATGACGGGCTCACCGGTGAAGAAGGAAGCTTCACCATCTGCTCCTTCTGGCTGGTTTCCGCCCTGGCTCTGATCGGCGAACGACGACGCGCCGAAGCGCTCTGCGAAAAAATCCTCTCCTTCGCCAGCCCCCTGGGACTCTACGCCGAAGAGATCGATCACCGCAGTGGTCGGCAACTCGGCAACTTCCCCCAGGCGTTCACCCACCTGGCGCTGATCAATGCCGTCATGCACGTGGTTGGCGGACAGAGTGGCCTTTCTGCGCAGGGGATCCAGCCGCTGCAAATCTGACTGACCGGGTACTTGTTCGCCGCCTTGCAAGCGTCTCACAGACCCACGCGCCCCCCCCAGAACCCGCGCTTCTCGGCGCGGTTCTGTCTCCTATGTGCCAGTTTGGCGCTAACTGCCCGCCACGAAACAACCTGGCCAGAAACAAGGCGGCGGCTGGGTGCTGTCGATCTACGGAATTGGGGGCCTGTTTCCACGGACCCGCGCTACAAGGCTGATGATCGCACACGACGGGTTGGCTGTTCATGGGCGGCCAGGTGGTCCCGAGCGACCTTACGGAGGGCGGTATCCACGTGCACTTTGGGACCGATGTCACGGGTCGGAGGCTGGAGGCCACGTTGCCCGCCAGGCGGATGCCGGGTGACGCCCTATCGGTCGCCTCGATCGGTTAAGGCATCGGCCGGTCGAGGCGGCCGATGTGGCCGGGGTTGGCACTGAGACTCCGGCACGAACCGCTCGCCAGGAGCGTTGGGCCGGCTGCTGGCGGCGCTCGGTCCCCTCCCGCTGGCGGGGGGTGTCGTCACCACCGCCCGGGCGGCGGGTGAATGGCTCTCGGGGCGGGTGGTGGGCCGAGGTCCTTCGGGACCGTCACACGCCCCCGATAACTTCCCCTTACCGGGCGCCTGATAAAGTTCAGTGGGCCGCCATGCTGGGCACAGAACGCGTCCGCAGGAATCCAACGGAATGCCCTCCGGGACGGGCGCAGAACGGCACGTCGGCAGCGGAAGAAGGCGGCGGCTGGCCGCGGCGCCGGCTTTCTGCGGTTACTGGGGGACGGTTTGTCTCAGTTTAGACGGACATGACTTTGGATGCTCCAGGATGGATGAACTCACCTCGCCACGCGGGCGGCTGTCAGGCTGTGGCCGGTCCCCGCCAAATATCGATTCCGCTGTCCACGGCATAGCGATCGATCTCGGCTAGCTCCTCAGGCGAGAAGCGCAGGTTGTGGAGGGCAGCAACATTGTCCTCGAGTTGCTGCACGGAGCTGGCTCCGATGAGGGCGGAGGTGACCCGCCGGTCCCGTAGAGTCCAGGCGATGGCCATCTGGGCGAGGGTCTGATCGCGCCGCTTTGCGATGGCGTTGAGGGCCCGGACCCTCTCCAGGTTCTCCTCGCTCAGCATGTCGGGGCTGAGGGAGTCCGGGCGCGACGCCCGCGATCCTTCTGGAATCCCGTTGAGGTACCGGTCGGTGAGCAGGCCCTGGGCCAGAGCGGAAAAGGCGATACAACCGATGCCCTGCTCCTCGAGCACCGCCAGCAGCCGGTCCTCGATCCAGCGGTTGAGCATCGAGTACGACGGCTGGTGGATGAGAAGCGGCGTGCCCATCCGGCGCAGGATGGCAGTCGCTTCGTCGGTGCGGGCGGCGGAGTACGAAGAGATTCCGACGTAGAGGGCTTTGCCCTGCGCCACGGCGGCGTGCAGGGCCCCCATGGTCTCCTCTAGCGGGGTGTCGGGGTCGAAGTGGTGGTGGTAGAAGATGTCGACGTAGTCGACTCCGAGCCGGCGGAGGCTCTGGTCCAGGCTGGCCAGCAGGTACTTTCGGGAACCGAGATCGCCGTACGGGCCGGGCCACATGTCCCATCCGGCCTTGGTTGAGATCACGAGCTCGTCTCGGAGACCGCGAAAGTCTGTGGCCAGAATCCGGCCGAAGTTAGTCTCAGCGCTTCCGTATGGCGGCCCGTAGTTGTTGGCCAGGTCGAAGTGGGTGATTCCGAGGTCGAACGCCCGGCGCAGGATCGCCCTTTGGGCGTCGAGAGACCGGTCCTCACCGAAGTTGTGCCATAGCCCCAATGACACAACCGGAAGCAGCAGGCCGCTGCGGCCACACCGGCGATAGGTCATCGACTGGTAGCGGCCCTCAGCAGGGACGTAGCTGGTCACGCCGGAACGATACCGGTCGGTCGGGCGCCAAGCATCCCAAATGTCCGGTCGGCCTGTCGGCCTGTCCCGTCGAACGCGGACGCCGGCACGGCGAAATCCCCGAAGCCGAGGGCGATGCAGAACACGCACGCCGTATTCCGGGCGTGAGGCCAGCCAGGCGAGCGCCGAACGACACGTACGAGCGCATCCTCGGGACGTGAGGCCCCCACGGCGTGCTTGAGAAAGTACGCAGGTAGTCGGTGGCGCAGAAGAACCAGAAATGTGGGGGGGGTGGTCGAGCGGGTGCGGAAGGTTCATCGTGCGGTCAAGCCGCGGGTATCAGCCCGACGAGTCGTTCGGTCCGCTCCCAGATGCGGCGCTGCAGTCCAGCGTCGAGCATTGCCGGGACGGGGGAGCAGGTTCATGCCGGGCGTGGTGGTGTAGAAACGGCCGGTTACGCCTTCGAGAGCAGGATCGGTTGCGAGGCGCACGACGAGGCGGGCTCCCTCGGCTGGGGTGTTGACGAACGGAGTGCGGGTGGCAGCTTCGATCAGGGGGCGCAGCGGCCCCATGTCGACGAGGTTCGTCGCGACGAAGCCCGGGCACACGCTGTTCGCCGTCACTCCGGTGCCGTTGAGGCGGCGAGCGAGTTCGTTGGTGAACAACTGGTCGAGCAGCTTCGTGCGTCCGTACGCCAGGTTGTTGTTCATCGGGCCGTAGGGGCCGAGATCCTCGAACCGTTCCGGGTCGAACAGACCGGCCATCCGATGCGCCTCGGAGCCGACCACCACGATGCGCGAGGGCGCGGCGGCCTTGACACGGTCGAGGACGAGTCGGGTCAGCAAATAGGGGCCCAGGTAGTTGGAGGACATCATGTGGTCGAAGCCGTCGGCGGTGCGCGACGACTGGGTGTCGCTGACGCCGGCGTTGTTGATGAGCACGTCGATCCCGTCGTAGCGCTCGGTGAGCTCTTGTCCGGCCCGGCGAACCGACGCCAGGTCGGAGAGATCGCACAGGATGAGGTCGGCCGACAGTGCTGGCACGGCGTCGCGGAACTCGGCGACGGTGGCGCTGCCCTTGTCCCCGTTCCGGCACACGATCGTGAGCCGTGCTCCTTGGCGGGCCAGTTCCAGCCCGGCCGCCCGCCCGATCCCCGACGTGGCTCCGGTGATCACGACCCGAGCGTCGCGGACACTGCCTCTCATGATGTATCCCCTTTCATTCGCCGGGGCATGGGTCCTCGCCGGTCATGACGCTGGTCCGCCGAGGCCTTCGACATCGCAGACAAGCTCACCTGGTTGCTGGTCCCCCCTTTTGGTGGGCAGGTCGGCCGTGAAACGGTTGCCCCCCCATCAACATCCACCGTACGGTCTTCCGCGGCGGCTCATGATCCGAGCAGGGTGAGCGCCGCGCGCCCTCGCGAGCCGGGTTCTGCTCCCCGACGCCTTTGAGGGACCGGCCCACCGGGCCATGCCGACAAGGGCGCCGGGAACCGCTGCAGACCACGGACAGCGCCACACCGCCGCCACTGCGATGCTGCGCGACGGGGCCGGGCTGGCGGAAATCAGCAACGTGACTGTCGCCCGACTGCGGGCTTAAGGGCGGACAACGCTAACGGATGGATCCGGGGACAACAGTCAGCTCACAGCGTGGGCTGCGGGCCTGAGCCCGGCCCAACGCGGCCAACAAGACCGGATCGATCACACCGCCATCGCAGAGCTCCACCGCCACGAAGAGGTGACCCTGGCCATCGATCAGATCCGCCAGCAGGTGGCTCAGGGCGGCCAGACCAGCGGTGACCTGGTTGCCGCCCACTTCCACCACCACCGTGGATCCCCGCCGGGTGATCCTCACAAGCGTCCCACTACGACCGGCACCGTCCACCACGCCACTTTGCAAGCCGTGCCCCGGCACCCCGCCCACCGGCTCTTCACCGATCTTCATCCTTCCTCCCTCCTCCTGCCGGAAAGAGAAAGGTCCACCCACCACGGACGCCGAAGCGGACCCGCTGGTGAACCCGGCCCCATTAAAGAACTCGACGATCCGTCGCGCAAGGCCGTCATAGGCCTACGCATAGTGGTCGGATCCATCCCTGCCGCCCCAAAAGGCCACGGTGACTTCCTGGGACCCTCCGGACCGACCACCTCAAGGCTGACGACGTCCGCCGGGGAATCGCGCTTGGGCTCCTCCTATGCGGCCAGGGACAACCGCCTCCAGCCCGGCGATCGGGGCGTCCTGCCCATTGCAATTGTGGGCCGCGGTTATGGGGCATCCGTCGACGGTCGCTGGAGTTGCGATAACTGTTTGAACTACCCGCCCGTAGGTGCGTATGGACAATACTGGTGTGGTGATCGGCCCGTCTGAGATCCTTTCTTGGTCGCGTGCGGCACCTCGCGGAGCTGGGGGCGGTGTTGGAGCCAACGGGGTTTGTCGCGTTGCAACTCTGGACGCTTAGGACCCGACCGGCCCGATGAGCACACCGCGGGTCGCGGCCCCTCTGGCGCTATCCAGTCAAGTCACTCCAAGGCGAACAGGTCGCCGAGGTTCAGATCGAGGACAACGGTCTGCGCCACGATCGCTGCTGGGGCATCCGCGACGAGGACACCGGCCGGATCCTCACCGCCCGCCGCGAACCGCGACTACTCCTCGGAGCCGCGACCATGAGTGACGACGGCCAACCGGACCTCACCCTCCCCGACGGCCAGCGGGTCCAGGGCGCCGGACCCCGCACCGACTCGGTCCTGTCCGCCTGGCTGGGTCGACCAGTCACCCTGGCACCAGCCGAAGCCGCGCCGGGTGCCAACGCCGAGTACTTCGCCGACGCCACCGACGACACCAGCCCAGCCATCGAATGGACCATGCCAGCCGGACGGTTCGTGGACAACATGCCGCTGCTGGTGCTGACCACGGCCAGCCTCCGCGCCGGGACCGCCCTGCATCCCGCCGGCGACTGGGACACGCGCCGCTTCCGGTCGAACGTCCTCGTCGACATCGATACCGATGGCTGGCTCGAGGATGGATGGTGCGGGCGCCCGCTTCACATCGGGAGGGTCACGATCGGCGCCGCGCCAACCCTGTATCCGTTGCACGATGGTCACCCGCCCACAGCCCGGCCTCGAACGCGACCTCGACATCTACAAGGCCCTCAGCCGACACCACGACGGCACCCTCGGCGTGTGGACGCAAGTCCACACACCCGGCACGGTTCACGTCGGCGACCCTGTCGTCGTCTCGTAGACTATGACTCCAGCCCGAGGTCTCGGCCGGGGTAGCGCGGCGGCGCGAGAGTGAGTTGCAGACGCGGGTCCTCCAGGAGTACCTGATCGGCAATCTGCCCCCTGTGTCCTGCTTCCGGCAGCCTCCCCATGGCCATAATGTCGGCCCTCGCCGGCGTTTGCGGACGGTGTGTCCGCAAGATTCGGGGGCGACCTGACGCAACGTTATGGGCGACGGTTCCGCGCTCCGAAGTAGTAGCTGCACGGACGTCCCCATCCTTCTGATCGGGACGCCAGTGCCGGCGAGCGCAGCCCGCGGCCCGTCCCGATCGGGCACTGCGTCCACCGATCGCCGCTGGCAGGGACAGGATGGTCGCAACCCCTGTCTGGGGTACTGATCAGCGACGCGATCGCCCGGGAGGGGCCGATGCCGACCGCGGATCGGCAGCATCTCGACAGTTGGGAGGAAGGGCTGCGCCTGCGGCTGCCACCGCTGACCAGGCTAGCCAGGGCTCCCATGTTGGCGGCTGTAGTCCTCGACTTGCTGACTCCAGTGCGTCCCGGTTTCGAGTCGGTGCAGGCTGCCGTCTTGGCGGTCGACTAGCAGCGGCGCCACTCCGATCGCTACCGCACCCCCGTCACCGGTCGAGAGGTAGTCGCGCGACTGCAGGAAGAACACCCAGCCTACGGGACGCTCGACCGTCGCCAGCTCCCAGACCACGAGCTCGATGCCGCCTTCTCGGGAAAGCCGGGCCGCGTAGAGCTGCGAGAGCGCGAGGGCGGCGGGGTAGTCGATCATCATGGAGATGTTCGACAGAACTGGATATCGGTCGCGCGACCAAACGACTCCCGGCCGATGGCACCAATGGGAGAACCGCCGATGCGACCGGTCTGGCCGTCGAGAAAAACCACGCCGCCATCGATATTGGCAGCATTGAAGGCGTGTCCGATCCGACCGTCAGAGATGTAGATGACCCCGCGGACCGGGTCCCTCAGCCAGCAGTTCCCGGCGAATCTCCACGAAGCCCGTTTTCACGAAGTCACGGCCGAAGTACTCGCCAAGCGATTCCAACGACTCTGTGCCGCCAGCCACGGCAACGTCGGCCCGCCCTGCGAGCAGGTTGTCCACGGCCTTAGAGCACTCGTTGCAATTGAGCGCATAGCGTTCGGGGTTAACGTCACGGATGAGCTCGTGGACCGGGGCGCCCCGCGCCGACCCCGCCTCGATCCGTCCCAGCGCGCTCGCTGCAGGCGAAGGATCGAGCTCGGCACCGGTGCTCAGGGCGCTAGTGAGTCGCAGAAGTGCCTTTTGTTGGTACGAGTTGGTGTGCGGTGAGGGCCGGTCTCAGAGTGGCAGGTGGTGGCGTGATGCTTGGGAGCGGCTTGGTGGGTGTTAGTGGTGGTGTGAGGAGGTGGTGACGGTCTGGCGGGCGGCTCAGGCGGCCTGGGTGAGTGGGGTGGGTTGGCGAGGGCGCCGAGTACGTCAAGACGGCAGGTCTTGGCCACCGTGGCGGCCATGAAGCTTTGATGTTTGGTTTTCCGTCGGCCCGGTAGCGGGCTTGGCGCTGCCCAGGTCTGCAGATGGTCGATCTTTGTTCAATTGGACTGGTTGGCAGAAGGACTTGATTTCCGGGTGATGGTTGGTGGTCGGGCCCGTCCAGGCGCTGGTGATGCAGGCCGACAAAAACGGTTCGCCGCCGGGTGGCGGTGGAGGAGGTGGAGGTGGCGACTCGGTCCCCTCGAGCCAGCAGGAGAACGGCGGCCCGATGTCGTGGCGGGGTGGGCGTCGGCGCCAGCTCCGCCGCAGGGGACCTCGCCGGCGTCGCAGTCGACGATAGTCGTCGCGGCGGCCCGTTCCTCGCGCGGCCGCCAGGTCATGCCCCCGTTGCTCGATACCGGCGTGCAGGTCCCCGTCGGAGTAGGCCATGTCGCCTACCACGGTGGCGATGGTCAGCCCCGGCACCGATGCAGATGGTCGAGCAGGGGCAGGGCGGCCTCGCCGTCGGCGGCGTTGCCGGCCCGCCGTCCACCCCCAGTACCAGTTCGGACGCCTCGTCGGTGATGACGTCCATCTTGTGGCCGTCGAAGCGGCGGCTGGCGCTCTTGCGGCCGTGGCGCATCTCCGGGTCGGACACACTGACGATCCGATCCGGGGCCATCTTCCGGTAGTCGTCTCCCCGTCGCCGCCGCCGTCGGGGTCGGGCTCGGTGTCGGCCTCGATGACCTGGGCCAACAGCCCCACCGGCTCGGCCACCGCCGGGTCGCTGACCTCGGCCAGCTCGGCCATGACCAGCCGGGCCGCCCCCACCAGCATCCCCAGATGCTCCCGGCGAGCGGCAGGATCCTGCCAGTCGATACTGCTGGCCCCGCAAAACGGTTCCGCCGCCCGCCGAGCCGACCGGGACAGCCGGTCCCCGCTGGCCCGGGCCGCCTGGCGCAAAACCCCCGGATCAGCTCATAGCTATCGGCCACCGCCCCCGCCCCACACCGGCGAGCTGTCGATGATGGCCGTCAGCCGACCTTGAAGATCCCCGCCTGGACCGCCTTAGCCAGCGTCGCCTCGACAGCCGGTTATCGGCGTCATGGGCGATCATGCGGGCCCGCATCAAACTGAACGTGCGAGGGGCGATCCCCTCGAATCGTCATCGACGCCCATGGCCGCCTCCAATCGGCGTCCACCGGTTGCCGCGACGCTCCGCGTTCCACGGGGTGCGTCATGAGTGGCGCACAACATGGCCCGCACCATCACCGACGGCGGGATCGACGGCCGCCCCATCCCACCGAGTACAACCCGGCGAATCGTCATCGCCGAAGACCTCGTGGCCATGATCGGCCAGCCGCTGATAAAACGAGCCCTTGGTCACCAGATGGCGGCGCATCACCCAGTCCCAAAACGAACCCTGACATCAACCCTACCCAACACACCCCAAAGTCCACCGCCCGCCACCCAAAGTGGGGGACCCCCACCGAAGCCGGACTAGGAGCCGGCGAGGCGCCAGGAGCTGGCGGGGTGCCAACTGGCCCATCGGGCCAGATTGGTCGGTTGAGAATGCCGGCGCGCCGCGCCCCCTCCTCGGCCGCGACGACCTCACCGGAGGTGTAGCCGCCCCCCGCCAGCACGTCGACTGGCTTGCCCGCGACGGTGCGCTCGTAGAGCGCCCGGTTGTAGACATCCTGCCACCGCTGGCTCCACTGGATGTCCTGATGCTTCAGCCACGTGTCGAGGACGAAGCCTTGCTCCCGCACATTCTCCGAGCGACCGACCACGACCCGCTCAGCGTCGACGACGTCTCGAGCCAGCTGTTGCTCCAATCGGGAGGCCGTCGTGAGCTCCACGGACCGCCAGCCCGCCTGCGACTCCGAGGTGACCGCCCATGACGGGGTGAATCCGGGAGCCTCAGCGGCCCCGACCCGGACACCACTCGCTGCCGCGGCCTCCGCTTCACGTCCGGCCGCTGATACGACCGACCGTTCTGTACCGGCGGCCACGCCGGCCGCCGCGGCCTCGCCGGCCGCCGCGGCCTCCGCTTCACGTCCAGCCGCCGCTACCACCGCCCGTCCTGTGCCAGCGCCGGCCACACCGGCCGCTGCCGTCTCGAGGAGGCCGACGCCGAGGCGGGCCAGGTCCCGGCCGATCAGCACCATATTGATGTGGTCCACCGCGCTGAGGGCGTGCGCCTCGCCGTTGAAAGGATCGAAGGCCCTCCCGGAGACGGGATCGAACTTGGCCAGGGGCACCCATTGTGTCGACTCGGCCTGCCTCCCGGTTTCGGCGGCGACCACGACGCCCGGCGCGACCCCCGTGATCTGGCGCTCCGGACCGATGGTGTGCAGTTTGGCTACGATCCAATAGGTCCCGTCGGGGCGGCGGGCCGCCTGGGCGTCCGTGAACCACTGCTTGGCGCCGGCGCCGCGCTTGTTGTCGAGGCGCTCGGTCAGGGCGGCGAGGTAGCGGCTCACCGTGTCGCGGGTCGGCGGGGCGTCTGATCGGGCCGTTGCTCGGTCGACCGGCCGCTCATACTTCGAGGACGAGTTATCAGTCACAGCGTCGTCGGTCTCGACATCGTCTGTGTCGCTGTCGTTGTCGCTTGCGGGGGCGCGGGTGGCGGCCACCTTCTCTGGCGCCTCCTCTCGCACCGGATCCCGTGCCTCATGCCGGGCGGACTCTTCCCCCTGGCTCGACTGCTCCGCCGGTTCGGTCGGCTGCGGCTTGGGAACGTCTCCGGTGACGACGTCGTCCTCGAAATCGATCTTCCTGTAGGTCTGGCCGGTCAATGTGTTGCGGACGTCGGTCTGCCCCTCGACCGAGCGATTGACAGCGAAGGTTTGGGACCGGCCGTCACCGGCGACATACAGGCTCGGCGCAGCCTCGCCGGGGTGTACCTGCCCCTCGATGTTTTTCCATTGCTCCGGGCTCAAGTTGCTTGCCGATTTGCCGGCCGGCGGCAGGTCGCCGCGGATAGTCGGGGCGGCCGGATCGGTCTGATCGGGTGGCTCCGGCGTCCCGGGCTGGTCGCTGTCGTCGCCTCGCTCGCCCTGTCCCATGCTCTACCCTCTTCGCGGCTTGCCAACCGGGGGGACCCGCACGACCGTCGCCGGGGGCCGGCTCGACCGCCTGCCGCGCGCCGCCCGCGATCAGCCCGGGAGACTCCCGGCGGGGCGTCGGCCTTGGCGGCGGCGTAGAAGTCCGCAGCCTGACCGGCGTCTCGTTCCAGGTCCCCAGGATCATGCTCGCTGCGGTCAGCGGTGACGTCGCTACGTGCCGACCGGCTCGACGGATCCTCCGCTGCAGCGCCGCTGGCCGACTGTTCAGTTGCAGCTTCCCGCTGGGACCGGTCACTCGCGCCGGAAGACCCCAGGTCGGGCCGCGCCGCATGATTGGCCGGGTCCGGCCCGCCGCCGGGTGCGGTGGTCGACTGCTCGGTGTGGTTCGTCTCGACAGCGCTCACACCAGTCCGGCCTTCTCGACCACTTGGTCCATGACAATGCGGGCGGTACGGGGCAGTTTGCGTTGGTCGTCGGCGAGCATCTGCTGCTCGAAACAGAGCGCCGCCCTGCGGGCAGGAGCGGCCACCCGGACTCGCAGGTCGTCTGGCCAGCCCGGCTCGGGGAACTCGATGAGTTCGTAGGCGGCGTCCTGGCAGACATTCCATGTCTTGGCGCGATCAGTGCCGCTCGCGTCGGCTGCGTCGGCGTCACGCCACGACGGCTGAAACCGCCCGGAGGCGACGAGGTCGGCGACACCCGGCCGGTAAAGGCAGAGCATCTCTGGGCAGATGCGATCGCAGTGGGAATAGGGCGGGTAGTCACGCTCATGAAGGTGGATGGCCTGGCGTTGGAAGGCGGACCAGGAGGACGTGCCCGCGCCGCTGAGCCATTCCCGCAGGCCGCACGCGAGCAGCTGCGCAAGGTGATCGACGTCTCCGTAGGGCCACTCGAGCCGCACGCCGCGGCGGTCAGCGAACCACTGCGCCGCGTGTCCGGCAACAGCGCGGAGCAGCTCGAGCTCGTCCAGGTGGCGCGGCCGCAGCGGTCGGATCACCGCGACCAGGTCGTCTCGCATGCGGTCGAGGGCCGCCCCGTCCTCCATTGCGGATTGAACCATCCGGGCAATCGTCCGACGGACGGTCTCGGCCGCTGCGATGCGGCCGGCTGACACGCAGACTTCCTCGGTCGGGCAGTCGACATCGCACCACGGCGTCGGGCGGAAGAGGGCGGCGAAGCGCGCCCGCCATTCCGTCATGTGCGCGGCGACGTCTGCGTCGCTTGGACGCTCGTCCGCCAGAGCGTCTTTGACCAGCCGCACCTGAACCAGTATGGGCGCGTCATCGCCTTCGCTGAAGACCGCTGCTTGACCCGCGGGCAGCACTGCCAGGCTCCGGCCTTGCGGCTCGTCCATGGCCATCGCCGCGGCGAGCGTATCTCGGTCGTCAGCCGCGACGATGCGATGCGCGATTTTCAGGTTGGTGTTCTTGATGACATCGGGGGCGAGCCGCACCGGGATCTGATCGGCGATGATCACCCCCTGGCCGTAGGCGCGTATCTCGGACAGCAGGTTTCCGAACGTCTCAACCGCTTGTCCGCGGGGGTTGGCCGATTCCTGCGACGCCTGCTGCGGCACGTTACTCAGGAGGCGGTGTGCCTCCTCGACCACGAGCAGGTGCAGCAGGTCTCGCTGTTGACCAGCAGTTCGGCGGAACTCGGCCAGCCGGATCAAGAGCAGGGCCATAAAGAAGGCCTTGTCCGCGTCGTCCCCCATGGCTTCGAGCTCGAGCACGGTGGGATGCCCCAACAGTTCGGCCATGGGTACGGACCGGGCGGTGTCGAACATGGCGCCCTTGCCGCCGGTCCGTAGCGACTCGAGGCGGGTCTCGAGGGCGGCCCGGAGGTCGCCGGCGATTTTCGGCTCGTAGCCCAGCGTCGAGACGACCTCGGCCACCTTCGCGATGAGGTCGCTGATGGTTGGAAAAGCAGACGGTGAAGTGTCACCGTCTGGCAGCCTCCGGTTTCGGTTTTCGCGCAGGTCCCAGCCCCGGTCGAGGTACACCTCGTGCAAGCAGCGCTCCAGCACCTGGGGCAGCGGTGACCACAGGCCGAAGGCCGCGCCGAAGGCCGCCCGCAGCAGGTCGAGGTGCTCGCTCACGCGGGTACCTTCGGGCACCTCGAACGGATTGATCCGCAGGGGCGCTACTCCTTCATTGCCTGCGGTGAAGATTCGAAGGCGAGGCCCTATGCGGGGATCGGCGACGAGGGCCCGGTACTCCGTCTTTGCGGGTTCGATGACGAGGAACGGAACCCCCGCGGCGTGGGCGCCGTCGAGCATGGAAACGATGGTGTTTGTCTTGCCGGCACCGGTGAGCCCCGCGACAAAGGTATGTCTCGTGAGCGAATTCAGCGAAACCCGATACGGTGTCGTCGTCTGCCGTTCGCCGTCGAGGACCGCGCCGATGGTGAGCCCGTCCGGGCGCCCCACCGGCACGCTGTCGAAGCGCGGCGACACGTCGATGGCGAATCCAGGGGCCTCGAGTTCCGGCAAGTGGACGTACGCGGCGAGCTGGGCGGAAGTCAGGATGGTCTGGTATTCGAGCGGACGCTGGTAGCCGCCGACACCGGCGGGACCAGGAAGGTCGCTCATGGCCCACCGGGCGGCCAGCTGGGCGGCGTCGGGCCAATCGAACACCCGCACTGGTTCTGGTTCGGATGCCGCACCGGAGAAGACGCTGCGCCACCCGCTGGCGAGCCGGTGGTAGCCGTCGCCGTCGCCGAGCAGGTAGACGGCGCTCCGCCAAGCGCCGATGCCCGCGCCCTCGTTGCAGGCGGTGAGGGCGGCGGTGAGCAGTTGGACGTAGTAGTCGACCAGCGGCGCCGGCGCCTGCTCGGCCGCCGCCTCGGCCCGAACGGCGCGGATCTCGTTCAGCAAGCTGTCCCGCATCTCGGCCACCGCCTGTTCGCCGACTGGCAGCGCCAGCACCAGGACGTCCCAGGCGCTACCCCGAAGCCCGCGGATCAAGCGGTCCCATGGCACGGCGACGTCCCCTCGCCCCGGGGGCTTGGCGGTCGGGATGCCCAGCGCAATCCCACCGAGTGGCATGACGGGGGGGCCGGTGGGCTGCGATGGGACCAGATCGACTCTCGGATACAGCCCCTGGACGAGCGATACCAACAGCCCCGCCCTTCGGTCGAGGACGTCCGGAGTGGTCTCCGGGTGCCGCGACCACAAGCCCCACTGGATCGTGACATCCTGGGCCCTACCGCTGAGGAGAAACGCGAAGGCCACCCCGGACCCGTACAGTCCCGTCAGAACGTCCTGAGTGGGTGGCCGCCAGAGCTGCGGCTGGGTGGGGTTGTCCGCGAGGGTGCGACCATCTGCCGGCTCGGAGTACTTGACATAACGACCGATGCCGCGGACGTGCAGCGCTCGTCGCTGCTCCACCGCGGCTGCGGTGACAGCGACGCTATCTGCCTGGACGATCAAACCGAGGCCGTTGCGCTGCAAGTAGTCGATGCTGGCAGTTATGGAGCGCATCAGCGGCAGCCGCCCGGATCGCCCCGACCTCTCGGAGCAGCAACCAAGGTGACTGTGCGGTCCGTCGACAGCCGGCTACCGCCAGGCGGCTGCTGGCTCACGACCAGGCACAGCGGGTTGCCCTGGATCCGGATGTGCGGAAGTGTGACGCCGGCTTGGGCGAGGTCGAACTGGGCACGCCCGGCAGATTCGCCAACGACGTTCGGCAAATCGATCTTCTTCGTGGCGCTGTGGATGAGGCTCACCGCGATCACTACGAAGACGGCAATAACTATTGCAGCGACAACGCCGAACAAGGCGAAGTAGCCGATCGTGAAACCCTTGCGCCCGCCGAACCGCCGGCGGAACGCTCGGGTCGGCCCCAATGCCCGGATGGTCGCCCGGGTGGTGACATTATAGATCTCGGAGGCCACCAGGGTGCCGCCATCGAACCGCCCGACGACCTCAACTTCCTCGTTCTCCCCAACCCGGCCCGGGATCGCAACACCGGTCATCTCCACCCCGATCGATTCGACGCGATCTCCGGTCCTGCGGTCGTAGCGATCCAACCGGAAGTTGAGGCTCTCGGCGCCTTCTTCCGTGCGACGGTCGATGGAACGCGCCGTGCCCTCGATCCGAACGATTCCGCGCCCGGCCGGCGCCCGGCCGGTCGGCTCGGCCACCGATGGGTTTGTCGACGCGATATCTCTGACGGGGGCGGGTGGCACCCACTCCTCACCCGCCCCCAGATACTCCGGCCGTCCCGGTGGTTCCATCCGCCTCCTCTGGCTGCACGCGCCAGAATACGCCTGCACCGACTCCCGACGAGTCTAGGGTTCGATCAAATGAACCTACGGCTGAGGGACACACCAGAGAACCCGGAATTAGTAGTGAGAACGGATGCGGCAGCGGGTCGACCGGAGCCCCACCTGTAGACCATCTGTTCGTCCGCGACGTTCGACAGCGACATACGGCGCGAGCGCTCGGTGCGCGTCCCGGCGCTCACTGCTCGTGGAAAGCTCGGTCACGGCGGATCGCGTCAGTGGGTGCCTGAACGTCAGTCGCCCGTCACGATCGACACGCACCAGCCTCGCTCGCTCTGCTGGGCCGAGCCCTTCCAACTTCGATTGCCCCGAAGCTGACTGGAGAATCGCCAAATCGCCCGTTCCCTCGAGAACCGCCAAGAGAAGCAGGTAACGAGAAGAAACCGGCAATCCGGTGATTCTCGCCGCGAACACCTCCTGGAGGCGTTGGCTGAGGGGCAGAGTCGGCGACGCCAGCACCCGGGGGGAACTGTGCCTGCCTGTCAGCGCGGCTGGAAGTTCCAAGAGGGCGAGCGGGTTACCCTGCGCTTCGGCCAGAAGACGCTGACGTACCCGAGGGGCCAGCGCCGGGAAGCGGTCAGCCAGCAACGCCATCGAGGCGGCATCGTCGAGCGGGTCGAGGTCGTGGCCACGCAGCCCGCTCCGCTGGAAGAAACTCTCGTCCCCGGAGCGGAACACGGCAAGGAACCCCACCCGGGTGCCATGAAGTCGACGAGCGACAAACCCAAGCACCAGGGCGCTTGCTCGATCCACCCACTGCAGGTCGTCGACGATCACCAACAGCGGTTCCTTCGTGGCAGCCCTCACCAGCAACGACAATCCCGCGTTACACACCACAAGCTGATCAGGCGCGGGGCCGTCGCCCAGACCTAAGGCCACCTCGAGTGCCGTGCGCTGCGGTGCACTCAACTCTTCTATGTCGTCAAAGAGGGGATGCAGTACCTGATTCAGGCCGGCGAAGCTGAGATCCGCCTCGAACTCCGCCCCAGCGCCACGCAGCACCAGGAGACCCGCATCGGCCGAATGAGCCGCCACGGCTTCCAGAAGAACGGTCTTGCCGACCCCGGGCGCTCCCGACAGCACCAGGGCGTCGCCGGCCGATGACGCCCGTTCGACGAAGGCGTGAAGGAGCCCGAGGTCATCGTCGCGTCCGAACAGCACAGTGGCGCCGTCATGGGATGAGCTCATGGCTTCCCCTAATCCCGAGGGGGTCTGACCGCTGTCCCGACACGCTATACCGCCGCAAACGAAACCGCGCCTGCCGACGCGTAGTTCCCAGCCCAGTCGAATGACTGGTGCCTCCACACCAGTCGATCTTTACCTTGAGACTCCCCAAACGAATGGAGCCACACATGTTACCGTCCCTTTCCCACCGAACCGCCGCCGCCCGTGGCCTCATGGTCGGACTGGCCGCCGGACTCGCAGCCATCCTCGCGGCTGTGCTCGGATTCGGCGCCGTCGCCCGGATCCCAGGGCACGGACCTCTACCTGACCATGCAGGGCGTACAGACGGCATTCGCAGCCGATGTCAGCCCTAAGGTCCAGGATCAGATCTTCGCCACCCAGCGGCCATTCACCGAGGCTGCGTTCAACAGCGTGTCGGGCGTCCCGGCGTGGGAGACGATCCCGTCCTGGTATCTCGTCACGACCGAAGACAAGGCCATCCCGCCCGCTACCCAACTGTTCATGGCCAACCGTGCCGGTTCTCACATCACCAAGGTGCGTTCGTCGCACGTCGCCATGTACTCGCACCCCGACAACGTGGTCGACATCATCCTCGACGCCGCGCACTCCACCCACTAGCCCGCCCCCCGACATGCTCCCTTTGCATCGCTGTCCCTTACCGACAGCGATGCAGAGCGTGTCGTTCCCCGGCGGCCCTCCCGACATCCGTCCCCCGAATGGAGGGACGGAAGACTGCCTGCGACAGGAGCGACCCAGCGGGACGCTCCTCTAGTGGGTCCAACGGTGTGACCTCCACTGGTGCATCCCATGGCTGGGAGGGGAGCAACTGGCTGGGACGGCGGCGCCATGTGACGTAGGTAGGGTGGGGTTTCGGGTCCTTCCGAGGTCGCTTCTACCGTCGCCCTCCACCTTTCAGCAAGTAGCGGGCAAGGCCGACGCCTTGCTGACCATTCATCGATATCCCGCCCGCGGCGGTGACCGTGCCTCGTTCGGCGTCCAGCAGGCAGGCGGTGGCGTAGCCGCCTCCCCCGGGGAGTCCCGTCTCGACCGCGCCTTGGGAGCCGGTGGATGTGGTGTCGACGTCGCCGTCGGCAAGATACCGCGCTATCAGGAAGTCTCCTTGGAACGCCGCTCCCACGTTGGTCCCGCCCACGCCGATGATCGACTCGTGCGGGCCGGCCAGTATGACCGCGTCGTTCACACCCTCGAAACCGGCGTCGGGAACGTTCTGAATCTGCCATCCCAGCCGGTAGGTAGCCGGACGTGTTGGCTGCGGAGGTAGCCCCGGCGGAAGTGGACGGGGCCCGGGCGGAGGCGGCGGCGAGACGACGAGTCGCCCGAAGGTTGGGTCGAGGGATCCGTCGGGCAGAAGGCGGACCAGGCCAATTGCCGTCACGTCGCTGTCGAGGCCCCCGCCTGTCGGTGATCCTACGGTGGCGACGACAAGGATGCGGCCGTCCGGCTGCACCAGGATCCGGGGCGCGCCAAGGGCGCCGAACCCGATCGTCAGCACAACGCGCCCGTTCTCCCCGAAACGCAGGTCGAAGGCACCATCAGGGGTGAATCGTGCAACCAACAGCTGGGCGCCGTAGGTGCCGCCCACGACGATCTTGTCGTCCCCCTGGAGCGCCAGACTCTGGAACGCGGTGTCGGGGACGTTGCCCCAGAGGTCGCCCGGGGCGTTCAACGCAGGATAGACAACACGGCCCCGACCGGCCCCTCCATAACCGCCGAAATCAGCGTCGAGTCGTCCGTCGGCATGCCAGCGGACGAGGGCGCCCCGGCCACCGTTAGCCTTGCTTACGTAGCCCGTCCCCAGAATGCCGGCTTCGGACTGCACGCCGATCGCCAATAGCATCTCGTCGTCTTCGTCGGCAGGCCCCGTCAAGGGAGCCACATCCAGGCGCGCCGTTCCGTCTACTCCGAATCGGCGGTCCAGGCGGCCCGAGAGGTCATAGCGCTGCAGGGCGAACACGTTGCTGCCGGACTCTGGGTCGCTCGCTTGACCCCCGACCAGCAACATCTGGGCCGGCTCACGTTCGAGCCCGACAGGACGTTTAGCGGAATCCTGGACTGCGAGCGCCCATCCGATCGCAAACAGCTCGCTCACAACGGCGCCCTCCTCCCCGAAGCGGGAATCGAGCCGGCCGTCGGGTTCGTACGCCGTCAGGTAGAAATGCTCACCATCGGAGCGGTGGCCGGTCCCGGCGGCGACCATGATTCCGGTCCGGGCGCGAATCAGACCGATCTGGGCGAACGTCAGCCACTCGATGCCCGTCGTCGTCGGCCCGACCCAGCCGCCGTGTCCGAAGGTGGTATCGAGGCGGATCGTTGCCATACGACCATCGAAACTGATCTCGGCCGATGGCGCAATGGGACATTTGAGACACGATCGGGGAGTCGGAACCCAGCGAACCCCCTATAGGGCCTTCAGGAGGAATCTCCACCACCTCCGCACACGCTTCACCCTCCACACTCAGCCGCTCGTCCTGCACCCGCGACAGGATTCTGTGAAGAGCAGGAATCCTTGGCCCGCCCTCGAGCACTTCGCCCGAGGTTTCCTAGCGGCAGTCCGCGAGACCACCGTGGACGGCATCCGCGCAGCCACGGGGCCGCGTTCTTCAAAGTGCGCCCCGAATCCGGGGGCGGCGTAAGCCCTGATCGCCAGGTCGCGGCCGGTATTCCTTTGTCTAGAGTCCGCTGCAGGCCCAGGGGACCGAGCCTCGGCGACCCGCGCCGTGCCGAGTAGCGGACGGTAGCGCCGACTTAGGATGGCTTCGCCTGAGTGAACCTCAAGTAGAAACTTCGGCCGCCACGGTGGTCCCGTACTGCCGGTCGCGTGGAGCCACCGGAGGCAGCACCGACCGACATATGGTGGTCCAGGAACAGGCTCGGGGGCGAATGCTCTGCAGAGAAGCAGGAGGGACCTACTCACCATGATCGGTATCTACATCGTCACCAAGAATATGACGATCGAGCAACACACGGACGGACGTGCTCGCCTACAGAAGGCCGGCGCACCGGAAGCCGCGATGAAGCTTCATTCTTGCTTCGGCGAAGACGGCCAGCTTCAGGTGTTCGATATCTGGGACAGCCGGGAGGCTTTCGACGAGTTCCTGAAATACCTTGGGCCGGTCATGGAAGAACTCGGCATAGAGCTGGCACAGCCTCCGGCGATCATGCCGATCGTCGACCTCGTCCAGCAGTAGGCATTCCCCGCTCACCCGCCAACAGGTCAGTAGGCGCGTCACTTATCGGCTCGTCTACACGTTGTGGCCCCCATCGCCAGAGCTTCGTGCCGACGGCGCCCGATCCCGGCTCGATTACCTGGTTAGCCGTGGCCCATGATCTCCCGGCCGAACCGTCGCCCCAAACGTTCGCTGGAAGCGTCCCCAAGACCACTGGCCAGGTGCCCTCCAACGCCGGCTTGGCCGCGCCTTAGAGCGCGGCTGAGTGCTTCGATTGGAGTCGGTCAAAAGGTACATAACCGAGTATGGGTCACCACGGCAGGGCTTGCCATAATTGATAACTAGATGCGTTCACCTTCGGCGCGCTCAGCGGAATTGTCGGACCGATTTCTGGCATCCCATGGCCTGGCATCCCATGCGATGAGGCGGGGGTCTGACTGGTTAGGCAGGAAAGCTCCCGTATGACGTCCGCCGAGGAGGGACAGAACGCGCGAGCGCCCCACCCCCCTGCGACCGGCTAGACTTGGTTAGAGTTGACGCCCGGTCATGGACGTATCGACGCGGGCACAGGTACGGGTCATCGATTCGCATTGGCGGGAAGGGGGAGGCGAGTTGCCGTGACGGACAACCCATACATCGGAACAGATAAGGCCGAGAGTTGGGAGAAGGGGTATCAGTACGGGCGGGAACATCCCGACAAGAGCGACCCGAGGCCACCGCTCTTTCTTTCAGCGGACGGGAAGCCTGCTTGGCAGGAGGGAGCACTAGCTGGGCGAGAGGGTACACAGATCCCGAGTCCGCAGGCTCCAATGGCCGACCCTGCCATCATCTCTGCCTCGTCCGACGAGCCCAGTTCGGAAGACATCCGCCAAGCCGTCGCGAACGCATCCATACAGACCGCCGACGTCGATGCTGGGTAGCCCCCCTCTGATGAGTGATAGGAGCGAGCCGCATGGCTGACGAGCCGAACGCAGTGGATCTGGTCAAGGGGTCACTTGACGTTGCGGAGACGATCATCAAATGGACGTGCCGGGGCAGCAGCAATGTCACACAGGTGGAGGGTGGCTACGCCCATGCGACCCCACCGGGTTTTTCAGGGGCGCTGGAGGGTGGAACGCAGAAATCCTGGCAGATGCTGCACTCCGCCCACGACGAGTTCAAGGTCGGATGGGACTGGCACATGACCTGCACTTGGGAGTGGGGCAAGCAGGTCAAGACAGCTGACAAAGGACTGTGGGGTGCTTTCATCGAGAACGCGACTGTTCAGGTGGCTGCACCCTCGGCGTCCCTGCACCTTCGGTGGGACTACACGATCCACTTTCCGGGTCAGGGCAGCTGGGTAAGCACCGACACGGGACTCGTGCAGTTGGACTTCGCAGTGGACATCAAGTGTTTCGAGACCACCATTGTGGACACCCCGTACGGGATGTACAGCTACGCGGGTTACATCCGCGGCGATGGGTCTGGCAAGATCACCCCGACGTAGGCACCGGGCCGCGAACTGTTATGGACGGCCGACCGCTCCAACGATCGAAGTCGGTCCGAGATGCCCCATATCCCCGCGTCCACAAATCCCGTGAGTGCCTGACCCAGACCGCCGGGCTGGCGACATTATCCATCGCGCGGGTGGCTCGTTTCCAGGTCCGCTGTGGACTATCTTATGCAGTCTCTGTGTTGATAAGTGATATTGCCCACTTCCCATAGATGACCATGCTCCAGTAAATGACCATGCTCCAGCGTCATCGTCAGCCATTACGTGCGCCATGCTGGTGCTTGCAAGGGGAAGCGCGGCAGAGACGGCACCTATGGGCTAGGGCCCGCGCGGGTTTCTGTGACACTCGGACGAGCGTTCTGGGACGGTCCCGGCCTCTGAGTGGGGGCGCAGAACGTGCCGGTTCGGAGTGGGTTTTCGGGATCCCGGGTTGCTTCCGAGGCCGTCATTCGGCGCTCGAAGGCGAAAGAGGGGCCGCCGGGAGGGCAGCGCCAGAGGCTGCCCTCCCGGCCATCGATCCTGTCCAGTGCACCTGAGAAGCCAAGGACTCGACATATCCATAGGCTTTCGTGGAAATCTCCCAGCGGTTGCTGGAGTCAGAGATTGACGCCGGTGCGGCGGAGGAAGGCGTGGCGGAGGTCGCTGACACCCCGTGGGGTTCCGGTTGGGTGACGGAAGAGATCGTACGAGCCGAGCGAGAGCTCCCTCCGCGATTTCGCAGCGATCGGACGGTCATCACCGTTGGCGGCCATCAGTATATTTCTATTAGGGCGTCTACTTCCGTTCGTGTGGATCACACGGTTACCTGGATTCCGGTAGCGCGATCAGTGGCCTGGACCGTGATCGCCGAGGCGGTCGAGAGCTTCACGTCGAATTGGGCGTTTCCGTCAGTAAGGATTTCACCGTCTTTGTCGGTATTCGCATCCTCCTGGCCGTCGAAGACGCTTTCTGCGTCGAATTGGTAATGGATGTGGACCTTGTCAAACGGCGTGAAGTGTTCGCCGATTACGGTGACCGTGGTTCCGTCCTGCACCAGCCGAAGAGTGGGGGTAATGGGGTGGGGTAGGACGAAGTTGGCTGACTCCTGCTCATGAATGCCGCTGTCGGCCGGACAGCGTCCCTTGTTGTCGGTGAACCCGTCGAAGAACAGTGCTCCACACTTTCGACAGCCGCGCCAATCGGGTTGCGCGGAGACGTTGCCAGGCACATCATGCGGCAAGAAGTAATTATCCGACTGAGCCACATGATGACCCATGTCGGCGGGGCAGACGCCCTTGTTGCCGGTAAACCCGTTGAAGAACATGGCCGAGCATTTATTGCAGCCTTGCCAGCCGGGCTGGGACGGGCCGCCGGCAGGTGGGGTGGTGTGCGGGAGGACGAAATTGAATCCGGCTGACGCGTGGACGCCCCCGGCTGGACAGTGGCCTTTGTTGTCCAGGAACCCGTCAAAGAACATCTCGCCGCATCGGCTGCAGCCGCGCCAATCTCCTAGAACGCCCATAGCTCTTTCTCTCTTTCTGTCTCGTTCACCATGATTAGATTGTTCCTTTCTGTCTTGTTCCTAATGAATGGATTGTTAACATGACCGGGCCAGTTCCGACCGTCGCAACGGTGTTTCCCCGCTCCGAGCCGTTCGTCGGTTGCCGTTTGGAACTGATCGGCCAACCGGGCGGCGAGGTTGTCATCGGGCGGTTGGCGGTGGGGCGCCGGTGTGCTGGCTGAACGCCGCGGTGACCCCGCCTCCTTGGCCGATGAAGATCAGTCTGCACGTCGTGTCGGGCAGTATCGACCGGCTTCCAACGCTTTGAAGGTCATTGCCGGCGCCCCGAAGGGCAGGGCCGTCCCGCCCCGGGCGGCGGGATGTCCGCACGAGGAGGGCAATGCAGGCGATGAGCGTCCGCAGTCAGGGGTCGTGGTAACTCTGGGCTGAGTGGTCACCGTCGACCCCCTGCACCGATACCTGGCCAAGCCCGCTGGCTTCGGCCCATCGGTACAGGTGGGCTTCACTCGGGGCTCGACAGACCCAAGTGGCTGAAGCGCGGCTTTCGTCGTGGGCCACATAGCAGTGCTCCAAGGCGATCTCCGGGAAGAGCCGGGCCGCCAGTTGCATCGCCGCAGCGGAACCTGACGAGGGGATCGTAGAGCTCTGCAGGAGGTACCGGGGCATTAGGACCTGATCTCTGTCATGTCGGCGAACATACGAGTTCGGCGTTAGCGCAGCGTTACCGGAGCCGACCCCCGACACCCGCCGCGCAACTCGGCGCCGACCGCGGCCCAGTCCGCGGCGCCGAGCTGTAGCGCCGAGCGGCTCGCGTCTCACATCGGTAGCGAGGAGTGCCGGTGGCGGCACGCCACTGGAAAAGCTTCCCTGATCCTTCTGGTCGTCCGCCTACGGGTCGCGTGCGATTGCGCACTCGCCGAATTTCTGGCCCGAGTGTTCGACACCCGCGTGATCAAGCCAGTGGTCAGGCCGGGCCCCTTGGCGGCTCGCTCGCGGCCGCTTCTCGTGGGAAGCAGGTGTCAGACATGGATCGATTGCCCGCTATGCGGCTACCGGATTGTCGTGAACGGGGAAGCGCGGGTTCCGACGGTCTGGCCGGCGCGGTCTCAGGCTGTGAGGGGGCCCACACGAAGGCAACCGCAGAACCGGCGTGGAACGCATCGCCCGTCCCAGACCTCCTTTCGGTTGGTGCCGGGGCATCGGCCCTCAGGGGTAGTCGTGCCCGCGCCTGCCCTGCCGTCGTGGAACAGCTCGTCGAAATCAACGGAACGTTGGTTCCTGGCTCTTGTGGCTCTGCTCGACCAACTCGGTGCCGACTCGGTGGCGGCACCCAAACGAAGTGGTGGGCGGCGGTTGCGTATCCAGGCCAGCACGTGGCATCATTGACGCCCATCCCTGATTGAGGGCGGTCGTCTGCGGGAGGCGAGGCAGGTATCAGGCATGAAGTGTGCGAGATGTCGAGCGTCGCGGCGGTTTCGTAAATGACGGCAAGTCGGCCACCCAGGACGGGCGGGGCTCGATCGAGGGAGCGGACATAGCCCGCCGCGGCCCCCCTCTGATGTTCAGCCCGCCGGGGCGATACAGCGCGGTCAGCCGGCGGGGTTCGCCGTCGGAGGGTTCGCGGTGGATAAGGAACTGAGCGACGCGAGCATCGCTGGGCCAGCGATCACGGTGTTCCGATCCGCGCTGGCGCTGGCCTGGGCCGGGACCGATGGTGAAGGCAGGCTCAACGTAGCGCTCGGTGCCGAGTTCGCCGACTATCGCACGGGCACACTGGACCAGTTCAGTCCGGCTCGGCCGGCCTTGGCGTCGTTCGGCGATCGCTTATACCTAGCCTGGGTCGGGCCGGGCGCAAAGAGACCGCTAAACGTTGCCTCCTCGGCCGACGGTGTGCACTTCGACCGCCGCATCTTGCTCGATGAGTTCAGCGCGTACGGCCCGAGTCTCGCGGTTGCGTTCGGACGGCTCTACCTCGCCTGGACTGGCACGGATGGCGCCGGCGAGCTCAATCTCGCTTGGTCGCCAGATGGCGCTTCTCTGGCCGGTAAGGTCACCTTCGCCGAGACACTAACTGGTGGGCCGGCGATGGCCGGCAACCAGCTTTCGGGGTCCGACGAGCGTCTCTTCCTCGCCTGGACCGGGACCGATCTGCCGCACCACCTCAACTTTGCGGCTGGCTTCGCTCCCGGCTCAGAGGGAACGTACGAGAAGTTCGTTTATGACGGCAGCGACCCGTGGGGGGTCGGTCCCCAGAGCAGCCTTACCGGTCCCGCCCTCGCGTCCAACCCTGTGGAGTTCGATACGACGCTCGCTTACATCGGCGATGGCGGCGACGGCCGCGTGTTTGTCCTGAGCAGCGGTCCCAATCCGACCCACGAGGCGTCGTTCGACATCCCGAAGTACCCCCAGGACCTGGAGGAGCGCAGCATCGATACGCCGGCCCTAGCTGCGCCCCATTTGTTCCGCACGTGGCTGGCGTGGACGGGTACTGATCAAGGCCACCACCTCAATCGGTTCTGGGTGAGCTGATGTTCACGTTGCGCTCGAACCCGGCGTCTGCGCACTGCGCGTTCGATCTCGTCTACGAAGGAGGCACATCCGTTGGTTGACATGCCGCCGGCCGCACTGGTCTTTCTGCGCAACCAGAGGGCGAGCGACACCGAGCGGTTGTCGGATACCCTGGCCCGTGTCGCGTCTGAGCTCACAAGCCTTGGGTTGGCTGGCGTGCTCGAGCTGCGCCTCCTCGCTGCCCAGGGCGCGGCCGCTGACGAGATGTATCGCGTAGCTGTCAGCTCCGATGGCGCCGTGGTGACCGGAAAAGACGGTCCCGCGCCCACGGTTATCGCCGAGGCGCCAGCTGACATCGTGCGCGGGATTTTGGACGGGACCGTCTCGCCACAGCAGGCTTACCTGGACGGCGCCGTGACCTTGCAGGGCAACGTCGACCTGGTCAGGAGGATCATCGTCCGGCTGGCGGCCGCGGGTGCTGCCCGGTCGGTATGCCCGAGCATCACCGACGAGGCCTATTTCGCGATCGGAGGCCTGCTGAAGGTGCGCGGGAGCGGTTTCACCCCGTTCAGCACCGTGCAGCTGCTGTTCGACTACGCCGACGACACCCCCGACTGGCAGGCCAGCGCGCAGACCGACGTGGACGGCTTCTTCGAGATCGGGCAATTCAACGTCCCGTGCGGCGACCGCGAGGGTGACCCGGCCGTCGGCGTGATCGTGACCGCCATCGACACGGCAACCAGACAATCGACAACGCAGTCGTTTCGCACGCCGTGTTAGCGGTCTCGTATCGACGATCGCCCGGTTTCGAATGGCGCGTCGCGGCGGCGGTCTGTTGCCGGGGCGGGCACGCACAGAGGAGAACAGGATGTCACCGTACTCGTCCCGGTCCACCCCCATGTCCGACGGCTGGTCGCAACCCGCGTGGAGGGTCAGAGTGCGTGGATCGACGGCCGATCCGATGTACTTATGGGGCTCGCGAGGGCTCGTGCGCAACATCACGTTCTCGCGGCCCGTGTTGCTCCACGTCCACAATGACGCGTTCGGAGAGCAGGTCACCGTGGGAACGCGGCAGGTCGACGGCTCTGAGGACGTGATCGGCACGCTCCAGCCGGGCGAAGCGGTTTCCATACCAATGCACGAGCTCTCGGGCGTGTTCGCCACATGTGAGCTCGAGTCGTGCGTGTGGTGTCTCATCAAATACACCGACTAGGACCGGGGAAACGACCGAGCTCGCTCGAGGAGAGGCGATCGATGCCAACAGCTGCGAAAGTGAAGGCCCTGCACGCCCGGCCGCTCCAGGCGGCGATGCTGTGCTTCGAGGCCGGTGGGGTGCTCGATGAGCTGCCGGCGACGCTTGGCGCCGCCGTGGAGCCGTTCGACCTGCGATCGTTCTGCGCGACGCTGCGGTCGAGCCCGAGCGTGACCGGGGATCCGTCACGACTTCTGTACGGGTTTGAGGAGGTCGAGGCGTTCACGCGTCCCGCCACGCTGGCGACGTTGCGCGCCGAGCCGGGGAAGACGGCGCTTACCCAAGCGATCAATGCACGCCAGAACGCGTACTTCGCGAAGTACGGTAATGCTCCAGCGATCATCGCGCAGATGAACGCTGCGTATTCTCCGGGTGTGCCCGGCTCCAAGCCGGATCGGCTGGCTCGGCTCCGTTCGCTGGCCGCCAACCAGGCCCAGCTGTTCAGGGAGTCATACGCCTTTGACCAGGTGCTCGGCGTTGTGAAGGAGACCTCGAGCCGGCTGCACACGGACGCGAGCAGTAGCGACTCAAGTCAGGGCCTAGCGAGCACCGAGGCGACGCGGGACCACACCGTGACGACGACTGAGCAGGAGTCGAGGACGAGCGAGTCCTCACAGAGCGATCAGACGATCGTAAACGCGTACCGCGCCTACCGGACCCCGTTCTTCGAAAGTCAAGCGCAATACGAGCGGGCGCAGATCAGTCTCATTGACGAGCAGTTCAGCCAATTCCTGGCTTCCCAACACTTGCCCGCGCTCGCACAGGTCTTCGCGAACGAGCTCCAGTCGCTCGACGGCGACGTCTACCGTTTCCAGATCGCGCTGCTTAACACCATCCTTCTGTCTCCGATCGCCGGCACGGTGACGGGCATCTACAAGAATCCGGGCGAGTGGGTGAGCGCGGGTGAACCAGTCGTCCGCGTCGAGAACGCGGCGGTCGCGCTCCTCGTGGGCACGGTGGTCTGCCGCGGGCGCATCGCGATCGGTTTGCCCGTGACCGTAGGCACGAGGCTGTTCGACGCAGGCGGCACAGCCGCGACCGAGATCACCGGGTCGGTGGTGGCGGCCCGCGGGCAGGATGTCGACGACGAGTGGGAGCTCGTCGTGCAGTGCAAGAACCTCGATGAGAGCGGCAACCCGGTGCTTCCGCTCGGCTACGAGTTCGACTATGACGATACGACCGTATCGGTGGGATGATGATCCGCGCCGGACGGGAGGCTATGCCGCGGAGAGGAGCGCGTCATGTCGCTGTTCGATGAGATCACGAGCGCGCTGCTCAACCCAGGCCCGGGGGTGCGGATCGTCGCCCTGCTGCTCGGCGCCGGCGGCGAGGAGTCGCTGGGGGGTCCAGACGACGCGCGCGATGAGCCGATCATCGAGCGCGAGCCGGCATCGGCGTTTGTGCAGGCGACACCCGACATGTCGTTCTGGTGCGGAACGTTCGGTCCGGTCGACCCACAGGACGCGGGGTGGAGGTACGGGTCCGAGTGGGTCGGCTCCCCATTCACCACCGCCGCGTTCTACGGCGAGCCTGGATACGTAGTCGGTATTGATCCTGACCTGTACGCCGACCAAACGCTGGCGAGCGGAAACCTCCTGTCATACACCGCCGGGCCGGGGCTCAGCTACCCGGACGCCCCGAGCGCCGCCAGCACCCCAGAGATTGATGACTTGCGCCGGCGTCTGTTCGGCGATCCCGCCGCACCCGGCCCGCTCAACCTCAGCGGGTCCCCTCAGCCAGTCGCGCCGCCCAGCGACAACCGGCCGACCCTTCAGGGAGAGGATCCATACGGCGACTTCCGTGCCGAGCGCCCGTCCTGGACTCCACCCGCGACGCCGACGCCGCCGACCACCGCGGGACCGCCCCCGCCGCGGCCCGTCCAGCCGACCGTGTCGCTGCCGCCGCTTCCCCCGCCTTCGCCCAACCCGCCGGCTCCGCCCACCGATTCAGCGCCGGCGGCAGCTGGAGGCCCCAATCCGGCAGGACCGCCGCTCGCCCCTCCACCGACTCCCTTGCCCGCCCCGCCGGTCCCGCGCCTCGGATGGGGGCCGCCGCTCGTGCGTGTCGACGGAGTGGGAGATGTATCGTTACTCCGCTTCGCGCTGACCCGGCCCGGGACGGGACTGGCGCCGACGGTCCCAGCGGCGGCGCCGAGGGTCCAGCCGGCGCCGCCCGCTCCTACATACTCGCCGTCCGGCGAACCATCCAACGCGGCACAGAGCCTGCTCATGCTGCTCACCGCGCAAAGCACGCTCGGCGAGCAATGGCAGCGCTCGAAGCTCCGCAGCAACCTGCAGGACGTCTGGGAGCAGATCAGACGCGCTGGCGCTTCCCTTTCCCACTTTGGCGAGTTCGGCACCGCACGGCAGGCGTTCGTCAGCAGCATCTCACCGGTTCCGTTGCCGGGAGTGCAGCCACCGCCCCACGACGATCCCGAGTCGGCCGAGTGGGAGCGCGGCGAGAGAACTGCGGGTGCCCTGATGGTCGCGGAGGCGCTGGGAGGATTCGTCGGTCCCGGAGCTGGTCCGGGACCCCGCCGCGCCCCCGAGCTGTCGTCCGTTCCGGCCGCCGGACCTCGGGCGCTCCCCGATCTGTCCCCAGCGCCGGGCGCGACTCCGACGATCCCACTCCCGACTGCGCCGCTGGCGCCACCAGTACTGTTCGCCCGCCCCACCGCCCCGTCGCACCGGGCCGGGATGGTCGGGGCGCGTCTACAACCACTCTCGGACATCACCTGTTCGCCCCTCCCGGGAGGTTGTGGCCCCGTCAGGTGGGCGGATCCGCGATCCAGGCCTCGAGGGCAGGCGGCCGCAGTCCGACCCGATGCGCGGAATGCAGCGCAGGCACCTCTTCGAACCCACCGATTCGAACCTGAAGCGCATGCTCGAGGGCCGGAGTCCGACCGGCAGGGACGGCCGACCCGTCCAGCTCCACCACCGCGGCCAGTACGCCGGGGCCCAACTCGATGAGTACGCGCCGCGGGAGCACCAAACGCTACCGCTGCACGAAGCAGACCGCGACAGCGAGATCGATCGCGATCTCTTCGCCGAGCAGCGGGCGCGTTATTGGGTTACCCGAGCGAGGGAGATTCTGGGCATCCAGGAATGACAGGGCCGACCGGACTGGTCCTCTACGCCGCCCAGGTCGCCAAGGACCCGGCTCTGGCCCGGCGCGCCTGCACCCTCACACGACACAAGGCCGAAGAGATCCACGCTGCCTGGATTGTCGAGATGGCGACGGGATGGATGGCCGGAGCCCTACTCGAGGACGAATCGACCGAGGCTCTTATCCTGCTCCGCCGGAGCATCGCCGAGCTGTATGCCGTGGGCGATGGGGTCAATCTGACCGTGGCATTGCAGATCGCACTCGCCGCTCTTGTCCGCCACGGCCATCATCGTGATACCGCGCAAGTAACTGGCGCACTGCTGAAGGTCAGTCGCGCATACGGAGCGAGGAATAGTCCGAGCCGTCCGCCAATCGGATCGGCGTATGTCGGCACACATCCCGCGCTGCTGAGTGTCCCATATCGTGCATGCCGATCATCCTGTCGCCCTGGCCCATACCGCCGGCTCGGTAGGACGCTTATCAGGTGCCTCAGCAGGCTTCGAGCGTTTGGGAATGGTCGCCCGCACGAGCTCGCTGAAGCCAGGGGGGGTTCTCGTCGCCGGGCACCCACCGGCGTGGTGAACTAGGCGTCCCACGTGGAAGGTCGGTTTCCGATCATTCGGCGGCGGAGTAGGGCGGTGGGGCGTAGTGCCTGCGGGGCCGGAGCCGAACAATGACTCGCTGGGCACCGGGTTCGGGCGGTGGGGTGGCGCCGCCCATGTGAAGGTCGTACATCACCTGGTGGAACGACCCGTCGGGGTCGGCGGTGAGGTCCACCGTGCCGGAGATGGTGGCGTATGTGGCCCCGGTGTCGAGGGGAAGGCTGTGCACCAGCAGGCTGACTCGCGGGTCGCGCTCCATGTTGACCGTTTTGCGGCGGCCCTTGATGGTGCTGAACAAGATTTCGTCGCCGTCCGACTTTACGAAGATCACGGCCAGTTGTGGTGAACCGTCGGCGTTGGTTGTGGCCAGCACCGATAGGTGCGGGCCGGCGAGGATCTCGGCGGCGATCTGTTTGGCCAGCTGGGCGGGCCGCCCATTGACGAATGGGTCGAAGAACGGCAGGGCCGTCTCGGCGGCCTGAGGGACATGTTGTAGGGTCATGCTGGTATTGACTCGCCGCCGAGCGAAAGGAATCGCGTCGCTGACCGATTCCTTTCACCCGCCCCGAGGGTCAACCCCTTTGTGGCCATGCCTGACATGAAGACCGACGAATTCGAAGTGGCGACGTCGCCCCACCGGCGGGAGCTGTTCGCCCACTGCTACCGCATGACCGGGTCGGTGCACGACGCCGACGACTCGGTGCAGGAGACTTATCTGCGAGCCTGGCGGGCTTTCGAGCGCTTCGAGGGGCGCTCGTCGGTGCGGACGTGGTTGTACCGGATCGCCACCAACGTGTGCCTCACTGCGCTCGACCGGGGCAGTCGGCGACCGCTGCCATCTGGGCTGGGGCCGCCATCGGCCCACCCGCTGGCGCCGACCGATCCGACCCCACCCGGCGTGTTGTGGCTCGAACCGGTGCCCGACCGCCTGGCCATCGACGAGCGCGGCGACCCGGCCGATGTCGTGACCGCCCGCCACCGCGTCCGCCTGGCTCTGGTCGCCGGGCTCCAGCTCCTCCCACCCCGCCAACGTGCCGTGCTCATCTTCTGTGATGTGCTCGGAACGACCGCCGCCGAGACGGCCGAGATGCTCGATGTGTCGGTGGTCGCGGTCAAGAGTCTGTTGCAGCGGGCCAGGGCCCGGCTGGCCGAGGTGGACGTGACCGAAGAGTCTCTGGTCGAGCCCACCGAACCCTGGGCCCGTCGGGTGCTGGACCGCTACCTGGCCGCATTCGAGCATTCCGACATGGCCGAGATGGAGCGCCTGCTGGCTGATGACGCCATTCTGGAGATGACCGGTACGAGGACATGGTTCTCGGGCAAGGCGACCTGCGCGCCGTTCATCGCCGCCCAGGCTATCGGCCGGCCCGGGGACTGGAGGATGCTGCCGCTCGAGGCCAACGGCCAGCTGGCCGCGGCCGCCTACCACCGCAACGACGATCAGGAGTACAGCGCCTTCGCGGTTGTGGTGCTCGCCAGCACATCGACGCAGGTGACGCGCATAAGCCTCTTCGGCGACCCGGCGCTGTTCCCCCACTTCAACCTTCCCACGACGGTGCCCGCCGTCAGTCCTTAACGGGCAACGGCGGGGTCGGCGGCCGACGACGCCAGGGTCACGCACTAGGTGTGGCCGGTCCAGACCTTCGATGAGCCCCGGAAGGGCCGGGTGTCGTCCCACAGCTCCCGGTCCGTGGCTGTGAAGTGGGTTGCCCCCTGACGTCGGGTTGCCGAGGCGACGAGCGGAGCCAGGAAGCCGAAGGGCTGGCGTGCCTCCTGGCGGATTTGTTCGGCAGTGAAGACAGTGTCGAAGAGAAGCTCAACTTCACCTCACGTCGGAGATCAAGTACTGTCCTGAGGTTCGGCTGGCAAATCACAACCAGAACTTCCTCGCCCGGCGGGCAACCCCACGAGCTGACCGGATTGGCCGTCACGCCGGCGGATGCCAGCCACCGCAGCGTGCCGGGCTCAGTGCAACCTGCCCGCAACGGACCAACGCAAATCGCCCAGATATCCAGCCCAGATGTCTCCCATATCCCGTCACCCCGATGTCCCAGTACGCTGCTGGGAGGCACTTATCCTGGCCGGAGGGTGGCCGCTGGGGGAGTTGCTGCACCCAGCGCGGCACTTTATGGCCGGGGCGGTGGTCGACGTCGGTCTTGTCGAGATCATGCGCGCTCCGGGGAGTGGTGGGAGTCGTGACGGCGGGCGGGGATGGCGATTGCCGAGGGATGGTCGGGGTCGTGGAACACGTGCTGCTCGGCGACGCGGAAGGTGGTCGTGGCGAGGCTTCGCCGGAGCCGAGGTTTCGTGCGTAGCGGGGATGGGACCCGCTCGAAACCTGGAGCCGGACGCGGTGGCCTGCTTTGAAGCGGTGGGCGGTGGGCCACAGCTCGATCCTGATCTGACGTGTTCCGTCTTGTTGCTGCTGGCCGGTGTCGGGTCTGAAGGCGATGAATGCCGTCGCAGACGTTCGTCGACTTACCGCCCCGACCGTGCACGTCGCAGAGGCGAACGAAGAAGTCGGTGTCCGACAGGCTGGAGCGAACGTAAAGCGCAACCGTGGGCGGGCCGACCACGTCGATGTCGGCGGACAGGGGATCGGTGGTGTAGGTGAGCACGTCAGGGCGCGACTCGAGGTTGCGGTTGTCGCGGGATCCGAACCCGGGGTCGGAGTTGCCGCCTACGTCTGGAGTGGGGGTGCTGCGGGTCGTAGTGGTACCGATCCGGCTTGGAGTGGACGGGGGTCGTGTCTCGAAGCAGGCCACCCGGACGGAGATGGAGATGCTGCGCCTGGGTGGGTGGGGGCCAGTCGGGGAGGTCCAGCCATTCGTTGGCGCCTCCGAGGTGGACGCGCACCGGGTTCTCTGGATGCCGACCCGGGGCGCCGCGCAGCTCGGCGTCTAACAAGCGCAGAGTGGCGCGTAGAGCCGGTCCAAGCCAGCCCAGAGAGATGTGTCCCCAAGGCCCGATGACGAGCTGTGGCGGCCGTCCCGCCTGGCGGAACCGCTGGTAGTCGTCGAGCTGGCCGAGCAGGAAGATGTCGTACCAGCCCCGCGACCGACAGGACGGGCGCCGTCACCGGAGCGACGCGGTCGCTCACGTTCATGACCGCCCGGAGCGGCGCGTCGGCGGCCTCGCTGTGGAGGAGAAGTTGGGCTTCGTCGACCAGATGCAGGTTTCGAGGAACTGGCCCGGCTCACGCCAACGTGGGTTGGATGGTGATTCTCGGCAACGGGGCCGCCAGCACCGCTGACGAGGCCGTCGCTCCGGTGTATACCGGATCGACGTCCCCGTTGATGGCGGCGGCGATCGCGCCTCCGGCGATGGCTGTGCCGACGGCGACGGATACGTCCTTCGCGGCCCGCTCAGCTTCGCCATGGGCATCCGCGCCTCCAATCGTTCTTTCCAGGTAGATGCGCCATTCCATTGCCGTATATTCCCGCTACTCTATGGTTAACGCCGGAAACGAAAATGACGAGCCGGGATTCTCGCATTTCGTCGAAGACATCAGCAACGGTGGCGGGTGGCCACTGATGGCCACAGAACCGGCGGCGCGCTCCTTGTGGCCGGTTCTGGCCGGAACCCGATGGACGGTGCTACGTCCCCGGTATCGTTTCGCCCGGCAGAGCCGGGATTCCTTAGGTCCGAGCCTGGTGTGCTCGTCTGTAGCGAGGGCACCCACTGGCGGCGCCCGTCGGGCGGCGCGGTATCGCGATGACCGGGCTGGTTAACTCGCTTGTGGCCAGGTGCCCCTCTTCCATCAGAGGTGACAGGTGTCGCAACTGTCGACATCAGGTTTGGTAGTCCGGATGGTGTGGCCAGGTGGCGGGAGGTTTCACGACCGCCCAGACCTGTTTTCCCGCCTCCAGGTTGTCGACTCCTCAGTCGTCGGCCAGACCATCAGTGATGGTGAGACCGCGTCCGGCCGGCGCGTACATCCCCGGACCGGTGGCCGGCCGGTCGGGGCGGCTCCGGCGGTCGGGGTGGGACTGGTCGCGGTCGGCGACGGCCACTTTGACCTCGTCACGCTCAGCTGTCAGCGTGATCTCGATCGGGGTGGCGGCGTGGAGGAGGGGCATTGGTGACCAGTTCGCTGAGGATGAGCGAGACCACGTCGGATAGCGCGGCTAACTGCCACTCCTGAAGCCACTGGCTGACGG
This sequence comes from uncultured Acidimicrobiaceae bacterium, assembly GCA_963780345.1. Classification (GTDB taxonomy): domain Bacteria; phylum Actinomycetota; class Acidimicrobiia; order Acidimicrobiales; family Palsa-688; genus PALSA-693. The sequence continues at coordinate 88,300 of CAWABU010000007.1, forward strand.
CCTCTCGAGCCTGTCTGGGCGCGGTGATGAGCGGCTCGAGGGACAAGGACCGCCAGAAGCACACCACCTTGGGTTGTCCCCATTCGGGGGAGGGTTATCGCAGCCGGGGAAGAACGCCTCGAACGGATTGACGCTTCCGGCGGGGTTCCTGGCTATATTGATGTGGATAGCGGAGTGTCACTGCGGCGTCATCGGTGCCGGCCCCGTTGGCATGTGAGCGATCTTGGGGCATCGATGCGTGGCCATCATTCCTTCGATGGGTGCCAGTTAACAACGAACACGGTGGCGTCATCGTGCAGCCGTCCGCCGTGATGGGCCAGCACGGCCTCAGTCAGGAGGCGAACGATGAGGCCGAGCGGGACCTGATCGGAGAAATGCCGTCCGGCCAGGTCCTCCAGCCGGTCTATGCCGAAGTCGCTGTAGGGGTGGCCCCGGCCCTCCACGACGCCATCGGAGTAGAACAACACACTGTCCCCCGGTTCCAGGGAGACCACCGTCCGCAGCGGCTCCGCCGGTCCGATCCCCCACGGCGGCGACGGGGGGCAGTCCACGAGTCCTATCACCTTGCCGTGGCGGATCAACAGTGGTGGTGGATGGCCGGCGTTGACGAGAGCGAGCGACCCGGTGCTCAACTCCAGGCGGCCCAGCTGTCCGGTCACAAACCCCTCGCCCGCGCACTCCTCGGAAATGACCTCATCCAGCACCTGGTGGATGTGCTCCAATCGCTGGCCTTCCCGTCGAGTGTGCCGGTAAGCACCGATCGCCAGTCCCGCCACCACCGCCGAGCGCACTCCGTGACCCATGGAATCCATGATCGTGAAGTCGAAGGTCGGCCCATTGAGAGCGTAGTCGAAGCAGTCGCCCCCCACCTCATAGGCCGGTTCGATCATGCCAGCCGCGGTCACCCGGCGCGTCTGGACGGTCAAAGGCGGCAGCAGATCCCATTGCATGCTCGCGGCCAACGTCATCGCCCGGCGGCGGCGATGCAGGTTGTAGAGATCGGTGACTCTGGCGTGGGTGGCGATCAGATAGCCGGCCAGAAATCCCAGCTCTTGGCAGGCCCGAACCGTGCCTTCCTCGACCGCCGGCACGGTCAGGGCCAGCACTCCGGTCGGATCTGACCCTTCAATAATCGGCACCCACACGCGGGTCCCGTCGTCTCGTTCGAATAGCTGCGCCTGCCGCTCGGTGAAAGCCCGGCCCGGCCACCGACACCCCCACCTCCTCGGCTTCGGGCAGCGCCGACTGCGCGGACTGGTCGCGGATCGGCTCCAGCAGGCGCTGTTCGAAGTCGACCAGGTACACCACCAGGTTGGTGGCGCCCAACTCGGACGCCGCCGCCACCATCATGCCTGGCACATCACCAGGCTCGGCGACACCGGTAGCCGGCGACATGTCGAACTTCATAGGGCCGACCTTATCCCCGGGCCTGCGGGGCGGGCGCCCCGGCCGGTTATGCCCAGGCCACCCGGGAACAGACTGTGCGGGCAGGCTGCGGTTGTACCGCAGGGGAAGGTGGGTAGTTGGGAGGAACGGTGCGCAGGGCATTCTTGCTGGTCGTCACAATGAGCTTCGAGAGCAGTTCGACCGGGTCAGCGACCGGACGCTGACCGCATCGAAGCGCTGGGGCGGCTATCCCAGCTAGTGGCGGCCCATCTCCTCCGAGCAGAGCCTGGTGGTCCCGCTCCTCAAAATGCAAGGGGATCGGGGACCTCCGCCTAATCCGTCGCCTGAAGTCCGAGTACCGCCGGATGAGCCATCTCGCGGTGCGGATCGAGCGGAGGAAAGCGAACTCTCCTGACCTCCCGGTGTTCTGGACTCCGTCTAACTGAGCCCGGCGGCTCGTTCGAGCGCGGTGTCCGGGGGTAGCGGCTGGTCCGTTGTCGGCAGGACAGCAACCAGGGCGACGCAGAGCAGCCCGAACGAAACGCGTGGATGGCCGATGGGATCCTGTTTTCGGTCGGTGTCTACCTGGTCGTCACCGCCTGTCGCGACCGGCGCCACGATCTCACTGGGCGCCTCATGCGCCACCAACCCCTCGGCGTGCCGGCCCGGCGCTAGCTCGTCCGGCCATCTGGGACGAGGCGCCATCTCGGCCATGACCTGGCCGACGGTGGCCGCGAAATCCACACTCTCCATCGTCCTCGAGGACCAGTTCGGCCGGCGGGGATGACGACGACCACGCGAAATCGACTGCTGGGGTTCCAGTCCCCTCGAGCTCAACCCCCGCGGCTCACGGCCAGCCAACCGAAACAGCCAGCATGCACGCCCACAGGGGCTGCCATACCGAGCAAGCCACGGCTTCCAGACGGCGGTCTCGTGAACTCAGGACCAGCGTGGGCTCGGTGACCTCCACGTCGTCCGCCGCCAGACATCGGCCCTCACGCCGCGCCCCGAATGTTCGTTGGCCACGGCCGATTCAGACCGGCCCCCAATCTCCGGGTCCCTCGAGTGTTCGCTGCTGTTGTTGGCGTTCGGTGCTTGGGCCATCCGATTAGAACGAATGCGTGGACGCGCGAGGAGGAGACCAACTGGTCTCCTCCTCGTCGATATCTGTTCAGTTGTCGCGCCCTGGGTACGACCGGGGGTGCACCGCTTAAGGTCGGGAGATCACGATTGGGGGCGGGGCCTCGTCGCCGGTTCCGAGTCCCTCCTGGCTTTGACGCTCGCTCTGGCGGCGCAAGAGGGCCACTCCCTATCCGGTTCTCATTCTTCGGTCTTTCCCGAACGGCCCAGGGCATGCCTAGGCGCCGACGCCTGCGGGCCTCGATTGGCAGCGGGGCGGCGGTCGCCCTGTCGAACGGATCAGCAGAGTTAGAACCACCTCCTGTTCTCACGATGATGTCCCTGTGCGAAGGGTTCAAGTCCCTTCGCGACAGAATTTTGCCATCCGGTGCCGTGTTGTCAAGAGGGCGCGGAGCGCTTTTTCGGAAAGCGGATCCAGATCTTGCCAGCCGAATGTCTCGATCCGGCCCGAGTCATCGGCACACCGCCAGGGCACGAGAGATGTCTAGGGCGTTTGCGTTTTGATTGTGGCGTCGAGGCGTTGGATCTGGGCTTTGAGGCGGCGAACTTCGTCTTGGAGTTCGAGGACCCGCCTGATCCCGGCGATGTTGATGCCGGTGTCGGTCAGGGCGGCGATTTGGCGTAGCCTTTCCACGTCCCGGGCGCTGTAGAGGCGGGTGCCGCCAGCGCTGCGGTCAGGGTCGACCAGGCCTTCACGTTCGTAAACCCGGAGCGTCTGGGGGTGCAGCCCGCAGAGTTGCGCGGCTATGGAGATGGCGAAGACGCCGTGGTCTCGGTCGGGCCAGTCCATCACCACCGCCGCCATGCTCGCAGGACGGCGTCGATGAACTGTGCGAGATCGGTGCCACCCCGACCCGACGCGGCGCCGCCCGGGTTGGAGGGCGAGGCGACATGTACCGGTCCAGCGATGAGAGGAGCCGAGCCGGTTTCGAACGGTCCCAGGCCGATGACCGTGGGCTGGTGCGCCGGCCGACCGGGGATTTGTCTGGGTGTCACCGGAAGGTCGTGCGAGGGTTGGCTCCGGGACGGCGGGACCCGACGTCGTCGGGTGTCGATGGTCGTCGGTCGTGGTCGTAGCGGGCCCGGCGCCCCGGGTTGCTGAGAATCTCGTAGGCCTCGGTGATCTCCCGGAACCGAACGGCGGCGTCCGGGGCGTCGGGATGGGCGTCGGGATGGAGGCTGTGGGCCAGGCGGCGGTAGGCCCGGCCGATCTGCCTCGGAAGCCTCCGGCGCCACGTCCAGCCGCCGGTACATCCGATCTCCATTGGTTGGGTCCGATGGCATAATCTGAGTCGTCTGTTGCAGATCTTCGATAGTTGAGTATCATAACACTCGCCTCCCGGGATGCGATGGAGGCGGACACCATCAGCGGCTCTGTAGGCGACGCAGAAGGAGGACCTGACATGCTGATGCGAACCGACCCCTTCCGTGACCTCGACCGGCTCACCCAGCAGGTCGTCGGCGCCGTGGCCCGCCCGGCCGCCATGCCCATGGACGCCTACCGCATGGGGACGGACTTCTACGTTCATTTCGACCTGCCGGGGATCAACCCGGACTCGATCGACCTGACCGTCGAGCAGAACGTGCTCACCGTCAGAGCCGAGCGCACGCCGATCGGGGCGGACGGAGCCGAGATGATCGTCAGCGAACGACCGGTGGGAACCTTCACCCGCCAGCTGTTTCTGGGTGAGACCCTCGACGCGGACGCCATCGCGGCTGACTACCACTCCGGGGTGCTGACGCTCACTATTCCGGTGCGCGAAGCGGCCAAGCCCCGCAAACTGGCTATTACCAGCAGCGACGCCGACAAGCAGCTGAGCTCGGCCTCTTAGCCTGGCCGGCGGGCCGGACCGATCGGCGACAGCGGGTCATCGTGAACAGCGACGGAGGGTCGGGTGAGTTCAGCGAATCCCAGCGGGCTGGCCTCGAGGAGCGCCAAGCCGACCAGGACCGCACCCTGGCGGCCGTGCACCAGCTCGAGGCGATGCTCGGGCAGGCCGCGCCAGGCCGCGAGCCGGCGTGGAGCTCCCAGGTTCTGGGGGCGCTGGTCGCTCTGGACCAGGTTACAGCCGAGGAGGCGGACAATGCCGACTCGCCCGACAGTCTGCTCTCAGACGTGGCCCGCACCCAGCCGTGGTTGCGTAACCGGGCGCGGGGACTGCGCCTCCAATACCGCCAGCTTCGAGGCGCGGTAGCGTCGCTGAGAGCCGAACTGGAGCCGCAGCCCCAATCCTCGGTGGACTACGCTGATGTGCGCCAACGGCTGGGATGGATCCTGACCGGGCTACGCCACCAGCGGGCCCGGGAATCAGATCTCATCTACGAGGCCTACTACGACGCCTTCCGCGCCGACCTGCCCGCCGAGGCCGCCTCGAGCTCGGCCGCCGAGCAGCCCCGCGCCCGCTACCAAGCCAGGGAAACCTTCGACCGATCAGAAGTAACGAGCCTTATAGCGTCGGGTATCGCCATCCCGCTGCGCACGCCACCGAACGCATCACCTGCCCGTGCGCCGGAAATGGGTCGTTGCCCGCGACGGCTACTCGCCGCCCAGGCGGCGTCCCGGCTGTCACCCTCATGACCGGCCGCACAGCCATATCGGCGCTCTCGTTAAACGGCGCGGGCGGGCACCGACCGCGACACAACCTCAGGTAGGAACTCATGGGCCTCCAGATCGAAACTATCGCACACCGTTCCGCTATCGTCGTGACCCTCACCAGCGCAACCGATGTCGGAGCGCTTGACGCCCAGTGAGCTCCAATGAGGAACGACTGTGTGTCCGACATCAGCGAAATCACCCACACCAGTCCACTACGAGATCGTTGACGCATTTGGGCCGGCCGTGGCGGCGCTCAAGCTGGTAGCGCCATCCGCAGACGCGACCCCGGACCGGCCGCTCTGTCAGCGCGTCGTCTACCCCAGTGTCGATGCCGCCATCGCCGCCGCCCCCGAACCACCAGCAACCCGGCTCGAGCAAGACCTGGCGGCCGAGTTCGACGACCTCGCGGATCACTACGCCCAGATGATCGACCATAGTAGACAACTCCTGCACAAAGCCGAACTGACCGCAGGAGCCAGCGCCCAACATCCGAGAACATGAGCTGGCAAGGCTCGAATATCGATCGACGTGGACAGTCCCTCTCACCGAGATCGCTGGGACAGGGCGAGGGCGACGGCGCGGATCTGCTCCCGGGTGCCGTCATCGATCCTCCTCGGATGCGGGCCGGTAGGAGGGCGCAGCGAATCGCATCCGTCCGTGTTGAACTCGGCGATCACGCCGGACCTGATTCTCGTCGTCTGCAGCACCACCGCGATCTGCGCCGCCGCCACCTGCGAATCCGACGCCAAAAATGATCTGCGCCGCTGGCGCAGAGCGAACAAGCGTGGGATTACCAGCGCACAGTTCGGTGCCGGCTCACGTCTGGAGGCTGCCTTCGTTTCCAGCACGTGAGCCTGAGCCGGGCGTGTTCCTCCCCAGGGAGGTGCTGAAATTTACCCAGATGATCGCCGAGCGTGACGTGTCGCCGGCATCGAAGTGGAGGAATGCTCATCGCCTTGACGCAGCCGAGATCACTGCGTTATTGGCCACCGCGTCATATCCGACGCACTGGGCTGCCGGGAGCGCGCCAGTGGCCTGGCCAAGAACAAGCAGTAGCTGTGAATCACACTGGGATTCTCTAGGGTTCGACCTCGAGGGCTAGGGGCGTCAGGCCGCCCGGCTTATCGGGATCGAGAGATCCTAGGGCAGACCGATACCACTACCGCACAATCGTGTACTGCGGCGGGAAGGGTGATCGAATCACCGCCGCGGTCGGAGAACGTCACCCAGGGTCAACGCCGGCTAGTTGGGGGCGTGCTCCACCGTCATGAAGATATTGACCGGCTGCGGCACCGGAACGGCAGCCGAGTCCGGGTAGGCCTCGGCCAGGTTGCTCGCACAGGACCGGGTGGCCGTCGGCGCCGAGTATGCGATATCGCTTCGGATCACACGGACGCGATCAGCATGTCGTGTGCGCCAGGGCTGGTTGTGTCGTGCTCGAGGATCAAAAGCGGTTCACGAGGTTGGTAAAGCCGCCGGGTCGGGTGCTGGTGTCGATGAGCGGAGCGATGCTCCAGAAATGATCGCCCAGCTGTTGCCGTGATACGAGGCTGTGGCGGTACTGGCCCAGAGAATCGCGGTGGAGGTACCAGAGGTGGTAGAAGTCGAGGTGGTTCTCCAGGAGGATCTTCCAGTTGGCCCGCACGTGGTGACGGACGGTCGACAAATGCACGAGAGGTCCCGCCAAGAGTGGCTCAAGCCGCTCGAACAGGGGGGCGGATGACGTCTCGAAACCGGGAGCCTGGTCGTCCGCGTTAAGAAAAATAAGCCCGTGCCAGTCGTAGAGCGCCACTGGTCGTAGTCCCCAACAGGTCCGATCCAAACCGTGGAACTGCTGGCGCTGCTGCGGAACCCGCTCGAGTCGACCGTCCAGGCCGTAGCCCCAGTCGTGGTACGGGCAGGTGATCTGACTCTCCACCTGGCCGGCGCCCTCGAGGAGGAGAAGGCCCCTATGGCGGCAGACATTGCGGAAGGCCTTCACCGCCCCGTCGTGATCACGGACGATGACCGGCGGCTCGCCGGCGACGTCTAAGGTCAAGTAATCGCCAGGGTGGGGGACGTCCTCGGCGCTGGCGGCGGCGAGCCATGATCGGCCGAAGACGTGCCGGTGTTCAGCGGCGAGGACGTCAGCCGAGACGTACCAGTCGCGATCGGGCAACGCAGAGCCTCCTGAGTTATAAAGCCGAGCTACTATCGCGTTGGTAGAAGTTTAAATGTGCCACACTAATCGCAGTTAGTTTCTCTGTGAACTCTCGATGAATCCGCTATTCAGCACGTGATCTGCCTCAACCCGCAGCCAGAACTGGTGCGCCGGTTCGAGGCTGCCATCCCGATCTCGGCGGCACGCACTGGCGCTTGGAGGCGATCATCGGGCAGGCTCAACCTGTCCCCCTCCGTCGACGAAGAGACGTGTACGCGAGTGGCGCGGGCCTACGACCGAGGGCTGGAGCGGGTTGGTTCGTTGGAAGGTGGAGCGCATGTCTGAGCCATATCGGGTGGTCGCCATCACCGGAGCTTCGGGCGGCATCGGCGCGGCGATCGCCCGTCGCTTCGCCGCCTCCGGCGACCGCCTATTGCTGCTCGACCGCAGATCGCCGCCCGACGACCTGGTGGCGGGATTGGGTGGAAGCGCCTGGTATCAGGCGGTCGACGTGTCGGTCACCGCCGATGTGGCCGCGGCCATAGAGGCGGGGGCGGCCGAACTCGGACCGGTCGGCGTTCTCATCAACAACGCGGGTATCGGGAATCACCGGCGTTTCGTCGACATGACCGAGACCGAGTGGGACAACATGATGGCCGTCAACCTCAAGAGCGTGTTCAACACCTGCCGGGCCGTGGTCCCGCAGATGATCGAGGCTGGCCGCGGGAAGATCGTCAACGTGGCCTCCGAGCTGGGGCTGGTCGGAGCAGTGTCCATGACCCACTACAGTGCGTCCAAGGGCGGCGTGATCGCATTCAGCAAGGCCCTCGCCCGCGAGCTGTCCCCCGCAGGGGTACACGTCAACGTCGTAGCGCCGGGTCCGATCGAGACGCCGCTGCTCACCGACTATCCGGAGGAGTACAACGATGAAACTCTTGCCACTATCCCGCTCGGGAGGTGGGGCCAGCCGGATGACGTGGCCGCCACGGTGCACTTCGTGGCATCCGACGACGCCGACTTCTACGCCGGATGGGTATTCAGCCCCAATGGCGGGGTCGTGATGTGACCGACATCGCGCCCAGCGCCCGGCCGTACCGGGTGGAACTTTCATCGGCTCCGACCCGGCGAGCCTGGACGATCTGGACTGTGGCTATCCCTGGGGCGCCTGTGACGGCTGCGTGAATATAGAACCGGCAGGGTAGATGCTCGGACGGTCGGATCATACGATCAGGTGGTGACCCGGTCTCCGATTGTTGATGTTCATGTACACCTGCTGCCCGAGGGCGAGCCCGGAGAGGAACCCGAACGGGACCCTTACGAGATCTGGGAGTACGGGGTTAAAGAGGACGTCGAGATTTGCGAGCTGGCCGGGACCATCGGGCAGGTCGCGGACGCCATGCGCGCTGCGGAGTGCGACCACTTCGTGGTGGTCAACATGTTCGTGCCCGACGCCGAGCTGGCCAAGATGGGGGATGATGCCTCACTCGAGAACTCCCTCGAGCCGCTCCAGCAGCGTCTGGTGGACTTCAACAGCTGGGCCCTCGACCTGGCCCATTCCCGTCCGGGCACGACGACGTTCGTGGCCATGGATCCGACAGTGATGGGTGGCAGGCAGGGCGCCGAACACCTGTGCTGGGCCAACGAGCGCGGTGCCTTGGGTTTCAAGATCCACCCGGTCATGCAGCGGTTTCTCCCCGACGACCCGCGGATGGACCAGATTTTCGACGCCTGCGAGGAGCTGGAGATGGGCGTGATCGCCCATGCCGGCTCCTCCCGCTCCGGCCCCGAATGGGCGGAGCCGGAGGCGTTCGCGGCCGTCCTTGACGCTCATCCGCGACTCAAGCTGGTGTTGGCCCACCTCGGCGGTGGGCGCTGGCAGCAGACCTGCCGGCTGGCGGCCGCCTACCCGAGCGTACGTTTCGACTTGTGCGAGATCATTGCCTGGTGCGGGGCGCCGGGCGCACCGACTCATGATGAGATGGGTCGGATGATCAAAGAGATCGGGGCCGAGCGGGTGATGTTCGGCACTGACTTCCCCTGGTATCAAGTGGACCGGACTATTGAACAAGTGATGGCTCTCCCTCACCTCTGCGACGAGGAGCGTGCGCTGATACTCGGCGTGAACGCCGTCAACTATCTGGGCCTGCCAGTGCGGGTCTAGATGTCCGCCGGCTCCAGGGCGCATGCCGGTGATGGGGTAGCTAACGCTAGGGGCAGGCGAGGCCGTCGCCCCGCGGCGAAAGGCGGGCTTCATGGCAGGGTCGCGGAGGTGCCCCCGTCGATACTTAGGACCGAACCGGTTACGGCCTGGGCCACGGCCAGGTAGACGACGGCATCGGCCACCTCGGCCGCAGTGGCCAGACGGCGGACCGGTATGGTCGCCTCCATAGCGCCGCGAGAAAGGCCGTAAGAACCGTCGGCCAGAGAGTCGAGCAGCGTTTCGGTGTCTACCGGTCCGGGGGCTACGGCGTTGACCCGCACCGTGGGGGCCAACTCGACGGCCAGGGCCCGGGTCAGGTTGATCACCCCGCCCATGGCCGCGGAGTAGGCCGCCCATCCCCCGGCCATGCCGCGCAATCCGGCGTCGGAGGCCATCGTGACCACGCAGCCGCGGGAGTCGCGGAGGGCGGGAAGCGCGGCCTGCACGGTGAAATACGTTCCCTTGAGATGGGTGTCGATGGTGCGGTCCCACAAGTCTTCGTCGGCCGTGTCGATTGGTTGGGACTCGTAGGCGCCCGCGTTGGTAAACAGTACGTCGAGCCGCCCGAACCTCTCCAGCGCCTCGTCGACCGCTCGTCGGCATCCGCCCACCGTCGACACATCGCCGGCTACGAAGTGCATCCGGTCAGGCTCACCGAGTGACGCCGCCACGTTGGCCAGGTGGTCGAGACTGGCCGCCCTACGCCGGCGCGTGCTCGCCACCATGCGACACCTCGAAGCCACGGCCGCTTTGATGTGGAGCTCGAAGGGTCGGTGATGACGAACGCTCTGACGGTGCACCGTCTTTCGCTCGCGGGTGCGCGAGCGAGCAGACGCCTCTGCCGCATATGTCCGTGCGCCCTCCCTGGCAGTCGAACGACCGGAACAGACCTACGCCCAAGTCGACGATGGAGACGGCATGGAGCAGTACGACTACGAAGCTCCCACCTTCGCTTTACGGGGCCGCCTCGCCCACGACCACAGTGCTCTCGCGCTCCAATACCCGGGCATTGCCAAGCCCTCCGCTTACGAGTCGGTTAGTGTTTCCGTGTCAGACTGCGGGGAACAGCGACGTCTTGGAGGTACGGAATGTATGCAGTTGTGGCGACGGTTGAGATCACCGACGGCGAAGCAGCCACGAACGCCCTCGCGGAGCTGGTGATCCCGATGGTGAAGCAGGCCCCGGGGTTCGTCGGTGCGTACTGGGTGCGCCTCGACGAGGGTCACGGCACATCGGTCGTCGTTTTCGAGACAGAGGAGCAGGCGCGCGCCGGAGCGCCCGAGGTCGGCGGCGGGTTGCCTGGTGTGACCTTCACCAGCGTGAAGTTCGGCGAGGTGGCGGGGCACGCCTGACCCTCGCGCCCGCCGCCAGCGGGGTGGCGCGGCACGCCCGGGCCGCCGAGGGCGTTTGGCGAACCGTCAACCGGCGGTTCCGTAAAGTCACTCCAGGCCGGGCGTTTGGAGATATGCAGATGGAGAATTTACCGGAACGTTAGGGGGCGCCTCGGTCAGCGGCGAAAAAGGCTCGGTGCGGTGCGGTAGAACCGCAGATCGCGTAGAGGCGCCGGTCGATGGTCGACGCGGCCAGACCTCGTTCCTCCAACCAGCCCCGGTACAGCTGTACGTGAGGTCGGGTCGCGGCCTGGACCTCGAGGCGAACAGCGCTTGCCCAGTGAAAGTAGCCGCGTAGATCGAGGCGATATGCGTCGTCATGGGAGAATCAGCCAACTCCTCATCTCGACCCGTGGCCACCCAGCCGGCGGTCCGGGACGCAACCCGGCCGCGGTTGTGGGATAGCCCGCGGCGACGTTCTGGGCGACTCTTCGGGGCGCACGATCAACGATTCGCCCGCGTGCCGAACCGTCTGATCCGCGCTCCGCATTCGCCCGGGAGGAGGCCTGGGATTCACACGGGAGGGACCGTCATGTGTCGTGGCCGCTTGCTCCGAAATACTATTATTACCCTGGCATTGATCGAGGCTCTGCCGACAGCAGCGCTGCTCGGCCCGTCTCACGTGGCCGCCGTAGGACTCCCTCTGTGTCCGCTCACGGCGATGGAGCTGATGATCGGCCGTACTGGCCTGTTGTCGATTCACCCTGACGGGGCCGCGGATTAGGGACAGTCGATGCTGCAGTTGTTTGATGGCTTAGGTGGCCTGGGAGTGTCTGCCAGCCGGGCGGAGGTTCCGCCGTCAGGGCGGTCTGGACGAAGCGGGCCACGGCGGTGATCGACGCTCGAGCCGGCTTCCACTGCAGAGTGAACGGCACAAGTTGGCAAGGATCGACGGGCAGGAAGATAGTTTGTCTGTGGGTGCCGGTGAGCGACGCGATGAGCAGGATCCAGTCGACTGAGTCTTGATCGACCCACCGGGCGGCAGCCAGATCGGTGTCGTCGAGTGGAACCGTGGTCGGGGTAATGCCTGCCTGGTCGAGCGCCTGGCGTTGGCTGAGCACCCAGGCTGGGAACAGGTCAGCCGGAGTACCGAGAACGTCGTTCGACAATTCTGCCAAAGCCACGTGTTGCCGATCAGCCAGGCGGTGATCCTGGCGGACTCCGACCAGCAGCGGCTCACCGCAGAACACTTCGCTGGCCGTGTCGTCGGGTTCGGGTAGAAGGCCGCAGGTGATAGCGACGTCGACGTCGCCGGTCGCGAGGGCGTCAATCAGCCCGGGCATCCACATCCGCTTTGTGACCACTGTGACTTGGGGTGCCTGCGCTTTGAATAGTCGCAGTAGATGTGGGGCGAGGGTTGGGGCTGCCGGCGGCGTGATGCCCAACCGAATGGTGCCAGCCTCCCCACCGGCAATCCGCCGCACCGCCGCCTGTGCGGCGGCGACCTCACCGAGGATGGTCTTCGCTCGGGTTAATAGCTCGGTCCCGGCGCCGGTGATGGCAACCCGGCGGGTCGTCCTGATGAACAGGGGGGTGCCGAGTTCCCGCTCAAGGCGTTGGATCAGCTCGCTGAGACTCGGCGCACTGATGTAGAGCCGCTCGGCGGCCCGCCCGAAGTGCAGTTCCGACGCGACCGCGACGAAGGCCTCCAGCTCCCGAAGTTCCACCTTCTGACGATACCGCGCATGCGTCATTGTTCGGACCAGCCGAACAGTGGCTTCGGAGGTTGCCCCTTTTTCGATGACCAAGGCGAGTCCAGGCTGCGTTCAGGACTTTTGCGCGATGCGGAAGAGGAAACCATGCAACGACGCCCACTGATCCTCCTGGCCCTGTGTCTGGCGGCTTTCGTCATCAGCGTCGACGTCACGATCGTGAACGTGGCGTTGCCGACCCTGGTACGGAGCTTGGGAGCTTCCACCACCCAGCTTCAGTGGGTCGTCGACGCCTACAGCCTGGTCTTCGCCGCCCTGGTACTGGCCGCCGGGAGCTTGAGTGACCGCTACGGTCGGAAGGGCACGCTGCTCATCGGTCTGGGGGTGTTCGCGCTGGCGAGCCTGGCGGGAGCGATCTCGGCAACGACCGGTGAACTCATTGCTGCCCGCGCCGTCATGGGACTCGGAGCCGCACTCATGTTCCCGTCGACACTCTCGCTGCTCGTCAACGTCTTCACCGAACGCGGCGACCGGGCCAAGGCCATCGGGCTGTGGGGCGCCACCACCGGGGTCGGCATCGCCATGGGCCCGATCGTCGGCGGATGGCTCTTGGGGCGCTTCGCGTGGGGAAGCATCTTCGTCTTCATGACTGTCGTGGCGGCGGCGATCGCGGTCCTGGTCGCCGGAGCGGTGCCGACCTCGCGAAACCCGAGCACGCCACCAATCGACCGGCGCGGTCTGGTCCTGTCAACGGCCGGGATGGCCTTCCTCGTCCTGGGCGTCATCGAGGCCCCGGACTGGGGATGGGGTTCTGCGGCCACCGTTGCGAGCCTGGCCCTTGGCGGATTGCTTCTCGCCGTGTTCGTCCTTGTCGAAGGGCGGATCGAACACCCCATGTTGGACGTGGCGCTCTTTCGCAACCCCCGGTTCACCGCCGCCAGCGTTTCGGTCGCCGTCTCGTTCTTCGCCCTCTCGGGGTTCATCTTCCTCATTACCCAGTACTTCCAGTTCGTGAAGGACTTCACTCCGCTTAGCACCGGGGTCCGGCTCTTGCCGGTCGCAGCCTCCGTGGGGATCACATCGGTGGTCGGTACCAGGCTGGCCGTCCGAGTCGGCAACAAGGCAGTCGTCGGGACCGGGCTTCTTCTCTTCGGGACAGCCCTCCTGTGGATCTCGGCACAGAATGGATCGACGTCCTATGGCGTCATTGTTCTTCAGATGCTCGTACTTGGTTCAGGCATGGGGCTCACGAGCGCACCGGCCACCGAGGCGATCATGGGAGTCGTTCCCGCGGCCAAGGCGGGCGTGGGCTCGGCGGTCAACGACGCGACGCGGCTCTTCGGCGGCACGCTTGGTGTGGCCATCATCGGCAGCGTCGCTGCCTCTTTGTATGAGAGCCGCCTGGCGGCGACGCTTCCCCCAGCGCTGCCCGCTCGTGCCGTCGCCACCTCCAAAGGTTCGTTCGGCGGGGCGATCATCGCCTCCCAGCAACTCTCGAAGCTCGGTTTCCGTCACGCGGCACAGGGGCTCGCTCACACCGCCACGAACGCGTTTCTCTACAGCCTGGCTGGTGGATGCCGAGTCGCGGGAGGCGTCGCCATCGCCGGGGCCGTCTTGGCGATCGCATTCCTTCCTGCTCGGCCTCGACAGGATTCGGAGGCGACGGGGCAGGCCCACACTGTCACGCCACCCCCGGTTGAGCCCGTCCTGGTGCATGGCCCGGTGAGCGGGACTTGAGCTTTTACGCAAACGAAGATTGCCCACGAAGCCATCGCGCGTCCAACGAGGACGTGCGGGGAAAGGAGACCACTATGAACAGCAAGATCGACGCTGGAGTCATCGAGTACTCCCTGAGCCATGAAGGGGGATCCCTACATGTCCTCGACTATCCCGGCGAGGAGCCGGCGATCGTCCTGATGCACGGTTTTCCCGACGATCACCGGGCCTACGACAAGCTCTTGCCGCTGCTGACCCCGAGGCGGGCCGTGACCTTCGACTGGCTCGGATACGGTCGGTCCGGTCGCTCGGACACCGCCGGATTCTCTCTTGAGGAACACGGGTCCGAGCTGGTGGCCGTGATCGACAGGCTGGGCATCGCCCGTGCGGTGCTGGTCGGTCACGATGCGTCCGGGCCCGATGCCGTTGCCTTCGCCGTCACCCACCCCCAACGGGTGGCCCATTTGGTCCTGCTCAACACCATCTTCGGACACCAGCCCGCCCTGCAGCTTCCCGAGATGATCAGGCTGCTCGCTGATCCGGCATTCACCCCGCTCGCCGACGCCATGGTCAACGACGACGGCCAGCGCCTCTGGCTGCTGCAGCACACCGCCACCCAGTGGGGGTTGGAAGCTCTCGACCCCGACGGCCTGGCCATAAAGTCGATCCTCCCGCAGTTCTTCGGCGATGCCGACCAGCCTGATGCCCTCGCAGCCATCCGTGCTTGGACCGCCGGCCTGTTCGACTCTCTGGACAAGCAGGACGCGCTGATCGACAGCGGAGCGCTCGGACACCTCGAGGTGCCGGTCTCGATCATCTTTGGCGAAAGGGATCGCTATCTGAACCCCTCGCTTGCGGCCGAGATAGCCGGGCTGTTCAAGAACCCTTCTCTTCATCTGGTGCCAGACGCCTCGCACTGGCCGCAATATGACCAGCCCGAGGTGGTCGCCCAACTGCTGAAGCAGTTAGCGGACGTCTAGATGACCGCCGTGAAGACCCCCCAGGTCGACAGCCAGTACTCAACCGGCCTCTCCCGACACAACATCGAACAGGCCCTCATCGCAACCGGCATGGACCTCCACCACGTACAGCCGGCCGACCTCGGCGTGCTGGAGGACTTCCACACCTCGGGCCGGATCGCAACCAGCCAATTAGCCGAACTGGCCGAAATCGCCAGCAACGACGAAGTACTCGACGCTGGTAGCGGGATCGGCGGAACAGCCCGCTACTTCGCCGACCAGTACGGCTGCAGAGTCACCACCATCGACCTCACCGAGGAGTACTGCGAAACAGCCCGTTGGCTCAATCGGCTGGTCGGCTTGGACGACCGGATATCCGTCCATCAAGGAGACGTAACAGAACTGCCCTTCGCCGAAGCCAGCTTCGACGTGGTCATCAGCCAACACGTCCAGATGAACGTGACCGACAAGACCCGCCTGTATCAACAAGCTCGCCAGGTGCTCGTCACCGGCGGCCGGCTCGCTATCTGGGACATCACCGCGGGCACACCCGGCAGCCTCGACTACCCGCTCCCATGGGCCGACCGGCCCGAGCTCAGCCATCTGGCCTCCGCCGACCAGTTGCGCGCCGTCATCGACGCCGCTGGCTTCACTGTCGTCCACTGGAACGACCTCACCGAACAGACAGCAACACTCCTGGAGACCTTCCTGTCTGGCCCTCCCGGCCCCCTCGGACTGCACACGTTCATCGACAACTTCGCCGAGAAAGGCAACAACCTCACCCGCGGTCTTTCCAGCGGACGGCTCCGAGTTATCCGAGGCGTCGCTCGAGCTCGCGAGCCCACCCGGCGGATAGTACGTCCCAAGGCAGGGCGATGACTTTCAGACTCCGGGTGCCAGTCGGCAAACCCGACGTCACCCCGCGGTGGAGCGGATGGCGGGGGTCGCGCCATAACAACGCTCACTGCGGGCGGTCGGGGACGATCTGATCTGTGCTGTTTGGCGGCGCGTTGACCGAACGGTAGAGGGCGGTGCTGTGTTCGCCGATTGAGTCGGCCTCGACGAGGATGTCGGCACGGACGTTGCGGGGCCGCGGGCCGACAGGGGACCATCCGGATCGCACTTCGACGCTCACAGAGCGGGGCGCCCGTGCCGCACCGCTCATCATCACGCCAACCTGTTGTCGGATCTCATCCCCACGAGCCAGCTCACGGGTTCGGCCGCGAGCGGGGAACCTCTTCGACGTCTTGGATGATCGCCGCCCCCGACGGGTCGCTACCGGACGAGGCCCCTCACGACTAGGTCGGCCGCGGCCGGGCAGCCCTTCGTGAATCCGAAGAACGGACCGAAGTCCCTGGTCCCGGTGAAGCCCGGCATGAACAGGCCGGGAAGGCTGGTCTGGAAGGCGTCGTCGAGGAGGGGGAACCCGTCAGCGATGGCGACGAACGGCAGTACCTCAGCGAGGTAGGGGATGCGGGCGAGGTCGGCCTTGTACCCCGTGGCGAGGACGATGCGGTCGACGATGAGGTCGGTCCCGTCGCTCAGCTGGACCCCAACGGCGCCCGCGCCGTCGATCGAGCCTGCCACCACCGACGTGCCGGGGCGCCGCCGGAACCGCTTCCCCTGCAGTCGGGGCGTCAGCCACCACTCGAGGGTGAGGCGGCCCACCTCCCAGAACCTACGGGCGATCGCCTCCTGCTCTGAGGCGGGCAGCGAACGCCACCAACCCGGGGAGGCCACAGTCTGCTCGACGTACTCGTCGGCGAAGCGCCAGCTCACCCGCTCGAAGCGAGGCACCTGGTGGCGGTGGACGATGTCCACCTGCTCGGCCCCGGCCTCGCCGATGAGAGCAGCCCACTCATAGGCGCTCTGCCGGCCGCCCACGATAAGCACCCGGGCGCCGGCGAAATCGTCGAAGCGCACCAGGTCGCAGGTGTGCGAACACACGCCATCAGGCAGACCGGCGCTCCAGTCCGGCATGCTCCGGAAGTACCCCACCCCGGGGGCGGCGACGACCGCGTCGGCGACGAGCTCCGTTCCGTCGTCGAGACGGACCCGGAAGCAGTGCCCGCTCGCCAAGTCACCCTGGCCTGGGTCGCCGTCGAGCCCAACCGACGTGACCAGCCGCCCGTCGACGACGACGCCCTTCTCCCGTTGGAACCAGCGGGCGTAGTCGAGGAAAACGGCGATCGGGACAGGGTCGATCTCGGTCGCGGAGATGCGCCGCTCCTCGAGGAAGGCCTCGAAGGTGTGAACTCCCGACGCGTCGAGGTGCCAGTCGGGCCCCGACCGCAGGTACATGCCCTCGGGCATGTTGTTCGTCCAGAAACCGAGGGGCCGCCCTACGACCACCGTCTCTATTCCCTTCTCGATGGCCCTTGCCGCCGTGGCAACCCCGTAAGGGCCCGCCACCGATCACCACCAACACCGATCGTGCCCCCCTTTGAAATCGCGCCTCAACGCCGGCCCAGTGAAGTCTACGCGTGGGCCGGGAACGAACAGGGATCCGCGCCGTGGTCGTGTCCCCCCGTTCGTAGCCTCCTCGGAGAGTTCGCGGTGCCCTCTGGGACCTCGCCGCGGCGGAGCTCGGCGCCACGCCGATCCAGGCCGCCCTCGAGGCAACCTTGACGGGCGTCGTAGCCCACCACCATGATCAGGCGCTTCGCCGGGGAACCTGCAGCGGACTCCGCCAGTTGTTCCGGGGTCCTGCCGGGGGCCAACGTCTCCACGTGACTGCCTCCTTTCCCGAAGGCAACCTCACCGATTAGGTTGTCGTCTACAACCTTACTGGATAGAGTTGTGCAGTGCAACACTGAATCATGGAGACAAGCATGCGAGACGGAGCCGTGGACCACCTCTACCAGGGTCTAGCCACCCTCATGCGGCGCCGAGCCGAGCTCAGCGCCGAAGTCCATCCCGGCCTGTCCCTGACCGCCTACACCGTGTTGACCCAGATCCAAGCCGTCCCCGGCACCCGCGCCTGCGATCTGGCTGACCTGTTCGGGTTGGACAAGTCCACCGTCTCCCGTCAGCTAAATGAACTTCAAGCCGCCGGCCTGATCGGTCGCGAGGGCGAACGACCCGGTCGACGAGGGTACACGCTGGTTCTGACCGGAGAAGGCCAACGCAAGCTCGAGCAGGAGGCCCAGCGAGCCCGGCAACACCTCGCCGCCGGCTTGGCCTCATGGAAAGAGCGGGACATAACCGCCTTCGCCGCCATGATCGAGCGCTTCCTCACTGATCTCACCTGAGCAAACCGGCAACCAATACCGGATCGCGTTGCCAAACATGACGACCCGAGCTCACGGGCCCAATCAATGACCTCCGTAAGATCGGATCGATGAGCGCCTGCCCGAGCAGCCGTAATGTATAGGGCTCATATCGAATCTGGCGGTGCAATATCCAAGACTGTCTGGTGAGGCGTCTCGGCCCGCAACGTAAATGAGGCGCCTCCACCCTGGTGCCCCGAATCTCCCAACGAACTCTCCGAACGGGGCGGCCTCCGGATGCCCGGACTGGATAAACAAGCGCCGGTTGCTTGGAACCTCATTCGATGGCGTAGATGGTGTCGTCAAGGTTCAGCCATGCCTGGTTGCTGATAGGTGTGCCGGCGAGACCCGATGCAACGGCGATCTCGATCCGGTCGGGATCGAGGCCCATAATGGCCCTGTAGATCTGGGTCTGTCCCTGCCAGACCAGAGCTTGCCGCTCTACGAGCTTTTGTTCGATGACCTCGAGTTCTTTCAATGAGCCGACCTCGAAGGAGAGCATGCGATATCCGATGTTGCCTCGCCCCCCGTGGTAGGCGTTGCGGCTCAGCTGCCGCAGCAGTAGGACCTGGCGTCGATCCTTCTCGCTGACCATGAGGACGGATACCCGGTCCGCCTGGGAAACGACGCGTAGATCGAAGACGTCTCGGTAAAAGTCGATCGACTGGTTCAGGTCGCTCACGTTGAGCAGGGCGGCCTGGATGGTCAGCTCCATGTCCTACTCCGATCTCGACGGTGTCGAAAGCGCGGCGCAGTCGTCTGTAACGGGGAGCCAATCATTGGCGGGCACGCGGGCCGTTCTGGTCGACATATGCGCCCATCATCAGCTATCCAGACAGATTAAGAGCCGCGTTGATCAGCCCCACATGAGAGAACGCCTGGGGAAAGTTCCCCGCCTGGCGCCCCGCCGCGCTGTCGTATTCCTCGGCCAACAGGCCAAGGTCGTTTCTGAGCTGGAGCAGCCGCTCGAAGAGCCGGCGGGCGTCGTGGTGGCGGCCCAGCAAGGCCAAGCAGTCGGCCATCCAGAATGAACACGCCAAGAAGGCGCCCTCACCCGCTTGGAGCCCATCCACCAGCTCGGCTCGCTCCGACCGGTACCGCAGCACCAAGCCGTCCTCGGTCAAATCCCGCTCAATGGTTTCAATGGTCGAGCGGACCCGCTCATCGGCGGCAGGAAGGAATCCGACCAGGGGGATCAGCAGCAGGCTGGCGTCCAACTCATCAGACCCGTAGTACTGGGTGAACGCACCCACATCGCTGTTGTAGCCCTTGGCCGATACCTCTTCGTGGATTTGCTCCCGTAGGGCCCGCCAGGCTTCCACTGGGCCTTCGTAACCGAATTCCTCGACCATGCGCACGGCCCGGTCCACCGCCACCCAGGCCATGACCTTGGAGTGGGTGAACTGCCGCCGAGGGCCGCGCACCTCCCAGATCCCTTCGTCGGGCTCGCTCCACGCCGTCTCGATGAACTTCATCAGCTCCAGTTGGAAATCCCACGCCGACTCGTCGCTGGTCACACCCAGACGGGCGGCCTGATACAGAGTGGACATGACCTCGCCGTATACGTCGAGCTGGTACTGGTTTGCTGCCGCGTTCCCAACCCGAACGGGGGCGGAATTCTCGTATCCGGACAGCCATGGCACCTCCCACTCCTCCAGGCGTCGCTCGCCGCTGGGCCCGTACATGATCTGCAGGTCGGCGGGATCGCCGGCGGCCGAACGCAGCAGCCAGTCCCGCCACGCCAGGGCCTCGTCCTGGCAGCCGCAGCGCATGAGCGCTTCGAGGGTTTGGGTGGCGTCGCGCAACCAGCAGTACCGGTAGTCCCAGTTGCGCACACCGCCGAAGGTCTCCGGCAACGACGTCGTCGCCGCCGCCACGATCCCCCCCGTCGGGGCGTAGGTGAGGGCCTTCAGGGTGAGCAGTGAGCGCACCACCGGGTCGCGCCACTCTCCCGCCACAGTGAAAGACGCCGCCCAGTCCCGCCACCACGCCTCGGTGTACTCGATGGCGTAACCCACGTTGGCCGGGCGGGGAGGCTGTTGGTGGGAGGCGAACCAGGTGAGCTCGAAGAACTCGACGTTACCTTCGGCGACGGTAAAGTCCGACACTGTGGTCAGACCCTCGCCTCGCACCTCGACCGAGGCCCACAAGCTGAGGGCGTCGGGACCTGCCGAAGCCGTGAGCAGCGGGCCGGATCTGCGCACCCACGGCACTACCGACCCGTAGTCGAAGCGCAGCACGAGATCCATGCGCATCTCCATCCGGCCCCGGATGCATTCCACCATCCGCATCACCCGGGGATGGGACTCCCGCAGCGGCATGCAGTCGACCAGGCGCACCTCCCCGGCGGCGGTCTCGAACTCGGTCTCGAGGATGAGCGTGTCGTCACGGTAACGGCGACCGATTCGGCTCACCGGACCGGCCGACGGCGCCGGGCTGATACGCCAGTAGCCGTTCGTGGAGTCGCCCAGCAGCTTGGCGAAGCAGGCCGGAGAGTCAAAGCGGGGCAGGCACAGCCAGTCCATGGAGCCGTCCCGGCCGACCAGCGCAGCCGTCTGGGTGTCACCGATGACCCCGTAATCCTCGATGCGGGCCGAGCTGATGGTCACCTCTGCTTCCTGTTTGCTGGCCGGTCGCACCCGGTCCGCGCCATCCCGGCCATCATCTTCAGGGGTGGAGGCAGCAAGCTCGGCTCGGGACGGTCCGCGCCGAGCGCCAGCGATGGCTGCACAACAGACGGGATGGTGTCATCGACCTCGACAAACGTCAATCGGCCTGCGGCCAGAGTAACGGTTCGTCGCAGACGGTCGAGGAGCTGGTTAGGGCGTGTCAGATGCGCTTCCGTTTCAGTTGACATGCCTTCCCAGCTCGATGACACCTCCCACCCGGAGGGCGCCGCGCCGTCGGGCCTTCGGGTCGTGCCCACGGCGCCAGCCTATAGCCAGCCCCCGGTGGCCGCCATCCGTCATCCGACCCCAGGCCGATCGCAACAGGGGGCACGGTTGTCGGGGCCTCCGCCGGCAACGAGAGGTCCGGAAACCCGACTGTCTTGTCCTATTGAACGCAGCGTGTCCCCGCCAGGGAAGGGATTTTAGAACTATTACGATCAGCCGTCATTTTTCAGATCGTACTCAGACGAGCGTCACGGGTTAGCTGCCGTGCGAGATCGCTAGCTCTCCTCGGTGGCATCGATGGTCTTCGCCGGTTCGTGAGCGGCGTCGCGTCGGGCGATGATGTGCATGTCGATTCCGGCGGCGGCCGCCAGGCGTGAGATCTTTCTGATGACGGAGCCTCCACCTCGCAGTTCTCGCCAGCGACTGCGACTACTCGAACCAACGACGATCTGGGTGATCTGCCGCGCCCGGGCGAAATCGATGATCGCCTGGGCGGGGTCGTCGGCCTGGATCTCGTTCCAGTCGCCGCCGACGTCGTTGGCCAGCTGACGCAGGAGGGCTAGCTGTTGTTCGTGTGATGGAGGAGCCCCATCGCCTCCGACGACGTGGAGGACGTGGAGGTGGGCCTTGATGCGGGCGGCCATTCTGGCGGCCCGCCGGACGATGGCGTCGGTGCCGGGGGCGGCGGTGACGGCGACGAGGATGCGTTCGCTGGTCTCCCACAGGACCTGGGTCTGGCGGCGCCGGAGGTGCTCGAGCAGGTCCTCTTCGGTCTCGTCAGCCAGGAAGCGGAGCGCGAGTTCCCGGAGCGCGATGAGGTTGTCGGTGCGGAAGAAGTGGGTGAGGGCTTGGGGAACCTTGGCTTTCGGATAGATATTGCCGTGGAGCATGCGCCGGCGCAGGGCTTCGGGGGAGGAGTCGACCAGTTCGATTTGGTTGGCTTTGCGGACCACCCAGTCTGGCACCCGCTCCTGGACTTGCGCCCCGGTCATCTGCTCCACGGCGTCGGCGATGCTCTCGAGGTGCTGGATGTTGACGGTAGTGATCACGTCGATGCCGGCAGCAAGGATGTCGAGGACGTCCTCCCAGCGCTTGATGTGGAGCGATCCGGGGACGTTGGTGTGGGCCAGCTCGTCGATGAGAGCCACCTTCGGGTGGCGGGCGAGCACGGCCTCGAGGTCCATTTCTTCGAACTGGGTGCCCCGGTAGTCGATGACCCGCCGGGGGACGATCTCCAGGTCGTCGCACAGCTCCTGGGTGAGGGGTCGTCCGTGGGATTCCACGAATCCGATGACGACGTCGGTGCCGCGCTCGTTTGCGCCGGTGGCCTTCGTTGAGCATGGCGTAGGTCTTGCCGACACCGGCTGCGGCTCCCAGGTAGATACGGAAGTGGCCGGCCTCTTCGACCACGTCGGTGGCGTCTTCTTCCGACGGCGCGGCGTTGCTCGAGCCTTCGCCGGTGCCCTCTGAGAGGACGACAGCCTTCTGCTCATTCATGCTCGACGGCCTCTCTGTGGGTGGTCGCCCTTACTCCTCGGCTGGTTCGATGCGGTAGAGCGGGTTCCAGACCATGAGCCGTCCATCCGCCATTCGGGCCGTGCCTTCAATGGTACATCGGGTACCTGCCACCATACCGGCCACGCAGGACTGCCCGAGGAACAGCAGGCCGATTTCGCCGGTGCCGTCGTCGAGCAGGCAAACATAGGAGAGGGTGCCGTACCTGTCCACCACCCGCCCGCTGCAAACGGTGCCGGTCACGACCAACCGACCGCGGGGGATGGCATCGGCGATCTTGCAAGCCACCGGACGGCCACCCCAACTGGCTGCGTCGGTGAACTCGACCGCGCTCATGGCGACTCAGCGGTCATGACCTCAGTGCAGTGTGGCGAGGGCCTCGTTGAGCTGCAGGACAACGATGTAGTCGCTGCCCAGGAAGCCTAGCTGGGCGCTGTTGGTGTGCTTGTTGATGAGAGCTCGCAGGGTGGTGGGGGCGATGCCGGTGGCTTTGGCCACCATGGGGATCTGCACGATAGCGTCCTGCGGGGTGATGTCGGGGTCGTAGCCACTGCCCGACGTGGTCACCAGATCGGGGGTCGGATTGTTGACGCCCAAGGAATGCCAGTAGGCGATGAGCTGCTGGGTGTTGGTGAGCAGGGTCTTGGATCTGGGTCCCAGGTTGGAGGCCCCGGACTCGCCACTGACGCCGTTGGCCATGAGCGGGTTGTCACCGCCGGCGCTTGGCGTGCAGTTGGTGGCGTTGGAGCTGCAGACGACGGCGGCGTACGGGCCGGTGTCGTCGGGGCGCCCGTGGAACACGCAGCTACCGACGGGATTTCCTGGGCACTTGGTGGCGGCCCAGTTCTGGCCGATGAGGGTGGACCCGTTAGCAGTGATCGACCCGTTGGCCTGGTGGCCGAAGAGCAGCTGGGCGACCCCTGTGCCGACGAAGGCGTAGACCAGCCCGAAGAAGACCAGGCAGATGAGGGCAAATATGACCGAACGGCGCAGATTAACGAGCATCAGCGACCTTCCATCGCGGCCGCCCAGAACTACGTTTGGCGGAAGGGAAGGCGGGTGTGACTGCCTCGCCTCGACACTGGCTTTCTCGGTTCGGGCTAATGGCTAGCTTCGGCATTCCACGCCGCCTTCTCTTTCTGGTCAGGTTTCTGTTGGTGCGGTGGCTCAGTACCAGTGGAGAGCCACGAGCACGAGGTCGATGAGCTTGATGAATATGAACGGGACGATGATCCCGCCCACGCCGTAGATGTAGACGTTGCGGCGCAGGATGGCCTGCGAGGAGGCGGGGCGGAATCTCACGCCTCGCAGGGCCAAGGGGATGAGGGCCACGATGACCAGGGCGTTGAAGATCACGGCGGACAGCACGGCGCTCTGGGGGGTGTGCAGCTTCAAGATGTTGAGGGTCTGCAGCTGCGGGTAAATGCCCGCGAAAAGGGCCGGGATGATGGCGAAGTATTTGGCCACATCGTTGGCGATGGAGAAGGTGGTGAGCGAGCCGCGGGTGATGAGGAGCTGTTTGCCGATCTCGACCACGTCGATGAGCTTGGTTGGGTTGGAGTCCAGGTCGACCATGTTGCCGGCCTCTTTAGCCGCCGTGGTGCCGGTGTTCATGGCCACTCCCACGTCGGCTTGGGCCAAGGCGGGGGCGTCGTTGGTGCCATCGCCGGTCATGGCCACCAGCTTTCCGCCCTCCTGTTCGGTCCGGATCAGGTCCATTTTTGCTTCGGGGGTGGCTTCGGCCAGGTAGTCATCGACCCCGGCCTCCTGGGCGATGGCTGCCGCCGTGAGCGGGTTGTCGCCGGTGATCATCACCGTGCGGATGCCCATCTGGCGCATCTCATCGAATTTGTCCCGGATGCCCTGCTTGACCACGTCCTTGAGCTCGATGACGCCGAGGATGGCTTGATCCTCGGCCACCACCAACGGGGTGGAGCCCCGCCGGGAGATGTCGTCGACCAAAGGGTCGAGATCGGGGGGCACCGTGCCGCCCTGCTCCGACGTCCAGAGTTTGATCGACTCGGCGGCGCCTTTGCGGATGTGGTGGTGGTCAACGTCGAGGCCCGACATCCGGGTCGTGGCCGAGAAGGGGATGAAAGTGTGATCGGCGCCGAGGTCGCGCTCGCGGATATCGAAGCGTTGCTTGGCCAGCACCACGATGGAGCGACCCTCGGGCGTCTCATCCGCGAGCGAGGCCATCTGGGCCGCTTCGGCGACCTGTTGTTCGGTGTGGCCTCCAACGGGATAGAAGTCGGACGCCTGGCGATTTCCCAGGGTGATGGTTCCGGTCTTGTCCAGCAGCAAGGTCTGGACGTCGCCCGCGGCTTCCACCGCCCGACCGCTCATGGCCAGCACGTTGCGCTGTACCAGGCGGTCCATGCCGGCGATGCCAATGGCCGACAAGAGGGCGCCGATGGTGGTGGGGATCAGGCAGACCAGGAGCGACACCAGGATGACGACGGAGACAGTGCCCCCGGCGTACTTGCCGAAGGGCTGCAGGACGACCACCACGGGCAAGAACACGATCGTGAGCACGGCCAGCAGGATGGTCAACGCGATCTCATTCGGCGTCTTCTGGCGGTTGGCCCCTTCCACCAGGGTGATCATGCGGTCCAGGAAGGTGTGGCCCCGCTCGGCGGTGATGCGGATGACGATGCGGTCGGAGAGGACCTTGGTCCCGCCGGTGACCGCGGAGCGGTCGCCGCCCGATTCCCGGATAACGGGCGCCGACTCGCCGGTGATAGCCGACTCATCTACCGAGGCGATGCCCTCGATGATCTCGCCGTCGGAGGGTATGAGGTCGCCGGCCTCGCAGACGACGAGGTCGCCTTTGGCCAGCGCCGAGGCGGCTACCCGCTCCTCGGTTCCGTCCGGTCGTAGGCGGCGAGCCTCGGTCTCGGCCCGCATGCGTCGCAGGGTGTCGGCCTGGGCCTTGCCGCGCCCCTCGGCCATGGCCTCGGCGAAGTTGGCGAAGATCACGGTCAGGAACAGCCAGGCGGTGATCGACCAGGCAAACAGGCTGGGATGGGCGATGGCCTCGATGAAGGTGATCACGGTGCCGACCAGTACCACGAACATGACCGGGTTCCTGATCTGCACCCGCGGGTCCAGTTTCTTGAAGGCGTCGATGAGGGCCCGGCCCAGGATCTCGCGATCGAAGAGACCGCGAGATTCGGCCACCCCGTGCGCCACTGTGGGGGTCGCCGCCGGCTCGCCCAGCGCCGTGCCCGCGGGTGCTCCGTCCATCTCAGGCGTGGTCATCAGAAGAACTTTCCGTGAGAGAGTTGCTCGACGATGGGGCCCAGGGACACGGCCGGGAAGAAGGTCAGGCCGCCGATGATCAAGATCACCCCGACGGTCAATCCGACGAACATGCCGTTGTCGGTCCGGAAGGTTCCGAGGGAGGCCGGGACCACGTTCTTGGCGGCCAGCGCCCCGGCCAGGGCCAGGGCCGGGATCATGATGGCGAACCGGCCGATGAGCATGGCCACGGCCCCCCAAAGGTTGTAAAAGGCGGTGTTGCCCGTCAGACCTCCGAAGGCCGAGCCGTTGTTGTTGCCCTGGGAGGTGAGGGCGTAGAGGATCTCACTGAACCCGTGGGGTCCGCCGTTGAGCGGCGCGGCCCGCCCGGCCTGGGTCGACACCGCGATACCCGTGATGATCAGGACCGTTATCGGCATCACCAACGCCCCCAACCCGGCCAGCTTCACCTCCCGGGCCTGGATCTTCTTCCCCAGATACTCCGGGGTGCGCCCGATCATCAAGCCGCCGATGAACACGGCGATGACCGCGTAGATCAAGATGGTGTACAACCCGCTGCCCGTGCCGCCCGGAGTAACCTCGCCCAGCATCATCCCCGTCATCAGCCCGAAGCCGCCCATGGGATTGAACGAATCGTAGGAGGCGTTGGCCGAGCCGGTGGAGGTATTGGTCGACGCCACCCCGAATAGGGCGGTGCTGGTGTCGCCGATGCGGACCTCCTTGCCCTCCGAGTTGCCGGTGGAGGTCTGGGTGACCCCGGCCGCCACCACCGCCGGGTTGCCCTGGTGCTCGGCGTAGGTGGTGAAGCCGACCCACACCCCGAAGATCAGCACCATGGCTCCCAGCAGGGCGGCGCCGTGGCGGACGCTGCCCACCATTTTCCCGAAGGTGTAGGTGAGCGCGAACGGGATCGACAGCAGCAGGTAGATCAATAGCCAGTTGGTCAGCCCGGTCGGGTTCGAGAAGGTGGTGGCCGAGTTGGCGTTGAGGAACCCGCCCCCGTTGGTGCCCAGCTGCTTGATGGCCTCCATGAAGGCGATCGGTCCCCGGGGGATGGTCTGGGTGACCCCGTTGAGGCTGTTGTGGATCGACACCGGCCCGGCCAGGGTTTGCACCGCGCCCTGGCCCACGAGAATGATGCCGGCCACGAAAGCGATCGGTAGCAGGATGTAGAACAAGCAGCGGGTGATGTCCACCCAGAAGTTGCCTATGGTCGGGGAGTTACGGCGCGAGAAACCTCGAACCAAGGCGATGGCCGCGGCGATGCCCACTGCCGGTGTCACGAACTGCTGCACCATGAGGGCGCCGACCTGGGAGAAGTACGACATGGTCGTCTCCCCGCCGTAGTTCTGCCAGTTGGTGTTGGTGATAAACGACGAAGCCGTGTTGAAGCTCAACGCCGGTTTCACCGCGCCCAGGTGCTGCGGATTGAGGGGCAGGGATCCCTGGATGCGGATGATCAGATAGGTGAGCCCCAGCGAGACAGCCGAGAAGATCACCACCGAGCCGCCGTAACGCTTCCACGACTGCTCCTGCTCTGGGCTCGTCCCGAGTAGTCGGTACACCGGGCGTTCCGCCCACGCCAAGTAGTGGACGCGGCCGTCGAAGACCGCCGCCATGTAGGAGCCCAGGAAGCGCCAGGTGATCCCCAAGGCGATGACCAGGGTCACGATGGTCCAGGTCAGGCCCATCTAGAACCACTCGGGCTTGAACATGGCGACGCCCACGTACAAAAACATCACGATCGACACCGCTAGCAGGATCCCTTCAGTGAAGGTCATACCCGCTCCAGCGCCCAGATCAGCCCGAGCATCGCCAACGCGAAGGCCACGATGCCCAACACCACGAGAAAATCGGCCATGCGACGATCATGGCGCCGGATCGTCTAAACAGGATCTGAATAAGTGCCGGATTCCCTTAATAATTTCTTAACGACCAGGTTTGCGGCGATTTGGGTCTGGGCCTGGTACGACAATGGGGACATGCGCAGGACGGCGGTGGGCTCGATCGTGGGAGTCCTCACCACCGTCGGACTGGGAGCCGCCATGCTGCCGATCCGCGCCCATCTGAGCGTCGCCACCGCAGCGCTCGTCCTCGTGGTGCCGGTTGTGGGCGCAGTGGTCGTCGGTGGGCTCAGAGCCGGCGTCACCAGCGCCGTCGCCGGTTTCCTCATCTACGACTTCGTTTTCATACCGCCCTACTACACCCTGGGCGTGGGAGCGGCCGAGAACTGGGTCGCATTAGCTGTGTACGCGGTGGTGGTGCTGCTGGTAGCGCAGGTGGTCGCTCACCTGGAGTCCGCCCGTCACGACGCTCAGCAGCGAGCCGCCGAGACCCAGCGCCTGTACGAACTATCGGAGCTCTTGGTCAAGGATCGCTCCATCGAGGACCTGCTCGATACGATCGTCACCGCGGTCCGGACCGTGTTCGACGTCCCCGGGGTCGCCCTGTTGTTGCCCGTAGACGGTCGACTAGCGATCGCGGCCTCCGCGGGCGAGACCATCGCGCCAGAGGAGCTCCACCAACTCGATCCCGAATCCGGGATTCCAGTCAGCGTGGGCACATCCGGCCTGATCCAGGACCGGCTCCAGACCGTGGCCTTGTCCGCCTCGAGCCGTCCTGTTGGCGTACTGGCCGTCCGGGGCCTGCTCGCGTCGACCGCCGACCGAGCGGTCCTGCGAGCCTTCGCCAACCACGCGGCCGTAGCCGTGGAGCGAGCCCAGCTGCGCGAACAAGCGATGCGCTCCGAGCTCCTCGAGGAGGTCGACCGGCTCCGGCGCTCCCTCCTCGGCGCCGTGTCGCACGACCTGCGCACCCCCCTGGCGTCTATGAAGGTGGCCTCCTCGACCCTGCTCGACCGCACCCTGTCCCTCTCCGATGCCGACACCGATGAGCTACACGGCCTCATCGACGTCCAGACCGACCGTCTCAGCCGGCTGGTCTCCAGTCTTCTCGACATGACCCGGTTCCAGGCCGGAGTGCTCGAGATACACCGCCAGCCCTGGTCGGTCCTCGATCTCGTCGGCGAGACCCTCCCCGGCCTCCGCGCCGCGCTGGGGGGCCGCCCTGTCGAAGTGAACATCCCTGACTGGCTCCCCCCCGTTGCCGTCGACCACCTCCTCGTGGGCCAGGTCATTGCCAACCTGGTCGAAAATGCCGACCGCCACGCCCCGCCCAACACCGCCGTCACCATTGCCGCCGAGATCCGAGGCGACCGGGTGGCGATCTCCGTCAGTGACCAAGGTCCGGGAGTGCCACCCCGAGAGCGAGAAGCGGTCTTCAACAGCTACGTGCGATTCGACACCGGTGGCCGATCCGGCCTCGGCCTGGCCATAGCCGAAACCTTCGTCAAAGCCCACGGAGAGGCCATCTGGGTCGAAGACGGCCCCGGCGGTGGCGCCCGCTTCGTGTTCACGCTGCCACTGGCTCTGACCAACGGGGCAAGGAGATAACCACCGTGGCCAAAGTCCTCGTCGTCGATGACGACCCCTCCCTCCTGCGGGCGCTGCGCCTCGGGCTGACAGCCCGGGGCCACCAGGTCATCACCGCCGCCAACGGCGAACAAGGGGTCTCCCAGACTGCCCTGGCCTCCCCCGACGTCGTCGTGCTCGACCTCGGCCTGCCCGATATCGACGGACTTACCGTATGCATCAGGATCCGCCAAACTAGCGACGTCCCCATCGTCGTGCTTTCCGCCACCGACACCGAAGACCGAAAGGTCGCCGCCCTCGACGGAGGAGCCGACGACTACGTCACCAAGCCCTTCGGCATGGCAGAGCTCGAAGCCCGGATTCGCACCGCCATCCGCCATCACAACCCAGAGCCCGCCGAAGCAGTTCCGGCGACGCTTTCGGTGGGGCCGCTCCAGCTCGACCTCGTACACCACGAAGCCCAGTTGGAAGGCAAGAACGTCGAGCTCACTTCCAAAGAGTTCGAGGTATTGTCGTATCTGGCCCGCCACGCCGGGCGGACCTGCACCCAGCAGATGATCCTCATCGCGGTTTGGGGCGAACGCTACGCCGGCGAGGCCCAATACCTGCACGCCTACGTGCACCGCTTACGCCAAAAGCTCAACGACCCCTCCGGCACCCTGATCCGCACCGCCCCAGGTGTCGGCTACAGCCTCACCGTCGTACCCGGGGTGGAGCCCTGAGGGAATGAAGTTGGCGAGGCTTGCGCCATCACGCGCTCGAGGCGGCTGTCGGTCGTCCGGAAAGGCCCGAGCCGCCAATGAGGTTGCTGAGTCTGCTCCGGTGACGTGACAAGTGAAGGTCAAAGCGGCGCGTCGTTTCCGGGTCGCTCGTGGACCTCCTCAACCGGGACGCCAGGCAGCAGGCGCCCGAGCTGTTTCGCCACCGAGCCCCGGAGGAGCTCGCCGAACCAGCCGCGGTGCCTGGCGACAACCACGCGCGATGCGCCGCTGGATCGAGCCACCGCGGCCAAGGCGCGGGCTGGAGACTCACCAACGGTCTCCGTATAGCTGCCTCCCATCTTCGCAGCCAGGTCCTGATAACGGATCAGAGGGCTCCGCGCCGGCCGCGCCGAACCGTCCACGATGTTGGCGTGAACGACAAGCAGTTCTGCGTCGCCATCGCAGGCCAGCTCCACCCCACGCCGGATGACCGCCTCGCCCCAGTCCGACTCGGACACGCCGGCGACGATCACCGGCCGGGGCTCGCCGGCCAGGCCTCGCTCGGCCAGCAGGGCTTCACCTGCCTGCTCTACGGCCTCGGCCATCCAGGCCTGGGCGAGCTGACTGAGCGCTTCCAGGTTGGGCACCCGAAAATACTCGGCCAGCGCCCCGCCTAGCTGGTCGGTCGAGTACACGTGGCCGGAGGCGATCCGGCGGCGCAGCGCGTCAGCGGGGAGGTCGATCAACACCACCTGGCCGGAGCGTACAAAGTCGTCGGGAACGGATTCGACGACTCCGGCGCCGGTCAGGCGCGCCGCGTAGTCTCGAGCGGACACCAGGTTGGCGACGTTGATGCTGGTCAGGACATCCACTCCGGCTGACAGCAGGTCGCCGACGTCCGTCCACCGCTGTCGGCTGCCGTCCGGGTGGCTGTGGGCCAATTCGTCGACGATCACCACATCGGGCTCGGCGGCCAGAACGGCGGGGACGTCAAGGTCGAAGAAGTCGTGGTCCCGATAGGTCATGGTTCGTGGGGCGACGAGCGTCAGTTCACCAAGCTGGTCCTGGGTGCCGGCCCGGTCATGATCGTCCATCCAGCCCACCACGACCCGCTCGCCTGCGGCCGCTCGGCGCCGCCCTTCCGCCAGCATTGCGAAAGTCTTGCCGACTCCGGGGGCGGTACCCAGGTAGGTCGTCAACCGGCCCGAATCAGTCACGGCGATTCTCCGACGTCAGCATCCGGAAAGCTTGGGATGATCGTAGCCACTGTGGTTGCGCACGCGGGTCAGGACGGCCTTACTGGCCCCGGCCGCGGCGTTGATGATTCCGTTGCGGAGCCGAGTCCTCAACAGGGACCTGGCCCTTGCCATGGTGGTCGTGGTTGCGCTGGTGGTTCTGCCGGGCCGCAGGATGGCCGCGCTGGTCGCCGGAGTTCGGCCCAGCCCGATCCTTGTTCTTCGACGGCTGCCCCGAAAACAAGGGCCACTGTCCGGCCGACAACGGCAATCACGGGCAAGAGTCCCGAGAAACGCAGATTGGTGTTTGTCGGCGGCGCGTGAAAACTGACCCCCGACCGGCACCGAGGTTTCGCGGCCGCGGGTGCTCGACGCGGCCGGACCTGGAATGGCGCGAGTTGGCAGCGGGCGGGATGGGAGCGTTTACGCGACCATGGTCCATGGCTCTTGAACGGGATTGTGCGCAACAGGAACCAGCACCGCGTGACGCCCGACACGGTCGCCACTTGCATCTGACCCTGCCACGAAGCATCCGGCTGCTGGCAGCTGCCTTCCTGGCCATGTCGGCGATATTGGTGCCGTGGACCGTGTTCCTCGCCTTGTCCTTACCGCCCAAGTACGACGCCGGGCACTGGAACCTTTTGTGGACGGGATTCGACGTGGCTCTCATCGTGGTGCTCGGCTATGCGGCCTGGGCGGCGTGGTTTCGCCGGCAAGTCCTGGCGACCACGGCGATCGTGGCCGGCACGCTGCTGCTGTGCGACGCATGGTTCGATATCGTCACCTCGATCGGCCGTCCTGACGAGTGGGTCACATTGCTCACGGGGTTCGGTCTGGAGCTCCCCCTCGCGGTGTTCTTCTTGTGGCTCTACCGGCGGATCGTCCTTGGCACACTGGCCGCCCTGCACCGGTCGGCCGGCGACGAACCAGCACCGCGTCATCTCCGCGAAGCTCACATGTTGCTCCTCTCGCCTCGGGTCCCGACCACGGCTGACCCCAACTGAGCGACAGTCCGCGCCTCGCCTGCAGAATCTCGATCTGGGCCTTGCCGCCGGGACGGCACCCGCAGGACGAGCCAGGACCCGGGCCGGACGCGATGGCCGTAGTTGCGGTCGTGGTCAGCCGTACCGAATCGCCATCGTGAAGTGCTGCCAGGATATCTCCAAACAGCGACACCGCTAACAGGTGGCGATTGGTTGCTGCAGACAGTTCACGAAGAGCGTGACCGTTTAACACCTGGTGCGCGGTCGGGCCAAACCGGGGACGCCGGCGACGGTCTACACGCCAACAGATCTACTTACCGCCTTCCTTGACACCCCTCCTGTATGACGCCGCCATCACACGAATGGCAGAGCGAGAATTGACCGCAGGGACGGTTCGGCCGCGCCGTCAGCACCCCCTTCAAGCCACCACGCGACTCCTTGTCGTGCGGCATGCTCCTGGCAATTGCGGACCTAAGTTTTCCGCCGCGTCTTGACCGAAACGATAGCGAAGTTCTCAGGATCTCGGGATATCCGCCGTATCCCTCGCGCCGCTACACGCCGGAGGTGGGCGAGGGTCGATAGTGGGCCTCGATGACTGTCAAGAGTGGGTTCGCACGCCATCGGCGATCTCGGTGCGACAGGCGCCCCTGGCGCCAACATTCCGGTCGGTGAACGTCGTCTCGTCGAAGGTACTGAGAGTGGCGCCTGACGACGCTCGGGAGCCAGATGGCTCAGAGGTCCAGTATCGCCGGGTTGTACCGTGGCTGAAAGTCCGGCCGGCCGAGCCGGATGGCAGCGGTGGCCCGGTCGATGGCCTCAGCCACCGGCACGCCCGTGGCGTACAGCTGGCACACGTTGCCTTTCCAGACTGACTGGTCGATCGGCTTCGCGGGGATGAGCGCTCCGAGGTACCTGACCTCTTCGTTGGACCTTCCCATGGCCAGCAACTGTACCAGAACGACAACAGTGGAACTACAGCGACGTTAGCAACTTACAACGCCTTTAGGTGTCTTCCTCCTCGTGCCTCCGACACCACGATCGATATTCCACATATTGAGTCGGGGTCACACGCACACCCCCAGGCGGTGAAGCTCGGCGTCGAGGGTGCTGCGGACCTGGTCGACGGTGGTCAGTTTGGCCGGGTCGGTACCGGTGTTGTGGTACGCCTGAGCCACCGCTTTCACCCCTGCTGCAGGAATGTCATAGCCAGCCACCTTCAGTTCGGCACCGCTCGAGGCCAGACCGTCTATGAGGGTCGCTTGCGGCAGCGGCGTGGCCGGGAAGAGATCGCGCAGGGCGTTGGTCAGGTCCTGTCCCCATGCCGTGGGCTGGCCGTTGACGGTGAGGACCTCGACGCGAATCCCCGCCTTGTCAAGTGCCTGCAACGCTTTGGTGGTCGTAGCCACACCGGGCTTGTTGCCTTCGTAGAGACCACGAACTGCCACCAGCATGGTGGGATCTAGATTCTGAAGCTGTTGACCGGTGAGCTTGGCCAGGGTGGCGGGCCACTCGTTCTGCAGGAGCCGGGTGCAGGAGTCCTGCTGGCCGGCGGCCCGATCGCCGGCACAGGGGGTCCTGGTGACAGCCAGCAGTACCGAGGCTTTGTGGTCAGGGCTCCCGATCCGGGCCGCTTCTTGGGCCGCCCGCAGGAGGTCACCACTCGTAATGACATTATCCTCGGCGTGGCCGCTGCCATTGCTGGAACGCAGCTGGTTGCGTGTGGGCATGGTTGGCCGGTTGTTGGCGGTGAGGACGGCCGCGAAGGCATAAGTCGTTTGCGGGGGGTTGGTGAAAGTCGCCTTGAGGGCGGGGCGCTGGGCCACCAGCGAGGGAGGGAGGGTGTCGCTCAGCTCACGCGTCGGCTTCTCGCCCGCGACGGCGCCGGGCAGTGGACGGAAGAAATGGTCGAGGCCGGCGTCGGCCAGGACGTTGAGGAGGGGGTGGACGCCCAGCGGCTCGATCGCGTCCAGGGTTTGCTGGCTCATCCGGACTCGAGCCGGGTCAGTCAGTACGTCGTTGCCATCTCTCAGGACCTGCTCGGCTACAACAGACCCGTCTGGTTGCTGGTACATCAGGTCGACCCAGGCCGCCCCTTTGGTCGCATCCAGGTCGGTGCCGCGCGCCCCCTTGCGAAGCCCTACCGACCGCAGGTCGAGATGCCTGGTGCCGACCTGCACGGTTGGTGTGTTGACGAAGAGCCGTATCCGGGTCCCGGGGGCGACTCGTTGGGACGCGTCCGTCGCCGTCCGCAGGACATCCAGGGTGCGGTAGAGCCGGCTGACCGACCTGGCGTCGAGGACCCGCTGGACCGCGAGTGAGGCATCCTCGGGAACAAGTTGGCCGAGCGGCAGCCGGGCGATCACCTCCTGGGCGTCGCTGACATACGCCTCGGTGAGGGTCTCCTGCGGCGAGGTGCCGGGCGCCGGCTGTTTGATCTGCTGGCAAAGGACTGCGACCCTTTTGGCCGGGTTGTCGATACCGAGTTGGTTGAGGACATCCATTACGCGCGAGCCGTTCAACTCGCTCAGGTTGTCGCAACTCGCAATGAAGTTGGCTCTGATGGCGTCTGCCTGCCGCCGGAGCTGGCCATTGATCTGGGCCAGCTCGTCGGGTGCCACGGCCTTGGAGAGCACGTTGCCGACCACGATCACCGTCGAGGGCTCGACGGTCCTGCCCGCGTCTGCCGCCTTCCACTGTGGACCGGTGTCGGTGCACAACAGATGGCCCGGGCCGCTGGCGGGTAGCGTGCCGGAGGCTCGGCACTCGCCCGCTTGCTTGCCGTGAACGGTGAAGGCGATAGATGCCTCGGCAGGCATCTCGGCCCCGTCGGCGTGGGTTACATTGACTTTCACCTCGGCCGTGCACGCGGTCGGATTGCAGGCCTGTACTTGCGGCTCCTGGGCGTTCAGCATGGCATCGGTGTTAATCGCCTCGCTCAGTCCCGGGACCTCGGCCTGAAGGTCTTCATAAAGGCCGCTGACATCGGCGGGCGACATGGCCTGGGCGTCCAGCTCGGCCTGGGAGAGCTTGGAGATGCCGCTTCCGACATCGGGTCCGGGCGCCTGCTGCACCATGGCCGCCTCGACGACGTCGTTCAACGGCACCGACGCCGCCGCCTGGGCATGGGACGACGACGAAGATGGCAGGGTGGGGCCGACGCGGCCCGGCGGCAGAGATGGCACCGACGGGAGCGACGGCGCATACGGGCTCGAGGGCCCAGACGGGCTCGAGGGCCCAGACGGCACCGATGGCAGCGGGACAGACGGAAGAGACGGGGCCGATGGAAGCGACGGCACTGTCGGAGGTGACGGCACCGAGGAGCCCGAGCTCGGCTGCGGAGCGGCTCTTGAAGCGGTCCTCGCTGATGCCGGCAGGAAGCGCAGGACCCGGTGGGGACGAGCAGCGGTGACGTAAAGATCTCCCGTCGGCATAGACGCCTCCAGTACCCTGACATTTCCGAGGGATTGGTGCGACACCCGAAGACCCCTGGAGCCAGCCGCGGCGAGTAGCTGTGAGAGATGGAAAGCCAGTGCGGAAGGGGTCATCGCGTCGCGCATCAGCGGTCCGGTCGTCTGGCTCATCGTGATCCAGCGGCCGGCCAGGTCGGGCATCCCCGGAATGTGGGGCACAAGCGCCGCGGGCAGTTTGGTGAACAGCCGGCCGTCGACTTCCAGCATGTCGAAGCCGCTGCCCAACTCCGGGATCACCATCTGACCGAGGGCCTCACCTGTGGCCGTGAACCGTATCTGCAGGTTGGCGAAGCCGAGGTTGCTCGAGTATCGCACGCCCGGCGAGGTGGCCAGGTTGGCGACCGCCTCCTGGAATGGTGCGGTGTCTGGGCGAGAGCCGCCGCCGCACCCTGACCAGCACGACGCAGCCAGGCCGAGCACGGCCGTGAGCGCGATCGTGGAGCCCCGGACTCGTCGGTCAGCTCTCGCCATGTCTCTCCTTCAGTTGAGGTGCGGGGATAGACGTTGCGCCGTCGAGAACGCACACCGCCAGATTCCGGGTGACACGGTTCCAGCCGTCGTGCACGCATGTGCCTCCCTGCAGGGTGCGTGAATTGGCTGTTGCGTCGGGGCCGCCGGCGCCGACTCATGGATCTCCTCAAAGGTCACACGCCAGCCGCGTTCCTGGCCGCAAGAGGACTGTAGTAGCGCGAATACTGCGATCCACCGCCTTCTATCCTTTCGGTCATCGTGACTCCGTGAGCCGGATGGCGGACCACCACTGGGCCCGAGGTAAAGGACGCGGGCCGGCTGTGAACCGGTCGCATCCGGCTCGCTCAGCCGCCCTCTCGGGCATGAACACTTCGACCCTGCGGGAACACCTGCGTGAAATCCACTTGCCAGCTCCGCCGAAAGCAGGCAAAGTGCTCTTCACCCGCGAGACCTGGAGGGAGGTGCGTGTCCTTGTCGTACGAGATCAGCTCCGACATCCGAACCACCTCCTTCGGCGGGCGCGCACTCACCGCCTGAGGGAGGCCAACACCTCACCTCCGGAGAGTGAATGTCTTCACGTGATGAGAAACGCCGGGCTGTCATCATGGCGGCCAAACGCAATACCGAAAACTTCCAACGTATGGCTCGATCCTTCGAGCCCCCGCCTTGGGACGACGGGGAGGACGACCCCGAAGCCAGCACCTACCCGTTGGCCGATCACGGCCCCGAGCCGGTGCCTGCCTGGGTGATCACCTCCGGCGACGCCCGGCAGGTCGACCTCGGCCTCCTCAAGACGGGCAAGGAGGCCGACGTCCATCTGGTCGAACGCCGCCACGGCGAGGCCGTCAACGTGCTCGCCGCCAAGCGATACCGCAAGCTCGAGGAACGCCTGTTCCGCAATGACGCCCGCTACCGTGCGGCCCGCCGCACCGGGGAGAGTCGTGTCGACAAGGCGATAGTCCAGGGCAACAAGGCCGGTATGGCCTTTCGGGCCCGCCTGTGGCTGGCGGCCGAGTTCGATGCGCTCTGCCGCCTCTCCTCAGCCGGGGTGCCGGTCCCTTACCCGGTTCAGAAGCTCGGCAACGAACTCCTCCTCGAGTTGATCGGCTCGGCCGAGCAGGCCGCGCCGCGGCTGGTCCATGCCCGCCTCGACCGAACCGATCTTCGCCGCGCCTGGGCCCAGCTCGTCGAGGCCATGCATGCCATGGTCCATGGCGGCGTCGTCCACGGTGACCTCAGCCCCTACAACGTCCTGTGGGACCGAGGCCAGATCGTCATCATCGACTTCCCGCAGTCGGTCGACCCGATCGCCCATCCCGAAGGGATCTCCCTTCTCCAGCGGGACGTCACCAATGTGACCGATTGGTTCAGCCGACGCGGGATCGACTGCGACCCATCTGATCTGTTCAACTCCCTGCTCCGCGAAGCGTTCCATTCCTAGACCGACTGCTCGTCGGAACGGGCTGCTCACACCGAGCGGCCCTCGACCAGG
This sequence comes from uncultured Acidimicrobiaceae bacterium, assembly GCA_963780345.1. Classification (GTDB taxonomy): domain Bacteria; phylum Actinomycetota; class Acidimicrobiia; order Acidimicrobiales; family Palsa-688; genus PALSA-693. The sequence goes on from CAWABU010000007.1 coordinate 126,202, forward strand.
TGATCCGTGAGGGCGTGGATCATAGGGACGAGCCGAGCCCGGGCGGGCACGAGCGGATGGAGCACGCCTTCCTGGATCGCGCCCTCGGCGCAGACAGGGCCGACACACGCCGCGACCACCCTATCGTTGAGTGCGCCGCGTAGCTCGGAGTCAAGCCCAATCTGCCGGGCCAACACGAACAAGTTGTGGATGGCGGGCGCCATCACGAAGGTGATGGCTGCCAGCTGCTCGGCACACGCCGCCCTGATGAGGTCCTGGGCGGGGGTGGGATCGGTCGGAAGGCTAAGCCGGTATGCATCGATCTGGATGACCTCGGCCCCGGCGTCTGTAAGCCGGGCGACGGTGTCGGGGTCGGCGGCGCCGTGGAGCTGGAGCACCACGCGGCTGCCGGCGAGCGGCTCGCTCGACACTCGCCCAATCAACTCATCGAGGCGTTCACCGGGAGCCCGCCACCACTCCGTCAGCCCAGCGGCGGTGTTGGCCGAAGCCGCCTTTGCCCCCCGGTTGGCGACCCGGGCCTGGCCGAGAGCTCCTAGCAACGCCTCACGCATGCCCCATGACTCGGCGGCAGCAAGCCAGGTGCGCATGCCGAAGCCCGTCGAGGCCAGGAGAAAATCGGGAGGGCGATCGACGACGTCGACCGTGCTCGCCTTGAGCACCTCGTCCTGTTCGTAGGAGAAGACTCGCAACGTCGGTCCCAGCAGCACCCGGGCGCCCCGCTTTTCGAGCAGTCCAGCCTGCTCGCTCGCCCGGCGTTCCGCGGTGACGCCGATCGTCATCCCCTCCAACGGTCCGTTAGCCACGAGTAGATTCTCGCGCACCGCGCCACCCGCCCCCGCCTCGGCCGGGCTCATCACCAGCGCCTCCCATCGCGGCACAACCAGGGGCGGCCGACCTTTTGGTGACGGTTTCTCTCCGTGCCCAGGACAGGGCCCGCGGGTCTGCTTCGAAGCGGGGGCGGCCAGGATCGAGCGAGCGGGGCCCAGGGCAGCCGGGCCGGGCGGTCGAGGCCGACACCGGTGGCTGAGATCACCCGGGCCGGTCCGGAGGTGACCCTCTGCGCCCGGCGCCGGCGCGGAGGCGACAGCGGCCAATCCCGGGTGCCCCAACCCCGGCGACTGGCCCAAGGAGCGGGCCTCGAGGGCGGAGCCGGACGCGCATATACCCCTCCTCTCCACAGAAATAGCGCTCTGGCATCGACGAAATGGCTGCACCGCGATCAGCCCCCGGTCATTTCGTACTCTTCAAGAGGGAACAGGATCGGGCTCAGCAGATAGCGGCGCCGGTCGGATCCGGCTGCATTCTCCAACTTCCCGGCGATGAGGTTTCTCATCGTTTGCAGGAGATCATCGAGCTCCTCGTGGTTGAGCCAAAGCGGAATCTGTCGGTAACCAACGGAATCCGCGGTCGGGTTGGCGCGTGGTCGGTCAAGGTAAGAGTTGAACGCAGCCACGAGCGCGGCCACAGCCGCGGCGAACCCATGTCGATGATCCTCCAGCGTCATCGCGGCTGCCGATTCAGGATCGACCCCGGCCTTCGATCGGTGTAGGCGGTAGTGGCGCTCGACGGCCCCATGTACCCGTTGCTCGCTGGCCACTTCAACCACGCCTCCTTCCACTAGCAGGCTGATCTGCCTGTAGAGAGTCGCCCTTGAGACGTCCGGTAGGCGTTGGCAAAGTTCCGAGGTCGTCCGCGTACCTCCTCCGAACAGGGCGTGCACGAGGCGAACCCGGACTGGGTGGAGAAGCAGCTGCAGGGTGTCCATTGACGTATTGTCTCACACCTGATACCGTCTTCAAGGTTGAGATTGCAACGTTCTTGGGGACTCGGGTGAAACGGAAGGACATCAGCGATGCGAAGCCAGCCCCGGACCGTGCCCCCGGTGGGCACGTTTCTGGAAGTCGGAGGAGTCCAGCTGTTCACGGATCTCCGCGGATCTGGGAGCCCCACGATTGTCTTCCTCCCCGGTGCCGGCGCGGCAGCACTCGACTACCTTGCCCTCCATGAGAAGGCCTCGGAGCGCTGGACGAGTGTCCTGTACGACCGTGCGGGGACGGGCTACAGCGAACACGTTCCGCTCCCGCGTACGGCAAAAGCCGTCACCGACGAGCTCCATGAGCTGCTTGGCAAACTAGGAGCAGAGCTCGTTCTGCTCGTCGGCCACTCGCTCGGCGGGCTCTACGCGAGGCACTACGCCACCCGCTTTGCCGATTCCGTGGCCGGGCTGGTGCTGCTCGACCCGGCTCACGAGGACTACAACACCTACATGCCTGCCGAGCTGGTCAACGCCCGTGCGAGAAACCGCACCTTCGCGTTGCTTAACCGGCTGGTCGACGTGGCCATGTCGACCCGACCGACCAAGGCGCTCTTGGGGCTACTACCCCCGGTTCGCCACTACCAGCGCCTGTACGCCCGGCTCTTCGACGAAGCGTTCGCCGGCTGGCCCCCCGACGTCCGGGCTGCACTCGTCGCCCGCCATTGCAGTCTCGACTGGCTGGCCGTAGGACTGCAAGAGGCGCGCCAACTCGACCACCTTTACGCCGAGGTGCGGAGTGTGGGTCCTGTGCCTGACATCCCGCTGATCATCCTTTCATCAACCACTACCGATGCGTTCCGAGACGCAGTTTCCGTGGGCGAGCCCCCCGACCTGATGCAAGCTGAGTTCGCGGGCAAGGCTCGGCTGTATGAGCAGTTCTCCCAGGGGGTAAGTTCGGGCGAGGTGCGACCCGTCGACGCGGGTCACGTCACAATGGCCTTTCGCCATCCCGAAGCAGTCTTGGAGGCAGTGGGCTCGATCGCGGGCAGCTCACGTGGCGACGATGTAAAGACCGGAGGGGAGCGTTAGATGGACATAGGGACCAAGTCAGGACCGGCGATGCTGGACGCCTTCACCAATGCCGATCCGGCGGGGCTCTGCTCCAGACCGTAGGTTCGGCAGAGCCCCCGAACGGGCGGCAACTCCGTCAGGCCCGGGTGTCACCGAACGCCGACTACGCGACAGGGCCTGGGCAGCTTCGCATTCCGAAGCGTCGATTCTCGGGCCTGACGAAAGGCCCGGCTGACGGGATTCAACCTTCCGCGCCCAGCGCAGCTGCGCCACCGCGGGGCCCGACGGGGGTCGGCCGTGCTTGTCGATACTCGAACGACCAATAAAGTGACGAGTCCCTTGGACGACGCCAAGATGTACACGTCCACGTGGTGCCTCGGTTTGTGGCCGGGACCCGTCCAGAAGGAGGATGGGCGCCTTCACGCGGATCGAGTGAGGAGGACGAACATGGTTGAGCCTGTCGCCGAAGCTGCAACCGGCAAGGTGAGCGGCGTCGAAGTCCGCGGGATCCGGGTGTTCAAAGGCATTCCCTATGGCGCGCCAACGGGGGGCGACAGCCGTTTCCGCCCGCCCGCGCCCACGCTGGGCTGGTCCGGAGTCCACGCTGCTACCGACTTTGGGGCCTCGTCCCCCCAGATGATGGGGAATGTCCCGACCGGCTCTCGCTCGCCCGTCATGGACGTGTTCGGACTGAGCGACCCGCCCGACGACCGTCAGAGCGAGGATTGCCTGGTCCTCAACGTGTGGACGCCGGGAACGGCCACGGGCGGCCGCCGTCCCGTGCTGTTCCGCATCCATGGGGGCGGCTATGCCGCCGGTTCGGGCTCGTGGAATTGGCACGATGGCACCAACCTGGCCCGCCGGGGCGACGTGGTGGTGGTCACGGTCAACCATCGGTTGTCGCCCCTCGGCTACCTGTATCTCGACGAGATCGGTGGAGCGGACTATGCCGGCTCGGGCAACGCCGGCATGCTGGACCTGGTCCTCGCTCTGAAGTGGGTGCGGGACAACATTGCCGCCTTCGGAGGCGACCCAAACCGGGTCATGATCTTTGGTGAGTCTGGCGGCGGGTCGAAGGTCTGCACCCTTCTGGCCATGCCGGACGCCGCAGGCCTGTTCCAGGCTGCAGTGGTACAAAGCGGTCCCGGACTGCGGGCCAAGACTTCCCAGGAGGCCACCCGGGTCGCCGAGCAATACCTGGCTGAGTTGGACATCGGGAAAGACCAGCTCGACCGCCTGGTAAGCGTACCGACCCAGCGGATCCTCGACGCCAACGTGTCGCTAGCGGCGAAATCCGGCCATCCCATGGCGGCCATGGGGCTGTTCTCCCCCGTGGTGGACGGTCACGTTCTCCCGGACCATCCGGGTGATGCCGTCGCCGCCGGCGCCTCCGCCTCGGTCCCCCTGCTCATCGGGTCCACCCGCCACGAGGTGACGATGTTCATGGCTCTGGAGCCGAACGGCTTTCCCGACCTCGACGAAAACCAGATGCGCGCTCGTCTCAAGCCGACTCTGGGCCCACAATTGGAGCCGGCCATCGAGGAGTTCCGGCGGTCAAACCCGCACGCCTCCCCTACCCAGCTGTACGTCCTCATCTACAGCGCGGCGATGATGCGAACCGGTACGGTCCGCCTGGCCGAGCGAAAGCTGGCCGGCGGCGCGGCCCCCGTCTATATGTACATGCTGACCTGGGGAAGTCCGATCGACGGCGGCCGACTGGGCGCAGCCCACGGCATGTGCGTGCCCCTAAGTATGGACAACTGTCACAGCGCCCAATGGTCGGACTTCCCCGCGGGTCACGAGTTGGCGGCTCGCATGAGCCAGGCCTGGATCAACTTCGGGGCCGCCGGCGACCCCAATCACCCGGAACTGCCCAAGTGGATGCCATACTCGACCGACACCAGGGCAACCCTGATGTTCGACGATCCCTGCTCAGTGGTGGACGACCCCTTCCCGGGGGAGCGACTAATCCTTGGCGACGTGACCGGCCCGCTCGGTTGAGCCGACGGCTATCGCACGTGGAGCAGAGCGTCTGGTTCAGCTACCACCGGCGATATTCCGGGATCGCTGCTCAATGGCGATCCGGCCGTAGGGGTAGTCGGCGGCGCCGGGGTCGCTGGCCCGATCCAGACGGCCGATCTCTTCCTCGGAGAGATGTAGACCGGCCGCGCCGAGGTTGTCGTCCAGCTGTTCGCGGGTGCGGGCCCCGAGGATCACCGCGGCGACAGAGGGCCGGTCGACCAGCCAGGCCAGCGCTACCTGGGCCATGGAAATGCCCCGGCTTCGGGCGATCTTTTCCAAGGCATCGAGCACGTCCCAAGTCCGCTCACGGGCGGCGCGCCGGTCGTAGGCCTCGACACCGCGGTCGGGGTCTTCGCCCAGTCGGGTGGCGCCGGCGGGACGCTCGTCGCGGTGGTACTTCCCGGTGAGCCATCCGCCACCGAGGGGAGACCACGGCAGCAGGCCGAGCCCCTCGGCAGCGCAGGCGGCCACGATCTCCCACTCCACTTCGCGGGCGAGCAGGTTGTACTGCAGCTGCACGGTGACCGGCCGGGCCCAGGAGCGGGCATCCGCCACATCGACGGCTTTCTGAGTCTGCCAGCCGGTCACGTTGGACAGCCCGAGATAGTGAATCTTGCCGGCCCGCACGGCGGCGTCGAGAAAGGCCAGGGTTTCTTCGATCGGGGTGTGCGGGTCCCAGGCGTGCACCTGGTAGAGGTCGATCGTGTTGACCCCCAGGCGTGCCAGGCTGGCGTCGAGGGCGCGCGCCAGATGACGGCGGGACAGCCCAACCTGGTTGGGATCGGCACCGGTGGCGAACCGTCCTTTGGTGGCGAGGACGGCCCGGTCGCGAATCTGGCGCGGTCGGGTGGCCAGCCAGCGACCGACGATCTGCTCGGACCTGCCCTGGCCATACACATCGGCGGTGTCGACCAGGTTGCCACCGGCCTCGATGAACCGGTCGAGCTGGTCGTGGGCGGCGGCTTCGTCGGTCTCGGTTCCGAAGGTCATGGTTCCCAGCGCCAGCGTCGAGACACTGATGCCGCTCGAGCCCAATGTGCGGTATTCCATGATGAGATTCCTTTCTTCCGGGGCCGGGGGCTACGCTGCGATGACGCCCCGCCGGTCATGCAAATATCTGCGGTTTGCCGGTCTGTGAGCCCCAGCCACAGAGGCGGCCGGTGGTGGCCTCCGGGGGTGGCGAGCATGGGATGAAGGCGATTTTTTGGACATGGCTGCTCACATCCCTTCGGGGGCCGGACCGGCGACGGGCGCGGCGCCGGCCAGGATGGTTGCGATGGTGTCGAGGTCCGCGGCGGACAGCTGGATGCCGGCGGCCGGGGTGAGGGCGTCCAGCTGAGAGGCTCGGCGAGCGCCGACGATCGCCGCATCTACGGCGGGATTGTGGATGACCCAGGCCACCGCCAGCTGGGGGAGTGGGACGCCCCGTTCGCTGGCGAAGCGGCTGAGCTGGCCGACCACGTCGAGGTTGCGGCGGAACCTGTCACCGTGAAAGTCGGGGCTGTGGCTGCGCCAGTCGTCAGCCGGAAAGGTGGTTGCGGTGGTCATGCGCCCGGCGAGCAGCCCGTGGGCCAGCGGGCCGTAGGCCAACACGCCGATATCGTTGGCCGCCGCGTAGGGCAAGGTCTCGACCTCGATGTCGCGTCGGAACATGTGGTATGGCGGTTGTACGGTCTCGACCTGGCGATAGTGGCTTAGCTCGTCGATCTGTTTGGCGTCGTAGTTGGACACGCCGACGTGGCGAATCTTGCCTTCGCTGACCAGGTGGGCGAGGGCGGCAGCGGTCTCCTCGGCCGGGGTGGACGGATCCGGCCAGTGCACCTGGTAGAGATCGATGTAGTCGGTGCCCAGGTTCCGCAGACTGGCCTCGACACCCGCCCGCAGCCAACCGGCGCTGGCGTCACGGACCAAGGTGCCCCCGTCCATGCGCAGGCCGCCCTTGGTGGCCACGATCACTTTGTCGCGGCGCACCCGCTTCCACAGGCTTTCACCCAGCAGCCGTTCCGCGACCCCGAAACCGTAACCCTGGGCGGTGTCAAACAGAGTGATGCCCTGCTCCAGGGCAAGAGCGATGGCGCTGTCGGCCTCGGCCCTGTCGAAGGACCCCCAGTCACCTCCAAACGCCCAGGTCCCCAAGGCCAACACGGAAACCTCCAGACCAGTTTGGCCGAGTCGTGTGTATCGCATGCTATTACCTCGCTTCGCTTCGATGGGGTCCGCACCGCAAACTCCGGCCGGACCGCGGCTCTGATCACGGTCGCACGAAATGCGACTTGAGTCTTCGCCACCAGCACCACTCTTGGGGTTAGGTCTGCGGGGGTACCGCCTTTCCGGCTAGCTGCAATGTTGCCGACCTGAGCCGGCGCGACCACGGTGGCGCCGTCCCTTTCGACGCCGGTGATCGTGATCTCGGCCGACGCCGAGGCGGACCTCGAGGATTCTCACCGACGCCGGTGCGGCGATCGGTTTCGGGTCCAAGTCGCGGCTCTCCGCCAACCTCATTGCCGAGCTGCTCGACCGTGGCGACCGAGCCGACGGAACGCGATTCTGTTAGCGGGCCTCCAGGAACCGCAGCACGGCCAACACCCGCCGATGGTCTGTTTCGCTCTCGGGCAGGTCCAGCTTGGTGAGGATGCTGCGGACGTGCTTCTCGATCGTGCCCTCCGAGACGAAGAGGCGACGGGCGATGCCGGCGTTCGATGCCCCCTCGGCCATCAAGGCCAGCACCTCACGTTCACGTGGCGACAGAACATCGAGCGGATCACGCCGCCGGCGAGCCGAGACGAGCTCCTGCACCAATGACGGGTCCACCACCGAGGCGCCGGCAGTGATCCGCCGGACCGTCTCGATGAACTCCGCCACGTTGGTCACTCGACTCTTCAGCAGGTAGCCGACGCCCTCCCCACCAGCCAACAGCTCCATCGCCTCGTCCACCTCGACATGGGCGGACAGGACGATGATGGCCGTATCGGGCCGTTCGTGGCGAATTACCCTCGCCGCGTCGAGACCCTCGGTGGCGTGCGCCGGTGGCATCCGGATGTCGATGATCGCCACCTCGGGGTTGAGAGAACGGACCAGGGCGAGCAACTCGACCCCATCGCCTGCTTGGCCGACCACGTCGAACCCCGAACCTCCGAGCAGGCTGGCCAGGCCTTCACGCAGCAGGATGTCGTCGTCGGCCAGCACCACCCGAGGGGCGCGCTGATTGGGGCTCATCCCGACCGCCCGTGAAGCCGTTGGCATCCCGCGATTATCGACCATCAGGCGCAGCCCGTGCCGCGATAGTCACCACCAGCCCGGATCGGCCCCTAATGGCGATCGGCGCGTGGCGCCGGTGCCACCGGAGCTGCCAGCAGCCGACGGCTCTGGGGTGGCGCCCGGTACGGGGCCACCGGTACGGGTGTCGTCGGGGTTGGTTGGTCCGAATCGCCCACGATGGCGCTCCAGATAGCCGGGCAAGTTGTTCCGAAAGTACCCCCCGTTCCTGGGAGCGCCGTGGGGTCTGGCGGTGAAGGTGTTGAGATCGGTGAGCGTTGCCAGCGCCGACCGCTCGACGCCGGAATGCCTGGTCGCCCGATTCTGCACGCGGGCGAGGAGCTACCATTTGGGCGTGGGCGACGCCCTGGTACCCGGTGCGAGCGGAGATGGGTCGCCTGTGCTGGGGCTGGACGACCTGTTCAACCTATCGCTGGACCTGCTCTGTATCGCGTCTGCCGACGGGTACTTCAAGTGGGTAAATCCGGCATTCGAACGCACTCTGGGGTACACGTCCGAGGAGCTGGTGTCACGCCCATTCCTCGATTTCGTGCATCCCGAGGATGTGGAGCAGACGCGGCAGACGATAGATGTGCTCGGCCGAGAGGAGATCCACCAGTTCGAGAACCGCTATATCTGCCGCGACGGCTCTATTCGGTGGTTGCAGTGGAACACCCGGCCGGGTCCGTCCGAAGGCTTGGTCGCCGCCGGGGCACGGGACGTGACCGACAGTCGTGCCCGGAAAGGGCAAGCGGCGCTGCGCAGAGTGGCGACCTTGGTGGCCCACCGGGCTGAGCCGACGGAAGTCTTTGACGCAGTGGCCGCCGAGGTCGCGAGCCTGCTGGAGGCGGATACCTCGGTGATCGGCCATTACGAGCCTGACGGCACGTTGACCCACCTCGCTGGCTTCCCCTCCACGCTGCTGTCTCGGCTCGGCACGCGGCTCACCCTCGAAGGTGACGACCTGGCCTCGGTGGTTCAGCGTCTTGGCCAGCCGGCCTGGATGAGCTACGACGACACACCAGGGCAGATCGCCGCCAAGGCTCGTTCGCTCGGGGTGCAGTGCGTCGTGGCCGCGCCGATCGTGGTCGATGACCGGGTTTGGGGGATGACGGCCGCCGGGTGGACCGACCGTCGAGAGGCCTCGTCGGAAGCTGAGGAGCGCATCGCAGAGTTCACCGACCTTGTCGCTGCCGCCATCGCGAATGCCGAGAGCCGCGCCGAGTTGGTTGCTTCTCGTGCTCGAGTAGTAGCGGCGGGCGACGAAGCCCGCCGGCGTATCGAGCGCGATCTTCACGACGGCGCCCAGCAGCAGTTGGTGACCTTGGCCCTCAAGCTGCGGTCGTTGGCCTCCACCGTTCCCACCGAGCTGAGGGAGCTGCACGCCGACATCGGCGAGGTTGCGGCAGGGGTGGAGGCTGTCCTCGACGAGCTGCGCGAGTTGTCCCGGGGCATCCACCCGGCAGTGCTGTCCCAAGGGGGGCTCGGGCCGGCGCTCAAGGCGCTCGCCCGCCGGGCGCCGCTTCCCGTCGAAGTAGAGGTCCAGCTGTCCGCACGCCCGGTCGAGCGCATTGAGGTCGCCATCTACTACATGGTCGCAGAGGCGCTCACCAACGTTGCGAAGCACGGTCAGGCCTCGGTCGCGATGGTGCACGTTAAGACGACCGAGGGAGGAGCTCGCTTCTCGGTTTACGACGACGGCGTCGGCGGGGCCGACCCGTCACGAGGCTCAGGGCTTCTCGGACTGCGAGATCGGGTCGAGGCACTCAACGGGACGATGTCGCTGAGTAGCCCCGCCGGCGGAGGGACATCGATCGTCGTGGAAATTCCCAACACCACATGAAAGTCTCCCCTGACTCAGTTGTGCGTTCCGGCGAATCCGAACGGTTGATCCGGCTGGAAGCGAACACCTGAAATGGGTGGTTCCGAACCGGGGGCGGGTGGGGCTGACCCCCCCTCGTCAGGCTTTGGCGAGTTGAGCGCCGTGACGTCTCTTCGCCGATGGTTGGCGGCTGTGGCGATCAGCGTCTGGCGGACTTCTCGGCGGTGCGGTCTCCGCTGGAAGCTCACCATGGTCCCGGACTGATGGGTGGCGGCCACAGGCGGTGAGACGGCCCGGCACCTGCGGCTGCAGCTCGGCGAAGTAGGTGGCAGCGGCGGCCTTTATGCCTATTTCGTGGCCGGGTGTCGCGGAAAGGATGCGGTGGCGTTCGATCACGTCGTTGAGGACCTCGACCGGGTCGAGGTCGTCACGAAGGTTGGCCGGGATGCTGGAGGCAACTGGGTCGTACACCTCGTCCAGCCATTGGTTGGCGGCCACGACGTCCGATACCGGTCGCCCGATTTTGGCTTCCAGGCCGACACGAAATGTCGACAGGTCGTCGAGGAGGTGTCGAGCTTGGTGGGGCTGGGCGACGAGACGGGTGCGCTGGTAAAGCAGCTCGCGGTCCTGGCGCGGTTGACCGGGTTGGGCGGTTACCATCAGCCGAGTTCGATCCGGTCCGGCAGTGGCGAGCTCGACCTGCTTGGCGTCGAAGCCGAGCTGGTTGAGACGGCGCAGGCGCTCGCAGACCCGCTGGCTTTGTTCACCGGGATGGATGATCCACTCTCCGGTGAGGTCCTCCCATAGCCGTTGGTAGCGGCGCTCGATGTCGAAGCCGACCTCGACCGGGTCGAGGTCGGCGCCCAGGAGAACCCCTGCTTGCAGGTCTCGCAGCTCGCCGGTTACCCGTTCGCAGGTCTGTGACACGTCGGTGCGCCGTTGGCCGTCGGACAGGTTGGGGTGCAGTTCTGTGGTCTCGGCGGCCACGAGATAGGCGGCCAACTCGCCCGCGTCAGCGCGGAACAACGTGTTGGACAGCGAGCCGTCGCCCCAGTAGAAGCCGGCCAGATGAAGACGAACCAGTAGTTCGACGAAGGCGCCGAGCAGCCGGTCATGGTGGTGGAGGCAGCGCGGGTCGCGGTAGAGGTCCTGGTAGGTGGAGGAGTACTTCAAGTGGCGCGTGACCAGCGCGGCGTCGACTCCGGGTGCTCGGTCGACCACGACCCCTTGGACCGATTCTGACGGGATTCCGAGGTCGGCCAACTGGCCCAGAAGCCGGTACTCGCGCCAGGCCAATCGTTGGGGGAGCTCCTTGATGCCCCACACCTCACCGCCGTCCTCCACCAAGCGGATTACGCGCCGGTGTCGCCCAGTGCGCCGCTGCGGCACGACTGCCCCGTCGGTCCATTCCTCCAGGGGCTTGGCCCACGGCAGGTCAAACAGCCCGGGTGTCTGGAGGGCGACAGGGGAGAGCATCAGTCGCATCGGTCCGCTCCGTGGTCATCTGCCTCAGCACGACCCCGGGCGGCTGGTTCACGGTAGCCGAGCGAGAATTGTGCAGTCCATGGCGGCTCCACGATCACCGTCTGGACGCGCCACCGAGAGGCCCGCTCGGGTTGGGCGATGGTCTTGGCCCGAAACCCAGCTTCAATTCGTAAAGGGCGTAGAGCGGGATGGGCAACGGGCCGCCCAGCATGACGGCCATCAGTACCGCGGCGGTCAGGCCGTCGCCCCGGCGACTGCCCGCCGGTCGGGCATCTGCGGGCGACCGTGGTGGCGTGCATCGATTTCGGCGGGTCGTTCAACGGCGGGGGCCCCCCGCCACGATGGTCGGGTCCGAGCTCACGGGTCGTCGCGGTCATGCCATCCTCCAGCGTCGTCTCGGTCCATGCCTTCGATGATCACCTATCGGCCCAACGATGACATCGACGACAGCACCAGATCTCACTGGAGGCCAGCCGGTGTATGGCCCTGGGGGCTAGCGGGAACGCACCACTATCAACGACATCCGTCGACCGCCGGCAACTTCGATTTGGCCAGCCCGGCCTTTCGATAGTGGACTCGTCGTTAGTGCAGGAACTCTTCAAAGCCCGGCCTGCGGTTTCGTGGAGACCCGCTAACGCAATCGCGTTCCGCCGTGTCCTTGTTCGCCGTCGTCGAGCAGGTCGGTGATGGCCTTAGCGGAAAGCCGGGATTTGGATACGAAACCGATCGCGGCGCTGGTGGTGACCAGGTCCACGAGGTCTTCCTCGGGATAGGCCGAGATCAGCACTACTCGACGCCGTCCCCGGGGCCCCGGGCCGAGACGCTCGGCCAGGTCGAAGCCGCTCTCGTCGCCCAGGTCGACGTCGAGGACTATCACATCGGGGTTGTGTTCCCTGGTTCGACGCAACGCTTCTTCACCGGTGGTCGCTACGGCCACGACCGCGATTCCCTCTCGCTCCAACAACCGACGGGCGGTGGTGAGGAACTCGGCGTTGTCGTCCACGATCAGAGCGCGCAGGGCCATAGCTCGTCCACTATGCCGCGCGGATCGGTTCGACGGCATTGCAGCTAGCCGGAATCGGCGGCCTCCGTCGGCGTGCTGTCGGGACTGCTGTTCGGGGCTATCCGCCCTCGGATGTCTATTGGTCGAGGGTCCGTGACGTTCGAGGACGGGTGCCCGGGCCGGCCGGTGTGTAGTCTCTTTGGCGTCTGATGTGCGCTGTCCCGGAAGAGGCCAAGGTTTCGCGTGCTGATAATCGACAGGAAGTCAGAGTTGGAGGTGCTGACCGTCCTCCTCGACGGTACTCAAGCAGGGGACAGTGCCGCCATCGTGCTTCGGGGCGTCCAGGGTATTGGAAAGACTGCGCTGCTTGAGGAGGTGCACGACCTGGCTGTTAGGCGCGGCATGATGGCAGCCAAGATCGTCGGTTTAGAGGCTGAAGCGCCCATCGGCTACGCAGCGTTGCATCGCCTACTCCAGTTTTTTCCGGGCTCAGTCGAGCGGTTACCCCCGCGGCAGCGCGACGCCCTGCTTTCCACTTTGGGTTTGATGGCTGGGCCCCCTCCGGATCGTTTTCTTGTCGGTCTCGCCGTGCTGACGTTGCTCGCGGAGAGCGCGGCTGATGCCCCGCTGCTCACGGTTATTGACGACGCTCACTGGGTGGATGCGGAATCAGGCACCGTGCTGGGGTTCGCCGCTCGCCGTCTTCAGGCCGAAGGGGTAGTGATGCTCTTCGCCACCAGCAGTGTCGACGGCGGTCCGGCCTGGTTGTCGGCGGTGCCGGAACTGGCCATCGGTCGTCTCGATGACCGCGACGCGGGCAGGCTGCTTTCCACCGCCGCGAGCGGGGTGTTGAGTCCGGGCACTCGGGCTCGGCTGTTGGAGCAGGGTGACGGCAATCCTTTAGCCCTTATCGAAATGGCTCGCGAATTGACACCGGAGCAGCTGGCCGGGGTGGTGGTTCTTGCGGACCCCTTGCCAGCGGCCGGTTCGCTGCAGCAACTGTTTGGGCGCCGGCTTGGGCACCTGGCTCCCGGCCCTCGCCTGCTGTTGGCATTGGCAGCCGCGGAACCCGCCGCGCCCGCCAGTGTGGTGCCCGAAGAGTCGCGGCCGAGGCGACGCGATCGTACGACGGTCGCTGACCAGGGACCATCCGGAACCCTTTTGTTCAGGCCTCGTGAGTGCAGCCTCTTGCCTATTCGGTGAGGTCGGCCACTCCAGGCCCGTGGGGGTGTCCGACTAGTAGCCGTTGCTTGAGCTTGATGCATTCGGACTCGTGGTGATCTGGGTGCCGGCGGGAGTTAGGGTGTACCAGCCGCCGCCGAAGGCGGTGACGCCCTGCCCATTGGTGTCCCCGGTCTTCTGGTCGCCGACGTAGAGGTAGAGCGGGTGGCCGTTGTAGGTGACTTGTGGATTGCCGTCGGAGCGGGTGGCGGTCTGGAGTAGCGAGGCGGTCGTCCCGCTACCGGCGGTGGGCCGGCCGGTGACTCGCAATGGGGGCCAGGCGGCGGCGCAGGCGCCGGTGCAGGCGCTGGTCGTCCCGGAGTCCTTCTGGAAGAGGTAGAGGGTGCGGCCCTGCGAGTCGACGAGGATGCTTCCGAGACCCGTCTGGGCAACGTCGACCGTGGGTGCTGGCCCGTTGACTGTAGACGGCGGCGCCGAAGCCGGGCTGGCGTTGCTGCTGGCGCAGCCGCTGGCAGCCAGTCCGGCCAGGAGTCCGAATGCGGCGGCGCCCAGCAAGATGGAAGGTCTCTTGCCTCCGGCGCTGGTTGACCGGGAGAAGCGTGGATGAGTTGTAGGCATATTGTTGTTCCTCACTCTGAAGTCTTCGCCTTCAGTATTGGAACGCACAGGCTGGCTTTGCCATCACGCAGGTGCGTACATCTCGACCAGGGTTGTCGGTGATCGGGTAACGGCCGTGCACTCAGCGCCGCGAGGCATGTCAACTACGCGTTGCCCGGATTCCATCAGGGGCTTGCCTGTCAGAGGATGGGACCGAGATGGATTTCGGGAAACCGCTAGGGCCGCCGCGGGCGACGAAAGTTGAGATCGAACCTGTGCGTACGCGTCATCGGAAACGGGTGCACTGGGCTGATGGGCACGAGACCGTGGAGCGCTTGTTCGATGAGCAGGCCGGCACCTCGTTTCGTGCGAATCCTTCGGACCGGTTCGTCATCGAGAGTCCATGCACTATCTCCGGGCTCGACGGGTCCGGACCCCACGAAAGGAACCGCTCCAATGCATAGCAACACGCAGGTGAACGACCCGGGTCACCCGGCGTCGGCGCCACCGCGTCACCCCAACGATTCACGTCTTAAGGCAGCCCTGAGACTTCTCCGGCTTCGCAACTATCCGGCCGGGTCGTCCCCCACGATCAGCCGGATCGCCACCGCGGCGACCCTGGCCGGCGCCGCCTTGGTGGGCTCCACCGCGGTCATCCACCTACACCTGTGGCTGGCCGGATACCGCGAGGTACCCCGGCTCGGTCCTCTCTTTCTCGCCCAGGCCATCGCCGGTCTGGCGCTAGCCCCGACCCTGGCCGTCGGACGGCAGCTGGGATTGGTGATCGGAGGAGCGATCTACATGGCGGCCAGCGCTCTCGGCCTCATACTCAGCGCCACCGCCGGATTCCTCGGCATTCACGACGGACTGGGCGTCCCCTGGGCCACCCCGGCTCTGGTCGTGGAACTCGTCGGCCTCGTTCTCCTCGGCGCCACCGGCGCGTACCGCACCTTTCAGGCCGTCACCCTTACGCGGCGGAAGGCACCAGCGATTCGGGTGCGCGATGCGAACCCGCCGCCACCCAAGCCGGCGAAGATCTCCTAGAGGCTTCCGATAGGTCCGTTTGGACCCAGGAGACGACTTCGAGTTCGCAGGCAGCCCGGCTGGGTCGCGGTCGGCAGCGACACCTGCCGGCCAACGGGGGTGCTTCGGTGGCGCAAATCACCGGGATCCGGTGACGCCTCCTCACCTGCCTGGCGGCAAGCCTGGTAGTGACCCGGCTCCCAACCGGAGAGTTTGCAGCCGCGGGTTTGACATGGACGAGGCCGCCCGGGGGTCTGCCGGGCGACTTCGAAGCGAAAGGAGACCCCTCCGTGAGCACCGAACAGCGAGAGACGCTCGACGCAATCCTGCGGCAGTCAGCCTTCCCCGCCGATAGCGACGTCAGCGACCTGCGGCGACGACTTCGGGAGCTGACATCGGCGCAGCCGCTGCCCGGCGACGTGACCGTGACCGCCGGCGCACTCGGCGGAGTCCCGACCGCCGAGGTCACGGTCGCCGGAATCGAACCCCGCCATGTCGTCTTGTACTTCCACGGGGGCGTGTACGTCCTGGGGGACGCCTTCCAGGCCGCGGGCCTGGCCGCCCAGGTCGGTCGGCGGACCCGCGCCAGGGTCATCTCCGTGGACTATCGTCTGGCGCCCGAGCACCCGTATCCGGCCGCGGTCGACGATGCTCTGGCCGCCTACCAGGCCCTCCTGCTGGCCGGCACCGACCCGGCGGACATCGCCTTCGCCGGTGAGTCCGCCGGCGGCGGCCTCGCCATCGCCACCTTGGTCAACGCCCGCGATCACCGGCTGCCGCTGCCGGCCGCGGCCTTCATCATGTCGCCGTACGCCGACCTGACCCTCGCTGGCGCGACCATGGAGACCAAGGCCGCCGCCGACCCGCTGCTCAGCCGGGAAAACCTCCAATCCCGGGTCCCCGACTACACGGCGGGACAAGACCCCGCTCTTAGCCTGATCAGCCCCGTCTTCGCCGACCTGTCCGGCCTGCCGCCCCTGATCATCCAGGCCGGAACCCACGAGGTTCTCCTCGACGACGCCATCCGCCTCGCCCGACAGGCCGCCACCGCCGACGTCGCGGTCACCCTTGACATCACCCCCGGGGTGCCGCACGTCTTCCAGGCCTATTACCCCATCCTCGACGAAGCGGCCGTCGCCCTGGACCGAGCCGGACACCTCCTGTCGGCGCACCTCGCCGGCGCCGAACCCGTCGCCGCCTAGCGCAAGGCCAACGCGCTGCCCCGACCGCACTGGGCCGCGGGTACGAATCACGCACCCTACCGGGAAGTACCAGGTCGAAGGCCTGATCGCCGGAACGGCCGTCGAACCTTCCAACACCCATCCCAGCACGCCCCGGCATGACAACGACAGGAGTTCGATATGAGCGACCCGCTTGACTGGAATGCGAAGACCATCGCGGAGTTCCGGGCCAACGAGGGCAGAGTTGGCGGGAACTTCTCGGGCGCTCCGATGGTCCTGGTGCATCACCGCGGCCGGAAAAGTGGGCGGGAGTACGTCAACCCCACGATGTACCTCCCGAACGACACCGAGCCGGACATCATCTACGTCTTCGCAACCAAGGCTGGAGCACCCACCAACCCGGACTGGTACCGCAACTTGACCGCCGCCGGTAACAGCAGCGTCGAACGTGGAACCGAGACATACAGGGTGACCGTCCGAGAATTGATCGGCGCTGAACGCGACCGCATCTACGCCGAACAAGCACGGCGCTACCCAGGTTTCGCCGAGTACGCACGCCAAACTGCTGGAGTCCGCACCATTCCTGTACTCGAACTCAAGCGGGTGTAACCCGCCGGTGAGGCCGGCGAGCCAATCGTGCTCCCGCTCAAAGAGTACCGAGTCCGATCGTCTCATGCCCAGCCTGGTGTGGACCAGATGCCACCAGATGCAACGACGGCCGCAGCTCCACCCGACGCCCGCCTCCGGCGGACTCCTTCGCCGACCTGGATTGGAGCGGCTCAGGCGGTCTGGGCCGAGAGCGCAACCACCCGGCCAAGGTGAGGGTCCCGGGTCGGAACCCCCTTGACATTATTTAGATACTCTGTTAAATAACCAACCTGTGAAGTATCAGCCGGATGGACAGCAACGTTGCCCGTAACGGCTCCCGATCGGTTCGACGACGTCTTCGCCGCCCTGTCGGACCCCACCCGGCGCTCGATCGTGCGTCGGCTGGCCGACGGCGACGCAACCGTGCTCGAGTTGGCCGAACCCTTCCCGATCAGCCTCCCGGCCATCTCCCGCCATCTGAGAGTCCTGGAGCAGGCCGGTCTGATCAGTCGCGGCCGAGATGGACAGCGACGGCCGTGCCGGCTACGGCCGGAGCCTCTCGTCGAGATCGCGGCATGGGCCGAGCACACCCGAGGTGCATGGGAGCACCGTCTCGACCGCCTCGATGCGCACCTCCGGCGCACGTCGGACCGAAGCGCATCCGCACCGATACTGGAGAAACCATGAGCAATACGCCGGCCATCACCGACCCGACGACGTGGGCTCTCGACCGTGAGATCGTCCTCGTTCGAGTTCTTGACGCCGGTCGTGAAGCGGTCTTTGCCGCCTGGACCGATGCAGATGCCTTCTGCCAATGGTTCGGCCCCGAGGGCTTCACGTGCACGGTCCGAGAGATGGACGTGCGCCCGGGCGGCCGAGCGCGCTTCGACATGATCTCCGGGGACGGCACCGTGTTCACCAATCGCTTCGAATACCTTGAGATCGTTCCAGGCGAAAGGCTGGTCCTCGATCACGGCTCCGACGCCGACGATGACCCAGCGCGCTTCCGGGTAACGATCACCCTCGACGAACAAGCCGATGGAAAGACGGTGTTGACGCTGCGACAACTCCACCCAACCGTCGAACGGCGCAATGCAACCATCGGCTTCGGTGCGGTCGAGCTCGGTCTCCAGACGATGCACAAGCTCGCTCGCCACCTCGGGGTCGCCTGAAATCCCACGGAGGCCGGCATGGGCCTCGCCCCGCCGGGAGACGCGACGTGACGTCGACCGGGGTTTCGTACGCACACACCGAGAAAGGACCGAGGAATGTCTCAACTGCTGCGGGTGCAGAACTTCTGCGTATCGATGGACGGGTTCGGCGCTGGCGAAGGGCAGAGCCTTGAGGCGCCCTTCGGACATGCCGACCGCCGAGGTGGTCGGGTTGCCTGCCTCCCGGCGGACCTGGTCTCCTGGGCGGGCGCCACCGCGAGCTGGCCGAACCGAAGCGAGCCCGGTGGATCCCGAGGGCTGGACGACTACTTCACTCGCGACTTCGCGAGGAACATCGGTGCCGAGATCATGGGCCGCAACAAGTTCGGGCCGCAGCGTGGCTCGTGGGAGAACCTCGACTGGAAGGGCTGGTGGGGAGACACTCCGCCCTTCCACACCCCCGTGTTTGTTCTCACCCACCATCCCCGGCCCAGCTTCACGCTGGCCGATACCACGTTCCATTTCCTCGATGCGACGCCTGCGGAGGCGTTGCGCCAAGCCCAGGACGCCGCGCTGGGGAAGGACGTACGGGTTGGGGGCGGCGTCGCCACTGTTCGGCAGTTCCTCGAGGCGGGTCTCATCGACACCATCCACGTCGCCGTCGCGCCGGTCGAAATCGGCCGAGGGGAGCGCCTCTGGACCTCCCCTGAGGACCTGCTCGACCGGTTCCACCTCGAGTCCGTGCCCAGCCCCAGCGGCGTTACGCACCTACTCTTTTGGCGGCGGTAACCACGCGGACAAGGGCTCCAGTTCGTGCTCGGCGGATCAGGCGCCCGCCCACAAGGACGGCTACCGGAGGTGGCCCAGGATTGACCCTGTCGCTCAGGCGTCTCGCTTGGTGAACAGCGCGATTCCGACGCCGACAGCGACTATGGCATATAGCGCCATTACCAGTAGCCCGACCGGTGGGGATAGAGGTGCGTAGGGTCCGCCCCGGGGGCCGGTGCTCATCACCGAGTTGACCAGGATGTTGACCGGCATGTACCGGTCGAGATGTTCGGAGATTCCCCGCATGACGAGCGGGAGAACGAAGGTCACGCCGGCGAAGCCGGCGATGGCGCCGGCAGTGCTGCGGAAGATGAGTCCGAGGCCGAACGACATGAGGGCCAGCAGAGCGATGAAAAGCCCGGTCATCCATACGGCCCTGAGAGCTCCGGGCGAACCGAGCCCGGCGTGGGTGCTCAGGTGGTTGATGAGAGCGCTGCCTCCGGGGCCGACGGGCCCTTGGCCGCTTTGCTGCAACTGGATAGCCGACGGTGTCGGCTGGCCGGCGAGGATGGCTTGGCCGAGGAAGAAGCAGGCGAAGCTCAGTATCTCGCAGAAAACAATGACGGCCGCGGCAGTGACTCCTATCTTGGCGGTGATCAGCACGGGCCGGCGGGGGGTGGCGGCGAGCGAAGCGCGAATGGTGCCGCTGGAGTACTCGCCGGTGATGATGAGGGCCCCAAAGACGCCGCCGGTCAGACCGGCCGCGATCATGCCGGTCAGGCTGGTCTGGGTAGGATCGAAGCCCACGTAAAAGCCGGGGGAGTGGCCCAGTGCGGCGTGCGATACGAGCCCGGTAATCAGTAAGGCGGCGATGACGGTGATGCCGACGGTGATGGCAGTGGAGGGGAGGGTCACCATCTTGACCGCTTCCGATCGGATCACATTTTTCAGGCGGTAGTGCCCTGGCGGGGCGGTGGGGATGGCCTGGGTCACGGTCACGTCCTGTCTGCTCCGATGGCGGCTTTCGGGGCGGGCGCTGACGGTGAAACCCCGCTGTCACCTGTTGCGCCCACCCCGGCGGACGTAGAGGGGCGGTACTCCACGTCGTTTTGGGTCAGTTCCATGAACGCGTCCTCCAATGACGCGGTCATCGGGACCAACTCGTGGACGCGCAGGCCGTCCCTGGCCGCGAGGTCACCGATCTGGGGGGCTGTCAGACCCTCGATGGTGAGCACGCCGGCGTCGTCGGCTCCGACCTTGCCTCCGGCCGCGGTGAGGGTGGCGGTAAAGGCGGCGGCGTCCGGCGTGACCAGCTTGACCGCAGCTCGACCGCTGCGGGCGATGAAGTCGGCGACGCTGGTTTCGGCAATCAGGCGGCCCCGGCCGATGACGACGAGGCGGTCAGCGGTCTGGGCCATCTCACTGATGAGATGGCTCGACACGAACACCGTTCGGCCTTCGGCGGCCAGATCCCGCAAGAAGTGGCGGACCCAGCGGATCCCTTCTGGGTCGAGGCCGTTGACCGGCTCATCGAAGAGCAGGATGGCGGGATCGCCAAGAAGCGTCGCGGCTATCCCGAGTCGCTGGGTCATGCCCAGCGAGAACTTTCCGGCCCGCCGGTTGGCCACCGAGGTGAGGCCGACCTGGTCAAGGACCGCATCCACCCGGCGAAGAGGGATGTCGTTGGTGAGCGCCAACCACCGCAGGTGGCTGCGGGCCGTGCGAGCAGGATGGAAGGCCTTGGCGTCGAGCAGGCCGGCCACCTCTCGTAGCGGCCAGGTCAAGTCGCAGAAAGGCTTGCCATCGATCAAGGCCGAACCCGACGTCGGCACGTCCAGGCCCATGATCATGCGCATGGTGGTCGACTTGCCCGAACCGTTTGGCCCCAAAAACCCGGTGACCACACCGGGCGGCACCTCGAATGTCAGGTGGTCGACCGCCGTCGTGGCCCCGAAGCGCTTGGTCAACGAGTGAGCGGTGATCATGATGGGAAAGAGTAACGAAGTGCCTCGCAGGCGGGAATACCGCTAGTCGGCGTCTCGGAGGTGGGGCTAACCCCACCTCCGGCCGGGGGATATCCCCACCGATTTTTGCTTCGGGTCCCTCCACTGGAATGGCAGCGGTCGGTCTGATCGGCCTTGTCCTCGGCCGGACTATTCTGAGCCTTCACCTAGAAACCACAAGTGGGACATCGGTCCACTGGCGGTGACGGTGATCGGCGACGACGGAGGCGGCGTGGCGGTTTCTCATGGCGCCCGCGTCGACGACCCCGGGCGGGTTCGATCCAGGGCTCAGGCGACGGGGGTCTGAATCGTTTGCCAGTCGCGGGCGTTCAGGTACGGACTGAAGCTGGTCTCGATGTGCTTCCAGTCCGCCTCCACCTTGGGGCGGCGGAGCTCATAGAGGTGGGGGAACTCCGCCCATGCCGCCACCGCGTCCCACAACCGGCCGGCGGCCTCGCCCGCCGGCGCCGGTGTGATCACCGGGCCGAACAGGGTCGTGGCTGCGTCAAGCACCAGCGTCGGGACGCCGTAGCCGCCGAGGGCGAGCACCCGTTCGTGGTCAGCTCGCACGTCGTCGTCGGTCGTACCATCGGCCAGAGCCTGGCGGACCAGGCCCCGGTCTCGGCCGATCTGGCGTAACACCTCTCCCACCCCATCGGGGGTATGCACCTTTTCCCCCTGCTCGTGCAGCATGCGGCCAGCGACCTGGTAGAAGCGGTCGACCACGTCGTTGCCGTCGGGCTCCCGCCGCAGCAGCGCCGCCACCCGCAGCATGGACCAGCCATAGGACCACTGCCGCTCCCACGGGTGCTTCTTGCCCTCTTGCCGGTTGACCTCCTCGAGGGAAAAGAACCGCCAGTGCACTGTGATGTCCCTGACCGTGCGAGCTTCGCGGATCCACTTGCTGGTCTGGTATGCCCACGGGCACATCACGTCGAAGTGGAAGTCGACATCTGCCATGCCTTCACGCTACCCGCCCGCCGGCCCTCCACCTCCATCGTCCCCGGCTCGCGCCTGGCGGCAGCGGGCCGCGGTGTCGGCACGCGATGCTCGTCGGACCGAACACCCTGAGGGTGGTCGGCGAGCCACTCACGTCCATGAGGAGTCCCAGATGCCCGATACCGTCTTCCTGTCTGACCGCATCGAGGTCACCCGGCCCATCGCGGCACCACCCTCCGCCATCTTCGACATCCTGCGCAGCCCGGCCGGCCAGGTGGCCATTGACGCCTCCGGCATGCTCCAGGACTTCACCGGCGAGCCGGCTGAGAAGGTCGGCGACACGTTCGTCATCCACATGGACCGCGAGTCCCTCAACGACCTCCCACTCGGCAAGTACGACGTCACTGTTCACATCATCGTCTTCGAGCGCGACCGGGAGATCGCCTGGAATCTCGGACCCGATATCCCGATCCCGCACTTCTATGGATACCGCCTGGACCTCGGTGAGGACGGGATCACCAATGTCACGTCCTACTACGACTGGTCGAAGGTGAGCGGCGACCTGAAGGAGCGCTTCCCGATCGTCCCCGCCTCGGCCCTGCGCGCCACACTCGGGATCTTGGAGCGAACGGTCAGAAATAGCCCATGATCGACCCCCTGGCGCTAGGTCGATGCCCGCGACGCCTACGTGCCCCTGCTGCTTACCGGCAGCGGCGGGGAGCAGGTCGGCGTCAGACGAGGACCGCCAGTCGCCAGCAGCCAGTCCAGCCAATGTCGCCCCGCCAGTTGACCTCGCACACTGGCGTCCGGGGAAGTTCCACGACTCGCGGTCATAGACGGAGCTTCATCGGGCGAGGAAGGGGCAGTGGCGGCAGCCTTGCTCGCAGCAGCCACCGCGTTGCCACAGGGTACGGGCCGTCAGTACGAACAACCCCGACGTTGGGTCCAGGTAACCGGCATCGCCGTCGACCAGAGCCTGATGGTGGGCTTCCATGATGTCGATATAGTCGGGTCGATCGGCGCCAAGACGGTCGGGATGGGGGACGACGACGATGGGACAGAGTGGGGCCATCCCTCTCGGCTCATCCAGGGTCTGCAGGACCAGCCACCATGACGACAGCCCATGTTCACAGCTCTCCGTGGGAGCGACCAGGCAGTCGTCGGGGCACCGGCAGAGACCGTCGGCCATCCAGTCGGCCAGCGTTTCGACATCCGGAGGAGACCAGCCACTGTTGGACTCGAACCACAGGTGGGTGCGCCGCAACGACGCCGGCGCGCTCAGCGCCATCGGCCCGTTCGGTCGTCAGTATTCATCGAGCCCGAGCCTACCCAGCGCGCCTTGAGGCGGAGGGCGTCATCGTGCTTCTACGCACCCGATCGCACCCATGGTCGCCCCTGTGGACGCTGACCGTGGCGACAGAGCCCTTGTGAGATAGCGACAACCCGAAGCAAAGCCGAGCACTTTCGTTCGGTGACATTTGCGTGGCGACCCCGGGATGGCTGATGAGTTGCAGAGATCGGTCCGATTGGGACTCTGGCGACCGGCGGAGACCCGAGGCGTCGGGCGGTATCACCGACTATCATCCGGGTCGGCGCCACCAACGCGATCGATCCGATCGGTGCCGAAGAGACCGTCAGCAAACAAGAGGGAGGTCGGCCGTCATGGTACGCCGTGTGGTCACTGGGCATAACGACGCGGGGAAGGCCGTATTCGCGAGCGACGAGGAAATCGGGCTTGGTGACGGCGTGACCGGGGTGTGGGGAGCTGACTTCAAAGGTCTGCAGTACCCGGATGACGGCTCCAGGCCGGTCCACGAAGACGAGTTGTTCCCGAAGATCGGCGGGTTCCGCTACGTCATCGTTACGCTGCCGCCGGTCGGCGAGGAAACCCCGGCCGCCCAGGCCGGACAACAATCGTCGGCGCCGCCGGCGCGGCAAAATTATCAAGGCGAGTTCCCCGAAGGTCCGGGATTTCACCGGACCGCGACTATCGACCTCGAGGTGGTCCTGTCCGGGGAGGTCACGCTCGAGCTAGACGATGGGGTCACCAAGACCATGAAGCCGGGCGACACCATCATCCAGAGCGGCACGAAGCATCGTTGGCACAACCGTGGCAGCGTGCCAGCGACCTTCGCGGCGATCATTATCGGAGTCGGCCACGACGAGTTTCCTTAAGGCAGCTGTATGGCCTGAGAGGACTCGACCTGGGAAGAAGTCGTCGGCCCGGTTTGTCGGAGACGCCCAGGTTGAGGGTGCGGTTGTCAGCACCCCTGGATGCGATCGGGACTGCGGCGATGTCAACGCGGTCGGCGCTCACCGCCCGTATTTCTCGAGCACGTCGGCGTAGCGAGCCCGGGCAGCGGCCTTGACCGACGGCAGGTGATAGGACGGGAACAGCTCGGTGGTCGGCTTGTATTGGCTCATCAGTTGCCGAGCCGCAGTGACCTTGTGGATCTCGGTCGCCCCGTCGGCCAGTCCAACGTGGTACGAGTCGATCAGGAGGGCACCGAAGGGCATCTCGTTGGACAGGCCGAGCGAGCCGTGGACCTGGAGGGCCCGCGAGATGACGTTGTTGTACACCTTGGGCATGAGCATCTTCACCGCGGAGATGTCCGCCCGCACCCGCTTGTAGTCGCTGTACCGGTCGATTTTCCACGCTGTCTGCAGAACCAACAGGCGGAACTGCTCAATCTCCGCCCACGACTCTGCGATCATCTCCTGGACCAGCTGCTGGCGGCCCAGGTTCTCCCCCCGGGTTGTCGTACGGGAGATCGCTCTCTCGCACATGGTGTCGAAGGCCCACTTGATCCGAGCGACGGTTCGCATGGCATGGTGGATGCGGCCGCCCCCCAGGCGGGTCTGGGCCACCACGAAACCGCCGCCGCGCTCACCGAGCAGATGGTCGACGGGCACCCGGACTTCGTTGTACCGCAGGTAGGGGTGGGTGCCCTCGCCGTCGTCCTGCCCGTAGATGCCGGTGTGACGGACGAATTCAAGGCCCGGTGTGTCGGTCGGTACCACGATGCTCGACAGTCGCTGATGGGGAGGATTGTCGGGATCGGTCACCACCATGGAGATCAGAAACGATGCCTGGGCGGCATGTGACGAGAACCATTTCTCGCCGTTGATGACCCACTCGTCGCCGTCCCGGACGGCGGACGTTTTGAACTGGGTGGGGTCGGTCCCGCCCTGCGGCTCGGTCATCGAGAAGCACGACACCAGCCGGCCGTCGATCAGCGGTTCGAGGAACTTCTTCTTGAGCTCTGGCGTTCCATAGTGGGCCAGGATCTCAGCGTTTCCGGAGTCGGGAGCCTGGCACCCGAAGACCACAGGTCCCGACGCCGTGCGCCCGAAAAGCTCGTTCATCAAGGCCAACTTCACCTGGCCGTACCCCGGGCCGCCAAGGTTCGGGCCGAGATGACACGCCCATAGTCCCCGGGCCTTCACTTTCTCCTGCAAGGGCGGAATCAGCTCCATGCGAACCGGATCCGCCATGTCATAGGGGTGCGGGACGATGTACTCCAGCGGATCGATCTCGTCAGCCACGAATGCCCGGATCCAGTCCAGCTGCTCTTGGAACTCTGCGTCGGTCTCGAAGTCCCAGCTCATCGGAGGCTCTCTTTCCCTTGGTGTTGTGCCGCGAACCTACCCGAGCCAACTCCGCCAACGCATGCGTTGGCAGAGCACGACTCAGAGCCTCGCGATCGGCGCGATCCTGGTGATGGGACCAGAATCGACCGTGACCACTGGAGCAGCGGAGTCCGGGGATGTGGGCAAAGTCTTCGATGCGATCGGCCTCACCGGGATGGTGGCGCACACGACCCCCGGGAGCGCCGGATGCCGCTCCGCGCCGACCGAAAGGTCATACATCCGGCCAGGGGCTATCCGACCTCGCTGTTCTCCTGTACTCTGAGCCTGTCGTTCGGAGCGGGCGAATGGAGCGGGAGCGAGAAGAGCGGTGACTGACATTCAAGGGCAGCAGGAGAGCCTCGCGGACTGGGCAATCCCGATCCTGCCCACGGGCTTGCTTGGTTTGCCCAGCGTTATCGACCAGCTGTTTTGGGCCTTCAAGTCGGCTTGCGTAGCCAGTGCGAGCCGTATATCGCCCGAAGCCGATTGGATCACCCGGCTCGACCATTATCTGGCCGAGGATTCGACCCCGGAGTCCGACAAGGAGCAGATCCGTCTGGGCCGGTCCCGAGACCCGTCCTATTACTCCGGCGGCCTCGTGCTCGACCTCAACTCCGGCGCAGGGGCCATGACTCTCGATGACTGTGTCTTTGTGCGCTCGGGGAATTGGGAGCCGAACACGTACGTCCACGAGATGGTCCATGTGGGCCAGTACGGTGCGCTGGGCCCCGAGGGCTTCCTCACCGCGTACTTCGGTTCGTCTGCGGTTGTCATCCTCGAACGTTGGGTGAGGGGTCAGCCCACCGATCCTATGACCGCTTCGCCGCTCGAGACGACTGCGTACGCGATCGGCAACCGGTTCGATCCTGCTCACGCCCGTTAGTCCGGCGGTTCAGGTCGCGGCTCTGGGTCTTCTGACCGGTCAACGCGCTGAACGTGATGACCTACACCGGATCGGGCCCGCTTCGGCCTTCCTGGCGGCCGGATAGGGCTTGGCATCGCGGTGTTCATCATCAGCTTGGGCCAGCAGGACAACCGGAGTCCTAACTGTCATCACCCTGGGACGCCGCCCTTGTCATAGTCGCCTGGCTATTTACCATTTGCCCGGTGGGTCTTGGCCACTATGGCCGTAGCTGGTTTTAGCGGATGCCTCGACCCAGATCCGAAGACTGTGGGAGATTGTGCGAAACGAGGCGATCTTGTGGCCGTGGGCGGAGCCGGTCCAAGGCCGCGCCAGCATCGTACAGCCTCCGGGACCGGGCGGCCATCCCGCGCAGAAGACGCCGACCGACCGCGAACTTGCAGGAGTCGACCCATCGGCCTTTCAGGATGTCGTCGCTGAGTCACGGGCCCAGGCGAGTGCTTCGTTCAGCGTTACGACCAGGGCAGGGTTGACATCAACCACCGGAATGACCTCAAAGTCGTCAAAGAACCGGAACTTGGACAGAACCGAAAGGATGACCGCCGAATCGGTCGCTTCCACGACTAAGTAACCGGAGTCGTTCACCAGCGTGGTCACGAACTGGTGAATAGTGAAGCCGTCCGGTGGAGTCCATTTGCTGAATGCCGTGAGTAGGGCGCCGTCGTGGGCCAGACACTCCTCGAAGGTCATTCCCGACCTGCGAACGACGAACTTGATCACGAACTTCATTGCATTTTCCTCCGATTTGGTGGACGTCAGGCCTTAGTCCATCCTCGCGACGACCCCGAACCGGCCGGCTCGGAGGACGACTTCGTCGGACATCTGAGCCAATCCCTTCCCCTCCCACTGAGGACCCCGTCTGCTGTTGCCGGACACAGTCAAAGCGCTGGGGAGAGCCACAGCAGGAAGATCTGAGCGAAAGTACAGAATTCGGCTAACTTATCGCCGGAATGACCCGGCCGTCGGAGCATTGTTGCGACACTCTGGGGCCGGATTGAAGCAAGGAGGCGATGCCCAGGTCAATCTGCGCATGCGCAGGCGGTCGCTAATCGCCGGTCGACAGTCGACGGTCGACGGTCGACACTACGGGCCGCCGGACTGTTGCGTCGGCGTTTGGTCTCTGCCAAGCAGACGGTCGCCGCGCTCCGCTGGCCGTCTTGGCGGTCCTTCCTCCGGGAGGCAATGATCAGGTGGATCGCCCGGCTCGGAAGGAGACCCGTGTTTCGACGCAAGCGGACCCAGACTGGCCCCGCGGGAGAATCAGCTCGAGGCGAGACCCCTGCGCCTGGGTCCGCCCGGGTGGTCCCCCAGGCCACTGCTATTGGACTGGAGACCGTCTACAGGCAGGTGCTGCAGTCGTTCCTTGTCGACGGCACCCCGAGTCCCACTGCGCCTCCTTCGCCGGTGCCGGACAGGAACTTCGCCAGCCCACCCCCGTTACCTGCCGCCGGCCCGGCCGAACCGCCTCCAGTGAACGCACCGGGAGCGGCTTTCGTCGGCGTCGAGCGCGGAGACTCGACGGGGTCGATGTCGCTGGATGGGGCAAACCTGTCGGTCAACATCCGGGGCTTGGGAGCGGTCAGTCGCCAGCAGATGGAGGCGGCTGAGGCCAGGGCACAGGCGGCCATCCAGGAAGCACTCGGGCCCGCCGACCTATCTCATCTGACTCCGGCCGACGTCCAGGGCGTCCACGCCCGGCTGGAGTCGATGCGAGCAAGCGGCCGCCTCACCGAGCAGCAGCACGCCGCTCTCAGCGAAGGTTTGGCCGTGCTCTCGCAGTCCGCCCTGGGCTGACCGGGCCAGGCTCGACGCCAGCCGCCTCGGTACTCGAGGAGAGGAAGGGGCCCCGCGGTGCGGGTGATTTCATCGCCTGCTTGCAACACGGGTCGGCCGCGCCGCCTGCCCGAAGCCGGTGTTCGCAGTTGGAGCCCGGAATAGGCACACTCGGGTGGTCGCTAGTCGACCGGGCTGACCTCCGATAGGAACCGGAGAAGCGCCCGATTGGTGTCGTCCGCCTTTTCCTGCTGGTTCCAGTGACCGGCACCTTCGATAAGGACGGCTCCACGAAAATTGGGAAGTACCTGCGTCATTGCGTCGACCGCACTGGTGCCGGGTTCGACGCCGGCAACCGCGTTCCAAGGTGACGTGTAGACGAAGTCGCGCCGGCCCGTCATGAACAGGACCGGCATCGATATCGACTTGTACGGGATGTCTTTCAGGAGCCGCCAGTTCGCATCCAGGTTCCGGTAGTAGCTCATGCCGCCGAAGAGACCCGTTTTCTCGAATTTCTCCGCATAGTAGTTGACGTCGTCCTCGGTGAGCCAAGCGGGAAGAGGTACAGCCCGGGTCCGACTGGTTCCGCCGGGATCCCTGGTGACCTGCTCCAGGTCTTCCGGCGGTGTGGCTAGCCCGCGGAACATGGCGTGGATACCACCCTGCGCGTCGAGGAACTCTTGTTCAAACCCCGGGCGCTGGAAGTGGACCACGTAGAAGTCCGGTCCGCCGGCCTTTGCGAAATGCTCGACGGGCGGGCCGGCTGGGGCGAAGAGGGGGACGCTCATGGCGCAGATGGCGCGGGCCCGCCGCGGATGGAGCTGGGCCATGCCCCACACGATGAGCGCACCCCAGTCATGTCCGACGAACACGGCCTGGTCGTGATCGAATTGGTCGAGTAGGTCGAGCAGGTCGTCGGTGAGGTGCCCGATGCCGTAGTCCTCAACGTTCGGTGGAACGGTGCTGTCGCCGTAGCCGCGCTGGTCGGGACAGATCACGTGATAACCGGCGTCGGCCAAGCTACCGATCTGGAAGCGCCACGAGTACCAGAGCTCCGGGAACCCGTGCGCCAGCACGATCGGAGGGCCGGTCGCGGGGCCGGCCTCGACAACGTGGAGTTGCACGCCGCCGGTCTTCACCTGATGGTGTCGCAGTTCGGCCATCTCGCCCTCCCTCGATTGGCGCCGGGGCAGCGGAACATAGCAAATGTGCCCCCGTTACGTTCGTTTGGGTCCCGGTGGAGACAGGCGTCACGCGGTGTCGCCCTCCATCCTTGACCTCCCACGGCCCATCCGACCCCGACCACCCCGGTGAGTCGCCCAGGTCCGGATGCCGGACGATGTGCTGACATGGTGCTTGATCGGACCTCCGTAGTAGTTCTGTCCTGGGGAATCGGATCAATCGGAGAGTCGGGCGGCCAGCCTAGGGTGTTGAGTCTATGGTCGGCATGACCCCGAATGACATTGGTCTGATCACCCAGGCCGTCGAGCTTCGAGTTTCTCCAGACGGCGCCCGGGTGGCGTTCACGGTGATATCCGTCGATCTCGACGCCAACACTTACCGCAGCCGGATCTGGATGGCCTCGAGCGACGGCTCCTCGCCGGCCTATCCCTTTACGTCCGGCGATGGTCGCGATGGTCTGCCGCGGTGGTCGCCGGACGGGCGCCGGCTGGCCTTCACGACCCGGGAAGGCAGGTCCGACCGGGACAGGCTGGACCCGACGGCGTCGACGGTCGAAATCGTCGTCATGCCCGTTACCGTCGGCGGCCAGATGGTGCGGGTAGCCGCCCAGGACGAGGAAATATCGGAGGTGGAGTGGTCACCGGACGGTACCCGGCTGGCGTTTGTCGCTCGGGACCGCGACCAATCGCGCTACGGCACCCGGGACCAGCCCGTCGCGGAAAGCGAAATGCCGCCACGGCGGATCGACCGACTGCTGTTCCGGGAGGATACGGTCGGATGGACGGTGGACCGGCCCAACCGGATCTTCGTCGTGAGGGCCGACGGTTCGAGGCCCGCTCGGGCCCTGACGGCGGGTCCTTTCGATGCTTCCGAGCTGACCTGGGCGCCGGATGGCCAACGTCTGGCCTTCGTGTCGGCTCGCCACGAGCAGTCGGACCTCGACCTGGCCAACGACGTGTGGCAGATCAGCCTTGACGGTGATGGCCAACCTCAACGCCTGACCGACACGATTGCCCGGTTCGGCCATCCCGTCTGGTCGGGGGACGGCCAACGTCTGGCCTGTCTGCGAACCCCCACACCCCTCGATGATCCCCGCCATACCCGGGTTGCGGTGCTGAATGTGGCGTCGGGTGACCTGGTGGAGGTCACCGGCGGCCTGGACCGCAGTTGCGCCCCGTTTGGTGCCCTCCGTCCGCCGCTGTGGGATGGCGACGGCATCCTGTTTACGGCTGAGGACGCGGGCAATGTCCACCTTTACCGGGCCACCGCGGACAACCGGGATCGGGCCGCCCTGCTGCTCGGTGGCGAGCAGACGATCACCTCATGGGACCTTGCCGGCGACACGCTGGCGTTCGTGGCGTCGACCGCGGTGACCCTGGGGGAGGTCTATGTCGGGATGTCAGGCCAGCGGCTCACCAGCTTCACCGAAGCCTTCGCCGCTGAACTGGAGCTGGCCCGGCCGGAGCGCTACGTGGCCCGGTCGTCAGATGGGGTCGAGGTCGAGTGCTGGGCTATCGCGCCGACCGGCGCCGAAGCCGGGCATCGTTACCCGACGCTGCTCAACATTCACGGTGGTCCCTTTACCCAGTATGGAAATAAGTTCTTCGACGAGTTCCAGATCCAGGCCGGTGCCGGCTTCGGGGTGGTGTACTGCAACCCGCGGGGCAGCTCCGGCTACAGCGAGGCCTGGGGTCGAGCCGTCCGCTGGCCGGAGGCGAAAGTAGATCCCGGATCGGGCTGGGGTGGGGTCGATTTCGAAGATGTCATGGCGTGTGTCGACGAGGCCGAGCGCCGTTTCGCGTGGATCGACCCGGATCGGGTCGGCGTGCTTGGCGGCTCCTACGGCGGTTACCTCACGTCCTGGATCATCGGTCACAGCGACCGGTTCGGGGCTGCCTGCTCGGAGCGGGCGTGCAACAACCTCCTGAGCCTCGAGCAGACCTCGGACGTCGCGGGCAGCTTCCGCGCCTGCGTCGGGAAGAGCCACCTGGAGGCGCCGGAGATCTACTTGCGTCAGTCGCCGATCACTTATGTCGAGCACATGACCACACCGGTGCTCATCCTTCACTCGGAGCAGGATCTTCGCTGCCCCATCAGCCAATCCGAGGAGCTGTTTGTGGCTCTGCGGCTGCTGGGTCGGGATCCTGTCATGATCCGCTTTCCTGCCGAGAGCCACGAGCTCTCCCGCTCAGGCTCTCCGCGGCATCGGGTGATGCGGGCCGAACTGATCCTAGAATGGTTCAATCAACACTTGGCGTGACCTCCCCGGCCTCTGCCTGTAGCGGCGGAGTGTCTTCACGACGCGACGGCGGGCACGGATCAACCGTCGAAATCCCAACGGGTGTGGCTGAAGGGGCCCTTTCCGAACCCCAGGGCCTGCACCGGGACCACCTCGTAGACGACCACCTGACCCCGAAAGGTCCCGTCCTCGTCGACCTCGAAGGCCCAGTCGCTGCCGTACTTGGCCAGGAAGGCATCGGCCACCTGCCGGAGCCGCGACAGGTCACGCACGACTACGGCGTCGCCGTGCAGTACGAGGTCGAAGCCCTCATTCCACGTGTTGCACCCGGTCGTCACGGCGCAGTGCCCGTTGACAGTCAGGTTTCTCGACTTCTGCTCACTTCGGCCGCTGGTGAAATAGAGCGCCCCGTCCGTCCAGACCGCGACCACCGGCGTGACATGAGGACGGCCGTCGGCCCGGACGGTGGACACCCAAAACAGGCCCGCCTGCTCCAGGTGGGCCACCGCGTCGGGCCAGGGTGTCGCCTGGGCGTCTTGCTGGCTGTAGCGGGCGTCGAGCGTGGCCCGCGGAAGATCGTTCGTCATGGCTCCCCTTTCATCGGTCGGCTGCGGGAATGGGAGTCAGCTTTTCGCGTGGCGCGGACTCCCGGATCACCGGCCGGGTCATTTCTCCGCTGCCTCCGGGCGGAGCCGGCCGCTTAAAGGGAGGAGTATCGACGGAGCCCCGGCGCCGGTCGGTGTCAAGCCCGACCTGGGTGGGCACCCTCCGCTGGCAGCCGCTCGGCGACGAAAGCTGCTACCGCCTCTCGGGAAGGGTGTCCCCACCCGATGCAGAACGGGTGGCCGGCCGGGTCGGCGTAGACCTGATGGCCTTCCTCGGCGTCGAAGTCCGCCGGCTGCAGCAATCTGGCCCCGAGCCCTATGGCCGCTTCGTGCGCAGCTCGCGGATCTTCGACGTGCAGGTCGAGATGGACCTGTTGCGGAGCCCCATCCGGCCATTGGGGCGGAACGTGGTCGGGCGCTCGTTGCACCCCGACCCGCCACTCGCCGGAGGCGCTGATCACACATTGAAATTGCTCATCGCCGAACACGTGTCCGTTGAAGATCCCGGCCCAGAACCTGCTTTCGGAGTCCACATCGGCGGCGTCGAACACGACCACCTGACGCACCATGTCCACCGAGCGACGGTAGCAAAGCGCGACTGGCTTCAGGCGCCGGTCCCGGTCGCGTCGTCGCCTTCGGAGTTGATCGCGTTGACCAGGTCGATCAGGCGCCCCACGTCGTTGACGCGCCGGTCGAGAGTGCTGCGCGGGTCGGTGTTGCGGCGGGGCTGGTCGGTGTTGCGGCCGGGCTGGTCGGTGTTGCGGCCGGGTTGGTCGGTGTTGAGGCTGGCCCGCAGGGTGGTGATCCCGGCGTTGCGGTAGAGGCGCAACCGCTCGAGGATCAGGTCGTCGGTGCCGATCAGGTTGGTACCCAGCCCTATCTCGGTGGGGACCCGGGCCCGGGCCGCGTCCCTGTCACCGGCCAGCCACAGCCGCTGGACTTCGCGGATGTCGTCGCCGAATCCCTGGCGTTCGAAGGCGTTGTTGTAGAAGTTGGTGCCTGGCGATCCCATGGCCCCGATGGTGAAGGCGTAGCCCTCGGCGTGCCGGCGGCCGGCGGCCTCGACGTCGTCGGTGAACTCGACGCTTACCGCCACGCTGAGATCGAGATGGTTGAGGGTCCGGCCTGCCGTCTCGGCGCCGGCCCGGATGGGGTCGAGGAACACCTCGGCGGTCTCGGGCAAGAAGGCGGTGCCGATCCATCCGTCGGCGAGCTCTCCGGTAAGCCGCAGGTTGGCGGGGCCGAGGGCGGCGACGTAGATGGGGATGGGGGCGGGCGGCAGCAGGGAGCGGATGGGGCGCCCCTGGCCGCCTGGCAGGGGAAGCTGGTAGACGTCGCCCTCGTACTGCAGCCGCTCTCCGGCGCTGATGGACCGGACGATCTCGATGGTCTCGCGGGTGCGGCGCACGGGCCGATCGAACGCCACGCCGTGCCAGCCTTCCATGACCTGCGGGCCGCTGGTTCCGACGCCGAGCAGGAACCGTCCGCCTGAGAGCAGTTGCAGGGATTGGGCGGTCATGGCGAGCATGGCCGGGGTGCGGGCGCCGAGTTGCACGATGCCGGTTCCGAGTTTGATCGACGAGGTCCGCCCGGCCAGGTAGGCGAGCGGGGTGAGGGCGTCGCCGGCCCAGAACTCGGCCGACCACACCGAATCGACGCCGAGCCGCTCCGCCTGGCGCACGAACTCGACGCCGTCGGGGTCGTAGGGCGCGGCGCCGATCCCGAGGCGCAGGGTCACGCCCGGCCCTCGGCCAGGGCTTTGATTCCCTCCAGGGTTCGGACCATGTTGGCGTGGACCTCGTCGAGCCGGCGGCGCAGGACCCGACCTTCGCGGTCGGGGTGGTTGGCGATGGCCATCGTCGTCCCGGACGGGCCGGGCCCAATCCGGTAGGCGAACCGCAGTCGGGTGCCGCCCTCGCCCGCCTGGAGATCGAACCGCCAGCGGGCTCCTGGCTGCTCCGGGTCGGAGGTACACCATCCGAAGGCGCGCCGTTCGTCGAAGATGTCGACCAAGCATGAGGTCGTCCACTCGCCGATGGCGGGGTGGTAGTTCCGCCCGCTAAACCTGGCGCCGACACCGCGGTCGTCGCCGGTCCATTCGGCGCCGCGGAACTCGGTGGAAAACCGGGCCGGAAGTTCGATGTCAGTAACCAGCGCCCACACCGAGGCCGGCGGAGCGTCGATGTCCACCTCCGCGACCGCACCCAGACCGTCCCCGAAACGCCACTCGGCCGACGGTCCCCGCTCGGCGGTGACGCCGAAGCGGTCGAAGTAGGTGATGGACCGGGCCGGACGGCGCGCCGCCCGCTTGAAGGCAGTGCCCTTGGTGTAGGCCACAGGGAACAGGGCGATCTCGGTCACGTCCTCAGGCACCTGAAGGATCTCTTTGACCCGAGCCCGGTCCTGCAGGGCGGCGGTGACCCAGGTCGTTCCCAGGCCTCGAGCCCGCAACGCCAGACAGAAACTCCAGCCGGCCTGGATGACCGAGTCGAACAGGCCCGGGCGGCCGCTGCCGTCATAGCGCCCCAGGATCGTCGGGATCACAATGGCCGGCACCTCGCCCAGGTGGTCCACCAGGTATGAGGCAGAAGCCAGGACCCGCTCGCTCGGGTGGCCTGTCCCCGCCATCTGCTCCGCGGCCCGGCCCACGAACCTGCCAGCGCCTTGACGGTAAAGCTCCGCCAACTGATCCTTGACCTTCTGGTCGCGTATGATCAGCCACCGACGACTGGCCACGTTGCCTCCGGTCGGCGCCTGCTCGGCCAGGTCGATGCAGTCCAGCAGCACCTGGCTGTCGACGGGACGCTCGAAATCGAGACGCTGCCGGACCGCTCTCGTCGTCGCCAGTATCTCGTCCACCGAATCAATATCGATTGGCAAATCGGACCCCTCCATCCGAGATCGCTCCAGCTTAAGAGTGATTGGGTGAGGTGACCCTACACCCGCTCTGGTCGAACGATCCCGAATCCCCACCGATCATCGGGTCGGCGGCCATCCTGAGCGTCGGTGTCCCGGGCCCCGGGGCGCCCGGCCGCCGGGCTAGCTCGGAGCTGGGGCTGCGCCCGGGTTGACCGTGAAGGTGTGGTTGAGCGACGGTCCGACCTCGACGTGCTTGCTAATCACGCCATCTTTGAAATACAGGTTGGCAATCGCCTGGAAGTCCGTGTCGACCTGGGGAGAGTTCGTCCGGAAGGTCTCGATTCCCCTGCCTTCGACGACGGTCGCGATGTTGGCCGGGGTGTGGTACAGCCTGGAGTACGTCTCCGACGCCATCGACAGGTGGGCCTGCTCCCAGAGGGCGGCGGCGTCCAATCGGTTGATGAGATCCTGGATGGCGGCGTGCTTCCCTGGATTGCTGACAGCCGAGTCGGTGACGTCGAGAAAACCGAGTGAAGCGTTGAGGCCGGCCCCGTCGGCGAGCACTCGGGCTCCGTCCTCGATCTCGGCTGTGGCCAGGTAGGGGTCCCAGGTCGACCAGGCCGCGATAGCGCCGCTGGCGAAGGCCGCTCTGGCGTCGGTCGGCTGCAAGAAATCAAGCCTGATGTCGTTGGACCCGAGGCCGACCTTGTTGAGGTTGGCGAGCAGGACGTACTCACCGATCGATCCCTTGGTGGTCGGCGACACCTCCTTGCCCTTCAATTCCGCGACGGTCCGGATGGGCGAGTTCTTCGGTACCAGGATGGCAACTCCGGTCGCCTGATTGGACGTCTCGGCGACCGCGGCCTGGATGGGTGCGCCGGCCGCGATGGCATTGATGGTCGGCGCGGCCGCGGCTCCGCCGATGTCTGCTGCTCCCGCGGTGAGCCCCTGAAGCTCCGCCGCCGAGGTGGGCCACTCGCTGTAGACGATCTTGTACGGGGTGTTTTGCAGGCCCGCCTGAGTGAGCAGCGTCACCACGTTTTTCTCTTGTTCGCCGACCTTCAGCGTGACCTTGGACAGGTTCACGCCCGTGCCGCTGGCCGAGGGATCGGAGGCGGCGGCCGTGGCGGCCGTCGGCGCCGCCGTGGTGCTCGGACTGGCGGCCTTCGACGAGGAAGACGATCCGCATGCGCTGGCGAGAGCCACCAGCGTTGCTGCCGCGCCGATCCAGCTCGCTCGGGCCGATGTCGTTGTCCGTGGCCTCGGTCGATCCTGACCTGGGGTTGGCTCGAGAGCTGACTGTTGCACGCGTCCTCCTCGCTTGACGAGATCTACCGGGCATTGACGGGGACCGACCGGGTGGGTAGGCCCGATTGTCTAGAAAGTTGATCTACTATATCACGTTTACAAGCCTCAATTCAGATTGACTTCATCAGGTATCTGTCTAAGCTATGGCTATGACGACCGTAGAGGCGCCCCCGCCCGTCTCTGTAGCCGAGGCGGACCCACCTCATGCCCCCGCGGCCGGCCGCCGAGCTCTCTTCAGACCGGCATGGGCGCGGCGGGGGCGCCGGATGATCGGACCTCTGCTGGTCCTGTTCTTCTGGTGGCTCCTGACCCGGCTCGGATGGGTCGATCAGCGATTCCTTTCCAGCCCGGGCAAGGTGTTGCACGTGTTCACCACCGAAATCAGCGACGGAGTGTTCCAGCACAACGTCGGGGTGTCGCTCGGCAGGGTCGCCAAGGGACTCGTGATCGGAGTGGGCCTCGGGGTCATCGTCGGGTGCGTGTGTGCCATGTGGCGTTTGGGCGAGGACCTCGCCGACCCGGTCATCCAGATGTTTCGGACCGTCCCCTTCGTGGCCCTCACGTCGCTGTTTGTCGTGTGGTTCGGAATCGGAGAGCGGCCCAAGTACCTCCTGGTGGCGCTGGGCTGCTTTTTCCCCGTCTACCTCAACACCTTCAATGGGATCCGCAACGTTGATGCTCGCCTGGTCGAAGCGGCCCAGGGTTTTGGCCTCGGCCGGCTTGGATTGGTGCGTGAGGTCATCCTGCCTGGAGCCCTGCCGCAGGCCTTGCTGGGATTGCGGTACGCGCTCGGTATCTCCTGGCTGGCACTCGTGATTGCCGAACAGATCAATGCCAACTCGGGCATCGGGTACCTGCTCTCCACCGCCCAAAACAACCTGGATACCCCCGGCATCATCGCCAGTGTCGTCACCTACGCGGCTCTTGGCATCCTCACTGACGCCCTGGTTCGCTTGCTCGAGGCTCGCTTGCTCACCTGGCGGCGAGCCTTCACTGGCTCATGACCGACATCCGTGTGGTCGACAACGACAGGGCGCAGCCCCCGGCCGGGGAGAGCGGCGTTGCCTACGCTACCGTGACCGTCCGCAACCTGCGGCGCTCGTTTGGCTCCCGGGTAGTGCTCAACGGTCTCGACCTCGACGTCGCGCCCGGCGAGGTGGTAGCTCTGCTCGGGTTGAGTGGCTGTGGCAAGACGACCCTCCTCCGGGTCCTGGGCGGTCTCGACCGCGAGGCAACGGGCCACGTCGCGGTGCCCGCGGCCCGAGCCGTCGTGTACCAGGAGCATCGCCTTCTCCCATGGCGCCGGGTGGGGCAGAACGTCAGCATCGCCCTGCCCCGATCACAGGCTCAATCGGCCGCCGATCTGGCCCTCGAGGAAGTCGGACTGGCCGGGCGGGCCAACGCCTGGCCAAATACCCTGAGCGGTGGCGAAGCGGCTCGCGTCGCGCTGGCCCGGGCGCTGGTCCGCGAGCCTCAACTCCTGCTTCTCGACGAGCCGTTTGCCGCCCTGGATGCCTTCACCCGGATCAAGATGCACGGCCTGGTGCGCCAACTATGGGAACGTCACCACCCGGCAGTGATCATGGTCACCCACGACGTCGACGAGGCCATGATGCTGGCCGACCGGGTCGTGGTCATGAAAGACGGAACCATTGCGCACGACGCCACGGTTGGCATCCCGCATCCGCGCCGGCGGGGGGACCTTCGGCTCGAGGCCTTGCGCGGTCAGCTGCTCGGAGAGCTCGGCGTGGATGACACGGTCTGAGTACCGCTGCGAAAATCAGCTCGACACCGTTGACAGCAGGGAGTGGACCAGGAACAATAGACAATGTCGATCGATTTAATCAACAACTGCTCGATCGAGTACAGATGCAGGGACAACAGCCAGGAGGTTCCCGATGAGTGTCGCAACCGAGACTCCAACCCCGCCGGACGTGGACGTCATTGTCCACCCCTTCAGCCGACCATAGGGGCGGAGATCGAGGGTGTCGATCTGCGCCACCCTTTGAGCGACTCCCTCCGGGACGCTCTGAGGCAGACCTTGCTGCAATACAAAGTCATCTTCTTCCGCGACCAGGATCTCAACCGACAGCAGCACGAAGCTTTCGCCGCCAACTTCGGGCCTCTCTACACCCACCCGAGCTCCAAGCGGGCCGACGACATCACGCCCATCCACCGGATCGCGGCTGAGGATTTCAAGAAGCGAGCCGAAGGTCCTGACCGGAGGGATGAGCCGACCTGGGATGCGTATCACACTGACACCAGCTGGCGGCTCGTCCCCACGTGGGGCGCCGTCCTCCGGGCCGTGACGCTGCCCGAGACCGGCGGCGACACCATCTGGGTGGACGGCAATCTCGCTTATGAAGCGCTGCCCGACGACGTCAAGGAACGAATCGAGGGCCTCTTCGTCGTCCACGACTTCCGTGCCGCGCTGGTCAACGCCGGCCACGACTATCCGATTGTCTCCCACCCGATCGTCCGTATCCACCGCGAGACCGGAAAGAAGATCCTCTGGGTGAACTACTCGCAGCATCCCTCCATCATCGGACTCGATCGCGATGAGAGCGTCGAATTGCTGTCCCTTGTCATCGATCAATACCGAAAGCCCGAGCACCAGATACGATTCAGCTGGCGTCCTGGCTCGGTGGCGTTCTGGGACAACCGGGCGGCCGTTCACTACGCCGTTCGCAATTACGGGGACTTCCCGCGGCTGCTGGAGCGGGTCTTGATCTCCGACGACCGGCTCTACGCCGACCTGTAGCCAGATCGAGGACGACGCAAAGATCGGAAGGTGATTGTGGCGGACACCACTGCTCGACGGGAAACAGTGCAGGAGTACCTGGACGATCTGCAGGCGGAACGCAACTCGACATGGAGCCGCGACCGGCTGGTCGCTCACGCCGCTGCACGCCAATCACTGGAGGACGACGCTGATCGCACCCGATTTCTCAAGGCGGGGGATCCCGTCCCGCTGTTCGTTCTCGACGAAGCAGACGGCGGTCAGGCGGTACTCGCGGAGCTCCTGGTCGACGGCCCGGTCGTGCTCCTCTTCTTTCGCTTCGAAGGGTGTCCCGCCTGCAACGCCGCCCTTCACGGCTATCGCGAGACACTGAGTGGACCTCTCCGCGAGCTTGGCGCCCATCTGGTCGCCATCAGTCCGCAGGTGGTGGGCCGCCTGGGGGCGATCAAGCATCGTCACGGACTCGACTTCATGGTGGCGTCCGATCCTGGGGCGCGGCTGATCGACGAGCTGGGCATCGGATTCGCCCCCGACGAGCAAGCCCGGGAGCAGACCCGGGCCGAAGGCCAGGACCTGGGGGTGACTCTCGGAGCGGGCAGCTGGACCCTGCCCTATCCTACGGCTGTCGTGGTCGGCACCAACGGGGTTGCGACCTTCGTCGATGTCCACCCGAACTGGATGGTTCGCACGCCTGCATCCACGATCCTCGCCGAGGTCCGCAAGATCACTCACCGCTAGGCCCTGCTGGCTGGCTGGCCTCAGGGCAATCCGGTGGCGGCCTTCACGAGTCGATCAGCCCGGTCCCTCGGCCGGGGTCAACGCCGTGGCGGATATGGCAGGCGAGGCTGACGTCCCCGGCTGGCGCCGGGCCACTTCGCTGCGGACGAGCGGAAGCAGGTAGCGCCCGTAGTCGATGGCGTCGTCGTAGGGGTCGTACCCGCGGATGAGGAGCGTCGTGACGCCAATGTCGACGTAGTCGAGGAGCGCTTGAGCAACGGTCTCGGGCGTACCGACCAGAGCGGTGGAGTTTCCGGCCGCGCCCGTGGCGGCGGCGAGGGGGGTCCAGAGCGCCCGGTCGTGAAGCTCACCCTTTGCGGCTGCGGCCAGCAACCGCTGCGACCCGACGTTTTGCGGCCCGGGGCCACCCAGGCCAAAGGAAGGCCTCCGCCACTGATTTCCGAAGGAACTGAGATTCGTTTGCGTGGCGTCCAGAATGCGATGGGCCCGCTCCCACGCTAAGTCCTCGGTCGGGCCGAGGATAGGCCGAAACGACACGCTGAACCCGGGCAGGTTAGACCGACCGCTAGCGG
Source organism: uncultured Acidimicrobiaceae bacterium (assembly GCA_963780345.1). Classification (GTDB taxonomy): domain Bacteria; phylum Actinomycetota; class Acidimicrobiia; order Acidimicrobiales; family Palsa-688; genus PALSA-693. The sequence continues at coordinate 166,616 of CAWABU010000007.1, forward strand.
CGGCGGACTCGCGGACCGATGCGATCTGCTCGGCGGTCTCGGCGAGCGGCTCGCCCCATAACGCATAGACGTCGGCGTGCTTCCCGCCGACCCGGTAGGCCGCCTCCGACGACCCACCGAAATAGAGAGGAATCCGAGGTTGCTGCAAGCGACCGAACATCCGCGAAGAAGTCTTTGACCTCGTAGTACTGGCCGTCGTAATCGAACGGTCCATCAGAAGTCCACGCTCGCTTCAGGACGTCGAGGTACTCGTCGGTCCGATCATATCGGCGGTCCTTATCCAGGAAGTCCCCGTCGCGGCGTTGCTCAGCGTCGCTGCCGCCGGTGATGATGTGCACCGCGATGCGGCCACCCGCGAATTGATCGAGCGTCGCGAACGTCCTGGCGGCCACCGTGGGGGACACGAACCCGGGTCGGTGGGCGACGAGGTAGCCCAGGCGAGATGTCTGGGCGGCGGCATACGCGGCCACCTGGGTGCCGTCCGGTTGAGAAGAGCTGTACCCGATGAGCACCCGGTCGAAGCCGGCATCCTCATGGGCCCGGGCGAAACGACGCAGGTATTCATGGTCGATGACGGGACCACTGACCCGCCGAGTCTCCGATTGGTCCCGTGTGCTGATCATCCCGATGAATTCGACGGGCATGGTTGGCTCCATTTAGAGGTTGACGAAAAACGGCCATCAGGGTCGTAGCGGCGATCGCCCCGGCGACGCGGCCCGGCCCAGCTGGTCCACGATCCGGGGGTTGCCGACCTGCCGGCCGGCCGAAAGTCGATCATATCGATCAACTTTACCGGATTTCTAGTCCACTGACGCCGGTGGTGTCAAATGGAAGGGGCGCCCCCGGTTGCCCGGCCCGGAGGATCGGGAGGGCGCGGTGCGGTCGGGCTAGGCCAGGTCCGCTTCGGTGTCCAGCTCGAGGCGAACCCGGTGGCCCACAACCCACCCGCCGGTCGGGACGGGAATATTGAAGTCGAGGCCGTAGTCGCGTCGGTCGAACTCCCCAGTCGCCACGAAGGACAGCTTCGCCCGCACGCCACGGGGCACAGCCACCGCTCCCTGGAATGTCGCGTCAAGGCTGATCGGACGGGTGACACCTTTGATGGTGAGATCTCCCAAAACCTCCCAGCGGTCACCCTCGATGTGATCGACCTTCGTGCTGCGGAACCGAAGCTCGGGATATTTCTCGACGTCCAGAAAGCGATCGCTCTTGAGGCTGTCGTCGGCTGCGTCGTTGGTGGTGTCAAGGCTGGCCGCCTGGATGGTGACCTCGACCCAGGACTCGCTTGGTGTCTCCTCGATATGGAACTCTCCGGAGAACGAGCGGAACCGGCCGTGCATTCGCGTCACGACCATGTGGCGAGCCTCGAAGGCGAGACTCGAATGAGCGGCGTCGATGACCCACACGCCGGGCACGGGGATTTGCTGTCCTTGGAACTCTCGAAGAGGTACGAAGGCCGAGGAAGGGGAGGAGGTATCGCTCACAGCAGGATGTTACCGGCTCGGGCCCGCGCTGGAACCCGAGCATGGGAACCGAACTTCGTAACGATCATGCTCGGAGAGAAGCTGCTGTCTACCTCCAAAAATCCCAACCATCAGAGTCCGGGGCAAAGGTCCGGCAGGGGATCAACGAGCGGCAGCCGTCAGCGTGGCGGCAAAGACCACGTAGGCGGCCACGATCAGGCCACCCACGCCGCGGCGCACACCGCGGTGGATGTAGGCGAAGCCGAGTACCAGGACGGTCAGGCCGGCATACCAGGCCGCGACCAGGGTCACGTTCGCCGTGGCCGGTCCGATGCCCAGGACAACTGCAGGTACTAACAGGCCGGCAGCCACATTGAGGGCGTTGCTGTTCATCGCCGTGCTCAGCGAGGCGGCCCCCCGGCCCCGCCGGGCCAGATAGACGGCAGCTACGGCGTTGGGAAGGCTGGTCACGCCGGCCAGCACCAGCGTGCCAACCACGATGTCGGGAATGGAGAAGCGCTGGCCCAAGGTTGAGGCGGCGCGCTCCATGACCACGCTGGCGGTGACGACCACCAGGAGCGCAAGTGACGCCACTACGATATCGGCCAGCCGGCCTCGGCGCGGGTGTATCGCGACGCTCAGCTCCAGTTCCTCTTCGGCTATGGCCACACCGAGCCACCGGCCCATTCGGGAGTCCGCCAGTCGGGCCCGCCGTTTGCGGCTGTTGAGACCGGCCAGAATGATATACGGCACCAGCACGGCCAAAACCAGCGCCAGAGCGGCCCCTGCGCTCACCACGTGCAGAACCGCCAGCAGGGTTACCACGGCTATCCAGATGCCGATGGCGCCCTCGAGGGCGACGACCCGCCGGTGTAAGCCGATACCACCAGCGACGACTGCGCCCAGGCCGAGCAGCGCGGCCAGGTTGAACACGTTCGAGCCCAGTACCACGCCGACCCCGACGGATTGCTGGTGATGAGCCAGGGCGCTCACGGCCGAGGTGATCTCCGGAGTGTCAGCCGCCAGGGCGGCCAGCAGACCCAGCATGGCTTCGGAAGCCCCCAGCCGGCTCCCGATCCGCTCGATCCTGGTTACCAGCAGCCAGCTGATACCCAGACTCACCAGAGTCCCGATCGCAAAAGCGAACGCCGCTACCGACGTGCTCATGCGCCACCGGCACAGCCGCAAGGGCTGCCGCCCGTCTGCGGGCCCATCCTCGAGCAGGGGTGGGTCAGCTCGCCGGGCCCGGCCCGCTGAAGCCGTCGAGGCCTCGCCGGCCTACCACGGTGAGATCCACCCGGAGTCGGCGGCCCGGCCTCGAGCAGGGCCGCTCCCGACCGCGCCTCATCTGCCGGACCAACGGCGTCCGCTCACCTCAGCGCACGCCGTAGAGGGCGGCGGCGTTCTCGAAGAGGACCTTTCGCAGCGTCGCCTCGGGTACGGTGCGGAGGGCGTCGGCGATGAAGTCGCGGGGAAGCTGTCCCGGCGAGCGGGGACCGGGATGCTGGCAGGTGGGGTGCGGATAGTCCGTCTCGTACAGGACGTTGTCGGGGAAAGCTTCGATGGTAGTGAGGGCGCTGGCCCGTTCAAACCAGAAGCATCCGAAGATCTGGCGGCGGAAATACTCCGAGGGCAGGAGGTCGTACTCGGGGTGCTCTTCCCGGATGCCTCCGCCCTGCCATTGCCAGTCGAATGTCTCGAGGACACCAGGGATCCAGCCGACGCCGCTTTCGACCGAGACGAACTTGAGGCGCGGGAAGCGATGACAGATGCCGGCGAAGATCAAGTCGGCAACACAGCGCATGTTGTCGACCATGATGAGCGATGACACCTTGGCGAAGTTGGCCTGGAAGCCCATGCCGGCGGGGTCCTGCATCAGCGCCCCGATATCGCCGCCGCCGATGTGAAAGCTGATTGGTACCCCGGCGTCCTGGGCAGCCGCCCAGATCGGGTCCCAGTGGCTGGAGCCGAGGGGTGGCTCGCCATGGCTGTCCGGCTGGTTGCAGAAGTTGACCGCCCGATGCCCGTTGGCCACGCAGCGCTCGACCTCTCGTACGGCGAAGTCGACGTCCCAGAACGGCGTCGACATGACGGGGATCAACCGGTTGGGATCGGCGCTGGCGAAGTCCACCATGAAGTCGTTGAAGGCGCGAACGCATTCATCGACCAGGTCCGGTTCACCCATTCGCCGGAACATCTGGGCACCGAAGCCGCCGACGTTGGGGTAGAGGACCTGGGCGTCGATGCCGTGTTCGTCCATGAATCGGAGGCGGGCGGCCGCGTCATACATCGAGGGATGGATCTGGTCGAAGGTCTTGGGCCCGTCGGGCACCACGCCGTCCCAGCCGGCCAGCGAGCTCGGCCCGGGGCTGCCGATGCGCGTGTCCTTGACGTACCAGGCGTCGACGCCCTCGCGGCGCTCGACGTGGGGGATCGCCTCGTCTCCCCACTTCGTCCTCGATATCCTTGCCGTCCAGACGTCGGGTGGCTCGGTCACGTGCGTGTCCACATCAAGCACCCTTTGCCCCTCGTACAATGTCGCGCTCATGAGGCTCCCTTCCTCGGCCCAACGAACGGCAGAGTATAGCCCTGACGCTCACGGCGGAGAATGGCTCGCCGGTTGGCGACTGGAGGACCTCTGACGCTCGCAGAGGGATCAGTATTTCGGGCATGTACACCGCGGTTACCCGCCGGCACCCCCGGCGCCGTGCTGCCGACTCGTTGGCCTCGATTGCGATGGCGGAGACCGGTGATCCGATCACCGCCGTGTCGGTCAGCGGAGGATTAGAATGCGGCCGTGAGTCTCTCATTTGGGGTGCATATCGGCCAACAGAACCTGCCCATGTCCGACCTGCGTGCGCTGTGGCGCCGGCTCGACGATGGCGGCGTGGACTGGATATCGGTCTGGGACCACCTGTATGAGGCACCGCCGGCGGGCGGGACAGTCGATCATTTCGAGGGTGTGGCCACGCTCGGTGCCCTTGCTGCCGATACCCGTCAGGCCCGGCTCGGCTGCCTCGTGTTCTGTGTCGCATATCGCAATCCCGGCCTGCTCGCCAAGGCGGCCACGACCATCGACCACATCTCGTCGGGCCGTTTCGAGTTGGGGCTCGGAGCGGGCTGGCACCAGTGGGAGGCCGAAGCCTACGGCTACGACTTTCCGGGAGCCGGGCGCCGCCTCGACATGCTCGAGGAGGCCGTCCCGTTGATCCGCAGCCTGCTCACCCAACCGAGGACGACCCACACGGGCCGGTACTTTCGCACGGACAACGCCTCCTGCCTGCCTGCGCCAGTCCAGTCACGGTTGCCGATCTGGGTGGGTGGCACCGGTGAGCGCCGCACCCTTCGCATCGCCGCGAACCACGCCGACGGATGGAACGCGGCGTATGTATCGGCCGACCGCTACGGTCACCTGATCGGGGTGCTCGATGACCACTGTCAAACGGCGGGACGCGATCCGGCGACGATCCGTCGCACCGTGAACCTGATCTTCGCCCTCTCCAATGACGGGACGTCAGCCGACGACGTGATTGCCCGACAAGGTTGGGGTCCGATGGCGCCTATCGTGCGCGACGGCGCCATCTCGGGCTCGCCTGACTCCGCGGCCGAACAGATCCAGCGCTACATCGACGCCGGCGCCCAGGGCGTCAATGTCGCCCTTCGGGCTCCCTGGGATGACGCCGTCCTCGACCGGTATCTGGAGCAATTGCCGGTGCTGCGCAAGCTTTCCTGACTGCTGGTCGTCCGAGGCAGGAGCTCGACCGAGGTAGAATGCTCAGGTCGCCAGAGCCTCCCACTTCTTCCCTTGCCCGGGGACCAGACGCCCGAAGACGGCGTCGGAGAAATGGCCGTTGGCCGCGATCGTTTGACTGCCCTCCAGCTCGGCGGCGATCTTTTCCTGGGTCCGCCGGGCCAGCGCCGGGTCGACATCGAAGATGACGCTCATCTCTGATTCCTCGAACTGCAACGGGCAGTGAATAGAGTCACCGAGGATGATGGCCCGATCGGTTCCCGACGAGATGACGTAAGAGACGTGTCCCGGCGTGTGTCCGGGCGTGGCCATGGCGTTGACACCAGGCGCGACCACCTGGCCGTCCTGGATCGTTTCGATGCGGCCACGCAGGTGGGCCTGCACCGCGTCAGGATCCGGGCCAGCGTGGCCAACCGGGTCATCCATGGCATCCCAGAAGTCGAACTCTCCGGTACCGGCGAGGTACCGCGCCTTGGGAAAGGTGAGTGATCCGGCCTGGGAGGTCCAGCCCACGTGATCAAGGTGCAGATGGGTAAACAAGACGGTATCGATGTCGCCCGGTGAGGCACCCGTCTGCCTCAGGCTGTCGAGCAGGCGACCGCCGCGGAAAACGGCCTCCACCGCGGGGACCGGGACCTCGAGGTCACCAAAGCCCAAATCGACGAGAATTTTCTGATCGGCAGTCTCGATGAGGAAGCTACCAATGCTGGCGAGCCACTTTCTGTCCTCGTCGAGGTACTCGGGATGGGCAGCCCAGAGCTCCTCATTGGAAGAGGGAAAGGTGAGGGTGGCCGACGCCCGCCCATCTCCGTCAGGCAGGTAGGTCACGCGGATATCGCCAACCTGGATAGAGCAGGTGGCTGCGGGCTGGCAAGGCATCCGTCTCCTCCTCGGCTTCCCGCGATGCGGGCGTTTAGGTACTAGCGGGCAGCTTACTAATTCTCGGGGTGGTCCGCTCCGAAGCCCAGGACGAGCTTCAGGCTCACCGTTACCGGTCCGGCACCGGTACGACGACGACTTATGGAGGCGAGGCGTTGTCGATCGATCCGGGACGGAAGCGCAAAGCCGACCACACGTCATCAACGGCCACCTGGCGGACGGGCCGGATGCCGTGCGGAGCGAGATGGCGGGCGAGGGTATCGCGATTCAGGTCCGTCCCCCGCTGGCCGCCCTTTGGATACACAACCCACGCCAGCTTGTCGGCACGAGCCGCCTCGAGCAGTGGGCCGAGGCGCCGATCCAGTTCGGCCTGGTTGACGGCAAACAGCACGACGGCATCAGCGTTGTCCGCGTCCGGTGCACCTCTCACGCCATCGGGCAGATCGATGCCCGAGCCATCGGGCATGGCGATCACGGCGACGTGCTGACCGGTCCGCAGCTGCAGTTTTGCTCGGACGTCCACCTCCCGAGTATGACGCCATCCCTTGACCACCGCAGCCCGGATATCGATCGACCGGACCCTTTGAGGTGTGAGAATGCGATACCTGGTGGTAACCGCCGGAGCCGTGCCCGGCCCCCGGGTGACGTCCGGCGTCTGGGACGCGGGGTGCCGTCGGCTGGTCACGGCCCAGGGTTGCGTCCGAACAGTTCGGCGAAGAAATCGGCCGGATCGACGCCCTCGGCCACCTCGTGAGGGGCCGAGATGTCGTTGTCCGGATCAAACGCGGTGGCGCCCCGGTAGCGCGAACTGGTCAGTTCAACGCTCACCCGCCCTCGCCGCCACTCGCACAGTTCCGGCCGGAAAATGACCGCGGCCGCAAGCGGGTCGTGATAGGTCACCGTGTCGGAGTGCCTTCCCCACACATCCGTCATCGCCGCGACGACATCCCAGGGGCCACCGAGGACCCGGAACCGATCGATCGAATCCCTGGTGCCCAGCACGCAGCGACGGGTGACGTTGAGTCCCACGGACCGGTGCGAGGCGATTGGGGTGCGATAGACGATGCGGGCGGCAGTTGGATCGCAGTACGAGTTCCACTCCTGGCCCCCGCCGACCCACGGCGACGCTGAGTAGGCTCCGCCCATGATCATGATTCCGGCCAGCTTGCCGGCCGACTCCGGGTAAGTGGCGAAGAGCAGGCCGGCGTTCGTCATGGGGCCGATCGTGAGGAGCATCACTTCACCGGGAGCGGCCTCGATGACGTCACGCAGGAACGTCACGGCCGTGTTCGGCGCAAACTCGCCGGGATCACGATGGTCAAATCGTTCGAGAACCGTCGCCTGGGGTACGTCCGGTTGTGGCGTCGACGCGGCTATGGCATGTTCGGTTCCGGCGTGGATGGCCAGGTCGGTCCGACCCGCGGCCTGGCAGACCGCATCGACCAGCGCCGCCCGCAGTCGAGGCTGCCCCGACACGGTAGTGATGCCGACGAGCTCGCACCTCGGCTGGCAGAGCAGATATGACACGCAGATGGCGTCGTCGATGTCGCTGCCGATGTCGGTGTCCAGCACGACCTTTACCCCGTCCATAAGAGGGTAAACCTAATCTCAGGATCCCGGACCGCGTCTGATTCTCTCCGACGCGCCGGAGCGGAAAGAGTAGGGTCGCGCCGATGGACGACCGCTGGCAGATGTACGACCGCACGCCGACCAGCGTGGGGACCGGGTGGCGATTCGAGCCGGTCACCGCTCCGAGCCGACTGGGCGGCAGCAATGGCATGACGATCGGCCCCGACGGGCGCCTGTATGTCACCCAGGTGTTCGCCTCGCAGGTCACCGCGATCGACGCGGAGACCGGGGCCCACGAGGTGTTCTCCCCGCTCGGCGGGGGAATCGTCGGCCCCGACGACGGGATCTTTGCCGCCGACGGCACCTTCTTTGCGACCGAGCCGCTCATCGGCCGGGTCTCGGCCCGCCAACCCGACGGTAGCTATCGGGTGGTGCGCGACAACCTGCCCGGAGCGAACGGCATCACCGTCGACCACGCCGGCCGGCGGCTGTTCGTCGATGAGTTCCGCCCCGGGGGACGGCTCATGGAGCTCGACCCCCTCGGCGCGGCGGAGCCGCGCTTCCTCCTGGAGGATCTCAACGGCCCCAACGCCCTGGCCATGGGCCCGGACGGTCGTCTGTACTTCCCGCAGGTGTTCGCCAACCAGATCTGGGTCTACGACCTCGAGTCCGGCCAGAGCGAGCTGGTCGTCGACGATCTCAGCATCCCGACGGCCGTCAAGTTTGACTCGCGGGGCCGGATCGTCACCTCGGAGTCCGGCGCCGGGCGGATCACCGCCATCGACCTCGACAGCGGACGGCGGGAGACACTCGCCGAAGTGCCGCAGGGGATCGACAATGTCTCGGTCGGGCCGGACGACCGGATCTTCGTGGCCCATTACGTCGATGGGCGGGTGGCGGAGGAGACGGCGGGCCGCCAGCGGGTCCTGTCAGCGCCGGGGCTGCTTGGGCCTCACGGCCTGACCGTGGCCCGGGACGGGCGGCTCCTTATTGCCGACGGCCTGAGCATCGGGGAGTTGTCGGCGAACGGGACGGTCACCCGTCGGCTGGTCCTGCTGATCGACCTGCCCGGTCTGGCCGCCGGCGTGTGCGATGCAGGCGAAGACCTGCTGGTGGCGACGCACACCGATGTCCTGCGCTACCCCGGCGGGTCGGGCCCGCCGTCAGTGCTGGTGGCCGGGCTTCAGGGGGCCAGCGCTCTCGTTGCCGATGGGGATGGCGGTGCCCTCGTGGTCGAGCGCGATGGCGGCCGGGTGCAGCGCATCGCCCGGGACGGCTCGACCCGGGTGGTGGCGTCCGGGCTGCACCGGCCCGGCGCGGTGGCGCGAAGCGCAGCAGGTGACCTGTACGTGAGCCAGGGGGAAGGCCGACCGGTCGTGGTGCTCGGAGATGACGCGGCCCGTCCGGTGATCGACGGACTCACCGACGCTCAGGGCCTGGCCATTGCCGGCGACACCCTGCTGGTCGCCGACGTGGGATCGCACGAGCTCCTCGTCGTCGACCTGGCGGACGGCAGCCGGTCCGTCGCCGTGCGCGACGCCCGCATCGGGCAGCCCCGGCCCGGCGTGGTGCCGGCGGCGTTCTGCTCCGTCTGCGCCGACGACCGGGGCGGCTTCTACGTCGGAGCCAACGGGGACGGCAGCATCAACATCCTCACCCGGAGCTGACGTTTACCGGCCCGAGGGGCAGCAAAGACCGGGATCGTAAAGCGACCCAAACGGGAGGGTCTGGTTGGTTCCGGCGGCCGGACGTTCGGTCCACTTTCACAGTGGCTGGAAAATGGTGACCTGTCGATTCGGGCGCTTCTTGTTCGACGCTCTGCCAGCGGGAGGCGAAAGGCGCCTACGCAGACCAGAAACGGAGAAGACATGCGCTTCCTGGGATACACCCTGGCCAACGAGGCGGAGCTGCCGACCGAGCCCCCCGCCCCCGACATGTACGAGAAGATGGGCCGTTTCGTCGAAGAGGCGACCAAGGCCGGCGTCATCGTCGCCACCGGCGGCATAGCTCCAACGTCGGAGGGGGCTCAGATCAGCCTTCACCACGGCGAGTACACGGTCGTCGACGGGCCCTTCGCGGAGGCCAAGGAATTGGTGGGCGGCTGGGCCCTGATGGAGTGCCGGGACCTGTCAGAGGCGATCGAGTGGTCCAAGCGCTTTCTGGGCGTCCTGGGCGAAGGCGAGGTACGGGTGCGGCCCGTCCTGGCCTGACCAGGCGCCGTACCTCCGGCCGGTGGCCCGACGCGGTGGTTGAATCGGTGGGGTGCCCGCCGCCGATTCCACCGCCGCGATAGAAGCCGCCTACCGGATCGAGTTCCCCCGGGTGGTCGCGGTGCTGGCCGCCTTCACCGGCGACATCGCCCTGGCTGAGGATCTCGCCCAGGACGCCCTGGCCGACGCCCTCCGCCAGTGGCCACGCGACGGCACGCCGAAGAACCCCGGGGCCTGGCTCACCGCGGTAGGGAAGCGCAAGGCCATCGACGCCTTCCGCCGCCAGCGGAGATTGGCGACCAAGTACGACCAGGTCGGACGCGAACTGCAGGGCGTTGCTGCCCTCGATGACCTGGACGACGCGGCCCTTGGTGAGGTCTCGGCCGAAACCATTGCCGACGACCGGGTTCGACTGATCTTCGTAGCCTGCCACCCCGTCCTGACGCTGCCCGCTCGAGTGGCGCTTACCCTGCGCCTGGTCGGTGGCCTCACGGTACCGGAGATCGCCCGGGCCTATGTCGTCGCTGAGCCCACGATGGCGCAGCGAATCGTTCGGGCCAAGAAGGCCATCGCCCGGGCGGGCGTCCCCTTCGAGGTCCCCGTCGGTGAGGATCGCTTGGCCCGTCTGGCTGCCGTGCTCGAGGTCATTTACCTCATCTTCAACGAGGGCTACTCCGCAACCTCGGGTGAGGATTGGGTCCGGCCTGACCTTTGCGGCGAGGCCCTACGCCTGGGCCGCGTGCTGGCGGGCCTCATGCCCGGCGAGCCCGAGGTGCACGGCCTGGTGGCGCTTATGGAGTTCCAGTCCTCTCGCCTACACGCCCGCGTCGGCCCCACCGGCGGGCCCGTTCTCCTGCTCGACCAGGACCGCCGCAGGTGGGACCGCCTCCACATCGGCCGGGGCGAGGCCGCCCTGGTCCGGGCGGACCAACTGGCAACGACCCGCGGCCCCTACGCTCTGCAGGCCGCCATCGCTGCCGGCCACGCCCGGTCCTTCCGGCCCGAGGAAACCGACTGGGATGAGATCGTCGCCCTCTATACCCAGCTGGCCCGGATCACCCCTTCGCCGATCGTCGAGCTCAACCGCGCCGTTGCGGTGTCGCGGGCCTCGGGGCCGGCTCCGGCCCTGGCCCTGGTGGACCTCCTGGTCGCGACGGGCACGCTCGAGCGTTACCACCTGCTCTACAGTGTGCGAGGTGACCTGCTCGAGCGGCTCGGTCGCCACGCCGAGGCGGCGTCCGAGTTCGAGCGGGCGGCGGCACTGGCCACCAACGGTCAGGAGCGCACTCTTCTCTCCGAGCGCGCCCGGGCTAGTCGCTCAGTCAGCGCGACCGGCCCCGACGGCCCTGCGGTGGGCTGACGGGCGCCGACGTCGGCGGGTGCGATCCTTTGATCATGGACCGCCCGGTCAGGACGACGCCTTGATCCTGGCGGTGGCGGCGGGCCCGGAGTGGATGAGCCACGAGTAAGTCGCGCCCTACTTCCCTTCGGTCGCGGCGATCACCGCCTTGGCGACGTCACCCCACCGACTGATGGATTTGGGGTTGCGCCGGTAGTCCGTGCCCACGTCGTAAAGCACCACCCGGGCGGCAATGCCCCGATAGCGTTCGACAATCCGGTCGGCCAGGTCGTCCCAGGTGGCTTCAATGATGAAGTGCTGGAGTATGTCGTCGGTGATCACCGCGCTCATGCCGGGCAGGTCCCCAACCTTCTGTTTCTCTCGCACGCGCCAGGTCGTTTCCGGGAATCCCACTCGCTCGAACTGGAAGGCGTAGTTAGGCGTCGATCCATAAAACGCGATCTGGGCGCGAGCGGTCTCCCGTCGGGCGGCGATGTCGTCGGGGCTGTCACCGACCGCCGTCACGCAGGGCACGATGAGCGACACCGCGGCCGGATCGCGCCCGGCCTTTGCCGCGCCGGCCGCGACTTCAGTCATGACGGTGTGGCGCAGGTAGCTGACGCTGTTAAGGGGATGGACGTGGACCCCGTCCGCCCATTCTCCTGCCATCCGCAGCATCCACGGGTTGACTGCGGCGATGTCCAGAGGAGGATCAGGATAGTCGATCGGACCCGGGCTCCATTGGGCCGGCAGCAGGCTGAAGGAGTAGAAGTCGCCCTCATGATCGAGCCGCGACTCACCACGGTACGCAGCGAATATCTTCCGCAGGGCTACCAGATATTCGCGCAGGCGCGGTCCGGGCGGATCAAAGGCTGAAGAGTAACGTCGTTCGATGTGGGCGCGCACCTGGGTGCCCAGGCCCAAGCGGAAGCGGCCCCGGCTGGCCTCGGCCAACTCCCAGGCGATGCTGGCCGTGACCATGGGGCTGCGCGGAAAGGCCACGGCGACGCCTGTCGAGAGGTCGATGTCGGCCGCAAGGGCGGCGACCGCACAGGCGAGGTAGGCGGTTCGCCCCGTTTCGGTCAGCAGCAGCCCCGAGAAGCCGGCCTCGGCCACGTCTTGCGTCAAAACGGGCATGTTCCGAAGCGGCACTCCGCCGATCATCATGTCAACCTTCACCGCTGCTCCTCTGCTCCTCACGGCGCGCCAGCGTGGCAATGACCTGTCGACGATTGATTGTCGTCCGGCCCTGGGCCGGATCGTTGAGCCGACGCGGCGTTTATCCTAACCCGGCGCCAAAGGTCGCCCAGGCTCCTCGTCCCGGCTCTCCTTCCTGGATCCTCCTACCGTTCGAGGCCAGCGGCATCAAGGCAACGGCATGGCGTCCGGTTCGTCGGGCAAAGCCAGCGTGGGGTGGGGCGTGGCCCGATGGCCCAGGAAGATCGGACGGTTGGCGTGGCTGAAGAGCAGCGGCAGCAGCTCGCTCGAGCGGACCGGACCGTACCAGCCATCTCGGGCCGGCCATTCGCCGAATACGGTGACCCGGTCGGGGCGGACGGTCGGTCCGGCGATCACCAGGGGGGTGGGGTCGCCGGTATGCAACACCCCGTGTATCGACGGGGTGGCGTGGTCGCCGGTGACGGCGACGATGGCCTCGTCGGCCATGGCTTCGACGGCGGCCAGTCCAGTATCGAGGGCCTCCAGTACGTCCCGTTTGAATCCCGGCCGCTTGGCGTGACCGGCCTCGTCGGTGACCTTGGTGTGGACGTGCACGAACCGGGCGCCGCCGGCGATGAGACCCCCGGCGGCCTCCAGGCGGCTGGCCATGTCATCGGCGAGATTGTCGCCCGGTGCGATGTGCGACTCGGCCATTCCGAGCAGGGCGGCCAGCCCCCGGTACAAGCGGGAATCGGTCACAGCCCCGCCCGCCACGCCGGCGTGCTCGGCGAAACAGGGGAGGAGTTGGCGGGCCCCCGACCACTTGGTGGTGAGCAGGTCGAGGGCAGGCCTGCCGCGCCGCCGGCGATCGTCGTTGACCGGGCTGCTGACCAGGACGCGTCGGGCTTCAAGCAGTACGGCATTCAGCTCTGACGCCAGAGCCGCGGCGTCAGGGCCGGCGGGGTCGGGGCCGGCAGCCTGCATCGGTTGGACCCGCAGCCACGGATGAAGCTCCTCGAAGAAGGGATCGGAATCGGTGACGTCGGCCCGCTCGTGACGGGTCAGCAGGAGGATGGCCTCGCCGGCCCCAACCCGGTGCATGCGGATCCCGTACCCATCCAGCAGCGGGACGAGGGCTCGCAACAGGTGTTCGGCGTCGGCGGTGTCGTCACTGGCGGCGCGCCCGGTGACCCAGGCCCGGCCGTCGAGCACCTGCGAGGTGCGCAGCGCCCCGAAGGTGACCGCCACTCCGGGTGGCACGTCGACGCCGGCACCAATCCCTTCCAGCACGGCCCGGCCGGGGAACGGCACGTCGCCGAAGCCGAACATGGACCAGTGGGCCAGCTCCGATGCCGGTGCTCGCCCCCAGCCGAAAGGGATATGCCAGCCGGAGGCGCCCTGGCGGGCCAGCCGGTCGAGCACCGGCGTGTGGGCCGCCTCGGCCGGGGTTCGGTGGCCAAGCTCGGGGCTGGGGCGGTCGCCGAGGCCGTCGAGCACGACCAGGACGACCGGGAGGCGATCATCGTCGAGGCGGGGGTCAACCTCCCCATAACCCGGTGGCTTCATCCTCGCTCCCGGATCGGGACGTCGTCGAGGAGTTGACGGAGCAGCGGGACGGTTGCGGCCGGGACCAGAGCCTGCCACTCGCCACCGGACCACATGTGGGCGCGTATGTCACTGGACGACAGTCGGCCGGCGGGGTCGCCGTCGAGCAGAGTCACCGAGTATCCCCCGAGGGCGAGTCGGCGGGCCTTTTCTCGCTCCCAGTCGCCATAGGCCCGGACAAACTGGCGCGCCGTCACCGGTACGTATTCGGGCCACAGCTCGGGACGGGTCAGATCGAAAGGGACGACGGTCGTCTCCCCGGCGTGGCCCCATTCGGCGAGGGCTGCCTGTAGAAGAAGGCCCCGCTCGAAGTACGTGAACGGATTCGCCCCCGGCGTATGCCGGTGCGCCGATGCTGCCTCTGGGCGGCGGGCGCGCGAATCCGGATTGGTGACGGCGACGACGACATGTCCGCAGTCGGCCAACGCCAACTCCAACAAGGCCAGATGCTGGCCATGCACGGGCTGGAACCGGCCGGTCACGCAGCCGAGCGACATCACGGCTCGAATCTCCTGCCGACGTTGTCGGGCCGCTGCCCGGAAAGGCGGAATCCGGGGGCACCCTGGTGGCGCGTCCCGGTCATTGCTGGGATTCCGTCCGCAGGAGGCCGCGGGCGATGGCATTTAACTGCACCTCGGTTGTTCCTGCCGGAATGCGGAGGTTCCTCGCCACGCGGAACAGTTTTTCCTCGGGTGATCCACGTCGTAACCCGCTCGCCCCGTGTACCTGCACCGCCCGGTCGCTCACCCGGAAGAACGCTTCGTCGTTGATCACTTTCACCAGGCTGACCAATCGGGGGACGTCGCGGTGGAGCGGGATCTCGAAGGGCCCCAGCTGATCGAGCCCGGCCTGAGCCACGAGGGACGTGGCCCGGGCCTGGTACACGTCAAGATCCATCTCGGCGATCAGATGCTGGACGGCCTGGAGGTCCCCGATCGGCCGGCCACCGGACCGGCGCTGGCGCGACCGCTCCACCGCCCGTTGGATCAGCCATCCACCCCATCCCGCGCACATGCCGCCGCGGCAGAGCCGGCGCCAGTTGATGTACGTCATGGCCAGTGCGAAGCCATCACCGATCTCCCCGACGACGTTGTCCGCCGGCACCCTGACCTCGTGGAGCTCCAACTCGCCGGTCAAGCCGTCGTCCATCATGGTCGGAATGTCCCCGACCCGACGAAAGCCGGGCGCGTCCTTGTCGACCAGGAACATCGACAACGATCGGGTCCCCGCCCCCGGGTCCGTCACCGCCACCACCTGGATGACGTCGGCAAAATGGGCGTTGGTGATCCAAGCTTTGCGGCCGTTGATCACCCAGTCACCGCCGCGGCGCTCGGCGCGGGTCGCCATGCTCAATACGTCACTGCCGACGCCCGGCTCGGTGTTGGCGAACGCGGCCGTCATTTGGCCTTGGACCAAGGGCAGCAAATACTGCTGGCGGGCGGCGTCGGAGAAGTGCTCGCACACCGGGCTCGGACCCTCGGTCCAGGCCAGACCGGCCAAGCCCAGCCCCAGACCGGAGCGCCGGTAGACGAACTCCTCGACGTGGTGCATCTCCACCCTGGTGTAACCGCCTCCCCCGAAGGGGAGGGCGATGTGCGGGGCGTACAGACCGGCGGCGCCGGCGCGCCGCTGCACCTCCCGGCGGGCCTCCCACATGATCGGGTGCATGCGGCCGGCGGGGTCGTGGCGGGGCTGGCCGGGCGTCCCGACCTCGGCGTCGGCCAGGCTGCCTCGATCGAGGCGACGTCTTCGTCGAGAAACCGCCCGAACCGGTTTTGGTAGTCGCGCACCCGCTCGCTGGGATCGATGCTCGCTTGGCCTTCGCTCATCGTCCTCCTTTCACCGTATTGACGCCCCGAGCCCTACGGCCGGTCATGGTCCGGGCGCGGACGGCCTGAGCGTAGGCTGCGTGATGTGACCACTCCACCAGACTGGGCCCGGCCGGTGGTGCACTGGGAGATCACGGCCACCGACCCCGAGGCCCAGAGCGGCTTCTACCGTTCCCTGTTCGGTTGGGACATCGGCGAAGGTCCCATCCAGGCGATTGCCCCCGGTTTAGGTGGTCCGGAGCCCGGTCCCGCCGGTCATATCCGTGAGGGGGCCCGGCCCGGCGTGAGCCTGTACGTTCAGGTCCGCGACCTTGACCACTCGCTGGTCACGGCCGAATCGTTGGGCGCCTCGATCACCGTCCAACCCTTTGACGTCCCCGGCGGCCCTACCCTGGCTGCCATCGAGGACCCCGAGGGCAACACTGTCTTCCTGGTCCAGCAATAGCTGAGCTGTCGGCCAGAATCCTCACGCTGGAAACTGGCCGGGTAAAGACCTGGTTGCCGCGCCTGAGCAGGGTCGCGGCTTTTGGTCGAGTTCGCAGGCAGCCACTAATCGAGCGTATCGAAGCGCTCGCTGGTCAGCGAGGCCCCGTCCACCAGTCGCGTGAACGCCTCGGCCACGGCGTCCTGCCCCCAATGTTCGCTGGCCTGGTCTGCATCCGCGTCGCTACCCCACAGGTCGATCACCAGCCAGGACCCATCGCGACCCCGAGCGGTGGTCCGCCGCACCAATCCCGGCTGCTGGTAGGCGAACTCGGTCTGGACCCGCTGGTCGGCAGTCCGGAATGCCGATTCGTCAACACCCGCTGCCAGCCGGAATCGCAAAATCTCGACGACCATAAGAATCAGACCGTATCGCCACCATCGCCGCCTCCGCCTCCTCGGCTGGCGGGGCTCCTCGGCTGGCGGGGCTCCTCGGCTGGCGGGGCTCCTCGGCTGGCGGGGCTCCTCGGCTGGCGGGGCACCGACCGAGAACGTCTTCGCCTCGTGTACCTTTTGTGGATCAGCCGCCGGCACTCATGCCGCCGTGGGGTCAGGTGGGGGGGCCTGCAGTAATCCTCCGGCCCAGCGGGTCGCCTGGCCGGGCCGCTAACCTGGGGCGAGCGAGCCACATCGCCGTTCCGGCGACGAGAGAGGATGATGAGAATGAAGATTGGGGCTGGGATCGCGATCGGTGGCCGGCGGGACTTTCGGGACGCGGTAGAGCAGATCGCCGACATGGAGAAGGCCGGGCTCGACGTGGTGACCTCCGGCGAGGCCTGGGGCTTCGACGCCTTCACCCGGCTGGCCTACATCGCCGCCAGGACGGACCGGGTCCAGCTGGCCACGGGCATCGTCAACGTCTTCTCTCGTTCACCCAGCACGATCGCAGCGAGCGCGGCGAGCATCGATCAGATGTCCGGCGGCCGCTTCATCCTCGGCCTGGGAAGCTCCGGCGCGCAGGTGATCGAGGGATTCCACGGCATCCCGTTCGAGAAGCCCCTGTCACGCATCATCGATGTGATCGGTGTCTGTCGGATCGCCTGGAGGCGGGAGAAGATCGTTTACTCCGGTAAGGCTCTCTCGGTCCCGCTGCCAGCCGGCCAGGGCCTGGGCCTGGGTAAGCCGCTCAACTTGATGGATTACCCGGTGCGTCCGGACATTCCGATCTGGTGGGCGGCGCTGACGCCGAAGGCGGTGGAGTCCGCCGCTGAGTTCGCCGACGGGTGGATCCCCATTCATCTCATTCCCGAGCAGGTTGGCGCGGTGTGGGGCGAGGCGCTGAAGGCGGGCCTGGGGCGCCGGGGCGAAGGGCGGCTGCCCTTCGAGGTCAGCGTCAGTGTCAACGTGGCCATCGGAGAGGACCTGCCGGTCGAAGAGTTGAGGGACCAGTACCGCCCCCACCTCGCTCTCTACGTGGGGGGGATGGGCGCCCGCGGCGCCAACTTCTACAACGACATGGCCGTCGCTTTCGGTTACCCCGATGAAGCGAAGGTCATCCAGGATCTCTACCTCGACGGGAAGAGAGCGGAAGCCGCCGCCGAGGTTCCTGTCGAGTGGCTCGAGAAGGCCCAGCTGATCGGGCCCAGGTCGTATGTGCAGGAGAGGATCAGTGCCTTCAAGGAGGCGGGCGTGACCGCCCTCACCATCAGCCCGGTCGGGGGTCAGGATCCGGTCACGCTGGTCGAGGAGATGCGCGAGCTGGTCGACCAAGCCTGATCCGGACCGCGGGCGGCGGGCGCGGCCGGCGGCTGGGCCCAGCGGCGTCGCTCCAGCCCGCTACTCCAGCGGGGCGACGCCTGACCCGTGGTCATCTGAACCGTTGGGCGCGTTTGGTGCTGTGGGCGCGCTTGTGGCGGTATTTCGACAGAAACCGCGCCCAAAGGGACGAAACGCGCCCAGGTTGGGGCCGGGCCGCGGGGCCCGGAGGCGCCCGCACTCGCCCCGCCCGCACTCGCCCCACCCGCACTCGGCCCACCCCCACCCCCCTCCGTCCCGGTCCCCGCTAGCCGGACGCGGCCGACACGGCCTGACGCACCGGCCCGGCCGCGGCCTCTCCGTCGCCCAGGCCGATCAGCGTGGCCACCTTGACGGCTGCCGGGTCCATCAAATCCGCGCCGAGGGACACGAAGGCGGGGCCGTTGGTGACCCGAGCGACCGGCAGGCCACTGGCCGCCAGGTCGTCAACTTCGGTGCGTTCGTCGGCGCCTTCGACGACGGGCAGGCGCAGGCCGACGAAGACGATGGCGTCGAGGCCGAGCTCGGCGGCCAGGCTGGCCACGAAGGGGCCCCGCGGACCGTCGGTGAAGTGGCGTCCCCGGTGTTCCACCGTCGGGAAGTAGGTGGGAATGGCGCACGATGCCGACACCGCGTCAATCAGGTCCATGCCGGAATGGCGATCGAGGAGCACCGTCTCACCGGTTTCGCAGTCGACGGTCGTGCAGCGCAGGTCCCCTTCGGGCCATTGACCGGGCAGGGAGGACCCGATGAAGGCCCGGTAGGCGGCGGGGTCCATGCCGGGCTTCGCCGTCATGGCGAGGCGGCCCACCGCCCGGGCCCGCTCGGCCAGCGAACCGGCCCCGGGCCGCATCAAGTCCAGGAGCTCCTGGGCGACGACCGACGTGGTGGGCCCGGACTTCGGTACCGGGGTGGCGTCCGGCATGGTCACGCCGGCCGTTCGCCTCGCCGCGAGGGCGGGGAGGTCGCGGCCGAGGGCAGTGATCGCCCCGGCCATCGAGCCCGCCGAGGTGCCCGCGATCACAGTGGCGCGGGCGGGATTCCAGCCGGCATGGGTGGTGATGGCGGCGAGGGCGCCCAGCTCCCAGGCGACGCCCACGACGCCGCCGCCACCCAGGATGAGTCCAATCCGCGGGTGATCTTCAGTCATGTCGGGCATGGTAGAAGCCCGAGAACGTGATCCTGGATTTCCCATGCCGTGGCCGGTCGAGTTCGTAGCGGCCCGACCACCCGACGGACCGATGGACAATGGCGCCCATGACCGGGCCGCGACGAAGCTGAGAGCCATGGGAAACATGGAGCGGGTGGAAGCCATCGTGGCGGGGCTCCCCGACGCCGTTCGGGTGGACATCGAGGCTTGGGGCGGTGAGCCGACCTTTCGGGTCCACGGCAAGAACTTCGTCTTCTCCGATCCGGAGGCGACCTCCCTCAGCGTCAAGTTGCCACGCGAGGAGGCAGCTGCGGTGGTGGCCAGCGACCCTCTGGTGGAACCGACCGGATACGGCCTCGGACGCCACGGGTGGGTGTCGGTGAAGATCGCCGGGCGGACGACCCGAGGCCGGTGGCAGGAGATCGAGGAGTGGATTCGGACGTCGTACATCCTCGTCGCTCCAAAAAGGCTGGCGCGCCTGGTGGAACAGGACATTCCGGACCGCCCGTAGCCGGGTCGCAGCCGCCCCCCCACCGTGGTCGCTTACAGCGAGTGCCCTTCGCTATCGAGGAAATCCTGTGAGATATGGACGCCCTCGCGTTCCAATTCCTCGTACTCGGCGTCGGTCAGATTGAGGATGTGCTTGTACACGTATTCGTTATCGTCGCCGAGGCCGGGCGCGCCCCGTTCCCACCGGAGCGGCGGACCCGTCCAGCGCACGGCGTGAGCCGGGTAGAGATGGTGCCCGGTGTGAGGAGAGTCGAGGGGCCGAAAGAATCCCCAGTACTGCAGCTGGGGATCGCTGTACGCATCAGCCTCATCCATGACCGGCGCCGCAGGGACACCCTCGGCCTGGCAGCGCCGGAAGACCTCGTACCGGTCCATCGGCTTTGTCCACCGGGAGATGGCGGTGTCGAGCTCGTCCTGGGCGGCCATGCGCCCGGCGACGGTAGCGAAGCGCTGATCATTGGCCCATTCGGGTTGACCCATCGCCCGGCGCAGCCCGTCCCACTCCTCATCACCCTCGACGGAGACGACGACCCACCGCTCATCGCCGGCGCAGGGATACACGCCCTGGGGTGCGTGACGCCCGTCGCGATTTCCCGTAGGTCCGATAGACGCCGCGCTCCCGCTCACCATGACGGTTTCGCCGATATGTTGGACCAGGTTTTCGATCTGGCTGAGATCAATGTGCGAACCCTGACCGGTCTGGCGCTGACGCCGCAGGGCGAGCATGACGGCAAACGCGCCGGCCGCTCCCGACGCCGCGTCCATGTGCAGGGACATCGGCGTATCTTCCGCGGCGGTGCCGGGAAAGCCGCGAATGGACTTGAGCCCCGCCAGTCCCTCGAAACCATGCCCGAAACCGACGTAATCGCGGTAGGGCCCCGTCAGCCCGCCGGCGGGCATGCGCAGGACCACCAATCGAGGGTTGTGCTCGGCCAGGCGCTCGTATCCGAAGCCCAGGCCGTCCAGCATCCGGGCCGGGTGATTTTCCACCAGCACGTCGGACGCCTCAACCAGCCGCAGGAACAGGTCCTGGCCCGACGCCGTCCGGACGTCAAGGGTCATCGACCGCTTGTTGCGGGCATGCCAGTTGAACATGGCATTGCGATTCCATGGGCGCTCCCCCGGATCGAGATCCGGGTATCCGGCCACGGTGTTGACGGTGGCGGCCGCCACTGTCTCGGCCGAGGGACGGGCGAAGGCGCCCCGGGTGGCGGCCGGGAAGACCCACGGATTCTCCACCCGGATGACCTCGGCTCCATAGTCGCCCAGGAACATGGTGGCGTACGGGCCGCTCCAGGCCATGGTCATGTCAATGACCCGTACCCCGGTCAGCGGCAACGGCTGCATGCCGGCCCTCAGATCACGCCGGCCGCTCGGTACGCCGACAGCTCGGCGGCCCCCAGACCGATGCGGCCGAATACCTCGCCGGTGTGCTCTCCGAGGCCCGGGGCCGGTCGTCGGAACATCCAGGCGTCGTCGAACCGGAAGGGGGGTCCCAGCCCCATGACCTTGCCGGCCACGGGATGCTGATACTCGACGATGGCGTCGCGCTCGATGAAATGGGGATCGTGGATGAGCTCGGCCGGACTCTGGACCGCGATGACCGGCCACCCGGCTGCTTGTCCTTCAGCCATGGCCTGACGCCTGGAGCGTGACAGAAACCACTCGGTGACGATCACGTCAATCCTCTCCACGGTCCCGGGTTCGGTGAGCCGCCCCGGGTCGCCGAAGATGGCGGTGAGCTCCGGATGGTTGACGGCTTTGAGCATGCGTGGAATCCAGGCTGGAAGGGTGGTGACCATGACGGCACCGTCCGAGCAGGGGAAGGCACCGGTCGGCAAGAGCGCCGCCGCCGCGCTCGGCCGTCGCGACCGGGCCGTTTGGACGTTGCGAGTCGACGTTCGCCCGGTATAGGCGTAGCCGACGAGATTGGTCGTGGACTGGTCGGCCGACCCCCACTGGGTCGCCATTCCGGCAATGTCGATGTGGGTTCCCTCGCCTCCTGCCTCCTGAAACAGCAGGGCGGCCATGGTGGCCATCGCGGCGGTATTGCCGATCTGATATTGAATCAAGTTGCCCCCCAACATGATCGGGCGTCCGTCCCTTTCCCGGGTGACGTTCATTCCGCTGAGCGCTGAATACACGATCTCATTGCCCTTGTAGGAGCCGTATGGGCCGCCCTGGCCGAACGGGGTGACGCTGGTCAAGATCAGTGCAGGATGACGGGCGTGAAGCGAGGCAAAGTCGAACCCATAGCTCGCCAGGGTTCCAGGAGAAAAAGATTCGACGCACACGTTGACCGACGCCACCAGCCGGCCGAAGAGGTCCTGGCCGCTCGGGTGGCTGAGATCGAGGGTCGCCGACCGCTTGTTGGCATTGATATGAAGAAAGAGAGCACTCGTCTCGTCGTCCGGGACTTCGGTGAGAAACGGTCCCCAGCGCCGGGATTCATCCCCCCGGAGTGGCTCTATCTTGATCACATCGGCGCCATAGTCCGCGAAGAGTTTTCCCATATATGGGCCGGCGATGCCAGTGGCCAACTCCAGGACTGTCACCCCCGCCAGCGGCTGCATCATGAGTCACCTGCCAGGTGCATCAGCGCGGCTCGCAGACGACAACTGGGATGTCCCGCTGGGTTCGCTTCTGGTAGTTCGCATAGCCTTTGTAGGAGGCCACGATCTGTGGCCAAAGCTCCGCCTTCTCCTCGGCCGACGCAACGCGCGCCCGCAAGGCTCTCCGCTCACCGGCGACGGAGATCTCGACGTCGGGATTGGCTTGCAGATTGAGCAACCAGGTCGGATTACGGTCATCGCCACCTTTGGAGGCCACCACCACGATGCGGTCATCGCTGATAATGGGGGCGGACAGGGTGGTGACCCGGGCTTTGCCGGTCTTGCGGCCGACCGTGTGCAGCTCGACGATCGGCATCCTGCCGACGGTGTTGAACAGTCGACCGCCGCTGACGGCGATCAAAGCCCGGTGCATCATAGGAACGTACTTGAACCCCAAATCCTTCAAGGCGTCACGAGGGGCCATACCGCGTAGGTTATGTCACGGGCGTCGGCCGTGCCTTGACCCCCGCATCCGAAAGGACCCATATGGTAGGGTCACCGGCCTAGCCGGTTGACGATCACACGGTCGGGGGGTCGGAAGGACTGAAGTGTCCAGTAACAAGCAGCATGCGAGGAGCGAGCCTGCGAAGCCGCTGGACGGCCTGCGGGTCTTTGACACCACCCGGCACTGGGGAGAGTTCGCCGGCCGTCTGCTGACCGAGCTGGGGGCAGAGACGCTACGGCTGGAGTTTTCCGCGCCGCCACCTCCGCCACGAGACGGAGACGAACCAGACGACTCGTACCTGTTTGGTGTGTACCGCAGCCTCGGGAAACGCCCTGTCGATCCAGACGTCTCTCAGGACCGAGTGGAGGAGCTGCTGTCGTGGGCGGACATCTGGCTGGATTCGGCCCCGGCCGGCCGCCCGTCGCGGCCGGAGCTCGACCCGCGCCAGGTTCTCGCCCGCAATCCGCATCTCGTCATCACCTCCATCACGCCGTTTGGTCACACCGGTCCTTACTCAGCGTGGGAAGCGACCGACGGGGTGGTCGACGCCGCCAGCGGGATGATGTTCAAGGCCGGGGTCCCCGAGAAGCCGCCGCTGATGCCCCCGAGTTCCCTGTCCAACGATGTCGGCTCCACGACCGCGGTGCTCGCAACCCTGGCGGCGTATTGGCAAAAGCTACACACCGGTCACGGCCAGCACATCGACCTCTCCCTGATGGACGCTGCGGCCCAGGCGACGGATTGGTCGCTGCCCATGGCCTCGGCCCTGATTGCTGCCGGTCTCCCGGTGCCGCAGGTGCGCAGCGGCCCTGGCCCCTTCGGCATCTACCGGTGCCTCGACGGGTATGTCCGGCTGGTCCTGGTCAGCGCCGGGGAGTGGCGGGCCATGCGCGCCTGGCTCGGTGAGCCGGAGTATCTCCAGGACCCCGACCTCGGCCGCCTGGCCGTTCGAGCGCAGCTGGCGCCGGTGCTCGACCCCCTCTATTCCGGGTTGTTCGCCGGTTTGACCAGACTCGGGGCCACGGAGGAAGCCCAGCGGCGAGGGATCGCGGTGACACCTGTGCTCGCGGTCGGCGAAGTTCTCGCCAACCCGCACGTCCGGGCTCGAGGCGTCTTTCGCGAGTACAAGCTCGAGAGCGGCCAGATGGCCGAGGTTTTCAGCGGACCGGTCGAAGTCGACGGCCTCCGGCAAAGCCCGGACGACGGCGTGGAGGGCCTCGGCGACGAGGAGGACCTTCCCCCCCGGCAGGATCCGGTCTCGCCCGTTCCGGCTCCCTCGCGCCCGCTCGAAGGGGTTCGGGTGGTGGATTTCGGCATTGGCGGGGTGGGCGTCGAGGGCGGCCGGCTGCTCGCCGAGATGGGCGCCGACGTGGTCAAGATCGAGACGAGGACCTACCCCGACTTCATCCGGATCATCGCCGGCGGCGAGATGAACGCTTCGTTTGCCTCTTCGAGCCGCACCAAACGGTCCTTTGGGGTCAACCTCAAAAAACCCGACGGGCTGGCTCTGTGTCGTCGTCTCATGAACACCGCCGACGTGGTGATCGAGAATCTCTCGGCCGGGGCCATGGACGCCATGCAGGTGGGGTACGTCGCAGCCGGGGAGCAGAACCCCCGGCTGGTCATGGTCAGCAGTCAACTCCTCGGCTCGAATGGTCCCTGGTCGAGATGGACCGGCTACGGTCCCAGTACCCAGCCGGTGGCCGGTCTGCTGAGCGTCTGGGACTACGACGATGATGACCCACCAGCGGGTAACACCACCATCCTGCCCGACCACCTGGCGGGCCGGGTGGTCGCCATGGGCGCCGTCGCGGGACTGATTGGCCGCCATCGCAGCGGGGCTGGTTGCCACGTCGAGGTCGCCCAGGCCGAGGTCACCATGGCCGTGATCGGCGACCAGCTGTTGAAGGAGGCGTTATATCCCGGTTCGGCCCGGGCCCAGGGGAACCGGCGGGACGCCGGAAGTCCATGGGGGGTGTACCCCTGCGCCGGCGAACAGGAATGGTGCGTCATCACGGTGCGGGATGACCGCGACTGGAAGCAGTTGCAGGCCGCGCTCGACCATCCAGCGTGGGCGACGAAGGCTGACTTCGAGTCGGCCCCGGATAGGAGGGCGGCCCGCGACGAGGTGGACCGCTACCTGACCGCCTGGACCAGCGGCTTGACCAAGTCGGAGGTTGCCCGCCGGCTGCAGCACCTGGGCGTCCCGTGTGCTCCCGTGCTGACCGCGGTCGACCAACTTCACGATCCGCACCTCCTGGCCCACGGTTACCCCGTTCCCATCGACCAGCAGGATGCCGGGCCGCTCACCTTCGAAGGTCCGTGCTACCAGGCGACCGGCATGCTCGGCCCTCTCATCACCCAGGCCCCGCGGCTGGGAGAGCACACCCGGGAGATTTGTCTCGAAGAGCTCAACCTGACCGAGGACGAGTTCGGTCGCCTGGTCGACCAGGGGGCGCTGGAAGTCTGGGTGCCACCTCCCGCTGGTTGAGTCGCGCCGCCGGCTCGGTCTCAACCGTCCCGGTTGCGGCCGGGCGGTGGCGACCGCGGCTGCCGACCGGCGGCGCGGTGTCTATCGCCGCTCGGGCGTGAACAGGGGGATGCGCACGTCGGGGTCTCCGT
This sequence comes from uncultured Acidimicrobiaceae bacterium, assembly GCA_963780345.1. Lineage (GTDB taxonomy): Bacteria > Actinomycetota > Acidimicrobiia > Acidimicrobiales > Palsa-688 > PALSA-693. Next base: position 191,975 of record CAWABU010000007.1, read on the forward strand.
TGTGCTCGACGAAGGCCACGGTCACGGGCATTCCCACCGTGAGCTCGCGGTTGTCGCAGCCGGTGATCCGGGTGGCGAAAAACGGGCCCTCGTCGAGTTCGACGATGGCGGTGTTGTACGGGAGGTCGTCAGCAAAGCCGGGATGGTAGGGCCGGTGATACACGTTGAAGGTGTGAACGGTGCCGCGCCCCGATACCTCCTGCCAGATGATGGGGTCCGAGCCGGAGTGGCACTCGACGCAGTCATAGGCCGGGGGAGCAAGGTAGGTTTGGCAAGCGGTGCAGTACTGCTGCACCAGCACCCCGGTCCGAGCCCGATCCCAGAAGTGGGCCATTTCGTCCGAGGTGTCGGGGAGGGGCTTGGGGGCTGGCACTAGTTGTCTCTCCGGAGAATCAGGCAACCGTCGGAGTACATCATCGGGTTGGCGTTGGTGCCGCCGTGGCCGGTGACCAGGCCCAGGTCGGCCTGCGGGAGCTGGGTTTCGCCACCCCGGTCGGTGAGTTGCAGGACGGCCTCGGAGAGCGGCGTGTAGCCCTGGAGGTAGCACCAGGAGGCCTGTCCGCCGCTGGTGTTGACCGGGATCGGTCCATCAAGGCGGGCATTTCCGGCCGCGACAAAAGGTCCTCCTTCACCCTTGTCGCAAAAGCCGAGGTCCTCGAGCTGCACGATGACGCCGATGGAGAAGGGTTCATAGAGTTCGCAGAAGTCCACGTCGCTCAGCTGGATGCCGGCTTCACGAAAGGCTGGGACCATGGCGTCTGCCGTGGCGTACGCGACGTAATTCGTTTTCATCTGGTACTGCCGGACTTGATGCCCGAGTCCGATGCCCGAGATCAGGACCGTTGGCCCCGGCAGGTCCCGCGCTCGTTCGGCCGAAGTGACCACCACGGCGGCCCCTCCATCGGAGTTGAGACAGCAATCGGGACGGCCGAAGGGCTCGACGATGGGGGGAGCGAGGAGGTAGTCCTCCATAGTCAGCGGCCGGGCGTACATCTGGGCCTCCGGCCGACGGTTGGCGTTCTCCCGCATGCCTACCGCGACCGCGCCGAGTTGCTCCTTGGTCGTGCCGTACAGGGCCATGTGGCGCCGGGCCATGAGGGCGTGGTCGGCCAGCGGGCCGAAGAATCCGTAGGCACCGGGGGTGCTGACGGTGCTCCGCGAGGCGCCGACCACCGACGACGCCGTCAGGGTGTTGGCGCCGCAGAAGCAGACGACGTGTCGGGCCAGCCCCGACTGAATGGCCCCGCACGCGGCCAGAACGCTGGACATCGCCGACGTGCCGCCCGCGATGAGGGTCCAGAAGAACTTGGGCTGAATCCCCAGGCGCCGGGGCAGGTCACCTCCACTGTCGGCGACGCCAAGGTCCTGCTGGCTGATGAGCCCATCGATGTCGGTCATTGCGAGCCCGGCGTCCTGAATGGCGCGTGTGATCGCTTCGGCTTTGATGGAGACGGCACTGCGCCCTGGAAGGCGACCGAATGCGGTCAGCCCAAGTCCGGCGATCGCGTATTGGTCACGAAATGCCATTCTCTATCCTCTTGAAGTTGTTCATGGTCCCGGCGGAGGTCGGACCAACTCGGCTGGCCGGCGGGGAGTTAGGCCCGTCCGCAGGTGAGGCCGGGCCCGCCTCGGCGCCGCGGCGACCGGCGTCAGGTCGCGGCAAGGGGCGGCCACAGGGGCCGCCCCTTGGCGAGAAGCCAGTTGGAGGGCGCAGGACCCGCGGGCCGCTAGGCGGCGACGGGCGGCTGGCCGACGCTGGGGAACAGTTCGAGGAAGGCGCCCTGGGTCATGCGGTAGCGGGCGGCCTCGTCCACGTCGTCGAAGAGCTCGTGGAGAATCTTCTGGGAGTGGCCGAAGGTACCTTCCAGGTGGGGGTAGTCGCTGCCCCACATGACGTTCTGGTAGCCCATGGCGGTGTTGGCCAGGACCGCCGAGCGGTCGTGCTGGAACGATGCGTAGACCTGCTGGTAGATGATCTCGCTGGGCGGGCGGGACAGCTTGGGCCGCACGTAGACGCCGTGCTGGCGGTAGCCCTCGTCCATGCGGTCGGCGATGAAGGGCACCCACGTGGCCCCGCCCTCGGAGATGAGGACTTTGAGGTCGGGGTGGCGGTCCAGGGCCCCGGAGGTGACCAGCATGGTGGCGGCCCGCTGGCCCCCGAAGGTGGTCTCCACGTAGTTGAGCACCGCCCCGCCGGGACCGTGGAAGAGCCGGTTGCCTGACGCGCCGGGGTCTTTGGCTTCGGAGCCGATGTGGATGGCCAGCACCAGCCCGGCTTCTTCGGCGGTGGCCCAGAGGGGCTCCCAGGTGTCGTAGTTCCAGTTGTGGATGCCGTCCTCGTCGAGGGTGGTGGGCAGGTTGATGGCCTTGAAGCCCATCTCGGCCACCCGGGTGGCCTCGGCCACCGCGTCGTCGACCGAGCGCACCGAGATCTCGGCCGCCGGGATGGAGCGGGGGGTGACGTCGACGTACGTTTCCTTGAGGTAGTCGTTGAGGACCCGCACGCCGTCGCGATAGAGGGCCGGGTCCTTGATCATCCCGTTCCACAGCCCGATGGAGGGATAGACGATCTCTCCCCAGACCCCCTCTTCGTCCAGATCCTTGAGCCGCAACTGGACGTCATAGGCGCCCGGCGGCCGGCCCATGACCTCGAAGAAGCGCATCCCGGGTTTGCGCCACGAGGTGGTGGCCCCGGCCAGCTCCATGTCTTCTTCGGAGAGCACCGGGTTGAGCCCGATCTTCCGCTCGAAGGAGTGGCCATCGATGTGGACCCGTTCGGTGCGCTCATCGATCTTCTCGCTGCGGGGCATCCGGGCGGCCATATCGGCCGGCATCCGCTCCTGCCACAGAGTCGGAGGCTCGAGCACGTGCGCATCCCCCGAGTTCGCCCAGATCTTGTCGGTCATACCGTCACCCTCTTTCCACACCCGGATCCATCGTTGAACCCGGGCCCCAACATTGCGAACAATCTACTTTTGTTTCTAACTAAATGATGGCATCTGGGGGCGCGCGGCGTCAACCGTCGCCTTGATGCCTGATGACCAGGGCAAGGATCGGCTAGACCGTGATGAGTGCTCAGCCCATTCGACGATTATCCGATCCATCAGGTCGCGGCTCCTATCGCCCACGCCGGTGGAGGCCATCCCGACTTCTACGATCGGTTCTGGTTCAACGGTTATACCGAGGAGTTCTTTTTCGCGGTGGCCCTCGGCACCTATCGCAATCGGGGTGTGATCGACGCCGCTTTCAGCGTCGTCGGCGATGGGCGGCAACGATCGGTGTTCGCATCGGGTCGGGCTCCCTCGGATCCGGCCGTGACCCGCATCGGCCCCATCAGCATCGACATCGTCGAGCCCATGCGGATGACGCGTATCACCGTGGACGCCCCGGACCAGGAGATGAGTGCCGAGCTGCTCTTCAATGCCCGCACCGCCGCCTACGAGGAGCCGCGTCAGACCCGCCATCAGGGCACCCGGCTGCTACTCGACCTCACCCGGGCGACCCAGTTCGGAACCTGGACCGGCCGGCTCAACAGCGGCCGGTCGGCGATCTCCCTGGACGGGACGACGGTCCGGGGAACCAAGGATCGATCCTGGGGCATTCGCCCGGTGGGCGACGCGCCAGTGATGGCGCCAGCCACCGCCGCCCCCCAGCTGTGTTTCTTCTGGGCGCCCATCAATTTCGACGACATGGCGGTCCACTACATCGTCTTCGAGGACGGCGACGGCGTCCCCTGGTCGGAAGCGGCGGCGGTGCTGCCGGTGATCGGGCCGGGCGAGGACACCGTCGGACCCTCGAGCCGTTACGACCCGCTCGGCTCGGTGGCCCTGGGGATCGACTGGGAGCCGGGTCTGCGCCGGTCTCGCCACGCCGACCTCTCGTTCCGACGGCAGGGGAGCGACCGTGTCGAGCGGATCGACCTCGAGCCCCGGATCACCTTCCGCATGAGTGGAGCCGGCTACGGCCATCCCACCTGGAGCCACGGTCGCTGGCACGACGAGCTGGCTGTGGCCGGAGAGGTGTTCGCGGTGGGCGAACTTGACAACACCGAGTTCCGCAACCTGCACGTCCAGCAGGTGATGCGGGCCACCTGGGCCGATCGCGTCGGGCTCGGCGTTCTGGAGCAGCTCGTCATCGGCCCTCACCGGGTGCGCCGGCTCAGCGGGCTGGCCGACGGCGCGGGACCGGCCTGACGGAGCGGGCGGGGGAAGGAGGGCGGGAGGGACGAGAGGGCCCGAGAGCGGGAGGGGCCGAGGGGCGGAGGGGCGGAGGGGCGGAGGGGCGGAGGGGCGGAGGGGCCGAGGGGCGGAGGGGCCGAGGGGTCGAAGCCGGGCCGGAATCCTCAGGTCACCAGGGTTGCGGCGTCGGTGTCGGCCGCGAGCTGGGCCGACCGGTTCGCCATCGCCATGAACATCCGGTCGCCCCGCTCGGTTCGCCCTACGTGCATTGACGCGAACACCGCCATGACCAGCGAGGCGAAGCTTGACAGCCGGTACTCGTTCCAGCACTCCTCCAGCGAGTAATTGGTGACCCCATAGGCCAGCAGGGCCTCGTGATAGCTGGCCACCAGCCCTTGTTCGCACTCCCGGCGGGTGCCGGGGTCGGGAAACGAGCTCCCGAGGAAGTAGGCGACGTCGCCCGGCCCCCGCCCGACGCCCACCGTCTGCCAATCGACGATGGTGATCGCCGGGCGGTTGGGTGTGTCGCAGAACAGCATGTTGTCTAGACGAAAGTCGTTGTGCACCACGGTCACCGCTTTCGGCGGGATGCTGGCCAGCCCGGCCCGGGCCGAAAGCATGCGCTCTCCCTGTTCCAGGGTTACTTCCTCCAGCATGGAGCGATAGCGAGTGACGAACCCCTCCCAGATCGGCCGAAGTCCATCGAACGCGTACAGGCTGGTCGGCCGGACCAACCAGGCCAGCTCGGCGAGCTCCGCGGCAGCCCATCGGGGTCCGTGCAGCCGGGCGGCTTGCTCGATGGCCAGGCTGGCCTGGTCCACGGTGCAGCCGGAGATCTGGTCGCCCTGGATCGCCGGCGCCAAATCGTCGAGTACTACCACCACATTGGGCGTGCCCGGCTCGACGGCAGCAAAGTGACACCGCGGCCGGGCCACGTCCACGGTATGTGCCAACTCGGTGTAGAAATGCACTTCGGTTTCGTAGGTCTGCGTCAGCACCCCGATCGATGCGCTTTCCGGGTCTGGCGAGGCGAACTTGCCGATGATGCTGGCGGGACCGACTCCCCCCGCATAGTCCAGCTCGAACCGAACAATGGCACCGACCTGCCCGGTCCCGGCGGGGGTCGCCGTGAAGCGGGAAACCGTCGTCGATCGATCTATGGCACCACTGAATCGCAGCACCTCCGTCAGCCAGGAGGCCGAGACGGCTTGCGGGTTCGCCACCAGCGGCGGCTCAGGGCCGGTCATCCGGCCTCTGTCGGCGAGGGGTCGCGGCGGTTGGATCCGTTGGCGTGCCCCGTCACGCTAGCGTCTGTCGGCGAGGTCAGCAGAGATCGCAGGGGCGGCCGGCGCCTGGCGTCAGGCGGGTCTGGTCCCGTGTCCACCGATGGATGGGAGGGGTCGGTATGCCGACGGTGCAGGCAAACGGAATCGACATCAACTACGAGGTCCAGGGTGTAGGGGAGCCGTTGGTCCTCATCCCGTACCTGGCGGCCGATCAGGCGTGTTATGCGTTCCAGGTGGCGGAGTATCAACAACACTTCCAATGCTTCACGCTCGACCTTCGCGGCGCCGGCCTGAGCGACAAACCACCCGGGCCGTACACGACGGAGTTGTTTGCCGATGACGTCGCGGCCTTCATGTCGGCCGTTGGCGTGGAACGGGCTCATGTCGCCGGATTGTCCCTCGGGGCGGCGACCGGCATGTGGCTGGCCGCCAAGTACCCGGAGCGGGTGAAGTCGCTCTCCCTGCACAGCGCCTGGACTCGAACCGACCCTTTCGTGCGGGTGGTCGTCGAGGGCTGGCAGACCATGGCCCGGGCCCTTGGCAGCGTGACCGACATGGTGATCCAGGGGATCTTTCCCTGGTGCTTCACCCCCGAGCTGTATGCCTCGCGGCCGGAGTACATCGACTCCCTCGCCGATTTCGTCCGGGGCCGACCGATGCCGCCGGTCGACGCCTTCCTCACGCAATCGGACGCGGTACTGGAGCACGACGCCCTGAGCCAGCTCGGCCGCATTCAGGCCCCGACGCTGATTACGTTCGGGCGCCACGACCTGGTGACGTCGACCCGGTTCGCGGAGCCGCTGCGGCAGGCCATCCCCAACAACGAGCTGATGATTTTCGAAGGGTGCAGTCACGCTCCTATCTACGAGCAAGTCGAGGAGTTCAACACCCGGACTCTCGCCTTTCTCCAGAAACACGCCGGATAGCAGTCCGCGCCGGGAGCGGACCAGCAAAGCGGTACCTCTGGACCCATCGGTCCCCAGCGTGGGATGGTGGGTGCTCGATGGAAGCTATCGCCAGTACCACCACCGGCCGGGTGAGGGGTGCGATGATCGAGGGCTACGCGGTCTTCCTCGGCGTCCCTTACGCCGCCGCTCCGATTGGGGCGCTTCGCTTCGGCCGGCCCCAGCGGCACCCCGCCTGGGACGGCATTCGCGACGCCATCCGGTATCGGCGCGACCGCCCTCCAGCCCCGGCAGGAGTTCACGCTGATCCCCGAACCCATCATCGATGGCGACAATTGCCTCAACCTCAATATTTTCACGCCGGAACTCGGACCGTCCGGCCTGCCCATCCTGGTGTGGATCCACGGTGGGGGGTTCTTCGCCGGCTGCAACGCCAGCCCGTGGTACCGGGGGCTGCGATTTGCCCGCGACGGTGTGGTCCTCGTCAGCATCAACTATCGCCTCGGTGTCGAAGGCTTTCTTCATGTAAAAGACGGGCCGTCGAATCGGGGCGTCCTCGACTGGCTGGCGGCCCTGGAGTGGGTACAGGAAAACGCCGCCACCTTCGGGGGAGACCCGTCAAAGGTGACGATCGCCGGTCAGTCGGCGGGGGGAATGGCCTGCGCCACGCTCCTGTCGATGCCCGCGGCCCGGGGTCTGTTCCGGCGGGTCGTCTCGATGAGCGGCCCGGTGGAGGCCCTGGGCGAGATGGAGTGGGCCGAGCGAACAGGAGAGGAGTTCGCAGCCCGGTTGGGGATCCCTTCCTCAACTTCGGCGCTGGCCGAGGTACCCGATGACCGACTGCTCGAAGCCCAGGCCGAGTTGTTGCCAAGGGCGGACGGCGGGCCAGACCCGGAGGCCCTGGCGGCCCGGTTCGGAGAGAGACTCCTGCGTCTGGGGCCCTGTGTCGACGGGGAGCTGATCCCGTCCAGTCCGATCGACGCCGTCCGCGCCGGCGCCGGCGCTGACATCGACATGCTGCTGGGAACGACCGAGCAGGAGTTCAACCTGGTGGCTGCGGGGGCCGGAGGGACGGTCGACGAAGGCACCCTGGGGCGGGCGCTGGCCCGCCTCGGGCTGTCCGCCGGCCAGGTCGCTGACTACCGCCGGCTCGCCCCTGACCTCTCGGCGTCGGAGCTGCTCGGTCAGGTTCTCACCGATCGGGCCTTCCGGCTGCCGACGTCCCGCCTCGCGGACGCCCGGCCGGGCGCGACGGCCGGGACCTACGCCTACGAGTTCCGGTGGCGTTCGCCCGGACTCGACGGACGACTCGGGTCAGGTCACTGTGTGGACATCCCGTTTGTGTTCGAGGTGCTCGACGGCGAGCGCGTCGAGGATGTTCTCGGAACCGACCCGCCGTGGCAACTGGCCCGGGAAATGCATACGGCCTGGGTGGATTTCGCGGCCCGCGGCCAGCCCGGCTGGCCCGCGTACGCCCCCGACCGACGGGCGATGATGATCTTCGACCAGGCCAGCACAGTTCTGGACGACCCCCTCGGCCGGCAGCGGCGGATCTGGGACGGGCTCGAGCGGTGAGCCCCCTCGGCCGGGCATCACTCTCACCCGCTGGGAATCGGGTCGCAGCGTGCACCGAGACGGCCGGGCGCGGGCCGGAGGGCCCGGCGGCATGGGCCGTCGGCGGCTACTTGGGTTACGGCTTGCGTGAATACGGGGTTCGCGACCCCGACAACCACCGGTGGTGGTTCTCCTCGCAGATCGCGGGCTGATCAGGGCGCCCCGTCTGGCGCCTGATCCCCGGAGATCAGAGCTCGGCGTGATGGATTCGGGCTTCGAGGTCGTCGATGGGCACGGCCGGGAGGGTGATGATTTCCACGGTCCCGCGGGCGCCGAGATCGATGGACAGGAGCGCGGCGGTGGTGTTGTCGGGGGCCTCGATCACCGTCATGAAGTCATACTGACCGAGCAGCGCGAACTGGATGATGACCTTGCACCCGATGGCTTCGATCTCCTGGTTGACCGCGTCGAGTCGAGCCGGACGGTCGTGCAAGGTCTTGCGCCCTTCGGGAGTGAGCGTGCTCAGCAGGACGTACATCGGCACGGCCGACCTCCTCGGGGGACGCAGGTGACTTGGTCGAGAGCGTAGTCTCGACGATGGTCCCGGCTCGGCGACGGGCGGCCGCGATCTGGCCCGACGAACGGGGTCGAGGCTCGAGGTGCGTCCGGTCCGGCGTCGAGGCGCGGGTCGGGGCTCGGGGAGGGCGTCGGCGCGGGTCGGGGCGCGGAGGGCGTCAGGCGGCGCGGGCCCAGGTGTACCTCCCGCCGCGTTCGACGGGTCCGAAGCTGGTTGAGCGACACCCGGGCCACCACGGTCGTCAGCCAGCCGGCCAGGTTGTCGATGCCGCGGGCGTCCGTCCGGCTGAGCCGCAGCCAGGGTTCCTGAACGGCGTCGTCCGCCTCACTCAGCGAGCCGAGCATCCGTTAGGCGACGGCCCGCAAGCGGTTTCGGTGTTCCTCGAAGCGCTCCGCCAGCCAGTCCTGGTCGTCCATCGGTCGAATTCCTCCGTTCAGGCCATCCGGGGAATTGACCCGCCGGCGGGGGGCGATGTGACGTCCTGTTGGGCCGCCGTCATATGGCGCCCGTGGACGGTCGGGGCTGCCGGCCCATGAAGGCAGCCAGTCGTTCCCAGCTGGTGGCGTCATTGGGTGCCGCCCGCTCCTGTCCGTAGGGCGATCCCACTTCCAGCAGGTCGCGATATTCGGGTTTGAGCATGGCCCGGGCGCCGTCGAGGGCCGGGCCGGCCAGATCGACGTCCAGTCGGGCCATCTGTCCGCTGGCCGCGGCCAGGTCCCACGTGTGGGTGGCCAGCTCGGCCAGATACATGTCTATAACGGTGGCTCCGCTGTAGACCTCGCCCCATGGCAGCTCGATGGCGGCGTCGAGGCGAGCCGGTTCGGACCACGCCGCCCGGGCGTCTCGCCCCGCGGCGCGCAGCTCTCCTGGCGCGTCGGCCAGCTCCACATGTGGGAACTCGCCGTCGGGCAGGGGCGCGCCGTGGCCGAGGGCGTTGGCCCGATGACCGGCCCCGACCAGGTGATCGATGAGCGCGGCGACATCGAACTGTGGACAGGAGGTTGGGTCCGGGAGCTGATGGGGCTTGACACCGGCGACCACGTCGGCCGCGTGCTCGTAGGCCTGGAACAAGGATGGGCGGCGATCCGCGCTGACCATGGTGACTCCTTTGCTGGATAGCTGGGGCGCTACCCCTATGGTGCGCTGGCAAATTGGCCACCTTGTGTCCGGTATCACGGCACACACCCGTTTTACCCCGGCAAGCCGGTCGGCTGGGCGGCAAGCGCCGGGGTGGGTGGCCTTTACTGGCGCGAGTTGGGCCCAAAACCGGGGGTGCGGGAGTTTCTCTGGCGCGGGCCACGGTTTAGCTGGGCACCGAACGCGCCAGTAAAGCCGGCGGGGGGTCGATTCGGGACCGATTCGCGCCAGTAAAGCGGCCCGGCCGCCCGGGCCCGGCGAAGAGGTCAGGGCCGGGCCGGCAGGGCCAGGTCGCGCAGTTCGCCCAGCAGCCCCAAAGCGTCGTACTTGCGTTCGAAGGGACCCCAGTACATGGAAAAGTGGGCCCCGTGGCGGTAGCCCACGGCGTCGGTGAGCAGCCGCTGATGGCGCGTCGAGACCAGCGGCATGGCCAGCTCCCCGGCCTCGGACTTCGACAACACCCGCCCGGTCAGCACCGCCTGGGCCAACCGGGCCGCCTCCAACACCAGCGGGGCCACATCCCGGCGGAAGATCAACAACCCGTGCGCCTGGGCCACCAGGGCCTGCAGCCGGGCCGCGGCCCAGGCCCGATAGGCGTCGGGGTCGTAGCCCACCACCGGCCAGTCCGGACCGAACAACGCCATCGGGTCGTGCCGCAAGATGGCCCGGGTCATGGGCGTGGCCAACGGGCCGGCCCCGCCAGCCCCACCAGCCCCGCCGCCCCGCCAGCCCCGCCAACCCCGCCAGCCCCACCAGCCCCACTCGCCCCGCCAGCCCCACTCGCCCCACCGGCCTCACCAGCCCCACCGGACCCCGCCAAGCCCCCCGCCCCCGCCGCCGGCGTCCCATCGGCAGAAAAGCCCGGCCCGTGGCGGTCGAGATCGGCCCAGGTCACATACCACACCTGGGCGCTGCGGCCGGCGTGGCGCAGCCGGCGGGCCGCCCCCGCCAGGCGGGCCAGCTCACCGCCGGCGGGCCGCACCTCGCTCACCACCACCAGATCGATATTGCTCTGCCGGGCGCTGAAATCATTCAACGCCAGCGCCCCCACCCCATACACCGCCGCCACCCCCACCGGCCCCAGCTCCTGCACCGCCCCCAGATAGCCCCGCACCGAACCGGTCACCGCATCAGGCACCATCCCCCCAGTATCGGCAACCCCGCCGGCGATTGAGCGGGTTAGACGCAACCCACTCACGACCGGGGATCGATGAGCGTCCGCCGCCTGTCGGCCGGGTCAGGCTGCCTGACCCGCGGCGTGGCTGATCCACGTCTCGTACATCTCGGCGTAGAAACCGCGGCGCGCCACCAGGTCGTCGTGGGTCCCGGTCTCGATGATCCGACCGTCGTTGACCACCACGATCCGGTCGGCCTTCATGGCGGTCGTGAGCCGGTGGGCGATCAGGATGGCCGTTCGCCCTTGCAACAGGACGTCGAGAGCCGCTTCGATCTTGGCTTCGGACCGCAGGTCGAGATTGGATGTGGCCTCGTCGAGCACCAGCACCCGCGGATGGGCGTGGAAGGCGCGGGCCAGGGCGATGAGCTGCCGCTCCCCTGAGGACAGCGACTGCCCCCGCTCGTGCACGAAAGTGTGGATACCCTCCGGCATTCGCTCGATGACCTCGACCAGCCCGACCGCCCGAACGGAGTCCCAGACCTCTTCGTCGGTGGCCCCGGGTCGGGCAAAGGCAATGTTGTCCCGGATGGTTCCTTCAAAGAGGAATGGCTCCTGGGGCACTACGCCCAGCTGGCGTCGCAGTGAACCGATCTCCACGTCGCGTAGGTCGTAGCCGTCGATCAGCACCCGGCCGCTCGTGGTGTCATAGAAGCGGGTCACGAGTTTCGCCACGGTCGACTTGCCCGCGCCGGTTGGTCCCACGAACGCCACCGTCTCTCCCGCCGCAATGGTGAGGCTTACTTCGTGAAGTACGGGTAGCTCCGGGTCGTATCCGAACGTGACCTGGTTGAGCTCGATCTCGCCCTGAATAGGCGGCAACTCAACGGCGTGGTCGGCCTCGAGCACGCTCGGCGGCGTGGCGAGCAGGCCGCGCAGCTTGACGATCGATGCCGACCCTTGTTGGAACAAGTTGTACTGCTGCACCAGCAGCAGCATCGGCCCGAAGAAGCGGTTGAGGTAGAGAAAGAAGGCCACCAGGGCGCCGACGGAAAGCTGGTGGTGCGAAACCATCACGCCGCCGATCCCCAACAGTGCGGCTTGACCGAGGTAGCCGATGAGCTGCGTGCCGGGTCCGTAAATGGCATTGATCTGGGCCGTGTACAGGTTGGCATCCCGGTAGGAGCCGACCACATTGCGGTGGTGCAGCACGTTGTGCCGCTGGCGGTTGTGGGCGGTGACGATACGGACGCCGTGAAGGGTCTCGGACAGGTCGGACAGGACGTTGGCAATCCCGTCGCGGACCCGGTCATACCCGTGTTCGGACCGCTTGCGGAACCAGAGCGAGAGCACTGTCAGCGCCGGGATGACCAGCAAGATGGTGATCAGGGCCAGCTCGACATTCAACGTCAACATGATGCACGTGATCACGATCATCGTGAGTCCCTGCACCGCGAACTGCGCCAGCCCGTCCTGGAGAAGCTGTTGCAGGTTTTCGATGTCGCTGGTCATACGGCTCATGATCACGCCCGCCTTCTCCTCGGTGTAGAAGTCGAGCGACAATCGCTGCAGGTGGGTAAAGACCTTCACTCGCAGGTCGTTCATGACCCACGCCGCCAGCCGTCCGGTGACTTGGGTCATGAAGCGCTGAGCGATCGCGGTAATGGCCACGGAGACCAGATAGAGGATCGAGACCACGACGATGACGCCCATGTCCTCTTTGGGCCCGAGGCCCCGGTTGATCCCGATACCGATCAGCGTCGGGCCGGCCTGGTTGAAGACGCTGATGATGGCGACCAGCGCCGCCGCCAACAGCCCCAGCTGCCAGTGCTCGAGTAGCAACGCCCGAAAGGTCAGCTTCTCAGTCTGGTCGCCGGCCTTGCCGTAGCTGAAGGTGACGGTTGGGTCGGGGTGCTTCGGCTCGTCGGCCAGGAGCCGGTCGACGCCATCCTGCAACTCGGACGGAATGCCGGCAAAGGGCAGCCCACCGCCGGGGTTCCCCGGTGATCCCCGACCCGCGAACATCGGGACTCCGCCGCCCATCATGGCCATCAGTCGATTCCTCTCATGCCAGGTCCTCTCAAGTCGGGACCACCGACGGTGAAAGAGCCGGGCCGCGGGCCGGCCCGGTTGTCACCGTTGACGGTGGGTGCCGGCGGCTTCGTCTCCGAATCCGCTGGCGCCGCGTCCCAGAGTTGCTCCTCCGTCCTGGTCTCGGACTGGTCATGCTCTTCCTTCTCGGCCTGGGCGAGAACCTGAACGTAAAGGGGAGACGAGGCCATCAACTCGGCGTGGGTGCCGTCGGCCACGATCTGGCCTTCGTCCATGAGCAGCACCCGGTCGGCGAGGCTGATGGTGGACAGGCGATGGGCGATGATCAGCGTGGTGCGGCCTTCGAGCAGCTTGCGGAGCCCGTCGTGGATGCGAAGCTCGACGTGTACGTCGATGGCGCTGGTGGCGTCGTCGAGGACGAGGATCGGAGGGTTGACGAGCAGCGTCCGCGCGATGGCGACGCGCTGGCGCTGTCCGCCCGAGAGGGTGTAGCCCCGCTCGCCCACGACCGTTTCGTAGCCGTAGGGGAGCTCGCGGATAAACGCGTCAGCGCCTGCAGCCCTGGCGGCCGCCTCGATGTCGGCGAAATCTGCCATCGGCTTGCCATAGGCGATGTTGTCCCGAATTGACAATGAGAAAAGGAATGGCTCGTCGAGCACGATCCCCACCTGGGCGCGCAGGCTCTCGAGGGTCAGGTCGCGCACGTCTTTGCCGTCGATCTGCACTGCGCCGGAGGTCACATCGTAAAAGCGGGCCAGGAGGCGGGCGACCGTGGATTTGCCGGTGCCGGTGCGCCCGACCAGGGCCACGGTCTCACCGGGACGGAGATGCATGTTGAAGTGCTCGAGGACCGCCGGGCTGTCGGCCCCGTAGGAGAAGGTCACGTCATCGAAACGGATGTCGCCAACCGTGTCGATCAGGTCCACGGCGCCGGGGCGGTCCACGACCGTCGGCTGCTCGTCGAGGATCTCGTAGATCCGGCCGGCCGAGGCCCGGGCCCGCTGGCCCAGCATGATGAGCAGGCCGAGCATCTGAAAGGGCGGCTGCAGCATGACAATCCAGAAGCTGAAGCTGAGGATGGCGCCCACCTCGAGCTTGTCGTGGATCACCAGGTACCCACCCAGAAGCAGCACCAGAGCCAGGCCCACCTGCACCAGGTTCTGAACGAGCGGCGTGAACCGGGCGCGCAGGTCGGCGTCCTTGACGTAGGACCACTGCAACCGGTCAGCGGCCCCGGCCAGGTGCTTAACCTGCTGGTCCTCGGCGGCGAAGGACTTGACCACGCGGACACCGTTGATGTTTTCGTCGACGATGGTGGCCACGTCGGCCAGCCGCGACTGGATGAGCCACGAGACAGGGAACATCGATCGCCGCATCCGGATGCCGAGGAAGTAGATGAAGGGCATGGTGGACATGGCCACCAGGGCCAGCGGCACGTTGATCGAGAGCATGTAACCGAACGCCACGATGGCGATGGCGCACTGGACGATGATGCTCGGCGCGAAGGTGAGGTACATCTGCACCGACCGGATATCCGAGTTGGACCGGGAGATGAGTTGGCCGGACTGGACCCGGTCGTAGAACGGGAACGACATGCGGGTCAGGTGCTGATACATGATGTTGCGGAGGTCGAATTCCATCTTGTAGGCCGTCGTCATCAAGAACAGCCGGGAGATGTAGCTGGCCATGGCCGCCACCACGACCAGCACCAGGATGATCTCCACGTAGTGGCTCAGGGGTACGGCGTGAACGACGGGCGTGCTGCCGGCGCTGGGTACGATGGAGTTGTCGAGCGCCTCCTGAAGGATCTTCGGGATCTGCACCTGCAGCACCAGGCTGACGAACGAGGTCGTCAGGGCGGTGATGAACAGGAACTTGTGTGACATCACCACCGGCAGGGCTCGACGGATCCATGACTTGCTGCGGTCCGGGTCTATGGTCGCGTGCGGCGGCTCGTATTGGGCCTCCACCGCGATCGGGACCCACGGAGATCCGGACTCGGCGGCGTCGGGGACCCGCCGGCCGGCCGCGATCCGGGTGGCCAGACTCATTTGACTCCCTTCTTGGCCGCCCGGTAGGCGTCGAGACCAGCCCGCCACAGGTCCAGCCCGCCGAAGGCGGTGGCGGCCTCTTCCTCGTCCCTCAGGTGGCCGGCGATCTCACGGAGGCGGGCTTCGACCGCACCGTCGGCCTGGCAGAGCACCTGACGGCCTTGCTCCGTGAGGCGGTGCTCGATGCGGCGCCGGTCGCTGTCGTGCGGTTTGCGCTCAACCAGCCCCCGCGCCACCAGCCCGTCGACGACGGCGGTGACACTGGGTCGAGTGACGGCCAGGTGGTCGGCCAGTACGGATGCCGCCGCCCATCCCTCGTCCAGGAACATCAGCGTCCGGTACTGGGACAATGACAGGTCGACCTGGCTCAGACCCACCTCGACCTGTCGGGCCAGGCGCGCTCCGACGCGTCCAGAACGCAACGATAGATCAATGCTCACATGGTTAGTGTATCGAATAGTTAGTCTCGGCCTCAATGTGTCGGCGTCGGCCCGCGTGGCGCCGTCAACAGCGGTCAGGCCCAGGCCGTCACCCCGTTGATGATCGGGGCGTCCAACCGAAAGCCGGTCCCGCAACTGACGTCGAGCAGCCGCACCGGACACGGGTTCGTGGGCATGGCCAGGGCCGCGGTGCGGTCGGCGAACTCGCGATGCAGGCGGCCCAAGCAGCCCTGCTCATACCGGGGCGCTCTCTCGTCGAAAGCTCACACGTCCCGATACGGCGCCAGGCTCCGATCCCGGCGCCCGGTCACGAGGAGATCCGCAGATAGGTGAGGACCGCACCGTCGACATCTGCGACGACCGCACCGCGAGCGGCGTGCCTGGCGGCGCCATCGGTGGAGGCATACAGGTCGAACTCCGCCTCGACCGGGCGTCCGGACGCTCGTTCGTCTCCGAAATAGAGGCTCCATGAGCCCGGCGCCACGGTGCTCTGGATGCCCCGTTGATCGAGACCATCCACGATGCCGGCGGCGTAGGGCCAGAGGGGGCCGGTGCCGATGGTGATATTCACCCGGCGATCTGATGGACGCAGGACGCCCTCCGCCGCCGCGATGAGGGCGGCCGTGTTCCGCACGGTCTGGGCCCTCCCCTCCGGGCTTCCCCCCAGGCCCGGCGGCCAGGGCCCCGATCCGGTGGTGGTGCCGATCGTCCCCATCCGCAGATCCGACTGGACCGTCAGGGCCGCGCCGGTCACGGTGAGCGTGAGCAGTACCGCCAGCCCCAACCGGGCCGGCCAAGCGGGCCCCAAGGGCGGGCCGTATCGGGGGGCCCCAATCCGGCGGAGCACCCGGACCCGCCGGCGCCCTGCGGCGGGTAGGGGAGAGCGGCCGTGGTCGGGCGACTCGACGGGCTGGCGGGGCGGAGCGGGCAGGGGAGGGCGGTCGTAGTCGAGTGACTCGACGGGCCGGCGGGCTGCGGCCGCCAGGCCGGGTCCCGGGCCGGCCCGGAACCCCGCCTCGACCGGGAGCCGGTCTTGGCGTTGACCGACGGTGGCGATCCCGATGGCCAGGAGGATCCCGAGCGGCACGAAGGCCATCCACACCGCGAAGTAGAGGTAGTCCGGTCCGGCCGTGCGGGTCAGCGAGACGGTGCCCAGGGCGAGTCCGAGGGCACTGGCGAACGACAGAGCCAGGCTCGCGGGCTGCCGCCGGCGCCATCCCACCGCGAGAGCGATCATCAGCCCGACCACGATGAACGCCGACCCCAGCACCAGCTCGGCGGCCGTGCGGGTCAAGGCCAGGTCGTAGTCGTGATACCCGAAGGGCATGACGGTCGCGGCGTTCCCGGCGACCCGTAGCGCTTGACCGAGGGGCGGCGTGGCCGGCGGCGACGCCAGCGCGTCCCACAGAAGCTGGAGATTGTTGGGTCGATCGCGCCACAACTCGACGATCGGAGCGACCCAGATCAAGCCGAGCGCCACGGCGCCGGCCGCTCCGGCGGGGCTCGGGGGGGTGCGGGTCGCTCCGGGCGAGCGGCGAGGACGCCACCACGACCTCGCCCGCCAGACCAGCAGGATCCCGGCCATGATGATGACGAAGCCGGCGGTGGCGATATGGGTCTGCACCTCGTAGGAGCCCACCACCAGGGCCCAAAGGCCGGCGGCCTTCGCACCGGTAAGGCTCTCGGCCCACAGGACCACGAAGAGCACCATCGGCGCCACCACCAGGTAGGGGTTCCACGGTTCTCGCAGGGTGCCGACCCGGACACAGAGGCAGAACACGTCGATGGCGGCCGCCGCCCATAATGCGACCAGGGGCCCATGCCGCCGCCACAGGATGGCGACCGTCGCCACCAGCGCCGCCCCGTTGACGGCGACGGCGCCGAGATACAGGCCGGCGGTGCCGGGTTCGAAGATCCGGACGAAGGGGGCCAGGAGGTAGAACACCGCAGGGCCGGGCTGATGGAAGCCGGCCCGGCTGTACGGTCCCACCAGCTGATCGAGCTGGATGGCTCGCCGGGAACCCAGATCGAGAAGAGCCTGGTCGCCATAGAGCACCAGGTGGGATCCGGACATCATGATCCGGATGGCCTCGGCGATGGGGAACGCGGCCACTGCGGCGACGGCCACCCAGCCGACCCATGGGGGAGTGGGCCGACGAGGTCTCCGGCCGGCCGGGGCCGGCCTGGATGCCGCCGGACGGTCCGCCTGATCGTCGATCCGTCCGTAGGGCGGTGAGCTGATCAGTGCGGCGGGCGTGTCGGGCCTGCGCTGACCGAGGAGGTGCTCGACGCCGAGCCCCGCCCGAGCAGGGTTCGGAGCGCCACGTCGAGGGAGAAGGTGCCTGTGCCGAGGAGGGCCACGACGAACGCCAGCGCCGCGAGGGCGAGGTTGATCTCGTAACCCGCGCCCGGGGCGTTCGAAACGATCCCGTTGCGGAAGGTCACGGTCGCCATGGCGATGATCATGTCGCCGGTCAGCCCCAGCGCCGCGATCCGGCCGAAAAGGCCCAGACCGACTGCGATCCCACCGAAGAACTCGATGCTGCCTCCGAGCACCGCGAAGAACGTGGCCGGGTGCAGGTGCGCCACCGTTCCGTAGAACTTCGACGCCTCGTCGATTCCTGCCCCGCCGAAGGCGCCGAAGAGGGTGCCGGCACCGTGGTAGATGAAGATCCAGGCCAGGGCGATCCTGGCCCCGAGAAGCGCGACGTCGCGCGTCAGCAGGGCGTCTTTGGTGGCCCGGACCCGCCCGTAGAGCTCAAGCAGGCGGGCGGCCGTTGCCGTCATCGCTGGGTGTCGGTCATGGCTGGCCGTCGGTGGCGGCCTTCACGGTGAAGGGCTGCAGCAGCTGAGCGACGACCACCCGCGTCAAGCCAAAGCGCGGCGCGCTCTGCTCGATCGGCACCGGCCGGCCTCCGATCCCGGTGCGGATCGGCGCGCCACCGTTGGGATAGACGGCGCAGCGGGCGAGCCGGTCCCAGCAAACCAGGACGAACCCGAAGTTGACCGCCGACCGGCCCTCGACCGGAGAGCTGGCGTGATGCAAACGGTGGTAGGCGGGACTGACGAGGATCCGGCCCAGCGGGCCGAACGTCCACCGGAGGTTGGCATGCGGCAGCGTGACCAGGCAGCTGTAGCAGACCAGGGCGGCGGCGGGGATGGTCCCGCTCGCCCCCAGCACCAGCGCCGGGAGCAGGGCGATCAGGTAGGAGGCGTGCGCCAGCGGATGGGTGCGGAACGTGGTGAACACGCTCATGTCTTCCTGGGAGTGATGCAGGGCGTGCAACCGCCACAACGTTAATGACCGGTGGTTCATCACATGGGCCAACCAGTTCATGGCGTCAATGCCCATCAGAATGACGCCGACCATCACCACCCGGGGTACCACCGGCAGGCGGCTGAGGGCCAGGAACGGAGCGTAGCGGTGGATCGCGATGCCGAATCCGGTATCCATGACCGACACGAGCGGGGCAATCAGGGCAAACAGGAGGAGATATCCGGCGTCGACGAGGTGAGCGCGAGCGAGCACCGGCCGGGGCACAGCCGGCCAGAGTCGCTCGGCGAGAAACACCACCACGACGACGGCGACGAGGGCCGGACCCACCATCTGCCGCTGGGCGCTGAGCAGGGCGGCCGGCAGGAAGCCGTCGCGCCAGAGCACGTCCGTACCGACCACCCCCAGCCACACCGCGGCCGACGCCACCAACAGGACGGCGAACCAGGCTCGCGGCGGTCCGCCGTAACGGATCCGTCGGGGCTTACTGGTCCGCCCCGGGAGGGCCGTGACCGGTGCGACTGCGGGGCCGGTGTCGGTACGCATCACGCCACTTCCGTGAGCCGCCACATCAGACGCCAGCGCCGGCCTAGTAGGAGACGCCGCCGCCACCCGATCCGGCCGTCGTCGCCGGCGTGGTGTTGGCCGGGGTGGTGCCGCCCGGGTTCGTGCTGTTCGACGACGAGCCGCACGCAGAGGCGCCTCCGATCACGGCCAGGCCCATGGCCACCAACATCCATCCCCGGCGTCGAATTCTCAGCATCGGCATCCTTCCCTGGTCAGCAGACCCCGCGCTCGGGGCTCTCCCCTCTACATACGACGGATAGCACAGAACGGATCGGACCTGCTCGGAACTCAGTGGCCTGCTGGGTTCTCACTGGATCGCCGACCAGACGGAGTAGGCGGTCAGACCGAGCAGGACCACCGCCGTGACTTTGCGGATGGTCGCGACCGGGACGAAGCGCAGCAGGGTCTGGCCGCCGGCCACGGCGATGCCGGCCACGCTGACGAGGGCCAGCAGCGATCCGACCCCGACCGACAGGGGGGAGTGGTACTTGATGGTCAGGTTGGCGGTGAGGATCTGCGTCAGGTCGCCCCACTCGGCGAGAAAGATCACCATGAAGGCGGTAAGCACGGTGCCCCGTCGGGCTGGCCCCCGCACCGCCGACTCGTTGTCGCCGCGGCGGGCCTCCAGCCAGGCGTAGATGGCGCCGAAGAGAAACAACCCGGCCACGGCGGCGTCGACCGCCCGATGGCTCATCAAGGCGAACGCCGCGGCCGCCACCGTGGTGGCCAGCACCACGTGAACGGTGAAGGCGCCGGCCGCGCCGAGCCAGACGTGGAGGGGCCGGCCTCGCGTCGCCAGCAGGAGGCTGGCGAACATGGTCTTGTCCGGCAACTCGCCGAGGAAGATCACCGAAAAGCAGACCAGCGCGACCCAGGGGTCCACCGGCTTCAATCCTTTCCGCCGGGCGAGGGGCAACCGCCGCCCGGCCACGACCGACATGGCACGGACGGCTGGTCTCGCCCGCCTGCTTCCGCAGACCCGGGGACCGGGCGCTCATCACGCCAGCGTGTCGACCTCCCGGCGAAGGGCTACTCCCCAACCAGTTGCGCATGTTAACCGCGGTGGCTGCCGGAAGGGCCGCAAACTTCAGGTTTTGCGGCGTTAGGCCCGACGACGACGGGCAGAGATCAGGATCAGCGCCCCGACCGCGAGGCCAATGACGAGGAGGGCGATGTCGGGTCCGGTTATGTGGCCGGAGACCAGCTGGCTGACGCCGTAGGCGCTGGCGGCCACGGACAGGGAGTAGGCGAGCGAGGCCAGGAAGTTCCACAGGACAAACTGCCGGATCGGCATCTTTGCCGTCCCCGAAATGATCGAGGGCGTGAAAAACACCGCCAGCCGACCCCATTTGGCGTACGCCTGCTCGCCCCGTTCGACCATCTTCTTCCGGCCTTCTTGATGCTTGCCGGGCCGGTCGAGCAGTTCACGTCCCCAGTGGTCACCGATGGCATAACCGGCCAACCCTCCGATCTCGCCCGCGACGGTCGCCGTCCCAATCACCGCGGCCAGATCGAGCTGGCCCTGACTGGCGCCGACGGCCGCGGCGCCGAGGGCGGCGGTACCGATAGCGGGCACGCCGGCCCAGGAGGCGGCGACGGCGACGAACAGGAGACCGTACTGCCACCAGGTGCTCCCGAGTTCTGCCGCCAGCAGCACGGACACGCCGTTACCCTAGGACCACCGGTGCTGGGCCGGTCAGACCTTGGCCACCATCACCTCGGTGGATTTGACGATCAGCAGGACCGGATCACCCGGAACCAGGCGGAGGCTGTCGACGGCGTCCCTCGTAATGGCCGCATTCATGATCTGGCCGTCGCCGAGGACGGCGCGGACATTTGACATCACCTCGCCTTGCTTGATCGCGGTGATGGTGCCCCGCACCTGGTTTCGAGCGCTCAATCGGAGCTCGGCGGGGACGGTGTCGGCCGCTCCGATGGGTTCGAGGGCCTCGTCGAGGAAGCGGCGGACCGCTCGGGCCTGTTCGCGCCGCCACAGCTCGACGAAGCCGTCTTCTGCAGTGGCCAACGCCAGCACCTCGATGGTCGGCTCCAGCACCGCCCGCTGAGCGAGCAACAGCGATCTGGTCTCGAGTCCGGCCCGCTCGCGCAAAGCCAGCTTCATGAGCAACTCGGTGCGGACGTCCCGGACGTGCTGGGCGGGCGTGTCCAACCAGCGCCGGGAGGCCCGCCGGCCTTCGGCCGTGGGGGCGAGCAGGACCCGCTCGCGCCCTTGCCCCGGCGTGTGACCTTCCCGTGAGACCAGCCCCTTTTCGACCAGCCCATCGATGGCCCGATAACTGAGGGGGCGGGTCAGGCTCCAGATCCGGCCGAGCTCACTGCTCGGCGCGAGCAGTGAGCCCACCGCCCACCCGTGGGTAGCGCCTTCGGTAACGAGGGCCAAGCAGACGTGCTCGGCGAACGACGGCTCAGCGATCCGAACGGTCGAACCGTTGCGGCGGCTTGGGCGATTCGGACGGGACCCCGCGGCCGGTGGCGACAACAGCCCTGAGACTAGCCGGGAGCGCGGTGGCGACCCGGGTCCAGTATCCATCGAACGTGTGTTCGGCTATGCTGCTCGATATGGCGTCGCGTCGAGCCGCCACCATCCTGCATGCGGACCTCGACGCCTTCTATGCGTCTGTCGAGCAGCTGCTCGATCCGTCCCTACGAGGCTTGCCGATCGCGGTCGGTGGTGGCGTGGTCCTGGCCGCGTCGTACGAGGCCAGAGCGTTCGGGGTGCACGCCGGCATGCCCGGGTGGAGGGCGCGCCGCCTATGCTCGGGTCTGCGCCTTGTCGGCGGGCACTTCAGCCAGTATCAGCGTTTGGGCGATCAGGTGATCAACGTGTTGCGCGACTTCAGCCCGTGGGTCGAGCGGATCTCGATCGACGAGGCCTTTCTCGATGTGTCCGGATCGGTCCACCTGTTCGGCTCGCCGGCGGACATCGGGGCGGCCATCCGCCGACGGGTTCGTAACGAGATCGGCCTGGCCGTCTCCGTGGGCGCGGCGACCACCAAACACCTGGCCAAGGTGGCCTCTCAGGTGGCCAAGCCGGACGGGTTGGTCGTGGTCGAGGCCGGCCGGGAGCGGGCCTTTCTCGACCCGCTACCGGTGGAGCTCATCTGGGGCATCGGTCCGGTGACGCGAGCTCGCCTGGCGGCCAGGGGTATCCGCACCATTGGCGACCTGGCGGCCACGGGCGGCTCCACGCTCGAGCACCTCCTCGGGTCAGCGGTCGGAGCGAAGCTGACGGCGCTGTCCGCCAACCGGGATCCTCGGCCGGTCGAGGCGGGCCGAGCTGCGGCGTCGGTCGGCGCCCAGGCCGCCCTCGGGTCAAGGGATGCGGAACCCGAGTTCGTCCGGACGACGCTCGCCTACCTGGCTGACCGGGTCGCCGCCCGGCTGCGGGCCGCCGGTCTGGCCGGCCGGACGGTCACGGCCCGTGTCCGCTTCCCGGGCCTGCGCTCCGTCACCCGCTCGAGGACGTTGCCGATGGCGGTGTCGAGCACCTTGACCGTCACCGAGGTCGCCGCCGAGCTGGCGGAGGTCGCCCTGGCCGACGACCGCAATCGCCGCATCAGCCTCCTCGCGGTCTCGGTGTCCAACCTGGTCACCGAACCGGTCCAACAACTCGAGCTGCCACTCGGGCTGGCGGCGGACCCCCGGCAGCCGGGGACGCCCTCCGGTGCGGCCCGGTGGCAGGTTGACCGCTCGGTGGATGCCATCCGGGCCCGCTTTGGCCGCCGGGCTATCGGCTACGCGGCGGTGGCCCTTTCCCCAGAAGCCCGGGTCCCCGAAGCCTTCCGAGAGCTGGCTGAACGCGGGTGACGATCCCGGCCAGTTGGCATGATGGGCGCCATGGTCTTTTACGTCGTCATCTTTTCCTTGCTGGCCGTCCTCCTGGTCGTCGCCGGGGTGACCGCCATATCACGGAGCAGGAGAAGGATGGCGGTCGAAGAGAGGCACAGTGCAACCACGTCCGACGCGGCGCGTCGGAAGCGAAAGTCCGCCCGGGCCCAGTCACAGAAGGATCGCCGCAAGCGAGGCTGAGACCCTGGTGGGCGCGGACCTCAGCTCCGGGCCAGGATCTCCGCCGTGAACCGCCTCGCCTGGCGGGCCGACAGGGGTCCGACCCGCTGCACGTGGCCGCGACCCCGAAGGGTGGAAGCGACCTCGGAGTAGGCGTAGAGCCCTTTTCGCACGTACGTCGCGTCATTGATGCGTCCGTAGGGAAGGGACTGCTCCTTCCGGGACACGATCCCCTTCCCGACGAGAACCCGCCGGTCGGTGATGATGGACACGTCGTGTCTCCTCCACAACCCGTACAAGCCCAGGGTGATCACGTACTTGTACCACACGGCAGAGATAGCCGGCCGAGCCACCATGATGACCGTCTCACCATGCTCGACGTCCACGCCCGCGAGCCGCCTCCGGCGCTTGCGTCCCTTGCCGCCGTTGGCAGGTGCGAAGTCTTCGGCCACCTGACACCTCCGAGTGCGTGGTCGTGGGGTGGGTTGTACCGGTCCTCGTTCTAGTGCAGCGCCAGGAGGAACCGGAAAACCGGGACCCCGAACCTGGACCTGGCCAAGCCGTGGACCCTAATGTCGTAAAAGAGACTGAGACTTTAGTAAAAGACAAAGCCAGGTGACAGTCGAAGATCCCGGCGCTCAGGCGGACTCCGGCGTGAACCGGCTTCAGCGGGTCATCGGCAGCCGCAGTGCGCCGGACCTTCGTCTCCACCGGCTCCGGCTGCGCGGGGATCTGGCGGAGATCGGCAGCGACGACCTCCGTTTCAGAGTCGACGAAACCCGGGCGCTGCTCGATCTGATCACCGGGAGCCCGGCGACTGACGCGGCCGCGGCGGCGTTGACCGAGCGCACCCAGGGCTGGGCCGCCGGCCTCCGACTGGCCGCCAGTGCCGTCGCGGCGATCGGTCCCGACGGAGAGTTCGACCTGGAGACCTCCGACGCCTCGCAGCGCGTGGCCAACTACTTCTCCCGGGAGGTCCTCGATCTTCTCTCTCCGGAGGAGGAGCGCTTTCTCCTCGACACGTCGGTACTGGAACGGTTGTCGGGGAGCTTGGGGCAGGCCCTGACCGGTCGCACAGACGCGCACCTGATCCTGGCCGCCCTCGCCGACCGCAACCGTTTCGTGTTCCGCCTCGACCGGCAGGGACAGTGGTTCCGCCATCACCGGCTCTTCGGCGAATATCTCCGGGGCCGGCTCCTTCTGGAGGATCCGGCCCGGGCTCGCCGGGCCCGGCTTAGGGCCGCGGCGTGGCACGGCCGGCAGGGCGACGAGGCCACCGCAATTCGCCATCTCATCGAGGCCGCCGCCTGCCGGAGGGTGCCGGTCCTGGCGGCATCGAGCCCCCGGTCGCTCGGGGCGGACGCCTCCGTCTCTGGGCCCGGCCCGGTGCACCCGAACGCCGGCCATCCCGCCTCGGCAGACCCGGAGCACCTCTACCGGCTGGCCCGCGCCCTGTTGCACGCCGGGCGGCTGTCCGACGGTGGTCGCTGGCTGGCCCGACTCGAGCGAACAGCGGCCGCAAGCGGGGCCGATCCGGCCTGGAGGGGTCCGATCGAGGGCCTCTGGGCCCTCCATGCCTCCCTCCGCGGGGACGCCGACGGGGTCCTGCTCCACTGCGCCGAAGCCCGGCGCGCCACCGGCCGACGGGGTGCCGACGAGCCGGCTACTGCTGGCGCTGACCGTGACCGCCGGGCTGGCGCCGACAGTCCGGCGAGCGGTGACAGCCGGATCCACTCTCCCTGCCACCGGCTCGATCCGTCGTTTCCAGGCCAGCTGGCCACCATGGAGGGCCGGGCCAACCTCTGGCTCGATCGCCCGGAGAGAGCCCGAGCCGCCCTGGCTCGCCATTTCACCGCCGGCGACGACGAGTACGACGACCCCGCCCTCGCAGGGGTCCGGGCCCTGCTAGCCGCCCAGAGCGGTCACTTGCCGGACGCCTGGGTGCTGGCTTCCAGGGCCCTGGAGCTCGCCGCCGAACGGGATCCGGCACCCATGCCGGCCATCCTCGACGGACTCCTGGCCCGCGCCATCGTCCTGTGGGAGCGCCACGACCTCGAGGCCGCGGCCCGGCTGGCTCTCCCGACGGTCGGCGACAGTTCAGAGCCTCACTTCGCTTGGCCCCTCGAGTGCCAGCTGATCCAGGTCCTCATCTCCGGTGGGCAGGCCAGGGAGGCGATGAACCGACTGGACCGGTTGCGGGCCGGGCCCGGCCGTCACCGATGCCGCGGGCCGGTCGCAACCCGGCTCGAGGTGCTCGAGATCCGTTGCCATGCGATCCTGGACGATGGCGACGAGGCCCTCCTGGCCCTCACCGGGTCGCCGTTCGGCCGCTACCCCACGGAGGTTGTGGCCTGGGCTGACCTCTGTGCCGGCCGACCGGACCGGGCCGCGGCCCGCCTCAATGCACCTCGGGACCAACCAACCAGCCTGGGTGCCCAACTGCGGCGGCTGTCGTTGCTCGCCCGGGCCGGTGTCCAGATGGGAGACGAACGCCAGGCCCTGGCGAACGTCCGTCGAGCCCTCGACCTCGGACGGCCCGGCGGTTTCGTGACCGCTTTCGTCGAAGATGCACCCGAACTGGTCCCCCTCTTGCGACGAATCGGGGGCCCCTTTCCCGACGCCCACCTGGCCCGGGTCCTGGATCACGCCGAACGGTCACATATCCAGGCCGGCGCGACCCGGGCCCACCCGGCCGTCGAACCACTATCGGGCGCGAGCAGGAGATCCTCGCCCACCTGCCGAGTCATCGGTCGCAGGGTCAGATCGCGGCCGAGATGTACGTCTCCATCAATACCGTCAAGACCCATATACGCGCCGTCTATCGCAAGCTGGGCGTGAGTTCCCGGTCCGAGGCCGTCTCCGTCGCTCGGGCCCGCCAGCTGATCTAACCGTCACGAGCCGGTGGCGGGGGAGTCGGCGGGGTCCTCGCCGGTCCCCGCCGGCGGGGACTCGAGGGGATCGCGATCGGCCTCGGGGGTAAAGGCCACGACCAGCTCGGCCTCCGGCCGCCGAATCTCCATCTGAGCCAGGCGCTCGAACACCTTCCGGTCCGCGGCGGTCAGCGGCGGTTGCACCATCGACCTGGGCCAGAGGCGGTAACGCACTACCACGTTTATCTCGGCCGCGAGCAGGAACAGCTGAGCGCCCAGGTAGATCCATGACAACAGCACGATGACCACGGCGAAGAACCCGTAGGTGTCGCTGTTGTGGGTTATTCCCCGGCCTACATACCAGCTTCCGACGGCCTGCAGAGTCTGCCAGAAGAGGCTCGCCAGAGCCGCGCCCAGCGCCAACTCCCGCCAGCGGAGCGGCACTGCGATCATGATCATGAAGGCCGCCAGGATGAGACCGAAGTTCAGGACGAACGATCCGACGAGCAGGAAGACCTTGGCCGGCCATCCCTGGGTGGCCAGGGTGGCGAAGCCCGTGAGCATGGTTGATCCGACCGTCGACAGCGCCAGGAGCACCAGCACACCGACGGCGCGCAAGAGGCGGAGGACGAAGCTCGGCCGCCGGACGTACGGGATGTTCCATACCGCGTTCATGGCGCCCTGAGCGGCCTGACCCAGCCCGACGGCGCCGTAGAGGAGCAGGATGGCGCCGATGGCCGCCGCCGCCCCGCTTCCTTCCAGGGTGTGGGTTTGCGACTGCAGCTGCGCCCCGATGATCGGGAAGGTGCCAATGGCGCTATCGACCAGGTTCTGCCGGAGGCGCTCATTGCCCTGCAGCACGTAGCCGAGAATGGTGGTGAAGAGGAGCAGCAGGGGAAAGACGGCGAACAGGCCGTAATAGGCGAGGAGCGCAGCCTTGCTGCCGGCCTGGTCGTTGCCGAATTTCTGCACCACCGCCCATGGGAAGCCGAGCACGGTGTGGGCCTGCTGGAACTTGTCCACCCGGCGAATCGCGGTCTCGATCAGGTTGGGCCGAGCGGCCGGCTCTTCGCCCGGATCGGACGTCCGGTCGGCAGCCCGGGCATCCACTTGGTCGGTCGGCGACTCAGGACGATGCGAGCCTGGCGGCATCGTCGGGGAGCGGCCTCACCAGTGCGGCCGACTCATCGGAGATGAGGTGAAGGTGGGCCGCCTTGATGATGGCCTCATTGCGTGAGCCCGCGCCGAGCTTTTCGTAGATGTTCTTGAGGTGGGTTTTGACCGTGTTCGGCGAGATGTCCAGGCCGCGGGCGATATCGACCGTCGACAGACGGGTCGGAAGATACCGAAGCACGTCCCGTTCCCTCTCGGTGAGCGGACGCCGAAACTTCGACCGTCGCCGGGCGTGAGGTTCTGCGAGCGTCGAAGGATGGTCCATGCCACGCTCCTTGCGCGAACTCCGGCGTCGTCCTTGGTCCCCTATGTCATACCCCCGCTCCCGGCCGTGACCCACCCGAAGAAGGTGAAAGCTCGGCGTCGGGGCCGTTCCGCCTACAACCGCCCGTGGGCCCGGGCGGCATCCACGGCCTCGGACCGGCAGGACGATCCGAGTTTGCGATAGACGGCCTTCGTGTGGGTCTTGACCGTGTTGAGGGAGATGTACATCACCCCGGCGATCTCGTGCTGGGAAAGATGGCTCGGGAGGTAACTGATCAGTTCGCGCTCCCGGTCGGTGAAGGGTTCGAGCACCCCGGCCGGCGCCGCTTTGGAACCGGGTGAGCGATACGTCGTGCGGGCGAGGACCTGGGCCAGGAAGGGATCGGCGGACCGGGCGGAGATCCTCGTCAAACGATCCCCCAGCTCCGCCCCGTCATCCGCGAAGACCCTGAGAAACCGGTCCGGTCGCCCCAGGTCGAGGGCTCGCTGCAGGGCGCTATCGCATCGGGCCTCGTCGCCGAGCTGGAGGCAGGCCCGGCTCAAGAGCAGAAGGCGCTCGATGTCGACGCCGAGCCGCGCCTTTTGCCGGTCGGCGATCAGGCGCTCGGCGGCCCGGTCGGGCCGGCCGGCGGCCAGGTCGAGACGGGCGACAGTCTCAACGGCACGGGCGGTGGCGGCGGGCGATTCGACCATGCGGGCGGCGCCCTCGAGGTCGCCGAGCGCCAGCCGGCAACGAATCTCCACCCGGTCAAGTTCATCGCCAACGGAGACCGGAAGGGGGTGGTCGTACCCCGCGCCGCGGAGCTGGCGAAGCAGGTCGAGCGCCTGCGCCGCCCGGCCCCGGGCCATCAGGAGCCGGGCTTCGTCGCCCGCCAGGGCGGCTCGCCAGTCGGCCAGGCTGTCGGCGACGCAGAGCTGCTGGGCCTCACGGAGCCGAGCCAGCGAGTGGTCCAGATCGTCCCGCTCGTACAGAACCGCCGCCAGCGTGCGCAGCGCGTTTACGGTCGAGATGCTCCCTGCTGGCGTCGATCGCCGGCCCGCGGCCAGGGCTTCGTCGGCCAGCAGCCGCGAGTTCTGGAGCCGGCCATCGTGGTACGCCAGGCCGGCCTCGACGTTGAGGCGGTCCACCTCGTCCAGCGGTCCATGGCCGTACGGGTCGTCAGCAAGGGCGGCTCGGGCCGCGTCGGGTTCGCCCTGCCACACGTGGGCGGCGGCGGCGAGGCCCCGGAGGTGGCGCCAGAGCACCCGGTCCAGATCGTAGGGGGTGCGGGCGGAATCAGACGGCGGCGCGCTTTCGGGAGCGGTTTGCGACCCGTGGGCCGACCGGTCGAAGTCGGCGGCCCGGGCGAAGTGGGTGAGCACCCCGGCCGCGTCGCCGAGCAGTCCGGCCCGGAACGTGCGGAGCAACTCGGCCCGGGCTCGCAGGCCGGTCCGGTCGCCGTGCTCACGGCCATGTCGCTCGAGCGCCCGCAGCCGGCCGGCGGCCTCCTCGGGGCGAAGACCGGCCAGATGGGCCGCCGCTACCACGTAAGCGCGGACCGGGTCCAGGTCCACGAACCCATCGGGCAGATCCGTAATGGCCAGGCTGGCCCCGCCCGGCAGGTAACGGCCGTCCAGGACCCCGGCCACACCGGCGAGGCCGCGGGCGAAGGCCTCGGGGTGGGAACTGGACCGGATCAGGTGGCGGACCGCGGACCGGTCGTCCCCGTGGCCTTCACACCACGCAGCCGCCCGGAGGTGCGACAGGCGAGCAATGGCCGGCGCCTCGGTGTGCAGCTTGTGGCGGAGGAACTCATGGAACAGCCGGTGGTATCGGTAGGCAGGAACGGCAGGGTCGGATTGGTCGAGGACCACGTTTTGGCGGCGCAGGGTCTCCAGGAGGACGGCCGCATCCGAGCGGCCGGTTACGGCCGCGCATCCTTCGGCCGTCAGCAGGTCGAGGGCCGCAGTGGCGAGAAGGAATCGGACCTGCTGGGCGGGGCGGTGCTCAATCAGCTCTCGATTGAAGTACTCGACCAGAAGCCGGGCCTCACCAGTGAAGCCGTCCAGAAGGGCGGCGGCGTCGGAGAAGAAAGGAGACATCAGATCCGCCAGGCGGAGCCCGGCCGCCCATCCCTCCGTTTTGTCGGCCAGCGCTCGGGCGGTGTCATCGGGCAGCGGGCTGGAGCCGGGGGAGGTGAACAACGCCACCGCCTCAGCTGGCGTGAAGCGCAGGTCGGACGGGTCAATCTCGCCCCATCGGTTCCGGCCCCGCCACTCCTCGACGGGAAGTCCGGAGAGGTGACGCCCGGCCAGGATCAACCGAAGGCGGGGAGGCAGATCGGCGATCAGGCCGCCCAGTGCCCGGATGCCCTCGGGCTCGAGCAGCTCGACCTCATCGACGATCAGCACGGTGGGACTCATAGCCGGCGCCGAC
This sequence comes from uncultured Acidimicrobiaceae bacterium, assembly GCA_963780345.1. GTDB lineage: Bacteria > Actinomycetota > Acidimicrobiia > Acidimicrobiales > Palsa-688 > PALSA-693. The sequence goes on from CAWABU010000007.1 coordinate 221,862, forward strand.
ATCGGGCCGAGGGGTTCATGGTCCCGGCGGCCAAGTCGGGCTCCGGTCGCGGCCGGCCGGGGCCTGGCCCCGAGCCGGACCGCCAGCCCGGCGTCGACGGCACGGACCGCTCCCGTCAGGCGCCGCCAGAACCGGGCCTTTTCTCTGCCGGCCGGTTCGGCCCCGGCTGGTTCGCGGCCGGTCCGGTCGGTGTCGGCGGGTTCGGTGTCGGCGGGTTCGGTGTCGGCCGGTTCGGTGTCGGCGGGTTCGGTGTTGGCGTGGTCGACCGAGAGCCAGGCGACGGGTGGGGCGCCGTGCTGCGCCCAACCTGACAGCAGGACGGTCTTGCCCGACCCTGGGGGGCCGGTCACGGTGGTTACCGGATACTCGATGCCGCCGGCCAGCTGGGCGTGGAGTCGGTCACGCGCCAGCCACCCCGGCGGCAGGGCGGGAAACCGGGAACGGGGGGGCGGCGTCGACGGGCCGGCCTTCGTCACGGCGTGGCGCCGTCCCCGGGCGGAGCGGATTCCAACGACGGCGCCGGGTCGCCGGCCGCCGGTCCGGAGGCGGTCTTGACCGCCGGTCCTTTGATGCGGGCCCGGAACACGTAGTAGCTCCAGCCCTGGTAGGCCAGAACGAGCGGAGTGAAAACGACCGCCACCACGGTCATCACCGTCAGGGCATAGTGACGGTTCGCCGTGCTGGCCACCGTCAGGTTGTAGTCCTTGTTGGTGCTGGACACCATGACGTTCGGATACAGCGACACCCAGAACGACGCCAGGGTGGCACCGATGGCCGCGGTGGTCGCCGCGAAGCCCCAATCCGGGTGGCCGTCTCGGACCGACCAGGCGGCCGCCGCAATGAGCAGGTCGCCCAGCCCGATGCCGAGGAGCAGGGGCAGGAGGGCGCTGCCAATGGTGAGACTCCAGTCAGGGCCGGATACTCGTCGCTGGCATCGTCGGGCTGGCATCGTGGGGGGCGACGTGGGCCGGGGTGATCCGAACGGCTCGGCCCGTCATGCCGGTCCCGGAGCCCGGGTGATATTGACCACCCGATCGGCAAGGGACAGGAGGGCGGGACGGTGGGCGACGAGGACGACGGTGCGGCCCGCCGAGAGCCGGGCCACGGCCTCGAGTACATCGGATTCAGTTCTTTCCGCTGACAAAGCCTCCGGCGATGATCGACGCCAGCAGCCAGGCCTGGGCGATCAGCAGCAGGGCGCGGCAGGCACCGAGGAGCACGGACGTCACCAGATACACCCGGGTCGGGTGGCCCCAACGGAGCAACCGAGGATCGATCGCCCTCACATCGCCATCATGGTCACCGGGATCGTCACCCAGATCCCCCTGATGGGGTGAAGCCGCCCCTTGCGGGTCGTCCTACGGTCGACGTACGGCCGCGATCGGCCGGCGCCGCATCCGCAGAGGCGCGCCATCCAAAAGTGGAGGAGAGCACCATGACGCTCAACGGCAAGGTCGCCATCGTCACCGGCGGCAATTCGGGTATCGGAAAAGCCATCGTCCTGGCCCTGGCGGGGGCCGGTGCCAACGTGGTGATCGACTACGTGGCCGACGAGCAGGCCACCGAGGATCTCGAGAAGCAGGTGGCGGCCCTCGGGGCTAAGGCCATCGGGGTCAAAGCGGATGTCAGCAAGGTGTCGGACCTGCAAATGCTCATCGACACCGCAGTGAAGGAGATGGGCCGCCTCGACGTCATGGTCAACAACGCCGGCATCGAGACCCGCACCTCGGTCCTCGACACCACCGAGGCCCAGTACGACCGGGTGCTCGACATCAACCTCAAGAGCGCCTTCTTCGGTACCCAGGTGGCGGCCAAGCAGATGATCGCCCAGGGCGGCGGCGGACGAATCATCAATATCAGCTCGGTGCACGAGGACTGGCCCATGCCAGGGAACGCCCCGTACTGCTTGTCGAAGGGCGGTATGCGGATGCTGACCCGTCAGGCCGGTCAGGAACTGGGCCCTCACAACATCGGCGTCGTCGGAGTAGGCCCGGGCGCGGTGGCGACCCCGATCAACACCTCGACCATGGCGGACCCCGAGAAGATGAAGACCCTGGACGCCGCCATCCCGCTCGGGCGCATGGCCGAGCCCGAGGAGATCGGCAGCGTGGTGGCCTTCCTCGCCGGGGACGGCGCCACCTACATCAACGGCTCCACCATCTTCGCCGACGGCGGCCTCATGCACTCCAGCCCGGGGCTGTAGCCGAATCCACGCTCCAGGGAGGGTTTATGCCAGACGACTATGACGTCATCATCATCGGGACGGGTGCCGGTGGCGGCACCCTCGCCCACACGCTGGCCCCGTCGGGCCAGCGGATCCTGCTGCTCGAACGGGGCGATTTCCTGCCCCGCGAGATGGACAACTGGAGTCCAGAGGCGGTCTTCATCAACGGCAAGTACATTTCCCCGGACACCTGGTATGACAGCTCGGGTGCTCCGTTTCAACCCCAGGTTCACTACTTCGTGGGCGGGGCGACCAAGCTCTACGGCGCCGCCCTCTACCGGCTGCGCCCCCAGGATTTCGGTGAGATCCAGCACATGGACGGCCTGTCGCCGGCCTGGCCGCTCGGCTACGACGACTTCGAGCCGTGGTACGCCAGGGCCGAGTGGCTCTACCAGGTGCACGGCACCCGGGACGAGGATCCCACCGAGGGCCACTGGTCCAAGCCATATCCGTGGCCGGCGGTCAGTCACGAGCCGCGGTTGCAGGAGATCTACGAGGCCCTGAAGGCGGGCGGATACCATCCCTTCTCGGCGCCGGTCGGCATCATGCTGGACGAGGCCGACCGACCCCGCAGCGCGTGCATCCGCTGCGCCTGGTGCGACGGCTACCCCTGCCTGGTCCACGCCAAGGCCGATGCCGAGGTCATCGGTGTGCGGCCGCTGCTGGATCAGCCCAACGTCACCCTGCTGGTCAACGCCGAGGTCGTCCGGCTGGAGACCGACCCGGGCGGCCGCAACGTGACAGAGGTCGTGGTCCAGCGGGACGGAAATCCCGAGCGCTACTCCGCCGCAATCGTGGCCGTGTGCGCGGGAGCATCAAACAGCGCCAAGATCCTCCTGCAGTCCGCCAGCGACCGCCACCCGAACGGCCTCGCCAACGGATCGGACCAGGTCGGGCGGAACTACATGTTCCACAATTGCAAGGCCGTAGCGGCCCTGGCCCGGGAGCCCAACGCGACGGTCTTCCAAAAGACTCTCGGGATCAACGACTTCTACCTGGCCAACGGCAACCAGCCGTGGCCGCTGGGCAATATCCAGATGATCGGCAAGTCCAACGCCGGCGCCATGAAAGGGGAGGAGCCCAAACTCACCATGCTGGCTCCCCACTGGAGCCTGGACGACGTCGCCGGGCATTCGGTGGACTGGTGGCTGACCACCGAGGATGTTCCCAAACCCGACAACCGGGTGACCGTGGACGGCGACGGCCACGTCCACCTGGCCTACACCTCAAACAACGACAAGGAGGCGGAGGGGCTCTACGAGAAGCTCAAGGGCATCCTCAACCACGTGGGCCTGGCCCAGCACCACGTGCTGGACAAGAACTTCTACATGGCCATGAACGTCCCCATCGCCGGGGTGGCCCACCAGGCCGGCACCTGCCGCTTCGGCACGGATCCGGCGACTTCGGTGCTCGACGTCAACTGCAAGGCCCACGAGGTCGACAACCTCTACGTGGTCGACACCAGCTTCTTTCCCAGTATCGGGGCGGTGAACCCGGCGCTTACCGCCATCGCCAACGCCATCCGGGTCGGCGAGCACCTGATCGAGCGACTCGGGTGACCGCCGTGGGGGCGACGCCGCACCGGGTGGTGATCGTCGGGGGTGGCTTCGGCGGCCTGCCGGCTACCCGGTTCCTGGCCCGCCGCGGCGCCGCCCGCCACGGTATCGAGGTGACGGTGGTGGACCGACGCAACCACCACCTGTTTCAGCCTCTCCTGTATCAGGTGGCCACCGGACTGATTCCGCCCGGTCAGATCGCGCCGGCGATACGGCACGTGGTTCGCAAACACAAAAACGTCCGGGTCGAGCTGGCCGAGGTCACCGGCTTCGACCTGGACCGCCGGCTGGTGCATTGCAGCATTCTCGGTGTGGTCCAGCGCGACATCCCCTACGACAGCCTCATCGTCGCCGCCGGCGTCAACCAGTCCTACTTCGGCCACAACGAGTTCGCCCTGTACGCACCCGGCATGAAGACCATCGACGACGCTCTCGAGCTGCGCCGGCGCATCTTCGGGGCCTTCGAGATGGCCGAGATGGTCGACGACCCGGCCGAGAGGGCCAAGTGGCTCACCATTGCCATCGTGGGGGCGGGGCCGACCGGCGTTGAGCTGGCCGGCCAGGTTCGCGAGCTGGCCGTGCGGAGCCTCCGCGGCGAATTTCGCTCCTTCGAGGCCTCTTCGGTGCGCGTCGTGTTGCTCGACGGCGGCCACCAGCCCCTCGCCACCTTCGGCGAGCAGCTTTCAGGCAAGGCCGCCAAGGAGCTCCAGCGGCTGGGGGTGGAGCTGCGCATGGGGGCCCGGGTGGTGGGCGTCGATGCCGACGGCGTCGACATCGCCGAAGGGGACGGAACGACCAGCCGGTTGGACAGCCATATCGCCCTCTGGGCGGCCGGGGTCGAGGCCTCGCCGCTGGCGGCCGAGCTGGCCAAGGCCACCGGCGCCGAACTCGATCGGTCCGGCCGCATTGCGGTCCTCCCCGACTGCACGCTGCCCGAACACCCGGAAGTATTCGTGGTCGGCGACATGATGACCCTCGACAAACTCCCGGGGGTGGCCGAGGTGGCCATGCAGGGCGGGCTCCACGCCGCCAACACCATCGTGCGGCGGCTGAAGGGCGAGCCGGTCCGGCCGTTCAAGTACAGGGACCTGGGCAGCGCGGCCACCATCGGGCGGTTCCGGTCCGTGGTCGATTTCCATGGGGTGCGGCTCAGCGGGTTCCCTGGCTGGGTGGTCTGGGCCTTCGTGCACCTGGCCTTTCTGACCGGGTTCGGCAACCGGCTGACCACCCTGCTCAAGTGGACCCGCTCGTTCATCGGGCGGGGGCGGCCCGAGCGCGAGTTCAGCGTCATGCACACCGGTGGCGACCTCAGCCTGCCTCCCGAGGTCCGGGCCATCGTCCAGCCGCGACCGCTGCCGGTATTCCTCACCGATGCCCCTGATCCTGACGGCGGAGCTGGGCCGACCTGATCTGGCCGACCTGATCTGGGCCGACCTGATCTGGGCCGACCTGGTCGGGGGCCGGCCGGAGCTGGGCCGGCGGGATCTGGGCCGGCGGGATTTGGGCCGGCGGCGGGCGCTAGGACGTCGGGTTCGCCCCGCCGTCGGCGGGCGGGTTCGCCCGCGCCGCACCCTGGCGGCTCCGGCCGGTCTGGACCGCGCCGAGGATCACCTTGACCCCGAAACCGAGGACGACCAGATCGGCCAGCATCTGGAAGGTCACCAGGAGGCGAGCCGCCTGGCTCCGGGCCGTGATGTCGCCGTAGCCCACGGTGGCGAAGGTCGTGACCGTGAAATAGAGCGCATCGGTCCGGGTCAGCGGCTGGGAGAAATTGCCGGGACTGTGGTGCTCCATCAGGTAGTACACCACGGAGAACAGCAGCAGGAACAGGGGGGCGGTAAAGCCGAGCGCCTCAATCGCTCGAACACCCGGGTAGTCGGCACCGACGATGGCCCGGACCTCCCACACCGAGATCCCGGCCACGGTCACCAGCCCCGCAGCCAGCACCAACTCGGTCGTGATGGTGGCGGCATGATCGAGGGGCAGAAGGAAGTAGAGCGCCAGCAGGACCGCGGCGTTCGCGAAGGCCCGGACGAGACAGCGCGCCATGATTGTTCGCCGCTGCCGGGCCGGGAGGTCCTCGAAGGTAGCGGCGCTGGCGATCGCTACTCCCCGGTCGCGGCCGCCGCCGGACCGCAGAGGACGACGATCGAGCGAGGACCAACCGTCACGGCGCCGCCGGCCGAGGGTGGGCGAGCCACGGGCAGGTTCGCAGGGTCGAAGGTGTCGAGCTCGCCGTACCACATCTGGCCTGGACGGGTCGCCGGAAGGACGAAGTTGAGAGGCTCCCACCAGGCGTTGACCAGCACCAGGAAGTCGTCATCGACGAGGGCACAGCCGTCGGCGGCCCGATCAGGGTCGTCCGAGCCGTCGAGGTAGATCCCGAGGGCCCGGGCGTTGGAGTCGGCCCAGTGATCGGCGGTCATGGCGGTCCCGTCCGGGGCATACCAGCCCAGCTCCCGCGCCGCCGCACCGGCGAGAAAGCGGCGCCGGCGGAAGACCGGGTGGTCCCGCCGCAGCGCAATCAGGCGTTTGGTGAAGGTGAGGAAGTCGGTGTCGATGTGGGCCCAGTCCAACCAGGTGATGGCATTGTCCTGGCAGTAGGCGTTGTTGTTGCCACCCTGGGTCCGGCCCAACTCGTCACCGCCGAGCACCAGGGGCACCCCGAAGGAGAGGAGCAGCGTGGTCAGCAACGCCCGGCGCTGCCGGGCCCGCAGGCTGGTGATGTCGGGGTCGGACGTCGGTCCCTCGATCCCGCAGTTCCACGACCGGTTGTCGTCGGTGCCGTCCCGATTGCCTTCGCCGTTGGCCTCGTTGTGCTTCTGGTCGTAGGAGACCAGGTCGGCGAGGGTAAAGCCGTCGTGCACGGTGATCACGTTGACCGATGCCGTCGGTCGCCGTCCGGGCCGGGCGAAGAGGTCAGCGGAACCGGTGAAGCGATCGGCGAACTCACCGATCAGGCCGTCGTGGCTGCGCCAGAAGTCGCGCATGGCGTCGCGGTACTTGCCGTTCCACTCGCGCCACAGGGGAGGGAAGCGCCCAAGGGCGTAGCTGTCGGCCTGGCCCACATCCCACGGCTCGGCGAACAGCTTGACCCGACCGACGATGGGGTCCTGCGAGACCATGTCAAAGAAGGCGGAGACCTGGTCGAAACCGCCCTCCTCGCGGGCCAGGCTGGCGGCCAGGTCGAAGCGAAAGCCGTCTACCCGCATCTCGGTCAGCCAGTAGCGCAGCGAGTCCATGATGAGCCGCAACGCAGTCGGGTCCCCTGCGTTGACGGTGTTGCCGCAGCCGGTGGTGTCCACGTACCGGCGCGGATCGCCCGCGACCAGGTGATAGTAGGCCGGGTTGTCGAGACCCCGGAAGCACAACGTCGGGCCGAGGTGATCGGCCTCGGCCGTGTGGTTGAAGACCACGTCGAGGATCACCTCCAGCCCGGCGCCGTGCAACGCCTCGACCATGCCCTTGAACTCGGCCACCTGCCCGCCGGGCCGTCCGGCGCGGACGGCCGCCGAGTAGGCGTCGTGCGGGGCGAAATAGCCGATGGTGTTGTAGCCCCAGTAGTTGGTGAGACCCCGGCCGGGGAGGAACGATTCCGGGACGTTCTGATGGACAGGTAGCAGCTCCACCGCGGTGATACCCAGGTCGACGAGATGGGCCAGGGCGGCCTCGTGTCCAAGCCCGGCGTAGGTGCCGCGGAGCCCGGGCGGGATGTCGGGGTGGGTCATGGTAAAGCCCCGGACGTGCACCTCGTAGATGACGGTGTCCGCGTAGCGGTGCCGGGGCCGGGGCCGATCGGTCCAGGCGAAGCCGGGATCCACGACCAGGCTGCGGGGAACGAACCCGGCTGAGTCCAGGCCGCTCGCGATGTCGGGATCGTCCGCCGCGTACCCGAGAACCTCAGGGCCGAAGCGAACCCGGCCGGTGATGGCCCGGGCGTACGGATCGAGCAGGAGCTTCGCCGGATTGCAGCGAACCCCCCGGGCCGGGTCATAGGGACCGGTGGTGCGGAAGCCGTAGGCCTGGCCCGGTCCGACGTCAGGCAGGAAGCCGTGCCACACGCCGGCGTCGTAGTCCTCCAGGGGGATACGGGTTTCGCGACCCGCCTGGTCGAAGAGACACAACCACACCCCTTCGGCGACTGCTGATGTCACGGCAAAGTTGGTGCCGCCGGATCCGGGGGTCGCCCCGAGGGGAAACTCGCTGCCCGGGACGGCCCTGATGGTCCCGGCGTCGGCGGTCATCGTCGCCCTCTCCGCCGCGAGGCCGAACCGGCGGGCGCCCCCCTCGTGGCGACGGTGCGAAGCACGTCGCCAAGGGCATCAACGTCGCCGTGGCGGCGCCGGATGGCGTCCGCGACGACTCCGGTCCAGCCGGTCTGGTGTGAGGCTCCGAGGCCGGCGCCGTTATCGCCATGGAAGTACTCGTTGAACACCAGGTTGTCCTTCCACGCCGGGTCGTGCTGCAACTTGTCGACGTCGCCGAAGCAGGGGCGCCGGCCGTCGGCGCCGACCAGAAAGATGGAAATCATGCGCCGGCGCAGGTCCTGGGCGATGGCACCGAGGGTCAGCTTCTGTCCCGACCCGGTCGGGTACTCGACCGCGAGCGTGTCCCCAAAGAAACGGTCGTAGCGCTCGAGGGCGCCGATGACCAGGTAGTTGAGCGGAAACCACAAGGGGCCGCGCCAGTTGGAGTTGCCGCCGAACATGGGCGTGGTGGACTCGGCCGGCTCATAGTCGATGGTGGCGTGCACGCCCTCCACGTCCAGCTGATACGGATGGTCCCGGTGGTAGGCGGATATCGCTCGCAGGCCATATGGAGACAGGAATTCCCGCTCGTCGAAGAGCTTGGTGAACATTCGCTGGAGCCGGTCCACGCCCACGACCCCGAGGAGCAGGCGCCGGTTGCCCGGCTGGCCCTGCAGCAGCCCGGACCCGGACAGGCGGCTCTCATCGTCGAGTCCCTCCTGGCCGAGCAAGCGGGGGAATTGTTTCGCCACCACCAGACTGCGAGCCACCGTCGTCTCATCGACCACGGCGGCCGCGAGCATGGGAATGATCCCGACCATGGAACGCACCCGGACGGGGACCGCGACGCCATCCGGACTGATGAGCCGGTCGTAGAACAGACCGTCGGTGTCGTCCCACAGCCCCTGGGTGTCCATAGCCTCCCGGATGGCGGCGAAATGCTCGGCGAACTTCAGGACCAGATCGGTCGCCGGTCGTTGACCGGTGCGGTTGAGCACACCGGCGATCGCGGCCATGGCCAAGGCGTAGGAGGCCATCCACCCGGTGGCATCCGATTGTTCGAGGACGCCCCCGACAGGGAGATGGGAGCGGTCGATGGGCCCGATGTTGTCCAGCCCGAGAAATCCGCCCTCGAACACATTGCTGCCATCGGCGTCTTCGAGATTGACCCACCAGGTGAAATTCACCAGCAGCTTGTCGAAGATCCGGCTGAGGAAGTCGACGTCGCGGCCGCCGTCGATGGCGAAGACTTCCAGGGCCGCCCAGGCCTGGACGGGCGGGTTGACATCCCCGAAGTCCCACTCGTAGGCAGGCAGCGCCCCGTTGGGATGCTGGAACCACTCGCGGCACAGGAGGATGAGCTGATACTTGGCGAACGCCGGGTCGACGTGAGCCAGGGCGACGCAGTGGAACGCCAGGTCCCAGGCCGCGAACCAGGGGTATTCCCATTTGTCGGGCATCGACATGATGTCGAAGGCGTCGAAGTTGCGCCAGCGGACGTTGCGGCCGGACAGGCGCGACTGCGGTGGGCGGGGTTGGGTCGGGTCGCCGTCCAGCCAGCGGCTGACGTCGAAGTAGTACAGCTGCTTGCTCCACAGCATCCCGGCGAAGGCCTGCCGCATCACCAGCGCCTCGTCCGGCGAGGCGTCGCTCGGGGTCAACTCGGCGTAGAACTCGTCCGCTTCACGACGGCGGCGGGTCACGGCCTTCTCGAAGTTGGTGCCGAGGGCGGAGCCGGCCTTCGGCGTAGCGCCCTCCGGACGAAGGCGAAGACGCAACTCGATGGTCTGACCGGGGTCGACCGTGAGGCGATACCACGCCGCGCACTTGGTGCCGTGCCGCTCGGGGTTCACCGTCGGGGCGCCGGCGACCACGTGATCGTTGATGCCGTCCTTGGCGTAGGGCGGGCTCGACGAGACCCCGTAGAGCCGACCGTGGTTGGTCTCGTTGTCGCAGAAGAGCAGCGTCGGCGAGTCGCCGGCGGGGTTCGGACCCGCCAGCAGCTCCAGATCTCCCAGGAAGGGGTGCTGGATCTCGACCGCCGCCTCACCCCGAGCGGACATGTCGGGCTTGGGACCGTTGATCTCCCAGGACCAGGTGTTGCGAAACCACGCGGTGGGCAGGACGTGGACCAGGTCGGCTTCCGGGCCGGCGTTGGTGACCTGTATGGACATCAGGATGTCGACCGGGCTCGCTTTGGCGTAATGCACCTCGACGATCCAGTAGCGGTCGTCGTCGAAGATGCCGGTGTCCATCAACTCGTATTCCGGATCGAGCTTGGTGCGCCGGCCATTCTCGGCCCGGAGGTGTTCGTAGGGATACGCCCCTTGCGGGTAGTGGTAGCGCCAGCGGTTCCAGGCGTGACTCGGTACGGCGTCGAGATACCACCAGTACTCCTTGACGTCCTCGCCGTGGTTGGCCTCGGCGCCGGTCAGGCCGTACGCCCGCTCTTTGAGGATGGGGTCCCGACCGTTCCAGAGGGCCAGGCCCAGGCACAGCCGCTGCTCGACGTCGCAGAAGCCGGCCAGGCCGTCCTCGCCCCACCGGTAGGCCTGCGAGCGGGCATGGTCGTGCGGCAGGTAGTCCCATGCCTCGCCGCCGGCGCTGTAGTCCTCCCGCACCGTTCCCCACTGCCGCTCGCTCACGTACGGGCCCCAGAGGTACCAGTCGCTCGCCTGGCGGAGGCCATTTTCCAGCCCTCCGAACCCTTTGACTCGTTCCGATTCGACGCTCATGGTGGGGAGAACCGCCCTTTCGTTGGTCGATGGGGGCCGCCAGAAAGCTGGCCGTGCCGGGAGAATAGGTCCCCTGGCGCATCGTGCCGTCCGGGCATCGGAGACGGGTCACACACAGGGGGTGAGCATCATCGACCGCCGGCGGGTGGAGCTGGCCGACGGGTGGAGTTGGTCGGCGGGGCCGACTGCCGGCCGAGGCCAGCGGTCAGCGGCAGGGCGGGCGGGCCCACCCCCGGTGCGCCGGGATCGGGTGTCGCCGGGAGCATCTGCCCCGGATCCAGCATTCGGGCTTGTGCAGCGGTCGCCGGGTTGCGAGAGTACTAGGGCCATCACGACACCCGGAAGGAGCAAAGCGATGAGCAGGGCGAGAGAGGACCGGGCTGCTCTCAGGGCAGAGACCACCAGATTGCTGAACGATCTGGGAGGCTCGGCGGAGATAGTCGCGTCAAAGCTCGAATCGACGGGCGTCAAGGGCGTTCCGGGCAGCGGTACCGGTTGCGCCATCGCCCGCTACGTCAACGCGGTGATGGCCTCGGATTCGCGCCTGGGCCCGATCACCGTCAGCAACGAAGCGGTCACCATTCTCGGCCGCCACTGGTGGACCCCTCCGGTGATCGTCCCGGTGCCGCTCCCCGTGCGCAGCTTCATCGTCCGCTTCGATCGGGAGGACTTTGTCAGTCTTACCGCTGCGCCGCACGGCGCCCGCCGGAGCTCCGGACCGGGATCGGGGCCCGTCGACCATGCGGCCAGCCGGGACGACGCTCACACATGACAGCCCCGCCGGGCGTCGCGACCACATCGGACGCCCGGCCGAAGCCAATCGCTCGACAGACGCCGATGGCCCAAGAGAAGCCGATGGCCCGACAGAAGCCGATCGCCCGACAGAAGCCGATCGCCCGACAGAAGCCGATCGCCCGACAGAAGCCGATCGACAGCCCGTCGAGCCGCGCCGAGTTCGGGCGGGCGGCCCGCACCGCTGTTCCCCGAGGTGTGCACGGGGACTGGATCGGTCCTTCGGACCGGGCCGATCCGATCGCCATCCTGGAGGCACAAGCGAGCAATCGGGTCCAGGAACTGGTGCCGATCCGCTATGGCCGCATGCTGTCGTCGCCGTTCGCCTTCTATCGCGGGGCGGCCGCGGTGATGGCGTCCGACCTGGCCGGCTCCCCGAACTCCGGGTTGCCGGTGCAGGCCTGTGGCGACGCTCACGCGTCCAACTTCGGGATTTTTGCCACCCCCGAGCGGGGCCTGGTCTTCGACGTCAATGACTTCGACGAGACCCTGCCCGGCCCCTGGGAATGGGACGTCAAGCGGCTGGCCGCCAGCCTGGGGATCGCGGCCCGCCAGCGGGACCTGGACGACCAGCTGGGCGCCGGGATCGTGTCCGGGGCCGTGCGCTCCTATCGGACGGCCATGCGCGAGTTCGCAGGTATGGCCCATCTGACGGTCTGGTACAGCCGGCTGGACGCCGAGACGGTGCAACGATGGCGGTCCGAGGCTTCCCGCAAGCAGATCACGCGAACCCAGGCCATTGCGGCCAAAGCGAAGTCAAAGGACAACCTGCGCGCCGTGGCGAAGTTGACGGAGCGGCGAGAGGGGCGACTGCGTTTCGCCTCGGCGCCGCCCCTCCTCGTGCCGGTCGCGGAGTTGATCGAGGGCGGTGACGCGGTGATTCCGGCCCTCGACGAGGTGCTCGGCCGCTACGCCGAAAGCCTGCGGCCCGAGCTCCGGAGACTGCTCAACGCGTACCACGTGGTGGACATGGCCCGGAAGGTGGTCGGCGTCGGCAGCGTCGGCACCCGGGCGTGGATCGTGCTGCTCGAAGGCCGGGATGGAGGCGACACCCTGATCCTGCAGGCCAAGGAGGCCCAGGCCTCCGTGCTCGAGGCCCACCTCGCCGCCAGCGAGTTTCCGCACCACGGCGAGCGGGTCGTGGTGGGCCAGCGCCTCATGCAGAGTTCCAGCGACATTTTTCTGGGCTGGGTCACGGCGACCGGTATCGACGGTCAGGACCGGCATTTCTACGTCCGCCAGCTCTGGGACTGGAAGGGCTCGGTCGACCTCGACGTCATCGAGCCCGACAGCCTGCGGGTTTACGGCGAGCTATGCGGCTGGACGCTGGCCCGGGCCCACGCCCGCTCCGGTGATGCGATCGGCATCGCCTCTTATCTCGGATCCAGTGACCAGTTCGACCGGGCGCTGGTCCGGTTCGCGGCGGGCTACGCCGACCAAAACGAGTGGGACCACGCCGCCCTGGCCCGGGTCGTTCGCGAAGGACGGGTCACCGCGCAGCTGGGCGTGTAGTCCGCCGATCTTCAGCCCCAGGTCGGCGGAAATCCTCGAAGCCACCCGGGTGGCTCCGTAAGATCGGGACATGGACGAAGCTCAAGGTGCAACGCCCAGCTCTGACGACACCGCCGCCTTCCAACGGTTCTACGCCGGGGGCTCGACCGACCAACCCGGATCGAGAGGCTTTCTCTACCGCCTTCTGATCGGGTGGTGGCGAGACCGCCCGTAGGGCCAACTGCCGCGGGACGCGGTCCGGCCCGCTGGCACCTCAGGTCCAGAGGTATTGGCTGTACTGGCAGCTGTCGACGAAGTCGGTGCCGGGGTCCTCGAGTCGGTCATAGCTCGACTGGAGGCCCACCCGACCCGGTCCGATCAGGCGCAGCCACAGGTAGCGGTTACCCCAGCTGCGCCACAGCTGGACGCCGGCGGCCGGGTATTCGACGTGCAAGGCCAGGCCGACAGTCGGGTCTTTGAACAGCAGCGCGGGGGGCTTGACCAGGATCGACTCGCCGTCGCCGAGATCACGGGCAAAGGCGTTGCCGCCGCACTGGATCAGCACCAACCCCGGCTCGTCACCGGCGGTGAAGCGGTCGACCTGGCGACCCACCGGGTAGAGGTAACGCACCTCGTCCTGGCGCCGGTCGTCTCGATCGCCCGCTTCGAGGCCGGCCAGGTCCAGGCCCATCTTGAGCAGCCCGAGGCCGCCGCTCTGACCAGCCCCCCCGTCGCCGGCCGTGCTGAACCAGATCCCGCTGTCATACCAGTCGTACCCCAGGCCGCGAGTCGCGACCACCAGCCGGTGCTCCCGGACGTCGACCGCCGCGCCCGGTGGCAGGGGGATGGCCACGATCTCGCCGGGCGCATCGTGCGAGAACGAGATGGTCCCGGGGCCGGTCGCCTCCAGCATCACCACCGGGAGGCCGGCTCGCATGCGATCCCAGCCGCCCCGCATCGACATCGGGCGGACCTGGACGGCCGGCTCTTGCCACAGAAGGTTCTCGTGCGGGAAGAACACCGCGTCGCCAGCGGCCAAGCGCAGGTCGGCGGCCGGAGCGAGGGTACCCATGATCTGGACCGAGGACTGGCCGATCTGAAGCCGGGTCATGTCGGGGATGGCCGGCAACTCCGTCCAGCCCGACGTGGTCCGGCGGGCTACATCGACCGGGCCGCCGCAGTTCGGGCAGGTGGTGCCGGCTCCCGTGGAGGTGGTCCGGCAGTACGGGCAGAGGTAGGTGGTAGTGCCGTCGGACATCAGGCCGATCCGTGGTCCCTGTACATCGACTGGATGCCGACCCGCCCCGGCCCCGAGAGCCGCATCAGCGTGAGTCCGGGACCGGTGAGCACGGCGGAGGCGGTCTGCATGACCGGGCCGGAGAGGGCCCCTTCGATACCCTCCTTGCGCAGGGCCCGGAGGGCCTTGAGCCCGGCCATGCCCCGGCTGGCCAGGTTTCGGGCGCCCTGCACGGCGCTGGACGTCTCGGAGTCGCCGGCGGTCAGCTTGTGGGTCACGGTCTCCACCCCGACCGCGGCGTCCTTGTACAGGAAGCCCCCTGGCTCCACCTGGATGGTCTCGCCCTCGCGGAGCGTCCGTTCCAGCACGTTGCCGTAGCCATGGAGGAGGAGCAGGCCGGCGCGGTCAGTCGCCCGGAAGCGATCGAGGTACATGCCGCTGCCGACCGCGAGGGTGGCTTTGAGGCCCGGCAGTCGCTCGAAGGTATAGGTCAGTCCGGCGGTGGCGACGATCATGGCGTGCTCGCGCACGTCGAGCTCGACCCCCGGATCGATCGGCATCACGACGAGCTCACCAGGGGAATCCCGGGAAAAGGACAGCCGTCCCGGGCCTCGAGCGGTGCTGAGCACGAACGGGAGGGTGGTCAGGAGACGTTTGGCGCCGCCGGGTGCGCTCATCACCGACATGGCCACCGATTCGTCTTTCCACAGCATGACGTGATGCTCGAAGAAGACCGCGTCACCGGCACCGAGGTTGACATCGGCGACCGGAACGACGGTGCCGTCGATCTGGACCACGCTGCCGCCGAAGGTCACCTCGGTGAGATCGCGGAGGCGGGGCGCTTGCCGCCAGCCCGAGTCGGTCACCGAGTCCCGGAGATCGAGCGGGGCCCCGCACCGCGGCGCAGGTCCGGGCCGACGCCGGGCTTTGCGCCCGGCACCACCGGCAGGAGAGCCGTTGCTCGACGTCGCTCACGGCGGCCCAGGGTAAATCGTCCCGGTCACCTGGCCCTGGATTTCTATCCGTTCGGGGGGCACCGGAAGTCCCGGGCCTCCATGACATCCAGTCGAACGCCGAGGGGCTGCGCCGCCGGCTGGAGGCCAACCAGGGCCCAGCGGAGCACCTGACTTCTGGTAAATCCCCGCACTTTTGGAGGGAAAAGTACACGACAGGTTCTTTTCCCTCCATAAGTCGCCGGAGGAGGGCAGAAGTCAGGGTAAACGGTCGGCTCCGGCCGCGGCCGCCTCATGCTCCGGCCGCCGGCACCGGCTGCGGGGCATCGGCCGGGGCGGCCGGGACGGTGCGGCGGCGATGGCGGGGGACGATGGTGGGGGCGGCCTCGGCATCGCTGACCGTCAGGGCGCATACCGCCGCGATCAGGGCCGCGGCCGCCGCCACCAAAAAGCCGAGGTGATACGCGGTCAGGTTGGGAACCGGGTGCCCGTCGACGATCTGGGTGGGACCGACGGTCGCCACCACGGTGGTGAGCAGCGCGACACCCACCGCGGACCCGAGCTGGCGCAGGGCGTTGAAGAGCGTCGAGGCCCGCCCGGTGGCCGCCGGCGAGATGGTGGCGAAGCCGGCCGCCTGCGACGGCACGAACACGTGGGCCATGGCGAAGCCGGCCACGAACATGACGGCCCTGATCCACCAGAGGCTGGTGCCGGTGTCGACCAGGGCCAGCAGGCTCATGCACGCGGCCAGCAGCAGCAGGCCGCCGATCATGATCCGGCGCGGTCCGAGCGCCGGGTAGAGCAGCCGGGTCACGACCTGGGATCCGGCCATCACCCCGATGGCCTCCGGGAAGGTGTTGATCCCCGACTGAAGGGCAGACTGCCCGAGTCCGTCCTGGAAGAACAGGGCCACAAGGAACAGCGTCCCGATGAAGGCCCCCGATCCGATCGCCAGGACGGCGCTGGCACTGCGGAAAAGCCGATCGGAGAACAACCGGATGTCGATCAGGGGGTGGTGTTGGCGGAGCTCAACCCAGACCAGCAGGGCCAGCAGCACGGTCCCAACGCAGAGGGCGGCCACAATGAGCGGGCTCCCCCAACCCCGGAACGGACCTTCCGAGACCCCGTACATCAAGAGCCCCAGCCCGGCGGCCGCCAGCAGGAATCCGACCAGGTCGAAGCGGCCCGGGTTCTCCTGCCGCGCCGCGGTCAGGAACAGGGCGCCGAAGGTCACCGCCGCGATCCCGATTGGCACGTTGACGTAGAAGACCCAGCGCCAGGAGAGATGGGTGACGAACAAACCCCCGATCACCGGGCCCAAGGCCGGCGCCAGGGCGGTCGGGACCACCATGATGCTGGAGGCGCGAACCCGCTCGGACGGAGGGAAAGTCCGGTACAGCATCGCCATCCCCACCGGCACCATCAGCCCGCCGCCGGCCCCCTGGATGACCCGGAAGAGCACCAGCTGGCCGAGATTTGCGGCTGCACCACAGAGGGCCGACGCCCCGGTGAACAGCACGATCGCGATCAGGAGCATGCGCCGGCCGCCGAAGCGGTCGCCCAGCCACCCCGACGCCGGAATGAAGACCGCCAGGCTGACCAGGTAGGCGATGGACACGGTGGCGACGGCGTCGGCCCGGACGTGGAACTCGCGCCCGATCGTCGGCAAGGCGACGTTGACGATGGTGATGTCCATGATGTTCATGAACATGGCGGCCACGAACACGGCCCCGACCGCCACCTTCTGGTTGATGCGTTGGTTGAGCACCGATCGGCTGGCTCCGGTAAACGGCAGCGGGAGGCGCGAATCGCCTCCCGTCATCGATGTTGAGCCTAGCGAACCTCCTGGTGCTTCCTGCGGGCGAACTTCTGGAGGCTGGCTGGCGGGCCCCTTGGCCGCGGGCCCAGCCGGTCCTCTACCGTCTCCACCGTGGAGAAAGTGATGTACCTCCTCCTGGACGGTGATCCGGAGATCGCTCGGGCCCTTCGGCAGCAGACGGTGCCGGCCCTCAGGGCCGCCGGTGGGCGGCGGATCCAGGTCAACGTCGTCGACGCGGACGTCGGTCCACCCTTTGGTGTCGCTCCCGATCCCGAGGACATCGAGGTGACGGCGGCGGTTTCGGTGTGGGCCGGAACGGCCGAAGGTTCGGGTCTCGAGGCCGCCCTGCCGCCCGCAGGCGAGGGCGGGAGCTGGCACGGCTATCTGGTCAAGGAGACCGAGCCGCGGCCGAACACCAAAGTGTCGCCCCGACCGGACGGGCGGGTGCCCGGGTTCGCCCAGGTGGTGCCGCTCAGCGTCCCTGAGGGGCTGACCCGCGACGCCTGGCGGGCCCGCTGGGCGAGCCATACCCCGATCGCCCTGGCCACCCAGTCGACGTTTCGATATGTGCAGAATGTGGTCGTCCGTCCGCTGACCACTGGGGCACCGGCGTATGCGGCCATCATGGAGGAGTGCTTCCCGATGGCGGCGGCCACGGACCTGCACGTCTTCTTCAATGCCGTGGGTGACGACGCCAAACTGGCGCGGCACATGGCCGCCATGTCCGATAGCTACGACCGGTTCATGGACGGGGTGGCGCCGGTCACATGGACGGTCGAATACCTCTACCCCGACGAGGAGGAAGCGTGAGCGTCGACCCCGGCGAGTTCCGGGCCACCCTCGGACACTTCGCGAGCGGAGTGGTCGTGGTCACGGGGATGCACCGGCAGGCGCCGGTCGGGCTGACTTGCCAGTCCTTTTTCAGCCTGTCGCTGGATCCCCCGATGGTTGCGCTGGCGCCGGGCAAGTCATCCACCAGCTGGCCCCGGGTGGCGGAAGCCCAGATCTTCTGCGCCAACGTCCTGGCCGGCGATCAGGAGGCGCTCGCCAGGACCTTCGCCAACACGGGGGCGGACAAGTTTGCCGGCGTCGGCTGGTCACCGGCGCCCAACGGGGCGCCCCGATTACACGGCGCCCTGGCGTGGGTGGACTGTGAGGTCGAGTCCGTTCACGAGACCGGAGATCATTACCTGGTCGTCGCCCGGGTGGTCGGCCTGGAAACGGGGACCGGCCGGCCCCTGCTCTTCTACCGCGGCGGCTTCGGCGGCTTCGAGTCGTAAGCCGCCTCCGCACCCGGAGCCCTGTCCACGTGTCCGTCCGCCGTGACCGCCGGATCGGTCTGCGCACCACCTTCACGTTCCGTGAGGAGCTCTATGGCCATGCGGACCGAGGTGCCGCGGGCCGGATCGGAACGGACCTCGAGTTCGTCGGTGAGGTAGCGCATCAGCGCAACCCCCCGGCCTGACGGTGCGTCGGGAGCGGGCATCTCATCGGACACCGTCCTCAGGTCGAAGCCTTGCCCCGAGTCGAGCACCTCGATGGTGCAGCGCCGATCGTCCACGGCCATGCGGACCTCGTAATCGTCGGCGGTGGCGGCGTATTTCACGGCGTTGGTGCACGCCTCGCTGATCACCAGCCGGACGTCGTCCACCGTGGCCGAGGCGACGCCGAGACCGCGGAGGACACTACCGGTCAGATCGCGCGCCAGGGTCACGGTGGCGGGGTCGCGGGACAGCCGGAGGCTGAGCAGGACCCTGGAGCCGGCAAAGAGCTCCTCGTCGCGACTCGCCATTGCCGCCAATTCTTTACCCGGCAACCTGGTCGGGGTTCAATCGAACCCGCGAGCCCTGTTCACCCGGTGTCAACCACACCGTCAGGACGCCCCGGCCACTATCGCCGGTGGGGTAGACAGGGGGCCATGCAGATAGGTGTGGTCTTTCCCCAAACCGAACTCGGCGGCGACGCGGGTGCCGTGCGGGCCTACGCCCAGGGCGTCACCGCGCTCGGCTACGCCCACATACTGGCCTATGACCATGTCGTCGGAGCTGACCCGGCCGCTCACCCCGGTTTTCGCGGCCCGTACGACATCGACACCACCTTCCACGAGCCGTTCGTGTTTTTCGGCTTCCTCGCCGCCCTGACCCCCCTCGAGCTGGTTACCGGGATCGTGATACTGCCCCAGCGGCAGACCGCCCTGGTCGCCAAGCAGGCTGCTGAGGTGGACCTGCTCACCGGAGGGCGCCTCCGGCTCGGGGTGGGCCTCGGCTGGAACGAAGTCGAGTACGAGACGCTCGGCCGCAACTTCTCCGATCGCGGCCGCCGTTCCGAGGAGCAGATAGCCCTCCTGCGCCGCTTGTGGACGGAGCGGTCCGTGACCTACGACGGTCCCACCGAGCGAGTCCCGGGCGCCGGGCTGGCGCCCCTGCCGATTCAACGGCCGATACCGATCTGGATCGGCGGGACCTCCGAGCGGGCCCTCCGGCGGGCCGGGCGCCTGGCCGACGGCTGGTTCCCCCAGGTGGTCCCCGGGCCCCGGCTGGACGAGTCCCGGGCCATCGTCGATGAAGGAGCTCGCAGCGCCGGCCGCGATCCCCAGGAGCTCGGGATGGAAGGTCGGGTCACCTGGACCGAAGCCGGCGTCGACACGCTGCTGGATCACGTGGACCGCTGGCGCCAGGCGGGAGCCAGCCACCTGTCGATCAACACCATGGGCGCCGGCTTGGCGACGGTAGAGGACCATGTGAATGCTCTGGCCGCGGCGGCCGAGGCTTTGAACGTCTCAGCCACCTGAAGCCCTATCCGGCAGCCCAACCGGTGACGGCGAGTGGTCGCAGGACCACGACCCCTGCCACGGCGCCCGGCCGGCGGTAAGGAGGGTAGCGGGCGGCAAGCGCCTCAATCCATGGGATCGGGGCCGGGCTGGGCGTCATCTCGGCCGTGGCATGGACCCGAACCCACCACAGCTTCGACCAGTCGTCGGCGTAGTGGTCGACCAACAGGACGCACCGGCTATCCCGCCGGAGGTTCTCCAACCGGGCCAGCTGGAGGTGGCGCTTGGGTTTCACGGTGTCGATCGGGATCGCGATCAGGCCCCGGGCCATGGCAAAGACGACCGGGACGGCGTCGACCCCCCGTTCCGGATGGACGGTGGCCAGCACTCCGTGGGTGGATGCCGCCACCCTCGTCCAGCATTCCTCCGGGTCAAGGGTCACCTGGGCAGCATCGCGCCCATCGCCCGGCCCATGTGCGGGGCGGCTGGACCTGCTGGACCTGGTGGGGGCCTAAGGTTCGGGGCGGTCGATATCGTCCGTTCGCCCCTATGTTCGCCATCGACCCCGTGCCGCGTTACAATGACTCCAGCGGGGCGAGTTGAGGCCGGGCATGGTGGAGACCGGCGGCGACGACGAGGGGTAAGCGGGTGCCGGTTGCGCACCTTGGAATGGAAGGAAGCCCGAGCACGTTGAGTGAAGAGGGTCCGGGTATCGCCGGGACCTTTGGGTGGTGAGAGAGACCTATACGGACTCCCGGGGACGGGTACGCCGAGAGCGCATGTTCCCACCTTCAGCCACAGACGAGAGTGGAGTGACGAAGCTGGACCGGTTTGCTTTTGAAGCCGCGGTAGTCGCCGACGCCGGCGGCTGGGCATCGAGCGCGGAGAGCGCAGCAGTTGTGGCCGACCCCCTGTCGTGGGCGGCCACGTTACGGCGGCTGATCCACGAGACCGACGACGGGCTTCGCGGCGCGTCCAGCCTGACCGGCGATCTCAGAGATGTCGTGATGGCTGACCTGTCCGCGGAGCGCGCCCGGTTGGCGGCGGTTCTGCGGCGCGTCACCGGGGACGAGATCGACGCCCCCGAGCTGGCCCCTGCCAACGGAGCGGAGCCGTCGAGCCGAAGCGGGTCCGGAGGGACGCCGCCCGCGTCGGGCGGTCCGCGCGCCACGGGGGGTCCGAGCGGCCCGGGAACCCGCCCAGCCGGCGGGATGGGTTCGACATCCGGCGCGGCCTCGGCCGGATCCACCGCCGTCCCCGACGCCGGCGCCATCATCCCCCCGCTCGAAATCGGCCCGCCCCGGCTTCAGGCATCGTGGGCCGAAGGGCGGATCGTGGTGTGGGCCGGGGGCCCCGGGATCGACGCCACGCCGGAGGATCTGCCGGAGCTACTCCAGGTCGCCGATGCGGACGGGATCGCGTGGGAGCGCCATCCGGCCGTTCCGATCCCGGGCCGATCCCCTGCGGACGCCCGCTCGGCGCCGATCTCACAGACCCTCGGCTGGCTCGTCGGTGTGGGCGCTGGCCAGGACGGCGACCGGATCGGCCCGAGCCTGCGCTGGCTGGGCGAGATCGCCCTCTGGGGCACCGAGCTGGTGGCTCAGGGCCGAATGGTGCCGGTGGTTCGGGGGGCGAGCTCGGGCAGTTCCGCCGGTCGTCAAGGCGCAGCCCGTCACCGGGTGCGCTGGATCCCGGCGCTGGTCGGTCGGGAGCGTTTGCACGCCCTGGTATCCCGGATGCCCACCTCAGTGGTGGCTCCGCAGCCTGCGGCCCAGGCGGACGCCGTCTGCCGATCGGTGCTGGCCGCGGTCGTCGACGCCATCGCCCGAGCGGGGGCCGGCCGGCTCGTCGCCCCGGCGGCTCCGCCTCACGCCGGGACCAGATCCGAGATCGCCGAGTCCATCCTGTCGGGGCTGGACGGCCGTCCCTTCACCGCAGAGGCGGAGGCGGTGGGTCGGGTAGGGGAGGACCTGAAGCGCTGGGCCGCACCGGTGACCGCCAACCACCGGGTCGGTCTGGTGGTGCGGCTCGACCCACCCCAGGCCGACGGCGGCTGGTTGCTGTCGGTCGAGGCTACCGGGGTGGACAAGCACGCCATGCCGGTGGAGCACGCCCTGGTGGTGGCCTCTGGCACCAAGTCCCAGCAAGTCGAGGCGCAGCTGCGACGACTCGAGCGGCTCCTCCCGGTACTGCGCCGGCCGAGCACCCGTAGAGGGCAGGTCGTTCTGGACGGCGACGAGGCCGTGGACCTGATGTTCCGGCTCGGGCCTTCCCTGGGGGCGGCCGGCTTCGACACCATGCTGCCGATCGTCTCGACCCGCCGGCCCCGCCCGCAGCTGCGGCTGTTCGCCGAGGCCGTCGGCCCGTCGCAGGTCGGGGTGCAACAGCTCGCCAACGTCCGATGGTCGGTCTTCTTCGACGACCTCGAACTTGACGCCGCGGAGATCGCGGCCCTGGCCAAGGAGGCCAAGCCGCTGGTCAAGGTGCGAGGCCGCTGGGTCCATATCGACCGGGCCGACCTCACCGCGGCGGCGTCGGCGCTGGCGGAACGAGCGTCGATCACCCAGCTGTCCGGGGCCGCCGTCATCCGCCACGCCGTGGGACTGGAGGGGACCTCCCTCGCCGGGCCGGTGCGGGTCGACGGCAGCGGTTGGGCTGCGGACCTGCTGCGGGGCGCCACCTCCCACCCGCCGGCGCCGATCGACACCCCGGACGGTTTCGCCGGCCAGCTCCGCAGCTACCAGGCCGAGGCCGCCGGTTGGCTGGGCTTCCTGGACCGGGCCGGCCTGGGCGGCTGCCTGGCCATGGACATGGGGCTGGGCAAGACGCCGACCCTCCTGGCCCATCTGCTGGTCGACCACGGCCACGGACCGACGCTCGTGATCTGTCCGCCGGCGGTCCTGAGCAACTGGGCCAGCGAGGCGCACCGCTTCACCCGCGGTCTCAAGGTGGTGGTGCATCATGGCCCGGGCCGAGCCGAAGGCGAGGCCATCAGCCGGCTGGCGGCTACCCACGACCTGGTGTTGACCACCTACGCCACCGCGGTGCGTGACATCCCGGCGCTGGCCGCCGTCAACTGGCGGCGGGTTGTCGTTGACGAGGCCCAGGTCATCAAGAACCACCAGAGCGACACCGCCCAGGAGCTGCGCCGCTTGTCCGCTCAGTCGCGGGTCGCCCTCACCGGCACTCCCGTCGAGAACGGTCTGGGCGACCTCTGGGCCATTCTCGACTTCACCAATCCCGGCCTGGTCGGTCCTCGCAACGCCTTCATCGAGCACCTCTCGCGGGCGAGTCAGGCCGATGACGGCGCCGCTCCTCCGGCCGACACCTCGCCGGCGTCCGGTGCGTCCGGTGCCGTCCGGGGCGTCGGGGGCGTCGGGGGCCCGACGGTCCGAGGAGAGCGCCTTGCGGGCCCTCAATGGACTGCTGATCTTCCGGCGCACCAAGAGCGAGCCGGAGATCGCGGCCGAACTGCCCGATAAGGTCGACAAGCTTGATCACTGCAGCATGACCGCCGAGCAGGTTGGGCTCTACCAGGCGGTGGTGAATCGGCTCCTGGAGGGCGGCATGGATGGGGACGCCAACCAACGCAAGGGCGCCGTGCTGGCGGCCATCACGGCCTTGAAGCAGATCTGTGATCACCCCGCGGCCTACCTCCGCGACGACGATGATCAGAAGGTGTTGGCCGGGCGGTCCGGAAAGCTGGCCCGGCTGGAGGAGATCGTGGCCGACGTGTTCTCCGCGGGCGAGCGCATCCTGATCTTCACCCACTTCGCCCGCTGGGGCGAGGTCCTGGCCAAGCACCTGAGCGAGCGGACCGGGCAGCGGATCGGCTGTTATCACGGCGGCCTCACCCGGAACGTCCGGGACCAGCTCATCGCCGACTTCCAGAAGGGAACCGGCCCGGGTGCGCTGGTGCTATCCATCAAGGCGGGCGGCTCGGGTCTCAACCTCACCGCCGCCAATCACGTCGTTCTGTACGACCGGTGGTGGAACCCAGCAGTAGAGGACCAGGCCCGCGACCGCGCCTGGCGGATCGGCCAGACCTCGACCGTGATGTGCCATCGGCTGGTCTGCCCGGGCACCGTCGACGAACGGGTGGAGGAGATCGTGGCCGGGAAGCGGCGAGTGGCGGGCATGGTGTTGCCGGCCCGGAGCAGCCTCGGCGACCTCGACGCGGACCAGCTCCAGGTGGCGCTGGGCTTGCGGATCGACCAGCTCGTCGAGGACGAGCCGACGCCCGAGGAGCCGGGCGAGGAGGAGGCGGCGTGATCCCGGCGAGGACCCGGCTGTGAGCAAGCGCCGGCGGGCCGGGGCGGGTCGGCGCATCGCCGAGCAGCGCTTCTGGGGCGGTGGATCCGCCACCGGCGGGCCGCCGGCAGCTGGTGCGCTGACTTCCGACCGGAGCCCGGCCGGAGCCGAGGTGGGGCCGGCGTCGGGCCCAGCCCCAGGGACGCCGGGCGGCCCGTCAGGCGCGGGCGGCCCGGACGGTACGGGAGGCACGAGCGGCGCCGGCGGTACGGGAGGACGGGGGGCTCGAGCGGCGCCAGCGGTACGGGAGGTACGGGGCGCTCGGGGGCAGGCGGCCCGACGGCCGGTTCGGGGCCAGCGAGCGGCCCGGTGACGCCGGCAGGGTCGGCGCCGGTCGAGCTGATCCGACCCACCACCGACCCCGCGGCGGTCGTTCGCTCGCTCGGCCCACCGCCCTTTGCGATCGACGCATCGGTGGCGGAACGCCACCTCACTGCCGTGTACGAGGAGGCCGTAAGGGCTGCGACGGCATTGGCGGCTGCCAACGGACTGCTGGCCCCGCAGGATGACGACCGGGACGGGTAATTCTCAGCAGTTGGGCTCTGCCCGGGGCTAGGCTGGTTTTTCCTGGAGGTGGTCGCCCATGTGTGCAGGAGGTGGTCGGCGCTGGTGGCGTCCGACGAGCGGGTGGACCCCCGGCCAGATGAGGCTGTGGCTGGTCTGCTGGCGGCTCATGGAGGCCGGCCTGCCCAGGCTCTGCCAGGCGGTCATAGACTCCGGTGATGGTTCACGCGGCCGGCGGGGCGCGACCGGATTAGGGCCCGGCATCGCTGATTAGGCCGCGGGTCGCTTGCGGCCCGATCGGGCGCTCACCTGAGATCTGCCCCCCAACTCGGCAGGAAGCCTTATTTGTAGCGGTAGGTGATGCGACCCCGGGTGAGATCGTAAGGGCTGATCTCGACTTGGACCTTGTCGCCAGGCAACACCCGGATACGGTTCATCCGCATCTTGCCGGAGTTGTGCGCCAGCACCTCATGCCCGTTGGCCAGCTCAACTTTGAACATGGCGTTTTTCAGGGCCTCGCTCACCGTGCCCTCCAGCACGATTGCATCTTCCTTGCCTTGTGGCAGCGGATTCCTCTTTCGGTCGTGTCGGCCGGATGGCCGAAAAAATGGTCAACTCTCAGTGTAGGCGCCCCCGCCCACCTGGCATCTTTTTGTCCATATTTGGCGAGAAAATCGCTATCAAGGGCCGATAGGGTCCAAAAAGTGACGGGCCGATGACGAGGCGGGGTATTGCCCTCTTCATCTTGATGTCGGCGGTGTGGGGCCTGCCGTATCTGTTGATCAAAGTGGCCGTTCGGGACCTGACGCCGGCCACCGTCGTGGGGGCGCGCACGGCAATCGGCGCCCTCGTCCTGCTGCCGTTGGCCCTCCGCCAGGGCCAGCTGCGCCCGCTGCTGCGGGCGTGGAAGCCGCTGCTGGCGTACTGCGTGGTCGAAATGGCTGTCCCGTGGTGGCTGCTGTCGGACGCCGAGCGACGGCTGCCGAGCTCGCTGTCCGGCTTGCTGATTGCCACCGTGCCGCTGATTGCCGTCATCCTGGCCGCCCTCACCGGGCACGTCGATCGATTCGACCGGAGGGGAGTGATCGGCCTCCTGGTCGGGCTGGCGGGGGTGATGGCGCTGCTGGGCTTCGACGTCGGTACCGGCGATCTGGGCGCGGTAGGCATGGCCGGGCTGGTCGCGGTGGGGTACGCCATCGGACCTCTCGTGGCTTCCAGATATCTCGGTCACCTCCCGAGTCTCGGGCTCGCTACGGTCTCCCTGGTCGCAGTGGCGTTCGTGTACGCGCCCTTCGCCTGGTGGCAGCGCCCGGCTCACATGCCGCCCGGGACGGTCGTCGCCTCCATCCTGCTGCTCGGGCTGGTCTGCACCGCTCTGGCCTTCGTGGCCTTCTTCGAGCTGATCAAGGAGATCGGCTCGACCCGATCTACGCTCATCACCTACCTCAACCCGGCGGTGGCGGTGATCCTCGGAGTGGTACTGCTGGGTGAACGCTTTACCCTGGGCACGGCCATCGGCTTTGTCCTCATCCTGGCGGGGTGCTGGCTGTCCACCTCGGTGCGAGCTCCGGTCCGGGCGAGGCCGCGCTTGGCCGCCCCGGCCGGGCCGGCGGAGGCGGAAGGATATCCGCCGGCGGACCGGGTGGCCGATCCGGTGGAGAACGGACAGTAGCCGGGGCCGTGATGCTCGGGGCGGACCGGCGGGCCGTCCGTGTGGCCCCGGCCGGGCCCGGCCCAGCCGGGGGTCGGCACCGATCGCCTCAGAGCGGGCCGGGCGGCCCGCGTCCAGGACACCGGTGGCCTCGCAGAAGTCGTTGGCCCCCAACAGGCTCCGCTGGCGAGGCCATCGGCGTGTGGGCCGGCGAACGCCTCGGCCGGGCGCCTTCACTGACGCGAACGGGGCCCAAAACCGGGGGGTCAGGAGCTTCACTGGCGCGCCCCACGGTTTAGCTGGGCACCGAACGCGTCACAGAAGGCCGGCTGACCTTTAGTTAGGGCCCAGATCGCGTCAGCAAAGAGCCGGCCGGGTCCCGTCCAGCGGGCCGGTCTGGTGGCCCTGGTGGCCCGGTCGGCCGCTGCCGTCCGTACGGTCCGAGCCGGACGGCCGGTTCGCTGACGGCCCCCGCCGATCGAAAGCCGTTGCCGTCCGCCGGGAACACCGTAATCTGAGGCGTCATGGTCGTTGCGCTGGCGCTGCTATCGGCCGCCCTGTTCGGGACGGGCGTCGCCCTCATGCAGCGGCCGGCCGCGGCGGTGCCGGCGGAGTTCGCCGCTCGGCCAGGGCTGCTGGTACGGGTCATCCGCCAGC
Source organism: uncultured Acidimicrobiaceae bacterium (assembly GCA_963780345.1). Lineage (GTDB taxonomy): Bacteria > Actinomycetota > Acidimicrobiia > Acidimicrobiales > Palsa-688 > PALSA-693. The sequence continues at coordinate 248,809 of CAWABU010000007.1, forward strand.
CGATCTGGCTGCTCGGCGTGGGCGCGGAGATCGCCGGTTTCGTCTTCCAGCTGATCGCCCTGCGCCACGGTTCCCTGGTCGTGGTCCAACCACTCCTCACCACGTCGCTGTTGTTCACCATCGCACTCGTCGGGGTCTGGACCCGCCAGGGCGTCACCGCCACGGAATGGGCGGCGCTGGTCGCGGTGGTGGCCGGGCTGGCCTTGTTCATGGTCGTGGCCAGCCCGAGCGACCGGAGCTCGGGTTCGGCGGACCCCACCGACTGGGTCATCACCGGCCTGACCATCGGAAGTGCAGTCACCCTGCTGGTCTGGTACGGATTGCGCAGCGCCGGTCGGACCAAAGCGACCGTCCTGGGCCTGGCGGCCGGACTGACCGACGCCTTCATGGCCGTCATGACCAAGGCCTTCGCCCATCTCACCGACCAGGGCATCGTGTCCACGCTGACCTCATGGGCCCCCTACGTGCTGTGCGCCGCCGGCCTGACAGCCATGCTTCTCACGCAGACGGCCTACCAGGCCGGAATGCCAAAGGTATCCCTGCCGATCATCACGGTCACGGACCCGCTGGTCAGCTGCGGGATCGGGGTGGCGCTCTTTGATGAGACGCTGAAGTTCACGGAAGCGCGGGCGCCGATCGTGTTGATGGCCATCGGCATCATCGCGACCGGTCTCATGGTGCTCAGTCGCTCCGATGTGGCGGCCGAGGCGCCCGAGCCGGCTGTCAGTCGCTGAGTGGCCCGCCGGGCGCGCTGGGTGGCGGAGCCGGGCCGGCGGTGGGCAGGCCCTTGTCGAGTTCGTCGACGGAGGGCCGTTGGGGGCGGGAAGCCTGGCGCTCGGTTCGGGTGACTGAGGGGCTGGGGCTCGGGCTCCGGCCCATTTGCCGGCTCCTCGCCAACCCGAGGCGTTGGGCGCGTTTGGTGTTTCGGGCGCGGTTATAGCGGTTTTTCGACCATAAACGCGCCCAAAGTCACCAAGCGCGCCCAGATTTGCCCAACCGCTGGGCGCGTTTGGTGTCTCGGGCACCTTCGCCCACAGCTTGGGCCGGGGCGGGGGAGCGGCGAGGGGGCGGGCCAGCGGGCGGTGAGTCGTCGGGCGTCAGGCCGGCGGTGGTAGGGGAGCGGCCGGCCGCCCCACCTCCCCCTGCTACCGCTTGGCTCCCGCCGGCGCCCTCCGGGCCGCTCGGGTCGTCAGACCCCAGCCGAAGTGCCACACCGGGCGGGCGCTGTCGTGGATCGAGTCCATGACCTCGCCGAACGCCCTGAGGAACTCGGCCCCCTCCTCGCTGGTGATCGTCAGCGGCGGGAGCAGCTTGAGGACGTCCATGTGATCCCCGGAGGTCTGCGTCAGGATCCGATGGTCCTCGAACAGGGCGCCGACGACCATCTGGGTGAACAGGCCCCGCCGGGCCATGGTCAACGGACCCCACCGGGACCGCAACCGCCGGGACTGCGGCCGGCCGAACTCGATGCCGATCAGGAGCCCACGGCCGCGGACCTGACTGACCAGCTCATAGCGGTCGGCTGCGGCCCGGAGGCCTTGCATCAGCTCGGCGCCCGCCTTCGCCGCATTGTCGATCAGCCCCTCGTCGTCGATCACCGAGAGCGTGGCCAGACCGGCCGCCATGGCCAGGGCATTGGTGCCAAAGGTCGAGTCATGGACCAGCATGCGGTCCATGGACGAGTAGACCCGCTGGAACACCAGAGAGGTCCCGAGAACGGCGCCGACGGGAACGAACCCCCCGGAGAGCGTCTTGGCCAGGGTCACCAGATCGGGCTGCACCCCGTCGTGCTCATAGCTGAACAAGCGACCGGTGCGCCCCAACCCCGACTGCACCTCGTCGCAGATCAGCAGGGCCCCGTTGCGATGGAGGAGGGATGACGCCGCCGCCAGGAACCCGTCCGGCACCACCTGCACGCCCTTGCCCTGGACCGGTTCGATGATCAGGGCGGCGACGTCACCCGGCGCCAGCTCCCGGCGCAGGGCGTCGAGGTCGCCGAAGGGGACCTGCGTGCCCGGGAGCAGAGGTCCGAAGCCGTCCCGAAACTCCTTCGCCCCGTTGACCGACAGCGACCCGGCCGTCAGGCCGTGAAAGGCGTGCGAGCAATAGAGGACCCGCGGGCGGCCCGTCATGCAACGGGCGAACTTGAGCGCGGCTTCGACCGCCTCGGTCCCGCTATTGCACATGTACACCCGGTCGAGGTTGGGGGCTCGTTCGATGAGGGCCTCGGCCAGCAGTCCGGCGAGGAGCGGGGTGTCCATCTGCACCATGTCGGGTAGCTCACCGTCGAGAACGGCGTGCAGGGTGTCCCGGACGGTCGGGTGGGCGCGCCCGAGACCGAACACTCCGAACCCGGACAGGAAGTCGAGATAACGGGCGCCGGTCTCGTCATAGAGGTAGGCGCCGCGGCCGTGCTCCCAGCGCCGGTCGAAGCCGATGGAGCGAACCACCCTGGCGGTCTGGGGGTTGAGATAGCGAGCCCACAGCGCGGGACCCTCCCCTTCCCGGGTTTTCAGTTCGCTCTGGAGATCGAAGCCCATGAACTCAAGATGTTAAAGCAGCGCGCAGTGACTCCCGAAGTGATCGGGTGGTGGCCAGCACGGCGCTCGGCTCGTAACCACAGTGCGCCATGCAATTGGCACAGCGGGGATCCTTGCCGCGGCCGTAGCGAGACCAGTCGGTGGTGTCGAGCAGCTCCTGGTAAGTGGCGGCGTAGCCATCGGCCATCAGATAGCACGGTCGTTGCCATCCGAAGACCGAATAGCTCGGTATCCCCCACGGGGTGCACTCGAATTCGGCCTTGCCCTCGAGGAAGTCGAGGAACAACGGGCTGTGATTGAGCCGCCAGCGCTTCCGCCGGCCGCCGGCAAACGCCGAGGCAAACAGTTCGGTCGAACGCCGGGTGCTCAGGAAGTTGACCTGGTCGGGCGCTTTCTCGTAGGCGTATCCGGGCGAGATCATCATCTGGTCGACGCCGAGGTCGTCGTTGAGGTAGTCGAGCACCTCCCGCACCGTCTTCGGCGAGTCGGTGTTGAAGAAGGTGGTGTTGGTGTTGACCTTGAAGCCCTTGGCTTTGGCGGCCTTGATGGCGGCGACGGCCTTGTCGAAGGTGCCGTCCCGGCTGACCGATTCGTCGTGGCGCTCACGCAGACCGTCGATGTGGACGACCCAGCTGAAGCGCGGATGCGGGGAGAACCGGTCGAGCTTCCGCTCGAGGATCAGGGCGTTGGTGCACAGGTACACGAACCGGCCCCGGTCGAGGAGTTCGCGGGTCATTCGATCAATGTCGGGATGCAGCAGCGGCTCGCCGCCGGCGATGGAGACCATGGGCGCCCGGGACTCCTCGATGGCGGCCACGGCCTGCTCGACGGTGAGCCGCTGGCGCAGGACGTCGGTCGGGTACTGGATCTTGCCGCACCCATTGCAGGCCAGGTTGCACGCGAACAGCGGTTCCAGCTCGACGATGAGCGGAAACTTGTCGCGCCGGGCCAGCTTCTGGCGGGCGAGGTAGCTGCCGATCTTGATGCTTTGCCGCAGGGGGACGCCCATTCGCTATCTGACCTCCGCAGGAAGGGGAAAATTGACCTGTTCGTGGCGGACCGCTCGCTCCTCGACTTCAATCGGTCCGAGGGTCGCCAGGGCGCCGACCACCCGATCCACCAGTTCCGGCGGCGCCGACGCCCCCGCGGTCACTCCGATGGTCGACGCGCCGCGCAGCCAGGTGAGATCGAGTTCGCTCTCGTCCTCGAGCAACTCGGCCCGGCAGCCGGCCCGGGCTCCTACCTCGGCCAGCCGGGCGGTGTTCGAAGAGTTCGCCGAGCCGATGACGAGCAGCAGGTCGCAAGCGCCGGCGATGGCCCGGACTGCGTCCTGGCGGTTCTGGGTGGCGTAGCACACGTCAGCGGCGTGCGGCCCGACGATGGCGGGGAAGCGCTCGGTGAGTCCGCCCACCAGCCCGGCGACATCGTCGGGCGACAGGGTGGTCTGGGTGACATAGGCCAGCCGGTCGGGGTCATCCACTGCCAGGCCCGCGATGTCGGCGTGGTCCTCGACCAGGGTCACGCCCTCACCTTCGCCCAGGGTGCCCTCGGTCTCGTCGTGGCCGGCGTGGCCGATCAGCACCACCTGATAACCCCGAGCCTGGAAGCGCTGCACCTCGCGGTGGACCTTGGCCACCAGGGGGCAGGTGGCGTCGACGACGTCCAGCCCTCTGCGGTCAGCTTCGGCCCTGACCATCGGTGTCACTCCATGGGCGGAGAACACCACGATGGCGCCGTCGGGGACCTCGTCGAGCTCGTGCACGAAGATGGCGCCCCGCCGCTCGAGGTCGGCGACCACGTGGCGGTTGTGAACAATCTGCCGGCGGACGTACACCGGGCTGCCGTAGCGGGCCAGCACCCGTTCCACGGTCTCGATGGCCCGCTCGACGCCGGCGCAGAAGGAACGCGGCCCGGCCAGCAAAACCGTCTTCGGACCGATAGCGGCGGCCCAGTCGTCCAGGACCGGAGCAGCCGCTCGGAGGGCCCTGAGGGCGCGCCAGCCGCCGCGGATGATGGCGGGCGACAGGAGCTCCCCGGCGGAGGTATCGGAGATGGCCCGTACCACCGTGACCGGCTGGTGCCAGGGCACCCCCACCAGGGCGGCCGTTTCCATGTCGACGGCGATGGCCCCCGTGGCGGCCAGCCGGGCGCGCTCCGAGGACCCTTTCACCAAAGAAGTGGTGGAGACGATGGGACCGACGGTCACGTCCAGCCCCCGCCGCCGCAGCCCGGCCGCCACCAGCGGAGCTGATGTAAGGGTCGAGGGCACCTCGACACCCCGCTCGTCCAGCACCCGGTCGGCGACGACGATGGCGCCGGCACGTAACCCGTCGATCAGGGCGCCGGCGACGCCGGCCACGGCCACCGGGCCCGGCGGCGGGCGGCGGTGTACCGAACGGGCGGTGGCGGCGGCCCGCCGCAACCCGGCTCCGGTCCGGACCACCTGGGCGGCGCTGCCTTCGATGGTCATCGCTCGCGCTTCGACCCGGAGCGGGGCGAGGACCGTGAGGGTTGACTCGTTCACGGCCCGTCCCCTCCGGAGTCGCGGGCGCGGACGTAGCGGCCGAGAGCCATGACCGGAAAGACCAGGCGGTAAAGGTGGTAGTTGATGTTGAAATCCCAGGGGAAGCCGGTGCCGGTGAACCAGGGCTCGTCCCAGCTGCCATCGGTCCGCTGGGTGTCGACCAGCCAGGCCACTCCCCGGCGGGCGGCGGCGCCTTCCGATTCCCCGCCGGCCAGGAGAGCCAGCAGGGCCCAGGCCGTCTGTGACGCGGTCGAGGCGCCGCGACCGTGCCAGCCGGCGTCGATGTACGAGCGCATGTCCTCGCCCCACCCACCGTCAGGATTCTGGTGGTCCTCGAGCCAGGCGACGGCCCGGCGGATGCGGGCGTCCTCCGGCGGCACGCCGGCCCGGATGAGGGCCGGCACGGCGGCGCCGGTCCCGTAGACGTAGTTGACGCCCCAGCGGCCGAACCATGATCCGTCCGCTTCCTGCTCGCCGGTCAGCCAGTCCAGCCCCCGTTGCAGCACCTCGGGAGGCACGCCGGGCTCGTCCACGAGCATTTCGATCACGTGGGCGGTGACGTCGGCCGAAGGAGGGTCGGTGACCTCGCCGAAGTCGCAGAAGGGAAGGGCGGCGATCAACCGGCTGTCGTTGTCGGCGTCGAACGCCGCCCAGCCGCCGTTCTCGCATTGCATCCCGACGGTCCAGGCCACCGCCCGGGCGCAGGCGGCGTCACCGAGCGAAGCGGGTGGAGCGGGTGGAGCGGGTGGAACGGGGCCGGTGGCCGGACCCGGCGAGCCCGGGGTGCCGGGCGCGGACCGGGTACGCCGCAGGGCCAGCACCACCTCGGCGGTGTCGTCGATGTCGGGGTAGTTGTCGTTGGCGAACTCGAAGGCCCACCCGCCGCCGGCCAGCCCCGGCCGGCGCACGGCCCAGTCCCCCCGGGTGGTGATCTCCTCGGACTCCAGCCAGCGGGCCGCGGCCGCCAGGGTCGGGTCGTCCGGCGCCGCGCCGGCGTCGGACAGGGCCACCATGGCCAGCGCCGTGTCCCACACCGGCGACTGGCAGGCCTCCAGGCGCCGGCCCCGGTCGTCGTGGATGACGAAGTCCTCCAGCCCGGCCAGGGCGGCGCGTAGCACCGGATGGTCCAGCGGATACCCCTGCAGATGGAGGGCCATGATCGAGTACACGACCGGGGGCTGGATGCCGCCCCAGAGGCCGTCAGCCTCCTGGCGCTGGACGATCCACTGCTCGGCCCGCCGCAGAGCCGAACTCCGCAGGGCCCGGCGGGGGAGGAACCAGGCGGGCAGTCGTTCGTAGCGGTGCAGGGCCCGATCGAGAGCGAAGAGCCGGCCCCGGGTGGTGCGGAGACTCTCGGGCGGGGGGACGGCCACGGGCGCGCTCGACCGTAACTCGTCGATGGTGAAGGGCAGCGGCCGGGCCGGCCGGTGGGCCATCACGATGGTCAGGGCCACCACGGTCTGGCGAGCCCAGCACCCGAAGTCGTAGATGTTCAGCGGGGCCCCGGGCGGGAGGAACATGATCTCCGGGGGCACCACCGGAAGGTCCTCCCAGTCCCATCGGCCCAGCAGAGCCAGCCAGATGCGGGTGAACACCCGGCTGCCTTCGATCCCCCCGTGGTCGCGTATCCAGGCCGCCGTGGCCCGCATGGGCGGTGAGTCGGCCGCGTCGCCGGCCAGACGCAGGGCCACGTAGGCCTCGATGGTCGTCGAAAGATCGGGCGGCCCGCCGTAGAAGGTGCTCCAGGTCCCGTCGTCGTGCCGGTTGGCCCGGATCCACCGGGCCGAATCGCCTGCACGGTCGGCCTCGAAGATGCCGAGGAAGTGGCGCAGCAGGAGATCCTCGGCGTCCATCGTCACGTTGGTCTCGAGCTCCCCCTTCCACCAGCCGTCCTGATGCTGCCGCTTTCGGAGGTGGTCGCTGGCGGCCGCCAACGCCATCCGGGCCCGGTCGACGGCATCGCCGGTGTCGACCGTGTCAGGCGGAGTAGCGGCGATTGCGGTCACGAGTCCCGCTCGACGACGTACACCGCCAGGTCGGCCAGGTCCCGGTGCGGGATGGCCGACAGCCGTACCCGCTCGAGGGCGCCGAGGGCGGCGTCGAGGTTGGCCTTGGCCCGCACCGCCGTCCACTCCCGGCCGCCGCAGGCTTCGACCAGATAGGTGGCCCGCTCGATCTGATCGGTGTCGAGGGGCTGCGGGGATTGGGGCCATGCGGCCGTCCGGCCTGCTGCCGCGGTGCCGTCGGGCCCGGTCCGTCGACTCGGCTCCGTCGAACTCGGCTCCGTCGAACTCGGCCGGGACCTCCGGGGGGGTCGAGACGGGACCGGAGATCAGGTCTCGCAGCTCGTCTGATTCGGGGCCTCCGGCCGCCAGGGCGGACACGACCGGCATCGACTTCTTCCGCTGCCGGAGGTCGCTGCCGGCGGGCTTGCCGGTCTGGCCCGGGTCCCCCCAGATCCCGAGCAGATCGTCGACGGCCTGGAAGGCCAGCCCCAGATAACGGCCGTAGTCGCGGAGGGCTCCGACCGTGGCACCCGGCGCCCCGGCCAGGATGGCGCCCATCGAGGCCGCGCAGCCGAGCAGGGCGCCGGTCTTGGCCGCGGACATGCCCATGCACTGCTCGACGGTCACGTCGCGCCGGCTCTCGAAGGCGATGTCGTCGGCCTGGCCCGCGATCATGGCGGCGGTGGCATCCGCCAACGCCGCCGAAGCGGCCGCCCCGCGCCCGAAGGGGGTTTCCAGAAGGACCTGGTGGGCCAGAATCTGCAGGGCGTCGCCGGCGACGATCGCCGGGCCGATCCCGTAGACGGACCACACCGTCGGGCGGTGGTGGCGTTCCGTGTCGGTGTCGATGATGTCGTCGTGGATGAGGGAGAAGTTGTGGACCAGCTCCACCGCCACGGCCCCGGGCACGCCGATCCCGGCCTCGGCCCAGGCCGCCTCGGCGGAAAGGATGGCCAGGGTGGGCCGGATGCCCTTGCCCCCGGGCGAGCTGACCGGGTTGCCGCCCGGATCGGTCCAGCCCATGTGATAGCTGGCGAGGCGCCGGATCTCGGGCGCCAGTCGTTCGATGGCCTCGCTCAGGGCCGGGGCGACGGCCCGGCGGGAGCGGGCCAGTACCTCGGGAACGCCGATGGTCGGGGTCACGCCACCTCCTCGGTGTCGGTTGGGTGCAGAGAACGGGAGCCGGCGAGGGCCGGTGCGGGGTCGGCGGCACCCGGGGAGCGGCGGGATGGCGTCGAAGTTGGGTCGGCCCGGGCCAGGACCGAGGCCGCGGCGGCCCGGCCGCTTCTGACCGCGCCTTCCATGGTGGCCGGCCATCCGGTGTCGGTCCAGGCCCCGGCCACGGCCAGGCCGGGCCAGGACAGTGGCCGGTCCCGGTCGCAAGGCCGCGGTGCCCGGTCGGGCCCGGAAGGTGGCGGCGCGCTCCTTGGTGACCACGGAGTCGATCAGCCGGGCCCCGGCGACGGCCGGGAGCGTCCGGCCGAGCTCGCCGGCCACCCATCCGACCAGCTCGTCGGGCCGCCGGCCGAGGAACTCGTCCGCGGCCGAGATCGATACGGCCAGATACTGCGATTGGTCGGCCTCGGCCGGCCGTCCCGACGACGAGGTGCGGTCGAACACCCAGAAGACCGGCGAGCCCAACACGGCCAGGAGCGGCCAATCGCTCACCCGGCGATCGAAGACCAGGTGGACGTCGATGACGGCCGAGGTGCCGAGGTCGGCCAGACGGCTCTGGTGCGGTACGGCCTCCGGAGGGAGGAGGGAACCGGCCGTATCGTGAGGGACGGCGACGATGACGGCATCGGCGTCGAACCAGCCGCCGTCGACCGTGACGGTGAACCGGGGCCGGTCGCCCGGGCCCGCCTCGTTGGCCCGGCCGCCGGACTCGATCGATCGGACGGGTACACCCAGGCGGACCTCGACGCCGGCCTGGGCCAGGGCGGCCGCCGCCCGGTCGCCGTGCAGCTGGCCGAGTGGCACCCGGCTCCAGCCGATGTCGGCCGCCCGGGCGTCGTGGAGCAGACCGGTCTGGAAGACCTTCGTCGCCATGGCGAGGGAGGCATCCCGGGCCGGAAGGTTGACGGTGGGCACGGTGATGAGATCCCAGAGGGCGGCCACGCTGGCCGGGGATTGTCCGTGCCGGGCCAGCCAGGACCCGAACGACTCCTGATCCAGGGCGGGATCCTCCAGGTCGAGTCGGCCCAACGCCAGGAGGGCCCGGCCGGCCGCCAGTCGATCGGCGGGCGGGAGATGCGGATAGCGCAGGACCGACCCGGCCAGATGCAGGGGAGCGGGAAGCACGCCCCGTCGAAGCCGGCCGATCCGTGGTGGCCCGCCGGGCCGGGCTGCGGGTGCGGCCACCGGGAGGTCGAGCCGGTCCGGCAACTCGACGTCCGATCGGGCGCCGATCCGGGCCAGGAAGGACAGGTACTGATCGCAGCACCGGAGAAACACGTGCTGGCCGTTGTCGATCCAGCGGTCGCCGTGCCGGAAGGACCAGGTGAGACCGCCGAGGCGGTTGCGTCGTTCGAGCAGAGTCACCCGGGCGCCCCGGTCGGCGCAGGCCAGGGCGGCGGCCAGGCCGGCGAGGCCCCCGCCGATCACCGCGACGCGCGGCCCGTTGCGGGTGGGTGGGTTCACGCCGCCCCCCGGGCCAGGGCCCGTACCGCCACCGCCGCCTTCTCGTGAGGAGGTAGCGAGAGGCGGCCCCGGAGCACGCCCGCAGGGTCGCGCTGGATGCGCACCAGCAGCCGGCGATAGATGCCGGCCATGGCGGCGGTACAGGCACGCGACCGCCAGTCGAGCATGGGCAGCAGCGTCATCCCACGCTGGTACCACTCCTCCGCCCGGGCGGCTTCGAAGCTGATGAGCGCCGTCAGGTCGTCGAGGTCGCCCTGGAGGTCGGGCGCCACGCCGAAGCGCTCCCGGTCCTCGTGGGGGAGGTACACGCGGCCCATCTGGTCGCGGTCCTCGATGATGTCGCGGAGGATGTTGGTGATCTGGAGGGCCACGCCGAGGTCGTCGGCGAGGGGCAAGGCTCGCTCGGGGTCCGTGGTGCCGTAGACGCCGAGACTGAGCCGCCCGATGCTGCCGGCGACCCGCCGGCAGTAGCCCACCAGGTCATCGAAGGTCCGATACCCCCGGCCGTGAACATCCATTTCGCAGCCGTCGATCAGGTCGTCGAAGGCGGAGAGCGGAACCACGAAGCGCCGGTCCACATCGGCGAGAGCCACCAGCACCGGGTCGTCCCCCTCGTAGGGATCGTCGCCGGCGACGGCCGCCACATCCTTACGGGCGTCGGCGAGGGCGGCCAGCTTGTCGGTCACCGGGCTGTCGCCGTCGCCGATGTCGTCGATGCGCCGGGCCAGGGCGTAGAGGGCGCTCATGGCCTTACGCTTGGGTGGAGGGAGAAGCTTGATCCCGTAGGAAAAGTTCCGAGCCTCGGTGGTCGTGATCTCTTCGCACCGGCGGTAGGCCTCGTCGAGGTTCATGATGCCTCGCGGCGCGCCACAGGGCCCCGGAGGGCGGCGATCAGGTGGGATGCGACCCGCCGGGGCGCCGGCCTCGGCGTTCCCTGGAGCGGGTCGAAACCATGGTCGGCCACCGCGTCGAGGGCCGCCTGGCCGCCGGCCCAGAAGCCGGCGACGGCCCATCTGGCCCGTCCCGACAGGGCCCGGATGAGAGGTGCTCCCTCATCGAGCATCCGCCGGGCCCGAGCGACCTGGAAGGCCATCAGGCCCCGCAGGGCCGCCGATGCCGGCGGGCCGGCGGTCAGCTCGCGGGGGTCCACGCCGAAACGAGCCTGGTCGTCGGCCGGCAGGTAGATGCGGCCGGCGGCCGCGTCCTCGGCGACGTCCTGCCAGTGTTCGGCCAGCTGCAGCCCGGAGCAGATCCGGTCGGACCAGGCGAATCGCTCCGGGTCGGCGGCGTCGAAGATGTACAGGACCAATCGTCCGATCGGGTCCGCCGACAGCCGGCAGTAGCCGACCAGGTCGGCGAAGGTGGCGTAGCCGCGGACCACCTGGTCCTGCTGGTTGGCGGCGATCAGCTTCCGGAGGTCGCCGGGATCGGCGCCGAGCCTACGAACGGTACGGGCGGCGTTGGCCACCAGCGGGTGGAGGTGGCCATGCTCCGGGTCGGTCAGGGCCCGCTCGGTCTGTCCGGCCAGCCAGTCCAGGGCTTCCACCCGATCGCCCTCGTACTCGTCGCCGAGATAGTCGACCAGCCGGGCGAAACCGTAGATCGCCATCAGGTGCGATCGCGTGTCCCGCCCGAGCAGACGCGACGCCACCCGGAAGTTCTCGCCCGCGGCTCGGCCCAGGATCCGGTCGGGCCCGGGCAGGCCCGGGGGGACCGCCGGATGGGCACCGGGGAGAGTGGGTGGCGTGATGCCGGTAGGAGTGTAAGAAGCTGACCGCGTGGTCACCAGATGTACGCGCTCGGAAGGCGCGTGTCAAGGACCCCAGGGGCCAGAGGCTCAGCTGAGCGGTTCGGGCGAGCCGCCCAGATCGTCCCCGAGCCCGTCGTCGGGCGGCCAGTCGGTGCCGACGGCCCAGACCAGCACGGTGGCGAACGCCGACTGGATGATCGACAAGCCGGCCTTGATGGCGATCTCGGGCTCGGCCCCCCGGCCGGTAAAAGGCCGGCCCGCCGCTTCCGCCAGGGTCCGCAAGACGTGGCGGGCCAGTTCGGCGCTCGGCTCGTGCCCTTTGGCGGCCCGGGCCCCGAGCTCCAGCAAGATGGGGAGGACCCCGGCCACCAGATGGCCGAAGACCATGGCGGTCTTCTCGGGGTCGCCAGTGAGCCCCGCCGGACCGCCGAGGGCGGTGACGGCCGAAGCGAACCGGGACTCGGTATCGGCCAGGAGGGACTCGATGGCCGCGGTGAGAAGATCCTCTTTGGACGCGAAGTGTCGGTAGACGGTGCCCTTCGCCACCTGGGCGGCCTCCGCGATGTCACTCACGGTCACCTCGCTGTAACCCCGCGTCTTGAAGGCCTCGATGGCCACGGCCACCACGCGCGCCCGGCACTCGGGGGAGTCGGCGGCCGCCTGGGACCGAATGAGGCGCAGCGCTTCCAGGTGGCGTTCGTCGTATCCGAACCGGTTGGCCGTTTCTCGCACCGGAGGGGGGATCATCCCGGCCCGGCGGTAGTGATGGATGGTGCTGGCGGGCACTCCGCTGCGAGCCACCAGCTCGGAAAGCGAGAAACGTCGATCGGATCGGGCATCCGGCTCCGCCGGCCGCATCGGAATGCCTCAGATGGCCGGTGCGAACCGGCCGGGGTCGGACATGCCCTCAGTGTGCCTCTTTTTGCCGGCCGCGTCGACTGGCCCGAGGGTCGGGCCTAACTGGTCGGAACGGTGCCCAGGCGGCCCTTCTGGAAGTCTTCGAAGGCCTGGACCAGCTCGGCCCGGGTGTTCATCACGAAAGGGCCGTAGTGGGCCACGGGCTCACCGATGGGACGGCCGCCGAGCATCAGCACCTCGAAGCCGGGCGACCGGCTGTCCTGGGTCTGATCGGCTGCCACTACCACGGTGTCGCCTGCCCCCAGTACGGCCAGCTGGCCGGTCCGAATCGGGCGCCGGTCGGGCCCGACTCCGCCCCGACCGGCGAGGATGTAGACCAGGGCGTTCGCGTCCCGATCCCACGGCAGCTCCAGTCGGGCGCCGGGGGCGACGGTGGCGTGCACCATGGTGATCGGGGTGTAGGTGGCCCCGGGCCCGGAGTGCTCGCCGACCCGGCCGGCGATGACCCGGACGAGGGCGCCGCCATCGGGCGAGCTCAGCAGGGTGACCCGGTCCCGTCCGATGTCCTGGTAGCGCGGATCGACCCACTTGGCCGAGGCGGGCAGGTTGACCCAGAGCTGGATGCCGTGGAACAGGCCGCCGCTCGCGACCAGGGCCTCCGGCGGTCGCTCGATGTGGAGGATTCCCGATCCGGCCGTCATCCACTGGGTGTCGCCGTCGGCAATGAGGCCACCGCCGCCGGTTGAGTCCCGGTGCTGGAAGGTGCCATCGATCATGTAGGTCACGGTTTCGAACCCGCGGTGGGGATGCCAGGCCGTGCCCCTCGGCTCACCAGGTGCGTACTCAACCTCCCCCATCTGATCCATGTGCACGAAGGGATCGAGACGATCGACGGCGACGCCGGCAAAAGCCCGGTGCACCGGAAAGCCTTCCCCCTCGAACCCCGACGGGGCGGTGGTGATGGACTCGACCGGCCGGGGCCGGCCGGGCCCGGCCGGGCGAACGCCGGGCAGTGACGAAAGGTCGTCGACGGTGACAGCGGGCATGTGGACTCCTCGGCTCGTAATCGACGCTCAGCGCTTACGCCCCATGGAACCAAGTTGCGTACGCAACTATTCCGAGGTCACCCTGCGATGCCGGCCGACCTACGATCACCGTGATGGCCGACGATGACCGCCTTTATTTCCGCCAGCTGCTCTCGGGACGCGATTTCGCCGTGACCGATCAGCTCGCCACCCAAATGGTCAACTTTTCCTATCTGATCGGCGATCGAGAGCAGCATCAATGTCTGATCGTCGACCCGGCGTATGGGATCGATGACCTGCTCGAGGTCGCCGCCGCTGACGACATGACGATTGCCGGCGTTCTCGTCACGCACCACCACCCGGACCATGTGGGCGGGGCGATGATGGGCTACCGGATCGAGGGGGTGGCCGAGCTGCTCGGTCGGGTGGCGGTGCCGGTCCATACCCATCGCCAGGAGGCCGCCTCGGTCGCCCGGATCACCGGTCTCGACGGTCGGGATGTGGTCGGCCACGACAGCGGCGACCGGGTGGCGGTGGGCGGGGTCGAGGTGGAGCTGCTGCATACCCCCGGACACACGCCGGGAAGCCAGTGCTTCCTGATCGACGGGATGCTCGTCGCGGGCGACACCCTCTTCCTGGAAGGGTGCGGCCGGACGGATCTGCCCGGCAGCGACTCGGCCGCCATGTACGAGAGCTTGCAGCGCCTGGCGGCGCTTCCCGACAGCACGGTGGTGTATCCCGGGCACCGGTACTCCGTTCCGTCCACGGCGACGTTGGCGGCGGTCAAGGAGATCAACATGGTCTTCAAGCCGTCCACCCGGGAAGCCTGGCTGGCGATCTTCGGCAACTGACCGCCCGGTCGGGACGCCCTAGTGGGCTGCCTGCGAACTCGACGCCGGAAACTCGCGGCCAGCTGTCGTCATGCGACCAGGCATTCTGATCGCCGAGTTTCCGGCGTCGAGTTTCTGGCCGGCCCCTAGCCCAGGCCGAGCTCCCGCAGGCGGTTGCGCATGGTCGTCTCGTCGCGTTCGAAGACCCGGCCCAGAGCGCAGGACGTCCTCCCGGCGGATGGTGATGACCTTGCCGTTGAAGTCACCCCGCTGGATCTGGATCATGCTCACATACCGGCGGAGGACCTCTTTCTCCGGAGCCTCCAGGGCGGCGAGACGGAGCAGGTCGATGCTGACCGGTTCCGAGACGGCGACCCGGTTGGGGCCATTGCCCGACAGGGGCGCATCGAAGCCGGACCCGGTGGAGCCCGGCCGGGGCAGCAGCTGATCAACCGGCACCCCGTACAGCTGGGCCAACCGCTGCAGGCGCAGCACGGAGATGATTCGCTCGCCGCGCTCGTAGGCGCCCAGCACCGAGGCTTTGAACTCCCGGCCGGACGCCTCCTCGACCGCGAGAAGGGAAAGACTCTGCTGGCGACGGAGATTCCTCAACCGCTCACCAACGGCCCGAGCGTAGGACAGGGGCATGTCGTCAGACACTCGGCACCTCCCTGGATGCATGGTAGCGACGGGCGCCCGATCAGATGTTCCCAGAGTGTAGTTTAGACCACGGTTAGTCCTCGTCATCGGGGGGAGTGGCGGACTGCAGGACCAGGAGGCGGGGTCCGGGCACCCGGATCACGGCGCCGGCCGGACGCCGGGGGCGGGCCGCGCCCACCTGACCGGCCCGTCGGTCCCCGGTGTCCAACACCACATCCCACGACCAGGCCCACTGCCCCGGCGGGAGGGTGAAGTCGATCTCCTGGTCCCACCCGTTGAAGAGCAGGTAGAACGAGTCGTCGACGATCGGGCGGCCGTGAATGTCGGGTTCCGGAATGGCGTGGCCGTTGAGGAAGACGCCGAGCGACTTGGCGTAGCCGACCTCCCAGTCGGCGTCGGTCATCTGCTGGCCGTCGTTGCGGAACCAGCCCACGTCGGGGAGCTCGTGGCCCGCCGGCGCTGCCGCGCAAGGGATGACCCTGGAAGAACCGTCGGCGCCGGAACACCGGATGGGCCCGGCGCAGGGCGATCAGGCGCTCGGTCCAGTTGAGGAGATCGTGGTCGACCCGGGCCCAGTCGTACCAGGAAATCGGCGAGTCCTGGCAGTAGGCGTTGTTGTTGCCGCCCTGGGTGCGCCCGAGCTCGTCGCCGCCGAGCAGCATCGGGACGCCCTGGCTGAGGAGCAGGGTGGCGAGGAAGTTCCGCATCTGCTGTCGGCGCAGGGACCGGATGTCCGGGTCGTCGGTCGGCCCCTCGACGCCGCAGTTCCAGGACCGGTTGTCGTCGGTGCCGTCGCGACCGTCCTCCCCGTTGGCCTCGTTGTGCTTGTCGTTGTAGGAAACCAGGTCGGCGAGGGTGAAGCCGTCGTGGCAGGTGACGAAGTTGATGCTGGCGAAGGGCCGGCGGCCGGTCGCCTCGTAGAGGTCGGAGCTGCCGGTCAGGCGCTCGGCCAGGTCGCCGATGGGCGCCCCGCTCTGGCGCCAGTAGTCGCGGACCGTGTCGCGGTACTTGCCGTTCCACTCCGACCAGAGCGGGGGGAAGTTGCCGACCTGGTAGCCGCCGTCGCCGACGTCCCAGGGCTCGGCGATGAGCTTGACCTGGCTGATCACCGGGTCCTGCTGGATGAGGTCGAAGAACGCGGACAGGCGGTCGACCTCGTGGAACTGGCGGGCCAGGCTGGCGGCCAGATCGAAGCGGAAGCCGTCGACGTGCATCTCCAGCACCCAGTAGCGCAGGGAGTCCATCATCAGCTGCAGCACGTGCGGGTTGCGAACGTTGAGGGAGTTGCCGGTTCCGGTGGAGTCGCTGTAGAAGCGGGGCTCTCCGTCCACCAGCCGGTAGTAGCTGGCGTTGTCGATGCCCCGGAACGCCAGCGTGGGCCCGAGGTGGTCGCCCTCGGCGGTGTGGTTGTAGACGACGTCGAGGATCACCTCGATGCGGGCCTCGTGCAGGGCCCGCACCATGGCCTTGAACTCGTTGACCACCCGGTGGCCGCCCCGCGACGAGTAACCGCTGTAGGGGGCCAGATAGGCGATCGAGTTGTAGCCCCAGTAGTTGCGCAGGCCGAGTTGACCAGGCGGTCGTCGTGCACGAAGTGGTGCACGGGCATCAGCTCGACGGCGGTGATCCCCAGCCGGCTGAAGTGCTCGATCATGGCGGGGTGGGCCACGCGCGGCGTAGGTGCCCCGCTGGTGGTCCGGGATGTCGGGGTGTCGCCAGGTCAGACCCTTGACGTGGGTCTCGTAGATGACGGTGTCGGCCCAGCGGGTGCGCGGCGGCCGGTCGGCGCCCCAATCGAAGGCCGGGTCGACCACGATGGCCTTGGGCATCGACGCCGCCGAGTCGGTCCGGTGTCGATGCGCAGGTCGTCGGCCCGGCGGTCGTAGGAGTAGGGAGCCTGGCCCCAGACGACCTCGCCGTCGACGGCCTTGGCGTAGGGGTCGAGCAGCAGCTTGGCGGGGTTGCAGCGCAGGCCGGCGTCGGGCTCGTAGGGCCCGTGCACCCGGTAGCCGTAGCGGCAGCCGGGTTCTACCCCCTCGAAGTGGCCGTGCCAGCAGTAGGCGTCGACCTCGGGCAGCGGGTAGCGGGTCTCGCGTCCGTCTTCGTCGAAGAGGCACAGCTCCACCGCTTCGGCGGCCTGCGAGAAGACGGAGAAGTTGGTGCCGAGGCCGTCGAAGGTGGCACCGAGCGGGAAAGGCGTCGCCGGGGGAGACGGCCGGGACCATGGGCGCAACCTACCGGTCGGGCCCGATCCATCCGTCGCGGCAGGGGCGGGCCTCAACGGCTTTCTTGCTCACGACGCCATCACCCCCACCAGAAGGCGGTGGCGATGATGCACGTAGAGGGCGATCAGGGCGGCGCCCTCGATCCAGGTGTACTCGCCGTCGTAGATGATCACCGCCACCACCAGCGTGGAGGCCGCCAGGGCGGCGACCAGGAGCGGCGGGAACACCAGGTTGAGCTGGGTCGGGCCCACCACCCGGCTCAACAGCACCAGGACCGGTGTGAGCAGCAGGGCCACCTGAAGAGGACTGTTGAGGGTGGTGCTGATGGCGTAATCCGGCTTGGCTCTCAGGGCGAAGCGGATGCCGACGCCGTGCTCGACGGCGTTGGCGGCGATGGCGACGATGACCAGTCCGGTAAAGGTCTCTGAGATGCCAAGCTGCTTGGTGGCGGACTCGAGGGGATTGACGAACCAGTCCGACGCCAGGGCGGCGGCCAGGCTGGCGACCGCGAGCACGGTGATGGAGAGCCGGAGCGGCCAGGCGTCTGACGTCTCGACCTCGGCCGCTCCGTCGGGTTCCGCTTCGGCCGCGGCCTGGCGGCGCAGGTAGAAGGGCACGCTCGCCGCGTACACCACCAGGAGGGCGATGGCGCAGGCGTCGGAGAGCGCCGAGATATGTGCTGCGGCGGGCGTGTGGAGGTCGTTGGCCAGGGTCGGGACGACCAGGGCGGCGACGACGAGGAGCAGCAGGGAGGCGTTGAGGCGGGGTTCCTCAGGGTCGAAGTGCTGGACGCCATGACGAAGCCCGCCGGCGACGAACGCGGTGCCGAGCACCAGCACGGTGTTGGCCAGTATGGAGCCGATCAGGGCCGATTGCACGACCGTCGTCAGTCCGGCGCGCAGGGCGAACAAGCCCACGAACAGCTCGGGCAGGTTTCCGAGCGTCGACTGCAGCAGTCCCGTCGAGCCCGGACCCATCCGCTCGCCCACCTGCTCGATGGCCTGCCCGATCAGGGCGGCCGCCGCCGCCAGGGCCAGCCCGGCCAGCACGAACCGGGTGACCGACCCGGCGCCGATCGCGGTGGCGATGCCAGCCACGCCCGTGAGCACGGCGGTGGCGCCGAGCGATACCCAGTGGCGGGTCTCGAGATGGCGCAGGTCGGCAGGCGCGCGGCATGGGCGGCGCCGACCGTAGCCGCCCAGAAGGGAGCGGACGCCCGATGGGGCTAACATGCTGGCCTGGCATGCCGGGCGGCGTGGCCGAGTGGTTTAGGCAGGGGCCTGCAAAGCCGCGTACAGCGGTTCGATTCCGCTCGCCGCCTCGGAGCGTTACCGTCGGAGCGCGTTTGGACTCCAGGTCACGTCAGAGGGAGGACATCATGAGTGATGCGATCGACCGGTACCAACTGGCGGCGAGCGGCTTCGACCGACGGGTCAAAGCGGTACAGCCGGAACAGTGGGATGCCCCGTCTCCCTGCGAAGGTTGGACGGCCCGCGACGTGGTGGCCCACGTCGTCAACAACTACCGGTCCATGGCGGCGGCCGCGAGCGGTACCGAAGCGGCCCAGATGGCCCCGGGCGACGACCCGGGTCAGGCCTGGTCGGAGGCCTACCAGCGTATGGGCGATCTGACCGAGGATCCGGACCTGCTGGCCCACACCGTCAACGGGCCGACCGGTCCGGTGCCGCTGGAGCAGGCCCTGGGGAGCCTGGTGTCCATGGATACCCACGTTCACACGTGGGACCTGGCCCGCGCCGTCGGCGGCGACGAGCGTCTCGACCCCGGCGTCTCTCGTATGGCGTTCGAGATGCTCCAGCCCATGGATGCGATGATCCGCCAGCCGGGGGTCTTCGGGCCCAAGCTCGATCCGCCGGCCGACGCCGACGAGCAGACCCAACTCCTGTACTTCCTGGGCCGGCACGCCTGACGGCTGGACCGGACGGTCGCGCCGAGCCCGGCGAGCCGGGGCCGGATTACGGATTGCCGGCCCCACGGTGGTCCGGGGCAGGTGGGCCGGGGGCTTTTCTCCCGGCCCGAGTTATGGTCGCCGCCCGGCGGGTGCGCCGGCGGCCTTTCAGTCGATGGCGGACACGGCCTGCTCCGCCTCGATGAGCCGGCCCAGGGCATCGATCAACGCCAGGTGGGTGAAGGCCTGCGGGAAGTTGCCGAGGTGCTCACCGGTGGTGGCGTCGATCTCCTCCGCGTACAACTGCAGGGGGCCGGCAAAGGAGAGCAGCTTCTTGGCCAGGGCCACGGCCCGATCGCGCTCGCCGATCATGGCCAGGGCAGTCACCAACCAGAAGGAGCAGATGGTGAACGTCCCCTCCCTGCCTTCGAAGCCCGTGTCCGTGGTGTCGACCTTGTAACGCAGCACCAGCCCGTCCTCGGTCAGCTCGTCGGCGATGGCCAGGACGGTGGTGCGAAGCCGTTCATCGTTGGTCGGCAGGAATCCGAGGATGGGGATGAGGAGCAGGGAAGCGTCGAGCTCGTCGTTGCCGTAGTGCTGGCGGAACCGGCCGCGCTCGTCCACGCCCTTGTCCAGGATCTCGGCCTTGAGCTCGTCCGCAGCCTGGCGCCAGCGGTCGGCCCGCTCCTGGTCCTGACGGGTCCTGGCCATGTCGCTGCCGCGGTCGAGCGCCACCCAGCACAACACCTTGGAGGCGGTGAAGTACTGAGGGTCGCCGCGGATCTCCCAGATGCCCTGATCGGGGTCAGCGGCATGACGGATGGCGTTTTCCACCAGACCGGCCATCATTTCCCAGGTGGAGTGGACGATCTGCGCCGCGCCCTGGCGCAGATAGGTGTCGACGGCGTCGAGCAGCATTCCCCACACGTCGTTTTGGTGCTGATCCCAGGCCCCGTTGCCCACCCGCACCGGCCGGCTGTTGCGGTAGCCGGTCAGGTGGTCGAGGGTGCGCTCGGTGAGGTCGGTTTCGCCGCCGATGCCGTACATGATCTGTATTCCGTAGTCGGAGTCGGTCCCACCCGCCACCGCCTCGATGATGAAGGCGAAATACTCGAGCGCCTCCCACTCGAAGCCGAGCCGGTAGAGCGAACGCAGCATGAACGACGAATCCCGGATCCAGGTGTAGCGGTAATCCCAGTTGCGGGCTCCACCCGGGGTCTCGGGCAGCGAGGTGGTGGCGGCGGCCATGATGGCCCCGGTGGGGGCGTAACTCAGGCCCTTCAGGGTCAGGGCGCTGCGCTCGATGTAACTGCGCCACGGATGATCGGGAAAGGTTCCCGTCGAGAGCCAATCCCGCCAGTAGCGCACCGTGTCCTCGCACTGGGCCTCGGCCTCCTCGACCGACGTCGGGACGTTTCCGCCCCACGACACGGCCACGAACGCCGTGTCGCCCCGATTGAGGGTCGAGCGGGCGTAACAGCGAGCGCCGGCGGTCCCGAGGCGCAGGCTCGACGTCACCGTCAACGCCGGGTCCCCGGCGGGCGGCTGCACGGTCATCCGGCGGTAGCCGTCGCCGTCGTAGACCCAGGTTCCTCCCAGCTCTCCGTACTCGAAGATCGGAGCCGCGTTGATCATCACTTCCACCCGACCCTCGATGCAGCTGGCCAGGCGCAGAAGGGTGCCGGTCGGAGCGGAGTCCCCCGGAGCCCGCCGGTATTCCGTCCGGCGCTGGTCGCCCTCGACCGGGCGAACCACCATGAGGTCCTGGACAATCAACCAGCCGGTCGGGGTATGCCAGGTGGTCTCCAAGACCATGGTTCCGGGCAGGTAGCGTCGCTGGTGCGGTACCTGGGTGCTGGTGGGTCCGAACCGAAAGAGTCCGGCGGTGCGGTCGAGAAGGGCCCCGAACACGCTCGGCGAGTCGGGCCGGGGGAGGGACAGCCATTCCACCGCCCCGTTGGGCGCGACCAGACAGTTGTTTTCGCAGTCGGAGAGGAAGCCATAGTCGGCGATCGGCGGGAATCCGCCTGAAGCCTGCTCGGTACTGATTTCGGCGTTGGCCATGCCGGGATCCTAGAGGAGTGGCCCTGGAGACGTGCCGTTGCCGAAATTACTGGTTCTCGGCCGGAGTCGAGGAGGTGCCGAGCCCGCGCCGCTTCAGGATTGGTCCTCGCCCAAGCGATCCATGGCGAAGGCTTCGGCCGCCACAGGACGCCGGCCGGTCATGATCCATTCCGTCAGGAGGGCTCCAGTGGCCGGCCCCATCAGGATCCCGGTCCGGTAATGCCCGGACGTCATCCAGGCGTTGTCGATATCTGGCAGCCGATCGATCACGGGGAGGCCGTCGGGATGGTGCGGACGCCAGCAACACCAGCGGTGGGTGACCGGTACCCCCTCGGCCGCCGGTAAGGCGACGGCGAGACGGTGGCGAAGACCGGAGATGACCTCCTCCCGTACCGCCGGGCTGTCATCACCGAGGTCGAGGGTGCCGCCGACCAGGAGCCGTCCGCCTGGCAACGGCGTGGCGACATCGGCGACGACGCCCGGTAGCCGGACGGGTGTCGGGGCCGTGACGAGCAGGTGCCCCTTGATCCGGCGACCCGGAAGCCGCACGTCGAGTCCATCGAGGGCGGGCGGGCTGCCGGTGGCAAACACGGTGATATCAGGGCTCACCGGCCCGGACGTGGTGGACACCGTCGTCAGCCGTCTGGCCTTGATGGTGACGCCGGTGGCGGCCACTCTCGTCGTCACGTGGGCAATCCCCGAGGCCAGCCGGGCCAGGGCTCGAAGCGGATTGAGCCGGGCCTGGTGAGGAATTAAGGCGGCGGTGGTGGAAGCGCCGAGCGACGGGATGAGGCGGCGAACCTCCGCGTCCTGGAGCCACCGGACGGTCGCGGGAGGGTCGGCCAGGAAGGCCGGTTCGTGGGGGGCCAGGCCGACCCAGTCGAGGTCGACGAGGCCGATTCCTCCCGGGTGGTTCGCCTCCAGGACCCTCCAGTGGTCGAGGCCGGCACGGCCCAACTCCACGAGGGATGCGGGGTCACGACCGTGATGGGTCTCGGGCAGCAGCAGACCCGCGGCCCCGCTCGTGGTCCCAGCGCCCAGCTGCTCGGCCTCGATCAGCAGGACCGAGCCCAGGCCGGCGACCTGACAGGCGGCAGCAATGGCCACCCCCAAGATCCCGCCACCGACCACCAGCACGTCGGGTCGCGGCTGAAAGTCACCCGGCCCCGGGTCGAGGCTGACGCGCTCGGCCTCGTCGAGCTCCTCCATCCAGTACCGGTCGCCGGTGACAGTGCTACCCGGGGTCTGGTCCATCACGGGGCTTCCTCTTTCCCATCACCGACCGAAGCGCAGTTCAGGATTCTTTCAGGTGGCTCTGCCCTGAGCCTCAGGTGGGTTTGGGAAACTGGATACGGATCATCCACCCCTGGAGGCCACCCGATGCCAGACGAACCCACGCCCCAGCAGCCGGAGATGTCCGCCGCAGGCAGCACGCGACGATTCGGGCGGATCCCGCGGGCGATGATGGTTGGCGGGTTGACCGCCGGACTGGCCCTGGGGGGCGCGGGGATCGCGTTTGCGGCCAGTTCGGGCTCGTCGACACCGAGTACCACCACTCCGTCCAAGCCGGCCGGTCCCGGGGCCCGGGCACCCGAATCGGGGCTTCAGGGGGTTCGGGCCGGGAGGACCCCTCGGGTTCGGCGGTCTCGGC
Organism: uncultured Acidimicrobiaceae bacterium; assembly: GCA_963780345.1. Lineage (GTDB taxonomy): Bacteria > Actinomycetota > Acidimicrobiia > Acidimicrobiales > Palsa-688 > PALSA-693. The sequence goes on from CAWABU010000007.1 coordinate 271,488, forward strand.
GGGCTGGGGCGGGTCCTGCATGGTGAGTTCACGACCAAGGCCCCGAGCGGGGGTTATCGCACGGTAGAGGTCCAGGTCGGTCAGGTGACCGCCGTCAGTAAGAGCTCGATCACCGTGCAAAGCGCCGACCAGTATCGTCATACCTACGCCGTCACCGCGTCCACCATGGTGGACGCGGAGCGGGATGGGATCGGCTCGGTGGCCCAGGGCGATCAGGTCCAGGTCCTGGCGACGAAAGTCAATGGCAGCGACACGGCGACCAACATCGTCGACACGACGAAGATCGGTGCCAGCCGAAAAGGCTTCGGTTTCGGCCCTCGCACGGGCCCGATCCCGACCCCGACCAAGCCCACGGCGCCGGCCACCCAGTCGGCGGCGATCTAGCCCGACCGACCGCAGGGAGCTTCCCCTCCCGGCGAGCCTGTCCGGCTGGCTCTGGCGTCGATGGGTCGTCAGGGGCCGCCCGCTCCTCGCAGGAACCAGCCGGCCCAGCCATGCGAGCGACGAAGCTCCTGCCGGGCCTGAGCCAGCTCAGCCTCGATCACCTCTCGTTGCTCGGGTGGGGGGTCGCCGCGGAGCAGTTCCTCGAGATGGTGAATCCGTTGACGCAGCCAATGGCGGCCATTGATCACACCCGGCATGCGGACCAGCCTAGGGGCGGCAGGTCAGGTAGGTGAGCCGGAAGCCGGCGTGAGCCGGCTTCGCGGCAGGAAGGTCGGCCGGCTCCGGGAGGGGCTCACGGTGCCGCCGGCACTGGCTCGGGCGCCGGCGGGCCGACATACCGGGCGGCAGGGCGGATGAGCTGCCGTACGGCGGCCTGCTCGGCGATGTTGGCGCCCCAGCCGATGACCCGGCTGACGGCAAAGGTCGGGGTGAACAGCTCGCGAGGAAGGCCACAGCGATCCATCACCACACCCGCATAGAACTCGACGTTGGTGTAGAGCGGGTTCGCGGGCTTCAACTCGGCGAGCAGCCGGAGCACCGTCTGTTCAATCTCCATGGCGAGCTGCGCCACGTCGCCTCCGAGCGAGAGGGCCACCTCGCGAAGGAACCGGGAGCGCGGATCTTCGGTCCGGTAGACGGCGTGGCCGAAGCCCATGATCCGATCGCCGCGGGTGATCGCCTCTCGAATGTACGGCTCGGCGCGTTCGGGGGAGCCGATGGCGTCGATGGTGTCCAGGGCCCGGCTCGGCGCCCCTCCATGCAGGGGCCCCGATAGCGCCCCGATGGCCCCCACCACGGCGGCGGCGGCGTCGGCGCCCGTCGAGGTGATGACCCTGGCGGTGAAGGTGGACGCATTGAAGCCGTGATCGACGGTGAGGATCAGGTATTGCTCGAGCGCCCGGGCCAAGGCCGGGTCTGGGCGCCGGCCGGTCACCATCCAGAGGTAGTTGGCGGCGTGATCCAGTTCGGGGTCGGGCTCGACCGGCTCGTGGCCGGCGGCCAGGCGGTACAGGGCGGCTACCAGGGTGGGCGTGGCCGCGATCAGCCGGATCAGGTCGGCGCGGGCGGAGGCGGCGTCAAGATCCCACAGCGGTTGGAACTCGCAGGCCGCGCCAAACCCGGAGACGGCCGTGCGCAGCGCGGCCATGGGACCGGCCGCCCTGCTCACGCCGGCGATGGCCGGCAGCGCCTCCAGCAGGACTGGGGGAAGCCGACGGGCCTGGCGAACCTCGGACGCGAAGCCCTGGCGCGCCCTGGCCTCGCCGGGGAGGGAGCCGTCGAAGAGGAGCTGCCACACCTCCTCCAGGCTGCGATGGCGAGCCAGCTCCGTGGCCGAGTACTGGCGGTAATGGTAGAAGCCCTCCAGACCGCGTACATCACCGATTTCGGTGTCGGTGACGGCCAGCCCTTTGAGGCCGGGTGGGACGGGGAGCGGGGTCGTCGTTGCTGTCGTCACGTCATCAATCTTGACACTTCGCCGCATATCGATCAATATTGATCAATGATCCACAGGCGTCTGAGCACGGCCGAGGCGGCGGCTCGATTGGGCGTAAAGCCCGCCACGCTGTACTCCTACGTCAGCCGGGGTGTCCTCAGCCGCCTGCGTACGCCGGCCGGGAGCACGTTCGACGCGCAGGAGGTTGCTCGCCTGGCCCGATCCGCCCGCCCGCGGTCGGGGGCCGTCCCGCCTGCGGCCTTCGCCGGCGTCACTGACGGCGACGACGGGCCCGGCGCCGGCCGGGCGCCCGGAGCGGGGGGCCGGCCCGGATCCGGCGGCAGGGACCGTCGCCGGGGACCGCGGCGCAACGACGCCCGGGACCCGATCTTCATCACTGAGCTCACCCTGATCGACGGCGGTCGCCTGTTTTACCGGGGGCTCGACGCGGTGGACCTGAGCCGGTCCCGTACCTTCGAGGCCGCCGCCGAATGGCTGTGGACCGGACGATGGCCGACCGACGAGGTTGCCTGGTCGCCGCCGCCGGCCGCCGCCAGGGCCGCCAAGTCGGTCTTGCGATCGGTCGGGGCGACGAGCCTGCCCGTGGAGAAGTTCATGGTGGCGGTGGCCGCCGCCGCCCTGACCGACCAGTTGCGCCACGACCTCAGCCCGGCGGCCGTGCCGATCGTGGGCCGCGGCCTTCTGGCGACGCTCGTCGATTGCTTGCCCGCGGTGGGGTCCGTCCCTTCGACCGGGCGCCGAGACCGCTCGATCAGTGGGCGACTGTGGCCCAGGCTGAGTCGCCTGCCGATCACGCCAGGACGGAAGGCGGTGCTCGAGGCCGCGCTGGTGCTCTCGGCCGATCACGAGCTGGCTCCGTCCACCCTGGCGGCCCGGGTCGCGGCGGCCTTTCGAGCCGACCCGTATGCGGTGGTCAGCACCGGGTTGGGACCAGCAAGCGGGAGCTGGCGGACCGGGAGCAGCGGCGCGCCGAGCGAGGTCGAAGCGCTGCTGGGAGAGGCCGAAGGCGGCGACCCTGAAGCGGCCATCGGCGCCCGGTTGCACCGGACAGGGGCGGTGGTGCACGGGTTCGGCATGCCCTTGTACCCGGCCGGGGATCCCCGGGGCGCCGAGTTGCTGGCGCGCCTGGCCGAGATCGACGGTCGAAGGGCCCGCCATGACCTCGTCGAGCGGGTGCTTTCCATCGGGGACGCCCGCGGGTTTCCGCCTCCCAACGTCGACATGGGGCTGGGAGCGCTGGCCTACTGCGCAGAGATGATCCCCGGCGCCGGCCAGGCCGTTGCCACCCTGGGAAAGGTCGCCGGCTGGCTGGCCCACGCCATGGAGGAGTACGCCCAGCCGACCGAGTTCAGAACCCGGGCTGCTTATATCGGCTCGGCTCCCGCCGCCGTCGTCTGAGTGTCCTCGGGCGGTCGGACAGTCCCTGCCGTGCCCGGCGGTAGCGGGTCACCGGCGCAGTCGTCGCCGGGGCGAGCGCGCCCCAGCGTCAGCAGGACCGCGGCCGACACGACGAACACCACGATGCTCGTCCAGTCATTGAGACGCAGACCGAAGTACTTGTGGGCCTGGTCGATGCGCAGGTACTCGGTCCAGAAACGGCCGAAGGTGTAGAAGGTGGCGTAGGCCGCGATGAGATAGCCGCGCCGGATCCGGAACCGGCGCTCGACCCACAGCACCAGCCCCAGCACGATCAGATCCCAGATGCACTCGTAGAGAAAGGTGGGCTGGAAGGTGGAATGGGGTGGGTAGGGCGCAGCCGGATTGTCGATCTTTACGGCCCAGGGCAGTCTGGACGGCCGGCCATACAGCTCCTGATTGAAGTAGTTGCCCCAGCGCCCGATGGCCTGGGCGAGGGCGAAGGCCGGCGCCACGCAATCGAGGAGTGGCCGGGGCGGCAGGTGGTGGCGGCGCGCCCCGAGATAGCCGCCCGCGATTCCGCCGACGACGGCCCCCCAGATGCCGAGACCTCCCTGCCAGACCTCCAGCGCCCGGTACCAGTGACCTCCGGTGTCCACCCCCCAGCTCGTCGCCAGGCTGTACACCCTCGCCCCTATCAGCCCGCCCGGGACACCCCAGATGGCAATGGTCGGCATGATTCCCGGCGCCCCGCCGATCTGCTCCCACCGGCGTTGGGAGAGCCAGATGGCGGCGGCGATCGCCACCGCGATGAGGAGACCATAGACGTGGAGTCGAAGTGGCCCGATGCTGAGCCCGTTGGCCGACGGGCTCGGCAGGTAGGCAGGGAACGGCACAATCATCGCCCGACCAGCGTAGATCCCACCCGGTCTTCCGACCGTCGCGGTGCCCGTGGTAGGGTGCGAGGCCACCCAGGGCGCATAGCTCAGTCGGTTAGAGCGCATGCATGACGCGCATGAGGTCGGGGGTTCGATTCC
>CAWABU010000008.1:0-99882 GCA_963780345.1 uncultured Acidimicrobiaceae bacterium
ATAAAAATCAGCGTGCCCCAAACCTTGTGCGTCAGCACGCGGTCGAGTTTGTCGCTGAAAGTTTCGCCCGGCGGCGCAAGTTCGGTCGTGACGGACTGCTGGATTTCCGCAATGCGCGCGTAACGCCATTCAATGGGCGCGCCCCGCCAATCGATCTCCTGTGCCTCGAGCCGCTTGCGCGCCGCTGTAACAGCGTCCTGGATGCGCTGCGAGTAATGCGTGGTGCTGGACGCCAGCGCTTTTTCGTTGCTGAGCAACAGCAACGCTTCCGCCGTGGCCTGAAGCCGTCGCTCTTTAAAACTCTCCGCCAGCAAATCCGCCAATGCGGTCGCTTCAATGCGAAACAATCCCGGCAACTGGCAAAACAATTGTGGTTTAACTTCCGGCGGCTTTTCGGTGGTGGCGATGATCTCCGCTTTAATTCCGTTATGCCCGTTCCACTGCTCGCGACAATCGGCATCACCGGCACACCGAGTGATTCGGAAAGTTTTTTTTCGTCGATGTGATGCCCATTGGCCTCCGCCACATCGATCATGTTCAGCGCAATTATCGTGGGATGCCCCAGTTCGACAACCTGCGTGGCGTAATAAAGATTGCGCTGCAGATTCGAAGCATCGACCACCACCACGATCAAATCCGGCGGTGGCAATTCCGGCAGCCGATTCAGGAGCACATCCCGCGAAATTTGTTCGTCGAGTGAATTCGGGCTCAGGCTGTAAGTGCCCGGCAGGTCGAGCACATGGATATTCGAGTTCGCGGGCGCGCCGAGCAGTTTGCCTTCCTTGCGTTCCACCGTCACACCCGCGTAATTGCCGACCTTCGCGCGCAGGCCCGTGAGCGCATTGAACAGCGTCGTTTTGCCGCAATTCGGATTTCCCGTCAGCACCACGTAGGCGGCTGCGGTAAATATCTGGCGGCAGGTTTGGTTCAGCAGTGGCCACAGAATTCACGTCACCGAAGCATAGTTCGGAAGCAAGGCATCATCTAACAGATTCAAAGGAATGGAACGTGCCGGGTTTTGCGAAAAACTATCCCGGGCTTGCACAAATGACATTTCGAGAGCCGGATTAGGCCGGATTAACCAGGATTTGCTCGGCTTCAACTTTTCGCAGCGTCAGATCGTAACCGCGCACTTTGATTTCGACCGGATCGCCCATCGGTGCGAAGCGAACCAACTCCACCTTGGTTCCCACGAGCAATCCCATTTCCATGAGGCGCGCGCGGCTGGCCGGGGGGACGTTGATTTGCGCGACGGTCGCGACGGAGCCCTGGAACCAGAGTGAGGGGCTGAGGAGCAGACATGGTCAGTCCGCCCTTGTGCCGGCGTGGAGAGGTTCCACCAAAATTGTATCCGCCAGTTCTTCGCTGATGCCCAAACGCGCATTGCAAACCTGGCAAATGAGGTTGGATTGATGGCTCAGAAGTTTCACGATTTGCTTTTCGCCAAAGCCCAATTCACGGAGGCGATCGCGCATTTCCGGTGTGCCGGCGAGTTCCTTGATGCAAACCACCGTGCCAGCTTTCACTTTGCTCGGGGCAAACGGTGGACCCGGCGCATTCGCCGTCGACCACTACGCAGGGTTGCCGTTTCTTTTCTTTGCTCACCGCGGGGCAGAATAGGCCAATTGGCGTGTGGTAGCAAGAAAGAGATAGGGAGAGACGGGGAGTTAAAAAATTGGATGAGTTTAAGAGTTTAGGGATTTTTAATTCGTTTGCGCTGCTATATTTAACTCCCAACTCTCAAACTTTTTACTCTTTAACTCGTTAACTGAGTTAACTACTCTGCGCCCCGCCCATGTATCGCGATAAAAAAGTGGTGGTGGTGATGCCCGCCTATAACGCCGCAAAGACCTTGCCGCAAACTTACGCCGAAGTCCTCGATCAAGGCATCGTGGACAAAATCATCCTCGTCGACGATCGGAGCCGCGACAATACCGTGGAAGTCGCCCGCAGCCTTCCCGGTGTGGACGTGCATCAACACGAAAAAAATACCGGCTACGGTGGCAACCAGAAAACCTGCTATCGATTGGCGCTGGCCGCGGGCGCGGACATCGTCATCATGATCCACCCGGATTATCAGTACACGCCCAAATTGATTCCCGCGCTGGCGTCGATGATCGCCAACGGCCTGCACCCCTGCGTGCTCGGCAGCCGCATTCTCGGCGGATATTCGCTCAAGGGCGGAATGCCCGTGTGGAAATATGTCGCGAACCGTTTTCTCACCTTGGCGGAAAACATCCTCCTCGGCGCGAAATTATCCGAATATCACACCGGTTACCGCGCGTTCTCGCGGGAGATTTTGGAAAAATTGGACCTGTCCAACAACTCAGACGATTTCGTTTTCGACAACCAGATGCTGGCGCAAATCCTCTGGCACGGATTTTCGATTGGCGAAGTCAGTTGCCCGACGAAATATTTCAAGGAAGCTTCCTCCATCAACCTGCAACGCAGCATCAAATACGGCTTTGGTTGCCTGGGAACGGGAATGGCCTTTCGACTGGCGAAGATGGGGATTCTGAAGTCGAAGCTGTTTCCGCCTCTAAAGAGGAATGCGCCCGTCCCTGGGCGCAGCAAACTGGATTGTTCATCCGCCCTGGCCTCGGCCAAGGCGGACGGACTGAAAACTTACTTGAGGGTATTGAGCCGCGCGCTGAGGCGGGATTTCTTGCGCGACGCCATCGATTTGTGGATGACACCCTTTTTCGCCGCTTTATCAAAAGCGGAGTTTACGGCTTGCAAGGTCTTGCTCGCGTCCTCTTTTTTACCTGCGGTGAGAAGCGCCACGTAATTCTTCTCCAACTGATGCAGGCTGGATTTAATGCTGCGATTGTGAAGGCGCTTGCGCGCGCTGTTTCTCATCCGGCGTTCGGCTGATTTCGTATTCGGCATAAAAGCAATATCTCGTTAATTAGAGCGCGACACAGTAGCGGAACAATGGCGGTTGTCAACGGGGAACGTGCGGTTGTTTATTCAAGCGGTTCACCTCAACAGTGTTGTTAACGGGGAACTGGAAAGGTCCCCGAACCCGCAGACAGGAATGTCTGCGTCACGTGGCGCAGGCTTTCCAGCCTGCGGGTTAAGGCGAGTTTCCAGTCGCCCGTTTCTTTGGCTCCATCAGGTGAATCCAAGAACCGCGTAAAGATGCACTTTAGACTGCGGATTAAAACCCAATCGAAAATACCTTCAGCCCCCTGGCGCCTCCAGTATACGGATCGCGCACCTCATTGTCCTCGGCCGTCCCGTATTCAGGCGGCGCGGCGGGATTGATGAGCTCGAATTTTTTGTCGGTATTTGCCATCTCCACTAAAATGCCGCTATAAGTCAGGCCGTTGCGCCGAATCTCATTGGGCTTCTCCGGGCGAAGCTCCAAAAGACTTTCGTCATGCCGAATAGCCAGCCCCCGGCGGATTTGCGATTCCATCGCATCGTTCCCCGGCGCGGTCTGCGCCAAAGCACTGAGAACGGCAAACAAAGCCGCTATGGCGATAATTGCGAGAAACGGTTTCATAAAAATCCTTTCTGCCGCCCTAAGTTCGGCCTCGCCCCACACCAAGTCAATTGGCACAAACTGGAATAAATACCCCAATAAATCAGTAATATCCGGCCCACCTCGCCAATATTGGGGATTGCGCTGGCCTCAAATATCTGCAACCGTGTGCGAGTCGTGCTTAGGATGTTTTAACATGCGTCTTCCGTATTTTCTAACGGGCCTGCTGATCGCGGCTTTTGCTTTTTCCGCCCGCACGCAAACGGTTCGCATCACCGAGGTCATGGCCAGCAACACGAAAACTCTGGCCGATGAAGACGGCGCGTTTTCCGACTGGATTAAACTCGAAAACCCTTCGACGAGCCCCGTCAACCTTCTCAATTGGTCCCTGACCGACAGCGCCGGCAATCCGGGCAAGTGGCGTTTCCCGGCCACCAATTTTCCGCCGAAAAGTTTCCTGATTGTTTTCGCGGATGGAAAAGACCGGGCCACCAATGGCGCCCCGTTGCACACCAATTTCAAATTGAGCGCCGAGGGCGAATACCTCGCGCTGTATGATTCCAGCGGCACGTTGCTCACCGAAATTTCCCCGCGCTTTCCGCCGCAATTTCCCGACGTCTGGTACGGCATCGGCATGCGGCTCTCGAGCACCACGCCCGTGACGGCGACCGCTAACATGCGCTATTGGATTCCGACGAATGCCTCCGTGGACGCCACGTGGACGCAGCTTAATTTTGATGATTCAAGCTGGCTGAGCGGAGTGAACGGCATCGGTTACGAAACCGGCATTGCGGATCCGCAGGAAGAATCCTTCGCCGCAAAAGTGATCGCCAAGTCACCGGTCGCGTATTGGCGATTGAACGAAACCAGCGGCCTCTACGCCACGAATTTTGGAACCGATGGCGTGAGCGATCAGGGCGGTTACAACGGAAATATATCGCTCGGCCAACCCGGCCCGCAGCCGCCGGCATTTCCAACCTTCGAGCCCACCAACCGCGCGCCGTTGTTTGATGGCTCCACAGCGTATATCGACGGCCCTTTCGAACTCGTGAATGACCTGCCGGAATTCACAATAGCCGGATGGATTTATCCGACCGCAACGCCGCCGGCTCACGCCGGCTTGTTCGGCCAGAACGACACCATGGAATTTGGCTTCAACACCTCCAGCACCGTCCAGATTTGGACACCTCAAGGAAATGCCACCGCCACCTATCCATTTCCGCTGAACACCTGGCATTACATCACCGCCGTGGGCGGCAACGGCCAGCTCTCGCTCTATTTTGACGGCGCGCTGGCGAAAACCACCGCGATCAGCGCGGACAATTTTGGCGAGTCCGATTCTTATTTCAACATCGGCGGCGGCGGCATTTTCAGTGACACCGGAAATTTTTTCACCGGAAAGATCGATGAGGTCGCCGTTTGGTTTCGCGCTTTATCCACCAACGAACTCACTTCGCTACTGGCCTCCAACTCCGAACAGGTCGATTTTACGAGTTACATTAACACCGATGTTTCCTCGCGAATGTATCGCTCCAATGCCACGGCTTACGTCCGCATTCCGTTTAATCTTGTCGAGGCGAATGCCTTCGACAGTTTGCAACTGCTCATGCGTTACGACGATGGCTTCGTCGCGTATCTCAACGGCCATTTGATCGCGAGCACCAACGTTCCCGCGACGCTCGCGTGGAATTCCGCCGCCACACAACGGCACCTCGACAGCCAGGCCGTTCAATGGTCCACGTTCGACGTCAGTGACGCCCGGCAATGGCTGCAACCCGGAGGCAACGTGCTCGCCATCCAGGCTCTGAACATCGCGCCGAGTAACACGGATTTTCTCATGCAGGCTGAATTGGTGGGGCAGGGGGTCTCGCCCGCCACCGCGGGCTGGAGATTTTTCAGCGGGCCGACTCCGGGCGGACCGAATGGCACGAGCACCAATGATTTCGGCCCCGTCATGTCCGGCGCCGCGCATTCGCCAAAAATTCCCAACGCCGGAGACGCGCTCACCGTCACCGCGCAGGTTGCGGTCGGTTTCAATCCGATTTCAAACGTCATGCTGCATTATCGCGTGATGTTCAATCCGGAAATTACCGTGGCGATGAACGATTCCGGCACGAACGGCGATCTCGTCGCCGGCGACGGCACGTGGACCGGCACCATCCCCGGCGGCATTTAAACCCATGTCCGGATGCGCACCAAGGCCAGGCGGACGCTCTCGTCGAAGCCGAGCAGTCCGCCCGGCGGGTCGGGCACGTAGGCGGCAATGTCATGGTCGCGGCACACCACCTCCTAGCGCAGCGACTCGACTAACGGTCGGGCCAGCCCGCCCGGCACCAGGGTGACCAAACCGACCCACAGGCTGGACAGGCCCGGTGACAGGACCGGCACCGAGATCACCGCTCGCCGGCGCAGCCCGGCCTGCTCGGCGTAGCGCAACATCATGTCCCGGTAGGTGAGCACGTCGGAGCCGCCCACATCGAAACTGCGGTTGACGTCGGCCGGCAGGCCGGCCACGCCGACCAGGTAGCGCAGCACGTCACGCACCGCGATGGGCTGGATGCGGGTATGCACCCAGCGCGACGTCACCATCACCGGTAGCCGTTCGGTCAGATAGCGCAGCATCTCGAACGACGCCGAACCGGATCCGATGATGACCGCGGCGCGGAATTCCGCCGCCGGCACGGCGCTGTCGAGAAACACTCGCCCGACCTCGGCTCGGGACCGCAGGTGGGGCGACAGCTCGGCGGGGGCCACGGCTGGGGGGATCAGGCCGCCCAGATACACGATGCGCTGACACCCCGACGCCGCCGCCGCAGCCGCGAAGGCCGCCGCGGCCTGTCGATCCGTGTGCTCGAAACCGGGCCCGCGGCCCAACGTGTGCACCAAATAGTAGGCCACCTCGACGCCAGCAAAAGCGGCCGCCAGTGTCGCTGGGCGGGTGACGTCGCCGCTGACCGCCTCGACCCGGCCCGCCCACGGCTGGTCCCGCAAACGTCGCGGATCTCGAACCAGGCACCGCACCCCATAGCCCGCCTCCAGCAGCGCCGGCACCAGCCGACCGCCGACGTAGCCCGTCGCCCCGGTAACCAGACACAACCGTGCCGAGTCCGGCACGACGCCCAGACCGAGTCTCGGGCGCTGCTCAGCTGCCAGCGGAGGTGTGTTCATCACGTCGGGGTAGACAGGTCGACGATGGGAGGCGGATAGTCCTTCAACCCGCGGGTGCGGCGCTCGAGTTTCCAGGGCTCGTGCACGGCCGGTCCGGGAACATCGGCCAGCTCAGTGACATAGCGACGGACGTAGTCGCCTTCGGGGTCGAAGCGGTGGGCCTGGCGCAGCGGGTTGAAGCGCCGGTTGGGGCGGGTGTCGTTGCCGGTGCCCGCTACCCACTGCCAGTTGCCGGAGTTGTTGGCCACGTCCCCGTCAACCAGCCAGTCCATGAAATGTTGGGCCCCCAGCCGCCAATCGATGTTCAGGTGCTTGGTCAAAAACGCCGCGGTCACCAGTCGGGCCCGGTTGTGCATCCAACCTTCCCAGCGCAGCTGGCGCATGCCCGCATCCACGATGGGGATCCCGGTCAGCCCGGATCGCCAGGCCTGCAGGCTGTCGGGATCATGCCGCCATTGCCGTCGGCGCGGACGGTAGTCGGCGTTCGGCAAGTCCGGGCAGGCGGCCAGGACCTGGTGGTGGAAGTCGCGCCAGCACAGCTGGCGTAAGAACGGTTCGGCCCCGCCGCGCCCGACCGCGTCGTGGGCCAGTTGGCTGGGCGACAGGCAACCGAAATGAAGGTACGGGCTGAGCCTCGACGTGCCCTCGCCCGCTAGGTCGTCGTGGCCTACCTCATAGCCGGCCAGTCCGACTTGCAGCCAGTGACGGGCCCGGCCGCGGGCCTCGGTCTCACCGCCGGGCGGTAACAGGGCGGACGTCTGACCTTCCCGCCCCGGAGGGCTGAGTGAGCCCGGGGCCAGCCTGGGGGGAACCCGGACCCGGCGGGGGGAGGCCACCGGCGGGCGCCAGGCAAACGACCGCCACCGCTTCCAATACGGCGTGAACACCCGGTAGTGATCACCACCGGCGGGCACTAGTCCGCCGGGGGGTACCACCGTCGCACCCGAGAAGGTGACCAGACGCACCCGCTGGTTAGCGCAGAGGATCGACAGCTGGTGGTGCCGCCGCCGGGCGTAGCGGCTGACGTCGTCGGAGACAAAGATGGAGGCCGCGCCCGTCTCGGCCGCCACCTTCATGGTCTCGGCGGTCGGATCCCCACGCCGCACGAACAGCTGGCCGCCCCGTTGGGTCAGCGAGCGGCGCAGATCGCCCAGCGAGTCAACCAGAAACCGGAGCCGGTACGGCGACGCCGTGGACCCGCCGAGCAGGGCCGGGTCGTAGACGAACAAGGGGATGACCTGGTGGCCGCCCCGGCAGGCGGCCGTCAACGCCGGCTGGTCACACAGTCGCAGGTCGCGGGTCAACAACACGATCGCGGTACCGCCGCCGGCGTCGGACCATCGTCCATGCGCACCAATGACCCCGACTTTAGTGCTAAAACAGCGGAGGTGCCAGAGATCGGCAGGGCTTCGACCAGCGAGGTCAGCACCACGCCGGCCTCGCGGGCGTCGCGGCGCCCTCGGGCCGAGATGTCCTTGGCCCGGCCGGGCCTGGCTGGAGCAGAGGGCGGGGCCGGCCGGTTTCGCCGCCTGGTCTTCGGCGGCATGGCCTGCGAAATGACTACTGCCGCGCCTCGGGATCGGGGCGACCCGACGTGAGCGAGGTGCGCCTGTCGGACCCGGCGCTGGCTTTCGTGCGGGAGCGGCACCTGGCCACGCTGAGCACGACCCAGCCGGAGGGCGGATTGCACGTGGTGCCGGTGGGTTTCACCTGGGACGAAGCCGGCGCCCAGGCCTGGGTCATCTGCTCAGGTGGTAGCCGCAAGGCCGCGCACGTCCGGGCTGGCAGCCGCGCCGCGCTGTGCCAGGTCGACGGCAGACGTTGGCTGTCGGTCGAGGGCCCGGCCCGCATCATCGACGATCCGGAGACGGTCAGCGAGGCCGAACGCCGCTACGCCGCCCGCTACCGGCCCCCTCGGGTCAACCCGAGCCGGGTGTGTCTCATCGTGGCGGTCGAGCGGGTGCTCGGTTCGCTGTGAGCAGTTTCGGCCGCCTAGGTACTCGCCCCCAAGAGGGAGGACAACAGCGTGGTCGACGGGTTGAACTGGCGGCCGGCGGCGCTCACGGTGATCGCCTCTCGCGGCGGCCGCGGCGGCCGCGGCGGCCAGCGCGGTGGGCACCGGTGGCGAGACCCGCCAGTGGCTGCCGACCCCCATCTACGGTCCGGAGTGCCGACTTTGGCTGTCGAAGGCGCTTTAGCGCCCCGCAACCTTCTGATTTTGCGTCAACGCTCCCGGCCCTGGGCAGTTCGAAGGCCCTTGTGCCGTCTGGCAATTTGGCACGCGATTTGGCACGGGAGCCGCAAGACTGACTGGGACGGGAGGGACTCAGCGGGACGAGCCCATACGATTCTTCATATGTTCTCGGTGTTTCTTGTGATACTCCCCGGGGACAGGAAGGACTGGCTGCGACGGCGGCACCCTCCTACGGATCAGAAGGTTGGGGGTTCGAATCCCTCCGAGCGCGCAAGAGTGCTGGTCATCGGCTTGCTGAGCCCCGGGTTGATTTTTGGCCTGGCCAAATTTGTCAGACGAGTTGGCACCGACCCGGCGGGTTCCTAGCGGAAGCCCGATTCCCCGCTCGGTTCATCTATTGAACCGTCGCACTGCACAGCACGGGCACCACAGCAGCTGATCTTGGGGCACGGGGTGGTGCCCACGTCGCGTGCGCCCCGGCCAGCTCAAGAATGGTCGTCGCGCTCGCTGGAGTTGCAGCGCCCCGAGCAGCACATTGGGGAGTGCGTCCAGTTGCTTGGGCGCCGTGGCAACAGTGAGGTTGTTATGACGTAACCAGGTGACAAGCTGAGGGCAGCCAGCCGGTGGGAGTCCGGCCGGGGGAGACGCCAAGGTCCCCTGTAGTGATGTCCCCGTGCGTGGTCGAGGCCAGGTGCGAAGCGGGGCGGAGCAACTGGCCAGTCCGCAACATGAAGTGAAGCCTGCAGCGTCGTTAGTGCCGTCCGCCGGAAGGCGGACCAGGAGGAGCCGAGCCTGTTCCCTCAGGGCGAAGGCCATGGATGGCATCCTTGGTCTTGGAGCCGGCGATGCCCTACCTGCAGAACGCTGGGATCCCGACCCTGGACGGGAGCGGGCAACCGCTGTTCTACAACCCGCCCGTTTCGTTCATCACCAATGTTCTCTCGGCCGATACCTCCTGCGGCTATCTGGCCCTGTTGAAACAGGCCGGCTGCAGGACTATGGCGGCCATCGAGGATCCGGCCGGGGAGACCGGCGCGGCGCTGGCGATCTACCTGGACGCGCTCGGCGCGGCAGCCAAGCGTTTCGGTATCGACTACAAAGGCGAGGTCACGGTGCCGGCTTCGGCCCCCGATCGGACTCCCTACGCGACCGAGGCGGCAAACAAGGGGGCCCAGTGCCTCGAGATGGCGGCCGGGACGGTGCCGACCGCGTCTCGTCAGCAGCAGGACCTTCTTGCCCGCGCTCCCTTGCCGAGAAGGGCCGGATCGTCGTCGAACTTCGCCTGGCTAAGCGACGGCAGCTACGGTGTCTCGGGAATCGGAGGTAGATCGCAACAATGGGCGCACCGCCCCGGCAGGACAAAGCACAGAGAGCTTGGCGCGAAGCGGCGCTGCTCCCCACGCTGATCGCCATCACGGCCCTGGTATCGATCGTGAGCAGCCTGGGTGCGCCGCTGATTCCCTCGATCGCCCGCGCCGATCACGTGTCGCTGGACACAGGGCAGTGGCTGCTCACGGCGGCCCTGGTGACCGCCGCGGTCACGACGCCGGTGCTGGGTCGACTGGCCGATGGACCCTCACAGCGGTCGGTGGTGGCTGTCGCCCTCTCGCTCACGTTGGCCGGATGTGTGCTGGCTGCGTTGTCCAACGACTTCACAACGACCGTGATCGGGCGCGGTCTCCAGGGGGTCGGCCTTGGCCTGCTCCCCGTCACGATGGCCGTGGCGCGCCGGCACCTGCCGGCGCATCAGATCGGACGGGGCGTGGCCACACTGGCGATTACGGGCGCCATTTGCGCTGGACTCGGCTATCCCCTGACCGGCCTGGTGGCCCAGGTGTTCGATTTCCATGTGGCCTTCTGGTTCGGAGCCGCCGCGGTGGCCTGCGTCCTCGGTTGTGGGCTCATTGTGCTCCCCGGTCGCAACGAGGTACCGGTCCGGGACTTCGATTGGATCGGAGCCGTCGCCCTCGGACTGGGAGTCGTCGGTATATCAGTGGTCCTGAGCGAGGGCGGGACCTGGGGCTGGCTCGCGAACGCCACGGTATTGACAGCGGTGGGCTCGGTCGTGGTGCTCGTCGCGTGGATATCCTATGAATTGCGAACCAGCGACCCGCTCGTCGACTTGCGCCAGGTCCGGCACCGGTCGGTGCTCACGGCTGACGTGTCCGGTTTCATGATCTGCGTCGCCATCTACCTCATCACTCCGGTGGCCGTCGAGTATGTCCAGATTCCGAAGTCGGTTGGCTATGGCTTTGACGAATCAATCGCCGTCTCGGGCCTGGTCCTCGTGCCCCTTTCGGTTGGAACGTTTGTCGCCAGCCGGCTCCTGGTCAGCTTCGAGCGTCGGTTTGGTACCCGGGCCATCATCCCCTGTGGTGCCAGCATGATGGCGCTCGGTGCGCTGTTCTTTGCTGTATCGCATGGTGCTCTCTGGGAGGCGTTTGTCGCTATCGGTCTGGTTGGCCTCGGCGTTGGCTTCAGCTTCGCGGTAATGCCGGGGCTTGTCGTGCGGGCGGTGCCGGCGGAGGAGACCGGGAGTGCGCTCGGATTCTTGCAGGTACTGCGCAGTATCGGCCTTTCTGTTGGTAGCGCCCTGGCGGCGACCGTGCTGACCGCCTATACCCGCCCCGGCGCGGCGTTTCCGACCGTCGGCGGATTCAGCACGGCGCTCCTCCTGGCCGCAGGGATCTGTCTGGGGGCGGCCATCATCAGCTACCTGCTGCCGGGCCGAGGCCCGGCGGTGGTCGTGGAGGACCCACAGCTGGCACGCGAAGAGGCCGAGCTGGGGGCCGCGGCGGTCCTGCTCGCCAACGACCCGGAGATCGCGGTGAGGCAGACCCGTCTGGAGGAAGGACACCTGGGGTGATGTCAGGAGGCCGGGCGAAGCAGCAAATAGCGTGACCTATTCGTCCTCGACAGGGTTCATCAGCACACCCACCCCGCCGACGACGACCTCCACGTGGTCGCCGGCGCGCATCCACAGCGGCGGCCTCCGGGTCGCACCGACGCCGCCGGGGGTGCCCGTCGAGATCACATCACCAGGAGCAAGCGCCGTAAAGCTGGACACGTACGCGATCGTCGTCGGGATGTCGTAGAGCATCAGATCGGCTGTCGCCGATTGCACGGTCTGCCCGTTGAGCCGCGTCTCCAGTGTGATCGCCGCGTGGTCAGGCACCTCGTCCGCGGTGACGATCCAAGGGCCCAACGAGCCCGAATGCCAGAAGTTCTTGCCGGCCGAGACCGAGTGGCGTTGATAGTCCCGCACACTGCCGTCGAGCAATGCGCTGTAGCCAAACACATGCTCCAAAGCATCGGTCGCGGCGATGTGCCTGCCCCCACGGCCGATCACCACCGCGATCTCGCCCTCGTAGTCGAACTGCACGGACACCCGGGGGCGCAGAATCGGTGCGGCGTGACCGACCAGCGCGTCGGGAAGCTTGGTGAAGAGGGTGGGTTGCCCGGGGAGGTCGGCCGAGACCTCTTCGACGTGATTGCGATAATTGAGACCGAGGCAAATCACCTTCGACAGCGGGCCGATGGGGGTCAGCCACGAGACAGTCTCGAGCGGCACCGACTCAGTAGCCGACGCGGCCGCGGTCGCGAGCTCGGATGGGTCCATCGCGGTGAGCGGGAACGTCGCACTCATCGGATCGCCATCGGTCCACTCTCCCACGACGACGGCATGATCATCATCGATGACGGCCGAAGCCGCCCGGCCCCCCACACCGATCTTGGCAACCCTCATCTCATCCTTTCCTCGAGCGGGCGCGGCGCGGGCTGGCTGTTGAATCGTGCACACCGGCTTCCAACCACTTCACCACATCGACCCGCCGATACAGCACCTGTTGGCTCCCCGGTAATCGGTGAAACAGCGGACCCTTGCCGTGACTACGCCAGAACTTCACGGTGGAGGCCGTCCGCTGTACCAGGGCGGCTACCTGTTCGGTATTCAGAAGTTCTTCGCCGTTGTCGGGCGTGGGAGCCGCCGGCGCTCGAAGGGGATCATCGCCCGCGGAACGGTTAGTAGGGCGCCGAGCCGCCTTTATCTCCGCGGCAAGGTCGTGCACCTCCTTGGTGAGCCGATCGATCTTTCGACCCAGACTCACCAAGGTGGCCTCACCGTCGCACATATCGACAGAGTGTAGAGCCCTTCAATGATCCAACCAGAGGTCGAGCCCCTGACCCGGCGGGAACCGTTGAATCCCCTCCTCCAGGATCGGCGGGCCGATTCAGATCAGGAAGCCGAGGATCGCTTCACGCCGCGGTCTTCAGAGTTGTTCGAACGCGGCCATAGTGAGGACGGCATCGCCGAGGGCGTCAGAGCCGTCCAGGTCGGCTTCGAAGCGCAGCACCCAGTCGCGATGGCCGTCGGGATCGTCGAGTGTCTGGGTGACCTCCCATTTGCGTCCGTTGGCTTGCAGATGGAACAGCTCGGACGAGCGAGCGTCGCCCCCGATGCCGACACTGTCGTGCTCGGCGAAGTACCCGCCGGACGCCGTTTCCCATCGGGGCGCGTCCCAGCCGGCCTCGCCGTCCAGGTCGGCGAGGCCGACGAAGTCCCGACGGGCCAGCAGCTCGACATGGTGGAACGCCCGGTTGCGGACCATCACCGTAAAGGCCCGGGTATTGGCGGTGACGGCCACCGGGACCGGCCCTGTGGCCGCGGCTGGCTCCGCTGACAGCTGGGCCAGATCGGCGAGGGTCTGATCGGGGTGGGTGAGCGCCTCCCATTCGTCGAGCAGGCTGGAGTCGACCTGGCGGACCAGCTCGCCGAGCCATTCGGTGATGTCGACCAGCTCGTCCGTCTTGGCATCCTCGGGGACCGATTGGACCAGGCCGCGATAGGCGTCGGTCAGGTAACGCAACAGCAGGCCTTCCGAGCGGGCCAGGCCATAGAGGGCGACGTACTCGGAGAAGCCAAGCGCCCGTTCGAACATGTCGCGTACCACTGATTTCGGTTTCACGTTGAAGTCGGCGGCCCACGGGTGGCGGACCCGGTAGGCGTCGAAGGCGTCGTAGAGGTCCTCACCCAGCGGTTTGGGCCAGGTGAGCTTGTCGAGGATCTCCATCCGTTGCTCGTACTCGACGCCCTCGGCTTTGAGCCGCGTGACCGTCTCGGCCCGAAGGCGGTCGAGCTGGGCGGCGAGCACCGGCCCCGGATTCTCGAGCGTGGCCTCGACGATCGAGACGGCGTCGAGCGCCCACGTGTCCGACACCGCGAGGCGCGGCAGCACGTCGAGGATGAACGGCCCGAGCGGCTGGTTGAGGGCGAAGTCGGATTGCAGATGCTCGGTAACCCTCACCCGCCGGCCCGCCTGGTCGGGAGCCCCGAGCCGTTCCAGGGCGCCCGCGGCCAGCAGGGAACGGTACATGGCGATCGCGGCGCGGATGTGGCCGCGTTGCGCCGGGCGGCTCTCATGGTTGTCGGTGAGAAGGTGGCGCAGGGCGGCGCAGCCGTCGCCGTTCCGGTCGAGGACGCCCAGCAGCATGGCGTGGGTCACCTTGAAGCTCGAGCCGAGCGGTTCGGGTGGGGCAGCCACGAGCCGGTTGAAAGTGTCCTCGCTCCACGCCACGAACCCTTTGGGCGGCTGGGCGCGGACCAGCTTGCGGCGCTTCTTCGGGTCGTCTGCAATCTTGGCCAGGGCCCGCTCGTTCTCGACCACATGTTCGGGCGCCTGGACCACGACGCTGCCTTCCCGGTCGTAGCCCGCCCGGCCGGCCCGGCCCGAGATCTGATGGAACTCGCGGGCGCTGAGCAGCCGGCTGACCGTACCGTCGTATTTGGCCAGTCCGGTGAGCAACACGGTGCGGATCGGGACGTTGATGCCGACCCCGAGGGTGTCGGTCCCGCAGATCACTTTGAGCAGCCCGGCCTGGGTCAGGCGTTCGACCAGGCGTCGGTAACGCGGCAGCATCCCGGCGTGGTGTACCCCGATCCCGGCCCGGATGTAGCGGCCCAGGGCCTGGCCGAAGCCAGCCGAGAAGCGGAACCCGGCGATCTCTTCGGCGATGCGGTCCCGTTCGCTGCGGCTGGCGACCGGAGTGCTGGTGAGCGCCTGGGCCCGAGCCACCGCGTCCTTCTGGGTGAAGTGCACCACGTAGATGGGAGCCTTGCCGGCGGCGAGGAGAGCGTCGATGGTCTCGTGGATCGGGGTGCGGACGTAGCTGTAGTCGAGCGGGACGGGCCGGGTCGCAGAGCGGACTACGGCCACCGGCCGGCCAGTGCGCCGGAGCAGGTCGGTCTCGAAGCGGCGGGTGTCGCCGAGGGTGGCCGACATGAGCAGGAATTGGACGCGGTCGAGTTCCAACAGCGGGATCTGCCATGCCCAGCCGCGGTCAGGGTCGGCGTAGAAGTGGAACTCGTCCATCACCACCTGGTCGACCTGCGCCCCGTCTCCCTCCCGTAGGGCCAAGTTGGCGAGCACCTCGGCGGTGGCGCAGATGACCGGGGCGTTGCGATTGACAGCGGCGTCGCCGGTGGCCATCCCGACGAGGTGCGGGCCGAGCTCGCTGGCCAGGTCAAAGAACTTCTCCGACACCAGCGCCTTGATGGGAGCGGTGTACCAGGAGCGGCGCCCCTCGCACACCGCCCAGAAGTGGGCCGCCAGAGCGATCAGGCTCTTACCGGACCCGGTCGGCGTGTTGACGATGACGTGGCTGGCCGACATCGCCTCAAGGACCGCCTCCTCCTGAGCCGGGTACAAGGTGATGCCCCGCTTCTCCGCCCATGCCAGGAAACGCTCCAGCGGGGTATTAGCGGCCAACTCGGCGGAGTCGCCCAGACGAGCCGGGAGATAGTCGGCCAGGCGAATCACCAGTCCATGTTGCCCGGTTCCGGCGAGTACCGGCACCCTCTGATCAGTGCGGATCGAACGTCAGGGAGAACCTGAATGGGGACGGTGATAGCCCGGCGTCGGCGTCGCCCCTTCCCTGACGGCCACCAGGGCGGCCACCGAGGCGGGCTCGTCAGCCGGCGGCCCGCTTCAAGACGTCGTTCGGGAACGTCCCCGCTTGGACGCAGCGCTCGGCCCAGTCCTCGAGCTGGGGCCCGCTCCACCCCCAAGACGTGATCGTACGGCAGGTCGTCGGGACCGCGACGGCCCTTGCTAACCGATGACGGCCTCCCCGTCAGGAAACACTTCGCTGAGCAGCCCGGTCTTGACGTCATATACGAACCCCCTGATAGGGACCTCCGGCGAGATCCACGGATGCGACCTGGCCTTTAGAATCTGCTCCCTGGTGTTCTTCTGGGGGTCGGTGAAGCTGTAAAATTTCGCCGGCGCAATTGGCGCCCGCCCCGTCTCGTTGCGGAGCCGCTCCTCCAGTTCGCCGTCGGTGAATCTGAGCATCCCGCAGTCGGTGTGATTGATGATCATTATCTCTCGGGTGCCCAGCAACCTGGTCGAGAGAATGAGCGATCGGACGGCGTCGTCGTCGATCACGGTCCCGAAGTTCCTTATCATGTCGACATCGCCATGGGCCAGACCCAGCATCTGCTCGATGTCGGTCAGGCGGGGATCCGCACAGGTGACGATCGCAATCTTGGGTGCCGGCGGTTTGCCACGGCCGGCGTCGAAGTTATTGGCGATGGTCGCATTCGCGTTCAGAGCCTCGTCGATGATACTCACGTCTGTTCCTCCTTGTTCTTCCCTTAGGCCTGCCGTGGGCAACCTCCGGCGGTCGCTCGTCGACCAGGACCGCGAACGGCACCCGTCTTCCTGAGTCCAAAGGGCCCTGTCCAGGTGCAGGTCGCGGCCACGGAACCGGCAGAAGATACCGCCGTCGACACCGTCTGCCTCGTCGAACATGACCGTCTGTTCACCCGCCGTTCATCCGCCTAGCGGGGCCCAGTCATTGAGACCCAACCTTAGCGGAGCGGTTAGCAGGGCCTGACGTCCGGTCGCACCCCCGAGGGGCGAAGTTCTCGGCTCGCACATGACACCAGATAGGTTCCCGGCGACCCCAGGATCGCAATGCATCCAGCGTGATGCGGTGCACACGAACGCCAGCCGACGCCGACGAAGGCCGCGAGTCCGTATCTCCCGCGCCGCCTCTACTATGGAAGCCGATGGGCGATTGGATCTTTGAGGACAGCCCGCGGGATCATGACCTGGACGCCACCGTGGCCGGCCGGTCGCAATGGTGGGGCACGCCGCGCTACCGGGATCGGATAGCAGTTGGCGACCGGGTATGGCTGCAGGTCACGGGGCCGAAGGACCCTGGCGTGTACTACGTGGCGACGGTCGTGTCCAAGACCTACGAATACCCGGTTCAGCCATCGGACCCCGACCATTTTCGATGGCGGACCGACATTCGGTTCGACTTCCGCATCTGCCCCCCACTTCTGAGGTCAGAACTGCTCGCGGACGCCGAGCTGGGAACGTTCCGTCCTTTCCGCGGCTTCCAGGGCTCGAACGTACCGGTACCGCCGGACGTCGCGGCGGCCTTGATGGCGCGAGCCGCCCCGCGCCTCGAACCCCTGCCGGGGGAGAATGAGTGAGTCGCCTCGGCCGGTCCTTGGGGCAGACGGAGTGGGCGCGGGTGTGCCGATGCCACCATTCGAGATGTCACCCAGCCCCGAGCGGAATCCTGGGCGTCAGAAAGGTTGGACGGACCGTCCGGTGCCGACGCACCCAGGGACAATTTCTCGAGACCAAGTAAAGCGATGGCGAGGATCAGCTTCACCACAGCACTCCTAGCTTTGGCCCGTCCTCCGACGGGTAGCGATAGCTACAGCTCGCCTCTCTCCCTTTTGGTTTCCACCGCGGCACGAGCCGACGCCCTCCGATCCTCGGCGGTTCGTCCGGTGTGGGGCTGGCTGCCGAGATCTTGCCACTCCGACTCGCTCATGTGAACACCGTAGTAGTCAGCGGCCGCCTTAATATTCTCGAAGGCCAACTCGCGCTCTTCGTCAGATACGTCGGTTACCTGGTCAAAACGGGCGATCGCATTTCGGACGTGCGTGGCATCGGTCAACGGCTCCTTCCGATCGCCCGGAAATGCAAAGACACTGTCCGGCAAGTCGCTTCGCTCCGTCAACTCTCCATGCTTTTCGTGTGGCTCCCAGGTCGCACCCATCGGACTCACTCCCTTCACGGTTCGTTTGAACACTACGCCGACATGGCCCATCAACCGCGGTCCAGAACACACACTCGAAGTTTGTGAGCCGAAGGCGCGGCCACACAACTTGGCGCGTCCCGCCTACCCGGCTGCTGGCCGCGGACCTGACAACGAAACATTCGGTTCCCGGCGCGCCGATGAACTCCGGCGACGGCATCCGTGAGTCACCGTACCGATGTACCTTGCAGTGAAGTAATGCGAGCGACCTTGAAGGAGCCACATTGAGACGGGCTCCGGAAGCCGGGAAAGGTATGATCTGGTGAACGAGAGCCTTCCGATGCCGGCGGCCGCGGTGGCGGGGCTTACCCGTAGCGAGCCGAGCGGTCCCGGGATGAGCCGGGAGGCCACCAGAGAAGGTTTCAGGTACCGCGATCCCTTAGGTCAGGATGTCACGGACGCCCAGACATTGCGCAGGATCGGTGCGCTCGCTATCCCGCCGGGCTGGGCCGACGTTTGGATCTCGTCCGACCCCCTTGGTCATATTCAGGCCACCGGGGTAGACAGCCGGGGTAGGACCCAGTACCTCTACCATCATTTGTGGCGTGAGCAGCGGGACGCCCAGAAGTTCGCCCACATGCTCAGCTTCGCCGCCGCGCTGCCCGCGCTGCGCACCGCCACGGTGCGAGATCTCAGCGGCCGCCACCTGGACCGTGATCGCGTGGCCGCAGGGGCGGTGCGGCTGATCGACCTCGGGCTGTTTCGCATCGGCGGGGAGAAGTACGCTGAGCTGGACCATCATTACGGCGCGACGACGCTGCAAAAGCGGGACGTGAGAATAGGGCGCGACGGTATCGTGTTCGACTACATTGCTAAGGAGGGCAAGCACCGTATGATTACGGTCGCCGACGAGGCAATCCGACCGACCGTGCGTGCGCTGGCCCGAAGTGACAACCACCTCGGCGAACTGTTCTGCTTTCAGGACGGCGACGCTTGGCGGCCTCTTCACTCTCACGAAGTGAGCAGCTACATCGCCGCGAAGGCGGGTGGTCATTTCACGGCCAAGGAGTTCCGTACCTGGAACGCCACCGTGCTGATGGCGCTCTTCCTCGCGAACACGGAACCGTCTCCCACGGCGCGCAGCCGCAAGAGCACCATCACCGCCAGCGTCCGTAGTGTAGCGACCTGGCTGGGAGACACTCCGACCGTCGCACGCAAGTCCTACATCGACCCCCGGCTCATCAGCCGGTACGAGTCGGACGGCCAGCTACCGACGATCCCCGCCGTGCCGGCCACGCTGCCAGCCGCCGCCGAAGCGGAGTTCGCCGTCGCTGCGCTGCTCGCGCAAGACTGATTCGCCAAGACGAAAGTACCGAATTTTGACCGAAAAGTGTGGTCCCACGTCACCGCACGAAGGGGAGTCGAAGGACTGGGACGTCGTCCCCGAATCTCAGCGGCCGCGTCCCCGCTTGAGGCCGGCCAGATTGACGAGGCCCACGTACGAGCAAGACGATCGGCAAATCACGCGAGAACGGATCGGACCCTTCCACGACATTGCCAACGCCGTTCCCGTCGTGATGCAAACCTCGTCAGCGGCCCATCACTCCCTGGGAGCCAATCACCTGGTGGTGGAGGTCGGTCGCCGATGATCCTGGGTGGTTTCACAGAGGAACTTGAGGCTGATGTTCCACAGATCGTGACCGCGGTGCATGTGGCCGGGATTGGAGTCGGCGAGTTTCTGCGGGTTGGCACCGGTGCCTGTCTCTTCCATGACTACGTAGGTGGTCGCCGCGTCGCGCCGCTCGAGCAGCCAGGTGTGGTAGGCCAGCCATTGGTCTGTTTCGCCGTACCAGCTGATGCGGGCCGTGGGCTCGAATTCGTGGACCGTGCTGTGAATGTTCGCGCCGAAGGTGGTCCAGTCGAACGTCACGTCGGGGCCGAGCAGTCCGCTGGGGCTGTTGACCGTGACGTGGCTGGCGTTGGAGTACCAGTCCGGCCAGGCGGCGGCCTCGATGAGGTGCTCCCAGACCTTTCCCGCGGGTGCGGCGATCAGGATGTCGTTGTGAGCGAAGAGGTCGGCCTGCTCGGGCACGATTCCTTCCGGCCAGCGGATATGTGCCGAGCGGCGTTGAATGTCCTCAATGATTGACATGACTGTGTCCTCCAGGGGTTGCTCGCTGATAGCCGGCGACGTGCGGGTGCAGGTCTGGCTTCTTCGCTGATCCTGAGGGGTAACGACTATCAAGGCAAGCGAATGACAGACTTGGGCCTCATGGATATGCCCAGGCTTGCGAGCGATTATCGGGTCCGCTACCCGGGTCGAACTGCAGTCGCGGGATACCGGCGGTTCGGCTGGCATGCTCAGAGCCCTCTCCGACCATGAAATCGATGTGGCGTTCGCCGGCTCCACCGGCCCGCTGCCGCGCCAATACGCGGCCCGCGAGCTCCTCAGAGTCCCGCAGCTGCTCGCCCTCCCAGATAGCCACCGGCGGGCCAGCGGGCCTGACGCCGGCATCACCGAACTCGCTGGGGAACCCTTCATCGATCTGCCGCTCGGATTCGCGATCAGAACCATCGCCGACGACATCTTCGCTGCGCACGGTCAGCAGCGCATCGTCGCCGCCGAGGTAGGCGGGATCGACGCTGTCGCTTCGGCGTAGTCGAGGCACTGAATCGGTGGCCGTAGGCTGGCCAGGTGGCGCAGCTCGACTGGGTGGTATGGCACCGAGACTACGACGATCCAGGTTCCCTGCTTTCACGGCGGCTGGAAGTCGTACAGGGGCACCTGCGCGCTGAGCTCGATCATGTCCCCTCCGGGGACGTACGGCTGATCAGTCTGTGTGCCGGGCAGGGCCGGGACGTGATCGGCGTCCTTGCCGGGCATCAGCGCCGGGACGAAGTGCGCGCCCGGCTGGTCGAGGTGGACGAGCGCAACATCGCGGTCGGGCGGCAGGCAGTGCGGGCGGCTGGGCTGGACGGCGTCGAGATGCTGCAGGCCGATGCCGGGATCACCGATGCCTGCGCCGGCGCCGTCCCCGCTCAGATCGTCATGGTGTGCGGTGTCTTCGGCAACATAACTGTCAGCGATATCCAGGCTACGGTGGCCACCCTGCCCAGCCTGTGCGCGGCCGCTGCGTTGGTCCTGTGGACCAGGCACCGCGGGCCGCCTGATCTGACCCCCGCCATCCGGTCGTGGTTCAGGGAGGCAGGCTTCCGCGAGGAGGCGTTCGACATCAGCCACGACGGTTTCATGTCGGTGGGCGCGCACCGGCTGACGGGCGAGCCCGCCGCGCTAATGCCCGGCCAGCGGATGTTCACCTTCTCGGCCAGGACCTGAGCCGGGTTCGTCCACGCCGCCGGGTGTTGGTGCAGTCGCTTCGTTCCTGCTCCCACTACTGGCAGATCGTCTTACTGGCTCACCGTCGTCGGGGAGACTGTCCCTGACCCCGCGGACCCACCAGGCCTCAGAACGCCGGGACCGGGATCAGTGGAAACGCCGGCGTCGGGCCAGGTCGGCTCCCGTCGGTGGAAGACCCGGAGGGGCATTCTGGAGGTTTGCGGTGATGGCGTCGTGGACAAGCGAAAGGGCGAAGTCAACATCGGAGTCTTCCCGTACCCGGATTTCGAGCCAATCTGAGCTTCCAGGTCGCAGGCCCACCCGGTCGTCCGCCTTGAGCTCCGAACGGCGAGCGCGAATCTCAGGCATGGTCAGTCGTATGTCGAGGGTGTCTTCATCGTCGAAGTGCGCGACTTCTCGTTGGCCAACCCACAGAGCCGGGCCGGGCCCGAAGTTTCCATCCCCGATTACCACACCATCGAGCTTGGCGCAGCGATCCAGGAAGGCTTCTCGCCAGCTTTCCACCTTGACATCGTCCCATAAGGTGCGCATCCTCACGTGACGGAATTGACCTATCCCGTACCGCCGGGTGGATGTCACGGCCAGTCTGTTAGTCAGCCCGGTTGTGATCTTGCCGTTCGTAGCCTTGCTGGGGGCCCTCCTCGGCGGGAGGGCGCCTCTTGGCCGATGCTTCGCTCAGCGGCCGAGCCGGGGTCCGCTCTGCGCGAACACCCAGTGCCTTCCTTCGCAGTCAGCGGCAGTGTAGGACCGGAAGCCGTGCTCGGTGATTGAGCTCACGACCGTCGCACCTGAGACTTCGGCATGCTTGAGGTGGGCATCGAGGTCGTCGACGTAGATGAATGGCGAGTCGGTCCCGATTGAGCCGTCGCCGCCCCACAGCACGATGAAGCTCGTCCCGACCCGCAGTTCGATCCAGGTGTAGCTCGGATCACCCTCCTGGTCGGGGATGTCGGTCGTGGGTTCGAGTCGGAATACTTCGACGAGCCAACGCGCCGTGGCAGCAGGTGCGGCCGAGCGGAGGACGAGGTGCAATCGGCCGTAGTCCGCCCGGGTATCTCCCCGGAAGCGCCGATCGAGGTAGCGTGGGAACCATTGCGGGGCCATGCGGACCATCGCCAGGTGCTCACGGCCATCGATTCCGTCGGGCACGGTGCCGATCACCCGGACCCGAGTCCCGGCGGCGTACGCCTCGAAGGTGACCTCGATAGTCACGTCGTTGCCGGTGGTCCAGGCCAGCCGGGAACCCGGCTCCCAGACCGTGATCGTCCCGAGGACGACTTGCTTGTCGCCGTAGTCCTCCATCAGCCGGCCTCCGACGCCGCCCTCGATCCGGCGCTCGACCAGGCGCCATGTGTCGTAGGCGTCGATGGGACCCCGCCCCCACCATTGGTCGTACTCGTCGGTGAAGATGGCGAAGGCCGTCATCGGGTCGGTCTCCACCACGATCTCTTCGGTCATGCTTGTCATGAGCCCTTGCTCTCCACGTGTCGCTTGAGGGAGCGGAGCTGACTGCGCCACTCCGCCTGGAGCTGATCGAGGAAGGCCTGCACGGCGACCAGTGACTCCGGCTGCAGGCTGAACAGCCGGAGCCGGGCGTCCTCAGGAACGCGATCGTCTGTGACTATGCCGGAGGTGAGGAGGATCTTCAGGTGCCGGCTCATGGCCGGCCGAGACATCCCGGTAGCGTTGGCCAGCTCGCCGGCGCGGTGCGGGCGGGTGCCGAGCAGTTGCACCACCCGACGTCGGGTCGGATCAGCCAGGGCCTCGAACACATCCACTAGATGTTAATAGTTATCGTATGTGTTAAGTAATGTCAAGAGCTGGTCGGCTATTGGTGGTGCCCCCTAACGTCGTCCGAAACCGCCCCCGAACCCCGGGCCGACAAGCGCCCAGACCCCTGGAACGTGGGCTACTGACTGGAGTCGGTCAGTGGGCTCGGCCGGCTCTTGGGTGCCTCGGTGATAGCCTTGAGAAACGGGCTCTCACGTAGCCGTCGTCGAGTGATCCGGTCTGCTGGATCGAGGCTCGGCTTGCCGGCCTTTCTGGACCCCGAGCGGGGCTGCCGGCTCGTCAGGGTGTCGTTCGTGCAGCCGTCTGGGTACTCGTGATTTCTCGGTAGACGCCCATGTTTGCTGATCGTTCGACCTTGTGTTGCGTGGCGAGGCTGATCTGTCCTGTGCTGCAGTAGTACTCGTAGCCGTGGCTGCCCGAGGCGTGCCGCCACTCGGGGACGGGAACGTACTCGTGTGCAAAGTAGGTGCCGAAGAAGGCGGTGAGCGCGGCGTCCGATATCACCCCACAAAACTCGAGTTGGCGCCAGTAGTCGGGAAGTAATGGCTGCTCGCAGTGGGTCGCTACAAACTCGTCCAGGGTGACGCCGACGGCAGGAACGTGCAAGGCGACCGCGTCATGGTGGCCGCGGCGGTGGTGATCGAGGATGTAGTGGTAGAAGGAACAGAGGAGTTCCCCGGGGTGGCGAACGAAGGTGAAGGAAAACCACCCGGCGTCCCGAAACCGGCTCAGGAGCTGGACGATCTCGGTCTTCGGGCATGGCGGGATGGCGGTCACCAGCTCCGCCCATTCAAAGGACAGGGTGTGAGTGGACAAGAAGCCGTCGGACTGATCAACCAGGGCCGGCAGGTCCTCGGGACGGAAGTCCAACCACACGCCGCGCTCATTTCTCCGGGTGGATTGGATACGCCGATAGCCGAGCTGGCGGCCAAAGTATTCGATGAGGTTGGAACCGCCGGCCTTCGGGGTGTGCACGAAGAGCACTTTTGGTCGTGGCGCACCAGCATCTGGTCGGGTCGCGGTCATATGGTGCTGGCCATCTTCTGGGCGGCGATTTGTTCATCCACCAAGACAAACTCCTCACGGAACTATTCTGGGAGGATAGTATCGGTAGGGAATACTTATGTCAACTGATGCTCCTGACGAGACAGTCGCGGGCTTGCTGCAGGAGGTCGGTCGCCGCCTGCGGACCCGCCGCAGCGCGCTCGGCCGGACGGTCAGGGAGGTTGCCCTCGACGCCGGGCTTTCGCTGCCCTACGTGGCCAACCTCGAAAACGGCCGCGGCAACCCCACCTTGGACACACTGCATCGGCTTGCCAGCACGTTGGAAGTTCCCCTGGGCGAACTCCTGGCCGCTCCCGACCCCGCCGCCGGACCCGGCCCCGTCGCGGTATCGAGGAGCCTAACGGCCTTCACGCGGACCAGCGACTTCCGCTCCGCATGCGCCCGGTTAGCCGCAGCCCAGCGCACCGACCCAGCAGCAATGCGCCGTGACCTCGTGCACGCCCTGGCCAGCTGCCCGCAACCAGCGCACCGGGACATGAACGAACCCGACTGGCGTCGCCTACTCGATGCCATCACGCTCATCCTCACTTGAGCCCTCGCGCTGGAGCAGCGGGGTCCCGGCGTCCGACAGCCGTGTTCCCAGGAGCCGGCGCCTATACACCGACCGTCTGCTACCGATATCGTGGCTCCTGGAACAGCCGGTAAAGTCGTATTCAGAGCTGCGTCAAAAGGTCAAGTGATTGGTCGCTGAAGCATTGTGACCTCCCTTGACTTCTTCAGACCGAAAGCAGTACGTTGCGACCGTCGAGGGAGGAGCATGACGGCCAACGGCACGGTTCTGATTGCTGGAGCGTCTGGCCTCATCGGTGAGGCTGCGATGCGAGAGTTCGCGTCGTCGCCCGGCTGGGAGGTGATCGGCGTGTCCCGCCGTCAGCCTGCCGCCGTCGCCGGGGCGGTGTGGCTGCCCCTCGACCTGACCAACCCGGCAGCCTGCGAGGAGACCCTCTCGCCGCTAAAGGATGTGACCCACGTCGTCTACGCCGCCCTCCAGGAGGCTCCCGGCCTCTACGAGGGGTGGCTCGATCCGGCGATGATGCAGCGCAACGGCGACATGCTCAAGAACTTCTTTGAGCCCATCTCCAGGGTGGCTGCGGGCCTCCGTCACGTGTCGTTACTCCACGGCACCAAAGCCTACGGGCTGCACCACCCTTCAGTCGGCGTCGAGGGCGTCCACAACCCCTTGCGTGAGCGAGATCCCCGCCGCGAGCACCCGAACTTCTACTGGATCCAGGAAGACTACCTGCACGCCAAGCAGCAGGGTGCGTCATGGGGCCTGACGGTTTTTCGTCCAACCGTCGTGTACGGAGGCGCGCCGGGCAACAACATGAACCCGATCCTGCCCATTGCGGCCTACGCCGCGCTGCTGCGCGACGACGGAAGACCGCTGGACTACCCGGGAGAGGAGATCTCGACCGTATTGCGAGAGGCGGTCGACACCGACCTGGTGGCCAGGGCCCTGACCTGGGCCGCGGCATCGAAGGCCGCGTCGGGCGGGACCTTCAACCTCACCAACGGCGACGTGTTTCTGTGGTCCAACGTCTGGCCGGTGATCGCCGAGGCCATGAGCATGAAGGTCGGCGAACACCGCCCGACGTCGCTGGTGGAGGAACTCCCCGGGCGCAAGGATCAGTGGGCAGATCTCGTCGATCGCCACAGGCTGCAAGCACCAAGCGACATTCTGGAGTTCTGTGGTTACAATTCCATCGTCTACGCGGACACCCAGCTGAGCGGACGTCGACGACCCGGCCCGGACCCCGGCCCGATCCTCAACAGCACCATCGCCGTGCGCCAGGCGGGGTTTCATGACTGTATTGACACTGAGGACATGTTCGTCAAGTGGTTCCGCCGCCTCCAGGACGATCGGGTGCTGCCGCCGGGGTAGGTGCCGCCCGGACGCCTGACGGGGGTTCCTCTGCAAGGGCCGGATGGTCGGACCAAGTGACGATGACAGGAAGATTCTCTGACGTTGTGGCGGAACAACTGGCTGGCCGAGGATCTTGATGAGATAACCGCCGCCAGAAATCCACTCGTGCGGCACGAAAATTACTGGAGGTTTGGAGATGGCCGAGAGCCTCGAAGCACGAATACAGCGCCTGGAGGATTACGAGGCCATCAGACGAACATGGTGCGACTACCTGTTTAACCTCGACTCCGGGAACTGGAGGCCCTTTGGCCAAGTGTTTACGGACGACGCGACGGTCGAGATCATCGGGGTAAGCGACGAGAGAGATGGCATTTTCGAGGGACGGGAAGCCATTGTCGAGTGGTACAGCTCACTGCTTGGCGTCACCCCAAGGCCCGGCTCCGAGTGGGTCAATGGGGCCCACCATGGCAACAGCATGAAGATCGAGCTCGATGGTGATGAGGCGACGACCTTTGCCTATTACTTCGTGCCGGGCATCAACAGTTCATTCGGAACGTACCAGCATCGCATGCGCCGGGTAGCAGATGGCTGGCGGATCGCGTATCTCAGGGTGGTGATTCGGTATCACCTCAACCTGGAGGGAGCGCCTTCCGGCGTGATGAAGACCGTGAGGGACGTCCTGGCCCTGCCAGGGGTCTGAGCCTGGTCGACGAGCACGAGCGCCGACGGGCTCCGGGTCTTTCGGCATCGGCGCAACGGCTGCAAGATGCCGTGACGACCTGCGGGCGACTTTTGGAGATCTTCAGGTCCTAGCCGGAGCCCGGGTCATCGAAGAGGGCCAACCGTCGGGTCGTGGTCGGCGCCGGTCGGAGCCGGGCGCAGCTTGGCGTCGACCACCACGACGCCTGCCCTTGACACGATGATGGCGTAGCTCGGCGATCTCAGGTAGGTCCTCGGCCAGGCGACCCACCCGACCACGCAGGTCCTCGAGGGCGGCCACGTTCACCGCGGGCGGGCCTCGATCAAGGGGCCGCGCCGGACGCGTGCACCTCTGGCGGAGGTCCGTGGTCGGGCTGGGCGCAAGAGCGGACGACCCGCCGGCCCGAGGTCACCTCGGGGCGGACGCGGCACCAGATGCGGCCGGAACCCGCCCGCCCATGGCGTCGGGACCGCAGACCCGGGCGTCAGGCCCGAGGCCGCAACCGGCTCGGCTGGGTCCACGACCAGAACACTCCAGCCCTCCGATCGGATCGGATCGATCCGGTCCACCTCGAAGGCCACGATGGTGTGGCAGAGCGCGGCGCCCAGTTTTCCGCCTGACCCAGGATGGGTCGTCGACACTCACCAACCAGAGCCGAAAGGCACATCCCCGTTTCACCCGGACCGGGCGAGGCTCAGGGCCGCGCCCCGAGCCAGGCTGTGTCAGAATGCAGGAACGATTTGCCGACTTTAGGACCAGGTGATGTCCGTTCAGCCCGGCGAAGGTGAGACAACGCCATCGGTGGACCCCGGGGGCGATTCAGGGGGCCGGGACGCGACGGGCGAAGTCGCTCCTTCCCCCGATCACTCCGTAGACATCAGTGGGGGACCGGCGGCGGAGCCCGTCTCCGATCGACCACCCGCCGGCCCTGGCGGAGCGGAGACCGGGGCTGCGACGACAGCCCTCGCGACCGATCAACAGCCTGGTCGGGACGCCCAGGGGGGCCGTCGGGGCCCCCGGGGGGGCAGGACCCGTCGCATCGTGGCCGGGGTGCTGGTGGTCCTCTTCGCCATTCTCCTGCCGCTCAGCTACGTGGTGACGTGGGCTCACTATGTGGTCTTGACCGACCGAGGCTTCGAGAAGACGGTGATACCGATCGGGACCGATCCGGCCGTTACTTCCGCGGTGGCGGTCACCATCACCGACCAGATCTTTACCAGCCTCAACCCTGAGCAGATCGTGAAAAACGCCCTGCCTCCCAGGGCCGACTTCCTGGCCGGACCCATCACCAACGCGGCGAGAGGGTACGTGCAGGACGGGGTGACCCGGGCGCTGCAGTCGGACCAGTTCCAGACCTTGTGGAAGCAAGCCGTGGACTTTGCCCACACCCAGTTGTTGTCGGTGCTCAACGGTGACAGCAAGGCGATCACCACGACCAACGGTCAGGTCGTGCTCAACCTGGTGCCTCTCTTCGATGCCGCCCTGCAGAATCTGGAGGGGTTCATCTCGGGCGTGGTGGGCAAGCCGGTCCAGCTGCCGTCGATCAGCGCCAACGAGGTCCCCGCCGCCGCGTGCCAGCGGATCGGCGCCGCCCTGAATCGGCCGGTTTCGAACACCTGTGGACAGATTCCGCTCTTTCCCGAGGACAAGCTGACCCAGGCCCGTCACGCCGTGCGGGCCTTCAACGGGATCATGGTGCTGCTCCTTGTCCTCACCGCGGTGGTGGCGGCCGGGGCCCTGTGGGTGTCCCGGCGGCGCCGTCGCACCCTCCTGCAACTCTGTGTCGGCGGCCTGCTCGGCCTGGTCGTGATCCGCCGGGTGGTGGACTGGCTCTCGACCTCTCTGATCAACAGCGGGACCTCTCTCATCAACAGCGGTCAGCCAGCCAACAAAGGCGCCCGCCGGGCCATCCTCACCCACCTGTTCCACCAGTACTTCAGCATCAGCCGCTGGCTCCTTGTCGGCCTGATTGTGGTGTTCCTGGCGGCCCTGGTCACTGGGCCCTACGGGTGGGCCCGATCCCTGCGAGTGCTCGTCACCCACTGGGCCCGCGAGGGCTGGAACCTGGTGGTCGCCATCTCGGGTCACGCCCGTGACGACCGCACCATCGAGTGGGTGCGGGCTCACCTGGACTTGCTGCGCATCGTCGGGGTGGCAGTGGCCGCGTTGCTCGTGCTCGTCCTGCCCGTCTCGTGGATCGGGTTCCTGGTCATCGCCGTCCTCCTGATCGCCTACGAGTGGTGGTTGCACCGTCTCGGGCGATCCCGACTGGGCGGGGAGGCGCCGCCGGACGGAGGGTCGACGCCGTCGGAACCGCCGTCGGAGATGAAGCCGAGTCAAAGCGGTCAGGCACCGGTCGTGTAGCCGGGGCCGCACCGGCTCGGCCCGCCCGCCCGTTCCGGCTCGGCCCGCCCGCCCGTTCCGGCTCGGCCGGCCGGCTCGGCCGCCCGCCCGGCCCGCTCCGACCGGCCGCCCTAGCCCCGGCCCTGAGCGTCGTCCAGAGCGGCCACCAGCTTCCCGGGGGCGATGCTGCGAAACGCCTCCTCGCAGAGTTCAGCGAGCTCGTCCCAGTCCACATTGCCGTCGAGACGGACCCCCACCCAGCCCCGCCCGCCCACGTAGGGCGGCCGGAAGAAGCGATCGGCATCGGCCGCCACGTGATGGGCCTGGGCGCCGGGCGGTGCGGCACACCACAGGTGAGGAAAGTCGTGGTCATGGTGGCCTTCAGGCCAGAGCATCACGAATTGCTTCCCGGCAAAGAAGGCCGGCGAGCCGTGGCTCTGTCGCTCGGTGGTGCCCGGCAGCGCCAGGCAGATAGCGCGGACGCGGTCCTCGAGTGACTTCGCGGCCATGAGCTGCCACGCTACCGGCAGGCGGTTCCCGGCTCGGACCTGGGCCAGGAAGACCCCGCCGGAGTTACCAGCGGCCCTTGTGGTCCGGGACCAGGAAGACCAGGCCGACCATGACGAGCATGAGGGCCGCTTCGGCCAGGAAGGTGTAGGCCTGGGTGAGGCCGGGATTACTGCTGCGCGCCAGCAGGGCGGTGGTGATGGACACGCTCAGTATGCCCCCCGACTGCCGGAACATGCCGCGCAACCCGGCGATCTGGGCCACCTGGTCCGGCGCCAGTTGCAGCGTGGCGTTGTTGGTGGCCGGCATGGACACGCCCATTCCGAGACCGGTAAGCAACGACCAGCCCGCCAACCACAGGTACGGCGGCACGCCCGGCGCCTCGATGGCCAGCATGACGAGGCCGAAGGCGATGGCGCTGAACCCGACGACCATCGGCAGCCGGCAGCCGGTGCGCCGGAGCATCATGGCTGCCAGTCCGGCCACGCAGACCGTCCCGATGGCCCGGGCGGTGAGCAGCGTGCCCGCGCTGGCCAGCGGCAGGTGGTAGCGATTCTGGGCGTAGAGCGGGACCAGGGCGCTGAAGCCGAGCACGGCGGTGCCGAACAGGACATTCACGATGTTCATGACCAGGAAGCTCCGGCCCAGGAGCAGCCGCAAGGGGATAAACGGAGCGGGAATGCGCCGAGAGTGCCGCAGGAAGACGGCGCCCAGGCCACACGCGGCCGCAAACGGGACGGCGCAGCGGGGATCCCACGGACGCACCCCGGCGGTCCCGAGGGTGGTGACGGCCAGCATGCCGAAGAGGATCGAGAGCGCCAGCAGGATGACCCCCCTTACATCGAGGCTGGCCGCCGGCCGGCGGACGCCCTTCGGCAGGTACTTGACGGCCAGGATGATCAAGGCTGCGCCGATCGGAACGTTGACGAAGAAGATGCCCCGCCAGCTCCAGTCCTGGGCGATCAGGCCACCGAATACCGGGCCGACGATGCCGCCGATCGGGAAGATGCTGGTGAACATGGCGAGCGCCTTGTCCCTGTCCCGACCGAAGTGGTCAGCCACGATGCCCGATGCCGAGGGCATGAAGGCCCCACCTCCCATGGCCTGGACCAGCCGGAACGCCACCAGCATGTAGATGCTGGTGGACAGCCCGCAGGCCAGCGATGAGGTGGTGAAGACCACCGCAGACAGCACGTACACCCGCTTCCGCCCGAACTGGTCGGAGATCTTGCCCGCCAGCGGCATGGCCATGATCTGCCCGAGCTGGTAGATGGTCACGGTCCAGGCCGTCCAGTTGATGGTGGAATGCAGCGACTGGCCGATCGGGTGGAGAGCGGTGGCCACGATCGTGCTGTCCACCGCGGCCATGAACAGCCCGAGCGAGACGATGGCGAAGACCAGGCGCCGTCGGGGGTGGGGTTCGCCGGCATCGACCGCCGGGCTCGCTTGGTCGGTCGGCCCGGTTCGGACCGGCAGGGGGGCCGCCGGATGGCCGCCGCCCTGGCGTCCGATACCGGTGTCGAGAGAAGACATGCTTTGGTTAGCTTATGTAAGCGTGTCCGGCCATGCCCGCCGGCTCACCTGACGACAGTTTCGGACAGCTCACGACACCTCAGGCCGGTCCAGCCCCAGGCCCGGCGGCGCCGTCGCGGGAGCCTGCCCCGGTCGCAGAAGAGTCGGGCCAGGGTCCGGCGTTTACTCCCCGCAGGTCTTCGGTGTCTGCCCCGCGGTGAGTCCCGGCGGGATGTAAACGCCGTTGTACACCGACGATGAATCCGCATTCACCGTCTGGGTTCCCCCGTAGGCGGCGCTGGCGAGAGTTGTCGTCGTGATCGCGGCAGTGGTCGGGGGTGACGTGGCAGCCGTGGCGCCCGCCGAGCTCTTGACCCCTGTGAAGCTCTGGCCCGTGACCACCTCGAGGTTGTAGGTAGTGGGGGCGAGGGCCGGGTCCTTGACCAGGGTCGCCCCCCCGATCAGCTGACCCTGGAGTTGCTTGGCCGCAGCAAGCGAGTCCGGCGCGTACTCGATCTCCGTGGTGGCGAGCCCGAAGTTGGGCGCGTCCCCGGACACGGTGGCCCGGTAACCGAGCTGGGAAAGGTCCTGCCCGGCCAGGCCCGCCTGCCCGCCGATGCCGCTCCCGTTGAGCACTTCGATCTTCACCGAGGCCGGGTTGACCGTGATCGGTGCCGGCGTCTGACTGGCCTGGGCCTTGGCCGGCGGCGCCGGAGGCTGGCCCACGCTGAGCCATTGCTGGACCACGGCCGCGCCTTGCTGGGTCTCGGGATCCAGGGCGCCCGGCACCGCCACCGAGTTCGTGGTTGGGTAGGTGTAGGAGGGTATGGTCGAGAGGTTCGCCGATCGGAAATCCTGCGCCAGCGAGAGCAGCAGCGAGTTGCTGAACGATGAATCGACGATCAGATTCTTGGTGACGCCGGCGATGATGTTGTTGAGCGCAATCGGATTGGTGGGCGCCACTTGCTTGGCCTTTCGGGCCAGGGCCTTGACGAACGCCTGCTGACGCTGGATCCGGGCCAGGTCACTCTCGGGATAGAGCTGATAATTCCATTGCCCGTTGAGGTAGTACTGGTACTCACGTGACCGGACGAACGCCAATGCCTGCGTCCCGGAGAGGTTGACGCAGCCGGCGGCTGGAACATTGAGGTTGGAAAAGAGATCCCGTGCCGGCGTGGGGAAGTACTGCCCCACTCCCCCAACTGCATTGGCGACCGCCTCGAAGGTGTCGAAGTTGAAGACGACGACGTGATTGATCTGGATCCCGAAGTCCTGATCGAGGACCTTCACCAGCAGGGAGGGAGTTCCACTGTTGAAGGCGGTGTTGATGCGGGTCGTGCCGTAGCCCGGAACGGCCACCAGCGTGTCGCGGGGAATGGACATCAAGGCCAGGGCGCGGCTTTTCGGATTTACCCGCACCAGGATGATGCTGTCGGATCGTTGGCCCTGAACGTCCGTCGTACCGCCGAACTGGTTGCCGCCATTGATGGCGCGCGTGTCGGAACCGATCACGAGCATGGTGAAGGGCGGCGCCGAAGATCCAGTGGACTTGCTCTGGGAGCTGCTGCCCGGGACATGAAGCCCGAGCACCGGGATGCGCTGGATCTCCCCCAGCCTCCACTCGACGTACCCGTACGCGGACCCGGCCGCCAGGATGGCCAGGGCGGTGAAGATGTTGGCGGCGATCAAGGCTCGGCGGGGCCAGCGCCTCCGGCCGATGAGGGTACGCCGCTGCTTGCCCGCGCCGGAAGAGGTCGGGCCTGGTTTCCGATCGGCTCGCGTCTGGAGGTCCTTGCCGAGCCGCCGGAGACCTGCTTCGGGGTCGGAGGCACTCGACGACCCAACCCGCGTGGTCATGACGCGATTTCAGTTACTTCCACAGCGGGGGGCCGGCACATCTATCCGATGCTACCGGCAGTTGTTGGGGTCCGGGGGGCAGCGCGGGTTAGGGAGCGGTCAATTGTGGGGCAACCCGGCGACCCACGATGGCGCGTACGACTCGGCGAACTCCAGCATCCGCCCCCATGATTCTCCGTGTCCGGACCGCCACAGGGTGTCCCACGGGGCGATACCGGCCTCGGCGCGGCGCTGCAGGTGTCCATAGCTGCTGCGGATGCGGGCCACGATCACATCCGGCAATCGCTGCCGGTCGTGGCGGTCGAGTCGATAGCCGGCAGCCAGGGCAGTCAGGCGCTCGACCACCGGGACTGGACCAGGCCAGCCCGCCGCAGCCGTGTCGGGAGAGATCGGGATGACCCCGATGGCGCAATAGGCGACGTCCCAGATCGCGGGACGAGGCCCGGCCGCGTCCCAATCAATGAAGGCCCAGCGCTGGTCACCGATAACCAGGTTCCATGCCGTCG
Source organism: uncultured Acidimicrobiaceae bacterium (assembly GCA_963780345.1). Classification (GTDB taxonomy): domain Bacteria; phylum Actinomycetota; class Acidimicrobiia; order Acidimicrobiales; family Palsa-688; genus PALSA-693. Next base: position 33,410 of record CAWABU010000008.1, read on the forward strand.
GATCGTTGTGGCAAACAATCAAGCCGCGTTCGTCGGCGTAGGCCATGGCGTCCGCGGCCATCTCGGGGAATTGCCAGATGGCATCCTCCCCCGGATCGAAGTCCGCGACCGCGTGGTGAAAGGCGCGCAGGAGACGGCCCATCCGGGCCACCGTTTCCACCGAACCGAGCAGACGGTGGTGGGCGGTTGGCCAGGGAACCTCGCCGGGTAGGTACTCCACCATCTCGCGGCCTTCGCCGTCGATACCGAGCACCCTCGGTGCGCCCGTGAATCCCCGTTGTTCCAGGTGCCTCAAGAGCGCATGCACCGACGGGGTCCAGGGCCCGGTCGGACGACGTACCGTGCCACCGACGCGAACGATCCCGCCCGAGATGTTCCCGCCTTGGAGGCGCTCAACGGTATCCGCCCGCCGCTGTTGAGGATCAGGCACCGGGGGTCTTCCGGAACCCATGGCCGAAGAAACCGCCGCGGGGGCGGGCATGGGCGTGATAATGGTCGGGGATATTGCGCATGTTGTCGTCGACGTAGTGCTCGACGGTGAGCTGTTCGGCCGCGACCCGCGCCAGGTGTGCGTGCATGTGGCTCAAGTGATCGGTCGGGGGCTCGGTCCCGTGGTGACGCCAGACCACCATGGGCACGTAACAGATCTCGCACTCGGCGATCCAGCACACGTCATCCTCGTGGAACCACGGGGTGATCCGGGCCGCTTCACAGAGTTCACAGTCCTTGGGCCGCGGCGCGGGCAGAGGGCGATCGGTCACAATCACGAACTCTATGTCGCTTGGTGGCGAGGCCAGAAACTCGACTCCCGAGGCTCGCGGGCCGAGAAGCCTGGATGCCAGGCGTACCTGTGCACCGAGTTTCCGGCGTGGAGTTCGCAGGCAGCCCACTGGTCGCGCCGCCTGCAACGGGACCTCGGCCGTCACGCCGCCGTCCAGGATCGATGCACGCGCCATTGAGTGCACCGGCCTGGCTACGACGACGTGACGGCCCGGAAGCCGCCCCCGCCCGGCTGGCTTCCGACTTGCTGATCGGGAAGGCGACGATCGGTTTGTCTGAGGAGAAAGATGCCGGTGCGAGCATTTCGGATACCCCTTTCTCCAGAGATTGAGCGGAAGGATGACGCGGCCGCTGAAGGGACCGGACTCGGGTGAATCCTGTATTCGCCCCCGTGCTAGCCGGCGTTTCTACTGTCTGTTTTCCGGCTATGGCCTGCTCGCGTTCATGATCGCCACGGTGATGGTTCCGACCGCGAGGACATTCCATCCGGTGGGCGGGGGGCCCCGTGGGCGTCCTGAATGGTGGCGCCGAGGGCCCGGAAATGCTCCCGGAGGGCGCTCGGTTCGAGGACCTCAAACGGCAGGCCGAGGCCCACCAGGCGGCCTGCGAACCACTCGAAGTCATCGGCTCCCATCCTCAGAATCGCCTCGCCGTCGCCCGCGGGCTGCACCTGGCCGACGGTCGGAGGCATCCGCAACTCGACCTCCCCCGCCGAAGCGGCGATCCTGACGACCGCCTGGTAGCGGTACGGGGCCGTGTTGAGGGCGTCGGCGACCAGCCCGGCGGGATCGGCTAGCCGGCGGGGCACAAACGTATGGCCGGTCATCTCCGGTACCGCTTCCATGCGGTCGACCCGAAAGGTCCGCCAATCCTGCCGGTCCAGGTCAAAGGCGAGGAGATACCAGCGACGCTCGGTGGCCACCAGCCGGTACGGCTCGGCCCGCCGCTCGCTGCGCCGGCCGTCGGCTGCGCCATAGGGGAAACGGACCAGTTGCTGGGACTCGCACGCCCGGGCCAGAGGAACGAGCCGATCGGCCGGCAGGGCCTCCGTGGGCCGGCTGAGGGCCACCGTACTGGCCCGGACCGCTGCCACCTGGGCCCGGACCCGCCCGGGCAATAGCCGGTCGAGTTTGGTCAAGGCGCTGAGCGCCGGCGTCTCGATACCCCAGAGGGCGCTCCCGGCGGACCAACCCAGGGCGACCGCCATGGCCGTCGCCTCGTCGTCGTCGAGGAGCAGAGGTGGCAGGTCGGTCCCGGCCTGGAGCCGGTATCCCCCGTCGGGGCCGGGGGCGGAGTCGACCACGTACCCGAGGGTGCGCAATCGATCGACGTCCCTCCGGAGGGTGCGTGGCGTTACCGCAAGCTGCTCGGCCAGGTCGAGGCCGTTCCAGCGAGATCGGCGCTGCAGCAGCCCGAGCAGGCGCAGCAGCCTCGCCGCGGCATCCGACACCGATGAAGTTTGACAGGTCATGCGGACCGATCCTGTCCGCATGGCTTCGTAGGGTCGCGGGTATACGGCTGGCTCGTCTCCAGGAGGTGGAAGGCATGTATCAGAGTCCGTGGATCCTGCAAGCCCTCATCGATCAGCAGCAGTGCGACGTCCGCCGCGCCGCCGCACCGCCTCGGTCCGATCCGTCCCGCCCGGTGCCACGGTTCCCTCGCCTCCGGCTGCTGCTCGCCGACGTCCGCAGCTGGACGTCGTTCCGGGCGCCGGCCCGGCCGTCGCCGCCGGCGCGGCGGGTACCGGGAGCGCTGGCTCGCCGGGGCGCCGGTTAGCCGCCCCCGGTGCCTCAAGGGGTCAGAGCTAGGCGCCCCTTCGTCCGGTTTCACGACCGTCGGGCCTCGGGCCCGGCCCGCTAGGGTCGAGCGCGTCGCAAACGCGCCGGGAGGTGGCCATGGAGTCGATGGAGTTCACGATCGGGGCCGAGGCGACCTGTACCGACGGGGTGTGCGGCGAAGTGATCCGGGTCGTCATCGATCCCGTCGCCAAGGCCGTGACCCACGTGGTGGTCGAGCCCAAACACCGGAGCGGGCTCGGCAAGCTGGTGCCGCTCGATCTGGTCGAGTCGTCGAAAGCGGGGGGCCTGCAGCTGCGCTGTTCGACCGCCGATCTCCACGCCCTCGAGTCGGCGGAGACCACCCAGTTCCTGCCGGGCGTCGAGGGCTATCCCGGCTATGGCGAGGAGGACGTGCTGGCTTGGCCCTACTACGGGGGCAACGCCTCCGTGCCGGTCACCTTCGACACCCTGCCGGTGAATGAGGTCGCCGTCCGCCGCGGTGACCGGGTCCACGCCACCGATGGGCGCATCGGACACGTCGAGGGTCTGGTCGTCGATGGCCAGACCCGGCACGTGACCCACGTCCTGCTCCAGGAGGGGCATCTCTGGGGTCGGAAGGAGGTCGCCATTCCCATCGCCTCGGTGGTGAGCGTCGATGACGGCATCCGGCTCAACATCACCAAGCAGGAGGTGGAGGACCTGCCCGCCGTCGGTGACCAACCGCTCCGCCGGCACTGAGCAAAGGGGGAGAGGGCGCCGCCCACCCGGGCGCCCCAGTCCGGCCCGGGCCGCGGGCGCCGTGACGTCAGGGGTGTCAGTACGGGCGCCGCTTGGCCCCCGACTTTTGCCCGACTCACCTCACTTATGGTGGGAAAAGTACACCAGATGTAGTTTTTCCACCAGAAGTGAATGAAACTACCAGAAGTCGCCGGTGGCCTGAGAATTGCCCGGGAACTCCCGCCGGCCCCCACCGCCCCCGGCCCCCCGCCCCCGGTCCCCGCCGGCCCGGCCCCACCGCCACCGCCCCCACCGCCCTCGTCGCCCCTGGCCGGGTGACGCCGGCTTCGAAAGCGGTTAGCTGGCCCAGCCGAAACCGGTGCGGGACGCTGAACCCGCGTCCTGCCGAAGCCCGGCGAAGAGGTCGTCTTCAGGTAGGGGTGCCCCGGTGGTGTCGAAGGCCCGGATAAAAGACTCCTCCTGAAAGAACTCAACGAACAGTTCAGGTGGCATCTTCGAAAACCACGACTCGTCGAGCTGGCTGGCGTGGGCCATCAGGGCGGCCCGCTTCAGGTCGAGGACGGCGCTGATGTCCACCGAGGTCGTGATCCGCTTCTCGAGCGCTTCCATCTGCTCCTGGATGCGCGCCATGCGCTCGGGGTCCGGGGGCGGTTGATTGGGGGGCTCCAGGCCGTGAGCGCGCATGGCCTCCCGGAGGCGCTGAAAGTCCTGCCGGCGGCGGGCGATGTAGTAGAGCTTCGCCGGGATCCGGCTTCGCTCCACCGCCGCCACCGTGATGTCGTGGGCATGCAGATGGTCGGGGTGGTTGTAACCCCCGTTGTCGGCGTAGGTGACGACCACGTCCGGCTGATACTGCTCGAACAGCGAGATCAGCCGGTCGGCCGCCACCTCCACCGGCACATTGCAGAACACGTCCTCGCGGTGGCGGTGCCGCCATTCCGGCATTCCGGAGTCGTGATAGCCGAGGCGTTCGGAAGCGCTGACGCCAAGAATGTCGCAGGCCTGGTCGAGCTCGGCCAGCCGGACCCCGGCTACCGCGTCCTCGTCGTGGCCATCTTCGTCAGGCTTGACGTGGCCCGGACCATCTCCGAGCTCACCGTTGGTGCAGGTGACGACAACCGTACGGACGCCCTCCCGGGCGTACTGGGCCAGCACCCCGCCGGTGCTCGAGGATTCGTCGTCGGGGTGGGCGTGTACCGCCATGAAGGTAAGCGTGCGGGCCATGCTAAGGCACGACCACCCGCCATGCCGACACTCATCCTCCCCGTCGGGGGCTCACCCGCCCAGGGCTCACCCGCCCAGGGCCTTGGCCTTTTGCTGGGAGAACTCCTCTTCGCTGATGACGCCGCGGTCCCGGAGGTCCGCCAGCTTGGCCAGCTCGTCGGCGGTACCGCCGGTGGACGTGGCCGTTTCCCGCACGTAATCCCGAAACGCGGTTTCCTGAGTCTGGGCGTACTGGACCTGGCGCTGTTGCATCTTGCCGCCCCGCACGATCAGGTACAGGAACACTCCGAGGAACGGAAAGATGATGATGCCGATGACCCAGACGGCCTTCCCCCAACCGCCAAGGTCATGGCTGCGGAAGATGTCGCCGAAGATCATGATCAGCAGCCAGATCCAGATGATGAACAGGAAGATCCAGAGCATGGTCAAGAAGGCGTCCAGCAATGGATACGACGTCGCGCTGATCATCGGTCAACCTTTCTCCGGCGTCGGCCGGACGAACGGCACGAACCACACGTGCCTGCAGAGAATACGCGCCACCCGCCCGCCGCCCGGGGATCCCCCAATGCCAGGTCGAAGCGGGTCGGCGCCGGTTATGGCCCTCGGGGGGCCGTGGCCGCAGCCGTACCGGCCCGGCGACCGAAGACAGCCCCGGCCGATAGCGGCCGAGTCGTCCTGACACCCTGGCGCGCCGGCCGGTCACGCCTCGATCGTCTGCCGCAAAGACCGCGGTCGGGTCCTTCGCTGATTCCGCCATCGCACCGGGGGCCATTGGCGATCCTCCGCTGCGCAGTATCGCGCTCAGGTGCGGCTCGGCTCACTGGACAACTCAGGCCACCCGGCGCTGGAATGGGCGCCGTGGACATTCCCCTGAGTACCGATCAGGAACTACTCCGCGCCACGGCCGAGCGGTTCATCCGAGAGAGTTGCCCGCTCGAGACGGTTCGGCAACTGGCGGACTCCGAGTCGGGGGTTGGCCGCGACTACGTCCGACAAGCAGGGGAGCTGGGTTGGTTCGCCATGCTGGTCCCGGAGGAGTTCGGCGGCGGGAGTGTCTCAGGCGCCGGTCTGAGCGACGCGGCCGTCGTGGCCACCGAGCGGGGTCGCGTCCTCCAGCCCGGTCCGTTCGTTCCCACCAACGTAGTGGCCGACGCCCTGGCCCGGGCCGGCAGCGACGACCAGCGGTCCAAGCTGCTTCCGGCCCTGGCCGCCGGCGAGAGTCTGGCGGCCTGGGTCGTGGCCGGGCCCACCGGAGGCTGGGATGCCGGGCAGGCCGTGCGCGGCGCGGCGGGAGGTCAGGGCTTCGTGCTGCAGGGCGTCGGGTCATTGGTGCAGGATGCGCCGCTGGTCGACTTCTTTCTGGTCACGGCATCCTCGGATGAGGGTCTGACGCAGTTCCTGGTGCCGGCGGGAACGCCCGGTGTGCACATCGAACGCCTGAAAAGTCTTGATCTCACTCGGCGCTTCTACCAGGTGCGCTTTGACCGGGTAGAGGTGCCCGAAGCCGCCCTGGTCGGTGCGCCCGGCGGCGCGGATGGCGCCGTCGACCGCCAACTGCAGGTCGCTCTGGTTCTGACCGTGGCGGAGATGGTCGGCGCCATGGATCACGACTTCCAAATGGCGCTGGACTACGCCAAGGCCCGCACCGCCTTCGCTCGCCCGATTGGCTCCTTCCAGGCCATCAAACACCTGCTGGCCGACACCAGCCTCCTGCTCGAGGCCAGCAAGGCCGCCGCCGATGCGGCCGCCGCCGCGGTCGGTCGGGACGCCAACGGGGCCGAGGTGGCGAGCATCGCCAAGGCGTTCGCGGGCGACAGTGCAATCGACCTGGCCCAGGCCTGCTGGCAGGTGTTCGGTGGCATCAGCTACACATGGGAACACGACCAGCATCTCTACATGCGCCGGCTGACAACCGACTCCATGCTGTATGGAGAGCCGGCCTGGCACCGCGAGCGCATCTGTACTCTTCACGGACTGTAGAAGGGCGACCATCTGATGACGGACACCACCCAGCACGAGGGCGCCATCAGCGTCGAGGACTTTCGGCAGCGGGCTCGGGCCTGGCTGGAAGCCAACCTGGAAAAGCGACCCCCGGAGGAGGGGGTGTCGCCGCCCATCCGGCGAGGTCGGACGCCCGAGGCGATGGCTGTCGAGCGAGCCATTCAGAAAAAACTGTACGAGGGTGGCTTTGCCGGTATCACCTGGCCCAGGGAATACGGCGGCCAGGCGCTCACCCCCGCGCATGAGCGGGCCTTCAACGAGGAAGCCATCCGTTACCGCCTGCCCGACCTGGGCGCCGCCGGCAGTGTGACCTTCGAGATGTGCGGCCCGACCATGCTCGTGCACGCCTCGCCTGAGTTCCTTCATCGCCACATCCCGCCCATCCTGGCCGGTGACGAGCTCTGGGCCGAGTTCTTCTCGGAGCCGGTCGCCGGGTCTGACCTGGCCGGAATCCAGAGCCGGGCCACCAAAGACGGTGACCGCTGGATCCTCAACGGGTCCAAGATCTGGTCCAGCGGGGCTTATTACGCCGACTACGGGATGTGCCTGGCCCGTACCAACTGGGACGTACCGAAGCATCGGGGCCTGACCTGGTTCGCGGTCAAGACCGATAAGCCCGGCGTGACCGTGCAGCCCATTCGCCAGATCAACGGGGACGCCGAGTTCTGCCAGGAATTCTTCGACGACGTCGAGCTGAGCGAAGAAGACGTGATCGGTGATGTCGATGAAGGCTGGTCGGCGGCACGGACCATGCTGGTCTTCGAACGGGGCGGCGGGGAGCGCGCCGGCGTCGCCGCCGGCCGGCATTCTCGCCGGCTCGCTCCCGACCTCGTCGAGCTGGCTCGCCGCCTCGACCGCGAGCGCGACCCGAGCATTCGCCAGCTCATTGCCAGAGCGCACATCAATGACTTCGTTCGCTCCGAACTGCTCACTCGAGTGGCGTTGCTCACCCGGGCGCGGGCGGCCGACCCGGCCGGGATCGCGGCCTACGGCAAGCTGGCTTCGGGGGTCTTCAGCGCCGAACGGGCCCGGATCGGGATGGAGATCGGTCGGGGTGCAGCCGTCGCCTGGAGCGATGACGACTCCGAAGGGGCCAACGCGGCAGTCAATTACCTCAACGGGCGCATGTCCGGAATCGCCGGCGGGACCAACGAGGTGCAACGGAACGGGATCGGCGAGCGGGTCCTGGACCTGCCCCGCGAGCCCAGCTTCGATACCGACCGCCCGTTTTCCGAGGTCGTCCGTCGGGCGGCGCGCTGGACCGGGTCCACGTCCTGACGGCGGAGCGTCCCATTCGCCGCCAAGCTGGGCGCGTCCGGTCAGGACCGGCCCGTCGATTGATCAGGTCGGCGAAACGATACAGAGCACCAGGGCGGACACCCCGATGGCGGCGGCCCCGAGCGAGACCGGCAGCAGATCCCCCGCGGTGGTCCGGCGGGGTCCGCGCGCCCGGGCGTGGGCCAGTCGCCACGACCCGAGCGCCCAGGTGAGGACGCCGAGGGACAGAATGCAGGCGCCGACGGCCACATTGCCAGCGGCGACCGGCGTGTTGGCCAGGCCGCGGATCACCACCGCGCCGCACGCGATCAGAGAAAGGCCGCTGCGATTCCAGGCCAGGTCGGTGCGCTCGGCGGCCAGTCCGGGATCACGGGAGTCGGCCTCGTAGTGGCTCATTTGGCCGAGCCTCCCCAGATGACCAGGACCAGCCCGATCACGGCCACGATCGATACCACGACGGCCGAGATCTGCGGCAGGACCGACTTCGGCAGGGCCCGGCCCCGTCGCATGGCCCGCTCGTTTTCCTGCCAGTTCCTGAAGCTGTAGAGGGCCACGACCACCCCGAGGGCGATCAGTGGCAATCCGATCAGCTTGCGCCCCCCGGCCAGATGGAATGGCGGCAGGAGCTGGGTGATCGCCAGGCCGGCGGTGACGAGGCCGAGCGACGTGCGGATCCACGCCAGGAACGTTCGTTCGTTGGCGTAGGAGAACCGCACATCGGGCTCCTCGTCGTCGTCGCCGCTTCCGGCCTTGCCGGTCCCGGGATCGTTCGGCCCATCAGCCACTTCCTCATCTTGTCGCGCCCCGCCATTGCCGACGGCCATGCCGTTTCCGTCGGACTTTCCCGACTCCTGTAGAGTCCGCGACGGTGACCATCGAGCGTTTCGACGTCCAGTCCGTCACGCCTTACCGGGTGGATGGTGCTGACCTGGCCAGGGAGTTCGAGCAAGTGCAGGCCGTGGCCACGGTCGCCCTCGATCCGGACCGTCCCGCCAATGCCTTCGTGGTCGACCTGGACCGGGCCCGCAGAGATCCCGACGGCCTGGTTCGCCTCGAAGCGGATGTCATGCTGGTCCGCCCCGCTGACGGCCGTGCGACCGGCTTGCTCTTCGTCGTCGCCAATCGTGGCCTGGTGACCAGCTTGCCGCTCAGCTGGGGGGTGCGGGCCGGAGCGCTACCTGACGGGCGGATCGACCCTGGCGATGCCTTCGTCCTCCGCCGCGGCATCTCGGTCGCCTGGGTGGGATGGCAGTGGGATGTCGAGCGGCGCCCCGGTGTCGTGGGCATCGACGTGCCCGAAGCGGTCAACCTCGACGGAGAACCGCTCCGGAGTGCGGCCCGCCTCGAGTTTCTGCCGCTGGCCCGGGAGCCCCATCACCGGCTGGCCGACCAGGTGGGCCCGTGGATGGGTCGCTTCCAGGCGCTGACCGCCGCCGACCTCGACGAAGCCGACGCCACCTTGACGGTCCGCGACTGGTTCAACGGTCCCCGGGAGCGAATCGACCGGGCCCGGTGGTGCTTCGGGCGGGACGTCGACGGATCGCCCGTCCCCGACCCCGAGCACATCTGGCTCGAAGGCGGGTTCGCGCCCCGGCGCTACTACGAGGTCATCTACACGACCGGTCGGTGCCCGATCGCGGGCGCCGGCTTGGCCGCCGTCCGGGACGGGGTCTCCTATCTGCGCTCCACCATGGGTTTCGACCGCGTGCTGAGCACCGGGAGCTCACAGAGCGGGCGCTGGCTGCGCCAGTTCGTCTTCGATACCGCGAACAGCGCCGAGGACGGGTCGCGCCTCTTCGACGGGGTGCTCTGCCACATCGCCGGTGGGCGGCGGGGAGAGTTCAACAATCGCAGCGCCCAGCCTTCGACCATGAACTCGCTGGGCTTCGCCTACCTCCCGCCTTTCTCGCCGGAGGACGGCCTGTTCGCCCCGGCCCGAGCGCGGGGCAACGCTCCGCTCACCATTTTCGCCAACTCGGCCACCGAATACTGGCGTGGTGATGCGTCGCTGGTGCACATAACCGCCGAAGGCCGGGATATCCCTGACGCCGACGACTGGCGTGCCTACCTGCATGCCGGCGTGCAGCACGCCGCCGGAATGCCCGACGAGTTCGCGGCCGGGTTCCCGATCCAACTCGGGCTCAACCGGGTCGAAGTCCTGGCCGCCAACCGAGCCCACCTGGTGGCGCTGGACGAGTGGATCACGGGCGGCCGGCTCCCGCCGCCCAGCGAGGTGCCGAGGGTGGCGGACGGGACCGCCCGCGATCGGGCCGACGTGCTTCGCGACCTGGCCGGTAGCAAACGCTTTGGCGGCGTCGTCTGGCCCGATCCCGCCGCTTTGCTCGGGGTCCCGCCCATCGATCTCGGTCCGGGGGCAAAGGAGGGGGTCGCCCGGTATCCGGCCGTGGTGACCGGGCCGCCCCGGGCCTGCCTGGTGGCCTCGGTCGATGAGGACGGTAACGAAACCTGTGGGGTGCGGCTTCCCGATGTCGCCGTCCCTCTCGCCGCTTCGTTCGGCTGGAATCCGGAAGTGCCGCGTCCTGATCCCGGGAGGCCCGGATCAAACTTTCCGGTGGAGCTGTGGAACCTCCTGGGCGGCAGTGTCCCCTTCGGGACCCAGGAGATCGTCGATCGCTACGGGGATCGAGACGGCTATCTCGAGCGGGTGCAGAAGTGCGTCGCTGATCTGGTCGGCCGGCGTCACCTCCTCGACGAGGACGTCGGCCATGTGATCGACCACGCTCAGACTCTCTGGGCGGGGGCCATGGCTCCACCGCCTGCTGGCTGATCTCTGCCCGCCGCCACCACCAACCGACAAGAAAGTGAGTGAGACGAATGGTGATTGTGCAGGGGGTCTACCAGTTGGATCCGGCCGACCGCGACGCCTTCGTGGTCCAGAGCGAAGACAACATGCGGATCGCTCGGGGCGAGCGGGGCTGCGTGGAGTACGTGATCGCGGCCGATCCCATCGACCCGGGCCGGGCCATCCTGTCGGAGCGCTGGGAGTCGATGGACGATCTCAACGAGCACCTCAGCGCCTTCACCCGCCGGGCCCAGGAAGCAGGGGCGGCCGGCACCTCGCCACCAGCGGTGCAGCCGGTGTCCCGGGAGATCGCCTTCTACGAGGCCACGCTGATCCGACAGCTGTAGGCCCCCATGGCCGGGCGGGCAGCCGTCGGCCCCGCGAGGCCGCGGCCCGATCAGGCTGCGACGACCGGTGTCGTCAGTCGAAGACCACCACCGATCGGGCCACCTCGCCGCGGGTTATGGCGTCAAAACCGCTGTTGATCTCGTCGAGCGCGATACGCGCCGACACCAGCTCGTCCAGCTTGAGCCGACCGCCGAGATACAGGTCGATATACCGGGGCATGTCCTGGCGAAAGCGATTCGATCCCATGCTCGAACCCTGCAGGCGCTTCTCACTCAGCAGCTCGTAACCATCCAGCTCGACTTTCGTTCCTATGGGAATCATGCCGATCACGGTGGCCGTACCGCCCTTCTTCAGCATGGCGAACGCCTGCTCGGCGGTGCTTTTGAGACCGATGGCTTCGAAGGCGTAGTCGACCCCGGCCGCGTTCCGGGGGCCCGGGAGCAGATCCCGGACGGCCTCCACCGGGTTCCCCTGCGAAGCGTCGATCACATCGGTGGCGCCGAACTGCTCCGCCAGCTTGAGCTTGAGTTCATTGGTGTCGATGGCCACCACCCGGCTGGCGCCGGCCAGGGCGGCCCCCTGAACGCAGTTGAGCCCGACCCCTCCGCAGCCGATGACGGCCACCGTGCTGCCGGCCTCCACCCTGGCCGTGCGAAACACCGCGCCGATGCCGGTCGTCACCCCACAACCGATCAGGGCCGCCCGATCCAGGGGCATGTCGTCGCGGATCTTCACCACACCGTGCTCGTGGACCAGCATCTGCTCGGCGAAGGAGCCCAGGCTGGCGAACTGCCCGCACGGAGCTCCGCCGAAGCTGAGTCGCGGCGGCCCCTCGGCCGACCTTTCGGTGCCCTCTCGATTGCAGAGATACGGTCGTCCCGACAGGCAGAACTCGCACTGCCCGCAGAAGACCGACAGGCAGGTGATCACGTGGTCACCGGGTCGCACGTAACTCACGTCGGAGCCCACCGCCTCGACCACCCCGGCCGACTCGTGGCCCATGACGACCGGTGTGGGGGTGGTGTATTTGCCCTCCATGAAATGGAGGTCGCTGTGGCAGAGGCCAGCGGCAGCCGTGCGGACCAGAACCTCGTTGGGGCCGGGACCGTCGACGGTGACCTGCTCGATGCTGAGCGGTCCCGGGATGGTCTGAAGGATGGCAGCACGCATGGGCTCAGTGTCGCGCGTCACCCTCACCGCTGCTCGGTTCGGCGAGCACCGGCAGCCCTCTAGGTGTGCGACGGGGTGGGACGGTCGCCCTCGATCTCGAAGGCCAGATCGTCGACGTAGCACCAGATCCAGTCCTCGCGAGGTTCAAATGACTGGACCAGCGGGTGGCCGCTCGATCCGAAGTGGGCGGTGGCGTGGCGGCCGGGAGAGCTGTCACAGCAGCCGACGTGGGCGCAGGTGGTGCAGCGGCGCAAGTGCACCCAGCGGCCTCCGGTTTGCAGGCACTCGACACAGCCGTTGCCGCTGGCCTCCTCAGTCTGGATGGCGTCGAGGTGGGTGCAGGTTTCAGGCATCTTGTTCTCCCGGCCTTCGTCCGACGGGTGTGGAGTGCGAGCCTGCCACACCGCCGGTCGGTCCCCGGCTGCCCACGGGCCCGACTACCACTGGGATCGGCACAACTCCAGGTAAGCCTGCTCGAGGCAGATTCGCAGTTCGCCCGGGTCCTCGACGGCGACGGGGTCGACCAGCAGGCCCATATCCAGACTGCCGTTGTAGGAGAGCGTGGTGAGGTTGAAGGGCGTGCCGGTGAGGGGGCCGAGGGTCGAGTTGTACTCGACCCGGGCCCCGCCGACGTAGAGGGGAAATGGCGCACCCCGCAGGTTGGACGTGGCGAAGTCGACCCCGGCGACCTGCGAGCGGGTCACCTGGCTGAGTACCGATGCCGGCAAAACCTGGACCAGTCCGGACAAGGCGGAGAGACTGGCCAGCGACCCTCCGGTCTCCATGGCCGCCCGGCGAGCCTCCATGGCGCCCCGAACCGCGAGGAGTCGCTCGCCGGCCGAAGCGGGCGGCACGGGCACATGCACCCGTACGGGGGTGAAGAAATTGCCCCCGACGCCGTGGCCCTGCCGCTGGCTGACGACGAAGGTGAAGGTCAACCCGTCCAGCGGGGCGCCATGCCGCTCGTGGTAGGCGATCACCCCGTTCACCGCCCCGGTGACGAAGACATCATTGACCGAGCCCCCAAGCCTGGTCCCGGCCTGTTTGATGTCGGTCAACGGGACCCGGAGCGACTCGAGTTGCCGCCGGCCCGATCGGGCGGCCCACAAGGGCGAGCCTCCGGGATGCTCCCCCGGGCCTTCCAGCTGGCCGGCGACATCCCGGAGGGTCTGGAGCACCTGCCCGGTCGTCCCGATCAGGCGCCGGGGGTCGAGGAGTCCAAGGGCCTGTTGCACCAGGTCGAGCGGCCATCCGGCCCGCCCGGCCCAGCGGAGGGCGGCGTCGAGGGGGGAGCCGGGCGGCTCCGGGGCCGGCGGGCGGCCCCCGGCTGCCGCGATGATCCGGTCGAGATCAACCTCATCGGGGGCGGGAGGCTCTCGCTCGAGGTCGAGGTAGCGCTCGGACAGGCGCAGGAGGCCGATGCCGTCGCTGATGGTGTGGTGCAATTTGCAGAACAGCGCCCCCCGACCGCCGTCGACGCCGTCGATGACGACGAACTGCCAGAGTGGCCGGCCCGGGTCGAAGGGATCCTCGTACCACCGGCTCACCATCTCCTCCAGGTCGGAGAGCGTTCCCCGGCCGGCCAGAGCCACGTGACGAAGGTGGTAGTCGAGGTCGAAGTCGCCATCGACGACCCACCTGGGAGGATCCCATGGGGCCGGCCCGGACGCGACCCGTTCCCGGAGCCGGGCGATGGCCGCCACCGCACTGCGGACCCGCCGGCGGAACCGCTCGATGTCGATGGGCCGGTCGACCACCGCCAGGGTTCCCGCCACCGGGCGGAGCAGGGGGTCGTTGCTGATTTTCCACATCACCGTCTCGGGCGCCGACATGCTGGGCTCGAAGTCCAGCGCCCGGTCCGGCGACCCGGCCGGGGCCGCGGCAGCCGTCACGCCAGACACCTCGTGGTCACCGCACCGAGGCTATCCACCCGGCCCGGCGTGTCGGCGGGACGGGCGTGGCTGGGTACGCACCGACCTCCAAGCCGGGAGCGTCGCCGACTTGCTCCCCCTCCGTCCTACCCTGGGGGGAGAGTAGAGGAGGTTCCGGATGCTGCGTATACGCCGGCGGTTGGCCATGTGGGCGTTGATGTTCGTCGGTCTCCCGCTGCTCGCTCGCGGCCTGCAGTGGGCGGCCGAGTCCATCGAGGGCCGGCGGGGCCCGTCGCCGGCGGCCCGTCGGCTGCGACAGGCGGGCCTGATGGCCAACGGGATACAGGGTCGCCTGACCCCCCGCCGCCGCCGCTGGTGGACGGTGTAGCCAACCTCCCGGCCGCAGCCTTCGGCTGGATCAGCCAGCCCGGAACACCGGCCAGCCCAGCTCCGTGCGCAGGCCGCCGACGTCCTCGACGTCGAGCGGACTGACCACGTACAGCTCCCGGATGGGGCCATCCACACCGAGAGCCCGTTCGGCCACATGCGTACCCAGGGCTCCGTAGGTCCGGTCCAGCTCGTCGTAGGTGCCCTCGTGCACCATGATGGCGAGCTCCACCGCCGGCAACTCGATGACCTGCACCCGGCCCGATCCCACCGCATGGCCGGTGACGGGCACGAACGCCACCATTTCCCCCTCCTCGAGCTCGAACATCTCGTTGGGGTAGAGGCAGCCGTCCGGGCCGGCCCGCGACAGGCCCGCTTCCTCCATGGTCTTGCGCAGGGTGATGAACGCGTCCGTCCACCACGACTCCATCTCCGCCGCGGTGATCGTCTCCCGGATGGCGAGAGTCGTGGTCGCTGCGACGCTGCGGTACTCGACCGGCGCCTGCACTCTGGGGGCCTCCAGGACGGCCCGGAGGGAGGTCACGGTCGCCTGGGTCTGGGCGAGCTGTTCCTCCATGCGCTCGAGGTGGGCGACGATCACCTGGTTGCGGGTGGTCACGTCCGGTGCGGTCAGGACCGCTTTGACCTCGTCGACCGGCATCCCGAGGTCCCGAAAGCGGCGGATGACCTGAGCCACCGGTACCTGGTTGGCCTCGTACAAGCGATACCCGCTGGAGCGATCCACTTCGGCCGGCTCGAGCAGACCGACGTCGTGGTAATGGCGCAGGGCCTTGACGCTCAGATGGGTCATCCTGGAGAAGTCGCCGATGGTCAGCAGGACGGTCATGACCGCGAGTATCCCTGCTCGGTTGCGCCCGGGCGGGGCAGCAGGCGGCTGAGGCCGGCGACCGCCAGCACGATCAGACCAAGCTCCATGACCGATAACCCGAAGGCGTGGGCATAGCCACGACGCACGGCCCCGAAGAAGATGACCCCGGTCACCGCCACCCCGACCGAGTTGCCGATCTGCTGCATGGTGGACAGCGTTCCCGACACCATTCCTGCTGACTCGGGGCGGGCCGTGGCGAGCACGACCGTGGTAAGCGGCGTGATGCACAGTCCCATGCCGGCGCCGACCAGGATCAGACCCGGGAGCAGGGCCGCGATCGTTCCGCTCGCCCCCGTGACCGTGACCGCGATCAGGAGGAGAAGGTGGCCTCCCGCGAGGGTCAGGGCGCCGGCGCCGATCAGCGTCCGCCCGTAGCGCTGGGTGAGCGCGGGGGCCCGCACCGACGCGGCCAGATAGGCCGCCGCCAGAATGGTGAACACCAGCCCGGCGTGCAGCGGGTCGAGTCCCTTTCCTTCCTGGAGAAAGAGGCCCAGGATCAGGAAGAAGGAGGCCTGTCCGCACCACAGCCCCATCTGGGTGATCAGGCCGGCGCTGAGGCTCTTGTCCCGAAAGAGGCCCAGATCGATAAGCGGGGCGCCCCCGGTCCGACCCAGTCGGCGCTGGTGCAGCCCGAAGCCGCCGAGCAGCACCGGGGCCAGGGCCAGGCTCACCCAGGTCCACGCCGGCCAACCGAGTTGGCGGCCTTCGACGAGGGGCAGGATCACGGCCACCAGGCCCGCGGTCAGGATGGCCGTCCCGGCCAGGTCCAGCCGCGGTTGGGCGCGGCCGCGGGACTCGCTGAGCCACCGGGGGGTGAGGACGAGGGCGGCCACGCCGACGGGGATGTTGATGAGGAAGACGGTGCGCCAGCCGAGGCCCCAAAGGTTCCACTGGATCAGGGCGCCGCCGATCAGCTGCCCGCTCGCGGCGGCCAGGCCCATCACCACGCCATAGATGCTGATGGCCCGGACCCGGGCCGGACCCATGAACGTCACCCCGATGATCGACAGCACGGTCGGGCTGAGCAGCGCCGCCGCCATCCCCTGCAGCACCCGGGCGGCGACGAGCAGGTCCGGGTTCGGGGCCAGCCCACAGGCGGCCGAGGCCGCCACGAAGAGGGCCAGTCCGGCGGCGAACAGGCGCCGGCGTCCGATCTGGTCACCGAGGCGGCCGGCGGTGATCAGCAAGGTCGAAAAGGCCAGCCCGTAGCCGGCCACGACCCACTCCAGGGCGCTGGTGCTGGCATGGAGCTCGGACTGCATGGACGGCAGGGCCACGTTGACGATGAAGAAGTCGAGGACGATCATGAAGACGCCGGCCATGAGGACGGGGAGCACCCGCCACGGGATCGACGGGGAGGGGGGAGACGGGACCGGCGGCGCCGGCCTCGGGGTTCGGGTGCCAGTGAGCATGCGGTCAGCGAGCATGTGAGCCACCCTCGGGCCTCCGGTAACGGGAGAGTCAAGGGGGCCGATCAGATTCTCGAGCGTCGTTGTCGATCTGCGGGTCGCGGCGTTCGTCGTTGAGGATGACGCTGCCAACTACAGGAGAGACAGATGCGATATGCCCTTTTGATCTGCACCGACGAGAAGGACTACGAGAACATGACACCCGAGGACGGGGCGGCGATGATGGCCGCCTACTCCCGGTGGACGGACGAGATGAACGACCGGGGCATCCTGCAAGCCGGTGAGCGTCTGCGGCCGACGACTGACGCCACCACGGTTCGGGTCCGCGACGGGGAGACCCTGACCTCCGACGGCCCCTTCGCCGAGACCAAGGAGCAGGTCGGCGGGTTCTTCCTGGTGGACTGCAAGGACCTCGACGAGGCCCTCGAGGTGGCGGCCAAGATCCCGAGCGCAGCCCACGGGTCGATCGAGGTGAGGCCGATCTGGGAGATGTAGCCCCCCGCGGCGGGGATGACGGGGCGGCCGCGGCGGTTCCACCGCCGACCCCCCGGGCCGCCCCGACTCCCGCCCCCGCCGCGGCCGACGTCCAGGCGGCGGTATCGGCCGTGTTCCAGGAGGAGTGGGGCCGGATCGTAGCCACCCTCATCCGCATGACCGGCGACTGGGATCTGGCCGAGGAGTGCGCCCAGGACGCCTTCGCCATGGCCATAAAGACCTGGTCCCGGCAAGGCGTGCCTCGCCGGCCCGGCGCCTGGTTGACGACCGTCGCTCGCAACCGGGCCATCGACCGGATGCGCCGGGCGGCCACGGGCAGCGCCAAGCTCGAGGAGATAGCGATGGCCGCCGGTCCTCCGCACCAACGAGGCTCCAGTGGCAGTCGCCCGTACGCCGATGACCGGGCGTCCGATGACCATGGCGCCGACGACAGCGGCGTCGAGGATGACCGCCTGCGGCTGATGTTCACCTGCTGCCATCCGGCCCTGTCGTTGGAAGCGCAGGTCGCGCTGACGCTGCGCACCCTGGCCGGCCTGACGACCGCCGAGATCGCTCGCGCCTTTCTGGTGCCGGAAGCCACCATGGCTCAGCGGCTGGTGCGGGCCAAGCGAAAGATCCGCAACGCCAACATTCCGTTCCGGGTCCCGCCGGCCCATCTCCTGCCGGATCGGACCAATGCGGTGCTCGCGGTGCTGTATCTGCTGTTCAACGAGGGCTACGCCGCCACTTCGGGGGATGCCCTGGTGCGGGCTGACCTCTGCGGGGAAGGAATCCGGCTGGGCCGCGTCCTGGCCCGGCTGATGCCCGACGAACCGGAGGCGCTGGGCCTCCTGGCCCTGATGCTGCTTCAGGAGTCGCGACGGCCGGCCCGGGTCGACCGGGCCGGCGACCTGGTTCCGCTCGAGCAGCAGGACCGGTCCCTCTGGAACCGCCCGGCCATCGACGAAGGACTGGCCGTCCTCGACCGGGCGCTGCGGCTGCGGCGGACCGGGACCTACCAGCTACAGGCCGCGATCGCCGCCTGCCACGCCACCGCCCGGACCGCCGAGGCCACCGATTGGAACGAGATCGCCGCCCTGTACCGCCAGCTGGCCACCAGGATCCCTTCACCGGTCGTGGCGCTCAACCTGGCGGTGGCCACGGCGATGGCGGAGGGCCCGGCCGCCGGCCTGACCCTCGTGGAGGCGCTGGCGGCGACCGGAGCACTGCGCGGCTACCACCTCCTGGCCGCGACGCGGGCTGACCTGTTGCGCCGATTGGGCCGGTGGCCGGAAGCGGCGGTCGCCTACCGGGAAGCCTTGGCCCTGGTCGGCAGCGACGTGGAGCGGCGCTACCTCGAGCGCCGGCTGGCCGAGGTGGCCGGCCACTCTGCCGGCCCGGCCGGCCGCCAGCCCTGAGGAAGCAGAACCTCCGCCGTTTCGCCCCCTTCCGGTTCCGCCGGTCGTGGTATGACAGAACAATGCCAACGCGGCGTCGGCGGCTCGCGACCTGGTGGTTGGACCGACCTCTTCGATCGAAGGGTCTGGCGGTCCTGGCCCCTCCGGTGATGGTGCTCGTCATCACGGTGGCAGCGTCGTTCATCGTCGGCCGGTACCAATCGGCGCTCCGCTCGACGGCCACCGCCGCCGCGAAGACTGCCGAACAGACGGCCACCAACGCCAGGACGTTGCGAAGCCCCTTACAAGTTCAGGAAGCCCTTAAAAATATCGAAGTTTATCAAAATACCGTCATCCGGAAGAACCACGACGCCGACCAGCTGCAGTCCGTCGTCGAAGCCATCCAGATCACCGGTCTTCTGGTCGGTGTCATCGGCGGCTTCGTTGCCATGGTGCTCTTCGTTCGGTCGATCGTGCGCCGGATCGGCGAGGTGGACGCCAACGCTCGCCGGCTCGGGGTCTCGGAGCCCCTGCTCCCCATTCCTCCGGCCCAGGATGAGGTGGGGCATCTGGCGCAGGAGCTGCGCCAGACGTCGGAGCTGCTGACCGAACGCAGCACGGACCTGGTCCGCGCCCACGCCGCGGCGGTGGACTCCGCCGGCGCGGCCAACCAGCTCCTCTCGCGGGTCAGCCACGAGCTGCGGACGCCTCTCACCGCGGTCATGGGCTTTGGCCAGATGATCGACCAGTCCCACCTCGACGACGAGGACGCCGAGGCCGTCGAGCAGATCCTCCACGGGGCGACCCACATGCTGCGGATCATCGAGGAGGCCAAGATCACCACCACCCAGGCGCCCCGATCCATCGACGTGAATCTCTATCCGGTCGAGGTCGGGCCGGTCGTCGACGAGGTGCAAAGCCTGCTCAGCCCGCTGAGTGCCAGCCGGCACCTGACGGTGACGGGCGGTGACAACTGCGGGGTGGTGATCATGGCCGACTACTACCGGTTCAAGCAGGTCCTCATCAACCTTCTCTCCAACGCCGTGAAGTACAACTGCGAAGGCGGCCGGATCACGATTTCGTGCGGTCCACCGGCCGCCGGGGCGGCGGGGAAAAATGGCCAGGAGAACGGCAAGGTCCGGATCGCCGTAACCGACACCGGCGACGGGATTCCGAAGGACATGATGGACCGGGTGTTCGTTCCCTTTGACCGGTTGGACGCCGAAGAACGCGGCGTCGAAGGAACTGGGATCGGCTTATCCCTGAGCCGGACGTTCGTCGAGGCCATGGACGGCACCATCGGGGTGGAGAGCAACGTCGGGGTCGGGTCCACCTTCTGGGTCGAGTTGCCGCTGGCCCGTCGCCGCCGTCCGGGCCGACATCGCCGCCCGGGCCGACCCGCCGCGGCGCGTCGCCGCCGGCCGGGTCGTCGCCGGCCGAGCGGCCGCCGCCTGGGCCACCGTCGACCGCGCCCCCGGAGCAGACCTCGTGACACCCAACGCGGCCGTCCTCGTCATCGAGGACGACCCGGGAGTGGGCCACCTCATCACCATCGTTCTGCGCCGTCACGGCTTCGAGGTCGCCCTGGCGGGCACCGGCCGCGCCGGCCTTGTTCACCTCGACCAGCACCCGCCTGGTGTGGTGGTGCTCGACGTCGGGCTGCCTGACCTGGATGGCTGGCAGGTGCTGGAGCGCATCCGCCAGGGCTCAACCGTTCCTGTTCTGATGCTGACCGGTCACGCCGACGAACCCGACAAAGTCCGCGGCTTGCGTGGTGGCGCGGACGACTACCTCACCAAGCCGTTTGGAATCGACGAGTTCACGGCCCGGGTCGAGGCCTTGCTCCGTCGCGGTCATCGCGAGCCGATACCCACCGCGGACCTTTTTGTGGACGGCGACCTGTACGTGGACTTCGACGGGCGGGAAGTGCGATCGGCGGGGGAGGAGATCGCCCTCACGCCCATCGAGTTCAAGCTGCTCGCCGCCCTGGTGCACCGCCCGGGCCAGGTCATATCCAGCGACGAGCTCCTCCGCCTGGCATGGGACGACGGCTCGGGGGTCGCCTCGGATCGGGTGAAGTTCTCGGTCCATCGGTTGCGACGCAAGCTGGGGTGGGAGAGTGTGGAGAGCTCGCCGATCGAGGCCGTGCGGGGGGTTGGCTACCGCTACCGGCCCACCGAGCCGGACTAGCAGCTGCAGATCGCAACCAAACTGCAACCGACCTTTGGCCGGGTCGGTGCGAGCATGCGCAAGGCTGGCGCCCATGGGTGTGTCCGGGACGATGGTTCCCACCAAGATTCTCGTCGTAGAGGACGACCCGGCCATCGCCCGTGTCCTGACCCGGCTGCTCACCCGCCAGGGCTGCGCGGTCGTTCACGCCGCGGACGGCTCTGAGGGAATGGGCGCCTTCGACCGGGAGACGCCGGATCTGGTGGTACTGGACCTGGGGCTACCCGGTGTCGACGGGTGGGGCGTGTTACGCCACATCCGGAGCTCCGGCTCGATCCCCGTGGTCATCGTGACCAGCGATGTCCGCAGCCACGATCGGAGTCTGGACGAGGGCGCCAACGCCTTCCTGAGCAAGCCGTTCAACAACGACGAGCTCGTCGCCGAGGTGGGCTCGCTGCTGGTCAGTTAGTGGGCTGCCGGCAAGGTCGACGCCCGAAAACTCGGTACGCCATCACGGCTGCGGCCCGGCCCTCCGGCCCGCGGGTTCCCGGCATGGAGTTCTGGCCGGCCCACCAGGTCGGACTGGTCAGCGGCCGTTGGTCTGCCGACGTCAGGGCGGGCGGCCACCTCGAACCGGGCCCGGCCCGATTCAGGCCGACCGGCGGTACCGTGACGCCATGTTCCTGGTCCTGTTCCTCATCCTGGTGGCGTTGTTCGTCGCCTTGCCCCTGGCCGGTATGGCCTTGTGGGCGCTGTGGACGACGATCGTGGTCGGGCTGATCCTCGGCGCCCTGGGCCGGTTGATCGTGCCGGGCCCGCAGCGGATCGGGGTTCTGGCCACGCTGGTCGCCGGCTTGTGCGGGAGCATTCTGGGCGGGTTCCTGGGCCAGCACGTCCTGGAGGTGGGACGGTTCGTAACCGTCCTCCTGGAGATCGGGGTCGCGGCCCTGGCCGTGGCGGCTTTTGCCGCCGTCACCAACCGGCGAGTGCCAGACCGCTTGTAGCCTGGCGCTTAGCTATGCCGGGGCGATGCCGGCTGCGACCGCAATACGGTCGGCTTCGGCTCGAGCGTCCAATCCGTCGTCGACCGACACCACGATCCGCCGCCACCGGGGTGGGCCGTCGAGGTCCACCTGGACGGTGGGCCGCTGGCGGTGGACGGCCGTAAAATCGAAGCCCTGGCCGTGGCGCCGGGTCCCGAGGGCGACCAGCCCCGGTATCGCGATGCCCGCCATCCGCCAACCCCGCAGTTCCGTCCAGATGTTGTCGGGCGAGGTCACCCGGCAGACGGCGGACAACGGCACGCGCACGTCGGTGTGGAATGCCCACACCTTCTCCGCCGCCCGCAGGCGCACGACTAATTGGTCACCCTCGACCACAAGCTGCGCGATCGCGTAAGCATAAGGTCCATGAACGGCGCTCAGGCCCTGGTTGCGACGCTCGTCGGATCGGGCGTCACGGTAAGTTTCGCCAATCCGGGGACGTCCGAGATGCACTTCGTGACGGCCCTGGACAGCAGCCCCGACATGCGCGGCGTGCTCTGCCTCTTCGAGGGGGTGGCGACCGGAGCCGCCGACGGGTACGGGCGCATGGCGGATCGCCCCGCCAGCACCCTCCTGCATCTCGGCCCCGGGCTCGGCAACGGCCTGGCCAACCTGCACAACGCCCGGCGGGCACGGACGCCGCTGGTCAATGTGGTTGGTGACCACGCCACCTACCACAAACGTTTCGACGCCCCGCTCGAGGCCGACATCGACGCCATCGCCGGGGCCGTGTCCCGCTGGGTGCGGCGGCCGTCCCGGGCGGAGGACGTCGGCCCCGATGCCGCGGCGGCGGTGGCCGCGGCGCGATCGGGCGGGGGCGGCGTCGCCACCCTGATCCTCCCGGCCGATGTCAGTTGGGGAAAAGAGGGGACCGCCGCCGCCCCCTGCCCCACCCGTCCTGCGCCCGGGGTGGCCGCCGAGACGGTCGCCGGGGCGGCGGACGCACTCAGCGGGGAGGAGCCCGCCGCCATACTGCTCGGCGGACCCGCCCTGCGGCAGCCGGGACTCCTGGCGGCCGCCCGTATCTCCGCCGCGTGTGGGGCCCGGGTGCTGACGGAGACCTTTCCAGCCCGGCTCGAGCGAGGGGCCGGGCGGCCGGCGTTCGATCGGCTCGGGTACTTCGCCGAGCAGGCCGAGGTCCAACTGGCCGGGATCCGCCATCTGGTGCTTGTGGGGGCGGCGTCGCCGGTGGCCTTTTTCGCCTATCCGGACCGGCCGAGCGACCTGGTTCCTCCCGGCTGCGCAGTGCACCGGTTGGCCGATCCGGGAGGAGGACGTCCTGGCCGCCCTGCTGGATCTTGCTGACCGCGTGGCCGGCGCCTCGCGGTCATCGGATCGGGGCGGCCGGGTGCCGGCCACCGAGGTCCCGTCCGGCCTCCCCGCCGGCGGGGCGGCGCTGAGTGCTGCGGCCATCGGCGCGGTGATCGGGGCCAGCCTCCCGGAGGGTGCGGTCGTCGTGGACGAGGCGGTCACCGCCAGCCTGGGACTGGCGGCCGGAACGGCTGGCGCCCCCCCGCATGATTGGCTCAGCCTTACGGGCGGCGCCATCGGTCAGGGCCTGCCGGCGGCGACCGGTGCGGCGGTGGCGAGCCCCGGCCGGAGGACCGTCTGTGTCGAGGCCGATGGAAGTGCCATGTACACCATCCAGGCCCTGTGGACTCAGGCCCGCGAGAGCCTGGACGTGACCACGGTCATCATCAGCAATCGGGCCTACGGGATCCTTCAGATCGAGATGCACCGGGTGCAGGCCGACCCGCCGGGCCCGACCGCAGCCGCCCTCCTCGATCTCGATCGGCCCACGCTCGATTTTGCCGCCGTGGCCCGCGGGCTCGGGGTTCCCGCAGTCAGGGCGACGACCGTCGACGACCTGGACTCCGCCTTCCGGCGATCGCTGGCGACGCCGGGTCCGTCGGTCATCGAGGCCGTCCTGCCCCCACGAACCCCTTAGGATCAGGTCATGCCCATCGAAGGTGAATACGAGCCCAGCCCGGCCAAGTGGGTGCGGGACCAGGTGGACGACTACGAGCGGTCCGGCGGCCAGAAGGCCAACACCCTCCTGGACACCGGCATGCCCGTCATCATCGTCACCGCCCGCGGCAACAAGAGCGGAAAGGTCCGCAAGTTCGCGCTCATGCGCGTCGAGCACGACGGTGAGTACGCCCTGGTGGCCTCGAAGGGCGGCGCTCCGACCCACCCGGTCTGGTACTACAACCTCAAAGCCGATCCGGGGACCGTGGCCATCCAGGACGGACCCGAACCCTTTGACGTCGACGTCCGCGAGGTGGCCGGCCAGGAGCGAGCGGACTGGTGGACGCGCGCCGTTGCGGCCTTTCCGCCTTACGCCGAATATCAGACCAAGACGGACCGCCAGATTCCGGTGTTCGTGGCTACCAAACGGGCCTGACCTTCAGCCCTCCTGCCAGCCGCTTTATTGTGACCTGGCGCGTCCTTTACTGGCGCGCCCCCCGCTTCAACAGGGCCCAATTCGCGCCAGTGAAGGATAAGGGGCGGCGATCGCGACAGAAACGCCTACCCGCCGGTGCCCGCCCGGGCCTCCGGTGCGCCCCTATGAGGCGGCCGGAGTAAAGCGGAGCACCTGGGTCGCACCGGCCGGTTCGAACACCGCGGTCACGGCGTCACCCACCCGGATCTGGTCCGGATCGGCACCCACGATGTTGGTCAGCACCCTCGGGCCCTCGTCGAGCTGGACGTAGGCGATCACGTACGGCGAGTGATCGGCCCACGGCCCCTGGCCGCGCTGGTTGACGGTGAAGCTGTACACCGTGCCCCGCCCACTGGCGTCGACCCACTCGACCCCGATGGTGTGGCAGTCCGGACAGAACGTCCGCGGGTACCAGATGAAGCCGCCACAGCTATTGCAGCGGGGCAGAATCAGTCGGCCCTCCGCCGCCGCCGCCCAGAAGGGGGCGTCGTCGGGGTTCGGGTCGGGGGCCACGGCGGGCAGAGGCTCAGTCGAGCTGGTCACGCGTCCTCCCTTCCGAGAATCAGGGTGGCGCTGCCCATCCGGTTGGCGAGCGACCCGCCGGTGCCATGAGCGAGGGCGACCGTGCAGTCGGGGACCTGAACCGCCGGGTGAGCCTCCTCCCGGAGCTGGCGCACGGTCTCGATGATCTTGGTAATCCCGCCGCGGTTGCCCGGATGGTTGTTGCACAGGCCGCCGCCATCGGTGTTGAAGGGCAGCTTGCCGTCGGGGGCTACCAGGGTGCCTCCGGTGACGAATTCACCGCCCTTGCCTTTTTCACAGAAGCCCAGATCCTCGAGGGTCATCAGCACGGTGATGGTGAAGGAGTCGTAGATGCACGCGTAGTCGATGTCGGCCTGCGTCACGCCGGCCTCCTCGAAGGCCCTGGGCCCGGACCACACCGCCCCGCTGTAGGTGAGGTCGATCCGCCCGTTGTCGGCGTGCTTGGGGGCCTCGCCGTGGCCCAGGATCTTTACCGTCCGGCGCGGCAGATCTCGAGCCACATCGGGATGTACGACCACGACGGCACCGCCTCCGTCGGTGATCACGCAGCAGTCCAGCCGGTGCAGCGGGGTGCTGATCATCGGGGAATCCAGGATTTCGTCGACGGTGACCGGGCGCTGCAGGAGCGCGTGCGGGTTGTGCTGGGCATGCAGCGAGGCCGCCACCTTTATCTCCGCCAATTGCTCGCTCGTCGTGCCGAACTCGTACATGTGCCGCTGGGCGGCCAGGGCGTAGCCCTCGACCGGGCGGAACATGCCCCATGACGACTCGAAGTTGGACTCCGGCGCACCTCCCCGTCGGGGCCCCCCACCCATGCGCCCGGACCGGGTCTTGCCGCCGAGTGTCACCAGTGCGACCCGGCACTTACCGGCGGCGATGGCCGAGGCGGCATGGCCGACGTGGCATACGTACGACGAACCGCCCGTCTCGGTGCTGTCGATGTACGAGCACTGCAGTCCCATGTACTCAGCCATGGACAGGGGCCCGAAGCCCGGAGCGTCGCCGGCGCAGAAATAGGCGTCGACGTCGCCAAACCCCAGGCCGGCGTCGGCCAGCGCCCCGGCTGCGACCTCGGCGTGGATCTGCGGCACGCTGAGATCGGGTAGCTCTCGCCCGGGGTGCTCGTACACCCCGGCGATATGCGCCTTCCCGTTGATGGTCATTCTCGTGAACTTAGTGGGTGAGGGCCCGGCCGGCATCCTGCCGATCACCCGCTGTGGTCCTTGGCATCGGTCGGGCGCCCGGCCCGGGCCCGGGCCCGGGCTCGGCTTGTCGAGCCGATTCGGTTTGTCGGTAGACTGACTTTCAATGTTCCTGAACGAGTTCGCCGATACGCTTGAGCCGCTGGACATGACCACGTCAGCCGAGTTCGCCAGCCTGCGCCAAAGCGCCGCGGACCTCGGCATCCCTCACGGGCCGGACGCCAGATACCTCTCCCGGCACACGGTCATCCGGAGCCTCCGATTTCATTTCCTCGAGTGGGGACGGCCTGATTCGCCGCCCGTCCTGCTCCTCCATGGCGGCAACCAGTCCGCCCACTCGTGGGACCTGGTGAGCCTCCATCTGGCCGACCGGTACCACGTGTTCGCCCTGGACCAGCGCGGGCCACGGTGACTCGGAGTGGACCCGCGACCAGGACTACACCATCCAGGCCAGAGCCGACGACGCCCTGGCCTTTCTCGCCCAGCAGGGACTTGGCGCCCCCGTCGTTCTCGGTCACTCGATGGGCGGCATGGTCACCATGCAGATGGCTCGCTCCGCTCCGGGGGTGGCTCGCGGCGTGGTCCTCGTCGACGTGGGTCCCGAGCTCAGCCCCAAGGGCAGGGAGGTCATCCACAACTTCGTCGCTCGCAACGTGGAGTTCGACGACCTGGACGAGTTCCTCGACAACGTGGTGAAGTACGACCGCTTCCGCTCCCGTGAGCACATCGCCCGGACCATCAAGTACAACATGCTCCGGCGGGTGGACGGGAAGTACATCAGCAAGGTCGATCACCGCCGGCTCCCGGACGCCTCGGATGCACCGCGGGAGCAGTTCGATCCCGCGTGCATGAACTTCCCGGTCCTCTTGGTCCGAGGGGCCGAGTCGGACATCCTGGAGGCGGACGCCGCCGAGCGCTTCGTCGCCACTCTGCCCAACGGCCGGCTGGTGACCGTCCCCAATGTCGGGCACAACGTGCATGGTGGCAACACGGCGGGGTTTCTCGAGGCGATCAACCCGTTCCTCGCCGGCCTGTGACAAACGGCGATGCGCCGAGCGGGCGGCGCCAGGTACGGATGCTTCATACGTCGGATATCCATATCGCCGGCGACGACGCGTCGATGGCCGGCCTCCGGGCCGTGGTCGGCAAGGCCAACGAGCTCGACGTCGACATCGTGCTCGTTGCCGGCGATCTCTTTGACAACGCCCGGGTTGGCGAGGAGGTAGTGGGGCACACGCTCTCCGAGCTGGCCCGGATCGAGCGCCCGGTCGTCGTCATCCCCGGCAATCACGACTGCATTGACGCGTATTCGATTTACCGCCGGGTGGACCTGACGGCAGCAGGAAGCCACGTCTTCTTCGCGGGGAACCCGGACGGAGAAGAGCTGGTATTCGAGCATCTATCGCTGGTGGTGTGGGCCCGTGGCATCGAATCCCACGATCCACGCAATCGACCGCTGTCCGGGTACACGCCCGGTGATCCGCGGTACTGGCGGGTCGTGCTGACCCACGGTCACTACGTCCCCGACGGCGACACGTCGGGCCGCTCGTCGCCGATCAACCAGCAGGAGATCGGGCAGCTGGAGTGCGACTACGTGGCCCTGGGCCACTGGCATCGATTTACCGATGTGAGCGAGGGTCAGGTCAACGCCTTCTACTCCGGCTCACCGAGCGACTTCGGGCTGACGGAGGCGACCGTCAACCTGGTCACCCTGTCCGTTGATGGGGGCGTGACCGTCGAGCGGGAGGCGATCGGCATCTGACCCCCCGTGCCGAGCCCAGCTCCCGGCCCCCCGGGACATGGCGGATCGCCACCTGGAATCTCTGGGGGCACTTCGGAAATGAGCCCGAAAGCCGGCTCCGGCGTATCGAGGCGACGTTGCGCCACCTCGACGCCGATGTCGTCGCCCTGCAAGAGGTGTACGCCGATCAGGCGGGAGGTGACGACGCCATCCGCCTGGGGGAACGGCTCGACCGTCACGTGGTCAGACATCTGCCGGACCCGGACCCTGGGGGCACGATCGGCAATGCCTTGCTGTCGAGGTGGCCCGTGGTCCAACAGGGGGCCCTGCCGCTGCCCAACGCCGCCGGCCGGGCCGGGCCCAATGCCGCCGGCCAGGCTGGGCGTCGACACGGCCTCTGGGCCGTGCTCGCGGCTCCTTTCGGACCGATTCCGGTGATCGCCACCCATCTGGCCTATCGCTTCGATGAGTCAGCTGTCCGCCAGCAGCAGGTGCGGGCCCTGCTCGCCCTGGCCGCCAGGTTGCGATCGGATCCAGGCCGTGACCCTCCGGTGGTCCTCTGCGGGGATCTCAACGCCGTCCCGGACAGCGACGAGCTCCGGCTGCTCACCGGGCGCAGCGAAGCTCCGGTACCGGGGTTGGTGTTCAACGACTGCTGGCCCCAGGTCTGCCCGGATCCGGGTCACACCTGGGTCCGGCGCAATCCCTATCTGCAGGACAGCGTTTGGCCCGAGCGCCGGCTCGACTACGTGCTGGTGTCCTGGCCCCGTCCGGCCCCCCTCGGCAACCCCGTTCAGGCCTTTCTTGTCGGGGATGGGCCCGTCGACGGCCTCTGGCCGAGCGATCACCTGGGGGTCGCCGTGGACCTCCGGACCGATCTCCCGGCTACCGGGCCGAGCGGGGTACGACCACAACGCTGACTCCAGGCCGGCCCGGCTGCGGGCCCGCCGGCCCGCCTATGGTGATGGGGAACCGCTTGAGCCAAGGGGGAGCCATGAAGGCCGCCGTGTTGTTCGAAAGCCCCGGGAAGCTGTCGATCGAGGATCTGCGCGTTGATCGCCCCGGGCCACGGGAGGTTCTGATCCGGGTCGGGGCCACCGGCCTGTGCCACAGCGATCTGCACTATCTGCAGCGGCCGTATCCGCTCGAGGGTCCTACCGTCCTGGGTCACGAGGGTGCGGGTGTGGTGGAGGCCGTCGGGTCCGACGTCACCTATGTGCAACCCGGGGATCACGTCATCAGCTTTCCGACCGGTTTCTGCGGGCGCTGCGAGTGGTGCCTCACCGGCCGCCCGACCCTGTGCGGGCAAGAGGGGCTGCGGCGGTCGGGCGAAGCGCCGCCCCGGTTGCGACTCGCGGGCGGGGAGCCGTGTGTGCAGTTTGTCGGGCTGGCGACCTTTGCTGAGGAGATGCTCATTCACGAGAACGCCCTGGTGAAGATCGACCAGGGGATACCTCTCGATCGGGCCGCCATCGTCGGGTGCGCGGTACCGACGGGGGTGGGCGCGGTGACCCGCACGGCCAAGGTGCCGCCGGGAGCGAACGTCGCCGTGGTCGGCTGTGGGGGTGTCGGCCTTAACGTGATCCAGGGGGCGGTGATCGCCGGCGCCAACCGGATTGTCGCCGTTGATATCAACGACGGAAAGCTCGAGCTGGCCCGCAAGTTCGGCGCCACCGACGTGATCAACAACGTCGCCGGCGACGCCGTGGAGCAGCTCTCGGAAAAGCTCGGCGGTACCGGCGGGGTTGACTATTCCTTCGAGGCCATCGGATCGAAAGCCACCTACGAGCTGGCGTTCGCGCTGTTGCGGCGCGGCGGTACGGCCACTCTGATCGGCGTTCCGCCGGCGGGGAACATCGAGCTTCCGGCCGGGGCCTTCCTGCAAGAGCGCCGGGTGCAGGGCAGCCTGATGGGATCGGTCCGTTTCCGTCAGGATCTGCCGTACTTCCTCGATCTCTATATGGACGGCCGGCTCAAGCTGGACGAGCTGGTCTCCAACCGCATCGCTCTGGATCAGATCAACGAGGGGTATGACGCCATTACCGACGGGTCGGTGGCCCGGTCGGTCGTCGTGTTCAACTGAACGATCAGTGGTGGTGCTGCAGGAGGGTCTTGAGCACGATCATCGCCACCCCGAGCAGCCCGGCGGCGGTCGTGACGGCGACCAGCCGCACGCCCTTCAATCCCGCGGTTCGACCGGCGGCGTGGCCGTAGATCACCAGCAGCACCACTGCCACGCCCAGCGCCGCCCGGGCCGCCCACACGGATGAGGCGCCCAGCACGCTGGCCACCAGCAGTACGCCCACCGGAACATAGGACGCCGTCACCATGGGCCAGGCGTCGGCCAGGTTGGCCCGGATCTGATGGCCGCTCGGGAGCCGCCCGGCATGGGTGTGCTCCGCGAGCAGGTTGGCGTATTGCTCGGCCAGCCAGTACACCACCAGGGTGACCACCACGGTGACGGCGAGCGCGAGCGAGCTCAACTGGTTGCCCCCGGCGGCCAGCACGGCCGCGGTGACGATGGTGCCGTAGATGCCCGCCGCTCGCCGGTGCCCACTTCGCCCTGGTGTGCCTTCCGGCCGCCCCTCGGGCTCTTTCACGCCCAGGCGAGGCCGGCGGGACACACGCCGAGACACTAGTGGCCAAGCTTCAGGCCAGATCGCCGCCGACGTCGGCGAGGTGATGGATCGGGTCATGGGCCACGTAGCGAGCGAGGCTGTCGATGCTGAACAAAGCGCCATCAGAACGCCGGCCGGTACGGTCCCACTCACGCGGGCTGAGGCTCTCGAGGTCGGCGGTGAAACGGGCCGCCGACGCGGCCAGGTCGCACGCCACCATGTGGGCGTTCTGGCTGGCATAGTCAGCGTCAACGGCCGTCTGGTCCTGATCCCAGTTCGGGAACAGTGGTTCGGCCTGGATGAGCATGAGCTGTAAGCGGGCGTCGCTGATGCGGAGCACGTCGCGTACGTGACAGCCGTATTCGAGCCGCGACCACCGCTCGGGGGACGGCCGGACGGCAACGCTGGGGGCCCCGGGGCCAGTCAGGACGCGGCGCCAGGATGCCGCGACTTTCGAGATCAGCCCCGGGACGTCGCGGCCCGAAACGCTGACCCCGTCGAAACCGCAATCGGGGCAGGGGCGGGTCAGGACCCAGGTCCAGTCCTTGGTGTCCGGGGCGATCATCATGGCGTGCGAGCCGCCGCGACCAACGCCGACTGGACCCGAACGGCTGCCGCGAAAGCAGAAATGAGGGGGTGAACCCAGGTCAGATCGGAAACCAGCTCGGGCTGGAAAAGGGCCCCGACGTAGTACGGGTGGTTTGACAGTTCGGCGATGCGGGCGCCGCCGTCCATGCTTCGCCCCG
The DNA here is from genome assembly GCA_963780345.1 of uncultured Acidimicrobiaceae bacterium. GTDB lineage: Bacteria > Actinomycetota > Acidimicrobiia > Acidimicrobiales > Palsa-688 > PALSA-693. Next base: position 64,462 of record CAWABU010000008.1, read on the forward strand.
AGATCACCAGGCCCTGTGCTCGCAGCCGATCTTCATAGGCGACGTTGAGCCCAAACCGGCAGAAATAGCGCTCGGTCGACGGTCCCGGCCCCATGGCCCGAGCCGCGGTGGTGTCCTCGCCGACGATCACGGTGTCCTCTTCGCCAAACAGCTTGCACTCCAGCGGGACGAGCAGCAGATCCGCCCCATCGGGGTCGTTTTCACCATGTTCGACCGTGCGCAAGCCGCACACCGAACGGGCGAATTCCAGCAGGAGATACTGGAACCCGCCGCACGTGCCGAGCAAGGGGATGCCCTCCGTGCGGGCCGTCCGGATGGCGGTCAATACCCCATCAGTGTTGGCGTAGGGACTGCCCGGCACCACCCAGATCCCGTCAAAGCCGGCCAGATCGGCGGGCGAGGTGATGGTGGTGGTATGGAGCCAGTAGGGCTCGATCTGCTCGTCCGCGCCGGTGGCCAGCGCCCGGATGAGGCCCGGGATCCTGGCGTGGGCGAGCACAGAGGAGGAGCGGTCGCCGACCAGAGCGACGCGAGGTGGGGCCGGGATGGTCATGAGAAGCATCATCGGCCCCGCTGGCCAGTAGGTCCAACGATTTCGGCTGATCCGAACATCAGCAATACTACTGCGATCGAACTGCGTGACCTGCGGGCCTTTCTCACTGTCGTGCGCACGGCTTCCTTCACTGCGGCGGCGCGAGAGTTGGGGTACACCCAGTCGGCGGTCTCGCAGCAGATCGCGTCGCTCGAGGAGGAGACCGGTCGGCGGTTGCTCGAACGTCGCCCGGTCCGGCCGACACCGGCCGGGGCTCGTCTGGCCGAACACGCCACCCGCATCCTGCTGCGAGTGGATGTGGCCCGGAGTGAACTGGCGGGCCCCGCTGACCCCGACACCGAACTGCGCCTCTACATCTGTCCTCTGGCCGCACCGGACCTTCTGGCCGACGGGCTGCGTATCCTGCGCCGGTCCCACCCGACCCTGCGGATCTCCGTGCACTCTGTCGAAGTCGCCGAGGCGGTAGGGGCCGTCGCGGCCGGCCAGGCGGCCGCCGCCCTGGTGGATGGAATCACGGCCGCGGACAGTCCGTTAGGGCTGGCGGACGCCGGCCTCCTCGCCTCCACCGCGCTCGCCGAGGTCCCGCTCGTCGTCGTCCTGCCCGACGGCCACCCCCTTCGCACCCAGCCCGCCCTGGATCTCGACACCTTGCGGGACGCACCGTGGATCGTCGCCCCATCCTTGTCGTGGCCCGCAATCACCGATGCGGGCGTCGGCGGTCCGGTCGGCTACCGGGGCCGCGACCTGGCCACCTTGCTCAGCCTGGTGCGAGCGGGTCACGGGGTGGCGCTGTTGCCTGACGGGCCCTGGGCGGCGGCGGAAGGGATAATTCGTATCCCTCTGCGACACCCGGCCCTGGTGCACCGCAGCGAGGTGGTGACCCTGCACCACCCGGCACCGGTCGTCGAGCAGCTCACCGAGGCGTTGCGAAGCCGCTCACGACTGTGAACGCAGATCAGTCGTTGGGTCTTATCAAGTACTTCAGTCCGGTCGCCTGTCGACCGTAAACGGCAATGGCCTCCGGCGTGAGGGCGCCCGCCAGTGACACCTCGGCCGCGTAGCTGCTGGCGAAGGTGGTCTTGAGCCCGGCGACGACCTGTTGGCGCATCCGCTCGGCGCCAGCCGCCCCGATTCGCTGCAGGAACGGCGGGAGCAGCCAGCCGCCCAGACCCCACGCCATGCCGAAGCTGCGGGTGAGCTCGGTGGGCCCCCGGTCGAGGCCCCCGTAGATATAGACCTGCTTGTGGATCGAAGACCCGTACCGGCTGTAACCACCTCCTTCCGGCGTGGCCGCTGCCTCCATGGCCGTCAGGATCTGGCTGGCCAGCTTGCCGCCACCGATGGCATCGAAGGCCAGGGTGGCGTTCGTGGCCTTCAATGCGTTGATCAACTCGGTCATGAACGTCGCTGCCGTCGAGTTGCAGACGAATGCGGCTCCCGCCGATCTCAGGATCTCCTCCTGCTCGGGCGTGCGCACGATGTTGACGAGCGGAATTGCTTCCGCCAGGCAGAGTCGGTTGAGCATCTGGCCGAGATTGGAGGCGGCGGCGGTGTGCACCAGCGCGGTGTGCTGTTCGAGGCGCATGGTCTCGACCATGCCCAGGACGGTCATGGGATTCACGTATGGGGATGCCCCCTCTGCGGCGGTGACCCCTTCTGGCAGCTCGAGGCAGAGCGAGGCGTCCACACATCGATACTGGGCGTACATGCCGGGGCTGGCGGCGGCGACCGTCTTCCCGAGGAGGCGCTGGGCCTCGGCCGAACTCCCCGCGGCCACCACCGTGCCGGCACCCTCGTTGCCGACTGGTATCGGCACGCCGATCCGACCGGCCGCGGCCCGCATGGCCGGGGCGGCGAGCGGTATTGAGACCACCGGCCGGCCGGGAGTCCCACCGGTGACCGCGTCGGCCACGTCGGCCCCGGCGAGAAGGCCACCCAGGTCGGACGGATTGATCGGTGTGGCCTCGACCCGGATGAGCACCTGACTTGGCCCCGGCTGGGGCACATCGATCAGATCGAGATATACCTCCACCGTCTGGTCGTCTTTGACCAGCGAGTACAGCTGCAGGGCCTGCGTGGGCGTCGCTGTGGGCATCGTCGATCAGTCGGTTGCGCTCTTGGCCGCGGCAATGAGATCGGCCGTGCGCGGATCGCCGGAAAGGTTCTGCTGCATTTTGTTCATCACGTAGCCGAATCCGACACCACGCTCCGGATCGGCGAAGCCGAGCGAACCTCCGGCTCCCGCGTGCCCAAACGATCGAGGTCCCATGAGCGGCGAGAATGGAGAGGGCAGGAAGAAGCCGGACCCGAATCGGGTCTCCTGGAGCAGGACCTGGTCCGGACCGTAGGCCTGCTCGCGTGTGGCGTCCTCGACCGTGCCCGGATCGAGGAGGCGAATTCCGTCGATGTCGCTGACCGTGGCCGCATAGAGCTTGGCCAGGGCCCGGGCCGTGGTGATGGCATTGGCGGCCGGGAGCTCACCGGCGTGGACGTCGCGGCTGTTGAAGTTGAAGGGGGGATCGGTGACGTTGAGGGCCCTCATGGCGAGCGAGTTCGGGTCCGCCATGGCCTGGAGCATCTGGAGGCGTTCAGGGGGCAGGGCGCTCAGTTCCTCGGGGCTGAATTGGCCCCGTTCCACGGGAATGAGCCGGCAGACCCGCGGCTCTTCGATCTCGGGCAAACCGATCCAGAGGTCAAGACCGAGCGGACCGCTCACCTCCTTGGAAAGCACCTCTCCGAGGGTGTTTCCTGTCGCCCTACGGATGACCTCGCCAACCAGCCACCCGTAGGTCAAGGCGTGGTAGCCGTGCTTGGTGCCGGGCTCCCATACGGGCGCTTGTTGGGCCAGAGCCTCGACGGCCGGATCCCATGCCAGGGCTTCGGAGGGGGTCAGGTGACGGTCGATGGCCGGGAGTCCCGCCCGGTGGGACAGGAGCCACCGGACGGTCGTCTGTGCCTTCCCGGCCTGTCCATATTCCGGCCAGTAGTCGACCACGGGCGCGTCGAGATCCAGCTGGCCGCGCTGCGCGAGCAGATGGGCGCAGATGGCACTGACGCCTTTGCTCGTGGAATACACGAGGGCCAGGGTGTCCTCGTCCCATGGCTGCCCGGTTTTGGCGTCGGCGACACCGCCCCAGATGTCCACGACCTTCCGCCCCTTCACGTACAGGCAGAACGCGGCTCCGACATCACCGTGCAACGAGAAGTTGGCGGCGAAGGCATCCCGGACGCCCTCATAGCCTGGCTCGACCTGTCCTTCGATGTTCATCGTGGGATCCCTCCTCTGTTTGACCGTCCACCTTAGAGAGCGCGCCGTCCGTCCCGCCCGACCATCCACCACGTCACACCGGTCGCAGCGCAATACTGGCGTCAGGTTATGAGCGGAACCTCTTTCCTCCTGACGGCGTAGGAGGGTTAGCGAGCGGTGGTCAACGGTGGTGGTTAGCGGCGGCAGCCGATGCCGGGAGCGACGGCGAGTCGCTCCTGGAGCGACAAGGTAGCCGTCGTTGTTCTGGCACCGACGCACCCTTTCTTTCAGGGTTCGAAATGTCGGTGTCGGAGCGAAGAGTTGACATGGGCGCCCGCGGGGCTGGCGGTGATAGCTGCGACGGCGGCTGCCGGGGTGATTCTCGGAGTGTCCGTACTGGGCGGAGCGATCACCAGCTCGGCGTCGAGTGGTGCGATAGCGGATCTGCAGCTGGCCTCGGAATCGTGCACTGTGGTCGGACCCGTCGCCGGCTTGTCCGACGAGCAGGCCCAGCTGGCGGACGTGGTCGTGGCCACCGCCATGGCGGACTCCGCGGAGAACGGAGAGGTTGCCCAGGTGGCCCTGATGGCGGGCCTGACCGAGTCCGACCTGCAGAACCTGGGCCCCCTGCCCAACAACCAGGGGAGCCTGGGCGTCTTCCAGCAGCGAGCGTCCCAAGGCTGGGGCACTGCCGCCGAGGAACTGGATCCGGCCGAGGCGACGGCCATGTTCGTCCACCGTCTGCTGGCCGTCGCCGATTGGCAGAAGCAGTCCCCCTGGACGGCCGCCCAGCTGGTGCAACGCTCCGCCTTTGGCAACGGGGCCAATTACCGGGCCAACTGGTCCCGGGCCGGGGCGGTGCTCCAGCTGGTGCTGGCGAACGGCAACGCACCGGGAGGCTGCGGACAAGGTCCGGCCGGGGGCGTGACCGGGCCGGCGTCGAGGCACGGCCTACCCCCCGGCTACCAGATTCCGGCCGGGGTTTCAGCCGGACACCGAGAAGCGGTCGCCTTCGCCCTGGCTCAGTTGGGCAAAAGGTACGTGTGGGGCGCGGCCGGGCCCGATTCCTTCGACTGTTCCGGTTTGACGCTGGCGGCGTGGGCCACGGCGGGGGTTCACCTCCTGCATTACACGGTCGACCAATGGCACGAGGGCCAGGCGGTAGTCCCGGCCAATGCCGGGCCAGGCGATTTGGTCCTGATACCGGGCTCGGACCCACCCGGTCCCGGCTTACCCGGCCACGTCGGCATCTATATCGGGGACGGACTGGTGCTCTCAGCCGTCGATACCCGGGTCGGGGTCGCGGTGCAGACCTGGCCGGCTTTCGTGTCAGGGGGACTGGAGGGCGTCGTCGATCCGGCGCCGGGTCGATGAGGCGCGCCACGCAAGCATCCGCAAATGAAGCAAGGAAAGCGAGGTATCCGTCTATGACCGCAGCAGCAGTGGCGGCTGGGGTGAACGTGACGCCGAACAGCTCGGGTCTGCCCGGCATCAGCGAACTGCAGAACATCGTGGGCGCCCTATTGACGATCGGTTTGATCGCGGCGCTGGCCGGCCTGGCCATCGCTGCCACGGTGTGGGCGATCGGGAGCCACTCGGCCAACCCGGCGTTGGCCGGGCGGGGCAAGACCGGAGTGCTGGTGTCTTTTGTGTCGGCCGGCCTGATCGGCGGGGCGGTGGCGCTGATCAACTTCTTCTCGTCGGCCGGGACCCATTTGTGAGTCGCAGTGTGCTGGACCGGCCGGCCCGGGTCACGCCCCGGGTGGTCCAGCGGGTCGGCTCGCCGACCGGGCGCTGGCGTCCGATCGTTATCGGACTCGGCGTGTTGGTCGGCGCCCTGCTGACGACCGGCGGGCTCATCGCCGTGGTGAGCGGCGGCGGGAAACAGCATCGCTCGGATCCGACCGGGCAGTCCCTCGCCGCGCCCGTGGCCGGGCCGACGCCGGCGATCAAGCCGGCCTGGCGGGTCAATGGTTTGAGCTGGCACACGCCGCCGACAGTCGTGGCGTCAGGGACGCCGGTACAAGAGGAATATGACCAGGCTTTCGCCCAGGGTCTGGGAAATCAGGCGGGGATGAGTCGGGCGGAGTCGCTGTCGGTGCCGGCGCCGGCTATCGCGGGCGGGTGGCCGGTCCTCGCCACCGCATCCACGCCCGAGGGCTGGGCCAGGGCGTTTGTCGCCGGCCTCCTGGACATCAACTTCGCGACGCAGTCGCGTTCAGCCCTGACCGCCTGGCTGCAAGCGCAGGAGGCCCCCGAGTTGATCCCGGGTATTCCGGCGACGGTGGCGGACAAGGTGCTGTACATCTCGTTGCTGGATCCGGGCCTGTTCGGTGGACAACCAACACCGCTGGTGGGAGCCAAGGTCTGGGCCGACCAGGCCCGTGCCGGTCTCCGCCAAACGGTGAGCAGTCTGCTGGTGGACGTCGACCCGGCCTGGTCGCAGCTGATCGCGGCCGGTTGGCAGCCCGCCGACGCTCGCATGACCGAAGTCGACGTGTCCGGTGTGGTCACCGATCTCCAGGCCGGCCGGGCAGCCATTCGCCACTCTTTCGGCTTGCAGCTGATCGTCGGGAGCGCCCGCTGGCACGAGGGGTACGGCACCGTCGCGGTGGCGGGCTGGCAGATAGGTTCCCGGTGAGCTGCGCGCCCTGGAATCCGACCGGATGTGCGTCGGACATCGCCAAGTCCGTCGCCAGCGATGCCTTCAGTTCGATCGCCCACGACTTCGGGAACGTGGCCGACTCGGCGGTCAACTGGCTTTGGGCCCAGACCTCGACTGCAGCCGCGGTCCATCTGGGCGGCCCGGGCTTCGAGCTGGATGTGAGCATCGTGGTCGCGGTCGCCGGAACGGTGGCCCTGGGCTTGTTTGTGATCCAGGTCATCACGGCCACTCTGCGACGGGATCTGGGCGGCCTCGGTCGGGCCGGACGGGGGCTGGTGGTGGCGTTCATCGGTGGGGGCCTTGCGATCGCGGTCACGAATCTTCTGTTGAGTGCAGTCGATTCGCTCTCCGCCGGCGTGGTGGCGGCGGCGACGGGCGGGTCCATCACCAGTCTGGGGCACGCCCTGCTGGCCGGGGGGACGGTGAGCAACGTGACCACCAACCCGGCCGGGATCATCCTGCTGTCGCTCGCCGCCCTGGCCGCGGTGGTCATGGTCTGGGCCGCGCTGATGGTGCGGAAGGTGCTGATCGTGGTGTCCGCGGTCTTCGCCCCGATCGCCTTTGCCGGATCCTTGGCGGATATCACCACGGCCTGGGTTCGGCGCTGGATCGAGGTGACCGCGGCGCTGATCTTTTCCAAGTTGATCCTGGTCCTGATTTTCCTCGTCGGTTGGGGAATGCTGGCCAAAGGCGTCGGCCAGGCCGGTCAGAGCGGCCCTCAGACGACCACGCAGGCGGTTTCGGGGCTGCTGGTGCTGGCCTTGGCCGGTTTCGCCCCCTGGTTGGCGTTGAAGATGGTGCACTGGACCGGCGATCAGTTCCACCATCTGCACACCATGGCCGCGACCTCGACCGCCGGCGCCCAGAAGGCCATGGCTGCACCCCAGAAGGTCCGCCCGCTCGCCATGGCCGCGATGGGCGCCGCGGGCGGCGCGGCTGCGACCGGGGCAGGAGGAGGAGCAGAGGCCGCAGCCGGCGGCGAGGGCGGAGCCGGCGGCGGCCAGGGCGGGCCCCCCGGTCGCCCCGGAACCGGACCCGCGAAGCGCGACCCGGCCCCGGAGGCCGGGCCCGCTTCAGGGCGTACCGGCGCTGGCGGACCGGGCCCTGATTCGGCACCGGGGCCGACACCCGCAGCGCCGGCGCCGGCCGCGCCGGCCGCGCCGGCCGGAGAGCCGGCCGGCGGCGCCTCCGGCAAGGGTCTCGTCCCGCTGGCCCTGGCGGCCACGGCGGGGGGTTCCTCGATGCGGACCAACCCGGCCGCCGGAGCGGCCCCCGCTTCGTCTGCCGACGGCACCGCCACCCCGCCGGCCCATGACGGTCTGGCCCCGCCGGCGCGGGGATCCGGCCAGCCCTGGCCGGCCCGGGCCCCGACCTGGGTGCTCTCGGAGCGGGACTCGAGCCAGCCGTGAGCGTTGCGCCGGAATCCGGCACGGTCCGCTTCGGGCGGCGCCCCACCCGGGGACTGCTTTTGGGTTTCTCGGCTCCCCGGGTCCTGGTCCTCGGGCTGGCAGCCGCTGTCGCGGTCGCCGGACTGGTCGCCGCCAACGGCACCGGGTTCGTACTTTCCGCGGTGCTCTGGGGGCCCTTGGTGGCCTCGGCGTTCGTGAGGGTCGGCGGACGGCCGGTTGTCGAGTGGGCGCCCACCGCCGCCCAGTTCGGGGGCCGGCGCACGACCGGTCAGACCGAGTTTCGGGCCCCGGTGACCCGGCCCCGCCCGGCCGGCACCCTGGCCCTCGGTGGCGACGCCGCCAGCCTGCGCTTCCATCTGGATCCCGACACCGGGGCGGCCATGATTCATGACCCCCACCGGCAGAGCCTGACCGCGGTGCTGTCGGTGTCGCATCCGGCCTTCGTGTTGCTCGACCGCGACGACCGCGCCCAGCGGGTGTCCCGCTGGGGTCGGGTGCTGGCTGGTCTGGCCCAATCGGGGACGCTCGCCGCCATCCAGGTACTGGAGGCGACGGTGCCGGACCGGGGCGACGGCGTGGCCGAGTGGTATCAGACGATGGGCTCGGACTCCGCCGGGTGGGCGCATCAGCAGTACGCCACCCTTCTGGATCAGGCCCGGCTGGGGTCGTCCACCCACCGCACCACCGTGTCGGTGGCGTTGGACCTGCGGCGGGCGGCCCGGGCCGTCAAAGCGGCCGGCGGTGGCCTGCCCGGCGGGGCGGTCGTCCTGGGCCAGGAAATGGCCAGCCTGACCGACGCCATGCGCCAGGCCGGACTTTCGGTCGGTGGCTGGCTCGGAGAGTCCGCACTGGCATCGATGGTCAGGTCGGCTTACGAGCCTGACGTCAGCCTGGATGCCCGCGGCGATCCAGGGGCCAACCTCTCCCGGGCCGGGCCCCTGGCCATCTCGGAGCATTGGGACTGCCTGCGCCACGACTCGGCGTGGTCCAGCGTCCTCTGGATCTCCGAGTGGCCGCGCATCGACGTGCCTCCCGACTTTCTGCACCCGCTGATCTTCGCCACCGGGCTCCGGCGCACCTTCAGCCTGGTGGCTCGGCCCCTGGCCAGCGAGGTGGCCTTACGGCAGATCCGCAAGGAGAAGACCGAAGCCGTTGCCGACCAGGCCCAAAAGGCGCGGGTCGGCCAGATCGTCGACCTGTCGGATACCCAGGAGTACCACGACCTGCTGGATCGGGAGCGCTCGGTCATCGCCGGCCACACCGACGTCGAGTTCGCCGGGTTTATCACGGTCACCGCCCCCACCCGTGAGCAACTCGAAGCGGCCCGCTCCGCAGTCGCCCGGGCCGCCGGCCAGGCCGCGTGCGAGGCCCGCGTCGTGTACGGCCGTCAGGCCCAGGCTTTCATCCTGGCCGGCCTGCCCCTGGCTCGCAGCAGCTTCTGAGATGTTCAGGCGCGGCCGGGCGGCCCGGGAGATCAAATGGGGCGAATCTTCGCCGGGCCGGGACGATCCCGAGCCCGACCCCGGCCCGGCGGGCGCCGGCGATCTCGGTCCGGCCCAGCAGCCTGCTCCCACCTCCACGGCGTCCGGCCCGAGCCCCGGCGGCGTCGACCGTCCGGTGCCAGCGGCCTTCCGGGACGGCGGGCGGGTGTACGGGTTGGCCGGCTACGTCGCCGCCCGCGACCGGAAGTCGGTGCGGGCCCAGGTCCGAGCGGCCCGGCAGCTGGAGGTCGACGACCGGCGCCGCCTGCTGGCCGACCGGCGGGCTGCTGTCGACACCGCCCGCCGGCAGCGCCGCCAATCTGGTTGGCTGCCGGCTAGAGGCCAGCCCGGCCCGACGGCGGGGCGGCCCTGGTGGCGCCTGCGGGTCAGCCCCCACCGGGCCACCAGCGAGATCCTGGCCGGGGCCTACCCATTTCTGGCCGAGGAGGGGCTCGGGTCGGCCGGGATCCTGATCGGCCAGGACGCCTGGTCGGGCACGGCGTTCTGCTACGACCCCTGGGTGCTCTACCAGCACGGCGTCCTGACCAACCCCAACATCTTCCTGGCCGGCCAGATCGGTCGGGGAAAGTCGACATTGGCCAAATCCCTGGCCTGCCGGTGCATTGCCTTCGGACGCCGCATCTACGTCCCGGGCGATCCCAAAGGCGAATGGAGCCAGGTTGCCCAGGCCGTGGGTGGGCAGGTCATCGAGCTCGGGGTGGGCCGCCCGGCCCGACTCAACCCCCTGGACGATGGGCCCCGGCCCACCGATGTGGACGACGCTACCTGGGGGGCGCAGGTGACCCAGAGGCGGACCAGCCTGCTGGCCGCCCTGGCTGAAGCCACCCTGGGCCGAGGTCTTCGTTCGGTTGAGCGCAGCGCTCTCGACGCCGCTTTGGCCGAGGCGGCGAGGCGTTCGGCCACCCCCGTGCTGCCCACCGTGGTCGACGCCCTCTTCCAGCCGGACCGCGCCTGGCGGGGATCCACCGTGGCCCAGCTGGAAGCCGATGGCCGCGAGGTGGCTCACGCCCTGGCCCGCCTGGTCCACGGGGACCTGGCCGGCTTGTTTGACGGCACCTCGACCGTGGCCCTGGATCCCGCTTTGCCGATGGTCAGCCTCGACCTGTCGCACATTGCCGGCTCGGACACTCTGCTCGGCCTGGTCATGACGTGCGCGTCCACGTGGATGGAAGCGGTGCTCCGGGACCCCGCCGGCGGGCAGCGGCTCGTGGTCTACGACGAAGCCTGGCGGCTCATGGCCCAGCCGGCTTTGCTGGCCCGGATGCAGGCCCAGTGGAAGCTCTCCCGGGCGTGGGGCCTGGCCAACCTCATCATCCTCCATCGCCTCTCCGACCTCGAGGCCGTGGGCGATAGCGGTTCCCAGGCCCGCGGTCTCGCTCAGGGACTCCTCGGCGACACCGCCACCCGCATCATCTACAACCAGCCCTACGACGAAGCCACCGCGGTGCGCCGGGTTCTCGGTCTCGCGGCAGTGGAGGCCGACCAGCTGCCCGAGCTGGTCCAGGGCGAAGGGCTGTGGCGGATCGGCCAGCGGGCCTTCGTGGTCCGCCACCTGTGTACGCCCGATGAGCTGGCCCTCTTCGACACGGACGCCCGCATGGCGGCCTCTCGGTAAGCGTCGATTCCGTTGTGCCGCGGCGGGACTGGGGGGTCTCGACTCGCAGTCCCGTCCGTTCGGCCGGCGCGGCCCTGGGGACCTCGATGCTGGGTGCCGCCGGGATTTTGGCGGATTTTTCACGTAATGCGCGAGAAATTCGCCAAGACCCGTTCGCAGCCGGCGCCGCCGGCCGGCCGCCGTGACGCGGTGACGTCGCGTACGTCTTGGGCGCCCTGACGCCGTGCCCGCCCCCGCGATGCTGCCGCCGGCCGCTGTGACCACTTCGCCCTCAGCCGGGCCCCGAATCCGGAACGAACAGCCCGGCCACCTTCCCGAGCTCGGAGATCATCATCGGGATGGAGCCGCGCAGCTCCTCGTAAGTCTTGACCAGAGACGGGTCCGGCTCGACGGTTTCGACCGTTGCCTCTCCGCCGCCCAGCAGGTCGGCAACGGCGTCGGTCGGGCTGGCCGCCTGGCCCAGGGCAAACAAGCCGAGGGCGGCGGCGCCCAGCGCCGCGCCCTCGGCGTCACCGACGATCTTTACCGGGCGGTCCAGCATGGCCGCCATGGTCGAACGCCAGAGCGGGGATCGGAAGACCCCGCCGGTGGCTCGGACCTCCTGTACGCCCCGGACCTGGTCGAGGCGGTCGACGATCACCCGCATCTGCAGGCAGACGCCCTCGAGGGCTGCCCGGATGAGGTGGGCCCGTCGGTGATGGTCGCGCAGGCCCAGATAGGCGCCGGGCAGGTCCGGATCCCAGAGCGGCGCCCGCTCGGCGAGGAGGTAGGGCAGCATGACCAGGCCGGCGCTCCCAGCAGGGACGCTCTCGGCCAGCCGGAGGATGTCGTGGTCCGCCGACTCCTCCCTGGCGGCGGCCTCGAGGTCGGGCGCCAGGGCCGTGCCGGCCCAGCGCAGTACGGATCCGCCGTTGCTGATGGCGCCGCCGAGCAGCCACAGTTCGTCGGTGAGGGGGTAGCAGTACAGGGTCCGCCCGGCGTCGATCTGGGGCCGGGTCACGAGCGTCCGGACCGCTCCGCTGGTTCCGACCGACAGCCCGGCCACCCCGGGGCTGACGGCTCCGACTCCGAGGTTGCTGAGGGGGCCGTCGGCGGCGCCGACGACGACCGGAGTGGCGGGCGGCAGACCGGTCAACCTGGCCACCTCGGGGCTGAGATCCAGGCTGGTGGTCGTCGGCAGGATCGGCGGGAGCCGGGCGACGTCCAGCCGGCAGAGCTCGAGGGCAGCCGTCGACCAGGTGCGGGTGGCCATGTCCACCAGACCGCTGCCCGCCGCAGACGACAACTCGGTCACCAGCCGGCCCGTAAGCCCGAGCAGGATCCAGTCCTTGAGCCCGATCCACCACCGCGCCGCCGTCCAGACGGCGGGGTCGTTGGAGGAAAACCACAGGAGCTTGACCAGCGGCGACATGGGATGGACAGGAGTGCCGGTCACGGTGTGCAGCGTGCCGGCCAGCCCTTCCCGGTGCACCCGTTGGGCTTCACGTTTGGCGCGTGCGTCGGCCCAGGTGATCAGCGGCGTCAACGGACGCAGGTCCTCGTCAAGCGCCAGCAATCCGTGCATGGCCGCGCCGACCGATACTCCGACCACGGTGGCCCCGGCGGCGGCGCGGACGCATTCGGCGAGGGCATCGGTACTCGCCCGGAGGATGGCGGCCGGGTCTTCGACGTGCTGACCCGGCCCCGGCGCGACCAGCGGGTACTCCCGAATGGCGACCGTGCGCCAGGGCCGGTCTATACCGAAGGCGGCCGCTTTGACCCCGGTGGTTCCGACATCCACGCCGATGACCACCCGCTCGGCCACCTCGGCCGTCATCCTGCCACCCCGCCGCTCTGGTCGAGGGAGACGGCCGCCCCGGACACGAGCCGAGCCTAACCGTCACCGCCCGTCACAGCCCACCCGGGACCTCACGGGTCCGGGCCGCGGGTCCTGGCAGCAGGCCAAGGCGACCGGCCACCCCTTGCGATCCTGGCTGCGAGCGTGGCAAAATGGTCGGTATGCGCAAGGATCGTGCCAAGCGGCACACCGTGGCGGTACTCGTTGACGATGGCTTCTCCCCGCTCGAGTTTTCAGTCGCGTGCGAGATCTTCGGCTTCGACCGAAGCGAGCTGGGCGTGCCCTGGTATCGCTTCCTCGTGTGTGGTGCCCATGCCGGGCCCATCTCGTCCCAGATCAGCTTTCAGGTCATCGCCCCGCACGGGCTCGAGAGTTTGCGCCTGGCCGACACGGTCGTCGTCCCTCCGATCGATCGGGACCAGCCCGTCACCAGTGAGGTACTGAACGCCCTCCGCCGGGCCCACCGCCGTGGGGCCCGGATGATCTCCCTCTGCACCGGGGCCTTCGTGCTCGCCGAGGCCGGATTACTCGACGGCCGGTTGGCGACGACCCACTGGCGCCACAGCGAGGAAATGGTGGCTCGATATCCGGCCGTGCGGGTTGACCGTGACGTCCTCTACGTCGATGAAGGCGACGTACTGACGTCGGCCGGCTCGGCGGCGTCCATGGATCTCTGCCTCCACGTGGTCAGGAAGGACTTCGGCGCCGAGATCGCCAACCAGGTGGCGCGTCGCTGCGTCGTTCCACCCCATCGGGATGGCGGGCAGGCCCAGTTCGTGGAGGAGCCCGTTGCGTCGGCGGCCAACGACCTCTTCAGCGACAGCCTCACCTGGGCCCTCGAGCACCTGGACGAGCCGGTGACGGTCGAGGATCTGGCTCGGCGGGCCGCCATGAGTCCTCGCTCCTTCGCCCGTCATTTCGTGGCCGCGACGGGGACGACGCCCTACCGGTGGCTCATCCGCCAACGGGTGCTGCTCGCTCAGCGTCTGCTCGAGACATCCGATCTGGCCATCGACGACATCGCAGTCCGGTGCGGGCTGGGGAGCCCGGCCAACCTTCGGGCCCACTTCTCCGCACTGGTGCGAGCCTCGCCGGCGGCCTACCGGCGCACCTTCCAGGAGCAGAAGGCCTCCGCCTAGCAGCCGCGCTGGGGGTTGGCATTATCCTTGCGTGTAGTGGCAATCTTGCCACTTCTCAGGAAGGGAAAAACGCCCCAAGATGTGGGCATGCATCCAGAACTGGCGCTCCAACTGATCCGAGTTCAAAACGCCGAGCACGACCGCGCCGCTCGCCTGGCAGTGGCGGCTCACGCCGACGCCGTCTCCGGGCGAGGGCGGCGGGGGCGCAACCGACGTACGGTTTTCGATCGCCTCACCCAGCGGGGCCGGACGTTGCGGGACCTCTGCCCGCCCCCGGCGGCCCCGGCGCCCTGTGCCTATTGCTGAGGTAACACTGCCGGCTGGGCCAGGTGGGCGTGGTCGTTGAACCGCACCAGCTGGATCTCACCGAGCCGCTCGGCCGGAACGTCGCCGTTCAGTCGCCACTCCGTCATTGACGTATTGATCGGATCGAGCCGGGCCCGCTGCCCGTAGACCGCGGTCGGATGGAGCCCGAGCCAGCGGATCATGGAGTGCACCACGACACCCCCGTGGCAGACGATCACCACCGTCTGGCCCTCGTGGCGCTCGGCCACGGTGTCCAGACCGCGCCGCACGCGCTCGCTCATCTCCTCCCAGGTCTCCGCCCCTGGCACCCAGCGGGTGTCCGGTTCCCAGCTCTCCGGTGGCGGATAGAGCCGGTTGGCCTCGGTCCATGACAGCCCGTCGGCGTCGCCCGGATGGTGCTCACAGAAATCACAGTCGTAGACGAAGTCCCGGCTGCCCACCGCCGGCGCAATGATCGCCGCCGTCTCCATGGCCCGGGCCATCACGCTGGCGTAGAGGCCGGCCGCGTCCATCAGCTCCCCGGTGACCAGCAGCCGGTCTCGAAGGGCGGTGGCCTCGGTTCGACCCCGTTCGCTGAGTCCCATGCAGCCGACGTGGCCGGCCACGATCTGCCGCTCCTGAGCCACCGACTCGCCGTGGCGGATGAGGACGATTCGTGTCGGCTCCACGCCGGGCACCTTATCGCCGGCCCAGCGGTCCGGCCGTCTACTGCTGATCGCGATAATCGGGATATGACCGAGGCTGTCGTGTTCGACCTGGATGGGGTACTGCTCGATTCCGAGGCGTTGTGGGACCAGGCTCGGCGGGAGGTCGCGGCCGAGCATGGCGGCCAGTGGCGCGATGACGCGACCGCGGCGATGCAAGGCATGAGCTCGCCGGAATGGGCCGGTTACCTGCGTGATGAGCTCGGAGTGCAGCTCGCGTCGGAGCGGATCATCGACCTGGTGGTGACCCGACTCCTCGACCAGTACCACCGCGGCCTGCCCCTCCTGCCCGGCGCGGTCGGCGCCGTCCGCAGGGTCGGAGCGCGGTGGCCCCTGGGGGTGGCATCGTCGGCAAACCGGGTCGTGCTTGATGCGGTTCTGGACCTGGCCGGGCTGCAGGATGCCTTCTCGGTCACCGTGTCGTCGGAGGAGGTGCGCCGCGGCAAGCCCGCTCCGGATGTCTACCTCGAGGCCGCCCGGCGGCTCGGGTACCCACCTCGGCACTGCGTGGCCATCGAGGACTCCGCCAACGGCATCCTCTCGGGCGTCGCCGCCGGCTTGGCCGTTGTGGCCGTTCCCAACCGGGAGTTCCCCCCGCCGGGCCGTGTCCTGGACCGGGCCGCCCTCGTGATCGATGGCCTCGATGACCTCGCCGTCGAGACGCTGGAGCGGCTCGGTGCCGGCCCGGATGACCTGACGGAGCGGCGTCTCGACGAGGAGGAGGACGAGTCGTTCCCTGCTTCAGACCCTCATTCGGAGTGGGCCGGACCGGGACAATGACCGGGAGCGCACTGGACCCCGACACCCGGCGGCCCTGGTGCCGCCCCGGACGGCGGCCGGTCCGGGCCGGCGAGCGTCAGCTCGGGACTCTCTCAGCCCGGACTGGATCAGCCCGGACTCTCTCGGCCCGGACTGGATCAGCCGGGATTGGGCACCAGGCTGGCCAGGGCGACGTCGGCGTCGACCAGGCGGGCCGGGTCGACCGGTTTCCCGGCGCGGATCAGCGCCTCGATCTGGTCGCTCTGATCCCAGATGTTGGCGTTCATGGCCGCCAGCACCCGACCTTGTCCCAGCCAGAACGCGATGAACTCCCCACCCCGGGGATCGCCGCGGATGACCACCTGGTCGAATCCGGGAGCCCAACCCCGGTACTCCATGCTGAGGTCGTACTGGTCCGAATAAAAGTAGGGCACCTTGTCGTAGGCCGTGAGGTGCCCGAGCATGTTCCGGGCCGCGACCGGACCCTGATTGAGCGCCGCTGACCAGTGCTCCAGGCGGATGCCGGTCCCGTAGGCCGGGTAGAACACGTTGGCCACATCGCCCGCCGCGTAGATGCCGGCCACGCTGGTGGCCAGGTGCTCGTCGGTGACGACGCCGTTGTCGAGCTGCAGACCGGCGGCCTGGGCCAGTTCGGTGCGCGGCTGAACTCCGACGCCAACGACGACCGTCCCGGCGGCGAGGACGGTGCCGTCGCTCAGGCGGACCTCCTCAACCCGCTCGGCGCCACCGATCGAATCGACGCCCACTCCGAGGTGCAAACGCACGCCATGTTCGGCGTGCAGGTCACCGTAGATGCCGCCTACCTCTGTCCCGAGTACCCGCTCGAGGGGTACCGACGCCATCTCGACGACCGCCACCTCGGCCCCGAGTTGGCGCGCCGAAGCGGCCACCTCGCACCCGATCCAACCCGCCCCGATTACGACCACTGGTCCCTCACCGGTGATGGCCTGTCGCAACGCGTCGGAGTCGGCGACGGTGCGGAGATAGAGGACACCCGGCAGGGTTGACCCCGGGACGGTCAGGCGTCTCGGTTCGGCCCCGTTGCACAGCAGGAGCCGGTCGTAGGTCAGCCGCCCTCCTGGGGCCAGTTCCACTCCGGAGGTTGTCGGGTCGATGGCCGTTACGGTGGTTGACGTTCGTAGCTCGATGTCCTGGGTGTCGTAAAAGTCAGCCGGGTGGACGGCGGCACTATCGAAGTCGGCCTCGCCCCGCAGGTAGTCCTTGGACATCGGCGGTCGCTCGTAGGGACGGACCGGCTCGTCACCGATGAGAACCACCCGGCCGTCGAAGCCTTCGCTCCGCAGGGTCTCGGCGGCTTTGGCGCCGGCCAGGCTGGCGCCCACGATCACGAACGTGTCTCCTGAAGGCATCGGTGCAAAGCTACCCAACCGTTACCGGTCGTCAAGCGGGGCGGGATCGGAGCGGCGACGCCAGCTCGCTGTTGAGCACCGCACCGAGCAGCACGACGTAGACCGCCAGGTAGGTAGCCACCATCCCGATCACGGCGCCGGCGAAGACTCCGTATACCGCGGTGTAGTGCTTTGACCAGGCCACGTAGCTTCCGAAGCCGGCGATCAACGCCACCATGCCCACTGAAGCGACCACTGCACCCGGCAATACGGTCCGCATTTTGACCTGCCCGCCGGCCGAAAACCGGTAGAGGACGGCCACCCCCGCGGCGATGCCGATCAGGAGCGCAGGGATACCCTCAACCACGATCAGGGGACCAGGAGAGCGGCTCACGACGAAAGAGAGGCCGAGGGCGCCGCAGCCGATCGCGAGCACGACGACGACCGCTCCGAAGAAGGCCCGAGCCCGGGCTTGAACATAGCTCTGCGGTGCCAGCCCGTAGGCGAGGCGAATGGCGCGATCCAGGTTGTAGACGCCGGCCGAGGCGCTCCAGACGGCAAACAGGACGGACACCGCCAGCCCGGTCGAAAGTCCGGCATGATCGCTGGCAGCTACCCGTCGCAACTGCGCGGTCACCAGTGAGCTGAGCGATGAAGGCGCTCCGTGGGCCAGGCTTCCGAGATCGGCCGCGACCCGCTGCGGGCTCACCACCAGCCCGAACACACTGATGGCCGCGATGGCCATCGGGAAGATCGAGATGACCAGCCAGAAGGCCGCGCCCGAGGCGGCCAGGCCCACTTGCTCCTTGCTCTGTTCGCGTACCACTCCTCGGGCCACGCCGAGGGCGCGGGACAGCCGCGGGTAACGCTCGAGGGCCCGATCGGCGTCCGCTTCGGCTTCGGCCAGGTCAGTCTGGGCTTCATGAAGCGCCTGCTCGGGCCGTTCCTCAAACTCCTCAAACGAGGGTGTCGGCCGGGTCACTCGCACCCGCAGCCGATCACAACCGGGGTCGAGGCGGCGGGACCGGGGCCGGCCACGACATCTCGAGCCATGGGCTGATCGTAGGCTCCACCGGGCCGCCCGGTTGGATTTGACCTTGGGTGGCCTCCCGGTCGAAGTGCTGCTGCGGCCGCCCACCGGACGCGCCGCAAAACTCAATGGATAGGATGCCGTTGCTCCGTGTATGACTCCAGCCACGGGAGCAGTCCTTTCTCCATTACTCAAGGAGCCGCAATGACTACAGCCGGGGCGACGGGCATGCGGTCACGAAACGTGGTGCTGGCCGCCATGATCTTCGCCGTCGCTATGACGTTTATCGATCAGACGATCGTGGCCATCGCGGCACCCAATATCCAGCGGGAGCTCGGGCTCACCAACACTGGCGTGCAATGGGCGATCAACGCCTATTTGCTGGCCCTCGCCGCCCTGTTCGCCTTCGGCGGCCGTCTGGCCGACACCGTTGGCCACCGCCGCATGGTCGTGATCGGGGTGATCATTTTCGCCGGAGCCTCAGCCATGTGCGGTCTCACCCCCAAGGGCGCCGCCGCCCAGACATGGATAGTGACCTTCCGGGCCGTTCAGGGGGCGGGAGGTGCCCTCATGTTTCCGGCCGCGCTCGGAATCGTGGTCCAGACCTTCCCCTTGCACCAGCGGGGCCGGGCTCTGGCTCTCTTCTTCGGCATCGCGGGCGGCCTTACCTCGGTCGGCCCGGTGCTGGGCGGGTACCTGACCGAATGGACCTGGCGGGCGATCTTCTGGGTCAATATCCCGGTCGCCGTCATCGCCCTGGTGTTGATCATGCTCTCCCGGCCGGTGACCGATTATCGCTGGGCCCCGATCGATTACCGCGGCCTGGTCTTGATCGTGGGCGGCGTGTCGCTGTCGGTGATCGGCTTCCAGCAGTCGGCGAACTGGGGCTGGGGCAATCCCTGGACCGTGGTGTGCATCGTGGTCGGCGTCGCCCTGCTGGTGGCCTTCGCCCTGGTGGAGCTGCGGACCGCCTCGCCCCTGATGCAGGTGCGGATTTTCCAGATCAGAGCATTCGCCGTCGAGAACCTGGTGCTCGGGATCAGCATGCTGGTGTTTGTTCCGCTGTTCTTCTTTGCCAGCGAATACGCCCAGATCGCGCTGGGCAAGTCGGCCCAGCAGGCCGGGCTTTACCTCCTCTATTTCTTCCTCGGCTTTGTGGTGATGTCGCAGATCGGTGGGCGCATTCTGGATCGCAGAGGAGCCAAACGCCCGGTGGTGATCGGATGTGCGCTTGCCGCTGTCGGATTTGGCCTCTGGGCCAGCCGGCTGACCCAGCTGGACTTCTCCAACCAGGTGTGGCCGGTGATCCTGGCCGGCGCCGGGATGGGGTTCATGTTGACGCCGGCCAGCACCGACGCCGTCAACCGGGCCTCGCGTCTGTCCTATGGGGAGGCGACCGGGATTACCCAGACCATCAGGAACTATGCAGCCAGCCTGGGCTTCGCCGTGCTCGGCACCATACTGGTCACCCAGTTGCGGTCCCGGGTCAGCTCATCGTTGGTCGCTCAGGGCGTCAGCCCGGCGCGCGCCTCCGCCGAGGCGTCAAGGCTCGGGCAGCCCCAGGGAACAGGCGCCAACACCGCCAGCATCCCGCACTTCTACCGGGTGGATTTTGCCTACGCCTCGCGTACGGTCTTTTACATCATGGCGGGCATCATGGCCGTCGCCGCCGTGGTTGCGCTTCTGGGTCTCGAACCAGGACGCCAGGAGTTCGCCAGCGAGACGGCGGCGCCGGTCGGCGACCTCGGCCAGGGCCACCCGGTTCGGGGAACGCGCCTCGACTGACCGCGCCCGGGCCCTGACCGGTCACGGGCCCGGATCGGCCGGCCAGGTGACCGTCACCACGATGGAGTCGTCCTCGGCCCGCCACGCATGCCCCAAGCCCGGACCCCAGACGGCGTAGTCGCCCGGTTCGGACAGCACGGCGTTGCCGACCGGCAGTTCGATATGGAAGCGGCCGGAGACGAGGGCGAGGAGCGTAGTCCGGCGCTCTTCTTCGAACCAGGCCTCGCGCCGCTCTCCGGCGGCGTGGGCGCCCCATTTGATTTCGACAGCCGCGGTCATCCTCACGTCCGCCGCATCCAGGAACGGCCCCACCAGCCAGCCCTCGTGTTCGGCGCCGTCGACGCCGGCGTTGCCGAAGTGCCACCTGGGTATGTCGCTCACGTCCGCTCAGGTTATTCGGTGAGACGAGCCATCACGGCGAATCACGTCGCGGGGCGGTGCGGGCGTGTTGACGCTGGCGGCGCTCGTAGCGTTTCCGCGGTGCCACGAAGCGGCCGCTCAGCCCGTCGGCAGCGGCTTGACGGATCAACGCATCAGGATCGCTTTGGGCCGACCGCTCGACGGCTGGCTTGGCCCGGAAATCCTCTCCTGAGAGCCGAAGGAGAAGGGGGATAACTTTGCTGCGCATCTCGACGCTGCGGTCGTGTTCGAGCACTTCGATCAGTCCGGGCACGACGTCGGTCGCGGAGAGGTCGCCGGTTTTGCAGCTCTGGCAAGCCAGCGAGTGCAGGGCCATGTTCCTCACGAAGTCGATCGGGTCATGCAAGGCTTTGGCGAATACGGCCATCGACTGATCGTTGGCGTGGTGGTCGAGGAAAAACAGGCAGTCGCGCCGCACAAACGCATCCTCGTGCCCGAGGGCGGCGCTCTGAATGGCCGCCAACGGTGCTCTGGGCAACAAACGCGAGCGTTGTCTGGCTGTTCCCGAAGCGAAGCGCCGGAGGAACGCGGCCGCCTCGCGATGTCCGTCGGCCGGCCGAGTTTCTCGGGCTACCGTAGATCCGGCTTCGGACACCATGTCCCCAGCTAACCACCGCAGCCGCCCGCCTCGCAGTCAGTTTCCCCCGGCCGACGCCCCGGCGCTTCACCCGCCTTCCGAAGGTGGTCGTGGGCGGGGGGGGAAGAGGATGGGGCTGAGAGGATGCTGACGCCGATCGTCGCCTCCGCGCTCATGGTTCGACTACGGGTTCCGTGGCAAGCCCAGCGCGTCGTAGGAGTCGGCGCCCGCGTCGTAATGGGCCTGAGCGTCTCGCAAGAGCTGCAGCGTGTCGGGACGGCGGGCCACATCGACGAAGATCCTCCCTTCGTTGCGACGGGCGTCCGGAAGGGGGCGATCGCGTCCTTCGATCAGGCTGCGTTTGCAGGCCGCGAGGGACCACGCCGGCCACTGGGCGATGTGGGCGGCCCAGGCGATGGCCTCTTCTCGCAGGTGGTCGTCCGGCACGACCCGGTTGATCGCCCCGAGCGAGAGCGCCTCTCGGGCCGTGATGGGGCGGCCGTCGAGAACCATCTCCATGCACTTGGTCTGGCCGATCAGGCGGGCCAGGCGGGTCGTCCCTCCGGCTCCGGGTATGATCCCGAGGGCGACCTCCGGCTGGCCGTAGGTGGCTGACTCTGCTGCGATCCGGAGGTCGCAGCCCCAGGACAACTCGGCTCCGCCTCCCCATGCCTGTCCGTTGTTGGCCGCAATGGAGATGATCGGTAGCGTCTCGAGGAAGTCGAACACGCTCGTCACCTCGGGGCGGTCGCTCGCCGGTCGGGGTGGTTCCGGGGCGGGCGGCCCGCTGAAGACGTCGACGATCCACTGCAATGACCAGTGGGCGATGAAGTAGCCCGGGGTGTCCGATGCCAGGACGACCACCGAGCATCCCGCCTCCTCGACCGCTTGTACCCCGGAGATGACCTTCTCGGCCACTTCGGGGCCGCCGAAGTTGCGGGGCGGATCAGCGATAACGACCAAACCGACCTTTGGGGCCGGGAACGACACCGTTGCCGTCGCTGCCATCGGTGCTCCTCTCAATACCAGCGGTCGATGAAAACGTACTCCTTGCCCAGCCACATGGACGAACGGGCGAAATCGATGAATTTGGCTTCGTCCTCAATGGCCGCCTGGCCGGCCGCCGCCCCCTCCGACCCACCCCGTCGAATCGACCGATCCACCCAGGCCTCAGCGTGGCCGGTGTAGGGCTCGACCGTCGTTCCCCTCGGCTCCCGCAGGGCGGCCTCCAGCGGGGACTCATACCGGTGCACCTGCTGGTAGCGCAGCATGCCCATGGCTGCCGCCATGGACCGGATCAGCGGCCCATGACTGGTTCGCCAGTACGTCTGAGCGGCCTCGAGCGACATGGACTGGGGGTGGCGAAGCGGAAAATGCAGCTTGACCACCGGGCTTTTCGGTCGGGCCACCAGGGTCTCAGGCACCGGGTTGACCTGGGGGTACTCATGGGCGAGCCAGAGCGGCGAAGCCGGATGGTCAATGAAGCGAGCTTCGTCCGCCAGCAGTTCGGCGCCGGCGCGCTGGCCCCGGTCGCTGGCCGACGCGCCGGCCAACGCCTCTTCCGACTCCCACCACAGTTCGGCGACGCCGTCATACGGCGGTTCCATGCCGCCGCGTGACGCGGCCATCGCCTCGTTGGCAGGTTCCTCCACCCGGTGCGACTGGGTATACCGAAGAATACCGAGCCCGGTTTGATGAAACGCCACCAGCGGGCCGTGTTCGTCACGCCAGACCCGGTGGAACTCTTCGAGGGATAGCCCGGGTTTGCGTCGGAGGAGGTAGACCAGTCGGATCATGGACGGCATTATTGCCGCCCTGGCGGCCTGCCGTCGTAACGGCTTTTGACCGACAGGGTGCACGTTGATCGTGAACTTTCACACGGCGTATTTCTCGCTCGTCACACGCGGCCCGGTGTGGGGGGGCGGCGGGCGGTGTTGGCACCACAACCCGCCAGGTGGCCAAGGCCCTGGGGCCCCGACGATCGCGGTTTGTCTCCAACGACGAGAAGGAGAGTGTTGCGCGTCAGGCTGGAGCCGGTCCGGGCTGAGGGTGAGAGCATCGCGGCGATGGTGGGTCATTGGTTCGTTGCCCCCTCGTGGACCAACGGTTCTCGCTGGACCAGGCGGCCGAGGCCGTCAAGGTGCTCGGCAACCGGCAGGGTCTGGGTACGGTCGTCCTCGACGTTCCGCCGTAGGCCTCGGGGGTTGAGGTCGCGTCCGAGATCACTCGGGCCCGCCCGGAAGGGAAGTCAGGAGCTGAGGTTTCCCAAGTTGGATCTAGTCAGTACCTGTCTACTAACGTCGTTCCGATGACGAGCTCATGGGTTTCCCGACGGCCGGTCAGGGTCGGACGATTCCGGCTGGTTGGCCCCTTGGGGGTGGCGGCCGTGGCCTTGCTGGTCGCGGCATGCGGCAGCTCGAGCCACAGTTCGAGCTCCACCACTGTCCCGGCGACGTCAGCCCCGGCTGCGGCGCCGACCTCGACCGCGGCCAAGGGGTCGGGACCGGTGGACGTGCTCTACGCCGGGTCGCTGGTCAATGTCATGGAGAAAGAGATCGCCCCGGCGTTCAACGCCGCCACCGGGTATACCTTCACCGGGTTTTCGGCGGGGTCGACGGCGTTGGCTACCCAGATCAAGGGCAAGGTCCGCCAGGGGGATGTGTTTGTCAGCGCCAGCCCGGCGGTGAACGGCACTTTGATGGGCCCGAGCAACGGAAACTGGGTGTCGTGGTATGTCACGTTTGCTACCTCGCCGCTGGTGCTGGGCTACAGCCCGCACAGCAAATTCGCCGAGGACTTGAAGACCAAGCCCTGGTATGTGGTCATCACCGAGCCGGGGTTTTTGGTCGGTCGGACCGATCCCAAAACCGATCCCAAAGGAAAATTGACGGACATGGCGATCGCCGATTTGGTCAAGAAATATCCTCAGTTGGCCAAGATCACGGCGTCGGATTCAAATGTGTACCCGGAGGAGACGCTGGTGGGCCGGTTGCAGGCCGGGCAGCTTGACGCCGGGTTCTTCTATACCAGCGAGACGACCCCGGCCGGCATCCCCACCGTGGAGTTGACCGGGGTCGCGCTGAAGGCGTCCTATACCGTCACCGTGCTCAATCAGGCGCCCCACCAGGCCGGGGGCGAATCGTTTTCCTCCTATCTGTTGGGTCCGCAGGGTCAGGCCGCCCTGACCAAGAGCGGGTTTCACCTGGTCCAGCCGGCCAAGGTGACCGGCACTGGCGTGCCGGCCAGCGTGAGCAGCGCGGCGACGGGGTGAGCCAGTTGACGGCCCAGATTTGGCGCCGGTCGCTGCCCGTCGTCTTGGCCGCGACCCTCGCCGGCTCGCTGGCCGGCGCGGTCCCGGCCTACGCCGAGCGGTCCATCCCAAGACCGGCTCTGTCCATCAATGGCCAGGTGACCGCGCCCGCCGCCTACACGGTGGCCCAGCTGGCCGCCTTGCCCCAAACGACCGTCACGGTCAAGGTCGGCGGCCGGTCCGTGGTCGACAGCGGCGTGCTGCTCGAGACCCTGGTGATGGATGCCGGACCGGCGTACCCGCCCAGCCTGGTCAACACCAAGAACGAGCTGCTGCGGGTCACGGCCACGGTGCGAGGATCGGGACCCGGTCCGCTCACCTTCGCCCTGGGCGAGCTCGACCCCAACTTCGGCGGTCATCCGGCCTTGCTGGTCCTGACCGAAGACGGCCGTCCGGTCCCCGCCGGCCCCCAGCTGGTGGTCCCGGGCGACACCATCCCGCTCCGTGACGTCCGGCACGTCTCTTCGGTGACGGTCGGGATCGCCACCGCGCCGGCGACCGACACCGCGCCCCCGCCCGCCAGCCCGGTCCAGGTCGTCGATGGTTCCCGCCGGGTCACTCTCAGTTCGACGCTGCTGGCCCGCCTGCCGGCCCGGACCCTGACGGTCTCCTTCCAGGGCCCCGGCGGGCTGCAGACTCACACCGAGAGCGGGCCGCCGCTACTCGAAGTGCTGGCGCTGGCCCGGGTCTGGCCTACCCTCAACACCTGGATCGCTGCCGTGGGCGACGACAACTATGCCGCCACCGTGACCCCGGCCGAGCAGGTCATCGGCGGCCGCCCACTGCTGCTGGCACTCGATGAGGACGGTGTGGTCCTGGCCCAGCCCCGACTGGTCACCGACGGCGACGTCAAGGGCGGACGGTATGTGTCCGGCGTCGTTGACCTCTACGTCGGCCACGGCCCGGCCAGCTGACCCCGGAAAACGGCCCACGTCGAGCGCCCGGCCCGGGGTGGCGGGCGCTCGACGACTCGGGGAGAGGCGGTATTACAGCTGCATGCTCTTCACGAGGAGGAACTCTTCGAGTCCATAGCGTCCGTACTCGCGGCCGATACCGGATTGCTTGTAACCGCCGAACGGGGCGTCGGGGTTGAACGCCCCGCCGTTGATCTCCACCTGGCCGGTCCGGATCTGGCGGGCTACTTGCTGGGCCTTCTCCGGGGTCCCGGCCCACACGCCGCCGGCCAGTCCGTACATGGAGTCGTTGGCGATTTCGACCGCTTCCGCCTCGTCGTCATAGGGCAGGATCGACAGGACCGGACCGAAGATCTCCTCCTGGGCGATCGTCATGTCACGGCGGACATCAGAGAAGACGGTGGGCTTCACGAAGTAGCCCGTTTCCAGCCCCTCGGGCTTGCCCGGTCCGCCGGTCACGACCTTGGCGCCTTCCTCAATACCCTTTTGAATGTAGCCCTGGACCCGGTCCCACTGCGCCTTCGACACCAGCGGACCGAGCCTCGACGATTCCGCGAACGGATCGCCAGGCGTCATGCGTTCCGCGGCGCGCCCCGCCAGGTCCTCCACCTCGGCCAGACGGTCGCGGGGCACCAGCATCCGGGTCAACGCCGAGCAGGTCTGGCCGGAGTTGAGAAAGGCTTTGCCGACTCCATCGCGAACCGCCTTGCCGAAGTCGGCGTCGGGCAGGATCACATTGGCGCTTTTCCCGCCCAGCTCGAGGGCGACCTTCGCCACCCGCTGCATGCAGAGCTCGCCCACTCGCTTGCCGGCTCGCGTCGAACCGGTGAACGACACCATGTCCACGTCCGGATGGGCGGCCATGGCTTCGCCTACCACGGGTCCGACTCCCGAGACCAGGTTGAACACACCGGCGGGCAGGCCGACGTCGTCAACCACCTCCGCCAGCACGAAGGCATTGAG
The DNA here is from genome assembly GCA_963780345.1 of uncultured Acidimicrobiaceae bacterium. GTDB lineage: Bacteria > Actinomycetota > Acidimicrobiia > Acidimicrobiales > Palsa-688 > PALSA-693. Next base: position 90,567 of record CAWABU010000008.1, read on the forward strand.
TGGCGCCACCTCGGAAGGTTTCAGGACCACCGTGCACCCGGCGGCCAGGGCGAAGGCGACCTTGGCGGCAATCTGGTGCAGGGGATAGTTCCACGGGGTGATGCAAGCCACCACTCCGACCGGTTCTCGCACTACCAGCGAGTTGCCGACTCGCTCCTCGAAGGGGAAGTCGCTGACCACGGAGGGGATCACACTGAAGGAGTGATGCGGTAGCCCGGCCTGGACAATCAGGCTCAGCGGCTTGACCATCCCCACCTCTTGGCTTACCAGGGTCGCGATCTCGTCCATCCTGGCGGACAGGCCGTCGGCAATCCGGGCGCAGTATTTGGCCCGTTCGTCGGCGGGGGTGGCCGACCAGGCCGGAAAGGCCCGGCGGGCCGCTTCGACGGCCCGGTCAACGTCGGCCGACGTGCCCTCCGGGATGGTGCCCATGGTCTCTTCAGTGGTGGAGTTGATCACCGGGATGGTCCCTGACCCGGCACTCGGTACCCAGTCCCCATCGATGTAGATGCGGTCTCGAACGATCACTGCTGTCCCTCCCTCTGTCGGTGCTGGGTCGCAGGCTCTATCTACCCAGGGCCATCCTAGTTAGGCAGGGGGGTCACCGGCGCTGTCGCCACGACCACCGGTCCGCACCGGTTCGGGGCCGAATCAGCAGGCGCCACTCATATTGAGTGGGAGCTGAGGCTGCGACGGTGTCCGGCTTTTATCAAAACGCCGGTGAGCAGCCCGCCGAAGCCGCCAACGATGGCGGCTGGCACTCCCAGCTCGAACACCGCGAACCACGCGGTTGGTGCGTATACGAGAAGCCCCACGATCAGACCGACGATACCCCCGACGGCAGCGCCCAGCCCGGCCCCCAAGAGGCCCAGCCGAGCGACCAGATCGGGTCGATCCAACAGTTTGTCGAGTTCTGGCATACAAGAACAGCGTCCCAGGGTCCTCGTGCGAAGTCAACCGATCTCAGCCGAACGGCCATCTCCGGGCTCTCGAAGTTGAAGGATCCTGGTCGCCGGGCACCGTCCGACCATCGGGGATAGGCTCGACCGCATAGATCGGTGGCGTGGAGGTGGGAAATGGCTCTGGAAGAGGGCGAGGAAGGGACCGGTAATGGCAGCATTGACTACGGCGGGGTCACAAGTTGCATGACGGTCACGTGCCTGCTCGCCGATGGCACAACGGTGGGCGGACATCTCAGTCTCCAGCGCCACCCCGGCAAGCACGATTCGACCGAGGTTCTGCCCGCTATGCAGACCCTCATCGGCGGCAAGAAGATCACCAGTGTCGTTCTGGCCGGCCAGATGGACCTCTGGAACCCGGCCTACCTGCAGTTGCCCGCTATGAAGGACAATGGTGAGAGCAACTACCAGCCCCCTCTTGCCGGTGACACCATGTGGAGTGCCATCTTCGACTTCTTCCAACTCGACCTGGATGATGTCAAGACCCAACAGCAGACGATGAACGGGAGCTTCACCATCACCCCGAACCCCTAATCGCGAAATGCCAGCAGCAGGCCGTCCGGCTTCGGCCCCGCCACCCTGGCCAGTCGCCGCCTAGTGGGCTGCCTGCGAACTCGACGCCGGAAACTCGCGGCCAGCTGTCGTCATGCGACCAGGCATTCTGATGGCCGAGTTTCCGGCGACGAGTTTCTGGCCGGCCCACTGGCCGGCTCCGGCCGGCCCACTGGCCGGCTCCGCCCGGCCCGACAGGCGACGCCGCGACCGCAGCCCCGACGCCACCAGATCTTGCCGGCCTTACTGTCGCGAATCATGCCCTTCGAGCTTTACTGGCGCGATCAGTGCCCGGTTGAAGCGGGGCGCGCGCCAGTAAAGGTCTGACTACCGCCCACAATCCAACCGGCTCACCCTTCCTCTCGCGACCAGGCATTCTGATGGCCGAGTTTCCGGCGTCGAGTTTCTGGCCGGCCCACTAGCACGCTGGCCGACGGGTCGCCCAGCAGACCCGGCCGGATCTTGGCCGGCGAACTGCCCCAAAAGTGCTGCACCGAGTCCAGCAAGTCCAACAAGCACGATCGGCCACGGATAGGTGCCTCCCGGCCGGCGATCAGGGACGGGCGGCCTCTGTTTCTCGGAGGCACGGCTGCCCGCGATTATGGGCGACCCTTCTGACGGATCTACCTGACAACGGATGTACCTGACAATTGCGAGTTCCGTAGCTGTCGCCGGCCCGCCGATGACCTCCGAGCAGCTCAGCCGTCAGTACGGGCAGGATCCGCATGAAGGAGCAACGCATGACCGAACCGATGACCGGCACCGTCGAAGTCCCGGGCGCCACGTTGACCTACGACGTCCATGCACCTGAGACCCTGACCAGCGAGCGTCCGCTGTTCATCTTCGGCTCCCCGATGGGCGCCACTGGCTTCGAGCAGCTCGTCGGTCATATCAGGGACCGCACGGTCATCACCTACGACCCCCGTGGCATGGATCGCAGCACCCGTGCACCTGGCAGCAAGCTCACGGTGGAGGTACACGCCGAGGACTACCACCGTGTCGTCGAGGCCGTCGGGATCGGACCGGTGGACGCGCTCGGGTCGAGCGGCGGCGGCATGTGCGGCCTGCACTGGGTGGTCGCCCACCCCGAGGACGTGCACACCTTCATCTCACATGAGCCACCGGTAATCACACTGCTGGAGGACAGTCAGACGGCGATCAAGGCGAACGCTGACATCGTCGACACCTACCAGCGGAACGGCTTCGGTCCAGCCATGGCGAAGTTCATCCAACTGGTGATGCATCAGGGCCTGCTGCCCGACGACTACCTGGACCGGCCCGCGCCAGACCCGGCGCAGTTCGGTCTCCCCACCGAGGACGACGGCTCCCGCGATGACCTGCTGCTGAGCGGCAACCTCGCCATGCCGCCGTTCGAGCCCGACGCCGGACGCTCTGCGGGCGTCGTCGGTGCGCATTGTGCCAGCGATCGGTACCTTGGGCGAGGGCGGGTTGGCTCGGCGCGGTGGTGAGGCGGTCGCCCGGCTGCTCGGCGTCGAGCCCGCGATCTTCCCCGGCGACCACGGTGGCTTCGCAGCCAACGAGTGGTCCCCGGACAACGACCCAGCCGCGTTCGCCGCGAAGCTCCGCGAGGTGCTCGGCAAGGACTGATCAGGGGATGTCGCGGCCGTGCCTGTTAGCGATTGTACCTTTCGACCCGATTCAAGCGGAGGTTGCCGCCACGCCATAACGCGCTGCCGATGCGGGCGTTAGGCCGCGCCTTTGACTCTGAGCGTTGAGGCTTGCTTAGGAACGTCTGCGAAAGGGTAGGCTTATTTTACGCGCCGCCCCACCTCCGGACCCTGGGTTGATCAACGGTTTCCCTAGCCGGCGGGCGCCTGAGTACAGGGGTTAGGAGGCGTTCTGACGTGACCCAAGAGATGAATGGACGGGACGACATCGTCGCGAGCGTTCGGCTGCCCCCCGAGTCGGCCAGTGCGGGAGTGGCTCGCAGGCTGGTCGAAAAAGTCTTAGGTGAGAGAGTCAGACCAGCAGCCCTCGATGATGTTGTGCTGTTGACAAGTGAGTTGGTGACCAATGCCGTTGTGCATGCCGGTACCCCTGTCGACGTCTTGGTTCGCGACCTCCACGGTTCGGTGCAGATCGAGGTCTTCGACGGCGGGCCGCAGGTTCCGGCGGTCGTTGACGAGGTCCTCGACGTCCAATTCGGGGCGAGGTCTCCGTATTGTGGCGGCTCTCTCGGAAGCTTGGGGTGCTCACCCTGGGCGAGGTGGCAAGACCGTCTGGTTTCGCTGCCAGGCGTGACGGCTCCCCCTCGAGACATTCCGCCGAGTCTGGCTGGGGGGATAGGCAGGCGCGGTCGGAATATTCTGTGCGGGCGGAGAAGGGGTAGCTCAGGTCTGCGGGGTCGGAGGCGGAGGCTAAGTTCGAGCCAACCCTGATTGTCTACACTCCCTGGGTCGCTTGCAGCCGACCGGACTGAATCCCCTGCCCGAAGTCCTGATAGTCCCGCTCGTTCGGGTCGGCGTAGCGCTGGCAGAAGTCGGAAATCGACCGGTCGAATTTGTCGCTTTTCCGAGGTACTCGGCAGAGCAACAGCGTCGCCCGACCGGGCGTGCGCCCGGGCCAACGTCCACCCGTAGATAGCGCCATCAGGCAGTGAAGTAGCCGGCCGTCAGGTCTTTGATGATGGCGTCGATGGGGTGACCGCTGACGGTGATCGGGCCGCGCCAAGGGGTGCCGAGGGCGAGCAGCAGGGCCACGCTCAGTCCGACCACAATTGAGAGGCTTCCGACGAGGAGAGCGGCTCTTCGAGGGGCGCGTATCGTGAGCACGCTCGCGTTTATCATTAGGGCTATTCCACTGACGACGAGGGTGATCACGTAGAGGGCTGGGAGCTCTCGTGAGGCGGCAGCGAGGCGGGCTCGACGATCGGTCGTGACCGCGTCGAGGGAGGCGAGGAGCTCGGTGCTGGTGGGAGTGCCGAGAGCGAGCCGGGCGGCTTGCGTCCTCACGGCGCGCTCGAGCGTGGCGAGTGCTTGGGCCGTGGCGGGGTCGTCGCCGTTGGCGGCGTTGGCTCCATGCCACTCATTAGCCCTTGTCGCTTGTAGATAGTTGAGCAGCGCCGCATGGATGGGTGCGGAGTTGACTCCCGAGCTGGTCGCGGCCCAAGCCTAAACGTGATGCGTCGGCGGCCTCGTTGCTCACGATGCCCTGAGCGGAGGTCAAGTAGCCGGCTTCGTTCGCCAGAGTGAGCGCGGTGAGGATCGCGAATGCCGCCCCCAGGGCGGGCATGAGAGGGGCCGCGATGGAGTAGGTGGACTCTCGCTCGCCGGCCGGCACCAGGGCTCGAACCGCCAGCCGGCTGCCGATGGCGACGAGCAGAGCGATCGCCACGCAGCCCACCACAAGCGGTGCCATTGGTCGAGAGGTCAACCACACCATGGGCCGACTCTAAGCGGGAGGGGGTCCGCTGTCAGCGACCGTGTGGCTGAGAGACTCCTGAGCGGTGAAAGCGCTCCCGGTACACCCCCAGCCATTGTGGCAGACCGACTTCCGCCAGCGGATCAGCGTGTCGCTGTGGTTCGTCCCCACCATCTTCGCGCTCGTCGCCATCGGGTTGGCCAACCTTTGTATCTGGTTGGACGGTCGGATCGGCGCCAGTGTCCGGGTCAGGTTCGATCTGGTCAGCGATCCGGCTACCGCAGCCAACTTTGCCTACCATCGCGGCGGCGACGTTGGCCTTCGTGGCTGTGGTCTTTGCCACCACCCTGGTCGCCATCCAGCTGGCGGCCAGCCAGTACTCGCCTCGCACGGTGCGAGTGTTCATCCGGTCCCGGGTGACCCGAGTGACCCTCGGCTTGTTTCTGGCCACTTTCGTGTTCGCGTTGATCGTCGTGGTCAGCAATCGGGCTGCAGTGACCTCGGCGAAGCAGTTCGCCCCGGTGGTGTCGGTCACGGTGTTGCTGTTGCTGACTTTGGCGACCGTGTTCGGCTTTGTGGCCTACCTCCACGGGGTGGTGCGGCTCATGCGCGTCCAGTACCTGCTGGAGACCATCGCCGCCGAAAGCAGATTGGCCATCGACGCCAACTTTCCGATCCTGGCGGCCTATGTCGACACCGAACCGCCCGTGGCCAGCCCGTCCCCGCTCACTCTCGTCTATCCAGGTCCACCTGGGGTCGTGACCGCCACTGACCTGTACGGGCTGGTCGGGCTGTGCCGCCAGAACGACTGCTGGCTCGAGCTGACGGTCGGGGTGGGCGAGTACCTGGCTCACGGAACCCCGTTCGTGGTCGCGCACGGCGCCCACATCGACGCGGGCGACGTAACCCGGTTTTTCCTGGTGCGCGGTGAACGAACCTTTGTGCAGGATCCCGCCTTCGGATTCCGGCAGTTGGTCGATGTCGCCATACGGGCGCTGTCGCCCGCGGTCAACGACCCGACCACCGGAGTGCAAGCCATCGACCGCCTCAGCGACCTCCTGATCGTGACCGGCTGCCGTCCCGACCCGACCGGTCTGCGCGTTGATGCTCACGGCGTGGTGCGAGTCAATCGCCAGTTACGCAACTTCGAAGCCCTGCTCGTGCTGTCGATGACCGAGATCGTCCGCTACGGGGCCGACGCCCCCCAAGTAGTTCGCCGCCTCCACGCCATGCTCGACGACCTCGAACTCACGGTCCCAGCCGACCGCCGCCCAGCCATCGCCCGCCAACGGGTACTGCTCCAAGCCGCCGTCGAGTCGGCCCTGCCGGTGCCGTTCCTGCCGATAGCGGCCGCCGCCGACCGGCAAGGACTTGGCTGATCCTTCTGCAAACTGGCAACCGGTTCGGCTGAAGCGCCTATCGGGGGGTTGTCAGGTCTGTTCGGGCCGCTTCGCGCCGACGCCGGCTTGCTCGCGAACCGCGTCGGCTGCGGTGTCGGCGGCCTTGGTCTGCTTCGAGGTGGAAGGGGGGGACCGGGTCGGTCGAATTGCTCATCGCGCGTTGCAGCGAACTTCGACACTATCGCAGAGGCGCTCCTGGGATAGAAGCTATAGCTAGCCGACCGACACCCTGAGTACATGAGGGTTAAGTCTGGATTGGTCTCGGCTCCACTTGCCCGAGCGTGCCCAAGTCTGTCCCGCGAACGACACGGTATGCAGATGGTAGTTGTAGGCGTGTGCGACGGCCCAAGAGGCCGCCTGCCAGCCCGTTTTAGCGGTGACTGGAACCCCTAGGAGGTTCGCTCCCATTTCGTCGGCCATGGCCTGAGCGAGGGCTCCGGGAGTTGGGGCCGCCCCGCCGAAGCTGTTGAGGTGACAGGTGAGACCGGCGGCCACCTCACCGGTGAGGGCGACGGCAAGCGCCCGGGCTTCGTCCTCCCAGTTCGCGTATGCATTGCCCGCTGCGCTCAGCTGGACGGCCTGGGCTGCCTCGGCGACGGGCATTGTCTGCCATCCCGAGATGTGCGTCAGCCGATTGTAGAAGGCCGAGGCCGCGTAGACCGGATCGAGTAGCTGCGTCTGCGTTCCCCAGCCCTCGGACGGACGCTGCTGAAAGAGGCCGATGGAGTCGCGGTCACCATAGGGAAGATCCCTGAGCTCGGACTCTTGTAAGGCGGCCGCGAGAGCCACCGTCACAGCGTGGTCGGGCAACCGATCCTTGAAGGCAACCGCGCCGACAGTCGCCGCGTTCTGGGCCTGCTCGGGGGTAATGGTGTACTGGTGCCCGGCAGCCCCGAGAACTGTGCACCCGGTTGCCACCGTTGATCTCGAAGACAGGGCGTTGAGCGCGCCAATCGTGCCGACCGCGGCGACCGCGATTGCGGCGACAATCATGAGGGGTCTCCGTCCTCGCCGGGTCCGCCGCCGTCGAGCGGGGAGAGGGTGACTGCCTGACATGGCGATCATGTCCACTTCGTTCATTGCCATCCAACTGTGACACGGAAATCTTCGAGCGGGGTAGCGCTTGGCCGGGGCCGGGCGCCCATGGGCGTAGCGTCGAACGCTCTGCTTCGTCACCCTGTCTTGGTAGGCGTTCAGACACGTGCAGCGTTGTCAACGCGAATGGGCGGTCCCAACGGGTGGCTCTTCGTGCCGGCAATCTGGTGGCTGTGGTTGAAGCTACCACCGGCTGACCTGTCGGGTCGGGCGCAGCAAAGGCACCGATGGCGCGGTGGTGAAGCTCTCACCACAAAGGGGAGACGGTCAGCGGGGACTAGCCCAAGCTTTGCAGTAACCCCTTGGAGCGGGTGATTTGGGCGTGTTCTGGGGTGGGGGAAGGGTGTGGTTGTTGAGGTCGGGGTTGTCGCGGCGGCTCGATGGCGGCTTTATCGGTGGGTGTCCCATCGTGGGCCCCTCCTGGGCCGCGAGGAACTGAATGGTAAGGGCGTTGTGCAGGCGGGCCGAGACTTCAGGTGAGGGCCCAGTTGGGGAGGCGCCCGAAGGCGGCCACGAGGTCGAGGGCCCAGGGCCATCCGGCCGCAATACGCAGGGTGGTGCGCCGGGCGGAACGGACCAGCAGGCCGGCGGCGTGCAGCAGGCAGTAGCGCAGCCGTTTGGGTTCGGCGTGGGCCAAATCGCCCTGCAAACACAGGCCGCGCAGCTGGGCCAGGAGATCGCCGGCGATGAGCACGACGGTCAGCCAGGCTTGATTGATGGCGAAATCGGCGGAGGGCAGGTTGGCCAGCCCGGTGTCTTTGGCGTCTCGGATGTAGCACTCGGCGCGTCCCCGCCCCCGGTAGATGCCCTCCAGATAGGCGACGTCGCCGTCGACCAGGTCGGTCAGGAACACCTGGTAGCGGTGGCCGTCGACATCGGTGAAGGTGAGCTGGGCGCCGGGATGGGGATCCTCGCGTCGGGCGATGGCCCGCGTGCCCGGGGGCCAGCCCGACAGGTCGACCTGGTCGGTGATCTCGGCCACCTCGGCGCCCTCGCGCAGGTCGCTGCCGTCGGCGGTGGTGGCCGGAACCCAGGCCCGACGGGGGAGACTGATAACCGCCTGGGCCATGGTCTCGGTCAGGGCCTGGCCGACACAGAAGCGCACGTTGCGCTTATGGCAGGCGTTGAGAAAGTCGTGCGAGCAGCCGGCCGAGTCGGAGCGGACAATGATTTCTTCTTTGTCGGGGCTGACCGGCAACTGGGCCAAGGACGCCTCGAGCACCACGATGTAGTCCCCGGCGGTGCCACTGCCGGCGTTACCGGGCCGCAACAGCCCGGCCAGCGGCTCGGCGGTGGCGTCCAGGAACGACAGCAGGGGGTGAAACCCGAAACCTCTTTTATAGGTGGCGGCCGCCCCCTGCTTGAATTCCGAGTCCGAGGTGACCAAGGTGCCGTCGATATCGATCACATAGAACCCGGGGTCCATCCCCTGCGCCCACGCCTGCTGGCGGGCCGCCGCCCGGGCCCTGGCAATGCCCGCCAACGCAGCCTCGTCGATGGCCTGCAACGTTCTCCACGTCGTAGCCACCGACGCCACCTGGCCGAAGAGCTGGGGCTGGCTCGACAGGGTGCGCAAATCGGAGAAGGTCGTGCCCCCATCGGCCACCGACACGGCCAGATCCACCAGCACCCGGCCCCGATCGTGACCTCGGCGGCGCTTCTTGGTCGGCGCCATCGCCGCCGACAAGCCGTCCGCCAAACCCAGCTCATCGCCCAGATCGCACAACAGCCGGGCCCCCACATGCGCCACCACCCCCCGGCCCCCCGTGGTCACCGACACCCGCGGTCGCGATGCGCTACGTTTCACTCTGGAAATGCCCTCCTGGCTGCGAGCCTGTTGTGTTCAGCGACGCCAGTTTCGCTTACCAGGAGGGCATCTTCGCGGATCCAGTCCCTCCCACCAGGCCGTTTAGTGCAAAGCCTGGGCTA
>CAWABU010000009.1:0-151306 GCA_963780345.1 uncultured Acidimicrobiaceae bacterium
ATCGCCACCACCACTCACCCTCCAGTTCCGGCGTTTCCGGCCGGAGTTCCGCCGAACTGACGGGGGATCTGCGCCATTCGTTGATTGGTGTCGAACAGCGTCGCCTCGTCCGGCGTGACCAGGTGATGGACCACGAAGGCCCGGTCGTTGACCCGCCACAGCCCGTGTCCTTGTGGGAGATCCGGGAGCTGGGCGACCTCCACCGACGAGAGGCCTAAAACGTCGCCGGCCTTCTGGGCTTCATCGAACGGCTCGTGATAAAGGATCCGCGTCGCCGTGTCCCCCAGCAGTCCCTGGGCCAGGCCACGAGCCTGGGAACGGTCATCGCCGACCGCATCCAGATCAGACAGCCGGTGGATCACCAGCATGTTCGCCAACCCCCAAGCCCGGGACAGCTTCCATTGGGTTTGCATGCGGGCCAGCAGCGCCGGCTGGCGCATCAGATGCCAGCCCTCGTCGTAGATCACCAACCGCTTCCCGCCGGCCGGGTCGGCCAGCGCCGCCTCCATCCACGCCCCGCAACAAGTCATGAGCAGACCGGTGAGCGGCCCGTCGTCGCTGATCTCGGACAGGTCGACCGAGACCATCGGCAGGCTGGGATCGAACCTGACAGTGGACGGCCCATCGAACAGGCCGGCCAGGTCGCCATGAACCAGCCGGTCGAGAGCGTGAGCCACCTCCCTGCCCTCATCGCGCAACTGGGTGACGGTCGCCCCGGCCGGCCGACGGGTGGCTCGTGAAGAGCATCGACGATCCCGGGGAGGACCGCCACGGTCGCCTGGGCCGCCTCCTCCAAGGCGGTCGAAAGCGCGGTACGTTCCATCGGCCCCAAAGGGCGACCGAGCGTCGCCTCGGCCAGGGCGCCCAGCAATGTCCGCCGCCGCTTCGTCACCTGGGCCGACCACTGCCCGATGTCTGACATGCCCGAAGGGCGAGGCCCCTCGTCCAGCGGATTGAGTCGACTGCTCGAGCCGACCGCCAGACGGATAACCGCCCCGCCCACCGCGTCAGCCACGACAGACCATTCGCCCTTGACGTCGCCGCAGACATACACCCGCCGGCCGAACGCGATCTCCCGGCAAGCCAGCGACTTCGCCAACATTGACTTACCCCGCCCGATCTGACCCGCCAGCAAGATGTTCGGGTTCGTGAGAACCTTCCGGTCGTAAAGGACCCACGGGTCGAACACGAACGCCGTACCGGACCAGTAGTCGACGCCGATGAGAACCCCACTCGAGCCGAGTCCCTCTTCAGCCAAGAAGGGGTAGGCGACCGCCAGGACATCGCTGGTGGCCCGATGCGGCTCCACCCGCAGCCGCCACCACGACCGGCCCGCCTCCGGGCCCCGCTCACCTCGAGCAGGCAGCTGCCGTGTCGCCTTCCCCTCCGCCAGCTCGGCCGCCCGCTCCCTTTTCGCTCGCTGGCGCTCGTTCAGCAGATGGCGCTCGAGCCGCTGAGCGACCTTCCAAGCAGACTTCTCCCCGCTGCTCGGAACCCGACCGGACAGAACCAGGACGCGGCCCTCGCCCTCACCGCCAAGGGACTGCTCACCCCACCGGATTCGCTCCGGCTTGCGACGGCCCCTCACGCTGCCGCCTCGCCAGTGCTGTTAGCTCCCAGGCTGGCCACCGAGCAGGTCGCCAAAAACGAAGGCCATTGCCTCTCGTTGCTCTGCGGCGCGAAGAGCTCCCGTGGAGCGCCACCCGAAGCTGCGTCGCCCCGCCAGCCGCCGGTCGCCGAACTCGACCGAGTCGGTGGCATTTCCGCCGTGATTTGTTGCACCTCTACATACCTCGCGATCTAGCGGTCGACACCAGGGAGCGCGGTAGGAGGCGCACGGCATCGGCACGGTTGTGAACTCGTCAAAGCCTTCGGGGCCCGCCGTTCAATCGCGGGCACGAGCGCGCTACCGGCTAGAGTTCGTCTGTGAGCTGGCGCGCGCTCGATCAACCCCGCGGGCGCTGGGTGCTAGCTCGTTGCTAGCGACTGCTAGCTGTGGCACACCTCATGGCACACCCGCAGCCATTCAGCGGCGTCTCGACGTATCCCCTCGACAGTGCTGACGTGCGAAATCAGTCCGCGGAGGGTCGTTCTCGACCCCCTTCGGGGTCTTCGGGACGGTGAGGCCGGGGTTCAAATCCCACTGGTCCATCCGGCGCACCTCCACCTGGGCCATCAACACCGCCATGCCCGACCCCGCTGCCCCTCACCCGGGAGCGCCTCCTGGCGTTCCCCTCCGACCAGCTGGCGCGCCTCGCCGCCCTGCTCCGCGCTCAGAGCGCCATCGCAGGAGACGGCATCGTGGGCGTCTGCCGGCCGGATCGGGCCGCCACCCTCGGCCCAGCCGAGACAGCCCTACAGCGAGCCCGGCAAGCCCGCGCCGACCTGAACACCGGCTGCGGCGTGTGAAACACACCGACGGCGGACGGGCCGTACGAGACCTGGCTGCGGCTCGAGCCGACCCGCGGGCCGAGCACGCCGCCCGCTGGCGAGAACGCCACGCAGCCCGCAAACAAACGGCGTCGGGATTGACGGCGAGACCTACGCTCAGCGGCGCTGGGAGACCCTGTCGGGCCTGAGATCTCCCGGCTCGACCAAGAGCCACGAGTCGATCCTCCAGGAGGCCGCTTGGGCCGACGACGGCTGCCACGAATGCTGTCGTTCATCACGCCCTGGAACAGCATCGCTGTGCCAGCAACCTCAACAAGCACCTGACCGCCCAGCGAGACCGCATGGACGGTCTACCCGCCGCGGGTGACCTGCGCCGAGCCGCCACCAGGTAGCAACCGCGGCAGGGCCTGGTCGGGGCGCCAGAACCCGAACTGCCAGAGGGTGCGCCGCGTCGGGCCCGACGTGCGGTAATCGTCGCCTAATGGACCGAAACGAATCGACCAGGTGGCGCGTCTGGCAATGCATGGAGAACGACCTCCGCTGGCGCGCTTTGGGACGGTCGTACTCGTATCGCCCATAGGCAGCGCACGAGCCGCTCCGGGGCTGGGTTGACGGCGCCGAGAGCACACTCGAGCTGTACCTAGCCCGGCCGATTTCAGCAACTCAACCTCGGTCAGACTCGGACTGACCTCTCCTCCGTAACTGACTCTGCCGCGCCTGATGCGACAAGCGAGTGCCCTCGCCCCGACAACATCCCCGGTCGTCACGCCTGGCCTCGCCTGCGGTTCTAGAGTTCTTGACGGTGAGCGCCGCTAACCCTCTTTCGGGCAGCCGGTTTGAGCGACACTTCGCAGCCGAGGACTGCTTGGAGTGACGGTATCCCGGCGGGCGAGTCGCGGCGTGGCAGGGCGGGTGGCCGGTCCGTCGACGGGGATCCTGGCGGCTGTCGTGATGGTGTTTTCGTTCCTGACTCTCGTCACGGGGCGGCCAGCGTCGGGGTTGTCGATCAATCCGTTCACGATCGCCTTTCAGACCAATGTCAACGGAGCCATCAGTCTGATCGGGAACAACCTGGAGACGTGCCCGACGTCGGATTCGGCGTGCGCCGCGGGCAAGGCCGGGACCGGGTCGAAGGTCAACAACAACGACTTCAACATGGTCTTCCTCAACGCCGACCCGGCGGTGAGCGGCAACCCGGCCTTCTTCTCGTCTTCGGGAGCCAGCTTCACGCTCCCAGCCGGCGGCCAGCTGCTCTACGCCCAGCTGTCGTGGGGGGCGCGGACGGTGGCCGGCACCAACGGTCAGGCGGCAACCGGTCCCACCAACCAGATGCGCTTCAAGCTGCCGGGCTCCACCACCTACCAGACGGTCACGGCGACCAGCATCTTCAGCTCCGGTGTTGCGGTGCAGTCGAACATGTACCACGCCTTCGCCGACGTGACGAACCTGGTCAAGGCCAACCCGGGCGGCGTCAGCGGCCAGTACTGGGGCGCCAACGTGGCCGCCGCCACAGGCGTCGACCGCTACGCCGGGTGGTCCCTGAGCATGGTGTACAGCGACCCGGCTCAACCGCTGCGCAACTTGACCGTCTACAACGGCTTCGCGGTCGTCCAGTCCGGTGATCCACCCCAGAACGTCACCGTGAGCGGCTTCCTGGCCCCACAGTTCGGTGCGGTCAATGCCCAGATCGGCGTGGTGGCCTACGAGGGCGACCTGAGCCTGAGCGGGGACCAGATGCGGCTCAACAACGTGCCGTTGAGCGACGCCGTCGTTCCGGCCAACAACTTCTTCGATTCCGGGAATTCGTCCCTGGGCGGTCTCAACACGGCGCGCACCCCGGCGGATGTCGACATGTTCGGCTTCGACGTGAAGTCAGTGGCCGCCAACAACGTGCTGGCCAACGGGGCGACGTCGGCCACCATCGCGCTGACTACCTCTGGCGACGCCTACTCCTCGGGGGTGATCACCTCTTCCATCAACCTCAACTCACCCCAGTTTCCCCCGCAGTCCAAGTTCGTCACCGACCTCACCGGCGGCAACGTGGCTCACGTGGGGGACACCCTCGAATACCTGATCGACTATCCCAACACGGGCGGCGACGGTGCGGCCAATTCCGTGTTGACGGATCCGCTACCGGCCGGGCTGACCTATCTGCCGGGGTCGCTGCAGTACGCCACCGGGACGGTGACCGGCGGCATGGGGCCGTTTGCTTCTTTGACCGATAGGGCCGGCGATGACAACGGTGAGTTCAGCGCGGCCAACAACACGGTCACGGCCCGACTGGGAGCGGGCGCCAACGCCACGACCGGCGGGCTGATCAAGCCGGGGGACCGGGTCCAGGTCAAGTTCCGGGCGGTGGTCGGCGCCAGCTTGGCCGGCACCACTATCAGCAACACCGACGTCCTCGATTACACCCTCGCCACGTTGGGCAGCCCGGTCCATCGGCCCGGGCTGCCGGCGACCATTCCGGTGGCCGCCGAGGCCGACCTGGCCATTACGAAGACCGCGTCCCCGAGTCCACTGGCGCCGGGCCAGTCGGTCTCTTATGTCGTCACGGTCAGGAACAACGGGCCCAACGACGCGGCCAACGTCACGGTCACCGACAACCTGCCCCCCAACCTGACCTTCGGGGCGGCGACACCGTCACAGGGCGGGCCATGCACCTTCGCCTCGGGTGCGGTGACCTGCCCGATGGGAACTGTCGCCAATGGGGTCACGGTCACCGTCGGGATCACGGCCTCTTTGGGGCCCGACGCCACCGGTATCTCATCGCTGACCAATGCCGCCACCGTCACCTCGACCACTGATGACCCCAACCCGGCCAACAACAGCGCCACGGCGGTCTCGCCCGTCGCGGTCTCGGCGGACGTGGCGGCGGGCATCGCCGTCAGCTCCCCGGCCGGGTCGGTGACGCCCGGCAATCCGGTCCAGCTGACCCTGACCGCCACCAACAACGGGCCCTCGACCGCCCAGGGGGTGGTCCTCTCGGAGGATCTGTCTCCCCTCCTGGCGGGCAGCGTTATCGCCGGACCGGGCTGCTCCATTACCGCAACCGTCTTGACCTGCCTGGTGGGGACACTGGCGCCGGGAGCGACCTTCACGGCCACGATCCAGGCCACGGTGCCGCCCGGCACCACGGCCACCTCGATCCCGGCCACCGACACGGTCAGCTCGAGCTCACCGGACCGCAATCCGGCCAACGACACGGCCACGACGACCATCCCTGTCGGCCCACCGGCCGCGGACGTTTCCACGACCAAGGTCCCCAGCCCGGCTGGCCCAGCTGTCGCCGGAACGGCTCAGGGTTGGACCCTCACGGTGGGCAACGCCGGCCCGTCCACCGCCCAGGACGTGATGCTGTCCGATCCCGCCACCACCGGGTACACCCCGACCACCGTCACCCCGAGTCGGGGAACGTGCTCGATTGTCGGTACGGCTATCACCTGCTCGTTCGGTCCTCTCATTCCGGGCGGGGTGGCCACCGTGACCGTGACCGGCGTCATCGGCGACGGTTTCACCGGGACCCTGTCGAACGCCGCCACGGCGTCAAGCACCACTCCTGACCCCGTCGCCGGCAACAACACCGGCTCCGCCAGCGTGCTCGTCAACGCCTCGGCCGACGTGGCGATCACCAAGACGGCCACCCAGGCGGTCCCGGGCACCAACATCACCTTCACCCTTTCCACCACCAACAACGGCCCATCGACCGCGCAGGCCGTCCAGGTCAGCGATCCGCTTCCAGCCGGGTTTACCTTCGTGTCCGTCTCAGGGGCTACCGGCTGTACGACACCGTTGGTCGGGACCAACGGCACCATCACCTGTCCTCTCGGTGACATTCCCAACGACGGCAGCACGCACAGCATTCAGATCGTGGCGCTGATTCCAGCCAGTTTTACGGGCTCTATCACCAACACCGCCACCGCTTCGTCGCCCACTCCTGACCCGTTGCCGGGCAACAACACCGCCTCCTTCGCAGTGAGCGCCGCCCCCAGCGCGGACCTGTCGATCCAGAAGACCGCCACCACCAATCCCCTGGTGGCAGGTGGCCCGGTGACCTACCAGATCACGGTGACCAACACCGGGCCCTCGGCCGCCAGTCAGGTCAGCATGACCGACAACCTTCCTGTCGCATCCGGCACCGCCCAACTGACCGCCGTCTCCGTCACTCCTCCGAACGGGCTGGGCTTCACCTGCTCGGTCAACCCCTCGGCCGGCTCCCCCACCAGCGTGGCCTGCAGCCAGGCCCCCGGCGGCAGCTTGGCGTCCGGGGCCACCGCCGTGTTCACCGTCACCGGTTTGCTGCTGCCCACGCTCACCGTCGCCAGCATGACCAACTCGGCCACGGTCACCTCGACCACGCTCGATCCGACCACGTCCAACAACACCGACCGAGCCACCAGCGACGTGGTCCAGCAGGCGGACCTGTCGGTGACGAAGGTGCCCGACGTCACGACGGTCCCCTCGGGTGGGCTCGTCACCTACACCCTGACGGTGACCAACAACGGCCCGTCCACGGCCGCCCAGGCCACCTTCCTGGATCTGCTGCCGGCCGGCGAGTCCTTCGTCTCGGCCGTCGTCCCGCCGGGCGCGAACTGCGCCCTGCAAGGGCTGGCCGTCACCTGTACGACCGTAGGCCCGCTGCAGCCGGGCGACACCCTTTCCGGATCCATAACCCTGCAGGCAGCGCCGTCCCTGCCCGCTGGCACCGCGCTGACCAACACCGCCAGCGTCTCCTCCCCAACCTCCGACCCCAACTTGAGCAACAACTCCGCCCCGGTCACGGTCACCACCACCACCAGCGCCGATATCAGCGTCACCAAGACAATCGTCCCTGATCCGATCGTCGCCGGTGGCACGGCCACCTACAACATCACAGTGGTCGACCACGGCCCGTCCGACGCTCAGGCCGTCACTGCCGCCGACACCGTCCCGGCCGGGTTGACGGTGACCGACGCCTCACCCAGCCAGGGCACCTGTTCGATAAGCGGTCAGACGGTGACCTGCGCCATCGGCACCATGGCGGCCGACTCGACCGTGACCATCGCGGTCTCGGTCAGCGTGCCAGCGTCAGCGACGGGTCCGTTTGCCAACACAGCCACCGCCTCGTCAGCGACCACGCCCGATCCGGACCTGTCGAACAACACCAGCAGCATCAACACCAACGTCACCGCTCAAGCCGACCTGCGGATGATCAAGACCGCCAGCGCCGCTACGGTCAACGCCGGCTCCGGGCTCACCTACACCCTCACCGTTGTCAACGCCGGACCGTCCAATGCCACCGCCCCAGTGGTTACCGACACTCTGCCCCCCGGCCTCTCCTTCGATCCGATCGGCTCGTCAGCGGGCTGCGCGTTTACCGCTCCCACCGTCACCTGTACCCAAGCGTCGCTGCCCGCTGGCCAGGCCGCCAGTTTCGTGGTCGCCGTCAACCTGGACCCGGGCCTGCCCGAGGAGACGCTGACCAACAACGCCTCCGTTACCTCGCCCACGCCCGACCCCGACCTGAGCAACAACGCCGACTCGGCTCCGGTGACGGTGACGGACAGTGCCGACCTGACCATGGTCAAGAGCGCCGACGTCACCGCCCCCTCAGCCGGGACCCCGATCACCTACAACCTGCAGGTCTCCAACGGCGGACCGTCGACGGCACCGTCGATAACGGTGACCGACGTCCTCCCCGCCAACCTGAGTTTCGTTTCTGGTCCCCCCGGGTGCACGGCAGCGGGACAGACGGTGACCTGCACGGGAGGGGCGCTGGCGCCCGCCACCGTGACCAACTTCCAGATCGTCGTCGACGTGGCCCCGGATGCCCCGCCCGGCCCGCTTTCGAACGCGGCCTCGGCCAACAGCCCGGTCCCTGATCCCAACCCCACCGACAACACCTCCACCAACACGGTCACCGTCCAGCGGACTTCGGACCTGGCGATCGTCAAGACCGTGACCAGCGGACCGGTGGTAGCCGGCCAACCCGTCACCTACGCCCTCACGGTGACCAACGCCGGCCCGTCCGACGCGGCCAACGTGGTCATCACTGACACCGCGCCACCGGGCACCACCTGGGCGTCGGCCGCCCTGCCGGGCGGGGCCTGCACCATCACCGGCGCCGATCTCAGCTGCACCCTGACCAATACCATGACCGTGGCCCAAACCGTGGCGGCCACAGTGGTGCTCAACACCCCGTCGAACCTCACCGGGACGCTCACCAACACGGCTGACGCCACCTCCGACAGCTTCGATCCGAACATAAGCAACAATCCGTCGACGGTCGTCAGCCCGGTGACGACCAGCGCCGACCTGGTGCTCCTCAAGACGGTGTCCGACCCCACTCCGAACGTGGGCGACACCATCACCTACACCGTCACCGTGGTCGACGACGGACCCTCCGACGCCACCGGCGTCACCGTCACCGACCTGCTCCCGGCCGGGACCACCTTCGTGGCGGCGACCGCCTCGGAGGGAACTTACGATCCGGCCAGCGGCCTATGGGCAGCCGGAACGGTCACCACGACCTCCAGACAAGGCCTCACCATCACCGCCCAGGTCGTCTCCGCCAACCCGTCAGCCAATACCGCCTCCATCAGTCACGCCGACCAGTTCGACCCCAACCCGGCCAACAACACCGACACCGCCAGCGTAAACCCACAGCACTCCGACCTGGCCCTGCTCAAGACCGTGTCCGACTTCACCCCCAACGTGGGCGACACCATCACCTACACCGTCACCCTCGTCAACAACGGACCGTCAAACGCCACCAGCGTCGAGGTCAGCGACCCCCTCCCGGCCGGGCTGACCTTCGTCTCCGACAACGCTTCGCCCGGGTCCTACGACCCCACCACCGGGCTATGGACCATCGGCACCGTCCCCACCACCGCCGAACCAGTGCTCACCATCCAAGCCAACGTCGCTTCCCCCAACCCCACCACCAACACCGCCTCGATCGCCACAGCCGACCAGTTCGACCCCGACCCCGGCAACAACACCGCATCCGCGACCGAGACCCCCCAGCAGGCCGACCTGTCGGTCACCAAGACGGTGTCCAACGCCACCCCCGACGTGGGCGACATGATCACCTACACCGTGGGGGTCACCAACCGCGGGCCTGACGCCGCCACCAACGTCACCCTCACCGACCTCCTGCCCGCCGGACTGACCCTGGTGTCCGCAACCCCATCGCAGGGCACGTACAACCCGACCACCGGCCTGTGGACCGCCGGCGCAGTGCCGACCACCACGGAACCGACGCTGACCATCCAGGCCAACGTCGTTTCCCCCAACACCCAGACCAACACCGCAACCATCTCCCACGCCGACCAGTTCGACCCCGTCACCAACAACAACACCGCTGCCGCCACCGAGACCCCCCAGCGAGCCGACCTGGTGCTCCTCAAGACGGTGTCCGACCCCACTCCGAACGTGGGCGACACCATCACCTACACCGTCACCGTGGTCGACGACGGACCCTCCGACGCCACCGGCGTCACCGTCACCGACCTGCTCCCGGCCGGGACCACCTTCGTGGCGGCGACCGCCTCGGAGGGAACTTACGATCCGGCCAGCGGCCTATGGGCAGCCGGAACGGTCACCACGACCACCAGACAAAGCCTCACCATCACCGCCCAGGTCGTCTCCGCCAACCCGTCAGCCAATACCGCCTCCATCAGTCACGCCGACCAGTTCGACCCCAACCCGGCCAATAACACCGACACCGCCAGCGTAAACCCACAGCACTCCGACCTGGCCCTGCTCAAGACCGTGTCCGACTTCACCCCCAACGTGGGCGACACCATCACCTACACCGTCACCCTCGTCAACAACGGACCGTCAAACGCCACCAGCGTCGAGGTCAGCGACCCCCTCCCGGCCGGGCTGACCTTCGTCTCCGACAACGCTTCGCCCGGGTCCTACGACCCGACCACCGGGCTATGGACCATCGGCACCGTCCCCACCACCGCCGAACCAGTGCTCACCATCCAAGCCAACGTCGCTTCCCCCAACCCCACCACCAACACCGCCTCGATCGCCACAGCCGACCAGTTCGACCCCGACCCCGGCAACAACACCGCATCCGCGACCGAGACCCCCCAGCAGGCCGACCTGTCGGTCACCAAGACGGTGTCCAACGCCACCCCCGACGTGGGCGACATGATCACCTACACCGTGGGGGTCACCAACCGCGGGCCTGACGCCGCCACCAACGTCACGGTCATGGACCTGCTGCCGGCGGGCCTGACCTTCCTCTCCGCCAATCCTTCTCAAGGAACCTACGTCTCGAGCACCGGCCTGTG
Organism: uncultured Acidimicrobiaceae bacterium; assembly: GCA_963780345.1. Lineage (GTDB taxonomy): Bacteria > Actinomycetota > Acidimicrobiia > Acidimicrobiales > Palsa-688 > PALSA-693. The sequence goes on from CAWABU010000009.1 coordinate 10,677, forward strand.
GACCCTGGGAACGGTGGACTCCACCGCGCCTGCTTCCCTCATCATCCAGGCTCGGGTCGTTTCCTCCAACCCCCAGACCAACACCGCAACCATCTCCCACGCCGACCAGTTCGACCCCGTCACCAACAACAACACCGCTGCCGCCACCGAGACCCCACTTCAGGCGGACCTGGCGGTCAAGATCGCGCTCGACACGTCCACACCACTGGCGGTGGGCCAGCCAGCCGCCTACACCGTGACCGTTACCAATAATGGACCCGACCCGGCCGACATGGTCAAGGTGGTGATTCCCCTCCCGGCCAGCCTCACTTTCATCTCCGCCGCCGGCCCCAACTGGATCTGCTCAGACCCGCCGACGACCGTGACCTGCACGACGCCCTCCGCGCCTGCCGGCCAGACCCTGCCCCCCATCAGCCTGGTCACCGAGGTCGGCGGAGACGCCTTCCCGAGCGTCGCCGTGGAAGCCACCGTCAGCTCCGCGACCTTAGACCCTGACCTCGTAAACAACGCTTCCACCGCGGCCGCGCCGGTCGCAGCCCAGGCCGACCTGAGCATCACCAAGACGCACGAGGGCGACGTGCTCGCCGGGTCTCATCTCACCTATAACCTGTCGGTCACCAATCACGGTCCCACCGAGGCTCCCGGGCCCATCACGGTGACGGACCCGCTGCCCGCAGGCTTGAGCTTCGTGTCCGCCATGGGGCCCGGCTGGAGCTGCGCCGCCCACGGATCCGACGTGGGGTGCACCCGCTCCGGCGGGCTGGCCAACGGCGCCACAACCGACATCACCCTGGTCGTGGCCGTCGGGCCGACAGCGCCCACAGTTTCCAACACGGCCACCGAGAGCGACGCCAATGCCGACGACCCGACGCCGTCGAACAACAGCTCCACCGACAGCGCCACCGTGACGCCCGTCGCCAATCTCAAGCTGACGAAGACGCTCCAGGGAAGCCAACTGGAAAATGGTCAGCAGGCCGCCTACCAGCTTGCCGTCACCAATCGTGGCCCCTCCGAGGCGGCCGGGCCGGTCACCGTCACCGACCCGCTCCCATCCGGGCTCACCTATGTCGCCGCCCACGGCACCGGTTGGACCTGCTCGGCGGCCGGGCCGTTGGTGACCTGCACGCACGCGGATCCCATTTTCGCCGCCGATGTCTCCACCATCGCCTTGACCGTCAAGGTCACGGCGGCGACCGGAACGGTGACCAACGCCGCGACGGTATCGGGGCCCACCATGCAGACAGATCCGAGCGGCGACCGGGCCGCGATCACCTCCCCGGTCGTCGCAGCACCGCCAGCCGCGACGACCACCGAGCCCGCCACCACGTCCACCACCGCCAGTCCGAACCAGATCGCCGCAGCTACCCCCGCCTCGGCCACACCAAGCAGCAGAACCCTCGCCAAAACCGGAGCCTCGCCGGCGACCCTCCTCCGCATCACCTACATCCTGGAAGCCGCCGGAATCGCCCTTGTCACCGCCGCCTCCTTTGGAAGACGCCGCCGCAACGGACGCCAGCCGGCACCCCAGCCCCCCGAATAAGGCCCTACATCTGCCGGACGGTGCCCCCTGGCTGCGATGCCGGAGTCGGATCGCTTGCTTCATTCAGCCCTTCGGCTTTCTGCAGCCGGCCTCATCGCCGTTGGGCTCGTCATCGGAAAGGACTGATGGCCTCGACCCCCGCTGGCCGGAGAGGTCGAGGCCATCTTCTCGAGCGGCCACCCCATCAGGGAATGCCGCCGCGCTCGCTTTCACTACGGGCGGTTAGCCGTTGATGAACACATAGTCGGCCTGGTAGGGGACGTTGACAATCGGTGTGGTCTGTGGGTCGCAAGTGCCGGTCGGAGCGACCCCGCCCGCGGTGTTGAGCCGGAGCACCTCGACGACGTGGGCCAGCAATCCCCTGGCGTTGCCGATCTGGGTGGCGTCGAGGTTTAGCTCCGCGATGTTGCCGTCACCGTTGGCATTCCTGGCGGCCACCGTGCCGCTGACCGCACTGCCATCGGGTGCTTGCCACTGGGGAGGGCCAGCGTCCGGCTGCACGAAGGTGTGGTGGATGCCGTCCGTGAGGTGGGCGTCGACGTCGTGCTGGGTGAAGCCGAACGAGCCATTGGATTGTAAGGTGCACGCGTAGATCTGACTGCCGCGGACCACCGACTCCTGCAAGGCAACCACTCCTCTGGTGGCAACCTGGTGGTTGAGCGCGTGTAGCTGGGCCCGCAGAGCGCCGCCGGGGAACTTGCTGGTGCGCACCTCGGTGTAGAAGGAATTCGGCTCAGAGCGCAACTCGGACAGAAGCGCCGGGTCGGTGATCTTGACGGTGCCGGTCGCGCCATCACGGGTTGGGCGCGGCGGCGCGGAAAACAGTCGCACGACCGTCGGGCCGTTCTCCCCTCGGACGCCGGAGTGGATGTCGGCCCCGGTCGGCGTGCTGATGCCCCGCCAGGCCAACGTGTAAGTGAGCGTGTTGCCCTGGAGACCGATGAGGGCCAGGGCCTGGCCGTGCGGGGCGCCCGCCGTCACTTCGTTGCGGCCCTCCAGGCTGGCCACGAACGCCGCGGGGGCTGTGGTGGAATCGGCCGAGACGGTGATGCCGGCCTTCGGTCTGGCGTTGCCGTTGGCCGAAGCGGTGCCCGCGGCCAGGGTGCTCAAGGTGACGGCTGCCGCGACGGCCGTGCTTAGGCCGTAGGCCAGGCGCCATTTGGGGCTTGTCATAGGTGATTTTCTCTTTCGGGTCTCAGGCGCCTCGTGTGCCCGCCTTGTGGGTCAATACGTCGCGGCAGGCGGCTTGGTTCCAAGCTCTTGAGGACATTTTCCAGGATTCGGGATGAGAGATTGGGCTTCTGGCGTGACGACTGGCACACGAGTTTCGCGGCAAAAACCAAAGTCCCGGAGATCGCTAGAGCATCCTGGCCCGTAGTGGTGTCGGAAACCAGGTCCGATGACCGGGCCGGTTCAAATAGAAGAAAGGAACCACATGCACACCTATCGGGGCGTCGGCCTGGCCGCGGTTGCGGCCGCGGCTGTCGGTCTGCTGTCCGCCGGACCGGCGTTTAGCGCGCCGGCATCGGCCGCAGAGAACACCGGTTCAGCCTTTATCGCCAACAACACGCTCATCGTTACCGGTACTAATGGAGGCGACGTGGTGGCGCTTGGCGCCGATGCCACCACGGTCCAGGTCGCGTTCGGGGCCGACCCCGCCAACGCCCACCGTTTCCCCCTCGGCGATTTCAACGCCATCTCGGTGTCGCTGGGCAATGGCGACGACCAGTTCACCGAGCAGTCAGCCGCCCTGTCCGACAAGGCTCTCACCGTCGACGGAGGAAATGGTAACGACACCATCACGACCGGCGACGGCAATGACGTGATCTTCGCCGGCAACGGCAACGACACTGTCGACGCCGGCCGGGGCAACGACACCGTGTTCCTCGGTAACGGGAACGATTTCTTCGTGTGGAATCCCGGCGAGGGCAGCGATACTGTTGACGGCGGCAACGGATCCGCAGACGTGATGCAGTTCAATGGTGCCAACGTCAGCGAAAAGATGAGCTTGTCGGCCGAGGGCACCCACGCCATCTTCGCACGAGACGTGGCCAACATCCGCATGGACCTCACCAACATGGAGGTCTTCAACCTGAAGGCACTGGCTGGCACTGACAACATCACCATCGACAACCTGGAAGGCACGTCGATCCGTCACGCCAACATCGACCTCTCCGAAAGCGCCAATGCCGAAAACAGCCCTCACGCGGTCACGGTCAACGGCACCAACCAGGCCGACAGGGTTGACGTCACCGCCCGGGACGGACAGATCAACGTCAGAGGCCTTCAGGCCGAGACCCAGATCACCGGCAGCGATACGTTCGATCACCTCCAGATCAACACCCTCGACGGCAACGACAAGGTGACCGTTGACCCCAACGTCGCCCCGCTCATCGGGCTCGGCGTGGACCTCGGCCCCGGTCAGGTGTAGCGGCCACAACTGACCGAATCAGCGCATCGGGGCCTCCCGACCGGGGGCCCCGATGCGCGTTTCGAGTTGGCGACCAATCTGAACCACTAGGCGGTCCGGCGCCGCCGACCGGTTCCGGCCGGGCCGAAAGCGGCCAGGACGATGTCCACCGTCTGCCCGGCCAGGTCGGACCCTAGCGGTTCCCCCCGGACGACCGACCGCATGAACAACGGCCCAGTCAGGAGGTCGTAGATGAGGGTGAAATCGACGTCGGGGCGTAGCTCGCCACGCTCGACGCCCCGCTGGAGGGCCTGGAACACCGACATCTGCCGCGGCTTGATGTAGTCACGAAAGTAGGTCTCTCCCAGATCAGGATGCGCGACCAGATCGGCGACCAGGCCGGCGGTAATGCGACGCGAGTCCGGTGAGTCCATCAGCCGCACGAGCTGCCGCTGAAAGGTGAGGAGATCCTCCCGGAGAGTACCGGTATCCGGCGTGGGCGACAGGCCAATAGACTGGCTCAGAGCCGCGATGACCAGCGCCGGTTTCGACGACCAGCGCCTATAGATGGTGGGTCGACCCACGCCCGTTCGGGCGGCCACGCCGTCGATGGTGAGACCGGCGTACCCCTTCTCGAAGAGGATCTCCAGCACGGCATCGAGGATGGTCTTGTCATAGCCAGGGTCGCGGGGGCGTCCGGGGCGGCGGCCCCCCGGGTCCTCGTCGCCGCCGTCCTTGCGGCCCGCGTCCGCGGTCCCGGCCATCATCTTTCTCTCCTCACCGGTGGTCATTACCTTTATTTTACAGAGCCTTGCGTAATTAGTCGGGCAGGTCTATAGTACGTAACGTAACGATACTCGCCGTCCCGAACGGAGTCATCGATGCTTCCCCCTCCCCGCCCTGTCCGTCCCCCCCGGACAGAGCGACCGATCCTCGGTGCACTCCACCTCATCGACGCGACCGCCGCGGCGGCTGCCAACCAGATCAAATCGTACCCGCCTGGCTCCGACGAAAGCCTGCTGGCCGGGCTGATCGCCAAGGACGCCGACCTGGAGGCCGCGTTCGTCCGGCGCTTCCAGGGCCGGGTCTACGGCCTGGCCCGCCTGCTCGTAGGCGAAGCGCACCTGGCCGAGGACGTGGCCCAGGAGGCCTTCCTGAGGGCGTGGCGTCATGCCCCGAACTTCGATCCCCGCCGAGGCTCAATCACCACCTGGCTTCACACCATAACCCGCAACCTGGCCATCGACGCCCTGCGCCGGCGCCGGGCCGTGCCAGTCAACCTGGACATGCTGATGCTCGAGCCCGACCCGCAAGCGAAGGCTCCTGACGAGGCAGCCGCCAACGCCGACGCCGGCTCCCGGGTGCGCGACGCCATCGGACACCTACCCCTCGAGCAGCGCCGCGCCGTCATGCTCGCCTTCTTCTACGGCCAGACGGCCCGAGAGATCAGTATCGCGGACCGGATCCCCCTGGGTACCGCGAAAACCCGAATCCGCCTGGGAATTACCAAACTGCGGGCCGCCCTCGAGGGGGCCGACATCGGCCCGCGAGGCCGCGAGGAGCAGCTTCAGCCAACTCGCCTGGGCGTTGACCAAACGCCCGAGACTCCTTCGATGACGGCGCCCGGGCCTGAGGGGGCCATGGCCGCCTGCCTGCTATCGCACTGCTCGACGACCGGTTCGATGCCCTAAGGTGTGGTGCGTAGATCACGCTCGCCATGGCGGTTGACGTCGGCGGGGGACGCGGCGGCCAGGTGCTCGGCCTCGACATCGAGTAGCCGGTTGAGGTCCTTCTGCAATCCAAAGAACTCCTCGGGTTGTGGCCAACTGGCGAGGGCGTTGGTGACATCAAAGATCGGGCGCAATCCGGCTTCGCGCTCGATGGTGTACCGGCGCATGGCGACCGTCTCGGATTGCTCGTCGCGGCGCAACGCGCCGACTGCCGCAGCTAGCAGTTCGGCGTCCCTGAAGGCGTCGGTGATGCCGTGGCCGGTAATGGCGTCGCGGTAGTAACCGGCGTCGCCGACCAGGGCCCACCCCGGGCCGACGGGATGACGGACGAAACTGGGGTAGCGCAGGGCCATACGCAGGCGGTCGACCCGGCGGGCGTCGACCAGGCGGGCCGCGAGACCGGGGGCGCTCCGTCGGACCAGCTGGTGGAACCCCATCTCATGAGCACCGTGTTCGGCGCGAATCGCTTCTATGGCGTCACCGTTGGCGACGACCCAGACGCACGCCGCCCCGTCGTTGGTGGGAAACACGCCGGTGAAGGCTTGATCGGCGATGTAGAACTCGAAGCCGTCCCACGGGATGCCGTCGAAGTAGGTGAAGTAGGCGCCGGTGTCGGTTACGAACTCATCAAGGATCGCCGCGTCGACGGCGCGTGCGATCCGCGACTTTATGCCATCGGCCCCAATCACCAGCCGGGCCCGCAGTGTGACGGGCGTGCCATCGCCGGTCCGCCCGGCGACACCGGTGACTCGACCCTCTCCATCGTGGATCACCTCATCAACCGAGATCCCCAGACGAACCTGGGCTCCGGCCGCGGCGGCCGCGTGAAGCATGAGGTTGTCGAGCACCCGCCGGCGGGGCGCGATCAGAAAGCTGACGCCCGCTTTGGGCTTGACCGCCATGGCCTGGGCCAGGCCGCCGAGGTGGAAGGTGACCTTGGAAATCGGCGGCGTACCGGTGGCCAGCACCTCGTCGAGCAGGCCCCACCGGTCGAGTTGGACCACGCCGCCTCGGGTGATGGCGTGCGTCGACATCGTATCGCCGAGCTGGCTGGCCCGGTCCACCACTAGAACGTCGATGCCCTGGCGGGCCAGGAGCATGGCGCTGGCAGCTCCGGCGCAGCGCGCTCCCACGACGACGACGTCGGTTTTTAGCTCGTTCATGACATCATGCCGGCGCGAGAGCGAGGTATCGGAACGCTCGACCCAGTGCGGGGCTGGCCCGCGGTGCGGTTGGGCCTGGGACGTCGACCCGGTAGGGGTGCGGCACCGGGCCAGGCCGCGGTTAGGAAGATATCGGGCATTGGAAAAGTCCTTGGGTGATATGGCGTGGCTGAGATACACCCGCGTTTATGGGGAAAATCACGTCCGGTCCGGTCGGATTCTCATTACGACGGACGCATTGCGGCGCGCCCGCCGCCCGACGGGTGCGGCATACGGGTGTGCCTCCCGGGCGGGTCGGACGTCGTTGGCCGATCCGCCCGGGTCATGGGGTGTGCGACCGGGATGGAAGCTAGCCGACCGGTTGGCCGGCGGCCAGGGCGTGCACAGCCTCGGCGGTCATTCCCTGACCACCGATTCCCCAATCTCCGCTCTTCACCTCATCCACCACGCACCAGGTCACCGGGCGCAAGTTCTCGCCCTCGATGGAAACCATGGCGTCGGTGAGCCGCTCGATGATCTGCTGCTTCTGACGGTCCGAGAACACTCCCTCGATCAGTCGTACGTTAATCAGTGGCATGGGATGGCTCCTTAGTCGTTTGGAACGGTCTAACTCCGTCCCGTTCGAGCATGCCCTGCATCGGGCCGGTTGCCAATTGGCCGCATGACCCATTTCCGTCTAAGGAACATGGCGTAGTCGCCGCCGGCCGGGACCTGCTCGGCCGAACATCGGACCGACTGATCGGTTGGGCATTTGCCCTACCGGAATTCGGGGCATGTTCCCCATGGACGAGTAGGCCTTCCCCTTTCACACTCGTTCACATGTCCGACACTACGCTCCAACCGCGGGGGCAGGATCGATCTGCCCGGGGCTCGGCGGCCCGCGACCGCATGGGGGATTGCTCGCTCTACCCGACCTGGGTCGACCGGAAGCGGCTCCGCGAGGATGCCGGGCGGGTCGCATGACTGGCCCGTACATCTCGTTCGCCCTCGGTGAGGCGCACCGAGCGGAGCTGCGCCGGCAGGCGGATCATTTCCGCCGAGGCCGGCCCGTCAAACTTCGGCCCGCGGAACGCCGTGCGGCCGGAAGCTCTGTGGGCATCCGAACTCTGGCGTGGCTGGCATCGACTGTGCGCCGAGCGAAAGGTGCTCCTGTACTGCCGACAGCGGTCCCGGTCCCTGCTCCGGAGATACGGCAATGAATGGATCGCCACCCCTTACCGCGGCACCTGATCAGGACTCGAAGCTTCGGCGACCGGATTACCAGGAGTTTCGCCGGTCCGCGCCTGACCCGCAGGCCGGTCCGCCAGCCGACCCCGGTGCCGGCCTCTCATGGCGCCTGTTTGCGGTCACGTCCCTCGGTGGGTTCATGGCCTCTCTCGATCTGTCGATCGTCAATGTGGCCTTCCCGGCCTTGCAGCGCTCGTTCTCCCATGCGCCGCGGTCGGCGCTGGCCTGGGTCATCACCGCTTATGTCATCGCCTTCGCCTCTCTGCTCGTGACCGCCGGTCGGGTGGCCGACAGCTTTGGGCGGCGGCGCGTCTTCTTCGCCGGCATGGGGGTCTTTGCTGCCGGATCGGCGCTCACCGCGGTGGCGCCATCCGTATTCCTGCTCATCGGTGGACGGGTGATCCAGGGAGTTGGCGCCGCCCTGCTCGTTCCGTCATCACTTGGGTTGCTGTTGGCCGCCTGCCCTCAGGGCAAGCGCTCGCAGATGGTGGCGTTATGGGGCGGTGCCGCGGCGCTGGCGGTGGCGGTAGGGCCGTCGTTGGGTGCGGCGTTGATCACCGCGGTCGGTTGGAGGGCGGCGTTCTACCTCAACGTGCCGGTGGCGGCCCTGGCCTGGTTCGGAGCTCGTCAGTGGGTGCGGCCGGACCCGCCCGCCTCGGCGCTGGGTAGACATGACTACCTCGGCGTGATGTTCATCAGTACGGCGCTCGGCGGGCTCGTGCTGGCCATTACTGAAGGTCCGTACTGGGGCTGGACGGACCGACGGGTGGTTGCCTGCGCCCTGGTTGCGATCCTCTCCGGCGCCGCCCTCATCCGCCGCTGTGCTCGTCATCCGGAACCGGTCGTCGACCTTCGGCTCTTCCGGGCTCGGTCGTTTACGGTCGCCAACGCGGCCACGGTCGCTTATGGGATGGGCTTCTTTGCCATGCTGCTGGGCAGCATCCTCTTCCTCACCGAGATATGGCATTACTCCACCCTCAAGGCAGGGATGGCCATAACACCGGCGCCGCTTGTAGTGGTCCTCCTGTCCGGGCCGGCCGGCCGGTTGGCCGCCCGGATCGGCTTCCGCCCGATGATCGCGGTGGGGTCGGTGTTCTTCGCCACCGGCATGTGCTGGTACGCCCTGTTCACGGGAGCCCGAGCCGGCTATCTCAGTATCTGGCTTCCCGGTCTGCTGCTCGTGGGGATCGGTATCGGGCTGGCGTTTCCCGTGTTGGGCGCGGCCGCCGTGTCCAGTTTGCCGGCCGATCGCTTCGCCGTGGGCAGCGCCATCAATCAGACGTGCCGGCAGGTGGGCGGGGCCCTGGGAGTGGCCATCCTGGTGGCCTTGCTCCACACGGGCACCGGTCCTGCCGCTCTCGTTGGGTTTCGCCACTTGTGGCTGTTCTCGGCCGGTATGGCCGTCTTGACCGGCCTCATCAGTCTGGGGCTGCGACCACGCACATCAAACCAGGCGCCGTGAGTGGCTGCCGGTACCAGCCTGCGAGGCTTTCCAGGGCCGGGTTAGAACCGGATTCGTTGAGGCAGGACGGATCTGTTGTAATGGTCGGGTGGTGGCCAGCGCGCCGAGGGGCAAGATCCGGTACGCCAAGAGCGGGGACTTTTATGTGGCCTACCAGGTTGTCGGTGACGGGCCGATCGACCTCCTGCTGTCGCCGGGGTGGGTGACGCACCTGGACCTCGCATGGGACATACCGCCTCTGGCCCGATTCCTTCAGCGGCTGGCCTCCTTTTCCCGGTTGATCCTCTTCGACAAGAAGGGCACCGGGCTGTCGGACCGTCTGAACCCTCACACCCTGCCCAGCCTCGACCAGCGCATGGACGATATACGGGCCGTGCTGGACGCGGTCGGGACGGAGCGGACGGCGCTGTTCGGAACGTTGGGCGGCGCCGCCATGTGCGGCCTGTTTGCTGCCGCTCACCCCGATCGATGCTCGGCGCTGATTTGCTATGGCACCTTCAACAGGATCGAGCCGGACACCGGCCTACTGTCTCGCCTGGCCGATAGCCCGGAGGCGGCCCTCGACCGTATCGAACGCGAATGGGGAACCGAGGGCGTCGGGCTCGCCTTCTGGGCTCCGAGCATCGTCCACGACGAGAAGGTGCACGCGGCCTATCTCCGACTCGCCCGATCAGCCGTGAGTCCCGGGTCCGCTCGCTCCCTCCTGACCCTCGGCTACCAACTCGACTGGGGTACCCGCCAAGCAGATATTCGGGTCCCAACCCTTGTCCTGCATCGCACCGGCGATCTGGTCGCCCCCATCCGCCAGGGTCGAGAGGTAGCAGAAGCGATTCCGGGCGCCAGGTTCGTGGAACTGCCCGGCGCCGATCACCTCATCTGGGCCGGCGACCAGGAGGCCGTGGTCCACGAGGTCCAGGAGTTCCTCAACCAGGTGGTGCCGACCCGCGAGACGCCGGCGGCCGAACTCGGAGACCTGGGTCTGACCGAGCGCGAGGTGGAGGTCCTGCGGCTGGTGGCCGCGGGCCACACCAACAAGGAGATCGCGGCAAAGCTGTTCATCAGCCCCAAGACGGCCGGTGCCCACGTGTCCAGCATTCTGGCCAAGCTGGGGATGGAGCGCCGAGCGGGCGCGGCCACAGTGGCCCAGCGACTCGGGCTCGGTCCAACCCACCTTGACAACCCGGCCTCTTGAACTCGAATGGCCAGCTTGATCAAGGTGAAAAATGACCGCAGTGCCGGTCTCGCCCCGAGTAGCCGCCGGGCACGGGGACGAAGCCAAGCGCAGTCGAGCGCTCGTTGGGTGCGTCTGCGTCAGCTCGGGAGGCGGGGCGTGATCTCCGCCGCAGCGAGCTCGAGTTGTCGCGGCTCGTCGCCGAGCGGCCACAGGTAGACCCGCTGGCATCCGGCGTCGGCGTAGCGGGAGAGCAACTCCACGCAGTGCTCAGCGGAACCCACGCACACCTGGCCGGCCAGCCGCTCAGGATCGCGTCCGAGCAAAGGCGCGAGAACCTCACGGAGCACCCGGTCGCGCTCGGTGCGATCATCCGTGATCCATGTCCACATGGTGACCAACGCGTTCGGAAACGCAACGGCCTGCTTGCCCTGCTCGACCAGTTCGGCCGCGAGCAAGTCGCCGGCGCGAGCGAACTGCTCGGGCGTAGTGTTGTACGCAGACGCCAACCAGCCATCGCCCAGCCGAGCCACGCGCCGCAGCCCAGCCCTCGACCCCCAGCTGCCAATCCACAGGGGCACGCCGTGCGACTGGGCGGGCGGCGGCGCAAGTGGGGCGTCAAGCCGGGCGAAATGAACGAGGCCCTCCGGTACGGGCTGGCCGCAAAGCAGGGCCCGCAAGACCGTCACCGCCTCGTCGAACCGCGTCCAACGATCCTCGAAGGGAATTCCGACTGCGTCGTAGTCCCGCCTGGAGGAGCCCGGACCCACGCCGGCCACCAACCGGCCGTTGGACAGCAGATCCAGAGCGGCGAGCGTCTTCGCCAGCGGCACCGGCCCGCGCAGCGAGGCCAACGAGATGGTCGTGGCCAGCTCCATCTCCCCCGAACGCTCGACCACGGCGGCCAACGCGGTAGGACCGTCCAGCCACGGGGTAGAGAACACGAAATGATCGTTGGCGGACACGGCCGCGAACCCCGACTGTCGGGCGGCGTCCACTACCCCCAGCAGCCGCCTCAGTGACTGGCCCTCCGCAGCGAACTCCACCAGCGGCAGGTGCGCGCCCAACTCCATCCTGGCGATCATCCCACATCACCGGCCACCAGGAGTTTGAATCGGTTACGGGGTTCTCTGCAGAGCTGAACCCAAGCCGTCCGGCGCCGGCAGTCCTCGTCTGTCGCCGCCCGACGGCAGACCGCTCGCGGTTCCTTCCGGGTCCGTCACCACGGCGACCCGTCCATGATCACTGTGAAGGCAGCCAACCCAACTCACCCGTCAAGGTAAGCCCCAAACGCCGGCTGAAGGTCAGCTCTCTCGATCGCACCGTCGCATTGCTCGTAGCGGAGCAGTGCGAGGTTGCTAGTCTCTGCAGTCTGGCTGTACCGACTGCTGGTCTGACAGAGGAGTGCAGGTGCTCGCCTTTGACCCAACGGTTATCGACCCGTCGCTGGAGAGCCGGGCGGTCACGTTCGAGAATCCGACTGGCGGCCGCGGCGTGGGTGGCCAAGCCCACGGTGGCCGCAAAGGCGCGCCGAGCCGGAGCATCGCGCCTGGCGAGACAGTGGTGCTGGCCGATCTGGATGGGCCGGGAACCGTCCGTCATATGTGGATGACGTTTCCTCCTGCGCCTCCCGAGGTTATGCGGGCAGTGTGGATGGAGGTCTTCTACGACGGCTTCAGCGAGCCAAGCATATCGGTGCCCTGCCTGGACTTCTTCGGGATGCCCCACGGCCGGCCCGTCCCGTACGTGTCCGCTCTCACGACGGCCCAGGAGGGCCGGGGTTTCAACGCATTCCTGCCGATGCCCTTTGCCGGCCATGTTCGGGTCGAGCTCACCAACTCGGCCGCGATCCCGCTGCCTTTGTACTACCAGATCGACTACACGCTCGAAGCCGGGCGGGAGACAGCCAGCTTTTTGCACGTGGCCTTCCGGCGAGAGAACCCCACCACCAAAGAGCGTGACTTTGTCATCTGTGACGGCCTGGAGGGTCCGGGGCGGTTCTTGGGCTGCAACGTCGGAGTCCGGGTTATCGACCCCGGCTCGTGGTACGGCGAAGGCGAGGTCAAGGTGTTCCGCGATGGCGACGAGGAATTCCCGACTATCTGCGGTACCGGGCTTGAGGACTATGTCGGTAGCGCCTGGGGAATGGGCCCGCACGCCGCCCCCTACGCCGGGGCTCCCCTGGTCGTCGGCTCCGGCGACAGCACCCGCCCGTTGGCGGTAGTTGACTTCGCGGGCTTCTACCGTTGGCACCTCCTCGACCCGATCATGTTCTCGTCCGACCTTCGGGTGACCATCCAGCAAATCGGTTTCGCCTTGTTCGCCGAAGGCCAGGAGGACGAGATGCAGGCCTACCTCGCAACCAACCCGCCCGCCGGGTCCGGCTGGGCCTACCGCCCCCGCGGCGGCGTCGCTGGCGTCGGTATCGCCGAGCGGGTTGATGATTACTGCGCAACGGCCTATGTGTACTGCCGACGGCCGCAGCCGGTTCCACGCCTCGACATCTCGGCCGCCCGAGCCGACATCGAGCGGCGGGAGTACGAACGGCCGACCCCGATAGAAGTGACGATTGGCGGCCTGATTGACTGACATCACCGGGGCCGTTCTCGAATTGAGGAAATATCGCGATTCTCCCAACACCGTGTGAGTTGCTGGTACGCCATAATGGAGCACGGCCGCCTCGGTAATGGTCACGGACAGAGCGGTGGTTTCGGACTATCACGTCCATGGATATCGGATCGGAGGAGTAAGGATGTCGCTGGACTCATATGTCACCCTGGGTCGGTCAGGCCTTCGGGTCAGTCCCCTTTGTCTGGGCGCCATGACGTTCGGTGAGGAGATGGGCTGGGGGTCATCGGTCGAGGACAGCGAGGCCATCATGGCGCGCTACATCGATCTCGGCGGCAACTTCATCGATACTGCCAATGGCTACACCACGGGGCACTCCGAGGTCATCATCGGTGACTACCTCCGAAGGAAGCCGGCTCTACGCGATCGATTGGTGATTGCGACGAAGTTCTCTGCGAATTTGTTCCCCGGTGACCCCAATGGCGGCGGGAGCAGCCGCAAGTCGATCGCCGCTGCATTCAACGAGTCACTGCGCCGACTCAAGCTTGATTACATCGACTTGTACTGGCTGCACCACTGGGATCGGTACACGCCGATCGACGAGACGTTACGGGCCCTCGATGACCTGGTCGCCGCCGGGAAAGTCCGCTACATCGGAGTGTCGGACACCCCGGCCTGGAAGGTGGCCCAGGCCCAGACCATCGCCGCCTTCCGCGGCTGGACGCCCTTTATCGCCTTGCAGATCGAATACTCACTTATGGAGCGAACCGTCGAAGGCGAGCTGATACCGGCCGCCGAAGAGCTCGGGCTCGGGGTCACCCCGTGGAGCCCGCTTCGCGGCGGCGTGCTGAGCGGCAAATACACCCGCGACAACACGTCCTCCGCCCGGTCGGACCGGGGCCAGAATGTCACCGCCAGACTCACGGAGCATGACTACGACATCATCGACACCATCACCGCCATTGCGTCCGAACTGGAAGTGTCGCCGGCGGCGATCGCTATCGCCTGGGTGCAGACCCGCCCCGGGGTCACGTCCACCATCATCGGAGCCCGAACGCTGGACCAGCTCGAACAAAATCTACGATCGCTGGACGTCATGCTCACGCCTGAGCAGCAAGCCCAGCTGACGGAACTCACGACCCCGCGACTGAACTTTCCCAACCAGTTCCTGACCGCGACAAAGAACATTCACCACAACGGAGCGACCGTCAACGGTCAGAAGTCCTCCGTGTTCCGTCCCGCACTACCGACGCCCTATTGAGCTAACGCTGCGGCTGATCACTCGCGACGGAGGACGAGCGCCAGGCTGGGAACGACGAAGGAGGCGAGGAACATCGGCAAAAACCTCTTGCCGGTGCATCGGAAGGCGACCACTTCGCCCTCAGCCGCATCGAAGGTCTCGCTGCTGCTGGAGTTTCGGCCACTTCGGACCTGCAGGGTATGACGTCCAGGTTCGACCGGTATCTCGATCGTGTCGTTCATTTTCACCGACCCGGCAGGCTTACCGTCGACCAGGATCTCGTACGGGTTCCGGCGGACCTCCGCTCCGATGGCCTTGTGGGTGAGCTTCAGCGTTGCCGGCACCTTGAATCCCCTCTCCGTTGACCCTTTCGCGTGTCCCGCGGTGACAACCTCACTGTGATCAAGTTCGGGCCATGCCCCTGCGCCGGAGCTGCCGGCCGGTCCTCCAGAACCGTGCCAGGACCGCGACATGGCCGACCGAGAATTCGATCATAGCGGACTGCTACTTAGGCCAGCTTATGATCAGAAACCCTTGATTTGCGCACGACGAGCCGATGTCGGAGAGGTTGGCCACACGTCCGCGTGGGCTTCGAGTGAGGGGCCCAAGATGTCTACCGCAGGCCGGCGCACATAGGCCGAGGTCAGATGCTATACATGGGTGTCGTCCGGAGCGTTGGCGTAGTCTGAACTCCGGATTCATCAGACGGCCCGATCGACGTCGGGTCAGGGGAGGGGGGCCGTGGCAAGCACGGTGAAGCGTGCTCGACGCAAGGACGCCACCTCAAGGCGGCGCGCCGCTCCACGGGTGACGCGGCTAGGCCGACGCCTCGGCGTCGCGGCCACCGCGCCCACCACGTTGCGCCCACCGGGAAACGCTCGGCGCGGTCACCGTCGGCGCCCAGCCCGCGCCTGGAGTCGGTGGCTGCCCACCGCGGCGAACCACCAGATCGAGTGAGGTGCGGACGGTCTCAGATCAGCCTTCGTCTATTCGAAAAATTTCGAAAGGAGCTCTGTAGTGAGGAAAGCCCATTTGTCAGGCGGCATGCGCCTGGTGGTGATTACGGCGATTGTCGGATTGGTCGCCGCTGCTTGCGGCTCATCGAGCAAAAACGCCGCGACCAATACGACGTCGGCTTCGACGTCGGCTTCGACCGCGCCGGCCGGGGCCACGGGGGGGTCCGCGCCCAGCAACACTGCCGCGCCCTCGGGTTCGCCCATCAAGGTGATGACGATCGCCTCGGTCAACTACAGCGGTCCCAATTACGAGAACATTCTGGAGACGGCCAAGCTCTACCAGCAGTGGATCAACGCCCACGGCGGGATCAACGGGCACCCGCTGCAGGTGTCCACCTGTGATGAGCAGGGTGATGCGACCAAGACCGCCCAGTGCGGACGCCAGGCGATCGCCAACCACGACGTCGCGGTCGTCGGCTCGTTCAGCTTCAACGGCAACGCCATCGTCCCCGAGCTCGCGGCCAACCACATCTCCTGGTTCGGGATCTGCTGCGCGGTCGCAGCCGACGAGCTCACCATGACCAATGTCCAGCAAATCGGCGGTGACGCCGGTATCGCCGGGCTGGCGGTCAAGGCGTCGGTCGACGGCTGCAAGAAGCTCGCCCTCGTCGCCCTCGACGTCGGCGCCGAGGAGAAGTTCTGGGAGACCCTGGTCAACAACGCCTTGAAGTCGGTCCACGGTGCTCCACTGGTGAAGGTGGTCAAGGTCCCTCTGACCGCCCAGGACTACGCCGCCGAGGTGACGCAGGCGACCACGGGGACGGACTGCATCGAGGCCATCCTCGCCCAGGCCAACTGGCCGTCCTTTATCCCGCCCTACAAGGCGTCGGGTGCGCACCAGCGTCTGTACGGCATCCAGGGGAACCTCGACGTCACGATCACGAAGCCCAACCCGGCCGTCACCCAGGGATCGCCTATCGTCGGCGTCTACTCGGATATCTCCCTCCCGGCGTGGAAAGACTACCGGGCGGCGATCGCCCAGTACCACGCGCCGACCAACATCAACTACAACAGCCTCGGCGGTTTGGGCACCTGGGCGGCCTACGTGGCATTCAATAACATCGTGTCGTCGCTGTCGGGTCCGATCACGGCCAGCAACTTCCTGGCCGCGGCACAGAAGGCCTCCGTCAATCTCAACGGCATGACCGCCGGCGGCATCGATTTCGCCAACCGATGGCACGGGCTGGGCGACCAGTTCCTCAACGAGGTCAACCGGGGTATCACCTTCGACGTGGTCAACAAGAGCGGCACGCTCGTCCCGTTCGATAACGGCAAGTTCTTCGACATGACCAACGCCATGCTCGGCGAGCCGCTGAGCGCCGCCAACACCCCGCCCGCCGGGCAATCAGGATAACCCGGCAGGGGCGGCTGAGGTGCTCCTGCGGTGACGTTCATCGGGCGTCACCGCAGGAACCGCAGACTCTGCCGGGCGAGGTTCCAGCCCGCCGCCTGATGGGCCGGCGGTGTTCGCCCACCCTCAGGTCAAGGCTGGAGTCCGGGCCCGGCCTCCCTCCGGCCCCGTGGGGGATGCACGCTGAGCGGGGGCGGTCCGGATAGCGCCGGGCGGAACTCAGTAGCCAAAGTCGAGACCGTGGAGGTTGACACCCTCCAGCCAAACGTGCCTCCGGGCCTTCAGGTCCATGGTCAGGTCGACGTGGCCACCCAGAGTCCGGAACCCGGCCTGGTAGAACTGCTCAATGGCCGCCACGTTGCGAGCAACCGGCCGAATGGACAAGTACTCATAGCCCCGCCGGTTGGCCTCAGTCACCACGTGATCGATCAGAACCCGCCCGATGCCGCGGTCACGCCAATCCTCGCTCACCACCACCGGCTCGATCTCGCCGCTAACCCCGTGGTCGAACAGGCCGGTGAGCCCCACGACCTCACCGAGCAACTCGGCCACCCAGGACTCCGCCCGGATCGGCGTCGCGAGATAGTCATCGAAGCCTTCCCCGGGATCGTTGCCGCCAATTGACGGGTCGCCGTAGATACGTCGATGGTGTTCGGTCAACTCGATCCAGAGCTGCCGGCAGGCGCCGTAGTCGCTACTTCTGTAATCGCGAACCATGACGTTCATAGCGATAGTTTGGTAGGGAGGAGGGGTCGGGTCGAACCGGCCGCAATCTCGGTCAGTGCGCAGCAGATCGGGAGGCCCAGGTCGCCCTCCCACTGTTGGTATAGACGACGAAGTTGTGGTCGGTCTGGATCACGGCAAATGAAGGTCCTCGACCCCACGTTCCCGTGTTCCAGATCGGTGTCGATCCTTTGTACATCACCAGGTTACCATCACCCTGCATGACCACGGTTGCTCCGGGATGGCCCGCGG
Organism: uncultured Acidimicrobiaceae bacterium; assembly: GCA_963780345.1. Lineage (GTDB taxonomy): Bacteria > Actinomycetota > Acidimicrobiia > Acidimicrobiales > Palsa-688 > PALSA-693. Next base: position 28,530 of record CAWABU010000009.1, read on the forward strand.
TACCCGAAGCCCAGACTGCGATAGGGCCAAAGGCGTACTCCACCAGGTTGCCGTCGCCCTGCAGAACCACGGCGTACCGTCCGTTTGCGGCCAGGATGGCTTGACCGGGGGACAGGCGTTGCCCGGTCAGCAGGCGGTCGGAGCCGGTATAGCTGGCTCCGACAGGATGCCCTGAGGCAAACTCGACCAGCTGCTTATACGTGCCGTTGAACCTATCCTGATCGCCGGGAAATATACCGTGGTCAGCGAACTGCCAAATATTGTAGGAAGTCCACGAGGCTGGGAGGGGATATGGACTACTGCCAAAATTGGCGATGACTAACCCGTCAATGAAGCCGGTCGCATTTCCCGTGCAAGTCTTCCACCAATCGGTGGTCGTATAGATGGCTGGACGTTGTCTCGTCAGGTGCAAATACTCCGCCACGAATGATTGGATCCAGGCCACCATTTGAGCATGGGTAAGCCCATAACACTCAGCACCGTAAGGGTTGTATTCTATGTCAAGCATGCCTGGCAGAGTGTGGCCATCCGAGCTCCACCCACCGCCATGAGCAACGAAATAGTCCGCTTGCGCAGCACCGGACGAATTATTCGGTATGGCAAAATGGTAAGCCCCCCGTATCAAACCGGCGGCATAGCTCCCGTTATACTGCTGCGGGAAATAGGCGCTGTCGTAGTAGTAGGTGCCTTCTGTGGACTTGGCGTAGGCGAAGGTCGCGCCCCTCGAAGCCACCTGGCTCCAGTTGACGTTGCCCTGATAGGAGGAGACATCGAGGCCCAACTCCGTCGTGGCACTGGTAGCAGCGCTGACAGCAGCACTGCTCTGCGCCGCCGCAGTCCTCCCGGTACTCGGTGTTTGGCTGCCCGTACTGAGTGATTGACTCCCGGCGCCGGCGTGATCAGCCTCTGGATGAGTCAACACCTCCGGCGTACCCGGATGGGGCTCGGCCAGGTGGGCCGCGAGTTGGGCGTCGGCACTCCGGGCCTGGCTATCGATGGGAGCCGGCAGCGGTGTAGACGGAGTGACGCCGGCCGCGCTGGCCAGATTGGTAGCAGGCCATCCCGGCACTGACGAAACCGCAGCGAACACCGCGAGACTCGTTTTCGCGACAGTTGAACGAAACATTCCTCACCAGCTCCTTGCGTGGACCGGAGGGCGGCAACCGAGAGACCCCAGTTCCGGACCAACGTCACGTCGGTCGGTCTTCGCTGGTGGCCTCGCCCGGACAGAGACCAGTCTCTTCGAACCACGGCGAGGTGGGCCAAACCAGCCCAGGCCCGTACGGTGACCCACCTCTCGACATCGATGACGAATCTATACGGCGCCGAAGCCCCATTTCGAGCCCTTCGCGGTATTTGTTTGGTGGCAGGTACCTACCTGCATACGGTGAACGGGACCGATAGGGCGAAGTCATGGCTCGCTTCGACTGCGGAACGGGCACTCGGGGCGAGAGCACCGGGACGCTGACGTCCGCTTGCCTTACTGGCTAAAGGCAGCGAGACTGGGAGCCATGGGCCGAACCTACGACCGCCTGGACCGCCGGCTCCGCGAGTGGATGGAACGCCAACCGGTCTTCTTCGTCGCTACCGCGCCGCTGAGTGGTGCCGGCCATCTCAACTGCTCACCAAAGGGCAACCGTGAGGAGTTGGTGAGCCTGGACGAACAGCGTCTGGCCTACCTGGATCAGACCGGTAGCGGCGTGGAAACCATCGCCCATCTTCGGGAGAACGGGCGCATCGTATTGATGTTTTGTGCCTTCGAGGGACCACCTCGGATCGTCCGCGTCCACGGTACGGGCCAGGTGGTTGCTGCGGGAGATGACGACTTCGAGGCGCTGGCAGAGCGCTTTCCCGGCGCGGGCGGGGTCGGGGTGCGATCCATCATCGTCGTCAATGCGGAGCGAATCTCTGACTCATGCGGATACGCCGTGCCGCTCATGAGCTTTGAGTCCCATCGTCCGACGTTGGACGAGTGGGCCGAACGAAGGGGACGCGAGGGCGTTGAGGCCTACCGGGAGGAGAAGAACCGGAAGAGCATTGACGACCTGCCGGGGATCGTTCACTAGTGGGCTGCCTGCGAACTCGACGCCGGGACCGTGCCGCGGTCCGCCCTGGCTGCTTTTGGACATGGGCTGCGCCGAGGTCCGGCCGAGGCCTCACCCTCGAGGATCTTTGGGCGCCAGATCTCCAATGTAGATGGGATCTGAAGAGTTAAGCAGTAGGGCTGCGCCCTGGGCGCTCCCGGGCCCGCTCGCTGGCGCTACGAGGCAGCATTTCGAGGCGGTGTCCATCTGGGTCGGAGATGAACACTGAGTTCCGTGGGGTGCGCGCTGACGCATCAATGCCCGCCTCGGACAGGCGGGCCACGAGCTCGTCGACGTCCGCGGCGGCGACATTCAGCGCCATGTGGTTCATCTCCTGACCGCCGTGGACGTCCCCGGGGACCTGGAAGAGATCGAGACCCTGCTCGCCGCAGCGGAGGAAACTCGCCTTCATGCGGGGTGGACCACCGGACAGATTGCGGTCCTCGAAGCCCAGCACATCCATGTAGAACTCCCTGGATCGGTCCAGGTCGGTGACGTGCAGAACCACATGATTGATGCCGGTCACCTGAAGCTTCGAAGCTGCCATCAGCACCCCTCTCTGGCTGTGGCTCGATACGGCGCCGATCCTAGGCCGGGAGCTGCGCCCATAGACGCCTCCAGGGGGTCACCTCCCGCGAGTAATCAAACCGATATCCCAGCGCCGCGTCCCGACCCTGGCTGCCATTCGGGCGCGGGCGCCCGCACCCTGCGTGCGTGTGAGCGATACCCTGCATTAGGGCCGGCCCAGGGCAATTTTTTGGACGGCGGTCCCGCCCAAAGTCACGACGCCCGCCCAGGTTGGCCAAGACCCCGGCCGATCTCTCGGTGCCCCCGGTGCAAGGCTTCAACCAGGATGGTCTTCCCAGACACGGCGCTCCTCCTCTAGCGGCGCATCCTCAGGACGGCTCCTGGAGCCCCAGACCATGGTCGTTCGGGAGCGCGCCTCGTAGCGGGGCCACTCCGGCCCGGGCCGTCCGGTTCGGGCGAATGCCAACCAGGTATCCTGCATCTGCCGGGCCAGGGCTTTCGCCTCGGGCCCCGATCCGGCGAAGCGGTCCTGGCCGGGCTGACCGAGAGCGTCGAACACAAATGGGATTTCGACGGCGTGGGCTGCTCCCAACGCGCCGCGCAGGGCCGGCGACTCCCACTCGAACAGGTACATGTAGGTGTCCGGCTGATGTCGGGCGTGGTCCTGGGCGGCGCGTACGGACCCGATCCGGAATACCCGATCGCTCTCGATCGCGGACCACAGGTCACGGGGCCCGGTCGACCGGTCGTGCGCAGCCCTGATGGCCCGATAGGCGTCGATCACCTCGGCTGCAGCCATGGGCACCCCGTCGGCCCTGAACGCCGACTCCATCCGGCGCCGCACGACGTCCTCATCGGGATCTCGGCCCGCCGGGTCCCCGGCGATAAACAGTTTCCACTCGTCGCGATTGGTTCCGATTATCAGGGGAACGCCGGCCGACGCGCCGTCGGCCAGCGCCTCATCGGGCGGCCGGGGCAGGCTGGCGCCGTCGACGACGGGAGCCAGCCGGAGGCCGGCGCCGCCGGGCCCGGACATCAAGGCGCCCTGGGCCTCGATGAGGCGGTCCACGGGCAGTCGACGCAGGTCCGCCGGACGGGCCACGCCCACCTCGGCCAGCAGCTTGGCGGTAGTCGCCTCCGCCCGGGCCAGGTCCAGCGCCCGAGGTGGCCCGCTCTGGCAGATGGCCCGGTGCAACAGGCCCTCGGCTGCGGGCAGCGCCAGCAAGTCGGCGACGCTCATGGAGCCGGCCGACTCCCCGAACACCGTGACGGTTGCCGGATCCCCACCGAAGGCCTCGATGTTGTCCTGCACCCACTGCAGGGCCGCAACCTGATCCTGCAGCCCCCAGTTGCCCGCCGCCCCGGATTCCTCGTCGGCCAGATCCGGATGGGCGAGGAAGCCCAGGATGCCGAGCCGGTAGTTGATGGTCACGACGACGACGTCGCCCCGGGCCGCGAGGCGCCCACCCGAGTACAACGCCATCGCACCTGACCCCCCGGTGAACCCGCCGCCGTGCACCCAGACCATCACCGGCCGGGGACCGGCGCCGACGCCGGGGGTCCACACGTTGAGGGCCAGGCAGTCCTCCGCGGTGTCACCCGTGAGCTCGCCCGCGAGCGGCGACGCCGGCGGGACCTGGGGCGCCCAGGGCCCGAAGTCGGTGGCGGCCCGGACTCCGGTCCACGGCTCCGGCGGTCGGGGCGGGCGCAAGCGGAGATCGCCCGTCGGCGGGGCGGCGAATGGAATCCCGCGGAAGACGTGCACGCCGCCTTCCTGGGTGCCCTCGACGCGACCCGACGCGGTCTCCACGATCATGGCGCTCCTCCCCTCTCGCCAGTGGCGGGTACCCGCCCAGCCGGAATCGGGACCGGACGGCGAACACGGATGCTAGTCAGAGCCCCGGTCGCCATCCGGCGCGAACCGGCTGACCTCGGCTGAAGGCCGGGCCGGGCGCCGCCGGGCTCCGGTGGACGGCGCCTCTGGGCCGGTAGGGTACGCCGGAATGTCTGTTGCCGCTTGAGGGAGCCCCGTGAACGTGAGCGTCCGGATTTCCGCCATCGAGGCATACGAGCAGGCCCTGGCCCGCGCCGACGACAGCTCCGCAGCCGACGTCGCCCGGCTGCTGACCGCTGACGTGATCGCTCTGACCAACTTCGGGCGGGCCGACGGCGTCGAGGCGGCCAGCACCATCCTGACGGGATCCCGTCTGGCCGGGATCGCCTCCGGAGCTCGATGGTCGGAACCCAACCTGGACGGCGACCGCATCGTCGTCACCGCTTCCCAGCCGCCGGGCGCGCCAATCGGCGGCCTCGAGTTCACGTTTTGGTTTACCGGCGACAGGATGTCGCGGGTCGAGCAGCGGTTCCTGCCCGCCGGGCCACAGGAGCCCTCCGAACTTCGCCTCACCGATGACATCAAGAAGGCGGTCAACGGGGCGCTCGACAACCAGACGCCAATGCTCATTGCCTACCGCGACGACGCCGACCGCATCCATCTGTCGTTCCGGGGCACGGTGCAGACCTACGGCGACGAGCAGCTGGCGCTGTGGGCCCGGGACCCGCAGGCCGGCCTGCCACGCCACATCACCACTCACTCCGAGGTCACCCTCTTCTACCATGACCCCGCCAGCCGAACCTCGTACAGCTTCCAGGGTCGGGCGCACGTCGAGTCCGACCCCGAGGCCCGCGACAGGATCTTCGACAACTCCAATCCGCGGGAGCAGTACATGGACTACCACCGTCGCGGCGTCGCCATCGTCGTCGACCTGGACCGCATCGAAGGCCGCGGCCCGGCGGGGCGGGTGCTGATGGCGCGCCACCCCGCGGCGTAGCGGGCGTGGACCCGACCGAGCCCGGTTCCGCCGACCCGTTGCCGATCGTCGAGTGCGGCGACCCGGTGCTGCGCCGGATGGCCGCTCGGATCGAGCCGTCCGATGTTCGGACCGAAGAGCTCCAGCGGTTGATGGTGTCGATGCGGGCCACGATGGAGACGGCACCGGGCGTCGGCCTGGCGGCCCCGCAGGTGGGGGTCTCCATCCAGCTGGCGGTGGCGCAGGACAGCCCTGACCGCTGGGGCGCCCTGGCGGAGGCCGATCGGGCCGCCCGCCAGCGGACCGAGCTCCCGTTTCTGGTCCTCGTCAATCCCGTCCTGCATCCGGTTGACGACGAGGACCGGGTCAGCTTCTACGAAGGCTGCCTGAGCGTCCCCGGGCTCACCGGTGTGGTGTCACGCTTCCGGGAGGTGCGGGTCCAGGCGCTGGACCATCGGGGGGAGCCGTTCGAGCGGGTGTTCTCAGGGTGGGCGGCCCGGATCCTGCAGCACGAGGTGGATCATCTCGCCGGGCGCCTGTACCTCGACCGGGTCGAGCCGCGGTCGCTGTCGACGGTCGACAATTACTCGCGGCACTGGGCGGGCCGACCGCCGGAAGTGGCCGCCGCCGCCCTGGGCTTCTCGCTGCCCTAGCGGGGCGGGTCAGAAACCCGCCGCCGGCCACTCGCTGGTCCAAAGCCCGACGCCGGGCCGATCAGGTGCCGAGTCTCTGGCGTCGAGGTCGGAGAGCCGGCGCTAGGGGCGCCGGGCCAGGTCGCCCAGCAGGGCGCGGGTGCGAGCCCGGGAGGCGGCTCGATCGGCGCCGACCGGGTAAGGCGCGGCCCAAACGTCGGTCGCCCCGGCGGCCAGCAGGGCCTCGACCTGGCGGGTCACCGACTCCTCATCGCCGACGATGGCCGCCTCGGCCGGGCTGCTGATACCGCCATGAGCCAGTATGCGCTGGTAGTTGGGCAGCGTGCCGTAGATGGCGAACTGCTCGGCGGCCGCCACTCGGGCCTCCTCCTCGTCGTCGTGGACCGCCACCGGCAGGCCGGCCACGATCCGGGGCGATGGCCGGCCGGCGCGGGCGGCCGCGCCGGAGATGCGGGGTGCGACGTGCGACTCGACGGCGCGGGCGTTCGCCATCCACAGGATGGTGCCCTGGGCCCACTCTCCGGCCACTCGCAACAAGCGCGGGCCGAGCGCAGCCAGCAGCACCGCAATCTCGCCCTTCAACTCGGCGTCCAGCGCCTTCACGTACGCCTCGGTGTTCCGGCCGACCTCGTCGTAGGACAGCCCGATCCCCTCGATCACCATCTGGTGGGAGGGGCCCACACCGAGGGTCACGGGCCGACCCACGGCGGCGGCGACGGACCGGATCCGGCTGGCCTGCAGGGTCGGATGGGCCTGGTAGGTCACCAGCACCGCCGTCCCCAGCTCGATGGTCTCGGTAGCCCGTCCGGCGAGTGCCATCTGCACCTGGGGATCACCGGCCACGGCACCGGGGTACCAGAGAGACGAGAAACCGGCCGCTTCCGCCTCGACCGCCTGCTCGATGGCCCGCTCGGCGGTGGCTCCACCTGCGCTCAGTCCTATCCTCATCGGGCCGATGGTAACCGTGCTCGGCCCCGCCGATCGGGGTCGCCCCTTGAGCGGCGCCGCCGAGGGCCTCCGGGCGGCCTCCTCGGGGCCCGGCGGCTATCCCGGCCGACAGCCGGGTGGGGACAAATCGCCTCCGCTCCGATCGGCAAAGCCCCGGAGCCCCGACGTTAGGCTGACCCCGGTGAAAGCCAGCCTGGTGCAACTGTCCGAGTACACCTGGGGGCGGACATGGGCCCGGCTCGACGGCCTGACCGATGCGGAGTACCGCTGGGAGCCGGTTGGAGACTGCTGGTCGATCAGACGGGGTGACGACGGCGTGTTCCATCCGGACTGGCTGGCAACCGCCGATCCGCCGCCGTTTACCAACATGGCCTGGCGCCTGTGCCACTTGATCCGCTGTTACGGCGAGCAGCGGAACCGGGTGTGGTTGGGGGTTTCGACGGACGGCGCGCCCGTCCGCTTTGAGGTGACGGCCCCGGCCCCGGTCTCGGCAGCGGACGCCCTGACCAGCCTGGCGGCGGCGTACGCCGAGTGGACGACGGTGCTGGATATGGTGAGCGAGGCGGCACTGGCGGAGAAGCTGGGGCCGGTCGCGGGACCCTTTGCGGACGCCAACCAGGCCGATTTCGTCCTGCACATGCTGGATGAATTCATCCACCACGGGGCCGAGATCGCCCTGCTCCGCGATCTCTGGCGAGCAGGGGCCGGAGCCACCGCAACGTCACGACCGTGAGGATCTGACGCCCGGTCCCGACCGGCACGAGGCGGCCAACGCGGCCGCCATCCGTCGGCATCTACGTTTGGCGGAGCCGTCCCCGCAAGGCCGCGAAGCAGAGCAACATGCGGGTCGGTTTGCGGGAAACCTGGCAATTTCGGCGGTCAGACGGCCGCGATCTCATCGGCGTAGGTGGTGTGGAGCTCGACGCCGATGCGGGCCAGGTGTTGTCGTAACTCCGGCGGGTCGACCACCTCGATGGCGGCGCCGAGACCGGCGATCTCCCCCGCCAACGACTCGATGCGGTGCCCTCGTAGCTCCATCTCCACCCGGCCATCGGCGCCGGCGGGACCGATCCGGATCCGGTTTCCGAGCATCCACCGGCACATCGGGACTACCTGCGGCCGGGCCCAGGCCCGGGCGCGCACGGGCGTGCGTCGCTGGTCGATCTCGTCCTTGATGAGCTGCCAGGCCTGAGCGAGCTCGAAGCCCGCGGGCCGCACCACCGGCACTCCGGTCAACTCCACGGAGGTCATGCGGTCGACGCGAAAGGTACGCAGACCCGCTTCGGTATCGGCCACCAGGTACCAGTTGGCGCCCTTAGCGGCCAGCCCGAGCGGGTGCACGACGCGCTGGCTCGACTCGCGGCTACGGGCGACGTAACCCAGCGTCACCTGTAGCCCCTCCACCACGGCCTGCTGCACGACGTCGAGCAGCGGCGGCGCCGCTCGCTGGTGAGATCGCTCATCCCATCCACCGGGATCCACGACGACCGAGGCCGAGGCCGCCGCGGCGCCGGTCCGTAAGGGTTCGGGCAAGGCCCGCACCAGCTTGCGAAGCGCGGCCCGCAACTGCGGAGAGGCGGGTGCGGATGCCGGCCCGGAGATGAGAAAGAGGGCTCGGGCCTCTCCTGCGGTCAGGCCGCTCAGATCCGTCCGGCCGCCTCCCGCCAACCGCCACCCCCCGTTTCGGCCCTGTTGCGAGTAAATGGGCACGCCGGCCATACCCAGAGCGTCGAGATCCCGGCGGGCGGTCCGCTCCGATATCTCAAGTTCCTCTGCGACTTCGGCGGCCGTCACCTGCCCTCGGGCCTGGAGGAGGAGGAGTATGGCCACGAGACGATCGGCACGCACCGGGCCATTTTTTCAGAGGAAACTGGTCATAGGCTGACCGGTTTCAGGGAGTCCCATCCCGGTCCTGCCCTCTGGTCCGCCTAGTGGGCTGCCTGCGAACTCGACGCCGGAAACTCGCGGCCTGGTGTCGCAGTAGGTGGGCGTCGCGACGACCACGCTCGGCTGGATCCTCGGCGGCACCCTCCTGGCGGTCGCGGCGGTCGGCCTGGTCTACGTGCGGCCCCGCCGGAAGGGCGCGCCGGGGCAGCCGGCGGTGGCCAAAGCGTCAGAATAACCACCCCTTTCCGGGTGTAGACCGGAAGGAGTGAAGCTCACGCTGGACCTGCACGACATCTACAACCGGGGCGGCCAGATCGACGCCGCCCTTCGTGCGGTCATCGACGAGGCGGAGCAGAAGAAGGCCCGGGCCGTCGAGATCATCCCCGGAAAGGGCAGCGGTCAACTCAAGAAGCGGGTCTTGCGATACCTGGATCAGCCCGAGGTCAAAGCTCGCTATCACCGGGTCGAAAAGGACTCCCACAACCACGGACGGGTGCTGGTGCACTTCCGTTGGAAGTGATATCGCCCAACGGTGGGACGGCGCGCGGGAAGCCAGAACTGCCCGTTCGGACATGGACCCGGGGGCGGACGGAAGGGTTAAATCGAAGCTGGCGGGTGTCGCGTGGCGCGACCCGGATCGCAGGAGAAGGAGAGCCAGTGCCGCAGGGACAGGTCACGAAGTGGGTAGCCGGCGCCGACCAAGGCATCATCACGGGCGACGACGGGCAAGAGGTCGGATTCACCGCAGAGGAACTCGCGGACAAGAACACGGTGGGCAACCTGGCGCAAGGCCTGAGGGTCGACTACGACATCAGGGAGGACGGAGGTGAGCGGACGGGGTGGAACGTGCGCCTGCTCTAGCGGCCGCATCCCCGGGCACTTAGCCAAACCTTTACCTGGGCTGTCGTACCTTTCCTAGTGGAGTGGTCGGGGAGCCGCCCGGTCCTCGTCTCCCCGCCTGCTCCCTGTCGTCGCCCCGGAGAGTTAGAGCGCGGCCGCCGCCAGGCCGGCCGCGGCCGCCAGGGTCCCGACCACCGTGCTGAGGCCCACATTCCGAGCCGCCTGGCGGACCTCACCCTCCTCGAGCAGGGCGATGGTCTCAAAACTAAAGGTGGAAAAAGTGGTGTAGGCGCCTACGAGCCCGGTGCCGAGGACTACCCGGGACGGCCCCGAAAAGCCGTGATAGAGGCTCAGACCGGTCAACAGGCCGAGCACGAAGCAGCCGGACAGATTGACCACCAGCGTCCCGAGTGGGAACACGCCGCTGACCCGATCGGTCACGAGGGTGTCGACGACGTAGCGCAGCGGCGCTCCGACCGAACCCGCGACTGCGACCAGCGCCCATTGCCACCAGCTCATCCGGCCGGATCGGACCGGGGATGGTGGGCATACCGGAGCACTTCGACATCCTCGACGATGACCAGGCCGCCTTCGACCAGTTCGTGCAGCTGGTCGGCAAAGGCCTCAATGGCGGCGGCACTGTCGACGATCACGATGCACACGGGCAGATCGTCGGACAGGGACAGGATCCGGGTGGTGTGGATGTGGTTGGACTTCCCGTACCCTTCCACACCGCGGAAGACCGTCACCCCGGCGATGCCGGCGGCGTGAGCGCGCTTGACGATCTCGGTCGCCAGGGAGTGGCGTCCGAAGTGGTCCTGCTCGCCGATGAAGATGGTGAGTCGTCGGGCCGGCCCGGAGAGTTCCATCAGTTGGCCTCCGTGTTCCAGAGGGCATACGCCAACAGCATGCCGCCCCGGGCCAAGGCGATCCCCGCCACCAACGACACGACCGCATACAGCACCGCCATACCGACACGGCCGGCCCGGATGAGCAGACAGATCTCCACGGCGAAGGTCGAAAAGGTGGTCAGTCCCCCGCAGAACCCGGTGCCAATGAGCGGCCGGAAATACCGGCTGGGGGCCAGCCGCTCCAACGTGGTCACCACGATAAAGCCGATCAGCAGCGACCCGACCAGGTTGACGAGCAGGGTGCCCCACGGAAAGACGCGCCCGCCGGACGACAGATCCTGGATCGCCGCCAGCCGCAACAACGTCCCGGCCGCACCCCCCAAGGCCACCGCGGCCAGTAGTCCCGGCGAGAATCGATGGCGCACGCTGCAGTATCGCCCGCCGAGCCAGGGCCACGCCCATCGGCGCCGCGCCTTGCCGTCCGAGCCGGGGGTCACTCACGCCCATGGCCATGGTGCGCGGGCGACCTGGCCCGGCCGAGCCCACTTTTCTGGCGAAAATCGTGCCCCCGGCGGCCTTTCTCTGGCGCGAATGGTGCCCTGCTGAAGCGTGGAGCGCGACAGTAAAGGATGGCGCTCCGGGTGCCCCGCCGTTGGCGGGACGTCCATGAGTGGAGTCACGGCCTAGATTCCGGCCATGGCTCTGACCGAACGTGACCTGGCTTTCCTCGGCGACCATCACACCGCGGCCATGATCACCGTGAACCGGGCCGGCGTCGCCCGCACGGCGCGGGTCGGCGTAGCCCTGATCGATGGACAGCTCTGGAGCAGCGGCACCCGAGATCGGCTCCGCACCAAACGACTGCGTCGGGACCCGCGTTGCACCCTGTTCGTCTTCGACCCTGGCTTCGCCTGGCTGACCCTGGACACGGAGGTGAGGCTGCTGGAAGGACCGGACGCGCCGCAGCTGAATCTGCGGTTCTTCCGTCAGATCCAGAGTAAGCCGGAGGGCCCCCTGCGCTGGTTCGACCGGGAGATGGACGAACCGGCGTTTCTTCAGAGCATGGTGGACGAGGGACGGCTCATCTATCAGTTCGAGGTCCAGCGCAGCTACGGATTGGTGTGACGCAACTCCGTGGCGCCCGGGCGCTGGTCACGGGGGCCACCGGCGGCCTCGGGGGCGCCATCGCCATGGCCCTTCGAGCCCAGGGGGCCGAGCTGGTGGTCACCGGCCAGCGGGCCGAGCCGCTCGGGGAGCTGGCCACCGAGGTGCACGGCGCGGCCATCGTCGCCGACCTGGCCGACCCGGCCCAACGGGACGAACTCCTGGCCCGGGCGGGCGACCTCGACATCCTGGTCGCCAACGCCGCCATACCCGCATCGGGCGAGCTCGACGAGTGGGATCCCGTCCGCATCGACCGGGCCCTGACCATCAACCTGGGCAGTCCCATCGCGATGACCCGGGCCCTGCTTCCTGCCTTCCGGGCGCGGGGTTCGGGCCACTTCGTCTTCGTCTCCTCCCTGTCCGGCCGGGTCGGCACGAGGGCGGCGTCGTTGTACTCGGCCACCAAGTTCGGGCTGCGGGGCTTCGCCGGCGGGTTGCGATCCGATCTTCACCGCACCGGAATCGGGGTTTCGGTCGTCACGCCCGGCTTTGTCCGGGAGGCCGGGATGTTCGCCGCCACCGGGGCCACGTTGCCGTGGGGGGTCGGGGCCGTGACCCCGGCAGCGGTGGCGGAGGGCGTCATCAAGGCCATCCGTCGCGACCGGGCCGAGGTGGTGGTGGCGCCCTTGCCCCTCCGGGTGGGGACCTTCCTCGGCGCTCTCGCGCCCGGCGCCGCGGCCGCCATCCAGGCCCGCTTCGGGGCCGAGCTGGCCGCCCGGATGGCGGCCGCGCAACGGGACCGGCGCTAGCGGAGGAACCGGGCTGGCTAGATCGTGAACGGCAGGCTGGTGACCACCCGCCGGCCCAGGTCGGCGTCGCCGGCGAGGCGCACCTCGGCCAGCTTCTCGGCCGGATCGACCCGGCCACAGGCCAGCCGGGTAAACAAATGGGATCCAAGCGCAACGGTGGCCGTGGCCACACCGGGCAGCCGGTCAACCACGGTCGCTCGACCCTCGACCGCAACGTGAACCGTCCGCACGACCGGCCCGGTCAGCTCGAAGGTCACGCTCGAACCCTCCGGAGCGGCGGCCTTCTTGCCCACGATGAAGCCGAGCGCTCGGACGATCTCGTCGACCGACTGTTCGACCACCGCGCCATCATCGTGGCCCGGACGGGCGATGGCGTCACGAACGTCCTGTTCGTGCACCCAGCAGTCGAACACCCGGATCTGCATGAATCGCCGGTAGTCGGCCGGGCCGATCGGGGTGCTCGCCGGTGCCGAAAACTCCTCCTCGCCCATGCCCAGAACCGCCGCTTTCCGGGCGGACAGGACTTCGGACAGCTGGGCCAGCACGTCCGGGCGCGGTAGGGGCGCCAGCGCCGCCACCCACGTCTCGTTGAAGCCGCCGATGTCGTTGCGCACGTGCGGCGAGCGGCCGGCGTCGAGCTCTTCGTCGACCTCGGGGCGAGGCCGGCCCAGCAGCATGGACTCGGTGCCGATGATGTGGGCGAACTGGGCGGCCACATCCCAGCCCGGGCAGGGCGTGGGACGGGCCCAGTCGGTGTCATCGAGACCGGCCCCGAGCTCTTCCAGGGCGGTCCACTCCTCTTCCAGTTGAGCGGTAAGGCCGGCGGCGGAATTGTCGGCGGTCACGTCACCTCCCTGTCGATGTGCGGTGGCTGAGGGCTATTTGGGCTGCAGGCGGGTGGCCCCGTCGAGCCGGATGGTCTCGCCGTTCATGTAGCTGTTGGTGATCAGCTCCAGGGTCAGGCTGGCGAACTCGTCGGCGTAGCCCAGCCGGTTGGGGAAGACCAGGTCGCGCTTCAGGTTGGCTTTGAACGCCTCTGCGCCCTCCCCCGAGCCGTAAATCGGAGTGTCGATCAGCCCCGGCGCGATGGTGTTGACCCGGATCCCGACGACGGCGAGGTCCCGGGCGATCGGCAAGGTCATGCCGACGATGCCGCCCTTCGAAGCCGAGTAGGACGCCTGGCCGATCTGGCCGTCGAACGCCGCGACCGAGGCGGTATTGACGATGGCGCCTCGTTCACCGTCGTCCTGCGGCTCGGTCTGGCTCATCGCCGACGCGGCCAGCCGGGTGCAGTTGAACGTGCCGATCAGGTTGATCGAGATGACCCTGGTGAACGCGGCCAGGTCGTGGGCCGACTCGTAGCTGCCATCCCGGCCGATGGTGCGCCTGGCCCCCCCGATGCCAGCGCAGTTGACGAGGGAGCGGAGCGGACCGAGCTCCTTGGCCACCTCGACCGCCGCGATTACCTGCTCCGCGTCGGTGACGTCGGCGTGGGCGTAGACGCAGTCGAGCTCCTTCGCGAGCGCCTCGCCGGGCCCGTCCTGGATGTCGAGTATGACGACGCGAACACCGAGATTGCTGAGCCGTCGCACCGTCGCCTCGCCGAGGCCGGACGCCCCACCGGTGACAATGGACGAGCTCCCGTGGATGATCATGCCCGGCAGGCTAGTGGGCCGGCCGAAAACTCGACACGTGCAGGCGGCCCGCTACGCAGGGGTGGCCGGCGGCCGCCCGATCACGCCGCGATCGAGCAGGGCCTCGGCAATCTGGACGGCGTTGAGGGCTGCCCCCTTGCGGAGATTGTCACCCACCACAAACAGGGACAATCCGCACCCGGTGGGATCACTGTGGTCGCTTCGGACCCGACCCACCAGGCAGGTGTCGCCGCCGGCTGATCGCAGCGGGGTGGGCACGTCGACCACTTCGACGCCAGGGGCGTGCCGGAGCAGCTCGAGGGCCCGGTCGGCCGCCAGGGGCCGGGCAAAGGCGGCGGTCAGGGACAGCGAGTGGCCCGTGTAGACGGGCACCCGGACGCAGGTGACGGCCACCTGCAGCTCCGGGATACCGAGAATCTTGCGGCTCTCGTTGCGGAACTTGAGCTCCTCGGTCGTCTCGTCACCCTGGAAGGTGCCGGCATGGGGCAGGACGTTGAACGCCAGCGGCCCGGGAAAGACCGACGGTGGCGGGAACTCCAGCGCCCCGCCGTCCACCGCCAGCGCAGACGCCTTGTCGGCCAGGCCTCGCACCTGCTCGTCCAGCTCCGCGGTGCCCGCCAGCCCGGCACCCGAAGCAGCCTGGTAAGTCGAGGCGATCAGGCGTTGCAGGCCGGCCTCGGCATGCAGGGGAGCCAGCACGGGCATGGCCACCATGGTCGTGCAATTGGGATTGGCGACGATCCCCTTTGGGATGCGATCCAGCTCGGCGGCGTTGACCTCCGGCACCACGAGAGGGCATTCGGGGTCCATGCGCCACGCCGAGGAGTTGTCGATGACGATGGCGCCCGCGGCGGCCACCTTTTCCCCGAATTGGCGAGAAGCCGAGGCGCCCATGGAGAACAGCGCCACGTCGACGCCGCGATGGTCGGCGGTGGCCACGTCCTCCACCACCACGCCGTCCAGAGTGCGCCCGGCCGAACGGGCGCTGGCGAAGAGCCGCAACCGGTCCCGGGGAAACCGGCGAGCGGCGAGCAGGGTACGCATGACCCCGCCCACCTGCCCGGTCGCGCCGTACACCCCGACGGTCACCATCACTCGCCCTCCAGCTTGAAGGCCCGGTGCAGCGCCACCACCGCGGCCTCGGCCAGACCGGCGCGCACTACGCAGGTGAGCCGGATGGAGGAGGTCGAGATCATCTCGATGTTGATGCCTTCGTGGGCGAGGACCTCGAACATCGTGGCCGAGACCCCGGGATGGGTCTTCATCCCGGCCCCGATCAGCGACACCGTCGCGATGTCAGGATCGGCGGTGACCTCCCGGGCCGCGATCTCCGGCTGCAGCGCCCGGCTCACGTCGGTCGCCGTCGCCAGGTCGGCGTGCGGGACCGTGAACGAGATGTCCGTCGTACCCGCCACCGACACGTTCTGCTCGATCATGTCGACGTTGATGGAGCGGTCGGCCAGGGCCCGGAACAGCCGGGCCGCTATTCCCGGCTGGTCGGGAACGCCGGTGACGGTGAGCTTGGCCTCGGTGCTGTCCGAGACCACCGCGGACACTATGGCCTGCTCCACTTCGGGGTCTTCCTCCTCGATCCAGGTTCCCGGCTCCCAGGTGAAAGCCGAACGCACGTGCAGCCGGACTCCGTGGTTGCGAGCGAACTCCACCGAGCGCATGGCCGGCTTCGGGCAGCCGGCTGCGCACATCTCAAGCATCTCCTCGAAACTGACCCGTCGCAGGCGGCGGGCTTCGGGCACCACCCGGGGATCCGCGGTGAACACTCCGGACACGTCCGTGTAGATCTCGCACGCGTCGGCGCCCAGCGCCTGGGCGAGGGCCACGGCGGTGGTGTCGGTCCCGCCGCGGCCGAGAAAGGTGACGTCCCGGTCGGTCGACACGCCCTGGGCCCCCCCGACGACGGGGACCCGGCCGGCGGCCAGCGCCTCCCGGAGCCGGTCTCCGCGGACCTCGAGGATCTTGGCCTTGGTGTGTTCGGTGTCGGTGATGATGCCGGCCTGGCTGCCGGTGAAGCTGTCGCTCGGGACGCCCACGTCATGCAACGCCATGCAGAGCAGCGCCATGGCTTTACGTTCGCCGGCGGTGATCAGCATGTCCATCTCCCGGCCGGGCTGGGTGACCGACACCTGCTGGGCGAGGTGCAGGAGCTCGTCGGTCTCCTTGCCCATGGCGGAGATGGCAACCACCACCTGGTTGCCGTGGCGGACGGACCGGGCTACGTAGTCGGCGACCGTGCGCATGCGATCCGCATCCGCGACGGAGGTGCCGCCGAACTTCATCACCACCAGGGCCACGGCCTGCCAGGCTACCAAGGGGGTGTCCGTGGCTCGGAGCGCGATTATCGGAGTCGGGCCGCGTTTATGGGCGTGGGAGCAGGCGGCTACCTTGGTGCGCCGTGCCGTCGGAAAAGCGACAACGCCAGCGCGCCGGTCGGGCGGCACGCATGGCCGAGCTCCAGCAAGCGCAAAAGAAACGTCAGCGAGGACGGCGCGCCATCATCATCGGCGTCATCGTTGCGGCTGCTGTCGGGCTGGCCATCTACACCGGCACCCGGGGCAACTCACATTCGTCGAAGGTGTCGACCTCTGGCGCCACGTCGACTACGGCCGCAGGATCGTCGACCACGGCCGCAGGATCGTCGACCACGGCGGCGTCGGCGAAACCGCCCACTGCCGCGCCCGTGACCGGTGGCACGAAGCTGACCGGCGCCACTCCGTGCCCGAAGCCCAACGGTCCCAACCCGCACGTCACGTCTTTTGCCCACCCGCCGCCGAACTGCTTGCAGGCGGGCAAGACCTACACCGCCACGTTCGTCACGACCGAAGGCAACATCGTGGTCCGCCTCGACACCACCAAGACCCCGATGACGGCCAACAACTTCATCGTGCTGGCGCGGTATCACTACTACGACGGCACCTCGATGTTCCGGACCGACGACTCGATCGACATCATTCAGGGCGGATCCCCGCACACCCAGGATGCCAGCGATCCGGGGCCCGGCTACACCATCAAGGACGAGGGCAAGGGGTTCAAGTACGTTCCCGGCGACCTCACCATGGCCCGTACGGCCGCGGCGAACAGCGCCGGCGCCCAGTACTTCTTCTGCGCCGGCGTGTCGTGCAGCCAGCTCAACACCCAGGGCACGTATGTCACCTTCGGCGTCACGACCAGCGGGCTCAACGTGCTCGAGAAGATCCTGGCCCTCAACGTCAACACCAACAGCGGCCTCGGTGGCGCCCCCAGCAAGCTCGTTCTGGTCAAGAACATTGACATCACCGAGTCCTGATGCCGGGTCCGTCGGGGCCCTCCCCGGCCCCCGCCACCCTCCGCGGCCCCCGGCTGCCCTCGGCGGCGGCCGCCCTCGCCGGCCCCGGCCGCCCTCGCCGGCCCCGGCCCCGGCCGCCCTCGCCTGCGCCGGCCGCCCTCGCCGGAGGCGGCCGCCCTCGCCGGCGCCGGCCGCCTCCGCCGCCCGTTGCTTTCGCCCGCCGTCACCGGCTTTCACCTGAGGAGCGCATGCCCATGACCACCCCGATCCCCTGCCCGGCCGCCGACGGCTCGAGCCCAACCCGACGGGAGTTCGACGGCCCGCCCCCGATGTGTATCGACGCCTCGAAGCGGTACACGGCCACCATGGTCACGACCAAAGGGGCCCTGACCATTGCCCTCGATCCCATCGGAGCCCCTCTCACCACCAACAACTTCGTGGTCCTGGCCCGTTACCACTACTTCGACGGCATCGTCTTCCACCGGGTCATCCCGGGCTTCGTGTGCCAGGGCGGGGATCCGACGGGCACCGGCCGGGGCGGCCCCGGATACCGGTTCGCGGATGAGCTCCCGGCGCCGGGCCGCTATGAGCTCGGCTCGCTGGCCATGGCCAACGCGGGTCCGAACACCAACGGCAGCCAGTTCTTCGTGATCAGCGGGCCGTCGGGGGCGGGGCTGCCGCCGCAATATTCGCTGTTCGGGAAGGTGGTGGCCGGCCTGGACGTGGTCGCGGCCATCGATGGCATCGGAACGCAGTCGGGGACACCCAGCGAGCAGGTGACCATCGAATCGGTCACCATCTCCGAGTCCGACTGAGGGGGCGGCAGGCGGGGCAGGTAGGGCCGCGGGGGTCGGGCGGGCGGCAAGCCGAGCTGTCGCCCAGGTTTCGCCACCCACAGTGGTCGATGAAGGCCGGCGGATACCCACGCAGCACGAACGTCCAGGGTTTGTGCGCGATTAAGCGCGTATCACGCGCCTAATCGCGCACAAACCTCTCGAGGACGGCAGATTCCACTAGGGCCGAGTCCGCACAGTGATGTCGCGGCGCCGAGGGCCGACGTCGGGACGTGGCTCGGACGGAGGGACAGGTTGCAGGTAGCGGGGCGGGAGGCGGTATGGGGCTCCGGCCCCCCATGGCCAGGCTGGCGGCCGCCGGGAAACTAGCGGGAGGCCAGCGCCCCCAGCCCGGCCGGCCGGCCATCGACGTACACCGTCACCCGTCCGGCGCCGGCCGTACGCCAGGAACCGTCCGGATCGCGGATCAGGGCCGTGGCCTCGTCGATCGCGGCGATCCGCAGGTGGCCCGTGGCCAGCTTGACCGTGCGGTGGGCCTTCTCCTCGGACCAGGTGTCGTAGTGAGGCAGGACGGCCAGCTGCCCGACCAACCCCAACCCCAACGTGAGGGCGCCACCCCGGGGGTCGACCATCGGGTCGCAGAGCACCATGGCTCCGGCCGATGACCCGGCCACGACGGCGCCGTCCTCCCAGGCCTCCACGAGAGCGGCCCATACGGGGGTGTCCTTGAGCACCGAACGCAGGTGCAGCGGAGAGCCGCCGCCGAGATAGACGAAGCGCGCCGCTCGCACCCGGTCGGCCGAGGCGCGGTCCTCGGCGTCACGGCGGTTCAGCACCATCAGGCCCTGGGCCCGGGCACCGAAGGACCCGAACCACCTCGACGCGGTGTCGACGGCGCGCTCGGGATGTTCGTAAGCGGCCGCCGTCGGCAGCACCAGCACCTCGGCCCGGCCGCTCATTTCCCACAGGTCGGCGTCGAAGCGGCAATCAGGAGTCCACTCGGCGCCGCCGACCAGGGCCAGGGGACCCGCCTGCTGGCCGGTCACGAGATGGGTCGCGGCGGTCGCGCTCGTAGGGGGTGGGCCATCGGCCGCACACGGTAGTCGCAAGGCAGCGACCCGGCGGGCTCGGCGGATGCGCCCGACCACATCGGGCCCGGCGCACCCGCCACGACTGCCCTGGGGGTGGTAGCCCCCTTCTCCGCGTTTCCGCTGCCCCTGCATGGTAGCGGCCCGGGGGCCGGGAGGCATGGGGCGCTCGGTGCGAAAATGGCGAGCATGGCCTCCCTCGACCAGGACCCGGCGGCCCCGGCCCCGAGCTCCGCCGCGCCTCCGTCCGCTCGCCTACCGGAACCCGACCCGCCCTGGGTGATGCGCACCTATTCCGGACACTCGACGGCCCGGGCCTCCAACCAGCTGTACCGCACCAACCTGGCCAAAGGGCAGACCGGGCTCTCGGTGGCCTTCGACCTGCCCACCCAGACCGGCTATGACCCGGACGCCCCGGAGGCGAGAGGCGAGGTGGGGAAGGTAGGGGTCCCGGTGGCCCACCTGGGGCACATGGCCGAACTCATGGACGGCATTCCCCTGGGCCAGATGAACACCTCCATGACCATCAACGCCACCGCCGCCTGGCTCCTCGCCCTCTATGTCGCCGAGGCCGACGCCACCGGCGTCGAACGCCGACTGCTCGCCGGCACCGTCCAGAACGACATCGTCAAGGAGTACCTCTCCCGCGGCACCTACATCTTCCCGCCGGCCCCAAGCCGCCGACTCACGGTGGACACGGTGGCGTGGACCGTGCGCCACGTGCCCAGATGGAACCCGATCAACGTCTGCAGCTACCACCTCCAGGAGGCCGGCGCGACCCCCGTGCAGGAGCTGGCCTACGCCCTGGCGACCGCCATCGGCGTGGTCGACGCGGTCAGAGACTCCGGCCAGCTGACCGAATCCGAGCTGCCGGCGGTGGTCGGGAGGATCTCATTCTTCTGCAATGCGGGTATTCGTTTCGTGGAAGAGGCCTGCAAAATGCGAGCCTTCACCACCCTCTGGGATCGGATCGGCGCGGTCCGCTGGGGGGTCGCCGACCCGAAGCTCCGCCGCTTCCGTTACGGCGTGCAGGTCAATTCCCTCGGCCTGACCGAGCAGCAGCCGGAAAACAACGTGCCCCGCGTCGTCCTCGAAGCCCTCGGGGTCACCCTCTCGCGAGGCTCACGGGCCCGGGCGCTGCAGCTGCCGGCGTGGAACGAGGCCCTGGGCCTGCCGCATCCCTGGGATCAACAGTGGTCGCTGCGAATCCAGCAGATCCTCGCCTACGAGACCGACCTGCTGGAGTACCCGGACCTCTTCGACGGGTCGCACGTGGTGGAGGCCCGCACGGCCGAACTGGTGGAGGCCGCCGAAGCCGAGCTGGAAGAGATCCTCGAGCTGGGCGGGGCGTTCGAAGCTATCGGGGAGATGAAAGGCCGCCTGGTGGCCAGCCAATCGGCCCGCACCCACCGTATCGAGTCGGGCGATCTGCCGGTCGTGGGGGTCAATCGCTATACCACCTCAGAGCCTTCACCGCTCGACCGCGAGGAGGCCGTGCTCCGCGTGGACCCGGCGGGGGAAGCCGGCTTGATCGACGACGTCAACCGGTGGCGGGCCCGGCGAGAGGCCGGGGCCGTCCAGCGAGCGCTCGACGAGCTCCGACGGGCTGCCGCCTCGACTGACCCGGCAGACACCCTGATGCCCGCCACCGTGGCCCTGGCCCATGCGGGCGGCACCACCGGCGAGTGGGCCGGCGCCCTCCGCGAGATATGGGGCGAATACCGGGCGCCGACAGGTATGCACGCCGGTCCCGCGGCCGGCCCGCGGGAGGAGCTGGCGGTCGCCCGGGAGCGGGTTGGCCGGTTTGCCGCCAGCCAGGGCGGGCCGCCCCGGCTGCTGGTAGCCAAGCCCGGGCTGGACGGCCACAGCAACGGCGCCGAGCAGATCGCGCTGGCCGCCCGCGACGCCGGCTTCGAGGTGATCTACCAGGGCATCCGCCAGACCCCCGGACAGATCGCCGCGGTCGCACGGGACGAGGATGTCGACCTGGTCGGCCTCTCGATACTGTCGGGCAGCCACCTCGACCTGGTCGCCGATGTCATGGCCGGCCTGCAGCACGAACACGTGCACGTGCCGGTGGTGGTGGGGGGCATCATTCCGCCGGAGGACGCGGCCCGGTTACGGACCGCCGGCGTCGCCGCCGTCTACACGCCGAGGGACTTCGAGCTTGGCCGCATCGTCGCCGACCTGGCCGATCTGGCCGCCCGGTCGATGACCACGCCGGACGCCTGATTCCTCTAATCGGGGGGGAAGCAGGCGACCGCGAAATCCCGGCGGGCCTCCTCGAGATGCTTTCGCACCGTGCCGTCAGCGACCCCCAGCACGGCCGCCGCCTCGCGCACCGGGAGGCCGACCACCAGGCACATGACCGCGCACGTCCGCCGGCGGGGAGGCATGGCCGCGAGCGCCTGCTCGATCGCAACCGCGGTCACGGCCGTGGATTCGGTGGTCGGCGGCGCAGGAAGGCCGACGGCCGGGGCCTTGCGCTGCCGGCTCCGTTGCCACAGGCGGAAGCCGGCGGTGTACACGTAGCCAGGAGGGTTGGGGCCGCGGCAGACCCGGCGCCAGCGGGCCAGAGCCCGGCCGAAAGCCTCCTGGGTCAGATCCTCGGCGGTGGCCAGGTCGGCCCCGCTCAGCTGCAAGGCCCGGACCAGCCGGGGGTAGTGGACTTGATAGCACTCGACGAAGTCGCTGCTGGTCAGGAGGCCTTCGGCCACTTCACGCCGGGAATCTGGTTCGGTCGGGGAATCTGACCGGTCGACCCGCACCCTCGAGATGGTGGCACCGTCCGGCGGGAGTTACCCGGCGGCTGATGGGTTGGCCGCAGTCCCCGATGACGCCCCGCTGGACGCACCGGGCTGGCCGGCGGGGCAGGCCGAGGCGCCGCCGGCCCGAACCGCCGGCAAGGTGGCGGGGCCGGGGGCGCCCTTACGGAGAGGTGAAGGACGGCTCGGAAGGACGGGCGGGCAAGGTCGGGCGGCGCACGCGATCAGCGGCTGGGTCGTCCCGGGTGACGCCGCCGGCTGGCCGGGGCTGACGATCGAGCAGGCGACGGGGCACGAGGCCCTGTTGCCGGGGTCGGGCTCGACGGCGTTCAGGGCCAGTGACGATGAGCCCACCACCCGACCAGCGGCGTTGGTCGCGGTCAGCGTTCCGACCGCGCCGCCGCCGGTCAGAGTGGCCGGCGCCGGCGAGGCCAGTACCGCCCACCCGTCCACGGGAGCCATCGAGTCCTGCGCTCCCCCGTTGAACCTGACCAGGACGTGGGTCACGGTCGGGCCGGTGGCGGCCATGATCACCGCGGTCGGGTCGCCTTCGGGCTGGCCGAGCAAGTCGCTCTCGACGGCGGTCACCGGTTTCGAGTGGGTGGCCGGGGCGAAGCCCACGGTCGTGCCGGCCATCGCGGCCGTCGACACCTCGACCTGGAGTCGCGGCCCGCCGAGACCGCAGCCGGCGGACAGGCCAGGGGGGATCGGCGGTGCGGTTCGGAACGCCCGCAGCGTGACGCCGGCGGCGGTCGTCCGGGTGAACAGCCGAGTCAGGGGCCCGGTCGCTCCGACGCCGAAAGGCGGGCCGGGGGCGACACCGGTCACGGCTCCCGAGGTGTTGCCAGGGGAGGGCGAGGAGCTGGTCAATCCGCCGCCGGACGCGGCCGGCGTCGCCCCGGTCGTGGTCTCGGCCGGCGAAGAGTGATTCGAGAGGGCATAGCCAACCGCACCGCCCACCACCAGGGCGACCGCCATGCCGCCCGCCGCCATGCGCCGTCGGCGTCGCCCGGCGCGGTCCACAATGGCCCGCAGGGGGCCCGGGCCGGGCCCGACACTGTCCCCCACGTCGAGCAGATCGTGGAGGGGCACGTCGTCGGGTTCCATACCCGACTACAAACCCGTCAGGTGCCTGCTTCGCGTAGTGAAATCTCGAAGCACCGGTCCGTCAGGGCTCCCCATGCGTACCGGGGGTAGAACCCGGCGTACCGGGCGCGGCATCGTTCGCTCCATTCGACTGCTGGCCAACCGCTCCCCCGAGGGCGGGCCAGAGTCCGGACCATGACTAGGCCGGCGCGCTGCTCATAGCCCGGTTGAAGTCCCTGGTAGCGAACGGCAACCGGCCCGTCGAACACCACGGCCTCGTCCTCAGCGAGGGCCGCCGCCTCGAAGGGCACGGTCTTTTCCCGGGATTACGAAGTCGGACGAAGCCAGGGCCGCTGCCGGCGGACGGTCTCGGGCGGAGTCCACCAGCGTCCGGAGAAGCGCCACGGATCTGGGCCCCCCGGCCCCGGCGCCGGGCCGGCAATGACCGGGCGGGGCCAGGTCAGCTCGATGGCGGCGACGATGGCCGCGAGTTCCTCGGGGCTCGGATGGCGACCGGTCACAGAGGACGTGGTCACAGCGGCACGTTGCCGTGCTTGCGCTTGGGGAGCTCCTCCCGCTTGGACCGCAGCAACTCCAGGCTGCGAGCCAGCACCCGGCGGGTCTCGGCGGGGTCGATGACGTCGTCGACGTACCCCCGTTCCGCCGCCAGGTAGGGGTTGGCGAAACGCTCCGTGTACTCCTCGACCAGCTGCGCCCGGCGGGCGGCCGGGTCGGGCGAGGTGGCCAGCTCCCGCCGGTAGACGATGTCGACGGCGCCTTGAGGGCCCATGACCGCCAGCTCGCTCGACGGCCAGGCGAAGGCCAGATCCGCCCCGATGGACTTGGAGTTCATGACCACGTAGGCGCCCCCGTAGGCCTTGCGGGTGATGACCTGGATGCGGGGGACGGTGGCCTCGCAGTAGGCGTACAGCAGCTTGGCCCCGTGGCGGATGATGCCGCCGTATTCCTGGTCGGTACCGGGCATGAACCCCGGAACGTCGACGAACGTGATCAGGGGGATGTTAAAAGAGTCGCAGGTGCGTACGAAGCGGGCCCCCTTTTCGGAGCTCTGGATGTCGAGCACGCCGGCGAGGACCTGTGGCTGGTTGCCGACGATACCGACGACGTGGCCGTCGATGCGGGCGTACCCGCAGACCAGGTTCATGGCCCAGAGGGCGTGGTACTCGAAGAACTCGCCGTTGTCGACAACCGCGGCGATCACCTTCTTCATGTCGTAGGGCTGGTTGGGGCTGGGCGGGATCAGGGCGCCCACCTCCGGGACCAGTCGGTCCGGGTCGTCGCCGGTATCGACGCGGGGCGGCTCCTCCATGTTGTTGGAGGGCAGCAGGCTCAGGAGGTACCGCACGTCGTCGAGGCAGCTCTTCTCGTCGGCGGTCACGAAGGCCGCCACCCCCGACTTGGTCGCATGGGTGAGCGCGCCGCCGAGCTGTTCGAGGGTCACTTCCTCGCCGGTGACGGTCTTGACCACGTCGGGGCCGGTGATGAACATCTGCGAGGTCTCGCGCACCATAAAGATGAAGTCGGTCATGGCCGGGCTGTACACCGCCCCGCCGGCGCACGAGCCGAGGATGACGCTGATCTGCGGGACGACGCCGGAGGCATCGACGTTCCGCTTGAAGATTCCCCCGAAATAGTGCAGGCCGACCACGCCTTCCTGGACCCGCGCCCCGCCACCGTCGTTGATGCCGACGATGGGAACTCCGAGGGACACGCCCAGGTCCATGATCTTGTGCACCTTCTCGCCGAAGACCTCGCCGAGCGATCCGCCGTTGACCGTGAAGTCCTGGCTGAAGAGGCAGACCCGGCGGCCCTCGATGGTCCCGAAGCCGATGATGACTCCGTCGGTGTAGGGCCGCTTGTCGTCGTCGAGACCGGGAGCCCGGGTGCGGGCCAGCATGTCCAGCTCCTGGAACGAGCCCTCGTCGAGGAGGTAGTCGATCCGTTCCCTTGCCGTCATCTTGCCCTTGCTGTGCTGGCGCTCGACGGCGTGCGGGGACCCGGCGTGGAGGGCCGCCTCCTTGCGGTGGCCAAGCTCTGCGAGGCGTTCGGTCATGGGGTGCTCTGACATCGCAGTTCAGGGTATCCGCAGGGCGATGCCGGCCATCGCCCTCAGGCCGCGGCCCGCCGGCGCCGACCACGCCCGGGCCTGGCCGCGGGGCAGACTGCCGGCATGAACGGCCGGGCGGCGAAGGCGACGGATACCCCCGGGTTGAGCGGCTCGGAGGCGGCCGAGCGAAAGACCGGGATCGACAGGATCGGACGGATCGGCCGGACCGACCGGGCGGTCGAGCCCCCACCGAGCCGGTGGGTCTTCCCCAACGACCCGGCCACACTGGCTGAGGCGGCCGCCGGCGCGGAGGTAGTAGGGCTGGGCGCGGACCTGGAACCCGGCACCCTGCTGGCGGCGTACCGGTCCGGTCTTTTCCCCATGCCGGCTCGACGGAGAGTCGTCGCCTGGTGGTCACCCGACCCTCGCGGCATCCTGCCCTTGGGCTCGGGCGGGCTGCGGGTCAGCCGCTCCCTGCGGAAGTCGTGCGGACGCTACGAGATCCGGGTGAACACCGCGTTCGAGGACGTGATCGAGGGGTGCGCGGACCGGCGCCGGCCCGGCCGATGGATCGATCGAGACATCATCCGCGCCTATCGGCGGCTCCACGAGATGGGATGGGCCCACAGCGTGGAGACCTGGGACGAGGGCGGGCGGCTGGCGGGCGGCCTGTACGGGATGGCGATCGGGGGGTTGTTCGCCGGCGAATCGATGTTCCACCGCCAGACCGACGCGTCGAAGGTGGCGCTGGTCGGACTGGTGTCGCTCTTGCGGTCGGCGCCCGGCGGGGGCCCGGAGGGTTCTCCGGGAGCTGACCGGCTCCTCGACGTCCAGTGGGCGACCCCCCACCTGGTGTCGATGGGGGCAGTCGAGGTCAGTCGTAACCGCTATCACGACCTACTGACCCGGGCCCTGGAGCTACCCCAGCCGGGGCTGTTCGGCGGCGGAAGCAGCGGGTGACCGAGTGGCTCGAGCCGCTACATCGTGAGCCGCGCTTCGACAACCACCCGACCCGGCGACGGCCAAGCGGTTGGGTCGCCGGCCCCCGGTTAGCGCCCAGCCCCGAGGTGCTGCGCCCGGGTGGCCAGATTGGGGGCGTCCAGGACGTCGGCGCACAGCGGGGCGAACTCCGGGCGGGGGCCCGCCCAGCGGAGGACATCGACCTGGTCCATCGCCGGCGGCAAGGTCCGCAGCGTCGCCAGGTCCCGGAACAACATGGCCAGATCTCGCTGGGCGGCCAGCGTGACCGCCAGACCAGCGACGCCCCGAATGGGCACGTCCCATTTTCCGGGCTCGTCGGGTATCGCCTCCAGATGCTCGTAACGAGCCAGCACGGCAGCCGTGGTCTTGGCGCCCCACCCTGAGAGCCCCGGAAAGCCGTCCGCCGAGTCGCCCACCAGGGCCAGGTAGTCGGGGATCGAAGCGGGACCGACGCCGAACTTGGCCCGCACCCCGGCCTCGTCGATGATCACGCCCTTGCGCCGGTCCATCTGCACCACCCGGCTGCCGACCACGCACTGGCCCAGGTCCTTGTCGGGCGTGCAGATCACGACCTGATCCACGCCCGGATCGGCGGCCGCCACCGCAGCCGCGGAAGCGAGGGCGTCGTCCGCTTCGAGCTTCACCATGGGCCAGACGGTGACCCCCATGGCGTACAGGGCAATCTCCAGCAGGTCGAACTGGGCCAACAGCGTCGGGTCCACGCCGGCGCTGGTCTTGTACCCCGGCCACAGCTCGTTCCGGAACGACTCGATGACGTGATCGGTGGCCACACCGACGTGGGTTGCGCCGTCGCCGAGCATCCCGAGCACCGAGGACAGCACGCCACGGACGGCTGCCACCTCGCGCCCTTCTTCATTGCGGTGCGAGGGGACCCCGAAGAAGTGCCGGAAGAGTTCGTAGGTCCCGTCGATGAGGTGTACCTGGATGCCACCACGCTATCGGCGCGAGGCTGCGCCCATGAGCATCGTCCTGGTCACCGGCGGCTCGGGAACGCTGGGCCGCCTGGTCGTTCCGATCCTGCAACAACGGGGCCACCAGGTCCGGACCCTCTCCCGCACGCCGGGCCGCGGAACCCACACCGGGGACCTGACCACCGGAAAGGGCGTCCTCGCCGCGGCGGCGGGAGCGGACCTGATCGTCCACGCCGCGACCGACACCCGCCATTTCGGACGGGCCGATCCGGTCCAGACCAGACATCTACTCGACGCTGGCACCGGTGCCCGCCACCTGCTGTACGTCTCTATCGTCGGCATCGATGACATCCCGATCGGGCCCTATAAGAGAAAGCTGGCGTGTGAGAGGTTGCTGGCGGTGCACCGGGTTCCGTACACCATCTTGCGGGCCACCCAGTTCCATCAGCTCATCGCCATGCTCCTGAAGGCGGTCCAGCGTCTCCCGGTGGCTCCGCTGCCGATGGACTTCTTGTTCCAGTCCGTCGGGGCCGGCGATGTGGCCCGGCGCATCGCCGATCTGATCGTCGGCGAGCCGGTCGGACGGGCCGACGACTTCGGCGGACCCGAGGTACTCACGCTCGGCGACATGGCGCACCGCTGGAGAGATGAGAGGGGTCGACCCCGGCGGCTGATACGGGTACCAATCCCCGGCCCGATCGGGAGCGGATTCCGGCTGGGCCGCAACACCGCGCCGGATCACCGGGACGGAGTGCAGCGCTGGGACGAGTTCCTGGCCGAGGAGACCCGCCGCCTGATGGGGGCGTCCGGGTGACCTGGCTCCTTTGCGACTACGGCGAGGTGCTGTGCCTGGCTCCGTCCGCCGCTGACCGGGCCGCCCTGATGGCCGCCGCGGATTGGAACCGGGCCGGAGGCGACTTCTGGCAGGCGTACTGGGCGGATCGACCGGCCTATGACCGCGCCGACCTGAGCGTCAAGGAGTACTGGACCCGGCTGCTCGGCTACCCGCCGCCCCCTGGCCAGCTCGACGACCTGATCGCAGCCGACACCGCCGGTTGGCTGCACCCCAATCGGGCGGCCATCGCCGCCGCCGAACGGGCCGGCGAGCGGGGCTTCCGCCTCGCCATCCTGTCCAACGCGCCGGCCGAAGTGGCCGGGGAAATCGATGACGCGCCCTGGCTGGGGGCGTTTGCCCGGCGCTTTTTCAGCTGCCGGCTGAGGGCCGTCAAACCGGAGGCGGCCGCCTATCGGGCGGTGCTGGACGCGCTCGGGGCCAAGCCGGAAGAAGTGGTCTTCTTCGACGACCGGCCGGTCAATGTGGCCGGAGCCGCGGAGGTAGGAATCGACGCCCGCCTCTTTGACCAGGCCTCGCAGCTGGACGAGCTCAGCTGAGGTGGGTCGTCAGGACGCGAGGATCAGGGCGTCACGGTCAGGACGTCAGCGCCGCCGTCGGTCACCACCAGGGTGTGCTCGAACTGTGCGGTGCGCCGCCCGTCGGCGGTGACGGCGGTCCACCCGTTGTCCCACATCTTCTCGCGCCAGGTCCCCAGGGTGATCATCGGCTCGATGGTGAAGGTCATCCCCGGCTGCATGATGGTGGACGCATCCGCCGTGTAGTAGTGGGGGACGCTGGGCGAGATGTGGAACTGCTCGCCGATGCCGTGTCCGACGAACATGCGCACCACCCCGTAGCCGCGTTCGGTCGCATGGGTCTCGATGGCTCGTCCGATATCGGAGATGGGGCGGTCGGGGCGGACGGCGGCGATGCCGAGGTCGCGACACTCGCGGGTCACCTCGACCAGCGCCTGTGACTCAGGGTCGACCTCGCCGACGAAAAAGGTGGCGTTGCAGTCGCCATGAACGCCGTCGATGTAGGCCGTGACATCGATGTTGACGATGTCGCCGTCCTCGAGGGGGCGATCGTCGGGGATGCCGTGGCAGATCACCTCGTTGACCGAGGTGCAGATGGACTTCGGGTAGCCGTGGTAGTTGAGGGTCGAGGGGTAGGCCCCCCGCTCGATGTAAGCCTGATGGGCGATCAGGTCCAGCGCCTCAGTGGTGACGCCGGGCGCGACGGCCTCCCCCGTCGTGGCCAGGACCTCGGCCGCGATCCGGCTGGCAAGGCGCATTCGGGTAATCACGTCAGCCGATTTGACCATCGGTTCATCGCGACGGAGCGGCACACCAGTGCGGTAGTAATCGGTCGGCACAATGTGGTCTGGCACTTGCCGCATGGGGCTGATGCGACCAGGGAGGACCCGGCCCTCGGTCTCCCGGTGGCATCGCTTGTACTTGCGGCCGCTGCCGCACCAGCAGGGATCGTTGGACCTCATCGGGCGCGAGGCGACCGCCGCCGCGGTCCTGCCCGTCATTCCTGCACCAGCTCGATCAAGGTCCCGAACGCGGTCTTCGGGTGCAGGAAGGCCACGGTCGTGCCCCGCGACCCTGGCCGGGGCTCGGCGTCTATGGCCCGGGCACCCGTGGCCACGACCTCCTCGAGTGCGGCGGCGCAGTCCGCCACCCGATAGCCCACGTGGTGGATCCCCTCTCCCCGGGTTTCGAGGAACTTGGCCACCGTGGAGTCGTCACGACTCGGCGTGAGGAGCTGAACATACGAGTCAGCCACCGCCAACAAGGCTTCCTCCACTCCGTCGCGTTCGACCACCTCGCGGTGGGCGACCGTGGCACCGAACGCCTGCTCGTACCATTTGATGGCGGCATCGAGATCCCGGACGGCGATGGCAACGTGGTCGACTTCGGTGAGCGCCATGATGCCAGGGTACCGCCGGCGTGAGGCCCCTTGCGGCGCCAGCCGCCGATAGACCGCCCGCACCGGGCCACCCGCACCGGGCCGCCGACACCGGGCCAGCGGCAACTCGCCATTCGCGACGGACCGGTCAGGGCTGGTCGTTCTGGCCGTCGGGCCGTACAATCGAGGTATGTCAGGTTCGGTCATCGTTGCCGGGGCGCGCACTCCGATCGGGAAGCTGTCGGGCGCTCTGGGTTCCTTCTCAGCGGCCCAGCTCGGGGCGGTGGCCATCCGCGCCGCCCTTCAACGGGCCGGCACCTCACCGGACGAGGTCGACTACGTGCTGATGGGCCAGGTCCTCATGGCCGGGACCGGCCAGGTGCCGGCCCGACAGGCCGCCACGGGCGCCGGTATCCCGATGACGACCCCCGCCGTCAACGTCAACAAGGTCTGTCTTTCCGGGCTCAACACCATCTACCAGGCGGACCTGATGATCGCCGCAGGAGACGCGGAGATCGTCGTGGCCGGCGGCATGGAGTCCATGACCTCCGCTCCGCACCTCCTCCTCGGTGCTCGCAACGGCTACCGCCTGGGTGACTCGACGATTCATGACGCCCTCATGTACGACGGGCTCGAAGATGCCCGCTCCCACGAGGCCATGGGACTCGACAGCGAGCACTACCTCCCGCAGTTTCCGGCCGTGACCCGGGAGCGGCAGGACGCGTTTGCGGCCTCCTCGCACGAACGAGCAGCCCGGGCGACCAAGGACGGCGTCCTCGCCGCCGAGATCGTTCCGGTGGAGGTGCCCCAACGCCGGGGTGAGCCGCTGCTCGTCGAAACCGACGAGGGCGTCCGGCCGGGTACGACCGTGGAGTCCCTGGCCGGACTGCGGCCGGCATTCGCCCGCGACGGCAGCATCACCGCCGGCAACGCCTCCCAGATCTCTGACGGGGCGTCGGCGGTCGTGGTGATGTCCGAGGCCGCCGCCGAACGCCACGGCGTCAAGCCCCTCGGCCGGGTCGTCAGCTATGGCATGGTCGCAGGCCCGGACACCTGCCTGATGACCCAGCCGTCCCGCTCCACGGCCAAGGCCCTCGAGAAGGCCGGCCTGTCGGTCAGCGACGTCGACCTCTACGAGTTCAACGAGGCCTTCGCCGCGGTGGCGCTGGGGGCGATCGACGATCTCGGATTGCCCCTCGACATCGTCAACCCCAACGGGGGGGCCGTGGCGCTCGGGCATCCCATCGGGGCGTCCGGCAACCGGCTGGCCCTCACCCTGCTCCACGAGCTGGGCCGGCGCGGCGGCGGCATCGGCGTCGCGGCCCTGTGCGGCGGTGGCGGCCAGGGAGACGCCCTGGTGGTCCGGGCCGGCTGAGGTCGGCGGCGTCTCACCGGGCCGACCGGACCCGACGCCCACCGGGCCCAGCCGTCGGGGCCGGCATCGGACCTTGGAGGTCACCGGTACGGTGACCAGCATGCACGTGGCCGTCATCGGAGCCGGGGCCATCGGGACGGTCCTCGCCGCCGCCGGGTCCGACTCGGGCCACCGCGTGACCGTGTGTGCCCGAACGCCGGTCGACTCGCTGGTCCTCGAGCGCCGAGGCAAGGAACACATCCTGCCCGTCAACCTGGTGAGCGATCCGTCCGATCTTCCGGCGTGCGCCGGGCAGCCCGCCGATGTGATCTGGGTGGCCACGAAGGCGGGGGACACGGAGGGGACGGGCCCCTGGCTGGCCCGACTCTGCGGGGCGCAGACCGTGGTGGCCGCGGCCCAAAACGGACTCGACCGTCACGCCCGGCTCCGCCCGTACGTCGGCGAAGCCACGGTCGTGCCGGCGCTGGTCTATATCGCGGCGGAACGGATCCGCCCGGGCCGGGTGGTGCACCTGGGTGGAGATCGCATCGTGGTGCCGCGGGGGGACGCCGAGGCCCCACTCCGCGCCGCCGTCTCCGCCAGGCTGGTAGTTCGCGGGAGCGACGATATGTGGACGGCCACCTGGCGGAAGCTCCTCGGCAACCTGATTGCCAACCCGATCACCGCGCTCACGCTGCGCCGGATCGGGGTGATGCAGGACCCCGGTATCGCCACTCTGGCCCGGGGCCTGCTCACCGAGGCCGTCCTCGTGGGTCGGGCGGAGGGTGCGAACCTCACCGAAGTCGACGTCGAAAAGACCCTCGCCGGAACGGCGCAGTTCGGGGACCGAACCGGCAGTTCCATGCTCTACGACCGGCTTGCCGGTCAGCCGTTAGAGCATGAGCATCTCACCGGGGAGGTCGTTCGGCGGGCCGAACGCCACGGGATCCCGGTGCCGCTCAACGCCGCCATCCTGGCGCTGCTCGAGGCCCTGGACCGGGGTCGGGACCGGTCCGGTCGCCAGTGGGCGGGCCCATAAAACGCGACCCTGGAAATTCGATGGTCGAAGGGCCTGGCCGCAGGCGGGGATGAGCTCCAGGGTTGCCGGCGCCGAGTTGGTTGGCGACCGCTAGTGGGCTGCCTGCGAACTCGACGCCGGAAACTCGCGGCCAGCTGTCGTCATGCGACCAGGCATTCTGATGCCGAGTTTCCGGCGTCGAGTTTCTGGCCGGCCCACTAAGCACCGACCTCCCGGCGGCCCTCCAGGGCCCGACCGAGCGTGAGCTCGTCGGCGTACTCCAGGTCGCCACCGACGGGCAGCCCACTGGCGATGCGCGTCACCCTGAGCGGCAGGTCCTTGAGCAGGGACGCCAGATAGAGCGCGGTGGCGTCACCTTCAATGTTGGGGTTGGTGCAGAGAATGATCTCCTTGACCCCCTCGGAGTCGAGCCGGGCCAGGAGCTCCCGGATCCGCAGCTTGTCGGGGCCGATGCCATCGATGGGGCTGATGGCGCCCTGCAGCACGTGATAGCGGCCGCGGTACTCACGGGTCTTCTCGACCGCCACCACGTCGCGGGGCTCCTCCACCACGCACACCACGGATGCATCGCGGCGGTCGTCGCGGCAGATGTCGCACTCGGTGGCGCCGGCGCGGCCCTCGGGCGCTCCCTCCGCAATGTTGAAGCAGCGTGGGCACCAGGACACCCGCTCCTTGACGATGCTGATGGCGTGAGCGAGTCGCAGGGCGTCGTCGCTCGAAAGCTTCAGCAGGTAAAAGGCGATGCGTTGTGCTGACTTGGGCCCGATTCCCGGCAACCGGCCGAGCTCGTCAATGAGATCCTGAACTGCGGCGGCGTACATCCCCGAACGACACTACCCACGGGTGCGACATTCGGCGGTGACCTCGACCCGTTGTCCGCAGGGCGCGGCCCTGCGGCCGCGCCCTACTGGCCGAACAGGTCGCCGAGGTCAACGCCGCCCAGGGCACCGGCGGCTTCAGCGTGGGCCTGGTCGACGACATCGCGCAGGGCAGCCAGGATGAGGTCTTGCAACATCTCGATGTCTTCGGGATCGATGACCGACCGATCGATGTGGACGTCCTGGAACTCGAGATCGCCGGTGGCCCGAACCCGTACGGCCCCGCCGCCGGCCCGCCCCTCGAGCACCTTGGCGGAGGCCGAAGCCTGGGCGTCCTGAAGGCTCTGCTGGACTTCGCCCAACCGGGACAGGAACGCACTGAGGTCGGGAACGGGCTGATCTTCTCCGCTCACGGGGGAACCTCCTCGGCGCCGGGGAACGCTTCCAGCAACCGCTGCTCGGGCGAGAGTACCGCCCCCGGAGCGTCTATGAGCTCGTCAAGGTCGATGCTATCGGCGTCGTCGGGAAGGACAGCGGGCGAGGGAGGCACACCTGCCACCCTGGCACCGCCGATTGCGCCCACAGCACCGACGGCCTGCCGGGCGGCGGCCACGGTCCCGCCGCTCACCGCGCCCGATGCGCCGGCGCCGCCCTCGTCCAGAACGAGCCGAAGCGGTACCGGTCGACCGAAGTGAGCCGCCAGGGCTGCCTCTACCTCGGGTCGGATGGCCTCGGCCCGGGTCAGGAGGCCTCGGTCCGGGAGGGCATAGACGGCGCCCGCGTCATCGACACCCACAAACCGGCCGGACGACAGGTACACCTTCACCCCGGGGCGGAGCCCGGCCAGGATCCGGTCGCCCCACGCGATCGTCAACTCCTCCCGGCTGGGTAAGGACCCCGGCGCGACTCCGGAGGCCGGCGGCGCTTCGGAGGTCGGTGTCGCCGTGGGGGCCGGCGGGCCCGGCGCCTCCGGAGGCCGGGAACCTCGCGGCCGCCGATGGGCGCCGAGTGCCGATTGGCCGCCGGCGGGCGGCGCGGATGGGGGCTGGCCGCCGGAGGGGGCCTGACCGGAGGGGGGCTGACCGGACGCGGCCCGGGAGGGCTGGGACCGGGAGGGCTGGGACCGGCCGGACGGAGCCTGGGAAGGCTGGACGGAGGGGGACGGGCCCACGGCGGCGGTAACCGGCGGCGACCGACCGGGGGGGCCCGGATCGGTAGAAGCGGGCGGCGGAATCGAGCGGACGGCCTGGACCGGAGCGCCGCCCGCCTCACCTCCGGCCCCTCCCTCGCCCCTTTCGCCGACCAATCGTTCCAGTCGCTCGATGCGGACCAGCAGGGCGGACCGGCTGTCGTCGGCGCCGACTGCTGCCAGTCGGACCAGAGCCACCTCCAGCGTGACTCGAGGATCGGGAGCGTCGCGCATGTCGATCAGGGCCTGTCCGATGACCTCCATGGCCCGGACCAGGGCGGCCGTACCGAGGCGGCGAGCCTGCGCCTCGACTGCGGCGGCGGCGTCATCGGCGAGCAATACCAGCGATCGAGACTGGGTGGCGAGGAATCCGTCGCGCAGTTGCTCGAGCAGGTCGGTCCCGAGCCGCCGCGGATCACGGCCGGCCGAAATCGCCTCCGCCACTTCCAGCAACACCCGACCGGGATCGCGATCGGCGATGGCGTCGACGATGTCCGTGAGGATGGTCGCCTCGTCGTCGACGGTGCCGGCGGCCGCGACCTGATCGAGAGCGGAGATGGCATCCCGGGCCGAGCCGTGACCCCGGCGGACGACCAGGTCGATGGCTTCGGGGGGGACCCCGAGCGCAGCCCGATCGTTGATGCCACGAAGCAGGGAGCCCAGCACTTCGGCGCCCAGAAGGTGGAACTCGAAGTGCTGGGTGCGGCTGCGGATAGTCGGCAGCACCTTCTGAGGGTCGGTGGTAGCCAGCACGAAGATGACGTGGCCCGGCGGATCCTCGAGGGTCTTGAGCAAGGCGCTGGCGGCCGCCGACGTCATCTGATGGACCTCGTCGATGATGTAGACCTTCCACTGACCGGGGGTGCCCAGCGCCACCCGGCCCAACAGGTCCCGCATCTCGTCGATACCCCGGTTGGTGGCGGAGTCGAGCTCCTGCACGTCGAGGGACGCGCCCTGCCGGATGGCGACACAGGAGGGACAGGTGCCGTCCGGCTCCCCGTCGTCGGGATGCTCGCAGTTGAGCGCCATGGCCAGAATGCGAGCGGTCGACGTCTTGCCCGTGCCCCGGGGCCCGCTGAACAGGTAGGCGTGGGCCACCTTGTGGTCCCGAACGGCATGGCGCAAGGCCCGGGTGATGTGCTCCTGGCCGAGCACGTCCGCAAAGCGTTGCGGACGGTAGCGGCGGTACAGAGCCTGGTAGGGCGCTTGAGTGGGGGAGGGCTCGTGGTTGGCAGATGCGGGGTCGTCAGCGGCCACGGATACCCAGCCTATGGCAGGTCTGAGACGGGCAAATCAGGCCGGCGGGGCATGGGTGCCGGGCATCGCAGCGTTGACGCCGACAGATGAGGCCGGGCGTTCCACCGATCCCGGCCGGAGGCCACCGACGTTCGGGCCGGCCGCCCCACTCCGGAACCTGGCGCCCGGCGCGACGGTCAGGCTGATCTGCGGCACACGGAGCGATCCGCTGAGAGCTGCTGCCGTCAGGCCCTGACTCGGTTCACGGTGATCCGTTGCGCAGGACCCGACCGCCGCGCCCGGCGCCAGGTTGCTGCTCCGCAGGATACCCTAGAAGATCGACCCACCAGGAGGGGTGCGAGAGCGGCCGAATCGGCACGATTGGAAATCGTGTGTCCTTCACGGGACCGTGGGTTCAAATCCCACCCTCTCCGCCACAGCGAGTCCAGGCCAGAAGGACCCACCAGCTACGTGCTCTGACGCGAATTGGTCCCAAAACGAGGATTCTCACCGCTTCTCTGGCGCGCGGCACGGTTCAGCTGGGCCCAATTCGCGCCAGTAAAGCCCCCTGACCCCATGGGCACGATTCGCGACAGCAAAGATGGCCTGCGGATGCCCCTCCGGGGCGTCATGGAACCCAGTGGGGTCACCGGATCGGACTCCCGGGGCGTTGATGTCGCCCGGGCGAGGGGCCCAGAGCCCGCGGCCCGGTCGGCGGCGTAGATGGCGGCAGGAAAGGGCGGGGGCCGCGAAGGAAGCGCCGGCACCCCGGCCGGTAGCATGACCATGATGAAGCCTGCTTCACAGGGCGAGCGGGCGGGGGCAGCGCAGGGCCTCAGCCAGCTCCGGCTGGACGACAACGGGAACGGCGCCAACGGCCGTGGGCCGGCCGACGCCACTCCGCTCGACCTCGAAGGCACCATCGCCCTCGGCCAGGCGCTGGTCGCCAATCTGGGCCGGGTGGTGCTGGGCGCCGGCGAGGCCCTCAAGGC
The DNA here is from genome assembly GCA_963780345.1 of uncultured Acidimicrobiaceae bacterium. GTDB lineage: Bacteria > Actinomycetota > Acidimicrobiia > Acidimicrobiales > Palsa-688 > PALSA-693. Next base: position 65,070 of record CAWABU010000009.1, read on the forward strand.
CGCGGCCGCCGCCGCCCTGTCCGGTGGGCACCTCTTGATCGAGGACGTCCCCGGTGTGGGGAAAACGGTGCTGGCCCGGGCTCTGGCCGCCTCGCTCGGCGCCGAGCTGTCACGGGTTCAGGGCCATCCCGATCTGCTGCCCTCCGACGTCACCGGCGTGTCGGTGTTCTCGCCCGACACTGGAAGCTGGGACTTCCGCCCCGGTCCGGTCTTCGCCCACGTCGTGCTGGTCGACGAGCTCAATCGCACCCCACCGCGGACGCAATCGGCCCTCCTGGAGACGATGGAGGAACAGCAGGTCAGCGTGGACGGTCAGACCTGGCCGCTGCCTCGCCCCCACCTGGTCATCGCCACCCAGAACCCGCGATCGCAGCGCGGCACCTTTCCGCTGGTCGAGAGCCAACTGGATCGCTTCGCCATCGCGACGTCGATCGGCTACCCGGACGCCGACCACGAAGCCCAGCTGGCCCGGCACCACGCCGGAAAGTTCGCTTTGGCCGAACTGACGCCGGTGTGCTCAACCCAGGTTTGGTGGCAGGCGCAGGCCGCCACCGAGTCCGTGCTCGTCAGTCCGGCGGTCGCCCAATACGCCGTCCAGCTGTGCCGGGCCACCCGGTCGGCCCCGGGTGTTCGGCTGGGGGCCAGCCCGCGGGCCGCCATCTGGCTGATCAGATCCGCCCAGGCCCACGCGGTCCTGGCGGCCAGGGGTTTCGTTGCTCCTGACGACGTGAAGGCGGTCGCGGTCGGCTGCCTGGCCCACCGCCTGGTCACCGATGACGGGGACGACACGTACAAGGCGGCTACTCACATCGTGGGCGACATTCTCGGGGCGACGGCCACACCGCGACCATGAGTCGCCGGATCCCGCTGGTCCGGCCGGCGCGTCCGTTGGCTCCGATCGGGATCACGGTGGCGATCCTCGGGGGCTGGTGGCTGGTCGCCCACAACAGCGGCGCCGGGTGGGTGCAAGCCCTCGGCGACGTGGCCTTCGGCACGCTCGTCATCGGCGTCGTCGGTCCGGCCGTCGTTCTGGCTCGGGCGCGGGTCCGGGTCGTCGACGCTCCGACCGACGCCACCGCCGGGCTGCCGGTGGAGGTGGCACTCTCGGCCTCGACCCGGCTCCGGATTCGGCCGGTCGAGCCGCCCGGCATGGAGAGCTTCGCCGGACCGGTCCGGAAGCAGCCATCAGCCCCGGATGCCGTGACTCTGGTGGCGCCGCGACGCGGGGCCTACGACGCGGTGGTGGTCGACGTGGCGACGGCCGCACCGTTCGCCCTGCAGTGGTGGACCCGCCGCATGACCTTGTCCCTGCCGTCCCCGCTCTTTGTCGCGCCCCGGCGCGGCCAGCCGGCATCTACCGAGCCGGGCACCAACGATCGCACCGGTGATACCAGGGCGCGAGTGCCCGCCGATCTCGGCGAACCCAGGGGAGCCCGGCCGTACCGGCCCGGCGACGACCGCCGCCATGTCCATTGGCACGCCTACGCTCACACCGGCGAGCTCATGGTGCGAGAACGAGAGGCGCCTGCGTCCGAGCCGGTGACCCTGCAGGTCGTGCTCCCCGTCGACCCTGAGGAGGCCGAGCGGGTCGCCGAAAGGGCTCTCGGTACCGTCCTGTACCTGCTGGATCGCGGGGCGCCGGTGGTGCTCGGAACCGTCGAGGTCTCGGGCCCGGTCCGGGGTCCGGTCGAGGACCGTCGTATGGCGGGCCAGCGCCTGGCCCGAGCGGTGCCCACACCCGGCAACCCACGCCGCGACCCCTTTTCACCGGAGCCCGGCATTGAGGCGCCGAGGTGAAGCTGGTCGAAGGGGTCCGCCGCGCCAACCAGCCCGGCCTGCCCGAGGACTCCGTCCGCTTGCGTCTGGCCTGCACGGGGGCCGTACTCATTTCCATCGCCGCGTGTGCATCGCTCGGCGAGATGGCGAGGGCGACCGAGTGGATCGCCCTGTTGCTCGTCTCCCTCGGTATGGCCTTCTCGTATGCGACCCGGGCTCGGCCGCCGCAATGGGTCAAGCTGGCCGTAGCCCTGGGCGCGGTCGGGTCGTTGGCCTGGTTCTTCCATGAGGTGAGCACCCGCCCCGTTACCGATATCACCACCGTCGAAAATCCGCTCACCGTTCTGTTCGTTTGCATCCTGGTGGTGCACTCCTTCCACGTGCCGGCCCGGAGGGATTTGCTCTTCTCCCTCGGAGCCTCGGCCGGCTTGATGGCCGTCGGTGCCGCCCAGGCCATCGACCTCCACTACGGGATCTATGCCCTGACCTGGGTGGGCTTCGTGCTCTGGGCCCTGATCGAGTCCTGGACATCCGCCAGCCACGGCGGCCGGACGTCTCTACCCGGCGTGGGTACCGCCCTGCTCATGGTGACCTTGACCGCGACCGCGGTCTTCCTGGTCCTACCGGCGCCGATCGTGGCGGTTCACATCAACTTCCTGGACCGGACCGGCAGCGGCGGAGCCATCCCCGTCCCCGGGGCCCTCGCCGGCGACGGCAAGCAGCCCACCGAGCTCTCCCGGGCCGGAAGCCCGTCCGGTCCGACTCGTGTCGGCGGGTACCTCGGATTCGCCAACACCCTGGACACGGCCCTCCGGGGCAAACTCAGTCACCAGGTGGTGATGCGGGTACGGGCCCAGCGGCCGTCGTACTGGGTCGGAGAGACCTTCGACAACTGGGATGGCCAGAGCTGGTCAGCCTCCACCCGGCCCACGGGGAGGATCGCCAACAGCTCGCCGTTTGTCGTCCCGATGCTGCCCGGCACCAACGTGGTGGGGCCGACCGACCTCCAGACCTTCTACATCACCACTTCCACCGCGGATCTGATCTTCCACGCCGAGAGCGCCTCCGAGGTGTGGTTCCCCACCCCGTCACTGTTCTACTCCGCGGATGGCACCATCGTTTCACCCATCGGGCTCGGGCGCGGGGCCATCTACACCGTGCAATCCGTGGTCTACAGCGGCACCCCGAATCAGCTGCGCCAGGACACGGGAGCAGCGGTCCCGGCCGACCAGCTGCAGCGCTACACCGAGCTGCCCCACCCCTACCCCGAGGCGCAGGCCCTCGCCTCATCGGTTACGGCCGGTGCGACCACGACCTACGACCGGGTGCAGGACTTGATCGGCTGGATCGGCGCCCATACCCACTATTCGACCGCTATCCCGCCGCTGCCGAAGGGCGCCGACACCGTCAACGAGTTCCTCTTCGGCAACCGGACGGGCTATTGCGAGCAAATCTCCACCGCACTCGCGGTCATGCTGCGCACGCTCGGCATCCCGGCGCGCGAGGTGGTGGGTTATGTGCCCGGTCCCTATAACCCGGTGACCGACCTGTACACCGTCGAGGCCGACGACGCCCACGCCTGGGTCCAGGTCTGGATTCCGGGCTATGGCTGGCAGAGCTTCGACCCGACCGCATCGGTCCCGCTCACCAATCCCGCACCGGGCGCCACGGCCCTGCACGACGTGGGGCGGGCTCTGGCCGGGATCCCGCTGTGGCCGGCCGCGCTGGTACTGGTGGCGGCCGGACTGGCAGCAGTCGTGGTCCGACGGCACCGCCGGCGCCCGGCCACGTGGGCTGAACAAATCGCCCATACCGTGGAGCGCGCCGGTCGCAGGGCCGGCCGGCCCCGGCGGCCGAACGAGACGTTCATCGAGTACGCAGGCGCCCTGGACGACCTCAGGGCGGACGGTTCGGACACGTGCCGGCGGCTGGCGGCCGACGTGGAGGCCAGCGCCTACGGCGGGTGGGAGCCTCCACCCGAGATCCGGCGGCTGATGGCGGTCTCGGCCCGCGGGATACGGGTCCCCCGCCGGCGAAGGTCCGGGTTGAGCCCACCCGCAGAAGGCGGGGCGGCACCCGCAGAAGGCCGGGCCGCGAGCGAGTCCGGGGCGTCCACGTCGCTGCCCGTTTAGGCTCGGGTGGATCGCGCTACCGTGCCGCCCGTGGACGACCGCGAGCTGATGCGACGGGCTCTGGACCAGGCCCGGCGGGCCGGTGATGCCGGCGAGGTGCCGGTTGGTGCGGTCGTGGTGGTCGATGGCCGAGTGGTCGCCCTCGCGGGCAACCAGCGTGAAGCGGCCGGCGACCCTACGGCCCACGCCGAGATCATCGCCCTGCGCCACGCTGCGGCCGAGAGCGGCGGGTGGCGACTGAATGGTGCGACCCTCTATGTGACCCTCGAACCGTGCCCCATGTGCGCCGGCGCGGCGGTGGCGGCCCGGATCGGCCGGCTGGTATTCGGAGCCCCGGACCCCAAGGCCGGCGCGTGCGGTTCGCTCTACAACCTCTGCGCGGACCCGCGCCTCAACCATGAGGTGGTCGTCGAACCGGGGGTCCTCCAGGAGGAGTGTGCCGACCTCATGCGGGCGTGGTTCGCGGCGCATCGAGGCCAGGAGTAGGAGAAAAGGCCAGGAGTAGGAGAAAAGAGGAGCCGGGATGCAGGTCTGCCTGATGATCGAGGGCCAGGAGGGGGTGGCCTGGAGCGAGTGGTCCGCCCTGGCTCGGGCGGTGGAATCAGCGGGCCTCCACGGACTCTTCCGATCGGATCACTACACGTCCTTCCACGGCGAGCCGGGCGCGGCCCTGGACGCGTGGGCCACCATCAACGCGCTGGCGGCGACGACCGATCGGATCAGGTTGGGGACGCTGGTATCCGCCGCCGCCTTCCGCCATCCGAGTGAACTGGCCCGCGTCGCCGTCACCGCCGATCACATCTCCGGGGGCCGCATCGATGTGGGAGTCGGCGCCGGTTGGTTCGAACGGGAGCACCGGCAGAACGGTTTTCCCTTCCCCGACGTCGCGACACGATTCGATCTTCTGACCGAGTACGTCGAAATTCTGGTCCGGAGCTGGGCCGGCGAGCCGTTCGACTTCGAGGGCCAGCATTTCGTGCTGCGGGGCCAGGACGCCCGACCGGGACCGGTGCAGGTCCCGCACCCGCCGTTGATTATCGGCGGGGCGGGCCGGCCGCGCTCGCTGGCCCTGGCCGCCCGCTTCGCCGGGGAGTACAACAGCGCCTTCCTCGGCCTCGACGAGTGCCGGGACCTCCGGGCCCGCCTCGATGCGGTGTGCCAACGAGCCGATCGCGATCCCACCACGCTGCCGATATCGCTCATGACGTTGATTGCCCTGGGAGAAAACCGCGACGCGGCCGAGGAGCGCTTCTCCCGCATGCTGGCCCGGTTCCGCGCCCCGCGGGAACGCGCTCAGGTCGGCACCATCGACGAGGTGGCGGCGGTCCTGGGCCGGTTCGAGGCCGCGGGCGTCACCCGGATCTACGTGCAACATCCCGACCGGACGGATTTCGCCTCGGTCGAGTTGCTGGGCGACCTGGCGCGTCGTCTGGCCACCCAGCCCTAGTCTGGCGGTCGGCGTCGTCGCGACCAGGCGACGGACCGCACGGAGAATGGAGCCCGTCGATGAAGTTCGTACCGATCGCCGAAGAGCGCCCCGTGTCCGAGGCCATCATCACGGCCCTGGCGGAGGGCGGCGTCAGGTATGTGCTTGGCATGCCCGGCGGGCTGACCGGGCCGCTGTGGCGATCTCTCCATGCCCACCCGATCATCCGGGCGATTCAGGTTCGCGAGGAATCAATCGGTGCGCTCATGGCCGAGGCCTACGGACGGTTTACCGGGCAACCCGCGGTGGTCATGGGTCAGGGAGAGTGGATCGCCGGCAACGCCGGGCAGGGCTACATGGAAGCGCTCCAGGGCAGCTCCCCTCTCCTCATTCTCACCGAGATGTCCGATGGAGGCTCGCTGTCGCATCACGCCCCGTATCAGAGCGGGACCGGGGACTATGGAACCTGGGACGTGCGCACCACTCTCGGCGGAGTGACCAAACGATTGATGGTGAGCCACAGTCCGGCTCAGGCCGTCCAGCACACCCAGCTGGCCCTCAAACACGCCCTGACCGGCCAGCCCGGCCCGGTCGCGGTCGTCTACCACAGCAGCGCCCTGCAAGGGCAGGTGGGACCGGCATCGCTGCCGCGGATCTATTCGACCGATGCCTACCTCCCCGCCCCGATGCGCGGCGTCGACGAAGAGGCCCTCGACTCGGTTGGCCAGGTGATCAACGCCGCCGTCCGCCCGGTGATCGTGGCCGGCAACGGGGTCCGCCTGGCGCACGCCCAAGCCAGCCTGGTGCGCCTGGCCCGCCACATCGACGCCCCTGTGGCCACCACGGCCAGCGGGAAGGGCGTATTTCCCGAGCGCGATCCGCTGTCGGTCGGGGTGATCGGCCCGTTCGGGTGGCCTTCCGCCAATGCCGTGCTGGGCGAGGCTGATGTCGTGCTCGCCGTGGGCACCAAACTCGGACCGAGCGACACCGCCAACGAGCACGCCGCCCTGCTGGACCCGGCTCGCCAGACGTTGATCCAGATCGACGTCGAACCGCTGAACACGGCCTGGACCTTTCCTCTCGACCACGTCCTCCTCGGTGACGCCGGCTACGTCATGGACCGCCTGAGTCAGATGTACGACTCGCGATCCTGGTCGCCCGCTGGTCAAGGCCGGGATCGAACCGAGCAGGCCCGCCAGACCCACCACCGAGGCCAACCGGACGGCGCCCATGCGGATGAGTTTCCCCTGCTCCCCGAGCGGATCATTGCTCTCATGGAGGAGACCATCCCCGAGGACACGGTGGTCACCTGTGACGCCGGGGAGAACCGGCTATTCATGATGCACTGGTTCCACACTGCCGCCGGTGGGGAGTATCTCCAGCCCGCGGCCGGAGGGGGGATGGGTTACGCCGTGCCTGCGGCCATGGCGGCCAGGTTGGCGGACCCGGTCCGACCGGTTCTGGCGGTATGCGGCGACGGCGGCTTTGCCATGTCCATCCACGCCCTGATGACCGCGGTGCAGGAGCAGCTTCCGATAGCGGTGCTGGTTTTCAACAACGGCGCCCTGGGCTGGGTGCTCCACGGGATGGGGGACCGGGCCGTGGCCGCCAATTTTGCCGAGTTCAACCACGCCGAGATCGCCCGATCGCTCGGCTGCGACGGGGTGCAGGTCTCGAGCGCGGACGAGTTGCGGACTCTGCTCAAAGGTGTGGCCCACCTCACGACGCCGCTCGTCATCGATGTACCGACCTCCTTGGCGACCTCGTTCCAAGACGTGGTGCAAACGCTGGGCTAGCGCGAGGAAGGAGCCAGCCCCGGAGGCGATAGACGGCGCTTGACGCCCTTCCGGTTTGGCGCGATTATCAGTTAGAAACCAGAAGGTATGACGTCCGAGTTTCCCCGGCGACCGTCGGGCTATGCTCCGGGCGTGGCTGTGGAGGGAGGAGGACGGCGATGACCGATCTGATGTGGGCCAACTCGGGGGATGCGCACGTGCTGGAGCCGCCGGGTCTGTGGCAGGAGCGGATGCCGGCGGACCTGGCCGCCCGGATGCCGCGCAGCGAGAAGATCGACGAGCGCACCGAACGGGTGCACGTCGATGGCCGGTCTTTCGAGCGCAAGATCGGCCTCAACCCGGTTATGACCGAAGAGGACCTGGAGTTTGCCGGGTTAAAGGGCAGCGGGCGCCAGGTGGGAATGCGGGCCCGGGAAGTGTCGGGCCGGCCACCGGGGGCCTGGGATGTGAAGCTGCGGCTCAAGGACCTGGACGCAGAGGGGGTCTGGGGGGAGGCGGTGTATCCCTCCATCGGCTTGTGGAACGGGATGATCAAAGATCCGGTCCTCTACCGGGAGGGGGTGCGAGCGGCCAACGACTGGCTGAAGGAGACGTTCCTGGACGCGACCCCTCGCTCGATCCCGGCGGCGGAGATCTCGGTGCGCTCGGTCGACGACGCGGTGGCCGAGGCCACCCGGGTGGCGGAGATGGGCTTCAAGGCCATCAACCTGCCCACCACCCTCGACGAGGACGGCATCCACAACTGGAACTACGACACCTGGGAGCCCCTCTGGGCCACCGCCGAAGAAGCCGGGCTGGTGCTGGCCATCCACATCGGCTCCGAAGCCAAAGACCCCGGCGCGTCAGGCAACCGGCTCTTCCACGGTCCGGGCGGGGCGGTGCTCAACTACGTGGAGACCACCTTCGGGGGCCAGCGGGCCGCCACCATGCTGGTCACCTCCGGGGCCCTGGACCGCCACCCCGACCTCAAAGTCCTCATCTCCGAGGGCGGGGCCACCTGGGTGCCCTTCATCGCCGACCGCATGGACGAGGGCTACCGCCAGCACGGCGTCTACGTGCGGCCCAAGCTGTCCCGCCCGCCCAGCGAGATCATCTACGAGCAGGTCTACGCCTCCTTCCAGCACGACCGCTCGGCGGTCCTGGCCTACACCGCCATGGGCTACCAGAACGTCATGTGGGGCAGCGACTACCCCCATATGGAGGGCACCTTCGGCCACACCCAGAAGATCCTCCACGAGCTCTTCGACGACGTGGACGAGGCCGCCCGCTACCGCATGACCCAGGGCGCCTTCCTCGAACTGTTCCCCAGCGTCGGCCGGCCGCCGGCCGCCGCCTAGCGGGCGGGGCGCCGCCCAGCCCCGGCTTCGGACCGTGGCCCAGCGTTGACGTAGGAACGATGACGTCAGACAGGAGTGAATGTGTCAGAACGAACCCTGCGCGGCAAGGCTGCGGTCATTGGCATCGGCGAGAGTGTCTATTACCGCCACGGCCGGTCGCCTGATCCGGAATTCGTCCTGGCTTTGCAGGCCATCCGGGCGGCCTGCGAGGACGCCGGATTGGCCCCGAAGGACATTGAGGGTTTCTCCTCGTACTCTGATGACCGCAGTCAGCCGGTCCGGCTGGCGGCCGCCCTGGGCCTCAACGACCTGCGCTTTTCCGTCATGCAGTGGACGGGTGGCGGGGGCGGCATGGCCGCGGCGGTCTCCAATGCGGCGGCCGCGGTGGCTACCGGTCAGGCCGATTACGTGGTCGTGTTGCGGGCGCTGGCCCAGGGCCAGTTCGGCCGGTTCGGGCAGACCCGTAGCACGGGCGGCGAGGTGACCGGCGAACAGGCGTACACGGCGTCGTACGGCATCGGTTCGGCGGGACAGATGTATGGCTTCAAATACATGCGCTGGATGCATGACCACGGCGGGGTCGGCCTCGAAGCCCAGAAGGCGGTGTCGCTGGCTTCATATCACCATGCCCAGCAGAACCCGAGGGCGGTCATGTATGGCCGGCCCCTCACCCCGGAGGACTACGACCAGTCCCGCATGATCGTGGAACCGTGGCGGCTCTTCGACTTCTGCCAGGAAAACGACGCCGCGGCCGCCCTGATCCTCACCTCCCCCGAGCGGGCCAGAGATCACCCCCGGCCCCCCGTCTATATCCTCGCCGGCGCGTCCGGGGCCAACCACGGCTTCGGGCGAAAGGTCAACAACTCCCCCACTTATGCCACGTCGAATTTCACCACCATCGCGCCGCGGCTGTGGAAGATGGCCCAGCTGGGACCGTCGGACGTGGACGTCATCCAGAGCTATGAAAACTTCACGGGTGGGGTGGTCATGAGCCTGGTCGAGCACGGCATCTGTGCTGCGGAAGCAGTCGACGAGGAGCTCACGTTCGAGAATCTGATCGCACCCTCGGGGCGGCTGCCGCTCAACACGTCGGGGGGGAACCTGGCCGAGGCCTACGTGCACGGACTCAACCTGGCCGTCGAAGGGGTTCGTCAGGTCCGCGGCGAATCGCCCAACCAGGTACCGGACGTCAAGGTGGCGCTGGTAACGGCCGGGCCGCTGACGGCGCCCGTCTCGGATCTGGTGCTGGGGACTGAGGAGGTGCTGTGACCGACGGCGGAGCAAGCAGCTATATCCTGCCCGAGCGGTTCCAGCCCGGACCCGAGTCGACCGGGCTGGACGACCCGTATTGGTCCGCGACGCGCCACGGGCAGCTCGTGGTGCAGCGGTGCCAGACCTGCCACAGCTGGCAGTGGGGGCCGGAGTGGTCCTGTTACACCTGCGGTTCCTTCGACGTGGCCTGGGAGGAGGTGCCTCGCGACGGTGACCGTTATGAGGGAGTGATCTACTCGTGGGAGCGGGTGTGGCACCCCACCGACCCGCGACTCTCCCCCGCCCTCCCTTATGTGATCCTGCTCGTCTCCCTCCCCTCCGCCGGGGACATCCGGATGGTCGGGAACCTGGTCGGCGACCAGACCCGACCCATCACCATCGGTTCCAGGGTCGGCGCGGTGTTTGAACACCACGAGGGCTTCTCCCTGGTCCAGTGGGAGCTGCTGGACTGATACCACGGGGTGCGGCTGGCGGCTGGCGGCTGGCGGCTGGCGGCTGGCGGCCCGCGGCCCGCGGCCCGCGGCCTTCTCGGGCTCGAGCCGGCCCGAGGTCGGGAGCGGCCAATGATTTTGCGCCCAATCCGGACGTATATGTCCGGGTAGACGACAGAATCGGTGCCGCCTACCCGATCACCCCGGTGTCGCGGAGGCGGGCGGTGTCGTCCGCCGTCATCCCCAGCAGGTCGCCGAGGACCTCGTCGGTGTCCTGGCCGATGCTCGGCGCGGCCGTCTGGTGGCTCCCGCTCCGCTCGAGGCGATACGAGAGGCCGTCGTAAGGCATCGGACCCGCATCCTTCTGCTCGAGCCACGGCCAGAACTCGTTGGCGAGCAGGTTTTCATCGGAGTGCAGATCGAGGCAATTTTGCACGGGATACGCCGGCAGCCCGACCGCCTGTAGGGAGGCGGTGAGTTCAGCCGCGTCTCGTCGTGCCGTCAAACCCTGGACGTAGTCGTCCAGGGCCTCGGGGCTCTCGAGTCGCTGGATCATGGTGGCAAAACGAGGATCACCGGGCGAAGCCCCGAGCACGGCCAACAGGTCGAGCCACTGTCGATCGTCAGCCACGGCGATCGTGATCCAGCGCTCGCCTTCGGCGTCGTCGACGCAGCGATAGGCGCCATGCGGAGCGTAACGATTGGAGGTATTGCCCTGGGCGTGCATCACGGTCCCGGATGACGCGTAGTCGACCACGGCGGGCGCGAGGAAGTTGATGGCCGCTTCGTACTGGGAGATGTCGAGATACTGCCCACGTCCGGTCCGGCGGCGATAGTCCAGGGCGGCCAGCAGGGCAAAGGCGGCCAGCCGCGGCACCACAAAATCGGTGTAGGCCCCATAAGGGGCGCGATCTCCGTCTCCGAGTACCCCGACAAGTAGAAGAAACCTGACAGCGAAGCCATCAGCTGTCCGAATCCCCGGTACTGCGCGTGCGGGCCCGTCTGACCCTGCATGCACGTGGACAGCACGATCACGTCCGGACGGATCTGACGGAGGTCGTCGTAGCCGAGCCCCCATTTCGGCATGACGCCCGGCGTATAGCTATTGGCCACCACATCGAAGTGCGGAACCAGCCGGCGGACGATGTCGCGGGCCTCTCGTCGGCTCATATCGAGCATGACGCTCTTCTTCGATGAGTTGAAACTCCCGAAAAACTGGCTCCGGTTGATGTCAGGACGGGCGTCCTTCCACGGCCCCGTCAGCCGCAAGCCGTCGGGCCGGGCGATCGACTCGACCTTGACCACCGTCGCCCCGTTGTCGGCGAGGTATTTGGTGGCGATCGGTCCCACGCCAAACCAGGTGAAATCAAGGACCGACACCCCCTGCATCGCTAGTCGACCCACCGCTTCTCCTCGCTATCGGTTGGCGCGCCGGCCATCCATCCCAGTGATTACCTATATGACGCCGGTCGAGTACAGATGCCGGACCCGGTCGAGGCTATAGCCCAACAGCTGGACGTACACCGGGAGATTGTGCTCCCCGAGCCGCGGTGCCGGCCGCAATTCCACTCCGGGTACGTCGCTGTACTTGACGAAACCGCCGGGCAGAGTGAGGTCCCGCCCGACACCAGGATGGAAGAACGTCCGGAAGTAGTCCCGGGCCGCCAGTTGCGGATCCTCGAAGATGTCCTTGACCGTCGATACCGGCGCCAGCAGTATCCGGCGTTCGATGGCCCCTTCGTACAAAAACGACTTGGTCTTGGTTCGCAACCAGGCCTCGATGGCGGCGTCGCTCCGGCGCATCAGCTCGAGCAATCCCGCGTCCGCGTCCATCAGACGTGATGGGGCGAAGGTGTTCCAATCGACCGCCTGCAGCCAGGGTGAGGCGGCGCCTTCCTCCGTCATCCACTCCACGACCAGTCGGGCCGACTCGCCCAACAGGAGAGCGGCGACCTGCCCATCAGCCACGTCAAAGATCAGCCGCCGGGTCAGATCGCCGGCCCCGATCATCACGCCACTGCGGGTCAGCCAATCCCCGTGGAGGAGCGGGAAGGCCTGTTCGTTCATCAGGGTCCAGACCACGCACGCCTGGGTATCGACGACGACCCTCTGCCCCTGACCGTCGCCGAGCCGGGCAAAGTAGGCGAGCATGCTGGCGGTCGCGGCCTCGGCGCCGGCGTGCAGATGGGCCTGCGGCATACTGATCTGCAGGGGCGGACGGCCCGGAATCCCGGTCAGGTACATCATGCCGCCGGCGGCCCACAAGGTGATATCCGCGGCCACCCACTGGGCCGCCGGGCCCCGCTCGCCGAACGGGGTGATGGTGGTGTAGATGAGGCCCGGATTGACTTCGAACAGCGCCTGGTAGCCGATTCCCCGCTCATCGAAATAGGCGGCGCCGGACGACTCGACCACGAAGTCGGCGGTCCTCACCAGGTCCACGAACGCCCGACATCCGTCGGCCCGGTCAAGGTTGAGGGTGATGGACCGTTTCCCGGCCTGATAGGCGACGAAGTAGGCACTCCGGTCGGGCCCAGGCACCCCGTCGACGAAAGGGTCGATGCGGCGGGTCTGGCAACCGCCGATCGGCTCGACTTTGATGACGTCGGCACCGAATTCAGCGAACATCCGACCGCAGAACGCGCCCCGCTCATCGGTCAGGTCGAGAACCCGAAGCCCTTCCAGGATCGGCCGTCCGGCGGCATCGGGGCCCGGCATCCGATTCTCAGCCATCCGTCAACCATCCGCTCGTGCCGGCCCAAGGCGATGTTTTGGACCCTCCACTATCGGGCCAGAATGATACTGAAGTCTGGTTTCGCCGGCCGGAATGGGCGTGACCCTGCTCAGGTGCCCGGCGGGCGGGGCTGGTTGGTCGTGGCCAGGTCCAGCATCTGCTCATACATGGTGAGGATCTGGATTCCGTAGTTTGGATCGCTAGCCCAGACGCCCGTCAACGATTCCCAGGTCGGACAGCAACCGTGCCGCCCTTGATGGGACGGCGTGAGCGTCGGCAGAACGGGGGCTGGGGCGGGCTTCGGAGCAACCCCGCCGCCAGCGAAGATGCGAAGGAGCTGCAGCTGTCCGAGCACGCCGGCCTCAGGAGAGGAGAAGCCCCAGCCCTGACCACAGGTGTCACAGTGGCCGATGCCGGCGTAATTGTTGAACCCGACGGCGTCGGGAGAGCTGAACCCGCCCGTCTCCAGGACGGCCTGGGCAAACGCCACGTCGCCGCGCACACCCTCCTTGGCCCCGTCGGTGAGGTACCAGTTCGCCAGCTTGGTGATGGTGGTCGAGGTCAGATCGTTATAGCCCTGGGCCGCGAACCAGGCCGTCAGCTCATCAGCGTTGAGCGCGGCTGCGCCCATGATGCTCAACCCCCCGGTCTTGGGCACGTCCGGTGCGGTGACGCCCACTTTGGCCAGGGCCGCCTTCTCGTCGGCCTGAACCCCGGCCAGCCGGCGGTTGGATGCGGTCAGCTGCTGCTCCGCGCCGTGCAGGGCGGCGACCGCCGGCGGAACCCGGCTCTGAGCGGCGGCCGCCCGGCCGCGATCGGTCGCCAGGGTGAGGCCGTCGGCCGAGACGACTCCGGCGCGACGACGAACGAGGCGGTCATCGGACGCCACGGCCTGGATATCCGCGCCCAGGTTGGAGACGACCACCTGGGCCACCACGTTGACCTCGCCGCCGTCGATGGCCGCGTTCTGGGCGGTGTTGAGGTCGCGCAGGGCGGCAGGCTGAGGAGCAGTGAGGGCGCCGGTGTAGAGGCCCACGGCGAGCCCGTGCAGCCGAGCCCGGTCGCCGGCCAGTCGGGAGGTGGCCCGGCGGTCGGCGTTAGTGGCGAGCCGGAGGGCGGCCTGATCGGCCGCCAAACGGCCCGCAGCCCTCGCCTCAACCGCGCTGGCGGCGCGGGCCTGAGCCTGCTCGTCGGCCAACGTCTGCCGATCGGTGGCGACCTTCAGTTCCGATCCGCTGACGGCCAGTTCGGCATAGACCGTCGAAAGCTGGAAGCGCTCGCGGACCACCGTCGCCTGCTCCGCCCGGATGGCGGCCCGCATGGCCGCCAGGTTGGCGGCTGGAGGGGCCGGCGGAGCGACCTGGCTGGCACTCGGAGGCAGGGTCCCGCTGGTGGTCCCCCCGGCCGACGTGGTGGAAGTGGTGCTGGCGGCGCCGATCGTGGTGGTGGAAGTGGTGGACATGGGGGGGATCGAGGTGCTCGTCGTCGAGCTCGTGGTCGAGCTGCTCGTGGAGGAAGGTTCCGGGCTCGCACCGGCCACCGCGCCGGACGGGGCCGCCCAGGCGCCGGCCGTCAGGACGGTGCCCATCGCGATGGCTGCCACCCGACCCACCCGCCTGCCTCGGCTACCCACGCGACAAAGGTTGGTCGCTCCGGGCCCCGAAAGGTAATCGGCCTGGCCGAAGAGTCACAATTGGAGGCTGCTCGGCATTGACGCCTACCGTGAAGCGATGAGCGGTCCGGCCGAGAGCCATTCCTTCGCAGGCAACCGGGTGGTGGCCGATACCGGTGCCAAATACCCCATCTCCAACGCTCCGATTGGGTTCTTCGCCCGAGCCTCCCTGGCCGGTGCGGTCTCGGCCGCCGGGGGCCTGGGACTGCTGGAGACGGCCACTCAGGGCCTCGACGAGACGGCGATCGAGTACGACCGTATCCGGGCCCGCACCGATGCCCCGTTTGGGGTGCAGCTCTTCCTCCGGGTGCTCGTCCAGCAAGACCGCCTCGACGAGGTGTTGGACTGGGTCCTCGATGGCCGCACCCGATTTCTCGTTACCTGTGTGGGCGACCCGGCACGGGTCCTGCCCCGGGCGAAGGATGCAGGCGTCAAGCTCTACCACCAGACTGGCAGTCTCGATGATGCCCTGCGGTCCGTTGACGCCGGCGCGGACGGCCTCATCGTCGAGGGGGCCGAGAGTGGAGGGCTTCGCAGCGAGAAGTCGCTCCACCTGTTTACCTTCCTGCAGCAGGTGAGGTCGCGCATCGACGTGCCGATCATCGCCGGAGGCGGCGTCGCCGACGGCTACGGGATGGCTGGCGCCTTTGCGCTCGGCGCCGAGGGGGTGATCATGGGCACCCGCTTCATCAGCTCGGTCGAGAGCCCCGTTCACACCAACTTCAAGCAGGCGATCGCCGACTGCGACTCCACTCTGAACCTCGAGCCGGTCAAGAAGGGCATCAAGATGCGCGTGGTGCGCAACGAGTTCAGCGAGGCGGTGGCTCGGGGTGACATCGACCCGAAGGGAAGCCCGTATGCCGGACCCGTGATGGAACTCTTCGAGCACGGTCGCACCGACAGGGCCATGGTGGGGTGTGGCGAGTCCGCGACGCTGGTCTCTGCCATCAAGCCGGTGGCGGAGATCATTGAGGAGACGGTCAAGGTGTTCTGGCAGGAGGTTGAGCGACTGGCCCGGATGCTGCCGGTCCGCACTCCGGCTGGGGTCTGATCCCGGGCCCCGATCCCACCCCTGCCTGAGGTAACCAGCCGACCGGCGGGCGGCGGCGAGCCGACGACCTCTTCACCGACGGCAGCGGCGACCCTCGCCCGACGACGATGATCATCCCGCCCATGTGGTCCCCAAGGTCATCTCCGACCTGGCCTCCTGGAACCGCGGTAGCCCATGGCGAAGGTGGGCGAAGGTGGCGCTGGTGGCTCAACAGTGGCCGGGCTCTGCGCCCCATCCGGATCCGAGTATCTTGCCATCGGTGATCCAATGGCATCGGGAGGAGTCATGCCAAAGCGGCGCTGGAGTGACCTGAGCGAACGCACTCGTAGGTTGATCATCGCAGGAGCTGCCCTGGAGGGGGTCCTCAAGCTGCTGGCGCTGGTCGACCTCAAGCGACGCCCGGCGGACCAGATCAGAGGGTCCAAAGCCAGGTGGGCCAGCGCGGTGGTCCTGGTCAACTCGGTCGGAGCGGTCCCTCTCGCCTACTTCCTCCGCGGCCGGCGAACTGGTCGGAGCGATTCCTAGCGCTTACCTTCCTTGATCAGGCGCTCTCCGGATCCTTCCTCGAGCGCCAGTGGTCAACCGCGTGATCAGCTGCGCTGGTGACGTCCTCGACGATCTTCCCGATGAGACCGCCCTCGGCCAGGTGCGGATGAGCGTGGGTGGGTGATCCCCCGATGCTCATGGCAATCGACTCTGACTCCCTGAGAAGCTCAGATTCGGGAATCAGGTCCCGAAGGCGGGTGAACAGCTGCTCCTGGGAGTCGACGTGCTCCGCGATCGCCAGTCGGAGACGCTCGCGGTGCTCGGCCGTCGGGTCCTTCTCGACGTCCCTGAGCCGCTCCTCGACCTGGCGCTCGGCCCGCCTCAGCTCTTCCACCATGGCCTTGCCGTCCGCACCGCTCCCCACGTGATCCCTGATCGCCGGGTAGAGAAAGTCCCGCTCGACGCTCAGGTGCTGGGAGACCTCGACGATCCCGGGAGAACTTTCGAGCAGGTTCCGGTGATCCGCCGAGAGAAAATCGAGCAAATCGAGATCAGGCACCCTCCGACCTTAGACCGACTCTTGCCGCATTCTCCTTTCCTGCGCCGCGTGGGCCACTGCTGGCGGGGGCGGGCCGCGAGTCCGGGATGACCTTCGTCGCCGGCTCGTCAGCCCAAGCTGGAACGGGCGATGGCCGCACCACCGGCGGGGGATCCTCCCGCCCCGCCAAGCCCGCCTGCCCCGCTAAGGCCGCCTGCCCCGCTACTAAGGCCGCCTGCCCCGCCGAGGCGTCCTGCCCCGCCGAAGCCACCTGCTCCGCCGAAGCCACGGAAGGTGTTGGTGGAGTTGCTACTCGAGGATGGCACCGGCGCGGAATTGTCGGCCAGGACCACCTGGGTTCCGGCCGAGAGACCCGAAGTGATCTGTGTGTAGACGTCGCCCACCACTCCCACCTTGACGCTGGTATCGACTTCCCGACCGGATTTGAGCGTAACGACGTAGGCCCGCCCGGCGGCGGTGGTGTGCACCGCGGAGGTGGGAACCACGACAGCATGGCTGGCCTGGGCGATATCCACCGTCAGCTGTGCGGTCGAGCCGGCCACCGTGGTGCTCGGGCTCAACGACCCGGGCGACAGGGCGATGATCAGCGGGTAGGTGTAGCCGGACGAACCGGAGAGCACGGGCCCGACCCGGGTGACGGTGCCGTTGTAGGAGCTGGATTGGCCGTCGATGCTCACCTGGACGTGGTCGCCCGTGACGACCGCGCCGACCTGGCTGCTGGTGAGCGACGAGGTGGTCTGATAGCTGCCGGGATCGGTGATGGTGATGGAGGAGCTGCTGGAACCGGGGTCGACCGATTGTCCGGCCGAGACACCCACGGCGGCCACGGTGCCGGCCATGGGGGCCTTCAAGGTGCCGTTATCGAGGGACTGTTGGGCCGAAACCAGGTTGGCCTGGTCAGAGTCAATGGTGGCCTGGTCGCTGGCCAGCTGAGCGGCGCTATCGACGGCGGTGGTGGCCGGACTCCCGCTGGATCCGCCTGACCCGCTGAAGCCTTTGCTCGTCCCTGATGGGCTGCTGGACCCACCCGATCCGCTGAAACCTTTGCTGCTGGACCCGCTTGATCCGCTCAATCCTTTGCTGGCGGACCCGCTGACCGCGAACCCTTTGCTGGCGGACCCGCTCGACCCGCCGAACCCTTTGCTGGCGGACCCGCTCGACCCATTGCCCGTCCCGGAGGAGCTGCCGCTCGGGGCGCCGGACGGGCTGCCGGTCTTGCTGTTGGCGGCTGACTCGGTGGAGAGGACCTGGGCCAGGGCGGTCTCGGCGCTTTGCACGCTCTGCTGGTCACGGGAGACCTGCTGTTGATCGGCCATCGCGGCTTGCAGGGCCGTGGCGCAGGCCGAGCTGGTGGTGGTCGGGGTGGAGGTCGGCGTCGTCGGAGTGGAGGTCGGCGTGGTCGGCGAGGTCGGGGTGGAGGTCGGCGTCGTCGGAGTGGAGGTCGGCGTGGTCGGCGAGGTCGGGGTGGAGGTCGGCGTGGTCGGCGAGGTCGCGGTGGTCGGGGCAGAGGTCGGCGTGGTAGTGGTGCTATCCGACGTGCTGCTCGACGCCACATCGGTGGCTGGGGCGGCGGGCAACAGGGCGGCGGTGGTGGCCGCGCCGGACGACGCGGACCCGCCGGACTGGCCCGAGGCTGCGCAGGTGCGCTCGGCGGTGGAGAGCGCCGCGGTAGCAGTCTGGAGGTCGAGGTCAGCGGTGTGCTGAGCCTGTACGACGGCTCGCTGGGCCTGCTGAAGCTGGGCCGAACCGCTCGTGGGACCGGACGGCCGAGCCGAGCCGGCGGCCGTGATCGCCGCGGTGAGCACTGCGGTCGGCCTGGCGCTGCTGGTCGTGGAGGCGGTCTGGGCCGGAGCGGAGCCGGATGATGATGATGATGATGATGATGAAGAGGAGCCGGACGCTTCCCCGGACTCGTCTTCGGTGAGCCTGGCCTGGGCCGTATTCAAGCTGGCCTGAGCCATGGTCAGCTGCTGCTGCAGGGCGGTGGTGTCGAGGGCGGCCAAGGTCTGGCCGGCGGTGACGTGCTGACCGATGGCAACATCCACGGCGGCGACACGGCCGGCCACCTGAAATGACGCCTGGGCCTGGTTGACCGGTTCGACCGTTCCCGAAGCCGTGAGGGTTCGGGTGGCTGCGCCGGTAGTGGCGGCGCTGGTGCGATAACTGGGTCCGCTGGAGGCCTGGGCCTGGGCTACGCCCAGGCCGATTCCAACGGCCACGACCGCGGCCCCGATGACGACGGAGGCCCGCTTCTGGTTGCGCCGGCGGCGACGGCCCGACGCAGAAGCCGGGCTAGCCATTTGTCGAGCCGCCACCCGCGGTTGCGCCACCCGTGGTTCCGCCACTCGCGGTTCCGCCACTCGCGGTTCCGCCACCGCGGTTCCGCCACCCGCGGTTCCGCCACCCGCGGTTCCGCCGCCCCCGAACCCGCCGAATCCGCTGTTGCAGGTTTGTCCTCCGGTGGAGGTGATGCGGACCGTTCGGGCGGTGACGGCCCCGGTCGTGTCGCTGGAACCGACGGCGGTCACGCAGTCGCCTACCGCCAGCGAGGTGGCAGCCGTGGACTCCGTCTCAGTGAAGGTGGTTGACCCCTGCAGTCCAATCGTTACGGGGGTGGGCTTGATCGACGTCGGCGGGGTGGAAGGTCTGGTACCGGTGCGGGGTCCGCCGAAGCCGGACGAGGAGATGCCGTTGATCACCATGCTGGAGGGGCTGATGGAAGTGACTTTGCCGCTGGCGAATCCGAAGCCGCGGGCGGCGCTGGGGACCGATCCTGCGGGTCGTCCGGGCAGGCTTCCCCCACTCGGCGCAGTCCCGCCTCTGAACGCTCCACCCCCGCCTCGGCCGCCAGCGCCGAAGCGGCCGCCCGTGCAGGTCCCGGAGGAGGCGGGCTTGCTCACCATGACGGTGTTGGCCACGAGCTTCCCGGTGGAGGTGGACCCGATGACCGTGACACAGTCCCCGGCGGCCACGCTGGCCGCCGTGAGGGTCGCGGTTTTGGTGAAAGTGGTGGCGGAGGTCCAGCTGACGGTGGTCTGACCGGTCTGCTGGTTCTGGACTTCCATTGACGATCCGGTGATGGCGGCCACCGATCCCGACGCCCCGGGGAAGTTCCCGCCGCCGCTCCCGGCGCCGGCGCCACCCCCGCTGCCGGTTCCGCCCGCTGCCGATGGGTTGCCGCCGGTGGTTGGGGTGGTCGCGGTGCTGGTATGGCTGCTTCCGCCACCGCAAGCGCTGAGCAGCGCGGCCAAGAGGAGCCCGGCGCCGAGGGCCACGGTTGGCTTGCTTCGAAGAGTGATCATGAGTGGGTAGGTACTCCTTGGTGGTGCGAGACGGTCATTCGCTTCGGAGGGCGTCGATCGGAGCCATCCGGGCGGCCCGGCTGGCCGGGTAGACACCGAAGATCAGCCCAATGGCGACGGCTACCGCTATGGCCCCTGCGGTGGCCGCTCCGGACAGCGTGATCGGATAGCCGATGGCCTTGGGCAAAAGACCGGTGCCAATGGCGGCCAGCCCGACGCCGAGAGCTCCGCCGGTGAGCCCGAGCAGGCTGGCCTCGAGGAGGAACTGCCGGCGGATCAGCGAGGGTTTGGCGCCGAGGGCTTTGCGCAGCCCGATCTCCCGGATGCGTTCGGTGACTGAGACCAGCATGATGTTCATGACCCCGATACCGCCCACCAGCAAGGAGATCGCCGCGATGCCGCCGAGCAGGATGGTCAGGGTTTTGTCGACCGACGTCGAGGTTGAGACCAGCGACGCTTCCGAGGCGATGGTGAAGTCGGCGTTGGCAGGGGTGGTGACGTTGTGCACGGCCAGCAATTCCGAGTCGGCTTCCTGGTAGGCGGCCGAGAGGCTGGATCCCGAGTTGGCTTCGATGAGGATCGAGCTGAGCGAGTTGCTGCCGAATATGCGTTGGGTGGCGGTGCTGAGGGGAACGATGACCTGATCGTCCTGGTTGGACCCGGTGGTCGAGGAGCTGTCCCCCACGGAGTTGAGCACGCCGATGACGGTGAGCGGCACACCGTTGACGTCGACGACCTGGCCGACCGGATCGACGCCGCTGAACAGCTCCGAGGCCGTGTCAACTCCCACCACGGCGACGGCGGTGTGGTCGGCGACGTCCTGGTTGTCGATAAAGCGTCCCTGGGTGACGGTGCGGTCGCGGACGGACGCCCAGGTCGGCGTGGTCCCGTTGACGGTGGTGGTCCAGGTGTTGGAGTTGATGGCGTCAGTGAGCCCCTCGGCGGAGGACTTGACCGGGGCGACGGCTTTGATGTCGGGGGCCACGGTGCTGGAGCTGAGCGCGTCGGCATCAGCTTCGGTGAGGGTGGACGCCGAGCCGAACCCTTGGCGAAACCCGCTCGAGGAGGTCGTGCTGCCAGGGGAGACGGTCAGCAGGTTGGTACCGAGGGAGTTGATCTGCGACTTGACCTGGTCCTGGGCACCCTGGCCCAGGCCCACGGTGAGGACGACGGCGGCGATGCCGATCATGATCCCGAGGACGGTCAGAATGGAGCGCAGCCGGTTGGCTCGCACTGCCGAAAGGCCGCTGCGAAAAGTCTCGAACCAGCCCATCAGGCCGCCTGCCCGATACCGACGGCCAGGCCGTCGCGCATGCGGATGGTTCGTTCCGCGGCATCAGCCACGTCGGCATCGTGGGTGATGACCACCAGGGTCCGGCCGGCGGTGTGCAGTTCGTCGAACAGGGTCATCACGTCCTCGGCGGAGGTCGAGTCCAGGGCCCCGGTGGGTTCATCCGCCAGGATCAACTCGGGGTCGCCAACCAGGGCCCGGGCTACCGCCACCCGTTGCTGCTGGCCTCCGGACAGCTCGCCGGGGCGGTGATCGACCCGGTCGCCAACCCCCACCCGCTCTAAGGCTTCCATGGCCCGGCGGCGCCGTTCGCCGCGGCCAACGCCGGCGTAAATGAGAGGTAGCTCTACGTTGCGCCACGCGGACAGGGATGGCAGCAGGTTGAACTGCTGGAAGACAAACCCGATGTGGGCGTTGCGGACCTCGGCCAGGTCGACTTCGTCCATGTGGGACACGTCCTCACCGCTGAGCCAGTATCGCCCGCTGGTCGGAACATCCAGGCAACCCAGGATGTGCATCAGGGTCGACTTGCCCGATCCCGACGGCCCCATTATCGACACGTACTCGCCGGGGTCGATCGTAAAAGACACCCCTCGAAGGGCGGCCACAGCCAGGGATCCCGTTCGGTACACCTTGGTGACGTCGGCCAGTTCGATGACAGGGTCCACGTCAACCCCCGGCTCTCGCGAAGCTGCCTCCACCGCCGCCACCAGCGGCGCCAGTGCCACCGCCTCGGAAGCCGCCGCCACCGCCGCCGCCAAAGAAACCGACTCCGCCGCCCGCACCGCCGGGAAAGCTGCCCGTGCGGACTCCGGCTCCGCCCCCACCGAAGAGGCTGCGGGCTCCGCCGCCGGTGGCATTGAACTTGACGACCCGTTCCATGATCACGTCGCCGGCCTTGATGCCGCTGATGATCTGGGTCTCACCACTGGCGGCGGCGCCGGTCGTCACCGGCACGGACTTCTGCGAACCGCCCACGACCTGAGTCACCGTCGCCTGCCCGTTGGAGTAGGAGATCGCCGAGGTGGGGACCTCCACCACGTTGTTGAGCTGCTCGGTCGTGATGGTCAAGGTGGCCGACGTGCCCGCATACAACCCCGACGGCGTGCCGGTCACCGCAACGACAACCGGGAACGAGGCCACGCTCGCGGCGCCCGAACCGTTGGACTGTGCAACCAGGCCCACTGACGAGACCGTCCCGTAGACGGTGGCGGTCGAGCCGCTGGCCTGGATAGTGACCTGGTCACCGACCTTCATCTGTCCCACCTGGGTGTCATCCACAGTGGTGTCCACCACGTAGGAATTGGTTGCCACCACCACGATCTGCGCCGAGGACGACGAGGAGGAGGATGCCGACGACGAAGAAGAGCCCAGACCGCTGCTCCCCAGACCGGCGCCGGTGGTGCCGCTACCCGAGCTCCCGCCGTTTCCGGAATTGCCACTCGATCCGGTGCCCGAAACCGCCTGCCCGACGTCGAGGTTGATCGATGCCACCGTCCCCGAGATGGTGGAGGTCAGTTTGGCGTCGGCCAGATTCTGCTTGGCAGTGGCCAGCTGCGACTCGGCCGAAGTGACCGCGGCCTGGTCGGCGTCGATCTGGCTAGAGGAGGCCGAGTCCGACTGGTCAGTCGAGAGGCGAGACTGATTCGACGACAGCGTCTCACTGGCCGCGTTGACCTGGTCTTGAAGGACGGTGGTGCTCAAGGTGGCCAGCGTCTGACCGGACGTCACCTTCTGCCCGACGACCACATCCACCGCGGTCACCTGACCCGATACCGCGAAGGACAGATCCGCCTGTGATGCCGGCTCGATGGTCCCCGACGCCGAAACCGTCTGCTTAATGGTGCCGGTGGAAACGGTCACCTTCTGGGTGGTCACTGTCAACGGTGCCGCCGCTGCCGGCGATGAACTCTTGCGGGTCACCAGCCACGTGGTGAGCACGGCCACGGCCAGCAGGACCACGACCAAACCGACTGTCAGCCACCGCCGCCGAGTCCAACCTCGCCGCCACCACCGCCCTCGCGGCGGCTCGCCGACTGGCGTCACGGCCGCGGTGGTCTCCGCCGCGGCCGAGGTCGAGGGGGCCTCAATAGGTGCGGTCACGACCGCTCCCCCCGTGGCCGATCCGGTTCAGGAGTGTCCACACCCGATCGCCAGCAGAAGCTGAGATGACGCGACAGGGTCGCAGAGACTCGCATGTGCACAGTAAAAGCTGGCTACCTGAAAACGCCCTTCACACTGCCTAAGAGATTTCTAAGGGCGGCTAAGGAGCTACTGGTGCGGGACTCTCGGCCTCAACCATGGTGCCGAACTCATCACGGGGGCCAACAGCTCGACCGCCCGCCCACCACGTACGTTGGCCCGGGGCCGGCCGCTGCTCGACGCTGGCCGAGCCCGCGAAGCCGCCAACCACCTGGACCTGGCCGACCCGCGAAGCCGCCAACCACCTGGACCTGGCCGAGCCCGCGAGGCCGCCAACCACCTGGACCTGGCCCTGGGCCAGTGGCGAGGTCCTCCAGGCGGACCAGGGGCGATCGGCGCCGGCTGCCCAGTCCGGGGCCGGCTGTCTCGACTACGCCCTGCCCATAGCCGAGAAAGGATGGCGTCTGGGGTGGTCCGCCGGCCGCCCAGCGGCAGGCGGTGCGCCGGGTGCCGCGCCGCCGGCTCCGGTGCCGCGCCGGGATATGTGTGCGCCCGAGCCGCAGGCGACGAACGGGGCCGCCAGGCCTCGAACCGCGGCCCCTTCAGCACGGTGCATATCGCAGATGGGCGGCCCCACTGAACACCTGCCGGCGGTCGGCGAGAGCGAGCAAGTTGGCGATCCGCCTCGGCCGTGACAGCCCACCAAGGCGACGCCTCGGGGCAGGGTTATCTCCCATTTTCGGCAGGCAAGTTAGAGGGCTGCGGCGGACCGGAGCGTCGAGGGTCGGCAGACGTCGGATCCGTCGATCTTGTCGCGGACGGCTCAACTCTCGGGGATCGATGACCCCCGCCATCGATCCCTCCGCTCGAAAGGCCCCAGACCACGGGTAGCGGATCGACAAGGGGCCGCCGGGCGGTCGGACGGACGGAATGGGCGGTCGTCCCGGCGATATCGAAGAGCCTGCCCGCATTAGTCGTAACTGACAAGCTCCGATCAAATCGGAGGCAGCCACTGGACGTGGCTATTGCAGGTTATGTACGTTATTGCCGGGTCTACTATGGATTGCTGGCCGGGGGCTACTTGTGCGAAGGTGCGTTTTCTTGATCGATTTGTGCGACGGCCGAGCGTGGTCGCGGGCTCGCGTCGGGTAGTCCGGCGATCCGCGACTTTTATCGGGTTGTTTGGCATTCTGGTGGCGGCACTCGTGCACGTGTCGTATCCGGCCGCAGCGGCGGCGCCGGCCGTTCATGACGGCGAGGTGGTCGCGAACGGGGCATGGTCCTGGTTCCAGGATCCGCGGGCAGTGCATTACGTGGGCGTTCACGACCGGACCTACATCGGATATGTGACCACGACGGGCGACATCGACGTGGTCTCGCAGGATGCTGGAACTGCGACGCTGGTACAAACGACTCTGCATGCGCACTTCGATGCCGATGATCACGCGGCACCGGGCCTGGTCGTGCTGCCCGACGGCCGAATCGCAGTGTTCTACTCCGAACACCCCGGCCTGCAGATGCTCTACCGCATCTCCATCCGACCTGAAGACATCAGCGAGTTCGGTCCGGAGCAGACTCTGCCGACCAACCTTCCCGTAGGGGGCTGGTATACCTATGCCAACCCGATCTACCTCTCGGCCGAACACCGGCTGTACCTGTTCTTCCGTGGCGGTGACAATCGGCCGCTGATGACCTGGACGACGGACTACGTCCACTGGGCCCCCGCCGTCGACCTGGTGGTGCCTGACAACGAGCCGCCCTTCACTCGGCCGTACGTGAAGTACGCCACGAACGGGATCGACACGATCGACATCACCTTCACCGATGGGCATCCCGCGAGGTGTCACGCAACTCGGTCTACGCCATGGTGTACAGGGGCGGCATCCTGTGGACGCCGGATCACCAACCGGTCACAGTTATCGATCCGACCGCAGTCACCGACCACAGCGTCACGGTTCCACACACCGGTGCGATGCACACCGACTGGCTCCGACCCGCCAGCGCCGGACTGGTCTACAACGATCCGGGCGGTGCGGTGGCATGGCTGGAAAGTATCGCGATGCAGCCCGACGGCTCGCCCGTCATCGTGTACTCCACCTACGCGGACCTGTCCGACGCGCAGTATTACTACGCGCGCTGGAACGGCACGACCTGGACGACCGCTCATATCACGGACGCGGGCGGCACGATCGACTCTGCCGAAGTGGAATACTCCGGCGGCGCGTCCCTCGATCAAAACGACCCGGACCACCTCTACCTGTCACGGGAAACAACACCAGGATCGGGCGTGTGGGAAGTAGAGGACTGGCGGACCTCCGACAGCGGCGCCACCCTCACCGAAACCTCGGTCGTCACCCCGAACCCGATGGTCAGGAACGTGCGCCCGGTCGTCCCGTGGGGGCCGCCCGGTGAGATTGAGACGGTCTGGATGAGCGGCAAGTACGAAGGATTCGGTGGTGGCCAGTTCAACACCCAGCTGCGAGAACTGACCACCGGCCTGGCGCCGACCACCGCCCGGATCAGCACTTCCGCGACCTCGATCAACCCCGGGGCGGCACTGCAGATCGGCGCCCGCATTGTTCAGGGCTACCAGGGCGCACCCCTCGCCGGCGCGACGGTCCAACTACTCGGGCACGCCTCCGGTGAGCCCGACCAGACCCTTGGGCAAGCCACGGCCGACGCAACCGGATTCGCATCCTTCACCGTCAACCCGGAGGCGACCACGCAATACACCGTGCGCATGCAACCGACGACCACCTACGGCGGCTCAACCTCGCCGTCGGTCGTGGTCACGGTCAGGCAGCCCTCCACGGTCCGGATCAGCACTACCGCCACCACGGTCCAA
Organism: uncultured Acidimicrobiaceae bacterium; assembly: GCA_963780345.1. Classification (GTDB taxonomy): domain Bacteria; phylum Actinomycetota; class Acidimicrobiia; order Acidimicrobiales; family Palsa-688; genus PALSA-693. The sequence continues at coordinate 91,322 of CAWABU010000009.1, forward strand.
CCCGCCCAGCCAGTGACGATCGGCGCCCGTGCCGTCGACGCCCACACGGGCTTCCCGATCTCTGGCGCGACCGTCCAACTACTCGGGCACACCTCCGGTGAGCCCGACCAGATCCTCAGGCAAGCCACGACCGACGCAACCGGGTTCGCATCGTTCACCGTCAACCCGGAGGCGACCATGCGATTCACCGTGCTCATGCAACCGTCGACCACCTACGGCGGCTCAACCTCGCCGTCGGTCGTGGTCACGGTCAGGCAGCCCTCCACGGTCCGGATCAGCACTACCGCCACCGCGGTCCAACCCGGCCAGCCAGTGACGATCGGCGCTCGCGCCGTCGACACCCGCACGGGTTTCCCGATCTCCGGCGCGCAGATCGAACTCTGGCAACTGGTCAACGGCACCTGGCAGCGCATTGGCAGCTACACCGCTTCCAGCTTGGGCCTCATCCAGATCACCCGAACGCCTGAGATCACGGTCACCTATCAAGCACGCCTCCTCACCGGCCCCACCAACCTGGCATCCAACAGCCCCACCGTCGCCGTCCGCGCCACCTAACTGCGGTACCTCTGCGTGGACGGGGGTGCTCTCGGCGGATCGTCCCGCCACCCCCACGCGCCCGAGCGGAGCGCTCGATTGGGCCCTCCGTGCTGCCCCTCTATCCCACCTCTGCTAGCAAAATTCGGCAACCGGTGTCCGCCGAGTCGAATTTCCTTCCCCAGGAGCGAATCGGCACCGATGGGGGCAACAGTAAAAGCCGAAGGCAGCTCGAGTTTCAGCCCAGGCCGGAAAGCCCCTTCTGCAGATCGTCACCGTTCATGACAGGTGCCAGCTCGACTTCAGCATTTAGCTCGTTGAAGAATGGTTCAGCGAAAGCCGGTATCGCTGAGCTGTCTGCCATGTCGAGGACCATGTAGGCGGTCCTCCTGCCATCGAACGTCGTAAAGTACATGGCTTCGGGATTCCATCGCTTCGCCGTTTCTTGCATCAGTCTCGGTAGGGCCCCACTGGCGATGTTCCCCGCCTCTACTGGAATCGAGATCCTGGCCATAACGCGCATTCCAAGTTCCCCTTCGTGAGCAGAGCACGGCACGTTCCCTGTCCTAACGGACACTAGCTGGCCTGACCACCTACCGCCTAGTCGCCGAGCAACGGTCGAGCAGGCGGCGACGAGAGGCCGTATCCTTCGGGCGGCCCGGGCCGCCCGCCATGGCCAAGGGCAGACCCGGCGATCGGTCGCCATTGGTAGGCAAAAAGCCCGGTGTCCAGGTCGCGCCAGAACGGGCCGCCGACCCGGCGTTCGGTGGCTGGACAGCGTCCAGGATCTGGGGCCGCGCCGGCCACCCCATAGATGCCGACTATGGCTGGGTTTTACCGCAGGGCGATAGTGGAATCGAAATCGCTGTACCTACGCATCGACCAGATAGCGACGGTTTCGGGATTGACTTAATGGGTTGTCACTGTGACCAAGCTCGATACCGCCCCCACGGAATCCGCCGCCGGGTCACGCTGGACGGAACGTCTCCCGAGAGTAGCTGGCACTCCTGAGAGAAGCTGGTCGGACGCTCCCCCCAGCCGATTCAACGTGGATGATATGAAATATAGAAAGAAACAACGAGCGAAGTAAATGGTGGGCGCCATCCCCGAAGCCGCTTGAGCTCGTCATGTTAATGTAGCGGAGACGTTCCGGTCAGCAGGAGGGGTACCTACGTGGTGAAAGCGACTTGGCGGCTGCTAACCGCAGCGAGCATGACTGCGACCGTCCTGGCGGCAATAGTGCTAGCGCCCAAACCAAATCTTGCGACAGCCAGCGTGCCAAACGACCAGGTGACCGTAAGGGTGTCCGGTTCGCTGACATCCATGTCCAGCAACCCGGCCTTCTCCCCTACTTTCTCCCCCACTACCACCGATTACGCCATCTACTGCCAATCGGGCGTCAACGTAGTCACCTTGGACCTCGGCGGAGTGAGGCCGGCCACGGCCAAGGTGAGCCTCGGCGAGAATCAGGCCGCCAATCTCGAAACGTCCAGCGGCCAGAAGTACTGGATCCGTTGCCTTCCGCACGATTTCCCGGTGCTCAAGATCACAGGTTCCGCCACCGCGGTTCCGGGCTGGTACATGACAGGAAACATTTCCGGTGCGACCAACGGCTCGTCGTCCACCTACGCAATGGTGCTGGACAGCAACGGCACACCTGTCTGGTATCAGAAGGCGCCCGGCGGGGCGAATAATGTACAGGCCCTACCCAACGACACCATCGCCTGGATGGCATCAAACGGCCCCGGTCTCGGCGCGGATCCGTCGATCGGTTACAACCTCTACAACCTCGGTACGCAGACCACCCAGACTCTGAAGGCTCCCATCGGGCCGACGGATTTCCATGAACTGGATCCACTGCCCAACGGGGATTACATGATGCTCGGAACTCCCCTCAAGCAACTCTCTGCACCCTTCGACAACTTCAGCCAGATTGTTGATTGCGTGGTGCAGGAAGTCACACCCGACGGGAATCTCGTGTGGTCCTGGCGGGCTAGCGACCACGTGGCCCTCGCCGAGGGAATACACGGACGCTCGGTGAACTATAACGGCCAGACGGCCCTGGACGCCTATCACTGCAACTCTGTGGCCGTCGACCCGGCTACCGGCCAAGTCCTGATCTCCCTGCGCAACGCCAGTTCCCTTTACCTCGTCGAAAGGATGAACCCGAGCGGAGGGCTGGTCCAGAACGGCCCCATCATCTGGAAACTGAACGGCTGTGGCAGCCCCCAGGTCGGAACCGATCACGAGCCGGTGCTGGCGGTACAGAGCGATCCGGAAACGTGCTTCGACGCGCAACACGACGCCCGCTTCCAACCGAACGACCGCATCTCACTCTATGACGACCACACCTTCCAGAAAGGGGGAGGAGCTCGTGGAGTCGAATATTCACTGGACACCGCGACCTCGACGGCCACCTGGGTTGCGCAGTACCCCACCCAGCCCAACGGAGTCAATGGCCTTGCCACTGGCAGCTTCCGGACCTCTCTGACGGGAACGGACAACCTTGTCGGATGGGGGGTCAGAGCGGGTTCGGGCTTCACGGAGTTGGACGCCAGCGGACACGCGTTTTTCTCCATGACCTATCCGAACGGCGAATTTGAATACCGCGTCATCAAGGTACCTCTGAGTGCGTTAGATGTGAATTCGCTGCGAGCCACCGCCGGCCTGCCGCGATCCACTTTCCCAACCGTCGGTTGGGGCAGCCTCGGTGGGATGCTGACGTCCAAGCCCGCCGTGGCCGCCTGGTCACCCAACCGGCTTGATACTTTTGTCCGAGGCACCGACGGTCAGTTGTGGCACAGATGGTGGAGCGGCACGAGCTGGAGCGACTGGGAACCACTCGGGGGAGAGATACTTTCCGGGACCGGTCCTGCGGTCGCCTCGTGGGGCCCTCGCCGGCTCGACGTATTCATAGAGGGTACTGACAAACAGTTGTGGCACAAGTGGTTCGACTCCGCCGGGTGGCACGATTGGCAGCCGCTGGGTGGAGTTTTGACCTCAGGTCCGGCTGCTGTCTCATGGAGTGCAGGCCGCATCGATGTCGTCGCAGACGGCCCTGACCATTCGGTATGGCACAAGTGGTGGAGTGGAACCGCCTGGAGCGGCTGGGAATCTCTCGGTGGCCAAGCCACGTCTGATCCCGGTATCGCCTCGTGGGCCCCTCGCCGACTCGACGTCTTTGTCAAAGGCCCAGACAACCAGCTGCAGCATGCGTGGTTTTCGTCAAATGCATGGATTGGCTGGGAGAACCTCGGCGGAAACCTGACCAGCGGGCCAGCCGCTACGTCTGTCGGTTCTCGCCTTCTCGACGTGGCCGCAGCGGGTGCCGGGAACGAACCAGAGCGACTCTCGTACAGCTCCGGGTGGCAGCTCTGGCAACCATTGGGGGGCGCCACCACGGAATCTCCTGCCATCGTGCCCTTCCAGGGAGGCGAGGATGTTTTCGTCACGGGAAGAGACGGCACGCTCTGGTACGGAGCCATCCGGTAGGTTCTAGCCCGCACCATCCAGTGGGGATCGAAGCTCGAGGGCGGTGAATCCGCGAGGACGCCCTGTTGGCAAGGGGTTCTGCGCCGGTCGACGGTGAGCCCGAACAGTCTCGAACACGCCGGGGGCTGGCTCCCGTATCCTTGCCTCGTGGCTAACCGTACTCACACCGAGCCAGAGTTTGGGGTGTTGTTCGGGATGACCTAGTGTCAGAGTACATAGTGGCTGCTGGAGGGATGCGAGAGCGGCCGAATCGGACGGTCTCGAAAACCGTTGTGTCCTTGTGGCACCGTGGGTTCAAATCCCACTCCCTCCGCTCGACCCGGGGCCTTCACCCGGAAGGCGCCCGGGGGCCGCTGGCCGGCGGTCCCCGCTTCGCCAGGGCGGCCTCTACCTTCGGAATGTGAGCAAACCGAGGGTCCGCCGTGCTGTCCACAAGCTGGTGGTCGTGACGATCACGGTGTTCGCTGGCCTGGTCGCGGTCGCCGGCCCGGCTTTCGCCCATGTCACGGTCGACCCGGCCTCGGCGCCCCAGGGCGCGGAGATCACCCTCGGTTTCCGGGTCCCGAACGAGATGGCCAACGCCGGGACGGTCCGGGTCCAGATCTTTTTCCCCTCTGACCACCCCATCCTCGGCGTCGATCCCCAAAGCGTGCCGGGTTGGCACGACACCATCCACACGGCGAGCCTGAATCCGCCCGTCCAGACCGACGACGGACCGGTCACCGACTATGTCAGCGAGGTTGATTGGGCGGGGGGACCCATCACGCCGGGGCATTTCCAGGAGTTCCAGGTCCTGGCCCAGAGCCTGCCCACCGGCACCGACACGGTGGTCTTCAAGGCCCTGCAGACGTACTCCAACGGGGTCGTCGTGCGGTGGATCGATCCGGTGAGCGCGGCCAACCCCGATCCGGCCAACCCCACGCCGGTGTTGAGGCTCACGGCGCCGGAAGGCCCGACCGCGGCAGGGAGCGCGGCGTCAGGGGCGGCGGTCGGCAGTGACTCGACGGCCCGGACCATCGCGATCATCGGGCTGGTCCTCGGCGCCCTCGGCCTCGGCGCCGCGGTCTGGGCCCTCGTCGTCGCCCGCCGAGCCCGGCGGTCGAGCGACTGAGCGCTGCGGCGGCGCCATCTGGTCGAGCGCAAGCAGCCTCGGCCACCCGAGGATCGGCGGCCCCGCGGTCACGGGCTGAGCGCTACGGCGGCGCCATCTGGTCGACCGCGTCCTCAGCCCGGGCCACCCGATCGTCGGCAGCCCGCCGGTCCCGGGCGGCCGCCGAGACGGCATCGCCGGCTTCGGCATCCTCGGCTCTGAGCTGTTCGAGCTCCTCGTCCAGGCGGCGGATGCGCTGCCGCAGCACATCCTGGCGTTTCCTGCTTTGCTCGACCCGCCGGCCGGCCTCGGCCGCGTCGCGCCGGGCCGCGGCCAGCTCGGCTTCGGCCGCCTGCCGCGCCTCCTTGGCTGCTTCGAGCTCCGGCCCGGCCGGCTGGCGGCGAGCGACCTTCGGGGCCGGCGCAGCGGCAGGCCGGGGCGGCGCCGGCCGCTCGGTGGCCGCCGGGCCTGGGCCGTCGGAGTCCGGGCCGTCGAGCAGACCAAAGCCCGAGTAGTGGAGCCCGGTGGTGAGGTGTCCGGACCGTATGGCATCGCTGGCCGCCGGGTCGACCAGACCGGCGTGCAGGGTCTCCTCGAGCTCGCGCACCGTCTCATCGCTCGGGGACTGACCGGCATCGCCGGAGAGCTGGCGCGCCTGCCGGGCGAGCTCGGTGACCAGGCGCTGACCCTCCTGAGTCTGCCGGCGCAGCTCGTCGACATCCAGGTCGGCCTGGGCTCGCCGCAGTGCCACCCCAGTGGCCAGCAGGTCTGCCACCTGGTCAGGGCTCTGTCGCACCAGCTGGTTGGCGAACCAGGCCGTAGCCGTCGGACGCCGCAGCTTCTTGATCGCGGCGGCCAAGTCGCGGTCACCGGCCTTTCGGACCTCGGCGGCCAGCCGGTCACGGGCGGCCGTGAAGTCCCGTGCCGGCAACCCGTACAGCTCGTCAGCGGCGGTGTTGAGATCGGTCGTCACCACTGGATCAGTTTCCTACCGCCACGAGCAGGCAGCGGCTGGCCATGGCGACGGTACGAGCCAGTGCGCCCGAGACCAGATCCTCCACGGCTCCGATGTGGCGAGTCCGCCAGAGGGCCAGGGCCGTGTCCCAGGCGGCGTCGCGAGCCGAGTTGATGCTCCAGTTGCACACCAGGTCGACGACCCTCTCGGCCCGGGCGTCCTCGCGTTCCACCGCCCCGGACTCGAACGACTGCCGCACCGACTGGTCGGCGGCGTCGAGGAGGGCGTCGACCTTTTGATAGTCGGCGTGGACGGTCCCCTGATCCGGCGCGGTGTTGAGGTCGGTGCAGGTGTGCACCAGGGCGAGCGGCAGGTCGTGGTTGATATGGGCGTTCATACCGGCCAGGGCGAACTGGATGGGGAAGATGTCGCTGTCGCCGCGCCGCTCCAGCAGGGGGGCCCACGCCGTGGGCGGGTTGTCGGGCTGTTGCACGGCGGCGTTGACGGCGTCGAAATAGAAGTTGGCGAAGACCACGTCGAGTTGAGTGAGGAAAGCCGGGTCCGAGAAGGTCCCTTGCGTGATCCGGGCCTGCACCTGCTGGGTCACGTCGAGGTAGACCCGGTTGAAGCAGGCCAGTCCGTCGGCACCAGGTAGCGCACCATCAATCGTCTGCATGCGATCGATGGCCTCTGCGATCGAGGTGACCGGAGGTCCGGTCGGTGGAGCCGGCGCGGGTTGCGTACTCATGATGGGAGAAGCCGGTCGCCGAGGTCGATCTGGAAGTGCAAGAACTCCGGATCACGCCCGACGAACCGCATGCCGGCCGCCAGCATCACCCGTTGCGACGCTACGTTGGATTCCTCGGTTCGGCCGACCACCCGTTGCACCCCCTCCAGCCCGGCGGCCACGTCGAGGAGCAGGAGCAGAGCCTGAGTCGCGACCCCCCGACCCCTGACTTCTTCAGCCACCCCGTAGCCGACCTCAACCGCGTTCCTCATCGGCGGACCGTGGAAGCCGATACCGCCGACCACGACCCCGTCCTCGAGCACCTGGTAGTAACCGAAGGGGCTCGAACCATCTCCTCCGCCCTCGACCGACAGCTGACTGATGTACGCCACGCACGCCCGGGCATCACCGTCGAGCGGGTAGCCGGTGATCCAGGGGGCATCGGTAGCGGCATCCCGCCGCCGGGCGAGTATCCGCTCCGCCTCGGCCCGGGTGCAGAGGTGCAGCGCCAGAACCACCCCCGAATCTTGCCTGACCGGCCCGGCCCACAAGGAACGGAACAAACTCCGCCATGGACATGGTTGAAACGGATACTTACATGATTACAAACAGGAGTTCGGATTGAGGGGATATCGCCGGACGCGCGATCTGGCCGAGTTGCGCGCCGCCAATGTGACCAAGGGGACGCTGCGCCGCATCTGGCGCTTTCTTTCCCCGTATCGAGGCCGCCTGGCTGTCTATCTGGTCGCAATCGCGGGCGCGGCGGCCATCGGGTCGGTCCCGCCGCTGCTGGTCCGGAACCTGGTCGACACCATCACCAACGGCGGCGGGATGGCCCAGGTGGACCTGCTGGCCGCGGCCATGGTCGGCGTGGCGCTGGCCACCACGGCCCTGTCGCTCGTCAACCGCTGGCTCGGGTCGGTGATCGGCGAGGGCATCATCTACGACCTGCGGGTCAAGCTCTATACCCACGTGCAACAGATGCCGGTGGCGTTCTTCACCCGGACGCAGACCGGGTCGCTCATGAGCCGGCTCACCAGCGACGTGCTCGACGCCCAGAACGCCGTCGGCACCGCCGCCTCCGTCGTCTCCGACATCTTCGTGCTGGTGGCGACCCTGATCCCGATGTTCGTGCTCAGCCCGCAGATCACCAGCCTGGCCCTGCTGGTCCTGCCGCCGTTCATCCTGCTGGACCGGGTCATGGCCCGCCGGATCAGCCGTCTGTCCCGGCACCAGATGCAGCTCAACGCCGACATGAGCACCAACATGACGGAACGGTTCAACGTCTCGGGCGCCCTGCTCGTGAAGCTCTTCGGCCGGCCTGACGCGGAGTCGAAGGAGTTCGCCCGGCGGGCCGGGCGGGTGAGGGACTCCGGGATCCGGCTGGCCCTCTTGGGCCGGTACCTCTACGCGTCCCTGTCCCTGGTCGGCGCCGTCGGAACGGCCGCCGTCTACTGGCTGGGCGGCCGCGAAGCCGTCGAGGGCGCGCTGGGGGTCGGCACGGTGGTCGCCCTGGCCGCCTACGTCACCCGGCTCTACTCTCCCCTCACCGACCTCGCCAGCGCCCAGGTCGACGTGCTCGGGGCCATCGTGAGCTTCGACCGGGTGTTCGAGATCCTCGACACGCCTCCGTCGGTGGCCGACCGGCCCGACGCCGTCCCGCTCGACGCCGGCGGCCCGGTGGCCGGGCGGGTGGCAGCCGACGGCGTCTGGTTCCGGTACCCGGCCGCATCGGAGGTGTCGGTGGCCTCGCTGGAGGCCACCGCGGAGACCGTCGCCGATGGCCTCGACACCCAGCCGGGGGAATGGGTCTTGCGGGGCGTGTCGTTTGTGGCCGAGCCCGGCACCATGACCGCCCTGGTCGGGCCGTCGGGCGCGGGCAAGACCACCCTGTCGAGCCTGGTGCCCCGGCTGTACGACACGGTGGCGGGGTCGATCACCATCGACGGCCACGACGTCAAGGCCGCCACCCTGGCGTCGGTGGGCGCGGCGGTGGGCGTCGTGACCCAGGACCCACACCTGTTCCACGACACCATCGCCGCCAACCTGCGCTACGCCCGCCCCTCGGCGACCGACGCCGAGATCGAGGCGGCCTGTCGGGCCGCCCGCATCCACGAGCTGATCGTTTCGCTGCCGGACGGCTACGACACGGTCGTCGGCGAACGCGGCTACCGGTTGTCCGGCGGGGAAAAACAGCGCCTGGCGATCGCCCGGGTCCTGCTCAAGGACCCGGCCGTGGTGATCCTCGACGAGGCCACCGCCCACCTGGACTCGCAAACGGAACTTCTGGTCCAGCAGGCGCTGGCCGAGGCCCTCAAGGGGCGGACGTCGATCGTGATCGCCCACCGGCTGTCGACCATCCAGGCCGCGGACCAGATCCTGGTCCTCGAGGACGGGCAGATCGTGGGCCGGGGGACGCACGGATCGTTGCTGGTGGAGGGCGGGAGGTACGCGGACCTCTACCAGACCCAGTATCTGCGGAGCGCGGCCGACCTGGTCGCGGCCGCGGCCGGAGAGGGTGCTCGGGACTGACTTCTGCCCTGCCTCAGCCACTTATGGAGGGAAAAGTACGGGTGGTGTACTTTTCCCTCCAGAAGTGAGCGGATTTACCAGAAGTCAGGCGGTCGGGTCCGCCTTCGTGCTCTCCAGCCAGCGGCGCAGCCCCGCGGCGTTGGAGTGGATGCCGTTGAGGGTCTCGAGCTTGGTCCGGTGCTCCGGGGCGACATGGTCGAGGAGGGGTGAGAATTCCCGATCGAGGGCAGCGGTGATGTCTTCCCCCGCCCGAAAGGCCTTCTCCGCCACCTCGGCCCAGCGACGCAGGGTCCCTTCCCCTTCCTCGAGGGCCTCGAGGGGGTCCGCCATCAGGCCGTAGTGGGCCAGCGCCACCCCGGCGGGCCGGCGAGCCCGAAACTTCTGGAGCGAGGTGATGGCCTGGTCCAGGTCGAAATCAGGAGGAGGGGTGGCGGGGCGCATGACCCCCGCATCGGGCAGGCGGACCCCGACGGCGTCGCCGGCGAAGAGAATGCCGCTCTGGCTGTCGTGCAAGGCCAGATGATGCTTGGCGTGCCCGGGCGAATCGACGGTGGTGAGGGTGCGGCCCGAACCGATGGCGATGGTCTCGCCGTCGGCCAGCACATGGAGGCGCTCGACCGGGGTCGGGGTCAGACGCCCGTAGAGCGAGTCCAGGAGGTCGCCGTACACGCGGGCCGCCGAACTGACCAGGCGGTCCGGATCGATCAGGTGGCGGGCCCCCTTCTCGTGGACGTACACGGTGGCCCGGGGAAAAGCCCGGGCCACGTCGCCCACCCCGCCGGCATGGTCAAGGTGGATGTGGGTGACGGCCACCCCGGCCAGATCATCGGGCGCCACGCCGTGCTCCTTGAGCGCCGCCAAGAGGGCCGGCACCGACGACTGGCTCCCGGTCTCGACCAGGACCGGCGCCGGACCTTCGATCAAATACCCGGCGGTCATCCGGGTCCATCCCCCCAGGAGGGTGTCGATCTGCCAGACCCCCGGCCCGATGTAGGTGCCCATGGGCTATGAACCGTCCTTCCAGCGGCCGGGCTGGGAAAGATAGGCCGGCAGGGCGACGCCGGCCGCGCCAGCCCCATCCGGTTGCGGCGGGCCGGCCACGGGGCGCAACGGCAGGACCCCGGCCCAGACCGGCAAGGCCAGGTCCTCGTCGTCGTCGATCGGTCCCCCCGTCCGCACCTTGGCCGAGACCTCGTCGAGCGGCAGCCACACCACCCGGGTGCTTGCCAGTTCGGCCGGGTTCGGGGCCCGGGCGTCACCGGTCCGACCGGGAACGATGTGGTCGACGATCCGGGCCAGGGCGTCGGCCTTCGCCCGGGGTTCGTCGATCGAGGTCGCCCGCCCGAACACCACCACCGAGCGGTAGTTGATGGAGTGGTGGAAGGTGGAACGGGCCAGCACCAACCCGTCTATTAGCGTCACGGTGACGGTCAGCTCAGCGCCGGCAGCGGCCGCTTTGAGGACGTGGTTGGCCGCGGCGCCGTGCAGCAGGAGGCGGTCGCCGGCTCGGCCGTAGGCGGTGGGGATCATCCACACCGTGCCCTGCACCTGGCAGGCGGCATGGCAGATGAACCCTTCGTCGAGGATTCCGTAGACGAGGTCGCGCTCGAAGCGGCCCCGTTCCCGATGCCGGCGAAGCGCGGTTCGGGTCGTCGGGACGAACGCCTCCTCCACCGGCGACGCCCCCTCCACCGAGGTCGATTGCGGCATCAGGCCATCGCCACCAGGTCGGCCAGATCGTCGGTCCAGTGGTCCTCGGTGCCGTCGGGCATCAGGAGCACCCGATCGGGCGAGAGCTCGGTGACGAAACCGACGTCGTGGCTGACCAGGATCATGCTTCCGGGCCAAGCCGCGAGCGCCCGGCCGATGGCTTCGCGGGACGGGGGATCGAGATTGTTGGTCGGTTCGTCGAGGAGGAGCAGGTTGTGCCGGCCGGCCACCATCTGGGCCAGCGCCAGCTTGGTCTTTTCACCGCCCGACAGGGTGCCTGCATCCTGGAACGCCACTTCGCCAACCAGTCCGAACATCCCGAGCAGCGCCCGCTGGTCGCGCTCGGGGCTGTCGCTCGCCGCCGCCGCCCGGATGTGATCAAGGACCGTCGCCCCGGCCTGGATGCCTTCATGCTCCTGGGCGTAGTAGCCCGCAGACACGCCGACACCAGTACGCCATGTCCCGGCTGTGGCCTCCGACCAGCCAGCCAGAATGCGCAGCAGGCTGGTCTTCCCGGCCCCGTTGAGTCCCATGACGAGCAGTCGCTCGCCGCGCTCGACGGCAAAGCTCACGTCCTCGAACACGGCCGGACCGCCGTAGTCTTTGCTCAGCCCGTCGGCTTCCAGGACCAGCCGACCGACGTGGGGTGGCACCGGAAACTTGACCTGGTAACGGCGGTCGGCTCGGCTCGGTCCGGTCACGGCGGCGGTTCGAAGCCGGGTGACGCGCTTATCGAGGCTCTTGGCAACCCGAGCCCGCTTGGCCGTCTGGTGGCGCATGGAGTCGGCCAGCGTTGACAACCGTTTGATCTCGCTTTGCTGGCGGGTCGCCAGTTTGGCCAGCCGGACCTCGTCCGCGGCTCGGGCCTGCCGGTACTGGGAGTACGTGCCCTTGTACTCCACCAGCCGGGCCTCGTCGAGGTGCAGCACCCGGGTGATGGCCTCGTCCAGGAGCTCGAGGTCGTGGCTGACGACGAGCAGCGCTCCGCGGTAGGCGCGGAGGAACCCCATCAGCCAGGTCTTGGCGTCACTGTCGAGGTGGTTGGTCGGTTCGTCGAGCAGCAGGACGTCACTGCCGGCAAAGAGGATGCGGGCCAGTTCCACCCGCCGCCGCTCACCCCCGGACAGCACGCTCACGGGCAGGTCGATGCGATCGGCGCCCAACCCCAAGCCGGCGACGATCTGACGGACCTCAGACTCCGCGGCGTATCCCCCCTCGGCCGCGAAGGCGTCCTCCGCTCTGGCGAAGCGGGCAATCGCCCGTTCCGAGGCGTGCTCCTCCATGGCCATCCGAAGCTTCTCGAGCCGGAGGACGGCCTCGTCGAGGCCGCGGCCCGAAAGAATGTGGGCCAGGCCGGTGCCGGCGGTCCCATGCTGGCCGGCCCGAGGGTCCTGGCTCAGAAAGCCGAGCCGACCGCGACAGGCGACCGTGCCTGCCGTGGCGGGCACCTCACCACCCAGCACCTTCAGCAAGCTGGTCTTGCCGGCGCCATTGCGACCTACCAGGCCCACCTTGTCGCCGGCGCGCACCAGGAACGTCGCCTCTTCCAGGGTGAGGCGACCGCCGACCTCGACGCTGAGCTGGCGGGCTTCGAGCACCCGTCCATGATAGGGACCGTCGGGTGCCAGACCCACTGCATAAAGTCTTCTTCTTCCCGCCAGCAGGCCGAGGGCCGCGAACGTCGGCGCACCCTCAGCAGCGAGCCCCGCGGGCCGATGTCCGCCGATCCGCCTCAGCTGGCGGTGCCCTCGGGCTCAGCCGGGCCGCGGTCACCGCCGTCGCGAGTGCCGTCGCCGTCGCCCTCGGCGTCGCCGTCGAAGAGCCGGTAGGCCACCTCCTCGGCCCGCCGGGCCACCTCGCGGATGGGCAAGTGCAGCAGTTCGGCGACCCGAACGGCGTCATCGTGCTCAGCTTTTATGCGGCGCGGACCCCGCTTGACCCGCACGGGGTAACCCCCCACCTCGACCTCTGCGAACTGCCGCTCGTCCGGCCAGCGCTGCCAGGACTGAGCCCGGATGCCCAGCGTGCCGGTCTCATCGGCGAGGACGTGACGCAAGCGGCCTACCGCGGCCGGGTCGCACAGCACGCTCACGACGTGGGCGGGCCGGCCCTTCTTCCCCGTCACGGGGGTGATCCAGGCATCCAGGGCGCCGGCGCGCAGCAGCGCCGACACGGTGGCACCCAGGATCTCGCCCGTCACGTCGTCCACGTTGGCTTCGAGCATGACGACCGGCTGGCCGTGATCGGGATCCACGCCGGACTCGTCGAGGGCGGTCCCTATCACCACCTGGACGGCATTGGGCAATCCGTCCAGGACCCGGCCACCGGCGCCGAAACCGCTGGCCTGGATCTGCATGGCCGGCATGGGCCCCCACCCGGTGGCGAGAGTGGCCAGCAGAGCGGCGCCGGTGGGCGTCGTCAGCTCCGCCGGGATGGCCGTGCCATAGGTGGGAGCTCCTCGCAGCAGTTCGACCACCGCGGGAACCGGGATGGGAAGGGTGCCGTGCGAGGTATGCACCAGGCCCGAGCCCTGCGCCACCGGGCTCGATCGCACCTCGTCGACGCCGAGCAGCTCCAGGGCCACACAGGTGCCGACGATGTCGATGATGGCGTCGATGCCCCCCACCTCGTGGAAATGCACTTGAGCGGCCGGACGCCGGTGCAACCGGCCTTCCACCTCGGCCAGCCGGGCGAAGGTGGCCAGGGCTCGTTGACGGGCTCGCTCAGGGAGCCGGGCCTCGGTGATCAACCCCACAATGTGGGCGTGGGTGCGCACCACCTGGGTGTCGCGGGCCCGGACGCGAACCTGAGTGCAGGCCAACCCGGCCCGGAGCACGGGAGCGGCCTCGATCGTCCAGCCGCCGACGGGCAGGGCGACCAGCTCACGTTCGACCTGGCTGAGATCGGCACCGGCGTCCACCAGACTGCCGAGGGCCATGTCGCCGGCGATACCGGCGAAGCAGTGCCACCAGGCGAGGGTCGTCATCGGCCGGTCCGTTCCGTGGCGGCGGGCGGAGCGGTCGGGGTGGTCAGGCCATCGGCGCGCCGACCGAGTATCCGGGCGACCGCGCAGGCGGCGCCGAATCCATTGTCGATGCCGACCACGACCATCCCGGACGCGCAGGACGCCAGCATGGCCAGCAGGGCCGTCACTCCGCTCAGACCGGCGCCGTACCCCACGCTGGTCGGAACCGCCACGACCGGCGCCGCGCACAGTCCGCCCACGACGCTGGCGAGGGCGCCCTCCATGCCGGCGACCACCACGACGGCATCGGCCGCCTGCAGCAGTTCAACGTGGGCGAGCAGGCGATGTAACCCGGCCACGCCGGCGTCGGCGACCAACGCGGCCCCGAACCCGAAGGCCCGCAGGGTGGCCTGACACTCCCCCGCCACCGGCAGGTCGGCGGTCCCGGCCGTGACCACCACCACACCCTCGGGACGAGGAGGGGCGGGGCGCCACACCACCGTCGTTCCCGTGACCTGCCCGCCCGGGTAGGCCGAGATCACGGCGTTGATCTGATCGTCGGAGGCCCGGCTCAACACCACGGGGCCGCCCGCACCGCCGGCGCCGACGGGGGGGTCCGGAGCGCCCGGGGCCAGACCGGCGGCCCCGCCGACCAGAAGCTCGCCGACGATACCCACGCACTGGGCGGCGGTCTTTCCCGGACCGTAGACCGCTTCCGGAAGCCCCTGGCGCAGAGCGCGGTGGTGGTCGACCATGGCGTAGCCCAGCTCCGTGAACGGCAGCCGGCGCACCCGGCGCACGACCTCGTCGGCGTCGATGTTTCCGGAGGCCAGTTGGTCCAGCAGCAATCGAAGGGCAGCTTCGTCCATAACGGCTCTATCCTGCCCGGCCATGACCGGTGCCGTCTCCCCACAAGCCACGATTGGGTTCCTGGGTCCGTCCGGCACCTTTACCGAGGAGGCCCTGCGCAGCGAAGCCGGACTGGCCCAGGCTCGGCTGCAGGCCCTGCCATCGTTCGTGCACGTGCTGTCCGCGGTGGCGGAAGGGACGGTCGACTACGGGTTCGTGGCCCTGGAGAACTCCATCGAGGGCACCGTCTCGATCGCCCTCGACCAGCTGGTCTTCGACCGGGACCTGATCATCGTCGGCGAGGTCATCCTGCCGGTGACCCAGAACCTGCTGGTGCACCCGGGGACGACACTGTTCGACATTCGTCGCATCGTGTCGTTTCCCCACGCCACCGGGCAGTGCCGGGGCTGGCTGACCGCCAACCTCCCCGACGTGGAGGAGGTGGCGGCTCGATCAACCGCCGACGCGGTGCGCCTGGTGGGTGAGGGGGGCGACCGCCATTCGGCCGCCATCGGCACGGTGCTGGCCGCCCGGCTCTACGGGCTGCAGGTGCTGCAGCCCGAGATCGAGGACCAGGTCGGTAACTCCACCCGCTTCGTGCTGGTCGGCCCGCACGATGTGGGGATCCCGGCGCCGACCGGGCACGACAAGACGAGCGTGGTCTGCTTTCAGTCGAGTGACCACCCGGGGAGCCTGCACGGGATCCTGGGGCAGTTTTCCGCCCGGGACCTCAACCTGGTGAAGCTCGAGTCGAGGCCGACCAAACGCGAGCTCGGCGAGTACTGCTTCATCATCGACTTCGAGGGCCATGTGGCCGACGAGGTGGTGGCCGACTGTTTGCGGGACCTGCACGCCAGCCTGCGGGAACTGAAGTTCCTGGGGTCCTATCCGGCCGCAGGGGCCCACGGCCCGGCTCGCCGGCGAGACGCCGAGCAGCGGTGGAAGGCGGCCGATAGGTGGATCGACGAGGTCCGGGCCCATGTCCGGCCGAACTCGAGCGGATGAGGCCCGGCGGCTGAGACTTGCCCGCCGAGCGCGCCGCCCGGACGGCCTGGTCGGCCAGCCCGATACCCCTGCCGGTGTTGGCCGCCTCGCCCACGGGTGACCGGATTCCTGGCGCGACTTTTGGTCACCTGGCGCGACTTTTGGAGCCTGAAGTACATCTGGTGTACATCAGGCTCCAGAAGTGGCGCGTTTTACCAGAAGTCGCCGGCTCGCCCCGTCCGGCGGCGGTACCACCCCGCTCGATCCCGCCGATCGGGGACCGGTAGGCTCAGACCTTTCCAGGAGGGATGGCAGAGCGGCCGAATGCGAGGCTCTTGAAAAGCCTTGGGATGCAAGTCCCCGGGGGTTCGAATCCCTCTCCCTCCGCAGGTCACAAGGGTATTTGGTCATCCACTCGCCGAGGACCCGATTCCGGACGATGGCGCCACCCCGAGCGCCGGCGCGCGACACCAAACGGGACGCCCGGCCGGCCCGCCCCGCCGAGGCAGCCGCCGGGCTCACATCAGTAGTTCCAAATCGGTGTCCATGAGCGCATCATCTGAGCACCGCGCAGAGCAGCAGCGTGCATCTCCCCATTGACCCATTCGACTCGCGGATGCGGGTAGCCAGCCAATCCAACAGGCGCGCAGAAACTCGACCTCGCCGGTCTGATGGGACGTGGCCAATTGGTCATCAAAAGTCCTGGGGGAAACAGACCTAAGGGAGTGGCCTGCGTTTCCTTGCTCCGTGGCATGCGGGCCAAGGACTCGTTACCCCCGTGCCGCAGCCGAGTGGTCAATCGTTTAGCAGGGTTCGCTCTACCGTCACGCCGCGGTCCATGACCAAGACGGCATGCCGATTTCTACAGAACATGAACCATCCTTCCCCATCCGCAGGCAGCCCTTTCCGGCCGTGTCGGTATGGGCGTCCCGTTCGGGGGAAGGGCGAGACGCGGACGACGCCACCACGATCGTGGGGGATGGGTGGGCCGTCAATGTCACCGCTGGGGGCGAGGCGGGAGGCTGACCGGCTCGCCGCTTACTACCCTGGCCACTCGGCCTGGGCGACCCGGCGAAGGTGTTCGTGGGGCGAGTAAGGGAACGGGCCGGTCTGAGACTCTTACTGCCGAATGCCGGTCGCGTATAGCTGGATGTCGTTCGAGGAGTGGTATCGCCGGTGCCGGCCGCGGTTGATCGCGGCGTTGACGGTGGCGTCAGGTGAGTTCGACGTGGCCGTGGATGCCGCCGATGAGTCCATGGTGCGGGCGTTGCAGCACTGGGAACGCGTGCAGGCCATGGAGTCGCCCGACGGCTGGGCCTATCGGGTGGGGCTCAACGTGGTGCGGCGAAGGATGCGCCGCCGTGCGTTCGAGCGAAGGTTGCTGAATCGCTCCAAGACCGTTGACCCCCCGGGGTTACGCACGGAAGTCTGGGAGGCAGTGAAGGCGTTGCCGCGTCGCCAGCGAGAAGCGGTGGCCTTGCGCTACCTGCTGGGGTTCTCCGAGGCCGAGGTGGCCCGCCAGATGCAGGTGGCTGTGGGCACCGCCTCTGCGACGCTGGCCGCGGCCCGGGCGCGACTGGCGGTTCTGCTGGCATGAGACGAGGTGACCGAGGTAGATCGCCGATGGTGGAGCTTTCCGATCTGTTGCAGCCCCTGGTAGACCTGGCGTCGCCAGGTCCGTCGATGGAGGAGCTGGCCCAGCGGGTTAAGACCCGCAGGCGGCGCCGGAGACTGGGATTCTCCGGTGCGATAGCGGTGGTCATAGCCGCGGCCGCCCTGGCCATAGCCCTGCTGGTGCCGACCGGTTCCGGCCCCAAGGTCGAGGTGGTAGGGGTGCCGAACACCACCGCCGGCGGCGGGTCTGGGCAAGGGCAGGCCAGCACCCCGCCCAGCCCGCAATCCGGACTCGAGGCGACCTTCACCACCCAACCGGGCGGCGGGCCGAATGGGACGGCCTGGTCCACCCAGCCGGTCGTGACCATCGATGACCGCGGCAGGAAACCCACCGCCTCCACCGACACCATCACCCTGGCCATCGCCACCGGGCCGTCCGGCTCCAACTTGACCTGCCATGGAGGTTCGGCCTCGGTGGCCGCGATCGCTGGGGTCGCGACCTTCAGCGGCTGCCAGATCGTCGGTCCGGCCGGCACCTACACGCTCGCGGCCACCGACTCCACCTCCGGCTCCGTCGCCCCCGCCACCAGCGTCGTCTTTACGATCACGGTCGGGGCTCCGACCCATCTGGCATTCACCGCGCCACCCGGCGGCGGTCCCAGTGGGGTGGCCTGGGCTACTCAGCCCGTAGTGACCATCGAGGACAGCGGCGGCAATACCGTCACCACGTCTGCCGACACCATCAGCCTCGCCATCACTGGTGGGCCGTCCGCCAACTTCACCTGCGATGGAGGTCCGCCGTCCGTGGCCGCGACCGCGGGCGTGGCTACCTTCAGGGGCTGTCAGATCGCCGGCCCGGCGGTGTTCTACACCATCGCCGCTTCCGACCCTCCCCTCTCCGTCGCGACGAGCACCGTCCTGATCACCCCGTGAGCTGGCGCCGATGACCCGAGCGAAACCTCGACATTTGGTGGGACCGCGACCTGATCCGCGCTTAAGCCCTGCAGCTAACCCCAGTTAGGCGCCAGGAAGGTCAGGCCAGGTCACTGGACAACGCCGCGCATCCGCACTCAAGGCGGCGCTCAACGTCAGGGACCGTCTCGCCGATGGCATAAACGAGTTGTCCTGGGCCCTCGAGCGGGGTGGCGGCCCAACCATCCCCGGCTTGGGCCGGGGGACGTCGGAGCGCCCCGTCGAAAGCGCCATCGACTGTGGCACCGGCGAGAAGCAACAATCCGACTACTCGGACCTGACCGAGGACGGCTGGCCCGTCCCAGCCGTCGGCGCCGATCGTCAACTGGTGGCGCAGCAGCGGGCGGCCAGCGAAATCGACCCGCAGGGTACTCTGCAGCGACCCCGGGGCTTCGGCGTGGCGTCCCAGCACCAGCAACTCCCGCCACCGCAGAGACCCTCCGTCGTGGACGTCGAGCCGGGCCACCTGGGAGTGCCGACAACCGGAGGTCGCCACCAGTGGCTCGAGGGACCAGTCCAGGGCGGCGCCGCGCTCGACGGTCGCCCGCACCTCATGGCGCGACGCGGCGCCGGTCCAGGCCACGGTCGCCGCGGTGGACCTGACCACCAGCCGGGAGCCGGCCCGGGCCCGGATCTCAAGGACGACCTGGTCGTCGCCCACGGGCGAGGCCGCGGTGGACACCAGATAGACGCGGTCTGCGGCCAATCGCCAGGCGACCGGTGCCTGGCCCGCCATCCGCTCGAGGCGCAGCGGTGCTCCGGGCGCGGCGGGCGCTGAGACCAGCTCGGCGTGGGCCCTCACAGCTGGGCCCGGACCCAGTCCGCCACGGCCGTCGCCGTCGGGTCTTCGACCAGGCTGAGGAAAGCGACCGGGCGCTCACCCCTGGCGACGGCGGCGTCCCTGGCCATGACGGCAAGGTCGGCGCCGACCAGCGGGGCCAGATCTGTCTTGTTGACCACCAGCAGGTCGGACGAGGTAATGCCGGGACCGCCCTTGCGGGGGACCTTGTCGCCTCCGGCGACGTCGATGACGAAGATCTGCCGGTCGACGAGCCCGTAGCTGAAGGTGGCCGTCAGGTTGTCACCGCCCGACTCCAGCAGGATCAGATCCAGGTCCTCGAAACGGGCCCGCAGGTCGTCGATGGCATCCAGGTTGGCGCTGATGTCGTCGCGGATCGCGGTGTGGGGGCAACAACCGGTCCGCACGGCGACGATCCGCTCATCCGGAATGACCGCCGCGGCCCTCAGGATCCGGGCGTCCTCGGCGGTGTAGATGTCATTGGTCACGGCAGCCACCGACAGCTCGGACGCCAACGCCCGGCACAGGGCGGCCAGCAGCGCGGTCTTCCCGCTGCCTACCGGGCCGCCGACGCCGAGACGGAACGGTCGACCACCGTGCCCTCGAGGCCGGGGCGTATTCTCCTCCTGCCGGTCGTGACCATGGTCATGAGGCAAACAGGCGCACCTCCATCAAAGCGTGGCGTTCGGCGCCGATGTCGAGCAACGGGGCGGAACCGGCCGGGAAATCGGTCAGGTCGAGGCCGGGGCGGCCCCAACGTCGTGACGCCGAGGCGACCCTCTCCACCCGTACCGCCAGGTCGGCCAAGCACCGGGCTACCTGGTAAGGGTCGAGACCCAGGAGGCGGGTGGCAGCCCAGGCCGGCCCGGTCACCGCCGCCAAGGCGGCGCCGAGGGTCAGCTCCTCCAGCCCGACGCCGGCGTCGGCAGCCACCGCCGCGAACGCGAGTGGCCACGGGGCGCCCCCCGGCACGGCCGAGGCCGCGGTGACGCCAGGGCCGGGCCACATGGCCCGTCCGGCGCGGAGAAACCCCCGCGCCTGGGCCCGACTGGCGTCCCGCAACGCGGCGGCGGGAGTGCGGGCCCAGTACTCCTCCACCAGCCCGGTCCACTCCGGGCCAACAACCTGCCCGGCGATGGCCAGGGCCCACCAGGCCGCGGCAAAGGCGGCGTCGACTCGGCCGACCGTTTCCAGCCGCCCCGTTAACCACCCGTGGAGGCTGCTGGCGTCGCCGACCAGACCCGAAGCCACCGCCGCCTCCAGACCGCCGGAGTGGGCGTGGCCCCCGTTCGGCGTCCGGCCGTCGACCAAAAGCAGCAGTTCGACGGTCACCGAAAACCCCTTGACCGTCTAGAAGAGGAAGTAGCGCTGGGACATGGGCAGCACCACCGCCGGCGACTCGGTGACGAGGTCGCCATCGACGGTCACCGCGAAGCTGTCCGGGTCGACTGAGATGGCCGGGGTGGCAGTGTTGTTGGGCAGGTCGGCCTTGGTCAGCCGGCGGGTATCGGCTACCGGTTGCAGCGACCGGCGAAGGTTGAGACGCCCGGCCAGACCGGCCTCCAGGGCCGCGGGCGCTACGAACGCCAGGGAGCCTGCTGCCACCCTGGGAGCGGACCCGAACATGGGTCGCGACCAGACCGGCTGCGGTGTCGGGATGGAGGCGTTGGCGTCGCCCATCTGGGCGTAGGCGATGACGCCGCTCTTCAGGACCACCGAAGGACGCACACCGAAGAACGCCGGGTCGTAGAGAATCAGGTCAGCCAGCTTCCCGGGTTCGACCGAACCGATCTGGCCGCTCAGCCCGTGGGCCACGGCCGGGCAAATGGTGTACTTGGCGACGTACCGCCGGGCCCGTTGGTTGTCGGACCCGCCGGGGCCGTCCTTATCGCCGGGCAGGGCTCCCCACCGGGCTTTGGCCGCGTGCGCGGTCTGCCACGTGCGGAGTACCACCTCCCCGACCCGACCCATCGCCTGCGAGTCGGAGCCGATCATGGAGATGGCTCCCAGGTCGTGGAGGCGGTCCTCGGCGGCGATGGTGGAGGGCCGGATACGACTCTCGGCGAAGGCCAGATCTTCTGGGACGGCGGGATTGAGGTGATGGCAGACCATCAGCATGTCGAGGTGCTCCTCGATGGTGTTGATGGTGTGCGGGCGGGTGGGGTTGGTGGAGGAGGGCAGCACGTGCGGCTCCGAGGCCACCCGGATGATGTCGGGGGCGTGGCCGCCTCCGGCTCCCTCGGTGTGGTAGGCGTGCACGACCCGGCCGCCGATAGCGGCCAGGGTCGACTCCACGAAACCGGCCTCGTTGAGGGTGTCGGTGTGAATGGCCGCCTGCACGCCGGCCTCCTCGCACACCGACAGGCAAGCGTCGATGGCCGCCGGGGTGCTCCCCCAGTCCTCGTGGAGTTTGAAGCCACCCGCACCGCCGAGCACCTGCTCCCAGAGGGCCTCCCGGGACACGGTGTTGCCCTTGCCCAGCAGGACCACGTTGACGGGCCAATCGTCGAGGGCCTCGAGCATGCGGGCCAACCACCAGGGCCCCGGTGAGACGGTGGTGGCACGGGTCCCCTCGGCCGGGCCGGTCCCGCCACCGATGATCGTGGTGACGCCGGCGGCCAGACCCTCGTCGATCACCTGCGGGCAAATCAAGTGGACGTGGCAGTCGATAGCCCCGGCGGTCAAGATCTTGCCGTTTCCGGCGATGATCTCGGTGGCGGGCCCGATAACGAGACCTGGCGTAACGCCGTCCATCACGTCAGGATTGCCGGCCTTGCCGACCGCTACGACCTTTCCGTCCCGGATGCCCACGTCGCCTTTGACCACGCCCCAGTGGTCCAGGATCACCGCGCCGGTGATCACGGTGTCGGCGGCCCCCTCGGCCCGGGTAACCCGGGCCTGGCCCATCGACTCGCGGATGACCTTGCCACCGCCGAAGACCGCTTCTTCCCCGGCCCGGCCCGGGCCACCACTGCGGTCCTCGGTGATCTCGATCAAGAGGTCAGTGTCGGCCAGCCGGATCCGGTCGCCCGTCGTCGGACCGTACAGGGCGGCGTAGCGGGCGCGGGAGAGCTCAGGCACTCGACGGACCGTCGTCCAGTGGTCCCCTCACCTGACCCCGGAACCCGGCCGCGATACGCAGGCCGGCGAAGCCCACCAGGAGCACCCGGCGCTCGATGCCCGGCTCGAACCGTACGCTGGTGCCGGCCGGCACCCCCAACCGGTGTCCCCAGGCGGCCGTCCGGTCGAAGGCCAGGGCCGGGTTGGACTCGGCGAAGTGGAAGTGGGAGCCGATCTGCACCGGCCGGTCGCCGGTGTTGACCACGGTGAGGCTGACGACGGGGCGGCCGGCGAGGATCTCGATGGGGCCTTCCCCGAGGAGAATCTCTCCGGGAATCATGGGATGGGCTGATGCACGGTCACCAGCTTGGTCCCGTCCGGGAACGTGGCTTCAATCTGGACTTCGGGCAGCATTTCGGGGATCCCCTCCATCACGTCCTGGCGGGCGAGCACCCCCCGGGCGCTCTCCATGAGGTCGGCGACGGTCCGGCCGTCTCTCGCCCCTTCGAGAACATGGCTGGATATCAGGGCCACCGCCTCCGGGTGGTTGAGCTTCACGCCCCGCTCCCGGCGGTCTCTCGCCACCATGGCGGCCACGCTGAGCAGAAGCTTGTCGCGTTCGTGCGGGGTCAGCTGCACGGGGTTTTCACCACCGCCAATACTGCGTCGCGCTCGGCCCCGGAAGCGGTGAGCGGCCTGTTATTTCTTGGTTAACCGCCGCGCCCAGGGCGCCCCCCGGCCGACGTCGCCGACGGACGGTCACGGTACGAGGGACCGCCGCGCTATCTGCATCTGGACAAATGCCCGGCCCGGACCAGGCAGCCAAGGGTGTCGCAGATGACCCGGGTGGCGATGAGTGCCGTGATCTCGCCATGGTCGTAGGGCGGGGCGCACTCGACCACCTCGATCCCGGCCAGCGGACGCTCGGCGATGAGCTGTATGAACTTCAGCACCTCTCTCGGAAGGAACCCGCCCGGCTCCGGCCAGCCGGTACCCGGGACAAAGGCGGCGTCGAGACAGTCGACGTCGAATGACAGCCAGACGGCCTCGGCCCCGTCCCACGCCACCTCGAGGGCCCGCTCGGCGGCCGCCTCGATGCCCATATCGACACAGTCGGTGACCGTCATGATGGTGGTCTGGCGCTCCCGTCCCACCTTGACTCCCGGGCGAGGGGCCTGCCAGCCGCCGATGCCAACCTGGACCAGGTTCCGGGCCGGAACGTTGGGCAGGTCGGTGGCGTGGAACCAGGGAGTGGTGTGCATCCGTTCGTCCAGATCCGTCTCCTGGGTGTCCACGTGACGATCGAAGTGGATGATGCCCAGGTTCCCGGCCAGGTGCTCGGCCACGCCTCTCGTGGTGGGATAGCCGATGGAGTGGTCCCCGCCGAGCACGACCGGGAAGGCCCCCGATCCGAAGACGTGGGAGACACCTTTGGTGATCTGGTCGAACGTCTTTTCGATGTTGGCGGGAATGGTGAAGATATCGCCCAGGTCGGCGATGGTGATCGATTCCCGCAGGTCCACCCCGAGCTCGAAGCTGTAGGGACCGTACAGGGCGGAGATCTTCCGGATCCCCTGCGGGCCGAAGCGGGTACCTGAACGGTAAGTGGTACCGCCGTCGAATGGGGCCCCCAGCACGGCGACGTCGTACTCACCGCAACGGCGGACGTCCTCTACATAGGGCGCTTTGAGAAACGTGTTGATCCCGGCGAAGTGTGGCAGTTCCCCGCGAGAGAAGGTGGGTATGCGGCGGTCGACGATCGAGTCGGCGCCCGGCAGGCCCAACTGCAGACCCCGGGCCACTTCCTGCTCCCATCGCGTGGTCGGCAGGGCGGCCTCCGCGGCCACCGCGTAGCGGGCTTCGGGCCCGTAGCGATCGTGCAGTTCCGCACCATTGGCGTGATGATGCTCGGTCATGAGGGAGGGTATTTCCTTTCTTCGAGGTCGAGGGGTGTCAGGCCGGCGCGGATCGATCCAGAGACCCGCACAGCTGCCATTCGCCACCTGCATCCCGCTCGTAGCGGACCGCCCGAAAGGGGCCGTCCGGCCTGTTGTCGACAATCTCGATCCGCCACCTGTCAATGGTCACAACGATTCGGTTTTCCGCGGCCTCGGCGGACATCTCGGACCCGGCCGGGGAAATCCGCTGCCACTCCTCGGTGAAGGGCAGGAACCGGCCCTCCCACTCGATCAGGCCCGTCTCGACCATCACCCGATCAGCCGCCTCCAGCCGGTTGCTGTCCAACCCCGGGTCGGGCTCGGAGTCGAGGTCATGCGTCCAGGTCATCACCGGCTCTTCCCAGATCGCAGTCCCGGCGAACGCCCAGGGGCGGGCGAAGGCCGTTTCGGGACCACCACCGATCCCGGGCCCGGCCTCCTCTGACGGCGTCCGCATGTCGGCGTACCACCGTTCGGTCTGCAACCAGAGCACGTCGCACCGCTCAGCTACGGCCTCGCCGTCGACGGTGAGCCCCGACCGCCGCCACGCCCCCGCGAGGGGCCCGGCTCCGGTCACGACCCGGCTCCGGAGAAGCGGGCCGCCATCTGCTCGGTCAGAGCCGGCCAGGCGACCGGGTCGTGCCCGGGCACCAGCTGGTAGCCCCTGGCCGCGGCGATCGATTTCAATCGGCGGATAGCCTCGATTGACTCCTCCGGCCCAGCCTCGACGCGCCCGCCGACGGACAACTCGTAGTCGATGTTCTCGGTCAGGTCGGCGGCGTCGAAAGCCAGCACCAGTCCCCCGCCGCCCACCGAGTCGTCGAGGTCGATGACGAAGCTCTGATGGCCTGGCGTGTGACCGGCAGTGAGGATCGCAGTGACCCCGGAGGCGATGGTGCAGTCGCCGTCGGCCAGGCGCCAGTCGATATTGGGGTCGTCGAAGTCGACGCGGAACATGGCGTGGCGTTCCGGCTCCGGATGGCGGCTCAGGCCGTACTCCAGTTCGGCGCGTTGAGCGTGCACGGGGACCCGGCCGGCGAAGTGCCGCACGCCGCCGGCGTGGTCGTGGTGCAGGTGGCTGAGAGCGACGGCGGCAATGTCGTCGAGGGCCACCCCGGCGGCGTCGAGCGCTTCGTGCAGTGGCTCGCCTGGCCCGGGCAGGATGGGCCGAAACAGCGGGTCGCCGTGGAAGCGGCGCCGAAGGGCCGGGTCCCGGATGAGCGCCGAGTTGAAGCCCGTGTCGAGGAGCAGCCAGCCGCCGTCGCAAAGCAGGAGCACACCCGGCACCGGCTCGACCAGACGCTCGCCGGGCTCCGCCCCCTCGACCGAAACCGACTTGGGCAGGTCCTCCCAGCCGAGCGTGAGCGGTACCACCCGGCGGACACGGGTCCTCGGGGTCATCGACCCAGCGCCTTGGCTCGAAGGAGGGAATGGAAGATGCGCACCGGCTGCTCGTGGTGGACCGCCGTCGGTCCGACCTCGTAAAACGGGGACCCGATGCCGCGTTGCATCGACTCGCATGCCTTCACGTCCTCGGTGAGGAAGCGCTTCACCGAACGGACCAGACGCCCGGCGTCGCAACCTGGTGTGCTGCGTATACGCAGGGTCATCTCCGTCCGGCCCGGGGCGACCGGGCGGGCGTCGTAGGTGGCCAGGTATTCGCCAGTGGTGACCAGCATGAGGTTGGGGAACAGCAGATGGGCGCCGATTCCGAAACGCTCCTCGTCAGCGAGACCGGTCAACGCCCCGGCGCCGGCCGGGGCCAGGGCGGGATCCTTCAGCGGCTCCAGGCTCCACCACGCGTCACCGGCCCAATCCCATTTGAAGGCGGCGTGCTGGTAGGCGGCGAGCGACCGCTGGTGCAGGTACCACAGGTGGTATACGTCGACGTGGTTCTCAACGAGGAGCTTCCAGTTGCAGTCGACCGTGTAGTCGACCCGGGCCACCTCGACAAGAGGCAGGCTGAGATGGCCAACCAGGTGTCGGGCCAGGAGGGCGGTGTGGTCGGCGAAATCCGGCGGGTCGGTGGAGGGGCAAACGAAGATCATCCCGTGCCACTCCGCGACCGCGACGGGCCGGAGCCCGAGCGCCGCCGGGTCGGCATCGGGGAACTGGTCCGGCTGCGGCACCCGAACCAGGGCGCCCCCGAGATCGAAGCTCCACTGGTGGTACGGGCAGGTGACGAAACGACCCAGCCGACCCTCGCCCTCGAGGAGGGGGATGCCACGGTGGCGGCAGAGATTGTGGTAGGCCCGGCACATGCCTTCCGGGTCGCGCCACAGCACCACCGGGGCACCACCGATCACCACCGCCAGGTACCGTCCGGGGCCGACCTGCTCGGCGGAGGCGACGAGAGTCCAGGATCGAGAGAACACGGTGCGGGCCTCAAGTGCGGCGAAGGCCTCACTGGTGTAGAGCTCCGAGAAGGAGCCCAGTCCGGCTGCCTCCAGGTCGATGGCCGACCAGCCGAGCCCGCTCGTCTGCGAGACCGTCAATCCGGGTCCTCCGCCAGGGGGGGCGGACCACCTGCGGCCCGCTCGTCGAGATAGTCGGGTGCGGTCAGGCCCAGCCGGCGCATGGCGGTTCCGGTCAGCGCCTCCAGAACGCAGCGGTGGGCAAAGAGGGCGGTGATGTTGTTGCCGGAGTCGTACGGCGGGCTGACCTCGACCACGTCCATGCCGACCAGGCCCACCTCGGCACACATGCGGCGCACGGCCCGGAGCACGTCGGCGCTCGTGAGCCCGCCCGGCTCGGGCGACCCGGTGCCAGGGGCGTAGGCCGGGTCCACGGCGTCGACGTCCACGGAGATGTACAGCTTGTCAGCCGATCCCGACAGGGCCTCGTTGATGGCGCGCTCCAGCACGGTGTCGAACCCGTGGCGCTGCACCTCGGCCATGAAGTGGGACCGCATCTGCTGGTCCTCCATCCACGCCACGACGTCGTCGGGAGGCCAGTAGCCGCGGAGGCCGACCTGCACGAAGTTCCGCCCCTTGACCGCCCCGCTTTCGATGAGGCGGCGCATGGGTGTGCCGTGCCCGGCCAGCACACCTTGCATGTCGGGGGCGGTATCGGCGTGAGCGTCGAAATGGACGATGCCGATCCGTCCGTAACCGTGGGCCTCCGCCACCGCGGTGGCGACCGGCCAGGTGATGCCGTGGTCCCCGCCCAGGATTACCGGCAGGGCGCCCCCCTCCAGGATTTCCCCGGCGAAGCGGGTGGCATTCTGGTAGGTGCGCTCGGTGCTGCCGATCACCACCTCGGCGTCGCCGTAGTCGCACACGTTCAGGTGCTCGAAAGGGTCTACCCGCACGTGGAGGTGGGGGCGGTTCCAGGGCGGGGCGGCCAGGTGGTCGCAGGTACGGATGGCCTGCGGACCCATGTGGGTGCCGGAGCGAGTGGTGGCGGTCCCGTCCCAGGGGACTCCTCCCACCGCGACGTCGATGGCTCCGACCCGCAGATCCTCCGGGGTGAGGCAGACAGGCAGCTTCATGAACGTGGGGATGCCCTGCCATGCGAACTCCAGGTCGTAACGATTGAGGCGGATGGGGCCGGGCGGGCGTTCGCCGGTCCCGCTCACTGGACCACCACCCGGGGATCGATCACGGCCTGCAAGAGATCCACCGCGGTGTTGATGACGACGTAGGCGACACCGAGGACCAGCGTGACCCCGGCGATGGCCGGGAAGTCGGCTGGGGGGATGCTTTGATCGGTGTAGAGGCCGATGCCGGGCCAGGCGAACACCGTTTCGATGACCACGATGCCGGCGAACATCAGGCCGACCTGTAGGCCGGTCATGGACAGGGCCGCGCTGAGCGAGTTGCGCACGGCGTGGCGGAACAGGACCGTCCGGTCTCTCAGGCCCTTGGCCCGCGCCGTGCGCACGAAGTCGGAATCCATGGCGGACTCCAGCGAGGTCCGCAGGACCCGGCCGATCGAGACCGCGGGTCCGAGGGACACGCACAGGGCGGGCAGGATCAGATGCCGGAGGGCGTCGCCGAACATGGCCGGCCGGCCGTGCAAAAGGGTGTCGACCACGGGCATGCCGGTCGGACCGCTGGGCACGTTCTGGTATCCCGAGTCACCAGTGGCCGGAAGCCAGTGGAGCTTGCCGTTGAGAAACAGGACGCCGAGCAGCGCCAGGAGAAATGCCGGCATGGACGCCCCACTCAGGAGGACGATCCGGAACGTCCCCGCGCCGCGCCACTTCCCGACCGATCCGAGACCCAGCGCGGCCCCGAGCAGGACCGCCAGGGCCAGGCTGGCGAGAGCCAGCTCGGCGGTGGCGGGCAGGTAGTCGCGGATGTCGGTGGAGACCGGCCGCCGGGTGCGCAGGGAATCGGACAGATTCCCCTGCACGGCGTGACCGACATAGGTGAAGAACTGGTCGATGATGGGCCGGTCGTAGCCGAGGACGTGGCGCTCGTGGGCCACCGCTTCGGTGGAGGCATTGCCGCCCAGGTAGGCGTGGACCGGGTCGGTATGGCTCAGCCGTTGCAGCAGGAACATGACCGCGATCAGGGCGATCAGGATGAGGACCATCGACGCCAGGCGCCGGAGGATGAAGGAGGTCATCGGCGCCCCCCGGCGAGCCGACCGATGGCGTCACCGGCCAGGTTGGCGAACAGCGCCAGCAGGAAAATGGCCAGCGCCGGCATCACCGGCACCCACCACTCCTGCAGCAGGTACTGCAACCCACGGGCCGACATGGCGCCCAGCTCCGGCGCCGGAGCCGGGGCACCCAGACCCAGGAAGGCCAGGCCGGCCAGGGTGATCACGAGGTTCCCTACGTCGAGGCTGGCGGTGACCCAAATGGCCGGCATGGCCCCGGGCAACAGGTGGCGTACGGCCCGCCGGGCGGCCCCGGTGCCAGCCAGGCGAGCGGCCTCGATATGGGGGCGAGCTCCCCATGACCTGATCTCACCCCGCATGATCCGGGCGTAGAACGGCCACCACACGATGGAAAGGGCCAGCAGGATGTGGCCATAGGAAGGGCCGAGACAGGCCACCAGCGCGATGGCGAGCAGCGGACCGGGGAGGGCGAGGAACAGGTCGGTGATCCTCATCAGCAGAGAGTCGAGCCACCCGCCGGTCGCTCCGGCGATCAGGCCAATGGTGCCGCCGATCACCACGCCGCTGGTAACCACGATCAGCACCCCGACCAGGCTCGTGCGCAGGCCGTAGAGGACCCGGCTGAAGACGTCGTAGCCCACCTCGTCGGTGCCGAGGAGATGGCCGCCGTGACCGGGCGGCGTGAATGGCAGCCCCGACAGGACGATGGGCCGGTACGGGGCGATGACCGGTGCGAGGAGGGCCACGATCACCAGGGCGCCCAGCAGGCCCAGGCCGATCTGGTCGGCCCGGGGGAGGGAGGCGAGGCGCCGGTAGCCGGGGACCTGGTCGGCCAGGCGCCGCCGGGATCCCACCCTGACGTCGACCGCCACCATCAGCTTCTCCTCCCGATCATCACCGGGCAAGCCGCCAGCTGACCCGCCTGCGCGGTACTGGCCAGCTCGGCGGCGCGGTGGCGCACTCCGGCCGGGCGTCGGGGCAGCGCGGATGGAACTCGCAGCCGGTAGGTGGGTTGATCGGGCTGGCCGGCTCTCCGGTCAACCGGGGCCGTTCGGCTCCGGTGCCCGGAACGGCGGTGAGCAGGGCGGCGGTGTAGGGGTGCACCGGGTGCCGGCACACATCCTCGGCGGACCCGACCTCGACGATGCGGCCCAGGTACATCACCGCGATGCGGTCGGCCACCATGCGGGCGGCGGCCAGGTCGTGGGTAACGAACAGCACGGCCATCCCCAGCTCTCGCCGGAGGCGGCCGATCAGGTTGAGGATGACCCCGGCCAGTGACACGTCCAGGGCGCTGGTCGGCTCGTCGCAGAGCAGCACCTCGGGCGGCACCACCGTGGCCCGGGCCAGCGCGACCCGCTGGCGCTGGCCGCCGGACAGCTGGTAGGGCCGGACCGACGTCACCTCGGGGGGCAGGCCGACCAGCTGAAGGGCCTCGGCTACCCGCCGGGCCCGGCCCTTGCGGTCGAGGCCCTCCTCCCTTAGCCGCTCCCCGATCAACTCGCCGACGTTCATCCACGGCGTCAGCGAGGCGCCGGCGTCCTGGAAGACCATCTGCGGGCGGCCGCCGCGGGCCAGGTCGACAAAGCCCCTGTCGACCGGCTGAAGACCGGCGACGCAGCGCAGGAGCGTGGACTTCCCGCAGCCACTCTCGCCGACCAGGGCGACCGCCTCGCCCTCGGTCAGTTCCAGGTTCACTCCCCGGACGGCGTGGAGCTTCTGGTGAGATCGGCGGGCGCCGATGTCGAACGACTTGGAGAGGTCCTTGATGATGGCCGCCGTCGCCGGCTTCCGGGCGTAGGGCGCCCGGACGGGCGTTACCCACGGTGGGGCCGGGGCGTCGACTGCTGACTCCGCGTCGATGCAGTCGATCCGGCCGCAGGCCACCCCGCCCGGCTCACCCCCGGGCCGGGGCGTCAACTTCGGCAGGGCGGTGTCGCAGTCGTCGCGGTGATGGTTGCACCGCGGCCCGAACGGACAGCCGGTGGCCGGGTGGCGGGGGTCGGGGGGTTCGCCTCTCAAGGTGGTCACGGGCCGGCTGCGGTCGCTTGACATTTCGAGCCGGGACCGGAGCAGACCTCGGCTGTAGGGGTGGCAGGGCCGGTGGTACATGTCGGCGGCGGGGCCGATCTCGGCCAGCCGCCCGGCGTACATCACTGCGATGCGGTCGGCCACTGCCGCGGCCACACCGAGATCGTGAGTAACGATCAGAAAGGTGGTGTTCATCTGCTGCCGCAGCGAGTGGATCAGTTCGAGGATCTGGGCCTGCACGGTCACGTCCAGGGCGGTGGTGGGCTCGTCGGCTATCACCAGGGCGGGCTCGCGAGCTATGGCCATGGCGATCATCACCCGCTGGCGCAATCCGCCGGACAGCTCGTAGGGGAGGACGTCCATCCGGCGCCGGGCGTCGGGTATCCCGACGGCCTCCATGAGCCGCTGGGCCTCCGCCGGCGATCCAGCCGCCTCCTGGATCTGCCGCCCGATCTTCATCGTGGGGTTCAGCGATGTCATCGGGTCCTGAAAGACGGAGCCCATGTGGCGGCGGCGGACCAGGCGGCGGGACTCGGCCGGGTCGTTGGCCATGTCCACGCCCTTGACCCGCACGGAGCCGGATATCTCGGGGCGAGGGCGGTCGGGAAGCAACCCGAGGAGGGACAGGCCGAGGACGCTTTTGCCCGACCCGGACTCGCCGACGACGCCGACTATCTCCCCCGGCTGCAAGTCGAGCGACACACCCCGCAAGGCGTAGACGTTTTCCCGGTTGCGGCGAAAGGTAACACTCAGGTTGTCCACCCGGGCCAGCGTTGGGCCGGCGTCGTCGGTCGAAGCCGGCAGCCGGTGACGGCCCGGCAGCATCAGCACGGCGGTCCACCGGATCGGGTCCCGGCCAGCAGCGGGCCAGGTGGTGGTGGCAGCTGGGGGGCGTGAGCCACCAGCGGCGGCTGCTCGACCCGGGCCCGTTCCACGATGCCGACCAGGGCGGACACGATGCCGGCGGCCAGGCGGTCCCCCAGTTCGGCGGTCGCCTCCGACGGGCGGCCGGTGACCCCGTTGGTCGACAACGACGCGGCGGTGTAGCCGAACGCCAGCCCCGCGGTTCGGTCCTCGTCGTCGGCGGCGCCGATCAGGTCCCGCCGCACCGCGTTCGGGGCCAGGGCCAGCATCAGGGCCGTCTCGGCCCGATTGGCGTGGACGTCGTCGCCGTCGATGGCGGCCTCAGCAGCCACCTCCGCCGATGCCTGCCACCAGTGGACGATGCCGAAGCGCAGGTCGGGGCGTTCCAGCCGCAGATGGTCGGCGGCCACTCCGAGGCCGGAGGCGTTGCCCATGTGGGCATTGATGGCCAGGATGCGCCGCAGGCCGGAAGATGCGGCCCAGTCGGCGAGGGCCCGCACCTGCGACGCCAGCAGCTCGGGGGCCACCGACAGGGTCCCGGCCAGTAGCCGGCCGTGCCCGAACGAGCAGGCCACGCTCAATGCCGGCAGCACCAAAGCCCCGGTGCGGGCGGACACGCCCCGGGCCAGGCCGGTGGCAATGATGGTGTCGGTACCGGTCGGCAGATGCGGCCCGTGCTGCTCCGTGGCGCCCACAGGGAGCAGCCCGATCTCGTTGGGATGGGCGGCCAGAAGGGTGGCGACCTCCGGGCTGGTCAGGTGTTCCCACTCCACGGCCGCAGGGGCTTGCGGTTGCATCAGAACATCTCGAGGTAGGTGCGCCGTTCCCAGTCGGAGACCTGGGCGTGATACGTGTCCCACTCCTGCGTCTTCATCGTGATGTAGGCGTCGACGAACTGGGAGGGGAACACCTGCCGGGTCAGGGGGTCGGCGTCGAAGGCGTCGATGGCCTCGAGCAGGTTGCGGGGCAGGCGAGCAGCCCCGGGGCGGGCTCCCGCCCGGTGCCAGTCGTACACCAGATCCTCGACCGGCTCGCCCGGGTCGAGACCGGCACTCACGCCTTCCATCCCGGCGGCGAGAAGGAACGCCGCGGCCAGGTAGGGGTTGGCGGCGGAATCGACGCCGCGGTTTTCGACCGCCGGCCGGTTGCGGGGGAGGCGCAGCAGGCAGGACCGGTTGTTGTCCCCGTAGGCGGCGTAGGTGGGGGCCCACGAGACCGATCCGTCGCTCAGGCGGGGTTGGAGGCGCTTGTACGAATTGACGGTTGGGGTGCAGATCGAGGCCAGGGCGGGAGCGTGGCGGAGGATGCCGGCCACAAACGAATAAGCCGTCTTGCTCCACCCCCGGCCGCGGCGGTCGTCGGCGTCGCGAAAGACGTTGCCGCCGCTGTCGACATCGACGAGGCTCATGTTGAAGTGGGCGCCCGAACCCCACGCCTCGGTATAAGGCTTCGGCATGAAAGTGGCGAACAGGCCGGTCTGCTTGGCGATCTGTTTGGCCATGAGCCGGAACAGGGCCAGCCGGTCGGCCATCTCCAAAGCGGGGGCGGCGGCGAAGTCGAACTCCACCTGACCGTCCCCTCCTTCATGGTCGAAGCTGAAGACGCCGAAGCCGGTCTCGTTCATGGCGTCGACCATCGGCACCAGGAACGGCATCAGATCGAGCGTGGCATCGACGTCGTATCCGGGGGTGGGCCTCAGTCGGCCGGACCGGCGAGCCGGTTCGAGATAGCTGGATGCGGCGGCCGGTTCGGCCACCACGTACAACTCCGTCTCCACTCCGAGTACCAGCCCGAAGCCGGCGGAGCGGGCCTGCTCGATCTGGTTCTTCAGGATGGACCGGGTGCACAGAGCGAACGGCTCCCGGCCGCCAAAGTACAGGTCGGCGACCATGTGGGCGAAGCGGCGGTCCCACGGCAGGACGCAGAGCGTGTCCGGGTCGGGAACGGCGACGCATTCGTCCTCGTCGGGCGTCATCCGGCCCAGGTCACCCAGGCCACGCGGCGTGTAACGCTCGTGGCCGGCCAGCAGATCGGCCAGGTGCGCAACCGGCACGCATTTGGACTTGACCCGGCCGGTGACGTCCACGAAAGAGGCGAAGGCGAAATGCACGCCCTGCTTCGCCAGACGGTCGGCCAGCGCATCGTTCTCCGGCTGGCGTTCCAGGATGGTCTTCACCTGATCTCCTCGTTGGGTAGAGCGTGGCTATTTCGGGTAGAGCTTGGCCAGAAGGAGGGCCTCCGGAGCGGCGACCACGTGGGCTGCGGTCACCCCCTGGAGCCACGGCTGGAAGACCATGGTGTCGGTCTTGTCGGCCACGTTGAGCCAGCAACCGCTCTGCTGGACCAGGTCCCGGATCTGGTTGTAGATCGATAGGGTCCCGGTCTTGACGGCCTGGTTGTCCAGGGACTCCATGCCGGCCACGTTGCAGGCCTCGTACTCCAATCCCCCGCTCGGGTCGTAGTTGATGTGGGTCCAGGTGTACGGGTTGTCGGCGTCGGGCCAGAAGTAGTCGATCAGGGCGTTGGGAGCGGCCGCTCCTCGGGCGGTCTTCACCGACCCGACGGCGCCATAGATGGACGACGTCTCCTCACCCACCACCTTGGCGTTGAGGCCGGTGGACTGTAGCTGGGCGCCTATCTGCTCGGCGATCAACTGGTCGTCGGGTGCGCCGGTGTCGTAGCCGAGCACGATGTTGCGCTGGGAGGAGGGCAGGGCTGATACCAGCTTCGACAGAGCGGACGGGTCGTACTTGATGGTCTGGTGGGCGTATTGCGGGTCCAGGAGGTGGGCCGGCGAGATCTGGTCCGGGACGGTGGCCCGTCCACCTGGGAAGACGCCGGCCACGATGGCGGGGACGTTGATGGCCTGCGAGGAACGCCTGGCGGAACGCCTGGGACGTGAAGGGTCCCTTATTTTCGTTCACGTAGACCATCTCGTTCTCGAAGACCGGAAGTTCGTAGAAGCTGAACTTCGACGACTTCTGGTATTGGACCGCTGCGGTCGTGGTCAGGTCGTGCAGGATGCCGGCCAACTGGCCGCTGTTGAGCTCGATCTCCTCGGTGGAGAGGCTATCGATCACGGGCAGGTTGACCGTCGTGTAATAGGGCTTCGAGCCCCAATAGCCGGCATAGGCCTGCAGCTGATAGGACACGCCGACCTTGGCTTCGGTCAGGGTGTATGGCCCGGTACCGATGTCATGGGTTTGCAGGTAGGTCTGGTCGTGGTCGGATCCGGCGTGGGCCGCCAGCGCGGTCGGGCTCTCCATAACCGGTCCGTAGGCGGCGGCCAAATAATCGAGGAATGAGGTGCTGGGTTGACTGAGAGTGATGACGACCGTGTACGGGCCGGGCGTGGCCACGCTCTTGATTCCGTTGACCATATAGGCCGGCCCTCCGTCGACCGCGGCCCGCCGGGCGAAGCTGGGCTCGACTGCGGCCGAGGTAAACGCCGTGCCGTCGTGGAACTTGACCCCCGGGCGCAACTGGAACGTGTAGGTCAGACCGTTGGGCGAGATGGTCCAGGTGGTCGCCAGCGACGGGATGACCTTGCGGTCGGCCGTACCGGGCTGGTACTGGACCAGGCCCTCGTACATGTTGCGCGTCAGCAGCAGTCCCTCACCTGCGTAGTACACGTCGGGGTCGGGCGGCTGGCCGGGATCCTCCAGGAAGCTCAAATTCAACGTGTGGCTGGTCGGGTACGAGGCCGGGACGGGGGTGGTCCCACCCGTGGCGTGAGACGCCGGCTGGGAGCCGGAGGACCCGCAGGCGCCTATCCCGAAGGACGCGACGACGACCAGCGATAGCAGAGGGGCCCGGCGCAGGTGGAAGATCCGGCTGAGCATCAACGGATTCCTCCGGTTGCGGCGGTGGTGAGGGTACGGGTGTCGAGCGCAGCCAGGACGCCGTCGGCCTGGCAGCGGGCCCCGTGCTGCAAGTACTCCATGGCGTCGAGCGAAGCTTGGTGGCGAGCCACCGTCGACCCGATCACGCAGTCCTCCACGACACGGACAAAGAAATCCCTTTGGTGAGCATCGACGAACGTGTAGTGGACGCACACATCGGTGAGACTGCCGATCAGGATCAGGGTGTCGGCGCCCAGACCCCTGAGCAGGATGTCCATGTCGGTGCCGAAGAACGCCGAGTAGCGGCGCTTGGGCACGTAATAATCGCCGTCACCGGGCCGCAGGGTCGGCCACAGCTCGGTCCCTGGTCGGCCTTCGACGCAATGGACCCCCTCGGCCCCGTCGAGCTCTCGGCCGAAATCGATCCCACTCGGGCGATGCAGCTCCTGAATGAAAATCACCGGAACTCCGGAGCGGCGGGCGGCAGCGACGAGTCGTTCGGCCGTCGCGGCCATGTCGGCGTAGCCGTCCATCACTTCGATCCCCGACTCGGTCGGCGGCGCCGCTCCCCCCTGTTGGATGTCGACCACGAGCAGAGCAGCGTGGTCGCCCAGGGACATAGGTCTGGATTGCATCGAGGCCTCCCGATTTTGCGTACGAAAAAGAAAGCCGGGAGATACGAGGATCTCCCGGGCTTTTATCCCTCCGTGTCAGCAAGCAGCAGCTTGCCGTCTACCTCTTGGTCCAGACCGTCCGGATCACGTGATCGTGGCGGGCGCGGAACCCTAGGTTCGTCTCAGTTTGGTCAGTCAGGGATCGGTGACTTCTTCTGGCATACTCCTCGCTCAGTCGCTGACGGTCCCATCTAATACCCGGTGCGTTAACACTCAAGTTCAGGTTTGTTGCAGTTCCGTGAACAGCTTGGAAGGAGCGAGATTGACCGAGCCCCAGTTCGTCGGTCCCCCTGACGGCCGCCTGGTGCCCCGGTACGCCGGCCCAGACACCTTCGCCCGGCTGCCGACCCTCGAGATGGTCGGCCGGGCGGACGTGGCTGTGGCGGGCGTCCCGTTCGACTCGGGGGTGAGCTACCGGCCGGGCGCCCGTTTCGGCCCCGCCGCAGTACGGGCCGGATCCAAAATGCTCCGGCCCTACCACCCGGCTCTGGACGTGGAGCCATGGAACGTGATGCAGATCGCCGACGCCGGCGACGTGGCGGCCAACCCTTTTTCCATATCGGAGGCCATTGCCACTATCGAGTCGGCGGCGCGGGAGATTCTGAGCCGGGCCGGCGCCCTCGTCGCCATCGGGGGCGACCACACCATTGCCCTCCCGCTCATCCGGGCCACGGCCGCCCGGCACGGGCCGCTCGCCCTGGTCCACTTCGATGCCCACCTCGACACCTGGGACACTTACTTCGGCGAGCCGTACACCCACGGGACCCCTTTCCGCCGGGCCGTCGAGGAGGGTCTACTGGACCTGGACTGCTCGGCCCACGTGGGCGTCCGCAGCCCGCTCTACGCCCGCTCCGACCTCGCCGACGACGCCGCCCTCGGCTTCGAAGTCGTCAGCGCAGCCGACGTGGCACTCGGCGGTGTGGCCGCGGCGAGCGAACGGATTCGCCGACGGGTGGGTGCTCGTCCGGTTTATGTGAGCATCGACGTCGACGTACTGGACCCGGCCCACGCCCCCGGCACCGGCACCCCCGAGCCCGGCGGTCTCACCAGCCGGGAGCTGCAGCTGCTGCTCCGGGCTATGGACGGCCTGAGCGTGGTGGGCGCCGATGTGGTCGAGGTGGCGCCCGCTTACGACCATGCCGAGCTGACCGCCCTGGCCGCGGCCAGCATGGCCTACGAGGTCCTGGGGTTGCTCGCCCGCCGGATCCAGCGGCCCTGCCCGGGGGACAACCCGGTCTCGGAGTCATAGATCAGCTGGCCGCGGAGGAACGTCGCCCGGATCCGACTCCGCAGGGTGCAGCCCAGGTAAGGATTCGTCGCCGGGTAGCGGTGATGGACAGCCGCGGCGTCCACCCTCCACTCCGCGTCGGGCTCGACCAGCACGATGTCGGCGTCGGCGCCCGGGCCCAGCTCGCCCTTGCCGGGCAGCGCCAGGAACGAGCGGGCGCCCGTCATGAGCGCCACGGCCACCTCCGGCCGCCCGGACAGCTCCGGCGCCGAAAGGAGCAGCGGCAGGCTCAGGCCGAGCGAGGCCACACCGGCCCACGGAGGGTCCGCCTTCTTCATCTCCGGAAGGCACGGGGAGTGGTCACTGGCCACGGAGGTGACCAGACCGGACTCGACGGCCCGCCATAGGGCTCTGCGGTTGTCCTCGTCGCGGATGGGCGGGCAGCAGCGCAGCAGGCTGTCGTCGGGCCCTGACCCGTCGGCTTCGACGTGGAGGAGATAGTGAGGGCACGTTTCGACGGTGGCACCGTGGTACTCGGCCGCTGCGACGGCTGCCGCGGCTGACGAAACGTGGACGACATGCACCGCAGCCCGGTGCGCCCGACCCAGCCGGCACAACATCTGGACGGCGGCGGTCTCCGCGCCGGGCGGACGCTGTTGCGACAGCCGCGGCCCGGCGCGGTCGACAAAGAGGGCGGGGTCCTCACAATGCAGGGCGAGCGGGACGCGAGCGCGGCCGGCCATGGCCAGGCCGGCGTTGAGATCGTCGATGCCGACCGGGCGGAAGTCGTCCCAGCCGCTAGGGCAAGCGAAAGCTTTGAGACCGACCACCCCGCAATCGACGAGCTCGCCGACGCGGTCGACATTGTCAGGCGTCAGACCACCCCACAGGGCGTAGTCGACGCTGGCTCGATGATCGGCGGCGTCCAGCTTGGCCCCGACCGCGGCGGCGGTGAGGGTCGGAGGGTCCGAATCGATGGGCATGTCCACCACGGTGGTCACCCCGCCGGCGGCGGCCGCCGCGGTACCCGTCTCCCAGCCCTCCCAAAGGTCCCGACCGGGGTCGTTGAGGTGCACATGGGCGTCGATCAAGCCGGGCAGGACCCACATCCCGCTGGCGTCGACCACCCGGTCCCGCAGGCTGGGCGCAGCCCGGTCGACAATGGCGACAATCCGTTCGCCCTCTGCCACGACGTCGGCCCGCCGGATTCCCGCCGGTCCAAAGACGGTGCCGCCAGCAACGATCAAACGCCCGGCTATCGGTGATCCTCCTCCGTCAGCAGGCAGCGGGCGATCGCGGCGAAGCCAGTGGCGCCCCGCCGCAGCGATTCGAGGGTCACGTACTCGTCGACCTGGTGGGCGATGTGCTCCTCCCCCACCCCGAACCCGACCGTCGGGATGCCAGCCACCCCGGACAGGTAGGACCCGTTGGTGCAGAACGAGTAGTGCGTCGGCTCAGGATTGAGACCGGCGGCCCGCATACCGGCCTGGGCCCGGCGCACCAGGATGCTGTGCTCATCGGTCCACCAGGCCGCCTCGAACTCGTCCTCGGTGAATTTCGCGCCTCGCCAGGTCTCGAACTCCGCGGTGACCACGTTGATCTCCATCTGCGGGGCTTCCGGCCACGACACCCACGCCGACTCGGCGGCACCGGCGAGGGTCTGGATCAGCGAATCCAATGTCTCGCCGGGCGGGAACCGGCAGTCGAAGCGGGCCCGGGCTCTTCCGGGCACCGTCGACACCGACGGGTGAGGCCACGACTCGACGTCGATGCAGGTGATGTCCCGCCGGCCGAGGCGGGCATGGGTGGGGTGCTCCAGGTTCCGCACGGCGGCGACCATGACGGCCAGCGCCTCGGCCGCGTTCACCCCCTCGGCCGCGTGGCCGGCATGACAGGCCCGGCCAGTGATCGTCACCTCGATCTTGCTACGGCCCCTCTGTCCGATACACAAGCGGGTGTCACTCGGTTCGCTGGTGACGGCCCAGTCGGGCTGCAGCCGATCCACGACCCCGGCCAGGGCGGCGCCTTCGATGTCCTCCTCGTTGATACTCGCCACCAGCGCCACCCGGCCCGGCGGGCGAAGTACGGGGTCGGCAAAGAGGGCGGCCAGGCCATGGGCGGCGGCGGCGATCGAACCCTTCTGATCGCAGATACCCAAGCCGAACAGCTTCCCGCCGGCCACGACCCCGCCAAAGGGATCGACGCTCCAGCGCTCCTCCGAATGGAGGGGGATGGAGTCGATGTGGCCATCGACGAGCAACGTCGCCCCGTGCCGTTCGACGGGCCCTCCGATGATCCCGACGCAGTTACCTGCCTCATCGATGTCAACCTGATCGAAGCCCAGTCGTCGGAGCTCGACGGCGGTCAGCTCGACCGCCGCGCCCTCGGTTCCCGACACGCTCGGGGTTCGGGCCAGCGCCGTGGCGAAGGCAATGAGTCCCTCATCGGAGAGATCGCGGTATGAGGTGGGCATGGTCCGAAGTATCCCTCGGGCGGCGGCGTTCGGTCACTGCCGGTCATTTAACGCTTGGTTAAAAGTCGGGTCGAGATCGCATGTCGGGGCCCAGCGTCCGGTGCCGCGGCGGCGATGCCACTGGCGGCCCGACTCTCGGCGGCCTGAGTCCCTCTCCCTCGTGGCGCCGGCGACGTCGACTTTCCGACCCCGGAAGACGGACCCTAAGGTGGTCGAAGACGAGCCGACGATGACCCCACGGAGCTGGGACGAAGGAGATTCGATGGACCCGCTGCTTGATCTGACCGACCGGGTTGCCGTGATCACTGGTGGGAGTCGAGGGATTGGCAAGGCGATCGCGTTTGCGTACGCCGAGCACGGCGCCGATGTCGTGATCGCCAGCCGCAAGCTGGACAACTGTGAAGCGGTCGCGACCGAGATCGCAGAAAAGACCGGCCGGAAGACCCTGGCCGTCGGCACCCATGTTGGGCGGTGGGACGACTGCAACGCCTTGGCCGACCAGGTCCTCGAGACCTTCGGCCGATGCGACATCCTGGTCAACAATGCGGGCATGTCGCCGCTCTATCCGAAGGTCACCGACATCACTGAGGATTACTACGACAAGGTCTCGTCGGTCAATCTCAAGGGACCGTTCGCCCTCAGCCTCCGCTTCGGCGGCCACATGATGGACCACGATGGCGGTTCCATCATCAACGTCTCAACCGTCGGATCGATCCGCGCCAGCCGTAACGAGATTGTTTACGCGATGGCGAAGTCGGGCCTCAACGCCATGACGGTCGCTCTCGCGGATGCCTTCGGACCCAAGGTCCGCGTGAACTGCATCTTGCCGGGCGCGGTCCTGACGGACATTTCCAAGGCCTGGTCCGAAGAGACCCTCGCCAACGCCGAGCGAACCCCGCTGGGTCGGGCCGGCTACGCCGAGGATTTCCCCGGGGTGGCCCTGTTCCTCGCTGGCAAGGCGTCCGAGTGGATTACCGGCACCTGCCTTCGCGTCGACGGCGGTGCGGCCCGCCAACTGGGCCTGTAGGTATCGCGACCATGGCCGACAGCAGCCAGCGACGTCGCCTGTCGAACCTGTCCCGGTCGATCGCCGACAAGGTCGCCATCGTGACCGGAGCGGCCAGCGGGATGGGACGCGCCACCGCCTTCTTGTTCGGGGACGAGGGGGCCAAGGTGGCGGTCGTCGACATCGGAGCCGATCGAGTGAACGCCGTCGTCGAGCAGATCGTCGACTCCGGAGGTGAGGCGCAGGGATGGGTCTGCGATGTCAGCGACGCCACCCAAATCCGGCAGATGGTGTCCGAGGTGGCCGAGCGCTTCGGGGGCGTGGACATCCTCATCAACAATGCCGGGATCTCGATGCGGGCCGGCGCGGAGGCGGAAGAATCCGAGTTCGAAGAGGCCTGGGAACGGACGGTAGCGGTCAACCTGACCGCCCACGCCCGGCTGATTAGGGCCGCGCTTCCACACCTGCTGGAGAGCTCCCAGGGCGGCCGGGTGGTGAACATTGCGTCCACCGAGGCGATCGTGACGACCGGAGGGTTGGCTCCTTACGCGGCCACCAAGACCGGCGTGCTCGGCCTCACCCGATCCTTCGCGGTCGAGCTCGGGCGCGCCGGCATCACGGTCAACGCCATCTGTCCCGGGCCGATCCGCACCGGGATGACCGAGGCCATCCCCGAGGAGGCCAAACAGATTTATGCGCGCCGCCGGGTGCCGCTGCGCCGCTACGGCGACCCCGAGGAGGTCGCCCACGCCACGCTGTCGCTCGTCCTGCCGGCGTCGAGCTTCATCAACGGCGCCACCCTCGTCGTTGACGGGGGCATGAGCGTCCGCCATACGTAAACTGCAGTCGGCCGACCAAGAAGAGGCCTGGCCGCGCATCCTGGCTCGGGCCTTCCGGCGTCGGTGGGATGGCCCGATGCCGTCGGCCAGGAGTCCACGTGCCAGCGCCGCCACTTCGCTTCGTTCGGGCGATCCAGCGCGCCATCAGTCCGTCACAAAAAGCCGGTAGCGGGCAATCCCTGCCGGGGGCTGGATGCGTAAAACGTTCAGGACTAGCGACGGAGTAGCCCTATGCAGAAGATGTCCCGATCAACAACGTCCCTTTCGCCGCGCCCGGCTGAGACGGTGCTCCAGTCGACGGCGATCGCGGGCCTTGGCGCGGTAGCCGTGATTCACTTCTCCCAGGTCGTGCCCACGACGGAGGAAACGCCGTGGCTGGGTGCGGCCTTCGTCCTGCTCAGCTTGGCCTGTCTTGCCGTTGCGGCCCAGTTGCTGTACCGGTCCGACCGACTGGTTTGGGCTCAGGTAGGAATGCTCAACCTGCTGGCGATCGCGGGTTATGCCTTCACCCGGCTGGTCTCGACCCCGTTTGACAATACGGATGTCGGGAACTGGTCCGAGATGTTGGGCGTCGCCGCCCTCTTCATCGAGAGCATTCTCGTGATCCTGAGCCTTCACGCCATCACGGGCCGGCCCCGCTTCTTGTCGCCCGCCGCGCCCTTCGATACCTCCAGCGCTGCGCCGGAGCAAGCAGATCCGTCCGAGTGGTCGATGCTGAAGATTGATTAGTCAGACGGGCCTGCTGAGCGAGCGCAGATACTGGTCTATTGCATGGATCCCCAGGTGTCCCAGTAGGTGACGTGCTCGATCGGAGGCCGGGTGGCCGGTTTGAAATCGCCTCCGGTGGTGTAGCCCACGGGGATCAGCGCCACCTGGGTGATGTCATCGGGGATACCGAGTAGCGCGGCCGCTTCCTTTTCCTTGAACAAGTGAAGAGTGGTCCATGCCGATCCGAGCCCCCGGCTCCTCAAGGCCAGCATGAAGTTCCATACCGCGGGGAGGATCGAGCCGTACATTGATGCGGCCAGGGGGTTGGGTGCGTTGTCGACCCGGCCTTCGATGCAGGGAATGACGTGTACGGGGACGCGCCCGAGGTTCTCACTCAGGTAGACGGCGCTCTCATAAACTCGCCTGGTT
Organism: uncultured Acidimicrobiaceae bacterium; assembly: GCA_963780345.1. GTDB lineage: Bacteria > Actinomycetota > Acidimicrobiia > Acidimicrobiales > Palsa-688 > PALSA-693. The sequence continues at coordinate 134,205 of CAWABU010000009.1, forward strand.
TGGGGATCCGTGGCGTTGGCGGCCGCCGTCTTGAGGTATTCACCGCCACCCTCCATATATATCCGAGCGAGCTCAGCTTTCTTGTCCGGGTCCGTCACCACCACCCAGCGCCAGGTCTGGGCATTGCTGGCAGTGGGAGCCTGGACGGCGAGACGGAGGCAGTCCAGGATCACCGACTTCTCGACCGGGCGGTCCAGGTCGAGTCGCTTGCGCACGGCGCGCGTGGTGGAGAGCAAATGGTCTGTTGCCGCGGTGTCGATCGTCATGGTGCCCCTTGTCTACTCGACCTGATGCTCCGGCGCTCATTTGGCGTACTCGAGGGCGTCTCGAGCGCGTTGGCACCAGTCACGAATCGACGGGTCAGGGATCGCCGCTCTCGGTCCATTGATGTTTGAGCACCGCGACGAGCGCCTCCATGTCGCGGCGAGCGGAAATGGCGTTCATGACGCACGCGGTCAGGGCCCGGAAGAAAGGCTCGCCTTCGGGGGGTGACCAATGGACCCCCAGCGCCGTCAACTGCTCGGGCGTCAGGCGGTCCACCTTGGCCCACCAGTCGACCAGGGTCTCCACGTCAAGCGCGTCGCCGCGGCCGGTCCAGTAGAAGTCGTCGGTGGCGCTGGCAAGAGTCCGCCAGGTCTCAAGCAACGTGACGAACTGATCGAGGACCTCGTCGGGGACGGGTTCGTCGAGCACTTCCGGGTGGGCGCGTACGGCAGCGACGATGAGGGACGTGTTGTTCACCCACACGCGGGCGGCCCCGGCGTCGACCGGACCGAGCCGGATCTCGACTTCCGCGTCAGGACTGGCCAGGTGCCCCAGCAGAATCTCGGCCAGCCCGTCGACGATCGAGGTTCCCACCGTGCCCTTCTCGAGGACGGCGACGGCGCCGGCAGCCAAGGCCCGACCCGGCAGGTGCCGATCGGATTCGCCGCTGTAGAGCACGACCGCGGTGGTAGGGGCGACGCGGCGGATCTCGGGAAGGGCTTCGACCCCGGTGAGACCGGGCATTTGCTGGTCCAGGATCAGCAGGTCGAGGGCGCCGGTGGAGGCCAGATCGATGGCGTCATTCCCGTTGGCACCCTCACCGACAAACTCGAAACGATCATCGGCGGCCAAAAATCGCCGCAACAGCAGCCGGATCTGGGAAGAATCATCGACAATCCCCACCCGCACGCGCCGGGGGGGTACCGGCCAGCCTGGATCAGCCGTCACCGGGAGAGCACCATCCGGACCCCCAGCCAGCAGAGCCGGGCGGATCAAACCGGCGCAGCAACGGCGAGGCTGTGAACGGCGGGCCTGCTGGGGTTCTCGTGGCCACGTCCCTCCTTCAAATGGTCATCACGCCGACGAGCGACGAACGCCTTGCGGCTCTGGTCGGCTCCCCATCGTGACAGTCCACCCACTCTAAGAGAGATCAGGGGGTGGAGTAAAGCACGGCCTCGGCCAGGCGGGCGGGGCCGGAGCCGCTCGCCCACCGATCACCAGACCCGGGGTACGGACGGCCGCTCATCGGCCGAGGCGCGGGATGCCTCCAGCGCGGGTGAGAGGTCCTCCGGTCCGGGCGCGGCCCAGACGCTCACCGCGTCAGGCTCGATGTTGACCGCGCAGGGGTCGCCGACCTCGAGATGTCCGGAACTCGGCATCCAGGCCCGAAGCTCAGGACCATCCTCCAGCCGGACGGTGACCGGTGCCGATGTCCCCAGCTGAATCACGTCGGTGACCCGAGCGGGGTAACGACCGTCGCTTCCGATGACGACCTGGTTGGGCCGCACACACCACAGCACTGCAGTTCCGGGAGGCAGGTCGGTGTTGGTTACGATGCATCGGTCCAACCGTTGCGGCTGCCCGATGACATCGATCAGGCCATCTCCGACTGCAGTGCCGGCCAGAAGGTTGTCGACGCGTAGCAGACGGGCAACCGCCGGCGACGCCGGCCGCCGGAACACCTCGGCGCACGGTCCGGCCTGGAGCAGGCGCCCATCGCCGATAATCAATATCTCATCCGCGAGCATGGCCGCTTCATCGGGATCGTGGGTGACCAGCACCGTGGACAGTCCGGCCTGCTGCTGAAGCCGGCGCATTTCCTGGACCAGTTCGTGGCGGACGGGCGCATCGAGGGCTGAGAATGGCTCATCGAGGAAGACCACCTGAGGGTCACGGCTGAGGGCGCGGGCCAGGCTGACGCGCTGGCGCTGTCCGCCTGATAGCTGTGCCGGCATCCGGTCAAGCAACTGCTCCAGGTGAAGCGTTCCCAGCCACCAGGCGGCCCGGGCGGGGAGCGCATCGACGGCGAACATCGCCTGTTGCCAGACCGTTCGGCCCGGAATCATTCCGAGCCCCTGGGGCACGTAACCGATCCGCCGCTCCTCCGGAGGGATATCGCTCACGTCCGCGTCGCCGTACCTCACAGTGCCCGCTCCCGGCACCAATCCAGCCAGGGCTTTCAACGTGATCGACTTACCCGAACCGGACGGGCCGACGATCGCAATGCGGTGACCGGCGGCCTGGTAAGCGACCTGCAGACGGAAGGTGCCGACCGTGGTATCGAGGTCGAAGCTCATCGCGGTCGGCGTGACGCCCGGAGGGGCAGCGGCCGAAGCGGGAGTCGACTTCCTGCGCTGTCGGCGCGACCAACCGAGACGGCTGATGAGGATCGCCACGGCTGCGAAGCACAGGGCGAGAAAAGTCGGCGCCTGTGTGGCCGGAAGCCCGGTCGCAGAAAACTGGAACTCCGTGTACACGGGGAGACTGAACGGGTGGTAGGCGACGATAATGACCGCTCCGTATTCGCCGAAGGCGCGCAACCAGGTCAATACCATTCCGGCCCGTATACCGGGCCAGGCCACCGGTAGGTCGATGAGCCAAAACCGGGCCAGAGGCCGGTGACCGAGGGTTGCGGCCAGACCATCGAGGGCGGGGTCGACCGCCTCGAAGGCCGACCGGGCCGCAATGACCACAAAGGGGGCAGACACGAACGTCTGGGCAATCACGATGCCGGCTAACGAGTTGGTGAGCTGCCCGTCCAGATGCCGACCCAGGAAGCTGTAAGGACCGATCAGGTAGATGAGCAGGATGCCGCTCATGATCGGTGGCAGGGCCAGCGGTAGCTGCACCGCCACGCTGGCGATGGTGCCGACCCGCCCCCGGCTGCGAGCCAGCATGTGACCGAGGGGAACACCGAAGAGGGTGCTGATCACCAGCGAGATGGTCGCCGTCTTGAGCGAGACGACCAGGGCCGGCCCCAAGCCCGGCACATCAAACCCCCGGTTATCCGAGGATGCGAAGCGATCCAGAAAGGCCACCACGGGGACAGCCAGGTACAGGATCAACAGCGCCCCCAGGACCTGCAACGGCCTTCGAGATGTCACCGCGAGACCGGGCCGTCACCGGGTGAGGCGCGACTCTCCTCCGGCCGCCGGGGCGTGCAACCCGAGGATTCCTCCCTCGCTCGAATGCCCACCGACGGACTGTAACGCTGCTGATCAGGACTTCACTACTGGGGCTGATGCCGACGGGCGCCCCAGGGGGTTATTTGGGAACCAATCCGGAGCTGGTCGTCACTCCAGGCCCCAGGTCGTCCAGGTCTCGACCGGCCTCACCGGCGTGATGGCGAGCAGGACCCGACCCTCCTTGGTCAAGCCCTCCAGGTGCTCCTGGTCGCTCGGCACTCTCATACCGTGCTTCTCCCGGATAGCCCGGAATCTGGGTAGCTCGGCGTCCAGGTCCTCGCGGATCTCGACGGTGGCCTCCAGGAGGACGGTACGGAAACCGGTCGAGTCGTCGACAACCAGCTCGGCGCGGGGATCCCGCCGGAAGATGGCGTACTTCACCCGGCTGCGGGTGGTGGACACATAGAAACGTTCGCCGTCCCAGTAGAACCAATTTGGCGTGACATGGGGCCGGCCGTCCTTGCGGACTCCGGCCACCATGACGTTGCGTGGCTCGGCCAGGAAGGCCTCGACTTTGTCCCTGGTGGTCATTGTCGGCAACCTAGTCCGGCGCCGATCCTGAGCCAGCCAGCGCCAACCGATAGACCCCCATCGACCAGGTGCTACTTCGACACGATTCCACTTCCCGGTGGCTGACGAGGCGGTGAGTAGAGGGGCGGCCGCCAGTGGGCCGGTTTGCCCGGCGGCGAGAAACCATCTAGCCAGGCTCTTCTATGGACTGGCGACCCGACCGGCATCTCGAGGCAGAAAAGGGCCGCCTCAGCAGCTCAGCCCCGGTCCGAGCCCGCCTCCGGGACGCTGCGTCTGGTCGCCGCCCGCCGGTGGCCCGCCGGGCGTCCGGCCACTGACGGCTCGCCACCCGGAGCCATGGCAGTTTCCTCGCCGTCCGACGAACCATTCGCCGCTCCGGACTCCACGGCCGCCGGTGAGCTCGCCTCGGCCGAAGCGCCTCCCTCGGACCCGGCCGCGCCGGCCGCCGGCGCTCTGCCACCAGGACCGCTACTGCTGAAGATGCATTTGGCGACGATGGCGATGATCGTGTCGAGCACCTGGTCGGCATCCCTATCGAGGGACTGGGTGACCAGCCGCTCCGCCATCCAGCCCAGGGCCTCTCCAGCCAGCTCAGGATCGAGGCCGGCGGCCAGCCCCTGCTCCTGGGCGTCGACGATCCGAGCCGTCAGGTCCTCGATCCAGTACGAGTGCATGAAGCTGCGGTAGGCCTGCTCGACATCTTCATCGCCCGGTGCCGCGTCAGCGATGGCCTTCAAGACGTGGCGGTTTTCGGCGAGCAGCTCGCTCAGACCGGCCATCGAGGCGGCGCTGGCGATCCCCTCGGTTGCCACCTCAACGTCGCGCGCTTCGGCCAGGGCGCCCCATACCTCCTCGAGCAGGTCGACGAGTACCGCCTCGCGGTCGGGAAAGTAGCGATAAAAGGCGGTGCGACTCAGGCCGGTGGCTTGCATCAGCTCGTCCACACTCAGTTCCCGGAAGGGCTTGATCCTGAGTTCACGGCGGGCGACGTCGAGGATCTGCTCGCGGGCCTCGCTGCGCCGGCGCCGGTTGGCGGACCGCCTGGAGGCGAAGGTGTTGGACACGACTCGGACTATAGCCCGAACGTTGTGTCACAGGTGTGAGACTCACCAGTTACCGTTAAGTAATCGCGAGTTGCCCCCGGGCGCCGGGGAAGCGGCCCGAGGCGTACCTGATCCGGGTCGGCGGCCGAGGGGCCGAGGAGAGCCCCGGGCGGGTTCGGCTCGCCGCCGGTGAGCGCCCGGTCGGCTGGATCGCCTCCGGCCAGGAATTGAGAGGGCGGGGGCTCCTTAGAACCGGGCGGGCGGCCTATGGATGAGTGCCGTGAGCGGACAAGCAGGCACGAGTTCGCGGTGCCGGCGTCGCAGGCCTCCATTTTCGCACCCTGACAACCGGCGAACGCCTATGGCGATCAGTACCCATAGGCCGAGCTGCCGCAGTCAATCACACGGCAGCGCACCGGACTCCCGGAGAAGATGCGACTGTTCTCGAACTCGTTGGCCACCACGAACGGCTGCGGATCGTGAATGACGATCTCGCGTCCGCCAGGACATACCCCCGCCACGTTCATACAGGTCATGCCCTCGTGCCCAAGTGCGTAGCCCGGGCAGACGACGACGAAGCCGGTGGCCGGGAACAGCCCGCGGCCTTCAACGGCGGAGATCGCGGCCGCGCAGGGTGAGGCGGGCGGGCCGGCGGACCGGGCAGCCGGCCGGGCCGGGGTAGCGATTCCTTCGTGAACGACGGCGGCCGCCGGCGAGCTCGTGGCCAGGGGGCGGGCAGTTGCGGCGGTGGGAGGCGGGCCGGTGGGAGGCGGGCCGGAAGGAGGCGGGCCGGTAGGAGGCGGGCGCGGTAGGAGGCGGGGCGGTAGGAGGCGGGGCAGTGGAAGGCGGGGCAGTGGAAGCCGGAGCGGTGGAAGAGGACGCCGCCAGCCGCCGCGGGAGGGCCGGTCGGGCAGCACCCGTCGAGGTAACCGCTCCTCCTGACGGCGACGGCGGGCCAACATCGCCGAGAGCGTTGGAGAGGGCGCCGACCAGGGGCTGGTCAGGACGAGCGGGGCGGCCAGCTCGGCAAGGTTGGCGGGGCCGGCGGGTGCCGGCGGGGAGGCCGAGGCGGCTTTCAAGCTGGCGCCAGCCGACGGACCCGGTGAGACGACTTCGGTCCGGCCGGCCCGGGAGGCCGTGCCCCCACCGGCGATCAGCACCACGGCCGCCAGAATGAGCAGTAAGCCCGCGATCTGCGAGCGTCTTGCCCCCAAGCGCAAGGTCGTGCCAGCCGCCGGTGTCGGGAACGTATACCCCATCTCCTGCCCCGGGTCCCTCCTCCCGCAATGCGTGCTCGGCGCGGCCCGTAGAGCAACACTCAACCTTGAACACGCTGGGCGTCCGAACCAGTATTCTACGCGGCCAAGGGAGGGACGCAAGAGGTCATGTGGCGGGTGGGTGCCGGTCGCCTACGGGGACGGATATCCGCTGGCAGGACGGGCCTGGCGAGCGATCAGACGGACGATTGTCCCCTCGGCGAAGCCGCCCGCCCGGTCGTCACTTTGTGGCGACGAGCTGGTCCACCTCAACGACCTCCTCCGGCGAAAGTGACCAGTCGCCGGCCGCCACGTTGGCGTCGACCTGGTCGACCTTGGTCGCACCGGCAATAACCGACGCCACCGTCGGCTTGGCCGCCAACCAGGCGAAGGCGAGGTCGAGCAGGCTATGGCCATGGGCAGCCGCCCACGCGGTGAGCGCGTCCACCTGGTCAAAGGCCTCGTCGGTAAGCACGCCGGCGGCCCGATCGCCCCAGCGCTGCAGGCGCGTCCCCTCAGGCGGCTTCACGCCCCGTTGGTACTTGCCGGTCAGCAAACCGCTGGCCAGGGGGAAGAAGGGGAGGTACGCAATGCCAAGTTCCTGGCACACCGGGATCACATCGGCCTCATCGCCCCGCTGCAACAGGTTGAACTGATTCTGTACGCTCACAAAGTGCGGACCGTCGCCCGCCGCGGCGTGCGCCTCGCGAAGTTGGGCTGCACTGAAGTTTGAGCATCCGATTTCCCGCACCTTGCCGGCCGCCACGGCCTCGGCCAGCGCCTCCAGGGTGTCACCGATCGGCGTGTCCGGGTCCGGGCGGTGCAGTTGGTAGAGGTCGATGTGGTCGGTGCCGAGGCGTTTGAGGCTGGCGTCGACTGCGGCGCGGATGTACTCGGGGCGGGCGCCACCGGTGCCCTCCTCGCCCATGACCGGGCTGCCGAATTTGGTCGCAATGAGCACCTGGTCCCGTCGCGATCCGAGGGCTTGGCCCAATCGTTCTTCGCTGGCACCGTAAGCGTCGGCGGTGTCGAAAAAGTTGATCCCGCGATTCAAGGCCTCATCGACGACGGGCGGCACCGCCTCGCCGGACATTCCGAAGCCGAAATTGTTCGTACCCAGCCCGACAACCGTGACCTCGAGCGAGCCGATCTGGCGTGTTTCCATCGAACCTGCTTAGCACTCGCGCCGACTCGCCGCCGAAACTGGCTGCCGGGGGTCCTGGCCCTCCGTGTACCTTCCGTCGTCACCTATCCATGGCTCCGCCCGCCAGCCCGTCCCCGCGGCACCCGCCTAAAATCTTTCTCGCCGGTCAACCTTCGCGGGCATGCGACCGGCTCGCCCGGCTCGTCCAGCCGGTCGACGATCGCCGGAGACAAGTAATCTGCCCGGGTTATGGACAACAGAGGCACAGCGGTCGTCACCGGCGCTTCGAGCGGGATCGGGGCCGCGACAGCCCGGGCCCTCGTCTCAGCCGGTTTCGAAGTGGTCATGGGCGCCCGGCGCCTCGACCGGCTGGAAGCACTGGCGTCAGAGCTCGACGGGCAAGCGCGTGCGCTGCCGCTCGATGTGACGGATCTCGCGTCCGTGGACAAGTTTTGCGGAGAATTCGGTGCGTGCCGACTGCTGGTCAACAACGCCGGCGGGGCGCTCGGGCTCGACTCCGTCCTCGATGCCGATGAGCAGAAGTGGCAGACCATGTATGACACCAACGTCCTCGGCACCCTGCGCATGACCCGGGCCCTGCTCCCCCGCCTCATCGAATCCGGCGACGGCCACGTGATCACGCTCGGTTCGATTGCAGCCTTCGAACCCTATGCGGGTGGTGCCGGATACAACGCCGCCAAGCACACGACCCGCGCCGTCATGGACGTGCTCCGCCTTGAGCTCGTCGGCCGGCCAGTGCGGTTTACCCAGATCGACCCGGGCATGGTGGAAACGGAGTTTTCGCTGGTCCGGTTCGACGGGGATGCCGAGCGGGCGGCCGCCGTCTACGAGGGGGTGACTCCGCTCACGGCGGAGGACGTCGCCGAGGTGATCGCCTTCACCGCCACTCGACCGAGCCACGTCGACATCGACAATGTGGTCATCCGTCCGAGAGACCAGGCTCGGGCCTGGCTGGTGCACCGTCAGCAGCAGACATAGACAGCGGCCCACGGAGAGGGAGGGATTTGAACCCTCGGGCCCAGTCTCCCAAGCCAACTCATTAGCAGTGAGTCCGATTCGGCCGCTCTCGCACCTCTCCTTGAGCACTACTCTAGCAGAGCGGACGGTGCCCGGGAGAGTAGAGCGGAGAACACAAAACTCCCTGGTAGGAGGCAATGACAGCAAGAGCGGGACCATCTGCCGGCGAGGTCTCGGTCGCCCAGCATGTGTTCCTTCCCGGACCGTTCCGCATCGACCGCACTTTTCTAGACCCGGACGACGATGCCGAATGGGGTCCGCTCAAAGGCCGGGAAATGGAAGATTCCCGGGTTGCGCCGTCCCCCTCCGGGACGCCAAACGGATCTCGGAGGTCCTCGCAGAGGAGGGGATTTCTGGTGCGCTATTTTCAGGGCTGGGACCGAGATAAGTTTTGTCGGGATGTGTGGGATCCGCGAAAATCGAGCTCGCTCCTCAACACAGCCACAGAGCCGATGCCGAAAGAGTGAAACTCAGGGATGCGGATGATTCGCGGTCGCCCGAGTAGAGAGCGGCGTTAGCCTGGCGGTTTCCGCCCCGGTTGAGACGATATTGCAACCGATCCGCTAGGATTCTTTCCGGCGGTCTGGTAGATCCACTTTGCCGGGCGGCGGAGGTGAGCCGGGATGGCGGTGGCGGAGAAAGCGGCCAGGCATGGGCGGTCGCGGCGGCGGTCGGCTGTTTTGGTGGTGGCGGTGGTGGCGTGGTGCGCTTGGGGGGTGGGTGCGACCGGTCAGGTCAGGGCCGACGCGGCTTCGAAGATCCTTGACCAGAGCGCTGACACCTCCAACAGCTCCAGTGGTGGCAACACGCCGGAGCCGCAGGTGTGCGACGGGTGCGTGCCTCCGTTGATTTATACCGGCGGTCCGGTCTTGACCGAGGCCGGGGGTCTGTCCGTCACCCCGATTTACTGGGAGCCGAGCGGCGGACAATACAAGTTTCCGGCGGGTTACGAGGACATCATCAATGGCTACATCACCGACGTGGCCGCCGCCAGCGGTTCCAGCGACAACGTGTACTCGGTGGACACCGAATACTCGCAAGACATGAACGGCACCAAGACGGCTGTCACCTACAACATCTCGGCCGGGACCCCCATCGTCGACGACGGCGGCCTGCCCGCCAGTGGCTGCCACGTCGATTCGGGCTACACGGCCTGCATAACCGACGCCCAGCTTCGCACGGAACTGACGGCGGTCACCAGCAGCCAGAAGTTGCCGACCGACCTGTCCCACTTCTACCCGGTGTTCCTGCCGCCGGGCGTGGAGGCCATGGACGCGGACGGCACCACCTCGGCCAGCGTGTTCTGCGGCTACCACCGGGCCTTTGGGTCCGGGACCGACCAGACCGTGTACGGCGACCAGCCCTTCCCGCCATCCGGCGACGCCTGCGACGCCGGTCAGGCCCCCAACGGCAACCTGAACGCCGACGGCATGGTCAGCACCTTGAGCCACGAACTCAACGAGGCCATCACCGACCCTCTCTCTCAGATTGCCTGGAACGATAAAGCCGGACATGAGATCGGCGACATGTGCGCCCAGACCTACGGCCCGCCGCTGGGGTCCACGGACGAGTCCAACCCCGGTAGCACCGAGTACAACCAGGTCATCAACGGCGGGAAGTACTACACCCAGACCGAGTTCAGCAATCACGCCTTCGCGGCCTACGGCGTTGGTAAGGGCTGCGCCCAGAGCGAGGCAATGGCCGAAGGTGCCGCCACCAACCCGGGATCAGCCCAGAGCCCCACCTCCACCTCCGCCGCCTCGGCGCCGGGAGGCACCGCTACCAGCAAGGCCCTGCAGGCCCGCAAGGTGGGGTCGGTCTTCGCCGACGCCTTCCCCAACGCCCTGGCCGCCGATGGCACCTCCACCTCCGACATCCTGGTCACCGTGGCCGACGCCGCGAACAATGTGGTGGTGGGCGACCACGTCCACTTCAGCGTCGGCCTGGAAGAGGGGACGGGACGGTGCGGCACCCTGAGCAGCACCGATAAGAACACCGACGCCAGCGGACAGGCCAAGGTGACCTACACGGCGTCCAAGGACAATGTGGCCTGCTGGGTGATGGCCGTGGAGGCCGGGGGCGGGCAGTCGGCCCAGTCGGTCATCTATCAGGGGAGCACCCAAAACCACGCCGACACCCTCAAAGCCGCCTTCCCGACCTCGCTGAAAGCCGGTGGGCCGCCCGCCACCTTCACCATCACCGCCGCCGACCCCACCGCCCAGCCGGTCCCCAACGCCGCGTTGGACTTCGTCATCTTCCCCGGCAGCTCCAAGTCCCCCACCGTGCACGCCGGCCAGGTGCACCTGTCCTACTCCACCACCGGCCCCACCGGCACCTTCAGCGACGTACCGCTGAGCGGCTCCACCGCGAACGGCGACTACATCGAGGCCTATGTGGGCCCGGAGGAGGGCAGGACCCTGGCCCCCAAATCCTCTCAGACCTACACCTTCCAGGTCAGCCTGGCCTCCAGTGTGCCCGGCTCCAGCCCTCTGGTCAGTTTCGAGGGCTACCTCGAGCAAATCAACACCGCCGCCGGGTCCGGTGCCACCGTGGCCGACACCCTGGCCACCGATATCACCGTACCCGGCACGCCGGCAGGCGGTCTGAGCTCGGGCTGGTACGTGCTCATCGCAGTTGGAGGTGCGGTGATTCTCGCCGTCCTCGGATGGCTGCTGTGGCGGCGACGCCGGGAGCACCCCCAAAACCCAACACCACAGGCCGCCGCCCTCTAGTCCCCGCTGACCGTCTCCCCTTTGTGGTGAGAGCTTCACCACCGCGCCATCGGTGCCTTTTGCTGCGCCCGACCCGCCAGGTCAGCCGGTGGTAGCTTCAACCACAGCCACCAGATTGCCGGCACGAAGAGCCACCAGTTGGGACCGCCCATTCGCGTTGACAACTCTGCACGTGTCTGAACGCCTACCAAGACAGGGTGACGAAGCAGAGCGTTCGACGCTACGCCCATGGGCGCCCGGCCCCGGCCAAGCGCTACCCCGCTCGAAGATTTCCGTGTCACAGTTGGATGGCAATGAACGAAGTGGACATGATCGCCATGTCAGGCAGTCACCCTCTCCCCGCTCGACGGCGGCGGACCCGGCGAGGACGGAGACCCCTCATGATTGTCGCCGCAATCGCGGTCGCCGCGGTCGGCACGATTGGCGCGCTCAACGCCCTGTCTTCGAGATCAACGGTGGCAACCGGGTGCACAGTTCTCGGGGCTGCCGGGCACCAGTACACCATTACCCCCGAGCAGGCCCAGAACGCGGCGATTGTCGGCGCGGTTGCCTTCAAGGATCGGTTGCCCGACCACGCTGTGACGGTGGCTCTCGCGGCCGCCTTACAAGAGTCCGAGCTCAGGGATCTTCCCTATGGTGACCGCGACTCCATCGGCCTCTTTCAGCAGCGTCCGTCCGAGGGCTGGGGAACGCAGACGCAGCTACTCGATCCGGTCTACGCGGCCTCGGCCTTCTACAATCGGCTGACGCACATCTCGGGATGGCAGACAATGCCCGTCGCCGAGGCAGCCCAGGCCGTCCAGCTGAGCGCAGCGGGCAATGCATACGCGAACTGGGAGGACGAAGCCCGGGCGCTTGCCGTCGCCCTCACCGGTGAGGTGGCCGCCGGTCTCACCTGTCACCTCAACAGCTTCGGCGGGGCGGCCCCAACTCCCGGAGCCCTCGCTCAGGCCATGGCCGACGAAATGGGAGCGAACCTCCTAGGGGTTCCAGTCACCGCTAAAACGGGCTGGCAGGCGGCCTCTTGGGCCGTCGCACACGCCTACAACTACCATCTGCGTACCGTGTCGTTCGCGGGACAGACTTGGGCACGCTCGGGCAAGTGGAGCCGAGACCAATCCAGACTTAACCCTCATGTACTCAGGGTGTCGGTCGGCTAGCTATAGCTTCTATCCCAGGAGCGCCTCTGCGATAGTGTCGAAGTTCGCTGCAACGCACGATCAGCAATCGGACCGAACAGACCACTAAAGCCGCCCAGAACGTATTCTACGTCGTCGCACTGGTCCCACGGCGTCTATGAAAGGCGTGCGGCGCCCGTTCACGCTGGGCTCGAGGCTGTGACGGAGTCGGAACGACGGCGGCAGATCGTCCGAGCAGTCATTTCTGGCTATCGACCCACGCCTGCCGGCCACGCGGAGCACGAAGCCGCCGAGCCCTGTCGCCCACATTTTTCAGCAGCTGATTCGGCTACCTGATCTCGCCTAAGGGCCCCGCGCTTTTCATATGAACTCCACACCACCTCCACACCAGCTCGGTTGCACCTGTACTAAGACCTGTCAGCAAACGGTACAGAGATGGCCCGCTCCCGTCGACGTGCTGCCCCATTCGACCGGCGAGAGTGAGCAGAGGTGAGAATCGTGGTAGGCGGTGATCGCCCTCGGTCCGAATGGTGGGCCGGCCCTTGCCGCCGGCGACTCGGACCCGCTGGGCGTCCTCCTGCTCTGGCCCTGCATCCCGACGCCGCTTTCCGGTCGAGGCCCATGGTTGTCGGGACGCCCACGGACCGGACTGCCACGGTCGGCCTGAGCGGCGCCTGAGTCGATGCGCTCGTCCGGCCTGACTGGAGGGGTCATGGTTGAAGAGCCGGTCGACGCCATTCTTGTCGACGTCGCCGGGGTCGGCGAGGCTTTGCGTGCTTGACGACGGCCGATGTCGTGGACTCGCTGAAGTTGAGCACGTGGGCTTCGAGCGGGAAGTCCGCATGCCCCTGCCGTTGGCAGTTCCGGCGCTGCCGGTATTCCATGTCGCCCGGCCCCGGCTGCTCGACTTGTTGGACAGCGGTATCAAGCTGCCGTTGACCGCGGTGGTGGCGCCGCCCGGCGCGGGTAAGAGCATCACACTGGCGGCGTGGATCGGCGAGCGATGTCCAGGCGCGGTGTGGGTCGCATGTGAGGAACGGGACCGTGATCCTGTCGTGTTGTTAGGGCATGTCGCCGCCGCTCTCCACGCGGTGCAAGGCGATCGCTGGCTGGATGCGGTGGAGCTACTCGGCGAGCGGGATCCCGACCTGGAGCTCGTGGTCGACACGATCTTCCGCGAGCTGGAGGAACGAGCGGCCGTGATCGTGCTCGACGATGTGCACGTGGCGGGCGAGGCCAGGGTCATCCTTTCCCGGTTGGTGGAGCATCTGCCGGCGGGTTCGCGCCTGGTGACGGGAAGCCGGGGCGATCCGCCGCTCGCGATGCACCGCCTGCGGGCCGACGGTCGCTGTCTCGAACTGCGCGCCGCCGACCTCCGGCTGTCGCCCGACGAGGTCGACAAGCTGGTGCGAGCGCTGGGCGCCCGTCTTTCCACCGACGGGACAAGACTTCTCGCCGAACGCGCCGACGGATGGGCAGCCGGCGTGCAGATGGCGGCGATCGCCCTGCGAGACGAGGCTGATCCGGACCGTTTCCTTGCGGAGTTCTCGGGCAGTCTTCGGATCGTGAGTGACTACCTCGTCGAGGAGGTGTTGGCGCGCCAGACCGAGGTCGTGCAGCGATTTCTTCTACGCACATCGGTCCTCGACGAACTCGATCCCGACGCGTCCGCGGCGGTCTCGGGTAACGACGACGCGGCAACGATGCTTCGGCTGCTCGATGCCTCGGCGTTGTTCGTGGTCCCGACCGGCCGTGACACCTACCGCTACCACCAGCTGTTTCGAGACATGCTGCGGTACCAGCTCAGGGCGACCAGCCGGGCCGGGGCGCTTGACACCCACCGCCGGGCGGCCGAGTGGTACCAGAGCCAGAAAGCATTCGCTCCTGCGCTCGCTCATCTGCTGGCGGCCGGGGACGACGACCGGGCTTATGCGCTCTTCCAGGCCGAGCTCGGTCAGGTGTTCCTTCGAGGGGGCGCGGTCGCGGTTCGTGCGCTGGTCACCGCGGTTGCCGGAGGCGACGCGACGCTCGACGCCGGGCGCATGGTGACGATCGCAACCGCGCTGGCCATGGCCGGGGCGCTGACCTCCGCCAAAGGGTGGCTCGAGAGGGCAATGCGCCAGACGGACCAACTCGATGACCCGGGTCACCGCCGCTTGATGGTGGCGCGCGCGCCTATATCGCCGGGCAACAAGGCGACACGCGCAGGGTGCTCACGCTGATGGAAGGAGTCGTCCCGCAGGACTCCGACGACGCCACCGTGAGGGCCGCGCCTGCGTTCGATGTGCTCGTCCGCGGCTGGCTTCACGATTTTCAAGGCGCACGCGAGGCGGCCGCCCGCAGCAGGACGGTGCGGTCGCTGGGAGTCGTCTATGACGAGATCATGACCGGCGGCGCGCTGTCTTGGGTCGCCTGTGTAGAAGGTTCGCTCCGCGAAGCGGGAGGGCTCGCCGACAGGGCCCTGGCCACCGCCACGGAACTCGCGCTGGAGGACCATTCGTCGCTGAGCGAGCCGTTGCGGACCCGCGGTCGCTTATCCTTCGAGCGGGGCGACCTGCACCGCGCCGAGGATGACCTCGAACGCTCGATGATGATGGTGGAGAGGTCGAGTCCCGCCCACGCTCTGGTCAGCGCAGCCTCCCTGGCTCGTGTGTGGCTGTCGACCGGGCGCGTCAAGGACGCGACGGAGCTGTCGACGGGAGCACGGTCCTTCCTCACCCCTGGCGTCGACAGCCCGCTGCCCGCCGTGCTCGACGGGCTCGATGCCCGGATTGCACTTCTTGAAGGTGACAGCGATCGAGCGCGGGCCATCACGCGGAGCCTGCCGATTTCGCCGCGTCGTTGCCGGCTCGAGGCTCGCCTCGACCTCGCAGCGCACGACCCGGCGCGGCGCTGGCCGCGCTGGAACGCTGTGATCCAGGGACGCCCCGCGAGCGGCTCGACGTCTTGATGCTGCGTGCCCGCTGTGATGACGAACTCCGTGCTGCGCGGCGCCGATGCGTCGCTCGCCGAAGCCGTAGATGCGGCCCGGCTCGAAGGTTTCACGTTCGCCGTCGCCGAGGAGCTCTTTCCGTGTGCTCGTCGCCTCGGGTGGCTGCTGCGTTCGGCACCCCTCGACGATTTCGCGGTCGCCGTGTTGGAGCTGCTGGAGCGAGTTCTACCGCTGCCGGAGCCTGCGGCCCGCGCCGTCCTCGTCGAGCCGCTGTCCGACCGCGAGGTGATCGTGCTTCGGTACATGACGTCTCGACTTACCACGTCGGAGATCGCCAAGGAGCTGTTCATCTCCGTCAACACGGTCAGGACCCACACCAAAGCGGTCTACCGGAAGCTGGGCGTGACGTCGCGTCAGGACGCGCTTACCGAAGCGCACCGCTTGGGGATCCGCTGAACGGCACCAGCAGATCGAGCAGTTCCATGCCCTCGGAACTCCTCATCCTCGGCTGGGTGAAATGTCGATGGAACGCAGCTACTCCTTATCGTCGGCGACGAGCCGGACGTCGATGAGCTCGAGGCCGAGGGATTCGATCCGATTGAGGACGGTGTGCAGGGCTCCGTGGTCGGGAAGGTCACACCGCAACACGGTGATGCCGTGCCCCGCCGACACTGCGAAATCCTCGAACGCAACACGTAGCGCGGCTCTTGCTTCGCCTTTGAACGTGACCTCATAGCGCAACGCCGCCATTGTCCCTCCGAACCGGGTTGGAAGCTGTCTCCTGACTCTCGCATCGGCCGGGACGAGAAGCGTCATCCTGACCGGGGTGATTTCGGGCCAGAATCACCCAGCTCGGGGTGATGTCAGGCCTCTGCGAGCTCCGCATACTGGATGCAGACGGCCGGGAGGGTCCGGGTGCGGAAGAGAGGCACGATGATGGTCCTGGCATGGAGGGTCGGGCAGATGGACGATGCTGTGGTTCTTCCTGCTCCTCATCTGGATCTGGCTGCTCACCACCGTCTTCGGCGGCATGCATACTCATCTTGGGCCCGCGGCGGCGGCAGTATCGACGACGCCGAGTACGCCCAGCTCAAGGCGAAGGCTTTGGCCTGACAGTTCTGTCCCGCCGAGCTCCTCCGGAGCCGGCTGCACAACCATCAGCGAGGTAGATCATGGCTAGGGAGTCCAAAGGCAAGATCGCTGTCGACGTCCGGGATTCGGTGCCCGATTGGGCGCCGTACCTGGCGCCGAAGGCGCCGGTAGGCACGCCGAATATCCTGTTCCTGGCGTGGGACGACGTCGGTTACGGGACGATGGACGTGGTCGGAGGGCCGGTCGAGACGCCGAACATGCGCCGCATCGCCGACATGGGCGTGCGCTTCTCGAACTTCCACACGACGGCGCTGTGCTCGCCGTCGCGCTCGTCGTTGCTGACGGGCCGCAACGCCACGAGCAACGGCATGGCGACCATCGCCGAGTTCAGCTCGGGGTTTCCCGGCATTTCGACCCGGATCCCGTTCGAGAACAGGTTCATCTCCGAGGTGCTCGCCGAGCGCGGGTACAACAGCTCTTATTGCGTCGGGAAGTGGCACCTGACACCGGGCGAGGAGGGCAAGGTCGCCGCATTCAAGGGCCGCTGGCCCCTCGGGCGCGGCTTCGAGCGGTTCTACGGTTTCCTGGGCGGCGAGTCGAACCAGTGGTATCCCGATCTGGTTCAGGACAATAACCAGATCGAGGCCCCGGCCACGCCCGAGGAGGGCTACCACCTGTCGAAGGACCTCGCCGACCAGGCGATCGCCATGATCCAGTCGGCCAAGGTCATCGATCCGGACAAACCG
>CAWABU010000010.1:0-24305 GCA_963780345.1 uncultured Acidimicrobiaceae bacterium
TAACCGGCACCCAGACTTGCTGCGCTCGCCGTTCGATGGACTCGATTGTCCGCCGATGTAAGTCCCGGCGCGCCTGGCGCGCCTCCGACGACACCAGCCGACCCAGGTCGGAGGACTCCGTATGTAAGGACAGCACGCTGACGAGTCGATCCACGGCGTCCACTCGAGCCACCTCGGCCCATTCTCGCAGCGCTTCAGCCTCCGACAGCCCCTGCCGGACCCGATTGACAACGAGAGCCAGGTCGCGGGCGGCGGAACCGTGGCCTCGTTCGCTCAGGCGGGCCAGGGCAGCTCCTAACGAATAGCCGGCGTTCAGCAACATCGCCAATTGCTCAGCCACGACCGGCAACTCCAGCGCCAGATCCTGCTGCCAGCGCTCAGAGGCCCGAACCAGGCGCTGCTCCGGGACCAGGAAGGCCAGCAACGGGGCGCCAGCGACGACCACGGCTGAAACCACCGGCGACAAGCCGAGTCCGGCGGCGAGCAATGCCGCAGCCACTACTACCAAACCGGCGACGGCCAGCTGCCGCACCCGGAACGCGGTGACGTCCATGTCGGAATGCACCCGGCGCAGCCGGTTGGCGAGTGGTTCCGTAACGCCGAAGAGGGCAGCCAGCCGATCGCCGCACAGCCGGGCCAAGGGACCGACAACGTTCGCGCACCGACTCCACCGAAAACAATCCGGCCGAGTCGACTCTCGCCGCTCCCCCGGGGCTGAAAGGCCGCAGCCGCTCGGCCAGACCGGGCCGGGACAACCGGGCCGACCGTGACAGCAACAGGGTCACGCCGATCCAGACGAGCAGGCCCACGCCGACCACGATCCGATTCATCGGAAGACCCGAGGTGGTTGCGGCACCCGCATGATCCGCCCCGACCAGATCCAGCAGGCCGCCACCGCCAGCAGACCGATCGCAACGGCGAGCTGGCCTCCCGCAGTGGCGTAGGCGTGCCGCCCGGTACCGATTGACAGGCCGGCCACGGCCATGCCCAACGGGACCAGCAGCACGAATCGTCGAGCAAAGCGAACACCTGCCTGCCGGCTCTCGGCGTCCTTTTTCCCCTGCAGCTCGGTAACC
The DNA here is from genome assembly GCA_963780345.1 of uncultured Acidimicrobiaceae bacterium. GTDB lineage: Bacteria > Actinomycetota > Acidimicrobiia > Acidimicrobiales > Palsa-688 > PALSA-693. The sequence goes on from CAWABU010000010.1 coordinate 1,077, forward strand.
CGATCCTCGATCAAGTCTTCCAGCTTCGACTGGAGGTCCGATCCGCCCACTTCGTGGGCCACCAGCAGCGTCTCACACACCACGTCGGCAGTCGGATCGGCCAGACCGTCCTTCAGCAACGATGTCGTGCCCGCAAAGTCAATCGTCAGCAACCATTCTCGTTCCGCGGCCACGAAGGTCGGGCGCCACTCGGCCGGGGCCCGTCGGCCCACCTCGAACAGGGCTTGCGGGATGCTGCGCCCGACCGACCCGGTCAACAGCCGCAACTCCTCCAGCATCCGGGGCCAGGCCTCAGCCGCCTGGGCCAGCCTGGTCCGGCGCCGGGCTCGGTAAGAGGCCACAGGAATGCCGGCGGCCAAGCAGCCGGCGACGGCGGCGGCCAGCACGCCATCCGGAGGACGTACGCGCCAAGGGCGCCAACCACGAACAGCACCACGATGGCCCCGCCGAACTCCGCGGTGCCCGTCTGCCCGGGCCGGCCTGGCGCAACCAGATCCCCACCGCGTGGCACGGTCGTTTGGACCGGTAGGAACGCCTGGACCAATCCCTTTCCAACCAAACACCTTGCAGGTGTAGATCAGGTAGGCGCCGAACGATGCGAGCAGAGCCGCCAGGACGCCGAGCAAAGGACGACCGAGCGGGTTCACCGGCTCTGATCTCCGCTCGCCAGCGATGCGACGTCGTACCCGGCCAGTTCCAACGCTCGGGCGGCACAGACCGGGAGATTGCCCGTCCAATCCAGCGGATCGGTAAAGCGCGATCGGGCGAAGACAGAAGTGGTGGTGAAGTTGACCGTGCCGGCGGCGACCTGCAGGTCCTCCACCGCCAGCACTTAAGTCACACGCAGATCCCGATCCCCTCCGAACGCAGTAGACCACCACGTCGATGGCCTCGCTCACCAGGGCGGAAAGGGCGGGCACACTGAGCTCGGAGCCGGTCTCCGCCAGTTGGCAGATAAATCGCGGTCGCGACAACGCCTGGCGGGCCGACCCGGCATGAATGGTCGTGAAGCCCTGCACTCCCGACGACAGGGTCAGCATCAACAGCATCGCCTCGCGATCGCGACCTCTCCGACAATGGCCACGTCTGGAGCCATGCGAAGGAACCCCGCCACCAACCGGCGTAGGTCTACCTCCTTGCGATCGGGTCGGGCCGGTCGAGTTTGCATATGGGCGACGTTCGGAAAGGGATATCGGTCTCGAAGACCTCCTCCGCGACCACGATCCGGAGGCTGGGATCGAGTTCGGCGGCCAGGCAACTCAGCAAGGTGGTCTTCCCACGCCCGGCGCGCCGGCGACCAGGATGGACAGACCACTTCGCACGCACACGTGCAGAAATCGGGCCGTGATCGAATCAAGCATGCCCCGCTCAATGAGCTCGCCCAGTGATTGATGGAGGACGCCGGAAAACTTCCGGATATTGACGAGGACGTGGCCGTCCCGAGCCACGTCGGCGTGCACGATGTGAAGGCGGGCACCGGTGTCGAGCTGGGCGTCCTGTAGCCCCTCGGCCGGATCGAGTTTTCGGTGCGACCGGCTGGCATCGTCGAGGATCTTGGTGAGCACCCGGATGACGTGTTCGTCGTCGTGGAACACTTCGTGGTGGTATCCGCCGGCGCCGGAATGTCGTTTGGTGAAAATGGAGTCTGGTCCGTTGACCATGATTTCCCCACGTCCGCGTCGTCGAGCAGAGGATCGAGGGGGCCGTACCCGGTCAGGTTCCGAAGCGCCCGCTCGACCGCGGCCTCCGGGTCGGCAATATCGAGTGGGCGCAAGCCTCGGCGGTAGTCCTGCTGCCATCGCGCCACCTGCTCGTCGAGGAGGGCTCGCAGCTGCTGGCGGGCCCCGGGCGCACCCATATCAAGCGCCTCCGCCTTCGCGGCTTCCTGGGCGGCCCGCTCGATGGCTCGCAAGGGCGAGGTCCACTCAGTCGCGGCAGTCGAGCTCATGTCGACATCACTCCCCTCCGGCGTGACCCCCGAGGCCCCAGAGCGAAAGATAGCCATCCGTCCGGGGTGGGGCAACTCCGGTTTTAGATTTTCTTGCCCTTTAAGTAATTTTCCTCTATCTTGATGTATGTGGAGGTTACCTCGGACAAGGCCGGTCTGACCTACAAGCGGGCACGGACGGCCGAGGACCGGCGGCGGATCGCGCACGAAGCGGCGGTGTTGCGCCAGGTGGCTCATCCCGGCATCGTGCAGCTGCTCAGTACGGAGGGGGCCGAACCGGTGGAGACGCTGGTGCTGCGAACCGTGGACGGAGGCGACCTCACCACGCTGGGCCCGGAGCCCATGCCGGTGATCGCCGGTCTCGGTGCCGCGGTGGCTACGACGGTGGCCGACCTGCATGCGCTCGGGTACTGCCATGGTGGCATCGAGGCGAGCCATGTGCTGCTCGACGAGGCGGGCCGGCCCGTTCTGTGCAGTCTCGGACGGGCCACGGCGACGGCCCCGGAGGCGGACCGGCAGCACCATGACGACCTCCGGGCGCTGGCCGTCATGCTGCTGCAACTGATCCCACCGGGTGGGTCCAGCCGCGTAAGTCGGATGCTTCGTGGCCTGGCCACACCGAGTCGCCGGCGCCCGCGTCGTGATGCCGGCTGGTTGGCCCGCCACCTGATGTCGATGGTGCCCGACGCTCGGCTTCCTGGCCCGGACCGCGCCGGCGGACCCGCGCCCGCGTCCGGGTCTGCGGGCGACGACCGGCCGGGTCGTCCGGCCGGGCCTCTTCGGCGAATCACGGCCGTTCCCACGGGCCGGCTGGTGGGCGTCGGGGCGGGGTTCTGCCTTCTCGTGGCAAGTGTGGCCGTACTGGTAGACCGGAACGCAACGTCCGCCCCGTCGCACCGGGGCCCGGCCTCGGACCCGTCGCGTGCCTGGGCCTCGGACCCGGCCGCGGTGCCCTGCCCGGTCGTGGACCACGGCTGCGTCCCGATCCCGTTGTCCGCAGGAGCGGTGGCGGGCCCGGCGGGTCGCTACGCCTTGGGCCAGCCGGGCGATGTCGTCGTGATGGGACGTTGGGATTGCGGTCCAACTGCGTTTCCGGCCGTGTTGCGTCCGGGCCCGGGCGACGTATGGACCTTCGATTCCTGGGCCACGTCCGATAACCCTGTGGTCGGCCGGTTGGTCGGCCGCGTGCCGTCGGCGTCGAGCTTGCGGGTCCTACCCGGACCGTCAGGCTGCGACGCCCTCGAGGTCGACCGTCGCAGTCTCCCGCCGGTGACAATTCCCGAAGCGGACCGGTGAACGACAATCCCCGGAGTTGGAGGCCAGGCGCCCTGGGATGGGTGGGGTTGGCCGGCGTGACTGTGCTGCTGCACGGTCTGGGCCGGGGCGCGCTCGGCCCGCCGCCTCTGTCTTCGGTCCAGCGGGCGGCGACCTGGTGGCAGCGGCGAGGCCCATTGCTCGCGACGTTCGCGGCCGGCCGGGAAATCCTGTGGTGGCTCGGGTGCTACCTGCTGGCGGTAGGTCCACTGGCCGGGCTGGCTCGGTGGCGGCCGTCCGCCGGGCTGATTCGACGGCTGTCGCAGTATCACCTGCCGGGGGCGGAGGCCATGGTTCGGGTCTCGATCGGGGCGTCCACGCTCGGCGCAGCCCTTTTCGCTCAAACCGGGCCGAGCTTTGCCGCGAGTGACGCCGCCCCTGGCGGTCAGGGCGGTCAAGGCGGTCAGGGCGATGTGGCGCCGGCCGACGCGCCGCCGGTGCTGCGATACGTCGGCCACGCCGGCGCGGTGCCGGACGGCATTTCGGCGGTCGCGCCGCCCGGCGGGCGCCCCGCTGATGGCGCCGGCGGCAGGTCGGGCGGGGGCTCCGCCATCACACCCGCCGTGCCGCGGCACGGCGACCGTTCCGGCGGGAAGTCGCGTAGCAGTTCCGCACCGACGGCCCCGGTGCTGCGAAACGTCGGAGGCAGACCCCCGGCAACGGCCTTGGGCCCACGCCAGGGAACGGGCGAGGAGTCCGGCGATGGCGGCCGGTCATCCTCGACCGCGAGGAGCGCCTCGGGATCGGTAATCAGACCCGTTCCCGGCTCCTCGCCGGTCGCCGGTCGGCGACCGAGCACCACGCAACCGGGGCAGACTGCTCCGACCTCCAACGGCGCAGTGGCTTCCGCCCGGACCTGGACGGTACGCCCGGGCGACAGCCTCTGGTCGATTGCCGAGTCGGCGCTGGCCGCGGCGTGGGGTCAGCCGGCCGACGCCCAGGAGCTGGCCCACTACTGGTGGCGGGTCGTGGAGGCCAATCGCGCCTCTCTGCCGATCCCGGCGAACCCTGATCTCCTCTTCCCCGGCGACGAAGTGGTCGTCCCGCCGCCTCCCGCCCTGCCGGGCCGCAGATGATTGCCCGGCGGCCACCGTCGGGCGTGACGGGGAGGGGGGGGGTAGCAGGTGATCGACCGCGGCCATCCCGGTCGCCAGGCCGCCTGGCGGCACCACCGTCCCTGGGGCCCGTAGATGAGTGCCCGGCGGCACGACGGTCCTGGCGCCAGACTGGAGCCGTGCCCAGGTTGGTGGCTCCCGGGATCCACGCCGCGCTCGGAGTAGCAGCCGCGGCGCTGATCGTGACCGTCACCATGACCATGGCTCCGGCTCCCGCCGACGCTGCGACCACGCCATCACCGGTCGCCCCCCGGCTCTCGCCGGCGACTTCCCCCCCCCCCATCGCGGCGCTAACCGTCTACGTCGTTTCGCAGACCACCTATCCGCCGGTGACCACCGCGGCGCCGCCGACGCCCACGACTCTCCCGTCCATCCGGAACCGCATCCCCGTTCCGCCGTCGACCGTGCCCCTCCAGACCAGGACGCCGAGCACCCACATCAGCCCTGTCTTTGCCGCCCTGTCGGGGGCGGGATTCTTCGTCGCCCTGGTGATGATGGCCACCCGCTTCGTGATGACCAGGCCCCGGCGACGGCGCTGACTGCTCCAACCGGCCGGCGCAGCCCGCTCGCCCGGCGCGCCGCTCCCGGGCGCGGCCCGCTCGCCCCGTGCGGTCGGCGCAACCAGCCGGTCGTCGAGCCCCTAAGGCTCGACGTCGTGCAACCGCAGGGCGACCTCGTTGGCGAGCAACCGGCCCCGGCGGGTCAACATCAGCCGGCTCCCGTCAGCCGGCTCCACCAGAGTCGCCAGGACCGGATCATCGTCCCAACCGGGAAGGGCCTCGGCGGGCACTCCTTGGCGGGTCCGCAGCGACAGTTGCAGGGCCTCGGTCCGGCGGGCCGTCGCATCGAGATCCTCTCCTCCGGCTTCCGCTGGTTGGCCGGCCTCGACCATCCGGATATAGCGCTCAGGGGTACGAACGTTCCACCACCGGCGGGCGCCGCACCCCGTGACCTGATGCGAGTGCGCCGCGCATCCGAAGCCGCGGTAGTCGCCCTGGGCCCAATACAGCTGATTGTGGCGGCATTCGGCGCCCGGTCGGGCCCAGTTGGAGATCTCGTACCACTCCATCCCCGCCGCGGCCAGCATCGCATCGGCGAGCTCGTACTTTTCGGCCTGGTCGTCCGGGTCGGGGTGTCGGGCCGGATGGCGAGCCAGGGGCGTTCCCGCTTCGACGGTAAGGGCATAGGCGCTCACGTGCGCGGGCCGGGGTTCGAACGCCAGCACCGCCGCCACCGTCGTCGCCCAATCGGGTTGGGTCTCGCCAGCCGCCCCGAAGATGAGGTCCACGCTGTACGAGTCGCCGAATCCCGCCCTCGATGCGGCGTCGACGGCCCGGGACACGGCCGAGACCTCATGCTCCCGGCCGAGCGCACCCAGGACGTGCGGCACCATCGACTGCACCCCGAAGGAAAGGCGCGTGACCCCGGCCTCCCGATACCCGCTGAGCTTGGCGGCGTCAACTGTCTCAGGGTTGCACTCGACGGTCACCTCCGCGCCCGGCAGACGAGGAATCGAGCCCAGGAGGGCGGCCAGAAGATGCGGCGGGAGCAGGGAAGGCGTCCCGCCGCCGAAGAAGATGGACGAGGCGGCCGGCATTCCTGCGGCGACAGCTCTCTCCGCCTCGGTTCGGCAAGTGGTCACGTACTCGGGGACCAGGTGGGCCCGATCGGTCCACGTCGCGAAGGCGCAGTAGTCGCACCGTCGGGTGCAGAAGGGAATGTGCACGTACACACCGAACGGGTCGGGTGAGGGCCCAGCCCTCCTCTCGCGCCGACTCCGATCGCCATTCATCACGTTGCCACCGGAAGGACCAACCCGGACCGCAACGCCGCCAGCAGCACGCCGGCCACGACGGCCGCCGATTCGGTGCGCAGCACGCCGGGCCCGAGCCGAACCACGGTTGTCGCCCTCGACTCCTCCTCTGGGCTCCAGCCGCCCTCGGGTCCGACCAGGACCGTCGGCGCGGCCAGCGTGGGCGGCCCGCCAGTCGGGGCCGCCATAGCGACATCCGGCCGGCCGGCCAGCGAGGCGGTGTCCTCGGGCCCGCTCACCTCGGGCACCCAGGTCTGCCGGCTCTGCATGACGGCCTGGCGAACGACAGCCCGGAGCCGAGCCAGGTGGCGGTCCGCCCGGTTGGAGTCCCATCGCACCACCCCGCGTTCGGTTCTCAGGATGATGATTCGGTCAACGCCGATTTCGGTGAGCTTCTGGACGGCCCATTCGGGCCGGTCCCCTTTGACGGGCGGGAAGCCCACGGTGAGCTGCGGACCGGGTCGCAACGCCCGGAGCACCTCCCCGTCCGAAACGAGTTCTCCGTTCGCTTCGTAGCGACAGGGCCGCCACGACCCCCGACCGTCGGTGACGCTGACCAGTTGGCCCGGTCGGAGGCGAAGGACCGCACCCAGGTGGTGACGGTCGTCGTCGTCAAGCTCGGGGGATCCCAGGTCGGCAACGATCACGTGAGCGGCGCTGCGACACGTGGCGGGTGAAGACTGGTCCGTGTCGTTGATCACGGCATCGTGGGCGGGCGGCCCGATCCCGCCCGGGCGGCCGCCTTCTTGAGAGGACGGAGACGCGCTGGGCCTGACGTCGTTGGCGGGCGACGGGTTACTTGAAGGCGCTCCGGAGCTTGGACATGAAGCCGGACTCAGGCGGCGTCACCTCTTCCCCGCGGGCTTCGGCCAGCCGGCGGATGAGGTCCTCCTGTTCGTGGCTCAGATCGGTCGGCGTGTCAACGACGACGGTGAGGATCAGATCGCCCCGACCGCGCCCCTGCAGGTGCGGGACGCCCCGTCCGCGCAGGCGGATCTCCCGCCCGGTCTGGGTGCCGGCCGGAATCGTCAGCTGCTCGACGCCCTCGAGGGTCTCGAACGGCACACCGGCGCCGAGGGCCGCCTGGGTCATCCCCACGTGGAGCAGGGCTAACAGATCGGCCGCCCTCCGGCTGAGGGTCGCGTGGTCCCGAACGCGAACGTGGACGTACAGGTCCCCGGCGGCCCCGCCCTTGCGGCCCCCCGCCCCCCGGCCCGGCAAGCGCAGCGTCGACCCATGGTCGACGCCGGCCGGGACCTCGACCACAAAAGACCGCTCTTCCCGCCGCCGGCCTTCCCCCCGGCAATCGGGGCAGGGCGAGGGGATCTCTTCGCCGGTGCCACCGCACCGGGAACACGGGGTGGCGGTGACCATCTGGCCCAGGATGGACTGCCGGACCCGCCGGACCTCGCCCGCTCCGTGGCAGACGGAGCACGTGATCGGGGTGGTCCCGGGCCGGGCGCCGGTGCCGGAGCAGCTCGAACAGGTTTGCGGCAGCCTCACCGTCAGCTCGTGCTGAACCCCGAAGACGGCATCGGCGAACTCCAGGGTCACCGTCGCTTCGGCATCCTCCCCGCGCCGGGGACCGGTCCGCGCCATGCGCGCATTACCACCCATGCCGGCGCCGCCGCCGGCGCCGAAGAAGGCGTCGAAAATGTCGCCGATCCCGCCGCCGAAGCCGGCGAACGGATCCCCCGGCCCCCCGCCGGTGCCAGCCGCGCCCGTCCCGCGCACGCCGGCCGGGCCGAACATGTCGTACTGGCGGCGGCGCTCGGGGTCGCGGAAGGTCTCATAGGCCAGGTTGATCTGCTTGAAGCGCTCCTCCGCGGCCGCATCTCCCGGTTTGGCGTCGGGGTGCAACTCGCGAGCCAGCCGGAGGTAGGCGCGCTTGATCTCGTCCTCGTTCGCCTGACGGGACACCCCGAGCAGGTCGTAGTAGTCGTCGATGTCGGCCACTGGCACTTGACCCTACCTGTCCCCTGTTCCCTCGCTGAGCACCCGGCCCAGTCGTTTGCTCACCACGGCCACCGCCGCCAGAGCCTGTTCGTAGTGCATCCGTGTCGGGCCCAGGATACCGACGGTACCGGCCCTTTCGCCCTCGATCTCGTAGGGCGCCACCACAATCGAGCATTCGGCCAGCGGTTGGAGGCCGTGCTCGGCTCCGATGGCCACGGAGAGGCCACGGTCCAGAATGTCCCGAACCAGGGTGACCAGCACGAACTGCTGCTCCAGGATGTCGAGCACCCGCCGGATGGTGGTCACGGCGTCGAAGGCGGTCGCCATCCGCGCCGCCCCACCGACGTACACCTGCGAGCTCTGATCGCCGATGCCGGCGCCGCTCAGCGCGGCCTCGGCCAGCCGCACCATGCGGTCCACGACGGGGTCTTCGGTCCGGGGAATGACCACCGGATGCCCCACCGGCTCGCCGGTCAAGTGGGCCGCCAGGCGGCTGGAAGCCGCGGCCATCTGGTCCTCGCTCGGCTCGTCGGGCCACTCGAGGGTGTGCTTGTCGACCGCCCCGCTGGCCAGCACCGCCACCACCACCGCCACCTTCGGGGTCAGGCTGACCAGTTGCACGGAGCGGATCCGGGCCGGGTCGGCGACCTGACGGACGACCACCGCCGAATAGTCGGTGAGATCGGAAAGAAACCGGCTGGTGTCAGCCAGCAGCTTCTCCAGCTCGCCATGGGCAGTGGCAAAGAAGGCCCGGATCTGCTGGGACTGGGCCGGAGCCAGCCGGCCGGGTTCGACGATCGAGTCCACGAAGAATCGGTAGCCCTTGTCCGTCGGGACCCGGCCGGCGCTGGTATGGGGCTGAGCCAGGTAGCCATCCCGTTCGAGCAAGCCCATCTCGTTGCGAACGGTGGCTGAGGAGACCGAGAGCTCCGGAATACGCGACACCGCGCCCGACCCCACCGGCTGGGCGGTCTGGATGTACTCCTCCACTATGGCTTTGAGGATGGCGGCTTTGCGATCGTCGAGCACGGTGGCACTCAACGATACCGAGTGCCAGTCGCTAGGTGCCCTCCAGCCCCAGACCGAATCCGCGGGGCGCCCGCCGGGCAACCCTCAAGCGGGCGTCGCCGCCTCTACCCAAGCGACCCTATCGGGGCCAGACGACCCGGCTCCGAGCCGCCACCGGGACCCGTACCGCTGACCCGGGTTGAACCTGACGGCGGCTACTCCTCCAGCCGCAGGGCCTGGATGAACGCCTCCTGGGGGACCTCCACCCGGCCGATATTTTTCATCCGCTTCTTGCCTTCCTTCTGCTTCTCGAGCAGCTTCCGCTTGCGGGTGATGTCGCCCCCGTAGCACTTCGAGAGCACGTCCTTGCGCTTGGCCTTCACCGTCTCCCGGGCGATGACGCGGCCGCCGATGGCTGCCTGGATCGGCACGTCGAACATCTGCCGGGGGATCAGGCCGCGGAGGCGTTCGGTCATGCGCCGGCCGTACTCCTGGGCCTCGGAGCGGTGCACGATGGCGCTGAAGGCGTCGACGGGGATGCCGTTGAGGAGCACGTCGATCTTGACCAGGTCGGCCCGGTCCCACCCGGCCGCCTCGTAGTCGAGCGAGGCGTACCCCTTGGTCCGGCTCTTGAGGGCGTCGAAGAAGTCGATCACGACCTCCGCCAGCGGGATCCGGTAGACCAGCTCGAGGCGCTCGGGGGAAAGGTATTCCATGCGGACCATGTCGCCCCGGCGGCTCTGGCAGAGCTCCATGAGGGTCCCGGTGTACTCCGTCGGGGTCAGGATGGTGGCCGTGAGGTACGGCTCCTCGATGCTCTCCAGCATCTGCGGTTCCGGCATCTCGGACGGGTTGTGGACTTCCACGAAGGCGCCATCGATGAGCTGAGCCCGGTACTCGACGCTCGGCGCGGTGGCGATCAACGACAGATCGAACTCCCGTTCCAGGCGTTCGCGGACGATGTCCATGTGGAGAAGTCCGAGAAACCCGCAGCGAAAGCCGAAGCCGAGGGCACCTGACGTTTCGGGCTCGTAGGTGATGGAGGCGTCGTTGAGCCGGAGCTTCTCGAGGGCCTCCCGCAGATCGGCAAAGTCGTCGCCCTCGACGGGATAGAGCCCGCAGAACACCATCGGCTTGGGATCCTGGTAGCCCTCCAGCGGTTTCGGCGCCGGATGGGCGGCGTCGGTGATCGTCTCGCCGCTGCGGGCCTCGCCGACATCCTTGATGCCGGCGATGAGGTAGCCGACCTCGCCGGGTCCGAGGGTTGGCACCTCGACGTTGAGCGGCGTGCGCACCCCGATCTCCTCGACGTCGTGGGTCCGACCGGCCTGCATGAACCGGAGGCGGGCCCCCGAGCTGAGGGTGCCGTTGACGACCCGGACGGCGCTGATCACGCCCCGGTACTGGTCGTAGTAGGAGTCGAAGACCAGGCCCTGCAGGGGGGCATCCGGGTCGCCCGTGGGCGGGGGGATGCGATCGCAGATGGCGTCGAGGAGCTCCGCCACGCCGGCGCCGGTCTTGGCCGACAGCCGCAGGATCTGATGGGCCGGCACTCCCAGCACCCTCTCGATCTCGTCGGCGTAGCGGTCGGGATCGGCGGCGGGGAGGTCGATCTTGTTGAGGGCCGCCACGATCTCCTTGTCGTGTTCGAGGGCCTGATAGGCGTTTGCCAGCGTCTGGGCCTCGATTCCCTGGGCCGCGTCGACGAGCAGGACCACCCCTTCGCAGGCGGCCAGGCTGCGACTGACCTCGTAGCCGAAGTCCACGTGGCCGGGGGTGTCGATCAGGTGGATGGTGTAGTCCTTCCAGTGCACCCGAACGTTCTGGGCCTTGATGGTGATGCCCCGCTCCCGCTCGATGTCCATGGAGTCGAGGTACTGCTCGCGCATGTCGCGGGCGTCGACCGCGCCCGTCAGCTCCAGGATGCGGTCCGACAGGGTGGACTTGCCGTGGTCGACGTGGGCCACGATGCTCAGGTTTCGGATGCGGTCGAGGTTCAACAGGGTCCTTCGCTGGGGAAAAGACGCAGCGCCGTGCCAGGCGGCTCGGCATGCGCCTATAAGTGTGGCGCAATGCCGACGACGAGCCGGTGGCGCGGCCTAATCTCTCAGCTATTCCTCCCCGGGGAGGTGGAGGCGACAGCAATGGGAACCACATTTGGACCCCTGGTCACGGTATCGGCCACGTATGGGGCGGGGGGGAGCGTCATCGCGCCCCGCCTGGCCGAGGCGCTCGGGGTGCCGTTCCTGGACCGACTGATCAGCGCCGACATGTCAGAGGAAGCCGCCCGCCGGCGGGCGGCCGAGGGTGAAGAAGGCGTCAGCCCGGCGATCCGGCCGAGCCCGACGGAGGGTCTCCATGAACATGAGCAGGTCGCGCCGGCCGGTCGGTTCCTGAGCTACTTCGCCCGGGCCGCCAGCGTCGGCGCCCTGATGGCGCCGGATACGGTCCTCGATGATGACGAGACCATCCGCCGGCGGACCGAGGAGGGGCTTCGTGATCTGGCGGCCGGCGCCCCGGCGGTGTTGCTGGGCCGGGCCGGTGCGGTGGTCCTGGCTACGAGGCCCCGCGCCTATCACGTCCGTCTCGATGGCCCGGTCGAGCGCCGGGTGGCCTGGGCGGGATCCATCGAACAGCTCGACCTCGAAGCGGTGAAACGCCGGCAGGTGGAGGCCGACCGGGCGCGGAGCCAATTCGTCAAGCGCCTCTTTCGCGCCGACCCGGCCGACCCCCGCCTCTACCACCTGGTCATCGACCCGACCGTGCTCGGCGTCGACGCCACCGTTCGGATCCTGCAGTCGGCCGCCGAGACGTTCTTCGCCGCCAGCGCGGCCACCTAGTGGGCCGGCCAGCAACTCGACACCGGAAATTCGGCAGTCAGAACGCCTGGTCGCATGGCGACACCAGGCCGCGAGTTTCCGGCGTCGAGTTCGCAGGCCGCCCACTAGTGCCCCGATCCGGGGCGCCGCCATGGCTCGACGGCGCGGCCGGCGCCCTGCTGCCCCGGCTGCAGCGATGGCGGGCGGTCGCCGCCTCGCCGCTGGTGTGGATGTACCGCCTGTCCGATCAGCAGGGGGTAATCGACGCTGACGTCGAACGCTGGGCCGACGAGTTCTGGATCGCCGACCGCACCCACGTCCTGGGGCTGCTGTTGTACGCCTTTCCCGAGTTCCGCTCGGTCTTCTACCACCGCCTGATGGCCGGGAACCCTGCGGCCGAACTGCTGGCCCGACTGGGTCGGATGATATGGAAGGGCGTTCCCGGCCTGGATATGAGCGGTACGACCATCGGACCGGGCTTGTTCGTCTCGCATGGTCAGAACACGATCCTTTCGGCGGAACGGATCGGAGCCCATCTGCAGGTCCATCAAGGGGTGACCGTCGGCTGGGACTACCGGGGTCCGCGCCGTCCGATCATCGGCGACAACGTGTTCATCGGGGCTGGAGCGAAGGTGCTCGGCGCGGTGACGATCGGTAACGGGGCCCGGATCGGGGCCAACGCCGTGGTCATGTGCGATGTGCCGGACGGGGCCACGGTGGTCGGCGTCCCGGGCCGCATCGTCTCGTCTGGAGTCGATGAACGCGACCGGCCGGGTGCCTGCTAGCATTTACCGGTTCCCCGGCCGGCCAGTGAGCCGAGCGCAAGCGACACCAACCGAGAGAGTTCAAAGTAGTGGCCAACATCAAAAGCCAGATCAAGCGCAACCGCACCAACGAGGTGGCGCGCCTGCGCAACAAGGCGGCCAAGTCCGAGATCAAGACCCGTGTCAAGCGGGCCGTCCTCAGCGCGACCTATGGGGCCGAGAGCTCGGCCGAGGATCTCCGGATGGCGGTGAAGCGTCTCGACAAGGCCGCGGCGCGAGGCATCATCCACAAGAACCAGGCCTCCAACCGGAAGGCCCGTCTGGCCCGGCGCATCAACGCTCTCAACGCTTCGGAGGCCTAGCCGCGGGCTGCGCTATGTCACAAGACGACTGGCGCGGGCCCCGGCCGCGCCGGCGCCGGCGCCGGCGGGGGACCGCCGCCGAGGGAGCGTCAGCGGCGGCGAGACGGGGCCGGGCTGCCGGCGGCGGATCGGGCCAGGCGGCACAGCCGGGCGACCAGGACTTCGAGCACGGCCTCGGGCGGCCAGACGCTGGCGCCCTTGAGGTCGAGCTCAGCGTCCGCCACCAGGCCCAGAGCCTCGGCCACCGACGCGGATCCCCAGCGCCGGGCCGTCGCGAGGGCCTTCTTGGCCGGATAGGTACTTCGGCCCGGCCCGATCCCCATGGCGGCGGCGGCGTCGCCCTCGGTCTGGATCGCTGGGCCATCGACCCGCAAGAGGGACTGTACGTGGCGGTGGAGGATGGCCAGGACCACCAGGGGGTGGCGTTCCCCGCCGCCGAGCAGCCGGTGCAACTGGCTCAGGGCGTCGGCCGTACGCCCGGCGTCGATGGCGTCCGTGAACGTCCACGGAGCCACCGCACCTGCCTCCCCGAGGTAGGGCTCAACTTCCGCCGGTCCCACCCCGCCCCCTTCCCCGTAGGCGGCGACCAGCACCTCGAGCAGCGCACCCAGACGGCTGACGTCCTCGCCGAGGTGCGCCTCGATGAGGGCTTCGGCCTGACCATCGATCCGAAGGGGTGCCGCCCGGATCCGCGACCGGACCCAATCGCGCGCCTCGCGTGGGGCGACCCGGGTCGAGCGGACGTGGCCGCGGGCTTTCACCGCCGCGGCCAGCTTAGGGGCGACCGTGCCCCCACCAGCCACCAGGATGAGCACGGTCGTCGGCAGGGGATCTTCCAGGTAGGCGAGTAAGGGCGCCACCTCATCGGTGGAGAAGCGGCCGACCTCGCGCACGACCACGATGCGCCGCGACGACAGGAACGGCGGAGTGGCGCAGGTGTCGGCAACCCTGGCCAGGTCCACCTCCTCGCCGCCGAAGTCCTCGACGGCCAGATCCCGCTCCTCGTCACTAACCAGATCGGCGATGACCGACCTCACGGCCTCGGCGAGGAGGGTGGCATCGTCACCATCGATCAGCACGACGGGATAGACGGCGCGCCCGGAGGCGACCCGGCCTGGCATCAGGCGGCCTCCATCACCGCGGCCAGGGTGTCGCACACGCGGCGCGCCGCCCGGACGTCGTGGGCCCGCACGATCCGGCACCCCAGGCTGACCCCGATGGCATGGGCTGCGGCTGTCGCCCCCAATCGATCACCGACATCGAGATTGAAGAGGACCCCCAAAAAGGGCTTGTTGGACGCCGAGAGGAGCAGCGGCCAGCCCAGACCGGCCAGCCGGTCGGAGGCCCGCAGCAACGCCGCCGACTGGGTGGCGGTCTTGCCGAGGTCCAGCCCGGCGTCGAGGATGATCCGCTCGTCAGGAATCCCGGCCTCCCGGGCCAGGGCGGCGCGGTCGGTCAGGTATCGCGTCACCTCAGCCACGACGTCGTCGTAACGAGGGTTCGGGTCGGGGACGCGTGGGCTCAGACGAATGTGGGTGGCCACAACAGCCGCCCCGGCGCCGGCGGCCGCCGGGAGGAAACCCGTATCGGCGAACCCGCTGATGTCGTTGCCGACCACGGCGCCGGCCCGAAACGCCTCCCTGGCCACGCCCGCCCTCCACGTGTCGACCGACAGTGGCACGTCAAAGCGTTCGCGAAGGGCCGTGATAGCCGGCACCACCCGGTCGAGCTCCTCGGCCTCGCCTACCTCCAAACCGGGTCCGGCCTTTACCCCGCCGACATCCAGAAGGTCGGCGCCGTCGTCGACCAGCTGTTCGGCCCGCAGATAGAACTCGTCCATGTTCCAGTAGCGGCCGCCGTCGAAGAAGGAGTCGGGCGTGCGATTGAGGATCCCCATCACCAGCGAACGAGTGTTCAGGTCATAGTCCCTCGCGCCCAGCTTCAGGTGCACGAGGAGTGACCCTATCGCTCGCCCGTGACCGGACCGGCGGGCCGACGGCCGGCCGCGAACCGGACGGAGTCGGCCCGGGTCAGAACAGTCGAGCGGTCAGCGCCTTGCGATAGGACGCCGTGCGCGGATCAGCCGGACCGAGGAGTTCGAGCAGGTCGACGAACTCCTGGCGCGCCGCGTCATCGTCGCGCACCTGGTCCAGGAGGGCGTCCAGCTTGGCCTCGATGCCGTCGGTCTCGGCGCCGGCGCCGGCGCCGTCGACTTCGGCACCCACGCGGGCCCGGGCGGCCAGATGCCGGCTCTCCATCGTCTCGGGGATCCGGCCCAGCAGGGAAAGTGCCTCCTGCCGGTCAGGGTCAGTGCCGCGATCGACCAGCACGGTCGCCAACCCGAGGACGGCTCGCTCGTTGGCGGGCTCGAGATCGAGAGCCTGCCGCAACGACTGTTCGTCTCCCGCGGCGATGAGCCGATCGGCCTCGGACGGAGGCGGCGTGAGCCCGGAGACCCACTGGCGCACCGCGGGCTCGGGCAGCGCCCCGACGAAGCTGTCCACCACCTTGCGGTCCCGGATGGCATAGACGGCCGGGATGGACTGCACCTGGAAGGTGGCGGCGGTCCGGGGGTTGGCGTCCACGTCCACCTTGACCAACTCGACGTCTGGCGCGGCGTCTACGACCTTCTCGAGGGTCGGGCCGAGCGTCCGGCACGGGCCACACCATGACGCCCACAGGTCCACCACCACCGTGGTCTCGGTGGAACGTTCCAGTACATCAGTCTCGAATGTGGCGTCGGTGACATCCATGGCGATTCGCATCCTCGCAGGCTTGGTTGGATTGGTACGGGACGAAGAGAACGGCTGGGGTCGCATCCCCGGAGCGGTCTAGGTTGCGGGGTCATGGACGACTCCGCTTCTGCCTCTCAGGGTACCGGCGTCCCTACCGGCATCGATCCCGAGAGGGTCAGCGCCTGGTTTGTGGACAACATTCCCGGAGTCCTTCTCCCGCTGCAGTTTCGCCTGATCGCGGGCGGTCGGAGCAACCTGACCTTTGAGGTTCGCGACGCGGGTGGAGCCCGCTGCGTGCTGCGGCGCCCGCCCACCAGCCATGTGCTCCCCACCGCCCACGACATGGCTCGCGAGTACAAGATCATCTCCGCGCTGGGCCCGGCCGGTGTACCTGTCGCCCCGGCACTCGGTCTGTCCACCGATGAGGCGGTCAATGGAGCCCCCTTCTACGTGATGGGCTACGTCGAGGGCGTCATCGCTCGCAGCGAGGCGGAGGTCGAGAAAGACCTTGACCTGGCGGCACGGCATCAGACCGGGATGGCCATGATCGACACCCTGGCCCAGATTCAAGGGGTCGATCCCGACCAGGTAGGTCTCGGCGACCTGGGCCGCAAGGAGGACTACATCTCCCGCCAGCTGCGCCGCTGGTTCGGCAACTACAAAGCCGCGCTCGAGTCCCGCGGCGGGGACGCCCTTGCGGACATTGACTTCGTTCACGAGCAACTGGCCGCGCATATTCCGGACCAAGGTCGGGCCGGGGTGGTGCACGGCGATTACCGCCTGGACAACTGCGTCGTCTCGCCCGACGGCCGGATGCTGGCGGTGCTCGACTGGGAGCTGTGCACCCTCGGTGATCCTCTCGCCGACCTGGGCCAGCTGATGGTCTATTGGCCCGAACCTGGAGAGTTCTCGGCCCTCGGACAGTCGGCCACGACGGCTCCCGGCTTTCCGACCAGAGCCGAGATGGCCTCCCGCTACGAAGCGGCCACCGGACGCGACATCGGGCACCTGGACTTCTACGTGGCGTTTGGTTACTGGCGGCTGGCCTGCATCCTGGAGGGTGTCTACACCCGTTACGTCGTCGGAGCCATGGGTGATGATGGTTTTGACTTCAGCGGATACCCGACATCGATCGCCTGGCTGGCGGCGCAGGCCCGCCAGGCGATGACCGCCGCTTACTGACACCAGATCGACAAGAATGAACGCATCGTGACCGAACTCGCCACTATTCACCATTGGCCCGAGCTGGATCGGCCCGTGCTCGTGGTGGCCATGGAGGGCTGGGTCGATGCGGGGTTCGCGGCCGCGACAGCGACCGCGAACCTCCTCGGGGCCATGCCCAACGAGCTGGTGGCCACCTTCGACCCCGACGAGCTCATCGATTTTCGCGCCCGCCGCCCGACGTTGCGGATCGTCAACGGAGTGGACACCGAGCTGCGCTGGTCGGCCATTCGCCTGGTCGCGGCGACGAACCGCACCGGCCGGACCGTGCTGATCCTGACCGGTCCGGAGCCCGACATGCGCTGGCATTCGTTCATCGCCGAGGTGGTGCAACTCGCCTCCCGCCTGGAGGCGACACTGGTGGTCGGCCTGGGCGCCTTTCCTGCACCGGTCCCCCACACCCGACCGGTACGTCTGGTCGGTACCTCCACGGAGACCGAGCTGGCCGGCCAGATCGGCTACCTGCCGGCGACGATTGACGTACCGTCCGGAGTCCAGGGGGCCCTGGAGTTCGCCTTCGGCGAGGCCAAGATCCCGGCCGTGGGCTTGTGGGCCCGGGTGCCCCACTATGCCGCCGCCATGCCGTATCCGGCGGCGGCCGCGGCCCTGCTCGATGGCCTGGCCCGGATGGCCGACCTGGAGCTCGACACGTCGGCGCTGCACACTGCTGCGGCGTCGACCCACCAGCAGATCGAGAAGCTGATCGCGGGCAGCGAAGAACACGCCGCCCTGGTCCGCCAGCTGGAAGCCCAGCAAGAGCAAGAACAGGGACTGGCCGGCACCGCCTACGGCGACCTGCCCTCGGGGGATGAGCTGGCCGCCGAGCTCGAACGATTCCTGCGCGGCGAGCACTAGCTGACGCTGGGTCCCGGGTCCGACCCGGGCGCCTGGGTCCAAACCGCTGCCCCCGCCGCCCGCTCCGTGACTTCTAGCCGATCGCCGCGGCCGCCAGCCCGAGCATCCGGCCGCGTTGGGCAGCCGCAGCTGACACCGTCCTGCAGATCAGCTCAGGACTCGACCTGGACGTGAAGTCCAGACAGCACCAACCCGCCGCGGTCAGCAGCGCCCGCCGATCGCTGTCCCGGTCCAGATGGCCGCGCTGGCCGTGCGGGTCGAATCCGGCCCACTCGACGGCAATCCGTAAGTCCACGATGGCCCGATCCACTCGGAAGGTGCGGCGACCGACCTGGATTCGGTACTGCCGCGTCGCCGGCGGCAACCCGAGCCGGTCCCAGAGGCGGTCCATCCGCTGCTCCCAGTCGTTGGCACCCGGGTCGTAGCCGTCGATCCGGTCCGCCAGCACTGACCGGATCGGCGCCAGGCGCCGGCGACCCGCCCCACGGTGCGCTTCGACGACGGCGTACAACCGACCGAGGGTGACGATCCGCCGGCGCAACCCCTCGTCGCACAACCGACCCAGCGCCTCCACCGACTCGCTGGCGGCGAGGTCGAACAGCGTCCGCTCCGCCGTGGTGACCGGTATGCCGTCCCGCCGCGCCACCTCGCCGGGACCCAACTGTTGACGGTGGGCCCGAACCCCTATGAGCCTGCGCTGGCCAGTGACGATCAGCTCCAGCGAATCGGCATCATGTCGATCGAGCAACCCCCAGAGCACACCAGCGCTCCGGTGCGACGCGACGGCTCCAGGGCCGGCAGCGAGCACCGCCGCCAGGGCGGCCGAGTGCCAGGTCGGCTGGGCGCCGCAGACTCGGAAGACGCCGTGCCGGACTCGCCCGAGTCGGCCCGTCATCGTCATTCGGCGCACCTGCAGGTCGGTCAGTCCGAGGCCTACCAGCTGCCCGATGGTTAAGAGTCCGTGCTGACGGCGGGCCAGCCGATCGAGATCGGCATAGATCATCACGACTGAAGTATGCCTGGAAGGTGTGACAACCATCTATTGTGTTCAAAATCATATCATATATGATATGAATTTGCACACAATCCAGGAAGGGGTGCCGAGAGGAAGGGGTGTCGACCCCGCCGACCAGGCCGGCCGCGGTTAGACGACCACGTTGACCAGACGAGGGGGCCGGGCGATCACCCGGGCGGGGGCGCGGCCGGCCAGGGCGTCGATCACCTTGGGGGCGGCCAGCGCCGCGGCCGTGGCGGCCTCCTCACCGATGCCGGCATCCACCTCGAGCCGCTCGCGCACCTTGCCGTTGACCTGGACCACCAGGGTCGCGGTCTCCACCCTGACGAGGGACGGGTCGGCGACCGGCCAGGCTTGCTCGTGGACGGAGACCCCTTCGCCGTAGCGTCGCTCCCAGAGCTCGGCCGTGATGTGCGGAGCCATGGGCGCCAGGAGCAGCACAAGGGTGTCGACGGCAAAGTCGACCGTGGCCCGCCGGGCGCCTTCCGGGGCTTGCACGTGTCGGTAAACGGTGTTGACGAACTCCATGGCGGCCGCGACCGCGGTGTTGTAGGACCAGCGCTCATAGTCACGAGTGACCCGGTCAATCAACCGGTGGGTGGCTTTCTCCAACTCCTCGTCGGCGTCATTCGGCGGGCGTTCGAGCAGAGTGACGCGCTCCACGCCTCCGGTCGCCAGTCGCCAGACCCGACCCAGGAATCGGTAGCACCCTTCCATCATCTGGTCGCTCTGCGAGCTCCACTCGAAGTCGTCGGCAGGCGGCCCGACGAAGAGGTGGAACAGCCGGAGCGAGTCGGCGCCGACCGATGCGAAGTAGTGCTCGGGTGCGATGAGGTTGCCCCGGGACTTCGACATCTTGGAGCCGTCCAGGGTGATCATCCCCTGGGTGAACAGCCGGGCGAACGGCTCCCGGATCCCTGCCGGCCCCAGGCCCACATCGGCCAGGGCCCGGGTGTAGAAGCGGGCGTACAGCAGGTGCAGGATGGCGTGCTCGATCCCGCCGATGTACTGGTCCACCGGCATCCAGTGCGCCGCCGCGGCCTGATCGACGGCTACTTCGGTGGTCCACGGGTCGCAGAAGCGTTCGAAATACCAGGACGAGTCGACGAAGGTGTCCATGGTGTCGGTCTCCCGCTCGGCCGGGCCGCCGCACTTCGGACAGGTCGTGTGCAGGAAGGCCTCGTGGTAGCGCAGGGGCGACTCTCCGGTGGGCCGGAACTCGACGTCGTCGGGCAGCAGAACCGGCAACTCGTCCTCCGGCACCGGCACGATCCCGTCGACGGGACAGTGCACCACCGGGATGGGGCAGCCCCAGTAACGCTGGCGCGACAGGAGCCAGTCCCGCAGGCGGAACTTGACGGACCGCTGACCGATGCGCTGCTCCTCCAGCCAGTCGATGGCGCGGGCCTTGGCGTCGGCCACGGACAGGCCGTTCAACCACTCGCTATTGATGGCCGGCCCGTCACCGCTGTAAGCCTCATCCTCCCATCCCTCCGGCGGGGCGACGGTGCGGATGATGGGCAGCCCATAGGAACTGGCGAAATCCCAGTCGCGTTGGTCCTCACCGGGAACGGCCATGATGGCCCCGGTCCCGTAGGTCATCAAGACGTAGTCGGCCAGGTAGATCGGCACCGGCCGTCCGGTGAAGGGGTTGATGGCGTAGCTGCCGGTGAAAACTCCCCGCTTGTCCAGTGGGGTCTCGCTGGATTGGCGTTCGATGTCGGTCTCGCTCCGCACCCGCTCGACGAACGCGGCCACCTCGTCGCGGTGGGCGGCGGTGGTGATCTCCCCGACCAGGGGGTGCTCGGGCGCCAACACCACGAACGTCATGCCGAACGACGTGTCCGGCCGGGTCGTATACACCCGGATGCTCTCGTCACGACCTTCGATCGGCAAGTCGAACTCGGCGCCCTCGGAGCGGCCGATCCAGTTGCGCTGCATGGTCTTGACCCGTTCGGGCCAGTCGACCTCGTCGAGGGCGTCGAGCAGCTCGTCGGCGTAGGCCGTGATGCGGAAGAACCATTGCTCGAGATCACGCTTGACGACCAGATCGCCGCTTCGTTCGCAGGTGCCGTCGGGCAAGACCTGCTCGTTGGCCAGCACCGTGTGACAACCCGGGCACCAGTTGACGGGGGCGTTGTTGCGGTAGGCCAGTCCGGCCTCGAGGAACCGGAGGAAGATCAGCTGGTTCCACCGCATGTACAGCGGATCGTGGCTGCGGATCTCCCGCCGCCAGTCATAGACCGCGCCCAGCCGCTTCAGGCTGGCCTTGAGTTCCTCGATGCGCGCTTCGGTGAAGATGCGGGGGTGGATGCCGGTCTTGATGGCCGCGTTCTCGGCGGGTAGCCCAAAGCTGTCGAACCCGATGGGGCTGAGGACCGCTTGGCCCTGCATGGTGTGCTTCCGCACCAGCAGGTCGCCGAAGGTGTAGTTGCGAATGTGACCCTGGTGGGCGGGCCCGCTCGGGTATGGATACATGCAGAGGACGTAACGCGGGGCTCGGGGGTCGTCGTTGTCGACCTGATATGCACCCTGCTCGGCCCAGCGCCGCTGCCACTTGGTCTCGACGGCCTGGGGATCGTACGGCTCTGCCATGGTCCTCCAGGGTACCGGCGGGGGGCGTCCGGCTCGGAGGGTTACGGGCGCGACGACCCGGCCGTCGTCGAGGCGCCGGTGGGTTGGCGGCTTATCGCCCTCGGGGTGGTGCCATGGTCGAGTCCCCGACATTCTCGTCGAGCCACTCGCAGAGGGGGCGGGCGGCCCGGAACACGTCGACGATCCGGGTCTTGGCCGCGCTGGTGCCAAGCCAGGCGGCCGGCGACCACTGCTTCATAGCGACCAGCCCCCGGTAGCGCAGGAGCTCAACCCGGGGGTGGTCCCGGGGGTACCCCTTGGGCGCCGTCTTCAGGGCGTCGCTGCCATGCACGTCGATCCCCGCGTCGGTCAGGCCGGTGATGGTCTTCTCGAGCGCGGCCCCGGTGGCGTCGCCGGCCACGGCCCGCCGGTAGCGGTCCAGTTGATCGGGGGCCATGTGATACTGGCCCATCCCGGCGAGCAACCCGTCCGCGGACAGCTGGACGTAACCGGGTCCGATCCCGGCCGCGATCGACGTCTTGTAGGGCGACTTGTCGGCGCTGAACCGGATGTCGCGGTAGGGGCGAAAGACCCGGCCCTCGCCGAACTCCGCCGCGAGGTCCGACAGCAGGGCCGCCATGGGGGCGTGTACTGCGGTGGTGTAGGTGTCCTTGTGATCGGTCCAGTAGACCTTCGAGTTGTCGGCCTCGAGGCCCTCGTAGAACTCCAGGGCTTCGACCGGCCAGCCCTTGAATGCCATGAGGCCAGAATGTAGTCCACGACTGTCGGCGGACTCGGGGTCCACCGGCGGGCGTGCCGGCATGACGGCACGCCGGCATGGGGGTGCCGGCGGCGGGCCTGCTAGGCTGGAGCCGCCTTCTGGGGGCGTAGCTCAGTTGGTAGAGCGCTTGCATGGCATGCAAGAGGTTCGTGGGTTCGATTCCCATCGCCTCCACCCTCTGACCAGGAAAACGCCTGAGTCACCCGGCCGAGATTCCGTAACTGGCGCAACCACTGGAGCAACCCGACTTAACCGCCACCGAACAGAGACTCCATCGCCCTAACGTGGGCGTCGATCGATGGCTTGACCTGGTGGCGGTAGTGCTGCTGAGCATCCGCGTCAAGCGCGCCCGAGGACATCCGCAATAACTTCCAGTGGCACGCCCCCGGCCGAGAGCAGTGACGCGGCCGAATGACGCAACTCGTTCGGCGTCCAATGGCCGAGTCCTGCTGTACGCGTCAGTTGGGCGAACGTGTGACGAAGGTTCGCAGGATCGATAGGCGTGCCGACAGCGGTCGTAAACACCAGGTCGGTTTCCCGCCACGCCGGGCCCGCCTGAAGACGCTCGGCCGCCTGGCGCTTCCGGTGATTCCGCAGAGCGACTCGGACCGGCTCGGGCATCTGAAGAGGCCGGCGCGATCCTCGAGGTCTTGGTCGAGCCGAGCCGCAGTTGGCCACGCTCGCGTTTCAACGAGCCCTCGACCGTTAGTCGGCCGCTGTCGAGGTCCACGTCCGTCCAGCGCAATCCGGTGAGCTCCCCGGGTCGCAACCCGAGCATCAGCCCAGTGACGAACAGCCCTTCGAGCCGATGCCCTCGCGCTCGCGGGCCAGCAAGGTCGCCGCCTCCTGCTCCGTCAAGGAGCGGTGCGAACCTGACCTCGGCTCGGTTGCCGGCATCTCCGCAATCCGAGCCACGTTGCGACCGACCTTGCCACGCCGCTCAGCCACG
>CAWABU010000011.1:0-511751 GCA_963780345.1 uncultured Acidimicrobiaceae bacterium
TTTTGCGTGCTTGACTAGACTACGTATTGCGACATCCCTGGGACCTGGTAGACGACATTCCAACTCTGATTGCTCATAGCGATTCCCCTCTGAAGTCGGGTACGACCAAGAACGGTCGTGCTGACGAGAGATACTTACGCACGTGGACGGATCCTGGATTCCATTCCAGGTAATTTGCCCTTTTGGTTGCCGCCTGACTCTAGCGTCGCTACTCCGTAGCAAGCCGCCAGCAGCCCGGCAGTGACGTTCGTTTCAATTGTATTGGCTAGTCGATTCGATACCTTAGGGCTCGTCGATCGATAATCCGCAATCGGGCGAGTCGGTGTGTACGACTTCCGCTACAAGGAGAAGGATAAGGCGATCCCCTCGGGGTGCGGGACATGACCGCCGATGAGGGTTTCGAGGTAGTCGGCCACGATCACGCCGCCGAGTTCGGGGTGGCCACCATCGGCCGGTGCTGTGAGGTGGTGGGTCGTGACGCCGACCCCCAAGCCACGCGTCTATACCTGTGGATCCGTAGCAGGTCGACGGCTCGACGGACCAGGCGGTACAGAAGGTGAGCCCCGTAGGCGGCAGCCTCGCCGTGCTGAACATCCCTGGCCAAGCCAGGGGAGCCTTGTTGGATCCTTCACCTCTCCGAGAGGACCAGGCGGACCTGACAGCCCCGCCACCCCACCACCTGCGCAAGCCTCAAAGCCGGCTGCTTGACCCTGTCACCGGCAAACGACCCAACCAGACCGGCAGGCCGGACTCCTCGGCCCCCACCCTCGGGATCCACCGGACTAGGGCCCTTCCTTCTCTGGCGTCCCGATCGGCGTCGACTCGATCAGCAGCTCCGCGATTCGTCGGGCCTCGCGCATTCCACCGCGGGGTACGTCGAACTCCCACAAAGTCCCATTGGCGAAGGCCAGTTCGAAGACGCCCCACGAGCCGTTGCTGACGAAGCGCGCCGTGGCCCGATCACGAGCCTCTTCGCCGAGGACCACATCGGTGGGCTTGGACCGAAAGGCGCCCTTAGCCTTCAAAAGGACCACGCGATCGGGCCAGAGTTCGACGAAACCGAACTGGTCTTCGAGGGGGGTTGTTCCCTTCTGCCGGCGGGTGGCGATAGCGGCACCCGCTATGCCGCCAACGGCTACGCCGATGCCGGCCCGGGTAGCCCCTCGCCTCTTCACGATCGCAGAGGCGGTCGCTCCATTATTCTCAGTCATGCTTCCCTACTTCCTTCGTTCAAGTGACCTGGTCCGTTCCTTCTCGCCAGCGTTGGTAAACACCCGCCCGCTTACCCCCGGGCCAATACGGATCCCGGTAGGGATGGCACAGCCACCGACCCCGCTCTGCAGCAACGCTGGTGCAGAGCGGGGGCGGCGGATGATGTTGGATGTTCGGACTGCTCTACGAAGACGAGGAGGGACGGGATGGCTGATGTGACAAATGTCAAACCGAGGATGAGGGGCGGCGAGTTCCGGACGCTCCCGTGTTGAACCCCGGACGAAGCGGCGGCTCTTACGAACGGGGGAGCCAAGACACCGGGCGGCGAGGTGTGGGCTATGGGTTTGCCGGGGACCATGTTCCGAGCTGTGTGTTTGACACGCAGAATGACTGGTCCGGTTCGGCCGAACGCAGCCGGCCCAGTAGGGTGATCGAGTTGTTCGCCGTCCTTCATGTTCATGCGGATACCGGCGACGTCGTGCAGGAACACGGCGCAATCGCCGTTGGCCGACAGGTTCTCATGTTCTTTTCGCCAGGCTGGCATCCTGACGCTGAACCGCTTGCTCGAGACGGCGCAGCTCATCGGTCGCCGGTTCCCCGCCGATGTCGACTATATGCTGACGTTGCCGCGTATGCCCGCAGCGTCTCAACCTGCCTCCGGATCGGTAAGGGCGCCGGGCTGCTGTCATGACGCACCCGTTAGGTCCGCTTCGCGTCGGGTCCCAGGCTGACACTCATTGGGCGGCCCGAACCTCGGCCCAGCAGGGATGCTTGGCTGCCCGACTCAGCCACTCACGCGCACACGTGGTCAGCAGATGCCGGCGCGCCCGACCAGCGTCGATGAGGAGCTTCCGTTGCGTCTCGGCCTGTATTTTCCGTTGGTGCTCTCGGATCAGGAGTTCGGCCAGATACGGGTGCATTGTTGATCCTTGTATCACGGGCGTGTTGAGGCGGAGCCGCTGTCTGGGCCGTATTGCTCGAGGCCGGAGCGGGTCTTGGCGGCAAGGTCCGGCGAGTCAGCTGCGGGAACTCGAAGAAGCTGCGACTCACGGGCGTAGGGGATTGCGCTTTCACCACTCTTTGTCCTCGGGACTTTTCATCCCGGGCGCGGCGGGGACAGCTGGCGTCCGTCAGGGAATCGCCTTTGGGGCTACGGGATTCGGGGGGTGGATGCAAGGGAGGGGCGAGGTCGGCGGACGGTTTCGAGAGTTAGGCGTCTTGATCGCTGACGGTGCCAGCAGAGAGGGCTGTCGACCCCCGTAGGAATGACACACGACGGGGTGAAGAGCGATCGAAACGGCGGCTGGGTGAGTCTCGAGATTGCGATCCATTGCTGGTCGGCTTGTCTGGAGCGCTCGGAGTCGAACTTCCACGCCTTGGCACGAGCGAAAGCCCGTATCCCGCCAGAGGTCGACCATGAGGGACGGGGTGGCCGTCATCCACGGAAAGACTGCGCCGGCAGCCCGAAGCAACCCGCCGAGCGTGACTCCCGCGGCGTAGCGCCCAATGGCGGCGTCTGGTCCGCGGTGTTAAATGGACGGCGGGCGTAGGTTCCTCTCGAAGCCTTCCCAGCAGAGAAAGCTGGAGAGTGGGGGCTGGGTGACCGCGTCCCTGGGTGCTATGCTGCGAGGGATTGCGTGCCCAGGACGTACAGCTCTTGTCCGCGCACGTCGTCGATGTGGGCGAGGACTTCGTCGAGGTTGTCGTGTACGGAGAGGTGGCGTCCTGATAGTTGGTCGTAGCGGCCGGTGGCGAGTTGGAGGATTTGGTTGATGGCGTGCTCGGGTTTCGCTCCCCGGCCCTCGGCGATTTCTTGTTGGGCCCAGGCGTACACGCGGGCTTCGTTGCTTCCTGGTGGGGCGCCGGGGTCGAGGGCGGTCTCGGACAGGCCGATGGGGAGCAGGCCGGGGTGGACGCTGAAGATGCTTATTCTGTGGCGGCGGGCCTCGATGGCCAGGTTCTCGGTGAGCTTGATGGTTGCCGCTTTGGAGACCGAGTAGGCCGAGACGACGGGCCAGCGGAAGGCGCCCGCTTGGCTGGTGATGTTGATGATGCGTCCTCGGCGTCGGTCGACCATCGGGCCCAGGGCGGCGTGGGTGTAGATGAGGGTGCCCAGCAGGTTGACTTCTAGGGTCCGCCACCAGGCCTGCAGGTCGACCTCCCAGACGGGTCCGATGGGGCCGAGGATGCCGGCGTTGTTGATGAGTAGTTCGATGGGACCGAGCTCGTGCTCGAGCTGGCGGATCACATCAGGGGCAGCGTGGGTGTCGGTGACGTCGGCGGCTATGGCGGTGGCGCACCCCCCGGAGGCCTGGACGAGGCGGAGCGTTTCGTCGAGCTCGTCCTGGGAGCGGGCGATCAAGCCGACGGCGTATCCGGCGGCGGCGAGGCGGACGGCCAGCAGACGTCCTATGCCGCGGCCGGCCCCGGTTACCAGCGCAACCCGGGTTTGGGGGGTAGCCCCGATGGGGCTCGTCGGCTGGCGTCTGGGCTCCGCCCGTTTGGACATGGCCTCGATGTAGAGGCTGGCGGGGCGGCCGAGGTACCAGAAGATCAAAGGCGACCGTCTCGAGGCGGTCGCAGCGGGATGGTAGGACATGAGGGTGCTCCCTGTTTCGTCGTGGTCCGGGATGTGATTGAAAGAAGCGAAGTCAGCAGCGGGGCGACGACACGGTTGACCGGCTGGTCGGCGCCTGGCGGTAGTGGCAGCGGGCCGTGCTGACCTGTCGGTTGTCGTCAAGCTCCAGGGTCTCGATGGCCGTGAGGCCCTCGACGCTGCGATAGGCGATGGCGACGCTGCCGGCGCCGGCCGCGACGAGCAGGTCGGGGCCGAAATGAAGGTCGGGGTATCGCTCAAGAGCACCCGCGACGTATCGGCTCAACGCGGTACGCCCCGAAAACGGGGTGCCGGCACCGAGACGTGCGGCGAACGGCGAGTAGTACACGACATCGTCGCGGTAGTGGCCTAATATTCGCTGCGGATCGTGGGAGTTCCAGGCCGCCGCCCACTCGCCGGCGAAGGCATCTGCGTCTGTTTTCGACAGGGTGATCATGTCACCAAGCATCCCGAGTTTGGACTTGCGTTGCACGATCCAATCGTCAACTATTGGACCGTGCAGGCACAGTCCATTCTCGAGCGATCGGAGACGATGGGCGCCTCCCGGTTCGCGACTCTGGTCGAAGGGTGGCGTGAGCGTGGCAGCGGACCGCTAGGGCGCCGCCTGGCGCACGCCATCCGCTCACGAATTTCTAGTGGTCTGCTCGAAGCCGGCGTCAGCCTGCCACCGGAGCGGTCCCTGGCGGTCGCCCTCGGCGTGAGCCGCTCGACCGTGGTGGCGGCCCTCGACGAGCTACGAGCCAGCGGTTTCGTCGTATCCCGACAGGGCTCGGGCACGTGGGTTCCCCTTACAGCCGGCAACCAGGGGCCCCCGAGTGGCGTAGCGGAACGGCTCCTACCGGCCGAGCACATCCTCAACCTGGCCGCCTCGGTCCCGCCCGAGGCGTCACAGCTTTCCGATGTGAGCATGGGCGGGGCCGAACTGGCTGCGGTCGTGCCCGCCCACGGCTACGCACCCGCGGGCCTACCCGCGCTGCGCGATGCGCTGGCCCAACGCCACCAGGCTCTCGGTGTTCCCACCCGCGCCGAGCAGATCCACGTGACTAACGGAGCCCAACACGCTCTCGACCTGGCGCTCGGGGCCCTCACCCGACGGGGAGATGTCGTGGCCATCGAGGATCCCACCTACGTCGGCGTCTTCGACCTCCTCCAAGCGCGAGGCCTGAAGGCATTCCCGATACCCCTGGACCTGATCGACGACCCCACCGACGAGTTCTCCAGACTGCTCGCCGCCCGCCGTCCCCGGGCCGTACTGCTCGTCCCCGCCGTCCACAGCCCCACCGGACGAGTGCGACGAAGCGCCCAGATCGCCGCGCTGGCCGCCCAACTGGACCGCCTGGGAGTACCCACCATCGAGGACAACACCG
The DNA here is from genome assembly GCA_963780345.1 of uncultured Acidimicrobiaceae bacterium. Lineage (GTDB taxonomy): Bacteria > Actinomycetota > Acidimicrobiia > Acidimicrobiales > Palsa-688 > PALSA-693. The sequence continues at coordinate 5,197 of CAWABU010000011.1, forward strand.
TCGCCGACCTCGTCTTCTCCGGCACCCGACCGCCGTCGCTCGCCTCGCGGTGCCGGCGAGCCGCCGTCATAACCGTCGAGAGCACCAGCAAAGTTGCCTGGGGTGGTCTCCGGGTCGGCTGGATCCGCGCCGACCCGACCACCATAAACACCACCATCACCCAGCGCGCCCGCACCGACCACGGCACCAGCGTTCCCTCGCAAGTCATCGTCCTACAGATACTCGGCCGATACGACAACCTCATCTCCCAACGGCGACAGGCCCTCAAACACTCCGCCACCACCCTCACCCACCTCATCCGCACCCACCTGCCGGAGTGGAAATGGGAAGCGCCTGCAGGAGGGCTCTCCGCCTGGATTGACACCGGCATCGACGCCGACATCCTGGCCAATACCGCCCTACACCACCGCGTCGCCATCGCCACCGGAACCTCCGCGTCCCGATCACGATCAGCACAAACCCACATACGAGCATGCTTCGACCGCTCCACGGTAGAACTTGAGGCCGCCATCATTCGCCTGGCGCGCGCTGTTGACGACACCCGAGGCTACCGCTCGACACCCTGATCAGGTGTCTCCCCTCCACCCCCCGACGACCTGACCAACCACACAGTCCCACAATCAGGCACACAGCACCGCCCGATGGAACCGAGATCGACTCACTGACCCGGCCTATCGGAATGGTCCAGGCTCGTTCTTCGGGGGATGGCGACGGCTGGGGAAGTGCGGAACATCTTGATCTCAGGGCATCTGGGCCACCCGGTGACGCTCGAACCCGACGGATCCCCGCAAGGGAGTTTGGTGTGGGTGGGCGTTGACGGTGATGAGATTGTGGCCCACCATCTCGAGGTGTGGCGGAAGGTCGCCAACATCAAGCGAGACCGCCGGGTGGCCCTCTCGATGGAGACAGGTGGCCATGCCGCCAATCGCTTTGCCGAGTACCTGGTCGTCTACGATACGGCCCGAATCACTGAGGATGGAGCGGCGACCGCTCTCGGGCTTCGGGTGCCCCCTCTACCCGGCGTTTGGAGCGACCCAGCGGCCGCAATTATAGGCTGACGTTATGGGACGGACGGCAGCGGCCACCGGTGTTCCGAGATCCGTCGATCCGATCGGCTTGTCAGCCGGAGTCCCAGCCGGAATGGCGAGCGTGGAAGAAAAGTTCGGGCGCATGTCCTCGTCACGCCGTCGCGGTCTTCGCGGCTGAGTAACACTTGAGGTGTGGAGTGGCGTCCGCCTGAACCCCGACTGGAGGCAGAGGGGATTGCTCTGCGCCCCTTCCGGATCGATGACGCGGCGGCGGTGGTCGACGCGTGCCGAGACCCTGCCATCCTCCGCTTCACCTTCATGCAGGACGGACTCACTGAAGCTGGGGCCGTCGAATGGATCGTCAGGTCCAACAACCGGTGGCTGGATGGATACCCGCGGTTTGCCATCGTCCACCCCGACGATGATCGACTCCTCGGCCAAGTGGGGCTAAACGTTAATGGGCGGCACGTCAGCGCGGAAGGCCACTACTGGGTGAAAGCATCGGACCGCCAGCGCGGGGTGGCTTCCCGCGCACTGGGCTTGGTTGCGGATTGGGGCTTCGCCAACGGCATCCAGCGGCTGTTCCTGGTGATCCACCCTGAGAACGTTGCCTCCAATCGACTGGCGGAAAGGATGGGCTTCACCCGCGAGGGCGTGTTGAGGTCGTATGAGCCCGTGAAAGGCCAGCGCCCCGATCTCGTCTCATGGTCGCTGCTACCCGCCGACCCACGCCCCTGGCACCAGACATCGCGGTCCGGACCGATGCCCTAGTCAGCACAGAACTCCGCGACTCCACCCCCAGACCCGGAGCTCAACCACCGCTCGTAGTCGGCGATCCCCGCCTCCGCGCCACACTCCAGTGGATGAGGAGTGAACCCGTTGTAGCGGAGCGCAAGCTCCTGGTGTCGGAGCTGGAGACGACCGACGGCTACAACTTGGTTCTCAGCCAGCCAGTGTTCATCGAGGTTGCCGGCGGTACTGGGCCGAGGAGTGAGTCTGGCTATCGAGGGCGGACGTGGGTCGCGAACGACCGTCCCAGGTTCCTGGGAGACGGTCTGTCGATAGCATGCAGAGCACGCGCCCAGATTCGGGGCGGGAACCGGATGTCAGGCGCAGCAACCCGAGCAGAGCGGCGCTATGGGCGGCCGTGCCGCTCCTTGGCGTCTGGGATTGCCGTCACGCTGAGTGGGAGCTCTAGCGTGACCGTAGCCGTCGATCGGTCGCAATTGGGTCCTGTTCGGCACGGCAGTTCTGGACGCGCACTCGGCAGTGCTGTCGACGGCACTCCCACGTATCCAGGAGTCGGTGTCCGGTGGCGCTGGATGAGCGAGTCAGTCGGAACCTCGGCCAGTTGGGGTCGCGGGCGGGGCCGGTGTCGTCGTAGAGTATGGCGGTGGCCGACTCGGAGGATCAGCCGGTGGACCTGCGCAAACTGCTGGCGGCGGTCGAGGAGGTGCCGCCAATCGCCGCGGTGGACGCCCTTGCCACCGAACTGGCCGAGATGGTCGATGCCAGCCATGTGAGCCTACTGATCGCCAACTTCAGTGGGAACGCGGTCGTTCGGTTGTCGCACGTCACCAGCGGGGGCCCGCTTGACAACGGCCACAACGAGCGGGGTGAGTCGCTGAGTCTCACCGGGTCGGTCTACGAGCGCGTCCTGTTCACGCAGAGCCTCGAAGTCGCCCAAATCGAGGACCATTGGCTCGTGCTGCTACCGGTGACTGAGCGGGGCGACACCATCGGCATCCTCGAGCTGTCCCTGCCCCAGCGACCTGACGCCGAGACGGTCGACTACCTGGTCGCCGCAGCCCACGCCCTGGCATACGTGCTCATCGCCTCACGGCGCCATACCGACCTGTTCGAGTGGGCACAACGGGACATCCCGTTCTCCCTGGCCGCCGAGATCCAACGACGGTTGCTCCCGTCGGCCTACACCGCCGAAGGCGGTGCGTTCACCATCGCCGGCTGGTTGGAGCCCGCCCACGACGCGGGCGGGGACACCTTCGACTACTCCATCGACCGGGAGTTCCTCTACGCCTCGATAACCGACGCCATGGGCCACTCCACCCCAGCCGCGCTCCTGGCCACATTGGCCGTCGGCAGCCTGCGCAATAGCCGCCGGGCGCTCGCTACACCGGCCCAACAGGCTGACGTCGCCAGCAACAGTCTCGCCAGCCTGGCCCGAGAGGACCAGTTCGTCACCGGCCAGCTCATCCGCATCCGACTCGCTGACGGCGCCGCCGAGCTGGTTAACGCCGGTCACCCCCCGCCGTATCTGCTGCGAGCCGGGCGAGCGGCGAAGCTCGAGGTCACCACCGATGCCCCCTTTGGCGTCCAGACCGACCACTACAGAACCCAAGCGCTGCAGCTCCAACCCGGAGATCGCCTGTTGCTGGTCACTGACGGCTACCTCGAACGGAACGCCATCAATATCGATATTGAGAGGATCATGGCCGCCACGGTCGAACGGCATCCCCGCCAGATTGTTCAGGAACTCGCCCGCAACGTCCTCCAGGCCACCGGAGGAAAACTTCACGACGACGCCACCGTCGTCTGCATCGACTGGTACGGGCCGACGGGCGACAGAGACGCCACCGGCGGCGCCAGCCGAGCCCGCGCCACCGCCTCCTGATTCTCCAGTCCTGCTCCCTTCTGTCGGTCCGTGTCGAACGCGGCATCGGGGCACCTAACAACAGCAGGCCGTAAGTACGACAGCGCGACCGATTCGGCACTCTCCTCGCCTGCGTCGGTGGCCACCTGTTGACTCGGACGGGCGCAGAATATCGGCCCGTAGCCGGCGATCAGGGATAGCTTCTCGCTCAGCGACCCGGGGTGTCATGGGATGCCGGGCCGCGGTGGCTCAAGTTGGGGTGGGTGTCGATTTGCAGTCGCATTGTGGGTCACGGAAAGCCGGGTGAGGAGCGGCGTTCTGGATCGACAGGGCTCATGATGCCCACTGCGTTGCCATCGGGGTCCTCAACGATGGCGTATCGAGCTCCCCAGAATGCGTCGTAAGGTTCCTGCTGGCCCACATAGCCTGCGGTGGTCATGTCTGCGTAGAGGGCGTCGACGCGCTCCCGGCTGTCGACCTTGAAGCCGATGACGCCGGAGCCGGATCGCCATCCTTTGTCCCAATGCTGAGCGAACTTGATGCTATCGAAATCCAAATCGATCCCACCTGGAAGCTGCGCTGTCCGGTGATGGAGTTGGAAGTCGGGGTCGGTGTCGGGGATGCTCAGCCCCAGTCGGCGGTAGAACTTCACGGTTGCTTCCATGTCCGCGACTACGAGGTTGATCTGGTCCAGGACGGGACCGTCTGCCATCTCAAGCCCCTCGGTAGGTGCCGAAACTCCATACGTTGCCCTCGGGATCTCGCACGGTGAAACCACGGGAGCCGTAGTCCTCATCCTTGAGGCCTTGGAGCAGTTCAGCGGCCCGGCTCTGAGCCCGTTCGAACAGGGCATCAGGTTCGTCGCAGGCGACGTATATCGAAACCGGACCCGTAGGCAGCTGGGCATGTAGCTCGTCGTCTGAGGGTCTGCTGTCTCCGAGCATCAGGCCCCCACCCGCAGGCCAGCGCAGCTCAGCGTGGTGTACTAAGCCCGAATCTTCGACGACCAACGCTGCTTCGAAGCCGAAGGCGTCAGTTAGGAACTTGATCAGGCCCTTGGCGTCACGACAGCGCAGAGCGGGCCAGACGGTTGGTAACGGTGTTGTCGTCATGGTCCAAGCTTTCCTCCGGGCAGATCAATTCGTCTTGTACGAATGGGAGTTCCTCGACCATCCACACACTTGGAGCGCACCCGGCTATCTCGGTCCACTCCCGGGTCATGTGCGCTTGGTCGTAGTAGCCGGCGGCCGCCGCCACCAAGGCCAGGTTCGGCCGTTCCGGTCCGGCAATCAGACGGCGGGAGCGCTCGAAGCGCAGCACCCGAGCGGCCGCCTTGGGAGCCAGGCCCAGTTCCCGGTGGAATAACACTGCGAGGTGGCGTCGGCTGTAGCCAACCTCGCCAGCCAACCTTGACACCTCGACTCTGCCTGCCGTCGACACCAATATCTCCCACGCCCGCTGAACCTCCGGCACCGACCGGCTTGGCTCCTTCAGCCACCCCACCAGCACCTCGTCCAAGGCGGCGAAGCGTTCCCGCCACCCTCGAGCCGTAGCCAAACGGTCGACCAGATCGAGCGCCGAAGGACCCACCAACTCGTCCAGAGACACAACTGCGTTGGCCAACTCTCCCGCCGGCAGGCCCAGCAGTGTCCGGGATCCGAGAGGCGTCATCTCCAAAGACAGGCCGTGCTGGAAGCCGTGCTGGCGGATATAAGCAGGGGTGTCGTGCATGCCGCCGATGAAGGCCTGAAACTTTCCCGGTCCCTGGAGTCCCGACGGCGTGGCGGCAATGTCCACCGGATCGTCCAAGCTGATGATGAAGGTCAGAGCCCCCGACGGCAGACCACGATGGACCGGTGGCCCCCCGAAACTGCGATAGCCGCGGTAGCCCTTGATGATCGACCGTAAAGGTGGCGACGGCGTAGCAGTAACACTCTCGCTCTCCAGACCAGCCACGCCGCGAGAATAGTACGAGACTGCCCCCGTTAGGGGCGGAAGCAAGGTCAAGCCTCTCCGAGCCGGCGCTGGTGGGCAGTCCGGGGGGAGTGTTACTGGGACGCGTCGCGTTGACATTGGGGGGAAAATGCGGCGAACCTCTTGAGTTTCCAGGAGTGTGAATATGCGGTTCCCGTTCGTCGGGGATCGGTCGCTCGGACCTCAGACGGTGCGTAGGGCTTCGGTTGGTGGCGGCGAATGAACCGGAGCGTGGCATGAGCGGGCAGAACGTGCCAGTTGGGGCCGTCCCGCCGTCAAGTCCTGGCCGGGGTGGGCGCTGTCGGCGCGGGAGTAGTGGCAACCGCCGTGCAAGGAGCGCCGGCTGTTCACTTGCTGCGACGACTCGGCAGGGCCGAGGCCGCACCGCACCAGTCTACAGTGGCCGTCCCGTCGGGCGCACACGGCTCGGCCAGCCTGTTCGGCCGATGTTCCCGCGCGCGCTCTCGATTGGGTCTTCCCGCCCCTGATCACACTCGCCGGGGCCCTCGTAGCTCAAGCCGCGACCGCGATGGATTTGGCCGGACTCGCCGGAAGAAGAATTTTCTGTACATGACCGCCCGTGACGTGACAAGCGCTCGCAATCTGTTGCGGCCTGTTAACCGTACGTTCACTATGAGCCCAGGATCCGTCCGTCGACACCGCTGAGAAATGCCGGAGCGGACCTGCGATGAGATTCAAGAGGCAGCCGCCGAGTTTGCCCTCAAGGTCCTGCCCCAGCCTCAACGAGATCTGGTGGCCGCTCACCTGTTGGGGTGCCGGGACTGTGGCGACGAGGTGGCGGAGTTCAGCGACGTCGCAATTCGCCTGTTGTATATCGTGCCGGGCACGGAGCCGCCCCTGGGCTTCGATCGTGCGGTGCTGCTGCGGGTCAATCCCCGGCGCCGAACGAGAGCCGTAACGAGGGCCACAGGCGCAGCTGTCGCCGTCTGCCTACTGCTGGCCGGAACGGTTCTCGACGTGACGGGACGCTCCCATCCCGCCGCGCGGCCGCTGAGGCTGGTCGGGGTCTTTCGAGAGAATGGCGTTCCAGTTGGGACGTTGGCCGCCGGCGGCCATCCGCTGTGGGTGAGGGTGAGCCTTCGTGGCGTGGCGATGTCTGGGTCGGTCCGCTGCCAGTTGGTGACTGGGCGCGGTGCTGTGGAGACGCTTGGTCTATTCGACTTGGTACATGGCAGCGGCATCTGGGCAGCGCCCGACCCGGGGGGGATCGAGGGGCAACAACAAGCGCGCCTAATCGACCACGCCGGCCAGGTCATCGCCACCGCCACCTTGCGCTGACCGCCCGGGTGGTCGTGCCGCCGACAACAGGGATGAGGTTCGAGAACAAACCGTGTCTTTGTTCCTGCCTGTTCGACGAGAACCCGACGGCTGATCCGGTCCCGGATTTCGTGAGCGCCCTTAGAGCGACCCCGGACGGTTTGTCGGTGGCGCCCTCGAGTCTGAGGTCGGGTCATATTCCGGGAGGGTTTAAGTTGGTGGATGATGCTCGTAGGAGCCCGCGTGGCCGAACAAGGCCGGCTCGCCCCGAGGGCAGCAAGGGACTGCCTTGGTGTCGCGGAAAAGCAGGCCGGCGTCGAATAGCTGGCGGAGATGCCACCACAGCGACTGGACGTAGCTCGAGTTCGGCGTTCAGTATGCGTTGTTGGTGTCGACCCAGAAGCCGATGCACTCGGTCAGCCGGGCCCAGTCGGCAACCTAGTGGGCCGCCTGCGAACTCGACGCCGGAAACTCGCGGCCAGCTGTCGTCACGCGACCAGGCATTCTGATGGCGAGTTTTCGGCGTCGAGTTTCTGGCCGGCCCACTGGCCGGCGTCGGCCGGCCCGACAGGCGACGCCGCGACCGCAGCCCTGACGCCACCAGATCTTGCCGGCCCTTACTGTCGCGAATCATGCCCTTCGAGCTTTACTGGCGCGATCAGTGCCCGGTTGAAGCGGGGCGCGCGCCAGTAAAGGTCTGACTACCGCCCACAATCCAACCGGCTCATCCTTCCTCTCGCGACCAGGCATTCTGATGGCCGAGTTTCCGGCGTCGAGTTTCTGGCCGGCCCACTAGGCGTAGACCTCGCGGCAGCGGGCCACGACGCGGTCGACCCCGTAGGTCTCGATTCTGTCGCTTCCCTCCCAAACAGACCTGCTTCTCGACGTCGTCCTCCACCGGCAGCCCATGATTGTCCCAGCCCGCCCCTCCGGACCACCCTCTCGCCGAGCGTGGTGTGGAATGGACAAAACAGGTCCTTGTACACCCCTGCCCACCTGCGGCCCCGTCTGGTTCGTGCTTGTTTCAGTGTTTTTTACTGATCGTAAATGTCATCCGTTGAACATAGGTACTACCAGCGCCAGGGTTTCACGGGCGCCACACCGGGTAGAGCCCGAGATCCGGTCCTCTCTGGTGTGTGCGCCGCAGCTGGCCGCGTCCATCCAGAGGTCGAGGTTGTCGAGCCGTATTGTCGCTCCGCCCGGCGGCCATTGGAAGGGCCGGGACGGGCTGCAGAAGATGCTGGAGACCCGATAGGGCATGGGGACAACACCAGTGGCTGACGACATTCGAGTACGGGGCGGCAGGAGCGCGGTCGTCGTTTATCCGACGGGTGAGCCGATGCTGGTCCGGTGGTAAGGGGGATCCGACGCAGACGTCGGCTCGAGGAGAGTGGTCGATTTAGCGTCGTGGAGTCCGTTCTGGCTCGATTCGAGGGGGTCACGACCATTGGGTCGCAGGAAGGACGGTTCCAGGCGCCGCCCGGTGGACCTCCGCACCAGTCGTGGAACGAAGGCTGGTCCGTCAACACACCATCAGCTCCCCTGGGTTGCCGCGAGCGGCCAACGGGCGGATCACCCGCATTCGCCGCGAGAGCCAGCCCGCCGCTTCCATCAATCGGCGATGTGTTACCACGGGTTGCTAGCGAGCGTGGTCCACGGGTCCCGCCTGAACCGGCTTGCCGGGCGGCACGCCGCTGGTGGACACGACCGGCCACCGTGTTCGCCGTGGCCACGTGTTCTGCCCAATCGCCGAGCAACCGGTTTAACCGGCGTACGGACTCGCTCTAGGCTCTCCGGAAGTGTCCGAGGATACCCCGGCCGTGAGCGACCCTGGGCGGCACGTGCCAGATGCCAGTCGGGAGCGCGGTGACGCCCTCGACTCGGGTGAGAGCGATCCAGAACCTCCGGCGGCCAACACCGCTGAGAAGGCGGAGCTCAGCGAAGGACTGCCCCCTCACGCCTCGGCGCACCTGTTATCGACGTCGGTGAGCCAGTTGAACCGGTTGCGAGCCGGGGTGCTGGGATGCAACGACGGGCTGACGAGCACGGCGGGCTTGGTCGTCGGAGTCGCCGCCGCCAACGCCAGCACGACCGCCTTGGCCTTTGCCGGGCTGGCCGGCCTGGTCGCCGGGTCGCTGTCCATGGGTGGGGGGGAGTTCACCTCGGTGCGGGCGCAGCGCGACAGCCAGGATGCTCTTTTGCGAACCCAACGGGGCGAGTTGGCCAGCATTCCTGATGAGGAACTTGACGAGCTCGCCCACCTGTACATGCAGCGGGGCCTCTCGCTCCGCTTGGCCCGCCGGGTCGCCGCCGAGCTTACGGCCCGCGATGCGCTGTCGGCCCACGCCGAAGCCGAACTCGGGATCGACCTCGATGACCTGGTGAACCCGTGGGAGGCCGCCGCCGTTTCGGCCGTGTCCTTCCTCGTCGGAGGCATCATTCCTCTCCTCGCCATCCTGGTGCCCCCCGTCAGTGTTCGGATCGCCGTCTGCATCGCCGCCGTCCTCACTGGCTTGGCCGTCACCGGCTATGTCGCCGCCAGGCTCGGCGCCGCCCCAGCTCGACGTAGCACGCTGCGTAATCTCATCGTCGGGAGCCTCACCATGGCCGCGACCTTCGGTCTAGGCCGGGTTGCCAACGCCGTCATCTGACGACCTCTTGCATGACGCCCCTCGTCGCTCGAGAAATACCTGCCACGGCGTGACGGCACCGACGAGTCCCATATCTCAGCTGAGCGATCACGACGCCGTTCACGGGTTCAGCCGACAGCACTGCGAGAACACTCAATTTGGCGTGGTCCCGTCAATGAGTTGGGCAGCACCCGGGCGATCAGGAGACGAATAGATCTCGCGTGCCTCGGGCGGCGTCGCTGCACGGTCAAGCCCGGGAGGGGGCATAGCCGGGGAACAACGGACTGGCCACACGACCACATCCACCCCCCAGCCCGGCCGGTCCTCGACCCGCTTGGAGCATACGAAAGGCCGGGAGTGGCGTGGCGCTTGGACAGGCGAAACCGGTGAACACAACCATCGAGGTAGTGACATCCGGCATGTTGTGCAGGGCGCCGGCGAGCGAGCCCCCCGCGTTGCTCAACTGCGCAATGGCCAATTCGGCAAGGTGGGCGACGGCCGGACCGACCGCCGCGACCGTGGCAGCGCAGTGGCCCATATGGCGGTGACCATTGTCATCGAAGGTCCGGAATCATCTGCAGAGCCGGGTCGCATTATCACCTCTCATCGATGCGTGACTCCACACGAGGGCCAACCCCCAACGAATGGAACCGAACTCACGAGGAGGTCCGCACCGGGCAGGGCCGCAAGCCCGGGTGGACCCAACCCGGCGTAGTCTGCAATCGAGGTCAGCTGACCCGAGAGGTCCGATCCTCCGATGCATCAGTGAGACCGCTCGCGTGGTTCGGTGACGGCCGAAGACTCCAGTTCATCCCGTCCCCCGTGAGCTGGCCGACCGGGCGAGGCTTTGTCCACGGGATGCCAACGTTCGTCATCTTCCTCGGACGATCCCGGTTCTCGCGGGTATTCTCTTCCCGCATTCCGGCTAGTGCCCGATCCTGGCCCGGACGACGGCGATCCCGAGCAGGCAAGTCGACCAGGACAGGGCTGAGAGTGCCTGCTCCAACGGAAAGAGCACCGTGTCGTGGGAAGCCGTCTCGCGGCTCCCCTCGGCGTAGGTGCCTTCGCCGGTGTCACTGAGATGGCTCGGCGGCGACCTAGGGATTGGACCAGTGAACCTCATTTCGTTGCCGATCTCGCCAAGTTGTGCCATCGTGGTTCGGGACTCTCGCCTCTACCTACGGTTGGGATGGCGGCGTACCGTCCCGCCGACAGCAGGTTGCATGTGGCGCCGAACAGGAGGAGCGGACATGGGCTTGAGGCCACGGAGGGTGATTCGTCGTCGACGGAGGCGAGCGAGACGCCGGATTGTGCTCGCGGGCGGGATGGTCGCGTTCGGGGCTCACAAGATGTCAGAACGCCACGCCAGGGAGATCGAGGAGCACACTGGTGTTCCACCCGAGGAGCTCGAGGACGAGGATCTCCAAGCGGCGATGACGGACCTCGACATCCCCAAGCAGGAACTCACAGCAGAATACGGTGCCGCCGGGCGGGCACTGACGAGTAGCGAAACAGCTATGGAGGCACAGTTGTACATTAGCGCCCACGGGTGGCAACGGCGTGGGTCTGCTGTGTCTCCGTCGTCGGGTGGGTGTGGTTGGCGTTGTCGACGTACCAGAGCCGGTACTTCTCTCGGCATGCGGCCCCTCGACGGCTTCGACCTTCTGTCGGTACCAGTCGGCCTGCCACGGCAGAGCGTCCCCGTCGTGCAGGCACTCCACCACGATCATCTTCCCGTTGAAGCGACCGGTGGGGATCTGACCAGTGGAGCCGAGGGTGCCCGCCGCGCCGATGTCCCCACCTCGCCGGGGTACTTCGGCGTGCCGTCGGGGTTGCGGAAGTAGTCGTAGACGTCGGGGTAGTCGAAGTCGGGATTGGCAGGCGGAAGTTGATGACGGTGATAGGTCTGCAAGGCGAGGAACCTCGAGTTGTCGATCCGGACCTCGTCGCCGGCCTCGATGGCCTCCACGACGCCGCGACCGGCCGTGATGTCAATCGTGTCGCCAACCGAATCACTCGCCAGGCCGACTTGACCCCGGCCGTCCGAGGCAACGTGACCGAGCGAGGCCGTCTTGCCGGCGGCCGCTCCGCTGGTGATGATCACGTCAGCAGCCGTGAGGTCGCCCGTGGGGACGCTCGACAGCTTCAGCTGGATCCGGCGCCCAGGAATCACTTCGACAACGACTGCTTCGTGTTGAATGCGAGCGGCGCGGACCGACGAGGTCGGGTCGGTCCCAAGGTAGCCCGGCTGGGTCCAGAAGTCCTCGAGATAGGTCGGGTCCAAGACCGGCACATAGTTGGCGACCAGGACGAGGGGCCCGCCGCCCTGGGGGACGTAGTTGAACCACGCCCGGGGCGGGAACCCCGCCCGGGTGGCCTCTTCCAGCGCACCGCGTTCCTCGTCGTTGAGCCCATGGTAGGGCTCGCCGCTCCCACCGGGCTCGATCGCATCGATAATCGAGGGCCACTTGTCCTTGAGCACTCGCAAGGCATTGACGCGGACCGTGAAGCAATTGGGGATCGACTGGGGCGAGCCCATGACATAGGGCACGAACCCGTCCCACACGCCGGTCGTCATCTCCGCGCTGGTGACCGCCTGGTAGGCGCCGCCGCTCCCTCCGTACAGATAGCCATAGGTGCGATGGGGGCCGTAGATCCCGGCTGCCACCACGCGAGAGAACTTGGCGGCCTCCGCGTTGACCCGGTAACCTCGAATGGTTGTGTCGGACCGGCCGCTGCCCGACTCCTCCGCCGTACGAGGATTGTCGCGCCCGCCCATGTTCGTCTGCACCGAGTAGCCGCCACTCGCCAGGGCGAACGCGATATTGCGGGGCGTGGCCTCCTCGCCGGCGAGCAACTGATGTGTAGCCTGGAAGAAGCGTCCCTGGTACTCCGCTTCTGGCGGGAGGCAGAACGAGAACCTGGCGTCGGTGCCCGTGAAGCCACCATGGATGTACAGGTGGCGGGCCCTGACGGGGGCAGCGCCGCCGATGCCGGGTTGTGATCGTGCCGGGGAACACCGGGGCGTCTGGTGGCTCATCTCGCCACTCGCGGACATCAACGTACGGCTGATTGAACCGAGGGTCTTCAGAATCCGCGGTCACGAACAAGGCGCCACGTTCGTCAGTTTTCGAGTCGGTCATCGCTATCTACCCTTTTCAGCCCGCGGTGACTGGAGCCCTGGCGCCGAGCAGCTCGGCCATGTTGGTCCGGTAGAAGCGCTCCTGGTCGGCCGGCGAGACGCCATCCATCGCCTCTTCGAACTTGGCCAGAGGATCCTTGCCGCCCTCGGGGTGGGGGTAGTCAGTAGAGAACATGAAAAGTTCGGGCCCGGATTGCTCGATCATCCAGCCGACCGGCTCGCCCGGGAATGGCGTGAACTTGAGGTGACGGTTTACGTACTCGGAGGGCTGGTTAGCCAGACGCCGGAGTGGCTCCTCGGTGCGACGGAAAGCCCGCTGGGCGTAGTCGAGATGACGCATCCACGACACCACCCAGCCCGCTCCTTGTTCGATGCACCCACCCCGTAGGCCCGGGAAGCGGTCGAAGATGCCGTCGAGGATCAATGCTCCGAGGAAGAGGGCCGGGGAGTTGTAGATGGCCAGGTAGTCCTTGGAGCGGATGTTCTCGCCGCCGCCCAGGTGGTCGGTGACGGGCATGGCGTTGTGGTGGAAGGCCCGGTCCAACAGCCGGCCCCCGCCGCCGACGTGCAGGACGAAGGGGACGTCCCGGTCCTGCAGGAGCTCCCAGAACGGATTCAGGTCGGGATGTGTCGGAGAGCGGTCCCCCGCCGCGGTGGAGGGAACCATGAGCGCTGAGCATCCGTCGTCGATCGCCTCCGCCGCCACATCGACCGCCCGGGGGGGATCGACCAGCGAGACGTAGGCGACGGGAAGCAGCCGCTGATCGTCGGAACAGAACCTGTTCATGGCCTTGTTCTGGGCGCGGCACCCGGCGTACAGCAGTTCGAGGTCGGCCGACAGCTCGTCAGTGTCCGTGTACCGGCGAATGTTGCGGGGCAGGCTGAACATGGCCGTGGCGAAGGTAGCGAAGACCAACTGGCCGTCGAAGCCCAGCAGATCGAGGACCCGGCTGCGCTCGAGGGGGTCGAAGCCGCCCACAGCCATCCAGCCCTTGTCCTGCATCAGGCGCTCCTCGGCCCTGGCCGCTGCCAACGCGTCGGCGCCCCTGAGTCGGGCCTTCTCCGTGGCGTCGGCCAGGACGGGGGCGAGCGCCTCCATGCCCCGGCGGCGCAGGCGGTCCCGGTCGGGCGGGTCCATGAAGTCGTCGAGAAAGTCGGCCAGCTCCATCACGTGGCTGTCGGCATCGAGGATGGCGCGCCCACCGGCGTAGGACATGGAGTTCCCCTTGAGCTACCCAGGGTGACAATTTGTCACTCCCTAGGAGTCATAATGCCCCATGGCCCGATCCTCCGCCACCGCCGTGGCCCCGAAGCCGCCAACCGGACGGTCTGGGCCTCCCGCCAGTCCGTCCCGGCGGGAGCTTCTCTTGGACGCGGCCGCTCAGATTGTGGCTGAAGGCCACGCCGACGAGGTGACCATGGAGGCGGTTGCCACCCGGGCCGGGGTCAGCCGGTCGCTGGTCTACAAGCACTTTGCCCACCGCCAGGAGTTACTCGGCGTGGTGTATGAGCGGGAGTCCTCGCTCCTGCACCGCCAACTCAGCGCCGCGGTACAGGATTGCGCCCGGCTCGAGGACATGCTTCGGGCCTTGGTGGAGGGAGCGCTTTCTGCCCAGGCCACCCGCAGCGCAACCTTCGTCGCCCTGGCCGCCGAAGGCGCCCGACCCGCCGGTCAGAGGGCTCGCCAGCGCCGTCGGGATGGCCGGACTCTGCGCTACTTCACAGACCAGGCCGTCGGGGAGTTGGGCATCGACCGCGACCTGGCCGAGGCCAGCGATGCGCATGGCCCTGGGCGGTATCGCGAGCGTGCTGGAAACCTGGAGGCTGCAGCCAAACGGGGAAAACGCCACCTCTCTGTCAGAGATGTACGTGTCGATGGTCATGGGCGGGCTGCAGGTCCTGGCGTCCGGTGCGACCAGACGCTGATGCCGGTGCCTGCCGCTTACAGCGGCGCTGCGATCGACATCGGACGGCTCAGGCGAGGTTGGATCTGGAGCCCGCTCTACCCGGTACCCGCGCATCAGGATCAGCGCCAAGCTGACGGCGGGAGTCCTGCGCACTCGCCACCCTGAGGATCCAAAGCGGCGATGGTGGGGCGGCGCGACCGCTACGCGACCCGTCACCATCACCAGGTAGCGCGGGTCCCGGACTCTCCCTGCCCGCCTTGTTGCAGGTACAGGGCCTCGGGTGTCCCTATTCGCGGCCAAGGGGTGCAGGACGCGCGTGGAACAAGAGACTGTGGGGACCGACCAGGACCACGGTTTTCGCTCGGTCGCGTGGCGGCAGCAGTTGAGCCGTATCCGGCCCTCGGTGCAAAACTTGGGTTGGGCGGCAATTGATCACTGGTTGTCAACCATTTGTTCCCGGTGACCGCCGACCGGATCGGGTGGGTGGGAGACTTTCGTCGTTATCCTGTCAGGCCGAAAGAAGGCACCGAGCCGTGGCGATCACCCTGCATCACGCACCCGAACCCATCCAAACGCAGAAAGCCGGGAACACGCTCGCTGCGGAATGGATGCCGCACTGCTCGTGTTCGTGGCGCGACCCCGATCACCTGTGCAGTGAGCGACTCGAGGCCCTATCCCGCTCTATGGACCACATTGCGAGATGCCCGGAATCGTGGTGTGAGACCGCGGTTGCCCGTTCTGCTGGGACTAACACGAACCAAACGTCGGGTCGGGCGACTACTTCTCGTTACTGATAGGTCCGACAATCTCCTGCCCAGTTTGAAAGGGCAGCAGATGTCCTTGGGGCCGGATAAAGGGAGCATGAACGGCGTCGCGGCATCGGAGAGGCGTGCCCAGTCGTGGGGTGACGGGACTTCATATCGAACGATTGGGCGGATCACAGAAACGGAAAGTCGGCAGTGCCCGCCGTCCGTGAACCGGGAGAGTTCCATTCCGCGGTGTCGCCGGTGCTGGCTTCTCCCTCTGATCCGCTCGACGGCGAGCCGCCAGCCACAGTCATCGCTCAGGTCTCCACTACCCACCGGGTGACGGCCCAGCTTGATACCGCAACAGCAACGTCCCAGACCCGGGGTTCTGGTAGGACCTGGTATCTCGGTCCGGTATTTGGCCGTCCCAATAGCTCGAAGTGATTTACTCGCATTCCACGGGGCTCGCGTCGAAGTGCTATACTCAAGGAAACGAGAGAGGAGGGCGATGTGAATACACAGAGCCCATCCATTGAGCTTGGCCCGCGTGAGTGAGTTGGACCTTGGAGGTAACCATGTCACGTGCTTACCGCTAGGGTCCTCGACCGAACGTCATCAACACCAGTTCGTCGACTAGAACCGGCCCAATGTCTGGGCCTGCACTGCGGTGCACGCTTGAGACGAGGCGGTCCCACCTGTGCGAGCGGAACGGGGATGATGACGAGCCGCAAAACAGCGTTAACGACGAAGAGGCGGCCCTGATCGGGTCGTCTTTTTGTCTATAAGGCTCAGGTCTCGCCGGCGACGAGGTCAGCGTAGTTGGGCACGCGGATGGCCCAGTCAGCGCGCTGGAGGCGGTCGGCCGACTAAACGCGACCGCCGTCGTCCTTGAGATTCAAATCCCCGTCAGTCAAGGACTGGACACGGTGAGCGCCCTCAGAGATGAGTTCCCCAACTTACAGATCGTCGTCTGCTCTTTTCAGCACGACGCGGCAACGAAACGGGCCGCCCTAGCCCGCGGCGCGGACACGTATCTCGTCAAGCCGCTCAGCCCGCGTGACCTCCTCCGGGTGCTCCGGTCTGCTCGGCGCGATACGTCTGGGCAAGGCATTTCGTGACATTCGCTCATCCGTCACGCCTGGCGACAGCCGCGCCACCCCGCGACGACGGTCCGTTATCGACTTGGGCAGACGCCGTACCGCAATCACCTGTGTCTCCTGCCCGGTGCTTTCTCCCACTTGGTCTGTCTACCTGCCACGCTCCGAGGCGAACACGGATCCGCGGCCCTCGCTCCCGTCACCAACGCGCGCCGGGATCAGCCACAGGCCCCCCGCGGAGGCCAACCTGCGGCGGCCAAGACCAGATCGATGGCGATCAATGACTTTGGCGTCCATTCGGCTGAGCGTTCAGCCTGTTTCTTCCTAACCAGTTCGGTTACCGTCCCATCGGCGCTGCGGACGGCGGGCATAAGTCGATTCTGGCGCTCCACGGCTGAGATGCCAGATGCGGCCTCGGCGCCGATCGACATTCGTGAAGAGGAGCCGTCCCGCCGATAGATCGGTGGGGTTGTCAGGATCGGCGCGAATGGCCTGCGGCCCTTGGCCGGGACTTACTTGATGGGCGTGTTCGTGCTCGAATCTCGTAGGCACAGACGTAGGCCCCGGCGACCTTGTGGATGACTCGGGTGACGTCGGCGTCGGGGATGACCTCTTGTATGAACTCGAGTTCGGTGGTGCAGGCCAGGCTGTAGCGGGAGGCAACCGCCCAGATGGCACAGCTGTGGAGGGTGAGTCGGTAGCTGTCGTCTGGAAGCTTGTCGACGTTGGCCATGTATCCCTCGGCGTCGAGGATGGCGGCCAGGCCGGCCACGCTGTCGCCCAGGGTTTTGCCTGCAAGCTTTTCTCGGCACTGTTCGACACGCCGGCGCTGCCGGCGTTGGAACACGCGAGGGACGAGTTCGGGGTCTTCGTCTTCGATGTGACCGAGTAGTTCGACCGAGAGGTCACCGGTGGTCGGTCCGGCGAAGAGGGACTCGCCTAGTTCGGTGCTGTGGTAGAGGTCGGCGGGTCGGCCGGGCCGCCCCCGCTCATGGCGGGATGCGAGGAAGCCGCCGGTCCTGAGAGTGGCCAGATGCTGGCGGACGGCGCTGGGGGTGATCCCTAACGTCTCGGCCACGTCGTCGGCGGTCGCTTCGCCGTGTCGTTTCACGGCGATGAGGATCTGTCGCTGGGCCGATGACAGGTTGGCGGTGGCCCTAACCGGACTGTCCACGAACGGAAGGTTAGTGATCTGACCCGGTTACCGCTAGTATTGCAAGAAGCAACTTGTAGAAGTGTTGTTTGTCAAGTTAGCCGGACCGGCCCGCGCCGGCGATGGAATCTGGCGGGCAAGGAGGTACCGATGAGCGCCGTTGCGACAAGCAGGAGTCCACGAATGGTCGAGGCGGGTACCAGGCTCGGGGCTGGAGGCCGATTTTCGTTGGCCCTCCTCGGCCTGCCGGGCGGTGTCGCGGGCGCCGCAGCATCGTCACGTGGGTTGCCTGTCCGGGTGCCGGCGTGACGGGCGTTTCTGAGGAGGTCAGGGAGTTCGCCGGCCAGGAGTACCGGTATGGTTTTTCGACCGACCTGGACACCGACAGGGTGCCTAAGGGGTTGAGCGAGGATGTCATTCGGCTGATCTCGGCGAAGAAAGGGGAGCCGGACTGGCTGGTCGAGTGGCGTCTGCGCGCCTACCGGCACTGGGTCACGCTGGAGGAGCCGCAGTGGCAGAACGTCCACTACGGGCCGATCGACTATCAGGACATCGTCTACTACGCGGCCCCGAAACCGAAGCCGGAGCTGGCCAGCCTGGACGAGGTCGATCCCGAGGTTCGGGCCATGTTCGACAAGCTGGGTATCTCTTTGGCCGAGCAGGAGCGGCTCAGCGGCGTGGCCGTCGACGCCATCGTCGACTCGGTGTCGGTGGCCACAACCTTCAAGGAGAAGCTGGCCGAGGTGGGGGTGATCTTCTGTTCGTTCTCCGAGGCGGTACGGGACCACCCGGACCTGGTACGTGCCTATCTGGGGTCAGTGGTGCCCTACCGGGACAACTACTTCGCGACCCTCAACTCGGCGGTGTTCACCGACGGGTCGTTCTGCTTCATCCCCAAGGGCGTGCACTGCCCCATGGAGCTGTCCACCTACTTCCGGATCAACGCCGCGGGGACAGGCCAGTTCGAGCGGACCCTCATCGTGGCCGAGGAGGGGGCGGACGTCAGCTACCTGGAGGGTTGCACCGCACCCCGGCGTGACGAGAACCAGCTCCACGCCGCGGTGGTGGAGCTGGTGGCGCTGGAAGGGGCCCGTATCAAGTACTCGACCGTCCAGAACTGGTATCCCGGTGACGCCGAAGGCCGGGGCGGTATCTACAACTTCGTGACCAAGCGAGGAAGGTGCGCGGGGGCGAACTCCAAGATCTCCTGGACCCAGGTGGAGACCGGCTCGGCGATCACCTGGAAGTACCCGGGGGTGATCCTGCAGGGAGACAATTCCGTGGGGGAGTTCTACTCGGTGGCACTCACCGCCAACCGTCAGCAGGCCGACACCGGCACCAAGATGATTCATATCGGCAAGAACACCCGCAGCACCATCGTTTCCAAGGCGATCTCGGCCGGGCACGGCCAGAACACGTACCGGGGGCTGGTCAAGGTGCTGCGCTCGGCGGAGGGAGCCAGGAACCGCACCCGCTGCGACTCGTTGCTGCTCGGCGCCGACAGCGGTGCCCACACGTTCCCTTACATCGAGGTAAAGCACCCCTCCGCCCAGGTCGAACACGAGGCGTCGACGTCGAAGGTCAGCGACGACCAGCTGTTCTACTGCCGCCAGCGGGGGATCTCCGAGGAGGACGCGGTGGCCATGATCATCAACGGCTTTTGCCGCGAGGTCTTCAAGGAGCTGCCGATGGAGTTCGCGGTCGAGGCGACCCGGCTGTTGAGCGTCAGCCTGGAAGGGAGTGTCGGGTGATGTTGCACATCGCTGACCTTCATGCCCGCGTCGGTGAGCATGAGATTCTCCGCGGCGTCAACCTCGAGGTCGGCGCCGGCGAAGTGCACGCCATCATGGGCCCCAACGGGTCGGGTAAGACGACCCTGGCCAACGTCCTGGCCGGCCACGACGGCTACGACGTCACCGGGACGGTTACCTTCCAGGGGGAGAACCTGCTGGCCTTGTCGCCGGAGGAGCGCGCCGGCGCCGGCGTCTTCCTGGCCTTCCAGCACCCAGTCGAGATCCCCGGGGTCGGCAACCTGTACTTTCTGCGCACCGCCCTCAACTCGCTGCGGCGCCGACGGGGCCTCGACCCGCTCGAGGTGACGGAGTTCCTGGCCCTGGCCCAGGAGCGCATGAAGCTGGTCGACATGGACCGCAGCTTCATGAGCCGCTCGGTCAACGAGGGCTTCTCCGGCGGTGAGAAGAAACGCAACGAAACCCTGCAGATGGCGATCCTCGAACCGGCATTGGCCATCCTGGACGAGACCGACTCCGGGCTGGACATCGACGCTCTGCCGCGTCGTGGCCAGTGGAGTCAACGCCCAGCGCCGTCCGGATCGGGCCATGATCGTGATCACCCATCACCAGCGGCTCCTCGACTTCATCGTCCCCGACCGGGTCCATGTCATGGTCGACGGCCGGATCGTCCGCTCGGGCGGCAAGGACGTGGCGTTCGACCTCGAAGCACACGGTTACGGCGACACCGCATACGAGACAGCCTCGGCGTGGATGGCGACAACATGACCTCGCTGACGGCAGCGCCACCAGCTCATCCCGCCGCGACCCCCACGGTCGCCGGACTCCTGTCCCGATTCGGGCGCCCGGCCGGAAGTGCCGCCCCGGCGTGGCTGATCCGAGGCTCGGCGGGCGGCGGCCGACTGGGCCACCCAACGGGGATACCCGACGCGCCAAGGACGAAGACTGGAGATACACGCCTTTGGGGCCGCTGCTGGGCGTCCCGTTCGAGCGCCCCGAGGCGGGCGCCGGGCGGCTGGGTCTCGCCGGGCGAGATCGACCGATTGAGTATCGACGCATCGATCGCCCGCATGACCTTCGTCAACGGGTTCTACGCCCCTCACCTGTCAACCTTGACTGGCCTGCCGCCAGGGGTGACCGTGACGAACCTGGCGTCGACCCTCGCCGACGGAGGCGTCGGCCTCGAACCGCTCTTCTCACCCGCGTCCAGCGGACATGGCCACGCCTTCGACGCGCTCAATACCGCCTTGGCCGAGGACGGCGCCGTCATTCGCGTCGCGGCCGGCACGCTCGTCGACGGGCTCATCGAGCTGGTCTTCTATTCCGACGGACGACGGAACACCGGCCATGTCCCACCCGCGGTCGATGATCGTGTGCCGGTCCGGGCAGCCGGCTGGCTCTCGTCGAAACCTACGCCGGGGACGCTGGCGTCGCCGCGTGCACCAACGCGGTGACCCAGGTCGAGGTCGGCCGCGAAGCGACAGTCGAGCACTACAAGATCCAAGACGAACCCGATACCGGATTCCATCTCGGGCTGCTCGACGTACGCCAGGGGCCCGACAGCCGGTTCTCGTCGCTGTCGGTTGCGCTCGGCTCGAGGATCGCCCGCCACGAGGTACGGGTCCGCCTGCAAGGCGAAGGCGCCCACACCACCATCAACGGCCTGTACCTGCCCGGAGGCGACAGCCACCACGACAACCCGACCCTGATCGAGCACGTCGCCCCGCGCTGCACCAGCCGCCAGCTCTACAAAGGCATCGCTAGCGACCACGGCCACGGAGTGTTCAACGGACGCATCGTCGTCCTCCCCACCGCGCCCGGCGGCGACGCCAGCCAGACCAACAAGAACCTGCTTCTCTCAGACCACGCCGAGATCGACACCCGCCCCCGACTCGAGATCCTCACCGACGACGTGAAATGCACCCACGGCGCCGCCGTCGGCGCGCTCGACCCCGACGCCATCTTCTACCTCCGGTCGCGTGGAGTGCCCCTCGAGCAGGCCAAGGCCATGCTCACGGCCGCCTTCGCCCGCGAGATGCTCGACACCATCCCGGACGGGCCGCTGCGCACCCACCTCGAAGGTCTCGTCGCCGCCCACCTCACCTCACAGCCCACCCCCGACCCATCGCCGACCCCGCCCGGGCCGGCGCCTGCTGGCGACACAACACCGACCTATGGCGATCGGACCGGTCGGCGATGAGCCCCGCCCAAGCCACACCGGTCGAACTGGTCGCGGGACTGCGATGTCACGCTCATCCCCAGCGGGCAGACCACAACGCTGCAAGCCGGCGAGAAGATCGTGGTCACCCAGGCCCTCGGCGGCACCGTCACCATCCAGACCGCGGCCGGTCAACTGGCACGGATCTCCCGCAAAGATGCCCACGCGCTCGGACTCGCCGATGACGCGGCCGGCGCCCAACCATCGCCGTGCGGTCCCTTCGAATACGAGCAAGTCATCGAACAACTAAAGACCGTCTTCGACCCGGAGATCCCGGTCAACATCGTCGACCTTGGGCTGATCTACCAATGCGACGCCCACGTGCAACCCGACGGCAGCTACCGGGTCGACATAAAAATGTCGATGACCGCCCCCGGGTGCGGTATGGGCGACATTCTCCAACACGACGTGCGCTCCCGGGTCCAGACGGTGCCCGGCGTAAGCGAGGTCGACGTCGAAGTCGTCTGGGAGCCGCCCTGGGACCAAACCCGCCTCAGCGACGCCGCCCGCCTCGAACTCGGACTGTACTGATCGCAACAGGCCGACCTCACTTATGCGACCCAAGGAGAACACCTCACCATGAAGGTCTGGATCGACCAGGATCTCTGCACCGGCGACGGCCTGTGCGAAGAGATCGCCCCCGCCGTCTTCACCCTGCTTGACGACGGCCTCGCTTACGTCAAAGAGGCCAACGACGTGAAATCAGACCCCGGCGGTGCCGCAGGAATGGCCCAAGTCCCGTCCGACTTGGAGAACGCTGTCACCGAAGCCTCCGAGGAATGCCCAGGCGAATGCATCTTCATCGAGTCCTAGCCCGGTGACATCCGGCAGGACACAGGTGGGCCCGGAGCTAAACACCCCATCTCGGCGATCCCGCTCGAGCCGGACATCGTTCTCATGGATAAGCAGCTGAGCTGGGGACCACCGTAGCGGTCCGAGGTTCCCTTCGCTCGCCGGCCAGATGGAGGGCTCGGGCCCCCTAAAGGGGCGGCACCAGCCGCCGCTCTCGCGGGGGGAAGGTGGGTGGATCAGGGGAGCTGCCTGGAGGTCGATTGCGGTGCTGGGGCGAGCGTCCCGGGCCGGTTGGGGCTGACCGGCGCTGGGGTTTCGCTCCGGGCGTCGTCGGTCCTGCCGATAGATCGGCGTAGTTCGAGCTCGGGGAGAAGCCACGAGGCGAGAAAGGCGATGAACGCGATCGGGGCGGCAATGAGGAATACGGTCTGGATGGATTCGGCGTAGGCGGCGGCCAGGCCGTGGTGGACCGCGGCGGGGAGTTGGTCCAAGCTGGCGGGGGTGATGTTCGAGCTGGAGAGGCCGGCTGGTAGTTTGGCGTTGCCGAGGTGTCTGACGAGGTTGCCGACCAGGACGTTGGCGAAGATGGCACCGAAGATGGCGGCGCCGAAAGATCCGCCGATGGAGCGGAAGAACGTGGCGCCAGAGGTGGCGACGCCGAGCTCGGAGTAGGGAACGGCGTTCTGCACGATGAGCACCAGGACTTGCATCACCGCGCCCAGCCCCATGCCGAGCACCAGCATGTAGAGCGCCGCCATCGGCCATGTCGTTTCGATCCCCAGCTGGGAGAGCATGACCAGCCCGACGGTAATGAGGGCGGTCCCGGCGATAGGGAACATCCGGTAGCGGCCGGTCCGGCTGATGATCTGCCCCGAGGCGATGGAGACGATGAGCATCCCCATAATCAGTGGCAGCAGTTGCAAGCCGGACACCGTCGGCGATTCGCCCCGCACCACCTGGAAGAAGACGGGCAGGAAGGTGATGGCGCCGAACATGGCGAATCCGACGATGAAGCCCACGATGCTGGCTACGGAGAACGTCCGGATCTTGAACAGGTGCAACGGCAGGACCGGTTCGACGGCGCGCCGCTCGACCACGGCGAATACCCCGACGAGTACAGCGCCTGAGACACCGAGGGCGACGATCGGCGCCGAGCCCCATCGGTAGGTGGTGCCTCCCAGACTGGTGAACAACACCAGGCAGGACGTGGCCAACACTAAGACGACAGTTCCGAGGTAGTCGATGACGTGGCGGACCCGACGGAGGTGGCCCGGGACTTGGATCGCCACCACGACCAGGGCCACGGCCCCGATCGGGACGTTGATGTAGAAGATCCAACGCCAGGACAGCTGTTCGACGAAGACGCCCCCGAGCAGCGGCCCGATCACGCTGGCCAGCCCGAACACCGCACCGAACAGGCCCTGATAGCGGCCCCGTTCACGGGGCGGGACGACGTCGCCGACGATGGCCTGGGCGCCGACCATCAGTCCACCCCCACCAAGCCCCTGGATGGACCGGAAGGCGATCAGCTCGATCATCGTGCGGCTGAGCCCGGACAGGATCGAGCCGACCAGGAAGATGATGATGGCGGCCTGGAAGAAGATCTTCCGCCCGTACTGGTCCCCGAGCTTTCCCCAAAGCGGGGTTGAGACCGTGGCCGCCAGCAGGTAGGCGACCACGATCCAGGTCAGGTGCGAGGCGTCGTGCAGATCGGCGACGATGGTCGGAAGGGCTGTCGAGACGATGGTCTGGTCCAGGGCGGCCAGGAACATCCCGAGCATGAGGGCGCTGATGATGACCAGGATCCGACGGTGGGTCAGAACCGGAATAGCCGCCTCACCGGTCAGTTCGGGGGCCGAAGCGCTCATTCCCTATACCCGGCCTTCCCGCTCTGCGGCGGGCGCGTCGTCATCTCGGGCTGCTTGTTCTGCGGCGTCCGAGGCGCCGCGACAACGAATACCTTCTGATCGACAGGACCGCCGGCGAGGGTGTCGGTAGCCGCGGCGGTGAGCACGTCGCATAGCACTCTCCTGGCCTTAGGTGCTGCCAATAACGCGCTACCAGGGTCCGGAGCATCGCTCCCCGGCCAACCGAAGCTGACCCAACACGACCGGGATCTCACCGTGTCGTCAACACCGTACACCCTGGCCAGCGGTACTCGCACCCGAGATCCGCCACAGGACTGTCCACCAACTGTCGTCCGTCACTCGTAACGGGGCTCGAAAGTGTCGCCCGAAAATACTGGCCCCTGTTGAACCCGACACCAATGGGAGTATGGCGACCCGTTCGACCTTGGACCAGCACCCTACCGGACGACGAGCTCCTCCCACTGGGCAGTCACTGTAACCCGAGGTCGCCAGGGATCACCCCCGAGAATCTCCTGAATCTGGCTTCTCGTGGCAAACCGGACGGATTTGCCGCCAAGCTGAGAATCCGACCCCCCGGCGCGACGGTGGGCCTCTTTACGCCCAACAGGCCGCCGATACCATCCAGCGCCGCAGGGCGGTGGTCGGGTTCCGGGGAGTGACATTGGTCGTCACCCCCCGGAAGGTATTAGTTGACTTTGCGGTACCAGGTCACCGATGACCTATTCGGCAGGTAGACCTGGCTGGCTTCCTTGTCGAGGTACTTGGCGAAGTCGGTGTCGGCAGCGAGTGTCTCTTGGGCTGTCTGCAGCTGCTGAATCGAGTCGTAGTAGCCGATCCATCCGACCGTGCCGTACTCACCGGTGGTGCTGGCGCCGAACGATACGGGTCGGCCCACGGACCTCTTGGCCCGCTGCGCGATCTCGATGCCGACCTCAATGCCACGTACCGCATGTCCCGGTGCCAACACCGCCTGGTTGATCGACACGAAGGCCGTCTCTGCGGCGGAGGCGTCGGCGTCGGCCACGATGAGCCGTATCAGGCCGTCGTTGAGGGCGTCTGCTGATAGATGCTTGGCACCTTGTTCGATCAGAGAGTGGTAGCCGTCGTCGGCCATCAACTTGGCATTGGTGGCCTCGAGCACTTCGAGGTCCTCGATCGTGGTGACCCAGCTGAGGCTGCCGACGCCAGGCGAGTTGATGGTGCTCCAGAGGTGGAACTGGGCTTCGCTGATCTGGTTGACCTTCTCGGTAACACTAAGCGCCCAGGCCATCGAGTCGCGAAGGTTCCCCGGCGCGAGCCGCGCCGAGCGCGTGAAGATATACATTTACCTCTCCAATCCGTTGAGGCGTCTCGGCGGCGGGCCCCCAGTGCGCACTTGCCGATCAGGGAGGAGCGATGATCGCCCGCGGTCTCCCGTGACAACGACCATACACCACCCAGGGCCTCCTCGGTGGCGGAGGCTCTTGAGACGGCTTGCCACTCATGGGGACCGCGCCGGCGATCCAGAGGAGACGGTACCCAAAGACCACAACCTGGTGTTCATCACCCACCAGTTCCCGACGGTCGAGCAAGCCGAAGCCTTCACCGCAGACCCGGACTTGCACTCGGCGATGGCGTGCGGCGGCGTCGTCGGGGACCCTGGCATCGAGTTGTTCGAAGACATCACCTGAGCGTTGTCGTCATAGCCCGCTTTCCGAGCGATGATCCCCGCAAGGCAATGGAGTAGACACGGCTCACTCGGATGTCCCCGCGGAGATCACAGCGCATAGGAAGACTCTCGGCCAGATCGGCCACCGAATGCTCCTCGGTGAGAAGGAGTTGGTCGTGATCGACGAGTGGCCGAACGAGGAGAGGTTCCACAGATTCTTCCCCGGGGCTCCTCGCATGCAGGAGTTCCTTTCCGGGCCCGGACTGTTTTCTGACCCGGTCACCTCCATACTCCAGGCCTAGTTGCAAACAAGGTCCGCCCCATCCGCTGACGCGAACTGTGCCCGGTTGATGGGGGCCGCGCTTCAGTGGATCCGGACCGCTGGCCCGTCGCGTCGCTCACGCTGGTTCGTCCGTCCCGCCGGCCCGCTGAGCCAAAGGGCGGGTACGGTGAAGCGTGCTAGTCATCGTGCGCCACCGCGATCACCCGGGCCGCGAAGGCTTCCGCGGCCGGGGAGAGTGGAAAGCCGGCCCGAGTCGCCAGTCCCAGCTTTCGAGAAACTGCCAGGCCGCGCACCGGCACCACTTGCACTCCAGGCTCGCTGCCGAGCGCCAATTGGCTGACAAAGGCCAGGAAGTCGGTCGTCGCCACCATCCTCAATATCGAGGGGATCGACCGCAGCTCCATGGCCACATCGACGTCCACTCCCACCCGGGCCAGGCGAGCATCGATGATCTGCCGTATGGCGCTGCCCGATTCGAAGGCGATGAACGCGTGACGTCGAAGTTCCGACGGAGACACACTTCGGCGGGCCAGCTGGTGACCGGCCCGAGCGACGAGCACGATGTGGTCGGCTAGCAGTTCGCGTACCGTCACCTCGGGCGTGGACATCGGCAGGGTCACCACCCCGAGTTCGATGCCGCCGGAGGCCACCTCGGACGCCACCTCGTTGCTGCCGGCCTCCTTGACATAAAAGCGGATGCCCGGATGATCGGCCTGGAAGGACGCGATTGCCCGCGGCAGCAGGAAGGAGGTGACCGTCGCCCCGCCGCCCACCCGTACCATCCCCTGTCGGAGTCCGAGGTGGTCGGCGATGTGCGCCGCCATCTCGTCGCACCGGGACACGATCGATCGGGCATGAGTCACCGCCTGTCGGCCCACCGCGGTGAGCTCGGCGCCGTGCCGGCCCCGAACGAAGAGCTCTGCTCCCAGCTCGCTTTCGAGTAGCTGCAGCCGCCGCGACAGCGCCGACTGACTGACGTGCACCCGCCGGGCCGCCTCCGTGATCGTGCCTGCTTCGGCCACCGCGATGAGCGACTCGAGGAGGATCGTTTCCATCCATGCAAGTATTGCATACAACTTATGCAAACCATTCGCTATACACAGGATGACGTCATGCTTACCATCGTCGCATGCTCGATGACTACAGGACCCACGCAGCCGAACGCCGGGCGCTCGGCATTCCGCCCCGGCCGCTGAATCCGGCTCAACTAGGGGAAGTGATCGATGCCCTCTGTGCTGGCGACCGCGCCGGGGCCAACGACGGAGAGGCTGGCTTGCTCGACCTGCTGGCCAACCGTGTTTCACCCGGGGTCGGCGAGGCGTCCCGACTCAAGGCCCAGTTTCTGGCCCGCGTGTCCGGCGGCCAGGTCTCCCTCGGTGGCCTGGAACCGGCAGGCGCCGTCCGACTTCTCGGGACCGTGGTCGGCGGCTACAACGTGGCGCCCCTCGTCGCTCTCCTCGACCACCCGCTGCTCGGGGCCCTGGCCGCCGAACAGCTATCCCGATTGATCTTCGTCCTCGACTCCGTCGGCGCCCTGACCACTAAGGCCCGGGCCGGCCACGCCGGCGCCACCGCCGTCCTTCGCGCCTGGGCCGACCTGGCCTGGCTGGACCACTTGCCGCCCCTGGCAGATGAGATCCACCTGACCGTCTTCAAGGTAGATGGCGAAACCAACACCGACGACCTCTCGCCCGCCCCTCAGGCCTGGTCGAGAGCCGACATCCCGCTGCACGCCCTGTCCCTTCTCGAGAACCGCTTGGGGCCGGGCATCGCCCCGGACCAGATCGCCTCGCTACGTAACCAGGGCCGATCGGTCGCGTTCGTCGGCGACGTGGTCGGCACCGGTTCCTCTCGTAAGAGCGCGGTCAACTCGCTCCTGTGGCACATCGGCGACGACATCCCGTTCGTCCCGAACAAGCGCCGGGGCGGCGTCATTATCTCCGGCCGGATGGCGCCAATCTTTCGCGACACCCTCCTCGACTCGGGCTCGCTCCCTGTCGAATGCGACCCGTCGGTGCTTCCCGGACTGACGACCGGCGACCACATCGTCGTCCGATCGCGCGCCGGTCGGATCGAGCGCCCTGACGGCGGACTGATCGCCAATTTCGAGCTGACCGACCGTGTCCGCCACGGCGTGCGAGCGGGCGGTCGCATCCAGCTGATCGCCGGTCGCCGCCTGGCCCGCCAAGCCGCCGCTGCGCTCGGTCTGGCCGCTACCGGAGAAAAGACGGCCCGGCCGGCCACACCGCACCGCTACACGCTCGCACAGAAGATCGTCGGCCGGGCCTGCGGCTCTGAGGGGGTAGGCCCGGGGACCTACTGCGAGCCGGTCGTGTCGACGGTCGGCAGCCAGGACACCACCGGGCCGATGAACCGGACGGAGTTGGAAGAGCTGGCCTGCCTCACTTTCGGCGCCGACCTGGTCCTGCAGACGTTCTGCCACACCGTCGCCTACCCCAAGCCGGTGGACATCGAGACCCAGGCCACGCTCCCCCCGTTTATGGGGAGCAGAGGGGCGGTAGTGCTGCGGCCGGGTGACGGGATCATTCACAGCTGGCTCAAGCACATCGTTCTCCCGGACCAGGTCGGCACCGGCAGCGACTCGCACACACGGTTCCCACTCGGCATCTCCTTCCCCGCCGGGTCCGGTCTGGTCGCCTTCGCGGCCACCTTCGGCGTGATGCCGTTGACGATGCCCGAGTCGGTGCTGGTCCGCTTCTCAGGGGAGCGGCGCCCGGGCATTACGCTCCGCGACCTGGTAAACGCCATTCCGTACGTGGCCAAGCAGCAGGGCCACCTCTCGATCGAACCCGGACGCAAGCACAACGTTTTCAGCGGGCGCATCATCGAGATCGAGGGGCTCGCAGACCTCACCGTCGAGGAGGCGTTCGAGCTGTCCGATGCCAGCGCCGAGCGTTCGGCGGCCGCGTGCACCATCGCCCTTAGCGAGGACACGGTGGTCGACCATCTGACGGCCAGCGTCGAGACGCTCCGTACTCTCGTGGACAACGGCTACGAAGGGGCACCGGCGCTCGAACGGCGGATAGACGCCATGCTTCGATGGATCGCTTCCCCCGCGCTGCTCAAGGCCGATGCAGAGGCCACGTACGCGGCCGTCATCGAGGTCGACGTGGCTTCCATTGAAGAGCCTCTCGTCGCCTGCCCCAACGACCCCGACGACGTCCGACCGTTGTCCGAAGTCGCCGGCCGGCCGGTCGACGAGGTGTTCCTCGGTTCGTGCATGACGAACCTGGGCCACTTCCAGGAGGCCGGCCGGATACTGGCGCGCCAGGATGGGGGAGTGCCGGTCAAGCTTTGGATCGCCCCGCCGACCAGCACCGTCGAAGCCCGACTGCGCCACGACGGGATCTACAGCGTCTACGGGGCGGTCGGCGCCCGTACCGAGATCCCTGGCTGCTCGCTGTGCATGGGTAACCAGGCCACGGTGGCACCAGGGGCCACCGTGGTGTCGACGTCCACCCGCAACTTCCCCAACCGCATGGGCCGCGATGCGCAGGTCTTTCTGGCCTCGGCCGAGGTGGCCACGGTTACGTCGGTACTGGGCCGAATCCCGACCGTCCCGGAGTATCTCGCCCGCGTCTCCTGACTGCTGACCGTCACTGCCGACCTGGGGTCAGTTGACGGATGCGCCGTTTGCTGTGGAGTTGACGTCCACGTTGCCGCGCGTGGCGTTCGAGTAGGCTTCCGTTCGGGACCAGCGAGTGCTTGCAGGTGCGCGGACGCCTGGTCGTCGAGCTGCAACGCCAGGGCCAGTCGCCCACACCGCTCCCCCAGGCCATCCCCCGAACGACGTGACAGGATCTTCTCCGGAACCCCGGCTTGGGTGCTCATTATCGGCAGGATCTGATTCGGCAGCCGTCTCCTATTTCATGGCCTGCAGCAGCTCCCGACAGGCCTGCTCGCAGCGCCGACAGGCCTCGGCACAGACCCGACAGTGCTCGTGCATCTGGGCGTGCCGCTCGCACTCATCGCCGCAGCTCTTGCAGATGGCCGCGCACGCCTCCAACAGCGGCTTGATGACCATGGCGTCGTACTCCGTTTGGCGGCTGGTGACTCCGACGGTGGCGACGCAGATATCGGTGCAGTCCAGGCACAGCCGTATGCACTTGACCATCTCGGTCACGTTTGGCTCGTTCAAGTCCGCTGCGGTGTCAGCGATGCAGGCCTGGGCGCAGTCGTTGAGGGCGTCGATGGTGGCGGCCAGCACCCCGGCGTCGACGTCGAAAGTGCGTGGGTAGGTGTCTAGTAGCTGTCTGGCGTAGCTCATGGCCCGCTCCTTCTTTGAAGAAGATGAACGAACAAAAGCTACGCCACCCCTATTGCGTACGGATAGTGCAGGGTGGATCGACGACGCAAGAGCCACCGACTCCCGATCGTACCCTGCAGACTCCCGACCATGTGTCCCACCGATACGCGGGCAGAGATGATGGGCAGAAGCACGATCCCGTCCTTCAGCCGAGTCTGGCGTGGCGGTCACCGGGCGAGAGGAACTGGTCGCGTGACCGTTCTGCTTCCTTTCGATGGGCTGCGCTCGGCGACTTCGAGCGGAGCGGGAGCGCAATCGTAAAGCTCGGCGGACCTCCTTCGCGCCGTCAAGCAGTTGACGCCACCCGCTGAGAGTGGTAAGCCAGAATCGGGGTGAACAGGTGAACAGGTGAACACCGGACAAAGGGGACCCGATGCCGTGGAATCTGAAAGGCAGTTATGTCGAGACTTGCTCTTGCGAGCTGATGTGCCCGTGCAACCTATCGTTCGACCACGGCGCGACATACGACTTCTGCCGAGTCAGCTTGGTGTTCAACATCAAGGAGGGTCACGTTGAGGGCACTCCCATCGCCGGGCGCAGAGTCGTCATGATCGCCGACACACCGAAGGTGATGACGGAGGGCGGCTGGCGGGTGGGTGTCTTCATCGACAGCGACGCCACCGATGAACAGTTCGAGAAGCTGGTCCAGGTGTTCAGCGGTCAGCTCGGCGGTCCGATGGCCGGCCTGGCCCCCTTGGTGGGCGAGATGCTCGGCGCCGAGCGGGCGGAGATCGAGGTGGCCGACGACGGGCTCCGCCATCGCGTCAAGGTTGCCGACAAGATCGACTTCGAGATCGAGGACATCGTGCCGTTCGGGGTCGAGACAGGCGAGCCTGTCCGGTTCTCGGGGATGTTCCATCCGGTGGGCTCGAACCTGACCATGGCTGAAGCCAAACGGTCGAAGATCGACGCCTTCGGGATCGCCTACGAGGGCAAGACCGGTCTTTCCACCTCAGAGTTCTCCTGGGCCGCCTGATCGCCATGACCCCGGTCGCTTCCGAGCAGGCGTCGGCCGTCCGGACCGGCGTAGGTCCCGGGTTGGTCGCGATGCGGGGCCGGCTCGCGCTGGTGGTCCTGCTGTTCGCCCTGGCCGGGGTCGGCTGGTGGTGGACGGCGCACCAGATGCGGGGCATGGACAGCGGCCCCTGGAGCGCCCTGGGCGGCTTCGGCTGGTTTCTCGGCGTGTGGGTGGTGATGATGGCCGCCATGATGCTGCCGTCGGTCGCCCCGACGGTTGCTCTGTACTCCCGCATGACCCGGAGCCGTTCGGTCGTGCTGCCGCTGATGTTCGTCGGCGGCTATCTCGTCACCTGGGCGGCGGCGGGGTTGGCCGCCTTCGCCGTGGGGGCGGCCGGGTCCGCCGTGGCCGGTACCGGCCTGGAGTGGAACCACGCCGGGCGGGTTCTCGCCGCAATGACCCTGCTCGCGGCAGCCGGTTACCAACTGTCACCGCTCAAGGACGTGTGCGTCGGCAAGTGTCGCAGCCCGCTCGGGATGCTCCTCGGATCCTGGCGCGACGGGGAGTCGGGCGCTCTGCGGATGGGCATGAGGAACGGCGCCTGGTGCGTCGGCTGCTGCTGGGCCCTGATGGCGTCACTGTTCGCTCTCGGAGTGATGAGCGTCCTGTGGATGGCTGTAATCGCCGGCCTGATCGCCATCGAGAAGACCGTGCCGTGGGGGAGAGCGGCCACCTACGGCACGGCGATCCTCCTGCTGGCGCTCGGCGTCATGTTCCTGGCCGCCCCCTCTGCCATACCCGGGCTGACCCTCCCGCACAACGGCGGGATATCGCCGATGCCGGGGATGGGCTCCTAGCCCGAATCCCACGCAGCAACGGGCGCACGACCCGAACGGAACCCAGCCGCGTCGGGGTGTCGCGGGTGCGTGCCCGCTCGACGGACTGGCTGTGGTCATGGCCGGCTGGTACGCCGACGATGAGCACGGCTCACCAGCAGCTGGTGCGATACCTCTTCGGCCCGCACAGGACGGCACCGGCCGAGGCCAGTGCCGTCCCTTCGAGTTGCTTGTGGGCGTCGGTCTAGATGTTCATGGTGACGGTGTTGCCGACCTGCTGCCAGACACCTCCGTTTTCGACCTGCATGACGATCCGGGCCTGGTAGATCAGGTCGTTGGGTACGCTGGAGCCGAGGGCCGGGAAGCTGGTCACTCCGGTGACCGTTGGCGAGTTTGCCGCCACGGGGGCGTCACCGAGCCAGGTACCGTGGACGTCGTAGGCCGAAATCAGGATTCGGGCGGGTTGGCCGGCCCAGTTCTCGAAGTACTCGTCACCATTAATGGTGGCTTGCAAGGAGGTCGGGTTGAGGGTCCAGCTGCACATAGCGGCGTTGAGGGGATGCCCGCCCGAGACCCCGGCGAGGCCTCCGAGCTCGACCCCGGCAGCATCGATCGTGCACCACACGGGCGGGTGGTTCGCCGAGCCGATGGCCACGTTCAGCCTGCCGACGTTCGTGTAGGTAGATCCGGACTTGGTCTGGGTGGTCACGTTGACGCTATAGAACCTGGGGTCGCTGAACTTGTTGATCGTGACCGGGAGTGAGGCACTGTTCGACGTGGCGTACTCGTCGGGGCTGGAATCTTGGACAACCACGCTGCCGTGGATGTCGAGGTAGGTGAGTAGCACCCGGGCGGTCTGGTATTGCATGTTCTGCATGTACAGGGTGCCAGTGAGGCTGGGATTGATGGAGTTGGGCGGGGTGTTCCACTCCACCGTTCCCCCGCAGACCGGTTCCCCGGCGCTGTTCAGGCCCCCGCTGCCGAAAGACAAGCCTCCGATATTGGTCACCTTGGCCGACTTGCTGGGCGGTTGGCCCGGAGGTGAGAGCAGGCCGCAGACCGGCTTGGCGAATGAGGCCGGGCTGGCCGATGCCGGGTAGGTTGCGCCGAACAGTCCGGCGCCGAACGCCATGGCTAGAGCCCCGGTGCCGATCAGCCTGACGCCTTTCTTACGTAGAGACAGCATTGTTCACTCCATTTCTGGTTGCGGTAGGCACATCCCGCTGATGTGCCGCCGGCAGAGTGAAGGGGGATCGTTAGCGATGCGTTAGCCGGCCGGTCCGATTGTCCAAAAGGTCAACCTGGACCGGAGTCCGAGCGAAACTCCGATGCCGGGGCCCCTCTTTCCTCTTCGCCATTGCCACGTCGCCCAGCAATGAACGGTTCTACTTCGCCGGCATGTGTGGACTTTCGGCCAGGTGCCGATCCCGGTGCCGTCACTAGCCACCGACGAAAGGCAATTTTCCGCGTGGGAGGGCGAACGGTCCCGAGCCCAAGTTGCGCCGGTCATCCAAGAATGGAAGGGCGACTCCGCGCCCGGCTGGCGACAGAGAGAACGCGACCCGAGCCGGGCCATCTTGACAACAGAGCGCCACATCGGGCGCCAGGAGCGTGTCCCAGAATGTGCAGGCCGGTTGCCCGGTGCCCCCGTGTATACCGCCGGGTCGGCGAGGTCTCGCTGGTTGGGAGCACATCCTCCGGCGGGCGAGGCACGGACCTAGAGTCGGCTTGTGCCTATTCAGCTCAACCACACCATCGCCGGATCACGCGACGCCGTGGCTGGTGCCAGGTTCCTCACCGAGATGCTCGGTCTCCCCCAAGCGACGCGGTTCGGTCCCTTCCAGGTCGTCGAAGTCACCAACGGGGTGAGTATTGACTTCATGGATTTCGGCCCGGACACCTCCATACCCGGCATCCATTACGCGTTCCTGGTCACCGAGGACGAGTTCGACCAGATCTGGAGCCGTATTAAGGAGCGGGACCTCGATTTCTGGGCGGATCCTCACGCCGAGCGCAGGGGCCAGATCAACCATAACGACGGCGGTCGGGGTCTGTATTGGCAACACCCGGACGGCCACTGGCTGGAGATCATCACCCGCCCGTACGGCAGCGGCGAGCAGCGCCCATAAGGTCCGACCGCCGACCCGGTTCGTTCTGGCCCAGGTCGCCGGTCTGATGGCGCCGGTCCGTAGCTGGTTTCTCCTGATGGAAGGGGAGAGACCATGACCACGATCGAGTCAACCAGCCAGGTCTTGGACCAGCCGGGACCGTTGTTCACTCTCAGCGAGGATCAGCTGGCCGCCATCGCTTTCCTGGTCCGCTATCGCGGCCGGACCGGGGAGGCCTACCGTGGGTCCAGTCCATGGGCAAGCGAGCCGGGCTCAGCCCGG
The DNA here is from genome assembly GCA_963780345.1 of uncultured Acidimicrobiaceae bacterium. GTDB lineage: Bacteria > Actinomycetota > Acidimicrobiia > Acidimicrobiales > Palsa-688 > PALSA-693. The sequence continues at coordinate 39,834 of CAWABU010000011.1, forward strand.
TCCACCCCCACACGCCGCGGGCCGGGTTCATCATGGCCGCCCTCGACGCCGGGGTACCCCCTTCCAGAGGTCCAGGTCGCGGCCCGACATCCCGATCCCAGGACGACTACGGTGTACGACCGGCGCCGCCAAGACCTCGACCCGCCACGTCCCGGTCGCCTACGTCGCCGGCGGCTAACCCGATCGGAGGCGGGAACTGGTCGCCAACAGCGGTCGGCGCTACGAGGCCGTTGCTGGACGAAAGCTGCGTCCCGTCGACGAGGCGCCAATCCGCTTCTTCTCGATGCGGACTGCGAGGTACTCAGGAGTCCCGAAATCCTGGGTGAGGATGGCCAATTCACACTGTTTGGGTGATGCCAACTGTAGCGAAAGAGCCCCATGATCGGTCTTCAACCTGTCAGGGGTGGTGCGTGCGCCGTCTGGGTGTGGGACGGTCTTCTAGCCACCCGGGAGGCCTTGTGGCCAGATCCGCCCGCGTTGTCAATGGATTCATGGAAACGATTCTCCGGGCCGGGTGTCGAGCAGTAGCGAGAGGAGACAGGACCGATGGCCGTCACAGCAATGGCGCACCCGAGTGTCGAAGAACGCCGGCTGATGGGCAAGGCGGGCCGCGAGCGGTCGCCTTTGGGGGGTCACAGCGGATGGGAACCAGCTGACGACCGGCCCGACCCGGTGGCGCTGCTGGAGGCGCAGAACCTGACCCGGGAACCGGATCTGGTCCCCGTTCGTCACGGTCGGATGATGGTGTCGCCGTTCACCTTCTATCGGGGCGCGGCCAAGATCATGGCCACCGATCTCAAGGACACACCGAACGCGGGCCTGGAAGTCCAACTCTGTGGTGACGCCCATCTGTCGAACTTCGGCGTGTTCGCATCTCCAGAGCGAGTCTTGCTGTTCGATCTGAACGACTTCGACGAGACCCTGCCGGGACCGTTCGAGTACGACGTCAAACGGATGGCGGCGAGCTTCGCGATCGCGGCCCGCAACAACGGATTCACCAAGGCCGACATCGCGGCGGCCACGCTCGCCTCGGTGCGAGCTTACCGCGAGGCTATGGCCGGCTTCGCCCAGATGGGGAACATGGAGATCTGGTACGCCCACCTGGCCGAGCAAGACCTCATGGAAGCCATCCGCACGGCGGCCAGCGCAGCACGGACCAAGAAAGAGACGGCTCAGGCCAAGCTGGGTGAGAAGACGGCCCGCAAGACCGCCCAGAAGGCGCACACCAGCGACAGCCTGCTGGCGCTGTCCAAGCTGGGCGAGCTGGTCGACGGTCGCTACCGGATCGTGAGCCAGCCCCCCGTGATCGTCCCGGCCCGTGACATCGAGGCCATGTACGGTTACTCGGCCGACCAGCTCCAGGACGCCATCCACCAGCAGTTCCGGGCCTACCGGATGACCCTGCAAGAGGACCGCCGCCACCTCCTGGAGCGCTTCGAGATCATCGACATGGCACGCAAGGTGGTAGGGGTCGGCAGCGTCGGCACCCGAGCCTTCATCGTGCTGCTGCAAGGGCGTGACCAGCGAGACCCCCTGTTCCTGCAGGTCAAGGAAGCCACCGCCTCGGTGCTCGAGGACCATCTGCCCAAGAGCCGGTTCAAGCAACCCGGCGAGCGGGTCGTCCAGGGCCAGCGGATGATGCAAGCGGCCAGCGACATCTACCTGGGCTGGACCAAAGGTGTGGAGGCGAACCGCTGGCTGTACTGGCGCCAGCTGCGCGACATGAAAGGCTCGGCGGTGGTGGAGGCGATGACCCCGGTCGGCCTGACCTTCTACGCCGGCATCTGCGGCTGGACATTGGCCCGGGCCCACGCCAGGTCGGGTGACGCCATCGCGCTGGCCGAGTATCTCGGCAAGAGCGACAAATTCGACCGTTCGATCAACGACTTCTCCGAGCGCTACGCCGAACAGAATGAGCGGGACTACCAGGCGTTCGGACAGGCCATCCGATCTGGACGGCTCCAAGCGATCGAAGGCGTGTGAGCTCGGCGGCTTCTACCGATCACCAGCTGCCATCTTCGAGGGCCGACCGAGCCGCGGCGGCCGTCCTGGCCCGCTCGCGAGTATTCGATGCCTCGCTCGGGTGGATCGATTCCGACGCTCCCCCGAGACACCCTTCCCTCGCCTCCCTCGGATTAGCAAATGGACTCTCACTCGCGACTTCGGAGCGGAGAGGAAGCAGTCCTGCTTATCCTGAACCCTGCTCCTGATTGGCTTGGCGATCGGTCTCGAGCCCATCCCGCTGACTGCGTTCGCCGACAGCTTCGCGGCGACCCCGTTCTCATCGGGCCAGCTCGGCTACTCGTGGGAGAGGAGGCCCAGTTCGTGCATGCGACTGACCGCTTCGCGACGCGAGGAGACTCCGAACTTCCGGTACACGGATGCTGCTTGGGTTTTCACGGTGTTCCGCGATAAGTACAGGCGCTCGCTGATGTCCTTGAGGGTGAGGTGAGTCGATAGCAGGGGCAGGAGTCTTAGCTCGGCGGTCGTGAGCGAGGAGGCCCCGCCGGGTCCTGCGGTGGTGGTGCTGAGTTTGGCTCGGAGTTCGGCGGCCTGCTGGGGTAGAACGCCGAGGTCGGGTCGTTGCTCGAAGATGTCTTGACTTTGACGCAGCACGGCTCGGGCGCCGCCGGAGTCGCCCAGGGTGAGGTAGGCCTGTCCCATCTCGATCAGGGCTTGGGCGGAGACAACTGGCAACGCGTACGTGAGCAGGGGCCGTAGCCGGGCCGCTTGGGTGAGATGCTGGCGGGCCTGAGAGACGTCGCCGTGGTGGGCGGCGACGCGGGCCGCCCGTGCATACACGAGGGCGCTGGTCCAATAGTCGTCGAAATGACCGTCGCGCACGATCACGAGCGCTTGCTCAGTGAACGCCTGGGCCGCAGGCCAGTCGGCGCGTTCTGAGGCCGCGATGCCGCGTTCGGCGAGGACGAGAGCGACCAAGGGCGCCGCCCCGGCGGCTGCGGCGAGGTCGACGGCCTGGGCGAGGATCGGATCGGCCCGGCCGGGATCGGCCTCCAGCAGGTAAGAGATGCCGTCGGTATACAGCATGGTGGCCCGATACGGGCTCGCTGGGCTCAGCTCTTTCCAGGCGGTCTGGGCGTCGCGGCGCATCCCGGCGACACCCTGACGGCACAGCAGGGCCCGCAGGTAGGCCAGCAGGCCGTCGGTGGTGTCGCCGTCGGGGGACCCATTCCGTTCGGCGGCCGCCGCCCAGCGTTCGGCGTCCCCGGGCCGGCCGAGGAGCCCGAACATTAGTGCGCTGTGGATGGCGACGGCCGAGTACTGTTCGATCGCGGTCTTGTCCTGGAGCCACTCGAACCAACCCAGGACGGTGTCGATGCGCCCGCTGGCCCATACCGGTTGACCCCACGTCAGCACCAGCCGCGCGACGCGCCCGGCGTCGCCAGCCGCCTGGGCGTGCTCGATGGCCGTCTCCGGCCTGCCGTTCGCCTCGAACCAGACGGCCGCCCGAGAATGGAGCGCCGGGATCATTTCGGGTTCCCGCCGTCTGAGCTCGGCATGCAGGAGCTGTCGGAACAGCTGGTGGTAGCGGTACCACTCGCGGTGGCGGTCAAGGGGGACTACCAGGAGGTTGTGGCTGTCCAGCTCTTCGAGTACCCCGCTCGAGCCGCGGGTGTCGAGAATAGCGTCGCAGAGCGGACCGCACAGACGGTCGAGGATCGACGTGCGGGTGAGGAACGACACCTCGGCGCGCGACGCCCTGTCGAGGATCTCGGAGCGGAGATAGTCGCCTACAAAACGGTCGTTGCCCGTGAAGGAGACCACGGCTTCGGCACGCGGGCTGCCAGCCTTCATGGCCAGCGCGGCCAGGTACAACCCGGCCGGCCATCCCTCGGTGCGCTCGACGAGGACATGAACCTCCTCGCCCGCGAGCTCAATCCCGGCCCCGCTCAGCAGCGAGGACGCCTCCCCGTCGCCCATGGCCAGCTCGTAAGGTCCAACTTCGACGATGCCGCCCTCCGCCCGCAGGCGGGCCGTCGGCAGCGGCAGGACGTCCCGGGAGGCGATAGCGAACTGCGACCCTGCTGGCACGGACAGGGCAAGTTCCGTGATGGCGTCGAGACATTCCTGATTGGTGATCGCCTCGGCGTGGTCGACGACGATGGACACCGGCTGGCCGATCGACCGCAGGGCGGAGACGAAGAGGGGGACGACGGTTGGGCCCGGGCCCGGCGAGGCGAGGGCGCTGAATACCGCCGGGCTGATCCGCTCAATCCGGTCCAGAGCCACGGCCAGGTAGGTGAGGAGGACGGTCGGGTCGTTGTCGTGGTGGTCGGCGGACAGCCACGCCAGGCGCGGCCGTCTCGACTCGGCCCACTGCGCCACGAGCGTGGTCTTGCCGTAGCCGGCGGGCGCCACCACGGAGATGACAGCGGGGCCGTCCACCCTGGACAGGCGGTCCAGCAACGCGGTGCGGGCCACCATCCCGGGGCGGCCGACGGGCAGGAGTAGCTTCGACTCGGACACGTGGAACGGACGCCCGGCCCGGTTCTGTCGCCGCAAGGCCAGGGCGGGGCCCGCCGGTGCCGTCACTGGGCGAAGCCTACCCGCTGGGGACGACTAGGTCGCCCAGACTGACCTTCGGCATCACCCCGGATTCACCCGATGTGGGCGGAGACGGATAGTCGCCCACCAGGGAGAATCGTGACGGGCGGCAAGCATACGCTGACCGCAGGGAGCCGGCTCATGACTGACCAATCAGTTGTCCTCGCCGTTGCCTCCTACCCGTCGCGAGCCGACGCCGAGGTTGATTTCCGGGTCCTGTGGGTCCGCGAGCACACAGGCGGGGTCGATCACGTAGCCGCCGCCCTGGTGGAGAAGGGCGCGAACGGATGGCTCGAGATGGTCCGCCACCACAGCACGGCCATGCCGGTGGGCTTCGGTGTCGCCCTGCTTGGTAGCGCCGTCACTGTTGTGGCCACCCCACTCGGCATCACCTTCCTGGCGTCCAGGTTGGCGACAAGAGCCCAATGGGAAGGAGCCGCCGTCATCGTCGGCCGCTTCTGGCACGAAGTCCCGAGAGACCGGCTTCGGACCATGGGCAACCTCCTCGAAGCGGGTCAGACCGGCCTGTTCGTCGTTGCCGTCGATCACCGCGCCGAGCAGATAACCGCGATCCTGTCCAACGCCACCGCCACGATCGTGACCGACTGCGTCCGAGCTGACCTCGAAGCCGACTTCGCAACAGCCGCCCCGGAGGCCTGACCAGCATCACCCACATTTTCACCCTCCGTGGACGATGCCGGTCGACGAACACGCTGTTATGAATCCTGTCGGGCTCTAATCGACACGACCCCAGCACGACGGTCACGAGCGGACCGCGCCACAAGCCAGCAGTCCGGCCAGTACAGCATCCCACCGGGTGACTTCGGTCCCGGCTGGTTGGACTCCCGGGTGCCGGGTGAGCGTTCGCGAGCGCGCCGTCGTGGGGGTCAGCCCATTTGGAGGAGATTTCGATGCAGACGTTGACCGAGACGAAACGTTGGGGGACAGGCGCTGTTGCTGTGGTCGGGCCAGGGTGCTGGGTGCCGGCCGTGCCGCCCCATTTTGTTCGCCGGGAGCGGCTCGAAGTCCGGTTGAACGACGCGGCGCGATCGCCGTTGACGGTGGTAGAGGGCATGGCGGGCGCCGGAAAGTCGGTATTACTGGCCGGCTGGGCCCGACGTCGGGAGGCGGGCACGACCGCCTGGCTGGGGTTGGAGTCAGACGACAACGACCCGGTTCGGTTCTGGTCGCGGCTGGTCAGGGCACTCCAAGTGGTTGATCCCGATGTCGGCGACGATGTGGTGACTGCCCTGTCGGCAGGGGTAAGCAACAGCCGGGTGGCGGAGGCGCTAGTCGGCGAATTAGCCGTCGCGAGACCTGTCGTGGTGGTGCTCGACGACCTTCACCGGCTCACCCGGTTCGAACTGCTCCAGGCGGTCGCGGATATGGCCGGTCACCTGCCATCGCACGTCCGTCTGATCGTCACGAGCCGGCAGTCTTGCGGTCTTGGGTTCCACCGGCTGCGGATGAGCGGCGACCTGGTCGAGATCGACCAGGACGAGCTTCGCTTCCGCGACGAGGAGGCCAGCCGGCTGCTCACATCAGTGGCGGCACGCCCGCTACCGTCGGGCGATATCGAGGTGCTGACCGGCCGGACCGAAGGCTGGGCCGCGGGTTTGCGCCTGGCCGACCTGACCCTGGCAGACAAGAAAGATGGACGTGGGTCGCCGGCCACCTTCGACGGCGGCTCCCGTCTTGTCGCCGAATACTTCCAACACGAGGTGCTGGCTGGCCTGCCGCCCGACACGGTCCGGTTCATGATGGAAACGTCGGGGCTGGAGGTGATAACGGCCGGCGTGTCTCAAGAGGTCACTGGCCGCGCCGACGCTGGCGCCATCCTGGACGACCTGGCCGACCGGCACCTATTTACGTTCCGCCTGGACGCCGGAGGCACCCGGTATCGGTATCACCGTCTTCTGGCCGAGTTCCTGCGACACCGCCTGGTCGCACAACACCCCGACGGGGCTCGTCGAGCTCGTCTGCGGGCGGCCTCCTGGTTGCAGCGCAATGGGCACGGCCGCGCCGCCTTCGACCATCTTGTTCAAGGCCTCGCCTATGACCAGGCGTTGGCGGTGGCGGCCGCGGACGTCGTGAGCCGATTCGCGGGAGGCGAACCCACCGTCGGTGAGGCCCTGCTTCCCGGTGAGATCCCCCCGGCCTACCTGAAGGGGAACCCGTGGCGCATGTACCTCGTCGCGGCCGCACTGATCAGTGAGCATCGCACCTCCGACGCGGCCGGGTGGCTGCAACGGCTGACCCGCTTAGTACCCGACACGCCCGAAGCGGCGATGCTGCGGGTTCGAGCCGAGATGCTGTGGACGATTCACGACGGTCTGCGATGGGACGCGGCTGGCGTGCTCGAGCACTATGAACGCGTCGGCAGCCAGGTCGACCTCAGCCGTCATCTCTCTACCGGCGTTCCGCTGGCCGTTTCGGACACCGATGCCTGGGTGGGATCCCTCGACGTGGCCGTCGCCGCTCGATTACCGCTCATCGCGGCCTGGGCCCATCTGTGGCTGGGTCAGCCCGATGAAGCCCGTACCATTGTGGGAGGTCTCGCCCAGGACAAAAGCCGGGTTGTCGACGTTGCTTCTCTGGCCCTGAAAGCAGCTCTCGCTCATCGGGATGGGCGCCTACGGGACGCCTCCGACCTGGCCCGAACCGCGCTCGACGAAGCAGATCGCGACCAGGGCGCCGATACCCAGAGCGCACTCGCCGCCCGTTTGACCTTGGCCTCGGTCCGTCGCGAGCGAAACGAGCTCGACGGCGCCTACCAGCTGTTAACCGAGGGCCTCGGCGCCTGTCAGCAGCAGGGTCGCGCCCGGTCGGCTGCGGCGTTTGCCTGCGAGCTGATCCCGGTGGTCATGGCCCAAGGCCGCCACCTCGACGGATTCGACCGTCTCCGTCAACTCCGTCAGATCGACGCCGACATCCCGCTGCCGGAGCCCCTTCGGCGCAAGCTTGACCGGGTGGAGATCCGCTGCCGGTTGGCGCTGGGTGACCTCGAAGGCGCCCGTCTCATCTTGAACTCGATCCCCGCCGCGCTGCTCGGCGACGAGATACTGGCCCGGGTCGACCTGTCCGCGGGTCGCCCGGATCGCGCCGAGCAGCGCCTCACCTCCGCCGACCAAGCCAAGCCGATGCGGGCCCAGATCGAGAGGCTGGTGCTGATGGCACGGGCCCAGCTCCAACTAGGAAAGAGATCAGGGGCGGACGACGCCCTCCGCCGAGGCCTCGAACTGGGCCGGCCTGACCGTTATGTCAGGGTGTTTCTCGACGACGCCGACCACCTCCTGGACCTGATGCGAGGTATCGGGGGCCGCTATCGGGACACGTATCTGTCCGAGTTGGTGGACTCCGCCCAAACAGCCGCCGGTTGCTCGGCCGGGGCACATTCCGTGGAGATCGTAGAACCGCTCAGCGGGCGCGAGCGGGAGGTCCTCGGCCATCTTCCCACTCATCTCAGCCAGCGGGAGATTGCGGACACCATGTACGTGTCCATCAACACCGTCAAATCCCACACCGCAGCCGTCTATCGGAAACTAGGTGCCACCTCCCGCTCACAAGCAGTCCGAACCGCACAGCTACATGGTCTCCTGTGACGCCGTCCCATACCACAAGAGCGGCGGCGTGGGCCACCGAGTGTATGAAGTCTCTCTACAGGATTCTCTCAGGGCGGGCTCAGACTCGGAAATAAAGGGCAAGACGCTGAATACTGGAGGGTTGCGTTCCACCTCCGCGGCTCCATGACTCACGGAGGGCATCACGCGACGTCACCGGGATCGATAACCAAGGTGGAGCGTTCCGAGGTACAAGTCCCCATCGGCCCCAACCTGCGGAAGCTCGGTACAATCCATCGGCCCCAACGCGGAAGCCGGCCCCCTGGGGGCCGCCTTTAGCTCAAGATCTTGGTCTTCCCCGCCTGGAACTCCTCCTCGGTGATAGCCCCGGAGGCTTTCAGGTCGGCGAGTTTGGCTACCTCGTCCGCGGTGCTCGAGGACCCGGCCGCCTGCTGGACATACTCCTGGAAGGCCTGCTCCTGCTGCTGAGCTCGCTCGACGGCGCGCTCGTGCATGCTGCCGCCGCGAGCTATCAGGTACACCAGGACTCCGAACAATGGGACCACGATGACAAAGAGAACCCACAATGCTTTCGCGAAACCCCCCATGTCGTGACTGCGAAAAATGTCGCCGAACACGACAATTAACAGCCAGATCCAGATAAAGAAGAAGAAGAATTCCAGCATCGTCCAAAAGACGCCCAGCAGGGGGTAAGTGTATGCAAGCATGGCTCTTGACTCCTTGTACTTGTAACGATTCGCTGGCGTTGGCGGCGACGGCAACTCTCGCTGGTCGGCCCAGACAGGTCAGACTGTAGTATCAAGAGTTGACCACCAGGTGGTTCCTTAGACCGCTATTGAAGGGCCGTAGCCACCCGCATGAGCTCTTCGGGGGTGATCAGATGGTCGTGGCTGTCGTCGCCGATGTCGAGCCGCATGATCGTTGCGGCCCGTCAACAGTGCCTGGCGGTCAGGCCCACGTCCCGGCGCCTCGGGATAGGCAGATGGATCCTGGAAGTGTCAGCCACACGGCTCCTTAAACGATTTGAAGGTCATCTCAGCGAGACGCCACCAGGAACAAGCTTCGTACCGACTATGTGTCGGACGCACCACCCGAACGGGGTGAACGCCGTCGGCTGACCGTTTGCTGACGCTTGAGCGAAACCCAAGGGTCAACGAGAGAAGTGGAACCACATCGGGCGCCGCCTCCGGGCAATCGTGGGGGTCACTCCGATCATCCAAAATGGGTGATGACATCACCATGTTCGTGGTGACACTCTCACACCGAGCACCACCAGGGGCTCGCGCCGAAACTGATGGGAGCGTCCACAACGCAAATTCGATGGATACTCGCGATCGGCGACCCGGCCACCAGGCAATCGGTGGCGGCGCAATGTGGTGGTCGCGGTGCCGACGACCCACGGATATAACGGAGCGAACAGGAAGAGGGCATGGCGACGTCAACCGCAAGGAAGGTCGGTCGCGCTTCCCACGGCCGGTACGGCCAGTCAATCCGCGACCGGTACCCGGGGCTCCGCCAGCGGCCGGCGAGGTAACGATAACGATGGCGACGGTCGGCGATCCCGGGAACCCCTCGGTGGGAGTCATCCAGTCGTTCGGGGGGCCAGCAGGTCATTTTGTGAACCCGCCGGTCACGCCGAAAGACACCGGCATCTACAAGAACTGCAGTGAAAAAAGCGCCGGCCGCGCCACCGTCGTGCCTTATGGTCGGTGGGGTCGGCTACGCTACGGGATCGGCGAGTTCGACGTCACTGTCAGTCAGTACGTGACGTTTGTGAATATGGTCAATCCGAGCGGCAGGAATGCACTCCAGCTGTACTTCGACGACATGAACCCTGCGGTGTGGCATGTACGAGGTCGCCAACCCGGCGATGCCGGCCGCTGGAGATCTCGGCCTTCGGCTACTTCCCGGGAGACACGGACCTGTCACGGGCGATCCGTGGCTCGGGTTCCGAACAGGCGTCATCGGCAAGCTCAAATAGATGCCGAGTGGTACGAAGTCAGAGAGGATGGAAAGTGACAGATCACGAGATTAAGCCTTCGGTCCTGTTCGTGTATCACAGCTGCACCAACCAGACCAAGAAGGTGCTGGACCCTATGGCCGAGGTATTTCGCGTCCAGGGATGCGAGGTCACCTTCGTCCCTATGCGTTACCACGGCGTCAAGATCCCGCCCTCCAACATCCAGGAGTACCATCTGGAGGAGGCCCGCATCTTCGCAAAGAAGCTGGCAACACATCTCGTGGGCTGAGCGTCATGCGCCCGCTCGTTCTACCTGATCAAGATGATCTGAACACCAACCGAACCAGCGGCAAGGACGTGCCGCCGCCGGCCCAGGAGCGATGGTTGCGACGCGGCCGGTCCACTCGGTGGGGCGCAAGGTGCCCCCGCAGCCCGGCACGGGTCACGGGCAGGCGCCGGTCGGGTCCTGTCGATCCCCGGCTTCTGCGCTACACCCGGGGCACGAGGCGGTACCTGGTGGCCACGGTGCTGCTGGGCGCCGTCACGGCCGGCCTGGTGGTGGCGCAGGCGTGGCTGATCGCCAACGTGGTGTCGCGTGTTGTTGTCCGGGCACCAGGCGCTGCCGCCAGGTCCGGCCGCTGGCGGTCGCTGCTGTTAGCGGTCATCGTCGGCCGGGCGGCGGTGGGCTGGCTGGGGGAGCGGATGGCCGACCGGGCCTCGGCCGCGGCGAAGTCGGATCTGCGCCGCGCCCTGGTCGAGCGGATCGCCCTTCTCGGGCCGGCCGGCATCGACCGGGAACGCTCGGGCAGCCTGGTCGTGCTGGCCACCAGCGGCATCGACGCCCTGGACAGCTTCTTCGCCCGCTATCTCCCTCAACTGTTCCTGGCGGTGATCGTCCCGGTCACGGTGATCGTGGTGGTGTCGGGCTCCGACTGGATCTCGGCGGTGATCATCGCGGTGACCGTCCCGCTGATCCCGTTGTTCATGGCGCTGGTCGGGGCGTCGACGAAGGCTCGGATGCAGCGTCAGGCCCGGCTGCTCGAACGCCTGGCCGGGCACTTCCTCGACGTGGTCGCCGGCCTGCCCACGCTGAAGGTCTTCGGACGGGCCAAGGCCCAGGCGGCCGCGATCCGCGACATCACCGACCGCTACCGCACGGCGACGATGGCCACCCTCAAGGTGGCGTTCTTGTCGTCGCTGATCCTCGAGCTCCTGGCCACCTTCTCCGTGGCCCTGGTGGCGGTGGCCGTCGGACTGCGCCTGCTGGGCGGGCATCTGACCTTCGCGGCGGCCCTGTTCGTGCTCATCCTGGCCCCCGAGGCCTACCTGCCGCTCCGACGCTTTGGGCACGAACTACCACGCCAGCGCCGAAGGGATGAAGGCGGCCGAGGACGTCTTCGAGGTGCTCGAGCGACCGCTTGCCCACCGCGCGGCACCCGCCGCGAGGTGCCCGACCCCGCCCGGACGGCTCTGCGGGTCGACCGGCTCGAGGTCCGCTACCCGGGGCGGCTGCTGCCGGCCCTGCCGTCCGTGACCCTCGCGGTGCAGCCGGGTGAGGTCGTGGCCATCGCCGGGCCGAGCGGCTGCGGGAAGTCGACCCTGCTGAGCGTTCTGCTCGGCTTGCTCCCACGTTTGAGCGGCTCGGTCCGGGTCGGGGACGCGGACCTGGCCGACCTCGACCCCGACGCCTGGCGGGCCCAGGTGGCCTGGGTTCCCCAGCGACCGCATCTGTTCGCCCGCTCCATCGCCGACAACGTCCGCCTCGGCCGTCCCGACGCCACCGACGACCAGGTGCGGGCGGCGATCGACCGACGCCGGTCTCGACGACGTCGTGGCCCGGCTCCCCGACGGGATCCGGACCCTGCTGGGCCACGACGGGGCCGGACTGTCGGCGGGGGAACGCCAACGGGTGGCGCTGGCCCGGGCCTTCGTGCGCGACGCCCCGCTGCTGCTCCTCGACGAGCCCACCGCCAATCTCGACGGCCGGACCGAACAGGCCGTGCTGGCCGCGGTGCGGCGGCTCATGGCCGGTCGCACCGTGCTGATCGTCGCCCACCGGCCGTCCTTGCTGGCGCTGGCCGACCGGGTGGTCCACCTGACGCCGCGCCCGGCGGCGACGGCGCTGGCCTCGATGACATCCGACCGCCGCGGCCCGACGAGCGTGGACCGCCGAGCGGCCCCGTTGGGCCGGACCCTCGGTCTGCTCCGACCGGCCTGCGGTCGGGTGGCGCTGGCGACCCTGCTGGCCGCCGGCGCCGTGGCCGCCGACATCGGACTGATCGGCACCGCGGCGTGGCTCATCTCGCAGGGCCGCCCAGCACCCCAACGAGGCTGCTCTGGCCCTGGCCATCGTCGCCGTGCAGTTCTTCGGGCTGTCCCGGGGCTTCTTGCGCTACGGGGAGCGGCTGGTCGGCCACGACGCCGCCTTCCGGCTGCTCGCCGACCTGAGGGTGCAGGTCTACGAGCGCCTCGAGCGGCTGGCGCCCGCCGGCCTGCCGTCGTTCCGGCGCGGCGACCTCCTGGCCCGGATCGTCCGGGACGTCGACTCACAACAGGACCTGGTCATCCGGGTCATCCCGCCCTTCGGCACGTCGGTGGTGGTCGGCGTCGCTGACGGTCGCCGTCATGTGGTGGATGCTGCCCGCCGCCGCCGTCATCCTGGCCGTGGCCTTGGTGCTGGCCGCCACGGTCGTGCCCTGGCTCACCGGGTCCCTGGCCCGGCGCCGGGAGTCGCGCTTCGCCGCGGTGCGCGGCGACCTGGGTGCGGCCATGGTCGACCTCACCGAGGGCGCGGCCGAGCTCGTCGCCTTCGGAGCCGCCGACGCCCAGGTCGCGACCATCCGGGAACGTGACGCCGAGCTGACCGCCATCGGCGCCGCTTCGGCCGGCACCGCCGGTATCGGGCTGGCCCTGACCACCCTGCTGGCCGGGCTGGCCTGCTGGGGCTGCCTGCTGGTCGGCATCCCGGCGGTCCGTCTCGGGCCGGATGCCCGGCACCGAGCTGGCGGTCATCACCCTGATCCCCCTGGCCGCCTTCGAGCTGGTCGTCGGCCTGCCCGTCGCCACCCAGGCCCTGCAACGGGTGCGCCAGGCCGCCGCCCGGGTGTTCGAGGTGACCGACGCGCCCGTGCCGGTGGTCGAGCCCGAGTCAGCAGCGCCGCTGCCCGGCGGCCCGCTACCGCCTGGAGGTCACGTCGGTTTGGGCCGGCTACCCGGGCGTCGCCGATGCCGCGCTGCGGGGTGTCGACCTGTCGCTGGCCGCCGGGCGGCGGGTGGCCGTCGTCGGGCCGAGCGGGGCCGGCAAGTCGACCCTGGCCGCGGTGCTCCTGCGCTTCTTGGCCTGCCAGGCCGGGTCGATCACACTGGACGGCACGCCCGATCGATCGACTGGCCGGCGCCGACCTGCGCACGGTCGTCGGTCTGGTCGGCCAGGACGCCTACCTCTTCGACGCCACCATCGCCGAGAACCTGGCCGTCGGCAAGCGCGACGCCACCGACGACGAACTGCGCGACGTCCTCGAGCGGGTCGGGTTGGCCGGCTGGCTCGACGACCTGCCCCGGGGTCTGGCCACCGAGGTCGGCCGGCACGGTGCCCGTCTCTCGGGCGGCCAGCGCCAGCGCATCGCGGTGGCCCGGGCCCTGCTCGCCGACTTCCCGGTGCTGATCCTCGACGAGCCCGCCGAGCATCTCGATCCGCGCGGCCGCCGACGCCCTCACCGCCGACCTGCTCGACGTGACCGACGGTCGCTCCCTGGTCCTCATCACCCACCGCCTGGCCGGGCTCGAGACCGTCGACGAGATCCTCGTGATGGACGCGGGCCGGGTGGTCGAGCACGGCACTCACGACGAGCTGCTCGTCCGGGGCGGGCGGTACTCCGACCTGTGGTGGGAGGAGATGCGGACCGAGCGCGGCACGCCCGTCGCCCGACCATCCACTGTGGTCTGTACCACCGAGCCAGCACCGCCGAGGGCACCCCAGCCGAGGGCATTCCGAGCGACGGGATTTTCATCTCATGAGTACTGATCTGGCCCGCTGGCAGTTCGCCACCACCTCCATCTACCACTTTCTGTTCGTGCCGGTCACCATCGGCCTGGCCTTTCTGGTGGCGCTGCTGCAGACCAGCTGGTACCGCAGCGACGATCCGGCGTTCCGGCGGCTGACCCGGTTCTTCGGGACGCTGCTGCTGATCAACGTGGCGGTCGGGGTGGTGACCGGGCTGGTGCAGGAGTTCGAGTTCGGGATGAACTGGTCCAACTACTCCCGTCTGGTCGGCAACGTCTTCGGGGGCCCGCTGGCCATGGAGGGGCTGGCTCGCCTTCTTCGTGGAGTCGACGTTCCTGGGGCTTTGGATCTTCGGTTGGGACCGCTTGTCGAAGAGGGTGCACCTGGCCTGCATCTGGCTGGTGGCGGCGGCGTCGCATGCTGTCGGGGGCGTTCATCATGGCCGCCAACTCCTGGATGCAGCATCCGGTCGGGTATGTCCTCAACGCTCAGGGTCAGCCGGTGCTCAACGACATCGGGGCCCTGTTCACCAACCCGGTCTTCCTGTGGGCCTACCCGCACGTGGTGCTGGCCTCGCTGGTGACCGGCGCCATCGTCATGCTGGCCGTCTCGGCCTGGCATCTGCGGCGCAAGAACTCCGTCCCGGCCTTCCGCCGCACGGCCGCCATCTCCCTGATCGTCCTGGCCCCGGCCGTGTTCTTGAACATGTTCATCGGCAGCGAACTGGGCGTGGTCGAAGGCAAGTACCAGCCGATGAAGATCGCCGCCGCCGAGGCGCTGTGGACCACCTGCCCGTCGCACTGCCCGTTCTCGCTGTTCCAGATCGAGGGCGGCAACAACGACGAGACCCCCACCCAGATCTGGGAGGTGCCCGACCTGCTGTCCATCCTGGCCACCAACCACGTGGACGGCGAGGTGCAGGGGCTCAACAACCTGCAGGCCCAATACCAGCAGCAGTACGGCCCCGGCAACTACATCCCCAACGTCTTCCTCCAGTACTGGGGCATGCGGGTGATGGCCTACCTGGCCGCCCTGATCCTGCTGTTCGGCCTGTGGGGGCTGTGGCTGCTACGCCGCAAGACGCTCGAGAAAGCCAGATGGTTCCTGTGGGTCGCCCCCTGGGTGGTCATCCTGCCGTTCCTCATGAACACCGCCGGGTGGATACTGACCGAGAGCGGCCGCCAACCCTGGATCGTCCAGGGCCTGATGAAGACCTCCCAGGCCGCCTCGCCCTCGACCACGACCACCGACATCTGGATCAGCCTGACCGTCTTCGTACTGCTGTACGTCGCCCTGGGGGTGGCCGACGCCTACCTCATGGTCCACTACGGCCGCAAGAACCTCGACCCCAGCGACCACGAGGCCGATCGCGGTAGCGGGGATGGCGACCGTGGCGAGCCGTCGACCGACGAATCCGAAGACCCCCGGGCCGCGGCCCTCATCTACTAGAGGACGGCCACCGTGCAACTCGACAACATCTGGTTCGTGATCGTGGCCATCTTCTGGGTCGGGTTCTTCGTCCTGGAGGGATTCGACTTCGGGGTCGGCATGCTGCACTCCTTCGTCGGGCGCAACGACATCGAGCGACGCATCGCCGTCAACTCCATCGGCCCCATCTGGGACGGCAACGAGATGTGGCTGGTCATCGCCGGCGGCGGCCACCTTCGCCGCCTTCCCCTCCTGGTACGCCACCATGTTCTCCACCTTCTACCTGGCCCTGCTGATCGTCCTGGTGGCCCTGATCGGGCGCGGCGTCTCCTTCGAGTTCCAGCGCAAGATCGACAACCCCCGATGGCGGGCCACCTGGCGATGGTCGCTCACCATCGGCAGCGCCCTCATCCCCCTGCTCCTCGGAACGGCTCTGGGCGACCTCCTCCACGGGCTGCCCATCAACTCCGACCACAACTACACCGGCAGCTTCTGGGGCCTGCTGGTCCCCTACGGCCTCTACACCGGCATCACCCTCACGGTGCTGTCGCTGTTCCTCGGGGCTACCTATCTCACCCTCAAGACCGACGGCGAACTCCACCAGCGCTGCGCCCGCCTCTCCGGCCGGCTCGGCTGGCTGGCCGCGGCGGTCGCCTTCGGCTGGCTGACCTGGAGCCACGTCGGCCTCAGCGTGGGCTTCGTCCCCAACCCCATCGACGCCCTGGCGCTGATCGCCATCATCGCCGCGGCCTGGCTGGCCGAAACCCGCTCCCAGGGCTGGGCCTTCACCGCCGCCGCCGTCGCCATCGGCAGCATCGTCGGGTCCATCTTCTTCGACCTGTTCCCTCGGGTCATGGTGTCAAGCACCAACACCAGCTACAACCTCACCATCGCCAACTCGGCCAGCCCCTCCTACACCCTCACGGTCATGACCGTGGTCGCGGCGATCGCCGTGCCCGTCGTGCTCGCCTACCAGGCCTGGAGCTTCTGGGTCTTCCGCAAACGGCTCACCTCCCCCCCGACCGCCGCCACCCCTCCCCCCCGGCCGCCCGGTGAACCCGATCGCTCCGCAGCCATAGACCTCAAATCCCAGCAGGCCTGACCCCGGCCAGTACCTACCAAATGACCGCCGCCGGGGACATCATCGCTTTGCTTCGATCTCGGAGCCACCTGGTGTTTGCCGCCGTTGCGGGAACCGCAATCGCGGCGGTGGCGTATCGGTCACCCCGTCTGGCGGGCGGTCCGGGCGGGCAGAGCCCCTCGCGACCTCTTTTTTCATCCTGAGTTTGTCGATGAAGGCTCGAACCTCCCCGTGCCCGGGTCGATCATAAACTGGAGGCCCGCGGCTACCCCGGCCTGGCAGTCGTGACCGGCGGGGGTTCAGGGCGCCACCGAGGAGTAGCCTTCGGCGAAGAAGCAAAGGGGGTGCTCTTGCCTGAGAACACGAAACAGACGGTGCTCATCACCGGCGCCAACTCCGGTATCGGCTTGGCGACGACGCTGGCGGTGGCGAAGAGAGGCTTTCGTTCCGTGGGTTCGGTTCGTTCGGCGAGCAAAGCGAAGCAGGTGAAGGCAGCCGCCGAGCGCGCCGACGTGAAGGTCGAGACGGTGATCCTCGACGTGACCGACGCCGACCGGGCGGCGGAGGTCGTCGCCGAGCTCCGCCCCTGGGGGCTGGTCAACAACGCCGGCTACGGGATGACGGGCGCCATCGAGGATGTCGACGACGACGAGGCCCGACAAATCCTCGAGACGATGGTGCTAGCTCCCATGCGGCTGTGCCGCCTGGCCCTGCCCCACCTGCGCGAACAGCAGGGCCGGGTTGTCAACATGTCCTCTATCCTGGGGCTCGTCACCGGTCCGCTCATGG
This sequence comes from uncultured Acidimicrobiaceae bacterium, assembly GCA_963780345.1. Classification (GTDB taxonomy): domain Bacteria; phylum Actinomycetota; class Acidimicrobiia; order Acidimicrobiales; family Palsa-688; genus PALSA-693. The sequence continues at coordinate 57,242 of CAWABU010000011.1, forward strand.
GCTGGTACTCGGGGGCCAAGCACGCCCTCGAGGCGCTGACCGACGCCCTGCGGGTGGAACTGGCGCCCGACGGCGTCCGGGTGGTGCTCGTCGAGCCCGGGGGGATCAGCACCAACATCTGGGAGGATCTGGCCGCCGACGTGGAGCACCGGAAGGGATCGCGCTTCGAGGCGGCTTACCAGCGGACCCTGACGGGGACCAAGGCGACCGCGCCGCTGATGGGAAAGCCCGATCAGGTGGCCGCTGCCGTGGTGCGGGCACTCACCACCCGCATGGTCCAGGACCGCTATCTGGTCGGCCTGGACGCCCAGGCCTTGGCCTTTATGACCCGGTTCACTCCCACTCCGCTGCGGGATGCGGCAGCACGTATGGGCCTCGGCCGCTGAGCGGCGGCGGGCAGAGGTGAGCCGGCGGACCAGCGACAACCGCGCCTAGTGGGCTGCCTGCGAACTCGACGCCGGAAACTCGCGGCCTGGTGTCGTCATGCGACCAGGCGTTCTGACTGCCGAGTTTCCGGCGTCGAGTTTCTGGCCGGCCCACTAGCCCCGTTCCAGGCACAGCCGGAGATGCTTGCGCTCCAGCGGGCTTCCTTAGCCTGGCCAGTGAGCGTGCCGTCCCCGCCGCCGAACGAAAACGGCACGTACGCGCACCTGTAGTGCCCCGGACCGGAGGGGGCTGGTGCGGGGCAACGCCCCAGGACCTCGGGCCTACTGGTCGACGTCCTGGCTGACGGGGCGAAGCTGGGCCATTCGCTGGCGGAACATCTGGGTCGTATTCACATGGGGAAAAGGTTCTGGTGGCACCGGCAGCCCCAACGCCCGGCAGACCGGGGCCCAGCCATCGCCGGGCTGCCAGTCGATGAGCCGCTCTGGGTCCACCAACTCTCGGACGTTACGGTTGTGGGCCTCGTAGGCCTCGATCGCCGCTTTGGGGTTGCCGAGATCGAAAGTAAAGCGGCCGAACATCCCCTGGATAAAGGAGGCCTGAGCGGCCCCCGGCATCTTGGAGCGATCAATGGCGAAGATGGTCTGGCTGGCGGAACGGTACCACTCGTCGGAGCTGGCCCGGGTGGAGAGAAGCACCGGGGCGTCAGGGAACGCGGCGCTCAGTTCCGGCCAGTAGGCCGCCACCGGCCAGTCGACCGCGGCGACGTAGCCATCGAAGACCTGGTCCCAGTCCGGCATCTCGCCGCGCCCAGCCGAAGCCCAGTACGTCACAGACTCGGGGTGGGCGAGCACCTCGAGCATGTGATAACAACGGCCACCGAGTAAATGCTCGAGTGCCAGTTTCAGGGACTCGGTGCCCGTCCTTCCGACACCCGCCCCGACTACTCGCAAGGTCATGCCCGGACGCTAGTCCCGCACGGGCCCCGACTCCCGGACGGGGACCCTCAAGCGGAGTGCGTCAACTCATTTGCCGGGCAGGCAAAGGCGGCGATCCTCGTGCCGCCGGGCATCCCCCTGGCAACGTCGTTGTTGGCGCAGAACCCCTCCTTTGGGTGTCGGGGGTGGACCTAGCGTCAGTGTTTACAACCCTGGGGCTCGGGCCCCTCGAGTCTCACCGACTCGGGGGGGTAACCCACGCCACCAGGCGACCGGTATATGGACGCCTTGACAGCGCAGCCCGGATGTTATACAACTGTGCTGTTACTACACACCTATGCAATGAAGCTGGAGGAACACATGCAGTCCAATACCACCCCAGAAGGACGTACGGCTGTTGAGGCGGAGACCGGTCCCGGCGCCGCCGTCACCTTGATGAACCATTTCCAGGTTCCCGAAGGGCGAGACGAGATGTTCTTGCAACTTTGGACCCAGACGAGCCACTATTTCCGGCGCCAGCCTGGTTTCCTCTCCCTTCGTCTCCATCGGGCCGTGACACCGGGCGCCGGATACCGCTACGTCAACGTGGCGCGCTGGGAATCCGACGCGGCCTACCGGGCGCCACACACCACCGAAGAATTCCGCCAGCTCGTCACTCAACCGGCCTGGCAGGAGTTCCCGAGCAGCCCGCTTCTCTATGAGGTCGTGCTGGCCGTCGGCGACGATACCGGCGTGACGCCATGAGAGCCCGCGCCGCGGCGTGGCGGCGGTGGCTGATCCGCGTCGCCGTCGACTGGCTGGCCACTTCGGGATCCGTCTATCTACCACGCGACACTCAGGCATGGTGAAGCAAGCGCCCCGCGACACCGGCGGTCCCGCCGCCCAGCCGGGCGGCCGGGCCGCTCAGCGGCGGCGCACCCGCAACGCCATCGTGACGGCGACGAAAAACCTCATCTCGGAGGGGGTCACTCCATCGATTGACGACGTCGCGGCCGCCGCCGACGTCTCGCGTCGCACGGTATACCTGTACTTCCCGACACTCGATCAGCTCCTGCTCGACGCCACCGCCGGGCTGCTCAGCGAAGCCACGATCGATCAAGTCCTCCAATCCGACCGTCACGGCGATGACCCGGCAGCCCGCGTCGACCAGTTGGTCCTCGCACTGGGCCGGGCGGCCCCGGAGGCCCTGCCGCTCGGGCGAAAAATCATCAAACTGACAGTCGACGCGCCACCCGAGGACGGGGTCCGCCGGGGATACCGCCGCATCGAATGGATCGAACGGGCTATCGAACCGCTCCGCCATCGGCTGACCGAGCAACACTACGAGCGGCTGGTCTCGGCTCTGTCAGTCATCGTGGGCTGGGAGGCCATGATCGTGCTGCGCGACATACGCGGTCTCGACCCCGCCGGCGAGGAAGAAGTCCTGCGGTGGACGGCAAGAGTTCTCGTCGAATCAGCCCTAAGCGAGCTTCACGAACGCGCCGCGGACCCGAAACCAACCTGACCGGTCCCAGCGCGCCACTCGCTGTTGGGAAGAACAACAAGTCCGGTGACGCCAGTGACCAGCGGGCAACGCACAACGCAAGGGCCGAGAGCACCGGTCCTGGCCAAGAGCACCGCCCCAGTCGCCGGCTCGCCGACCGCGGCCGGAGATGGGGATCCCCATCGGCGCGGCCGCAGCCGACGCCGCCCGGCTAGAGGGTGCCAGCGGGTTCGGCAACGTAGCAGACTGGGGATCTGCCAGGCGCATCGGCAGTGGTGCAGGTGAAAGTCAAGGGGCCTCAGAGACGTAGAGACGGTTTCCGTCGAGGTCCCGGAAGCTGAACATGAGCGGCGCCGTCTCCCAGTCGAGGAGCTCGCCGACCTGGCAGCCGTGGCTCACGAGCTCGGCCTGGGCGGCCCGGGCGTCGGTCGCGATGAGGCGAATGCCGGTGTCCACCCCGATCGGCAGGTCGGGGCCGGCGGCGACCAGGGCAACGGATGTCGAGGCTCCGGGTGGGGCCAACTCGATCCATCGGAAGCCTTCCTGGAGCTCCGCGTCGAAGGAGCACTCGAAGCCGAGCGCCTCGAAGAGGTTCTTGCTGCGCTCCTGGTCGGTCACCGGGATCGCCACTGTGGACAACCCCCTGAAGATCTTGGCTTCACCCATGTCTAGGTAGACGATGGACCCGGCTCCGACTCATCGGTCGGGCGAATCGCCACCGGGGTGGCCATGCATCCCTCTTGCGACGAACCGGGAGAATGGTCGCGCTGCGGCCTGCCAGCTTTTGACGTTGCACATGGTGGTGCGGTCCACGGAAATCATGGATTCGATGCAGTTGGTGTCGGTCAGGGTGGTGACCAGTTGCACATTTATGGCCGAGGCGGCGCACGGTGACATATCCTCGAGGTAGAGCGCCCCGGGGAGCTGGATGCGAGTTTGCGCTACTGTGCGGAGTTCCACGAACGGGAGGGACCCGATGGCAGCCGTGTATCTCGTTGCCGTTCAGTACGTGACCTATCCCGAGCAACTCCGGAAGTACACGGCCGCCGGCGGGCACCATTCCGTGGCACGGAGCGGAGATAACTGCGGCTGACGCGGCAGCGACCACCCTTGGCCGAGTTTCCGGCGTCGAGTTTCTGGCCGGCCCACTGGCCGGCTCCGGCCGGCCCGACGGGCGACGCCGCGACCGCAGCCCCGACGCCACCAGATCTTGCCGGCCCTTACTGTCGCGAATCATGCCCTTCGAGCTTTACTGGCGCGATCAGTGCCCGGTTGAAGCGGGGCGCGCGCCAGTAAAGGTCTGACTACCGCCCACAATCCAACCGGCTCGGCCTTACTCTCGCGACCAGGCATTCTGATGGCCGAGTTTCCGGCGTCGAGTTTCTGGCCAGGCCCACTAGGGACTCAAGCGCAGCCGGCGGGAACCGGGTGTACGAGAACGAGCCTTCGGTAGCCAAGGGAGCCTCGGGTCCGTCAGGTGTTCGTCATGGCCAGGAGAGGAACGTACCGATCAAGTACGGGAAGAACTTTTGCCGATGGCGCCGACGGGGCTGCCAGCACGACTCGAGATACGCCGAGATCGCGGTAAGCCTCGATTGCGGCATGATCGTTTGGGACACCGAACACACCGATCTCGATGGTTGACGGATCGCGCCCGGCGTCCTGGGCGGCGTGGCGAAGGTCGGCGATGGCTCCGGTGACGTCTCGTCGCCCGTGAATCGGCATCCACCCGTCGCAGTACTCAATGACATGGCGAAAGGTGACGGGTCCCCCTGCGCCGCCCAGAAGGATAGGGGGATGGGGGCGTTGCGTCGGCTTCGGCCACATCCAGGTCGGCGAGAAGCTCACGAAGTCTCCGTGGAACTCGGCGACGTCGTCTGTCCAAAGTCGGGTCATGGCCAGAACCTTCTCTCGTACGATGCCTCGTCGTCGGCCAGGGTCGACGCCGTGATCGAGCATCTCCTCTTTGTTCCAGCCGACTCCGATGCCGAACAAGAAGCGTCCATTCGAAATGAGATCGACCGACGCAACCGACTTGGCCAACACGATCGGGTCGTGTTGGGCCACCAGGCATATTCCGGTGCCCAATCGCAGCGTCGTCGTGGCGGTGGCCGCAGCCGCCAACGCCACGAAGGGATCCAGCGTCCGCTTGTACTCCTCGGGCAGATTCGCCCCTCCAGGCCACGGCGTGGATCGGCTCGTCGGGATGTGGGTGTGCTCGGTCACCCACAACGATTCAAATCCGCGAGCTTCTACCTCTCGTCCGAGCTCCGCGGGAGGAATCGACAGATCGGTCGGGAACATACTCACTCCGAGATCCATGGTCGAGAGTCCTTTCATTTGTTCGGGCCACGGATGACCCGATGGGGGATCTACACGCGCCGCCGTCGAACTCCGTCACCGTCAAGGTGCGAAGGTCGTTTCCGGCCGACGTTCGGGAGGTTTGCACCACTACGTCACTTCGGTCCGGATCGGGTAGACCACCGGACCGCTCGCCCGATCGACGATTTCGACCTCGAATCGAAGGGCCAGTGGGCCCCCGGCGTTCTCCCGTTGCGCAACGCGGGCGACTCCAGCAACAGCGCTTCCACCAGAATGGGCTCCCGAAGCTCATAGCGAAACCGAGGTGAGGTCGACGGACACACGCAGATCTTCGCATCTTCGCGGTCGGCCCGCAGGCTCCCGACGCCCCTCAGACATGGGCGAGATCGCGACTTGGAGATGCCTGCACCGATCGGCAGTTACGGTGATGGTGCGGTATCGCCCCAGATAGGTAGGATGGAGTTTACCCGACAGGGCGAGTCCCGCTGTGGCTACTGGGTATCTGTTGGACGGTAGGTCTCGCGCACCATTTCGTCGATGTCGACACCGTCCGGTTCCATCACCTCCATGTAGAGGCGGCCCCATGCGATTTGCTCGCCCTCGAGCCCCATCACAGTCACTCCCCGCATGGCAAACGGCGAACCGTCGGTGTGCGTCCCGCGCCAGCGCCATTCCCCGATCTCGATGCCGTCCTCGGTGGTCGCAGACAGAACGAGTTCGGCATTGAAGTCAGGGATGCCAGAGAAGACGCTTGTCCAGTTGTCCCGCACCTTGTCGCTGCCTTCAAACGCTCGGCTTGGATGCGCTGGCTGCTCACTGCGGTAGTCGACGGCGAAACAGGCGACGAACGCGTCGAGATCGTGTGCGTTCATCGCTGCGAGCAATCGGTTCATTACCTTGCCCATGACTGACCCCTAGTCACTCGTTCGGTACTCACCGTCGTGAGGGTGTCTATCCCGTCGATAATACCCTGTCAGGGCCGGCCTTGTCAGACGGACCCGCTAGAGCTGACGCGTCGGTGCGCTGTCCAGAAGCCTCGCAGGCGGCCCCCTGGTGCCATCCGGGCCGGCCGGAAACGGACTCGATGACCGAAATAGGCACGCCGCAAATGAGGGTCAGCAAGAGGAGTGTCGCCATAGCGAGGCCTTACGTGAGGTCGGGCGGCTTGTTCGATTTCCGCTTTGGCATCGGCCTGGATCCCGAGACGCGCCCATGGGCACCCGCAGCATTCGACTTAGTGCTCTACTCGACACCGCTGGACCGGGCAGGGCTGGTCCGCCTTTCCCGGCGGGGCCGTCAGGGTTAGCGTCGATCCCTCGGGCAACCCGTGGGTGGTCAACTCGGGCCATGCGATCTACTCCACCTGTCTCACTCTCGGCGAGGTTATTCCGGCAGGCTGCGGGCTGGCCTGAGCGGCTCTTCCCCGTGGATCACCGAATCCGCCGGTCCGCTCCTTGGCAACGCCCGCATTTCGCCACCGACTCGGAAGACCTGCCGCTCGCTCGTCGCCCCGCGGGGCGGCTCCACGACGGACCTCTTTCTGCTGCACCATTACTTCGAGTTCGAGCAGAGGGGATCCCGCCGTCACTCACCGCGCTTCTAGCGAGGAGATCAACACGAGAAGGCGGCAGTGACCAGACCCGAGCCGGCCGTGTGGTCCGGGGTGAGCCGGCCGTCTTGGCCGCTGTGCCAGCCGACCGTTGGTTGGGCTGGCAAAGCGGACCCGCCCAGCCGTCCTCGAGCTACCAGGTCGAGTCGAGGATCGGTCGATCACTGTTTGGAGGAGCCCCCGCGGCGTCGCCGGATAAGCGAAGTCGCGGCGGGAGGCTGTCTCGCCTCAGGCTGATTCGGGGGCGCCCAGGTCCTCCAGGGCGGTGAAGAGGTAGCTGACTATCTGATCGCGTTCGAGCTCTGCCCCTTGACGCATCCATGCTGCCGATTCGGGCAGGTGCGCAAGGCGGTCGAGCACCTGTCGGCGCCGTTCGAGGGGTGTGCCATGACGAATTCCTCGCGCCTCGAGGTAGCCGAGCACCACGGCCGCCGGTTCGGCCCGGTCCCAGTTGAGCAGCTCAAACGCGGCCAGCTCCGCCGCCATCCAGAATGACCAGGCCCGCATGGTCCATAGCTCGGCGAGGGCGTCGCGCAACTCTGGCCCGGCCCCGGGCTGCTTGACCGCGATTGCGATGTTCGCGAGCGACCACCGGGTTTCACTGGTGGTGAACCGCTCCCCCATCCGCTGCCCGAGGGCCAGAGCGCGAGTGAAATGCTGCCGCGCCTCATCGATGCGCCATTGCTCCTTATCGAGGCGCCATCGACGCCAGGCCACGTGACCGGCTGCCCAGTCGGCATCGCGCTCGAGGCTCACGTTGCGCAGGAGTGCGGCGAGGTGGCGGCCTCGGCTCAGATATCCCTCCGGTTCCCCGGTGCCAGTCATGGCTCTGTTGCCGGCCATCGTTAACACCGCTTTCCCGGCGGCGTAGGGCTCGCGCCGGGCGTCGGCGGCGCGGTCGAGGTGGGCTTCGGCTTCCTGACCTTCGCTGACCCGGGCCGAGTAGTAGTGGCCGAACGTGGTCGCATACCAGCAGACCCAGTCGTCGGTCCCGCCATGTGAGGCCAGCTGGAGACCCTGAGCGGCCACGGCGATGCCGTCATCATGGGCGCCCCGCTGCACCGTGAAGAAGGCGGCGACGCCATACGAGAGAGTGTCTCCGATGCCCGCCCGGATGAGCTGTTCGGCCCAATCTCCCAGCTCGTGGCGAGCGTCCATCCAGCTGAAGAAGAGCAGCGCCCTCAAGAAGATGCGGGCCTTCACGACATCTTCCTGGTCGACCGCATAGCGGAAGGCGGACCGAAGGTTGTCCCACTCGGCGGTGAAAATGGCGACGCCGCCGGCGTGGTCGTCGCCTTCGTAACGTCGCCGCCCCGTTTCGGCGAGGGCGGCGTAGTACGCGAGGTGCCGGTGGCGTGTCTCCCCCAAGCGGCCCTTGGCCCCAAGCTGCTGTTCGGCGAACTGTCGTAGCGTCTCAAGCAGCCGGTAGCGCGTTCGCCGGTGGACCCGATCGACGTCGACCATCGACTTGTCGACCAGGGAGCCGAGGATCTCCTCGGCCGTGACCGTCGAGGAGATCCCGCTCACCGCCTCCGCCGCCGCGGCGTCGAAACCGCCAACGCAGACCCCGAGGCAGTCGAACACTTGTCGTTCGTCGTCGGTCAAAAGGTCGTACGACCATTGCACCGTGGCCTTCAAGGTCTGCTGGCGTCCGATGGCGTTGCGGGGACCGTGGCCCAACAACTCGAACCGATCATTGACGCGTTCGGCGATGTCCGCCAAGGCCATCACCCGCAGGCGCGCCGCCGCCAGCTCGATGGCCAGCGGGATGCCATCGAGCGAGCCGCAGATCGCTTGAACGAGAGGGACTCGGTCGGTTGCGTCGGTGACTTCGGGTTCGGCCGCCCGAGCCCGGTCCATGAACAATTCGGCCGCCTCGACGGGTTCGAGCGGCGAGAGGCGCTGCAGATGTTCGCCGGCCACATTGACAGCTTCGCGACTGGTCGTCACGACGGTCACCGACGGGCACCAGGTCGTGATGGCGCCTGACAAGTCGGCCACCGGGGCGAGGACATGCTCGCAGTTGTCGAGGACCAGCAGGAAGCGACGCCCTTGTAGCCAGTCGATGATGGCATCCTGCAGCGGCATCTGGCCGTGGACTCGCACGCCCAGCTGACCGGCGACGGCATGAAGCATCGACGCCTCGTCGGCCGACGCCAGCTCACAGAAACGGATCCCGTCCGGAAAGTCGGACGCGACGAGACGGGCCGCCTCCAGTGCGGTTCGGGTCTTCCCCACCCCGCCGACCCCGGTCACCGTCACCAGAGGGCAACTCGTAAGCGCAGCAGCCAGGCGTTTCAGGTCCGTCGAGCGGCCCACGAACTGCGTGGCATACGAAGGCAGCGGCGACCCGCCTAGTCCGTGAGCACCCCGGTCGGTCGGCGCGCCGAACCGGCCGGTCGGGGTCGCGTCGGGGCCGGCCGGCCGCTCGGCGAAGACAGCCGGCTCCCGGGGTCGCCAGTCGAGGGTCGCGTCGTGGGCCAGGATCGCCGACTCCAGAGCGCGCAAGGCCTTGCCCGGCTCCACGCCGACCTCGTCGCCCAAGGCCACCCGCACTCGCTGGTAGGCCCGCAACGCGTCGGTCTGTCGTCCCGACCGGTACAAGGCCAGCATCAACTGACCCCACAAACGCTCCCGATACGGGTAGACGCCAGCCAGGCTCTCCAGCTCACCCGAGAGTCCGTGGTGGAGACCGAGACGAAGTTCGGCTTCGACCCGTTCCTCCGTAGCGACGATGAACAGTTCGTCCAGCCGCGACGCCTCGCCCCGCAGATAAGACTCGCCACCAAGCTCACCGAACGGCCGACCATGCCACAGCTTCGTCGCCTCCCGCAGCCGGTCGACAGCTACCTGCTCGTCGCCCGCCTCGAGGATTCGGCGCCCCTCGTCGACCAACCGGGCGGCCCGGCCGGCGTCGACAAGATCTCCCGCCGTCCGAAGGACATACCCCGGCCGGGCCGTGACCAAGGCCGGCTCGGGGACACGGGCGCCCCGATCCCCGTCGATCAGCCGACGCAGATTCTTCACGTACGTCTGCAAAGTCGCTTTCGCGCTCGGCGGGGGGTCCCCCCGCCAGATGTCATCGACCAACTGATCGACCGACACGACATCGCCGGCGTGAACAAGAAGGTCGGCCAGCACGGCGGCCTCACGGGTAGTGCCCAGATGATGCACCCGGCCGTCGGCCGCAATGACCGTGACGGGACCGAGAACCCGGAACGCGACCACGCCCCCCACCCTGCCACGCCCGGCGCTCCCTCACACGCCGGCTCGGGACGCGTTTCGCGCCCTCCTGGCTCTATGGTCCGGTCAGCTCGGCACCCCGGTGACGGGTCCGATGGAGCCTGCCACGCATGCCTCGATCAAGGACGCAGCCTTGTCCAACACGGCAAGCTCTGAGTCACCCAGGTGACCAAGCAGCTCCTGCAAGTACTCGACCCGGTGTCGCCGCCCCTGCTCAAGTATCCGCCGTCCTGTGTCGGTGGCCTCTACCAACACCTGCCGACCGTCCTCGTGGCCCGGTGTGCGGCGCACCAGGCCGTCGGTTTCCAATCCGTTGACCAACGATGTCATGGTTGGCGACCGAACGCCTTCGGCCTTTGCCAGTGCGCCGATAGTGCGCGGCCCTCCGAAGGTGAGTATCGACAGCACGGACGAGCGCGCCGGGCTTAGGCCCATCGCGGTATCAACTACCCGCACCGATCGGACGAGGTGGACCGCGGCAGAGTGGATCCGGTCGGCCACCTCTTGACGAGCTTGAGGCATATAGATAGGCTACCTACTCTATGGTCACCCAGCTGGGAGCCCTGCGTCAGGTCGGCCAGCCCGTCGCCAACCTGGATCGAGCGATCGCCTTCTACCGCGATGCCCTCGGATTGCGTCTGATCGCCAACCCGGGGCCGCTGGCCTTCTTCGATCTGGCCGGTGTTCGACTTTTCATGGAGAAGGGGACCGCTGGCACCGGCTCGGTCCTTTACTTGGCCGTGCCGGACATCCACCAAGCGCGGCAGGAGTTGGAGTCCCGAGGTGTGGGCTTCGTAGACGAGCCCCATGTCATACATCGAGACGTCGACGGCACGTTCGGGCCCGCCGGCGAAGAAGAGTGGATGACCTTTTTCCGCGATTCGGAGGGCAATCTTCTCGCCTTGTCCTCCCGGCAGCGGACCATCCCCTAAACGCGAGGCGCGTCGCAACGGCCCCCTGCGCCGTATAACGCCAGGACTGCGGGATGGTGATCGACCATCGTCAGCCGTGCGAACTGCGAGATTCGTCAATGGACGCGGTCCGGTGGAGCGGCGTCGTCAGAGCGAGCGGACGCACATCGGAGGTCAGGGCGTGCGTTCTTGGCCTGAGAACCCTTGCCTGAAGATGTTCCCGGCAGGCGACGATGACATCGTGGCGGCTATCCGACTACGGGCCCTACGTCCATCAGGCCTTGATCCATTGACACTGCTCGAGACGCCCGAGGGCGACCCCTGGATCAACTTCGAGTTTCCGCCCCTCGAACCTGCTACACCGCCGCTACGCCGAGAACGGAGGAATCGGCGACTGGGACGGGACTCTGGCGGTGGAGGCCGGTGGGGGACTGGTGGCACTGTTAGCTGGCACACCGTTCGGCGCGGTCCTTGCACCGCGTGCACCGATCTCAATATCGGCATCTCCCTTCTCGCCGACGTTCGCGGGAGAGGTAACGGCCCACAAGCGTAGCGGCTGCCGGCACGCCGCAGCGAACCCCATCCGCCCTGCAAGGGCGCCAAAATCCAGCGCCAATGAATAGCTCCGCCGACCGCCCACGCGTGCTACATGGCGATCTCGGACCGGGTGACCCACGGCGGGCGGGGCACCCAAGTCCTGGCGCAGGCCGCCCAGACCGAGGGAATGTCCCCTCGCGGTCAAGTCCACGTCTGAGCGTCCCGCTCGAAGGCTTCACGGTTCTGGATCCGGACAACACAGAACAGGAGGCCGGCGGGATCCCGCATGACCCACCACGTCTTCACTTGCTGAACCCGGCTCGCCCCCAGGCCCTCAAGTCGGGCCACCTCAGCCTCCACGTCGTCGGTCTCGATGTCCAGGTGCACCCGGGCTGGGGCGCCGACCCGCTGGACCATCATGATCAAGCCGGGCAGCACCTCGCCGAGTTCGGCGTAATCGGGATCTTCTGTGTCCGGATCGACGGTCGCCCCGAGGGCGGCGGACCAGAAGCTGGTCTCGCGGTCGAAGTCCCTGGCGGACACGTCGATCAATGCGGCGGTCAGGCGGCTCCTGTGCATGCTCCCAGGCTAAGACGCCGCCGCTTGACTGGGTGATAGTGCGCATGGCGCCACTAATCGTCTCCGCCGGCGGCGGCTGCTGGACCGAGGTCGCCCCTAGTCGTCAGCGGGTCGGACATGGGTCACCGGATCGCTGTCGCACATTGATCGAATGCTCCCCGCCGGGTCCTGCCGGCCCAGCCTTCAGGTGTGACCCGCGACCAAGCCTTCAGGTGCGAGGCGCCACCTACCGGCACTTGTCTGGGCGTACGACAGCCGCGCAAGCAAGGCAGGGAAGCGGAAGGTGCTGCGGGGAGCCAAATGTCGAAGCGCAGAGTTCGGGAGCTCGTCACCAACTACCGGCAACACCAAGCCAGCGTTGACACACTTGTGACACCAGCCCCCCAACCGCTTCCGCATGCCATCCGATGAACCCCACGCCAGGAGCCTGGCCTCGTGCGAACACTCTCCACCGGTGATCGGACGGCTGGTCGTCCTCGGCATGTTTGTTCTGGGATGGCGTGACGCTGATGATCGACGGGTGGCAACGTGCCTTCAGTCGCTGGGCGACCGGATCTGGCTGACCGACTGCTGCCTGCCCCGCGTCCACTCGCCCCCTCCTACATTGAGCCTCCCGCTCCCGTTGGGGCGCGAAACCCATCCAAGAGAGCCTACCCACTGCCGGGTAGGCTCTCTTGACTACTGGTGCCCCCTTGGGACCTATCAGTGCAGGTTCACGAACCCAACTGCCACGGCGGTGTCGGTCTCAAAGGCCGAGTTGTCAGCGTTGAAGTTGCACTGGCCGTTGGGGAAGCGGGGATCGACGCCTTTGGCGTGGATGTTGACCAGGAGGTTGCCGGTGGCGTGGCGGTAGGCCCCGGTACCCTGGACGATCTGGACGTGGATGCCGTTGATCTGAGCCGTGAAGGCACAGGTGAACGGGTTCATGCGGCCCGGGACGAAGTTGCCCCCCGTGTTCAAGGTGGTGAAGCTGCCAGCCGCGTTGACCAGGGTGGTGCGGCTGGAGTTGGCCGGGTCGGTCATGAGCGAGGCCACATCGGTGATGTTGCCATTGCCCGAGATGGGACCGCGACCAGACCAGGGACCCACGCTGGTGCCACCGTTGACCTCGTACTGGGTGGCGTGGACGACCTCGACCCCCCGGGTGGGACTGGCCCCGGCCTGCGCGGCCAGCAGGCCGCCGGTGGTACCGCCGACAGCAGCCATTACGGACAGGGCCAACAGGCCCCGTTTCAGGATGTGCATGTATTTTCCCCTTGCTAGTCATCCGAGCTATTTTTGGCCCCCGGATACCCGAACAGTACCGCGGCCGGTGGCCCAGGTGCCAACTTCCGCAGTGGCGGCACTGGTGGGACCACCAGCAAATGGCTCACACCAGCAGGCACGGCCGGCAGAGCCCACCTGGTGAGAGTGGTTGCGAACTAAGGCAGGGCTACCGCCCCAACGTCATCCATACCGCCGAGCTCCCTGAAAGTCCACGGACGCCAGCTATCATCAATCTGGCCACCGTTAACACCAGCATCTAGAGCTCTTTGGCCACAACGAATACGGGGCACATTATGGCCAAGGCACACGTCGACGAGATCTAGAACCGTGCCGATCTTTTCCCACTGCACAAAGAACTCGCACTCCTCGCCGATCCTCGATGACTCGGTCGGGTTGCGGCCGTGGCTCATTACTAGCTCCGGCGTGCAAAGTCTCCAGGGGAGGGAAGTAGCCGTCTCGACCTCTGTACGGATCCTGTTTGGCGCTTGCTTGATAGGAGTAGCGGTAGGTCCGTTTCTCGTTGCCGTCCATGTGCATCGCTGAGACGATGGGCCGGGGGTTGTCGGGCTGGCGTGCCAAGACTCGGAGCTGGTGGTTCGCGGCGTCGCCGAGCATGGCCTGCTCGGCGATGGTGGAGTGGGTGAGACCGGAAGCAGAAGCCCTGCGCCTCCGTCCTTCGTCAAGAGGAGAGGATGCGCAGGATGCCGTCGAGCTGGGTGCGCTGGACCTCGGCGCGATCGATACCGAACACAATGGCGTGCATGGCGAGGCCTCCGACGAAGGACAAGAGCTGAAGGGCGATGGTGCCAGCATCTCTGGTCGGGGCGACCCACCCCTGGTGTTGGAGCCGCTGTACAAAGGCGATCTGGTCGTCGTGCCAGGTCCGGAAGAGCTCCTGGTAGCGCTGGGCGACCGAATGGTCGTCGCGATGCGCTTGGAAATGTTCGACCATCACCAGGCTCCACCCTGACAGTGCTACATCGGGGCTCAGGCTGGCCAGAGCCCGTCGGATCACCGTCTCCAGGTCGACGGTGGCGGGAGCCAGATCGTCGAGGAAGGTGGTCCAACCGCTGCGGCGTTGCTGGCGGTAGTCGATCACCTGCCAGAAGCAGTCGGCCTTGTTCTTGAAATGGAAATAGAACGCCCCTGAGGTGTAGCCGGTGCCGGCCACGATGTCGTCGACCCGGGTGGCCATATAGCCGCGTTCGTAGAACCGATACATGGCCGAGCGGATCAGCGTCTGGTAGCTGGCTTCCCGTTTGGCTTGCCAGGCAGTTTTCCCGTCGTCCCTCTTGCCTGTGCCCATGGAAGAGCATACTATCCCTCCATTCGTAGATGAATCTATTAGATCCGGAGGGCGGAACGCGGGATGATTCGATACCAGGGGCAGTGACGTAACCGCCTCCAGGAGGTAAGCGACCTTCCCTCGCCCACGAGGGGACCCGAAGCCAGTCGCCGGGCGGCGGGACAAGAGTCCCTGTCCGGTGTATGGCCGGGAGGTGGCTTCATCCCCTGGGCGCCGAACCGGAAGGGCATATCCGCGACCGCGACGTCTAATGCGACATCTTCATGTTTAAATCGCCCTCTCGCATGATGGGCTCGTCCCGAGGAGCGTGGGACAAGGGCCAGGGCGGCGGCATCAAAAGTCGATAACTCGAGTGGGAGGATTGGCAATGTCGGACACATCACCGAATGCGCCGAAGAGCGAGAAAAGAGCGAAGAGAGAGGCGCTCAAAAAAGAGGCCATCGAGAACGTCAACGGTCTCAAGCGAAAGCTCGTAGCCGGCGCACCGCCGAAGAAAATCAAGGAGTACCGACTCCTGTGCGTCACCTCCGTCGCGGGCCTCGATCGCCAGACAACGGCTCTCCAGGCCTTCCGATCGAGCGTCGACTCGATCAAGGGCTGGGACTTTGTCGGAAACTTACCGGTCAAAGTCGTCGCCGATCTGGATAGCGCCCTTAACAAGGTTAAGCTAGTTCGAAGTAAAATGGGCGCCTGCGAGCTGTATCTCGATCAAGCGAACGGTCTGGTCGAGCATTACACTGCGAACGAGGTGCCTATGAAGTCCGTGGTCAGGTACTACCAGCAACTGACCAGCGCCGATAATCAGGTAACCATCAACCTCCAAAACACCGCGGCCGCTTTCGATGAGTTGAAATCCCAGGCCGAGGCGAATAGCCAGGCATGTGACGCCGCCAACAAGATCATCAGTGAGTTCATCGTTGACACTACAAATCGCAGTGTGATTCTGCTGCAGGATAAGGATATCAAGTATATCGATAAGGGCAGCGAGATGTGCGCCGATGCGATCGAGACTATCAACCAGATGGTGCCCGAACCCCTCTGTGACAGGTGCTTGGCGGGGATCAAGTTTCTCAGCAAGCTCCTGACT
Organism: uncultured Acidimicrobiaceae bacterium; assembly: GCA_963780345.1. Taxonomy (GTDB): domain Bacteria; phylum Actinomycetota; class Acidimicrobiia; order Acidimicrobiales; family Palsa-688; genus PALSA-693. Next base: position 72,907 of record CAWABU010000011.1, read on the forward strand.
GAAACCCTGAAAGAGGCCGTCGTTCAATACAAAACCATCCAGATGAAGAGCAAACCGGCCTTTGCCCAGCTTGGCGCCTACGATATCGCCAGGGCCGCTGCCGCAGATACCATGCGGATTATCGATATATTTCTGGATGAGATTGGCCTGGTAATACCGTACTGGACCTATATCAAGCCAGGCCTCAAGGTATTCGCAGAAGTCTACGTGGCGAGCAGTGTGACCCGGGCCGAGCACCTGGACCAGGAGAAGGCCGGTGAGTTGACGACCTTCTGGGCGGGGTTCAAGGAGGGCTTGAGCTCCGGGTTCAAGGCGGCGGCCGAGGACATCAAGAAACAAATACTGGACCAGGCTCAAAAGGTGCTCGATAATGGAGCAGAGATTCCCGAGGAACTTATCACGTCAACGGTGACAATTGTGGTGAAGGCCTTTTCGGAGCAGGTCGTGGCTCGTATGCCAATCGAGCCGGCTCAGAAACACCCCGGCGTGGAGTTGCAGGCGTACATCCAGGAGCTCAAAAGCTCCTACATAGCCGGTCTCCAGGACCTGAAGCCTGAAGTGAAGCAGAAGGTAGAGGCTCTGGGCTTCGGACGGGAGAAGATCTGACCGCGTCGGCCAGGCGCCGGTTCCGCTCATATTTACAAGGAGGACGTTGACCAGCATGAGCGACGTTATGAGTGACGAAGCAAGAGCCATCATCGCCAAGTTCGCCGCCGGGGAGATTCTTACCGACGATGAGATTGCGAAGTTGCCCGATGAAATCGAGATCGACGAGGACGAGAGCGAATCAGACGAAGTCGAGGAGTCCGATATCGCTGATCTGGATTTAGACTGGGACGCCGCCAAGGTGGCGGTGAACAATAACCAGAACATGAAGCAAGCGGGTGACGACGATGTCCTGTCCGTGATGTTTGCCGACGAGTGGATACTCATTGGCGAACACGATCGGGCCACGGTGGCGGCGTTTTCGGCTGCCCTGCATCCGGACGGTATCGCGGCCGGGACAGCGAGCGTCACGCCGCCAAAAGGCGCCTTCAATCCGGGAACCATAATCTTCAGGGGCCTGGACGGCAAGCGTCAGGAAATCACCACTTGTGTGGCCGGCTTTTCGAAGCGAAAGGTGTCCTTCGAGTAGCTTCCTGAGGCCTGGGACGTGCTAATGTCCAGAAGCTGGCAATCGCCTCGATTGCCGTGTAGGGCCGGTAGCCCGGACCCTTCTTGTTCCTCAGCTCAAGCACGGGGTCGCCTCCCTCATCTCCGTTGCCGGGCAGGAGGTAGAGGGCGGGGGGCTCGGTGTCCTCTTGGCGGGCGTTGGGCCACGGAGAAAAGCTAACGACCGGGCGGTAAGACCGAGGTTAACGGTGGGCGGGCGCCCAGTTGAACAGAGCCCGGTCGGGTCAGCGCCGCGGCCGACGGGGGCTGTCATGCCGATCTACGCCCGGTCCCCGCCTCGCGGTCCTGCTCCGCCAGGGCTCGCTGCTCGATGGCAGGTGCTGGTCGCGGTCGTGTCCCGAGTGAACCTATAAACCATGTCTACGTGGCCGCGCCCTCGTTGGTGTCATGGGTACGGCTCGGGCTGATGGCCTCGGTGGTCGCCCCGTTCTTATTCGGGGAAGGGCGCGCCGTGGCTCGCCGGGGTCGTGCGGTGCTGGTGGCCGCCCGGTTGGTCTAAATCCTGGTCTGGCGTGGTCCTGGGCCAGACTCCGCCGGTTTCATCGTGGGTTCGGCCACAGTCCTGCTGGTGTGGCGGGTCTGCCGCCGGGCCGTCAGTGCCTGCCTGCTGGTACGGCCCGGGGGGTTCTGACCTTGGGTTTGCCTTCCGACTGTGCGCCGCGGCCATGCGGAGCACAGCGTCGAGTCCGTTGGGCTCGGCCGGGCGCAGCTGAACGGAAGCGTCGTTGCGTACGGCCAGTTGCCTGACGATGGCCAGACCGAGTCCACTGTTGCCACTCTCGGTTTTCGCGCCCTGCCAGAACCGGTCGAAGGCCCGGCGGCGATCGCCTTCGCTCATGCCGGGCCCCTCGTCGATCACGTGCAGCTCGAGCCAGCCTGGCTCAGTACCGTCCAGCTCGACCCGGATCTGTCCGCCCTCGGGACTGGCATCGAGCGCGTTGGCGAGAAGGTTGTCGAGGATCTGATCCACGTCGCCGGGGGCCAGATATGCCGTCTGAGGGCCGCGGTCGCCGCAGGGTGCGACCAACGTCACCTGTCGTTCGTCGGCCAATGCCGACCAGGCGTCACATCGGTCCTCGATCACCGCTTCGACATCGATAGTGCGGCGCCGCGGTTCGATATTCTCGGCCCGGCTCAACGTGAGTAGCCCGTCGACCAGGCGCGACAGGCGCTGTACCTCGCGTCCGGCCGCGGCCGCCTCGTCGGGCGACGGGACGGTTGCGCTGAGCTCCAGGTTCTCCAGCCGTAGCCGCAGCGCAGTGAGCGGTGACCGCAGTTGGTGCGACGCGTCGCCCACGAAGCGGCTTTGGGCGTCGACCAACTCGCCGAGACGTCCGGCCATGTGATTGAACTGGCGGGCCAGGTTCCGCATCTCCGCGGGGCCGATGTCGGCGTCGGCCCGGGCCGCCAGGTTGCCCTCACCCAGGCGGGCGACCGCCGACTGGAGTCGAGCCAGCGGGCGTGACAGTGACCGGGCCAGCAGCATCCCGATCAGCCCGGTGAGCGCCAAAATCCCGGCCGCGAAGCCGGCCAGGGCCAGCCAGATATCGTGGATGCGCTGCTCCGTGGCTGAGGCCGCCACACCCAGCAGGACGGCCCCTTGCGGTTGGCCGTCGGCGCTGATCGGCACCGCGGCGTACGCCCACGGATGACCTTCGTCACTCGAAAAGGAGGTAGCTGACCGCCCGGACAGGGCGGCTTGTACCAGCGACCGTTCGGCACCGGTGGCGTCGATGTCCTGGTCGCGGTCCGAGGAGGCGATGGCCCTGCCGGCCGGGTTGATGATGGCGACCTCTTCGCCGGTGCGGGACTGGTATTGGGCCATGACGGCGGTCAGATTGGCCAGGCGGCCGTGTTCCATGTCCTCGTTGGCCACTGCGGCCAGACCGCTCGCTTCCCGCGCCGCCTGGCCGGCGGTCAGATCGTGTTCGTGTCGGGCGGCCAGCACCGCCATGGGGATCTCCAGCAGGACCAGGATCAGCAACGCCAGACCCAGGTAGGACAGCACCAGCCGGCGAGTCATGGCGCCCCGGCAGGGTCAGTCTCGCCTGCGGCCGGAGTGACCTCAGTGCTGCCACTTGGGCCTGGAGAACTGGTGTCACCGAGTCGGAGCCCAACGCCGGAATCCTCGGCCAGCAGGACCACATCGAGTGGCGGGGCGCTGAGCGCTTGGGCGCCAGTTGCCACTCAGCTCACCTCGAATCCTTCCCGGGTCTGGCCCTGGGCCAGAGGCCCGGCGATCCCGTCGTCGTCTTCGACCAACAGGACACGCATCCGTCCCGGAGCTACGGTGGTGTCGGTGTCTGCCATCCCAAGCTCTGGGACGACGGTCATGCTGCGCCCGGGAGGCTGGTTCGCAGTGGCATGAAGTATTGCTGCACGGCTTGATCGAATCCGCTGGCCGCGAGCGCGACCCCTGCGTGTCTGGCCGCATGGGGCGGTCACGGTGTCGTTCCCTACGCCGGTGGGGGCAGGGACACGGTGAAAAAGTCTCGGGACTCCGGGGTGGGGCCGAGGTACCGGTCGGCGGGACGTTGCATTTGGGGATACAGCTTGGCCGCGTGAATCAAGCCGGGGTCCACAGGTTTGGGGTGGCTGTAGAAATTGAACGTCACCCACTCCGGGTTGATATCGAGGGCCATGGCTCGTACCGCCCCGGCTCTCTGCAACGACTCGGCCAGGCTGCGGGCCGTCAACGCGGGGCCGGCCACATAGACGAGCGCCCCGGTGGCGGTGACGCCGATACCGGACCGGGCTACCACGGTGTTGGCCCCCAGGGTGGCGCCCCAGACGTGGGTGTCGCCGTAGGTCGCATCGGGGGCGGTCTGGCCGCCATCGACGATGGGGACCAGGTTCTGCAGCACCGCGGTGACCTGGGGGCTCATGCTGACTTCGCTCTCCCAGGTGCCGATATTGATCCGCCCGTCAGCGAAGATGACCATAGACGCCGCCCCCGGCTGGAGGGGCCCCGCTTGGCGGCCGTCGAGGAAAAAGCCGCCGTGGGCGTCCTGCATCCGGAACCCGCCGTTGAAGGCGGCCACGGCGCTGGCCCGTGCCGGCCCGGAGATGTCGGGCGGCTCGGGCCAGGTCCCGCCCGGCTCCTGGGCGCCGGGGATCAGCGCGACTCGCAGCCGGGTGGGGTCGATCCACACGGCCGAGGTGATCTGGCTGGTGTAAACGGTGTCGGCGCGGAACTGGGCCACGTACATGGCGGGCATACCTCCCACGGCGGCATCGGCCGGGGTCCACTGGCCCTCCCCGGGCAGCGCCGGGGTGACCACCAGCGGTACCGGGCGAGGCAGGGGCAGACCGGCCGGGAAGGCGGTCCCGCGAGGCCCGCTGGGGGCGGGGACGGCGTTGAGCCGGGCCGGCCGGCCCCCTTTGGGGGGAGCGTTATGACTGTAGTAGTACTGCTCTACGGCGTTGGCCAGTACGGCGGCGTGATGGGATCTCAGCCAGTCCGCCCATTTGGCCTGGAAACTCTGATTACCGGGCGTCGTCCACGCGCCCCACAGGGACACGGAAACCAGAGCGATGAGAACTATCCCGACGGCGAGCACCGCGGCCAGCAAGCGGCGCAGACCGTACCGGCGACGCGGAGGCAACGGGGCCCGCTGCCGGTAAGGGGCCGGAAGGGTGTACATCCAGGGCCAGTCTTCGCTTTCACGGGTGAGCCCATTGCCAAGGCCACGTAAAGGAACAGCAAAACTTGCCATGGTGACCTCGAGCCGGAGTGGGCGGGTCTTACTCTCGCAACGGCATGGACGCACAGGACACGGGCGAAGTCCCGTCGATGCACGTCCGGTCACGACCGGGCCACTCTCGCCGTCGCCTCTCCGACGCCGGAGTCGAGTCCAATGCCCGACTAACCGGGTCCACCGCGGCGGTGCTGTTGGTACTACTGGCCGCCGAAGGCGTCACCGTGCTTCGAGTCCGCGCCCTTTTGACCCCGCACGTGTTCATCGGCATGTTGCTCATACCGCCAGTGCTGCTCAAGATCGGCTGTACCGGCTGGAGGTTCGTCCGGTACTACCGGGGATCGCCCGCCTACCGACGCAAAGGCCCACCCCCCGCTCTTTTGCGCCTCCTCGGCCCCGTCGTGGTCATCTTGACTGTGGGGGTACTGGCGAGCGGCGTCGCCCTGGTGCTGGGCCCCCGCTCGCTGCGCCACCCGCTGCTGTTTCTGCATAAGGCCAGCTTTGTGTTGTGGTTCGGGGCCATGACCATCCACGTGGTCGGCCACCTCGTCGAGACGGCCCGGCTGGCCCCCAAAGACTGGGTCCACCGGACCCGCCACGACGTGGCCGGCGCTGCCGCCCGCCTCTGGGCCCTCGCCGCCAGCCTGGTCGCCGGTGTGTTCCTCGGGATCGTGATGCTGGGCCCCGCCGCCCAGTACCCGCACTTCTGAGGGCCGAGCTACGACCCGAGGTCATCCGCCTCGACGACTGGGGCTACCTGATCACCGAACCCGCCCCCATTCCCCCTCACCTCGAAAATCACGCCCGCCGCGCCGTGGCCGACTGCCCCACTCTGGCGCTCCTGAGCCGCGAACGCCAGCGGTCCGCAAGGGAGGGGGCACCTCGAAACGGCGCCCGGAAACAGCTCCTTCGGGACCGGTAGACGTAGGTTCGCTCCGATGAGTTTCCTCCTCGCGGAGCGGCCAGGGCTCCGATACCCACGAGATGGCCGTCTCCGGGTCGTCATGGCCTGGCTGGCCGCACTCGCCCTCGTGAGCGTCGTGGGCGGCTGTTCGTCTGGGGCGCCTGCGACAGCGCCGCCGACCGTCGCCTCGACGGCTGCCGGCACCACCCCCGCAGGTCTCGCAACGGGCCGCGCCTCGTCGGCCACGCCCTCGCCCAGTCGCCCGGCACCGGCCACCACCGTGACGGCGCGACCCACCACGACCGCGAGGGTTCCGCCGCCACCACTGCCACCACTGCCGGCGCCTGCGCCGATCCGGCCTCTCGCATCGCCGTCGCAGCCGGGGGAGGGGGTCTGGCAGCCGGCAACAGGAGCCAAACTGGCCCGCGGTTACGCCATCTACACCACCGAGCTTCGCCCCGGCCCCGGTTACCCGCTCGCCGGCATCGCCTGGATCGACTCGGCCGCTGTCCGCATGGCCCTCTATGCCGGCACCAGCGAGCCCTACGGCACCTGGCCCCATCAGGGGGCAATCGCCGTCCCCCAGCTGGTCTCGCTGCTCGCGGTGTTCAACTCCGGATTCAAGATCTACTCCTACGACACCGGCTGGTACGACCGGGGCCGCACCGCCGTGCCCCTCCGGGCCGGCGCCGCCTCGGTAGTCATCTTCACCAACGGCACCGCCACCGTCGCGGATTGGGCTCGAGACGTCAATCCCGGGCCCACCGTGGCCGCGGTCCGCCAGAACCTCACCCTCCTCGTCGACCACGGTGCCGCCGCCCCCACCGTCGGCGCCCCCAGCCAGTGGGGTGCGGTGCTCGGCGGCGGCACCAACACCTGGCGCTCCGGACTGGGCGTGACCGCGGCCGGCGATCTGGTCTACACCGGCGGTCCCGACCTTGACCCGGCCGGCCTGGCCCGTCTCCTCATCGCCGCCGGCGCCATACGGGCGATGGAACTCGACATCAATCCAGAGTGGGTCTCATTTGCCACCTTCACCCACGCCGGCGGGATCGCCGGCACCGGCATCACTGCCGGCGCCAACCTGCTGGCCGGGATGTATTTCGCCCCCGACCACTACCTGCAGCCCCACTCTCGGGACTTCTTCGCGGTGTTCGCCCGATGAGTGGTCACCAATGAACGTGGCCGTGGCGTCGACGCACCTGTCGGGGCCGCGGGTCTGTTCGCGCCAGCCACCGCCGTACACACCCGGCTTCGGGGACATCTTGACGCATGGGGAAGGTGCCGTTCCGAATCCGGCGGCGTTGTGTCCCTATTGGCGGGGCGCGGCCTCGAGCGCGGAAACGTCGCCGACAAGGTTGCCCAGGGCCAGGTTGATGTCGTCAACGTGGTAACCCCAGGTCGGGCCGAGGGAGGCAGTGACCACGGGGCGGGCGTCGCCGGGCGACGTGATGGTGTTGACCTGGAGCCAGGTGGCGCCGTTGGCGCTCTCACAAGATGCGCGGTACAGCCGTGGGTAGCTGACCCAGGGGACCGAGCCCGCCTGTGGGAAGTACGGCGAAAGACTCGCCGTACCGCCGGCGACGCTAGCCGGATTGACGCACGCCACCTGTTGGCCAACCGTAGTGAGCTGCAGCGACATCAGGCTGACTCCCGCGCCGGGACGGCCGAAAAGAGCGTCGGCCGGCGGCTGGGTACCAAAGGTCGAGTAGGCGATGGCGCAACCGGCGCTCGAAGTGGAGGTGCAGAGCGGGATGTGGTGAAAGGTGGCGCCGACGGTCTGGCCGGTAGGGACCTGGAGGTTGCCTCCGGCCAGGATGGCGGTGACGAGCTGTTTCCGGACGGATGGGTTGGGGTCGATCTGCTCGGCGATGAGCCTGATGAGCATGGCCGCGCCCTGCGAATGGCCGACGAGGACAAATGGTCGCCCGTGGTTGAGGTGCTGGAGGTAGTACTGCCAGTCAGATAACAGGCTGTCATAGGCGGTGTTGAGGGCGGCCAGGCCCCCGGTGACCAGGGCCGAGAGGGTCACCTGCCGATACATCGGAGCCCACACCCGGCAGACCGATGAGAACCTGGCGGCCTGGGACTTGGCTACGTCAGTCTCCGCCGGCTGGACCGTCAGGTCAGCGTTGGGCCCTTCCTCCTCACTGACGGTCGGATAGACGTAGAAGCAGTCGAAAGGTGAGTTGGCCGCCGCCGAAGTTCGTTGGAGCGAGCTGGCGCCAGTGGACGTGACAATGGTGGCGTCCAGGTCAGACGCACACGGATCAGAGGACGCCCCCGGCCGGCACAGCCACACCGGTGAAACGGAACCGCCGGATGTCGCTACCGTCGAGCTCGACGGCCGGGTCACGGCGGTCGTCTGGCTGCCCGCCGGTTTGGTCGGAGTCGAACCGCACGCGGCGACCAGCAACGCCGCGCTAACTCCGGCCATCACGGCGCGGAAACCTGCTCGACCGTTGGACCTCCGGCTCACCACGGCTACTATCTACCACGGCAACATGAGAAAGGGTCCCCGCCAGCCACTCGGCGTCGTGGCCACGCTGCTGTCGATGGGCGTCGAGACCTTGAGCTGACAGGCTTCGACCCCGACCGCGAGGAGGCGCACATGAGGCGGCTGCGTTGGAGTGGACGAGTGGTAAAGGCGTCGGGAGTGGCCGTCTGTGCGGTGCTATTGGTGATCCTGTCGGTGGCCCCCCCGGCCGGGGCGGCGAACGGCACAGTGACGGTTACGCCCCCACGGGTCGTGGCCGGGCACACCGTACTCATCTCCGGTTCGGTACCGACCACCCTTTGTCCTCAGTCCGACCAGGTGACGATAACGTCGGTCTCGGCGTTGTTCGCCCGTGGGGGATTCGGGCCGACGGTATCGCGAACCGGTGCCGGGGACTTCTCGGTCACCTTTACGGTTCCGGCTTCGACGCCACCGGGGACCTACCGCATCCTATTGCGGTGTGGCGGAGGTAACGTCGGAGTCGACGCCGCACTCGAGGTGATCCCACAAGTTGCCCAGGTTCCGGGGGCGGCGCCGCAGGCCGGGCTGGGTGGAGCCAGCCGCCCCGGCGGGCATCCGGCAGCGTGGGCAGCCGCGGGCGCCCTGGCGCTAGGCCTGGCCGCCTTGCTCGCCTTTTTCGCTTGGCGACGCCGGCCCGTCGGCTCGTAGGCCTGGCCCAATGTCGAGGAGGACAACCCTGGCAGTCCTGGCCGGCGTGACACTCCTCGTCGGGCTCGGCTGCGTCGGGGAGGCCTGGCGGTCAACGAGAATGGACCCTCGCCTGGTTCCGGCCGCGGCAACGCAACCCACGGTGCCGCGCTTCCGAGCTGCGCCGTTTCCGTCGTCGCCGGTGGCGGCGGCCCCGGGCGCGGTGGCGACGAGCCCACTACCCTTGTCACCGCTCCGCGAGAAGGGCGAGGCCGCTCCGGTGAGCGTCACAGTGCCCGCCATAGGTCTCGCAGCCGATATCGTGCCGGTCGCCCTGGACCGTGACGGCGGGATGGAGATTCCCCTACCGAATCTGGCCGGGTGGTACCGGCTGGGGCCTGCCCCGGGCGCGGTCGGACCGGCGGTGCTCGTCGGCCACGTCGATACCCGGTCCGGTGGCGCCGTCTTCTATCGACTGACCGCCGCCCAGGTTGGAGACATGGTCATGGTAAATCGCGCTGATCGATCCACCGCCCGCTTTGTTGTCACCGCCATCACCATCGTCAAGAAGGCGGCATTTCCCCTGGACGCCGTCTTCGGGCCAACGTCGGGTCCATCTTTGCGTCTCATCACCTGCACCGGACCTTTCGACCCGGCCAGCCACCATTACCTCGACTCCCTGATCGTCTGGGCAAACCTCGTCGACTGACCGTCCGCGACTTGAAGGCCGATCGTCGATCAGATCACGAACGCTCTGCAAGACGCCTCCCAATGTGTCCAGGCGGGAGGGCTGCAACGTGGATGCCGTGATGGCGGTCGGCCCGTGCAGGACGTCATACTCCCGGACGGTGACGTCACCGAGCGCCGGGTTCGTGAACATGCCCCGGAACAGGTCCGTGTGGCGCCGACTCGTCGTCGATCGCCGCGAGCAGCGGCAGCGTGACCCGGCGGAGGACCGATGCCGCCTCGGCGACAACCCGCTCCCCGCGGCCCGAGATCCTCGAGGATTACGGTGAACAACTCCTCGACCACCTCCGCGGGTGCACCGGACCCGAGGGACAGCCCGGGTCGGCGGGCCAGGGCCTCGCTGGCGACCAGGACGGCCAGCGGATGTCCACGCGCGAACGCCCGAATCCGGGTGGCGTCGTCGCCCCTGATGCCCTGGGCGGCAAGGAGCCGGTCGACATCCCCGGGGCGGAGCGGCCCGACCGCCAACTCGCCGAGCAGCCGGCGCCACCCCGGCGCCGTGCGCCAGGCCACGTTCGGTCCCCGGCGGCCGACCAGCAGGGTAGATACCGTAGCCGGGAGGGCACCGATCAGGTCGTTGCGGATCCAACCGTCGAGCAGATTGAGCCGTTCGAAACTGTCGAACACCAGGCCGTCAACGCCGGCCGCGGCAAGCTGCTCGGCGGCTCCGGTGGCCGACGGCGGCGCGGACCCTCCCAGTGCGGCACCGATCGCGAGAAGCGCGCCCGGCACCGTCGGCTCCATCCGGCGCCCGTCGAGGGTCACCGACTTCAGTGGCAGCGCGGCCAGCGTCTCGCCGACCAGAACGGTCTTGCCGATCCCGCCCGGCCCGTGCACAAACACCGCCGCCAGTCCCTGCGAGGAGAGCATTGCGCCCAGGCGGGCCCGTTCCTCGACCCGGCCGACAAGGGCCGCGGTCTCCGCAGCCGCCAGCCGGTCGGAAACCGTACCCTCCGGGCGGGTCTGAACCATTGCGAATTGTACGTCCTGGTCCAGTATGCGGATGGCGGCGTACTCAATGCGCCGAGGTGGCTAGTCTCCACCAGGTCCTTCATCCTTCCCGCGATCACCCAGGTGGATTTGAACAAAGTGCCGAACTGTGGATAGAGAGGATACGCGCCCTGAGCTTCTACCCGACGGCGCTCTCCGTAGCGAGCTCTTCGTCGCGCTGCGGGAAGTGCAAGATCTAGTGGCGCAAGGATCTCACGATGAGGCGGCCGTGGAGACAAGCGCCGGCCTGCTTCGTGCGGTAGCCGCCAAGCTTCGAGACTCGGCATCGGTCCACGAACTGGATGGACAAGGGGCGCCATGGTCCAGTCCGCAGCGTGAGTTCAATCCCTTCGTGCCGGTTGTCCAGGTCCAACGATCGGGTCCGGATCATCTGGTCGCACGGATCACTTTCACCCCCTTTTATCAAGGAGGCGGAGGAGCCGTTCACGGTGGAGCCATTCCCTTGGTGTTCGACCACGTCATCGGACGACTCGCCAACGACGACGAGGCGGTGCGAGTGAGAACGGCGTACCTGCACGTCAACTTCCGACGCGTCACTCCCATCGGCCGCGAGCTACAACTCGATGTTTCCCTCGATCGGCAGGAAGGCCGCAAGATATTTGCCACGGCTCGTCTCCGCGACGAGGACCAGCTCCTGGCCGACGCCGAGGCACTTTACATTGTGCTGCGACCAGAACAGCCCTGATCGGAACCCGCTGGACTGGTTGAGTGATCCGCTTCGAGTCTGTCACAAAACGGTATGCAGACGGCACCGTTGCCGTGGACAGCCTTGACCTGCAGGCTGACACCGGTCAGATCACGGTACTCGTCGGCCCTTCCGGATGCGGCAAGACGACCAGCCTGCGGATGATCAATCGATTGATCGAGCCGACCTCGGGCCGGATCTATCTCGATGACCGTGACATTTCGGGAGTCAGTAGGGAAGAACTCCGCCGCGGCATGGGATATGTCATCCAGGAGGCGGGACTGTTCCCTCATCGCACCGTCGCCGACAACGTGGCGACGGTCCCTGTCCTCCTCGGATCCAGCCGGCGGGCGGCCCGGAAGCGGGCGCTGGATTTGCTCGAGCTCGTCGGGTTGTCGGCCAGCCTCGCCGGCCGGTACCCGGCTCAGCTGTCCGGAGGCCAACAGCAGCGAGTCGGGGTAGCCCGGGCCCTGGCTGCAGACCCGCCGGTGATGCTCATGGACGAGCCGTTTTCGGCCGTTGATCCGGTCGTCCGCGCCCAGTTGCAGGACGAATTCCTGCGTCTGCAGAGCGAGCTGGGTAAGACCATCGTGTTCGTGACCCATGACATCGACGAGGCGGTAAAGCTCGGGGATCGGGTCGCGGTGATGCGGGCAGGCGGCCACCTCGCCCAGTTCGCGACTCCGCAAGAGCTTCTCGCCCATCCGGCCGACTCCTTCGTCGCCGGATTCGTGGGTCGGGACCGGGGGTATCGGGCCCTCGGGTTCTCGGCCGCCGGGGAGTTGCCCTTGCGAACCGAGGCGGTCCTGATGTTGGGGGATGCCCTGGACCTCGTGGCCGCCAGAGCGACCGGTGGCTGGGTGCTGGTTGTCGACGGTCAACAACACCCGTTGGGTTGGCTGTCATCCCGATCTGCGACCGGCAACGGCTACATTGCCGCCGACCTTCTCAATCTCGGCGGAACGCTCGCCGGCGAGCAGGCATCCCTCCGGGAAGCCCTCGATGCCGCGCTGTCCTCACCGAGCGGGCGCGGGGTGATCGTCCGGGGCGACGGGACCCTGATCGGGACGGTAACCGCGTCACAGGTGCTGGCCCGGATCGAACAAGAACGGATGGACGGGTCGGTGGCGCCGTGAGCCATAGCTGGCAGTACTTCACCCACAATCAGTCCCAGATCCTCGCCTGGCTGCGAACCACGGTCTGGTTGGCGGTGGTTCCGGTCGCGGTGGGGCTGGGCCTGTCTCTGCCGCTCGGCTGGCTGACGAGTCGCTACCGGTGGAGCTATCCGCCGGTCGTCATCATGGGCGGGCTCCTCTATACCATCCCCTCTATTGTCTTGTTCCTCGCCCTTCCCGGGATCATAGGGACCGAGATCCTGGATCCTCTCAACGTGGCCATAGCCCTTACGGTGTACTGCGTCGCACTGTTGGTACGCGCCGTGGCCGATGGGCTGCGGGCGGTTGACCCTCGCACCCTCGAGGCCGCGTCCGCGATGGGCTACACGGAGCGCCAGCGATTACTGGCGGTGCAGTTGCCGCTTGCCATTCCGGTGATCGGTGCCGGGTTACGGGTGGCCGCGGTGTCGAACGTGAGCCTGATTGCGGTCGCCTCGACCCTCGGTGTAAGTCAACTCGGTTCCCTCTTCACCATCGGGAACACGACTGGCGACACCGCGCCAATCTGGGTGGGGCTGGTGCTGTTCGTCCTCTTGGCGCTGGCATTCGACGCTCTCATATTGCTGGGTATCCGGCTAGCGACGCCGTGGCAGCGGGTGATGCGATGAACGCGGCCGCCCAGGGTAGGGGGCTACCCAGCATCGGGCTCGTGCCCGGATGGCTCACCACCGCCTCCAACTGGACGGGACAGCACGGCTTGCTGGCCTCCCTGCGTGAGCATGTCGTCTACACGGTCATCGCGGTTCTCATCGCGATGATCATCGCAATCCCCGTGGGCCTGATCCTGGGTCATACCGGCCGGGGCAGCTTTGCCGTCGCCGGCCTGGCGAACGGTTTTCGCGCCGTTCCAGCCTTCGGTTTCATGATCCTCCTTTACGTGCTGCTGAGCCCGAAGATCCACTTCCACGGTTCGATCGGATGGCTGGTGCCGCGCGGCTCCTTGGGCTCCCTTGTCCCGGTGGAGGCCGTGCTCGCCGTGCTGGCCATCCCTCCCATTCTCACCAACACCTTTGCTGGAGTTCGTGGCGTCGATCCGGCGATCCGCGACGCTGCTCGAGGGATGGGCATGAACGGCTGGCAGGTCACGACGAAGGTTGAGGCTCCGATCGCCCTGCCGCTCACCCTCGCAGGTATCAGAAGCGCCACTCTCCAGGTCATCGCGACCGCGACCATCGCCGGGTATCTTCCTTTCCTCGGCGGATTGGGATACCAGATCTTCATCAACGGCTTGCCCCAGATCAACGATCCGAACGTCGGTTATCCGGCCATGCTCGGAGCAGCTTTGCTCGTTGCGGTCCTTGCCGGTGTGGCCGACCTCCTGCTGCTCGGCCTCGAACGGCTTCTCGTTTCGCCGGGCCTATCGGGGCGGCGGACGGCGCGATCGACCGCGCTCCGCCACCCGAGAGCCCTCTGAGTCCCACAACCCCAAGGAGAACTATGACCCGAAGACTCAACTCAGCGCTGACCGCTCTGGCCGTACCGGTCATGCTGACGGGCTTGTTGGCGGCGTGCTCCAGCAGCAAAGGCAGCTCCACCTCGGCCTCAACCAGCGGTTCGCAGGCCAGCGCTTCCACCGCGGCGTCGGCCGGCTCGCTGACCGTTGGATCGGCCGACTTCACAGAAAGCACGCTGCTGGCGGATATCTACGCCGACGCCCTCCGGGCCAAGGGAGTGGCGATCACCAAGAAACTGAACATCGGTGAGCGCTCGGTCTACTGGAAAGCCATGCAGGACGGATCGATCGACTTCTTTCCCGAATACAACGGGTCGATCCTGTACTTCCTGGACCCGTCCGCCACGGCCAAGAGCACGCCGGCTATTACCGCGGCCCTGCCGCCGGTGCTGGGAGCCAGCCTGACCGCCCTCAACCCGGCCCCGGCCCAGGACTCCGACACCATCACGGTGACCAAAGCCACGGCTCAGAACGATCATCTCAGGTCGATTGGCGATTTGGTTCCGGTGGCCGATCATCTCACGTTCGGAGCGCCCGCTGCTTTCCAGACCCGGCCGGATGGCATCCCCGCCCTCGAGCGGGTCTACGGCGTGAAGTTCGGCCACTTCACGGCTCTGTCGGCCAGCGGCACCGTCACGGTGACGGCGCTCAAGGACGGGACCATAGACGCCGGTGACATCTTCTCCACCGACCCGTCCTTCGCCGCGGATGGCTTCGTCGCCCTCACCGACCCGAAGAATATGTTTGCCGCCCAGAACGTCACCCCGATCGTTGCTACCGCCAAGCTGACGACGACGATCAAGGACACGGCCAACGCGGTGTCCGCCAAGCTCACCACGTCGATTCTGGCCCAGCTGGACGCCCAGGTCGGCACCGGCGACCCTGACACCGTAGCGGGGAAATGGCTGGCGAGCGTCGGTCTGGCTTGAGCCGGCCGAACGGAGGTGAGGCCGAGCGTGCTCCCGGCTGGGCGCGCCGGCCGTCAGCCCCGGGCGACCAGGTTGTCAACAGGCCGCGTCGGCGCTGGCCCGGGTATCGGCCAGAAGCCCTGAAACGATGGTCCAGTCGATCTGCTCCGGTCGCCGGTAACGGATGATCCTCTTGCCCAGGCTCAGACCAGCCAGAAGGCCGCCCACCAGGCCGTTAGGCTCAGGCTTATGGCGACTCGGTTGGCAGGCAAGGCCGGTATCGTGGTGGGCGCGGGCCAAACGCCGGGCGAAACGATCGGCAACGGTCGGGCCGCCGCCATCGTGTTCGCCCGAGAGGGGGCCCAGGTCCTCCTTGTGGACCGCCAGGTCCAGTCGGCCGAAGAAACGGCTGCCATGATCCGGAGGGAAGGTGGCACGGCCGTTTGCATCCAGGGGGATTGGACCAGTCGCGCCGACTGTGCCGCCTACGTCAGTGCTTGCGTCGAGACCTTCGGGAAAGTTGACTTCCTCCACAACAATGTCGGGATCGGAACCGGCGACGCCAGTCCGCTGCGTCTCGACGAGGAGACCTTCGATCGCATACTCAACGTCAACTTGAAGGGCTGCCTGCTGTCCTGCCAGGCCGCTCTGCCGATCATGAGGCAGCAGGGGAGTGGCAGCATCGTCAATGTGTCATCGCTAGCGGCCGTGGCATCGACCCCGCTGACCGCCTACAAGATCTCCAAAGCCGGAATGAACGCGCTGGGCCAGTCGCTGGCCCTCGCGAACGCGGCTCACGGCATTCGCGTCAATACCATCATGCCTGGCCTGATGGACACGCCTATGGCCATTGAAGGGATAGCTCAGACCCAGGGTCTGAGCCGCGAGGAGGTGCGGGAGAGGCGGGATCGGGAGGTACCGCTGCGCCGGAAGATGGGCACCGGGTGGGATGTGGCCTATGCGAGCCTTTTCCTCCACTCCGACGAAGCCGGCTTCCTCACCGGTGTTGTTCTACCCGTTGATGGCGGACAGGCGGCTCGGATCGGCTGAGAGCCCACGAGCAGGGCCGGGTCCCGTCGCACGCAGGCGCCAGCCCACCTTCACCGTGCAAGCATCGGCACCTCAGTGCGGGCGACGAATCTTCTTGGCTGGGCCTCGCTCAGGATTGGCGTCGTCGGGGAGGTGTTTCACGGTCCGGTTTCTTGACTGATTGAGAGCCATCCGGTCAAGAACCGCAGTTTCCTGCCCCATCACTCGTCGAGCCCGGCTGGCTTTGCGCTTGGCGGCCGGCGGCTGACCGAAGCGGTCCCGGGCGGCCTGACGCGACAGCCCCAGCACCAGGCCGATCTGCCGCCACGACCGGCCATGAGCCCGAGCCGCTTCGACCGTCGCCTTCATACGGCCCTCCGCCCGGGCCAGCGCAGCGGCTGCGTCAGCGACGGCCTGCAGACCGTCGGTGCCCGGGACCTGGCCCGGATCGCTTCCCGGGTCGCCGGTCAACAGGTCGAACCGCTTGCCTGCCGTCGCCTGTTGCTCGCCATCCCGTCCCATGTCGCCGAGTCTACTTGGGGTCACGGACGCTCTACCCTGCGCCGCATCCGCTCTCACCAGCCGCTTTGACCTTTTGGCCTGAGGTTGCGAATACCTACGCCTCACCGGCGCGCAACGCTTCGAACATCGCGGTCAGCTCAGGCCCGTAGGCGTCCAGTTTCATGGGGCCAATACCCGGTATGGCCGCAAGCGCAGCCTCGCTGGTCGGGAGGGCAGCGGCGAGGGCGCGCAAGGTCTTGTCGTCGAACACGGTATAGGCGGGCTTTCCTGACGAGCGGGCCCGGTCGGTTCGCCACGCCCTCAGCCGTTCCGCCGCCCTGAGGCAGGCCGGGTGTCCGAGGACGACGGATGAGCCGAGGCGGTTGACGCTCGACCCCAGCATCAAGGTGGTGGAAGCCCGGCCACCGACGACTGCAGCCTTCACCCGATCTCCGGCTACTGCGGTGACCTCGTACTCATGGCCGTGCTGCTCGAAGCGGAAGCCGACCGTTGCCGGGACCGTCTCCAGGGCCGGTTCCGGCCGGCCCGGCCGCGGGGATCCGGCGGCCGCCCGGTCGCGCCGCCGTTCCGTCACGGGGGAACGCGCCGGCGCCGCCGGAGCAGGAGAGCCTCGACCCTCCAGCCCGGCCGGCCCCCTTCGCCCGACCCGCACCTCCTTCTCCGGCACCGGCGGGGCTGCCATCTCCGCCACGAACGGCGACGGTGGCTCACCCGTAACCACGGTGACGCTGTCCACACCCCGCGTCAGGCCCACGTGGAAGACCCTCCTCTCCTCTTCCACGTCCCACGCCAGCCGATGGGGCAACAACCCCGACGTCGCGTGATGCAGGACGACGTGTGACCATTCCCGCCCCTTGACCGCATGGATGGACGCCAGGGTCACGCCGGAATCGTTTCCCGTGGACCCGAGATGTTCGGCGAGCCACCCGCCGAAGCGGCGCGGATCCGGCTCGAGTTCGGCCAGTTCGCTCAGCGCCGCCAGGTCGTCGGCGTGGGCCGCGATCGCCCCGTGGCTCCAGCGGTCCAAAGCGTCGGCGCTGGCGTCGAGGCCCCCATCGCCGATCCGCGACCGCACCACGGCCAGTATCGACGCAGTGGTGGCGCCGGCTCGGCCAGCGGCCCGCTGGATGGCGGCGACATCGCTCGCGAAGTCCCGGATCTTGTCCGCTTCCCGCCGGCTCCCTTTGCTGTCGAGCCACTCGGCCAGGTTCGGCAGGCCCTCGACGGACCGGCGTTTGGCCACGAGGTCCAGCAGTGATTGGCTCATGCCCCGTTTTGGACGGCGGGCTGCCTCTCGCAGGGAGGATCCGGGAAGCGTCGACGGCTCTGCCGCGATCGACAACCAGGCCAACGCGGCCCGTACCCCGCCTCGCTGCAGGAAGCGAGTATCCGTCGCCCGGTTGACCGGCACGTCCGAATGTCGCAGCAGGACGTGGATCGGAACCAGGGACGCGTTGACCCGTGAAAGCACGGCGATGTCGGCGGGCTTGGCGCCCGCTCCCAGCAACTCAACCACTCTTTCCACCGCCGTCGCGGCAGGGCGGTCACCACCGGCTCGCACCTCCAGGAGTCCATCCCCGTCCTCCTTGGCCGGCCGGATGGTCTTGGCCGCCCGCAGCGAGTTGTGCATCAGGAGGTTGCTCGCGGCGGTGACCACAGGTGCCGGGCAGCGGTAGTTGACCTCGAGAGGATGATGGGCTGAACCGGGGAACCAACGATCAAAGTCGACGAGCCACCTCGGCGTGGCTCCCGCATACCCGTAGATGGTCTGGTCGTCGTCGCCCACCCCGAAGACCGCGCCGGCCGGCCCGGACAGCAGACGAATCAGAAGCATGTGCGCGGGGGTGAGGTCCTGGAATTCATCAACCAGCAGCACTCGAGCGAAGCGCTGGCTGCGTCTGCGGAAGGCCGGATCGGCGAGCAGGCGTTCGATCGCGGCGATCACCTGTTCGTCGAAGTCGGCTGCGGCGCCCTCTCGCAGGCTTTCCCGGTACTGCTGCGCCACCCGTTCGAGGCCGGCAACGTCGCCGACCTCATCCTCAATCTCGTCTGGATCGGCCAGGCCGAGTCTGACCCGGCTCAACGCTTCGATCCATGGTGCGGCGGGGTCGGTCTCCACCCGGCGGGGAAACTCGACCAGTCCGCTGAGCATGCGCCGGACCTCGGGCTCCTCGATGGTGGTCTGCCGCCCGCACAGCCTGAGGGAGAGGGCATTGAGCGTCCGGATCCGGAGCGAGGGCAAGTCCTGCAACCTCGAACGCATCTCGCCGGCGGCTCGAACGTTGTACGCGACCAATGCCATTGCTTCGGGTGGCAGGCCCCATCCCGCGTGCAGGAGACGGGCCCGCTCGGTCAGGACCCGGGTCTTGCCCGATCCCGCCGGGGCGATCACCCGGGCCGCCGCCCGGGGTTCTCCGACTGCGGCCAGCTGGTCGGGAGCCAGCGGTACGCCACGTGGTTCGGGGTGGCCCAGGGGGGTCAGCGACCGGTGCTCCAGCCCGATGCGGTGCAGGGTCACCGTCCCCGCCCGGCCCGCCACGGAGGCGTCGAGCGGCCCGCCGTCGCAGATCGCTGGTCGCCCGTCCGGTAACACGACGTCCGCTTGGCCCGAAGGGTCAGTCCTGGCGCCGAGCGCGACGGCCTGGTCCGCCCATTGGTATCGGGGGGCCTCGCCCCGGGCGTCTACCGAGTTGGCCCATACCGCGTGGTGCAGTCGCTCGGCCACGAGGTCGAGATCCACCTCCCACTCCCACGGCTGAAGCCCCGTGACCGATTCCTCGGGCGGTTCGTCGGGGCGGTCGAGACCCAGGCCCGGCGCCAACTCCAGGATCAGGGAGGTACGAGCGTGCCAGGCGGCGTGCACCAGGTCCGCCGTGGCCCCATCGACCTTTCCCACCTGCACCCGTTTGCATCCGGCCCACGCAGCCGGCGTCGGCTGGCCGGGCCGGATCACGACGGAACGGCCCAGAGGGAGGGGATCAGGCACCACCCCATCTTGATCGCGCCGGCGCACCTTCCGGCGCCACTGGGGTTTTCGCCTGTGACGGCGTCCGGTGCGGCCGTTCTCGATGCGGCGGTGGTCGGTAGCGGGCCCAACGGACTGGACGCCGCTCTGGTGCTGGCCCGGGCCGGCCTCTCCGTGAGTGTCTACGAGGGGAAAGACACGCCCGGCGGCGGATGCCGCACCGCGGAGATCAGCATCCCCGGGTCCTTCGGGCTCCTCTTCACGCAGGTCCACACCGGCCACTGGATCGACAACCTGGGCCTCGAGGACATCGGTGTGCTTCCCATCTTCAGTTGAGTGTCAAGTGGCGGCGGCCTCGGTGATGACGTCGGCGGCGATGGCGACGTCACCCGATGTGCTCCAGCGACCGAGGCTGAGGCGGAGCGCGCCCAGCGCCCGGGCGGCCGGGACGCCCATGGCCATGAGCACGGGAGAGGGCAGGTGGGCGCCGGCGTGGCACGCCGAGCCGGTCGAGGCGGCGATCTGGGGGACCGCCTCGAGCAGCTCGTTGCCGATGATGCCGTCGATGCTGATATTCAAGGTGTTGGGCAGGCGAGCGGTCGGGTGCCCGTTGAGATGGACCCGGCCGGGGAGCGCCTGGTCCAGTCGCTGGTGCAGGACGTCGCGCCGGGCCGCCAGCCGGGCGGGTTGCCCGGAGGAGAGCTCCGCGGCCGCGAGATCAGCAGCGGCGCCGAGGGCCACCGCCAGAGCCGTGTTCTCCGTGCCGGAACGAAGACCCTGCTCCTGGCCGCCGCCGTAGACGGCCGGTTCGAGCCGCAGGCCTTCACCGACGAAGAGCGCCCCGATCCCCTTAGGGGCGTACATCTTGTGCCCTACCACCGTGAGCAGGTCGACCCCCCATCCGGAGACGTCGACGGGGATCTTGCCGACCGCCTGGGCCGCGTCGCAGTGAAACAAGGCCCCCCACCGGTGCGCGATCGACGCCAGGTCGGCCACCGGTTGGAGGGTTCCAGTCTCGTTGTTGGCCGCCATCACCGAGACCAATACCGTGTCATCGGTCATGGCCGCCTCGAGCCGATCCGGTTCGAGGCGGCCGGACCGCTCCACCGGCAGCACGGTCACCCGGACCCCGTACAGCCGTTCCATGGCCCGGCCGGTCTCGAGCACGGCCGGGTGCTCGGTGGCCTGGGTGATGATGTGCGGGCCGGCCCGACCGGAGCCGACGGCCACGCCACGCCAGGCCAGGAGATTGGCCTCCGATCCCGAAGCGGTGAACACGATATTTCCGGCCTGGGCGCCAATCAGATTCGCCACCTGCTCGCGGGCGGCCACCAGGGCGCGCCTGGGATGCTCGCCATAGTGGTGGGCGCTGGACGGGTTACCGAAATGCTCAACCAGGTAGGGCCCCATCGCCTCCGCCACCCGGGGATCAACCGGTGTGGTGGCGTTGTAGTCCAGGTACACGGGGCCGCCGTGCAGACCCCGATGGCGTGGAGGTGAACTCACGACGGTCACGGTAGCGGCGCCCCTGGCGCCACGGCACCAGGTTCGGGACCCTTCGACCTCTGTCGCACCGAGTCGCAGCGAGTGCGCCGGCGCCGATTGCAGGGCCCGCCCACCGGCCGGCGTCCGACCGCCGCCGCCGGCCGCCGCCGGCCGCCGCCGGCACCAGGGCGGGGAACGTTCGACGGGCGTCGCACCGGGTCGCAGCGAGAGGCCGGCGCCGACGCGCCGTTTGCCCGCACCAGCGCTCGGCTTGAGGGCCCGATTGGACCAACTGACGTCAGCAAAGGGTCGCCGGCCCTGCGACACCAAGCGACAGGGGTCGAACAGACGGCAGAAGGACCGCGCCAGGACGCCGGCGGGTCCGGGTTGAGAGGCGGTGCAGAGGGGGCAGGGGCCGAGCGGCTCCGGCAGACGCGACGACCGCGTGCGAGAGGGATCGAAGGCATGGGCCAGTGTGGAAGCCCGTCGGTCATTAGCGGCCGGCCTGGTGACGCGAGTCGTGTACATCGATGGCATCCCGTTGCCATGGTGTGGGTCCATATGGGACAATGCCGCTCGTAGGACAACAGGAGGACGCCTGTGACGCGGAAGCGACGTCTGTTCCGCGGGATGGTTCCCGCGCTCCTGGTGGCGGCTGGTCTCGTAGGGTTGGCGCCGGCGTTTACCGCACCGTCAACCACCAGGGCCGCGGCGGCTTCGCTGGCCCCACCCCACCCGGTCAGGAACACCCGCCTGGCCATCGGTCCGGTGTACCGCCAAACCCTGGTGGGCGGTTTCGATCAGGGGGGTAACACTCTGCTGGACTGTGCGACCCTCTCCAGTGGAGCCGCCCTGCCCGCCGGGGGATGCGTGCGGGACTGGCAGACGGCGTTGACTCCAGGTGCGGCCGGTAGCCGGCCCACCTACAACAATCAGGTCATCACCCGGTTCCTGGATCGGGACACCGACCCGAGCACGACCCGTTCCTCGTCGGCGACGGTAACCGTACCGACGGACGCCAGGGTGGTCTTTGCCGAATTGAGCTGGCTGGGCACAACCCAGCTCTCCGGCAACCCGGGCATCACGTCGTCCCCTGCGCAGGGTGGCTGGGACGCCAACATCTGGATGGATCCGATGAAGGTGTCAATCGGCGACGATCAACACTACGTCAGCGTGCAACCTGATCAGGGCACCTCGATAGAGCCCGGCCAACCCGCCAGCGATACCAACGACTACTACTACTCAGCCTCGGCCGACGTCACCCCGTTGCTGGCCGGGAAGTCGGGCCAGATCACCGTGTGGGGAGCCGACGCCCCGTTCCCGGCGAACGGCTTCAACATGGCCGGGCTCGGCTGGAACATCGTGGTCGTCTACCAATACCCGTCGGTCAACCTCACCAGCGTTCCTCCTCAGGTGGCCAAGCAGATCACCCTTCAAACCGGTTTCGTCTACCAGCAGTCCACCGGGCAGCCGACCAACACGGTGGTCACTGTTCCTTCCGTTACCGATCCGGACCAGGTGCAGGTGGGCCTGATCGCCGGCGAGGGGGACGCCGGCCTGACCGGTGACACCTTCTCCGTCAACGACATCAACATCGTGCACCCGGTGACGGGGCAGACCAACAACTTCTTCGTCTCCTACGCCCGGAACGCCACCAATCCCAACTGGACCAGCAACTTCAGTACCGACAATGTCGAATGGACTTTGGCCTCGGGCATCGTGCACGCCGGGGACACCAGCGTGAAGCTGACCACGACCACATCGGGCGACGGGTATTTTCTGGCCGGGCTGAATACGGCTATCCCGGTGCCCTCCGTGGGGTTGACCAAGGGGGTGGCGCCTACCTACAGCACCGTGGGGGCTTCGCTCACCTACACCTTCACGGTCACCAACACCTCCGGTGTCGATATCCATATGACCTCGGTGACCGATCCCCTCTTCGCCACCCCTGACAATCCGACCGGTCTGGTCGCCCCCTGCAGCCGGTCGGGAACCTTGGCGCCGGCGGAGTCTTACACCTGCACGGGGACCCACGTCATTGCCCAGGCCGACATCGCCGCCGGGCACATCGACAACACGGCCACCGCCCACGCCCTGGGCAAGGCGGGCGAGTCGTTGACCAACACCGCCTCGGCCACGACGAGGACCAGCACCAGCCTGGTGATCACCAAGTCCGGCTCGCCCGATCCGGTCCACGTTGGCGACCCCTTGGTTTACACCATCACGGTGACCAATGCCGGACCGGCCGACGCGGCCAACGTGACCGTCACCGATCATCTCCCCGCCGGCTTCGTGCCGTCAGGCGCGGTGGCTACCAACGGGGCAACGGCGTCCATTGCCAGCGGCGTGCTGACCGCAATCAAGACGCTACTGACGCACGCCGCGCCGAACTCGTTCACGGTCACCGTGACCGGCACCATCGCCGACACTTTTACCGGCACCAGCATTGAAAACACCGCCACGGTGGCGGCCCCTAACACCAACTGCGAGCCGCCCAGCAACGATCCGGAGAACTGCGAGGCTCCGGACGCCACCGAGGTCCTGCAGCCCGCGCCGATCATCATCTCCAAGACCGCCAGCACCGCCGCCCCGAAACCCGGGGAAACATTCACCTACGAGCTTCAGGTCCGCAACACCTCGACCACCACTACCGCCACCGCCACCATCAACGACAGCATTCCAGCCGGCCTGATCGATCCGTCCTGGATCTGCGCGGCCAGCACCGAGTCGAGCTGCAGCACGACCGGCCCGGTCACGGGGAATATCACGGGGGTGGTCCTGACCCTCTTACCCCTCGGCGTCGCTACCTTCACCATCACCGTTACCGTAAGTCCGACGTTCCAGGGCGGCACCATCACCAATGCCGCCACTGCGGCGCCGGGCGACCACACCGTGTGCGAGGAAGATCGCACGGCGACCAAGTGCCCGGCGGACGTCCCGGTGACCTCCACCCCTGACCCGGCGCCGCTGGAGATCAACAAGTCGCATTCGCCCACCGGCCCGTCACCGACGGCGGGCGAAGCGATCACGTACACGGTGACGGTCACCAACCTCAGCCCCTCGACCATCGCCCACGCCACCTTCAACGATCCGGCCCCCGCCGAGATCACGCCCGGGACGTGGTCGACCACGACTACCACGCCCGCCACCACCGCCATTCCATCGTCGAGCCAAGAGTCGGGAACCGGTTTCCCAACCGGTGTGGCGCTGATCATCCAACCCGGCGAATCGGTGGCGTTCACCATCGAGGCGACCGTCTCCACCAGTTTTGTGAGCGGCGACATCATCAATGTGGCCACCGCCACACCGGGAACCAATACCGAGTGCGCGGACGGCGAGCCCGAGTGCGTGGCCGAGGACTCGTTTGGGCTGGCCCGTCTCAACGTGGTCAAGGCGCGATCGCCGGCGGTACCGAGGCCGGGCGGGCAGGTGGTGTACAGGGTGCTCGTGAGCAACTCGACCAGCGTCGTGGGCGTGGGTACCTTCTCGGACCCGCTCCCGACCCAGCTCAACGTTGCCGCCGCCACGTGGACGTGCGCGGCCACCGCCGGCTCGCTCTGCGGAGCACCGGCCGGCACGGGATCGCCGGGCGTTCCGACTCCCGTGGCCATCACGGTGGCACCCGGCGGCGTGGTGACCTTCGCCATCACCGCCACCATGCTTCCCATCGCGGGACCGGTGACGGTCCACAACGTCGGGACGGTCACGCCGAACACCGACGCCGACACCGCGTGCGCCAACGGCCAGCCGACCTGCGACGGGAGCGACACGTTCACGGCGACACCCACGCCGGCCACCCTGGCGATCACCAAGACGCACACCCCGCCCATACCAACCCAGGGCCAGCCGGTCACTTACACCGTCACGGTCACCAACACCAGCAACGGCGCGGGCCAGGCCACGCAGGCTCACGCGACCATCAGCGACCCGTTCGATTCGCCCGCCCTGACCGGCATCACCTGGACGACCGCGGCGACCCCCGTGGGGGAGTCGATGGTCACCCCGACCAGCGGGTCCGGGCCCATCAACGCCCAGGTGACCATCGTGACCGGCGGATCGGTCACCTTCACCGTTCACGCCACCGTGCGATCCGACTGGCCCGGCGGCGACGTCATCAACACCTCGGTCAGCCAGCCGGGCGAGAACACGCAGTGTGATCCGGCGGAGGATCCGTCCTGCTCTGCTACGGAGGACTTCCCGACGCCGTCGCTCGTCTCGATCGTCAAGACTCACCTGCCCACGGACCCGCTGCCACAGCCGGGTCAGAACGTGATCTACCGGGTCACGCTCACCAATCTCAGCGCCACCCAGGCGGCCCACGCCACTTTCGCCGACCCGCTGCCCACCGAGCTTGACCGGGCCGCGGCGGTGTGGGCGACCATGACCGCGGGCAATGGCACCACGGTGGTGCCGGCCTCGGGCACCGGACCGCCCACAGCCGTGGTCGTCACGCTCGCCCCCGCTGGCACGGTCACCTTCATCATCATCGCTCCGATCGTCGCCTCTTTCCCGGGCGGCACCATCACCAACACCGGCGCGGCCACGCCGGGGGACCTGACCGCGTGCGAGGACGGCGCTCCGACTTGTGACGCGTCGACGTCGTTCAAGTCCGATCCGCCGGCGGCTCCGCTCAGAGTGCTCAAGTCGGCCCTCCCCAGCGAGCAATTGAGCCCCGGACAGACCGTCACCTACACCGTCACCGTGACCAATGCGAGCGCGACCACGACCGGGCACGGGACCATCATCGACAACGTGCCGGCCGGCTTGAATCCGGGCACCTGGACCGCTGCCGCCACGGCGGGATCCACGGTCCTCCCGACGTCCGGTTCCGGCGTCATCTCCGCCCAGGTCACCGTCGCCCCCGGCGGACGGGTGACCTTCAGCCGCGTCACGCAAGTCGTCCCCGGCTTCAACGCCGACTTCAACATCGACAACGTCGTCACCCTGACCCCGGCCGACAACACCGAGTGCGACCCGACAAATCCCACCCAGGCGTGCGACTCTAACTGGGTGGAACACGTCCCGACGGTTCCGACCGCACCACCATCGCCGATCACGCCGCCCGCTCTGCCCGTGACCGGATGAGCTCGGCCGTTCACCGATCGAAGCGCGGCATGCGCCGCCGCCGTTGGCTCGCGGTCGGCGCGGTGGCGGGTGCAGTCGCGATCGCCGTGTCAGTAATAGTTCTGACCACAGGCGGCCGTCCGCACCAAAGCCGGGCCCAAAGCCGCGCCAGCGCCACGCCGACCACCAGTGCCAGTGCCAATGCCAGTGCCAGCCCGAGGCCGAAACCGAGCAGCAGCGAAACCCCGACCAGCGGCCGGATCCAGAGCAGCGGGCTGACCTCCTGTCCGAGGCCAGGGAGGTCAACGTCGAGCGGGGGTTGGAATCTGATCGCGACCACCAGCGGCACCATTTCCGGCTACGCCCGCCCCGGCGGCCCCCCGTCCAGCACGATACCCGCCACCTGGTACGGGGCCGTCTCGGCCTTACCGGTGATCGCCCGGCAGCCCGGCTGGCTGGAGGTGCGTCTGGCCACCCGGCCTAACGGCTCGAGCGCCTGGGTCCGCCAGGCTGACGTGGCCCTCACCGTCAGCCCCTACTGGATCTCCGTGGATCTGGCCACCCGGCACCTGGCCCTGTTCCGGCTGGACCAGCAGGTCGTGTCGGCCCCCGCCGGGGTTGGCACCGCTCAGGATCCCACCCCGACGGGCCAGTTCTTCGTGGCCTTCCTCGAAGCTTCGCCCAGCGCCGGCTACGGCCCATTCATCATGGTGACCTCAGCTCATTCGACGTCTATCGCCAACTGGGAGGGCTCAGGGGACGCCGTGATCGGGATCCACGGACCACTGGGCGCCGACAGTCTCATCGGCTCCTCCGGGGCGTATCTCTCCCACGGGTGCATCCGCATTCCGATCGCCGACCTGACCCTGCTGCGGGACGTGCCGGCCGGCTCGCCCATCAGCATCTGCGGGTAAGGCGCGCCGCGGGCGCCCACCGCTAGCCCCGCCGGCGCAGCAGAAGGGTCGTCCAGGCCCCGATGTGGATCTGGTCGTCCTCGCCCAGCGGAATGGGCTGATGGCGCGGCAGCGGGTCGGGACTGTCGTTGAGGTACACCCCGTTGGTGGCGCCGGGATCAATGATGGCCCACACCCCGTCCCGATTGACCAGGATGGCGTGCTGGTGGGATATCCCGGTATCAGTAGGGGCGGCGGACAGGTCCACGTCGGGGCGGATGCCCCGGCTGAGGCTGCGCCGGCCGATGGTGGCCCGATCGCCCTCCAGCTGGAAAAGCCGCTCTGAGGCCGCTACCGGGAAGTCCACGTCATCCGCCTCGACCCGCTCGAAGTAGTCGCGGTCCGCTCTCGCCACCAGCTCCCAGATGGCAAGGGAAACCGGCGGCGCCGCGCCCTCGGCTTCCACCGCCCCGGCCAGGCGGGTGCCATCCGGTGAGCTGTGAGACGCGGCCCAGACCAGCGCCACCCGGAAGTTGTCCAGCTCCCGGCCGAAGAGGTCGTAGGCCTCCTGGCGCTGTCCCCGGCTGTCGTTGCGAAGGCTGTCGGCCAGGCTGGCACACCAGGCCAGGTGCCGGGCGGAAGCGGCGTCGGCCTCGCCGGCTTCCTCGAGGCGGGCCCGGGCAAAGGCCCGAATCGGTTCGAGCATCCGGTAGCGGGCGGCATCGGGGTCCCAGATGACAAGGGACTTGTCCACCAGCCCGGCCAGGACGGCGACAGGATCATCGGCATCGCTGACGGACCGGGCGGCTTCGATGGTGAAGCCGTTGGCGAACACCGCCAGGTGGCGCATCAGCCGGCGGGCGTCCTCGTCGAGCAGCCGGTAGCTCCAGTCGACGGTCGAATCCAGGGTGCGGTGTCTCGAAGAACGCCGGTCCGCTCCGCCGGCGAGCAGGTGCAGGCTGTCGGTGAGCCGCTCGGCGATCGCAGCAGGGGAGAGGGATCCGGCCTGGGCGGCCGCCAGTTCGAGCGCCAGGGGCAGACCGTCGAGCTGCCGGCAGATGTCCGCCACCGCGCCGGCGTTGGTCGCGGTGATGGCGAACGCCGGTTGAACCAGCCGGGCCCGGCCCTCGAAGAGCACGGGCGCCTCGCTTCGCTTGATGGCCTCCAGGTCGGCGCCTTCCTCCGGGACCTCCAGCGATCCGAGGCGCCAGAGGTGCTCGCCATCCACCCCGAGCGGTTCGCGGCTGGTGGCCAGGACTCGGAGCGCGGGGGAGAGAGCCAGGAGGGCGTCGACCGCCGCGGCCACGCCCGCGATCAGGTGCTCGCAACTGTCGAGCACGAGCAGGGCGGCCCGCTCCTCGATGAGCTTGGCCACCTCCTCCATCCGGTCATCGGAGACCGAGTCGCGGATGCCGAACGCCTCGCCGATCGCCACCTCGACCAGGCCCGGGTCGGTCTGAGTGGACAGGTCGCAGAGGTGTACGCCTCCCGGGAACCTGGCGGCCAGTCGGGCCGCCGCCTCTACCGCCAATCGGGTCTTACCTGCTCCCCCCGGTCCGACGACGGTTATCAGCCGGGCCTCGCTCAGCATCCGGCCGACCGCCTCGAGGTCGGCCTCGCGGCCCACGAACGGCATGCGCAGGTTGGGCAGGTTGTGGGACTGGGCCGGCGAGGCCCGGAGCGGAGGGAAGCCGGAACGGAGGGCCGGGTGGCCGAGTTGGTAGATCCGCTCCGGCTCGTCGAAGCCGCTCAACAGGAACGGGCCGCGGTCGACCAGGGCGGCCTCGGGGGGCAGGACCGGCCTCACCATCCGGGCGGTGTCGGACGACAGCAGGATCTGGCCGCCGTGGGCGGCCGCGGAGATTCGGGCCGCCTCGTGCATGGCGACGGCGACGTAATCCCCCTCCGGCGTCGGCCGGGCCACCCCCGTGTGCAGGCCCATGCGCACCCGCACTTCGCCGCCCTCGGGCCAGGGCTCCGCGGCCAGCTGGCGTTGCCCGTCGAGGCAAGCTCCGATGGCCTGGCCGGCGTCAGCAAAGGCCGCAGACATGCCGTCGCCGTCGGTGTTGACCTCTACGCCGTCGTGAGCGGCGATGACGGCCCGCAACAGGCGCCGGTGGGTTTCGAGGACCGCCTCGTATCCGGGTCCCAGCCGGTGGAACATGGCGGTCGAGCCCTCGATGTCCGTGAAGAGAAAAGTCACGTTGCCGCTGGGCAGGGGAGTACGGGTCCGCACGTTCAGCACCGGCTCCGCCCGGGCCGGTCCGACGCGGTCGGGGCCGACCGCGTCCGGGCCGACCGCGCCTGCCGCGGCGACCACCAGAGGCGGGCCGATGTCGGGAGTGTGAGCCAGGATGGCCGCCTCGAGGGCGCGGGCCTCCTCACCCGGTTCCAGGCCCAGCTCTTCGCCAAGCACCGACCGCAGCCGCTGATAGGCCCGCAGCGCCTCGGACTGGCGTCCGCACCGGTAGAGGGCGACCATCAGCTGTTCCCACCGGCGCTCCCGCAGCGGCTCGGCCGCGACCGCGGTCTCCAGGTCGCCGATGAGCTCGGCATGCTCCCCCAGGGCGAGCCGGGCCGCGAAGTTTCGCTCCTCGGCCGTCCGGTGCATTTCTGCCAGGCGGGCCGCTTCGGCCATGCCGATGGGCTGGTCCGCCAGGTCGGGAAGGGGATTTCCTCGCCAGAGCGCCAGGGCCGCGCCGGTGTCGTCGGCGGCCCGGCGCATGTCCCCGGCCTCGGCGGCGTCGGTCGCGGCGCGGAGGAGCTGCTCGAAGCGGTGGGCGTCGACGTCGTCGGGAGAGACCGCCAGCCGGTAGCCCCCGGGGCTCGTCTCGATCGTCCGGGGCGGCAAGACCCGGCGCAGGGCTGAGACGTAGGTTTGCAGGGTCTTGGTCGCCGACCGCGGCGGCTCGTCACCCCAGAGGGCCCGGGTGAGCTCCGCGGCCGAAACGACCGAACCAGCCCGCAGGGCCAGGAAGGCCAGAAGGGCCCGTTCTTTCCGGGCGGGGATTTGCAGCTCCCCGCCCTCGTCTCCCAGCCATCGGAACGCCCCAAGCAGCCCGGCCAGCACTGCCGAGAGCGTAATCCCGCCCGGCCGCGCCGGGTCGCCCTCATCTCCGGACGCGGGCCGTCTTGGTGCTGCGGGTGTCGAGGGTCATTTCGTCTTCAGCCCGCACCCCGCTCCTGAGCCGAACCCGCCCGGTGGAGGCGTCCTCGACGTCGACCACCTTGGCCAGCATGTCAACCATGTCCTGGTTGTCGGCCTGGCTGGCCAGCTGCACGGCCCGGCCCAGCTTGACGACCGCCGTGTCCTCGTCGCCGCTCCGGCGGGCGTCGAGTCCATCCTGGATGGCGTCGGCCAGCTCCTGCTGACCGGTGTAATGAGCGACCTGCCGGTTGATCCGGGTCGACAACGCCGTCTCGTCGGTCCAGGTGGCCCGAACGAGCGTCTGGCCGGCAACCTGCCCGTCGACGATCACGGACACCCGGGCGGCGAGCATCTCCTCCCCGATCGCCCCCGGCCGGACGTGGACGCTGAGGTGGTAGTCCCGGGACTCTCCCCCCCACGCACCGGTGGGGTAGTCGCCGGACCGCTCGTCGACGGGCACACGCGACGCGGTGAGGTCGATGATGTCCGGCGCCACCTGCTTGAAGAAGGACACCTCGGCCCCTTGCGGGGTCCAGACCCGGACGGCGACGTCCGCCAGCGACTTGCCCATGGCCTGGCGCATCATGGCCTCGAAGTCGTCGGCCAGGTGCTTGGGGTCGGCCACGATGTCGACCGTTCCGAGCAGCGCGGTGGCGATCCGGCGCAGCTCGGCGACCTCCCAGTTGGCGCCGACGCCGCGGCAGTCGCATTGGAAAACGCCGGTGGCGCGATCGATCGCCCACTGCAGCTCTTCGGGCGTTTCCGATTCGTTGCGGCCGTCGGTCAGGAGGATGGCGTGGCGCACGCCGGGCTCGCCGGCCAGCAGTTCGGTGGCGGCCCGCACCCAGCTTCCGATGGCCGTGCCACCGCCGGCTTTCAGCTCGCGCAGGTGATCGATGGCCTGGTCGCGGGTGGCGCTGGTGGCGATGGCGAACCCCGATCGGGGATAGACCTGGGCCGCGACCTGATTCCCCTGCAGGATGGCGAAGCGGACCTCGTCCCGGATGTGTTCGATGGCGGCGGCGGTCGCCCGCCGGGCTTCACGGATCTTGTCGCCACTCATCGAGCCGGAGACGTCGACGATGATGACCTCGGCGGCCTGGGTACCGGCGGTCGGGACCTGGCCCACGCCGGCGCCCGTCACCGTGATGATGGCGTCCACGTCGCGGCCGCCCTCGGGCAGGTACTCGTTGTGGTAGCAGTCCAGGTGGAAAGTGGGGTCACTGGTTGGCATGGTCTGGTCCTTGATGGGCGATTACCGCGACGGTCACGTTGTCGGCTCCCTCCGCCGCCAGGGCGCACCGGAGGAGGCCCCGGGCCACCTCGGCGGGCTCCCCCGGCTCGGCGGCAGGCAGGAGAGAGGCCAGGGTGTCGGGGGCGTCGGCGTAGTTCCACAAGCCGTCGGAACAGAGCACCAGCAGGCCGTTCCCGACCGGGGCCAGCCGGACTACGTGGGGTACGACCGGTTCGGCGTCGGGCCCGAGCCAGGCCGTGATCTCATGGGGCCGGCCCGAATCGTCGACGCTGAGCTGAGTGTGCTGCCCGTCCTCGCCCAACCAGTAGACGCGGCTGTCGCCGACGTTGGCGACCACCACCTCTCCGGGGCGAACCAGGCCCAGGGCGATGGTGGTGGAGCCGATATCGTGGCGGACCGCCTCCTGGGCGACGAGGACGGCACTGGCCGCCAGGGCGCACCAATCGGCCCCGCTGCCCATGCCGGCGACCAGGGCTTCCAGGGCCGAGCGGGCGGCGGCGTCGGCGGCGTAGGCCGAGTCTTCGGTGGTAGAGACGCCGTCACACACCACGGCCGCCATTCCACTCTCGCCGGCGCTCACCGCGTAGGCGTCCTCGTTGCGGGTCCGCAACAGCCCCCGGTCCGTGAGGGCGGCCACGGGGCCGAGGTCGGTCTCACGATGATCAGCGCCGTCAAGGGGCCATCCGCAGGACTCGCAATAGCGGTCGATCGGGGCGATCGAGCCGTCACAGCGGGGACAGGTCACGTGAGCGACCGGGGTCGGAAAGCGTTGGCCTCGTCGACCAGAGCCACCCGTTCCGAGTCCGTGAGCGAGAGCTTCGCCAACGTCCGGCACGTCTCCTCCAGAGCCCCGCGGAGGGCGTCCTCCTTCAAGGGCACGCCGGCCACCGGTGCGGGCGCAGGGGCCGCGGGAGTGGCATCGACCAGGTCGAGGGCCGCGATGAGCAGATCCCGTTTGATGGACGCGTTCAGCCGGGCGTCGCCGTTGAGCCTGAGCAGGACGTCGGAAGCCGCCATCAGGTCGTCCAGGCTCGGGCCGGAGGCTTGCTCGTCTCCGATGAGGACCGAGCACAGGGCTACCTGGGCGGCCTGGTGGGCACTGGAAGCACTCGGTACCCGGCGGAGCGCTTCGGCCGCCCCGCGGCGATCGCCGGCGGCTCGGCGGATGCGAGCGAGTCCGAAGCTGGCGCTGACGTGACCGGGGTCCGTGGCCGCCACCAGCTGGTAGAGCGCCGCCGCCCTCTGGGTGTCACCGCTGCTCTCGGCGGCCGTGGCCAGGCCCAGAAGGGGAGCGAGCTCGCCCGGCAGTTCGGCCGCGACCCGGTCGAAGTCCTCGGTGGCATCTCTGGGCACCCCCTCGACCAGTTCGAGGACGGCCTGCCACCACCGGCCGCGCCAGTCGTGCGGATCGGCGACGGCCTGGCCAACGACGACATCCGCGGCCCGCTTCCACTCGCCGAGCTCCAGGTACGCCCGGGCCCGCTGGAAGGCGATCTCGGGCCCGTCGGGCATTCCCTCCAGGGCGGCGAGCAACTGAGGTGGCGATGCCGCGGCCAGGCTGGCCAGCACTCCGGCGGCCGGATCGGTCGGGTCGAGGGCGGGAATCGGTAGCACCTGCCAGTTCGGCTGGTCCGGATCGACCCCGAGCTCAGGCGTAAAGAGCCGGCTCGGGGCGGGATCAGGGCGGCCGCCGTCGATGGCGACGACCTGCCGCAGGACCCCCGTGAGCTGCTCGGCCATCTCGCCGGCCGACCCGAAGCGCCGGGCCGGATCCGGATCGGTGGCCCGGAGGAGGAAGCGATGCAGGGCCGGGTAACGCTCGAAGATCGGCACGCTCGAGGTGGGCGGCAGGCTGTCGGCGTAGCGCTTGGGATCCTGGAAGCCCTTGAAGTCAAAGACCAGAACCGCGAGCGTCCGGGCCACGGTGTAGAGGTCAGAGGCGACCGACGGTCCCTCCCGGGGTACCTCAGGGGCCTGATAGCCGACGGTCCCGTACAGATCGCTGGTGTCGTCGTCCATGCGGCGGACGCCACCGAGGTCGATGATCTTCACCTGCTCTTCGGTCTGAATCACGTTGTCCGGCTTGAAGTCGCAATACAGCAGCTGCCGGGTGTGCAGGTGGGCCAGGGCCGGGAGAGCTTCGAGCAGGTAGGCGATGGCGTGGGCGACGGGGATAGGGGCCGATGAGCCGTCGGCCCCCCTCCGCAAGTCCTTGAGCGAGGTGCCGCCCACGTACTCCATGACGATGTATCCGGCGCCCTGGTGCTCGACGAAGTTGTAGATCCGCACGATGTTGGGATGCTCGACCTCGGCCAGAAAGCGGCGCTCCGCGATGGCCGCAGCCATGGCGGACTCGTCACCGGAGTCGAGGAGGCCTTTCAGCACGACCCAGCG
The DNA here is from genome assembly GCA_963780345.1 of uncultured Acidimicrobiaceae bacterium. GTDB lineage: Bacteria > Actinomycetota > Acidimicrobiia > Acidimicrobiales > Palsa-688 > PALSA-693. Next base: position 106,561 of record CAWABU010000011.1, read on the forward strand.
GTCCGACACGTTGTGGTCCCGGGCCAGGTACACCCAGCCCATGCCGCCGTACGCCAGGCACCCGGCCACCTCGTACTGGCCGGCGACGAGGTCGCCTGCCACCAGTTTCGGCGTGAAGGAATAGCGCGCCCCGCAGTGCGGGCAGTACCCCTCGGCCCGTCCGGGGCGCCCGTCCCGGCTGCGGCCAACCGGGTTGTCGCATCTGGCACAGCGGCGCCGGGCCTCGGCGACCTGCGGATCGGCCATGACCACCGAGGTGGGGTCCCGGTACTCGACGGGGGGAATCTCCACCAGGCCGGCGCCCAGGTGACCGCGGCTGGAAGAGCGGGCGGAAACCGGGCCGGTGGCCCGGGTGGAGCCCCGGGTGGCGCCGGTGAGGGGTGTGCTCGGGAGTTCGGCGCCGGCTCGGCGCGGCTCCTCCTCCGGCCGACCGCCCGCCACCGAAACACTGGCCAGGTCGGGGGCCGGCTGTCGCTCGCCTACCGGCGCCAGGCCGCAGGTGTCGCAATAGCCGCCGTCGATCGTCCCGTCGCAACCCGGGCGGCCACATTTCATTGGCGTTCCTCCTCTCGGCTCACTCGGAGCAGGCTGCGCTGATAAGCGGCCACCGTCCGTTCGGCCTCGTCGAGGTCGCACGGAGCCTGGTAGAGGACGGCTGCGGCCGATTCGTAGAGGTCTTCGAGCTGGACGTCCTCGGCCCGGCCGGTGGCGATGGCCTTGGCCCGGTAGGCGTCCAGCCGGCCCCGTAGCTCCCGCCGCCGATCGAGTGGAGCGGCGGCCTCCGCCGCGGCCGAGGCCGCGTCGCGGCCGATCCGGTCGAGTTCGGTGGCCAGCCGGGCGACCACGCGGGCTGCGCCGGCCCGATCCGTCTCGAGCACCTGACTGGCGTCGGCCGCCTCGGTCCGGAGCTGCTCCGCCCGGGCCGCTAATCCATCGAGATCCCAGGACGGGCTGAACATCATGACTTTCTGTCTGGCCTCGGCCGCGTCGTTTTTGGCCCGATCGAGGGTCTGGCCGAGGGCATCGATGTCGGCGGAGAGCTGTCCGAGCTCGGCGACAGCCCCCGCCACCCGGTCGACCGATTCATCGATTTCCCGGCTGATCCGATCAGCGGAAAGCGACAGGTCGCCGATTTGCTCCGGCGCCACGCCGAGCGGGTCGTTGGTTACCTGGAGACGGAGCTGCTGAACGCGGGTCAGCACGGACGTCGCTTCGTTCGGGATCCGGAGCCCGGCCCGGTTGGCCGCCGCGGTCGCGCCGGCCAACCGGTTTTCGATCTCGTCCAGCCGGGGCCGGGCCAGGTCGCGCATGGTCCACAGGGAGGTCATGGTCTCTGCCGTCTGTTCCAGCGACCGGGACAAGGCACTGAGATCGGCCTGCATTGACGGCGCTACCAGTTCGGCGGCCATTTGGTTGGCCGCGTCCCGGCCGGGTGGCCCGGCTGCTCGTTCCGCCTCGGCGGCCGATACTTTCTCCGCCAACTGCTGATACGAAGCCCACATGGTCAGCAGGTCCTCGCAGGCTTCGGCCCAGGCCCGGGCGCTGCTGTCGGTGAGGCTGGCCGCGTCGGGAGCCCTTCGTTCCCGTTCCGCGTCCAGTTCGAAAAGAGTGTTGGCGATGCGGCCGACCGCGGTCTTCACCGTCTCGAAGGTGCGGTCGAGCTCTTCCTGGGTGAATTGCACTCGGCCTCCTCAGCTGCGGTAGTAGACCTTGGGCGGCGGGGGCGGCCGGGTGTGGACAACCGGTCCGAGCCATCGGGACCAGATGGTCGCCCACTTGGCGTCGGCCCGCTCCTGGGCCAGGACCCCGTTGACGAATCGGGTCAGATCGGGATGGGCCTTGCTGATCGCGATTCCGTAGGGCTCGTCGGAGAGCCGGATCCCCGGCACCAGGTGCACGTTGGGGTCCTGGGCGGCCAGGCCTTGCAGGATGGTGTCGTCGGTGCTGATGGCGTCGACCTGTCCTTGCTGGAGCATGACCAGACAGTCCGGCTGGTTGGCTACCGACACCAGTTTCACGGTGGGAATGGCCCAGGCCAGGTGGCCCAGCGAGGTGGAGCCGGCGGCCGCGCAGACCCGCTTGCCGGCCAGGGTCGCCAGCGAGGTGATCGGGGACCCATAAGGCACCAGGACACGCTGGCTGGCGTCGTAGTACTCGGTGGAGAAATCGACGGTCTGTTCCCGCTGGCAGGTGATGGTCATGGTTTCGGCCACCAGGTCGACGCGGCGGCCGGTCGAGACCGCGGTCACCCGGTCGGCGTTCGGCACGATCACGTAATGGATGTGGTTCTGGTAGGAGCCGAAGATGGCCTGGGCCACCTGGTCGACCATGGCGATGTCGAAGCCGGCCAGGTTGCCCTTCACGGGATCCCGATAGGCCCAGAGCAGGGTGTTCTGATCGACCCCGGCCACCAGGTAGCCGCGCCGGGCAATCACCGCCATGTCGGATCCGACCGGCATCTGGCCGGGCTGGGGGAGCGATCCCTGCGGGGCCAGGCTGGCGGTGAGCCGGTGGCCGTTGCAGGTCTGGGTGGTGCTCGGGTCCAGGGCGGACACCTTGACATTGAGCTGGGCGCCCGGCGGCAGGACCTCGGCGGCCCGAACCGGGCCCGGTACGGCCGGTGAGGATGCGGACGAGGAGGCGCACCCGGCCAGAGCGGCCGCCAGCGTGACCGCCCCCAGCGCCAGTCTGGCCCGACGCCGGCCGGTCACCGGTATTCCTTCAAGCGAGGCCCGACACCGGCGATGACGCTGCCGGCGATCACCACGATCAGGAGGAGAGCCGCCCACGCCAGCCCGTCCAGGTCCGCAGCCGCGGTCTGGGCCGATGAGGAGAAAGAGGCGACCGCGGCGTCGACGCCCTGCGTCAGGGCCACGTCCAGGTGCTGGGAATCGGACGAAGCCGCGGCCGCATCGGTGGCCACCGCCGCGGTCAGATCGCCGCCGACGTCGGCCTGCCGCACCCTGCTGTGGGCCTGGGCGTACGCCGTCCACTGCTGATTTCCCGATTCCAGGTCCACGATTTCGTCCCCCGTCCACCGGGCGTCGGGAGTCTTGAGCAGGGCTCCCAGGCGGGTGCTCACCAAGCCGTAGTCCCGCTGGTAGCTGGGGTCGGAGTCCCGGGTCACCAGAGTGAGCTCATCGTCGGCGCGGGCTTGACCGTCGAGAATCCGGGCGTGGGTCAGCACGCCCAGCGGGCTGGACCCCGCCCGGGCGCTGCGGGCCACCGCCCCTCCCTCCGCGGCGAGGGCCACGCTCACCCAGATGACCATGGCCAGGACGGCGACCGTCGCCAGCAGCAAGGCGGGGTTCAGCAGCCGGTGGAAGCGCCGGGCCAGGCGCACCTGGACGTACACGAGCGCGATCAACAGCGCGGCCAGAAGGGCCAGCACCAGGAATTCACCGGGCCAGTGGGTGGCCCGCTGGTTCTCCTGTGAGAGGCGAGCCTGCTCGAGCGAGTACAGCGAGGACGCGGCCGGAAGCAGAGTTCCGCTCATGAGGCCGTTGGCCTCGGCCAGGTAGGCGGCCGCCACCGGCTGGCCCTGCCGGTAGTCCGCCTCGGCGGTGGCAACGATGCCGCTGTAGAGGGGCATATTGGTGAGCAAAGTCTGGAGCAGGGCGGTCACCCGGGGTGTGGTGCCGGCCCGCTGCGAGGTGGCGGTGATCGCTGCCGCCGCCTGGGCCAGGTCGGCGGAGGCCTGATCCTGGGCCGCGGTGGGGAAAACCGGCCCGGCCAGGAAGCCACCGGCCACGGTGGTGTTGGCGTCGGAGAGCTCCACCACCACGGTCTGAGCGTCGACAACCAGCGGCTCGGCCACCGAGCGGCCGGCGCTCAGGGAGTGGGCGCGCGCCCTCGACGGTCAGAGCCCCGGCGATCCCGGCCGCCAGGGCCAGGGCGCACAGCGCCGCGGTGACCGTACGCAGCCACGCCGGTGTCGTCCCCACCCAGGCCGCGGGCTGCCAGCCCGGTCGGATGGTCGGCCCTGGAATGTCCACCGTCGCCGTCATCTGTTGACCCCTGGAGAGGGAGCCTAGCCCGGCGGCTGGCTCGGTTCCGGGCCGGACCAGGGGGCCGGCGGATTGGGTCACGGGGCCAGCGTGGCGGCTCCCGGTAGAGCGCCGGTCGACCGGCGGTAGGGTCTGTCGGCATAGCCCAGCTTCCTGAGGAGGTTGCCCCATGAACGACACGCGGCCGACAGTGACCGGCCCGATCACAGGTGGCCGTCATGGGTGGTCCTTCGGAGGACCCCTCGCCGATCTGGACCGATACGGATACGTGGAAAACGAATTCTTCCTGGAAGGATCGGCGACCCGGTTCGCGCCGGCCGCCGGGACCGCGCTCGGTCGGGACGGGCGCTGGCCGGTCGAGGCGGTGGAAACCGCGCCGTACCAAACGCGGCTCGTGGTGATCCGCCCAGCCGACGCGGCCTCGTTCAATGGCACCGTCGTGGTGTCCTGGAACAATGTCTCCGCCGGCTACGACCTCTATAACGGCGACAGTCTGGAAATCCTCGAGGGGGGTTATGCCCTGGTCGGGGTCACCACCCAGCGGGTCGGCGTCCACGGCCTGCCTCCGACACCGATGGGCCTGGCGGCGTGGGATCCCGAGCGGTACGGATCGCTTTCGATCCCCGGCGACGACTACTCGTACGACATCTTCACCCAGGCGGCCCAAATGGTCGGCCGCGACCGGCCCCGCGCCGCGGTCGATCCGCTCGGCGGGCTGGACGTCCGCCACCTCATCGCCCAGGGCGGCTCACAGTCGGCCGGCCGCCTGGCGACCTACGTCAACGCCATACACCCGCTGGCCGGGGCCTTCGACGCCTACCTGCTCACCATCTACTTCGGCTCCGGCTCGGGGCTGGAGGTCGGGGACTTCGTCATCAACCTGGCTTCGCCCGACATCAACCGCAGCGCCGCCCTCCGGGGCAGCAACCTGTTGCGCGATGACATCGACGCTCTGGTCATGGTGGTCAACTCGGAGCTCGAAGCCATCGCCTGCTACGACGTGCGCCAGCCGGACACCGACCGTTTCCGATACTGGGAGGCGGCCGGCACCTGTCACGTGTCGGTACAGGGGATGAACGTCCGCCGCCCGAAGTTCGAGCGGGATTTCGGCTCGGAACTGCAGATGCCGGTCGCCCCCGGGATCAACGAGGTGCCGATGATCCCGCTCTTCGACGCCGCAACTCATTATTTGCACTCGTGGCTCAACGGAGGCCCGCCGCCGCCCATCCAGCCCCGCATCTCCTTCGCCGGCGACCCGCCGGAGATCGTGCGGGACGAGGACGGCCTGGCGGTGGGGGGGATACGCCTCCCGCAGGTGGAAGTGCCGGTGGCCAAGAACAGCGCCATCCCCCTGACCGACGACATCTACAGCCGGCTCGGCGGCTCGTGCGTGCCCTTCCCGCCCGAGACCCTGACGGCGCGGTACGGCGACCAGAGCACGTACCTCAGCCGCTTCGCGGACGCGGCCCGAGCCGCGGAGAAAGAGGGCGTGCTCCTGCCGCGCGACGTCGAAGCGCTGATCGAAGAGGCGCGGCACCGCCCCTTCCCGTGACCTGATTCACGTGGCGCGGTAGCTGGGCCAGGTACTGCCAGGAAGGGCCTCGCTTGTCCAGGCCGGCAAAACCGTCGCCGAGGCCCTCGCGGCCCCGGCCCTAGGGGAAGCAGCCAGCTGGCGACGGGCGGAGTTCCTTCCGGAGCACGAGCTTCAGCCCCGTCCAGGTGGCGTCGATGGCGCTGCAGGTGGACGCCGTCGGGCAGCGGACCCACGGGCAGCGGCGATCCCGCCAGGGGCGTGGAGCAGCGCCACTCGCATCCCGCCCTTGATGCCCAGCTTGGTGGGCAGCGGGGTGCCCGAATACCCGGCGGTGGATGGCATGGGCGGCACAGGCCCAGCCTCGCGTATCCCGGCCGCCCCTCAACTCTGGTAAATCCCGCCAACTCTGGTGGGAAAACAACACCTGATGTACTTCAGGCGCCATAAGTGAGGGGATTTACCATAAGTCGAGGTGGGGCGCCCCGCCGGGCACCCCACCTCGCAACTCGATCGGGCGCCTCCGGCGCGGCGCGGCGCGGCGCGGCGCGGCTGCTTACGTCGCCGGCTCCAGCTCGAGGTCCGGCTCGGGCACCCGCTCGGGCGCCACCTGCGCCTCCCGCGCCGGACTCCGCACCGCCACGGCCACCACCACCAGCGCAGCCAGGGCGAAGGCGGCGGCCACGCCAAAGGTGACATCCAGGGCGTGGGTGCTCAGGATCGAAGCCGGGCCGGTGTTGATGCTGTTGAACACGGTGACCAGGACCGCCAGGCCGAGGGCCGCGCCGAGCTGCTGAGCCACGTTGACCAGCCCGGAGGCGGCGCCGGCATCGGCCGGGCGGACCCCGTGCAGGGCCGCCGTCGTCAGGCTGACGAACGACAGACCCATGCCGGCTCCGATAAGGATCAGGCTGAGCAGCAGTTGCGGGTAGGACGTGCTCTCATTCACCTGCGTGAGTAGGAGCAGCCCGCCGGCGGACAGCACGGAGCCGGAGAGCATGAGCACCTTCGCCGGGACCCTCGATACCAGGAACCGGCTGGTGATCTGCGACGACAGCGAACACCGCGAGAGGGGTCGGCAGGAAACCCAGGCCGGTGATCAGGGCCGAGTGGTGCTGGACGTCCTGGAGGAACTGGGTCAGGAAGAAGATCGTGCCGTACATGCCGGCGTAGCCGAGGCCACGGGCGGCGTTGGCCGCGCTGCGGGTCGGGCTGGCCAGGATGCGCAAGGGCAGGATCGGCTCCTCGGCGGTACGTTCGATCCTGACGAAGGTGGCCAGCAGGGCGGCGCCGCCGGCCAGGGAGAAGATGGTGATGGGCGCAGCCCATCCCGAGGTGCCCGCCTCCACCAGGCCCAGCACCAGGCCGGTCATGCCGGCCGTAGAGGTGATGGCACCGGCGATGTCGAAGCGGCCGGGGCGGCGTTCGGTCTCTTTGAGCACGAGCGAGCCGACCACCATGACGGCCAGGCCGATCGGAACGTTGACAAACATGACCCAGCGCCACGACGCCCACTCGGTGAGCAGTCCGCCGGCGACGAGGCCCGTGGCGCCGCCCGCGGCCGACACCGTCGTGAACAGGCCGATCGCTCGCACCCGCGCCGGGCCGTCGGGGAAGACCACGGTGAGCAGGGCCAGGGCGGCCGGGGCGGCCAGCGCCCCGCCGGCCCCCTGGAAGGCCCGGGCGGCCAGGAGCATCCAGCCGGTGGTGGCCATCCCGCCGACCAGGGAGCTGACCGAGAACAGGCCGATGCCGGCCAGGAAGGTGCGGCGCCGGCCGAGCAGGTCACCGGAGCGGGCTCCCAGCAGGAGCAGGCCGCCGAAGGTGAGGATGTAGGCGTTGAGCACCCAGGACAGCGTGGAGCTGGAGAAGCCGAAGGTGTCCTGGATGTGGGGAAGCGCGACATTCACGATGGTGGCGTCGAGCACCACCATCATCTGGGCGGTGAGGATCACCGCCAGCAGGACCGAGGGGTTGCGCCGCCACCTCCCCCTGCTCTGCGAGACTCTTGACTGTTGAAGCATTGACTTAGACCTCTTCGCTGGTAACCTGAACTCAAACGGAAGCTTCCTCCAGTTAGTATACGGAGGGTGCCTCCGTTTATCAAGGCCTTTTCATGGAGGTGCCAAGCCCATGGCTGGCAGCCAGACAACCGAGCCGGCGGCCGAAGCCCGGCCGCTGCGAGCAGATGCCAGGCGAAACTACGAGCGGCTGGTCACGGCGGCGCGTCAGGTGTTCGGCGACCAGGGGGGTGGGGCGTCTATGGAAGCCATCGCCAAGCAGGCCGGGGTCGGGGTCGGAACCCTGTACCGCCACTTCCCCAAGCGCATCGATGTGGTCGAGGCCGTCTATCGAGACGACGTGGATGTGCTCGTCGGCACGGCCGACCGGGGCCTCACCGAGCTGGACCCGTGGGAGGCGCTCGAAGCCTGGCTGCGGGCCTACGTCGAGTACGGGCAGGCGAAGCGGGTGTTCCTCAACGAACTGCACGAGGCGTTCGACAAGAACCCGGACCTGAAGGTGGCGTCGCGGGAGCGGGTCACGGCCGCGGCCGAGAAGGTGTTGCACCGGGCTCAGGAGGCCGGAGTGGCCCGGAGCGACATCGACGGGTCGGACTTGATGCAGATCGTGTCCCCGATGTGCACCAGCCCGACCCTGGAGCCGGGCCAGGGGGAGCGGCTGATCGGCATGATTCTCGACGGGCTGCGGCCAACCATGGTGACCACCCGCTGACCCGGAGTTAGGGCCCAGGCGGCCTGGCGCCCCGCGGAAGTCGGGCGGTCAACCGCCGGCGGGGGTCTCGACCAGGGCCACCGGATCGGTCCGGCGCACGCTTCCCCCGGACGCCACGACCGCGTAGAGACCGGCGCAGGGGCTCGGCCCCAACGTCGGAATGTCGATCCGGTTGTTTCGTGCGATGGTCTGGAGGACGGCGTTGTCTCTCGGGAGCTCCTGCTGACCAAGGGTGGTGATGACACAGCGAGGGACCGACAGGATGCCCTGGGCTCGCACGTCGGAGCCGAGCGCGATGGTGCGATCGGCCCAGTCGTTCTCGACGAAACCGGCCGGCGTGCCGCTGATCGCGATCACCACGTTGGGGCGAAAACGTCGGGCGTCGAAGGCGGTCTCGGGTCGGATCTCGGTCAGCCGGGCCAGGGTTGCGGTGCTCATCAGCTGCAGCGGGGCGGCGTCCTGGAAGGTGTTGGGGGCGAAGAATCCCATCCTGCTCTCGGTGACCGTGTCCCTCTCCCCCTCAGGGAGTTCTTCGATGTCAGGGTGGTAATTCTCCAGCACCGGCTGGGCCGGGGGCTCTGATGTCAACCTGACCGGGCGCCCGAGAGCCTCCGACAGCGCCTCATTGATGCCTGGGTCCGAGCTGTAGCGATGGGTGCCGTCCGGAAAGGTGATCCGCACCGCCGGCAGGTCGTCGTCCGCGGTGGGCGGCTCGACGTATTCAGCTCTGAACGTCAGCAGGTTGGCCCACCGGCGTGGGTTCTTGGCGCTGGCGACCTTCCCGGTCTCGCCATCGATCAGGCCGAAGGCCCGGTCGCCCACGACACCGCGCGAGGAGACGATGATCTCGTCGACTCTCTCACCGAGCATCGATTTGATCGGGAACCGCCACAGGGCCTCGACTGTTCCAACCCTCGTATCCATGACGTGTGGCCCCCTGGCTGGCTCGATGTCGATCAAATGCTACCGCGGGCCGCGGCGTCGACCCGTGGCTCGGACCTGCTACAGAATGTCGCGCTATGAAGACTTCACTCTTCTATCTGCCATCAATCGGAAGCCGGGCCGACATCGAGGCCGGGATGGCGGGCCTACGTACCGACCTCTACCGCCAGATGCTCAACGAGTTGACCGAGCAGGCGATCCTGGCCGACGAGGTCGGCTACGACTCGATCAGCTTCACCGAACACCACTTTCACGTCGAGGGGTTCGAGCTGTCCAACAATCCCGTGCTCCTGGATCTGTTCATCGCCATGCAGACCAAACGCATACGGGTCGGTCAACTGGGCATCGTCCTTCCGGCTGAGAATCCCATCCGGGTGGCCGAGAACATCGCCATGCTGGACCACATGAGCGGGGGGCGCGCCAACGCCGGCTTCGCCCGGGGCTACCAGCGGCGATGGGTCGATGTCATGGCTCAGCAGACGCACGGCATCCACGGTGCCCTGCCCCACCAGCACGACGAGATCGACGCCGCCAACCGGGCGGCTTTCGAAGAGTGCTTTCGTATCGTCAAGGCGGCGTGGACCTCCGATCTCCTGGCCTACGACGGCCGCTACTGGCGCGTCCCGGCCGGAAAGTCGCCGTGGGACCTCGAATCGACGCGTCGTTACGGTGGCGGCGTGGAGAACGGCGTCGTGACCCACGTCGGTGTGGTGCCAAAACCCTTGCAGAAGCCGCACCCCCCACTGTTTCAGCCTTTTGCCTCTTCGGAGGCGTCGATCCGGTGGTGTGCCCAGGAGGGAGTGACCGCGATCCTCCCGCCTTTGCACCCCAAGACAGAGAGCCGGCTGGTGGCTCTCTACGCCGAGACATCAGGCCGGCCGCCGGGAGAGGGTGTTGGCGTCCTTCGGGACGTGATCGTGGCTGACAGCGAGGAGGAGGCGATGTCCCTCTGGGGAGACAGCGGTGTGTTTTGCGGGTCGCAGTGGTTCGCTCCGTTTGGGTTTGACCGTGGGCTGGCCGACCCTGACACGGGCGAGGTGCCGGAACACCTGCGTGCCGCGGGACTGGCTCTGGTCGGTACCGTCGACTCGGTCACTCGCCAGCTCGAGGTGCTCACCGAGCGGCTACCAGTACGTTCGTTGTTCGCCTGGACCTACAACGGTCTCGTGCCGCATCTGAAGTTGATGCGATCCATCGACCGATTCGCCGTCGACGTCCTGCCCCGCTTCGAAGGGGTCTGATCGGATTCCTTGGCGGGGCGCCAATCTGGTCCCGACTCAGGCGACGCGCTACCGTGCACCGACATGCCCGACCAGGATTCCGGGACATCTTCGGCGGCGTCGGCGCCGAGTGGTGCGCTGGATGGGATCCGGGTGCTCGACCTGACCTCGGTGATCATGGGTCCGTATGCCACCCAGGTATTGGGTGACCTGGGGGCCGACGTCATCAAGGTGGAGACCGAAGAAGGCGACGGTAACCGGCTGATGGGCGGTGGTCCCCATCCGGAGTTTTCCGGCATTGCCCTCAACATCAACCGCAACAAGCGCTCCGTGTCGCTCGACTTGAAACACCCCGACGGGATGGCGGCGTTTCTGCGGATCCTCGACACCTGTGATGTGCTGGTGACCAACCTGCGGCCGGGACCCCTCACCCGCCTGGGTCTGAACTATGAAGTGGTCGCCTCGACGCGTCCGCGTCTGGTCTTTTGCCAGGCCCAGGGGTTCCGCACCGGAAGTGACGAGCAGGACCGACCGGCTTACGACGACATCGTGCAGGCGGCCGCCGGGCTGCCCCGGCTCAACGAGGCGACGGCCGGGCTCACCGTGTTTTTCCCATCGATCATCGCTGACAAGATTGCCGGGCAGGCCATCGTGACGGCCGTCCTGGCCGCCCTGTTGCATCGCGAGCGGACCGGACGAGGCCAGCGGGTGGAGATTCCCATGTTCGACGTGGTGCTCGCTTTCAATCTGGTCGAGCACCTGTCGCGTGCCGCGATCCGGGGGGAGCCAGCTGGATACAGTCGCATCATGACCCGCACACGGGGGCCGCACCGAACCCGGGATGGTTATATCGCCATGATGCCCTACACCACCGAGCAGTGGCGGCGTCTGTTCGCCGCGGTGGGCAAAGAGGAGCTCCTCGACCAACCGTGGTTCGCCGATCACGCCGAGCGCCTCCTCCAGGCCGAAAAGGTCTACGGGGAGCTGGCCGCCATCGTGGCCGAGCGACGCACGGAGGATTGGCTGGAGCTCTGTTACGAAGAGGGGATCCCCGTCAACCCCGTCCCGAGCCTTGATGAGATCCTCGAGGATCCCACCCTTCATCGGGGCATGGTGGAAATGGCCGAGCACCCGGTCGTGGGGCCGTACCGCAGCGTGAGGCCCGGGCTTATCCTCGACGATGCGCCGTTGACGGTGCGTCGCCCGGCCCCCCTTCGAGGCGAGCACACCACCGAGGTGCTCGCCGAGGTGGGATACGCCCCGGCCGCCATTGAGCAGCTCGCCGGGTCCGGCGCGGTGCAGGTGGTGCCGGTCCCGTGAACGAGACTTCGATCACTCCGGAGGCCGTGCAGTCCGAGGTACGGGCCTGGGTCGCCGACAACTGGGATCCGGCCTTCTCCTTACGGGCCTGGCGGGAGCGGCTGCTCGAAAGCGGATGGGCCGTCCCCTCCTGGCCCGAGCGGTGGTACGGCAGGGGCCTTCCGGCCTGGGCGGACGACGTGGTGCACCGCGAGATCGGCCGCGGCGGAGCGGTGTCGTCGGTGCCCGCCGGCCTGGCCGGCCCCACCATCCTCGAACAGGGGCCCGACGCCATGCGCGAGCGCTTTCTGCGGCCGCTGTTGACCGGCCAGGAGTCGTGGTGCCAGCTGTTCAGCGAGCCAACCGCGGGATCGGATCTCGCCGGCTTGACCACCACGGCCGTGCTCGACGGCGACGAGTGGGTTATCAACGGGCAGAAGGTCTGGAATACCGGCGCCCATCGGGCCGACCTGGGCATGCTGCTGGCCCGGACCGACTGGGACGTGCCCAAACATCGCGGCATCACCTATTTCGTGCTGCCGATGAAGCAGCCGGGCGTCGAGGTGCGACCTCTCCGGCAAATGAACTATCGAGCTTCGTTCAACGAGGTGTTCCTGTCCGAGGCCCGCATTCCCCGGGACTGGGTGGTGGGCGAGGTCAATGGCGGGTGGACCGCCGCCCTGGCCACCCTGGCCCACGAGCGGCGCTTTGCTGTGGTCGGAAGCGGGGCCCTCGATGCTGTCGATCCCGGTCTGGCCCTCGACGAGGCCCGCCAGGAGGCGGCGGAGTCGGCCAAGGTGTTCGCCTGGTATCCCCAGCGGGCGGGCCGGGCTGATCTGGTGGTCAGCCACGCCCGGTTGGCCGGGGTGGCGGGCGACCCCATCGTGCGCCAGGAGATCGCCCGGTTGATCGCCATGCACCGCTCGAGCCAGTGGACCGCCGAGCGAGCCAGGGCCTCCCGCGCCCTGGGGCGTCCGCCCGGTGCGGAAGGATCGATCGGCAAACTGGCCCTCAGCCAGGTGGCCCGGCAGGCGGCCACGGTTCACAGCCTGATTGCCGGCGCCCGGGGCATGCTGGCCGGTGACGACCCGAGCAGCTCCCTGGAGGGGCTGGAGGGAATTGTGGCCGAGATCCTCATCTCGGTCCCGGCCCAGTCCATCGCCGGTGGTACGGACGAGATCCAGCGAAACATCCTGGGCGAGCGGTCCCTCGGTCTGCCTCGCGAGCCGGACCAGGCCAGGGATGTGCCGTACCGCCAGGCCCGCAACCGCTAGCCGCCGGGAGAACCGAGGAACAGCCATGCGCGATGTCGAGGTGTGGACCGGGTCCCACGGGGTTCCCGGTAACGCGGTGCCCCAGGCCCAGCGCCTGGAAGCCGAAGGCTGGACCGGCATGGGTATCGTCGATTCGCAGTGCCTTTCGGGGGACCCCTACGTGGCTGCCGCCCTGGCCGCCGCCGCGACCACCCGGCTCAAGCTGGCGACGGCCGTGACCAACACGGTCACCCGTCACCCCGCCGTGGCGGCCACGAGTGCCGCGAGCGTACAGGCCGAGTCGGGCGGACGTTTCGTCCTCGGGATCGGGCGCGGTGACTCGGCGCTGGCCTACATCGGCCTGGCGCCGGCGCCGCCTGCCCAGTTCACCCGATACCTCGCCCGGCTGCAGGGGTATCTGCGGGCCGAGGAGGTTCCCTTCGACCTCGAAACTGACGCCGTCAACGGTCTCAAGTCGGTCGAGACGCTGCACATGGACAGTGCGCCGGCCGTGAGTCGTCTGCGATGGCTGAGAGGCCCGGCTCCGAAGGTCCCCGTGGATGTGGCCGCGTCCGGGCCGCGGGTGATCGAGATCGCGGCCGGACTCGCCGACGCCATCACTTTCGCCGTCGGCGTGGATGCGGACCGGCTCGGCTGGGCCGTCGCCCACGCCCGGGCGGCCCGCGCCGCCGCCGGCTTCGACCCGGACAGTCTGAGCCTGGGGACCTACGTGCCCCTGGCGGTCGACGACGACCGGGCCAGAGGGCGCGAGCTGCTGCGGGGGAGCGTGGGATCGTACGCCCGCTTTTCGGTGATGCACGGCACGGTGGCGGGACCGGTTGCCGACAGCCAGCGCGGCACCCTGACCGCGGTGCATCGGGCCTACGACATGCACGCCCACTTCAAGCACGGGTCCCGGCAGAGCCAGCAGCTCGACGAAGAAGCCCTCGATGCCTTCGCCATCGCCGGCCCGGCGTCCTACTGCGTGGAGCGGCTGTCCGAGCTCTACGACATGGGCCTGCGCCGCTTCTACCTGACCGGCCCGGGCCGGGGAGCCGACCCCGACGCGGCGCGCGCTTCGCATCGGCGCATCGTGGACGACGTGCTTCCGGCCCTTTTGGGTTGACGCCGCGGGGCCCGGCCCGCCATCCGGCGTGGCCACCGGGCTCATGGGATCAGGAGGCGAGCCAGCCCCCGTCGATCGGGTAGGTGAAGCCCGTGCAGTAGTCAGAGGCGGGTGAGGCCAGGAACACCGCCAGGCCTTTGAGATCGTCGGGGACCGCGAAGGCGCCCATCGGGATCCGGTCGGCGGTTTCCTGCATCCGGACTTCCCGCTCCGCTTCGGAGATCGAGACGGCCGCGTCCCGGCCGATGTTGGTACGCACGAAGCCCGGCGCGATGGCGTTGACCCGAATGCCGCTGCCGGCGAGCGAGACCGCCAGGGTGCGCGTGAGGTTGACGACCCCACCTTTGGACGCCGTGTAGGCGAAGCTGCCGCCCGACCACGCGCCCACATAGCCGTAGATGGACGCCGTCGAGATGATCTTGCCGTACCCCTGCGGCATCATCTTCCGTACGGACTCCCGCAGGGTGAGAAAGACTCCGGTGAGGTTGACTCCAATCACCTTGTTCCACGTCTCCAGCGTGGTGTCCCTGATGTCGCCGTAGTCGCCGCCCCCGGCAATGCCCGCGTTGGCGTAGGAGATGGTCAACGGCCCCAGCTCGGCCTCGGTTCGGTCGAAGGCCTCGCGGAGCTGCGTCTCGTCGGTCACGTCGGTCTCGAGGACGATGGCGCGACGACCCTGCTTCTCGACCATCGCCGCCGTCTCTGCACAGGTGTCGCCCTGCCGATCGAGACAAGCCACGTCCGCCCCCGCCTCGGCCACGGCCTCGGCGTAGGCCCGACCGATCCCGCTGCCCGCTCCGGTCACCAGAGCCACCTTCCCGTCCAGGCGCAACGCGTCCATCACGTTCATGCCCACGCTCCTCTCCACGAAATATCGGGCGACGGCCGCCTCGAAGTGATCAAAGCTAACGCCGCCCGCCCCCGGCCATCAGCCCCGCCCTCCAGGGTCGGCCGGGTCGGCGGATATACCGGGCCCGGAAGCCGCGAGCCCGCGACGCGATTGAGCCTCGCTGGAGTGACCAGCGAGGCTCAAAGCGCTCAGGCTATTTGGTTGGTATTCGAGGCCCCGCAGCTGCGGGTGCCCGTCGGGACTACTTCGAGCTGCCGGAAGCCACCGGAAGCAGGCCCGCGTTGACCTGGACGAACCCGCCGGCGGGAACGCTCTCCCAGGTGTCAGCGCCGCCGTTCTTGCCCGGCTGGACCTTGAGCATGAGCACCTGATGGTTGCAGGACGAAGTACCCGGCCACTCGGTATGGTCGCAGGTGTCCACCGGCCCCAGGAAGGACTGGAAGCTCTTCACGTTGTGCAGGTCGGTGTTGACCGACGTCGTGGTGTAGTCACCCGACGCCTGCTGCGACAGGGCGTACTGCAGGTCCGGCAGGGCCGCGAAGCCCATAACACCGAGCTGGCCGTAGGAAGTGGTGTCCGGGTTGCCGCTCGCCTTCATGGCGTTGTTGTAGGCCGTGATCTGGGTCTGGACAGCGGCCGGAGCGGTCGCAGCCAGGTAGGGGGTCCAGGAGTCGCCGTAGCTGAAGGTGTTGACCGCCTGCGAGGGGAACTTGGCGACGTACTCCGAGCACCCGGCCATCAGGATGGGGCCCTTGAACCCGGTGTTGCGCACCGCGGGGAGCAGGGCGTCGCAGTCCTGCTCGGTGGTGGAGATCTCACCGACCATCTGCGGGTTGTCCGACAGCATGGCATTGGCCACCACCGACCAGTTGACCGTGGCCTCGTCGAAGTAGGTGGTCTTGACCTCGATGCCCAGCTTCTTGGCCACCGGATTGACGTCGTTGTTGACGTAGACGACCGCGGACGGCACGTTGGCGATGCTCAGATGGAGCTTCGTGTACCCCTCGGACTTGAACACCTGCAGCGGGCCGACGGAGAAGGCCTCGTTCGGCGGACCGAAGAAGTAAGCGTTCGGAGCGTGGTCGTCCAGGGCATCGGCCACCTCGACCCCGAAGATCGGGATTCCGGCCCGGTTCAGGATGGGGTACTGGGCGGTGAAGCCGGCATCAAAGCTGTCGTCGACCGCCACCACACCCTTCGAGACGAAGTTGTTGGCGCAGTTGACCTCGGTCGCCGGCGTCAGGTCGCTGTGGCACATCACGGCCTGGATCGGGTGACCTTTGATTCCGCCCAGCACGTGGTTGACGTAGTAGAGGCCCCCGGTGACCCCCTGGGGCATACCCTTGGCGGCCAGGGGACCCTGGTCGACGAGGGAGATCCCGATCTTGATGGGAGTGCCGGTTGCCGTGTTTCCCCCGGTCGCGCCGGCGGATCCGGTCGACCGGTGGACCCGGTGGACCCGGTGGACCCGGTCGAGCCGCTGGACGCCCCGGCGCTACTGGGTGCTGCCGTCGTTGCAGTTGAGGACTTCGACGATGATCCGCAGGCTGACAGCAGGGCCACACCGAGCAAGGCGCTGCCCGCGATGGCGGCGGCGCCGCGCCCCCGCCTGTTCAACCTCCGCAGGCGGCGGGTCGGTGCCGTTGCGGCCCCCCCGTCCGTCCCGTCATGCTGCTCTGTAATGGTCAAAGGTTTCTCCCCTGGAAAGTGTCGGCCCGGCTATTCGGGCCGCCTGACCGTAGCCGCCTATGACAAGCGTGTCACGTCACCAACGACGAAAAATGATAGCAGTTAACCAAACGAACGTACAGTACTCCCCAAACGCTTGTATGGACGGCAACAGGAAGGCAACAGGAACGCAATAGGAAAAGGCGGCGTTCTCGACCGTCGACGAACACTCCTGGCGTCAGAGCCAACTCCGAGCGCAGCCAGGCGAAATGCCCCGCAAGTGGGCGCCGTCGTTCCTCCCAGGGCTACGTTGGGACCGTTGGACCGGGGAGGACCAGCGCGACCCGCGGGCCCAGGACCCGACCTGCTCGAAAGGAGTACGACACCGTGACGGGAGATTTCGGCGGGGACCGGGCCGCTCGGGCGCTCGAGCCCAGCGACGGGGCGCTGACCGGCCTGCGTATCTGTGACTTCTCGGGAGTGCTGGCGGGAGCGGGCGCAACGAAGTTCCTCGCCGCTTTCGGAGCCCAGGTCATCCGGGTCGAGGACCCTGTCCGCAAGGGCGGCTGGGACATCTTGCGGGGTGCCCCGCCGTTCAAGGACGACCGCCGGGGGATCGAATTCGGGTCGGGGTTCAACAACCACAACGTGGGCAAACTCGGGATCACTCTCAACCTCAAGACCGAGGAGGGCAAAGAGCTCCTGCGCCGGCTGATCGCGGTGTCAGACGTGGTCACGGAAAACTTCGCCGCGGGGGTTCTCGCCAACCTGGGGTTCAGCTACGAAGCCATGACCGAAATCCGGCCCGACATCATCTATGTCTCCAACTGCGGTTTCGGCCACACCGGTCCGTACCGCCGGTTCAAGACCTGGGGCCCGATCGTCCAGGCCGTCTCGGGCTTGACCTTCACTTCCGGCCTCCGGGATCAGCCCCCCGCGGGATGGGGCTATTCGTACATGGATCACACGGGTGCCTATTACATGGCTATCGCCATCCTGGCCGGCCTGTGGCATCGTCGGCGTACGGGCGAAGGGCAGTGGATCGATCTGGCCTGCACCGAGGCCGCGGCTGCTTTGACAGGTCCCGCCATTCTGGACTGGGCGGTCAACGGGCGATCCCTGCGCCGTCCGGCCATGCCCGACAGCAACCGCAACGAGTGGCCGCCGATGGCACCACACGGGATCTACGCCACGTCGGGGGAGGACAACTGGGTGGCCATTTCGTGTCGCGGCGACCAGGAGTGGAAGGCCGTCGCTTCGGTCATCGACGAGCCATGGGCCGCCGATCCCGGCTACGCGACCCTGGCCGGCCGTTTGGAGCGGGAAGACGCCCTCGACGCCGGCATTGATCGGTGGACCCGGACCCAGGACCGTTTTGACCTCGCCGCCCGGCTCCAGCTCCTCGGCGTTCCGGCCGCGGCGGTGACCCGGCCCCCCGAGCGCATCGATCAGGATCCCGACGTCGCGGCGTGGGGCCTCTGGCCGACGGTAGAGCATCCGGCTATGGGCGAGGTGCGGGTGGACGGACTTCCCATCCACCTGTCCGAGACGGATTGGGATATCCGCCAGGGCGCCCCACTGCTGGGGGAGCACAACGAGGTGGTGTTGACCCGCCTTCTCGGCGTCGATCCCGCCGATCTGGATCGCCTGCGCGACGCGGAGGTGATCTGATGCCCGGTCCCCTCGACGGCATCCGGGTGGTTGAGCTTTCGAGCGAGTTCGGAGCCTACGCCGGCAAACTGCTCGGCGATCTGGGGGCGAGGGTGATTCTGGTCGAACCGCCGGACGGCGATACCACTCGTCAGTACCCGCCGTTCGTCCAGGACACGCCTGACGCCGAGCGCAGTCTCTGGTTCTGGCAGTACAACACCAACAAACTCGGCGTCACCCTGGATCTCGAGGTGATCGCCGAGCGCGACCGGTTGCTCCGGTTGCTCGATGACACCGATGTCTTTCTCGACGCGGAGCCTCCCGCCCGGATGGAAGGCCTCGGTCTGGACCACGACAGCCTGGCGCCCGGGCGGCCGGGTCTGGTCACGGTTTCCATCACCCCGTTCGGCCCCGACGGCGGGAGAGCTTCCCAACAGGTCACCGATCTCACGGTTCTGGCTGGCGGGGGTCCGGTGTGGTCGTGTGGTTACGACGACCATACCTTGCCTCCCGTACGGGGCGGAGGTGGTCAGGCGGGCCACATCGCCGCCCACTATGCGGTGATGGGTTTGATGGTCGCCCTGCTCGCCCGGGAGGGGCGGGGGAGGGGACAGCATGTCAGCGTCAACATGAACGCTGCCGCCAATGTGACCACCGAAGCCGCCACCTACGGGTGGTTGGCGGCGCAGAGTGTCGTGCAACGCCAGACCGGGCGTCATGCGGCCGAAGTCCTGACATTCCCGACGCAGGTGCAGTGCGCGGACGGAAGGTATTTCAACACCGGTTTCCCGCCTCGCCGCAAAGCGGAGTTCCTCGCCCTCATGGAGTGGATGCGGGAGCTGGGCGTGCTCGACGAGTTCCCCCTCGCGTCCCTTCTGGAGATGGGCGCCGAGCGCGCCGATATCTCGCAGGCCGAGCTGCGCGAGGATCCTCTGGCCGGCGAGATATTCCACGCCGGCCGTCAAGCCGTAACATTTCTCTCCGAGCGCATGTCCGCCTACGAGGTGTTCGTCGGCCTGCAGCAGCGTGGCATTCCTGTGGGTGTCATCTACTCGCCGGAAGAAGTCATGACCGATCCGCACTTCATCGATCGCGGTTTTCCTACGCCCCTGTATCACGAGGAGCTGGGTCGGGAGATCACCTACCCGGGGGCGCCGTACCGCTTTAATCGCTCGCCGTGGGAGCTGCGGCGTCGAGCGCCCCGCCGGGGGGAGCACAATGAGGAGATATTCGGGGAGGCGGTAGACGGCGCAGGGTGACGCGTCCCTCCGCCTCAGCACCGGCTCACCGATTGAGCCGGCTCACCGCCTCACGCCGGCTCAGCGCTCGCCGAAGTCCCACCCGGTGCCGTCGCGGAACTCCTTCAGGATCCGGCGGGACACCGTGATGATGTGCACCTCGTCCGGTCCGTCGTAAATGCGCCCGGCCCGTGCGGCCCGGTACATGCGGTCGAGCGGAGTGTCAGGGGTGAGGCCCTTGGCTCCATATACCTGGATGGCCCGGTCGATCACGTTGTGGAGCATTTGAGCGCCGGCCACCTTGATGGCGCCGATTTCGACCCGCGCCTGGTCACCCTGGTCGATCTTGTAGGCGGCATGCAGCGTCAGCAGGCGGGCTGATTGAATCTCGGTGTAGGAGTCAAAGACCATCTTCTGGATGAGCTCTTTGCGGGCCAGTGGTTCGCCGAAGGCGACCCGGTCGTTGGCTCGATCACACATGAGCTCAAAGGCGCGCTCGGGCCTGCCCGAGCCAGCGCATGCAGTGGAAGATGCGACCCGGGCCCAGTCGATCCTGAGCGATCTGGAAGCCCTTGCCCCTCGGCCCGAGCAGGTTTTCCTTCGGCACCCGCACGTTGTCGTAGATCACCTCCGCGTGTCCACCGTTGTGGCCGAGGACGGGAACGTCACGGACGATGTTGTAGCCCGGAGTATTCGTTGGGACAATGATCTGGCTGAAAGCCTGATGGTCGGGCGCATCGGGCTCGGTGCGGACCATGACCGTGGTATAGGCCGCATTACGGGCTCCCGAGGTAAACCACTTTCGCCCGTTGATCACCCACTCGTCGCCATCGAGATAGGCGTTGGTCTGCAGCTGGGTGGGATCGGAGGAGGCGACATTGGGCTCGGTCATGCCGAAAGAGGGAAAGATCTCCCCCGCCACAAGGGGCCTGAGGTATCTCTCCCGCCACTCAGGGGAGGCGTACCGATTGAGCATGATCGAGTCCTGCAGCGAATGGGTGCCGAAGACCACCGTTGCGAACTCCGAACGACCGACCACTTCGTTGACATAGACATAGTCGAGGAACGGCATTCCGTGGCCCCCGATCTCGACCGGATGACCCAGGGCCCACAAATCCTCGTCCTTGGCTTGCTGCATCAGGCTCTGCAGCAGTGGTCGCGAGTCGTCATCCCCGACCGCCAGCTTCTCCTCCACCGGATAGATGCGCTCCTCGATGAAGCGCTTGACCTTGTCCCGGGTCGGCCGTACGTGCTCCGGCACCTCGAAGCTCATCGCCGCACACCTCCTCTTCAGGGCGTCGACATCGGTGTCGGCAGCCTACTACTCGTGAGGTGGTGGCCCATCAAGCGGAGAAAGGTCACCGCCGTGGCCGCAGAGCCGGTCGATGGGCCAGCGGCCGTCGACGGATGGACCAGACTTCGACCGGCTCAAATTTAGACCGGCATATCAGTTTTCAGCGTTATACTGCGGCTCCAGCGCCGGGTGGGCGCGGTCGAGTCGAGGACAACAGCGAAGACATGACGGTCACGCGGAGAAAGAGGACGCCCGCACACGCCGCGGGCGGCGTTCGCCGCTCGTCGGGCAACGGCCGTAATGGCCGCAACGGCTCGGAGGAGGGTCCCAGGACCCCTCGGCGGCAAGAGACCCGCCGGGCCCTGCTCGACGCGGCGTCGCGGCTGTTCGCCGACAAGGGCTACCACGCCACCACGGTGCCCGACATCGTCGAGGCCGCCGGTGTGGGCCACGGCACCTTCTACGAGTATTTCGGGAATCGGCGCGACATCCTCCTGGCCCTGGTCAAGCACTCGGCCGAAGACCCGGCGCGCGTCCCCCGGCTCAAGAGCCAGCACCTTCCCGAGCGGATCCGGGCCGAGATCTTTTGGTACCTGTCCGATCATGTGGACAATCTGACGATCTCCAAGGTCTGGCACGAAGCGTCCAACTTCGATGCCGAAGTGGCGACGATGCGCCGGCGGGAGCGGGCCCGCCGCATTGACCGGGTCCGCAAGGGCATAGTGGCGGCCAACGCCCGGTCCGACATCGATCCCGCCATCGCCGCCGCAGCTCTGATAGCCATGCTCGAGGAGTTCGCCCACCGCTGGTTCGTCGAGGGCGACGGTCCCGGGACCACCCCCACCGACATCGTTTCCGTGGCCGAGACCCTGGCCACCATGTGGATCTCCGCCATCGGTCTGGACGGCGCCTCTCGCTCCGCCACCCGCGCCTGAGCTCCCCGCGGTCTGCCGATCGGGCGCTCATCCCGGGGATCCATTGAGATAGATTCCCCGGCCATGGTGGCCTCACGGGATGCTCTGGATGGACTGGTAGTCGTCGATTTCACCACCGGGCTCAGTGGTGCGTACGCCGGCAAGCTGCTGGCCGACCTTGGCGCCCGGGTGGTGATGGTCGAACCGGCCGGAGGGTCCCCACTGCGGACCCGGCCTCCGCTGGCCCCCGACGGGTCGAGTGCCATGTTCGTCTACCTGTCGGGCGGCAAAGAGTCGGTGATCCCTGCCGAGAGCGATGCGGACCGGGTGCTGGAGGGTCTGGTCTGGTCGGCCGACGTGGTGCTGGTGGACGGGACGTCACCGTGGCAGTCGCATCTGCTGTCGACGCGGCCCGAGCACGTGGTGGAAGTGGATCTTTCACCATGGGGGCGGACCGGCCCGTATGCGGCCTGGCGGGGGAGCGACATCGCCGTCTGGGCCATGGGTGGCTACCTCTACTTCACCGGCTCACCCGACCGGGAGCCGCTGTACCTTCCGGGAGGCCAGGCCGAGCTGCATGCCGGCGCTCACGCCGCCTTCGCGGCCCTGGCCGGCGTGCACGAGCGCCGCCGCAGCCGGCTGGGCCAGCAGGTCGAAATCAGCCACCTCGAGTCCGTGCTGACGGCCCACGCCTGGCTGGCGTCGTCGTGGGCGGGGAACGGGACGCTGCTGCCCCGGTTGCCCATGGATCTCATCCGGGCGTCGGACGGCTGGTTCTATTCGATGCGGATTGTGCCCTATCCCGATCTGTTTGTGATGATCGAACGGCCCGACCTGGGCGACGAATCTCTGGCCGACGACTTGATCAAATGGAACGCCAACATCCCCCGGATCTTCGAGGCCGTCGGGGAGTGGGCAAAGGACAAGACGGTCGAGGACATCATTGAGCTGGCCCAGGCCATGCGGATGGCCATGACCCCGGTCCTCGACACCCAGGGCTTGGCCGAAGACCCGCAGATGGCCGCCCGCTCGTGGTGGGAGCGGACTGACGGCGACGCCTTCAGCCTTCCCGGTCAGCCCTTCCACCTCTCTGCGTCCCCGGCCCGCCGGCGGGGCCCGGCTCCGGCCGCCGGAGCAGATACGGCCACGGCGGTCGCATCCCTGTCACCTCGCGGCCAGCTGCCGGCTCGTCCGATGGCGGCCAACGTGGCCGAGCCGGCCCTCAAAGACGTCAAGGTGGTGGAGGTCACCGCCAACTGGGCCGGCCCGTCCTGCGGCCGCTACCTCGCCGACCTGGGGGCCGACGTCATCAAGGTGGAGTGGCCGGTGCGGCCGGCGACCCGGGCCCTGTTCTGGGTCGGCCCAACCCAGGACTTCCAGCGCCAGCCTCACCACCGGGCCATGTACTTCAACGAGATGAACCGCAACAAGCGGGATGTCGCCATCGACCTCGGTGCGGAGGAAGGCAAGGAGGTGCTCCTGGACCTGGTGCGCCAGTGCGACGTCCTCATCGAGAACAACAGCGTGCGCGTCATGCCGAATCTCGGGCTCGGCTGGGAGCGGCTCCGCGAAGTGAACCCGCGGCTGGTCATGCTGTCGATGTCGGGCTACGGCGCCACCGGTCCCCGCCAAAACTGGAGCGCCTATGGCTCCAACATCGAGACGACCACCGGATTGACGTCCGTGACCGGGTATCCGGATGGGGTTCTGTCGCGGACCACGCTGTACTACGCCGACCCCGTGAGCGGCATCCTCGGCGCGGTGGCGGCCCTGGCCGCGCTCGAGCACCGCCGGCGCACCGGCGAGGGCCAGTGGATCGAAATGTCGCTCAACGAGTGCGGGGCCGGATTTGTCGCCGAGCCCCTGCTCGACTACCTGGCCAATGGCGTGGTACGCAAGCCCATGGCCAACCGTGACGTCCGGTTCGCGCCCCAGGGCGTCTACCCGAATATCGGCGACGACCACTGGGTGGCCATCAGCGTGCAGAGCGACGACGACTGGATCGAGCTGGCATCCGCCATGGGCCGTCCGGACCTGGCCAACGACCCCGAATTGGCGACGACCGCGGGCCGATGGGCCCGGCACGACGACGTCGACAAGGAGATCGGCGCCTGGACCGCGACGCTCGAGCAGTACGAGGTCGCATGGGAGCTCCAGCGCCGGGGCGTGTCAGCGGCGCCGGTGCTCGCCAACTGGCAGGTGCTGCCTGACCCCCACATCCACCATCGCGGCTTCTTCCAGCCGCAAGAACACCCGGTGGTCGGGGTATACCCGATTCCCACCTGGCCGTGGAAGTTCTCGCGAACCCCGGGGCGCCTTGACCGGCCGGGTCCGTTGTTCGGGGAACACAACCGCCAGATACTGGAAGAGCTCGGTTACGACGAGGTGCGCATCGCCCAGCTGTACGAGCGGCGGGTTACCTCGGACGCGCCCTTCGAGCCGGAGTGACCGGCCGCGCTCAGCGTCCCTCCCACGAATCGTGGCCAGGCTTGGCGATGGCCAGATCGTCGCGGGCCACGGCGACCAGATCTTCCCACGCCCGATCCTGGAACACGGAGTCATCGTCGGTCCGGACCCGCTTGGCCAGCAGGGCGTCAAGGGTCGCCACGTCGCCTTCCGATCCGAGGAGCGCGACCAGCCGGTCGTGTTCGCAGGCCGCGGCCTCGGCTCCGAGTCGCTGCTCGCGCTCGAGGATGCGGGCCAGATTGCCTGCGACCCGGCATTTGTGTTTGAGCGCTTCGGGCAGCGCGGGCAGCAGCTCTTCCTCGAGCAGGTCGGCAATAGCGGAGAGCAGTTCTTCGGCAGTCGGTCGATACTGCATGGCGGAGGAGCCTACCTGACCGCTCGGCGCGGCCGCCGGCCGGGGCCTCGGGCCACCGACAACGGTGTCGGGCGTCGGCCGGGTTGGCATTGCTCGGGTCGAGCCGGACGAGACGAAGCGTCGTCTGCCGCCCCCAACGCCGTTTGACCGCACCCCGGGCCTGCGGCTGGCGTCCCTGGCGGATGCCGGCTGGGCCGGCGAGGCTGATTGACACTCGTATCGGATACGTGTATGTTCCGTCTCGGCCGTCGACGGGCTCGTGCCGTCGTACTGCCTGGTTCTGGAAAGAGCAATGCTGCTGATTGGGAGGACTGCAAAAACCGCCCTGATTTGCTGGGTTGGGCGGCGGCATATCTGATGGGTACCCGGGGCGACACCCCGGGGAAGTGAAGGTGCGGTGCCGAAGGGGTACGCCACTCCGATAACGAGCGGCGGCTGGTTGCCCTTTCGGAGGTTACCGGGGGGATGGACAGTTGAACCTTGCGTCAAAGCAATGGAGGAACTCTTCGGGGGGAGCGGGGGCCCGTCCCCGCCTCAAATCCTGGGCGGCGATCTTTGCCGGCCTGCTGGTCGCCGCGGTGGCCACAACAGGATGCTCTGAGTCCTTATCCTCCAGCAAAGCCGTGGATATCACCTCGCCGGCTCCGCTGACAACGGTCCAGGTACCCTTCACCGCCCAATGGAAGAGCACAGCGCCGCCGGGCACCAGGTATGCCCTCTTTATTGACCAGCAGCCGATTCCACCCAGTCACACCATGCGAGATCTCGCCGACACCGGGTGCAAGCGGGTCGCGGGCTGCTACCCCGATCCCACTCTCCTCGCCGGCAGTGGCGTTTATCTCACCGACCAGAACCACTTCCAGATTCAGACCATCCCCACGGCCATCGGGATGGCCGCCCACGAGAACCCTCCGATGCACACCCTTGACATCGTTCTCTTTTCGGGGACGGGCACCACCACCAAGGGCCATCGCATCGGCGAGGGGGTGTGGCAGGTGGAATTCCGGGGGGCCAACGGCCTCGCGGCATTCGGGTTCCAAAAAGGTTGAGAGCCGGACGGTGTGAGCACCGGGAATTCGAGGGCCTGCCGAGGCCGTTACCGTCGATTAGGAGGGCTATCGCATATCTAAACGGATCGCCAGAAAGCCAGATAACAACAGACAATTATGGCAGAAACTGTCGAGCGTGAACGGTCGGAACCACCGTTGACCTTCAACAGGTCAGGTGCTAAATTTTCCATCGACCTACGGCCATGTGGGTCATTGCAGATTTCTAAAAACTTCTAGTAGGGGGGAAACATTGAGCTGGATAGGGCAGCGTCAAGGACAGCGGTTCGGTAGAAGTCGGACCGCGGCAGTCGTGGGAGTGATGGCGATCGCTCTGGTAGCCGCAGCCTGCGGCTCGAGCGGGTCGAAAAGCAACGCCAACAGCTCCGGTACCACGGCGAAGCCGACGGGCGGCACCGGCGGCGGGGCTCCGGCCGGGGCGGCGCCGGCCATTGCGGCCGGAGCGGGGTGCAAGACACCGGTGAAGCTGGGGGTGACCTACTCCACCGATGAGGGAGCGGTGCTCACCCAGCTCGGGAACTCGGCGCTGGGCAAGGAAGTGAGTTCGCCCACCCTGGTCCAAACCACCAAGGCCCTATACACGCACGTTGCCAACTACATCAACGCCACCGGCGGTTTCGATGGCTGCCCCATCCAGTTCGTCTACTACAACTTCCAGTTCGGCGATCCGGCCGGGGAGTCGGATAACTCTCAAAACGAGTGCACCGCCTTCGCCGAGGACGATCACGTGTTCGCCGAGCTCAACATGTCGAACGAGAACGCGACCCTCATCAGCTGCTTGGCCCAGAAGAAGACGGTGATCATCTACGGCGGCGGACTGCAGTCCCGGCCGACCCCGACGGATTACAAAAACTATTCCCCGTACCTCTACTCGCTGGCCTATATCAATACCGAGCGCCTCGGGCCTACGGTCGACATGCTCAACAACGCCCACTTCTTCGGCGCCGACCCGTCGAAAGCCAAGGTTGGCATCCTCCAGGCCAACGACGGCACCGACACCAATAGCAATCTGGTCGACAAGCTATGGAAGCCGGCCCTGGCCAAGCTGGGCATCACGAATCCGCAGGTCTTCGGCTACAACCAGTGCCACACCGTCTCTGAGTGTGCCACCACCACCGGCCAGTTTTCATCGGCGGTATTGCAGTTCCGCAACGCCGGGGTGGACCATGTCCTGTTCACACCGGACGGAGGGGATGCGGTGTTCTTCTTCTTCCAGGTGGCGCACAGCCAGAAGTACTATCCGCAGTACGGGATGACGACCGCCAGCGGGCCTTCTCTCTTCAACACCGAGCCCAAGGATGAGCAGGGTGCGGCCATGGCGGTGTCGTGGTACGCCGGTGACCTGTTCCCCAACCTGCCGGCCATTCTTCAGGCCCAGCCGGGTCCCAACACCACCAAGACCCGGTGCGCGACGATGTTGAAGCAGTACTACCCGGCCTACTACCAGCTCTACTACGCCCTGTGTGACCAGATCTTCTTCATGCAGGACGCCCTCAAGGGGGCCAAGAACATCAGCGCCGACACTCTGAAGGCTGGCGCGGACAGGCTCGCGACCTCCTTCCCCATGGCGTCCGGCTACGGCAACGCCACCTTCGGGCCCAACTGCCAGTACGACGGGGCGACCACCGCCAGGGTCATCCAGTGGAGTACCGCACACCAGGTTTGGACGGTCCTGCCGAACGTGCCGCCAATGCAGTTCCCGCCCAGCACCTGTCCCAGCTGATCCGTGACCGACGATCTGGCCTCCGGGCCTCCAATCAGCAGCGGGGATCAGGGCTTTCAGCCCGCGGAAGAGGACCCCGCTCTGCGCCGGACCTGCCGGGAGATCTACGGGATCACCGGCCGGCGCGAGCGGGTACCCCTCCGGCGTGGACTGCACGATTCCGGCGATCGTTCGACGATGGTGCTGGCGGCGCTCGGCCTGCTCTTGCTGGCCGACACCGCCGTCGGCGCCACCGCCATCTGGAGCAGCCGGATCGCGACGTTAACGCTGGGCAACATCGATCCCGGCCAGGCCTGGAGCTCGCGTCCGATCGCCTTCATCGTCGGCGGCGTATTCACGGTCTGGTTCTTCCGCCATCATCGGTCCCGGAAGCTGTGGGCTGCCGTCGCGGCCCTGGCCCAGGCCGCACTGATGGTGGCCGGGGCCTTTGCGCCGACCGGTCTGACCCTCCTGATTACCGAGATAGCCGCTGCGGTGTTCTCGGGAGTCGTGATCGCGACCGCCCTGCCGATGCTGATGGATGCCGGTCGGCCGGAGATACGGGTGCGGTTGGCCGGAGGGTTCGCGGCGGCCGTGTTGGCCGGGCTCGGTCTGAGCGGGCTGGTCCTCTCGCTGGTGACGATCGGAGGGTTGACCTACCGGGCGGCGTTCTTGATCGTCGCGGTCCTGCCTCTGGTCGCCGGCCTGGCGGTGATGGCCATCCGCGAACCCGCACCCGGGCAATGGGATCGCGCCCCGATCCGCCGCCTCCTCAACGAACGCGTCGGTGACGACCCGAACGCCGTGACCGAAGATCCCCCGATGCGCCTGGGCGGGCGCTTTGGCCGAGTCATCGGTTCCGCCACGTCGCTACGGGCCCTGCTCACCGGCGCCGCCGCCGGAGTCGCGATCTGGGGGCTCAACAGCTACCTCTGGACATTCCTCCGGGATCACTGGGGCATGAGCGTCGAAGCCCGGGATCTGCTGCTTCGCACCGTGGCCCTGGGGGCCGTGCCCTTCGTGATCTGGGCCGCTTTCCGCCTGGAGGCCGCCTTCGCAGCGTCCCCGCGCCGTCTGCTCTGGCTGCTGACCTTTGCCGGTCCGATCACCGCCGGAGCTCTCGCCATCCTCCTCGTCGCCCCGTGGTGGGTGGTCAGCGTCGCCATGCTGCTCGTCTTGATGGTCGGAGCCGGCGTCCTCTTGACGGCGGCGACCTTCCTGCTGCTCACCCTCGTCGACCCTAGATTCCGCAACGCCGCCTCGGTCCTCCTCGGGGCCGGCGTGCTGTTCGGCGGGGTGGCGGCCGCCCAGCTGTCCGGCGTCGTCGGTCAACGCTTCGGCATCGGGTGGGCCATCCTCATCCCCGGCTTCATGCTGCTCGCCTGGTCGAGCCTGGGCCCGGCCCAGGTGACGATCGATCACGACCTCGACGCGGTCATCGAGCGGCAGGTCGAAGTCGCCGAGCTCACGGCTCGGCGCCGCCTGGGCCAGCATCTTCCGTTGCTGGTGTGCAAGCACATCGACTTCTCCTACGGCCAGGTGCAGGTCCTCTTCGACGTTTCCTTCTCGGTGGCGGACGGCGAGATCGTGGCGCTGCTCGGCACCAACGGGGCCGGGAAGACCACGCTCCTGCGGACCATCTCCGGTGTTGCCGCACCGAGCGCCGGCTCCGTCCACTACCGCGGCGAGGACGTCACCTTCGCCGGGGCCGATCAGCGGGTGGCCATGGGGATCTCGCAAATCCCTGGTGGCCGGGCGGTGTTCGGGGCCTTGACGGTTGCCGACAACCTCCGGGCCTACGGCTACACCTACGGCCGGAAGCGGTCCGAGCTCAGCGAGGTCATCGACGAGGCCTTCGCCGGCTTGCCGAAGCTCTACGAACGCCGCAACCAGCTGGCCCAAACCCTCTCCGGCGGCGAACAGCAGATGCTGGGCGTCGCCAAGGCCTACGTGATGAAGCCGCGTGCTGCTGCTGATCGACGAGCTGTCGCTCGGGTTGGCGCCGATCATCGTGTCGGAACTGCTGGACATGGTCCGCCGGATCAATGAGCAGGGTACTGCGGTGGTCCTGGTGGAGCAATCGGTCAACGTGGCCCTGTCCCTGGCCAAGCATGCCTACTTCATGGAGAAGGGCGAGATCCGCTTCGACGGACCCACCGAAGAGTTGCTCCAACGTCCGGAGCTGTTGCGATCCGTGTTTCTCCGGGGCGCCACCGTCGGACTGATGGGAGCGGACACATGATCGCCGCATTCACGGTTCACCCGGACGTGATCCTGCTCGGGATCGTGACCGGCATGACCTACGGTGTCCTCGGCGCCGGCCTGGTCCTGATCTACCGGGCCAACCGGATCATCAACTTCGCCTATGGCGAGATCGGCGCCATCGGCGCGGCCATTCTCGGGACGGCCGTTACCAAATGGCACTTTCCTTACTGGATTGCTTTCATCGTGGCGCTGGCCGCCGCCGGCCTCGTCGGGGTCGCCTGCGAGGTGATCGTGGTCCGCCGCTTCCGGGCCGCCCCGCTCGTTCTCACCGCCATCGTCACCCTCGGGCTCGGGACCATACTCGACAGCTTTTCGGCCATCATCAGCAGCTCCGTGGGCGCCGGCATCACCTACCCTCAGCCCTCCGGGTTCCCTTCGTTCTTTGTGGGCGCGTTGCTCATGACGCCGGCCTACACCGCCATGCTGATCCTCACCCCGCCGTTCGTACTGGCCATAGCGATCTTCCTGCGGCGGGGCCGGCTCGGAATCGCCATGCGAGCCGCGGCCTCCAATCACGACGCGGCCCTCATGTCCGGCATGCGGGCCCCTCGGCTGTCGTCACTGGCGTGGGCTCTGGGCGGGGTGATGGCCGCGTTCACGGCCATACTCGTCCTGCCGACCCGGGGATTCTCCGGCGGCCAGTTCCTCGGTCCGGGGCTGCTCCTACGAGGCCTGTTCTGCGGGGTCATCGCCGGCATGACCAGCCTCCCGATCACCCTGGTGGCCGGACTCGCCCTCGGCGTCATCGAGCAGGTCCTGCTCTTCAACTATCCGAGCGGGGGCCAGGTCGACGGCATCATTCTCCTGATCATCGTGATCGCCTTGCTCCTGCAGCGGGCCAGGTCGGGTCGCTCGGAGGACAAGGGTGTCTGGGCGACGGTCCAGGCCTTCACCCCGCTGCCGGCCGCCTACCGGAAGGTTCGGTCCATCCGGGCTTTTCCGTGGGTTGTGTTCGTGATTTGCCTGGCTGCGGCCATCCTGATCCCTGAACTCACGACCGACGCCACGGCCCTCGATTTCACGACTATTGCCGTGTACAGCGTGGTCGCGATGTCGGTGGTCATCATCACCGGTCTCGGGGGTCAGCTGTCACTCGGCCAGTTCGCGCTGGCCGGCGTGGGCGCCGCAGTCTGCTGGCAGGTGCAATCCCACGGGGCGCCTTACCTGGTGGGCATCGCCGCCGCCATGGTCGTCTGCGTCCTCGTTTCCCTCGTGATCGGTCTCCCCGCCGTGCGGATCAAGGGCTTGATGCTGGCCGTGGTCACCCTCGGCTTCTCGTTGTTCGCCTACGAGTGGCTGCTGCAACAGACGTGGATGATGGGCCGCGGTGTCAACCCGTCGGGAGTGGCCATCGGGAGCTTCTCGTTCGATACCGGCAAGCGGTTTTACTGGATCTCCCTGGCCGCGGTCGTCGTGACCTTCTGGTTTGCCCGCAACATATGGATGGGCGGGGTCGGGCGCATCATCAGGGCGGTCCGTGACAATGAGGACGCGGCCCGCGCCTTCACCGTGCGAGCCACCTGGGTGAAGCTCCAGGCCTTCGCCCTCGGCGGTGTGCTGGCGGGCCTCGGCGGGGCGATCTACGTCCATGTCCTCTCTACCGTGTCGCAGAACGCCTTCCCGGACACCGCCAGCGTCACCACCGCGGCGGCGGCGGTCATCGGCGGTCTCGGCATTCTGGCCGGCCCCATCCTGGGCGCCCTGTATCTGATCGGCCTGCCCCACTGGTTGCCGCTCGACAACGCCGAGACACTCGCTACCGGAGTCGGCTGGGTCTTCCTCCTGGTGCAGCTGCCCGGCGGCGTCGGTCAGGGATTGGCTCCAATCCGGGATCGCATCGTCGACATGCTCGCCAGGCGCGCCGGCCTGGACCCTGTGGCGGAGCGCACCATCACACCGGGAGGGGGAGTCGACGCCGCGGTCGGACTGGCGGTCACGGCCAGGAGCGGGGTTCACCCGCACGGGGAGGGCGAGCCCATCCTCGTCGCCAACGGCCTGACCAAACGCTTCGGGGGCCTCACCGCGGTCGACGACGTCAATCTCGAGGTCCGCGCCGGCGAGATCCTGGGCTTGATCGGCCCCAACGGAGCAGGCAAGACCACGTTGTTCGAGGTCCTGGGCGGCTTCACCCGCCAGGACCGGGGCACGGTCCATTTCGAGGGGAAGGACATCAGCCGAACCCGGCCCGAGGAGCGGGCTCGCAACGGCCTGATCCGCTCCTTCCAGGACGCGGCTCTCTTCCCGACGATGACCGTGCACGAGTCGGTCATGCTGGCCATGGAGGGGGTTGATCGCACCAAGGTGATCCCCTCCGCGCTTGGACTGGGCGGGCGGAGGGACCGCCGCAAGGCGACCCAGGCCGACGAGTTGCTCGCCACCATGGGCCTCACCACCTACCGGGATATGAGGATCCTGGCTCTCTCGACGGGAACCAGGCGGATCACCGAGATCGCCTGTCTCATCGCCGTCCAACCCACCCTGCTACTGCTGGACGAGCCGACCTCCGGAATAGCCCAGCGCGAGACCGAGGCCCTCGGAGAGGTCATCCGCAACGTCAGGCGGCAGATGGGCCTGACCCTGGTCGTCATCGAGCACGACATCCCGCTCATCATGGGGCTGGCCGAGCGGATTGTGGCCATGGAGGCCGGGCGGGTCATCGCGGTCGGTACTCCCAGCGAGATCCAGCGCGATCCCCGGGTAATCGCGGCCTACCTGGGCACCGACACCTCGGCGATCGAACGTTCCGCGCGGGGCACGGCGCCCGCGATTGGCGCGGTGCTCGCCGGCGAGGCCGAGCTCAGGAGTGACGGATGAGGGGGGACGTCGTGGGCCAGCGGCAGCCGAGCGGGGGGCGGGCTGCACTCGTTGAGCGCATGCGGGCCGTTCACCGGCTCCTTTCCGTGGCGCTGGTCGGCACCGTCGTCTGGGCGATCGCCACGCCCGCGTACGCGGCCGGAAAGCACTCGCCTCACATCTATACGGTCGGCCGGCAGTCCACGTTGGCCGGAGCGGTGATCATCCTGCTCATCTGTGTGGTCAGCATCCGGCGAAATCTGCGGAGGGCCCCCCGGATCGAATAGGTCCGCGGGCCCACCGCCTGGCTCGGGCCCGCCCCCTGGATCGGGCGAGTTTCGGCGATTCGGCGATTCGGCGATTGGGCGATTTGGGGCGTCGTTGGCGATCCCGCCGGCTCTCCCCTGGCGGGATCCCCCCAGCCAGACCACGCTGAGCGCGGCGTCGAGGCCCCGAGGGGGCCCGGCCCGGCTTCTCTGGCGGCGAATCGGGCCCAGTTGAAGCGCAGGGCGCGCCAGTGAAAGAGCGCGGGCCTCCCGCCCGGGCACTCTCCGTGGTGGACGGCCGTCCCGGGGCGAGTGGCTGACCCGCCTGGCCGCCCCCCGCCCGACCCCAGACCCCGATCCAGGCGGAGTGGGGTGGCCCGCCCCTGGCGGCCCCGGTCCAGCGGTAAGTGGGTGGCCCAGCCCCAGCGCAGCGCGCCGGCGACCTCACCCCCGCGGCAGAGCGCCCGACAGCCAGAACGGCCGCCGGGCGCCTACCTCAAGTTGTCAACCCCGACCGTGGCGCAGCAGCTTGCCGGGCGTGGCGCCCGTGCACTCACCGTCTTCGAAGGTGACCTCACCGTTGACCATGATGGCCTTGTACCCATCGGCCTGCTGGACCCGCCGCCACTCGCCGCCGGGGAAGTCATTGACGACCTCGCCGACCCAGTGCGGCCGCACGTCGAGACTCTCGAGCTCGTAAACGACCACATCCGCAGGAGCACCCTCACGGAGAACGCCGCGGTCCCGGAAACCGGCCGCGTGGGCGGGCAGGGCGCTGAGGCGGAAGTGGGCCTCCTCCAGGCTCATCTTCTGCTCATCCCGCACCAGCCAGAGCAGAAAGTCGGTGGTGTAGGAGCCGCCATTGAAGAACTTGGTGTGGGCGCCGCCGTCCGACACGCCGGGGAAGGTGTACGGGCTCTGGGTCATCAGTTCGCCGGTGTTGGTGGCGTTGGACCCCCGCTCCGGTCCCAGGAACTCGACGTTGAGGTCGCCGGCCACCGAAAGGTCGAGCATGGCGTCGATGATGTGCTTGCCCTCCTCCTCGGCGATCTGGCCTACCGACTTGCCGACGTAGGACTGCAGGTTGGCCTGGCGGTTGACACCCTGAACGATGAGGTTCGGGATCGGTCCAGCGATGGCGTTGGCCCGGGCCAGCCGTTCCTCGGCTTCCTCGATCTCCGCCTTCAACCGCTCGCGGATCTCGGGGTCCGCCAGCTTCTGGAGCTTCTCTTCTTTGGTGCCGGTCGTGGCCTCGTTCCAGGCCTCGCTGGCGTCGTAGAGGTTCCAGTCGGCCATCGTGAAGGCGAAGCCCGACCGCAGGGTGGCCCCCTGCCCGAAGATGCGCAGACCCTTTTCGTTGTTGGTTCGCTCGAGCCACTTCATGCTGCGGGTGTGGATCTTCGGGTCCTGGCCGGCGAACACCAGGTTGTGGAGCACGGGCCGCTTGGCGACCTTCGCCATCTTCTCGACGAACGCCAGGTCGGCCTTGATGTTGCCGGTGGCCTGGGTGACCTGGATGAAGCCCTCGTCCCGCTCGGCCAGAACTTCGCACAACGCCAGGATGTCCTTGTCGGCCATGGTGTCGGTCACCATGGGTGTGCCGTCGAAATCGGCCTGCACGCTGTGCTCGCCGAGGCGCTGGAGCGAGAAGCCGCAGAGGCCGGCGTCCATGCCCTCGTGGAGAAGGTGCTGCATTTCCTTGCGTTCCCGGGCGGTGGCCGGCCGGGTCTTGGCGGCTTCCAGCCCCATGACGTAGATCATCAGCGGCGCCACCGGCATGTACTGCAGGCAGTTGACGCCCTTGGGAGTAGCGTCGAGGCTGTCCAGGTACTCGGGAATGGTCTCCCAGTCCCAGTTCATGCCCAGCCGCATGGCCTCCAGCGGGATGGCCTCGGTGCGGACCATCGTCAGCATCGAGCGCTCGCGGAACTCCGGGCGGCAGGGGGCGAACCCGAACCCGCAGTTACCGAGCACCACCGACGTCACGCCGTGCCAGCTCGAGATGCTGCACCACGGGTCCCATCGGATCTGAGCGTCGTAATGGGTATGGAGGTCAACGAACCCGGGGGCGACAATCAGCCCTTCGGCGTCGATCACTTGATCGGCGACGCCGTTTGCCCGGCCGCCGATCTGGGCGATTCGCCCGTCCTTGATCCAAACGTCACCCCGGAAGCGCGGCACCCTTGTGCCATCTACAACCGTTCCACCCTTGATGTGGACGTCGTACTCGGTCATTTGCACCCCCGTTTGGGCGTGGTGTCTCAGTTCCCACCCGACACCGGTATCAAGTTGTCAATCGAGATTACCACCCAGAGCGGCCCGACGCCGACTCGATGTCGCCTGGGCCGCCCGCCTCGCTGCCCTGGT
The DNA here is from genome assembly GCA_963780345.1 of uncultured Acidimicrobiaceae bacterium. GTDB lineage: Bacteria > Actinomycetota > Acidimicrobiia > Acidimicrobiales > Palsa-688 > PALSA-693. The sequence continues at coordinate 141,567 of CAWABU010000011.1, forward strand.
GGGCTGACTGCGAACTCGTCGCCGGAAAACCCGCGGCCTGGTGTCGTCATGCGACCAGGCGTTCTGACTGCCGAGTTTCCGGCGCCGAGTTCTGGCCGGCCCGCTAGCTGATCCAGGTCTTGACTTTCTCGATGAGCTCCAGCGGCTTCTCGCCGACGGGATTAACACTGAGAACGGTCACGCCGGCTGCCTTGTAGGCCTCGACTCGCTCGCGTACCTCGCCTTCGTCGCCGACCATTGAGGTCGCGGCCAGGTAGTCCTCCGGGACCAGGGCCTCGGCCTCGGCCCGCTTTCCCGACAGGAACAGCTCCTGAATCTGCTCGGCCTCCTGCTCGTAGCCGTAGCGCTTGAAGACGTTGTTGTAGAAGTTCCTGCCCTTGGCCCCCATGCCACCGACGTACAGCGCCGTGCCCCCGCGACCTGACTCCCGCAGTCGCTGGGCGGTGTCGCGATCGCAGATCGACAGCACGCCACCGGCCGAGATCTCAAGGGGAGGCAGCTCAGGATCGCGCTGGGCCAGCCCGGCCTTGAGGTCGTCGCCCCAGACCTGATGGGCCTTGTCCGGGTGGAAAAAGGCGGGCAGCCAGCCCTCGGCGATCTCTGCGGTCATTTTCACGTTGGCCGGCCCCAGGCTGGCCACGAAGACCGGGATGCGCTCGCGAACAGGATGGTTGATGATCTTGAGGGGCTTGCCCAAGCCGGTCCCCTGATCCTCGGGCAACGGGATCTGGTAGGCGCTGCCGTGGTGCACAACCCGGTCCCGTCGCCATACCTGCCGGCAGACCTCGATGATCTCCCGGGTCCGGGTCAGTGGCTTGTCAAACGGTACGCCGTGCCACCCTTCGATGACCTGCGGCCCGGACGAGCCGATGCCGAGCACGAACCGTCCGCCCGACACGGCATCGAGGCCGGCGGCGGTCATCGCCGTCAGCGTCGGCGTTCGGGAGTACAGAGGCAGGATGCCCGACGCCAGCTCCACTCGCTCCGTCTGCCCGGCCAGGTAGCCGAGAAGGCTCACGGCGTCGAAGCTGTACAGCTCCGCCACCCAGATCATGTCGATGCCCGCCCGCTCGAGGTCCTGGGCCCGCGCTGCGGACTGTCGAGGATCGCCGGTGTATGCGACTGAGGTGGAGAGTTTCACGTCGCGCAACTTAGCAGGGGCGCCTGGCCGGCCCACTGGAGTGCATCTGACACGACTGTCGGCTTTTGCCTTCCGGGGTGGTTGGGGGAGGGCAAAAGGGAGGTCCAGGTGGCGGACCGCCCCGTACCGAACTCGAGGCGGCCGTTGCTGTACCTTTCATGCCCGAACGAAGACGAGTACCACGCCGCCTTTGAACAGGCCCTGACCGAGGGGCGGGTCGTGTTGTGCCTGGTGACGGCGTTCGACATGATCCGTCGTTTACCTCGGCAAATGCCGCGGCGTTGACCCTCCGGCCGCGACCATCAAGATCGTCAACCCGGGAGTGCCGTCGAATTGAACGATGATGTTGATCGTCGTTCAAGGCCGGCACCCGGCTGAGCGGCGTAGCCGTCGCCGGCTCACGTGATGAAATCCACCATCGTTTGCTCAAGAAGGTGGGCGGCGGGCCGGTGACCGCCGCCGGGCACCGGATTCGCCCGCGGGCGAGGTGACTAGGCTGGCCTCCATGAGTGCTGCCATGCCCAGCTTCGCCACCGAGATCACCCTGACCGGGCCGCTGCGTTCGCCGGCCCAGATGCTGCAGGACCAGGAAGTCGGCGGTCACTTGAGCGTGCACGACGCGGACACGGCCGCCACGCTCGGTCTTCTCGGCGCCCCGATCGAGGCCCCCACCCACTTCAGCCAGATCGACCCGCTGGCGGTCGCGTTGTGGGGTCAGGACTGGTTCGAGCACGGCTGCGTCAGCTGCCATTTCCGCACCATGGTGGTCGAAGGCGAACAAGTGCAGGCTTCGATGACCACCGCCACTCCAACCTTCGGCCGGATCGAGGCCCACAAGGCCGATGGCACCCCGGTGCTCACCGGAACGGCGTCAATCGGACCTGATCATGCCCAGAGCGAGCTGGAGGCGCGGCTCGCTTCACAGGGCGACCCCGGTGAGCTGTACATCGTCGACCAGTTGCGGGTCGGGATGCGGAGCGACGAACCGCTGCAGGTGTCGGTCAATCACTCTGACCCAAACGGCCACGGCTATCCGTTCTCGCTGGCCGAGAAACTGGCGCGCATCACCGAGCCTCATCCCTGGTACACGCCCGAGGGCGGGGCCGGCTCACCGTGGGGACGGGCCGTCCTCCCGATGGAAATGATCAGCGTTCTGTCCAACAAGGCCGGCACTCGCTGGCCAGTTCGGGGTCCCGCCCTCGGCTTGTTCCTGGACCTGGAGATCCGTCTGGTCGACGGACCGGTGTTCGTGGGCCAGACCTACACCCTCGAGCAGGAAGTCGCCGGCCTGAGCCAGAGCCGCCGGACGGAGTCGTACTGGACTCGCACGACCATTACCGACGGGGACAGCGGCCGGGTCGCGGCGGTCGTGTTGCTGCACTCCGGGGTCTTCAAAGAGTCGTATGCCGACTACCCCAAGGCCCGATTGGGCCGCTGATCGGGGGTAGCCGGGCCCGGCGGCCCCGAAGGGAAAACGCCCCCGGGTGGCTAGGGGGCTGCCTGCGAACTCGACGCCGGAAACTCGCGGCCTGGTGTCGTCATGCGACCAGGCGTTCTGATTGCCGAGTTTCCGGCGTCGAGTTTCTGGCCGGCCCACTAGGGGCTCGATCCCACCTCGGGCGCGCTTCCGGTCGCGGTCCGCCCTCGGCCGCCCTCTCCCGACGGCTAGACCAGAGAGTAGATTTCGTTGACGTTGGCGCCGAGGAACCGGGCCCTGGTCTCCTCGCTGAGGGGCTTCACCAGCTGAGTCAGCGAATCGACCCAGCTTCCCGTGTGATCGGGGTGCGGGTAGTCCGTGGCCCACATGAACTGATGTGAGCCCACGTGGTCGAAGATGTACACGCTCGCCGTCTCGTCGGGGTCGCCGGAGATGAAGCATTGCCGGCGGAAGTAGTCGCTCGGCTTCATCTCGAGCCCGCTCATCTGGCCGACGCCGGTCTCGAAGATGGCATCGGCTCGGTCCAGGATGAAGCCGATCCAGCTGCTGCCCGCCTCGAGGACGCCGAGCTTCAGTTCCGGAAAGCGGTCGAGCAACCCGGTGCAGATGCAGGACAACAGCGCCTGCACGGACCCCTGGTGGCCGAGGACGCTGAAGTACAGGCCCGCGCCCTTGCCGAGCTCCGCGGCGGTGAACCGCGGCGGGAGGTTCTTGAGCGGCTCGAAGGTGGGGTGGATGGCGAGCGGGACACCGAGAGCCACGGCCCGGGCCCAGAGCGGGTCGTGGTCCGGGTGGCCGTGGGGTTTCTGGCTGTGAGTGAACGGCGCCACAAACCCGCCCTTGCATCCGTCTACGACCGCTCGTTCGAGCTCGTCGGCTGAGCGCTCCGGGTCGAGGAGGGTCAGGTGGGCGATGGGCACGAGCTGGCCGCCACTGTCCCGGCAGAAGTCGGCGATCCACCGGTTGTAGGCCCGCTGGTAGGCGAGCGTGATCTCCGGCTCGTCGACTTCGCACTCCCAGAGCAGGCCGATGGTGGGGTACAGCAACGCCCGGTCAAGATTCTCCTGCTGGAGGAGCTCGACCCGCTCCGTCGGATTGCCGGCCCCGAAAGGAATGTGGTCCATGTAGCGCCGGTCGGCGCTGGGCTTGATGCCCTTTTCGCCCATGGCGCCCATCAGGCCCAGCGAACCGGCCCGGGTGCGTTGGCTGCGTTGGCCATTGATCTCCAGCTCTTCCAGGCCATCGCCGTCGGTCACGATGCGAATGGGCCGGTCCTGGTATTTCTCCTCGAGATACTCCTCCCACAGCGTGCCCGGCTCGAGGACATGACCGTCGGCGTCAACCGCGCCGTTGTAGGAGAAGCGGATGATCTCGTAAGCCATTTCCAGCCAACCTCCGGTCCGGGCCGCCCCACACTTGGTAGCATCACGAACGTTATCGGGTTTGCGGCGAGCTCGTCGAGAGGCCAACGGGAGAAGCCGATGAGTGAACACCAGGAAGGCGTGAGAGCCATCGCCGAGCGTTTGCGCGACGACGTCTTTGGCGAGATCGATGAAGGCATAGCCGGGCTGTACGCGCCGGAGATCACGTTCCGGGTCAATATCGCCCCCGGCGTGACCGAAATGTCGGGCGCGGACTACTTCAATATGCGTCACGACGAAGTCGGCAAACTCCGCAAGCTGGACGGCTATCGCATCGATGTTGAAGCCTGCTTCGTGCACGACACGGGGTTCGTGCTGACCACCCGGCTGTTCGGTACCACTCCCGAGGGCGTCGCCGTCGATCTGCCGGCCTGTCTTCTTTATGAGGTCAAAGACGGCCGCATCGCCGCCATCGAGGAGTTCGTCGACTCCGCCCAGGTGGCCCCCCTCATGAGCGTGCTCGGCTGAGCCATACCCAATCGACAAATTGGGTTGGGTAGTGGATACCTGTTAGCGTCCCGGGCGTTTGGTTCCCATCGGACAACACGGGAGTCGCCATGCTCGATCTCGTTGTGCGGAACGCCCTCGTTTACGACGGCTCCGGGATGCCGCCGTTCCGTGGGGAGGTTGGGGTAAAAGGAGGACGGGTCGTCCGGGTCGGCCGCGCTCCGGAGCAGGGCCACGTCGAGCTCGACGCCGCCGGGCATGCGGTCGCCCCGGGCTTTATCGATGTCCATACTCATTTCGACGCTCAGGTCTGCTGGGATGGTCTCGCCCAACCGGAGCTCGAGCATGGCGTGACAACGGTCGTGACCGGCAACTGCTCATTGACCATCGCCCCGCTCCACGCCGGCCAGCGCGACCGGCTCTGCCGCATGTTCCGTCAAATCGAAGACCTGCCCATGGCCGCCTTCGAAGAAGGCATCGACTGGCAGTGGGAGTCCTTTTCGGGCTGGCTCGGCGCCCTCCGCGGCAAGATCGGGATCAACCTGGCGCCGCTGGTCGGTCATAGCGCCTTGCGCATGTGGGTGATGGGCGAGGATGCCTTTCACCGCGAGGCCACCGCCGATGAAGTCGCAGCTATGCAGGCGGCGCTGGCCGAGTGCCTGGATGCCGGTGCCAGCGGACTGTCGACCAGCTACATCGACGTCGACGACAACTTCAAACCGGTCCCGAGCCGGCTCGCCAGCCATGACGAGCTCCGGGCTCTGTCCGCAACCCTCGGCGCGGCCGGACACGGCATTCTCCAGGTGGTCCACGAGTTCTACGACACCGCCAAGACGGTGGAACGGGTCGACATGCTCGCTGACCTCTCGCTCGAATACGGGATACCGACCACGCTGGCGCCGCTCTTCCATAATCCGCGGGCGCCTGAGATGGTGCCGACGGTGCTGGGCCGGATCGAGGAGCAGGCCGGGCGGGGGGCGCGGGTGTGGCCCCAGGTCCAGACCCGTCCGATCGACATCAACTTCCGGCTCCGGGAGCGCAACTTCATGTTGGCTGCTTTGCCGGCATGGGGCCGGGTGTTCAGCCTCCCTGACCTCGAGCAGAAGATTGCGGCCTTCTCGGACCCCGACACCCGCGCCCAGCTGGTGTCCGAGGCCATGCCGGGCGGCGATCACCCGGAGCTCGCCGCCTTGCGGCGCCGGCTCGACCACGCCTACGTCCGCGGCGTGGCCAGGCCCGAGAATCGTGATCTGGTGGGGCGGCGGCTGAGCGAACTGGCCGATGAGCGAGGGACGACCGCGGTCGACGTCATGATCGACATTGCCTTGTCCGAGGATCTCCAGACCGAGTTCAAAAACGACGGCCTCGGTCACATCGACGTGGGGCCGGTGGGTGAGATGCTGGCCCATCCCAACGTGCTTATCGGCGCCTCTGATGCCGGGGCCCACGTCCAGGCCTTTGCCACCTACGGCGACACGGGCTACCTGTTCAGCCAGTTCGTCCGGTCGGCGGGGGTCATGCGGACCGAGCAAGCCGTGCGGCGGCTCACCCTGGAGCCGGCCCTGGCCTGGGGGCTACGGGATCGTGGCCTGCTCAACCCCGGCTATGCCGCCGACCTGGTGGTATTCGACCCCGCCTCGATCGACCGCGGCGAGGAGGTCGGGGCGTCAGACCTGCCGGGTGACGGCTTCCGCTACATCCGCCATTCGGTCGGCGTGGACACGGTGATCGTCAATGGCCACGTCACCTGGTCGGCCGAAGACGGATACGCCGCGGCCCGCGCCGGACAGGTCGTGAGCCTGTCCACGCCGGCCCAGGTCGGCTGAGGCCCCCAGACCTGGCCGCGGCGCCGGCGGCCAGGAGCGGCGCCGGCGGCGCCGACCCTGTCAGGTTGCGGACGAGCGCGCTCCCGACGGCCGGACCAGCATGAGCAGGTCCCACTCCAGTTCGGGCACCCGACGGCCGCTGGCGGCCATCACGATGTTGGGGAACTCGCCGTTGAGGTGCTGGTGGGTCTGGCCGGCCAGGCCGAGTCCCCAGCGGAGGGTGCCGAGCACCTTCCACCACTCGAAGCGCTCCTCGTCGAAGGTTCCGCCGGCGCGCTCGTAGCCGGCCACAAACGGTTCCCGGTCGGCAAAGCCACCGATCTCGGATTTGTCCTCGCGGAAGCGCCACATACGCAGAGCCGGCCAGGCCAGATCCTGCATCGGGTCGCCGTGGCGCACCGTCCCTTCCCAGTCGAGCACCGCCACCAGGCCCTTCGGGCTCACGATGATGTTGCCGTTGCGAACGTCGGTGTGGACGATCGTCCGTTTTGGCGGCGGACCTGGCAGGCGGCGCTGGAGCCACCGCAGACCCATCGCCATGGCCGGTCGGGGCACGAGCAGGTCGGCCACTCCCTGCTCGGCGGTCTGCAGCGCTGTCTCCGCGGGATTCTCCGACGGGTCGTCCCTGAGCTCGGCGGGCGCCAGCGCCGGGTCGGCGGCGTGCAGGTGGGCCAGCGCCTCGCCCAGCTGGGTGGCCACCGTGTCGCCGATCCCCTCACTCTGCACCAGGCGCAGGACGCGACGAGGCACCGACTCGCCGTCGATGCGCTCCGAGAGAAAGAACGGGCCGCCCGCGTACGACGGGTCCGTGCAGACCGCGTGGACGTGGGGGACCGGCACCCCGTGCTCCTCGGCGACCAAACGCACGCCGGCTTCCGCGGTGATCGGGTTGATCTGGATATCGGCCGTCGGCAGGATCGTCGCCACCAGGTGCAGCGTCGAGCCGTCGCTCCTGGCATCGAAGAGTACGTTGCCGCGGCGCGCACCGGCTGACGAGGCGCTCACGTTGCTGACGGTGTAGTCCTGTCCGAAGTGATCGGTCAGGAATCTCGCCAGGCCGGTGCTGAGATCGGTCACTGGCGCCCCGTCAGCTCCGCGGGGCCGGGCGCACCAACTGACCCGGACGTCGATCGGCGGCGTCGGCATCCAGCTGGCCGTCTCGCTGGACCACCTCGCCGTTGACGAGCAGGTGGCGCATTCCGGACGGCTGGTCGGCCGTGAGCCGCTCCCCGTCGGCCGGAAAGTCGCGAACCCGCCGGAGCGGGCCGGGCGCGACCAGGTCAGGATCGAACACCACCACGTCGGCTGCCATGCCGGGAGCCAGCACGCCGCGGTCGGGAAAACCGAAGAGGCGGGTCTGGACCTGGGTGAGCTTGTGGATGGCTTCCTCCAGGGTGAGCACCTGGCGTTCCCGGACCCAGTTGCCGAGCAGGTCGGTAGGGAGCGGGGCATCGCAGAGCTGACCGACGTGGGCCCCGGCGTCGGAAAGGCCCAGGGTGCACTGCTCCTCGCGGAGGAGCCCGGCGATGCCGTCCATATCGTCGTTGGCGAGGATCGAACGGACCCGGAGGGCGAGCTCCGGCTCCTCCAGGGTGACGTCCAGCAGCACGTCGAGGGGGTCGCCGCCGCGCTCGGCGGCCAGCTCGGACAGCTTGCGCCCGACCAGCTGCGGGTTGGCGTCCGACATGAGGATCTCAAACGACTCCCACCGCGGCGGGATGCCCTCTGCGCCTCCCAGCGCTCGCGCACCTGCTTCCGCCAGGCCGGGTCGGCGAAGGCCGCCCGGCGCCCCTCCAGGCCGCCACTGGACAGTTGGGCGAAGACCGGATTGGTGTTGAGTACGAACGGCTCGGTCATCAACATCGAGAAGGTCAGGGGCCGGCACGACACCTGGGGCCAGACGTCGGCTCCCGCCGCCACGCCGGCCCGGTGGATGTCCACCATCCGCATGTGGGCGCCGTTCCCGAAGGTGAGCAGGGCCGTGTAGGTGAACGGCGCACCGATCTCCGGTTGCAGCTGGTAGGCCTCGGCGAACGACATGGCGTCGCCACCGTTGACCGCGACGACGCCCCGGCCGGCGGCACCGACGACCCGGAAGAGGGCTTCGATCTCGTCCCGGGCGGCCCGCCGACTGGGAATCGGCCGGCCGTCGGCGCCGAGATGGGTGATGGCAAAGCTGGTCGCGAAACCGGCCGCGCCCGCATCCATGGCCTCGGCGACCACCGCCGACATCTTCTGGATCTCCTCGGCGGTCGCCGGCCGCTCCGCCGCGTCCGGACCCATCACCCACATACGCACCGGCGTGTGGCCGACGTAGGCCGAGAAGTTGATCATCGTGCCCCGTCGCTCCACCGAGCGCAGGTAGTCGGGGAACGTTTCGAAGTCCCACGGGATGCCCGCCATCAGCGAGGCCGGGTTCATGTCCTCAACCTTTTGCAGGGTGTTGGCAATGAGCTGCCGGTCGCGGCTGTGCGTCGGCGCGATCGAAAAGCCGCAGTTGCCCGCCACGACCGTCGTCACGCCATGGAAGCACGACGGCGTGAGGGCGGGATCCCAGAACACCTGAGCGTCGTAGTGGGTGTGGATGTCCACGAAACCCGGGGCCACGACGTGGCCGCCGGCGTCGAGCTCGACGTCGCCGTGAAGGTGGTCGCCGATCTCGGCGATGCGCCCGCCCTCGATCGTGACATCAGCCCGGCGCCGTGGCGCTCCGGTCCCGTCGACGACCGTTCCGCCTCGGATCACTGTCGTTGTAGCCATGGGCGCGCGTCCCCCTTTAGCAAGTCGAACGACCACAGCCTAGTGGCCTGCGCTCCAGCCGTCACGGTTGGCGCCGACATGGAGGCCCGGGAGGGTCCGGGAGCTACCCCAGGCCGGCATGGCTAGCGATGGGAGGTCGGCGTTGCCGACGAGCGGGATCTGGATCAGTAGTCGCCCCAGCGGGCGTGGCGCTCTTCGAGGGCGGCGTGCAGGCCCTTCTCGCGCAAGGTCTGGATGAATCCGCCTTCGATTCTTTGTGACCCCGAGAGCGCCATGATGTCGTTGCCTGCCGACAGCGCGGTGCGGATGCCCATGATCTCGTAGGTGCGATTGATCTGGCGCTTGGACATGGCCAGGATCTGGGGCGGAACGAGCGCCACCCGCTGGGCCAGCTTGGTCGTGAACTCGTCCAGCTCGGCCTCGGGCACCGAGTAGTTGGCCAGACCGAGCTCGACCGCTTCCTTGCCGGAGAGGGCGTCGCCGGTGAAGATCATCTCCTTGGCTTTGCGCATCGGAAGGTGCCAGGGGAACCAGCAGTTGTCGGGGGGCGACATGTCCCGCACGGGCGGGTACCCGATCTGCAGGTCGTCGGCCACGACGAAGAGGTCGCAGTACGACGCCAGCTCGCTGCCCCCGGCGAGGCAATATCCGTGCGCCTGGGCGATCACCACCTTGGTCAGGTCCCAGATCATGAAGTAGCCGGCGTTGAGGTGCCGCGGCCACTGGCCGGGCCCGGGCACCAGCGGCCCGACGTCGGGGAGCTCATACCCCTGGTTGCCCGCCCCGAGGTCGTACCCGGCGCTGAAGCACCGGCCGGCCCCCTTGATGATGATGACCGAGACGTCCGGGTTGGTCTCGGCGACCCGCAGGGCGTGGAACACCTCGCCTCGAAGCTGGTGGCGCAAAGCGTTCATTTTCTCCGGACGATTGAGGATGATCCGGGCCAACGGAGGCTCGACCTCGTAAATGATGTCGGTGTATTCCAGTGGACTCTCGTAATACGAGTGGTCTGTCGGCATCACGCCCAACCCTTCTCTCGATAGCGTTCATCAGCGACCAGCGCACCCGGCCGGGGCCCCGATCTCAGTCAGACGCGCCCGGACGGCGCAAGCCCCGGCCCCGCGACGCCGGTGGTGCGGTTGTGCTGGAATGGGCGCAGCGGCTGCAGGACCGGGAGGGACGGATGTACACGCTGCCCCATCAGTTCGAGTTTCTGAGCGACGAGTGGCTGGCTGAGGCTCGGGCCTATCTCGAACGTGCGATCCAGGCCCATCCCGGCGTGGGCCCGTTCTCGGTGAGTGAGTGCTTCACGGACGCCCCGCCGCACCTGCGCTTTCCGGACGACGTCGCCAGCTGGAGCTTCTCCTTCGACGGGCGATCGCTGACGGTGGGGCGTGAGACCCGCCCTGACGCCGACATGGTCGTGGAGGGCGACTACCAGGCGGCCCTCACCGCCGCCCAGCGGGTCGGGCTCACCGCCCCGGGGGCGACCGCGGCGATGGGGCGCGAGCTGGCGCGGCAGTTCGGGACCGGCGCCCTGGCCATCAGAGGGCGCATGGAGGACCCTCGCGCCGCCGAAGTGCTGGCCCATCTTCACGATCATCTCGGCCGGCGGACCGTCGAGAACCCTGACCTCTACCACCGGGCCTCCCGGCAGGGCCTGCTCGGCCACGTGGCCGAGGTGGAGGAGCAGGGCTACACCGTGCTGGAAACGGCGATTTCCCCCGAGTTTGCCGACCAGCTCCGCGACGCCACCCTGCAGGCCCTTTCCGATCAGAGCGTCTCGTCCCTCCAGTGGATGCTCTACCAGGGCCGGCCGTTTGAGCTGCTGGCCCAGCACCCGCAGCTGATGACCCTCATCGACGCATCGCTCGGGCGGGGGGCGGTGATCGCCTCGCTGTCCGCCATCCGCCGGGGTCCCGGCCCGGGTTCGATTCCGCTGCACAACGACTACGCCCAGGTGCCCGAACCCTACCCGGAGTACGCCCTCACCGGAGTGGGCGTCTGGTCCCTCGAGGACTGGACCGTGGCCTCGGGCCCGACCTGGGTCGTCCCGGGTACCCATCGTTTACGCCGGCCGCCACGGCCCGGTGAGGACGTGAAGGGGGGTATTCCGATCGAGATGCCCAAAGGATCGGTCGTCTTCTTTACCGAAGCCCTGTGGCACTGGCAGGGTGAGCGCTCGGAGCCCGGGGAACGGGTCACGCTGCACTGGCACTTCAATCGGGGCATCCTGCGCAGCCTCGAGCCGAAGAAAGTGGATCCGCAAATGCTGCATCGCAACTCGCCCCGGCTCGGCGAGATGCTCGGTGAGGACGACTGGTTCGACAAGATGGACGGCATCGGACGGGATCACCTCCGCTTCGCCCATATGCGACATCTACAGGCGTTTACGAACCAGCAGAAGGCTGTCATTCTCCAGGAGACCGCAGGCCTTCTCCAGGGGGCCGGCGCATCGGTGACGGCAGGGGCCGACTGATGGCCGGGGCGAGCTACGAGACCATCCGCTGCGAGACCGAAGGCGGCCTGGCCCGGGTCACCCTCAACCGGCCTGATCGTTTGAACGGTATGACCAACCAGATGCTTCGGGAGACCTACGAGGCGCTCACGGGCCTGGCCGCCGACAGCAGCATCCGGGTGCTGGTCCTGACCGGCGAAGGCAGGGGGTTCTGCCCGGGTGCCGACCTGACCCACTTCACCTCCGGCGAGGCGGACGAGCCCCTGTCGGCCCGACAATTCCAGGTCACCACCCTGTTCCACGAGATCCCCGCCGTGACCGTGGCCGCCATCAATGGGGCCTGTGCCGGAGCGGGTCTCGGCTGGGCCGTGGCCTGCGACCTGCGGGTCATGGCCGCCTCGGCCAAGATGAACACCGCCTTTCTCGACGTCGCCGTCGCCGGGGACATGGGGCTGCCGTGGACCCTCCCTCGCGTGGTCGGCGCGGCCAAGGCGCGCGAGCTGTCGTTCCTGCCCGGCCGGTTCGGCGCCGACGAGGCCCTCCGGATCGGCCTGGTGGCGCGGGTCTTCCCTGACGACTCCTTCCGGGATGAGACCGAGGCCATCGTGCAGCGGCTGCTGGCCGCCTCGCCCCGCGCCCTCGTGACCATGAAGGCCAACTACCTGGCGGCCGAACGCATGAGCTTCTCCGATTTCATCGCCGTCGAATCCGAACGGCATATGGTCGTGTCGGCGAGCGCCGACACCGCAGAGGCGTTTCGGGCCTTCGTCGAGAAACGGCCACCAAACTTTGCTCGCAACTGAACCCCCGGCCAACAAGAAGTACAGAGCCGACAAGCACACAGGAGGTCCGACAAATGTGGATCCGGCTCCGCCAGGTAGCCCTCGTGGCGCGAAATCTCGAGGACGTTCTCGACGACCTGAACGCCACGTTCGGCCTCGAGGTCGCCTACCGTGATCCGGGGGTGGCGACCTTCGGGCTGCAAAATGCCGTCTTGCCCGTCGGGACGCAATTCATCGAGGTCGTGTCGCCGGTGCAGGAGGGCACGGCGGCCGGCCGCCAGCTCGACCGGCGCGGCGGTGACGGTGGCTACATGGTGATCACCCACACCGATGACGATGGGCCCGTCCGCCAGCGCGTGGACGAGCTTGGCATACGGACCCCCATCCGGTCTCAGGGGGACAGCTACCACGTGATGCAGCTGCATCCCCGGGACACCGGCGGCTCGTTTTTCGAGATCGACTGGCAGCAGGGGGGTGAAGATCCCTTTGGGCCATGGGAACCGGCGGGTCCCGACTGGCAGAAGGCCAGGCGCACCGAGATCGTCGACGGCATTCGCGGCCTTGACCTGGAGGCGACCGATCCCGAGCGGGTCGCCGCCCGCTGGAGCCAGATCACGGAAATTCCCGTCGAGGCGCAAGACGATGTTCCCGTGTTGCCCTTCGACAACGCCGTCATCCGCTTCCTGCCACCCGGAGCGGACGGGCCGGCCAAATCCGGCGACACCATCGTCGGTGTCGATCTGGTGGCGGTCGACGCCGCCGCCGCGCTGGCAGCCGCGGCGGAGCGGGGGTTGCCGGTCGAGGACGATACGGTCACGATCTGCGGGATCCGGTTCCGGCTCTAGCGGGCTGCCTGCGAACTCGACGCCGGAAACTCGCAGCCTGGTGTCGTCGTGCGACCAGGCGTTCTGACTGCCGAGTTTCCGGCGTCGAGTTTCTGGCCGGCCCATTAGCCGGCGCCGACCCGTCCCTCACTCCAGGGCTTCGGCCGCATACAGATCGGTGATCCGGTCCTCGCCGTAGCCGAGCATTTCCGACAGGACGGCGTAGGTATCGCCGCCCACGGCGGCGATGCGCCCCTGGACGGACCCCGGCGTTCGAGAGAGCTTGAACCTCGGGCCTTCCACGTGCACCACGTCGTGCAGCTCGTGATCAATCAGGACAAAATGGCCGCGATGGAGGAGCTGGTGGTCGGTGAAGCACTCCAGGCTGCTCTGAACGGCATGGGCGGCGATGCCCTCGCTCCGAAGGAGCCGGGCCGCGGTCTGGGCATTGAGAGTGGCGGTCGACCGGGCCAGCTCGGCGTCGACCTCGTCGGCGCGGGCCAGCCGCCCGGCCACCGACGTCAAGCCCGGATCGCCGGCCAGGTCGGGGCGGCGGAGCAAGGTGCAGAGGGCCTTCCACTGCTGATCGGACTGGCAGGCGATCGCAATCCACTGGTCGTCGCCGGCAGCCGGGTACACCCCGTGCGGCGCCAGGTCGGCATCGCGATTGCCCTGCCGTCCCCTTCCGGTCCCGCCGATGGCGTGGCTCACGATGATCGGGCCGAGGAACTGCATGGACGCTTCGGCCTGGGAGAGGTCGATGTACTGGCCCTCGCCGGTGCGGTCGCGGTGGTCCAGAGCGGCGAGGAGCGCCGCCAGGCCATATCGAGGCGACACATAGTCGGTATAGGCACCAAACGGTCCGGCCGGGCCCCGGTCGGGCCAGCCGGTCGGGTCGTAAAAGCCGGCGAAGGCGGCGCCGAGGTTGCCGAAGCCGGCGTAGTCGGCCAGCGGTCCGCTCTGGCCCATCAAACAGCTCGAGATCATGACCACGCCGGGATTAACCCGCCGGATGTCCTCGTAGCCGAGACCCCAGGCTCGCATGACCCGGGGCGAGAACGATTCCGTCACGACATCCGCCCATCGGATCAGGTCGTCGATCACCCCCCGGGCTTCCGGTTTGGCCACGTTGATGGCGCAGTTCAACTTGCCGGCGTTCATGTTGAAAAAGAGGCCGGATCGCTCGGGCTCCGGGATGTTGTCGAGGAACGGTGAGATGGTCCGAGCCGTTTCCGTCCGCGTCGCCGACTCGACCCGCACCACGGTGGCGCCGTAGTCGGCCAGGACCCTGGTGATGGCCGGTCCGGCCATCACCCACATCAGGTCGAGCACCTTCAGGCCCTCCAGGGCCGAGCGGGCGGCGGCGCCGCCTGCCACCGGAGCTGCCACCTGCCGGGCCGGTTCGCTGGTGACGGATTCGGTGTGCTCGCCCAGCCGCGGCGGCCGCCCCATCCGGGCCAGAGGGGTCGCCGACAACTGCGCCATCGGGCCGGGAGCGCGGATGGGCTGGTCGGACAGCGACGGATCCTCGACAAAATCCCAGAACTCCCGGTCGGCCAGCTGTTCGCTGGTGGCGAGGTCCTCGAGGGTGCTGACCGGGGCAATCAGCAGGCGCCGGTGGAGGGCGGTGTCGAGCAGTTCCGCCTTGGTCTTGGTGCGGGTGAAGGCCTCGACCACGCCCTGGACCCGCCGGTATTCGTCGAGCGGCTCCTCGCCGCTTGCGAGCAGCAGGCCGTAAGCAATCCAGTCCTTGTCGCGAGTGGCCTCGTCGCACCCCCCTTCCTCGTAGATCCACTCCATGAAACGGGCCGTAAACGGTCCGATGGCTGGCCCGAACAGGAAGGTGATCGACACGTGACCATCCCGACAGGGAAAGACCAGTCGGACCTCGAGGTCACCGGCCCGAACGCCACCCGCCGCTCGCTGGGGCACAGGGCAGCGAAGGGGCACCGAGAGCACAGTGGATTGCGTTGCTTGCAAGCAGGATTGCTGAGCCGAGACGTCGACGTGCTGGCCCAGGCCGGACGAGCGGCGCTCGTGGAGCGCCATCAGGGCTCCGGTGGCGGCGTCGGCGCCCGCGTGCAGAAAGGCCTGCGGGATGCTGACCCGAACCGGCGGGCGGTCGGCGTCGCCGGTGAGGGCCAGCGTCATCGCCGAGGCCATCACCGTCAGATCCGTTGCCGGCCAGCTCGATTTCGGGCCGTCCTGCCCAAATGCGGTGATCGACACGTAGACCAGCGCCGGGTTGATGGCGGCCAGGTCGTGGTAGCCGAGCCCGAGCGACCGGAGCTCACCTGGGAGGCCCGATTCGATCAACACGTCCGCGCCTGCTGCCAGGTCCCGCAGGGTGTCACGCCCCGATCCTGTCGCCAGGTCCAGTACCACGGACTTCTTTCCCCGGTTGTAGGACCAATGGCTGAGCGATTGGCGACTGTCCTCCGGCCCCGGCGACCACGGTCCGAGCGACCGTGAGCGAGAGCCTTCAGTGGGCTCGACCAGGATGACCTCCGCGCCCAGGCTGGCCAGCAGGGCGCCCGCCAGCTGGCCTCGTTCATCGGTGAGATCAAGAACCCGATACACGGTCAGCGGACCGGCGCTGGCACTTGCCATGTTCCCCCTCGCAGTACTCTTTCCCTGGTCAGATCAGGGGTGCAACGATTGGCTGTGCACGGTATCCGAGACTGAGCGATCGTTCAATCGGCGGGCCCCGCGCCGGCTCAGCAGGATCCGCCTGGCGTTCGAGTTGCAGGCCTACCGGGTTGTCGGCGGCCCCGACGGGGAGAAGCCGGACCGGCTAGGGTCGGTTGGGCGGTGATCGATACAGGATCACCAACGAGAGAAAGGCCAACCGCGAATGACCACGCCCGCACGAGTCGTCGTCGTCCCCGCTGGCCCGGGCCCATTGCGGGTCGACAACGTGGAGCTGCCGGACCCCGGACCACGGCAGGTCGTCGTCCGCCAGTTCGCCAGCGGCGTCTGCCACTCCCAGCTGCACCAGATGCACGGTCCGCGCCAGGCGCCGGCGGTTCTCGGCCACGAATCGACCGGTGTCGTCGTCGCTGCCGGTCGCGAGGTCACTCATGTGAAAGAAGGCGACCGCGTCATGGTTACCTGGGTGCCGCGGCGCCCGGACCTGCCGGGCCGGCCGGCGCCGGCGACGTTGCAGCTGCCCGACGGAACGACGGCGGTGTCGCAAAACGTGTTCACCTGGGCGGACAACACCATCGCGGACGAGCGCTTCGTCGTCCCGCTGCGTGAGGACGTCAAGACCGACGTCACGGCCATCATCGGGTGTGCGGTCATGACCGGTGCCGGCGCCGTGTACCACACCGCGGGCGTCCAGGCCGGCCAGAGCGTGGCGGTGTTCGGCGTCGGCGGCGTCGGGCTATCCGCGGTGGTGGCGGCGAAGGTCGTCAATGCCAATCCGATCATCGCTGTCGACCTGCAGGACGACAAGCTCGAGATGGCCCGCCGCTTCGGGGCGACCCACACGGTCAACGCGTCCGCCGGCGATGCCGTGGAGCAGGTGCGGGCCCTGACCACAGATCCGGACCACACCGACATGCTCGGTAACCCCGTCGCCGGCGTAGATTTCGCCTTTGACTGCATTGGCGTCAAGGCGACCATGGAGCAGATCGTCCCGGCCGCCCGCTCCGGCGTGTTTGGGGCGACGCGTGGTGGCGCCGGCGTACTGGTGGGCGTCCCGCAAGCTTCCCTCGAACTCGACCCTCGCGACATGCTGCTCAACGAGAAGAAGTTCATGGGCAGCCTGGGCGGCTCGTGCGAGCCCGAGCGGGATTTCCCGATGTTCCTGGACTGGTATGGCGACGGCCGCCTCGACCTTGACGCCCTCGTCACGGCGCGCTATCCGATCGAGGACATCAATAAGGCGACCACCGATCTCGAGGAGGGGCGGATCTTCGGCCGGTCAATTCTCGTCTTCGACTGAGTGCTCCGCAGCGAAACTACGCTCACGTGTCCTTGATGAATAGCATTACGAGCGAAACGAGACTTACCATGGTCAGCGAATCAGCGACAGGTGAGCGTAGTTTCGTTCTGCAGCACTGAGTGGGACGCGGCCGGTGCTGGTCCTCGAGCTGAGCGACCGCGAAGATGCGGCGGCCTGGTCCGGTCGGGTCTTTGGCTGGGCGGGCGACGAGGTGGTCAAGGTCTCCTCGCCGGGCCGGATTTCCCCTCAACCGGAGCTCGACCTGTACCTCAACGAAGGCAAGCGCCGGGCCACCTTTGACTACCGCGAGGCCGCTGGTCGCCGAGCCATCGACGCCCTGGCCGCGGATGCGGCCGTCGTGGTCACGGACGCTCCGGCGGCCGACGTCGAGCGCTACCGGCTGCTCGACATCGGTCGCCCTGGCGGCGTCACCGTCAGCATCACGCCATACGGGCTCGACGGGCCCTGGCGGGACTGGAAGGCCACCGCGCCAACCCTGCTCGCCCACGGGGGTTATACCGACCTGATGGGCGATGCCGGGCGGGCGCCCCTGACCATGCCCGGCAGCTATCCCTACTACCAGGCCGGGACGGTGGCCGCCCTCGCAGCCATCGCCACCCTGCGGGTCGCCCAGGATCGGGACCGGACGACGCCGGTGCAGCTGAGCATCCTGGAGACTCTGGCCGGTGTCCACCAGTTCACCGATGTGATGTGGACGGCCTGGTCGCGCGTGCGCAGCCGGCATGGCAACCGCTTCGAGGGCGTCTACCCCATCGGGCTCTGGCCGTGCCAGGACGGCTGGTTCTCGCTGTGTGTGCTCGAGCAGATGTGGTTCCGGTTTTGCTACATGCTCGATCGTCCCGACCTGGCCGAAGGGCATCCGCTATCTGTCAATGCCGGACGCATTGCCGATCTCGACGCCGTTGACGAGGCCGTTCTCCGGGGTCTGGGGGACTGGCCCAAGGAGCGGATCTTCAAGGAAAGCCAGGAGACGTGGCGGGTCGCCTCGGGCCACCTGATGAGCCTCGATGAGGTGCTCGAGGACCGGCACCTGGGCGAGCGCGGCTTCTGGCGGCCGTCCCGGGCGGAGACGGAGGGCAGTGGGCCGGCATCGATCCGGGTGCCGGGGCCGCCGTTCCGATATCACCCGGGCCTTGGGCCGGACGGCCAGACGGGGGAAACGGTTGGGCCGGCTGAGGCGGTGGCGCCGGTCTCCCTGGCTCGCGGCCGGTCTCCCCGGCTGCGGCCGGCCCCCGGATTGACCGCCCTCTGGCCGGGCTGCGGGTGCTCGAGCTGTCCGACTACTGGGCCGGCCCGCTCTGTGGCCGGACGTTCGGTGACTTCGGAGCCGACGTCATCCTGGTCGAGAAAATCGCCGGTGCGCCGCTCCGCACCGCCCTGTTCGACAAGCTCAACCGCAACAAGCGCAGCGTCGCCCTGGACCTGAAGACTCCGGAAGGGCGGGAAGTCTTCCTTGAACTTGTCCGCCAAGCCGACGTGGTGGTCGAAAACCTGAGCGCCCGGAGCATGCCGGGCCTCGGACTGGGATATCCGGAGTTGCGGGCTGCCAATCCGCGTATCGTGTATGCGAGCATTTCCGGATTCGGCACGTCGGGGCCGTACTCCGACTACCTGGCGACGGGACCGAGTGCCGAGCCCTTGACCGGGCTAAATGCCCTGATGGGATACAGCGAATTCGAACCCCGGGTGACTTCCAAAGGCATCCTCGATCCCATCTCCGGCAATCTGGGGGCGGCCGCCATCCTGGCCGCTCTGCGCCGCCGGGATGCCACCGGCGAAGGGTGCTTTGTCGAGCTGACCCTGCAGGAGTGCGGCATTGCCTTCATCGGCGACCGGTTCGTTGATTGGCAGCTGACCGGCCGGCCGCCCGTCTACGGCAACGCCGACCGGGCCTGCGCCCCGTGGGGCGTGTATCGCTGCCGGGGCGCCGATGACTGGCTCGCCATCACGGTCACCGACGAAGAGGAATGGGCGGGGTTGTGTGCTTTCGCCGGACAGGGCTGGGAGTCGGCGGACGGCTGGGCTTCGATGCCGGCCCGCCATGCCGACCGCCACCGGCTGGACGCCGCGGTGGAAGCCTGGACGGCCGACCACGACAAGATCGACCTGGCACGCGCCCTCCAGCGGCACGGTGTTCCCGCCGCCCCCGTGCTCCGGGCCCCTGAGTGGATCGAGGACGCCCAGCTCGCCTACGACCGGTACTTTGCCTACCTGCCGGGGCCGGACGACGCTGTTCTGCGGTGCGACGGAATGGCGCCGCGCCTCGACGGCGAGCGGGACTACTCCGACTGGGTGCCGGCCCCGACGCCGGGCCAGCACACCAGCGAGGTCCTCACTGGAGTGCTCGGACTCGACCCCGAGTCGGTGGCGTCGCTGCTGGCGCGGCAGGTGGCCGCCGTCCCTGACTGAGAACCGGAACCCCGGTCGGGCGGGCGGGGCTACCCGTCGTGAGGCGAGCGCTGCCGGAGTCGCTGGAACCGCCCGCAATCTGGGCGCGTTTGACCAGATTGGGCGCGGTTTTAGTCGTATTATCACCAAAAGCGCGCCCAAAGCACCAAGCGCGCCCAGACGGTTTCGTCTTCGCCCGGTGGTAGCGCCGGTGGCGCCGGCAGCGCTGGGTGCCGGGCTCGACAGTGGCAAAGGCAAGCGGCTGCCGACCACCTGAAGCGCCGGGGAAGCCCGCCTGGAGACCGGTTTGGTCAGCTCTCCTGGCTCACCTTTTCGTCGGCGCCATTGGGCGCGGCCGTGTCCTCCACGTGGGTGTTGATGGCGCTCACGATCGCCGCTCCGGCCCGTTCGAAGACCTGGTCTCGCATCGAGATGGCCCACTCATGCGACGTCCGGGCGGGCGCCAGGTGGCCCTGGAAGTGCGGCATGACCTCCCGGGCGAAGAGGCGGTAGGAGTTGAGCGTCGCCTCCCGGTTGGCCCAGTCATGGCCGAGGAGCAAGAAGGTGCCGAACCCGCCGGACTGCTGCTGGAGGCCCTCGAGGAAGGCGATGGCATCGTCGGGTGTCCCGATGATGGTTCGGCCGTTCGACGCGTAGGTTTCGACGAACTCACGAGGGGACTTGGGTTGGTCGTCGACCACACCACCCAACGGAACGAACCCGGGGCCTCCGCCGAAGTAGTTGGCGAAGTCCTCGAGGCCGTAGGTGCAGTCCTCGATGGCCTGGTCGCGCGTCTCGGCCAGATGCATGCTGCCGACCACCCGCCACGTGCGGCGATCCGGCGCGGGCTGCCCGGCCTTGGCCGCCTGATCCTCGACGACACCCCATGCCTGGCCGATGGCGGCGAAGCCTTCGACGGCCGACATCGACAACGACAGCAACGACACTCCGTACTTGCCTGCCAGCCGCGGTCCCGACGGCGAGACCATCGCCGCCACGGCCACCTCGAAATGCGGCTGCGTGTAGGGGCGGACCTGCAACCGGCCTTCCAGCAGGGAAAACCAGTCGGTCTGGCGCGTCACCGGCTCGTCGGTGCGGAGGAGGGCGAGGATGGCCTCGAGCGACTGCTCCATCATCGGTCGCTGGTTGACGGGGTCGATGCCCATGATGAAGGCGTCCGTAGGCAGCGCTCCGGGACCGGCCCCGAAGATGAGACGGCCGTGCGTCAGGTGGTCAAGCAGAACCAGCCGGTCGGCGACCAACCACGGGTGGTGGTATGGCAACGACACCACGCCGGTCCCCAACTTGATGTGCTTGGTGCGCTCGGCCGCGGTGGCGATGAAGATCTCAGGCGAGCCGATGATCTCGTACCCGCCGGAGTGGTGCTCACCAAACCACACCTCGTCGTATCCGAGACGGTCGAGCTCGACGGTCCGTTCGAGGTCGTACTCGAAGGCCGCCGTCGGGCTCTGCCCAACGGGGTGGAATGGAGCGAAGAACACTCCGAAGCGCATCGGCCACGCACCTGTCATATTTGGTCCCTCCCTGACAAATACCGCACCAGCTGACAGCGGTGTCAGCAGAGGCTAGCCGCCGCGCTCGGCGCCCGCGCCCTGCCCGCCGCCCGCGCCCTCAGCCCTCGATGATGGCGCGGACCTTCGGGGCCACCTCGGTCACGAACCGCTCCATCATCGGCGTCATCGTCGCCGGCTGAACCCCCGGCGCGGATCCCCAGGTCACCACGTCGGTCAGGCCGTACTCCCGGATGAAGTTAACGAGTTCTTCTACACAATGGTCGACGTTGCCGATAATGGTGCGCTGCGATATCCGGTCTGATTCGGTAAACGGAGTACCGCCGCCGGTGAGGCCCGCTTCTTCGAAGAACCGGGCATAGACGCTCATCCGGTAGCGCTCGGCGTCGCGCAACGGCGGCCAGTCCCGGTCCCGATCGTCGGTCACGAAGACGTTGCGGATGATCCCGATCCGGTAGTCATCGGGGTCCCGACCCTCGGCCCGTGTCTTGTCTCGCCAACGGTCGAGGACGATGGCCCGGACCCCTTGGGGGAGCAGATTTGTGTTGTATCGCACGGCGCGGTCCGCGCTGGCCGGGCTGGTCGATGCCAACCAGAGGGGCGGGCCCCCGGGTTGGACGGGATCTGGCGTCACCCTGACATTGTCGAAGTGGTAGCGCTTGCCGTCGTAATTGAACGACTCGCCCGACCAGGCCAGTCGCAGGATGTCGACGCACTCCTCGGTCAGCGAGACTCGTCGCGAGACGGGGAAGCCGAAGGCCCGAAACTCATGCGGGGCGTAGCCGAGCCCGACGCCGAGCTCCATGCGGCCACCGGATAGCTGGTCGAGGATGGCGAGGTCCTCGGCGAGCCGGATCGGATGCGAGAAGGGGAGCAGGGCGATATTCGTCGAGATCCGCACCCGTCGGGTGACCGCCGCGACGGCGCCGGCGACGGGCGCGAAGCTCGGCAGGTACCCGTCCTCCACGAAATGGTGCTCACTGAACCACACCAGGTCGAGACCCAGTCCGTCGAGGAGGGCGACCTGCTCGAGGGTCTGAGCGTAGACATCCTGGAGGGTGTAGTCGCTGCCCGGCGGGCACCGGAAGTCATGGGCGACGCCGAACCGGAGGCGAGGCACCGTCATCGACAGGACCCGGGGGGACTGGTGAATAATTGCACTTCCCGATATATCCGCACCGCGGCGCACTTTAGACGGCTCGCGGTGTCGCCGCTAGCGGAGCCGTCTGCGAAGGGGCCGGGCCGCTAGGTTGCCACCATGACGGACAACCGGCAGGTGATCATCGCTTCCTTGCCCGACGGCCCGCTGGCCGAGAGCCACTTCGAGCTCCGGGTCGCCGAGCGGCCCGAACCTCGGGGGGATGAGGTCCTGTGTCGAACCCTGGCGATCACGATCGGAGCCGGACAGCGGGCCGGGCTGCAGGGCAGCGCCAGCTACGCCGGGCCGCCCGTCGCCGGCCGGGTGATGAACGGTAACGGCCTCGCCCGGGTCGAGCTATCAGGAGACCCGTCCTTTCCGGCGGGCGCCCTGGTCAGCGCACCAACCGGCTGGCAGGAGTACTCGGTCCACCCGGCCTCGGCCCTGACCCTGATCCCGACCGAGTCCGAGGCCGAGACCGGAGCCGAGGCCGGCGGCGATCCCGATCCCGGCCTCCAGCTCGGAGTGCTCGGCACCAATGGCCTCACGGCCTACTTCGGCCTATTCGAGGTCGGCCAGCCGAAGCCGGGCGAGACGGTCATGGTTTCCGCCGCCGCCGGGTCGGTAGGCCACATCGTCGCCCAGCTGGCGAAGATTCGGGGTTGTCGGGTCGTCGGCATTGCCGGTTCCGACGAGAAGTGCGGCCGGCTGACCAGCGAGCTCGGGCTCGATGCGGCCGTGAGCTACAAGGATCCCGATTTCCGGGCCAAATTGCGGGCGGCCACACCCGATCGCATCGACGTCTACTTCGACAACACCGGCGGACCGGTGCTGGAGAGCGCGCTGTTCCGGATGAACCTGCACGGTCGCATCGCCTGTTGCGGGGCGGTCAGCCTGTACGACACCGGCAACCCCGGCCCCGGTCCGCGTGGAGTGCCCGGGCTGCTTGTCAACAACCGCGTCCGGATGGAAGGGTTTCTGGTCTTCGATTATCTGGATCGCTACGGTCAGGCCCGGGCCGAGCTCACCGGTTGGGTGCACTCCGGGCAGCTGCGGCCCTGGACCACCGACTACGAGGGGCTCGACGCCGCTCCTCGGGCCTTCATCGACCTCCTGGGCGGGGTGACGGTCGGCACCACGGTCGTCCGCGTCACCACTTGAACGAGCCGGCTCAGGAGCTCGCGGCCGCCTGGCGGAAGTTCGGCTCTCTCTTTTCCATGAAAGCCGTGACCGCTTCGCGATGTTCGGGTGAGCGGTAGGCGATCTGGATGGCGTCGATCTCGCGCTGCTGAACGGCGGCGAGGTCCCCCTCGGTGGCGTTCATGGTCAGCAGCTGTTTGATCATGCGCACCTGCGGCCCCGGGTTGCCGCCGAACTCCCGGGCGACGGCGACCGCCTCGTCGAGCAGCGTTTCCGGGGGTGCCACGCGGTCGACCAACCTGAGGCGATAGGCCTCATCTGCGAGCACGGTCGTCCCGCTCAGGGCCAGCCACGACGCGGCACCCCACCCACACCGCGTGACAATGAAATGCGACGACGCCAGTTCGGGCACCAGGCCCATCTTGACGAACCGGAGGGAGAGTCGGGCTCCCTCGGCGGCGAGCAGCTGGTCGAAAGGCAGGACCATCGTAAGTCCCACACCGATGCACGGACCGTTGATGGCGGCCACCAGGGGTTTCGATTGGCGACAGAGGGTGATCCAGTCGACACTCCGGGCTTCCCTTGGCGGCGGTGGTGGTGCCTGGTCGGTCGTCTCCTGGCGCCCGTCGAGGTTGGCGGCAAACTGGCCGCTGATGTCCGCCCCGGCACAGAAGCCGCGACCGGCGCCCGTGACCACGATGGCGCCGATCTCGTCGTCGTCGTTGGCGTCGGTGATCGCCGCGGTCAGCTCGGCCGACATCTTGGGCGTCCAGGCGTTGAGTTTCTCCGGCCGGTTGAGGGTGAGAATCATCACTTCTTCTCGGCGGTCCACCAGGATCTGCTCGAACTCCATCGCAGCACGCTCCGTTTCGTTTGCCGGCTGTGAGTCGCCCCACTCTATTTCAACCGGTGCCGCTGTGCTGGTGCCGTCGCCCGGCCGGAGCCCGAGGCTTTTGTGAAAAGATGGGCGCAGGTGCTGGCTGCCGGCCGGCGAGACCAGGTTGGGGGAGGCGGTATGTCGGGATTGGAGGCGTTGGTGTGGGGCTACGGGCTCATCGAGGGACCGTGCTGTGACGAGCAGGGCAACCTCTACTTCTCGGACGTCCCCAACGGCGGCGTGTACCGGCTGGCACCCGACGGCTCGGTCGGGACTGCGATCCCCAAGCGCCGTGGTGTCGGCGGTATCGCGTTGCACGCCGAGGGCGGCCTCGTCGTCTCCGGCCGCAACATCTGTCACGTCAAGGACGGTGCCACTCGCATTGTGTTTGCACCGGACGCCATGGGCCTCAACGACCTGACCGTCGACGCCGCCGGCCGCGTCATTTGCGGCACGCTGCGGACCGACCCGTTTGGCCGGAGTGCGACCCGCACGCCGGGGGAGTGCTGGCGCGTCGACGGCACCGACCAGGCGACCGAGATCTATGACGACGTCTCGCTGACCAACGGCATCGGCTTTTCCCCGGACGGCTCGGTCCTCTATCACTGCGATACCCCGGTCAACGGGGTCTGGGCCCATGACTACGCCGCCGACGGTACGGCCAGCGGTCGGCGCTTCCTGGTTCAACGCGATGACCTCTCACCCGATGGGCTCGCGGTCGACGAAGCCGGAACGGTGTGGGTCGCGGATGTCTCCGGCTCGGGCTCGGTGCGGGGCTTTTCGCCGAGCGGCGAGGAGATCGGGCGGATCGAGGTGCCCGCCCGGATGGTGACGAGCCTGTGCTTTGGGGGCAGCGACGGTCGCGACCTCTTCATTGTCACGGCCGACAACCGCGATGACGAGAGTCGGGGAGGGACGGTGTTCCGAACCCGGGCGGAGGTGGCGGGCTGTGCCATCCCGCTCGCCACCGTCTGAGGGGGCGCGTGATCGGTTAGGGTGGCTCAGCACTGATCGTCGTTGGCGCCGGGTTGAGCCTGCGCCTGAAGAGGAATGGCCATGGACTTCGCTGTGTTTCTGATCGGTCCCACCCTCGGTCAGGGGACCGAGCGCGAGGTGTTCGACGCCATCCTGCAAGAGGCCGTGCTCGCCGAAGAGCTCGGCTTCGATGCCGTATGGCTGGCCGAGCACCACTTCGACGCCACCTTTTCAATGCTCCCGTCACCCAATCTGATGATGGCGGCCGTCGCCGCGTCGACGAGCCGCATCAAGCTCGGGTGTGGCATCAACGTGCTGCCGTTCCACCACCCGCTAAGAGTGGCGGAAGAGGGAGCCATGCTCGATCTCCTTTCCCACGGCCGGTTCCAATGGGGGATCGGCCGCGGCATCACCGGCCACGAGTTGCATTCCTTCCAGATCGAGTCGGCCTTGACGCGTGGTCTCTTCAACGAGATCCACGACGCGGTGATCCAGGCCTGGACCAACGGTCGGATGGACTATCAGGGCGAGTACATCTCGGTCCCGCCCACCGCTATCGCCCCGAGCGTGGTCCAGCGTCCCCATCCGCCGGTGTGGGTGACGGCTCAGAGCCCGGCTTCGGTCGATTGGGCGGCCGAGCACGACTATCCGGCCATGCAGATCGGTGAGCCTCTCGAGGTCGGTCGGGCCCAGGTCGAGCGCTACCGGGCCGCCGCGGCCCGGGCCGGTACCACCGTCCGGCGGGGCGGGATCGTCCCGCTGCGCATGGTCTATGTGGCCGAGACCGACGACCTGGCCCGAGAGGAGGCCGGCCCGAGGGTGCTGGCCTTCTGGGACCACACGGCCCGAACGACCGCACCCGACTACAAGTCGCCCGGGCCCGCCAAGGACCAGGCGGGCTACGAGTACTGGCTACAAAACAATCCCGGCCGTTACGGCAGCCTCAGCTACGAGAGCCTGTGCGAGCGAGGTCTGGTGATCGCCGGATCTCCGGAGACGGTCATCGAGGCCATCCGGCGACAGGTCGACGCCCTCGAGTGCACCCACCTGATGTGTGACTTCTGGCGCCCGAGCAGCATGGCCAAACGTCAGGCGTCGATGCGGCTGTTTGCGGAAGAAGTGATTCCCGCGTTCAAGACGCCCGCGAGACAGCCGGCCGAGTCCGGGCTGCGGAGCTGACCAGCCACTACCGACAGGAGGAGCCATGGCCAAGCTTGACGGAAAAGTCGCCATCGTCACCGGGGGAGCACGCGGCTTGGGCCGCGCCTATGCCCGCCGGCTCGCCGGGCTGGGCGCGAGGGTTGTGGTCTGCGATCTCAATCTCAAGTCCTACGAGGAGTTCGAGGCCGAGGCCGAGGCCATGACCGCCGACACCACCGTGGACGAGATCAAGGCCGGTGGCGGCGACTCCCTCGGATTCGAGTTCGACATCGCCGACAGGGACGCCGTCTTCGCCATGGTGGACGAGGTGACCGCGGCCTGGGGCCGGGTCGACATCCTGGTGGCGAACGCCGGGGGAGGACGCGGCACGCCGAGGGAGACCACTGCGACGCTGGTCCCCCCTGACCTGCTGGCCCTGGTCACCGGCATGAACTTCTTCGGAACCGTCCACAGTTGCAGCGCCGTGGCCCCCGTCATGAAGGAACAGCGTTCCGGCCGGATCGTGACGGTCGCCTCCTACGCCGGCCTGGTTGCCGGCATCGGTGGGGGATACGCCCACTACGGCGCCAACAAGGCGGCCATCGCCCACTACACGCGCTACCTCGCTCAAGAGCTCGGGCCTTATGGCATCAACGCCAACTGCATCGCGCCGGGCGTGATCGAGACGGCGCGCATCGTCCAGCTGGTCGGTGCCCGCCCGGGAAGCAGCGAGGGCAACCCCGAGATCGCCTTGCGGCGCAACGGTCAGCCCGAGGATTGCGCCAAGGTAGTGGAGTTCCTCTGCACTGATCTCTCCGACTACGTGACGGGTACCGTGATCCCGGTCGATGGGGGCTGGAACCGGGCGGCCTGACCGGACGGCTGCCGCCCCCGGGATTGTCTAGGCTCGCTACCGAGGGAGGGAGGATTCGGGTGGACTACGAAACGATCCTGACAGAGGAGGCGGACGGCGTCGCCACGGTGACGTTCAACCGTCCGGAGCGGATGAACGCCTACACCGGGCGTCTCGGCCTCGAGGTCAGGCATGCCATCGCCACGTTCGACCGTCGCGAGGACATCCGGGCCATTGTCGTGACGGGCGCGGGGCGCGCCTTTTGCGCCGGAGCTGATCTTTCCGCCGGTGCCGATACGTTTGGGGGCAGGCGAGCCGCCGGTTCTCCACCGGACGAGCTCGTGGTCAAGGACGCCCGCGAGTACTGGGAGATGAACACTCCGATTATCGCGGCCATCAATGGCGCCGCCGTGGGAGTGGGCTTGACCATGCCGATGCAATGGGACATCCGGGTGGCCGCGGAGGACGCCAAGCTCGGCTTCGTGTTCAATCGCCGGGGCGTGATGCCAGAGCTCAGCGCCAACTGGGTGGTGCCGAGAGTCGTGGGCGTTTCGCGTGCCCTCGAATTGCTGGTCACCGGCAAGATGATCACCGGGCGGGAGGCTGCGAACATGGGTCTGGTTTCGGCCGCGGTACCGGCCGCCGAAGTTCTCCCCACCTGCCTCGAAATGGGGCGCGACATCGCCGCGAATGTCGCGCCCGTGTCGGCTGCCATCGTCAAGCGGCTGGTGTACGAAAACCTGGCCGAGCCGGATCGCCGGGCCGCGCAGGAGCGAGAGCACCGCCTGTTCGGCTGGACCACCCAGCAGCCCGATGCCCGCGAAGGGCCACTGGCCTTCCTCGAGAAGCGCAGCCCGAACTGGAAGCTGTCCAAGATCGCCGACTTCCCCGAGGAGCTCTTCGCCGACAAGTAACCACGCCTATCGACGGCTGGCCCGACCCGGCGCCCCCCAGCGCCGGCGGGCCCCCCGACTGGATCAGTCATCCCGAACCGGCGCCCCGCCAGCGCCCCCCAGCGCCGGCGGGCCCCCCCGAATGTTCAGATCCCCACCGCGGTGCCGACCGGCGACCCCTCGACGATCTGGTCGAGGTACTCGGAGAGGCCGCCTCCCTCGAGATCCTCGCACCGCCAGCGGGTCATGCCTTCGGTGATGCGGGTCATCTGGCCTTCGCGCTGGTTGCGGAGCGGGATGTTGGACCACACGTCGCCCTCGACCAGGTAGACGTGGTCGTCGGTGTGGACCCGGGCCCGGTTCTTGGTCGGGAACCATTCGGCGTCATAGTCCGACTCCAGCTCCACCTGGCGAATGGGCACCCACTCCCTGTTGCCGTAACGGCGCCCATCGTAGAGGAACCCGTTGGTGAATCGCCGCTCGTCCTGGGTGCCGGAGATGGTGCACGCAAACCCCAGGTCGGGGCCCAGATTCACGGTGAGCCACCGGTACCACCAGATGTTTTGCCAGTACCGCGGGCCCCAGGAGTGGTCCCGCAAACCGAGACCTGAGGTGATGTCCCAACGCTGGTCGCCGACTGTTACCGTCCCGCTGCTGGCCATGTGCTGCTCGGTGTGGCCGCGGGCGAACATCTTCTCGGGATCCATATTGGGCCGCTGCTCGCCCTCTTCCCACTCTGGCTCGCCGCCCCAGGCCGCGGCGACCGCGGTCATGACCAGGTCGATCGTGGCGTCGACATGCGGGTTGTTCTGGAACGCAGCCCGAGGGTCGGACATTTCGCGAGGCTGTTCCAGGATGCATATCCGGCCCTCGTAGGTGACCCGGTGCTCCTCGTACGGCTTCACCACCTCGAACTTCAGCCCGCCGGCGTCGTGGGCGTCATTGGTGGTAATCCGCGGGCGCTTGAACATAAACCCGACCCGGCCATCAGGAAGGTACAGGCAGATGGTCAACTCTGCGTATCCCTCGTTGACCCGGTTGCCCATTCGCACCCAGCCGCCCATGCCGGCCGAGGGATCGAACCAGTTGTAGTAGCGGCTCTCGTTGAAGTTGCCGGCCGCCTCGGGACGATGCATGTAGTCGTCCTCGGGATTCCTTCGCATCTTTACCATGGTGTGGAGCGCCCTCGCGTTCCGGTGATTGGGCGCGACTCCTTTCTCCAGTCTCCAGGCGCCGGGCGTCAGGATTGCATGGTGATGTACTGCTCGATCCGGTCGGCGTATTTGAGGAGGTCCGGATCCTTCGCGAAGGCATCGGCGAACCTCTCGCGGGCCTTCGCCCGCTTGGTCGGCAGATATTCGGTTGGCCACTTTCCTTGCTGGGGCCGGTATTCCTTCAGGACGTTGCGCGCCACCGTCACCTTGTGGACCTCGTCCACGCCGTCGGCGATGCCCATGGTCGGGGACCCGTTGAACATATCCCGAAGCGGGGTCAGGTTGGTGGTGCCGAGCGAGCCCATGATGTGCAGCGCCCGGTAGGACACCTCCCGCAGCACCCGGGCGCACGTGTACTTGCACGCCGCGATCTGGGTCCTGGCTTCCCGGGTGCTCGTGTTGTCAATGCTCCACGCCGTCCATATCACGAGCAGGCGCAGCATGTTGATGTCGGCATAGGAGTCGGCGATGGCCTCCTGGACCATCTGATGCTCGGCAATCAGCTTCCCGTGCGACTCTCGACTCAGGGCCCGCTCGCACATGATGTCGAACGCGTATTTGCACTGTGCGATGGTTCGCATGGCATGGTGGATGCGGCCTCCGCCCAGCCGGCGCTGGGCCAGGACCTTGGCCCCATCCTCGGGGCCGAGCAAGGAATCGAGCGGTACCCGCACGTCGTCATAGATGATGTGGTTGTGATTGCGGGGGATGTCCTGGATCTCGACCCCCGGGGTGTCCCTGGGCACGATGAACATCCCGTTGGTGCACATGACCACGAGGATGTCCGCGGAGCGAGCCGCGCTGGTGAACCACTTCTCGCCCGTGATGACCCATTCCTCCCCGTCGCGGACGGCGCGGGTCTTGAACAGATTGGGGTCTGACCCCCCCTGCGGCTCCGTCATGGAATAGGCCGAGAACATCTCCTGGTTGAGGAGGGGCTTGAGCCAGCGCTCCTTCTGCTCGTCGGTGCCGTAGGCGGCCAGAATCTCCATGTTGCCGGTGTCGGGCGCGGCCGATCCGAAGATGCCCGGGGCGGAACCGTAGCGGCCGATGACCTCGTTGAGGAGCGCCAGCTTCAACTGACCAAAACCCGGTCCACCGAGTTCCTCGTCCAGGAAGAGGGCCCAGAGGCCGTGGTCCTTGACCTGTTGTTTGAGCGGATCGACCAGGGCCTTGATCTTGGGGTCCTTGGATCGGACCGAGCCTGGAAAGACCAGATCGAGCGGCTCAATTTCGGCAACACAAAAATCCGCCACCCAGTCCAGCTGCTTCTGAAACTCCGGCTCGGTAGAGAAATCCCACATTCCTAAGCGCTCCTGTGCTTGTGTCCCGCGTTAGATGACGACGCTGATATCCCCTGGTACCACAAGTGATGCCTTCTGCAGCAGGCCGAACATATCACGGGCCGGGGCGGGGTCACAACCTCTAACTGGACGTTCGCTAAGTGGTGCTCAGGTGGGCGACGAGCGCGGCGCTATCGCGATGCTGCGCGCAAAGCCCTGGTAGAGCTCGATCACTTCGGGCATCGACCGATTCATTTCATCAAAAGGCCCGACGAGCGACGACGCGAGCGTCAACACCGCCCGGGCCGCCTCTTTTGGATCCGATGCACCGAATTCGCCGCTTTCCACGCCTGCTTCGATCACACCGGTGGCGAGCTCGAGGACGCGGCGGCGCTTCCTGTCCATCCTTTTGCGTTCCGGCGGCGGCAAGCGGGTGTACTCATGAAAGGCCACGTTGGCGGCCAACCGGGCGAACTCGTCGTGGAGAGAGGAGGCGATAAGGGTGCCGACGAGCTCGTCGAGTTGCGCCGTTGGCGTCTGCTCCACCTCCGCCATACGGCGGAGCATTCGCCGCATGGTGACGTCGTAGGCCTCATCCAGGAATTCTCGCAGCAGCTCGACTTTGGAAGGAAAGTGGTGGTACAGCGCAGCCACACTCACCCCCGCGGCGAGGCCATGTCCCGCATCGAGGCGCCCTCGTACCCGAACTCACCCATCACTTCGATAGCAGCCCGGAGGATGGCGGCCTTGCCTGGCCGTCGGACCGAACCATTGACCGGAGCGACCGTCGCCGTGGTCGCTCTCGCCTTTGTCATGAAATCCACTCTAGTGGCCCGCCAGAAATTCGACGCCGGAAACTCGCGGGTGAGAAGACCTGGTCGCGGCCGTGAGTCCGCGCCGGGTTTCCGGCGTCGAGCTCGCAGGGGAGCCCACGAGGTGACGTTCCTAGCGAGCGCTAAGATACGCCCATGACCTATTCAGAGATCCGCTATGAGCTCGATGGGGACGTAGGAATAATCACGCTCAATCGGCCGGAGGCGCGCAACGCCCTGACCCACACCACCTATGCCGAGCTGGAAGATGCCGTGCGCACCACCAGCGCCCGGTGCCTGGTGATCACCGGGGCGGATCCGGCCTTCTGTTCCGGCGACGACGTGAAGCTGGTCATGGTCCAGGCCGGCAACCGGCCTGCCAGCGCGGCGCGCCCCGAACCCCGGCTGACCCCTGCCGCCGGAGCCCTCCTCGGCACCGACATCCCGATCATCGCGGCGGTCAACGGTGCCGCCGTCGGCTGGGGCATGGAGCTATCCGTGATGGCCGACATCAGGGTCGCCTCGGAGCGGGCCCGGTTCGGCGAGCTGTTCGTAAAGCGGGGTCTCAACTGCGACGTACCGGGTCTCGGCCGGCTGGCCCTGCTGGTCGGGAGGGAAGCGGCCGCGGAGCTGCTGTTCACCGGCCGGATCATTGACGCCGCGACGGCCAAGGAGCTCCGGTTGGTGTCGCGAGTCGTGGCCCACGAGGACCTGATGCCAACCGCCGTGGGGCTGGCGCAGGAGATCGCGGCCAATCCTCCGCTGGCGGTGCAGAGGCTCAAGCAGGGTCTGCGGCGGGCGCTGGATCCGGATTGGGATGAGCTCGGCCGATGGGTCAGCGCCAGCCTGGGCGAGCTCTTCCAGACCGAGGATCACCGCGAGGGCGTGCAGTCCTTCCTCGAGAAGCGGGAGCCCCATTTCGTCGGTCGGTGAGGGGCCGACCCCGGCGATCAGTCCCCCGTCGTCGGGGGCTGAATCAGTTCGAGGGTGTAGCCATCGGGGTCCTTGGCCATGCCGATCAATCCGTAGCCGGGGTACTCACTGGGCTCCCTGGTCACCTCGCCGCCCGCCGCCCGGACGGCCTCGACCAGGCTGACAGCGTCGTCCACCTCGAACACCAGTTTGCCCCCGACGTCCACATACGAGTGGTCGGCGCCGTCGGAGAAGTGCATCAGCACCACCGCAGGGTTCCACGGCCCAGGGAACCGCAGGATCGATTCGACCAGGCCGATGTCGGGGACGTCGACCCGGTGCTCTTCCTTCATGCCCATCACATCGGTGTAGAAGCCGAGGGATCGGTCGAGGTCCTGGACCACGATGCCGATGGACCGCAGTTTTCTGGCCGCTTGCAACTCTCCATCCACCATCTGCTGCCTCCCCGTAGCTTGTCTTCGGACTGGACGGTCGTTAAGCTTACTGCTGCTGGCGTGCCGGGCTCGCGGAGCAATGCCAATAACGAGAGGTGAACACCGTGGACTTCGAAATCCCCAAAGACATCCGGGAATTCCTCGAGAAGGTTGACGCCTTCATCGAGGCGGAGATCAAGCCACTCGAGCAGGAAAACGACAACATCCGCTTCCTCGACTACCGCCGGGAGGACTCCCGGACCGACTGGGATCGCGGCGGGCTTCCCAACCACGAGTGGGAGTTGCTGATGGCCGAGGCCCGGCGGCGGGCCGACGTCGCCGGCCTGTACCGGTACTCGTGGCCCAAGGAGTACGGTGGCCAGGAGGGCAGCAACCTGGGCATGGCCATCATCCGGGAGCACCTGGCCGGGAAGGGCCTGGGCCTGCACTGCGACCTGCAAACCGAGCACACCATCGTCGGCAACAGCCTGGGCTTGCAGCTTATGGGAAAATACGGAACCGATGAGCAGAAGGCCGAGTGGTTGCCAAAGATGGCCGATATGAAGGGCGGGTTTGCCTTCGGCATCACCGAGCTCAACCACGGCACCGATGCCACCTACATGGAGACGAGGGCTTATCGGGACGGGGATGAGTGGGTCATCAATGGCAACAAGACCTGGAACACCGGTCTGCACGCCGCGACCCACGACCTCATCTTCGCCCGTACGAGCGGCGAGCCCGGCCAGCCCCGCGGCATCACCGCGTTCATCGTCCCGACCAACACACCCGGGTTCAAGGTCGAAGAGTTCCTCTGGACGTTCAACATGCCGACGGACCATGCGACGATCTCGCTCACCAACGTGAGAGTCAACAAGAGCACCATCTTCGGCGGGTTGGACGACTCCCTCTCGGTGATGCAGAGCTTCGTCAACGAAAACCGCATCCGCCAGGCGGCCTCGAGCCTCGGTGCCGCCCAGTACTGCATCGATGAGGCGGTCAAATACGCACGCGAACGGCGCCCGTTCGGCAAGGCGCTGGCCACCAATCAGGCCATCCAGTTTCCCCTGGTCGAGCTGCAGACTCAGTGCGAGATGCTGCGGGCCCTGGTCCACAAGACAGCGTGGGAGATCGACACCTTTGGCGAATTCGCGGCATCGGACAAGGTGTCGATGTGCAACTACTGGGCCAACCGCCTCTGCTGTGAAGCGGCCGACCGGGCCATGCAGGTCCACGGCGGTCTGGGCTACTCCCGGAAGAAGCCGTTCGAGCACATCTACCGTCACCATCGCCGCTACCGGATCACCGAGGGTTCCGAGGAGCTGCAGATGCGCCGGGTAGCCGGGTATCTGTTCGGGTTCATGGACCGGCCCAAGGGCGTCACCGCCGAAGGGGTAACTGCCAAAAAGGGCGGCTGACGCCAAAAGATGATTGACCTCGGCCTCGACGGCAAGCGGGCCCTGGTATCGGGCGCCGGGTACATTCCCGGTCGGGCCGGCCATGGCCGCCGGAGCACCCTGCGCCTGGCCGAAGCCGGGGCGACGGTGGCGTGCGTGGATATCGATGCCGGGCGCGCCGAGGCCATCGTGGCCGAGGTTGAAGCCGCCGGCGGGAAGGCGTTTTCCGTCCTGGCGGACATGACCGACCCGGCCCAGGTGCAGCGGGCGGTGGACGAGGCGGCCGCGGGCCTCGGCGGGATCGATGTCGGTGTCGACATCATCGGGCGAGCCCTGTGGGACAAGGCCGAGGACACCGACGACGAGCATTGGGCCTGGTCGATCGACAACAACCTGACCCAGGTGTTCTACCTCTACCGGGCGCTCTCCCGGCACATGATCCGGCAGGGGACCGGAGGCGCCCTGGTCGCCCTGGCCTCGGTCGACGGGATCGCGGCCGCCGGCTTCCATGCCGCCTACGGGGCGGCCAAGGCCGGGGTGATCTCACTGACCCGGACCTTCGCCGACGAGCTGGGCCGCCACGGAATCCGGGTCAACGCCGTCGCCCCTGGCAACGTCGGGAGCGGCAACGAGGACCAGCCGGAGGGGCAGTACGCGGTCAACGGGATCAACCCGCTCGCCGCCCCCCGGTCGCGTGATATCGCCAACGCGGTGTTGTTCCTCTGTTCGGATCTCGCCGCCCGTATCACCGGCCACACCCTGGTCGTTGACGGGGGCGCGACCATCCGCTCGCTGTGGGGGATGACCGAGGACCACATCGAGCGGTTCCGCCGCTTCTGAGCGGGGCACTACACCGCGGGTAAGCCCCTCCCGCGGTAGTTTCGTTGCGTAGCCACCCCCGGCATCCTGCTTGTCGCCGAAGCTCGATATCACAGTCACGACTCACACGGAGGGAGCCCAACCGATGGACCGACTCGGAGTGACCATCCCGCTTGCCAACGACGAGCTGACCGAACTGCCGGCCATGCTCGACCGGCTGGATGGCGCCGGCTTTACCGACCTGTGGAGCGCGGAGGTCAACGGCACCGACGCCTTCACCCCGCTTGTGGTGGCGGCCACCACCCACCCCTCGTACCGATTGGGCACTGCGATCGTCCCGGCCTACACGCGGAGCCCGGCGCTGATCGCCATGTCCGCGGCATCCCTGGCCAGCGCCGCGACCAGCGAGGTCCTCCTCGGGGTGGGGACATCGAGCGACGTCATCGTCGGGCAGTGGAACGGCGTTCCGTTTGTCGAGCCCTACAAGAAGGTGCGGGACGTGGTGCGGTTCCTTCGCCTGGCCCTCGACGGCGACAAGGTGGACTTCAAGGGTGACACCTTCGAGATCCGCGGCTTCCGCCTCGGCGCCCCGCTGGGGCGGCGGCCCAAGGTCCTGGTCGCGGCCCTCCGGCCCGGGATGCTCAAGCTCGCCGGCCGCGAGAGTGACGGGGCCATCGTCAACTGGCTGTCACCTGAGGACGTCAAGAAGGTCGTCCCCTACGTGCTCGACCACAACCCTGACGCCGAGATCGTCGCCCGGATCTTCGTGATCCCCACCGACAACCTCGAGTGGGGCCGGGAGGTGGCGCGCCGACAGATCACCGCCTACCTCAATGTCCCGGTCTACGCCGAATTCCACCGCTGGCTGGGGCGGGGCGACATGCTTCAGCCCATGTGGGACGCCTGGAAGGCCGGCGACCGCAAGCAGGCGCTCAAGGAAGTCCCGGAGGAACTGATCGACCAGCTGCTCCTCGTCGGGGATGCCGACCGGATCAGTGCCGGGGTGCAGGCCTACCGTGACGCCGGGATCAAGACCCCCATGCTGTCGGTGACCGCCGATCGCGAGAAGGCGATCGAGGCCTGCCTCGCTATCGGGGCCAAAGTGGGCGTCAGGCCCTAGCCAGCCGTCCGGCCGCCCGCCTCCGCCCCGGCGGGGCTTGCGGGGGCGGCGCCGAAGGGCTAGCAATACTGCCGATCCGGGCGTGCATCTGCGCTCCCGCGACACCGCCATAGCCGCCACTTCCCGGGGGACCGCCATGAGCTACGAGAACATCACCTACGAGCGCGAAGCCCATCTCGCCCTGGTCACGATCAACCGCCCCGAGGTGCTCAACGCCATCAACCCGGGGACCAGCGCCGAGCTGTTCGACGCCTTCAGCGCCTTCCGCGACGACGACGACGCGTGGGCGGCCATCCTCACCGGCGCCGGCGACAAGGCCTTTTCGGCGGGCAACGACCTCAAGGCGACCGCGGCCAGCGCGGCCAGCGGCTCGTCCCAACGGGCGGACACGCCACGGGTGTCCTTTGGCGGGATCACCAAGGGCTTCGACTGCCCGAAGCCGCTCATCGCCGCGGTCAACGGCTACGCCATGGGCGGCGGGTTTGAGCTGGCCCTGGCCTGTGACATCGTGGTCGCCTCCGAAAACGCCCGGTTTGCCCTCCCCGAGCCGCGCGTCGGCCTGGTCGCGGGTGCGGGGGGTCTGCACCGGCTGCCTCGCCACATCCCCCTCAAGATCGCCATGGGTCTGATGCTGACCGGCTCCCAGATCGACGCCCAGGAAGCTCAGCAGCTGGGCCTGGTCAACGAGGTGGTCCCGCTCCCGAAGCTGCTCGACACCGCCCGGGCCTGGGCCGATCGCATCTTCGAATGCTCGCCGGTCAGCGTCCGGGTCACCAAGGAGTGCGTGATCGCCGGCCTCAACCTGTCGGTCGACGACGCCATCGACGACGACGCCGCCTCCGGGCGGATGGCGAAGCTGTACAACTCCGACGACGTCAAGGAGGGCCCGAGGGCTTTCGCGGAGAAGCGCAAGCCCCAGTGGACGGGGCGCTGAGGACCGGGCGCTGACCGGGCCATGAAAATCGGCTTTTTCGCCCCGCACGTCGGCCCCGGCAGCACACGCGACGGGATGGCGCGGGCCTGCGACGTGGCCGACGAGCTGGGGGCCGACACCCTGTGGGCGGTTGATCACATCGCCTTCCCATACGGGTTCAAAGCCATCTATCCCTACGCCACTCACCAGTTCGGCGAGAGCCCCGACCATCCGCTGGAGTGGTGGGACTGCCTCAGCGTGCTGGCCTATCTGGGCGCCCGGACCGAGCGGGTCCGGGTGGCGACCGGGGTGCTGGTCCTCCCGTACCGCCATCCCGTCGCCACCGCCAAGGCCATCGCCACCGTTGACGTGCTCTCCGGGGGGCGGGTCACCTTCGGGGTGGGGGTCGGCTGGCTGGCGGACGAGTTCGATGCCCTGCAGCTCCACCCCTTCGCCGACCGGGGCGCGGTCGTGGACGAGCAGCTCGAGATCATCACCTCGGTCTGGACCGATGAGCGCCCGAGCTACTCCGGCCGCTTCTACCGTTTCCCCGAGATCAGCGTGACGCCCCGGCCGGCGCAGCAGCCCCGCCCGCCGATTCTGGTGGGCGGCAACAGTCGGCCGGCGCTGCGGCGTACGGCCCGCTTCGGGGACGGTTGGCATGGGCTGATGCTCCTCCCGGACGAGATGGTCGAGCACAAGAGGCGGCTGGACGCCATGGCGAGGGCCGAGGGTCGCACGGACGACATCCCGGCCTCCGTGCTGGTCGGGACCCGCATCACCAAGGATGCGTCGATCTACCCGTCCCTCGACGCCCCTCACCGGCGAGCCGCCATGGTGGGCACCATCGACCAGCTGGTGGAGCAGCTGGTCGCCTACCGCGATGCGGGCGTCGAGGAGATCCACACCACCGTGGGCGCGGATGATTCCGTCGGCGCCTCCGGCCCGGTTGCAGGCATGGAGCTGTTCCTGCGGGAGGTCTGGCCGGCGTTCCTGGCCGCTTGAGCGGGGGCTGACCGGCGGTCAGCCCAGGCCCGGGTTGGTGGGTTCGTCCGCTGATATCCCCGCCGTGTACAGGTCGTCGACCTCGGCGTCGCTGAGCCCGGCGACGCCGGACAGAACCTCGCGGGTGTGCTCGCCAAAAAACGGGGCGTGGCGCTGCAGGACGGGATTGCACTCGACCAGCCGCCAGCTGATGTTGGCCTGCTTGTAGCGGTGCATTTTTGGGTTCGGCAGGTAGACCCAGAAGCCGCGGCGCAGGAGTTGGGGGTCGTCGTGGACCTGGCTGCTGTCGAGGATCCGGCCCGCCGGCACCCCCGCCTCCTGCAGGATCTCCATGGCGTCTTGCGGGTCCTGGCCGGCGGTCCAGGCGGCCACGACGTCATCGATCTCGTCGTGGCGGCTGCGCCGCTCCTCGAGAGTCAGTCCGCCCAGATCCTCCCGCCCGACGAGATCAGCGATGGCCTTCCACTCGCGGTCATTGGTCACGGCGATCACCACCCACTGGTCTGGTCCACGGGCGGGGTAGGCGCCCTGCGGCGCCCACCGGGCGCTGCGATTGCCCAGATGCGGGGGTTGCGGCTCGCCACCGAGCGAGGCCCGCACAAACGCCTCGC
This sequence comes from uncultured Acidimicrobiaceae bacterium, assembly GCA_963780345.1. Taxonomy (GTDB): domain Bacteria; phylum Actinomycetota; class Acidimicrobiia; order Acidimicrobiales; family Palsa-688; genus PALSA-693. The sequence goes on from CAWABU010000011.1 coordinate 180,087, forward strand.
CCGCCAGCACGGCCGCCCCCTCCCGCTGCGCCAGGTCGACGTAGGTGCCCTCACCGGTACGTTGCCGGCGCAGCAGGGCCAGGGCCACTGCGGCCGCGGCCTGCAGGCCCCCTACCGGGTCCCCGTATGAGATGCCGGTCTTAAACGGCTCCTCCTGGCCGTCGTAGCCGCTCAGCGACACCAGCCCGCTCATCAACTCGATGACCGGGCCGAAGCCCACCAGGTCGCGGTCGGCCCCCGACTTACCGAAGGCGGCCATCGAGACCAAAATGACATCGGGGCGAACAGACGCGCAGCTCTTCGTAGCCGAGGGACAGCTTTTCGAGCACGTCCGCTCGATAGTTCTCGATCACGACGTCGCAGTGGGGGATCAGCCGCAGGAAGGCGTCCCGGCCGCGTGAGTCGGCCAGATCGAGGATGACCGACTTCTTGTCGCGGTTGTATTCGTTGAAATAGACCGCGCTGTTCCAGGGGTCCGGAGCCCCCGGCTGGGGGATCAGGGTCCGGATGTTGTCCCACGACCGGGGGCCCTCGACCTTGATGATCTCGGCGCCCATCTCGGCGAGCAGCTTGGTGGCATACGGTCCGGCCCACATCATGGTGAGGTCGGCGACCCGGATGCCCTCCAGGGGGCGGCGCTTCATCGGGCTACCTCGCTGTCACGACGTCGCCCGTCCCCCGCCAGCCAACTGTCCATGACCTCGCTCGTGTCCTCGCCGGGCGCATGCAGTCGATCGAGGGGACGCCAGGCGACCCCGCCGAATGGCCGACCCGGCACCGTCGCCGTCCCCGAGACGGTCTCCACCCGGTCCCAGAAGCCGCGCTCGGCCAGACTTTCGGCCTCGAGCAGATCCGCCGGGGTCACGGCGGACCCGACGGGGACTTTATGCTGCCGGCCGATCGATATCAGTTGGTCTTTCGTCTTGTCGGCGGTGAACACGTACATCTTCGCCAGCAACTCCTCGTGGTGCTCGAGCCGGTACATCGGGTCCAGGAAGGGGCCGTCGTACAGCTCCGGGTCGTCCATCGCTTCAAAGAGGTTCCGGATCTGCCGCTGGAGGGCGAAGAAGCCGATGTAGCCATCGGCGCAGGGGAAGATGCCCCACTCGGCTCTGGTCTGGTTGCCGAGCCGGGGCGTGACCGGGGCCCCGTAGGCGGTCATGGGCCCGTACAACTCGAGCATCCCGGCCGCACATTCCTGGGCCGAGATGTCGATCCAATCCCCCTCCCCGTGCAGCACGACCCCGAGGTAGGCGGTCACGGCGGCCGAGAAGCCATGGAGCCCGGCCAGGTAGTCGGCCTGGCTGCCCCCGGATAGAAGCGGCTGCCGGTCGTAGTCGCCGGTGAGCGACATGATCCCACCCATGGCGAAACTGACGATGTTGGTGGCCCGATAGTCCCGGTATGGCCCCTTTTGTCCGAACCGGGAAATGGAGACGAGCACCTGTTCCGGCTTGCTGGCCCGCAGCACGACGGGGTCGGCCCCGAGCGCAGCCAGGGCGCCCGGAGTGCCGTCCTCGATAACGATGTCGGCGGCCAGCAGCAACCTCATGAGATCGTCCCCCGCCACCTCCACCCGCCGCTTGCCGGCCAGGAGGTAGATCTCCTCGTCGTCGGTCAGACCCGGCTCGACCGGGTGGCCCTCCGCCCGGACGACATCGGCCCCGAAACCAGCCAGCTGGCGGGCGGCAAAGGCGGCCGGGATGCCCCCGGCCACCTCGACCACGCGCACCCCGTCGAGAGGCGGAGGCCCAAGGTCCTGTGGCCCACCGTGAAGCTCCCCATCGGTCCCGCTCATCCTCGGTGTCCTCCTGCTGGCCGGGACCCGGCCTCTGTGCTCAGGGCATGCCTGACTCCGACTGGCGGTCGCTCCAATGCAGCCTCCCCTGTCTCTGTCTCGGTCGGCCACGTTAGGCGCCGGATGGGTCGCTTGTCAGCATGAGCCTCCCCATGAACCTTCCCCCGTCATCGAAATACCGCACACTCGTCTCGCCCCGCGAAATATGCTTTACTTAGGCAAAGAATGCGTCGGGTGACGCGTCAGATGCTGTGGCGTTTCGATCGCGATACGGGGAGGTCGGCGATGGTGGTGGCGCTGTTGGATCGGGAGATTCCGGTTTCGGTGTCGGAGTCGCGGGTGTCGGTGGGGGGTTTGGGGTTGCGGGTGTTGGGGAAGGGGGAGGGGCGGCCGCTGTTGGTGTTGCATGATTCGTTGGGGAATTTGGGTTGGTTGCCGTTGTATGAGCGGTTGTCGGGTTCGTTTTCGGTGGTGGTGCCGGATTTGCCGGGGTATGGGCGGTCGGATCGGCCGGATTGGGCGCGCTCGCCTCGGGATTTGGGGATTTTGTTGTTGCAGTTGTTGGATCGGCTGGGTTTGTCGGGTGGGGTGACGTTGGTGGGGGTGGGGTTCGGGGGGTTTGTGGCGGCGGAGATGGTGTCGATGGCGCAGTCGCGTTTTGGGGGGTTGGTGTTGGTGGGGGCGACGGGGTTGCATGCCCGGGAGGGGGAGGTGCTCGATCAGATGTTGATCGGGTTCGCGGAGTACGGGTTGACGGGGTTTCGGGATGCGGGGGTGTTTCAGGAGTTGTTCGGGGCTAATGAGTTGCCGCCGGATGTGTATGAGTTGTGGGATTTCGGGACGGAGATGACGGCTCGGGTGTGTTGGAAGCCGTGGATGTATAGCGATCAGTTGCCGCATTTGTTGGCGGAGGTGCGGGTGCCGGCGCTGGTGGTGTGGGGGGAGCAGGATCGGCTGGTGCCGTTGGATGTGGGCCGCCAGTATCAGGAGTTGCTGGGCGGCCGGTTGGAGGTTTTGGCGGGGGCGGGGCATTTTGTGGATTTGGAGGAGCCGGAGCGGCTGGCCGGGCTGGTCGAGGGTTTGGCCGGCGCGCAGAGAGGAGCGTAGGGATGAAGATCGGCTATTTCACTGAGCGGCCTTATCAGGATCCGGATCTGATGGAGGGCCGGATCGACATGGTGGATCTGATGATGTCCAACGGCCGGTACGATCCGATGTTGGGGGCGGATCTGTATAACCGGTATCTGGACGAGAAGATCTACGCCGAGGAGATGGGCTTCGACATGTTGATGCTCAATGAGCATCACTCGACGCCGTTTTGTATGGGCGGGGTCATGAACGTGGAGGCGTCGATCCTGGCCCGGGAGACGTCGCGGGCCAAGATCGTGTTGTTGGGGAATGTGATCCCGATCTGGGATGACCCGTTGTGGCTGGCCGAGACGTTGGCCACCATCGACATGATCAGCCGGGGGCGGCTGGTGTCGGGCTGGGTGCGCGGCACCGGCCGGGAGTCGGTGGCCCATAACGCCCAGTCGCCGTTTAACTGGGAGCGTTTCCAGGAGGCGCATGAGTTCGTGGTCAAGGCCTGGACCACCGACGGGCCGTTCCGCTGGGAGGGCAAGCACTACCAGTACCGGTATGTGAACCCGTGGATGCGCCCCTACCAGAAGCCCCACCCGCCGGTGTGGGTGCCGGGGGTGTTGTCCAAGAACACGGTGGAGTGGTGCGCCCGTAACCGCATCCCCTACATCATGTTGGCCACCCAGCTGGAACCGACCAAACGGTCGTTCGACTACTACGGGGAGGTGGCGGCCGAGACCGGCTACGAGGCCGGCCCCCAGCATCGGGGCTACCTGTTCAAGGTGCACGTGGACGAGACCGAGGAGAAGGCCTACCACACCGGCCGCAAGTTCATCGAGGGGCCGTCCAACATCTTCCTGGAAGGCAGCCGGGCCCGGCCCAACCCGTTCATCCAGAACCTGCCCGGCCTCACCAGCCGGACGCAGATCCTGCCCACCGGGGAGCTGTTCCAGGTGCTGCTATCAAGGGGGCGCACGGCCGGGCCGCTCATCCCCACCGAGGGCGAGGAGGCCCCCAAGGTCCAGACCCCCGAAGAGGTCGAGGCCGGCCGGGTCAAGATCTACGACGGCCAGCTGGACAACTACACCATCATCACCGGCACCCCCACCACCGTCATCCCCAAGATCCGCCACGTGCTGGAAACCCTCCGCCCGGGCCAGATCTTCTTCTGGGACGGCGACGGGGCCATGAGCCACGAAGACGCCATGCGCAGCCTCAAACTCATGGGCGAAGAAATCATCCCCGCGGTGCGCGAGATGGGCCGCGAGCTCGAACTGCCCGACGCCTTCGAGATCGACCCCGCCACCAACCAGCCCCTCACCACCCCCGCCGCCACCGCCACCACCCCCGGCTCCACCTAACCCGCCCGGCCAACCCCGCCCGCCGCCCGCCAACCCCGCCCGCCAGCCGGGCCCGGCCGCCGCCCCCCATCCCGGCTAACCCGCCCCGCCCGCCAACCCGGCCCGCCGGCCCTACCTACCGGCCGGCCAGCTCGGCCCGCCGCCCGCCAACCCGGCCCGCCGCGCACACCGTGCTGCCGGGGGCCAACGGATACCGGCCGACGGCCGCCGCCCCAACCAGCCGCCGACCGGCCCACTCAACCCACGATGCCCGCCACGACCACGCACCGCGCGCAAAGGTCCGGCCGTGCCGCCGGCCACCCGCTTTACTGGCGCGAATCGTGCCCACCTGAAGCGGGGCGCGCGCCAGTGAAGGATCGCCAGCCCCCACCACGACCGCCCTCCGTGACAAACCGCCCCATGGGCGGACTGTCTATCCCGCCCGCACCGCAACCCGCGGCCAGCGTCACCGACCCGGGCGCCCCGGACCAGCCGCGACCGCACCAGCCCGATCTCCACCGGGCGGGGGTCAGCCCGCCGGCCGCTAGGTGGGTGAGCTGGCGACGACCCCCGCGGCTTCCAGCTCTCGGACCCGGTCCGGGGGATAGCCCAGGATGTCGACCAGGACCCGCTCGTTGTCCTGTCCCAGGCCCGGTGCGCCAGCCATCGGGATGTCGGCCGGATCCTGGAAGTGGACGGGGAAACCGGGAAACCGGCGCGGCCCGACGTCAACCTGGTCCCATTCGACGATGAAACCCCGTGAGGTCAGGTGCGGGTCCTCGACCAGGTCGCCGTTGGTCATCAGGGCGCTGGCTCGTACCCCGAGAGCTTGAAGCTGGTGCATGGCATCGAAGCGGTCTTTGGTCCGGGACCAGGCGGTGATGGCCGCGTCGATCTCGTCGTGGCGGGCCAGCCGGCCGCCCAACGTGCGCAGCTCAGGGTTGTCCCGAAGCCTGCCGTCCAGCACTCCGGCCAGGGCGGCCCACTCCTCGTCCGACTCCACCGAGATGGCCAGCCATTCCTCCGACCCCAGACAGGGGTAGACCCCCTGAGGCGCCCGATCGGCCGAGCGGTTCGCCAGTCGCGGGGGCTCTTCTCCGGTCGCCGAGGCGCTCAAGTATTTTTCGCCGCCGAGCGAGGCGTAGGTCTCCAGCTGGGACAGGTCGATGAAGCATCCCCGCCCGGTGCGGTCCCGCTCGTCGAGGGCCGCGAGAATGGCCACCACCCCGTGAAGGCCGCCGGTCGGGTCGGGGAGGGCGACGCCCACCTTCATCGGGCCGCCGTCCTCATAGCCGCTCGCCCAGCTCATCCCCGAGTGAGCCTCGAGGATCGGGCCCCACGACGGACGTAACTGGTCGGGCCCGGAATACCCGTATCCCGACATGGCCACCCTGATCAGATCCGGCTTGTACGGGACGAGAGCCTCGTAGTCGAGGCCCATGCTGTGGCTGCCGCGTGGGCTGTAGTTGTCGAGGAGGACGTCGGTGACCCGGACCAGGTCGATCAGCACGTCCTCGGCGCCGGGGGCCTTCAGATTCAGGCAGAGCCCGAGCTTGTTGCGCTGCATCTTGTTGTAGACACCCTGGCGATTCCAGGGATGCTCCCCCGGATCGGCGTCCGGGTAGATGCCGGAGCGGAAGGTCGGGCCGGGCAGCTCACCCCAGTGCCACTCGCCGATCTCCTGCTGCACGGCGGCGAAGCCTCCCGCCGCGGTGGTTCCCATTCCCCGCGCCAGCTGGTGTTCGACGTGGATCACCTCGGCCCCGAGGTCAGCCAACCATCTCCCGGCCAGGGGGCCCGCCCAGGCGATGGTGAAATCCAGCACGCGCACACCGCTCAGCATCACCTGATCGTCGCCTCCTGTGTCCGGCCCGGCCGGACCGCCAGCCCATCGAGCACGGCGCGGGTGTGCTCACCACAGGCCGGCGCCTCCCGGAAGGGCGCGTCGGCGCCGGGCACCCGGAACGGCCGCTCCGGCATCCGGGCGCCTCCTCCGATCCGGCTGCTCGGGGCCCAGAACCCACGCACCGCGAGCTGCTCCTCGTCGAGGACCTGCGACACCCGCAACACCGGTCCCGCCGGAACCCGATGCTCCTCGCAGCGGGCGACCACCTCGTCGGCGGTCAGCGACATCAGGACCGGGTCGAGGATCGCCGCCAGCGCGTCGGCTTGGTCGAAGCGGTCCCCACCGGTCTGGAAGCGCTCGTCGACCAGCAACTCCGGCAGGTCCAGAGCCAGGCACAGCCCTTCCCACTGGGGGAGCGTGGCCACACCGAGGCAGACCCATCCGTCCTGGCACGGCACCGGGCCGAGCGGGTTAAAAGACTCGGCGTGCAGGTTGCCCGCCCGGCGCTTGATGACCCCCTGGTGGGTGTACAGCACTATCGACCACTGGTGGCTGGCTGCCAAAGCTTCCATGGCGCCGACGTCGACCAGCTGACCCTGGCCGGTCTGGCGGGTGTGGCGCACGCCGGCTAGGGCCGCGATGGCCGCGGTAACCCCGACGACGTGACCCGCCCATGGCCCGCCTCCCTGTAGCGGGACCCGATCGGTATCCCCGGTCACAAACGTGAGGCCGCCGCTGGCGAAGTCGATGAAGTCATTGCCCCGATAGCGGCGGTAGGGGCCGGTCAGGCCATACGACGAAATGACGATGTGCACCAGCCGGGGGTTCTTCGCCGACAGCGTCTGGTACTCCTCGACGGCCTGGTCGGGGTCGCCATCGCTGTGGTCCAGGACGACGTCGGCAGATTCGAGCAGGCCCGGCGGCTCAGACCCGGGGACGGGTCCATCGAGGGCCACGCTGCGCTTGTAGCAGTTGAGGTACTCGAACTGCGCGCTTTGCTGCGATCCGTCGGCGGCAGTCACTCGGGGATGGGTCGCTCGCATCGGGTCACCGCCGGGCGCCTCCAGCTTGATCACGTCGGCACCGAGCATCCCCAGCAGTCGTCCGCAGTAGGCGCCGGCGACGCTCGAGGCGCGCTCGATCACCCTGATGTCAAGTCCCATGCGCTAGTTGAGCCGGGTCACAATCAGCGAAGCGTTCTGGCCACCAAACCCGAACCCGTTGAACTGCAGGACATCCACGTCGCAGTCGGTGGCTTTCCCAAGCACCACCTGGAAATTGCACTCCGGATCCACGTTTTTGGTCAAGGCCGTCGGTGCGACCTGGCCTCGCTGCATTCCTTCGATGCCGGCCACCATATTGAGCGACGCCGCCGAGCCGCCGCTATGCCCGATGGCCCCCTTCAACGAGGTCACCAACGGATAGTCCTCGTAGTCCTTGTAGACGGCATTGATGGCGCGGATCTCGGCCGTGTCGCCAACCGGGGTCCCGGTGCCGTGAGCGTAGATGGCGGAGACCTTACGGCCCGGGGCCAGCTGGGCATCCTCGAGGGCCCCGCCGATGACCAGCGCCTCCCACTCGCCGCTCGGATCCGGGGATGAGGGGTGATAGGCGTCGGCCGCCGTGGCGTATCCCGCCACCAGGCCCTTGATCGTGGCCCCCCTTCGCCTGGCGTGCTCCAGTTCCTCGAGAATGAGGAATCCGCTTCCCTCGCCGCCGGCAATGCCGGTGCGGTCCCGATCGAAGGGCATGCAAGAGAACTCAGCCTGCTGCGCCTTCGACGACATTCCGTACGTGCGCCCGGCGACGGCCGTGGCCGCCACGAAGTCGGCGTCGCCGCCGCCCTCGGTGCCTCCGGTGATGGCCATATCTGCCATGCCGCTCTGGATCAACCGGGTGGCGGTACCGACCGCGTCGATGGATGCCGCGCAGGCGGTGCAGATGGTGAGCGAGGGCCCGTGCAGCTTGTACTTCATGGCGATCTGGGCGGCGGCCATGTTGGGCCAGATCTGTATCTGTACCTTCCGCGGTACCGCTTCCGGGCCTTCGGTCTCGTAGAGGTGCTGCGCCCGGAGGAGCGCCCTGGTGCCGCCCATGCTGGTGGCGATGACGATCGCCGTCCGGAGAGGGTCGAACTCGGTGACCGCGGCATCGGCCAGGGCCATCTGGCTGGCCGCCAGGGCAAAATGGGCGAAGCGGTCAGATCCGTCCTCGATCACCGGCTCCATCCAGTCGGAGGGGACGAATCCTTCGACCATCGCCCCGAAGCCCCCGGGCAGGTCCGGAACTCTGCTTGGCTGCTGGCGAATTTTGGATTCACCGGCCGCCAGCCCGTCAAAGAATTCACCGACGTCGAAACCGAACGGTGACACCGTCCCGGTGCCAGTGATTGCAACTTGTCGACGGTCCATCCTCGTTGCTCCTCCCTCCGTCGTAGGTAGGTCGCCGGCGCGGCCTGAGCCCGCTGCCGGCTTCACGCAACCCTATCTCCCGGCAACCGGCGCACGCATGGTGCGCGAGGTGGCGCCCCGCGAAATTCTGAAGGAGCGCCGTCGGCGCCCCACCGACAGCGAGGATGCCGAGCCCGGAAGACGTCGCTACCCGGCCCCCCGAAGCAGGTCACGGTGCCCTCAAGGGGCCGGCGGAGTTCCGCCGGCCCCGGGGTGGCTACAGCCCTCGACGCGCTCGATGATGGTGGCGGTACCCATCCCGCCGCCCGTGCACATGCACACCAGGCCGGTCTGGAGGTCCCGGCGCTCCATCTCGTCCAGCAGCGTGCCGACCAGCATGCCGCCGGTGGCGCCGATGGGATGGCCGAGCGCCATGGCGCCCCCGTTGACGTTGACCTTGGCCGGGTCGACGTTGGTCTCTTTGAAGAACTTGAGGACGACCGACGCGAACGCCTCGTTGACCTCGAACAGGTCGATGTCGTCAAAGGTCATGCCGGCCTTCTCGACGCAGCGCAGGGCGGCCGGAGCGGGCGCGGTCAGCATGATCACCGGCTCGGTGCCGACCACGGCCGTCATCTTGACCCGGGCCCGGGGGGTCCAGCCGTGGGCCCGGGCCGCTTCGGGCGAGGCCAGCAGCACCGCCGAGGCCCCGTCGACCACGCCCGAGGAGTTGCCACCGTGGTGGACGTGGTGGATGTGGTCGAACTTGGGGTAGGCGAGCAGGGCCGTCTGGTCGACGGTCAGGTCCGAGCCCGGCACCTGGGCGGCCCCCATGGCCTCAAAGCTGGCACCGAGGCCGGAGAGGGCCTCGAGGGTCGTGCCCGGACGGGGATGCTCGTCCTTGTCGAGGGCGAGCGTTCCGTCGTCGTGGTAGATGGGAACCAACGCCCGGTCGAAGCGCCCCTCTTTGACGGCCACTTCGGCCCGGGCCTGGCTTTCCACCGCCAGGGCGTCGCAGTCCTCCCGGGAGAAGCCTTCGACGGTGGCGATGAGGTCGGCCGAGATGCCCTGGGCCACCATGTTGTAGCGGTCCCGGAGATGTGGGTTGTTGGCGTAAAAACCATCGGTGTGCGAGGGTGCCGGCCGCGACATCGACTCGACGCCGCCGGCGACGACCAGGTCCTGAAATCCGGACCTGAGACCCATGGCGGCGAAGTTGACCGCTTGCTGGGCCGAGCCGCAGAAGCGGTTGAGGGTCACGCCGGGAGCGTCGAGGTCCCAGCCGGCGTCCAGGGCCGCCATCCGGGCGATGTCCATGGCATGGTCGCCCGAGCCCGAGCCGCAGCCCATGACCACGTCGTCGACCTGGGCGGTGTCGAAGCCGTTGCGCTCCCGCAATGCCTCGAGAACCTGAGCGAGGATCCGCTGCGGGTGGATGTTGTGCAGTGCGCCATTCGCCTTGCCCTTTCCACGGGGCGAACGGACGGCATCGATGATCAGGGCTTCGGCTTCCACAGGCTCCTCCTGGCTCAGTGTGATCCCAATACTACGGGGCTGATCCCGGTGACGCAGATGGGGGCGATGATGGCGCCACCGGCGGAGGGGTTGTCCCCGGCCGTATCAGCATTTCCTGGGTGAGCATGGCCGCCAGCCGGCCCGAGGCGTCCCTCATCGATCCCGCATACATGCCCCGCGCTCCTCCCGCCATGAGCGGCCACATCTCCACGAGCACCCAGTCGTCGGCGCGGACGGGGTCCCGGAACCAGAGCGAATGGTCGATGCTGGGGCCGCCCATGGGCAGGCCGGGGATCGACAGGTCGGCGAAACCCGAGCCGAAGTCGGAGATGTAGGCCAGGGCGCAAGCGTGGAGCACGGGATCGTCGGGGAGGGACTCAACCACTCGTGACCACATCCGGGCCGATCGGACCCATCCGTCCCCAACGGGGCGGCCGGTCAAGATCGGCCGGGTGCGCAGCCACGGCTGGAAGCGGCCAAACTCGGTGGCCTCTTCCACGTCGTCGTAGTGGGGTGCGCCCTGTGGAAGATCGCCGATGAACTCCACCCCCGGCTCGCGGCGGTGAAAGGACGTCGACATGTTGAAGATGACCTCGCCGTTCTGGATCGCCGCGACCCGGCGGGCCGAGAAGCTGTGGCCGTCGCGATCGCGCCAGACCTGGAGAAGCACCGGTCGCTCGGCCGAGCCGGGGCGCAGGAAGTAGCCGTGGAGGGAGTGGGGATAGCGGTCGGGATGGACGGTGCGGGCGGCCGCCCGGAGGGCCTGGGCGAGGATCTGCCCCCCGAACAACACCGGCCGCTGGGGATCCTCCGGCTGGTTGTAGCCCCGGTAGAGATCCTTGTCGAGGGTCTCTACTTCCAGCATGCTGATGAAGCTGTCGGCCGTTGCGCTGGTGGTCACCCGGAGTCCGCCAGCATCCGCTCTGCTCGCACCGCAAGCGGTCCGACGCCCTCGCCGCGGTCCGCCATGCGGGGGTCGGTGCTCTCGCCCCGCACCCATCGCATGTACAGCTGCTGGAGCACAACGGCGGTCTTGAACGTGGCGAACGCTTCATACCACCCGATGCTCGACAGGTCGAAGCCGCTCCGCTGCCGGTAGCGCTCGAGGATCTCGCGGCGGGAGGGAAGGCCGAGCGTCTCCTGGCCGGTGGGGGAGTGGGCCCGGTCGTCGGGGCCATCGGATGGGTCGGGCCAGTAGTTGAGGGTCGTTCCGAGGTCGACGAGCGGATCGCCGAGCGTCGCCATGTCCCAGTCGAAGACCGAGTGCACGTGGTCGGGGTCGGCCGGGTCGAACTGGCAGTTGTCGAGCTTGTAGTCGTTGTGCAGGATGGAAACCACCGGGTTGTGGGGGACCGTGGCCGTCAGGCTGTCGCCCACCCGGTGCATCATTTCGCTGTACGGGGACTCGGCTGCGACCAGGTCCCAGCGCTGCCGCCACCCGGAAACCTGGCGAGCCGCGAAGCCATCCGGCCGTCCCAGGTCGGTCAGGTCGCAGGACGCCGGGTCGATGAGATGCAGCTCGGCCAGGTTGTCCATCAGCGCCAGGCCGACCCGGCGCCCGACATCGGGGTGATGGGCCATCGATGGTGGGACGGCGGACCAGATGACCTGCCCTGGTCGGTACTCGGAGACGAGGAAATCGGCGCCGATGACGTCGTGGTCGTCGCAGAAGAGCAACGCCCGGGGGGCGGGAGGGTAGACCTGCCACAGCTTGGACAGCACCCGGTACTCCCGCCGCATGTCGTGGGCGCCGGGGGCGATGATGCCAAAGGGAGGACGCCGGACCACCAGCGGGGTACCGCCGAAGCTGACCAGGTAGGTCAGGTTGGCCGCTCCATTGGGGAACTGCAGCACCTCCAGGTCGCCTTCCAGGCCGGGCAGGTGCTGGCGCAGATAAGCCGCCAGGCGGTCCCATGCCAGGTTCTCTCCGGCCCTCACCGGTGCCGTTTCGGGGGGAGCGACAGTCATCGCCCGCGCCGATCCGGCACACCCGTGCCCGAAGCGCGGCCTGCGGCTCGATGGGAATCCATGGGAAACCCTAGAGGCTCGGCTGCTCGTCGAAGATCCGGTCCATGTGCGCGAACCGCCGCTGGATGGAGACGCGGCTCTCGGGGTGGGGGAGGATATACAGGCGCTCCGCCTCGATGGCGTCGACCGTGAGAGCAGCCACGCCGTCGACGGACATCACCTGGCCCGCCATGTTGCGGTTGTCTTCGCTCTGGTCCTCAACCTGAGCGACACCTCGCGGGCCGCCATATTCCGCCTGGCGGTTGCGCTGGGAGTCACCAATATTGGTCTGGACCCGCATAGGGCAGAGCACGGAAACCCCGATGCCATGCGGGCGCATCTCCCGGCGCAGTACCTCGGCCAGCGCCACCACCCCGTACTTGGCCACGCAATACGGGCCTAAGCCCACATTGGGCACCAGCCCGGCGAAGGAGGCGGTGAAGAGGATGTGGCCTCCTTCGTCCTGCGCCAGCAGACGGGGCAGGAATGCCTCCACGCCGTGGATCGGGCCCCACAGATCGACGTCGATGGTCCAGCGCCATTCGTCGTGGGTCATCTCGGCGATCGGACCGCCCACCGCGATGCCTGCATTGTTGAACACGATGTGGACTCCCCCGAGCAGCTCGAAGGAGCGGGCGGCCAGTTGCTCGACCGAGTCCAGCGAGCTGACGTCGCACTTCACGCCGTGGGCTTCGACGCCCTGCGATCGCAGCCGTTCGACGGCCGGCTCCAGGGCCTGCTCCTCGATGTCGGCGAGCACCACCCGCGCCCCCTTGGCGCCCAGCTGGGCCGCGGTGGCGTAGCCGATTCCACTGGCTCCCCCGGTGACGACGGCCCCTCTTCCGGAAATCGTGCTCATGCCGGCTCACCCGCCTCGGCCAGGGCCGACGCAATGGCGTCGACCACGAAGTCGATCCCGACCTTGTTGCCGGGCAGCACGTTGACCATGGTGAAGAAGCCGTGCATCTGGCCCGGGACTCGCAGCTGCTTGACCGGCACCCCGGCCTCTTGGAGGCGGGTGGCGTACAGCTCTCCCTCGTCTCGCAGGACGTCGTGCTCGGCGGTGAGGACGACGGCCGGCGGAAGCGCCCGGTAGTCGGGTGTCCGGAGCGGGGACGCATCCGGGTGCTCTCTGGCCGAGGCGACCGGCACGTAGTGGTCCCAGAACCAGATCATGGCGCCGCGGTCGACCAGGAGCTGGTTGTCGGGGTTCAGGTAGGAGGTGGTCCCGAGGTCGCAGTCGGTCACCGGGTACACCAGCACCTGGAGCAGAATCGGCGGGCCTCCGGCGGCCTTGGCTCGCTGGGCCATGACGGCCGAGAGGTTCCCGCCGGCGCTGTCGCCGGCAACCACGATCGGAACGCGGCGGCCCACGATCTGGTCAAGATGAGCATCAACCCAGCGCAGCGCCTGCCATGAGTCGTCGACCGCGGTCGGAAACCGGTACTCCGGCGCCATCCGGTAGTCGACCAGGATCACGGCACAGCCGGTGCGATCGGCGAGGACCCGACCCAGGACGTCGAAGTCCGGGAGATTGCCGATCACCCACCCACCGCCGTGGTAATAGACGATGACACCCTTCGGGTTTGTCGATGGCGACAGCAACCGGTAGGGGACAGAACCCCCGGATGCCGGGATCGTGCCGTCCTGGACGGTTTCCATCTCCGGACCTGAGCCGTAGAGTTCGGCCAGCTGTCCGGTTAACCCTCGAGCCTCCTCGACCGTCATTTCGGCGATGGGCTTGGCCCCGCTCGCCGCGAACTCCTTGAGAAGCTGGTCTGTCTCCGCGTCCAGGGCCACGGCCCTCCTCCTTTCGGATGCCGCCAGCACTCCAACGGCTTGACCACGTCGCGTCGTTGAGACGGTAGCTGAGATCCAGCCCGCAGGGCGAAGTGCTCGCCGTGCCGATCAGGAGGTTTGCGATCTACCCCGCTCCTGGATGGCCGCCCGTCGCTTGGCGATGTCCTCCTGCCGGCCGCCTCCCTCTTCCAGCCACCGCCGGGCGTTGCGACTCTCGACCAACCACGCTTCGGCGGCGGAGGTCTCCGATCCTTCGTCGTAGGTCGTGAACATGTGCTGGATCCCGGCCCGGTCATTGGACACCATGTCCGCCGCCAGCTGCCGGCAGAAGGGCAGCAGCTCGGCATGGGGGATCACGTGATTTACCAGGCCCCACGTGAGCGCCGTGTCGGCGTCGACATAGTTTCCTGTGGCGCTCATCTCTTTGGCCCGGCGCAGTCCGATGGCTTGCGGCAGGAGGACCGTCATGCCCCACCCCGGCTGCACGCCGACCCGGTTGTGGGTGTCGGCGAATCGAGCGCGGTCCGAGGCCACGAGGAAGTCACAGTTCAGGGCCAGCTCGAGTCCGCCCGTCACCGCCACCCCGTTGATCGCCCCGATCAGCGGCTTGCGGGTATTCGGAATGGGGAGCCCGCGCTGGCCGGCATCTCCGACCGACCGGGAAAGGTCGTTCTCGCCGCTGGCCAGCTCTTTCAGATCCAACCCGGCGCAAAAGGCCGGATCGGCCCCGGTCAGGATCAGGACCTCAACAGAATCGTCTGCGTCGAGCTCGAGCGCGATGCGAGTGATGGCGTTGCGTAGCTCCCCGTTGAGGGCATTGCGCACCTCAGGTCGGTTGAGCGTCATCGTCGCTACCCGATCCGCTATCTCGACGAGCACCACATCGTCGGCCATGTCGGCTCCTCTCTCAGGGACTCCCGCGTCCGGCGGCTCTGGGCGGGCGATCAGTCTTTTTCTGTCCGCCGGGCCATGTAGACCGACTCGACCTTCTCTCGCTGGCTCAGAATCTCGGCGGCCGAGCCCGCGAAGGCCAGCTCGCCGTGGCTCACCACCACGCAGCGGTCGGCGATGGCGAGGCCCAGCTCATAGTGCTGCTCGACCAGGACCACTCCGGCCGAAGTGGTATCGGCGATCTGGCGTATGACGGGCAGGATATTTTGGACCAGTTTCGGGGCCAGCCCCAGGCTCAGTTCGTCGACCAGGAGTATCCTCGGGCCGAGCATGACCGCTTTGGCGATCGCCAGCATCTGGCGCTCGCCGCCGGACAGCTGCGATGCCCGGGCGTTGATACGCCGCTGGAGCGATGGAAGCAACTCCAGGGTCTGCTCGGTGTTGAGGGCCGTGTCGGCCCGGGGTTTGCGCGCCGCAGAGCGCATGGCCAGCATGAGGTGTTCACGGACGGTCAGGGGAGGGAAGACGCCCCGGTCGCTCGGGAGCAGGGCCACGCCGGCCCGGGCGATGCGGTGGGTCGCCATGCCCCGGATGGACTGGCCCCACAGCCGGACTTCTCCGTCCATGGGCCGGATCAGGCCGGCCAGGGTATTGAGGCAGGTCGTCTTGCCGGCGCCGTTCGGCCCGATCATGGCCAGCACCTCTCCGGGTGCGCACTGGAAGGTCAGATCGCGGATGGCGGACAGGCCGCCATAACCGGACGTGAGCCCTTCGACGACCAGGCCTTCCTCCGAGCCGGCCGCGGCTGGCTGGTCGGACAGGGTGGTTTCGCCGGCGGTCACGCTTCTACTCCCAGCTCGGCAGAAGCCCCGAGATAGGCCTCAACGACCCGTGGATCATTCTGCATGTCGGTGGGTGATCCCTCGGCGATGATGACTCCGAAGTCCAGCACGTATACGTAATGGGCCACCCCGAACACCAGGTGCATGTCGTGGTCCACCAGGAGGATGGCCTTTCCGGACTCGGCGATCCCCTGCAGCTCGACGCCCAGCTCCTGGCTCTCATCGGAATCCAGGCCCGCGGCCGGCTCGTCGAGCAGCAGCACCGACGGCTCGCCCGCAAGGGCGCGGGCCACGCCGACCAGGCGCTGCTGGCCCAGCGACAGCTCATTCGGGTAACGGTCGAGATGGTCAGCCAGCCCCACCAAACTGAGCGCCTCGCGGGCCCGGGCCGCCTCAGCCGTCGAATACGGAAGGAGATCCTTGGCCAGGTAGATGGCTCCGCTGTGCTCCTCCGCGACCCGGACGTTATCGAGGATGCTGAGGGCGTCGAAGAGCTCGCCCGCCTGCCACGTCCGGGCCAGTCCCCGACGCCGCCGGTCGTGCGGGGCCAGCCCGGTGAGCGACTGGTCGCCGATGTGGATGGTGCCGGAGGCGCGGACGAATCCGGTCACGGCATTGATCAGCGTCGTCTTGCCGGCGCCGTTGGGGCCGATGAGGGCGGTGATCTGGCCCGGCTCGGCTTTCATGGTCACGTCGCTGTTGGCCGTCACGCCGCCGAAGCGCACGGTCACGCCCTGGACGGACAGGGTCGTACCTGGACTTGCCAACTTAGGCTCCTCTCCCGACGGTCTGCGCTCCCGACACGTCTGTCGCCGGCGTGGCCGCCGGCGGGGTGGCGGGAAGCTCCGTCTTCTTGGACTTTGGACCGAATCGAGCCCACAGAGCATCCATCTGCTCGGCCGTCTTGCCGGCGATGCCGTCCGGGTTGTTCATGACGGTGAGGATGAGGCCGATCCCGGCGATCAGGGAATACCACTTCCCGAAATTGATGTGGTTGTTGAGCAGCACGTAAACGAAGCCAAGGGGGGCGATAGCCCCCGCCACCGCCGCGCCGCCGATGCTCGTGATACCGCCGAGAAATGCGGTGGCGAAAAGCAGGATCCCGGTAACCACCTCGAAAGAGCCAGTGGACAGCTGGCCCTGGCTGTAACCGACCAGCGCGCCCGACACCCCGGCCAGGAAGGCCGAGAGGGCGAAGCCGCTGATCTTGGTGGTGGCCACATTGATGCCAGAGGAGGCGGCCGCCCGCTCGTTGGATCGGACGGCCAGCCAGGCGCGCCCGGTGCGCCCCCGGGCCCAGCGCAACAGGGCGGCGACGCACAGGAGGAGGATGACGAACACCATGAGGCCGAATTGCAGGCGAGCCACGTTGTGCTTGCCTTCGATGGCCAGGTTTATCCCGAACAGCTGGGGCGTCCCGACCAGGTTTCCCTGCGCTGAGGTGAAGTAGGCGTTGTCGAACACGAAGGCCTGGACGGCGACCGCCGCCGCCAGGGTCACGATGGCCAGCTGCACCCCCCGGAAGCGCAGGGCCGCCACGCCGATGAGGATCCCGATGGCGGTGGCGAACAAGGCCGAGATGATCAGGGCCCAGGGGAAACCGATGTTCCAGCTGACCGTGGCTTTCGACAGCAGGAAGCCGGACGCGCCGGCGAAGGCGATCTGTGCCAGGGACACCTGGCCGAGATACCCGGTGATGATGGTGTAGGACAGGATCAGCACCATGGTGATGATGCTGGTCATCACCCCGAATCGGGTGGGGCCGGACGTGGCGAGCAGCCCGATGATCGCTACGCCGCCGACGACCAGGAGGTTAAGAAGCGGGCGTCGGGGCAGATGGACCTTCGGTAGGCCGGCGCCGCTGGTCACGTCCCGGGTGCCGATCCGGTCACCGAGTATGAACAGGACGATGATGGCCACCAGGAACGGCAGGGCGTCCTGCAGGCCGGATCGGCCCCAGCTCGGCCACCAGGACTTACCGCTGTAAAGGGTGATGAGCGACTGGACCGAACCGAGGGCAATACTGGCGATGGCGATCACGAGCAGCGATCGCATGCGGGCCACGAGGAGTATCGCCAGCGCCGGCACCACCAGGTACGCCACGCCGGTGTTGATCGAGATGGTCGGGGCGCCGAGGATCACCATCAAGGTGCTGACGATCGAGGCGATGACCCAGGCCGCGGAGTCCAGGGTGGTCGGGCTGTAGCCCATCAGGCCGAGGGCGTCCTGGTTGGAGGACGCGGCCCGGGTGGCCACGCCGGGTGTGGTCCACCGGAAATAGGCGCCGACCGCGCACGCCAGGATGATGGCGATGGCCACGATGACCAGGTTCGCCAGCCCGACGTGAGCGCCGCCGATGTTGTAGGTGTGGTTGGGCAGCATCGACGGCACCTGAATGGTGTTGGTCCCGAACCGGACCGTCGCCAGCCCGACCAGGGTGATCAGGACCGCCACCGAGGCCACGATCTGGGCCATGACCGACGCCCGGCGAAGCGGCCGGAAGATGACGAGGTGGATGATTTCACCGAGGATCACCGTCGTCACCAGCGCGATGATCAGGGCCACGGCGGCCCCCACGTTGGAGCCGAGCGAGACCGTGCCCACCGGGAACACCAGCTTTCCGCTGGTGCGCAGAACGACGAACACGTAGCAGCCCCACATGGCGATGGCCGCCTGGGCGAAGTTCAGAATTCCCGACGACAGGTAGACCGTCACCAGCCCGACCGAAATGCCGAGATAGATCGCGCCGCTGGCGAAGCCGAGTACTACGAAGGTGATGAACTGTGACATCGGTGGACCGTCCCCCTACTCCTCGCGGGTCATGGGCTGGGGTTAGAGCAAGCTCGGGTCGAGCGGCGCGAAACCACCCGGCTCGACCGCCTGGTAGGCGTCGCCCTGACCGACCTTCACGAACAGGAGGTCCTTGTTGCACGAGGACGTCCCCGGCCATTCCTTACCGCTGCAGGTCTCGACCGGGCCCATGAAGGACTGGTAGTTGGCGACTTTCTGAAAATCACTGCGGATGGACTGGGCAGTGTAGGGGGCGGACCCGGCCTGGAGGGTGTCGCGGAAGTCCACGAGGCCGGAGAAGCTGTTGACAGCCCATTGGCCCAGGGCATCCGTATCGGCGTGGCCGGTCTTCGCCATCATCTGGTTGTAGGTGGTGATCTGCTGCTGGACGACCGACGGCGCCGCGCTACTGAGGCTGGGTAGCCAGCCGGCGCTGTAGGAATAGGTGTCCGTTGCGTCCGAGGGGTCCGACTTCACGTAGGCCGAGCAGCTGCCCATCAGGATGGGCCCTTTGAATCCATCGCTGCGGAGCGCTTTGAGCAGCGAGGTGCAGTCGCCTTCGGCCGCGGCGATCATCCCCGTCACCTGCGGGTTGCCGGCCAGGAGGCTGTTGGCGACGACCTGCCAGTTGACCGAGGCGGCGTCGTAGTACGTCACCTTGACGTTCATGCCGAGCTTCTTGGCGACCGGCAGAATGGCGTCGTTCACGTAGTTGACGCCGGACGGCACGTTGGCGATGGTGAAGGTGGCCTTGTTCAGGCCGTCCTGGTGGTAGATCTGCAGCGGTCCGACGGCGAACGCCTCGTTGGGAGGTCCGAAGAAGTAATTCGACGGCAGGTTGTCGTCATGCTGGTCGGCCACCTCTACCCCGAAGATCGGGATGTTGGCCCTGGTCAGGATGGGGCTCTCGGCGGCAAAGCCAGCGTCGTAGTCGTCGAATACGGCCACCACGCCCTTGGATACGAAGTTGTTGGCGCAGTTGACTTCGATGGCCGGCGTCTGGTCGGTGTTGCACATGATGGTAGTGATCGGATGGCCGTGAGCGCCGCCGAGGACGTTATTGACGTAATAGAGTCCGCCCTTCAGTCCCGGCCCCATGGCCGGCCCGAGCGAGAGGGCGCCCTCGTCGGGTTCGACGATGCCGATGGTGATCGGACTCCCGGTGGCAGCGGTCCCGGACGCCGCCCCGGTGGCCGCCGTGCCGCCACCGGCTGTCCCGCCGGTAGCGGTGCCGGCGCTACCGGTCGTGCCGGCGCTGGCGGTCGTGGCCGTCGACGAGCTGTGGCTCGAAGACCCACACGCGGCCAGAAATGGGACAGTGATGGCCAGGGCGCCGGCCATGATCGCCCCCCGGCGCGCCCTCCTCTCGAGGCGCCACTCCCGGCTTCCGGCGGTGATGGGCTTCAACGGAACTCTCAACGTGCGTCTCTCCCGCGTGTGCTTTGGGCGCGCAATATCGCAATGATCTGGCGCCGGACAGGTACCCTTAATCTCGAAGTCTGGATCTCAGCATCGCGACTTCAAGATTGAGCTCAATCGCTCTATCTCCGGCTGTGGCATCCATTGCCCACCGCGGCCTCACCAAGTCGTCGTACCTCGTGCCAGACCTTCCCTGAGGCGGCTTTCCTCCCTAGTTAAAACTGCGCAAAGAAGATATCACCGCGCCTTCTGCCCTACAAACCAAAGGTTTGGTTGGGGTGAAGGGCGCGGCGATCCCGAACGGCTGCGGAGCGTGGCCCGCCGGCTGCTGGCGAACCATCACGGTCCGGCCGTCAGGTCGACGCCCGGCATTCCGATGGGACCGAGCCCCGCCCGCAGGGTCGCCTCGAAGGCCTCGGCGACTCCGTCGACGGTCCAGTCGTCGCCGGTGACGTACGGCCCGGCGAAGGCCGGCTGTCGCAGCACGCTCAGACTGGTGCCGTCGAAACGGACGACCTGGCCGCTGACCCCCACGGACTCGTCGCTCAGAAGGAAGGGGATGGCCAGTGCCACCCGGGCCGGATCGGGCAGGCCGGCGGCGCGGCCGGACATTCGGGTCTGGGCCAGCGGCGAGTACCCGATGACCCGGATGCCCTCCGATGCCAGGTCCCGGGCCCAGCCGTACGTCAAGGACGCCACGGCTCCCTTGGTCGCCCCGTAGAGGGCGAGGTTCCGCATCCCGAGGTGCCCTCCCGATGTCACGTTCACGATGACGCCCTGACCCTGGGCGCGGAAACGGTGGATGGCCGCCAGGCCGGTGTAGACGACGCCGAGCACGTTGACGTCCACCAACCGGCGGGCGTCGGCGGGGTTCAGCTCCCACGCCGGTCCGCTGACGATCAGGCCGGCGTTGCTGACTAGGCCGTCGATGTGCCCGAAGTGGTCGACGCAGGCGGTGATGATCTGCTCGGCGCCGTCCGGATCGGTCACCGAGTCGGCGTTGGCGACCGCGACGTGGCCGGCCTCGCGGATCCATCCGGCCGTATCGCTGGCCGTGTCGCCGTCGACGTCGTTCACCACGACCGACGCGCCTTCGGCGGCCGCGGCCATGGCATAGGCCCGCCCCAGGCCCCGTCCGCTGCCGGTGACCACGACGGCCTTGCCCTGCAAACGGCCGCTCGTCGAGGTGGGGCGCTCGTGGCTCATGCCGGTCAGCCCCCGTTACCCGTCGGCTGACCCGGTTCATCGAGCCAGGCGTTGAAGCTCGGGATCTCCTTCCGCAGCCAGGCGGGAGCTCCGAGGCGGGCGTCGTCATGGAAGTCACTGACGGACGTGCGCACGGCGATGTCGTCGCCGGCCTGGTCGAAGGTCAGGTGGGCCGCGTTGTAGATGGCGCGCTTCAGCAACCGCATGGCGACCTGGGGACCCGCGGCCAGCTCGGCGGCCAGCTCCGAGGCCCGGTCCAGGAGGGCCTCATCGTCGACCACCTCGGTGGCCAGGCCCAGCCGGACGGCCTCCTCGCCGTCAACCATCTTCTTCCGCATCACGAAGTCCAGGGCCGGCTTGGTGCCCAGATGCTCCACCAGCAGCCAGTGGCCGCCTTCGTCTGGTTGGTAGCCCATGCGCAGCGTTGCGCTGCCGAAGCGCGAACTGCGCCCGGCGATCACATAGTCGCACGCCAGGGCCAGTGACAGCCCGATTTGCACTGCGAATCCGTTGACTGCGGCTATGGTCAGCTTGTCCAGCCGGCGCACCGCCCGCGTCAACTCCTGGGAGTACTGCCGCAGCTGGCTGGAGAGGTTGATGGGGACGTAGGCGCCGGCCGGACGACCGGGCACCAGGGTTGGCTGCTCGTCCGCCGACCCGCCTCCGAGGTGCATCCCGGCGCAGAACCCCCGGCCGGTGGCTGTGATGATCAGCACCCGGACCGCGTCGTCGAGCTGAGCCTGGACCAGGATCTCGACCAGATCCCGGCGGCTGGCAAAGGAGAGGGCGTTGAGCCGCTCAGGCCGGTTGAGGGTGAGGATGCCAATGCCGTCAGGGCCCACCTCGACGTCGAAGCCGGCATAGGAGCCCTCGATCACCGGGTGCCCCCCTGGGTGGCACCGCGGCTCTGCTCCCAGTCGGCGAGGTTGACGAACTCCTCGACCATCCGCTGGTGGTGGGCGTCGATCAGGGCTTTGATCTTCATGTCGGTGAAGATATACAGCTGGTTGCGGCGAATACCCTCCAGCACCATGTCGCCGACCTGCTCCGGTTCTCGGGCCTCGGAGATATCGAAGCTGTTGCTCGGCGTGTGGGTCGGCGGCGGTGTCGGCGCGGTCAGGTGGTCCGGCCGGTTGCGCTCCGAGCGGAAGATCTGGGTCCGCACACCGGCCGGGCACAGAGCCGAGATGCCGATTTTCGTGCCGCCGAGCTCGTTGCGGAAGGTCTCGGTGAGTCCCAGCACGCCGTACTTCGATGTCGAATACATGGCGCTCATGGCGCTCGGGACGATCCCGTTCATCGACGAGGTGTTGACGATATGGCCCTCCTCCCCGCTGGCGAGCATGGCCGGAAGGAAGGCCTCCATGCCGTGCACGACGCCCCACAGGTTGACGCCGAGCATCCAGACCCAGTCCTCGTGAGTGGCGTCGACGCCCCGCCGCCGATGGGAAACACCGGCGTTGTTGCACAGCACATGCACGTTCCCGAACTCGTCGCGGGCGAGCCCCGCCAGGCGCTTGACGTCGTCGAAGTTCGCCACATCCGTTCGCACCGCGATGGCCTCGCCCCCGGCCGCGGTCACCAGGCCGGCGGACTCGATGGCCGCCGGTTCCTCGACGTCCGCCACGACAACCCGCATTCCCGCCCGGCCGAACACCGTGGCCATGCCTCGTCCGATCCCGCTACCCCCGCCAGTGATGACCGCCGTTCTGCCATCGAAATCCTGCATGGGGCACCCTCCTCACCCGGCGGCACTGTACAGGGGCGGCACTGTACAGGGTGGGGGTGCTTCAATCGGGCTATGGACGACATCACCCCTGCACCCCCGGACAGCCCCATGGCAGGTGTGGTTGTCATCGATCTGGCGACGACCGTGGCCGGGTCATACTGCACCAAGCTGCTCGCTGACTTCGGTGCCCGGGTCGTCAAGGTGGAAGCCCCCGAGGGCGACCCGTTGCGCGACGCCGGACCTTTCCCCAACGCTGCCAACCGGGAGACGTCCGGGACGTTCCTCCATCTCAACACCAATAAGGAGAGTGTCGTGCTGGACCTGGCGACCGCCGGCGGGACCGCCGCCTTGCGTTCGCTGATTCGAGCCGCCGACATTGTGGTCGACACCGCGCTTCCGGGCCGATGGTCCGCCCTCGGGCTCGCCCCCGCTGATCTGATCGCCGAGCAGGCCGCCCTGGTCGTCAGCTCTGTTACCGCATTCGGCCAGACCGGTCCCTATGCCGGCTACCAGATGTCGGAGATCGTGGCCTTCGCCATGGGCGGCCCGATGAACTCGAGTGGCGTCCCCGACCGCGAGCCCGTCAAGCTGGCCGGCAACGTCGTACAGATGCAGAGCGGCGCTACCGCGCTGGTGGCCACCCTCGGCGCGTTTTACCACGCCCTCGAGCACGGCGAAGGCCAACATGTGGACGTGGCGACGTTCGAGACCCAGAACGGCAGCCTCGACCGCCGCCGCTACTACCTCCTCTCCTACGAGTACTCGGGTTACGTCACCCAGCGCAGCGCCTCGGTCGGCGCGGCCAGCGTGGCCGCCGGCGGCCGGTTCGAGACCGCCGACGGAGCCATGATCAGCACCGGCCGGGTGTGGCCCACCCACGTGCGCCGCATGGTGGAGGTCCTCGCCGACGCCCGGATAGACGAAGTGTGGGAGAAGAAGGCGGAGGCCATGATGACCGAGGATGTCGATGAGGTAAACGCCGCCATCGCCCGGTGGGCCATGGCGAGATCGGCTCGTCGCGCTATGCGGGAGGCTCAGGCCGCCGGCTGGCCGGTCGTGGTGGTCAACAATCCTCTTACTCTGCTGGCCGACGACCACCTTCTGGCCCGCGGCTTCTGGGTGACCGCTCCCCACCCGGTCGCCGGGACCCTTCCCTATTGCGGGCCGCCGTGGCGCATGGAGGGGGGCGGCTGGCATCTGCGTCGAACCGCGCCCACCCTGGGTCAAGACACGGAGCGGGTGCTGGCCGATCTGGCTCCCGACGGTGTCGGCCCGCTTCCCCTTGCCGTCCGGGAGGGCTGACGTGCCGACCGCAGACATGCCGGCCTTCGGGCCGCTCGAGGGCATCCGGATCATCGACTTGACCGTGGCCCTGGCGGGGGCGTTCGCCACCATGTTCCTTGCCGACATGGGGGCGGAGGTCATCAAGGTGGAATCCGTGCAGCATTACCCGACGCCCAGCCGCGGTCCCCGCCACCCGCCGCGGGGTGACAGCGCACTGGCGCGTGCCGTGGGGCGCGACTATCCCGGAAGCGATCCCGGAGACGATCCGTGGAACCGGCTCAGCTGGTTCAATTCGCACGCCCGCAACAAGCGATCGTGCACCGTCGACCTGGCCCGGCCCCGGGGCAGGGAGCTCTTCCTTCAGCTGGTCGAGAAGTCCGACGGCCTCCTGGAAAACAACACGGCCCGGCTCCTGGAGCATCTCGACATTGGCCCCGCCGAGCTGCAAGCTCGCAATCCGCGTCTGATCGTGGTGCGCATGCCGCCGCTCGGGCTCTCAGGTCCGGATATGGCGGCAACCGGCTTCGGGTGGCATTTCGAGGAACTGGGTGGCTTCCTGGACGTGCAGGGCTACCGCGACGGCGTCACGGTGGGCTCCATCTTCATGGACGCGGCAACCGGTCCAGCTGGCGCGAGCGGCTTCCTCATGGCGCTCCTGCAGAGGCGCCGAACCGGCCGAGGTTCGGTGGTGGAGGTGGCGCAGGTCGAAAACATGACCGTCCACCTTGGTGACGTGGTGATGGAGGCCGCGATGACCGGGACGTGCCCGCCCCGAAGGGGCAACCGCACGCCCGAGGCCGCCCCCCAGGGAATCTATCCGTGCGCCGGCGACGACCAGTGGCTGGCGATCTCCGTGCGCGACGATGACCAGTGGGCCAAGCTGGTCGGGCTCCTCGGCCATCCGCCGGAGTTGCAGCGGCCCGAGCTGGCGGATCGGCCAGGTCGGGCGTCCGCCCATGACGAGATCGATGCCGCCATTGCCGGTTGGACGGCGGGGCGGACCAAGGAGGAGCTCTTCCACCTCTTGCAGAATGAGGGCGTCGTGGCCGGTCCGGTGCTGGACGAGGCCGATGCCGCATCCGATCCCCATCTGCCGCGAGCGGGGTTTCTTCCACTACCTGGAGCACCGCTCGGCCGGCGGCCATTTCCACCCTGGGGCCAACTTCCATCTGCCGGCCACTCCCAGCCGCATCTGGCGGGCCGCCCCGGTGGTCGGCCAGGACAACGAGTACGTCTACAAAGGCATCCTCGGTGTCACCGATGACGAATACGCGCAGCTGATTGCCGAGGCCCACGTCGGCGACGCCTTTATTTGATTGGCCCGCATTCCTCCGGCGGTTCTGGTTGGCCCGGGCCGCCCACTGGTAACGTCACCGCACGGCTGGGGGCCTGATCGCACCGGTCGGCGTTTGTACTGTCAAACCTCGTGAAGGACAGATGGTGATACTAGCCGAGAGCTTCGAGCGACCAATGCCTCCGAAGGTTCGAAAGAGCCGGGAGGTCGGGGCCCGCTTCGAGGAGATCGTCGACGCCGCGGCCATGCTCTTTTCGGAGCGCGGGTACGCGGCGACGAGTATCCAGGACATCGCTGACAGCGTCGGGATCCTCAAGGGAAGCCTGTACCACTACATCCACACCAAGGAAGACCTGCTGGATGCCGTGATCCGGGAGGCCCACCTGCACACCGCGGCGCTCGGTGTCAACGCCCTCGAGATGGAGGGCGATGCCCTTGCCAAGCTGAGCTACGTCGTCGAGCGTCATTTGATGGAAGCGACCGGCAATCAGGCCAAAGTTCGGGTCTTCTACCAGGAGGCGAAGTTTCTTCCGCCCGAGCGCCTGGCGGGCATTCTCGCCACCCGGGACAGCTACGAGCACTCGATACGGCAGATAATCATTGCCGGCCAGGCCGAAGGCACGATCGCGCCTCACCTTGATCCGGTCCTGACGGCGATTGCGATACTGAGCGTGCTCAACTCGGTGCAGCAATGGTTCCGGCCGGACGGTCCCCGATCATTGCAGGATGTCACAGAGAGCTTCACGGATCTCATGCTCCGCAGCCTCTCGGCCTGCCCGCCTCCTGCTCCTTCGACCCGGCGGAGACAGCCGTCGGCGGGGCGCCCGGGGCGGCCGGCCAAGGGATAAGTCCGGTAACGCCCTCGCGAGGACGGCCGCGTTCGAGATCGCCGGCCAGGGCCATCTCATCAACGCAGGGACTCAGACGGCAATGCCCTCCTCGACGAGGCGTTCAACCATCTCCGGCGTGAGGTGGAGCACACCGGTGAGCACCTCCCTGGTGTGTTGCCCGAGGGAGGGCGCTGGTCCAGCGACCTGCATGGGGCTGCGGTCGGTGAGCCACGGAACTCCGGCCAGAGCGCGAACGCCGAACTCAGGATGGGCGAAGCGGGTGAAAAAGTGGCGCGCCGCCAGCCTGGGAGACTCGAGGACCTCGTCCATCCTGGCCACCTTCTCGGCCGGCACCCCTGCTCCTCGCAGCGTCTCGACCGCCCGGTCGACCTCCTGAGTCGACGTCCACGCAGTCACGAGGTCCTCCAGCGCCTGCTCGTGGACCCGGCGCCGCTCGAGGCTGCAGAAGCGCGGGTCGCTCGCGAGCCCGGCCACCCCGATGGCGTTCCCCAGGGCGGCGAACTGTTCGTCGTCGTTGACGGCGATCGCGATCCACCGATCCTCGTCCCGGCAGGGGAAGACCTCGTGTGGACACTGCTGCTCGTCGCGATTTCCCATCACCGGCGCGTCGTGACCCGCCACGGCACCGAAGATGACTTGCCAGGGGAAGGCAGCCACGAAGGCTTCCAGCATCGAACACTCCACGCGCACCGGAGCGCCCGTGCTCCGGGCCCGGTACAGGGCCGCGACGGTCGCCACGGCGGCATGCAACCCGGCGGTCGGGTCAGGCAGCGACATGACCAGGTCGGTTGGTCCGCCGCCCACCAGGCCGTTGGCCGACGAGGTTCCGGAGAGGGCGTCGATGAGCGACCCGTACGCCATATGGTCCCGGTACGGCCCGGACTCGCCAAAGCCGGTCATGGAGACAGCGACGATGCGCGGATTGATACGGGCCAGCTCGTCGAAGGGGAGGCCCATGCGGTCCAGGGCGCCGACGGTCATGTTGTCGATCACCACGTCGGCGGTCGCGATCAGCTCTCGCAGCAGTTCCAAGCCGCGCCCGGTCTTGAGATTGAGGGCCACACTCTTCTTGCCCTGGTTGTATTGATTGAAGTAGCCCGATCGGTTGACGCCCGGTCGGTCATCGACAAAAGGACCGAGCCGGCGGGTGACGTCGACCCGCGTTGCCGTCTCAATCCGGATGACCTCGGCCCCGAGGTTCGCCAGCTGCCAGGTGGCGTGGGGCCCCGCCCACACCCAGGTCAGATCGATGACCCGCACCCCCGCGAGGGGCGGCGGCACGGCCTCGCTTGGTTTGATACGCGGGGCGGCGTGATCTGGCTCCAGCGGTCCCCAGATGTCATTGCTACCGTCGCCTGAGTCTCCCGGCTGGCCCGAGTCCCCGAGCCGGGGAGACGCCCGCTCCGTCGTAGGATCTGTTCCGTCCCGATAGCGCCAGGGCGCAACAGGGAGCGGGATGCTCGCCGCTCGCCGCCCGTTGGTAACGGCCACGGGGGCGAGGAAGCCCCGCGCCGCCAGATGGTCCCACTCCAGGATGTCTCTGGCGTAATGGATTGGCGCGGCCGGGACCCGATGCTTGAAAGCCAGATCGAGAAACGCCTGCTGGCTCATGTCGCGGAGCTCTTCGGCGACGAGCTGGTCGAGCAGGTCGGTGACCGCGGCCCGCTGGGCGGTGGTCTCGAAGATCTCCATTTCGCCCCAATCCGGGTTGCCGAAGATTTCCAGCAGCCGACGGAACTGGGCATCCTCCGTGCACTGGATGAGCACCATGCTGTCGCGACATTGGTAGAAGCCCCAGGGCGACACGGCCCGGGTGCCATTGCGGACGGGCAGGACCCCGCTGTAGGTATAGCGCGACAGGGCCGTGGCCAGTATGTCCACCACCCCGGCCTCGGCGGAGATGTCAATGGCCTGGCCGGCACCGCTGCGCGCCCGCTCGAACAGGGCGGCCAGGATGGTCAGAACGGCATTGGCACCGGCATGGACGGACGACAGCTCACCCTTGTATCGGATCGGCTTGGCCTTGGGATCGGTCGGAACGGAGGCATTGAGCGAGAGGAAGCCGCTGGCGGCGAGGGCCAGGAGGTCACTGTAAGGCTGGTCACTCTGAGGCTGGTCGCCGTCGCCCTGACGCCCGTAGGCCGAGATATCCACCACGATGAGCGACGGGTCGGCCACCCGGAGGCGCAATACCTCGGCGTCCGGCAGCCAGTTCTCGCCGCCGCGTGTGCCGCGAAGAATGACGTGGGCCCGGGAGGCGAGCTCGGCCAACCGCCGCCCATCATCGGCGGCGGGCCCGACGACAACGGAGCGCTTGCTCGCGTTGAAGTAGGCGAATGAGCCGCTCAGGTCTCGATCGGGAATCCCGCCGACAAACGGCCCAACGGCGCGCAGGGGGTCGCCCTGCGGAGCCTCGATCTTGACCACGTCGGCGCCGAGATCCGCCAGCTGACGGCCGGCGTAGGCGACAGCCAGGGTGTCGCCACACTCCAGGACACGAAGATCTGCCAGCGGCGCGGGCACGCCGGGAAGATATCTGCTTTGACGGCGAAGCAAAAGATAGCCGGACGGCAGGTAGGGTGCAACCAGCCGAACGGTTGACAGATCGCCCGGCTCGCTTTACAGTTTTCCCAAACCTAACGGCGTTCCGACAAGCGTGCCGGTGTCGAGACGCCGGCGGCACGCCGCGAACCGACCAGGCGTGTGTCGACTTGAGTCGGATATCGGGGGGATGTCTCTTGCAGATCGAAGCTGCACTGCGTAGGCAGCCAGGTTGATGAGCGCCGTACTCGAGGCCGCCGCCAGGCCCAGCCGCCGCCGTAAGGGCAACTCGGTCCGCACCCTGAAGAGGGACAACGAGCGTCTGGTCACCGATCGCATCACTCGCATCACTCGTATCACGACCGACGGCATTGCCACTGACGCGGGCGAGTATCGGCTCGACGTGTTGATCCTCGCCATCGGATTCCAGGCCTCTTCCTGATGCCGATGACGATCCAAGAGCGAGATGGTGTCGACCTTCATGAATTGGAATTTCGTGAAGACGGGTTCTGGGATCGCAAGCGGGAAATCGACGAGGCGAACCACAACCTGGCCTGGGGTGCGTCTAACGTGCACAGCTGGTATGAAAAAACGACCGCGGAAGAGTCAGTCACAACTGGCCCTACACGCTGCCCAAGTACTGGCAGCGGACCCACGAGGTCGCTCCGTCGGACTTTGTCGTCGCTTGACCATGACCTCAACCACACCAACAACGAGGGGTACAACACATGAAACTTAGATTCGGACGATCGGTTCGTCCCGGGATGAAGGGCCTTGCCGTAGGGTTGTTCGGGGTGGCGCTCATCGCCGGGGCCTGCGGGTCGAGCAGCCACTCCTCGAGCTCGAACACCACGGCGAGTTCCAACACGACCGCCCCGTCATCGCCGGCGACCTCGGCGTCCAGTCCGGCCGCCACGTCGGGAGGAGCGTCGCAGGCGACTGGCACGCCCTTGAATGTCATGACCCTCGCCTCGGTCAATTATTCCGGCCCCAACTACGCCAACATCCTTAATACCGCGACGGTGGCGGTGGACTGGATCAACGCCCACGGCGGCGTCCAGGGTCACCCCCTCAAGCTGCAGAACTGTGACGAGCAGGGCGATCCCACCAAGACGGCGCAATGTGGCCGGGAAGCGATCGCTAACCACGACGTCGCCATCATCGGCTCGTTCACCCTCAACGGCAGCGCCATCATCCCCGAGCTGCAGGCCGCCAACACGTCCTGGTTCGGCATCTGCTGCGCGGCGTCGCCCAACGAGCTGGTCAGCCCGGTGGTCCAGCAGATCGGCTCGCAGGATGCCGCGGCTTCGGCCATGATGGTCAAGGCCAGCATCGACGGCTGCAAGAAGACGGCGTTCGTCACCCTCAATGTCGGTGCTGCGGCCCAGCTCGGAATCGATTGGGCCAAGAATGGCGTGAAATCGGTCAACGGTCCCCCGATCGGGCCCATCGTGTACCTCCCCGTCACCGCCCAGGACTACTCGTCTGAAGCGGCGCAGGCCGCCAGCGGCACCGACTGCATCGTCGCCAACATCTCCGAGGCCAACTGGCCGCCGTTCGTGCAGGCCCTGAAGGCCGCCGGCGACCACCAGCGGCTGTACGGCCCTCAGGGCAACCTGGACACCATCGTGACCAAGCAGTTCCCGCAGGAGACGCAGGACGCGATGGTGGTCGAGGCCTATTCGGACATCTCGCTGCCGGCCTGGGCCAACTACCGTGCCGCCCTGGCTCAGTATCACGCCCCGACCAAGGGCATCGTGTACAACAGCCTGGGCGGGCTCGGGACCTGGACGGCATACGTGGCCTTCAAGCAGATCGCCGACCAGATCCAGGGTCCTATTACCAACCAGACCTTCCTGGCCGCAGCCCAGAAGGCCAAGGTCAACCTGTCCGGCCTGACCGGAGTGGGCGCCATCGACTTCGGCGTGCCCTTCACCGGCCTCGGGCCGTCGTTCAAGAATCTGCCGAACCTGGCCATGACCTTCGACGTGGTGAAAAACGGGAATCTCGTGCCCTTCGCCAACGGGAAGTTCTTCGACTTCACCAATGCCATGACCGGCCAGCCGCTGGCGGCCGCCAACCGGCCGCCGGCCGGGCAGGCCGGCCCGACCAGGGCGGCGGGCTGAGGGCGTTGAAAACAGGCAGGCACGCCGGGTCTTCGGACCCGGCGCGGCCTGACGGATTAGGGTCCTGAGCATGCAGGTATTCACCTACGCCCTCCTGGGACTGGGCCTGGGCGCCATGTATTCGCTGGCCTCCCAGGGTCTGGTGCTCATCTATCGGGGCTCAGGCGTCTTGAACTTCGCCCAGGGGGCGATCGGCATGGTCGGCGCCTACGTCGAATGGCAGATCGCGGTTCAGCACGGTCTGCCATTTGGTCTGGCCCTGGTCTGCGGGGTGGTGGCGTCGGCGCTCCTCGGGGCCGCCACCCATCTGCTCGTCATGCGCCAGCTGCGCCGAGCGTCGCCGCTGGCCCGGATCGTGGCCACCCTCGGTGTGCTGATTACTTTGCAATCGGCCGTGATCGTGAAGTACGGCTCGACTGTGAAGTTTGTTCCCAGCGCCCTGCCCACCCATGTGATCAATCTTGGTGACGGCGTGAAGGTTTCCGCGGACCGTCTGTACCTCCTGCTGATCGCGGCGGCCCTCACGGTGGTCTTGTGGGCCGTGTACAAGTACACCCGGTTTGGCCTTGGCACCACTGCAGTGGCCGAGAACCAGCGGGCGGCGGCGACGCTCGGCTGGTCGCCGGACGTCATCGCCACGGTCAACTGGACCCTCGGGTCGGCCCTGGCCGGTCTGGCCGCCATCTTGATTTCACCCATAGTCACCCTCCAGGTGACGGTGCTGACCAACCTGGTGCTCGCCGCCCTGGCCGGAGCGCTTATCGCCTCCTTCCGCTCTTTTCCCATCGCCTTCGTGGCGTCGGTGGTGATCGGCGTGGTCGAGACCCTGCTGACCCGTTATGCGACGCAGCCGGGCCTGGCCCAGTCGGTGCCGTTCATCGTCATCGTGGTGGTGATGGTGGTGACCGGCCGGGACCTTCCGCTCCGCGACTACTTTCTCCAGCGGCTTCCTGCGATCGGCAGCGGCCGGGTGCGCCCGCTGTGGGTCATCATCGGGACGGCCTTCGGGCTGGTTCTCCTGTTGGTCACCACCACCAGCTGGATCGCCGCCATCACCATCTCCCTGGCCGCGGCCCTGATCCTGCTGTCGATCGTGGTCATCACCGGATATGCCGGTCAGCTTTCTCTGGCCCAGTTCGCCGTGGCCGGATTCGGCGCGTGGGTGGCCGGGCGACTGGTCGCCGGCCATGGGTGGCCGTTCCTGGCCGCGGCCGTGGCGGGGGTCGTGGCGACGGTGCCGCTCGGTCTGGTCATCATGCTGCCTGCGGCCCGGACCCGCGGCATCAACTTCGCGGTGGTCACGCTGGGGCTCGGGACGACTCTCGAGCTCATGCTCTTCGACAACCAAAACTACACGGGCGGCATCGCCGGGACCCAGGTCGGCAACGCGTCGCTGTTCGGCTGGAATATCAGCGCCATCGAGCACCCGGCCCGCTACGGGGTCTTCGCCCTGATCGTGTTCGTCGGGTGCTGCCTGATCGTGGCCAATGTCCGGCGGGGTCGAAGCGGGCGGCGCATGCTCGCGGTCCGGACCAACGAGCGAGCCGCCGCCGCGCTGGGCATCAACGTGCGCTCGACCAAGCTCTACGCCTTCGGGTTTGCTGCCGCCCTCGCGGCTGCGGGCGGCATTGTGCTGGCGTGGACCAACAGCACCATCACCTACACCACCTTCAGTAACTTCACCAGCGTCACCTATGTCGGATGGGCGATGATCGGCGGCATCGGCTTTGTCGTCGGCCCCGTGTTCGGCTCGACACTCGTCGACGGGGGCGTCGGAACGCAGCTCACCAACGACATCCTGTCCGGGCTCGAGAAGTACCTCACCCTCATCGGCGGCATCATCCTGATCCTCCTGATCATCCAGAATCAGGACGGCATCGTCAAGACTCAAGCGACCCAGCTGCGATGGGTGATGGATCGCGTCGGCCGGCGGGTCAAGTGGGTCGCGCTCCGACCCCCCAGAGCCGTGACCCTACCCGCCGGCCGGCGCAGTCAGGTCGCGCCCCGCACCCTCGAGATCCGTGATCTCTCCGTGCGCTATGGGACGACGGTGGCCGTCGATAACGCGTCGGTAACCGTCCAGCCCGGTCGTATCACCGGGCTCATCGGGCCCAACGGGGCAGGCAAGACCACCCTGGTTGACGCCGTCACCGGATTCACCCGACCGTTCAAGGGGACCATGCTGCTCGACGGGCAGCCTATCGATGACTGGTCGCCCGCCCGGCGGGCCCGCCGCGGGTTGAGCCGATCGTTCCAATCGCTCGAGCTGTTCGAGGACGCCACCGTGCTCGATAACCTGCGCGTGGCCTCCGATCCCCGCGACCTGCTCTCCTTCTTCCGGGATCTGATTTATCCGGTGCAACCCGAATTTCCGTCCGAGGTGGTTGCCGCCATCCATGAATTCGACCTGGAGCAGGACCTCTACAAGGAGGTGCAGGACCTCCCGTACGGCAAGCGGCGCCTGCTGGCGATCGCCCGGGCGGTAGCCGGCCGGCCGAGCGTGCTGCTGCTGGACGAGCCGGCCGCCGGTCTGAGCGACGCCGAGACTTCAGAGCTGGCGACGCTGGTCAAGGGGTTGGCCCAGGACTGGGGTATGGCCGTCCTGCTCATCGAGCACGACATCGATTTCGTCATGGCCGTTTGCGACGAGATCGTGGTCCTCGACTTCGGCCAGCAGATCGCTCAGGGTACGCCGGATGTCGTCCGCCGGGATCCGCTCGTGATCGCCGCCTATCTCGGGCAGGAGCATGAGCAGGCTACCGCCGGCGCCCCGTCCGGAGCCGGGGTGGAGGAGGCCTGATGACGACGCTCCTGAGCGTGCAGGGGATGACGACCGGGTACGGGTCGCAGCCGGTCATCCACTCGTTGGACCTGGAAGTGCAATCCGGCGAGATTGTCGCCCTGCTCGGCGCCAACGGGGCCGGAAAGACGACGACTCTGCTCGCCCTGAGCGGGGAGCTCCCGCTCATGGAAGGTGAGGTGTTGTTCGACGGCGTGCGGGAAACCCGTCCGCTCTACCGGCGGGCCCGGCGGGGCCTGGCTTATGTTACGGAGGAGCGGTCGGTCTTCAAGAGCCTGTCATTGATGGACAACCTGCGTTGCGGCGGGGTGCGGGCTGACGACGTGCTGGCGCTGTTCCCGGAGCTCGAGCGACGGTTGCAGGTCCGGGGCGGCCTTCTGTCCGGTGGCGAGCAGCAGATGTTGACTCTCGGTCGGGCCCTGGCTCGCAAACCGCGCCTCCTGCTCGCCGACGAGCTCTCGCTGGGTTTGGCCCCGCTGGTCGTGCAGCGTCTCCTCGCCGCCGTCCGGGCGGCCGCCGACCGGGACGGCTGCGGGGTCCTGCTCGTCGAGCAACACGTGCGCAAGGCCCTGGAGTACGCCGACCGCGTCTACGTGCTCGCCCGCGGCCGGCTCCAGCTTTCGGTCCCGGTCGAGGAGGCCCGGGCCCGGATTGCTGATATCGAACAGACATACCTGTCCGAGCGTTCGCTGGCCGAGAACGATGAACCGGGAGCGGCTCCCGCCGCTGCCAACGGCGGGCCGCCGACCCCCGATGCAACGAGCTCCGACGGAAACTCGGCGGTCACGCCCTGACCAACCGCCTGGGGGCTCAGAGCGGAGTAGTGGCTGACGCGTCCGCCAGGTCATGCGGTCCAGACGCCGGGTAGCCGCCCTGGGTTCGGATGGCCCGGCCCATGGGTTCAAGGACTTCGAGGACCTCGTCGAAATCGTCGCCGAGGGCATTGATGATGGGCCGGCATTGCTGATCGGTGGCCAGTTCGACCGCCTCCCGTTCGAGGCGGCCTTCAGCGGTGAACTGGGAGCTGGCAATCAGGCCGCGCCCTTCCAGGCGGCGGATTCCGGCATCGAGCTGATCTTCTGACCACGCCCGACTCCGGACGTAGCTCTTCAACGGCAACCCCCAGTACAACTCGGTGAGCAAGCCGATTTCTACGGCATCAAAGCCGGCCGAGGTCCAGGCTGCGGTGTGGGCGTCACCACGGTATTCGCGCAGCCGGTCGGCGTAGCGCCAGGCCGCGCCGAGCGCCGATGTCGGCACCGGAAGGGCGAGGAGCCCGGCGTAGAGTGGCTTCCCTGCGACGGGCAGGGAGACGCCGGCCCCTCCGAGGAGGTCCCGGACTCGTTCGAGACCAGGTGGGTTCGATCCGAGAATCCTGGTCAGCTGGGCGACAGCTCCGTCGGTCCTGGCTCGTTCGATCGCCGCCGCGTCAGTAATCGACCAGCCGTCCCTGACCGCGGGAACGACCACGGCCGGATTGAACACAGCAAACGCCGACGCGATCAACTCACCGGGAACCTGGCCCAGGACCGACCCCCGACTGCAGAAGTACGCGGGGCCATCGGGCATGGCTACTCCGCGGATGGTGGCCGAGCTGCCCGCGAAGCCCAGGTCGGCATAGAGCTGGTGGCATTCCGGGGAAAAATACACCTGGCCGGTAAAGGGCTCGATCGCCGCCGCCAGCCTTCTGGCCCGGACACTTGATTCCTTGTCATCCATCCCTGATATCCCTTCACTCGATCCGCGGGCGTAGGCCCGGCCCGGTCAGCGGGCAGTTACCTGGCCGCCATCCACGTTCCACTGCTGGCCGCTCACCCATGCCCCCTGATCACTGCAGAGGAACGCAGTGGTCCAGGCGATGTCCTCGCCTGTCCCTGCCCGCTGTAGAGGGATGTTCTTTACGACCCGCTCCCATGGCTCGCCGCGCGGGATGTCGTCCATGCGGCTGGTGTCGATCACGCCCGGGCAGATGGCGTTGACCCGTATGCCGTTCGGTCCGAGCTCATAGCTCATGGCCGAGGTGAGCGCGCCGACCGCCGCTTTCGACGGCGCTATAGGCCGCGGTATTGGCGCCCGCCAGCTTGCCGGCGATGCTGCTGATGTTGACGATAGAGCCACCGCGCCCGGCGTCCAGCAGATGACGGGCCACGGCCCGGCTCATGTAGAAAGTCCCGTACAGATTGACCTGGATCACCCTGTCCCACAGGCCATCGGACAGGTGCACGACCGGTACCCGGTCGTCGCCACGGGCCGCGCCCGCGTTGTTGATCAAGAAGTCGATTCGGCCGAACTGGTTCACTACCTCCTGCACTAACTGGTCGACGGCCGCGCTGTCGGCGACGTCGGAGACCACGGGATACACCCGGCGCCCCAGGGCCCGGACCTCCTCGGCGACAGAGTCGATGTCCTGCCAGCCGGCCTCGATTTCATCAGCCGGTCGCAGGTTGGGCGGACGCCCGGTGCCGGTCAGGACCACATCGCAGCCGGCGCGGGCCAGCTCGACGGCGATCGGGCGGCCGATGGAGCGCATTCGACCGGCGCCCGTCACGATGGCCACCTTGTCGTCCAGGCCAGTTAGTTGGACCATACGGTCACGCTAGCTCAGGTGGGGGAGCGCTCGACAGGAGCGACCTCGGGCGGTGTTCTCATCCCGTTGTACTCTGGCGGCGGTTTGCCGGGCGCCGATCCGCCCATGGAGGAGAGCAATGGCTGAGGAGACGATGGCCACCGCGTCCGGCGGCGAGGCTCGAGAGGGCGGCCCCGGCGGCACCGTCTGGGACCCCGAGCTCGACGAGCTGGCTGAACGGCGCCGCCTGGCCGATGAGCTCGGCGGCCCGGCCGGGATCGAACGGCAGCGCCGTCAGGGCAAGCTGACCGTGCTCGAGCGGATCGAACGCCTGACCGAGAAGGATTCGTTCCGCCGGTTCGCTGGTTTCAGGGGAAACGGTGTCTACGGAGCCGACGGGCGGCTCGAAACCTTTACCCCTGCCGGTGAAGTCCAGGGGATGGGCGTCATCGGCGATCGAAAGGTGATCATTGTCGCCGGCGATTTCACGGTGCGCGGCGGATCGGCCGGTGGCCGCGGCGGTGGGCTGGGGGAGGAGATGTCGCCGACCCAGCGCGCCCTGGCCTGGCGGCTGCCTCTCGTCCGGCTCCTCGACTCATCCGGGGGGAGCGTGCGCGGCTTCGAGACCCTGGGCCGGACGTACCTCCCGGACGCCAACAGCTTCACCAGGTACGACGTCGATCTCCTGAACAGCAGCCCCGTGGTCTCGGCCGTACTTGGCGCCGCGGCCGGACTGCCGGCCCTTCACACGACGCTCGCTCATTGGAACGTGATGGTCCGGGGTAAATCGCAAGTGTTCCCCGGAGGCCCGCCGGTAGTGCGGGCGGCGCTCGGCCAGGAGATCGACAAGGAGGAGCTGGGTGGGGCTCACATCCACACCCGCTTGAGTGGAGTGGTCGATAACGCCGCCGATAGCGAGGATGAAGCCTTTGAGCTGATCCGGCGGTTCCTCTCGTACCTGCCATCAAGTGTGTGGGAGCTGCCGCCGCGCCATGAGAGCAATGACCCGATCGAGCGCCGGGCTCCGGAGCTGGCCAACCTGGTGCCCCGGAGTCCCCGCCAGGTCCACAACCCGAGGAAGCTGATTCGTCACGTGGTCGACGAGGGATCGTTTTTCGAAATTGCACCCGACTACGGCGGATCCCGAATCACCGGCCTGGCCCGGATCGACGGCTATCCCGTCGCGGTCATGGCGAATAACCCGTATTCAGGGGGCGGCGCCACCGACGTGGCCGGTGGGGACAAGGCCATAAGGCTCATCCAGCTCTGCGAGACCTTCCACCTTCCGCTGGTGGACTTTGCGGACGAGCCCGGCCTGATGGTCGGCATCGAATCGGAGAAGGCCGGCATCGAGCGAGCGGGGGCCCGATTGGTTTGCGTCACGTGTGACAGCCGGATGCCGTGGATCACCTTCGTCATCCGGCGGCTGTTCGGGGTTGGTGGCCAGACGCACCATCGGGCCACGGGCATGTTCCGCCGGTACGCCTGGCCGTCGGCGACGTGGGGATCGATGCATATCGCCGGCGGCACCGCAGCCGCCTACCGGCGGGAGATCGAAGCTTCGGACGACCCCGAACAGGCCGAGCGGGATATCGAGAACCGGCTACGGGCCGTGGCCTCGCCCTTCCGGACGGCCGAGGCGACCGGTCAGGACATCATCGATCCTCGCGACACCCGGCCCCTCCTCGCGGAGTTCGTCGGAGACGCCCAGCGGATCCTCGCATCGCAGCTGGGCCCGCCCGCGCAACGCTACCGCCCGTAGGGGCTCGGGCCCGCCCTGTCGCCCGTAGGGGCTCGGGGCCGCCCTGTCGCCCATCGGGCTCGGGCCCGCCCTGTCGCCCGTCGGGGCTCGGGCCCGCCCGCCTTTACTGGCGCGGCGCCCGGTTCAACTGGGCCCAAATCGCGCCAGTAAAGCCTGGCCGGCCCCGGTTTGGGCCCAATTCGCGACAGTAAAGCCGGTCGATCTGGGCCCAAAGGAGGCGAGCCAGCTGCCGCCTCGGTGCCGGCCGACGAGCGGCCGGCACCGGGCGTGTCAACGGGTTAGCGAAACCGTCACCGGGTTACGGGGCGATTGGACGCGCCGGTCCGGAAGTCCGGGGCGTACTTGCGCAGCTCCCGTCTGGCGATCGTCATCTTGTGGACCTCGTCGGGCCCATCCGCGATCCGGAGGGTGCGCATGTGGGCGTACATCTCGGCCAGCGGGAAAAACTGGGTGACTCCCGCCGCTCCGTGCACCTGGATGGCCCGGTCGACGACCTTGAGGGCGATGTTGGGAACGGCCACCTTGATGCCGGAGATCTCTGTCGCGGCCGCCTTGTTGCCAACCGTGTCCATGAGGTGGGCGGCCCGCATGACGTACTCGCGTGCCATGTCAATCTCGATCCTGGATTCGGCGATCCAGTCCTGGATCAGGCCTTTGTCGGCCACCAGGCTGCCGAAGGTGGAGCGCTCCAGCGATCGGCGGATCATGACCTCGAGGGCCCGCTCGGCGACGCCGATAGTCCGCATGCAGTGATGGATCCGCCCCGGCCCGAGCCGGGCCTGCGACATGGCGAAGCCTCCGCCCTCCTGGCCGAGCAGGTTGTCTTCCGGAACGCGGACGTCGCTGAAGATCACCTCCGGGTGGCCGCCGGCGTCGTGGTATCCGAAGACGTGCGGCTCCCGTCCAAACGAGATGCCCGGGGTGTTCTTCGGCACCACGATCATCGATTGCTGGAGATGGGCCGAGGCGTTCGGATCGGTCTTGCCCATGACGATGAACACTTTGCAGCGCTCGGCCAGGGCGCCCGAGCTGAACCACTTCTTGCCGTTGAGGACGTAGCTGTCGCCTTGGCGCTCGATCCGGAGCGACACGTTGGTGGCATCAGAGCAGGCGGTGTCGGGTTCGGTCATGCAGAAGGTCGACCGGATCTCCCCCTCCAGGAGCGGGGCTAGCCAATCCTGCTTGATCCGCTCGGAGCCGTAGAGGTTGAGAATCTCCATGTTGCCGGTGTCGGGTGCCGAGCAATTCAACGCTTCTGACGCGAAGCCCACCTTTCCCAGCTGCTCGGAGATCGGCGCGTAGTCGACGTTCGACAGTTTGGTCCCCGGGGCATCGGGGGCCAGGTGGGGAAGGAACAGGTTCCACAGGCCCCGCTCCCGCGCCCCAGC
This sequence comes from uncultured Acidimicrobiaceae bacterium, assembly GCA_963780345.1. Lineage (GTDB taxonomy): Bacteria > Actinomycetota > Acidimicrobiia > Acidimicrobiales > Palsa-688 > PALSA-693. The sequence continues at coordinate 219,352 of CAWABU010000011.1, forward strand.
CTTGATCTTGTCCATGATGGGCGGGTACCCGTTCGGCCCCACTTGCTCGCGCTGCTCGTGGTACTCCTGCTCGTTGGGGTACACGTGGTCGTCCATGAAATCGCGGACTTGCTCTTGGATGGCGAGTCCGGCGTCAGTGAAGGCGTACGGCATGGGTCCTCCTTCTCCTGCCTCCTGCGCCGAGCCGGGCGCGGGGCAACGAGCGAGGCTACGGCGAGACCGGCCTCAGTGTCAATGTGGGCGCGCCACGCGGCCCCGACGGCTAGCGCAGCGGCCAGCGGCCAGCGGCTCAGGTGCCGGTGAAGACCGGGTCCCGCTTTTCCATGAACGCCCGGCGAGCCTCGGCGGCGTCGGAGGATCCCGAGTTGATGGCCTGAGCGGCCGACTCGTTGGCCAGCGCCTGAGCCATGGTCAGCTGGCCGCCCTCGTTGAGCAATCGCTTGATCAGCGCCAGCGCTACCGGGGGGCCGGCCAGGAGCCGGTTGACGACCTCCTCGACGACCTTGTCGAGCTCGTCCTGCTCCACCACCCGGTTGACCAATCCCATATCCGCCGCCTCGGCCGCCGAGATGATGTCACCGGTCAGGCACAGCTGCTTGGCCCGGGGCAGGCCGATCAGACGGGGGAGGATCCAGGAGCCGCCGAAATCGACGGACAGCCCTCGGCGCACGAAGATCTCGGCGAAACGGCTGCGGCTGCTGGCGAAGATCATGTCGCAACCGAGCGCCAGGTTGCAGCCGGCGCCGACCGCGTCGCCGTCCACGCTGGCGATGACCGGAATGCTGAGCCGATGCAGGGCCAGCGCCACGTCGTGGATATGGTCCATTCTCCGCAGGGGATGGACCGGTACCGAGTCGATGGGACCCCCGCCGCTGAGGTCCGCCCCGGAGCAGAACGCCCCGCCGGCGCCGTTGATGACCAGCACCCGGTCCTCCGGCCGGCTCGCCACGTCCTGGAAGGCCGCGCCCAGCTCGTCGAACATGGTGCCATTGATGGCGTTCTTCTTCTCCGGGCGATTGAGGGTGAGCCGTACCGTGCCGGCCTCCCGGGTAACAATGATCGTCTCGTACTGGGTTTCTGCCATGTCGCCTCCATTGTGGACGCACCCGCAGGCGCGGCGCGGTTCAGTTCAACTCGTGCAAAAGGCGGTGGCCGCGCTCAAGCGCTCAGCGACCGACAAAGTTCGGGTCCCGTCGCTCCAGGAAGGAGGCGACGCCTTCTCGGTGATCCTCGGAAGCGAAGCACGTGGCCATGGTCTCCCGGTTCTGGGCCAGATGGTCGGGAATGTTGCGCTCGAGACCGCGGTAGATGAGGTCCTTGGCCAGACGGATCGCCAGGGGCGATCCCCGGGACATGCGGCGCGCTTCGTTGCATGCGGCATCCACGACCTCATCCGGCGGCACGACCGCGACCACGTAGCCGAGCCCGAGCGCCTCCTCAGCGGTGATGAACTCACCGGACAGCACCAGCCGCAGCGCCGCGCTCAGCCCGATCTGGCGGGGGAGGAGCCAGGATCCGGCGCCGGTGTCCGGCACCAGCCCGCGGTGGACGAAATTCCAGGCAAACCGGGCGCCCGTGCTGGCCACTCGCACGTCGCATTGGGCGGTGAACTCGGCGCCCATGCCGACGGCCGGGCCGTCCACTGCAGCCACCACCGGTTTCGGGCAGCGCTGGATTCCCCATCCGTCCTCGTCGGCTGCCTCGCGGCCCGGGCGCGAGCCCCGCTCTGACGTGGGCCGTCCGGCCAGATCGGAGAGATCGGTGCCGGCGCAGAACGACCCGCCCGCTCCGGTGAGGACCACCGCCTTGGCCTCGTCGTCGGCGCCGGCGCGCTGGATCGCCCCGAAGAACTCGGCGTTCATGGCGTAGGTCATGGCGTTGCGCTTCTCCGGGCGGTCGATCGTGATGATGGCCACTCCGTCGTCGATTTCGTAGCGGATGTTGCTCATCGGGGTTCCCCCTCATAGGTGATCGAGCCTCCGCCATCATAGGTGCACCACGGTGGACCTCTCTACCGAGCGGGGAGGGTGGTGGCGATCTGACGATCGAGGCCGCGCCCGCCGAAACCGAGGCCGCGCCGATCGGAGGAGCCCTTGTTGGTCAGATGGCCGTTCAGTACAGTCAGCCTGGCGCGGCGTAACGCGGTTCCGCGTCGCGCTCGGGGTGCCGGTGCCCGACCCAAGCGAGGAGGGGTTGATCCAATGCGTGTCCTGGTGATCGGGGGCAATCGCTACATCGGCTTGAGCCTGGTCCGCGAGCTGGCGGCCCGGGGATTCGAGGTGACGGTCGCCAACAGCCACGTCGTCGAGTTGCCTGACGGCGTTGATCGCATCCACGCCGATCGGCGTAATCCCGGCGAGCTTCGGGCCGCGTTGGCCGACCACGCAGGGGACTTCGAAGCTGTATTCGACAACACCGCCTACGAGGTGAGTGACATCGAGCCTCTGGTGGATCTCTTCGACGGGCGGGTCCGTCACTACGTGTTCACCAGCTCCGTCGCGGTGTACCGGCGCAGCTTCGTGCAGCCGGTGACCGAGGAGTTTCGCGTCCATGAAGTGGTGGCCAACCAACCGTTGCGGGCGTACGGCGTGGGCAAAGTGCTTTGTGAGCGCTACCTGATGGAGCGCCACGCCCAGACGGGATTCCCCGCCACCAGCGTGCGGGTGACCCACACCGTGGGGCCCCGCAGCCCGTTACCGACCCGCGACCCGGGCTTCTTCGCCCGGCTCGAGCAGGGACGCCCGATCCTCATTCCCGGCGACGGCTTTCCATTCATCCACATGATCCACATCGATGATGCCGCCCGTTTGCTTCTCGCCGTGTTTGGTAACGATCGGGCGGCGGGCGAGATTTACAACGCCGCGGGGGCCGAGTTCACCAGCATTCTGGGCACGGTCCATCTCATGGCGCGCACGGTGGGGGTCGACCCCAACATCGTGGCGGTGCCGCTGGACGTTTTGCGCCGCCAGGGGCAGGCGGTTATCCACTGGGGTGAAGGCACGGCCGGCGGCACCGTGATCTCCATTCGCAAGGCGCTGGAGCACCTGGACTGGGAACCGCGTTTCGGGCTCGAAGCCGCCTACCGCGACTCGTACGACTGGTTCTGCGCCGAAGGGCGCGACCTCTACCGGTTCGACTTCAGCGCCGACGACGCCGTGCTGGCGGCGCTCGGCCGCCAGCACTCGAGCTGATCAGGCCGACTAGAGGTTGTGGGCGAGGCGGAGGCCGGGCACAGGCCAGGTGGTGGCATACAGGCGGCCCCGGCCGGACGCGGTGATGTAGGCGGTGCGGAGGTCATCGCCTCCGAAACAGACGTTGGTGACGAAGAAGTCGTGCTCGGGCAGCATCACCTGATCGGTGAGCTTGCCGTCGGGGCTGATCACGCTGACCGCACCGGTGACGAGGGTGGCCACACAGACGTTGCCGGCGGAGTCGACCGCGAGCGAGTCGAGCAGCTGGTACCCGTCGAAACCCCACAGGAGGTTGGCGCCGCCCGGACCGGTGCCGCTCGGAGCGATCTTGCCGGGTGATTCCACATCCCAGGCCCAGACCCGCCCGGGAAGGGTTTCGGCGACGTAGACCCGGTCGCCCGCGGGGGACAGGCCCACGCCGTTGGGCGTTTGGAGTCCGTACACGACCTCTTCGACGCGGGTTCCGTCGGCGGTGGCGTAGTAGAGGCCGCCCAGATCCATGTCGCGAGGCCGGCTCTTGCCGAGATCGGTAAACCAGAATCCACCCTGGCCGTCGAACACGATGTCATTGGGGCCGCGCAGCGGATGGCCCCCAACCTCCGTGTACACGTCGGTTACGGCGCCGCTCGAGGGGTCGACCCGCTGGATCCGCCCGCCGATGTAGTCATCGGGTTGGCCCCCCGGCGCCACCATGTCCCCGAGCTCGTGCCAGATGAAGCCCCCGTTGTTGCACACATAGATCGCACCGTCGGGGCCGACGGCCGCTCCGTTGGGCCCCCCGCCACAGTCGGCTATGGCGTTGACCGAACCGGTGGCCACGTCGACTTCGGACAGGCGTCCGACCTGGATCTCCACCAGGATGACGCTGCCGCGGGAGGTGGCGATGGGTCCTTCCGGGAAGTGCAACTGGTCGGTGATCAGCTGGAAGTCGGGCACGATATTTCCCCCTGTTCAGGTGTGAGTTGGGTTCAGGTGTGAGTTGGGTTCGGACTTTGCGCCGGTTTCAGTTCTGGGCGGTGTCAAGCAGGCGGGATCGGATGTCGCGCTTCAGGACCTTGCCGGTGGCGGTACGCGGTAACGGCTCCACCGTGAAGACGACCCGGGTGGGGACCTTGAACCGGGCCACCCGGGACGCGACATGCTCCTGCAGGTCGCCGGCCTCGACCTGGGCCCCGGGCTGTCGTTCAACGATCGCCACCACCTCCTCGCCCCAGGATTCGTGGGGCAGGCCGATTACGGCTACGTCGGCGACGGCCGGGTGCTCGAACAGGATCGCTTCCACCTCGGCGCAGTACACGTTCTCGCCGGAGCGGATAATCACATCTTTGAGGCGGTCGACTACATAGACGAAACCGTCCCCGTCCACATAGCCGAGATCGCCGGTATGAAACCACCCGTCGGTGAAGGCCTCGGCTGTTTCGGCCGGCTTGTTCCAGTACCCCCGCACCACATTGGGCCCCCGGAACCACAGCTCGCCGACGCCCCCGGTAGGGGAGTCCTCCCCCGACTCGGGATCCACGATGCGAAGATCCTCCACCGGTACGACCCGGCCCACGCTGTCGGGATGGCGAAAGTACTCCTCGCCGGAGTTGACGACTACCGCCGAGGTGGTTTCGGTGAGACCGTAACCGTTGCCCGGCGATACCCGCCGGTCGAAATCCCGTCCGATCCGCTGGATGAGATCAGGTGGTACGGGCGCGCCGCCGGACGCCATGGCGCCCAGGCTGGGAAACTCGATATGACGTTCCTCGGCATAGTCGAGCAGTCGCCGCAGCAAGGTTGGGACCATGGCACCGCTGTTGACCTCTTCCTTCTGCATCAGCTCCACCGCCTCGGCCGTGTCCCACTTGTACATCAGGCTCACTTTTGTGCCCATGGCGGTGTTGATGTAGAGCCCGCTGAGTCCGCCGATGTGGAAGAACGGGAAGGTCTGCAGCGAGCTCGCCTGCGGTCCATTACTCGCCGGGGGTCCGTTCGATGGCGTGATGCCCGCCATTTTCATGGCGACCGCGCCCCCGAGCTCGGTATTGCGCAGGTTCGTCGCATGGTTGCGGTGGGTGGCGATCGCACCTTTGGGTTTGCCCGTGGTCCCCGATGTGTACATGATCGTGGCGTCGTCCTCGGGCTCGATGTCGACCTCGGGCAGCACCGCGTCGGGATCGAGGCCGGAGAGCACCGCTTCCCAGGCGAGTACCCCCGGTGGCAGCGGCTGGCGAGCCCTCACAGCGATGACTTCCTGGAAGCCCAGCCCGGGAAGCTCGTCGGCCAACGCCGCGATTCTCTCGCCGTCGGCGACCAGGTGACGAGCCCCGCTGTCCTCGATGGCATACGCCAGTTCGGGACCGGTCCACCAGGCATTCAACGGGACGGCGATCGCACCGAGCACCTGTGTCGCCCAGAAGGTCATCGCCCACTCGGGGTAGTTGCGCATCGCAATGCCGATACGATCCCCCTTGCGGACGCCCTCGTCGTGCCAGCGCCGGGCCAGACCGGTCACGATGCGGCCGTGCTCGGCGTAACTCCAGCGTTCCGACTCGTACACGAGGAAGTCGCGATCGCCGAACAACACCGTGGCCTCGAACACGGCCCGCAGGGACGGAACGGCGTTTCGGTACACCCGCCACGGAATTCCCCGGATGACCCGCTCGTCGAGCTGGAAACGCGGGTCCGTCGTGACCACCGCCTGGGTCGCCTCTTGCCTATCCAGCGTGCTTCCCCCTTTTGGTGCTTCAACTCTCCTGGTGAACCTTAGTCCGGAAGGTTCGCCGGGTGGCCGGGGCCTGGCGCCCGGCCCGGTCTCACGGATCAGCCCGGTCTCACGGATCAGCCCGGTCTCACGGATCAGCCCGGTCTCACGGATCAGCCCGGTCTCACTGATCAGCCCGGTCTCACGGATCAGGGAGCCGCAGCAGGGCTTCTTGCGCCATCGAAGCGACGATCTGGCCGTCCCGGGTCCGCATGGTGCCCATGGTCAGCCCCCGGCCCGTCCCGGTGGCCACCGGGTGATATTCGGAGAGCAGCCAGTCGTCGGCCCTCGCCGCCCCTGCGATCCACAGGCTATGGCTGAGCGACACCGACATGCGGTCCTCCACGCGGGGGTGGGAGGCATGGGGTTGGCGAACTCCCCGGGTGGCGCCATAGTCGCTCAAGTAGGCGATGGCCTCGGCGTGCCGGCGTTCGTCCGCAGGGATCGGAAGCCGGCTGCGAAACCACGCCAGGCGAGCATGCGGCGCCACGAGGCCGTGGTCGCCATTCGGGCCGGCGTCGTCGTAGGACCATTCCTCCGGGACGTCGCGGCTCTCGAAGTATTGCGAGTCGTACCGGCCGGAGGGCAGGCCTTCAGGGTCCGGCACGTGGGCCGGTCCCGGCATCTCGTATTCGGCACCGGGCTCGGGAACATGGAAACTGACGGTCGCCACGAATAGCACCCGCTGCTCCTGCCGCGCCACGACCCGGCGCAGGGAGAAACTGGCCCCGTCGCGTGTCCGCTCGACCTCATAGGTGATGGGCACCCGCCCGTCACCGGCAAGAAGGAAGCTCCCATGCAGGGAATGCACCGGGCGGTCCGACGGCAGGGTCACGGCCGCGGCGCGGAGTGACTGGGCCACCAGCTTTCCACCGAACAGCCGGCCCTCCTGCTCGTCGCCCGCCGCGACAAACGACAGGTCGGACACCTGCTCGAGGGAGAGCGCCTCCGAAATCCCGGCGTCGCTCAGCGCGACGACGTCAGGCGCGCCGTGAGTTGCGCCAGCTCGGGGCCCGAGCCACTCAGGCCGGGGGCGTACAGCGAGATCCGGTCCACGATGTCGCCGAAGCGCTCCAGGAGTTTCCCGCCGACCTCGTCAGGGGTACCGGTTACCGCAAAGGCGTCGAGCATGCGATCGTCGATCAGGGTCCCCATCTCTTCCCACCGCCCCTGCTTCGACAGCACATTCAGCTCGGTCTGGACTTCTCCCCAGCCGTGATGCTCGAGTACCGGACGGTACGCAGGGGTCGAGCCGTAGAAGGCGATCTGTCGGCGCAACGCGGTACAGGCGGCCTGAAAGGCCTTGTCGTCGCTGCCCGTCGCGACGAATGCCGGCAGGAAGACCTCGATGCGCTCCGCCTGCCCGCCGCGACGTCGGCCGTCATCCACTGCCGGCAGGGCCACTTCGCGAAGGTAGGACTCGGTGGTGAACGAGTGCGACAGGAATCCGTCCGCCACCTCGCCGACGACCTCGCACATCAGCTGGCCCACGCCGGCGAGATAGACCTTGGGCGGACCGTAGGGGTTCGGCGGAGGGCTGAAAAACGGCGTCATGAGGGTGTGGGTATAGAAGTCCCCTCTGAAGTTCAGCGGGACTCCGTCGTTCCAGGCCGCCCAGATGGCCCGGAGGGCCTGGACGTATTCGCGCATCCGGGCCGCGGGATGGGACCACGGCATGCTGAAACGGCGGGTGATGTGAGCCTTGATCTGCGATCCCAGCCCTAGGTGGAACCTTCCCTGGGAGAGCGCCTGCAGGTCGTTGGCCGAGGTCGCGGTGATCATGGGGTTTCGGGCGAACGCCACCGCAATGTTGGTGCCGAGCGCCACCCGGTCGGTGGCTTCGGCGGCGAGGGCGGCGAGCAGGAAGGGGTCGCTGGTCGTCTCCGCCGCCCAGACTCCATCGAATCCGCTGTTCTCCGCCCTTCTGGCTGCGTCTGGGACGTCCTTCGGAGACGGGGGGATTCCGGTATCGAGCTTCATCCTCCAGCTCCCTCCTCGTAGTCGGAACGGATGCGGGCCTGATCGACCCGCCCCTGCGGGCGGCGGGCGCCAGGTTCGAGAGGAAACCCTACCCGAGGCAGGGCTAGGCTCGAGGGTGGTCTTGTTCTTCCGGGGATGTGGTCCGGTTCCTCCGGGGATCGGGCCCAGGGTGCCAGACTTGCCCCCGGTGCCAGACTTGCGCCCCACGGTTCCTCACGCCTAGCAATGAGGGTTCGATGCCAGCAGACGAGCGAGAAGGTCGGTTTCCTACAGATGCGGTGGTGGGGTGGTTGGCCGACCGGGGAGTATCGCTGGCCGGCCCGGTGCGGTCAGAGCTGATCTCGGGGGGGCGGTCCAACCTCACCTACGGGCTGACCGACGCCGACGGCCGGCGCCTGATCGTGCGCCGCCCCCCCTTTGACCGGGTACTGGCGACCGCCCACGACATGACCCGGGAGTGGCGCTTCATCAGCGCCGTGCGGCCCACCCCGGTGCCGGTCCCGGAGCCGATTGCCCTGGCGGCGTCGCCCGAGGACGGACCGATGGCTGTCCCCTTCTACGTCATGTCCTTTGTCGACGGTCTGATCTTTCACGACGCCGCGTCCGCGTCCCTGGTCGAACCGCCGGTTCGTGCCGCGTCGGCCCAGAGCCTGGTCGACAACATGGCCCTCCTCCACCAGGTCGACATCGACGCCGTGGGCCTGGGCGACATCGCCAAGCGGGAGGACCACATGGCCCGCCAGCTGCGCCGGTGGAAAATCCAGTGGGACCAGTCGACGAGCACCGAGATCACCGCCGTGGACGAGTTGCACGACCGGCTGGTGGACCGCATACCCGCCCAGCAGCGGGCCACCATCGTTCACGGCGACTTCCGGCTCGGCAATATGATCTGCGCCCCGGACACGGGGGAGATTCGCGCCGTCCTGGACTGGGAGCTGGCCACCCTCGGCGATCCCCTCATCGACTTCTCCTGGATGCTGTCGTCATGGTCCGAGCCGGCCTCGCCGTCCGCCGCGACCCGGGGGGCCGAAGGGCCGTCGGTACTGCCCGGGTTTCCCACCCGGCAATGGATGATCGATCGTTACGCGGCCAAGAGCGGCCTGGACCTGTCCGACCTTCCGGTGTACCTCGCCTTCTCGGCCTGGCGCGGCACCTGTATCAGCGCCGGGGTGCTCGCCCGCTACGAGTCAGGCGCCATGGGCGACGACGGCTTCGACTTTCGAGGGATGCGCGAGGGCTTCGGGACCCGGGCGGAGAGCGCCCTGGAATTGCTGGACAGCACCAAAGGCTAGCTGGACAGCACCAAAAGCTAGTCAGCCCCCGGGAAGACGTCGCAGCTCCACGGCATCCACCGATTCAGGTCGAGGGAGCGATCGGGTAGTAGTATCGGGGTCTCGCGGATCGGGGAGGTGTCGTGGCACACGATCTGGTAGTTCGAGGCGGGACGGTCATCGACGGTTCGGGTGCGCCGGGCTATCGCGCCGACGTCGGCATCACTGACGGGAGGATCGTCGAGATCGGAAAGATCCCGGCGTCAGGCTCGGCGCAGAACGTCGACGCCGACGGCCTGGTCGTCACCCCAGGGTTCGTGGACGCCCACACCCACATGGACGCCCAGGTGATGTGGGACCCGCTCGGCACCTCGTCGTGCTGGCACGGCGTGACGACGGTGGTGATGGGCAACTGCGGCTTCACCCTGGCGCCGGTACGGCATGGCGAGGAGGACCTGGTCGTCGGCAACCTCGAACGGGCCGAGGACATTTCCGCCACCGCCCTCGACGCCGGCGTGGACTGGTCGTGGGAGACGTTCCCGGACTACATGGACGCCGTCGACCGGCAGCCCAAGGCCATCAACTACGCAGCCCAGGTCGGTCACTCCTCTCTCCGGACGTGGGCCATGGGCCCGCGGGCCTTCGAGGGGCCGGCCAATGAGGGCGAGATCGCCGAGATGGAAACGCAGCTGCGTCTGGCCCTGCAGGCGGGGGCCTACGGGTTCACCACCTCCCGCAGCCCCAATCATCAGACGCCGGCCAGCCAACCGGTGGCGTCCCGTCTGGCCGACTGGTCCGAGGTGGAGCGCCTGGTTCGCGTGCTGGGCCGGGTCAACCAGGGCGTGTTCGAGCTGGCCCAGGAGCCGGCGTCGTTCTCCCCGGATGTGGCCGAGCGGGAGGAGTACGAGGACCGCCTGATCAAGCTGGCCATCGACAGCGACGTCCCGATCGCCTTCGGAGTCGGAGCCAGCCGGCAACTGGACTTCCTCAAGCGGGGCGAGCAGCAGGGGGCCCGCCTCATCGGATTGGCCCACAGCCGCGGCATCTCGGTGATGCTGTCCTTCCAGAGCCGCTTGCCGTTTGACCGGCTGCCGACGTGGCGGCAGGTGCGGTCCGAGCCGCTGGACCGACAGCGCGCCGCCTTCGCCGACCCCGACACCCGCCGTCGACTGATCGACGAGGCCAACGGTGGGCAGTACGGCGGGGCGGTCGGGGCCGAGGCTCGGCGACCCGACTTCGAAAACATGCGGGTCTTCCTCCACCCCCTGCCGCCGAACCCCACGGTGGCCGAGGTGGCCCGTTCGCGAGGTATCGACCCGGTTGAGGCCATGATCGACCTGGGCCTGGAAGCGGACTTCGACCTGTTCTTTGCGCAGCCGCTTTCCGCGACTGGAGCCGATGAGAACGTGATCCGCGAGGTCATGCGGGATCCCCGTACGATCATGACCTTCTCCGACTCGGGTGCCCACGTCAGCCAGATCTCAGACGCCTCCATTCAGACTCACCTGCTCGGCCACTGGGTCCGCCAGCGGGGCGACTTCTCGTTGGAGGAAGCGGTGAAAATGATCACGTCCGCGCCGGCGGCGGCCTGGGGCATCCCGGACCGAGGGCTGCTGCAGCCCGGGTTCGCGGCCGATCTCAATGTCATCGACCCGGCCACCGTCGCCCCCCGGATGCCGGCCCTGACCCACGATCTGCCGGGCGGGGCCCGCCGGATCATTCAGCGCGCTGACGGATTCAAAGCCACCGTAGTCAACGGAAGCCTCACGTTTTCCGATGGCGATCACACCGGTGCCTGTAGCGGCCGGCTCCTCCGCAAGGCGCCGGCGGCGCCGGCGTAGCCGGCCGCCAGCCAACTCGACGTCGGAGTCAGAACACCGTCCACCAGTGCTCGCGGGCCCGGGCCTCATCGCCGGTGTGTTGCGCCACCACGGTTCCACTGCGTAGCACGTAGACCCGGTCGGCCATTTCGAGGGCGGAGTCGATGGCCTCCTCGACGAGCAGGACGCTGACCCCGTGTTCCAGCTTCTGGACGACGGTCAGGCCGGTGAAGACGGCGCGCTCCTGGGGGCACGTGCACATTTCTGAATGTCAAGCACTTCAGTGCCGCCGGGGTTCGGACGGATCCGAGCAGTCGATATCGGACCCCTCAGACCCCGTCCTGTCTGCATAGTATTTTGAAGGACCGGACGGCACGGGATTTCGCCGCCCACCCCTTACGATACGGAAGCGGGCCAGGCGGAGACGCAGGAGGGTCATATGATGGCGATCGGGCCGGAGGGGGTCAGCAAGTGCGTGGAGACAGCCTGAGTGAGGTTCCGGCCGGACCGACGGTGTCGCCGGGTGCGGCGTCGGGGTCCTCGATGAGCGTGTCGCTCGCTGAGCTCGGCGAGCGGTTGCGGACCCTTCGTCGGGAGAAGGAATACTCCCTGGGGGTGGTAGCTCGAGGAACCGGACTCTCGGCGTCGTTTCTCTCGCTGGTAGAAAACGGCAAGAGCGACATCAGCCTGGGGCGGTTGGTGCGCCTGATGGACTTCTACGGGGTCACGCTGACCGGACTGGTAGACCCTCGCCATCCCGGCCCGGCGCGGACGGTCGTGCGGCGCACCGAGCAGCGGAATCATCTCCTCGCTGGCGGCGTACGGACTGATTTTCTGGCCGAGTCGCTGGGTGTGCCGGTCTCACATCTGCTCATGACCTTCGAGCCGGGGGCCTCGGTCGACCTGACCGAAAACGACGAGTTCGAGAGCCGCCAGGCGGGCGAAAGCTTCTACCTCGTCATGCAAGGCGAGTTGCTCGTCGAGCTGGCCGGCCGGGAAGCGGTGGTGCTCACCGAGGGCGACAGCATCACGCTGCGTCATCAGGACTTTCGCCGGTCGCGGAACGTGAGCTCCCGGCGGACAGTGGTGTATGTGTCACGCGTGTCTACAGAGGCGACCGGCGGCGAGACCCTGGAGCAGGAGGCGAAGGTTCCCAACCGGGCCATCTGACCGATGGGGCCTGGGCCGTCCGGGGACGAGATCGTGCGGGCGCCGCCGGCGGGCTAAGCTAAATGGAAATCGGCCGATCAGGCGGGCTTCCGGTTGGGTGGGCTCAGGCGGGAGCTACTCATGCGAGTGTGCCTCGTCGCTCCCCCCGGCGAGGTCAAATGTCGGCTCCTCGACGTTTCGCGTGAGTAGCTCCCGGCTCAGCTGGCTCACCGGCAGGTTGCGGGTGAAGCACTTCGTTACTTCAGACGATCGGGACCACCGGGTGCGCCTGGGCGTCGAGCTGATGGAGGTACTCGCTGATGCCGGTGCCCACTCGGCCCTCGTACGTCCAGCGGGCGAGGCCTTCGTTGACGATGGTCCGGTTGGGCTTGATGGCCCGCGTTCCCGGTTCGACGCGGAGCAGTTCGGCTTCCAGGGCGTGAGCCCGCCCGGCCTTGTCTATCGCGGTCACGTGACTGGCTCGATGGGTGATTCCGTCGTCTTCGAGGTCGCTGGTGACTTTCCACTCGGCGATTGATTCGTGGGCTCCGTCCCGCCACACCCAGCCCCGGTGAAGGTCGCCGCCGTCGGAGCCGATGACGATGCCCCCGAAATGCGTGTCGTCGTCGATGTTGATCGAGAACCAGCGCCACATCCTGGGGCCGCCCCAGCGCCTCGGTCCCCACGACTTGTCGCGATTGCCCCGCGCCTTCGGACCGAGCTCCTTTTTGCTGCCGCCGGCCTCCATCCATCCGCTCCAGGATCCGCCCTGTTCGAGATGACCTTTGCCGACCGACAGGCGGGTGGCGGCCGAGGAAGAATCGGCTGCTGGTTGGAACTGGCCATCGCCGCCGATCAGGGGAGTTCGGGCGTCGAAGGTGACGTCCATCGCGATCTCCCCTTGGGCCGAGTTGCCCTTCGCGGTGAGCCGCCATCGGCGGGCTGGTTCGAGCATCTCGTAGCGCACCGGGCCTACATCGAGGACGGTGTCGATCATCTCCCGTTGCTCGCGAACGTGCCCGATATGGTCGATGCCTCCACCCGGTAGCCAAACCGACAGGCCGACGTCGATGGTGCCGTCGTTGGGTCGGATGCCCACCCGGGTATAGAAGCCTACGTCGGCATCCGGGTCGTAACAGTTGAAGTAGTAGGACTCCGACCAGGCGGCGTCAGTCTCGACCGGATGGGCCCGGTCGTGCGACGTATCCAGGATGGGTGACACCGTCGCTTACCTCCTATTCCAAAGAAGCTGGGCGGGGAGTGTAGGGCATCGCTCTCCGCTTCACGCCGCGGCGGGGATGTCCTGCCGGCCGTATGAGAACCGCCGTCAGCGCGGATGCCACTCGCATCACTGGCGTTCACTGATCGGCGTGACGACCGGCGCGAAGACAATGGCGTCGACCTGCTCGGCCAACCGGCAGTGCAGCACCGCGTTGTGCATCTGGGTGATCGAGCGCCACTCCCGGTCGTCATCGACTCGCAGCAGGCACGATTGACCGGCGCCATCGAGCAGCTGGGCGTTGAGGGTCCCGGGCGCCGCCGCCAGCGATCCGGGCTGGCCCAGATACGGGTTATCGCTCTGACCGGCGCCGTGGAGGAACCAGATCGAGAGCACCGGCAGGTCGGTGAGGTCGTGGACCACGTGGTGTCCGATCGAGTGAACAATCCCCCCGCCGGGCCCTACCACGCCGGGCGTGTCGATGGCGTCGTCGTCTTTGGCCAGATGGGTGCTGCCGGCCATGAGGGCCACCTTGTCATGAGGGTGGTCGCAAAGAAACTCACCGACGCGTTGATGGATCAGTTGCTCGCGCCGCGCCATGACCGGCCGGAGGTCGTCCCACGACTCAGCCGCGTTGGCGGCGGCCAGGTAGTCGGTGTCGGTCGCCCCGACATCGAACCCGAACCAGCGCGCCCCGGGCACCACATCACGCACGTTTCGGACGAGCTGGACTCGATCGAGCTGCATGATGACGTCGTTCTGACGGGACGTGGGGCCGGCCAGGATCCCCGTTTCATACCAGGGCTCTTCGACCAGTGGTTCCAGCATCGACTCCGTGCCGGCCGTCAAAAAGCGGTCGAGCCGTTGACCCACCCGCCAATCGACTTCCTCGCCAAAAAACCGCCAACCCCTGGACGCCAGATACCGGATGCACAGAAGCCGGAACTCGGACTTCTCGGCGATGAAATGGTCCATCTCGACGAGGAAGGCCACCCGGGCCCGGTCTGCCAGTTCGTCGAGGATGGCAAACGGACCGAGGTCACCGTGCTTGGCGCCCAGTTCGATCGGAACGGCGCGACGGCTCAGATCTGAAGCCCTGAGGGCCCCTGAACCCTGGTCGTCAGGGCTGGTGGACGAGGTTACCGTCCGAGATCCGTTGGGGCGCCTGCCATTGCGGCTGGTGCTCCTTGGCGCTGTCGATGATGCGCCGGAGCGCGTCGAGCGAGCTCTCGTCCAGTTTCATCGACGGCGCGTCCGCGTCACCGCCGCCGGCCCGGAACTCGAGCACCTCGACCCCCTCCGGGCCGGCCCGGTATTTGTAGGGCATGCCGTTCGGCACAAAGAAGCCATCGCCCGCCCTGAGGACCCTGCTGCCCATGACGATCTGTCCGGAGACGACGTAGTAGAGGCAGTCGCCATGCTTGGGGTGGCTGTGGCGGAACAGGGGGAAGTGCGGTCCGAACCAGGCGTGCACCAGGCTCATGCCGTCCGCTCCCTGCTGGAAGAAGAGCGGCGTGACGACCGACCCCGGTGCGATGGCGCGTGCCATCTCGCCGATGGTGTCGCGGATTTCCTGCTCGTCGTTGTCGCCGAGCAACCCGGTGTAGTCGAAACCGTCGGCCGCCTGCGACATGTCCGTGCTTGCCATGTCCTCGGGTGAGGGTGGCTGGCGAAGGTCAGGCGTCTGGAAGACGGCGAATTTCCCCCGGGGGGAACGGTAACGTTCGGCCAGCTCGGCTGGTTCGGGTTCCTGGCCGGTGGTTGCCTGCGGCTCGCTCACAATCCTCTCCCTTTCCCTAGACGCCGATCAGCTCGGCCACACCTCCGAAGAAGGTGCTCGTGACATCGTCGCCGGCACCCGCCAGCTGGCGCTCGAAGATCTCCACCGCACTGTCGCTTCCCTCGACGTGCGGGTAGTCGCTGGAGAAGCACAGGAGTTCCGGCGGTACCTGGTCGATCACGGGATGAAGTGGGTGCGAGGCCGGCAGTGGTGTGACCCGCACCTGCCTCCGGAGATAGTCGACGGGGGCCAGCGGGAGGTCGTAGGTCTCGCCCATGATCAGGTGGCTGGGCCGGTAGTTGCGGTCGTGGAGGTCGTCCGGCGTGCGCCCGATGCTGAGCTCCATGGCGGACACGAGGTGGGGGAGCCAGTCAATGCCAACTTCTTCGACGACCACCGTGAGATCCGGGTGGCGCTCGAAGACTCCGTCGTAGACCATGGCGCCGAGCAACAGCTGGGGCCCCGTTTGGGAACCGACCAGCATGTTGAGCACATTGAACGTCTTCAGGTCGTTGGCGCCATTGTTGGCCCAGCCGATATTGATGCGCTCCCGGGAAAATCCGACGTGGGCGAACGCCGCCATACCGAGATCCTCGGCCGTCGACCACAGGGGCTCGAAGTCCGGATGAGTGATCGACTTGCTGATCGCGGGGCGGTTCTCGCTGGGGCCGAAACGGCCGCTGCCGACGGGCGTTTCCGGGATGGCGAAGGCCCGGCTGCCGAGCTCTCGCATCCGCTTCATTTCCGCCAGCGACCATTCGAGGTCACCGAGGTCAATCTGGGTCACCGGGATCAAGCGGGCGCTGTGGCCGGCGACGTCGTTGGCAGCCCACGAATTCCAGGCTCTGCGGATCGGGAGGAAGGCGTCGAAGTGACCACCGCGGGCCGCCTGGACGAAGGCACCGACAAGGAAAGTCGGATTGAGGAACTGAACGTCGATGCCCCGCTCATCGCAAAACTTGAGCCGGGCTTCGGCCCCATAGAAGGGATCGTCGCTGCTCGTCTCCTGCCGCTCCGGCTGACGATCGTCGGTCATCTGGAGATGCTCGACGAAGCCGGGGGGGACCATGTCGAACTGACCGGTGGGCTGCTGCTCCTCGGGGAGCTCGGCCAGGGCCGGATCGGAGACCCTGAAGACGCTCCCGGCGATCTCCATGAACCGGGCCGGCGGCCCGAGCACCGCCGCCAGGTCGGGATCGGTTCGCTCAACCCAATCAAGCGGTTCGTGCAGATGGGCATCCACGTCGATGATGCGCACGTGTTCCTTGCCTTTCGTCGCCTGGGTGATCTTTTACGGGAATCATATCGGGCGGGTGCTCACCCCGCCGCGGCCGTCAAGCGAGGAAGCGGGTGATCTCACGCAGGGTGTCCTCCATGTACTCGATGACGAGGCCGTGCCCGCCGCGTGGCAGGACGGTGAGTGTCGCGTCCGGGATGAGGGCCGCCATCTCGATCGACTGCGCCACGGGTGTGAGCACGTCCTCGGCCCCGACCAGAATCAGCGTTGGCGTGGCGATTCCCGGCAGCTGGGCCCGCGAGTCGTAGGTGCGGATCGCGACAGCCTGCGCTTTGAAAGCCTCGAGCGAAGTGGGGTGCGGATCAGAACCCACCAGCCGGAGCCCGTCGAATGCGGCCTGGTGATCCGTCAGTTGGCGGGGACCGAAGGCCCAGGGCATGCCGTAGACCGCCTTGGCCACGTCCGACGCGTCGCTCTCGCGGAGCGCCAGCGAGGCGTCGAGCCAGGCGTGCTGGAGCTGGGTGTAGGACGGAAAGGCGGCGACCATCACGGCCCGGTCCAGGAGGTCGCGGTGGTTGATGAGAAGGGACTGAACGATCGAACCGCCGAGCGACCATCCGACCACCCTGACCGGCGCCACACCCAGGTGCGAGATAAGGCCGGCGATGTCGTCGGCCATGACGTCGATGGTGTACGGGCCGGGCGGGGCGTCGCTCATCCCGGTTCCCCGGTTGTCGGGGGTGATGCAGCGGAACCGCTCCTTCAGGACCGGGACCGCCGCCGCCCAGCTCAGGTGACTCGCTCCGAGGCCGCTGACCAGGACCACCGGGGGCCCCGTTCCCTGTTCTTCGTAGTACAGATTGATTCCGTTCGATGACACCGTCGGCACTGTGGTCCCTACCTTTCAGCTGTCGCCAACATAGCGTCTAGTGACAAGTCTCGAATCGAGGGGCTAAGCAGATTGTCCACTCAGCTTGCTGATCGTATGGTCGGCTTCTACAGTGGTATCAGTGGAAACCCATCTGCCGCGGCCACGATGACCGCCCCTTCTCTTCGGGATCAACAGCGCCTTCTCACTCGCGCCCGGTTGATGGATGCCGCGGTCGACCTGTTCGCGGAGAAAGGGTATGCGCAGACCTCGGTGGACGACATCTGCACCGCGATCGGAGCCAGCCGGGCCACCTTTTACCTCCATTTCAAGACCAAGCGGGACGCCCTGCTCAACAAATGGCGCGAGGCCGATCCCGGCTTCGTGGCGCGCTACCGGGAGCTGGACCGGACGTTGAGCCGCACCGGAACCGTCAAGGAGATGCGAGCCTGGCTGCTGGGTTGGTACGACTGGTGGGTCGAGAACCGCTCGCTTCTTCTTGCCATGCAACAGGCTTCGGTGGTCGAGCCGGAGCTGGTGTCGGAGCTCGGGGAGATGGCCGACCCCGCTCACCTGGTGGACGTCATGGAGACCTATCTCACGGCGAGCTCCGGGGCGGAGCGGGAGCGTAGACGGCTGCGGACCACCCTGCTCGAGATCATGACCGTCGAGGTGCTGGCCTTCCTGGTCCTGCGGCGGGCCGACGTCGACGTCGACGAGACGTTCGATTTCCTGGCCGAACTCTGGTCGGACGCCCTCCGGGGAAGTCTCGGCAAGCCCAAGCGGGCCGCCCCCCAGGGCGCGTCCCCGGCGACGGGACCACGGGCCCCCCGACCGGCCGGCGACGAGGCCGAACGGCGCGGCCCGCAGCGCTGGTCGCCGCCTATCTCGTGATGTCAAGGTAGGGCTGCCGCGGGCCGCCCCCGGCTGACCTTTTGCTGCCTCACTCGGCCAGTGTTGGACCACCGGCCAGGACTGCCGGGGGCCCGACCTGGATCTCATGCACGGCGGGGAGCACCTCCTGGGCGAAGAGACTCATGCTTCGCTTGGCGTCCTCGTAGGGCATGCTGCCGACCACGTCGAAGGCGATCACGATCTCCCTGGCCCCGCTTTCGGAGCGGATGCGCTGGACCTTCTCGATCAGCTGGTCGGGGGTACCGACAAACGCGGCTCGCCGGGCGGCCTCTGGATCAGGCGCCGATTGAGAAGCGCCGGGCAGCCCATTGGCATAGCTCTCGTAACCCTTGATCTTGGAGAAATCCGTCAGGTGGGGCCCGGTGAATCCGTAGTGGTAGGCGCCGACGGTCCCGAGGGCGGCCAGGTACTCGAAACCCTTCTGCGCCTTCTCTTCGGTCTCGGCACAGTAGGCGCCGATGATGTAAATGATCGGCAGGGCGTCCGGCGGCAGGCCGACCTCCTGGCGGTACTGGTTGAAGAGCACGTTGTCCCGCCCGACCTGCTCATAGGACGCGGCGGTAACCACGATGTGCCCGAGCCCCGACCTGGCCACCACCTCGAGGGACTCCTTGGTCAGAAACGCCCCTACGGCCGTGTCCATCAGGTCGTGGTGGCGGGGCGCCGGCCTCACGCTCGTCTCCGGGATCTTGTAGATCTCGCCCTCATAGGAGAACCGGGGCTGGGACAGGGCCAGCTTGAGGACGTCGAGGGTCTCCTTGAAGCGCTGGCGGGACTCCTCCTGCGGCACCCCGAGCGGCGCGTATTCCTTCGGCGACAGGCCCCGGCCCAGCCCGACGGTGTAGCGCCGGCCCTTCAGGAAGACGTCCAGCATGGAGATCTCGTGGGCCAGCTGCACCGGGTGGTGCCAGGGGGCGACGACCACACAGGTGCCCATGTCGAGCTTCTCGGTTCGTCCGGCCCAGTAGGCCAGATGCTGGAGAGCGCTTGGCACCATGCAGTAGGGGGTGGCGAAGTGCTCCACGGTCCAGATGGAGTCGTATCCGAGCGGCTCGACCAGGTCGCCCAGCGCCAGGCACTTCTCCCACAGGACGTAATCCGCAACCTCAGGGGGTCGGGACCAATCTTCCGCACTGCATCGCTCGACGTCCTGGTCGTTCATGGCCAGAATCGCCACGCCGCATTTCATGCTGTTGTCGCCTCCTGCTATTCAGTGCCGGAAGTCGCCAGCCGGCCGTCGTCGCCGGCAGCCTGGCCGGAGCGGCGCACCGCGGCGTCGTCAGATCCGAGATAGGCCGCCTCGACCAGCGGATCGGCCAGCACCTCCTCGGGCGTACCACGGGCGATGACCTGGCCCAGGTGCATGCAGATGAGCTCGTCCGAGAGGGCTGCGACGAGCGGGACGTCGTGCTCGATGATCACCAGCGTGGTATTCATTCGCTCTTTCACGTCCAGGAGGACCCCGGCCATCGCCTCCGCCTCTCGTTGGGCCAGGCCCGAGGTCGGCTCGTCCAGCAGCAGAACCTCAGGCTCGTGCGCCGATACGCAGGCCATCTCGAGCACCCGTCGGGTACCGGTGGACAGGTCAGAGACGAAATAATCCCGGTAGCGAGCCAATCCGAACGTGTCGATGAGCTGGTCCACCCGATCCTGCACATGGTCCTCGGAACGGATGGCGGGTCCGATGTCGAGGGTCAGCGCCACCGGATCGCGCACTTCGATGTGGCGTTCGAGGGCGACGGCTATGGACTCGGTCACCGTCAGCGAGGGAAACAGCCGGACGTCCTGGAAGGTCCGTCCGAGGCCGAGGGCGCCGCGCTTGGCGGGGCCTGACGACGTGATGTCAGTACCGTCCATGGTGAGGTCGCCGCTGTCAGGAGCAAGGAAACCTGAGATCACGTCGAAGGCGGTGGTCTTGCCGGCTCCGTTGGCACCGATGATCCCGAGGATGCGACCCCGCTGTGCGGTCATGTCGAACCCCGCCAGGGCCCGGACACCCCCGAAGCTCTTCTCGATGCCGGTCGCGGTCAGGGCCACGCCCGAGCCGTTGACCGCGGCACCGTTGCCGGCGGCCATCGCCTTCTTGCGCTCGATCACCTTTGCCAGCCCGGATTCAACCTCAGCCCCGGCGCTGTCGCGCTGCACGAAGACCGAGCGCACCAGATCGGTGCCCTGCAGGTCTCCGGTCGACCCGGTGAAGCGGACCTCTCCCTTCTCCATGAAGAGGGCCCGCTCCGCAATCGTGGTGGAGACGTTCAACGATTGCTCGACCAGGAGGATGGAAAGTCCCGAGGCGTTGAGCGTGCGTATGGCCTCGAGGATCGAGGACACCAGGATCGGCGCCAGGCCGAGCGACAGCTCATCGACCATCAGGAGCTTGGCGTGGCAGAGCAAACCCTGGGCGATGGCCAGCATCTGCTGCTCGCCGCCCGAAAGCGTGGACGCAGTCTGGTCCAGCCGCTCCTTCAGCACCGGGAAGAGCTCGTAGATCTGCTCGGTTTGCCTCTCGATGAACTCTTTCTCGCTCCGGCGTCGGGGAATCCAGCTCCCCAGACGCAGGTTGTCTTTGACGGTCAGAGACCCGAAGACGGCCTTCGAGGGAACCATGACCAGGCCCCGCTTGACCCGCTCGGCGGCTGATATCCAGGTGACGTCTTCACCATCGAAGTGGATCTCCCCGCCCAGGGGCAGCAACGTGCCGGCGATGACGTTGAGGGTCGTCGATTTGCCGGCACCATTGGTGCCGAGCAGGGCCAGGATTTCGCCGCGGCGGACATCGAGGTCCGCGCCGAACAGCACCTGGAGGTGCCCGTAGCCGGCGTCGACGTTGTCGAACTCGAGAATGGAGCGACCGCTCGTCGCTTCCGCCCGTTCCGCTAGGGCCGCAGGTGGGGGGACGATTGGGCCGCTCAGGGCCAGGGCCCGATTGAGCCGCTCGGACCGGTAGCTGGCCGTCCGTTGCCAGATCGGGAAAATGGCGCAGGCGATGGCCACGTTGATCCAGAACCAGGGGTGAACGAGTTGGTGCTTCAACTCATCGACGTAGCTTCGGCCGGCGGTCGATGTCATGCCGACCCAGGCGAACTGGAGGGCCTGGGCGATGGGGATGAGCGGCAGGAGCGGGAAGAGGATCCGATTCTGGAAGCGGCGGAGTTGATGGTTTCGGCCCACGGCCAGGGCCGCGTACTCGGGCGGGCTGACTTCGCGGCCCCAGTCGGCGAAGCGCTTGATCCACTTCTGGGCCGGCTTCCCGAGCTTGGCCCACTCGCCCCTCCACACCGCCGTGCCCGCGAAAAGGTCCTCGATGGTGACCCCATCGCTGAGGCCGGCGGCGTACTTCGGGATCTCCCGGGCCTCGCCCTCGGTGATGCCCGGCACCAACATGTGGCGCCGGCGGAGGATGTAGCGAATCCACATGTCCCGGAGCGAGTAGCAGGCCTGGGCGATCCCGCCGGGGAAGAACATCAGCACGATCAGAATCCCGGCGCCGGTGACCAGGGAGACCCAGGCCCCGTTGAGGTAGTACTGCGCCCCATAGACGTAAATAGCCCCCAGGATCCCTCCGCCGACCGAGGTGAGACCCCCGACCACAGCCAGTGCGAACACCGTTTGGCTCACGTCAGCGGTGAAGCCCTGGTAGGGCATGCCATTGACACCTACGACGTAAAGACCTCCGGCCAGCCCCGCCAGCGCACCGGACAGGCCGAAGGCGAGCAGCTTCATCCGCGTCGGCGAGATCGAGTAGCCGGCCGCCATCCGATCGTTGTCCCGGACCGCGAGCACCGCCCGTCCGATCCGGGACGAGCGGAAGTTGCGGCCGACCATGACCACGAAGATCAGGATGAACAGGCAGAAGTAGTAGAAGTTCTTGGGCGAGTTCAGGTCGATCCGACCGTCGAAGAGCGTCGGGCGGGGCACATGGACCGGGTTGAACTTCGGGAAGGTGCCGGCGTTGAACAGCCAGTTCGACGCGGCCACGGCAAAGGCCAGTGTCGCCGCCCCCAGGAAGAGGCCGGGGATGCGCAGCGCCGGCAACCCGATCAGGACCGCCACGGCTGCCCCGACGACCAGGGCGGCGATGAGGGCCAGGAAGTAATCCAGGTGGGCGGACACGAGCAGCCCTCCCGTTGTGCCGGCTCCCACCCCGACGAAGGCGAACTGGCCGAGGCTGAGCTGCCCCCCCAACCGGTGAGGATCACCAGGGAGATCCCGATGATGGCGTAGATTGCCGTGAACGTCATCAGGATGTCCTGCGAGTTGTTGAGCAGCTGCGGCACTACGAAAATGACAAATGCCAGCAGGGCGGCGCCGACGCCGAGGGCGATCTTCACCTCAGGCAGGCTGCGCACGACCTGGGGCAACCGCCGCACTTCCTTGACGGTCACAAAGCCGCCCAGCTCCTGGCCGCTGACCCGACCGGCCCGGCGGCGCTGGAGCAGCAGGGCCACCAGGATGATGATGAAGATGCCCACGTCCACGGTGTTGCCTGACGGGTAGTTCCAGGAGACGGATTCCTCGAAGGCGCCGAGTGCCACGCTGGCCAGCACGGCTACCGGGAGGTTCTCGAAACGAGCAATGACCGCGGCGGCCAGCGGCAGCACGAACTCCTCCGGCGTCGACACCGAGGCGACGTTGAAACCCTGAACGCCGGCGGTGAGGATGGCGCCGAGGCCGGCGAGACCGGCGGCGATGCTCCAGGTGATGAGCGAGAGCCGTCTGACCGGTATCCCGAGGAGGGTCGCCCGGTCCTGCGAATCGGCTGCGGCCCGGATGGCGATCCCGCTATCGGTCCGGTTGAAGAACCACACCAGGGCGATGAGCACGACCGGGATGGCGATCAGGGCGACGACCGTGTCTCCGGAGAAGACGACCCCGCTGACGGTGAAGGACAGCTTGAACGGAGTGGTAAACCCCGAGGTCAGGAAGCCGTTGACATTGGTCGCGGAACTGCACCCCTTCCCACACGAGGGAACCTTGATCCACACCGGCAACGACTGCGAGATGGCGCCGAGGACCGAGGCCATCCCGATGGTGGCCACGGTCAGGATCAAGCGGGGGGCCCGGAAGAAGCGGCGAACCACCCCCACCTCGGCGAGGGCCCCGAGGACGACCGCGACGAGGAGGCCCAGCGGAACCGCAATGAAATAGTTCCATCCCGACCGGCTGACCAGCAGGACGGCCAGGCTGGCCGCCACCGTCCCGAAGGCGGCCTGGGCGAAGTTGATGATGCGGGCCGAGCGATAAATGATCACCAGCCCGATGGCCGTCAGCGAGGCCAGGGCGCCCGTTTCCGCGCCGAGCAGCATCACTCCCGGCGGGAGGCCCCGGGGCAGCACGGCCGCGGCGATGGCCCACGCCACCAGGAGGCCGCCGATCACGAGCAGGAACGACACCAGCGGATTCGCAACCAGACCCTCCGCCGAACGGCGGGTCTTCGCGAGCGTGCCAGGCATTAGGACACTTCCCCCCTTGTCGCAATCTTTCCGGCACCCAGGCACAAATAGAAAGACGACCCTGGGCCGAGCGTGATGGTAACCCTCGGCGCGCGTCCGGTCAAGTGACACGCCATTTGGTCCGAGCTGGTCGCCTCTCGATGCTTTGCCTGGTTGACGCGACGGGCGTCTCCTGCTACGGTCCGCGTGATTGGTGACCGCACCAATGGCCTGTCATTATCTTCATGGCGCCTTGCGGCTGACGCAGGGTCTTTCAGTTTTCTACCCGGGGGGATGGGATGTCTGATCAGATAACGGGCGACGTTGACGTCGAGGAGCCAGCACCGCAGCCCTATGTGAGCGGCAACGGGAAAAAGCGGTCCCCGTGGCGCATCTGGCGCCGCTATATCGGTGTGGCGGCGATCGCGGTGGCCATTGTTGTTATCGCCCTGGCGCTGCCGAGCAAGTCCCCCAAAACGGTGAGCGGTCTGGCCGCTCTCGGCGCCACTGGCTCCACGGCCTCCTCGAACGGTGGGGTCGCCAGCGCGGCCAAGGGCGCCAGCGGAGGCAAGATCGGCTCGGGCACCGCCGTCAACGGCACGAACTGCACGCCGGGTACCACCCAGTTCAGTTCTTCCGTGTACGCGCCGCCGTGCATGGGAGCCTGGAAGGGCAATAACGGCGGGGCCACCGCCCATGGCGTCACCGCCAACACCATCACCCTGTATTACCGCTACTACAAGGAATGCGCGACCCCGACCTCCTACTGCCAGTCCAACCTCAATACGATGCAGAGCCTGGTCGCCTACTTCAACAAGCAGTACGAGACCTACGGCCGCCAGGTGGTCCTCAAGCCGTTCCACGGGCAAGGGTCGGCCTTTGCCGAAGCCGACAATGAGGGGCAGCCCCAGGCCCAGGCCGATGCCCAGACGGCCTACGATCTGGGCGCCTTCGCCGAGGCCACGGGCTTTGACTACCCACCCATGTATAACGCTCTCGTCGCCAAGGGCATCCTGACCTTCGGCGACCTCCTGCCGACCATCAAGACGCTCCAGAACGACGCCCCTTACGTCTACTCCGAGGTGGGCTGGCCGCTGGCCGAAAACTGGGCCAACGCGGTGACGCAGGTCGCCTGCAACCGGATGAAGGACATGAACGCCGTCTACGCCGGCGACGCGAACTACCAGAAGAAGAAGCGGGTCTTCGGGCTGGTCATCTCCAACGATCCGGACTGGGGCGCCGCCGGTACGCTCATCCAGCACAGCGCCGGCCAGTGCGGCATCAACATCGTCAACCATGAGACCTATCAGGTCAACATCACCGGAGAGGCCGCCGAGGCCACGCCGATCATCGCCCAGCTGAAGGCCAGCGGGGTCACGACCGTCCTGTGCGGCGCCGACACCCTCATGACGGCCATCCTGATGGAAGCCGCGGCGAAGCAGCACTATTTCCCTGAATGGCTGATCTGGGAGCCCTGGATCGAGGATCGGACCGCCCCCGCCAGCGAGGAAGCGCACACCATCAAGATCTCCTCGATCGGGCCGGACGTTGCTTACACCGATACCGAGGCCTACAAGATCTGCCAGCTGGCCCACTGCAATCCCAAGGACCTGGCCAACGCCGAGACTGCCGGTGTGGGCGAGGGCAATGGCGCCGATGGGATTACCTACAACCTGATGTGGATATTCGACGGAATACAGATGGCCGGGCCGGACCTCACCCCGCAGAACTTCTTCAAGGGATTCGAGAATCTCCCCTGTAGAACCGGTCCGACCTACGGCACGTACTGCTACGGCCCAACCACCGTCAACGGGGTGGGCTCCCAGCCCGCCGACTTCGTGATCTCGCAGTGGGATACGACCGTGGTCAACCCCGCCGACCACCAGAAGGGGAACTGGGTCGTGTGCAACAACGACACCAGGTACAAGTACCCGGTCGGGTTCGGCACCGTCGCCGGTCTCGGCAGCGGGTCGCAGCTCGACTGCCACGGGGCCAAAGCGGCCTAATCGGACGTTGACCTGATGGGCGACACCCTCTCCGGACGGGTGGCGGTGATCACCGGCTCCGGAAGGGGCCAGGGGCTCGCCGCCGCCCTGCGGTTCGCCGAGGAGGGCGCCGCGGTGGTGGTCAACGACCTTGACGACGCCACCGTCAAGAGCGCGGTCGATCAGGTCGTCGCCGCGGGCGGCCGGGCGGCCGGGGCGGTCGGGAGTGTGTCGGAACCGGACGATGTCCGCGCCATGCTGCAGGTGGCACAACACGAATTCGGTGGCCTCGACGTCCTGTACAACAACGCCGGCATCGGCTTTTCCGCCAAGGCGCGTATGGGTATCGCCATGGACGACATCCTCAACTGCACCATCGAGGACTGGGACCGGATCCTGGACGTCAACCTGCGGGGCGTCTTCCTGTGCTCGAAGTTTGCCATTCCCATGCTCGAGGAGCGGGGTGGCGGAGTCATCATCAACACCGCCTCGATCGGGGGCCTCCGCGGCGGCCCCAGCGTTCACGCCTACTCCGTGAGCAAAGCCGGGGTGATCATGCTCACCCGGTGCATCGCCTCCGCCTACGGCCGGCTCGGTATCCGCTGCAACGCCATCCTTCCGGGCATCATCGACACCGACATGGTCCACGACACCTTGCTCGCCTCCGAAAACGCCCGTCAAGGAATCGCCGGGCGGACCCCCCTGGGCCGGGTCGGCGCGCCCGAGGACGTCGCCGAAACGGCGCTGTTCCTGGCCAGCGACGCGGCTTCGTTTCTGAGCGGTCAGGCGATCGCCGTCGACGGTGGCCTCACGGCTTGAGGGGACCCAAGCGAGCCGCTTTGCCTCCGGTTCGGTTTCGAGGTCGCGGCGGTTCGGCTGGCGAAGTATCCTGACGGCGGGAACTCATTTTCATGCTGAGGAAACTGCTTCGCGAGCAACTGGGCGCGTACCGGTGGGTGATCGCGGCGATGCTGGTGTTTCAGGCCGTGCAGACCGCCGCCACCCTGGCCTTGCCGACCCTCAGCGCCCGGCTCATCGACTACGGGGTGCTCAAGGACAACACCGCGTATATTCGCAAAGTCGGCGTCGAGATGCTCGCCTTCTCCTTTCTGCAAATCGCGTTCGCGGTCGTCGCTGTGTACCTGGGCGCCAAGGTGGCGATGGGCTTTGGCCGCGACGTCAGGAACGCCATGTTCCACCAGGTGACGGCTTTCTCCTCCCGGGAGGTCGGCGCCTTCGGCGCCCCCTCGCTCATCACCCGGGTCACCAACGACGTCCAGCAGGTCCAGCTGCTCGTCGTCATGGTGTGCACGATGGCGATCGCCGCCCCCCTGACGCTGATCTTCGGGGTCATTTTCGCCCTCCGCCAGGACGTGCGCCTGTCGGTGGTCGTAGCCTTTGGTGGCCCGCTCGCGGCCATTCTTCTGGGCGCGGTGGTCGTCCAGATGGTTCCCGCCTTCCGCGTCATGCAGGAGCGCATCGACCAGATCAACCGGATACTGCGGGAGCAGATCACCGGTCTCCGCGTCATCCGGGCCTTCGTCCGCGAGCCGGAGGAAAAGGAGCGCTTCGCCCGGGCCAACGCCGACCTCACTGACACCTCGCTGCGCGCCGGGCGGCTGATGGCCACCATGTTCCCGACCGTCAACCTGGTGACCAACTGGTCGAGCGTTGCGGTGCTGTGGCTCGGGGCCAACCGGATCCAGGAGGGCACGCTGCAGGTGGGGGCGCTCATCGCCTATCTCAGCTACCTCATTCAAATCCTGATGGCGGTGGTCATGGCCACGTTCATGTTCTCCATGATCCCCCGCGCCTCGGTCTCCGCCGGCCGGATCCAGGAAGTGGTCGATACCACCCCGACGGTGCGGACTCCTGACCGACCCAGGACCGTGCGAAGGGGCGAGACCGACGTCGAGTTGCGCCACGTGGGCTTCCACTACCCCGGCGCCGAGCACCCCGTCCTGACCGACGTCTCCTTCACCACCCTTCCCGGAGAGACAACGGCCATTGTCGGCAGTACCGGCGCCGGCAAGTCCACCCTGATCGGCCTGATACCCCGGCTCTTCGACGTCACGGCCGGCTCGGTCATGATCGCTGGAGTGGACGTGCGGGAGCTGGACACCGACTTTCTCTGGTCCATCGTCGGGCTGGTGCCGCAGCGGACCCACCTGTTCTCGGGGACCATTGCGAGCAATCTTGCCTATGGAAGTCCTGACGCCACCGAAGCCGAAATGTGGGAGGCCCTCGAAGTGGCGCAGGCCGCCGACTTCGTCCGGCTCATGCCCGGGCAGCTGGAGGCGCGTGTCGACCAGGGGGGCGTCAACCTGTCCGGGGGGCAACGCCAGCGCCTCTCGATCGCCCGGGCCCTGGTGCGCAAGCCGGACATCTACCTCTTCGATGACTCCTTCTCGGCCCTGGATCTCGGGACCGAGGCCCGTCTGCGCGCCGCTCTCGCGCCCTACGTGGCCAACAGTGTGGTCCTGATCGTCACCCAGCGGATCTCGACCATCGCCTCAGCCGACCGCATCGTGGTCCTGGAGGACGGCGAAGTGGTGGGTATCGGGAGCGACGCCGAGCTCCGCGTCACTTGTCCCACCTACGCCGAGATCGTCCAGTCGCAGATCGAAGTCAAGGATCCGGCATGAGCGTCGACCTGAGCGACCGGGACGGCCAGGGCGGCCAAGACGAGCAGGACGGCCAGGACGACCAGGAGGACCTGCGGACCCTGACCCAGCAGACGCAAGGTCCCGGAGGGCGCTGGCAGTCGATGGCCGCGCCTACCGAGCGCTCGCGCGATATCAGGGCGGTGCTGCGCCGCCTGGTGGGACTCCTGGGGGCAGAAGGGCCGAAGCTGGTGCTGGTGGCCGTATTGTCGGTGGCCGGCGTGACCCTCAACGTGCTCGGGCCGCTCATCCTGGGCCACGCGACCGACCTGATCGTCTCCGGGTCCCTCGGCCACGGTATCGACTTCAGCCGACTGCACACGGTTCTGCTGGAGGCGGCGGCCCTGTACGCCGGCTCGGCCATCCTCACGCTCGGCAGCGCCTACACCCTGACCGGAGTGGTGCAGCGGCTCATGCAGAACCTGCGGCGGTCGGTGGAGGCGAAGATCCACGTCCTCCCGCTCAGCTACATCGACCGGGGGTCGCGGGGCGACCTGCTCAGCCGGGTGACCAACGACATCGACAATCTGGCCCAGAGCCTGCAGCAGACCATGAGCCAGATGCTCAACTCGTTGCTACTGGTTGTCGGCGTGGCGATCATGATGTTCACCATCTCGCCGCTGCTCGCGGCGATCGCGCTGACCACGGTGCCGGTGTCGGTGTTTGCCATGCGCAACATCGCCAGGCGGGCCCGCCCCCGCTTCATCTCGCAATGGCGGGTCACCGGAGCGCTCAACGGCATCGCTGAGGAGGTGTTCAGCGGTCACGCGGTGGTCAAGGCGTTCGGCCGACAGCGGGAGGTCGAAGCGCGCTTCAGGGCGACCAATGATGAGCTGTACGAGTCCGCGTTTCGGGCCCAGTTCATGTCGAGCGTCATGCAACCGGTGACCATCTTCCTCGGCAACATCCAGTATCTGCTCGTGGCCGTAGTGGGCGGACTGCGGGTAGCCAGCGGGGCGATCACCATCGGGGACGTACAGGCCCTCATCCAGTACACTCGCCAGCTCTCGATGCCGATCACCCAGCTGGCATCCATGATGAACCTCTTCCAGAGCGGCATGGCGTCCCTCGAACGGGTCCTCGAAGTGCTCGACGCCGAGGAGGAGAGCCCCGACCCGCCGCCGCAACCAGCGCGCCCGACGCTGGGTCGGGTCGCGTTCGAAGAGGTCACATTCTCGTACCACCCCCGCGTCAGGCTGATCGAATCGCTTTCCCTGGTGGCCGAAGCGGGTGAAACCGTGGCCATCGTGGGGCCGACAGGGGCGGGCAAGACGACGCTCGTCAACCTGCTCATGCGCTTTTACGATGTCGGGTCGGGGCGAATCACCGTGGACGGAGTCGACATCGCCAGCATGCCCCGGGCCCAGCTGCGGGCCAAGATGGGGATGGTGCTCCAGGACACCTGGCTGTTCGCCGGCACCATTCGCGACAACATCGCTTTCGGCCGGCCGGGGGCGACCGACGAGGAAGTCCGCCAGGCGGCCGAGGCCACCTACGTCGACCGCTTCGTCCATTCGCTCCCGGACGGCTACGACACCCTCCTCAACGAAGAAGCCGACAACATCAGCGCCGGCCAGAAACAGCTCATCACCATCGCCCGGGCGTTCCTGGCCCGGCCCTCAGTGCTCATCCTCGATGAGGCCACCAGCTCGGTCGACACCCGCACGGAAGTCCAGATTCAGCTGGCCATGAACCGGCTGCGAGCCCAGCGGACGAGTTTTGTGATCGCCCACCGTCTCTCTACCATTCGCGGCGCCGACATCATCCTGGTCATGGAGGACGGCCGCATCGTGGAGCAGGGGTCCCACGCCGAACTGTTGGCACGAGACGGGGCTTACGCCCGGCTGTACCAGTCGCAGTTCGTGGCGCCCGTGGCCGAGGTCGAGTGAGGACCGCCGCCCGAATCCGAATATTTTCTGTTGCGACAGGAGCACGAGCAAATGAAAGAAATCAGAGGGGCTGCCGATATCGGCCCGATCAATCCAGAAATGCTCGTCGATCCCGAACCGAACCTCGCCGGCTTGACCGTCGTATCGGTCGACGACCATGTAGTAGAACCACCCGACCTTTTTGAAGGTCGAATGCCGAAAGATCTCGAGGACCGGATCCCCTTCGTGGTGGAGCTCAAAAACGGCGCCCACGCCTGGTACATCGACGGCGCGTTAGAGACGACCATCGGACTCAGTGCCATCGCTGGTCGTCCTCGCGACCAGTGGAACCGGGATCCAGCCCGGTTTACGGAGATGCGGCCGGGTTGCTGGCGCATCGATGACCGGATCAAGGACATGAATATCAACGGCATCGCCGCGTCCGTCTGCTTTCCCAACTCCTTGCTGGGCTTCGGCGGTGGGCGCACCTTGAGGATGCGCGACCAGGAGCTGGCGTTCGCGGTCATCCGCGCGTACAACGACTGGTACTACGAGGAGTGGTATGCGAAATTTCCTGATCGCATCATTCCCTGCCAGATCGCCTGGATGAGGGATGTGGAAACGGCCGCCGCGGAAGTGCAAGCCAATGCCGGCCGCGGGTTCCACACGGTCACCTTTTCCGAAGACCCGGGCAAGCTCGGCCTGCCGTCCTTGTGGACCGACTACTGGGACCCGTTCTTCCGGGTGTGCGAGGAGACCGGGACGGCGGTGTGCCTTCACGTCGGAACCTCCGGCTGGAACCCCGGTACCTACCCGCCGAGCGTGGACAGCGCCATCGCCGGGCTGGTGATGCCGGTGGTGTACTTCCCGACGGTGTCGCAGATCAGCGTGACGGAATGGATGTGGGCGGGCATACCGTCCCGCTTCCCGGATCTGAAGATCGTGATGTCCGAAGGCGGGGCCGGCTGGGTGCCGGCGCTGGCGTCCCGCTCCGATTACGTCCTGCAGCACTCGGTCGGCGGCCGAGAACGAGAAGCATGGAAGGACCAGCTCCTGCCCAGCGAGGTGCTGCGGCGGAACTTCTACTTCTGCACCCTGGACGAACCGATCAGTCCCGAGGTGGTGGATGCGGTCGGAGTCGACCACCTGCTGGTCGAGAGCGACTATCCCCATGCGGATGGGACCTGGCCGCATACCCAGGAGCGCCTGCACAGCCGCTTGAGCTGGATGTCCGACGCGGACATCCAGAAGGTCACTTTTCGGAACGCGGCCGCGGTCTTCCATCTCGACGTCGACCGTCTGATGCCGGCGTCCCGGGCGCTCGTGTAACCCGTGCCGGCTCTGGCGACCTGGACCTCGAACCTCGGCTCCGACCTCCCGGTGGCTTATGCGGTCCGGAAGGCGGCCGCGACGGCCTCGACCGCCTGACGCTGCTCTTCGGTCACCTCTTCGGGAACCGTGATGCGAATGCCGACGAGCAGGTCACCGCTTCCCTTGTCGGTCTGCACGCCGCGGCCGCGGATCCTGAGCGTGCGGCCGGGCGGAGTTCCGGCCGGTACTCGCACCCGGACGGGCGACCCGTCCAGGGTGGGGACCGTGATCTCAGAGCCGAGGACGGCCTCGGGCCAGCCGATGGGGGCGTCGACGGTCAGATCGAGGCCCTTCCGCCCGAATACCGGGTGCGGGCCGACGCGGATGACCGCATACAGATCTCCCGGCGGGCCGCCGTTGGTGCCGGGGCTGCCCTTGCCCGCCAGGCGGATCCTCTGACCCTGGTCGACGCCAGCCGGGACGCGTATCTTGAACGTCCGGGACCCGTCGGGGCCGGTGAGCGTGAGCTCGGTGGTCAGGCCGTGGATGGCGGCCTCGAAGTCGAGCTCCAGGACCGCCTCGAGGTCGTTGCCCCGGCGTGCCGATGGGGCGCGCCAGCGGGCGCCGCCGCCACCGAGCACGCTGCTCAGCAGATCGTCGAACTCGTCGCCGTCCAGGGTCTCCCAGGAGGGGCTCTCCCTTGTCGACCCACTGGCCCCTGTCGACCCACTGGCCCCTGTCGACCCACTGGCCCCTGTCGACCCACTGGCCCGAGTCGACCAGGTCCTCGTCGACCAACCGCCCTGGTTGCCCGGGTCGCCGGTCTCGAATCCGGCCCACGGCGGCGCTGACTCGTCACGCCACCAGCGTCCGCCCTGGCCTCCGGCTCCCTGGGCGCCGGCTCCCTGGGCTCCGGCTCCGGCGCCGGCTACGGCCCGCCGGAACTCGTCGTACTCGACCCGCTTGGAGGCGGTGCCGATCACGTCGTAGGCGGCCGTCACATCCTTGAACCGCTCGGCCGCCTCGGGATCGTCGGGGTGGGTGTCGGGATGCAGGTCGCGGGCCAGCTTCCGGTAGGCGCGGCTGATCGTCTTCTGGTCCGCATCCTCCGCTACGCCGAGGACGGCGTAGAGGTCCTTCTCCAGCCAGTCGGCCTGCACGGCCACGGGTCTACCTCCTCGAAGTTGAGTCTGCCATTATCAACTTCTGAGAGGTCGCCGGGATTCCCCGCTGGGGCCGAGGCCCTCAGCGGCTGGCGGGAGCGTCAGGGACTCGACGAGAGACGCACTCGGTCGAGCCGAAAGTAGGAATCCAGACCGAGTGCTTCCCCCGGCCTCCCGCGACCGCCACCTGGATACGGTCCGGACCGCGGCCGACCCGGTAGAACCCGCCCTCGGGCTCGAGACCGAGGGCGGAGAATTCGGCTTGTTTTCCGGCCGACACGGTGGAGACGGGAACGACCGCCCGCTCGTAGAGCACCTCCTGGATCATGGGCACGTCCCAACCATCCCGCGCCAGCGTGGCCGCGTGCTCGGGTCCCCACACAACGAGATGATCGCCGCCCAGGTAGAGGTTGTTGGAGCCGGGAGTGCCCATGACGCCGGCCATGGTGACGAGCAGTTCGTCGCCGGCAGTGCTGCCGTGGTCGTTGACGTTGTGAGGGCCCTCGGCGGCGAACACGGTCACGACCCCTTCGCCGGGGGCATGGCCGCGGCGCACGGCCAGCGGCTCCCAGGGGCTCGCCTCCTCCTCCTCGGCGAAGCAGTAGCTGTACTTGGCCGGCGAGCCGTGGGTAGCCCGGTCGAGGGTTCCGGGCCGGGAGCCGCCCAGATTGACCAGCATCAGGTGCAGGGCCCGTCCGATCGTGGCATTGGCGCGACAGCCCTGGCCCAAACAGTTTTCCTTCGAATTCACTCCCGCGGCCGTCGCCGCCGAACCGCTGACCAGGACCAGCGGCGTGCAGGGATGGGTGGTGGCCATGACGCCGACGGCATTGAAGCGGTCGTCGAGGACCGCCTCCAGGGCGGCGAGGGCGATGCGGAATCCCGCGGCCGTGCATCCGGCCATCACCGCGTTCGCCGCCAGTGATCGCCTGTCCGCGACCACGCCCGAGGGCGGGATGGGGCCGATCTCCGCCGGGACCAGATCGTCGACGCCCTCCAGCAGTGCGTCAACCGCCTCCTCGGTCGGCGCCAAGGTAGGCAAGCCGTCGCCCCAGCCGCGAGCCTCACAGTATTCGAACCAATCGAGAGGCTTCATGTCGGCGATCTCGAGGGTACGGCTCGAGCTCAAGGCCAAACCCCCTGCAAGGGCCCCGGCCGGGGGAGGGCGCTCATGTGGTCTGTGCTGGTTGGAGTTCTCCGACCACCTGGGCCACGCGGGACGCCAGCTCCTCGGGGCGAAGGCCTCCGACGGGATGGGTCACCGCGACCATGTGCAATTTCCCGCCCCGGGCTTGAGCCTGGGCCACGGCGAGGGGCAGGAAGGCGTCGGTCACGACCGTGACCGTGCGGACGCCGCGCCGCTCCAGTTCGACGGAGTCGTGGACACTCCACGACGTGCAAGAGCCTCAATCACCGATCGCGACGAGCGCGCTGTCAAAGTCCTCTGCGATGCGCGCCAACAGATCGTCCGGCGCGGACATGGAGGCTGCCGCCTTCGACAGCAACGTCGCTTCGCTCAGGCCCAACTGAAGGGCCGTGGCTTCGAGGAGCGCGCTGGCGTTTGGTTTGGCGTTGGACAGCAGGCAAACCCGACCGTCGAGGCGCCGTTGGTCCGTGGCACCGGGCGCCGCGGGCTCGGCCGGGCCGGGTTCGACTCGGCCCTGAGTTGGGTCGACAATCCGCACTAGTGGCTCCTCTCGGGTCACGTACTGCGTCTGGAAACCCCAAGCTTACTCAGCGGCCGTTGGCGTCGACCCGGGCCGTGGCCGCGGCGCCCCGGTCAGGGGGGCGAGATGTCAGCCAACTGATCGGAGGGCGTCGGCCTCGCCCGCCGGATCCCGCCATTGGGCCCGGGGCATCAGTGTTTCCAGCCGGGCCCGGTCCGCGTGTCGTTTGACGATCTCGAACATGCTCTCGACCAGAGTGTCGGAGAGCAGGTGGGGCTCGAGTCCGAGTGCAAGCAGACCAGAGTTGGCGGGCCGGTAGTAGTGCTCCTCGGCCTCGACTCGCGGGTTGTCGAGGTGCTGCACCACCACGTCCCCGGGATACAGATCGGCGACCAGGTGAGCCAGTTGATTTACCGAGAAGCGCTCGGTGAACTGGTTGAAGACCCGGAACTCGCCGGGCTCGGCCGGGGACTCGCACGCCAGCTCGACGCAGCGGACCGTGTCGCGGATGTCCAGGATGCTGCGGGTCTGCCCGCCCCGCCCGTACACCGTCAGAGGTTGGCCGATAGTGGCCTGGACGGTGAACCGGTTGAGCACCGTGCCGAACACGGCGTCGTAGTCGAAGCGCGTTTCCAGCCGTGGATCCAGCGCCGTCTCGGCGGTCACCTGGCCGTACACCACCCCCTGATTGAGGTCCGTGGCCCGAAGATTCCAGATCCGGCAGGCGAACTCGATGTTGTGGGAATCGTGAACTTTGGAGAGGTGATAAAAGCTGCCCGGACGCTTCGGGTAGAGCATCCGGTCAGTGCGCCCGTTGTAGGTGACTTCGAGCCAGCCCTCCTCGATGTCGATGTTCGGTGTCCCGTATTCGCCCATCGTGCCCAGCTTCACCAGGTGGGTGTCGGGTGAGTGAGTCGCCAGGGCGTAGAGCAGATTGAGGGTTCCGACCACGTTGTTGACCTGCGTGTCGACCGCGTGTTGCCGATCAATCATCGAGTAGGGAGCCGAGCGCTGTTCGGCGAAATGGACGACCACGTCGGGCCGATACGTGCCGATGATCTCATCGCAGAAATCACCATCCATGAGGTCGCCCGGCACCGCATGGAGTTGTCGCCCCGACACCTCCCGCCAAGCCTTGACCCGGCTGTCAAAATCCGCGATTGGCACCAATGAATTCGTCCTAATTCAACGTCGATGGCTCTGCGAGCAAGGTTGTCTACGGCCACAATCTCGTGACCTTTGGCCGATAGGTAGAGCGATGTGGGCCAGCCGAGGTACCCGTCGGCTCCCAGGACCATTATCCGCATTCGGTGCAATTTCCCATTCTGGCTCGAGCTTCCGCCCGCTCTATTGACGTCAAAAACTGAAGGCCTGGACTCATTGACGATAATCAGCCCGTTCCGCTCCCGCGATCCACGTCGGCGCAACCCCGACAGCATTTACAGTCGCCCCTGCAGGTACCGCCGGGCTGGTTGCGACGCTGGATGAAGACTCAGCTCGACCGGTTGGAGGCCGAAAAAGCATCCGGTCAAGGTAAACAAACTTCAACAGCCAGACGCTACCATAAGCACCCACGTAAACCAGCACGTCGACGATCGCCTCGGTGAACGCGGTGGTACCGGCATTTTTGACCAGGGCGTTGGCGATACCCACCAGGAGGGCGGCAAATAGCGCCCCACCTATCGTCACCAACCAGTAGGGCACCACCTCCCGCCACACGTGACTGCGGCCGCGCCGGCCGAACGTCCAGCTCCGATTGAGTGGGTATCCGGGGATTATCCCGGCCGCGCTGGCCAGGAGGCTGGCCAACCAGCCCTCCAATCCGGCGAGGACCAGGATGAAGAGCGCGATTTCGCTGACGATCAGACAGATCGCGCTCCCGGCTGTGTAGCGGATCAAGCGAGTGCCAATGGGCAACCGAATTTGCCGAACGCCCCGACGTCGAGATTCGCGCCACCAGGTGCCAACCATCACCCTTGCGTAGCGCAGCCCGTAGGCCAGGTTGCGACCCTTTCGAGAGGTGCCCGAGATTCGCGGCCGCATGACCGTTGGGACTTCTGCGATGTGGTAACCGGCCAGAGCGGCACCGACAACCAGCTCGGACGTCTGGTATTGCGGCTGGGTCTGAGGCACGTGGCGCAGCAACTCGGGTGTCATCACTCGCAGCCCCGACGACGTGTCGGTCACGGTCACGCCGGTCAGGATGCGCGCCAGGAGTGAGAAGGCCCGTACGCCCAGGGTGCGGAACGCATCGGTGTCCCGGGTCTCGCCGAGGGCGCGCGACCCGATCACCAGGTCGGCGTCGCCCGTGAGCACCAGCCGGACCATCGCCGGCAGATCCGCAGGGTCCCACTGCCCGTCGGCATCCAGCGTGGCGATGTAGCGCGCCCCGTGCTCCCACGCCGCCCGGTACCCGGCTCGCAGGGCGACCCCGTGGCCGCAGTTGCGGGGCAACCGCAACACGGCAGCCCCGTGCCGGCGGGCGACCCGGCTGGTCCCGTCGTCGGAACCATCATCGACCACGAGGACGTCCAGGCCGACGCCGGCGGCCGTGCTCGGTATCTCATCCAGAACATGTGGAAGATTGCCGGCCTCATTGAGGGCGGCAATCACCACCACCAGATCGGAGAACGTCCGGTCCCCGAATTCGGCGTCGAAGGCGCAGCGCGCCTCGGCCACGGTTTCGGCGGCGTGATCCGGCTCCTTGAAACCACGCGTAACCCTCAAGCAGTGAACTCCCGACGACGGCGTCCCGAGGGCGGCCTACCGCCTCCCTTACGGATCAGGGTGGATACCGCCCAGCTAAGCAGTTTGTTCACACTGCACTCAAGAATCGGAGGAGGGGGGGCTCCGGCATGTCAAGCTCTGCCTAATGGGCTGACATGAGACGGGCCTAGACGACACCTGAGAAGACGCTGAGAACGGCCCTCCCCTCTGGAATCACCGATTTCGGCCGACATGACGGTTCTGTCAGGGCGGGCCAGCTCGCTCCCGCGGCGGTCGATGTCCCCCAGGCCCAAGGCGGGCGGTTGCCGCGATCGTCGGCCATACCCGAGAGATACCCAGATATGGGCATTCCATGGCGCCCGGTTGTGGGGGAGTTGAGGTCGCCGCGAGAGCATGCCTGGGGTCGGTCATGAGTGACAATCGGACCGGCCGTGCAGGACGCGCGAGTCTCGGCGACCACGGAGGCAGGGCCGCCGGGCTCGCGCGTCCCGACGGCGGTAACTTACGCCGGTTAAGTTAGGTAAATCTCACCTCCCTCCGCGGCCCTCTTTAGGTTCCGGTGCGCAGGCTGTCCGCGTGCTGACGATCCAGAGGGACGTGACAGAGGGGGGTTGCCTCATTTGCCGGCCGGTCGGCGATCTCGAGTCCTTCACGGTCAGCCAGTTCCGCCAGGCTCTGGCCGAGATGGCTGACGGCAGTTGCCTGATTATCGATCTGTCAGGGGTGCCGTTCATCGATTCCGCGGGCCTGGGTGCCCTCATCGGCGGGATTCGGCGCACCCGCGAGCGCGGCGGCCGGGTGGCCGTGGCCTGCAGCCGTCCCACCCTGGTGCGCCTCCTGCGGAACACCGGCTTTGACCGCATCGTGACCGTGGCCGAGACGGTCGACGAGGCGGCGGCGTCGCTGGAGAGCGGAGTCGTCGACGGCGATGTGGCCGTCGAGGTCCGGAGGGCTTGAAGGCTCGATCGCGGGTCCCCACCCATTCACGCCCCGCCGGCCTGGTGGTCTGCGACACCGGCAGGCCGGCGGGGGCGTGAGGCAAGCGCTGGCTCGCCGGCCTGTGACCGGCCGCCCTGTGACCGGCCGAAGGCGAGAGGGCAATACCATGCGACCGATGACCTCGCCATGGGATTCGGAGTGGGCCGGGCGCATTGACCGGCTGACGGTCCACGGGAGCGCCCTGGAAGGCAATGCCCTGGATGACCCGGTCGAGCGGCCGCTGTGGGTGTACGTGCCACCCGGCTACGACGACACCCCCGACGGCCGGTACCCGTCGGTCTACGTCATCCAGGGATACACCGGCGCGGTGACGATGTGGTCCAACCGGAGCGCCTACCGTCTCCCGTTCCCCGAGGCCGCCGACCAGCTGTTCGCCAGTGGCGAAGCCCCGCCGTGCATCGTCGTCTACGTGGACGCCTGGACCGCCTACGGCGGGTCGCAGTTCGTCGACTCCCCAGGGACGGGGCGATACCACACCTATCTCTGCGAGGACGTCGTTCCCTTCGTCGACGCCCGCTACCGCACCCTGGCGGAGGGCCGCCACCGGGGTATCCAGGGGAAGTCCAGCGGGGGCTTTGGGGCCATGATCACGCCGATGCTCCGGCCCGACCTGTTCGGCGGCCTGGCGACGCATGCGGGCGACGCCCTCTACGAGTACTGCTATATACCGGAGTTCGCCAAGGCGGTCCGGGCCCTGCGGGACTATGACGGGTCGATCGAGAAGTGGTGGCACGAGTTCCAGGGGCGGGTGTCGTTTACCAAAGCCGCCGACGAGGTCCTGTTGATGATGCTCGGGGTGGCCGCCTGCTTCTCGGCGGAGGAAGATGGCACGCCCGTGCTCCCGTTCGATCCCACCAACGGCCGGCTGCGCGAGGAGGTGTGGGCGCGGTGGCTGGACTGGGATCCAGTTCGCATGGTGTCCCGCTACCCCGAGGCCCTGCGCAGTCTGCGGGCCATCTGGATCGATGGTGGGAAGAGCGACGAGTGGTTTCTGGACATCGGCGCCGAGGCGTTCCGGGACGCTCTGGTGGAGATCGGAGTCACCGATGTCCATTTCGAATTGTTCGAGGGGACGCACGGCCGGATCGAGTATCGCTACTTGATGTCGCTCGCGTTCCTGGCCCGGCGATTGGCCGGACCGTGACGACATTCGTCATGGACGCTTCTCCGTAGCCTCGGTAATGGTGCGATCCGGGCGGAGCGGACGTCGCCCATTGGGGCCCTCGTTCTGGGCGCTGTGGCAGGCCAGCACCCTGTCCTACCTGGGTGATGGGATCCTTCTCGCGGCCCTGCCGTTGCTGGCCGCCCGCCTGACCGGAAACGCCCTCCTCGTATCGCTCGTCGTCGTGATGCAGAAGCTGCCGTGGGTCGTCGTCGCCATCCCGGCCGGCGCCATTGTCGACCGCCAGGACCCGGCCCGGGCCATGATCGGCGCCGATATGGCCCGGGGCGCCCTGCTGATCGGGGTCTGCGTTCTTCTCGGCCTCGGTCACCTGACGATCGTCACGCTCTGTGGCGCGGCCCTGGCGCTGGGCGTCTTCGACACTGTCTTCGCCGCCGGCGCCCAGACCATGATCTCGCGCCTGGTCGACGCCGAGTCGCTCGATCTCGCCAATGGTCGGCTCACCGTGGGACAGACCACGACCGGTCATTTCCTGGGCCCGGCCATCGGCGGCGTCCTGTTCGCCGTCAATCAAGTGCTGCCCTTCGCCGCCGACAGCGCCAGCTTCTTCGGCTCCGCCGGGGTGCTGCGGGGGCTGCGCGGCCGGATCCGGCCCGGCGCCGTCGGCGAGCGGGTCGGCCGATCACCGCCCGACCCGGTTCGTGGGACCGCCGGCCAGTCCCGGCCCGGCCGCACGTCCCTGCGGACCGAAATGGCCGAGGGGCTGACCTTCTTCCGCCATAGCCCGGTCCTGCCGCTTCTGGCGGTGCTGACGGCCGGGCTGGCCCTGCTGCAGGCCTCCATCCTGTCACCGTTTGTCCTGTTTGCCCTTAGAGATCTGCATCTCTCCCGGGCCGGCTACGGGGTCTTTCTGGCCATCGCGGCCCTCGGGAACGTGGCTGGCGGCTTGTTGGTTCCCCGGTTCCGCCGGCGCTTCTCGGCCGCCACGCTGTTCACCAGCGCCGGCGTGCTGGCCGGTGCGGCCTATCTGGTCATGGCGTTCACGTCCTCGGTCGTCGTGGCGGCGGGGGCTTTCGTCGTCGAAGGTGCGGCCGTGGTCGTCGGATCGGTCGTGAGCATGACCCTGCGCCAGCGTCACATTCCGCAGCCGCTGATGGGCAGGGTCAGCAACGTGTTCCGGTCGATCATCTGGGGGGCGATCCCGCTGGGCGCGTTGCTCGGGGGTGTGCTCGCGGACGTGCGCGGACTGCGTTCGCCCTTCGTCGTCGCCGGTGTCGCCCAGATCGCCCTGGTGGCCGTACTGGCTCTGCCGCTGCGACGCCGCATCGAGGCGGCCGGGGTGCCGGGCCCGCCCGGCCGCTAGGACGGCGGGCGAACCCGGGACGTCATCAGGGCTTCGTCGCCCGGGCCATCGGATCCGGCGATTAGGCGGTCGGGTCGAGGAGCAGCTGCATCAGCACGACGTCCAGCCATTTCCCGAACTTCCGACCGACCTCGCGCTCGACCCCGACCAGGCCGAATCCGCAGGCCTCGTGCAGTCGTATCGACGCCTCATGGCCCCGAACGATGCGAGCCACGACGGCGTGGAAGCCGTGGACGCCGGCGAGCGTTACCAGCTCGGTGAGGAGACCCCGGCCGACACCCTGACCCCGTGCTTCCTCGTCCACGTAGATCGAGTCCTCGACGGTCGTGCGGTATGCCGGTCGGGGTCGGTAAGGCGAGAGGGAACCAAACCCCCGCACCCGGTCGCGATCGTCGACCGCCACGACGGCGGGGTGGGCTCCGCTGTGCTCGTCCATCCACGCCAGCTGATCATCAGTGGTCCGGGGCACCAGGTCGAAGGTCACGGTAGAGCCGAGGACCTCGCGGTTGTAGATGGTCCGGATGGCTTCGGCGTCGTCGTGACTGGCCAGTCGGTACTTCACGCCCCCACGAGCCTAGTGCCACCCGCGGCACCCGGCCCTCGAGATGGCGCACCGGCGTTGGCACATGGTGGTCGCGGCGGCGGCGGAGCGGCAGACTTGACCCGGAGCGGGAGGTGGTAGGGCGAATGATCGAATCCGGGTCCGGGAAGGTGTGGCGGTACAGGGTCGAGCGCACGACCCTGGCCGCCCCGGAGGTGGTATGGCCATTCATCGGCGAAGTCGAGCGATGGAAGGAGTGGTCCTTCATGACCGGCTCGGACCTCCTTCGGGAGGGGTCGCCGGACCGAAACGGGGTTGGGGCCTTGCGGCGGTACGCGGCCGGGCCATTCGGGAGCTGCGAGGAGGTGGTGGAGTTCGAACCGCCCAGGCACCTCGGCTACGTGGCCCGGAAGGGGATTCCCGTCAAGGGATACCGCGCCGACATCCGGCTGGCTCCTCGCGGGAGCGGAACGGTGATCACCTGGACGGCGTCCCTGGTCCCGAAGATTCCGGGAACCGGTCGCCTGCTTCGCGAGTTCACCCGCGGCTTCGCCATGCTTTTCACCAAAGAGCTGGTCCGGTGGACCGACGGTCTGGCCCGCAACTCCTGATCCTCAGCGGGCCCGGCGACGGCGCGACCGGCGACAGAAGCGTTATGGCTGGTAAAGGACGGCGGGGGAGAGGGGGAGCCGACGGGCTGGTCTCGACCGCCGGTGAGGCGACCGCGAGTGGGGTCAGCGTGGGCCGGCGTCGCCGCGGCCCAGACCCGCCGGTGTAGCGTGAGAGCGGCGGTGTCGAGAGGCGACGCCGCCGATTCGAGCATGGTTCATTGCGTGTAACGACGTTGCACCAGGTGCTTCATAGGCGAGTGCGGTGATAGACTTGAGGGGTCACCGGCAGGTTCTCTGCCCCCTTAGCTCAGTCGGCAGAGCACAGCCATGGTAAGGC
Source organism: uncultured Acidimicrobiaceae bacterium (assembly GCA_963780345.1). Taxonomy (GTDB): domain Bacteria; phylum Actinomycetota; class Acidimicrobiia; order Acidimicrobiales; family Palsa-688; genus PALSA-693. The sequence goes on from CAWABU010000011.1 coordinate 261,318, forward strand.
TGGTGTCGTCGGTTCGATTCCGACAGGGGGCTCGGCGGCGTAGCTCAGTTGGTCAGAGCACTCGGCTCATAATCGAGTTGTCGTCGGTTCAAGTCCGACCGCCGCTACCACTGCAGGGTTGAATCCGAGAAGAGGGAGAGGTCGCAGCTGTGCCCAAGAACGAGAAGCGGGTCAAGGTCACCCTCGCCTGCGAGGTCTGCAAACGCCGCAACTACATCACTATGAAAAACAAGCAAAACGACCGCGAGCGGATCGAGATGAAGAAGTACTGCCGCTGGGATCGTCATCACACCGTCCACAAGGAGACCCGGTAACCATCCCCAACGCACCTGGCCTGCCCCTGACCAAGGCCCGGCGGGGCGAGGACGCCCGCCCCACTCGGGTCGTCTCCATCCCGACCCGTATGGAGCTGCGGGCGCTGGTGGAGGCAGCCCGCAGCGGCGACCGGGTGGCGCTCGATGACCTGGTCCGGTCGACTTACAGCGGCGCCTACACCCTGGCCTACCGGCTGACCGGTAACGAAGACGACGCTCGCGACGTGGTCCAGGAGGCGTATCTGCGCGCCTACCGGGGCTTGCGCAGCTTCCGCGGCGACGCCGAGTTCACGACCTGGCTGTACCGCATCACCGCCAACTGCTCGGCCAACCTGCTGGCCAAGCGAGCCCGCACCCGCACCGAGCCTCTGGCCGATGATGCGCCGATGGTCGACACCCGGGTGGAGCACGATCCCGAGATGCGGATGGCAGGCGAGGACGAGCGGGCCCGGGTGGCCGGCGCGTTGGCGATCCTCCCGTGGCGACTGCGTCAGGTGATCGTCCTCCGCGACATCTACGACCTGCCGCACGGGTGGATCGCGACCGAGCTCGGAATCTCCGAAGCGGCTGCCAAGGTGCGCTTGCACCGCGCCCGGCGGCGCCTCCGCGAGTTGTTGGAGCGCGACGGTGCCGAGGAAACCCCGGATGCGCGGGCTAGCCGAGATCGTCCGGCTGCGGACGGCGGACTGCCGGCAGGTGGCGGAGCGGCTTCCGGGCCTGGCCGCCGGCGAGCCGGACGTCGGCGCGCCGGACATCGACGAGCGTCTGGCCCGCCATGTGGCCCAGTGCTTGCGCTGCCAGGCCGAGGTGGCGGCCTACCGGCGTATCCTGCGCCACCTGCGCTCGCTCCGCGAGGACGAGACCTCTGCTCCTCCGGGTGCGATCGCCGACGTCCTGGAGGCCCTCGCCGCCGCCTCCCTGGCCGAGGCGGCCGCGAGCACCAGCCGGATGCTGCGCGCCGCCTACGTCGGCGGTATCACCGTCGCCACCGCGGCCGCCGGCGCCGCGGGCGTCCTGGTGTGGATCAGCCGGCGCCGGCCGGCGCTGGCCGACGCCGGGTAGCGCGGTCGGGCTGACCCGGGGCCGAGCACCGACCCCGGCCGTCTCGGCGGCCGGGCCGGCGCGGTGGGTGGGCCGCCCGCCGCTTTTGGCGTAAAACTCGCGGTATACGCGGTAAATACGCCAAAATGCCATCGAGGGAAGTGCCAGCCGGCTGTACGACCCTCGCCCGCCGGCCGCCCTCGCCGGCCCGGCCGGCCAGTCGTGTGGCCCCCTCGCCCGCCCGCCCCGGGCCGGCCAGTCGTGCGCCCCGTTCGCCCGCCCCGACCTGACCGGCCAGTCGTACGCCCCGTTTCGCCCGCCCGCCCCGGGCCGGCCAGTCGTGTGGCCGCCGCGGCACCCGGCCATTCCCCCGTTGCCCCCGCAGGCCGAATCAGGCAGGACTGGTGCTATCCTCAGACCGAAGGACCCGACCCGCAGATGGTTTCCAGAGGGCAGTAGCTCAATTTGGCAGAGCACCGGTCTCCAAAACCGGCGGTTGGGGGTTCGAGTCCCTCCTGCCCTGCGTCCCCCATTCCCCCGACTCCGTGAGAAGGTCAAACACGTGAGCATGAACCGACAACAAAGGAGGCTCCTCCAGCGGCAGGGCCAGATGACCGAGGACGGTGCTCCCGCTCCGGCCAAGCGGGCCGAGCCCGCTGAGCGCCGATCCCGACCGGTCGCTGGTGCACCCCGCCGGCGGTCGTCGCCCCGGCAGTTCCTCCACGAGGTCAACGTGGAGATGCGCAAGGTGGCCTGGCCCACCCGATCCGAGACGATCAACTACTCGACTGTCGTCTTGATCACCCTGTCAATCCTCATGGCCCTGATCTTCGTCCTGGACTTGCTCTTCTCGAAGCTGGCCATCTTTCTCTTCAAGTAAGTCTTATGCCTGACGATCTTTCTTCCCTTCATAACAGCGCGCTCGAAGCTGAGCCCCCCTCCGGCCTCGACCAGTACGACGAGGCCGCCCTCGACGACCTTGACCGACCGGCCCCCGATGGCGCCCCCGGCTCCGCGGCCCCGGCCGCGGCCGTGGCCGAGGAGACCGCGGCGGACGAGGACGGCGGCGACGAGGAGCGGCTTCCCCCGGAGAGCCCCTACGACCGGCCCGGCCACTGGTTTGTGATCCACAGCTACGCCGGCTACGAGAACAAGGTGAAGTCCAACCTGCAGAGCCGGATCGCGTCCATGAACATGGAGGAGCGGATCTTCGAAGTCGTCATCCCCATGGAGGACGTCATCGAGTTCAAAAACGGCAAGAAGCAGGTGGTCTCGAAGAAGGTCTTCCCGGGCTATCTGCTGGTTCGCCTCCAGCTTGACGACGACTCCTGGTACGTGGTGCGCAACACGCCCGGGGTCACGGGCTTCGTCGGCCTCGGCGCTCGCCCGACCCCGCTTTCCCGCCGCGAGGTCGAGAACATCCTGCAGGTCAAGGCCGAGGATGGCGAAGGGACGACCACCAAGAAGAGCCGGCCCCGGCTGGAGTACGAGCTTGGCGAGTCGGTGCGGGTCCGGGAGGGGCCCTTCGCCGACTTCAGCGGCACCATCGCGGAGATCAACGAAGACCAGCTCAAGCTCAAGGTTCTCGTCAACATTTTCGGACGGGAGACGCCCGTCGAGTTGGACTTCGCCCAGGTGGCGAAGCTGTAAGGAGCATCGTCCCGCATGGCCAAGCGCCGAGTCACCGCCATCGTCAAGATCCAGCTTCCGGCCGGGAAGGCCACGCCCGCGCCCCCGGTTGGTACCGCGCTCGGGCCCCATGGGGTGCAGACCATGGAGTTCGTCCGGCAGTACAACGCCGCCACCGAGGACAAGCCCGGACAGGTCATCCCGGTCGAGATCACCATCTTCGAAGACCGATCCTTCACCTTTGTCCTGAAGACGCCGCCCACTGCCGTGCTGCTGCGAGAAGCCGCGGGAGTCGAAAAAGGAGCCAAGACCAGTGGTCGGGAGGTTGTCGGGTCCGTCAGCGACCAGCAGCTGGCGGAGATCGCCCAGCTGAAGATGCCCGACCTCAACGCCAACGACCTCGAGGCGGCCAAGGCTCAGGTCGCCGGGACGGCTCGATCCATGGGTATCCGGGTCGGCTGATCCCTGGCCGCTTCCCTGGAAAGACCTGGCGGTACGCTGCCAACACCAGCCACGACGAGGCCGGGGAGGACCTCGCCCCGCCCGTCCAATCAGGAGGGAGACAGCAATGTCGACAAAGGGTAAGAAATATATTGACGCCATGAAGCGGTTTGACCGGACGCGCACCTATGCGCCCGGGGAGGCCGTCGATCTGGTCAAGAGCCTGGCCCACGCCGGCTTTGACGAGACCGTTGAGATTGCCGTGCGCCTGGGCATCGATCCGCGCAAGGCCGACCAGATGGTCCGCGGGACGGTGTCGCTGCCGTCGGGCACCGGCAAGCCGGTGCGGGTGGCGGTGTTCGCAGCCGGACCGGCCGCGGAAGAGGCCCGCAGCGCCGGCGCGGACATCGTCGGCGCCGACGATCTGGTCGCCAGGGTCGATGGCGGGTTCATGGACTTTGATGTGGCCATCGCGACCCCGGAGATGATGGGCCAGGTGGGAAGGCTCGGCCGGAAGCTCGGTCCCCGCGGCCTCATGCCCAACCCCCGGACCGGGACGGTGACGCCGGATGTGGGCAAGGCGGTGACCGACTTCAAGGGTGGTCGGGTCGAGTACCGAGCCGACACCCGTTCGCGCGGCGTGGTTCAGGTCCCGATCGGCAAGGTGAGCTTCACCCGCCCGCAGCTGCTCGCCAACTTCCGGGCCGTTATCGATGAGGTCCAGCGGGTCAAGCCGGCGGCGGCCAAGGGCCGCTACATCCGGTCGGTCGCCGTGAGCTCCACCATGGGGCCGGGCGTCGACGTTGACTCCAGCGCCCTGCGGGTCACCGACGACGATCTGGCTGCGGTCGGCTGAGCGCTTCAGATCTCAACGACGCTGATGATCTCGCTTTGCAGACTCCCGAACAGTCAAAGCGCCGTCGCTTCGGCGGGGAAGTTGGATCATCAGCGTCGTTGAGATTCGAGGTGCTGAGCCGCCGACTGCCCCTCCAGTCCACCGCGCCGTAGCATCGCCTCGTGCGCCAGTGGATCACGCCGCGGTCGCTGCTGCTGCACCTGGCCTTCGTCGTGGTGGCCGGTGGCTGTTTGTTCGCGGCCTGGTGGCAGATCCACCGGGCCATGGCCGGCAACACCCTGAGCTACCTCTATTCGGCCGAGTGGCCGGCCTTCGCCGTGGTGGCCGGCATCGGCTGGTGGCAGATGTTCCACGACACTCCCGAGGACATCGCGGCACGCAAGGCGCACCATGCCCGGGTCCGGGAAGCCAGTGTCGCGGTGGTGGCGCGCACCCTGCCCAGATCGGCCCTGGCCCTGACGGTGAACTCCACTGACGTCGGTGGGAAGGCCCTCTCGCCCGGCGGCGCCCCGGCCGTTGGCACCGGTGAGGTGTCGCCCGACGCCTCGGCCCTGGTGACGGCCCGCTTCGTTCCCGGGTATGCAGGCGACGACCTCCGGGCCGGCCTGGAAGCCACTCTCGTCGAGAGCGAAGACGACCCGACCGACGACCTGGCCGCCTACAACCGGTACCTGGCCCTGCTCGCCGTTCGCGGCAGGGCCAAGACCTGGCGCAACCCCCGCGGCCTCCAAGAGTGAACGGCGCCCTCCTCCGGTACCGGGTCATGGCCTACATCGTGGGCGTGATGCTGATCGTGGTGTTCGTCAGCATTCCCTTCCAGGCCGTCGAGAAGCCCGTCGGGTTCATCCACGGGATGCTCTACCTGTTGTACCTGCTGGCCGTGCTGGATCTGGTCCGGCGGGCCCGGCTCGGGTTCTGGACCCTGGTGGCGATGGTCTGTGGCGGGTGGGTGCCGTTCCTGGCCTTTGTGGTGGAGCGCTGGGTCACCCGCCGCATCGCCACGACGGACGCTCCTTCCTCCCGCTGAATCGAGGTCGGGGCCCGGGCGGCCTCTGGTAAAATGACTGTTGACATAGAGCCGTAGACATCCGGTGTGCCCTCTGGGCACCCAAGTGGGCCGGCCGGCCCAGCCTGACGAGGCGAGAGGTACCCCTCCTGGGCGAACCTGCTCGCGCCTTCAGCGCCGACAGAGAAGGAGGTGGTAACCGATGGACAACCCGAGACCGGCGAACGTGGCCGTCGTGGACGAGGTGCGGCGGCGGTTCGAGGACGCCGACGGGGCCATCCTGACCGAGTACCGGGGCCTCAAGGTCAAGGACCTGGCGGGCTTGCGCCGTTCCCTGCGCCCGAGTGGCGGCGAGTACAAGATCTACAAGAACACCCTGGTGCGCCTGGCCGCCCGCGAGTCCGGACTCGAGGACCTGGAGCCCCTGCTCGTCGGTCCGACTGCCATCGCCTTCGTTGACGGGGACGCGGCGGCGGTGGCCAAGGCGCTCCGCGACTATGCCCGGACCAATCCGCTGCTGGTTCTCAAGGGCGGGGTACTCGGCGGCAAGGTTCTGACGGCCCAGGAGACCGCGGCTCTGGCGGAGCTTCCCTCCCGGGAGGTGCTGCTTGCTCGGTTCGCCGGGTTGCTGGCGGCGCCCATGCAGCAGCTCGCCGGACTCTTGCAGGCCCTGCCCCGGAATTTCGCCTACGGCCTGGCTGCCTTGCGCGACCAGAAGGCCGAGGGCGCTCCCGGTGCCGCGTCCGAATCCTCCGACGCCGACGCCCCGGCGGCCGCGTCAACCGAATCCAAAGCCGAACCCGAACCCGAACCCGAACCTGGCGACGGCCCGGCGCCCGAAGCCACCACACCCACCGAGTAGCCCACAGGGAGTATCGACATCATGGCAACCAAAGAAGAGATCCTCGACAGCATCGCCAATCTGACCGTTATCGAGCTGTCCGAACTGCTCGCCGACTTCGAAACCCGCTTCGGCGTGACTGCGGCCGCCCCGGTCGCGGTGGCCGCCGCCCCGGCCGCGGGTGGGGGCGCCGCGGAGGCGGCTCAGGAGGAGGAGCAGGACGAGTTCGACGTCGTGCTGACCTCAGCCGGCGACAAGAAGATTCAGGTCATCAAGGAGGTGCGGTCGCTCACCAGCCTCGGCCTGAAGGAGGCCAAGGACGTGGTGGACGCCGCGCCCAAGGCTGTCCTCGAGAAGGTCAGCAAGGAAGACGCCGAAAAGGCCAAGGCTCAGCTGGAGAACGCCGGCGCCACCGTCGAGCTGAAGTAGTCCAACCTGGTCGGTGGGATCCCGGCTGGCCGCTGAGATTCCGGCTGGCCCGCTGGGATTCCGGCGGGCCAGCCGCGATCAAGCCAACTAGCGCCAGAACACCAGCCGGGCCGCGACCGCGAACGGGATCAACGCCAGCAGCAGCACGGCCAGCTGCAGCAGGGTTGGAGTGCCTGGGTGGCCGAAGATCGCCTGGTGCAGGTCGCTGACGCTGCGCTGGGTGACGACCCGGCTGGACTGCACCAAACCCGGCAGGAACTCCCCGGCGATGAGCCCGGCGAGGGCGGCCAGCGGCGCAGCTACCAGCGGGCCGGTGAAGGCCACGGCGACGCTGGCGATGACCAGCACCAGGAGCAGCACCCCGGTGGCCTGGCCGCCGGGGTGGTACAGGTAGGTGGCCGCGGCGAGAGCCAGCACCAGCAGGCCGATCACGGCCCGCAGTCGCAGGGTGCCGCGAGCCGCCACGATCAGCAAGAAGGCGGTCAGCCCCGGAATCAGGACCGCGACAGCCCCGGTGAGGCCGAGCACCACCCGCCCGGAGGCGCCGGTCGCGGCCAGCCGGTCGGTCAACCAGCTGGCACCGCTCCCGACCAAGCGCTCGGCGGTGTCCGCGAGGGTTCGGCCCGCGCCGGCCAGATAGTCGAGGTGACCGATCGCGATGGCGATACCCGCCAGGACCCCGACGATCAGCCAGACCCGGCCCCGCAGCCTTACCGCACCGCTCAGCCGATCCGATCCTCTGGCCCCCCGGAGACCCATGCGTCCAGTTTGGCTTCGAACTGCTCGGTCTCCATCGCGCCTCCATTGAGAAGGGTGGCAACGGTGGCGTCGAGATGATCGCCCTCCGGCTCGGCGGCGCCCACCTGGTCGTCACCGCTCGTCTGGGCGCCGGAGCTGGTCTGGGCGCCGGAGCTGGTCTGGGCGCTAGGGCCTGTCTGGTCGGCCGGGCCCGACTGGGCGGCCGGGCTGCTGGCCGGCTCGGTCGCGGCCTCGGTGCTGGCTGAGGCGGCGCCGCCATTGCTCGAATGGGCGGCGGTGTCCGGGGCGGGCCTGGTCGCTGACGCCACGGCGGCGCCGGCGGGATCCTTCTCGACCAGTCCGGCCGCCCGGCCCAGGGCCTCCCGCAGGGCGTTCAGCGAGGCGATGGCGCGGCCCCGCTGGTCGGAGAGGTCCCGGAGCTCCGCCAGCGATGCCTCCTTGGCCTGCTGCTGCTCGTGCAGGAGGCGGGCTTCCTCCGCCCGGGTGTGCGACACCACCTGCTCGGCCCACTGCTCGATCTGCCGGGTCCGGGCGGTGGCCCGAGCCTCGGCCTCGGACACGATGTTGGAGGCCTCGCCCCGGGCCTGGGTATCGATCCGGCGAGCCTGCTCTTCCGCCCGGGCCGTGGCGCTGCGCACCATTTCATCGGCCTTCTTGGAACGAGCCTCGGCCTCGGCGACGATGCGGGCGGCCTCGGCCTCGGCCCGGCTCACCACATCGGCGGCGGCCTCCTCGGCCTGGTTGAGGAGAACCCCGATGCGCTCGCCGAGGGCGACGCCGCTCTTCGGCGTGTCCGCCCGGATCCGGTCCTCGAGCTCCTTGATACGAGCATTGCACTTGGCGATATGGGCCTGGAGGCGGCGGGTATGGGCTTCGGCCTCCTCGACCTGGTTGAGCGCCTCGCCGAGGGAGTCGAGGTACTCGTCGACTTCCTCCCGGTCGTAGCCGCGCAGGCTGACGGTGAAGGATGGTGCGGTGGTCTTGGAATCCATGGCTCCTCGGTTCGGCCCGGCGGGCGCACGCTGATAGCTGGTCCTCGCGCCCACCGGTCCCTTCCGGCACCGGTTCCCGCCAGCCATCCTCCCTGATCTTGACGGCCCGCGCAAGCACCCCTCAGGGCCCTGACCAGCACCGTCTCGAAGAGGGGGGCGGCGGGCGAGGCCGCCACGGCCCGTCTTTTCGCCGGAATATCTTGACCACCGGGGGATCGTGCCGTACCCTTCTCGGGAACACGGAATGCGTGGAGAAGGCCGGTTGCCTTTATTCGCGTCTCGGCCTATACTGGTCAGTTGCCGTGGTTGTCCGCCTTGTGCTTCCCGTCCTGCTGACGCGGCTTCAGCGCGCCCCCACCGCGGAGATCTCCTCATCCACCCTCCTTCAGGAGTAGGCCCTTGCCGTCACGTTCCGCCGCTCGGGAGCGTTTCTCCTTCGCCAACCTTGACGAGGTTCTGCCGCTGCCGGACCTCATCTCTATTCAGCGCGACTCCTTCCGCTGGTTCCTCGAACAGGGGCTGGCGGACACGTTCCGCGACATCAGTCCCATCGAGGACTTCTCGGGTTCGCTCAAGCTGATCCTCGAGTTCGACCCCACCGATATCGACCTGCGCCCACCCCCGAAGTTCTCGGTGGAGGAGTGCAAGGAAAAGGACATGACCTACGCGGCCCCCATCTTCGTGCGGGCCCAGTTCCAGAACGCCAACACCGGCGAGATCAAGGAACAGACCGTCTTCATGGGTGACTTCCCGATGATGACGGACAAGGGGACGTTCATCATCAACGGCACCGAGCGGGTGGTCGTCTCGCAGCTGGTCCGCTCGCCGGGCGTCATCTTCCAGCCCGGTCGCGACGCCAAGACCATCGTCACCGGCACCATTCACCCCTACCGCGGCGAGTGGATCGAGTTCGACGTGGAAGCCAAGCCCGGCAAGGACATCAGCGCCGGCTCCCGGGTCGCCCGCAAGCGCCGGCTCAGCCTGTTCGTCCTGCTTCGCGCCCTCGGGTACACCGACGAGGGGTTCCTGGAGCGCTTCGTCCGCCACTTCGAGTTCCTGGAGGGCCAGTGGGAGAAGGAGCGCGAGCTGGCTCCGACCCAGGAGGAGGCCCTCCTCGAGATCTACAAGCGGGCCCGGCCCGGCGAGCCGCCCTCGACCGAGTCCGCTCGCGTCTATTTCGAGAACGCCTTCTTCAATCCCGAAGCGCTATGACCTCACCCGGGTGGGTCGTTACAAGCTCGACCGCAAGCTCGGTCCCGAGATCGCCCGGGCCGAGGAGCTCTTCGGGATCGACCTGGAGCGCCCGGCCGAAGGCCAGGGCGTCCTGTCCCGGGCCGAGATCCTGGCCGCCTGCAGCTACCTGCTGCACCTGGCCAAGGGCGAGTCGGGGTACCGCCTCGACGACCAGGACCACTTCGCCAACCGGCGCATCCGCTCGGTCGGCGAGCTCATCCAGAACCAGGTCCGGGTCGGCCTGTCCCGTATGGAGCGGGTCGTTCGTGAGCGCATGACGACTCAGGACGTCGAAGCCATCACGCCGCAGACCCTGATCAACATCCGGCCGGTGGTGGCGGCCATCAAGGAGTTCTTCGGGACTTCCCAGCTGTCGCAGTTCATGGACCAGACCAACCCGCTGTCGGGGCTCACCCACAAGCGGCGCCTGTCGGCCATGGGCCCCGGCGGTCTGTCCCGGGAGCGGGCCGGGTTCGAGGTGCGTGACGTGCACACGTCCCACTACGGCCGCATGTGCCCTATCGAGACGCCGGAAGGGCCCAACATCGGCCTTATCGGCCACCTGGCTTCCTACGGCCGCATCAACTCCTACGGGTTCATCGAGACCCCGTACCGCAAGGTCGTCGAGGGCCGGGTCACCGACGAGATCACCTACCTCGCCGCCGACGAGGAAGAGGAGTACGTCATCGCCCAGGCCAACGCCAAGCTGGGCGAGGACGGCACCCTGGTCGAGGATCGGGTCCTGGTTCGCCGGGCCCCACAGGGTCCCGGCGTCCGCGTCGGCGCGGCCGGGACCAGCTACGGGACCACCAGCGAGGTCGACTTCGTGCCGCCGGCCGAGGTGGACCTGATGGACGTGTCGCCGAAGCAGATCGTGTCGATCTCGACCGCACTGATCCCCTTCATCGAGCACGACGACGCCAACCGGGCCCTCATGGGCGCCAACATGCAGAAGCAGGCGGTGCCGCTGGTGCGGCCGGAGGCTCCGTTCATCGGGACCGGGGTCGAAGCCCGAGCGGCCCGCGACGCCGGTGACGTGCTGCTGGCCGAGGGCCGCGGCCACATCGTCGACGTCTCGGGCGATCACGTCACCGTGGAGTACCAGCCCGGCCAGTCCGACTGGGCCGGCACGCCCCTCGGGCGCAAGGTGTACCGGCTGGCCAAGTTCCGCCGTTCCAATCAGAACACCTGCCTCAACCAGCGCATCGTCGTTGAGGAGGGCGACCAGATCGCCACGGGTGACGTGCTGGCCGACGGGCCGTCGACCGAGGCCGGCGAGCTTGGGCTCGGCAAGAACCTCCTGGTCGCCTTCATGCCCTGGGAGGGCTACAACTACGAGGACGCCATCATCCTCTCCGAGCGGCTGGTGCGCGACGACGTGCTCACCTCGATCCACATCGAGGAGCACGAGGTCGACGCCCGGGACACCAAGCTCGGCGCCGAGGAGATCACCCGGGACATCCCGAACCTCTCCGAGGAGATCCTCAAGGACCTCGACGAGCGGGGCATCATCCGCATCGGGGCCGAGGTCGGTCCTGGCGACGTGCTGGTCGGCAAGGTCACGCCCAAGGGCGAGACCGAGCTGACGCCGGAGGAGCGCCTGCTGCGGGCCATCTTCGGGGAGAAGGCCCGCGAGGTCCGCGACACTTCCCTCAAGGTGCCCCACGGCGAGTCCGGCAAGGTCATCGACGTGCGGGTGTTCTCCCGGGAGGACGCCCACGAGCTTCCGCCGGGGGTCAACCAGCTGGTCCGGGTGTACGTGGCCCAGAAGCGCAAGATCTCCGAGGGCGACAAGCTGGCCGGCCGCCACGGCAACAAGGGCGTCATCTCCAAGATCCTCCCGATCGAGGACATGCCGTTCCTGGCCGACGGCACCCCGGTCGACATCATCCTCAACCCTCTGGGCGTGCCTTCCCGGATGAACGTGGGCCAGGTGCTCGAGAGCCATCTGGGCTGGGCGGCCCGCTGGGGATGGGACGGCGACGGCAACGGTGGCAACGGATCCACCAACGGGTCCTACGAGGCGTCCTTTGGGCCCAATGGGTCCGGCGGGTCCGACTCGTCGGATGGATCGGATGGGGTACGTCCGGGCGGCCAACGGCTCGGCTCGCGACGGCGAGCGCAAGACCCGGCCCGTCGGTCAGCCGGCGGTGCACATCGCCACCCCGGTCTTCGACGGGGCCCACTGGGACGAGGAAGACGACGCCGGCCGCCATCCGACCATGCGCCAGATCTTCGAGCGGCTTCACCCCGAGGCCATCGGCACGAGCTATGGCAACGGGGGCCGGCTCCTCGGCACCGACGGCAAGGCCACCCTCTTCAACGGGCGGACCGGAGAGGCCTTACGACAATCCCATCAGCGTGGGCTACGTGTACATCCTCAAGCTCGCCCACCTGGTCGACGACAAGATCCACGCCCGGTCCACCGGGCCCTACTCGATGATCACCCAGCAGCCCCTCGGCGGCAAAGCCCAGTTCGGCGGTCAGCGCTTCGGGGAGATGGAGGTGTGGGCCCTGGAGGCGTACGGCGCCGCCTACGCCCTGCAGGAGCTGCTCACCATCAAGTCCGACGACGTCCTCGGCCGGGTCAAGGTCTACGAGGCCATCGTCAAGGGGGAGAACATCCCCGAGCCGGGGATCCCGGAGAGCTTCAAGGTGCTCATCAAGGAAATGCAGAGTCTTTGCCTCAACGTCGAGGTCCTGAGCTACACCGGCGAGGAGATCGAGATGCGCGAGCTCGACGAGGACGTGTTCCGCACGGCCGAGGAGCTGGGCATCGACATCAGCCGGCCGGAGCGGGGCTCCGACGAGGAGGACGCCCGCCGGGCGCAGCGAAAGGGGCTTTTAGATGAAGGCAGGCGCCCGATCACAGGTCGCGTCGGCCTGGACGATGTTATTTGCGCCGGCTGGTAACGTCGGGCCGAATATCGGGAACACGGGGTGATTGCTAAGTGCTAGACGTCAACAATTTCGAGCAGCTGCGGATCGGCCTGGCCACGGCCGACGCCATCCGCACCTGGTCCAACGGCGAGGTCAAGAAGCCGGAGACCATCAACTACCGCACCCTGCGTCCCGAAAAGGACGGGCTCTTCTGCGAGAAGATCTTCGGTCCTACCAAGGACTGGGAGTGCTACTGCGGCAAGTACAAGCGGGTCCGGTTCCGCGGCATCATCTGCGAGCGCTGCGGGGTCGAGGTCACTCGCTCCAAGGTGCGCCGCGAGCGCATGGGCCATATCGAGCTGGCCGCCCCGGTCGTCCACATCTGGTACCTGCGCGGTACCCGCAGCTGGCTGGCCTACCTGCTCATGGGCACCGAAGCCCGGGAGGAGCTCAAGGCCAAGCAGCTGGAGAAGGTCATCTACTTCGCCGCCAACCTGGTCACCTGGGTCGACGAGGAGAAGCGCCACCTCGAGCTGCCCAACGCCGAGGCCGAGCTGGCCGAGGAGCTGGGCGAGATCGAGCGGGCCCGCGACCTGGAACTCGACCGCCGCTTCAAGGCCCTCGAGGACGAGCTGGCCCGCATGGAGGGCGAGGGCGCCAAGGATTCCGAGCTGAAGGCCCGACAGCGCCAGGTGGACAAGGAGCTGGCCGCCATCCGCGAGCGGGCCGACGCCGAGCTCGACCTGGTGAAGCGGACCTTCGACGAGTTCCGCAACCTGCACTCGCGCAAGATCATCGAGGACGAGCTGCTGTGGCGCGAGCTCAAGGACCGCTACGGCGAGTATTTCCGCGGCGGCATGGGCGCCGAGGCCATCGCCAGCCTGATCAGCGAGATCGACTTCGACGAGGAGGAGATCAAGCTCCGCGACGCCATCGACCCGAGCGACGGCCGCCGGCCTCTCTCGGTGCAGCGCCGCCAGAAGGCCATCAAGCGGCTGAAGATCGTGTCCGCCTTCAACCGCCGCGACGAGCACGGCCGGCGGGCCAACGACCCCCGGGCCATGATCCTCGACGCGGTGCCGGTGATTCCGCCCGAGCTGCGGCCCATGGTGCAGCTCGACGGCGGCCGCTTCGCCACGTCCGACCTCAACGACCTGTACCGCCGGGTCATCAACCGCAACAACCGCCTCAAGCGACTCCTCGACCTCGGCGCCCCCGAGATCATCGTCAACAACGAGAAGCGCATGCTTCAGGAGGCCGTCGACGCCCTCTTCGACAACGGTCGCCGGGGGCGCCCGGTCACCGGTCCCGGCAACCGGCCGCTGAAGTCGCTGTCGGACATGCTCAAGGGCAAGCAGGGCCGGTTCCGCCAGAACCTGCTCGGCAAGCGCGTCGACTACTCGGGCCGCTCGGTGATCGTGGTCGGCCCCACCCTCAAGCTGCACCAGTGCGGGCTGCCCAAGCAGATGGCGCTGGAGCTGTTCAAGCCCTTCGTCATGAAGCGGCTGGTCGACCTGGAGCTGGCCCAGAACATCAAGTCCGCCAAGCGCATGGTCGAGCGGCGGCGGGCCCAGGTCTGGGACGTGCTGGAGGAGGTCATCAAGGAGCACCCGGTGTTCCTCAACCGGGCCCCCACCTTGCACCGGCTGGGCATCCAGGCCTTCGAACCGGTCCTGGTCGAGGGCAAGGCCATCCAGATCCACCCGCTGGTCTGCACCGCCTTCAATGCCGACTTCGACGGCGACCAGATGGCCGTCCACCTGCCCCTCTCGGCCGAGGCCCAGGCCGAGGCCCGGATCCTGATGCTGTCGGCCAACAACATTCTGTCTCCGGCCACCGGGCGACCCATCGTGACTCCCACCCACGACATGGTGTACGGGGCCTACTACCTCACCCTGGAAAAAGACGGGGCCAAGGGCGAGGGTCGCACCTTCCGCCACGTTTATGAGGTGGAGCAGGCCTACGACGCCGGCGATCTCGATCTGCACGCCCGGGTCAACTGGCGCCGGCCGCTGGCGCCACACAACGGGGACGCCGCCTTCGAGACCATCGCCACCACGGCCGGGCGCATCATCTTCAACACCGCCCTGCCGGACGACTTCGAGTTCGTCAACGACATCGTCGGCAAGCGGAACCGCTCCATCGCGTCGATCGTCGGCGTCCTGGCGGACAACTACGACCGGTCCCAGGTGGCCGACAGCCTGGACAAGATCAAGGATCTGACCTTCCGCTACGCGGCCCGGTCGGGGCTGACCATCTCCATCGACGACGTGAAGACCCCTCCGGCGAAGGCGGAGATCATCGCCCGATACGAGGCCGAGGCCCAGAAGGCCGAAACCCAGTTCAAGCGGGGCATCATCACCGACGACGAGCGGCGCCAGAAGGAGATCGAGATCTGGACGTCGGCCAACTCCGACGTCGGCAAGGCCATGGAGGAGACCCTCCACGCCATCCAGTTCAACCCGCTGGACATGATGGTGGACTCCGGCGCCCGCGGTAACCCGCAGCAGGTCCGCCAGATCGCCGGTATGAAGGGATTGGTCTCGAACCCTCGAGGCGAGATGATCCCCCGGCCCATCCTGGCCTCCTTCCGGGAGGGGCTGTCGGTGCTCGAGTACTTCATCTCCACCCACGGCGCCCGCAAGGGCCTGGCCGACACCGCCCTGCGGACGGCCGACTCCGGCTATCTCACCCGCCGTCTGGTGGACGTGGCCCAGGAGCTCATCGTGCGGCAGGAGGACTGCGGGACGACGCGTGGCATCCGGATCGGCAACATCCAGCCGGACGACGAGACGCTGCGCGTCCTACCTCGAAACCCGAATCGACGGCCGGGTTCTGGCCCGCGACGTCACCCTGTCGACCGGCGAGGTGCTGCCGGCGGGGACGGAGATCTCGCCCCGGGTCATGGAGACCCTGCGCGACGATCCGGCCGTGACCGAGATCTTCGCCCGGTCCGTCCTCACCTGCGAGGCCGATCACGGGGTGTGCGCCGGGTGCTACGGCCGTTCGCTGGCCACCAACCGCCACATCGAGCTCGGCGAGGCCGTTGGTGTCATCGCGGCCCAGTCCATCGGCGAGCCGGGTACGCAGCTGACCATGCGGACCTTCCACACCGGCGGCATCGCCGGTGAGGACATCACCCACGGTCTGCCCCGCGTCGTCGAGCTGTTCGAGGCCCGCACGCCCAAGGGCGCCGCGGTCCTGGCCCGCACCTCGGGGGTGGTCCGCATCGTCGAGGAGGACAACAACACCCGCCGGGTCCTGGTCGTCGGCGACGACGGCAGCGAGGACGGCTACACCGTCAGCTCGCGGGCCAAGCTGGCCGACGGCGTCCACGAGGGCGCCGAGATCAGCGCCGGCGATCCCATCGTCGACGGTCCCAAGGACCCCAAGCAGCTGCTCGACATCAAGGGCATCCGGGAAACCCAGCAGTACCTGGTCAACGAGGTGCAGCAGGTCTACCGGGACCAGGGCGTGTCGATCCACGACAAGCACATCGAGCTGATCGTGCGCCAGATGCTGCGCCGGGTGCTGGTGGCCGAGCAGGGCGAGAGCCCGTTCCTGCCCGGCGAGCGGGTCGACTCCCGCATCTACGCCGAGGTCAACCGGGGCCTGGTCACCGAAGGCAAGCGGCCCGCCGAGGGCCGGCCGGAGCTGATGGGCATCACCAAGGCGTCGCTGGCCACCGACAGCTGGCTGTCGGCGGCCTCCTTCCAGGAGACCACCCGGGTCCTGACCGAAGCGGCCATCGAGGGCAAGTCGGACCACCTCTTCGGGCTGAAGGAAAACATCATCATCGGCAAGCTGATCCCGGCCGGGACCGGCATGCTCCGATACCGCAACCTGCAGCTCGAGGCGCCGGAAGCCGAGCGGATGACGTTCTGGACCTCGTCCGACGAGGAGGCCGGCACCGAGGACCTGGCCGCCTGGCTGGCGTCGATCGGCTCCCAGGGCGAGGCGTGGGAGGCGGAGTCCAACGGGGCCGAGACCAATGGGGCCGAGACCAATGGTGAAGCCGACGCCATCGGCAACGGCTTTGCCGGCAGCTTCGGCGACAGCGGGGAAGAGAGCGCTTCGTAGTCAGTGAGGGTGGGCCGGCCGGACGGCCGGGCGGGTTAGCCCGTCTCGGCCGTCCCCTGGCTGCTTCAGCCCCCAGCTGGCCGGGAGGCGCCCGTCGCGCCCGGCCGGGCGCCCGCCCCTTCCTGCCGCGACCAACAACCCGGGCGCGCCACCCGCCGGTCCCGCGGCGTCCTCGCCTCCCCTCACCGCGTCGCGCCTGTTTGCCGGCCCTGGCCCGCCCGGCCGGACAGCCTCGGCCCGCCCGTCGGGCAATCTGGGCGCGCTTCGTTACTTTGGGCGCGCTTAGTGTCGAAAAACGACCAAAAGCGCGCCCAAAGCTCAAAGCGCGCCCAACGATCCGGCGCCGCGCCACCGGGTCGCCAGCGGGCGGACAGCCCCGGCCCGCCGGTCGGGCAATCTGGGCGCACTTCGTTAGTTTGGGCGCGCTTAGTGTCGAAAAACGACCAAAAGCGCGCCCAAAGCTCAAAGGGCGCCCAAACGATCCGGCGCCGCGCCACACGGGTCGCCAGCGGGGGGGCCAGGGCCCGCCGACGTCCCGCCCCGCCTTCCCTGACCCGCCCGCCGCTTCGACTGGGCACAGATGGCGTCAGAAAGACCACGAGAGGCCCGGAAAGGGGCCAATTCGCGTCACCAGTAGGAGGGGACCGCCCCGGGTCGCGCCCGCTGACGAGGCACCGGCTACACCGCGTTCACGATGCCCAGGGTGAAGCCGTCATAGCCCTTGGCCCCGACGGTCTGGATGGTCGTAGCGGTGACACGGTCGTCCGCGGCCAGCTGTTCGTGCAAGCGCCGGACACCCACCACTTCGGGCCGGGTGCCGCTGGCATCGACGAGCCCCCCGTCGCGCACCACATTGTCCACCACCAGGACTGTCCCCGGCCGCGACAGCTTGATCGACCAGGTCAGGTACTCGGGGATGTTGGGCTTGTCGGCGTCGATGAAGATCAGATCGAAGGGCCCCGCCCCCTCGTCCACCAGTTGGGGGAGAGTGTCGAGGGCGGCGCCGACGCGTACCTCGACCATCGAGGCCATCCCGGCCGCGGCCAGGTTGGCCCGGGCCACCTCGGCGTGACGGGGATCCACCTCGAGGCTGATCAGTCGCCCGCCGGCAGGGAGGGCCCGGGCCAGCCAGATGGTGCTGTACCCACCCAGGGTGCCGAGCTCGAGTATCCGGGTGGCGCCCACCATACGGGCCAGGAGGCCGAGCAGCTGGCCCTGGGGTGCGGAGACGGAGATGGGCGGCATACCGGCCGCGGCCGTCGCTGCTACCGCCGCCTCCAGCGCGGCATCGGGGCGGACAATGAGATCGGTCACGTAATCGTCCACGGCGGTCCACAGGGGATCGGCCATCAGGACCTCCTGAAACAAGGGGGGGCGGGTAGGGGCGGCGTCGTCGCGACCGCGTACACCACCGTAGGGCCCGAATGAGCGGCCCCGACGCGCTATCATGGTCATTGGCCCACCGGCCGGTAGCGGCGCGCATGGGCCGACCGAACGGCGCGGCAAGTTCTACACCAACGAGAGGTCAGGTTGCCCACCATCGCGCAATTGGTCCGGAAGGGCCGCGAACAGAAGACGGTCAAGACCAAGACGCCGGCGCTTCGCGGCGCCCCGCAGCGCCGCGGCGTGTGTACACGCGTCTACACCACCACCCCCAAGAAGCCGAACTCGGCCCTTCGCA
Source organism: uncultured Acidimicrobiaceae bacterium (assembly GCA_963780345.1). Classification (GTDB taxonomy): domain Bacteria; phylum Actinomycetota; class Acidimicrobiia; order Acidimicrobiales; family Palsa-688; genus PALSA-693. The sequence continues at coordinate 279,500 of CAWABU010000011.1, forward strand.
AGGTGGCCCGGGTCCGTCTCACCAGTGGGGTCGAAGTGACCGCCTATATCCCCGGAGTCGGCCACAACCTGCAGGAGCACTCCATCGTCCTGGTCCGTGGCGGCCGGGTGAAGGACCTGCCGGGCGTCCGCTACAAGATCATTCGTGGCACCCTGGACACCTCCGGGGTGCGCGACCGCAAGCAGGCCCGCAGCCGCTACGGGGCCAAGAAGGCCTAGGAGACCAGGAGAGCCGCCGTGCCGCGCAAAGGACCCGCCCCCCGTCGCGACCTGCTTCCGGACCCCATCTACCGGTCCGTGCTGGTCACCCAGATCGTCAACAAGGTTCTCGAGCGCGGCAAGCGCAGCCTCGCCGAGCGCGTCGTCTACGAAGCCCTCGACATCGTGAAAGAGCGCGGCGACGGCGACCCCGTCGGCGTCGTCAAGCGAGCCGTGGAAAACACCAAACCCCAGCTCGAGGTCAAGAGCCGACGGGTCGGCGGCGCCACCTATCAGGTGCCGGTCGAGGTGCGACCCCGTCGAGCCGGCACCCTGTCGGTCCGTTGGCTGGTCGGCTACTCCAAGCAGCGGCGGGAGAAGACCATGTCCCAGAAGCTCGCCGCCGAGTTGCTTGACGCCTCCAACGGCATCGGCGCCGCGGTCAAACGCCGCGAAGACATGCACAAGATGGCCGAGTCCAACAAGGCCTTCGCCCACTACCGCTGGTAGTCCCGCAAGCCCGCAATACCCACGCCCCCCGCAGAGAGAACCGTATGGCTGAAGCAACCGCAACCCGCACCAAGCCCCTGGCCCAGGTCCGCAATATCGGGATCATGGCCCATATCGACGCGGGCAAGACCACCACGACCGAGCGCATCCTCTTCTACACCGGCATCAACTACAAGCTCGGCGAGGTGCACGAGGGCGCGGCCACTATGGACTGGATGCCCCAGGAACAGGAGCGGGGCATCACCATCACCTCCGCCGCCACCACCACGGAGTGGAACGGCACCCGCATCAACATCATCGACACCCCCGGCCACGTCGACTTCACCGTCGAGGTCGAACGTTCATTGCGCGTCCTCGACGGCGCCGTCGCCGTGTTTGACGCCGTTGCTGGCGTCGAGCCCCAGACCGAGACGGTCTGGCGCCAGGCGGACAAGTACGGCGTGCCGCGGATGTGCTTCGTCAACAAGATGGACCGCATCGGCGCCGACTTCTTCCGCTGCGTCGACATGATCCGTGACCGCCTCGACGCCACCGTGGCCGTCACCCAGCTGCCGATCGGATCGGAGAGCGGGTTCCGGGGGGTCGTGGACCTGCTCAACCTGCAGGCCTACGTCTGGCCGGAGGAATCCAACAAGGGCGAGAAGTTCGACATCGTCGACATCCCCGCCAACCTGCTCGAAGAGGCCGAGTCCTACCGGGCTCTGCTCATCGACACCCTCTCCAACTTCGATGACCGGATCACCGAGAAGTTCCTGAGCGACGAGGAGATCACCGCCCTCGACCTGACCAGGGCTCTCCGTAATGCCACCATCGCCAGCCAGATAGTTCCCGTGCTGTGCGGATCGGCGTTCAAGAACAAGGGCGTCCAGCCCATGCTTGACGCGGTCGTGGCCTACCTGCCCTCCCCGGTCGACATTCCCCCGACCCGGGGCATGGACATCAAGGGCATCGAGGAGCTCGAGCGCCGCGCCGACGACTCCGAGCCCTTCGCCGCCCTGGCCTTCAAGATCATGACCGACCCGCACCTGGGCAAGTTGACGTATGCCCGGGTGTACAGCGGGCAGCTCAAGGCCGGCAGTCCGGTCCTCAACTCCAACAAGGACCGCCGGGAGCGGGTCGGGCGCATTCTGCAGATGCACGCCAACCACCGCGAGGATCGTGACGCCGCCTTCGCCGGCGACATCGTCGCTCTCGTGGGGCTCAAACAGACGACCACGGGCGACACCCTCTGCGACCAGAACTCCCCGATCGTGCTCGAGGCGCTGGACTTCCCCGAGCCGGTCATCCATGTGGCCGTGGAGCCCAAGACCAAAAACGACCAGGACAAGCTGTCCCGCGCCCTCCAGGCCCTCTCCGAGGAGGATCCCACCTTCCAGGTGCATGGCGACGAGGAGACCGGCCAGACGGTCATCGGCGGCATGGGCGAGCTGCACCTCGAAGTGCTGGTCGACCGGATGCTGCGGGAGTTCAAGGTCGATGCCAACGTAGGCAAGCCCCAGGTGGCCTACCGGGAGACCATCCGGAACCCGGTGGAGAAGGTAGAGACCCGCTATGTGCGCCAGACGGGCGGCCGGGGCCAGTACGGCCACGTCGTCCTCAGCCTGGAGCCGACCGGTCCGGGCGGCGGCTACGAGTTCATCGACAAGATCACCGGGGGCGTCATCCCCAAGGAGTACATCCCCTCCGTCGACGCCGGCATCCAGGACGCCATGCAGTCCGGCGTGCTCGCCGGCTACCCGGTGGTCGACATCCGGGCCACTCTGACCTACGGCTCTTTCCACGACGTCGACAGCTCGGAGATGGCGTTCAAGATCGCCGGCTCCATGTGCTTCAAGGAGGGTTGCCGGCGGGCCCATCCGGTCCTCCTCGAGCCCATCATGTCCGTCGAGGTGGTGACCCCGGAGGACTACATGGGCGACGTGATCGGCAACCTGTCGTCCCGCCGAGGCCGGGTCGAGGGCATGGAGCAGCGAGGCAACTCGCAGGTCATCAGGGCCCAGGTCCCGTTAGCGGAGATGTTCGGGTACGCTACAGATCTGCGGTCGCGTACCCAGGGGCGGGCGACCTACAGCATGCAGTTCAACTCGTACCAGGAAGTGCCCGAGTCGGTCTCGCAGGAGATCGTGGCCCGGGTCCGGGGCGAGTAAGACCCGGCGCCAGCCGCCGGGGCGCGGGGCCTCCCGCACACCAGTTATCCTTTACCACCGCGTGATCCCCCGGCCAGATGGCCGGACCGCATGAGGAGCAACCCCTTCCATGGCCAAGCAGAAGTTTGAGCGCAACAAGCCCCATCTCAACATCGGGACGATGGGTCACATCGACCACGGCAAGACCACCCTGACCGCGGCGATCACCAAAGTCCTGTCCGAGCGCGACCCGAGTGGCACCAAGTTCAAGGCTTTCGACGAGATCGACAAGGCGCCCGAGGAGAAGCAGCGGGGCATCACCATCAACATTGCCCATGTCGAGTACCAGACCCCCAACCGGCACTATGCCCACGTCGACATGCCCGGCCACGCCGACTACATCAAAAACATGATCACCGGCGCGGCCCAGGTCGACGGGGCCATCCTCGTCGTCTCGGCGGCTGACGGCCCCATGCCGCAGACCCGGGAGCACGTGCTCCTGGCTCGCCAGGTCGGCGTCCCGTCGATCGTGGTGGCGCTCAACAAGGCTGACATGGTCGACGACGAGGAGCTGCTCGACCTGGTCGAGCTCGAGGTCCGGGAACTGCTCACCGAGTACGAGTTCCCCGGGGACGACACCCCGGTCGTGCGGGTCTCGGCCCTGAGGGCCCTCGAGGGCGACAAGGACTGGGAGGAGAAGGTCCTCGAGCTCATGCAGGCGGTCGACGACTTCGTGCCGGAGCCCGAGCGTGACACCGACAAGGCCTTCCTGATGCCCATCGAGGACGTGTTCACCATCTCCGGGCGCGGCACCGTTGTCACCGGCAAGGTGGAGCGGGGCCGGGTCAAGGTCGGCGACGACGTGGAGATCGTCGGTCTCCGTCCCACCCAGAAGACGGTGTGCACCGGCGTCGAGATGTTCAACAAGTTCCTCGACGACGGCCAGGCCGGCGACAACATTGGCGCTTTGCTGCGAGGCATCAAGAAGGAAGAGGTGCAGCGCGGTCAGGTCCTCTGCAAGCCGGGATCGATCACGCCCCACACCAACTTCGAGGCCAACGTGTACGTGTTGAACAAGGGGGAGGGCGGCCGCCACAAGCCGTTCTTCAACAACTACCGGCCGCAGTTCTACTTCCGCACCACCGACGTGACCGGCTCCATCACCCTGGCCGAGGGCACGGAGATGGTCATGCCCGGCGACAACACCGTCATGACCGTCGAACTGCACAAGCCCATCGCCATGGACGAGGGTCTCCGCTTTGCCATCCGTGAGGGTGGTCGGACGGTTGGTGCCGGCCGGGTCACCAAGATCCTCAAGTAATCAAATTCGGTCAAAGAGAGCGCCGATCGCTGCTTGCGTCCCGGCGCTTTCTTTTACCTCTGCTTTTTGAAATCGATCGGAGAGCGCCGTGGCTGACGGCAATAAACAACGGATCCGTATCCGCCTGAAGGCGTATGACCACGAGATCCTCGACCAGTCCACGAAGAAGATCGTGGAGACCGTGCTGCGCACCCAGGCCAAGGTGCGAGGCCCGGTCCCGTTGCCTACCGAGAAAAACCGGTACACGGTCATCCGGTCGCCCCACAAGTACAAGGACAGCCGCGAGCATTTCGAGATGCGGGTGCACAAGCGGCTGCTCGACATCGTCGAGCACACGCCGAAGACGGTCGACTCGCTCCAGCGCATCGAGTTGCCCGCCGGCGTCGACATCGAGATCAAGATACAAACAAACTAATACTGAGAGTCATCGATAGGCAATCGGATTGACTGTCGTGGTCTATCCGCAATGCCCGCAGGATCGTGGCCAGGGGTTCCGCAAGGTCCCCCATACGGGACCGTTGGCTCCGTCGATGACCGGCGGTCAAGGCGCTCCGCTCGCACCTGGCCTTGCTTGGGAACTCCTGGTGGTCGCTCCCTCCGACCTTGACTGCCTCCAGGTTCCACCAGACCCACCGCACGCTCCGCCGAAGAGTCATACAGGCGGCGTCCACCTGGTGCCGTCCGAGCCCGTGAGCACAATGGTCGCGATGTTCTCGCGGTAGCACAGGTCGAGGAGGTGGGGGTCGCTGGTGGCGAGGCTCGTGCCCGTTCGTCGGGCTGCTGCTGCGGCGATGCAGTCGGCCATGCTGACCGCGCAGCGACCGCGGTGGTAGTGGCGAGCTCTCAACCGGCCGGCGACGAGACCGGTCTCGGTTTCGACCGGAATCGCGTCCAGTAGACCGAGCTGGGCCAGGTCCAGAGCGGCGTCCTCTTCCTCGGCGCCGGCCACACGGACGAGATGGTCCATCACTTCGGCAACTGCCACGGCGGTTAGACCGACATCCGATGCGTTCAGCAGGGCGTGAACCTCGCGCGCCGCGGGTTCGGTTTTTAGGTAAGCGATGACCGCATACGCATCCAGGACCGTCAACGCTTTCGAGACGCCTCGTCCCGCCGGGCTTGACGCCGGGCCTGGTCGGCCGAAGGTCCTCGGCCCTTGTACTTGCCTTCGAGATCGCCGATGCGATCCTCAGGGGCGGGCCGCATCACCACGCGATCGCCCAGGTCGACGACGATCACTCTGCGGGCCTGCCAGCGGGCCCGAGCAGCCGCGGGGATCGACACCTGTCCGTTGCGGGACACGGTCATGATGTGCTCAACACTACCCATAGCAGCATTGTATGATGCTAGAAGACCGTTGTAAGTTCCCATTCCCGGAGAACACGACCGGATCCTGCTGACGGGAGCCTCATGGGCGACCAGCGTGCAAGTTCTGACGCATATCCCTATGACGGACCAACTAACACTCAGGGTTCTTTTGAGAGACGGTCTGAGTGGGTTTCTTCCGTCCGTAGGGGCTCCTGGCTCGGCTCTCGGACCGTGTCGAGCTATTGGCCCTGTTTGCGTTCTCGGCGGCAGCCATCCGAGGCCGCTCACCGATGCGGCTGTGAATCGCTACGTGGCCAGAGCCAAAGCCAATAACACCTGGCGGAAAGGTTGGCTCGGATCTGCACCTTCTTGCGCTGGTGCGGTCCGCCCGGGGGAGGCCGACCCGGTTTGGTCGAGGAGCTGCAAAGCCGGGACAACCCGCTGCGTGCGACGCCGCCAGGGACCACAGCCGTGCTTTCGCCGAAGGAGCTCGACTGTCGCCGCCAGCGGCACGGGGCCACTGGTTCGCCACTCAACGTAAGGTATCACCGGTGATACGGTTAATGGCATGGGCGAGGTGTCGATCCGAGACTTGAGAAATCGCGGCGGCGAAGTCATCGACCGCGTCGAACATGGAGAACGCCTGACCGTGACTCGTGATGGTCGGCGGGTAGCCGAACTCCGGCCGCTCGGGCGGCTCCCCGTAAGGTCGAGCGTTTTGGTCGAGCGGTGGTCCCGGCTGCCTGGTGTTGATCCCGAAGGCCTCCGCCGTGACCTCGACACGGTTATCGATTTTCGCCTGTGACCGAGCAAGGAATCATCGACACCTCGACCGTCCTGCTTCTCTCTCGACTGGACCCAGCACTCCTCCCGGAAGAGCCGCTGATCACTGCTGTCACTCTGGCTGAGCTTTCAGTCGGTCCACTGGTGGCGACCACTCGGAAGGAGCGGTCATCCCGCCAAGCCGTGCTGCAGCAGGCCGAGGCTGACTTCGAACCGTTGCCGTTCGACGCCCAGTCAGCCAGGGCGTTCGGCCGAGTGGCTGCTTCGCTCAGGTCTGCAGGCCGAAAGGTGCAAGCTCGCGGCTACGACGCCATGATCGCATCCACAGCCATCGCCTACGACCTTCCTCTCTACACGGTCAACCCCGTTGACTTCTCGGGGATCGACGACCTCGATCTCCGCCCGATCCCCCATCCCGACCCGCAAGCGAGGCGCCGATGAGTCGCAGGCCGCCTGGCGGGGCCCGCCAACCGGGCGGATTGGCTCAATGGGCGGTGGAGTTCCGGCAGCGTTACGACCGTTGACGCCAGCCCCGCGGACAGCGCTCTAAAGGACACCGAACGCGAGCAGAAGGGCGGCGACCACCACGAGCATGGCGAACGCCAACGCCGCGACGAGGAGCGGTGACCATGTCGACTGAGATCCCAGCCCGCCGCCTGCCTTTTCCTGCCCCGGTCCGGGGGAAAGGCCGACGCCGGGAGCAATGGTCTGCTCGTATACCGACCCGGGCAGGCGGGGCGGGGCCGAGCCCTCCGACCCGGGGAGGTACGACGGCGCGGGCGGATCGATGAACACGGGCCGCGCCGGCCCGGACCTGGAGTCCGCGCCGTCCCGGGGCCGGGCCCCCATTGGCTTCGGAGGGACTGGGATCGGGATCGGCTCGGGCGGACGTTCAGGGCTTCTTTCGGCAGGGTCAGGCATGAGCACCCGCCGTGGCGCGGCGGCGGGGGAGGCCACGGACGGCCCTGGGTGAGCCGCGGGTGGCAGCGGACTGCTCCCGGTCCGGGATGGTGATGATGGCGATGGCGAGGTCGGCGGTAATAGCGAGGTCGGCGGTGGCGGCGCCTCGGGCCCGCCAGCCAGGCCGATAGGCCCTGGGGTGACGCCCGGAGCGAGCGGCGCCTCTGGCCGCGAGTCCGGGGCCGGTCGCTCGTCCCCGGGCGCCGGGGTTGGGGCGGCCAGCCATGGGTCTGGGGCCGCAGCCGGCCGGTCGAGCGGCGGCAGCCCGGACGCGAGGCCGTCCGGGCCCCAGACCACATACGAGGTCCGGGGCCAACCGGCGCCGGCCTCCACGGCCACCAGGGCGTTAGCGAACTCCAGCGCCGACCCCGGTCGTTGGCCGGGATCCTTGGACAGGGCGGATTCGAGGAGATCCGAGAGCCCGATCGGGATCTCGTCGGCGCGCAGCGGTCGTACTGGATCGCGAATGATGCGCAGGATCACCGAGGCCGGCGCTTCATTCTCGAAGGCCGCAAACGGCGCCGACCCGGTCAACAAGTGGTACATGGTCGATGCCAGGCCGTAGACGTCGGTAGCCGCTGACAGGTGATGCCCCTCGAGCATCTCCGGAGCCGCGTGCAGGGTCGTGAAGCCGGACACCCCGGCCGTCGCCCGCGCCGACGCCTGGAGCGCGGCCACCCCGAAGTCCCCCAGGACGGGCTCGCCGAACTGGGTGACGAGGACGTTTTGCGGCTTCAGGTCCCGGTGCAGAAAGCCATGGCGGTGCGCCGTTTCCAGGGCACCGGCGATTTTGACGGCGACGCCGGCAACACCCCGAACGGGGAGGGGGCCGTCGCGGCGCACCTGTTGGCCGAGGGACTCGCGGCACAACTCCAGCACGAGCACCGGACGGCCGTCCGGGGTAGTGAGGGGCCGGTAGAGGGTGACGATGTTCGGATGGTCGCTCACCCGGGCCAGGGCCTGGATCTCCTGGGAGAAAGTCCCGATGAGATCACGGTGGACGGAGTCGAGCTTCAGGATCTTCAACGCCACCGGGCGGCCGGTGTCAATCTCCGTAGCCCGATACACGGTCGCAAAGGCCCCGCCGCCGACTTCGACGGCGTCCCGATAGCCGGGCACGATCGCGGTCGGCGCCGCTCGATCCTTACGTCGCGCCACCACCCGGAACCTACCGGCCGCCCTGCGGGCTCGACGCGCCCGACGCGCCCGCCGACGCACCGGCACGCCGGCCCGACGGCCGGCGGGGAGCCGACCCGACCGCCAGCAGGGCCCGGACGCGCTGGCGGCGGTCGAGGCCGCGATGGACGGTGCGTCGGACCGTCTGCTGCGTCGCCCACGCCTGTTGAGCGGTCGGATGATCGGGAGGCCCGCTGACCGAGAACATGGCCCGTTCGGCCACGGCCCCGACCTCCTCCACCGGCCGGGCCAGATCGGGGCCGAACACCTGGCCGGCGGCGCTGGCGACCTCCCCGGTGGTGTCACCCGGGTTCGTCGGCAGGCCGGCCTGCTCGAGGCCGTCGAGCAGCTCCAGCCAGGCTCCGACGGCCAGCTGGGCGGGCTCCGAACGGCGGCGGGCGCGGCGCCGCAGACGCCTGCGGGCGCCGGCCAATCCCGGTCCGAGCAGCGCGGCGGCCAGCAGCAACCCGGCGAGCACCGCCATACCCAGCACCCACCGCGGCACGGGGTCGCTGGTCGGTATCCGAACCGCGGCCGGCTTGGCGACGGCGTGACGGCCGGTGATCTCGCTGCGGGGGACGGCGTTGGCCTGGTGGGGGGGTACGGTCGAGGGGGTCACCTGCACCGCCTCGGGGGGCGGCGATCCGATGCCGACCACGGTGTCAGGGGTGGGATCGGCCACCAGCCACCCCACGCCGGCAACGGGAATTTCGACCCAGGTCCAGGCCTGGCGGTTGGTCACCTGGTAGCTGCCCGCGGGTTGGGGCCTGGTGTCGGATCCGGGTCCCATCCGGAACCCGGTGACCACGCGAGCCGGGACGCCCAGGTAGCGAGCGACCATGGCGTAGAGGGTGGCGAACTGTTCCGGTGTGGCGCGGTGCTGGTTGACGACGGCATTGATGACCACCGACAGGGACGTCCCGCTGGACCGGTTGCCGCGCACCGGTGCCGGCGTGGTGCTGGCTACCGGGCGAGCGGCCTTCGGTTTGTTTCGACCCGACGGTGGGTCGTTGGGTGGCGCGGCCGGAACGACCCGTCGCTCGTCGGCGCGCAGGCTGGTCATGGCTGCCTGCAGGAACGCCACCGTGGCAGCCGGACGGCGGTCGGTGATGCCGGCCAAATAGCGCATGACCACGCCCATGGCCGGAGCCGAGTCGGGGGGCAGGGCCAGGTCGGAGGTGACGCCGGCCTCGCCGCCCCCGCCCACGTCCGCTGCCCGATCGGCCGGCGCCGCCCGCGCCCACGCCCCCGCCCGCACCCCCGATGCCGTCCGCGCCGGGCACCGAGCCCAGCGTGGCGAGCGGGGCACTCGACACCACCTCATAGGCGACGAGTCCGCCCTCGGCGTGCTCGGGTAGCAGCATGCCGGTCGCCGGATCGGCTGCGACCTCCAGACCCCTCACGGCGAGGGGTCGGTCCAGCGCCGGCAGGAACGGCAGGGGCAGGGGCTGCACGAGGGACACCTGCTGGCGCACTGGGGCCGACCCGGGTGGAGCCGCGGTGGCCCCGTCGTTGAGGCCCGGCACCCGCCCTCCCGTCGGCTTGAAGGTGGCTTCGAAGCTCCACGTGCCGCCGTCGTAGTTATCGAGGACCGCCGAGGCCAGGTAACCGTTGGATGCCGCACCGGTGCGCACCCGGAGAACCGTGCGGGCCGGCGCCCCGGGATTGTCGTCGCGGAGCCCGGCCATGGCGTCCAGAGGGTCGTTCAGCACTCTGCTCGTGACCGGCACGGCCCGGTTGAGGGAGGCGGCCCGACCCGACAGCCGTGGCAGCGACGGAACGACCAAACCGAGGACGACAGCCACGGCCACCGCGGCCACCCCGCCAGCGAACGCCGGTCGCCAGATGGACGGCCGGCCCTCCGCCTCTACGCTGCTGCCGACCCGCGCTTCGGGGACGGCAGCCGTCATCCGCACCCGTCCGAGCACCGCCACCCCGGCCAGGGTCACGAGCAGCAGAGGGGCGGCTGTCCGGTTGGGGCTCGGTCTCGACGCGCTCACCGCATAGGCGACCACGAAGCAGACCAACGGAACCGCCAGCCCGAGCGCGGCCGGCCCGGACCCCGCGGCGCTTGCCCCCCTCGCTCGAGTGCCCGGGTTGGCCCGGCTCAGCAACTCGGCGCTGGCGGCCCCACATAGCCAGGTCAGCGTCAGCGGTGCGGCCAAAAGGGCCCGGTTTCCGCTCAGGGGGAGGGTCTCGGTCAACACCCGGTTGGGGCCGACGGTGAGGCCGGGCCAGATCTCGGCCGGGTGCAGTCCGGCCGACGCCAGGAGGAGCGCGACCAGGCCGGCCGCCGATAGGGCGTAGGAAACGGCCGGAGGCTGGTGGCCCAACCGGACCGCCAGGTAGCAGATCGCCACCGACCCTGCGGCCGCGACCATGAGTAGCCCCACCGTCCCCGGCACCGAGAAGACCCGCAGCCACGGCGTGGCCGCCAGGAAGGTGGCTACCGCCAGCCCGGCGGGGATGGCGGCGGGGATAGCGGCGGGGATGGCGACGGCGCCGACCTGGTCCCGGATCGTCACCCGTCGCGCCGCGGTCTTCATCGGGCCACCCTCGTGTTCCATGTCTGCGCCAGTTCCGCGGCCGATCGGGCGGCCACGACGGTTAAACCCGGGTGCTCGGGCAGGCGCCCCGGGCGGGCGACGATGCTGGTGACGATGACCCGGTCGAAACGGCGTCGCAGGGCCGCGATCGCCGGCAGCTGGTCGCCGTCGATGCGCCCGGTTACCACCACCAGGGCCGTGCCGCCGCGGTCACGCCGGAGCCGCACCAACTGGGCGTCGAGGGACCCCGACGGGTCGGGCCGGACCTCGGTGAGGTAATCGACCATGGGGTTGGGGTCCCGCTGCGAAGGACCACCGAGACGATCGCCATTGGTCAGCCGCAGCTGCACCGGAGCCCGGCCGGCCGCCAGTGACACGACCAGCGAAGCCGTCGCGTCGATGGCCTCCTCAAACGTCTCCTTCGAATAACGCTCGGGAGTCAGGTCGGCGAGCACGACCGTGTAGGGCTGCGACGTATCCACGTTGTGGCGAACGACCAGCTTTCCGGCGTGGGCGGTCGAGGGCCAGTGGACCGTGCGCAAGTCGTCTCCGACCACATATTCACGGAGGCGGTGAAAGGTGATCGTGCCCTGCGGAGAAGTGTCACTCGACGGACCCTCCAGGTGGCGGGAGATCCCCGTCGGCAGGGGGTGCAGCGTCAGCACCCGGGGATGGACCGCGATGCGTTGCGGCCGGCCCATCTGTTGCACGGTGCGGCAGAGGCCGAAGGGGTCGGCCCTCGGGATCTCCACCGGGCCGATTTCGTAGACCCCGCGCTCCCCGGTGGGCAACCGGTAGGTCCGCAAGCCCTGCTCACCTCCGCGCAGGCGAGGGAGCACGGCGCGCACCAGGGTGTCGCCGAGCCGTTGCTCGATGGCCAGCGGGGAGAGGGTGCGCCGCGGACAGGTTGGTGACGTGGACGACGGCGATAGCCGGCGTGCCCTTTTGCACCCGGGGCGGCTCCACCGCCCGGTCCAGGGCCAGGTGGGGTCGCCGCATTACCTGGATGACCGAGCCGAGAACCAGGATGAGCAAGCCGGCGCCGAGAACGACCACGGCGGGCCAGCGGGCCGCCCAGCCGAGCCCCGTCATCAAGACCCCGGCTGCGGTGGCACCGAGGCCGAAACGGGTCACTGGACGGGGGCGCGACCCACCACGCCCCTCAACGCAGCAGGGTCCGCGGGACTGGAACGGCCTGGAGGGTGCGGGCAATCACCTCGGGCGCGGTGCGGCCCTGGACCTCGGCGTCGGGTCGCAGGATGACCCGGTGGGCCAAGGTGGGGAGAGCCAGGGCTTTGATGTCGTCGGGAGTCACATACGCCCTGCCGGCCGTGGCCGCCACCACCCGGGCGGCCCGCAGCAGGGCCAATCCGCCACGCGGTGACACGCCCAGCCGAACCTCCGGCAGGCCGCGGGTGTGCGAACAGATGGCCACGATGTAGTTCTCGATTGCCGGTGCTACTTCGACGGTCTGCTTGATGAAGTCGATCATCTGAATCAGTTCGGCGCCGGTCATGACCGGGGACAGGTGGGCGACGGTTGCTTCGTTCCGCTCCGTGCGCAGGATCTGGGCCTCGGCCTCGGGCCCGGGGTAGCCCACTTCGAGACGCATCAGGAACCGGTCCAGCTGGGCCTCCGGCAGCACGTAGGTGCCTTCCAGATCGATCGGGTTCTGGGTGGCGACCACCACGAACGGGCGGGGCACCCGGTAGACGGTGGCGTCGGTGGTGACCGTCTGCTCCTGCATGACTTCCAGCAGGGCCGATTGTGTCTTCGGAGATGCCCGATTGATCTCGTCACCGAGGACGATGTTGGCGAAGACCGGCCCGGGCCGGAAGCTGAAGGTCGAGGTGGCCTGGTCGAACACCGACACACCGGTCACATCCGACGGCAGCAGGTCGGGAGTGAACTGGATCCGGTTCCAGGTCAACGAGACCGATGCCGCGATCGCCCGCGCCAGCGACGTCTTGCCGACTCCTGGCACGTCCTCGATGAGCAGATGACCTTCCGCCAGGACACAGCAGAGGGCGGCGCGCACGACCTGATCTTTGCCGTGCAGGACCCGGCTCACGTTGGCCACCAGCAGGTCGAAGCGCTGCACGAACCCGGCCATGTCCGGGCTCGGCCGCAAGTCGGAGCCGATGGTCAACTCCGCTTCCTCCTCCGCTGGGCGCGCCACACCACCCGGCCGAACCAGACACCGGCCCCCCCGGCCGATAGCAGTCCCCACCCGAGCGAGGTGCGGATCTCGGGGTCGGCGGGGGTGACGAGGGCGGCGTGGGCCGCGGCCAGCTCCGGGGGCCGGCCCGAGCGGGCGACTGCAGCACGGGCGGCCGTGGTCGCCGGCGATGTCGTGCTGGAAGGCGACGTGGTCGACGACGCTGAGGTGGTGGAGGTGGGGAGCGTCGTGGTGGTTGTCGTGGTGTCGAGGTCGAGGTCGAGGTCGTGGTGGTGGTGGCCTCGGTGCCGCCCGGTGGGCCGAGCGGGACGGTGATGGTCTGCCCGAGATACTTGTAGGCCACGGTGACGTTGACCCCGCCGGCGCGGCGGCAGGTGGGAGGGAGTCCGATGGTGATGGGGAACATCACCGGCGCCGCCGGGACCAGGCTGGAGTCGCAGTCGCCCTCCCCGCCGCTGGAGGTGATAGTCCAGTCGCCGCCGCCGCCGGCGGTCGGCTCCGGCGGCGACCCCGAGAGCAGGATCTGGACTTGCTGATCACCGGGCCGGCAGAATTGCTGCTGGCACAAGGGGCTGATCTGGTCCGAGAAGGCGTACGCCGGCTGGCTGCCAATGGTGAAGCCGGTCAGCGCGGACGACCAGGGTACGCCGTAGGGGTTGGGGGCGGCGGTGTCCGACACGGTCACGGCGAGCGCGCAGCTGCCCCCGAAATCGACGAGGTCGATATTGGCCACCGTCATATGCCCGTTGGTGAGTGCGGCGCTCACGCCCACTTGAGTCGATCCGCACTGGATGTAGCCGGCTGCGGTCATGGGCCCGGACGGCAGGTTCGGGAACGACACCAGCAGGCTGCCGCGGTTGCGGTTGCTGGAGTTGACGGTCGGGGAGATGGCGACGCCCAGATCGGCCGGCCACTGGAGGTTCTGGGTGAACGGTGGCCCGGCAATGATGGCGACCGCCGCGGGATGATCCGCCGGGTACACGCTGACCGTCGGCGTGTATCGGGTCCCGCCGGCGAGGCCGGGCACCGTCACTTGCGTCGAACGAGTGGGGCCGATCGTTCGGCCTCCGACCCTGTACACGAACTCGGTGCGGTCGCTGCCAAAGGCCGCGACCGGCGAGGCACCGCTCGTCGATACCTGGAGAGTGGCCGTGATGCTCTGACCGTCCGGGCTCCGGGCACCGCGGTCAGCCAGGCGAATGGCAGCCATATCGGGGGGCTGCCAGGCCTCGTTGCACGCGTGGTCGCTGGCCGGCACTCCGGTCAGGCCGGAGGCGAGCACACCCTGAACGCTGAAGCTGAGAGAGTCGCCGAGCAAGCCGAGGCGGCCGGCGTTGATGATCACGGTCTGGCGTCCGGCCGGGACCTGGACGGCCGGCGGCTGGCCGACGAAGCTCGAGCCGCAGGCCGTCCCGATCACGTTCCAGGCGCTGGCGGGAACCACGCAGCTCACGGCCGGGCAGGCGGCCCAGGACACGACCCAGTTGCCCTTGCCGTCCGCGGCCGTGTGCACCCCCGTGGGGGGGTCAGGACCTCGAGCGGCGGTGGTGAAAGTAGCCGGCGTCGACGCAGTGGACTGGGCGTTGATAGAGGCCGTGACCACCACCTGGTAGGTCGTTGCCGGTCGCAGACCGGTGAACTGGAGCTGGGTCTGGCCGTTGACGACCTGGACCGGCTGGGCTGGTTGGTGTCTCGAGGTCAGCGCCCGGACCGTCACGGCCCACGAGTCCGGCTCGCAGTCACCCTGATCGAGCAGCTGGTAGGACCAGGACACCAGGGCCGACCCCGACGACGGCTGCACCGACGTGATTTGGGGCGCGTACGGCTTCTGGGTGGTGGTGGCACAGGTCACGGCGGGATTCACGGCCTGAACGAGCGGCGCCGCCGCGGGGCTGGTCGGCCTCGGACTACTGCTGCTGGTGGTTCGCCGGCCGGCCGGCCGCTTGGGCCCGGCAGGACCGGCGATGGTCGGGCCCACGGTGCTCACGGCCACCGCCGAGCTCTTGTCGACAATGACCGGCGGGTGAGTCCCGTCCGTGAAGACCACGACCGCCAGGAGGCTGCCCGGGTTGTTGAATACCAGGCGCGGTCCGTCGCCGATCACCTCCGCACCGGTGAAAGAGGCCTTCTCGCTGGCGGCCCGGGCCGGATAGGTCGCCAACCCTGCTACCGGGAGCATGGCGCCGGTGGTGGGCACGATGGTCCACAACGTTGGCTGGCCCCGGCTCGCCCGGTCGAGGGTGTACAGCAGTCCGCCCGACTCGACCGGCGGGGCGGGTTCGGAGTTCCCGTTGAGACCCGTGAGCGGCGACGGGCCGATGACCATCCCGGTCGGGCTCACGCCGAATACCGACCAGCCCCTGGCCCCGCCGGCCTGGCCCGCCAGATACCACAGCGTTCCGGTGGAGCTGCCGGCCGGCAGGAACCGGTTGTCGGACCGGGTAGGGGAGACCGGCACGTCGACCGGTCGCCCGGGCCGGTTGTGGTGCGAATCGTAGACAAACAGCCGAACCCGGCCCGGAGACACGACGCCTACCGCGCCGGGCCCGGCTTCGACCGCCGCCACTCCGCAGCTGGCCGGCAGCTTTCCCCGCGGGGTGGCCGTCAAGCCGTTGCGCCCCGTGGTCACCGGATGCAGCTGGGTCACCTGACAGGACGAGCCGGCCTCCGTGAGCGCCCAGAGATCGGCGCCGGCCACGGCGGCTGCGCCCGGCTGGGCTGCGACCGGGCCGCTGAGCGCGGCGTACCCTCGTGGGGTCACGGCTGGGTCCGAGGCGCCGGAAAGGGCATCCCGGCCGGTCCCGCCGCCGGACGGGGCGCCGGGGCGCTCCAGCTTGGCGGCGGCGGCGACCGTCGATTCGTCGACCAGTGACACGGTGCTCCGCGGCGCGTACCTGACGATGTAGGCGGCCCCACCCGCGGGCAGCCCCGAGGCCCCGCTCAGGCCGTGGAGGTCACCGAGCCCAACCCCGGCCCCGGTGGCGTCGACCACGTAGTTGTCCTGGCCCAGCTCATTGAACGTTCCGGTCCGGCGATCGATCAGCATGGTGCCGGTACTGACCCGGACCGCCTGGACATCACCCTCGGCGGTGGCCCCGACCTGACTGTTGACGGATTGCAGGCCGGCCACGACCGACCCCGTCGCGACATCGATCACGGTCAGTTGCCGCTGGTCTTCGAGAACGAGCGAGCCTCCGAAGAACCGAGGATGCTCCGCCGATGCGGGCGGACCGGTACTCGCCGACCAGAGAAACCCGCCCAGGACCACCACGACCAGGGCCACCCCGGCCAGGGCGCCGGCTCGACCAAAGCCCGGGGTCGTACCTGCGCCTGCGGCGGTCTGGCCGAAGCGAACCTTCGGTGAGCTGGGTTGAGATGCGGTCAACGGCCAAGGCTAGCCGGGGTCGGAAGCGACGGGCGCCGGGCGTACCCGGCCAAACGGGCCGGGCTGCCTTTGGGGCCGCGGGGTCAGGCGGGCGGGGCCGGCGTCGCGATCGGTGGCTGGAGGGTGATCCGGCCGCGCCGGTCGGTCGTGGGGGGCGCTCCGGTCATTCCCGGCCGTGCACGTACCGGGCCCACCACGGGCTGATGTCGATCCCGGACCAGGCCGCCAGGTGGGCGGCCAGGCCATCGGTCGTGGCCGCTCGCCCGGCGTTGGCGCGATACCAGTCGCCCATGGCCGAACGCAGCCGCTCCGGTCCGCCGAGAAGGAAGGCCAGGCCCGCGAACAGCCGGGCCCCGTCGGTGTAGGCGGCCACGGCCGTCTGTCGCGCCCACGGATGCTGGGGGTAGAGCTGCACGGGTGGTTCCTTGAGCCCGAGCTCCTCCGAGGCGAAGCGGGGCTGTTCGCTGCGACGAGAAGCCGTGGCCCAGGTCGCCCAGGCCTCGTCGATCCAACCGTCGGCGGCCCGGGCCGGCTTCACGCCCCGCCCGAACCAGCTGTGCAGCACCTCGTGCTCGAGGGCCGGGACCGACGCGGTGGTCGCGCCGTCGTATTCCATCCCTCGGCCGTGGCCCCATACGAAGGCCCAGAAGGTGTTGCCGTGCACCCACGGCCCGTAGCGGGCGCTGTTATAGAGCAGCCAGGCCCGGATGTCGGCCTCGCAGGCCCCGAGATCGACGTCAACGTCCCGATGCCGGGCGCAGAGCAGGTCGAGCGACCGTTCCCGACCGGTCAGGGTGAGCGAACTGCGGCGGAACTCCACTTCGTCGGCCGGGGCGATGACCAGCATCGGCGACAGCGCAGTGAAGTGGTCCGGATAGTGGAGCGTCCAGTTGCCCGATGCGACGACGTCGACCTCGTCCGTGTTGGCGATCACCGCATGGGGGCGGTCATTTCCCAGTAGCTGGACATCGAGCTTGAGGGCGAAACGGTCGTGGATGAGCGGAGCGGGGACCCACATCTCCAGGTACCGGCCCGGGTACAGGTCGGACATCCACAGATCGAAGCGGACGCCACCGTCGGGCCACGTGATGGGCTCCGCCCCTGTCGCCCCCGGCGTCTCGAGCGGATAGCCCACCTCGAGCCGGTGCCGGCTGCCTGCCTCCAGCGGCACGTCCAGGACCCGGACCTCCGACTCCGGGCCGGCGCCGACGTCAAGGGGGGCGAAGGCGTCGGGGGCCAGGCTCTCTCCGTCGAGGCGAAGCCATTCGATGGGCTGCCGCAGGTCGAGGGCGGGATGGCCCGTCTCGTCGCCGGCGGTAAATCGGATGAGGGCTTCCCCGGTGGCCTGGCGGGCGGCCACGTCGAACTGCAACCGGGCATCGATTCCATCCACGTCGGGCGCGACGACACGCCGGCCGTTGACGATGACGGGCCAGGGGGCGAGAGGCGGGGGCATCCGGCCAGTCTGGTCGATGCGGTCAGGCCGGCCGAAACCGCAGCGTGGGTCAGACCGGGCCAGCCCGCCAGCCGCGGCGAGCCGCGGTCAGCCCCGGCCGGTCCGGGTGAAGCCGAGGATCGGTTTGCCCCAACCCCACTGGAAGGCGGCGGTCATGACGCCGAGGGCCGCCCCGGCCTCTCCCCGGTCCCCGCCGCCCCGGCCTGCCGCCGGGCCCCGCCGCCCGGCCGAGCCGCCACTGACCGTCAAACTGGGTGCACTTGGTAACCTTGGGCGCGCTTGCTGTCGAAATACCACCAGAACCGCGCCTAATACGCAAAACGCACCCAACGCTGGGGTGGCTGGCGGGGGAGGGGTGCTGAGGGGCTATACTCTCAAGCCGTCCTTTGAACTGAGTCCGCGGGTGTCCGCTCCGCCTTCCTCGACCGGGTCTTCTCGACCGGGGCAGCCGAACCGGAGACCCCGCGGCAGAACTCATAGAGCGCTCCGCTCGGGTGACCGGGCGGAGCGCCTGCGTGTGAGCCAGCCCCGATGACTGCCCGGGGGCCGCGCTCCTGCGCTACCGCCCCCAAACCGCCCTGAGCCAAACGCCCCGAGAGAGAGCCAGCTGTGCCACCCAAAGCGATCGTCGGCGAGAAAGTCGGCATGACCCAGGTCTGGGACGACAACAATCGCGCCGTCGCGGTCACAGTCGTGAGGGTCACGCCGGTGCGCGTCGTTCAGCTCAAGACCCCGGATCGTGACGGTTACTCCGCGGTTCAGGTCACCTACGGCCGGCGTAAGGCGCGGGCCCTCAACAAACCCGAAGCCGGACACTTTGCCGCCGCTGGCGATGGGGTGGACCCGGGTCGGGCCCTCGTTGAACTGCGGGTCACCGACACCGCGTCCTATCAGGTGGGCCAGGAGCTGACCGTGGACCTGCTCGCCGCCGGCGACAAGGTCGACGTCACCGCGGTCAGCAAGGGTAAGGGCTTCTCCGGCGGCATGAAACGCCACAACTTCTCCGGCCAGGGCGCCAGCCACGGCAATCACAAGCATCATCGGGCCCCCGGTTCGGTTGGAGCTTGCGCCACGCCGTCCAGAGTGTTCAAGGGCACCCGGATGGCCGGTCAACTCGGTTCGGCCCGGGTTACCACCCTCAATCTCGAAGTGGTGCAAGCCGACGCCGAGCGCAGTCTGCTGCTGCTCAAAGGCTCCGTCCCCGGCCCTCGTGGCGGCATGGTCCTCATTCGTGACGCCATCAAGGGAGGCAAGTGATGGCCGCGTCGGTCGAGTTGCGGGCCACGGACGGCGCGGTGCGGGGCTCGTTGCGCCTGGACGAGAGCGTCTTTGGCATCCAGCCCAACGTCCCGGTCCTCCATCAGGTGGTCACCGCCCAGCTGGCTGCGGCCCGGGCCGGCACCCAGAGCACCAAGACCCGCGCCGAGGTCTCCGGCGGAGGCCGGAAGCCTTTCAAGCAGAAGGGCACAGGCCGGGCCCGGCAGGGGTCGGAGCGGGCGCCGCATTTCACCGGGGGCGGGGTCGCCCTCGGTCCCAAGCCCCGCAGCTACCGCCAGCGCACGCCGCGCAAGATGATCCAGCTGGCCCTACGCTCGGCCCTGTCTGATCGGGCCGCAGCCGGCAAGGTGGTGGTGATCGACGCCTGGCCGTGGGCCACCCCGACCACCAAGGGGGCCCGCGCCGCGCTCGATGCTCTCGGGCTCGACGGCAGGACCCTGGTCGTGCTGGCCCGCACCGACGAGGGCGCCTACAGGTCCTTCCGCAACCTGCCCGGCATTCAGCTGATCCTCGCGACCGAGCTCAACGCCTATGACATTCTTTGCAACGACTGGGTCGTGTTCACCCGTGAGACCCTGCCCGGCGAGACCGCGGTCGACCAGGATGGCGCGAACGGATCAGAGGCGGCGCCCGCGGCCATCGACTCCGCCCCCCCTGCGGACCTCGAAGACGGCGACGCGGCCGGCCCCGCCGATGTGACCGAGCCTCCCGAGGCGGCGGGCGGCGCCGAGGATGCCGGCTCCGGCGACACGGTCGAGCCCGAGGAGGAACGGGAGGTCAATGATGAGTGACCCGCGAGACGTGATCCTGCGGCCCGTCGTTTCCGAGAAGTCCTACGCCCTGCTCGATCAGGGCGTCTACACCTTCCTGGTCGCGCCCGACGCCAACAAGATCGAGATTCGCCAGGCGGTCGAGCGGATCTTTGGCGTCACCGTGCTGAAGGTCAACACCCTCAACCGCCCCGGCAAGCGGAAGCGGAACCGCAAACAGCAGACCTTCGGGAAGCGGGCCGACACCAAGCGGGCGGTGGTGACACTGGCCGCCGGCCAGAACATCCCGATTTTCGAGGGGAACTGACATGCCGCTTCGCAAACGCAAGCCCACCAGCCCCGGCCGTCGTTTCCAGACCGTCTCCGATTTCCGTGAGATCTCCAGGAAGCGGCCGGAGAAGAGCCTCCTGGCCCCCAAACCCGGCACGGGTGGCCGCAACGCCTACGGCCGAAAGACCGCCAGGCACCGGGGCGGGGGCCACAAGCAGCAGTATCGCCTCATCGATTTCAAGCGGACCAAGGACGGGGTCCCGGCCACGGTGGCGGCGATCGAGTACGACCCCAACCGCAACGCCCGAATCGCCCTTCTCCACTATCACGACGGCGAGAAGCGCTACATCCTGGCCCCTTCGAGAGTGAGGGTGGGCGACGTCGTGCAAAGCGGCCAGGGCTCGGACATCCGGCCGGGCAACGCGCTTCCGATGCGGTACATCCCCGTCGGTTCGGTCGTTCACAACGTGGAGCTCAAGCCCGGCGGCGGCGGCAAGATCGCCCGGGGCGCCGGCATGAGTGTCCAGCTGGTCGCCAAGGAAGGGGATCACGCCACCCTTCGCCTTCCCTCGACCGAGATGCGGCGGGTGCCGATCGACTGCCGGGCCACCCTCGGAGAGGTCGGCAATGCCGAGGCCGAGCTGGTCAGCGTCGGCAAAGCCGGGCGCAACCGTTGGAAGGGCATCCGTCCTCAGACCCGGGGTGTCGCCATGAACCCGGTGGACCATCCCCTTGGCGGGGGCGAGGGTAAGACGTCCGGCGGCCGCCATCCCGTCTCGCCGTGGGGCAAACCCGAGGGTCGGACGCGTGACCGCACCAAGCCATCCGAAAAGCTCATTGTTCGCCGCCGGCGTACCCGCGGCGCCCGGAGGTAGCAGGCCATGCCGCGTAGCCTGAAAAAAGGGCCGTTCGTCGACGACCACTTGCTCAAGAAGGTCGACGACCTCAACTCGCGCAACGAGAAGCGCGTCATCAAGACGTGGTCCCGCCGGTCCACGATCATCCCCGACATGGTCGGCCACACCGTGGCCGTCCACGACGGGCGCAAGCACGTCCCCGTCTACATCACCGAGTCGATGGTGGGTCACAAACTGGGCGAGTTCGCGCCCACCCGGACGTTCCGCTACCACGCCGGTCAGGAACGGCAGGGCCGGCGATGACGCCGCGTTCCGGTCCGCAGGCCCCGCGCCTCCCGGCGAGGAGTGTGTGATGGCCGGCTACAAGACCAACGAGCGCGAGGGCACCCGGGCCGTGCTGCGCCACGCCCGGGTATCGCCGTACAAGGTCCGCGAGGTGCTCGATCTGGTCCGCGGCAAGCCGGTGCACGAGGCCGAGGACATCCTGCGCTTCTCCGAACGCGACGCGGCCTTCACCGTCGGCAAGGTGCTGCATTCGGCCGTCGCCAACGCCGAAAACAACGACGAGCTCGATCCCGAGGAGCTCTACGTGGCCTCGTGCTTCGCAGATGAGGGCACCACCATCAAGCGCTGGCGGCCCCGAGCTCGAGGGCGGGCCACCCGCATCCGCAAGCGGACCAGCCACATCACGGTGATCGTCGGCCGCATGCCTCTGGCGGAGCTCCAGCGACAGCAGGCTCGCCGGCGGGCCGAGCAGCTCGCCCAGCGAGCCCGTCGGGTGGCCGGCGCCCGCCGGGCCGAAGGTGACCAGCGGCCGCGGGCCGAGCGCCGCCATGGCGGCCCGGCGCTGGAGGAATCCGAGGCCGAGTTGATCGATGACGCTCCGGAAACCGAGGCGGCCGACTCGGCGGAGCAGGAGGACGGGGCGACCGAAACCGAGAGCGATAGGGTCAGCGATGCGCCCGACGAGACCGGGGCCGACGAGACCGGCGCCCACGAGACCGAGCCCGACGACGCCGGGCCCGACGACACCGGGCCCGACGAGACCGGGCCCGACGAGGGCGGGGCCGTAGCCGCCGCCCCGCCCGCGACGAGCGGCGCCGAAGCGGTCAGTGAGGACGCCGCCACCGAGGGCGAGACACCTGGGGACGGGGCCGAAGAGAACCCAACCGAAGACGATAGAGACGAGCGATAGATGGGCCAGAAGGTCAACCCGTATGGGTTCCGATTGGGCGTGACCACCGACTGGAAGTCGCGATGGTTCACCGACCGCGACTACCAGGACTATCTCATCGAGGACTGGAAGATCCGCCACTATCTGACGACCCAGTTGGAGCGGGCCGCGGTCAGCCGCATAGAGATCGAGCGGACCCGGGACCGGCTGCGGATCGACGTGCACACGGCCCGGCCGGGGATCGTCATCGGCCGCCGGGGGGCCGAGGCTGACCGGCTGCGGACCAAGCTCGCCGAGATGACCAAGAACCCCAAGGTTCAACTCAACATTCAGGAAATCAAGCAGCCTGAGCTCGACGCGGCCTTGATGGCCCAGGGCATTGCCGACCAGCTCGCGGGCCGGGTCAGCTTCCGGCGGGCGATGAAGCGCACGGTGCAAACGGTGCAGAAGGCGGGCGCCCTCGGGATCCGGGTCCAGTGCGCCGGCCGCCTCGGCGGCTCCGAGATGTCGCGGCGGGAGTTCTACCGGGAAGGTCGGGTGCCGCTGCACACCCTCCGCGCCGATATCGACTACGGCTTCCGTGAAGCGAAGACCACCTACGGCCGCATCGGCGTCAAGGTCTGGATCTACAAAGGCAACATCCTCCCGTACAAGACGTCGGCGGAGGAGAAGATCAGCCGCGAGGCCGCCATGGCGGTCGGGGAGACCTCCGGTCAGAACCGGCCCCGGCGGGTGATCACCGCTGGTGGCGGCCGGCGTCGTCCGGACCTCGGCGAGCCGGGCTCCGCGCCTGCGGCAGCGGTGGCTGCGACCGCCGAAGCGCCGGCGGAAGCGCCGGAAGAAGAGCGCCCCATCGTCGAGGTCGATCCCGAACTCGAACGCCTTCTGGCCGAGGAGGAGGACATCGAGCGCCGGACCCGCGGCGACCACCACGAGACCCCCCATTTTCCGAAGGACGCCTGAGCATGCCGACCATCGTTTCCCTTGAAGGGGCCTTCTACCTTGAAGGGGTCCGGCCATGTTGATGCCGAGGAAGGTCAAGCACCGCAAGCAGCAACGGGGCCGCCTCACCGGCCAGGCCAAGGGCGGCACCCTCGTCACCTTCGGTGAATACGGGATCCAGGCCCTGGAACCGGGATGGATCACCGCCCGCCAGATCGAGGCGGCTCGAATCGCGATGACCCGGCATGTTCGGCGCGGTGGGAAGGTCTGGATCCGGGTCTTTCCCGACAAGCCCGTGACCTCCAAGCCGGCCGAGACCCGAATGGGGTCCGGCAAGGGCAACCCGGAGTTCTGGGTGGCTGTGGTCAAGCCCGGCCGGATCCTCTTCGAGCTGGGCGGCGTCAACGAAACCCTGGGCCGGTCGGCCCTGGAGCGGGCCATCCAGAAGCTGCCGATCCGGGCCCGGGTGGTACTGCGGGCTGAGCAGGAGGAGGTGGAGGTCGGTTGACCAAGGCCAAGGACCTCCGGGAGCTCACCCTGGAGGAACTCGATCAGAAGCTGGTCGAATCCAAGCACGAGTTGTTCAACCTCCGCTTCCAGGTCGCCACTGGCAAGCAGGACAACTCTTCCCGCCTGGGTCACGTTCGTAAGGAAATCGCCCGCGTGGCCACGCTGCTCCGCGAGCGGGAGATCGAGGCCGCCGAGGCGGCCGAGGAAGCGAGACGCTGATGGCTACCGATACGCCTGGCGGCGCCGGCGACGAGACGCCCGAGACCCGGTCCTCATCGGACCAGGCCGCTGAGACCGCGGCCGCCACCGAATTCATCGACGAAGGCATCGCGCCCGATCCGGTGGCCGACGAGCTCACCGGCGGTGACCCGGAGGCCATCGGGGCGGCGGCGGCCTTCGGCGCGGCC
The DNA here is from genome assembly GCA_963780345.1 of uncultured Acidimicrobiaceae bacterium. Classification (GTDB taxonomy): domain Bacteria; phylum Actinomycetota; class Acidimicrobiia; order Acidimicrobiales; family Palsa-688; genus PALSA-693. The sequence continues at coordinate 303,655 of CAWABU010000011.1, forward strand.
GACACCTCCGACCTGCTCGACGAAGCCGACGATCCGGCCACGGCGGCCACCGAGCCCGCCGCGGAGCCGGCCGGCGCAGCCAAACCCGCCAGTGCGGCCGGACCCGAGCCCGACGGTCGAGCCCGAACCCGCCGGCGCGGCCGGACCCGAGCCCGCGGCCGAACCCGAGCCGCGAACCCGCCGGCGCGGTCGAGCCCGAGCCCGCCGCCGAACCGGCCGCTTCCTCCCAGCCCGCCGGCGCCGGCCCGGCCGACCCGAGCCCGCGACCGCCGCCACATCTACCGGCCCGGCCGCGACCCCGACGCCCGAGCCCGCCCCGCCCGCTGCTCCCGCCGGCCGCCCCAACCGGCGCAAGATCCGCGAGGGCCTGGTCCTCTCGGTGGCCATGGACCGCACTGCAGTCGTCGGGGTCATCGAGCGGGTCCGCCACCCCCGCTACGCCAAGACCGTGCAGCGGACCAAGCGCCTGTACGCGGATGACCCCAACAACAACCTCCGGGTCGGCGACCGGGTCCGCCTGGCCGAGACCCGACCGCTTTCCAGGCTCAAGCGCTGGCGGATCGTCGACGTCCTCGAGCGGGCGAAGTAGGAGTTTGCCATGATCCAGCAGGAAAGCCGGCTGAGGGTGGCCGACAATTCCGGGGCCAAAGAGGTCCTCTGCATCAAGGTCCTCGGCGGGTCGCGGCGGCGTTACGCGTCCATCGGCGACGTGTTCGTGGCCGCTGTCAAGGACGCCATCCCTGGTGCCAACGTCAAAAAGGGCGACGTGGTCAAGTGCGTCGTCGTACGGACCAAGAAGGAGAAGCGCCGTCCGGACGGCAGCTACATCCGCTTCGACGAGAACGCCGCCGTCCTCATCAACGACCAGCAGCAGCCGCGGGGTACCCGCATTTTCGGCCCGGTCGGACGCGAGCTGCGGGACAAGCGCTTCATGCGCATCATTTCTCTCGCACCGGAGGTGCTGTGATGAAACTCAAGAAGGGTGACGAGGTCGAGGTGCTGAGCGGAAAGGACCGGAACAAGCGCGGCGTCATCATGCGCGTCCTGGCCAAGGACGACCGGGTCATCGTCGAGGGCGTCAACGTGGCCAAGAAGCATCAGCGCCAGACCAAGGCCCGGGTGCGAGGCGGGATCATCGACAAGGACATGCCCGTCCACGTGTCGTCGGTGGCATTGGTTTGTCCCCGGGACGGCGCGACCCGGGTCGGCTACCGGTTCAAAGACGACGGCACCAAGGTGCGGGTCTGCAAGCGCTGCGGTCGAGAGCTGTGACGGCCACCGAGACCCCGGCGCGGCCCCGGCTCAAGGCCCGCTACGACGCCGAGTTCCGCGATCAGATCAAAGGCAGCCTCCGGCTGCCCAACGTGATGATGGTCCCCCGCATGCAGAAGATCGTCGTCAACATGGGAGTGGGGCGGGCCACCCAGCAGGCGTCACTGCTCGAAGGCGCGGTCCGGGACCTGACCACCATCACCGGGCAGAAGCCGCTCGTGACACGAGCCAAGAAATCCATCGCGGGTTTCAAGCTCCGTGAAGGCAACGCCATCGGTGCCAAGGTCACCCTCCGCGGCGATCGGATGTGGGAGTTCTTCGACCGGCTGGTCTCCCTGGCGATCCCCCGGATCCGCGACTTTCGGGGTCTTTCCCCTAAGGGATTCGACGGCCGCGGGAACTACACCTTCGGGGTCACCGAGCAGCTCATCTTCCCCGAGATCGACTACGACAAGATCGATGCCCCCCGCGGGATGGACATCACCATCGTCACCAGCGCCCGCAACGACACGGAGGGTCGGGCTTTGCTCGACGCCTTCGGCTTCCCGTTCCGGCGGGATGGCAACTAGGAAATCGCAGAGAAGGCAACCACAACATCCATGGCCAAGAAGGCGCTCATCATCAAGTCCCAGCGCAAGCCGAAGTACAAGGTGCGGGCCTACACCCGTTGCCGCCGATGCGGGCGGCCCCACTCCGTGTTCCGGAAGTTCGGCCTGTGCCGGATCTGCCTGCGCGAGCTGGTGCATGCCGGCGAAGTTCCCGGTGTGACCAAGGCCAGCTGGTAGGAGGGCGCGAGATGACGATGACCGACCCCATCGCCGACATGCTGACCCGTATCCGCAACGCCAACGTCGCGATGCACGAGACGGTGCGGATGCCCTCGTCGAAGCTCAAGGAGGCCCTGGCCGCGGTGCTGACCCGGGAGGGCTACATCGTGGGCTTCGACGTCTCTCAGGCGTCCGAACGGCCCGGGCGAACTCTGCAGATCACCATGAAGTACACCCCCGACCGGGCCCGAACCATCTCCGGGGTGCGGCGTATCTCCAAGCCCGGCCTGCGCGTGTACACGGCGGCGGACAAGCTGCCGCGGGTGCTCGGGGGTCTGGGTGTCGCGGTTCTTTCCACCAGCCAGGGGCTCATGACCGACCGGGAGGCGCGCCAGCGCCGGGTCGGCGGCGAGATCCTCTGCTACGTCTGGTAGCTCGAGCAGACAGGTAGGCCAAACCATGTCCCGAATCGGACGCAGTCCCATCCCCATCCCCGCCGACGTGGAAGTCACGCTGGGCAACCGCGAGGTCACGGTAAAAGGCCCGAGGGGCACGCTGGCCCGCTCGCTGCCGGGCGAGATCACCGTCCGCCGGGAGGACTCGACCCTGCTGGTGGAGCGGCCCGACGACGAGCGGCAGAACCGCTCCCTCCACGGCTTGACCCGCAGCCTGGTCAACAACATGGTCGTCGGCGTCACTAACGGCTTCAACAAGGACCTGGAGATCGTCGGTGTCGGCTACCGGGCGATCGCCAGGGGCCCGGAGCAGATCGAGCTGGCGCTGGGCTTCAGCCACCCGGTTTTCGTCGACGCCCCGGACGGCGTGACCTTCGAGGTTCCCCAGCCCACCCGCATCTCGGTCCGGGGCATCGACAAAGAGCTGGTCGGCCAGGTGGCCGCCAATATCCGCAAGATCCGTAAGCCCGAGCCCTATAAGGGGAAAGGGGTCCGCTATGCGGGTGAACGGGTCATCCGCAAGGCCGGCAAGGCTGCGAAGTAGCCCAGAGCCAGATCAATCAGTGAGCAGATCAACCACATGACCGTAAGTAGTAGAGACAAACAGATCGCCCGTAGCCGGCGCCATCATCGGGTTCGCAAGAAGGTGACCGGCACCGCGGCCCGACCCCGTCTGGCCGTCTTCCGGAGCAATAAGCACATCACCGCCCAGGTCATCGACGACCGCACCGGGCGCACGCTGGCTGCGGCCTCCTCGGTCGAGCAGGACCTGCGCCACGCCGGGGGGACAGGCAACAAGGTCGCCGCATCTGCGGTCGGCCACCTGGTCGCCGAGCGGGCCAAGGCGGCCGGCGTCAGCCAGGTGGTGTTCGACCGCGGTGGCTTTCTGTACCACGGCCGGGTGGCCGCCGTGGCCGACGCGGCCCGTGAGGCCGGACTGGAGTTTTGAGGAAACATGCCCGAGCAGCAGTACGAAGACCGAACCATCAAGGTCAACCGGGTGGCGAAAGTGGTCAAAGGTGGCCGGCGATTCTCCTTCGCGGCCTTGATGGTGATCGGCGACGGCCAGGGAACCGTCGGCCTGGGCTACGGCAAAGCCAAGGAGGCCGGCCTGGCCGTCCAGAAAGGGGTCGAGGAAGCCAAGAAAAACCTGTTCACGGTGCCGCTCGCGGGCTCGACCATCACCCATCCGGTGCTCGGCGAGGCCGGTGCCGGCCGGGTGCTCCTGAAGCCGGCCGCCCCGGGGACCGGGGTCATCGCGGGCGGCGCGGCCCGGGCCATCCTGGAGATGGCCGGCATCCACGACATCCTGGCCAAGTCGCTCGGCTCGTCCAACAGCATCAACGTGGCCCAGGCCACCGTCGCCGGTCTCCGGGCCCTGAAGCGGCCCGACGACATCGCCCGGCTTCGCGGCAAGTCGCCCGAAGAGGTGACGCCGGCCGGCGTGTGGCGCGCCTATCACGAGACCCAGCGGGGCGCCCACGTTCCACGCGAGGTGCCAGTGATGCCAACCCTCACGGTGACCCAGGTCAAGTCGGCGATCGGGACCAAGCCGAAGCATCGGGGGACGTTGCGCGCCCTGGGCCTGCGCGGGATCGGCTCGACCAACAGCCTGCCCGATCGTCCGGAGATCCGCGGCATGATCGCCCGGGTCCCGCACCTGGTACGGGTGACAGAGACAGAGGAAGATCGATGAAGGTTCACGACCTCAAGCCCGCGCCCGGATCGACCCGACCGCGACGGCGGGTCGGGCGCGGCACCGCGGGGAAAGGCGGCAAGACGGCCGGCCGCGGCACCAAGGGCCAGGGCGCCCGCGACAACGTGAAGCCCGGATTCGAAGGCGGCCAGCTGCCGCTCACCCAGCGGATCCCGAAGCTGAAAGGGTTCAAGAATCCGTTCCGGGTGGAGTACAACGTGATCAACCTCGACACGCTGGAAGGCTTCGAGACCGCGTCGATCAGCCCTGAGAGCCTTCGGTCGGCGGGCCTGGTCCACAAGCACGGCCTGGTGAAGGTGCTGGGTCGCGGCGAGCTAACCCGGCGGGTGGACGTGTCGGCTCATGCCTTCTCCCGGAGCGCGGCAGCCGCCATCGAGGCGCGCGGTGGGACGGTCGTGGTCCTGCCCCCGCCGTTTGGCCACGGGCGGCCCCCCGCGAAGGGCAACGCCCTGACCAACCGCTGACGCTCCCCTTTCGACGTGATCAGCGACCGACCCTCAGAAAATTCCGCCGAGCCGACTGGGTTCCGTCGGTGCCCCGCGGGTAGCCTGCCTGCCACCCCTGTGACCTCGGACCGGCCAGATCGGGTAGAAACACTCTGGGCAGGAGAAGATCGGTGATGCGGAGCACTCTGACGAACCTGGCGAACATGTTCCGGGTTCCGGACCTTCGTAACAAGGTCTTGTTCACGCTGATGATCATCGTGATCTACCGCTTCGGGGCCAACATCCCCTGCCCGGGCATCGACTTCAGCGCCGTGCAGTCGCTGGCGGCGTCGGCGTCCCACGCCGGCGTGGTCAGCTTCCTCAACCTGTTCTCCGGCGGGGCCCTCACCAAGTTCGCGGTGTTCGGTCTCGGCATCATGCCGTACATCACGGCGTCGATCATCATCCAGCTGTTGATGGTGGTCATTCCCAAGTTCGAGCAGTGGCGGGACGAGGGGGCGGTCGGCCAGAAGAAGCTGACCCAGGTCACCCGCTATCTGACTATCGCCCTGGCCGCTGCTCCAGTCGACCGGCCTGGCCTACGTGTTCCACAACGGTGGGGGCGGTCTGCTGGGCGGTGGCACCAGCCTCAACATCGACCTGATCCCGCACTTCACGGTCCCCCGGGTGGTGCTGATCGTGCTGACCATGACCGCGGGCACCGTGGTCGTCATGTGGCTCGGCGAGCTCATCACCCAGCGCGGCGTCGGCCAGGGCATGTCGGTGCTGATCTTCACCAACGTGGTGGCGACCATGCCCTCGGGCGGGGCGTCGGTGAAGGCCGAGGCCGGACTGAGCAAGTTCACGATCATCGTCATCCTGTCGTTGGTCCTGCTGGTGGCCATCGTGTTCATCGAGCAGGGCCAGCGGCGGATCCCGGTCACCTTCGCCAAGCGGGTGGTGGGCCGGCGCATGTACGGCGGGCAGAGCACCTACATCCCGATGAAGGTCAACACCGGCGGGGTGGTTCCGATTATTTTCGCCAGCTCCGTCCTGTACTTCCCGATCCTGATCTCCAACGTGCTGCCGAGCCATGGGGCCTGGGAGGGCGTGCAGCACTGGATCAGCGTGCACCTGGCCCAGCCCAACGACCTCTGGTACATCTTCATCTACGGATTGCTGATCCTCGGATTCGCCTACTTCTACGCCGCCATCACCTTCGATCCCCACCAGCAGGCCGAAGTCATCCGCAAGCAGGGCGGTTACATTCCCGGGATCCGGCCGGGGCCGCCGACCGAGCGCCACCTGCAGAACATCCTCAACCGCGATCACTCTGCCCGGTGCCCTGTGGCTGGCGCTGATCGCCCTCCTGCCGTCGATCTTCCTGGCCTTCTGGAACATCCAGAACTATCCCTTTGCGGGCACCAGTCTGCTCATCGCCGTCGGCGTCTGCCTGGAGACCATGAAGCAGGTCGACAGCCAGCTGATGCTCCGCAACTACGAGGGCTTCCTCAAGTAGTGCCTATTTCTTTGGACATGATTGGCCGGCGCAAAGAGCGCAGTAGGTGAACCCCGGCGCCCGGCTGGTCAGTCCTCGGCAAGCAGGGGGCGGGGAAGGGGACGCAGGCGGTGAGGCTGTCGCGCCACTACGTCGTCCCCCATGTGGCCACCGGCGACATCTTCCGCGCCGCCGTTCGATCGGGATCGGAGTTCGGTCAGAAGGCCCGGCGCTACCTCGACGCCGGCGAGCTGGTCCCCGACGAGATCGTGATCGGCATGGTCCGCGAGCGGCTCACCCACGACGACACCACCCACCGCGGTTTCATCCTGGACGGGTTTCCCCGGACTGCCCACCAGGCCGAGGCCTTGATGGCCATCCTCGAACCCAAGGGGATGGACCTGGCCATCAACCTGGAGATCGACACCGAGCACGTGCTGCGGCGCCTGGCCGCCCGGCGGGTGTGCTCGGACTGCGGCGCCAACTACAGCGTGGTCGACAACCCGCCGCGGGTCCGGAGCATCTGCGACGTGTGCGGGGGTGAAGTGGTCCAGCGCGACGACGACACCGAGACCGCCATCCGGCGGCGGCTGGAGATCTACGAGGGCGAGACGGCGCCGCTCATCGACTGGTTCCAGCAGCGCGACCTGCTGGTCAACATCGACGCCCTCGGTAGCCCCGACGAAGTCACCGACCGGCTGGTGGTCGAGGTCGACCGGCGCAAGCCGGGAGCGAGCGGCGGTCCTGGCCTGAGGCCATCCGACGGTCCTCGCCCACTTGCCCCCGGCCAGCTGGTTCACTGGAGCGGTGCGACGGAGCGCGGAAGAAATCGCCAAGATGCGCAAGGCCGGGCGGGTGGTCGCGGAGATGCATGCCGCCACCCGGGCCGCGGCCCGCCCCGGTGTGACCACCGCCGAGCTCGACCGGGTGGCCCGGGACGTCCTGGAACGCCGGGGGGCGCGTTCCAACTTCCTCAACTACCACGGCTTTCCGGCGGTGATCTGCGCCTCGCCCAACGACATGATCGTGCACGGCATCCCGGGCAGCTACCGGCTGGAGGAGGGCGACATTCTCTCCATCGACTGCGGCGCCATCGTGGAGGGCTACCACGGCGATGCCGCCTTCACCATGGGCGTCGGCGCCATCGACCCGGCCGCCGAGAAGCTGATCAAGGTCACCGAGCAGAGCCTGTGGGCGGGGATCGAGCAGATTCGCTCCGGCAACCGGCTTCACGACATCGGCATGGCCGTCCAGACCGTCGCTGAGGGCGCCGGCTTCTCGGTGGTGCGGGAGTACGTCGGCCACGCCATCGGAACGGCCATGCACGAGGAGCCGCAGGTCCCCAACTACTGGCCCGGCCGGCCCGGACCCCTTCTCAAGTCCGGGATGGTGCTGGCGGTCGAGCCGATGGTCAACATCGGTGGCCCGGCAACCGTTCTGCTCGACGACGGCTGGAGCGTGGTGACCGCCGACGGGAGCCTGTCGGCCCACTTCGAGCACACCATCGCGGTCACCGACGATGGTCCGGACGTGCTCACCGTGCTGGATTGACCGGCCGACGGGCCCCAACCTACCGGGCGACCCGTGCCCGCCCCGCCCGGCGGCCGCCCGCACGCTCGGCGCTAGCAGCCGGCACGTGATAGCATGCTCGGTCGGTTTGCCGCGCTCTGGCGCGGCTTCGCAGCCGCCGGCGTTTGCCGGCATCCATCAGGAAGTGTCCTCGTGAAAGTGCGTCCCAGCGTCAAAGCTATCTGTGAACACTGCAAAGTGATCCGCCGTCACGGTCGGGTCATGGTCATCTGCACCAATCCGCGCCACAAGCAACGTCAAGGCTAAGGGGGCCCTCGCCATGGCACGTATCGCCGGGGTCGACATTCCTCGGGAAAAGCGACTCGGGACCTCGCTCACCTATATCTTCGGGATCGGTAGCACGGCCGCGGCCAACGTCTGCGACGGCACCGGCATCGACCCGTCCACCCGGGTGCGCGACCTGACCGACGAGGAGGTCATCCGCCTCCGAAACTGGATCGACGCCAACCTCAAGGTGGAAGGCGACCTGCGGCGCGATGTCTCCCAGGACATCAAGCGCAAGATGGAGATCGGCTCTTACCAGGGGATCCGCCACCGCCGGGGTCTCCCGGTGCACGGGCAGCGCACCCACACCAACGCCCGGACCCGCAAGGGTCCCAAGAAGACCGTCGCCGGCAAGAAGAAGGTCAGGAAGCACTAGAACCGCGCCGCCCGGTGAGGCGGCGGCCGGCCGCCGTCACCGGCGGCACCGTCGCTGCCGGGGTCCGGACCCGCACCAACTCGACGAAGGGAATATGCACACCACACCACACGAACCGGGCCGGACGCCTCCCGCGTCGGCTGCCACCGGGCGGTATTGATGGCCAAGCCGAAGCCAGGGGGTCGCCGCCCGCGGCGGCGGGAACGGAAGAACGTCACCTACGGGGTGGCGCACATCAAGAGCTCGTTCAACAACACCATCGTCTCGATCAGCGACCCCGAGGGCAACGTCCTGGCCTGGGCCTCCGCCGGCAACGTCGGCTTCAAGGGTTCGCGCAAGTCGACTCCGTTCGCCGCCCAGCTGGCTGCCGAAGCCTGCGCCCGGCGAGCCATGGAGCACGGGGTCCGCAAGGTCGAGGTGCTGGTCAAAGGACCGGGATCCGGCCGTGAGACCGCCATCCGGTCGCTCATGAACACCGGGATCGAGGTCGCCGGCATCAAGGACGTCACGCCCATCCCGCACAATGGATGTCGGCCCAAGAAGCGGAGAAGGGTGTAGTCATGGCCAGATATACCGGCCCGGTGTGCCGGCTGTGCCGGCGGGAGAAGATGAAGCTGTTCCTCAAAGGGCCGAAGTGCGACTCGATGAAGTGCCCGATCGAGCGGCGCCCGTACCCGCCGGGGGAGCACGGCCGGGATCGCATGCGGCAGGGCTCCGAGTACCTCACCCAGCTCCGCGAAAAGCAGAAGGCCCGCCGGATCTACGGGGTCCTGGAGAAGCAGTTCCACAACCTCTACGAGGAGGCCAACCGCCAGTCGGGCATCACCGGCGAGAACCTCCTGCGCATGCTCGAGATGCGCCTCGACAACGTCGCCTTCCGGGCCGGTTGGGGCGCCAGCCGGGCCCAGGCCCGACAGTTGGTCCGTCACGGTCACGTCCGGGTCAACGGCAAGCGGGTGACCATCCCGAGCTACCGGGTGCGCAAGGGCGACGACGGTGGCCCTCAAGGACAAGTCCCGGAACATGATCGTCGTCCGCCACAACATGGACACCCTCGACCGCCAGGTTCCGCCCTGGCTGGAAGCCAGCAACGAAGGGCCACCAGGTCACCGTCCGCGACGTGCCCCAGCGCGAGCACATCGACGTGCCCGTCCGGGAATCGCTCATCGTCGAGCTCTACTCGAAGTAATCACGTATCACAAGCAGGGAAGCCCACCATCATGCTGATCATCCAACGTCCGACCGTCGAACCCCTCGGGGAGCAGGAAGGCAACCACCAGCGCTTCGCCATCGGTCCGCTCGAGCCCGGGTTCGGCCATACCCTCGGTGTCGCCTTGCGCCGCACCCTGCTGTCCTCGATCCCGGGCGCGGCCGTCACCCAGGTGCGCTTCGACGAGGCCCTCCACGAGTTCACGACCCTTCCCGGGGTCAAGGAGGATGTCACCGACATCATCCTCAACATCAAGGACATTGTCCTCACGACCCAGAGCGACGACCCGGTCACCCTCCGCCTCGACGTGCGGGGGCCGGCCACCGCCACCGCCGGCGACATCCTGCTCACCAGCGACGTGGAGGTCCTCAACCCGGATCTGGTCATCGCCACCGTCACCCGGGGGCGTCTGGCCGCCGACCTGACCGTCGAGCGGGGCCGCGGCTACGTGTCGGCCGACCGCAACAAGCGATCCTCGACCATCGGCGTCATTCCGGTCGACTCGATCTTCTCGCCCATCCGGATGGCGGCCTTCACCGTCGAGCCCACCCGGGTCGAGCAGTCCACCAACTACGACCGGCTGGTGCTCGAGATCACGACCGACGGATCGATCTCGCCGCGTGAGGCCCTGGCGTCGGCGGGCGACACCCTGCGCAGCCTGGTAGCTCTCGTCGCCGACATGAGCGACAGCCCGCAAGGCCTGGAGCTGGGCGACGTGGGCGCCGCTACCAGCGGGTCCCCGGACCTGGACCTGCCGATCGAGGACCTCGACCTCTCCGAGCGCCCCCGCAACTGTCTCAAGCGGGCCCAGGTCAACACGGTCGGTGAGCTGGTGCAAAAGAGCGAGGACGATCTGCTGGCCATCACCAACTTCGGGCAGAAGTCCCTCGACGAGGTGCTGCTGAAGCTCGACGAGCGCGGCCTGGCGCTGCGCGGCAAGGAAGGCTGAGCCGCGGTGCCTACCCTTCCTGCTCGCCCCCGTAAGGGGAGTCGCTTCGGTGGGGACGCCGCCCACCAGAAGGCCATGATGGGCAACCTGGTGGCGTCGCTGATCGCCGCCGAGGCCATCGTCACCACCGAAGCCAAGGCCAAGGCCCTGCGTCCCGTCGTCGAAAAGTGCGTGACCAAGGCCAAGAAGGCCACCGGCGACGATGGCCGTCGCGTCGACCTGCAGCGGCAGGTGGTGGCTTTTATCCGGGACAAAGACATGGCCCACAAGCTGTTCGCCGAGATCGGACCGCGCTACACCGACCGTCCCGGGGGGTACACCCGGATTCTCAAGCTGGGACCGCGTCACGGAGACAACGCCCCGATGGCCCGCATCGAGTTCGTCTAGTGGGCCAGCGGGCGTCGAGTTCGCAGCCGGCTCACTAAGCCCACCGAGGGAGGCCGAAGTCCGGCTCACCCTGTTCTCCGAGGACGCCGGGCCGTCGGCATCCGGCGCGGTCACGGCCGGGCCGACCGTGCGGATCCGTCTGGTCGTGGCCTATAACGGCGAGGGATTCCATGGTTTCGCCCTTCAGCCGGGACGGCCGACGGTGGCGGGCGCCCTGAGTACGGCCCTTGAGCGCGCCCTGCGCCACACCGTCGAGCTGACCTGCGCCGGGCGCACCGACGCCGGAGTTCACGCCTGGGGCCAGGTGATCACCTTCGACGCCAGGGCCGACGCCGACCTCGAGGTGCTGCAGCGGGCCCTCAACCGCACCCTTCGGCCCCGCGTGGTGATCCGCTCCGCCGAGGCGGCACCGGATGGCTTCGACGCTCGCCGCTCGGCGGTCGGTCGACGTTACCGCTACACGGTCCGCAACCACCCGGTGGCCGATCCCTTCACCGCCGCCACCGCCTGGCACGTGGCCCGCCCCCTCGACCTCGCCGCCATGCGGCTGGCATGCGACCCCCTCTACGGGGAGCACGACTTCTCGTCCTTTTGCCGGCGGCCGCCCGGGCCCGGAGCCTCGCTGGTGCGGGTGGTGCGCGACGCCCGGTGGATCGATCAGGGGGAAGGTTTCCTGCGCTTCGAGATCGAGGCGTCGTCGTTCTGCCACCAGATGGTCCGCTCCATCGTCGGGACCATGGTCGACGTGGGGCTGGGCCGGCGCAAGGCCGGCGAGATGGCCACCGTCGTACGATCCCGGTCGCGGGCTGCGGCGGGCCAGCTGGCTCCACCTCACGGCCTGTGCCTCTGGGAGGTCACCTACCCCTGAGCGGCCCCGCTCGTCAGCTGACCGGCTCCACCCGGTAGCCAAAGGCGACGAGGGCCTTCACTACCTCGGCATGGTGGTCCCGGTCGCGGGTCTCCACCGTCACCAGCACCTCCACCTCCGACACGGCCAGGTCCCGGCCGCTGCGGTGGTGCTCCACGTCGAGGACGTTGAGTCCGAGCCGGGCCAGCTCGCCGGTGAGGCCGGCCAGGGCGCCGACCCGGTCCGCCATCACGATCCGGAGGGTGAGATAGCGGCCGGCGGCGGACAGGCCATGTTCGATGAGCTTGGTGAGCAGCAGCGGATCGACATTTCCCCCCGACAGCACCGCCACCGCCGGCCCGGTGCCGCCGACCCGCCCGGCCAGGATGGCCGCCAGCGGGGCGGCACCCGACGGTTCGACTACCGCCTTGGCCCGCTCGATGAGCAGCAGCATGGCCTCGCTGATCTCCTCCTCGTCCACCAGCACGATGTCGTCGACGAAGGCCCGGATATGGGCGAAGGTCAACTCACTGCAGGAGGCCACGGCTATGCCGTCCGCCATGGTCGCCAACCGGTCGAGCATCACCGGGCCGCCGGCGGCCACGGCCTGGCTGAGGGTGGGTGCGCCGGCGGCTTCCACGCCGACGACCCGTATGTGGGGACGGGGGCCGGCGATTCGGCCCCCGGGCCCGATCCGCAGGGGCTGGTTCCCGAGGGTCAGGGCCGCCGCCACCCCCGACGCCAGGCCTCCACCACCGACCGGCACGACCACCACCTCGGCCTCCGGCGCCTCCTCGGCCAGCTCCAGGCCGATGGTGCCCTGCCCGGCGATGACCGCGGCATCGTCGAAGGGCGGCACGTAGGCGGCGCCCGAGTCGGCGGCGAAAGCTCGGGCCAGCTCGATGCAATCGTCCACCACTTCACCCTCGAGTCGGACCTCGGCGCCGTAGCCCCGGGTGGCCGCCACCTTGGGCAACGCCGCCCCGCGGGGCATGTAGATGGTCGCGGTCCGCCCGGTCAGCGAAGCAGCCAGCGCCACGCCCTGGGCATGGTTGCCGGCCGACGCCGCCACGACGGGAACGCCAGGCGGGAGCTGGGCGACGTGGTTGTAAGCCCCGCGGATCTTGAACGACCCGGTTCGCTGCTGATGCTCGGGTTTCAGCAGGATCGCCCGGCCGGCCAGTCGGGACAGGGACTCGGAGCGGTCGATGGGTGTACGCCGGATGACCGGCGTGACGCGCTCCCGGGCGGCCAGCAGGTCGGGGAGGGTGATCAACCCTTGTAGGCCCGGGCGGCGGCGTCCCGGGTGGCCCGCCAGTGGGCGAGCTGGGTGGTGGCTGAGCCCTGGCTGGCCCCGTCGTGTTGCTGCGCCGCTCGCTCATCGGCGCGCAACCACAGCACGAACAGCACCAGGGTGCCGATCAGGCCGGTGATCTCGCCGGCGACCCAGATCGCGCCGGCGCCGGCGCGGATGTCGAGGAGCGTCATTCCGGGCGCCAGCGGGGTCGACTGGCTCTCCAGCCCCATCCCCAGGATGGTGTAGAGCGGGAGAACGAGCAGCATGTAGAAGATCCGGGCGCCCTGGCTCGGCCGGTAGGGAACCGGATCGACGCCGACGGCCGGCCACCAGAAGAGGCAGCCGGCGAGGAGCAGCCCCAGATGGACCAGGGTGTGGATGGCATCGTGCTGCAGGGCGAAGGCGTACAGGCGGGTGAAATACAGGACGTAGAGCGACAACCCGTAGAAGGTCCAGGTGAACTTGGGATGGGACAGGACCCGGCTGGCCCGGCTGCGCAGGGCCTTTTCGATCGTGCCTCGCGTTCTCGGGCTGCCGGCCTGCAGGGCCAGGGTGATCGGTGCCGAGACGGCCAGGAAGATCGGCGCCGCGATGCTGATCAGGATGTGCTGGGCGGCGACGACCCTGAAGATCCTGTCGTAGGCCGCGATGCCCGAGAGCAGGCCGAAGGCGAGCGATAGCTCGCCCAGGCAAAACGACGCGGTTCGGACCGCCGGCCACGCTTCCCCTCGCGCCGCCAGCCGGCGCACCGAGCGCAGATACCACCCGCCCAGCACCAGGATGAGAGCCAGGGGGACGGGAGAGAAGATGGCCTGGGTGACGACGTCGGACGGCGTCATGGCATCAGCTCTGGCGCCGGTCGACGTCGGAGGTCCATCGGCTGCTCAGGTTACTGCCGGCCGGTCCAGGCGCGGCATCCGGTCCGATGGGGGGCCTTGTCGGGGCCGGACTCTGTCGGTTTGGGATCGCGGCGACGGGTTGTGTAGAAATGGGGTCGGTGAGTGTCCTCTCGACAACCGGCGGCGCCGTTGCCGTCCCCACGCCTGAGATCAGGCCCGTCGACCCCTCCCGCTATCGACCCCACTTGCTGCAGGTGGGTGTGATCGTGTGGCTGGCGTCGGAGCTGATGTTCTTCTCCGGCCTGTTCGCGGCGTTCTTCAGCTTGCGCTCCACCACGCAGCCCTGGCCGCCGGTCGGCGACGTCCTCGATGTGACCCCGGTGTTGGTGGCGACCATCCTGCTGGTGCTCTCCTCGTTCACCATGCAGTACGGGGTGCACCGGGCCATCATGGGCAGCCGGTGGGGCTTCCTCGGGTGGCTGGTGTTGACCTTCTGCCTGGGCGGTCTCTTCGAGGGACTGCAGATCTCGGACTACCTGGGCCGTCCCTTCGGGATCGACTCCAACGCCTACGGGTCGGCCTTCTACACGCTGACCGGCTTCCACTTTCTCCACGTGCTCGGCGGCCTGGTCGGCATGATCATCATCGGCATACGAGCATTGAAAACCCGGCGGTTCGGCCATCGGACCGTCCCATCGATAGAGTTCCTCTCCTACTACTGGCACTTCGTGGACGTGGTGTGGGTCGCCCTGTTCCTGGCCATCTTCGTGCTCAAATGAGCGTGACCCCCTCCTCTCTCCGCTCCCTCAGGTCCCGTCGCTGGCTGGCCGGACCGCTGGCGCTGATCGCCCTCGCCGTCATACTGGGTTCGGTCTTCTTCCTCACCACCGGCACCGCCCGCGGCCAGAACGACCTGGTGAGCACCAACCCGGTCGACATCCTCGCCGGCCAGGAGCTGTACCAGGCCCACTGCCAGAGCTGCCACGGCTACCAGGGCGGAGGGGCGACCGGTCCCGCCCTGGTCAGCGTGGGGGCGGCGGCCGCTGACTTCTACCTGACGACCGGGCGGATGCCGCTCAACAATCCCGGCAACCAGGCGTCCCGGCACCGCCCGTTCTTCGATCCACTGCAGATCCGGCAGCTGGTCGCCTACGTCAACGCCCTGCCCGTGATCACCAAGACCAACGTGTTCGGCCCGACCATCCCGACCGTCGAGCCTCTGTGCCCGACCAAGACGCCGGCCAAGGGCTGCGTCACCCTGTCGCAGGGGTCGGCAGGATTCTCCCTAAACTGTGCGGCGTGCCATCAGGCCGCCGGCGCGGGCGGGATGCTCTCCAAGGGCAACGTCATTCCCAGCCTGCACAACGCCAACCTGACCCAGACGGCGGAAGCCATGCGGATCGGGCCGCAGCCCATGCCCACCTTCAGCCCGAGCCAGATGAGTGAGCAGGAGATGTCTGCCATCGCCCACTACGTGCAGTATCTGCATCAGCCGGCCAATCCCGGAGGCCTCGGGATCTCCCACTTCGGGCCTGTGGCCGAGGGGTTCGTGGGGGTCATCTTCGGATTTGGCTTCCTGTGGTTGGCGGTGCGCATGATAGGGACCCGAGGATGACCACTACCGAGAGCGATCGCAGCTCCGAACCCACCTCGCCCTCACCGGCAGAGCACGCGGACGAGGACGTTCAGCACGCGCTCAGCCACGACCCGCGGCATTTCGGCATCGATCCCGACGAACCGTGGCCCGACGACGTCCCCCGGGGCCAGGACGACTCCCATTGGCGCTACGAGGACGACCCCCGGGGCGCCCGGCGGGCGGAACTGCGTATCGCGGCCTGCTGGACCTTGACCCTTCTCTCCTCCATCGGGCTGGCCGCGGCCTACGTGGCGGACGCCTCGGCTCCGGTGCAGGGCTCCTTCTGGGGAGCCGCCTTCCTCGGGCTTGGTGTCGGAATGATCCTGTGGGGCCGCGACCTGCTCCCGGGTCACGAGGTCACCGCCAGTCGGGGACACCACGACGTCAGCGCCGAGGCGGACCGGAGGGCGGTGACGGAGTCGCTGGTTCGCGGCGTCGAACCGATGGCCCGGCGACCTTTCCTGTTCAAGATGCTCGGGTGCCGTCGGCGCCGTATTCGGGCTGGCGATTCTCTTCCCGTTCGCGTCCCTCGGGCCCCGCCCCGGTACCGACCTCTACCAGACCAAGTGGCGGCAAGGGCAGCCGGGCGACCACCGTGGACGGCATCCCGGTGCGTCCCGGCGACATCGGCCCCAACGGCATCCTGACCGTGTTCCCCGACGGTCAGACCGACGACGCCCTCAGCCCGACGCTGCTGATGAACCTGGGCGACAGCCCGTTCGAGATCCCGCCGGAGCGGGTGGGCTGGAACATCGGGAGCCTGGTCGCGTTCTCGAAGATCTGCACCCATGCCGGCTGCCCGGTGGGGCTCTACAACTCCGCCGACAAGCAGCTCATCTGCCCGTGCCACCAGTCGACCTTCGATGTGCTGGCCGACTGTAAGCCGGTCTTCGGACCGGCGCCGCGGTCGCTGCCACAGCTGCCCCTTACCGTGGACAGCGAAGGTTATGTGGTGTCGCAAAGCGATTACACCGAGCCGGTAGGACCCGGGTTCTGGAACCGCGGATGAGCACTACCGAGGAGCGAGCCGCCGCCAGGAAGCGCTTCACCATCGGCAAGTCGGCCTTCGACACCGTCGACGAGCGGTTCGGATCGTCGAAGTTCCTCACCTCCGTCCTGGACAAGATCTTCCCTGACCACTGGTCGTTCATGATGGGCGAAGTGGCGCATGGACTCGCTCATCGTCCTGATCGCCACCGGCATCTACCTGACCTTCTTCTACATCCCGTCCGGCGCCGACGTGGTCTACGCCCCGACCAGCGGGCACGTCTACACCCCCCTGTACGGCCAGCACATGAGCGCCGCCTACGAGTCGGTCATCAATCTCTCGTTCAACGTGCGGTTCGGGCTGGTGATGCGCCAGGCCCATCACTGGGCTGCGCTGATTTTCGTGGCGGCCATCCTGTTCCACCTCTGCCGCATCTTCTTCACGGGCGCCTTCCGCAAGCCGCGCGAGATCAACTGGATCATCGGCCTGACCCTGTGGATGGTCGTCATCCTCGAGGGCTTCACCGGCTACTCGCTGCCTGACGACCTGCTCTCCGGCACCGGGATCCGGGTGATCTACTCCATCCTCCAGAGCATCCCGCTGGTCGGAACGTGGCTGGTCTACAACCTGTGGGGAGGACGCTTCCCGGCCCCAGGCTTCATCCCACGGCTGTTCGTAGTCCACGAGTTCCTGTTCCCGGCCCTCATCGTGGGCCTGCTGACGGCCCATCTCATGATCCTGTGGCACCAGAAGCACACCGACTTCCCGGGACCGGGCAAGACCGAAACCAACATTCGGGGCAGCCGGATCTGGCCGCAGTACGCCATGAAGGCCGGGGGCCTGACCATGCTCGTGTCGGCCGCCATCTTCGCCCTGGCCGGCCTGGTGCAGATCAACCCCGTCTGGCTCTACGGGCCCTACACCCCCTTCCAGGTATCCGAAGGGGCCCAGCCCGACTGGTACCTGGGCTTCCTGGACGGATCAGTCCGCCTGTGGCCGCACTGGGAGTTCCGATCCTTCGGGCACGAGATCCCCAACCCCTTCTTCCCGGGCCTGCTGATCCCCGGTCTGGTGTTCACGATCATGTACGCCTGGCCCTGGATCGACAAACGGATCTACAACGACTACGGCGCGCACAACCTGCTTGACCGCCCCCGCGACAAACCGTTCCGGACCGGCATCGGCGTGGCGGCCATCATCTTCTTCTCGGTGCTGACCATCGCCTGCGCCGACGACATCCTCTCGGCCGGCCTTCACATCCCGTTCGAGCGGATGATCGAGATCCTCCAGTACTCCGTGCTCGTCGGGCCGGTGGTTGGCTTCATCATCGCCTACAAGGCCTGTCAGGCGCTTCAGCGCTCCCATTCCCATCCCATCCAGCGCCCCGTTGGCGGCATCATCGTCCGAACTTCGGACGGCGCCTATCACACCCTGGCCGAGATGCACGGCAATGGCCATGGCGCCCATGGCGCGGTCGGGGAGAACGGGCACGGGACGGACCGGGCCGACGGGGCCGAAGGTGACGGTCACGGGGCCGGGGACGGCGACGGGGGTGCGGGCGCCGGCGCCGGCGCTGAGAAGCCGGCACCGGTGGGCGAGGCGACCACACCCTCCGACTGAGAACCCGGTCGGCGCCGCTGGCGGGAGGGTGGTGGTGCGTCGGTGCGCCGCTGTGCCGTCCCGGGGCTCCGGGCCAGTGGCCCGTGCTACATGGCGGGCGCCCGCCGCACGGCGCGCCCAGGCCGAGTGCCCCCACCCAGCTCAGGCGGTCGAATGGCCAGGGTAGTGGGTGCGGCGGAGCCCGACGGGGGGGTCCCGGGAGGGCGGGCCCGTCGGGGGTGGGCGTTGGGCACGTTTGGTGTTGTGGGCGCGCTTGTGGAGGTATTTCGACACTTACCGCGCCCAAGGTTACCGATCGCGCCCAGTTTGAGAGCCGCCGGCGGGGTCGTGGCTACCCGCACTGTCGTCGGTGGACTGCGGCGCGGCGCGGGGTGAGCGTTGGGCACGTTTGGTGTTCTGGGCGCGCTTGTGGCCGTATTTCGACACTTACCGCGCCCAAGGTTACCGATCGCGCCCAGTTTGGCATCCGCCGGCGGGGTCGGGGCGCTGGCGACCGTGGTCGAATGGCCTGGGGGGTTGGCACGAGAGGGCCGGGCGCGGTTCGTGTTCGAAATACCGCCACAAGCGGCGGCGAGGGCCAAACGCTAGGGCCAGCGAGAGGGGTGACGGGCAGTTGGGTCGGGGACAGGGGGGCTGGCCGGGCCGGTCAGGCCTGATGGTGTGCCCCGGCCCGGTGCCGCGCTCTGTCAGCCGGGCCGGGTCCGCCCAGGCCCGCCTGAGCCGCCCCGCCGCCCGGTCGCCCGGTCGCCCCGCCGGTTCAGTCGAGGTGCTCGAGATGAGGATCTATAGGATCCAGGTGCCCGGGGTGCCCCAGGGCCGCAGCGGCTTCCTCTTCCTCCTCGGTGTCGGGCACGTCGACCTCGTACTCCGATTCGGTAACCCAACCCGCTACCGCCCCGAAGAACAGGATGGCTCCGGGGACGAGATACCACAGTCCAAAGGTCAGGCCGACAACCCCGAAAATCAGTCCCAGCCCCGCCCCCGCAGGCCAGATGGAAGCGGAGGGGAAGTACCCGACCGTCCCCTCACCGTCCTCGTAGGTGGCGTCGAAACGGTCCTCGGGGCGGGGGATCCGGTGCCGCTTCATATACTGGCCGAAGAGGTAGCCGAAGAGCAGGGCGTAGGCGGCGAAACCAAAGATCAGCATGGCGACGCCCGAAGACTCGGTCGGCTCGTTCTTGAGCGCCCAGTACACCGCGCCGGTGGCGCCGAGGAACAAGGAGGCGCCGAGAATGGTCCGCCATTCGACCTTCATGACGTCCCCCCTGCCCGCCGGACTAGCCGGAGCCGGAGCCGGAGCCGACTCCGGCGGTGGCCGTCGCCTTGGCTGTGGCCGTGGCGGGCGGAAGCCGCACCCGCGCCGCCGATCACGTGGACCGCCGGGAAGGCCGCCACGTCAGTGCCCCACCCTCGTCAGCTCGTCGGGATGGTTGGCGTCCCAGAGCGGGCGCTCCGAGCGGATCGGCGGCAACGACTCGAAGTTGTGGTCGGGCGGCGGCGACGAGCAGGCCCACTCGAGCGTCTGGGCGTCCCACGGGTTGTCGCCGGCGATCTCGCCCTTGCGATAGGAGTAGATGAGGTTGACCACCGTGATGAACACGCCGAGGCCGGCGATGTAGGCCCCGATGCTCGAGATCATGTTGAGGAAGTTCCACCCCAGGTAGTCGCCATAGGTCTCGATCCGCCTGGGCATGCCCCGCAGGCCGAGGTCATGCTGCGGGAAAAAGCACAGGTTGAAGCCGATAAAGAGGACCAGGAAGCTGAGCTTGCCCATTCTCTCGTCGAGCTTGCGGCCGGTGAACTTGGGATACCAGTAGTAGATCCCGGCAAAGCCGGCGAACACCGATCCGCCGAACATCACGTAGTGGAAGTGGGCGACGATGAAGTAGGTGTTGTGGAGCTGGAAGTCCAGTACGGGCTGGGCCAGGACGATTCCCGTGATGCCGCCGAAAAGGAACATGGCCATGAACCCCAGGCAGTAGAGCACGGCCGTGTTGAGGACCAGGGTGCCGCGCCACATGGTTCCGAGCCAGTTGAAGAACTTGATGCCGGTCGGGACCGCGATGAGCAGGGACAGGGCGGCAAAGAACGGCAGGAGCACCGCCCCGGTCGTGTACATGTGGTGGGCCCAGACGCCCATGGAGAGGGCGCCGATCGACAGGGTGGCAGCGATCATCCCCTTGTAGCCGAATACCGGTTTCCTCGAGAAGGTGGCCAGGACTTCGGTCACGATTCCGAAGTACGGCAGCGCCAGGATGTACACCTCGGGATGGCCGAAGAACCAGAAGAGGTTCTGCCACAGGATCGGTTGGCCGCCCCTGTTCGGATCGTAGAAATGACCGCCGAGGTGGCGGTCGATCCAGAGCAGGGCGAAGGCCGAGGTGAGCACGGGGAAGGCCAGCAGAATCAGGAACATGGTCACCATCTGGTTCCACACGAAGATGGGCATGCGGAACATGACCATGCCCGGGGCGCGCAGGCAGAAGATGGTCGTGATGATGTTGACGGCGGTGAAAATCCCCGAGAATCCGGTTAAGCCGACGCCGAGTATCCAGAGGTCGGCGCCGGGTCCGGGTGCGTGGACCGATTCTGTAAGGGGGGCATAACCGAACCACCCGAAGTTGGCGGCACCGTTGTTGGTGAGGAAGCTGCCGGCGAGCAGCAGGAAGCCCCCGAGGTACAGCCAGTAGGACAGGGCGTTGAACCGGGGAAACGCCATGTCCGGCGCCCCGATCATGAGCGGGATCAGGTAGTTGCCGAGGCCGGCGAAGGCGAACGGACCGAGGAAGACAAACAGCATGATCGTGCCGTGCATCGTGAACAGCTGGTTGTAGACGTTCTCGGTGACGAAGTTGTTGTTGGGCACGATCAGCTGGGTGCGGATGCCCTCGGCCAGGAGCCCGGCGAACAGGAACCCGATAAACGACGTGACCAGGTAGTTGAGGCCGATCTGCTTGTGATCGGTGCTGGTGATGTACTTGACCAGACCCCTCGGGCGAGGCCCGGGGATGATTTCCATCAGTTCCGGCTCGACCGCCGGCGTCAGATGTTCCTCGGGGCGATCCTGGATGAGGGTCATGGGCTGCTATTCACCCCCGCCGTCGTCGTGGAGTTCGGTTTCTGCTTCGCGTACCAGGCGTCATATTGAGCCTGCGGCATCACGTCCACCTGGAAACGCATGTAGGCGTGATACTCGCCACAGATGTTGTTGCACTGGCCATTGTAAATGCCGGGTTTGATCACATTGAAGTCGACGACGTTGTTGATCCCGGGGATCATGTCGCGCTGGAACAGGAACTCGGGCACGTAGAAGGTGTGGATGACGTCGAGCGACACCAGGTGGAGCTGGACCGTCCGGCCCGCGGGCATGTAGAGCACCGGCAGATTGGCCTCGGAGTTGATGTCGAGCTCGTTGGAGACGGTGCCGAGCTCGGCGTGCCCGTTGGGGTAGATGAAGCGCCAGCCCCACTGGAAACCCTGGACCTCAATTCTCACGTCCGGGTTACTGCTGACCTTGTTCACGTGGTTTTCGGCGTTGTAGGCAAAGCCGAAGACGATCGCCACGATGATGAGCGGGACGATGGTGTAGGTGAGCTCGATGGGTATGTGGTACTGGAACTGCTCGGGGCTCCTGGTGTGTCCCGGCCGGACGCGGTAGCGGATGACGCACCAGAGGATGCCGCCGATGACGAGCAGTCCGATCGGCACCGAGAAGATGTAGGTGATGTGCCACAACTGCCGGACCCAGTGATCCTGGCCGGTGACTCCGTGGGGTGAACCGAGGTCGGTTTTCCCCAGCACCTGGGTGGCGAAGACCTTCACTGTTCCCACAATAAGCACGTCGAGCGGAGGGCACCAACCCGGCCAGCCAACCGGCACCACACCGCCCTGGAGAGGGGTGGACCAGGAGCTTCGTCGCTACTTCTAACATCGGTGAGGGAAAATCTGAGCGTTAGGCTATCAACTAAGCTATGATCGATCGTGGTAGAAGGCCTACGAGGAGGTAGTGGAAATGTCCCTGTTAACCAGTTTTGATCCATTTTTCCGAGATCTTGACCGCTTCACCGATGGTTCGTTCAGCCGCCGCAACCAGACGCCCCGGATGATGCGGGTCGATGCGTTCCGCACCGGTGACCACTTCACGGTGAACTTCGACCTGCCCGGCGTGGATCCGGCGTCGGTCGAGGTGACGGTGGAGAAGAACGTGCTGTCGGTAGCCGCCGAGCGGCAGTGGACCCCCGAGGAGGGCGACCAGGTGGTGATCGCCGAGCGGCCGCAGGGGCGCTTCGAGCGCAAGCTCTACCTGAGCGACAACCTCGACACCGAGCACATCGAGGCCCACTACGACCGGGGCGTCCTTTCGCTGCACATCCCGGTGTCGGCGGCCTCGAAGCCCCGCAAGGTCCAGGTCATGTCGGGCGTTCCGACCGAGCCGATTGCCGCCGCCCCCTCGCAAAACTGACCGAGCGGGTCGGAGGACCGGCCCCACCCCGTTGATCAGTAACCGCAGACTGGAGGCGCCCTTCCCGGGGGGCGCCTCCGGCGCGTATGGAGGTCGGTAGGCGCCGATTGCCGCCGCGCCGGCGGATCGTCTAGGCTGCTCGGTCGGCCTGGTGCGGTTGCGGCGCGTCCTGCTCTCCGGCTGCCCAGCCCGCCGAACGGCACCTACCCCGAGGTCAATCCACGTGCGTACCTATTCCCCGAAGTCCGCCGAAGTCCAGCGCCTCTGGTACGAGGTCGACGCTGATGGCGCCGTTCTCGGCCGGCTGGCGAGCGAGGTGGCCCGGGTCCTGCGAGGCAAGCACAAGCCGATATTTGCCCCCCACCTGGACACTGGCGATCACGTGATCGTGGTGAATGCGGCCAAGATTCAGATGACCGCAGACAAGGCCGCCAAGAAGATCTACTACCGCCACTCCGGCTATCCCGGCGGGCTGTCGGGCCGCACCTACGCCGAACTGCTGGTCAAGCAACCCGAGGAGACCTTTCGTCGGGCGGTCAAAGGCATGCTGCCGAAGGGCCCGCTCGGACGGCACATGATCCGCAAGCTCAAGGTGTACGCCGGCCCCACCCACCCGCACTCGGCCCAGACACCGGTCCCCCTACCCGTCGACCCCCGGACCCACCGGACGTCCTGACCGAGCCCGGTCTCGCCGCCCGAAGGCCCCCAACCCTTACCTCCCTCACACCAGACCTACGACCAAGGAGTAGCGCCGAGCTGTGCTCAAGCCGTTGATTCAGTCCACCGGCCGCCGGAAGGCGGCAGTGGCGCGCGTTCGCCTGCGCCCCGGTAGCGGCGCCATCACCGTCAACGGACGGCCCGTTGAGGAGTACTTTCCGTCGGCGACCCACCGGATGATCATCACCGAGCCGCTGCGGCTGGTTGAGCAGACCCTGGTCTACGACATCGACACCACCATGGGTGGGGGCGGAGTATCGGGCCAGGCCGGCGCCCTGCGTCTGGGTA
The DNA here is from genome assembly GCA_963780345.1 of uncultured Acidimicrobiaceae bacterium. Classification (GTDB taxonomy): domain Bacteria; phylum Actinomycetota; class Acidimicrobiia; order Acidimicrobiales; family Palsa-688; genus PALSA-693. Next base: position 327,259 of record CAWABU010000011.1, read on the forward strand.
TCGCCCGGGCCCTGGCCGAGCTGGAGCCGGATCTCAGGCTCCCCCTCAAGCGGGCCGGTTTCCTCACCCGCGACGCCCGGGAGAAGGAGTCGAAGAAATACGGCCTGAAGAAGGCCCGCAAGGCGCCGCAGTACTCCAAGCGATAGCGCCGGCCGGATCGTGTCACTGCGATTCGGGACGGACGGAATTCGGGGCGTCGCCGGATCCGAGCTGACGCCGGAACTGGTGGTCGCGCTCGGCCGGGCCGCGGCGCGGGTTCTCGGGGCCGCGACAGTTGGGGAGCGGCCCGCATTCCTGGTGGGGCGCGACACCAGGTGGTCGGGCCCCATGCTGCAGGCCGCCCTCACCGCCGGGCTGGCCGGCGACGGGGCGGACGTCGTGGACCTCGGAGTCCTGCCGACGCCGGGCGTGGCCACGGTCGCGGCCGCCCGCGGCGCCGCGGCCGCCGTCATCTCGGCCTCACATAACCCGTATTTCGACAACGGGATCAAGTTGTTCGCGCCCGGAGGGCGGAAGCTCAGCGATGCGGAGGAGCAGGCGGTGGAGGCGGAGTTGGCCCGTCTGACCGCGACTCCGCCGGCCGGTCTCGAGCCCGAAGCGGGGCCGGCGCTTTCGGCTGACCAACTGGGCCGCGTGTACGCAGATCCCGACGCCCGCGGCTGGTACTGCCGTCGCGTGGTGGCGGCGCTCGAAGGGCGTCAGCTCGCGGGTGTAAGGGTCGTCATCGACTGTGCCAATGGCGCCGCGGTGTCCACGGCCGCCGAGATTCTCACGGCCGCCGGAGCCGACGTGGTCGAGGTTCTGGCTGCCTCCCCCGACGGCCGCAACATCAACGCCGCCTGCGGGTCCACGGACCCTTCCCACCTGGCCGCGTCGGTGGTCCGGAAAGGCGCCGAGGTGGGCCTGGCCCTCGATGGGGACGCCGACCGGGTGATCGCGGTGGACGAGACGGGTGCTGTCGTCGACGGGGACCGGCTTCTCGGCCTGTTCGCCCTGGACCTGCGCCGGAGGGGCCGGCTGGCGGGGGACACCGTCGTGGTGACGGTAATGACCAATCTGGGTTTTCATCTGGCTATGGGTGCGGCCGGCGTGCAGGTGCACCAGGTGCAGGTCGGCGACCGCTACGTACTGGAAGCCCTCGAGGCCCACGACTGGATGGTGGGGGGCGAGCAGTCCGGCCATCTGATCTTCCGTGATCTGGCGACCACCGGCGACGGCGTCCTCTCCGGGCTCCTGCTCCTGGACCTGGTGGTCAGGGCCCGCCGGCCGCTGTCGGCGCTGGCCGCCGGCGTCATGGACCGGCTCCCGCAGGTGCTGCGCAACGTGGCGGTTGCCAACCCGAACGCCCTGAAAGACGCCGAACGAGTGTGGTCGGAAGTCCGGGCCGTCGAAGCCGAGTTGGGCGACGAGGGTCGGGTGCTGCTGCGACCGAGCGGTACCGAACCGTTGGTGAGGGTCATGGTCGAGGCCAGGACGGAAGACCTCGCCGAGGAGGCGGCCGGCCGGCTGGCTGACGCGGTGCGCGCCACGCTGCAAGAGGGCGCGACGGCGCCGACGGTCCGGCCTAGCCCCGGCCCACCCGCGCCGGGACGACCCCTGACGTCAGAACCCTGGTGGCTCCAGGCGCGCCGTCGGTACGGCCGCTTCGGGCGGCGTCCGCGGACCGGTCGGCGCGGCCCGGCCGGGGTGACCGTTGGCGACAGCTGCGCCATTGGGGCCGGCCCCGCCAGCCGCGGCGGACTCGGAGGCCGACGCCACCCCGACCTCGACCCCGAGCGCCCCCGCCATGCCCCCGCCATCGCCATCGCCATCGCCCGCCGGCACCTCCCGGGGGCTACCCGGACTCCCGACGGAAGTCTTCAACCGGACGTCGCGCAGCAGGAATGACAGCCCGAACGCCACCGCCGCCACCGGCACGGTGTAGAGGAAGGCGGTCGTCATTCCATGGGTGAAGGCCTGCAGCGCCCCTTCCGACGGGCCGTACTGCCTGACGTAGTGCAGCCCGGTCGTCCGGACCTGCTCGATCAGGATCGCTCCGAGCACGGCCGACCCGACCGCGCCGCCGAGGGTGCGGAAGAAGGTCACGGCCGCAGTGCCCGTGCCCATGTCCTCGTAGGGGATCGAGTTCTGCACCACCAGCAGCAGCGTCTGCATGAACAGCCCGAGACCGCAGCCCACCACGAACAACATGGCGGCCAGCTCCCACCCGCTGGTGTTGACCTCGATGGTCGTCATCCAGAACAGCCCCAGGGTCAGGATCCCCGTCCCCACCACCACGAACACCTTGTAACGGCCGATCCGGGAGATCAGCTGGCCCGAGCCGATCGAAGTCAGCAGCATGCCGGCCAGCATCGGCACCAGCCGCAGGCCGGACAGCGTCGGGCTGATGCCACGGACCCGCTGGAAGTACTGCGGCAGGAAGATCATGGCCCCGAACATCACGGTGGCGGTGATGAACGACAGCGTGTTGGCCACGCTGAACACCCGCGTGCGGAAGAGACGCAGTGGCACGATGGGCTCGGCGGCCTTGGTCTCCCACCACACGAACACTCCGATCAGCAGCAACCCCGCGACGCCGTACAGGGCGGCCGCGGTGGTGATCCGGGCCGCGGTCCCGGCACTCTGCACGCCGATCAGGAACAGGGACACCCCCGACACGATCAGCACCGATCCGAGCACATCGATCTTGGCCTTGCGACGGCGCTGCTCGAGGTGCAGCACCCGGTTGATCACGACCAGGGTCACCACGCCGACCGGGATATTGACGTAGAACACCCAGCGCCAGGACGCCTGGTCCACCAGGAATCCGCCGATCAGGGGGCCGATGATGCTCGAGATGCCGAACACCGCCCCGAAATAGCCCTGATAGCGGCCCCGTTCACGGGGCGGGATGACGTCGCCCACGATCGCCATGGCGAGGGTCATCAGCCCACCGGCACCGAGACCCTGGATGCCCCGGAAGAGGATCAGCTGGATCATGCTCTGGCTGAGCCCCGACAGGACGCTGCCGATGAGGAAGATCACCACCGCGATCTGGAAGACCAGCTTGCGGCCGAACTGATCGCTCAGCTTGCCGTACAACGGGGTACTGGCGGTGGACGTCAACAGGTAAGCGGTTATCACCCAGCTGTAGAGGTCGAGGCGGTGAAAATCCCGGCTGATGGTGGTCAGGGCGGTGGTGACGATGGTCTGGTCGAGCGCGGCCAGCAGCAATCCCATCATCAGCCCGGACATGATCAGCATGATCTGCCGGTGGGTGTAGGTGGCCTGGGCGTCGGGCGGGGCTTCCGCGACAGCATTCACGAGCGGCGGGCTCCGGCGTCGGCGAGCCCCACGCCCAGCCGATCGAAGGCGGCGGTCAGGACCCGGCCGAAGGCCACCTGCCCGCCCTGGTCGCTCCAGCGCAAGAGCGTCACCTTGAACGCCGCCAATCCGGCGCTCACCACCAGCGCCGGGTAGAGGTCGAGGATGGGATCCTGGCCGGTCCGTTGGGCGACGGCGGCGACGAGGGCCTCCTCGATCTCATCGTGCATGGCCGCCATGGCGCCGCGCAGCAACGGCTCCGAACGGATCAGACGCATCCGCCGCAAGAGGTGCTCGCCGTCGAGGATCTCCTTGGCCACCAGCTCTTCCATGACCAGGCGCAAGGCGGTCAGGGCGTCCTCGGCCGCGGGGCGATCGAGGAGGGCCTGGCGCAGGGCTTCCGGTCGGCCCGGGTCCCGGTCGAGGACCGCCTCTTCCTTGGAGGAGAAGTAGTTGAAGAAGGTCCGGGTGGCGACGTCGGCCCGGTCGGCGATGGCCTCGACGGTCACCGCGGCCAGGCCATGCTCCTCCACCAGGACGAACGCCGCTTCGTGCAGCGCCTGGCGGGTGACCTGCTTCTTGCGCTCCCGGCGGGAGGTCTCCAGCTGCACGGCCACCCGCCCCACCGTAGCAAACTTGCACGGCAGGTAAAGACGCAGAGTGTGCACATCGGCGGCCAGGTCAGTGATCGGAGGGCACCGCGACCGGTACCCTTGCTTCGCATGTGCGGGATCGTCGCTGTCGTACGACAACCATCCACACGACCGGCACCCGATCCCGCGTTGGTATACGTCGCCCTCGACGACGCCCTCGGGTTGCTGACCGGCTGTGACCTCTCCAGGTCCGGCCTGTCGCCGTTGCAGCGAGCTTTGGCCGACATGCAGGAGGTCGACCGCCAGCTACACGGCACTCCCGGCTTGCGATGCCTTTTGGGCGAGAGCGTCACCGTCGACAGGGTCGCAATCCGGGCTACCCGGATCGGGGCCGAACTGGCCCGCCTCGAGGCCGAGCTCGACCGCGGGTCGCTGGAGCTCCAGCCCTCCGAACAGGAAAATCTCAACGTGGCCCTGGTGGCCCTCAAGGACTCCTGGTGGGCCATCGAGCGGGATCGGCTGGGCCTGGCCCGCGGGGTGGCCGCCCTGCTGCCCGAAGGACCGGCCGGTTCGCTGGACGGATGGTGGGCCATCCACGTGGCCCTGACTTCTCTTGATCGTCTGGAGGTGCGGGGCCGGGACTCGGCCGGACTCCACGTACTGGTGGCCGGCCACGAACTTGACCTCGCCAGCCCTTCGGTTCAGGCCCTGGTGGCGGGGCGGGATAGCGATCCGCTGTTCCAGTCGGGCGCCCTGCGCGCCACCGATGGCTGCCTCAGTTTCGTCTACAAGGCCGCGGCTGAGATCGGCGAGCTGGGCGACAACGTCAAGGCTCTGCGGGCGGCCATCCGGGGCGACGTGCTGTTGGCTCGAGCCCTGGCCGCGCCGGACTCGAGGGCGATGGTCGTGGGGCACACCCGCTGGGCCAGCGTGGGCCTGATCTCGGAGCCCAACGCCCATCCGCTCAACTCCGAAGAGGTTGTCGCCACCGAGAGTCCCTACGTCATCGCCGCCCTCAACGGCGACGTTGACAACCACGCTGATCTGCGGCTCTCCGAGGGCCTGCTCCTGCCGCCCGAGATCACGACCGACGCCAAGGTGATCCCGACCATCGTGTCCAGGCGGATGGCCGAGGGATCCTCCATGGACGACGCCTTCCGCGGCACCGTCGCCCGCTTCGACGGTTCGGTGGCGATCGCCGCGGCCACGGCAACAGAACCGGATCAGCTCTACCTGGCGCTCTGCGGGTCGGGACAGTCTCTCTACATCGGCCTGGCCGAAGACGCCTTTGTGGTGGCGAGCGAACCCTATGGTCTGGTCGAGGAAACCCCCCGGTATGTGCGGATGGACGGGGAGACAACCCAGGGTCAGGTGGTCGCGTTACAGCGGTCAGCCGCCGGGCGGGTCGGGGGAATACGACGGTCCCGTTACGACGGGGGCTCCCTCCCTGTCGACGAGCAGGACGTGATCACGGCCGAGATCACCACGAGAGACATCGACCGGGCCCATTTTCACCACTTCCTCCTCAAGGAGCTCACCGAGGCGCCGGCCTCGCTGCGAAAGACCCTGCGGGGAAAGATCGCGGTCGCCGCCGACGGCCGACTGGAGGTGCGGGTCGGTGAGGACACCGTCCCGCCGGCCGTGGCCCGAGCCCTCGCCGAGGGGTCCATCGAGCGGGTGCTCGTCATCGGCCAGGGAACCGCCGCGGTGGCCGGCCAGGCCGTGGCGGCGGCGATCGGCGCCCTCGTGCCCGCGGTGGCGGTCACCGCCCTGCCCGCCACGGAGCTGTCCGGATTCGGGCTCAGCGACGACATGAGCAACACCCTGATCGTCGCCATCAGCCAGTCGGGTACCACGACCGACACCAATCGAACCGTGGACCTGGCCCGGACCCGCGGCGCCCACGTGGTCGCGGTCGTCAATCGGCGGAACAGCGACCTGGCGGCCAAGGCCCACGGGGTCTTCTACACCTCGGACGGCCGGGATGTGGAGATGAGCGTGGCCTCGACGAAGGCCTTCTATGCGCAGGTCGCCGCCGGTTGGCTCCTCGCGGGTGCCCTCGCGGCGGCGGCGTCCGGCGGCCAGAGCCCCGCCGTGGCCGGCCACGTCGATCGGGTGTTGAGGGCGCTGCGGACCTTGCCGGACGCCATGCGCCAGGTGCTGGCGGACCGGGAGGAGATCGGCCGGATCGCAGCATCCGTGGCACCGTCCCGGCGCTACTGGGCGGTGGTGGGCAGCGGACCGGACCGGGTGGCGGCCTCCGAGGTGCGCATCAAGCTGTCCGAGCTGTGCTACCGCTCGATCTCCAGTGATGCCACCGAGGACAAGAAGCACATCGACCTCTCGTCCGAACCATTGATCCTGGTCTGCGCGGCGGGACTCCGCGGCCCGAACGCCGACGACGTGGCCAAGGAAATAGCCATCTACCGGGCCCACAAGGCGGCCCCGGTGGTCATCGCCGCCGAGGGCGAGGCGGAGCGCTTCCGCGCCGCCGCCCTGGATGTGGTGACGGTCCCGGCAACCGATCCCGACGTGGCCTTCGTGCTGTCGGCCATGGTCGGCCACCTGTTCGGCTATGAGGCGGCCCTGTCGATCGACGCCCAGGCCCGTCCGCTCCGTGAAGCACGGGCCGCCATCGAGGCCGCCGTGCGCACCGGACCCGATCAGCTGATCGAACGGCTGCGACCCGACCTGCACCGGGCCAGCCAGCCCTTTCTCGACGGCGTGCGGCAGGGCAGCTACAACGGGAACCTGGAGGCGGCCACCGCGGTGCACCTGGTCTCGCTGCTTCGCTATGCCACCGGCGTGCTGCCGCTCGAAGGGTACGAACTCGAGTCCGGCAAGATCGGGGCGCCGAGCGCCCTGATCGACGACCTGCTGGAAGCCCTCAATCACGGCATCGACGAGCTCACCCGCCCCGTCGACGCCGTGAAGCACCAGGCCAAGACGGTCACCGTCGGGATCTCCCGCAGCGAGGACGTGCTCTTCAGCGTGCCCCTGGTCAAGAGCACCCTCGCAGTTGGGGCGGCCCCCGACTCCCTCGGCTACAAGGCCCTGCGCACCCTCGGCGCTCTTCACGAAGGCGTCGCCGAGGTGACCGGATTCACCCGCTACCGGATCGACTGGCCCTCGCCGGAATCCCCGGTGGTCGCGGTCATCGACCGTGGCGGTATCTCGATGACGCTGCCTCCATCCCGCACCGCGACCGATCACCGGCTGCTCGGCACCAAGCACCGCGCCGCTGAGGAACGGGAGGTGACGGTGGCACGGGGCGCCAGCGACGGTCGCCCGGTGATCCTGGTACCCGAGCACAAGGGCCGGCAGGTAGTCGGGATGACGCTGCTGCACGTTCGTTTTCACGAGCAGCTGGCCTGGGACGCCGCCAAACGGGTCCTCGTCGGGTACCGCACCCGTTACTCGGCGTTGGCCGATGCCGTCACCGAGACGGAGCCGTTCATGGACGATGAGCGGCTCGGCCAGGAGGCCGTGATCGACCTGTTGACCGTTCCCGTCTACGAGCTCGCCCGGCGGTGGCGCCGGCCGCCCGCCTGATCGGCGTGAAAGGCGCCCTCCTTGGCATCGGGATCGACTCGGTGGACATTCCCCGCTTTGGCGAGATCCTGGCCCGGCGACCCGGCCTGGCGCCCCGGCTGTTCACCCTGGGCGAGCAGCGCTACGCCGCCGGACTCGCCAACCCGGTGCCGTCGCTGGCCGCCCGCTTTGCCGCCAAGGAAGCGGTCATGAAGGCCCTCGGCGTCGGGTTAGGCGCCTTCGGCTGGGCCGACGTGGAGGTGGTACGAGCCCCGGGCGGCTCGCCGGATTTGTTGGTGACGGGCCGGGCCGCGTCGTTGGCCTCCCGGCGGGGCGTCGGCACCTGGTTGTTGTCGATCACCCACACCGCGACGGTCGCTTCGGCCGTGGTGGCGGCCGTGGCGTGATTCCGGTCCTGACCCCGGCGGAGATGGCCGAGGTGGACCGGAAGGCTCCGGAGGCCGTCGACCTGCTCATCGAACGGGCGGGTTCTGCGGTGGCCAACGTCGCCCGCCGGATGCTCGATGGGGCCTACGGACGGCGAGTGGTTGTCGTCGCGGGCCGGGGTAACAACGGCGCCGACGGGCGGGTAGCCGCCCGCCTCTTGGCCCGTCGGGGGGCGGCCGTTTCGGTGGTCGAGGCCGCCGACCTCAAGGGGGGCGAGCGGCTGCCCTCCGCCGACCTGGTGATCGATGCTGCGTACGGCACCGGCCTGAGCCGTCCCTACGCACCGCCGGATCCTGGCGGGGCGCTCGTGCTGGCGGTCGACATTCCCTCTGGTCTCTCGGGGGTGACCGGCCGGCCCGTGGCCCCCTCGCCGGCCGCGGCGCCCGCGTCGGCGGCCGCACCCACCTCGGTCCGGGCCGATCGAACCGTAACCTTCGCCGCCTACAAACCCGGGTTGTTGCTCGGCGCCGGGCCCGATCAGGCCGGAGCGATTGAGGTCGCCGACATCAGCCTCGGCTCACTGGCCGCCGCGGCCGCGACGGCCTGGCTGGTGACCGACTCCGACGTGGCCCGCAGGTGGCCGGCCCGGCCTCGCGAGGCGCACAAGTGGCAGAGCGCGGTGCAGATTGTGGCCGGCTCGCCGGATATGTACGGGGCCCCGTGGCTGGTGGCCCGTGGCGCCATGCACGCCGGGGCGGGCTACACCCTGGTCGGGGTTCCCGGTGCGCCGCCCGGCGGCGGTCTGCCGCCGGGGGAGTACGTGACCCGTCGCCTGCCGGCCGAGGGCTGGGCGGATGAGGTGGCCCCCGGGCTCGAGCGGGTCAGGGCCCTGGTGGTCGGTCCGGGCCTGGGTGAGAAGGTGACGGGCGGGGCCGGCCGGCAGTCCGAGGTGGCCCGCCTCCTTGGCCTGTCGTCGGTCCCGGCGGTGGTGGACGCCGACGCCTTGCGGGCCCTGGGCGACCTCGACACGGTGGCCAGTCTGGCCAGGTCCCGCTCCGGTCCGCTCGTGCTCACCCCGCATGAGGGCGAATACGCCCGGCTGGTGGGGCGGCCCCCGGCCGACGACCGGATCGCGGATGTGCGGGAGGTGGCGGCCCGGACCGGCGCCGTCGTGTTGCTAAAAGGGTCAACCACGGTGGTCGCCGATCCCGGGGGCGAGGTGCTGCTGGTCAACGCCGGGTCGCCCCGACTGGCGACGGCCGGAACGGGCGACGTGCTCTCGGGTGCCATTGGGGCCTTTCTGGCCCGAGGACTGCCCGCCCCTGCAGCCGCCGCGCTGGCGGCGCACTGCCACGGACGGGCCGCCTCGCTCGGCCGATCGGAGGGTCTGGTGGCCGGCGACTTGCCGGATCTGTTGGCGACCTGGCTTTCCCGCACGGTCGACCGGGAGTGATGAGACCCTGCCGGCGGGACGGCCAGACCGTCGGGGCGGTTTCTTGACCGGGAAGCTGGGGGGGTCAGCGTCGAATCCCGCCGACGCGGGCGGATTTCCCCCCATCGGGAAGCAACGGCGGGCCTGGGCCGAGATCGACCTGGGCGCCATTCGGCACAACGCTGGCGTGCTCGCCGAGGTCGCCGCACCGGCCCGCCTGTGTGCCGTCGTCAAAGCCGGGGCCTACGGGCACGGCGCGGTCGAGGTGGCCCGGGCCGCCCTCCAGGGAGGAGCCACCTGGTTGGCCGTGGCCCTGGTCGAAGAGGGACTGGAGTTGCGAGCCGCCGGCATCACAGCTCCGGTCTTGCTCCTGAGCCAGCCACCACCCGGCGCCATGCCGGAGGTGGTGGCGGGGACGCTGACGCCGACGATCTACACCCCCGCCGGCCTGGACGCCTTGCGGACGGCGGTTCAGGCCGCCGGCCCCGATCGGCGCTGCGCCGTACACGTGAAAGTGGACACGGGGATGCACCGGGTCGGCGCCGACGCCGAACAGGCCGTGGCACTGGCCCGGGCCGTGGCCGGCGACAGCCATTTCGCTCTGGAGGGTTTCTGGACCCACCTGGCCGTCGCCGACGAGGTCGACGACCCGTATACCGCGGGGCAGGTGGCCCGCTATCAGGCCGCGCTCGACGCCCTGACCGGCGCCGGCGTTCGACCGGCGCTTCGCCACGCGGCCAACTCGGCGGGCGCCATGTGGCATCCGGCCAGCCGCTATGACCTGGTCCGGTGCGGGATCGCCCTGTACGGCCTGGCTCCGGACCCGACCGGCATCGACCGCTGCCCGGCCACCCGACTGCGTGCCGCTCTGTCCTTGAAAGCCCGGGTGTCGCATGTCCGCACCCTCCGTTCGGGGGAGCGGTTGTCGTACGGGCTGCGCTACCGGCTCGAACGCGACTCGGTGATCGCTACCGTCCCGATCGGCTACGCCGACGGCGTGACCCGGGCCCTGGCCGCGGTCGGGGGTGAGGTCCTGATCGGCGGCCAACGCCGGCCTATCGCGGGCACGGTGACCATGGACCAGCTGATGGTCGATTGCGGAGCGGGCACCGCGGTGACGGTCGGTGACGAGGTGGTCCTGATCGGCAGCCAGGAATCCGAGACCATCACCGCGTGGGACTGGGCGCTCCGGACGGGCACGATTGCGTACGAGGTGGTCTGCGGGGTGAGCAGTCGGGTGCCGCGAGTCCATGTCGGCGAGGGGGCGACTGGGGCCCCCGGCGGTGTCTCGTGATCACCGAGATCCCCGGGGTACGGGTTGGTCACTGGACCCAGCCGTCGGCGCGGACGGGCTGCACCGTGGTCGTGCTGCCGGTTGGCACCACCGCATCGGGCGAAGTTCGCGGCGCCGCGCCGGGCACGCGGGAGTGGGCGCTGCTCCAACCGGGTCGGATGGTGGAGGCGGTTCATGCCGTTGTGCTCACCGGCGGATCGGCCTTCGGGTTGGCGGCGTGCGACGGCGTGATGCGGTGGTGCGAGGAACGCGGCCTCGGGCATCCCACCAGAGGGGGTCCGGTCCCGATCGTGGTGGGGATGGTGCTGTATGACCTGGGCGTCGGCGATCCCCGCGTCCGACCCGGACCGGACGAGGGCTACGCGGCCTGCGTCGCGGCCGGGGCGGGCGGTGGCGTCATCCAGTCGGGGCCGGTCGGCGCCGGATGTGGCGCCACCGTCGGCAAGTGGGCCGGGCCCCAGGCCGGCCGCCCCGGGGGCCTCGGCAGCGCCGTCGTCCGCCACGGCGACGTGGTGGTGGCGGCCCTTCTCGCGGTCAACGCCGTCGGTGAACCCCGGCTGCCGGGCGTGCCAATGACGGAGCCACGCATTCCTGTCCGCCCCCCGGTCCAGCCGTCCCCGGCGGGGGAGACATCAGAAGGAGGCGAGGACGGCGCGGCCGGGGGGCGGGCCGACGATCCGGACCTCCTGCAGGCCACCACCATCGGGATCATCGTCACCAACGCCAGGGTCGACAAGGTGGGCTGCCTGCGCCTGGCCCAGTCCGGCCACGACGGTCTGGCTCGGGCCCTGGACCCGGTGCACACCGGGGGCGACGGCGACGCGCTGGTGGCGGCGGCTACGGGCGAGGTGGAGGCGCCGCTGGAAACGGTGCGGACGCTCGCCGCCTGGGTGGTCGAGCAGGCCGTCCTCGACGCGGTGCCGCCGGTCCAGCCTGCCCCCGCCAGCGCTCGCGGCTGATCGGCGTCCCGCGCCCCCTACCCTCTACCTGCTGGCGCCCCCGCGCCGGTCCTTGTGGGTCGAAATCGAGGCGCCGTCCGCTTTCATCCCGCCGCGGTGGCCATCGGGCCGTACGAACTCTGACGCGAATTGGGCCCAAAACGTGGGTGCCCGGAGTTTCACTGTCGCGCGCCACGGTTCAAGTGGGCACAATTCGCGCCAGCAAAGCGACCTGACCCCTCCCGAGGGCACGGTTCGTGTCAGATAATCCCGCCCGTGGGTCGACCCACCGGCGGACCTGCGCGGCCAGCCAGCTACTAGGAGTCGGTACGCAGCACGATCGTTCCCGCCGCTTTGTCGTGAAGGGTTTGGTTCTGCTGGTCCCAGAGGGGCCACAGGATGTCCACGATGCCACCGATCACGGTGATGGCCAGGACCACCTCGACGAGGGTACGAATCACAGCCCGGTCGTAGGTGCACGGTTGACCGTTCCGGCCGTCGATGGTGCGGGTGCGGAGCGCCAGGTTGCCGACCGTGCGGCCGCGGTTGCCACCCAGGAGCACGATCAGATAGATGATCTGGATCACGATCTCCAGAAAACGGGCGCCTCCGCTGCTCACCCCGGCGATCCCGAGGATGATGGCGGCGACGACGCCGACCAGGATCCCGTCGATCACGGTGGCACCGACCCGTCGCCACCAGCCCGCCAGGTATCCGGCCGGGCGTCCATCCGATCCCCCCCAGCCGGGCCCGGGTTGCTGCCACCCCCCGCCGGGCTGTTGCCATCCGGCCCCCGGTTCCGTCCAGGAACGCGGTGGCGGGGGGTAATTGCCCGGGCCGCCGGCTCCGGGCGGGGGAGGCGGATAGTTTCCGGGCGGCTGATAGGTGCCAGGTCCCGGTGGTGGATAGCTACCCGGCCCGCCGGCCGGCGGGGGAGGGGGATAGTTCCCGGGGCCACCGGCCCCCGGAGGTGGTGGCGGATAGTTCCCGGGTCCGCCAGGCCCTGGCGGGGGATAGCTGCCCGGCGAGGGAGAGCCGCCGGGCCCGCCCGCCCCTGGCGGGGGATAGCTGTCCGGCGGGGGATAGCTGCCCGGCGGCGGATAACTGCCAGGCGGGGGATAGCTGCCTGGCCCGCCTGGCGGGGGAGGAGGCGGCGGGTAGTTCCCCGGCGGGGGTGGCTGGTAGCCCGGAGGAGGGGGGGGAGGGCCGCCCCGGTCCGGGTCGTCCGGGGAAGATTGCCCCCAGGGCTCGTGTGGTGGAGTGGTGGTCACCGGCCTCACGACCTTCGTTGACGCAAAACGGGAACAGTGCGATCCCGCGTCTAGACGGTAGCAACCGACGCGGAGTCGGCGGGCGGAGCCGGGTAGGCCGGTACGATAGGTCAAGTGCCAGGGCTTGTCGACGTCGAACGGACCGCCCTGTCCTGTACTCGTTGCCCGCTTGCCGCCGGCCGGACGACCGTGGTCTTCGGGGAGGGTGACCCTGCCGCCGAATTAATGGTCGTGGGCGAGGGGCCGGGCCGGGAGGAAGATCTGCAGGGACGTCCATTTGTGGGTAGATCCGGTCAGCTCCTCGACCGGCTGCTCGCCGAGGAAGCCGGGCTCCGGCGGGCCCAGGTGTACATCGCCAATGTGGTCAAATGCCGCCCGCCGGGGAATCGCGATCCGTTGCCCGATGAGATCGCGGCCTGCCGGCCCTATCTGGAGCAGCAACTGGCCCTGATCGGTCCCCGGGTCGTGATCACTCTCGGCAACTTCGCCACCCGGTTACTGCTCGACACCACCCGGGGGATCACCCAGCTGCGGGGCCGTTCGTACCCGTTCGGTCCCGACGGGGCTGTCCTCCTGCCCACCTACCACCCCGCCGCCGCCCTGCGCGGTGGCGGCGAGGTCGTGGCGCGGCATGCGCGCTGATTTCGTTCGGGCCCGGGCCGCCCTCGATGCCGGCGCCGAATCCGGCGCCGTCGGAGCCCTCCCCGCCGAAGCTCCAAACGCCGAAGCTCCAAACGCCGAACCCCCGCCCGCCAAAGCCGCCGCCGCCCAGGCCCGGGCCGCCACCGGGAGGGAGCAATGACGCCCGCAGGCCGGCCACAACCGTCCCAGCCCCTACCGCCGACAGAGGAGATCGTCTGCGCCGGCCCCGACGCCACCAAAGCCGTCGGGGCAGCCATCGCCGGGACCCTGCTCCCCGGCGACGTGCTGCTCCTCGACGGCGACCTCGGCGCCGGCAAGACCACCTTCACGCAGGGCCTGGCCCGGGCCATGGGCGTGCGGGATCCGGTGACCAGTCCCACCTTCACGCTGGTGCGGAGCTACCCGACCTCGTTTGGGGTCGAGCTGATCCACGTCGATGTCTACCGCCTCGACCGGCTGTTCGACATCGTGACCCTCGGCCTGCCGGAGATGCTGGAAAACGGTGCGGTGGCCGCCATCGAATGGGGTGGGCGGGCCGCGCCGGCCCTCGGTCCGGAACATCTCAACGTCTCCCTCACCCTCACCGAGACGGAGGGAGAACGCCTGGTCGCCCTCAGCCCGACGGGATCGCGCTGGCAGGCCCGCTGGCCCGATCTCATGGCCGCGGTCGAGGGCCTCGGGTCCGCGGCCCCATGACGGTGCTGCTCGGTATAGCCACGGCCACGTCGCAGGTAGGGGTGGCCCTGTCGGGTCCCGAGGGACCCCTGGCGGTCCTGCAGGTCCGCCAGGGCCGCCGGCACGCCGAGCTGCTGGTCCCGGGCATCGAAACCCTCACCCGGCTGGCCGGGATCGGACTGCAACAGGTGGGCCGGGTGGCCGTCGACGTCGGCCCCGGCCTGTTCACCGGACTGCGGGTCGGCGTGGCCACCGCCAAGGCGCTCGCCGCCGCCCTTGACCTCCCGATTGTCGGTTGCTCGTCGCTGGAGCTCCTGGCCTATCCGCACCGCCGCCAGAGCCGGCTGGTGGCCTCAGTCGTGGACGCCAAACGGGGGGAGGTTTTCTGGCGCCTCTACCGGCCCGGCCCCGATGGCCTGATCCCCATCAACGACCCCACCGTCAGCGGCCCCAAGGTTCTCGTCGACGAGCTGGCCGAGCGCGATTGGGTGCTGGCCGTCGGTGAGGGAGCTCGCCGTTACAGCGATGCTCTCGGGACGCTCGCCAATGTGGAGCTGGCCGGACCGGCCGACGACCATCCGAGCCCAACGGTTCTCGTCGAGATGGCCGCCGGACGGCCGTCCGTTCCCCTAAATGAGATCACCCCGCTGTACCTTCGGGGCGCGGACGTCCGCATCGGCTGGGAACGACGGCCCCTGCCCACCGACCCACCCGACCCCACCGATCCAACCGGCTCCGCGGGGCGACATGGCTGACATGGCCGACAGCGCTGACGGCGCCGACCAGGCCGAGGAACGACCCGCCGTCGACGTGCGGCTGGTGCCGCTCCGCCGGCGTCATCTCCGTTCGGTGCTGCGGATCGAGGCCCAGGTGTATCCGCGGCCGTGGTCACTGGCGCTGTTCATGAGCGAGCTCAACCTCCGCAACAGCCGCCATTACGTGGCCGCCCGGATCGGCAATGCGGTCGTTGGCTACGGCGGGCTGATGTTCACCGCCGACGAGGCCCACGTGACCAACATCGCCGTGGACCCGGCCTGGCACCGCCATCAGATCGGTACCCGCCTCCTCCTCAACCTGGCCCGGGCGTCGATCGCCCGTGAAGCCCGGCACCTGACGCTCGAGGTCCGGGTATCCAACGCCGGCGCTCAGGCCATGTACCGTCGATTCGGGTTCGAAACCGCCGGAGTGCGCAAGAACTATTACGCCGAGACCAACGAGGACGCCTTGATCATGTGGGCCCACGACATTGACAGCCCCGCCTACGCCGAGCGGCTGGCCGGCATTGAGGCCGGGGTGGCCGGGACCACCATCGACGAGACCCTGGTCCTCCGCCCATGACGGTCCGGGGCTCGTGACCCAACCGCTTGAGTTCGGCCGGCACCGTTCGGGCCCGATGCGGCTACTCGCCATCGAGACCTCTTGCGACGAGACGGCGGCGGCGGTGGTCGAGGATGGCCGGACCATCAAGAGCTCGGTGGTCTCCAGCCAGACCGACCTGCACGCCGACTTCGGCGGCGTGGTGCCCGAGATCGCCGGGCGGGCCCACGTCGACCTGCTCACGCCGGTCGTCAACCGGGCCCTGGACGTCGCCGACGCCACGCCGGGTGACCTCCACGCGGTGGCCGCCACCATGGGGCCGGGGCTGATCGGCTCGTTGCTCGTCGGGGTGAGTGCGGCCAAGGCCTACGCCCTGGCGTGGGGAGTCCCGTTCGTCGGGGTCAACCATCTGGAGGGCCATCTCCATGCCGCCTTCCTCGAGGACCCGGACCTGACCCTGCCCGCGGTGGTGCTGGTGGTCTCGGGCGGGCACACCATGCTGATTCATATGCCCGGGCCGGGCCGCTATCGGCTGCTCGGGCAGACCATCGACGACGCGGCCGGCGAGGCTTTCGACAAGGTGGCGCGCTACCTGGGCCTGGCCTACCCGGGCGGGCCCGCCATCGAGAAGGCGGCGCGAGAAGGCGATCCGGGGGCGATCATGTTTCCGAGAGGATTGCGCCACGAGGGGTACGACTTCTCCTTCAGCGGGCTGAAGACGTCGGTCATCACCTACGTTCGCAAACACCCGGAGGTGGCGACGGCCGACGTGGCGGCATCCTTCCAGGAGGCGGTCGTCGATGTTCTGGTGGAAAAGACCATGCGAGCTGCGGCTCACGTCGACGCCCGGTCGGTTTGCATCGGTGGTGGGGTAGCCGCCAACACGCCGCTGCGGGAGCGCATCGTCAATGCCGCCCAGGCCGACGGGCGGGTACCCATCATCCCGAGCCGCGCCATGTGCACCGACAACGCCGCCATGGTCGGCGCGACGGGCTGGTACCGGCTGCAACTCGATGGGCCCACGCCCCTTGACGCGGCCGCCAATCCCAATCTCCGGCTCCCGCTCGAGGCCTGAACAGAACATGTTGAACTAGCGCCCAACGGCCGCTATCGTTAGCACTCGACACCTGAGAGTGCTAAAGAGCCAACGGAGGCGCCCCAACATGAGTTTGCAGCCGCTCGACGATCGCATCGTCGTCCGCCCCAGCGAGGCCGAGGAGAAGACCGCGTCCGGTCTGGTCATCCCCGACACCGCCAAGGAGAAGCCCCAGCAGGGAGAGGTCCTTGCGGTGGGCCCCGGCCGGCGGGCCGACAACACCGGAGAGCTGATCCCCCTCGACATTGCCGTGGGCGACAAGGTCGTCTACTCCAAGTACGGCGGCACGGAGATCACCATCGACGGCGAGGACCTGCTGATCCTCACCGGGCGTGACGTGCTGGCCAAGGTCAAGTAATGCCCAAGCAGCTCAAATTCGACGACACGGCCCGGCGCGGCCTCGAGGCCGGCGTCAACAAGCTGGCCGATACCGTCAAGGTCACCCTCGGCCCCAAGGGTCGCAACGTGGTGATCGAGAAGAAGTTCGGCGCCCCCACGATCACCAACGATGGCGTGACCATCGCCCGTGAGGTCGAGCTGGACGATCCCTTCGAGAACATGGGTGCCCAGCTCGTCAAAGAGGTGGCCACCAAGACCAATGACGTGGCCGGCGACGGCACCACCACCGCCACCGTCCTGGCCCAGGCGCTGGTCCGCGAGGGCCTGCGCAACGTGGCCGCCGGTGCCAACCCGACGTCCCTGAAGCGCGGCATCGACAAGGCCGTGGCCGCGGTCGTGGCGGGCATCAAGGACCAGGCCAAGGAGATCGACGACAAGAGCGAGATCGCTCAGGTCGCGGCCATTTCCGCCGCCGACGCGTCGATCGGCGAGGTGCTGGCCAACGCCATTGACAAGGTCGGCAAGGACGGCGTGGTGACCGTCGAGGAGTCCAACACCTTCGGGCTGGAACTCGACTTCACCGAGGGCATGCAGTTCGACAAGGGCTATCTGTCGCCGTACTTCGTGACCGATCCGGAGCGTCAGGAAACCGTCCTCGACGACCCGTACGTCCTGATCTACAACTCCAAGGTCAGCGCCGTCCACGATCTGGTTCCGGTGCTCGAGAAGGTGATGCAGGGCGGCAAGCCCCTCCTGATCATCGCCGAGGATGTCGAAGGCGAAGCGCTGGCCACCCTGGTGGTCAACAAGATCCGCGGGACCTTTACCTCCGTCGCCGTCAAGGCCCCCGGCTTTGGCGACCGGCGTAAGGCCATGCTGAGCGACATCGCCACCCTCACGGGCGGCCAGCTCATCTCCGAGGAGGTCGGCCTCAAGCTCGAGAACACCACCCTCGACCTGCTCGGTCGGGCGCGGAAGGTGGTCGTCGACAAGGACAACACCACCATCATCGAGGGCGCCGGCTCCGAAGCCGACGTCAAGGGCCGTATCGCCCAGATCAAGCGGGAGATCGAGGACACCGACTCCGACTGGGACCGGGAGAAGCTGCAGGAGCGCCTGGCCAAGCTCTCCGGTGGGGTTGCGGTCGTCAAGGTCGGGGCCGCCACCGAGGTGGAGCTCAAGGAGAAGAAGCACCGCATCGAGGACGCCCTCTCCGCCACCCGGGCTGCCATCGAGGAGGGCATCGTGCCCGGTGGCGGCGTGGCCCTGCTGCGCACCCGGTCCAACGTCGACGCCGTGATCTCGTCCCTGACCGGCGACGAGGCGACGGGGGCGGCCATCGTCCGCAAGGCGCTGGAGGAGCCCCTCAAGTGGATCGCCTTCAACGCCGGTCTCGAGGGCTCGGTCATCATCGAGCACGCCGAGCGCGAGAGCGGCAACACCGGGCTCAACGCCTTGACCGGTGAGTTCACCGACCTCATGAAGGCCGGCGTCATTGACCCCGCCAAGGTGACCCGCTCGGCCCTGCAGAACGCGGCGTCCATCGCCGGCCTGCTCTTGACGACCGAGGCTCTGGTGGCCGACAAGCCCGAGAAGCCCAATCCGGCTGCTGCTGCAGCCGCGGCCGCCGCCGCAGGTGGCGGGATGGGCGGCATGGGGGGCATGGGCGGCTTCTAGCCCACCACCTCTGACGTCGATCGGGCCCGGGCTTAGTGCCCGGGCCCGATCGCGCCGGTGGCGCCCGTCCCGTACATTGGCCTCATGGACCGACCGCCGCCCGACCCGATCAAACTGCTCGAGGCGTGGATGGAGTGGGAGCGCGGCGATCTGCCACCGGGTCGGGTCATGGCCACCTTCAAGACCGGAGGTCTCCGGGACCTGCTCGAGGCGCTGGCCGCTCAGGCCGCGTCCTCCAGCCCGGTGGGCGAGGCCGTCGACACCGTCGAGGCTGATGGCGCGTCCCCGGTATCGGAGACGTGGCGGCCGGTTGTCTGACGGGGCCGAAGCTGCCCCCTTGAGAGGCGGGGCCCAGGACATTCCCCGGCCTGCTCTGGTCCGGGCCGGCCCGGCGGCCCCCTGGAACAGCCACCAAGGCCCCAAGCCGGCTCGCATCCCCCTGGCTGCCGTCCGCTCAGCGCTCGAACGGCGGGGCGGACCGGACGGCCGGCTCGAGCCAGCGGCGGTCGAGGTGGCCACGGTGGAGGTTCCGGGCCTCGCCGGCCGGCCGGCGGCTGTGCTGTGCGCGGTGTTCGAGGACGACGGTGAGGCCGAGGTGATCCTGACCCGCCGGTCGTCGCGGTTGCGCTCCCACACCGGTCAGGTGTCTTTTCCCGGTGGCCGCCTGGATGCCGGGGAGACGGCGCTGGCATGCGCCCTCCGCGAAGCCCGGGAGGAAGTGGGGCTCGATCCGTCCACCGTCGATGTGTTCGCCCGGCTGTCGACGGTGCGCATCCCGGCCAATCCGGCACCCATCCTGCCTTTCGTCGGTGCTTTGCCTGGTCGTCCGTTTCTCCATCCGAGTCCGGCCGAGGTGGAGCGGGCCTTCAGCGTCACCCTCACCGAGCTCAGCGATCCGGAGGTCTACCGGGAGGAGATCTGGACCATGCCGGACGGCACCGAACGAGATATGTACTTCTTCGAGCTCGTCGGCGACACGGTGTGGGGGGCGACGGCGCGGATGCTCTTTGAGCTCCTGGACGTGGTCCTGACGCCAACCTGAGGGTGCTTCGCCCCGAGCGACACCGAACAGGGGGGCCGAGCCGGTACCGTGGGCCGGAGTGATTTGTCCCCGGTGCGGAACCGTGGCTGCCGGGCAGGCGACTTCGTGCAGCCGCTGTGGTGGGGGGCTCGATCGCGCCCGGTCCGCCGAGCCGAGGCCCGAGCCGCCCGTGCCGCGGGCTCCGACCCTTAGGGGCGAGCTGGCGCAGCACGCCGCTGGAATCGTCCCGCAGATCCTGGCCCGGCCCAAGGTGGCGCCGGCACCGGCTGCCGCCCCCGCCCCCCCGGACTACTCGCCGGCCCCGGCGGAGACGCCCGCCCCGGCTCCCGGCGCCGGCCTCCAGGTCTGGCCCCCGCCGCCCGCCCACTGGGCGCCGGCCCCGTCGACGGGAGTTCCGGGCCCGGCCAGCGATCCGAGCGGGCCGGGTGGTCAGCCGGCGCCTACCGCGGCACCACCTCCGGTCATGCCCGCGGCACCCGTCGGGGCCGTTCACCCGCCCGGGCCGGCGGCCCCGCCCTCGCCGGCGCCAGCCGGCGGGACTCTCCCGGCCGAGCCCGGCGGATCGCACCCGGCCCCGCCGCCCCGGCCAGCCCCGCCCCGGCCAGGCCGCCGCCCCTGGCGGCCCCACCCGGCGGGTCGTATCCGGCGCCGCCGCCGTACCCGGGCCCACCCGGCGGGTCGCACCTCACCCCGCCGCCCGTACCGCCCCCGGCACCCCCCGCTCCTGCGCCGGGTTGGGCTCGGCCGGGACCGGCCTGGACCCAGAGCGGCGGCCAGGAGCTGGCCGGCTCCACCAGCGGTTGGGCCCGGGTCAGCGCCGCCCGCCGCCGGCTCGCCAGCGCGCCCCCGGGGGGAGCGGCGCGGACCGGGCCGGCCAACTATTTCTGGCCATCGCTGGTCTGTTTGTTCCTGTTTCTCCCGTCGGCGCTGGTCGCCGTGGCCTACTCCACCCAGGTCAATCGGCGGGTTCAGGTGGGCGACATGGCCGGCGCGGTGCGCGCCAGCCGGCTGGCCCGCACCTGGTGCCTGGTCACCGTGATCGTCTTTGGCGCCCTGGTCGTATGGATGATGGCGGGCGGCCGGGTTCCCTGAGGTACGCGAAACCGGCCACTAGGCTGTCCGATCAGAGCGACGGATGAGCGAGGGAGAGCCGGTGGCCGAAGTAGAGATCGGGCGAGGAAAATCCGGGCGGCGGGCCTACGGATTCGACGACATCGCCATCGTTCCCAGTCGCCGGACCAGAGATCCCGAGGACGTCGACATCTCCTGGGAGATCGACGCCTACCAATTCGACCTGCCGCTCATGGGCTCGGCCATGGACGGCGTGGTCAACCCGGCCACGGCCATCGAGATCGGCCGGCTGGGCGGGGTCGGCGTGCTCAACCTGGAGGGTGTCTGGACCCGCTACCAGGATCCTGAGCCGCTGCTCGAGGAGATCGCCCACCTGGAGGTCGACAAGGCCACGGCCCGCATGCAGCAGATCTACAGCGAGCCCATCAAGCCCGAGCTGATCAGTCAGCGCATCCGGGAGATCAAAGACGCCGGCGTGGTGTCCTGCGGCTCTCTGACCCCCCAGCGCACCCAGCAGTTCGCCCGGACCCTGGTGGACGCGGAGCTCGACCTTTTCGTGATCCAGGGCACAGTGGTGTCCGCCGAGCACGTGTCCAAGACGACGGAGCCGCTCAACCTGAAGCGGTTCATCCGGGAGTTCGACCTCCCCGTGATCGTCGGCGGATGCGCCTCCTATCAGGCGGCGCTTCATTTGATGCGCACCGGCGCGGTCGGTGTCCTGGTCGGTGTCGGTCCCGGTCACGCCTGCACCACCCGCGGCGTGCTCGGCATCGGCGTGCCCCAGGCGACGGCGATCGCCGACGCCCGGGCCGCCCGGGCCCAGCATCTCGACGAGACCGGCGTCTACGTACACGTGATCGCCGACGGTGGCATGGGCACCGGCGGCGATATCGCCAAGGCTATCGTCTGCGGGGCCGACGCCGTGATGATCGGCTCGCCTCTGGCCGCGGCGCTTGAAGCCCCGGGTCGCGGCTACCACTGGGGGATGGCCACATTTCACCCGACGCTGCCGCGCGGCGCCAGAGTCCAGACCACCACCCGGGGCACGCTGCGGGAGATCCTGGTCGGCCCGGCCCACGAAAATGACGGCCGTCTCAACCTGTTTGGCGCCCTCCGCACCTCGATGGCGACGTGTGGCTACGAGTCGGTCAAGGAGTTCCAGAAGGCCGAAGTGATGGTCGCCCCCGCCTTGCAGACCGAAGGCAAGGCCCTCCAACGGTCACAGGGCATCGGCATGGGCCACTAGTGGGCTGCCTGCGAACCCGCCGCCGGGAACACGCTGCCTGCTCAGGGCTCGCAACCCACTAGGTCCGTTGCTGTTGCACCCCCCCGAATCCCAGGGTCCGGTACTGGTCGTCGACTTCGGGGCCCAGTACGCCCAGCTGATCGCCCGCCGGGTCCGGGAAGCGCACGTCTACAGCGAAATCGTCCCGCACACCATCACTGCCGCCGAGGTGGCGGCCGTTCGGCCGGCAGGGATCATCCTCTCCGGCGGCCCGAAATCGGTCAACATCACCGACGCCCCGCTCCTCGACCCCGCCGTCTATGCGCTCGGCGTGCCGGTGCTCGGTATCTGTTACGGGGCCCAGCTCATCGCCGGCCAGCTCGGTGGAGAGGTCAGCAACACCGGCCGGGGTGAGTACGGCCGGACCGCACTCGAGCTGACGTCCCACGGACCGGCTCCGTCGGTCCTGTTCGGGCAGGTTCCCCCCGAGTTCGACGTGTGGATGAGCCATTTCGACGCCATCGTGGTTCCGCCCCCCGGCTTCCGGCCGACGGCGACGACCGCGGACTCGCCGGTGGCGGCGCTCGAAGACTCGGCCCGACAGATCTACGGGGTGCAGTTCCACCCGGAGGTGGCTCACACCTACGGCGGGCAGGCCATGCTCAAGGCCTTTCTTTACGACGTGTGCGGCTGCCGGCCGGCGTGGACCATGACTTCGATCATCGAGGCGTCGGTGACGGCGATCCAGGCCCGGGTCGGAGCCGAACGGGTCATCTGCGGCCTGTCCGGGGGCGTGGACTCCGCGGTGGCCGCCGCCCTCGTGCACAAGGCGGTGGGCGACCAGTTGACCTGCGTGTTCGTGGACACCGGTCTTCTGCGGTCGGGCGAGGCCGAACAGGTCGAGTCCACCTTCCGGGAGCAGTTCAACGTCGACCTGGTCCACGTCAAGGCCGCCGACCGGTTTCTGGCCGCCCTGGACGACGTGATCGACCCGGAGCGGAAGCGGAAGATCATCGGGGAGACGTTCATCCGGGTCTTCGAGGAGGCCGCTGCTGACCTGGGTGAGGTCCGCTTCCTGGTGCAGGGCACCCTGTATCCGGACATCATCGAGTCGGGGACGAAGGACGCGGCCAGGATCAAGTCCCACCACAATGTGGGCGGTCTGCCCGACGACATGCAGTTCGAGCTGGTCGAACCGCTCCGCAACCTGTTCAAGGACGAGGTACGCGCCGTCGGCGAGGAGCTGGGCTTGCCGGAGGAAATCGTCTGGCGGCAGCCGTTCCCGGGCCCCGGGCTGGCCGTCCGCATCGTGGGAACGGTGACCGCGGAACGGGTCGCCATCCTCCAGGCCGCCGACGCCATCGTCACCGAGGAGATCCGCCGCGCCGGCCTGTACCGGGAACTGTGGCAGAGCTTCGCGGTGCTGCCGGTCGTTCGCACCGTGGGCGTGATGGGGGATGAGCGGACCTACGCCTATCCGATCGTCGTTCGGGCCGTAACCTCCGAGGACGCCATGACCGCGGACTGGGCCCGCTTGCCCGCGGACGTGCTCGAGCGGCTATCGAGCCGGATCATCAATGAGGTACCCGGCGTCAACCGGGTGGCCTATGACATCACCTCGAAGCCGCCCGGCACCATCGAATGGGAGTAGATGCGAACAGGCCTCCCGCGGCGCCCGGAACGGGACGCCGGGGAGGCCTCTCTATTAGCGTTTAGTCGCGGCGGCCGCGCATATCGGCGTTCGGGGCCGCCCGCTTGACCAGGTCAGGGACGATATCGCCGAGCTCGCCCGGCTCCCAGCGGGCCCCCTTGTCCGCGACCGGGCCCTCGTTCCAGCCTTCCAGCACGGTGATGCGCCCCCCACCGACGGCGAAGACCCGGCCCGTCACGCCCTTCGATTCGCTGCTGCCGAGCCAGACCACCAGGGGAGCGACGTTGTCCGCGGCCAGGGCGTCGAACGCCTCGGCGGCCGGCTCGTCGCGATTGCCCATGCCCATGGTCTCGGTCATGCGGGTGAGGGCGCCGGGGGAGATGCAGTTGACCGTCACGCCATAACGGCCGAGCTCCATGGCGGCGATGATGCTGAAGGCGGCGATGCCGGCCTTGGCCGCGCCGTAGTTGGTCTGCCCGGCGTTGCCGTAGACGCCCGTAGGCGACGTGGTGTTGATGATGCGGGCGTCGTTGCTTTCGCCCGACTTGGACCGCTCCCGCCAGTAGGCGGCGGCGTGCTGGCTGGTCGAGTAGGTGCCGCGAAGATGGACCCGGATGACGTCGTCCCACTCCTGGGGGATCATGTTGATGAGCATCCGGTCGCGCAGGATGCCGGCGTTGTTGACCAGGACGTCCAGATTGCCGAAGGTGTCGACCGCCGTCTGAACCAGCCGGCCGGCGGCGTCGTAGTCGCTCACGTCGTCGCCATTGGCGACGGCCTCGCCACCCATGGCCCGAATGGCATCGACGACTTCACCGGCCGGGCCGGGCGAGCTCCCGGAGCCGTCGACCTCGGCGCCGAGGTCGTTGACGACCACCTTGGCGCCCTGACGGGCGAACTCCAGGGCGTGCCCCCGGCCGATCCCCCGCCCGCCACCGGTGACGATGACGACCCGGTCTTGACAGATGCCACTCATGCGTTGCGTTCCTCCGTATCGGACTATGCGATTTTTCGACTGTTAACTTTGCCCGATGAGGGGGTCCGGCGACCAACCGGCGGTACCAATCTCCCGAAAAGGTACAGATCGGGCGGCGGCAGGGTCGCACCCGTGGTCGCCGGCACCGGGTACCGTGGATCGAGCCATGACGCTCGATCCCGCTGCCACCGCCACCGCTTCGGGGGAGGCCGGGGTCGGTCCCGACGGTGATGCCGGCGTTACTGCCGGCGTTAGTACCGGCGTTACTGCCGTAGCTGGCGCCGGTGCTGACCGGCCCACCGCAACTCATCCCATCGCCACCCAACGCGGCCCTCGCCCCGACCTGCTCGCCGGCCTCAACCCGGTCCAGGCCGAGGCGGTCGCCCACGCCGGCGGCCCGCTGCTCATCGTGGCTGGGGCCGGGTCGGGCAAGACCCGGGTGCTGACCCACCGCATCGCCTGGCTGATCGCCGAGCAGGGAGTCTCGCCGTTCGAGATCCTCGCCATCACCTTCACCAACAAGGCGGCCCAGGAGATGCGGGCGCGGGTCGAGGCTCTGGTCGGTCCGGTGGCCCGACGGATGTGGGTGTCGACCTTCCACGCCGCCTGCGTCCGGATCCTCAGACGGGATGGCTCGCGACTGGGCTACCGGAGCAACTTCACCATCTACGACCAGGCCGATGCCGTGCGCCTGACCGGTTACGTGATCCGCGACCTCGGCCTCGACCCGAAGCGGTTCCCGCAGCGGGGGATACACGCCCTCATCTCCACCGCCAAAAACGAGCTGGTCGATTTCGAGACCTACTCCAGCCGGGCCCGCACCATCATCGAACGCCGGGTGGCGGACGTGTACCGCGAGTACCAGCAGCGCCTGCTGGCCGCCAACGCCATGGATTTCGACGACCTCCTGCTGGTCGCGGTCAACCTGCTGCAGGCCTGTCCCGACGTGCTCGAGCACTACCGCGAGCGTTTCCGGCACGTGCTCGTGGACGAGTACCAGGACACCAATCGGGCCCAAAACGAGCTGGTGCTCCTCCTCGCCGGCGCCCACCACCGGGTGACGGTCGTCGGCGACAGCGACCAGTCGGTGTACGGGTGGCGCGGGGCCGACATCCGCAACATCCTGGAGTTCGAGGAGGCCTTCCCCGACGCCACCGTGGTGGTCCTGGAGCAGAACTATCGCTCCACCCAGACCATTCTCGACGCCGCCAACGCCGTCATCGCCAACAACGCCAGCCGCCGGCCTAAGGCCCTGTGGACCGAGCAGGGTCCGGGCGAGTCGGTCGTGTGCTACCACGCCGAGGACGAGCACGACGAAGGGCGGTGGCTCGCCGACGAGGTGCGCCGCCTCCACCGCGAGGGCGGCCGAAGCCGCGGATCGGGCGGTGGCGAGGACAGCTTCGACTGGGGCGACATCGCGGTCTTTTACCGCACCAACGCCCAGAGCCGGGCCATCGAGGAGGAACTGGTCCGGCGGGACATCCCTTACCAGGTCGTCGGCGGTACCCGGTTCTACGATCGGGCCGAGATCAAGGACCTGCTCGCCTACCTGCGGGCCGTCGCCAACCCGGCCGACGAGGTGTCGCTCAAGCGCATCGTCAACGTCCCCAAGCGCGGTGTCGGCGACACCAGCGTGGCCCGGATGGACCGCTATGCCCGCGACCACAACCTCCCCTTCGCCGACGTCCTGGCCGATGGCGAGGCGGCGGGCGTCACCGGCAAGGCCCTGACCGGGCTGGCCGACCCTGCGGGACCTGCTTTCGGAGCTGCGGGCCGAGCGTGACGACGGTGCCGGCCCGGCCCGGCTTCTCGAGGCGATCCTCGAGCGGACCGGGTACCTGGAGCAGTTGCTCGAGGAACACACCGTGGAGGCCGCCGGCCGCCTGGAGAACATCGAGGAGCTGGTCGGGGCCGCCCACGAGGCCGACACCGTCGACGCCTTCCTCGAACAGGTCAGCCTGGTCGCCGACGTCGACGAGGTCGACGGTGACGCCTCCCGGGTGACCCTCATGACGCTGCACACCGCCAAGGGTCTCGAGTACCCGGTGGTGTTCATGGTGGGGCTGGAGGACGGCGTCTTTCCCCACCTGCGCTCGCTCGGGGAGCCGGCCGAGATGGAGGAAGAGCGGCGGCTGGCCTATGTCGGGATCACCCGGGCCCGCGAGCTGCTCTATCTGTCCTACGCCTGGTGCCGGAACCTGTGGGGCCAGACCCAGTACAACCCGCCCAGCCGGTTCCTCAAGGAGATACCCGACGGTCTGGTGCGGCCCGCCGCCGGCGGGCGGCGTCCCCCGTCCCGCCCCGGCGGCGCGAGCAGCCGCGACGCCATCGTCGAGGCGGCCATGCGTCGGGGGAAGGTGGGGCCCGTGCACGGGACCGGCGCGGAGCTGCTCGGTCTGCACGTCGGGGAGAACGTGGTCCACGCCAAGTGGGGAGAGGGCGTGGTCATCGAGGTTCACGGCGAAGGCGATCGGGCCGAGGCCAGGGTCCGATTCCCGTCGGTGGGGGAGAAGCACCTGGCCCTGTCGTTGGCCCCGATCAAACGGGCCTAGGGGGCCGGCCGTAAGCTCGACGGCGCCGGGCGCTCGTCCGGGGGCCCCGACCCGGGGCGGGCGGGCTGGCCTCGCCGCCCGTCGACCTGCGAGTATCTGAGTGATGCAGCGTGTCTATCGGGTGGTTGTGGCGAAGCCCGGCCTCGACGGTCACGACCGTGGGGCCCGGGTGATCTCCCGGGCTCTTCGGGAAGCCGGCTTCGAGGTCATCTACACCGGCTTGCACCAGACGCCGGAACAGATCACGGCGACGGTCATCCAGGAGGACGCCGACGCCGTCGGCCTATCCATCCTGTCCGGAGCCCACATGACGCTGTTCCCGCGGATCATCGACACGCTCGGGCAGCAGGACGCCGGTGACGTGCTCGTCTTCGCGGGCGGGATCATCCCCGAGGCCGACATCCCGGAGCTCAAAAAATCCGGGGTGGCGGCGATCTTCGGTCCCGGTTCCGCCCTCCACGACATCACCGCGTGGTTGGAGCAGGCGCTGGACGAGCGGGAGTCCGCGTAGCCCGATTGGCGCGCCGGCCACCTTTTCACGAGAGAACAAGAATCAGGAGCAAGCGTGGATCTCTTCGAGTACCAGGGCAAGCAGTACTTCGCCCGATACGGGATCCCGGTATCCGCCGGGGGCGTGGCGGACACCGTGGAGGAAGCCGTGGCCGCCGCTGACTCGGCGGGCTATCCGGTCGTCGTCAAGGCCCAGGTCCAGGTCGGGGGCCGAGGGAAAGCCGGGGGAGTCAAGCTGGCCGCCAACGCCGACGAGGTCCGCCTTCACGCCGGCAACATCCTCGGCCTCGACATCAAGGGTCACGTGGTCCGGCGCCTCTGGGTCGAGCACGCCTCGGATATCGCCAAGGAGTACTACGCCAGCTTCACCCTGGACCGGGGCGCCAAGAAGTATCTCGCCCTGGTGTCGGCCAAGGGCGGGGTGGAGATCGAGGCCGTCGCCGACGAGGACCCCGGGGCCATCGCCCGGATGCACATCGATCCCTCGGTGGGCTTCACCGAAGCCGACGCCCGGCACCTCGTCGATGAGGCCCGGCTGGACCCCGAAGCCCGGGACGGGGCGGTCGCCATCCTGACCCAGCTGTACCGGTGCTACGTCGAAGGCGACGCCGATCTGGTCGAGATCAACCCCCTGATCCTGACCCCGGCCGGCCAGGTGCACGCCCTGGACGCCAAGGTCACCCTCGACGACAACGCCGCCTTCCGCCATCCCGAGTGGGACGCCTTCCGGGACATCAACGAGTTCGACGAGCGCGAGCAGCTCGCCTATGAAAAGGGCCTGCAGTACGTGGGCCTCGACGGGGAAGTCGGCATCATCGCCAACGGTGCCGGCCTGGCCATGAGCACCTGCGACGTGGTCAACCAGGTCGGCGGCTCGCCCGCCAACTTCCTCGACATCGGCGGCGGCGCCAACGCCGAGGTCATGGCCAACGCCCTGGAGGTCATCAACTCCGACCCCAAGGTCCGGTCCATCTTCATCAACATCTTCGGTGGCATCACCCGGGGCGAGGAAGTCGCCAACGGCATTGTGCAAGCTCTGGAACGGGTGCAGATCGACCCGCCCATGGTGATCCGCCTCGACGGAACCAACGCCGACGAAGGCCGCACCATCCTGAAGACGGTGGAGTCCGATCGGGTGATCGCCTCGCCGACCATGCTCGACGCCGCCCGCAAGGCGGTCGAACTGGCCCGTGCAGATGGAGGTGCGGCGTAGATGTCGATCTTCGTCAATGAGAGCACCCGGGTCCTGGTCCAGGGCCTCACCGGCGGCCAGGGCCGGTTTCATGGCCTGCGCAACCGGGCTTACGGCACCAAGGTGGTCGCGGGCGTGACGCCCGGCAAGGGCGGCCAGGACGTCGAGGGCATCCCCGTCTTCGACACGGTGGCGGAAGCGGTCGAGGCCACCCAGGCCAACGCCAGCTTCGTGTCGGTGCCGCCGCGTGGGGCCGCCGCCGCCATCCTGGAAGCGGCCGAGGCCGGGGTGCCGTTCGTGGTCTGCATCACCGAGGGCATTCCGGCCCACGACGAGGCCCGGGTCTACAACACCCTGGTCGACCAGTATCCCGGGACCCGGTTGGTGGGGCCCAACTGTCCGGGGATCATCACCCCGGGCGAGTGCAACATCGGGATCACCGCCGGGGAGATCGCTCTGCCCGGCGGGCCGGTCGGCATCGTCAGCCGCTCCGGCACCCTCACCTATCAGGCCCTGTACGAGCTCAAGCAGCTCGGGGTCGGGGTGACGACCTGCGTGGGCATCGGCGGGGATCCCGTGCCGGGGACCAGCTTCGTGGACTGCCTGGCCAACTTCCAGGCCGACCCTGACACCCTGGCGATCTCGATGTTCGGAGAGATCGGCGGGTCGGCGGAGGAGGAGGCCGCCGAGTTCATCGCCACCAAGGTGACCAAGCCGGTAGTCGCCTACATCGCCGGGGTGACGGCACCTCCGGGGAAAAAGATGGGCCATGCGGGCGCCATCATCTCCGGTTCACAGGGCACCGCCCAGGCCAAGATGGCCGCCCTCCGCGACGCCGGCGTCCACGTCGTCAACAACCCGACCGAGGCCGGCGAGAAGATGGCCGAGATCGTCAGCAGCCTGTAGGCCGGCGGGGCCGGTCCCGCGCCCGCCCGGTGCCAGTGGCATCCGGGCGGCCGGCGTCCTGATGCCTGACCTCTCGAAAGGGCAGTTCTGGCGGTCCGTGGAACTTTTTGGTCCCCCCGGGCGTCCGACCCCATGTGAGGCCAGGCAACCTGGGTTGTGTGGTGACAGAAGATGAGCACCGGCCCGACTTCGGCCAGCTCTATGCCACCCACCGAGACGGGTTGATCCGGCTCGCCTACCTGCTGACCGGCTCGCAGATGACCGCCGAGGATGTGGTGCAGGACACCTTCATCCGGGTGGAGCCAAAACTTGACGGGCTGACCGAGCCGGGCGCCTACCTGCGGCGCAGCGTCGTCAACGCGTGCTACTCGTGGCACCGGCGCCAGCGCCGAGAGCGATCCCTCCCGGTCGACCCGCCTGCGGCCACCATGCCCGGCGAACACGTGGAGATGTGGGAGGCGCTCGGCCATCTCTCCGCGCCGCGGCGGACCGTGCTGGTCCTGCGGTACTACCTCGATCTACCCGAGGCGGAGGTAGCCGCCCTGCTCGGCTGGCGGGTGGGAACGGTCAAATCCGCCACCCACCGGGCGCTGCGCGATCTCAGGAGCATCCTGGAATGACTGACGACGAGCTCATCGAGCGCCTGCGACGGACACTCCAGACCGAAGCCGCCGCCGTTCATCCCAACCCGGCCGATCACCCGACCACGCATTACACCGTTCCCGCGCCGGTGCCCCTGCTCCGACGGCGCTGGCCGCTCGCCGTCGCGGCCACTGCGGCCGCGGTTGCAGCCGGAGTGACCCTCGCCGTGCTCAACTGGCCGGGCGGCGGCGGGACCCGCATCGGGGTGGCCGGACCGGGCACAACCGTTTCCACGGCGCCGGCCTCCCCGGTGTCGACCGTCGCGCCGTCGTCGTCGATTCCCCCCGCGACGACGACGGCGCCGGTAGTGAGGACCGTCCCGGGGACCATCCCGGCGGCATCGACCCCCACTGCGGCCACCGTTCCCCCCCCATCTGGATCCGGTGGCGTCGTCGCCACCACGGTCCCGCCTCCGAGGGCGGCGGCTCTGGCCGCGTCGTTCCAGCCCGAGGCGGTGACGTTCGTCTCGGCCCTGGAGGGCTGGGTGGCCGGCCGGGTTCTCTGCGGGTCCGGCTGGTGTCTGGCCATGGCGCGGACCACCAACGGGGGGCAGACCTGGACGGCGGCGCCGGCGCCGAGGGCGACGGTCGCGACCGAGTACGGCGCGGGTGCGGTGTCGGTTCGTTTTGCCGATCCCATGGACGGCTGGATCTATGCCGTCGGCCCGACCCGGGTGTGGTCGACCCACGACGGCGGGAGCGTGTGGCACCAGGTCCAGTCCGCCGGTCTTCCACCGGCGGCGACCATCACGGCTATGGAGGCCTCGGGTGGTTACGTCTGGGTGGCCGCCCTGCTACCGAATCGCAGCACCGTGCACCTCGAACGGTCACCCGTCGGCGCGGACGCCTGGACCGACGTCGACACCGGCGTACCGATCGGAGCCGGACCGGTCCCGGCCACCCAGCTGGTACTGCACGGACGCTACGGCTGGCTGCTCGAGAACGATCGGACCGTCGTCGGTGGGGCCCGCCTCAACGGCACCGGTCAGTGGCTGCGCTGGACGCCGCCCTGCGCCACCGCAAACGGGGTTGCCGACCTGGCCGCCTCCTCGGCCACCGACCTGGTGGCGATCTGCGCCGAGGGGCTATGGGGCCCGCCCCGCAATCTCCCGGCCGGGGCCGCGGTCCCGTCCACCTGGGCCTTCACCTCGAGCGACGGGGGAACCAGCTTCCACGCCGCGGGTGCCGTCCCGGCCGGCTCCACCCCGGCCGCCTCCAGCCCGGCCGGGGTGGCGTCGCCGGCGCCGGCCACCATCGTGCGAGCCAGCTTGCAGCCGAGCGGAACCGGGGATACCGGGGTGCTCTCCGCCAGCTTCAACGGCGGGCGGACCTGGCGGACGGTGCTGCAGGTGCCGTCGGCGCTTCAGTGGAACGACCTTGGCTTCACGACCCTCACCCAGGGCGTGGCCATCGCGACCACCCGGTCGCGGTCCACCTTCTATATGACCCGTAACGGCGGGCAGACCTGGACGCCGGCAATCGCGGCGCGCTCGACGGGCCGACTGCCGTGGCGGTCGGCCGTCGGCCGTCGGCCGCCCGCCGGGGCGAAGCGCTAGCGAGCGGGCCGTCCGGGGCCCTACAGGTGGTCGATCGGCTGGCGCTCGCGGGTTTTTGATATATTTGGCGCGTGATACGCGCCTTTTATATCACAAAGCCGGAGGGTTCGTCCGCCGCGCCGACTTGCCGGGGCGCGCGCCGGGCTCGGCCGGCCCGGTCCGCCGCCCGGCCCGCCCCGGCCCGCCCCGCCCGGCCCACCCGCCCGGCCCGCCCCGCCCGGACCCGCCCAGCCCGCCCGCTGCCCGGCCCTCAGCCGCCGGCCACCCCCGCCCGGCGCTCAGCCGCGGTCACCGTGTTCCGCAGCAGCATGGCGACAGTCGTCACCCCCACCCCACCCAGCCGGGGGGTGATCCACCCCGCCACCTCGGCGCACGACTCGTCGACGTCGGAGAGGGCCTTGCGGCCCTCCCAGGTCAGACCACCCCCGATCACCACCGACCCCGGCCGGATGACCGACGGGGTGATGATCGACGGCACGCCGGCCGCGCCGACCACGATGTCCGCGGCGCGGGTGAGGTCAGCCCACGCCGGCACCCCGGTGTGGGCGACGGTGACCGCGGCGTTGGCCCCCGGCTCCTTCAGGGACAACAGCATCGACAGGGGCCGGCCCAGCGTCGGGCCCCGGCCCACGATCACCACTCGCCGCCCGGCCACCGGGATCTCGTAATGGAGCAGCATGGCCTGGATCCCGAGCGGGGTGTTCGGGTCGGGGCGCGCTGCGGTCCCCGAGGGCCAGCAGGCCCAGGTTGGTCGGGTGTAAGCCGTCGGCGTCCTTGGCCGGGTCCACGGCCGACATGGCCTGGTTGAAGTCGAAGCCGGGGGGCACCGGGTGCTGAATCAGAAACCCGTCCACGGCCGGGTCGGCATTGAGCTGGACGATGGCCTCGAGCAGGTCCAGCTGGCTGCCGTCGGCCGGGATGCGCACGTCGATCGACACCATCCCGACCGCGCTCGCAGGCCTCGTGCTTCCTGCTGACGTAGCTGACGCTGGCCGGGTCGTCGCCGACCAGCACGGTCGCCAGGCCGACGGTTCGCCCGGCGGCGGCCAGCTTGGCCACCCGTTCGGCCACGTCGGCAAGGACCGCTTCCGCCACCGGCGCGCCCGGCATGAGCACGGCCGTCAATGCTGGAACTGCCTTTCGCCGGTGAAGACCATGGCCAGGCCGTGCTCGTCCGCCGCGGCGATGACCTCCTCGTCGCGTACCGACCCTCCGGGCTGGATCACCGCCGCCACCCCGGCCGCCGCCACCGCGTCGAGACCGTCACGGAAAGGGAAGAAGGCATCGCTGGCGGCGGCTCCGCCCTTGGCCCGCCCGGCGGCCCGGGCGGTGGCGATCTCGCCGGGCGTGACCCGGTTTTGCTGACCGCCGCCGATGCCGAGGGCCATACCGCCGGCGGCCAGGACAATGGCGTTCGATTTGACCGCCGCACACACCCGCCAGGCCAGCTCCAGGTCCCGCCACTGGTCCTCCGTCGGCTGCGACTTTGGTGACCACCCGCCACTCGTCGCGGCCGGTGGCGAAGCGGTAGGGGTCCTGGACCAGCCAGCCGCCGCTGATCTGGCGCAGGTGCCAGGCGTCGGTGCCGGGCGGGGGGGCCGCCAGGACCCTCATGTTCTTTCGCTTGGTGGCAAACAGCTCGAGGGCGGCGGCGTCAAACGAGGGGGCGATCAGCACGTCCGCCCGGGCATTGCCCACCATCTCGGCGGCCACCGGCTCGGTGACCGGGGCGCTCAGAGCCACGATGCCGCCGAAGGCGGACATGGGGTCGCACTCGAAGGCCCGGTCGTACGCGGTCAGGACATCGGCGGCGACCGCCGCGCCGCAAGGGTTGGCGTGTTTGACGACGACGGCCGAGGCCGGACCCAGATCGGCCAGCTGGTGAACCAAACGCCAGGCCGCGTCGGCGTCGTACAGATTGAGGTAGGAGAGGGCCATGCCGCCGTGCTGGACGACATCGTCCCACCAGCTCCGGTGACCGGTCTCGCGGTAGCGAGCGCCCCGCTGGTGGGGGTTTTCGCCGTATCGCAGGGTCTGGGCCTGCTCCAGCGACACGTGGATCGTCGCCGGCAGCCCGGCGTCCGGTTGGGCCGCGAACCAGTTGGCGATGGCGGCGTCGTAGGCGGCGGTGTGGGCGAAGGCGGCCGCCGCCAGTCGGCGTCGCAGCCCGTCGGACAGGGCGCCCTCGCGGCGCAGCTCCTCGAGCACCTCGTCATAGGAGCGCGGGTCGACCACCGACCCCACGTGGGCCCAGTTCTTGGCCGCGGCCCGGACCATGGTCGGACCACCGACGTCGATCAGCTCGATCGACGGGTCGGTGCGGAAGGGGTAGAGATTGCAGACCACCAGCCCGATCGGGTCGATGCCCTGGGCGGACAGATCGGCGGCGTGGGCGGGGTCGGCGAGGTCAGCCAGGATGCCGCCATGAAGCCGAGGGTGAAGGGTCTTCACCCGACCGCCCAGCATCTCGGGCGCTCCTGTCACCGACTCCACGGTCGTGTGCGGGATGCCGGCCGCCTGCAGGGTGGCGGCCGTCCCACCGCTGGCGATCAACTCGTGCCCGAGCTCGGCCAGCCCGGCGGCGAATTCGGTCAGACCGGTTTTGTCGTACACGGACAGCAGGACCCTCATGGGGCGGCTCCCTTTTCTTGTTGCTGGAGAAAGACCCGGATCGTGTCCGGGTACAGCCGGCGCTCCACGGACTTGATGCGCTCGTGGAGGGTCGTTTCGGTGTCGCCCGGCTCAACCGGCACCGCCTGCTGGGCCAGGATGGGGCCTTCATCGACGGCTGCGGTGGCGACGTGCACGGTGCAGCCGCTGACCTTGACCCCTGCGGCCAGGGCGTCGCGCACCGCGTGCCAGCCCTTGAAGGCGGGGAGCAGGGCCGGATGGGTATTGAGGATCCGCCCTGGATAGACGGAGAAGAGGTACGGAGCGAGGATGGTGCCGAAGCCGGCCATGGCCACCACATCGATCTGGTGTCGTTTGAGCGCGTCCACGACCCGGTGGGTGTAGGCCTCTCGGTCGAAGGCGGGCCCGAAGCTCTCCCGCTCGATGAACTCGACGGTCAGTCCGGCCGCGTCGGCCAGCCCGGCCGCGCCGCAGGGGCGGTCGACGACGACCAGGTCGACGGCCAGGCCGGCGTCCAGCATGGCGGCCAGGTTGGTCCCGGTGCCCGAAGCGAGGACCCCGAGCCGGGGCCGCGGGGGAGTCACAGGTTGACGCTACTCGCCCGTCCTGGTCTTATGGCCCGTACTGCACTGCTCTGATGGCCGGCTGGCTTCTACGCTCTTGGCATGGCCCGGATCGCCGACCTGCTGACGACGGGCCGGACGTTCTCGTTCGAGTTCTTTCCCCCGAAGAGCGACGCCGAGCACGCCCGGCTGGTCGAGACGTTGTTGGACCTGCAGCCCCTGCGGCCGTCGTTTGTGTCGGTGACCTACCGCGGCGGACGGTCATCCCGTCAGCGCACCCATGACCTGGTGGTCGGCATGCTGCGGACGACCAGCCTGACCCCGATGGCTCATCTGATCTGCGTGGCCCATACCCGGCTGGAGCTGGCCGAGATCCTGGTCGAATTCCGCAAGGCGGGGGTCGAGAACCTCATGGCCCTCGGCGGCGATCCCCCGACCGATCCGGACGCCATCGAGGGGGAGCTGGGCTTCGCCGTCGAGCTGGTCGAGCTGGCCCGGGCCATCGGCGGGTTCTCGATCGGGGTGGCGGCCCACCCGGCCGGCCATCCCCGATCCCCGACCTGCGGGCCGACCGCGACCGTCTGGCCCAGAAGCTGCGCCTGGCCGATTTCGCCGTCACCCAGTTTTTCTTCCGGGTCGAGGAGTACCTGGCCCTCGTCGAGGACCTGGCGGGGCGGGGCGTCTCGACCCCGGTCGTGCCCGGGATCATGCCCGTCACCGCTCTCTCGTCGATCGGCCGCATGGCCGAGATGGGCGCGGCCGTGCCGGCCGACATGGCCGCCCGGCTGGAGGGCGCCGGCGATGGCGAGTCCGTCCGCCGGATGGGCACCGAGATGGCTACCGCCCTCTGCCAGCAACTGCTCGACGCCGGGGCGCCCGGGCTGCACTTCTACACCCTCAACCGCTCGCTGGTGACGAGGGAGATCTACGCCAACCTGGGCCTGGCTGCTCCGGCCTCCTAGCGGTCGGCGCGCTGCGCCCGGCTCGGCCGGGGGCTTTGCCCGGTCGGGCAAATGTGTTTCCTCATCAGGCAGGAGGCTGCGGCGGCGAGCGCAAACCGTGGTGGGCGGTGGTAGAACCGCTGGTCGTGGCAGGTGGGGGGCGAACGGGTCGGGAACTGTGGAACTGAGGAGGCCGGTCCCCGAGCCCGCCTTCCCTCTGCGGCCGGGACTGAAATTCGTCAGACTGCCCCGAGCCTGGCCCGAGCGTTGGCGTCGGCTGGCCCTTCCCGTCCGGGCCTTGGTGGTCGTCGTCTTCGGATTGTTGCTCGGGCTGGCCGCGGCCCTCACCGGCTTCGGCACCCACGTCAGCGAGCCGGCAGCGCAGGGAAGCTGCAGCATGAGCGGCAGCGGGGCGACGCTGACCGCCAACGTCACCCTCGCCTCGGGAACCACCCTGGTCGAGGTGCAGGGGGGCAAGCTCATGGTGCAGCTACCCGGTGACAAGCTCGGCGCCTGCAGCGGCACGGGCGGAACCAACACCCTGGGGGGAACAGGCGGAATCCAGGCCGTCCAGTTCGCTCTCGGGACCCCCGCTCCCAACTCCGTCACCCTCGACATCGACCAGACCACGGGCTCCATCCCGTGCAACGTGGCCGTCTCCGGAACGGTGGGGAACGGGACGTTGGGCGATGGTTTGGTCGAGATCGTGGCCAACCCCGGAACCGACGTGACCGTGGGCGCGTCCACCATCGATACCAGCGGGTGCGGGGCGGGCAACGGCCAGGGTTCGTTGAAGGGCGTTGGCAATTACTTGCTGTTGGCCAACAACGGGGCCGAGGACTTGAGTGCCCTGGGCGATGCGGGCGACCCGACGACGGTCCCGGTCACCTTCCAGGCCGGTCGGACGGCCGCGGCGGGGGGCATCGAATCGTTTGACAGCTCGGCTTCGGGCAGCACCACGCTGGACTTCTCCCACGTCGACCAGACCTGCCCGAGCGGGGCCCCGACCTGCGCCTTGGTGATCAACAGTTCCGCCGCGCCGACCACCACGACGCCCAGCGTCGACAGTTTCAACGCCCAGCTCAACGAGCGGTCGGCCGCGACCCAGCCCTTCACCACCCAGACCACCTACGACTACAGCAACGGTGGCTCCAACGTCAACCAGTTCCTGGGGCTGCCGGTCGGGTCGACGACCTTCTACGGCGCGAGCGGGAACTTCACTCTGAACAGCCTGCAGTCGGGCAGCCAGGTGATCGCCGGGACCGGGACCGAGACCTACACCGTCACCGCCAGCAACACCATCTTCACGAGCGGCGCCGCCAGCGACACCTTCGCCGTAACCGGCAACGGCAATACCTTCCAGGCCAAGGAAGGACCGGACAACTTCTACGACACCGTGCTGGGTAGCGCCCAGCCGTCCAACGTCGTCGACTTTTCCGACGTCGGAACCAGCTCCGGCGCCCCCCTTTCGGTGAATGCTTCGGGGGGCCCCCAGCCCATCACCGTCAACGGGTCGGCGTGCCCTTCACCCCTCGCCAACGGAGCGGCGGCGGTGGGGTGCACCGCGGCCAACTGGACCTTCCTCAACAGCGTCGGCGCCAACAGCGCCTCCGCCTTCCCGACCATCGAGGGGGCTACCACCGGGAGCACCGCTTTCCTCGCCGGCGGCACCGGCGGGCTGGCCCTCAACGGCCAGGGCAGCGGTAACTCCGCCACCTTCCTCGGCAACACCGGGGTGGTCGCCAATCTGTCCGGCGGCCCCGAGATCACGTCCGCCCAGATCGGCACGTCGACCACCCTCTCGAACTTCAATCTTGGTCTCGGCCAGGTCCTGGTCAGCGCTCCCCCGCAAGGATCGGGCAACACCTGTATCACCACCCCGGGCGGAGACTGCGACACGCTCGGGGGCGCGGTCGGATCGATCGCAACCGTCACCGGTCCCACCTCCGGGTTCAGCACCTTCTACGCCGGCGCCGGCCCGGGCACCTCCACCATCCGCGACGACGGCAACAACAACACCTTCATCGGCGGCAGCGGGCCGGATGTGTTCACCAGCGCGGGCAACAACAACACCTTCGTGGCCGGCTCCGGCTCCGCCACTTTCAGTGAGTCGACGTCGGTCCAGGGAGCCAACAACACCATCAACTTCGGAGCGGCGCCGGCCGGATCCGCATCGGGCTGCAGCGTCCAACCGTGCTCGCTCGAGGTCAACGTCTCCGGGTCGCAGACGGCCGTTTCGGACTTCTCGGCCGCCGTCACCGACGCCAATGGCGGCACCGTCGCCACCTACGGCTTCGGCACGGGTGGCAGCGACTTCACGACCCTCATCGGCGCCACCGGCGGTAACACCACCTTCGACGGCGGACTGGGCAGCTACACCTACACCGGGAAGGGCGCCGGCAACACTCTCAACTTCGCCGATGTGTCCTCGGGGATCACTCCGCTCACCTTCGACGTGACCCACGCTCCGCTCCCGCTGGCCACCCTTGACAATGTCCCGGAGACCTTTTCGGGCATCACCAACCTGGTTGGTCTTCCGGGGCCGCAGGGCAACACCACCTTCATCGGCGGCGCCAACGGCGGCTACACCTTCAGCGGCAACGGCACCAACAACCAGGCGTCGTTCACTTCACAGGGGCCGTCCACCACCCTGAGCGTGAGCGGGCTCCACGACGCCAGCTCCAACTCGACCGGAGGTCTGCTGACCGGGGGCACCGTCACCTTCAGCCTTCCCGCCGGGGCCGTGGTCTGTCCCTCCGTGCCGGTCGTCAACGGCAGCGCCAGCTGTTTCAGCTCCTCCCTGCCAACCCCGGCACCTCCGTCCACCGCCGACCAGGTGCTGGCCGTCTACAACCCGCCGGCCGGATCGGGGCTGAGCGCAGCCGGGTTCATCCTCAGCGCGACCGGATCGGGGTCCAACGCCGCCTCACCGACCAGCGTGACGGGCGTCCAGATCGCCCAGTCCTCCGCCGGGAAATCCTTCTCGGCGGGGGCTCCCCTCCAGCTGTCCGCCACGGTGAGCACTCTCAACCAGGCGACGGCCATCCCGGCCGGCACCCTGACGTTCAGCATCGCGGGCGGCCAGACCCTCTGCACCGCCACCGTGAATCCGGTGGCAGCCATCACGGGGTCGACCAGTACGGAGACCGCCACCTGCCCTGGCACCTTCCCGCCCGGAACCTTCGACGTGCTCGCCGTCTACGCCCCGTCCACGAATGCCGTCGGCGCCTCGGTCGCCGCCTACGGGGGCAACCAGGTCACCTTCACCTCACCCGAGGTCCAGTCCACGACGACGTCGGTGGGGTACGCGTTCTCGTTCGGCGAGGTGCCTTGCGGCGGATCCGTCTTCTCCTTCTTCTTCGATTGCGCCTCGGCGACGGTCCAGGTGCCAAACGCCGGCCTGGCGACGTACACGGGCACCGTGACCTTTGCCGAGCCGGATGGCTCGCCCCTTTGCACGGTTCCAAACGTCACGGTCGGCGCGTCGGCGACGCCGGTGAGCTGTTCACCGATAAGCAGTGGCCGCATCCCGGTCTCCGGCAACGAAGTCGTGGCCAGTTTCACTCCCACAACGCCCGGGGCGGTCAGCGCGTCGGCGGGTGTGTCCCCGCCGATCGTCGGGGACCCGAATATCTCAGCCGTCATATCGACATCGACCAGCCTCAGCATTTCCCCCGGCACCCTCCCGGCCCCTTCTCTCCCTGAGTCGGTGATCGCGGGGGCGCAGGAGACCCTCACCGCCACGGTCAACTCGAGTCAGAACCCGTTGCCGGCCGGGGGTCAGGTCGTGTTCGGGGTGGCATCAGGATCGCCGCTCTGCTCGGTCGGCGTCCCGGGCGGCGCACCCCCGGTAACCGTCCAATGCCAGACGTCCTTCCCGACCGCCGATTATCAGGACGTCACGGCCACCTATCTTCCGCCCGCTGGTAGCGGGCTGGGCCCGTCGGCCTTCGACCAACCGGTCGAAGTCGGCCCGTCGGACAACACGACCGGGACGGCGAATTCGGTATCCGCCGCCCACGCCGGGGTGGCCGTCAACCTTGGCGCCGCGGCGTTCGTGACCGGTGCCCAGAGCCCGATCCCCGGGGTTACCGTCGGCGGCGGTGAGGTGTTGGTGGCCGCGCCGACCGGGCCGGCCACCTGTGCCGGGTCTCCGCTGCCGTCCTTCTGCGACAGCATCACCAACGCCACGATGGTGATGGGCTCCAGCGGCGGTGACAACACGTTTGTGGCCGGTCCGGGATCGGAGACTTTCGGTGATACGGGTTCCAAGGGCGGTGATTCGATCGATTTCTCCGGCTTGTCGACCGGTGCCGGGTCGGTGCTGGCCGTGAATGTGGCGGGGCCGGGGTTGCCGTCGCTGGCGAACTTCACCGCCACCCTGGGTACAACGGCTACCTACAACTTCACCACTGGCGGGTCGAATTTCACCAAGTTCACGGGTTCGGCCGGCGGCAATACCACGTTTTACGCGGGCAAGGTTGGGGGCTATTCGTTCACCGGGTCGGGTTCGGGCAACACCGTGGACTTTTCGCAGACGACGGCGAACCCGGCGGTGACAGTGGACCTCTCGGCGGGCACGAGTAGCCCCGGCAGCATCACCGGCTTCGCCAACGGACTCGCCGACACCATTTCGGGATTGACGACGGTGACCGGCTCGCCCAACGGGGGGAACAGCTTCAAGGCCGGCCCGGGCCCGGCGGTGTACACCTTTACGGCCAGCGGCAACAGCAACGTGTTTACGGGGGGCGCCGGGACCGACGTGTTCAACAGCACCGGCAGTAACAACCATGTGACGGTCGGCACCGGTAGCGCCACCTTCACGGACACGGTGGGGTCCAACAACGAGATGGACTTCTCGCAGCTGCCCGCTCCCAGCACGCAGCTGCCTGCCGGCGACCCGGTCACGGTCAACGTGTCGGGGTTCCAGGACGGCGCCACGCAAAGCAACCAGGCTACGGGCGCCCTGGGGGGTGTGTACACCTTCGGGGTATCCACGACCACCTTCGATGGTTCGCCCGGGGGCTCGACGTTTGACGCCGGCGGGACGGCCGACACCTTCAACGGCAACGCCGGGACGCCGCCCAATCCGCCGCCGACCAATACTCTGAGTTTCGCCAACCTGCAATCGGCCACCGTGGGGTTGAAGGTCTGCGTGGTTGGCGGCACCGTCAACGGCGTCGCCTGCCCGGCCGGTCAAGCGTTACTGGGTTCGGTGCCTACTGCCTTCACCAATATCACCACCTATAGGGGGCTGCCCACGGGCAACACCACCTTCGTGGCCGGGACTCCCGGTGGCAGCACCTTCTCCGCCGCCAGCGGAACGTCGAACAACACCATCGACTACTCCGCCGCAACGACCGGCGTGACCGTCAACCTGGGCGCCACGGCGTATGTCACCGGAACCCAGAACCCTATTCCGGGGGTCACTGTCGGCAGCGGTCAGGTCCTCGGGGCCAAACCCCCGTTAGGCCAGACTTCCTGTGCCGCCTCACCGCTGCCGTCGTTTTGCGACAGGATCTCCAACCTGACCACGGTCACCGGCTCGAGCGGCGGGGCCAACACGTTTGTCGCGGGAACCGGTTCGGAGAACTTCGGTGATACCGGTTCCAAGGGTGGGGATTCGATCGATTTCTCCGGGTTGTCGACCAACTCGGGCTCGCCGTTGGCCGTAAATGTGGCGGGGCCGGCCGTCGGGTCGTTGCAGAATTTCACGGCCACCCTGGGTACGACGGCTACCTACAACTTCACGGCGGGCGGATCGAACTTCACCAACTTCACGGGTTCGGCCAGCGGCAACACCACCTTTTACGCAGGCAAGGTCGGTGGCTATTCCTTCTCCGGGTCGGGTTCCGACACTGTCGACTTTTCACAGACGACGTCGAACCCGGCGGTGATAGTGAACCTCTCCGGGGGGCCCAGCAGTGGCAGCATCACGGGCTTCGCCAACGGACTCAAAGACACCATGTCGGGATTGACGACGGTGACCGGCTCCCCCAACGGGGGGAACCGGTTCACGGCCGGCCCGGGCCCGGCGGTGTACACCTTTACGGCCAGCGGCAACAGCAACGTGTTCACGGGGGGCGCCGGGCCCGACGTGTTCAGCAGCACCGGCAGTAACAACCTGGTCACGGTGGGCACGGGTAGCGCCACCTTTACGGACACAGCGGGGTCGGGCAACGAGATGGACTTCTCGCAGCTGCCCGCTCCCAGCACGCTGCTGCCTGCCGGCGACCCGGTCACGGTCAACGTGTCGGGATTCCAGGACGGCGCCACGCAGAACAACCAGGCCACAGGCGCCCTGGGCGGGGTGTACACCTTCGGAGCGTCGACGACCACGTTCAATGGTTCGCCCGGGGGCTCGACGTTTGACGCCGGGGGGGTTGCGGACACCTTCGACGGGATCCCCGGAGCGGCGAACAACATCCTGAACTTCGGCAACGTCCAATCGGCCGTCGTGGGCCTGAAGGTCTGCGTGGTCAGCGGCACGGTCAACGGCGTCTCCTGCCCGGCCGGGCAGGCGTTCCTGGGTTCGGTGCCCACCGCGTTCACCAACATCAACACCTATAAAGGGCTGCCCACGGGCAACACCACCTTCGTGGCCGGCTCCCCCGGTGGCAGCACCTTCTCGGCCGCCAGCGGAACGTCGAACAACAGCATCGACTACTCCGCCGCGGGGTCCGGCGTGACCGTCAACCTGGCCGCCACGCCAGGCACGGTCGGACCGAACGTGCCCACCTGCGCCGCCTCGCCGCTGCCTTCGTCCTGCGACAGCATCTCCAACCTGACCACCGTCACCGGCTCGAGCAAGGGTGCCAACACGTTCGTCGCGGGGTCGGGCGCCTACAATCTCACCGGGAACGGCGATCGCAACACCTTCTCCGGCGGGGCGGGCGCGTCATCCTTCTCCAGCAACGGCAATCAAAACGTGTTCAACGTCGGCACCGGGCCCGACACCATATCCGACACCGGCACGGGAAACGCCATCTCTTTCAAGGCCGTGCCCACCAGCTCGACCACTCTGCTGAACGTCAACATATCGACCACGCCGGTGAACGGTCTGTTCACTGACACGGCGTCGGCCGGCCCGGTGACGTACAACTTCACCACGGGCGGAAGCGGCTTCACGTCCTTCACCGGCGCCAACAACGGCTTCACCTACTTCGACGCATCCGCGACCGGCGGCTATGCCTTCTCCGGGTTCGGATCGAATAACACGGTTGACTTCAACACCGACCCCAGCGGTGTCGTCGCCAACACCCAGACAGGGACGGTATGCGTCAGCGCCGGCGCCTGCACCACCCCCAACACGGACACGATCGCTGACATCACCACCATCATCGGTTCGGCGTCGGGCGCCAACGTGTTCGACGGGGGCCTCACCGGGGCCACCTTCAAGTCGGCCAGTCCGACCAATACGGTCTCGTACGTCGGCTACACGACCTCCGGGCTGTGCTTCAACCTGACCACCGATCAGGTGACCCCGGGGCCGGCGTGCGGCGTGTCCTCCCCGGCGGACACGTTCAAGTTCACCGCCCCGAGCGGCACGGCCACGGTCGAGGGAACCCCGCAAACTGACACCTTCCAGCCCGGCGCCGCCGGAGTGACCGTTCAGGGGGGCGGCGGCAACGACGCCCTGGACCTGTCGCAGATCCCCGCCCCGGCCACGGGCACCACCGGCGCCACCGTCGACCTCGACGCCGGCTCGGTCACGCTCCCCGGCGTCGCCGGCAGCGGGGCGACGACCTTCCTCCCCGGTTGCGGAGCGTCGGCGCCGGCCACGGATCTGTGCCTGACGACGGTCAACGGATCCAAGTACAACGACTCGTTCACGGCCAACGCCGACGCTCTGAGCGTCTTCCCCGCGTTGCTCATCCAGGGCGGGACGGGATCGGACGCCCTGAGCCTGGCCGACATCGACAGCCCGGCGACGATCAACCTGCCGATCACCAGCGGCACGCCCCCTGCGGGCGCCAAAACGTGCTCCGGGGTCGGGCCGAGCGCCACCGGGGTGGTGTGCGCCACCAACCCGGTGGCCGGCGCGAAGAACATCACCTTCAAGAACATCCTGACCGTGACCGGGACGGCGAACGGCGGCGACAGGTTCTTCGCGGGGTCGGGGACCGAGAACCTGAGCGAAAACGGCACCCCGGGCACCCTCGACTACTCGCAGGTGCCACTCCCGGCCAACAGCACGACGGGGATCACCGTCGAAGCCGACGCATCGGGCACCGGCAGCGTCAGCAGCCCGACCAACATCGGTGTCGGCGGCACCTTCACCAACATGGGCACCTTCAACGGCACCGCCTACGGCGACACGTTCAGCCAGGTGGGTGCGGGCTCCTACACCTTCCATGGCGGGCTGGGCTCCAACACCCTCAATCTGTCGCTGGCGCCGGTGGGGACCCAGGTATCGCTTGGTCCGCCGGATTCGAGCTGCTCCGGCGGGATCAACAACAACGACGGCTCAGCCACGGGCAGCGGTGTCGATGACAGCTTCACCTGCATGGCCACGATCCTGTCGTCCACTTCGGGGTATACGGTGCTGCCCGGCGAGACGGCCACCGTGAACGGCAACGGGACCGGGACGCTGTTCCTCGACTGCGTGGCGCAATGCACGACCGCAGGTGGCGCAACCGGCGTAGGGGTGACCGTGACCATGCCGA
Organism: uncultured Acidimicrobiaceae bacterium; assembly: GCA_963780345.1. Lineage (GTDB taxonomy): Bacteria > Actinomycetota > Acidimicrobiia > Acidimicrobiales > Palsa-688 > PALSA-693. The sequence continues at coordinate 371,877 of CAWABU010000011.1, forward strand.
CCACGTCCAGCGGCACCGGCACGGTCACCGGCGACGGCTACAACTTCGCCTTCATCGGAATGTCGACCGTCATCGGCACCCCGTACAACGACCTTTTCACAGCAGGCGCGTCCACCGTCACCATCGACGGCAACGGCGGCAACGACGGGGTGAGCTTTGCTCAGGAACCGTCGGGCGAGGTGGTCAACCTGTCCGCATCTCCCTACACGGTGCCCGCGGGTCCCAACGCCAACACGTCGGTGGCTCCCGACACCGCCATCGGCGGCGCCGGCGGGACGATCACTCTTAAGGCCATCTCCAACGTGAGAGGCACGGCGAGCGGCAACGACATCATCGTGGGAGGGCCGGGCTCGGGGACGCTCGCCGGCGGGTCCGGCAACGACACGTTCCTCCCGACCGGCGGCAACAACCTGATCATGGGCGGCACCGGAACCAACACCCTGGACCTCTCTCTGCTGCCGTCCTACTCGACCTTCAACCTCGGGTCGTCGGCCCGGCAGCAACTGGGGACCGGGAACGGGACCCTCGCCGTCGTCCCCGGCAGCATCCAGAAAGTGATCGCCTCGCCGGCGGGGAGCACTCTGCAGGCCGGGCCCGGCAACATCACCCTGGTCGGCGGTCAGGGCGACGACTGGCTGGCGGCAGGCACGGGCACCCAGACGCTCATCGCCGGCACGGGCGATGACACCCTCCTTGGCGGCGTCGGCACTGACAACCTCGAGGGCGGCACCCAAGCGGTGACGTTCGTGCCCGGCCAGGGCGGCACGGACACCCTGAGCACCCAGATGACGACTCCCGGGAACACTCTCTCCTACACCGGGGCGCCGTCCGGGACCCAGGTCAACCTGTCCAACCAGTTGGTCTCGGTCGGCGGCATCCAGCTCCAACCACAAACCGCCGCGGGTGGCTGGGGCGCGACCGTGAAGAACCTTTCCGGGGCCCAGATCAACCAGATCATCGGCTCTCCAACGGCGGACACCTTCTACACCGGCGCCACGCCCACCACCATCCTCGGCAATGGCGGCAACGACGTCTTCCATGTGACCAGCGGCGGCAACACGCTCACCGCCGGGCCGGGCAGCGCCTCGGTATTCCTCTTTGAAGGCGCGGGCAGCAACTTCATCAACGGCGGTGGCAACAGCACGATGAACTTCTCCCTGGCCCCCCAGGGCGTCCAGGTCAACCTGCCAGCGGCGGCGACCCCGACTGTTCCGAACCCCTTCGGCCAGGCCACGGGCGGCTTCGGCGGGGCGCAGTCCCTGCAGACCCTGACCGGCATTCAGAACGTGGTCGGCACCAACTTCGCCGACGTGCTCGTCGCCGGCGCGGCCGGCCAGACCCTCACCGGCATGAACGGCGGGAGTGGCGACGTCCTCCAAGCCGGTCCCCGCGGCGGTGACACCCTCGTCGCCGGCGGCACCGGCCCTCATACCTTCTGTGCCGAGCAGGGCTGCGACGGGATGGCCGCCCCCACCGCCGGGAGCAAGATGGTCGGGGGGAGCGGTACCGACGTGTTCTTCGCCCGGAACGGCGTGGTCGACAACATCACCGGTCAGGCTGGCGATACGGCCATTGTCGATCCCCAGGACATCGTGACGGGGACGGGCATCACGGTCGACAAGTCATGACCGCCCCCACCGTCGGCAGGCGGCCGGAGGCAGGCCTGCCGTGACCGTGAACGTCGCGCTGATCGGGGCGGAGAACCTGTTCGTCACGCCCGGCGAATCCGCGACGTGCCAGCTCAGCATCGCCAACGCCAGCACCATCGTCGAGCAGTTCACCCTGCTGGCGCTCGGCGAGGGCATGGAGTGGGTGGTCCCGGAGCCGCCGGTGGTCTCCTTGTTCCCGGGGGCCCAGCAGACGGTGACGTTGCGGTTCTCGCCGCCGCGCCTGCCCACCACTCCGAGCGGAGAGGTGCCGTTCGCGGTCAAGGTCATCCCTTCCATCGAGCCGGAAGAGTCGATGACCGAAGAGGGTGTCATCACGGTCGGGTCGTTCAACGACGTCGCCGCCGAGCTGGTGCCCAGAGTCACGACCGGCCGGGTCACCGGCCGCCAGAGGCTGGCGGTCGACAGCCGCGGCAACGTCCCGGTCCCGGTCGAGGTCACCGCCCTGGACGCCGCCGACGCCCTGAAGTTCAAGATGCGGCCCCAGCGTCTCACCGCGGCACCGGGTGAGGCTCGATTCGTCAAGGTCGCGGTCAAACCCCGCCAGCGGTTCTGGAAGGGTCCCCCGCAGCAGAAGCCCTACAAGGTCCAGGTCGCCGCGGAGCACGAGGATCCCCTGGTCCTCGACGGCGCCCTCACCCAGAAGGCCGTCCTGCCGAAATGGGCGTATTACGCGGCTCTCATCGCCGCGGCCCTGCTGCTGCTGTGGTTCTTCGTCCTCAAGCCCGTCGTGCACTCGACCGCGGTCAATGCCAACAAGCAGGCCCTGGCGGTACAGGCCGCCCGGACCAAGGCCCTGCAGAACCAGCTGGCGGCCACCCAGTCGACGGTCGCGGCCAACTCGGCGAACAACGCCGCCAATGCCGCGGCCCTGTCCGCCATCAACAAGAAGCTGCACGTCACCACCACGACCAGCACGACCGTCCCGAAGACGACACACCACCGCGGTCAAGGTGGTGGGGGTGACGGTAGCCACGACGACCACCACGACGACCCCGACGACCATCCCGATCGTGACGCCGACCACCACGCCGACGACCGCCACGACCCAGCCGCCACCATCGACCGGACCCAATGACGGGCGCATCGAGGTGGTGGCGGCGCCAGGCACGACAGACACCAACCAGATCACCATTCCCGCCCAGAGCACCCTGCAGATCTATGACCTGGTCCTCCAGAATGTATCCGGCGGGACGGGGCGGGCCTCCCTGGAGCGCCTACCCGCCGGGACCGGACACACCGCCCAGCCGCTGCTCGTCGAGAACCTGCAGAATCTGACCGACCAGGAGTACAGCTTCACCAGCCCGATCAAACTGGGGCCCGGCCAGCAGCTCATTCTCTCGGTCAACTGCGGGGGAGAGCAGGCCGCCTGCGATGTCGGCGTCTATTACACCGGTCCGTTCACCGAGCCGCACGGGGATACGGCCACTCCGTCGACGTAGCCATCCCTCGTACTGCGGGGCGGACCGCAGCCTCGGGATGACGAGATTGGTCGAAAGACTCCGGTGCTGTCATAACCCCACCGCCGGAGATACACTGCGGTGGGTGCCGGACGGGGCACTGAGGGTACTCGAACATACGGGGTCGGCGCGGAGCTCGGCGACGCGGGCCTGGGCGGTAAGGATATGTGGGAGCAGTCGCTCAGTTGAAGGGCTCCGCCGACGGGCCCCCTGAGCGCGGCGACACGTCGGGGCTGGTGCGGCCGCGCCTGACCACCCGGCTCCTGGATCCAGCGTCGTATCAGGTCGGACTTGTGGCCGCGCCGGCCGGGTCCGGCAAGTCGCGGCTGCTCGCCCACGTGGCGCTCGGCGCGCCCTGCCCGGTCGCCTGGTGCGGGACCCCGGACCCCGTCCCGAGAAGCGAGCGATCTCTGGCCGGCTGGCTATGGGACGGCCTGGCCCCGGCCGTGGGCGCCAACGGTACCGCGCCACCCGGACTGCAAGGGATCCAGGACGCCCTGGCCGGGCCGGGCCCGGTCGTGCTGGTCATGGTCGACGATGTTCACCTCCTCGAGGGAAGCGACGCCGCGCTGGCCCTCGGGGATCTGGTCCGGCGGATGCCGGCCCGCATGCGCCTCCTGATGGCCAGCCGGATCGACCTCGGGATCGACCTCTCGCGGCTCCGGGTCTCCGGGCAGCTGGTCGAAATCGGGCCCGACGACCTCCGCTTCCGGGCCTGGGAGGTCGAGGAGCTGTTCCGTGACGTGTACCGCGAGCCGCTGATCCCGGAAGATGTCGCCACCCTGGCCCGGCGCACCGCCGGGTGGGCGGCCTACCTGCAGCTGTTCCACCTGGCCACGGCCCGCAAGCCCATCGCCGAGAAACGTCTGGTGCTCGCCAGCCTGGCCAACCGGGCCCGGCTGGTGCAGGAGTATCTCACCCGGCATGTGCTGGCCGAGCTATCGGCCGACCTGCAGGATTTCTTGATCCGAACCAGCGTGCTGCGCCGCCCGACGGTGGCCCTGTGCGACGAGCTGCTGGGTTGGGAGCACGGTAGCCGGGAGCTGCTGATGGAGCTGGAGCGGCGCCAGCTCTTCACCGACCGGGTCGACGACGACAGCTACCGCTACCACACCGTGCTGTTGTCCTACCTCGAGGCTCGCCTGGTCGAGGCCATCGGCCCCAAGGCGGCACGCGAGGAGCACCGCCGCGCCGCGCTGCTCCTGGAGCGCGACGGATTCACCGAGGAGGCCGCGGCGGCTTACGCCAAGGCGGAGGATTGGGAGGGAGTGGCGCGGACCCTGGGGCATCCGTCGGAAGCGGCCGCCTCGCTCGGGGGGCGTGGTTGGAGGCGTTGCCCCCAACCGTCATCGAGACCGACGCCCTGCTGTTGATGGCCCGGGCCCGGCGGTCTCTCGCCAGTGGGGCCCTCGCCGACGCGGTCGCCACGATGCGCCTGGCCGAGGACGTGGCGGCCTCGACCGTGGTCCTCGAGCGGTGCCGCCGGGAGCGGGACCAGATCGCCGCCTGGATGAGCCCGGCCCGGCCGGGTGGCGGCAACTGGCTAGGGCTGGTCCGTCTCGCCACCCAACGCCAGCCGCGGGAGGCCCAGCGGGCCGCGGCGGCGCTGGCCGGTCCGACTGGACGTTTCGCCGAGGGAGCCGCGGCCTTCCTTGCCGGTGACATGCTGACGTCCTCGCGGCTGCTCCGTGGGGTCCCCGCCCATCCCAACGCCTCCCCGGCGATGACCGCCGGCGCCCAGCTGATGGCGATAGTGGCCGAATCGCGTTGCGGTCGGGCTCCCGACGACGACGAAGTAGATCGCCTCCGTGATGAAGTCGAAGCCGCGGCCGTTCCGTGGCTGGACCGGATGGCCCGCGCCGCGGTGGCGGTGGCCGACACCGGTGCCGGCCCGGCGCTCGACGCCATCGCCGACGCCTGCCAGCGGGAGGGCGACCGCTGGGGCGAGGCCCTGGTGGCGCTGATGCACGGGACCAGCTGCCTGTGGCGCGGCGAGACGGGAACGGCGTCCCTGGAACGGGCGGCCCGGGTGTTCGCCGACCTGGGCGCGGCGGTGTGTGAAACGACGGCCCACGCCTATCTCGCCCTCTCGGCGCACCTGGCCGGCGACCGGCAACTCGCGGCGCGGACGGCCCAGCACTCGCGGACCGTGGCCGGCGCGCTCGAGGCACCGGGGAGCGCCGGGGTGGCTGCCCTGGCGCTGGCCCGGGTGTTCGACGACGACGCGGAGTTGACCAGAGCCAGAGAGCTGCTCGAGCCGCTCGGGACCTGGGACTGGCACCGACATTTGGGTCTTCCTCGCCCGGTCCGGCCGGCCGACCCGCGCCCCGGCAATCGGGTCGCGGCGCCGGGCGGAGACCCTGCTGGTGGAGAGATGAGTGCCAGCCAGGAGATGAGGTCCAGCCAGGAGATGAGGGCTAGTCGAGAGATGAGGGCCAGCCAGGAGATGAGGTCCAGCCGGGAGATGAGGGCCAGCCACGAGGTGGCGGCCGGCCCGGCGGTGGCGAATGGTCGGCCGGCCGCCATCAGTGCCGCGCCCGGCGACGGGTCCGCGCTGAAGTCGGGCGCGCCGCTGCAGCTTCGCTGCTTCGGCGGCTTCTCGCTCGCCATCGGCGGGCGGCCCTTCGACGAGTCGGCCGCCAAGCCCATGGAGCGGGCGTTGCTGCATCTGCTCGCGGCGCGAGCCGGAGAGCCAGTCCATCGCGAAGCGCTGATGGAAGCCCTGTGGCCTGAGGCCGAGCCCGACGCCGGCCTCCACCGCCTCCAGGTGGCGATCTCCTCACTCCGCCGGCTCCTCTCTGTCGACCCGGCCGAGGCCGGTGCCAGAGTGACGCGGGAAGGCGACTCGTACCGTCTGGCGCTTCCCGACGACGCCGAATACGACGTCCGGCAGTTCGACACTCATCTCCGCCGGGCGACCAGGGCCAGGAGCAACGGCAGCGACAGCGACATCGCCGAGGAGGACGCGCTTGCCGCGGCCCTCGATGTGTACAGGGGTCCTCTGCTTCCGGGCGACGGTCCCGCCGACTGGGTCGTCGATCGCCGGGCCGCCCTGCAGCACGCGGCGGTCGACGCCGCGGCCCGGTTGGCCGGTCTCCGCCTGGCTCGGGGCCAGGACCGGGAGGCGACCGAGGCCGCCCGGATCGGTCTATCGCTCGATCGTTACCGCGACGAACTGTGGCGACTGCTCATTGAGGCCGCCGACCGGTCCGGTCACCACGCCGAGGCCGGCCAGGCCCGGCGGGCGTACGCGGCGGTGCTCGGAGAGCTGGGGGTGTGAAGCGCGGGGTGAGCCGGGGCGCCTCGCAGTAGCTCAGCCGGTGACCTCGACCTGCACCTGACCTGGAAAGCTGATGGTGATCGGCGCCCCGCCAGAGAGGACGCACTCGCAGATCGAGTCGCTGGTGAGCGCCGGTATGCCGTTGATCAGGACGGTGGGCGCTCCGGGGACCCACGGCGCCACGATTGCGGGCACGCACGGCACCGGTGCGCCCAGGGCGGCGATGACCGCGGGGTTGGCCGGAGAGCTGCACGCCCCGAAGGTGGCGATATTTTCGAGCGGAACGAAATCCATAATCGTGGCGACCGGCGTCGGGGCGGTGACCAACGCCCCCTCTGGAATCACCACGAGCGGCACCGGGGCCTTGCCCATCGGGCACATCATCATGGCCCCTGCCACGACCAGTTGAGCCACCCTCGCCACCTCCCGTACCACCGGCGCGCCACCGGATGCCACCAGTTTACGGGTCCGGTGCCGGGCTGTCCCGATCACCGCAAACTGTGCCTGACCCGACCGGCGAACCTGCCCTCTTCGCCCGCGCCCCCCTGTCCAAAAGTACAGGACGCCTTGCCTGCTGAGCCGTCGTTGATTGCCCGTTGAGCACCGTCGGCATCATGGGGGGAGTTCCAGGGAAAGGGGCCTGAGGTGGCGAACTGGCGGGTTCGGGTTTACGTGCACGCGACTGATCCGGTGTCGGCGACAGGGGTAGCGGGTCAGTTGCGGCAACGACCCGAAGTCCTGGTCGTCGACGAGAGCGAATTCGACTCGGCCCAGGTGGCGGTGGTGGTCGCAGACGAGATAGATGACGCGACGGTCCGGACCGTCCGCGGTATCCAGCGGGACGGATGCCGGCGGGTGGTGGTGGTCGTCACGCGCCTCGACGACACCAGCCTGCTCGCCGCGGTCGAGGCCGGGGCGTGCGGGATGCTCCGGCGTTCGGAAGCGGACGCCGATCGGGTGGTCAAAGCGGTGCTGACGGCGGCCAAAGGGGACGGATCGGTGCCGCCAGATCTGCTCGGCCGTCTGCTCGATCAGATGAGCCGGCTCCAGCGCCAGGTCCTGGCGCCCCGGGGACTTTCGCTCAGCGGATTCACCGATCGCGAGGTCGACGTGCTCAGGCTGCTCGGCGAAGGGTGGGATACAGCCGAGATCGCCAGCAAGCTGGCCTACTCGGAGCGGACGGTAAAAAACGTCATCCATGACATCACCGCTCGCCACCAGCTGCGCAACCGGTCGCACGCCGTGGCCTACGCGGTGCGCCAAGGGCTGATCTAACCCGCTCTAACCTGCCCCCGGCCGTTGCCCGATTGGGCGAGGGGACTTGCCCGGAGGTCTGTCCGGTGTCCCGGGTGGCCCGGACGGTAAACCGCGATGCTGGACGGCCAGCACCGCTCGACCTCGGCGACAAGGGAAGGCATCGGCCATGATCAACGAAGTCGACGAATCTGTCCGCAACCTGATCCGCAGCGAGGTGGTCAACGGGGCCGACGTCGACGTTCTCTTCGACGCTCCGACCCGGGAATGGGCGGCCCGTCGCAACACGCCGACGGTGGACATGTACCTCTACGACATCCGGGAGGACATCCGCCGCCGTCAGATCGGAATGATCGACCGCCGCGACGAGCAGGGCATGGTGGTGGAACGGCGGGACGTGCCCCGCTTTTTCAAGCTCGCATACCTCATCACGGCATGGACGCAGCGAACCGAGGACGAGCACCGGCTGCTGTCCGCCGTTCTGGCCTGCTTCATGCGCCACGACTTCCTCCCGGAATCGGCGCTTACCCCCGTCCTCCGCGAGCTCGGAAGCCCGCTGCAGGTCACCATTGCGTTTCCGCCGCCCGAGGACCGTCAGGTCTCTGATGTCTGGTCGTCGCTCGGGGGCGATCTGAAGCCCTCGGTCGACCTGGTTATCACCATCGCCATGGCGCCGGACACCTTCTTCGAGATCGCTCAGGCCGTCATGGCCCCGATGCGCTTGAGCGCGGCCGGGCACACGACCTACGACGTCCAGGACGAACCCCGCCAGCTCCGCGCCGCGCCGGTGACCGTCCCGGCTCCGCCGGCCCCCGAAGCCCCCGACGAGCCATCGCCCGGGCCCGAGAGCGGCGGCCGGGCGCGCAAGCGCACCCGAAGCCAGGACTCGTGAGCCAACCGGCCGCGACCACCGGCCCGGTCGGTGAGCCCGGCCCGGTCGGTGAGCCCGGCCCGGCCGACGAGCCCAGGCCCGCTCGAGTGAGCCCGACGCCGCCGACGAGCAGAGCCGTCGGTGAGCCAGACGCCGTCGACGAGCCAGACGCCGTCGACGAGTCAGACCCCGTCGACGAGCCATACGCCGTCGACGAGCCAGACCCGCTCGACGAAATGGATCCGGGCGCCGACGTCGATCCCTCTTCCGCCTACCTGCTGGCCCGGCTCAGGATCGTCGAGACCCGGGTGCGCGTCCTGGTTGCCCATCGCCGGCGCGACGACCCGGCCCCCGAGGACCCGTTCCGGGGCCTGTACCTCTCCGACGAGCAGGTGGACCGGTTGCTGGCCGGAGGTGGCGACCCGATGGCGACCGAGCGACCCGGCGCCGCCGACCTGGCCATTCTCGAGGAAGCCGCCGACCGCATCGAGGCGGCCGGAACGCCCATCCGCCTACGCCGCCTGGCGGCGCAAGCCGGGCTCGACGAGCTGGATGTCGATCTCCTGCTGGTGGCTCTGGCGCCCGACCTGGACAGCCGTTTCGAGCGCCTGTACGGCTATCTCAACGATGACGTCACCCGGCGGCGGGCCACGGTCGGCCTGAGCCTCGAGCTGTGCGGGGCATCCTCCTGGTCCGCCGGGGCCAGGAGCCGGTTCTCGCCTGACGCGCCGCTGATCGCGGCCGGTCTGGTGCTCGTGGACGAGACCGACCGCCCCTTCCTGTCCCGCTCGCTGCGCGTGCCGGACCGGGTGGCCGGCCACCTGCTCGGCGACGACGCGGCCGACCCGGCCCTGACCGCGCTGATTCACGCGCCGGCCATGGCGCCGAGCGACGCGGTTTCGGCGGCGCTGGGCCCGGTCCTGGCCGGCGGTGTCGATCTGGTCTATCTGCGGGAGCGACCAGGGACCTCGGCTCCGGCCATCGCTGCCGCCGCCCTCGAGGCCGCCGGACTGCCCTCGCTCGTTGTGGATCTCGATCATCTCAGTCCCTCCGAGGACCCCGACGCGGTAGCGAGGACCGTCGGACGCGAGGCCCTTCTCAGCGGCGCCGGGCTGGTGGCCGGACCGGTCGAGGCCCTCTTCAACCGGGAGATCGGGTCCAACCGGGAGACTGGGCCCAGTCGGGCATGGGGTTCGATGCGGGCCTTCGCCGGGCTGCCCGGTCCGGTTTTGCTCTATGGGCGAGCGGCCTGGGAGCCGGCGTGGAGCAAGGTGGTGCCGCTGGTGGTGGACACCCGGCCCGGCTCGTCCCGGCAGCGGCGGACCGACTGGCAAATCAGCCTGGGCGCCGACGCACCGGCGGAAATCGGAGAGGCCGATGTCACCGCCCAGTTTCTGCTATCCGGCGAGCAGGTGAGGCGAGCCGTGCAGGCCGCCCGGCTGCAGGCCCGTTTGGCGGGCGATGAGGTGAGCGTCGAGCACCTCCGGGCCGGGGCCCGGGCGCAGAACGGCGCCGGCCTGGAACGGCTGGCTCGCCGCATTCAGCCGTCGGTCGGATGGGGGGACCTGGTGCTGGCCCCGGCCACCGCCGACGCCCTTCATGAGCTGTCCGTGCGGGCCCGGCGCCGGGATCTGGTCCTCGATGACTGGGGTATGCGGCCCGGGGGCGGTCGCGGCCGGGGGATCATGGTGCTGTTCGCCGGCGACTCGGGGACGGGCAAGACCATGTCGGCTGAGGTCCTGGCCGGTGATCTCGGCCTCGATCTGTACACCGTCAACCTGGCCACCGTGGTCGACAAGTACGTGGGTGAGACCGAGAAGAACCTGGAACGAATCTTCACCGAGGCCGACGGCGTCAACGCGGTGCTGCTCTTCGACGAAGCTGACGCCCTTTTCGGCAAGCGGTCGGAAGTGCGTGACGCCAATGACCGGTACGCCAACATTGAGGTGGCCTACCTGCTGCAACGGATGGAAACCTTCGACGGCCTCGCCGTGCTGGCCACAAATCTCCGGGCCAATGTGGACGAGGCGTTTGCCCGCCGCCTCGATATGGTCGTCGATTTTCCGTCGCCGGATATTCCTTTGCGGCACGCCCTCTGGGATCGATGCCTGTCCGCCGGAGTGCCGCGCGCCGCGGATCTCGACCTCGACTTTTGTGCCCAGGCTTTTGAGCTGTCGGGGGGCAATATTCGCAGCATTGCCATCACCGCGGCCTATCTGGCCGCCGACGAGGGGCGGCCGGTCGGCATGGCCGACATCATCCGCGGCGTCCATCGCGAGTATCGCAAGCTGGGCCGGATGGTGGTGGCCTCGGAGTTCGGTCCGTACTTTCATTTGACGGGGATCTGAGTCGGGGACCTGCCGGTCAAAGCGGGCTTCACCGATTTGCCCGAAAGCGCAACGGATGCTTCCCTCAGGCTCGCCCTCCTGACCCTTCCTCGCGATAGCGGAACGCGGCATGGTGCTCTTGTTCCGTCCCGAGGAGGATGTTCATGCCGACCTACCTGTCGCCAGGTGTGTACGTCGAGGAAATGGAAGCCGGTGCCCGGCCGATCGAAGGCGTGGGTACGGCCGTGGCTGCCTTCGTCGGCTTGGCCAGCGCCGGCCCGTTCAACACGCCGACCCTGGTCACTAACTGGACCCAGTTCACGGGAACCTTCGGTGACTTCATCGCAGGCTCCTATCTGCATCACGCGGTATACGGGTACTTCCAGAACGGTGGGGGCGCCTGCTACGTCGTTCGCATCGGCGGCAACGGTGCGGCTTCCCCTGCCGCCCGGGCCGAGCTGATGGCGGCGAGCGGTGATGGCGGCGGAGCTTCAGCCACCGTGGGCGCCTTCCGGGTACAGGCCCTGGCCGAGGGGGCCGAAGGCAACGACATTTCCGTCGAGGTCGGCGACAGCGGTACCGAGGGCGCCACGGACGACAACTTCAAGCTGGTCGTCAAGAAGGGGTCCAACGTCGAGGAAACCTTCGACAACCTGTCGACGAAGCGCGGACGGCAGAACGTCGTCACCGTCGTCAACAATCAATCGAAACTGATCCGCATCGAGGAGCTCGGGATCGCGGCCGAGCGGGTCAGCCGCGGCGCGGTCAGCCTGGCCGGTGGCGGTGCGCCGGCGCCGGCGCACCTCGCCCCCGACGATTATGTCGGCGACACCGCCGACCGGACCGGATTCGGCGGGCTGGAGGCGGTCGACGAGATCACCATGGTCTGCGTGCCCGATCTGATGTCGGCCTACCAGAACGGGATGCTCGATCAGGAAGGCGTGCAGGCCGTGCAACTGGCCATGATCGCCCACTGTGAGCTGATGGGCGACCGCGTTGCCATTCTCGACCCCCCTCCCGGACTCAGCGCCCAGCAGATCAAGGAGTGGCGGGTCGACAAGGTCGGCTACGACTCCAAGTACGCGTCCCTGTACTGGCCCTGGGTCAAGGTCTTCGATCCGGCCAGCGGTACCAATGTCTTCGTCCCGCCTAGCGGGCACATGGCCGGCATCTGGGGCCGCAACGACGACACCCGGGGTGTGCACAAGGCGCCGGCCAACGAGGTGGTGCGGGGCGCCATCAACCTCGAGATCAACATCACCAAAAACGAGCACGACCTGCTCAACCCGGTGGGGATCAACTGCATTCGGGCCTTTCCGGGCCGCGGTATCCGGGTGTGGGGCGCTCGCACCCTGTCCTCGGACGCGGCGTGGCGCTACCTCAACGTTCGCCGGCTCTTCAACTACCTCGAGGAGTCGATTCTCAACGGGACCGACTGGGTGGTCTTCGAACCCAACGACTATGCCCTGTGGTCGAAGATCCGCCGGACCATCTCCGGATTCCTCGTCAACGAATGGCGCAAGGGCGCCCTTTTCGGGCTGACGCCGGCCGAGGCCTTCTTTGTCAAATGCGACGGCGAGACCAACCCCTCGGAGGGCATCGACGCCGGCCAGGTGGTCTGCGAGATCGGTGTCGCCCCGGTCAAGCCGGCGGAGTTCGTGATCTTCCGGCTGTCGCAGTTCTCCGGCGGATCTGCCCTCGTCAACGAGTAGCTCTCCACCCCGTTCTGAGGAGGTAAAGGAACAAAATGGCAGGTTTTTCAGACTACGACTCCGCCGGTACCCACAAGTTCGGGTTCACGCTGGACGGGATCGAGAGCAGGACCATCAAACAGGTCGAAGGCCTGGAGCTCAAGCTGGACAAGGTGGAGACCAAGTCCAACACCATCGACGGGAAGGCCGTGCACAAGGCGTGGGCGGGCAACCGCGTCTACCTCGGCGAGCTGACCGTCACCAGGGTTATGACCGACGATCCGAGCTGGGACATCTGGTTCAACACCGCCGTCAAGGATGTGAAGGCGGCCCGCAAGAACGGTGTCATCACCATCTACAACCAGGAATTCCTGCCGACCCGGGAGTACACGTTCAAGAATGCGTGGCCCGTTTCGCTCAAGGTCACCGGTATGAATGCCAGTACCGCGGCGCCGATCGAGGAAACCGTCCGCTTCGTGTACGAGGAAATTGAGTCCACTCAGCCATGAGCCCGGGCCGGACCCCTCTCGGCAAATCTGCACCCGCATAGATGCGCCGAGGCGCACCACTCCCTCAGGGGGACTCCGAGGAAGCGGACGCCGAGGCCGGGCCGACAGCGGTTCTCCAGCCGGCTCCGGTTGCGGCGGCTCGGCCCGAGCCGCTGCGCACGGTGTTCGAGTTCGAGCTGCCTCGTGGCTATCTCGATCCCGCCGGCGTGATCCACAAGACCGGCGCCATGCGGCTGGCGACGGCGCGCGACGAGCTGCTGCCGATGCACGACGACCGGGTCAGGAGCAACCCCGCCTACCTCACGGTCGTTCTCCTCTCCCGGGTCATCACTCGGCTTGGCACTCTCGAGGACGACGAGGTGCGAGCTTCAGTCGTCGAGAACCTCTTCGCATCGGACCTGGCCTTCCTGCAGGATCTTTACCGGCGCATCAACACCGAGGGCCATACCCGGGCGGCCGTCAGGTGCCCCGCCTGCGGCGAGACGTTTGCGGTCGATCTGGCCGGTGGTGGCCAGGGGCAGCGATGACCTACGACACCGACCGGTTGTACGAGGAGGTGGCGTACGTGGCCTACCACTTTCACTGGTCGCTCGACGAGATTCTCGACCTCGAGCATCCCGTGCGTCAGCGTTTCGTAGCGGAGATCGCGAAGATCAACCGGCGGCTGTCCGAAGAGAGCGAGTGACAGAGCGATGGGCCTGCTGAGCTGGCGCCGGTCCACCCGCGGCTCCGATGGTGCTCCGAAGGCGCCCGAGGCGCCCCCGTCCATCGCGCCCTCTGGGGGAGGCAGCCCGCCGGCGTCCGGAGATCGTGCGGTCATCCGGGCCGATGACCTGACGCGTGTCCCCGATTGGGCCACGCTGCCTCCAATGGCACCGATTCTGCCCGAGATGCCCTTCGTGGTGGCCCGGCGATTCGACGACTCCCTGACGTCATGGCAGCCCCCGGAGCAGTTTTTGCGACCGCTCGGGCATTCGGTCTCGCCCACCGCTCCAGCAGGAGTGGTCGACGGAATCATGGTGCTCACGCCCGGGTCGGAGGCCGAGCCGGCAACCGGTCCTGAGGGCGGGGCCGAGGCGGACGTTTCCACTCCGGTCGCCGGGACCGGAGCTCCCGCCTCCGGCGAGCAGCCCCTCATCCTCGCCACCCCGCTCGTCACACCTTCGGGCGCGGCCGGCGAGCGACGCGTCATGTCCTCGCGAAGCCTCCCCGGGCCGTGGGATCAGCAGGTGTCGGGCTTCGACGTCTCGACGCCCGAGGCACCGGCGCTCCCCGTGGCCGCCCGGCCGCCGCCATCGCCGGCTGGCCCGCCGGTGCAGCGGGAATCTGCCGACGGCACCCCGGCGTCCGCCGTCACCGCCGGGTCGCCGCCGGTGATCGATCCGTCCCGACCCGACGACGACATCGTGACCGCCGAAGCTCCGGCCGAACTGGCTCCACCGGGTCCGGTCGGGAGCGGACGGGAATCCGGGTCCTCCGAGGAACGGCCGGCGTCCCCGGGCCCTCAACCGGCCGCCGGGCCCGCCGTGGTCGATCTGGTCGGCTCGGCACCGCTCGGGTCGGGCTCCCCGCTTCTCGTCCCTTCCCGCCCGCCGCCGGCGCCGCCGAGCCGGCTGATCCACGCCGCCACGCCGCCTGACCTGCCGCTCGCCCGCCTGCCGAGCCTGGCGCTTCCTGCCGCCGGGCGCGGCGGGCGCGACGTCGTCCTTCGCACCATGGCCTCGGAGTCCGCTCTCCCGGAGTTCGGCCCGCCCGGATCAGACCCCGCGTCGCCAGCCGGACCGGTCCTCCCATCGGGCCCGGGCGCGGCGCTGGCGCCGGGGGGATCTGCTGCGCCGACGTCGCCGCCGTCTCTGCAGCGGCTGGCCGCCGGCGAGCCAGCAGCGGCGGAACCTTTGCCCGTCGCCCCGCTCGTCGGCGCCACCCCGCCGATGACGCCGGAAGCGCCGCCGGTGATCACGCCCGCGCCTGGCGGCCCCTCACCTGCCGGCTCCCTGGCTGCCGGCACCGGGCCGGCGAGCAGCGGTGCCGCCGTCACCGACGACCTGCCGCTGGCCCAGCCGCAGCGCCTTGAAGCCCCTTCGGTCGAGCGGACCGTGCCCGGTGGCGCCGAGACGCTCCAGTCCGCCGCAGTGCCCGTCCAGCCGGAGGCCGCAAGGGAATCTGAGGGCAGTGCGGCCTCCCTCGGTGGGGCTGAGCCGATATCGCCAGCCGGAACATCAGAGCCGGCGGGTGCGGCCCGTCCGCCGCTCCCGGATGCTCCGGTTTTGGGCCAAACGGCCCCCCTCGCCCGTGAGTCGATGCCACCCCTCGCCGGGCCGGACGCCATCGAGGCCCGCACCCCCGCCGGGCCCGCCACCGGGCCGGAGGCCCTGAAGCAGCCGCTGGTCATCTCCCGGTCGCCCGCCGCTCCTCGCTCCGGGCTGGGCGAGCCGCTCTCGGAGCTACCCCCGACCGCGATGTCGTGGGACATCACCACCATGAGCCGGGCCGATCAGGTGCGGGCGTCGCGAGCCCTGATCCAGCAGCGGATGGGCTCCAGCGCCCGAAGCGGCCGACCGATCCCGCCGCCTCCGTCTCCGTTGCCACCGGGCCTGGACCCGAGCCGCGAGTCGCCACGCCCGCCGGTACCCGACACTGTTTTCGCGGGTATGCCGCTGCCCCAGGTATCCCTGGCGCCGCTCGGCCCGACCCTCTCCGGGGTCAGCCCTGCCGACCTCCCGCCGGTCGGAGCCGAGCAGGCGCCCGTGCTGGCGCTCAACCCCCTGGTCGGCGGTGGGGCGGCCGGGGCCGAGCCGGCCCCCGCCGCCGGCCCGTCCCCTTCTGCCAACAGGGACGAAGGGCAGCCGGTCCGCCGGCTGATCGGCCAGCAGCACGGCCTCGACCTGACCGCAGTGCCCGTCGACCGGACGCGGTCGGGCGCATCCGACGCCCAGCGGCTGCAGGCCCGGGCCTTCACGTCCGACCGGGGTGTGATCATTCCTCCCGCTGCCGGCAGCCTGGACAGCGGCCGCGGCCAATCGCTGTTGGCGCACGAGTTGACCCACGTGGCCCAGCGAATCCGGCTGGGCCCGAACCTGCCGGAGGAGTTCACGCCGGCCGGCCGGGTGCTGGAAGGAGAAGCTCTGGCCGCCGAAATGGCTGTCAGCGGCCGGACCCTCCCGCCGGCTTCGTACCCGGGCCGCGGGGCCCCGGACCTGCGGGTGCCGCTCCAGCCGTCGGGACTGCCGGGTCGTACCCTGCCGGCCGGAACGTGGGCCGATGTTGGGGCCGGCCGGGAAGCGGGCGCAGGCCTGCCGCTGGCCGCGCCGGCGCCGGGCGGCCCAGATCTGGAGGCCCTGGCGGTTTCCATTCTCGACAAGATGTCCGCCCTGAGCCCCCAGGCTCCCGCCGCGCCCACCGTCTTCACGCCCCAGCAGCCCCAATCCATGGGCCCATCCTGGTCTGCTCCCATCCCACCCCCCGCCCCGGCCCCGGTCCAGCGCGCCGAGGAGCCGGTCGTTCAGACTCTCAACCCCGGGACGGCGTCGGGGCCGGTTCCTCCGACGCCGGGGGCGGGAGCCGCGCCGTCCCCCCGGCCGAGCGACCACGATCTCAACAATCTCAGTCGGTGGCTCTACCCGTTGATCCGCTACCGGCTCAAAGGCGAGCTGCGCGAAGACCGCGAACGGGCCGGACTGCTCACGGACCATTACGGGAGGTGGTAAGCGATGTCTGATACCGAAGGACAAGGCGGACAGGCGGAAAACGAGGGCGCGGACCCGAGTCAGCCGGTCGAATCCCAGCAGCAGGCCGACCAGCAGGTGGACAAGGCGGTCGCGTCCACGCAGTTCACGGGGGACCAGGCGGGCGAGGCCCAGGCGGATGCCGACAAGGGGGTCGAAGCGGCGGTCGGCGCCACACAGTTCACAGGGGACCAGGCGGGCGAGGCCCAGGCGGATGCCGACAAGGGGGTCGAAGCGGCGGTCGGCGCTACGCAGTTCACGGGGAACCAGCAGGGTGAGTCCATGGAGGCGGCCCACCAGCAAGTCGCACAGGCGGTCGCGGCTACCACATGGACCGGGAACCAGCCGGGCGAGTCTCAGGCCGCGGCCGACCAGCAGGTCGAACGGGCCGTCGCCGAGACAGACTGGACCAACGTCGGGACCCAGAAGCGCACGTGGGCGTCGGTCTCGATGCCCGCCGCGCCCATCAACCCGGGCCTTCAGGTCAACCTGAGCCCCGCCCTGAGCGTCTTCTTCTCCGTGTCACTCGATGTCATCGATCTCGGCATGTGGAGCAAGATGACCGGCCTGGGGCTCCAAATCGAACACAAATCCCGTCCCGAAGCGGCCATGAGCTTCTTCGAGCACCACCTGCCGGGTCACATCACCTACAACCACATCACCCTCGAGCGCCCGCTCAGCTCGGACAGCCAGCTGATCCTGGAATGGATCAGCACCTACCACATGCTGCCCATCCCCACCGCCGGTCAGATCATCGCCCTGGACCAGACCGGCACGCCCATCCTGATGTGGGAATTGATCGGTGTATCCCCGGTCGCCTGGAAGGGCCCGACGCTGGATGCCCACGGGCTCTCGGTCGTCACCGAACAGCTCACCCTGGCGCACATGGGATTTCTGTAACAGCGATGGGAGAAATGTTATGGCCGTAGCCGCGGCGGGTATGGCCGCCAGTCTGGTCCCTGCCTATATCCAGTGCATCGATCCGGACTTGCCACTACCGCCGATCAACTTCACGTTCAATCCTGAGGGCTACTCCATCACGACCGCCGCGCACTGGCAGCGGAGCCCTCAGCCGGCGTCCCCCGCCCCGCCCCAGTTCAAGGGCGTAGAAGCGCCGAAGCTGGACGTCAAGATCCTGATGGACGCCTTCTCCGTGCCGCCGGTACCCCCGACCGCCACCATCGAGCAGCTCAAGCTGCTGTTGCTGCCGACCGCCCTTTCGGTGGCCGACGGGGGCGCCACGGCCCCGCTCGTGATGTTTGGATGGGGCACCAACATCATCATGGACATGGCCGTGGTGACGAAGGTAATCGTCACCCACGAGCGCTTCCTCCTGGGGGTGCCGGTGCGGGCGACCGCCACGGTCTCGCTGGAGGCGGTGCCGCTGCCGGCTCCGATGGGCTTTACCAACCCCACGTCGGGCGGCCTGGCCACCCGGCGCACCCGGACGGTGGTCGAGGGCGACACCCTGGCGTCGATCGCTTACCAGGAATACAAGGATCCCAATAAGTGGCGGGCGCTGGCCGAAGCCAACAACATCGACGACCCGATGCGGGTCAAGCCCGGTTCGGTGTTGATCGTGCCCGACCGGCGCGACGCCGCGGCGCTCCTGTGACGCCAGGCCGGTCAGGGACGGAGGCCCCGGCGTGAATATCGAGACCAAGACCACCCAGTGCGTCATCCTGGTCATGGGCGCGCCGCTCAACCCGCTCGTCAATGCCATGCTGGTTTCGGCCGAGGTCGACAGCACCATGTACGTGCCGTCCCAGTTCAAGCTGGTGTTCCGGGGCTCGCCCGATATGGTGCTGCTCCCCGGCGGTCTCCAGTTGGCGGTGCCGGTGATCGTGACCGCCAACCTCGACGGGGCGCCGATACCGTTGATCACCGGCGAAATCAGCGCCGTCGAGGTCGAATACTCCTACGGCGAAACCCTCACCGTCGTGCGGGGCATGGACGCCTCGAACCGCCTGATGCGCGGCACCAAGACCATGGCCTACCCGGAGATGACCGCCTCCGACGTGGTCACCATGCTCGTGGCCGAGGCCGGGATCATTCCCGGTGAGATCATCCCCACCACCAACATCTATCCGTGGCTCTCGCAGGCCAACGTGAGCAACTGGGTGTTCATCCAGCAGCTGGCGGCTCTCGAGAACTGCGTGGCCTACGCCGACGCCCTGGGCTTGTTCAACTTCTGCCCCATGCCCATACCCGGAGCCGGCGTGCCTCCCGCCATGTCCTACGACCTGCCGGCCGTCGGCACGCAGCTGGTCATGGGCAAGAACCTGGTGGGATTGCGAGCGGTCGTCTCGTCGGCCGAGCAGGTGGAGGCGGTCACCGCCACCGGGTACGACCCGGCCCTGGCCGTGCCGGTCATCGGGCCGTGGCCCTCGGTGCCGTCCTCCTCGCAGAGCATCGACCCGGCCACCCTGCCCCCGGCGGTCGCGGCGGAGTTCGAGGCCACGCCGTTCTTCGACGCCAGCATCCCTCTGGACAGCGAGGGGGCGGCGATGAGCTGGGCCGGATCTATTGCCTCCGACATCGCCGGCTCCCTGGCCGAGATGGAAGGCGAGTGCATCGGAAACCCGGCGCTGCTGGCCGGCGTGAGCGTCACCCTCGGCATGGCGGGACTGCCCTTTGACGGGTACTACATCTGCTCCGCGGCTCGCCACGTGTTTGCACCGGATAGCGGTGGCTACACCACCTGGGTGACCGTCGGCGGCTATCGGGACCGCTCTCTTTTCGCCTTGACCGGAGGCGGCAGCTCGATGCTGCCCAGTCGTCCTACCATTCCGGGGCTGGTGATCGGCACCGTCGTCGACAACGTCGATCCGATGGGGCAGGGCCAGGTGAAGGTGATGTTCCCGTGGCTGGCGCCGGACTACATCAGTGCCTGGTGCCGGGTCATGCAGATCGGCGCCAGCAAAATCGGCGGAGGGTTCCTCTGGATTCCCGAGATCGGCGACGAGGTGCTCATCGGCTTCGATCGGGGCGCGATCGACCATCCGTTCGTCATCGGCAACCTCTACAACGGCATCGCCTCCCCGCTGCCCCCTCCGAGCGTCGCCGGGGTCGTGGCCAACCGGCGCATTGCGTCGCGGATGGCCCACACCATCCAGTGGAATGACGGGCCTGAGGCCATGGGCATCAGCATCATGACCGCCCCCGTCGAGGCCCCGCCGACGTCGGTGGTGCTCGATGGCGAGCAGATCAAGGTCACCATCAACTCGCTGGGTCAGGTGGAGATCACCGGTGCCCTCGGGGTGTCGATTTCGTCGGAGGCCCAGTTGTCGCTCAACGCCCCCACCATCAGCATCGGCAGCGAGGAGACGGCGTCGGTGAGCGTGGCCGGGGCGTCGGTCTCGGTCGGCGGTCCGACGACGGAATCCGTTGCGGTCGGAAGCCCCAGTACGGCGGAGGTGTCCGTGAGCGGGGCGATCGTCACCCTCGGCGCCGGGTAGACCGTCGTGGCCGAAAACTTCATTGGACACGGCTGGCAGTACCCGCTCGGTACCGACGCCTCGGGCAGCATCGCTCTGACCGGCGACGATCGCGACCTGGTGCAGGCCATGCGATTGATTCTGGCCACCGCCAAGGGCGAGCGGCCCATGCGGCCGGACTTCGGGTGTGGCATCCACGACTACGTGTTCGCCCCGGCGGACGCCAACACCGCCGGACGGCTGGCCGTCGAGGTCCGGCGGTCGCTGGCCTTCTGGGAGCCGCGCATCGACGTGAAGAGCGTTGACGTGACCGTCGACCAGTTATCGAGGAACACCCTCTACATCAACATCGGGTACGAGAAGAAGGGGTCGTACGACCCCCGGAACCTGGTGTTTCCCTTCTACGTGATACCGGAAGAGGAGTAAAGGTCCATGGCGCTACCAGCCCCCAACCTGGATGACCGCCGCTTTCAGAACCTGGTCGACGACGCCAAGCGGCTGGTCCAGCGGCGCTGCCCGGAGTGGACGGACCACAACGTGTCGGACCCCGGCGTCACTCTCATCGAGACCTTCGCGTACATGACCGACCAGCT
This sequence comes from uncultured Acidimicrobiaceae bacterium, assembly GCA_963780345.1. Classification (GTDB taxonomy): domain Bacteria; phylum Actinomycetota; class Acidimicrobiia; order Acidimicrobiales; family Palsa-688; genus PALSA-693. The sequence continues at coordinate 392,691 of CAWABU010000011.1, forward strand.
GCTGTATCGGCTCAACCGGGTGCCGGACCGCAACTACATCAAATTCCTCGAGCTGATCGGGGTCCGGCTGTTTCCTCCTACGGCCGCCACGACGAAGGTGACGTTCTGGCTCTCGGCCCCGCAGGAGATCCCGATCGTCGTACCGGTCGGTGTGGAGGTGGCGACACCGCGCACCGAAGCGGTTGGCTCCGCCATCGCCTTCACCACCACCGGGGTCCTGGAGATCGTGCCCTGCGAGATGAGCCAAGTCGGATCGGTCCCGACCAGCGGGACCTGGCGCAATCACACCGACACCATCAAGCTGGCGCCGTTTTCCTCCTTCTCACCCCATCCGGTGCCGGGCGAGGTACTGCTCATGGGCCTGTCGGCGGCCGTGCCGCGCTGCGCCGTCAGCCTCCGCTTCGACTGCACCATCGAGGGAATCGGCGTCGACCCCGAATGGCCCCCGCTGGCCTGGGAAGCCTACGACGGCGAGTCCTGGGTCGAGTGCGAGGTCGACATGGATACCACCGGGGGACTCAACCGCTCCGGCGAGGTGATCCTCCACGTCCCGCCCACCCATGTGATGTCGCTGGAGCATCAGCTCCGCGCCGGCTGGCTGCGGGCCCGCGTCACAACCCCCGAAGAGGACCAGCCCTTCTACAGCAACTCGCCTCTGATCCACGGCCTCGATGCCCGCACCATCGGAGGGACCATCGAGGCCGTGCAGGCGGAGGTGATCGAAGGGGAGGTGATCGGACAGTCCGAAGGCGTACCCGGACAGCGATTTGATGTGTCGCGCACCCCGGTCGTCCCGTCGGGTGAGCCCCTCGTCCTGGAGGTGTCCGACGAGGAAGAGGGCTGGCAGGAATGGGTCGAGGTGACGAACTTCGCCCAGAGTCAACCCGACGACCGGCATTTCGTGCTCGACGCCGTGGCCGGCGAAGTGCTGCTCGGACCGGCCGTACGCTTGCCGGACGGGCAGCTCTTGGGCTACGGCGCGGTGCCGTCGAAAGGAGCCTTGCTCCGGTTGCGCCGCTACCACACCGGCGGCGGCCGCCAGGGCAACGTGGCCCAGACGGCGATCCGCGTGTCCCGGACGACGATTCCGTACGTGGCGCGGGTCGAGAACCGTTACGCCGCGACGGGCGGCGTCGACGGCGAGGACATCGAAGAGGCCAAGATCCGCGGCCCGATCGTGATGCGCACCCTGGGTCGGGCGGTCACGGCGGAAGATTACGAGCAGCTGGCCAAAGAGGCGGCCCCCGAAGCGGCCCGGATCCGGGCCGTCCCCGCTGCGAGCGAGGAGGACGCGGGCGGGGTCCGGGTTCTGGTCGTGCCGGCCGTGGCCGACGACGAGGACGGTCGCCTGTCATTTGAACAGCTCGTCCCGGGTCAGGAGACGCTCACCAAAATCGCCAGCTTCCTCGACTCCCGGCGGACGATCGGCACGCGGGTGATGGTCGAACCCCCCGCGTACCAGGGTGTCACCGTGGTGGCCATGCTGCGAGCCCGGCCCTGGGCTGATCCCGGCCGGCTGCAGCGAACGGCGACCGACGCCCTGTACGCATATCTGCACCCCATCAGCGGCGGCATGGAAAGCAAAGGCTGGGAGTTCGGGCGGCCGGTGCATATGGGTGAGATCTACGCCCTCCTCCAGCGCCTTCCCGGCACGGAGCTGGTCGAGGACGTTCGCTTGTTCGCCGCCAACCCCATCACCGGCCAGCGGGGCCAGGCCGCCCAGCGCGTGGAGGTCGCCGCCAACGCCCTGGTCTTCTCCTATCAGCATCAGGTGCGGGTGGAGGAGGTATAGCCGTGACCTTCGTAGCGTCTGCACGCCGGAACCGCGAGGCCGACCTGCTGGTTGCCGCCCCAACCGGACGCGGCCTCATCGAGGGTCTTCCGACGCCGCGGCCCATCGGGGCGGAGCTGCCGTCGGTGTTCCAGGACGACGATTTCTGCCAGCGCATGATGAGCGCATTCGACGAAGTACTGGCCCCCCTGTTCAGCACGCTGGATTGCCTGGGCAGCTATCTCGACCCCTCCCTGGCGCCACCGGACTTCGTGGACTGGCTGGCCAGCTGGGTGGGCATCGACATCGATGAGACCTGGTCGCTCGAGCGCCGACGCCGCCTTATTCAGGACGCGGCCATCCTCTACCGCGTCCGGGGAACCGCGGCCGGGCTCGCGGCCCACGTCCGCCTCTACGCCGGGGTGACGCCGGAGATCGAAGACGGCGGCGGCTGCGCGTGGTCGCAGACTGCTGACAGCCCCATGCCGGGTTCGCCTCAGCCCCATCTCACCGTCCGCATCGGGGTGGACGAGCAGGCTGATGTTCGGCGCAATACCATCAATCGGATTGTGGCGGCGTCGCGCCCCGCCCACGTCCCTTTCACCCTGGAGCTGGTCGTCGGTGGGGCCTCGGTGGCGGCGCCGGAGGACACAGCCGCGCTCCAGGCCGACGCCCGCGCCCCGGGAGCAGTCGATCTGCCGGGTTCCGAGCACATCGAGCTGGCCCCTCAGGCGCCGCCGAGCCAGGAGGAACTCGCCGAGCTTTCTGACCAATCTCCCGATGACATCGACCCGACCAGCTGACCAGTCCGCGGCGCGCCTCGCGCCCGGCGTCGATCCGGGCTGACGGCCGTCATGTCCCCACTCTCCGTCGCCCAGATCCCCGCCTCGGGCGCCATGGGCCGCCCGGGGGCGTCGAGCCGCGCCCTGAAGGGCCTGCCCGCATCACCGGGCTCTGCGGTGCGCACCAAGGGCGTCAAGGCTCAATTTCCGCGAATGGCCGGAACGCAGAGCGCCCTGCTGCGGCAGAAGGGTCTGGCCGACAAGAAGCTCGGGGTCGAGCGGGGGGACCTGAAGAAGGCAGGCAGCGCCACGAAGGGGGCGGCGGGGAAGGAGCTGTCGCAAGCCAAGAAGGCGGCGGCGCCGGCGCACAAGGTGGCGGCCAAGGATGCCGCCGGGTTGAAAAGCGCGGCCGGGGTAAAAAAGAAGGCCGCGGTGAAGTCGATGGCTCCGACCCACTCCGCCTTGCTGCGGCAGAAGGGTCTGGCCGACAAGAAGCTCGGGGTCAAGCGGGGGGACCTGAAGAAGGCGGGCAGCGCCACGAAGGGGGCGGCGGGGAAGGAGCTGTCGCAGGCCAAGAAGGCGGCGGCGCCGGCGCACAAGGTGGCGGCCAAGGATGCCGCCGGGTTGAAAAGCGCGGCCGGGGTAAAAAAGAAGGCCGCGGTGAAGTCGATGGCTCCGGCCCACTCCGCCCTGCTGCGCCAGCAGAAGGGCGCCGGGAAGCAGCTGGCGGGCCGAAAGTCTACGATGACCAAGGAGATGGGCGGGGTAAAGCAGGTGGCCCACCAGGGGTCGGCGGCCCCAATCACGAAGGCCCGGTCAGTCACAAAGGCAGGGTCGGTCACAAAGGCGGGATCCTCGATGAAGAAAGTTGAGTCGTCGGTGCAGAAGACCCCGATGCCAGCGAAGAAGCTCGGTGCCATGACCCAAAACGCCTCACCCAAGGGGCGGCGGCCGCCCAAATTCGGGGGGCTCTTCCGAGGACGGAGTCCGAAGACAAGATGAGCGATTCCCTGCAGGAGCAACCGCGGGCGGCCCACACCGCACCGACCGGCACCACCGACGTACCCGTCGCCCTAACCCGTAACGGCCAGGGTCCGAACGGCAAAGGTCGCCTGACCTACCGGGAAGCCCTGGAACCGCCGTGTACCTCGTGTCCCACCTCACCCTGCTGCACTTACCTGCTGCTCGGCGACTTCCGTATCGAGACGCTGCTCGACATCGACCACGCGGTCTATTTGTCGAATTTCGATGGGATTTATCTCGGGCTGGACCGGGAACGAAAAGTCGACATCTACTTTCACCAGCCCTGTGGCCATCTCGATGTGCCGAGCGGTCTTTGCACTGTCCACAACACACCGGAACAGCCCGCGGTGTGCGTGCAGTACAACGCCCACATGTGCGGCTATCGCCATCGCATGACCGCCGACGTCGACCCGGAACGCCCGCATCTCGACGCCCGCCGGGTCGGGTGGCTCGCCGAACACACCGTGTTCGACGACAATCGACGCGTCGTTTCGCTACCCGAGTGGGAAGAGATGCTCGACGCCTTCCGCACCATGCCGTTGACGCGTACGCCGGCGCGGGGGCCCGATCCCGATCCGATCATGGAGGAGTGGCGGTCGATCGTGCTCTCGGAGAAGGGGTCGGACGGCGACACCCGACCGCTTCGACGTTACGGTGACCCGGAAGTCTCCGACCCCTGCACGGGCTGCGGCGCGTGGTGCTGCCAGACCCTGGTATTCAACCGCGGGATGCCGGGCGACATCTCGCAACTCGAGTTCCTCCGGTACTCCCTCGGGTTTCCCGGCGTCGAAGTCGGTGTCGCGGCCGACAGCTGGGCCGTCATCGTCCACACCCGGTGCCGGCATCTCGAGGCCAATCGATGCACCGTGTTCGGATCGAGCGAGCGCCCCCTGAAGTGCGGCTACTACGACCCCTTCAGTTGTGGCTATCGCAAGCATTTCGGCGAGCCGAGGCCTCCCGACATCTTGCGGGTCAGCCGCCAGCAGTTCAGGCTCGTGGCGGATTCCCTGATCTTCGACGACCTGGGGCGGATCGCGGCTATCCCCCCGCTGGATGTGCTGCGGAATCGCCTGGAGGCAGCCGAACGGGCCACCGCCAGCGAGCGGGCCGGAGCGTGATCCGGGGGAGGCGAAGGCTCATCCGACCAGCGGAGCCTCATCCGACCAGCAGTACCCGTTCTCAGCTACCCGGGTGGTTGAGGTCAACCGAGAGGAGCGGCGCACCATGTCCATCATCGAGTCGATCGAGTACTTTCCCCTGTTCGATGCCGAGCCGGGCGACGACCCGGCCGGCGTATCGGTCGCCGTCGGTCCCGGCGTGGCGGCGCTCGGCGTCCCGAACGCACTGGGAGGCTCGGGCGCAGTGGTCCTCTACTTCTACTCGGAGACGAAAAACTCCTGGGGCTACGTCGGCGTCCTGACCGGGTCGAAGATCGCCGGCACCGAGCAGGTCCGGGGCCTGGGCACCTCCTGCGTCGCCTTCGGCAACACCGTGGTGGTCGGCGCTCAGGGCGATGCGGGGACGCCGGGGCGGGTCTTCGTCCTCACCGCGCCCTATGGAGCCTGGTCGTACACCGCGATTCCCGTGGTCGCCGAGCTCGCCCACCGGGAGCCGGCCAAAGGCGACATGTTCGGGGCGTCCATCGCCCATTGTTTTGACGGCGCCGACCATTACATCGCCGTCGGCGCGCCGGGCCTGGCGCCCGGGCGGGGCCGTTCCGGGGGCGGGCAGGTCTTCCTCTTTCGTGGACTCGACGCGTCGAGCACGCCCTGGTCGACGTCGCCGATTGCCAATCCCAACCCGGCCGGGGCCCTCACGGATCGATTCGGCGCCTGTGTGGCCATCAACCCCTCGGGCGACGGGGCGGGCGGTTGGGACGGTACCCTGACCCTCGCCGTCGGTGCGCCCGGCGTCAACAGCGGCGAAGGGGCGGTTTACGTCGGACGCACCACCGATCGAGGGAACCCGGCCTTCCAGTGGGGCGAACCGTTGCTTCCGGTCTTCCCGGACGCGCCGGAGGACTTTCATACCGAGGGCTTCGGCGCGTCGGTGGCCCTGACGGGCGGGGTGACCCTCGCCGTGGGCAGTCCCAACGATCCGAACTTTGAGGACATGATCGAAGGCACCGGCGCGGTCTGGATCATCAACTCCGCAGATGGGGCGTTCGTCGCCGGCGAAACCCCGAACCGCATCTACGGACCGGAGGCCGGGATGCAATTCGGCACCTCGATCGACTTCCCCGAAACGAGTCCCGACGGCAACACGCTGCCCCAGGCCAGGCGGCTCGTGGTGGGGGCGCCCGGGACGGCGTCCGGCCAGCCTGCTTGCGCCTTCCTCTACACGAACGATCTGGAGGACGGTGAGCCCGGTGCCGCTACCTTCAGCAAGGACAGGCAGTTTGTCAGCAGCAGCCCACAGGAGGGAGACGGCTTCGCGGGCAGCGTGGCGGCGTCAGAGTATGAGCGGGGCACCTGGTGCCTGGTCGGGGCGGCGGGAAATCCGAAGGCCGAAGTGCAGGGTGGCGGATTCCTCTACGCCGATGGACAGCCGGCTCCGACGTGGATGGAGACACCCCAACTGATCTCGGCGACCCCTGCCTCCACCCTGCGGTGGGGCGGAATGCCGCCCGACTGGTGGAAGAAGTTCACCCCTCAGGTCGAGCGATATCTCGGCTGACCGCGACTGGCCCGCGGAGTCCGCCGATCGACCTCCTGCCGGTGATCGCCGCTGAGCGCTCCGGCCGGCGGCCTTATGGCCCGGCGATCGCTTCCTGTGCCCCTGGCCCGAACGCCGGAGCGGGGCGTTTCAAGTCGCCCGGCTGCCCGACCGCCCAGCCAGTTGTCAGCTGGATCGCTATCCCTCGCCCTCGGCCGCTTCTTCCTCGATTTCTGAGGCCCCTTCCTCTAGCGACTCGGCCTCCTCCCGCATCTCCTGGGCCTGCTCGTCGAGGTCTACCTCGCGCTGCGTGGGCGCCGGCGCGGCAGTTCCGGCGCCAGCATCAGCGACCCGCCGCGCCGCCGCGCCGGCGTGGTCTGCCATCACCCGGTCGGCGTTGGTCTCCGCCGCCCGCTCGAAGCGGTCAGCTGGGTCGCTGACGGAGATCCCGTTTCCGGTCGGGGTCCCGTCGACCGGGCCCTGACGCTGCTGAAGCACGTGGGTCAACTCGTGGGCGAGGGTGCGCTTGCCCTGGTCACTGGCCAGATCCGGGACGTCCTTACCCAACACGATCTCGCTGCCGACCGTATAGGCCCGAGCCGAGACTGCCGCCGCTGATCGGCTCGCCTCACCGTCGTTGTGGATCCTGACGTCGGAGAAGTCGTCGCCGAAGCGGGCCTCCATCTCGTCCCGCAACCCCTCATCGAGCGCCTGACCTCGGCCCTTGCCGACCACATCGAGCACCGGTGAGCGGGCTTCCTCGTCCTCGACGGACGTCAGGCTCCGTTGGAGCAGCGCCGTCACCGCGGTGTTGCCGGCGGTGCGCTGCAGACCGATGACCGTCGAAGAGTGGAGTGGCCCGGCGGGGGCGCCGGCTGCCCCGCGGATGGCCTTCTGTTCGGCGGACGAGAGCTCGCGCTCGGCGGTCCGGGCGGACGGCCCCGCGAAGCGTGGCCGCGGTCTCTCGACCAGTTCAGGGGCGTCTGTCTCGTGTTCCATCACCGGAATTGTGCGTCGTGGCCTTGGCTATTACAAGAGGGGCACAAAAGTCTGCGTCAAGGGGCAGTGTTCCGCCGGTCAGATGGGTGCGAATGGTTCAGATCAGTTGCGTTCGATTGACCCTCGATAGCACGTCCGCTAGTCTTTTTGTCTCGGGGCGACCCCGGGCGGTCGGGACGGTTGGCAACGGAGGTCACGCTCGTTCACGGGCTGGAGGTGCCGTTTGATGCAGCAAGACCACGTTGAGTCGAGAGCGGAGGAAAAGTCGGGTCGTGCTCCCGCTCGAGCCAAGGCCAGCCCCGATCTCAACCCGCAGGCCCGGGCTGTCCTCAATCTCCAGCACACGGCAGGCAACCGGGCGATGGCCCGGATCCTGGCCCCTCCCGCCAAGGGTGTCCCGGTGCAACGAGCGGCGTTCAGCCCGGTGACCGTCCAGCGTGACGAGTTGATGGACGCCATCCGGACGGCATACGGCCAGGGCGAGGTTCTTCCCGTTGAGAAACTGGCCAGGGCGATCGTAGGTTCATTGCGGGCCTCGGACCGCGAGTCGGGCGAGGAACCCGAGAAGCGATCCGACACTGAGAAGCCAAAAAAAGAGGAGACCGGCCAAACCGAGAAGCAGACGGTGAAGGTCAAGGAGGCCGACGGAGTCACCCAGCTTCCTCTCGACGAGGATGCCTTGGCGAAGAAGCGGAAGGAACTGCACGCCCGGGAGAAGAGCCTACGAGAGGGCCCGTCACGCCTGGAGAGGCAGAGAGACGCGCTGAAGCTGCGCGAGCAGCGAGTGAAACTGGACGAGGAGGAGGCCGAGCTACTCCGGCCGGAGACCGAGGGAGAGAAGGCAAACGAGGCCAAGAGAGCGAAGCTGGACGAGGTCAAGAAGCGCAAGGAGGCGGGAAAGGATCGGGTCAAGAAGCGCAAGCAAGTTGAGGAGCTGAAGCGAAAGCTGAGCGGTCGGCTGACGCTCGAGGAGCGAGCCGATCGGGAGCTCGAAGACCAGCTTGCCGATCTGAAAAAAGAGCAGGAAGACGCGGAAAAGATGCGGCAGTTCGAGCGGCAGCGCAAGCCGCTAAACCCGCAGGGTCAGAGCCTGACCCAAATCCTGGGCGGCCGGCGGTTCTGAGGCCATGGGGCCGACGGGGGCAATCCGGGCGGAACTGATTCCAGGAGCAGCCCGTGGCGATCGTTCACCCCTGCCGCCCCTCTCGGGTGAGCATTGGCGCTCCGGCCCCAAAGTAGATCTGCGAGAATCTGGCGATTAGAGAACGGCGCCGGCCCGGCCGGACCATGTAGGGGCGATGCCCATCGCTTTGTGGTCCGGGCCGGAAGGGAAGGAATCGACGGGATGATCGTCTGCACTCGCTGCGGGTTTCAAAATGAGGATAGCGACACGTTCTGTGGGTCTTGCGCCGGCTTCCTGGAGTGGTCCGGAGAGAAGGTCGCGGAGGAGGCCCCCGAGGCCGAACCCGAGCCGGCTCCGACGCCGGAGCCCGAGGAGGACCCGGACCGGGCCGGCTTCCTAGACCGCGTCAAGGATCGGATGGGGATCGGCGAGGCCAGGCCAGGCGAGGCGGACGCCACCGACCACGGCGACGAGGGAGGCGCTCCCGTATCCTCCGGACCGGCGTCGGATGAGACCCAGCGCGCGGCCCCAGGAGCGGTAGCGGCCGAGCCGGTTCCGGCCGGTGCTCGCTCGTCCGGTGGCGGCCCCGGCGGATCTGGACCCTCTGCCAGCCCGGAGGCCACGCGCCCACCCGTGACGGCGACCCCGGTGGCGGCGACGGTGACGCCGATAGCGACTCCACCCCCGCCTCCCGCGCCCGCCCCGACGCCCTCAACCGAGTCCAGGCCCGCGGCGGCCAGCGGCGCGGCGGTGGCCGCTACCGTCGCGGCGGCGGCCCCGGGAGCGGCCGCGGCGCCACCGTCACCCGCCGCGCCAGTAACGCCCGCGGGCGCGGCGCACACAGCCGGGACCGCGGAGGTCCCGGTGCAACCGGGCGCGACGCAACCGGGCGCGATGCAGCCGGAGGCCGTCAAGCCGACAGCGGTGAAGGCTCGGCCTGCACCGCGCGCCAAGGCTGCCCCCGGCCGGGTTGTCAACCCCGGCGACCTGGTCTGCGGTCAGTGCGGGGAGGGCAACGATCCCGGCCGTAAGTTCTGCCGCCGCTGCGGAGCCTCGTTGCAGCGGGCGTCGGTGTTTGCCCTGCCCTGGTACCAGCGCTGGTGGCGGAGACTGACCACCCGCAAGACCCGCGCCGCCGGCGACCGCCCCCGCAATCGACGACGGGCGATCGGCGGCTCTGGACCTGGCTGGCTCACCAGCGGATTCCTCAAAGTGCTCGGAGTCGCAATCGTCCTGGGTGTGCTCCTGACCATCATGGGGCCGTGGCGTGACAATCTTCGCCACGATGTGAGCCACGACTACCACCGGATCTTCAACGACGTGCATCCCAAGTACAACCCCGTCCACCCGTTTGCGGCCACTGCGACCAGCGCGGCGCGGCTTCATCCGGCGGCAAACGCCATCGATGGGGCGGTCAACACCTCGTGGCAAACCAATACTGCGCCCAAAGCCAAGCCCGGGAGCAAAGCCAAGACTTCGACCGATGGGGTCGGCCAGTCGCTGAGCATCCGCTTGGCTGCGGCCGGCAACCTGGACGAGATCGGCTTCCTCAATGGTGACCAGGACACCTCCTCGTCGTATCTGACCCAGCCGCGGCCCAAAAAGGTTCACGTGACGGCTGTCGGCGCTCACCCCTACAGCAAGGACTTGACGCTCAAGGACAGCGCCACCTTCCAGACCTTCACCATCAAAGCCACGGATGCCTCGTCACTCACGATCACCATCGACTCGGTCTATCCGTCCGATCAGGGGACGGACGCGGCCATCGCCGAAGTCGAGCTGTTCGTGAAGGGCTGATCGCGACGGGTGGTCCGGCGGCCAGATCATCGACGTCATTCAGTAACCTCCGGCCGTGACGACCGATGGCGTACTCGGCCCCATCGGCCTGCCGGCGCCGATCTCGGAGCTGGCCGGCCGAACCTGGGACGCGGTCATCGTGGGGGCCGGCCACAACGGCCTGACAGCGGCCGCTTACCTGGCCCGGGCGGGCCGCTCGGTCCTGGTGCTCGAGCGGCGACAACAGATTGGTGGGGCGTGCACGCTCGAGGATCCGTTTCCCGAGGCCGGGTGGCGCATCAGCCCGTGCGCCTACCTGGTCGGCCTTCTTCACCCGTTGGTGGTGGAAGAGCTCGAGCTGCACCGCCGGGGATACCAGGTCGTGGTCGTCGACCCGCACCTGTGGTGCCCTTTTACCGATGGCACGTCCATCGCCCTGTGGGACGACCCCGAGCGCAGCGCCGCTGCCGTCGCCGCTTTGTCGCCCGCCGACGTCGAGGGCTATAGGACCTACGGCCGACTGTTCGAACGCATCCGGCGGGCCTTGCGGGCCGGTGACCGGGACGTCTGGATCGGCGACGCCCCCGATCGGCCGCAGCTCGAGGAGCTGCTCGCCGGCGACGACGAGGCCATCGAAGTGCTCTTCGACGCTTCCATCGCCGACGTGGTCGAACGGCACGTCCGCGACGAGCGATTGCGCACGGCCCTGCACGGGCAGGGGATCATCGGCACCTACGCAGGGCCGCGGGACCCGGGAACGGCGGCTATGCATCTCATGCACGCCTCGGGAACGATCGAAGGTCTCCCTGGCGCATGGGGTTACGTCGTCGGCGGCATGGGCCGGATTTCGTTTGCCATAGCGGATGCAGCCATCGACGCGGGCGCGGTCATCGCCACCGGGGTTGCGGTCGCCGCCATCCTCCCGGGTCAGGGCGTCCGCCTCGAAGGTGGCGAGACCGTCCGGGCCCGGACCGTGCTGTCCAACGCGGACCCCAAGCGCACCCTCTCCCTCTGCGAGTGCGACGTGCCCAGGTTGTTCCGTCAGCGGATCGAGGGGTGGCGATCGGAGAGCCCGGTCCTGAAGATCAACTGCGGACTGTCCGGTCTGCCTCGCTTTCCGCAGGCCGCGCCGGGGGTCCAGCCGCACCGGGCCATGGTCACCATCTCCACCGGGATCGACGCCACCCAGGCCGCCTTCGAGGCCAGCCGAAAGGGTGCGCCTTCACCCGCTTGGTGCGAGCTGTACTTCCACACCGCCTACGACCCCTCTATTGCGCCCAATGGCCGCCACGCCATGAGCATGTTTGCCCAGTACGTCCCGTACCAACTCGCCTCCGGCAACTGGGCCGACCGCCGGGAGGCCATTGCTGATGCCGCCATCGCTACCATCTCCGAATTCGCGCCCGACATCGGCGACTGCATCCTCCATCGCCAGGTGCTCGGGCCCCCGGACATTGAGGCCCGGATCGGCCTGACCGGGGGTCATATCTTTCAAGGGGAGTGCCTGCCCGACCAGATGTGGAACCGACGATTTTCGCCTCGCACACCCATTGCGGGTCTGTATCTCTGCGGCGCGGCGACGCATCCGGGCGGCAGTGTCATGGCCGTCAATGGGCGCAACGCTGCCATGGCGGTGCTGGCAGACAGCCAAAAGTGAGGCGCGGCGGCATGCGAAAAGCATCGAGAGATCCCCACGTCCTATCTTCGGGCTCGGAGGTGTCGGCAAATGTTTCGTACTTTCTGTCATCATGTCGGACTGAGAGCCGGTAGGGGCCGGTCCGGCGCGCCAAGCTAGAGCCACAAATCGGCCGGCTCGAATCAGCGGAGGAGACATGGGAGCCCTAGCCCAACTGTCGCAGTCCAGGGTGGAGGTCGAGCCGGGACGCAATGCCACCATCACCATCACGGTTCGTAACACCGGCACCGTCGTGGATCGCTACACCTTCGAAGCCCTGGGTGCGGCGTCACCGTGGGTGAAGTTCAGCCCCGACTCGCTGTCACTGTTCCCCGAAGCGTCGGGCACCGTCAACGTGGTTTTCGCTCCGCCCCGCGAGCCCACCGTGCATGCCGGCCCTACCCCTCTGGGCGTGCGGATCACCTCGTCCGAGGATCCGGAAGGCAGCGCCGTCGAGGAAGCGACCGTCGACGTGCGCGCCTTCAGCGACATCACTCTCGAGTTGGTGCCGCGCGTGGCAAGAGGCCGGGTCATCGGCCGCACGCAGCTGGCGGTGGACAACCGTTCGAACTGCAGCTATCGGGCCAGAGCGGAGGGCACCGACCCTCAAATGGCGTTGCAGTTCAGGTTCCGTCCCTCTGTTGTGGATATCGCTCCGGGCCAGGCCGAGTTTGTGAAAGTGGCCATCCGGCCCTCCTCCAGGTTCTGGAGAGGTCCCGAGCGGACGCGGCCCTTCCGTCTGGTCCTGCGCGACGATCAGGCCGAAGCCGACCAGGTCGGTGTGCTGCTCGGCACGCCACCCCCGGCCGGGATCGCCGGGGTCGAATCGGAGGCGCCAGGGGGCAGCGCGAGCGCAAGTTCGGCGCGAACGGGGACGGCGTCCGCGGTCACGCGGGCTCCGGCCGCGGCCCCTCCGGAGGACTGGCCCGCAGAGAGCGCCGCGGCGGCACACGCTGACCTGCCGGCCTCAGATGCGGTCCCCTCAGATGCGGTCCCCGCCGATGTGGCCGACCGGGCTCCGAGCCCTCACAAAGCGGAGATCTCCGCGGAGGGCTCGTTGCTGCAGGAACCGCTGCTCCCGCGGTGGTTACTTGCCGCCGTCGGCGCCCTGGCCGCGCTGGCGGTCCTGGCGGTGATCTTGTGGTTCGCCCTGTTCAAACCGCAGGTAAAATCTACCGCCCAAAACCAGGTCAACAAGCAGCTGGCGGCCAATGGCATCACCCCCGTGACCTCGAGCAGTGGGTCGAAGACAGGTTCCGGCAGTGGGACCGGATCGTCCGGCAGCGGCGGGGGTGGGGCATCGTCGGGGACCACCCTGCCCGGTGGCGGGAGCGGGGGCGGGGCTGGCGGCTCCACGGTCGTCGGCGGAACCAGTTCGGGTTCCGGGGGAGTCGGCGTCAACGTCAACGGCGGCGTCACCGCGAATGGCGATGGCACGAGGGTGGTCTTCACCGTGCCCAACGGCCGGACTCTGGAGGTCACGGACATCCTGGTTGAAAACGCCTCCGGCGCCACCGGGACCCTCACCTTGGCCCGCAGTGGTACTCCCGTGATGTCGTGGTCGATGGCCAACTTCCGGGACCTCGATTACCACTGGATCACTCCGACGGTGTTCACGGGCCACAGTCAGATGCAGCTGGTGGTCAACGGTTGCGCCGGAACGTGCACACCGGGCATCTACTACGCCGGGCGTTTGGTAGGGGGATGAGCAAGGCGTCCCGCCGGCGTCGCCTGCGGGTTCTGACCGTCGGCACGTCAGCGTCGCTGGTGTTGGCGCTCGGCCTGGCGCTCGCCTTAAACGTCGCCGGCCACGTGCCGGGCGCGGCGGCCAACCTTTCCACTTCCCTCCAGGTGTACGTCTCCGGAGACACCGGCACGGCCGGGCGGCTGGAGCGTTTCTCACTTGGCTCCCTCCTCGCCGGCGCGGCTACGCCGAACAGCGCGCTGGCCTCCACCAACACGGCTGTGGGCCCCGTTGCAGTGGACCGGTCGGCCACCAACGCAATCGTCGGTACCGGTCCCTTCCCTGGCACGACTGGGGGTGCTGCTCCTCAGATCGGGGTGGTCAGCGTGGCCACCGGGGTCCGGAAGGTGACGGGCACCGCGAAACCGCCCGACGCCATTGTCGCGGATCCCACCAATCCTTCGATCGTGTATGTGCTCGAAGGCAGCGGGTCCGGGGGACAGATTGACAAGGTCAATATCAGCACTTCCCCCCCGACTGACACCCTCGTGGCGTCAGGCTCGGAGTTTGCCGCCAACATTTGCTGTTCCCTGACCTCGATGGCAATCAGCCCGGATGGTCAGACGCTATTCGTCGGTGAGAACGGCGATGGGTTTGTGGACGTCGGCGTCGTTCCTCTCGGACACCCGTCAACCGCGTTCGAGTGGGCTCCACCAACAGACACCGTCCACGTCGACAATCTCTCTGATCTCGCCGTCGCGCCCAACGGGAAGACTCTCTACGTCGCTGGATCGGGGTTCACGACGACGGAGACCAATGAGGGCGTTGTGCTGGCCGTCCCTTCCCCGCAAAGCTCGAACCAGAAGGCTGCATGGGTGCTGGGTCTCCCGCAACTGCTCCATCCGAATTGCCTCACGGTCACCCCGGACGGCTCCATCGTCGCCGTCGGAGGGACCGACGGACCCTCTGTCGCTTCGGCCGTACAAGAGGTGCACGCCTCGGGAACTCTGGGTCCTTCCCGCCAGGTCCCCTTGCGTGCCAACCCGAACGGCGACCAGGGACTGACCAGCATCGCCGTGACCCCCGATGGGGCGAACCTCTTGGTCGCGGGCACCGACGGATCGACTTCCCGGGCCGCGATCTATCCGCTGCAGAGAGGGAACCTGGCGCTCGGCGCACCTACCACACTTCCGCTGCGCTTCAACCAGAATGTGCCTGAGAGCCTGGCCATTACCCCCGATCAGGCGGCGGCGAGTTTCGGCGAATCAGTCACCATGGCCGGTCAGGCGTCGTCCTTCACTGCGAACGCACTGCCTCCAGCGGAATTCGGCCCGGTGCACTACACCTGGAACTTCGGGGACGGCCACACGGCGACGGTATCGGGAGGAAGCATCAGCCACGTGTACGCCGCCCCGGGTACCTACTCCGTCGCCCTGACCGAATCCATCCCGGATGGCTTCCGCCTCTCATCGTCGGTAGTCGTGGACGGACCGGGGCAGACACCGTCCTGGCTGGCCAGCCTCGCTGCCACACATGTGATCTCGGTGCCGGCGACGCCGACGACGTCGTCCACGTCGACGACGTTGCCCACCCTGCCGACATCGCCCACACTCCCGACGTCACCCACGTCACCGACCGCGCCGACGTTTCCCACCGTGCCAACGTCGACTTCCACGACTCCGGGACAGCCCGGAGCGGGGGTGCCGACACTGACGCTCAATCCGGCCGTCGGTTCCCCCGGAACGATTGTGACCGTCAC
Organism: uncultured Acidimicrobiaceae bacterium; assembly: GCA_963780345.1. GTDB lineage: Bacteria > Actinomycetota > Acidimicrobiia > Acidimicrobiales > Palsa-688 > PALSA-693. The sequence goes on from CAWABU010000011.1 coordinate 407,938, forward strand.
CGGCACAGGGTTTCGGGCTAACACGCCGGTCACTGTGGCGTGGTCGACGGCAACCGGCTCGGTCCTCGTCGTGGCCGACGCCACGGGTGATCTGCCCCCGACGCAACTCGACATCCTCACCCCCGACATTCTCGGGCCCCGATACGCAGTCGCTTCGAGTTCGCCACCCGCCTCGGCGTCCTTCCTGGTGGTGCCGAGCGAGTCGGAGCCTGGCGGGAGTTCTGGCGACTTCCTCTTCCGCAGCGAGGGACCATGACTGGGTGTCGAGCGCCGGCCGACCTTCTTTGACGCGATCTGGGCCCAAAGCGGGGGGGGCGCCGGTTCTCTGACGCGCGTCCCGCCTTAGGTGGGCACTGATCGCGTCAGAGAATCGGCCCGAACCCTTCTCGGGCACTGTTCGCGTCAGATAAACGGGCGGGGGAGGGCGGCGGCTCGCCCTGACTCACCCCGACGCCTCGACGCCCCACCGTCGGACCGGCCCCCCCGCCGCCGTCAGCGGGCGGTGAGCGAGGCCAATGCCGCCGGCAAGTCCCGCCGGCCGGTAATCCCGAGCTTGGTGTAGATCCTCGCCAGGTGGCTCTCCACCGTGCGCACCGACAAATACAGCCGTTCGGCGATGGCCTGGCTGGACAGGCCGCTCTCGGCCAGCAGCGCCACCTCCCGTTCGCGGCGGGTCAGCGTCGGCGCCACCAGGCTGACGGTGGGGCCCTGCGGACGGGGTCCCTCGCAGTGGTCCAGGAACACGTCCGCCCGGCTGGCTGAGGCCGCCGCCGCCCGGCGTGACCCGTTGAGCAGATGAGCCTGGCTCGCCCGGGCTGAGCATTCGGCGGCGTGCAGCCACATGGTCATGCCTGCCCAGGCGTCGGCGGCCCGGTCCAGGCCGGCGCCGTTTCCCGTGGCCATGGCGTCGGCCTGTATGGCCGCGGCCTGGATGATCGGCCCCTGGACCCACGTGGCCATCTCCGTCAGACGCTCGGCGACCTGAACCTCCCCCAAACGAGCGGCCGCGTGCAGCGCCAGTATCTCGAACAACACCTGCCCGTCGGCCCGGGCTCTCACCGCCGCCGCCAGGAAGTCCTCGACCGCCTGGCTCAATTCGCCCCTGGCCACCGATAGCCAGGCCCGACCGAGCGCCGCACGAGGCCAGATCGCCGCTCGCGGCCATATCGCACCGGCGCCGGCCCCGGTTCCTTCGATCATGTCCGCCACGGCCGCCTCCGCGCCCAGGGCGTCGCCCGCCAGGGCCATCGATTCGATGAGCCCGGCCAGGCTCAGGCTGCGGATGGGGGTCAGGTCGGCCTCGTCAAGGACCGCGACTGACTCCCGGAACTGGTGGATGGCCCGAAGCAGCCGCCCCTGCGCCAGCGACGCCCAGCCGAGGGACCCGATTGCCACCCCCTGGGCCTGCGGGTTGTGGAGCCTGACGGCCCGGGCATACTCCGACGTCGCCAGCGTCTCCATGTCGTGCAAGCGGCCGGCGAGACGGTGGCCGAGGAGGCTGGCCAGGACGCTCCAGCGCGTCGCCAGGGGTCCGTCGTCGGCAAATTCCGGTGAAAGTTCAAGGCACGACTCCGCCACCCGGACTGCGTCTACGCCTCGTCCCGCCCACCCCCATGCCAGCGCCAGGGCGCTCCGGCCGGCGACCAGGGCTCGGGGTGTCAGCCCTTTCTGTTCGACCAGCGGAGCGATGTGCGCGGCCGACTTTTGGGCCCCGCCCCTCAACGTCCACATGTCAGCCCGAATTGCCGCCACCCAGGTCCGGCTCGAGGGGTCGGCGATCGAAGCGAGCGCCGCCTCCAGAGTGGCATCGGCTTCGTCAACCCGCCGGAGACCCCAGAAAAGAAGGTGGGCCCGGAGGACCGCCACCCGGGCGGCCTCGTCATCGGTCCGTTCCCGCCCCTCGACCGGCGAGCTCGCAGCGGGTGACCAGCCCGCCGCCCCCCCAACGCCGGCAGCCCCGCCCCCCACCCCGGCGCCGACCCCCGCCGCTCCGGCGCCGCTCGCCCCGCTCGCCCCGCTCGCCCCGCCCAACGCCGCCAGCGCCTCCTCGTAGCGGCCCTGGTGCCCGAGCGCCACCGCCAGCGCCAGTGTCATCTCCGCCACCGGCTCGTTGACTGCCAGCAAAGCAGCCTGGGCGAACCGGCCCGACTGGGCCCAGTCCTGTTCTTTGGCGGCCAGGCGGCTGGCGGCCAGCAGCTGGTCCGGGTCCCGGGCGCCGCCCGACTCCAGTCGCCAGGAGACCACCCGCAACAGATCCCGCTCCAGCCGGCCCCCGGCCTCAAAGGCCGCAGCCAGGTCGGAGCGAAGCTCGTGAGCCCGGGGCGCCGGAAGGCCGGCCCGGATCACCTCGCCGAGGACCGGGTGGGAGGGCCGGACCTGCTCCTCTCCGGCGACGGATTCCACGAGCAGTAGCCCCTGGCGCTGGAGCGACGACACGTAAGCCCCCGGCGCCAGCCGGGTCAGGATGCAGAGCGGCACCGGCTCACCGAAGGCGACCAGCTCGAGGGTCGCCATCTCGTGGCGGCCCACCCGGACCAGACGGTCCTGGACCAGCTCGGTCAGACGGGGGCCAGGGGTCAACGCCCCGCGCCGGCGCCATACGCCGTGATGGGCTGCGATGGCGCCGGACGTCTGACCGGACGACACCAGCTCCCGCAAGTACAACGGGTTGCCCCGGCTCAACCGCCAGAGCAGTTCGCCGACCTGACCGTCCGGCTGACCGCCCAGAAAGTCGCCGGCAAGGGCGATGGTGTCGTCCCGTCCGAGGGGGCGGAGGTCGAGTCGCTCCAGCAGCCCGTCCTTCCAGAGCGAGCGCACCCCTTCGGGCATGAGCATGCCGGATCGAACGGTCACGACGGCGGCCGCTTTCCCCGCCGATACCAACTGGAAGACGAGCGTCGCCGACGCCTCGTCGAGCCGGTGAGCGTCATCCACTACCAGCAGCAGCTGGCGACCACCGGCCCGGGCCAGGACGGATCGCCGCAGGCGCTGCAGGAGGTCGAAGCCGTCCTGGCCGAGCGTTCTGTCCCCACCGACCTCGGGCGCCAGCGGGGCAAAGGCCCCGAAGGGTATCGCTGGGCCGGCGGCCCCGGCGACGAGCCACTGGACGACGTGATCGCCGTCGGCTTCCAGCCCCCCGACCAGGGCCCGGGCGAGCGCGGTCTTGCCGACGCCGGGCCCACCGGCGAGGAGAACGCCGCTTCCGGCCCGGAGATGCGTGCAGGCCTGGGCCTGCTGCGACTCCCGTCCGATCAAATCCCGGCGATGGTGGTCGCCCAGCCCCATAAGGGCATTATCGCGTGGCCCACCGTGACGCGCCCCGGTCCATCCCTCGCGGCCGGGCCCCACTTAACGCCTCCCTGGGCGACGCCGATAGGCTCGGGTCATGGCCGACAAGATCACCGTGGCCGACGACGGCTCCCTGTCCGTTTCGGACCAGCCCATCATCCCGTTCATCGAAGGCGACGGCACCGGCATCGACATATGGCCGGCCGCCAAGCTGGTCCTCGACGCGGCGGCGAAGAAGTACGGGAAATCGATTACCTGGAAGGAAGTCCTGGCCGGGGAGAAGGCCTACAACGAGACCGGGGACTGGCTCCCGCAGGAGACCATCGACATCTTCAACGAGTACCTCATCGGCATCAAGGGCCCGTTGACGACGCCGGTCGGTGGTGGCTTCCGGTCGCTCAACGTCGCTCTCCGCCAGATCCTCGATCTGTACGTGTGCCTGCGGCCCATTCGCTGGTTCGAGGGCGTCCCATCGCCGGTGAAGCGCCCGGACCTGGTGGACATGGTCATCTTCCGGGAAAACACCGAGGACATCTACGCCGGGTTCGAGCTCCAGGAGGGCACCCCCGAGGCCAAGCGCTTGATCGAGCTGCTCCACGACGAGTTCGGCTGGCACATTCGCCCCGATAGCGGGATCGGCATCAAACCGGTTTCCATCACCGGTTCCAAGCGGCTTATCCGGGCCTCGCTCAACTATGCGGTTCAGCACGGCCGCAAGTCGGTCACCCTGGTGCACAAGGGCAACATCCAGAAGTTCACCGAAGGCGCCTTCCGCAACTGGGGCTACGACCTGGTCAAGGAGGAGTTCGCCGATGTCGCCGTCGGCTGGGACGATTGCGGAGGCCAGCCGGGCGACAAGATTCTGGTCAAAGACAACATTGCTGACATCACCCTCCAGCAGGTCCTCACCCGTCCTGACGACTTCGACGTGATTGCCACCACCAACCTCAACGGTGATTATCTCTCGGACGCCCTGGCCGCCCAGGTAGGCGGGATCGGGATCGCCCCCGGCGCCAACATCAACTACGTCTCGGGGCACGGCATATTCGAGGCCACCCATGGCACCGCCCCCAAGTACGCCGGCCAGGACAAGGTCAACCCCGGCTCGGTCCTGCTGTCGGGGGTGATGATGTTCGAGCACCTGGGCTGGCAGGACGCCGCAGACGACATCATCACGGCCTTGCAGGCGACCATCGCCGACAAGATCGTCACCTACGACTTTGCCCGGCAGATGGACGGGGCCACCGAGGTCAAGACCTCGGAGTTCGCCCACGCCATCGTCGAACGGTTGTAGGGGCGGATATGAAGGTCCGCTTCGCCGTATCGGTCGGGGCTTACGGTCTGGCCACGACCGGCGCTGGCCTCGATCAGTACCTCACGGAGGTCCAGGCCCTGGAGACGCTGGGCTTCGACACCATGTGGTTGTCGGACATCCCGCTTGGCGGGGGCCTGGAGCCGCTCGTCGGCCTGTCCTTCGCCGCCGCGGCCACGTCATCGCTCAAGCTCGGGGCCAACCTGGTGCCGATCGGCCGCAACCCACTGACCCTGGCCAAGTCGCTCGCCCAGATCGACCAGCTGTCGCAGGGTCGGCTGCTCCTCAGCTTCGTGGTCGGGATCGACCAGCCCGGAGAGCGCGAGGCCCTCGGGAGCACCGGAGCCAACCGGGGCCGGCTGCTCGAAGAGGTCACCCCGCTGTTGCGCACCTGGTGGGCCGGTGATCCGGTCACTTTCGACAATGGCCGGTTCCGCTTCGACCACCTCCCGTCGCCCGGACTCTCCTACCAGCAGCCCCTCGAGGTGTGGTTCGGCGGGAGCGGGCCGGCCGCCCTGGACCGCACTGGTCGGTTGGCGGACGGGTGGCTCGGCTCGGCCATGTCGCCGGCCGAAGCAGGGGTGGCGCGCCGGCGCATCGAAGCGGCCGCCCTCGAGGCGGGACGAAGCGTCGACCCCGAGCACTTCGGGCTGAGCGTCCCCTACACCACCACGCCACCGGACCAGCGCCTCCTCGACCAGCTCCGCGCCCGGCGGCCCGACGCCGACGTGGTCGACCTTATCCCGGTCGGCCCCGCTCATCTCCGGCGCCTGGTCGGTGAATACGTCGACGCCGGACTGTCCAAGTTCGTGGTGCGGGGGACCGGCCAGAGCCCGGACCCGGACGACCGGCTGGCGGCGCTCAAGGACCTGGCGGACGTCCTGCTTCCGTTGCAGACCTGAGGGGCCGGCGACCTTCACCAGGGATGAGGGCAGTAACGTCATGGCCACCCCGCCTGATGTCCCCTCGGAGGCTCAATCACGATGACCACGTCCCCTGTTCGTGTCGCCGTCACCGGCGCCGCCGGCCAGATCTGTTACAACCTGCTGTTCCGGATCGCCAGCGGCGCCTTGCTCGGACCCGATCAGCCGGTCATCTTGCAGCTCCTCGAGATCACCCCCGCTCTGGGGGCCCTGAAGGGGGTGGTGATGGAGCTCGACGACTGTGCCTTCCCGCTCCTGCATGAGATCCGCATCAGCGACGACGCCCATGAGGCCTTCGGCGACGTCAACATCGCCCTCCTGGTGGGAGCCCGGCCCCGCAGCAAGGGCATGGAGCGCAAGGATCTCCTGGAGGCCAACGGCGCCATATTCACCGCCCAGGGGAAGGCCCTCTCCGACAACGCGGCCGCGGATATCAGGGTCCTGGTCGTGGGCAATCCCGCCAACACCAACGCCCTGATCGCCATGAACAACGCGCCCAACATCCCGTCCGAGCGCTTCACGGCCATGATGCGCCTCGATCAGAACCGGGCCAAGGCCCAGCTGGCGGCCAAGGCCAAGGTGCCGGTCACTGAGGTCACCAACGTGACCATCTGGGGAAACCATTCGGCCACCCAGTACCCCGACGTCTACCGGACCCGGATCGGCGGCCGCCCGGCGGCCGAGGTCATCGGCGACGATGCCTGGGTGGAGAAGGACTTCATTCCCACCGTCCAGCAGCGCGGCGCGGCCATCATCGAGGCCCGGGGCGCGTCCAGCGCGGCGTCGGCCGGGAGTGCCGCCATCGATCACATTCACGACTGGATCCTCGGGACGGCCGCAGGCGACTGGATCTCGATGGGCATCTGCTCCGATGGCGCCTATGGCGTGCCGGAGGGGTTGATCTCGTCGTTCCCTGTGACCGCGTCCGGCGGGGCCTACCAGGTGGTGCCGGATCTGGACCTCGATGAGTTCTCCCGGAGCCGCATCGAGGCCTCGGTGAGCGAGCTCGGGGAGGAGCGAGACGCGGTGCGCGAGCTGGGCCTCATCGGCTGATCCCCAGGTCGTCGCCAAGCCCCTCAGTATCTTAGTCTTCCCTAAGAAAACTTGTGAAGCACACCTAGGATTTGCCAGAATGGTCGGGTGTTCCCCTGGCCCGTGCGACGCGCCCGACCAGCTCGACCCGCCCGAAATGTCCGACACGGCCGGCGGCTGGGCCTGGGCGCGTGCATCGTGGCCCTGGCCGGCTTCCTGGGCGCCTGCGGGGGCGGGTCCGGTTCAGCCAGCGACACCACAGGTGGAGGGAAGGGCGTCACCCTCACCCTCTACAACGGCCAGCATCAGCAGACCACCCAGGCGCTGATCGCGGCGTTCGAGCACCAAACCGGCATCCAGGTCAAAGAGCGTGACGGCGATGAAAACGAACTGGCCGCAGAGATCCGCCAGGAAGGGTCCAAATCGCCGGCTGACGTGTTTTTCACCGAGAACTCGCCGGCCCTGATGTCGCTTCAGGAGAAGGGGCTGCTGGCGTCGGTCCCGGCGTCAGTGCTGTCGCAGGTGCCGGCCCGGTACAGCTCGCCGGCGGGCGACTGGGTCGGGGTGTCCGCCCGGGTAAGCACCCTCGTCTACAACACCTCGCGGCTCCAGTCCTCGCAGCTGCCGTCGTCGGTCATGGACCTCGCCAACCCGGAGTGGAAGGGCCAGCTGGCCCTGGCGCCGACTGAAACCGACTTCCAGCCCATCGTCACCTCGATCGCCCTGGCTCACGGCCAGCAAGCCGCGCTCCAGTGGCTCAAGTCGGTGGCCGCCAACGCGTCCAAGCACGACGACCCCGACAACGAAACCGTCACCGCCGACGTCAACAGCGGGCAGGCTGCCATCGGCCTCATCAACCACTACTACTGGTTCCGGCTCCAGCAACAACTGGGGGGCCCCAGCCACATGCACTCCCAACTCGCCTATTTCGCACCCCGTGATCCCGGGTATGTCATCGACGTGTCGGGTGCCGGCGTGCTCGCCTCCAGCCGCCACCAGGCGGCCGCCGATCAATTCCTGGCCTTCCTGGTGGCGGCGCAAGGCCAGGAGACCATCGTCAAGAGCGACAGTTTCGAGTACCCGCTTCGGCCGGGTGTGGCCGCCCCGGCCGGGCTGCGGCCATTCGATCAGCTCCAGCCCGCGCCCGTGTCCATCGCCCAACTCGGGGACGGCTCTGAGGCCCTCAAGCTCATCCAGCAGGCTCAGCTCGTGTAGCAGGGGAGGGGAAAGACGGAACCGCTCAGACTGGCGCCTCCCGCTCGCCGGCGACCGCCACCGGTGCTGGTCATCGCCAGCGCCCTGATTGCCGCGGGCCTGCTGCTGCCGGTTGTCTTCCTCCTGTTGCAGGCCGCCCACGCCGGTTGGGCCGAGGTCGACCATCTGCTCTTCCGGCGTCTGACCCGCGTTCTGATCGTCAACACCGTCGAGCTGGCGCTCCTCGTCTGCGCCGCCTCGGCCGTGATCGGCACCGGCGCCGCCTTCCTCCTCGAACGCGCCGATCTGCCCGGGCGCCGAATCTGGGCCGTCCTGGTCGTCCTGCCGGTCGCCATTCCCGATTTCGTCGTGGGCTACACCTGGCACTCCATCGCCCCGGCGGTCCAGGGGCTGGCGGGCGCCACCCTGGTCATGACCCTCGGCCTGTATCCCCTCGTCTACGTGCCGGTGGCTGCAGCCCTGCGCCGGGCCGACCGGACCGAGGAGGAGGTGGCCCGGAGCCTCGGTCTCGGCCCCATCGCGGCCTTTGTTCGGGTCACCCTGCGACAGGTGCGTCCCGCCCTGACCGGCGGGTGCCTGGTCGTGTGCCTGGCCTTGCTGGCGGAGTACGGCGCCTTCGAGATCGTGCACTTCCACACTTTCACCACCACGATCTTCGCCGAGCTGGGTGTGGGCGACGTGGCCGCGGCCTCCGGGTTGTCGATCGTGCTGGTGCTCATCGGCCTGGTGGTTCTGGTGGGCGAGGCGGGGGTCAATACCCGGGGACGCTTGAGCCGGGCGGGCGGTCAGGCCGCCCGGGTGCAGGGCCGGCGCCGGTTGAGGGGAGTGCGACTGGCTGGCGCCCTGACCGCGCTCACGGTCGTGGTGGGTCTCGGGCTCGGCGTGCCGGTGGGCACCCTGGCGTACTGGCTGACGGCCAGCCACGCCACCACGCTGCCGGGGGCGTCGCTATGGGCCGCCCTCGCCCACACCGCCGCCTACAGCGCCGCGGCCGCCCTGGTGGCCACCGCCCTGGCCCTGCCGGTGGCGCTGCTCGTGGTGCGCTTCCGCTCGCCGGCGTCGGTCGTCCTGGAACGCAGTACGTTCCTGGTGCAATCCTTACCTGGCTTGGTGATTGCTCTGGCCCTGGTCTATTTCGGCACCCACTACGCCCTCCGCTTTTACCAGACGGCGGTGATGCTGGTGGCCGCCTACGCCATCCTGTTTTTCCCACTGGCGCTCATCTGCGTCCGGGCGTCGGTGGCCCAGGCGCCTCGCCGGCTCGAGGAGGTGGCCCGCAGCCTCGGCCAGCCGCCTGGCGCCGTGCTCCTGCGGGTGACGCTGCCCCTCGTCGGCCCGGGTCTGGCGGCCGGGTTCTGCCTGGTGTTCCTCATGGCCGCGACCGAGTTGACCGCCACTCTGCTCCTGGTCCCGACCGGGGTGCACACGCTGGCCACCCAGTTCTGGGCCTACCAGAGCGACGCCTCCTATGGCGCCGCCGCCCCCTACGCGGTGGTGATGGTGGCGCTGGCCGCGGTGCCGACCTACCTCCTCACCCGGTGGTTCGCCCGCCATCCCGGAGAGGCCCGGGCGTGAACCCGCTGCAGCTCGCCGGCGTCCACCAGCGCTACAGCCGCCAGCCGGTCCTCAACGGGGTGGACCTGGAAGTGGAGCAAGGGTCGTTCACCGCGGTTCTCGGTGCATCGGGGAGCGGAAAGACGACCCTATTGCGGGTGATCGCCGGCTTCGAACGGGTCGAGTCGGGTGTGGTGCGGCTGGGGACCACGGTGTTCGACGACAGCCGTACCTCACTCCCGCCCGAGCGGCGGCGGATCGGCTATGTGCCACAGGACGGCGCTCTTTTCCCCCATCTTCGAGTGGCCGCCAACGTCGGCTTCGGGCTGCCCCGCTCGAGCCGGCGGAAGGTCGGCGCCCTGCTCGAAACCGTGGGGCTGAGCGGGTTCGAACGCCGCTATCCGCACCAGCTGTCGGGCGGCCAGCAACAACGAGTGGCCCTGGCCCGGGCGCTCGCCATCGAACCCGAGGTCGTCCTGCTCGACGAACCCTTCTCCTCGCTGGACGCCGCCATGCGGGCCAGCGTGCGCCAGGAGGTGGCCCAGATCCTGCGGGGCCGGGGGACCACGACGGTGCTGGTCACCCACGACCAGGACGAGGCCCTGTCCATGGCGGGGCGGGTCGCCGTGCTCAGGGGGGAAAGATCGTCGCCAATTCCCGGCCCGAGGACCTCTACGGCTCGCCGCTCGACGCCGACCTGGCCGGCTTTGTGGGCGAGGCCAACCTTCTGCCCGGCACCATCGAAGGCGAGGTGGCCCGCACGGCCCTCGGTCGCCTGGAACTCCAGGATGAGGTCAAAGCCAACTGGCGGGGGGCCGATTCCGCTGCCATCGTCCTGGTGCGCCCGGAACAACTGGAGGTCCGTTCCCGCACGGCCATGACGGCCGCTGGTGTCGCCGTCGGCGGGATCGCCGCCCGGGTCGTCGACCGCGCCTTCTTCGGCCACGACGCCGTGCTGCGCGTCGTGGCGACGGGGATTCCCGATCAGGAACCCCTTCTGGTCCGCGTGACGGGTCCCGGCGCCCCGCTGCCGGGCACGGACGTCCTGCTCAACGTGCGGGCCCCGGTCATGGCCTGGCCGGCTTCGAGCCCGCCCGCTACTAGAGGCTGATCGTAGGGGGGAGCACCACGCCCAGGCGATGCAGATAGTTGAGCTTCTTCTCGACCGCCTTTCGCCACGCGGTGAGATCCTGATTGAAATGGATCCGGTCGCCGTCCTCGAACGCGTGCTCCAGTTCGTCGAATGCGGCGTCTTCCGCATCCAGGAGGGCCCGGTACCGAGCCAGGAACTGGTCGTCGATCACGTCCGACAGCGTCACGAGACGTACCTCCCCTATAGCGTGTCGGACGAGGTTAGCGGGCCGCCGTCACAATTGCAGCGGCCCAGGGGCGCATTTCCGCCCGCTTCTCGCTCGGGTGGTCGGGGGTTCGAGTTGGGCCGCCCGGCCGGCGCCGGGCGGGCCTGGCCAGGTCAGCCGCCGGCCGACTCGTAGGGCCGCCGGGATGGGCCCAGAGCGGTCCATTCGTGGACCGCGGCGACCAGGGCGTCCACAACCCGGGCCGGCGCCCCACCGGGTCCCCACGCCGGATCAGGGGGTCGCCGGGTCGTGCCCCGGGCGGTGGGAGGCAGCTCCAGCTGGACTCCCCCCGCCGGTGGGCGGTTGACCGGATTGGCGGGATGCAGACCCCGGAGCTCGACGGGGATCTCGGCCAGGTCACCCACCACCTCGAAGCCCGGCAACCGGGCCAGCAGGGCGTCACCGAGCACTTCGGCCAGGCCGCGATTGGTGCCGCCCAGGAGCAGCCGGCGGGGTTGGGCGATGCGGCCGTAACCGTGCACGGCGATCGCCACGTCGACATGGGCCAGCCAGGCGGCAAGGAGCGGGGCGCCGGCGGGGTCGACGGTGCTCGACGGCACGTGCCAGCGCAGGTCGGGTGGCTGGGCCACGGTGTAGAGCGACGCACCGGACATCTCGGCCGCCGCAGTGGCGATCTCCAGGGTTCCCCCCTCCAGACCCCCATGGAAGGCCATCAGCCCGACCTCACCGGCGCAGATCGATTGCTCGACCACCTCGGGATGATCCAGCAGGTCGCGCCAGGTGACGGTGCGGGCAGGCTCGGGGATCACCGGCTCGAGTCTTCCAGCCCCATCGGATCAGTACGTGGTCTGGCGCCGAACGGGATCGGGCACCGGGTCGAGGCCGACCAGATGGGCCGCCTGGCCCGAGAGCCGGGCCAGGTTGCCGCTGACCCGGAGCCGGCCCTCCATGAGCGCGGTCTGAGCCGAGAGCGTCCCCTGCGCCAACCCGGTCGCGGTGGGCCAGTCGCACGCGATGGTCAGGTCCGCCGCCGGCCTGGAGTCGAGATTCGATGGCGGCTCGATGTAGGCGCCGTCGGCGGTCACGACCACCTGATAGCGCACTTCGCCCTCTGGCCCGTCGCGGACGACCTGCTCGAGCACCAGCGAGTTCTGATCGGGAGCTGCCGCGGCCCGGGACGGACTCTGCCGAGCCACCTCGGCGAACCATTCCGGCGACAGAAAGCGGGCCACCGACGTCGCCCTCATTCCACCCGGCTCGTGTACGAGTTGGTGGTCCCGCCGCCGTCCCAGCGCAACCTCAGGTCGAGAGTGAGCGGGCCCGGATCGACCGAGTCGGGCAGGATGCAGTCCACGCGCCCGACCCGCACGCAGCTGTCGGCAGGAACATCGCCCTGGTACCGCCAGATTTTTTCCGTCCCCGGCCACCGCAGGACGGCGTCCGCGACGACCTCGGCCAGAGGGGTGCGCAGGTCGCTCACGACATGGACGTCGAGGGCCACCCGGGTCCCGGCCCGGTAGGAGACCTGGGGACGGTCGGCCGTGACGATCACCGGGGCGCACGCCGCGACCACCGCGCCATAGCCGGCCTTGGGCCGGCGCCGGTGATCGACGATCGACCAGCTCACGGCGGGCTGGGCGTCGGCCAGCATAAAGACCGCGAACCCCCCGGTCGGGCGGAACTTGAGTCGGCGCAGGGTCTCGATATGGTGGCGCAGCAGGGTGGCCTGATACTGCTGGGTGGCTGCTCTCCAATCGGCGAGGGTCGGCGAGGCGGCCGGCGGCACCCGCCGCTCGAAGATGGCCCGCTGCAGGCCATGGTGGGCTTCGAGGTGGTCCCAGTCGAGGTCGGGCCAGCGCTCGGGGTGCATGAAGTCGGCCGTGTCCGGCACCGCCTGGGCTCCGAACTCGCTCACAAAACGCCCCACCACCGGTGCCCGGGCGAGGAGGGTGGGAAAGTCCCGCTCCTCGCCGTGATACCACCCGAAATAGAGATGGCTGTCGGTGCCCCAGGCCGGGTGGGGGAGGATCCCGGAGTGGGCGACGACCGGCCGGGAAGCGTCCGCCCGTTCCAGGGCCCGGCGGATGGAGCGGTCGAGTCCGGTCTTGTTCCACGTGGGCAGCACCTGACTGGCGACCAGGCGGGCGGCGGCCCGCGGCGAGAGAGTCCCCTCCGGCGCCACCTCGGCCGCGACCGGTTCGTTATGGCCGCACCAGAGGGCCACCGACGGATGGTGGCCGAGGGCGGAGACCGCCTGGCGGGCCTGGCTCACGGCCTGGCGGCGGACCTGCCCGTACCGCCACTGGAGCGGCAGGTCCTGCCAGATCAGCATCCCCTGGCGGTCGGCCGCCTCGTAGAACTCGGGCCGGGTCACATGGGCGTGCACCCGGAGCAGGTCCAGGCCGGCCTGGCGGGCCAGGGTGACGTCGCCGGCCAGCTCGCTGCAGGTGGCCTCGGCCAGGGCCCGGCGCGTCGGGCCGCAGTTGACGCCCTTGAGGAAAAGGCGCTCGCCGTTGATGGTGGCCACGAAATCGCGCAACCGGACCTGCCGCAATCCGGTGATCAGGCGCCGGCGATCGCTGGCGGCGCTCCCGTCGCCCGCCTCGCCGCCCTCACTGCCCTCACTGCGCTCGCTCGTCTGGGGGTACTCGCCCGCGCTCACCCCGCTCGCCCCGCTCGCCCGGTCTGGCCGGCGCCGTCTCGTCTGCCAGCCACACCCCGACGTCGATCTCATAGAGCGGCTGGCCTCCGAGCGCATGCGGCCACCACAGCGCGGGCCGTTCGACGTTCAGCCGCCACCGCACCTGGTTGACCCCCGCGGCCAGGGCGTGCTCCTCCTCGCGTGCCGCAGCCACCGTCGCGTCGCCCTCCCGCCGGGCGCTGGTGCGGATCACCACGCCACAGGGCCCGCCGGTGTCGAGGGCGACCTCGAGGTCGAGGGTGGCGGCGTCCTCGGTCGCGTCGCGGCACAGCACTTTGAGCGAACGAATCCGGACCGGGCCCGTTTCCTCCACCCGGACCGGCCGCCAGATCCCCCCGGGATTCCAGTCCGGATCGATGCAATCCCAGTGCTGGAAGATCCCGGTCAAGTTGCGTTTGGCCCCCAGGTCGGTAGGCCGGGAACAGGCGACTTCGACCGCCAGGAGGTGGTCGGTGCGGGCCGACAGCGCCGCCGTGATCTCGAAGGCGTGGGTAAAGAAATACCCCTCGGTGTCGCCGAGGTACTCCCCGTCCAGCCACACGTCGCCCTGGTAGAAGATGCCGTCGAAACTAAGAAACCAGCGCCGCCCCGGCCGCACCTCGGGCGTCGAAAAGCGCCGGCGGTAGAGGATCGGACCGTCCGAGTCGGCGAACGCCGGATGCGATCGCCAATGGCCCGGAACGCTGACCGTTTGCCAGAACGACTCGTCCAGATCGGCCGCCGCGAATTCCCGCCGGAGATCCTCGTTCGCTGCCGCGGCCAGCCAGTCGCCACCCAGGTCCATTCGGGCGCAGGGTAGTCGCCGGGGCCCGGTGTCTCCCGGTCTCGCTCGCCCGCCCGTCAGGCCCCGCGGGTTCCGGGCCCTCCGGTCCGTAGTGGGCGCCGACCGGGGGTAGCGTGTGCACCATGAGTTCTCGCCCGGCGACCATTGGACAGCTGCGACTCTCCGGCTGGGAGTCTCTTCCGGTCAAGGAGGAGGTGCGACGTAACGCGGCGCGGCGCATCGCCAGCGGGAACCCCGTGGTCGAGGGGGTGATCGGCTACGAGGACAGCGTCCTGCCTCAGCTGGAAAACGCCCTTCTGGCCGGGCACGACATCATCTTCCTGGGTGAGCGGGGCCAGGCCAAGACCCGCATGATTCGCAGCCTCACCGGTCTGCTCGACGAGTGGCTTCCGTACATCTCGGGCTCCGAGATCTACGACGACCCGTACCGACCGGTATCCCGCCACGCCCACGACCTGGTGGCCGAGAAGGGCGACGACACACCCATCGAGTGGGTCCACCGCGATCTCCGCTACGGGGAAAAGCTGGCCACGCCGGACACGTCGATCGCCGACCTGATCGGCGAGGTCGACCCCATCAAGGTGGCCGAGGGCCGGTACCTGGCGGACGAGCTCACCCTGCACTACGGGCTGGTGCCCCGCACCAACCGGGGCATTTTCTCCATCAACGAGCTCCCCGACCTGGCCGAACGGATCCAGGTCGGCCTCCTCAACGTGCTGGAAGAGCGCGACATCCAGATCCGCGGCTACAAGATCCGCCTCCCGCTCGACGTGATGCTGGTGGCCTCGGCCAACCCCGAGGACTACACCAACAGGGGTCGGATCATCACCCCGCTCAAGGACCGCTTCGGCGCTCAGATTCGCACCCACTACCCGCTCGACGTCGACACCGAAATTGCCGTGATCGATCAGGAGTCGCACCCCTACGCCGGCACCGCGGTCCGGGTCGAAGTCCCCGCCCACATGAGCCAGATCGTGGCGACCATCTCCCACCTGGCCCGCCAGAGTCCCCATATCAATCAGCGGTCCGGTGTCTCGGTGCGCCTCAGCGTGTCCAACTACGAGACGCTGGTTGCCAGCTCCGTGCGGCGAGCCCTGCGCCTGGGCGAGAGCGAGGCCGTGCCGCGGATCAGCGACCTCGACGCCCTGGCCTCCTCGACCTCCGGCAAGATCGAAATCGAAACCATCGACGAAGGCCGCGACGGCCACGTGGTGGAACGGTTGGTCCAGCAGGCGGTGCTGACCGTGTTCAAGGCCCTGGTCCCCTCCGACCGCTTGCGCGACGCGGTGGCGGACTTCGACACCGAGGGCGGGCGGGTCGTGCACACCGGCGACGACATCCCCGCCGCTCAGTTCGTCGAGGTCCTGGGGCAGCTGCCCGCGCTCGAAAGCGTGGTTCTCGGGCTGGCCGGTGAGGAGTCGCCCGCAGCGGTGGCCAGCGCCACCGAGTTCGTCCTGGAGGGCCTGCACCTGGCCAAGCGCCTCAACAAGGACGCGTCGGGCACCCGGGCCACCTATCGGGCCCGGTAAGGGAGGACATCAATGTCTCGGTTCCGCTACTCCAAATGGGATGGGACCCAGGTCGGCTTCGACTTCGACGCAGACGACATCTTCGAGGAGCTGACCGACGAGCTCCTCTATCACGGCGATCTCAACCAGGCCCTCCAGCGGCTCATGCAACGGGGCTTCATGGACCGCAACGGCGAACGGGTCGCCGGCATGCGCGAGATCCTGGAGCGGCTCCGGCAGCGCCGGCGGGAGATGCTGGACCAGCACGACCTGGGCGGCCCCTACGAGGAGATCGCCCAGCGGTTGCGGGACATCGTCAACCAGGAGCGAGGCGGGATCGACAACCTGGTCGACGAAGCCCGCCAATCGGGGGACCAGCGCCGCCAGGAGATCACCGAAGAGGTGGCGACGGAACGCCGTATGGCGCTGGACCTGTTGCCGCCCGATCTGGCCGGTCAGGTCCAGAGCCTGCAGCAGTACGAGTGGACGAGCAGCGAGGCCCGCGAGGCCTTCGACCAGCTGATGGAAGAGCTGCGCTCCCAGCTGATGCAGAGCTATTTCAACCAGATGTCGTCGGCCATGTCGGACGTGTCGCCGGAGTCCCTCCAGCGGATGAAGGACATGTTCAATGACCTCAACCAGATGCTGGAAACCCGGGCCGCCGGTGGTGACACGGACCGCATGTTCGCCGAGTTCATGGATCGCTATGGCGACATGTTCCCCGGGAACCCCCAAAACCTCGACGAGCTCCTCGAGCAGATGGCGCGCCAGATGGCCGCCATGCAGCAGCTGCTCAACTCCATGAGCCCCGAACAGCGGGCCCAGCTTCAGCAACTGGCCGAGTCGCTGCTCGACGACATGGACCTGCGCTGGCAGGTGGACCGCCTCGGCGCCAACCTGCAGCAGGCCTTTCCGCAGGCGGGCTGGGACCGTCAGTACAACTTCAGCGGCCAGGATCCCCTGGGGTTCGCCGAGGCGGCTGCGGTCATGAACCAGCTCGGCGACATGGATCAGCTCGAGCAGATGATGTCCACCGCCTCCAACCCCGGCGCCCTGGCCGAGGTCGACATCGAACGGGCGTCGGAGCTGCTCGGCGACGACGCCGCCCGCTCCCTCGACCAGCTGGCCAAGCTGGCCCGGCAGCTGGCCGACGCCGGTCTCATCGACCAGCGGGAGGGGCGGCTCGAGCTGACCCCGCGAGGGCTGCGAAAGATCGGCCAGAACGCCCTGTCCGACCTCTTTTCCCGTCTGATAAAAGACCGGATGGGTCGCCACGTCGCCGACCGGTCAGGTGTCGGCCACGAGCGCACCTACGAAACCAAGGGCTACGAGTGGGGGGACCCCTTCAACCTCTCCATCGAACGGACGGTCCGAAACGCCATCTCCCGCAGCGGGCGGGGCACGCCGGTGCGGCTGTCCGCGGACGACTTCGAGGTGGAGCGGACCGAGTCGCTGACGTCGACCGCGACGGTGCTGGCCCTGGACCTGTCGTTGTCGATGCCGATGCGCGACAACTTCCTGGCGGCCAAGAAGGTCGCCATGGCGCTCCACTCGTTGATCACCACCCAGTTCCCGCGGGACTATCTCGGTCTGGTCGGTTTCGGCGAGCTGGCCCGGGAGCTGCGCGCCCAGCAGCTGCCGGAGGTCTCGTGGGACTACACCTACGGGACCAACATGCAGCACGCCCTGATGCTGGCCCGCCGGATGCTCGCCAAGCAGACGGGCACCAAGCAGGTGATCATGATCACCGACGGTGAGCCGACCGCCCACATCCTTCCTGGCGGTCAGCCCTTCTTCAGCTACCCCCCGGCACCGGAGACCATCCGGATGACCCTGGCGGAAGTGGCGCGGGCGACCAAAGAGGACATCCGCATCAACACCTTCATGCTCGACGCCACCGGCTACCTGCGCGCTTTCGTGGAGAAGATGACGCAGCTCAACCGGGGCCGGGCCTTTTTCACCACGCCGGAGACCCTCGGGGACTACGTGCTGGTGGACTTCCTCGAGCAGAAGCGGGCCCGCCGCCGGCCCGCCTGACCTGATGGTGGCGCGCCGGCCGTCGGCCTCGTCCGATTTATGACAGGGTTCCTGCTATGCGAGTGATCGTGGTGGGGTGTGGCCGGGTCGGTTCGGGGCTGGCCGTACGGCTGCAACAGGATGGTCATGCGGTGGCGATCATCGACAAGGTGGCCAATGCCTTCCGCCGCCTCCCCGACGGCTGGGGGGGGCAGACGGTGATCGGCTTCGGCTTCGACCGGGACGTGCTCCTGGAAGCCGGAATACAGGAGGCCAACGCCCTGGCCGCGGTGACGAGCGGCGACAACAGCAACATCCTGGCCGCCCGGATTGCCCGGGAGACGTTTGAGATTCCGCACGTGGTGGCCCGGATCAAGAGTCCGGCCCGGGCCGTGATCTACCAGCGCCTCGGCATCCCGACGGTCGCCACGGTGAGCTGGTCGGTGGACCAGGTGATGCGCCGCTTACTCCCGGAGGAGGGTGTTACGGCCTGGACCGACCCGACCGGCGAGATCAGCATCGTCGAGCACCTGCTGCCGGAGTCGTTCTGCGGGCATTCCTATATGGAGTTGACCGACGGCGAAGACTTCAAGCCGGTCCTGGTCACCCGGGGTGGGCAGAGCCGGCTGGTGGGGCCGGGCACGGTCGGGCAGGAGGGTGATCTGGTTCACTTCGCGGTGCGGACCGCTGCTGTGGGCGAGCTGGAACGCCGGCTGGACGAGGCTCAAGGGGCCGCGAGTGGGCGTCGGCGGGGGAGACGCGACGGGGCGCCGGCGTCCGCGCCGGCGTCGGCGCCGGCGTCGGCGCCGGCGTCAGAGCTCGATGGCGTGCGAGGGGGACGGTCGCTGTGAAAGTAGGCATCGCCGGTGGCGGGGTGGTGGGTCGCTCGATCGCCCGGGACCTGGCCACCAACGGCCATGTCGTGGTGATCATCGAGCTGGACCCGGCCGTCGTCGCCCGGGAGCAGGACGACACCGGGCCCAACTTCAGCTGGTGTGTGGGCGACGCGTGCGAGGTCGACACGCTGGAACGGGCCGGGTTCGGCGACGCCGAGGTGGTGGTGGCGGCCACCGGTGACGACGAGGACAATCTCGTGATCTCCCTGCTGGCCAAACAGGAATTCGCGGTGCCGCGGGTGATCGCCCGGGTGAATCACCCCAAGAACCAGTGGTTGTTCAACGAGACCTGGGGCGTCGATGTGTCGGTGTCGACCCCGCACCTGATGACGGCGCTGGTGGAAGAGGCGGTCTCGGTCGGCAGCCTGGTGCGCCTGTTGCATTTTGCGGAAGGCAAGGCCGGCCTGGTGGAGGTCACCCTGGCCGACGACAGCCCGGCCGGCGATCGGCAGATCGCCGACCTGGGGATGCCCCGAGACGCCAGCGTGGTGGCCGTGGTGCGGGATCGCCGGGTGGTGGTGCCACGCGGTGACACCGTGCTGTTGCCTGGCGATGAGGTGATCGCGCTGGTGACCGTCGACTCCGAGGACGCCGTCCGGCGCATCCTGGTGGGCTAGCGCACGGGGCGCCAGCGTGCCGCCGGCCCCGCGGCGTCCAGCCAGCCCGCTGGCGCCGCCGAGGCCATCCCGCTGGCGCCACGGCCCGGCCAGCCCTTCGCCGGCCAGCCCTTCGCCGGCCAGCCCGCCGCCGGCCAGCCCGCTGGCGCCGCCGCAGCCAGCCCTCCGCCGCTCGCGAGGTTTGTGTTATAAAAAGCGCGTAATACGCGACAAATATATCACAAAGCGAGAGAAGGTTGCTGGACACACCGATATGACATGGTTCTGGGCCATGTCTCCCGGGCCATACTCGGCCGCCCGCCGGCTCAGTCTGATAAAGGAATTGGATCGGATCGGTTGCCGCCAGCGCGGCTTGATTACAGCCGGGCAACTGGATGCCCTCGGCCTCGGGCACAGTGGCCGCCAGTGGGCGCTGAAGACCGGACGGGTGACGCGGATCCGCCACGGTGTGTACCTATTGGCCGGCGTGCCGCCGACCTGGGAGACCGCGGTGCTGGCCGCCGTGCTCGCGGCGGGACCGGCCGCCGTCGCCTCACATGTCACCGCCGCCTGCCTCTGGGATCTCTTCGGTGGTCGCCCTCCCGTCGCCCTCCCGCCCGGCATTCATGTGATTGCGCCGGCGTTGCACCACCAGGCCGGCGTCGTCGTCCACCGTCATCGATTAGCCGATCGGGAGCGGGCCTGGCGCTACTCGGTCCCGGTGACGTCGACCGCGAGGACGCTGTTCGATCTGTCCTCGATGGTCGACTCGGCCTAGCTAGGCCGCTGTGCCGACGAGGCCCTTCGCCGGGGTTTGCTGGATCTGGTGCAGCTTCGCCGGGTCCATGACGAGCATGTCGGTCCTGGTCGCCGGCGCCTCGAGCCGTTGCGGCAGGTCCTTGCCGAGCGCGTCGCCGGCTTCGATCCCGGTGCCAACGCCTGGGAGCGGCGTATGGACGACCTCTGGGATCAGTTGGGATTGCCGGCGGCCGAGCGCCAACATGTGATCAAAACCAAAGGAGGGCGCTACCGGGTGGATCGGGCCGTGGTCGATCTCCGGCTCGCGATCGAGTGGGTGGGGAGTGAGTTCCACGGTCAGCGGGGTCGCTACAACCGCGATCGGCTCCGGATTAGCGACCTGGTGCAGGCCGGCTGGGATGTCGTAGAGGTCACGCCGAACTGGACACCCGAGCGTCTCCAGCGGACGGTACTGGTCAAGGTGGCGGAACGACGCCAACTCCTGCTGGGCCGGACGACCTGATCCTGTTGCCTCCCTCTGTTGACTCGACCCGGGCGATTGATCGAGGCGACCGGGCCCCGCCTGGGTAGCGACCGCTAACCCGCCGATGGCCCGTGCCGGCGCAGGGATTCTCCATACAGCTCCCGGGTTTCGGCGTCGAAGGCCACCAGGCGCGCCAGTTCAACCGTCGTGGTCGCAGCGGAGAGGGTGGTGACGGCGATCTCGGCCGCCGCGGCCCGGGGGTAACCGTAGATGCCCGTAGAGATGGCTGGAAACGCGATGCTGGCCGCGCCCAGTTCCTCCGCCACCGCCAGGCAGCGCCGGTAACACGATGCGAGCAGCTCGGCTTCGCCGGCCCGACCGCCGCGCCACACCGGACCAACGGTGTGGATGATCCACCGGGCAGTTAGCGCAAACCCGGGAGTGGCTTTGGCGTCGCCCGGGTCACAGCTGCCGAGGGTGGCGCAGGCGGCCCGCAGGTTGCTCGCTCCCGCGGCCCGGTGAATGGCGCCGTCAACGCCTCCGCCACCAGCGAGCGCCGAATTCGCAGCGTTCACGATCGCGTCCACTACTTCGCCGGTGATGTCGCCCTGCACGACTTCGATCCGCACCAACGCAGCATTTAGCACGTCCAGGTGAAGAAATCGAGGATTACCCCTTGCGCCCAGAGGGCAGAGGGGCGAAGATCACAGCATTGTAGTTACACCGGTGGCAATCAGATGGGCTGCCACCGCCCGGGACACCGATCGAGGGGAGTACCGGTGAGCGATCTCGTCGACGCGTTGTTAGAGACGGTGGACCGGAGCTGGCAGCGCCAGGCCAACTGTATGGGTGTCGATCCCGACCTCTTCTTTCCCGAAAGAGGGGCGTCGACGCGAGAAGCCAAAGAGGTCTGTCGAGGCTGCGTGGTCCGCGAGGACTGCCTGGAGTACGCGTTGGCCAACGGTGAGAAGTTCGGCATCTGGGGCGGGCTGAGTGAACGCGAGCGGCGCAAGATCCGTCGACGTCGTGCTCTGGAGCGACGAGGGGTCGCCAGCTAGCTCTCGTCCTCGTGCCGGTCAAACCTTCCCCCGTCGAGGCCCGCCTGCTCGAGGCGGGCCTCGATCGTTGATGACGGGTCGAGGTCGAGTTCTCGCCAACGGTGCGGGGGGACGCGGTCTACCACGGCCGCCGGTGCCAGGCCAACCAGCTCGGCCCTGGCCACGCCGGTCCGACTGGCGACGGCATCGTAGGCAGCCTCGGGGCCAAACGACCACGGCGCGATGAGGTTGCACGAGACCTGGACGGCATCACCGACCGGAAGGGCCAGGGTGCGAACCTCCGGGCTGCGCAGGGCCCGTGCGATCTCACGGGCCCGGGCCAGGTCCGGTTCGGCCAGCCAGAGGTTGTAGGCCATGAGGATGGGACGGGCCCCGACGGCGACGGCGCCTGCGGTCGGGTGGGGGCGGTCTGGGCCGGTCTCCGGACCGAGGGTGCGCCACGCTCGGCGGCGAACGTCGGGGAGCGAGCGTTCCGGCCCGTAGACAAAGCAGGGCAGACCGAGTGAAGAGCCGGCCCAGGCGGCAAACCTGTCTCTTGCCTGGACGGCCGACTGGAGCGGCCCATCGGTCACGGGCCAATCGCGTAAGCGGACCCACGGCACGACATCGAGGGTCCCGAGTCGGGGATGGGCGCCGTCGTGGCGGTTGAGATCGAGGGTGGCGACGACCAGGCGGGCCACCGATCGAGCCGCCTCCTCGACGATCTCTCCAGGACCAGCCAGCGTGAACACGGAACGGTGGTGGTCGCCATCGGAGTGGAGGTCGAGGAGGGACGAGCCGGCGGCCTGGCCGACGGCGGTGAGGAAGTCCGCGTCACGACCTTCGCTGACGTTGATCACGCACTCGATGAATTTCAGGGGCCGAAGTTGGCGTCATGACGAACAGCTCGCCTGCTGGCAGCGGGAACCGGAAGTCCGGTGGGGCGAACCCGTGCGGGGGCCAGACAACGAGTAGCTTGGAGGCATGGTCGGAAATATCTTTGGGCCCGATCTCGGGATCGTGCTCGTGATCATCCTCCTCGTGGTCATCTTTGGCAGCCAGCTGCCGAAACTGGCCCGCAACGTAGGGTCGGCAGGCAAGGAGTTTCGCAAGGCTCAGCAAGAGGCCGAGGAAGAGGCCGAGCGGGACCGGGCTGCCAAGTCCCCCGCCGCTTCGCCGGCTGCGGCCAACGTGGTGCCGCCACCGGTCGCGGTCGGTCCCGGCGCGGCTGCGCCACCTCCTGTGGCCGCTCCGTCACGCGAGGAGTCCGTCACGCTGACCCGGTCGGAGCTCGACGCCCTGCTGCGGGCACGCGAGGAAGAGGCCAGACGGAATTCGCCAGCCTCCGGGAGCTGAGGTCTGAGCAAGCCAGACGGGTTTCGTCAAGGCTTGGCGCGGTTCCGGCTCGCACAGCCTCCGTGGGCCGCCACCGCTCGCCGCGGGAGCACCAGCCGGGACAGTCGGCCGGGTCAGATTGCGGTGCGGTGCACCACCCGGCGCTGACGGGCGATCCGGCGCCGCTCTCGCTCGGAGGCGCCGCCCCACACCCCGTGCTCGATCCGGTTGTACAGGGCGTACTCAAGGCAAGGTGACTTAACCGGGCAATCGGCGCAAATGCGGCGAGCGACTTCGACGCCCACACCGTCGCTGGGGAAGAACGTCTCCGGCGCTAGCTCCCGGCACTTCCCCTCAGCCATCCAGGTGGTGTCCAATTGGCTCTCGACCTCCGTCGAATGATCAGCCATTACATGCTATCAGTGTTCATCTAAAACCGACAAAGATCCTCACGAATGGCGCTTTCGCGCCTCTCTATTACGTCGACACCCGCCCTTATGGTTCCCACAATTCCGAACGACTTTCGCCCGGCCCTGTGGAGGTAACCATTTCTCGTGTCTGACGCGGCAAGCCGGGGAGCCTGCCGGAGCAATCGTACCCCATACGCGTCCTGGGGCCAGCTATTACCCGCCGGCCCCGAACTGCGGGTCCGCGCCGCCCGACCCGGCGCCCCGACCGCCCGGCCTCGATACGATCCGCGCCCCGGCCCTTCAGCCCCACAGCCGGCCCCGATCTGCGGGTCCGCTCTGGTTGCCCAGCGGCCGCCCGGCCCCCGGGGCCCCGCCCACCCCCACGTCGGCCGCCGTCGGCCGCCCCCGTCGGCCGCCCCGGCCGCCCCCGGCCCCCCGGCACCCCGGCCGCGCCCCCCCGGCCGCCCCGGCCCCCCCGGAGCCCGGCCGCCCACCCCGCGCCGGCGGTCCCCGCCCGCCCCGCCGCCCAACCCCACGCCGGCCGACCCCCACGCACACTTTCGGCTAACCCCCACCCTGGTCCCGGCGGGTGAGTGCTATTTTCCGCCGCCATGGACCGGATCGAGTGCCAGTGGTGCAAATCCCAGAACGACGCCGGCGCGACGACCTGCGCCACTTGCGGCGCCCCCCTGGACGTGCGCAACCTCGTCAGCGACTCGGGTTGGAAGGAGGCGCCGCGACTCCGGGACATGACCGAGTTCAAGTTCTCCAACAGCACCTGCCAGGTTGAGGGCGAGCTGGTCCCGGTGGCCGAGCTCAACCTGGGCGAGGGCGACTGGGTCTTCTTCGAGCACCACGTCCTCTTGTGGAAGGACGAGAGCACGCCGCTCTCGGCCCTGCCGAGCGGCGGCGGCCTCAAGCGGATGCTCGGCGGCATGCCGATGGTGATCTCCGTCGCCCACGGCCCCGGGCGGGTGGCCTTCAGCCGCGACGCATCCGGGGAGGTGGTGGTCCTGCCGCTCCATCCGAGCATGGAGCTCGACGTGCGGGAGCACGCCTTCCTGGTCGGTTCGCACTCGCTCACCTACTCCTTCGAGCGCCTCAAGGGCATGACCAACATGCTCCACGGCGAAGGCATGTACATGGACCGCTTCGTGACCTCCGGTGAACAGGGGATCCTCCTGCTGCACGGCTACGGCAACGTGTTCGAGCGCACCCTGGATCCCGGGGAGAAGATCCTGGTGGAGCCCGGCGGGTTCCTCTACAAGGACTCGTCGGTGCAGATGAACACGGTCCAGCTCAACGTCCGCACCGGGTTGATGCGCCACGGGATGTACATGGCCGAGATGACCGGCCCGGGCCGGGTCGGGATCCAGTCCATGTACGTTCACCACCACTCCGGCTGAGCGACGAGGAAGCCCGATGACCATCACCGACGCCACCACCCCCACCTACACCTGCCGCTACTGCCGGCAGCCGAGCGACGCCAGCGGGACTGCGTGCCCTCACTGCGGGGCGCCCGTCGACGTGCGGGCGGTGGTCAGCCGGTCAGGCTGGCAGGAACAACCCGCCATCAAAGACATGGCCCGCATCCAGTTCGGCCAGTCGACCTGCCAGATCGAGGGCACCTATGTGCCCGTCGCGGACTTCAAACTCGAAGGCCCGGACTCCGTCTACTTCTCCCACCACTCCCTGCTGTGGGCCGAGACGACGGTCCAGCTGACCGCCATGCGCATGTCGGGCGGCTGGAATCGCAGCCGGGCCGGCCTGCCCCTCATCATGATGGAGGCCCGGGGCCCCGGCCATCTGGCCCTGTCGGACGACGCACCGGGGGAGGTGGTCGCCCTCCCGCTCCAGCCGGGCCAGGCCATGTGGGTCAAGGAGCACCGGTTCCTGGCCGCCACCAGCAACGTCGGCTACACCTGGCAGCAGTCGGGAATCTGGATTCAGACCGGGTCCGGCGACGACACCGAAACCCACTACCCACTCGGCATGTACGTCGACATCTTCGGGGCCGACGGCGGTCCAGGACTGCTGCTGCTCCACTCGCCGGGGAACCTGTTTCATCCGCGATCTGGCCTACGGCGAGACCATTTGCATCCAGCCCGGCGCCCTCGTCTACAAGGACCCGAGCGTCGGCATGCAGCTGCACATCGAGTACCCCAACACCGGCGGATTCGTCAACTGGCACCGCAGTTACAGCTATCGCCAGGTGTGGCTGCGGCTGTGGGGACCGGGCCGGCTGGCCGTCCAATCCGTGTTCGAGCGGCCCGAGGCGAGCAACCAGATCACCAACCACTCGCCGGCCACCACCGCGGCGTGGTAGCCTGACGGGGTCATGACCACCAAGACCCGTCGCGACCTCCTTCTTCTGACGTAGGCGAGCACCACATATCGGTGCTCGCCGAACCTCCTGTGCCCAGCGGGCCGGGAGGTTTTTTCTTTGCCCGAAAGGCCTGAAAGGATCGGCTCCATGGCTGCCTACGCCTATCCAACCCCGTGCGACATGCCGTTCGAGAAGTACCGCCCGAACCGGCCCTTGGCCCTTCCCGACCGCACCTGGGCGGACCGCCACCTCGACGCCGCGCCCTTGTGGTGCAGCGTCGACCTGCGCGACGGCAATCAGGCCTTGATCGATCCGATGGACCCGGACCGGAAGCTGCGATTCTTCGAGACCCTGATCGGCATGGGGTTCAAGGAGATCGAGGTCGGCTTTCCGGCCGCCTCGCAGCCGGACTTCGATTTCATCCGGCAGATCATCGAAGAGGACCGGATCCCCGACGATGTGGCCATCCAGGTGCTGGTGCAGTGCCGGCCGGAGTTGATCGAGCGCACCTACGAGGCCATCGCCGGCGCCCGCCACGCCATCGTCCACTTCTACAACTCGACGTCCACGCTGCAGCGGCGGGTGGTCTTCGGCCTCGACCGGGACGGCATTACCGACATCGCCACCAGTGCCGCCCGCCTGGTCAAGAAGTTCGAGGCGACGGTCCCCGAAACCATGGTGACCTACGAGTACTCCCCGGAGAGCTTCACCGGCACCGAGCCCGACTACGCGGTCGAGATCTGCGCCGCGGTGATGGACGTCCTCGAACCGGCCGCCGACCGCAAGATGATCATCAACCTCCCCAACACCGTCGAGATGTACGGGCCGAACACCTACGCCGACGTGATCGAGTGGTTCGGGCGTCACATCCCCAACCGGGACGCCATCGTGCTGAGCGTTCACCCCCACAACGACCGGGGCACCGCGGTCGCGGCCGCCGAGCTGGCCCAGCTGGCCGGCGCCGATCGGGTCGAGGGCACCCTGTTCGGCAACGGCGAACGGACCGGCAACGTCGATGTCGTCACCCTGGCCCTCAACCTGTTTTCCCAGGGCGTGGACCCCCGGCTGGACCTGCACGACATCGACCATCTGCGCCGGGTGGCCGAGTTCTGCAACCGGCTGCCCGTTCATCCCCGCCACCCCTACGCCGGGGATCTGGTCTACACCGCCTTCTCGGGGTCCCACCAGGACGCCATCAAGAAGGGCATGGACGCCCTGCCCGGCGACTACGCCACCTGGGAGGTGCCGTACCTGCCCATCGACCCGAAGCACGTGGGCCGGACCTACGAGGCCATCATCCGGGTCAACAGCCAGTCCGGAAAGGGCGGGGTGGCCTACCTCATGGACGCCGAGCACGGCCTGGACCTGCCCCGGGCGCTGCAGGTGGAGTTCTCCAAGGAGGTGCAGGCGGTCACCGAGGCCAGCGGCACGGAGATAAAGCCCGGGGAGCTGTGGGATGTCTTCAGCCGCACCTACCTGCCCGACGATCCCGGCATCCGCCTGCTCTCGACGGAGGTTTCGTCTGGAGGGGAAAGGGGGACGTCGGTGGCCGCCCAGGTCCTCGTGGACGGTCATCACCGGACGATCATGGGCCAGGGCAACGGTCCGGTCGCCGCCCTCGTCAACGGCCTTCGAGCCGAGCTGGGCCTCGAGGTTTCCGTCGAGGACTATCACGAGCACGCCCTGACCGCCGGCAGCGAGGCGTCCGCGGTGGCCTACGTGCAGGCGACGGGTGCGGACGGCGGGCGGACCTGGGGGGTCGGCATCGACTCCAGCATCCTCGATGCCTCGCTGCAGGCCGTCATCAGCGCCGCCAACCGCCTTCGTGGCCAGGTGGAAGCGGAAAGGTAGGCTGGCCGGCCATGTCCATTCCCGCCGACGAACACGCACCTCCCCGCGGTCATATCCGGGTTGTCTATCTGGGCCCGGTGGCGCCGCACTGGCGGGTGGACTCGGACTTCGGCGACCGCAGCTTGATCGAGGAGTTCCGCCAGCGGGCGCTGGCCCGCCTGTTGCTGTTGCCGCCCCACGACCCCCAGTTCCGGCGCAACCGCGAGCGGGTGGTGCGCGACGCCGAGCGGGAGAACCTCCTGCTCGACTGGGACCTCGGCGAGCCCGACGAGGATGACGCGGCTGCGAGGTGAAGAGACCCTCCGCATTCCGACGGCCTATAGCCTGGCGTCCGTGGTTGCCCCGCGCCTTGACCCGGTAGACGGGGTTACCGCCGCCGCCTCGGCCGGCCTCCGCATGGGCGGAGCGGATCCCGCGGATGCCGAGGGCGACCGCCGATACCTCAACCGGGAGCTGTCGAACCTGGACTTCAACGCCCGGGTGCTGGCCCTGGCCGAGAACCCCGACCTCCCGCTGCTCGAACGCATCAAGTTCCTGGCCATCTTCGGCGCCATCACGGACGAGTTCTTCCAGGTGCGGGTGGCCGGGCTCAAGGACCAGGAGGCCGCCGGGATCTCCGGGACGGCCCCCGACGGGCTGTCGGTCACCGACCAGCTGATGGCGATCCGGGCCCAGGTGGAGGAGCTGTTCCGGCGGCGCCAGGTGACCTTCCTCGACGACATCCTGCCCCGCCTGGCCGAGTACGGCATCCAGCTGTCGGACTGGGAGTCGTTGACCGACGAGGACCACGCCTGGGTGGAGAAAGTGTTCGCCGAGCGGATCTTTCCGGTGCTGACCCCCCTGGCCGTCGACCCCGGTCACCCTTTTCCCTACATCTCCAACCTCTCGCTCAATCTGGCCGTCATCGTCCGCGATCCGGTCCACGGCGAGCGGCGCTTTGCCCGGGTAAAGGTCCCGCCGGTGCTGCCCGGGCTGCTGGCCATGCCGGACGGCAACCGCTTCGTCGCCCTCGAGCAGGTGATCGCCGCCCACCTGGAGGCCCTCTTCCCGGGCATGGAGATCGAGAGCCACCATCCGTTCCGGGTCACCCGCAACGCCGACCTGACCCTCGAGGAAGAGGAGGCCGACGACCTGCTCGAGGCCGTCGAGATGGAGCTGCGGCGCCGGCGGTTCGGCCGGGCCGTCCGCCTCGAGGTCGACGAGTCGGTCACCGACGAGGTGCGCATCCTCCTCACCCGGGAACTGGACCTGCAGCCCGAGGACGTCTACGACGTGGCCGGTCCGCTCGATCTGACCGCGCTGTGGGTCATGTACAACCTGGACCGCTCCGAGCTCAGGGAGCTCAAGGAGGAGCCGTTCGTCCCGGTGCGACCGGCCCGCCTGAGCGGAGCCGAGGGCGAACCGCTGGATGTGTTCGCCGCTATCCGGCAGGGCGACATCCTGGTCCAGCACCCCTATGAGAGCTTTGCGGACTCGGTCGAGGCCTTTATCACCCAGGCGTCGCGAGACCCGGATGTGCTCGCGATCAAGCAGACCCTCTATCGAACGTCCGGTGACAGCCCCATCGTTCGGGCCTTGATCCGGGCGGCCGAGCAGGGCAAGCAGGTGGCGGCGCTGGTCGAGCTCAAGGCCCGTGGCGACGAGGCCGCCAACATCGGCTGGGCCCGGGCCCTGGAGGAAGCCGGCGTGCACGTGGTCTACGGGCTGATGGGCCTGAAGACCCACTCCAAGACCTCGCTGGTGGTGCGCCAGGAGGGCGACGGCATCCGCCGCTACTGCCACATCGGCACGGGCAACTACAACTCCAGCACCGCCCGCGCCTACGAGGACATCGGACTGCTGACGGCGTCCCCGGATATCGGCGCCGATCTGACCGATCTGTTCAACTACCTGACCGGCTACAGCCGCTGGATCGAATACCGCCGGCTGCTCGTGGCTCCCACCGTGCTGCGACCGTGCATGCTGGAGCTCATTCAGCGGGAGGCGGCGCTCGGCGAGGCCGGCGCGCATCATCTGGAAGCTCAACAACCTGGTCGATCCGGGGATCATCGACGCCCTGTACCGCGCCTCGCAGGCGGGGGTGCAGATCGATCTGGTGGTGCGGGCCATCTGTTGCCTGCGGCCTGGCGTTCCTGGCCTGTCCGAACACATCCGGGTGCGCAGCATCGTGGGCCGCTGGCTGGAGCACTCCCGGATCTACTACTTCGGCGGCGACGGAGGGCAGTACCTCCTCGGCTCGGCCGACATGATGGAACGCAACCTGGACCGGAGGGTGGAGGCGATTGTTCCTGTCGGTGCGCCGGAAATGCGGGAACGACTGCGCGAGATCCTCGACCTCGCCCTCGCTGACGACACCCGGGCCTGGCAGCTCGATGCCGACGGGGCCTGGCACAAGGTCCCGACCGTGAAGGGGGTACACGCCCAGCACGCTTTGCAGGATCTGGCCATGGCCCGATCCCGCCGGCGGCGCGATGTCGAGGCGCTGCACGGGCACGGCGCCCTTCGAGGGTGAGCGGCAACCCGGCCGAGGCCACCGGTAGTTCGGGTGCGGCTGGTGTCGGCGAGCCGGGCCGCGCCACCGGTAGTTCGGGTGCGAGCGGCGCCACCGGTGCCGCGGCCGCGGCGGGGGCCACCAGCAGCGGCGCCGAGCCGCCGGGCGCTCCCACCAGCGGCAGCGAGCCGCCGGGGGCCACCAGCGGCGGCAGCGAGCCGCCGGGCGCCGACTCCGGCGCCGCAGATGTCATCGTGCGGGCCGCGGGCGGCGCCGTCTGGCGCCGGGCCGGCAACGGCGACCTGGAGGTCGTCCTGGTCCACCGGGCCCGCTACGACGACTGGAGCCTGCCCAAAGGCAAGGTCGATCCCGGGGAGACCGACGAGCAGGCGGCCCTCCGCGAGGTCCAGGAGGAGTCCTGTATCGAGGCTCGGCTCGGGCCGGAGCTGCTGACGACGACCTACCTGGACCGCAGCGGCAAGCAGAAGCAGGTGCGGTATTGGGCTATGACCGCGGCCGGTGGCGAGGCGGCCGGTGCCCACGAGGTCGACGAGGCGGCCTGGGTGCCGCTGCGTGAGGCCCGGGTCCGGCTCACCTACCCCCGGGACGTCGCCGTGCTGGATGCCCTCGCAGGGACGACCGACCGGCCCGATCGGACCTGACCCCCGCCGGGAAGCTCAGATGTTGGGGGGGAGCAGCCGGACGACGTTCTCGAACACAAACCACAACGGCACCAGGCAGATGGCGATCCCCACCACCAGAACCCCGGCCCGGCGCCACCGGCGGGTCCGGTTGACGAGGAGGCGGGTCACGATCCACAACCCGACGACCGCGGCGCCGAACAACAGGGCCGGACCCCAGGCGGCCTGGTCTCCGCTCCCGAGATTCTCGGCCGCGACCACCGGGGGGGTCGCGGCGGGCGGCGCGGCCGGCGCCGGCAAGGGCGGCCGGCCGGCCAGATGGGCCACGACGATGAGGCGCGAGGTGTCGGAGTATCTCGGGTTGCAGGTGGTCAGGGTCAACTGGGCCGACCGGGTGGGATCGAGGACGCTGACATCATCGGGTCCCACGCTCCGTGGTGGCGCCGCCACCCGGTAGGTGAAGGTCCGGCCCGAGGTGTCGGTCACGACGATGTCGTCGCCTGGCGCCAGCTCGTTGAGCGAGAAGAAAGGCGCGCCGTAGGTGGTCCGGTGCCCGGCGATGGCGGCGTTGCCATCCTGTCCCGGCAGGACCGTCCCGGGATAGTGGCCCGGCCCGAGCCGAAGGTCGTCGTCGCTCACGCCCTGCACCACGAACACATCGAGGTGGATTTTCGGGATCACCAGGTGATCGATCGCTCCCGATTCCGGAGGACCGGGCGCTCCGGACGCCGGACGGCCCGGCGCCGAGGCCGCCGTGGTCCCGCCGACCGTCGGTGCGTCCACGCTGCCCCCGTGGCCGGCCGCGGCCGCCACTTTGGCGGTGAAGTCCCGCTTGAGGTTGGCCTGGCTGTGCCGCTCGGCGATCCCGGTGCCCCAGAGCTGGTAGCCGACGAAGAGCAGGACGATGACGCCGGCGACGATCAGGGCCAGGCCGAGCTCACGTACCGCCCGCCGCAGCGGCCCTAGCGGGACGGACCCGCTGCGGTGAGGGATGGGAGCCCCGACGCCCGGCACCGCCTTTTCGGTCGGGACAACCATCACCGCCAGGGTAATTCCGGGGGGTGACGCATACCTGACAAACTGTCGAAGTGCCCGTCCTCCTCATCCGACATGCCCACGCCGGGACGCGCCGCGATGCCCATGGGCCCGACCAGGCCCGACGGCTGTCCGCCCGGGGCCAGAAGCAGGCCCGGAGGCTGGTCGAGACCCTCGAGGGTTACTCCCCTCAGCGCATCCTGTCGAGTCCCTTTACCCGTTGCGTCGAGACGGTGATGCCGCTCGCCGACGCCCTCCGGGTCAAGATCGAAGAAGAGGAGTCCCTCGCGGAGGGGATGGAACTGGCGGCCCTCGACCTGGTGCGACGGGTGGCGCACGAGAAGATCGCTCTCTGCACCCACGGCGATGTCATTCCGGAGATCCTGGTCGCCCTGGCCGACGAGGACCATCTCGATCTCGGCCCGCGCCCTCGCCAGGCCAAGGGCTCGGTGTGGGTGCTCGAGGCCCAGGGGGGCCGGTTCGTGAAGGCGGCCTACCTGCCGCCATCCGGCTAGCCCGCCGCGGTGCAGATCTCGGCGAAGGCCGACTACGCGGTGCGGGCCCTCGCCGAACTGGCCGCCAACGGCGGCGGCCCGGTCAAAGGGGAGCGGCTGGCCGCGGCCCAGCAGATCCCGCCCAAGTTCCTCGAAGCCATCCTGGCCCAGCTGCGCCAGAGCGGCTTGCTCCAGAGCCGCCGCGGGTCCGATGGCGGCTACTGGTTGGCTCGCCCGGCGGCTGAGATCACGTTGGCGGACATCATCCGGGCCGCGGACGGACCACTGGCAGCGCGTGCGCGGCCAGCGCCCCGAGAGGGTCTCTTACGAGGGATCGGCGCGGCGCCTGACCGAGGTCTGGGTCGCCGTCCGGGCCAGCCTCCGCAGCGTGCTGGAACTCGTCACCCTCCAGGACCTGCAGGCCGGTCGGTTGCCTGACCAGGTGCGCGTGCTGGCCTCGGACCCCGAGGCCCGGGTCACGCGGTGATGACCACGAAGCAGCTAGGTAAATTCCACCCGCCGGCCAGAATCACGGAGGGCTCATGAGCAACGAACAGTTCGAGAAAGTCAAGTCCGCATCAGGATTCATCGCGGCCCTGGACCAGAGCGGGGGTAGTACCCCAAAATCCCTCCAGCTGTACGGCATCGAGGCGAGCGCCTACTCCGACGACGAGCAGATGTTCGCTCTGATGCACGCCTTTCGCAGCCGCATCATCACCAGTCCGAGCTTCGGCGGCGACCGTATCCTGGGGGCAATCCTTTTTGAGGACACCCTGGACCGCCGGATCGAAGGGATCGAGTCCGCTGCTTACGTGTGGACCGTCAAAGACGTGGTCCCGTTCCTGAAGATCGACAAGGGTCTGGCCGTCGAGTCAGATGGCGTCCAGATCATGAAGCCGATCCCCGACCTGGACGATCTCCTGGGTAAGGCGAAGTCCAAGGACGTGTTCGGCACCAAAATGCGCTCCTTCATAAAGCTGGCCGACCAGGCCGGTATCACGGCGATAGTTGACCAGCAGTTCGAGTTGGCCGGCCGGATCCTGGCTTCCGGGCTGGTGCCGATCATCGAGCCCGAGATCGACATCCACAGCCCACAAAAGGCGGAAGCAGAGACCATGCTCAAGGCCGCCATCCTCGAAGGATTGGCGTCGCTCAAAACCGATGAATACGTCATGCTCAAGCTGACGCTTCCGGAAGCGGACGATTTCTATGCCGATTTCGTTCACCATCCCGGCGTGCTGCGGGTGGTTGCCCTGTCGGGTGGCTACAGCCGTGACGAAGCGAATGCTCGGCTGACCCGCAACCACGGAGTTATCGCCAGTTTCTCCCGGGCGCTTACGGAGGGACTGTCGGTCAATCAGTCCGACGAGGAGTTTGACGCCACCCTCGATCGGGCCATCGCTAGCATTTACCAGGCCTCCACAACCTAGGGCCTCCGTATTCGAGGGCGCCCCGACCCGCTCGGGCCGGGCGCCGCCGCCAGGAGAGTGTTCGCCTGGCCGCCCGCCAGCGGCCATTACCGCCGCGGCCGGACTCCCGCGGATCGCAATGCTCGGGCCCTGAACTCCGGCGAGGGTGTCGTCAGACTGAGCTGTCGAGACTGATCAACCGACGCGACCGCTGACGTAGGCCTCGGTGCGCGGATCGGTCGGATTGGCGAAGATCTGCTCCGTCTGGCCGTATTCGACGAGCGTTCCGGTCCGGGTGTCGTTCTTGCTGTCGACCAGCACCGAGTAGAAGGCGGTGCGGTCGCTGACCCTGGTGGCTTGCTGCATGTTGTGGGTCACGATGACGATGGTGTACGACGACTTGATCTCGTGCATGAGGTCCTCGATGGCGCCCGTCGCGATCGGATCGAGCGCCGAACAGGGTTCGTCCATGAGGACGACCTCGGGCTCGACGGCCAGGGTGCGGGCGATGCAGAGGCGCTGGGCCTGCCCTCCCGACAGGCCGAGGGCGGACTTGTCGAGTCGGTCTTTTACTTCGTCCCAGAGGGCGGCCTGGCGGAGGGAGTGCTCGACGATCTCCCTCAGCTTCCCCTTGTTGTGCTCGCCGTTGATACGTGGTCCGTAGGCGACGTTGTCGAAGATGGACTTGGGAAACGGGTTTGGCTTCTGGAACACCATGCCGATCCGGCGCCGAACCGCGATCGGCGAGACCTTGGGACCGTAGAGGGGTACGCCGTGGTAGCGGACGTCGCCCTCCACCCGGGCCCCGGCAATGAGGTCGTTCATGCGGTTCAACGACCGCAGGACGGTCGTCTTGCCGCACCCCGATGGGCCGATGAAGGCGGTGATTTCATTGGCGTAGATGGTCAGCGAGACGTTCGTCACCGCCCGGAAGCTGCCGTAGTAGATCGAGACGTTCTGCACGTCGAACACCGATTCGAGCGGCTCGGGCAGCACTGGTTCGGGAGTCGGCGCCCGTTCGGTGGTCGTCGTCGCCGCCACCTCCGGGCTCGTAACCACGTTGCGGTCTGACTCTTGTTCCATGTCGTTCCTATCGCACCTGACGGGTAAACCGTGCTGTGACCAATCGGGCCACAATCATGAGGATAAAGGCGATCGCAATAAGCGTGAGCGCGGAGCCCCAGGCCCGGGCCTCGGCGCCCGGGTAGGGCTGGGTGGCGTTCGCGAAGATCTGGGTCGCCAGCGCAGTGTTGGCGCCGTGGAAGACGTTTCGGTTGGCCTGGGTCACCGTGAGAATCGTGAAGAGCAGGGGAGCGGTTTCCCCTGCGGCCCGAGCCACCGCGAGCAGGGATCCGCTGACGATCCCGCCCAACGCCGAAGGGAGTACCACGGTGAAGGTGACGCGGGCCTTGGTGGCGCCAAGGGCGTAGCTCCCTTCGCGCAACGCGTTCGGCACCAGCTTCAGCATCTCCTCACTGGACCGGATCACGATCGGCAGCATCAGGCAGGCCAGGGCCAGGGACCCGGCGAAACCCGAGAAGCCGTACCGCAACGTCCAGATCGAGAAGATAAATAAGCCCATCACGATCGAGGGCACCCCGGTCATGACGTCGGCCATGAAGCGCACGAGCGACGCGACCGGATTGCGGCCCCCGTACTCGTTGATGTAGATCGCCCCGAGTATCCCGAGCGGCACCGCCATCAGCGTCGCCCACCCGGTGATGAGGAGGGTGCCCAGCACCGCCGGCCCCATGCCGCCCACGGCCGCGGGCGCCACCACCGGCGGGATCGGGCTGGTGAGGAACTTCCAGCTGATGATCGAGGCGCCGCGACTGATGACCGCATAGATCACCCAGCCCAGCGGCAACATCACGACGACGAAGGCCAGCGCCATCGATATGGTCGCAATGCGGTTCTTCGTTCGCCGCCAGGAGGGCGGCTCGCTCAGGTCCACGGAGTCTGGCTGGGTGACGAGCGCCATCAGCGGCCTCCCGTCCGCTGGGTCGATCGCCGCAGCACCAGTCTGGCGGCCAGGTTGATGATGATGGTCAGCACGAACAGGAGGACCCCGAGACCGATCAGCGCCGATCGCTGAACACCGGACGCTTCGCCGAACTCATTGGCGATGACCGAGGGCATGGAGTAGCCCGGGGCGAAGAGGTGCGAGGTGATGGTGGCCGATGAACCGATCACCAGCGCCGCCGCGATGGTCTCACCCATCGCTCGCCCGACGCCGAGCAGCACCGCGCCCATCACGCCGCCTCGGCTGTGCGGCCAGACGGCCCCCTGGATCATTTCGAGGCGGGTGGCTCCGAGGGCATACGCACCCTCCTTCTCGATCGCCGGCACGGTGGCGAAGACCTCGCGTGACAGCGAGGTCACGATCGGCAGGATCATCACCGCCAGGATGATCCCGGCGGTGAAAAAGGACAGCCCGCTGGTCGGAGCCCCGAACAGGGCGTCGAGAACCGGGATCCCCTTCACCCCCGACGCGATCCGACCGTAGAACCCGTCGATCCACGGACCGAAGACCAGGAAGCCCCACAGACCGAAGACCACGGACGGGACCACGGCCAGCAGATCGATCACGGCCACGATGGGCCGGGCCAGGCGGGGTGACACCACCTCGGTCAGCATCAGGGCGATACCGATACTCAGCGGGACGGCGATCACGATCGCGATCACGCCCGTGAGGACGGTGCCGTAGATGAAGGGGAGAGCGCCGTAGTGCCCGGTGGCCGGGTCCCAGGTCTTGGAGAAGACCCCGCTGAAACCCGCAGTGGTGAACCAGTCGGTGGACTGCCGGGTGGTCGATATGGCGATCAACACCAGGATCACCAGCACCAGCAGTCCGGATGCCAGCGCGAGAATCTGAAAGGCGCGATCGCCCAGGGGTCGCCGCTCTGAGAGCCCGGCCCTATGGGTGGCGACCTCCGGTCGCGCCGCTTCTCGCGCCGGCGCGGTCACGCCGCGGCGCCGATCTTCGGCACCTGGGCCTGCGCCATCGACTGCAGGTTGGAGGGGAGCGGGGCGTAGTTGAGGGGGGTCAGCAGCTGCTGGCCGGCGCCGACGAGGTACCCGACCCACGCTTGCAGGAGCTGGCCGTTGTTGCCGGTCTGCGTCTGGTAGACGAGGACCCACGACTGGTACGTGATGGGGTAGGACTGCGCCCCGGGGGCCCAGATGGCGCTGAAGGTCAGGTTCGGCGAGATGGTGGCGTTACTGGCGGCCGTCGTCGCCGACTGGACCGAGGGGGCGATGAAGTTACCGGCGCTGTTTTTGACCGACGCGTATTCCAACCCGGAAGCCTTGGCGTCGGGGTAGTCCACGTAGCCGACGGCGCCATTGGTGCTCTTGATGATCGACGCCACCCCCCCGTTGCCATTGCCACCCACGGTCGAGGCTGGCCAGCTGATCGTAGATGACGAGCCGAGCGTCCACACCCCCGGAGCGCCCTTCACCAGGAACTGCGAGAAGTTCTGGGTGGTACCGGAGGAATCGGAGCGCCGGGCGACGGTGATCTTGGTACTCGGGAGCGTGACGCCGGGATTTTCCGACGCGATCTCGGAATTGTTCCACGTGGTGATCTGCGCCTCGAAGATCTTGGCGATGGTCGGCGCCGTCAGCTTGAGATTAGAGACTCCGGACAGGTGGTACGAGATGGTGATCGGGGCGATCACGACCGGGAAGTAGAGGACCGTCCCCTTGAACTTGGACTGATCGGCGGCCGGGATCGGCGAGTCCGACCCGGCGTACTGGACGACCCCCGAGGCCAGGTCCGTTCGGCCCTTCCCGGAACCGCCGCCGCCGTAGTTGACGGTCATGTTGGACTGCACCGACTTGAAGGCGGCGATGGCGCTCTGCTGGTAGACGAGCTGAAAAGTCGATCCGCTCCCGTTGAGGGTGCCTGAGAGCTTGGTCGCCGCGGTCGTCGGGCTGGCCGCGGGATTGGTCCCGGCGCTGGCGGTCGTGGTGGAGCTCCCCGAGTGGCTCGACGAGCCGCAGGCGGCCAATACCAGAGCTGCTGCTACCAACGGTAGCCCCGCGGCCACTATCCGCTGCGACCGCCGGCGCGGCGGGGGTGCCGGTGGCTGGGTTTGTACGGCGCGGGCCCGACGTAGGAAGCCGGCTGAATGTTGTTTCACGGTTTGCCTCGCTTGCTCTAAGGAAAGGGTCGTACAGGTTGCAGATCAATCAGGCGTGACGGCGAGCGACGACGACCCATTAATCGCGGTCCTCGCGCCCGGGCCGGCCGTCCCGGCCGACAATGCCTTTGCTACTCGATATCGACAGAGTGGCGACGATGATCGACTCTTCGCCAGCGGTCGGGGTGAAACGCGGCCGTCATCTTCTGGGCATCGACTCCGCTGCGAACCCGTCTCGGTATTCGGCGAAGTACGTCGGGTTGGACGGTCCATCTCGACACAACAGAAGGAAAGGGAGTCGCGGCCTCCTTTAAGGACATCGTGCGGATCTCTCGGACAGTACCGGGTGAAATGATGGGCTCCGTTGATCGGGCTCACAACCGTCCGGTCGAATGCCAACCAAGGATTTTGCGTTGGCTGTCTACCGTCATGAGCAAGTACCGGCCCAACCGAGCATTGCTGCCCTCTGCCCCCATCACGCTTGACAGGTCACCACGGCGACAGAATACAGGGTTTCACGAAGGCCGGGGCCCAGACCGCCCTTGCTCGCAGCCTGACATCCGTCTGTTCATGCCCTTGAAACCGTCTTTGTCGGGCCGCTACCGCGTTCGTTCACGTGTTGTTCATTTGATGTTTGCTTTGAGTTTGGGAAGGCGTCAATCGGACGCCCGTCAAACGCCGGCCGGGCGACTCTCCCGGGCCCCCAACCTCGCCCCGAGGAGGGTGCAGGCGCGGGCCGCATCGACCGCCCTGCGGCTACCGTCCCTGGTTGATCGGGGTTGGGACTATTTCCCACGGCCGGCGGACGACCGGTATCGCGGGCCATCGGTTGGTCCCTCGGCGCACTCCGACCCGGATGCACCAAAGGGCGCCTTCACCGAAGCGGTACCTGGGCCGCGCTGCTACCCGGCCCCGATCATCAGACGGGATGCGTCGGAGCCGAGCGACGGGCGGACGGTGGGCGACCGCGCCGTCGCCGTCGACTCGTAAGCCCTAGGTCTGGGGCTGGGGCCCGGCCAGGTAGACGACCCGATGGGCGATGTCGACGGCGTGATCCGCGAACCGCTCGTAGTACCGCGCCACCAGGGCCATATCCATGGCGACTGGAAGCCTGGTGGATCCTGATGCCAGCTCCGCGACCAGGGCACTGTGGAGGCTGTCCTGGTCGTCATCCCGCGCTTCCAGTACCTCGGCGGCGGTCCGGTCCCGCTCGTACCAGGCTTTCGCGGCCTGATTCCAGATATCCGCTGCGGTATCGCTCATCCTCTGCACCAGGCCACGGATCCGCGGCGGGATGTCCTCGCTCAGGAAGTGGGTAGCGTGCTCCGCGATGTGACAAACCAGGCGATGAGCGCGTTCCTGGTGGGGAAGGATGCGCAGCACCGACAGCAGAAGGCGCAGGTCGGTGGCCACCGGGGCCTGGAGCAGCAGCTGCTGGTTGACCAGTTGCTCCACTTCGCCGTAGATGGCGTCAATCGTCGCCTGGCGCCCCTCGACGACGGCGAGCGCGGCCGCGTCGCTGTTGAGCAGGGCTTCCGTGGCCAGGGCCAAATCCTCTCCGACGAGCGCGAACAGCTCGATGACGTTGACTTCGATTTCCTGAAGCTTTTGATGGAAGTCTTTTCGAGTGTCGCTCATCAAAGTCCCACGATAGAGGATGGTGCCCGCGTCATTCAATGCCGCCGAAGGGCAGGTCGGCCCGACCGCGGTTGCGGGGACGGAGACTGGCGGGCCAGAGGATGCCTGCTGGAAAACGCCACAGGAAGATGAAATTTGCGCTTCGCCTTTTTTGCCACTTCGGGGCGCCTCGGCGCCGACCTTCAAGGACGGTGTCTTGGGCACCAAGAAGCGCGGGTTTATTAGCCTTGGCGGCCCTCCTCGATTCGCAATTGCTTCGGCAATGAGCGACAACTCCGGCGGGGCCATAACCGCATGATCTCTGGTTCTGCCGCCCTCGAGCGACGCGCCGACTGACCTTCAGATGGACGAGGTTTCGACGCCGTTCCCAGGAGGGCACCCGGACGTTTTCGGAGGCTCGAGGCCTCACCGGAGCGGATCGAATCCATCCCTGCTGGCTGCGCCAGGGCCGGCCGGGTCGGCGGCCATAAAATGCGACCGTGGCTGCGCTGGTCCGTCGGTCCGGGTTGGTCCGGCCTCCCGGAAGAGGGCATCCGGCTGCCGTTGACAATCCAGCCCGGGCGGGGCTCCGGGTCCGCGTAGCCGGTCCGATAGTTGAAACTTCACCCAGAGTTCACGTCGCAGTCACGAGAATCCGGTCATGGCCATCACGTCGGCCTTCTACGCTTCGTCGCGTTCATGGACGTCCATGTATCCGGATGGCGGATTCTGCTCCCCAGGAGAGATGCCTTACTATCAATCGCGGTGAGCCATGGTTGAGATCAGCGGCGGCGGAGTCTCTCCGGGGAGCGGGCCGAAATCTCTCGCGCCCGCCTTCTGATCCGGGTCCGGGGCGGGACCAGGTGATCCGGCGCCGACCGCCTCGGCGTGGTGTCACCCCGCTCGGTGATGCGACCTCCGCGGTCATATTGAAGACGGGGCGGTTCAGATCGAGTCCGGATCGATGGGCCCCCTGGCGGTCGACCGCAGGTCCGCCGACTCCATGACGGCCAACCAGGACGCCGAGGTCGACGCCGTCATGGTAGGCCGGCTGCGGGCCGCCTTGAACCAGGTCGACGACGGGGTGGTCATCTGTGACGAGTTTGGGGAGACCGTGTTTCGCAACCACACGGCGGCCCGTCATCTCGACGTCACCTCGGACACGATCCTGGCCGAGCAGGCGGTCAGGGAAGCCCTCCAGCTGGCCCTCGAAGGCGAGTACCCCGAGCGCACCCTGGAGTTGATGGCGCCCGTGCAGCGGCGCCTGATCATCCGGGCTTACCCCCTGGCCGGCCCGACCGGGCCGGGAGGGGCGGTCGCTATCGTTCAGGACGCCTCCGATCGACGCCGGCTCGAAGCCATCCGGCGGGATTTTGTCGCTAACGTCAGCCACGAGCTGAAAACGCCGGTCGGTGCCCTCAGCCTCCTGGCGGAGACCCTCGACGGCGAGGACGACCCCCGGGTGGTCGACCGCCTGGCCAAACGGGTGGCGGCGGAGGCGGAACGGCTGGGTCGCATCATCGACGACCTGCTCGACCTGTCCCGGATAGAAGCCAACGAGTCCCCCCGGCAGGAGATGGTCCCTCTCACCGTTATCGTCGGTCAGGCGGTCGAGCTGCTGCGTCCGGCCGCGACCAGCTCCGGTATCCGGCTCGAGGTCGACGATCCGCCCCGTCATCTGGCCGTTCCGGGTGACCGCCGGGACCTGGTGTCGGCGGTCAGCAACCTGGTTGACAACGCCATCAAGTACTCCGAGCGCGGGTCCCTGGTGCAGGTCCGGGTCGGCTCCGATGACCAGGTCGTGGAGATCGCGGTCATCGATGAGGGCGTCGGGATCCCCGCTCGCGACATGGAGCGCATCTTCGAACGCTTCTACCGGGTCGACCGGGCCCGATCCCGAACGACGGGCGGCACCGGTCTCGGCCTCTCCATCGTTCGCCACGTCGCGGTCAACCATTCCGGCTCGGTGGGCGTGGAGTCGCGGGAGGGGTCGGGCTCGACCTTCACCCTCACCCTGCCGGCCCACAGCCTGGCCGCCCTCTCGAGCGGCCCGGACGACGACCCGGATCCCGGCGCCCGATCGGCTCGGGGCGCCGACGGAACCTCCGACCATCACGCGGCTGCCTCGAGTGGTCACGACGGATCGCCATCCGAAGCGGTGACTGCCGCCGATCGCCACTCCGGAGGAGGACATCTCCGTGCCTGACCCGCCCAGCGTCCTGGTCATCGAGGACGAAGAATCGTTCATCGAGGCCCTGGTGGTCGGCCTGAAGCGGGAGGGATTCCTGGTGACCGTCGCCCGCGACGGGATCGAAGGGGTCGCCATGTTCGACCGGGTCCGCCCCGACCTGGTCCTGCTGGACATCTGGTTGCCGCACAAGTCGGGGATCGACGTGTGCCGGGAGCTGCGCCTGCGCACGCGGGTCCCGATCATCATGGTGACCGCCAAGAGCAGCGAGATCGACACCGTGGTCGGCCTGGAGGTCGGCGCCGACGACTATGTCACCAAGCCCTACCGGTTGCGGGAGCTGGTCGCCCGGATGCGCGCCGTGCTGCGCCGGTCTCCGTCCGCCGACAACGGTGAACCGGTCGTTGGCGACGTTCT
This sequence comes from uncultured Acidimicrobiaceae bacterium, assembly GCA_963780345.1. Taxonomy (GTDB): domain Bacteria; phylum Actinomycetota; class Acidimicrobiia; order Acidimicrobiales; family Palsa-688; genus PALSA-693. Next base: position 449,700 of record CAWABU010000011.1, read on the forward strand.
CGAGGTCGGCGGTCTTCGCCTCGATCCGGCTCGCCACGAGGTGCACCTCAACGGCGATCAGGTGCCGCTTCCGCTGAAGGAATTCGAGCTGCTGGAGCTCCTCATGGGCAACGCCGGTCGGGTGCTGACCCGCGAGACTCTCATCGATCGGATCTGGGGTCCTCACTACGTGGGCGACACGAAGACCCTGGACGTGCACGTGAAGCGGCTCCGGGCCAAGATCGAGGACGATCCTGGCCGCCCGGCCCGGATCACGACCATCCGCGGCCTCGGGTACAAGTTCGAGGCCCTGCGGGCGTAGCCGCCGGCCGCGGGCAGGTGCGCCCGGAGTGGGAACGCCGGCGTCAGCTGTCGGGCAGATCGATCCGAGCCAACCACAGGCCGGGGGCGTCGAGCTCCGCCGGCGTTGGGAGTTCTCGCTCGGACTGCCACAGCCGCTCGAGGCCCTCGGTCCCGGCCCGTTCGACGATGCCGCGCACAAACGCCTGCCCCCGCTCGTAGCTGGCCTCGTCGAGGGCCACGCCGAACATCTGGCCGATCACCCTGGTGCCGCCGTTCTCCTCGAGGCGGCGCCGGCGTAGGGCTTCGGTTAAAGGACCGTACGATGCGATCAGGCGCCGACCCACGGTATCCATGATGTGGTCGACGTATCCGGCGACCGCGGCCAGAAGGGACCGCAACGGTACCTGGAGGCGGCGCTGCTCGTCGGTCTGCAGCTCGCCGAGCAGGGTTTCGGGATCTCCGAAGGCCGCCTGGAGCGCGCTCAGGTCGGTGGGGTCGAACTGACTCAGCCGGTCTTCCAGGGACTGCGGATTGGGGTGGAAGGCCCCGACGTAGTTGCCGATCAGACGGTCGAGCCGGGCCTGCACGTGGGGCCGGCCCAGCACGGCGTTGGAGGTGACCTCTCGCAAACAGACCCAAAGCCGGACGTCGTCGGCGGCCAGCGTCCAGTCCCGGGCAAAGGAGTCGATGGTGTCGGAGACCATCATGAGCTCGTCCCGGCGGGGACGGGGCATGGGAAGGTCGTACTGGCCGAGGGCCCGGTAGGCCAGCTGGCCGACCATCGAGCCCGCCTGCATCCCGAACAGGAAGGGGCCGAGGACCTGCGGCAGATTGCCGAACAGTTGGGCCATGGGGTCGAAGCCACCCCCCGCGCCGCCACCGGCCCCGCTTGCCCCCCCGCCGCCGGCCGGGCCCATCCACCCGGTCAGATCGCTCGGGGGGGAGCCGGTGCCCCCCGGGCCCAGGTCACCCGTGATCTCTCCCGGGCCGCCCGTGGCTGGCGGCAACGATTCCGTCACCGTCCCGGCCAGCCGTTCCAGCAGGGGCTTCCAATCATCCAGGGTACGCATCGCCCATTCTCTCGGCGTGACCACCCGGGCGGTGAGCAAACCCCGGGCCGACACTGGCAGCCCGGTAGCCTCGGCGATGTGCAGTTCGGCCACGCGGAGCAACTCCTCGATGCGCACCCGCGCCACCGGATCGGGGTTCCGTTCGGCTTCGCCGCCCGTCGCCGCCCACTGGGCCATCTGCCTCGCGATTTCCCAGTTGAGCGGGCCCTGGCTGGTCAGGAGGCGGGCCAGATTCCGCATCAGGTCCTCAAAGGGACCACCTCCCGAGGGGGTCCCGCCGAACGGCCCGCTCGAGCTCATCACACGGCCCCGGTGGGCTGCCGGCCAACTTCACGCGGCACACCCCGTGCCGGCCTCAGCCCGGCGACCGGGCGTCCTGACCGGCGAGTTTCCGCCGGTGACCTTGTGGTCTGCCGGCTGGCCGGCGTGATGTCCCGCGACCTACCCATTGGGGCATCGTAGGGCGGTGCGGACCGTTGTCGTCACCGGGGTAGCCGGGTCGCTCGGGCTGCGGGTGGCGGCGCGCCTGGCCGCCCGGCCGGACGTCGACCGGGTGGTGGGGATCGACGTCGTCGCCCCGGACTCGTCCGATCCCAAGCTGGACGTGCGGATCGTCGACCTGGCCGTCCCGCCCGGACCCGATGACGACCTGGCGGCCGCCTTCGCCCACACCGACTCGGTCATCCACCTGGCCTGGCGGATGCCCGACTCGGGCGGAAATGGCCACGCCGACCATTCGCCCGCCGGTTTCACCAACCGTCGGGCCCTGGACCGGGTGCTGGCCGCAACGGCCGGCAGCGGGCAGGACACGCTGGTGCACCTCTCCAGCGCCACCGTGTACGGGGCCTGGCCGGACAACCAGATCCCGTTGACCGAGGACTCTCCGCTCCGGCCCAATCCCGAATTCCCTTACGCCGTGGGCAAAGCCGAGGCCGAGCGGGCCCTGGCCGAATGGTCGGAGGACCACCCCGACACCCGGGTGGCGGTCCTCCGACCCGCGGTCACGGTGGGGTCGGCCGAACCGCTGTACGAAGCCCTCGGGGGCACGCGGGCGCCGCGAGGGGGTGACGGCCGCCGGCCGGTGCAGTACCTGCACGTCGACGACCTGGCCGATGCGGTGGTCCTGGCCTGGGAGAGCCGCCTGGCGGGCGTCTACAACGTGGCGCCGGACACGGGCGTGGGCGAGGACGCGGCCCGGGCCCTGGCCGGCGGGGTGGCCAAGGTGACCTTGCCGCTGCGGCTGGCCAACGCGGTGGCGGCGTGGACCTGGCAGTTGTGGCGGCGAGGGGTTCCGGTCGAGGCCCGCGCCTACGCCCTTCACCCCTGGGTCGTGGCGCCGGACCGGTTGAAGGCCGCCGGCTGGACGCCCCACTACACGAGCGAGGAGGCCCTGGTCGCTACCGACCTGCGGGTGCACTGGGACGACCTGCCGCCCGGACGCCGGCAAAACTACAACCTGTTGCTGGTCATCGGCGCCATCGCCGGCCTGGCCGCCGGGGCCGTGGGGGCGGTCGCGGCGTGGCGGGCCCGTCGCCGCGACCGGGGCCGATGAGCTGAAGGTTTGGGCCTCAGTCGCCGGTTGGCTGCTCCGTCACGTTCAGCACTCCCTGGACCCATTTGCCGTCGTGGACGTAGCGGATGGACAGCGGATGGCCCGGCACGGCCTGGGTGAAGAGGATCTCGGTCAGGGTCCCGCTCGACGTCACGAGGTTGCCGTTCATGGAGGTGATGATGTCGCTGGGGCGGAGTCCCATCCGACTCGCCGGGCTGCCCGGCGGCACCTGACCGACCTCCGCCGCGCCCGACACGCTGTACTGGTTGGCGACGGTGGACGTCACGTCATCGGCATTGACGATGCCGACCCACGGATGGGTGACCCGGCTGCCCGCCAGCAGCTGCTGGGTGACGTGCACGGCGACATCCACCGGCACCGCGAACAGCAGGCCCTGATCGCTGCTGTTGGTCGGGTCGAGGCCGACCGTGATGCCCACCACCCGGCCGAATTGGTCGACCAGCGGCCCGCCGGCCTCGGTGCTCGGTAGGGGTGAGGAGCCGCTCACGGCGATCAGGTTTTCGATGGTCGACCCGCCGGTGACGTCCACCTCGCGATCCTCCGCCGTCACCGAACCGGAGAATACCGAGGCCGGCGCGTTGGCCCGGGCCCCGACCGCCAGCACCGCGCTGGCCAGATGAAGCTCCGCGACCGAGCCCAACTGAGGAAAGTCCTGGTACAGGTACGGAATTTCCACGGCCATGACGGCCAGGCCGCTCGTGGGATCCGTACCGACGACTTTGCCCCGGTACTGCTGACCGCCGACCAGGCTCACCGAGATGCTGGAGGCGCCGGCGACCAGGGAGCTGTCGGTCACGACATAGGTCTCGTTCCCGGCGCCCTGCTGGAAGAGCATTCCGGAACCGGTCGCCGGGCCGCTGGCGGTCGTGACCTGGACCTCGACGACAGAGGGGGCAATGGCGTCGTCGACACCTGACCAGTCGACGCCATTCGATGTCGCAGAGGCGAGGGTCACGGTCGGAGCTGTCGGTACGACCGAATGCACCACCACGGATTGCTGCTCGAAGGCTCCCGTGATCATGCCCACGCCGGTGGCGGCGAACGCGCCGACAACCGCGGCCACGACGGCTATCCCCCATAGGCGCGCCGACGGGCGTCGGACCCACCCGGTCAGATGCGAAGGCTGGGGATGAGTCCCGCCCTCTCCGCCACCAGGCCCCGAGTGGCCGTCGCCCGGTCCACCATGGCCCGGTCCGCCAGGGCCATCGCCTCCTTCAGTCTCGGCCCCCGCCTCGGCCCCGGCCGGCGGGCGTGGATCCGGTCCCTCCGAGGGATGCCGCCAGAGACGGTCGTCAGGAGGGAGCCACGCCAGGTACGGCCCTTCCTCCTCCATGCCGTCGTCGGGTTCCACGCATTTGAGCCTAACGAGGGCGCTGGCCGAGCGCTTCGCGGCCCAACCGATCGTTCTTTGGCCGGGCTTTTCATCGGGAGGGTGCGTCACGCATCCAGCCGCGCCCGTCGTAGCATTGGGTCGTGCCTTCGCCCCCGCAGGCGCCGCGCCCCTTTGGCCGGCGACCCGGACGTTTCCGTCGCGCTCACCGCCGATCCGCTTTCGATGGACGAGGCCGCGAACTGGGTGACCCGGCCCGATTGCGGCGCAGTCGTGGTGTTCGGCGGCACCGTGCGCGATCACGCCGAAGGCCGTCCCGGTGTCACCGAACTCGAATATGAGGCCTACTCGGCTCAGGTGGAACCGCGCCTGGCTGCCATCGCCGCCGAGGCCCGATCGCGCTGGCCGGACGTCGGCCGGTTGGTGTTGTGGCATCGGGTCGGAATCCTGACGGTCACCGAGTGCTCGGTGGTGGTGGCCGCGTCCGCAGGGCATCGCGGCGAGGCCTTCGATGCCGCCCGGTTCTGCATCGACACATTGAAAACAACCGTCCCGATCTGGAAGCGCGAGCGATGGGCGGGTGGCGAGGACTGGGGTCAGGACGCCCATCACATCGCGGAGGTCGGGGATAGCACGGAGTTGCGGACATGACGGCGTCATCGGCGGTGGTGCTCGGCAACCTGGCTTATCTCATCGGTGCGGTGGTGTTGGCGACCATCGGCGGCTTGATCGTGTGGTTGCGCCACCGGCAGCCCCGATCGGTGCACGCCAACGTCGAATCCTTCCATCGGGGCTTGCAGGCCCTCGCCCCGGCGACGAATCATTCCGGGTCCACCCGCGGTAGTCGGCCGGCGGCGTCGGGAGGGCTGCGCATCCAGCGGGAGCCGGACCCGGCGGAGCCCACCGACTCGACGACACCCGGGGAGATGGTCCGGCGGGTCCTCCCGGATTCTGCCGACCTCGACCTGACCGGGGAACTGCCCCTTCGGACCAACGGCAGCGGGGCGCACGATGCTCCGGACCGGGAACTGGCGGCGGAGGCGCATGGCCGGGAAGGCGGGGTGGTCCACCGCGCCTCGGACCGGCCCGACGACGTCATGGGTCCTCTGCCGGCGATCCCGTCCTGGGAAAACGGCTCCGTGGGCCCTCCGCCGGTGAGCCCGGCCTGGGAGAACGCCTGGATGGACCCTCCGCCGCCGAGCCTGCCCTGGGACAGCGGGGTTGGCCTGCCGCCGGTGAGCCCGCCTGTGGCGAACGGCCCGGGGGACCCACCGACCGTGAGCCCGCTTTGGGCGAATGGGTCGGCGGACCCTCCTCCGGTGAGCGCGCCCCCGGCGAATGGCTCGATCGACCCTCTGCCGGCGAGCGCGTCGGGCGAACGGCTCGATCGACCCTCTGCCGGCGAGCGCGCCTCGGGCGAACGGCTCGATGGGCCCCGATCTGACCGAGCCCGCCCTGGCGTCACCGATCGACGAGGCGGGGTCGGAGCGCCCCGTCGCCGGACGAGCAGGAGTCGAGGCTGGCTAGAGACCTCGCCATCGATCTTGGGACCGCTAATACCCTGGTCTACTCACGCGGGCGGGGCATCGTTCTCAACGAGCCGACGGTAATCGCCCTCAATTCCCGGACCCAGGACGTGCTGGCCATGGGGCACGAGGCGTGGCAGATGATCGGGCGAACACCCGGCTACATCGTGGCCGTGCGGCCCCTCCGCCAGGGGGCTATCACCGACTTCGACATCACGCAGCGGATGATCCGCCTGCTCCTGCAGCGGGCGGGGGTTTCGAGGTTCAACCGGCCCCGCGTGTTGATCTGCGTCCCCTCTGCCATCACCGAGGTCGAACGGCGGGCCGTCGAGGAGGCCGCTCGGGGCGCGGGAGCCAACGGCGCTTATCTGATCGAGCAGCCCATGGCCGCCGCCATCGGCGCCGGCCTGCCCATCCACGAGCCGCTCGGCAACATGGTGGTGGACATCGGCGGCGGCACTACTGAGACCGCCGTCATCTCGCTCGGCGGCATCGTGGCCCTGGAGGCCATCCGGGTGGGGAGCTTTGACGTCGACGCCTCCATCCAGACCTACGTCCGGCGGGAGTACGGGATCGCCGTGGGCGAGCGCACCGCCGAGGAGATCAAGCTGGCGATTGGCTCGGCCTGGCCCACCGATAACTCCATCAAGGCCGAGGTACGCGGCCGCGATCTCATGACCGGCTTGCCCAAAACGGTCATCCTCTCGCCCGACGAGGTCCGCGACGCCATCGAGGAGCAGGTGGGCGCCATCGTGGATTCCGTGATCAAGTGTCTCGGGTCGTCGCCGCCTGAGCTGGCCCAGGATCTGATCAGCCAGGGCATCCACCTGGTCGGCGGCGGCGGTCTGCTGAGCGGGCTGGACACGCGGCTGCAGCAGGAGACCAACCTCCCGGTCATCCTGGTGGACGCCCCGCTCGAGTGCGTCGTGCTGGGGGCCGGCAAGTGTCTCGAGGAGTTCGACGCCGTCAAAGACCTGTTCATGTAGTCAGGTGTCGACCTGAGGGGTTCGATCGCTCAGGTCTTCGGCGGCCTGGCGGACCTGCCAGTCCCGGTCGTGGCTGGCCCGTTCGATGGCGGCGTCGACTTCGGGGCCGTCGAAAGGCGCCAGGGCCAGCACGGCCCGCCGCCGCACGGCGGGCTTGTCCCCGGTCGCCCGCAAGATAGCCGGCAGGCCGCGCCGGTCGCCGATGGCGCCGAGAGCGGCCACGGCGGCTTCGCGGCAGAGCGGGTCGGCGTGGACCTGGCTCACGCTGGATAGCGCCGCAATCTCGTCGGGCGTCACGTCGCCGATCTCTCCCAGGGCGAAGCAGGCCGCCTCCACCACCCGTGGGTCGCCATCCGTGATGGCGCGCCCCGCCAGGCCGGCACCGAGCGCCCCGAAGGCCGTGGCCAGCTCGGCGGCCCGGACCCGGACCTCCGGGTGGCGATCCTCGAGGGCGGCGTCGAGGTCGCCAAAGGCGAGCCGCCCCATGCGAGCCAGGGCCCCGAGGGCTGTGGCCCGCACCGGAGGAGCCCCATCTCCGAGCGCCCGGCGGGCGGCCGGCTCGTCGCCGCGGTGACCGGCGAGGGCGGCCTCCCGCCGACGAGCGACCACGTCGGTAGGGCCCGCTTCGCCGCCACCGCCGTTGGCCGGCGGTGGGGCGGTGTCTACCGGCCGTCGGGCGATGCCTGGCGCGGGTTGCGCCGTACCTGCCGGCGGTGGGAGGGCATTCCCGACCGGCGGCGGGTCGGAGCCGCCGGTTGGCGGTCGAGGGGCGTCAGCCGCTGGCGGCATGGTGGACGGCCATCGCCACCGCCCAGACGACCACGCTCAGCACGGCGGCGAAACCGAGACCGATGGTGACGGCGATCACCGTCAGCGCCACCGCGGCCCGAAGGCGCGCCCACAGACCGGTGCGCGGGATGATCCGGACCAGGATCGTGCGCTCGACCAGCATCGGCCGCCGCCTTTCTCGCCGGCGAGGCTTCGAGGGGGCCGATGGTTCCGTGGCGGCAGGATCACGCCCGGCCGGGGGTGCCGGCCCGTTGAGGGCCCGGGACGATGGGCGGGTTCGTGCCGGTGGCGGCGGTCCAGCCCGGCTTACGGCCAGCGACCGGTAGGAGGCGCCGGCCGGAGCAGCCGGCTCCCCCCATGGCGACGAAGGGTGATCCGGCTCATGCATGCCGGCTGCACCCGACATCTGGGTCCGGCATGGCACGCTGGAGGGCCGGCGCTGCGCACGGCGCCCGACCACCGGAAGGCAGGGTTGTGGTCACAAGCAGACCGATCGTACAAGACCGGCGCCCGCCGTCGGGGGCCGCATGAGCCGGCGCGCCGGTTACCGCCAGCCGGCGGTGGTCTGGGTGCTCTCGGTGATCGTCGTGGCCACGTTGCTGGTGGCCGGGTGGCAGATCATCGAGCAGGGCGCCAGCGGCTACTACGCCTTCGCGCCCGGCTCCGCCCCCCAGATCACCGCCAATCCGCGATGCACCGCCAACCACAACGGCCAGCTGGACCTGCCGGACGGCTCCCCGTGCGCTCTGATCAGCGTGCCGGCCGATCGCACCCATCCCATCCAGGGCTCGCTCTATATGGTCGATGTCCTGGTCGGGCCGGCCACACCCGGCCAATACATCCTCTCGAAGCTCGGACTGCTGCATTCCGTTGAAAGTGGTACCCAGTTGGTCCCGGCCATCGACGTGCTCGGCAGCACCCCCCCCGCCCAGCTGCCCTGCCAGGACGCCCAGCAGATGAACAGCGCCACGTCCTCCGCCGAGGTCGTCGCCCTGCGTGAGCTTGGTTATCAGGTGAAAGAGCAGGACCTCGGCGCCCAGCTGGTGGAAGTGGTACCCGGGAGCCCGGCCGCGGCTGCCGGGCTGCGATGCAATGACGTGGTGACCGCCGTCAACGGGGTCGCCATCCACACGGCAGCCGGTTTCGTCGCCGCCGTCCACGTGGCCAAGCCCGGCCAGACGGTGCACGTGACCGTGCGGCGACCCGGCACCAACGGCAAGCCTCGCACCCTGACCCTCGCCGTCACCCTCACCGGGACCCCCGCTCTCGGTGGCCACCCGCCCGCACCCAACCAGCCCTTCCTGGGCGTGGCGTCGACCACCCAGACGGTCTTCGTGTACCCCTTCAATGTCAACGTCGACGTCGGCGCCATCGGCGGACCCTCGGCCGGGCTGGCCCTGACGCTCGGCCTGCTCGACGTGCTGAGCGCCGGCAACCTCACTGGCGGGCACCGCGTCGCGGCCACCGGGACGATCAACCTCGACGGCTCGGTAGGTGACGTCGGAGGAGTGGCCCAGAAGGCGGTCGCCGTGCGCCAGGCCGGAGCCCAGGTGTTTTTCGTCCCGACCGACGAGGTGAAGGCCGCCAAGAGCCAGGCCGGGTCGATGAAGGTGTTCCCGGTCTCGAGCCTGGACCAGGCCCTCAACGACCTGAAGGCCCTCGGCGGCCACCTCCCACCACCCGTGTCCGGAACCTAGGGGGCCCCGCCGGGCGATCGCCCACCCTCGGACACGAGCCGTTCTAGGCTGATTTCATGGCAGCTGACCCGTCGCTGACGCCCGATCAGGTCCAGGCGCGGTCCTTCTCGTCGGCGTTTCGAGGCTACGACCAGTCGGAAGTCCGGGACTTCCTGAGTCGCGTGGCCGCCGAGGTCCGCTCGCTACGGGACCGCAATCAACACCTCGAGTCCGCCTGGCATTCGGCCGAAGAGCGGGCCGCTCGCCCGCCCGTGCTCGACGAGGAGGCGCTCATCGTCGCCGTTGGCGAGGAGACGGCCAGCATCCTGCGGGCGGCTCGAGCCGCGGCCAGCGACCTCCGGGCCCGGGCTACCGATGACGCCGAGCGGATCGTGGCGGACGCCCAGGCCCGCTCCACCGAGCTTCGATCCGAGGCCGAGGGGGTGCTCGGCCGGGAGATGAAGGCGGCCGAGGAGGCCGCCGCCCGGGTGATGGACAAGGCCCGGTCCGACGCCGCCGAGATGGTCGACAAGGCCAGGATCGAGGCTGACGCCCTGCGGGCCGCGGCCCAGCACGAGCGGAATCTGACCATCGAAGGCGCCATGTCGACGCGCGAGCGGATCCTCGAGGATCTCTCCCGGCGGCGCCGGGTGGCGTCCGTGCAGATCGAGCAGCTCCGGGCGGGACGCGAGCGTCTGCTCGAGTCCTACGCGGTGGTCCGCCGCACCCTGGAAGAGGTCAACGACGATCTCAACCGGGCTGACACCGAGGCCCGGGCGGCCGCCGACGAGGTGGGCCGGCGCATGCGCGACCAGTTCCCCGAATCGGCCAGCCCGACCGAGATCCATGCCGGGGCCGAGCCGGCGGTCGAGGGCCAGCCGAGCGCGGCGCGCCCCGCGGGGCCGCCCGCTACGGCGCCGGACTGGCCCGGCGTCGTAGCCGGCCCCCCGCCGGAACCGCGACAGGCGGGCACCGTTCCGGGTCCCCCGCCCGAACCGCCCCCACCCGCCACCGGGCCCGGCCCCTCGCCGGAACCGTCCCGCCTGCAGCCTCCGCCCTCGCAGGCCGCCGCGGGTAGCTCGTCAGGCGCGGCCGGACGGGCCCCGGTGGAGGCCGGCCGGGGCGGTAGTGAAGCGCTGGCCGCCGACTTTCAGCCTCCGGAGGCCACCCTTCCTCCGGCCCAGCCGGCGGGCGGGCCGCGATTGCGGGTGGTCACCGACGACGAGGGTTTGCCGGCATCGAGCCGCGGGGTCGACGACCTGTTCGCCCGGCTGCGGTCGGGGCGCGCCGCCAAGGAGGTGCATCCCGCGGCGGAGCCGGCGACGCCGGTTTCGCCGACGCTCATCCCGGGCGCTGCCACCGACGCCGAAATCGAAGAGGATGAGAGCGAACCGGCCGACCCGGATGAAGGCTGGTTGCGGCGGCGGCAAGCCGTCCTGGCCGACCTCGAGTCGTCGCTGACGCGCCGGTTGAAGCGCGCCCTTCAGGACGAGCAGAACGATCTGCTGGACCACCTGCGCAGCCAGCGAGACGAACCCACCGTCGCCGCCCTGCTTCCCGCCGTCACGGACCAGATCGCCCACTATTCCGACATCGCCCACCCTCAACTGGAGGAAGCCGCCATCGGCGGCGTCGCCTTCGCAGTTGAGATCCTCGGGCAGCCTGCCGATGCCCCCGGCGCATCCGACGTTGGCGATCTCGCCGACGATGCGGCCACGACCATCGTCGAATCTCTGCGTCGCCGGCTCGAGCACGCCATCACGGTGTCGGCAGGCGACGACCAGCAGGTGCTCGTCGAGGCGGTCGGCTCGGCCTACCGGGAGTGGAAGAGCGAGCGGATCGAGCGCATCGCGGGTGATGTGCTGGCGGCCGCCTTCTCCCGGGGAACCTGGCACCAGGTGCCGATGGGCGGCCCGTTGCGCTGGGTCGTGCACGACACCGGCGGGCCCTGTCCGGACTGCGACGATGATGTCCTGGCCGGGAACCTGCCCAAGGGTGAGCCGTTTCCAACGGGCCAGCCCTACCCGCCGGCTCACCCTGGTTGCCGCTGCCTGCTGGTGCCGATCGCGGAATGAGAGCCCCGTCAAGGCCACCATTTTCCCCGCCCCTGATATCCGGAGCCTGACCCTTCCTTATTAGGCTCGCCATTCGCAATGCGTACGCCCGCTGACCTGCCCCGCCGAATCCCGCGCGCCTCGCGCCGGACCCGCATCATCGTGGTGGCGGCGGTGGTGGCGATCATCTTCCTCATCCTCTCGCTGAGCGGCCTGGCTCGCTTCTGGACGGACTATCTCTGGTTCCAGTCGGTGGGCTTCACCTCGGTGTTCCGTGGCGTCCTGCTGACCAAAGTGCTGCTGGCTCTGGTCTTCATGGCCATCTTCTTCCTCATGATGTGGGGCAACCTGGTCATCGCCGATCGGGTCGCTCCCGACCAGGCGGCGCCGGGCACCGCCGATGAGCTGGTCGTGCGCTACCGGGAGGTGGTCAGCCCGCACGCCAAGGTGGTGCGGATCGTCACCGCCGCGGTGTTCGCGCTGCTGGCCGGAATCGGAGCCAACCGGCAGTGGAACAACTGGGATCTGCTCCGCTACCACGTCTCGTTCGGCACTTCAGACCCCGAGTACCACATCGACCTCGGCTTTTACGTCTTCGACCTGCCGTTCATCAAGTTCCTGCTGGGATGGACCTTCGAAGCGTTGATCGTGGTGTTCATCGTGACCACCGTCGCCCATTACCTCAACGGCGGCATCCATGTGCAGGGGCCGGAGCGGCGCATCACGCCGGCGGTCAAGACCCACCTCTCGGTCATCCTCGGGGTCCTGGCGCTCATCAAAGCCGTCGACTACTACTTCGAGCGGCTCGAACTGGTGCTCTCCCGGGACCACATCGTCAACGGCGCCACCGCCACCAGCGTCCACGCCAACAAACCGGCCCTCACCCTGCTCATCGCCATCGCCATCATCGCCGCGGGCTTGTTCCTCTACAACATCCGGCAGAAGGGGTGGATGCTGCCCGCGGTCGCAGTGGCCTTGTGGATCCTGGTGTACATCCTCGTCGGCCTCATCTACCCGGCCCTCTATCAAGCCCTGCGCGTCAATCCTTCGCAGCTGAGCCGGGAGACCCCTTACATCAGTCGCAACATCACGGCCACCCGGGCCGCCTTCAACATCAACGCCGTCCAGGTCGACTCCCCGTCAGCCACCGATCGCAGCCAGGTCTACAACTACTCGCCGACGGTCACCGCCGCCCAGATCCAGGGCAACTCGCCCCAAGCGGTCGCCAACCAGCAGACGCTCGCCAACGTCCGGATGCTCGACCCCGCGGTCCAGCTCACAAACACCTTCGACAAATATCAGGGCCAGTACTCCTACTACAACTTCAACAACCTGGCCCAGGACCGCTACCAGCTCCCTGACCCGGGCTCCCCGACCAAGACCCAGGAGACGGCGACGATCGCCTCGGTCCGCGAGCTCAACACGTCGCTGCCGTCTTCGGGGTTCGTGGCCCAGCACCTCCAGTACACCCACGGCTACGGCGCGGTACTGGCCCCGATCAGTGAGAACGGGGTCAACACCGACGGCACCCCCAACTTCAGCCTCAGCAACCTGCCGCCGACCGGCACACCGCCCCTGGGGGGAAGACCGGTCAGGGCTCCGAGATCTATTACGGCATCGGCAACGCCACCGGCGGCTATGTGATCGCCGACTCCAAGACGGCCGAGATCGACTACCAGAGCTCGACCACCGGCCAACCGGTCTACAACAGCTACCACGGGAGTGGGGGAGTACAGGCGGGCAGCATCGTCCGCCGGGCCGCCTTCGCCCTGCGCTTCGGGGATGCCAACTTCATCCTCTCCGGCCAGATCACGCCTTCGTCGCGGGTGATGTACTACCGCAATATCGAAACCATGGTCCACAAGGCCGCCCCGTTCCTCAAGTACGACTCCGACCCCTACGCCGTGGTTCTCAACAGTCAGGTGTTCTGGGTGATGGATGCCTACACCAGCACCGACAACTATCCGTACGCCCAGAACGCCAACACCACCGGGATGCCGGCAGGCAGTGGCCTCAACACCAGCTTCAACTATGCCCGCAATTCGGTCAAGGTCGTGATCAACGCCTATACCGGCAAGATGTACTTCTTCGTGGTCGACCCCCAGGACCCGATCATCAGGGTGTACCAGAAGGCTTTTCCCGACCTGTTTATCGCGCAAGCGAAGGCAAACACGCTGATCCCGGGCATCACCGACCATTTCCGTTATCCCGAGGATTTCTTCCGGGTGCAGACGACCATGTACGGGCGTTACCACCTCACCGATCCAGCCCAGTTCTACTCGGGGGCAGAGGCCTGGTCGGTGTCGCCCGATCCCGGCAGCGGGCAGCTGTCGTCGAGCAGTTCGTATCTGGCGCCGACCCTGGGTGCCAACGGGCAGCCGTTGCCGCCGCAGGTGGCCCGCCTGGCCCCTCAGTACATCCTGGCCCACCCTCCCGGGTCCACCCAGCAGAGCTTCATGACCATCATTCCCTTTGTGCCGGTCGGCGCAGCGACGGAACGGCAGAACCTGACCGCCTGGATGACCGCGTCGTCGGATTATGGAAGCCAAACCAACCACTACGGCACGCTGACCGTCTATGAGACGCCTACCGACGAGACGGTTGACGGGCCGGGGTTGATCAGCAGCATCATCCACAGCAATCCCCGGATCTCGTCGGAGTTGACACTGCTCAACCAGCAGGGATCCAACGTGGAGCTCGGCGAGGTGGTGGTGGTACCCCTTGACCAGACGCTGATGTATGTCCAGACCATCTACGTCGAGTCGTCGAGCAACCAGATCCCGACCCTCAAGGACGTGGTGGTCGTCTACGACGGCAAGGTGTACGACAGCAGCAACGCCTCGTTGGACAACGCCCTCTGCCAGGTCACCAACCCGGATGGGACCCAACCGTTCTCGTCCTACTGCAACACGGCCGCGGCGAAGGCGACGCCACTGGTGACGCCCAACGGGATCAGCGGCAGCGGGGCGAACAACGGCACGCCCGCTCCGACCACGACGACGCCCCCGTCGGCGCCGACGACCACACCGGTCGCCGTCCCGCCCGCCGGCTCATCGGTGAGTTCGCTCTTGCAGCAGGCCCAGGCGTCGTTCAACGCCGCCAATGTCGCCCTCCGCCGTGGTGACCTGGCCGCCTACCAGAAGAACGTGCAGCAGGCCCAGACCTACGTGCAGCAGGCCAAGGCGCTCGCCGGCAAACCCAGCAAGTAGGCGACGAGTAGGGACGACCGCGCCCCGGAACCGGTGGCCCGCCGACGGAGTCTGGCGTCGGTCGGCGGCGTCAAGGGGGCCGGCGCCCGGCCCCCGGCGGCGGGCTCAGCCGGGGGAGGCCGGCGCCCGGCCCAGGCGGCCGGGCGGGGAGACCTGGCGCTCGGCCGGCGCCCACTCCTGCTCGGCGCCCGCCCCCCGGGCCCACCGGATCGATGCACTGATCCGGGGCCCGGCTCCGGCCGCCACTTTGGGAACGGCGTGCTCCCACGTGGCCTGGCACGTGCCCCCCATCACCAGCAGGTCGCCGGACGCGGGATGGAGATCGATGGCGGGTCCACCGCCGTGGGGCCGCAAGAGGAACGGCCGGGCGGCTCCCAGGGTCAGGATGGCGACCAGGGTGTCATCCAGATCGCGCAACTCGCGGTCGGCGTGAGGGGCCACGCTGTCTCGCCCATCTCGGTAGTAGTTGAGCCCCATGGCGCCGAACCCCACGCCATAGTGGCGCCCGACCGCAACGCGGAACCAGGCCAGGGCCTCGTCGGGCAGCTGGTCCGACGACCGGTACCAGCGGGATAGCCGGGGCTCGTCGACCACCCGGTCGTACATCCAGCGTCGGTGGTGCTGCCAGTCCACCGCTTCGATGAGCCGGGCACACAGATCGTCGGCACCCCCCAGCCACCCTCGGGCCACGTCCACCCAGGCTTTGCCGCCGAGATCGACGCGTTCCAACTCCGGACCGGAGCGCACCTCGATCGGTCCGGTGGCGAAGAGGCTGCCTTGCGCCGGGGCCGGGGCCGGGTCCGGGTCGGGACGAGTGGCGGCCGGGGGAGTGGCCATACCCCAATCTATCCGAACACACGTTCGTTACGTCCTTCGCCGCTCCCTCGCCCACCGCCGCTCTCCTCGCCTGCCGCCGGACGTCCGTCTCACAGCGGGCTTTCAGGCCACCGCTATCGGGTTTTCAGCTAGAGCCGCGATCATGACCCCGTGAACCATCCATCGCGTCGGGTCGCCCCGCCGCCGGCCCGATGGGTGGCCGAGGCCGGGCCCGAGGTGGCTGCGGTAGGTCTGTTGGCGGTCATCCTGCTCGGGATCAGCGCGGAATCCGAACGAGCACTCCAGGCGCCCGGAGGCGGGCTCACCTTCGCCGGTCAGCTCGCCGGCCTGGTCGGCACCTATCTGCTCCTCCTGATGATCCTCCTCATCGGCCGCGTCCCGCTGCTCGAGCGCACGGTCGGCCAGGACCGGCTGGTTCGCTGGCATCGCCGGATCGGGCCCTGGCCCATCTGCCTGCTGATCTTGCACGCCGTCCTGATCGTCGCCGGCTATGCCGAGGCCGGTAGCACCGGTCTCCTGCACCAGCTGTGGCTGCAGCTCACCACCTATCCCGACGTGCTGGCCGCCGCCGTCGGGCTCGGCCTCCTCATCATGGCCGGCGTGACATCGTTCCGTGCCGTGCGCCGGCGGGTCCGGTATGAGACCTGGTGGGTCGTCCACCTCTACACCTACCTGGCCCTGGCGCTGGCCTTCTCGCACCAGCTGGCGAACGGGGCGTCGTTTGTGGGCCACCCCCTGTCGCGGGCATTCTGGTCGTTGCTCTGGGCCGCCACCGCCGGGACCGTCCTCGTCTGCCGGGTCGGCCTGCCCGCCTGGCGAACCCTCCGCCATCAGCTGCGGGTGGTGGAGGTGCGCGAGGAAGGCCCGGGCGTGGTCTCGGTGATCTGCTCCGGGCGACGACTCGAGCAGCTGGCGGTGTCCGGCGGCCAGTTTTTCCAGTGGCGGTTCCTGGTGCGGGGGCTCTGGTGGCAGGCCCATCCGTACTCGCTGTCGGCTCTGCCGCAGCCCCCATACCTGCGGGTCACGGTCAAGGGGCTCGGCAATCAATCCCAGGCCGTGAGCCAGATCCCGCGGGGCACCCGGGTCGCGATCGAGGGCCCCTACGGCGTCTTCACCGACCATGCCCGGCAACGAGGGAGCGTCCTGCTGGTCGCCGCCGGCGTCGGGATCACCCCGATACGGGCGTTGCTGGAGGACCTGCCGATCCAGGTCGACGTCAGTGTCATCCTGCGGGCGTCCCGCCCGGAGGATGTGGTCCTGCGCGACGAGGTGGCCAGCATGGTCCGTGCCCGACCCCGGGCGGTCCTGCACGAGCTGATCGGCCCGCGCCACCAGATGGCGCTGGATGGGCCGACGCTCCAGCGCCTGGTGCCAGACATTCGCCAGCGGGACGTCTACGTGTGCGGTCCGGACGGATTCGGCGATGGAGTCCGGGCCGCGGCCAGGCGGCTGGCCGTCCCTGAGGAGCGCATCCATCTCGAGGAGTTCGCGTTCTGATGAAACGAGCTCCGATCCTGCTGGCGGCCACCGCCGCGGGGCTGGCCGGCGTGCTCAGTTTTCACTCGCACCGACCGACCAGCACGGTGGCGGTCCAGCCCACCACCTCGCCCGACACCGGGTGGATCCTCGAGCTCTGCGACCACCACCCCGGCGGCCTCGGGCGGCGGCGCCGTGACCCCGGCGACGACCGCGCCCGCCGGTGGCGCAAACCCCGCGGCCCCCACCACTACCACGCCCGCCGGGTCCAGTCGCCGCGCCACCGGCCAGCTGGTCACGTATCAGTACGGCGAGCTCTCCGTCACCGTCACCGAGAAGGGCGGTCGCATCACCGACCTGCAGATGGCGTCACTCAACGAGACCGACGCCCGGTCCGTCTTCATCGATGACCAGGCCATCCCGTCGCTGCGCCAGCAGGTCCTCGCTGCCCAGAGTGCGAACATCGACGGCGTCTCGGGCGCCACCTTCACCAGCCAGGCCTACGCCCAGTCGGCGCAGTCGGCCCTCGACCAGTTGGGGATCAAGTGATTCGGGTACCCGAGCCGGTCATGGGCACGGTGGTGTCCATCACCGTCGACGCGCCCGACTTGCCACCAGACCGGTTGTGGCTGGCGGTGGCGGCCGCCCGGGCGGTCCTCCACCGGGCCGACGCCGTCTTCAGCGTCTGGAAGCCGAACAGCCCGATCAATCGGCTCCGTCTCGGCCAGCTCCGCCTGTCGGACGCCCCGAAGGAGGTCGGAGAAGTCCTGCTCGGCTGCGCCCTGGCGCGGGAGTGGACGGCCGGGTGGTTCGATCCCTGGGCCCTGCCGGGCGGGGTCGACCCGACCGGTCTGGTCAAAGGCTGGGCCGCGGCCCGGGCCGTCGACGAATTGCGAAAGGCCGGCGTGGCCTCGGCGATGGTGAGTGCCGGCGGCGACGTCGTCACCCTCGGCCATCCAGACCGCGATCCGGGCCGCCCCTGGCGTATCGGGATCACCCACCCGTGGGACCCCCGTGGGCTGGTCGGGGTCGTCGAGGTGTCCGGCGATGCGGCGGTCTGCACCTCCGGCACCTACCAGCGCGGCGCCCATCTGCTCGACCCGAGTTCCGGAGCCCCGGCGGTCCGCACCGTCTCCGCCACCGTCGTCGGTCCCGACCCGGCGATGGCCGATGCCCTCGCCACCGGCCTCGCAGTCGGCGGCGACGACGCTCTGGGTGCCATCGACGGGGTGGAAGGCTACGAGGGCTGGCTGATCCGCCCGGACGGATCGGACGCGGCAACCGCCGGGTGGCAGCTCGCATCGGCGGTCGCAGCCGCCGCAGCCGCCGCCTGATCCTCCTGCACCTTACGGGGCCGTCCTTGCGTCCTTGCGTCCTTGCGTCCTTGCGTCCTTGCGCCTTTGCGCCCCTGCTCGCCCTGCGAACCCAACAGCGCGGCGCATCCCGTCGGGGCGCCCGAGTTACACCCGGGCCTTATCGACCTCGTCCACCAGGTACTCGGCGATGGCGAGCGACGAGGTGGCACCGGGGGACGGGGCGTTGCGTACGGTCACCACGCGGGCCGATCCGGGGGCCGAACCGATGCGGAAATCGTCGACCAGGCTGCCATCGGCGTCAACGGCCTGGGCGCGCACCCCTGCGGGCGCCGGCACCACGTCCGCCGCCGTCACCTCCGGGACCAACCGGCGGGCGGCGGCGATGAAGGCCCGCTTCGACAGTGACCCTCGCAGCTCGCGAAGCCCGGGTCGCCAGTGCTGGCCGACCATCTTCCGAAATCCCGGCCAGGCCAGGGTCTCCCGGACGTCGCCGGGCTGGATGTCCCGGCGCCGATAGCCCTCCCTGGCCAGGGCCAGCACCGCGTTGGGGCCCACGTCGACGATCCCGCCCACCCGCCGGGTGAAATGGACGCCCAGGAACGGATACGCCGGGTCCGGCACCGGGTAGATCAGACCCTCCACCAGATGCGTTCGTT
The DNA here is from genome assembly GCA_963780345.1 of uncultured Acidimicrobiaceae bacterium. Lineage (GTDB taxonomy): Bacteria > Actinomycetota > Acidimicrobiia > Acidimicrobiales > Palsa-688 > PALSA-693. The sequence continues at coordinate 468,480 of CAWABU010000011.1, forward strand.
GGGGGACCAGGCGCCAGTACTCGCCCCGGAAGGCGACGATGGCCGGACCGGCCTGGTCGCCGGCGAGCCGGGCCACCCGATCGGCCTGCAAACCGGCGCAAACGATCACCCGATCGGCGGGCAGGTCGCCGGCCGGGCTGCTCACCACGACCTCCGTGCCGGTGGTGCGAAAACCGGTCACCTCGAAGCCGAGCCGGACGTCGAGTTCGGCCGCCATGGCTTCTGCCATTTTGGGGAAATCGACGATGGCGGTGTGGGGCGAGTGGAGCGCGGCCACGCCGGCGGCGTGCGGCTCGATGTCCTTTAGCTCGGTGCCGGTCAGCCACCGCAAGCCTGGCACGCCGTTGGCTTCGGCCCTACCTTCGATCTGGCGCAGCGCGGGCACCTCGTCAGAGGTGCTGGCCACCACCAGCTTGCCGCACTCCTCGTACGGCACGCCCCGGGCCTCGCAGAACTCCCGGAGCAGCTGGCGGCCCCGGGTGCAGAGCCGGGCCTTGAGCGATCCGGGCGCGTAATACAGGCCGGCGTGCACCACTCCGCTGTTGTGCGAGGTCTGGTGCCGGCCCACCGCCGCTTCTTTGTCGACCACGGTGACGGCGGCGTCGGGGTGGCGCTGCCGGAGTTCGCGGGCGGTAGCCAGCCCGATGATCCCGGCCCCGACGATCACGAACCGCTCGGCCGTCAAGCGCCTGGACCCCGCGATCTCGTAGGGGCGAGCGTCCCTCTGCTCCAGTTACGCCGATGCAGCGCGCCACCCTCCCCGGTTGTCGGTCGGGTGAGCATAACGCCCGATGGCCGGCGGGCTACGCCGGCGGGTTGGGGGGATGGTGCCTGATGCGGTGACCGGTTCGGTGCGGGGCTATGTGGGGGCGGTGCAGGAGCTGGGGCCGGTGGGGGTGGTGGCGGTGTATGGGGTGGGGGCGCTGGCGTTGAATGATTTCAGCGCCCGGCAGAGCAATATCGATCTGGTGGTGGTGAGCGAGGTGCGGCCCGCCGGCGGTGAGCTGGCCCGCCTGGCGGGGGCGGCCCGCCGGCTGCGCCACGCCGGCCGCAGCGCCCAGGTGTGGTATGTGACCTGGGCCGATCTCGACCGCCACGGGCCGGGCTTTTCTGCCGATGGGACGCCGGCGGCGGGGGCGGGGGGCTTGGCGGGGTCCGGTGGGGCTGGTGAGGCTGGCGGGGCGAGTGGGGCTGGTGGGGCTGGCGGGGCTGGCGGGGCCGGCCCGTTGGCCACGCCCATGACCCGGGCCATCTTGCGGCACGACCCGATGGCGTTGTTCGGTCCGGACTGGCCGGTGGTGGGCTACGACCCCGACGCCTATCGGGCCTGGGCCGCGGCCCGGCTGCAGGCCCTGGTGGCCCAGGCGCACGGGTTGTTGATCTTCCGCCGGGATGTGGCCCCGCTGGTGTTGGAGGCGGCCCGGTTGGCCCAGGCGGTCCTGACCGGGCGGGTGTTGTCGAAGTCCGAGGCCAGGGAGCTGGCCATGCCGCTGGTCTCGACGCGCCATCAGCGGCTGCTCACCGACGCCGTGGGCTACCGCCACGGGGCCCACTTTTCCATGTACTGGGGTCCCTTCGAACGCAAGTACGACGCTTTGGGGCTGCTGGGCGAACTGCGCGACCTGGCCCTGCCGGCCCGGCCCTGACCTCTTCGCCGGGCCCGGCGGCCGGGCCGCTTTACTGGCGCGAATCGGTCCCGAATCGACCCCCCGCCGGCTTTACTGGCGCGTTCGGTGCCCGGCTAAACCGTGGCCCGCGCCAGAGAAACTCCCGGACCCCCGGTTTTGGGCCCAACTCGCGCCAGTAAAGGCCACCCACCCCGGCGCGCCCTCGTTCGCCGGGCCCGGCGGCCGGGCGGCTTTTCTGGCGCGAATCGGTCCCGAATCGACCCCCCCGCCGGTTTTACTGGCGCGTTCGGTGCCCAGCTAAACCGTGGCCCGCGCCAGAGAAACTCCCGGACCCCCGGTTTTGGGCCCAACTCGCGCCAGTAAAGGCCACCCACCCCGTCGCGCCCTCGGTCGCCGGGCCCGGCGGTCGGGTGGCTTTTCTGGCGCGAATCGGTCCCGAATCGACCCCCCCGCCCGCCTTACTGGCGCGTTCGGTGCCCAGCTAAACCGTGGCCCGCGCCAGAGAAACTCCCGGACCCCCGGTTTTGGGCCCAATTCGCGCGCCGGTAAAGGCCACCCACCCCGGCGCGCCCTCGGGGCCCGCCGTCGGGTCGTCGGGCCGTCGGGCCGTCGGGACCCTGGCCGAGCAGCCGGGCCGCCAGGGACCCGCGTATCGCACCCGCCGGCCCGTCGCCGGGCCGCTCTCCCGCCTCTCCCGCCGGCCGCTCTGCCGCCTCGCCCTGCCCGGCACATCAGCCGCCGCGCCCGCCCGGCCGATCAGCCGCCTCGCCCCGCCCGGCCCATCGGCCGCACTTGCCCCGCCCGGCCGATCGACCGCACTTGCCCCGCCCGGCCCATCAGCCGCCTCGCCCGCCGAGCCACCAGACCGTCAGCCCGCCCGGCCACTCTGCCGCCTTGCCCGCCGGCACTCCTCGCCCGCCGACCGGGTCACCCCGTCGGGAAGCGCCCCAGCACATGGCGGAGCGCCGCCTCCAGCCCCGGATAGCGGAAAACATGGCCGGCCGCGACCAGGCGCCCGGGCTCGACCCGCTGGCTGGCCTCCGTCAGCTCCTCCGCCCCCTGCGCCCCCAGCAGCAGCCTCGGGCCCAGCCCCGGAACGGGCAGCACTGCCGGCCGGTGCAGCACCCGGGCCAGCGTGGCCGCGTACTCGCGGTTGCGGACCGGATTCGGGGCCACCGCATTGACCGGGCCCGACAGCTCAGGATCGAGGAGCGCCCGGTAATAGACATCGACCAGGTCATCGATCCCGATCCACGCCATCCACTGCTCGCCGCGGCCAAGACGGCCACCGAGCCCGGCGGCGAAAAGCGGGCGCAAAAGCCGGAGCGTCCCACCCTGGGGCGACTGCACGATCCCGGTGCGCACGTGTACCACCCGCACTCCCGCATCGATCGCCGGGCCGGTGGCGGCTTCCCAATCTGCGACCACGTCGGCCAGGAAGCCGTCGCCGCGTTCGCTCCCCTCGCTGAGAACTTCGTCGCCCCGATCGGCGCCATAGATCCCGATCGCCGACGCGGTGATCAGACACCGGGGACCCTGCCCGCCCGCCGCCGCGGCCATCGCCGCGGCCACCGCGGTGGCCAGCGCTGAGGTCGGCCCGACCCGGCTATCCCTGATGGCGTCACGATGCGAGTCGGTGAACCGTCCCGCGATCGACGCGCCGGCCAGGTGGATCACGGCGTCAATCCCGGTAAGGAGTTCCGGGTCCGGGGCGTCCGGGCGCCACTCGCGCTCGTCGGCGCCCGCCGCGGCCCTCCGGACCAGCCGGACCACCTGATGGCCGCCGCTGGTGAGAAAGGCGGCCAGGGCGGTTCCCACCAGGCCGGACGCGCCCGTGATCGCCACTCGCAAGGGTGCGCCGCCTAACTCGCGACCCCACCGGTGGGCGGCCAGATCTCCGGCCAGTTCCCTCTTGCGGTAGGCGAAGATCGGCCGCAACAGGGCGGCCGGCACGTTGGTGTCGACGGCATCGGTCACCCCGGTTGCGCCGGCCCCGAGCGCGCCGAACTCGTGGACGTGTCGCCACCGGACGGCTCTGCGCAGCGGTTGGGACACCAGTACGTCCTCGAAGCGGCGGGGCGGGTCGTACCCGTCCGGTTGGTGTTGGGCGACCCACCTGACCCGGCCGGGCAGGCCCAGCACCGCTTGCCCGTCGCGGAGCGAATCGCTCTCAGCCAGGACCCGCACCGGGTGCCACGGCGGGGTCAGCCGGACCATCGACCCGGGCCGGCTGTGCCAGGCGAACACCTCCTCGAGCGGCGCCTCGACCACGGCCCGATGTACGAAAGTCATGGGGTCGACCGTACCGTCCCGGCCTCCCGACGCAGAACGCAGCGGCAGCGGGTAGGCCCTCCCTGGCGGTCACCGGCCGCAGCTGGAAACCTGGCGGTGAGTGGTTCACCCCGATTACAGCTGTACAGACTCGAAACCTGTAGAAACCTGGAGGTCAGCAATGGCTGATGCGCAGTCCCTGCCCGAGATCGTCGACGAGGCCAGCGGGCGTTTTGTCCTCGAGGCGGACGGCGCCGTCGCTGAGCTGGACTACGAACTGGAGGGCGACACGCTGATCCTTGTCCATACCAAGGTTCCCGACGAGCTGGGCGGCCGGGGTATTGCCGGCCGGCTGGTCGCGGCCGGCGTGGATCGGGCCCGGCGGGACGGCCTGACCATCGCCCCCTGGTGTCCCTATGCCCGCCGGTGGCTGCGTGACCATGCCGACCAGACCGATGGCATCACTATCGACTGGTCGGAGCCGCCCACGCCTCGCTAGCCGACTGAGGCGCCCACCTGGTGCAGCTCGATTCGGTTTCCGGCGGGATCCTTCAGGAAGGCCTGGCGGCTGGTGCCGACGGCGACCGCATCGCTGACCTTGATCCCCTCCTGGCGCAGCTCGGTGATGGCTGCCTCCAGATCCTCGACTTGAAGGGCGAAATGCTGGCCCCGCTGGGTCGGGGGGTCGGAGCCGATCAGGTGAACTTGCTGGCCGCCGGCATCCAGCCAGGCGCCGGGGAAATCGAAATCGGGCCGGTCGGTGCGGGGCTCCAGGCCCAGGCGGCCGGTGTAGAACGCCAGTGCCGCGTCGACGTCGTCGACGTTGATCGATACGTGGTGCACAGCGCAGGGTTTCATACGTCGACCTCCAGCCGAACGGTGAGTGCTGCCGATTGTAGGAGTGCCGAGACGGGTCAGGACGGCTCCGTCACAGTCCGAGCCACCCGCGCAGGTAGGCGGCTTGGCCGATGTGCTGGAGGCTGTCGTCGGCGATGCTGATCAGCCGCACCCCCATGGTCACAGGTGGATCCCACTCCGGGTCGACGATGCGGCCGAGATCGGTGGGCGTGAGCCCCTCGAGCATGCTGCGGGAGCGTCGGTCGACCGCGTCGAGATAGTCCAGCAGGGCGTCCGCATCGACCGGCCGGACCGACGCCACGTCCTCCGGTCCGTGCCCGTAGCCGGTATTGGCAGGGTCGGGATCGAGCCCGAACCGGGCGGCCCATGAATCGCGACTCCAGATCTGTTCGGTGTCCAGGAACCCGGCCACGTAGTAGTCCTGGACCCGGATCAGGTGCCAGATCAGCCACCCGATGGTGTTGACGCCGGGCGCCGGGGCTCTTGTCAGGTCTTCCGGCTGCAGGCCGGCGACGGTCGTCTCGGTCAGCGAAGGAATACGCCCGAACAGATCGAGCAGCAGGGCGGTCACATCCATACGGCCATTTGACCACGTCCGGCCCCGGCCCCCGGCCAGCCCCGGCCTGCCCTAGGTCAGGCCCACGCTGATGGCGTGCAGCACCAGCCCGGCCAACCCGCCCACAATGGTGCCGTTGATCCGGATGAACTGCAGGTCCGGCCCGAGTAGCAGCTCCAGCCGTCGCGAGGTCTCCACCGCGTCCCAGCGCCGGATGGTGCCGCTCACCAGGGTGACTAGCTCCTGATCGAACCGGCCCAGGGTCGTACGCACGATGGTGTCGAGGCTGCGCCGGGCCGAGGCGGCGAGGGCCGGGTCATCCCGGAGCCGGGCACCGGTTTGCATGATCAGGCTCGTCAGCCAGCTGCGTAGTTCCGAACCTGGCCGCTCGGCCTGCGCCCGCAGCTCCTCCTTGAGGTCCTGCCACACAGAAGCGGCGAAGACCCGGATCTCCCGGTGGCCGAGCAGTTCCGCCTTGATCTCCTCACCTCGGCGGCGCAGGTCGTCCGACGTCTGCAGGTCGACGGCCAGCTTCTCCAGGCCGGCCTCGAGCTGCTGGCGCAGCGGATGGTCCGGATGGGCGGCCATGTCGTCGAGCACCTGCTCGCTGCGCTGCAGGACGCTGGCCACCAGCCGGTCCTCGACCGGCGCCGGCAGCCACCACGGCGACTCGAGCCCCAGCCGGTGATGCAGTTCGCTCCCGTGTTCGGCCAAATAGCGGCTCAGCGCGCCCAACGCCGCGTCGATCAGCGGCTGGTGCCGGCCCTCCCTCGTCACCTGCTGAAGAACCCGGCCCGCCAGCGGGGCCAGGGCCACCTTGTCGATCCGGTCCCGGACCAGCCCGTCGAGCACCCGGTGCACATCCTCGTCGCGGAGCAGATCCGTCCCGGCCACGAGAGCGTCGGCGATGCGGGCCGCCAGCTCGGCGGCATGATCGGGCTCCGCCAGCCAGGCTGCCACCCGCTCGACGGCATGGGACGCCTCCAGCCGCTCGGTGACGGCTGTCGCCGAGAGAAAGTTCTCCTGGACAAACGTACCGAGCGTCTCGGCAAACCGGTCCTTCCGCTCGACCACGATGGCCGTGTGAGGGATCGGCAGGCCGAGCGGGCGGCGGAACAGGGCTGTGACCGCGAACCAGTCCGCCAGCCCGCCGACCAGCGAGGCGATGGCGGCGGCCTGGACCCACGCCAGCCAGTGGGCGTGGCTCTCCAGCACCGCCGCCACCACGAACACGGCCGCCGCGATCACCAGCAACCCGGTGGCTCGCCGCTTGGCGACCACGAGCTGATCGGCCCGGCGGTGCTCGGACGACGACAGAGTGGCGGTCATACCGGCCGTTTTAGCCCGTGTCGTATGGTGGACCGGTCTCGATCAACGCAGAAGGGAGTTCGGTGGACGGCCCAGAGGAGCAGGTGGCCTATCGGGTCGTCGCCAGGAACCCGGCCAGCGCCAGCGAGAACCGCATCCATGCCGACGACGTGGCCCAGCGATACGGCTTCCAGGGCGGCCTGGTCCCGGGCGTGACCGTCTACGGGTACGCCTGCCACGCCCTGGTCCAGGCCCTCGGGCCGGACTGGGTGGAGCGGGGCACCGCCCACATGCGCTTCGTGGCCCCCTGCTACGAGGCGGAAGAGCTGGTAGTCACCGTCCAGATGACATCGCCGCCACCGTTTGAGGTTGGGGTTAGCGCCGGGGAAAGAAGATGCGTGGTGGGCTCGGCTGCCCTTACGGGCGACGGGCCCGGCGGCGCGGACTTCCCGACCATCCCGGCGGCTCGGGCCCCGGCACCGGACGATCGACCTGCGCCCGATGAGCAGTTCTTCGTCGCCGGGCGAGTGCTGGGCACCGTGCCAATGGCTACCGATCAGGCCACTGCGGACGCCTACCTGACTGGGATCGCCGAGCCCTTGACGACCTACGCCGTGGACGGCGTCGTTCATCCCGGCCATCTGCTCGGCGCCGCCAATCGGGTCCTGACCGCCAACGTGGTGCTCCCGACCTGGCTCCACGTCGAGAGCGATGTCCAGCATCGACGGGCCATCACCGTTGGTGAGGAGGTGGAGGTCCGGGCCCGGATCGCCGAGGTCTTCGAGCGCCGGGGTCATCAGTTCGTTCGACTGGACGTGGCGTGGATGGCCGGTGCCGACATTGTTGCGTCCGCTCGCCACACCGCCATCTGGCAACTGGCGGGATCATGAGGCTGGCAGGACGATGAGGCTGGGGTTGCCCGACGGTGTCCGGGCCTGCCTGTTCGATCTCGACGGCGTTCTGACCGAGACGGCCAGCGTTCATGCCGCGGCATGGAAGGAGATGTTCGATTCCTTCCTCCAGCATTGGGCGGAGGAGCACCACCAGCCGTTTGTGCCGTTCGACCAGCACGACGACTACGACCAGTACGTCGACGGCAAGCCGCGTCTTGACGGCGTCCGGGACTTTCTGGCTTCGCGAGGCATCCACCTCCCCGAGGGCACTCCCGACGACGACGTCTCGTCCGACACGGTCAACGGCCTGGGTCGCCGGAAGAACGACCTCGTCCTGCGCCGCATCCATCAAGACGGTGTCGCCGCCTATCCCGGCTCGGTCGCGTACGTCCGCGCTGCGAGAGACGCTGGTCTGTTGCGGGCCGTCGTCTCGTCGTCGAACAACACCCGCGACGTGCTCGCCGCCGCCCACATCGAAGACCTGTTCCAGGAGATCGTCGATGGCGTGGTGGCCGAGCGGGAGAAGCTGCGGGGCAAGCCGGCCCCCGACACGTATCTGGCCGGGGCCCGGCTCCTCGGCGTCGAGCCGTCGGCCGCGGCGGTCTTCGAGGACGCCCTGGCGGGGGTCGAGTCGGGGCGGGCCGGGCATTTCGGCTACGTCGTCGGCGTCGACCGCGTCGGCCAGGCCGAGGCCCTGAGGGAGCACGGCGCCGAGCGGGTGGTCGAGGACCTCGGTGACCTGCTCGATCCGGAGGGCCGGTCGTGATCGACCACCCGGAGTTCGGCGGCGACGGGTGGACGGTGGTCGAAACCAGGCTCAACCTGGATCGTCTGGCTCAGACCGAGTCGGTGTTCGCTCTCGCCAACGGCCACATCGGCTTCCGCGGCAACCTGGACGAGGGCGAGCCGCATGGCCTGCCGGGAACCTATCTCGGCTCCTTCTACGAGCTGCGGCCGCTGACCGCACCGGAGCTGATCTACGGCGACCCGACCACCAGCCAGACAGTGGTGAACGTCACGAACGGCAAGATCATCCGGTTGCTCGTCGACGACGAACCGTTCGACATCCGCTACGGCGAGCTGCGCCAGCATCGGCGGGTCCTGGACATGCGGGCGGGCACGCTCAGTCGCACGGTCGAGTGGGTCTCGCCCGGGCACAAGACCGTGCGGGTGCGCTCGACCCGGCTGGTGTCGTTGACCCAGCGGTCCGTGGCGGCCATCTGGTGGGAGGTGGAAGCCGTCGGCAACGACGTTCAGCTGGTGATCCAGTCGGAGCTGGTCGCCAACGAGGAGCTCTCTGCGGGCCAGGGCGACCCGCGGGGTGGGCAGGCCTTTGACCATCCCCTCGTGGCGGAGGCGGCACGCGAGGAGCCTGATGGTCGCATGTTCCTCATGCACAGAACCAGGAGAAGCGGACTGCGAGTGGCGGCGATGGTGGACCACGAGGTGGTGGAAGCCCCGGCCGACCGCGAGCTGGGCCGCAGCATCAATGATGATTTGGCTCGTGCCCACGTGATCACGACCTGCCCGACCGGGGCCAGGGTAGCCTTCATCAAATACGTCGCCTACGGCTGGTCTCGGGTCCGTTCCAGCTCGGCCCTGGAGGATCAGGTGGCGGGGGCGCTGTTCATGGCCCGCCACACCGGGTTCGAGGGTTTGCTCGCGGCCCAGCGCCAATATCTTGACGACTTCTGGGACCGCGCCGATGTCGAGGTCGACGGTGATCCCGAGGTCCAGCGAGCCGTGCGTTTTTCCCTGTGGCAGGTGCTGCAGGCCGGGGCGCGGACGGAGAAGCGGGCGATCCCGGCCAAAGGGCTCACTGGTCCCGGCTACGACGGCCACGCCTTCTGGGATACCGAGATGTATGTGTTGCCGGTGCTGACCTACACCCAGCCGCAGGCCGCCGCCGATGCCCTCGCCTGGCGCCAATACTCCTTGCCGGCCGCCACCGAGCGGGCTCGGCAGCTCGGGCTCAAGGGTGCCGCCTTTCCCTGGCGGACCATCCACGGCGAGGAGAGCTCCGGGTACTGGCCGGCCAGCACGGCCGCCTTTCACATCAACGCCGGCGTGGCGCAGGCGGCGATTGGGTACCTCTGGGCCACCGGCGACGAGGAGTTCGGCCGGCGGGTCGGCGTGGACCTCCTGGTGGCCACGGCCCGGTTGTGGATGTCGCTCGGTCACCACGACCCCGCGACCGGATTTCGCATCGACGGCGTCACCGGACCGGACGAGTACAGCGCGGTTGCCGACAACAACATCTACACCAATCTCATGGCGCAACGGAACCTCCGCTCCGCGGTCAACATCGTGCACCGCTTTCCCGAGCGGGGGAAGGAGCTCGGAGTCGACGAGACCGAGTGTGAGCACTGGCGGCAGGCCGCGGACAAGATGGTTATCCCCTACGACGCCGACCTGGGCGTGCATGCCCAGTCCGAGGGGTTCACCCGTCACGCCCGGTGGGATTTCGACGCCATGACCGAGCACGATTACCCGCTGCTCCTGCATTTCCCTTACTTCGACCTGTACCGCAAGCAGGTCGTCAAACAGCCAGACCTGGTCTTCGCCCTTCTTGTGCGAGGTGACGCTTTCACCCCGGAGGAGAAGGCGCGGGATTTCGCCTACTACGAGGCGTTGACGGTCCGGGACTCCTCGCTCTCGGCCTGCATCCAGGCCATCGTGGCCGCCGAGGTCGGTCACCTTGATCTGGCCTACGACTATCTCGGCGAGGCCGCCCTGCTCGACCTCGACGACCTCGAACACAACACCCGCGACGGCCTGCACATCGCCTCGCTGGCCGGCGCCTGGCTGGCGCTGGTCATGGGCTTCGGCGGCTGCCGAAACTTCGGCGAGCCGGCCGACCAGGGTGCCCTGCTGAACTTCGCCCCGCGACTCCCCACGGCCCTGACCCGTCTGGCCTTCCGTCTGGTCTACCTGGGCCGCAGAATTTTGGTGGAGATCGCGCCGACGGAGGCCACCTACACGCTCCGGACGGGGGAGCCGGTGGACGTGCAGCACCACGGCACCCGCGTGTCGCTCCGGCCGGGCCAGCCGGAGATCCGGTCCATCCCGCCCCTCAGCCCAGGGCCGGCACCCTCGCAGCCGCGGGGGCGGGCGCCGGCCCACCGGGCCCGGGCCATTGCGGAGACCCGCGCCCCCGTGGACGGTTGATTCCGCCGCCCCGACTATCGGGCCGTCGCTAACCTCGCCGGCGATGAACCACCGCACGGTCAACGCCCGGGGCATCCGCATCCACCTGGTCGAGGAAGGCGCCGGACCGCTGGTGCTGCTGATCCACGGCTTCCCCGAGTCGTGGTACTCATGGCGCCATCAGCTCCCCGCCATCGCCGCCGCCGGCTTCCGGGCCGTGGCCATCGACGTCCGCGGCTACGGACGGTCCTCGGCCCCGTTCGACGTCGAGGCCTACGGGATGCTGCACCACGTCAACGACAACCTTGGCGTCGTCGAAGCGCTCGGCGAGTCCGCGGCCGTGGTGGTGGGTCACGACTGGGGTTCGCCGATCGCGGCCAACTCGGCGCTGCTCCGCCCGGACGTGTTTCGAGCCGTCGCCCTCCTGAGCGTGCCCTACACCCCTCCGGGGCCGCGCCGGCCGACGGAAGCGTTCACCGAGATGGGCGGCGACGAAGAGTTCTATATCAACTACTTCCAGGAGCCGGGACGGGCCGAGGCCGAAGCCGAACCGGACGTGCGCGGCTGGCTCCTTGGCTTCTACATCGGTGCCTCTGGGAATTCTCTCCGGCCGCCCGACGGGGGCACCATGGCTACGGTCCCGAGAGGGGGGCGGCTGCGCGACCGGTTCGTCGTCCCGGACCAGCTGCCGGCCTGGCTGACGGAAGCGGACGTCGACTTCTACACCGCGGAGTTCGAGGGCAAAGGGTTCCGGGGCGCCCTCAACCGCTACCGCAATGTTGACCGGGACTGGGTCGACCTGCAGCCGTGGGGCCGCCAGCCGATCACGGTGCCGTCGCTGTTCATCGGCGGCGAGCGCGACGGGCCGACCATCTGGGGGCAGCGGGCCATCGATCGCTTCCCCGAGACCATGCCCGGGCTCCGGGGTAGCCACGTACTTCCCGGGTGCGGGCATTGGGTCCAGCAGGAGCGGGCCGAGGATGTCAACGACCTGCTGGTCGGGTGGCTCAAGAGTCTTTAGAGGCATCGGCGGATGGCGTCGACCGACGACTCGACATCGGCCAGGGTGGAGCGGGCATTGGACACCGAGATGCGCATGCAGCGCCGGCCCTTCCAGACGGTGCCGCCCATCCAGCAGGTGCCGTCCCGCTGGACCGCGTCGATGACCTGATCGGTTCGGGCCGCCGATCCGAAGTCCACCAGGACCTGATTGAGCACCACCTGGTTGGCGATAGTGACGTCGGCGAGCGGGGCCAGGGCCTCGGCGAAGGCCCGGGCCAGGCTGCAGCAGCGATCGACCAGATCGGCGATGCCGGCCCGGCCCAGCTGGCGCAATGCGGCCCAGGTGGCAAAGCCGCGGGCCCGTCGTGAGGATTCGGGAACGAAGTCGCCCGGCGATCTGAGGAGGTTCGACCCCGAGGGATCGAGATAGGCCGCGCCATACGCCATGGACGCGGCGTGGGCCTCGGGGTCGGCACAGAAGACGTAGCCGGCGTCGTAGGGAACGTTGAGCCATTTGTGGCCGTCGCATCCCCAGGAGTCCGCCCGCTCGGCGCCGGCGACGAGGTGGCGTGTGGACGGGCTGGCGGCCGCCCACAGGCCGAAGGCGCCGTCCACGTGGACCCACGCCCGGCTGCGGCGAGGCAGATCGCAGATGGCAGTCAGGTCGTCGCACGCGCCGGTGTTGACGTTGCCGGCCTGGGCGCAGACGATGGTCGGCACACCCCCGCCCGCCTCCAGGGCTCGATCGAGAGCGTCGATCTCCATCGCGCCGTTGGCGTCCGCCGGCAACTCCACCACCGCCGACCGCCCCAGCCCGAGGAGCCGCAACGACGCGTCGATGCTGGCATGGCGCTCCTCGCTAGCCAGGACCCGGATGGGAGGCGCTCCGACCAGCCCCCGCTCCTCGACGTCCCAGCCGGCCTGCTCGAGCACCCGGTAGCGGGCCGCTGCCAGCCCGACGGTGTTGGCGCCCGTCGCGCCGGTCGCGAATCCAAATGAGGCGGGTTCCGGGATGCCGAGCAGATCTTTGAGCCAGACTCCGACTGCCTCCTCGGCCAGCGCGGCCGCAGGAGAGGTGAGGGCGTTGTAGGCGTTCTGGTCCCAGCCTGTGGTGAGGAGGTCCGCGCTGGTGGCGGCCTCGAGGGCGCCGCCGACCACGAACCCGAAGTAGCGGGGTCCGGTAGAGGTGACCAGCGCCGGCTCGGCCGCGGCGATCAGGCGCTCGAGAATGGCGTCGGCTGCCTCGCCCTCGTCAGGGAGCGGACCCCCGAAAGCGGCTCGCGCCGCCGCCAGATCAAAGCTCGGACCGACCCGGGACTGGGTGGCCGCCGCCCGGTAGGCGTCGACCCGGCGGGCGGTGCGGACGAGCAGGCTGTCGGTCATGTGCCCCACGTAACCACAGGGGTGTGACGGCTGTGTCCGGAGCTGAGATCTCACCTGGCCGCGGCCGGGCCCCCCGGCCGTCCGGAGTTCTCCTTGACCGGCGAGTCTCTAGCCCTCGTCCCCCGACCTGCCCCGCTACCGGCGGACCACCCGCGAGCGGGCCCCGGTTCCGCTGGCGCCGCGTCAGGCTGCGCAGGGAGCTCACCCCTCAAGGACGATCCTCGGTCCGGCTCGTGGGCTCGACTCATCCCTGGTGCGGCGGGGTCCATTCGCCTGCGCCTTTGTTCGACGCTTGTCGCACCGAGTCGCAGGAACCCAAACGCGCCGGGACCGCGGCGACGCCTGGCCGAAGGATTCAAGTTGGCATGATGAGGAATCAGGCGACTGATGCCGGGTGGATGCTCTCGTCAGGTTGTCCGGACTGCCCCAAAGGCAGAGAGCGGAAAGTCTCGGCCCGAGATCGCCCTCAGGGCTTATCAGAGGCTCACAAGGCGGGTCTGGGGCGGCCCGGCCCCTCGGTTGCTCAGACCCTCGACAGAAACTCCAGGACTGCTGCGTCGAAGGCCTCAGGCTGGTCGATGTTGGCGGCGTGTCCGGCGTCATCGAGCACGACCTTCTTCGCCTCCGGGATCTTGGCCTCCATGACGTCGGCGGCCGCCAGGAATCCGGTGTCGTTTGCGCCGACCACGATCAGTGTTGGCACAGAGATCGTGGGCAGGGAGTCGATCACTCGGGAATCGTGCTGAGCCATGATCCCCCGTGCCGCCCGGGCCAGGCCGAGCGGATCGCGATGGCGGGACGCCGACGCCGCCACCTCGGGGCTTGACCCGAGGGCAGCTAGGCCGCGCTCCTCGTAGTTAGTGGCGGAGCGCTCGACCATTCCGTTGTTCCACTGGTCCCGGCCTTCTTGACGCCGGTAGCCCGGACCCGTGTCGAACAACATCAGAGCCGCCACTCGCTCCGGAAAACGGAGATTGAAGGCCAAGGACAGATATCCGCCAAGGGAGAGGCCACCGACGACCGCTCGCTGGACGCCGGCCACGTCGAGGATGGCGGCCATGTCGTCGACCGACAGCGCTTCGGTGTAGAGCGCGGGATCGTCGGGTGAGTCGCTGCGGGCGTGGCCGCGAATGTCCCAGCTGATGACTTGCCGGTCCTTGGAGAGGGCTGGCAAGTTGACGGCCCACATGGCGGCGCTGGCCGAGTAGCCGTGCGTCAGCAAGATCGGGATCTGGCCGTCCTCCGGCCCGGTCACCTCGTAATAGATGTTGGTTCCGTCTCGATCGAGCATCGGCATGGAGGACTCCGATCCGTCTGACTTAGTCGGGTGTTGGAGGCAACGATGTTCGCCTCGCAACCTGCATGGTGGCCGAAACGGCTGCGCCCATGCTTCCCGACGGGCGGGCAAGACGCAAACCTGCCGACGGTGCCGGCCTGAGTGGCTCAGATGCGGGCCGGGGCGACGGCACTGGGTCGCGGTCCCAAAGCGAGAAGGTCGGTGGCCGGGCCGGGCGCAGTGTGCGATCTGCAGCAGATGGTGAGCAGCGGGTGCGGCCGGGTCAATGTGGCGGACGAAGCGATCCTCGCCCAGGACACCAGCGGCCGCCGGCGAGTTGGGAGCAGGAGTACGCAAGGCCGGCGCGGCATCGGAGCAAGACCCTCAAGCGGGAACTCAAGTTCGGTTCACTGGTCGAACAGGCCAAGCGGGTCGCCGTCCTGGCCTGTCGGAGGACCATCTGATCCGGGGTCGCCATGACGGCACGAATGTCTCGCGGGCGGGGACAGGTTGATGCCGTCGTCGTCAAAGGGTCCGGGAGGTACGCCGCCAGGCGGCGGTCTCCAGGTCCATTCGCCCGGCCGGCCATCGAGGATCCAGCCTTCGTAGCTTGCCAGGTCGTGGTGATGCGAACAGAGAAGCGCCAAATCGTCGAGAGTGGTCACCTTTGTGCTCGACCAGCCCTTCACGTGGTGCGCTTCGAGGTACTCCTCGGATTCGCAACCCGGTACGACGCAGGTGCGGTCGCGGGCGTACAGAGCGGTCAATTGCGTCGCCAGCGGCCGGCGGCCTACATGCACAACAGACCGGATGTCGACTCCGTCGGCGACTACAGCCGCCAGAAAGGCGTCGCTCAGCATGGCGCGGATAGTGGCCACCGGAACGGGTCCGATGCCCTTGATGATGCAGCACTCCTCGCCTTCTACGAATCCTCGCACCAGGGCCGCATGATCGATGAGAGCAACCACGGTGGCGGGTGGGCGTGCCTTCCGGCCGGTGTGGGGCGGCCCTGAAGGTGCGTCCGATTCGGTGCAGGTCTTGTTGACGTGAGCAGCCTCCGCTAGAGCCAGGAGGGCATCGAGGGCGTAAGCCTCGGGGCGTTCCCGTGACCCAGCCTGCCGCGCCATCTCGAACTGTTGGGTCTGGTAGGGGCGGAGGCAAGCTTGAAGACGAGCAAGGGCGTCGGGTGTCATGCGGGCGTCGACGCGGCCGGCGCCTTCCCGGTCGCTCCAGAAGCGCACGTAACGGCTCCGGTGGATGCCAGCGAGGCGGTCCTGGTCATCCTGTGCCGAGCGACCTGCCGTCACTACCTGGCGGCAGGAATCCCGGAGACCTTTGAGCCCGGATCGACTGGCCTGATCGACCAACCTTTGTGTCGATTCTGGATCGACTTCGGCGGCGGCGGCAATCTCGCCCGCTTGCGTTTGGGACAGGTCGCCAGATTGGCAGGCGGCGGCCAGCGCAGGCTGCGCTTCCATCTGCTCTGCGACGGCCAGGCTGGTTCGGGCTGCGCTCTGGCTGGTTCCCGACAGTTGCGCCAGCCATTGCTCGGGTGACTGGTGACCAGCCTGTGCCCACTGGCTGCACTCGGCCGCCCGACGAGCGGCCATCCCCTTCCCGGCGGCGCACAATCGCTCCCCGCGGGCGAACAATGTCGTTAACCGAGCGGCATCATCACCTGAAAGAAGGGCCATTTCGAGACGCTGGACGAAGGCCGCGAGAGCATCGATGATCTCGTCTGCTCCATTCGACGCCGTCGATATGACCATGCATCAGAGTCTACGAAGGGGGTGTGACCGTAATCCTCGATCCGGGGGGGAGATAGCCGGCCTTTCTTGTGGGGAACGTGTGGCTGACCAAGAGGCCGTAGGCGATGAAATCAACCCCGACTGCCCTGATTCACCGGTCGCAGGGGCCGCGGTCGCGCGCCGTCACCCTGTGAGGATGGACTCGATCTGTTTGATCGTGAAGTTGTGGAGGGCAGCCGTCGTTCTCAGGGCCGTAAGTTGTCCGTTGGCGGCGCCGAGTCGCCACGACGCGGTCCAAACCTCCTGGACAGTGACTGTCACAGTTCCGACGTTGTCATACGTGTGTGAAATGTTGCCGTCGGGATATGGGCGGCCCTCGTACTTATAGGGACCGGCCCAGGCTGGCACCGTACTGTCACCCCAATCGACGAGGTAACTTCCGCGAGCGGTGATGTAGAGGGGTCCGAGGGGCGTCTGTCGTTGATAGGGCGATGGCGCAAGAGTGCCGTTCGTGACCAGGTAGGCCGGCATTCCGGTGACGGCATAGTTCGGTGGTATGGACGGGTGCGGTCCGGGTAGTGGGATCGTTTGCCAGAACTGGACTGCCAGTTCGCCGGGATCGATCGCGGGAGCAGCCCGTGCCAGCGCGGCTCGTACCGGTGCCACTGGAGCTGCTGGCGGAGCCGAGGCCGGCGCGGCAAGTGAGAATCGCAAGAATCCCCGCCACTGCGGAGTTGAGGGCGGGTGTCGACGGACCGAGTTGGACGCACGGAGATACAGCAGCGACTACTGACGACGACCGCGCGACAATGGATTGCTCTGGCACCTTCGGAACTTGAGCGAGTCGTGCAGGTGGGGGTCGGCGAGGCGCTGAAGTTGACCTTGGCGATGGCAACGGAATGACGTAGCCGCCCCCGCAATCGATCGTGCCGCCGAGTTGTCCTCGGAAGCATGCTCCCGGACCGTTCGACTCGGCATCGCTTGCTTGCGACATACTAACGAGGGTCGCCACCACTAGAAATACGGCCACTAGCGACGCGGCGCATTGCGACGGAATCGTTCTCGGTGTTTGATAATCCGCATTGAAAGAGAACTCCCATGGCGTCCTATTGACGTCGACCTGGATCGTCTCTTGATTGCTTGAGCGATAGTGAGAAGTACTCGGATGCAGCCGGAGTGGCTGATACACGCACGACGTTTGAAAAGTCACTTCGAGTCTCTGCAAAGATGCAGGTGGGTGTCGCAGAGATGAGGCTGCTCAACTGTTGTGAGTATGTCCCCCGGTGGGCTTCGCACATTGCTGAGGTTCTCCATCGAGACTCTGCTGAGCGATCCTGAGTTCTTCCGCGTAGAGTGGATCGTTGTACGACGGCACGGAGATAGAGCGTCACGGTGGGTGTTACTCGCTTGCTCGCGCACGAGCGCCTGCGTACGGCGTTCCCGTTGATGTGGTTGAGCACGGCGAAGACGGCGTTGACGTAGGCAGCCGTAATCACCGGCGGGATGACATCCGGGTTGACGAGAGCGGTCGTTGGCGGTGTGGCCTGGACGGTGGCGGCAGTGGTCGGGGGCGGCGGGGGAGCAGAGGTCGTCGGGGCGGCGTCGTGCGATTTGCCAGAGCAGGCGGCAAGGAAGAGCACCAGCAGTAACACACCTGTAACTCGGATGAGGCCCCTGTTTCTCATAGCTTCTCGAGAACTTTCGCACAAGAAAATCCTGGGCGCAAGTCCGCCGACCTGTCACATCCTGGCGATTTGAAACGTCGATTAGGTGAACCCAAGTTGGAGGCATCATCCATGGCTTACGTACCGTTGGTCGAAAACCCGAAGGGGGTCGTCCCGAAGCTCGCGGCACAGTACGCCCGGCGGCGCTTCGGGCGTGACGTCGAGCCGGTGGGCGCCGCGTCCCATCACTCGGGCGTGCTCGTCGCCGGTGGCCTGCTGGAGACGGCGGCTGACAAGGGGTGGCACAAGCTGGACCGCCACCTGATGCTGCTCGCGGTGCAGGCCTCGGCAGGAGCCATCGGTTGCTCCTGGTGCGTCGACTTCGGCTATTACGAGGGCCTGCAGAAGGGACTGGATCCCGCCAAGGTCCGCGACGTCCCACGGTGGCGAGACAGCGACGTCTACGACGACCGCGAGCGGGCCGTCCTCGAGTACGCCGAGGCCGCCTGCGCCACCCCGGCGGCCGTGACCGACGAGCTCGTGGATCGCCTCCGCTGGATGTTCAGCGACGCCGAGATCGTCGAGCTGGCGTCATGGGTCGCCCTCGAAAATTATCGGTCCCGCTTCAACGCCGGCCTCGGGCTCCACAGCCAGGGCTTTTCCGACAGTTGCCGGGTGCCAGAGGCGTCCTGACGGGGCCCAGTCCGGGGGGCGCCGGGCGGTAACCGTCACTGCCTCCGGCTTATCTGACACTCGTGAAAAAAGAGTTCCCATCGGCCGGTCCCTATGCACGATGCTGGAAACAGCAGGGCCGGCACCCCAGCCACGAAGGAGTGGATAGGCGTGGACAGCAGACCCCAACAGACGTACCCCGGCGGGCTCGCCCGGCTGGCCGGCTGGTGCTACGACCACCGGCGGTCGGTCGTCATCGGCTGGATCGTGATCGTGATTGCCGTGATCGGGCTGTCGCGGGTCGCCGGCAGCTCCTTCAGCAACAACTTCGCCTCCGGGAACTCGGCCTCGCAGCGCGCCCAGCACCTGCTGGCTCAACGGTTCCCGGCCCAGGCCGGCGACAGCGCCAACGTCGTCGTTCATACCTCGGGTCAGGTCAAAGACCCGGCGAATGCGGCCACCATCGATCGTATGCTCGCGGCTCTGCGGCCGCTCCCGAGCGTGACCGGGATCCGCAGTCCCCTGGCACCGGGCGGAGCCCAACAGGTGTCGGCCGACGGTCACACCGCCTTCGCGGTGATCCAGTTCGACAAGCAGACACCTGACCTCAAGACGTCCCAAACCAAGCACCTGGTCAACGTGGCCCGGAGCTTCGCCCATCCCGGCTTTGAGGTGGCCCTCGGTGGAAACCCGATCTCCGCCACCGTGTCGCCCCACCCCGGCTCCAGCGAGAGCATCGGGATCTTCGCCGCCATAGTGATCATGCTGATCGCCTTCGGCTCAGTCGTGGCCATGGGCCTCCCGATCCTGATCGCCCTGGTCGGGGTCGGGATCGGCTTCGCCCTGGTCGGCTTCGCCAGCTTCATCTTCACCATCCCGAGCTTCGGGCCGGAGCTGATGGCCATGATCGGGCTCGGAGTCGGCATCGACTACGCCCTCTTCATCGTCACCCGCTACCGGCAGGGCCTCCACGAGGGCCGCGACGCCCGCGAGGCGACCATGGTCGCCTACAGCACGGCGGGCCGGGCCGTCTCGTTCGCCGGAGGAACAGTACTGATCTCGTTGCTGGGCCTCTTTGTGGTCGGTCTCCCCTTCATGGACGGTCTCGCGGTTGGAACGATCGCCGCCGTACTCATGGTCCTGGCCGCGGCGCTGATCCTCCTGCCCGCACTTCTCGGCTTCGTTGGACTGGGGATCGACCGGCTGCACGTCCCGGGCTTGCACGTCCGGGCGCCAACGGCGGGACGCGGCTTCTGGTACCGCTGGAGCCGGACCGTGCAGCGCCGCCCCTGGCTCTGCGGATCGGCGGCCCTGCTGGTGCTGGTGGTGCTGGCCCTGCCCCTGTTCTCCATGCGCCTGGCGTTCACCGACGCCGGCAACGACCCCCCGGGGTACACGACCCGTGACGCCTATGACCTGCTCGCCGCCGGCTTCGGTCCCGGGTTCAACGGCCCGCTGGTCATCGCCGCCGACATCCCGGCCGGCTCGGGAGCGGCCGGCCGGGATGCGCTCCAGGCCCTTGATGCCCGGCTGGCCGGCGTGCCGGGGGTGGCCTCGGTGGACCCGGCGATCTTCAACCCGGCCGGCAACGCCGCCGTCATCGTCGTCTACCCGACCACATCCCCTCAGGCCGCCCAGACCGCCTCGCTGGTCCGCCACCTGCGCAGTGCCGTGATCCCGCCCGTGGTCAAAGGGAGCGGGGTGACAGTGCTGGTCGGTGGGGTAACGGCAGCCGGCGTTGACGCCTCGCACTACCTGTCGCAACGGCTGCCGCTGGTGATCGGATTGGTGATTTTGCTGTCGTTCCTGCTGCTGATGACCGTCTTCCGGTCCATCGCCATCCCGATCAAAGCCGCCATCATGAACCTCATCTCCATGGGGGCGGCCTACGGCGTGATCGTCGCGGTCTTCCAGTGGGGCTGGGCCGGGTCGCTCTTCGGTGTCTCCCGGACGGGACCCATCGATCCCTGGATCCCGCTGATGATGTTCACCATCGTCTTCGGGTTGTCGATGGACTACGAGGTGTTCCTGTTGTCGCGCATCCGGGAGGAGTGGCTCCGCCGCCAGGTCAACACCATTGCGGTGGCCGACGGGCTGGCCAGTACGGCCCGGGTGATCACGGCGGCGGCGGCGATCATGGTCTGCGTCTTCGGGTCCTTCGTGATCAACGACCCCTTGCGGGTGCTCGACGTGTTCGGGTTGGGTCTGGCTACGGCCATCTTCGTGGACGCCACCCTGGTTCGCATGGTGCTGGTGCCGTCGGTGATGCAACTGCTCGGGCGGGCCAACTGGTGGATTCCGGGCTGGCTCGACCGTGTGCTGCCCCACCTCGGACTCGAGGGCCAGGTGCCGCCGGTACCCGCGTCCGCCGCCCCGGTCGAGGAAGCCGGCGTGTCGGCGTGATGGACGAGTACCCGACCCGGGCGCCGGCAGGCCACCACGGCGACGGCCGACAGGTGATGTCGCCGCCGAGGGCCCGCCGGGTGCCCGGATCGAGGGGTGGGTCGGGGAGTGGGTGTGGAGTGGGTCGGGGTGTTACTGGGGTGCGGCCACCACGTCGAACTCGTTGTTCTCGGGATCGGTGAGCGTCGCCCACTGGTACCCGCCTTCGTCGACATCCCGCACATGGGTGGCGCCGAGGCCGAGCAGACGCTCCACTTCTTCCTGCAGCCCACCGGTGACGAAATCGACGTGGACCCGGTTCTTGACCTGCTTGCCTTCGGGGACCCGGTGGAACATCCAGACCGGCTGGCCGGCGCCGGCGCCCTCGCCGGAGGCGTCGCCGTTCATGCCGATGCTGGCGAAATCCTCCGTGGCACCCTCGTCGACGGTGCGCTCGAGAGCCTGGGACCAGAAGTCGGCCAGTTTGCCGGCGTCGCTGCAATCGACGCTGACCGAGAAGAAGGAAACGCTCATGGGGTGCTCCTTTTGCCTGTGATTGGATGGATGACATGAGCTTCGACCCTCCCGTAACGGGAGAGTCAAGAAGCCAGGGGCGACTTTCACGGTCCGCCGACATGGAGCTGGTGCCCCTGGCGGCGAGGGGCCCCGACCTCGAGGAGGCCGCGGTGGTGGCGGCCCGGGCCTTCCACCACGACCCCTTCTTCGAGTTTTTGGAGCCGAATCCGGT
The DNA here is from genome assembly GCA_963780345.1 of uncultured Acidimicrobiaceae bacterium. Classification (GTDB taxonomy): domain Bacteria; phylum Actinomycetota; class Acidimicrobiia; order Acidimicrobiales; family Palsa-688; genus PALSA-693. The sequence goes on from CAWABU010000011.1 coordinate 490,016, forward strand.
ACGCCGGGCCCGTGGGTTGGCCCTGTTCTTCCGGGCGGCTGTTCACGCCCTCGGGACCACCGGTCAGATCACCGGCGCCCGGCAGGCCGACGGCCGGCTCATGGGCGTCGCCGCCTGGGTGCCGCCCGGCCGCTATCCGCTGGCGGGCCTGGCCCAGCTGGGTGAGATGCTCGGCGCGCTCCGCGCCCTGATCCTGCGGCCCGCAGGACTGCGCGACGGGGTGAAGTTCCTGACCGCCATTGAGAAGGCCCATCCCAAGGAGCCCATGTGGTATCTGCTGCTGCTGGTCGTTGATCCGCTGGTCCAGCGGGCGGGACTCGGGACCCGGCTGCAGGCGCCGGTGCTCGAAGTGGCAGATCGGGAGGGCGTAGATTGCTATCTCGAGACTCAGAAGCCGGAGAATCTGGCCTACTACCGGCGCTTTGGGTACGAGGTGGCCGAGGAGCTCCGGCCAGTGATTGGCGGCCCTTCGCTGTGGACCATGCGCCGGCCGCCCCGCCCGGCGGTCCTCTGATGCGGGCGAGTAGCGGGCCGGCCGCTTGCATTCTATGATGCAACCCGCTATCCTGAAGCCATGGAACGCAAGAGCTTCGCCGATATGCACTGCTCGGTGGCGCAGTGCCTGGAGGTGGTCGGCGAGTGGTGGTCGATGCTCATCCTGCGCGACGTCTTTCTCGGTGTCACCCGCTTTGACGACTTCCAGCAGCGCCTGGGCATCTCCCGCAACATCCTCAACCAGCGCCTCAATCACCTGGTCGACGCCGGGGTCCTGGCCAAGGTCCCCTACAGCGAGCACCCGCCTCGTCACGACTACCGCCTCACCGACAAAGGGCGCGACCTCTGGCCGGTGGTCACCGCCATGCGTCAATGGGGCGACAAATACGCCGCGCCCGGCGGCCCGCCGGTGGAAGTCACCCACAAGGGTTGTGGGGAGGTGACGCAGGCGGTCATGGTCTGTTCGGAGTGCGGGGAGCCGCTCGCCGCCCGCGACGTACGGGCCATTCCTGGTCCTGGAGCCGTCGAACCTCTCGTCGAGCGGGCCGGGCGATGACCGTCAACACCTCTACCTCCTCGGCGCCCGTGGCCGCTGGACCGCGCCGAGACGCCACCTCGCTGGACTCCTCGGGTGCCTTCGTCGCCGGGGCCGGTCTCATCGTGGACCAGACCAGCGCGGACCGGGTCATCGGTCACATCGACCTCGGACCTGATCATCACACCCCCTGGGGCATCGTGCACGGTGGGGTCTACGCCACCGCCGTCGAGAGCGCGGCGAGCATCGGCGCCACTACCGCAGTAGCCGCTCAGGGTCAGGTGGCGGTCGGGCTCACCAACACCACGCACTTTCTCCGTTCGCTCGCCGCCGGCCGGGTCGTGGTAGAGGCGGTGGCCCTGTACCAGGGCCGCACCCACCAACTGTGGCGGGTCGACATCACCGACGAGTCCGGCCGGCTGGTGGCGCACGGCGAACTGCGACTGCAAAACGTCGACGCCACGCCTTCCGGCGGGGATTCAGGGCCGGCGACACCGACCAGGTAATAGCCTCGCGGCCGGGCCGCGTGAAGTAGCTGACCCGCTGTCACATTTGGCCCCATCGCTTCGTCCTTCTCGTTGAACGACCTTCCGAGGAGGACCATGACCCCAGCCCCACGGCAGAACGGCCTTATGCCCCAGCCTGATTGGCTTCAGGGCAGCGGGCGGGGCCGTCGCTGCCGCGTCCCGGAACTCAAAGTTGAGCGGGTTATTCCGCGGCCCTGCCTCCGCGCGGACGCCTATCGATCGTGTGCCGCGATCCCGCTGGCCATCTGATCAATGTCTTTTCCCCAAAGATTAAGGAGCACCACCAATGAACGCCGTCGAGGCCATTGAGCTCAGCAAGACCTACCCCGGCGACATCCGGGCCGTGCAGGGCGTCAGTTTTCAGGTGGCGGCGGGCGAGGCGTTCGGGCTCCTGGGTCCAAACGGGGCCGGCAAAACCACCACCATCGGCATGCTGAACACCACTGTCCGGCCCACGTCCGGGCAGGCCTTCCTCGGCGGTCGGGACGTGGCCCGGGATCCGATCGGGACGCGGGCGATCAGCAGCGTGGTGTTCCAGGATGCGGTGGTTGATCGGCCGCTCACCGGCCGGCAGAACCTCGAGCTCCACCTGCGCCTGTGGGGCACCGACCAGAGCGAGGGTCGGGCCCGGCTGGCTCGCCTGGCGGATGTGGTCGGCATCACCGACCTCCTGGACCGGCCGGTGGCGAGCTACAGCGGCGGCCAGCGGCGGCGGATGGAGATCGTCAGGGCCCTCCTGTCGGACCCGCAGGTGCTGTTCCTCGACGAGCCGACCGTCGGGCTCGACACCCGGATCCGCCACGACCTCTTCGACGTCCTCGCCACACTCCGGGACCAGACCGGGGTCACGATTCTGCTCACCACCCATTACCTCGACGAGGCCGAGCGGCTGTGCGACCGGATCGCCATCGTCGACGCCGGCCGCATTGTGGCCTGTGACACCCCGGCGCACTTGCTGGCTTCGCTCGGCGCCGAAGTGCTCGATGTCCGGGTCGACCACCCCGACCCGGCGCTCGAGGCCCTCCTGCAGGCCGGGATTCCGGGCGACGACATTCTGGCCATAGGCGCCACCCTCACGGTCTGCTTGCGGGCCACGCCCGGCGACCAGATCATCGCCCGCCTCCGCGACGCCGCGGTCGACGTGCGGTCGATCACCACCCGCCATCCGAGCCTCGACGATGTCTATCTGCGCCTGACGGGGGATCGCATCGCCGTCACCGACCAATAGCCCCGCTCATATTCTCAGGAGAAATACTTGCCATGACGGCCACCACCATCACTTTTCCCACCACCGTCGGTCGGTCTCGCCCGGCACCGTCGCGGGCGGTGCCCGCCGTACCCGCGTTGGCCCGGCGTCGGCTGGCCCTCTCCGTGCGATCGCCGCGCTCGCTGGTCGTGCCGCTGCTCACGCCGGTTCTGTTCGCCCTCGTCATCGCTCCGGCCCTGGCCAGCACGGTGGCGGCGCCGGCGGCCCGGACGACCTACATGACCTTTGTCTCCCTGGCCACGGTCGGGCTGCTCATCCCCTTGAACTGCGCCTTCTCCGGGCTCGGCGTCATCGTGGACCGCCAACAGGGCGCCATGCGCGAACTGCTGGTGGCGCCGATCCGCCGGACCTCGATCATCTTCGGGAACCTGGTGGCCGCCGTGGCCCTCACCGCCCTCCAACTCGTGGTCCTGATCGGGGTGTCGGCCCTGCGAGGGGCCGACTACCGGACCGGGATCCAGACCCTGTGGTTTGTGGGCGCAGCCCTGGTCTTTTGCGTGCTCATGTACGGCCTGGCCGAGATCTTGTCCGTCCGGCTCCCGAACCCGGTCGAGTACACGGGCGCGGTGCCGGCCGTCGCCATCGTCCCGTTTTTCTTCGCCGGCTCCCTGTTTCCGATCACGGCTCTGCCGCACTGGCTCGAGGCCGTGGCCCGGGTCCTGCCGCTCACTCACGCTCTGGCCCTCTTCCGTTACGGCCTCACCGGCCCCAGCGGGGTGGTCGCCCTCCACCACATCTGGGGGCTCCGCAGCGCAGCTGTGATGGCGGCCCTGTCGATGGGCGTATTGGTCCTGTACGCGGTGGCGATCCTCTACGGCGCCATCCGCCTCTTCACCCGGGCCGGCACGAGCTAGCCGGCTGCACCGGATGGTCGCCAGTCGCGTTTCCGTCCCATGGGCTGCCGGCCGGGCGGTTGCCGACCTGGCCCACCTGGGTTCGCCCAGCAGCTCTCGGCCGCCGCCGCCAGGTAGGGGGGTGGCTCTTCGTGCGCCGGGACCGTCCGAGCCCACCGGTTGCGGGAGGATGGGGAGATGCTTGATCTGGACTATGTGAAAAGGCTGGCCGAGGGCGACCACCACCTGGCCGTCCTCACCACCGCCCGGCCGGACGGATCGGTTCACGCCTCGCTGGTGAGTGCCGGCATCATCGATGACCCGGTGGACGGCGCCCCATCGGTCGGCCTGGTCGCCATCGGGAACAGCCGGAAACTATCGCTGCTGCGGCAGAGCGGCGCCGCGACCATCGTGTTCAAGGACGGATTTCAGTGGGCGGCGGTGTCCGGCCCGACCCGGCTGATCGGTCCCGAAGACGGACTCGAGTACGGGTTTGACGTTCTCGATACCATCCGGGCCGTTTTCCGGGCGGCGGGCGGTGACCACCAGGACTGGGCCGAGTTCGATCGGGTCATGGCCGAGGACCGGCGGTGCGCGGTGTTCATCAGGGCCGACCGGATCTCTTCGAATCCCGGCACCGGCTGAGCCCCGATCTCACGCCCCGATGGGGTTCCCGGGTCCGCCTCACCCGGCGGTCTGCCCGGACCCGACCGGGCCGCGGTATGGCCGCGCCGGTCTATGAGCCCCGTGAGCGGCACGGGTAATCTCGGGACCATGGGCGATCGGCCGGACACCGACGGGCAGGCCTAGCGATCATGGGACGACTGGACGGACGCGTAGCCGTGGTGACGGGCGCCGGCCGGGGCATCGGTCGTGCTCACGCCCTGCTCCTGGCCTCCGAAGGCGCTCGACTCGTGGTCAACGACCTGGGCTCCTCCTCGGGCGGAGAGGGCGCCGACCCCCAACCGGCGGCCGTCGTGGCGGAAGAGATCCGGGCTGCTGGCGGGGAGGCGGTGTACAACACCGACGACGTCGCCGACTGGGACGGCGCGGCCCGCCTGGTCCAGCAGGCCATCGACACCTACGGCGACCTGCACATCCTGGTGAACAACGCCGGCATCATCCGTAACCGGATGGTGTTCAACCTGGCCGAGATCGACTGGGACGCCGTGGTTCGGGTGCACGGCAAGGGCACGTTCGCTCCGACGCACTTCGCGTGCGTTTACTGGCGGCAGGTCGCCAAGGAGACCGGCGATCCGGTCTACGGGCGGCTGGTGCACACCTCGTCCACGTCGGGGTTGTTCGCCACGGCCAGCCAGTCGGCGTACGCCTTCGCCAAAGCCGGTTTGGTGGCCTTCGGTGTCGCCGTGGCCAAGGAGATGGTCAAGTACGGCGTGACGTCCAACGTGATCGCGCCGGCGGCCCTGACCCGGCTGACCGGGGACGTCTTTCCGGAAACGGACAACCCCAACAGCGATCCCGGCAACAACTCGCCCCTCGTCGTGTATCTGTGCCTGCCCGAAGCGCAGGACATCTCGGGCCAGGTCTTCACCATCTTCGGCGGCGACATCGCCCTGGTCGATCAGCACCGCACCGGACCGGCGTTGCACAGAGAGGAGCGCTGGACGGTGGACGAGCTCGCCGCCCGGATCCCGGCGCTGTTCGAGGGGCGGCCGATGTCGGTCGGCACCAGCGGCTGACCTCATTCCAGATCAGGACTTTGTCTGGTGCCGTCGTCCGGGCAGCCGTGGGGCGCAAATGAGTCGCCCGCCTATCGACTGAAGTGTAACGTTGTAATCACCGACGGAGACCGAGCCCGCCCGCCGCCTCTGGCCTTACTTCCGAAGGAGCGGACATGCCGAAGACTCGGGTCGAGGCCTTCAGCGATGGGGTGTTCGCCATCGCGATCACCTTGCTGGTCCTGACCGTCGCCCAGCCCCGCAGCTACCGCGACCTGGCCCACGAGCTCGCCACCCAGTGGCCCTCGCTGGCCGCCTACATCGTCAGCTTTGCCGTCATCGGGATCATGTGGATCAACCACCATTCCGTCTTCATGCACCTCCAGCATGTCGACCGGGGCTTGCTCTACCTCAACCTGTTGCTCCTCATGACCATCGCCTTTCTCCCGTATCCCACCGGCATACTCGGCCAGGCCCTGGCCAAAGGGCAGGGGACTCGAACGGCCGCCGTCGGGTACGGCGTGGTCATGGCGGTCAATGCCTGCGCCTGGGGTGCTTTGTGGCTGTATGCCTCGAGGCACCGCCGGCTGCTGCGTCCTGACTTCCCGGAGGACGAGCGGGCGACCGCCACGCTGCTCTTCACGGTCGGCGTGCTCGTGTACCTGATCTCAATCGGGGTGGCCTTTCTCAACGCCTACGCCTTCCTGGCGGTCCAAGGCCTGCTGGCCATTTACTATGCCCTGGATCCCATCTCCCGTCGGGCCGCCCGGCAGGCGCAAGCGGACGAGGAGGGCGGGAGCAGCGAGCTGTCCGATTGACCCCACGGCTGGCGCCTGGTGGTGCGCTTTTGGTGGCGGCGCCCTCAGCCGGGAGATCTCCCGAGATGCCGAGGGGCCTAGTCGGCTGCCTGCGAACTCGACGCCGGAAACTCGCGGCCTGGTGTCGTCGTGCGACCAGGCGTTCTGACTGCCGAGTTTCCGGCGTCGAGGTTCTGGCCGGCCCACTAGTCGGCCTCGTCGCCGGTTTCCTCCAGGACGGCCTCCGCCCGGGACGCATCCTCGGCCGGCACAAAGACCGGCACCCCGCTGGCGAAGGTCAAGGACGGGTACACCGAGTCAGCTCCCACCGTGGCCGGTATGCCCGCCGCACGGAGCTTCGCGGCGATGACCTCTGCTTCGATGGGCTGGACGCGGGTTAATTCGATCACGCCGACTCCGTCGGCCCTCGGATGTCGCTCGTCGTGGTCCATCTGATCGCCAATCCTCTCACGCCGGTCGGCGACGACCACCACCCTATCCGGCCGCGCTGAGGGCGACGGCCGACGCCCGGATCCCAACCCTGAGGCATACTTGACCCGTGAGAGGAAGGAAGTTGTGACCGCCGACACCCCGATCCATCTCATCGACCCGGAGCCGCGGCAGCGGTTCTATCCCCTGATTTCGGTCGACGACCACCTGGTGGAGCCGGCCCACATCTTCGAGGGTCGGCTGCCGGCCCGGGTCGCCGAGAAGGCGCCGCAGGTGGTCGAAGTGCCGCGAGACGGGCAGCCGCCGGCCCAGTCCTGGATCTACGAGGGAAAGATCCTGCACCAGGGTGGGAGCAATGCCGTGGCCGGTCATCCACACGACGACGTGCAGGAGTTCCTGTTCTCGCCGGCTCGCTACGACGACATGCGCCCGGGTTGCTACGACATCGACGCTCGCGTCAAGGACATGGACATTGCCGGCATCGCGGCCATGCTCAACTTCCCGTCCTTCCTGACCGGATTTTGCGGCGCCAGGTTTATCCAATCCGAGGATCCCGAACTGGGCCTGGCCTGCCTGCGGGCCTGGAACGACTGGCTGTACGACGAGTGGTACAGCCCGTATCCCAGCCGGGTCATACCGATGGGCCTGACCTGGCTGGCGGATCCGGACGTCGCGGTCCAGGAGATCCACCGGAACGCCGAACGGGGATTCAAGGCGGTGTCGCTGCCCGAACGCCCGCACAACATCGGACTGCCGTCGCTGCACACCGGTTACTGGGATCCGATCGTTGGCGCCTGTCAGGACACCGACAGCGCCATCTGCGTGCACGTCGGATCCTCGGGCGGCTTCACCTTTCCGCCGGAGGCCCCGCAACTGGCGATGATCAGCACCCTGTTCAGCACCCTGTCCTTGATGGCGTGTACCGATTGGCTGTGGTCGGGGTTGGCGCTGCGCTATCCCAACATCAAGATCGTGCTGTCGGAGGGCGGCATCGGGTGGCTGCCGATGCTGTACGACCGGCTCGAGTACGTGCACAGCCGGAGCACCAACTTCGGCAAAGGCCATCCCCGTACGACCGAGGTGCTGGCCCGCAATTTCTACTTCTGCACGCTGGATGATCCCAGCACCCTGACTACGGCTATCGATCTGGTTGGCGCCGACCACATCATGGTCGAGACCGACTATCCGCACCTCGACAGCACCTGGCCCGACAGTCAGCAACTGCTGCACGATCGTTTCAGCCAGATTCCCGGTTTGACCGACGAGATGATCGCCGAGATCACCCACCAGGCGGCCGAGCGGGTGTTTGGCATCTCGGTGCCAGCTGGATTCTGAGGTCGGCTGCGCCACCTGAAGTCGGGCCTCGCCGAGGGGCGACGGGGCGGCCGGGCGACATGAGCAAGCCGCAGGGCCTACCGTTCGTGGTCATGCGGGGTGATCGGGTGGAGGTCCTGGTGGACGTGGGGGGCGGAGGGGTCGAGCGCTTCGAGATCACCGCCACCCGGGCCGGCCGCCGGGTCGACATCTCCAACGTGCGGGGAACGGTTGAGGTCTCGGAGGTGACCCGGTCCGGTCGACCCATCCGATCAGCCCGGTTTATGGCCAGCCGGGTGGTGGCCATCGTGGAACACCCCGCCGACGAATCCCCCCGTTGAACCTGGGGGCGCGCCCGGCGAGCGGGACGAGCGCGATCCTCGAATAGCTCGGCGTCGAGCTCGGCCAGCCTGGCGGGGTCGGCGAGCACGTGGATGCGGCGCACGAGGCGGGCTTCGACGGTCAGCTCCACGATGGCGTACAGCTGCTGGTCCTTGAACACCAGCACCAGGGGCTGGGACCCGACCGGGTTGGAGACCATGGTCGCACCGCCGAAATGGTGGAGCAGGGTGCCGGCGACGACGCCGGTGCCCCGCTGCGTCCGCCCGGTGCGTGGGTCCAGCGGTCCGAGGTCCACGTCGCCCCAGACCTCCGGATCGAGGATCTGCACCAGGCCGCTCAGGTCACCGTTGGCGCACGCCCGGATGAACAACTCGGCCACCTGCTGCTGGTCACCGCTCTCGACCGCCACCCGGCCCCGCGGCCGACCATCGCCGTCCTGCACCTTGATCCGGGCCCGCCGGGCCAGCTGACGGCAGGTCGACGCCGGCCGCCCCACCGTGCCGGCCACGGTGTCGAAGGGCATCCCGAAGATGTCGTGGAGGACGAACACGACCCGTTCGACCGGGGTCAGCCGCTGCAGCACCACCAGCAGGGCCAGCCGGACCTCATCGTCGAGGGTCACCCGGTCGGCCGGATCCGGCGGCGTGGCCGCGGTACCCGCTACGGCCACCATTCCGGCCCCGGCGGCCTGGCCCGACACCCGCCCGCGCCCGGCGCCAGTCTCCATCGCCGTCGTCTCGAAGGGCTGCTCGTAGCGCGACGAGGCGGCCCGGACGTGATCGAGGCAGATGCGGGTGGTCACCACGATGAGCCAGCCGCGAACCTCCTCGATCTGCTGGAGATCGGTCCGGGCCAGCCGGGCGAACGCCTCCTGGACGGCGTCCTCGGCGGTGGCGATGTTGCCCACCATGCCGAAGGCCAGGTCCACCAGGTAGCTGCGGTTGGTGCGCCAGGCTTCGGCGAAGCGGGCGTCGTGGCCGATCCCGGTACTGGCCATAAGGGTCACTCCTCAGTGCGAGAGCTCAGTTGCTGTCCCTGGGGATGACGAAACAGCGGCCGAAAATGTGACAACCCTCAACTACGGGGTGAGGACGACCGCCGCTTCCGGCGTGGCCTTCAGGAAGGTAAAGCTCTCCTCGAGGTAGAGGTGCACGTGGTCGGCGTCGTGGTGGTCGTAGCCGAGCGACAGGTCCTGACCGACCTCGAAGGAGAAGTCGCCGCCCCGGAGGCTCAGGACCACCGCCCCTCTCACCCCGGGGGCCCAGACGATCTGACCGCCGAGGATCTGGCGGATGTGATCGAACACGATCAGCCCGCCGTGCTCGGTCGTCTCCACCAGGCTGGTGTAGCCGTCGGGGCCCAGGGCCAGCCCGTAGGGCCCGCTGATCCCGATGCTGAGCAGGGTCTCAACCGCCTTGGCGACGTGCCGGGGGTAGAGCTCGACGTCCTCGCTCAGGCCGATCCGGGTCAGGCCGTCGCCCTCGGCGATGCCGACCACCCCGGCGGCGGGCCAACCGTGGAACACGGCCACATTTTCGGCCTCGGCCAGGCGCCGGGCCGCGCTGTCCAGCTCGGCCAGGTCGGGATCCGCCGCGCCCCGGTCGACGTCGCGCAGCTCGTCGCGCGACACCGAGAAGTCGGCGCGCAGCTCGGCCAGCGGCAGCACCCGGCGCTGGTAGGCGCGCAGCCCTTCACGGGGGGCGGCGATGGCCGACACCCGACCCAGGTTGCTGGCCGAATGGGTCCATCCGTGGGGGCCCGAGAAGTCCACCAGCCGCCGGGCGGCCAGGGCCGGCACCACCCGCTGCTGGATCTCGTGCTCGAGCTGCTGCCAGCCGTCATCGGTGATGGGGGCGTGGGAACGGAGGAGATGGTTCATTGGGCCGCTCCCTTCAGGCTCCCGATCCCGAGCGACCCGCTGTTTTCAACCGCCTCGCCGCCGGCAGCCTCCTCCTCCTGGAGGATGGATCCGGAGGTGAACAGGTAGGTGCGCAGATGCTGATCCAGCACCGGGTCCTGGCGGCGCAGCCACTCGAGGACCATCGAGGCGTGCTCTTTCTCCTCATCCCGGTTGTGGCCGAGAATGGCGGCCAGTTCGGGATTGCTGGTGGCGCTGACCCGCTGGTCGTACCAGTCGACCGCCTCCAGCTCCTCCTGAATCGAGGCCAACGCCCGGTGCCGGTCGATGACCTCGGCGGACATCTGGTCTTCGGGTTCGTGCAGTCCCGCACTTTGGGCCATGCATCCTCTCCTACCGTCGGCGCCGGACGTCCGAGCCGGCGGTGAGCTCAGCCTAGGCAGAGGATGCAGCGGGGGAGAAAAGGGCGAGGCGCGGTGGGCTGTCCCCGCGGCACCGTCACCCGGGCCGGCGGGACTGGGGATGGATGGTCTCGCCCCGGGCCAGCATCTCCACGTATTCGGCGATGCGGCGCGAGCGGGTGTCGGCCCGCTTGGCGGCGTTGATCCGGTAGAGGATGGCGTAGCGGTTCTGGCTGGTGAGGAGGTCGAACATCGACCGCGCCCCGGGGTTGGCCTCCAGGGCCTCGATCAGGTCGGCCGGCACCTCGATGGTGGCCGGGCCGGCGTAGGCGGCGGCCCACCGGCCGTCGGCCCGGGCCTGCTCGATGGCGGCCAATCCCGCCGGTTCCATGCGGCCGTCGGCGATCAGCCGCTCGGCGAGTCCGACGTTGCGACGGGACCAGGCGCTCTTCCGCTTCCTCGGGGTGAAGCGCTGTGCATAGGTGGCTTCGTCGCGCCGGCGCACCTGTCCGTCGATCCAGCCGTGACAGAGCGCTTCGTCCAGGGCCTGGTCGTAGGAAAGGCTGGTCGGCTGGTCGGTGCCCTTCTTGGCCAGGACCAGGCGGACGCCGGAGGAGTCCTGATGGTGCTCGGCCAGCCAGCGCCGCCAGCCGGCGGCGTCGGCGACGATGAGTTCGGGCAGATCAGTCACCGCGCAACCAGGCCGCGAAGAAGGGGTCAGCGACCGCCAGCCGCCCGTCGCGCTCGACCACGTCCTCGTTTTGTAGCAGGGGCTGGAGGGCCTTGCGGACCGAGCTGCCGCTGGCCAGCCCGGCCTGACGGGCGAAGGCCGCGGCGTACGGCTCGATGGGTGACGCCTCGGCCATGGCGGCCAGGACCCGTCCCTGACCGGGGGAGAGGCGGGCCAGGTTCTCGGCGAAGAGGGCGCTGTCGTGGTCGACGGCCCGGGCCATGCCGACGGCGACGGCGGCCAGGTCGATGTGGTCGGTGGCCGCTTCGTAGGCCTCAAAGGCCAGATGCTGGATGTCGTTGGGGACCGGACCGGCCAGGTCCAGCAGGTGGGTGGCGGCGGTGTCGTCGAGGGGCTTGCCCGCGCTGGCGGCGCGCTGCTGGAGGAAGGCCTTCATCTCGGGGGGCGGAATCGGGCCCAGGGTGAGCCGTTGCGCCATCCCGAAGAGCGGGGCCCGGTGGTGGATCGCCAACTCCTCCATCAAATGCCGTTTGGAGCCGGCCAGGACCAGACTGACCCGGGGGTGGGCGTCGGCCAGGGCCTTGAACAGACCAGGAAGGTAGTCCCCATACCTGGTGATGGCCTGGAACTCGTCGAGGACCAGGACGGCTGGTCGTTTGGCGGCTTCCTCGGCGAGCAGGCCGTAGACGTCGGCGAGGACCGTCTCGGCGTCCCGGGCGGTCAGGCCGGCGTCGAAGCCGAAGCGAGGATTTCCCGCGGCATCGAAGGTCACGGCCGGGTGAATCCGGACCCGGCGCAGGAACTCCGGCACCGCCTGGCGGGCTCGCTGCCACCGGGCGCCGGCCAGGTGGAAGGCACCGGCGGTGAGCAAACCGGCCAGGCCGGCGAGGCTGGTGGCGCGGAGGACATTGACCTCGATGATGGCGGCCGGGGGCCGGGCTTTGCGCAGGCGAGCTTCGGCCGCGTGGAGCAGTGAAGTCTTGCCGTAGCGGCGAGGCGAAAGCAGCACCACGTTGACGCCATTGCGCATCCGGGTCAGGAGGGCGGCCAGCTCCTCCTGGCGGCCGGTGAACTGATCGCCTTCGACCGGCGTGCCGTAGTGGAAGGGATTCCTGGGGGGCACGTGGGTACTGTACCAGGTGGCAATGTGCTGATCGGAACATTGCCGGTTGGAACAGCTGGGCAGGCGGGTCGCCCGACCCCTGGACCACGAGGAACAGCGGCCGAGCAGGGCGGCCGGCGGGACCTGCCGACCGGGTGGGGCCGGCTCAGCGGCGCCTACCGTCCTGTGCACGACGACGAACTTGCCGGAATCGTGGGGCCGGCGGCCTTGCTCAACCAGGTGGGCCAACGCTGGGCGCTGATCGGCGACAATGATCCCGTGGACAACGAGAGAGCCGGTCAGCTGCTGGCCGCCGAACGCACCCGGGTCGAGGGGCTGATCGCCGGGCTGCGTATCGACCGGGCGGACAACCGTGATGTCGAGGATGAGCAGGACGTCGATTGGGCCGATCCGGCCGAACCGCTGACCTCGCAAGGTACGGACGACGCGGTGGCCGCCGGCCTGCAGGATCGGTTGCAGGCCATCGGGCGGGCGGAAGCCCGGCTCGCGGCGGGGACCTACGGGCGCTCGGTCCGGAGCGGGGCGCCGATACCCGACGAGCGGCTGGAGGCCGACCCTGCGGCCGAGCTGACGGTGGAGGAGGCGGCCGGACCGGCGCCGGGCCTGCTGTAGCGGGGCCTGACCCGGTTAGCAGGGAGGAGCAGGCGGCCGGACCCGAGCCGGGTCTATACCGTCAGCCAGGCCAGGGTGAGGGAGGCGCTCCAGGAGAAGCCCTGGCCGCCGATGCCGGCGCCGTCCCGGGGGTCGTAGTACTCGGAGAAGCCCTGCTCGACGAGAGCACGGGTCGTGAGCCTCAGGGCCTCGGCCCGACCGGCGTCCTCGGGTAGGCCGGTGCGGCGGAGGCCGTCGGCGACCAGCCAGTTGACCAGGACCCACACCGGGCCGCGCCAGTAGCGGATGGGATCGAAGGACGGATCCTCCGGGTCGGTGGTCGTGATCGCAGTCGAGAGGGCGTGGCCCCAGGCGGCGAGGCGAGCTGTCATGCGGCGCCGTGGGACCTCGGCGACGCCGGCATAGAGGGCGACCAGGCCGGTCGAGGTGACGGGGCCGACCGGGCTGCGCCTCCGCAGGTCGTAGGGGCGAAACCAGCCGAGGTCGTCGTCCCAGAGGGCGTCCAGTCCCGCCCGGGCGGCGTTGGCCAGGCGGCCGGGCTCGCTGCCGTCCACCCCGGCCCGGTCGGCGATGGCAGCCAGATCGGCGGCGGCGCGGGCCGTGATGGCGGTGAAGGAGGGGTCCTCCACGGCGAACGGACCGTCCTGGGCCTGGCGTTCTGTGTCCCAGCCGGCGGCCCGAAGGGCCTCGACGATGCCGAGATACTGGCGGTACTCGCGCGTGGACGGCCGCTGTTTGGCCGACACGGTGGCGACGTCGCGGCGCTCGATGTGCACGTGGGTCGCCTCGGGCACGGTGGCGAGGGGTTGATCCCACGAGGGTGAGTTGTCCATCCCGGACTCCCAGGGGTGCACGATGACGCAGGCCCCGTGCGGGCCGGAGCGGGCCCGCCCGATCCAGGCCAGCCAGGCCGTCAGCCGGGGCCAGAGGTGGCGGATGTGCTCGCCGGCCCGGTCACGGTCCGGGTCCGCTTCGAACAGCCGGGCGGCGGCGCTGACCGGCAACGGAGGTTGGGTCAGCCCGGTGGTGGGCGGGTGACGGCCGGTGGCCCAGACGTCGGGCCCGGGGAAGTAGGTGTCGTCCTGGCTCCAGAACACGATGTGGGGCACCATTCCGGAGGGCCACTGGGCGGAGAGCAGCCGCTCCAGCTCGCCCCAGGCGTCGTCCCAGCGCCCGACCGCGGCCCAGCCCAGGGCGATCGGGCCCGAGTCCCAGCACCACTGGTAGGGGTAGAGGCCCTGGGCGGGCACGGTGTAGCCGTCGCGGTGGTTGGCCTCGAGGATGGCCAGGGCGCGCTGGCGAAGCTCGGAGTCATCCATGGCCGGGCCACCGGGCGCGTTGGCGGCGGGCGGCGGGTCCGTCGACTTCTGGCCCGGGGGTGGAGCGATTCGGCCCAGACCCCGACCCGGCAGGTAGGCGGCCGCGGCCAGGCCACCGGCCGCCTTGGCGGCGGGCGGGGGGCTCGGCGGTGGGTGGCGCCGTGGTGGTCGGGGTCAGCCCAGGCCCAGGCGGGGCCGAAGGTAGGCGCCGATGCGGGCGACGGCGTCGTCGGCCTCCGGCATGTTGCCGGCGGCCATCTGGAAGACGTGTTGCATCTCGGGGAATTCGTCCAGCTGCACTTCGACCCCGTCAGCCTGGGCCTTGGCCGCGACCCGGCGGGCGTCATCGAGGAGCATCTCGTCGGCGCCTACCTGGATGTACAACGGGCAAACGCCGCTGTAGTCGCCATGCAGTGGGGACGCGAGCGGGTCCCGGGGGTCAGTGCCGGCGAGGAACATGTCCGTCATCCCTTTTAACCCGTCAAGCTGCAGCAGCACATCCCGATCGGCGTTGGTCTGCATCGAGTCGCCGAGGGCCTCCATGTCGGTCCAGGGCGAGAGGGGGACGGCGGCCGCCGGCTGGGGGAGGCCATCGGCGCTGAGCTTGAGCAGGGTGGCGAGGGTGAGCCCGCCGCCGGCGGAGTCCCCGGAGATGGCGATGTGCTCGGGGCGGTAGCCCTGGTCGAGCAGCCAGCGGTAGGCCTTGACGCTGTCCTCCACCGGGCCGGGGTGGGGGCTCTCGGGGGCCAGGCTGTAGTCGACGTCGAGGACCCGGCAGCCGATGGCATTGGCCAGGTGGCCGGCCAGCCGCTTGTGGGTCTCCGCGGACCCGAGGATGTAGCCGCCGCCGTGGAGGTACTCGAGGACCCGGTCGTCGGCGCCCTGGGCGGGAACGGCCCAGATAGCGGGCACCCCACCGGCATCGACCTCGGTGAAGGTCACCCCCTCCGGCTCGCCGGTCATCTCGCCCATCATCCCGCTGTTGGCCCGCATCTCCTCCAGGGTCGGCGCGGGCATGTCTGCTCGCTGGGCCCGCATGTCGATCATCATTGCCTTGAGTGCCTCTGCCTGCTCGCTGGCCATGGGTGCGCCCTCCTTGGGTCGGCGTTCGTCGCGGACCTTAGTTGGTGGGTGGGACGGTCATCTCGGTGGTGGTTTCAGCGTGTCTGGCTTGCTGGATCGGGCCATGGCTCCGGGCCAGGACCCCACTGGCCCCGTGTCCTACGTGGATCCCTCCGCGTGCAACCCCGTGAGGCCAGGCCGCAGGGTGGCTGGCCCTCCATGTGCCGGCATGCAAAACCCGGGCTTTGCGGTCGCTCACCGTGGCTGACTGGCTTCCCGGTGTGGCCTGAAGGAGACCCGGTCCGGGGCCGTACTACGTTCGCTGGTCAAGATGAGCGACGACCTCGACGACCTTCTTGACGAGATCCTGGAGGATACCTACGGCGAGCACGAACAGCTCACGGCTTTCGAACAAGCGTTTCATGAGGTGGCCCGGTTCCCGATCAAGGCCCAGGTCGTTGGGACGCCGGTGGACATCACCAGGGTGGAGTTCGAGGGGCACAAGCGCCGTGGGCTGACTGCTGTGTGTCGGCGCGATCGGGAAAGTTACCGGGTAGCTCTGGCGGACGTGGTATCGGGGCCGCTCACCGCGGAGACGGCACGACTGCTCGCCGCCTACCGACGGTGGCTCGGCCTGCGCTGACGCCCCGGCTGGCCCTCCACTGGTGACCCTTGGGGCTATGAGCCGGAGGCTTCGAGCCCTGGCCGGTTGTCCCGGCCGCTCAGCCTGAACTCAGCGGGTAAGTGGGATCCTGACCAGCCTGGCCGGGGGTCGACGGATGCGAGACGGGGGACGCGGCGGAGTGCCTGCGGGGTGGGGAAGCTCATCAGCCCTGGCGACCGGAGTCACCTGCGTTCCACGAGCGCGGGTGCTCGACGGCGACGCTCCCGGAGGGGTGGGGCGACACGGCGGCTCAGTCTTGACACCGCCCTGCTCCCTCCCTCTCCCGCGAACTTCGGGTCGCGGGAATGCCGGCCCGGCGGTTGGTGGCCGACCACAACGCTCGCTGGCGCCAGCTTCGCTGGACGGTCGCACCGACGGTGGTGCTAGTCTGTCCGGACCGCCGCGGGGTGGAGCAGTCTGGTAGCTCGTCGGGCTCATAACCCGAAGGTCGTTGGTTCAAATCCAACCCCCGCCACTACAAAAGCCCGGGTCAGAGCGTTGCTCGGCCAGGGCTTTCTTGTTTCTCCGGTCAGACTTCTAACGGATCTTCTAACGAGTTCTAACGTGAACGGTGTACGAGCCCGGTTCATACTTGACACTGTGGCTCCGGCTCCTGGTTGACAGGTTGGGGACGCGGTTCCGGTTCCTGGTTGACAGTGGCTCCGGCACCTGCTTGACACCTGTGCTGACCTGAGGGTCCACCATTTTGTCGGGGCCTCCTTCTTCGCTGTGGGTTGTTCGCGCCTACAGGTCCGAAGGAGGCCGTGTGCATGTTGGTGGAGTTGGGTCGGGTGGAGCAACGGCATCGGGCGGTGTTGGAGGTGTTGGACGGGGCGGCGGTGATGGATGTGGCTCGCCGGTTCGGGGTGTCGCGCCAGAGCGTGCACGCTTGGCTGCGGGCTTACGCCAACCGGGGCCTGGCCGGGCTGGCCGATCGGTCGTCGCGGCCGGATGGGTGTCCACATCAGATGGCACTTGAGCTGGAGGCGGCGGTGATCGAGATGCGTCTGGCGCATCCGGGTTGGGGTCCCAGGACGATCCTGTCCCGGCTGGGGGCGGCGGGGGTGCAGCCGCTGCCGGGCCGGTCGTCGATCTATCGCTGTCTGGTCCGTCACGGGCTAATCGAGGTGGCTCGGCGCCGCCGGCGGCGGGAGGATTACCAGCGCTGGGAGCGGGCCCGGGCTATGGAGTTGTGGCAGATGGACTTGGTGGGCCGGTTCTTTCTGGCCGATGGGACCGAGTTGTATGCACTGACGGGGGTGGATGACCACTCCCGGTTTTGTGTGTCGGCGGCGTTGATGGTGCGGGCCACGGCCCGGCCGGTGTGTGAGCGGCTGGAGGCGGCCTTTAAGGCGCATGGGGTGCCCGACCAGATCCTGACCGATAACGGCAAGGTGTTCACGGCCCGCTTCGGGACCGGCCCGGGGCCGACTTTGTTTGATCGGATATGCGCCCAGAACGGAGTGCGCCACCTTCTGACCGCGCCCCGTTCGCCGACCACCACCGGCAAGGTCGAGCGGTTCCACAAGACCTGGCGCAAGGAGTTCGTGGCCGTGCATGACTATCAGTACCAGACCGTGGTCGAAGCCCAGGCGGCGTTGGATGCGTGGGTGGCCGAGTACAACACGACCCGGCCGCACCAGTCGTTGGGGGACCGGCCGCCGGCCGAACGGTTCAGTCTGGCCCGCCCCCGCCTCGAGCCGGTCGATACCGAGACCGGAGAGATCGGTGGGCGCAGCCCGATCGGCCTGGCCGGCCCCCGTCCCGGCGGGGTGACCCGCTGGGTCGACCGGGCCGGGCGGATCAGCATCGCCAAGTACTCCTACAAGGTCGGGGCCACCTTCGCCGGCGAGCTGGTCGAGGTGGTCGTGACGGGCGGGCTGGTAGAGATCTTTCACCGCCAGGTCCTCATCGCCACCCACGTGCAGCGCGGCCAGGCTGCCTTGGACCGACCACCGCGTGCGACCACGCGACGAGCGGTAGCTCGCCGGCCCGCGGCCGGACCTTCGGTGACCCGGCGCGCCGACGCCAACGGCAGTGTCAACTTCGCTGGGGTCTCCTACCGGGCCGGGCGGATGTGGGCCCGCCAGCCCATCACCGTCACCTTGGTCGGCGGGTCAGTCCAGCTTTCTGTCGACGACCGGGTCGTCCGGGTCCACGCAGCCCGCCACGACCCGGCCAAAGAACACGGAGCCTTCGCCAATCCCGGTGGTCGACCCCGCCGACCCAAAGCGGTGTAAAGCAGCTACCGGAGCCAAACTGTAAAGCGGGTACCGGGACTTGACATTCTAACGTGAACGGTTCGGTACGGATAGGGACGGGCTGGAATCATCCGGCAAGCGACGGGATGGAGCAGCGGTAGGTTCACAGCCGTGTCGAGGCTGGAGCGGATCACGCTTGACCCTTCGATCTGCCACGGTAAGCCGACGGTGCGCGGGCTGCGATATCCGGTCGAAAGCCTGTTGGAGTTGTTGGCGTCGGGAATGACGATCGCGGAGATCATCGAAGACCATCCCGATCTCGAGCGCGACGATCTTTTGGCGGCGCTCGAGTTCGGGGCGCTGGTGTCCGCTCAGCGCCGGGTGCCGCTCGGCGCTGCGTGAAGTTCCTGATCGACGCCCAACTCCCGGCGAGGCTGGTCGGGCTTTTGGGCGCGGCCGGTCACGACGCAGTTCATACGTCTCAGCTTCCCGATGGCAACCGGACGACAGATGCCGCACTCACCGCGATGGCGGATGGTGAGGACCGTCTCGGCCGGGCGGCCTGATCCTGGCCGAAGACGACCAGCCGATCGCCGTGGCTACCCTGGCCATCGCCGACAAGGAGCGACAGGATCTCGTCGACCTGCTGCACCGCTACGGTCGCCGTCACCCCACCGGTACCGTCACCGTCCCGAACGACTGCCTCAGCGCAACCGTCCGCTACACCTCACGCACCCCCAGCCACGGACACCTGCGAGAAGCGTTCGTCCTGGCCGTCCATCCCGCCGGGGAGAAGCCCAAGATGCGCAGGTCCCCAGCCGCCGTCCCAGGCCTGCCGTAGCGTCCCGAACATGACCTCCAAGCGGAGCGCTCGGGCTATTCGGGCCGCGCAAGCCCTTCAGGCACCGCTGGGGCCCGTTGCATCGCTGCCGCCCGAGAAGGACGGCCAGCGCGGGCGCGTCGGAGAAGAAGCGGAAGGAACGAGTCTGGGACTAACTCGACCGGACGGCATGCCGAACCTCACTCCAACGGGGACACGGGTCGGGCACGCCGTCGGCGAGACGCGCGGTCGCTTGGCTCGTGGCGTCGGCGGCTGTGGGCTGTCGTGACGAGTCCTCTGCTCGAGACGAAGTTTCACGCCCCCGCTCGGCGTCGAGGTTTGGCGGCCCGGTCGAGGCTGACCGAGCGCCTGGGACGGGCTGGTGAGTCGGCGCTGACGCTGGTGTCGGCCCCGGCAGGGTTCGGCAAGACGACGATGCTGGCCGACTGGTTAGGGACCGGTCCTGCCGGTGGACGCCTCATTGCGTGGCTCTCGCTCGACCCCAGCGATAACGACCCTGTGCTGTTTTGGGCGTACTTCATCGCGGCGCTACGGACGGCGGTGCCAGGAGTCGGGCAGGGCGCGCTCGCGCTCTTGTCTTCGACGGAGTCGCCGACCGAAGCGTTCGTTGTGACGCTGCTCAACGACCTCGCCGCCCTCTCCGACCAGGTCGTGGTAGTGCTCGACGACTACCACGTCATCGAGGAGCCCCACATTCGTGACGGGATGATCTACCTGGTGGAGCACCTCCCGCCCCCGATCCGGCTGGTCATCGCCAGTCGGGCCGACCCCGCGTTGCCGCTGGCGCGCCTGCGAGCCCGGGGCGAACTCGTCGAGATCCGGGCCAATGACCTGCGCTTCACGCTCGACGAGGCCGCGTCGTATCTCCACGAGGTGATGGGACTGGAGCTGACCTCCGGCGACGTCGCCGCTCTGGAGGGACGCACCGAAGGATGGATCGCCGCGCTCCAACTGGCCGCGCTGTCGATGCAGGGACGAGCTGACGTCGCCGGCTTCATCGCCGGCTTCGCGGGCGACGACCGGTACATCGTCGACTACCTGGTCGGTGAGGTCTTGCAGCGCCAGCCGGAGCATGTTCGGAGCTTTCTGCTCCACACGTCGATCCTGAGCCGGCTGAACGGCTCGCTCTGCGATGCCGTCACGGGTCAGCACGATGGTCGGGCCATGCTCGAGGCCCTCGATCGGGCCAACCTGTTCCTGGTCCCGCTCGACGACCGGCGCCTTTGGTACCGGTACCACCATCTCTTCGCCGACGTGCTGCGAGCCCGCCTCCTCGACGAGCAGCCCGACCAGGTCCGCGATCTGCACCGGCGGGCGAGCGACTGGTACGCCCGAAACGGCGACCAGTCGGCGGCCATCGGCCACGCGTTGGACGGCGAAGACTTCGAGCGAGCCGCCGACCTCATCGAGATGGCCGCAATGCCCGCCTTCCGGGCGCGACAGGAGGCCACCTTCCGCCGGTGGCTGGAGGCCCTTCCCGACGAGCTGTTCCGCGTCAGGCCCGTGCTCGCCATCGCGGTCGTCGCCGCGCACATGGTCAGGGGCGACATCGAAGGCGTCGAAGAGCGGCTCCAGGACATCGAACACTGCCTAGAGGCGGCCGGCGGGTTGCCGCGGACCCGGACATCGCGGCGAGGGCGATGGTCGTCATCGACCACGAACTGTTCAGGCGGCTCCCCAACCAGATCGCCGTCTACCGGGCCGGAATCGCGCTGCTGCGCGGCGACGCCGCCGGCACCATCCCCATGCCCGCCGGGCGCTCGAGCTCGCCGCCGAAGACGATCACCTCGGGCGGGGCTCGGCGGCCGCACTGCTCGCCCTGGCGCATTGGACCCAAGGCGATCTCGACGCCGCCCACCGCCGGTACACCGAAGCGCTCCCGAGCCTGCAAAAGGCGGGGAACCTGTCCGACGCTCTCGGTCTGTCCCTTGCCTTGGCGGACATTCTGATCGTGCAGGGCCGCCTTGGCGAGGCGATGGCCACCTACGAGCGAGGACTGAAGGTTGCGGCCGAGCAGGCGCCGCTCGTGTTGCGGGGCGCGCGGACATGCACGTCGGCATGAGCGAGCTGCTCCGAGAGCGCAACGATCTCGACGCCGCCCAGCAGCACCTCCAAACCAGCAGCGAGCTGGGCGAACACGCCGGCCTCCCGCAGAACGCCTACCGGTCGCGGGTTGCGCTGGCCCGGATACGGCAGGCCCAAGGAGACCTGGCCGGCGCGGAGAACCTCCTCGACGAAGCCGAGCGCGTCTAACAGGGGACTACTCGCCTGAAGTGCGGCCGGTCGCGGCGCTGAGGGCACGGGTCCAGCTCGCCCAGGACAAGATCGGCGACGCGCTCGCCTGGGCGCACGACCGGCACCTCTCCGCCACCGACACGCTCAGCTACCTCCACGAGTTCGAGCACATCACTCTGGCCAGGATCCTCCTTGCCCAGAACACCGCGGGGCGCACGGACGGGCCAAGGCACGAAGCGACCGGGCTGTTGGAGCGCCTCCTGGCCGCCGCGAAGGAAGGACATCGCACGGGCAGCGTCATCGAGATCACGGTGCTGCAGGCGCTCGACCACCGGCGCGAGGCGACGTCCCCGCTGCGCGTGCCGCGCTGGAACAGGCGTTGGCGCTGGCGGCGGCGGAGGGCTACGTCCGAATGTTCCTCGACGAAGGCCCAGCCATGACCACCCTGCTTCGGGCTGCCGCGCAACAGGGACGAGCAGCCGATTACGCC